>NZ_VLLI01000001.1:0-608246 GCF_007830615.1 Mucilaginibacter frigoritolerans
TTTCTTCGTGAATGGAAATGGTGAGTAGCAGGTAGCAATACCTTGCTACTCGCAAACACCAAACAAACAGATAATCAAAATGATACTGTTGTCTTTTCAATTACTTACTTCTTTCAATCATTGTCTTAGATAGGAGATAATAGATGTGAGACATGAGATAAAATCTCAATACTCAGATCTTGATACTCAAATCTAATTAAAATATTCAGGTGCCTATATCGGCGGTGTCCACCTCTTCCCATTCCGAACAGAGAAGTTAAGCCCGCCAGAGCCGATGGTACTGCAGTAAAATGTGGGAGAGTAGGTCGGTGCCAAATTTTATCGCTTAAGCTCTTGTTCTAATGAACAAGGGCTTTTTGCGTTTTATAAGGCTGGGTTCTTACTGAACTACACCAGCCTGAGCTCAATACCCTATCAGACAGAATAATCCCTCCCATTCTGTGCTTGTCCCGTCCCAGGGAAACATGACACAGAATGAAACACGCGGGTCAGCAAAATCAGCCCGTCATTGTAAATCAGTAAGTTAACTTTAGCTATGGGCCAAGGTGGGACAAAATGGGCCGAAAAAATGCCTGTTTTAGTGAAATCAAATTCCCAAATGGGACAAGATCAATAGAACAAGGGACAATATTTGAGAACTTTGAATAGCAGAGGCGGAAAAGCATAAATTATACCTCTTATTAAGTGTTGAAGATTTCAACGTTATGGCACAAGTGAGAAGTGCTTAGGTCTACGCTTTAAAGAGCTTATCTTTTTATAAATATTAAAGCTGCAAGTGAAAAAATACTAGCTATTTCAAATACATAGCATAAGACATTGAAATAGCTAGCTTACTTTTTGTTCCTGAATGATATTGTTATCAAGTTCAGAAACAAGCCGGTAAATGCTGTCACTCATATATAAAGATCATTTGAGAAGTAGGAACTTTTCTATCACCCGTATCCGGAGTATTTGTTTTATTACAAATATATAGCAAAACACAAAATCCCGTAAAGACCCAGAAAGAGGGTTTATTGATAGTTGCCATTCAGGCAGTAAGGGGGGCTTCTATTTTTCTTTCAATGGGGTACTATTAGATAATGAAGTATCTAATCTAAATATAGAAGAAATATAAGACTTATTGATCAAACACTTTATACAATATCCAATCATTAGTTTCGAAAACCCTTCTGAGCTTTAATGCGCTATTAGAATTTTTAATAACAGGTATATACTTATTGTTGAGCTCTGTAAAGCCGGTCACTTCATTTTTTTCTGTTGCCAGCAATACATAATTATCGTACTTATCGGGAGCTTCTATGGCGCTTAAAAATGCGCCTTCATAGGGCAAGGTAAGCTTGTGCAGGTTGTCGGTAAAAGCAACTACCGGGTAAGCAATAGCATCATCAATTAAAACATGCGCATCATTAGGCAAATGATTTAAATAATTTGCCAAATCGCGGTTTTCATCTTGTCTTGCATCAGGAGTTCTGTTAAACAGTATGTTACTAAAGATACGTTCTTCACGGATTGATGAGTTTTGAAGGAAAAAATATCCGGTATAAAGCTGCATAAGTGCTAGAACTCCAACAATTAGTTTTAGTACTTCCTGATTTTTTACAGTTTTAGATTTGTAAATAATACATAAAAGCGATAATATCAGGAAGATTAAATAATACTCATGAGCCAGAAATACTTTCTCGTACTTAATGTGCAAGAACTCAACAAAAGCAAAAGGAGTTAACAGGGTTAACATCTGATAAGTGCTGTTTTTAAATAAATAAACAGCAACTAGTATAAGCGGGCAAAAGATGATAATTCTGGCCGAAAGCAATATGGAAGTTTCGGGTAATTGATAAATAGCTGTGGTTGATAATTGATCAAAGCTAAGTTTATCAGCCAAAACACGCCATGTTGCATATGGGCTTTCATCAAAATAATTTAAATCCTGTGCGTGGGTTAAGTTTAATAATTTGTAGCATACCACACAAGCTAATGGCAAAATGAACAATATAATATAGAGGGCAAATGTTTTGTTTATGAGTTTACGACGTAATGATGGATTATTGAAACTTTGGAAAAGTCTGAATATGGATTCCTGTTCACCTAGTTTTAAACTTTTTACAGTTATAGATAATACAAGTGGGATAAAGAATAAAGTAAGCCAAATGAACTTATAATCGCAAAATATGAGCATTACAAGGCAGATACTTGCTATAGATACGTGGAATGTAGTATTTGATCTGTAAAATTGAAGCAGATTGAAAAAGAAAAGCAGGAAAAATACCAATACCATAGCAACTGATTTTCCTGAACATGCCGCATACAGTATACCGGGATGCAGTGTGAAAATTAGTAGTAATATAAACAGGTAAAAAGTATCTTCTAAAGTAGTTAAAACTGTGCTTGCCAGTATATAAAAAAGAATGGCAGTACATAATGCAGATGCAATTACCGGGGCAATCTGGGCGTTTATTGCCGAAAATATAAATGACAAATAAAATGGTAAAATAGGAGCCGTTAAGCCCATTACTTTTAAACGGTTGCCAAAGCCTTCAAGAACAATTTTTGTTTTTTCAATATAAAACAGCCCTTCCTGGCTAAAATAGCCCAACCTGTTTAAGTAAATACCCATTAACAGGTAATAAACACCCAGTAATATGGTAAGCGGTAACAGATATTTAGTTGGATTAGTTTTCATTTAACAATGTTTGTTGGACTATTTACCTTACTTAAACCATGCTCCGTTTTTTCCCAATAAAAAGGCTTAACTACCAACTGGTACAGTCCTTTAAAAGCAGCAATAGAGTGCATAAGCCAATAAACCGGGTTAGCTATTGCAAACAATATCAATTCATAATAACGCCGTTTAAACACCGCCATCATATTAATATAAATCATCAATATGTTTCCAACCATTAGGTTAAAAATAGACATAAATAGTACCCAATCCGGGAATAATGACCTGATGGTTGATAAATCAAATATCAGATAGCTGATAAAAATGGCAAGCAGGAAAGGATAAACTAAAAAAGTTAATGGTGTTGCTCCGATAAAGAAGTTAAAACCCAGAAAGCCTTTCCAGCCTAATTTGCGCCATAATGCTATCGGGTTACGCATGTGTACAAGGTAGGTTTGCATATAACCTTTAATCCACCTTGAGCGCTGCCGAATCCAGTTAAATGGCTCATTGTTAGCCTCTTCATAAGTGGTTGAGTTTACAACTGCTATTTTGTATCCTTTTGCATAAGCTCTAAGCCCTAAATCAGCATCTTCCGTTACATTGAATGGATCCCATGCACCTAATTCAACCAGGTTTTCGAGTTTAAAATGGTTGCTTGTACCGCCTAAAGGAATTGGGATATCTAAGGTATCCAGGCCCGGTAGCATATAATCAAACCAGTAAGAATATTCCAGTGTAAACATCCTGGTAAGGAAATTTTCGTTCCTGTTAAAGTAATTTAAAGCACTTTGGATACAAATATAGTTCGACGGTAAATTATTAAACATCGAAACTATCTTTTTGAGCTGATCTGTGTCTGGAATATCCTCAGCATCGTAAATAGTTAAATATTTACCCCTTGAAAAGTGTAAGCCGTAATTACATGCCTTGGGCTTTGTTTTAGGCATGTGAAAAGGCACAACCACAACTTCAAAAATGGCCGGGAAATCGAGGTTTTTAACGGCATTTAGTGTTTTGTCGTCATCTTCTTCTATAAGCAGTTTAATGTCCAGCATTTCGCGTGGGTAATCAAGTGCTTGCAAGTTCCAAATAAGCTTTTTAATTAGCTTGTCTTCTTTGTATACTGGTAATAAAATAGTGTAAATGGGTAAGTCTTCGGTCTTTAAAAGTTTTAAATCTTCCCGGGTTACTGCCTGATGTAACTCAAATCGTGATCCTACAAGAGCAAGGAATAGCTTGAATAATATGGCAACCAGGAAAAAGAAACTGATAATTACATTTATGGTGATGGATGTATTTTTAAAATTGATCATCAATCCAATCACAACAAGTGCCAGAAAACCAAAAAGGAATACTAATTGCGATGATGTAAATGTGATAAAGGCTGAACTATTGGGATCGCGCTTTAATAATTCAAAAACTGCTGATTTTACATATTTATCGCCCAGTAGTTTATGACTTAACCATACAATATCAAGGTCTGACGCAACAATTATTTCAGGCTCACAATCATAAGTAAAGCGTATGTAATCGAGAAATAACTGGTTGCTTGGGTCGGACATTATGGTTACAACCCGATTGTTTTCGATGCGTAAAGGCAGAGCAACATGCTGATCGGCAAATTTGAGTTCAATTTTGCTCAATACTTCAGTATCAAAAGGGAGTTCCCTGATCTGCTTAAATTCATATCCGGCATTTATTAATGAGCGTTCATAATTTTTGCGTGATATGTAACCAAAATTGAGTGCTATTTTAATGAATGAAAGCCCGGACGTGGCTGATAAATTATCAATCTTTTCCCGATCATGTTGAGATATAAAGCCGTCATTAATCAAAATTTCGGGGATTGACATATTTATTTTGTTTCGGTAAAGTTTAAAAACATTTATGAAGTAAGCTTAACCCTTAAGTTTGGTTAAGCTTACTTATTTAATTGAAATGTGACTACTTAAATTAGTCGTTATATAATTCCTGTGACCTTTGAACTCTTGAACGTACAAACAGGAATGAAAGTAATATCAATATTAATATGCCCAGCAGTATGTATAAGTTGTAATTGTCCCAAAACTTTGTTAGTGTGCTTTTGGCATCAACATACTCAAGGTTTCCGCTTGTTTTATTAATGTTGAACAGATATTTGTTTGAATTAATGTCAGTTACGCAAACGTTACTTGATAATGTTGACAATTGTTCGGTTATTGATTTAGATGCAGCTAAAAGAGCTTCTGACTGATGCGATCCGGTTGCCGTAAGTACTAAGGTTGCATTATTGCTGCGGCCATAAAATATTTGTGCTAAGCCTGTTGATACAGTGTCAGATAAAGAATAAACTATTTTATTATTATCTGTATTGTACAAGCGGAAATTCTGGCTGAATTTGATCGGCGCATCCGGGAATTCCTTCATTATTGGATCGTCTTTATCCAATAATGCTATAATGTTATATTTTTTCAGATCACCTGCTTGAGCCTGTATATCGCTTGAATATACAAACTCAGGGAAATTGTTTGAATTGATATTGTTGTTCAATTCATAAATAACTTCACCTATTGCACCTGCGGCATATTTAGCAATATTTTTTGATACAATGATTCTGGTTGTACCGGTATTAAATGCTTCAGGATACTGATAAAAACTCAGATCACTTGATATAAATGGATTTTTTGATTCCAGGTAGGATTTGTCTACATCAACTTCACCAAAGAAATTGATAAAGCTGTTTTTACACTCTCCGTTAGTTGGGAAAAATCTGAATTCTGATTCGAGTGTATTGTATTTATGATGTTGATAACGATTAATTGTTATAGACGTATTTAATTTACCGGAGGCATCTAATTTTTCACTACTAATTAACAAACCGTTTAAATAGATATTAAAATATCCTCTGTCGCCCGGATTCAAACCGCTATAGGTACCAATAAATCTAATTTCAACCTCTTTAGGCGTAAAGTTAAAGTCGCTGTTTTTAAAGGTATAGGAACTTTTTAATGAGCCAATCCCCGACATGAAATCGCTTGAGCCACCAACTTGTTTCAGCGTTAATCTTGAGCGGTTTTCATCAACCGTTTTAAAATAGGTATTTTCAGCCTGGTCAATTAGCAGGTAATCGCCAAAGGTTGAGTTTAAAATATTGATATTTCCTAATGCAGTAATAGCTTTTTCATAACCGGCATTGTCATCACCGCCGCTTACAAATAATATTTCTGCAGGAACAGTTTCGACAGAAACCGTTTTTTTAGGAACCATTACTCCTTTTACATTAACCATTTGTGTTACTGTATCGGTAATGGTGCTTGTAGATTTAGAAAGATATAAAATACCTTCATTGGTTTGTGGTGTTACCTTAATCAGTTCACGTTTATTTTGAGGTAATCCATCTAAACTTCCAACCTCAATGTAGTTTTTCACACTATCAGGAAGCTGATCTGTAGAAAAAACCAAAATTGGTTTATTTTGAGCTTTTTTAAGGCGGGCATAAGCCCAGGCAACAGCTTTTAAATCATGAAGCGAAGGGTTTTCAGGGTAAACTATAGCTCTTTTGCTTTCAAAGCAGTTGCTGATATTAACTTCAGAAACTCCATCTCTATTTTTTAGGAATGATAGGTATGAATAGTCTTTTACCTTTAACCACATTGCCGGGTTATCCAGGTCACGACAAATATCATCGCTAATGGTTAACAAAGTTTTGACCTGAATTTTCAAAAACTTGTCTGTTGAAATATCGTCACGGGTTATATTTAATACTACCTTTTGTATAGAATCCTTTGTTAAACGGGCACTGTATGCAGGTCTGTCATTCAAAATAATATTAATAAAAGAATGTTCTTTTATTAATGCCTGTGAAGGCTCAAAATATAAAACAAGCTTACCGCCATTGACTTCAACCATAGGAGAAATCTTTACATAAAATGAACTTGCACCACTCATTCCGTAAATAGCATTATCTCCATGTCCGAGTGATTTAAAGGACACAATACTTTGGGCCAATGATGCCTTACTTAAAAGAAATACAAGGGCTAATAAGGTTAAAAATTTGTTCATTGGTTTGTTAATATTAATTTATAACGTGAAATTCAACTCTAAAATAATTGCCATTTTCATCACTGCGATACATAATTTCGCCCCCCATCTCCTGTGTCATTAGTTTCGCAATGGACAGACCCAGACCGAGCCTGCTCTCCACATGGCCTGATGCTTCGCTTAACGTTTTTAATTTGTTAAACATCATATCAAGTTCTTCCATGCCTATTGATATACCTTCATCAATAATCTCAAACACAAATTTTTGACGATGTAAGCTGGTTACTACGCGGATATTATTGTTTGTTTGAGAAAATTTAATTGCATTTGATAAAAGATTCTGAAATACCTGCCCCGAAAAAACTTTATCAAGATTAACATGTAGGGGGAGTTTTAATATATTATCAATCAAATGAATGTTTTTCATCTGTGCAGTTTCAACCAAGCCTTTAAATACATGTAAAACTTCAGCATTGATATCAAAGGTTTCCAGATTAAATTTCATTTCCTGCGATTCAATCTCTTTCACATCCATCAACTTATTAAGCAGGTATTGCATTTTTTCTGATGACTCAGAAATATAACCTATCAATTCAAGCTGATCTGCACTTAGTCGGTAATCCTCATCTTTTAGCATGTTATTGCTCATAATAATTGAGCCTACCAGGTTTTTAAGATCATGCCCAGCAATATTAATAAAACTATTTTTTTGATTATCCAGTTTTCTTAATTGTTCATACTGTGCGTCAATAATATTATTCTTTTCGGCAATATCGTGATTTTGATTTTTCAGTTGTTCGTTTGATTTGGTGATGAGTATTTGAGAACGTACATCGCGCACAATTACTTTATAACGAGCACCAGGTATTAAACAAGAAATTAAGATAATAATAAAGAAGAACTGTCCACCGTTGGTAATAATCAGGTCTGAAGTATATTGGTTAAATATTTTAAAAAATATAGCTAGTAATAATATAGCTACCAAACCTTGTATAATTGAATTATACGGCTCCCAGAACACCATCATGTTAAAAAAGAGAATGAGGGCAGAGAAAACCAGGAAATAGATGTTAATGTCCTGAACATCTACAATATTACACTCTACAGCTGATGTGAGTGACAATAGAAAAAGGGTAATATGAAGTAATATGCGGTAATCGTAATTTTTACGCTGGAAAATGCTGTATAAGGAATATATAATAATATCAGTAATGGCTCTTACAATCAGGAACTGTAGCCAGATTGAATTGGCAAAAATAATGTCAATGATAAAAATTAAGGGGTAGGTAAATAAAATCATCCAGATAATATTATTAGTCTGGTACCAGGCCTTTTTTGATATCTCTTTTGAAAACTCTTCTTGGGTTATTTGAACAAACATTATTTCCTTAAATTATAATAAGATTTCGGCAACCTATATATTTAATTACTATAAAGTAAATGAAAATATTAAAAAGTCTACACGTGTATTTATGCACATCTTAACATATTTTTCACTTTAATTATCTGATAATCATGTTTAAATCCTTTTAAAAGAAAGGAAGCATTATTTATATTAATAATATTTACTTCCCTTGCTATAGCAAAAAGCAATCCAACCACCCCAATTTCCCACTTATTAGCATTAAAAACGGCTAAAAGCTTTAATAATATCATCATTATTTTATGGCTTAAGCAGGCACCCAATAAAGACGCTTTAAGCCAAAATACCTTGAAGTATGTAAATTTTATACCCATAAATAACGTGAAATTGAAAGTATAAAGCTGCCGCTTACGTTTAAAGATTTCCAATCGGAACTTAACCCGATTGGGTAAATATTTACCCATATTGATCTTGTTGTTAAATAAGGCAATTTATACAGCTTTAAGTTGATTAGACTAACACTATGGTAATTTTAAAGATACGAGTTATTTAATTTAAACGCCAATAAATATTAACTTATATGAAATCATTAATAAAGGAGGTACCATGCAGAGCGTGATTGTCTTTTTATTTTTTTATATAATAAACACCCATATATGTATCGGAATATTTGGAGAGAGGCTTCTCATTACCAGGTAAATCGCCATAATGAAATTGATAAAGAACAAATGCTTATAATTGATGCCTCAAATTAGAACATCAATATAGACTGAGCCGCTTTGTACGGTTATCAGACGAAAATGTTATCCATACTTTGAACTTTTATTAAGCATTTTTATTTCTGCACCATTAGTTGGGGTATTATTGGGGAAGAAAGCTATTGTTGGGGCTTCATTTCCATACTGTGCGGAAAAAATTGCAATTATTGATTCAAAGGTAAAAAGTATTAAATAAAGTTAATTATATTAATTATAGACGGATGATAGCAAATTAATTGTAAGCCATAAATGGTATAAAAACAGAAATCATGAGGAGATTGAATATTGACATGGTTAAGATGTTTATAATAAAAAGACTGCCAAATTAATAGATTGTCGGATGCCAAGATTGGTTATAAAGGCCAAAATTGAATAGTTTATTATTATTATAATTCGTTACCTTTGCACCCTAATATATTGTTATGCTATTTTTTGAAGAAAAGCGTCGGGAAGTGATGTTGCACATTGAAAAATTCATGCTTGAGAAAAAGGATGAATATTTAAAGCCCATCGA
Organism: Mucilaginibacter frigoritolerans; assembly: GCF_007830615.1. Lineage (GTDB taxonomy): Bacteria > Bacteroidota > Bacteroidia > Sphingobacteriales > Sphingobacteriaceae > Mucilaginibacter > Mucilaginibacter frigoritolerans. The sequence goes on from NZ_VLLI01000001.1 coordinate 9,318, forward strand.
TACAATTTGGCAGCCATCTGATTTTTTGCCTGATTCGTCCCGCGACACGTTTTTTAGCGAAATTAAAGAACTGCAGGAGAGCGCTCAGGGCTTATCTTATGATCTTATAGCTGTATTAATTGGTGATACTATTACCGAAGAGGCATTGCCTACTTATGAATCATGGTTAACAATGGTTCAAGGTGTATCACGTGACGAAGAAGGTGGTTGGATGCAATGGACCCGTCACTGGACCGGTGAAGAAAACCGCCATGGCGATTTATTGAATAAATACCTATATCTGTCTGGTCGCGTAAATATGCGGATGATGGAAATATCAACCCAGTATCTTATTGCTGATGGTTTTGATATTGGCACAGGTCATGATCCCTACCGTAATTTTATCTATACCTCATTCCAGGAGTTAGCAACCAATGTTTCGCATCGCCGCGTTGCTTCACAGGCAAAAAAGGATGGCGATACGCTGCTTTCAAAAATGTGTGGCGTAATAGCCAGTGACGAGGCCCGTCATGCTAAAGCTTACAAATATTTTATTGGAAAAATATTTGAGGTTGATGCCAACGAAGCCATGATTGCTTTTGAAGACATGATGCGCAAAAAAATTGTGATGCCTGCGCATTTCTTACGGGAAGTAGGTTTAAAAATAGGACAAACATTTGGTCACTTTACAGATGCCGCCCAGCGTTTGGGTATTTATACCGCAATTGACTATGTGGATATTTTGAAAGAGTTGATTGAAGACTGGCATATTGAGAGCACAGTGGATTTAAATGAAACCGGCGAAAAGGCACGTGACTATATCATGAACCTTCCAAACCGTTTGCTTCGTGTTGCCGAAAGAATGAAAAACCCAATGCTGGAGTATAAGTTCAGCTGGATAAATGGTTAATTCTTATCTTCTTTGTCAACTTTAAATCCCGGTTTTTTATAATCTTTTGAGATATAGGCTTCAGGTATTTGTATAGCATTACCATCCCGTAATGAGGTAAAGTGTGGCGACATGATCTCCATACCAGCCTCGTTAAATTTATCTTGTATATTTTGGTGGAGTAATGAATATAGCGATGACATTTGGTGCGAATGTGCCGTATAGGCATTTATTTGGTAAGTAACATTAAAATCATTTAAGTCAGTCTGATAAACAAACGGCTTGGGGTCTTTTAATATTCCCTCAGTTGCCATTGCCGCATTAATCAGTAATTGATGGATAATATGCCAGGGTGCATCATAGCCGATGGTGACGCTGGTATGTAAAATTAATCCCAGGTTTTGAGATGATGAGGTGTAATTGGTAGTTGCTCCGCCCAATATAGTAGCATTAGGAACTGTTATATCCTCATTTTTTACTGTGCGAATGCGGGTAATGAGTAAATTTTTCTCAATAACATCACCAACTATTTCCCCAACCTTTACCCTGTCGCCAATTTTAAAGGGCCGCATGTATGTAAGCACCAGGCCAGCTATCATATTTGATATGGCTGATGATGACCCAAAGGAAAACAATACCCCCAGGAATACAGTAACCCCTTGAAATATTTTTGAGTCAGATCCCGGTAAATAGGGAAATACAACTACAAACATAAAGGCATATAATAATACCCTTATAATATTATAGGTAGGAATGGCCCAATCTGCATAAAAATTTTTGATAGTAAATGAACCACTCTCAATTTCGGTAGCAATAAATTTAATCAGTTTAATAAGATACCGTGTGCACAAATAAATAACCGTTATAGTAAGCAGGTTTGGGATATAACGGATAATGGCCTTTACAATATCCTTCAATGGGTCAATAACATAACTTAATAGTTGTGTTGCAATGGGTTTAGTCCAGGGGAAAATTAAAAAAGCAACGGGTAAGGCCAGATAAACCAGCAATATGATAATGAGTACACGCCCCGCGCGGAGCAGGTTAGTTACAATGGGTAGCAGCCTGTCTGCATAGCCCACAGGGGCTCCTTTTTCGGCCAATTTGGCTACTCGTGTTTCCCATGATTTAAGCAGCCTGAATTTTAACAATCTGAACACACGGTTAATTACCCATATCAATATCAGCAGAACAGCCACAACAGCAATAGCTTCGAGTACATTTATAATTTGTTCTTTTATGCTGTTGCTTTCAAAACTATGGCCCAATTTTTTTTTGAGAATAGCCAGATAATTTGCAGCCAGCTGAGGCCGGTCTAATTCAGAAGCTGCCGCATCTTTATTGGTAATAGCTAAAATCAGGTCAGATTTATAGGTAATTGTAGAAATGGAAGTGTCATTTTTCACCACTAATGAATCCGGGTTAAAATCCAGCTGCGATATAAGTATATTTAAGCGTTTATTTATAACGGATGCCCTTTCTTTGGCAGTAAACAATCCCTGGCCGGTATAAAATTCAAATACAGTATCCTGGTTTACTATTACGGGTGCACCTTTTTCAGTAACTGTTTTTTGCCCATAAGCAAAGTCAAACGTAATCAGAAGAAATAAAAGAAGGTAGCGATATCTAAACATAAACAGGAATTTATATTTAAAGCTACCTAATAATATTAAAATACTGGCAATTGATAAATGTTAATCTGATCGAAATAAAATATAATTATTAAGAAACTTATTACTTTTACGACGTAATTGATAAATCAATAACTAACCTTCCAAAATAAGCGTAACCTTACCGTCGGCAGCTAGCTTTGCAAACAATTCATTCAGTATTGATTCGATAGTAAGTGAATTTACATCATCAACATAATGCTCTGAACGGATGATCCATAACCCGTGTCCATTAATTTCAATGCTGAATAAGAAGCCTTCGTAAAGTGAGGGGTGGGAAATTTCAACTTTTCCATCTTTAATTTCGCTCACAAAGGCTATATCACTTTGTGTTTGATGCTGAAAAAGCGAATTTAATTTTTGCTGTAATAACTGAAGCAATTGATCTGCTGTTATGGTTTTATGAATATTTAAGATTTTCATGGTTAGATGGGTTTATATAAATAATTACAAGCACCTGTCAATATTGTTTCAATGCAGGCTATATCAAACAAACAATTCAATTAAATTTGAATTGAAAAAGGTCTTTAGCTTTTAAACATCATCTTATGAAATATAAATTACTGGGCCGTTCGGGCCTTAAAGTTTCGGAACTGTGCTTGGGTACAATGGGGTTCGGCACAGAAGCCGGCTGGGGGGCCGATAAGGAAACCAGCTTTAAAATTATGGATGCTTTTGCCGAAGCAGGCGGTAATTTTCTGGATACAGCCAATGTTTATAAATTGGGAACCAGCGAAAAAATTATAGGTGATTATATGAGTAATCACGACCGTGATTACTTTGTGTTGGCTACCAAATATTCTTTAAAGGATAATACTACTAATCCTAATGCATCTGGCAACAACCGCAAAAATATGATGCGTAGCGTGGAAGAAAGCCTGAGGCGGCTAAAGACTGATTTTATTGATATCCTTTACCTGCATATTTGGGATGATTTAACACCTATTGACGAGGTATTGCGCGGTTTAGATGATTTGGTAAGGCAGGGAAAGGTTAACTATGCTGCCATAAGTGATACACCAGCATGGATGGTGGCCAAGGGCAACACCCTTGCTGAAGTAATGGGCTGGAGTCAGTTTGTAGCCTTACAGGTAGAATATAGCCTGCTTGCCCGTACACCAGAGCGGGAACTGATTCCAATGGCAAAGCATTTTGGGATGACGGTTACACCGTGGGCTCCACTGGGCGGTGGTGCATTAACCGGTAAGTATATAAGGGGTGAACAAGGCCGTATAAAACCCGAAAGCAACCGTTTGAATGAGCACAGCACCCTTATTACAAAAGTGGTAGTGGCTATTGCTGATGAATTAGGAATTTCCCCAGGAAATGTAGCCTTAAAATGGACTGTTGAACAGGGTTTTTCATCTATTCCTATAGTGGGGGCAACTAAAGTGAGTCAACTGGAAGATAATCTTAAAACTATTAATGTAAACCTTACTAAAGAACATTTGCAGAAATTAAATGAAGTAAGTGCTATTCAGTTAGGTTTCCCTGGTGATTTTTTCAAAGAGGAGGGAGTTAAGATGAATACGTTTGGCGGTTTTTATGATAACATAGAGAAGAGAGACTAATAGTATTACGTATAAAAAAAAACCGCACCAAATTTACTTCAGGGCGGTTTTTTTTAGATGATAAGGTCTAGGTGCCCCGGAACTAATTAACCGGGTTTTAATTGACATAAAAATAGTGTTTGAACGTGCGTGCTACTACCGTGTTTTCACCCTATTTGTATACGTATTTTTACGTAAGATAAAACGTGTTTCTACGCCACTTATAACTTATGCTAGCTCTTTATGAGTTAAAAATTAAAATTTAAATCTTTGGTTTAATATAGGTGAGCTAAAGACAAACATGTTTTATGTTTAAACATATAATCTTTATTTAATAACAAAGCCCATTATGTTAAATCATAATGGGCTTTGTTATTATTAAAAAGAAGATTTTATTTTTGTTCTTCTTCTTCTGGCTTTTTGTTTTCGCCTTTATTGTTTTTGTCAATGATCTTGATTTCATTAGTTGCGGTATCAAAATCAACCTCCATTGTATCGCCTTCGATTAATTCACCTTTCAGTATTTCCTCAGCAATTGGATCTTCCAGGTATTTCTGGATAGCACGTTTCAACGGACGTGCACCAAATTGCGAATCGTAACCTTTTTCGGCAATAAACTCTTTGGCTGCCAGCGTCAATTCAATTTTGTAACCTAAAAGATGAACTCTGTTAAACAGGTAGCCTAATTCAATATCAATAATTTTGAATATTTCATCTTTACCTAAAGAATTAAATACAATTACATCATCAATACGATTTAAAAATTCAGGAGCAAAAGCACGTTTCAAAGCGTTTTCAATTACACCTCTTGAGTGGTTATCTGCCTGAAGATTTTTAGCATTGGTAGCAAAACCAACACCCTGACCAAAGTCTTTCAATTGGCGTGCACCAATGTTTGAAGTCATGATGATGATGGTGTTCCTGAAATCAACTTTACGGCCTAATGAATCAGTTAACTGGCCTTCGTCAAGTACCTGTAACAAAATGTTAAATACATCCGGGTGAGCTTTTTCAATTTCATCCAATAGTATTACCGCATATGGTTTACGACGTACTTTTTCAGTAAGCTGTCCGCCTTCTTCATAACCCACATAGCCCGGAGGCGCACCCACTAAACGGGATACCGCAAATTTCTCCATGTACTCGCTCATGTCAATCTGGATCAGCGCGTCTTCGGTATCAAACATGAAACGGGCCAGTTCTTTCGCCAGTTCAGTTTTACCAACACCAGTAGGACCCAGGAATATAAATGAACCAATTGGTTTTTTAGGGTCTTTTAATCCGGCACGTGTGCGTTGTATAGCGCGGGTCAATTTTTTAATCGCTTCGTCCTGGCCAATAATTTTGCTGCTTACGGTTGTTGCCATGTTTAGCAATTTCTGGCTGTCGGCCTGGCCTACACGCTGAACAGGGATACCTGTCATCATGGAAACCACTTCGGCAACGTTATCTTCTGTTACGGTATAACGTTTTGACTTTGTTTCAGCTTCCCAAACAGCTTTAGCCTGTTCCAGCTCTTCGAGCAGGTGTTTTTCAGTATCACGTAATTTGGCAGCTTCTTCATATTTCTGACTGCGAACTACTTTGTTTTTCTCGATCTTAATCTGCTCAATCTTTTGCTCAATATCCAGAATGTTTTGTGGCACATGGATATTAGTTAAGTGAACACGCGAACCTGATTCGTCCAAGGCATCAATAGCTTTATCTGGCAAGAAACGATCAGTAATATACCTGGTTGTTAAACTAACGCAGGCATTGATTGCTTCAGGAGTATAAGTTACACCATGGTGCTCTTCGTATTTTTCTTTGATACGGTTCAGTATTTCAATAGTTTCATCAGGAGTGGCTGGTTCAACCATTACCTTTTGAAAACGGCGATCTAAAGCCCCATCTTTTTCAATATACTGACGATATTCATCTAAAGTAGTTGCGCCAATGCATTGGATTTCTCCACGGGCTAAAGCCGGTTTAAACATATTTGATGCATCAAGGGAGCCAGAAGCACCACCTGCACCAACTATAGTATGAATTTCGTCGATAAATAAAATTACATCTGGTGATTTTTCCAGTTCGTTCATTACCGCTTTCATGCGTTCTTCAAACTGGCCGCGGTATTTGGTACCGGCAACCAAAGAAGCTAAATCAAGGGTAACTACACGTTTGTTGAATAAAACACGTGAAACTTTACGCTGAACAATGCGTAATGCCAAACCCTCAGCAATGGCTGATTTACCAACACCGGGCTCACCTATTAATATAGGGTTGTTCTTTTTACGGCGCGAAAGAATTTGAGATACCCTTTCAATTTCTTTTTCACGACCAACAATCGGGTCCAAACGGCCATCTTCTGCAGCTTTTGTTAAATCGCGGCCAAAGTTATCCAGTACTGGTGTTTTTGATTTAATGTCTGATACCTTTTTTGGCTGGCTGAAAGATTCTTCTTCTTTGAAGTCATCGTCGCCACCGGTAGGTGATCCCGGCATTTCGTCAGTTACATCATTTTTATGCGATTCAACCTCGCTTTTAAAAATTTCGTAATTCACGTTAAATTGCATTAATATTTGTGAGGCAATATTGTCCTCATCACGAAGAATTGAGAGCAGTAAATGCTCGGTTCCAATAACATCGCTTTTAAAAATTTTGGCTTCCAGGTAGGTGATTTTTAATACTTTTTCAGCCTGCTTGGTTAACGGGATGCTGCCAATATGTACGTTGGTGCCAATGGTGCCTTTTACTGCATCTTCAACAGAGCGTCTTAATTTGGCTGTGTCAACAGTTAATTCCTTCAATAATTTAATAGCAACGCCATCTCCATCCCTAATCAATCCTAATAATAGGTGTTCGGTGCCAATATAATCATGCCCAAGGCGTAAAGCCTCCTCTCTGCTATATTGAATAACATCCTTAACCCGCGGCGAAAATTTAGCTTCCATATATATCCTTCCGATTTATGAACGCCCTAATGTATTAATTTGTTTTAATAATGAGGGCGACTTGTTTTACACTTATCAACAATATTATTGCCAAATTTTTAAGTTAAGGATAAAGCAGACATTTAGATGATATGCGATATTAAAAACTTAAACTTTGTTTAGCAATTTTGCAAATAAAACCCATAATTGCAATGGTTTTTATAAAAAAATCATTTATTTATATCTTTTTGATATAAATATGATGCAATGGTTTAAGCATTTAAGTAATCAGTTAACAGTTTATGTGACAATATCAGACAAATTAGTCAATTGTATGACATTACGGCATTAACATTAGTTACAGTAACGTTTAAATTGTTGTTAAGGTATATACGGAAACGGGCAAAAAAATGATTTGAAAATCTTCCTTTTTTGTCTGTTTAATTTTTAATGGCCTGAATGAACCTTTAAAGCGCACTTACTTCGCAGGATTCATAATTTGTATGGAATTTCTGCTGACTGCAAAATGTGGAGTATGGTTATAATCCCTGCTCATGCGGTAAGCACCTACACCTATACCATTATTTGTCTTAACCCAGGTAGCATAACTATATAATGATGCTGTTACTACTGAATCAACCCCTGGAGGTACCTGAACACCATTAGCCTGAACAAAACTATCCCCGTTAACTAAAAAAATAAGTTTGTTTAAGCCATACATGGTAACCAGGGCATCAAAATCTGCAGTTCCAGATCCGTCCCAGTAATGATTGCCGGTAGTGTATGACTGGAAATCCACATAATCATAATTGCTTTTATATGGTGTGTACATGGAATCGTCATTAGCTGATCCATCAGTATCATAGAAAAATACGGGCTTTTTACCTCCAGAATTAACCGAACATTTGCTGCAATTAGGTCCGTAATACTGAGCTACGGCAGTCAAAAAATTAGGACCGTTTGATTCAGGTACCTCGCCGCCAAAGGTTCCACTCTCAATATCGATGTCAATACCGTTCCATTTATTGGTATCAATATCTTTTGCATAGGTATTTGCTGCCCAATGGAAATAAGTGCTGCTTGCAGTTGGATTATTTTGATCAAAGCCGGGAGGGTTTTTATAACCAGGTGCTTTTGTAGCAGGATCATTTACTGATCCGTCAAAATAGGCATATTTTGGAAAATAGCATCTTATAATTTTTGTCCCCTTCGCTTGTGCTATGCGCCAATCTGCTTTGGTGGTATCGTAGCCAACAAATAAATCAAGGAAGTCAACACTGTCAGGCGAATTAGCCGGATTGGTACTGGCAACTGGATCATTATGGTCATCTACCAAAAAACCTAAAAATAAATGATGGTTACTGTTTTTGTAAGCGATAAGGGCGCTATCGGAAGTTGCAGTGCTATTGGATGCTGTAGTAGTTTTGGCCGCAGGGCCCTTGCAGGCTGCAAAAAGGAGCAGGATGAACGAAATGATAAGTAAATTTCGCTCCCTGGTAAAAATCTTTTTCATAATGGTTGCTTTTAAGGTTAGGTAATGATTAAAGCTTTATTTAAAGATACAAAGAATATCTTTTCCGTATTGCGTAATAAAACGGAGGTGTTTTTACCCTTTTTTCTAACGATAAGCGCAAAGAATATTTATACTAAAAAAGATTTTAACGGGATAATATAAATTATCCATTTTAACTGATATTTGCTTCACTAATTTTAAATGTAGATGGCAGACGAAAAGATTATATTTTCAATGGCAGGGGTTAGTAAGGTATACCCTCCTCAAAAAACAGTTCTAAAAAATATTTACCTGTCTTTTTTTTATGGCGCCAAAATCGGTGTTATTGGTTTAAACGGATCTGGTAAGTCGTCATTATTAAAAATAATTGCGGGCATTGATAAAACAAATATCGGTGAGGTGGTTTTTTCGCCGGGATATACCGTAGGTTATCTGAGCCAGGAACCAGAGCTGGATCCTGAAAAAACGGTGAAAGAAGTGGTGGAAGAAGGCGTTGCCGAAATCACCTCCTTATTAAAGGAGTACGAAGATATCAACGAAAAATTCGGACTGGAAGAGTATTACAGCGATGCCGATAAAATGGATAAGTTGATGACTCGTCAGGGAGAGTTGCAGGATAAAATTGATGCGGTAAATGCCTGGGAGCTGGATGTTAAACTGGAACGTGCAATGGATGCGTTACGCTGCCCTGATCCCGATACTAAAATATCAGTACTGTCAGGTGGGGAACGCCGCCGTGTGGCACTTTGCCGTTTGTTGTTACAGGAACCGGATGTTTTATTGCTGGATGAGCCTACCAACCACTTGGATGCAGAATCAATTGATTGGCTGGAGCAACACCTTAAACAATACAAAGGTACCGTTATAGCGGTTACGCACGATCGTTACTTTTTGGATAACGTTGCCGACTGGATTCTGGAATTGGATAGGGGAGAAGGTATCCCATGGAAAGGGAATTATTCTTCATGGCTTGATCAGAAAGCTAAACGACTGGCACAGGAGGATAAAACTGAGAGCAAACGTCAGAAAACTTTGGAGCGTGAGCTGGAATGGGTTAGGATGGGTCCGAAAGGTCGTCACGCCAAATCAAAAGCGCGTTTATCCAATTATGACAAGTTAGCATCAGAGGAAACCAAGGACAGGGAAGAAAAACTGGAGCTGTTTATTCCACCGGGCCCACGTTTGGGTAATGTGGTAATTGAAGCTAATGGTGTAAGCAAATCATATGGCGATAAGTTATTGTTCGATAATCTGAGCTTCTCCTTGCCGCCTGCAGGTATAGTAGGCATTATTGGGCCCAACGGTGCCGGTAAAACAACCTTATTTCGCTTAATTACAGGGCAGGATGAGCCTGATGCCGGAACTTTCCGTGTTGGCGAAACCGTAGCTTTAGGTTATGTTGACCAGATGCATGATGACCTTGACCCCAATAAATCTGTTTGGGAAAATGTAACCGGTGGACTGGAGACCATTATGGTTGGCAACCGTCCTATCAACTCAAGGGCATATGTGTCGCGTTTTAACTTTAACGGTGCCGATCAGCAGAAAAAGGTAGGTGTGTTATCGGGTGGTGAGCGTAATCGGGTGCATTTGTCTATCACGCTGAAAAAAGGATCAAACGTGTTATTGTTGGATGAGCCCACTAATGATATTGACGTAAATACTTTACGCGCTTTGGAAGAGGCTTTGGAAAATTTTGGCGGCTGTGCAGTAGTAATTAGTCACGATCGTTGGTTTTTAGACAGAATATGTACACACATATTGGCTTTTGAAGGTAACTCACAGGTTTACTTCTTTGAGGGTAACTATTCGGACTACGAAGAAAATCGCAAAAAACGTTTGGGTGATGTAGCGCCTAAAAGGATAAAGTATAAGAAATTGACTGTTTAAGGTTAATAAAAAAGATCCCCGTCCGTTATTTGGCGGGGATCTCTTTATTAACGGTCACGTGCCGCTTGTAACTCTGCAATATTGAGCTTGCCCATTTTCATCATTGCCTGCATTACATTTTGAGCTCTTCTAGGATCAGGGTCGCCCATTAATTTACCCAAAGCATTGGGAACTATTTGCCAGGATACACCATATTTATCTTTAAGCCAACCGCATTGACTTTCCTTTCCACCATCAGCAGTAAGGGTATTCCATAAATGGTCAACTTCCTGCTGGGTTTCGCATTTTACAAAAAAAGAGATGGATTCATTAAACTTAAATATGGGGCCACCATCCAGTATCATAAATTCTACTCCATTTAGTTTAAAGGTACCTGTTAATACTTTGCCCGTCCTGCCAGGTACATCACCAGGTAAACGATGGGTATTAATAATTTCAGAATTTGGGAAAACTGAAGTGTAAAAGTTGATAGCCTCTTCTACCTTACCATCAAACCATAAAAATGGGGTGATCATTTGGGTACTATTTGCAATGGTAGTTGCCATAATCTAAGTGTTTACTGGTTAATAATTTAAGTAAAGTTAGGCAACACAGTGTTTACCCACAATGGCAAATAATGACAACATGAGGGGGCGAAGATGACAAAATAAGTTATCAGGAAAATGCTTAAATAGATATTTCTGATAACGTTACAATATTTATTTTTTCCAAACGGTCCAGTTATTGGTGGTATTGGTTTTAGCTTTGGTAGGTGGATATTTAAGCATTAAAGCTGCTTCCCTGTTACCGAGGGCTGCTGATTTGGCCCAATCGGCTTTGGCGGCCGCTTTATTATTCATGTTAAAATATACACGTCCCCTTTGAAAATAGGCATCGCCATTTGATGGGTTTAGTTCTATTCCTTTTGTAAGATCGGCTAGGGCAGAAGTGTTGTTTTTAAGATTAGCATTAGCATAACCACGCATTAAGTAAGCAAACGGAAGGTTTATGCCTGCTGCGATTGCTTTATCCAGATTAGGAATGGCTGCGCCTAAATTATTCATCTGCATGTTTACAACCCCACGATAATAGTAAGCATTGGCATCATCCGGATTTATAGCAATTGCCTTATTCAGATCGGTCAACGCGAGGGCATTTTGATTTAATTGCACCCTGGCAACAGCTCTATAATAATACGACCCTTCAAGGTCAGGTAATAATACCATTACCCGGCTAAAGTCATTTATTCCACCTGTTAAATCATTCAAATAAGATTTTGCCAATCCCCTGTCAAAATACGCCTCGCCGTAGTCATTTTTCAGGCCGATGGCTTTGTTGCAATTCTGGATGGCTTCATCAAATTCCCGGGTGTTCAACTTAACTTCGGCCATCATATAATATACTTCAGCATTATCCGGATTTAAAGCAATGGCCTTGGACAAATCGTCGCCTGCCGATCCATAATTACCGAGCTTAAAATTTGCCCGCGCTCTCGCCTGGTAGGCATCTGTGTTTTTAGGGTTTATACTTATTGCCTGGTTAAAGTCTGCTACGGCATCATTGTAATTGTTAAGCTCTCCTTTTTGAACGCCTCTATAATAATAGGCGAGGTCTTCCTTTGGATTTAACTCAATAACCTTTCCAAAGTCATCAATGGCCCCATAGTAATCTTTAAGATTGCCCTTAGCCATACCCCGGTCAAGATATGCCTCCGGAACTTTGTCGTTAAGTTTAATTGCTTGGTTTAAGTTTTCAAGTGCCGCTTTAAAATCTTGCAATCCGAGTTTTACATTTCCTATGTTGACTAAAGCGCTGACATTGTTGGGATCAAATTCAAGTACCTTATTAAAATCAGCCAAAGCGCCGTTAAAATCATTAAGTCTTGTCTTTGCGTTGCCCCTATTGGTATACGCCAATACACTTTTGGGATTTAATGAAATAGCATAATCACAATCGGCAATGGCGCCTTTAAAATCATTCAAATTGATTTTAGTATATGCCCTGTTTGAATAAGCGATATCATTGTTTGAATTTATGGAAATTTCTTTGGTGAAAATTTCTAATGCAGCTTTAAAGTCACCTTGCTGAATTTTAATAATCCCTTCATAGTTATAAGCCTCAACATTGTTTGGATTTAGCTCAGTTTCTTTGGTGAAATATTCCAGTGCGCCATTATAATCTTTGTTATTGTATAGCTCAAGCCCTTTTGTAACATAGAGATCATTGCTTTGAGCAAGGGATAAAAGAGGCAGCAGCAGGGTTGTTATAAGGTAAATAAGGTTTCTTTTCATTGTAATAAGTGTGCTCAAATATAAACTTCTTTGAAAGAAAACAAATTGGGAGCTTACAAATTAAGTATCAGCCATGAATATATTTTTTACTTTTTGTGGAATTTTTATCTTTATTGGAGATTAATTTTCAAAGTTTTGGCAACGGTACTATTCGTTTTTGAGATTATATTTATCTTAGGCCATTAAAATATATGAACAACCTACATCCTAATCAATTTAAAGCATTGCTTTTTTCAGTGCTTGTTTTTGCTCTTCAATCATGCGTAGTTACGCCTGGCCAATGGAAAAATGACATGATCAGCGCCAGTAAGCGTAATGATTTTCACAAATTAAATGAGGAGGCATTAAAATATTTAAAAGCCAATGATCAAACAGCTTTAAAAGCGCTCTTTTCGAAGGAAATGAATGGGGATAAGAATGAACGGAAAGTTGAGCTGATCAGTAACCGGCTAAATGATAATACTTATAAGTTGCTGGATGAGTACTATGTAGTACATAAATTAAAAGATACTGATATGGACACAGTGCGGGTAAAAGACGGAAGTGTAAACCGGTATGCCCTTATGTATCCATGTGAAGCCCAGGAGATGTATATGGCATATTTTATTCCTGAAAAACCTGCTAATAAATATATGCTCAGCCTGGTTTATGCCAAGCTTAATTATGGCTGGAAAATAGTTAAAATGGAAATGGAACCTTATACCATTGATGGGAAAACGGCTCCGGAGTTATTTAATCTGGCGAAAGAGGAGTATGCAAAAAAAGAAATTCAGGCTGCTCAAATTAATACAATGCTGGCAGTTACGTGTTTTAAGCCGGGTGCTTATTGGGAATATCCGGATGAGGTTGATGCCGATAAATTTTATACACAGGTACATGGGGAGGTTAACGCCAAATACCAGTATCCTTTGGTGCTGAGCCAATTGGCAACTGGGCCAATGATATTGCGCGTTTATAACAAAAATACCGATGATGGCTACAACAGCCCGGTTATTTACTACATGACCCATTTCGATTTGAAAGATACAACGGACGTGAAAAAAGAAAATTTAAAGGTGAGGCAAGTAGTTGCCAAACTGATGCCGGGTTTGGACGAGGGCAAAAAATATATTTTATACTCTGCGTTTAATAAACCGCCTGATGGCTATAATTCGATCGATCATTTTGATATGACGCAGAAGCTTAATTAAACTTTCTGCTATCCCGTATCAAAAATAGTATCTTTGCCGCCAGATAAAATATGGTAACAGGTACAACGGCAGCGGTTTGGGAAAAGGGCTATAATAATTACGGCCCCTGGCTTCGGGAGAAGTATAATGGGGCGCGCGTATTTAAGGTGATTGTTGATGGCGGTTTTACCTGCCCCAACCGCGATGGCTCCAAAGGCTACGGTGGCTGCACCTATTGCAATGTTGATTCTTTTACTCCTTCCGTATCGCGCAATAACCCATCTGTTCGTGAACAAGTAATACAGGGAGTTGAACGTGCCCGTAAGGGAAATAAGGCCGATAAGTTTATCATCTATTTTCAGCCTAATACTAATACCTATGCTCCGACGCATTACCTTAAAATGATGTATGACGAAGCATTAAGCTATCATACAGAAGATATCGTTGGCCTATCAATCGGTACCCGCCCTGATTGTATTGATGCCGAAAAAATAGCACTGTTAGAAAGCTATACCGACCGTTTTGATGTGGATCTGGAAATGGGAATGGAATCCATTTATAATGATACCCTTGCACAGATTAACAGAGGCTGCAGTCATGACGATCTGGTTAAAGCTTTGAAACTGGTTGAAAATAGCAAACTGGATATTTGTGTACATACCATTTTTGGGTTCCCCTGGGAAACACATGAAATGATGCTGAAATATGCCGATGAGATTAATCGCTTTAAACAGATAAAATTTGTAAAATTTCACCACCTTCACATTGTTGAGGGTTCAGTTATGGGAGTGAAGTATAAGCGTGAGCCGTTTAAGGTTTTTACGTTGGATGAATACGCCAACTTCCTGTGTGATTTTTTACCTCTTGTTCGCCCTGATATTGTAATACAGCGCCTTTTTGGTTTAAGTGACCTCGAATTGTTGATTGCTCCTAACTGGAAGCTTAAAAAATCGGAAATACAATATTATATTGATCAGAAAATACTGGAACGTGGTGTAGTTCAGGGATCGGCGTTGCGGTAAACCTTATTGGCTTAACTTTTGATTTTATTTTTTTTGTTTGGTAACAATTTACCTATATTGGGTAACATCAGCAAAAAAAAACTATCTTACAAATTAATTCTTAATCAATACCGTTTTGTCACAAAGGTCCCTACAAAATTATATCCCGGCATTAACGGGCGTTCGTGCACTTGCTGCTTACCTGGTATTTATATCCCACTTTTCTTATATTTTTGATGAAAATTTTCCCCACCTTGTTCAACGCTTTTTGGGTGAGTTCCACATTGGGGTAACTATTTTCTTTGTTTTATCGGGTTTTTTGATCACGTTTCGTTACTACAACAATTTTCATTTAACAAAAGACTGGTTTAAACAATACCTTAAAAACAGGGTAGCCCGCATTTACCCGATGTACTTTTTGCTAACCGTAGCAGCTTTTGTTTATTACTTTATAACAAAAGATCCAGCCATTACCAAAGGCACCGGTAATCCCGTAGCATTGTTGTTTTTAAATATAACCTTTGTACGCGGTTTCTTTTATCAGTTTTGGGATACTGGCATAGCCCAGGGATGGTCATTGACAGTTGAGGAATGCTTTTATTTTTCAGCCCCAATTGTATTTTTAATAGCTAAAAAATATAACAAATTTTATATTCAACCTGTAATCATAACATCATTCGGTATTCTGCTGGTGCTTATATTCAGGCATGTTAACTGGCATGGTTTCTTTGGTAATTTCACCTTCATGTTTCTGTTTACTTTTTTAGGAAGATGTTTCGAGTTTTTTGTAGGGATACAGCTTGCCCGTTACGTTATTAAAAAGGATTTTACACGTACCCATAAATTAAATTATACTTATACTGCCTTTATATTAATATTTGTTTGTGTATTGGTCATGGCTTTCCAACCTATTACCCCGCCTTGGGTAGCCGGCCTGGAAAGCCCAATTGGCATTATCACCAATAATTATGTGCTATGCATCGTTATTGCGTTTTTCTTTTACGGCCTCCTCACGGAGACAACCGTACTCAAAAAGATATTGGCTAATCCATTTGTTGAACTTCTAGGCAAAAGCTCGTATATATTTTATCTGATACATTTAGGATGGATGTATAACCTTTTACATAATGGTGTAAATCATCTCAATGATTATGTTTTTAATTTATACGATAAATGGGGAGTAAACTGGCATTCCCCTTTTGAGTATGATACGCTAAACCTTATTTATCTTTTCATCGTATTAAACGCCATCGCAGTAGGTTTATTTAAACTTATTGAGGAACCGTTAAATCATTACATACGTAAATCAGATTTTTTGATTAAGTATCAACCCCGCCCTAAGGGGATAACTGATTAACGGCTTCCTGGTAAAAACGACTTAACACCCTAAATGAAACGGACTATTGTTACGGCCCTGTGCTTATTGATTTTTATTGCTCTAATTTTTCCGGTTAAAACATTTGCCGGTTTCCCCATCGGTAAATATCGTGACATTGTAGTCCCCTCATTTTCATATTATACCCAAACAGACCGGTATGATATTAATGGCAATATTGTAAAGGGCCAACCGGGTGCACGCTTTTCATCTTACTCAACCAGTTTGTTTTTTGGCTACGGTATAACCCGCCGGCTCGATTTTATTGTTAATGTTCCATTTGTATACCAGGTAAACAACCTTGGCAAAGGTAATACGGTTACCAGCCAGGGTTTGGGCGATCTGGTGGCCGGTTTAAGTTATAACCTGGTGAATTTTAATTATAAACAATATTTATCAGTACAGGCATCGGGTGTAATTCCTTTATACAGCAGCAATAATGGAACCTCATCACTAGGCCTGGGCGATTACGGCAGCGAAATTAAGCTGATGTATTGCGGCAGCCTGCTTGGCAAAGGTTATTTTAATACGGAACTGGCATACCGCCGGTATTTTGACTTGCAGGGGCCTAACCAGTTTAGTTATCTTTTAACGATGGGCTACGCGGTTTCCAAACACAATCAAATAAGTGTTGATCTTTATCTATTCCGCTCATTTAGTGAAGATAAAGCATTCAACAGTAATATTTATGCCGAAAGGGATTACGCTTTCTTTAAGCCCCAGCTAAATTTCGGACATCAGTTTACCCGCAGGTTTTCGACTTTTATTGGTGGCTATTATGTGCCCTATGGTATAAATACAGGGGTAGGGTATGGTGGATCTCTAATTGCAGTTATTAAATTATAAATGATGAAAAAAGTTAATTGCCTGTTGTTTTTTAGTGTGATGATATGCCTTGCATCGGTATTAAAAGTAAGTGCAGCTATTCAGCAACAAGGAAAACCGCCGACAGAAGAAACCGCCGATATAATTCTGAACCCGGCGCCTCAGCGTAAAAATGCAATTTTTAAGAACAATGAAACGGTATCTTATAAATTGCAGATCCACAATAACACCAAGGATCATCAAAATGGCAGAATATCCTACCTGGTTACAACAGACGAAGGTGAAAAAGTAGCGGCAGACACGGTGCATCTGGCTTTACACGGAAAAGCTTCAAAAGAGATTGATATTAAAGTACCTTCTACGCCAACCGGTTTTTACCGTATCAATTTTATGGTGAATACTGCCAATTATGATGATACAGTGAGAAGGGTGTTCGGTGTATCGCCCGAAAACATAAACTCAACCTTGCATAGACCTGCTGATTTTGATGCTTTTTGGAAGCAGAGTAAAATAGACCTGGAAAAAGTAAAACCCCAGTACAAAGTATTGGAGCGGCCGGAACTTTCCACAAAAGATAAGAAAGTGTATACTGTAGAGATGCGATCATATGGAAACATATTGATCCGCGGATGGCTGGTAATACCAAGAGATGGTAAGAAGTTTCCGGTACATTATCGTATGCCTGGTTATGTAGTATCATTAAAGCCTAATATGGGTAGTGATGATTTTATTTCTTTCGACCTTAATGTACGCGGAAATGGTAACAGTAAGGACGTTATTGATATTGGGACCGATAACTATTGCCTGGTAAATATTGAAGATAAGAACAAATATATTTATCGCGGGGTATACATGGACTGTATCCGCGGACTCGACTTTTTATACTCGCATGCCAACCTGGGTATTGATACCTCTAAAATTATTGCTGAGGGCGGAAGTCAGGGAGGAGCACTGGCCTTGATTACGACAGCTTTAGATAGCCGGGTAAAAGTTTTAACCATGCAGGTGCCTTTATATGCTGATATTCATGATGATATGAAGGTGTCAGCTTCGTATGAAAAACAGGTTTTCCCTTTTAACATATTTAGATTGTATAACGCCCAGCATCCGGGTTTTACCTGGGATAAGTTTTTCCAGACGTTTGATTATTATGACCCGCAAAATTTTGCGCCTATGATAAAATGCCCGGTGCTGATGGGGATTGGTTTGCTGGATAGGTATTGCCCTCCGCGTTGCAGTATGGCTTTATTTAACCATATAGGCAGCACCGATAAAGAGTTTGTATGCGTACCTAATACTGCCCACGAAGTGAATTTAAACTATTTCATGTTCCAAAATTTGTGGCTGCGGGAGAAATTCAGGATTCCATAATCTAAACTTAAAGTTAATAATTGTATAATTATTGACTTTTTTTTCTTTTTAATGTCTTAAATTTATACTAATAAATAAACCTGTATTCGCAGTGGGTTATTATATTGCTATTTAAGTAAACCAAAAGCTCCATATTTCCGTAGAAAGGTTAAATGATGAGATAAATTTCGGCACGGTAATAGCCATAAAATATGGTAAGTTTAATTTCCGGTGGGCCAGATCACGAATCACTTAGCCAATTTATGGGCGATAAGTTAGGATGCTGGCTTGATTTGCTTAATTTTATAATTTAATATGATGAGCGTTCCAAGTAAAATTTTAGTGGTATTTTTCCTGTTGTTACTGGTATCAGCAACAAAAACGGTATTTGCACAAGGAGATGATAAAGAAGGTTCTGTAAGCGCCATTATTACCCCACACAGCAGCGATGGTATATTTAGTTCAACAGCTTCATATACTTTTGAAGTAAAAAATGGTTCGGACACTCGTGAAGTGGGTAAGGTATCTTATCTGGTAACTACCGAGGCTGGGAAAAAAGTTAAGGCAGATTCTGTAAAAGTTAATATCGGAAGAAAAAGTTCAGAATCATATAATTTTGAGATTCCGATTGATAAACCAGGATTTTACAAAATAAATTTCATGGTAAACGTATCAGATTATGATGATACAACACGTAAAGCGTTCGGTATAAAACCTGAGCAGATTAGGTCGCAATATGCAAAACCTACAGATTTTGATGCTTTTTGGCAAAATACCCGAAAGGAGCTTGACAATGTACCACCGGAATTTAAAATGACCGAACTGGTTGATTCCAATAAAAATGGGCACAGGGTATTTCTGGTAGAGATGAAATCGTTAGGAGGTTTTACTATTCGCGGGTACCTGACAGAGCCAATTGTTAAAAATAAAAACAGAAAATTTGTAGTGTTACTCGGTCTTCCGGGATACCAGGTAGCCTTGGGACCCATGATGGGAAGCGATCCGGACATTGCTATGTTCACTTTGAATATAAGAGGATCAGGCAATAGTAAGGATGTGATTAATGTGCGAAGAGATAGTTACATATTACTCAATTTAGAGGATAAGAATAAATACATTCTGCGCGGCGCAATAATGGATTGTATACGAGCCGTTGATTTTATTTACAGCAGACCTGAACTGAGGCATGAGAACATAATAGTGGCTGGCGGTAGCTTGGGTGGATATTTAACAGTTGCGCTATCTTCATTGGATAAACGTATAAATTTTTGTTCGGCAGCAAATCCTATATTAAGTGATGTGCGCAATATGGAACATGAAGTTGACTGGCCGATTAATGATATTCACAAATATGTGAACACCCGACCTGGTTTAACCATGGACAAAGTATACAATAATCTTGATTATTTTGATGCCAAAAACTTTGCAACAAATTTAACATGCCCAACTCTGGTAGGTTTAGGTTTGGTTGATAATATAGCACCGCCAGATCACGTATACGTACTTTATAATAATATTACCAAGGTCCCAAAACATATAATTATATTCCGTGATCTTGCGCATGAGATTGGAAAAAAATATAATATTTATGAGGGCCGCTGGATGCGCGATCAGTTTGCAATGTTTTAAAATAAAATATAAATCATGAGCCTATTTAAAACCTTTACACGATTTTCATTTTTTTTGTTGATACTTTTAACTGCATCGAAGACGGTGGTTTTTGCTGACGGTGGTTTTCCTGTCCGCCCGGGACGTTTGTTGATTGCACCTTCAGCAAGTTATTTCTTTTCAAATACGCAGTGGGACTCAACAGGAGTAAAAAAGTCATTTCCCAATTCAGGAAAATACACCTCCGTTGGGATAACTTTGTATGCTGAATATGGTATTAGCCGGCGTTTTGCTGCAATTGTATCATTGCCATATGTATATAATACCTATACCCAAAATATAGCTCCCCGCACTACCGTTACTTCGGGATTAACTGACCTGGAAACTGGTTTGCGTTACTACCTTTTCAATATTGATTTTGTTTATTATTTTTCTTTGCAGGGAACGGCTATTACACCTACTTATTCAAACAATCCTAATTTAGGGTATGGAGAAGAAGGTGGAGAATTAAAACTGGCTTTTTCAGGAACTGGTAGTTTATTCGGCAAAAGCACTTATTTTAATGCTTCTGATGGTGTAAGGCAGTATTTTGGTAACAATGGCCCTATACAAAACAGGTATACCGGTACTTTCGGAATAACACTTGATGATGAGTTTAAAAACCAGATATCCGTATCTTTAAGCGGAATAAATTCATTTAGTGATGATAAAAAGTTTATTTCCGGTATCCCAGAAACCAACAGAAACTATTCATTTATACAAGCTTCACTAAGCTACGGATATTCATTTACCAGAGAGCTTGCCTTGTATGCAACCGGTGGTGAATTTTTAACAGGCAGAAATACCAGCGATGGTACTATATTTTCGTTAGCGCTTATTTACAGGCTTGATTACAGATAGACCTTGAGAGAAACTAAGGCCAAAAGATGAATGAGATGTTTATAATGGCATCTTATTCATCTTTTTCTATTTATATTAAAACTCCCCGAATAGTTCTTTAATTGCCTTTTCGCGGTAACTGAATATTTTTTTGATTTGGTTCTCAACTAAAATGGTGTTAGCGATGCGGCCAATTATTCCATAGGGTATGGCATAATTTAAAATATCATTCATCAGCATACCACCTGTTATGGATTTAAAATGATGTTGGTGGTGCCATAGAGCGTACGGCCCAAAGCGTTGTTCATCTACAAAATATTCACCCTCTTTCACGTGAGTAATTTCTGTCATCCAATTCATTTTGATACCTAATACAGGGGAAACTATGTAGGTTATGATCATACCTGGATACATTTTAGTATCGGCTGTATAATCAGATGTAACCACAAAATTCATCTCTTTGGGGGTAATCTTCGCCAGGTTTAAGGGTGAAGAAAAGAAATTCCAGGCATCTTCTAAACTAATAGGAATGGCTTGTTCGGTTTTTAGCGTGTATGTTTTCACAGGATAAGCTACGGTATTAAGAAAGTTATGGTTTTATTTATAACTGGTATATTCAATCAGTAAGTCCCATCCGCATCTGAACTAAAAGTTTTGAAAATCCCACTTTCTCATAAGCCCTTACTGCCGGCGTATTTTCATCATACACTTCCAGGTGCAGCTCCATTATTCCCCGTTGTTTGCTCCATAAAGCTAATCCGTCCAAAATCATTTTATTTACCCCTTTGCCGCGGTATTCGGGTTTTACATACATAAACCCCAAGTAGGCGTGTTTAGGATGTTTTAAATATATTTTTGAGTCCTCAATACGTGCGTACCCGCTTGCAATCAATTCGCCAGCTTTTTCGGCCACTAATACTTCAACATGATCCGCAATAATCATTTGGGCAATATCGTAATAATGGATCTCCCCATCTTTTAAAGTAACATCAAAAGGGCGCTCAGCTTTAATTATCCCCTGCTCAAACTCCAGCAATATATTCAAATCGCTTATAGCCGCTTTCCTAATAATAATTTGCTCCATAAACTAAAGCTCATTGGTTGCTATTGGCAAATCCCTGCGTGACCACTCGCTCCATGAACCTACGTACAATTTTGGTCCTTCAATTCCGGCATAAGCCATTCCTAAAAGGGTGTGGCAGGCTGTAACACCCGATCCGCAATGTACAATTACCTGGTCATAAGGTATGCCGTTAATTGCTTCGTCGTAAGCCTTGCGTAAAGCATCGGGAAGTAAATATTTACCGGAGGCATCCATGTTTGAAATATAAGGCAGGTTTATTGCTCCTGGTATGTGACCAGCAATCAAATCAATAGGTTCTGTTTGGCCAAGGTATCTCGGTGTTTCACGAACATCAATCACAACTTTCTCATTGCTTTGGGCTACTTTTCCTGCTTCTTCAATATCAACGGTTCCTGCATAGTTACCTGTAACCTGATAAGGCTTTACTGGAGTGGGGTTATATAGTTCGGTACTTAGTGAAATGCCTGCGTCTGTTGCCGCCTTTAAGCCGCCATTTAAAACCCGCACATTTTTGTGGCCAATGGCCTTCAGCATCCACCAAAGTCTGGCTGCGCTCATGGCTGCCGATTTATCATCATATACAATAACATGGCTTTCCGGGTTTATTCCCCAGTTACCTAATAAAGCAGCAAAATCATTTATTGGAGGTAAGGGATGCCTGCCACCAATGGATGCATCGGTAACTTTTGCGGCAAGGTGTTTATCCAAATCGGCGTAAACAGCATTTTTTAAATGCCCTGAAAGATAACGCTGGTAAGAATCCTGACCGCCGCGGGCATCGATAACAATAGTATTAGGGCCGTTAAAGGCCGGATCATTTATTTCAATTATTGGTGACATAGCTATATTGATAGAATATCAAATATAGACACTGTTCACCTGATTTTGGTAAACTATTGTACCATTTTATTGGCGCAATAAGAACTTGCAAAAGCCTCAGGTTTTGCTTTAAATACAAAGCCCATGCTTAAAATATAACCCATAGCCTCGTGTAGTGCCTGGTTGGATTTAAACATAGGGTTGGTGTTAATGTCGGCATGTACTTCCAGATCAACATCATACAGATCAAGTAAATCGCAAAGCTTATAGGCAGTGTCGATAGATTTCTGCACCTCTGTCAGCATTCTTTCTTTGATGCTCATTTTTTGGGATGTACGTTCCTGATGGATAAACATGAACCCTCCCCGTTGTTCACGCAAAAACACTATAACCGTAGCAAAATCGGTTACATTGCCTTTTACCTGTGAATCGGTTCCGATACATACTTTAAGCTTGTTCCCCAGTGCTGTTTCCCTTTCAATTGCCTTTTCTACGGCCTCAATAATGGGCGATTGGATAACTTCGCCGCTAAATTTTCTCCAGGTCATAAATTTATTTTTAAGGTTAAATTTGTCCTGACCTTTTTAGGGTCTATAAAAATAAGCGATAAGGTTTCATATTAACGTAAACAAGATATGATTTATTTGTTAACATTTTACTGAATATTAACAAGTTATCGGATTTGAATATAAATTTAACGTTTAGATTTTAAATATATACTTTGTGTGAATTGCCTGCGTTTTATGTATCTCAAAATTTTTTCATTGAGCCTGCTATCAATTTGATGTAAAGCGATTTCCACCCTTTACATCAGTTTTTTAGTTATTATTATAAATTGATAAGGAATTTCTATTGAGGTAATAAAATTAACTTTTGTTTTAGTGCTCACAGCGTTCATATGTTCATTTTTGAATGCTTCTTTAATGCTGGATGTAAATATTATGCAAGCATAGTATTTTGCAAGGTTTATTTTGGTTAATTTTGATCTTTACCAATTATATCCGTTCCCATGGAAAGTATTGCCCCATATCATTCAAAGTACAAGATCCGTTTTGTTACCGCCGCTTCGTTGTTCGATGGGCATGATGCTACCATTAATATTATGCGGCGTATACTGCAATCATCAGGGGCGGAGGTAATCCATTTGGGTCATAACCGCTCAGTTGATGAGGTGGTGAACTGCGCTATACAGGAAGATGTACAAGGCATTGCTTTAACCAGCTACCAGGGTGGCCACATGGAATACTTTAAATACATGCACGATTTGCTGAAGGAGCGTGGGGCAGGGCATATTAAAATATTTGGTGGTGGTGGTGGTGTGTTTTTACCTGATGAAATTAAAGAGCTGCATCAATACGGTATTGCGCGGATTTATTCGCCTGATGATGGCCGAACCATGGGTTTACAGGGGATGATTAATGATATGCTGCAACAATGCGACTTTCAGCATAAAATAAAATTGAACGGCGAGATTAAACATCTGCCCGAAAAAGATATTAAATCTATAGCTGAAGCCATTAGCGTAGTAGAAAACTACCCTGCTGAGGTTAGCGGATTCATGGCTGATGTGCACCGGATTATAAAAAGCAGTCATGTACCGGTTTTGGGCATTACAGGTACCGGTGGCTCAGGTAAATCATCATTGGTTGATGAGATAGTGCGCCGTTTTTTGATGGATACAGATAAAACGTTGGCAATTATATCGGTAGATCCATCTAAACGCAAAACGGGAGGTGCTTTGCTAGGCGATAGGATCAGGATGAATGCGATTAATAGTCCGAGAGTTTATATGCGTTCACTAGCTACACGGCAAGCTAACCTGGCGCTTTCTAAACACGTACAGGAGAGTATTGATATCTGCAAAGCCGCGGGTTATGATTTTATTATTGTAGAAACATCAGGCATCGGCCAGTCAGATACAATGATTACCGATTACTGTGACCTTTCGCTTTATGTAATGACCCCGGAGTTTGGGGCAGCCACCCAGTTGGAGAAAATAGATATGTTGGATTTTGCTGACCTGGTTGCCTTAAATAAATTTGATAAACGCGGTGCACTGGATGCTTTAAGAGATGTACGTAAACAATATAAGCGCAATCATCAGTTATTTGCTGCAAAGGATGAGGATATTCCGGTATATGGGACGATGGCATCTCAGTTCAATGATCCGGGTATGAATACCCTTTTTGCCGAACTGATGAAAGCTGTTAAGGCTAAAACCGATGTGGATTTTATCGGTGCAAAACAAACAAATCACGACCTGCAGGAAGAATCAGAAAAGATATACATTATTCCGCCCGACAGGATCAGGTACCTTGCTGAGATAGTAGAAAGCAGTCAGGCCTATAAACAATGGGTAAATGAACAATGCAAAATTGCACAGCAGTTATACCAGGTAAAGGGTGTGATGGAATTAATGGCGGAAAATGGAACACAGGATATTACATCATTACAAAACATAAAGGAACATCTGGAACAACATCTGCACCCCGACTGTAAACGCCAGCTCAAGCAATGGCCAGAGACTGTTAAACAATATACCGCTGAAAACTTTATTTATAAGGTGCGTGATAAAGAGATTAAACAACCGCTTTATTATACCTCCTTATCGCAATTAAAGATTCCTAAAATAGCTTTGCCTAAATACGAAGCCTGGGGCGATGTGCTCCGCTGGTTGCTTACCGAAAACTTACCGGGCGAATTCCCTTATGCTGCGGGTGTATTCCCGCTAAAGCGTGAGGGTGAAGATCCAACCCGAATGTTTGCCGGAGAAGGTGGACCGGAGCGGACAAATAAGCGGTTTCATTATGTTTCATTAGGGCAGCCTGCACACCGGTTATCAACCGCATTTGATTCAGTAACATTGTATGGTGAAGACCCGCATGTGAGGCCTGATATTTATGGCAAGATAGGCAACTCGGGAGTAAGTATTGCTACTTTGGATGATGCCAAAAAGTTGTATTCAGGTTTTGACCTTTGTAGCTCCTCTACTTCAGTATCCATGACCATCAATGGCCCGGCACCCATGCTGCTTGGCTTCTTTATGAATGCTGCGATTGATCAACAATGTGAAAAATACATCATAAAACATCAGCTGGAACATTTGGTAGAAGCAAAGTTTAAGGAGTTGTATGATGATAAAAACATAGCCCGGCCTCATTATGACGGTGCTTTACCGAATGGTAGTAGTGGTCTCGGTCTAATCCTATTGGGCCTCACCGGCGACCAGGTGTTACCTGCCGAAGAATATGAAAAGATAAAAGACGATGCCATAGCCAAAGTGCGAGGTACGGTGCAGGCCGATATTTTGAAAGAAGACCAGGCCCAAAATACCTGCATTTTCTCTACAGAATTTGCCCTGCGGATGATGGGTGATATTCAGCAGTATTTTATTAATAACAAGGTACAGAACTTTTATTCGGTATCCATATCCGGCTATCATATTGCAGAAGCAGGTGCTAACCCGGTTACACAGCTGGCTTTTACCTTATCTAATGGTTTTACTTATGTAGAGTATTACTTGAGCCGGGGAATGCACATTGATGACTTTGCACCTAATTTGTCATTCTTTTTCTCCAATGGTATTGATCCGGAGTATTCGGTAATTGGTCGTGTAGCGAGGAGGATATGGGCAAAGGCTATCAAAAACAAATATAAAGGGAATGATCGCTCACAAAAACTGAAATATCATATCCAAACCAGTGGTCGGTCATTACATGCACAAGAGATTGATTTCAATGATATCCGAACCACCTTGCAGGCTTTGTATGCTATTTATGATAATTGCAACTCCTTGCACACCAATGCCTACGATGAAGCCATAACCACCCCAACAGAAGAATCAGTGCGCCGGGCAATGGCTATTCAATTGATTATTAACCGTGAATTGGGATTGGCCAAGAATGAAAACCCGATACAGGGCGCATTTATTATTGAAGAATTAACTGATTTGGTAGAAGAAGCTGTATTGGCCGAATTTAAAGCTATAAACGACCGTGGTGGTGTTTTAGGGGCGATGGAAACCATGTACCAACGCAGTAAGATACAGGAAGAATCACTTTATTATGAAACCCTGAAACATAATGGCGAGTATCCGATTGTGGGTGTAAATACTTTCCTCAATAAAAAAGGTTCCCCAACGGTAGTACCATCAGAAGTGATCAGAGCAACAGAAGAAGAAAAACAATTTCAGATACAGGCATTGCATGAATTTCAACGCAGGAATAAGGAAATAATACCTCAATTATTGAAGGATCTTCAGCACGTTGCAATTAGTGGCGGAAATATTTTTGGCAGCCTTATGGAGGCCTGTAAATATTGTTCATTAGGGCAAATCTCACATGCTTTGTACGAGGTAGGGGGGCAGTATAGAAGGAATATGTAGGATTTTAATTGTATTCAAATCAACAAAATCCTTTATTTTGCAGCATGCCATCTGAAATAATAGAAGATAAAACTTTTACTAAAATTACTGCTGAAACTCTTTCAGGATATAATAATACTTATGAAAATTGCAGCTTTAGAAACAGCGATCTTTCCTATGCCGATTTTTCATCTATAACTTTTGTTAATTGCAAGTTTCAGGGTTGTAATTTAACGCTGATCCGTTTATCAGATACGGGTTTGCAGGATATTCATTTCAAAGATTGTAAGTTAAGCGGGGCAGATTTTAGTAAAAGTCGCGATTTTTTATTTGAGGTAAACTTTGAGGCTTGCATACTGGATAATGGCATCTTCTATAAAAAGAAAAATAAGGGCGCTAAGTTTACAGATTGCTCCATGATAGAAGCAGACTTTACAGAGGCAGATTTGACCGATGTTGTATTTGTAAATTGCAACCTGAACCGGGCTTTCTTTAGCCGAACCATTTTGAAAAATGCAGACTTGCGGACATCCTACAATTATACCATCGATCCTGATACCAATATGCTTAAAAAAGCCAGGTTCTCCGTACATGGTTTACCTGGGCTTTTGGCTAAATATGATATCAGGATTGAGGGATAAATTTATTTCACCTTATGAAAATCCAAATCCTGAAAATCAAAACTGAAATCAGTTAATGGTGATACCGGTTTTAGCTTGATTTCTGTTGGTTTTCCGTTCTCATCAGGCGAGAACATGGCAAAAGCATCTGCTTCCATACTCCTATAATTCCATCTGATAACAAATGTATTATCAATATAAGGAAATACCTGTCCGGTCAATTTGGGAGATCGTTTACAGGTTATCCATAACTGCCCATCCTTTAAGCTGATAACAGCATCGCCAAGCCAATTATCATGATAGGTTCCGGTATAAGGTGTTAAATCTGTTTTTGTAGCATCAAGTTTCCGGGCAGCTACTTGTTTCCATACGGCAGAGGTTACCTTATCAGCATTATCACGACTGGCTTTTACGTTATCGGCATAAATCTTTACCCAGTCTCTACCGTTTACGCCCAGGTAGCTGTCTTTAATCTGGTTGGTAACTGCGCTAAACGCTGCGCCCGATTGCTGGTTAGTTAATACAATAATTGCCAGCTTTAATTCAGGCAGCATGGTTATTTTGGTTACCATGCCATCAATGCCACCGGTATGATTTACTTCTTTATAGCCATTTACATCCGACAAAACAAAACCTAATCCGTAAGCGGTGAAATGCGTATGATAAGAGTTTTTTGCAGGAGTCGGGATAATGGTTTGCGGCGACCACATTTCCTGGTGAATGGCTTCACTAAACAGATTTGAGCTATCGCCATATTTACCATTGTTCATATGTACAATCACCCATTTACTTAAATCTGCGACGCTCGAATAAACCCCGGCTGCTGCATCTCCGGTACCTGCAATAAAGCGTGGAATAACCACTACTTTACCATCTACCGGCGAATGTGCATCCACTACATTGCTATGATCTTTTAGCCTTTGGTAAGCTGCCACACTATTGTCCATATGAAGTGGCTTCATAATACGGGTTTCTACAAAATCTTCCCAGCTCATGCCCGATACTCTTTTAACTATCTCGCCGGCAACTTTATATAATTGGTTGTCATAATCATATTTACTTCTGAAGCTGGATACCGGCTTCAGATAACGCAGGTTATGAATCACATCTCCCATGGTAAAATTGGTCGAATCGGGCCAGTCCATCAGGTCACCCGCACCAAGGCCCAGTCCGCTACGGTGGGTAAGCAGATCCCTTATGGTAAATTCAGCAGTAACGTATGGGTCATACATTTTAAACTCCGGGATATAATCCGTCACCTTATCATCTAATTTTAGTTTGCCCTCATAGGCTAGAATTCCTAATGCGGCAACGGTAAAAGCCTTACTGTTAGAAGCTATACCGAACAAAGTATTTTCATTAACTTTTTTACCTGTATTTAATGATCGCACGCCATAGCCTTTTTCGTATACAATCTTATCATCTTTTACTATCGCCACGGCAATACCGGGTACATCAAAAGTTTTTAATGTCCGTTCAACCAGCCGGTCAACAGAATCGGGTGTAATTGCTTGTGAATAAGCATTTATACCGGGTGTTAGTAGATAAAAAGAAACGAGTATTACCTTGAATTTTTGAGAGAGGAAAAATGAATGAGATTGCATAATGAGTAATCAGTTACAGAGGCTAAACATACTAATTGCCCGGCTGATTTCAAAAAAGCAAAAGTCTGTATTATAATGGTGATGATTTGAAGTAGCAATGGGTTTTTAAAACTAGTAGCTATATGGCATCCGAAAGGAGTTTTAAAAAGTCCTCCGCTTTAATTACCCCTTCAATTTTGCCTTTTATCTCGATAGCTATACCCTCCATATTTTTGTGCAATCGTAATCTCCCACCAAACATTGTTTTTTCATCAGATGTGATAAAGCGCTGGAGCTTCCCGAAGCCTTCTTTGCGGCAAACGTTTTCCACGCCATCTTTATAAACTATTAAGCGGGCTTTATTATCGCAATTTTCAACTACAAGTTGAAGGTCATCGGTAATGGTTATGGATTTCATTTTAAATTCATAAAGTACTTATAATTAGCGACTAATGGATTTATATATAACTTATTTTTTAACGTTTTGGACAATAGTGGTTGCAAAATATAATCCACAAAGCTATTGCACAAGTGTTAATAACTTTAGTGGTAGAAAGTGGTAGAAAGTGGTAAAAGAAACCTAATTTTACATTACAATTAATGCCAAAGTTTTAAAATGTCCCATTTAACCGGCGAGTTTGAGTGTAAATTAGATAACAAAGGGCGAATGATGATCCCTGCGGGCCTCAAAAAAAAGCTTCCTGAAGCTGAAAGTGAGGGCCTTGTGATCAATCGTGGCTTTAAAAAGTATCTTGTTATTTACACCAAAAAGGAATGGGACAAAAAGCTTGACGAACTGAGCAAACTTAATCAATACGAGAGCAAAAACATAGAGTTCATCCGTTATTTTACCCGTGGTGCTACTGAGTTAACGCTTGATGCAGCAGGGAGGGTGAATTTACCGCAGTCGTTATTAGATTATGCAAATATTAAGGCTGATGCAGTATTGACCTGCCAGATTAATAAAATTGAGGTTTGGGATAAAGCGGCTTATGATGCTATGATTGATAGTGAGCCTGAAAACTTTGCAGCATTGGCCGAAGAAGTGATGGGTGATAAAAGAAAAGGGGAAACCATATGAGTGAATACCATACTCCAGTGATGCTGAATGAATGCATTGAGGCTTTGAATATAAAGCCGAATGGTACTTATGTGGATGTAACTTTTGGTGGTGGTGGTCACTCTCGCGAGATTTTAAAGCATTTAAATAAAGAAGGAAGGTTGCTGGCATTTGATCAGGATGCTGACGCAAGGCAAAATATTATTGATGATGAGCGTTTTATTTTCATTGATCAAAATTTCCGTTTCCTGAAAAACTTTTGCCGTTTGCATGATGCTATCCCTGTTGATGGTATCCTGGCTGACCTGGGTGTTTCATCTTACCAGTTTGACCAGGCCGAACGCGGTTTTTCTATCCGTTTTGACGCTGAACTGGATATGCGGATGAATCAGGATTCGGCTTTAACAGCTAAAGAAGTAGTGAATACTTATTCGGAAGCAGAGCTGCATCGCATTTTCGGGATCTATGGTGAAATTCAAAATGCTAAATCATTAGCCAATACTATAGCGACTACCCGCTTAAATGGGCCAATAGTTACTATTGCTGATTTGAAGAATGCCATTGCGGGGCGTATCCCAAAAGGAAAAGAAAATAAATACCTGGCGCAGGTTTTCCAGGCTTTGCGCATCGAGGTAAACCAGGAACTGGAAGCTTTAAAAGATTTTTTAATCCAGTCGGCATCTGTATTGGCTTCGGGTGGCAGACTCGTAGTTATGTCTTATCATTCATTAGAAGACAGGCTGGTGAAAAACTTCATTGCTAAAGGAAAGTTTAGTGGGGAAGTTGAAAAAGATCTTTACGGTAATGATAACAAGCCATTAGATGCAGTGAGTCGTGGAGCAATTACGGCATCGGCAGAGGAAATAAGTAAAAACAACCGGGCACGGAGCGCTAAATTAAGAATAGCGGT
Source organism: Mucilaginibacter frigoritolerans (assembly GCF_007830615.1). Lineage (GTDB taxonomy): Bacteria > Bacteroidota > Bacteroidia > Sphingobacteriales > Sphingobacteriaceae > Mucilaginibacter > Mucilaginibacter frigoritolerans. The sequence goes on from NZ_VLLI01000001.1 coordinate 40,637, forward strand.
AAAAAAATGACGAATAGGCTACGCACACAAATAGAGGAAGAAGAAGCGGAGAAAAAGCTTATTGTTGAGGAAAAACCCGAAGCGGAATTTCCTGATAACTTTTTAACCCAATTTTTATCGAAAGGCTTTATTAATGCCGAGTCTGCTACCAAAGCGTTGCCTTTTGTGTTGTTTTTAACCTTTTTAGGAATGGTTTACATTGCTAACAGGCATTTGGCTGAAAGAAATATCCGTGAGATTGATAAGGTTACAAAAGAAGTAAAAGAATTAAGCTGGGATTATAAAACAGCCAAGGCTGATTTAGCCTATAAAAGTACGCTAACAGAGGTTGCTAAACGTGCAGATACCTTAGGTATTAAAGAGTCGATGCAGCCGCCGCAAAAAATTGTAGCAGAGGAGGTAACCGATGAGCATTAGGACAAACATACTGGCAAGGATATACCTTGCATTTGGCCTTATTTTGCTGTTTGCCGGAGCTGTAGTGGTGCAATTGTACCGGGTTCAGTTTGTACAGGGTAAAAAGTGGAGAGCCATGGCCACTACACTTACCACCCGTTACCAAACGGTTGAGGCTGCCCGTGGTAATATTTTCTCAAACGATATGAGCCTGCTGGCTACTTCGGTGCCTGAATATGAATTGCATATGGATATGCTGGCACCCGGTATTGTGGATGATAAAGTATTTAACGAGAAGGTTGATTCGCTGGCGTTAAAGCTTTCGCAACTTTATGGTGATAAGTCACAGCGGCAGTATGTACGCATTCTGCGTGACGCACGTAATGATAGCTCACGTTACGAGTTGATAAGGCGTAGGGTTACTTTTCAGGAATTAAAACAGATCCGTAAGTTCCCGATTTTTAATTTGGGCAAATACAAGGGAGGGTTGATTGTTGTAGAGCAAAACCAACGTGTTTTTCCATTTCGTACCCTTGCAGCGCGTACCATTGGCTATAAAAATGATAACGTAAAAAATGCTGTAGGTCTTGAAGGAGCTTACGCAAACTATATTGAGGGCGAAAGCGGCAAACGTTTAATGCAGCGCATGGCTGGTGGTGCATGGATGCCGGTTAATAATGGCGATGAGGAAATTGAACCGAAAGAAGGTGCAGACATTATTTCAACCATTGATGTTAATTTTCAGGATGTAGCGCAGGATGCCTTAAAGAAACAATTAATAAAAACACAGGCCGATCATGGTTGCGTGGTATTGATGGAGGTAGCGACAGGCCAGATTAGAGCGATATCCAATTTTACCAGAACAAAGGATGGCGATTATAAAGAGACTTACAACTATGCTATAAGTGATGCAGCTGATCCGGGGTCAACCTTTAAACTGGCCAGTTATATGACCGCTTTTGATCAGCATAAAATTGATACCAATACATTGGTGAATGCCGAAAATGGTACCTATAACATGTATTATAAAGGCAAACTGCTTAAAACATTTAAAGATGCCGAGGCTGGAAATTTTGTGATGACTGCCAAAAGAGCATTTGAAGAATCATCAAACGTAGCTATTGTAAAATTCATTTCGTCACATTATGGTGATAACCCAAGGCAGTTTACGGATAACCTGTATGCCCTGCATTTAAATGAAAGACTGGTACTTCAAATTCCTGGTGAGGCAAAACCGGTTATTAAAAATCCGTCAAACCGAAGCTGGAGCAAATTGACCTTGCCTGAAATGGCCTATGGTTATGAAATGCACATGACGCCGTTGCAAATGCTTACGCTGTATAACGGAGTTGCCAATAACGGAAAAATGATTGCACCCATTTTTGTAAGGGAAATTCAGCGTATGGGTAGCACAGTTGAGCAGTTCCAGGCAAGGGTAATTAACCCGCAGATGTGCTCAGAAGCCACTTTAGGCAAGATGAAAAGCATGTTGGAAGGTGTTGTGCAGGAAGGTACCGGCAAAACCATCATCAAAAACTCTTTGTATTCGGTAGCAGGCAAAACAGGTACTGCACAAATTGCCAATGGTTCAAGCGGGTATGGTGTAAATAAAACTTACCAGGCTTCATTTTGTGGATATTTTCCTGCTAATCATCCTAAATATTCCATGATTGTGGTAATCAATCACCCTACACAAGGTTCATACCTGGCAGCTTATGTTGCTGGTCCTATTTTTAGGGAAATAGCCGATAGGGTGTATGCCAGCGATTTGGAAATGAACCAGGCAGCACCTATGCATTATGCAGGTAACAGTAATTTACCGCAAATTAAAAAAGGTAATCCAAGGGCGCTTAAGCAAGTTTATAACAAATTGGGCGTTAAGCCATTGTATGCATCCAATACCCCGGCCAGTGGGATTGATACCAGCAACGGAATTGCCTATGAAGACGTTAATTATAAAAGCGGCGTGGTGCCATCTGTTATCGGTATGGGACTTAGCGATGCTTTGTATATACTGGGTAATGCCGGTTATAAAGTGGCAGTGCGTGGTAGCGGAACAGTAACAAATCAATCGGTATCAGGCGGAAGCGTTATATCTAAGGGATCAAAAATAATAATTGAATTGCAATGAAGTATTTAAGCGATATAATTGAGGGGCTTGCATTCACCGAATTACAGGGCAGCGCCGACATGGAAATTTCTGCAATCGTTTTCGATTCAAGGAAAGTAATTCCCGGGTCGTTATTTGTTGCCGTAAAAGGGACTGTTGTTGATGGGCACGATTATATCCTGCAGGCAATAAATGATGGCGCAGTAGCTGTTATTTGTGAAGAACTTCCTGCTCGCGTAACTGGTGAGGTTGATTTCCTGATGGTTGCTGATTCATCCGTTGCACTTGGTATTGTATCCGCTAATTTTTACGACAATCCATCCGCCAAATTAAAATTAATAGGGGTAACAGGCACTAATGGTAAAACCACCATAGCTACCTTACTTTATAAATTGTTTTCTGATCTGGGGTATAAATGCGGTTTATTATCAACCGTTGAAAATCAGATTAATGGTGAAGTGATACCGGCTACACATACTACGCCCGATCCAGTAGAACTGAATAAGCTACTGAGCGAAATGGTTGAAAAAGGATGTGACTACTGCTTTATGGAAGTGAGTTCACATGCTATTGCCCAGCATCGTATTGTAGGATTGAGCTTTACCGGTGGTATTTTTTCAAACCTAACACATGATCACCTGGATTATCATAAAACCTTTGCGGAGTATCTGAAAGCCAAAAAGACATTTTTTGATGAACTGCCTTCAAATGCTTTTGCATTAACCAATATCGACGATAAAAACGGCAATGTAATGCTGCAAAATACAAAGGCTCATAAAAAAACTTATGGCCTTAAAAGCATGGCTGATTATAAGGCCCGTATCCTGGAAAATCAGTTTGAAGGCTTGTTTCTACAGATTGATAGTGATGAAGTTTGGTTTAAAATGGTGGGCACATTCAACGCTTATAATTTATTAGCCGTTTATGCTGCCGCGATGTTGCTTGAACAGGATAAAACCGCTATCCTGACCAGCTTGAGCAAGCTTACTGGTGCTAAGGGGCGTTTTGACTACATCGTATCGCCAAATAAAATTATAGGTATTGTTGATTATGCACATTCGCCGGATGCTGTACAAAACATATTAAGCACTATTCATGATATCCGTAAAGGAAATGAAAAAGTAATAACGGTAATAGGCTGCGGTGGTGACAGGGATAAAACAAAGCGTCCTATTATGGCAAAAACTGCCTGCGAGTGGAGCGACAGGGTTATTCTTACCTCAGATAATCCCCGTTCAGAAGATCCGGCTCAGATTATCAGGGACATGGAAGAAGGAATTGATCCGGCTTTTAAAAGATTTACTTTAAGTATAGTTGACAGGAGGGAAGCTATTAAAACGGCATGCATGTTAGCTAAACCCGGAGATATAGTATTAGTTGCAGGCAAGGGTCACGAAAAATACCAGGAAGTGAAAGGGGTACGCAGCCACTTTGATGACATGGAAGAGTTAACAGATATTTTTAAGGATATAGTATAAAATCAGCACATTAAATAATTAACATGCTTTACTACCTGTTCAATTGGCTTAATAAAAACTACGCTATTCCCGGTGCGGGGGTGTTTCAATACATTACTTTCCGCATGGCAATGGCGGTAATAACCTCATTGATAGTAACTACCGTTTTTGGACGCAGGTTAATTGATTATTTGCGCTTTAAACAGGTTGGAGAAACTGTAAGAAACCTGGGCTTGGAAGGTCAGATGCAAAAGGCCGGTACACCAACAATGGGTGGTATTATTATCATACTGGGTATTTTAATTCCAACCTTGTTATTTGCCAAGTTAGAGAACATCTACATTATTATGATGATAGTGACTACCGTTTGGTTGGGAGCTATTGGTTTTTTAGATGATTATATCAAGGTATTCAAAAAGAATAAAGAAGGTTTAGCGGGAAAATTCAAAATTATAGGTCAGGTAGGTTTGGCACTGTTTATCGGCTTCACCATGTATTCTAATAAAGATATAGTGATAAGGCAGGAAGTTAAGTTGCCGGTTAAATATGATGTACCTGTTGAGTTTCATATGCGTGGCAATACGCCGGTTTATACTCAAGATATCAGGTCGACAAAAACTACTATGCCTTTTTACAAAAACAATGAATTTGATTATGGCAAGGTGCTCAAGTTCATTGGTGCTGATACGGATCATTATTCCCTGCTGGTATTTATGTTCTTTGTAATTCTTATTATAACGTTCATATCTAATGGCGCCAATATAACGGATGGTATTGATGGGTTAGCAACAGGTACATCCGCCATTATAGGTATTACGCTGGCTATTTTAGCTTATGTGTCCGGTAATACGGTAATAGCCGATTATTTGAATATTATGTATATCCCTAACTCGGGCGAGCTGGTAATATTTGCCGGTGCATTTGTTGGGGCGTGTGTTGGCTTTTTATGGTACAACTCTTACCCTGCCCAGGTATTTATGGGCGATACCGGTAGTTTAGCCATTGGAGGTATTATAGCAGTGTTTGCCATCATGATCCGTAAGGAATTGATGGTGCCGATATTATGTGGCGTTTTTGTTGTGGAAAATATCTCCGTAATTATCCAGGTATCGTGGTTTAAGTACACCAAAAAAAGAACTGGTACAGGTGTCCGGGTTTTTCTGATGGCGCCTTTGCACCACCATTATCAGAAAAAAGGATTTCACGAAGCAAAAATTGTAACTCGTTTCTGGATCATTGGTATCCTGCTGGCCATTATAACTTTTGTGACGCTGAAGTTAAGGTAAGCAGGCAAAATCCGACGATAAGGTCGGAGTATTTAGGTTTGATAAAGTTTGTAATTGAAATATAGCGGTTAAAAGCCGCTTTTCTAAAATTGAGTTTAGTATAAAATGACTGATAAAAGCAAAATAGTTGTTCTTGGCGCCGGCGAAAGTGGTGTTGGTGCCGCCTTCCTTGCCCAGCAGCAGGGCTATGATGTTTTTGTTTCGGATTTTGGGGCCATTGCTGATCACTATAAACAGCAGCTCATTGATTGGAACATCCGCTTCGAAGAAAAGCAGCATACAGAAGAAGAGATATTGACAGCTATTGAAGTGATAAAAAGCCCGGGCATACCTGAAAAAGCCCCGATTATTAAAAAGACTAAAGAAAAAGGTATTCCGGTTATATCAGAAATTGAATTTGCCGGGAGATATACCGAAGCAAAAATTATAGGCATAACAGGCTCAAACGGTAAAACTACCACAACCAGTTTAACCTACCATATTCTGAAAGATGCAGGATTAAACGTTGGCCTGGCTGGTAACATAGGTAAAAGCTTTGCTTATCAGGTAGCCACTGAAAAGTTTGATCTGTACGTGCTGGAGCTGAGCAGTTTTATGCTTGATGATATGTACCGCTTTAAAGTGGACATAGCTATACTATTGAATATAACCCCTGACCATTTGGACAGGTATGATTATAAGATGGAAAATTACGCAGCGTCGAAGTTTAGGATAACTCAAAATCAAACTAACAACGACTACTTTATTTATTGTGCCGATGACCCCGAAACCATTAAAGTAATGGCCGGGCGACGCATCGAAGCACAGCTGCTGCCATTTTCTATCGAAAAAAAGATTGAACCGGGAGCGTATCTCGAACAAGACAATATTGTCATTAACACTCACAAACAAAATTTTCAGATGTCTATTACAGATTTGGCCCTTCAGGGTAAACACAACATTTACAACTCAATGGCATCAGGTATTGCAGCTAAAGTTCTCGAACTGCGTAACCCATCAATCAGGGATAGCATGAGCAACTTTAAAAACATTGAGCACCGGTTGGAGTCCGTAGGTAAAATATCCGGCATCAGCTTTATTAACGATTCAAAAGCTACCAATGTAAACTCAACCTGGTATGCTTTGGAAAGTATGACCACCGATGTGATCCTCATATTAGGTGGTGTTGATAAAGGAAATGATTATTCTATGTTGAAAGATCTGGTAAAACAAAAGGTTAGAGCCATAGTTTGCCTGGGTAAAGACAATAAACGCATTCACGATGCTTTTGAAGATGTAGTTGAAGTAATTGTAAATACCTATTCGGCCGAGGAAGCTGTACAGGTATCTTATCACCTGGCAAAAAAGGGCGATACGGTATTGCTTTCACCAGCCTGTGCCAGTTTTGATCTTTTTAAGAATTACGAAGACAGGGGTAACCAGTTTAAACAAGCCGTAAGGGAATTGTAGGCCCCTCCCAACCCTCCCCGGTAGGGAGGGCTTAAAATGTTTGAGAGAAATTAAAATAAAATAAAAATAAAAAAGTCTCCCCTGCCGGGGGAGATTTAGAGGGGGCTAAAATGGACAGAATACTAAGTAACACAAAAGGAGACCGCTGGATATGGCTTATCGTCATATTGTTGTCGCTTATTTCATTGCTTGCTGTTTACAGTGCCATCGGTTCGCTTGCCTACAAGCGTGGCGTTGGGGCGGAGTCTATTTTAATGAAACACGTAGCCATGATAGTTGCCGGCATTGTACTGATGTATATTTCGCACAAGGTTGATTATCGTTATTACCGCGGTATATCCAAGTTATTAATGATCATTACCCTGCCACTTTTATTGTACACCCTGCTTTTTGGTAGTCATGTAAACCAGGCCAGCAGGTGGCTCGCTATCCCAGGTACTGGTTTAAGCTTCCAGACATCAGATTTGGCAAAGCTTGCGCTGATCACTTATTTGGCACGTACGCTTTCTATCAAACAGGAGAATATAAAAGATGTAAAACAATCATTCATCCCAATTATGGGGGCTGTTTGTTTGGTCTTTATCCTGATAGCCTGGGCAAATTTATCAACCGCGCTGATGCTTTTTGGTGTAAGTGTATTACTGCTTATTATGGGACGTATCAGCGTAAAGCAAATTGCGGTGGTAATTCTTGCAGGTGCTTTTCTGTTAGGCTGTGTGGTGATGCTTGGTCCGCGCAGGCACATGTACATGACGCGTATCAACACCTTTATGCATCCGGATAAAGCTGACCCTGATAAGGCGCAGCAGGCCAATCACGCAAAAATAGCAATAGCCACGGGCGGCATATTTGGTAAAGGAGTAGGCAACAGCGACGAGATAAACAGTTTACCTGAGGCATATTCAGATGAGATTTATGCCATTATAGTGGAAGAATATGGTTTGGTTGGCGGTATTATATTAATCAGTATTTACGTGTTTTTGTTATACCGATGTATAAAAATAGCCACCCGGGCGCCAAAAGCATTTGGTACGTTACTGGCAGCCGGTTTAAGTTTTAGCTTAACTATACAGGCATTTGCTAATATGGCGGTAGCCGTAGGCTTAGGGCCGGTAACGGGTATTCCATTGCCGTTTGTAAGTATGGGAGGTACTTCCATATTGTTTACCAGTTTGGCATTTGGAATTATCCTTTCAGTGAGCAGGGATATTGAAGAACCTAAGAAAGTTATTGTTGGTGAGATAACAGAATTAGCACCTGCATAACCCCCTAACCCCCCTGAAGGGGGAATGTTTGAACGAGTAGAAGTAAGATAAAATATAAAAAAAATACTAATCAGTGGAATCACGGAATAACCAAAGCGCCAATCAAAAACTCCCCCTTCAGGGGGTTGGGGGGGCGAAGCGTATAATCATTAGCGGCGGCGGTACAGGAGGACATATCTTCCCGGCTATTGCTATTGCCAATGCTTTAAAAAAGCTTGATCCTGATACGCAGATTTTATTTGTGGGTGCCAACGGCCGCATGGAAATGGAAAAGGTTCCTGCTGCTGGATACAAAATAATTGGTTTAGATATTCAGGGCATTCAGCGTAAATCCATATGGAAAAATGTGATGTTCCCGGTTAAGCTGTTTTTGAGTGTAAGAAAAGCAGTTAAGATTATTAATGATTTTAAACCGGATGCTGCAGTAGGGGTTGGCGGTTACGCTTCAGGTCCTTTGTTGTACGCTGCTTCAAAAAAAGGAATTCCATACCTGATTCAGGAGCAAAATTCATATGCAGGTGTCACCAACAAATGGCTGGGTAAGGACGCAAAAAAGATATGTGTTGCTTTTGATAACATGGAGCAGTTTTTCCCGGCAGACCGCATTATAAAAACAGGCAATCCCATCCGTAAGGAGTCGGTTGATATTGCAGGTAAGCAAATGCAGGCGCTGGAGTTGTATTCGTTATCCAACTTTAAAAAAACAATACTGATAACAGGCGGCAGTTTGGGCGCCCGTACTTTAAATAACAGCATAATGGCTGGGTTAGATAAAATACTGGAGGCAGATGTGCAGATCATCTGGCAAACAGGCAAATTCTATTATAAAAGCATCATTGAGCAACTGAGTGAAAATTATCATCCCAATGTGAAGGTCGTAGAGTTTTTAAACCGCATGGACCTTGCCTATGCTGCGGCAGATGTGATTGTATCGCGCGCAGGCGCAGGTACTATTGCTGAGTTGTGTGTGGTTAAGAAACCGGTAATACTGGTGCCATCGCCCAATGTGGCCGAAGACCATCAAACTAAAAATGCATTGGCATTAGTTGAGGAAAACGCTGCTGTTTTTGTGGCAGACCGTGATGCCGAAGGAACTTTAGTTGACAAAGCACTGGAGCTTTTGAAAGATAAAAATTTACAGAAAAAATTGAGCGACAATATTGGCAAACTGGCACTGCCTGATGCTGATGAAGTGATTGCCAAAGAAGTATTTAAGTTAGCTAAGAGCCGGTAATTAAGGCTCATATAAAAATTGATATTGTATTCGAAAAAATAGTGTTTTAAATTAAAAATGGAATTAAGCAACATAAAACGGGTTTATCTGATTGGCATAGGCGGTATTGGGATGAGTGGACTTGCCAGGTATTTTCAGCATTTAGGTTGTGTGGTATGCGGTTATGATAAAACATCAACCGAGCTGACCAGCGAATTGCACCGTGAAGGTATCCCGGTTATTTTTTCGGATAGTGAAGAATGGATCCCATCTAGCTTTAAAACGCCTGATGAAGAGACGTTAATTATTTATACCCCGGCCATTCCTAAAAATTCGGTTATCCTGAATTTCTTTATAAACGCTGGCTTTGAGTTGTTTAAACGTTCGCAGGTATTGGGTATCATCAGTAAAGGAAAGTTCACCGTTGCTGTGGCAGGCACGCATGGTAAAACTACTACCTCAACTATGGTAGCCCATATTCTTAAAGATTCGGGTAAAGATTGCTCGGCATTTTTGGGTGGTATTTCATCAAACTATCATACCAATGTGCTTTATGGAAAAAACAATATTGTAGTAGTTGAGGCCGATGAGTATGATCGTTCATTCCTTACACTGCATCCCGATATTGCTATCATCACATCGATGGACGCGGATCACCTGGATATTTATGGAGATCATAGTCATTTAACGGACTCATTTAAACTTTTTGCCTCGCAGATAAAACCGGGTGGTAAATTGATCCATCGTAAAGGATTGCCACTGGAAACAGGCTTTACCTACGCAGTTGAAACGGAAGCCGATGCATTTGCTTCAAACATCCGCATAGAGAATGGCGACTTTTATTTCGATTTTAAAAATGGCAATACCAGCATCACTAATATAAAACTGGGTATTGCCGGTTTACATAATATTGAGAACGCAGTGGCAGCCATTGAGGCATCGTTATTATTAAATGTTTCTGCTGAAGCTATCAAAAGTGCTTTAGGATCATTTAAGGGGGTGAAACGCAGGTTCGAGTATATTTTGAAAGATGAACAGCATATTTTTATTGATGATTATGCACATCATCCCGAAGAATTAAAAGCAGCCATCCGTTCGGTTAAAAGGTTGTATCCTGATAAAAAGTTAACCACTATTTTTCAGCCACACCTGTATACCCGCACCCGCGATTTTGTGGATGGCTTTGCCGAAGCACTTGACCTGGTTGACGAACTGATTATACTGGACATTTACCCTGCACGCGAACTGCCGATTGAAGGGGTGAATTCAGATATGATATTGGAAAGGATGAAGTTAAACAACAAACGCCTGTTGGCAAAGAACGAAGCTATTGATACAGTAAGAGACGAACAGCCAGAACTACTTTTAACAGTTGGGGCAGGTGATATTGACCAATTGGTACAACCATTAAAACAAGCATTGCAACATGTTTAAAAAACCACTTTTGAGATATATTTTAATAGGACTTGCAGTAACCATATGCCTGGGTGGGCTTATTGTGTTGATGAGTTTTATTGAAGTAAAAAAATCAGAAGTGCTTTGTACCGATGTAAAGGTCTATATTCCTGGTAGTCAGTATTTTATTGATAAGCAGGAAGTTGACAGGATTTTATTGATCAATAACAAGCCTTTAATAGGGCGTAAAATGGAAGAAATAAACATCCATGAGCTTGAAAATAAGCTGAAAGCGAACCCATTTATTGAGTTTGCCAAAGTTTATACAGATATGGATGGGATTATTAATGTGGAGATAAGCCAGCGGCAGCCTATTCTGCGCATCATTAATCATATCGATCAGGATTTTTATGTTGATCAGCATGGATTAAAAATTCCATTGTCAGTAAACTTTACCGCAAGGGTACTGGTGGCCAACGGATATATTGATGAGCTTTTTGCAAACAGGGTCGATACGCTGCATACTGCAATTGCACAGCAATTGTTTAAAACGGCAGATTACATCAGGCGGGATTCTTTGTGGGCCGCTCAGATTGCACAGATCTACATTAATAAAGATCATGAAATTGAACTGATACCAAGGGCCGGCAATAACCGCATTTTATTAGGCGATGCCGATTCGTTAGACAGGAAGTTTCATAACCTGCTGGTATTTTATAAAAAGGCATTGCCAAAAGTGGGGTGGGATACCTACAAAATAATAAATATTAAATATGCTAACCAGGTTGTAGGGGTTAGGAATGATAAATTAAAGCAAGACTCGCTGAAAAGCAAATCAGCAGTTAGTGATTCAACAAAGTCGGATACATCTAAATAAGACATTATATGGACAAAAGCTCAACTCAAGAAAAAAGTTCGCCAATTGTGGTGGGATTGGACATCGGTACCACCAAAATATGCGCTATTGTAGGGCGGAGGATTAAAAACGGGAAGATAGAGGTATTAGGTATCGGTAAGGCTGAGTCTGCGGGGGTAACCCGTGGTATGGTTTCAAACATTGATAAAACAGTACAGGGAATAAGCCAGGCTGTTGATGTAGCAGGTACGCAGTCGAACGTAGAGATCAGGGTAGTAAATGTGGGTATTGCGGGGCAGCACATTAAAAGTTTACAGCACCGCGGTTTAATAACCCGTAAAGATATACAGTCTGAAATTTCACGTAAGGACATCGATAAACTGGTAGAAGATATGTACAACCTGGTAATGCCACCGGGCGAGGAAATTATACATGTTTTACCACAGGAATTTACGGTTGATAATGAGCCGGGTATAAAGGATCCTATTGGTATGGCAGGAGTAAGGCTTGAAGCTAATTTCCATATAATATCCGGCCAGGTCACCGCCATTAAAAACATTGTAAAATGCGTTAATAAAGCAGCGCTGGAAAGTCAGGAACTTATCCTGGAGCCATTAGCATCATCAGAATCTGTTTTGAGCGATGAAGAAAAAGAAGCAGGTGTGGTTTTGGTTGATATAGGCGGTGGTACAACAGATGTGGCTATATTTCATGAAGGCATTATCCGTCATACCGCGGTTATTCCTTTTGGCGGTAACAGCATCACAGAGGATATCCGCGAAGGATGTTCAGTAATGCGCAATATTGCGGAGCAGCTAAAGGTAAGATTCGGCTCGGCTCTGGCTGATGAAAACAAGGAAAATGAAATTGTTTGTGTTCCCGGTTTACGTGGTCGTGAGCCTAAAGAAATATCGGTAAAAAATCTGGCCTTTGTAATACAGGCCCGCATGGAAGAAATCATTGAGCATGTGTATTATGAAATCAAGTCATCAGGCTACGAGAAAAAACTAATTGCCGGCATTGTGATAACGGGTGGTGGCGCACAGTTAAAACATTTGGCTCAACTGGTAGAGTATGTTACTGGCTTAGATTGCCGCGTAGGTTACCCTAATGAGCACTTAGCTAAAAACGAAGTATTGCCAAAAAATATTTATGAAGAGCTGCAGAGCCCAATGTTTGCAACCGGTATTGGTTTGCTGATAAAAGGTATCCAGAAGATTGAATACAACGAGCATTTAACAGTACCGGAAGATGTAAAAATTGTAAAACCGAAATACAGCGAAGACAAGAAGTTTGGCTTGCTAAGTAAACTGGTTGAAACAGGTAAACGCTTTATAAAGGATGATATAAAAGACGAAGACTTTTTGAAATAATAACGATGCTATTGCCTGCAAAATATATCAAAACTGAAGCTTTTTTGTGGAAAAATAGTGAAGTTATTCACAATCGGGCATTCTTTCCACATATTGACAAATGTGGAAAACCCCTGTGGAAAAAATGTTATTATTACATTAGGGAATTCTGAATACTGATGAATTATATGTATCTGACCAGCATTGTTTAAATGGTCAAAATAGAATAAAAACAAACCTATGATAACTTTATTGCCCTTTAAAAGGCAATTAACTTTAATACTAAATTAAGGATTATGCAGTTTGAGATGTTAAAAGAAAAGTCCTCCATCATCAAAGTAATTGGTGTTGGCGGCGGTGGGGGCAATGCCGTAAACCACATGTATAGGCAGGGTATTACCGGTGTTGATTTTATAATCTGTAACACCGATGCGCAGGCATTGGAGCTTAGCCCTATCCCAAACAAAGTTCAACTGGGTGCAAGCCTTACCGAAGGAATGGGAGCCGGTTCAATACCCGAAGTGGGTAAAAACTCAGCCATTGAAAATATTGATGATATAAAGCAAATGCTTGGCTCTAATACCAAAATGTTATTTATAACAGCAGGTATGGGCGGTGGTACCGGAACAGGCGCCAGCCCGATAATAGCCAAAGCAGCCCGCGAATTAGATATATTAACCGTAGGCATAATTACTACTCCCTTTGCATTTGAAGGTAAACGCCGTAAAATGCAAGCCGAAGAAGGAATGGAGGAGCTGAAAAAGTATGTCGATTCTTTTTTGGTGATCTCTAATGACAGGGTGCGCCAGATATTTGGTAACCTAACCTTAGGTTCTGCGTTTGCACAGGCTGATAATATATTAACCACAGCAGCCAAGGGTATTGCAGAGATTATAACCCTGCCGGGCTATATCAACGTTGACTTTAAAGATGTGCGTACCGTGATGAAAGACAGTGGTGTTTCCATAATGGGAAGCTCTTCTGCTGATGGTGAAAACCGCGCATTAAAAGCAGTGGAAGGTGCATTGTCATCACCATTATTAAAAGATAATGAAATTGAGGGTGCAAGGTATATCCTGTTAAATATAAGCTCTGGTAGTAAGGAAGTTACCATGGACGAGGTAAGCGTTATTACCGATTATATACAGGAAGAAGCTGGTTTGGCAGCCGATTTAATATGGGGTAATTGTATTGACGAAAACCTGGGCGAAAAAATATCAGTAACCATTATTGCTACAGGATTTCAAACTAAAGATGAGCGTGAAAAAGAGCAAAGTAGCAAGAAAATTGTTTCTATGCTGATGCCTGAAAATACGCCACTGGTGAAGCCCGTAAACGAGTTTATTAACCCGGTTAAAGCGAATGCCCCGGCCGAGCCTTACATGAAACCCAAGGAAGAGCCTAAACAAACCGGATTATTCGATTTGTTTGCTGCGCCTAAGGCAGAAGAACCAACTGTTATTAAACACGATTTAATGGCTGAAGAGCCTGTTGCGAATGAATCGGAAGTAGCAGATATGCCCGAAATGACCTTTAAGCTGAGCGAGCCGGTTGTTAGTTATGACTTGCCTGTAAGGGAGCAAAAAGTACCAGAGCCGGTTAAAGAGCCAGAAATAACCGTTGGTGCTGATGATAATAAAACAGACGAATCAATAGAAGAGCAATTACGCAAATCGCGCGAGCGTATTATGAGGTTAAAAGACCTGAGCATGAAGTTGCGTAACGGAAATATTCAGGAACTGGAAAGTGTGCCGGCTTATAAACGTAAGGAAATTGCATTACAACAAACCCCGGCATCAAATGAAAGCCAGATATCAAGGTTTTCTTTATTGCCTGATGATGAAGGTAATACCGGCATCCGCAATAATAATTCCTTCCTGCACGATAATGTAGACTAATTTTTAGACTTGAGATATTAGATATGAGAATTGAGACAAACAGCCAATAAATATGTTGAATCTGTTTGTCTCAATTTATATCAGGTCATTTTTATTTAAGAAAAAATATCTCACGTCTCATATCTAACATCTCAAATCTCCATTATAGCCTATTATAAAAAGTAATAACGATTGTCTTTAATCGTTATTTGGGCTATATTTGTGTGTTTAAATTTAATAGGATACCATTTTGGATATATTTGATAAAATATCGAAAAGCATGGGTGGGCCCTTGGGGCAGCACCAAAAGTGGTCGCATGGGTATTTCTCATATCCAAAGCTTGAAGGCGAGATCGGCCCACATATGCAATTTAATGGCAAAGAGCATTTAGTTTGGAGCCTTAATAACTATTTAGGTTTGGCAAATCATCCTGAAGTTAGGGCAGCTGATGCGCAGGCAGCAGCTGATTTCGGAATGGCATATCCAATGGGAGCACGCATGATGTCAGGGAATTCCAGGCATCACGAGGAGCTAGAAACAGACCTTGCTGCTTTTGTAGGCAAGGAAGATGCTTTTTTGCTAAACTACGGTTATCAGGGTATGGTGTCAATTATTGATACGTTGGTTGATCGTAATGATGTAATTGTATACGATGCTGAATCGCATGCTTGTATCATTGATGGCTTGCGTATGCATATGGGTAAGCGTTTTGTTTATCAGCATAATGATATTGAAAGCTGTGAGAAACAATTGGAGCGTGCTACCAAATTAACAGAACAAAGCGGAGGCGGTATCTTATTGATCACTGAAGGTGTTTTCGGCATGTCGGGAGCACAAGGTAAACTGAAAGAAATTATCGACCTTAAAAAGAAATTCAATTTTCGTATTTTGGTTGATGATGCGCATGGTTTTGGTACCATGGGCGAAACCGGAGCTGGAACGCATGAAGCACAGGGTTGTATTGAAGGCACGGATGTATACTTCGCAACCTTTGCCAAATCAATGGCTGGTATAGGTGCATTTGTGGCTGCCAATAAAGAAATTGTTGATTACCTGCGCTATAACATGCGCTCACAAATATTTGCCAAAGCATTACCAATGCCAATGGTGTTAGGTTTAAAGAAACGTTTCGAGTTGCTTAAATCAAAACCTGAATTACGTGCTAAACTTTGGGAAATCTCCAACACACTTCAAAAAGGTTTAAAAGAACGCGGCTTTAACTTGGGTGTTACCAATACTATGGTTACCCCAGTATTTCTAGAGGGTGACTTATCTGAAGCTACTGCACTAACCCGCGATTTTCGGGAAAACTATGGTATATTTTGCTCCATAGTAATTTATCCTGTTATTCCTAAAGGGTTGATATTGTTGCGTTTAATACCTACTGCTGCACATAGCTTGGAAGACGTACAACGTACCCTTGATGCTTACAGCGAAATGGCTGAGAAGCTAAAGGCCGGATACTACAAAGAAAACAAACTGGTGATTGCTTAACTGGCGATCTGTATACATCCAGTTTTTAAATATTAATGCAGAAGCCTTTCGGTAATCCGGAAGGCTTTTTTATTTTTACGCCCTACCAATTTACCATATATGCTTTCACGACGTGATTTTATAAAAATTAATGGTGTAACAACCGCTGGTTTGGGTTTAGGTTTAAGGCCAGCCTGGTTTACAGGAATGGCCTTTGAAAGTAACCGGCCACCTTTAGCCAATCGCAAATTTACCAGTAAAGCTGTTGAGGCTGCCATTCAACGCATTAAGGCTGCCATTAAAGATCCTGAGCTAGCCTGGTTATTTGAAAACTGTTACCCAAATACTTTGGATACTACAGTTAATTATTCGGTTAAAAATGGCCAACCAGATACGTTTGTAATTACCGGGGATATTAACGCCATGTGGATGCGCGATTCATCGGCACAAGTTTGGCCCTATCTGCCTTTTATAAAGGATGATGCAGCACTTAAAGATTTGATACGGGGAGTAATTAACCGCCAAAGCAAATGTATTTTAATTGACCCTTATGCCAATGCCTTTAATGAGGGCCCTACAGGCAGCGAGTGGGATAGCGACCGTACAGATATGAAACCTGAACTGCACGAACGTAAATGGGAAATTGATTCACTTTGTTACCCGGTAAGACTGGCTTACAACTATTGGAAAATAAGTGGCGACAGTAGTTTTTTTGATGAGAACTGGCAAAAGGCAGGTAAAGTAATAGTTGCCACATTTAAAGAACAGCAACGCAAAAATGGACAAGGTCCTTATCATTTTCAACGCAGAACTGAGGTAGCAAGTGATACGGCGCCTAATAAAGGTTATGGCAATCCTATTAAGCCGGTTGGCTTAATTTGTTCTATTTTCAGACCTTCGGATGATGCTACTATTTATCCCTTTTTAATTCCTTCCAATTATTTTGCGGTTACCAGCCTTAAACAAATGGCTGAAATGTATCGCACTATTGGTAAAGATACCGATACCGCTACTGAATGTGAGGCTTTAGCAACTGAAGTTGAAACAGCACTTCAAAAATACGCTACTGCACAGCACCCCGTTTATGGTAAAGTATTGGCTTATGAGGTTGATGGATATGGTAACCAGTTGTTTATGGATGATGCCAATGTGCCAAGCTTACTGGCTATGCCTTATTTAGGGACATTATCTGAGCACGATCAGATTTATCAAAATACAAGGAAGATGGTTTTGAGTTTAGATAATCCTTACTTTTTTAAAGGTAAAGCTGCTGAAGGAATTGGTGGCCCGCATGTTGGGATGAATTATATATGGCCTATGAGTATTATTATGCGTGCATTAACATCAACTGATAAAGCTGAGATTGTGAAATGTATCGGATGGCTTAAAAATACACACGCAAATACAGGTTTTATGCACGAATCTTTTAATAAAGACGATGCTTCCGACTTTACACGCAAATGGTTTGCGTGGGCTAATACCTTATTTGGCGAATTAATAATTAAAATTCATAAGTATTATCCTGAAATATTGTAAAAAAAAACGCCCTATATAATTTTGTCTATTGATAACCTTAAATAATACAATTAATTAAGTATTAATGTTTTTTTGCGAATTAGTTTCGTTTTTTTTAATTATAGATTTATTTATGTGTAAATAGCTCAAGTATTTGTTTTTTTGTATTAATATTAATATTAAATATATTATTGTTTATGTTTATTTAATATGTATATCATAGGCATAATGGGTCTAAAATGTGGAAAAAAACCCTTTTTAAGGCATTATTTTTTATGCATCAAAAGTTTTTATTTTAGAAAAAACAGTTTAGATTAGCTCTATAAAACAATAAACCTCAATTTTAAAAGGAGTAACTGAAATGAAAAAATTTACTGAAGTAAAAGAACTAGTAGCTTCTTTGGAAGCAGATGCTGACAAGTTTTACAACAAAGGTAACAGCGCTGCTGGTACCCGTGTTCGTAAAGGAATGCAAGATCTTAAAAATTTAGCTCAGGCAATTCGTTTGGAAGTGCAAGACGCTAAAAACAAAGAGTAATCATAAGGAAAAGAAAATCTTTACTTTATTACAAGAAAAAGCCCTTCGCAGTATTTTGCTGAAGGGCTTTTTTAGTATGCCGGATTTGTGTGTCTTATTAAGATAGCTTATCCGTTTCCTGTATGATGCGTTGCGCTATTCCGCTGCTTACCTGAACTAATGCTAAGCGAACAGTATCTCCGCATATATTTAAATGCTTTAAGGCTGTTTTTACACCAGCCGGACTGCCTTCCACAAACATTAACCGGGTAAAATCAATTAATGCGGAGTGTGGTTTTTGAGCGGCTTTGAAATCGCCTGCAAGGCAAAGTCTTACCAGGTCTGATGTTTGGCGTGGTAAAGCATTTCCAACTACCGAAATTACACCTACTGCGCCTAAAGCCATCATGGGCAAGGTTACAGGGTCATCGCCTGATATCATTAAAAAACCCTCAGGCTTATCGCGCATAATCTGGTTGATCTGGTCAAAATTGCCTGATGCTTCTTTTATACCGATGATATTTTTAAAATCATTAGCCAGTCTGGTAACGGTATCAGCGTTTACATTGCTGCCTGTACGACTGGGTACATTATATAAAATTACAGGCAGGGGAGTGGCCTCTGCGATAGCTTTATAATGCTGATAAATACCTTCCTGCGTTGGTTTGGTATAGTTAGGACTTGCCGATAGTATGGCATCATAACCTGTAATATCAAATTGTTTTATGGTTTCAACCACTTCTGCAGTATTATTACCTCCAATACCCGCAATCAGTGCCACACGACCTTTAACTATTTTAGATGTGAACGCAAAAACCTGCTTTCGTTCTTCACTGCTTAAGGTGGCACTTTCACCTGTTGTACCCAATGATACAAGGTATTCAACGCCACCTGCAATTAAGTGATTGATCAGTTTTTCTAATCCTTCGTAGTCAATCTTTCCGTCAGCTTGAAAAGGGGTAACCATTGCTATCCCAGTTCCATAAAATTTATTCATCTTTATTATAAAAAGATGCTAATATAGTAATAGTTCATAGATCATGGTTCATAGCAGTACAGTAATTTGTCTGTTTGTAATATTGATTAATCTTAATTTCGTCTATGAACTATGAACAATCAACTAATCAAAAACTCACCCCAAGCCTGATGGCCGACTTTATATTACTGTTGCCGTTAAAGGAAGTGCCATACATTATTCTGAAATTTAAGTATTGCAGTCCGAAACCTAACTCGGTATAATTTTTTATGGTAGGAGTGCTCAGGTAATTTACATCAACAATTTCCTGTAGTTTCAGCTTTCGTATCAAGGGGATCTTATTCAATATAAAGCCCGAAAAATTATGCTCCAGGTGCCCTTCAATATATTGTGTGTAAGTACTGAAGTTGTAATAATTCAACAGTAAAAAACTATCAATTCCGCTTTTGTAAAATAATACCTCGTTGCCTGCAAATTGTTTATAATCAGGATAAAAAATACTGCTGTTATTCAAGAATTTGCCTGCCGCAATATAAAAGGATGTGCTTCCAAATACGCCCATGCTGATATCTGATTTAGATATATCGGCTGATATCTGATCGTAATTTACGTCAGACCCTAAAAAGTTGCTGATCCCTTTATCGTAATTAAAACCTACTGTTGGGTATGGCGATGGTAAATACCTTTTCCCGTTGGGATAAGTCTCGTATTTATCGCTGAAATCATAAGTGGTACGGAAGGTGATCTTGAACGATTGGTTTTCCTGGAATAAGGGGGCATCCTGATTAGGCAGCAGCGGGTTATTAGAAGTATAACTCCGGTTCGCCGGGTCAAAAAAACTATAGGCTGATGAATTTGGGAGCCACTTTCTATCTGCCCATTCTGCACCTGCTGTGGCAATCCAGCCACCAGTAATACGTTTGTTTACTGATGCTGATAGGAATTGTTTTTGATATAGTTTTTCATAGTTCTGCTTTTCAAACAAACTATAAAGTGTGTTGATAAACGGAGAAACCGGGTTGGTATTATTCAGATCAACGATGTCTGATCCGCCATTAAATCCAAGTGTAAATGAACCAACAGGTATACTGGTATTCACCACGCCCTTAAATTTATGATCCGAAAATCCATAACCTAACTTGGCGCCAATAGTGAGGTAACGGTTATTTACGGTATCAACCCGTTTGCGGTACGAAGCCCCGTAATTGAGGCTAAACCCTTCAACCGTGTTGAATTTTATGGAGGTTAAAAGTGGGTTGAGGTTATAATATTCATGATCATACCTGTTTGTATGCTGATAACCACCTAACAGAAACTTATTATTTACCTTATCAAGCGAATCAAGATATGGTTTTGATTCACGTTTTTGGGCTAGTATAGCTTTCTTTTGGTAGTCTGTTTTTTCTTCTTCGGTTAATGGGATGGGTCTTTCTTGTTCCCAAAAAGCAGAATCTTTTTTATTAACGCCTTTAGTGATGCGCAATACTTCCGTAAATTCATTTTTAGTAAAAACCGGGTTAAGGTCATAATCTTTATAGATAGAAATAAAATATCCGCCAATTTTAAATCCAAATAATCCCCCGGTAAATTCAAACTTTACTGATGATGGCATCCACACTTTTTGACTAACCGGGAAAAATTGTTCATTTACCCTAAGGGTGTCTACAAAGTTGATGTTCTGTTTTTTGGTGATGAAAAGATCGAACCCGTAAATGCGCCAGCTATCTTCCAGAATGTAAATATAGCCCTGGAAACAAGCATCATAGCTTCGTTTAGGGATGACTTTTATTTTGTCGATGGTTTCACCATTTTCAACCGAAAAACCAATGTATTTGTAGTTGTAATAAAACAAGGCGTTATCAGCAATAGGTGATATTACGGGCCTGTTGCTCAGGCCACCCCAGTTTTGGAAATTCTCATAAAAATCAACTTTTACATCCGAAGCCCTGTTGTAACTGAATGCCCGGTTATTACCGGATACTTTAGATGAAATGAGTTCTTCATGCACATTATTAGGCCGTTTAAAACTATATTTTGATTCAGATTCTGATAAATATATTATCCCTTTCCTGTTGGAGTCCAATCCGTTTTCGCGTGCTGCTTTCTGAACATCAAAACCCATGAATTTTTTAGGAGCAGCTAGTAGTTTTTGTAATCCCTTAATGTATACCTCGCAGGTGTAGGCATCAACCTCGTTTAAATGAGCTTTTCGTTTTTTAATAGCCTTGCGGATAATGGCATAAGCCGGATCTTCGCCGCCACCTTTTACAACAACATCATTTAACTGATAGGACTCTGCCTTCAGTGTAACATTAACCGATTGATTGGCATTGATGTTCAACTTTCTGCTTTGCTGCCCATAGCCAACTGCTTTATATTGAACTTCGTATGTGCCTGGTTTTATCTGCAAAGTATATTCACCATCACTGTTTGCTGATGTGCCTTTGGTTGTGTTTTTAATATAAACACTGGCAAACGGAATAGCTTTGTTTTGATCATCAGTTATCTTTCCGCTGAGAATAACTTGTTGCGAAAATGCGCCAATACTGATAAAGAGTAATAGTATAAAAGGTAAAGTAAATTTCATTTAGCAGGTGTTTATGCTAAGATGAATTTTATTTGTTGAAAGTTACAGCAGCTTTACGTTAATTATTGTTAAAGTGCGCAATACAATTAACCATCAGATACTTTTGGTGCTTCCTCAGTAAATTAAGTACCTATCATTGTTAGCAATTCTTCGTCACTAATAATCGGAATACTTAGTTTCTGGGCTTTTTCCAGTTTGGCAGGACCCATATTATCGCCAGCTACCAGGTAATTCAATTTGGCCGAAATGCTGCTTACTATTTTACCTCCGTTTTGCTCAATAATGTCCTTTAGTTCGTCCCTCGAGTATTTTTCAAATACGCCTGATATAATAAAGGTTTTACCACTAAGACTTTCACTGGCAAGAGTTACTTCTTTTTCCTCCATCTCAAACTGCAGCCCCTGTGCTTTTAGCTTTTCAATTTCAGCTTTATGTTGCTCATCGGCAAAGTATGTGGTTATACTGTAGGCTATACGTTCGCCTATTTCTTCTGCGGTAACCAACTCTTCCAGGCTGGCATCAGCTAGGTTATCAATGTTTTTAAAATGTACTGCCAACTTTTTAGCTACTGTTGCGCCTACATACCGGATGCCCAAACCAAACAATACCTTATCAAAAGGCATTTGCTTTGATTTTTCGATGCCATCCAGCATGTTATTGATGGATTTTTCGCCAAAACGGCCTAATTTCTTTAACTCATCACCATGTAAGTGCAAATCATAAATATCACTGATGCGATGGATAAACTCTTTTTGATATAGCGTTTCTATCGTTTCATCGCCCAAGCCATCAATATTCATGGCTTTACGGTTAATAAAATGCTGCATTTTGCCCACAATTTGCGGCGGGCAGCCATCTTCATTAGGGCAATAAAAGGCAGCTTCGCCTTCTTTACGCTCTAAGGTGGTTCCGCAGGCTGGGCAGGTGGTACGGTAAAATATAGGTTGGGCTCCGGGCTTGCGCTTGGCTAAGTTAACGCTGATTATTTTAGGAATAATTTCACCGCCTTTTTCAACATATACCCAGTCTCCTTCATGTAACTTAAGGCGTTTTTCTATTTCATCTGCATTGTGCAGGGTGGCCCTTTTTACGGTAGTACCGGCCAATTGCACTGGTTGTAAATTGGCCACAGGAGTTACAGCTCCTGTACGGCCCACCTGATAGCTTACGTTAAGTAATTCGGTTTCGGCCTGCTCGGCTTTATATTTATAAGCAATGGCCCACCTTGGTGATTTGGCTGTAAAACCCAACTCTTGTTGCTGAGCATAGCTGTTTACTTTTATAACTATACCATCAATATCATAGCTCAGATCAAAGCGTTTTTTATCCCATTGCTTAATAAATTCAAAGACCCCGTTAATATCATTACAAAGGCGGCTATGCTCATTGATATGAAAGCCCCATTCTTTTACGGCCTGCAGGCTTTCCCAATGTGTTTTAAATAAAAGCTTATCGGTATAAAGAAAATAAAGGAAGCAATCCAACGGACGCTTGGCAACTTCGCCCGAATCCTGCATTTTAATGGTGCCTGAGGCAAAATTACGCGGATTGGCATAAGGTGGCTCCCCATTTTCAATACGTTCAGCATTAAGGCGCTCAAAGGCCTTAAGGTGCATGAATACTTCACCGCGTATTTCAAAATGATCAGGATAGTTACCCGCTTGTAAACGTTTGGGTATGGTGTTGATGGTGCGCACATTGGTGGTTACGTCGTCGCCCTGAATACCATCGCCACGGGTTACAGCCCGCACCAGTTTGCCACCTTCATAAGTTAAGCTCATGGAAAGTCCGTCAAACTTAAGCTCGCACACATATTCAAAATTATCGCCAATGGCCTTGCGGATGCGTTGGTCAAAATCAAGCAGTTCCTGCTCATTATAGGTATTGCCTAATGAAAGCATGGGCCATTTATGCCTTACGGTAACAAACTCTTTGGTAATAAAGCCGCCTACTTTTTGTGTCGGCGAATCAGGATCAGCAAATTCAGGGAACTGCTTTTCAAGGGCAATTAACTCTTCCAGTTTTTTATCAAAATCAAAATCGGCTATAGTAGGCATAGCCAGTACATAATAGTTGTAATTATGCTGTTTTAATTCTGATGAAAGGGATTCAATCCGGTTTTTTGCTTCGGCAGGTGACATACAGCGAAGATAAGGATTTTATAAAATACTATAATAACCCTGGGATAGTTTGGTAATAATTGATATGATGAATTAAATATGGGCTGAATTGTTTGTGAATGTAATTGATTGATTTTTAGTGTGATGTAAGGAAATTGTAAGTTGCATTAAACCCGCCTGCCTTTTTTTTATCTTAATAACAAAACAAACACTAATACAATTATGAAAAAGTTAAGCAGAATTTTAATGTTGTTATCAATTTGCTCAGTATTTGCATTAAAAAGCAAAGCTCAGGAAATTGTAGTTAGAGCGCGTTTGGGTCGTCCGGCTGGGGTTGTTGTAGCAAGGCCTTACAGGCCATCACCAAACCATGTTTGGGTTGCAGAAGAGTGGACACCGGGTAGAGGCAGCTATGTTTATCATGCCGGTTATTGGGCATTGCCTCCTCATCCTCGTGCTATATGGATTGCAGGCCACTGGAGAGGTCGTCGTGGTGGTTATGTATGGATACCGGGACATTGGAGATAATTATAAAAAGAGAAAAGCCTCCGGTAGTTTTACTGGTGGCTTTTTGTTTACTTATCAGTAGTAATAATATCCGTATTAAAGGTCATCGGTATGGTCATTCCCCCTGGTAGCTGAGGGTTATCTTGTATCTCAATACTTCCTTTCATTATCTGCTTTAATTTTACTTCGCTAATCCAACCGGTATTCCTGTTTACTTTTATATCGGTTAGTAATGAGCCATTCAGATCATATTTCATTGGCATCCCGTTTATCTCTCCCGGTTTTGCGTTTTTATCCGTCGCTAATGTTCCATCCCCATGAATCAGATAAAAATCAGGTGTAATATCAGTTAGCTGATAAACCGTTTGCACGTCAGCTTTTGTTGGTGCTTCCATGTTGGTGTGAATGGTCCATTTCTCATCTTTACTTACAGCCCCCGACGGAAAAATGGCTGTCCCCATTTCCAGGCTTCCCCTGAAGGCATCGGCACCGAAAGATTGCATAAACTGTTTTTTAAGCTGCTCTTTTTTTGTTTGGTCAATTTTGGGAAATTCATCAAATACCGAGTTTATTATTTTTTCAATGTTATCAACAGATTGTACTTTACCTCTTTTGGTAAGGGTAATGTTAAATGGTTTGTTCATCATTGCTGCCATAAAAGATGACGGGATATCCAATGAGTCGGGTTTCAGGGAATTCAATTCGATAGACTTTCCACCGGTTTGTATTTTCATATCAATAGACTGATAGCTTACTTCCATATTGTAAACAGTATCTTTTATATCAATTACTTTAAAAGCCATTTTGAATGTAAAAGTCAGGTTTAACGTATTTTCTTCGCTGTTTAAAGTTTGTACTATAGCAGAATTAGCACTGCTTATCATATAATAGGTATTGCCTTTTTTTAAATTAAGTGCAGGCTTTACTTTTTGGGCAATTGAGGTACTAATGGTAATAAATAATAAAAACAGGATATAAGAGTATTTCATTGGGGAAATGTTAATCGCTTTAAAGATATGTAAAGTATAAGATTTAACGAATCATCAAATTTAAAGGCTGATGAATAATGCTGTTATTTAATTTAGGATTAAGAAGGGAGGCCTGAAATGCCAGGGTATTAGTTGATTGGAGTGATGTTTTCGAGGCGTTATAAAATGAGAATAGCCAGGCTCTCAACCCCGGCTACTACTCAAATTAGCATTATCATTAATTTTTCACTCACCTGCTTTTACGTAATTTTTTGTGATAGGTTACATTCCAAAAAAAATGCTCTTGCGTAAAACACAAGAGCAATACTTTTTCATAAATGAAAAGGTAATATCAGACGTTTTCTTATTTAAGAAAGTCTTTTACGCTTAATCATAGAAATACTTGTCTTAATGATAAAGAATACAGGGATTGCCTGAATTAAGATACCAACGATAGCTAATAAACTCATGATAATACTAATTTGAGAGTGAAATAATAACATGGAATTTAGTACAAAAATCATACCCCGTTCTGAAAAAACAGGTCTTTATTCTCTATTCTAAATATATAGCTTTATTTAGGGTTTTAAGTGATTAAAATTGAGTGTTTTATGTGTAAATATTTGCCCGAATTGCGCAAAGTTATGCCCTGTTTTGTGGACAATAAAACTGAGTTTTCTTTAACTGAATTTTAAAGGCAATACGTAAACTTAATTGCTAGTGTTATTTTCGCTATAATTAAAAGTTTCCTGTCGGTTTATGCGCTTTTTTGTCAGCTTTTTTACTGTTAACTTTTTATTATGAAGAAACCTGATAGCAAATTGCCGGCCAATTATGCCCGTATTGGGAAATTAATTGCCCGGCAATTGAATTTATAAAGCTTTTAGCTGATTTAATGACCCGTACTGCTATCCTTTTCTTTTGCTAACATGGCATCTTTAATCAATTTAACAGGGGCGCTGCCATAGCTTAAAAATTTCTCATTGAAATCCTTCAATTTATATTTATCGCCCATCTTTTTCTTATACTCTTCGCGCAGATTTGTTATTTCTTTATAGCCTGTAAAATAGCTGTCCAATTGTACGCTGGTAACACTTACCCGCTTCCATTTACCCTCAGCTTCTGCCTGTTGCTGAAAAGCTTCGTGGGTAAGTAACTTTAAAGCATCTTGTTTTTGCATATTTTGAGTATGAACGCCATAATCCAGAATAGTATTACAAACAGAACGTAAATGCCATTTATACCACATCAGTCTTATTTCCGGGCTATCGCTATCATAGCCATTATCCAGCATCATTTCTTCGCTATAAACTGCCCATCCTTCAATCATGGCACCATTTCCAAAAATGGACTTAATTAAGCTTGGTGCTTTATTAGCATAAATTAATTGAACATAGTGACCCGGGATAGCTTCATGAATACAAAGTATCTGCAACGTGTATTGGTTGTATTCGCGCAAATAGCTTTCGGCTTTTTCTGCAGGCCACCCGGCAAGGCTGCCCACATTAAAGTAAGAGTTGCCATCCTTGTCATATGGGCCAGGCGAGCTCATTGATGCTCCGGCTACACCAGCCATATATCCAGGTTCTTTACGTACAACCAATGGTTTGGTTGGATCCATAGTCAACAGATCTTTATTGGTTACAAAAGAAGTTAATTTAGGAATCAGATTCTGTATGGCTGATTGAAACTCGTCAGGAGCTACGTGTTTGGACGAAAGGGTATCAATTACCTGTGCAATTAAATCTAACGAATCAGCAGGCATTGGCTTTGTTCCAAAATATTTTGGCCAAAGCTTTTTACTGATTTGTGCCATAGCATGATGGACATATTTTTTACGTTCAACAGCAGCATTATAAATTTGCTGCGCTGTTTGTGCCGACTGGATATTAAATTTGAATTTGTCTTCATACAGTTCTTTACCCAGCCTGAAACTTCTTGGATGATCATTCTTTAATGCCTTTAACCATTCGGCATAGCCCTTTATAGCCTCGGCAGACAATCGTGCCCTTTCCAGCATTTGTTTTTGTTCAGCTTGTGGGATATTGGTCTTTTTTAATGAATCGGCAAAGTCTTTTTCTATTACACTAACTCCACCCAAATGCTGTTCAATGGCCAGGTTGGTTAATTCAACAACCGGATTTTTAACCTGCTTCTCTGCTTCTTTGTAATAAGCCGGAATATTGGCCATTTTTTGATAGAAATTACGCAGGCGCTTTGCCAATGGTTCGTAATGTTCATTAAGTATATACGCAAATGTGCCAATTACATTGTATTGAGATGGATCCCATTCATAGGCTTTTAACGATTGGTTGGTCCATTCGATTGATTCCATTTGATTTTGCATCAGGTGGTAATCAATTTTATTTGCTTCGCTCAATATGGTAGGGTCAAACCTGCTTAATGAGTCGAGTTGTACCTTTGCATAAGTAACTATTTTATCCCTTTGCTTATCATCAGGTACAAAAAGTAAACTATCATATTTATGATACCCAACAGATGTAGCCCAGTCGGGATTTAGTTTCCACAAACCATCCAGAAATGAGTTTTCATAGTTAGTAAATGCAGCATCGTCCTTGGCGCCATTGGGGCCTACTGAGCCATCCTTTTTGCATCCGATAAATGCAGTTGTAACTAAAAGTGCTGTGTATAATAGTTTTTTGATCACGGGGCTAATTGTTTAACTATGGAGGTATAAACTTAAAACATTTACCTGAAATAAATTAACAGAATGTTGATACATTATTATAACTGTTACAATTAAGATTTAGTTTAAGGCGATAAGATCGCTGTTTCAAAAGCGTTTCAGAGGTGTTCGCTCCTGAAACGAACGCAACAACACAAATATCCAACACGTCATCGCGAGGTACGAAGCGATCTCTACGGAGGACAATCGACAGCACTTTATTACGTCATTGAACAAAATCTATCTTCCCTGATCTGCATTAGCTTATAGATTGCTTTCCCGAAACAAGTTCGACACAGGCTGTTCCTCGCAAAGGCGCGCGGAGGAATTACTGTTTCAAAAGTGTTTCACAGGTGTTCGTTTCAGGAGCGAACAGTAGTGAAACAGTTTTGAAACACTTTCTCTCTTACAGAGATGACGCTAGGGAAGTGGCTTGTGTTTGTTTTTGTAGCGGCGCATAATTTGTGACAAATGGCAGAAAAATTATTCAACCATTTTGATTGATATTTGTTGATACATAAAACTTCACCTGATGAATTATCAGCATAAATTAATTACCAAAGAACTAACCAAATTGTTATTGGGCGGCAGTGCCCATGTTTCTTTAAAAGATGCGCTGGACAACCTTAAGCCTGAATTAAGGGGTATTAGACCTGAAAATATGCCTTATAGCATATGGCAATTAGTTGAACATATCAGAATAGCCCAATGGGATATGCTTCAGTTTAGCAAAGATGCAGAGCATAAATCGCCCAAATGGCCCGATGAGTACTGGCCAAAAGAAAATGCTCCTGAAGATGATGATGCCTGGAAAGGTTCATTAAAACAAATAAACAGCGATCTTGATGAATTTATTGAATTGCTGGAGCACAGTGATATATGCCAGGAAATACCGCACGGTGAGGGGCAAACTATTTTAAGGGAAGCGCTTCAACTAGCGGATCACAATGGATACCATATTGCAGAAATTGTTGCGCTAAGAAGAATGCTTAAAGATTGGAAATGAAACCCGTTACAGGTTTCATTTCAATTTAGTACTTATAAATTCAACTATGCCGTTAACCAATTCGGGCTTTAACGGCAGGTTGGGTTTATCATAAGTAGCCGTATTTTGATCGGGATCAGCAGGAGCATCTTTTAAAATATGGTTCATATTTTTTATCTGCATATAAGAAGCATCTGATTTTGCTTTTTTAAACCTGTCTCCATTGATTACCGGAACAGTTAAGTCTGTAGTTCCCTGTAAAATCAGTATCGGTACTTTAATTACTTTTAAGCTTTTAATAGGATCATAACGACAAAACGACATAACAAATGGCTGAATAGATGGCCTGGCTATATAATATAACGATGGGTCAACTTTATCGGTTGTTTTACCTTTTTTAAGGCTATCCATAATGGCTTTAAACTCATCGGCCAAAAACTTAGGCTTGTCTTTCATGGCATCGGTCATTATTTTTTCGCCTCTGTCGGCAAATCCTTCCGCTATAATAAATCCTTTTTCTGATTGATCGTAGCCAGCAAGCATCGCTACAAGTGCGCCTTCTCCGTGGCCAAATAAAACCACCTTCGAAAAACGTTGATCGTTATCTAATAAGTTTATTAAACTAACGGCGTCATCGCTATAGTCTTCAATATGCAATTGCGATTCTTTAATACTAGTTGTAGTTGCACCTACAAAACGTTTATCATAACGTACAGTGGCAATGCCTTTTTTTCCCAATTCAATTGCCAATAACTTATAAGTATTACCTGCAATACCAGTTTTTGCGTTGTTTCCATCGCGATCGGTAGGGCCTGCATCGCCAATTATTATTACCACCGGAATTTTATCTTTTACATTCTTTGGCATTACCAGTGAACCTGATATGGTGCTTGATAATGTTTTTGCCGAGATAGGCGTTTCAGTTAATGAGGCATCGATAGTTACATCCTGAGCAATAGCCTTTATACTGAAAATTATGAATGGGAGGATAAAAAAAGCAATTTTTTTCATTTAGTTATATTCAGGGGATATTATTAACGCTCCGAAATTAATAAAAAACATTTGATCGGCATTATGTTTCATTCAACCAATTGCTCAAACAGTTTGTTTAGCGTTTCCAGCGCATCAATGCAAAACCCCGGATGTACTTTTGAGGTTTGTACAATGGTGCTACGGGTTGCGGTAAGCCAACGAAATCTGGAAGCAATATCGAGCTTGCCTATTGGGCCGGCGTCTTTATCGCCAATGCAAATACGTTCAAGTGAACATACATGCTCTTTTAATTCGGTAATATCCAAATCAGCACAAAATGCCTGCAAACGCTGCTCATTTATTAAATACCTGGCTTGCAAAAATTTTTGTTTGGCACAATAAACAATCACCCCGATATTCAGAAACTCTTCGCGTTCAACCCTGGGCATTACACGAATAACGGCATATTCAAATAACTGTTTCTGCTGCATTTTTAGCTTCTTTTACAAAAATATCGGAATGTTCAATCCGGGTTAATAGAAATTTGATATAAGCCTCACGGTATTCCTGTGCATTTTGGAATGATGATTCACCGGTAAGCCACTCATCAGGCACCAAAGCCACAATGGACCTGATCACTTCTGCGCTTAAAATTGTTTTGGAAGTGGCATCAACTTCGTCCAGCTCGGTTGCCAGTGGCAATAGCACGTGGTCTTTAACCTGTACAAAAGGTCTTTTGGCCTGTTCTTCCCAATTATGCCAGCTATGATGAAAATAAAGCGCAGCACCGTGGTCAATCAACCATAATTCTTTATGCCAGGTAAGCATATTAGTATTGCGGGGCGTTCGGTCAACATTGGTAAGCAGGCAATCCAGCCATACAATTTGTGATGCCAGTTGATGATTGGGCTGATTAATAGTAGGATCAAAAGTTATGGCACCTGATAAATAATGAAGCGCCAGATTTAACCCCACGCTTGCTTTAAGCAGGTCTTGTATTTCTTCATCCGGTTCTGTGCGGCCAAAGGCTTCATCCAGGTTTGCAAAAACCAATTCCGGAACTTTTAAGCCCAGAGCCCTGGCAATTTCGCCACCAATAAGTTCGGCAATCAATGCTTTTGAACCCTGGCCGGCACCGCGAAACTTAAGTACATATAAAAAATTATCGTCAGCCTCGGCAATAGCCGGTAGTGAGCCTCCTTCACGTAAAGGCGTTACATATCGGATAACATTAACTGTGCGAAGTTGTGGCGGCCTGAAATCCATAAAATGTATTCAAACTAATTAAGTTTGTGTGCCGTAAAAGTACATCATAAAAAAAGAATGATTTATTATATTTTTTAAATTATCTTTACTGTTTAAGCCGCCTTATCGCAGTAATGCTAAAAACTAACTTGCAGGCAATAAATTCCATTTTAATGAAGGTTACTTTTTACATCCCATTAAGGAAATATTATTTCTCAATTTAATTATTGTTACTATATTGAGGCTCTTTTAATTTTAAATTAAGGTTATAGTAAAAATTCTACACCACCTATTAATGAGACTTATAATTGTATGCTTTTTTGTGGCGTTAATGGCCTGCTTATGCAATAATTTATATGGACAGGAAAAGTCAGCCGGCATACAAGGTAAAGTGTTAATTAATAGTCAATTGCCTGCAGAGTCATCCACTGTTATTTTATTAAATTACAACGATTCTTCAATCGTAAAATCTACGCTGGTAAATAAAGAAGGTCTTTATAAATTCTCCAACCTTGAGCCAGGTGATTACCTGTTAATGGTAACTAAAGTAGGGTACAGTAATGCATATTCCAGGCAGTACAAGCTCATTGCAGACCAAATAATTACTGCCGATGATGTTATAATCAGTCCTGCAACCCAACAGCTAAAAGAAGTTTCTGTAACAGCCAGTAGACCCCCGGTTGAAGTTCAGCCCGGTAAAATTATATTGAATATACAGAGCAGCATAATTGCCACTGGTTCGTCTGCACTTGATATATTAAGGCAATCGCCAGGGGTACGTGTTGATAATAACAATAGTATTAATATTATAGGGAGGCAAAATGCGCTCATTACTATTAATGGGAAACCCACTAATTTAACGGGCGAAGATTTGGCTACTATTTTAAGAAGCATTCCCGCAAGTACTATTGATCGTATTGAACTGATAACTGCCGGATCTGTAAAATATGATGCGTCATCAGGTGGTATTATTAATATAGTAACCAAAAAGGGAAACAATTATGGCGAAAACGTTACGGTAAGCGCCAGTGCTGGATATGGTAGATACTACAAGGCTTCAACTGGAATTGTTTTTA
Source organism: Mucilaginibacter frigoritolerans (assembly GCF_007830615.1). Classification (GTDB taxonomy): domain Bacteria; phylum Bacteroidota; class Bacteroidia; order Sphingobacteriales; family Sphingobacteriaceae; genus Mucilaginibacter; species Mucilaginibacter frigoritolerans. Next base: position 72,921 of record NZ_VLLI01000001.1, read on the forward strand.
ATGACCGTACTGATAAATTTAACATTTTTGGCAATTATAATTTTAGCAGTAACAAAACCTTTCATGATTTCAGCAATGACCGTATTATTGATTTTGATAACCTTCAAAGTGAATATAATGTAGCTTATAGTAGTGTTCAAACTAATAATAATAACTCATTTGGTTTTGGTACAGATTATTATGTATCCAAAAATAACACTATTGGCTTTTTAGTGAGCGGATCATTTGTAGGGGTTGATTTGACAAAAAATGATAACTTAAAAATATATAACCAGGCAGTATTTGATTCCACCATTACAGCCATGTCTGATGTTAGCAGGAATATCAGAAGGTTAAATTATAATGTAAATTACAACGGCAAACTGGGAAGTGGAGGGCAAACACTTACTGCTAATTTTGACTATAATACTTATAACCGTTCCTCTACAGAACATGTTACCAATAACTTTTATAATACCGATGGAAGTAAGTATAGCGATTCACTGCAACAACGAATTTTATCGCCCTCAAATATTCATATCTGGCTTTCAAAAATTGACTTTACCGATCCCCTTTCAAAAACTTCAAAGCTGGAAGCAGGCATAAAATATAGCAATGTAACCAGCAATAATGATTTGCTTTTTTACCGCCAGACGGGTAACGGTCCGTATATAGAGGATGCGTCATTTACCAATCATTTCATGTATACTGAAAATGTAAATGCTGCTTATATTAATTATGAAAACAATATTGATAAATTGAGCATTGATGCAGGTTTGAGGGTAGAACAAACTATTTCAAAAGGAAACTCTGTTACTTTAAACCAAACGGTTGACAATAAGTATACCGATCTTTTTCCTCATGTGCTGTTGTCTTATACTATTACTGATAAAAAGGAAATCAGCCTGAGTTTTAACCGGGGCATAACACGGCCCGGATATGAATTGCTTAATCCATTTTTATATTATGTTGATCTGTACGATTATCATTCAGGTAATCCTTATCTAAAGCCTGAGTATTCAAACTCCATTGAACTATCTTATACCTACAATAAAACTATTGTGGCTACTTTATATTCAAACGTTATAAGCGATGCTTATGAGCTTAATTTTTATGAGCAGAACGATACTTCAAAAGTGAATATTAATACCAATAGAAACTTTGGAAGAATTGAAAATTTTGGCATACGGTTTTTTGCACCGGTAACGTTCACAACCTGGTGGAATGCCAATTTTAACCTTGATGCAGCTTATCAGCGTTATATATCTTATCCGCAAAATGGTTATTTAAATAAAGGGACACAGGATGTTGTTTTAAAAACTACACAGTATTTTATTATAGGTAATGATTTTACAGCAGAACTTTCCGGCCGCTATGAAACGCCCAGCTATTATGGGTTAAATCAATATAAATCATACTATAATGTAGATGCTGGTATAAGTAAGAAATTGTTTAATAAAAACGGAAGTATAAGATTTGCAATGGTTGATATATTTAATACCATTCGAGACAGGAGCCGTACCAATTATGAGAACCTGAATATGACAGGGGTTGATAAGAGGGAATCGCAAATTGCTACACTCACCTTTACCTATCGTTTTGGTAAAATGTTAAAGTCAATTAGCCATCATACCGGGAATGAAGAGGAGGTGCGCAGAACCAACTCTACCAATTAATAGGTTTTAACCAGCGTGCCCATTTAGTAAGCTGATGAAAATGATCAACAAAACCAGTATGCTGATTGCAACGTACAGGTAATCTTTTTCCATAGCAAAGCCTATTGCAGAAAATACCACCCTCAAAACAGGTGTGGCAATTAAAAGAATAATACCCAATTGGATGATGGCTTGCCCCCTTAACGTAAAAGCCCCATAAATTAAACTGCCCGGATGCTGAACAAAATCTGGTATGCCGGTAAATACCTTATAATTGGCAATGGTTTGTCCGTGTCTGTACAGGTAAAATGCTCCGCCAATAAAAACTATGCTAACAGATATGATAGTGCCAATCCGCAGCACGTGTCCAATAAGTCCCTGTATATCTGTATCTTTAAATTTCGCCATAGTTCAATTATATTTTTCCTGTAACTCCATTATAAATCATCTGTCCGGCTAAAAAAGTAACCACAATGGCAAATGTCCACCTTAACCAACGTGATGAACTTGTATGTACCAATATTTTTGAGCCTGTAAATGCACCAAATAATACCCCTATAACCACCGGCATGGATAAGCCCGGACTAATGTATCCCCGCTGTAAGTAAACCACCGCACTTGCCGATGCTGTTACCCCGATCATAAAATTGCTGGTAGTAGTTGAAACCTTGAATGGTATACGCATTATAGTATCCATGGCAATCACCTTTAATGCACCCGATCCGATTCCCAGCAAGCCCGATATTACGCCAGCAAACAACATCATGAAAAAGCCGCCGCCTACTTTACTTACACCATACTCAACGGTGCCGTTTGCGGTAGGATAGCTGCTATTCAGCTTCAGTTTTTCGGCCAGGTAGCTTTTGTGCTGTACAATGTGTTCTGCTTTTTTTCGGAGTGATAATAGAGCCGAAGCGGTAAGGATCACCCCAAACAAAATGGCAATATAATGCGTAGGGATATAAACGGCCAGTACAGCACCGCACATGGCACCCAGGGTAGTGGCAATTTCCAAAAACATCCCTAAACGCATATTGGTAATGCCCTCTTTAACATAAGCCGCTGCAGAGCCCGATGATGTGGCTATAACCGACACCAGCGATGCCCCGATGGCGTAATGGATATCAACCTTAAGCAATATAGTTAATAGCGGGATAATGACTACACCACCCCCCAAACCTGTTAACGAACCCAATAAACCTGCAAAATAGGAGCCTATTAATATAATAATGGTGAATACGAGTATCGTCATTGGGCTGATTTGCTAACGCGGTAAAAGTAATAATAACTTTTTTCAGGTACTTACTTTAATGTTTATCTATGGATTTAGTTGAGAATAACACCATTCTTTTAAAGAAGGAAACCGATAACATAAAGTTTTAAGATTACAGACTATTAAGGAAAAATAATTACTTTCAAGCCGTAATAAAAACCTTATGGCTAAAAAAATTTACTTATTTATTATTCTCCTTTTTCCCTTATTTCTAAAGGCTCAAAATAAACTACCTAACAATATTTTTCTGCACAAACTTCCTAACGGACTTGATGTATTGGTTGTTGAAGATAACAGTGTTCCGCTGGCAACAATAACAATGACATTTAAAACCGGAGGGTTTATTGAGTCAGAAAAATTTGCCGGACTTACCGGAATATATCAGGAAATGCTTTTGAAGGGTAATAAAGATTATTCGAATGAACAAGATTTGCATTATCATGCAGGTGCATTAGGAATATTAAATATGGATTACCAAACAACTGAAGAGTATTCAAAAAACTATTTTACATTACCTAAATCAAACCTTCAAGCCGGATTAAAGTTTATGAATTCGATGATCCGCTTTGCTAAATTTAGCTCTGATGAATTTGTAAAAGAGAAAGAAGCAAATGATAATCAATTAAAACAAAAAGAATCATATCCTGCATTTGCATTAACTGTAGCTATGATTCATCATTTATGGGGAAATCTTTATAACCGGAAATTAGGCATAGGAAATCATCAAAACATACAGCATGCAACTCTTGCATTGATGGATTCTATAAGAAATAAATATTATTACCCTAACAATGCCATTCTGATAATTGGCGGCGATGTTGCTCATGAAGCTGTATTTAAATCGGTAGAGAATATTTATGGCGATTGGAAAGCAAGCAGTTTTGATCCTTTTAAAAAATGGCCGATTCCTGAATTTGCGCCCCTTGCTAAAACCGATTATTTTATTGTTGAGTCACCCCTTGCCACTGTACCATTAATAAGGGTTGACTGGCACGGACCTGATACACGAAACGATATAAGCTCAACTTACTGTGCCGACGTGTTTTCTTATATCGTAAATCAAAAATCATCAAAATTAAACAATGCGCTGGTACAATCGGGATTAGCACTGGCAACAAATTTGGGGTATTTAACGCTTAAATACGTTGGCCCAATTAATCTGACAATAAACCCTTATCCATCAAAAGTAAAAGAATGCGTTGAAGAACTTAAAAAGCAAATTGATTTAATGGGAGAGGATGATTATATAACGGATGAACAAATAGAAACGGCAAAAAGAATGCTGGAAATAACAAAGACCCGCGAAGAAGAAATAACATCTGTTTATGTAAATTCATTATCCTTCTGGTGGGCATCTGCATCCCTTAATTATTTTGCCACATACAATGAAAACTTAAAAAAAGTAACACGGGCCGATCTTAAAAAATACATAAATAAGTATATCAGAAATAAGCCTTATTGCGCAGGCTTGCTTATAAATCCGGAGTTAAATGAACAAATTAATGCAACATCATTTTTTACACCTAACAATTAATATACGAACCATGAAAAAAATAATTTTCACTTTAATTATTTCCTGTGTTTGTATTTCAATAGCAAATGCGCAGTCAGAAACACAATCATTTGCTGCCGATGGGATTAAAGTTATTTTTAAACCAACCACAAAGAATGTAGTTAATGTAATGGTGTTTTTTAGAGGAGGAGTAACTAATTATCCGGCAAATAAAGCCGGAATTGAGATGCTTGCCCTTGAAGCAACAGAACAATGCGGTACCAAAAAATATCCGGCAACAGCATTCAGGGATACATCTGATAAATATGGGGTATTGATGTACGGAGCATCAGGCCGCGATTATGGTTTTATACAAATGAATTGCATTTCTAAATATTTTGAAAAAGGTTGGGATTTATTTTCAGATGCAATAATGAATCCTGTTTTTGAAGCTAGTGAAGTGAATTTATTAAAAGGCAAGGCACTGGCAGCTAACAGAAATCGTCTTTCTAATCCTGATAACCATTTATTTGAATTAGAGATGCAAAATGCGTTCAAGAATACACCATATGCCGTTGATCCTGGCGGAAATGAACAAACAATAAGAGACTTATCAGCTACAGACCTGGCTGATTATTATAAAACATTATTAAGTAAAAATAGAATATTTATAGTGGTAGTTGGCAACGTTAGTAAGCAGGATATTTTTGAAAAGATCTTATTGGCTTTTGGCAATATCCCCTCAAAGCCGTACACTGAAGTTGAAATGAAAACGCCTGTTTTTAATGATAATAAGTTACTTGCAGAAAAACGCAATACTAAACTTAATTATATTGGGGCAATAGTGAATTCTCCCCAATTTACAGATGTAAATTATGTGCCTTTCCGGTTAGGTATTTCTGCTCTTGGCGGAAGCCTTTATGCTGCTTTATCCACACAATCTAATTTGGTTTACACTAGCAGCGCAAGTGCCTTGCAATTAAAAATGCCCATTGCTATGATGGCCGCAAGTTCAACACATGTTCAGGAAACTATGTTAGTTATGATGAGGAAGCTAAAGGAGATTCAGGCTAATGGGGCTGATGGTGAATGGCTTCAGCATATCAAAAATAGTTATCTTACTCAAAGCTATATTAATAGTCAAAGTGCCGCCAGTATAGCTGTAGGGCTTGGCCAGGCAGAAGTACTGGGTAACTGGCAATATGCTGATGATCTTACAAAATTGGTAGATATGGCCACCGCCGAGCAAATTAGCAGTGCGTTAAATTTTTATATAACAGGGTTAAGATGGACATACCTCGGCAATACCGATGTATTTGAAGATTTTAAACCACCTGTTTACTAAATTTCGGCATAACCGGCAGGCTTGTAATTTAACTTTTATACTTTTGGCGAAAGTTTTATTATTTGCTAATGGGTTACCCAAGTTTACAAGCCTGCATTACTGATCTGGAAAAACACGGACATTTGGTCCGCATAAAAGAAGAGGTTGACCCTTATCTGCAAATGGCCGCAATTCACTTGCGCGTGTTTGAAAATGAAGGTCCTGCTATACTTTTCGAAAATGTAAAGGGCAGTAAGTTCCCGGCAGTATCAAACCTGTTTGGTACGCTCGATAGGTCGAGGTTTATTTTTAGGGATACGTTAGATAAGATCAAAACACTGGTCGACATTAAATCCGATCCTATAAAAGCTATTAAGCATCCTTTTAAGTATGCTAATGTAGCCATGACGGCTTTATCGGCCCTGCCGATGAAAACCGGGAAAAGTGCGCCCATAAACTTTGCCAAATGTCAGATCAGTGATATACCGCAGATAGTAAACTGGCCAAAAGACGGTGGTCCCTTTGTGACCATGCCGCAGGTGTATACCGAAGATGCCGATAAACCCGGCATTATGAATGCCAATTTGGGTATGTACCGTATCCAGTTAGCCGGTAATGATTATATTCTGAATAAAGAAATAGGCTTGCATTACCAGTTGCACCGTGGTATCGGTGTTCATCAGGCTAAAGCAAATGCAAAAGGACTACCCTTAAAAGTAAGCATATTTGTTGGTGGCCCGCCATCACACCCGGTAGCTGCGGTGATGCCGCTGCCTGAGGGACTTTCAGAAATGACCTTTGCCGGGGCATTAGGTAACCGCCGTTTCCGTTATTTTTATGATGATGAGGGCTTTTGTATTTCTGCTGATGCTGACTTTGTGATCACCGGAACCGTAATGCCGCATGATAATAAACCCGAGGGCCCTTTTGGCGATCATTTAGGATATTACAGCCTGGTACACCCGTTTCCGTTACTAAAAGTGCATAATGTTTATCACCGTAAGGATGCCATTTGGTCGTTTACGGTAGTAGGCAGGCCACCACAGGAAGATACCAGCTTTGGCGCCCTCATCCACGAGATTACCGGATCGGCCATACCAAAGGAAATTCCAGGTCTTCATGCTGTAAATGCGGTTGATGCTGCCGGGGTTCACCCTTTGCTGTTTGCTATTGGCAGCGAACGTTATACGCCTTATATTAAGGAACGCGAACCACAGGAGATCTTAACCATTGCCAATCATATATTCGGTAAAAGTCAGCTAAGCCTTGCCAAATACCTGTTTATTGCTGCTAAAGAAGATGATGCCAAACTGAATGTAAATGACATTGGCGGTTTCTTAAAACACATGCTGCAACGGATTGACCTCGGCAGAGATTTACACTTCTACACCAAAACCACCATTGATACGCTTGATTATAGCGGTAGCTCGCTAAACTCGGGCAGTAAAGTAGCCATTGCAGCAGCCGGAGATATAAAGCGTGAACTTTGGACCGAATTACCATCAACCTTTGATTTGCCTCGCCCGTTTGAAAAGTATAAAATGGCTATACCTGGCGTACTGGCTGTTGAAGTACCTAAAAACATCAAGAGCAGCGATATCCCTTTAATAATGGAAATATTACAGGAGCATTTGGAAAACGCCGAACTGGATGGCTTACCGCTAATAGTTTTGTGTGATGATGCCGATTTTACTGCGCAAAATACCAATAATTTGGTATGGGTAACCTTTACCCGCAGCAATCCATCGCACGATATTTATGGAATAAACAGCTTTACCGAGCATAAACATTGGGGCTGTAAAGGTCCGCTGATTATTGATGCGCGCATTAAACCGCACCATGCACCGGTATTGATAAAAGACCCCGAAGTAGAAAAGCTGGTAGACAAGATGGGAGAGCCGGGCGGTGCCCTGTACGGAATTATTTAAATTAAAATTATTGATATATAGCTTGTTATGGTATTTGTAATATAATGTGACTGTATTGCTTAATGTTATGAGCAGAAGTTGATATATTTAGTGCTTATACATGCAACCGACTTATTACATTGAAATTTATATTGTTTAAGAAGAAATTATTTCTTTTTATCTTGTTTCTCGCCTTTTCTGTTAAATCATTTAGTCAGCAGTTTTATGCTTGTGATTCAAATGGCAAGCTCGCTTTAATTACGTTAACCAATAGCGGCCCTCAGTATCAATATTTACAAGGCTGTGGTACGTACTTTTCAATAGCTATATCCGGCAATAAGCTGTATTATATTGATTCTTACGCTAATCTTTTTTCGGCTGATATTACAACGGGTGCAACCCCCACAATTACCAATTGTACACTCATTACAACCGGTATTGCCGGCGATGCCCTTACTGTTGACACCAAGGGATTGTTATATTACGTTAATGGTTATCAGCTTTATTCAGTTAACCCCAATAGCCCCAATCCAACATCTCAATACTTAGGCACAATGCCCTATAGTGCTGCGGGCGATGTAGCATTTTATAATAACCAATTGTATATGGCTGCTCCCGAAGGTATCGTTACCGTAAATTTAAGTAACCCGGCTTTAAGCACCCTATCTATTCCTATGTATAATGTAGACGTTTTTGGCTTGGCAAATGTTTTGGTAAACGGGGTCAAAACATTATACGCATTAGATGTAAATCAGCAAGCAAACTCAACCAGTATTATTCAGCTCGATATGCAAAATATGACTCAGGTGGGTTCAGTAGGAACTGTACCATTTGTAATTTATGATGCAGGAAGCGCTACAGAAGCGGGTGTGGTGCAAAGAATCAATATTGTTAACTTTACTACTACCCAGGAGTGTAACGCATATAACCAGGCAAGCGTTGCTATAGTTTGCTCACCCGGTACCAATCAATACACATTTACGCTTGGTAATGGCCAGAGCAATACTACCGGAACCTTTGATAATTTGCCACCAGGTACTTATAATCTTACCATCAAATCAAACGGGCCGGAAATACCAACAGATACAGCTTTTGTTATACCGGATTATACGGTTAATAGCCCGGCAATTACCGAAACTCAAATAAATCCTGTATGTAATAATAGCGGTCAGATTAAGCTTGATGTGGGGGCTTCTGACGCATTGTACAGCATAGCGTTTCAAAATAGTGTTTATGGCTTCGACCATATCTTTACAGGTTTAAGTACAGGGACTTATAGTTTTACTATTCTAAATAAAAGTGGTTGTATAATTGACCAGAAATCCTACTATCTGCCACAAGATCCATGTGTTTCTGTTGTGATTGATAGTATTAATGTTACCAGGGAATGTAACGCATTGAATAAGGGGCAGGTTAAAATTGTGTGCGAACCCAATACCGATCAGTTTACATTTACCCTAGGTAATGGCCAATCCAATACAACGGGTATTTTTGATAATCTTTTGCCGGGTACCTATCAGCTTAATGTTACATCAAACGGAGGGCAATTCCCTACCAATACAACCTTTATAGTGCCCGATTTTAGCTTGAGTGACCCAATCATAAATGCAACACTCAATGAACCGATATGCAATTTAACCGGTACTATTAAGCTTGATGCAGGAAGCGCAGATGCTGCATACCGTATACAATACAACAATAATACCTTTGGTTTTGATAATAGTTTTACCGGGCTTACTGCAGGCACCTATCACTTTACTATTGTTAACACAGCCGGTTGCATTATTGAGGAAAAGGATTATGTGCTAACGCAAAATGTTTGCCCCCCAATAACCATTGGCAATATTGATGTAGCCCCCGAGTGCACTGTTTACGGACAAGCCAGCATAACAATAACAACGCAACCTCATCCTGATCAGTACACTTATACATTAAATAATGTGAGCGATACTACCGGTGTTTTTGATTTTGTGCCTCCTGGTACTTATAATCTGGTTATTACTTCATCTGGCGGAGACAAGTTAGAACAGCAGGTAATAGTGCCCGACTATACGCTTGATAAACCAGATATTGCCCTTACTATTAAAAGTGCAGAATGTGAATTACCAGGCAGCGTAAAAATTTCTGCCAATGGCGATAGTAAAGGTGCGGCAACTATTAAACACGGTACTGATGTTTTTCCTTTTAATTCAACTATTAATAATTTGAAACCTGGCATTAATTATTTTAATATATTTAACGGGCAAGGTTGTATTATTGATACACTTGCCGTCAATATTCCGCATGATGAGTGTTTTATTGTAAGCTTCCCAAATGCTTTCACACCAAATGGCGATGGTATAAATGACGTTTTTAGGGCGAATCAAAATAGTAATCCCATAGTTTTTAAGCTTTTCGTTTATGATCGCTGGGGCAGTTTGGTATTTCAATCAAAAAGTGTTTTTGATGGCTGGGACGGAACCGTTAATAATAACCCCGCACCATTTGGCGTGTATTATTACGTAGCATCCTTTACCATGCCCGATAACAAGAGCAGTACAAAAAGCGGATATGTAACACTTATAAGGTAGTTGCTAAACAACATATTTACATTATTCTACTCGAAAATAAAATACATTTGCAGGTAATTGCGGTTAGCCATAAAAGGCTTTCAGCCGCATTGATTGTATGACTAAACGTATTAATTTTTTAGCGCTTTGCTTTTTAACGTTCATTTTTTTTGCCTGCAAAAAGCCACAGCCTGTTCCGCATTATACTATATCAAAAGTTTTTAAAACAGATACCCTTACTACTGTTGATGTTCACATTAACCACAGGATGACCGCACAGCAACTATTGCTGATAGCCGGCAAAGTGAAAACCGACAGTGCCAAAATTGAGCACCTGGCTATCCATTACCTGTTGCCCGGCAATACTGATTTTAGCGCAGGCGATAACAGCTATTACGCAGCCGCTAAGTTTATTAAAGAAAGCGATGTAAAACCAACCGATACTTTAAAGGACGATAACGGCAACGTATTCAGGGTGAAGATTTATGGATTGGATAGCGCAAAAGTGAAAATACTACTGAGCCTTCAGCCTAAAGAAATTACCAATAAGAATGTGCTGGGCAGGTTTATTGATGATTATAATCATACGGTAATTATTCCCTTTACCGATCCGCTGGATGAAAAGAATGACCTCTATATTATTGAGCTCGATTCTACCGCCAAAATAGTATCTGCCACCATGCCGCAAAAGGTAAATGATGGTTTTGAAAAATGGCTGGTAAGCCCCAATGGCGATTACATCACCCTAAAAGATAGTGTGCTTACCCAATATGCTGCCGATGGTTTGGGCGTGCCGTTTAACAGTATAAAATCAGGAAGGTAAAAAATCTCTCCCCCATGTCATTGCGAGGTACGAAGCAATCTATAAGCTATGCAAATCAATGGCGAAGGATTTCTGTTCAATAAAGAGAATACCGTTCCGTTGATTGTCCTTTGTAGAGGTTGCTTCGTACCTCGCAATGACGCTTGGTAATTTTTACGATTCCCTCTTACTTCAACTCATCCAATACCCCAAACATCTTCTCCTTAATAGCGTGACTCGATCCGTTGAAGTTGTTTACCATGATGGAGAAACATAGCTCCCTGCCCTTATATGTTTGATAACCGGCATAAGTGAGCACATTAATAATGCTGCCGCTTTTCATTTTCATGTTGTTGTAGGTGGGCAAGCTCTCGTAAAAATCAACGAACCAATCTGTCCCTTTTGCTGATTTCAGGATGGTGGCCATGGTTAAGGTAGTTACCCTGTCGGTAGGGGATAGACCACTGCCATCAACAATGTTTAGTGAGTGTGGGTCAATACCCCGGGCTTTCCAAAAATCCTGCTCTACTTGTACGCCGTTGGTGGTTGAGGGTTGTTTACCTGCTTTCCAGGCTATGGTTTTTAATAATTGCTCGGCATACAGGTTAATGCTTTTCTGGTTGAGCCAGTAAATAATCTGGCTTAAACGTGGCGATGGTATGCTGGTTAAATTAGTGGCTATCTGTGGTGTTTGCAGGCCCTTAGCCGCTAATGTTCCGGTTGATTCGGGTTCATTGCTTACCAAAATACCTAATCGTTTCAGGGTATCGGTAAGATGGTAGGCGGCATCATAAGCCGGATCGGGGAGGGCCGCTGCTATGCTTTTTTTAGTTTGATCAATGGCATAGGTACCCCGCAGGTACATGGTTTTACCGCCTATGGGTAAAAAGGCATAAGCATTGTCGCCGGTACCTGATGGCGCATTGGTCAGCTCGCTTTTAAAGTTCAGGTAGGGCACATTGGGCACGGTACGCGTTACACTTACCGGACTATCAACCCCACCGGTATGCAGCTTAATATCAAACTGGTTTTCGCGCCAGCAAAGTCCCGATGTTCCTGCGCCGTAGTAATTGCCTACATCCATCCAGATCCACCCCTCAGGAATTGACTGCGAACCAAATATGCTGTCATCGCCAATAACCCTGCCGTTTACCTTTTTTATGCCTGCTTTTTGCAGGGCAGTAACCATCAGGCTAAGGATATGATCCTCGTGCATGCTTTCATAGCGCCAGCTGCCCAGGGTAGGGTCGCCGGCACCTTTAATAATGATATCACCGTTAAGGGTACCATCGGCAGTAATAATACCTGTGTAGCCAAACTGGGTTTGGTATTGAAAATCCTTCCCTAATAAATTGAAGGCCGTAATAGTAGTAACTGTTTTTAAGGTTGATGCCGTAGCCAGACCCATATTAGGATTGGCGGAAAACACCGTTTCACCCGTTTTAGCATCCAGCACGGTTAATGATACCGAGGCATAACGGCACTGTGTATCGCTTTGCAGACGGTTAAATGCCGATTGCAGGTTTTGCTGTAAGGATTGCCCCGAAGCATCGACCCCTAAAAAAAATAAACTAACTAAGCAGATCTGCCTGATCTTCATTTGTTGAATTACGTTGCGTAAAATAATAAATAGGGATACCAATCAATACAATAATTAAGCCTGGCCATGTAAAGTTTGGCTTATAGATAATCAATAAGATACAAAAAACAACCCCCATAATCATATAAATAGCTGGCAATACAGGGTATCCGAATGCTTTATAGGGCCTTTCGGCATTGGGGCGCTTAACGCGGAGTATGTAAATGCCTAAAATGGTTAATACATAAAATATCACCACTACAAAAGATATCATGTCCAGCAAATCGCCATATCTGCCGCTCAGGCAAAGAATAGAAGCTACTACGGCTTGTATCCACAAACCAAATTCGGGTACGGCAAACTTGTTTAAAGTGCCGGTACGTTTAAAGAATAAACCATCTTTAGCCATGCTGTAGTAAACCCTTGCACCTGCCATAATTAAACCATTGTTACAGCCAAAGGTGGAGATCATGATCATTACGGCGATAATATAAGTGCCTAAATCACCGAATATTACATGTGATGCAGCCACGGCAACACGGTCTTTATCGGCAGTGGCAATATCATGCATTGATAGTACGCCTGTATACATCACATTGGCCGAAACATAAATAATGGTAACTATCAATGTACCAAAAAATAAGCTTAGGCCGATGTTACGCTTCGGGTTGCTCATTTCGCCTGCAATAAAGGTTACATTGTTCCAGGCATCACTGCTAAAAATAGAACCCACCATAGCGGCAGCAATTGCACCCATAGCAGCAGCAAGCGTATAACTTCCGAAAGAACCATCGGCATTGAGCTTGTGCATACTCCAGGCATTTGTCCAGTTGGCATGCCATACATCGCCCTTAAGGGCAAAAAAACCAAATATAATCAACCCGAATAAACTGAGTAGTTTGGTAATGGTAAATATATTTTGGATGATTTTACCGCTTTTAACACCTTTGGTATTGATAAAAGTAAGCAGCACAATTACTACGATAGAAACCAGTTGCGCTGCGCTGATATTGACCAGGCTGCTGTGAAAAAGAATATTATCCTCGCTAAGCGGATGAAAAAGGTACGCAGCAAATTTAGAAAATGCCACCCCTACGGCAGCAATGGTGCCGGTTTGTATTACGGCAAAAAAGCTCCATCCGTATAAAAAAGCAATTAGTTTGTTGTAAGCTTCTTTAAGGTAGATGTACTGACCACCTGCTTTGGGGAACATGGCACTCAGCTCGCCATAGCTTACGGCTGCGGTAAGGGTCATAAAGCCGGTTATGAGCCAAACGGCTATGAGCCAGCCCGCCGAGCCCACATCGCGGGTAATATCGGCACTAACAATAAATATACCTGAGCCTATCATGGAGCCTGCTACCAGCATAGTGCCGTCAAGCAAACCCAGTTCGTGCTTCAATTTTGGTTGTTCCTGTTTCTCAGTCATCAATAGTGAGGTGTTTAAGCTTCTAAACTATTCAAAAAACTTTATAATTGACACGCTATTGTAAATAAATTAATTTGCTAATTTGCAGAACCAATTATTTTAATCATCTAAGGGATTAATAACAAAAAACTTACACCAATTATTGAATATGGATTTTTTAAACACTTACTTAATTTATTTGATTCCTGTATTTGGACTTATTGGAATTATCGCCATGGCTATAAAGGCTGCATGGGTTACTAAACAGGAAACCGGCGATGCAGGGATGAACCAGTTAGCAGGCTACATTGCCGATGGTGCAATGGCTTTTTTACGTGCCGAGTGGAAAATACTCAGCTACTTTGTAGTATTAGCCATGATATTGCTGGCATGGTCGGGCACAACGGTGACTACATCGAGCCCGGTAATTGCGGTATCATTTTTAGTGGGCGCTTTCCTATCGGCCTTTGCAGGCTTTTTGGGGATGCGTATTGCTACCAAAGCCAACGTGCGCACCACGCAGGCAGCTAAAACCAGTTTGGCCAAAGCCCTAAAAGTATCGTTTACAGGCGGTACGGTAATGGGTTTGGGCGTTGCCGGTTTGGCGGTTATTGGTTTAGGTTCCTTGTTTATTGTGTTTTATACGGTTTACGTGGTAAATACAGGCAGCAGCGTTAACGGCGAAGCCATGGCAAGAGCCCTGGATGTTTTGGCCGGATTTTCATTAGGTGCTGAATCCATAGCGTTATTTGCCCGTGTTGGCGGTGGTATTTATACCAAAGCTGCCGACGTAGGTGCCGACCTGGTAGGTAAGGTTGAAGCCGGGATCCCTGAGGATGATGTGCGTAACCCCGCCACCATTGCCGATAACGTAGGCGATAACGTGGGTGACGTAGCCGGTATGGGTGCCGATTTATTCGGATCGTATGTGGCTACTATGCTGGCGACTATGGTATTGGGTAGAGAAATAGTATCTGACGATAAATTTGGTGGTATAGCCCCGGTATTGTTGCCGATGGTTATTGCAGGCTTAGGTTTGGTATTCTCTATTGTTGGTGCCGCCTTCGTTAAAATAAAAACAGAAACCTCCAGCGTACAAAAAGCATTGAATTTAGGCAACTGGATGTCGATTATATTAACTGCAATAGCTACTTATTTTGTGGTGATGTGGATGCTGCCCGATGGTGAGTTCCACATGTCGAGAGATTTGGCTAACGGTGTTTTAAAAGAGGGGTCATCGCACTTTACTAAAAACGGGGTGTTTATGGCTATCCTGGTAGGCTTGGTAGTAGGTACGCTGATGTCTATGATTACAGAGTATTATACCGCTATGGGCAAGCGCCCGGTGCTGAGCATCATCAGGCAATCGTCAACGGGCCATGCAACCAATATTATTGGTGGTTTGGCTGTGGGCATGGAGTCGACAGTGGCCCCGATATTAGTTTTGGCAGCCGGTATTTATGGCGCCCATTACTTTGCAGGCTTATACGGCGTGGCTATTGCTGCTGCCGGTATGATGGCCACCACCGCTATGCAATTGGCTATTGATGCCTTCGGACCTATTGCCGATAACGCAGGTGGTATTGCCGAAATGAGCCGCTTACCCGAAGAAGTTAGGCACCGTACCGATAACCTTGATGCTGTGGGTAACACTACCGCAGCAACCGGTAAAGGTTTCGCCATTGCTTCGGCAGCGCTAACCTCACTGGCCTTGTTTGCAGCCTTTGTGGGTGTTGCAGGTATTGAGCATATTGATATTTATAAAGCAAATGTACTGGCTGGCTTATTTGTTGGCGGTATGATCCCATTCATCTTCTCTGCGCTGTGTATCTCTGCCGTTGGTAGAGCAGCTATGGCGATGGTGGAAGAAGTACGACGTCAGTTCCGTGAGATACCGGGCATTATGGAGTATACCGGTAAGCCCGAGTACGAAAAATGCGTAGCCATATCAACCAAAGCATCTATCCGCGAGATGGTTGCCCCGGGATTGATTGCCCTGATTACGCCAATTATTATCGGCTTTGCTTTTGGTCCGGAGGTTTTGGGTGGATTATTGGCAGGCGTAACCGTATCGGGTGTATTGATGGGAATTTTCCAGAGCAATGCCGGTGGTGCCTGGGATAATGCCAAAAAATCATTCGAAAAAGGATGCGAGATAAACGGAGAGATCTATTACAAAAAATCAGAACCGCATAAAGCATCCGTAACCGGCGATACCGTAGGCGATCCGTTTAAAGATACCTCAGGTCCGTCGATGAATATTTTAATTAAGCTGATGTCTATCGTATCACTGGTAATAGCCCCGCACTTAAATGCAAGCGATGCCAAACCAAGTGCGATAAATCATCACCCAGCACCAAAAGAGATCAGGATGCAAGCCGTAAACACGCATGTAACGCTGATCAGCAAAAAAGGATAATTCAACCTTATAAATATAGATGAAAAGGGCTTCCAGGGATGGAGGCCTTTTTTGTGCTCATTTCTCTGCGCCACGTCATTGCGAGGTACGAAGCAATCTATAAGCTATGCAAAT
Organism: Mucilaginibacter frigoritolerans; assembly: GCF_007830615.1. Classification (GTDB taxonomy): domain Bacteria; phylum Bacteroidota; class Bacteroidia; order Sphingobacteriales; family Sphingobacteriaceae; genus Mucilaginibacter; species Mucilaginibacter frigoritolerans. The sequence goes on from NZ_VLLI01000001.1 coordinate 89,422, forward strand.
CAATGGAGATAGATTTTTGTTCAAATAACATAATGCCGTGCTGTTGATTGTCCGCTGTAGAGGTTGCTTTCCCGAAACAAGTTCGGGACAGGCAATACCTCGCAATGACGCGCGGTGATTAGTTTCTTGTTTGTCCGTCCGGTTTTTAGGAGCGGGTATGGTGGACAAGGGCGGACGAATCTCTCTTCTCATCCCACGATGGATGTTGAATATATTTGCACTGTTGCGTTCGTTTCAGGAGCGAACAGGGGTGAAACACTTTTGAAACAGTAAACATCCATCCACATGCATTCCTGCTCCCCCTTCAGGGGGGTGGGGGTTATAAATGCGTATTACTCCTAAACAACTTTATCGCGATAGCTAATAAAATAATACCGAAGGCTTTACGCAGTATGGCTAATCCGGTTTGGCCCAGCAGGCGCTCCAGCCATTTTACATTTTTTAGTACGAGGTAAACAAACAGGGTATTCAATATAATGCCTACTACAATATCCTGCGTTTGGTATTGTGTTTTGAGGGATAGCAGGGTGGTCATGGTACCGGCTCCGGCTATAAGCGGGAAAGCCAGGGGGACGATAGATACCGTTGCAGGGATATGATCTTCCTTAAAAAGGGTGATGCCCATTATCATTTCCATCGCTATAATAAAGATCACCAGCGAACCGGCTATGGCAAATGAAGATACATCCAAACCGATAATGCTCAATAACTTTTCGCCCACAAACAGAAAAACAATCATCAGTACCAGTACGGCTATACTTGCTTTTTCCGATTGGATATGCCCGGCCCGTTGGCGCAGCTGGATAATTACGGGTATGGCTCCTATAATATCAATGATCGCAAAAAGGATCATGGTAACGGAAATTATCTCTCTGAAGATAAATGGATGCATGGCATTAATTTTTTAAGCGTTCGACTTTAACCTAAAACTTAACAAAAATGCAACTAAAATATAGAAAGACGACAAAAAGAATATACTATGTATAGAAATAACTGCAATAAGGCCCGCGGTTATGGGCCCTAATGTTTGCCCTATAGAGGCGTACGACTGATTGATCCCCAGTATTTTACCCTGTTCTGATTTGTCAATATTATCGGCTATAATGGCGTTAAGCATGGGGTTGCGTAAACCATTAAACAAGCCATAGATACAAAGCCAGATGGCAAAAGGGATCAGCAGGGAATTAAGTCCAGAAAGGAACATCGCTGCAAAACATAATAGGGTGGAGATCATCAGGATCAAAGGCTTCGACTTAAATACTTTGATAAAGAAAGGCACACAAAGCTGCATTATGATGCCACAGATGCCAAATCCCGCCAGGAAAATACCCATTTGGGTAGGGCTTATCTTCAACACATCAACGCTAAAGGTTTGGAATCCTATAACCATGGTGAACTGAGCCATGGTAAGTATAAAGCCGATAAATACTGCCGTACCTACTGTTTTTCTTTTTAGCGTGGTAAGCATGGTGCTGAACTTGAAGTGATACTGCTTTTTTGACCGGGTTTCTTTATTGGTAGGGTTGGTTTCTTTGAGTAAAAAGGCTGCGCATAAGGTGCCTAATAAGGAGATTCCCGCTGCAAAAAAGAAAGGTGCCTGCGCACTCAAAGCACTGAACGAACCACCTACCACCGGCCCTATTACAAAGCCAAATGCAAAGGCCGAGCCTAAAATACCAAAACGTTTTGCCCTGTTCTGTGCATTAGCGGTATCGGCTACCATGGCCTGTGCAACGGATACATTGCCGCCCGTTAAGCCATCCAATATCCGCGCAGCAAAAAGAACTATTAAGCTTCGTGCCTCGGCAAACATGAGGAAAGAGATACAAGTACCTGCCAGGCTGATGACCAGTAAAGGTTTGCGCCCCCATTTGTCTGACAGGGAGCCTAAAACAGGCGTTGCAAAAAACTGCGCTATGGAAAATGTAGCCGTTAATATACCCAGTGTAGTACCCGTAAGTCCGAAGGTTTTACCATAGGTATACAGCACCGGCACAATGATGCCAAAGCCGAGCGAGTTAATAACACAAACAAATACTAATATCCAGAGGTTTTTATCGGCCTTCATGCAGATGGTGCGGGTTTTCGGGATTTAAGGTAACAAAAAAGGCTCTGATAAATCAGAACCCTTTCAACAATTCGGTTATATTATTCAACCAATGGCAACAAATAGTGCCCTGGTTAGTTATATTATTCTACAAATTTAGGATTAATCGGATCCTCTGCAGGCTCAACAATACCGTGCCTTACTTTTGAGTGTTTAATACTATAGCCAAAGAATACAATAAAGCCAATCAGCAACCAAACAATTAACCTTGCCCAGTTACCAATGCCTTCGCTGGCAATCATAAACAGGCAGATTAACGCACCCAGCGGACAAACCAACCAGTAAAGCGGCGTTTTAAACGGCCTAACCAGGTCAGGATCTGTTCTGCGCAGAATAAGGATACCTAATGATACCAGCACGAATGCGAATAAAGTACCTATACTTACCATATCTCCCACTATGGTATCAGGTATAAATCCGGCAAAAATCGATACAAATACAAAGAACAACCATTGTGATTTATATGGTGTACGATGTTTTGGATGTAACTTTGAAAATACCGGCGGTATTAAACCGTCGATGCTCATGGTATAAAATACCCTTGTTTGGCCCAATAACATCACCAGGATAACTGATGAAAATCCGGCTAAAATAGCGATAGTAACCAACGAAGCTAACCAACCATAACCCGGCATAAACTGGGTAATAGCATACGTTACCGAAGCTTCTTTACCTTTAATCAAAAAGTCTTTGTATGGTGCTAAACCTGTTAATACGTGCGAGAAAAGGATGTAAAGTAAAGTACAGAAAGCCAATGAAATCAGGATACCTTTTGGCATATCTTTCTGCGGATTTTTAGCTTCCTGAGCGGCAGTTGAAACGGCATCAAAACCAATAAAGGCAAAGAATACCACACTGGCACCACGCAACACACCCAGCCATCCGTGGTTAAACGTATCGGCATAATTAATTACCCCGGTGCTGGTTTTAACGATACCGGCATTAGCAGGAATTAAATAAGGTGTATGGTTAGCAGGGTTGATGAACTGCCAGCCTAAAGTAATGATCATTAATACGATAGCTACTTTAACTACCACAATAACGTTGTTTACAATAGCTGATTCGGCCGTACCGCGGATAAGCAGCAAGGTAAGCATCAACACAATAAATATAGCCGGAAGGTTAACTATACCGTGGCCATGGGCCTCGTTAATATACAATCCGGTTTGTGATATATTGGTTTCCCATGGGGCATGCGACCATACAAATGGAATATGCACATGGAAAAAAGTGTTCAGAAACTCGTTAAAATACTGCGACCAGCCAATGGCTACCGTAGCAGCGCCTAAAGCGTATTCCAGTACCAAATCCCAGCCGATGATCCAGGCAATAAACTCGCCCATGGTGGCATAAGAGTAAGTATAGGCCGATCCGGCGATAGGGATCATACTGGCAAACTCCGCATAACACAAACCTGCAAGCGCACAACCTGACGCTGCGATAAGGAATGAAATGGTTACGGCAGGCCCGGCATGTTCACCGGCTGCTGCTGCTGTACGCACAAAAATACCGGCACCAATAATGGCTCCGACACCCAATGCAATAAGCGACCCGACACCCAGCGTTCGTTTTAAGGTTTTTTCCGTCTCCTTCGACGCAGCCATGAGCTGCGCTATAGGTTTCTTAATAAATAACTTCATTTTAAATTAATAAGATCAGTTTTAAAAGTTTAAATCACATTTCCCCAAACGTAGTTAAATTTATTGAAATGATAAAGAGCAGATTGTAACAATAAAAGCACTTATACATTTTTATTTATAGTTTGATAAACAGTGAGTTAATGGCCCATAAAACATTAGCCCCAACACACTAAGAACCGCTCAATTACCCCGAAATATTCGCGCCGGAAGGAAAAATTCACGTTTATTTAACGTACTGTGCATTTGGGATTTATTTCTACACGTCATCGCGAGGAACGAAGCGATCTATAAGCAATGCAGATCAATGGAGATAGATTTTATTAAATGACGAAATACCGTGCTGTTGATTGTCCAGCGTAGAGATTGCTTCGTACCTCGCAATGACGCTTGGTAAGTGCAAAGTGTTTCAAAACTGTTTCACCCCTGTTCGCTCCTGAAACGAACGCAACACCCACAACCAACGATCATCGCTCGCAGAGGGAGTATTCCAGGGCTAAACTGTAACCTAAGAGTAAATAGTACAGTCATAGTTTTAAATCAAAAAAAATGAACATACAATTTGCCATCCTAAATTTACGGACTTGTTTAATAGCGCTTTTTTTGCTTTTAACTTCAATTGTTACTAAAGGGCAGAATAAAGATAGCGTATACTATAAAAAACAACATGAGCAGGGAGTAAAGAAAATATTGATAAACGGAAAGTTTTGGGTTTGGACTCAAAAAATCGGAGATGGAAAAATTAATGTTTTGTTATTGCATGGCGGTCCCGCTCAATCGCATGAATATTTTGAAATATTTTCAAAGTACCTCCCAAACAATGGAATAACAATTTATTATTATGACCAATTTGGGTCTTACTTTTCTGAGCAACCAACAAAGCAGCAATTAAATGACACTACTCTTTGGAAGGTGTCTCGTTATGTTGAAGAAATAGAACAAGTGCGGAAGGGATTAAAGCTCAGTAAACTTTTCATATACGGACACTCATATGGTGGTTTGCTTGCTCTTGCTTATAGTTACAAATATCAAACCCACGTTAAAGGGATGATATTTTCAGATATGAACCCCTTTCCAAAAGATTTCGATCAAAGAATTTCTTTTATTAATAATCAAACCGACAGTATACTAAATGCGACAAAAAAATATAATAGCCTTATCCAAAGGAAGCTGCAAGGATCATCTTATGATAAAAAGGTATATCAGGAAGCATTCGATAGCACATTTACCAGAAACTTTGTACTTAGACTGGACACATTGCCCGATGCAATTTTAAGAACAAAAGTCCATAAGAATTTTGAGGTTGCCCAAAAGATAGGACCGTCGACCTTTTCACTGAATTATGCTGATATGATACCGAAAATAAACATCCCTGTTTTGCTAATAAGTGGAGAATATGATTTTATTATAAGTACTAAACAGATTGAAACGCTAAGCAAATTGTTTCCTAATGCTCAATATTATATAGTGCCAAATGCAGGTCATATCTGTTTTATCGACAACCCTAATCAATATTTCCCAGGTTTGATAGATTTTATTAAACGCAATAACTAATGGAATATTGACAACAAAAATAGCTAAGCAGATCTTATGTAATCTGCCGCACTGTTTCAAAACAGTTTCACCCCTGTTCGCTCCTGAAACGAACGCAACAGCACAGCAATATCTCCTTGCTGATAATCAACATTTTTACTCCCTGATCTTCACAGTTTGTACAACTGGTTTTCAAATTGTTATATTAGGGGTATAAATCATTCGTCAATATGCTGCGTAACATGCTGTTGGTTACTTATCGTAACCTGATCAAAAACAAATTTTACACTTTTATAAATGTAGCCGGACTTGCTTTGGGTATTGCTGCCTTTGTTTTGATAAGTGCCTACGTGCATTTTGAAAAAAGCTACGACCACATGAATGCCGACGCTGATAATATTTACCGCGTGGAAAGTCAGTTTTATAAAGGTGATGTTTTGAACGATAGCTGGGCCACCAGTACCAATGGTTATGCCACTGCCATGAAGGCCAATTTTCCGGAAATAGCATCATTTACGCGGATAAACTGGAACAATTCTGAAAGGGTAGTAAGGTATCAGAACATAAAATACAGGGAAGAGCATGTTTGCTTTGCTGATACTAACTTCTTTAAATTCTTCACTTATAAACTAATAAAAGGCGATGCCTCAACGGTATTGAACCGGCCCAATACCATAGCCATATCGCAATCGTCGGCACTAAAGTTTTTCGGCAATGCCGACCCAATGGGTAAGTTTGTTGATGTAACCAATTATAATGGCACTTTTCATTGTATGGTAACGGGTGTTTTTGCAGATGTGCCCCCAAATACTACCATAAAGTTCAGCTTTTTAATATCATGGGATACTCAGCCCCGGTTTCTTAAAGATTTTTGGTACATACACGAGAGTTACACTTTTGTAAAGCTAAAGCCCAATACCAATATAGCCGCCGTTGAAGCGAAGTTTCCGGCCCTTGCAGAGCGGTATAAAACAGCTCAGTCGCTTAAAGATTTAAAATGGGCCATCCGGCTGATTCCGTTAACCAGTATCCACTTAAATCCGGCAAAGCCTTATGAAATTGAAACCAAAGGAAACGCCCTTGCCGTTAGCTTTTTAAATATAATGGCCTTTGTTATATTGATAATAGCCTGCGTAAACTATATTAACCTGGCAACAACCAAAGCTGCCGACAGGGCACGTGAAATTGGTATCCGTAAAGTTAACGGGGCAAGGATAGGGCAGTTATTGGCTCAATTTTTAATAGAATCGGGTATTATTAACCTGGCAGCGTTAGTTATAGCCATAGTAATTGTGAATGTTTCGGTTTACTACCTGCCTTCTTTTACCGGCAAAAGTGCAACCGAAAGTCTTTTATTTGATTTGCCCTTGTATCTGCAAACCGGGGCAGTGTTATTGGCGGTTATGTTTTTATCGGGCTTTTACCCGGCTTTAGTATTGGCCAATGTGAACCCGGTGCGGGTATTAAAGGGCCGCTATACCTTTTCAAAAGGAGGCATTATCCTTCGGAAAGGAATGGTTGCCTTCCAGTTTACCGCTTCACTATTACTTATTGCAGGTACCATTGCTATTTACAGGCAGCTTCATTATATGAATAATGTTGATACGGGGATCAATATGGATCAAACCCTTGTGCTGAAAGCACCTGTGAGTACCGATAATTATGCATCAAAACTCAGCAGCTTTAAAGCCGATGTGAAAAACATTAACGGTGTGAAAAACATTACAGGTTCAGCAGCGGTACCCGGTAAAGAGGTTGGCGGATTTTCGGCCGACAGAAGGTTTGGAGCATCAAAAGCCGAAGAACGGTTGTATGAGCTGCAACGGGTTGATTTTGATTTTATTAATGCCTATGATTTGAAAGTTATTGCAGGCAGGGCATTTGATGCAAGCCGTCCTTCAGACTCTACCGGCGTTGTGTTAAATGAAGCCGCAGTAAAACAATTTGGCTTTGCCTCAGTAAATGATGCAGTAGGTAAAAAAGTATGGCTGGAAACGCTTGACAAAAAGCCTAATGAGGTAATAGGGGTGGTGAAAAACTATCATCAGCAATCATTACAGCGTAACTACACCCCGGTAATTCTTTTTATGGATCCTAAATTAGGATGGGTGGGCATCAATTATTATTCTATTAAAACCAGTACCAATAATAACCGCCAGATAGTTGATGAGGTGAAAAGCATCTGGAACCGGTATTTCCCCGAATCATCCTTTGATTTCTTTTTCCTGGATGATTTTTACAACCAGCAATACCAGCAAGAAACACAATTTGGAGGCACCTTTATGCTTTTCTCTGTATTGGCAATTATTATTGCCTGTATGGGGCTGTTTGGTCTTACTGCTTATAATACCTCACGCCGTACAAAGGAAATTGGTGTGCGTAAGGTTTTGGGCGCATCTGTGCAAAGCATCGTATCCATATTAACATGGGATATTATCAGGCTGATACTGGTTTGCAGTTTAATAGCTATTCCGCTTGCCTTTGTGTTGGTAAATCAATGGTTAAATGGCTATGCCTTCAGGGTTCAGCTAAGTTTGTGGCAGTTTATTTTACCTATACTAACGCTTATTTTACTAACGCTTGCTACAATCAGTTACCTTACCGTTAAAGCAGCCATGAGCAACCCAGCCAGAACGTTAAAAGATGAGTAAGGTCAATGATAAATCAAAAATCCCCCTTCAGGAGGCTAGGGGAACAGGAACGCGTAATTCTACACCTTGTCATTTCGAACGAGGGTACCGAGGGGAAACTATCTCTTGAGCGCAGCGAAAAAACTTTTACGTGTGATAGGCAAAGCGTAAAGCTTGTACGGCGCAAAAGCTTTCTCGTTATTACTCGAAATGACATGCTGGATGGGTTAATACGTTACTGTTTCAAAAGTGTTTCACAGGTGTTCGCTCCTGAAACGAACGCAACAGCATATTGAAAAGAGATACTGCACCGCGCGTCATTGCGAGGTACGAAGCAATCTCTACTGCAGACGATTAATGGACCAATATTATTTTATTCTTCCATTAACTTATCATATAAATCAATCCATTCAGGATTTATGGATTCAACTAATTGCTTTTTATATTTCCGATTACCTCCTTTTATTGCCTTTTCAGAAGCAATAGCTTCCTCTATGCTCGAATAAAAAAAGTAGTAAACTAATTTATCGCAATTGTATTTCGCCGTAAAGCTATTGGGGTGTATTTTGTTTTTATGCTCCCATATTCTACCTGTAATGTCAGAAGTAACACCAGTGTAAAGCACCGTATGTAATTTGTTTGTGGTGATATAAACACATCCACCTCTTTGAAAAACCATATTATCAAATAAACATTAAAACCACATCCCATCACCGCGCGTCATTGCGAAGAATGAAGCAATCTCTACTGTGGACAATCAGCAGCACGGTATTACGTTATTGAACAAAAATCAATCTCCATTGATTTGCATAGCTTATAGATTGCTTCGTACCTCGCAATGACGTGGCGGAGAAAGCTTTGTCCACTCTTGTCCACCATACCCACTCCTAAAAACCGGACGGACAAACAAGAAACTAACCACCAGGCGTCATCGTGAGGAACGAAACGATCTCTACGTAGGACAATCAACAGCCCGGTATTACGTCATTGAACAAAACCTATCTCCATTGATCTGCATAGTATAGAGATTGCTTCGTACCTCGCAATGACGTGGTGCAGAAAGAGTAAGGGGCTAGGGGGTTAGCCTTGCCACAAACATGGTATCGGCTTTGTTCTCGTAACCCTTTAAAACTTTTTGCTCTTGCAGTTTAAGGCCAAGTTCTTTTACAATAAAGTTCACTACCTCTTCATTCTCTGCTTTAAATGCTGAGCAGGTAATATAGATAAGCGGTTTGCCGGGTTTAAGGTGTTTTACCACATTGCGCACAATGCTCTGCTGTAGCCGCTGAAAGAATTCAATCTTATAGGTATCAAACTGACTGATCATTTCGGGCGTACGTCCCCAGGTGCCTGAGCCGCTGCAGGGGGCATCAAGTATAATACCATCAAAGGTATAGTCGTGTAACAGGAGGTCGTTATTTTGAGTTAGGTCGAGGATCTTTTTCTGGTACTTGATGAGGCCTGCCTGCTGGAAGCGTTCATCCAGGTTGGTGAGGATAGATTCGCGGATATCAGAAACCACCAGTTTTAAATTTGGTTCGATGTCATGCAGCAGGAGGGATTTACCACCGGAGGCAGCACAGGCATCCCACCAGGCATCCCACTTTTGTGGTTTAAAAAACTGAGCCGTTTGCTGTGAGGAATAATCCTGCACTTCGTACCAGTTAACGTTGGGGATCAGGGTTTCTAAACGGGTGCCATTAGGCAATGAGAAACAGCCATTGCCTTCATCCTTAAAAGCAATTTCGGCGGTGGTCAGGATAATTTTTACCTGCTGCTCATATCGCTTATAAACGCGGATAAAAAGATCGGGCTGAATAAAAAACGAACGTAAAAAGGCTTCTTTATCAATACTTCCCGAAAGCTGACTAACCCATGGGAAAACATCATCCAACTTAAATTCGGGATGGGTGCTTTTAACTATGGCCAGCTTTTCATCAATCCCAAAACCTATGCAGGCAGCCCATTCAGGCTTAAAATGCTGTAAAAAGGAGTTGACCTGGGTATTGCATAAAAACTCGGCAATAAACAGGCGTTCATCGGCAGATAAATTGGGCAATGCTTTACCTAAACGGAAGTAATTGTACACCAACCTACCGGCAATGCGCCTGTCGGTTGAGCCCATTTGCTTGTTTTGACGGTAAAAACCCGGTAAAAACTTGCTTAGAGGCGTCTCTGCCGGATATTCATCCAAAATTCGCTGAAACGTTTTAAGCTGGTTTATTGCCTTCATTCTACCTTTTTAAGTTCAAAGTTAGCATATTTATAGATGTTCACATGGGTGTTTATCCAACCAATGCCCGGTTTCTTCTGAAATTCAAAATCATTATGCAATCCGGTAAAATCAGCTTTGCTTAGTCCATTTATACTATCATTAGCAAGCAGCTTGCCCAGATACAGGCCTTCGTCAAAACCTTTAATAGCATAATTGGTTGGTTCTGTATGATATACGTTACGGTACTGGCGTACAAAGGCTATGGTGTTTTCGGCTTTATAATCCACATGGTCGGAAGAAGTTATGTGGGTATCCAGGCGTTGCAGCAGTTCAGCTTTTAAGAAAGTGAAGTTTACCCAGCTAGGGTGACCAAAAACGGTTACCGGATAACTTTTGTTCAAGCTATCCAGCGCACGCAGCGTAGTGGTTAAGAACCGCTGATCTGTTGCCGGAACAATGAACACGTTTTTACCACCGGGATTAAGCTGATTGATGATTGGACCTAACTGCCCGTGAATAACGGTAAGTTCCACCACTTTTATGTGCCTTTTACCCAAACTGTCAATAGCTCTTTTAAAAGGGCCTATGTATTCATTTTCTTCGCTAAAGCCTGAACGCAGGATAAATATTTTATCGGGATGCAGCTTATTGCTGATGTACCTGGCTGCGCTCCATGCATGATATTCAAGCGGAGGTATTATGGTAATTAACTCGGGATTTTTAAAAGTAGCAGGGGAGGCAGGGGATAGCGGAGAAACAATAGGCTGTTTTCCATTGGTATAAGCAGCGGTAAATGCCTTTATGTCGTCAGGGAAAACCGGACCAACAATCAGGTCGCTGTTTTTTATAGCCGGATTAAATGCCAGGCTATGCACCTGCGCATTCTGATCTCTTGAATCATAAACCTGTAGTTTATAATTATAGCCAGCAGCGGTTAAAGAATCGAGCGCCAGTTTAAAGCCCCGGTAATAGCCCAGGGCAATATCTGCTTCTTTTAACGATACCGAAGTATAGTTTGCACCGGGAGCCAAATGATCCAACCCAAAAGGCAGCAACAAAGATATGGTTGATACTTTTGGTGCTACAGGTTTTACTACAATAGGCTTAGCCGGTTGATTTTCAACAGGCTTTGGAGCGCTTTTTACAGGCTGATTTGCTACCGGCAGCACCTTTGGTGAACATGCGGCCGTTAGCAGTGCCAGTGTTAAAAATAAGAACCACCTATTCCCACTCAATAGTAGCAGGCGGTTTTGAGCTGATATCATATACTACCCGGTTAATTCCTTTTACGTTGTTAATGATTTCGTTACTGATTTTAGCAAGCAGATCATATGGCAGGTGGCACCAGTCGGCGGTCATCCCATCTAATGATTCTACGGCCCGCAGGCAAATAACGTTTTCATAAGTTCTTTCATCGCCCATAACCCCTACCGATTGTACCGGTAAAAATATGGACCCTGCCTGCCAAACTTTATCATAAACATCAGCCGAGCGCAAATTGTTGATATAAATTGCATCAGCCTCTTGTAATATATGAACTTTTTCCGGAGTTACCTCACCTAAAATTCTGATAGCCAAACCCGGACCCGGGAATGGATGTCTGCCTAAAATATTCGGATCAATGCCCAAAGCCTTACCAACACGCCTAACTTCGTCTTTAAACAAGGTATTTAGCGGTTCAACCACCTTCAGCTTCATAAAATCGGGCAAACCGCCAACGTTATGGTGCGATTTAATAGTTGCCGACGGACCTTTTACCGATACTGATTCAATAACATCGGGATAAATAGTGCCTTGCCCTAACCATTTAACGTTCTGTACCTCATGTGCGGCATCATCAAATACTTCGATAAATACGCGGCCAATAGCCTTACGTTTTTTCTCCGGATCAGTTAAGCCTGCAAGTGCATCGTAAAAACGTTGTTTGGCATCAATACCTTTTATATTTAAACCCATGTGCTGGTATGAATCCAGTACGGATTGATATTCGTCTTTACGCAGTAAGCCGTTATCCACAAATATGCAATGCAGGTTTTTGCCGATAGCATGGTGCAATAACACTGCCGCAACGGATGAATCTACACCGCCCGAAAGACCAAGTACTACTTTATCATCGCCCAGTTTTTCTTTCAAAGCAGCAATGGTAGTTTCAACAAATGAATCAGGGGTCCAGTCTTGCTTGCATCCGCAGATATCAACCAAAAAGTTGAACATTAATTGTTTACCGTCTGAGCTGTGGGTAACCTCCGGGTGAAACTGGATACCATAAGTATGGGTGCCTTTTACATGGTAAGCGGCTACTTTAACGGTATCGGTACTGGCAATTACTTCAAAGTTGCTGCCAATGCGAGATATGGTATCGGCATGCGACATCCACACCTGTGAGCCTGGTGTTATCAGCTTAAAAAGTGGATTATGCTCTTCAATATATTGCAGGTTGGCACGGCCATATTCACGGGTGCTTGATGGCAATACCTCACCGCCATGAAAATGCGCCATATACTGTGCACCATAGCAAACGCCTAAAATAGGCAGGGTACCATGATACTTTTTAAAATCGAAATGGGGGGCATCGTCCTGTCTAACAGAATAAGGACTGCCCGAAAGGATAATACCTTTTACACTGCTGTCAACTTCGGGAAATTTATTGAAGGGATGGATCTCGCAGTAAATATTGAGCTCTCTGACACGGCGCGCAATTAACTGAGTAAACTGCGAACCAAAATCAAGAATAAGGATTTTTTCTTGCATGGGCAAAGATAGGATTTGATTTCGGATTTCGAAAGTTGTATTTCGGAATTATTAAAGCTATCTTAATTAATAAAAAGCATATTAGCTTGAAAGCTATCATCAACTTTCGTAATATCGTGTTCCAATTTATTCCATTATGCAAAAAATCACCAACTTTTTAATGTTTAACGGTAAGGCAGAGGAGGCCATGAATTTTTATGTTTCCTTATTTAGTAATGCCGGAATAGTTAGCATTACGCATTATGGCGCAAACGAAGCGGGTGTTAAAGGTACGGTGATGCATGCTACATTTAAGCTTCAGGGGCAGTTGTTTATGTGCATTGATAGTTCGGCGCAGCATTCATTTACCTTTACACCGGCCATGTCACTTTATATCGGTTGTGAATCAGACAGGGAGATTGATAAATTATTTAGTGCTTTATCTGCAAACGGCAATATACTATGCCTTTAAGTGCCTATCCTTTCAGTAAAAAGTATGGCTGGCTTACAGATCAGTTCGGGGTTTCGTGGCAATTGAATTATAATCAGTAAACTGTTTATTATCAAATACGGATTTGCTTTATTTGTAACATGTCAATAACTACACGCCTTGCCAAATTTGAAGATATCCCGCAGTTGAATGAAATGATAGCACTTTCTGTTCGCGGGTTAAGTACTGATTATTATACCCCAGCACAGATAGAACGTTCTATTAAATACATTTTTGGGGTAGATACGCAATTGATTACTGATGGTACCTATTATATTGCTGAAAAGGATGGAATGCTTGCAGGCTGCGGTGGGTGGAGTAAACGTAATACCCTTTATGGCGGCGATCAGCATAAAGAGGTAGAAGATCCTCTGCTCGACCCTGAAAAAGATGCTGCCAGGATAAGGGCATTCTTTGTTCATCCGGATCATGCACGGCAGGGGGTAGGCCGGCATATTATAAACGTTTGTGAAACTGCTGCACAACAGCACGGTTTTACCAGCTTTGAGTTAGGCGCTACTTTACCAGGCGTACCGCTTTATAAAGCTATGGGATATGAGGCGATTGAAAGGATAGATGCACCAATGCCCGATGGGGAGCTTTTAGGCATAGTAAAGATGAGAAAGGTTTTGAGTTGAATGCTTTTAAACCTTGTAATTCATTAGTTGTCAATTGATTTTAAATCAATTCATTTTATGAGAAACGTAGCTTTATTGATTTTTTCCATCATTACCTTATCCATATCGGCTCAGCCAAAACAAAAAAAAGAGCAGATAATGGTTGATGGTATAGCCAGGGAATTTATTGTTTATGTTCCTCAGTTAGCTAATATTTCTGACAAGCTTCCTGTTATAATTTCACTGCATGGCAGATTAGGCACAGGAGAGGGTATGATGAATTTTGCTGATTTTAAACCGATAGCCGACAAAGAGAAATTTATTATTGTATGCCCAAGCGGGATTGATAAGAGTTGGAACGATGGCCGCGAAACACCTGCTCACAAAAAAGGGATTAATGATGTGAAATTTATTGACCAGTTGATTACTTATATCTTAAACACTTATCATGGTGATGATAGGAGGGTTTATGTTACCGGTATGTCAAACGGTGGTTTTATGGCTTCGCGACTGGCCTGTGAGTTGAGCAATAGGATAGCTGCGATAGCGGTGGTTGGGGCCTCGATGGATAAGAATATGGATTATCACCCGGTAAAATCATTGCCGGTAATGTATATACAGGGAACAAAAGATCCTTTGGTGCCTTACAACGGAGGAACTATGAAAGGCGCAGGAGGTGATATTTACAGCCATACCGATGTTTTAAAGCTGTGGGCCGTAATGGGGCATTGTCAGGATAATTTGGATTATACCAATATGCCCGATAATGCTAATGATGGCACCAGTATTAAAAAAGAGCAGTACAGCAACGCTGCAACCGGGGTTAGAGTTGTTGGCTATACCGTAATAGATGGAGGGCATACCTGGCCCGGAGGAACACAGTACCTACCCAAATTTATAGTAGGTACTGTGTCACATAATCTGAATGCCTGTGAGGCAATCTGGGCCTTTTTTAAAGATTGTAGGTTGGATAAAAACTAGAAGGTAAAACCAACGTTAATGCTTGAACGTTCAGTTTGAACTGATGAGCCATCAGTATTACCTGCTACAAGGTTAGTTATACCTGCTTGTCCGTCAAACTCAATAAAGAATTTTGCAGTATTGGATACCGGGAATTTAAAGCCGATTCCAACGTCAAGACCAGCATCAGTGCTACTGAAATATGGTTTCAAATCAGTATCGCCAACGTTATCTTTAGCATTTAACAGGAAGCCAACATAGGGCCCAAAGTTTAAATATACATTTTTGGTTCTTCCAAAATGCCAGTTGGCTAATACCGGTACGGTAATGTAATTTAGTTTGTAGTTAACACCATAAGCAGTATTTCCCTGGTCGTCAACTAAGTAGCCATCTCCCCAGCCTTTTTGGTCATAAATGGCTTTTACTTTAAGGCTCCAGCTTGGGTTAAAATAATAATCGGCAGATACACCAACGTTAAATCCGCCCACCCATGAGCTATTAGCGCCCGAATAAGAATCAATAACATATGATTCATTGTAGCCAACATTTACGCCGAATTCGACATTGCCTTTTGTTTGTGCAGACGCTATAGTAGCAACGCCCATAATGATTAGTAGTGTAGTAAGAATTTTTTTCATCGATGTGATTTTAAGGTGCGGCAAAAATAGCAACTTCAAGTAATGGTTAAGTATATTTATAAAATAAGCTTAAACGTTATAATTGCGTTAAAGGTTATTTTGATTATCAATCGTTAGTATAAATGAGGGATGTTTGAAACTTAAACCAGGTAAATAAATTTATATTTGAAACATGCTTAAAAAGGTTTTTTTATTGTTGTTTTTTATATCGGTGTATGTGGCTGCTAAAGCTCAATCTGCCGATGTTGTTTATAATCAGTACCTTGATTTTAACCTGGCAAGGTTTCAGGGCGAGCAGGAAAAAACGTTAGAGCTGGGTGAAAGTATATTACCCAATGCTGATAAGCTGCCTGAAAAAACAAGGGTTAATTTTTATTTCGGTGTAGGTAAAATGTACGAGGATAATGAACAGGCCGACAAGGCAATCACCTATTATGAAATAGTTGCAAAAGCAGTTCCAGATTATTATGTAGTACACCGGGCTTTAGGCTATTTATACCTGGATAAGGCAAAGCAATTAGAAAAGCAACTAAGTGCTTCTGCCGGAGATAAAACAATGGAAGCTCAACTTTCATCAGCTTATAACTTAAATGTGAAAATGGTGCTTCCTCATCTTGAAAAGGCCCAGGCCTGTGACCCAAGTGATGATACGCTTGCTATTATAAAATCGCTTTACAATAGTATTAATGATGCCGATGGATTAAGCACTTTAGATAGTCGCTTAAAACAACTGAGCAAGAATTGTATTGATATTTTGACCGACCGATAAATAAATTTTCCTTTATTTTGGCTTGTAATGAAAGTAAGCAAGTTTGTAACCAAAATATTCGTCCGTATTTTCTTTATACTGGTTTTTGTAGCCATGATCCCTTTTTTACAGGGCGATCAGAGTAAATGGCAGCATATTTATTTTGTATTTAATCACAAGTGGGAGATGATTTTCCCTATTGTATTAATATTAGGCTTTATAAGCTTGCTCATAATATGTGCCGCAAAAAAATATGCAGAGCCTGACCTTAACTGGCTATTGGTTTTAAATACCGTAATATTACTAGCCTACGGAATTGCAGTATTTATCCGTGTTGCTCATATGGCGTAGCAATTGTATAATCATTAACTTCTATCGGCAACAGCGGGCTTCATTTTTTTCATTGATGATTTTTTTCTGGGCTCACCACTGCCGAATAAAAAGCCCCATGGCTTGAGGGTTTCAACCCTGTCGAAAACAATTTTAAGAATAGCCAATACAGGGATAGACAAAAACATACCCGAAAGGCCCCATATCATTTCACCAATAATAATACCTAAAAAGGTTATCAATGCATTAAGTTTTACCTTTGAACCAACAATAGTAGGCAATAATATATTCGAATCTATAGCATGTATAGCCAGTACGCTAACGGCTACTTTTACGGCATCGCCAACGCTTCCGGTAGCAAATGTGATAAGGGTACTTAATAGCAAGGCAGTAAAAATACCGATGTAAGGTATCAGGTTAAACAGGGCTACAATAATACCCAGCAGAACGGCATATTTTACACCTATCATCCAAAATGCAGTGCAGGCCAAACAGGCAACCACAAACATTTCTAACAATAGCCCCAATATGTATTGCCTTAAAATTTTTTGAATGTTTTCAACTATGTCATGAACAACAGCTGCATACTCATCACTAAAAACCCACTCAATAAAGCGGATGAGCAGGCTGCGGTAAAGCAATATAAAGAAGGTGAATATCAGAATAAATACGTAGAACAGCATTAATGAAGATATGGCACCAAACGTTTGCCCCAAAACATCGCCTCCGGAAGCCATAATTTTTGTGGTAGTTTCATGTACATAGGTTAATTGTTTGCTGGTATTTATATGGAATACATGCTGAATATATTCGGAAAGATCATCTAAGGATTGACTCACCTGGGTTTTCAGCATGGGCCAGTCTGTCGCCAGCTTTGATATTTGTGAGCCAACCAGATACAGGATTCCGCCTACAAATGATAAAAGCAATAGAATAGACACCAACGAGGAAATACTACGGGGCAGACGAAGCTTTTTTTCAAGGAAATTAGCAATCGGATATAATAAGATGGCAAATAAAAATCCAAAAATTAATGGATCCAGTACTTCTTTCCCTAAAATTATGAGGTAGCCAAGGGCAATGAGGCCGATAAGTACCAATGATAATTTTTCGTAAAAAGGGTGTGTGTTTTGTTTTACAGTCATATTAACAGATGCTTAAAAATAATCCGGTTGTATAAACACCCGTTATTTATATTGGTTTGAAGATACTAATAATCGGTAGATTATAATTTAAAAATGAAAAATGTGTACAGCTTTTGTGTAGTAAGATTATATAAATTTACAAGCTTTCTTGCTTAATAAATAAAAATATCTACCTAAAGAAAATAATATTACAACAAAGTATCAGAAGAGGGGAAAGATCCCTAAAAGAAACATAATGCTGGAGGTGCAATGAGTGATCGCACCCCTGTTATTTTTTCGTAAATGCATCCATTATATCCATTAATGTTATGGCTTCATCAATTGAGCAAGGATTTGGCCCTTCATCATTAAAATAGGCTACAATTTTTTCAATCATAGGCTGCTGGATATGTTCAGGGTGGATAAACTTGATGGTTTGTTCATCATCGTCTGTTTTCCAGCTGATGTAGTCACCAAAAAATGGGAAGATAATGCGCCCTTTTGTGCCAATGACCTCACAGGTATCAGTAGTTTGGTTATCGGCCACATTAAAACACCAGGAGCCGTTTACTACTACCTTATTTTTAAATAATATTTGCCCGCAAACATGATCGTCTGCCGGAGTATTGCCTGATTGGTTTAACGAAAAACCATTATAATATTCAGGCTCGCCAAAGTAATAAAGCATTAAATCCAATTGGTGAGGAGCCAGGTCATGAAAATAGCCACCACCCGATAATTCTGGCTGTACGCGCCAGTTTTCTTCCACCTTTGCTATTAATGCTGGTTTACGGCTTTGCCACATCCTGATCTGTACAGTTCGTACTTCGCCAATCAGTTTACTTTCCAGTAGTTCTTTTACTTTTAAAAACATAGGTACCGCACGCCTATAGTGCGCAACGGTAAGCTTTTGTTCAGGATGGTGCTTAACTGCCTCAGCAATTTGCCGGGCTTCATCAGCATTACGCGTAACCGGTTTTTCTACATAAACATTAAAGCCTTTACTAAGTGCTTCAATAGCATAATCCATATGCGATGCCGGTGGGGTAGCAATATAAATAGCGTTGATGTTTTTATTATTCATCAATTCGCTTGCATCGCTATACCAGTTGGCTACATTGTGACGCTGTGCATAATCTGCTGCTTTAGTGGCATCACGGCGCATCACACCGAGGAGGCTGCTGCCAGAAACTTTGCTAAATGCCGGTCCACTTTTTTTTTCGGTTACATCGCCGCAACCAATAATACCCCAGTTAATTTTGCTCATCATATGTTTTACAGTATTGCTTCAATTTGTGCCAATTCTTCTTTAGAGAATTCAATATTGTCCAGGCATTTTAATGAATCAGTTAATTGCTCGGGTCTGCTGGCGCCTATTAATACAGATGTTACACGATGATCTTTCAACAGCCAGGCCAAAGCCATTTGTGCCAGTGTTTGACCACGTTTTACTGCAATATTGTTTAATTGGTTTATCTGACTGATTCTTTCTTCTGTTACATGGTCTTTTTTAAGAAAGCCTGTTGGTTTTGCAGCTCTTGAATCTTCTGGTATACCATGTAGGTATTTGTTGGTGAGCAGTCCCTGGGCTAATGGTGAAAAAGGGATACAGCCTACACCATTTTTTTCTAAAACATCCAGCAAGCCACCTTCAACCCAGCGCTCAAACATAGAATATTTAGGTTGATGAATAAGGCAAGGCGTTTCTAAACGCTTTAAAATGGCAATAGCCTCATCAGCTTTTTGAGCCGGGTAGTTTGATATGCCCACATATAATGCTTTTCCCTGGCGGACAATCAGATCCAGTGCAGCCATAGTTTCTTCCAATGGTGTTTCAGGATCCGGACGATGATGATAGAAAATATCAACATAATCCAGTTTCATCCGTTTCAGGCTTTGATCCAAACTGGATACCAAATATTTTTTGGAACCCCAATCGCCATATGGGCCATCCCACATAGTATAGCCAGCTTTGCTGCTGATAATCAACTCATCGCGATAGCCGCTGAAATCGGATTCAAGGATTCGACCGAAATTCTCTTCGGCTGATCCCGGAGGAGGGCCGTAATTATTGGCTAAGTCAAAGTGGGTAATGCCGCTATCAAATGCGGTATGCAAGATCTTACGATAATTTTCTGCAACATCAACACCGCCGAAATTGTGCCATAAGCCTAATGAAACAACTGGTAATTTAATACCGCTTTTACCGCAGCGGCGGTATTGCATATTTTTGTATCTTTCTGAAGATGGAAGGTATGTCATAATTTATTATAGGTAGCGTTGGTTTTAACGGGAGTAAAAATAACTTTTTTTAGTTAGCGTGAAGCTTCCATTTTAATGTACACATAATTTTTACATCCCATCGTCGTATGCTTTTTTAAAGATGTAACATTTTAAAAGTCGCCGTATCTAACGCAGCATAAATAGGAAACAGGTAAATCATATATGCCCTTTTAATGGAGTTTGAAGAAATCTATTTAAAATATTCTCCCCAGATATTCAGGGTATGTATGGGCTATATTAATGATTATGAGGCAGCCAAAGATCTTACCCAGGAAACTTTTATCTCTGTTTGGAAAAACCTCGATTCGTTTAAAAATCAATCTAAAATAAGTACCTGGATATTCCGTATTGCAACCAATAATTGCTTACGGGCTATTGAAAAGTCAAAGCGGGTTACTACTGAAGAGTTACCGCTAAACCTGGCGGATAAGCTGGAGGAAAATAATGATGAGAAGCTGGCTTTTTTATATAACTGTATTGCCGAACTGGAAGAAACTGAAAGGATTATTATTTCATTAGTACTGGAAGATTTATCGCGTGATGAGATTGCCTCCATTGTGGGTTTAAGCAGTGTGAATACCCGGGTGAAAATTCATAGGATAAAAGACAAACTGGCACAAAAATTTAAGCAGCATGGACAATTTGAATAACCTAAAACAGATCTGGCTGAGTGCTGATACAAGCAGTTTACCAAATTCGGCTGAAATTGTGCGAATGGCAAAAAGATTCCGTAATGAAAAGCTAAGGCAAAAGGTGCTGGTAATTGTGACTGCGATAATACTAACAGCAATGATGGTGTTGGTGATGTTTATATACAAATCAGCAATGGTTACCACCAAGATTGGAGAGGTTTGTATGCTGATTACCAGTGGTATATTGATTTATACCAATGTCAATTCTATCGGCAGGTTTTTGCGGTATAAGGATTTTAATAATAAAGAGTTCCTGGCGTTTTTGGAGCAAACCCGTGCCAATCAAATATATTTTTATCAAAAAACACAAGTGTGGGGATTGATCTTTTGTTCGGTAGGCTTAGCATTTTATTTGTTTGAAACGGCCTGTGCTAATTTAATGGCTGGCCTTATTCTGTATTTGTTTACAGGAGGATTTCTGCTGATCAATGGGTTTGTGATCAGACCGAGGAAGTTTAAAAAACAAAAGGAAAAGTTGGAAAAAACGATAGCCCAATTACATAAAGTAGCTGATCAGCTTTAAAAATAAGTAATATGAAATTTAAAAATGCACCAAAAACGGCCAGGCAGCTTTTAGCCATCGGGCTGTTATTAACGGCATTATCGGGTATTATTAATGATTTTATTCATATCCCCGACTTTTTCCGTGGTTTTATGGCAGGTATCGGATTGGGCCTTGAAATTATGGGTATTATACTGTTAAGGAAGGGTAACAAGTCAAGCTTTAAAAGCAGGAGCAATGAAGCTACTCTGAACGACTAAACCGCTTCGGCAACTACAAATGTGCTACCACCCACAAATACAAGGTCGTTTCCTGCTGCTGCTTTTTGTGCTGCTTGCAACGCAATTTTTACCGAGGTATAAGTTTGTCCGTGCAGGTTAAATCCTTCAGCAGTCTCTTTTAAATTTTCTGCATCTAAACCACGAGGGATATCAGGTTTACAGAAATAATAGGTAGCCTTTTGAGGGAGCATTGCCAGTATTTTACTGATATCTTTATCGTTAACTACTCCCAAAACAAAGTGCAGATGAGTGTATTTTACCGATGTGATATTTTGCAGCACTTCTTTAATACCTTCCGGATTATGCCCTGTATCGCATATGGTTAAGGGTTGTTTATTTAAAACTTCCCAGCGGCCATGCAAACCAGTTAATGTTTTCACCTGGCTTAATGCTGTTTTTAAATGCTCATCGGTTATTTTAAAGCCCTGTAAGCGCAATTCATCAACAGCGGCCAAAACCGTTTTTATATTTTTAAGCTGATAAGTTCCCGTTAGGTCAAGACTTAAATCGATGCTCTTAGATTCCGATTGAGTAACTTTAATATCCAATAATTCATTAGGATTACGATTCTCCGACTCCAGACTTCCGACTCCAGACTTCCAACTCCGAACTTCCGACTTCCCATCGGATGCAAAAGAGATCCGGCTGTTTTCTTTTTTTGCTTTTTCGATAAAGACAGACGATACCTCAGGCTGGTTTTCTCCGATGATAACCGGAATACCGGGTTTAATAATACCAGCTTTTTCGCTTGCTATTAGCGGCAAGGTATTGCCCAAAATATTCATGTGATCCCAACCAATATTCGTAATTACCGACAGGAGCGGGGTAATGATATTGGTTGAGTCTAATCTGCCTCCCAGGCCGACTTCCACAATGGCTATATCAACTTTTTCCTTCGCAAAAATATCAAATGCCAGGGCAACAGTCATTTCAAAAAAGGAAGGTTTTATATCTTCAAAATCAGCGCGGTGAGCGGCTACAAAATCAATAACACTTTGCTCGCTTATCATTGCTCCGTTGATGCGGATACGCTCCCTGAAATCTTTTAAATGGGGTGATGTATATAAGCCAGTTTTGTATCCAGCAGTTTGTAGTACGGCTGCCAGCATGTGCGAGGTTGAGCCTTTTCCATTGGTACCGCCAATATGTACACTTTTAAATTTATGCTGCGGGTTATCTAAAAGCGCACATAAAGCAAGGGTATTCGTTAAATCAGCTTTATAGGCCGAAGCACCATCGCGGGTAAATAATGGCAGCTGGCTGAATAGATATTGGATGGTTTCCTGGTAGTTCATTTGTAGAAGGATTTCGGAATTCGGCTATTCGATTTTTAACGAGTTAATTATTTTTGGTGTTAAAGAGGGTTACACCGTTTCGAATTTGGTTATTATAAAAACTTTCGAACGTAAAGTCTAATCAACCTTAAACCTGAAAGTATACTGGCCTTTTTGATTACCTGTTGCCTGGGTTGATGAAATGAATTTGGTATTTCGTATAGCATCAATACAACTCTGAACAAGGCTTATATCGGCAGTAGTTTTTCTGGATGCGCTTGCTGATATCACATTGCCATTTTGATCAACAATAAAGTCAATAATTACCACTCCGGGTACACGGTGTATATTTTGAGGATCAGGAGCACTTACAAATTTCCAGTTAGGCATATTGAGGCCGTTACCTGAACCACCCGGTCCATAGTTATTACTCAAGGTTGATCCGTTAGGACTGCCCTGATTACCGGGTGTACCTGTTGTTCCATCACCAGCACCAGTGCCTTTGCTTGAGGGACCGTGATATAGTGCGTTAGCATTTACCACTTCTTTTTTAACCGGTTTAGTTACGGTTGCAGCAACAGTAGTACTTGTTTTTTTGGAATTAGCAGCTACTTGAGGTGCGTCTTCAGCTTCCTGGGTAACTACTTTTTGGGGACTATTATCAACCTGTGTTTTTTCTTCGGTTGGTTTGGCATCAGTTACTTTGTCTGGTGGGGTTTGATTGGCTTTTTCTGCTACTGATGGCGCTTCGGTGCTGGTAATATCTTTGCCAGAGCCTGCATCAGTAGTGCCATAGTTTACCAGTATGCCGCCTGTGCCCATTTCCTGTTCTGGTGGGTTTTGAAAAACAATTAAATAGGCCAAAGCAATCAGCACGGCCAATATGATGCCTGTTGCCAAAAATGCTTTTGGATAATTATTTTCTTCCCGGTAGTTCATTATTCAGTTTGCCGTTATTGGTTTGCAGTATGCAGATGATGTGGTATAAGCCCACTGCAAACTGCCTACTGTTAACTTTTTATTTAGGTACCGTTGCCAGCACCAGTTTAATATTCAGTTTTTGGGCTATATCCATTATCTGTACAACATCTTGTATAGCCACTGTTTTATCAACGTATAAAATAATGGTTAGCTCTGCAGTTTTGCTTTTATACCCGGTTAAAACAGTTGAAAGATCAGCCAATGCCACTGGTTTTTTATCAACCGTGTATTGCAGATCTTTATTAATGGTTACGTTGATAGTTTTTTTGGATATTGATTTTCCGGATTGTGATTTTGGCAATAGCAACTTAATCACGTTAGGGTTGGTTAACGTTGATGCAATCAGGAAAAACAGCAACAGGAAAAACATAATGTCGTTCATTGCCGAGGTATGTACTTCGGCCGACACTCCTTTTTTTCTATTTCTTAAATTCATTTGCTTGGCTCCTCTAACAGGTCAATAAATTCAATAGCATCAGTTTCCAGGTTTAATATTAACCGCTCAACCATCATGTTTAAAATGTGATAGCCCACATAAGCAACAATACCAACCGTTAAACCTGCTGCAGAGGTAATCATTTTTACGTAAAGCCCACCTGATATAACGCCTATGCTAAAGTTATCTGTTTTAGAGATATCAAAAAATATTTTAATAACCCCGATAATAGTTCCTAAGAAACCAAACATGGGTGCAATACCAGCCACAATGCCTAATATGCCTATGTTTTTTTCGAGTTTTGAAACTTCCAGTTTGCCTACATTTTCAATAGCGCCTTCAATATCTTTTATAGGACGACCTATTCTCAATAATCCTTTTTGCAGCATACGGCCAAGTGGGGTATTGCTGTTACGGCAAATAGCAATGGCCGATTCAAGGTTACCGGTATGAATGCTCGAACGAACCTGGATCATTAGGTTTGATTCATTTTTTGAAGCCTTGCGAATAGTAAAATACCGTTCGAAAAATATAACCAATCCTAATACAGCCAGGATACCAATGGGGATCATTACCCAACCACCTTTTATAATCAGATCGCCAAAGTGAATTTCCTGATCAGGTGCCTGGGCCATTTGAACGCCGGCATGTTTAGCAGTGTCTATTATTTTATTTACTGAATCTGTTGTCTGAAAGAATAATAATGTCATTGTTGGGCGTTTATTTGTATAATTTCCGAATTCGGGCTAATCATTTTCGCTTTGATCAGATAATCTTTTTTTGCTTCTGCTTCATTTTCAGTCGGAAAAGTTCCAACCGAAACCCGGTATAAAGGTCCGGGTATTTCTCCGCGGGGAACTATTTCAGCATTAACGCCTTTATCCTGGAAGCGCTTTCTCTCATCTGTTGCCAGTTTTTTTAGCCTGTTTTTGTAGGCGATTACTGCCCACTGGATTGTTGGTTTAACTGTATCGAGAGGTATAGCCGTTGCTGTAAGGGTTGTAGTGTCTTTTTTAGGTATAGGTTTCTTGATGCTGTCAGCTTTTATTTCGTGCCTGTAAACAGGGACTATACTATCTTCTTTTTTATTGATGATTTTATGATAGGTAGCATTTATTTTATCAAATACAGATGGGTAGAACTTATAAACCCCAAACAGGGCTAATGCGATAACCGCCAGACTAATTAAAATAATAAGCCAAACGTTTGTGGTTTTTCTTTCCTCTGAATCTTCTTCAAAGTATTGCTGATTTTCCACGGTCTGAATGGGGTGTTCTGATATTGTAACCGGTGTAGTTACTACAGGCTCGGCATAAACTGATTTTATATCACCACCAGATGGTTTGTTTAACCGGTTGATATCAATAGCAGGATATCCATAAAAGGATGGATCAGCTGCTACTTTTTCATGTGCTTTAAAAACAAGATTATGGTCATTATCCGTTTGAAAAATGCCCAAATCAGCAAACAGATACTTACCTTTTGATGCTTCTTCCTTTAACTTAAGGATAAATTTTTCGGCGAAATATTTGGATGAAGCCAGCGAAATGTTTTTCTTATCAGCGACATATTGAACAAAGGTATCATCTTCTTTTTGCTGTGATACGAACCTTATTTTGTGGTGAGGCGGATAAAATTTAGCTTCTCTGTCGTTATAAAATCCACTTACACGTTCGCGCACAAAATAGCCCAGACCTGGTACGCTTACCTCATCGTGCTGCCCTAACAATTCGCTCAAATAATCAGCTAAATTCATCGTGCTAAAAATACGTTTTATTATAACGTTTAGAAAACTTAAAAAGTAAACCCAACACCGCCAAATATATTAAACCCGTAATCAGGATAATATAACCACGTTTGATTGGTTCCGTTTAAAATATTATTAACTTTTACAAAAAGTGAAAATCTGTTATTTATCTTATAGTCAACACCACCACTTACATCAGCAAATGAGTTAATAGTTGTTGGTGTGGTACTGCCTGCTTTTGAAGGATATGGATCAAGTGCCGAACCACGTATTAACAATGTTCCGCTTATATTAATCTTATCGGTAATATGCAATATGGTTCCGGCAGTAAGCTTAAACTTAGGCAAGTTCCAGGGTTGTGCAACGGTTGCCATCTGATAGTCCTTAATTTCAACACGGCCAAAAATATCCACGTCTTCTGATGCTTTGTAATCCAGTTCTCCATTAAATCCATTAACGCGCGATTTGCCATCATCATAAATAACAGTAAAACGGTTATAGCCTTTGGTAAAGTCAAAGTCGCTGACAAACAGCGGCATATCTTTAATACTATTGCGGAAAACAGATACCTTAAAGCCTAATCCCGGTACTATAGTACCTTTTAATCCGGCGCTGATATCCAATTGATCAACCGAGTTCTGGATATTGATGTTTTGTCCTAAAAATGGATTGTAGCTATAAAAGTCGAGTAGTGATGATTTATTTACATCACCCTTGGCTTCAACAAAAAGCCGTACATATTTGGGAATCACCTGGAACTCCAGCTTTGCTGCCGGGAATACATGAAAATTTGATGTGCCGCCAAATTGATCAACGATGTTTATCCCCGCATCAATTTTATAATTATCGCCCTGAAATTTAATGTAAGGGTTAAGCCTGATAAGGCTGTTATTATAATTATGGAGATATAAACTATCCTGTTGGGTACTTAAATCGAGCGAGCCGCTTAAACCAACATAAAACTGGTTAATAGTTTCGTTTAAAAATCCTGAAAGAACAATATTGTTTTCCTTAGTTTGATATGCATCACTAAAAGTATAGGCCTTAATTTTAAGAGCATAAGTAAAATCATTCTCTACATCCTTAAAGTTTTTGGCAAGCTCGCCTTCGGCTCCTAATGTGCTGAAGTGCTGTTTGTTGATTTGTACAGGGTTTAGCGGGTTGGCTTCATCAATACCGTAAAAATAATTACTGTTATAGTTATAGGTAATACGGCCGCTTAAGGAGTTTTGAGCTCCTATGCTTTTACCAAAAATGCCAGCTTCTTCTTTAGCCGAATTTTGTTTGTACAATGATCCATCCTGGGCAAAATGTTTCAGATAACCGCCAAACTGTAAACCCTGATCCTGGCCATTGTTAAAATAGGCCTCGCCATAAGTGGTTTTTAAATTACCCAGGCCGGCTTTTACATAGTTATTTGTTGGGATAGAATCGTGCTCTGCTGGCCTTTTCATGGCCTCCAGTTGTTTTATTTCATTATTCTGTTCAAGGCGCTTATCAAGCGGGGTGTAAATCAGGGGAGCTTTAAAAGGTGTGGTATCTCCCAGATCCGGATTACGGCGAATCTTCACTGCATCTGCCAATACCGGTTTATAAGCAGTAGTTACTACAATTTCTTCCGAAAGGCTGCTGTTGTCACTTGGTTGGCCACCTTTTTTAATGGTATCAATGGTCACTTTTGCTGCAGCATCACCTAAACTTTTGGCGGCTGTTTTTTGTGTGCTGGTGATTGCTTTAGCAGGTTTTTTCTTTACTGCCTTTGTGGAATGCTTTTTAGCTTTTTGATTTGTTTGTGCAGATGCAGGAACAATGTACAAAGCTATTATTAAGCTAAGCAGCGTATAGATGTATTTGAATTTCATTGCTTGTCTCATTTTTATTCTTTGTTATCCTGTTTCTTATCGTTTGTTCCTGTTGCTGATAGCTTATCCAATTTTTGTTTGGCTGTTGGGAGGATGTCATCATCGCCTTTATAGTTGTCAATAACACTTTGAAGGGTTGCTTTGGCCTGAAAGGTGTCTTTTAATCCCACATAATCATCCGCCAGCAGGATAAAGGTTTTAGTTACCCAATAGTCGTAATTTGGGAGATTTTTTACCAGATCAAAGCAGGTTTTTTGTGATGCTTTGTAATGGCCTTTCAAATATTCAATATTGGCAATATTGTATTTGGCTTCGGCCGCGGCAACTGTTTTGGTATTGGCTACGGTATAATCAAACTCGTTAACCGCTTTAGTGGTATCATTTTTTTGCAAGTAAGCTAAACCCGCGTACAAACCAGTTTTGAATTTATCTTCCTGAGATGTCTTATCATTATCACGCACCTGTTTTACATAATTCAATACATCATCAGGCATCTCCATTTGAGCATAGCAAAACAGGAGGTTATTTATAGCAAAAGTGTAATCAGATTTGTATTCAGCATTAGTTTCCAGCTTTTTCAGGAAAGGAACCGCTTCGTTATATTTTTTTTGAACCATGTACAATTTAGCCATACTGATGAGCGATTGTTCAGTATAAGGACTTGTCCAATCATTTAATATCACATTATAATCGGTAACGGCTTCATCATACCTGTTTAAGTTGGCTAAGCTTTGTGCACGGATAAATCTTGCCTGCTTATCATAAATAGGCTTGGTTGGAAATTTATCATAATAAGCGTTAACGGCTCCTACTGTTCCCTGCCAGTCACCACGTAAATAAAGATTGTTAGCTGCGGTTATCATGATATTTTCCTGATCAGCCGCGCTGTAATTTGCTATTGGCGTAGTGGATGCGTAATTGATAAAGGTTTTTGCGTCACCTTTATCGGTGTAAATTTTCTCCACTTCTTTCAATGCCGATTTAGCTTCATCAGTTGAGGAGTAGTCCTGAATTACGCGTTTGAATGATTCAATAGCTAAATCATCATTCCCTGAATTATAGTCAATCAAGCCTATAGTAACCAATGCCCGCGGTACGTAGCTGCTATGTGGATATTTTTGAATCATATTCAGTAGACCGGTTTTGGCGGTTGTTGAATCATTTTTTAAGAAATAAGTATAAGCTATTTCAAAAGAAGCATCATCAGCATAATCTGAACTCGGGAATTTGTTTAAAACATCTGTTAATGTAGTAATCTTAGTATCAGGTGCACCCTGTAAACCCTGGATCATCCCGCGCTGAAATAAGGCATAATCCTCTCCGCGATTATGTTTTTCAATAATGCGATTGTAATAATCAAGTGCCTTGCCGTATTGTTTTAAAACAAAATAGCTATCGCCCAGACGGGTTGTTGCATCGTTTATTGTGTTAGCGTCTTTCTCATCGCCATCTAAAAACTTCTGGAAATAAATAGCTGCCTTTTTATATTGTTCGTCACTAAAGGCGGCATAGGCTAAAGCATAATTAGCATAATTATATACATCAGTTTCGCTGGCGCCGGGTAAGTCAAGAAACCTTTCAAAGGTTTCAACAGACTCTTTATACTTGCGTACTTCATACATGGCTTCGGC
Organism: Mucilaginibacter frigoritolerans; assembly: GCF_007830615.1. Taxonomy (GTDB): domain Bacteria; phylum Bacteroidota; class Bacteroidia; order Sphingobacteriales; family Sphingobacteriaceae; genus Mucilaginibacter; species Mucilaginibacter frigoritolerans. The sequence goes on from NZ_VLLI01000001.1 coordinate 118,870, forward strand.
CATCCAGTAAGTAGTTAAAACCTCTACCTTACTGTCAACTGGATTTTTTAACGACCTGAGGAAGATACCGATAGCATTTTCAAAAGCGCGTTCATTATAAAATTCCAGCCCGCGATAATAGGTTACCTTTTGATAAGCTGCCTGTGCACTGGCTGATTTATTGGGAATAGGCTCCAATATATCAACCGCCTCCTTGTAATTGTGTGAATTGAGCAGTTCTTCGCCTAACAATGTTTTCATTTCGTCATTACGACGGGAGCGCGGATAGTTTTTTAAATATAGCCGTGTTGCATCAAGCGCTTGTGTATTAAAATCAAGCTCATAGGATAACTTGGCATATTCATACAAAGCATCTTCCTGTAATTGCTTATCAAAATCAAGCTTTGATGCTGCAAAAAATGCACTGCGTGCACTTTGCTTGTTATTCATTTTCAGAAATACATTGCCAAGGGTGTAATTTCCATTCTGGCTGTAAATATCATTTTGCTGTTGTAGTTTTTCCAGTTCGCTTGCGGCTTTTGCATTATTGCCCACCTTGAAAAAGGTATAACCCATTTGGTAACTATCCTGAGTGTTTTGGGTATGCCCCAGGTCTTCCGTTTCAAAACGGGTATAGTATTTGGCTGCGTTAGGGTAATCGGCCTTTGCAAAATAGGATGCTGCAATAATTCGCAGCATTTCTTTTTCATTTTGCTGGTGTGTGTTATTAACTATAGGTATTGCATAGTTAATAACATCATCATAGCGGTTATCTAAAAAATATACGGCAGAAATATAATAAGGGTAACTGCTTTCGTATTTTTTGGAGTTTTTCAGCCTTTCAAAATTTACCAGTGCTAAATGATAGTCTTTATTTAAATAGGCAATGTAGGCAAAGTAATAAGTAGCATCATCGGTAAATGGCGAGCGGATATTTTTTACTTCTCCAAAAAGCAGTTGTGCATTTTTATAATCATTAGTTGCAAAGTAAGCATACCCCTTACGGAACTTATATTCGGTATTTTCACGTCCATTGAGCTGATCCGCATTAACTTTATTAAACCAGGTTAAGGCTTCGGTATATTTTTCTTGTTTGGAATACGAACGTCCAATTTGATAATAGGCTAGTTTGGTTAATGGATTTTCGGGATGTTCTTTTATAAACCGCAGAAACATGCTTTCGGCATCGTCATTTCCAAGCTCAAGGGCACACAAGGCTTCGTAATATTGGGCATTTTCTTTTATTAATGATAGCTCTGATTCAAACTTAGGTTGGGTGCTTGTTTTAAGCCTTGAATTTTCAACGAGACGAAATTGTTCTGCAGCGGCAACATATTTTCCTTTATCAAGTAGCTCATTTGCTGTGTGATAGATGCGATACACCTGGAAAGATGGATTTTGCTGTGCATAAGATGAAAAGACAAAAAATACCGGAACAAGAAAATAAATGTATTTATGTTTGGTCATAAAATATCAAACTAAGGATTTCGCGAAATTAGGGGAAATGGAATGTGGTTCTCCACAATAGTAATTCACATGGTGTGGATAACATTTTCTTAACGGTATTAAATTACTACATGTTATTGATGTGGATAACTTTAAGGTTGTTTAAAAAAGAACAAAACACAGGCTCAAAATAAAAACACTTCAAATAATATCGCTTTATCAACGCTTTCGTTTTATAGTAAAGAATAATTAATCTGTATGTTTTTTTTAGGAAAGAGGTGGGCGAAATTTGTTTTATTAATAATAGCTGGTTTATGGGCCGGACTTCAACAAGCTTTGGGTCAAACGCAGGAGATTTTTCTAAAAAATGAACACCTGAATATCAAGGCTGAACAATACTATATCAAAAAAATAATTGATGAACGTGTTAACCGCACAATGGTTGCCTCATTAGCTGATGTTGGTACGTCTTTAAATAATAAGACTAAAAGTAATACAGCAGATTTCGCAGGTGGTACTCAGGTAGCTTTACAACAATTTGTTTTGTATAATAATTTAAATGTTAAATCAGGATTTCCATTAATTATCCGGGTGAAAAAATTTAATGCAACAGAAACAACAGCTGCTAATGGCAGTATTCAAGGGAAAGTAATACTAATAATGTCATTTGATGTAGATAAGGGTGACGATGAGATCCTTCATCTAAGTGATTATAATGGGAATGCTGTTTATACAAGAGGGATAGGCCCTGCACAAAATATGGAACCAGCTTTAAGACAGGTATTTGAAAACGGCCTTATTTACATTAATAACTGGATGAACCAGTCAATATCAACCAATATTAAACTGGCCCGGGCGGTGAAGGTTATTTTTACTGATTTTAGTGAAAAAGAGGAGGGAGACACCATTTATTATAACCCAAAGCGGCCCTTAAGTTGGAACGATTTTCAATCCAGAATACAAAGTAATAAGTTCGATGCCGAAGTGTTTCCAACAATTGGATATGAAGAGCGGAATGAAGTTATAAAAGGAGTGGTAGTAATTACAATGGCTATGAAGGTGAGCTTACCCAAAAGCGCCAACTGGGTAAAGGAGGGAAGCCGTAATAGTTATGCTTTAAATCACGAACAAAGGCACTTTGATATAGCCAAAATTGCGGCACTGCATTTTGAGCAAAGGATAAAGGCCGAAAATTTACCGGTAAATAACTATGATGGCTTTATTAATGAGGCTTATCTGGATGCTTACCGCGAAATGAATAATATGCAGAAGAAGTATGATGATGAAACCAGACATGGCTCCGATGAGTTGGCTCAGGGACAGTGGAATACTTTTATTGATAAAGAGTTGAAGAAGATGATTCTATCCCCATAATCTTAAATACGTTTTTTTAACGTTTTAATCTGGAGGGGGATGTTACTAAAAGCTTGTTTTAAGCTGCAGGAAGTTGCAATTTAATGATTTGGAGGAGGTCATCAATATCAAAGGGTTTTGCTAAAAAAGCATTTGGTGCCCCTATGTTATTGGATGCATTTGCCACGTTATGACTCGCTGAAACCAATATTACTGGAATATTGGTTGTTTCAAGTTTCGCCTTAACATCTTTACAAAGCTCCCGGCCATCTAAATTACCCAACATAATATCAAGTAAGATTAAATCTGGCGTGTGTGCTTTAATCTTTTCGAATAAATAACGCCCATCCATAAGTGTGTCTACCTCATAACCGGAATCTTCTAATATAAACTGAAGTACTTCAAGTATATCTCTGTCATCGTCCACCGCTAAAATCCTCATTTTGATACGTATAAATTTAATTTCTGATCTGCTAATAATGTAAGCGTAATAGCTTAATAAACTGTATTGTGTAAGGCAGACACAATTATTATACCAGCTTATTTAATTAGTGCTGATTAATTTTAAACGTATTTTAAAAATGACAATTAATTAATTCGGGTTAAAGGTAAGATAAGGTGTATTTATTCCTTTAAGTGTTTAAAAGTCCTTTTTTTAATGATCTTACCGGAATTGGTTGAACTGTAGCTTTTTATTGAAGTTGTATAGTTTTATAAACTATTGTTTAAAAATAACAAAATTTGTAATGGTTTATAATAGCGTGTTTTCTTTGCTCTCGTTTAGTAAACTATTCACTTTAGTAACCAGTTCATTTAAATCAAAGGGCTTATTGATTATTGCATCACATCCATAAGCATAAAGCTCATCGTCATGATTAATGTAAGCAGAAAATATAATCACGGGTGTGTTTTTAAAATTGGGATGTGATTTTATTTGCATACATAGTTCACCACCGTTTGTACCTGCTACCCGGTAATCTAATATAATTAAATCAGGCGCAAATTTTTCCATTAATGGGATAACCACTTCTCCGCGCGATGTGCTCTTCACTTCAAATTGCTCATACGAAAGCGTTTCGTGAACAATGTCCAGAATGTCATGATTGTCATCCAATACCAATATGCGTTTTGCCATAACAAATTAAATTTAACGGCCGAAAAAAGTACAATGATTGCTATAGCTAAAAAAGAATTGAGTCGGCTCTAACTTTATCGGGATTAATAATGTATAATTATACTAATTTTTATATTAATAATATAATTTTTAACAATTGTGTTAATTTTTTTACTTAGAAAGCTTCACCAAGGGCTATGTTTAGATCAGAATAACCTTTGCTAAAACCATAATCAAAGCAAATATTGGTATTTGATTTCTTGTTGAATTTAATACGCAGACCGCCGCCACCCGCAGGATTAAGATATTCAAATTTGCGTGTATTGGGTTGACTGGCAGAATTTACATTTGCAAATAGTACAAAGCCCAGCAAACCATTGTTTGTAATATCCCTCCGGTATTCAGTTTCAAAATAGATCAGGCTTTCGCCGCGATACCTGCTTTGTTCAATTCCCCGTCCCGAACGCTGATATGGATCCATACCAATTGATGGTAAATTAAGGTATGGCGTACCAGTTGAGAGTGTTGTCCAGTAGTAAGACCAGAAAGCCAATTGGTTTTTAGGTCCTGCTTCGGTTAAAGAAACATACTTGCGGAAATCAAGATAAAGGGACCGTGAATTGTTATCACTTCCTAAAACTTCGGTATTGAACCGATAAATAATATTTCCATAAACACCAGGAATAGGGTTAAGGGAGTTTTGCCTTGTATCGTATAAAAAGTTTAATGACAGGCCCGAGGTAAATGATTTCTGATTGGTTGTTGTTCCATATACGTAATGGGTAAAGTCAGCTAATGAAACTGGCTGATTGGCAATAGTAGGATTAAAATCGAAGTAATAATCCATATTATACCCAATACCTGCATAGAAATAAGAGCTGATGCGTTTAAGTGCACTCTGATAAAAACGCAGATAATCGTAGTTAATCAATACCCTATTATTTTCAGGCTGGCCACCGCCAAGCCCCCATGTATTTTGTGGATATACTAAAAATCGGGTATCACCCTGTATATTAAATGTATTATCCTTTAACCAGATGCTGGAGTGTATGGGTAAGCCGTACCTGCCCTTAAAATTAAAGTAAGGTGCGAAAGTAACACTGCTTAAATAGGTAGTTTTGCGTGGCCCCAGGTAAAAGCCGGCAGTTGTAGAAGTAACCAATACATTACTTGCGCCCGGAACAGCTGTTGAAATGGGTAAAACTGAATAATATATTTGTTTTTTTTCCTTATTAGGATATTTGCGGGGCTTAAATTTAAATAACTTTAGGCCGATATCTATTAAGTCCTTCTGACCGGTAGTATCAATATCGGGCGAATTGGTGGTATCAACCGGTACTTGTGCTTTTACTAATAAAGGCAACAAACAAATAAGTACTAAAAAAATATATCTGTGCATTAATCCTTAAAAGCAATTAAAAAGGAATTTGTTTGAATGGTACAGAATTACGATTATTTAAACACCTGGAAAATAGATTGTGAATAAGGGTTAAAAAGCTTCACCAAGTCCTAAAATTACGGCCGAGTAGTTTTTGCTGACTCCATAATCAATACAAATATTGGTGTCTGACTTTTTGTTGAATTTTATACGCAAGCCTGTACCTGCTGCCGGGTTCCAGTATACAAAGCGATTATTTTTAGGTTGACTGGCGGAGTTAACATTTGCGAATACCACAAAGCCCAATAAACCATTTTCGGTAATATCACGACGATATTCACTTTCAAAGTAAATTAATCTTTTTCCACGATATCTGTTTTGTTCAATCCCCCGGCCCGAACGCTGGTATGGATCCATACCTATCGCTGGCAGGTTAAGATAAGGTGCTCCTGAATTTAAGGTTGACCAGTAATAACTCCAAAACGCCAGTATATTTTTGGGCCCTGAGTTGCTAAGAGAAATGTATTTACGAAAATCGGCGAATATAGATTGCCAGTTATTATTACTGCCAACTACGTCGGTATTGTACCTGTAAATAAAGTTAACATACGCACCAGGTAAAGGGTTTAATGAGTTTTTGCGGGTATCATAAAGTACGTTAACAGTTGGTCCTGATGAAATAAAGTTATGATCATTAAGGGTCCCAAATTTGTAATGGCTAAAATTAATCAATGTATTATTATTCGTTATACTTTCAACATCCAGATAATAATCGAGATCATAACCAAGGCCAACAAAAAAATAGGGGGTTATGCGTTTCAACGCACTTTGATAAAAGCGCAAATAATTATAGCTAACCAAAAGCTTATAACTTTCGGGCTGGCCACCTCCCAGGCTCCAGGTATATTGCGGATAAACCAGGATACGGGTATCTCCCTGTATATTCCAGCTATTGTTATTTAACCAGAAACTTGATCGGATAGGTAGGCCATATCGCCCCTTTAAATTAAAATAAGGAGCGAAAGTAATGGTAGAGAGATAGGTTGTTTTTCTGTTGCCCAGGTAAAAACCTGCAGTAGTAGAGGTAACCAGTGCGTTTCCGCCCCCTGGTATAGATGTAGAAAGTGGTAAAAAGGAAAAGTAAATAGTCTTTTTATCATCCAGCGAAACCGGGCGTGGGGGTGATTTAACGAAGGAACGGGCAATATCTATCAAATCCTTTTTGCCAGTAGTATCAAAGTTCATGTGGGTTTTATCAATAGGGCTTTGGGCCATTATTGCATACGGAACTAAACAACCTGTAAGCATTAATAAAACCTTTCCTATTTGCATCCAAAACAAAAATTAAGTTTAGCCAAATTATTTAAAAAAAACATAAAACCCCCATTTTATCAATCACCAATAAATTTCAAAACAGCGGCTGAAAATTCAGAAGTTCTAATAGCTGTATTGTGATTACCCGGAACATAAGTAAGTTCGGAATGAAGGATAAGTTTATTTAATCCTATTTCGGAGCCATTTTCTTTATCTTCAGTTCCCCGGATAATTAAAACCGGCTTTTTTACAGCAGCCAGTTCTTTTATGCTTGTTGATGGTTGATATTTTTGTTGATAGGCCAATGATAGTTCATCAAAATGCTGGCTGTGAATGTATTTTACCATACCATCTACATCATGTAAGGTAGTATCGCCCATTAAGGCTTTGTAGGCATGTACCCTGCGTGGCCAATCAGGATTGGTGTATGCATCGCCCATGCCACCCATTATGGCTTTATGGATCCTTTTATCCAGCACTAACAATCGGGAAAGTATAATGGAGCCACGGGAATATCCTAAAGCATCGTAATGCTTAATGTTCAGGCTGCTCATTAACCCCATAATGTCTTTTGCTTCGGCATCGTTTGCATAAGCCAATTCGTTATGAGGTTTGTCAGAGTTACCGTTCCCACGCTGATCAATCAATATCACCTTATAGCCTGCTTTCAGCAGATCTCCATAAACTGCGCAACTCTTCCATCCCTGCCCGGTTCCCGAAAAGCCGTGGATCAATATTACCGGGTAACCATCACCCTTAACTTCATAATAGATTTTTGTACTGTCGAATGATGTAAAATAATTACCTTCAGCCTTTTGGGCAAAAAGGTGGGTAGTTATCATCAGTAAAATGCCAATCACTGTTAAGCTTTTTTTCATGCTGTAAATTACATTTAAATCTACTCTTCCAGGCCGTTTTCCGTTATTCATCCTTCATGTATTTTTCTATTCCTTCTGCAGGTTTCCAATCACTTTTTGGTTCATAGTAATGCCATAATAACGCAGATATTTTTCTAATTAATATATCCGCTTCATTATCGGTAGTCCAGCGCTGATCTTTATTGTTATTGGTGATGATAGAAAACACATACCCGCCATGTGGCGCATTCACCAGTACCGTTTCTGATTTGGAAGCATCAACAGCGCCTTGTTTGGATATGGTTTGAATATAAGGAGGGATTTGTGAAAGCGCTTTATTGTCCCAAAATATCCTGCCCATATTACGGCTCATGCGCTCACTTGCTGCGGCACTTACAGCTTTCCCCTGGCGAATCATCGTGAACAGTCGGCACATTTCATAAGGTGTAGTAACCCCCCATCCATATTTGGCACGGATAGCTTCGCGCCCCAGAACCCTGGAGTTTACCCGCATCACCTTAAACCCATTCTGATCCAGCCAGTTGTTAATGTACTCACCGCCAACCAGCTTTTGCAGCCATAAGCTGGCTGTGTTGTCGCTCATGGTAATCATCAGCATAGCTACCTTACTCACCTCAATGGTGTCTCCATCTTTAAATGAGCCTAAAATATCTTCGCCTTTATAAAGTAATGAATCGCGGTAAACCAGTTTTTGGTTGTATTGTATCTCACCTTTTTCAATCTTATCCATTAACCCGCACTGAATGCTTACTTTTATCATACTGGCGGTTGGGAAAAGGGTATCGGCATTAATGGTAACTGTTTTACCCGTCTTAAGATTTTGTACATAGATGCCCACCTGTCCGTCAAATCCTTTTATGGCTTCCTGTAGTTTAACAGTGAGCTTTTTATCGATTTGGGCAAAACAAGCGGAAGAGAGTAATAAAATAAAGACTAAAAATTTATACTTCATTATTTATTGGTTTTGAACTACCTAAAGTATGAAAGCAATTTAAATATTGAAACTGATTGAATTCTGAAGTATCACTTAAAAGTTTATTTTTTATTAGTTAGATCAAGCTTTCATTACCGTACATTCATTGTATCGAAAACGAACACGTTATTTAGTTTGATTTTGTTTAACTAAATGATATTCAATTGTTTGTTTGTTTGGCATCTTGTTGGTTCGCCTTACCTTGTTTTATCAATACGCTTTACCAGTTAATACCCATTGCTATGTTAAAAAGTTATCTTAAAACGGCTTTCCGGTTTTTATTAAAAAATAAAACTTTCAGCTTTATCAATATTTTCGGATTGGCTACAGGTACTTTATGTTGCCTGTACATTTTGCTTTATGTACAGGATCAGTACAGTTATGATAAGCAGCATAATTCTGTAAAAAATATCTACAGGCTTACAACCGACCTTGTTTTATCTGGCGACAAACATCACAGCGCAACTTCGTCGCCACCGATTGCACCTGCCCTAAAAAAAGATTTCCCGGAAGTGCAAAACGTTACAAGGGTAGTAGAAGTGGATAAGTTGGGTGCAAAAGAACATTTGCTGCGATATAAAGAGAAGTCGTTTTATGAAAGTGAGGCCTATCTGGTTGACTCTACCTTTTTTGATATGTTCAACTACAATTTTGTGGAGGGGCATGCCACGCACGCTTTAGATGATCCATATTCTGTTGTTTTACTAAAAACCACGGCTGATAAGCTTTTTGGTAGCGAGAATGCTGTAGGGAAAATGATAAATATTAATGACGCCTACGGAAAGCATGATTTTAAAGTAACAGGGGTAGTGGATGAAAGCCTGGGCAAATCGCATTTACATGCCAATATGTTTATCACTATGAAAAGCAGCAGTACCGGTGTTTCTATTGCAAATGATAATGAGTGGGCCGGTAATAATTTTCTTTTTACATATGTGAAATTACGACCCGGTGCAGATCCCAAAACACTTGAAAAAAAACTGCCTGCATTTTTACTTAAATATGCATCTCAAAAATTAAAGCAATTGGGAATGCAAAAAGAGTTGCATTTACAGCCCGTTACATCTATTCACACTACAGCAGGTTTTGATATTGAACCTACCAAAACAGCTAATCCATCGTTCCTATTGATTTTAGTATTAATTGCGGTGCTTATTCAAGTTATTGCCTGTATCAATTTCATGAATCTGTCTACGGCACGCGCTTCAAAAAGAGCCAAAGAAGTTGGAGTACGTAAGGTTGTGGGAGCAGGTAAATATGATTTGATTAAGCAGTTTTTGGGCGAGTCGTTTATACTATCTTTTATCGGGGTAATTATTGCTTTGCCTTTGCTATGGATTGTGCTTCCTTACTTTAATGATATTACTCACGCGGATATCCGGCTGTCGTTTTTTGCTGACTACCGTTTATGGTTGATACTTACTGCGCTAATAGTGGTAACAGGTCTGGTAGCGGGCAGCTACCCTGCGTTCTATTTGTCGGCTTTTGAAGCTATAAAAGTTATAAAAGGCAATTTTAATAGTAGGATTTCGGCAATAGGTATCCGTAAAATATTGGTGATTATCCAGTTTGTGGTTTCTATTGTAATGATAACGTGTATTATCATTATTTACAGCCAGCTTAGTTTCATCAAAAACAAGGACCTCGGTTTTGATAAGAACCAGAAAGTTATCTTTAATTTTTATACTGATGATGCACAAAAGCAAATGCCTGCACTGGCAAATGATTTAAGGCAGATTGCCGGAGTAAAAGCGGTTAATAGCGCAGATAATTACCTGAGCCAATTTGTAATGCATGATCATGGCGTTTACCCGGCTGGTGGTAATATGGCTACGGCAATAGATGCACAGAATATTGCCAGCGATCAATATTTTATAAAAGCTTATGGTATAAAATTATTGAGCGGCAGAGATTTTATACCCGGTGATTCGAACAAGGTAATTATCAACACCACGTTGGCTAAAAGGCTTAACCTAAATGCGCAAACTGCTCCCGGAGCCAGGCTTTATTCGCAATTTGGCAATGGTCCGCTAACCTTTGTTACGGTGGTAGGGGTGATGAATGATTTTAATTATAACTCACTACATGATGCAGTGCGACCCTTTATGGTAGAATATGACGGCAATGCAGGCGATATGTCGAGCATTATCGTATCAACCAATTCAAAGGATTATAAGGCGTTGCTAACGCAAATTGGGGCAATATGGCATAAAGACCTACCATCGGTTCCATTTGAATATTCGTTTATGGATAGCGAGGTGCAAAAACAGTATGAAACAGAAATTACCTTATCAAATATTATTAATTCGTTTACTATAATAGCTATACTGATATCATGTCTTGGTTTATTTGGATTAGCTGCCTTTAGTGCTGAACAACGCAATAAGGAAATAGGGATCCGCAAGGTATTGGGGGCTAGTGTATCGGGTTTGGTATCCCTGTTATCAAAAGATTTTTTAATACTGGTAGGTGTTTCATTTGTAATTGCCACACCAATGGCCTGGTACGGCATGAGCAAGTGGTTGGAAGCCTTTGCCTATCGCATATCATTGAGCTGGTGGATGTTTGCCTTAGCGGGAGTGATGGCCGTTTTAATAGCCGTACTAACCGTAAGCACCCAGGCAATTAGAGCAGCGCTGGCTAATCCGGTAAAAAGTTTGAAAACAGAATAATTGTCTGAACCAACTATGATAAAAAATTATTTAAAAATTGCGTGGCGTAATATCATTAACAACAAGGTTTACAGCGCACTTAATATTATCGGCCTGGCTACAGGTATGGCCGTTGCTTTGTTAATTGCCTTGTGGGTTAATTACCAATATTCGTATGATCAGTTTTTGCCTAATAACGGACGGCTTTACCAGGTAATGCGCAATTTTAATAGCAATGGTGATACGCTAACCTTTTCATCTACCTCATTGAAACTGGCAGATGCGTTGCGCAATAACATTCCTGAATTTGACCACGTTGCCGAAACTGACGGACAAGGTGCTCATGGCCTTATGGTTGGCAATAAAAAATTTTACCTTTATGGTATACAGGTCGGAGGCGATTTTCTGAAAATGTTTCCTTATCCATTTATTAGTGGGAATGCCAATGTTGCATTAAAAGACCCTTTTTCTATTGTGCTTACTGAATCAACAGCAAAAGCCTTGTTTGGAAGTACCGACGTGATCAATAAGGTTGTGAGGGTTGATAATCGCGACAATTTAAAGGTTACCGGTGTTATAAATGATCTTCCTGCTAATTCAACCTTTCAATTTAAATACGTTATCCCTTTTAGTTATTATGAGGCAACACAAGGCTATGTAAAACGGGCGCGCACCGGGAGCTTTGGTAATAATAGCTTCGCGATTTATACGGAACTAAAACCCGGTACTTCTTTTGCAGCTGTATCAGCCAAAATACAAAACATAGAAAAAGGTGAAACCAATAACCTCAATGCAATAAACTCCAATGTGATTTTGTATCCTATGCTCAAATGGCACCTTTACAATGATTTTAAGAACGGGAAAGCTATCAGCGGATTTATTGATTATGTACGCATTTTTACCCTTATTGGTACGCTTGTTTTATTGATTGCCTGTATCAACTTTATTAATCTTTCTACCGCCCGATCAGAGAAACGGGCGAGGGAGGTAGGCGTGCGCAAAGCAATCGGCTCAAGGCGAAACGATTTAATTTTTCAATTCCTGATTGAGTCGGCTCTGATTACTTTTATCGCTTTCTTATTTTCTGTATTGTTTGTACAACTGGCCCTACCAGCATTTAACTCGCTTACAGGTACAGTAATTTCTATTCCATATGGTAGCCCGGTATTTTGGATAGTTATGACGGCTTGTGTATTATTTACAGCCTTGTTGGCCGGTAGTAGGCCAGCGTTTTATCTTTCTTCATTTAATCCGGTTAAGGTATTAAAAGGCACCATACAAGGCGGTAAATCAGCAACCATATCACGTAAAATATTGGTAGTAACACAGTTTAGCTGCTCTATCGCTTTAATTATCAGTACGGTTATTATTTACAGGCAAATTCAATATGCTAAAGACAGGCCGATAGGTTACCAGATCAGCCGTTTAATGACTACTGAGGTAAATTCAGATCTTGCCCATAACTATGATGCCCTAAGACACGACCTTTTGCAAAGCGGTGTAGTAACAGCCATTACTACATCAACCAGCCCTGCAACAACGGTTTGGTCGCATACGGATCTGGATAAGTTTCCTGGAAAACGGCCGGGCGAAACAGTGGAAATGGGCAACATAACAGTATCAGATGATTATTTTAAAACCTTAGGGATGCAAATACAATCAGGCAGGGACTTTGTATCCGGCTCGAAGGCCGATACCAACAATGTTATATTTAACGAAGCCGCCATCAAAAGGCTAAGGCTTGCCAATCCTGTAAACCAGATCATCACATGGGGAGGGCAGCAATTTCGGATAATTGGCATTGTGAAAAATGCGCTGATGAACTCGCCCTATAGCGATGCAGACCCAACGATGTTTACTTTTAGCGCCAACAGCGCCAATTTTAATTTAATATATCAGTTATCGCCCAATGTAAACACTCATGCTGCAGTTCAAAAGCTGAGTTCCATCTTTAATACATATAATCCAGCTTATCCTTATGATTACCGTTTTGTTGACCTGGATTATAACAGCAAGTTTAGTCAGGAAGTACTTGTAGGTAAGCTGTCGGGAGTTTTTGCCGGGTTGGCCATATTTATTTCATGCCTCGGTTTATTCGGACTTGCTGCCTTTGTTGCCGAACAGCGCACCAAAGAAATAGGTATAAGAAAAGTACTAGGTGCCACCGTAGCCCAGGTATGGGTATTATTATCTAAAGATTTTATTTTGCTGGTGATGCTTAGCTGTGTTATTGCTTCGCCTTTAGCGTTTTACTTTTTGCAAAAATGGCTGCAGAAGTATGATTATCATATAAGCATTGGCCCGGGTGTGTTTATCATTTCGGCAGTTATGGCAATTGTTATTACGCTGGTTACCATAAGCTCACAGGCCATAAAAGCGGCATTGGCCAACCCAGTGAAGAGTTTGAAGACGGAGTAATACATAGAGAGGTGGGAGATCAGAGATTAGCTTTTCTAACTATGATCTGAGGATGCCTGATGAACCAATAAACAAGTGAACTAATGAACTAACATCATGATAAAAAACTATTTAAAAATTGCGGTAAGGCAATTGCGCAAACAACGGATGTATGCGGCAATTAAGATTGGTGGTTTTGCATTAAGTATTGCCGCCTGTATATTGATAGGGCTTTATATTAAAGATGAGTTGAGCTATGATCAATCTTACCCGGATACCAATCGTATTTACAGGTTGGTTGAATATTATACACATGATGGAAAAGTTGAAAAAGGTGATGATTACCCTGCACCAATTTCAAATGCGTTAAAAGCTGATTTTCCGGAGATAGAAAAATCCGCGCGTTTAATGCCAAATTCACTTTTCCCCGGAGCCGGAAACAATGAGTTGAGGCGTGCCGACCAGGTAGAGAATACGCATGAAGAAGGGTTCACTTATGCCGATGAGGATCTGTTGAATATTTTAAAGCTGCCAATGGTTTATGGAGAAAGGGAACATGCACTTTCAGAACCTAATACCATGGTGATATCCAAACGCAAAGCGGATAAGTATTTCCCTGGTCAAAATCCGGTTGGTAAGGTAATGTATCTGAATAATGATCAAACCAAACCTTATAGAATTGGGGGAGTGATGGAAAATTTCCCAAAAACATCGCATCTGCAATTTGATTTTCTGCTTACCCTGAAAGGGGTTGAATTTTACAAAGGCGAGCAAACCAACTGGAATGCCAGTAATTACCCCGACTATGTGCTGCTGAAGCCAGGAACAAATATTGAGCAACTGAATAAAAAAATAACCGCTGACATCGAAAAAAATTATTTTTTGCCTGCATTGCTTAGTATCAGTTTTAAAGATGCCGCAAAATTATTGCAACAATTATCATTTAAGTTGCAGCCAATCAGCGATGTTCATTTAACATACGATGTGCAGGACGAATTTCAGCATGGTGACATCCGTTTTATCTGGCTTTTTGGAGCTGTGGCATTATTTATTTTAACCATTGCCTGCATCAATTTCGTTAACCTTTCTACAGCTAAATCGGCTAATCGTGCTAAGGAGGTTGGGTTAAGAAAAGTTGTTGGCTCAACCCGTGGAGGATTAATTAATCAATTTCTTACAGAGTCATTACTTTACAGTGTTATTTCATTTATGATTGGTATACTGCTGGCCTGGGCGTTATTGCCATATTTTAATGTGCTGGCTTCAAAAACATTAACCATACCCTGGCTGGCACTGTGGTTTATACCGGTTATACTTGTAGCGGCATTTATAGTAGGCATAGTGGCCGGCATTTACCCCGCATTTTATCTTTCATCCTTTAAGCCTGCAAGTGTGCTTAAAGGGTCAATAAGTAACGGTAGCAAAAGCTCTGTTCTTCGTAATAGCCTGGTGGTATTCCAGTTTACGGCTTCCATTATACTTATCATCAGCACTTTTGTTATTTACAACCAAATGAAGTATATCCTTAACAAAAACCTGGGTTATAATAAAGATCAGGTTGTTGTGCTGCAGGGTACCAATACACTGGGCGATAATGGCGTTAAAAATCTTAAGCAGGATCTGCTGAAGCTATCGTCAGTTAAAAGTGTTTCTATCAGCGATTATCTGCCTGTTGCCGATACTAAACGCAATGGTAATACCCTTTGGAACGAAGGAAAATCAAAAGTTGAAACCGGTGTAGATTCTCAGTTTTGGGTAATTGACGAGGATTACCTAAAAACGTTTGGCATAAAGCTTTTGGACGGGGTAAACTTTTCGCCTGATGGAAATAATGGTGGTGTTATCGTTAACGAGACTATGGTGAAAAAACTCAACATCAAAAATCCTGTAGGTAAGGCAATTACTCATGGGAGTGATGTGATGAGAATTATTGGCGTAGTAAAGGATTTTAATTTTGAATCGTTAAGGCAACCTATTGGTGCGTTAGCGCTTTTCAAAGGCATCAGCCCTTCTATTGTTTCGGTAAAAATAAATGGCGGAAACATACCAAACACTATCGCGGAAATTTCATCTGTGTGGAAGGATTTGGCCCCATCGCAGCCCATCCGTTATTCTTTTCTCGATGATCGCTTTAATAAAATGTATGATGATGTGCAGCGGATGGGTCATATATTTACCAGTTTTGCTATTCTGGCTGTCGTGATTGCCTGTTTAGGTTTATTCGCTTTAGCAGCCTTTATGGCAGAGCAACGAAGCAAAGAAATCGGGATCAGAAAAGTATTGGGTGCAAGCGTGCAAAGTATTACCAAACTATTATCTTTTGATTTTGTAAAGCTGGTGGTGCTTGCCATCATCATTGCTTCGCCAATTGCCTGGTGGACCATGAATAAATGGCTGGAGGATTTTAATTACCGCATTACTATAAGTTGGTGGATATTTGCCTTAGCGGGCGTTGTTGCTATTTTTATAGCCTTGTTTACGGTGAGTTTTCAATCTATTAAGGCGGCTGTTGCGAACCCTATTAAAGCTTTGCGGAGCGAGTAGAGCAAGGAAGTAGCAGTTTTTATGAGCGGTGACAGTAAAATTATCTGAATCAGAATTGAATCTAAATTTGGCAATTCTGATTCAGATAATGAGTTTAATTAATTATCAGGATGCACCTTTTTCAGATAAGCATCCATTTCGCGGAGTAGTTGACCACTTGAATAAGGCCGCCAGCCATGGCCGCCTCGTTCGCCATAAGTAAACGAGCCTCCATAGTAAGGATTGGTAGTTTTGATTAAAAAATCTTCCATATGGTAAACGCCGAAGTTCAAAAAGAAATCATCCATGCGGCCAGCAAATACATGCAGTTTGCCCACTAATTTGGGGCCTACAGTTGTCCAGTTTTTTTCGAGATAGTAACGCATGTCAAAATTCTCTTTCCAGTAACAGGCTACAGAAGTATCCATCACACCGGTTTCCTCATTAAAAAGTGGTTTAAAATAGCCGTCGCTTCCAATAGGTCCGTAAACGGCGCTCCAAATATCCAGCTGACCGCCCGAACGTCCTTTTGTGCCATTAACCAGTTCCATGGTAATGCGTTGTTTTGAGGTGAGGCGCACATCTCCGGTTTGCCAGAAACGGGTATTGATGGTAGGTGTTTTATACCATTCAAACTCTTTATAAAAGGCGTTTTTATCTTCATAAACATTAATGCCCTCTACATTATGAAAATCAAGCGGGTCTGGTGAGAATGACCATGTACCGCCGTAAAACTCAGGATACAAAACCTGCAACGCAAATGATTCCCAGCCACCGGTTGAGCCTCCGGTTAATAAACGGGCATAACCTTCCCTGATGCAGCGAAACTGTTTTTCTATTTCGGGTATCAGTTCCTGGTGGATAGCATCACCATAAGGACCGTTATTTACCGTATTTACGGCATACGAATCGTCGAAATAAGGGGTAGGATGCTGCAAGGTTATGGCAATAAATGCAGGAAATCCATCGGATGTCCAATCTTTATAAAATTCACTCTGATCACTTTCCCTAAACCTGAATGGCGGGGCCAGCGAGAAATGCCCCTCCTCGTAAACCGTAGGATAGTGTTTATCAGGGTTTTCATCATAGCCTTTCGGTAACAAGATGGTTGCTCCAATATAAATTGGCTGTCCCCAAAATTTGCTGAGTATTTCACTCTTAATTTTAATATGCTTTACCCATTTGGTATCGGCAGGAACTGGAATAGGTGGTATTACTTGGTCAACCAGTAATTTGATGGATTGGGTATGATTTTGATTAATAGAAATTTTTTGCACTTTACTATAGAGGTTGCCCGGTGAACGGCGCCAATCCTGCCCTTCCCATTGGTCCATGTGCATCCATAAGGTGTGTCCGTCAGATCGTTTAAATTCTGTGTATTTGCTTAATACTGCTTGTACATAGTAATCGCCGGTAGGAATATCTTTAAGATCGTTTACCGGGTATCCCAGTATTGAACCATCCACTGTTATTTCCTGTGCCGGTTGCAGCTTTTCAAAGTCGACACCAAAAAACTGTGTGCCATATCGGCCAACTTGCAGTCGTGGTTCAATGGTATCTGCATGCGAAATTACCAGGAACATACGGCCTGTTAATGGTTTTGCGTCGGTTGCGGATGAAAAGGATATTTTAAACTGGAGTTTTCCTTTTGCTCCGGCAATATTTTCTGCTTTTTGCTGGGAAAAAGCGTTTGTCAGGCCTGATAAAAGAAACGAAATGAGGAGTGATTTTAATTTCATATAACAGCAAATTATTAATGATTAAAAAAGATGATTGGCTTATCTTAAGCAATTTACCGTGATTTTTTCATTTAATAAGAAGCCAAACAGCTTTGTTACATGAATGTTAAGCGAAAAGAAAAAGGTGTGAACCTTTAATTGGCCACACCTTCTTTAATTAAATGTTATCATTTGTTTTTACCACAAAAACAATGGTAAAAGCCAAATTGGCGAAACATAGTAAGGATCGTAATAGGGCTCATAATATTCAACGGTTTCTTCCTCTACAATAGTTTCAGTTCCGTTATTATTATAATTGTTATCGTTTTGGTTTTGTTTTTGCTCTTCTTCCAGCAGCTTAATCATCAGCTCTGAACCTTGATTAATCATATCAACCATGGGATCTTCGCCAACTTCTTCGGGCTTGATTGCTGTTTTGCAGATTTCTTCAATTTCGCTCCATTCATTATCAGATACCAGGTCCATCTGCCAACCATTTGAGGCAGTGTCGAACCTGTTTTCATTAATAAACGACATAAATACTATTTCGGCAGGATCAATTTTCTTAAAAAGGGCTACTGCAATACGGAGATCATCAAAGCGTTCGTCATTTGTAAAATCGGCCCAGGCATCATCACTTTCAAAATCAAAATAACGGGCAAAAGCAAATTCACCTTTTTCCAGATCTACATAAGAGAAAATGTCATATACTTTTAAGTATTCTGTATACCGTTTCATGAAGGTATTAAATACATCTTGTCCTTTTGTGGTAACCTGGTAGTTTAGTCCGCTGGTTTGTACATAGCCTTTTGACATCAGCTCAATGAACAGCGGTTCCAGTACACTATCATCGCCATTGGCAACCGTTTGAAAATGATGCTGGCCATTAATCATCTCATTTAAAAGGATGATGGCCTTAAATGATTTTTTATTATCGTCTGTTAAAAACATGGGGGATTGAATGGTTTTGTGGATAGTTACTTCCTATCTAAAAAAAAGCAATAACCTACCCGTCATTGCGAGGTACGAAGCAATCTTTATGCTTTACAAATCATCAAGGGCTTTTATTGTCCTGTGTAGAGATTGCTTCGTACCTCGCAATGACGCGTGGTGAAGGGTTAATTTAACAATTTGGTGCGTTTAGCTTTAATAGCTTCCAATGCGTTTGATGATGAACCTACACCTAAAGCTTTATTGATTTCCTGCTCGGTTGACAGGGTTGAATCTTCAATTTGCGCATAAGCAGCAGCACGGAATTCTTGTGCCGATGCTTTTTCGTCCATACGGTTTAAGGTTGCCATTAAGCCATCGGTATCGACATTTGAAAGCGTTTTGTTGATTTTTTCAGAAACCTCAGCTGTTTTAGCACGCGATTGAATCAATTTTGCACGGTTTTCTGTGTCGGTTATCTGATCCTTAATTTGTTTTATTTTGAGGTCCATCACTGCTACAGCACTTTCTTCTTTTTCGGCCATTTTAGCAAACTGATCTGCTTCAATTGCTGCTTTTTGGTGTGCCTCGGCAGCTTTGGCAGCCAGTTCATTGCCTTTAACCTCGTCAAGCTGTTTGGTTTCAATACGATCAAGCAGTTCATTGGTTTTCTTTTCCCAATCATCGGCACTATTGCGGTATTGCAATTCGCTTGCGCGATGTTGCAGAGCAAGCGCTTTAATTTCGGCCTCGCCCTGTATGGCTTGCTGATAATTTTCTCTTAATTCGCGAAGTATCTGGTCGGCCATTTTAGCCGGATCTTCTAATTTATCTACTGCGGCATTAGCTTCGGCTTTGCCAATGCGGAATAACCTGTCAAATATGCTCATATTATAAAATGTTAGATGCTTAAAATTAATTGTCTGTTTATTAAAATTATCTTCTGCGGCCAAAACCACCACGGCTGCGCCCAAAACTCGACCTGCCAGATGATGATGAACTGCTATGACCAAAGCCACCACTACGCACAGTTGATGGGCTACGGGTACTGAATGAACGTTGTGAACGTGATGGTGAACTTAAACTGCTACGTGAACTTCTGGTAGACATAGCCGATGAAGTTGTTGGCCTGAAAGTAGTATAAGTGCGTGTACGTGTATAATATGACGGATAATAGCCGTAATGGTACATCGGCATATAATAAGCGTGCGGGCGCATCAGGTAACTGAGTAGCAGGAAATCAGTAAGTGAAAATGAGGAATGATAGTAATTATCATTGCCCACATAATTAGGGTTGCCCTGTACACTTAAATCGGCAGTATTGTTTTGGGTGGGATCTACCTTAATGTGTGCAATAGTTACAGAGTCGGCATCACTTACATCATCAACTACGTTTAGCCTGTTTTGAGATGGCTCTTCCACTTTCAAATAATCAATGTTCCCGTCTTTATCCAAATCGAGGTTGCTTACATGATTATTAGGATCGTTAATGGCTTTTTCAAGCGTTTGCGGGTCAGTGCTGGTTTTAACCAACTGAGCTAGTTTGTTTACATCAAAGCCTGCAGGAGCGTTGTTGCTTTCAATAGTTACATTATTTTGTTGCGGCGGGTTTTGCGTGCAACCGGCAGCAAGTATTGCTACGGCAGAGAGTACTATAAATATCTTTTTCATCGTATTTAATCCTGAGTAAATTTATAAAAGTTGTTAATGATAACACAGAACTTATTGATTGTTTTTTATTGCAAGGTTGCTTATTGTTCTGATTGTAGTATTTAGATGCAACTGGTAGCAGGATGTTACAAAAGCCGTTGTGTAATTAAATAAGATGGTGGCTTAAACTATGCCATTACCATCTGATGAGGAAAATATCGGTTTAAACCCATCCGAATATTTCAAAAAAAATCAGGAATTGTTAAGAGAAATGCAACAGATGTTTAAGAATAATGAAGTTTTTTGATAAGTAATGTCAGGTTAACAGGTTATTAAAGTGGTTTTATATATTTACAGCCTTGTTTTAAAAGTTGCGATAACTTTCATCAGGATAACCAATTATAAACTGAGAATTATTTAATAAAGATGAGAAGGATTTGTTTTGTTATTTTACTAACATCTATTTGTTTTGCAGGTATGGGTCAAGGGACACAGGGTACAGCCACAAGAACTATTTTTGCCTATGGTGGTGGTTTTACCAAGCAGTTTATGAGTTATGTAATTACCCTAACTAAAAAAGATAATCCTAAAATATGCTTTTTGCCAACAGCAACAGGTGATAATGCCAATACCATTAATAGCTGGTACTCTGCCTGCGAAGGTTTACCGATGCGTCCTTACGTACAAAGAGCTTTTGTTGCTTCATCTACTGACTCAAAAAGCTTTGAAGAAAACCTGCTGAGCATGGACGCTATTATTGTTGGTGGTGGCAATACCCTAAATATGATGGCCATATGGAAAGCCCAGGGCATCGATACCGTGTTAAAAAAAGCATACAACAAGGGTATTATATTAGGTGGAGGAAGTGCCGGTTCTTTATGCTGGTTTCAGGGAGGTACGACCGATTCAAGACCTAAAGACCTATCTATTGTAAAATGCCTTGGATTTATTCAAACCAGCCACTGTCCGCATTACCATAGCGAGCCATTGCGTAAGCCGCTTTATTTTGATAATATTTTACAGGGAAGACTATCAGCAGGCTATGCCATTGATGATAAGGCCGGGATAGTATTTGAGAATGAACAATATGTGCGAACTGTTGCCATTGATGATAAAAGCAATGCTTACTATGTATCAGTTGTAAACGGACAGATTGATGAAAAGCTTTTGCCGGTTACACAGATCATCAAATAATTTAAATCCTGTTTATCAGCATTTAGTAAGGCCGTCGGTTTCCATAAATCGATGAACCGGCAATCTCTGTTAAACTGTTTTCCTATCTTTACAGCGATTTATGAAATACTTTCGCTGGCTTTTATTGCCGTTTTCATTGCTTTATGGCCTGGTGGTAATTATCCGCAACTGGTTTTATGATGCCGGGATATTTAAGAGCCATAAATTTGAAAAACCTGTAGTATCGGTTGGTAACCTGGATGTTGGTGGTGCGGGTAAAAGCCCTATGACTGAATATCTTATCCGTTTGCTAAAAGATAATTATAAGCTGGCAACCCTGAGCAGGGGCTATGGCCGTAAAACAAAAGGGTACCTGGTTGCTGCTTTATTTAAGGGTATGCCAGGTGTACCAGGTGGCACAGTGCAAAGTGGGTTGGATGATTCTCATCATCAATTAGCTGACCTTGTAGGGGACGAACCTGCACAATTCAAACACAAGTTTCCGGAAATTACTGTTGCCGTTTGCGAGAAAAGGGTAGAAGGACTTAAACGGCTATTACCTGATCATGATTTAATTATTTTGGACGATGCTTACCAGCACCGCGCAGTTGAACCAGGATTAAGTATTTTATTGTTCGATTATAATCGTATTAATGAACCGCACTTTGTGCTGCCTGCAGGTAATCTTCGTGAACCTTTCAGCGGCAGGTGGCGCTCGCAGATCATCGTAATAACAAAGTGTCCTGCACAGTTGAGTGCTTCAGAACAGGTGACTATTGCTGAGAGGATTAAACCATTGCCTTACCAGAGCTTATTTTTTTCGAAAATAGAATATCAGCAGCTGGAAGATTTGGCAGGATTGCCGGTGGATACAGTAATAGATAGCGATACAACCGTGTTTTTGCTCACCGGTATTGCCAATGCTACACCACTTATTAAGTATTTAAATACGGTAACTACAGATATTATTCATCATAAATATCCGGATCATCATCCCTTTACTTTAAAAAATATCACTAAACTTGCTGATGAGTTTAAAGCCTGCACATCACAGAAAAAAGTAATTATTACAACAGAAAAGGATGCACAGCGTTTACAGGAATCATGGTTTAATAAGGATGAAAAAATACCTGTTTGTGTGATCCCTATAAGAACCGTATTTTTAAATGATGACGATCATAAATTTGATCAGCTAATTATTGATTATGTTAGAGAGTATTGAAAAAACCACAGCATACATAAAAAGCCGGATAGGCGATTTTGAACCTGAAGTAGGAATTATATTAGGAACAGGTCTTGGGGGCCTGGTACGTGAAATTGAAGTTGAAAAACAATTGATGTACTCCAATATTCCTGATTTTCCGATCTCCACATTGGAATTTCACTCGGGTAAACTGATTTTCGGAATGCTGGCTGGTAAAAAAGTAGTGGCTATGCAGGGCAGACTTCATTATTATGAAGGTTATAGCATGCAACAGATTACGTTTCCGGTAAGAGTTTTGAAAATGCTGGGTATAAAAACGCTATTTGTATCAAACGCAAGCGGATCATTAAATCCTGATTTTAAAAAGGGTGATTTGATGATAATTGAAGATCATATCAATTTGCAACCTCATAACCCGCTGATTGGGAGAAACGAAGAGGCTCTTGGTCCGCGCTTTCCGGATATGAGTGAGCCTTATAAACGCGTGCTGACAGCTAAAGCACTAGAAATTGCAAAGGCAAACAATATAATATGCCACAAGGGAGTTTATGTTGCTGTTACAGGTCCTAACCTTGAAACCAAAGCTGAATATAAATATTTGCGGATAATAGGTGGTGATGCTGTTGGGATGAGTACCGTTCCGGAAGTGATTGTGGCGAACCATATGGGCTTACCCGTATTTGCAATATCCGTATTAACGGATGAGGGTTTTGGAGAGGTATTAACCCCTGTTTCTGTAGAGGAAATATTGGCTGTGGCTGCTGAAGCCGAGCCTAAAATGACAATGATACTTAAAGAATTGATAGCCGGTTTTTAATGCCTGACAAAATAAAATACTTACTGATTATATTGTTCTGTGTTTTTACACAGGCAGTTTTTGCGCAATCATCTTCCAATTCTAATGGTCAATATAGTACTTCGGGGCAAAAGCCTAATTTAAGGGATACAACCACCCAAAAGGTACTTACTGCCGATCAGGAGCTGGATTCATTGAGGAAGAAGCAGGATAAGAAAAAAGATACTGTTGTATTTAACTCAAAATTTATAAGGGTAACTAATGAAAGGTTATTGAGAGACAGCACACAATTGCTGCGCTTGGATACTGGCATTATAAATTTTGAAAATTATGGAGCACTTAGTCAGCCCAGGAGCCCTAAAATAGGTTTGGGCAACTTAGGTTTGGATGAACGGGATTTATTATTTACACCATCGCGTACCATTGGATTTGATGCGGGTTTGCATACATTGGATGCTTATCTGTTGAATCCTGAAGATATTAATTATTATCGCGCCCGTGTTGGTTATACCAATATGTATGGTGGTTTAACAGATCAGATATTTAAATTATTACATACCCAAAATGTCAACCCACGGTTAAACGTTGGTTTTAATCTTAATTTTATTGGTTCGCATGGAACTTATAGTCAGCAACTGTTATTACAAAATGTTAGTGATGTAAATGCGGGCGCCTTTGCATGGTACGAATCAAAAAACAAACGATATAACCTGTTAGCCAATTTACTTTATAATAATTTAAAAGCTCCCGAAACTGGTTCCATTCAAAATGACTCTATCTTTAAAACCGGGTCAATCGACAAAACATCAGAGCCCGTACGTTTGGCCAGTACCTATGAAAACTGGAAACAAGCTGGACTTTATGTAAAACAGTTTTATTACATAGGCAGGATAGACAGTACCAAAAAAGGATCGGGTAATGAAAATATATTGCCCACCCAGCGTGTTAGCTATACCCTTAATTATAATACCCGCAAGTATAATTTTTTACAAAACGAGGCTGATACTTATAATGTATTCCCCGATTATTATTATGCATCCAATTACTCGCGCGATTCGCTCACGGTGCAGCATGTGCAAAATGAATTTTCCTATAGTTTTTACCTCCGGAGTAAATCGGTAAAGTTTGTTAAAAATGAAGTAAAGCTTGATTTAGGTTTGGCTGAAGACTATTATCATTATACCCAATACGTTGCTGATACTGCATTAAATCAATATGGTAATAAGGTTATTCAGTCCACAAAGGTTCAGGATGCTTCCTTTCAGGATATTACGCTTAAGGCAAAGTTTAGTTACAAGTTTAGTGACAAAATAGGTTTGGAAGGCGATTTTCAACAAATTGCCCAGGGCAGGGATGCCGGCGATTTTTTGTACGATGCCAAAGTTTTACTCGCTGGCGGCCAAAAGGCAGGCCGAATAATATTTGAAGGATACACACAAAGCAGCTCGCCTCCATTAGTGTATACTGATTGGATATCAAACCACTTTATATTTCACGATAAATTCAACAATCAAAAAACTAATAGTGTATCCTTTCACTACATTAATGATTTATTGAAATTGGATTTGAAAGCTGAATACTTTTTGATAAATGATTACCTGTATTTTGCATCGCAACCTAATGGAATTGATGCAACACCAACCCAATTAAATTCTGATATCAATCTGCTTAAAGTTAGTTTAGGCAAAAGTATAGCCTGGCGCAGATGGCACCTGGATGAATTTTTAGTTTATCAAAAAACAGATTATCAGGCAACTTTGCGTACGCCTCAATTTTATAGCTACACCAGTTTGTATTATAAAATGTTCCTGTTTCACGTACTATATTCAAATCTGGGTATAGATGTGCGTTATAATTCGGAATATGTGGCTCCTTCATACGCGGTTGGTTTAGGGCAATTTTACAACGGTGCAAATGTTACCTTCTCTTCATATCCGATAGCAAGTGTCTTTTTTAAAGCCACTTTGCAGCGCACCAACTTTTTTATTATGTATGATTATGCCAATCAGGGATTGTTTAGCCCCGGATTTTATAATGTAAACCGTTATCCCCAGATGGATCACTTGCTTAAAATAGGAGTGTCCTGGTCATTCTATAATTAAGACCCCCTAACCCCCTGAAGGGGGAACTTGAAAATCGACTCCCCTTCAGGGAGCTGGAGGTTAGGTTTTCTGTTTCTTCTTTCTTGCAGCAGGGAAAAGTACGTTATTTAAGATCAGCCTGTATCCGGGCGAGTTAGGGTGCAGCTTTAAATCAGTTGGCGGATCGCCTACAATGTGCTGATAATCTTCCGGATCATGGCCGCCGTAAAAGGTCCATTGCCCCTTGCCATATTCGCCATGAATGTAACGCGCTTCATTGTTTGATTTCATTTCGCCCATTATGGTTACTCCGGGTTTAAGCAACTTTTTATTAAAGGCAGTGGTTAATCCCATAAAACCCTTTATTACTTTATCGTGATTCTGTGTTAGCATGCTGGGCACTACATCCCACTTGGCCGAAAAATCAAACAAAGTAAAAAAGTCTTGTGTGCGGTCAACCTGGCGGGTTGAAGTTACATCAATATTGCTAAACTGGTGCGAAAGTGGGTTCATATCCAATGTGAAATTCTGGAAAGCAAAGGTCTGGCTGAAATCCAGTTTTGATTGCGCTTCAGGGTCGGCAGCATCTCCATCAAACATCGCCTCGCAAATGTCTGTATTGGCAGCAGCCAAGGCTATATCAAAGGTATCGGTACCCGAGCACATAGCAAATAGGAACCCTCCTCCGGCACAAAAATCACGGATATTTTGGGCAACGGCCAGCTTCATTTGCGATACCTTTTTAAACCCCAGTTTATGAGCCGTAGCTTCCTGTATCTTCACATCATCGTTATACCATTGCGCGTACCTGAAAGCGCCATAAAATTTACTGTACTGGCCTGTAAAATCTTCGTGATGCAGGTGCAGCCAATCGTATTTAGGTAAATCGCCCCGTATTACTTCTTCATCATAAACCACATCATACGGGATCTCGGCATACTTTAAAACCAGCGTGACGGCGTCATCCCATGGAAGTTTGTTTTTGGGTGAGTAAACGGCCATTTTAGGCGCTTTTTCCAGCTTTACAATATCCATATTTACAGAAGGGTCGCTCACTTCGGTAACAATCTCATTTACCTTGGCATCGGCTAAAACCTCATAGCTTACGCCACGGATTTTGCATTCATCCTCAATCTTTTTATCGTAGTTCATCATAAAGCTGCCACCGCGATAGTTAAGCAGCCAGTTTACTTCTTCGCCGTTTTTTAAAACCCAGAAGGCAATTCCGTACGATTTTAAATGATCTTTCTGTTCTTCATCCATAGGGATTAATATGGATGCTGCCCTTGTAATAAAGGGTAAAAGGTAAATAGCGAAAGCTAAAAGGTATTTTATTTTTGTTTTACTGATGATCACTTTTTGGGCAACTACATTTATCCAAATGTAACGAATAATTGAATAGGGTATTATGTAATAGTTTTGATTGATAACTAACCTTTTGCCTTTCACCTTTATCCTTTCTGCTTTTTTGTTACCTTTGCTCTCTATTTTAAAAAAAGAAATGAGCAAAGCAATTATCAAAACTGAAAAGGGCGATATGACCGTAGAATTTTACGATAAGGATGCCCCAAATACCGTTGCTAACTTTAAAAAATTAGCAAGTTCTGGCTTCTATAATAATGTAATTTTTCACCGTGTTATCCCTAATTTCATGATTCAGGGTGGCGATCCAACCGGTACAGGTGCTGGTGGCCCGGGTTACAAAATTGATTGTGAATTAACCGGCGAAAACCAATACCATGATCGTGGTGTGCTTTCAATGGCTCACGCTGGCCGTAATACTGGTGGCTCACAGTTCTTTATCTGCCATAGCAGAGCCAATACCGCACATTTAGACAGAAATCATACCGTATTTGGTAAGGTAGTTGAAAATGTTGACGTAGTGGATGATATCCGCCAGGGCGATAAAATATTGAGCATTGAGGTAATTGAAGACTAAATAGTTAAGGGTACAGCAGTGAACGGTAATTCTCTCTTCACTGCTTTGCCTTCGCCATAAAACAAAACAGGATGAATTTATTAGGAATTGTTGCCGTATCAGGAAAACCAGGATTATGGAGAGCATTGGCTCAAAATAAAACCGGCTATATTTTAGAGAGCCTTGATGCGCAAAAAACTAAACTGGTAGCAAATATCTCTACCGCTAAACTGGCTGCGCTAAACGAGATTACCATTTTTGGTTTAGAAGAAGATATTAAGCTGTTAGACGTATTTGAAAAAATGAAGAATGCTTCATCTGTACCTGATACAAAAGCAGACGGTAAGAAAATGCGCGAATTTTTCAGAGAAATAGCGCCGGATCATGATGAAGAGAAAGTGTATGCCTCTGATATGAAAAAAATTATCAGCTGGTACCAGGTACTGAAAGATCTTCCTTTATTTAATGAAGATGAGCCTGTTGCTGCTGAAGAGCCTGCCGTAACCGAAGAGCCTGTAAAGGTTGCTGAAACTGTTGAAGCCGAAGCCACCGCTGAAAAGCCTAAAGCGAAAGCTAAAAAGCCAGCCGCTAAAAAAGCTGAATAGTATTATCACTATCACCACGCGTTGTTGCGAGGTACTAAGCAATCTCTAAACTATACAGATCAAATAAGTTTAGAGGTTGCTTTTTGATTTAAACCTGTCTCCCAATTAACAATCCTGCTGCTTACATTCCTCTTCCGAAAACTCGGGTTCAAAGGTGCTATGG
Source organism: Mucilaginibacter frigoritolerans (assembly GCF_007830615.1). Classification (GTDB taxonomy): domain Bacteria; phylum Bacteroidota; class Bacteroidia; order Sphingobacteriales; family Sphingobacteriaceae; genus Mucilaginibacter; species Mucilaginibacter frigoritolerans. The sequence continues at coordinate 147,114 of NZ_VLLI01000001.1, forward strand.
CTAATATCCAGGTGCTCTAAACGGTGACGAAGATCGTGCTTGATGTTATCGAATGTTGAAATAAACTCTGGATCAATAACAATATGTGCGGTTAGTGCATTTTCGGTGGTGCTTAGTGCCCAAACGTGCATGTGGTGGATATCAACTACCCCCTTGGCCTTTAATAAGCTGGCCTTAATTTTATCAAGGTCCATTTCTTTGGGTACGCCATCCATTTCCAATCGCAGGCTGTCTTTAAGTAAGCTCCAGGTGCCTCTTAATATTACTATGGCTATAATTAAACTCACAACGCTGTCAATCCAGTAATACTTGGTAAAATAAATGATGATACCTGAAATTACCACCCCGAATGATACGATGGCATCCATAGCCATGTGCATGTAAGCACCTTTAACATTCAGGTCGGTATCTTTATCCTTAACAAATAGCCAGGCGGTAAAAGCATTAATACCAATACCAATAAATGATACCCATGCCATAGTACCACCATCAACCTTTTCGGGTGTGATGAAACGTATTATGGCTTCGTACCCAATAAAACCTACGGAAACAAATAAAATAAGGGCGTTAAAAAAAGATACAATAATGGTTGATCTTTTATAGCCATAGGTGTACTGACTGTTTGCGTTTACCTTGGTTAATTTAAATGCCAGTAGAGCAAGTGCCAGGCCTGCAACATCACTCAGGTTATGGCCCGCATCGGTTAACAGGGATAGGGAATGAGTGAATAACCCGGCTACCACTTCTATAACAACAAAAGCTGAGTTAAGGATAATACCTACTATAAAAGCAGTATTTAAATGATCAAGCTTAGGGGTATGATCATGGTGATGATGACCATGAGCATGTGAATGATCGTGCGAATGACTGTGACCTGATGACATAGGCGCAAATTTAATTATTTACGCCAACAATAACAGTAAACCGCTATTAAAAGAAGATTAGATATAAAATAAGCAGCATTAACGCATATTTAACCGCATAATATAAGTTACGGTTATAGGCTTTAATACGTTTACCTACCAGCCTGATAGAGTATACATATCTGAACGCTTTGTTAATATTACCAGTTTTATCTTCGCCCATGTTTGGTGATACGGCTGCAGCCATAATGAACCAGCCAAAGAACTTATTCCAGGCACGGCCAAACATGGTATTAACCGGTCTCTCAATATCACAAAACAGGATAATGCGGTCTATATCTGTTTTATTTTCAGCGTAGTGGATATAAGTCTCGTCGAAAATAACGTCCTCGCCATCTTTCCAGGCATAGCTCTGGCCATCAACCACAATGTGGCAAAGTTCAGAGTTAGGGGTTATTAAACCCAGGTGGTAACGTAATGATCCGGCATAAGGATCGCGGTGCATCAACAACTCGCTTCCGGCAGGTAAAACAGCAAACATGGCTGCTTTAACATTAGGAATCTGCTGAAGTAAATCAATAGTTTTCGGGCAGTGTTTTTTTGCTGATGGATGAAAATCATCATACCATTTTAAATAAAAACGTTTCCATCCACGTCTGAAAAACGAGTTGAAACCCATGTCGTTATACTTGTCTGATCCTTTTATCAGCTCTTCGCGCTCCAATTGTAAAGCTTCGTCGCGTATGGTTTGCCAGTTGTCTTTAAGCAGGTTTAACTGCGGAAAATGCTCCTGGCTTATGTATGGTTGATTCTCTACTCCCGAAAAGGCATACATGGGCATATTGATGGGAGCCATAAAGGTAGAGTGATCTGTAAGTTGCCTGAAAAATGGAAAGCGCACCTTGCCACGGTAATGAACTATAACCGTTGAAATGATGAGAATATAAAATAAAATGAATTTTACCGATATTAGTTCTGTAACAATTTGATGCATGTTGCGCCTTTTTTTGCCAAAAATAGGATTATTAAGCCTCCAATATCGTTAAATTAAGTTAATCGCTGATTTTTTTTACAAAAAGCTGACTAATAGTGGCTTTTGGTCAATGATTTTGTTGGTTATTATTTGTCTTGTCCGTCCGGTTTGGAGTACAGGGCAAGTGAACAGTTGCGGACGAAAATTACTCGTGGTGATAAGGTTCACCCTTCATTATGGTATAAGCCCGGTATAATTGTTCAATAAAAAATAAACGCACCATTTGATGCGAAAACGTCATGGGCGATAAGGACAGCTTATCATTTGCCCGGTCATAAACGGTTTCATCAAAACCATATGGGCCGCCAACAACAAAAACCATGCTGGCTACAGAACCAACCTCCTTTTTTTGAATGTAAGCGGCAAACTTTACAGAGCTTAGTTCCATCCCTTTTTCATCAAGGAGTACCACATAATCCTGCGGTGTTATTTTTTTGAGGATCAGTTCTGCTTCTTTGGCTTTTTGTTGTTCGCGGGTTAGGGCTTTGGTGTTTTTTAATTCATCTAAATCAATGATCACTAATTTAGTATAATGCTTTAAGCGCTTAACATATTTGTCAATACCATCTTTTAAATAAGCATCTTCAGTTTTCCCAACGGTTAAAAAAGTGATCTTCATGAAATAAATAAAATGTTTATTTAAAATATATCCGTTTATTTAGCCTGATTTTTATTTAAAATGGAACCGAGTATTCTCAACACTTATCAGCAAACCGCAGCATTTGCCCAGCAAGAGGCCGACAAATATAAAAAAATGGCTAATAACTATGGATTGTACAGGCTGTTGGCATTTGGCTTGTTTATCCTTTCCATATGCGCTGCTATTGCTGTTGATGAAGTGGGAATTATAGGCTTCTCGCTAGCTGTTTTAGTTATTTGCTTTAGCTGGCTCATTAAAAAGCAAAATCATTTTGAAACCCTCGGCGCTTATTATCAGGACATAAAAAAGGTAAATGAAAATGAAATAACCAGTATTGAAAGCCGTGGCAATATGTATAATAATGGAGCCATGGTAAATAATGAAAAACATTATTACGCATCAGATCTGGATATTTTTGGCAACGGCTCTTTGTTTCAATTGGTAAACAGGTGCGCTACTTTTCCGGGTTTGGTTAAATTAGCCGGATGGTTAAATGCTCCAGCTAAAAAGGATGTAATTATACTGCGTCAGCAAGCGATTAGTGAAATTGCCAATAAGAACGATTGGAAGCTGGATATACAGGCCCACTTGCTATTTTCCCTGAAGCAGCAACGCGAACAAATCAAAAATCTGCTCGAATATTTAAAAATACCCGTTGAATTAAAAGACGAAAAATGGCTCAGCCTGTATAGTAAGATTGCACCCTGGTTAGTGTTTGTTGCCATTATTACGGCTATATTTTATGTGCCTGCACGCTACTTTGTACCGATGTTAATGTTATTCAACTATCGCCTGGTTTCGTCACGATCAGAAATTGTAGATAAAACAGATTTGATTGCCGGGAAGATTGGGAAAACCCTGGCTCATTTTGTACTGGCCTTTAAAAGTATTGAAGGAGAGGACTGGCAGTCGGCTTATTTAAAAGAAGTATCGGCCAAAATAAAAACAGGGGATAAGGATAACGTTTCTCACAAAATACAACAGCTTTCGCTGCTGATAAATAAACTAAATTATCGACTTAACTTATTGGTGAAGTTTGTGCTTAATGTTTTTTGTTTGTGGGATATACGGCAGGTAATAGCCATTGAAAACTGGAAAAAAAACAACCACCAAAGTTTTGAAACAGCCTTTGATGTAGTTGCTGAATTTGAAGCCATCATCAGCCTGGCAAGCTTAAAAATAAATAACCACGATTGGTGCATACCTCAAATTGCTGATGGGGAAGGCTACACCATCATAGCAAAGCACCTGGCCCATCCGCTTATTAGTGGTGATAAACGTGTTGATAATGATTTTGAGCTGGATAACGCATTTAAGATCGATATTATCACCGGCTCAAACATGGCAGGTAAAAGTACCTTTCTACGTACCATAGGCATTAATACAGTGCTGGCCCTTTGCGGCGCCCCGGTTTGTGCCAGCGAAATGAAGGTATCGGTAATTACCATTATTACCTACATGCGTATTAAAGATTCGCTGAATGAAAGTACCTCAACCTTTAAGGCTGAGCTTGACAGGCTACAGTTATTACTGAAGGCCGTTGAAAGCGACGATAAGGTATTCTTTTTGATTGATGAGATGCTGCGGGGTACAAACTCGGTAGATAAATACAGGGGCTCAAAAGCGGTAATAGAGCAACTCATTAAAAAGAAAGCAGTAGGCATGGTGGCAACACACGATTTGCAGATTGCCGAACTGGAAGCCGCTCATCCTGATTATGTGCGTAATTTTTATTTCGATATAAAAGTAAAAGATGGCGAAATGCTGTTTGATTACAAGATTAAACATGGTGAGTGTAAAACCTTCAACGCTTCATTGCTGCTTAAGCAGATTGGGATTGATGTGGAGGAATAGAAATCAAAGAATAAAATCATCAGAGCCTGATAGATCATATCAAACTAAATAATTATCCGTTTGTCTATCCGTCCGGTTTTAGGTATTAGACAGATGGACATCCTGTGGACATATCCCTTAAACAAAAAAGCAGGAACCGGAGGTTTTACCCTGCTGATTCCTGCTTTGTGAATTTTTATTATTTACTATACTACAGCTAATTAATTACCTGCACCTATACCGCCCTGATCACCTTGTTTCTGATCATCATTCAGGCCTTTCTTTTGCTGTTGTGGATTGCTGAAGCTTACTTTACCAAAAGTATAGCTAAACGTTAAGCCCACAGAACGGAATGGAAACTCAAACTTGCTGGTCTGTGTAAAAGTAGGACTCACAGTGCTTGAGTTAAAGTCTTTGTATTTGCTGAAAGGCTCGATAGTATTGATACCAATAGAAGCCTTTTTGTTAAATATTTGTTTCCTGACACCTGCACCTAATATACTAAACGCAGGATTACTTCCTTGTATAGTATATCTTGGAGAGTTTTCAACCGCAAATACTTCTGCAATGAAACCATTATTCAGTGTTACCGATCCGCTTAAGAAAGCGTTGTATGATATTCTGACACTGTTTTGAGTTTGATAAAAGCTATACAGCGGATAAACCGTTGGATCAAACGTAAATGCGTTTACACTTCCTCTTATAGTTAAAATCTTGATAGGGTTTATCGATCCAAAAAAGCTTGCACCAAATGAGTTGTTTGTACCAATATTATAGTATTTGGTAAGTGTGCCGCTTGTAGAATCTCCTACAGCGCCATCGCGAACAGTAATAACTTTTGCTACATTCTGGATTAATCCATCATTACGTTTATAGTAAACTGAGAAATTGATTACAGACGATTTAATAAACGTATTATAGTTTAATTCTACAGTTTGTGATGTTTCAGGATCAAGATTTGGATTACCCACGCTTTGCACTAAAATATTGCTCTGGTTAAGAAATGGATTTAAGTATTGCAAGCTTGGCCTGGTTATACGCTTACTGTAGCTTAACTTCAAGGTTTGGGTTGAAGAAAGTGCTTTTTGTATAGTTAAACTCGGTATAAACGTATTATAGTTTTGACTAAACGGCGATAGTGCTTGTGATTGATTTATAGGATCGCCATGAATGTCTGTGTTTTCGAGCCTTGCACCCGCTAAAATGGTATAGCTCTTTGGCAAAGTAACGGTTAACACGGCGTAACCTGCACTAACATTCTGATTATAATTATATAAATTTGAATTAATAGGGTCAAATACTAAAGCACCGCCTGCAGCACTATCGGGAGAAAATACATTCGAAGTACTGCTTATTCTCCTGATAATCTCTTTACCACCTGCTTCCAACTTTAATACCTTGTTGATTGGTAAAGTATAATCTAATTGTACTGTATATTCATTATTAATACCATCAATATTATCACCCTGGTTTGCGAAGGTTGAAGAAAACATGTTCGTATAGTTGGTTACTATTGAACTATGGCTCCATTGGGTTGATAAACTGATTTCTTCGCCTTCTTTATGGAATTTGTGGGTAAAATCGATGTTCCAGTCAAAGCCGCCAAAAGAGTTGTGGCCAAGGGTTCTTGAAGTATCGGTATAATTATTTGTAGCGTCTATAAAATCTGTTTTAGAATTAAATGACTGTGCATTAGTATTAAACGTACCATCAGTAACCCTAAAGGTTGATGTTATATTGTTATACTTATTAAAATCATATCCTGCGGTAAATGATCCTAAAACGCTGTATCGCTTTACACGACTGGTTCCGTTGCTTGTTTGTGATGTATGTGTAGCATCATCGGGATGAAAATCCTGGAACGATTGTGTAATAGATGTTTGCGGCCATGTAAAGTTACCACCTATATTAGCCGAAAGGGTTAAACGGTTTTTGGTGTAGTTGATGTTAGCATTGCCATTATTTTGACGTGTACCAAAACCACCACTTACCGAACCACTTAAACCCGACATATTGGTTTGCTTGGTTACAATGTTAATGATACCCGCAGTACCTTCTGCATCATATTTTGCAGATGGGTTGGTAATTACTTCTATTGATTTAATCTGATCTGCCGGAATAGCTTTCAATAAATCTGATAAGCTGGCTGCAGTAGCGCCCGATGGCTTGCCGTTAATTAATACACGCACGTTACCATCACCACGAACAGATACGTTACCGTTAATGTCAACAGCAACCAACGGTACTTTCTGCAATACATCTGATGCATTGCCACCGGCAGCAGTAAGGTCCTTCTCTACATTGTAAACCAATTTATCAATGTGGTTTTCAATCAGCGCTTTTTGGCCGGTAACAGTTACTTCTTTCAATACCTTTTGGCCTGGTGAAACCAAAACCTGCCCTAAATTTTTATCTGGCTTTGAATCGGTAGTAACTACAGGGTCAATTATTTTGGTTGGATACCCAATAAAGGTAATAGCTAGTTTATAGCTGCCGGGTTTTACACCATCAAGCTTAAAGTTTCCTTTTTCGTCGGTAACAACACCGGTAATAGGTGCTTTACCACCACTGCGATATAAGCCCACAGAGGCATAATCCATAGGTTTTTTGGTAACCGAGTCAATCAGTGTACCTGATATTTTCCCTACTATGCTTGATCCTCCGCCTGCGCCAAACTGGGCATTGGCTGCCGTTGCAAAACAACAAAATATTGCTATAATTATGTAAAAACGCTTCATTTCTGGTATTTTTTCTAATTGGAGGCGAAAATACTTGAAATGTTACACGCTTTACCGCTTTATTTTTGCCATCACCCAGATGTAACAAATTAGTTACGATGCAATATTGTTATTTATTGTGTCTTTAAGACACTCTGGTGACAAATCAGCCTGATACAGTTTATAATACAATATTTACTATCCTGCCTTTTACCACTATTACCTTTTTAGGTGCTTTGCCATCCAGGTATTTTTGTACATCGGCATTGGCTAAAACGCTGGCTTCAATATCTTTTGGCTCAAGGCTCAGCGATATGCTCAAATTCATTTTTGTTTTACCATTGATAGAGATAGGATAAGCAAACTCATCCTCAATTAAATACGCGGCGTTGAACTTAGGATAAGGCGCATACGATAACGTACCGGCTTCATTGCCCAACAATACCCAAAGCTCCTCACAAATGTGTGGTGCATAAGGCGACAGGATGGTTACCATATCCTGCAAAATACTGCGCTTGTTGCACTTCAAATCGGTTAGCTCGTTTACGGCTATCATAAAGCTGGATACCGAAGTATTGAACGAGAAACGATCAATATCTTCCTCAACCTTGCGGATAATTTTATGTAATGATTTTAGCTCTGCTTTGGTAGGCTCTTCGTTAAGTACGGTAAACTCCCAGGCATCGTTATGGAATAACCGCCAGAACTTGCGTAAAAACTTAAACACGCCCTCAATACCATTAGTGTTCCACGGTTTGCTTTGCTCCAGCGGACCTAAAAACATCTCGTACATACGCAAAGTATCGGCACCGTAACGCTCAATCAAATCATCAGGGTTAACCACGTTGAATTTAGATTTCGACATCTTTTCAACTTCCACACCACAGATGTATTTGCCGCCTTCTAAAATAAACTCGGCGTTGGCATATTCCTCGCGCCATTTTTTGAATTTATCAATGTTCAGCACATCATTCTCCACAATATTTACATCAACATGCAAAGGCGATGTTTGGTATTGCTTGCTTAATCCGTATGATACAAAGGTGTTGGTGCCACGGCCCAGCTCATCAATCAGCCTGTAAACAAAGTTACTACGACCCTGAATCATGCCCTGATTAATAAGCTTTTTAAAAGGCTCTTCTTCAACCACCAGGTTCATGTCTTTCAAAAACTTGTTCCAGAAACGACTGTACAGCAGGTGCCCGGTAGCATGCTCGCTGCCGCCAATATACAGGTCAACATCTTTCCAGTAGGCTATAGCTTCTTTTGATGCAAATTCATGATCGTTATTAGCATCCATGTAGCGGTACCAGTACCAACTGCTGCCTGCCCAACCCGGCATGGTGCTGAGTTCGTATTCAAAAGCATCGGCCCCCTCTAAATCTCCCCCGGTAGGGGAGACTTTAACTTCGCTATCGGCATCGCCTGATAACAAGGTTTTATCTCTATCTGGTAAGCTATCTAACTTCAGCTTTATTTTTTCAACAATACCAGTAGGATTTTCTAAAACTTCATCATTTGTAAATTTGATTACTGTAAATCCGAAGTGGTTTAAAACTTCAGTTCTGGCATCATCAGCTTCTTTATTTAATTTATGATGATGTCCATCAAGTTCTATAACTAATCCTTTTTGCAGCGAAACAAAATCGGCTATAAATTGACCTATTGAATGTTGTCTTCTGATTTTATGACCAGATTGGTTGTTTCTTAACAGTTGCCAAAGAATATTTTCGGCTTCAGTAGGCTGATTTCGGTGAGCCTGACTAAATTCCTTCAATTGTTCATAATACACAGGGTCAGCCGTTTCCCGATAATTGGCAGCCTGCTCAGAAAGCCCTCCCTTCCGGGTAGGGTTTGGGTGGGGCTTGTAATTCCATCCGGTAGCCCTTGCCAATGGTGGTTCGCCGCTTTCGGTAGGTAAATATTTATCAACCTCTGGCAGTACCAGTGGTAAATGGCTTTCTTCAATTAAATAAGGCAGCTCATCCTTAAAATAAACAGGAACAGGCTCGCCCCAGTAACGCTGACGGCCAAATATGGCATCCCTCATCCTGAAGTTTACCTTTGCCTTGCCTGCTCCAATGGCCTCTAATTTGGCTACTACCGCTGCGGTTGCTTCCTTATAGGTCAAACCGTTAATAAAATCAGAATTAATGTATTTACCTTCCTTGGTTGGGTCGGCCTCGATATCAATTTTTTGTAGGTCGATGATCGGTACTATCGGCAAATTAAAATACTTGGCAAACAGGTAATCGCGCTGATCGCCTGATGGTACGGCCATTACGGCACCGGTTCCATATCCGGCCAAAACGTAATCGGCAATCCAGATCTGTACCTTTTCGCCATTAAGCGGATTAAGCACATAACTACCTGTAAAGGCACCCGATACCGTTTTAGCATCGGCCATACGCTCCAACTCCGATTTCTTTTTTGTTTTGGTGATATACGCCTCAATATCAGCCTTTTGTGCCGGTGTAGTTAATACATCAACCAACTCATGCTCTGGAGCTATCACCAAAAAGGTAACCCCGAAAATGGTATCTACCCTGGTAGTAAAAACTTCGATGTAGTGATTAGTGGTTAGTGATTTGATATTAGCTGCATTGTCAATAGGAAATTTAACACTTGCACCCACGCTTTTGCCTATCCAGTTGCGTTGCATTTCTTTTAAAGGCTCGGGCCAGTCAATGGTATCTAAGCCCTGCAATAACCTGTCGGCATAGGCGGTAATACGCATGCTCCACTGCATCATTTTCTTTTGCTCAACAGGGTAGCCTCCGCGCTCGCTAAAGCCGTCTTTCACTTCATCATTAGCCAATACGGTACCCAATGCAGGGCACCAGTTTACGGTGCTTTCGCGTAGGTAGGTAAGGCGGTATTTTAATAGCTCGGCCTGCTGCTCCTGGTTGCTCATGGCTTTCCATTGCGCAGCGGTAAAGCTTAATATTTCTTCATCGCATACGGCATTGATGCCTGCCGATCCGTTTTGCTCAAAATGGCTTACCAGTTTGGCAATGCTTTCGGCTTTATCAGCATCTTTATTATACCAGCTGTTAAACAACTGCATAAATATCCACTGTGTCCATTTATAATAGCCAGGCGAGCTGGTACGCACCTCACGACTCCAATCAAAAGAGAAACCAATCTGATCCAGCTGACGGCGATAGGTGGCAATATTGGCCTCGGTAGTTATAGCAGGGTGCTGCCCGGTTTGTATGGCATATTGCTCGGCAGGTAAGCCAAAGCTGTCATATCCCATAGGGTGCAGCACGTTGAAGCCCTTTAAACGCTTGTAACGCGCAAAAATATCAGAGGCGATATAGCCCAGCGGATGGCCCACATGCAAGCCCGCACCAGAAGGGTAGGGGAACATATCAAGCACATAATACTTGGGTTTGGTAGTTTTATCTTCGGCTTTAAATGTCTGATGATCAGCCCAAAACTGCTGCCACTTTTTTTCTATATCTTTAAATTGATAGTCCATTGGTTAATTTAACGCGTAATAGCCCGCGAAATTAATAAAATCCCTATTAGTTTGGTAGCTTTTTGTTTGTTGATTGTGGGAGTAGTCCATAGTCGATGGTCCATAGACCATCGACTTCCCCTGTACTGTCCGTCCGAAACGGAGTATAGGGTATGTGGAATAATTGCGGACAGAAGAGAGCTTAGTTTACAGTTCACAGACGATAGTGGATGCACTATGACTTCTGCTTTACATATCCATCGACTCTATGGTCTATGGACTATCGACTATGGACTTCCCCTGTACTGTCCGTCCGGTTTTGAGTATAGGGTATGCGGAATAATTGCGGACAGGTCTGTGTTCATTAGTTCGTTGGTTCATTGGTAGTATGGTGGCGGGTTCCTGGTAAATTGCTTTGCATATCATCACAATGGACTCCTTCCGTCCGGTTTGTTAATAGGTACCCTATACCTAATTTCGGACGGACAGTACAACATCAGGGTGACACCCTTTGGTTATCTACCTTTCAAATCTATCGACTATCGACCATGGACTATCGACTCCCCGTCCGCTTTGTCAACTACTACCCTATACTCCGTTTCGGACGAACAGTACAGCGCTAATTCAGCTATCTCAACTGATAAAAAAGATGATATTTTATTTGAGAATTTAGCTGCAATTTGGTATATTTGTATGTATACCGACAGGGTAAATCAATCCACCACAATTTCCTGATTTAGTATCGCAGCCATCCTGAATTATCTATTTTTTAATAGGTAAGTATAGGTAAGGGTATTTTTAATTTTCAAGGTTTAAAATTTATATCAGTATTAATAATTGATATACTATTTTTATTATTCAGGTAGATAACTTTTATGGCAGGTTAGCCTTAATCAGGTTAATGATAAATAAATCAATTCAGGTTGATATTAATATCAAATTATTTAGTTGCGGATTAATCTGATTTTATAATTAATAGGCTGATAGTTTATTGACTAATTAATTGCTATCTATGGACTATCGACCATGGACTTTTCCCTGTATCGTCCGTCCGAAAATAAGTATAGGGTAGTGATGGACAAAGCGGACAGTTGCTTATACAAATTATTTCATCGCGGTGGTAAAATAATAAACCAAATGTTACAATCTTTCGTACAAATGGCCTAGCAAACCTAAATAAACGCCCCCCTGGTTTAAATAGTATTCACTTTAGTTGTATTAATAAATATCTTTGTTTCATAAACACAACAAAAACCTCATCATGAAAATTAAATTCAGTGTCCTTTTAGTGCTGGCTATAAGTTTAGCCTTTACATCGTGCAAAAAGTCATCAACAGCTACTACTGATCCTCAGCTTACACCGCAACAGGTTGCAAGCCAGGTAGCGTTAAACTTTAGCTCAACATTATTAGGAGGCTCAGGTGGACTTAATATAGGCAAAGGTTTAAACGCACCACAATCACTTGCGGTACATACCAAAAGCAAACGGTTAAATGATTTGTCTGACGGGAATCTTTGCGGTTTAACTGTTGATACTACATTTAATTCGACCGTTGCATTTGGCGATTCTACCATAACAGTAGCAGGTACCATTAACTTCTCCTTTAATTGCTCTGGAGGTGCGTTAAGCGGTTTCACAACAAATGATAATTTTAATTTAGCATATTCAAGTCCTCAACTTGCAATTGCAGAAAAATCAATCTCAAGTTTAACTTTAACAGTAACAAACGTAGCTGATTCTACTGCAGATGTAGCATTAAGTGGTTCGTCATCAACATCTGGTAGCTATCAGTATAAAACCGGCACTAAAAGAACCGGTACAGAAGCTTTCAGCTATACTTTAACCAATTTATTGATTGATCCAAATTCAAGCTCTATAGTAAGTGGTTCGGCAAAGTTCAGTACATCAGGCAGCGGTCCTCGTGGTGTATGGAACTACCAGGGTACCATTACCTTTTTGCCTAACAACCTGGCTACTATAGTAATTAATGGAAAAACTTATAATGTTAACCTGCTTACCGGCATAGTTAGCTAAGCGATATTTAAAATAAACAGTAAGGGCCTTTTCCGATAATACGGGGAGGGCTTTTTTGTTTTAAGCCCCCTCTAATTCTCCCCCGGTAGGGGAGATTTTAGCTTCGCCCGCGTTTAATTTTTGAGCCCCTCCCTACCGGGGAGGGGCTCAACCATCAACCACTGTCCGCTTTGTCAACAGGTACCCTATACTCCGTTTCGGACGGACAGTACATAACAGATTGGGTTATCTCACCTTAAAAAAAATAATTTGTATAATTGTTTATGTTTAAACGCTTACTCTTTAACCTCAACTTTCAGGTAATTATTGGTATTTTATTGGGTGTGGTGGTTGGCTTCTTCTTTAAGTCGTTCGGGCCAACGGCAAAGCTCATCAGTCAAACCTTTATCAGCTTAATAACCATGCTGATACCCTTTATTATATTTTTAACCATAGTGCTGGGCATTGCCGGCATGAGCGATATGAAAAAGGTAGGCAGGGTAGGTGGCAAAGCATTGTTATATTTTGAGATCGTATCTACCTGTGCCTTAATAATAGGTGTAATAGTGGCCAATATATTAAGGCCCGGCGACAATTTTCCGAGTGATATAGCTGCTGACCATAGCAAGCTTGCCGTTTACCAGAAAGCTGCCGCCGATATGCACTGGATTGATTTTATAGTGCACATTGTGCCCAACAACGTCTTAGAGGCTTTTGTAAAGAATGATATTTTACAGATCCTGTTTTTTGCCATACTTTTTGGCTTTGGTTTGAGCCGCATGGGCGAAGCCGGGCAAAGCGTAATCAGCCTGTTTGATAAGCTTTCAAAAGTATTCTTCAATATTATGCGCATAGTGATGCGGGTGGCTCCAATAGGCGCATTTGGGGGGATGGCTTATACCATTAGCACCTATGGCATCAAAACGCTGCAACCTCTGGCTATGCTGATGGTTTCGGTATACCTTACTTCTATCTGCTTTATTTTTATAGTGCTCAATATTATTTGCAGACTGTACAAATTCAGCCTGTGGCAATACCTCAAATACATCAGGAATGAGATCCTGATTGTATTCGGCACCTCATCATCCGAATCTGTTTTACCGCTGATGATGGAGAAGATGGAAAAGTTTGGTTGTTCCAAATCAGTAGTCGGCCTGGTTATCCCGGCAGGTTATTCTTTTAATTTAGATGGTACGACCATTTACCTGTCCATGTCGGTTATTTTCCTGGCGCAGGTATTTCATATCCCGCTTACGCTGATGCAGCAGATCACCATTATAGGTATCCTGATGATCACCTCCAAAGGAGCAGCAGGAGTAACAGGCAGTGGTTTTATTATCCTTACCTCAACGCTGGCCGCCATAAAGATTATCCCAGCCGAAGGCGTGGCCATATTGTTGGGAGTAGACCGGTTTATGTCAGAAGCCCGTGCCATTACCAATATGATAGGCAACGGGATAGCTACCATAGTGATAGCGAAAAGCGAAGGCGAGTTTCATCCGGTAGCTGTTTTAGGTGATGGGGAAGCAGCTTGATGGAAGGGAGTTTGCAGTTTTTTCTTTCGTCGGCCCCTATAACATGTTGTAAAAGTGAAATACTTTCTCTTCGCTCGAAGAGTGGACTCACCCTGCCATTGCTGCGCGCGGCATCCCTCTCTACGACAAGTCGTAAAGAGGGAAAAGACAGTGAAGATTTATAAATCAATTTCAATGAAAAAGTTAAAGTTCTTTCTTTTTATCTTATTTGTACTGTTGAATGTAGTAAAGGCACAAACCCTAAGCTATTTTCCAAATAAAGCGAACGATAACGATGCCTTGGATTCGTTTACTATCAAATGGTATTCAGGTCAACTTGCTGCAATGAAAGAACCCGTACTCTATAATAGAAAGGCAGACAATGAGACATACCGGTTTACCTGACTCAGAACATTTGATCATCCCATCGCTATCAGGGTTGAAAAACAAGGTGACAATTATATTCTTTTTTGGAAGATGTGTAGTGGATCAGGAGGATATGAGCCTGGTAAATTAATTCTGGAAAAACAAAAGTCAATCAGTAAATTAACGTGGCATCAATTCAAAGAAAAACTGGATGAAATAGGTTTTTGGGGAATGGCTACGAAAGAAAAAAGTATGGGTAATGATGGATCTGAATGGATCTTAGAGGGGGTCGTAAATGATAAATATCATGTAGTTGATAGATGGACGCCTAAGTCTTTAAGTGATTATTATCAATGCTGTGACTACCTGTTGAAACTGACGGATATAAAAATTCCTGCTGATAGAAAATACTGAATTTTCCTAACCCTCTTTGCCGCTTGCGGAAGAGAGGGAGAACGAGCGTAGCTACGTTCGTGAGTAAACTCTGCGGGCGATATTATCCTCCGGATACCCTCCTATCAAACTAACTAAAGAAATAGCCAATACTTTTTTAATACGTGCTTTAAATTTGTAGTGTGTAAATTATTTATTATTATTAGTTACATCTTCAAATCTATCTGTCATGAAAATAAAATCAAGGGGTCTGCTATTCTTTATAGCCTTATCGGGTATTATATTATCAGGTATAAAAGCCAATGCCCAGGAGTATGTATCGCCAACCAAACCTGCACAAATTGGTCGTTCGCCAGGCGTAAAGGTTAAGCTCATCAGTGAGAATGGATCCACCAGAACCTATGTATTGGTATTTGCTAAGGGCGATGAAATTATGTCGGGCTTAAATGAGTTTGCTCAGAAATATAAGGTGCAAAGTGCTCATTTTACCGCCATAGGTGATGCTACCAGTGCTAAAATAGGCTGGTACGATAAAACCAACAAAATGTTTAAGGTTAACAATATTAACGAACAATCAGAAATTACCTCATTAATAGGCGATGTTGCACTCAGCAATGGCAAGCCGGTGGTGCATGCCCATATCAATTTGGCTGCTGCCGATGGTAGTGTACGCGGTGGTCATCTGCTGGAGGCTTTTGTAGCGCCTACGCTGGAAGTGATGATAACCGTTGAGCCGGTACCGCTTTATAAAAAACCCGACACCGAATTCGGCATATCTGTTATTGATCCGGCACAATAATAAAATTGTGACGATTAATTTACCATTAACTGCCGCATTGAAAGCTAAATTTAATTTGACATTCGATCAAAAACTTTAGCTTTGCGCTACAAATTAAAAAATCCAATGAGTGTACTCGTAAATAAAGATTCCAAGGTTATAGTTCAGGGTTTTACTGGTAACGAAGGTACTTACCATGCAACACAAATGATTGCGTATGGTACCCAGGTTGTTGGCGGCGTTACTCCGGGTAAAGGAGGGCAGCAACACCTTGAAAGACCAGTATTTAATACTGTTGACGATGCGGTTAAACAAACCGGTGCCGATGTATCCATCATATTTGTACCTCCTGCTTTTGCAGCTGATGCCATTATGGAAGCTGCTGAAGCTGGTATAAAAGTAATTGTATGTATCACCGAAGGTATCCCTACAAAGGATATGATTTTGGTGAAAGAATATTTAACTGATAAGGATTCGCGTCTTATCGGGCCAAACTGCCCGGGTGTTATCACTGCTGATGAAAGTAAAATTGGTATTATGCCAGGCTTTATCTTCAAAAAGGGTCATGTTGGTGTAGTTTCAAAATCAGGTACTTTAACTTACGAAGCAGTTGACCAAGTGGTTAAAGCCGGTTTAGGTATCACTACTGCCATTGGTATTGGCGGTGACCCAATTATAGGTACTCCAACCAAAGAAGCGGTAGAACTGTTAATGAACGATCCTGACACGCACGGTATCATCATGATTGGTGAAATTGGTGGTGGTATGGAAGCAGAAGCAGCCCGCTGGATCAAAGAAAACGGTACTAAGCCGGTTGTAGGCTTCATCGCAGGGCAAACAGCTCCTCCGGGACGCCGTATGGGCCACGCAGGTGCTATTGTTGGCGGAGCCGATGATACTGCTGCTGCAAAAATGAAAATTATGCGTGAGTGCGGTATCCGCGTAGTAGAATCACCAGCCGAAATTGGTGCTGCTATGGCAGAAGAGCTGGCAAAAATAAAAGCTTAATTACAGATCGGATTATCGTCCGCTTTTGTCCATACCCCCTGGTACTTAAAACCGGACGGACAGGAAGCGTTTCTAATTGATATTCCATCATTAAATAAAAAGGAAATCCTGGTCGTAAATGGCTGGGATTTTTTTATTTTGATAGATGTTGTTAAGGAAGCCCCCTCTAAATCTCCCCCGGTTGGGGAGACTTCAACTGCGCTCGCGTTGACTTTTTAAGTCCTCCCTACTGGGGAGGATTTAGGTGGGGCCTATCGTCAACTCCGTGTAAACATCATCCCATCAAACAAAATAAGCCCCGTTTTTGTCGTATATTTATGTAGTTGAGAAAGGATAAAAAATCTAAAAAACCTTTTCATCAACATAAATTAATCATCACAAATTAAACAATATGAACTACAATCAATTAACACCCGATGAAGAATGGGTAATACTACACAAAGGCACCGAAAGGCCATTTACAGGCGCACTGTTAGATAATAAAGCGCAGGGCGTATACGTATGCAAAAGGTGCGACACACCGCTGTATACTTCCGAATCAAAGTTCGAATCTCACTGCGGCTGGCCAAGTTTTGACGATGAAATTCCGGGAGCCGTAAAGCGCGTGCCTGATGCCGATGGCCGTCGTGTTGAAATTGTTTGCGCCAATTGCGGGGCTCATTTGGGTCACGTTTTCGAGGGCGAATATCTTACTCCAAAAAATGTTCGTCACTGCGTAAATTCTGTTTCCATGAAGTTTATTCCCCTGGGCTCTTAACATCTTTTTTTTAATGAAAATCATCGTTCTGTAAGTTTTTCTTAACACTCAGATTACATGTACTTCATGCAGCGTAAATCATTCATTGCTAACGATTAATTATCTTTTGTTTATAACTTATAGGTGATGTTAAAAACTTAAACTATCATAGTCAGGATGCTTACCCTATCTTTGGATATAAGTTCTTTCAAGGCTATTGATAATTACCGGAACCCTACCGGTAAAGTGAAGTGAAAACCATGGTAATACATGGGTAACGAATAAAATATAAAGTAGTTTGGCGGAGGTAAGTGAGGGGGAGTAAGTAAGCAGTTGGCGTGATAAATTCAATTTATCAGCGGTTAAAAAACTAACGCTACGGTATAGCTATCGGCTTACCTCAAGGTGGGTAAAAAGACGAAAACGGGGTTTAATTAAGAGTAAGGTTAAATAAAGTATTAGAAGTATTACATGGAACAGGAAACAGAATTATTACTAAGAGAGAACAAAGACCGCTTTGTAATACTACCTATAAAGTACCCTGCCATTTGGGAAATGTATAAAAAATGCGAAGCCAGTTTCTGGACCGCCGAGGAGATTGATCTTTCTGACGATCAAAAGCATTGGGATGCTATGAACGATGGTGAGCGTCATTTTGTATCGCATGTGTTGGCTTTCTTTGCAGCGAGCGATGGTATAGTGAACGAGAACCTGGCGGTAAACTTTATGAGCGAAGTGCAACTACCCGAAGCACGTTGTTTCTACGGTTTCCAGATCATGATGGAGAATATCCACTCAGAAACCTATGCTTTACTGATTGATACTTATATTAAAGATCCGGCCGAAAAAGATCGTTTGTTCCATGCTATTGATACCGTACCCTGCGTAGGTAAAAAAGCAGAATGGGCATTGCGCTGGATCAACAACGGATCGTTTGCCGAGCGTTTAATAGCCTTTGCAGCGGTTGAAGGGATCTTTTTCTCAGGCAGTTTCTGCTCTATATTCTGGCTTAAAAAACGTGGCCTGATGCCGGGTTTAACTTTCAGCAATGAGTTAATATCACGCGATGAAGGTATGCACTGCGAATTTGCCTGCTTACTATACAAAATGCTTGAAAACAAGCTAAGCAAAGAAGCAGCAACAGCTATTATTACAGATGCTGTTGAAATAGAGAAAGAATTTATTTCTGAAGCTCTACCGGTAAGCCTGATAGGCATGAATGCCAAACTGATGAGCCAGTATATTGAATTTGTTGCCGACAGATGGTTAGGTGAGCTGGGTTATGATAAAGTATACGGAGCATCAAATCCATTTGATTTTATGGAGATGATATCATTACAGGGTAAAACCAACTTCTTCGAGAAGAGAGTAGGTGACTACCAAAAAAGCGGAGTTTTAAACTCACAGGAAAGCAAGTCGTTCTCATTAGATGAGGACTTTTAAATAGCCGGTTTGAAGATTAGGGTACTTCAGCGAAGCAGAGAGTTCAATAAATAATTAATCATTAAAAATGCTCTCGCCGTGTTGGCGAAGAGATTAAAGGGGGTCCAGATGTTTGTAATTAAAAGAGACGGAAAAAAAGAAACGGTAAAGTTCGACAAAATTACCGCGCGCATTGAAAAACTATGCTATGGTTTTCAATTGGTCGATCCGATTGATGTAGCTAAAAAGGTTATTGAAGGCCTGTTTGATGGGGTAACCACCTCAGAGCTCGACAACCTGGCTGCTGAAACGGCTGCATCCCTAACTACCAAACACCCCGATTACGCTTTGCTTGCCTCACGCATTGCTGTATCAAATCTGCATAAAAATACTATCAAATCATTTTCAGAAACTATGCGTATTCTGCATGGTTATGTTGACCCTAAAACAGGCAAAGATGCGTCAATGATCGCTGATGATGTTTGGGAAATAATTGAAAAGAATGCAGAAGAGCTTGACAGTTCGATTATTTACGACCGTGACTTTGGTTTTGATTATTTCGGCTTTAAAACCCTCGAAAAATCATACCTGCTAAAGGTTAACGGAAAGATAGCTGAACGCCCGCAGCACCTGTTTATGCGTGTAGCCGTTGGTATCCATAAGGAAGATATTGAAAGCGCTATCAAAACGTATAACTTAATGAGCGAGCGCTGGTTTACACATGGTACCCCTACCTTGTTTAACGCCGGTACGCCAAAACCTCAGATGTCATCATGCTTTTTAATTTCGATGAAGGATGACAGCATTGACGGTATTTATGATACGCTGAAACAAACTGCTAAAATATCACAAAGCGCAGGCGGTATAGGCCTTAGCATCCACAATGTAAGGGCTACCGGCTCATACATCAGCGGTACTAACGGAACCAGTAATGGTATTATCCCAATGCTGCGTGTATTTAATGATACTGCCCGTTATGTTGACCAGGGTGGTGGCAAGCGTAAAGGTGCTTTTGCTATCTACCTGGAGCCATGGCATGCAGATATATTTGAATTTTTAGATCTGCGTAAAAATCATGGTAAAGAAGAAATGCGTGCGCGTGACTTGTTCTATGCTCTTTGGGTATCTGACTTGTTTATGCAACGTGTGGAAGCCAATGAGGATTGGAGCTTATTCTGCCCTCATGAAGCACCCGGATTGGCAGATTGCTGGGGTAAAGAGTTTGAAGACCTTTATACCAAATACGAAAGAGAAGGCCGTGCCCGTAAAGTAATTAAAGCACAGGAACTTTGGTTTGCAGTATTGGATGCCCAGGTAGAAACCGGTACACCATACCTGTTATACAAAGATGCTGCTAACGGTAAATCAAACCAGCAAAACTTAGGTACCATAAAAAGTTCAAACCTTTGTACCGAAATTATTGAATATACATCTCCTGATGAGATAGCTGTATGTAACCTTGCATCAATAGCACTGCCACGTTTTGTTAGAGAAGGTGTGTTTGATCACGTTAAGTTATACGAAGTAACCTACCAGGCTACCTTAAACCTTAACAAAGTAATTGATGGTAACTACTATCCGGTTAAAGAAGCAGAATACTCAAACCTGCGTCACCGTCCGGTTGGTTTAGGTGTACAGGGTTTAGCTGATGCATTTATCCTGCTGCGTTTACCATTTGAAAGCGAAGAAGCTAAGAAATTAAATAAAGAGATCTTTGAAACCATCTACTTTGCTGCTATGACAGCTTCAAAAGATTTGGCTATTAAAGATGGCCCTTATGAAACGTTTAAAGGTTCACCACTGTCAAAAGGAAAATTCCAGTTTGATTTGTGGAATGTAACACCAGAAAGCGGTCGTTGGGATTGGGAAAACCTGCGTTTAGATGTAATGAATCATGGTGTACGTAACTCCTTATTGGTTGCGCCAATGCCTACAGCATCTACCTCACAAATTCTTGGTAACAATGAGTGTTTTGAACCATACACTTCAAACATTTACACCCGCCGTGTATTAAGCGGTGAGTTTGTAATAGTAAACAAGCACCTGCTGCGCGATCTGGTAAACCTTGGTTTATGGACACCTGCAATGAAAGATAAGATCATCACTGCAAATGGATCTGTACAGGATATTGCTGAGATTCCTGCAGATATTAAAGAACTGTACAAAACAGTTTGGGAAATAAAGATGCGTACCATTATTGATATGGCTGCAGACAGAGGAGCATACATTTGCCAGTCGCAATCGCTTAATCTGTTTATTAATCAGCCCAATGCTTCCAAGCTTACTTCAATGCACTTCTATGCATGGAAGAAAGGCCTTAAAACAGGTATGTACTACCTGCGTACACAGGCAGCTTCACAGGCAGTTAAATTTACAGTAGAGAACCAGGGCGGTAAAAACATGGATCCTGTAATTCCGGAAGTAGTTGATCAGGTTGCTGATGAAATACCGGAAGGCCCAAGCTGCTCAATGGAAGAAGGTTGCGTAACCTGCTCATCATAATTAATTAGTCCATAGTCGATGGTCCATAGACCATAGTTAATCATCAGATCAAGATCTTTTGAATTGACTATGGTCTTTTTGTTTTACTTTTGTATTAAATGCCATGGTCTATCGTCCATTGACCATGGACTAAACAAAAATGATCAAACACGAAATTATCCGTTGTGAGCGATGTGGTACCAGCATTGAATGTAAGGCAAACTCTTATACCAAATGCCAGTGCAGTGTGGTGCAGTTGAATTTAAATGAGGTTCAATACATCAGCGAGAACTACGAAGGCTGTATGTGTGCTGCTTGTTTACTGGCTTTGCAGGATGAATACAGGGCGATGATTGTAAATGTATAAGCATTAAATATCCATTCTGTCCGCCTAACGTTTTCAAAGTCTGGACTCAAAACCGGACGGACGGTACAGGACTATTAATCCTCCATTACTTTTATCGGATTTTTGTTTTTATCAATGGCTACAAAAGTGAAGGTTCCCGTAATAGCCTTTTCACGTTCAAAAGAATACATCTCTTCTACATAAATCTCTACTAAAACTTTGAGGCTGGTGTTGCCAATATGCTGCACTTTGCCAACCAGTTCAATAATAGTTCCTGCGGGGATGGGTTTTTTAAAATCAATTCTGTCTGACGATACGGTTACCATGGTTTTGCGTGTAAAACGGGTAGCGGTAATAAAGGCAACCTCATCCATCAGGTGCATAGCGGTACCACCAAACAGGGTGTCGTAATGGTTAGTAGTATTGGGGAATACGGTTTTAAAAATGCGTGTTTCTGCTTTGGTTATTCTTTCTTCTGTGGTCATTCTTTTTTTGTTGGGGCGAATATAGCTTCCATTTTCTTCTTAATATCATTATAAACTATTTCGCGCTTTATAGATTGCAGGCAATCGCGGCATAAACAATCGTGGTACGTTGTACGGATATACATCTCCTCCAGTTCAGAAAAGGTTAGCCCATGACATTGACACTGCAATATGTTACCCACCTTACATTCAAAAGGCTGCTGGCACCTGGGGCAATATTTGTTTTCGTGATTTGCCATAATGATAAATAGCTGTGCATCCTGTTACAGATACACAGCCGTTTTTTTAAGCATTAATATCAAATGTTATTTTTTCACGGGCCACTTGGGCCGCCGTAACCATGTTTTGCAATGCTGCCTGTGTTTCGGGCCACTTGCGCGTTTTTAAACCACAATCGGGGTTAACCCAAATATTTTCGGCCGGTAATAAAACAGCAGCCTTTTCAAGCAGGCTCACCATTTCATCAACCGTAGGTATGCGCGGCGAGTGGATATCATAAACGCCAGGGCCAATTTCGGCAGGGTATTTAAAATCAGCAAAAGCTTCCAGCAGCTCCATTTGTGAGCGCGATGTTTCAATGGTAATCACATCCGCATCCATTTGGGCAATGTGCTGAATGATATCATTAAACTCACTGTAGCACATATGGGTATGTATTTGCGTTTCATCCTTTACGCCGCTCGCCGAGATCCGGAATGCCCTTACTGCCCAATCCAGGTATTCGGCCCTGTCTTCTTTAAGCAGGGGTAACCCTTCGCGGATAGCCGGTTCATCAATCTGTATCACTTTGATGCCCGCTTTTTCTAAAGCAACTACCTCATCGCGAATAGCTAAAGCAATTTGGTAAGTAGTTTCAGACCTTGGCTGATCATCCCTCACAAACGACCATTGCAAGATAGTTACCGGGCCGGTAAGCATGCCTTTCATCAATTTTTTGGTATTGGCCTGTGCAAAGCTGCTCCAGCGTACCGTCATATCTTTAGGGCGGCTAACATCACCATAAATAACCGGTGGTTTAACACAACGGCTGCCATAGCTTTGTACCCATCCGTTTTTGGTGAACAAAAAGCCATTCAGTTGCTCGCCAAAATACTCCACCATGTCGTTACGCTCAAACTCACCATGTACCAAAACATCAATGCCTATTTCTTCCTGCCAGCGAATAGCCGAAATAGTAGCCTGTTCAATTTCGAGATCATATTGCTCCAGGGTAATTTCCTTTTTCTTTAACCTGGCCCTTAACTGGCGGATATCATCCGTTTGCGGGAACGATCCAATGGTAGTGGTAGGAAATAAAGGCAGCCCGAAGTTTTGCTGTTGTATTTTTTGCCTTTCAGCAAATACACTATGGCGCTGTGCATCCTGATCGGTGATAGCCATTGCTCTTCTCTTGATCTCCTGTTTATGAATCAGCTTTGACAGGCTCCGGCTTGAAATGTCTTTCAGGTTCTCTAACAATAAGTCATTATTACCTTCAATAATTTCATTCAACTCTTTCACCTCGTTAAGCTTCTGCTTGGCAAAGGCCATCCAGTTTTTTATTTCAGAGTGGATATCGGTTTCCAGGTCCAGATCAAAGGGAGTATGCAATAATGAGCAGCTCGGGGCTATCATTAACCTATCTTTACCAATAACCGCCATTGCCTTTTTGATATGTGCCAGTGAGCGGATATAATCATTTTTCCAGATGTTACGGCCATCAACCACACCTAATGATAAGCTTAAAGTATCGGGTATAAGGGTTAATACGTTGTCCAACTGTTTGGGAGCCCGCACCAGGTCAATATGCAGTGCACAAACCGGTAAACTAACGGCAAAAGAAGTGTTTTGATGTAAGCCTTCAAAATAGGTAGTAAGTAGGGTCTTTATTTCAGGGCACTCCTTTTTAATTTCTTTATAAGCATAAACAAATGCTTCTTTTTCTTTTTGGGTGAGATCCATCGCCAGGAATGGTTCATCCAGTTGCACCCAAACGGCACCTTCCTTTTTTAATCGTTTTAAAATGTCGATGTAAACCGGCACGATTTTTTTAATCAGGTCGATCTTTTCAAAGCCTTCTTCTTTTTCTTTGCCCAGCAAAAGGTATGATACCGGGCCAATCAATACTGGTTTAGGAATGGTACCGGTAACGTGTTTAGCCAGGTTAAACTCTTCAAAAACCTTTTCAGAAAATACACGGAACTCCTGATTTTGGGTAAATTCAGGCACAATGTAATGGTAATTGGTATCAAACCATTTGGTCATCTCCATGGCGGTAATGTCAAGACCATCTTTCTGATAACCTCTGGCCATAGCAAAATAAAGATCAATCTCTTTATTGTTTTCATTCTTAATCAGGATGTCGTTATACCTTGCCGGGATAACGCCCAGCATTAACGAGGTATCTAGCACCTGATCATAAAAACTGAAATCATTACAGGGGATAAGGTCGATGCCTGCATCCTGTTGTAATTTCCAGTTTTTTTCGCGGAGAGAACGGGCAACGGCAAATAATTCTTTAGTGCCGATTTTGCCCGACCAGTACTGTTCACTGGCCTTTTTGAGTTCACGATTGGCGCCCACACGTGGGTAGCCGAGGTTGTTTTTGAGCATACGCATAAAACTTTTTTGGTTAAACATTAAATTGAATTAATGCTCCTTACGGTTTTCGGTATGCTTTCGGAGGAAATGGTAATAAAAGACACAAGGGATAATTTAGGCGTGGAAATACCCTGCATATCCAATATGCTCTGACTACTGCTTCAAAACGCGAAAGCATTGTCTTAAACAGAGGGCAAGTATCCTGGCTCGTAACATTGTTGCCGTCCTTCTCAACCCGGTGAATTGGGTAATGGACATTGTTAAAGGCAACAACCTTTTTGTGTTACTTACAGTTGCGCGACAGCCCGTGATTTACACACGGTTCCTTTTTCATTCCGGATATACACCCGGAAACCTCACTGTTGAAAATTAAAGTAAAGAACTTGCTGTAAAGATAGGTGATAAGACGGAAGTCCGCAAGTGGGTAAATTATCAATAGGGCAGATTTAATTGTCCGCTTTTGTTTATACCCCCAGATACTTAAAACCGGACGGACAGACAGGGGGGAATTAAGAGTTTCCATGTACTTGAGGTTAAATATTTATATGATTGGTTTTTAAATATGTTTTCAGGTCTTTTGCAATAATATAAGGGTAATCGTAATTAAACTGACATTTGGATTTTTTTAGCTTTCTATGTTTACTATCTGTAAGGGTATATTTGGAACTGATTACATTAAAATCTGTATCATAGTATTTAACCAGATCTTCATGTGCAGCGTCATCCGCGTCAATGGTACACTCACTATTAAAAAAGCCTGCCATCCTTTCAAAAGCAAACAGTTTGCCTGATTTATTGAAGTAATTGAGATATTGAATGTCCCAATCTCCGCTCTCGCTGGTAGGTGATTCCGATATTAAAACGATATTACCATTTTTGTCTTTTACTAAGTTATAGGTAACTTCTACATCATCAGGGAATTTACCGTCTTTAATTAATTGCAAGCTATCACTGCCTGGTTTTTTTATGAGGACAATAACCGCGTTTGAATCATTCGCAAGCTTGTCAATACCCTTTTTTGCTTTTATTTCCTCCTTAAGAATTGATTTGGATTGTTGGCTGTTTTGGGACTTGCAAGCAGTTATTGTGCTGATTATAAATATTATAAAAGCGATTTGCAAATAAGATTTCTTTGTAAGGTTCATCAAACTAAAATAGTATAATACTTTGATCTGATTACTTGATTGCTATATCTTTCTGCTCCCTAATATCTGCGGATGAACTGCCTATCATTAACAGCACAGGCTCTTTTTCAATCATAAAACTCTTTTTACTTGTACTCCAATAGGCAAGGGACGATGCCTGTAATTGGATATTTACCGTTTGCGATTCGCCGGGGCTAAGGGTGACGCGTTTAAAGCCTTTCAATTCTTCCTGCGGTCTCTCTACCTTTGATTTAAGGTGTTTTACATAGAGTTGCACTACTTCATCGCCTGCACGGTTACCTGTGTTTTTTACGTCGATGCTGATGGTTATTTCGCCATTTTTGTTTACCTTATCAGTGCTGGTTTTTAGATTGCTGTATTGAAAATTAGTATAGCTTAAGCCAAAACCAAAAGGGTAAAGTGGTTTACCTTTAAAGTACATGTAAGTGCGGCCATGCCTTATATTATAATCCATCATTGATGGCAATTGTGTAAGCGAATCTGGCCAGGTTTGTACTAATTTGCCGCCGGGGTTTATATCGCCAAATAAAGCATCTGCTAATGCATTGCCCTGTTCCTGACTGCAATGGGTTATGTGAATAATGGCGGGGATATTTTGTTGCTCCCAGTTAATGGCGTACGGAAAATTACTCACCATCACCAAAATAATATTAGGGTTTACTTTGTACAGGTTTTTAATTAATGCTTCCTGTGCGCTGTCTAATGAAATGCTTTTGCGATCGACTGCCTCGCGGCCTTCGCTCGGGCCATCAACTTTTTTCCAGCCTAAATTGCCGCTGGGGTTATTGCCAAGACAAACTACAACAGCTTCGGCACTTTTTGCCATGCTGATTGCCAAATTATCATTCGTGGTATAACTTACTGTTGCATTAGGGCCAAGCTTATTTTTTATGCCGTCTGCAATACTCACGCTATAAGCCGGGCTGCCGCTGTACCAGTCCTGCAAAACCTCAGCACTCCGCGGGCCAACTATGGCAATTGATTTTAGTTTAGTTTTATCAAGCGGTAACAGGTTATTGTTGTTCTTTAGCAGTACGACAGACTTTTGAGTAATCAGCCTTACAAAATCACGGTTCTTTTGTGATAGCCATGGCTCCGGCCCCGATCCTATATTGCTGTAAGGTACCATTTGCGGCAGATCAAGTTGCCCCAGTTTAATCATTACCCTAAAAACTCCTCGAAGGTTGGCATCGATATCAGCCTCGGTTATTAGCTTTTTTTGTAATGCCTCCAGAGTACCGGGCTTATAGGTATCCAAAAACTGGTTGATGCCTGCTTTTATACATCCGGCGGCAGCCTCAGCAAGGGTAGGGTAATAGTGGTGCGCGTTTACCAGCATTCGGTAAGCACCGCCATCGGTACAGATGATACCGTTTTCGCTCCATTCGGCAACTGTAATGTTTTTTAACATAGGACTAACAGCCTGTGGTATACCATTTACTTTGTTGTAGGATGCCATATAAGCCCTTGAGCCACCTTGTTCAACACCCATACGGAATGGAACTGAATAGTATTCCCTCAAAAGCCGCTCATCAAAATCAGAAGAGCTGCTGTCGCGACTGTTTTCGTTACTGTTGGCCAAAAAGTGCTTCATCAGTGCCGATGTCATCCAATACTTTGGGTCGTTACCTTGTAGTCCTTTGATGTAGGCTACAGCCATAGTGCCATTAAAAAAGGCATCTTCACCATAACACTCTTCTGTACGTCCCCATCGCGGATCGCGTCCTATATCGGCATTTGGGGCACGTACTACAAGACCGCCTTTGTGATATTTTTCATTTTGAAAGATATATCGGGTTTCGTAAGCTTCAATTACCGCAGCCTGTTGTAATAGTTCAGGATCCCATGTTTCGGCCATGCCAATAGCTTGTGGAAATATAGTAGTAGGTACAGGTGTTTTGCGTCCCCAATCGCCTGGTAGGCCCATTGCTAATCCATGCAAACCCTCTACATGCCCTGCCCCCTTTACCCCAAGGCGGGCAATAGTCGGCACAGTGCCCAGGCAGTTTACCTTTTCATCAAGCGTCATTAATGAAAGCAAATTGGTAATCCTGTCTTCCGCTGCCAAGTCAGGGTTTTGGAACGGATATTTATATTGGGCAAATGAAAAATGCCCTATCAATATCAAAAACAGGCTCAATAAGTACTTCATTCGGCTTAAAAGCTTATTTCTTTGCATTGGGGTTGGTAGGCTTTTATTCAGTTATTTACCTGAGAGTAAGAGTGGCTTGCACAACCGTTGGTTCTGCACTAAAAGCAGGGCCTCCCCAGTCGGTTTCATCACCATTAAGAATGCGCAATGCTTTAAATACTCCGTTTTTATAATAGCCCTCTTCTACCTTAAGGTATTGCCATGCTTTGCCTGAGTTAGCGCCCGTAGGCTTAAAAGTAACGTGACACTGAGTACCCATCAGGATGAATTTATTTTCAGCCAATTGTACAATCATCATTTTACCATTTGGTTGGGCATTGGCCTTTGTTTCGCCTCCGTTTCTGGTGCCAAAGGTTACTACGGCCTGCCATGCACCTAAGTCGATGGTTTGTTTGGCCTGGTCATCATGCTCAACAACTGCCTTTATCTTTCCTTCAAATGCCCATGTGGCCAATTCGCGCATCATGGGAGTAGCAGCGGCATATTCCAGTGCAAAAGGGGCCAGCTTTTCAGCTACTTCAGCGGGCTTTTTACCTTCTCCGTTATCATCTATCCCGAAAGGCGAAAAACCGATTCCACCATGGGCAATTACATCATACATATATTTCGCGTTATCCGGAATTAGACCTGCTTCGGGCACAAAAAGTGTGTTATCCGGTCGATTATAAAGTTCAATCACCTTTAAAACCCTTTCGCTGCCTGAAAGATAAATATCAGGTGCTAACAGATCGATTGCAGGAGCTGCCGCCTTCCAGATGGGAATCACATTATCTGTAGGGCCACCGCTTTCATAATTAGTGGCTTTTGGATTGGTAAGCGGATCGCGTAGTGCAGCATTCACATACATAGGCAAAGGATATACTGCTTTTCCAGCTGCTGCCACTTGTCCAATAAAATGGGCTACAGACCAAGCGTGGAAATATTCATCAGCATCATCCCCAAATACCTGTTGCCATGAACCCGCAGCATTTGCGGGGCGATTTAACGCTTTAAGAACCTCGGGTTTCAATAACTTTGCTGGTACCGGGCCTTCAAATAGTTTTTGCGCAATTGGAGAGTAATCCCTTACACTGCCCCAGGTGCCTGATTCGTTTTCTACCTGTATCATAAGCACGGTATGCTGAACATCTGCTTGTTTTAAATACTTCATTACAGATGTAAAAGCATTGATATCAGTCTCCAAAGTGGCTTTGGAGTGCGGGGAAGGTGAATCAATGGGCTGACCGTTTTTACCGCTTACGTTGGGATATTTGGCGGCATCTTGTTTCATCCATTCGGGCATGTAATGGTTGCTGCCATTTTTCCAGGTGGCAAACCACAGCAATACCAAATGTACCTTATGCTGACGTGCCTGGGTAAGCAATGTATCAACCACAGAGAAATCAAACTTGCCTTGTTGAGCCTCAATCTGTTCCCAATAAATGGGTACTTCGAGGGTATTGGCGTGCAATTTTTCAACTGCCAGCCATAGCTGAGGCAACATTGCCGGCCATGCACTTGAATTATGAGTCTGGCCCCCTAATATTAAAAATGGCTTTCCGTCAACCAGCAGGGCATGCCGACCATTTTTTTCAATTATTACCGGCATGGTATTTACTCGAGTTTGGCTAAACGTTTTTGCGATGGTAATTAAAAGCAGGGCAAGCAACAGAGTTATTATTTTCTTCATGTGGTGTAGCGTGTATTAAGCAAAGCTGCTATTTTAATGGTTATAATTGGAATTAAAGGGCCATATGGCGATTTCAAATATAGAGGCTAAATAATTTAGGCCTATGGCACATTTGTAAATAAATATGGCACAAATGTAAATACAGATAATTACGATGTTATTGTTACAATTAGGGCGCTGATACTATCTAAATTCTTTCCTTTATAGGGGCTTTTCTAAGTTTCAGTCTAAATTCCTATCTTCGCCACCCGAAATCATCTTATAAAAATGAAGTTATTAGAAGGAAAAATAGCGCTGATTACCGGTGCATCAAAAGGAATAGGCCGTAAGATTGCGGAGAAGTTTGCAGAGCATGGCGCTGATGTTGCTTTTACTTATTTATCATCAGTTGAAAAAGGGCTGGCTTTAGAGCAGGAACTGCAAAAGTTTGGAACAAAGGTAAAAGGCTATCGTTCTGATGCTTCGAAATTTGATGAGGCCGAAAAACTGATCAGTGATATTATTGCTGACTTTGGCACCTTACACGTAGTGGTAAACAATGCAGGTATTACCAAAGATGGTTTGCTAATGCGCATGACTGAAGAGAACTGGGATGAAGTGATGGATGTGAATCTGAAATCAATTTTTAACGTTACCAAGGCAGCATCAAAAGTGATGATGAAAAACCGCAACGGCGTGTTCATTAACATGAGTTCTGTTGTTGGTGTACAAGGTAATGCAGGCCAGTCTAACTATGCAGCTTCAAAGGCAGGTATCATTGGTTTCTCTAAATCAATAGCAAAAGAATTAGGTTCAAGAAATATCCGTACCAACGTAGTAGCACCTGGTTTTATTAAAACTGAAATGACCGAAGTGCTTGACCCGAAAGTGGTAGAAGGATGGGCCCAGGCTATCCCACTTAAACGTGGTGGCGAAACCGAAGATGTAGCTAATACCTGTGTATTCCTGGCATCAGATATGGCTTCATACATCACCGGGCAGGTAATTCCGGTTGATGGTGGGATGTTGTAGGCCCCACCTAAATCCTCCCCGGTAGGGAGGACTTTTAAAGTTTTCGGGGATAAAAAGACTATTTACAGTAAATTTCCTAAAGTCTCCCCAACTGGGGGAGATTTAGAGGGGGCTTTTTCAAATAAAAACAGCATATTTGGCTTACAGATATGCTGTTTTTATTTTCAATTACATGGGGAACAGTTTCGGGATGGTGGGTACCTGCCTGCCTGTTATTGGGCTTATTATATGCCTGGCTTTTATACCGGCAACCTGTAAACCTTAGCAATAAATTCCGCTATTGGCTTTTTGTTGCCAGGGCTATTGTTGTCACCTTTATTGCACTCATTTTGCTTTCGCCACTGGTAAAGTCGGTGAGTTATAATCCTCAAAAACCATTAGTGCTGGTATTGCAGGATAATTCTGAATCTATTAAAATGTTCCCAGCTCCATCTTCAAAGGGGATTGAACAAGTGGTTAATGACCTGAGCGGCTTAAAAAAGGAATTAGGGAACGATTACGATGTTAGGGAGTTTCATTTTAATAAAGAACTGGCCGATAGCTTAACCCAAAACTTTAATGGTAAACAAACCGATATAGCTAAAGCCCTGCAACAGCTAAATGACCGTTTTATTAACCAGAATATTGGCGCATTGGTTTTGGCTACAGATGGTTTATATAACCAGGGTGCCGACCCGCAATATGAAGCAAAGAATTTTAAAACTGCCATTTATACCGTTGCTTTAGGCGATACCATAGCCAAACGCGATCTGTTAATAGGAAACATAAACTACAACAAAACTGCTTTTTTAGGAAATGATTTTGAGATAGAAGTACTGGCAGAGGCTTACCAAGGTAATGGAGAAAATATGCATTTATCCGTTACAGAAGATGGCAGGCAGGTAGCAGAACAAAATATCCCAGTAAATTCCAACGATTTTCATAAAGTTGTACCTGTTAAATTAACTGCTGATAAAAAAGGGGCAAGAAAGTTTACCATCAGCATTGCTCCTGTTAAAAATGAGTTATCTGTTCAAAATAATACTGAAGCTATTTATGTAGATGTGCTTGACACCAAAGAAAAGGTATTGCTTTTATATGACGCTCCGCATCCGGATATCAGCGTAATCCGACAGTCCATTGAGAATAATAAGAACTATGAGGTAAAGGCCAGTTTATTATCAGACCTCACCGCTGTTAAACCGGGCGATTATAGTTTGGTTATTCTGTATCAGTTATCGGCAAGTGGTAATAGTATAGTGCCGAACCTATTAAAAGCAAAGTTACCTGTATGGTATATTGCAGGTGCCCAAACCGATTTGACTGCATTTAATAATCAGCAGAAGCTGATACATATTAGTTCAGGCAAGCAAGAAATGCAGGAGGTATTCCCACAACTTACAGGTGATTTTACTGATTTTACTT
Source organism: Mucilaginibacter frigoritolerans (assembly GCF_007830615.1). Lineage (GTDB taxonomy): Bacteria > Bacteroidota > Bacteroidia > Sphingobacteriales > Sphingobacteriaceae > Mucilaginibacter > Mucilaginibacter frigoritolerans. The sequence continues at coordinate 179,188 of NZ_VLLI01000001.1, forward strand.
TGTCTGATTCCTCAAGAAATAAAATTGCTGCTTTCCCGCCTTTATTGGCACCTTATGGGAGCTATACTTCTGCACCGGGTGGAGGTACACTGTTAAAGCAGCGTATAGGAAATGTAGAAACCAGTTATCCATTATTAGCTTTCGGCGATGAAGGTGGCGAGCGTATTGGAGTATTAACCGGTGAGGGTTTATGGCGATGGCAGCTGGCAGAGTATCAGGCTTTTGGTAACCATCATGCACTGGAAGAATTATTTGGGCAAGGCGTTCAGTATTTAACCGCCAATGCCAACCGGCAGAAGTTTATTGTTTACCCGGCCAAACATGTTTTTGATGAAGGCGAAAATGTAATACTGAATGCAGAGCTGTATAACGATGCGCTGGAATTAATTAATACCCCGGATGTAAAAATTGATCTGAAAAATGAAGCCGGGAAGAGTTATAGCTTCCTGTTCACCCGAAATAATCAGAGTTACCAGTTAGATGCTGGTACTTTGCCTGTGGGGGAGTACAACTATTCGGCATTAACCAAAATTGGTGATAAAGCATTTAATGCTTCGGGACAGCTCACCGTAAAACCATTGAACCTGGAATCAAGACAAAGCGCCGCTAATCATCAACTGTTAAATACCATAGCAAAAAACAGCGGAGGGGTAATGGTGAAACCATCGGCTATTAATCAATTGGCAGATCTGATCCGCAAAAATGAAAATATCAAAACAGTGGTTTATGAAGATAAGCACTACAGTGATATTATTGATGTAAAATGGGTGTTTGTATTGATACTGGCACTGTTAAGCGCAGAGTGGTTTTTAAGAAAGCGCGAAGGGGAAGTGTAAAATTATGAATAGACAAACCGCTGTTATTTTATTTGTAATATCTTACAGGTAAATTCCAAGCCCTAATGTCTCAACCAGTAACCTCAAACATTTCTGATAAACATAAATTATTAGGGCTTGATCATCTTCGGGCTATCGCAATTATTTCTGTTTTTCTTTTTCATTATCAATTTTTTGGGCATCCTGCATGGGAAAAAAATGTTGCCGGTTTTGGGTGGACAGGTGTCGACCTGTTTTTTGTTTTAAGCGGATTTTTAATATCCGGACAACTTTTTAATACGATTGCCCAGGGGGAAATTATTTCGATGAGTGAGTTTTTCATCAAACGTTTTTTCAGGATATTGCCGCCCTTTTTAGTTGTCCTTACGCTCTATTTTGCTTTTCCTGATTTACGGGAATGGGGACACCCGTCGCCATTGTGGAGATATTTAACGTTCACCTTAAACTTTGGTCTCGATTTAAAAAAGTACGGAACCTTCAGTCACGATTGGTCGTTGTGTGTGGAAGAGCAATTTTATTTAATTCTTCCCATAGTATTTTGGTTGTTTACTTATTTAAAGGTGGGTAAAAAAGCCATTTATCTGATTGTAATATTATTTGTAGCCGGATTTGCCTTGCGTTTATGGGGATGGTATCATTTTGTAGAACCAATATTATCAACCGATAATTTGGGCCTAACCTGGAACAAATACATTTATTACCCAACCTATAATCGGTTAGACGGATTACTTACTGGCGTTGGCATTGCCGGATTGTTTACCTTTTACCCTAAAACTAAGAATTGGGTAAATAAACACAGTAATATAATTCTGCTGTTTGGACTAGTAGTTTTATTAGCTGCATACTTTGTAAGTACTCCGCAGGATACATTTTATACCTGCCTGTTTGGATTCCCACTTATTTCAATAGGTTATGGAATTATTTTAGCGGCTATGGTATGTCCGTCAAATAGGTTGTTTAAAGCTAAATCGTGGCTTACTGCACAAATTGCAACGCTGTCATATTCCATATATCTTTCACATAAAATAGTGATCCATACAACACAAAATCTGCTCGAAAAGGCCGGAATTGATAAGAATAGTAATTTAACGATGTTGATCTGTATAATGGCAAGTGTTGGAGGAGCACTTGTATTGCGGTATGTTGTAGAAAAGCCTGCTTTGAGGCTAAGAGATAGTATATTGAAAAAGCGTAATATTAAAGAATCGGTTATTTCAAAAAACCTTGAGCCGTCAAATTCATTTACGAGGGCTAGGTAGAATAATGAACCTGTTTTTTCTAACATCTAATCTCCAACCCCTAACCTCCAAAAATTACTCTTCTTTCTTCGGTGTTACTATTACAAAAACATCCTCATTATCTTTCTTCATAAGGTATTTTTCGCGGGCAAATTTTTCGAGTTTCTGGGGATCTGAGGTTAACTCGTCGAGGTCTTTATTTACCTGGGTGGTTTCTTTTTGGTAGAAATCGCGCTGCTGTTTAAGCGTATTTAGTTGCTGATGGTATTGAAATTGAGAGAAAAGATCATTCTTATCAAAGAAAATCATCCAAACCACAAAGGCTAAGGACACCAGGAAGTACTTGTTTTTAAAAAGATCTATCAGGCGTTTCATAGCGTAAAATTACAAATTTTAGTTAAAACTATTCAAAATGTAATTGCCATGCAAATATGGTTTTAAACTTATCCACATGATATATGAGAATTGATTAAGTTTAGGTGGCTAAATTATCAGTCACCTAAACCTAATTAATTTAATAACTATTCTCTGCGACCACCGCCGCCGCCACCTCTTTTAGCGCCGCTCATGCCGCTGCCGCCGGCTTCTCTTGCACCGCCCGATCCTCTGTGACTTGTTGCTTTACCTTTGTCGGCTCTGCCAAAGCTACGGCCTCTTTTTTGTCCGCTGCCACCATTGCCACCACCACCGCCTGAACCTTTCTTTTTGCCTTCGGCATGTTTGGCAACAATGCTTTGTGGGCTCATTGGATAAGGGTGAGCCTCCTCAACAGGAATTTCCTTGGCAATTAGCTTATGAATATCCTTTAAGAACTCAATTTCTTCCTCATCACAAAATGAAAATGCAATGCCATTAGCTCCCGCACGACCGGTACGGCCAATACGGTGTACATAAGTTTCGGGTATGTTCGGTAATTCGTAGTTGATAACGTGTGTAAGCTCGTCAATATCAATACCACGGGCAGCAATATCAGTTGCTATTAAAACCCGTGTTGTACGGTTTTTAAAGTTGGTTAATGCCCGCTGACGCGCATTTTGTGATTTGTTACCGTGAATAGCTTCGGCAGTTATGCCTACCTTAATGAGGTCCTTTACCACCTTATCGGCACCGTGTTTGGTGCGTGTAAATACCAGTGCAGTTTTAATTTCCCTGTCTTTTAAGATGTGGATTAGCAATGATTTTTTATCATTCTTTTCTACATAAAATAAAGATTGTTGTATCGTATCAGCTGTTGAAGATATCGGCGCAACCTCAACCTTTTCAGGTTTGTTCAAAATGGTATCGGCCAGTTGCTGAATTTCTTTTGGCATGGTAGCCGAGAAAAATAGCGTTTGTCTTTTTGCAGGTATTTTGGCGATGATCTTTTTAACATCGTGTACAAAACCCATGTCGAGCATACGGTCGGCTTCGTCAAGTACCAGCATTTTAATGTGATCAAGGCTAACAAAGCGCTGATTCATCAAATCCAACAAACGGCCAGGTGTTGCCACCAGGATATCAACGCCTCTTCTTAAAGCATCTGTTTGCGGATTTTGTGATACGCCACCAAATACAACCAGGTGTTTTAAACCGGTATGTTTACCGTAAGCGGCAAAACTTTCATCAATCTGGATAGCCAGCTCACGGGTTGGCGTTAAAATAAGCGCTTTTATGGTTTTTTGTTCTTTATGTTGAAGCCTGTCGTTATATAAAAGCTGCAAAATTGGGATAGCAAAAGCTGCTGTTTTGCCTGTGCCAGTTTGAGCGCAACCCAAAAGGTCTTTGCTTTGTAATATAATGGGGATAGACTGTTCCTGAATAGGGGTAGGGTTAGTATATCCTTCTGTTTTTAGAGCCCTAAGTATAGGCTCAATTAATTTTAAATCTTGAAATAACATGTAATATTTTTATCTATGTGCCAACGCGGTTGCATAGCGGATCTGAAGAGTTGTCTGTGATCAAAACCGTAAAGCTAACGGGTAATTATTTGCAAAGATACGCTTTTTATTGGTAAGTAGGTTTTTGATGGTTTGAGCTACCAATAAATGTACTATTACGCAGAATAATATATTGATCAGTCTATAAAAACTAATTAGGATAAACTTCCGGGTTCCTTTATTTCCGGCTCTTTTTTCTTCTTTAAATAGGCTTCCAGTAAAATCATAAATGTACCGGCCATTATTGACATATCGGCCACATTAAATACTCCAGTTTGAAATATGACGAAGTTAATATGCATAAAGTCGGTTACAGAACCGTATACAATACGATCATAAATATTGCCAAAACCACCACCAACTATCAGGATTATACCCAATACAGTAATCTTGCTAAGATTGGTTTTAACCAATACAAAACCCAGACCGAATAAAACAGCCAGCAGGGGTAAAATATTAAGTACCACCAATTTTACCGGGTGTGAAAGTGAGTTGCCCAGGCTTAAAAATGCCCCGGTATTTTCAACGTTTGATAAGGTAAAATGATTATGAAGATAACGAAGCTCGGAAAACTGGTCAAGCTTATGGCGTACTATTGATTTTGAAACCTGATCGCAGCCGATGTTCAGGGCGAGGATAAATAAAATAAGAAAGGTTCTTAAAAGCCTGTTTGCTTTCATCTGTTTGAACTTAGATTTATACGGTCAGATGATTTGCAGATCATCTAAAGTTTCCAAAGATATAACTAATCCAAAGAATTGTTGAAATCCGATAAATTGAACAAACAAAAAAGCCGATCAAAATTGACCGGCTTTAATTTTTATAATTCGAACTAATTCTAAAAACTAGCGATTTTTAAAGTATTTGAAGTTTTTACCAATGAATTTAGCGCTATCGCCCAATTCCTCTTCAATGCGTAATAACTGGTTGTACTTAGCCATCCTGTCTGAACGGGATAGTGAACCGGTTTTAATCTGACCGCAATTTAAAGCTACAGCCAAATCAGCAATGGTTGAATCTTCAGTTTCGCCAGAACGGTGACTCATTACTGAAGTATAGCCATGGGTTTGTGCTAAAGAAACAGCATCAATGGTTTCTGTTAATGAACCGATTTGGTTTACTTTTACAAGGATTGAGTTAGCAGTATCTTCGTCAATACCTTTTTGTAAACGTTTTACGTTAGTTACAAATAAATCGTCGCCCACTAACTGAACTTTTGAACCGATTTTTTCAGTTAATAATTTCCAGCCTGCCCAGTCATCCTCAGCCATACCATCTTCAATAGAAATAACAGGGTATTTTGCAGCTAATTGAGCCAGATAATCTGCTTGTTCAGCGCTAGTACGGATAGCACCTTTTTCGCCTTCAAACTTAGTATAATCGTATTTGCCGTTTACATAAAACTCAGATGCAGCACAGTCAAATGCTAAGCAAATGTCAACACCTGGTTTGTAACCTGCTTTTTCAATCGCTTTTAAAATGGTTTCAACACCATCTTCAGTACCTTCAAAAGTTGGTGCAAAACCGCCTTCGTCACCTACAGCAGTCGAAAGACCTCTGTCGTGTAATATTTTCTTTAGATTATGGAATACTTCGGCACCCCATCTTAATGCTTCAGAAAATGAAGAAGCACCAACCGGCATAATCATAAATTCCTGAAATGCGATAGGTGCATCAGAATGTGAACCACCGTTAACGATGTTCATCATTGGGATAGGCAAAGTGTTAGCATTAACACCGCCAATGTAACGGTATAAGGGCTGGCGGCTTTCCTGTGCTGCTGCTTTGGCTACAGCCAGTGATACACCTAATATAGCGTTTGCGCCTAATTTACCTTTGTTTTCGGTACCGTCAAGATCAATCATTAGCTTGTCGATAGCATTTTGTTCAAAAACATCAATACCCTGTAATTCCTTAGCAATGATATCGTTTACGTTAGCAACTGCTTTAAGAACGCCTTTGCCTAGGTATACAGTTTTATCGTTGTCGCGCAACTCAACTGCCTCATGTGCACCTGTTGATGCACCTGATGGTACAGCAGCGCGGCCGAAAGCACCATTTTCAGTTAAAACATCTACTTCGATAGTAGGATTGCCACGCGAATCAAGGATTTGGCGGGCGTGGATATCAATAATTAAGCTCATTTGATATTGAATTTGTGAATTTAAATCTGCTTAGTGTAGGTTATACACTTTAATAATATAGTTTTCAAATATACAATTTCCAATAAATAAGTATAAAGATTTCGCAGATTGTTTTACGATTTCACCGATTGTTAACGGTAATTTAACTTTGGTAATAATGATTTCACTGATTGAAAAATGATTTTACGATGATTTCTGAACCGGGAATAAATGGATTTTATCAGATCTATAGTCTTGTCTTCCATAATCGGTAAAATTCCTTGCAATCAGTGAAATTATGGTTTAAATTACTCCCACTTAAAGGTCTTCACCGCAACAGCATAGACAATAATAAACCATATGCCTAATATTAACAGGTCGTGCGTTACATCACCTAAACCTGCACCTTCAAAGGCAACATCGCGCATGGCTTTGTTTAAATAGGTGAGGGGTAATATATTACTTAAACCTTGCAGCCAGCTTGGGAAAGCGGTTGTTGCAAAAAAGGTTCCTGATAGTAAAAACTGGGGTAGGGTGATGATGTTTGATAATGGCGGTACTGTGCTTTCATTTTTGGCGATGCCTGATATAATGAACCCGAAACCCATGAATACAATTAAGCCTATGGCCGATAGGATGAGCATATTTACTACCGTTGTAAAGCCATGCACCAGTGTAAAGCCAAATGCGTAATGACCAACCAATATGATAAATAAAGCACCTATCCATGAGAATATTAAACGGGCCAGTGCCTCGCCTAAAACAATACTGTATTTTTTTACAGGTGTAGCAAAAAAACGTTTAATAACCAATGTTAAGCGTAAGCTTAAAAATACAAAAGCAGTACCAAATACGCCGCTGCTTAGTAAGGAGAAACCCAGCATGCCCGGTAGTAAAAAGTCTATGTATTTGTATTCGCGGCCACTTACTGTAGTTTCTTTTATTTCGGCAACAGGTTGAGGTGCTGTGCCACCCTGACTGTTTAACTGGTAAAAAACGCTGTTTAATAACGATTTTAAGATAGCATCTTTAGGTTGCGATGCTTTGGTGTACTGAATATGAAGCGTAAACGGCGGACGCGAATTGTTTTTCTGAATATCAATTATCGCATCAATTTTACCTTTCGATAGGTTTTTAGCCATCTCATCAGTCGACTGATCTTTTATTAGGTTGATGACTTTTGTATTGGCTAAAATCTTGTAAACAGGATTAAGCGTATCGGTCGTTTTGGCAACGCCAACATCAACAGTTACCGAGCTGCCGCCGATATTGGCAAAAACGATGATGAAAATTAAGGGAAATGCCAAACTGAATACCACTGCTGAAGGGCTGCGGATAATAGAACGGAAACTGGCTACAGCTATAGCCATGGTTGCATTAAAATTGCTGTATGGTTTTTTCATTTTTTGTTAGTTCGATGGTTCACGGGTTCAATAGTTCATTGGGTTGCCTGATAATTAGCTTTTTGCAAACTGCAAACTAGCACCTGCAAACTGCTCAAAGGGGTTACCCCTCACGCCATTCTTTGCCTGTTAGATTGATAAATACATCTTCGAGGTTGGCCAGTTTAACTTGTTTTTTACGTTCGAAGCCAGAGGCCACCAGTTCGTCAATAAAATGATTGGGTGTATCAATGCCTACAATATGGCCGCCATCAACAAAGGCAACACGGTCACATAGTTCTTCGGCCTCATCCATGTAGTGGGTAGTAATCACAACGGTTGTTCCGCTGTCACGTATCTCACGGATTAAATCCCATAGGTTACGGCGCGCCTGTGGGTCAAGTCCGGTGGTTGGTTCATCCAGAAAAATAATCTTTGGATTATTGATGAGTGTAGTAGCTATTGAGAACCTTTGTTTTTGTCCGCCTGATAGTTCTTTATATTTTGATTTGGCTTTATCGGTTAAGGCAACCTTTTCCAGCATTTCGGTTGGCGTTTTATCAATGCCATATAAACCACAGAAAAGTTTGATTAATTCTGATAAGTTTAAATTAGGATAGTATCCTGCCGCCTGTAATTGCACACCAATGCGTTGCTTTATGGCAGCCGCGTCGTGATCGACAGAAAATCCATCAACTATTACGTCGCCCGATGTTTTATTACGAAGTGTTTCGATGATCTCTAAGGTTGTTGTTTTTCCGGCTCCGTTAGGGCCAAGCAATCCGAAAATCTCACCATCGTAAACTTCAAAACTTATTCCTTTAACGGCGGCAAAGTCGCCGTAGTTTTTTACCAGGTTTTTTACTGTTATAATAGGTTGTTTTGCCATGTTGTAAAAATCGTTCACAAATTTGATATTTCAACTATTTTTTTGGTGAAAGGGCGAAAAATGATAAAGTAATGTTTTCTACAAGTGTTTTACCAGGTGACCAAACGAATGGATAATGGCCTCCAAATGATTAAGTGCTTTTAAAGTGATGTGAACAATATGAATTGCGAGTAACGTTTTCATTGCTATTTGTGATTTATAGCACAAATTTGCATACAGGCCGGTTTTTTAGCTAAGCTTATTAGGTAAAGATGGTCAAATTGTCGGTGAAATAATTAAATATAACCGCTGAATGGAGGCATATGGCAATAAAAAAGCGGTGAAATTTCCACCGCTTTCTGTTATTAGTTTTTCATCAAATTGATGAAATCATCAAACAAGTATCTTGAATCGTGCGGGCCAGGAGATGATTCAGGGTGATATTGAACCGAGAATGCTTTTTTACCTTTTACCCTAATGCCTTCTATAGATTGATCATTCAGGTTCACGTGCGTAATCTCTACTTTATCAGAAGCTCTTACAGCTTCAGGCACTACACCAAAACCATGGTTTTGTGAAGTTACTTCGCAATGGTTGATGATAATATTTTTCACCGGATGATTTAAACCACGGTGACCGTTAAACATTTTTTTAGTTGGAATGTCATTTGCTAAAGCCAGTAACTGGTGCCCTAAGCAAATACCAAACATCGGTTTGTCTGATGCCAGGATATCCTTTACTGTTTCAATAGCATAAGGCATGGCTGAAGGATCGCCGGGGCCATTTGATATAAAGTAACCTGTAGGGGCAAAGTCTTTTTCCATATCGGCAAATGATGTTTTAGCCGGGAATACCTTGGCATAAATATCCCTGTCATCAAAATTACGCAGGATGTTTTTCTTTACACCTAAGTCAAGCACGGCTACCCTGTATTTGGCATTTTCGTTACCAAAAGTATAGGTTTCTGTAGTTGATACTTTTGATGAAAGCTCCAGTCCATCCATTGAAGGTACATCCGCCAGTTTGGCTTTTAGTTCTTCAATATCTAAAATTTCAGAAGATATGATGGCGTTCATAGCTCCCTTATCGCGGATGTGGCGTACCAATTGACGGGTATCTATATCTGAAATACCTACAATGTTTTGTTCCTGGAAATAATCCTGTATAGATTCGTTTGCTTGTTTACGGGTATAATAAATATTGTAGTTTTTGCAAACAAGACCCGAAATCTGGATCTGGTTTGATTCCACCTCGTTATCGGCAATACCATAATTACCAATATGTGCATTGGTGGTAACCATTATCTGTCCGAAGTAAGAAGGATCGGTAAAAATCTCCTGGTAACCGGTCATCCCGGTATTAAAACAGATCTCGCCGGTGGTAGTACCCATTTTTCCGGCTGCTTTGCCATAAAAAACTGTTCCGTCAGCAAGTAATAATACCGCGGGTAAAGTGGTTAAGTGCGTCATTTGATAAAAAATTTGAATGGAAAAAATGCCGGTTTGCCTGGTACAGCGCTCCGTGAAAACAAGTCGAAATATTGAAGTAGAAACCTTCCTGATTCACGCCGCAAAGGTAGGGTTTTATTTCGGATTTGAAAAGTGGGATTTTGGATTTGGACTTATTTTTTTAATACTTTATTTACCTGCTGCTAATAAATGCTTAAAGTAATGATTTTATCGAATCATTTAGTTAATCTGTAGTTAATCTGATAATTCCGAAATCGAACTTTCGAAATCCGAAATTCCCTCTACATTTGTACCACTAAATAGTTAACCATGTCAACACATAAAGAGGTTAAAAGAATTACCACCCACATTTTGCAGGAAATGAAAAACCGTGGCGAAAAGATATCCATGCTTACCGCCTATGATTATTCAATGGCTGCTATAGTTGATGAAGCCGGAGTAGATATTATACTGGTAGGCGACTCAGCATCAAATGTTATGGCGGGTCACGAAACTACTTTGCCCATTACGCTCGATCAGATGATTTATCATGCATCATCAGTAGTACGTGCAGCGAAAAGAGCTTTGGTAGTAGTCGATCTGCCTTTTGGTTCGTATCAGGGTAATTCAAAAGAGGCGTTGAACTCGGCCATCCGTATAATGAAGGAGGCTGGTGCACATTGTATTAAAATTGAAGGTGGAGTTGAAATTTCTGAGTCAGTTAGCCGCATCCTTACAGCAGGTATCCCGGTTATGGGTCATTTAGGATTAACACCACAATCTATCTATAAATTCGGAACGTATACAGTAAGAGCTAAGGAAGAAGCTGAGGCACAGAAATTGCGCGAAGATGCGCTTAAGCTACAGGAGTTAGGCTGTTTTGGCATTGTATTGGAAAAAATTCCGGCGAAATTGGCCAAAGAGGTAAGTGAAAGTTTAAGCATTCCCATTATAGGTATTGGTGCTGGTCGTCACTGTGACGGACAGGTGCTGGTAATACATGATATGTTGGGAATTAACAAAGAATTTAAACCCAGGTTTCTACGTCAGTATGCTGATTTAAATGGCATCATGAACAAAGCTATCAAACACTATGTTGATGATGTAAAGTCAAAGAGCTTCCCTAACGAGAAAGAAGAGTATTAATTATTTAGCTGATGGTTCATGGTTGATAGTTCATGGTACCTGCATCTATTGAACCACTTATCTGTTGATAAACCGCTTTTGCAATGAACCATCAACTATTAACCATCAACTGCTGACTATGTCCAAAACGGTAATAAAATACATCAACCACGAGGTAACAGATAGTGATATTCTTTATGAGGATAATCACCTTATTGCTGTGAATAAAAGGGCAGGGGATATTGTGCAGGTTGATGATACCGGAGATGAATCACTGGATGATAAGGTTAAAAAATATATCGCCAAAAAGTATAATAAGCCCAATGGTGCTTTTCTAGGCGTGGTACATAGGTTGGACAGACCTGTTAGTGGTGTGATCCTTTTTGCCAAAACAAGCAAGGCGTTAGAGCGCATCAATAGCATGTTTAAGGGCCGGGAAATGCATAAAACGTATTATGCCGTTGTACGCAATCGTCCGCAGCCGGAATCAGGAAATCTGGTGCATTGGTTATTGAAAAATCCGCAAAAAAATGTGACTAAGGCACATGATCATGAAGTCAACGGCAGCCAGCGGTCCGAATTAAATTATAAATTGGTTGGCGAATTAAATGGCTATTATTTAATTGAGGTTGATCCTATAACCGGCCGCCCGCATCAAATAAGGGTGCAGCTTTCTACCCTTGGCTGCCCTATAGTTGGCGATAATAAATATGGTTATCCAAGAGGAAGCCTGCGCAAAAGCATCAGCTTGCATGCCAGAAAACTGCAATTTATCCATCCTATAAAAAAAGAGCCGGTGGTTATTGTTGCCCCTGTACCGAAAGATGGTTTCTGGGAGAAATTTGAAGGGATGATGGATTCTTGATTTTTCCTGTAAAACTATACTATATTCCTGCATTATCTGTTCATAGCTATATAGAGTTCACGCGTTCATTTTTGAAAGGTGTTTAATTCTTTCTTTGCGCTTAATTTCTCTGACCCTTGATTTCAGATTGTCAGAGTTTTCTCTTTTTATAGAAATGCAAAAACAATTTATTAATCTTTTAGTTTTTGTTTACGATATGAATTTAGTTAATCTGGACATGGGCAAGTGTATAGTAATCCTTGAGGATGAGAAAGCAACATTGGAAATGATGGAAATGGCCCTTGAAGACGAAGGTTATGATGTTATAGCCATTAATCATCATGAGCCGCCCGAATATATTATTGATTTTGCACCTCAGCTAATATTGCTTGATGTAAGGTTGTCAAACGGCTATGGGCATCTTTTGTGTGAAGACCTGAAGAAAAATCCCCGTACTTCTAAAATCCCGGTAATATTGGTTTCGGGAGCGGGAAACTTGGAGAAAATTGCCAAGGATTGCAATGCAAATAATTACTTGTCAAAACCATTTGATATGGACGAGTTGTTGAAAATTACAAGAAAGTACATTTAACGGAATACTTTAACTTATAAACCGCAAACCTTATTCCAGATTTTTTCATCCACCAAAACGCCTTCTTTGAGGCTTTTTTCCCTTGTTCTTATGGTGTTTTCTCCAGGATAAGCTATTGAGCCACCTTCGTGTTCCGCCCGGCTGGTTTTTGTATAGTTAATGATCTCTTCAATTAAATTTGCAGTATGCCGGCTGCTATCCGGCTTTATACAAATAAATACCTGCGAAACAGCACTTTCTTTTTCACTTTGTGTGATTTTTGCAGTAGAGTTTCCCTGACTCAACACGGTTGCCAAAAGATCAAGCACTAATGAAAGCCCTGATCCTTTCCAGAAACCAATAGGTAGTAGCCTTTTTGATTCCAATATGGTTGCTGCATCGGTACTCAAATTACCTTCGTTGTCATAACCACCGGGTAATGGTAACTCTTGATGGTTTGATTTATATTGATTGAGTTTACCAACAGAATATTGAGAAATAGCCATATCCAGCACCACATGTCCATCGCTACGCGGTATAGCAACAACCAAAGGGTTATTTCCTAGTCGTGGGTCTAACCCACCCCATGGTGGTAAGTTGGCAATGGTATTGGTAAAACAAATGCCGATCATCCCTGCTTCGGCAGCTTGCCATCCGTAAGTACCGGCCCGCATCCAATGGTTAGTATTTTTAATAGCTAAGCAACCAATGCCATTTTCTTTTGCCAGTTCAATGGCTCTGCCCATGCAAAAGCGGGCGTTTAAGATACCTACACCCAAATTACCGTTCCATTGTTCAAGCGATCCGAATGCTCCCTCTTTTGTTGGCTCGGCATCTGGTTTTACCAGGCCTTCTTTTACAAATTCAACAAAAGTAGGGAAACGGTTTAAGCCATGAGTATATACCCCATCTCTGCTGTTTTTGGCAAAAGTATCGGCACATGTTTCGGCTTTGTCTTCACCAAAATTAAGGGCAAGCAATATTCTTTTGAACTCGGATTTTAACTTGTTGAACGGAACACGCATAGTATTATAAAGATAAAACAAAAAGTCAGGAGGCCTTTCAACTTCCTGACTTTTTGGATTGTTTAAAATCAGTTTTTCTTTTACAAAGAAGCCATATCAATTACAAAACGGTAACGAACATCACCCTTTAGCATGCGCTCATAAGCTTCGTTAATATAGTCTATGTTAATTACTTCCACATCTGATGTTATACCATGTTCAGCACAATAATCTAACATTTCCTGGGTTTCTTTTATTCCGCCAATTAATGAGCCGGCTAAACGTCTGCGTTTCATAATCAGGTTAAATGCTGCTACCTGTGGTGCTTCTGGTGGTACGCCAACCAATATCATGGTGCCATCAAGCTTAAGCATTTGCAGGTAAAAATTGTATTCGTGCTGTGCAGAAATGGTATTCAGTATAAAATCAAAAGTACCCATTACTTCATTTACCTGCTCAGGATTACTGGTAACCACAAAGTGATGTGCACCTAATTGTTCAGCGTCTTTTCTTTTTGATTCGGAAGTACTTAATACGGTAACTTCAGCACCCATTGAAGCTGCCAGTTTAACACCCATATGGCCCAATCCACCTAAACCTACAACGGCGATTTTATGCCCTTTTCCAACTTTCCATTCCCTTAACGGCGAGTAGGTAGTAATACCGGCACAAAGTAACGGAGCAACTCCCGAAAGTGGTAATTTATCAGAAACATGCAGTGTGTAATTTTCATCAACTACTATCTGGTTTGAATATCCTCCATAAGTTGGATGGCCCTCTTTATCGCGTCCATTGTAGGTGCCTATCATACCAACATCGCAATATTGCTCCAATCCAGCTTTACAGCTTGGGCACACCCGGCACGAATCAACAAAACAGCCAATGCCGGCGGTTTCACCAACTTTAAATTTTGTTACCTGGCGGCCCACTTTGGTAATTTTGCCTACAATTTCATGTCCGGGTACCATTGGGAAAATGGAACCACCCCACTCATCACGTACCTGGTGAATATCTGAATGGCAAACGCCACAATATAATATGTCTATCTGTACATCATGTGGCCCAACTTCACGGCGTTCAAATTTAAATGGTTCTAATGGTATTTTTGCCTGCGATGCGGCATAGCCTTTTGCTGCTATCATATTACTTTATCTTAGTTAAATGGAGATGCAAATATAAATCAAATCAGTGCATAGGTCAGATTTGCCCAATGGCTATTTAAAAAATTAGTTGTTTCAGGGATGAATATTAGTGCTGGTGAAGTTTCTTTTCAGCGCTAAAATAATTGGCGTTTTAAACAGTTATAATAATCACTGCAATAATAACCGCTAGAATTTTTATTTTTGCCGATATTAAATAATGAAAAATAAACACTTTATACTGATTGCGTTAATTTTATTATCGGCTTTCATTATTAATTCATGTAAAAAATCAAGTCAAAACCCAATAGAGTCCCTTTTTACAGGCGATTCATGGCAACTGGCCTCTATAACCGCTTATTATTATACTGGAAATACCCTCGACTCTACGCAAACCATAAGCCCTAGCTGCGGTTCGGGATTAATTCAATATTTTACCTTTTACAGCAATAATACTTGTACTTATTCCAATTTTGATTGTATAGCACAAACTACGGCTGCCGCACAATGGTCGCTTTCAGCCAACCAGCTTTTTTTATCTGCAAATGTAGTTTGTAAAGACACCTCAGCAGCAGGAACTTCCATGCCATTTTCTTACGCCAGTATACAAAATTTGGGTCACTTTTCATTAGTATTACAAACTGGCGATATACAGCCTAATTACTCACTTACCAAGCCACGCAAAATTATACAGTACGGTTTTATACGTGAAAAAATAACTACCGGTAATTGAGGTTAAATTTCACTTGCTTTATTGTTAATAAATCAGGAATAAATCAAAAAAAACATCCCTTATACATTTAAGGGCATGGCTATTGATAGTAAAACTTTATATTTGGGACAATATAAAAAACTGAACGTAGTTGTAAATCCATATTCAACTACACCGGTTTGATAATTGTGCCATCTAAAAGCATTAAGTTTTAATGAAAAAAAGAATAGCCATTTTTGCTTCAGGTTCCGGATCAAATGCCCAGAAGATTATGGAACATTTTAAACGAAATGCCGAAGCGGAAGTTGTATTGATATTGACCAACAATCCACAGGCTTACGTTTTACAAAGGGCAGATAACTTCGAGGTTCCATCGCACATTTTTACCCGTAAAGAGTTTTATGAAACTGATGATGTGATCAGGTTACTAAAAAACCTGCAGGTTGATCTTATCGTTCTGGCCGGTTTCCTGTGGCTGGTACCTGAAACACTATTAAAAGCATTTCCAAATAAAATTATCAACCTGCATCCTGCCTTACTGCCAAAACATGGTGGTAAAGGTATGTATGGCGATCATGTGCATAAGGCCGTTCTGGCCGCGGGTGACGAAGAATCGGGCATAACCATTCATTTTGCAAGTGCGAATTTTGATGAGGGTGAAATTATTCATCAATCCCGTTTTAAAATTGAGCCGGGTGATAACCTTGAAGTGATTAAATTTAAGGGCCAGCAATTGGAACATCAACATTTCCCTAAAGTAATTGAAGGTTTGCTGAAGAAGATGAAAAGTTGATTTTTTCAATGTGCTTTTTGTCGGAATTTGATAGAATGGTGTGAGTTGTCATCCATTAAGTTAGCGAAAAATTCGTTTCAGATTTTTAATAAAAAAAAACTCCCTTTCATTCTCAAATCTCTAATCACTATTCACTACCTTTGCGGCTCAAAATTCCGCTGTTAATGAGCCAATCTGTTCAAATTAAAAACGCTTTAATTTCAGTCTATTACAAAGACAATTTAGAGCCCATCATTCATGAGTTAAACCGTTTAGGTGTAAATATATATTCAACCGGGGGCACTGAAACATTTATCCGCAATTTAGGCGTTAATGTTATTGCTGTTGAAGATCTTACTTCATACCCATCTATCTTAGGTGGTCGTGTTAAAACACTGCATCCCAAGGTGTTCGGCGGCATATTAGCCCGACGTAAATTTGAAGGAGATGAGCAACAGCTTGCTCAGTATGAAATTCCTGAAATTGACCTGGTTATTGTTGATCTTTATCCTTTTGAAGAAACCGTAAGATCAAATGCTGAAGAAGATGAGATCATCGAAAAAATTGATATCGGTGGTATTTCTCTTATCCGCGCAGCCGCAAAAAACTTTAAAGATGTAGTGATCGTTGCATCGAAAAGCGACTACGGTACGCTGGAAGAAGTACTGAAAACACAAAACGGTGCTACCACAATTGATCAGCGTCGTTCATTTGCACATAAGGCTTTCAATATTTCATCACATTACGATACGGCCATATTCCAGTATTTTAACCAGGAAGAACCATTGCCTGTGTTTAAAGAAAGCATTCAAACCAGCCAGATACTGCGTTATGGTGAGAACCCACATCAAAAAGGTACTTTTTATGGCGATTTAGATGCGATGTTCACCAAGTTAAATGGTAAAGAATTATCATACAACAACCTGGTTGATGTTGATGCAGCCGTTGCCTTGATTGATGAGTTTACCGAACCAACTGTTGCCATTTTAAAACATACCAATGCGTGTGGTATTGCCTCACGCAGCTTTATAAAAGAAGCCTGGATTGATGCTTTGGCTTGTGATCCTGTATCTGCCTTTGGTGGTGTGATCATCGTCAATGATGAAATAAACGCCGAAACCGCTAAGGAGATTGACAAGATATTTTATGAGGTTTTAATAGCTCCGGCTTATACAGATGAGGCAGTTGCTATACTAAAAGAGAAAAAGAATCGTATTATACTGATCCGCCAGCCGGTTGAACTACCGGTTAAACAATTTAAAACATTATTAAATGGTGTGATAGAACAGGGCAAGGATGCAGTTGTTGAAGGGCCTGAGCAAATGACTACTGTTACTAAAAGGCAGCCCACAACACAGGAACTGAAAGATTTGTATTTTGCCAATAAGGTTGTAAAACATACTAAATCAAACACTGTTGTATTTGCCAAAAACAATCAGTTACTGGCAAGCGGTGTTGGACAAACATCAAGAGTTGATGCCCTTAGGCAGGCGGTTATAAAGGCCGCAAGCTTTGGGTTTGACCTTAATGGTGCAGTTATGGCTTCTGATGCATTTTTCCCGTTCCCTGATTGTGTTGAACTGGCGGCTGAGGCAGGCGTACTTGCAGTATTGCAACCAGGAGGCTCAATAAACGATAAATTATCCGTTGAAATGTGCAATCAGAAAGGTATTTCAATGGTAACTACTGGTGTGCGTCATTTTAAACATTAATACTAATTAAACCGTATAAATAAAACTATTAGTACCGGTAAAATAAACAAGCGGTATAGTTTTATTTTAATTAGTTTACATTCGTGAAATTCACGTTCTTATAATTATTTTGCAGCTTATAATTGAAATAACACCAAATGGGTCTATTTAATTTTTTTACACAAGAAATCGCGATTGATTTAGGTACCGCAAATACCCTCATTATACATAACGACAAAGTTGTTGTTGACGAACCATCAATAGTGGCTTTTGACAGATCGACTAATAAAGTAATTGCCATTGGCAGGCAGGCCATGCAAATGGAAGGTAAAACGCACGATAATATTCGTACCGTTAGGCCGCTGAAAGATGGTGTAATTGCTGATTTTAACGCTGCGGAGCACATGATACGTGGCATGATAAAAATGATAAACCAAGGCAAGGGATGGTTTTTCCCTTCGTTACGCATGGTTATCTGTATCCCATCAGGAATTACTGAAGTTGAGAAACGTGCAGTACGTGACTCAGCTGAAATTGCCGGTGCTAAAGAGGTTTACCTTATCCATGAGCCAATGGCTGCTGCTGTAGGTATTGGCATTGATGTGGAAGAGCCGATGGGCAACATGATTATTGATATTGGTGGTGGTACTACTGAAATCGCCGTTATTGCTTTATCAGGTATTGTTTGCGACCAATCTATCCGTGTTGCAGGTGATAACTTCGACTCAGATATTGTTCAATATATCCGTCGTCAACATAATATCATGATTGGTGATCGTACTGCTGAGAAAATAAAAATTGAAGTAGGTGCTGCTTTGCCGGAACTGGTAGATCCGCCAACTGATTTTGCTGTACAAGGTCGTGACCTTATGACTGGTGTACCAAAGCAAATTATGGTTTCTTATACTGAAATTGCACACTGCCTTGATAAATCAATTTCTAAAATAGAAGAAGCGATCCTTAAAGCGCTGGAAATTACTCCTCCGGAGTTATCCGCTGATATTTATCAAACCGGTATTTATTTAACCGGAGGTGGTGCATTGTTACGCGGTTTAGATAAACGTATAGCTGCAAAAACCAAACTCCCTGTACACGTTGCTGAAGATCCTTTGCGCGCCGTAGTACGCGGTACAGGTACAGCTCTTAAAAATATTGGAAACTTTAAATTTTTAATGCAATAAAAATAGACAAGAGATATCAGATATGAGATTTGAGAAAACTTTGATAGTTTCCAGGTCTCAAATCTCAAATCTCAAATCTCATATCTAAAACCTCATGCGTAACCTTGGGATATTTATAAGGAAATATAGCGCATTCTTTTTGTTCCTTATATTTGAAGTTTTTTCGCTGGTAATTTATGTCAAGTATAACTCATTTCAAAAGGCTACATTCATCAATTCGGCCAACCAGGTAACAGGTGCATGGTATACCCGTACTAATGATTTTTATACTTATCTGTCCTTAAAAGAGACTAATGACAGCCTGGCACGTGAAAATGTTCGTTTACGTAATCAACTGAAGTCTTCTTTTTATGTTGACACGGTAGATAAACATAAAGTAAAAGATACCGTATACAAGCAACAGTATGAGTACCTTGTAGCTAAGGTTATCAATAATTCAACTAACAACAGCAATAATTATCTTACTATTAATATAGGCAGTAAACAAGGTATTGCCAAAGGTATGGGGGTAATTTGCAGCCAGGGTATTGTGGGTAAGGTTGTTTATGTTTCTGATCATTTTTCGGTGGTACAATCCTTATTGCATAAAGATTCGCAGTTTAGCGCAATGCTGGCCACAAACAAAGAAATTGGGTATGTTGAATGGGGCGATGATATGGATCCGCATAAAGGTGTAATGAAAGATGTATCCAACAATGCCCTGCCAAAACTGGGTGAATGGGTAGTTACTTCAGGTTATTCACTATTCCCTGAAGGGATCCCTATTGGTAAGGTGAGCAACCTGCGCACCCGTACGGGTGGGTACTCCTTAAATATGGAAATAACATTTGCAGTTGATTTCGGCAAGCTGCAATTTGTTGATGTGGTTAATAACAAGTTTGCTAATGAACAAGCTGATTTAGAGGCACAGCGAAAAAAGAATGAGTAGAAGTATTATAGTTAACCTTTTAAGGTTTATCCTCGTAATTTTTATACAGGTTTGTTTGCTGAAAAACATAAACGTATACAGCTTAACCACACCTTATATCTATATCCTGTTTATTCTACTGTTGCCATTTGAAACACCTAACATACTGTTGTTTCCATTGGCATTTGTAACGGGCCTTATTATAGACTCTTTTTATGATACACCTGGTTTACACGCTGCTGCCTGTGTGTTACTGGCATTTGTCCGTATATTATTTATAAGTATAACTGTTCAGAAAGATGGTTTCGATAACGAGCCAGAACCCACGTTAAGCATCATGGGTTTCAGATGGTTTTTCACATATTCACTTACACTTACTTTATTTCATCACTTTTTTCTCTTCAACCTGGAGGCTTTTAGCATTTCTCAATTTCAATATACACTAAGTCGCTTTTTATTGAGTTCAGTATTTACAGTGTTTTTAATTTTAATTTCGGGACTGTTATTTTTCAGAAGGAAAGAACGTAAATGAATAGCTTTTTTGAACGCCGCTACGTAATAGCCGGAATCTTTATATCTATCGTGTTTGTATTGCTGGTAAGACTGTTTTATATACAGATTATTGATCAGCGTTACGCTATTTACGCTAATAACAATGTGCGCAGGGAAATAATTCACAATGCTGCCCGTGGTCCTATACTTGATCGTAACGGTAAAGTGCTTGTGCAAAATGTTCCTTTTTATGATATAATGGTGATACCTAAGCAGGTTAAGTCATTTGACACCGTTGAGTTTTGCAGATTACTAGGCATTGACAAGGCCGAATTTGATAAACAATGGAACAAGGCAATCAAATATTCGCCTTACTTATCATCAGTATTTGAAAAGCAGCTCTCCATAACTACTTACGCATCATTGCAGGAAAGGTTATCAGAGTTTCCGGGCTTTTACTCGGCAACCAGATACCTGCGTACTTATCCCGATTCTGTTGCAGCTCAATTTTTGGGATACATAGGTGAGGTGTTAGACCGTGATATTAAACGTTCTAATGGTTACTATCATCCTGGTGATTATATTGGTATAACAGGTGTAGAAAAATCATACGAGACTACTTTACGCGGGCAGCGTGGTGTCGAAAACCTGATGGTTGATTCCAAAGGCAAACCTAAAGGTCATTATGCCAATGGTTTGTATGATACTGCTGCAGTAGCGGGCCAGCGTTTAACATCATCGCTTGATATCAATATTCAAAAGCTGGGCGAAAAGCTGATGCAAAATAAACTGGGTAGTATTGTGGCTATTGAACCATCTACAGGCGAAATTTTGTGTTATGTAAGCAGCCCTACATATGATCCTAACCTGATGGTAGGACGCGAACGTGGTAACAACGCCGCTAAATTATACGCCAATGTTTATAATCCATTTTTCATCAGGCCAATACAGGCAAAATATCCACCGGGTTCATCATTTAAGCCGCTAAGTGCGCTTATAGCTCTGCAAGAGGGCGTAATTACTCCAACCACATCCTATTATTGTCCAGGTTACTACTATGCAGGTAACCAAAGAATTCCTTGTAATAAAGGTGAATCGCACGGATTGGTGAATTTAAGCAGTGCTGTGGCAAAATCATGTAATGGTTATTTCTGTATGGTTTTTCAAAAACTGCTTGACCATGATGGGGCGAAGCAAACAGAAAATACCTTTATCAACTGGCGTGCTAACGTTAATAAATTTGGTTTGGGTTCAAAACTTGGTCTGGATATGCCAGGCGAAGGCAGAGGAAACCTGCCCACGCCATTACACTATGATAATATTTATAAACAAGGAAGATGGCGTTCAAGTACCATTATTTCGCTTGCAATAGGTCAGGGTGAGCTGGAAGCTACGCCTTTGCAGTTAGCAAATCTGGAGTGTACCATAGCCAATCATGGGTATTATTATAAACCGCATTTAATTAAAGCCATTGGTGCTCAAAATATCATTAAAAAAGAATACACCGAGCGTAATTACGTGGGGATAGATTCACAATATTTTGAACCGGTTATAAACGGGATGCAAGCGGTAGTGGAGGATGGTACGGCTATTCGCTCAAAAATTCCGGGTATTATAATGTGCGGCAAAACAGGTACGGCACAAAACCCACATGGCGAAGATCACTCTGTATTTGTTGCCTTTGCACCACGTGTAAATCCTAAAATAGCCATTGCTGTAGTAGTTGAAAACTCGGGTGAAGGAGCGCATTGGGCAGCACCTATTGCCAGTTTTATTGTAGAGAAATATTTAAAGGGAACTATCAGTGAGCGTGAATCAGGCATAACTGTTGATTATTACGCAAATGCCAACAGGTTACCCGATACTGCTTTGTACCTGCATCACACCATGATGAAGAAGAAGTCGAAGACTAACATCCCTCAAAAAACACAAAAGGATTCAGTAAATAAACAACTTAAGGGAGAAAAAAGCGTATCCCGTAAAAATAAAAAAGACACAGCAGCAAAGGTTTTAGCAGCACAATACCTTAAGAAAGAAGAAGAAAATGAGTAATTACAATAGTCAGCGTAGTTTCTTTTTTAATGTTGATTGGATAATGGTATTTATATACCTGGCCCTTTGTACTATTGGCTGGTTTAATATTCATGCCGCTGTTTTTGATGAAAAGCATCCCAGTATTATTGATTTAAATACCAATTATGGTAAGCAGTTTATGTTTATCATAATTTCCATGACTGTTGGCGCCTTTATCCTGCTGTTAGAAACAAGAGTTATAACAGCTTTAACACCTGCATTTTATGGTATAACCCTGTTATTGCTGATGCTTGTATTGGTGGTTGGTCGTAACGTAGGGGGTAACCAGGCATGGATATCCCTGGGTGGAGGATTCCGGCTTCAGCCGTCGGAGTTTGCAAAGCTCACCACTTGTTTACTGCTAGCCCGCTATTTGAGTGGTACCAATGTAAAAGTAACTGATCTGCGTTCGTTTGGTGTTGCGTTGGCTATTATTGGCGTGCCCATGTTTTTGATTATGCTACAGCCGGATATGGGTTCAACCCTGGTATTCCTTTCACTGGTGTTTGTTTTGTATCGTGAGGGACTTTCTCCATATTTTCTGGTCATTGGCTTCCTGTTCATCGCCCTTTTTATATCGGCCATATTATATCCACCTTTGTATGTAATTGCGGTTATAATTGGCATTACGTTGTTTCTTATCTTCCTATTTAAGCGAAATAAAAAGCTAATGGTTACGCTTATCGCTGGACTGGCCATTTGTATTGCCTTTGTTTTTAGCGTAAAGTTTATTTACAACCATGTATTGCAGCCGCATCAAAAAGTCCGTATCGATATTATGCTGGGCATTAAGAGCGATTTACGGGGTAAAGGCTATAACGTAAATCAATCAAAAATTGCTATTGGCTCAGGTAAGCTATGGGGTAAGGGCTATCTGCATGGTACGCAAACCAAATATGCTTTTGTGCCCGAGCAAAGTACAGATTTTATTTTTTGTACTGTAGGCGAAGAGTGGGGTTTTGCTGGTTCGGTAGTAGTAATAGGGCTTTATTTGTTTTTGGTGCTCCGCATTATTATGGTGGCCGAACGGCAGCGATCTCCCTTTTCGCGTGTTTATGGCTATGGTGTGGCCTCTGTGATTTTTTTCCACGTAATGATCAATGTGGGGATGACTATTGGTCTTGTACCTGTAATCGGCATTCCTTTACCGTTTATCAGCTACGGTGGTTCGTCATTGTTAAGCTTCACCATTTTACTGTTTATTCTTATCAAGCTCGATTCAAACCGGATGGGAATTGTTTAGTTTGCAGTTTTTAGTATGCAGTTGGCAGCTTTTTGAAATTCATATTTGCAAACTGCTCAGTCAGTGCCTACTGCTAACGGTAATCTGCTCACTGCAAATTGATCAGGCGTACCGCCTTTTCAGTAATGCATAAAACTTTTCTGTAGTTTCTGGTTTGCTCTCCCAATTGTTTTTGGTAACATAATTGGTTTTTAAAAAGCGTGCAGCCTCTTCAAATGATTCAAAGCGGTTCAGTATTTCAATAGCTTCACTGTAGGCCAGGTTATAGCCGTTAAACAAGTCTTTTACGTACAGTAGCTTATCATTCAAAGTTATGGCTACCTTAATATCATTGATAGGCTTAATGGCCAACTGATCCGTTTTGGAGCCAGCCTTGTCACCCAATTGCGATGACATTTTTTGGTTAATGGTAAGTACCTCATCTGGCTCGGTATAAACTACCGGTTCTTCCTTTACTTCAACTATCGGTATTATCGGTTCAAAATAAGGTTCGGGCTCGGGTGTTATGTATACTACAGGTGTTTCTTCTTCTTCTTCAATAATTGCTATAGGTTCGTTTTTAGGTTGATACTCTTCATCATCCCAAATATCAGCCTCATCCATAATCAGCTCGTGCCGTATGGTTTCGGGTTCTTCCTGTATTAATGAAAAAGTTTCCTGTAGTTGGGGCGTAGTTAAATCTATTTCTGGTATGGCTTCCTCTTCTTCTGGCTGTTCAACAGGTTTTGCTTCTACGGCCTTAACCAATCTGGCAGCTTTTTCAGCGGCCCTTGCCACACTGGGTTTCATTTGCTGCACTACTGGTTCAAAAAACTTTTGCTGCGATGAAGTAATGGCCGCATCGTCGGGTAGTTCTGGTTTTTCGAGAAGAGGGGTGCGTTTAATTTTATTTTGCAGATTGAGCTTGCACAATATCTCAATATGATCTGTTAAGAAATGGGCGTTTGATACAAATAGTTCCAGCTCCAAATCATTCAAATCATCTTCTACAGTTTTCAGGTATTGGTATTGGTCACTCAGCTCTTGTATAATGCCACCTATCTTTTTAAATACTTCCTTTTGCTTCATGTCTCAATGTTGGAAAATGCAAATCAAAAATAAGATTTAATTCTGATATTTGGGGCGGATGATTAGCGGTTAGTGATTTAGGATGAGTGGTATTGCATAGTTTTGACAGTATAAAAACGAGAGAAAGCCGATCAAATAATCGTCAACATTTAAACAAAAGATGATTTTTAACGAAGAGGTATTTAGAAGAAGAAGTGAATTGGGCGGCAGCATTGAAGTGGTATGTGGCTCCATGTTTTCGGGTAAAACTGAAGAGCTGATCCGCAGGCTTAATCGTGCCCGCATAGCCCGTTTGAAGGTGGAGATATTTAGCCCAAAGGCTGATACCCGCTTTGCAGAAGATGCCCTAATATCACACAATGCAAATTCTATTCCATCTACTCCGGTTGAAAATGCATCGTCTATATTATTATTAGGCAGCGATGTACATGTAATAGGGATTGATGAGGCCCAGTTTTTTGATGATGAATTACCCGATGTTTGCAATATATTAGCTAACAAAGGTATCAGGGTAATTGTTGCCGGTTTGGATATGGATTTTAAGGGGCGTCCATTTGGCCCCATGCCAACTATTATGGCTATGGCCGAGTCTGTTACTAAACTGCATGCGGTGTGCGTTAGATGTGGTAATCCAGCCTTATATAGTTATCGTTTGGTGCCCGATGAAAGTCGCGTATTACTGGGTGAAAAAGAGAGTTACGAGCCCCGCTGCCGTATTTGTTACCACGAAATATTTGCTCAATAAAAGAATTTTAACAGGTTATAAAACAACCAAGCCATGCTGCAAACCAATAAGTATTAGCTGCAGCATGGCTTGCTTACCCTCATTAAAATAGGGTTTGTTAAATAAGAGGGAGCTTATCCATTATAATTTTAACGGTGAACTACTGTACAGATGATACTCGCCAGGAGCAAGAGTAATGCTATATGGCAATGTGCTTACGGTTATGCTATTGCCGCTAAAATTATCATACCATGTTCCGGTTGATGGGAAGCTGATATTGGCCTGCTCGGGTACTACATCAAAGTTGCCTACCACTTCAATATTGTTGCTTGCATCTAGCATCTGGATGGTTTTAACAGACCCGGTTAGACTATAGCTGAATTTGGTTGAGGCAAATACCGGGTTGTTGATTTTGTACCTGATCATATCCGAATAAATTTGATACAGATGATGACGGTTAGCATCGCTCATGTACTCCCAATGAGGTGGTTTATCACCTAAGCGTCCACCGGTTGAGGCATCATTTATGCTGATATCATAACCACGCTCTCCAAATTGCCATACCATTTTAGGGCCGGGAGAGGAGAACATAAATACAGCTCCCATTTCATCGCGGGCAAGACCGGTTGCCAAACTTTTTACATTATAACTACCCGAGCTATTGCCGTAAGCTTCATTCTTAAACTGAAGGCGTTCCTCATCATGGCTCTCAAAATAGGCTACAAGGTTATAAGGAGCTGTAAAACCATAACCATCATAAAACAAGCCCGAAATATCCCATGATGGGTTAGTGGCATAACCCATAGTAGCCTGTTCACCAGAGCCACTCAAGTCGGTCCACATCATCATTCCCTGGTTAGCCAATACTGATTCTTCCTGGTTAGCAGCAAAATACTCTAGTATAACATAAAAGTTTGAGTTGAGACTTTTCATATAACTATTATAGTTTTCCCATGTTGATACCCTGCTTGCGTCATATGCGGCCCATGCAGCTTCGCTTGCACTGGTAGAGGCGCTTCCTGTATTGGTTTGCGTAAACCCTTTAGCCTGATCGAATCTGAAACCATCAATTTTATATTCCTGCATCCAGTATTTCATTACATTTTTGGTAAAATACTGTGTAGCGGCACTTTGGTGATTTAGCTGATAACCCACTGCATCGGGGTGCATAATAGTTTGATCAAACCAGGGATTGTTTGCTGCAGGTTGCTGCGCCGAGGCATTCCAATACATTTGTACCATTGGCGATGATCCAAACTGATCCTCAAGTACAATATCCTGTATTACAGCAATGCCCTTTGCATGACAGGCATCAACAAAAGCTTTATAATCATTTGGCTGCCCGTAATATTTATCGAGCGCAAACATAAAGTTGGAGTTATAACCCCAGGAGTCATTGCCTTCAAATTCATTTATCGGCATAAGCTCAACCGCGTTTACACCAAGGTTTACCAGGTAGCTTAAGGTATCGGTAAGGGTTTTATAGCTGTGCGTCCCTACAAAATCGCGTACTAATAACTCGTATACCACCAGATTCTTAGGATCAGCGGGGGTAAAGGAAGCAGTTTTCCAGGTATAAGCAGGGGCACTGTATTGCATGTCGCTCACAATATGTGTACTCCCGCCGTGGCCGCTAGGATAAGCCTTTATGCTCGGGTAAACTGAAGTTGGTATGTACTGGTCATTTGCAGAGTCCAATACTTTGTGACAATAAGGATCGGCAACTTTTAAATTACCATCCATCAGATACTCATAAGCGTATTCGGTGCTGGGGTCGAGGCCGTCAATTTGTATCCACCAACGGGTGCCATCTGTAGAATTGGTCATGCTGTATTTGGAGCTGGCGGTCCAGCTATTAAAATCACCAAGTAAGGTAACCGACTTTTTTCCGGGGGCATAGATATTAAAAATTGCTGATGCCCCATTGTTTATAAAGGTAACGCCATCGCCGATTCCGGCAGGTACATCCTTTCCTGTTGAAGTTCCGGTAACGTTCCCGGAACCTCCCGAAGAAGAAGGCGTTTTTTTGCATGCTGTAACACTTACCAGTAATACACCGATAATCAAAAGGTACAAATTCCTCATGTTCATTTCTTTTCTTGTTTAAAATTGGTTTATAAAAGTAAACTGATTTTTTCAATTTTCATTATAACCAACAAAAAAAGAAGAGGTAATTTAAGATTGGTGATTAGAAATTAGGTTTTAATACGGTAAGGTTATTTATTTTATCTTTCAACTTTCACTGCTTTTCCGACTCACTTAATGTGTTTCTTTACTACGGCAACCAGTTCAGTCATATCAAATGGTTTTTTTAGATAGGTATCGGCCAAACCTTCTTCGGCTATTTCCTTAATATTACTTACTGCCGAAATAATGATAACAGGAATATGGCTGGTGGCTACATTGGTTTTTAGCATTTTGCTCAGTTGTTGCCCGTTGGCATCGCTTTTCCATTCGGTAAGCCAATTGTCCATCAAAATTAAGTCGGGATTTAGTTCCGTTACGGTTTTAAGTATTTTGGAGTCGCCTGAAGAAATAACCTCGTAATCTTCTTCTTCAAGAATAAAAGCAATTGTATCGCGGATGTCTTTGTCATCCTCAATAACTAATATCTTTTTGCCCATAACGTTTTGAGTAGTAGTTTAATTGCATAACAGTTAACATAGGGTGTTTTGTTTTGATTTATGGTTTTATTTTTTAACCTGTAGGTATTTGGCTTTAAGTTAGTTCGTTTTGTAAAGTTTCAAAGGATGAGATATGGATTATGAAAGAAATGGTGTACTGAAACAATTGATAGTATTTAAAGGAGCGACAATTAAATAGTAATTATTATCCCAATCGCTCTAAATAAACCAGTATAATGGTAATAAGGGTTAGGGCATGTAGTACAATATGATTGCCATCGGGTGTTCTTTTACCAGGTTGATGAGGGATGAGTTTAATAGTGCGGGCAAACAGCTTATCGTAATCAAAGTTTACTTTAGTCTTAGCAAAGCCTGGCGACAAATAGGGTATCCACCATTGCACAAATTCACCCAGGAATAAAAAAGGATAATAAATAAGCGGATAATAATGACTAAAACCAACATTACCGATGGCAAGGCAAATTACACCGACGCCCATTAGCAAGCCATTAGTAATAGCTTCAAGTAATAATTGTTTTTGCGTGTATAGTTCAACGTCATTCCACGGGAAAAGGGGAAGCCAGGTAGTCAACTGATGATAAACCAGTAATATACCTGCAATGGCAACGGTTAAGTAGGTGAGATCCATTTGGTAGATTAAAAAAAATAAATATAGGAAAAAAATAAATATATTTTGTTAGTTTATAGGTAGTTATGACATATGGATTAATTGTAAATAAATCCATATGTCATATATTATAGATTATTTTGATGTTTTGGCTTAGTTACTAATAAATTAAATAGTTGAATATCAATCGTTAAAAAGACATTAAAGTGGGCGATAATTAAATAGTATTACTGCTCGCCGTTAACGTTGGTGTCCAGTGATACCCCATCAATGTAAAAGCTGTATAATTCGGCGGTTACATTAGCCCAGCACCAGTTAGACATAAGTTGTTGTTCAATTGGAAAATCAGAAGAATCCGGAATTACATCAAGTGCCATGTGATAAGGTTATTTAAGTGAGCAAAGTATTATATCCAACCTGGTTCTTAATAAGGCATTTTATTGAGCGGATAATGCTAGTTTTCTTTGTAAAATATGGACTAATATATTGAATTGTAAATATTTATCAAAAATGAATTTCACGTTGTTTTTTGTTTTTGCTTTGTATTTAAAAATTGATAACCTTGTATTTGTAATAACCCTTTTTAATTTACAAACTCTTACTGAATTCAAATGATTAACGAAACAGAGATAGCAAACAACAATGACGATTTTACCCGCCGAAGGTTTATTTATAAGCTGTCTGCTGCGGTAGGAGCGGGGCTTATAATGACATCTCCTTTGATGAGCAGTGCAGCTAGCTTTATTAAGGTTAACGGTGATTATACCGTACAGCAAATTATTGATTTGTTTATTAAAGATGTACCGGGTGGAGCTTTAAAGGAGACAGTAGATACCCTTAAAGCAGGCGACCCGAATATGAAGGTTACAGGTATTGTTACCACAATGTTTGCCACTATTCCGGTTATCCGCAGTGCAGCCGACCTTGGCTTCAACTTCATAATAGCTCACGAACCAACATTTTACAACCACACGGATGATACCCAATGGCTGCAGGATGATGATGTTTATCAGTACAAAGAAATGTTGCTGAAAGATAATAAGATCGCTATCTGGCGCAATCATGATTATATCCATAGGATGGTACCTGATGGGGTTACTTCCGGTGTATTGGCTCAGTTAGAGTGGCAAAAATATTCAGATAAAACAATGCCCAATGTTTTAACCTTACAGCCATCATATCTTAAAGAAGTAATAGCACACCTGAAACTAAAACTTAACCTGGAAAAGGTGCGATATGTTGGTGATCCTAACCAGGTAATTAAACATGCCTTGTTTATACCAGGTGCAGCAGGTGGCCGGATGCAAATTGGAGCTATCAGCAAATATAAGCCTGACCTGCTGATAGTTGGTGAGATATCAGAATGGGAAACAGCCGAGTACGTGCGCGATGCCAGGGCTAAAGGTGATAGGGTCTCTCTGATAGTATTGGGCCACATAGCCAGCGAAGAAGCCGGATCGGTATTTATGCTCAATTGGTTAAAACAAAAAGTTCCAGGCATAAAAGTTACCCATATTCCTTGTGGTAATTCTTTATCGTTTATGTAGTAGATTAATGAACCTTGAAAATGACTGGCGAAATAAAACTATACTGGAGCTTGAAAAGAAAGATTCAGTAGGTATTGCGTTTGATAGCCATTTGATAAAGGAGGTAAATAAATTACTACAAAAACCATTAAACACTTTTTCCATTGAAGATTTAAGGTTGATGATAGGTCAGCAGATTGGGCTTAAATACCTCGTTTTATTAGCTATTGAAGTTTTGGAAAAGGATTTATTCGCTGTAGGCAACTTTTATGAGGGTGACCTATTACAATGCGTATTGAATATTGAAAGCAAGTTTTGGAATGATTATCAGAGCAGTTGGATAAAACTGGATGGTTTAATCGCTGGAAAAGAGGCTGGATTATCTATCAGAAAAATAAAAACAACAACTTTTTACAGTAAATAAGAAGGTGTAATTATAAAATTACAAAACGCTAAACTCATTAATTCTACATTTACAGGGATAATTTATACCTAATGAGATATTATATTTTAACCGCATTAAGTGCCTTGTGCATTATTACATCGGTAAAGGCGCAAACTAAAACCGATACCGTTTTTTTTGAAGATTTTAATGAGCAAACGCTTGATCGCTCTAAATGGAATGTAGAGATAACCGGTCATACAGTAAATAACGAACAACAGGCTTATGTTGATTCGGGAGCTACACTTTATCTTGTTAAGGGGGCTGCTGCCGAAGGGGCAACGAATGGGGCACTGGTAATACAGCCACTTTACAAACAGGGGTATATCAGCAAACAAAATAACAAATATGATTTTGTATCCGGGCGTATCAATACGCAGGCAAAAATGGAGTTCACTTACGGTACAGCATCTGCACGTATGAAAATGAGTAGCGGGGCAGGTTTATGGCCGGCATTTTGGGCATTAGGCAATGGCAAATGGCCCGATTGTGGTGAAATTGACATGATGGAAACCGTTGGCGACAGTAGTTGGTTTAGTAACGCTTTACACGGCCCCGGTTATTTTGGCAATACACCTTTAGCCCACCGCGAATTTTTCCCCAAAGGAATTGATGTTACACAATGGCATGTGTACTCTATTGACTGGACAGCAAATAGTTTGATTTTTAAGATTGATGGAAAGGTAACTTATACGGTAACCCGGGCTATGGTTGAACATTATGGCCGTTGGGCTTATGATAATGCCAAGTTTATTATCCTTAATTTTGCTGTAGGTGGCGGATATCCGCAAGGGGTAAACAAAGTAAATGCCCCATATTATGGTTTATCGCAATCATCAGTTGATAAAATTAAAGCTGGACAAGTAAAAGCTTATGTTGATTGGGTATTAATAACCAAACCGGCTAAGTAGTCAGCCCATCCAAATAAAACAAAAAAGTCTCTGCGGTTAAAGCAGAGACTTTTTTTATAAACCTGAATTCAGGTAAGTTTTTAGTGATTATCATGATACCCATGGTCGTCATGATCATGGTGGTGATGTTCACGATACTCAACTGAACAGCTGGTAATTGCAGAAGTAAATATCACTAATGCGATTATCCTTAAAATGTACTTTTTCATAATAATGTCATTTGATAGATAGATACATAATCAAATGCAAACCCTATGCCAAAGTAACTTGGTGAAAAATAAGTAATTGTTTTAGAGTGGATTAACTGCTAGTGTTATACTGTTTATGTTGTTTTCGCAAGTTTTAAAATTAAATGGCCTATCCATATAAATAATGCCCCTACGCCTATAAATAACAACATTAATGCAAACGAATGTATCAATACACGACCATAGCCCATTATATCCACATCAACAAAATAGTAAGGGTATCTATGATAAATAGCGCCCCTTATCAATATATAAATCAAATAAATAAGCGGGTACCATAGCCAGTTTAGTACATATTTGTACACTAAACTATTTTTGGGTACAAATGCCAGCCAGTAAATAATAAATAGTAGAGGGTCAACTGTATGGAGTAATTCATCGGCCACTTTAAACCATCTTTGTGGTTTCCATGTATTTCTTAATACTGCCCAATAAACCAACCCTACAATGGCCATATAAACGGTAATGGCCGTTTGTACAGAGGGTTTTGAAAAAAAACGCCCCCAATAAGATCCGGGAGCAATTAGCTGTATGGTTAAACTCTTGGCAGCCAGTAAATTGGTTAAAATGGTAAAGAAACTTACTAATTGTATCAGTGCAAAGGCTAAACTGTTGCCTTTTGCTTCATGGGCCTGTATAGAAATAGTAAATTGTACTACCAATGCAAACCAGGCAATAAGCACAACTATTAAGGCATAAATTATTTTTATTTTGTTTGGTTTTGGGGTGGTGTAGGTTGGGTTATTCATTTGAAATAGTGGGTTTTAATGAAGTTAATCAAAATATTATATCACTCAAAAAGAATAAATTATAATGCGTTAGGGAAGAATAGCATTCGGTTAATCTATTTAAAATAGCAATAAACTACTATAAACTTAATGAAATTTTGAGATAATAAAAACGTAACTAATACTTTACATTTTCGATTCGGTTAATGAAAAATGTTTAAAAGTATTAGTTTATAGCAACTTCTTTTTTTAGTAAGCCGTATTAATGTAAGTATGAGTGGTCATGTAAAAATTCCGGGGTCAATTTACTGTAAGCTGTGCAAGGAGTGCGGTTCGCGTCCGGTAATTGCAGCAGTTGAAGATATAGGCTATGTTGTTAAATGCCCAAAAGATAATGGTCATTATCAAACTATGCCCGGCTTAATAGATATTGAAGACTGGAACCACAACAATACTATTACATCTTCATCCACTGATTATAATACTAACCACTTGATAGCCTGGTAAATTTTATAACACCAGACGATTCAATTTTGATATTTAAAGTATAGTAGCATTAATGCTTCTGTGCTAAGTGTTTTATTAATACAGCTACTTGATTTGTTATTGCTGAAGAATGATAATAAAAAAAATAAAACAATTTATTGGGTTTAATGATCCGGCATTATCATTAGACAATAAGCTTTTTAATGCAATGTGCTTAATTTTAGCCATCAGTGTTTTAATTGGCATTACTAATAATATTATTCTAGGTTTTCCGGCTTACCTGTTGTTAGTTGAGTTTTTTATTTTATCATTGTGTATATCAGGGTTTTATATAAGTAAATATAAGGGCTATGATAGTCGCATGTCTATGGCTTTTATTATCCTGGGCATTTTATTTTCTGTTCCCGGTTGGTTTTTTAACGGTGGAATTGAGGGGTCGTCACCACTTGCGGGTGTTTATCTGGTTGTACTGATCGTGATATTATTAAACCGTAAATATCATTTTCTGTTTATAGGATATTTAATATCGGTATTTGTTGCTTGTTTTTTGTTAGAACGGCGTTTCCCACATTGGGTAAGCCCGCCAACAAGTACAAATCAACGGGAGTTTGATTTGATAGAATCTTCGGTTAAAAATATTTTGTTTGCTGGTTTATTGATTAGTTTTTTGAAAAGAGGTCATGAAATTGATAAGGAAAAATTAATTAATAAAAGCGAAGAACTTCAATCTTCAAAAGCGGCACTCTCAATAGCGAAAGATTTGGCCGAGGGCGCTACCCTTGCAAAATCAAATTTCCTGGCTAATATGAGTCATGAAATACGTACCCCATTAAACGGAATTATTGGAGCAGCACAGTTACTGGCTCTTTCAGAGCTCTCTGAAGAGCAGCATGAATTATTGAAAACATTACAGTCAAGCAGTAACCTGCTCATCAATATTATTAGTGATATTCTTGACCTTTCTAAAATTGAAGCCGATAAACTTACCCTGCATCTTAAGCCGGTAAACATCAGGAATTGCATAAAAACGGTTATTGAAATCAGCAGTCCTGGCATATCCATACCAGGTAAAAATATTTCATTAAATTATACCATTGATGATAGTGTTTCTGCTTACTTAAAAATGGATGAAAGCCGGATTCAACAAATACTGGTTAATTTAATAGGGAACGCCATAAAGTTTACGGATGAAGGGGTAGTACATCTTCATGTTTTCGCTAGTAATAGTGTTGATGGTATACAACAGGTAACATTTAGTATAAAAGATACCGGCATAGGTATAAGTGAGGAAGCTTTGTTGCAGTTATTTAAACCATTTACACAGGTAAATAGTACCGCATTAAGAAAATACGGAGGTACGGGGCTTGGATTATCCATCTGTAAAAAATTGGTTGAAATGATGAACGGGAAGATCTGGGCAGAAAGTAAAGAATCAGAAGGATCTGAGTTTGTATTTATTGTGCCGTTAATAATTACCGATGCCAATGTAAATGAAAATCAATATGTATTTAACAGTGAGGTTTTCAGACACCGCCCGCTTAATATATTGTTGGCCGAAGACAATAAAATGAACCAGTTAATAGCAGGCAAAACATTTAAAAAAATAGGCTACAATATTGATATTGCTGATAATGGTAAAATTGCGATTGATATGTTTGATCAAAAGCAATACGACCTTGTTTTTATGGATATACAAATGCCGGAAATGGATGGAATACAGGCAGCTCAAAGTATCCTTAATAAATATGGTGAAAATGCCCCGCCAATTATAGCAATGACCGCTAATGTTTTAAGTGAGGACGAGCAGAAATGTAAGGAGGCTGGTATGAAAGATTTTATCAGCAAACCATTTACTATTGAGCGCCTGGAGAATGTTATCCATAAATGGGCACCAATGACTGAGCCTGTAGTTTTAAAATAAGTACAACACTCAATAATTGAAAAGTACCACAATAACAGTAAATATTACCACAAAAGTAGGGGTATTGTATTTAAATTTGTGGTATGATGCAAAGCCCACCAGTATATGATATCTGCACCTTATCTGCTTTTAAGGAGAACGATATCATTATTAGCAGGTTTGAGCCATATTTAAACCATCATATAAACCTTAGCGCACCTCATCGGCATACTTTTTATCACTTATTACTTTTCACAAAGGGGGCAGGCAGCCACACCATAGATTTTGAAGAGTTTGAAGTAAAACCACATCAGATTTATTTTATGATTCCCGGACAGGTACATTCATGGAATTTTAAGGGTTTTACAGATGGATATATCATTAATTTTTCTGATTCATTTTTTCAGTCACTTTTGTTGAACCCGGCTTATATTGAAAGCTTTTCATTTTTCAATGGCAGTGTGAAAGATGCTGTAATCAATCTACCACTGGACAGCTTTAACCGGGCATCAAAATTATTGGAAGAAATAATTGAGGAAGCGGAAGGTAAAAGAGTAATGAGTGCTGATTTAGTAAGGTTGTTAATGTTGCAGTTATTTATAGCTATAAGCCGTTTAAGTGTTACTGTAAATAATAAGGGCCCAGCATCTTATAATCAAATTCTGTTAAAGAATTTTCAAAAATTGATTGAAGATAATTACCTCAGCCTTAAGCTGCCAAAAGAGTATGCTGATTTATTATATATTACCCCAAATCATTTAAACGCCCTATGTAAAGATCTATTGGGCATGCAGGCCGGAGAGGTGATCAGGAACAGAACGTTGCTTGAAGCTAAGCGTTTACTTACCAACCTGCAATTAAATATCAATGAGATTGCTTTTAAGCTCAATTTTAATGACAACTCCTATTTTACTAAATTTTTTAAAAAGCTTGAAGGTATAACCCCAGAAGAATTCAGAAGAAAAATACTTAATCATAATTAACATGAGCACTACTGATAATAAATATCCGATGTGGCCTGCCATTGTACATGCCAAATGCCCTCGTTGCAGAAGGGGAGATATGTTTACAACACCTATGTACGGTTTTAAATCACAAAAAATGAATACCACCTGTCCTCATTGTGGTTTGGTATTTGAACGCGAACCCGGTTATTTCTACGTGGCTATGTTTGTAAGCTATGCCTTGTTTGTTGCCGAAATGGTAACATTAGCTGTTGCAATATCTGTTTTGTCGGGAAGTAGAAATCCATGGGTGTATGTTTCCATAATTATAGCTGTTGGCGTTGCTTTGTCCCCATTTAATTTTAGATACTCAAGGGTATTGCTTTTGCACTGGTTAACTCCCGGATTACATTATCACCCGGAAATGAGTGAGGATATTATTAAAGAAAATAGCGTTAAATAAGCCCGTTTAAAGATTAGGAGCATCTTCTTGATGAAGAAGGTGTTTGTAACAAAATGCTGCTATTTGTTTGTATAATGTCTAATTTTTTCCTTTTCATTACAATTTCATCTCATCCTTATAACTTTGAAGCATAAACTATTGATGATGAAAAGTGCTCACCCAAATAGCTGGCCCCAGTTTAGTAATATCCTTTACATAGGGGATGAGCCAAAAACATGCCTGTCTATTATTGAAAAATTCAATAAGCAGCTCCAAGAAATAGAAAACATGTATAAAGGATGGTTTATTGGCAGAAATGCTAAAAACAAATTTTCACAACATGATAAGCTTCAATATCATATTCACTACCATTTTGAAGGAGGAATAGCCATTTTTAAATTCGGTAACGAAGATGAATTACCAACATATATCCGCAATGAATGTTTAAATGCCTGCAAAAATTTAGCAGTAGTTTAATCAGTTAAAACCTGAGGTAGTTGTGCTGGTTTAAATTTTATTAACTTCATCATTTACAGCTTCTTTTAGTTTATTCAAACCAGTTTCATAATATAATAATAAGCCTGAGTTTAGAGGATTCTACCTGTAAATTCAGGCTTATTTGTTATGATTTTTTAATCTTAAATATTTTTTTTCAATTATATATGTAACCTTATGAAATTATAAGCCGTACAAGACCACATAATTTGATAAATTATATTACTGATAAATTATTTGATAAATTAAGATTAAACAATCATGGAAACTAAATTAAACAACTTTAAAGCTGATTTTAACAACGTATTTGTTGAGGGTAATGCAAACGCTATTCAAATGGCACGCGTTTTTGTAATACTTGCTGTACCGGTTTTAATTATCTGTCTTACAGCTTTGCACTCAATAAAATAATATTAATAAGCTATTAACAATATTAATTGCTTAATTGCCAAAAACATAATAAGCCGATAACATAAGGTTACTGGTTAAAAATTGAAGGCTTACCCCGCTATCGGTAGTATAGTTCGATTGACTATCAAACCTCTGGTGGTTGTATGATAAACTACCGATATTAACGGCTAAGCCTACCTTTTTGGAAGGGTAGTAAACAAAATCAGCATTTATTCCTGTCTGCGAATAGTGAGAACTTGAATTATAATTGGATGAACTATTCGAAGAATAAATGCTATTTGAGTTGCTATATTGGTAAAGAAAATAAGGCCCTGTACGTATCCCGATCTTATTGTTAAATAAGAAGTATTTACGTAAATGAATTGTAGGGCTGTAAGTTTTATTTATAGTTTTGATAGTTCCGCCAGGGGTACTAGGGTCATTTTGATGCTCGGTTTCATCGCCAAATCCAATGCTTGCTCCTATATCCAGGTTCTTGGCTATAAAGTAACTATAACCTGGGATGGTTGTAAAAGAAGTAGAATTTGTGGATCCAAATGATATCGGATTTTGACCTGTATAAGTATAATTCTGACTACCGGAATAAAAGCCAAAGCTTAATCCAAGGGTTTAGTCGCCCTTTTGGGTTTGCGTATTTACCGTTTTAATGATCATTAAAATTAATGCAATAACGATTGATAGTTTTTTCATAATTTATTGTGTTTAGAAAACTAAACGAAGAATATGAACTAATATTTTAGTTTATATTCTGAATCATGAAATAGTTATTTATTGCATCGTGAATTGAAAGATTATTTGTAGTAGGTGTTGGTGTTATTTGTCTGGAAAATAAATGTTTATATAATATATCGTAGGAGAAGCTCTTTTCGCCATAAAGCAAAACAGTTATTACATTACTGCAACAACTGTATGCCCTAACTAAACTAATTACTTAACTAAACTTATTTTTCCTGAATTATATTATTGCTGGTAAGATTGTACTGTTGAATTATATCGTAAGGATTATTCAACAAATTACTTCTATTAATTTTTTGTAAAATGTGATAAGGCCAATAGGAGATATAAGCCATATGAGAAATCTTACTATTTGGTGTACTTTTCTTTTCTGATAATACAGGTTTGTCCTTTTCTTTATTTTTAACTGTATTTATTTTTTTGTTTTCAAATGGGTTTTCTTTTCCTGTATCAATTGATGGAAAAAAACGTGCACATTGAATAAGTATCAATGAAGAAGCTACGAAAAACATGAAGTAAAGTATAAGTTGTTTCATAGGATGCTTAAATAGTTACAAGAGTATCTTCAAAAATTATTCCAATCCGGAATATCTTCAAAAATAAATGAAAATGCCTACTGATTAATTGGGGCTTTTACGGTATTTGCCTGCGTATTTTTACGTTTTTTTTAGCTGCAATCATACTAATGTATACGTTAGCAACAAGCAGACAGTTTGTGTTTTTTAAATTTTATCTGTAGCCCAGAGCCTGGAGATTAAATAATTCGGCATAACGGCCATCTTTTTGAATGAGCTCTTCATGGGTGCCAATTTCAATTAATTGTCCTTTTTCAAGGACTAAAATCCTGTCTGCCATACGAACTGTGCTGAACCTATGGGATATTAAAACAGCTGATTTACCGGTTGTTAGCTCAGCAAAGCGTTCAAAAACGGAATATTCGGCACGTGCATCGAGTGCGGAGGTTGGTTCATCTAATATTAACAATTGCGCATCTCGCATGTAGGCCCTCGCAAGCGCAACTTTCTGCCATTCGCCGCCTGATAATTCAACTCCCTGAGCAAAACGCTTTCCTAATTGCTGATCATAAGCCGCGGGTAATTTAGCCGCCAGTACATCAGCCAAACTTTGCCTTGCTGATGTCTCTATTAATGGACGATTATATTGTTCACTTATTTTACCCACCGCAATGTTTTGGGCAAAAGTCATTTGGTAACGTAAATAATCCTGAAATATAATGCCGACATTCAATCGTAGATCAACCAGATCATAGTCCCGTAAGTCTTTTCCATCTAACAGTATTCGTCCTTCAGTTGGGTCGTAAAGCCTGGCAAGTAATTTTACAAGGGTAGTTTTTCCGGCTCCGTTTTCGCCAACAAGCGCCAGTTTTTCGCCGGGATAAAGGGTAAAACTTAAATGGCGATTTGCCCATCGTTCAGCATTCGCATATTTAAAACCAACATCTTCAAATGTAAAACCTTGTTGTATCTTTTTTGGGAACGGAAGAGGATTCTTAGCCAGTTTTATCTGAGGTTCAATCTCAAAGAATTCGAAAAAATCACGCAAGTAAATGGCACCTTGTGAAACAGCTGTAAAACGGCTTAAAATTCCTTCTAGTAGAGTTCGCAATTGCCTGAATGAGCCGGCTAAAAAGGCAAGTTCACCTATTGTAACGCTACCATTTACCGCTCTTATTATTATTACCACATAAGCAGCATAATATCCTAAGCTTCCCAGCATAGCAAATAAGGTACCCCATAGAGAACGCTTTATTGATAAGCGTTTATTTTCGGCATAAAACTTATCCGATAGTTGTCTGAATCGCTCAATGATAAATCCGGACAGGTCAAATATTTTTACTTCTTTGGCTGTTTCGTCGCTTGCGCCCAAATATCTTAAATAGTCAAGTTCTCGTCGCTCAGGTGTTTGTCCCCTTGTAAGCGCATAACTTTGATCATTAAAATAAGATTCACCCAAAAAGGCCGGGATAATTGCTATTAATAATAATACAATCAACCATGGATTAAATGCCATTAGTCCGGCAGCCAGAAATACCATGGTGATAAGATCCTGAACCTGGCTCATCACCTGCGAAAGTAATACAGTGCGGCCTACAGTTTGCTGCCTGGCCCGTTCAAGCTTATCATAAAATACTGAATCTTCAAACTGGTCCAGGTCAAGTGTAGCTGCGTGAGCCATTATTTTTACAGAAGTATGGTTACTGAAAAGATCACCCAGCAATGCATCCATAAGGGTAATTGCCCGGCTCAATGCATCGGTAGATATAGCGAGACCAAATTCGAGCCCTACTAATTGCCACAAATAATGTGTGTCGGCATTGTGCTGATGACTCAATTGTAATACCTGATCAATAATAAGTTTTCCAATATAGAGTAAGGCAACCGGCATAGCTGAACGGGCAATGCGCAATATTGCATTAGCTATAGTTAACCAGCGGTTGGTTTGCCATACCAATAAAAAAAAGGCGGGTAAATTACGTAATGCAGCCAGGCGTTCTTTTAAAGTTAAAGGCTCGGTACGTACATTTTTTTGCGGTCGGCTATTCAAAATTGCTGTGTTTTATTTGTAAAACTAAAGAATTTAAATGCGCGTTTAAGTATTACAAATTATTGTGAGTGAATAATGACAATAATGGTTATGTGTAAAAAGGATAAAATCTGCTACTTTTGCCGCCATATTTATAAGCATGAGCTCTTTAAAAAATAAATTCGACAGTATAATTTTCGATCTGGACGGCACCCTTTGGGATAGTACAAACAATGTTGCCCTGGCATGGCAGGCTGCTATGGATCAGGTTGATTATGTGGATGAGTTAATGACACGCGATAGGGTTAGATCAATTACAGGTTTAGCTTATAATGTAATATTCGATAGATTATTTCCCAACCTAGATACAGAACAGCGTACAGAACTGATGGGTATTTGTGCTAAAAGTGAACTGGAAATATTACATACAAAAGGTGGTGAATTATATCCTGCGCTAGAAGAAACACTGGACTATCTTACATCAAAATATAAATTATTTATAGTGAGTAACTGCCAGAACGGATATATTGAAGTGTTTTTAAAACTAAGCGAAATGGGGCATTATTTTATAGGCCATCAATGTTACGGAACAAAAGGAAATCCCAAATCCGAAAATATAAAAGATATTGTTAATGATTATCAGCTTACGGCACCAGTATATGTTGGTGACACCATGGGCGATTTTGACGCTGCTACAAAAGCAGGCGTTCCATTTATTTTTGCAAACTACGGTTTTGGTATTGTTGAAACCGGACAGGTAGCCACCATTAGCACCTTTAGTGAGTTAACAGAACTGTTATAAGCTACAAATCCTGGACGCTGCATTAAATTGGAAAAGATTATCTGAAACTGATGGTTTTAGTTTGTATGTTTCAGAATAAATAAACAAATTTACCTGAACACTAACCTGTCATTACAACAGCATGATATTTCCTGAAGACTTTTTGCATTATGTTTGGAAATTCCGGCTTTTTGAGCGGACTGACCTGAAAACGAATGATGGTGAAGATTTAGAAGTATTTTCTGTAGGGTTTCATAATTCAGATTCGGGCCCCGATTTTCAAAATGCAAGGATAAAGGTAGGGGATACTGTTTGGGCAGGAAATGTGGAGGTACACCTGTCATCATCCGATTGGAAAAAACATGGACACAATTCTGATGATGCTTACAATAATGTGATTTTACACGTTGTTTACCGCGACGATGTCCCGCTGGTTTTACCTGATGGCCGCAGAATACCTACCCTTGAATTACAAAATCGTATACCAGATGATTTATATATCAAGTATCACCAGCTCGTTTTCGGCAATCAAACCATTATTCCGTGTGAAGCTAATATAGGCACAATAGATAGCCTTACCATGCATACATGGCTTACAAGGGTATTGGTTGAGCGGTTAGAAAAAAAGTCGGCTGCGGTAATTAATGCACTTAACCTTAATCGAGGTGATTGGGAAGAGACTTTTTATCAGTTTTTAGCGGCCAATTTTGGATTTAAGACCAATGCATTACCATTTGAATTGCTTGCC
The DNA here is from genome assembly GCF_007830615.1 of Mucilaginibacter frigoritolerans. Classification (GTDB taxonomy): domain Bacteria; phylum Bacteroidota; class Bacteroidia; order Sphingobacteriales; family Sphingobacteriaceae; genus Mucilaginibacter; species Mucilaginibacter frigoritolerans. The sequence continues at coordinate 221,138 of NZ_VLLI01000001.1, forward strand.
AAATCATTACCTCAAACTATTTTGGCAAAGCACAAAAATAGTTCCATGCAGATTGAGGCGCTTATATTTGGGCAGGCTGGATTTTTAGTGGGTGAGCCACAAGATGAATATCCTTTAAAGCTGAAAAAGGAATATGAATTTTTGAGCAAGAAATATGGATTACAAGCTATTGAAAGCCATTTATGGAAGTTTATGCGATTGCGGCCCCCAAATTTCCCGACAATAAGGCTGGCACAATTTGCTGCATTAATAGTACATTCTAATCATTTATTTTCGAAAGTGTTGGATAATAAAGAAGTAAAAGGATTGAGAGACCTTTTTACTGATATACACGTTAATCCATACTGGGAAACCCATTATAGGTTTGATGTTGAATCAGCTCCATCAGCAAAAAATCTGGGGTCGTCATCAATTGATATTTTACTTTTAAATACATTGGCATTGTTTTTATTTAGTTATGGTAAACATAATCAGTTGCAGCATTATATAAATAGGAGCTTACAATTATTGGAGAACTTACCAAATGAAAACAACAATATTGTGGCAGATTTTGTTAACTTAGGAGTGAAAATAAATACTGCATTTGAATCGCAGGCATTGCTTGAATTAAAAAATAATTACTGTAATAATAAGAAATGCCTTCAATGCAGCGTTGGTAATAAGATTCTAAAATTAGTGTGATATGTTGCAAAGGATTATAACTTTTTTTGAAAGATACTCATTTGGTGTTTGTACTTACCTGGGTGAAAAGTTTAATATATCTATCGCCAAGATAAGACTGTTTTTTATATACTCTTCTTTCCTGGCTGTTGGTTTTCCGCTTATATTTTATGTTTTTGCCGGAATAGTATTGGATATCCGCAATTATATTAAAAGGGCACATACGAAAGTTACAGACCTTTAAAATTGCAGGTTTTTAACCGCAGGTTGGGGTTAAAAACCACTGCGGGGCACTTAGCAAACTCATAAAATGCAGACCGTTGCAAGCTGACCACATTATATTCGTTCCGTCCGGCCCGGGACCAGAAAGATTGCTTTATGCCCCACAGTGGTTCAGTAGTTTATATTAATTTGCCGGAGTTTACAGCCTCCTGTAAGTTGCTCACCTTAAATTTAGGTTTATAAAGTCTGTTTGATAAACGCTTTACCCATTGCGATTTATAACCAAATACCGATCTGATTACTTTTACACTTGCTGAACCTGTTGGATAACCATATTTATACCAGCTAAATTTTGACTGATCTATCCTGAACGTTTCAGCAAATTCGGCAATAAAAAGGTCTATCTCAATATCAACAATGTCCAAGTCAAGATCAATGCTGGTATCCAGGTTTAACGCATGGGGATCAACTTTCCTAATCTTGTACCTGGTACAGTAATCAACTATAAATTCTTTTAATTGAGGATGTATCTCTTCCATTTAAATAAATAGTTTTCGGATCATTTGATTAATGAGACGACAATATTTCGGGAAGGTTGCACCCAAACTGCTTTTTGTGCAGGAAATGAATTTTTTAGATGGATTTTTCCATCACTATCAGTTCAATGTACTGTTTGGGGATACCGAATTTTTTGTCGGCGTGGAAGGGTAAAATTTCACCAGTTGCCTTATACCCACGGCGCTCATACCAGCTAATCAGTTCATGGCGTGTACTGATTACTGTCATGCTTAATTGGTTAAGGTTTAACTGTTTGGCATAATCCTCGGCTGCCATCAGCAATTTGCGGCCAATACCGCTATTTTGAAGCAACGGCGAAACGCTAAACATACCAACATATAGTTTAGGCTGGCGGACTTCCAAATAAACAGATCCGGTAATTTCGCCAGCTTCATTAGTGTTTTTAAGAATAGTAATATCTGGATTGTTAAAATAAGAAGTAAGTGTTTCTTCATCAATCCGTAACCCATCAAGTATATCGCTCTCAGTAGTCCAGCCTTTTTTGGAAATTTCGCCGCGATAAGCACTATTTACTAACTTGTTAAGTTGAGGGACATCACTAATGATAGCTTTTGTTATTGACATATTCTTAAAGAAAATACAAACCTAATATTTTTGACAGGCTGTACAATATTTATTGACTTGACAAGTTTTATGTTTTGTAACATTAATGATTACATTGATATTAATAAAAACCTTTTTTATATTTCGGGGTTTTATTAATAATCTTAGTGACCAATTAGGATAGTTGAAAAATGAAATCATTTATAAATAAAAAAGTTATGAAGTTTTTAAAAGTGTTTCTATTAATTATAGTAGCCATGTTTACCTTCGGTAGCGCTATGGCTCAAGTAGCAGTTAGGGCCAGAGTTGGCGGTCCTTATCCTCACCATTTTCACCATCATCATATCCGCCATCATCGTTATCATCACCGTTAGTAAAATTAAACAGCCTTGCTAAATAAGCAGGGCTGTTTAATTTTAAAGGTTTTTATAATCGTCTCTTGCCGGGCTAAAAATATCTATCAGTTTGCAATCAGTTATAGCGGTTCCGCTGTGCCATACTTCAGATGGGATAATTGCGAATAATTCTGAATCAAGTATCTGAGGTACATCATTTACCGTAAGTTCAAATTTTCCTTCAATTACAAATGAGCATTGCTGATGGATGTGCCGGTGCCTGGGCAATGTGCAGCCTGCTTTTACTTCAATAAAATTGATAGTATTGGTTGCTGTATGAATTAATTTGGAGAAAAAGCCCGGAGCTATTTCTTTAGCTTCAATATTGCTGAATTGGTGAAAAATGGATTGGTCCATGTTGATTAAATGGTTATTTTAAAGCAAGCGCCCTGATTAAGTTCGCTTTTAGTAGTTAAATTAGGCCTCGTGAGGTTGTATCCAACAGGTTGCTTCGATAAAGAAAGGTCTTGTAACCTGTTGCTTTCATTTTCAGGAATTCTGGCTGAAATAATAGTCGGCTCAATCTTAACAATAATTGTTACCCGCAATTAACAATCAAAAATAGAAATAATTGTATCTTGATTTTCCATTTTATTGCAGCTTTAATTACGGGTGTTTTTTAATTAAAAGTTTTAATAAATAAGTCCATATATAGTTACGAAAAAAAAGAGTGTGAGGTTTCTTGGTTTTACCCAAAAAGTCACTGATAAAAGGAGATTTAAAATAAAACAAACTTTATTTAACAGATTAGCTTCTTATATTTAAGAATATGCTTTTTGACGAGTATATTTAAATAGAATATAATACTATGAAATTTAAGAATTTAGTTATCATACTTTTAGTGGCCTGTATGATGCAAACTGTAAGTGTAAAGGCTGATAATTTTAAGCTTGGCAACATAAGTATTCAGTTGCCACCACCACCAAGGCGCCCACCACCACCACCGCCATTACATATCAAAAATCCATTCAGGCATCACCATCATAGCAGAAGGACCCATCATGGAATATCCATACATTTGCCACCGCATCCAAAAGGTCCGCCGCCACCGCCAAGACCATAAACTAAAATATTAAAAATGATACTACTATTATAAAAGCTCTTCACCTATTTGATGAGCTTTTATAATTTTGATTTATTAGTAGTATGAGGTAACTTGTTGCATAGTGAACCTGGAACTATAAATACTTTTACCAATTTATTGAAATGGCATTTATTGATTATTACCAAATTTTAGGCATTACAAAAACAGCCACTGAAAAAGAGGTTAAAAATGCTTACCGTAAGCTTGCACGTAAGTATCATCCGGATTTGAACCCTAATGATGCTGAAGCGAATAAGAAGTTTCAGCAATTAAATGAAGCTAATGAAGTATTAAGCGATCCTGAAAAGAGGAAGAAATACGACAAATATGGAGAAAACTGGGAACGTGGTGAGGAGTATGAAAAATATACTCAACAACAGCAAAATAGCAGACAGAGTACCTATGGTGGTGGGCAATCATCAGGTTTTGAAGGTTTTGGCGGTGATGATTTTTCTGATTTCTTTCAATCCATGTTCGGGCAGGGCGGAGGTTCAGCAAGAGGGCGGCAAACCAAATACCGTGGGCAAGATTTGAATGCCGAATTGCACCTTGACTTGAAGGAAGCTGCTGAAACACATAAACAAGCTTTAACGGTTAACGGAAAAAATATAAGAATAACTATACCTGCAGGTGTTGAAAACGGACAAACTATAAAAATTGCAGGGCATGGGGCTGCAGGCGCAAATGGCGGCCCGGCAGGAGATTTGTTTATTAAATTTATTATTGCTGATGATCCTCATTTTAAAAGAGATGGCAGCAATTTATTTACTACTGTTAAGCTTGATATTTATACTGCAGTACTGGGTGGTGAAGTAATGATTGAAACACTGAATGGCAAGGTGAAAATAAAAGTAAAACCCGAAACCCAAAACGGCACCAAAGTTAAGCTAAAAGGGAAGGGCCTGCCTGTTTACAAAAAGGAAAACGAATTTGGTGATTTATATGTGACTTATGATATTCAGATACCTGTTAATATTACAGAAAAGCAAAAAAAACTATTTGAACAATTAAAGGATGAAAGTTAGGATCAAGGGTAAATGAGGACGTAAATAATAAACAAATTAACATGACCAATTTAATAGCCACCACAGAAATATGTACCTACCATAATGTAACGTACACTTTTATCAGCTCGTTAAATGAAGCCGGACTTTTGGAGTTGGAAGAGATTAATCATACTACTTATATTACCGAAAGCGAACTGCAAAAACTTGAAAAAATGATTAGAATGCATCAGGAGCTTGAAATAAATATTGCAGGCATTGAAGCAATAACTCATTTATTGCAAAAAGTTGAGCAAATGCAGGAAGAACTGCGTGTTTTGAAAAACAGACTCAGAAACTAAGTTTTTGATGGCCTTAAAGCAGGTATTTTCGCTTTAATTCTTCGCTTACTATATAAGCATCTTCTACTATTGATTCGGGGAATCCTATAGTTTCTAAAATTGCAATGCCATTTTTATTCTTTAGTACTCCTGTTTTTATTCTGTAATCAAAAACAAGGCGAGTATCACTAACAGATTCTTCAAACGAATAAACAGCATATTCATTATCCAGCAGGTCCGCCAGTTCCAGATCATGTGTTGATACGTAAAGGAAATTTTTATTTTCAGTTAAATAATTAAGTACTGACTTTGCTGCAGCTATCCTCTCAATTGTATTGGTACCCCTAAATATTTCATCAATAATAATTAAGCTTTTAATAGGCTCATCAGCACCGCTTTGGTTAATAATATCCAATATAGATAGTGCTTCTGCCTGGAAATAACTTTTGTTTTCGCTCAACTCATCATTGGTGCGGATGCTGGTTTGTATTTTAAGCAATGGTGCCTTGTAAGCTTTTGTACAGGTGGTGTAAATAGTTTGTGCCAGCAAAGTATTTATTGCTATTGATTTAATAAAGGTAGTTTTACCAGACATATTTGACCCAGTTATCAAAACACCTTCGTCAGAATGAGTATGAATAGAATTTGGAACACAATTATAGATTAATGGATGATACATTTCCTGCAGATCCATTTCCTGCTTTTCGGTGAAAAATGTAGGTTTACTATAAAATGGTAAACCCGAGCGAACGGATATAACAGCAATAAGACTATCAATTTCTGCCACGTATTCATATATCACTTTAATATTATCACGGTATTTATTGATTCGTTTTACCGATGTAGTAAACATCAGGGGCTCAATAAGAAATAATCCTTTTATAAACTTAAAAATGGCATAGCTTAAAGTTTCGGGGTCATCGGCAAGCTTGCTTTCAAAGCTTACCAGTTTTAAAGTGCGAATAAGACCTGATAGCTTATTTATACTCTCTTTAACCTGTTCATCAGCTTCAAAACTTACTTTTTTTAATAACTTTTTGGCAACATTGTTTAATATTACCAATTGTGGTAATGAGCGGGTATAGGTTGATATTTTATTTCTTGTTCCGTAATGAACGGCAATATTACTTGCAATTAATAGTAAAAGAACTCCAAAGCAGGCCAGGTTGGGTACCGCAATTAAGGATATGATTAAGCCAACAATTGCTATACCTGATATGCGAACGAAAAACCTTAATGGAGCGATCATTAACCACTCATGTTTTTTTAAGAACAAATCTGCAATGTAATAAGCATCTATATTGTTAAGTCTGGCAAGCTCCATCTCAAAGCTTTCAAGATCTGGTCGTGGTAAATTGAACTTTTCAACTTTTTTATCAAATCTTAATAAGTTTTCAATGTTGGTTTCAGGAATAAAAAGCTTTTTATATAAATACTGCTTACCAGGTTTAGAGTTTGCACGGTCAATAAAATTGAATAAGTTATTCAGGTCAAGATCTTCAGCTGTTACATATGCCAATTTAGCAGGATTATCTTCAGCGTTTAAATAGGCAGCAATTAGCTTGAAATTTCGCCTTGCATTTACCGGACGAGCCCATTTATTTCTAATTCTTTCTAGTTTTCTTGCCGTTCTATTGCGTTTATCGTAATAATTATAAACGTTAAAACCAACAAGAATAAGTGCAAGTACCAGTACGGTGACTAACCAATAAAACATATTTAAGCTAAGTGAAAAGTGTTGAAATATACTCTTTAAAAAAACCTACTGTAAATCTATTTAATCTTTAACAATAACCAATAGTTATATTGGTAATTAATTATAAATATAAGTATGCTTTAAAGGAGTATGGCTTTGTACGTTTATAACTGTTTAAGTGTTATTGTAAACTTTTGATTTGGATCTATTTTTTATTATTTAAAAAACCTGTTAAAGCTTGCTGGGTAAATTCTGAAAGCACTAATTCTCCACTAATTGCTGCACGGTGAGTTAGTAATTGATCCCAGTCTGCAGTGCCTTCCCATAAAATCTCTTTTAACCCATGCAAGGCTTCCGGATGATAGGAGGCCAGTTTTTGAGTAAGCTCAATTAAAGCAGAGTCAAGCGAATCAATATCCGGATATATCTCATTGTATAAGCCCTTTTCTTTGGCCCACTGTGCTGTTTGGAAATCAACCGCACGGATAGTAAGTTGTGAAAATGCAGACAAACCTATTTTGCGGATAACTGCCGGCGATATAACAAAAGGGCCTATACCGATTGCCAATTCGCTTAACTTTATTGAAGCAGCTTCAGTTGCCAGGCAGTAATCGGCAGCACAGGCGATACCAACGCCTCCTCCAACAGCTTTACCCTGAATACGTGCAATGATAATTTTGGGCGATTTACGACATGCATTTATAACGTTTGCAAAGCCAGAAAAAAATTCTGCACCGGCTTGTTTATCTTTTATCTGTAATAGTTCATCAAAGCTGGCTCCGGCGCAAAAAGTTCTGTTGCCTTCACTTTTGAGTACAATAATGCGGGTTTGGCTATCACTTCCGGCCTCATTAATTTTTGCAGTTAATTCATCAAGTAATACCGCCGGTAAGGAGTTTTGAGCAGGATGGTAAAAGCTGATGGTAGCAATACCATTTTCGCTGATGTTTAAAGTTACAGTTCCGTTATTGGTCAAGGACATGGGTTTATCCGGGTGAATGGTGTTTTCAAATTTAAATAAAATATGGATGATTTATTGCGATCTGTCTGTCCCACAAAAATACGGTACAGAATGGTACACGTGATGTGTAATGAATCAACAGGTTACTGAAAGTCAATTAGTTATGCATGATGATGGGCCATGCTGGGACAAAATGGGCTAAATTTTGCAAAAAACAAGGTTCTTGTCGGGACAAGAATATTGCTTTTGTTGTGGAAACATCATTGATTTGAAAACCTCTTGTTAGGATGTTATTTTACTATCACCCCCAAAACTTCTTCACGTAAATATTTACTAACTGGCACCTGGTGTTTTTGAATGTGCAGGGTATTGCCTTCTATACTTTCAACTTTGTTGATGGCTGCTATGTATGATTTATGTGTTTGAATAAATTTCCCTGCGGGTAGTTTCTCCAATAAGGCTTTTATAGTTGTATGAATAATAAGTTTTTTATTTTCAAGATGTACGGCCGCATAGTTTTCCATCCCTTCGATAAATAATATTTCATCAAAGCATATTTTTTCCAGCTTGCCATTGCTTTTTGCAAACATGTAGGGGATCGTTGCCAGACTTTTATCTTCTCTTACAGCAAAATAGTCACGTGCTTTCCAGGCCGCCTTTAAAAAGCGCTCATATGATATGGGTTTAAGTAAATAATCAAGCACATCTAATTCAAAACCTTGCAGGGCATACTGTTCATAAGCTGTTGTGAATATTACTTTTGGCGGTTTGGATAATGCCCTGATAAATTCAATACCGGTAATATGAGGCATTTGAATATCCAGGAAAAGTAAATCTACAGGTTGTTGTTGGAGCATGTCGCTTAATTGGATAGCATCTTCACAAGTACCTTTCAAGTCAAGGAAGCCTATTTTTTCGATATATCCCTGCAAGCCTTTGCGGGCAAAGGGTTCATCGTCAGTTATGATGCAGGTAATGTTATTCATAATCTAATTTTAATTCAGCAATAAAAGTTCCGTTTTCTTTTGCAGTAAACAATGAATGTTTTTGCGGATAAAGCAGGTCCAGCCGTCGCTTTAAATTTTCGATGCCAATACCACCTGTCCGGATTATTGGCGGGACAAAATCAGGTATTGAATTCTCAACCCTAAAGATGATCTGGCCATTATCCAGTTTTGCATCTATTAATAAATTGTAATTGCCGCCAATAAATTTAAAGGCATTTTCAACCAGGGGAAGAAATAATAGCGGGTAAACCAACTGGCCATTCAATCCTTTATCAAAATTAACTTCTAATTGCAATTTATCACTGCTGCGTATTTTTTGCAGGTCGATAAAGCTTTGCAGATATTCTATTTCGTTCATAACAGGTACCTGTTGCTGCTGGTCATACAATTGGTATCGCAGCAGCTCAGAAAATTTTTCAATGCTGTTTTTTGCCCCCTGCAGGTCATCATCCATCTGAAAATAAATGGTGTTGAGCGCGTTGAACAAAAAATGCGGATGGTATTGTGCCTTTAAAAATTTAAGCTCAGTTTCCAGGTGCTCGTTGGTCACTTTTTCTAATTGTAACTTATTATCTACATAGGCATGCAACCATATACTGCTGCGGGCCATGCCATAATATACTATGGCATAAAGTGTTGGTATCATATTAATGTCGGCTATATCCGCCCAGGATATCCAGAAGGGATTCCAATCCTGGTGCAAGGTTATATCCATCGGTACAAATACAATATTTACCAATATAAGGTTAACAGCTACCAATATAACCAGTTCTTTAACTATACCCTTGTAGCTTAATTGTGCGGGCCAATGTTTGTTATAATAGTTGAAAAGTCTTTGGAAAAGATAAATCGCAGTATAGCCAACAAATATAGAGCAGGTTATTTCAACAGCATTTATGTAAAATTGCCTTTCCCAAAACCGTTCCTTTACGTCGGTATCATGCAACAGCCTTACGGTAAAATATACCAGCAGGCCGTATATTGCGGGGAAAATATATTTTCTGAAAAATTTCATCAGTTCAATTTACAAATATCAGGCAGAAAGCGCTGCAATCTCTTTTAAATTTTGAGGCTCATTTACACTATCTGACTTTTTTTCTGTTTTTGATTTCGGTTTCATACCAAACAGAAAACGGGTAACAGCATATGGACGTACCAGTAAGTGATAAATTCCAACGGTGATAAAAAGGGTCATAGCAACCGTGTACAAATACTTTGATAAAATACTTTCATTGGGTACTTGCACAATATAATATACCAGCACTACAATAACAGTTTGGTGCAGAATGTAAAAAGGATAAACGGCCTGGTTTAAATAATCAAGCACTTTGAGTTTACGATTCAGGTATTTTTTACCATACCCTACCAGTGCTAATACCCATCCCCATGCTACTATAGGGGGGAGTATGAAAAATAAAGGATTAAATGCATCAGTATGGAATGGCCACGCTTCATGGCCAGGTTCAATTTTATTCCAGCGTAAATAATCGAGCAATAAAAAGCTTAAAAAGCCAATAGTGAGGGCGAAGCGACGGTTGCGTTCAAGGCTATCCATCAGTTTAGACTGGGTAATACAGATAAAACCCGCCAGAAGGAAAAACAACCAGTAAACAAAGTAAACACCATCATGCACAAGGTCATTGGTTTCAGGATGGTTTTGGGCTAACAAGGCATACCAGATAATGCCGGGTAGCATAATCAGGTAAATCCATTTACCGTTGGCCAATAGTGCCAGTTTGGCTTTTAGAGCAACGCTTTTTGGTGATGCCATCCAGGCGAATAATGGTGCGAACAGGATATCATATATAAATAAGTATACAATAAACCATAAATGATGCCAGCTAAAACTACCCTTAGGATAAGGAACAAAGTTGAACACCGTTTTATAAAAACCCCAGAAAGTGCCGGTATATCCTTTGTCTAGCCATTCCATATAAATTTGAGGGGGTACAATAACCAGCATGCCGAAAAGTACCGGAATAAACAGTCTGCGGAATCTTAAGCCTATAAAATTCAGGCTGCTTCGGCGTTGCATCATAAAATAGCTTACTGTGCCCGAGATGAAAAACAACAGCGGCATCCTGAACAAATGCAGAAAGAGATTTGATTCCATCATGAGGTAGCTGGTATCGTGGTTTTTGATGTGCCATGAATTTTCCGCTACGTATGGCATGGCCGAATGGAAGAATAATACTCCCACTATGGAGAATATTCTTAACCAGTCGAGATAGGTTTGGCGTTGTGAGGTTTCCATTGTTTTGAATTTTTCATAAAGAAACCTCACTATTGTTAACTACAGAAACATTTTTGACCACCGGACGAATTTTGGTGACCACCGGAAAATTGATTGCCGTTTGATTTGCTCTTTACTTAAATTTTTACTCTATTAAGGGTAACTCAAAATAAAAGCGGGCGCCTTTTTTAAGTTCGCCGTCAACGCCGATCCGGCCATTGTGGTTTTGGATTATGCCTGCTGAAATATACAAACCCATGCCTAAACCGCTGGTCATATATTTTTTATCTTCCACACGATAAAAGCGTTCAAAGATCTTTTCCTTCTGATCTTCAGATAGCCCTATGCCAAAATCAATAACTGTTACGCGAACCCAACCATTTTGGGCAGATGTTTTTACAATGATTGTTTTGTTTTCCTGTGAATATTTAACGGCGTTATTTAACAAATTCATTAAAACCTGCTCCAGTCTTTCAGCATTGCCGTTAACCACATAATTATGCCCGTCTTCGTTTATGAATGTATTTTCGGGATAAATATGCTCGGCGTTTTCAATACATGTTTTTATTAGTAGGGTGATATTAACATTAATAAATTCATACTCCATTTTACCCGCTTTTATCTTACTAACATCTAACAGGTCATTTATTAAGAGTTGTAATTTGCTTAAGGCCTTGTTGGCTTTATTAATGTATTGCACTACAACAGGTGGAATGCTTTCTTTTTTGTAGGAGGTAATTAATTGCAGATAACCTTTAAGGCTGGTTAATGGTGTTTTTAATTCGTGACTGGCAATGCCGATAAATTCGTCACGCTTTTCCATTTCTTTTTTCTGATCTTCAATATCGGTAGCTGTACCCAACCAGTAAGCTATTTCGCCATTTTCATTTCGCAACGGTACAGCCCTGTTCAAGTGCCAGCGGTAACTATCGTCTGATTGCCGTTTATAGCGGTTTTCAATTTCAAAAGTTACACCTGATTGCAAACCGGCAGTAAACTGTTCTGAGGTGGATGATATATCATCAGGATGCAGAATATTTCTCCAGCCAAACTGCTGGGTTTCTTCCAGGCTCAGACCAGTATAAGTATACCACTGCTGATTAAAGTAATTAATTTGCCCGTTTGGAAGATTGGTCCAGGTCAGTTGCGGAATGTTATTTGCCAGGTATTTAAAATGTTCACGGCTCACAAACAGTTCATTGGTACGCTCTTTGACAATGTCTTCCAGTTCGTTATTAAGCTTTTCAGTTTGCAAATGTGCCGCAGCAAGTTGCAGGTTTTTTATTCTGAGCTGATTTTCTGTTTCCTTAAGCAGCGTAAGGTCTGTTAGAATAAGACTTAATGCAACGCCTTCATCCAACTCAAGTGTATTACAGGATAACAGGCACGGGATGGATTGATTATCAGCATCAAGCAATTCTATTTCTTCCTTGCAATCTTCTTCCCATGCATTGGCTATGAGGTTGTCATATGTTTCTATTGATGAAGGAGCGATAAAATCATTAAAAACCAAACCGATGGTTTTTTCCAACGGCATTTTTACCATATTAGCAAACCTCGAATTACTATACAGAATTAGTCCTTCACGGTTAATAGTAACTGCGCCTTCATTCATCTTTTGAATGAAAACCCGGTATGTTTGGTCGGCAGTTTTAAGTGTATAAACCTGGGATCCATCGCTATTTTTTACGATAAGCGCATCTACTTGTCCACTACGGATAGCGTCAATACTATCATTAGCTTCTTCAAGTTGTAGCTTTAATTCACTGTTTTCGCTCAATAACTGCTCATATGTTATTTTTGCTTGTTCCATATTATGTGTTTGCTGCAATGCTGAGCCCCTTGAGTACTTTATTTAAATCAGACATATCGCCAATTAATCTTCTTTCCGGAAAAGGGAATTTTTTAATTAGTACTGGTAAGGCAATGATCTGTTCATTCTCAACAATTAATGGCTGCTGATAAACGTCAATTATTTCCAGCTCGTACCTTCCCTTTAAATATGTTTCGCAAATATCTTTTAAGTTGGATATTGCCCGCGATGAATTTGGTGTTGCTCCTGTTACAAATAAACGCAGCCTGTAAATGTCTTCACTAACTAAATTATTTTCTTCAGTAACTCGGTGTTGCTCAATCATTATGGTTACTAATTTACTGGGCGTATATTTAAGCCCACTAATACTTTCTCTTCGTTTGATAGGTCGCCAATAATTTTCCTTATGGGCTCGGGTACTTTACGCACCAATGTTGGTATGGCAAAAATCTGATCGCCCTCGGCCAATTGTGGTTGTACAAGTAAATCTATCACTTCAATTTTATATTGCCCTTTTAAGTGTTCTTCGCAATATCTTTTTAAATTCGCTAAGGCTGTTACTGATTTTGTTGTTTTACCCGCAACATATAGTCTTAGTTCATATTTATTTTCTTCAGATTCCATTATTGTTTTCATTATGCACATCGCCGCGCCTTAATTTAGTTAGGGCACTACGATTGTTTTCAGTAATCTTTTTTACAAGTTCCTCTTCTATTGATATTCTATTCAGTTCTTCTTCGGCCGATTCAAATTCTGATTGCAAGCTTGCAATTTTGGCTTGTAGAACTTTCCTTTTGCGGTCAATTTCCCTGTCTTTCATACTTAGGGCATTGGTGCGTAAAACTTCGCCTGTTTTTTCCTGCAATTTTTGTGCTTCGCGAGCCGAACCTATTAATACACCATCAGGGCCGAGATAAACATCAACCAAATCAATCCCCTTATCGGTAATAATAAATTCACGCACCTGGTTGGAATGTTTCATTCCGCGCGATTTCATGATATACATGCCCCGGTTACGTTCGCCGTTAAATTCAATATCTCTCACTAAAAGCCAGGTGTCAACCAGCGATGAAACACCCTCATCAGTTTGCTCACTAACCACAGAGTTTAGGGTGAGTGCTGTAAACATTACAGTTATTTGTTCTTCCTGTAAAAAGTCTATCAGCCTTATCAGCATGGCTTTTACCTCACTAACAGAACCAATGGTTACTAAATTGGTTATCGGGTCAAGGATCACCACATCAGGTTTAAAGCTTTGGATAATTTTATACATGGCTACCAAATGTTGTTCCAGTCCATAAAGTGTTGGTCTCGAAGCATGGAACATTAGTAATTCATCATCAACATGTTGCTGTAAATCAACACTGATTGATTTCATGTTGCGGATAATTTGTTTTGGCGATTCTTCAAAAGCAAAATACAGGCAGCGTTTTTGTTGCTTACAGGTTTCATTGGCAAAGCAGGCGGCAATACTTGTTTTACCGGTGCCGGCAGTGCCAGAGACTAGAACGCTACCTCCTTTAAAAAATCCTTTTTTATCCAGCATTTTATCGAGCGCCGGGATACCAGATGAGATTCGGTCTGTTGATACCTCTTTTTCGAGTTTTAGCGAAGTTACCGGTAAAACGGAAATGCCATCTTCATCAATTAAAAAAGGATATTCGTTGGTGCCATGTAATGATCCCCTGTATTTTAAGACGCGTAAGCGGCGTGTTGATATTTGATTGATAACCCGGTGATCTAACAATATAACACAGTCAGAAACATATTCTTCCAATCCCTGGCGCGTAAAGGTGTTACCCTCGCCGCGTTCGCCCGTGATAATTGCAGTTACACCTTTTTCTTTTAGCCAGGTAAATAATCTGCGTAATTCAGCACGTAATATTCCCTGATTGGTTAAACCCGAAAAAAGACTTTCAATAGTATCCAGCACAACGCGTTTGGCACCTATACTATCAATAGCGAACCCTAAACGGATAAATAAACCTTCCAGGTCATACTCTCCGGTTTCTTCAATTTCACTTCGGTCAATATGAACGTAATCAAGTTTTAGTTTTTTTTCTTCCTGTAGTTTTACCAGGTCAAAGCCTAATGAGGTTACATTCATAGCCAACTCAGCTGTTTTTTCTTCAAAGGCCATAAAAACACCGGGCTCATTAAATTGGGTAATACCACGAACAATAAATTCGAGCGACATCAGCGTTTTTCCGCATCCGGCCCCGCCGCAAATTAATGTTGGCCTGCCGGTAGGGATGCCTCCTTCGGTTATTTCATCGAGCCCGTTAATACCTGTTGGTGTTTTGGGTATTTGAGGGTAATTGAACACCGTTTTTTTGTTTTTATGATGATGGTTAGTCATTATTAAAAAATAAATAACACAAATAATTAATTTAAATATTATCTTTTACATTAAATTCTATAAATAAAAACAGGCTCAAATTGTTTTTAAATAATTTGTGTTTAAAGGATTTGTTACAAAAAATTAGACTGTGCTGCGTTGTATGCTTTATTGTATAAATTATTGATTATAAATAGTTTATATAATAAAAGAAAGTGGAATGGAGAAAAAAAAATCATCTTATTAAAATAAAACGTGCTTATTTTAATAAGATGATTAAATAGCGTATTTAGAACGAAAAGGTCTAAAATTTATAGGTTAAACCGGCGCCAAAAATCTGTTTTACCTGTAATAGGGAATGATAAGCAGTAACGCCATTGGTAATAACCGGTATTTGCGCTTTAGGGTCAGAAATAAGTTCAACTCCTGCATTTACCGTTACCAGTTTGTTTACTTTCATATACAAATTGGCGGCGTAATCCATATAAACATTTTGGGGTTTACTCAGGTAGTTGGAATAGAGTTTTAATATATTTTCGAAGGATATATTTTGAACCAGGTTAACTTTGTAATAAGCATCTAAAGATGCGCCAAATTCAAAGAGGCTTTTGCTTCCCGGTGTTACACCATATGATCCGATAGAAGAAAGGGAATCATTTTGAACAATAGTGAACCGTGCTGCGGCAGGGGAGATGTTGATCCTGAAATTATCTGACCTTTTATAGGCAAAACCAGGGCCGAAGGTAAGATAAGCAGGTGCAAAGGCGGCCGATATTAATGTGCGGCTATTATTGGCATCATATGAATATCCGTTTGTAAACTGAGTTTGAAAGTTGGCATAAAAGGTATATAACCAGTATTTGGCAGCCTGGTAACCCAAAAGACTGTTTAGTATTATCCTATCGTCATTTTTGCGCCAGTCGGTTCCAGCTTGTTTGCTTAGTCCATAACCCACTATGGCTTTGTTGTCCCAACTCCATTTGTCTTTTTTGTAATCAAAGTCATAATCAAAAACTACGTTTAAAGCCACGGAATTTGCACCACCTGCAGACCAGTTTGAAAAGGAACTTTGATTGATCAGGATAGTATTCTGCCCATGAATGGTCCAGATTTTTGTGGTGTCTTTGGGGGCCGGAGTTTGTGCAAAAACTGCAAAACTAACAAGGGAAAATGCTAAAATAAGTAAATAATGTTTCATAATAAGAAGGTGTTTAATAATTCATCTATAACAAAACTACAAATCGTTTTAAATACCAAGATAATAATTAATATAAATAATTTAACGAATAGGTAATAAACTTAAACTACCCCATGTAATATATTAGTCTTTTGGAAGATGTTTGGGGTAATGAAAAATATACACTTTTTTTGGGGTGATGCTTATTTATAGAAATAAACGGAAAATGTTTTTCTGTTTATTAACCTAACTTTATGTCACAAAACTTGTTTTTCAAAAAGGAAAGCGAGATAACACCTGCTTACTTGGGAAATGCCATTCAGCAAGCGATTGTATGCGTGTTTCCCTATTTAATAAATTGCTAAGATAAAACGGTATAAAACATAGCTATAGCCGCCGCGCCCATAGCTATAAAAGTGATCCAGAGAATGGTTGTAGAGAGCCATCCGCTTTTAAACTCGCCCATTATTTTTTCATTGGCAGCTATTTTAAGTATCAAAAATAAAAGTGGAACCGCTGCAACGCCGTTTAATACCGCTGCATAAACCAATGCTTTTACCGGATCAATCCCAATAAAATTTAATAAAAGGCCAATTATGGTTGCTGCAATTATAATGGCGTAAAAGCCTGGCGCTTTTTTGAGTTTTAAGTTTAAGCTTGCTTTCCAGTTAAGAGCTTCTGAAACCGAATAAGCAGCAGAACCTGAAAGTACCGGTATCGCCAATAAGCCAAGACCAATAACGCCTATTGAAAATATAAGCTTTGATAAAAAACCAGCATGCGGAAAGCTGTGTACTAAGGGTTCAATGGCTTTTGCAGCATCGGCAGCCGTTTTGATGTCTTTAACGCCACTGGCGTGTAAAACAGTTGCCGCAACTACGATAATGCTCCAGGTTGCAAATTCAGAAAATAACATACCGAAGGTATTATCAACCCGCATCTTTCGCACACTAATCCAACTAATATTGATTTTCCCGTTTTTAATTAAATTTTTTTCCGTGTCTTCTTCCACCTCCTGTGATGCTTCCCAAAAAAACATATAAGGCGAAATGGTTGTGCCCAAAACACCGGTAATAATAAAAAAGAATGCAAATGAAAATTCAAAATGGGGTACTACGGTAGCTTTGAAAATTGTACCCCACGGCTGGTGAACTATAAATAAAGTTATAGGATAAGCTAGTAAGGTAATGGCAAGCCATTTTAGTATTTTTGAGTAAACTTTATAATTGGTAAATACCTCGAGCAGCAGAATTATGGTGGTAAATGCTAATGTTAGTACAATAAAAGGAATATGAACCAAAAGCTGGGCCGATGCCGCCATTGCTCCTAAATCAGCACCGATATTAATGGTATTTGCAATAACTACTAAGCCAACAACAGCATAAAGTACGGTTTTGCTATATTGTTCTTTCACAATGGTAGTAATGCCTTTACCAGTTACTAAACCGATGCGGGCACAGGCTTCCTGTACAGCTGTCATTAAAGGCAGCATATAAAGCGCCGTCCATAATTGCCCATACCCAAACTGAGCGCCTGTTTGAGAATAGGTAGCAATGCCTGATGGATCGTCATCTGCAGCGCCAGTAACTAATCCAGGGCCCAATACACGCCAAAAACCTTTAATTTTAGCTGAAATCTCAGTTTTTTTATCCATATTAAATTAGTTTGGTTAAGGTAGTCAGTTTAATCGATTCGGCATAAAACAGGTTACAGTTTTTATAATTAATTTTTGATTGCGGTGTGTTAATTTAGACAATTATTTACTAAACGCAGGACATTAAGATATGTTAGGATCAATTAGTACATTAATATCCTTGAGTTAAATATTATCTTTAACTTGTGATAATTATTATTTCGACGAATGAGTGTTGACGCAGTGACAGATTTACCTGAAAATATTTTTCAGCTGATATTTGAAAAATCGCCTGGCTCATTATTGGTTAAAGCCAATCCTCCTTATTTTACTATTTTAGCCGTAAGCGATAGTTATTTATCCATAACATCCAGTACCAGAGAAGGCATTATTGGTAAAGGTTTTTTCGAAGCTTTTCCTGATGATAAAGTTTATATAGAAGAAAACATACGGGCCAGGCATATATTTAATAAAGTAATAGTTACCCGTCAAAAAATCGACGTGCCAAATTATCGCTTTGATGTAATAAATGAGAAAACCAAAGAAAAGGAGATCCATTTTTGGTCATGCGGTAATACACCAATTTTTGGAGCTGATAACAATGTTGCTTATATTCTTAATACTGTTGTTGATATTACAGAAGAGGTAAATGCTAAAGAAGCTGCTTTAGAAAGTGAAAGCCGCCTTCGGCTTGCTACAGACGCTGCCGAATTGGCAACCTGGGACCTGGATTTAGAAACGCAAACCTTTGTTTATAGTCCCCGCCTTGCCGAAATATTTGGCAGCCCGGTATGTACCGATTTATCTCTTATTGACATCAGGTCGCGCATAAATCCTGACGATATGCAAAATATTGTAATGAAGGCTTACTTTGAAGCATTGGTGACAGGAAATTATTTATATGAAGTTAGAGTTAACTGGCCCAACGGATCGTTACATTGGGTAAGAACACAAGGCGTAGTTATAAAGGACGAGAAGAAGAGGCCCGTAAGAATGCTCGGTACTATATTGGATATTACGGAAAGTAAGCGCGATGAGATCAGAAAAAATGATTTTATAGCAATGGCGAGTCATGAGCTTAAAACACCGTTAACATCCATCAAGGCTTATTTACAAATATTAGCAAAAAAATTGAGCCCGTTACAGGATACCTTTGTTACCAATGCTTTAATGAAAGCAGGATATCAGGTAAATAAAATGTCTGATCTTATTCATGGTTTTTTAGACTTGTCCAAACTGGAATCGGGTAAATTGCAACTTCAGGAGCAGTTGTTTGATATCAATAAACTTATTACAGATGTAATTGCCGATATCAATGCTGTTAGTGTGGGTAACTATATTAAATTTAAATACCGCGAACCTATTTTTATTAATGCCGATAAAGAAAAAATTGAACAGGTTATCAGTAATTTTTTAAGTAATGCTATAAAATACTCTGATAAAGGGAGTAAGATTCATATTGGCAGTAAAAAAGATGAGAGTAATTTGGTGGTATCGGTTGCTGACGAAGGTATCGGTATTAAGCTAAAAGACCAGGAAAAGTTATTTCAGCGTTTTTACAGGGTTGAAAGCGAAAAAATGAAAAATATATCAGGTTTTGGAATAGGGCTTTATTTGGCTAGCGAAATTATACTACGACACAAAGGCCGAATATGGGTTGAAAGCGATGATAATGCAGGTTCCACCTTTTATTTCAGTCTGCCTTTACCCGATGTGTCTAAATAAATAAAGCCTTATGAAATTTAAAAACTTCATAAGGCTTTATTGCCGATAAATTATAAATCAAATTGAGTTTCATCGGCACTTGGCCCATAGCTGCCGGGGATAGGCACATTTAACAAACGCAAAAATACACCTAATTGCGCCCGGTGATGCACTGTTTGGGAAAAGGCCATACGTATTACATCAACTTTGGGGCGTACACTATAAACCTTGTTGCCATCACGCAGTGTCCAGTTCTGCAATAGTTCAGATTCGTTGGTTTCGCTTAAACTGCTGTATCCATCTTTGTATGACTGTTCAAAAACCTCCAGCAAATGTTGGGTATCGTTAATTACTTCGGGTTTATATGGATTATCAGAAAAATCAAGTTCATCAGTAGCAATTGCCATTTTAACCCAACCGGGTATCTCAGCAATATGGGTTGACAGTCTTCTTACGGTCATGCTTTTTTCGTGCGGTTGCCAATCGAATTTATCGTTTGGAATGCGTGACAGCATTTTACGGGTAGTTTGAGCTTCCTGCTCCATCTCTTTTAATAACATTGGGATAGTTTCCATAGCTGTGTTGTTTTAATTGTTATACAAATTAAACAAGCACTTATGACAGCCCTATGTCAGCAGGTTTTAGGTTTTTTATTTTATGATTGAAATTATTGTTAGAAATCCATAAAATAGTCAGTAAGTGACTTAAAGTCATCGAACTTTAAATTATAATCGTCAGTGATACCGAAGCCATAGCTGACAAACACAAACGGGATACCCGCTTTGCGGCTTTCTTCGCCATCACCAGCTGTATCACCAATATACACCGGATTTTGAAGTTTGTGTTTCTCCATCAGCAATTTTATATTATGCTGTTTGGGCATAAAGTTTACACCATAGGCCAGCTCGTCGGTAATGTGTTCATCAATGCCGGCCCAATCAATAAACAGCCTGATGATACCTTTAGCACAGTTGCTTAAAATAAATAAAGGATATTTTGTTGCAAGCTGCTGTAAGCCTTCTTTAACGCCGTCATATAAAATGCCGCCATTTTGGGGTAGGAGGGTGCGCCTTTTTTCATTTACCAACGCATAAATTTCCTGCCTTTTTTCAACATCAAAATCAGGCATTATTGCGCTGATTACCTTTTTGCCTTCCCACCCCACCATTTTGGCTAGTTGATCGCGCTCAACAGTAATATCAACACCTAATTCGTTAAACACTACGTTCCATGAATAGGCATAAGTATCTACGGCATCCCAAAGGGTACCATCCATGTCAAATATTAAGCTATCAGGTTTTTGCATGGGTTGTAAAACTCAATTAACAGTAACCTGACTTTTTACCTCTTTATCAAAGTTTTCCATTACCAGTACTGAGGCACCAATCAACTCCGCGTCAAAACCAAGTTCTGAAATGAGTAATTCAGTCCCTCTTGATAAGCGGGGAATACAATATTTATGCAGTGCCTGCTGGATAGGGGCCATTAGTATTTTACCAACTTTTGCGCCACGACCACTCAGCACTATAGCCTGCGGGTTCATAATATGGATCAGAATGGCCAGCGCTTTGCCAATTTTATAACCTGCATCCGAGAATAATTCAATGGCGTACTGATCGCCTTTGTTGGCAGCTTCCATAATGGCATCGCCCATTTGCTTAGAGTGGGCTTCGTCTATTTGCTTCAAACTGGTGATACGGCCCTGTTCAATTCCTTCAATAGCTTTTTTAGAAACCACCAGCATAGATGCTTCTGCTTCCAGACAGCCCCGTTTACCGCAAGCGCAAAGGGCCCCATCTTCTGATAATGGGATATGGCTAAATTCACCTGCAAACCCGTTTCTGCCCCTGAATATCTCTCCATTAACAATCATTCCCAAGCCAATACCCCAGCCCAGGTTAATTACCATTACTTCTTTTTGTGATTTGGCTATCCCGAATTTTTGTTCGGCCAGGGCAATTAAGCTGGAGTCATTATCAACATAAGTAGGTAGACCTGTTTCGTCTGTAATATATTGGGTAAGGGTTTTATCACCTGCATCCAGATAGCTGTAGTTGATGCCTTTTATTGGGTTAATAAAGCCTGGCATACCAATACCAATCCCTGCTATTTTATCGCGGTTAACGCCCGATTGATTAATGTATTGATTGATATTTTCAACCAATTCTTGTAGTGCTTTATCGTTGTTAAGCAGTTTTAGCTCAAACATTAACAGTTCGGCTACTGGCTGGTTAAGTAAATCAACCAGTTGAAGCCGGGTTGATAATTGATCCATAGCTACAGAAAGGATATACATAGCATTGGAATTGATAGCATACATTAAAGGTCTGCGGCCACCACTTGATGGCGCATAGCCCTGCTCAATAACAAATCCTTCTTCAATTAATTCATTAACTGCTTTTGCAATGGACGGAATACTTTTGTCAAATAACTCGCTCAGCTCAGCGCATGACATCGCCTTATCAAAATAAAGGCATTTGATGATCATGTTTTTTAAAAGCGTGCTTTTTAAATTCTTAGGTTTAGCTTCCATTACTTAGTTCGGTTTATAAAATGGCTTATCCATCCATCTTAATTCTTGGGGAATTAAATCTGTTAAAATTATAAATAATGAAGCAAATCACAAGGACTTTAATTAATTAGGTGTATAAATTATGCTCTTAATAATTAAATCAGACATTTTCTATGGATAAAGCCTCATTTACCAGGTATAAAATATATTTATTATATGTTTTTTATTCGTTTTATAACGATGTAGTATTAATACCAATGAAAGATGGTAAAAAACTGCAAATTCAAAGAGAAGGTATCAATGAAAAACAGTATGTTTTGCAATTACAAAACATACTGTTTTTTCTTAGATGTCGTTTTAATATGTTAATCCTTATCGGTTACTTCAAACTCCTGTTTTAATTTAATATCTTCCGATGAGTGCCCAATCATCACCTCAAATTTGCCAGGTTCAACGGTCCAGTTCATGTTTTTGTCCAGTATGGCTAAATCGTCTGGATGAAGGGTAAAGGTTACTGTTTTCTTTTCACCCGGATTAAGCGGTACACGTTCAAATCCGCGTAAATCATATTCGTAAGTGGTTACGCTGCTTATTTCTTGTTTAAGATAGAGTTCAACCACATCATCGCCCATACGTTGTCCGGTATTGGTTACATCAACAGTTACGGTAATATCACCCTGCTGGTGTTCTTTTTGAGGTGATACCTGCAAATTGCTGTATTCAAATGTGGTATAGCTTAAGCCATAACCAAACGGATAAAGTGCCCCATTAACACTGGTTTTGCCCCAACTGTTTTTGCCTCCCTGAGGGGCCTGTGAACCTTGTTTAAAAGGGAAATTAAATTCTATTTGCCCGGTTGTTTTTGGGAAGGTGATAGAAAGCTTTCCACCCGGGTTGTTATCGCCAAACAAAGTCTCGGCTATTACCTTACCACCTTCAGGTCCCGGGAACCAAGCTTCCAATATTGCCGGTACATATTTATTTTCCCAGTTTACGGTTAATGGTTGTCCGTTTATCATCACCATAACTATGGGTTTGCCGGTTGCCTGCAAAGCCTGTATTAATTTCAACTGACGGCCTGGCAAATTAAGTCCCGTACGCGACAAACTTTCACCAACCCGGTCAACGTCTTCACCAACAACGGCTATAATTACATCAGATTTTTTTGCCTGTTGAACAGCTGAATCAATAGAAGCTTGCTCTTCATTAGTAAGTGGTGTTTCTATAATTTCACTCTCGGGCCAGGTGGCATCTACAATATTGCAGCCTTTTGTGTAGCTTACAGTTGCACTGTTTCCAACGTAGTTTTTAACTCCTTCTAATACACTGCTTACCTTGTTGTGCGATGGGCCGTAACGGCTGGTTTCAAAATTGGTTTCCATTGCCAGTGGGCCGGTAACTAAAATATTTTTAATAGCTGCTTTATTTAAAGGCAACAAGTTGTTTTCGTTTTTCAGTAGCACCATCGATTCACGGTTCATTTTCAATCCTATAGCGGTTGCTTCTGCATTGTGTACAATTTTATCAGCCGCTTTTGGATCTTCTACATAAGGGTGATCAAACAATCCTAATTTAAACTTTACCCTTAATACATCACCCACACGTGAATCCAATGTTTTCATGGATATTTTATTTTCAGCATACAGTTTGCGTAGCGGCATAATATAAGTTTGCGGCATGGTGAAATTCGTACGTACGTTTAACCCTGCTTCAAACGCCTGGCGTACCGCTTCTTCAATACTGCCGGCTACATGATGTTTGCTGTACAGGTATTCAACTGCTTCACTGTCTGATACCACATAACCGTCAAAGCCAAATTTTTGGCGCAATAACTCCGTCAAAAAGAAATAACTGCCGGTTATAGGTTCACCGTTCCAATCGTTATAGCTGCTCATTACGCCCAGCGCATGTGCCTCCTGTATTACCCTGCGGAAAGGGTAAAGGTAAAGCTGGTACATTTCCCTTGGTGCCACATGCGGGTCTGTCCGGTCGGCACCGTCACGTCCACCCTTTGGCATGCTGTAAACAGCAAAGTGTTTTAGGGTTGATGCTACACCTTGCTCCTGTACGCCCAGGCACATTTGCTTGCCCAGCTCCGCAATCAGAAATGGATCTTCGCCGTAAGTTTCAACTACACGGCCCCAGCGCTGATCGCGTGACGGATCTAAAATTGGTGTATAAATATTGGTATAGCCTAATGCTTTACCTTCTCTGCCAACAACATCACCAGCTAAGCGCACCAATGGTTTGTCCCAGGTACTTCCTATACCTATAGGTGCAGGAAGAGAAGTAGCCCTATCATGATTTAATCCGTGAATTCCTTCGTTGGTAAAATCAACCGGGATACCCATTCGTGTTTGCTCCACAAACCATTTTTGAATAGTATTAATTGCAGCGGCATGTTTACTGTAAGGATAGGAGTATTGCGTTGGTGCATCATCAGTATGTGAAGTTAAATTATTGAGTTCTTCATCAATATTGGCTATACCATCTTTCCAAACTTCATTTTTCCACGATTCTGTTGGCATTTCTTCCTTCAAAACACGTTTATAACCGTATAGTGTTGCCAGCTGGCAGGTTTTTTCTTCCACAGTCATCTGGCTTAGCAAATCGGCCACACGTTTATCAATAGGTTGAGAAGGATCTTCAAAAATGTCCATTTTGCCATTTTTGTTAAAGTCTATCCAGCCTTTGTGATAAATATTCTTTTCCTGCGCAGATGCCCGGAAAGCAAGAGGTAAAAGGAGTAATGGTAGTAGTATTTTTCTCATTTAGGATGAAATTAGGTTTAGTCAAATATATAAACTGTGCCGCAGATGCAGCTCCTGCTTGGTTGTAAAATATTTGATAGGCGTATTCATGAAGAAATTGAACTAAAAACAGAAGGCCCAGCGTAATGTTACGCCGGGCCTTCTATTATATTTTTTAAGATTAGCTTTTCAGCTTATTTAGCTTTACCGAATTCGCCGTTTGCAGTTATAGTAACTTCGTCGCTCAATGTTGATGAACCAAAGCTGTTACCGAAGCTAAAGTCAGAACGTTTGATAACTCCTGTAGCTTTGAAACCTGCATCATCAGCTTTGCTCATTGGGTTAGTAATAGTACCACGGTACCATAAATCAAAAGAAACTGGTTTGGTTACACCATTTAAAGTAAGGTTACCACTTAATTTATAGTGGTTTGCAGTTGTTTTGGTAATACCAGTGCTGGTAAATGTTAATGTTGGGAATTTAGCAACATTAAAAAATGCGTCAGATTTTAAGTGATTGTCACGAGCATCAACGCCGGTGTTTACCGAAGCGGTGTTTGCAGTTAATTGGAATGTAGCATCGCTGAAATCAGGTTTTGAAGCAACGATGGTAGCGCTGAAATCTTTAAACTCGCCGTCAACATCAGAAACCATTAAGTGGGTGATGGTGAACTGTAACTTAGAGTGCATTTTGTCTGAATTCCAGGTAGTTTGCGCAAATGCAGCCGTGTTTAATAAAGCAACTGCTAATAAAATGATGATCTTTTTCATGATTGTCTTTTTGATATGATTTGTTTGTTTTTTATTTTCTGATGCAAACATAATACTTAAATTTTAATCTGTACAAAATATAAATGTTTAAACATCTTTTTTGACAATTGACTGAATTTAAATTATAAATTATGCGATTCGCTGCAATTATACTAAATAGATAGACAATATAGTAATATTTAATAAGATGACAGAAGTATGTAAACAGAAAGGGAAATACAACGTTATTTTTGTTAAAAAAACTACTTATGAAATTTAGGGAATTTGGTAAAACCGGCGAAAAGCTGTCGGCAATTGGTTTAGGTTGCATGGGCATGAACCATGGTTATGGTACTTTTAATGATGATGAATCAATTAACGTTTTAAATGTAGCTATTGATTTAGGGATAAACTTTTGGGATACTGCTGACATTTATGCCAATGGGCTTAATGAAGAGCTGTTATCAAAGGTGCTGGTTCCCAACCGCGACAAAATTTTTATTGCCACGAAGTTTGGCTTTCGGCAAAATGAAGGCAATAATGCTTTTCCAGGTTCAGCGGGGAGTTACTTTGACGGATCACCGGCTTACTTAAAAACTGCTGTTGAAAAAAGCCTTAAACGTTTAGGGATTGATACTATTGATCTGTATTATGCACATCGTATTGATCCGAATGTGCCGGTTGAAGATATGGTAGGGGCGATGGCTGATTTGGTTAAAGAGGGCAAAGTGCGTTACTTGGGTTTATCAGAAGCTTCCGCAGCATCCATCAGGAAGGCACATGCAGTACATCCTATATCGGCATTACAAAGTGAGTATTCCTTAGTAACCCGGGATGTGGAAGCCGAAATATTACCAGTTTGCCGCGAACTAGGAATTTCATTGATCCCCTTCAGTCCGCTTTCACGTGGCTTAATGACAAATACTTTAAACCTGGATGAGTTGGGAAGCAACGATTTCCGTAAAACCTTACCACGTTTCAGCGATGATTATAAAGAGAATAATCAACAACTGGCAGCAGCTTTTGCCAAACTGGCACTGAAAAAAGAGTGTACACCCGCTCAGCTCGCTTTAGCCTGGGTTTTAGCACAAGGGAATGATATTATACCTATCCCAGGTACAAAAAAGACCAAATATTTGCGGGAAAATGCTGGTTCGGTTGATATTGAATTGTCAAAGGATGATTTGCAGGATATTCAAAATGTGATGGATAAATACCCTAATACAGGGATGAGATATAATGAAGGAGCTTTTAAATTAGTGAATAACTAATTATAAATATGATCTATTTTATTTCTTCATAGGTAACAAATCTGTCAAATACCGTAAAAATAAGGTAAAAGTACCGTTAAAACACCCCCTGTTTAGTGTTGTGAAGCTGTTATCTACAGGTTAAATTTGTAGATAACAGCACCATGGAATCATTTGAAGTAATCATAAAGAAAGAGATGTTTAAAATTATCCGCAGTTATGAGGATAGTCAAGCATTTAATGTTTTTAACCATACAACCTTCCATACTATCAAAAGAAACGATTTTGGCATATGGGTAGAAGTTGAACACCGCTTCGGAACCGAAAGATTTCCGTTAGATGAAATTGGTGATGCAATTGACCAGCATTACGATGGCGTAGTTTGTTAACTAATTAATCCTCATTTTTATTTAATTCCGGAATAAAATGCGATGAAAATAAAAACCCCAAGTATCGCAATGCCTATTGCAAGGGGTATCCATATCGGTCTTTTTCTGTAAAGGGTTGATGTACCAACGTACCTGTTCCAAAATAATGCTTCAATTAAATAAGCTCCTAGTATGCTTGGAACTATAGTTAAACCTGTGCTGGTTTTAAAATTTTGTAAAAGCAATACCATGGCTATTGTATAGCCCAATCCAAACAATACAACCCAAATTGCATTTTTTTTGCCAGATGTTTTACTCACATTCATGGCCAGCATAACAGCACCAAAAAACACGCTAAAAAAAACGGAGAAACCATATATTGCTCTTCTGGAATAAAGCGGAGGAGCATCAGGGTCTTCAATCAGATTGTTTTTATCCCGGTTGCTAAACATTCCGTAACTATCAGGCTTAATTTCTGCCAGATTTCGGCGGGCCTGCATATCTTCTGCTATTACTGTAAGCTCTTCTTCCGAAAATTCTACCCCGCGGAATTGTAATTCTTCTACCGAGGCCTCTACTGTTTCGGGCAAGTATTTTTCGCGGTTATCTACTCGTTCCTGAAGTTCTTCATCTGTACGGGCAGCTGCGCGAAGTTTAAACTGATCATCCATTATTGGGGTATATTTTAATTAGGGATTATTGGGCTAAAAGTAAATAAAGCTTTGATTATTCTGTTTGAAAATATAATTATATCTTTCATTAATATAAATCGACCTCATGCCTCAACAATTCGATGTTTCTTCTCCATCCACCATAAACAGAATCCGCTCTATCATCGGCGGTTCATTGGGTAATTTGGTTGAGTGGTATGACTGGTATGTTTACACTGCGTTTTCATTGTATTTTTCAACTTCATTTTTCCCTGGTGATAACCAGACTGTACAACTTTTAAATACGGCAGGCATTTTTGCTATTGGCTTTTTAATGCGGCCCATAGGCGGATGGGTAATGGGTGCTTATGCAGATAAAAAAGGCCGTAAAGCGGCACTTACCTTATCTGTTTTGTTGATGAGTATTGGATCGCTGCTAATTGCCGTTGCCCCTGGTTATAAGCAAATAGGGATTGCAGCACCATTATTGCTGGTACTGGCCCGCATTATACAGGGCTTAAGTGTTGGCGGCGAATATGGTACCAGTGCTACCTACCTAAGCGAAATGGCTACTAAAAAGCACCGTGGCTTTTATTCAAGCTTTCAATATGTAACCCTTATTATGGGGCAACTGCTGGCATTGGGCGTATTGGTTTTGTTGCAGCATTTCTTTTTAACTGATAAACAATTGCATCAATGGGGATGGCGTATTCCTTTTGCTATTGGTGCAGTACTGGCCATAACGGTAATGTATTTAAGGCGAAGCTTGCAGGAATCAGTGAAGGTAGATGAGCACAAAATCCATTCAAACCGCGGAACTATCAGGGCACTGGCTCAACATCCAAAGGCTGTTTTAGTTGTTATCGGTTTAACAGTAGGGGGTACAATAGCGTTTTACACTTTTACTACTTACATGCAGAAGTTTTTGGTAAATACCTCTGGCTTTTCTAAAAATACAGCCACACTTATTTCTGCGCTTACTTTGGGAGGATTTATGCTGCTTCAGCCAGTTTTTGGATTATTATCAGATAAAATTGGCCGCAAACCGCTTTTAATAGGTTTTGGCATTTTAGGGACTTTAACTACTGTGCCTATTATGACAGCGCTTGGTGAAACAAAGGATGTTTGGGTAGCTTTTGCCCTTATTATGTGCGCGCTAATTATAGTAAGTGGTTATACCTCTATTAATGCAGTGGTAAAAGCTGAGTTATTTCCGGCCAATGTACGTGCACTGGGCGTTGGTTTTCCATATGCGATTGCTGTATCCCTGTTTGGCGGCACGGCAGAATATATTGCCCTCGACTTTAAAAATAACCACCATCAGGAATGGTTTTACTGGTATGTTACCGTCTGTATAGCGCTGTCGTTATTGCTTTATGCCCTGATGAACGACACCCGGAAATATTCAAAAATAGAGGATTAAATAGTTGGATTTTCTGAATAGGTTTTCCAGAGCTCATCAACTGTTTTGCCGGTTAGTTGTCTCCAGGCATCATCAGTAAAAGTGTGTTTTCTTAATCTTCCGTCAAATTCTTTAACTAAACCGGGGCTAACTTTCTTTTCAATCCAAAGTAAAAAACGGGCAGTTACACGGTAGGCATTATCATAGTTTTGTGTTGGCTTATAATCAGGTAATGCCCATTTTGCGGCTGCATTATTAACGCCGAATTTATATCGGGCATAATCTGCAATGCCCTCAATCAGCCAACCGGGTCCGTTGCTTTCGCCATAATTTTGTACAATGTGCATTACTTCATGCGTTACTACATCAATATCTTCCGGATGCGAATGTATCCAGCGTGAACTGATGGTAACTTTACCATTATCGGTTTCGGCAACGCCTTTATAAGTGGTATCAATAACAAAAGTTACTGCCTTTAGCGTTTTCTTGTTGTATGCTTTCGCTAACTCAGGGTAAACGGTATAAAATGTTTTAACAAGTCTTTGCTGTTCAACAGAATCCAAAGTAGCATCGTAACTAATAAAAGTAAGCTGATATTTGCCCTTATTGTATATTTTGGTTTGTTGTGCTTTTGCAGACTGGAAGATAAAGCAAGCAGAAAGAATGGCAGCAAAAAGGATGTTTTTCATTGACAGGAATCTTGATTTTTCAACTGCAATATTAACTAAATTATAAAATGAAATGAATTGTGCAGTTTGTAAAAATGTAATGACTATAGGGTTTTAATCGTTTTTAAACAGTTATTTGAAACATGCTATTGTTAAACAAATATCGTTCATACTTATAAAAAAGATTATTTTTGCTGCCATATTTATGATCGATACCAATATACTATTTGAACAGGCAGTTAGCCTGCTTCAACAATTAATATCCATACAATCGTTTAGTAAAGAGGAAGATAAGACTGCTGATCTGATAGAAAAGTTTCTGCAAGAAAGAGGTGTTACCACTAACCGTAAGCTAAACAATATTTGGGCATGGAACAAGCATTTTGATGCTTCAAAGCCCACCATTCTGCTTAATTCACATCATGATACCGTAAAACCTAATTCAGGTTATACCCGTAACCCGTACGATGCCAAAATTGAAGACGGCAAGCTTTATGGTTTAGGTAGCAATGATGCCGGCGGATGCCTGGTATCGCTGATTTCTGTTTTCCTTTACTTTTACGAGCAGGAGAATTTGAAATATAATTTCTGCCTGGCTACAACTGCCGAAGAGGAAATTTCAGGCGTTAATGGATTGGAACTGATTATTCCTGATTTGGGTAAACTGGATTTCGGAATTGTAGGTGAACCAACCCTGATGCAGTTAGCTATAGCCGAGCGTGGCTTAATGGTATTGGACTGCGTGGCTCACGGTCGTGCAGGTCATGCTGCCCGCGAAGAAGGCGAAAACGCTATTTATAAAGCCCTTACCGATATTGAATGGTTCAGAACGTTTCGTTTCCCAAATGAATCGGAGGTTTTTGGGCCTATAAAAATGTCAGTTACTATTATAAATGCCGGCTCACAACACAATGTAGTACCTGCAAGCTGTACCTTTACGGTAGATGTGCGGGTAACCGATGCTTATCGTAATGAAGAGGTGCTGGAAATTATCCGTCAGCATGTAAGTTGTGACGTAACTCCGCGTTCTATCAGGCTAAAACCATCAAAAATTGATAAAGATCACCCGATAGTAAAAGCAGGTGTAGCCCTGGGCCGTACTACCTATGGTTCGCCAACCACATCTGATCAATCCTTACTGGATATCCCGTCGGTTAAAGTGGGTCCCGGTGATTCTGCGCGTTCACACACTGCTGATGAGTTTGTTTATGTTGAGGAGATAAAAGAAGGTATTGAATTGTATATTAAGATGCTGGAAAGCATTTGTTAATTATCACTAAAGATAATAATAGCATATTTGCATTATGGCAAAAATCTGGCAAAAATCCGTTACGGTAAATGAACTGGTTGAAAATTTCACGGTTGGTCTTGATCGAGAATTTGACGAGCAAATGGCTGCTTTTGATGTGCTGGGATCATTAGCGCATACCCGAATGCTGCACAGCATAGGTTTGATGGATGCTGAAGATTTGCAGCTTTGTCAACAGGAGCTGAAAAATATCTACAAGGATATTGAGGCTGGAAATTTTTCTATCTCTCCAGAGGTAGAAGATGTGCATTCACAAGTTGAATTTTTGCTTACGCAACGAATAGGTGATGCCGGAAAAAAAATCCATAGTGGCCGTTCACGTAATGATCAAGTATTGGTTGATTTGAAGCTATTTTTCAGACACGAGATACAACAGGTTGTTGAAGAAACGGAAAAGCTTTTTAATTTGCTTATTGAGCTGAGCGAAAAGCATAAAGATGTTTTGTTGCCGGGTTATACGCATTTACAGGTAGCCATGCCATCATCTTTCGGTTTATGGTTTGGTGCCTATGCCGAAAGTTTGGCCGATGACCTGGAAATGGTTTTGGCAGCTTATAAAATCACCAATAAAAACCCTTTAGGCTCGGCGGCTGGATATGGTTCATCGTTCCCTTTAAACCGTACTTTAACCACACAACTTTTAGGCTTTGAGAGCCTGAATTATAATGTGGTTTATGCACAGATGGGCAGGGGAAAAACAGAGCGCGTTATTGCGCAAGCATTATCATCCATAGCAGCTACACTTGCCAAAATGGCTATGGATCAGGCTCTGTATCTAAGCCAGAATTTTGCGTTTGTGAGCTATCCGGATACGTTAACTACAGGCAGCAGTATTATGCCACATAAAAAGAACCCTGATGTTTGGGAAATAATGCGTGGCAAGTGTAACCGTTTGCAGGCATTGCCAAATGATGTTGCCATGATGACCACTAACCTTCCGTCTGGCTATCATCGCGAGCTGCAATTATTAAAGGAATTATTGTTCCCGGCATTTACTGATTTGAAAAATTGCCTGCATATGGCAACGTTTATGTTAAAGCATGTAACCGTAAATGCAGGTATATTGAATGATCCGAAATACGCTTATCTTTTTAGTGTAGAGGAAGTTAACCGTATGGTATTGAATGGAACACCATTTCGTGATGCATACAAGCAGGTAGGGGCAGCCATTGAAAAAGGTGAATTTAACCCGGATAAAACGGTAAACCATACCCACGAAGGAAGTATCGGCAATTTAGGAAACGAGCAAATTACTGCCTCCATGAACAAAGTTGTAAAAAGCTTTGATTTTGATAAGGTAAAAGAGGCAATAGATAAACTGGTTTCGTAGATTCTTTCAGTCTTTCCAACTTCAATACTAATTATTTATATTTGTGTATGTTAATTGAAAACGCAAAAGACAATACAATAACTATCACCGTGTCATCATCGGTAGATAAGTTTGGACTGCAGCGACTGATCGATTATCTGAAATATCTGGAAGCCACATCAAAATCAAAAGCTAAACAATCAGCTATTGATGAGTTAGCCGATGAAGTTAACTCTTCATGGTGGGAAGCAAATAAGGCACGGTTTATTAAGTGAAGATAATAGTCGATGCTAATATAGTATTTAGCAGTATTCTAAACTCTAATGGGAAGATTGGCGATTTGCTGATTAATTCAAAAAAGCATTTCAATTTTATTGCTCCTGAATTTTTACACTACGAAATTCGTGATAAGTACAAAAGACTTCAATCCATTTCTGATTTGAGTATTGAACAGATAATGGAGGCGGAATATCATGTATGTAAGGAGATTGTTTTTATATCTGAAGAACAAATAAATCAAGAGTTTTGGGAAGAAGCGTACACACTTGTGCAAGATATTGATATAAAAGATATTCAATACGTAGCTTACGCTAAACAATTCAAGTGCAAAATTTGGTCGGGAGATAAAAAGCTTTTTAAAGGCTTAAAAGCAAAAGGGTTCAATAACATAATTACCACTGATGATCTTTTTGAACTTAGAAGAAAAAGATTAAAATAGTTTACAGCACTATGAACGGACAAAATAGAAGCGACATTTACCCTGGTCTTGAAGTTGATATTATTCTCAAAAAAGATCAGCGATCTGGGAAATTGACCAGGGGAATAGTAAAAGATTTATTGACCAGCTCTTCATTTCACTCACGCGGTATAAAAGTAAGGTTAGAAGATGGTCAGGTCGGACGGGTTGCAGAAATAGTGGAAGAGGACTGATTTTCCATCATACATAGCTTTTTAAAATGTGCATAAAAATTGCTATCTATGAACTATCAATCAAATAAACAATGACTAAAAACTTAAAGGCTGATAAAAGACTGTTTTTCCGCTTAGATGCTCATTACCGCCTGATGATTGCCTTTGGTGTTAGTGTTGTATTTTTTTTTCTACTTCAAAATAATCATTCGCTTCCCGCTTTAATTTTATTTACTTGGATCAGTTTTGCATCTACAATTATCTTGCTTGACTGGATCATTATTGCTACTTCTCACCCCCGCGAAGTGCGTAAAATAGCCAAACTGCAGGATTTTAGCCGAACATTGATTTTTCTTTTTGTTCTGGCAGCTTCGCTTGCCAGCATGGGTGCTATCGTATTCCTGTTAAAGTCGGCTAAAGGACACCCCACAACAAGTGTTAACGATCATATTTTATTGGCTATAGCGGCAGTAATTATTTCATGGTGGCTTGTGCACACAATATTTACATTGCTATATGCGCATTTATTCTATGATACCGACACCGATGACGGAGCAGTTCGTGAAATAGGTGGCCTGGAATTCCCTGGAAAAGAAGATCCGGATTATTTCGATTTTGTATATTTTTCTTTTGTTATCGGGATGACTTTTCAGGTTTCAGATGTTGAAATTTCATCAAGAAAAATACGCCGTTTTGCCTTATTGCATGCACTGCTTTCATTTACATTTAATACAGCAATATTAGCGTTAAGTATCAATGTAATATCAGGAATGATAGCACAATAATTATCATTAAAACAATTCATTTTTACTTAAAAAGAAGGGCCGTCTAAGACTTAATCCCAATTTTTGATTGAGCTGCTCTACTACATAATCAGCCAGTTTGGGCGAATATTGTTCATCATGCTGGTGCATAAAGAACCAAACTGATTGCAGGCCTAATTCTTTCCATTGAGCTATGCGCTCAACCCATTCATCAACACGGGCATAATCAGTAGGGTGTAGGCCGTTGCCCACAAAGCGGATAAAGGCATGTGGTGTAGGTAAATTCATGTGCACCACATCTCGTCGGCCAGTAGCATCTGTTATTACAGCCCCGATATTCAGCTGATGCAGTAAATTGAATATTTGATCGCTGTTTTCTTTTACAGAAAACCACTCTTTATGCCTTATCTCCAAAAATACAGGAACATCCTTCGGCAGATGTTCCAGGTAGGCTTTTACATCCTCAAAACTTTTAGGCGTATAATTATCGCCCAGCTGCAAAAACAAAGGGCCAAGTTTATCGCCAAAAGCCATAATGCCCTTGTAGTATTGCGTGGTTAGCTCCTCCGCGTTTTTTAATCGGCGGATATGGCTGATCATTTGCGAAAACTTTGGGCAAAACTTAAACTCCGGGTTCTTTTCGGCTTTATCCCGCCATTTGGCAATTATTTCAGCGCTATAGATATTATAGAACGTTGCATTTAACTCAATACAATCAAAATGCTTTACGTATTCATCTAAAAAGTTAGCGTCTTTGGTTTTTGGAGGATAGATTTGGCCCACCCATTCCTTTCTGCCCCATTTGGCACAGCCAACATGAACCTGCAATGGGTTATCATTTTTTGATTCCTGTAAGGTTTTGATGGTTAGCGCAGTATCGGGCGGAAGCGTAAAATCAGCTGTCGCTAATTCTTCAGGGTTAACACGGCCAAATTCCATGGTTTTTAAGTTTGTTTTATACTAACGCAAAGTAACCAAAAACTTTGCTAATGGCACCAATCGATATCCTCCGCGCTAATTAAGTTTTGGCATATAACTTTATTAACCTAGTAAATCCACTCTAAATTCCGGAGATGTTCTATGTTGAGTCGCTTGTTCAAAAGCATAACCTAACCTTATAATATCTGCTTCTTTGTAGGCCGAACTGATGAACGATAGTCCTACTGGCAAATTATAAGCAAAGCCCATCGGTATTGTAATATGCGGATAACCTGCCATAGCAGCCGGTCCGGAAAACGAAAATCCGTTATCATAATCGCCATTAACTAAGTCAATGCAGCAGGCAAATCCGTTAGTAGGCGCTACTATAGCATCAAGATTATTGTCTTTTAAAATTTTATCTATAGCATTACGGGGAATTTCGGTTGTTGTTTTTACAGCATCCAGATATTCTTTTGAATTCAAATCGCCTTTCTCATTGGCCAGTTCCAATGTTTCCTGTTTAAAAAAGGGCATGGCTGCAGCTTCGTTTTGCTTGTTAAAGGCAATTACATCAGCCAAAGTTTTTACTTTTGAATTTGCTGTGCTTAAATATTTATTTAAGCCATCTTTAAATTCGTACAATAGCACCTGGAACTCATTCCCATCAATAGGTTTCAGCTCTTTAAATAGTTCAACCATAACAATAGTTGCACCTTTACTTTGCAGCGTATCAACTGCTTTTTGAAACAAGACATCCATAGCAGGGTTGATTTTCAAAGCTGATTTTTCAACACCGATGCGCTTTCCCTGCAATCCGTTTACGTCTAAAAATTTAGTATAGTCAGCTGCTATTTTTCCGTTACTTGCCGCTGTATAACTATCTGCCGAATCCTGACTGGCAAGAGCACCCAACAAAATAGCTGCATCTTTAACAGTACGTGTCATTGGTCCGGCGGTATCCTGCGTTTTTGATATGGGGATAATACCTGTGCGGCTCCATAAGCCTACAGTGGGTTTTATTCCCACTAATCCATTTACTGATGATGGCGATACGATAGATCCATCGGTTTCAGTACCTATCGCAATGGCGCATAAATTTGCTGATGCTGCCGATCCCGAACCGGCGCTTGATCCGCTGGGGTTTCGATCTAAAATATAAGGGCACTTAGTTTGTCCACCTCTGCTGCTCCATGCACTTGTGGAGTGTGTTGAGCGGAAATTTGCCCATTCACTTAAATTGGTTTTCCCTAAAATTACTGCACCGGCTTCTCTTAGCTTTTTAATGATGAAGGCATCTTCTTTGTATAGATTATCGGCGATAGCCAATGCCCCTGCAGTGGTATGCATCTTATCACCAGTGCTGATGTTGTCTTTTATCAAAATCGGGATACCGTGCAATGGCCCTCTCACTTTGCCCGAAGTGCGTTCTTTATCCATCGCATCTGCTATGCTCAGTGCATCCGGATTAAGCTCAATCACCGAATTTAATTTCGGGCCTTTTTTATCAATATCATTTATACGTTTTAAATATAATTC
Source organism: Mucilaginibacter frigoritolerans (assembly GCF_007830615.1). GTDB lineage: Bacteria > Bacteroidota > Bacteroidia > Sphingobacteriales > Sphingobacteriaceae > Mucilaginibacter > Mucilaginibacter frigoritolerans. Next base: position 257,604 of record NZ_VLLI01000001.1, read on the forward strand.
GGTAATAGAACGGGACGTATATTCCTTATTTGCATTTTCTGCTGGAGGGCATCAATAGTAACTTCGTTCAATACAAAATCATCAGCAATATTTCCGAAAGTATCCACTTCGGTTTTTTTATCAGATGGAATTAAATTATGTGCGCCTGCTGCCAGGGTAGTTAAAGTTAAACCTGCTAATGATCCGGTTTTAAGGAAGTTTCTTCTTTGCATAAAGATTTTTGATTTTCACCCTCAATTAACACAATTTTAAAGACTTATGCGGCTCTGTAACAAAATTTTTGTTTGATATCTAAAAAGTATTTAGATATTTGTCTAAATATATAAATGAACTATCTTGAATAATCTGTTTAAAGCATTGAACGATTCCACCAGGAGGGAAATACTGGAAATACTGAAGGATAAAGATCTAACTGCCGGAGAAATTGCCGATCAGTTTAATATTTCAAAACCCAGTATCTCTCACCATCTTGACCTGTTGCGGCAGGCTGGCTTGGTAGTATCCGTAAAGGATGGGCAGTATATTTACTATTCGCTCAATACCACTGTAATGGACGAAATGCTGAAATGGATAATCAGCTTACAATCACATAAAAACAAATCATAATGAAAAAGTTTACAGCGTCAGATGCTTCGGCACTGGTTGTTTGGTTAATACCTATTGCTTACCTGTTATTTATGATGTCTTCACTTCCGGCATCAGTTCCTATGCATTATAATTTAAGTGGCACTGTGGACAGGTATGGCAATAAGAGCGAATTTTTGTTTATCCAGATCGCTATGCAGGGAGTAGCCTTGCTTGTTTATCTGTTATTGAAATTTCTGCCGGCCATTGATCCCAAAAAGAAAGTGAGTTATGGAGAAAGCACTTTTCAAAAACTGGGATTAGGGTTAATAATATTTCTATCGGCCTTAAATATTGCTATCATCTTTGGGGCATTGCATCATGGGTTTAATATGGAGAAAGTAATACTGCCTATTGTAGGCTTACTTTTGGCTTTCATCGGTAATATTATGAATAGCATAAAGCCCAATTACTTTGCAGGTATTCGTACCCCCTGGACATTGGAAAGCGAAGATACCTGGAAGGCAACGCATCGTCTGGCAGGCAAAATCTGGTTTGCTGGAGGGATTCTGTTAACTATACTAATGTTATTGATGCCACCGGTAGCCGCTAAAATTGTATTTACATCAATCATCGCTATAATGGTGTTTATTCCGGTTATTTATTCTTACGTGTACTTCAAAAAGCATCAGTTATAATAATTAATTAATAAAATGAAAAAAATATTTATCTTTTTGTGGTTCTCCTTCATGCTGAACCAGTTAATGGCTCAGGACATTACCGGTATGTGGCAGGGCGAAATACCTGCGGGAGGCAGACAGTTACATATAGTTTTTAATATTAAAAAAACAGGTGATACCAGTTATACATCCACATTTGATAGCCCGGATCAGAAGGCATTTGGTATACCCTGCAACAAAACAACTGTATTAAATGATAGTGTATTTATAGATCTTGGAAAAGCCGGGATCAGCTATAGGGGACTTTGGGATAAGAAAAAAAACATTAATGGGACGTTTATACAGGGGACTACAAGACTTCCTTTAAACTTGGAAGTACAGTTAAGACCTCAAACACCAAAACAACCGTATGGCTATTACAGTGAGGATGTGGAATATGATAATGCCGATAAAAGTCTGCACTACGGAGCTACCTTTACCCGGCCAAATGGTAGTGAGAAATATCCTGCGGTTATAATAATTACCGGTAGCGGAACCCAGGACAGAGACGGTACCCTTTTTGGCCATAAACTATACTGGGTGCTGGCTGATTATCTGACCAAGAATGGCATAGCCGTTTTAAGGGTAGATGACAGAGGAGCAGGCAAAAGTACGGTGGGCGTAAACGGGAAAAACGCTACTTCACTGGATTTTTCATACGATGTGGAAACCAGTTTAAACTACCTGGAAACAAGAGCTGATGTTGATAAAAAGCATCTGGGTTTAATTGGCCATAGCGAGGGTGGTATTATAGCCCCAATGGTAGCTGCAAGGCGAAAAGACGTTAGTTTTATAGTGATGTGGGGCGCACCAGAAGTTGGCGGGGCCAAAATAAATGCTGCACAAAATGCTTATGGGCTAAAGCAGTCGGGAATGGATAGTTTATCGGTTAATGCTTTTATTGATTTACATAGCCAGATTCTTGCGCTCTTTGGTTCATCAGAAAATAAAGAGGTTTTGGATCAGAAAATGCAGGTGGTTTTTGATAACTGGAAAAAGGTGCAGAATCAGAAGGTGCTGGATAATCTTAAAGTGCATGATAATTCATTAATTGGGCAAACTTTGTTTTTGATGTATAACGGTCTTTATGATTTACCCTGGATACGCTTTTTTTTGACGTATAATCCACAAGCTGATTTGGCAAAAGTAAAGTGCAGCGTTTTAGCTGTTAACGGCGAAAAGGACACACAGGTAAATGCCCGGGAGAACCTGGACCTAATAAAAAAAATACTCACTCAAAATGGGAATAAGGATTTTGAAGTTAAGGTTTTACCTGGCTTGAATCATTTATTGCAAACGGCACAAACAGGCGATTTTAGCGAATATGCAAAGATAGAGGAAACGATGTCGCCAATAGCCTTAAAAAATATTTGCAATTGGATTAAACTTCATGCAAGATAATTGCGTTATTATTGTGTTATGAAGAAGATTTATCTATCAGTTATATTATTCATTATTTTTTTAATTCCGGTATGCTCAAATGCGCAAACCTCGCTGCATGATCAGGTTGAGCAAATTGCCAAACCTGCAAAAGCAATAGTAGGTGTTTCTATTCTGAATTTGGAAACCGGCGATACAGTTAACTATAATAGCAAGGCACGTTTGGTAATGCATAGCGTTATGAAATTTCCTATTGCCTTAACGGTTTTGCATTTGGTTGATTCGGGTACACTGAAACTTGATCAAATGATTCATGTTACCAAAAAAGATATGCAGAAAACGTATAGTCCCCTGCGTGATAAATATCCTAAAGGTGATGTAGATGTTTCTGTTAGTGATTTGTTGGGCTACATGGTTTCGCAAAGTGACAATGATGCTTGTGATATATTGTTAAGAGTTTTGAATGGCCCACAAACTGTACAGGATTTTATGCTGAGATCAGGTATACGGGGAATTGCTGTACGTGCTTCGGAAGCTGATATGGCATCGGCTTGGGAACTACAATATACCAATTGGTGCAAACCGGTAGAAATGAATTTATTGCTTGATAAATTTTATACTGGAAAACTCCTTTCAAAAAGCAGCACTGATTTTTTGTATAAATTGATGGTAGCAACTACCACCGGGCCTAAAAGAATTAAAGGCTTACTACCTGAGGGAACAGTTGTGGCTCATAAAACAGGTACCTCCCCAACAAGTGCCGATGGTTTATCACCGGCTACAAATGATGTAGGTATAATTGAGTTGCCCAACGGCAAGCACCTAATAGTTTCGATATTTGTCTGCAACTCTAAAGATGATGAAGCTACCCGCGAGACTGTAATAGCTAAAATTGCTAAAGCAGCTTATGATTATTACAGTAAATAGGTTATGATTTTTTAAATAGATAAACAAAACGGGTGCAGCTAGCTGCACCCGTTTTGTTTATGGATACTTTTAACATTTTATAATTCATTTTTTGCATCATTATTTCCTTTTGGAAATATTCATTTACATTGGTTAATCATATGTTCATATAATGAAAAGATTGACCTGGATTTTCCTCTTTATTATCGTCATAAATGTATCGCTTTTTGCTCAAACGCCTGTGGCCGTGAATGGGGCGTTGAGGGTTGAAAATAATCAGATCATTAACCAAAACGGAGTTGCACCACAATTGCGCGGTATCAGCTTTTCATGGAGCTTGTGGCAGGGGCGTAAATATTATAATCCGGCAGTGGTTGATTGGTTAGCTGGCGATTTTAAGGTATCCATTATCCGTGCTTCCATGGGCGTTGAGCCCGATCATGGTTATTTGCAGGAACCATTTTTGCAACAACAATTAATTACAAATGTGGTTGACCAGGCTATTAAAGATGGTATTTATGTGTTGATAGACTGGCATGATCATCATAGTAGTCAGCATTTACAGCAGTCAAAAATATTTTTTGCTGATATGGCTAAACGTTACAAAGGTTTGCCCAATGTAATTTATGAAATTTGGAACGAGCCAACTGCTGTTAGCTGGGATACGGTTAAAAATTATGCAGTTCAGATCATTACGGAGATCCGTAAATACGATCCTGATAATCTGATTGTGGTGGGTAGCCCGCATTGGGATCAGGATGTGGATGTAGTTGCAGCAGATCCGGTTAAAGGGTTTAAAAATATTGCCTATTCATTTCACTTTTATGCATCTGATCCTTATCACCAAGAAAAACTAAGAGCAAAAGCCAATCTGGCTTTAAAAATGGGCCTTCCACTAATCATTACTGAATGGGGAGTAGGAGAGGCCAATGGCAATGGCAAATTCGACATCAATCTGGTTAAAACCTGGGCCGATTGGATGGAAGAACATAAACTGAGCTGGACAAACTGGAACATTACCGACAAAACAGAAACCACCGCTTTATTAATGCCCGGGGCATCTGAAAATGGCGGCTGGACCGATTCGCAGTTAACGCAGGCCGGGCAATATATCCGCCAAAGATTACGTGAGTTAAATAAATAATAATTTTATTGGAATAGATTTAAAGCTATTGTCACAATAAAGATAGTTCCTTATTGGTATTATCGGTAGTATCGAAAAAATCAGCATATTTACTGTATCAACTGAAAAATTATTGCTGATGAAAAAACTATACTTCTTAGTATACTTTCTTTTTCCTTTTTTGGCGTTTGCTCAAAATGCCGATTCCACGTGGTTTGTAAATAACTACATTAAGAAGGAAGTAACTATACCTATGCGCGATGGTGTAAAGCTATTCACCTCTGTTTATCAACCAACAGATCAATCAGAAAAACATCCAATCCTCATTACGCGCACGCCATATTCATGCGCACCATATGGTAAAAATTTTCGTCCCTATTGGCGGAGTTTTATGATGAGATACCTAAAGGAAGGGTATATTATAGTTATTCAGGATATCCGGGGCCGATGGATGAGTGAAGGAACATTTGAAGTGGTAAGACCCTTTAATCCCAATAAAAAAACAAATAAAGATATTGACGAGGCCAGCGATACTTATGATACAATTGACTGGCTTGTAAAAAATCTGGATAACAACAATGGCAAGGTTGGTGTAAGTGGTATTTCCTTCCCGGGTTTTTATGCTACCGAAGCGGCATTGAGCGGACACCCTGCATTGAAGGCCGTTAGTCCGCAGGCACCGGTAACCGACAGGTTTTTTGGAGATGACGACCATCACAATGGTGTTTTGTTTTTGATAGATGCGTTTGGTTTCCACGTTGGTTATGGCTTTAGTCAGCCGCACCCGCGCCCAACAACACAGCCTGCAAAAACCTTTGATATTCCGGGGATGGATAATTACGCATACTATTTAAAAATGGGTGCGCTGCCTAACTTTACTAAGGTAACTGGCGATAGCCTGGCGTTTTGGAGCAATATGATGAACCACCCCAACCTTGATGCCTGGTGGCGCGAGCGTGACGCACGTTCAGGAATTAAAAATGTTAAGCCTGCCATGCTGGTAGTTGGTGGATTGTTTGATGCTGAGGATGGTTACGGCACTTGGAACACTTATCAGGCTTTGGTTAAGCAAAGCCCGGCAACCAGCAGTAAATTGGTAATAGGTCCCTGGTACCACGGTCAATGGGCAAGTAAGGATGGCACACACCTGGGCAATATTGAATTTGGTAGCAATACAGCAGATTGGTACCAGAACAATATTGAAATTCCATTTTTTAACTACTATCTGAAAGGAAAGGGCTCGCTGGATAGTATCAGCAAGGCAACCATCTTCTTCTCCGGTGAAAATAAATGGCGCAAATTTAAAGAATGGCCTTCTGCCGATGTAGTTTCAACCCCCATCTATCTGGAGCAAAACGGAAAGCTGTCATTTGAACCAGTTAAAGCCGCTGAGCCAACGGCTGATACCTATGTCAGTGACCCGGCTAAACCGGTGCCTTATACCGAAAAGGTGCATTTTAATCGCACCAGGGAATACATGACCGACGATCAGCGTTTTGCAGCGCGGCGCCCAGATGTGTTAGTTTATGCGACAGACACCCTGACCAATGATATTACCCTGGCTGGTCCACTGGTTGCAGACCTGATGGTGAGTATATCTAATACTGATGCCGATTTTGTTGTAAAACTGATTGATGTATTGCCTTTAGATACCAAAAATAATCCCACAATTAAATACCCTATGGCTGAGTATCAGATGTTGGTTAGGGGAGATATTATGCGGGGCAGGTATCGTAATAGTTTTTCAAATCCGGAACCATTTGTGCCGGGTAAGCCAACACAGGTGAAATTTACGCTGCCTGATGTTGCCCATACCTTTAAAAAAGGCCACCGTATTATGGTACAGATACAAAGCACCTGGTTCCCACTGGCTGATCGCAATCCGCAGCAGTTTATTGATATTTATCACGCAAAGGATTCGGATTTTATAAAAGAAACCATCAATATTTACCACGATCAGTCAAAACTGATTCTGCCTGTTTTAAAATAGAAAGCCTAATAAAGAATTTAAAATATGAGAAAAATTTACCTTCTGGCATTTATTCTTTTTCCCTTTTTATCAAGGGCGCAAAATGCCGATTCAACCTGGTTTATAAATAACTATACCAAAAAGGAAGTAACCATCCCCATGCGCGATGGTGTTAAGCTTTTTGCTTCGGTTTATCTGCCTAAAGATAATGCTGAAAAACACCCTATCCTGATGGAGCGTACACCTTATTCTTGTGCGCCCTATGGCAAGGAATACCGTGCTTTTTGGGTAAATCATTTAATTAAATATTGCCGTAAAGGGTATATTATGGTGATTGAAGATGTGCGCGGCCGGTGGATGAGTGAAGGCGTTTATAAAGATGTCCGTCCCTTCGTATTCAACAAAAAGACAAAAAAAGATATTGATGAAGCCAGCGATACTTATGATACCATTGATTGGATGGTGAAGAACCTGGAAAACAACAATGGCAAAGTTGGCGTATTTGGTATTTCATATCCAGGTTTTTATTCAACAATGGCCTCGTTGAGCGGCCACCCAGCATTGAAGGCGGTAAGCCCAGAAGCTCCGGTTACAGATTGGTTTGTGGGGGATGATTTTCATCATAATGGCGCTTTCTTTCAAATGGATGCTTTTGCCTTTTATAAAGAATTCGGTTTTGGAATGCCTCACCCAAAGCCGACTCCTTTTCCGGCTCCAACCTATAATCCTCCGATACATGATAATTACCAATTTTATTTAAAAGAAGGCTTACCAGGCCTCACCAAATTAGCAGGCGATAGCCTGGTATTCTGGAACCAGATAATGAATCATCCTAATCGGGATACTTTTTGGATGGCTCGTAATGCAAGGGTAGGTATTAAAGATGTTAAGCCTGCCATGTTGGTAGTAGGGGGGATATTTGATGCTGAAGATTGCTTTGGTGCATGGAATGTTTATAAAGCGATTGATCAGCAAAGCCCGGCTACTAATAACCGTTTGGTGATGGGGCCTTGGTATCATGAACAATGGCGCAATAATGACGGCACCCACTTAGGTAATGTTCCGTGGGGTAGTAATACCAGCGAATATTATGCTAATAACATTGAGATTCCATTTTTTGACTATTATTTGCGTGGTGTTGGTTCGGTTGATAGCATCAGTAAAGCAACTGTGTTTTTTACCGGCGAAGACAAATGGCACCAGTTAAAGCAATGGCCACCTGCCGATGTACAGCCCACGGCTATCTACCTGAAAGATAAAGGAAAGCTTTCCTTCACTGTGGATAATACCGCTAAACCAACTTTTGATACTTATATCAGCGACCCGGCTAAACCGGTTCCTTACACACAGGATGTGCACTATAACCGTACCCGTAATTATATGACTGATGACCAGCGTTTTGCTTCGCGCAGAACGGACGTGCTCGCTTTTGAAACGGATACCTTAACCAGCGATTTAACCCTTGCCGGCCCTGTTGTAGCCGATTTAATGGTAAGCCTTTCAAACACCGATGCTGATTTTGTGGTAAAAGTGATAGATGTATTTCCGGATAACGGAAGCTATAACGATGTAGACATTTATGCCGAAACAGATCCTGTTTTAAAATACCCGATGGGTGGATACCAGATGCTGGTACGTGCCGAAATTATGCGCGGCAGGTACCGCAATAGCTATTCCAACCCTGAAGCTTTTGTACCTGGCAAACCAACCCAGGTAAAATATACCCTGCCTGATGTTGCTCATACCTTTAAAAAAGGTCACCGTTTAATGATCCAGGTACAAAGCAGCTGGTTCCCATTGGTAGATCGTAATCCACAACAATTTATTGACATCTATCACGCAAAAGAGGATGATTTTATAAAGGAAACCATCAACGTTTATCACGATCTATCAAAAATTATTTTACCTGTGGTAAAGTAATTCTCCATAATTTCTGCATTCAACTTGTGCTCATAATCTATGAGTGCAAGTTGAATTTGATAATATTTCCAGTGCTATTAATTGTCTATTTAACAGCTAATTATATCCAATAATAAGCTGCTCCTCTTATTGCATTCCTGAAAAATAATTTAAAAAGCTTTGTTTTTAAGAGAAGCAAACATACATTTGCGCCATTATTTATAATTAGTCTAAATAAAAACAAGTATGTTTAAATTCAGCTTATCCATCAAAAACTCATCTGCCGGTTTACTTACACTATTTTTGCTGATCTCCGGATTTTCATACGGACAGCAAAAAGGTACGGTTAAAGGCATCATACAAGGCAACGTGGTAACTACACAAAAAGAAGCTGCCGAAAACATTTCAGTAAAATTAAAAGGCACCAGTTACGGGGTGGTTACCGATAAAAACGGGGAATTTGAATTTAAAGCTCCCGCAGGTAATTACAAGCTTGTTGTATCACACGTAGGTATTAAAAACCAGGAAATTGACGTGGTGGTAAAAGGTGGCGAAACTACTGTTGTGCCGGTTATAACTGTTCAAATTACTGCAAGCGCATTAAAAGAAGTAACTATTAACGGTAATAAAACCAATAAATTCGTTAAGAAGCATACTGATGATGTGCAGAAAATTCCGTTGGATAACCTGGAAAACCCACAGGTTTATAGCAATATCACTTCTGCATTGTTAGAAGAACAAAATGTTACCACAGTTGACAATGCTATTAAGAATGTTCCCGGTATACAAACTATGTGGCAGGCGACAGGACGTAGTGGTGATGGTGGCGCTTATTATACTTCACGTGGGTTTGCTGTACAAAGTCTATTACGAGATGGCGTATTAGGAAATGTGAGTAATACGATTGATTTGATAAATGTTGAAAGTGTTGAGGTTTTAAAAGGCCCATCAGCAACTTTGTTTGGTAGCGCTTTAACTTCTTATGGTGGTTTAATTAATCGGGTTACTAAAAAACCGTACGATACTTTGGGTGGCCAAATAACCTATAATGTAGGTAGCTATGGTTTTAATCGTGTTAGCGCTGATGTAAACACTCCGCTTGACTCGGCTAAGAAATTATTATTCCGCTTAAACACTGCTTTTAATTACCAGGGCAGCTGGCAGCAAAATGGATTTAGCAGAGGAACAACTGTTGATCCAAGTTTATTATATAAAGTAAACGACAGACTATCAATTCAGTTTGATGCTGAACTTTTTGAAGGTAATAATACGATCCAGCCTATTTACTTTTTCAGCTATGGTGCAACTACAGATCAATTAGGTGCCACCAATGCTAAACAATTAAATCTTGATTATTATAAAACTTATAATAACGGCGATTTATCACAACAATCAAAAAGCTATAACTTTTTTGGAGTGATTAATTATAAAATATCTGATCATTGGAAATCACAAACAAATTTCTCGTCAGCATACAGTTACTCTAACGGATTTGGACCCTACTACTACCTGATGTCAAAAGATTCGATGGCGCGTGACGATCAGTCGACCCGAAACAGCTGGCAAAAACAATTGGATGTACAAGAAAACATTAACGGCGATTTCAATATCGGTAAGTTAAGAAACCGTTTTGTTGGTGGTCTTGATTTTTATAGAGTTAACTCCGATCAGTCGTTTATTGAAGGTTCTTATGATGTTGTACCTATTAACAGCAGTACATTTAACTACACTGGCTTTAATAAAGCTAATTTAAGTGCACAATATGCCACGGGCGGTTACTATGTTTATCCTTACATTTTTTCATCAAACACTTACGCTGCCTACGCATCTGATGTGTTGAATATAACTGATAAATTAATAGCACAGGCAGCAATTCGTTTTGATCATTTTGATAATCAGGGTAGTTATAACCCAACCACCCAGGTAAAATCAGGTATGTATACCCAAAATGCATGGTCGCCTAAATTTGGTTTGATTTATCAACTAGTAAAAAATGAAGTGTCATTATTTGCTAATTACCAAAACGGCTTTACTAATGAAAACGGATTAGATTATACTGGTAAAACTTTTAGGCCTGAGGAAGCTAACCAGATTGAAGGTGGCGTGAAAATAAGCCTGTTTGATGGCAAGCTAACCAGTACTTTAAGCTATTATGATATTAAGGTACAGGATATTATTCGCCCGTATAACGCTACTTTAAACATCCAGGATGGTACACAATTAAGCAAAGGTTTTGAAGCCGAAGTTATTGCTAATCCATTCACCGGGTTTAACGTAGTAGCAGGTTTTGCTTATAACGATTCAAAATATACTGATATCAGTCCTGATATTAACGGCACAAGGCCAACCACTGCCGGCTCGCCTTACACTGCCAACTTATGGTTGAGCTATCGCTTACCAAAAGAACTGATTAAAGGTTTAGGTATTGGTATTGGTGGTAATTATGCAAGTGCAAATGATGTATTAAACACCAGTACTGGTGTTTTCACTTTGCCATCGTACGTTGTATTAAATACCTCAGCATTTTATGAGTATTCAAAATATCGTTTCTCTTTCGGCGTAAACAACTTTACTAATGAAAAATATTGGACTGGTTATTCTACTCTTAACCCGCAAATGCCAAGGCAGGTAGTAGGCAGTGTTGCTTTCAAGTTTTAAGTTAATGGCGTTTAAAAAAATAATATTATTTATACATCGCTGGCTCGGATTTATGTCCGGGTTGGTGGTGTTTATTGTAAGTATTACTGGCTGTATCTTTTGTTTTCAGGATGAAATTCAGGATGCCATACATTCATGGCGAAAGGTTGAAATTCAAAATAAGCCTTACATTAGCCCATCTGCCTTAAAAAACATCGCGTTAACAAAATACCCAGGCGCTTCGGCAAATTATATTTACTATTTTGGAGTTGACAGGCCAGCAGCTGTGCTTGCCAATGTAAAAAAACAAGGCTACACCTATGTTTATATAAACCCCTACAATGCACAGTTGTTACATACCGAAGGGATAAAGGAAAACTTTTTTACCATTATTAAATACATCCATCTTTACTTATTACTACCCGAAAAGATAGGGCAAATGGTGGTTGGGGTATCGGTAATTATTTTTGTTGTTTTGATGATTACCGGCATAGTACTCTGGTGGCCCAAACGCAAAACCGACAGAAAGCGTAGCCTTACCATAAAATGGAACGCTCGCTGGCGCCGTATAAATTATGATCTGCACAATGTGCTTGGCTTTTACGCTACCAGCGTTGCCATTATATTGGCGTTAACCGGTTTATCAATGGCTTTTAGCTGGGTTAATACCGGTATTTATAAGGCAGCTAACCTGGGTAAAAGTTATCCTGATGAAAATGTATTCCCCAAATCAGATACTTTAAATAAATTAACAGTTGGGGCAAAATCCGTAATTGACCGGGTCTTTTTTGAAGTGAAAAAATCGGAACTTGATGCCCGGATGTTTTTAATTGCTGATAATGGCAGCAAAAGCGGAACAATAAATATTACTGCATACAGGGAGAGTATGCATTTTGGTAATAGTGATGATTACTATTATGACCGTAATAACGGGAAACTACTTAAATACCTGCCCAACGCTAAAAAAAGTGCAGGTATGAAACTTACTGATTTAAATTACGACATTCACGTAGGGCAGATTTGGGGTTTAACGAGCAAAATCATTGCTTTTTTAGCCAGCCTTATTTGTGCAACGTTACCCATAACCGGCTTTATAATATGGTTGGGCAAAAGGAAAAAGCCCAAAAAGCAAAAAGAGAGAGAAGTTATTCATAGAAGAACACATAAGCAGTTATTTCGTCAGTAAAATTATACTTACAATAATTATGAAAAATGTCATAGTAGGTAACAAGCATTGACATTTTTTGTAAAAGTTTTTGGCCATAAAGCTTATGTTGATAGGAGTTACTTATACAGATCTTTTCGGCATATCTCCCAATTGTAAAGTTTGTTGATACAAACACTAATAATGGCTTACACTTAGTTTATTTGTATATCCGGAATGTGCTCAAAATTAGTTATATTGCAGTTAAACCTTTGGTGTAAGTGCTGGTCTAATTGGGCGAAACATTGTTTCGGAACGCTAAAGGGCATAATTGGTCCTTTTTTGAAATTTTATCAAAACTTACTTTATGGCCAATACCCCTTCAAAACCATCAGTAAAAATACTTCATAAAGGAATTCCTTTTGCTTGTCTCTTACTTTCTATTATATTTTCATCCTGTAAACACAAACAACCTAAAATTTATAAAAGTAGTTGTGATGATGGTATTGTTTTTAAGCGTGTTAGCTTTACTCAATTAATCGACAGCATTCAAAAATATGATCATCAGTATATTGAGGTTTACGGAACTTATGTTGAGGGTGATGAAGAATCGGCATTGGTTAATGACAGTACATTTGTTAACCATTCAAATGATCATGCCATCTGGATTAATTTTAGTCAGGATTGCCCTTTATATTTAACAGGTACCCACCAGGGGCTTTTTGAATTTAACGATGGAAAGTTTACCCAGATAAATAATAAAAAGATTACCATTCGCGGTAAAATTGACGTGCGTCACAAGGGCCACCTGGGCAGCTATCGTGGTTCAATGGACAGGGTAAGTTTTGTAGGGCTATAAGTACCGGTCTTATATTTTAATTTTTAAGCCATCATAAGCCAGCTCAATGTTGGGCGGTAATTGGGCCATAACATCTTCATGCTTTCCCAGTCGATGGCTTATATGAGTAAAATAGGTAGTTTCCGCGCCCATTTCTTCAGCAAATGCAATGGCCTCGTCAAAAGTGAAGTGCGAAATATGGCTTTGTTTCTGCAAAGCATTAATCACCAGTATTTTACTTCCTTTTATTTTTTCTTTTTCAGTTTCTGATACTGTTTTAGCATCTGTAATATAGGTGAAATCCTTGATGCGGAAGCCCATTACAGGCAGTTTATAATGTAATACTTCTATTGGGGTAAAATTGATATTGCCTATTTTAAAAGGATCGGACCCAATGGTATGTAGATTAAGCTGCGGAATGCCAGGGTATTTAAATTCCTCAAAAATATAATAGAACTCCCTTTTTAATGCTGTTTGTACCCGGCTATCAGCATAAACATCAATAGGACCGTTTTGCTTATAATTAAAGGCCCTGATGTCATCTAAACCAGCAATATGATCTTTATGCTCATGAGTAAAAACAATGGCATCCAGGTGCTGTACATTGGCCCTCAACATCTGGTAACGGAAATCAGGCCCGGAATCAACAACAACTACCTTGTCTTCTCCCTCAATCAGGATAGAAGTACGTAGGCGCTTATCCCTTTTATCAGTTGAGAGGCATACCTCACAATTGCAGGCAATAACAGGCACACCCTGCGAAGTTCCGGTTCCTAAAAATGTAATGGTCACAGTTCCAGTTTTATTTGTTTTAACTGCTGATGGAAGGCAATCTGTTTATCATCAAGTAAATTATAGTCCATTTCCAAGTCTCGCGCCAGTTCACTTATGGCTAATATTTTACTTTCCAAGCCTGAAAACTTGTTAACCACAATGACTTTACTGTTTTGCAACAGGCAGGCCCCGGTTTTAAAGTTGCCTTTTTCATAACGTACTTTATAACCGGTTGTCTTTAACAACATTTCCAGTTTTTCGAGTGTATGATTAGTTACTGTTAGCATGGGTTTCAAAAATAGCAATTTGTTTCCGAATGTGCGAGAAGTACTCAGTACACAGCATAGGAAAAGCGAAAAATTAAAGACAATAGCTGAGGTGGGATTTGATCCTAAATTCATAAATAATTGCGCAACTTTATAAATTTTTTTAAAATCTAGGCTAAGTTTTAAAATTCTTGCAATGGGTAATTGGGTTTGAATTATAATATTTATATATTGTCCATTATTTCCTCATTTATATTTAAACCTTTATTAAAAAATGGACCAAAGCGCTAACCGATTTCTTTCGCTGGATGTATTTCGCGGAATGACTATTTGTTTTATGATTATTGTAAACACGCCGGGAAGCGGCGCGGCAGCATTTCCTCCGCTGGATCATGCCGCATGGTTTGGCTTTACACCAACCGATCTTGTTTTTCCGTCATTTTTGTTTGCAGTTGGTAATGCAATGAGTTTTTCGCAAAAGAAATTTATTGGTTTAAGTTCAGGTTCAGTAGTATTTAAAATATTTAAGCGAGCTGCTCTGATCTTTTTATTGGGCTTTTTAATGTATTGGTTTCCTTTTGTTGAGCATAACGCAAGTGGCTGGTCTTTTTCGCCTATTAGCCATACCCGTATATTCGGTGTTTTGCAGCGTATAGCACTTTGCTATCTTTTTGCATCATTGCTTATTTATTTTATAAAATCAAAAACCGCAGTTATTGTTATCAGTGCTTTACTTTTAGTAGGATACTGGATATTATTACTTGTTTTTGGTGATCATACTGCACCCTATGGTATGTTAACCAATGCAGGTACTTATCTGGACAAATTTTTGTTAGGTGATAACCATTTATATCACGGGGAGGGCGTGGCTTTTGATCCGGAAGGGATATTGAGCACTTTGCCTGCCATTGTAAATGTTATTGGAGGTTATTATGCAGGTAAGTTTATACAGGAAAAAGGTAAAGGATATGAAACGCTTGCCAAATTGATGTTATTTGGCTTTCTGTTTATTTTTATTGCTCTTTGTTGGAACATGACTTTCCCGATTGCTAAAAAATTATGGACAAGCCCATTTGTACTATTAACTGTAGGTATTGACCTGATCTGGATTTCGGCCTTAATTTATATCATTGAAATAAAATCATTCAACAAAGCAAACTGGACTGCATTTTTTACTACGGTTGGTAAAAATCCGTTACCGATCTATTTATTTTCAGAACTTTTTGTTGAAGTACTTTATATGATCAGTGTGCATGGCAAAAGCTTCTACGGGTGGATCAATGATGTGTTTTTCCAGGTGATAGCACCGGGTGCCATAGGCTCTTTATTGTTTGCCGTTTGCTATATGCTGATCTGCTGGACCGTTGGTAAGATACTGGACAAAAACAAAATATATTTAAGAGTATAGTTACTTAATTAACTGACTCCGCAAGTGGTTGATTAGGCTTTTTTTTAATTTTATTAAATAAACCTGATCAACCATTTAAATGAAATCACAAAAAAAAATAGTTTCCATTGCGCGAAGTAATGGAGTGTCGTATTAAGGCAGGTAACATAGAATAATTATATTTGCATCACAAAATACAACTATGCCCGAGAGTAATTTAGTAAGCATATTATTCCGACTATATAGCACAATACTGGAAGAAGAGCACTTTGAAACCCTGGATGCCGAAATAGTTAATGAAGAATACGGATACTTTAAAATAAAAACTATTCCATTTTATCTTCCGAAACTAGCTACAGGTGATGTTGTTTGGGCCGAATTTAAAGAGAAGGAGGGGATGCTCACCTATCGTAAAACGGTTAAACATTCGGGTAATTCAACCATCCATATTGTATTAACCGATGAGCAATATATGATAACAGATATCTGCAAGGAATTTGAGCAACTGGGCTGCAAGCCAAGGATACTCAATCATAAATATATTGGGCTTAATATATTAGCCGACATTGATTTTTTACCTATAAAACAACTGCTGGAGCTACTTGAAAAGAAGAAAGTAATCGGGTATGCCGAGTCATGCTTATCAGAAAAACATCAATATAAAAATCACCTTCTTTAATTTGAATTTTTGGAGATCAGAATTTGTTTTTCCCCTGATCTCCGAAAATGATTATTGCCTCAAATCCACCACCTCAACACCTTTGTGTGCCTTTGGATCAAAACTGAAAGTATTTTCAGCTACCGGAGGATTAGGAATAAAACTTTTTAAGGTATAAGTGTAATGATTGCCGTTTTTATCGAATATAAGGGCGCTGTAAATCTGCTTTTTTACTTTATCAATCAGTAAGCGCACTTTAAAAAAGGATTTATTAATATCGTCTGGAGTAAGGTCAATTTCCTGGTAAGTTTTGCCGCCAACCTTTGTATCTCCATTGTAAATATATTTATAGCCATGCTCATAAATGGTGAATATCTGAGCTGGGTTAAGTCCTTCGCCACTGATGTCAACATTGTTTATCTGGACTTCGTTATCTTTTTTCAGAAAGGTCCATTGGGTTTTTCCATCGCTTATAATTTCCTGCGCGGCATCTGGTTTGGCTGAAGACTGTGGGCCATAAATAGTTACTCTGAACTTATTGGCTTTGGATTTGGCTATCAGCGTACCACTTTGTGTTTCAGTGATACCGGCTTGTTTGTTTTCAAGAGTGAAATCAAAATCAGTTTTTACAACATCATAAGTGCGGTATTTTGCACTCACTTTGTTAAGTATGTCTTTAGCAGCCGCGTCTTTTTGGGCGAAAATATAAGTAGTTAATAAAGAGAGAACGGAGAATATAAATAGTTTTTTCATTTGAATTTTTGGTGCCTGAATATACACTAAGAGGGGCTACTAGTCAACAGGTTTAATTGTTATTTTGTTTTGCTAATACTTCGAGGTGGCGTTCAAGGCTATACTCATCAGGATATAAAACTTCGCGGGCCTTGCTGCCTTCAAAAGGGCCAACAATTCCAGCTGCTTCTAACTGGTCAATAATACGGCCAGCTCGATTATAGCCCAATTTCATTTTACGCTGTATAAGTGATGTTGAGCCTTGCTGATGCAGTACAATTAACCTTGCAGCATCGTCAAACAAAGGGTCTCGGTTATCGGGGTCAAACTCTTTTGCGCTGCTGGTTTCACCTTCACCTACATATTCAGGCAATAATAATGCCGATGGGTAGCCGCGCTGGTTACCAATAAAATCGGATATTCTTTCAACCTCATGGGTGTCCACAAAGGCGCATTGCAGACGTATCAGATCGCTCCCGGTTGATAACAGCATATCACCACGGCCTATCAATTGATCGGCACCACCGCTATCTAAAATGGTACGTGAATCTATTTTTGACAGTACCCTGAATGCCAGCCTTGATGGGAAGTTGGCTTTAATAGTACCTGTAATAATATTTACTGATGGCCTTTGAGTTGCAATTACCAGGTGAATACCCACTGCACGGGCCAGCTGCGCAATACGGGAAATAGGCACCTCAACTTCCTTACCTGCGGTCATCATTAAATCGGCAAACTCATCAATAACAAGTACTATAAATGGAAGGTACCGGTGCTTTTCTGGGTCGCTTATTTTGCGGTGTACAAATTTGTCGTTGTATTCCTTCAGGTTACGTACCTGGGCATCTTTTAACAGATCATAACGCTGATCCATCTCAATACAAAGTGAATTCAGCGTATTTACCACCTTTTTAGTATCGGTAATAATGGCATCGGCCTCATCCGGTAACTTAGCCAAAAAGTGACGCTCAATTTTACGGAACAGCGTTAGCTCCACCTTTTTAGGATCAACCAATACAAATTTAAGTTCGGCAGGGTGCTTTTTGAATAGCAGCGAAACCAATATAGCATTAATACCAACAGATTTACCCTGGCCGGTTGCACCCGCAACCAATAAGTGAGGCATTTTGGCTAAATCGGCAATAAATACCTCATTGCTAATGGTTTTACCAAGGGCAATTGGCAGGTCCATTGTATTATTCTGCCACTTTTCAGTAGCCAGTACTGATCGCATCGAAACCATTTCAGGAGTTTGATTTGGTACTTCAATACCAATAGTGCCTTTGCCCGGCATTGGGGCAATAATACGGATACCTAAAGCCGCTAAGCTAAGGGCTATATCATCCTCCAAGTTCTTGATCTTAGAAATCCTTACACCTGGTGCCGGAATAATTTCATATAAGGTAACAGTTGGACCGATAGTAGCCTTTATCTTATCAATTTCAATATTATAATGATTCAGCGTTTCAACAATTTTGTTCTTGTTGGCAGAAAGCTCATCAGAGTTAACGTTGATTTTGTTTGAACCATAATTTTCCAGCAAATCAAGCGTAGGGTATTTGTATGATGCCAGGTCGAGCTTATGATCATATGTTCCAAATTGATCAAGCAGGCTCTTTGCTTTCTCCTCATCTGATTGCTCAATATTTAAAGTGGGGGTGGGCCTGGTAACACCAATAGTTAATGGGATTTCATTTTCAAACTCTGGCTCATGGTTTTCGCTGTCAGCATCGGGTGTTAGCACCAGCGGTTCATGGAATATAGGGTTTTGTACCAGGGTTTGCTGTTTAAGCGGATCGGGTTTAACTAAGTTCTCTGGCGTATCCTTTAGTTTATTTGCACGGCCAGACCATTCAAGCGGTAAAGGAACATCATCCTCATCTGTTTCTCCAACTTCTTCCACTTTTTGGTTTACCGGTTTAGGTGCAATCTCGTCATCAACAAAATCAGGCTCGGTAATTTTGTCCTTCTTTTTAGGTAGCTTGAAATCGATATTATAGGCAACTACCAGTAAAGTGAGTGCAACAAATACCAATAAACCAGCTATGCCTGTTTGCCCTATCTGCGCATTAAGCAGGCGGTTACTCCAGTAGCCAAATTCACCTTCCAGATAATTAGGAGTATCAGCGACAAAGGCATGCAAAAAACCTATAGCTATAGACAGAAATATTAAGCAAAAGAAAGAATAGACCAGTGTTTTTGTAATAGAAAATAAGCTAATCCTGAATAGCAGACGGTAGCCTGTAACAAAAAATACAAAAACAAAAAGAAATGATGCCACACCAAACCATTCATAAATAAACTGGTTGGAAAGCAGAGCGCCAAATTTGCCCATCCAGTTTTCAATAATGGGATTTTTTACACCATTATCCATTAACTCCTGTGTAGTTTTGAACAGATTATGCCAGCCGCCATTAGCTGCCGAAACATAACTCTGGTCTTCCTGCCAGGTGAATAAATAAGAGGTAAATGCCACCAGGAAATACACTGATAGCAAAAGCAAAAACAACCCCGAAATTTTTAAAACTTTGGCATTAGTAAGCTCGGAAGTATTGAAAAACGCCTGTTTTTGCTTTACTGGGCGCTCTCTTTCAGCCTTTGACGATGATTGCCGGGGCTGATTTTCCTGCTTGAAATTATTTGATTTAAACTGATTTCCTTTTACCGGCATCCTATAACACTGTTATTCTACAAATATAAAGTTAATAGATTAAACAACTTATTTACCTTGATATTTTAATTTTACGTAATATTGAATGTTCTTGTTGCTTGATGAAATTATTGTAAATTTAATGTGAACAGCCATGCCGGGTGCTGTTTCCAATTAATATCATTTACTAAGATGTAAATATATGAGTGTTGAGATGCTGGAACAATATATCACTACCGGTGATCTGATAAATTTAGATGCCATGTTATCGCAAAACCCTGCGTTGGCAAAAGGGCGTACCAGTCATCAGGTTTCACCGCTTATGCTGAGTTGCTATTACAAAAAGCCGACGGTAACTGAGTTGATTATTAAATATCTTGATGATATCAGCCTTTTTGAAGCTGCTGCTGCGGGTAAATTCGATGTGGTAGCCAATTTGATTAATCAAAACCCGGAAGCAGTAAATTTTTATGCTGAAGACGGTTTCACTTCATTAGGGCTTGCCTGTTATTTTGGGCAATATGAAATAGCCAATTACCTGGTTTTAAAAGGAGCCGACGTTAACCTTCCTTCAAACAATGGATTTAAGGTTTACCCACTGCACTCGGCTGCGGCAGGAAATTATACACAGATTGCTCGTTTGCTGATAGAGAATAATGCGCAGGTAAATGTAAAACAACAAGCCGGAGTAACGGCGCTGCACTCTGCCGCTCAAAATGGTAATATCGACTTATTAATCCTGCTGCTTGAACATGGGGCAGATGTAAATATCCGCATGGAAGGAGGCAAGCTGCCAGCTGACCTGGCCAGGGAAAAAGGATTTGGAGAAATTGCAGATGCTTTGGTTTAAGCTAAGCCAGAAGTAGTAGTAACCAAAAAAATAACCGGTAATTTCTTACCGGTTAAAAAAATTACATCCTTAATTGTTATCTTTCTGAACTAAACTTGGGTACTTATACGGTATTGATTATATTAAAGTTATATATTATATTCGTAATCAATAAAAAGATCCCCGACCTCGCGCCAGGGAACTTTTTGATTTGATAAATTATTGATGAGCAGGGCGCTCAATGAATACTCTTATACGACATCAGGATTTTTAAGGTTACACTTTAACTTAAGTTTTTGTTAAAGTTTTGATCTTCAAAATGATAAAAGTAAAAAAGGTATTTGGGTAGCCTTAATTTTTGAATATCATCCCGTTGATTACCGTATCCGGGGGCTCACATGATCATTCGCCTGCTCCAACAGCCAGGTGGATTATGCCGCCTGGTTGTTAATTGAAAATAGGATAGCATTGGATTTATGCTTCATTAACGGCCCAGTTTTTACCATCAACAAAACGATTTATCATCATAGCAGCAACTGTATCGCCAGTAGCATTAAGTAGAGTTGCAACAGGGTCAATCAATGTTCCGACGATGATTGCAGGCGGTAATGCTTCCGGTGGGAAGCCATAGGCCGATATGAATAATATTTCGCCAACGTAACCTCCGTTGGGTATTCCTCCTTCAACAATACTTACCAGTACAGTCATACCCAGAGCCAGTAAAATAGTTTCGGGACTGTTGAACCCTTTGCCGAACATGGCAAACACCACTGCCATTTTTAAAATAGAGGATACGCTTGATCCTTCTTTATGCAATGTTCCGCCAAGCGGGATAGTAATACCTGCTATAACGCTTGAAACGCCCATTTTTTTGGCAGCATCCAGATTGGCCGGTATGGTAGCAATACTGCTACAGGTACCTACGGCAGTAGCCGAAGGAATAATATTATTTTTCCAATAACGTTTAATGCCGTTTACACCACCGGCAACAAAAGCATATACACTAAATAATACCGCATAATAGAATATGCTTACACCGTATCCAATGCTTAAAGTGTGAGCATAAGTGCCAAATAGCGACGGACCGAACACGGCAACCTGGTAAGCAAAATAGGCACCAAGACCAATCGGACCGGCTTTCATT
Source organism: Mucilaginibacter frigoritolerans (assembly GCF_007830615.1). Taxonomy (GTDB): domain Bacteria; phylum Bacteroidota; class Bacteroidia; order Sphingobacteriales; family Sphingobacteriaceae; genus Mucilaginibacter; species Mucilaginibacter frigoritolerans. Next base: position 279,223 of record NZ_VLLI01000001.1, read on the forward strand.
ATAATAATAAATACCTGCTTAAATACTTCATTCCCGGCATTAAGGAATTGCTTAAAACCTTCGCCCTTTTCGCCGGAATTAAGTGCGCCAAAGCCCACTAAAATGGCGAAAATAATCATGGCCAGCATATTTTTGCGGGAAAGAAGTTCGAAAAACTCACTCGATGTGAAAAGCTGTGTGATTTGATCGGAGGATAATTGTTTGCCTATATTGGTGGAGCCTGCAACAGCGGGTGCACTTGCCTGTTGATGTAGTGGAAACATCCAAACGGCGGCTATGGTTATTAATGCTGCAATAATTACAGTTACCAAAAAAACAATTGTCATTACGCCCATTATACGGGTTAACTTTTGGGCACCATGTAAATTGGCAATAGCCGATGAAATAGCAAAGAAAACGAGGGGAATAACGGCAACAAAAAGTAGGTTTAAAAAAATATCACCAATAGGTTTTAAAATTTCTGCGCTCTTGCCGAATATTGCTCCGGCAAGACTGCCGGCTAAAATTCCTGCAATAAGCCAGATCATTCCGCTATAGTTTTTAATCCAGTTGTTCATCAATGTAAAAGCCTGCTAAAAATTAAATATTTAACGGAAGTAAGATAAGGGAATTATTTGTTTTGAAAGTAAGATATAGGTCATATGGAACCAATTATTTTATTTTGACTGATATTAAACTACAGGTTTTGGGGATATAAAATATTGTATCATAAATATTAAACCTTCATATCCGTATAATTATAAAACATTTAAGAGGTGTATTGGTTAAAGTTACGTTAAGCGAATATTAATTATTGAAATTTGAATATTTATACCTCTACAGAGCAGTTTTGCTCAAATTTAAAACGTATTTCTTTTTTTAAATGGATACTTCTGATTGGACTGATAAGCTTCAGGGGTTTTACCTTTGGCCAGGTAATTGTGCCGGTTGATACTTTGAAGGCAGATTCTTTGGGTGCCAAAGGCAAAAAGATTTACAAACCTTCATCCTATGATATCAATAAGCAATATGACTTTGGCGATTTATTGCGCAACATAATTCATCCCCACAAATCAGCTGATACCTTACATAAAGGATCGGGTATTACGATTGTGCCTAATATTTCGGCCAACCCAACAATTGGCGCACAGGCAGGCATTAAAGCGGTAGCTGGTCGTAAATTAGGGAATGATCCCAATACACTGCTTTCTGTAGCCGCAACATCAGCTTCCATTACTACTAAAGGGATTATTTATTTTTACGTTAACCATAATATATTTACCCCAGGAAATAAATGGAACTTGCAAGGTAATATTGTGGTTGCCAAAACGGTTACACCCGATTATGGATTAGGCATAGGCCGGACAATTACCGGTGGAAGCGCCACTGATAACATATTGGCAGACCCTAATCATCAGGCTTATGCCATCCACTCTTTTTATTTTAATGCGAGGGAAAAGATCTATAAAGAGATTGAGAAAAATTTTTTCGTGGGAGCTGGGATATCCGCAGAGGTAAGGAGTGACATTAACCAGAAGGATACGGTAAATAATGGAACTCCTTTAAGTGTTTATAACAATAAGTATGGCTTTCCACAGGATCATTATGTAACCAGCGGTTTTCTTTTTAATGCAGAATATACCACCCGCGATAATCAGAACAGGGCCTACAAAGGTATTTATGCTGATGCCGGTATCCGTGTTAATCAAACATGGATAGGGAGCACAAAAAATGCGGTGCAACTAACTACCGATTTCAGAAAATATTTCAGCTTGTCGGATGCCAACCCTGAAACGGTATTGGCACTATGGAATTGGGGTTCTTATCTGCTCAGCGGTGCAATACCTTACCTGGAGTTGCCGGGAACAGCCCGGGATGTGTCTTTCAGAAGCGGCAGGGCATACACCTCGCAATATTTTAAGGGGACGCAATATAATGATACTGAGGCCGAGTTCCGGTTTCCGATATTAAGTAACAAGTTTATCAGCGGCGTAACTTTTGTGAATATGCAAACAGCTAATGATGATCATGGTACTAAACTGTTCCAACAATTTCAGCCGGGAGGTGGTGCGGGTTTACGAATACTGTTTAATAAAGCTACGCGTACAAATCTTGCACTTGATTATGCCTTTGGTAAATTCGGTAACAAAGGCTTCTTCCTTAATTTGAATGAAGCGTTTTAATTGATTTTCTATTGCTGTATGTGGCGAATTTCTAACACATTGCCTTCCGGATCTTTAAAAAATATTCCCTGTATTTTAGTCTTATTTTTTTCGTCGATAACCTGTGGGAAAACAACGCCTTTGGCCTTGAGTAATAAATAAGTTTTGTAAAAATCAGCAGTGTTGAATACCAGGTGGCGCCAGCCCTGGGCTTGCATATGATCGTCTGTCGACAGATCCTGTGAAGGCTGGCGCGAAGAACCTTTTACCTGAAGCATATCAATGAAAAATCCGTCTAATTCTATCCTGGCGCTCTCGTCTGATTTTCTTATCAACTTTAAATCCAGCACGTGGGTATACCAGTAAACCATGGTATCAATATTTTTAACTGATAATGTGATATGATGCACCTTTAAGCCAAGATCGTTAGTTTGTGCATTCGCTTTAAAACATAAAGACAGCAGAAAAGTACCGGCAAAAAGGAATTTTGATAATCTGATTGTTTTAAATATTGTTTTTTTCGATTGCATGTTGATAGAGTTTGAATGATAGTTTTATTATCATAGAGTAAACTAAAGTCTCATTTTTTAATTAAAAAGTGCGCCAGGTGCACCACATGAACCTGATGGCGCACCTGGCGTACCCATTAACTTATGCTGTTCGGCTTGTTTTACCTATCTAAATGCTACCTCGTTCCAACGGATCTCATTGCGGAAATGATCAAGGCGGGTATCTTTCCCAATTCGTAAAAACTCAAGCCCTGCTATATCTGCAAAATCTTGTAAATGTTCAGCAGTAAGGTTTTGACTATAAGCGGTGTGGTGTGCACCGCCGGCATAGATCCATGCTGCGCATCCTGTTTTCATATCCGGATATGGTTTCCAAAGTACCCGTGCAACAGGCAGATGAGGCAATTCATTTTGCGGTTCAATAGCTTCCACTTCATTTATAAGCAAGCGGAACCGGTTACCCATATCAATGATGGAAGCATTTAAGGCCGGGCCGCCTGCTACGTTAAACACTAAGCGCGCCGGATCAGCCTTGCCGCCAATACCCAAGGGATGAACTTCAAGGTTTGCTTTTCCATTTGCCAACGAGGCATCAATTTCGAGCATATGTGATCCTAAAACCAGACTATTATTAGGGTCGAAATGATAGGTGTAATCTTCCATAAATGCGTTGCCGCCTTTAAGTCCGCTGCCCATTACTTTAAACGCACGTACCAGTGCTGCCGTTTTCCAATCGCCTTCACCAGCAAAACCATAGCCCGCAGCCATTAATCGTTGTGCTGCAATGCCGGGCAACTGCACCATGCCATGCAGGTCTTCAAATGTATCAGTAAAGCCTTTAAAACTGCCATTTTCCAGGAATTTGCGCAAACCAATCTCTATCCTTGCGGCTTCATACACCGATGCATGTTTTGCTCCATTTTTGCGTAAAGCAGCATCCATTGTATAACTGTCTTCGTATTCGGTAATCAGGTTATCAATTTCCTGCTTGCTTACACCATCAATCACTTTTACCAGGTCGCCAACACCATATGTATTAACGGAATACCCAAATTTTAGTTCAGCTTCTACCTTATCGCCTTCGGTAACTGCTACGTAACGCATGTTATCGCCAAAGCGGGCAAATTTTGCACCTTGCCAGTCGTGCCAACCCGCAGCAGCTCTTGTCCAGACATCAATTTGTGAAAGTACCTCCGGGTCTTGCCAATGGCCAACCACTACTTTACGATTTTTACGCATGCGCGAAACAATAAACCCAAATTCCCGGTCGCCATGAGCACTTTGATTTAAGTTCATAAAGTCCATATCTATAGAACTCCATGGGATATCCCTGTTAAATTGCGTATGCAAGTGTAGCATTGGCTTCTGTAAAATATTCAGCCCCCTGATCCACATTTTGGCCGGAGAGAAAGTATGCATCCAGGTAATAATGCCAATGCAATTTTCAGCATTATTAGCCTCCGTCAGCGTAGCGTAAATCTCTTCGCTTGATTTTACAACAGGTTTATAAACGATGGTAACAGGTATTGAGCCTGTACCATTAATGCCTTTAGTTATTTGCTGAGAATGTTCTGCAACCAGTTTCAGGGTTTCTTCTCCATATAAATGCTGGCTGCCGGTTATAAACCATACTTCAAATTTTTTCAGATCAATCATTGATATTTAAGTTTTTATACTTTGTAATTCAGTTTATTGGAGTGAGCATTAGCAATATCGCTCCATGTTTATTAATAAGTTTGCTGTAATTGTTTTCGTAAGATCCGACGTCATGTTTTGCCCAAAGATCTCTTACCTTAATTTTACCCTTGAGGCCTAATGAAGAAAAATCGACGCCTACATCCTGATCCTTGTTGCCTATATTAAAGAGCGCTACATAAATGGCTTTACTGTTGGCCAAATGCGAGTACCAGGCCATGCTGTTTTCGTTTTTGAAAAGCTGTAGTGGCTTAAGTCCATGTTGATTTACGGCAAGGACTTCGTTATTAGTAAACAGTTTCCGTTCAATGACTCTGTTTTCCGGCAGATTGCCGCCAATCATTAATGGCGAGCGATATATGCACCAAAAGGTCATATGAGTATATAACTCATCATTTGTAAACCGGCTGTATCTTTCATTACCTACCGGGCCCCTTTTCGATAGCTTGCCAATTTGAAGCATATCGCAATCGGGCCAGTGACCATTTCCGCCAACGTTTTCCCATTTTTTAGCATAATCAAACATATGCAATATCTCATCCCAGTTATCCCAAAAGTCATCAGCCATACGCCACATATTGGCGTTTTCTTTAACATGATCTGCTTCGGTGAGTGGTGTCTCACCTGGTGAAATACTTAGTATTACCGGTCTTCCGCATTGTTCAATTGCAAGGCGGTACCCTTCAATCTCTTTTTTATGATAAGGCCTCGCAATGTCATCAACCTTAATGAAATCCACTCCCCAGGATGCATACAGTTTCAGTAGAGAATTTAAATATGCTTGTGCCCCTGGTTTATCCATGTTTAGTCCGTACATATGGTTCATCCAATCACATTTCGAGTTGGTATCAGCAATCATATCGGCTGTTACCCCTTTCATGCCTAATACCGGAGATTTGGCCCATACTGCCTGACGTGGAATACCACGCATTACATGTATTCCAAATTTTAACCCGAGGTGATGTACATAATCGGCAAGTGGTTTAAATCCTCTTCCCCCGAAAGCAGATGGGAATTTAGTAGGTTGAGGCAACAAGCGTCCCCACTTATCCATTGTTAACCACGGAATAAAGGAGCCATCCTGCAGGTTTTTTTGAAAAGGATTACCAATATTACTGTACGGTGGATTATCATACGACCATAAAAAATCTACCACTACATATTGCCAACCATAGGGTTTTAAATATTTTGCCATATAACCTGCATTAGCCTTAACCCCATTTTCATGCACGGCAGAGCCAAAACAGTTGTAGCTGTTCCAGCCCATTGGAGGAGTTGGTGTACTGGCTCTTTTTTGTGCATTGGTGCTAATACATAATATAAGGCAGAGGAGTAGCAAATACGCGGTTTTCATTTGTTTTTATTCAATGTGTTTTATGATTGCCCATAATAGGAAAGCGGACCATGCTTGCGTTCATAATGTTTTTTTATAAGGGATGATTTTAACCGTTGCACATCAGGCCGGATCTGTTCTGTCAGATAGGCCATTTGTGCTACTGATTCTAATACAGCACTGTTATAAACTGCTTTCTCTGCGGTTTTCCCCCACGTAAAAGGCGCATGATTACCCACCAGAATCATTTCTGTATCTGTATAGCTTAAGTTTCTTGCAGCAAGGCAATTGATGATCTGGTGGCCAGTTTGATGTTCATAATCTCCCTGTATCATTTCATCATCCATTGGACTTGCACACGGAATATCTACCGTGAGGTGATCGGCATGTGTGGTACCGTAAATCGGGATATCCCTTTGTGACTGTGCCCAGGCCGTTGCATAAGTGGAGTGTGTATGTACTATTCCATTTACATTTACCCAGTTTTTATACAGTACGGCATGGGTTAAGGTATCTGATGATGGTCTTAAATCGCCTTCAATGGTATGGCCTTCAAAATCCACAATTACCATTGCTTCCGGCGAAAGGTCTTTATAAGGCACGCCACTTGGTTTAATTGCAAATACGCCCAGGCTTCTGTCGGCAGAACTTACATTACCGAAAGTAAAAAGAACCAGGCCCAATTTGGGGAGTTGCATATTGGCTTCAAATGCCTCTTGCTTGATACGTTGGTACTTGCTCATAATAGTATGCGGTCAATTTGTTCAACATTAATGGTGGTTTGAAGTCTTATTTGTCTGGCAACAAACGCTCCGAGATCATTGTATTGTTTATAACGCTTATCGTAAACTTTGCGGAGTTGGGCATTTGGGAAATATTCCACATCAAATCCTTTTCCCATAGCTTTCATGGCATCTTCAACGGTTGGATAAATATCGGCAACCACTGCGGCAAACATGGCTGCTCCCAGCGCACAGGTATGTTTAAATTGATGAATGCGGATAGGCATACCCAGCACATCAGCCATCATTTGCATTACAAATGGTGATTTTTTTGCAACGCCGCCAATACCTATAATCCCTTTTACCGGTATTCCCTCTTGTAAAAAGCGTTCAACAATACTTTTTGCTCCAAAACAGGTAGCCTCCGCTAACGACCGGAATATTTTCGGAGCATCGCTTCCCAGGCTTAATCCTGTAATTGCGCCTTTTAAAGTTTGGTCGGCATCTGGCGTGCGGCGGCCGTTAAACCAATCAATGGCTAACTCATCATCAATATCAAATGGAAGTAATTGTGCCTGTATGCTCAATTCGGGGATAATACGATCACTCATTTCATCTCTTAACGCTTCAGCAGTTGCTGCATCAATAACCTTCGAATCCTTTAGCAAGGCATCCAGGGGCCAGGATATCATTTTTTTAAACCATGCATAGGTGTCTCCAAATGCCGACTGCCCAGCTTCAAGCCCTATCATTCCCGGGATAACAGATCCGTTAACTTGTCCACAAATTCCTTTTACCAATTTTTCGCCTATTTCGTTAGCTGGGGCAACCAGAATATCGCATGTTGATGTTCCCATCACTTTGCTTAAGTGGTATGGTTCTATTTGCCCGCCAACGGCACCCATATGTGCATCAAAAGCACCTACGCCAACGGCTACTTCTGTGGTTAAACCAAGTCTTTCAGCCCATTCTTTGCTCAGGAAGCCTGCTTTTTTGTCGGATGTAAAGGTTTCTGTAAATAATTTTGAGGTGAATCCTTTGAGCAGAGGATCAAGCGACGAGAAAAAATCGTCTGGTGGCAGTCCACCAAATTCTTCGGCCCATAAAGCTTTATGTCCTGCTGAGCATCTTCCACGTTTTATTTCGGCAGCGTCTGTTCCGCCGGTTAAAAGAAATGGTATCCAATCGCAATGCTCAACCCATGAGTGGCAAGCCTTACGTACGCTTTCATCAACTCTTAATATATGTAAAAGTTTTGCCCAAAACCATTCAGAAGAATAAATCCCTCCAACGTATTTCAGGTAATTAATATCAAATTTTGTAGCATGTTCATTTATCTGCGCAGCTTCGTTAACAGAAGTGTGATCTTTCCATAAAATGAACATAGCATTTGGATTTTGCTCAAAACCAGGCGTAAGCGCCAACGGAACCCCAGCCTTATCCACTGCAACAGGAGTGGATCCTGTGGTATCAACCGATAAGCCTTTAACTGCATTTGCAATGTTTTTGTCACCTGCTTTTCTCAGACAGTCCTTTATGGTAAACTCTAAACCTTCAATATAATCAGATGGATGTTGCCTGAACTGGTTTTCAGTTGCATTGCAATAAAGGCCGTCACGCCATCGGGGGTAATTAAATTCTGATGAGGCTATTTCTTCACCATTAGAAGCATTGATTAATATAGAGCGAACAGAGTCTGACCCATAGTCCACCCCAATCACAAATTGGTCCTTAATCATAATTGGTTTTATAATTCGTGTCTAAATAACACTTAATAATTTATAAAACGAAATATTTGTTATAAAACCTTTTAAATTTTTGGAGACTTGTTTTAAATCTTAAAGATGAAGGGTGTCAGGATTTGGGATAAAGTTTAGAAAAGCCTGGAATTTAGCGTAGTAGTTTTGCATATTAAGCTGATAATAATACGCTCCGCGTTTTGAGCCTGCTTTATCTTTCTCGCTTAACTTAATTAATAAGCCGGTAGCCAAAACCCGTTTGCTGAAATTTCTTTTGTCAATTGTGGTATTGAAAACACTCTCGTAAAGCGTTTGCAGTTGTGGAATGGTAAACTTTGTTGGTAAAAGTTCAAAAAGAATAGGATGTAGTGCAGCCTTGTATCGTATACGTCTTTTCGCACCTTCTACCATATCCTGGTGGTCAAAAACAAGTTTTGGAATGCGCTTTAAGGGGAACCATTCTGCATGATATTCAGTATTTAATTGAGTTTCATATTTGTGTATATCAATTAAAGCAAAATAAGCTACAGAAGCTGTACGTTCTATAGGATCACGATTGGTATCACCAAATGTATGCAGTTGTTCAAGGTAAACGCCCTCTAATCCGGTAAGTTGTTTTAATATTCTGTTTGCTGCCTGGTCAATACTTTCCGTTGGTTGCACAAAGCCACCCATTAAGCTCCAATTGCCCTTTTCGGGCTGAAAGCCTCTTTGTATTAGCAATATTTTAAGTGTTTCGCCATCAAATCCAAAAATTATACAGTCAACGGCCAGTAAAAGGCGGGTTTGCTTTGAATATTTATGCATGAATATGATTTAACACTTTATAAAATGATAAACAAATATAATTTTTTTATGCAGAGAGGGATTTATTTTAATGGTTTTTCTTCTAAAATGGCTAATATAAGCTGTTTTTTAGTATTGGGTAGTGTTTAGCTTACACTATGAATATGGAAAATATTTTAAGTGTTTATTTAACAATTAAAAAGAAATAGTTTACTTTCGATTTTAATTGATTTAACACCTGATAGACTGAAAAGCTGTCAGGCCCGGATTAATGATATACTCAATCGGAACAAAAAACAACCTTGATATGAAACTAAGTACTTGTTTAACTATAATTTTCTTTGGCGCTGCAAGTCTAATTTGTAATGCACAAACAACCATCCAGTTGAGTGCAGTTGACAATGGTAAAAACCCCGTCATCAGCAAATACATTTACAGCCATTTTGCAGAGCATTTGGGGCATGGTATTTATGGAGGATTTTATGTTGGGGATACTTCAAAAATTCCTAATACAAATGGTGTCAGGAATGATGTAATTGCTGCACTTAGAAAAATGAAAATACCGGCACTCCGTTGGCCTGGTGGATGTTTTGCTGATACTTATCACTGGAAAGATGGCATAGGGCCCAAAGATAAACGGCCCGAAATGGTAAATCGCTGGTGGGGTGGGGTTACTGAAGATAATAGCTTTGGTACGCATGAGTTTTTAAATATGTGCGAGCTGCTTGGTACAGAGCCATACCTTGCAGGGAATATAGGAAGTGGTACCGTACAGGAGTTGTCAGACTGGGTACAGTATGTGAGCTCTGATAGCAAAAATCCAATGTCGGAGTTGAGGAAACAAAATGGGCGCGACAAATCGTGGAAGGTAGGTTTTTGGGGAGTAGGTAATGAAGCCTGGGGATGTGGCGGCAATATGACTCCTGAATATTACGCCAATGAATTTAGAAAATATTCAACCTTTATGGCAAATGGTGGCGATGGTAAAATGTTCCGTGTAGCATCCGGTGCCAGCGATGATGATTATAACTGGACGGAAACCCTGATGAAGAACATACCACATGGTTTGGTTGAAGGAGTAGCATTACATCATTATGCTATTATTGATTGGGGCAAAAAAGGGCCATCTACCAATTTTACTGAAAAACAATATTTCCAGATCATGCAATCTGCCATGCGCATGGAAGAACTGGTGACCAAACATTCGGCCATCATGGATAAATATGATCCGGGAAAAAAGATAGCCCTTGTTGTTGATGAATGGGGTGGATGGTATGATGTTGAACCTAGTACCAACCCAGGCTTTTTGTACCAGCAGAATACTATACGAGATGCTATGATTGCTGGTGTTACCTTAAATATATTTAACAACCATAGTGAAAGGGTGCGTATGGCTAACCTGGCGCAATGTGTTAACGTTTTGCAGGCCGTTATTTTAACCGATAATGCAAAAATGATACTTACGCCTACTTACCATGTTATGGAAATGTATAACGTGCATCAGGATGCTACGTTAATTCCATTAACTGTCAAAACGGATGATTACACCTTAGGTACAGATAAGTTGCCTGCAATTTCGGCATCAGCATCAAAAGACAAAGATGGCGTAGTACATATTTCCCTGGTGAATATCGATCCTAATAAGGCAAAACAAGTTACTGTAAATTTAGGCGATATTAAATCGACTCACATTACCGGTAGAATATTAACATCACAAAAATTACAGGATTATAATTCATTCACCGAGCCTGATAAAATAAAACCGGAGCCATTTAAAGATGCTATACTAAAAAACGGCGCTATAAATATTACTATGCCTGCTGCCTCTGTTATTGTACTGGCGTTGAATTAAGAGCAAAGACAGAGAAATGAAAAAAATTGTACTTATACTTCTGAATAGTGCTTTTTGCTTATCGGCCTATTGCCAATCAAACGATACCGAAAAAGTATACACTATTAACGCGGCTACCATAAAAGCACAAGTGCGACCCACCATGTATGGGATATTTTTCGAAGATATCAATATGGCTGGCGATGGTGGGGTTTATGCAGAGTTAGTAAAGAACCGTTCGTTTGAATTTAAAGATCCTTTAATGGGATGGGACGAAGTAAAGCAAGATAAGGCAGACGGAAGTATTTTGATATTAAACCGGGGAGAAGCAAATCCCAATAACCCAAGATATATACAAATAAGTTCAAAATCTGCGAAAGGTTACGGATTAATCAATGAAGGCTTCCGTGGAATGGGGATTAAAAAAGATAACCGTTATAACTTTTCTGTTCTGGCTAAAATGGAAGAGGCTTCGGCCATAAGTCTGCAAATTGAATTAGTAAATGGAAAAGGAGAAATTATTGGCAGTACAACAGTTTCGCCATCATCAAAACAATGGAAAAAATACACCGCTAGTTTTATCGCTACAGAAACAGAGCCGAAAGCCAGCTTAAGAGTATTATTAAAGGGTATTGGTTCTGTTGATTTAGATATGATCTCTCTTTTTCCGCAGGATACCTGGAAGCAGCGTCCGGGCGGTTTACGGGCCGATTTGGTGCAAAAATTAGCCGATATGAAACCCGGATTTTTACGTTTTCCTGGCGGTTGTATTGTTGAAGGCCGCGAACTGGATACCAGGTATCAATGGAAACGGACAATAGGCGATGTTGCTAATCGCAGAATGATTGTTAACCGCTGGAATACTGAATTTGCACACCGCCAAACTCCTGATTATTACCAAAGTTTTGGGCTGGGCTTCCTGGAATATTTTGAAATGGCAGAAGATATAGGAGCATCCCCGCTGCCTATTATTAATTGCGGCATGGCTTGTCAATTTAATTCATGCGAGTTGGTTCCATTAAATCAACTTGGCCCATATGTGCAGGACGCGCTCGACCTCATTGAGTTTGCCAATGGCCCCGTGAATTCAACCTGGGGAAAAAAACGTGCAGCACTTGGGCACCCCAAGCCATTTAATTTAACAATGATGGGCGTTGGAAACGAGCAGTGGGGGCCGCAGTATATTGAAAGGTATAAAATTTTTGAGAAAGCCATTCACGCCAGGTACCCTCAAATTAAATTGGTTAGCAGTGATGGCCCTTTCTCTGGCGGTGATATTTTTAATTATTCGGACAAAATTTTCCGCAAGTTAAAAGCAGCCATTATAGATGAGCACTATTACAATTCGCCCGAATGGTTTTTGAAACATGTAAACCGTTATGATCATTATGACCGCAACGGCCCTAAAATATTTGCAGGTGAGTATGCCGCGCAAAGTGTAGGCGGCGGAAACCCTGAAAATAAAAACAACTGGAAATGTGCAATGGCTGAAGCTGCTTTCATGACAGGGCTGGAAAGGAATGCAGATGTGGTTAGTATGACCTCTTATGCACCGCTATTTGCTCACGTTGAAGGCTGGCAATGGAAACCAGACTTAATATGGTTTGATAATTTGCAATCATTTGGTACCCCCAATTACTATGTACAGCAGTTATATTCCTTAAATAAAGGTACAGATGTAGTACCTCTTACCTTAAATAACGAAGCGGTTGAGGGCCAGGACGGTTGCTATGCTTCTGCAACTCTGGATAATAATAAACACGAATTGATCATTAAGTTTGTTAATACAAGTAATGTAGTGCAAAAGGCTGATTTTTCGATGAGCGGAATAACATCAGTAACAAAAGCTTCGCTAACCTTATTGCAGAGTGATAATTTAGATAGCGTAAATTCATTGGATCAGCCGTTTGCAGTTAGTCCCCAAATAAGTAATATTGAGTTTAAGGATAACCATATCAAGCTAAATCTGAAACCATATTCTTTTAATATCATCAGGGTTAATATTGAAAAATAATGCCTTAAATAATAATAGTTATAATACAATATCATTCTTCTTTTTAATTAGATGGGATATAGCTTTATTTTAAAATCAGCAGTTTCAATAATTATAATATTACTGTTTGTTGTATATGCAAATGGGCAAGACAGTACGTTAACGATCAATATTGATCAGTCGAAAATGTACCAAACAATTAATAGTTTCGGGGCATCTGATGCGTGGTCATGCCAGTTTGTTGGTAATTGGCCCGAGGATAAGAAAAACAACATTGCTGATCTGCTTTTTAGTAAGGATACGCTTAAGGATGGGTCGCCTAAAGGCATTGCATTATCATTATGGCGTTTTAATATTGGTGCAGGTACCACTGAGCAAGCCGAACAAAGTGACATAAAAGATGAATGGCATAGAACTGAGTCGTTTTTAAGTAATGATGGCACGTATAATTGGCAAAAGCAAGCCGGACAGATGTGGTTTTTAAATGCTGCAAAGGCGCGCGGCGTAGGTGAATTTTTAGGCTTTATAAATAGCCCGCCTGTCAATTTTACTAAAAATGGAAAAGCATACGCAAATGCCGGTAAAACAAATGTAAGTGCTGACCATTTCGGTGATTTTGCTAATTATATTTCAGTAATTGTAAAAGGAGTTTATGCCCATAACCATATCGAATTGAATTATATCAGCCCGGTTAATGAGCCTCAGTGGAAGTGGAGCGATACCAAGCAAGAGGGAAGTCCCTATAGCAATAAAGAAATTGCATCCCTGGTTAGATGCATTGATTCATCCTTTGCCAAAAATCATGTAAAAAGCAAAATTTTAGTAGCTGAGGCGGGAGATGTTAATTATTTGGTTTCTAATACAAACAAAACGGAGAAAGGCAACCAGATAAATGACTTTTTTCGAGCTGATTCACCCGATTATATTGGCAACCTGAAAAGTGTTTATAAAGCAGTTTTGAGCCATAGCTATTTTACAACCTCGCCAATGGCATCTGCCATAAAACTAAGGCAAGAGCTTGCTCACGATATTAATTCTGTTCCGGGTTTAAGTTTTTGGCAATCGGAGTATTGCATTCTTGGTAATAACAATGGTGAAATTGACGGAAATAAACGCGATTTGGGTATGGATGCTGCACTATACCTGGCCAGGGTTATTCATACCGATTTAGCAGTAGGCAACGCCGCTTCCTGGGCTTGGTGGTTGGCAATTTCTCCGTATGATTATAAGGACGGACTTATTTATGTAGACAAAAACAAAACAGATGGTAACTATTATCCGAGTAAGATGCTTTGGGCAATGGGTAACTATAGCAGGTTTATAAGGCCGGGTGCGGTAAGAATTGAAACCAGCAGTTCCATATCTAAGCCGTTGGAAACACTTCCATTGGTTTCGGCATATAAAAAAGGAAAAAATATTACTATTGTTATCGTAAATAATAACAATAGTAATGTCCCTGTGAAAATAGGTTTGGGGCACGGTAAAATCACCCACGTTCGTAAATTTACAACATCTTCATCGGCTGATCTGCATGCAGAAGCTGTAGCTGATGCTTCGGATAAAATTTTAATTCAGGCCAGGTCAATCACCACTTTAACCGGAATTATTCAATAGCACCGGTATACCCTGAACCATTAGCTTGTATGTTTTATAACCAGGCTTTCAAAATTAAGTTTTTTAAGAGCATGTTGAATTTGAGGGCAACTCATAAACAGGTTCCACAATAAATTGGTACGATAGTATCTGTCATTATAAACAATCGACCAATTTTTTGTAATGGCTTGGATATTATTTCGAAGTGATTTAAAGCTTCTTGCTATTTTATAATTACCACATAGCCGGAAAGCCTTATTGAAGTTCCATCGTTCAGGTTAATAATATAATAATAGGTTCCAAAAGGAAGTGGCTGATTGTTATATTTTCCATCCCAGGCCTGGCCGTAGCCTCGGGAGTGATACAAATGCTGTCCATAGCGATCATAAATTTCCACGGTGCAGTTGGGATAATATTGCAGGTCCTTAATATCCCATAAGTCGTTTACTCCATCGCCATTAGGAGTAAAAGCATTAGGCACTTTGATGTTTTGTGGATCGGTGTAAATTGTTAGTATACCCGGTAAATAGTTTATTATATAATTGGGAGATGCTGCGCCGTACACAATAATCGGGTACTGACCTATGGGCGAGGTGAATAAAGCATCAGTTGATACCACAGGTAAAATGGTAAGTTGGGTGGGGCCTTCGTTATTGACAAATCCTGTATAAGTTACTGTAAGCGTTGGGTTAGGCGTAGCAAAAGCCCTGGATATATTATTGGCAGTAATGAGAAGTGATGCCTGATTAACGGTAATAGCGGCAGGAATATAAGTAATGTTATAATTGCTGGCATTAAAACTACCGCCGGTAGCTGCTGACGGTACTATAGAAGTGTTATAAATGCCAACAGGATCACCAGATGCTGCACCATAACCGAATGTTAGGGTAACATTCCCCACAGTCTCGCCGTTTTGTAACCCAACTGTTGTGAAGGCGGTGGATCCTGTAATGCCTGCTAATAAAGCTCCGTAAATTTTATTTACAGGCAAAGCAGTAATGGTAAGTGCCGCCGGTGTAACTTTACCTATTAATGGTACATTGATATTACCTGTTCCGGTACTGTTCAATATCAGGTTTCCGGTATAATTGCCTACAGGCGTAATTGCAGCGAGGCGGATGTAAATTGTTGTTGCTGATACTGTTCCAACGGCATCTGGGTTAAGTGTAACGGTGTTACCGAAGCTGATGTTATCGATGCTGATTTCAAATCCAGTAGGAGGGGTAACGATAATTGCGGCAGAAATGTTCGTGCCAGATACCTGTATATTAGTAGCTGTAGATGGAGTACCATAAACAGTTTGCAGCATTGATGGAATCCCGGTATATTCAATTACCGGTGGTGGCGGATCAACAGTGAGATTGCCGGATTGATAAGTAATGACATAATTATCAGGCGAAAAAGTCCCCCCCGCGGCATCCAAGGGGATAACAGAACCGGCATATAATCCCGGCGCAGATGATGCAGGTGCTCCCGCATTATAGCTGATACTTACATCGCCTATCGTTTCATTATTCACTAAACCTGATACGGTAAAATTAGTTGAAGCCGGCACATTTGTTAATGCAGTGCCATAAGGCTTACTGACATTGTTAGCCGTTATCGTAATTGGTGCCGGTAACACCACAAGGTCAACAGGAAAGTAATTGATGGCGTAATTGCCTGGCAGGAAACCGTTTTGACCTTCAAGGTCAGACAGTGTTACCGAACCCGTGTAAGTTCCTACTGGTGCAGTGGCAGAAGCACCGCTGCCAAATGAAAATGTGATAGAGTAAAAAGTATTGCCATTACGAAAGCCGGCCAAATCATAAGTAAACCCAGGGGTATTGTAATAGAATGTAGTGTTAGTGAGTACATCGCCGTATGTTTTGCCGACAGTACCGGTAACGTTTATAATAGCAGGCGATACAATACTATTGGGCATATTTACATTGACACTTGTAGCGCCATTGCTGCTTAGTACAATGTTGCCACTGTAAGCACCGGCGTTAGTTATTGCTGCTAACCTTATATAAATAGTAAATGGGCCAGTGGTACCTGCGCCGCCAACCGTAACAGTGCTGCTAAAATTTATATTATCTGTACTCACTTCAAATCCGGGTGGTGGTGTTACCGTAATACCTGTTGATAGGCTTGCACCTGATACCGTAAAACTTGCAGATATAGACGGTATACCATAGGATGTATTAACGGCATAAGGACTGCCCGATTCGATAATGGTAGGTACAAGAGCCAGAACTTTTGGTGAAAATGTTGATGGTATACCAGGACGGGTACTGCTACTGGCAATTGGCTTGTTGGAAATGATAGGATTTAAGCCTACCGGAATATCCAGCTGATCACTAATAGGTGTATTGTTAACCAGGGTGTTACTGATTTGGCTTGCATCAGATGAAATCCTAACTGTTATATTTTGCCCATATAATAGCAGTGATTTTAAACAAAAGAGGTAAATAAGGCTGATTACCAATATCTTATTGTGCATAGTTCAGGCATGGCATGTTACGACTTCGAAGATAGGATTTATTTATTTGTCATTGTAAATTCATACCAGGCTTTTTTGTCAGCAGGGGCGTTTTCTGTTGCCAGTAACACCGCACCACCCCATTCGCCGCCAAGACCTAATCCCTGTCCAAAACGAAACAAGGCTAATAATATCGGGGCCGCAATACCTAAGCTGTAGTTGGATCGCTCCCTGGGAAAAACAGCTTAGGGAATACCAGTACCGGTGGCTTGCTGGTTCATAACTCCAAACATATCAAATTTGAACGAATGCTCCAATTAGATAGGGATTGTACTGTCCCACGAATATATGACACAGTAGAAACACACCGGGCAAGGCGAAACACACAATCGTTATAAATTAATAAGTTAAGCTGCCAGGATGGGCCAGGTTGGGCTAACCTGGGACAAAAAATGACAATTTTTTTTTGAAATTGCTGTCAGGGCTAAGTTGCTTCGGGACAGTATAATTATCTGTGTAGTTATAAACTACTTGCATGCTGATCTGTAGATATAATCCACGGACGGCGGGGATTACAGATGTTCAGCTCGATAGTTTTCGTGGATCTAAAATCAAACATGAATAAAAATTATAGCTTACAGTAAGGTCGATTTATTTTTGAAAGGTCGAGATGCGGATGCCTTTTTTCTCGTCCGTTCGCTTCGATATGTATTCCAGTGTCTTTAAGTTATTGACAAAATAGTTGTTTTCTTCATCATAGGGTAGTAGTGGACGCCGACCTTTTATAGCAATCTCTGAATAAGGCGGTTGCAGTAGTTGTAATATGGGGGTCACTTCGGCGATTGAAAAACTTTTAAAGTTCATATTAAATAATTTGATCCGCTCTGATAACATGAGCGCTTTGGTTAAAACCGCCATCAAGGTTTTCTTTTGTAGCTTGAATGTTGTATATGTGATAGCAAGTCGACCTACTATGTTAAGGAGGGTCGTATTCACAATTACAAGGTTTTCATCTACGGAATAAAGAATAACCAGCTTTTGACCAATATCAAACCTATCAGACCTTAATAACTTAATTAGATCTTCGGCATCAAGCGGGTAGTTTTCGATATTTATGATAAAAGATTCTTTTTGACCCTCTGCTAATCCGATATGCTGACTTTCGAAGTTAGTTTTCAAAGAAGCAAAATTTTCAGGAGAAAGTAACACTAAGTTATTTTCAATCAGAATTTCTGTATGGTCTTCATCTATTTCTGCGAAATCTGGTTCCGGTTCAATTTCCGGTATTGATTTAACGAGAAATTCGAACGCCTTGGCTGTAATTGATGGTGCCCTGAGTAATGCGGCGATTAATAAGTGTTCATTTTCAACGGAAGGCTCGTTATTTGTAATTAAATCTTTGCTCAAGGCTTCAGCATTTGACAAGTGATTTAAAAACAAAATAGCCTGATCTGTTAATGCATTCTCATTATATTCAAAAGTGTGAAGGATATTATCCCATACTGGAGCCACACGTAGAGAGTGCAACAGAAGTGCGTCGAGTTCACTAGTTCCAGATTGATCTAACCGAGAAATAATAGCTGTGGTTTTATCCAAAATAGCTTTTTTGTCCTCAATTTCAAGATCTTCTTTGTTAAGAAGTTCGATGAGTGTTTCTTCAGGTTCCAAGGTATTGGCCTCTAAGGTCAAGTAAACCATGGCGACATATTCCGCTATGTTTTCATTTACATATGTAATTAATTGTGAAGCCTCAGAAGTTTGTATCGCCTCATAATTCGCTTTATCAAAACTGTTTTCATCGTAGATACCTTTCGCTTGAGTAACTCTGCGAAGCATTGTTTCGTTCAGATCATAAGCATTTTTTTCATAAATACAATCAACTGGGCTTTCCGGAGCATCTGCTAAAATTATATCTGTGAATTTTATTTTTAGAGCAGTAATGACAATTTCAATTTTCTCAGGATGAGTTAAATCAGAAAGCAAGCTTTGACGACTTATTAGAACGTTTTCTAGGTTGCTATCCTTTGCCATTTTTTCAATGTCTTCCAGATCTGCATAACTTATAATATGATCCAAATACTTGAACTTGAGTTCGTCCGAAAGCGCACTTTGCTGACTGATGACACGCCAGAACTGTGGCCAGGCTTTTGCGATTTTATTAATGAACTCTTCAATGTTTACGGCGGTGTCGATAAAGCCGTCTATGAATTTCAAAGATTCTTTCGAGGCAAGCTTTAGTAGTTGAAGTGTTGCACTAGTCTGGGAATCATATTTTTTAGTCGATAGCAAGAAATCTAAAAGGGAATAGTTTAAGGTATAAGCTTGTTCAAAATCATTCATTCCAATTTTGGGAACCAATTTTTCCAAATGCCGTAATTGAAAATCAAAATCCGTCACTACCTGGCTTTTTACATTTAGTAAGAAATCGCGGTCATCTTTTGTGATTGACCCCTCATAAAATATTGAAATATAATCCAAATACTCTTCATCAATGTGACCTGCTCTCAGTAAGACATTTAACAACAACGCCTTTTTCTTGTCTTCAATTTCAATTTTTAAAGCCCCTGTGGCCATAAACTCCTTTAACCTTAGATGTCTTGCGCTCGTTTTCTTTTTTTCTTTTTCGATTATCTGACGTCTTAAAGTGGCAATGTTACTGTCACTGTCTTTGGTAATTTCGGCAACCCGTTCCTCATAGGTTCTTTTTGGATCGACTTCTTTCTCAATCGTTTTGAAATCAATATCAACCAAAGCGTTTGAAAAGTTGTAAGAATTACTCCATTGAATAAACGCGAAATTATTATAACGCAATTTTTTGTCAATTAGTAATTGGAAAAGCTTCGCATCAGCCACATCCTCAAGTGAGTATTGCTTATCAATATGGTAAAATCCATGAAAGTATTGAAGGTGCTTTGGATAGCGAACTAAATACAACATTCTCAAATCTTTTATGTCGGTGACTTTAAGTTCAGACAAACGTTTTACTTCTTCTTTGAGGGCCTCGATTTCTTCGCCTATTTGCTTTTGTAAATTGCCTACATGTGTTTGTTTATTTGCAAAAACTTTGTACAATTCACCATCACGGTTGCTGAGCTTGACAAAGTCGTTCGGAAAAATATTTTTGTAAACAATCATGCTCAGTAATTTATTCTGACTGAGCTTTTCATCAAGCAATCCTTTGTAAAGATGGTATTCATTCGTAATGTTATATAATAATCGCATATCGTCAACGAACAATCCGATATCGTCGATCAAATCATCAGAAATGTCATATTTATTCTCCTGTACGATCTTTAACAGTTTATTATTCGAGTTTGATGAATTTATAACCGGGATAACTGGAATAATAAAGTCAAAAAACTTTGTGCGATCCTTATCCTGAAACATATCATCGCGCACCGCATAAACGAATGTCACATCCTTCTTGACCTTTTTTGAATTATTGATTAGCAGATTTAGCTCGCGTAACTTTGTGAATATTTCTGTTTGCTCAAATCGGTCCAGATCTTCAATGATCACAACGTCATAGGGCGTGACTTCAAAAAAATACAAGATCTCATCAAGGTGATTATTAAGGATTGATTTACTGATGCCCTCATCAATTTCAATCTCAGCGTCCTTGAATTTCAGTTTGCTCACTTTCACGCTATTTAGCAAACGTATAGAGCGATACAAAACGTAAAAGATACCGAGAATAAAAACGGCTAAGCTGATGTAATGAACGGTTAATTTATGAGCCTGCGTTATTGTGATTCCGAACAATTTATAAAATTGCTCACTGCTAAAAAGGTTAAAGCCACAAAACAACAACAGTAAAATACTTATTGCCATTCCAATTAAATAAGTTCTTTTGAAACTTCGGATTTTTTTGAACCTTGAGTCAGGAATTTTACTGTCTTTCTCGTGGTAGAATATTTGCTGGAGTATGCTTAGTTCGATAAGCCTCAGCAAATCTTTGGTCTCATCTCTGAGTTCTTTTGTTTTTTTACCTTTTTTGTTAATCTGCTTAAGTTCTTCTTTGAACGTAGCAAGCGAAAGATTTAAAAACTTGAATTGCTTTTTATGTTGCGTTTGAAAGGTCTTTAGGATACTGCTCTTTCCCGATCCGTAAGGACCTGTTAGCGCAATGTTCTTAATATCCTGAATTTTACGATTTTGTAAAGCCCACAGTAGTGCGTCCGTATATTGTCCTTCTTCAACAGTCCCGATTGGAGAAAGAGAATGATAAGGGTAACTTATATTTTGATCTTCAGCAACAGCTGTCTTACGATATTTTTGAAGAAGTTTTATAAACCTGTCAAGCAGGTGAAGCAGCCATGATTTCATGTGATAACAATAGGTTAAACCCGTTAAGATTATAAAGTTACAACCTTTTCATGAGCTTGCGAATTGTGTTAGTATTCTGCTAATCTAAAGACCAGAATAGTGAGCGTTAATAGCCCCACCTGTCTGATTTAACCCCCGCCAATTGTACCAATCACATCTACACCACAAAACAAAAAAGTCCCCAACATTCCAACTAAAGACTTTTAGCCTCCAAAAAAGTACTACTTCATCAGCTCTGCCAGTTTGCTTTCCAGCTCTTTGCCCCGAAGATTTTTAGCAATAATCCTTCCGTTCTTATCCAGCAGGAAACTATTCGGGATAGCGGTTACGGTATACAACGCAGCTGTTGGCCCTCCATATCCATTCAAATCACAAACATTTCCCCAGGTATATCCATCCTGCCTGATGGCGTTCTTCCACTGTGCAGTATTTTTATCGATGGAGACACTTAATATTGTAAATCCTTTGTCCTTATATTGATTGTATAACCTTACTAATGTAGGGCTTTCTTCCCGGCAGGGAGGGCACCATGAGGCCCAGAATTCAACAAATGTGTATTTACCGCGATAGTCTTTAAGATCGACTTTCTTGCCTGCCGTATCGGTTGAAACAAAACCTGGCGCTATAGCACCGATGGCAATCCGTTTGGTGGCATTAACCTTATTCACCAGTTGCCGGGTAAGATCATAATTAGGATATTTTTGCTGAAAGATCGATACCATCTGATTCATCAGCGTAGTATCGGTTTCTGAGTTCCAGCGTATACTATGATGTACTGCTGCAAGCGAATTAATAAAAAAGGGCTGTTCTACCCATTGCGCCAGTTCCGCTTTATAATTTTGAGATGCTTTTTCATGCTCCACATTCCAATATTCTATCCGCGCTTTGTCAGCGCTTTTAACCGCAACTGCCGAGGAATCATAGGTCCGTCTTAAATACTTATTGAATACAATTTTCCGGTTTGCTTCATAATCAATCAAATATTGTGTTTCCTTTGAGCCCGTAACCTCAATACGGTCTTTGTTAATCTTAAGAGCGATTTTGTCACCAGGTTTAGCCAATACCTGAACCAAACTTGAATTGTCCACCCCCAGATCATATATTTCCGGCTCTTTTAACTTAATGGTAAGGGTAAATTTACCATCCTGACTGATCGGGGCCTCCTCTACAACTTTGTCATTCCGGGTTTCATAATTGATCAGGGTGAGTTTGATGGATCTACCAAAAAATTCTGATGAGGTTGTGCCGGTAACGATTGCTTGTTGCGCAGATACACCTATTGATACAAATAGTAAAATTAGGAGCATCCCCATTGTAACCGTACTATTTATTTTTGACTTTGGAGAAGGAGAAGTTATCATGATTATATTTTTATAAAAAAACAAGAGTTTTATTTTATAAAAGTAAAGAACATTTATGTGATTAAATGATGGAAAAGTTACTAATAAGTCAAATCTTCTTCGCTGTCCGAAGTTTTCAATTTCGGACGATTATGCCTGTAGATTACATCTACATCTATGGCTGAAAAATTATAAACGTTTTTATCCGAATGTGATTTAACACCTTTTAACTTGTTTTAACAATAACATCAAGTAATAACGCCGATCTTTATGTTCAAAATCAGCAGTCAATTATGAAAAACTGTATTTTGTTATTGTTACTGAGCCTCTCAATACAAATGGCATCAGCCCAGGAAGCTGATATCAAAAAACTCAAGGAGCTGAATGAAAAATGGATTGCTTCCTTTATCACCCGCGACACTGCAACTATGTGTGGCATCTATGCAGATGATATGGAGTTGGTCTCTCCCGGCGGGAAAATATTTCATAAAACAGATCTTTTGAAGAACCTTTTATCTCCAGATCAGGAATTCTTTTCTTCCAAAGTTGATAGCGTCCGCGTGCGGATTTTTGGCAATATCGGTCTGGTGAACGCCACCTCCACTGTACACGGTAAAGCTGCGCAAAAAGAGTTTACGGTTATTACATGTTATTTGGATGTATATGAAAAACGTAATGGCCGCTGGTATGCAGTTGCATCCCAGGTGACAGTTCCCGACAATTAATGAATTGTTCGTGCCCCGCTGTCTGATTTTTAACTTCGGCCAACTTTCTCACCTGTCGCTTCGCTCTTCCATATTCAAATCGTTATCGAATGGGCTTTTGGTAAACGGATAAATTGATTGCTTTAGAAAGCCTTTGGGATAATTTCCCTCGTGTACACCGGTGCCTGCTGGCCATTCTTTGCCCGGCAGATAATAGGTGCCAAAAATAATATCGATCAAAGGAAAAATTGAGGCAAAATTATGGCCGTAATACTTCGGATCTTCGCAATGGTGCCAATGATGGTATTGGGGTGTAGTGAAAATATACTTTATAAAGCCGAAATTAACACGGGTATTTGCGTGTATAAGCACCGCATGTATGGCGATAAAAATGATGTAAACATTAAAAACGGTTGTTGAAAAGCCCAGTACATACAATGGTATGAAAGTCATTGCCCTGGTAAAAAATATATCCATAAAATGAGTGCGGCTGCCTGCCAGCCAATCCATATGTTGTGTAGAGTGGTGAATGGAATGGAAACGCCATAAATAAACCCGTGTATGGAAAAACCTGTGCGCCCAATACTGAAACAAGTCTGTTGTGAAAAAAGCAAGGAGTAATCCTGCAATAAAAGGCAGGTTTTGTACCCATAAATGTAACTTATCCAGACCTATCCATCCAAAAAACAATATTGCGGGCTTTTGAGTAACAATGCCAAAAAACTGGATGAACAAATGACTTATAACAAAATACATCAGGTCGGTACGCCACTCTTCATGAAACTTGGTTTGGAATTTATTTTTAGGAAAAAATAACTCCAGAGGGATAAAAATTACTGTCATTAAAAGCAAGTCGAGTAACATCCAATCTAACCCAAAGTGCCAACTCACTTTTTCAACACTCCGGCCCTGTACGGTAAAGGCACCCATTAATATGGCTAAACCCGCAATACCCGATCCTAATAAAGCGAGTGTGAACTTTTTGCTTAGTATGATGCTAAGCAGAGCAAAAAAAAATGCAGCTATGATACCGGATGCCATTAAAATTTGCACACTTTCCTTAGTGTAGATATTTCTAAACTCGGGTGTGGTTAATTGTTCCGGGTAACGGAAACAAAAAATCCCTAATAACACCAATACGGCTAAAAAAATAGATATATATCCACTTATCTGCCCTTCCCCAATCTTCAGCCTTTCTCTTTTCGACATGTTTTTAAATTATCCGACAAAAAATATTAATTAAATTGTGTCACAATCTAATCAATATACTCAGAAGTACAAACAGGATTGACTATATGCGCGGTATTCAGCCTTTTAGTGAGTATTATCACCGCACTATTAACTATACAAAAAGCCTCTAATCTCGCGTGTAAAGATTTCTCGCTTAATAAGCAGGAGCAAGACTCGGACTTCCATTTACCTTAGATGGGTATGAACCCGACAGGCTATCAACTGTCCCTGAACCAAAAAAGCCTCAAATCTTTCGACTCAAGGCTTTTAACTTTTAAAAGGTAGCGGGAGCAAGACTCGAACTTACGACCTTCGGGTTATGAGCCCGACGAGCTACCAACTGCTCCATCCCGCACTGTGTTTTTGGTATGATACGATTCGCTTCATTACTGCGAAAAGGGCTTTTTTTATTTGGTGCAAATCCCGCCAACTATCCCCGTGGATAAAAAAAGTCTTTAGACTCACGACTAAAGACTTTTGACTTTAAAAAGGTAGCGGGAGCAGGACTCGAACCTACGACCTTCGGGTTATGAGCCCGACGAGCTACCAACTGCTCCATCCCGCACTATTTTTTGGTGTTTTAACCTTCCGTCATAACTTCAGAAAGTTGTTTTCAATTATCAAAAATGCATTTTGCACTCCGTTTTAATTGGACTGCAAAGATATAATTCGTTTCTTTGCAGTCCAAATATTATTTTAATTATTTTTCTATGGCGCATAAGGCAGGTTTCGTGAGTATAATAGGCAAGCCAAACGCAGGTAAATCAACATTGATGAACGCGTTAGTTGGCGAAAAAATGTCCATTATAACTCCAAAGGCGCAGACCACACGTCACCGTATTTTGGGTATTGTTAACGAGGATGATTATCAAATTGTGTTTTCTGATACCCCTGGTGTTATAAAACCACATTATGCGTTGCACGAAAGTATGATGCACCAGGTTGACGGATCAATTGTAGATGCTGACCTGATTTTGTTGGTTACCGATATTTACGAAGAATACGATGAAACCGACGTGCTGAAAAAACTGGAGGGCTCATCAGCGCCGGTAGCAGTGTTGATCAATAAGGTTGATCAGTCGGATGAAGAAACCGTAAAAGCCAAAGTTGAATTTTGGGAAGAGAAGCTGAAACCGAAGGCTGTTTTTGCCATATCGGCTTTAAAAGACTACAATGTACTTGCCGTAATGAACTTTGTGATAGAGCATCTGCCCGAGCACCCGGCTTATTATGAGAAAGATGCTTTGACTGATAGGAACGATAGGTTTTTTGCGTCAGAAATGATTCGAGCCCAAATATTAAAGCAATATAAAAAAGAGATCCCATACAGCACCGAAGTTATTGTAACTGCTTTTGTTGAGGGTGAAACCCTGCACCGTATCAGCGCGGAAATTATTGTGGAACGCGATTCACAAAAAAATATCATTATAGGTAAAGGCGGCGAAATGCTTAAAATAGTTGGTACCTATGCCCGCCGTGATATGGAAGAATTTTTCCAAAGAAAAATCTTCCTCGAAATGTTTGTAAAAGTTATACCCGACTGGCGGAGCAAGAAAAATTACCTTAAAAAGTTTGGGTACGAGTAAGATTTGAGATATTAGATGTGAGATTTGAGAGCCATGCAAATGGTAACCTATCTTAAATCTGAAGTCTTCTATCAGGAAATAAATAAATAATTTAGATGTAGATTTTGATATGGCGCAGGTGACTAATTCCTGTCTCACGTCTTAAATCTCACATCTCCAATCTAAAAATATGAGTAACATAGTAGCCATAGTGGGCAGGCCCAACGTAGGTAAGTCAACATTATATAACCGTTTAACCGAAAGCCGCAAGGCAATTGTTGATGACTTTAGCGGCGTAACCCGCGACAGGCATTATGGCGTATCTGAATGGATCGGCCGTCAGTTTACAGTAATTGATACCGGGGGCTATGTAGCCAATTCAGTTGATGTTTTTGAAGCAGCTATCCGCGAACAAGTAATAATCGCTATTGAAGAAGCAACTGTAATTTTATTTATGGTTGATGTTACTACCGGCATTACCGATCTGGATGATGAAATTGCCAACCTTTTACGCAAAGGCAAAAAACCGGTATTTGTAGTGGTTAATAAATTGGATAACACAGCTTTACTGGCCGATTCTATGGTGTTTTACAGCCTCGGCTTAGGTGAGCTGTACAATATTTCGTCCATGACTGGTTCGGGTACAGGTGAACTGCTTGACGAAGTGGTAAAACACTTTGATGATGAACCGCTTGAAGAAAATACATTACCTAAATATGCTATTATAGGACGCCCTAACGTAGGTAAATCATCCATTATCAATTCATTAATTGGTAAGGATCGTAATATCGTAACCCCAATTGCCGGCACCACCCGCGATTCTATCCATATTCATTACAACCAGTATGGTCATGATTTTATGCTGATTGATACTGCAGGGATGCGTAAAAAAACAAAGGTTAAAGAGAACATTGAGTTTTACTCGGTAATGCGTAGCATAAAGGCACTGGAAGAAGCCGATGTAGTGATCCTGATGATAGATGCTGTAGAGGGAATAGAATCGCAGGATATCAATATTTTCCACCTGGCAGAGAAGAATAAAAAAGGGGTAGTTATTGTAGTTAACAAATGGGATTTGATCGAAAAAAACAATAAAACCATTAAAGTTTTTGAAGAACAGATCAGAGAGAAAATTGCACCATTTACAGATGTACCTATAGTATTTACTTCGGTTACAGAAAAACAGCGTGTATTAAAGGTTATTGAAACTGCCAACCTTGTTTATCAAAACAAAATCAGGAAAATTCCTACTTCTAAATTAAATGAGATCATGCTGCCTATTATTGAAGCTTATCCGCCACCATCAATAAAAGGTAAATACGTAAAAATTAAATATATAACCCAAATTGCCGGTTCTTCGCCAATGTTTGCCTTCTTCTGTAACTTACCTCAATATATTAAAGAACCTTATTATCGCTTTATTGAGAATAAGATAAGGGAACACTTTGATTTTAACGGAGCACCTGTTCAGGTGTGGTTCAGGCAGAAATAATGTTTGATTTCGGATTCCGGAGGTTCGATTTCGGATTTATTATTCATTTAAATCGGATCTCCGAAATGCTGAATTATTCAACCTTTCAAATCCGAAATTGAACATTCGAAATCCGAAATCGAAATCAATTCACCGCTGCTATTGCTTTTTGCAACGTGATATCCGTACTGTTTATTGCTTCAAAATAAGCATCATTTCCCCATTTAAAATGGGCGGCATAAGCTTTTAGCATAGTTTTTATTGTAGGCTTTGATATCAGCAAATCGTGCGAATCAATTTCTTTAATGGTCTGTGAAGCATACAAAATGAAACGATCAAGCTCATCATCGCTTACGGTGTATTGCTTTATAAATTCTTCAGCGGTTGTAAATTTGTTTAATTGAGGCTGAAGGTTGTCAATAACATAAGCTGTAAATACCTGTCGGCTATTTAATTGTTGTACCAGGTAAGTGTTGGCTGTACTGTCTTGCGGTACAAATACATCGGGCATAATGCCACCTCCGCTGAAAACTTTTTTGCCACTTATGGTATGATAAGGTGAGGCTCCTTTAAAAACACTATCGTTCAGGTTGCTTTGGGCCGAAAAGAATTCACCTTTTCGCATGCGTTCAGCTATTTCATTATGATAAGTTTCAATGCCGTCTTTGTATGATTTTTGGATTGATCTACCCGATGGTGTATAATACCGTGCCACAGTTAAATTTACAGCAGAGCCATCAGGAAAAGAAAATTGTTGCTGTACCAAACCCTTACCAAAAGAACGGCGACCAACAATTATGGCGCGGTCAAGATCCTGCAATGCACCGGCCAATATTTCGCTAGCCGAAGCGGAATACTCATCAATAATCACTGCCAGTTTTCCATCCTGAAATGTTCCTGAGTCTGTCGAAAAATAATCTTTCCGCTCTTCATGATCACCTTTTGTGTAAACAATTAATTTATTCTTCCTTAAAAATTCATCAGCCAGGGCAGTTGCAGCATTTAAATAACCGCCTCCATTTTCCCTGATATCTAACACCAATTTTTTAAGGCCCAATGTTTTAAGTTTACTGATAGCTGTACGGAAGTCGGGATCGGTAGTAATGGCAAATTTGCTTATTTTTATATATCCTATGTCAGGAGTCACCATATAAGCAGCATCAATACTGCTTAAATTAACTCTGCCACGTTTAATGTGATAAGCTTTAATTGCAGAACTTGCCGGAGTCAATACAGATAATACTATATCAGAACCACTTTCGCCTCTGAAAATATCGTTTACATGTTCAGCAGTAATGCGTTTTCCAGAGAATTTTTTTTGATTAACCTTGATTATCTTATCTCCGGCAACTAAGCCTGCAGTGGCTGCGGGTCCGTCTGGATAAACCGTGGTAATTACCAGTGTGTCCCTAAGTAATTGATATTCAAGTCCAATTCCGGTGAATCCACCCTCCAGGTTTTCATTGATGTATTGTGCCCGTTGGGGTTGCAGGTAAAGCGAATGCGGATCGAGACCTTGTAGAAGGTTATTTACAGTAACACCCTGCAAACTGTCAACATTTACAGAATCAACATAGTTGTTTTTAACCAGATTTAAAACCTTTGTAATTTTATCTGAACTGCCAATAGTAAATCCGATGTTATGATTATTGATATTATTGTCGCTGATAAAGAAGCCAATAGTAATTCCTATCAAAATTAATATTATCGACCTGAACACTATGCCCGCTGAATTTTTCATAAATAATTATCATTACAAAGTTAATAATTAGTTGTTTAAGTTGCCTTTGGTTTATTATCTGATTTTCATATTAAAGAGAATTAAACAATTCGGGATAATCCGTTTGTTTTGAAATTAATTGTTAGAATAAACTCTCAACATTTTTACCGAATTTTGCTAAAAATCATCAACCTTAAATGGAGAGAACAACAGAAAAGGATTCACTGTATAACAATCTGGAAAAGATGTCTGTATTGGAAATTCTTCAAAATATTAATAAAGAAGACCAGACCGTTCCTTTAGCTGTGGCCAAAGTGCTGCCTCAAATAGAAGCACTAGCAACAATAACGGCCGATAAAATGAAACAAGGCGGAAGGCTTTTTTACATTGGCGCCGGTACAAGTGGAAGGTTGGGGGTAGTTGATGCCTCAGAGTGTCTGCCAACTTTTGGTGTTCCGTTTGATATGGTGGTGGGCCTGATTGCCGGTGGTGATGGAGCCATCCGTGCAGCAGTTGAATTTGCTGAGGACAATGCGGAGCAAGCCTGGCTTGATCTGGGTAAATACCAGATAAATGAAAAAGATGTTTTAGTGGGTATTGCTGCTTCTGGAACAACGCCCTATGTAATAGGGGGCCTCCGTAAAGCAAATGAAAATAATGTTACTACCGGTTGTATTGTATGTAATGGCGGTAGTCCGGTTGCTGCTGTTTCTCAATATCCGGTTGAGGTAATAACCGGTCCCGAATTTTTAACCGGATCGACGAGGATGAAAGCTGGGACTGCTCAAAAGTTGGTGTTGAACATGTTAAGCACCAGTGTAATGATTCAACTAGGTAAAGTAAAGGGGAATAAGATGGTAGATATGCAATTATCTAACAGCAAGCTTATTGATAGGGGAACCCATATGGTAATGCAGGAAACCGGACTGAGCGAGGAAATTGCTGCCGACTTACTTAAAAAGCATGGAAGTGTTAGAAAAGCAGTAGAGAGTTATAAATTTGATTAATAACAAAGTAATTATTGATATGTACAGATCGAAAATCTATACATATCAATAAAATTGCAAATTTTGGAGTTAAAGAAATGCACGAAATAGAGCCATATTACAAATGGAGGGATGATTATGTTGCGGCAGAGGATGAATATTCTCCATTTTATGCAACAGAATACAGTGAATTTGAGTTTGATAAACAGGTATATAATTACCTGCTGCATCCGCAATGGGATTCATTCGGTTCAAGTACTTTGTACCTGAAAGTATTATTTGCTGATTATGAACGTTCTTATACCATAATAGAATTTATTGGGGAATGGAATGATGCCATCAATAATGATATTATGATGCTGAAGAGGGAGTTGCTGGATCTGATGGTTGACAGTGGTATCAAATATTTTATTCTGATAGGAGAGAATGTACTCAATTTTCATTCATCTGATGATTGTTATTATGAAGAGTGGTTTCAGGATGTGGAAGATGGCTGGATAGCCGGAATCAATTTCAGGGAGCATGTAATAGATGAATTTAAACGGAACAATATCGACTATTATATCAATTTTGGTGGTGTGCTTGATGATTTGGCATGGAGAACGCTTAAGCCTATACAGGTATTTAAAAAGGTTGAAGAACAATTGATACGCAGACTGAATTAAGATTAAACCCGGCTTTCAACATAGAAACCAATCTTTAACTGCAAGCGTATAATCGGCCAATTAAACTTTTTCTTATATTGCTCATCTAATATCCCGAATCAATACTTAAATTTGAATAATTAATTTTTTTATAAAAAATGGAAAATAACAGACCTGATTACGTTTACGACAACGTAATGCAAATAAATGATGCTGACGCATCACGTAAATTTTTAGCTAACGTGTTTATGTGGATGTTTGTGGCTTTAGGCATATCTGCACTTTGTGCTTATGTGTTTGCTAATAGCCCTGCATTCCTTTCAACCTTAGTTGATGCAGATACGCATCAATTAACTGGTTTTGCTTACATTATTATGTTTGCGCCACTTGCATTTGTACTTTTAATGAGATTTGGCCTTAACCGTATTTCGTACCCGGTGTTAGCTTTACTATTCGTTGCCTACGCAGCTGTAACTGGAATGAGTTTAAGCTTTATACTATTAGCTTACACAGCATCATCTGTATTGGGTGTATTCTTAACTTCTTCGGTAGTATTTGGTGTTATGGCAATTGCCGGTTACACAACAAAAACTGATTTAACTAAATTCGGCTCCATATTAATTATGTTCCTGATTGGTATAGTTGTTGCAAGCTTAGTAAATATGTTTTTACATAGCAGTGGACTGGACATGATTATCAGTTATGTTGGTGTTGCCGTGTTTGTTGGCTTAACTGCTTACGACGTTCAGAAACTGAAAAATATTGGTGCTGGTTTAACTTATGGTGATGCAACAGCTTCAAAAATGGCATTAATGGGAGGTTTAACATTATATCTTGATTTTATCAACTTATTCCTAATGTTACTGCGTATTTTTGGCAGAAGAAAATAATCAATAAAACGATTTTAAAAGAGCTGCCTGATAAAAACGGGCAGCTTTTTTTATGCACTAAAATTACGTTATAATGAAGGTTGGGGACTTAACACCCTATTGCATATTAACTGTTTATTACGCATCTTTGCGGTGCTTATGGAGAAAGACGGAGGGATTAGACCCTGCGAAGTCTTGGCAACCTGTGCTTACAAGGTGCTACATTCTACTCGGCTGGTAATTACACCATCGGGAAAGATAAGCGAAAGTCATTATACAACCGACTTTTCGATATAAGCTTTATTTTTTGTGATTACACTGATTAAATTTTGATTACACAGATTTGTTGTTGATTGCACTGATAATTTTACATTGTAGAGATCGGTGAAATCAAAAAAAAGAATCAGTGTAATCATTCAAGAAAATCGGTGAAGTCATCCAAAAAGAATCGGTGAAATCATAAAATGAGTATTAAAAAAGAATTAGAGAAACGCATCCTGGTAATTGATGGAGCAATGGGCACCATGATACAGCGTTACGAATTATCGGAAGATGATTTTCGTGGCGAGCGTTTTCGTGATCACGCTTCTGATCTTAAAGGAAATAACGACTTACTGAATATTACACGTCCTGACGTGATTAAAGCTATTCATGCCGAATATCTGGATGCCGGGGCCGACATTATTGAAACCAATACCTTTAGTACCCAGCGTATTTCTCTTGCAGATTATCACCTGGAAGAACTGGCTTATGAACTAAGTTATGAAGGTGCGCGTTTGGCTCGTGAAGTGGCCGATGAGTATACTCAAAAACAACCCAACAAGCCTCGTTTCGTAGCGGGTGCAGTAGGCCCAACTAACAGAACTGCATCACTTTCACCAGACGTAAATGATCCAGGCTATAGAGCAGTTACTTTTGATGATTTGGCTGAGGCTTATTATGACCAGGTACGCGGATTGGTTGATGGCGGCTCGGATTTGCTTTTAATAGAAACCATATTTGATACCCTGAATGCAAAAGCAGCCTTATTTGCCATTGACAGATATGCTCATGAATCAGGCAAGCAATTGCCGGTAATGATTTCAGGTACCATCACCGATGCTTCAGGACGTACATTATCGGGCCAAACGGTTGAGGCTTTCTGGAACTCTGTCCGTCATGCTAATTTGCTGTCGGTAGGTTTAAACTGTGCCTTAGGAGCAAAAGAAATGCGACCGCATTTGGAGGAATTATCAACAAAAGCAGATGTATTTATATCGGCCTATCCGAATGCCGGTTTACCAAATGAGTTCGGTCAGTACGACGAAACTGCTCATGAAACCGCCCATCAGGTTGATGATTTTATGAAAGCTGGGTTGGTAAATATTGTAGGTGGTTGTTGTGGCACTACTCCTGATCACATTAAATGTATTGCTGAAAAAGCCGCTAAATATTCACCTCGTTTGAAGCCCGAAATTGAGTCCTATCTCCGTTTAAGCGGACTGGAAGCGGTTACCCTAACTCCCGAAACCAACTTCGTAAACATTGGTGAACGTACCAATATTACAGGTTCACCAAAGTTTTCAAAACTCATATTGGCCGAAGATTATGAGGCTGCATTAGCTGTTGCATTGCAACAAGTGGAGGGTGGCGCACAGGTTATCGATATAAACATGGATGAAGGGATGATTGATTCGGAAGCTGTAATGGTTAAATTTTTGAACCTGGTAGCTTCTGAACCAGATATCGCTAAACTGCCTATTATGATCGATTCATCTAAATGGACGGTTATTGAGGCTGGTTTAAAATGTTTGCAGGGAAAAGGTATTGTTAACTCCATCTCTCTAAAAGAGGGTGAGGATAAGTTTAAAGAATATGCCCGTAAAATTTTGAGTTATGGTGCCGCTACTGTGGTAATGGCCTTTGATGAAAAAGGACAGGCGGATTCTCTTGAACGCAGAAAAGAAATCTGTGAGCGTTCCTACCGAATTTTGGTTGATGAAATTGGTTTCCCCCCACAGGATATTATATTCGATCCTAATATATTAACCGTTGCAACCGGGCTTGAAGAGCATAACAACTACGCGGTTGATTTTATTGAAGCAACCCGCTGGATAAAACAAAACTTACCCTATGCCAAAGTAAGCGGCGGTGTAAGTAATATATCCTTCTCCTTTAGGGGAAACAACGTAGTGCGCGAAGCAATGCACTCTGCGTTTTTATACCATGCTATTAAAGCAGGTTTGGATATGGGTATTGTAAACGCCGGTATGCTGGAAGTTTATGAACAGATTCCACAAGACTTGTTAGAACTTGTTGAAGATGTATTGCTGAATCGTCGCGATGATGCAACTGAACGTTTGGTTGAATTTGCAGATACCATCAAATCAAAAGGCAAAGAAATAGTAAGGGACGAGGAGTGGCGCAAAGCACCGGTTGCTGAGCGTTTATCGCACTCATTGGTAAAAGGTATCATCGAATACCTGGATGATGATGTGGAAGAAGCAAGGCTGCAGTATGCCAAGCCGCTGGAGGTAATTGAGGGTCCGCTTATGGACGGAATGAATGTAGTAGGCGACTTGTTTGGTGCAGGGAAGATGTTCTTGCCACAGGTAGTAAAATCAGCACGTGTAATGAAAAAGGCCGTTGCTTATTTATTGCCATTTATAGAGTTGGAGAAACAACGGGTTATTGATGCCGGCGAAGATTCAAGCGATAGCCGGGCCAATGCTGGCAAAATATTAATGGCTACTGTAAAAGGCGATGTGCACGATATCGGCAAAAATATAGTAGGCGTGGTTTTAGCCTGCAACAACTTTGAGGTGATAGACTTGGGCGTGATGGTGCCTGCACAGAAGATAATTGAGGAAGCCAAAAAACAAAATGTGGATATCATCGGTCTGAGTGGTTTAATTACCCCTTCGCTGGATGAAATGGTGCATTTTGCCAAGGAAATGGAGCGTGAAGGTTTTACCATTCCTTTAATTATTGGCGGAGCTACCACTTCCCGTATACACGCTGCTGTAAAGGTTGATCCGCATTATTCAGGACCTGCCATTCATGTACTGGATGCTTCACGCAGCGTAACTGTTTGTAGCAGCTTAATGAGTAAGGAAAACCGCGGTGCCTACATTCAAGGTATAAAAGATGAATATGCAAAAGCCCGCGAAGCGCATCTGAACAAAAAATCAGATAAACGCTTTGTGACTATTGAAGAAGCAAGAAACTCGAGATTCCAAATCAGTTTAGACGGGGATGTTGCGCCAAAGCCAGCATTTACAGGTACTAAGGTATTTGAAGATTTTTCATTGGATGAATTGGTTCCCTATATCGACTGGACGCCATTTTTCCATACCTGGGAATTACGTGGCAGTTATCCGAAAATTTTCAACGATAAGTACGTGGGTGTTGAAGCTAAAAAGCTGTTTGATGATGCACAAGTATTATTGAAAAGAGTTGTAAGCGAAAAACTGTTTAAAGCAAAAGGTGTAATCGGTTTTTGGCCAGCAAATAGTGTGGGTGATGACATTGAACTTTATACTGATGATACCCGCACAACCTTGCTTACCCGTATCCATACTTTACGTCAGCAGGCCGAAAAAGTAAAGGGCGAGCCATATTATGCATTGTCAGATTTCATCGCACCAAAAGAAAGCGGTGTACCTGATTATTGGGGTGGCTTTGCCGTTACCACAGGTATTGGTTGCGATGAACTGGTTGCTGAATTTGAAAAAGATCATGACGACTATAACAGCATTATGGCCAAAGCTATTGCTGATCGTTTAGCTGAAGCTTTTGCCGAAAAAATGCATGAGCTGGTACGTAAAGAGTATTGGGGATATGCCAAAGGCGAGCATTTAGGTACCGACGAACTGATCAAAGAAGAATACCAGGGAATTCGCCCGGCACCGGGATATCCTGCCTGTCCGGATCATACCGAGAAAACAACCTTGTTTGAATTGCTAAAGGCCGAAGAAAATGCAGACATGCATCTAACCGAAAGCCTGGCGATGTTGCCGGCAGCAGCCGTAAGCGGGTTTTATTTTGCACACCCGCAGGCTCGTTATTTTGGCTTGAACAAGATCAGTAAAGATCAGGTGGAAGATTACGCCATACGTAAAAATATGCCGTTAGAAGAAGTTGAACGCTGGCTTGGGCCAAATTTGAATTATTAAGCCACTGACCCCGAGAGGGTGAGCAAAACAAAAAAAATATCACAACTAAATATAAAAAATTCCCCCTTAAGGGGGGTAGGGGGTATGAAAATAACCGAACACATCAGCAACGCTAAAGGCAAAACACTTTTTTCTTTTGAATTGATACCACCTTTAAAGGGACAAAGTATCCAGGGGATTTATGATGCCATTGACCCTTTAATGGAATTTAAGCCGCCCTTCATTGATGTAACTTCACTGCGTGAGGATTTTATTTATAAAGAACATTCAAATGGCTTGCTGGAGAAATTAAGCTATCGTAAACGACCAGGCACTATTGCTATTTGTGCGGCAATTATGAATAAGTACAAGGTGGATACAGTTCCTCACTTATTATGCGGAGGCTTTACCAAAGACGAGACAGAGAATGGCCTTATTGATTTGCAATTTTTAGGAATTGAAAATGTGTTGGTTTTGCGTGGAGATGCCCGTAGAGGGGATGCTTCCTTTGTGCCAACACCAAACGGTCATAATTATGCTACCGATTTGTTACAGCAGGTAGTTAATTTAAACAATGGCATTTATTTACACGAATCTAATGACGAAATTCTGAAAACAAGTTTCTGCATTGGTGTGGCAGGGTATCCTGAAAAACATTTTGAGGCGCCGAATCTGAAAACTGATTTCAAATACCTAAAGCAAAAGGTAGATATGGGGGCCAACTTTATTGTTACCCAAATGTTTTTTGACAACCAGAAATATATCGACTTTGTAAATAGTTGCAGGGCTAACGGAATTAATGTACCTATTATTCCGGGTTTAAAACCGGTTGTTAATTCAAAGCAATTGGTTAACCTGTCAAAAACTTTTCATATCGATATGCCTGAAGATCTTTGCGATGCAGTAAACAGTTGCAAATCAGAAAAAGAAGTAAGAGAAGTAGGCATAGAATGGACAATAAACCAATGTAAAGAGCTGATAAAATTTGGAGCACCAGTATTACATTTTTATACCATGAGCAATGCAGGGCCAACCAAAAAAATAGCTGAAGCAATATTTTAAAATAAGAAGGGGCGGAAAATTTCCGCCCCTTCTTATTTTATGTAACATGTAAAGGCCAATTTTTAGTGCCTTTGCATTATATCTTACCAAACTTTCGTTCTGTCCTCAGGTTTCTTGTACATCTTATCGCCTGGTTTAATACTAAAGGCAGTGTACCATGCATCAATATTGGTTAATGGCGCATTGGTTCGGTATTGTTCAGGAGAGTGCGGATCAACTAAAATCCTTTGTGCCGCAGCTTCCGGACGTTGAGAACCTCTCCAAACCTGGGCCCATGACAAGAAGAAACGTTGATCAGGAGTAAAGCCATCAATCTTTTTAGTTGATTGTCCTTCTTTGGTTTTCTTAAAGGCAGCATAAGCAACATTCAATCCGCCCAAATCAGCAAGATTTTCACCTAATGTTAATTTACCGTTTACGTGTAAAGTGTCTAACACAGTAAATCCATTGTATTGGGCAACAACCTGGTCAGCACGGGTTTTAAACTTATCTGCATCATCTTTGGTCCACCAATCACGTAAAGTTCCGTCAGCATCATATTGACGACCCTGATCGTCAAATCCATGGGTCATTTCGTGACCGATAACTGCACCTATACCACCATAATTTACAGCATCATCAGCTCCAAAATCAAAGAATGGAAACTGCAATATACCTGCCGGGAACACAATCTCATTATTTACCGGGTTGTAATAAGCGTTTACAGTTGGCGGCGACATGCCCCAACGGGTTTTATCTACCGGTTTGTTAATCTGGCTAACACCATAGTTATATCTCCAGATAGAAATCGCCCTTAAATTACCCACATAATCATTACGGGTAATTGTTAAACCTTCATACAACTGCCACTTGTCTGGGTAACCGATTTTTACAGTAAATGCATTTAGTTTTTTAAGTGCGCGTGCTTTGGTAGCATCGCTCATCCAGGTTAAGTTTTGAATTCGCTCGCCCAAGGTAACCTTCAGGTTATTTACCAGATCAACCATGTATTGTTTAGCGGCCGGGGTAAAGTATTTAGCTACGTATAACTGGCCCAATAATTCGCCAATGCTGCCATCAACCAGGCTAGACATACGCTCGTTACGTGGAGTTTGTACTTTCTGGCCGCTCAGAGCACTTGAAAAGGCAAAATTAGCCTCAACAAAAGGATTGCTTAGGGCCGATGCTGAGCCTTTTAAAATATTCCATTTTAAATAAACTTTCCAATTATCTATTGGTGTTGCGGCCAATAAAGTGTCCTCAGTTTTGAAAAATGCAGGCTGTCCAACGTTCATGGTATCCTGTCCGGCAACTTTCATCTGCGGTAATAGCTCAACCCAGTTTAAGTGCGGGGTGGTTTTTGCAAAGTCAGCAACGGCAAATTTGTTATAGGTGACATTTGGATCGCGCATGGCAACACGGCTTAATTGTGCTTTAGCCAGGGCTGCCTCAATGCTGAATATGGTAGCTGCATTTTTAGCTGCATCTTCTTGACTGCTGCCTGTTAATGTAAAAAGCGCAATAATATATTGTTTATAGGCATCCTGGATCTTTTTGGTACGCCCATCGCTCTTTAAATAATAATCGCGATCGGGTAGGGTAGTACCACCCTGGTTTATGCCCGCAACATGTTTGGTTACATGTTTTTCATCCTGGCTAACACCAAAACCAAACAACGGACTTCCTTCACCATTTGTACGTTCAAACACGGCTTCGGTAATCACTCCATTCAAGTCAGTTATTTTGTCAATCCGCTCTAAATCTGCTTTTATAGGATTATAGCCTAATTTTTCAATTGCTACACTATCCATTCCGCTGGCATACAAATCACCTACACGTTGCTCCAGGCTGCCAGCAGGATGTGTGGTTTTACTTACCTCATTTAATATACCTAATAGTCGGTCGGTATTTTCCTGGTGAAGGATGTTAAAGCTTCCCCAGCGGGTTTCTTTAGCTGGTATGGCATTTTGTTTTATCCAGTTACCGTTGGCGTATTCAAAAAAGTTGTCGCCAGGGTTAACGGTCAGATCCATATTAGCAGGATCAATAAATTTTTTAGGTGGAATAGCTATGCTTTTTGGCTTGCTTTTTCCTTTGCTTTTCTTACCGCCACCGGCAGCAAAAGCATTAACCGATAAGCCTATTAAGCCAATCAGCATAAAATTAGTTAGTTTGGTCAGTTTCAGTTTCATATCTTTTTAACAAAAACTTAAAGATAATAATTTGACTCGTGCATACAAGTAAGCATAATCCCTGTGCTTGGCAGTTAAGCTATTTTATTAAAAAGGATAATACCATCTTCTTCATATCCTTTTGAAAAAGTGCTGTAAATGCTATCGTTTTCTTAATAAGGAGTACATTTTATAGGTCGAATTTTTGATTGTAAAAATGTTGTTGCCTGTTTAGAGGCTAAGCTCAAATCTTTTCCAAAGGAGATGACTTGAAAAAAAGATTAAAAAAGCGTTCTCTTTAGGATAGAGGTTTGGGCTAAGGCTCAGAAAAAGCTATTTTTGCACATTATGAGTATTTCTAAAACATATCTGCCTAAAGAGACCGAAGAAAAGTGGTACAGTTACTGGTTAAAGCATAACTTTTTTAAATCAGTACCTGATGAGCGCGAACCTTACACTATAGTTATACCGCCACCAAACGTCACCGGTGTTTTGCACATGGGCCATATGTTAAACAATACTATTCAGGATGTTTTAATCCGTCGTGCCCGTATGAAAGGTAAAAATGCCTGCTGGGTGCCCGGAACAGATCATGCCAGTATTGCTACTGAAGCAAAGGTTGTAGCCATGCTAAAAGAACGTGGCATCAGCAAAAAAGACCTTACCCGTACGGAGTTTTTAAGCTATGCCTGGGAATGGAAGGAAAAGTACGGTGGTATTATTCTAGAACAACTTAAAAAACTGGGCGCATCATGCGACTGGGACCGTACCCGTTTTACCATGGAGGATGATTTATCTGAAGCGGTGATTGATACTTTTATTCATCTGTATAAAAAAGGTCAGATTTATCGTGGCGTACGTATGGTAAACTGGGATCCGCAGGGAAAAACGGCGGTATCAGATGAAGAGGTTATCCGTAAAGAGGTTAATCAAAAACTTTATTATATCCGTTATACTATTCAGTCGGGAACCAATAGCGAACCAGGATATCTGGTGGTAGCTACTACCCGCCCTGAAACAATTATGGCCGATGCCGCAATCTGTATCAACCCTAATGATGAAAGATACCTGCATTTGCATGGCAAGACTGTTTCAATACCTTTAATTAACAGGGAAATCCCGGTTATACTGGATGAGTA
Organism: Mucilaginibacter frigoritolerans; assembly: GCF_007830615.1. Taxonomy (GTDB): domain Bacteria; phylum Bacteroidota; class Bacteroidia; order Sphingobacteriales; family Sphingobacteriaceae; genus Mucilaginibacter; species Mucilaginibacter frigoritolerans. The sequence goes on from NZ_VLLI01000001.1 coordinate 319,368, forward strand.
TGTAACCATGGATTTTGGTACCGGCTGTTTGAAAGTTACTCCGGCGCATGATTTAAATGACTATGAGCTTGGGCAAAAACATAACCTGCCGGTTATTGATATTTTGAATGATGATGGAACACTGAATGAAAGTGCACAGATACTGGTAGGGGAAGATCGTTTTGTGGCCCGTAAAAAAATTGCGATATTACTTGAAACAGATGGTTATCTGGATAAAGTAGAAGATTACAAATCACAAATTGGTTTTTCTGAACGTACGGATGCCGTTATCGAGCCCAAATTATCAATGCAATGGTTTTGCAAGATGGATGAAATGGCTAAACCCGCATTGGATTATGTTTTGAAAGGTGATATAAAGCTCATCCCTGAAAAATTCATCAACACCTACCGTCATTGGATGGAAAATGTGAAAGATTGGTGTATTAGTCGCCAATTATGGTGGGGGCAGCGTATACCAGCCTGGTATTTACCAAACGGCCAATTTGTAATTGCAAAAACGCTTGAAGAAGCATTTGAAGCGGCTAAAAGTATCCTTCCGGAGGTTAAGGCTGAAGAATTGAGACAGGATGAAGATGTGCTGGATACCTGGTTTTCTTCGTGGCTATGGCCAATATCAGTATTTGATGGTTTTAAAGATCCCAACAATGCAGATATAAATTATTACTATCCAACCAATGATCTGGTAACTGCTCCAGAAATTTTGTTTTTCTGGGTTGCCAGGATGATAATGGCTGGGCATGAGTTCAGAGGTGAAGTTCCGTTCAAAAATGTTTATTTAACCGGGATAGTGCGTGATAAAATTGGCCGTAAAATGTCAAAATCATTAGGCAATTCGCCAGATCCTTTGGACTTAATAGAGAAGTACGGTGCAGATGGGGTAAGGACGGGAATGCTTCGTAGTTCACCGGCTGGTAATGATTTAATGTTTGATGAAAGTCACTGTGAGTGGGGTCGTAATTTCTTTAATAAAGTTTGGAATGCTTTCAGACTAGTTAAGGGCTGGGAGGTTGATGATAAGCTTGAAAATAAAAATAAGGTTGCTATTGAATGGTTTGAAAGCCGGTTTAATGAGTCGTTGATTGAGATTGAAAGTAATTTTGCTCAATATCGTATTTCAGAGGCTTTAATGACCACTTATAAGCTGGTATGGGACGACTTTTGCGCCTGGTACCTGGAAATGATAAAACCTGCTTATGAGCATCCGATTGACAGGGAAACATTAAATACCACTATAGCATATTTTGAGAATATTTTAAAAATTCTGCATCCGTTTATGCCATTTATAACAGAAGAGTTGTGGCATGACGAGCTTTTTGGCGAACGTACAGATAACGATTGTTGTATCGTTGCTCAATTACCAAGCAATGGGAAAATTAATTCCCGTGTATTATCTGAAATTGAAATAATAAAGCAAGTTATCACCCAGATAAGAAATATTCGAAATAATAAACAAATATCTCCTAAAGAGAAATTATCGCTTTCGGTAATGGAAAATTCTGTTGTTAACTATAAAGAATATGAATCGATCATAGCCAAATTAGGAAATATTGAGAGTTTGGAAATAGTTGCGGATAAAGTAGTTGGTGCTGTGAACTTTATGGTTTCAACAGATGAGTTTTATGTACCGTTAAATGAAAATATTGATCCGGTTGCAGAATGTGCCCGTTTACAAAAAGAGAAAGAATACTTAATTGGTTTCTTAAAATCGGTTAACTCTAAGTTAGGAAACGAACGGTTTATGGCTAATGCTAAGCCCGATGTTATTGATATAGAATTAAAGAAAAAGGCTGATGCTGAGGCAAAACTAAAAATACTGGAAGAAAACATTTTGGCTTTGGCTTGTTAATTGCATATAGATTTGCGATAAATTATTGGTGGGAGGGCATTCATCTTTCCTCACCATTTCTTAATGCAAATTTTTATATTGAAATTTAACTAATAAGCCATAACCTTAATGAGCAGGGAAGTCAATTTTTTTAATTTTTCAATCAGTAAAATACTTTCAAAAGATCAGTCAATTCTTGATCAGGCCCGCATACGTCTTTTATATTATGGTTTTTGGATCGTAGCTGTAGCAACAGCGGGCTTGTTTATCAATGTTTATTTTCAACATCAGGTTTTATTATCTATCACCGCAGGTATACTGTTTGTATCAGTTGCCGTATTATTTAAATATCTAACCTATAAACCCCAATGGAGGCCAATATCGCATGCATTGCTGGTAATTGCCACGCTTATCAACTTAAATAACGTATTTATAGCATTACAAAACGTTGATATAATTACAGTTCAAATTATATTACTCATCATATTGTTCAGTTTTTACATGCTTGGGCAAACCTGGGGCCTGGTTTATACTTTGTTAAATCTTATTCCAGTGCTGGCCTTTATGGTGATGGAATATAATACGAGTTATTTTATAGCCTTACGCCCCGAAAAAGTAGATCAATCGACTATCATCATCAGTATTTTCGCCAATTTTATTATCATTGTTTATATCCACAGCCATTTCTATGGCGCATTCTTTAATAACATTAAGCAGTTAAAAGAAACCGGGGAGGAGCAGCTCAGATTAAATGCACAACTTGAACTGGCTATTGATAAAGCGGAGAAATCATCGCAGGTAAAGTCTGAATTTTTGGCAACCATGTCGCATGAAATCAGAACGCCGCTTAATGCTATTATCGGCATGAGCAATTTAATGATTATGGCCAATCCAAGGCCTGATCAGCGCGAAAACTTAAATGTATTGAAGTTTTCTTCCAATAATCTTTTGGCTATTGTAAACGATGTGCTCGATTTTAATAAAATAGAATCGGGCAAAGTGGTTTTTGAAAATACAAAGTTTAATATTATTGAGCTGATGCAAAATATTTGCGGAGCTGAAATATTAAAGGCGGAACAAAAAGGGCTAACATTTACCTTGAAAATCGATCCTCAGTTACAGAATAAAGTACTTTTCGGCGACCCAACACGGGTGAGCCAGATTCTTTTTAATCTGATTAGCAATGCTATAAAATTTACACAAAAGGGTAATATTTGGGTAAAAACATCTCTTTATGAAGATAAGCACAATACGGTTATAATAAATTTTGTAGTAAAGGATACCGGTATTGGTATTGAAAAAAGTAACCTTGAAAGTATTTTTGAACCCTTTACACAAGAGTCAATTACCACCACACGTCAATATGGAGGTACCGGATTAGGTTTGGCCATTGTTAAACGGTTACTTGAGTTACAAGGGTTAAATATGAATGTAACCAGTAAAGTTGGTGAAGGATCTGAATTTTCATTTAATATGGAATTCCCGGTATCCACAGAAAAAATGAAACCGAGTGGCGAAAAATATTCTTTACTTCAAAATAATGAGGTATTAAATTCACTACGGGTTTTGATTGCTGAAGATAATCCGGTGAATGTTTTGTTAATGAAAAAATTATTATCAAAATGGAATATTTTACCTATGATAGCTGAAAATGGTGAACGGGCTATTGAAATTTTGCAATATGGCAATTTTGATATTATTTTAATGGATCTTCAAATGCCGGTAATGAATGGCTTTGATGCGGCCAGAGAAATACGGAGATTACCTGATCCTAAAAAAGCAAGTATACCCATCATAGCTCTTACTGCAGCTGCTTTAAATGATATAAGGGAACAGGTTTTAAATGCCGGAATGAATGACTATGTATCAAAGCCGTTTAAGCCCGAAGATTTAATGGAGAAAATTCATGGATTGGTTGTAGCTGTACACTCATAATGCTACTTATATTCTGGTAATTCTTCAATAAATTTATAATTTCCTTTAATAAAGTCAATACTGCAATAAAAATGCTGTAGGCCATTGGTAACCGCCAATAAGTTTACCTTATGTACCATATTGTACCGGGCTACCTGGTCAAACGTGCTTTGATCAATAGTTACCGATGGTGCCTTGCACTCAACCAATAAAATTTTCTCTCCGGCTGAATTGAAAACCACAATATCAGACCTTTTAGCCTTTCCATGTAACTTATGGCCACCTTCCAGTTTTATTAGTGTTTTTGGGTACTTTTTTTGTTGGATAAGATATTGCACAAAATGTTGCCTTACCCACTCTTCGGGAGTAATGATGATATTTCTTTTCCTGATTACATCAAACATTATTAACTGACCATTCTGATCACTTATTTTAAATGGGTAAGGGGGTAAATGAAGCGGCAGCAGCAATTCCATATTGCGAAAGTGATTATTTTATGGTTCTAATCCTAATGAATGAACAAGAGTGTATCATATTAAGCAGCGCTTGTATTTACTGTTTGACCGATCACTATTCCATTTATCATTCACAATAAATCTGTAATTTGCACCTTGAAATGACTGCAACGGATTTACTTAAAGACCTCAAAAATAAAAAATACAAACCTCTGTACTTACTACATGGGGACGAACCTTATTTTATTGACCTGGTAAGCAATTTTGTAGAGCATAAGCTTTTACATGACGCAGAAAAGGGATTTAATCAAACGGTGCTTTATGGGAAAGATACAGATATCATGACGGTACTTAACGCTGCTAAACGTTACCCAATGATGGCTGATTACCAGGTGGTATTAGTAAAAGAAGCCCAGGACATGAAGTGGGGAAGTGATGATGCAGACAAAAAGGGGATGAATCCTTTGTTGAGTTACCTGGAGAACCCATTGCCCAGCACAATATTGGTGTTTTGCTATAAGTATGGCAAATTTGATAAGCGAAAAAAAACCTATAAGGCGATTGAAAAAAACGGAATCATCTTTGAATCAGCTGCATTATATGATAGTAAAATACCTGCCTGGATAGAAGGTTTTATAGCCGAAAAAGAATACAAAATAAATCAACAGGCCAGCATGATGTTATCTGAATATTTAGGGAATGATCTGTCGAAAATTGCCAACGAACTGGAAAAACTAAAGTTGAATGTTTCCTCAGGTCAGGAAATAACGCTCAAACATATTCATGATAATATAGGCATCAGTAAGGAGTATAATGTTTTTGAACTACAAACAGCGCTAGGCAAAAAAGATGCTTTTAAAGCCAATCAAATCATTAATTATTTTGAAGCAAACCCTAAGGCCAATCCAATCGTATTAGTTTTGGGTAATTTGAATAACTTTTTTAGTAAAGTACTGATTTATCATTATGTAAGGGATAAATCACAGCAAAACCTTGCCCGTGAGCTAGGCATAAGTCCTTATTTTGTGAAAGACTATGAACAAGCTGCCCGAAGCTATAATTACGGAAAAACCATGCAGATTATAAGTTATCTGCGCGAGTATGATCTTAAAAGTAAAGGTGTAGATTCTACTACGGACCATGGCGGCTTGATGAAAGAATTGGTGTTTAAAATTTTACATTAAAAAGGTGTGAAACAAAATTTTACCAAAGTGGTTGTATAGTCCTGATAGTTAAATAATTAAAAATGTTATTTAGATCGTCGTCAGACAATAATATTCAAAAACTGGAGGACGCTCATCCTGATTTGATGGCATTTTTTAATGCTATGGATGAGGTGTTTTTTTCTGTTGATATGACTACCTCCACGCTGATACAAATATCAGACTCCTGCGAAAGCTTGTATGGATATAAACCTGTTGATTTTTTAGTAAATAATAAGCTTTGGTTTGAGGTGATACACCCGGATGACCAATACCTTGCTCTTGGCGAAGATAAGATATTAAACCAGGGCAAGCAGGTAAACAGTCAGTATAGGATTATTCATAAAGACGGTACCATCCGGTGGGTAGAAAAAAAGATTGTTCCCCGTTTAGATGAAACTGGAAATTTGATTAGAGTTGACGGCATTACAAGAGAAATAACATCGCGCAAGCTGAACGAAGATGCAAACCGGGAGCAGGATATCAGGTACAAACAAATTGTTGAAAGTGCACAAGAAGGGATTTGGACAATTGATGCCGATAATAAAACCAATTTTGTTAATAAAAAGATGGCCGACATGTTGGGATATGCCCCAGCAGAGATGATGGGGAAAGGTCTTTATGATTTTATGGATCCCGAGCAAAAGGAATACGCCATGGCCTGTATGGAGAGACGTAGAAAAGGGGCTAAGGAGAACCTGGATGTGCGGTACACAAAGAAAGATGGGGAAGAGTTTTGGGCAAACATTTCTGCCAATCCTATTTTTGATGAAACGGGCAGATATCGTGGAGCACTGGCAATGGTAACAGATATTACCGAACGAAGAATAAATGAAGAGGCGATGAAGAAGTCGGAAGCCAATCTTCGTACTATATTTGAAAACACAGATACCGCTTATATACTGGTAGATCCCCAGTTAAATATAGTCTCCTTTAATTTATTGGCACAGAAATATTCTGAAGAGCATAATCATAAAATGCTGGAGATTAATAAAGAGATCAAATATTATTTTTCGGAGGAAAGATGGCCCAGCATAGTACAGATGCTTGAAAATGTAGCCGCTGGCGAAATGGTTGCTTATCAATTATGTTTTACGCAAAGTGATGGAACTATTCAGTGGAATGATGTACGATGGTTGAATGTAAAAAATAATGAAGGGGAAAACTGGGGCTTTATTTTAGCTAATAAAGATATTACCGAAGCTAAAAACGCCACCCTTGAACGGGAAAGGATAACCGCTGATTTGATTCAGCATAATAATGATCTTGAACAGTTTACCTATATTGTTTCGCATAATTTGCGTGCTCCGGTAGCCAATATAATTGGTTTAACTGACATGCTTAAGGATGAAGATGTTGATCATGAACTGAAAAATGAAGTAGTTGACAGGGTTTCACTCTCCATACAAAATATTGATACTGTAATTCAGGATCTTAATTACATATTGCAAGCCCGTGGTGTAATAAATGAAAAACGGGAAATAGTTTATTTTCAGGATATTATAAATTCAATAAAAACAAGTATTTATAATATGTTGCTAATTGAAAGTGTACAATTTAAATGCTCTTTTAGTGATGTCGAATCCATATTTACCATACGTAGTTACATTTATAGCATATTTTATAACCTCTCATTAAACAGTATAAAGTATTCGCGTTCAGGAGTAACGCCGGTTATAACGATTACAAGCCGTAGGGTGAATGATAAAGTTGAACTATGTTTTGAAGATAACGGAAAAGGAATTGATCTTGATAAAAACGGTGATCAATTATTCGGGCTTTACCGGCGTTTTGACACCTCAACAGAAGGTAAAGGAATAGGCTTGTTTATGGTGAAAACGCAGGTAGAAGCACTCGGAGGTTCTATAAAAATAAAAAGTAAACTAGGAGAGGGTACAGAGTTTACCATTCAATTTAACATGCAGTCGGTATTGCCAGGCACAACACCAACTGCAAGTGGAAAAGTTAACTAGCCTCTTCAAATTTAACTACAGTTACCCTGATTCTGTCGTCAGGCATACCATCCGTTTCAAATAGCAGCGTAACTTTACCATCCTTTCCTTCAATAGTTATGGTTACCTCTCTGTCTGTTCCCTGTTCATCTGTTACCGTTGCTTTGATAACTGATTTTCCATCCTTATAAGGCACTTTCCAGTTACAGGTATCAGATTTTATTTTGCCGGTCATTTTGTGTTCATCATTCACATTAATTGCCAAATCCGTTTTATTAATTTCAACTATGGCTTTTTCGTCAACAGTCCGTTCTACGGCTCCGCTGGCATCCAGGTGCTGGGTGCTGGCTGTTGTAAGTACTACTTTTTTACCGCATTGCGCAAAGCTAACGGCACATCCTGTAATTAACAGGGAAATGATAAGAGTAAGGGTTTTCATGTTGTTTTTTATTTGTAATTTGTTTTGATTATTTTCCGGTTAGTAGGTTTTTTATCCCATCGCACATTTTTCTGATTCGGTAGATGGATGCATTTGAATTTTTCCTTTTATCGATCTCTATTTTAAGCTTCCCGGGTGATTCGTACGCATAGAATTCGGTTTTGTCTGCAAGCGTGGTTGTCACGTCAAAATAATCGTCGCTTGATTTAGCCAGTTTATTAGGCGAAATACTTTTATTGATATATTCCTGGACGCGAGTCGTGTTTCCATCAGGAAAAGATGCGGAGAATTTGTATTTGTCATTGTCGTCATTCACAGCAATAGCAATGTCATGATCATTTATCCTGAATTTTGACCACATCAAAAAAATACTTAATGATACCAGGCAGATGGCGGTTAGATAAAAGCTAGTTTTCATTTGTTTACGGTTTAATTTTTAATGGTTTTATTGTTTGAGTTTTTTTTCAATTCAGGTAAATCATTTACTTGTTGAACAAAGATATATGTTTTGTATGGTAATATGCAATACATAGTTCTATAATAATATACTTTATTTTATAAGTAATTGATTGTTAGTGATATATTTATTAAATTGATTTGGGTTTTTAATTTTTTATACTGTAGATGTATGTATTTCGGATTAAAAATGATTGAGAACATCAACCTTAAATTACCTTTTGTAAGATTATATTTACATGAAAACTATCCCTCTTATTTCTTCGTATAACAAAAAAGCTGTTAAGGTGGCATTTTAAATATATGCGTTTGAAACGTTTATTTTAGCCCCTATTAAGCACAATTAAGACCATTGATGATTGAAGATTTAGAACAGAGGGCTATTGAACACTTTTTGCATTTTGGTCTGGAGGACGATAAAGAACTTCTGGAAATTGTTGAGCTTGCAGCAGCAGTGGCCAATGTGCCCTATGCTGTTATTACATTTTCAGATAATGAAACAGTATATTTAAAAGTTCGCAAAGGGGTTACTATAACCTCTTCTCCGCGCCATTTGAGTTTCTGTACACATATTGTAAACCGTGATGAGGTTATTGTTGTAAAAGATACTTTAAAAGACAAACGATTTTATGACCACCCTAAAGTGACCGGTGGCCCGGCTTTGAGGTTTTTTGCAGGTATGCCCATACTGGCACCTAACGGCACAAAAGTAGGATCGCTTATTGTTTTAGATACCAAACCCCACACACTTGATGCACACCAGGAACTTGTTTTGAAGATATTGGGGAACCAGGTGATGAAGATAATTGAAGTAAGAGCCGGTGCGAAATTGCTCAAGAAAAAGAATGAGGAACTTGAAGAGCAAAAAAAGCTAAATATTCATGCCAATATTCGCTTGCGTTCGTTTTTTGAAAGCTCAACAAACTTTCAGGTATTGTTAAACAGGAATGCAGAAGTAATCGACTTTAATAAAACCGCCTTTAATTTTATTAAAGCGGTGCATAAAACTGAAATGAAAAATGGCGATCAGTTTATAAAATACCTGCACCCTGAGTTTATTGCCACCTTTATTGATAAATATAACCTTACGTTGCAAGGCGTAAAGTCAACAGTTGAAGGATCTACCGATTATGCTGAAATGGGTATAATTTGGTGGGAGGCTACATTTGAAGCTGCCCGTGATACTAATAATGAAATAATAGGGGCATCCTATATTATCCGGAATGTTACTGAACGGAAATTAAAAGAACAAAAGATAATAGCACAAAACAATTCTTTAATAAAGATAGCACATATACAAACTCATCAGTTTCGGGCACCTCTAACTACCATTATGGGATTAATGAGTTTAATTAAAGAAGAAAATTACGAAGCTCCTTCTGAATATATTGACTTACTTGAGCAGGCAGTAGATGCATTGGATGTTCAGGTAAGGCATATCGTGAGCGATATTGATAATATGGTTATACCTAATTATGCAGGTGGTTCAAACAAAGATTAATAGTTTATAAGTGCCGTTAAAGTAAAAAAGCGGCCCTTTGGGACCGCTATAAGTGAAAATAATGGAATTACCTTCTATATAGTGGAAGGACTCCTGATTAAGCCAATTAAAAATGCAATTATGGCGATTACTAATAAGGCATGTATTATGCCACCTGCCGAATAAGCAAATACTCCAATCGCCCATCCAATTACCAGGATAACTGCGATAATATAAAGAATTGATCTCATGATATTATGTTTTTTATGTTAGATGTACCAATACATATTGCAAAACCGTGCCATAGTTTACCTTGCTATGTAATTTAATAAAAACTGAGTTTTTGTTTAGAATAGGCTACAACTTATAGGAAAGGAAGGACATTTTACTTCTTTTAATGAGAAGTGACTTAAAGTTGTGTTTGCCCTTACAATTAGTAAATTTCATAAAGCGAACGTAATAATTTTTAACGTTGATGAAGATTTTATGACTGATTAACTCCATATCTTAGACCCGATTAATATCTATGAAAAAACATTTACCAAACCTTGATGGTCTCCGATTTATTGCTGCATCTACTGTTTTATTCTACCATATTGACCTTGCCTTGGTAATGAATAAATATAAAAGCAATACGATTGATTATTTCCCTTTTGGCTTTGGTGAACTTTCTGTAGTTCTATTTTTTGTTTTAAGCGGATTCATTATCACTTATCTATTGATTAATGAAAACGCAAACAAGGGTATATCCATTCCCCAATTTTATTTAAAAAGAGTTCTACGTATCTGGCCATTATATTATTTAATAATTATCCTTGCCTTTGTTTTTTTTAATCATAATCCATTATTCACCTGGATAGGGGGGACTTCTAATGTCATTATCCAAGGCCACCGAAGTATAATAACTGTCTTACTGCTTTTTATCTGTCCTAATATTGCATTAATATTTACGCCGAGTTTGGGTTACGCAAATCCAACCTGGAGTATTGGTGTGGAAGAGCAATTTTATTTAATCTGGCCTTTCATTATGAAAACTAAAAAACCTCTTTATTACATCTTTTCTATAATAGTATTAATGCTCTTTTTAAGTAATAATGGTATTTTACATATATTAAATCACTTTCACATTTTATCTAATACAGGTCTCAAATTGAACCTATTTTTCAATTCAAGTTATGGGTTTAAAATTGACGCAATGGCAATTGGTGCATTAGGCGCTTTTATTGCCATAGAGTATACGTACTTTCTAAAATACATTTTTTCAAAAACAGCTCAACTTCTGTTTTATTTACTGATGATTCCTTTATTATTTTATCCGCATATTGTGAGCTACCAGGTATATTGCTTGTTTTTTATATTTCTTATTTTAAACCTCGCAATTAATGATGATTCCATTTTACGTATGGAAAATCAGATTTTCAAATATTTAGGAAAAATTTCATATGGAATATACATATTCCACGGCTTAACTATAATTCCGGTTATAAAACTTGTAACTGGTGTACTGAATTTGAAGGTCAATATTATCAGTGAAACTTTAATTTGCCTTATTGCTTTAGTAATTACTATTGGAATAGCTTCTATCTCCTATAAATATTTTGAAAGCTACTTTTTGAAATTAAAGGACAGAATAACAGGTAAAGGTAATAAGCTAGTATTACGTAGTGAACAATCGATATAGTCATAATTAAAAAAAACGAAAATGGTGTAATTAACTCCTTTTACTTTCTCAAATCTTCTTATTTTTGAAACTTGTCTTGACACCTCACAATGGAAAATAGCCTTAACAACATCAAAAACGTACAATATTGGCTCGTAAAAAGTGAACCTGTAAAATATAGCTGGGAAAAATTTAACCAGGATGGTCGCACCTTTTGGGATGGCGTACGCAATTATCAGGCACGCAATAACTTAAAAGAGATGAAAGAAGGCGACCTTGTACTTTATTACCACAGTAATGAGGGTAAAGCAGTAGTTGGGATTGCCAAAGTGGTAAAAGCATTTTACCAGGATCCCACTACTACCGATCCTAACTGGGTTGTAGTAGACCTGGCACCTGTTGAAAGCCTAAAAACTCCGGTGACGCTTGAAGAAATAAAAGCCGATGAAAGACTAAAAGATATTGGCCTGGTAAGACAAGGCCGTTTGTCTGTAATGGGCTTAAAGGCCGAAGAATTTGATCGCATTGTTGAACTTGGAAGTAAATAACCACATTTAATGTACAAAAAACTAATAACCAACCTATTTACTGGGTTAGGGGCTATCGCTTTGTTTTCGGTTTTACCAAAAAATGGAAATGCCCAGCAGGAATTTAAACCTTTTGAGAATTTATTTACAGCCCCTAAAAGCTATGTAGTTACCCATACTAATACACCACCTGTTATTGATGGTGATGTTAATGACGCTGTTTGGCAACAAACCCCATGGACTGATGATTTCAGGGATATTGAGGGTGATCTGAAACCCAATCCACCATTGCGCACTAAGGTGAAAATGCTTTGGGATGATAGCTGTTTGTATATTGCTGCTCAAATATATGATCCTGCGGTTTGGGCTACCCTTAAACACCACGATGATATCATATATCGTGATAACGACTTCGAGGTTTTTATTGACCCAAACAAAACAGGGCACCAGTATTTTGAAATAGAATGCAATGCCCTCAATACCATTTTCGATTTGTTTTTGAACAAGCCTTATCGTAATAACGGTAATGCCATGATAGGATGGAACGCTGAGGGATTAAGATCTGCGGTGAAGATACAGGGAACATTGAATAATCCCTCAGATACCGATCAGGGTTGGACAATGGAAATGGTTGTTCCATTTAAATCTATAAGCCTTGGCGATAATGTACAAATACCACATGACGGAACTCTATGGCGCATTAATTTTTCGAGGGTGGAGTGGGATACTAAAGTGGTTGATGGTAAGTATATTAAGCTGAAAGATAGTACCGGGCGCAATTTAAAAGAGCATAATTGGGTATGGTCGCCGCAGGGAGTGATAAATATGCACTTTCCCGAAAGATGGGGATACCTGCAATTCAGCAAGGGTAACACAAATAATACAGTGTTTACCTTACCATATTCTGAGCAACAAAAACGATATTTATGGCTGTTGTATTACCATCAAAAACAATGGCAGCAGGAGCATGGTACTTACGCAACATCAATTAAAAAGTTTGGGTTAAAAAGTAAAATGAACATTGGTGATAAAATCAATATACTGCAAATGGAAGCCACCGCTCACCAGTTTGTAGCGTTTATTACCGACAAAACCGATAATACCACCTGGAGCATTAACCAGGAAGGACTGATCGGTAAAATAAAATCTCCTTCTAATGAATAAACGTGATTTTTTAAAGGCAAGCCTGTTGGTTGGCGTAGCATCGCAATTACCTTTAAGCAGCGAGGCCGCTGTTACTTCAAAGAAAAAAAGTAAAAAGCTTAAAAACTGGGTATGGACCAATCCCAACCAGAAAGATACTGATGATGAGCTGAAAACCCGTTACGCATCTTATAAAGCAGCAGGTATTACCGGTATGTTTTTTGAGGCTGATAGCGAGCGGCACTTCCGTGCAGCCAAGGCACAGGGATTAGAAACGCATCGTTGGATGTGGACCTTTAACCGTGCCGAACTGATCACCGTTCACCCTGAATGGTATAGTAAAAACAGGAATGGAGAATCATGTGCAGATAACCCGCCATATGTAAATTATTACCGCTGGTTGTGCCCGTCACGTCCGGAAGTACAGCAGTATTTGGAACAGCAGGTAACTGATATATTGAGCAAAGATTACGTTGATGGTATTCACCTTGATTATGTACGTTACTGCGATGTGGTATTACCTTTAAACTTGTGGGATCATTACAAAATTGAACAAACCCGCGAATTGCCTCAATATGATTACTGTTACTGTGATGTTTGTAAAGCTCATTTTAAAGATCAATACGGAATTGAGCTTACCGATTTACAATACCCTGAAGCCAGCCTTTCATGGCGTTTATTCAGGTATGGTAATATTAGCAGGGTAGTAAACAGTTTATCTGATATTGCTCATCAGCGTAAAAAGCAAATAACAGCGGCTGTTTTCCCAACGCCTGAAATTGCCCGCCGAAACGTAAGGCAGGATTGGACTAACTGGCGGTTAGATGGCGTATGCCCGATGATATACCACGGATTTTATAAAGAGAAAGTAAGCTGGATAGGGGATGCTGTTAAAGAAGGTGTTCATTTTCTGGCCGGTTCATTTCCTTTATACGCAGGCCTGTATTTGTCAGATTTTAAAAGTGATGACGAATTAAGGCAGGGAATGCAATATGCAATGAAAAATGGCGCTGCCGGAGTATCGTTGTTTGGTAATGTAACGCAACCTGTACTGGATATTTTAAAGCAGGAAATAACTACGCCCTTAACTTAGGGGCGTAGCGACGCATTTTTCTTTACTTGAGATAGAAGGAAGATTAATTACGCCTCATTCCCAAAAAAGAGCGCTTTCAATTCTGTAGCATCATTGGGTTTCATTTTGCCACCCAGTATAAGACGCAATTGCCTGCGACGAAGCGCTCCTTCATACAAAATCATATCTTCTTCTGTTTCCGGTATCAATTCAGGTACAGGAATGGTACAACCATTTGAATCAAGAGCTACAAAGGTGTAATAAGCCTCATTACTTTTAACTTTTGAGCCTGATGGAATATTCTGTGCCCAAACATCAAGCCTAACCTCTACAGAAGTATTAAAGGCCCGTGAAACCTTGGCTTCGATGGTAATTACATCGCCTAGTTTTATCGGCTTTTTGAAGGAAACATTATCCACTGAAGCGGTAACCACTATGCGGTTGCAATGTTTTTGTGCCGATATAGCCGCAGCAATATCCATCCAGTGCAGCAGGCGTCCTCCCATTAAATTATTCAGCGTATTGGTATCATTGGGTAATACCAGTTCATTCATTATGGTATGTGATTCTTGGGGAGACTTTCCGTTCATTGAGCGTGTTTTTTACAAAGATAGTTATTAACGTGAAAGGTTAAGATGGATGATGGATATTTACAATGAGCCTTTCGCCCTAAGCTATTTGACAATTCAAGGTAATTCAATTAGCTTTATGAGCTTAAAAAAAATCAAATAGTTTTTATGAAATATCAATTTGTGCGGGGCAGCTTAATAGGAATGCTCGCGTTAGGTATTGTTTTACCTTTAGGGTTAATGGCGCAGAGCAAACCGCAATATGGCAGTTTAGCCGAAGCTTTACGTTCTGCCGGTAATTTGTATGGCAGCCAGGGACCGCAAAGTGTAAACTGGACCAACGGAGGTAACAAATATTCGTACACCAATAATGATGAGATCCACTCCATGGATCCTAAAACCCTGAATGATGAATTGATATTTAAAAACCAGGGACTAACTTTCCCGGGCAGTGCCAAAGGCTTTGAGTATGAATCGTTCCAATGGTCGCATGACTCTAAACATTTGGTATTTAAAACCAATTTGAGAAAGATTTACCGCCGTTCGGGTATATCAGATTATTATATCTATGATCTGGACAGCAAGCAGCTAAAGCAAGCCGCAAAGGATGCACGTTCGGCCGAGCTATCGCCCGATGGTTCAAAGGTGGGTATTGAACGCGGTGGCAATATGTTTACTTATGATTTTGCCACCGGCCAGGAGAAACAATTAACCGGCGACTCCACCAGCGAGAATGGCATTTTTAACGGGCATTATGACTGGGTTTACGAAGAAGAGTTTGGACAGGAGCAAGCCTGGAACTGGTCGCCTGATAGTAAGTACATGGCCTTTTGGCAATTTGATGAGCATACAGTGCCCGATTTCCAGATGACTAATTATGAGGGTCAACATCCTGATAATATCCATATCTCTATTCCGCAGGTGGGCGATGCCAATCCAGTAGTTAAAATTGGGGTTATTGATGTTGCATCTGGCAAAAAGGTATGGTTAACGCCCGATGAAACCGGCGATTTCTATATCCCCCGTATTTACTGGACAAGCAACCCCGATGTATTGGCCATGATGACTTTAAACCGTGCCCAAAATCACCTTAAACTTTACTTTTTTAATGTGAAGACAGGTGAGCACCACGTGGTAATGGAAGAGCAGAACAGCACCTGGGTGGCTATATTTAACTTTTATACCAATGTGAACGATATGATCTATTTCCCCGAAAAATCGAAAGAGTTTTTCTGGGTGTCTGATCGTTCGGGATATTACCATATCTATCGGTACAATTACGATGGCAAGCTGATTAACCAGGTAACCAAAGGCAACTGGGATATGATCAAGGTATCAGGCATCGATCCTGAAAGTAAAAAGATCTATTACCTATCGGCAGAGACTTCCGGTTTGGAGCAGCAGTTTTACGCTATTAAGTTTGATGGCAGCGATAAAACCAAACTTTCAACCGTGCCTGGTTTCCACGACATCAATATGTCGCCCAATACCAAATACTATTTGGATTCTTACAGCAATGTAAGCACACCACTGCACGTGGCATTAAACGATGATAAAGGTAAAACCCTGAAGATGCTGGAAGATAACAAGGGCGTAAGCGATTTTATAAAAGATCATGCTTATTCGGCACCGGAGTTTTTCAACTTTAAAACTGCCGATGGTACCAGTTTGGATGGCTATATCATTAAGCCTTTCAACTTCGATCCAAATAAAAAATACCCGGTGGTAATGACCGTTTATGGTGGTCCTGAATCGCACGATGTATTTAACAGCTTCTCGGCAGATATGTGGCAGCAATGGCTGGCTCAAAACGGTTATATTGTAGCTAATGTAAACAACCGGGGTATAGCTAATTATGGCAGTGCCTTTATGAAAATTGTTTACAAGCAACTGGGTAAATACGAAAGCAATGACTTTGCCGAAACTGCCGGATACCTGG
The DNA here is from genome assembly GCF_007830615.1 of Mucilaginibacter frigoritolerans. Classification (GTDB taxonomy): domain Bacteria; phylum Bacteroidota; class Bacteroidia; order Sphingobacteriales; family Sphingobacteriaceae; genus Mucilaginibacter; species Mucilaginibacter frigoritolerans. The sequence continues at coordinate 336,001 of NZ_VLLI01000001.1, forward strand.
CTAAACTGCCCTTTGTTGATGCTTCAAAAATGGCCATTATGGGTACCAGTTATGGCGGTTATAGCACCACTTATACCTTGTTAACCCACCCTGGAGTGTTTAGTGTGGGTATAGCCAACTCGCCGGTTACCGACTGGCGTTTGTATGATGATATTTATACCGAGCGTTACATGGCACCATTAAGTGATAATGAAAATGGCTATAAAAACAGCTCAGACATGACTTTTGCCGGTAACCTGAAAGATCATTTATTACTGATCCACTCCATGAGCGATGATAACGTACACCCGGCTAATACCATGCAGTTGTTAACCGCTTTAACCAATTCGGGTAAAGATGTTGATTTGCGCATTTATCCACCAGGTGCACATGGAGCTGCTTATAACTGGGAAAGCTATATCCTTATTGAAAGTGTAAGCTACCAGTACCTGGAACGCTACCTGAAAGGCAATTGCGATTTGCCCAATTTGAATGCGAAGTAGTTTTTGAATTTCGGAATTAGATGATTTATAAAAGCTTGTCCGTCCGCTCTCCAGGTCAACCACCTGCGGACGAACGGACAAGCTTTTTTTATACCCCATGTCATCGAGCGATAGCGAGAAATCTCCTGCGATATGCTATGCGAACTATGCAGAGCGGATATACATGGCGTAAAAGTTTTTTCGCTACGCTCAAGAGATAGTTTCTCCTCGGTACCCTCGTTCGAAATGACATTTTTATTTCCTCACAATAAGCTTCTTTCTACACAACTCTGAAATTGAAATTCCGAAATTCGAAATAAAAATTACTTATCAACCTATCAGCATTTTCTCCACAAATCCGAAATCAAACATCCGAAATCCGAAATTCACCATAACTTTGCTATCTTCAAACAAAATAGGATTAGCTGTCATGCCGGATTTTTCACACTTACACGTACATACTCAATTTTCACTGCTGGACGGTGCTGCCGATATCTCAAAATTATACAAAAAGGCAGCTAAAGACGGGATGAAAGCCCTTGCTATTACCGACCATGGTAATATGTTTGGCGTGTTTAAGTTTGTAGCCGAAGCCGGTAAGCATGGCGTAAAACCTATTGTAGGCTGTGAGTTTTATGTGGTTGATGATCGCCATAAAAAACAATTTACCAAAGAGAAAAAAGATAAGCGCTACCATCAGCTCATGCTGGCTAAAAATCCCGAAGGGTATAAGAACCTGGTAAAGCTTTGCTCGCTGGGTTATATGGAGGGCCTGTACAGTAAATGGCCACGTATTGATAAAGAGCTGATATTAAAACACCATAAGGGCCTTATTACTACTACCTGTTGTTTGGGTGCATCGGTACCGCAGGCTATTTTAAGAGGTACTGAAGAAGAAGCCGAAATTGAGTTTAAATGGTGGCTGGATCTGTTTGGCGAAGATTACTACATCGAGCTTCAACGACATAACATCCCCGAGCAAAATACCGTTAATGCGGTGCTGCTTAAATTCGCTAAAAAGTATAATGTAAAGGTTATCTGCTCAAACGATTCGCACTATGTGGATCAGCAGGACTCTAATGCCCATGATATTTTGCTTTGCGTAAACACAGGCGATATGCAAAGCACGCCGATAGCTACTGATGAAGAAGGTGGTAAAGGCTATCGTTTCGGTTTCCCTAACGACCAGTTTTATTTTAAAACGCAGGACGAAATGGGTAAGCTGTTTAATGATCTGCCCGAATCATTGGATAATACCAACGAGATTGTTGACAAGGTGGAGGTATTAAAGCTTAAACGCGATATTTTACTGCCCAACTTCATTATCCCCGATGAGTTTAAGATCCACAGTGAGCTCACTCCCGATTCAGATACCCTTAACCAATGGGAGTATTTAAAGCATTTAACGTATACCGGTGCCAAGGAAAGATATATTGATATCTCGCCCGAGGTACAGGAGCGGATAGACTTCGAGCTGTTTACTATCCGAACCATGGGTTTTGCAGGTTACTTTTTAATTGTGGCCGATTTTATAAAGCATGGTCGTGAAATTGGGGTATTTATTGGCCCTGGTCGTGGTTCTGCTGCTGGGTCTGTGGTAGCTTATTGTACCGGGATTACCAATATCGACCCAATGAAATACAACCTCCTGTTCGAGAGGTTTTTGAACCCGGATCGTAAGTCGATGCCCGATATCGATACGGATTTTGATGATTCCGGCCGACAGAAGGTGATTGATTATGTGGTGGAGAAATATGGCAAGAACCAGGTAGCACAGATTATTACCTATGGCTCCATGGCTGCCCGAACCAGTATACAGGATGTTGGCCGTGTGCTGGATATGCCATTATCTGACGTAAACGCCATTAAGAAACTCGTTCCGGATACCCTGGGCATCACCTTAAGAGATGCTATTGAACAGGTACCGGAGCTGAAAGATATATTAAAAGGGAACGACCTGAAGGCCCAGGTACTTCGTGAAGCCGAAAAGCTGGAAGGCTCGGTACGTAACACAGGTGTACACGCCGCAGGTATCATCATAGCCCCTTACGATTTAACGGATATTGTACCCGTTGCCGTAGCCAAAGATTCTGACCTGCTGGTTACCCAGTATGATGGCCGTGTAATTGAAGATGCAGGCGTTATTAAGATGGACTTTTTGGGACTAAAAACCCTGACCATTTTGAAGGATGCCCTGCGTTTAATTAAACAGAACCATGGCGTATCTATCGATATTGATTATATCCCGCTGGATGACCTGAAAACGTTTGAGCTTTACCAGCGTGGCGATACCAACGGAACGTTCCAGTTTGAAAGTGACGGTATGCAAATGTACCTGCGCGACCTGAAGCCCGATAAGTTTGAGGATTTGATTGCCATGAACGCCCTTTACCGTCCGGGACCGATTGAGTACATCCCCAGCTTTATTAAACGTAAACATGGCGTTGAGCCTGTAGCGTTCGACTTACCGGATATGGAGGAATACCTGGGCGAAACCTATGGTATTACCGTATACCAGGAACAGGTGATGCTTTTGTCGCAAAAACTGGCAGGCTTTAGTAAAGGCGATGCCGACGTATTGCGTAAGGCAATGGGTAAAAAGCAAATTGAGGTACTGAATAAAATGGAGGCCCAGTTTATGGATGGTGCCGCAGCTAAGGGTCACCCTAAAGATAAACTGACTAAAATTTGGACCGACTGGAAGGCTTTTGCCCAGTATGCGTTCAATAAATCGCACTCTACCTGTTATGCCTTTGTGGCTTACCAAACGGCTTACCTGAAGGCGCATTATCCATCTGAGTACATGGCAGCGGTTTTAAACAACCAGAACAACATGGAGAAGATTACCTTCTTTATGGAGGAATGCCGCCGTATGGGTGTGGGGGTTTTAGGACCGGATATTAATGAAAGCGACATGTCTTTCGCGGTAAACAAAAAGGGACAGGTGCGTTTCGGATTGACAGGCGTAAAAGGTGTGGGCGATAAAGCCGTTGAAAGCATTATTGAAGAGCGTAATGAACGTGGTCCGTATAAATCTGTTTATGATTTTGCACAGCGCAGTAATACCCGGAGCGTTAACCGTAAATCGTACGAAAACCTGGTTTATGGTGGTGCCTTTGATGAGTTTGGCCTTAACCGTGCCCAGTTTTTTGCCAAAACCGAAAATGGCATATTAACTGGTATTGAACGCTTGATTAAATATGCCAACGACTATCAGAATGTACAAAGCAGCTCCCAGTCATCCTTATTTGGTGGGGGAGTGGCATCATACGTGCCTGAACCTGCTATGCCTGAATCAGAAGAATGGGCACTGATAGAGAAGCTGAAATATGAAAAGGAAGTAATAGGCATCTACCTAACCGGTCACCCGCTGGATAATTACAGAGTAGAGCTGGAAAGATATTGCAACACCAATATCAGCGATTTGAAGATGATGCAGAAGGCCCGTTCGGGCGAGGGTGGTGAAGAGATTATGACAGCTTTTGCCAACCTGCGTAAGCGCGGTGAAATCTGTATCGGCGGTCTGGTATCAACCGTTCAGCATAAAATGACCAAAACGGGTAAACCATTCGGCACCTTTGTTTTGGAAGATTACAATGAATCGTACGAGTTTGCTTTATTTGGCGATGATTATGTGAAGTTCCGCAACCTGTTGGTGAGTGGTTATTTTCTGCACCTGAAAGGGATTATTGAAGAAAAATTCAGGCAGAAGGATAACTGGGACATGAAGATCATCACCATGAGCCTGCTTTCAGAAATGCGTGACAGGTTAACCAAATCGCTTACCGTTTGCCTGGAGCTGAATAACCTGAACAGCCAGCTGCTGGATAATATTCAGGAGCTTATTGACATAAATAACCAAAAGTACCCGGTAAAAAACTGTACGCTCCGCTTTATGATTAAGGATAGGGACGATAACCTGCTGGTTGAACTCCCCTCCAAAAACTTCAAAGTAAACCCCAGCGATGATTTAATGGCCGAGATTTACAGCTTAACTAATGTACAGCCAGTGTTGAATTGATTCTGAAAAAATTAGCGGCAATGACGCTTTTTGGGGATTTTTGTCCGTCCGTTCGGATGCCGGTGCTTCCGGACGAGCGGACAAAATAAGATAAATAAGCTCCCATTGTCATGCTGAATGTAATCAAGCATCTTCTTCCGTCTTTATGTCGACGACTGTTCTGCTGAAGAAGATCCTTCTCCGCCATTTGGCGGATCAGGATGACAACCTGTTTACTTAATTCAACCTAACCCTCGCAGTATCCTTATTTGCAGCATCATGAAAGGGATTGGAAGCATTCATTCCATCCTGCTTAAACTCCTTAAAACACTTTCTGATATACACTTCCATATCGTAATCAGTCGCTTTTTTAGCAAACTCATAGTTGGGTCTGTAATTCACTAAAAAGGTTGATAGGGTATCGTCCTTTAATCCTGTTATGCGGCCAACATTGCCACGATTAAATTTATGGTCAACAAAGGCAGCATGCTCATCGTTCAGTAGTATTTTATTGAATTTGTATTCGGGTGTGCTCTTTTTGGTTAGTACATCAACAACAGTAAGCAGGTTTATAGACAGCAATTCGCCCGGCTGCTTATTAGCATCAGTCGAAAACGCATCTGTCAATTTAGGTGCCCTGTAATTAAACTGACGGGCATAAGCCAGTCGGTTATCAAGGCTATCCTGCTTAAAATCCCTGGTCCCGTGTATGGTAACCGCATCTAAATTAATGGTAGCAGGCTCCATTTCAATGCGTAATACAGTAGTGGTTTTGGCAGATACAACAACAGCGTTATAGGCAAAATGCGTGATGCGCAGGCTATCGGTAGTATTATTGGCTGGTATTTCAAACATGCCTAATGTGTTGGTATAGGTTTTTGCCGTACCCAAAGTAACCAGTGCATTATTAACGGGCTGCTTGTTTGCTTTGTTAATTACCACGCCGGTTATGGTTTGGCAATAGCTGTTTAAGCAACAGCAGAGCAGCAGCAATGGGTAAGTTATCCGTTTTATGAGCAGCATTACCAAAAGTAGCGAACTGATAATCAGCAATAAAAAGGTTTAACATCATTTAACAAGTTTGTCCGCTCGTTCGGAGATAGGGTACTTGCGGACGGACGGACAAAATGTGGTCCCGATGAAGTATTATCGGTCGGCTTAAATTGCGAAAATTATCTATATTGGGTTCCTGTTAAACTACAAACCTTACATGAAATCAGACCGAACGAAAAAGATAGCTTTTATTTTTATTACAGTGATAATGTCGTTGGTTGCCATTGATTGTCTGCTAACCCAACCTGCAAATGAACAAAATATTACTACGGTTAAAGGTCATTTTAAAGCGATTGAGGTGGGCGTTGCTAAAGGAGATACTTCCTATTGTTTATACATCAATGAAAATCAAACTAATTATAAAATCTCAGCCGATTGGTCAGGTTGTTTTCAATATCATAATTTTATCAACAACGTTAAGCAGGGGGATGAGCTTACTGTTTCTTTTAAAATCGAACACTTTTTAGGTTTGTTTAACTCCATCAGGGCTGTATCTGTTGTTGCAGGTGATAACACTTTTATGAGCGTTGATTGTGTAAACTTTAAGATAGAAGATAATAGATTTAAAATGCCATTAATGTGCCTTTTAGTAATAGCATTTATATGGGGCTACTGGTTTTTAAGAGGTACTAAATTGAAATAGTTTGTCCGGTCGTCCGGAGTACCTGTACCTGAGAACGGACGGACAAATTCTTTGTAATAAATACCTTTCTATTAGCTTTACAGCATCTTTACTTTATCAATAAGTTTCAATGAAAAGGAAAATATCCATTTGTTTATTAATTTCTTTAATCATAATGTCATGCCAGCATACCAAAAAGGAATTGCCAATTGTGAAAATAAGGAAACGAAAAACTGAATCAGTTACAGGTGATACAACTAAAATACTGATGAGTAGAACCTATTTGCACGTATTTTCAGATCCGATGAAACCTGATACATTTAAGATTAGCTTAATCGGAAGCTCTATAAATAAGGCAAAATTTCTATTTGAAATAGTTTCTGTCAATAATGGAAAAGTTTATTCTGAAAAGGATGACGCCAGTGATTTATTAGGCGATCTTGATGATATGACGGTGAAACAAAACGAAGACACTATTCGTGTTCGATTTGATAACTTTCTCAGCGCTGATGTTTTTTTTAAACCAGCATTAGATAAACCAAAGGCAACGGCAATTGATACTGATTATGTTGATTTAAAAACCCAAATTGATATCAGCTCAGATTCAACTGCTGTTGGCTTTTCTTACAACATGGGGTATGAAAGTAATTTTGAGATAGCCTATTCAAAAAGCCAAAAGAAAACTGTAATATGCTTTGCGAGTGACTAATATAAATAGTTTATAATGCTAAATTATAAAAATACCCCTTCCTTACCCACTTACTTATCAATGTAAAGGACGGCTGTTGTTATAGTGGCTTAAAATGGGGGATGTATTTAGCGGTTGGCTATACTAACAAAGTTAGCAAAAATAATATTCATTTGCAACAAAAAGGTGTAGTATTTTTTATGCTGATAGGTTTGGCTTTAAATAGTTTGTCCGCTTGTTCGGGCTTGCACCTTACCGGACGAACGGACAAAAAATTAACAAAAGAAGTATAACTCACCATCCCGTCATTGCGAAGAATGAAGCAATCTATAAGCTCTGCAAATCAACAGAGACAAATTTGGTTAGATAAATAATGCCGTACTGCTGATTGTCCTCAGTAGAGATGGCTTCGTTCCTCGCCAAGACGCGGGTTGGTTTTGTCCGCTTGTCCGGGAGTGCACCTTATCGAACAAGCGGACAAAATACTTTACCTGCATTGCCCATAAAGCATCAGCCTAAACATCTTCCTAACTTCTTTTAAAACTTCTCCTTTTGCACTTTCCTGTTAAAAACTATCTTTGCCTCATTATGAGCAAATCAACCGACGAACTTTTTAAGAATGTTATCTCGCACGCAAAAGAATATGGCTTTGTTTTCCAGTCAAGCGAAATTTATGATGGTTTAAGTGCTGTTTATGATTACGGGCAATTTGGCTCGGAGTTAAAAAACAACATCAAAACCTACTGGTGGAAAGCAATGGTTCAAATGCACGAGAACATTGTGGGTATTGATTCGGCCATATTTATGCACCCGAAGATTTGGAAAGCCAGTGGCCACGTTGATGGTTTCAGCGATCCGATGATTGATAACAAGGACAGCAAAAAACGCTATCGTGCTGATCAGTTACTGGAAGATAAGATTGCCCGCTACGATAAAGACGGCAAAACCGATAAGGCCGAAGAGCTACAGATAGAAATGGACACCGCCCTTAAAAATGAGGACCTTGCCCGCTTAAAAGAGTTAATATTAGAACACGAAATAGCCGACCCGGTTAGCGGTACCCGCAACTGGACCGATGTGCGCCAGTTTAACCTGATGTTTAGCACCCAGATGGGCGCCGTGGCCGATGATGCCGATGTGGTTTACCTTCGCCCGGAAACTGCTCAGGGTATATTTGTAAACTACCTTAACGTGCAAAAATCAGGCAGGATGAAAATTCCTTTCGGTATTGCGCAAATAGGTAAGGCTTTCCGTAATGAGGTAATTGCCCGCCAGTTTATTATCCGCATGCGTGAGTTTGAGCAAATGGAGATGCAATACTTTGTTCGCCCTGGCACACAGAAAGAGTGGTTTAACAAATGGAAAGAAACCCGCCTAAAATGGCACCTGGCACTGGGTACCGACGCTGCCAAATACCGCTACCACGAACATACCAAGCTGGCCCATTATGCCGATGCTGCTTATGATATTGAGTTTGATTTCCCATTCGGCTTTAAAGAGGTTGAAGGTATCCATAGCCGTACCGATTTTGATTTAAGTCAGCACCAGAAGTTTTCGGGCAAAAAGATGCAGTACTTTGATCCGGAGATAGACCAGGCAACCGAAAAGCCTTACGGTAACTATATCCCTTACGTTATCGAAACTTCGATAGGGTTAGACAGGATGTTTTTACTAACGATGATCAACGCTTTTGAAGAAGAGGACCTGAGCACCGAAGAAAAACAGGATAGCCGTACCGTACTGAAGCTTCATCCTTGTTTGGCACCAGTAAAAGCAGCCATATTCCCGCTGATTAAAAAAGACGGATTGCCGGAAAAGGCACGCGAAATAATGGACAAGCTGAAGCTGGATTTTAACCTGCAATACGAAGAGAAAGACGCTATTGGTAAGCGTTATCGCCGTCAGGATGCTATTGGTACACCTTTCTGCATCACGGTTGACCATCAAACACTGGAAGACGATACCGTAACCATCCGCTACCGCGATACCATGCAACAGGAACGCGTAAACGCCGCCGACCTCGAAAAAATAATCGGCGACCAGGTAAGCTGGAAGAATTTGTTGGGGTAGAAGGATATTCATACTATGGCTTTACCCTCTTTATCGCTCGCGATAGAGAGGGTGGTCCAGCGTAGCGTAGACCGGGTGAGTTGAATATGCGCGCGATATCGACGTCAATGCATTGGCGTATGGACTCACCCCGACATTGCTTCGCTCGTCGTCCCTCTCTCAGGCAAGCCGCAAAGAGGGAAAGTATATTAATGACTTACCTAACACCTTAACACATTTGATTTTTTTCCTAACTTAATCCCGTGAATTCATACGAAACCAAAATCGGCATAAAATCATGGGCAGAGGAAGACCGTCCGCGTGAGAAACTGAGCGCACAGGGCAGGCGGGCCTTAACCGATGCTGAGTTGATTGCCATTTTAATAGGTTCGGGCAGCAGGGATGAAACAGCGGTTGAGCTGAGCAAACGCATCCTGCATCATTATGATAACGATTTAAATAAGCTCGGCAAGGCATCCATTAACGAACTATCCAACTTTAAAGGTATCGGCGAAGCCAAAGCCATCTCCATCATTGCCGCATTAGAAATAGGCCGCAGAAGAAACGATTTTGAAACCAAACCCGCAGATGTAATCGGTAGCAGCCGCGATGCATACAACATTATGCGCAGGCATTTGGTTGATTTAAATCACGAAGAATTCTGGATCATATTAACAGGCAGATCGCAAAAGGTATTGACCAAAGAGCTGGTGAGCAAGGGCGGATTATCAGAAACAGTGGTTGATCCTAAAATCATCTTCGGCATGGCATTACAGCATCAGGCAAGCGGAATTATCCTCATCCATAATCATCCTTCGGGCAGTTTAAAACCCAGTCAGAATGATATTCATCTTACTAAAAGACTAGCCGACGCAGGCAAAATACTGGGCATCAATATCCTCGATCATTTAATCATCAGCGATACCGGTTACCTGAGTTTTGGCGATGAAGGGATTATTTAAGGTTGAGTAATTGGATGATTAGCACAGCGGTAATATTTTAGTCATTTACGTTAGCCCTTTGTCTTTTTACCAAACAAAGTGCTTAGCTTTATAGTTATCATCAAACAAAAAAACAAAAGCCATGATCATACCAGACAACCAGATTCCATACGACGACGAAGATAAGTCAGAAGCTGACGATCAGCAAAGCCAGAAAGATATCCATGCCAGCGGATTGGAGGATGCTCCCGAAGCTGGGGACACGGTTGATTACGCTGATCCTGATAAATTGAAACAGGCCTATGATGCCTCAGAATCATCATATACCCTGAACTTAGATAATATCAGCAAGAAAAAAACTGACGAATAAAGATAAGCAGATGTCACCCTGAAAAGCCCCACCTAAATCCTCCCCGGTAGAGAGGACTTAAAAAATAAGCGCGGGTGAAGCTAAAGTCTCCCTTACCGGGGGAGATTTAGAGGGGGCTATTATGCGCTTTAAACTTAATGACATTGCATGCTTCGAGTGCCTCAGCATGACACCTCACTTTTATTGGTTACCAAAATATTGTCCGTTCGTCCGGATGGCAACGCATCAGGAAGCGGACGGACATTTAACAGGAGTGCTTTCTAATTCCGAAATCGAACTTCCGACTTCCGAAATCTTCGTAATAGCACCTGCTAAATCCGAAATCCAACTTACCACTTCCGAAATCTTTATATCTTTGCCGGATTATCGTACTGCAATAATGAAGATATCTTATAATTGGCTCAAAGAATTTATTGAAACTGATAAAACTCCCGAAGAAATTTCCAAAATATTAACCGGTACCGGTTTGGAAGTGGAAAGTCTGGAAAAAGTTCAAACCATACCCGGCGGATTAGAGGGCCTGGTAATTGGTTATGTTAAAGAATGCATTGATCACCCTAACTCTGATCATTTACATATCACCAAAGTTGATGTAGGTACCGGTACAGATTTGCAGGTAGTATGCGGTGCAACAAACGTAGCTGCCGGTCAAAAAGTAGTGGTGGCAACTGTGGGCACAACCGTGCATCCGCTAACCGGCGAACCTTTTAAAATCAACAAATCAAAAATTCGTGGTGAAGCATCTGAAGGGATGATTTGTGCCGAAGATGAAATTGGTTTAGGAAGCAGTCACGAAGGGATTATGGTGCTTGCTGAAGATGCCCTTGTAGGCACACCAGCCAAAGAATATTTTAAAGTAAACGACGATTATCTTTACGAAATAGGCCTAACCCCTAACCGTGCCGATGCGGCTTCGCACCTGGGTACTGCCAGAGATATTGCTGCTTTCCTGAAAATTGCAGTTAAAAGACCGGATGTATCTGCTTTTAAGGTTGATGATGCCAGCCGTACCATTAAGGTAGTGGTTGAGAACGAACAGGCAAGCCCAAGATACTCCGGGTTAACCATATCAGGTATTGAAGTTAAAGAGTCTCCTAAATGGCTTAAAGAGCGTTTGGCGGTAATAGGTATCCGCAGCATTAATAATATTGTGGATGTTACCAATTATGTGCTGCATGATTTGGGTCAGCCCCTGCATGCTTTTGATGCCGATGCTATAAAAGGTGGTACCGTAATAGTAAAAAACGTTGCAGAAGGCACTTTATTTAAAACTTTGGATGATGTAGAGCGCAAACTCTCTGCCGATGATCTGATGATTTGTGATGCCGAAGAACCGATGTGTATAGCAGGCGTTTTTGGCGGAGCAAAATCAGGCGTTAAAGAAAGTACTCAAGCTATCTTTTTGGAGAGTGCTTATTTCAACGCGGTTGCGGTGCGTAAAACATCCAAGCGTCATGGCTTAAAAACGGATGCCTCTTTCAGGTTTGAGCGTGGTACCGATCCGGATATGACTGTTTTTGCCTTAAAACGTGCAGCTTTACTAATTCAGGAGGTAGCAGGTGGTAAAATAACATCTGAAATTTTTGACCATTACCCTGCACCGGTAGCACCTTTCGAGATAGAGGTTACCTACAAAAACATCCACAGGTTAATAGGCAAAGAGATTCCTCACGGCGAAATGAAAGGCATTATTGAGGCCCTGGATATTGAGGTAGTTGGCGAAACAGGCGAAGGTTTATCGTTAAAAGTACCTCCATACCGTGTTGACATTACCCGCGAGGTAGATATTGTGGAAGAGATATTGCGTATTTACGGTTACAACAACATCGAGATCCCTACACAGGTAAGGGCATCGTTAAATAACTCCAACAGACCGGAGAAAGATAACGTGCAGAACCTGATCTCTGACTTGCTTACCGCGAATGGTTTTAACGAAATCATGTCGAACTCGCTAACCAAATCGGCTTACTCTTCCGATCTGGATAAGGCAGTGAAAATATTGAACCCGCTAAGCGGCGATCTGGATGTAATGCGTCAAACTTTATTGTATTCAGGCCTGGAAGCTGTTGCCTACAATCAAAACCGCAGAAATGCCGATTTGAAGATGTACGAGTTTGGCAAGGTGTATGAGCTAGACGAAGAGAAGTATAAGGAAACACAACGCTTTGCTATCTTTTTATCAGGAGCAGATAAAGCCGAGCAATGGAATCAAAAGGCTAAACAGGTTTCTTTTTATACCCTGAAAGCTATTGTCGACGGCTTGCTAAGCAAACTAAACATTACTGATGCAGTACTGGAAGATGCCACCTGTAAAAAGCTTGCTTACGGCTTACAATACAAAAAGAATAACAAGCAGCTGGTTAAATTTGGTGCGGTTGCCAAAGAGGCCCTGAAACTGGCAGATGTTGACAAAGAGGTTTTTTATGCCGATTTTAATTTCGACCTGATTTTAACTTTGGTGAGGAAGAATAAAATTGTTTACGAAGAGATTTCAAAATATCCGGCAGTGCGCAGAGATTTGTCAATGCTGATTGATCAGTCGGTTACTTTTGCACAGTTAAAGCAGATAGCACTTAGAACAGAAAGAAAGCTGTTACAGGATGTGAATGTGTTTGATGTTTACCAGGGTGATAAACTTCCGGCAGGTAAAAAATCATACGCCTTAAGCTTTATTTTGCAGGACAGTGAAAAAACGCTGACAGACAAAGCCATTGACAGCATTGTGCAAAAGCTGATTTATAATTTAAGTAAAGAAGCAGGAGCGGAGATAAGGAAGTAGTTGATTTAAGGCGATGATGAAGTGCTTGATTGAGTTTTAATATTAATTTAATATATTTCAGCTCAAAAAAGATTAAAAAAATAACACAAAAAGCAGTCGGGCTTAATACAAAAAATCCGGCAAAAATCAATTAAAATAAAAATGTCCTTAGCAGAGCAGTTAGATAAGATTGTAGACAGAACAGAGCGCCTAATAGAGCTCTGTGCGGCTTTGCAGGAGGAAAATGACCTTTTAAAATTAGAGAGCGAAGCACTGACGGTGGCTCTTGATGCGAGTAAAAACAAGACCAAAGAACTGGAAGAAAAGCTGCGCGCCTTGAAAATGGCGAAATCTTTTTCAGAAACAAGTGAAAAAAGTTTTGATATAAAGCAAAAAATTAACGAATTTGTGCAAGAAATTGATAAGTGCATTGTATTATTAAAAAAATAGTACAGAAAGTGAAAAGCTCAAATGGGAGAAATCTCTATAAAAATAAATATTGCTGACAGAGTTTACCCCTTAAAGGTGAACATGGAAGAGGAAGAAATAATACGCAGGGCAGCCAAACTAATTAATGACCGGATAAAAGAATATCAGGAAAATTATGCGGTAAGGGATAAGCAGGATTTGCTTTCGATGTGTGTGTTGCATTACGCAACGTCATCATTAAAGGCTGATATGAAAGTTACAACTGAGGATACGGAAGTAGCTGAAAAGGTTTACCAACTGGATTATTTATTGACAGATTTTTTTTCAAAGCAATAACGTTCTTTACATATAACAAGAGCAATTAAGATTTAACCGCAGTTAAATTTTAAGTTTCACTATTAAAAACTTAACGCTTCAATATTAGCGGATCAAAGCGGCGTGGCGTTATCCTGCAGGGTAATGGTAAACCGTGATTCCATATCCGAAATGAAGTTTTTAAATACATGAGACTTAGAAGTTTAGTTGCGGTTTTTTTATTTATACCAAATTATAAACGATGAATTCAATATTATATTTAATTATAGGCGTGCTTATAGGCGGCCTCCCGGGAGTGCTCGTAGGGCGCTTTTTACTCCGGAAACTATTTAAAGACCAGGAAGTATCTGCTCAAAATAAAGTGAAAAAGATTTTAAAGGATGCTGAGGTAAATGCCGAGATCCTTAAAAAGAATAAGCTGCTGGAAGCAAAAGAGAAGTTTTTGCAAATGAAGGCTGAGCATGAGCAGGAAATAAATACCAAAAACAATGCCATCAATCAGCGTGAAAACGGTGTTAAGCAAAAAGAGCAATCGCTTAACTCTCGTTTGGAAAACATGAACCGTAAGGAGAGTGAGATCGACAATGTTCGCAAGAACCTGGAACGCCAAACCGAGATTGTGGTTAAGAAACAAGAAGAAGTTGAGATACTGAAAAACTCACACGTACAGCAATTGGAAACCATTGCAGGCTTATCAGCCGAGGATGCAAAGAACCAATTGGTAGATACCTTACGTGAGGAAGCCCGCAGCAAGGCAATGATACAAATTAAGGATATTGTTGACGAAGCCAAGCTTACAGCAACCAAAGAGGCTAAGAAAATAGTTATCCAAACCATTCAGCGTACTGCTACTGAAAGCGCTATTGAAAACACGGTTTCTATTTTCAATATTGAAAATGATGAGATAAAGGGCCGTATCATTGGTCGTGAGGGAAGGAATATCCGTGCACTGGAAGCAGCAACAGGAATTGAGATTATTGTTGATGATACCCCAGAAGCTATTATCCTTTCAGGTTTTGATCCGGTTAGGCGTGAAATTGCCCGTTTGGCCATGCACCGCCTGGTAACGGACGGACGCATACACCCGGCACGTATTGAAGAGGTGGTTGCCAAAACCAAAAAGCAAATTGAAGAAGAAATTGTTGAAATAGGTGAGCGTACCGTAATTGATTTAGGTATCAATGGCCTGCATCCGGAACTGATCCGTATGGTTGGTCGTATGCGTTACCGTTCATCATACGGACAAAACCTTTTACAGCACTCGCGTGAGGTGGCTAACTTCTGCGCTACCATGGCTGCCGAATTAGGATTGAATGTGAAACTGGCTAAACGTGCAGGCTTACTGCATGATATTGGTAAGGTGCCTGATGATAACCCTGAATTGCCACACGCAATTTTAGGTATGCAATTGGCCGAGAAATATAAAGAGCATCCGGAAGTATGCAACGCCATCGGTGCTCACCACGATGAAATAGAAATGACTTCTATGTTATCACCGATTATACAGGTATGTGATGCTATTTCAGGCGCAAGGCCAGGTGCAAGGCGTGAGGTTGTAGAAAGTTATATCAAACGTTTAAAAGAGCTTGAGGAGCTTGCTTTATCATACCCTGGTGTTGAAAAAACATTCGCTATTCAGGCTGGTCGTGAGTTGCGTGTAGTGGTTGAGAGTGAGAAGATAAGCGATGCACAGTCAGAAGTATTGGCTGCAGATATATCAAACCGTATACAAACAGAAATGACCTATCCGGGACAGATTAAGGTAACCGTAATAAGGGAAACCAGGTCTGTTGCGTTTGCAAAATAAAAAAAGTTAAAGAAAGGGGTGTCACCCTGAGGTACTCGAAGGGTTTGTGCAGAGCATTTGCCAGCATACTTTGGATACTTCAGTATGACACCCTTATTTAATAAATACTAGTATGAAGTCCCAATCCCCAACGGCAGCCGAAAAACGCCCGGTTGATATTTACTTTGATAAATATGCCGAGAGCCATCAGAATCATACCAATAAAACCATCCATTGGATATGTGTTCCGTTAATTGTTTTTAGTTTGCTGGGCTTGGTATGGGCCATACCTTTTCCTTATCTTAAATTTTTAGGTAGTTATAACGGTTTCTTTAATTGGGCATCGTTTTTAATTGCATTCAGCATTTATTTCTACTACAAGCTTTCTCCTGTTTTATCTTATCTCATGCTGCTGATCATTTTTGCCTTCTGTTATGGAATAATGGAGCTGGATGCTATTCAAAAAGCAGGTGGCCCTGCGTTATGGTTGGTTTGCCTGGTTTTATTTGTAGTCTCATGGATCGGACAATTTATTGGCCATAAAATAGAAGGTAAGAAACCTTCGTTTCTGGATGATCTTAAGTTTTTACTTATCGGGCCAATCTGGCTGCTGCATTTTATACTGAAAAAAGTTAAGCTAAAGTATTAAGCAGATACGACGATAAAGCCTAAAAGAATAGGACTCTAAATAGTTAAACGGTAAAGTACTTTGCAAATTACTGTATCACTATAGGCCATATTTTCGTATAAGGGCATATGAAAATTAAAGCAGGAATCTTTTCTATTCTTATCGTGATATTATTTGG
Organism: Mucilaginibacter frigoritolerans; assembly: GCF_007830615.1. Lineage (GTDB taxonomy): Bacteria > Bacteroidota > Bacteroidia > Sphingobacteriales > Sphingobacteriaceae > Mucilaginibacter > Mucilaginibacter frigoritolerans. Next base: position 352,279 of record NZ_VLLI01000001.1, read on the forward strand.
TTGCAGTAAAGACGGTTTAGTAATGAACGGTACAATAACCAATTGTCCTAATAATAGCACCTGCTCTTATCAATATTATGAAAATGCTGATTATACAAATGTATACAAGCTTACAAGTGGGCAAAACAGGGTTTTTGTTTACAAAAGTGTAGATAGTGCTATGTGTAATGCCCTTACCTCTATGTATTTTAAGGCAGATATGGGCAGCAGTAGTTTTGAAATTACCGCAAAGCAGATTATTTTGGCCCAGGTTGCCAGTGCTAGCCTTATATGTTCCTGCTGCAACAGTGTGGGCTATATAAACCCAATAGGCGGAGATATAAGGGGAACGAAAAAAAACAGCACGGCATGGCTCATAAATGCCGAAATAATAGAGGGTGATGCAAACGGCAAGCCAATTGATACCGTGGTAGTCAATCAATACTTTACCTTGTCATCAGCCCCTTTATAGGTTTTTTCCAAGCTTATCCAAAATATCCTGTGGTACTTTTTCCAGGTCAAGCACCAGGAATCCATCCAGGCAATCAGCAAACTTCGGATCGATGTTGAAGCAGATGATTTTGGCATTCAAAGCAATGTACTGACGTAACAGCACCGGTACTTTCATGCTCCGGGTTTCTACTTCTGATATCAGGTTATCCAATCCTTTAAAGCTATCTTCACCGGCCATCAGCAGGTCGGTATCAATGCTGGCAAAATCAACCTTAAATTTCTTACGTGGTTTTACATACTGCGCCATTTCATGGTCAAAATGGTTACGGTTGATATAGTCAACAATAAGTGATTTAGAGAAATTGGAGAACGAATTGCTGATGCTTACCGGGCCAATTAAATAGCGGTAGCGCGGGTTATCAATCAGGTATTTTAAAATGCCCTTCCAAAGTAAGAATAAAGGCAATGGTTTTTGCTGATATTCCTTACGGATCCATGAGCGGCCAAGCTCAATGCTCTTTTTCAGTACAGGTGTAAACTGCGTTTTGATTTTGAATAATTCGGATATGTAAAATCCTTTTTTACCAACGCTGTAAAATATCTCATCGCCCAGGCCTAAACGGTAGGCGCCCACAATCATTTTGGCATCAACATCCCATATAAACAGGTGATGATAGTAAATGTCGTACTCATCCAAATCAGATGCCTTATTGGTACCTTCACCAATTTCGCGGAAGGTTAATTCCCTTAAGCGGCCAATTTCACGAATTACATTGGGGATCAGTGAGGTTGGTGTTATAAACACCTCGTAATTCTTTTCAACCCAAATGCGGTAATCTTCGCGTAGCGGTTCAATATCTTTTTCCAGTAAGGCAGTACCGGTTTCAGGTGCAATTGCTTCCGGCAGTTTTTTTATTTTAAACAGGTTACGGGGGTTAAAGATTTTTTTCTCTTCTTCTAATCCGGTGCCTAAAGCATAGGTACGTGCCCTTAAGTAGTTGAGTAGTTTAGTATTGTTGTTATAATCTGGTATTTCCTGAACGTTAATAGGTTTGCCTATGCGAAGCTTAATAGTATGGCCCTGTTTGTTAAATAATTCTGATGGTAATTTGGCCGTACGCAGTGCAGGGTGTATTAAGCTAAGCAGGTTGAAAATTAAACCATTGTTGCCATGAAAATAAATAGGCACCACCGGAACCTTTGCTTTCGCGATGATTTTGCCTACTACCGGGTGCCACATCCGGTCGGTTACTTCTTTTTTATCAATTTTAAAGGTAGAAACCTCGCCTGCCGGGAAAATACCAATTGGTGTACCGTTTGCCAGCAGCTCCAGTGTGTTTTTTAAACCACTGATACTGGAAGAATGTTCCACATTTTCGAACGGGTTTACCGCAATGAAATAATCACTCAGATTAGGGATCTTTTTTAGCAGAAAGTTAGCCATTAGTTTGGCATCGGGCCTGGCCATGCAAAGTATTTTTAACAATACCATTCCCTCAATACCACCATAAGGGTGATTGGCTATGGCTATAAAGCTGCCGTTAGCCGGCAGGTTTTTTAACTCTCTTTCATCAAACTCAATGTCAATACCGCATCCCTCTAAAATAGCATCCACAAAATCAGGACCTTGTTTGGGTTGTGCCTGGGCAAACAGTTCGTTTACCTGGTTAATTTTCATCAGCTCCATCAATAAAGCTGCCAGACCTGGCATTTTTAATTTATCCAGTTTTGTAGCTTTGGCAAACTCTTCGGTGGTAATTACTTTCATCCTTATATAAAAAATAAACCCTTTGTAAAGGGTGTTAAATATCTTGAAAATTATTTAATTTAAACCCTTGATAAACCTTATAAATGAAAGCGCGGATAAAAAATTACCTGTCAATAACCAAAAAGGAATGGAACGGCATGGTAGTTCTTGTTGTTTTGATAACATTGGTATTGGCTGCGCCTTACGTTTATCAATTGTTGCGCAAAGATAATACAATAAATTTTAAAGATTTTGATAAAGCGATAGCGCAGCTAAGCAAGGTAGAGCAAACACAGGTATATCCTGATAATAAACCTATAGCAGATGATAAATTACAGCATCCGGTAATGTTTCCCTTTAATCCTAATAACTTAACAGTTGAACAATGGAAACTATTAGGGCTTAGTGAACACCAGGCAGATGTAATTGAACACTATAAAGCTAAAGGTGGCAGGTTTTACAGAAAAGAAGATGTGAAAAAGATTTATGCCATTACTGCAGCCGATTATATACGACTGGAACCTTATATTAATATCCCGGAAATGGAGTACACTACATCAAAAAAAGCCAAACTAGGTGAAGTTATCGAACTAAATAGTGCTGATTCGGCAAGAATGACCATGATAAGAGGAGTAGGGGCATCCTTTGCGGTGCGTATAATCAGGTACAGAAATCGTTTGGGCGGGTTTTATAGCAAAGAACAATTAAAAGAAATTTACGGAGTTGATTCGGCTAAATATGCAGAGATTAAAGATGTGGTTTCTGTAAATCCGTCAAAAGTGAAAAAGATCGATATCAATACCATTTCTTTTGATCAGTTAAGGATATTCCCTTACTTAGGATATAAACAAGTGAATGCCATTATACAATACCGCACCCAACATGGTAATTATGAATCTATAAATGACATGAGAAATATTGCCATACTGGATGAAGGAATTTTGCGTAAAATTGAACCATATTTAAATTTCAAATGATAGCAGAGCAAATTAAATCGGCCATACGTGATATTCCTGATTTCCCTAAGCCGGGAATTATTTTTAAAGACATTACTCCCATACTTAAGGCACCTCAATTATGCAGCAATATTGTTGATGCTTTTGTAGAGCAACTTAAAGGGATAAGGGTAGATGCAATTGCCGGTATTGAAAGCCGTGGCTTTTTATTTGGATTAACACTGGCTACCAAATTGGGTGTGCCTTTTATCCCGGTGCGCAAAGCTGGTAAGCTACCATTTACCATCAAACAAAAAGCGTACAAACTGGAATACGGTACTGCCGTTATTGAATTACATACTGACGCTTTTGAGCCAGGAAAGCATATACTGATTCATGATGATTTGCTGGCAACCGGTGGTACCGCGCTGGCAGCAAGCGAGCTAATTAAGGAAATGGGTGGTGAAATAGCCGGATTTTCGTTTGTAGTTGGATTGGGTTTCCTGAATGGAAAAGAAAGATTGCAACCGGTGTCAGAAAACTTGATTGTGCTTGCTGATTATTAAATATTTAGCGTTTGCGACTTTTTTAAATACTTCTCTTTAGGCATTAAATCCTAACCTTATGAAATGTTTGTTTGTGTTATTGTTAGCTGTTTTTTGTGCCATCAATGTTTATGCGCAGAAATCTCAATCCGGTTACCAGCCAATTGGAAATGGCAGTGTGCAGGCCAAGAACTTTTACTTGTTAACGCTATTGGAGCACAACGATAAAATAAGATTGGTGCTTGAACATGATAGCGTGCTTTCGATAATGGCTGTTAAGCAAAATGAAGCAATAGCCAGATGCCTTGCAGTCTGTACAACATATAAGTGTATTACCGATACCTTAAAATTAAGTAGTGAGGCCATTAATAAAGTTAGCACAAGGTTGGCTTACCTTTATCGCAATAGCGCTGATTTGCAAAAATTAGTAAAAAATGAGCTGATTCCATCCAATTGTTACCGGCAGGATAGTGCCTATGAAGCGGTAACCCAACTAACTAAAGCCTGGGAACAAGATGCTAAAGACATTAACCATACTATTGACGTTTATGCGAATGGTTTGCCTCCCAAGTATCCGGCAATTGATTCAATTAGTTTTAATGTAAATAGTCCCGGATATATTAATGTGGTGAAACAAACAACCGCAAAAATATTAGGAGAAGAGCATAAATCGCGTTTGTTTTTTATGCCAGGCATGACAGCCGCACTTGCTTTTTTAAATGTCAATGGCCGCAATAATGCCGGTGACTATGAGCCCATGGAGCTTACGGTAAACAAAGCTGCACTGCAGAAAGCCAAAAGTATTGTATGGGCCAATTATAACTATACAGTATTGCTGGTACCTGGTGAAGGGCCAGATAGCAGTAATACACCTATAAGCAATAGTAGTAAAAACAGGTGCAGAATTGCCGCGGCAGTGTACCATCAATCAAAATCAGCTCCTTTTATTATGGTATCCGGTGGGAAAGTTCATCCCTACAAAACTCCCTTTTGTGAAGCAGTAGAAATGAAAAGATTTTTGATAGATAGCCTGCAAATACCGGATAGCTCCATTATTTTGGAACCTCATGCTCGGCATACTACTACAAATATGCGCAATGGGGTAAGGCTGCTGATTCAATATAACTTTCCCTTATTAATGCCGGCTTTGGTGGTGAGTGACTCATCGCAAAGTGCCTACATTAGTGGTATGAAACAGCGTTGCATTAATGAGTTGGGCGATGTGCCTTACCAATTAGGTAAACGGATTTCGGTCAATAGTCAGGAGTTTTATGCTGTTCCTGTAGCCGGACAAATTAACCTAACAGAGCCTCTGGATCCTTAGGAGATTCCAACCCGTATTTTTTTCTTCTTTAATATTTTAACCATCCAAAATGCCTGTGGTTAAACGGGTATCTGTTTTTGATACGTTTTATTGGAATTCGTGATTGACAATTAGTTTTTTAATTGTTTGCGGCCTTTCTATGTCTTTATTTTTCTGCTGATTAAATAGAAGCCGGAAAATGCCTCGTGTATTTTCCGGCCACAATTAACTAATTAACTGACTTATTTTTAAACCCTCATGGTTAACTTATAATTTAATAAGTCGATTAATTATTAGATAAAACATGAAAAAAATATAAATGTTTTAACTATCTATTTTAAAACATTATATCATTAAAAGTGTTACCTGAAAATAAACCTATTTGAATTTATTTATTTCTTTATTGGAAACTTTTACTTCCATTTATTTTTTAATTAAATTTATTATTAACTAAATCACTTATTCAATGAAAAAATTTTTACTTCTGAATTTGTGCATCCTATTATTAGCTACAACCAGGCTATTTGCGCAAAGTCATGCCGTAACGGGAAAGGTTACGGGCAAAGACGATGGTTTACCAATTCCGGGTGTAACGGTAAGTATAAGAGGAACAACTACCGGAACTCAAACTAATATCGACGGTAAGTACACCTTAAACGTATCGGATGGTGCTGTACTAGTTTTTAGCTTTATTGGTTATTCATCACAAACTTTAACGGTAAGTGGTAATACATTAAATGTAATATTGTCGCCATCGAGCCAGCAGCTTGGTGAAGTGGTGGTAACCGGTGCATTGGGTATCACCCGTACGCGAAACCAACAAAGCTATGCTGCTCAACAGGTATCAGGCGAGGAAGTTAGCAAACAACGATCAGATAATTTTATTGATGGATTATCAGGTAAGGTTGCGGGCTTGCAGATCAGTCAGAACAATACCATGGGCGGATCAACTAATGTGGTATTGCGTGGTTATAAATCCATAACGGGTAATAATCAGGCCTTGTTTGTAATTGATGGTGTGCCTATTGGTAATGAAAATAACAATGGAAGCAACCAGATGCAAGGTGGTGGCGGTTATGATTATGGTAGCCCGGCTTCGGATATTAATCCTGACGATATTGAAAGTATTACAATTTTAAAGGGTGCAGCAGCTTCTGCCTTGTATGGTTCAAGGGGTAGTAATGGTGTTATTTTGATTACGACCAAAAAAGCCAGAAAAGGGCTGGGTATTGTTATTAACTCTACCGTGAGTGTTGGTTCGATTGATAAATCTACTTTTCCTCAATATCAAAAGCAATATGGTGCAGGGTATGCCCAGTATTTTAATTCTGGGAATATTTTTGGTAATCCAAATGCACAGGTTGCACCAACTTCAGATGATGCTTCCAATGGCTATGCGTTTAATCCAAACCTGATGATTTACCAGTGGGATGCATTTGATCCATCGTCACCAAATTATGGCAAGGCTACTCCATGGGTTGCTGCTAAAAATGATCCGACAACCTTTTTTATAAACCCAGTTTCATCTGATCAAAGTATACTAATAACTAATGGTGGTGATAATGGGACCTTTAAATTGGGTTATACCAACAGTATTAATAATGGTGTAATACCGAACAGTAACCTAACCAAGAATTTAGTGGATTTTGGAGCCACTTATAATATCACCCCCAAATTAATTGTTGGTGCAAATTTAAGTTATTACAATACTAATGGCAAAGGCCGTGGGGGAACTGGCTATGACGGCAACAATTCTGATAACAGGAACGTGATGACCAATTTCAGACAATGGTGGGAAGTAAACGTCGATGTTCAGGAGCTGAAAGCTGCTTATAACAGGACTCAATCCAATATCAGCTGGAATATGGCCGATCCTCAGGATGGAAATACCAGCCCTGCCTATTGGAATAATCCTTATTGGGTGGTTGATCATAACTATGAAACAGATTCACGTAACAGGTATCTGGGGAATATCAACCTGAATTATAAAGTGACGCCATGGTTAAATATTATGGGCCGTACATCATTGGATACCTATTCGGAATTGGATGAAGAACGTTATGATGTGGGGAGTATTGGTGTTCCGTATTATTCAAGGTATAACCATGATTATTCAGAAACCAATTTTGACCTGCTGGCTACGGTTAATAAAAATATTTCAAAAGACTTTAATTTAAAGGCGCTTTTAGGTGGTAATATTAGAAAGGATTATGATAATAGTATTTTGGCCCAAACAAATGGAGGTTTAATAATACCAGGATTATATTCTTTATCTAATTCTTTGAATACACCACTTGCACCAGGGGAATATGATGCAAAAAAGGAAGTCGACGGTGTTTTTGCAGGTGCAACATTAACCTGGAAAAATATGCTGACTTTGGATGGTACCTTAAGGAGAGATGTATCATCAACCTTACCTGCCAATAATAATAAATATTATTATCCTTCAATATCAGCCGGTTGGGTTTTTTCAGAGCTGCTTAAGCAGTATAACTGGTTATCATATGGAAAAATAAGAGCCAATTACGCGCAAGTAGGTAGTGATGCACCACTTTACAGCGTTAATGATACTTATGTAATATTCCCTCCGTTTGGCGCAAACCCGCAAACTTATAATAATCCAACTAAAAATAATTCTGATTTGAAACCAGAACAAACAAAAAGTAAGGAAATTGGATTGGAGCTTGCATTTTTTAAGAGCCGACTGGGTTTTGACGGAACTTACTATGAAACAAATACATTTGATGAAATATTGCCAGTAAATGTTTCGGGAGCAACAGGCTATAATTTTAAATATTTAAATGCAGGTAATGTTCAAAATAAAGGTATTGAACTTTCATTAAATGGCACTCCGGTTTTAACTCAAAACTTCAACTGGAAAATTACCTTAAACTTTACTGCTGCCAAAAATAAGGTTACTGCACTATATACTGATGCCACAGGACAGGAAGCAAGTAACCTGGAGTTAGCAAGTTTTCAAAATGGTGAAACGCTTAACGCGCCTTTGAACCAGTCATTCGGTACAATAAGAGGAACAGATTATGTATATAATTCAAAGGGCCAAAAGCTTATTTATGAAACCGGGCCAAATGCAGGGCAGTATGAAATAACACCAAACTCAAACAATAACATAGGTAATACAAACCCCAACTGGACAGGCGGTATAAACAACAGCTTTACTTATAAGAGTTTTACGCTTAGCTTTTTGATCGACATAAGAAAAGGCGGGTCTGTTTTCTCAAATGATCTTGCTTATGGTTTAGCTGATGGAATTTACCCTTTAACAGCATATACCAATGATTTAGGAAAACCGGTGCGCAATACGCTTGCTGACGGTGGTGGCATGATACGCCCGGGGGTATATCCTGATGGGCAACCAAACACTACCAGGGTAACTGCTTATAACTATGGCGATTTTGGTGATGGATCAGGCTTGTTACCGCTAAAAGCATTTGTATATGATGCAAGTTATGTAAAACTGCGTGAAGCTCTGATAGGTTATACGATGCCCCAAAGTGTAATTGACAAATGGGCGCCTGTTAAAGAACTTACCTTTCAGCTTATTGGTAAAAACTTATGGATAATCCATAAAAACCTACCATATGCTGATCCGGAAGACGGCCTGAGTGCAGGCAACCTGCAGGGTATACAAGAAGGATCATACCCTACTACACGCACTATTTCACTGAATGTTAAAGTACGTTTCTAATTATATACGGACATGAAAAAAACAGCATTAATTTTTGTACTGATGTCGGTATTAACGGCATGTACGAAAGACATAACTAAATTAAATATAAATCCAAAGCAACCATCAAAGGTGCCTTCTTATAGTTTGTTTACTGAATCTGAAAGAGTATTGGATAGTTCTTTGTGCTCGGCAAATGAAAATTTAAATATATTCCGTTTAATTGAGCAGCAGTGGACAGAGACCACTTATTTAAATGAAACTAATTACCAGATAACTTATCGCAAACAGCCAGATGCTATTTGGAGCGAATTTTACACAGGCATTTTGATTAACCTTGAAAAAGCAAAATCATTAATGGTTACTGATGTAACAGACGCCGGTACCAGGAAAAACGAAACTGCTATAGCCGATATTCTTGAAGTTTACTCTTATTTCTACCTGGTTACTACTTTTGGTAATATTCCTTATTCGCAGGCATTGAATATCAATAACCCTTTCCCTGCTTATGATGATCAGAAAACAGTTTACTATGCTTTATTAACGCGTTTGGATACTGATATTGCTGCTTTAGATGCATCAGCGGGCAGTTATGGTTCGGCAGACATTGTGTATGGAGGAAGCCCAGCCAGCTGGATAAAGTTTGCCAATACATTTAAACTTAAAATGGGAATTATCATAGCAGATTATGATAATGTAAAAGCAAAAGCAACAGTTGAAGCAGCCTATAATGCTGGAGTTTTTACATCAAATAGTGACAATGCCATATTTCAATTTCTAACCACTCCACCTAATACCAATCCGATTTGGGTTGATTTGGTACAGGGTGGTAGGCATGACTATGTAGGTACCAGTGGCTTTATTAACCTGATGAATCCAAATTCAGCTACGCAAGATCCACGCTTATCATATTATTTTGCCCCGAGTATTGCCAATGGAGTATATGTTGGTGCAGATAATGGATCAGGCAACGGAGGTATTGTTTATAGCCAATTTTCATTACCATCGGGGCCCTTACTCACCCCGGGATCTATAGGAACTTTAACTAATCCCGATTTTCCGGGTGATATGCTCGATTATTCAGAAACAGCGTTTTACCTGGCTGAAGCTGCTGCCAGGGGTTATAGTGTTGGAGGCACGGCAGAAACATATTATAATGCGGCTATCACAGCATCAATTATGTATTGGACAGGTTCAACCACTGGTGTGAGTGATTACCTGCTTTTACCTAACGTTGCTTTTGCCACTGCCACCGGCGGTACCGATTTGCAAAAAATTGCCCAACAGGCCTATATTGCATTTTATAACAGGGGCTGGGATGCCTGGATAGAAAGCAGAAGGCTTAATTACCCGGTGTTACTTCCTCCGCCAAATGCAGTTAGTGCTTTTCCGCTTCGTTTTACTTATCCAATTAATGAGCAAAATGTAAATGTGGTTAATTACAATAAAGCATCATCGGCAATAGGTGGTGATGCAGTGACTACTAAACTATTTTTTGATGTGCACTAATTAGTAGTTTTAACTAAATATTATGGAACCCCCAGATGTTTTAACAGCTGGGGGTTTTTGTTATAAGAGCTAAATTAGGTATTGTTAAAATGGCCTGAATAAAGGCCTGCTTATCAATGGCGAAAACGACCAGGGGATAGAGCTTAAAATAACTAACAGACCTATGGTAAACCAAATGGCTATTGTTTTAAATTTTTGATTATCTGTTGTTTGTTTTTTTGCTTTGGCTGATCCAATCGTGATCAGGATTATTGCGGTAATCATCATGGTAATGTGCTCTATGCCAAAAAATCTGATCTGCCGGTTGTGTACCGCATCCTTGAAATTATGTAGAAAATAATTAACGATTGGGCTGATGAAGTATAGCCAAAGCCCGATAACCAATTGCGTATGGGCAATAATTACTGTAATCATCCGGATAAGATTATCCCGTTTGCTATAAGTCTTATATTGAAACCAGCCCCTATAAGCAGTGATAATGGAAACAAGCAGGCTTGTTAGCACCAGCCAGCGTAATAAGGAGTGAAATGCAAGGATAAATTGATACATAAACGAAGCTATAACAGGCAGACGATTGGGGAGATATAATATTTTATAATGTGTTAGATCTTTTGAAAAAATTACAAAATAAATTAGTTTATCCTAACTGTTAGTTACCTTTTACAATACATTTGGGGTATAAATTAATACTAATGTTTGCCAAAAGAATTTACACGCTTTCTGTTTGCTTTTTAGTTGTTCTTTTACCTTTAATTGGTTCAGCAACAATTTTCAGTCAAAATATTCCCGGAGAATCAAGGCAGATTACAATCAGCAGTGCCAAAACTGCTCTGACTATTGATTATGATCATAAAGCTGCTGTTACATCTTTAATCATTAACGGACAAAAAGTAGTTAGTAGTACCGATGGTATGTTTACTTCGGTAAAGGTAGGTAGCATTACCTATTCTTCATTGCACACCAAAAGCAATCCTGTGATTGTTCAAAGGGCAGATAGCTTAAAGATCACCGGTATTAATTATGGAGATAAACAACTCACCATTTCAGAAACCTGGACCTTTATAAAGACCAGTAAATTCATCAAATGGAAAATTGAAAGAAGCTTCTCTAAAGCGGTTAACATTGATGAGGCAGCAATGCCGGTAATTAATTTTGATAACATTAATACCTGGGAGGGTGCTTACCAGGGCTATGGGGGCTTGGCCTGGTTTTATTTGTTCAATGAAAAGCTTTGTACCTATGGCGTTCATACAAGAGCATCTAACTTTTGGAACAGCAAAACAAATAATGGGTTAAATATAACTGTTGATGCACCTGGTGAACAGGTTGCCATGAAATATACCCGGACAAACGATGACAGACTTCAGTATTCCGTTACCGCCTCCAAACAGGAAATGCTGCCACGCGGAGATACTGGAACCAACAGGCGCCGGTTTATAAGAGGCAGAACTAATGTTTGGGCTCCTTTTTTTGAACCTGCAGATAAAACCACACAAACTTTAACATTTACTTATTTTGAGTATGATGAGAAATATGGCCGGGGAAAATTTACAGGCATCAACGGTGAGCAGGTGAGCGCTGTGTTGGGTACCATAGCTCATATCGGCGTAATTGATTCTCTGCACTATGGGGGTAATAGTTGGCATACTCCTTATGGTCCTATTTGTTTACATGAACAATATATTGCGCAGCTTGGTCTGGGCATTAATGACCCAGCGTATCTTAACGGATATAAAAGCTGTTTAGATTTTTATAGGGATTATGCTATAAAACCGGATGGGCGGGTTTACCCGCGTTGGGCCTATACCAATGAGGATGCTATGCCGGGCCAGTTTAATAAGGATGGCTTTTATGAGGCACAGTGGGGGATTTTGTTGGACTCAAACCCTGACTATGTTAGCAATGTATCTGAACTTTATGATTTAACAGGCGATAAGAAATGGGTAAAAGGTCAGCAACTGGCATGTGAAAAAGCACTTGACTGGATACTTAAAAGAGATAGCAACCACAATGGCCTGGTTGAAATGATGACTGACTCTAAAGACCAGAAAAGAAGCAGCGACTGGATTGATATTATTTGGGCATCATACGAAAATGCTTTTGTAAACGCGAAACTTTATCACGCATTGATAAAATGGGCCGCGATAGAACATCAACTGGGTAATACTGGTAAAGCATTATATTATGAAGAATTTGCAGCGAAACTAAAAACGAGTTTCAATAAACCAACAACGGATGGAGGCTTTTGGGATGACGAGAAAAAATGCTATGTGCATTGGAGGGATAAGGATAATACCATACATGGCCGTAACATGGTTACACCAGTAAATTTTATGGCTATTGCCTATGGCATTTGTGATGATTCTAGCCGGAAAAAACTTATTCTGGATAATATTGAAGCGCAAATGCAACAAGAAAATCTTTTCTTCTGGCCATTAGCAATGACATCGTATGCAGCTGGAGAGGGTAAGGAATGGCAGTTCCCTTTTCCGCAGTATGAAAATGGCGACTTGTTTTTATCCTGGGGGGCATTAGGAGTTAAAGCCTATGCAGACTATAATCCAGCTATTGCGGTTAAATATGTAAAGAAAGTGCTGGAACAGTATAGTAAGGATGGCCTTGCATTTCAAAGATATGGCCGCTTGAAACAGGATGGTTTGGGTGATGATATCTTATCGGGTAATAGTCTTTCTATAGTTGGTTTGTACCAGGCCATATACGGTATTAATCCATTATACAACCGCTTTTATCTGGAGCCGCACATTACCTCTGAGCTTTATGGCACCGAGTTAAGGTACAATTTTCATAACCAGCGTTTAACCATAAACCTGGATAGCAGCGGTTATGCTGTATCGAACCATTTTTTTAAAGTGATAAGCACTAAAAACTTTGGCTTTGCAGGTTCTAAAAATCATCTCTCTTATTTTGATGGTAGTAATGCTATTGCTTCATTACAAATTATAACTGATAAACCGCTTACTATAGTTGTAAAGAACTGGAACAATGAGCAAAGAGAATGGAGTCAAACGGCGTCTAAAGTTTCGATAAAGCCGTTAAGCTATAAAATAAGTCAATTAAAGCCGAATACGGTGTACATTGTATCAGTTAACGGCAAAACAGTTCAGAAAACTAAAAGCGATGATAAGGGTAATTTGCTGATCAATCATCGTATATCGGAACTTACTGAATCGTTAAGTGTCCATCTTGATAATTGAAATATCGGTATACTTTAAATAAAAGGAACTTTGTTGATTTGTAAAAGTACGCTGTGTCAATGTTGCGTACTTTTTAGTTTATAGGAAAAAACTGAAAGTACCTGGCCTGATAAGAGGAGTTTGAAAACAGTTTATTATTTAACTGGAATGCTGTAATAAAAAGTGGCGCCAAATTCTGGTTTGCTTTCTGCCCAGATGCGTCCATTTAATAAAGTGATAAATTCTTTACAAATAGTAAGGGCCATGCCGGCATCGCGACTGGTGGTTTCGCTCTGTTTAAATGAAAAAAGATGATTCAGTTCCGTTTCAGTCATTCCTTTTCCTTCGTTTTTTATTGATATGACTATTTCACTTTCGGTAGAAGTGACGTTGCAGGTTATTGCACCACACTGAGGAGAGAATTTGATGGCATTATTTATCAGGTTACGATTAATAAATTGCACTATTTCTCTGTCGGATTTTAAAGTAAACTCCGGAGCAATCGGGTTATTGATGACTAATTGCTTATCATCAATTTTGTGCTGAAAAAGACTGAAGGATTGCTCAATTAATTCTCTCAGGTTTAATTGTTCGGCTGTGAAAATGTATCCCGACAATTGTTTTTTAATCCATTGTAAAATATTATCAAATGTGAGCAGCACATTCTCAATGTCAGTTTGAATGTTATTGCATGATTGCAGGAGGATTGTTCTGTCCAGCTCTTCATCGCGCAGCAAATTAACCATGCCCAGAGCTTCACCCAATGGAGCCCTGAAATCATGGGCGAGCATGCTTAATAATCTGCCTTTAAATTCATCATTAATTTTAAGCGCTTTATTTTGCCGGGTTATTTGCTCGTTCAGTCCTTTTAATACTGTAGCGTGTTTGCGCGAACGATAATAAAATCCTATTAATAACAGAAGGGTTACCGATCCAACGCTGCTGGCAATAATAAACCACAGTTGTTTTTTATGATTCGCATTATCCAGTAACTGAAGTCTTTTAATATTCTCTTGTGCGTCATTATATTTGATATAGTCGCCCAAAAAACTACTATTGTTATCGTTTTGCTTTCCCAATGCGCTAACCAGTAATTTATTGGTTTCAGCCTGTTTAATTAAATTATGTTTTAATTCGTAGATGTGTAGCATATCTTTCAATACATCTATCTTCCAATAAACAAAATTATTAACCGCAGCCATATCATAAATCTGCTGGTAACAATAGAGTGCACTATCTGTTTGTTTTTCGGCTAGGTAATAGGTGGCATAAACGTTCAAGCCCTCCATTTGATGGTAATCCCATTGATTGCTGCGGGCTATTTGAATTGACTTAAGAATTAAAGGTAGGGCGGCTTTATTATCCTTTTTATCTAAAAATAAACCGGCCTTTTCCTGCATTACAAAAACCAAAGCCCTGTCATAATGGAAACGAATAGCAAGTTCCGTTGCTTTGTTCAGGTAATAGGCAGCAGAGTTGCCAGTCAGGTTATTCATCTCTACATAATTAGCATAAAGCATACAAAGTGTTGAATCAGCCTTTAAATGGCGGGCCGTAAACATTGCTTTTTGCGAAAATTCTTTGGTTTTAATACTATCATTAATGAAGCTGTAACTGATTGATGAATTCATCAGCATTTGTGCCATTTCAGCAGTGTCGGGTAGTTTGGCGTAGGTATGATAGGCTCTGCTATAATAATCAAGCGACTGGCTGTAAAGGCCCTTAAGTGCAAAGCTGATAGCAATATTGGTGAGGGCATCGGCTTGTCCACGGGTGTTATGCAGTTGTTGTGCGATAGCATTTGCTTTTGTGCCGTAAATATAGCTGCTATCGGCACTTTTCATATGAATAAGAAAGCCAATTTTATTCATCAGTCGCATCACCTTCAAGCTATCCTTAGTAACAGCTAATTGCTGCTCAAACTTTTTAAGCTCTAATTGTTGTGCACCGGCAACAGTGAGAACAAACAATGGTATCACCAACAAAGCAATTTGTATCCATAACCGAATTGAAGGAGCCCTCATTAAATGGTTTATCTTTTACCTGCTAAGTTAGTCTTCTTTTTTCAGAAGTTTTAAAAGTTAGGTTTCTTAATAGTTTATAAGGGGCTATTTGGGCTAAATATGTATTTGGTTATAAGTGGCTGATTACTCTGAACAGAAATCGCCCCGCCCATTGCCGCGGAGGCCTAGTTACTTTTGTGGCCACAAAAGTAACCAAAAAGGCTTTCAGCAGAAATGCTTCTTTGCTGCTCCGGCCTTTGCCCTGCAAATTCGTTAAAACCGGGGCTGCAATCTTTTCGCGGTTGCACCTTGTCATTTTCAGACCCTTATGCGGAGATTTGCTATGCCCTGCCACCGCTTTTCGGCCGAATCGTTTTTCCGCATTTCGGCCGAAGCTTATTTGCTGACGAGTATCTCATGTTATCAGAAGTTGACTTACTATAGCTCCGAAGCGTTTGTTTATATATGACTATTAATAATTTTAACTTTACAAGATAGAATCTTTTCAAACTCTTGCACGACTTCATCCTTTAATGGTGGCCAATTCCAAAAGGTGAACCCCAGGTTACTAAATCCCCAGGTTGGTTCGATTAAATAATCATTAAGATCACTTGCATTATTGCAAAGTGGACATAATAATAGTGAATTGCCTGTTTCATAATAATCATTCAAATCCCATTCATTTGATATTATATTCTCATTGCACTTTGGGCAAATAAAGCTATCTAAACCATTTTGTCCAGTGTGAAATACCTCTCGATCGGTTACAACCTCAAGGCCATTACATCTGAGCGAAAATGGCAGATATTCTGGTTCATCAACTAAATTAGAAGCTCCTTTGTCAATTGGATACCCCAATTCGGAAGATAATATACAGTCTGTTTTAACTGGCTTAACAGCTTTTATACTTACTAACCATTCAATAATTTGTTTAGCCTTTACTTCTCTGTCGAGGAAATGGGTAATATTAGGGACAATGCTTGTACTCGAGTCACTCATAGAGCTAAACTAATTGAATTTTCTATTCGAAACATTAAGGAAAGTTTAAATATTTTGGAAAGTGCTTTTATTAATACATTAAGTTAAAAAGGACTGGCCCGTCAGAAAAACGGGCCAGGAGTATGGCCTGCAGCGCTGAAGCTTTTTTCTGACTTGATTTTTGGTTACTTTTCATCTAAGGAAAAGTGACTAGGCCACCGCGGCCATGAGCGGGACGATGATTGTATGTACCATCAGCTAATAATAACCACAAATTATTTCAAAAGGGGGTAACTAATCAAACAAAACCTACTCCAGCAACAAAGTATCATCCTCATCCCCTAAACTTAAATGAATCATATCACTACCGGCAATGCCTTCGATAGAGCCTTTAATATGAGCGGCATTTAATAGTACTTTTTCCAGTTGCTTTTCGCGGGCCTTCCATAGTTTTTCCATGGCATCGCGCTCTTTTTGTATGGATATACGCATGCTCATATAGCCTTCACGAATTGCTTTCCATTGTTCAGAAAATTCATTGCTTATCAGATAGTCGTACAGAAGATGCATTTTATCGCCTTTGTTGTCCTGTGCCTTTGCCAGATTGGCTAGTTTGATGATACCATCACGTAATATATAAGATACGGCTTTCACTTCTTCAAACGAGCAGATCCATACACCGTCTTTTTCGCCAAAGCAATCCATGCCTTTTGGATAGCATTGAGTAACAATAACAGCCACATCCACCCCAATGGCGCGCATGTCTTTTTTCAGCTTATCAATCCAGTCCATGGAGAAATCTTTGGTGCGCTTACTTTCATAAATAATACGACCGCATTCTTGACCAAACTGGTTGCGTACAGTTTGTACACAGTCTGCCCCTCGCACGCCCTTGCCCACCTCGCTAATCATATCGAAAGGGAAATTATCGCGAAGCAATTCTTCTAAAATCAATTCCTGTACCTCGCCTTGTAACTGCATAGAGCCTTGTTCGGCTTTGCGTTTCATTTCTTCGGCCAGTTTTTTTTGGTCGTCCAGCTGTTTTTCAAGCTCTTTTACCTTTAGCTGGTAATCAGTGTCTTTCAAACTAAATTTCTCTGCTTCCTGCTTACGGATGGTTTCGGCCAGCTCATTGCGCTGTTCCTGCATGCGGCGCTGTATGGAAAGTTCCAGTTCTTCTTCCTTTTGTTTAAGCGCCTGCTCTTTTTGTAAAAATTCCAGCTCTTTCTGGCGGGCCGTTTTTAGTTTTTCGTCCGATTCCTGTTTGGCGCTTTGCAGTATCAGTAATTGGTTCTCAAAATCAGAAGCTATGGTTTTACGCAGCGATTGTTCAATATTTTGCTGTAGTTGTTTCTTTTCATCGTTTAGGCGTTGTTCAAAAAGCAATTGTTGTTGCCGTTCTTTATTGGCAAACTCCGTTTCTTTTTTGCGGTACTCCTCTTCCTTTTGCTGGGTATATTCCTGCATTTTGGTGCGAAGCTCTTTTTTATATTCTTCGGCCATCACTTCTTCAATCGGGAATCCAAAACCACAGCTGGGGCACTTAACTTCTGTTGCCATATTTATAAAGGGAATTAAAGCTGCAATTTACAGCTATTAGGTGAATAGCGGTGTGTAATGATGAAAAATGAAGTAGTGGCGCAGGTAAATAGTAAGTGTTCACGCGTTAATTATTGAACATCAGGATAAAATACCGGCAAAATATTTTTCAATCAAGATACCTTCACAAACAAGGGTTAAATCAACTAAACCTAGTATTCATACCGTATACTAAAAGTGTCGTTTTTCATGGGCTTTTATCTGAAACTTTTGCATTATTTATTACGTTACTTTGCTATAAACCAATTAAAAGCCAATGGATTCCATACTTACAGATATACCTGCCGGTTACGATTTTTCGAACAGTGATAACCAGCGCATGATAGAGCAGATGGTAGGTGATTTTGCCGAAAAGCATATCCGACCGCATGTGATGGAATGGGATGAAGCTCAGTATTTCCCTATTGAGCTTTTTAAGCAACTAGGCGAGCTCGGCTTGATGGGCGTGGTAGTACCGGAAGAGTACGGAGGATCAGGTTTCGGGTATTTTGAATATGTAACGGTTATTGTTGAAATAGCTAAGGTTTGCGGATCGATAGGTTTGTCTGTTGCTGCGCACAACTCGTTATGTACCGGGCATATTCTGGCATTTGGTAATGAAGAGCAGAAACAGCGTTGGTTGCCTAAGCTGGCTACTGCTGAATGGATTGGCGCATGGGGCTTAACTGAAGCCAATACCGGATCGGACGCGCTGGGCATGAATACTACCGCAGTGCCAGACGGCGATTACTATGTAGTTAATGGATCAAAGAATTGGATAACACACGGTAAATCGAGCAATGTAGCGGTTGTAATGGTGCGGACAGGGGAGAAGGGCGATTCACACGGGATATCGGCATTGGTAATAGAAAAGGGTACAGCAGGGTTTACCCATGGCAAAAAAGAAAACAAACTGGGCATGCGTGCATCAGAAACTACTGAGCTGATATTTGATAACTGCCGCGTACCTAAAGAAAACTTGTTAGGTAAATCCGGTGAAGGCTTTGCCCAGGCCATGAAAGTACTGGATGGAGGAAGGATCTCCATTGCTGCATTATCATTGGGTATCGCTAAAGGTGCTTTTGACGCAGCTGTAAAATATGCTAAAGAGCGGAAGCAATTTGGCCAGCCGATTAGTAATTTCCAAGGCATATCCTTTAAACTGGCCGATATGGCTACCGAAATTGAAGCTGCCGAGTTATTGATAATGCAGGCTGCCGATTTAAAGAATAAACATCTGCCGGTAACCAAACAATCAGCTATGGCAAAATATTTTGCCTCGGAAGTAGCTGTTCGCTGTGCTAATGAAGCGGTACAGATATTTGGTGGTTATGGCTATACTAAAGATTTCCCGGTTGAAAAATATTATCGCGATGCCAAACTTTGTACTATAGGAGAGGGGACTTCGGAAATTCAGAAAATAGTGATCAGCAGAGAAATACTAAAGTAAGCTATTCATTGATAGGGACGGTGAACCAGAAGTTACTGCCATTACCCAACGTACTATCCACACCAATGGTTCCATTATGTCTTTTGATTATTTCTGAGCTGATATAGAGTCCCAATCCAAGACCAGAGAATTGATGACCCAGGGTATCTACACGGTAATACCTGTCGAACAAATGAGGGAGTTTTTGAGGGTTTATGCCAATGCCAAAGTCTCTAACAGAAACTTTAACAAAATCAGCATTCGTAGCCACGGTTATCTCAATTTTTTTTGATTGAGGTGAATATTTTACTGCGTTATTAATCAAGTTAACCAGCACCTGATCAATACGGCGATAATCGGCAAATATCATTACCGTTTTATCGGTATTAATGGTGAAATTATGATCGCTTATCAGTTTTGTGTTCTCACAGCAGTCATGCACTAAATCGGCAAGGTTAAAAAGGGTTTTGTTCAGGCCCAATTGTCCTTGCTGAATTTTGGTTACATTGAGCAAATCATCAAGAAGGTGTACCAGCTTATTTAAATTATTACTGGCCTTATTAACAAACAAAGGGATTTTTTCTGGACTCGAGTTAGTTTTGATCAGCTTTTGCAGTATCTGCATAGAAGCACTCAGTGAAGTTATAGGTGTTTTTAACTCGTGACTAGCTACACTTATGAATTCATCTTTTCGTTGCTGTAATTTATATTCTTCGGTAACATCCAGCAAAATACCGCTAAAACGGTAGGCAATCCCTTCAGCATCGAACCGGGCTTTGCTGATGGCTTCAACAACCCTCCGGCTTTTGTTTACGGGATTTTCGATGGTGTAGATAACGCTATAATTACCATCAGATCCTTTTTCAATTGCTTTTTGTATGGTGGCAATAACACGTTCTTTATCTTCATCAACAATAACATCAATTGCGGTATCGAAGTCTATTTCATCTTCTAAAGGTAAGCCAAACCATAATTTTAAACGATCGTTACTAATAAAATGATTGGTTATCGGATTTAAATCCCAGGTACCCAAGTCAGCTGCTTCTATGGCAAACTCAAGCTCTCTTTTTGCTTCCTGTATTATATTATAGGTTTGTACCTTGTTAGTAGTTTCATTACAAATAACCAGTACACCGGCTATTTTTCCGGTTTCATCTTTAACAGGGCTGTAGCTGAATGTCCAGTAAACATCCTCTAATCTTTTATTTCGATAAATAGGGATAAGTTGATCCTCGCTCCATGTTGGCTCCCCGGTTAAAAGTACCTGGTCTATTAATGGTTTAATAATTGGCCATATTTCTTTCCAGCAGTCTTCACCGCGCTGACCAAGTGCCTTTGGATGTTTGCCATTATTGCCCAGGCTGGGGCGATAGGCATCGTTGTAAAATTGAATAAGATCCTCACCCCACCAGATAAACATCGGGAATCTTGAATTAAGCATGATGCTTATGGTGGTCAGTAGACTCTGCGACCACCCTTCAGGGCTTCCTAAAATAGTTTTTGACCAGTCGAATTCCCTTGTCAGCCTTCCCATTTCACCGCCGCCTTCTAAATATTGTTGATATGCTATTGATGGTGAATAATTTGATGTCATGTAAGGTAGAGAATATGTTTTTTATTAAAGGGTAAATATAATTATTGCAACAACGTTTTTTTAATAATAAAGTTTTGGCCAAAAAGAGCTTTAAGGAATAGAATTAGTGACTAAAGTAATAAATCAATCCGAGAAATCTATTTTTAAATTATCTTTCATATTAAAAACTAATTACTTACCTTTGCCTTCCCTGAAAGGAGGTATTTGGAATTATGATCATTATCAACGTAAAAGACGGCGAATCATTAGATAAAGCATTGAAACGCTTCAAAAAGAAATTTGAAAAAACAGGAGTTTTAAGAGAGCTTCGTAGTCGCCAGGCATTTGAAAAAAAATCTGTTACCCGCCGTCACGTGGTGAAACATGCCATCTACAAACAGAATATGAACTTAGAAACAACTGTTTAATTCTTGTTAAAAGAATTTTAAGTTTTTCTACCAATATATCAAAACTATTTGTACATTCATCTTTGGAGTGTGCAAGTAGTTTTTATGTTTTCAGAGCGATTTATCCGGTATATTAAATTCGAGAAAAGGTATTCCCCGCATACCGTATTGGCCTATCAATCAGACCTCGATCAGTTTTTTAACTTCCTAAATAATCCTGATAAAAAGGTACCTGCTCCTGAGGCGGTAATTACTCATCCTTCACAAATAACGCACCATCATATCCGTAACTGGATGGTTGAAATGATGGGAGATCAAATCCTGGCGCGTTCCATTAACCGTAAGATAGCTACGCTGCGTAAATATTTTAAATTTATGCTGCAGGAAGGCGTGATAGAAATTAATCCTGCGTCAAAAATTACTACGCCTAAAATCCCTAAAAACTTACCGGTTATAGTGGAAGACACCCGCTTAACAGCAATGCTGGATGAAAATATAGTTTTCAGCAAAGATTTTGCAGGCCTACGCGACAAGTTGGTTATGGAAATGCTTTTTGGTACAGGGATGCGCCTTTCAGAATTACTTGGTGTAAAAGAAACCGATATAAATGCCTATGAAGGTACCGTTAAGGTTTTAGGCAAGCGCAATAAAGAAAGAATCATCCCGGTTAATAATGAATTGAAGCTTTTACTGTCAGAATACCTGGAGTTAAAGAAAAATCAAAATTTTGGCAACAATTCCTTAATATTGATCGTTACAGATAAAGGAGCAGATGCATACAGCAAGCTTATCTATTTAATAGTGCAGAAATATCTTTCTTACATATCAACCCAAAATAAAAAAAGCCCGCACGTGCTGCGGCACACCTTTGCAACAAGCTTATTAAACCGCGGCGCCGACCTTAACGCCATTAAAGAACTTTTGGGCCATGCAAATCTTAGCGCAACCCAAATTTATACGCACAATTCAGTTGAGAGATTAAAGTCTATTTACAAACAAGCCCATCCAAAGGCATAAAAAGGAGGAATCATGAAAATTACAGTGCAATCTATTCGTTTTAATGCAGACAGAAAATTATTGGATTTTATCCAGAAAAAAGCTGATAAGCTTGATACCTTCTACGATCACATTATTAGTGGGGAGGTATATTTAAAGCTCGAAAATGTGGAAGACGAAGCCAATAAAATAACGGAGATTAAGCTGATGTTGCCGGGCAATCAGATTTTTGCTAAAGAAAAATGTAAATCTTTTGAAGAGGCTACAGACTTGGCAATTGAAAGCCTTCGCAAACAAATTGAAAAACACAAACAGAAGAAAACCATTGCTGCTGAGGCTGTTAAAAAGGCCGTTTTACTATCAACAGCCGATGAATTTTAAATAAAATTCTCATTAAATATTTTCAAAAATCGGTGGGTTTTAAGCCCACCGATTTTTTTTTAAAATAAATTTTGCTGAGGATTTAAAATGTGTAAATTTGCAATCCCTTTCGGAGAGGTACTATACGAAGCCTCGGTAACAAAAGGGATGGTTCTTTAAAATAAAATACAGCCTTATTAATTAGCCTGTAGTATTTGCTCAGATTTGTTGGGAAGGTACCATAGATAATAAAATAAGCCTCCTTAGCTCAGCTGGTAGAGCAACTGACTTGTAATCAGTAGGTCATTGGTTCGATCCCGATAGGAGGCTCTGTTAATTTCGGAATTGTAATGTTTAGCTTCAACTTTGGACATTGCGAAACCGAAATCAACAAATGGGGGGATACCAGAGCGGTCAAATGGGACGGACTGTAAATCCGTTGCTTCGGCTACGAAGGTTCGAATCCTTCTCCCCCCACCAATTAGTTGGCAGTTATCGGTTGTCGGTTTGTAGTAAATAGCTACAAACTGATTGCAGGTAACTGCTAACTTAATAAAAGCGGAAGTAGCTCAGTTGGTAGAGCGATAGCCTTCCAAGCTATAGGTCGCGAGTTCGAACCTCGTCTTCCGCTCAGTTACAGTTGGCGGTGTGCAGTGAGAGTTTGCAGATAAGGTTTTAACTGCAACTGGAACTAAGAACTGGAAACTAAAAATTAGCCGACGTAGCTCAGGGGTAGAGCACTTCCTTGGTAAGGAAGAGGTCATGGGTTCAAATCCCATTGTTGGCTCACATAGGAAATAGAAGAATTTAAAGTATAAATTAACCTACAATAATTAAATATAAATCATGGCAAAAGAAAAGTTTGACCGCAGCAAGCCGCACTTAAACATCGGTACAATCGGTCACGTTGACCACGGTAAAACAACCCTTACCGCAGCTATTACTAAAGTATTGGCTGATAAAGGTTTCTCAGAAGCTCGTTCTTTCGATTCAATCGATTCGGCTCCTGAAGAAAAAGAGCGTGGTATTACTATTAATACAGCACACGTTGAGTATTCAACTGCTACACGTCATTACGCACACGTTGACTGTCCGGGTCACGCTGACTATGTGAAAAACATGGTTACTGGTGCTGCACAAATGGACGGTGCAATTATAGTTGTTGCTGCTACTGACGGTCCTATGCCTCAAACACGTGAACACATCTTGTTAGCCCGCCAGGTTGGAGTGCCTTCATTGGTTGTGTTTATGAATAAAGTTGATATGGTTGATGATCCGGAATTGTTGGAATTAGTTGAAATGGAAATTCGTGAATTATTATCATTCTACGAATACCCAGGTGATGATATTCCTGTAATTCAAGGTTCAGCTCTTGGTGGCTTAAATGCTGATCCAAAATGGGTTGAAAAAATCATGGAATTAATGGATGCAGTTGATGCACACATTCCAATTCCTCCACGTTTAACTGATTTACCTTTCTTGATGCCTGTTGAAGACGTATTTTCGATCACTGGTCGTGGTACTGTAGCAACTGGTCGTATTGAGCGTGGTGTAATTAACTCAGGTGAGCAAGTTGACATCCTTGGTATGGGTGCTGAAAACTTAAAATCAACTGTAACTGGTGTTGAGATGTTCCGTAAGATCCTTGATAGAGGTGAAGCTGGTGACAACGTAGGTTTATTGTTACGTGGTATTGAAAAAACTGATATCCGTCGTGGTATGGTTATTTGCAAACCAGGTTCAGTAACTCCTCACACAGATTTTAAAGCAGAAGTTTACGTATTGTCAAAAGCAGAAGGTGGTCGTCACACTCCATTCTTCAATAAATACCGTCCGCAATTCTATTTCCGTACAACAGACGTTACAGGTGAAATCACCTTAGCTGAAGGCGTAGAAATGGTTATGCCTGGTGATAACGTTACCATCACTGTAAAGCTGATCAACGCTATCGCAATGGAAAGAGGCTTACGTTTCGCTATCCGTGAAGGTGGTAGAACAGTAGGTGCTGGTCAGGTAACTGAAATTTTGAAATAAAAATTTCAAAAAGGTTAATTAGAAACATAAGTCTGCCGGTTAAAAGCGGGCTTATGTTTTCTTAGTTATAGTAAACGGGAATAGTTCAACGGTAGAATAGAGGTCTCCAAAACCTTTGATCAGGGTTCGAATCCTTGTTCCCGTGCAAATAGTAAATATCAAAATGGCTAAAGTATCGGAGTATATTAAAGAGTCTTATATAGAGTTAACCCAAAAAGTTACCTGGCCAACCTGGACTGAACTAGTAAATAGTGCTGTTTTGGTGCTGGTAGCCGCGTTTATTATTGCATTGGTAATACTGGTAATGGATCAAAGCATAAATTTCGTGCTTAAGCAATTTTATACTTCGCTAACCTAATTGGATAACAGAACGATGAGTGATCAATTAAAATGGTATGTGGTTAGAGCTATTAGCGGCAAAGAAAAAAAGGTAAAACAATATATTGACGCTGAAATTAATCGTTTAGGTATTACGCATTTGGTACCTCAGGTATTAATACCTACAGAAAAGTACTATCAGATGCGTGATGGGAAGAAAATTGCTAAAGAACGCAATTTTTTTCCTGGTTACGTATTAATGGAAGCTTCACTTGATGCCGAAATTGAGCATATTATCAAAAATATAAATAGCGTTATAGGCTTTTTAGGTGATAAAACAGGTAATGCTATTCCTTTGCGCCAGGCGGAAGTTAACCGTATTTTAGGTAAGGTTGATGAAATGAGCGCGCAGGGTGAAACTATGAATGTTCCTTATTATGTAGGTGAGGGTGTAAAAGTGATGGATGGACCTTTCAACGGATTTAGCGGGGTAATTGAAGAGGTTAATGAGGAAAAGAAAAAATTAAAAGTAATGGTAAAGATATTCGGTCGTCGTACACCGCTCGAATTAAATTACATGCAGGTAGAGAAAGAATAATCGAAATTTCGGAATCGGATTTTCGATTTTGAAGTTTAAAAAATATTAGGTTTTGTTTATAGAATGTTAAATCCGAAATGGAACATTCGAAATCCGAAATCAACACGAGCTTAAATGTTACTTAGCTTCCACTTACTAACATTGAGTTATAATTTAAATAAATAAAAATGGCAAAAGAAGTCGGTGCGATGGTGAAACTGCAGGTAAAGGGCGGCGCTGCAAATCCATCTCCTCCAATTGGCCCAGCATTGGGTGCAAAAGGGGTGAACATTATGGAATTTTGCAAGCAGTTCAATGCACGTACCCAGGATAAACCTGGTAAAGTGCTTCCGGTAGTTATTACTGTTTATGTCGACAAGTCATTCGATTTTATCATCAAAACTCCACCGGTTGCAATCCAATTATTGGAAGCAACAGGTTTAAAGAGTGGTTCGGCTGAACCTAACCGTAAAAAGGTAGCCAGTGTAAACTGGGGCCAGGTTGAGACTATAGCCAAAGATAAAATGACTGATTTGAATGCATTCACAGTAGAATCAGCCATGAAAATGGTGGCAGGAACTGCCCGCAGTATGGGGATAACCGTATCAGGTACGGCACCCTGGAATTAATTAATTTATACAAATCAGTTTAAGACAGTGGCTAGATTAACAAAAAATCAAAAAGTGGCACTCTCCAAAATTGAGGTAAATAAAGCGTATTCTTTACAGGATGCGTCATCTTTGGTAAAAGATATCACTATCTCCAAATTTGATTCATCAGTTGATATTGATGTTCGTTTAGGTGTTGACCCACGTAAAGCCAATCAAATGGTGCGTGGTATCGCTACTTTACCTCATGGTACCGGTAAAACTGTACGTGTATTAGTTCTTTGTACTCCTGATAAGGAACAAGAAGCTAAAGATGCAGGTGCAGATTTTGTAGGTTTGGATGATTATATTGCCAAAATTGAAGGTGGATGGACTGATGTTGATATTATCATTACCATGCCTAGTGTTATGGCTAAAGTAGGTCGTTTGGGTCGTATTCTCGGTCCGCGTAACCTTATGCCTAATCCTAAATCAGGAACAGTAACTACCGAAGTTGGTAAAGCTGTAACTGAGGTAAAAGGTGGTAAAATCGACTTCAAGGTTGATAAAACCGGTATTATCCATACTTCAATAGGAAAAGTATCTTTCCCTGCTGAAAAAATTTATGAAAATGCTTTGGAAGTATTGCAAATCATTTCAAAATTGAAACCTTCAGCAGCAAAAGGAACATATTTCAAGAGTATTCATATCTCTTCAACTATGTCACCTGGAATTGAAATTGAAACTAAAACAGTAGCGGGGATCTAAATCATGAATAAAGAAGAAAAACACGAATTAGTAATCGCCCTTACTGAACAAATGAAAGAGTATGGTAATTTTTATATTACCGATACTTCTGATTTGACAGTAGCAAAAATCAATAACATCCGTCGTAAATGTTTCGAAAGCGACATTACGATGCAGGTAGCAAAAAACAGCTTGATTAAAAAAGCTATGGAAGCTGCCGGTGGCGATTATACGCCTATTTATGATGTACTTAAAGGTTCATCATCAATCCTTTTCTCAAAATCAAGCACTGCTCCGGCAAAATTGATCAAACAGTTAAGGAAACAAGGCGAGAAACCGATTTTAAAGGCTGCTTACATTGATTCAGCTATTTTCATCGGCGATAATCAGTTAGATACTTTGATCAACTTAAAATCAAAAGAGCAACTGATTGGCGAGATCATCGGATTATTACAATCACCAGCGAAAAACGTTATTTCTGCATTACAATCAGGCGGAAACATCATTGCAGGTGTTGTAAAAACATTACAGGAAAGAGGTTAATCGAACACCTGAAAGTTTCGGAATTTAAAACAAAGCATTAAAAGAAAATTTAAAATAAAATGGCGGATTTAAAAGCGTTTGCTGAACAGTTGGTAAACTTAACAGTAAAAGAAGTAAACGAATTAGCTCAAATCTTAAAAGATGAGTATGGTATTGAGCCTGCTGCTGCAGCTGTTGCTGTTGCTGCTGCTCCTGCAGGTGGCGATGACGCTCCTGCTGCTGAAGCAGCACAAACTGCATTTGACGTTATCCTGAAAGAAGCAGGTGGCGCTAAATTAGCAGTTGTTAAATTAGTAAAAGACTTAACCGGCCTTGGCTTGAAAGAAGCTAAAGACTTAGTTGATGGTGCACCTAAAGAAGTTAAAACTGGTGTAACTAAAGAAGAAGCTGAATCTTTAAAGAAACAATTAGAAGAAGCCGGAGCAGTAGTTGAGGTTAAATAAGTTAACCAACACGAATATAGCATCAGACTCCGACCTTTTTGGTCGGGGTCTATTGCTGTTTATATAGTTTAGATTGGAGATTTAGATTTTAGATATGGGATTTTAAGCCGTTTATACCATTAGGCATTAAGTTTCAATCTCTTTACTCTCAGAATCTTACATCTCAGTACGCACATCTATCACAGTTTATTAATAAACTAAAATTATAATCCCTTGGCAAACAAAAATAATCAAAGAGTAAATTTTGCAACCAGCAGGAAAGTATTGGATTATCCAGATTTTCTTGATGTTCAGTTGCAATCTTTCCAGGAATTTTTTCAATTGGAAACTACCTCAGACAATCGCTACAAAGAAGGTTTGTTTAAAGTGTTTGCCGAAAATTTTCCTATCTCAGATTCAAGAAACATCTTCGTTTTGGAGTTTCTTGATTACTTTATTGATCCGCCACGTTACGATATACAAGAGTGTATTGAGCGCGGATTAACTTACAGTGTGCCTTTAAAAGCCAAGCTTCGCTTATCATGTAATGATGAAGAGCACGAAGATTTTGAAACAATTGTACAGGATGTGTATTTGGGAACTATCCCTTACATGACGCCTAAAGGTACTTTTGTTATCAATGGTGCCGAGCGTGTAATTGTATCTCAGTTACACCGTTCACCAGGTGTGTTTTTTGGACAAAGCCGCCATACAAACGGTACTAAATTATACTCTGCCCGTGTTATTCCTTTTAAAGGATCATGGATCGAGTTTGCTACAGACGTTAATAACGTGATGTATGCTTATATCGACCGTAAGAAAAAGTTCCCGGTAACTACCTTATTACGTGCCATTGGTTATGACTCTGATAAAGACATCTTAGAGTTATTTGAATTGGCTGATGAGGTTAAAGTGAGCAAATCAGGCCTTAAGAAATTTATTGGCCGTAAATTAGCTGCAAGGGTACTTAAAAAATGGGTTGAAGACTTTGTGGATGAAGATACCGGCGAAGTTGTTTCTATTGACCGTAACGAGATCATCCTGGAGCGTGAAACAGTGCTTGAAGACGATCATATTGATATGATCATTGATGCAGGTGTTAAAACCATCATCCTTAATAAGGAAGATGCTGCTACCAGCGGTGACTATACCATTATATATAATACCTTACAAAAAGATACTTCAAACTCTGAGAAAGAAGCGGTGGAGCATATCTACCGTCAATTACGTAACGCTGAACCACCTGATGAGGAAACTGCCCGTGGTATCATCGACCGTTTATTCTTCTCTGATAAGAGATATGACCTGGGTGATGTGGGCCGCTACCGCATCAACCGTAAGTTAAAACTGACTACCTCTGAAGAGACTAAAGTTTTAACTAAACAGGATATCATAGCGATTGTTAAATATCTGATCAAATTAATCAACTCAAAAGCTGAGGTGGATGATATTGACCACTTATCAAACCGTCGTGTGCGTACCGTGGGCGAGCAGTTATATGCTCAGTTTGGTGTAGGTTTAGCACGTATGGCCCGTACCATCCGTGAGCGTATGAACATTCGTGATAACGAGGTGTTCACACCAACCGATTTGATCAATGCACGTACGCTATCATCAGTGATCAACTCTTTCTTCGGAACAAACCAGTTATCACAGTTCATGGATCAAACCAACCCACTGGCAGAGATCACGCACAAGCGTCGTCTGTCAGCCTTAGGGCCCGGTGGTTTGTCACGTGAGCGTGCAGGTTTCGAGGTTCGTGACGTACACTATACGCACTACGGTCGTTTGTGTACTATTGAAACTCCGGAAGGACCGAACATTGGTTTGATATCTTCTCTTTGCGTACACGCAAAGATTAACAACTTAGGCTTTATTGAAACACCGTATAAACGTGTTGTTGAAGGTAAAGTACAGGTTCAGGAAGAAGTTATTTACCTGTCTGCAGAAGACGAAGACGGTAAAACAATAGGGCAGGCAAATGCTCATTATGATGATAATGGCGTTTTTGCAACACCTAAAGTTAAAGCCCGTTTTGAAGGTGACTTCCCGATCATTGAGCCTGAAAGATTGGACTTAATGGATATTGCTCCAAACCAGATTACCTCTATCGCGGCTTCATTAATTCCATTCCTGGAACATGATGATGCTAACCGTGCATTGATGGGATCGAACATGCAACGTCAGGCAGTGCCTTTGTTGCGCCCTGAAGCGCCTATTGTAGGTACAGGTTTGGAAGGTCGTGTTGCAAAAGACTCCCGTACTTTAATCAATGCCGAAGGCGATGGTGAAGTTGAGTATGTTGATGCTAACGAAATCCGTATCCGTTATGACCGTAATGAGTTAGATCGTTTAATATCTTTTGATGGTGATTCAAAAAGCTATCGTTTAACTAAATTCAAGAAAACTAACCAGAGTACTACCATCAACCTGAAGCCAATTGTTAAAAAAGGCGAACGTGTTGAAAAAGGACAAGTACTTTGCGAAGGATATGCTACTCAAAATGGTGAACTGGCTTTAGGCCGTAACCTTAAAGTGGCGTTCATGCCTTGGCAGGGTTATAACTTTGAGGATGCGATTGTAATTTCTGAGCGTGTTGTTTCTCAGGATATATTTACTTCGCTTCACGTTGAAGAATTTGAACTTGAAGTACGTGATACCAAACGTGGGGAAGAAGAATTAACACCAGATATCCCTAACGTATCAGAGGAAGCTACTAAAGATTTGGACGAAGACGGTATTATCCGTGTTGGTGCCGAAGTAAAAGAAGGCGATATCCTGATAGGTAAAATCACTCCAAAAGGTGAATCAGATCCTTCACCGGAAGAAAAACTGTTACGTGCTATATTTGGTGATAAAGCTGGTGACGTGAAAGATGCGTCATTAAAAACTCCACCATCTATTGCAGGTGTGGTTATTGATACCAAATTATTCTCACGTGCTAAAAAGACTTCAAAAGCTGAAGAAAAAGCACAGTTAGAAAAATTAGATAACAAACACGAAAAAGCAATAAAAGATCTTAAAAATACTTTAATCGAAAAGTTATTTGAGATTGTTAACGGTAAAACCTCACAAGGTGTTTATAACGTTTATAAAGAATTGCATGTGCCAAAAGGTGTTAAATTCACTCAAAAAATATTAGTTGAGCTTAGTTATGAAAATATTAACCCAACTAAATGGACAACTGATGATGATAAAAACGATCAGATAAAAATCCTTCTTCACAACTATAACATTAAAGTTAATGAAGAATTGGGTGCTTACCGTCGTGATAAATTTGCTATCAGCGTGGGTGATGAGCTACCATCGGGTATTGTACAAATGGCTAAAGTTTACATCGCTAAAAAGCGTAAGCTTAAAGTGGGTGATAAAATGGCGGGCCGTCACGGTAACAAAGGTATTGTGGCACGTATTGTACGTGACGAAGACATGCCTTTCCTTGAAGACGGAACACCGGTTGATATTGTGTTGAACCCGCTGGGTGTACCTTCACGTATGAACCTGGGCCAGATTTACGAAACTGTATTAGGATGGGCCGGTAAAGAGCTGGGTATTAAATTTGCTACTCCAATTTTTGATGGTGCAAGCCACGAAGAAGTAGAGGAGTGGGTTAAAAAGGCAAACTTACCAGAATCAGGCCGTACATACTTATACAATGGTTTAACAGGCGACCGCTTTGACCAGCAAACAACTGTAGGTATTATCTACATGCTGAAACTGGGACACATGGTTGATGATAAAATGCACGCACGTTCAATTGGGCCATACTCATTAATTACACAACAACCATTGGGTGGTAAAGCTCAATTC
This sequence comes from Mucilaginibacter frigoritolerans, assembly GCF_007830615.1. Taxonomy (GTDB): domain Bacteria; phylum Bacteroidota; class Bacteroidia; order Sphingobacteriales; family Sphingobacteriaceae; genus Mucilaginibacter; species Mucilaginibacter frigoritolerans. Next base: position 383,994 of record NZ_VLLI01000001.1, read on the forward strand.
GGTGGTCAGCGTTTTGGTGAGATGGAGGTTTGGGCACTGGAAGCATTTGGTGCATCAAACATTCTGCAGGAAATATTAACCGTTAAGTCGGATGATGTTATCGGCCGTGCCAAAACATACGAAGCTATTGTTAAAGGCGAAAACTTGCCTACACCATCAGTTCCTGAATCATTCAACGTATTGGTTCATGAGTTAAGAGGTTTAGGTTTGGATATCACGCTTGAATAATTATTGAATTACTGAGGGATAGAAGTATAACATACTTTAATTCCTCAGCAATTTTAAAATTCAATAATTCATTAAATCAGTCCTTCAATAATTAAAAAACAAAAGGAGACTATGTCTTACAAAAAGGATAATAAAATCAAAAGTAATTTCACCACAATTACTATCAGCTTAGCTTCACCTGAATCTATTCTGGAGCGTTCAAGTGGTGAGGTTTTAAAACCGGAAACCATCAACTACAGGACCTACAAGCCTGAGCGTGATGGTTTATTCTGCGAGCGTATTTTTGGTCCGGTAAAAGATTATGAGTGCCATTGCGGTAAATACAAACGTATCCGTTATAAAGGTATAGTTTGTGATCGTTGCGGTGTTGAAGTAACCGAGAAAAAAGTACGTCGTGAGCGTATGGGCCACATTAACCTGGTTGTTCCGGTTGCACATATCTGGTATTTCCGTTCATTACCAAACAAAATTGGTTATTTATTGGGCTTACCAACCAAAAGACTGGATCTGATCATTTATTATGAAAGATATGTAGTAATTCAGCCTGGTATTAAAGAAACTGACGGAATCAATAAAATGGATTTCCTTACAGAAGAAGAATACCTGGATGTATTAGATACTTTACCAAAGGAAAATCAATACCTGGACGATAAGGACCCACAGAAATTTGTAGCTAAAATGGGTGCCGAGGCTTTAGAGGAGTTGCTAAAACGCCTTGACCTTGATGACCTGTCTTATAACTTACGTCACCAGGCTGCAAACGAAACTTCACAACAACGTAAAAACGAAGCTTTAAAACGTTTACAAGTTGTTGAGGCTTTCCGTGATGCTAAAAACAGGATTGAAAATAACCCTGAGTGGATGATCGTTAAGATTGTTCCGGTTATTCCACCTGAATTACGTCCGTTAGTGCCTTTGGAAGGTGGTCGTTTTGCAACTTCAGATTTGAACGATTTATATCGTCGTGTAATTATCCGTAACAACCGTTTAAAACGTTTGATCGAGATCAAAGCACCGGAAGTTATTTTACGTAACGAAAAACGTATGTTACAGGAAGCTGTGGATTCGTTGTTCGATAACTCACGTAAAGTAAACGCTGTAAAAACTGAGGGTAACCGTGCATTGAAATCACTTTCAGATATTCTGAAAGGTAAACAAGGCCGTTTCCGTCAAAACTTATTAGGTAAACGTGTGGATTATTCAGCACGTTCGGTAATTGTTGTAGGTCCGAACCTTAAATTACACGAATGCGGTTTACCAAAAGATATGGCTGCCGAGTTGTTTAAACCATTTATCATTCGCAAAATGATAGAGCGCGGTGTGGTTAAAACAGTGAAATCTGCTAAAAAGATTGTTGACCGTAAAGACCCATTAGTTTGGGACATTTTGGAAAACGTATTAAAGGGACACCCTGTATTATTAAACCGTGCGCCTACGTTGCACCGTTTAGGTATCCAGGCATTCCAGCCTAAATTAGTTGAAGGTAAAGCTATCCAGTTACACCCGTTAACCTGTACAGCATTCAACGCGGATTTTGACGGTGACCAGATGGCCGTTCACGTACCTCTAGGTAACGCGGCAATTTTGGAAGCCCAGGTGTTAATGCTTGCTTCACACAATATCTTAAACCCTGCTAACGGAACACCTATTACCGTTCCATCTCAGGACATGGTGCTTGGGTTATACTATATAACGAAAGGCCGTAAAACTGATGCAGGTCGTGTGGTAAAAGGTGAAGGTTTAACCTTCTATTCTGCCGAAGAAGTTATCATCGCTTATAATGAAAGAAAACTTGATTTGCATGCCTTTATTAAGGTAAAAGCCTTTATTAAAGAAAGAGACGGAATTATTGTTAATAAAATTATTGATACTACTGTAGGGCGCGTATTGTTTAACCAACACGTTCCGGCAGAAGTAGGTTATATTAATGAACTGCTAACCAAAAAATCACTGCGTGATATTATTGGTGAAGTTGTTAAAATTACAGGTATGGCACGAGCAGCCCAGTTCCTTGATGATATTAAGGAGTTAGGTTTCAAAATGGCGTTCCAGGGTGGTTTATCATTTAACCTGAAAGATATCAATATCCCAGCTGAAAAAGTAACCCTTATTGAACAAGCTTCTAAACAGGTTGAGGATGTAATGAGTAACTATAACATGGGTTTCATTACAAACAACGAGCGTTACAATCAGATCATCGATATCTGGACTCGTATCAACAATCGCTTAACTGCGAATGTGATGGAGATCCTTTCTACCGATAACCAAGGTTTCAACTCAGTTTACATGATGTTGGATTCAGGAGCACGTGGTTCTAAAGAGCAAATCCGTCAGCTTGCAGGTATGCGTGGTTTGATGGCTAAACCTCAAAAATCAGGTTCAGGTGGTGAGATTATTGAAAACCCGATCCTTTCAAACTTCAAGGAAGGTTTGTCGGTATTGGAATATTTTATCTCTACTCACGGTGCTCGTAAAGGTTTGGCGGATACAGCGTTAAAAACTGCGGATGCTGGTTACTTAACCCGTCGTTTACATGACGTAGCCCAGGATATGATTGTTGGTGAGGTGGATTGTGGTACTTTAAGAGGTATATTTACTACCGCTCTTAAAGATAACGAGGATATTGTTGAACCATTATATGATCGTATTTTAGGCCGTACTTCTTTACATGATGTACTTGATCCTATTACTAATCAATTATTAGTATCTGCAGGTCAGGATATCACTGAAGAAATTGGTAAAACTATTGAAAACTCACCATTAGAAGGTATCGAAATTCGTTCGGTATTAACTTGCGAAAGCAAACGTGGTGTATGTGCATTATGCTACGGACGTAACCTTGCAAGCGGTAAACGCGTGCAAAAAGGCGAGGCTGTTGGTGTAATTGCTGCACAGTCAATCGGTGAGCCGGGTACACAGTTAACATTACGTACATTCCATGTGGGTGGTACCGCATCAAACATCGCTGCTGAGTCACAGATCAACGCAAGGTTTGAAGGTGTTATTGAATTTGAGAACGTTCGTACAGTTGAATATAAAACTGAAGATGGAGTAGTTGATGTGGTTTTGGGCCGTTCTGGTGAATTCCGCATCCTTGAACCGGGAACCAATAAAGTGATTGTTACCAACAATATTCCATACGGTGCTTACCTGTATGTAAAAGATGGCAGCAAGATCAGCAAAGGCGACCGTATCTGTTCATGGGATCCATATAACGCGGTAATTATTTCTGAATTTGCTGGTGTTGCCAAATTTGAGGCTGTATTGGAAGGTATCACTTTCCGCGAAGAGTCAGATGAGCAAACCGGTCACCGTGAAAAAGTTATTATCGATACCAGAGATAAAACAAAGAACCCGGTTATCCAGGTTGCTGATAAAGGTGGAAACGTAATAAAAGGTTATAACATTCCGGTAGGCGCCCACATCGCTGTTGATGAAGGTGAGAAACTACAAACAGGGCAGGTTATTGCTAAAATTCCTCGTTCAACCGGTAAAACCCGGGATATTACAGGTGGTTTACCACGTGTAACCGAGTTGTTTGAAGCACGTAACCCTTCAAACCCTGCTGTAGTAACAGAAATTGATGGTGTGGTAACTTTAGGTGGTGTTAAACGCGGTAACCGCGAAATCACTATCGAATCAAAAGACGGTCAGGTTAAAAAATATCTGGTTCCATTGTCAAAACACATCCTTGTACAGGATAATGACTTTGTGAAAGCTGGTATGCCATTGTCTGATGGTTCAATATCGCCTGCTGATATCCTGGCTATTAAAGGCCCGGCTGCAGTTCAGGAATACCTGGTAAATGGTATACAGGAAGTTTACCGTTTGCAAGGTGTGAAAATCAACGACAAGCACTTTGAAGTGATAGTTCACCAGATGATGCAGAAAGTATCTATTGAAGATGCAGGAGATACCCGTTTCCTTGAAAGAGAAGCTGTTGACAGCTGGGATTTCATGTTGGAAAATGACGAGATCTTTGACAAAAAAGTAGTTACTGATCCTGGGGATTCAAACAACCTGAAATCAGGCCAGATAGTTTCAGTGAGAAGGTTAAGAGACGAAAACTCAGTTTTAAAACGTAAAGATTTGAAACTGGTTGAAGTTCGTGACGCTATTGCTGCAACATCAAGTCCGATATTACAAGGTATCACCAGGGCTTCATTAGGCACTAAGTCGTTTATCTCAGCAGCATCGTTCCAGGAAACTACTAAAGTACTGAACGAAGCAGCAATTGCAGGTAAGAAAGACAACATGCTTGGCTTGAAAGAAAACGTTATTGTTGGTCACTTAATTCCATCAGGAACTGGTTTACGCGAATACGAAAATATCCGTGTAGGTTCTCAGGAAGAATTTGATCGCTTGATGGCTTCAAAAGCTGAAGAAGTAGAAGCTTAAGTCTATGAATTAATAATGGCAAAGCCTTCCCCATAAAGGAAGGCTTTGCCATTTTATATAAAAATCAAAATTGTGATCTATATTTAAAAAATATAAATCGCTAATAAAGTAACATCTATTACCATGAAGCAATTTGATTTAAAGGATACCAAGATTGCAATTATTGGATTGGGCTATGTAGGCCTACCGCTAGCAATTGAGTTCGCGAAAAAATATAAAGTTTTAGGGTTTGATATTAATTTGGACAGGATAAATGGCTTGTTGCGTGGTGAAGATTATACCAATGAAGCTAATATAGACGAGCTAAAGACAGTTCTCGATTCTTCTGATAGTAGTAATCGGGGTTTATATTTATCGGCAGATAGATCTCATTTAAAGGGGAATAATGTTTTTATTATAACAGTACCAACCCCGGTTGATCATTTTAAATCGCCAGACCTGAAGGCTTTATTACATGCATCACAGTTGGTAGGAGAAGCCCTCAGAGTTAATGATATAGTAATTTATGAATCAACTGTTTATCCTGGCTGTACAGAAGAAGACTGTGTACCTGTATTAGAAAAATATTCGGGCTTAAAATTTAATACTGATTTTTTCTGTGGATACTCACCCGAAAGAATAAACCCGGGAGATAAGGTGAATACACTTACCAAAATTGTTAAAGTAACATCAGGTTCAATACCAATAATTGCTGAGTTTGTTGACCAGTTGTATCAGTCAATAATTGAAGCAGGTACTTACCTGGCGCCTAGTATAAAAGTAGCAGAAGCTTCAAAGGCTATTGAAAATGCCCAACGCGATGTTAATATTTCATTTGTAAACGAGCTCGCGCTGATTTTTGACCTGATTGGGATTGATACGAACGATGTTTTGGCCGCTGCAGCAACCAAATGGAATTTTTTAAAATATAAACCTGGCTTGGTAGGGGGGCATTGTATAGGAGTTGATCCTTATTACTTAGCTCACAAAGCTGAATCATTAGGCTATCATCCGCAAGTTATTTTATCAGGCAGGAGGGTAAATGATAATATGGGCGTTTTTGTTGCAAATAAGGTTATCAAATTGATGATAAAAAAAGGACACCACATTGATGGCTGTAAAGCACTTATATTAGGAATTACTTTTAAGGAAAATTGCCCTGATATACGAAATTCACAAGTAATAGATATCTATAACGAATTGCAACAATTTGGGTTAAGTGTTGATGTTTATGACCCTCATGCCAATGTTAAGGAAGTAAAAAAGCAATTTAACATAAATTTAATGTCTGATTTCAACACATTATCGCCTAACGATTGTATATATGATGCTATAGTTTTAGCAGTTTCACATATTGAGTTTATTAGTATGGATTTAAGCAGCTTTTGTAATCAAAAAACAGTAATTTTTGACACAAAGGCTATACTTAAAAGAGAAATTGTTGACGGGCGTTTATAACTATAATGATAAACAGGGTCTATTTATTTTTCAAAGCTTCCTTAAATGGGTTGGCTTTACTATTTTAGCAAAATGGAAGAACAAAATGAAACTCAATTAAATATTGAACTTTCTGAAGAAGTTGCAGAGGGGATTTATTCAAACCTTGCAATTATAACACACTCTAGCTCAGAGTTTGTGCTTGATTTTATACGCGTTATGCCCGGGGTTCCAAAGGCCAAGGTGAAATCAAGAATTATTTTAACACCAGAACACGCCAAAAGGTTACTAACCGCATTGGAAGACAATCTGGAGAAATTTGAAACTATAAATGGCCGGATAAAAATTCAACAAGAACCTTCAGGTTTTCCAATGAATTTTGGGGGTACAATGGGGCAAGCGTAAATTGATTTTACATTTTTCTTAATATTAAGAGAGTTTTATTAACATTTATGTATCTTTATGGCATTTAATTAATTAAATGCCTGCCCTAGGCTTAATTTAAATGCAATTTCCTATATTCATAATTATTAGCAGCCATTAAAAATATTAAACTCTTATACATGAATAAATCTTTTAATTGGAGATTTTTTTTATTTACTCCCGTAATATATCTTTCGTTGATGTTCGCATCGTGTTCATCAACTAAGAATATCAAGTATTTTGCAGATATACCAGATTCTGGAAAAACAATAACTATCCCAATTGCTAATTACACTGAACCTAAGATTCAAGTGGACGATATTATGACAATTGTGGTTACTACTGTTGATCCAAGTGCTACACTATCTATTAATCAGGGTAATATACCAATTAATAATGTTGCCACTATGGCTGGGTCTGGGGGGAGTGCTAGTATGGCTTTGGGTGCTACTACAGTAAGTGGCTATTTGGTTGATAAACAAGGGAATGTGCAGATTCCAATATTAGGGGAATTTCATCTGGTCGGATTAACAACTGAAGAAGCTGGTCAAGTAATTAAGACTGCGGCCGGCAAGTTCTATAAAGATGCCTCAGTTATTGTGCGATATGCCAATTTTAAAATTACGGTAACAGGAGAAGTCACAAGACCATCCGTTTATGTAATGCCTAATGAAAAGGTTTCCATTTTAGATGCATTATCGGTTGCAGGTGATTTAACAATATACGGTAAAAGGGAGAACATACTTTTACTGAGAGATAATGGTGAGGGTACAAAAATCGCTTATAGAATTAACTTAAATAAGAGTAATATAATGAACCAGCCTTACTACTACTTAAGGCAAAATGACTTTATATATGTAGAACCTACACAAGGTAAAGCGGCTGCAAATGATTTAGGTCAAACGCGGACGATTGCAATAATAAGTTCAATTTTAACTGTAGTAATTGTAATAATTAGCAGGATTAATTTCTAGTTTGAAAAATACATGAGTAATCAATTACAAAACACCAATAACAACTATAAAGACTTTACAGAAGAAGAGAGTTTTGATTATAAAGAATTATTGGGGAAAATTATATCTAGCTGGTACATATTTGTTTTTAGTATAGCGATTTGTGTATCTCTTTCCATTTTGTATTTAAGGTATGCTACCCCAGATTATAAAATCACCAGTAAACTTTTAGTGCAGGATGAAAAAAGTAGCCCTTCAGGAGGACCCAGCAATGCAATGATGACTGATTTTTCCAGTCTTTTTGACTTACCAAGTAATGCCCAAAACGAAATTGACATTATAAAATCCCGATCCCTGATGGAGAAGGTTGTGGAACAGCTGAAATTAAATTTAACTATTTTCAGAAAAGGACGATTCAAATCAGATGAATTGTTTTATGATTCCCCATTTGAAGTTAGTTTGTCAAGTAAAACAGATTCAATTAGCTCAGCACTTTATGAGATAAAAATTGCTGAGAATGGAGTGATTAATGTTTTGAGCAGCCAGAATGATATCAACATCAATACAAAGTTTGATGATTCTGTTAAATTGAAAGAGTATAGCTTGATATTTAAGAAGATTTTACCAAAAGTTGCTGGTACTTATTTACTATCTATAATACCTAAAGATAATGAGGTTGAAGCATTGTCAAAAAGTTTAGATGTGCAATTATCAGATAAACAAAGTACTACTATTGATATAGCATTTATTTACCCTGTTGCAAAAAAAGGAGAGGTTATCTTACAATCTTTAATGAATAATTATATCCAAAGTAATTTGGAGAATAAAGTTCAGACTGCAGATAGCACCGTTGCGTTTATTGATAGAAGGTTAATAATTGTTCAAAAAGAATTGTCTGGTGTTGAAAAGGATTTTGAAGGGTTTAAGAAAGAAAATAATCTGGCAAATATTGAGGAACAATCCAAAGCTTTAGTTACTGGTGCAAACGATTATTTTAATCAGTTAAATGTGATTGAAATACAGCTTTCAGTAATCAATGATTTAGAAAAGTATGTAACAAATCCTGCTAATAAAAACATAATACCAAGCTCATTAACAGATCAGGACCCGGTATTTGCTGACGCTATTGGTAAATACAATGATCTTTTAATTGAGCGTAGCAAAATGGAGTTGTCTTACAAAGAAGATAATCCGCTTGTGAAAAGTTTGGACAATCAGATAAGCGAGGTCAAATCTAACTTAATTAAAAGCTTTGAAGCTTATAAAAAAGGTTTATCAATTAGTAAAAAAGAACTTGTAACACGTAATAGTTTATTTACAAATCAAATAAAAAGTGCTCCCGGGAAAGAGCGGGTATTTCTCGATTATTCAAGGCAGCAAACTTTAAAGCAGGAGCTTTATCTCTATCTATTGCAAAAAAGAGAAGAAACTATGCTAACTAAAACCTCTACTATTTCAAGCACAAGAATTATTGACAATGCCAAAAGTGACCGTTTACCAATTAAACCAAACAGGAGTTTAATTCATCTTATTGGTTTAGCCCTAGGTATATTACTGCCTTTTATTTTTCTATATTTTAAAAGTGCATTGACTATAAGGATATTTTCAAAACAAGATATAGAAAAACATACCCAAATACCGATAGTAGCCGAAATTGGTAATAATATTGAAAACAAAAACTTAGTTGTAGTTGAAAATTCCAGGTCTGTTATTTCGGAGCAATTCAGGAGTTTAAGAACCAATTTGCAGTACTTGATAAAGCAAAATGACCCTCAGATAATTATGTTAACATCAAGCATGAGCGGTGAAGGAAAAACATTTATTTCGCTTAATTTGGGAAGCACTTTAGCAATTACAGGCAAAAAAGTACTTTTTATGGAGTTGGATCTTCGTAAACCTAAACTTACATCAAGTTTGGGCCTGGAAAATTTAAATGGGTTTACCAATTGTGTAGTTTCTGAAAATAATGATTTAGATTCTTACATTCGCCCATTAACTTTCAGCGAGAATTGTTTTTTAATGAGTTCTGGTCCTATTCCACCCAATCCTGCCGAAATATTATTGAATGAAAAGGTACCTCTGATATTTGCTGAGCTTAAGAAAAAGTTTGATTTTATCATAATTGACAGTCCCCCTGTTGGCCTTGTTGCTGATTCGCTGCTTTTGGAAGATTATGTAAACTTATCGCTTTATGTTGTTCGTCAGGCTTATACCTTTAAATCGCAGTTGGATATTTTGAACAAGCTGGTGGCAGAAAAGAAACTGAAGCATGCTTATCTTGTAGTAAATGATATTGCAACCCAAAAAGTGGGATATTACGGCTATGGCTATGGATATGGCCATGGCTATGGTTATGGCGATTACATAGAAGGTGCAAAACCAACATTTTTTGAAAGAATCAATAGCTGGTTTAAAAAGAAAAAATAAGTGTATTTCTTTTAATTGTTCAATGATTTCTTATAACTAAATTGGGTTTAAAATGAATAGCAAAAGAAAAGTATCAACCATCTGGAACTTTTTCTTTTTAAATCTGAGAACTATTATTGCCATAGTTAATGGTATTTTAATTGTCCCTCTCTATCTGCATTATATAAATATCAATTTATATGGTGCATGGTTGGCTACAGGTAATATTATGATGTGGCTTAGCATAGCCGACCCTGGTGTGGGAGACGTATTACTACAAAAAGTGGGGAATGCATTAGGGAAAAATGATAGAAATGAAATCGGTTTGGCCATTACTTCAGGATTGTTGATTTCCTTATTATTGTTTGTCACCGTTTTAGGTATTGGCCTGGTCTGTTCTTATTATGTCGGTACTATTATCAGATATACTGGAAAGGATGTGGGAATCCTCATAACTTGTTTTCGTTTAGCAATAATTGGAACATGCTTTAGTTTACTGGCAAATACCTTTAACAATATTTTATTAGGTTTTCAAAGAACTAAAGAGTTTGGATTCTATTCAACCTTGATAAGTGTATTTTCAATTGTTTTTAATATTGTGTTGCTAATAAGCGGCGCTGGTATTTATTCTATTGCATATACATTTTTGATAAGAGGGCTACTCACAGTTCTTTACTCCATGGTTCATTCTTATATTGTTTTAAAAAGAGAGAACATAAGCTATAAACTTGATATGAGTTACACTAAATCACTCATAAACATATTCATTTATACCTTTTTTGGTAAAACCTTTAATTCTTTATCGGGGAATATTGACCTGATAATTGTCTCCAGGTATTTGGGACCTGAGGCCGTAACATTGCTTGAACTTTCCAGACGTCCAATAAGAATTTTGACAGGTTTTGTTAATAATATAACGATTTCGGCTTTGCCTGCGTTTTCACATCTTTCAGGCTCATACGATAAAGACAAATTCAAGCATTTAATAACCACATCTATAACTTATATCATATGGGTTACAGGATTTATTGTAGGCGGCTTACTTTTGTTTGATAGCGATATTGTAGCTATATGGGTTGGGAAAATTCATTATTTTGGCAATACGAACAATATAATCTCCTGTTTTGCTTATTATTTATTGTCTATAACATATAGTATATCTAACATTCTTTATTCTTTTGGTGATATAAAAAAGAATAATCTTGTAATTATAGCGCGTAATTTGATCTATTTATTGGTCGTAGCAGTTTTTGTTAGTTTATGGGGAATTACCGGTGAGTTGCTTGCTTTTTTAATATCAATTGTTCTTTTAAATTGCACTTATTTCCCGATCCGGATTTTAAAGCTGGCAGAATTAAATAAGGCTGAATTTTGGGGTTTAATAAAAGAGATACTTGTCGGATTGTTGTTTTTTGGCTTATGTGCAATTATAACTCCACCCGGCGTTTCGGGAAATAAGATCGTTTTTTTATTTAGCTGTGGATTGGCTTATACCATAATTTATTTAATTTATTATTACACTATTTCATTACAATTTAGAGCGATAGTAAATGGAAAATGGAATAGCTTTAGAAGCAAATAAGCTGGATATTTACTATTCGAATTTATACACAGGGTTTTATGTGAAATTAATATAAAAAGTAATAAAATGGTTTGCTAGGTGTATGCCTGCATTCGAACAATTATTAAATGAATTGGTCTTGAAGAAGGTTGATAGATATAAACATTATATAAAGTATATAGTTAAAAAAGGAAGGGTATATAAATGAACAATTCATATTCCATTTTTGTCAATACGACTGATCGATTTGAGGATTGCTGGTATCCATTCTTTAAGTTATTTGGCACCTATTGGCCTGATTATAAAGGTAAAATATATTTAAATACAGAGTATAAAGAGTTTAGTTATCCTGGACTTAATATCATATCAGTAAAGAACAGCTCAATAACCAAAGACGCTGATAAAGTAACCTGGAGTGAATGTTTGATACGGGCTTTGAATGTAATTGATGAGGATATAATCTTATATATGCAGGAAGATTATTTTCTTAAAGCACCCGTAAAAACTGAAACTGTAAGTGATTTCGTAGGTAGAATGAAGGAAAATGATATTGATTGTTTACATCTTACAGATCAAAACACAAAAGGGCCTTTTTCGCTATCTGAGTATACAGATTTATGGATTATAGGGCAAAGTGCACTTGATAGGGTATGTTGCCAGGCCGCTTTATGGAAAAAAGAAATTTTACTTCAATATATAAAGACTTGGGAAAGTCCTTGGCAGTTTGAAACCAATGGTACCAAAAGGGCTAATTTACTGCCGCATAAGTTTTACACTGTAAACAGAAATATATATAAGTTAAACATAAATGAAATTGTACCCTATATATTTACCGGGGTAGTGCAGGGTAGATGGTATGAAGGAGTGATAGAACTATTTAAGGAAAATAATATCTATGTTGATTTTAGGAAAAGAGGATTCTTAAAAGATGCGAAGCCTAAAACACTTGCGGATAGATTAAAGAAGAGATGGAGAAATCTTCCTACAGAGTTATTATCTTCTTTATACTTGTTGAAATTGAAATGCAAATTGAAAATTTTTAATTAGAAATTATGCGTGCAGATAACCATAAGGCTTCCTTAGCTTTAAGCCCCAATTATGGAAAAGAGGCAATCGTTGGAAAGATAAAGAGACGGCTAAATTCTATTTTTGTAAATAAAATAGCCAATACATCTTTTCAGTTTAAAATTTATAAATCTTATTGGCATTACCGTTTGATGGCTAAATCCAAAAATGAAAAGGATGAAACAGTAAAAAAAACTCAATATATAACGTTGCGACCCAATTATGGGGCAGGTATTGGGCATCAGTTGGCGAATTGGAACTCTGGCTTATATTTTTCTAAGTATTTCGGTCTTAATTACGCCCATTCACCTTTTTCTACAGAAAAATGGGAATATTTTTTAGGGTTTGGAGAAAATGAGGTACATGCACATGAACTGAAAAAGAAGCATTATAGAATAGTACAATTACCTAGATTTGATTCTGAAAATCAGGATGAAATAGATTTAATTGACCGCATAATTAATTCATACGATAAAGAAAATGTTTTGTTTTGCCTGGAAATTGATCAGGGGTATATGCGCCAATTTGATACTTATAAAAGTTTGTCTGACAAATTTTTCGGGGCGGAGGCAAGGAAAAATGATAAATTGATTTATGATTCTGATTGCTTAAATATCGCTGTTCACATCCGTCGGCGCATGAAAATTGAAACTGAGGATGCATGGAAATCCAGGGGATTGGATAATCAATATTTTGCCAATGTTTTAAGTACGGTAGTTGAAAATATAGGACAAAACAAAAAAGTAGCCTTGTACCTGTTCTCGCAAGGTGAGGTTGAGGATTTTCCTGAGTTTGATAAATTCAAAGACATAAATTACTGTATGCAAATGGGGCCGGTTGACAGTTTCCTACATATGGTATTTGCTGATGTGCTTATCTCAAGCAAGAGTTCATTTTCTTATAAACCAGTGTTAATTTCAAAAGGAATAAAAATTTGTCCTGGGTCTTTCTGGCATCAATATCCATCCGCAGATGATTTCATTATTAGTGATGATAATGGTGATTTTGACATTAATCAGTTAAGATCGAGCTTGCAAGTTTAAATAATAGAAGTGCAATACATTTATGAAAGATATTACAATAATCGGGGCAGGCATTTCAGGATTAAGCATTTCAAGAATGCTTGCCAACAAATACAATGTTAGAATATTGGAAAAATCTGAAAAACCAGGCGGGTTAATAAAGTGTGATAGGATAGAGGGTAATTTATTTCACAAAGTTGGAGGACATGTTTTCAACAGTCGGAATAAAGACGTTTTAAATTGGTTTTGGCAGCATTTTAACCGAGATAATGAATTTTTGCAGGCTAAAAGAAATGCAAAAATATTTATGGACGGCAAGCTTATTGGGTATCCTTTGGAAAATTATTTATACCAGCTTTCTTCAGAGAAGATGCTACCTGTTATAGAGGAACTACTTGAGCTACTTCAAAAAGAAAAGAAGAATATTCAGGATTATGAAAACTTTAAGGATTTTTTAATCGGTAATTTTGGCGAACGTCTTTATAATCTATATTTTGGTCCATACAATTCCAAAATATGGAATACTGATATTAGCAAAGTTCCACTCGAATGGCTTGATGGTAAACTCCCCATGCCTCAAATAAAAGATATTCTGATTAGTAATATTTTAAGAAATGAAGAATCACAAATGGTGCATGCTTTTTTTTATTATCCTAAAGCTGGTGGCTCACAATTTATTATAAACAAACTTGCTGAACAGCAAGAAATTACCTTGTCCTATTGCTTATCAACTATTTCATTAAATAAAAATCAAAAATTGATAATAAATAATGAATTAGCAAGTGATGCTGTTATTTATACAGGTGACATACGGCATTTACACTCAATTATTAATATCGATGATGGTGAATTAAATATCGCCCTTGAATCGGTAAAAGATCTTCTTTCTAACGGAACATCAAACGTCTTGTGTGAAACAGATGATAATGATATTTCGTGGTTATATCTACCTGAAGATAAGTTTAATGCGCATCGCATTATTTATACAGGTAATTTTAGCAGCACCAATAACGGTGAAGGCAGCAGAAAAACTTGTGTTGTTGAGTTTTCTGGAAAACAGGATACTGATGTTATGATTAATGAATTGAATATTTTACCAGGGAATTTAAAAGCCCTTGCTTTTAATTATGAGCCCAACTCATATATTATTCAGCAAAAAGATACTCGTGATAAGGTAAATCACTTAAAAAGTTTATTAAAAAATTACAATATATATCTTCTGGGCAGATTTGCAGAATGGGAATATTATAACATGGATAAGTGCATTGAAAGCGCGATGCAGTTAAATGCATTGCTAACTTACTAATGGAGGCATGAAAAATAACGACATAAAAGAAGTTCGCCCTGATAGATTTAAGGAATTGGATGCATTAAGGGGAATAGCTGTGCTTGGCGTATTGCTATATCATTATACGGTAGCGTATGATTATCATTATAACTTGGATAGCACAGGGAAATTTCATTTTATATACGGATTTTTAGCTGTTGAACTTTTTTTTATGATTAGTGGCTTTGTAATTTTGCTTACCCTTGAAAAAAGTAAAAAAAAGGCTGATTTTTTAGTCTCTCGCTTTTCACGCTTGTACCCCGCCTACTGGGCCTCAATATTTTTGACAACATTATTAATTACACTATTCCCAATTCCAACGCTGGGGCATTATACGGCAAAAGAAATTGTTATTAATTTAACCATGCTTCAGGGGTTTGGAAAAATCAGGCTGATAGACCAAGTGTACTGGACTTTGAAACTTGAACTTATTTTTTACGGGATAATGTATATTATTTATGCCGCAAAGCAATTAAAGAATATTGTTTATATATGTTTTCCCTGGTTGACTATTTCTGTGTTGTCTTGTCTGTTTAAAATACCGTTAAAAAAGTATCTTGATGTACTTCTTATTTTGCAATATGCCCCACTTTTTATTGCGGGTATTAATTTTTACAAGTTAAAGAGTAATAGTGGTGGGCCGATGTCCCATTTATTAATTGTATTAAGTTTATTAGTCGAATTTTTGTGGGTTTATCATACGGATGTTGACAATAGTTATTTGTCAGTGATGATTTTTTTGACTGCTTTTTATTTAATCTTCTATACTTTTGCCTATAAGGGGCTTCCAATCTTAAAAAATAAGCTTCTTCTGTTTTTTGGGACAATTTCCTACTCACTTTATTTATTACATAATGTAATTGGATATGTAATTATTTATAGGTTGAGAACAATTTCCGACAAACAGTTGTTTTATATTCCGATTACATTCGTGGTTGTTGTATCACTTGCTGTCCTAGTAACTTTTGGCGTGGAAAAACCGGCATTGAAATTAATAAGGACGTATTATAAAAAAAACAAAGTCCCCACTGGAATGAAAGCTACCGATGTAGCTCAGTTACCATAATCATGAAGTATTTGATTGTTAGTTTATTTAATTAAAGAACACTTTGAAAAATATTTTAAAACTACCGTTAGGAGTATTAAAAAAAGCATATTCTGTAACTGATCCAGACGCTTCTAATTTTGGTCGCAATTGGAAAATGTTTCCTAACAAGGAATATGCTTCAGAACTTATATATGAAAAATTAATAGCTGATGAACCATTTATGATTGCGCGAATTGGTTCAACCGAAGCATTATGTTTAACAAATTATTTGGCCGTCAAATACCCCAATAAATTCAAAAACGTAAAAACTTATATAAAGGGCCAAACGCCGCCATGGTGGTGGGAGAAAGCAACAATAGATCAAATGCAAAGGTGGTCTGGGTTCTTTCCGGGAAATATAGAAAAGATCGAACAGTTTTGTGAGCTAATGTTATCAGATTTATTGAATGTTGATTTACTTGGTTCTTGGCTTAAAGAGGAAAAGTTTTTTAGTGAGCATCTAATCAATGCCAAACGAGTAATGCTTGAAGATTTGGAACCTTTTTTTGTAAATAAACCGTGGACCGCTGCTTTAGCAAATAAAAAGGTTTTGGTGGTACATCCTTTTGAGGAGACCATACAACAACAATTTCTGATAAAAGATAAACTTTTCGATAATAAATTATTGCCTGATTTTGAATTAATAACTATTAAAGCTGTGCAAACTATTGCTGGCGAAATATCAAATTTCAATGATTGGTTTGAGGCTTTGGATAGTATGAAAGAAAAAATTGCAGCCATCAATTTCGATATATGTATTTTAGGTTGTGGCGCCTACGGATTGCCGTTAGCATCTTATGTTAAAGGACTTGGAAAAAAGGCAATTCATTTAGGAGGAGTAACACAATTATTATTTGGAATAAAAGGAAAACGGTGGGAGAATTTTATTGTTTATCCTTACGAAAACTTATATAACGATTTTTGGGTTAGGCCTGGAGAGAAAGAGCGTCCCCGGAACGCACAAATTGTTGAAGGTGCTTGTTATTGGTAAATGATACTATTGTTATCTATATGAAGAATTTAATGAAAATGCTATTGTGTTTTTTTAATAAAATGTTAATAGCCTTCAGTTTTAGTAAAATACCATTAAAAACAAATTCGTTTTTCAGATTTTCAATAAAAATATCACCTAAAAACAAGCTTGATTTCCAGAAGGTCTTTTTTGAAAAAAGTGGTTTGATAATCAATGGTTCAGGTAACATACTCCGAATTAGAGATGCTATCGTATCACACTCAGCTATTAGAATAGATGGGGAGAATAATCAAATAGATATAGCAGAAGGAGTAAAGCTGAGAAGCGCTAATATCACTATCAGAGGAAATAACTGCAATATTAGTATTGGTAAAAACACAACGTTTGGAGGCATAAGAATAATAAATGCCGGTCTGGATAATGCGATATTTATTGGTGAAAACTGCTTATTTGCAGATCATATAGAATTATGGGCCAGTGATACGCATAATATCTATAATAGTGAAGATCAAATAATTAATAAAGAAAAGCCTGTTTTTATAGGTAACAATGTATGGGTTGGAAGTAGGGTTATTATCCTTAAAGGTACAACAATCAATGATGGCAGTATTATAGGTATGGGAAGTCTTGTAGTGAATGATGTACCAGCAAAAAGTATCTCAGTAGGCAATCCCAACAAGCCTGTTAAAAATGATGTCAAATGGAGTTTATAATTGTTAGAATAATAGCAGCATTATCAGTATAGAGCAACATAATTTATGAAAGTATTACATATTTTTAATGAAATTAAGTTTTCTGGTGCTGAAATTATGTATTCGAACGCAGCACCATTATTCAGGGATAAAGGATATGAGTTAGTTGCGATAAGCACTGGAGAAAGTGTGGGCGATTTTGCCAAACAATTTGAAGCTACAGGTATTCCCGTTTTTCACCGACCATTTAAAAGAGACAGTAAGAATCCATTTTATATTTTCAATTATCTGAAACGCATTATCCAGTTTATAAAAGATAATGATATTAATATCATCCACATTCATCGGTCAAACGTCTTTTGGTATTTTTCACTGTGCGGGTATTTAACCGGAAAGAAAACCATTATGACTTTTCACAATGTTTTTAAATCAAGAAGCATCTCGTGGATTAAGCATTACCTACTGCGTTTAACAGCTAAAAAATGGTTTCATTTAACTTTTCAAACTATTGGTGAAAGCGTTTACCTAAATGAGCTGAACTATTATAAAAACACTACTGTTCAGGTAAATAATTGGTTTGATTCAAACAGGTTTTATCCATTAACGAATTCCAACGAAAAGCTTTTAATAAAAGAGAAGCTGAATATCGATAATGATGCATTTATAATAATATCTACAGGTAGCTGCAGTACTATTAAGAATCATTCGGATATTATCTGGGCATTATCCATACTGGTAAAAAAAATGCACATTGTATATATTCATTTAGGTACAGGTAATTTGGAAGGCCAAGAGAAAGCATTAGCTACTGAACTGGGGGTAGCTAAAGAAGTACTTTTTTTTAATAACAAAACAAATGTACGCGACTATTTAGTTGCATCAGATGTTTTTGTGATGACCTCTAAATTTGAAGGCCTTAGTATTGCGTCTATTGAAGCAATGGCTTGCCAATTGCCTTCTGTTTTATATAACAGCCCAGGTTTAAGAGACCTGATCAAAAATAATGACTATGGGTTATTAATTGCCCCCCGTTATAACATTTTGGCAGAAAGTATTTTTAATATTTGGCAAAATCCTGAGCTGGCAAAACAACGAGCTTTAAATGCATTAAACAATGTGAATTTAAATTATTCGATGGAGGCTTCTGTGAATAAAATATCTATGATTTATAACGGCAATTTATAAATGAAGTATAAGAAACTAATATTTTATTTGCTGATTTTTATTGCAATAGGAGATACTTTGTCAAATATTGGCAACGCCGGTTTTAATGATGAGTCCTTTACTCCATTATCGTTTATTGTAAAATATTTAGCATTATCAATAATAATATATTTTAGTAGTAAAAGTAATTGGAATGAGGATATACCTACTATTATATCGCTATTGTTAAAATTATTTTTAGTTTGGAATATATTTACAATTATTCGCGGTGCATTTTTTGCAATTGATTACTGGGATTGGAAGTTTTTGTTGCTTTCTTCTCTGCTCTTTTTTCTTATTCCAATGGCCTTTTTCTTGGGGAATAATTTTTATTTGGTCAGGTTAATATTAAAATACATTTTAAAGTATTTTTTCACTTTTGGTTTTTTGATAATTCCGCTGGCTATAGTAACTAATCGTGAGCTTTATTCGCGTTTAATGATTCCTATCAGTGTTTTTATTCTTTTAATTCCTTATTTAAAACCCAAGTGGCGTAAACTGATTTTGTTTATAGCTGTTGTTTCAATATTAATTGTTATTGATTTTAGATCAAATATTATAAAAACTTCAATTTCTTTACTCATTTTATCGCTCTATTATTTTCGAAGGTATGTGCTACAATCATGGATAAAGGTTATTCACATACTTATATTTGCCTTGCCTCTTTTAATTCTTTATCTAGGTGTTAGTGGGCAATACAACATATTTGTAGAAACGTCTCAAAATAATAGCTATACTATAAAGGCCCAAAAGGGTGATTTAGGAAATGAAGATTTAGCAGCAGATACACGGACTTTTTTATATGTAGAAGTGTTGACGTCGCTTGCTAAAAATGGCACCTTATTAATGGGTGAGGGAGCATCAGGAAAATATAAAACAGATTATTTCGACACATTTGCCGATCATAGAGGGCGTTACGGTTCGGAGGTAGGCTTTCTAAATGTACTTCTTTACTCTGGAATTATTGGCGTGGTTATTTATTTCTTAATTTTGTTTTTTGCCTCTTATTTTGCCATCAATAATTCCAATAATTTTCTTTGTAAAATGCTTGGCCTATTAATTGCAGGAAGATGGCTACTGTTTTTCATAGAAGAATTTACAAGCTTTGATCTGAATACACTTTTTACATGGTTGGTAATAGGTTTAGTATGTACAAGAGAATTTAGAATGATGAACGAAAGAGATATGAAATTATTTTTTAATGTTTTGTAACAAACAAAAGCAAAATGATCTTTATCGTAATACCTGTTTTTAATAGAAAAGAATATACACGTGAATGTATTTACTCTTTACTTAAACAGCGTACAACGGCCTTTAAAATTATTGTTGTTGACCATGGTTCTGTAGATGGAACATCTGAAATGATTATAAACGAATTTCCATCAGTTGTATTATTGTCAGGCGATAATAGTCTATGGTGGACAGGAGCAACTAATATTGGGGTTACTGAAGCGCTTAAACTATCAACATCAGGCAGTGATCTTGTGCTTACTCTTAATAATGATTTAGTGGTTAATCCCGATTATTTGGAGCAACTTTTGTTAGTATATGAGCAAAATAAACCCTGTTTAGTAGGTTCTACATCCGTTTATTTTGATGATAACGAAAGAATCCAGTTTGCAGGCATATCCTGGAATTCTTATTTGGCAAAGTTTAAAAGTAACCCTGTAAATAATCGTCAGTATTCATCAATTGTAAATCAAGTAAGTTACTTGCCAACGGATTTATTAACAGGAAGAGGAACATTAATACCAATTAGTGCATTTAAAGAAGTAGGGTTATATGATGAAGAAAAATTCCCTCATTATGCTGCTGACGAGGATTTCTCTTTAAGTTGCAAAAGGAAAGGGTATAAATTATTGGTTTCGGTTAGCGCATGCGTTAAAAGTCATGTTAGAGATACTGGTATTAACTTTAAACATAATAAATTAAGTTTCCGCCAGTTTTTTAAAACATTATATTCTATTAAATCAGCCAATAATCTCTCCATTAGATATAAGTGGGCAAAAAAAAACTCTCCTATTCCTTACTTTTATTTTCTTATGGATGTTTTACGGATATTTGGCTCCTATTCCAGAAGTTTATTGGATAGCAGGTTTGGTAAAAGTTATAACTAATAAAAGCAATGTTAAATGACTACTAAATTAGCACCAATTGTAATATTTACATATAAGCGGCTTGACACGTTAAAAAGTTCAATAAATTCATTGAGAAAATGCAAATTATCTTTGGATAGTGAGTTGTTTATATTTTCAGACGGGCCTAAAAATGAATCGGATATTTTTTTAATTAACGATGTTCGTGATTACGTGAAAAGTATAACGGGATTTAAAAGTGTAGAATTGTTTTTTTCTGAAAAAAATAAAGGTCTGGCTACTTCTATTATAGGTGGAGTATCAGCCATATTTGAAAAACATGATACCGTTATTGTGCTGGAGGATGATTTGGTGTTTTCACCTGGATTTCTGGTGTTTATGAATGAAGCCCTAAATAAATATGCTAATACTCAAAATGCATTTTCCGTTTCGGGTTATTCATTTAATTTAAAAAATAAAGGGCAAACTAAAGAAGATGCTTACTTTTTAAGTAGAGGATGGTCTTGGGGATGGGCAACATGGAAAGACCGGTGGTTGAGCGTAGATTGGGATGTGAAATCTTACGAAGATTTTAAAGCAAACAAAATACTGCAGAAATCTTTTAATAGGGGCGGTAGTGATCTCTCATCTATGCTACAAAAACAAATGAATAAAAAAATTGATTCATGGGCAATACGCTGGTTTTATCATCAATTTCGGGTTCAGGGACTTACCTTATATCCAGTCTACTCGCAAGTACTGAATATAGGTTTTGACGACATGGCTACGCATACAACTGGTTCAGCTTCGCGATACTTACCCAAAATGGATAAGGATTTAAAAGAGGAATTTATTTTGCCGGGAAAAGTGGAAGTTAATAAACAGTTCCAAAAATATTTTCAACGCAAAATGGGTATTGGTTCACGACTGAAATCGAAGATTGCTACTTTTTTAATTTACATTTTGAGGTACTTGAAACTTAAAAAATGATTATGGGTAGTTTATTCAGAAAAATCAGGGATATTTATTTAGTTAAAGTCAAGTGGAGAACATATTCTATTGGGAAGAATTTTCATGCTGGGAGGAATGTCTTTTTATGGGGGAAAAACGGAATAATTATTGGCGACAATTGTTACATTGGCAAATATTCTGTGATTGAAAGCAGCGTAAAAATAGGCGATGATGTATTGATGGCAAATTTTGTTGCTATTGTTGGAAGATATGATCATCATTATCAACAGATAGGATGTTCAACAAGGATGGCATCGGCAATAAGAGATAATGACTATAATTGGTTAGGAAAGGATACTTTTACCACTATTGAGAATGACGTTTGGATTGGTTTTGGAGCAATAATTTTAGGCGGTATTAACATTGGTACGGGTAGCATTATAGCTGCAGGCTCGGTAGTTACAAAAGATGTAGCCCCTTATTCAATATATGCTGGTAACCCGGCAAAAAAAATAAAAAACCGTTTTGAAAATCAGGAAGACTTGAAACGGCATATAGAAATTTATAAAAAAAATAAAATATAGAGTTATTAGTTTTTAACAGGTAGCTTAATACAGCCATAATTAATGGGTTCACAGACTAAAATAACTAATAACTATAAGGAAATAACCTGTTTAGGTTACAATATTTTTGTTGATGACCTAAGCGTAATTCCGCTTGATAAAAAAATAGTATTAAATACGATTAATCAATACTCGTATTGCATTGCTGAAAAAGATGGAGAATTTAGGGATGCCCTTGCCCAATCAGACATCTTACTCCCTGATGGCGTTGGCATTGTATTAGCCGTAAAATTATTTACAGGTATTAAAATAAAGAAAATAGCTGGGGCCACAGCACACAAACATTTATTATCAGAATTAAATAAAAAAAGTGGAAGATGTTTCTATCTGGGGTCTTCATTGAATACACTAAATAAAATAGAAGAAAGACTAGCAACAGAGCATCCAAATATAACGGCGAAATTTTACTCGCCACCATATAAACCAAAGTTTAACGAAAAGGATAACGAACTTATACTAGATATTATAAACTCTTTTAAACCAGATGTGCTGTTTGTAGGCATGACAGCACCTAAACAAGAGAAATGGGCATATGAGTTTAAAAATAAATTGGATGTTAATGTAATTTGCTCAATAGGTGCTGTATTTGATTTTTATGCCGGTACGGTAAAAAGACCGAGGAAATTCTGGATCAGGTTAGGGTTGGAGTGGTTTATTCGGTTATTAAAAGAGCCTAAAAGAATGAGCAAAAGGTATTTACGTTATGGTCCATTTTTTATTTATATGATTTTGAAAAAATATTACCAGATAAAGTCCTCATAATATACTTAAATGGCGATGCAATATTGAGACAGAAACAACACTATAGATATTTTCAGATTTATAGCAGCTTTTTTATCATATTACTGCATGTTCAATGTGGCCATGCTAATGAAAATATTGTAAGCATAGTTCGTTTGCTTGGCAGGTGGGGCGTACCATTTTTTATGACTAGTGTTACCTTTATGAAAAAAGTTTAAGACGGTCTGAATTTAGCGCGTGTAAAGACAGGAAAATGCATTAAACTGGGGCCGGAGTAGACTACATAAATGCCGTTCTGTTTTTAGAATGGCATTTATGCAGTTAGTTTATTTTTATTATTGACGAGGTAGTGTGACTAAGGTAGCACTGCCCGCAGGAATATTTATATTAAATGAGCCATGCTGAGGAAGGATCGTCTCTTCCGATTTTGCTTTCCATACCCCCAGACGGTTAATAGATGAACCACCCATGGTTATAGAATCTTTACTTGATACAGAAGGAGCCAGTAATTGTATTACCTTTCCAGTTCCATAACTTGATTTGGTAGCAATGTTGATAGTAGCACTGTTGTAAGGGTCTTTGTTAAGCAGCGTTAAAAATATTGTTTGATTTTTACCCAGCACAGCATAAGCTTTTATTGCTGTATTGGATGAGTTCGATTTAATAGGAAGCAATTGCCCCTGACTTGCAAGGTGAAAGAATAGCATACCATAGTAAAGCGGTTGAGGCTCTATAACTTTACCTTTGTTAACAGAAATAGGGGTAAAGCCTCTTCCTCCACCATGAAAATTTATCCCCTGGGCATTATTTTGTGCTACTGTGAACATAAAATCGATGCCCCATAAGGCTGAAGCAAACCTGTCCGCAACTCCGGAGCCCTCATCAGCATAATTATTACATTCAGATATTCTGTACTTCACATTTTTAATTCTTGATAAAGAATCTACAAAATGTGATTTGTTGTATGCTGTAATAACGGCATTATTACCTAACAGTTGACCTACATTATTCTTAACATTATTTTCCCCAACCGGATAATCATGATAAGTAATAAAACTAACTCTATTATAAAATTTATTAATAAATGGGGCTATAAATAAGTCCGGATGAACCGAGGCCGGTCCGCATATTGGAACGTTTGGTGGTAGTTTGTTTTTTATTATTGAAATATGCGGTGATAAATCATTATAATAATTTGCAAAATTACTTTTATACAAGCCTTCAGGTTCATTGCCAATTTCAAATGCTTTGATAACATCACTGCCTTTTCGCCACGCATAACTTACCTCATCATGAGTCCTCTCAGGAGTAGAATGAGGCAATTGTATCCCCAGGATAACTTTCCATCCAATTGGCCTGACAAAAGCAAATACAGAGTCCAAATCAGAAGTTGCTATAGAATCTGTAAGATAATAGTTGCTGCCTTTTGACATTATAGCATTACGCTCATGATTACCCCATGGAACGAAATTTCCATAATATCCATTTAATCTTAAAACACCATTTCCCAAACCGGCCATCAAGTTTTTAAATTTTACATGATTTGATCGGAAATAAACACTATCTGTTAAAGAAGTAATCTCATAACTCAAACCTAAAAAATCATTTGGTATCTGAATTCCCGGATGCAAATCATCAATTTTGATATTAATATTTAATGATTGGTTTTTATTAACCCCTTCATCATAGTGTTTTTTTACTGGTTTTTTAGAAAGATAGATGGTAAAAGAACACAATCCAATGAGTATTAATGCCAATAATGATTTTACTGTAAGTGATTTCATAAGAAATTAGATTATTAAAGTATGAACGTAACAAATAACCTGTTGTTATTGTAAACAATAATATAATGAGAGTAATAATTGCAATTAAACTGTTATATAAGTTCTAAATTCGTTATTTGTTTTTAATAATGTGTGCACATTAGAAAGAATTAATATCGAGCATTTTTTATTAAATTAATAATTAATAGAGCCATTTGATAAAAAGTAAATGGTATACATTATGATTTTTGAATAATGCTTATATTTGACATCTTACATCATTTATAAGTCAAAAAAAGCTATCTATGAAAAAAATTGCTCTTTTAACAGGAATTACAGGCCAGGACGGCGCCTATTTAACTGAATTATTATTATCAAAAGGATATGAAGTACACGGCATTAAACGCCGTAGTTCTTTATTCAACACCGACAGAATAGATCATTTATATCAGGATCCGCATGATGAGAATAAAAATTTAATTTTGCATTATGGTGATTTAAGTGACTCAACTAACCTTATAAGAATAATTCAACAAGTTCAGCCAGATGAAATTTATAATCTGGGAGCAATGTCTCACGTTAAGGTGAGTTTTGATACCCCTGAGTATACTGCCAATGCCGATGGTATTGGTACGTTAAGAATTCTGGAAGCAGTTAGACTATTAGGACTTGCTAAGAAAACAAAAATATATCAGGCTTCAACTTCTGAATTATATGGATTGGTTCAAGCTGTACCCCAATCTGAAACTACTCCATTCTATCCGCGCTCTCCTTATGCAGTGGCTAAGCTCTATGCTTATTGGATAACCGTTAACTATCGCGAAGCATATGGAATATATGCTTGCAATGGGATTTTATTTAATCACGAAAGTCCGTTACGTGGTGAAACGTTTGTAACAAGGAAAATTACCAGGGCAACCGCTAAAATAGCAATGAACTTGCAAGAGAAATTGTATCTGGGCAACCTGGATGCTCAGCGTGATTGGGGACATGCTAAAGATTATGTAGAAGCTATGTACCTGATTTTGCAACAAGAGGTAGCAGAAGATTACGTTATTGCTACTGGGGTAACTACCCGGGTTCGTGAATTTGTAAGGCTCGCTTTCGCTGAACTTGGAATTGAAGTTGGATTTAAAGGAGAGGGCATTAATGAAAAAGGATATGTAGTGAGTTGCTCTAATCCGGATTTTCAGGTAGAAATAGGAAAAGAAGTAGTGGCTGTAGATGAAAAATACTTTAGACCTACTGAAGTTGAATTACTAATTGGAGATCCTACTAAATCAAAAACAAAACTAGGCTGGGAACCAAAATATGATTTACAGGGTTTGGTAAAAGAAATGGTTGCTGCTGATGTTGATTTATTTAGAAGAGAAAAACTTTTGAAAGACTCAGGTTATGCTATTAAAAACCAGTTTGAATAATAGCTGATGGAAAAAGAATCAAAAATCTACATTGCCGGTCATCGTGGGATGGTTGGGTCTGCCATACACCGCAAACTGATAAAAGAAGGATATTCTAATTTTATTCTCCGTACTTCGGATACACTCGATTTGCGTGATCAACAACAGGTAGCTGAGTTTTTTAAACTCGAAAAGCCCGATTATGTATTTTTGGCAGCAGCTAAAGTAGGAGGTATTGTAGCTAATAATACCTACCGTGCTGAGTTTTTGTATGACAATTTGCAGATTCAAAATAATGTTATCCATAACTCCTATCTAAATGGTGTTAAAAAATTAATGTTTTTAGGGTCTAGCTGTATTTATCCTAAGATGGCTCCACAACCATTAAAAGAAGATTATTTGCTTACCGGTTTGCTTGAATCAACAAATGAGCCTTATGCCATTGCTAAAATCGCAGGTATAAAAATGTGTGATGCTTATAGGGCACAGTACGGCTGTAATTATATTTCAGTTATGCCTACTAATCTTTACGGCTATAATGACAATTATCATCCCCAAAATTCACACGTATTACCTGCGCTTATTCGCCGTTTTCATGAGGCAAAAGAACAACAGCTACCAGAAGTAGTAATCTGGGGAACCGGCTCGCCTAAGAGGGAGTTTTTATTTGCTGATGACCTGGCCGAAGCATGCTATTATTTGATGCAAAATTATAACGAAGAAGGGCTGGTTAATGTAGGTACTGGCGAAGATTTATCAATAAAAGATTTGGCTTTATTAATAAAACGAATTGTTGGCTATCATGGAGAAATTAAATTTGATACTTCCAAACCTGATGGCACTCCAAGAAAGTTAATGGATGTAACCAAAATTCATGAAAAAGGCTGGAAACATAAAATTGAATTAGAAGAAGGCATAAAATTGGCCTATAATGATTTTTTATCCAAAGAAAGCATTACTGCCAGATAAAACATTTATACATAAAAGAGAGTTGTTGAGTAAGTGATTTTACCATTTACTCAACAACTCTTTTCATTACAAGGAAATTAATAAATAAAGATATTTACATGGTATGTTTGCCATTATCAAACAAACCTCACATCTATGAATAATATTATTGTTTTTGGCGCTTCTGGTCAGTTGGGTCAATGTCTAAAAAATATTGCGTCAAAAAAAGTAATTACTAATATATATTTTCTCTCGTCAAGTGAAGCTAATATATTAGATACAGAGACTTTGAAAAAAGTTTTTGAAGCTTATAATCCCGAGTATGTTATAAATTGTGCAGCTTATACTGCTGTTGATAAAGCAGAAGATGATCAGGAAATGGCTTTGAAAATTAATAAAACAGGAGTTGAAAACTTAAGCCATGCTTGCGTAGAACATAGTTCAACACTTATTCATATATCTACTGATTTTGTTTTTAAGGGCGATAAGGCCAAACCGCTTACAGAAGTTGACGAAACAAAACCTGTAAGCGTATACGGAAAAACAAAATTGGATGGAGAAAAAGTTATTGAGTCTCTCTTAAAAAAAATCTTTATTATTCGTACAGGTTGGCTGTACTCCGAATATGGGAATAATTTTGCCAAAACCATGTTGCGCCTTGGATCCGAAAAAGACGAATTGAAAATTATCGCCGATCAGGTTGGAACCCCAACTTACGCTATTGATCTGGCATCAACTATACTACAAATAATTAAAAGTGGAAACACAGCTTACGGAATTTATCATTACAGTAATGAAGGGGTAACTTCATGGTATGATTTTGCCAAAGCCATATTTGATATAGCTGATATTGAAATAAAAGCAATTCCGGTAAAAACGGAGGAGTATCTTACTAAAGCAACACGTCCGCCTTATTCTGTATTGGATAAAAGTAAAATTAAAAAGGAATTTAACTTAGAAATTCCTTATTGGCGGGATAGTTTAATAACTTGCATCAACAAGCTAAAACAATAATATTAAGGTTACATGAAAGGAATAATTTTAGCAGGCGGATCAGGCACCAGGCTTTATCCCATAACAAAGGCCATAAGCAAGCAATTGATGCCGATTTATGATAAGCCGATGATATACTATCCGTTGTCTGTTTTAATGCTGGCTGATATCAGGGAGATTTTAATTATTACTACCCCTGAAGATAATGAAAGCTTTAAACGTCTACTAGGGGACGGTAATGAGTTAGGATGTCATTTTGAGTTTGCTATACAAGAAAAGCCTAATGGACTTGCCCAGGCATTTGTGATAGGTGAAAAGTTTATCGGGGATGATAAAGCCGCACTGATTTTGGGCGATAACATATTTTACGGAGCTGGTTTTAGTAAACTTGTTCAAAGTTTTAATAACGTTGAAGGAGCAGCCATATTTGCTTATCCGGTTGCCGACCCTGAAAGATATGGTGTCGTAGAGTTTGATGAAGATTTTAAAGCAGTATCTATTGAAGAAAAGCCGGTTCACCCAAAATCAAATTTTGCAGTACCTGGGCTTTATTTTTATGATAACAATGTTATAAAAATTGCAAAAAATTTAGAGCCATCGCCACGCGGAGAATATGAGATTACCGACGTAAATAAATATTATCTGCAACAAGGTGATTTAAATGTAGGCGTAATGGATAGAGGCACAGCATGGCTGGATACAGGTACATTTGATTCATTAAGTGACGCTTCAGAATTTGTTAGGGTA
This sequence comes from Mucilaginibacter frigoritolerans, assembly GCF_007830615.1. Taxonomy (GTDB): domain Bacteria; phylum Bacteroidota; class Bacteroidia; order Sphingobacteriales; family Sphingobacteriaceae; genus Mucilaginibacter; species Mucilaginibacter frigoritolerans. The sequence continues at coordinate 412,989 of NZ_VLLI01000001.1, forward strand.
ATTGAAAAACGGCAGGCTACAAAAATTGGCTGTATTGAAGAGGTTGCCTACCGTATGGGATTTATTGGCGATGAACAGTTGAAACTGTTGGTTGCAAAATATATAAAAAGCGGTTACGGAGCCTATTTGCAAACCTTACTACCTCAAAGAACTTAGGTGCTTCATTTATTTGATTGCTGATACCATTTCAGCAATCAAATCTTTATTGTCCGGTCTCATCCAGATTATTTCCTTGTCTCTTCCAAACCAGGTAATTTGCCTTTTAGCAAACCTGCGTGTGTTTTGTTTAATTAGTTCGATTGCCCTATCCAAATCAATTTGTTCATCAAAATAATTAAACAGTTCGCTATAGCCTACAGTGTTTAAAGCATTTAAATGTCTATAAGCTAAAAGAGATTTTACTTCCTCAATTAGGCCATTTTTTACCATTTCGTCAACTCTATAGTTAATTTGCTGATAAAGTTTTTCCCTTGGCAGGTTCAGGCCTAGCTTTACAACCCTAAATGGGCGTTTGTTCACATTTAATTTACGGAATGATGAAAATGGTTTGCCGGTACTTTCAAATACCTCTATGGCTCTTATTAAGCGCTGTGGGTTGTTGAGATCCACCTGTTCGTAATAAACAGGGTCAGCAATTTTTAGTCGTTGTTGCAAATCAGCTATTCCTTTTTCTTCAAACTCCAGGTTTAGTTTTTCTTTTAAGCCAGGCCGCATGTCAGGAAATTCATCAAATCCTTCACACACAGCTTTTATAAATAAGCCCGAGCCTCCTGCTAATATGACATAATTGTGTTTATCAAAAAGCTTATTTAATAGCTCAAGCGCCTGTACTTCATAGTCCCAAGCTGTGTAGTTTTCTGTAATTGATAAGTTATTAATAAAAAAATGCTTAGCGGCCGCCAGTTCCTGCTTTGAAGGTTTAGCAGTGCCAATTGACATTTCTTGATAGAATTGTCTTGAATCAGCAGACAGGATATCCGTTTTATAATGATGGGCTAATTGAATAGCAGCAGCAGTTTTACCGGAAGCAGTGGGGCCGATAATTACAATAAGGGTTTTTTCTGATAGTTCATCATTCATAATTGATTAGAAAAATCTGATTGATTATTAATGTAGAATTATGAATAACAAACTATCAGCAACAGACTCAATTAATAATCATCACCACCTGACAATTTAGCGTCATCATCAAATCCTTCATCGTCATGAAATTCACTGCCAAACTCATCATCTTCCTCATCGTCCAGTTTCTTTTCTTCTTCGTCCTCTTCTCCGGAATCTGCTATTTCAGAAAACTCTTCAGCATCGTCTTCGCCATAAGTCATTTCGTTTAAGAAATCAAATTCATCACTTTCAGCAGGAGCGATTGGGGTATTTAATATATTACCAAATTGTTTCGGTGCTTCGCCTACAGATTTTATAACTGCAGGATAAACAACGCCCGGTGTTTCATCCAATATGATTTTCATTAATTCAACATGAAAATCAAAAGGCCGGTCAAAGTTAAAGGTGTAATAAAACTTTTGATGAGGATCATCAATATAGCTCAATAGTTTTACCTTATCCATTAAGGCAATCTTTCGATCTATCCTTTTTTGGTTGGGTAAATAAGTAATTTCTTCCCCTTTCATCCATTGATCATTGCTGATATAAAATGATGAAGGATATTCCGAATTATAACCGGTTGACTGATGGATAGCTCTGTGAAGGTCCTCAAATGTTTGATTTGATTTTACATCAATTTCCCTTATAACATCATCGTAGTCTTCAAAAGTAATCCTGAACCTGTATAGCGCCATTTTTAGTATTTTTTACAAAAGTAATAATGTTGATTTAATTTACGATTTTAGATTGCGATTTGTGAATTCTTTAAGGCTTATTTAAAAATTCTGCCTTCTTAACAGTGGACTATCTAAAACTGCAAATCGTTACCCACAACTTTTAAGCCAATTTCTGTTCCTTTAATAATGGTAAAATTCAGCGCAGCTTCGCGCGAGTTAGGGATTTCGCCTTCAAGTATAGCTTCCCTTATTTGATTTTTAATAATACCTACTTCCCGGCCCTCTTTTATACCGAACAATTGCATAATATCTGTGCCGGTTACAGGTGGTTGCCAGTTGCGGATACTATCCCTCTCCTCTACATCTTTTAATTTTTGCTGAACGAGTTCAAAATTCTGACGGTATTTTTTTACTTTATATTCATTTTTTGTGGTAATGTCTGCTTTGCATAACAGCATCAGGCTTTCAATATCGTTACCTGCCTCAAATAATAAACGCCTTACAGCAGAGTCTGTAACTATTGATTGTGCCAAAACAATAGGGCGTAAGTGCAATTGTACCATTTTTTGCACAAACTTCATTTTTTCATTTAACGGTAATTTTAATTGGGCAAATATTTTAGGAACCTGACGAGCCCCCCGGTCTTCATGACCATGAAATGTCCAGCCGTGGCCTGGTTCAAAACGCTTTGTGGCAGGTTTTGCAATATCATGCAATATAGCAGCCCATCGCAGCCAAAGATCGTCTGTGGTTTCGCAAATATTGTCCAGTACCTGTAAAGTGTGGTAAAAATTGTCTTTATGGCCCTTTCCGTCAATGTACTCCACACCGTAAAGCGCAACCATTTGTGGGAATATTTTATGCAGCAAACCCGTATCAAACAAATAATTAAAACCTATTGATGGTTTTTTAGATAAAATAATTTTGTTCAATTCATCTGTTATTCTTTCTTGCGAAACAATACTTATTCTTTCTGTATTTTCTTTAATGGCTAATACAGATAACTCATCAATCCTGAAATTAAGTTGTGAGGCAAAGCGTATGGCTCTGAGCATGCGCAATGGATCATCAGAAAACGTTTCAACTGGGTTTAACGGTGTTCTTATTAGTTTTTGATCCAAATCAGCTATCCCGTTAAACGGATCTAACAATTGACCGTAAGCTTCTGGATTTAAGGAGATAGCCAGCGCATTTATAGTAAAGTCACGCCGTTTTTGATCATCTTCCAGCGTGCCATCTTCAACTATTGGTTTTCTTGAATCAAGACGGTACGATTCTTTACGAGCACCAACAAATTCAATTTCGAGGTCCTGGTATTTAAGTGACGCCGTTCCGAAGTTTTTGAAAACAGAGAGTTTAACGTTTAACTTTTTTGCAACACTTTCTGCAAATGAAATTCCGTTACCTATTACAACTATATCAATATCCTTTGACGGCCTTTGTAAAAAAACATCACGTACAAAACCCCCAATTGCATAAACAGGTATATTATGTTCAGCAGCCAGTTTTGAAATTACCGGGAATATAGAATGTTGGAGGTGTTGTTTCATTAAATTAAAAATTTATTGATCTCAGATTTGTTTTAAGAGAATGGTAGAATAACTCTTAATCTTAATCAATTTATTTCCTGATAAATTCAAATCTCCCATCGGGCGCAAGCCGCATTATGGTTGAGGGTGTTTTGATTTCCATATCATATTGATCCAGATCAACAACATAATCAACCCCATCAATTATCTCAGAATCAATTTGTGAAAAATATTGTGGAGATGGTTTACCACTTATATTAGCTGATGTTGATACCAGCGGTTTGCGCATTCTTTGTATCAATTGCTCACAAAAATGGTGTTTTACAATTCTGATTCCAATACTGCCATCATTACTGATTAGTGCAGGTGAAATGTTTTTAGCCCCGGGCATAACCAGTGTTAACGGGCTTTCAGCGTATTCAATCAAATCAAAAGCTAATGGGTTAACATTGCTAACATAGCTTTCCAGCTTATTTGCTGTATCTAATAGAATTATCATGCTTTTAGCTTCGTCCCGCTGTTTAAGGCTATAAATTTTCTTTACAGCTTCTGTATTAGTGGCATCACATCCTATACCCCAAATGGTATCAGTAGGATAAAGGATAATACCGCCATCCTGTATAACTTTAAGTGCTTTGGCAACTTCTTCTCTAAGCATTTGGCAAATATAAGCTCATTGTATCAATGATTGTTAATTCATCTATCAATTGCATACATTTTGGAATATCATACAGCGGGCAAACATTCTTAACACAAGGCTCACAATTCAATTTTCCGTAACGTATAACATTCAGGTTGTGCTTGTTGTATGGCGCTGTATTATATTCGTTGCCTGCTCCAAATAAAACAATAGTTGGTGTGCCAACACTATTAGCTAAATGCGCAGGACCTGAATCGGTAGTTAATACTGCAGCAGATGATGCCATCAATTGGCTTAAACCAACCAAATCAGTTTTGCCGGCCAGGTTTTCAATGCGATCTTTATTTTGCGCACTATCAATTATTTGTTCAACAAAAGCACTCTCTTTTGGCGAGCCAATGAATTTGAAGGTTATATCCGGAAAGGTATTTGTGAGCGAGTTTATCAAGATATGCGCTTTCTCAACGGGCATTCTTCTGGATAATGCCTCTGAATTGAAATTAACCAGCACTTGTTTTTGATTTATTGGTACAGAGTTTTCAATAAGTAGCCTTACCGATCTGTTATTGATTTTTTTACCCGAAAATTGTTCCAGCAATGATAGGTATTCATCAACCCGGTGAACATTCACTGGTTTTTTATACAAATTGGTGAAAAGTAAAAAACTACCATCTTTATTAAAGCCTATGCGCTTAACAGCTCCGCTTGCCCACCCCAATACTGTTGATGAAAGGGAAGTGGGAAGGTTGAAAAACAGGTCATACTTTTTGGCCTTAAGTGTTTTACCAAAACGAAATGCCCCGCGCAGCCCTTTATATTCCTGTTTTGAAAAAGGATAAACAGTATTTAGGCCTGAAATAAGTGCAGCAAGACCAGAGAGCTCTTTTTTTACAATAACATCAACCAAAGCATCAGGATAAGATTGTTTAACGGCATTAATAAAGGCAGTGCTCATTATTACATCACCAAGCCAGTTTGGCAACCTTATCAATATTTTCATATGTATGAAATGAAGTATTTAGTGGAGAACCGTAAATAATGAACAAAAAGAAATGAGCAGACAATTATGGAATTGTCCGCTCATTTTTATTCAATTATTATTTTTATACCGCAACGTTATTTTCCCTTAAAGCGTCATTTAAGGAAGTTTTTTTGTCGGTTGATTCTTTTCGTTTTCCTATAATTAAAGCACAAGGTACCTGGAAATCGCCTGCGGGGAATTTTTTGGTGTATGAACCAGGAATTACTACAGAGCGTGCAGGCACATGACCTTTATATTCAATCGGTGTGTCGTGCGTTACGTCAATAATTTTAGTTGAAGCTGTTAATACAACATTTGCACCTAAAACCACTTCCGATTCTAAATGTACACCTTCAACAACTATTGCCCTTGAACCTAAAAAGCAATTGTCTTCAATAATAACGGGAGAGGCTTGTACCGGTTCCAATACACCGCCAATGCCAACGCCCCCGCTTAGGTGAACATGCTTTCCGATTTGGGCGCATGAGCCTACAGTTGCCCAGGTATCAACCATAGTCCCCTCATCAACAAAGGCGCCAATATTAACGTATGATGGCATCATAATAACACCTTTCGCTAAATGCGCCCCATAGCGCGCTATGGCATGTGGTACCACACGTACACCTGTTTTTGCATAGTCAGTTTTTAGTTTCATTTTGTCATGAAAAACAAACGGGCCTACTTCAATTTCTTCCATTTGCCTGGTTGGGAAATATAAAATCACAGCTTTTTTTACCCAATCATTAGTATGCCATCTTGAACCAATTAGTTCGGCAGCACGTAAATTGCCTTTGTCTAACTTTTCAATAACAGTATCAATTGCATTGATATATTCGTTGTAACGTAACAGGTTCCTGTCTTCCCAGGCCTCTTCAATTAATTTTTTCAGGTCTTGCATCAATAAAAAACTTTTGGCAAATTAAAGGAATTTTAAGTGAATTTGCTTGTTGATTGTTTAAACGGGTTCACCTAATCTTGAATAACCGAACCAAATATCGTAATTAAATAAAACTTTGTAAGTTTGAACTTCAAATTATGCCGGAAAAGGAAAAATTAAGAATAGATAAGTACCTGTGGGCAATTCGGATATTTAAAACCCGTACATTGGCAGCTGATGCCTGTAAGGCCGGAAGGGTAAAGTTAGATAGCCAAAATATCAAACCATCCCACGAAGTAAGGGTAGGTGAAATTTACCAGGTATCAAAAGGTATAGAACGTAAAGTTTTGAAGGTAACAGGTTTGCTTGAACAAAGGGCAGATGCTAAAACTGTGATTGATTTTTACGAGGATATTACTCCTGTTGAACAAACACAGGCTTTTAAATCGATGTTTCATGCTCCTATTTTAAAACGCGACAGAGGAACAGGAAGACCAACAAAAAGGGACAGGAGAGAAATAGATGATTTGAAAGATGATTTTTTTGATAAAAAGAGTTGAAATTCCGTTTATTTCGTTATTTTTCTCAATTAATTTATAGTTGGTAATTGTACTAATAATCAAACACTTATTATTCAATAATCGTTTTATTAAATAAATGATTTCGTTATTTTTAGGAAGAAATTATACTTTTGATAGAAATGTAGTAGAAAAAATCTTAATATGAAACATTAATATTATGAAAAATAACCTCTACCGTAACTTATTCACTCAACCTTGTCTTAATCCCACTGATAAGCATCCGGTTGGTAAAAAATATAAAATGACTTTATTTGATATCTACCTGAAGAAATATTTGAATCCTTTCATTCCCAATATTCCACAAAAACAGGCATTAAACTTAACTTAATAAAAGGCATCTTATTAAGTTAAAATGAAACCTTAACTTGCAGCACAATACCATTGTTAATATTGAGGCCATTTAATGGTACCATAATTTAACGTTTTAAATGATAAACAGACATACTACTTTTTTTAAAGCTCTAAATCTTGCTACTGATTATCTTATCTTAAACATAAGTATGATTTCTACTTATTTTATAGAAGATAAATCAACTGTTTATTGGGTCAATAACAGAAGGTATTTGCCTATTGTATTGGTATTTAATTTGATATGGTTACTCTCTGCAAATATTTCGGGCTTATATGAACAAGTTTTAAACAGAGACTCTATTAAAACTTACCGAGTAGTTATAAAAACATACTTGCTTTTTGTAAGCTTTATATGTTTTACTATTCTTATTTTAATTGGGACGGAAGCTTATTTTATAACCCGTCAATATTTATTTTACTCCCTTGCACTTTTTGGATTTCTCTTGGGCTTTTGGAAACTGATTTTCCTTTTAATGCGCAAAAGTGAAAGGGCTTCGTTAATTGATGCCCGCGACATTATTATTGTTGGTGCCGGGCGTATTGGGTATGATCTTTACAATTTCTTTAAGCAAAACCCTGATGCAGGTTACGTAACACTTGGTTTTTTTGATGATAACCCTGAAAATATTAGAGAAAATAATTTGTTTTTAGGCGGTACAGATAAATGCATTGAATATGTGATGACGAATAAAGTAGATGAGATTTTTTGTACTTTACCTTTATCAGAGTCAAAAACCATTGAGAAATTAATGTTGGATGCAGATAAAAACCTGATCCGGTTTAAGTTTGTTCCTGAATATTACGATTATGCAAAAAAGCCAACTTATATACAAAGTTTTGGCCATATACCTATTATATCGGTTAGAACCGAACCTTTAGAAAACCTTTTGAACAGATCAATAAAAAGATTTTTTGACATTGTTTTTTCTCTGTTTGTAATTGTTTTTGTGTTTAGTTGGCTGTTTCCCATTTTGGCGTTAATAATTAAACTTGAATCAAGGGGGCCGGTCTTTTTTACACAAATAAGATCTGGAAGAGATAATAACCCTTTTAAATGCTATAAATTCAGAAGTATGCGGGTTAATAATGATGCTGACCAAAAGCAAGCAACCCGTAATGATCAACGTATAACTAAAACGGGCGCCTTTTTAAGACGAACCAGTTTGGATGAATTGCCACAGTTTTTTAATGTATTAGGGGGAAATATGTCTGTTGTAGGTCCCAGGCCTCATATGATAAGCCACACCAGCCAATACTCTAAATTGATTGACAGGTTTATGGTAAGACATTTTCTTAAACCAGGTATTACAGGCTGGGCACAAATAAAAGGCTTACGCGGCGAAACCAAAACAGTAGATGCCATGCTTAAGAGGGTAGAAGCAGATGTTTGGTATCTGGAAAACTGGTCGTTTTTACTTGACCTCAAAATTGTATTTCTTACTGTTAGAAACTCCTTAAAAGGAGATGAAAACGCGTTTTAAGGAGTTAGACTTACACTGCCTAATAAGGTGTTTTAAAATCAGAAGTTTCCCATATTTTAAATGCATTTATCGCTTCTTTTGGCAGTAACTGAACAAAAGGAAGTTTGCGCTTATCCATATCCAATTCTAATTCAGAGTAGATAAAGAAATCATCAAAGCCAATATTGGCTGCATCAGTTTTGGTGTTAGCATAGTAAATTTTATCAATGCGGGCCCAGTATATTGCTCCCAGGCACATTGGACATGGTTCGCAGCTGGTATAAATTTCACATCCCGATAAATTATAAGTTTCTAACTCTTTACATGCAAGTCGTATTGCAGCTATCTCAGCATGGGCTGTCGGATCATTTTCTGCCATTACTCTGTTAGCACTTCGGGCAATTACCATATTATCCTTAACAATTACTGCACCGAAAGGGCCACCATGATTGTGTTTTACATTATATTCCGATAGCTCAATAGCCATCCTCATAAAATTTTCACCTGTCTGGTTTTCCATTTTCTTTTTAAATTAAAAAACCTCAACTAATAGCTGAGGTTTTTTGTTCGTAAATAAATATAAGTTACTATTATTTTTTATCTTTTGAATAAGCATCATTAAGCCTTTTGGCTACATCAGCAGTGACATCTAAACCTGGATCTCCGTATAGTACGGTAGGGTTAGCTTTTGAATAAGTTAAAACTAATTTATAGCCTTTTTCTTTAGCATAGCTTTTTATAAAGTCAGCAATTTTATCATAAAGCTTTGTGTTTTCACTAGCCTGATCATTTTGGAACTGAGCAGTTGCATTTTGCTGATAGCCTTGTAACTCCTGTTGTTCACGTTGTAAACGTTGTTCGGTGCTTTGACGTTGATCAGCAGGCATAGTGTTGGCACCTTTTTGATATTCAGCCACTTCGCGTTGAAAAGCCTGTGTCCTTGAGCCAACATCATTTTTAGCACTATTAGCTTTGTCCTCCAAACGTTTAGACATATCTTTATAGTAATCATACTTAGCTAACAAAGTATCAGAATTAACAAATACAATGGTTTCTTTATTTGGAGTAGCCGGGTTAGCAGTGGCTTTATCATCTGTTTTAGGTTTATTGCATGCTGCTAAGCTGCCGGCAAGTAACATACCTAATGAAATTTTTGTAAAAATAGAAGCCTTAGTTTTCATTTTGCGAATAATTGATTTTTGTTGCCGACCCAATGGCTGACATGAATGTTTTATTGTTTAAATCTTAAAAAATTTTGACAAAGATAATCTTTCATGTCAAGTATCCTAATGTTTTGACTTAGGTTGTTTATATAGTGCCATTTTTATCCACAATTGCTGTAATATAGGTTAAAATTCGTATTTTTGAAGGTTATTGTTTTAACCAGATATGAGCGAAGAAAATCAAGATAAATCAAATTACTCAGCAGATAATATACAGGTTTTAGAAGGTTTAGAAGCGGTTCGTAAACGGCCGTCGATGTACATTGGTGATACAGGTTTTAAAGGCTTGCATCACCTGGTATATGAGGTTGTTGATAACTCCATAGATGAGGCTTTAGCCGGTCATTGTGACACTATAAAAGTTATAATACAAAAAGATAATTCAATTTTAGTTTCTGATAATGGTCGTGGTATTCCTACGGCTATTCACACCAAAGAAAAACGCTCTGCCCTTGAAGTGGTAATGACCGTTTTGCACGCAGGGGGGAAATTTGATAAAGATACTTATAAAGTTTCCGGTGGTTTGCATGGTGTGGGTGTAAGTTGCGTTAATGCACTTTCCACACATTTAACTGCTCTGGTTTACCGTGAAGGTAAAATTTGGACACAAGAGTATGAAAGAGGTAAGCCAATGTTTGATGTAAAAACAATTGGTGAAACTGAAAAAAGAGGTACTACTATTATTTTTAAACCCGATCCGGAGATTTTTACAATCGGCACTGAATATAAATACGAAACACTTGCTGCCCGTTTACGCGAGTTAGCATTTTTAAATAAAGGCATCCGCCTTTCATTGACAGACGAACGTGAATTAAATGAAGACGGAACACATCCATCTGAAGATTTTTATTCAGAAGGGGGGTTAAGGGAGTTTGTTAAATATCTTGATGGAACCCGCGTTTCATTAATTCCTGAGCCTATTTATATTGAGGGATTAAAACAGGGAATTCCCGTTGAACTGGCTTTACAGTACAACGATACTTACTCAGAGAACGTACACTCTTACGTTAATAATATTAACACTATTGAGGGTGGTACTCACGTAGCCGGTTTCCGCAGGGGGTTAACCCGTACATTAAAGGCTTATGCTGATAAATCGGGCTTGCTTAAAAATATGAAGATTGAAATTACGGGTGATGACTTCCGTGAAGGATTAACTGCTGTAATTTCGGTAAAAGTTGCTGAGCCTCAGTTTGAGGGCCAAACCAAAACTAAATTGGGAAACAACGAGGTAATGGGTGCGGTTGATATTGCGGTAGGTGAAATTTTAGGTAATTACCTGGAAGAAAATCCTAAAGAAGCCCGGATGATAGTGAATAAGGTAATACTTGCTGCTACCGCCCGTGCCGCTGCCCGTAAGGCTCGCGAAATGGTTCAACGTAAAAACGTAATGAGTGGTTCGGGTTTACCTGGTAAGCTTTCGGATTGTGCTAATAGTGACCCTTCATTATGCGAACTATATCTTGTGGAAGGTGACTCGGCAGGTGGTACTGCCAAACAAGGTCGTGACCGTGAGTTTCAGGCTATTTTACCTTTAAGGGGTAAAATTTTGAATGTGGAAAAAGCCATGGAGCACAAAATTTACGAGAACGAGGAAATAAAAAATATGTTCACAGGTCTTGGTGTTAGCATTGGTACACCAGAAGATGACAAGGCTCTTAATATCAGTAAATTACGTTATCACAAAATTGTGATCATGACGGATGCTGACGTGGATGGATCGCACATTACCACTTTGATACTGACCTTCTTTTTCCGTTACATGAAGGAGTTAATTGAATTTGGATATATTTATGTTGCTTCTCCTCCACTTTACCTTGTTAAGAAAGGTAAAGAACAAGAGTATTGCTGGACGGAAGAACAACGTGATGCTGCAGTACAAAAATTAAAAGGCGCAGGTAAAGAAGATAGTGTACATATTCAGCGTTATAAAGGTTTGGGTGAGATGAACGCCGAACAATTATGGGAAACAACCATGAACCCGGCAACACGTACCTTAAAACGTGCCAGCATTGAAAATGCCGCTGAGTGTGACCATACCTTTTCTATGCTAATGGGTGATGAAGTAGGCCCGCGTCGCGAGTTTATTGAGAAGAATGCAAAATATGCAAGGATAGATACCTAGAAATTATTCATTTTAATATTTTAAGGCCCTGTCAGTAATTATGACAGGGCTTTATTTTTTTAATATCAACTGTTTATCCCCGTAATTAATAACAGCTTTATATTTCATTAAAATATCTCCTCCTAATACCCCTAAAACTTCTTGATGGCCTAATTGACGATAGGCAATATTTATGGATGACAAATCAAGTACTGCAACTTCAAATTCATCAATTAATAAGTCGCCGATACATAGATCCGTAATAAGGGCAGTAGAAGAGGCCATGCTGTTTGTACCTAATCCTGTGGATAGCCTGTCGCTTATGTTAAGTATTGTATTTTCTTCTGTCAGTAAAAGCATCGTTTGATCAAAAGCTGTTTTTGAAGCGCCTGTATCTAAAACCAGCGTAAAATGTTTTCCAAAAAGGGTTACTTCAATTAAAGGATGGAAGCCATCGTCATGCAAATCAATAATATGTAAGGGGGTAGTGAAACTTTTTTTCCGGCCGGGCATTTCTGATTAAAAGTTAAGAGTGAGTAATGAAATAGTTAATGCAAAAACGGATTATTCGATAATTTCGTTATCCGAAGCTTCTTTAGCCATTTCAACAATTATATTGTCCATTCGGTGCAGCTCGGTTCTAATGTGGTCAAAAACTTCGGTATCTGATGGTTCATCTTTTAGCATTTCAAACAGTCCCTTTAAATTTGCAAGCGGGCTTCTAACCAGGTGCGATTGTTTCCAGGCCATGTTTTTTATGCTGTTAATATGGTTCTGTATTCTATTGTAGGCGCTTTTTAAGTCTTGTTCGGCATTTTTTCTTTCAGTAATGTTATATAATGACATCAGCATACCTATTATGTCTTTACTGTCATTAGTTATAGGGAATAGCCTTACGTCATACCAAAATACAGAGCCATTAATCTGGGGGTAATCAATTTCGTAAGTAATCGTTTTGCCTTTAAGAACTTCTTTTGAAAAACTATTGAACTGGGGGAATTTTTCTTTTGGAAAATAGTCAGTAAGCCTGTCACTTTTTTCCGGAAAGTGGTGATATTGTTCATTAATAAATTCTTCAGATTTATGATTAAAGGCAATAACTTTTAAATCAATATCAAACAGAGCATAAGCGGTATCAGTAGTATTTAAAATGGCCTTTAAATTGGCTTCTGATTTTTGGAGTGACTCTTCGGCTTTGAGCTTTTCAGTAACATCAATAGTCATAGATAACCTTACCGGCCGACCTTCAAAAATAATATCATAAGCTATTATATTTACATATATAATGGAGCCGTCTTTTTTAAGATGTTTTACCACCCTTAAATTATCAGAATAATTCATTTGTTGCAGATAATCTTCTAGCTGATCTTCCTGGTCTTCCTCTGGTCTTAAAGTTTTTATATTAATCTTCAAGGCTTCTTCCTTGGTATAGCCATAATGATTTGCTGCAGCGTTATTTACATCAATTACGGTTTGATCATCTTTCGCAATCATCCACATTGGCATAGGATTACTATCAAAAAGCAACTTATATTTCTGCTCAGATGATTTTAATTCTTCTTCGGCTTTTTTTCGTTCAGTAACATCAATCATTGAACCTATAATTGTTGGCTCATTTCCTATAATAGCCCTGCTTCCGTAAAATTCAACCCAATTTGAATCACCATTTTTCTTCCGGCCCATAGCCTCGTAGTGAACGCTTTCAACTTCGCCAGTCATGCGCCGCATTACATGTTCATTGGCTATAGCCCTGTAACTTTCTTGAAAAACTATCTCTATATCAATTGTATTTATCAATTCCTTAGGCGTATAATCAAAGATTTCAGCAAACCTTGGGTTTACGTAGATGAACTTGTTTTTTTGAACAATGTATACCCCTACAATTGATTTTTCTGCTATCGTTCTAAATTTCAACTCAGCTTCTCTGAGTTCTTTTTCTATCTTTTTTCGATCGGTTACATCCCGCGCAATAACCATGATACGATCGTCAACAAATATTTTTACATTTATTTCAACAGTAAATGGCTGGCCATTTTTAGTAACAAATGTTCTTTCACGGATAACAGACTGTCCTGTATTGTGCATGCTTTTGGGTAATGGATCTATTTTTAACTCATCCGGATCAACTATATCCTCTATATTTAATTTTAAAAGTTCATCGCGGCTATATCCCATCATTTTACACATGCTGTCGTTTACATCTGTAAAGTTTCCGTTAAAATCCAATACATAAATAGCATCCGAAGCTTGTTCAATAAGAGAATGATATTTTTCTTCACTTCTTTGAAAAGCGGTAGTTCGCTCTTCAATACGTTTTTCAAGTTGGGTGTTGATTAGTTTTATTTCTGCTTCAGCGTCTGACCTTTTTTTATCAATATTATTTAGCCATTCGGCCATATTCCATATAAAAAGAAGACTTATCAGCAAAAACAATATTGCGAGTATGGAGATTTCTATATCAATAGATGAAAATAAGCTGAAACTGGGTTTATGAATTATCATTAAGCCAAATAGCATAACCATAATTAGCAATAAAACATAAAAACGTTTAGCCACTCTATTGCCAACCTGTTTTCCAGTAAATAAATGGGTAATGCCTATTGAAGGATTTAAAAGTGAAGCAGCAATTGATAATATCAGGAAAAGAATGGCAGTATGAGATGCCATTGAGTTTACATAGAATATGGCATAGAATAAAGAAATGCCATATGAGTAACCAATTAAGGCGAAAGCCGAAAGAAAGGTGACTAAATTAAAAAGAAACTGCGCAATAATAATGAATGAACGTTTAGGAATGGTTAAAGCTAAAAAGCCTGTTGCCATTAAAATAAAGTTAATGGAAGTATTAACAGCCATACGGCCGGGGTGAGGATAATTAGGTGATTGTTTGGTTTTATCAAAAACAAACAATTGGTCAAGCCCACTATTAAAATGGAAAAAATCCTGAGATAAGGTTATCAGGCCGATTATAAGTGTTAAAGATGACAATATTAAAAACAGTGTTGTTTTGTTTTTTGATATGTTGTATTGGGTAAATAATAATGCAAAACCCAGTAACAAAAAGCATAAAGCCGGATTGAATTTTATGCTATTAAAATCAGGGAATATTTTTTGAAGGGCTGGAATGTTGCTTACCCAATCTGTCATTACAATTCCGGCTGCAACTATTGTAATTAAACTGATAGTTATAATAATTGTGTTTCTATGCAGGCTGTTCATTAAAAAAGCTTAGTATCAAACATTTAATAATATAAAGGGCCAAAGAAGCCTTGCACATCAATAATTACAATATAAGCTACTAAAATTAGTATTTAAATTAACTTATACGTCAAACTATTATTAAAAAGTTAACAAAAACAGATAAAGAAATTTAAGATAAATTGAATTAAATTAACAATTAGGTATTTAAATATTAAATTCTGATGCGATATAGTTAAAATTAGAAAGGGTAGCCAATGGCTAGGTTATAAACCAGGTTTTGGGATCGCCATGTTGAACTTCCGAAATCGATTTTGTCAATAACTACACGCTGTCCCAAGGGTAAGTTTGGCTCAACAATAGGAAAGCCGACATCCAGGCGTAAAATAAGTACGGTAAGGTTAAAACGTAAGCCTGCGCCGGCATCTGCTGCTATCTGACTTAAGAAATTCTTTCCAAATGCAGCTCCCGGCTGATACGGATTGCTTCTCATTAGCCATATATTCCCGGCATCAGCAAATAGCGCACCTTCTACTATACTGAATAACTTGGGGCGATATTCTATGTTTCCTTCAATTTTTATATCGCCAGATTCATCCGGTAAAAAGTTGGTTCCTTGCGTAAGTTCTTCAGGTATACTATATGAGCCAGGTCCTATTGAGTGGGCCTGGAAACCACGTAAGCTATTTGAGCCGCCTATAAAAAATTGCTGAGAATAGGGTAGAACAGTTGAGTTGCCATAGGGTATACCTACATCAACCATGAAACGCATAGCTAGCTTACTGTTAGGTGTAAGTTTATGAAAAAACCTGATTTCATTTTCCAGTTTTATGTACTGATCAAAAGGGGTTCCGAAAATTTTACCCACTTTCCCCTTCAATGTATCGGCCCCGGTAATTATCCCGTACAAATTTGCCGATAAACTTATCTTGCTGTTATAATATAAGGTGTTAGTGCGGAGCGATTCATTGGTATTTGTCCATGTATAACTATAAGAAGGGCCAAAAGTAAATTGACGATTGATAACATGTGCAAGCGCGGGATTACGCGTTTTTTCGATGCTGTCTTTATATAATTGGGTTACATTTTCTGGATCAACAAAGGTTACAGTTAATAGTTCCAGATCCTCCTGCTTATGCACATTGGGTTTCCATTGATAACCATAGGATACGTTGAATGAATTTAGCGTGTATAACTGAGTACGGTTAATCAACGTGTAACCAGTGGTTAAAACTGTTCGCGGAATATAAGCGTTATTAGAAGCAAAGTTAAAAGGCCAGATAAACCTTGGCCAAGAAATGGACGGTTGTAAACCTACCTGGTAAACATTATACCCGGAGTTATATTTACCGAACTGAACATCCGTACTACCAAATAAAGTTACTGTTAGTAATTCGGCTCCTTTAAATAAGTTTCTATTTTTAAAGCTCAAATTAATCTGCGCGCCCTCATAATTGGCAGATGTTTGGCGGCCAACCAGATCAACCTGAAGTGATTTTTTCTTTTGTTGGGTAAGGAAATAGTAAATATCAAGTTTAGCTGAATCGGGTGTTACATCCTCAAACCTGTTTTTAACAAATTTAAAGGGGCCTAATTCAATGAATCTGCTTAGTGAATTATTATGCTGTGTGCGGTTATATATATCATTCGGGTGCAACAGCACTGTGTTTTCAAAAGTATAGGGCTTGTATTCGTTTTTAGGATCTATTACATTGTACCAGCGGTATTTTATTGCAGAATCTAATTTTAATGAGGTGTCTTTTAAAGAGTAATGTGGATAAACGTAAATGTTTCTTACAGAATAAATCCAGCGAGCCTCATCTGGTGTGGCGTCTTTTACTTTTACAAACAAATCAACCTGGTGGCCAGCAACTGTACTATCATAGCGCATAATCAGGTCATCAGGTGAGAAATAGAAAAACCCCTCTTCTTTTAAACGGGCATCAATCCGGATCCTTTCATTTTTTATAATATCAAGATTATACTTATCCCCAACTTTTAATAATGACTGGGCTGATGTGCCCTTAACAGCGGTATCCAGATCATCATTATTATTTGGGAATTCAACTTTACGATAATGATATGCAGGTCCTGTTTGGGCTGTATAAACAGCTTTTGCGGTTTTCTTTTTCCCAATAGTATCGCCAGTTACCTGTGCTAAAAAGTAGCTTTCGTTTTGTAACCTGTTTTGTAAAATGCTACTGTTTTTGTCCAGATCAACTGTACTTACCAATACCGGCGGTTCGCCTAAATGAGTGTTCAAATAATGTTTTAATCCGCTTTTTTTAGTGGTTTTTGTTTTTTCATAAATATATAGTTTAACCCTTAAGCCAAGTATGCTGCCATTAGGTTTGGGGCGCAATAAAGCTTCCAATTCCGTGCTTAATTCTTTAGCTTCGCTCTTTTTTATGTTTTTATCATCAATTTTTACCGTTCCGCCAGTATATAGCTTTTGCCCAGGAGCTAAATACTTTGTGGTACTGCACGCACTTGTTAAAACAATAAAAAGAATAAATAAATACCTGATTTTGGCCATGTTTTAATTTGATGATTATTTTTTAAGGCTGATTTGCTGGCTGCGCCTGTGTTGACAGGGAGTCGGCTTTTTTATCAGTTTCCTTTTGTTCCTCTTTTTTCTTTTTTTGTTCCTGATTGTATTGTTTTTCCTCTTGCTTTTCGGCTTTCGATTTTTTGGCGAAAATTTCCTTAAACCGATTAAAATCATAAGTGAACGTAAAGCCCACACCTGTTTCCACTACTTCGCCTTCAATAACAATAAATTCATCACGACGATACGCCCTTACTATATAACGCCCATCTTTTGTTATTTTATAATTTACAGAAACATTGCCGGCAATATCCGATGTTTTTTGCCCGGGTTGATTTTGTCCTTCCAGATTAAAGTTACTGCCAACTGTTACCGTCACCCTGTCATTTAAAAACTGTTTTGATAATCCTACGTTCAAATCCGTTCGGTTTTGTTCTGTCCCGGTTGAATAATCTGCGCCCGAAGTAAGATCAAAACTTAGCTGGACACCGCCAATAAGATTGCCAGCCAGTTTGTTTAACTGGTCGGATAGCAGACTGCTCACGCTATTCCGGAGCACTCCATTTACCGTGGTGTTACCTCCCTGGCTTTGCAATGGATTATCACCTATAAAGTGCCCCAACACCAAAACACCAAGCACTTGTTTATTCATTTCATTGGTATCCTGCCTTACCTGATCGAGCCTTGCATTTACAGTTGATATTACATCAGGCCCCACTGAATAACTGCTGTCAGGCAGTACTATATCAAAACTGATTTTAGGCTTTAGCAATTGATTTTTTAAATTTAAAGCAACATTAAAAGGCAATTTCTGCTTATACTGAGTTGCATTTTGTGTGCTACCCAACTGATCACTTACCAGATCAATAGGGGGTACGTTAGCAACGTAAATAGCAGTTAAATCAACAATGGCACTGGTTGGATCGCCTGTCCAGGTTATGGTGCTGCCTTTTTTAAAGAGGAATTTACGTTTTACAGTTGCATATGATAAGTTATAAGATCCCTGCTCAACTGTGTAAGTGCCGGTAAGATTTGTTTTTCCGCTTGGATCAATTCCTCCATTTAATTGTGCTTCTCCTTTTAGCTGAACCACATCTCCGTTTCCCGGGTCAATAACAATAGTGAAATTGGCGGCCTTGTTTATTTTTATGGTAGCCGAAACGTCAAGCCCTTTAACGTCAGATTTGCGCAGAGAATCCAGCTGTTTGGCTAAAAATATGGAATCGGCATTTGTAGCATTAGGGTTAATTACCTCAACTACACCTTCCCTGTCTTCAACACCGGGATCATCCTCTGGCAATACAATAGTTAAATCTGTTTTGTCATTTACGGTAATATTGGCATCAACAACCGGTTTATTCAAATTGCCCCTTATGGTAATATGGGTATCAATGAAAAGCTTACCATAATATAACTTGTTATCAGCCTGAGTGGAGTTTATTACCCTGAAGTTTTGGGCATCAATGTTTAGTCCGAATTTGAAATCAGTAAAGGTTTTGGTGTAAACTGTTCCGCTTATTATGGCTTTATTTCCAAGGGAATCAACCATCGTAAAATCATTAAACAAAATACCATCATTATTAAAGGAGATACTTTCATTTGGCATGGTAAAGTAGGAGTTAAGCATGCTAACGTTAAACCCAACTTTATTAAAATTAACATCACCCCTGATAACTGGTGCGCTGGTTGTGCCCGAAATTTTTAGCTGTCCATTTATGCTCCCTTTTGAGTTTCTGATGCTTCCGAAACTAAAGCCTTCAATACTTTTCATATCCAGATTCACAATATCAAGGTTCATATCAAAAGTGCCCGATGGCGCAGTATAATAAAGCCCTTTTAAATTAACCTGGTTGCCCTTTCCGCTAATGCCTATATCGGCTGAAATTGCGTTTGGCGTTTCATTATTCACTTTAATGGCTATGTTTCCAAGGGTGTCCCCTTTAAAACTAAAATCATGAATATCTAAATTGGCATTAAATTGCATTGCTTTTTGCAAGTCGCTAATATGAGTTTGTCCGTTTATGGTACCTCCAACCTGCAATGAATCCTGCTGGGCAGCTTGTGTGAGTGTTTCAATTTTAAAGTTTTTAAAATCTACTGTAATGGGTGCATTCATTTGCTGCGAATCGCTATTAATGCTCAATACCTGGTTATTACTGGTAATGGAAAAATCTTTGGCTAATAGCCCTTTATTTCCAAATTCAAGCGCATTGTCTTGATTTACTACCCATTGATCGTAGTTTAATATTAGTCCGTCTTTTAAAAAGCTAAACTGGTATTCATCTGGCAAAATACTAAAGACTCCTGCCAAACGATACCTTTCCTTTTTAGCTGCATCGCGGATTTGTATTTTTACGTTGAGTTTGTCGTTTTCTGCATTGCCTGTTATACTGGTGTACAAAAGATTAAGGGATGAAGATGCTTTTATCTCATCAACTGTTAAGCTGTAGTTAAGTGCATTTTGATCGGTATTAATAGCCAGTTTAGCATTATTTATAGTATTGGTTCCATAAACCACTTTGGGGATAGAGCCATTAACAGTAAGGTCACCTGTTTGACTATTAAAGTGCCCGCTGATTAATACTGGCTCCAGTGTTTTCAATGATGGAAAAAACTGTGCAGCTACAGGCGTTTTAACCACCCTGATATCAAATGCAAATTGCTGAGGCGAATAAGTTGGTTTTGTTTTAGCTGATGTATTTGCTTTATCCTTGTTAAAGTATTTATTCAATACATCCTGAATGGCCGGGCCAATTTCGGGTAGCTTATATTTCCCTGCCATATGGGCATTAAGCATTGGCGCTTTTAACCTTAAAGTGCTGCTGTCTGCATTGGCAGTCGAAACCAGGCTAATAGTATCTGATTTTACAACCCGGTTATCAATGGATAGAAGCAAGTCAGTAGCTTGTATGTTTGCATTAAGATAATTCGGGTCGGCAGTGGGGACATTGGCAACTATTTTACCGTGAAAGCGCATTTCTTCTTTTGAGAAATTTAATTTTTGCAGGTTAATGCTATCAACTAGCAAAGTGGCACTTACCGAAGGATATTGCTTGCTCATATCAGCCTTACCATCGAGGCTGAAACTAATATTAGGGTCTTTCAGGTTTGCTTTAGCTGTATAGTTTCCATTATGGGCAGTGCCTGATAACATTAGATTTTGATAATTATAACCTTTGATATAGGCCTTGGCGATATCTCCGTTAAATTTCAGATTTGCTTTTTTAGGATCAAGGCCTGTTCCGGAGATGGAAGTTGTTAATGTAACTGTGCCTATGGTTTGAGGCTGTTTAGTAAGAGTACCGATATTTAAATCATTTACTTTTACGTAGGCTGTATAAGCAGCGTTTGATTTGCTGTTGCCGTTTTTCATGTCCGCATTCAGGTCAATTGCGCCATAGCTTGAACGGAGTTGCATGTTCGTTTTAAAGTGATACATGCCACCTTTAAAAGTGCCTTTAAGGTTTAAATTGGTAGGGATGCTAACGGATGAAGGAATCATTCCTGGTGATACCAGTTTAGCTATATCATCATTTCCGGTATTAAAGTCGTTTATAGTTACATCAAACCAGGCTTTATTTACATTGGGCAATCCCCGCATTACTGCAGATGCTTTGATATGCGTTTTGCTTAGTCCGCTTATTTCCAGGTTAGGAATGCGCAGGTCATTTACTTTTCCAACAACACGGCCGTCTATTTTAAAAACGGCATTTGGGGCGCGTTTAAAAGGATCCATAGTAGCCATAGAGGGCATCAGCAGTAATAAATCTTTTAACCCCAGGCGACTACCATCTAAGTTAGCATTTACAAATAACTGGCCCAAATTAGTACTTAATGAAGCGATAGACGGATAGCTTACCTGTAATTGTTTTTGAATAACAGATTGAGGTGTTTCAACGAGAAGATCATTTAGGTACGCATTTTTAGGGCCGTACAGAAATGAAGTATGAAATTTTTTGATTGCCAGACCGCTCTTTTCGCTAAAGGTGAATGTGTTTATTTTACCTGAGATGGTATCAGGGCTGTAGGCAATGTTTTCTGCATCAACATTTAGGTCGCGGATATTCATGTGGGCAAAATCAAGGCCTTTAGCTATAGGTTTTTGCGCATTATTATCAAACTTAATATTATCATTGCTGAAGCTTATTCTTCCTAATGAAGCCCGCCATCCTTTACCACTCTGTGGTGATGCCACTAGGGTGTCCAGCTTTTTAACTGCTTTTACCACTGTTTTTTTAACAGACTGAGGTTGGGCGAATGCTAGGGAAGCTTTAGTATCATTTAACTCAATACTTTTAATACCAACATTTTGGTTCTTCAAATCGATTTTATCTATCTGCACCAACAGCTTACCCAATCCAACCTGCGTGGTCATGTTATTGCTTTGGTAGTCAACTTTTACTTTTGATATATCAATTGTGCCTAAGTTGATAACCATGCTGATAGGTTTGGTAGCGGTATCAATAGGAACTATTTTAGTTCCTCCGGCTGTTACTGGCGATTGAATAATGCGCGCATCAATATCCGAAATGGTGATTTTTGGAATGGTAAATTTCATTTTATCCATATCAAAATCCTTGATACGGGTATCAAAATGTCCTAACAGAAATTTTATATCATTACCTGTAATGGCATCTTTATAGGAGACATTTATTTTATCGAGAATAACCTTATCAATAGAAAACTTCATGGTTGATGAAGTGTCGGTAGGTTTTACAGGCTTTTGCTGTTCCCCCGCAAAGGCTTTTATAATGTAATCAAAGTTAAAAGCACTGTCGGCCCCACGGTTAATATTAGTGGTAATGCCTTCCAAATTTATCTCATTAATCTCCACTTTATGGTTAAACAGCTCAAATAAACTGATATCAACTTTTAATTTATCGCCTGCTAAAAGGGTGTCTTTTTTCTGATCTTCAAAATAAACATCTTCTAAAACAAGCAACTTGGGTAGGCCCAATGAAATATGACCAATTTTAACTTTAGTGTGGATTTTACCCTGTATAAAAGTAACCGCTTTATCTTTTGCAAAGTTTTGGACTGCTGGTACCTGTATCAGTATTACTATTAACAGTATGAGAAATAAGACACTGGCAATTATCCAGAGAATTGTTTTAAGGGCTATACGTCCAAATCGTTCCAAGGGGATATATTTTTCAAGATAAAGATTATTTATATATATAATCAAATAACTGCCTGAAAAGTTTTTAGGATTTTAACGAAAATGCCATAAATATTTACTTATCAAATAATAAATAATAGCCTGAAAACTAGCGTTTAACAATTTGTTAGCGGCTAAATAATAAGATGCTGATTTTTTATTGCTTTTTTGTCGTATTTAATAGTGTATATCCCACTAATTCGTCCCAACGCGCGCCGGCAGGGTGATAATATACCAATAGCTGGTAATCATTTTCTGTTTGGAAAAAACTGCCCTCCAAGGCTGTATCATCCTGTTTGCCAGCTTTATCAACCCAAACATAAGTGTAATCATACACACCTTGTTTTAATAGAATACTGGCGGCAAATCTATTCTTGTCCGCATAATATACCATTTTGCTGTTATCATCCACTTTGTAATCATTAAACTGGCCAACAATATACGGGGTACCCTCGTTTGGCGACCTTTTTGTGTTCAGCGTAAAATACATATGTGCATAATCGGCATCGGTGTGCGGGTCTGTACCATCCTGGTTAAGAATATAAAAGGCGCCATTTAAATCATACGAAAAAGAATAATTGGGTTCGTTCCTGTCAGGGTCAGTTAATAAGAGGATGGTATTTGATGTATCCTCACGGGTAATGTGTAAAATACGCTCGGAGTTTAATTTTAAGGTACGGGTATCAAAATGCCTGAACTCGTTTCCGCCAGGGAAATCGTTAAGAGTAATGTCATTGTAAATGAGCTTGGTGCCCTGGATATAAGTAGGCTGATTATTTAATTGGGCTGTTTCGCTACGGGCATTCTGCATAATAATAGTACGGACATCATTCCCCGGATTTTGTACCCGCAAAGTGCCATAATCCAAAGTGAAGTTAATCTTTTGGTTTGTAAGACGGGTTGATACATCGCCTGATTGTACTATTTCAGCACTTAAAGCTATTTTAGGTCCGATTACATACATTCTGCGGGTAAGAATTGGTTTTGATGAATCATCTTCATAAACCTTTAAAATATAGTTACCTGCTATTTTAGGTGCAACGTTTTGGTTGGGTAGCTTAAGTTGATAGTGGGTGTATTTTTGTACAGTAGCTACGGAATAACTAAAATCGGTTATTTTATCGTCGGTATAGTTTTTCAGGTATTCGGCAGTTGATAGGTTAGATGAGTTCCAGTTCATATCGCAATGCTCTATTGTATAACTGAAATTTTTAGAGCCACCCTGCAAATCATCAAACGCAAGTAAAAGTTTATCGCCCGAGCCTAATGTAATTGCCGGAAACGACGATTGTTTTGCTGAATTATAAAATTCAACGCTTTTTATATTGGACTGAAATACGTTATTATCGTAAGTTGATTGGGCAAAAGTATTTGCGACAATAAGCATTAATAAAACGAATAGGGGATAGGTGTTTTTCATTGCAGTAAATTACTAAGCAATTAACGTAATTTACAACTATATTTTACTCAAAAAAAAATCTCCCGTTTAGAGGAGATTTTTTTTAATCATTATGCTTCCAGTTCCATTATTTGTTCGGCCAGGGCCTCCCATTTTAGCTGGATATGACCCAACTCCAGTTTCTTAGCATCATAATCCTTGTTCATTTCTTTCATTTTAGAAAGATCATTGTACAATTTTTCATCAGCTAATTTTGCTTCCAATTGTTTTATCGTTTTTTCAAGCTCTGCAATTTGCTCTTCCATTTTAGCCAGATCTTGGTTGAGTTTTTTTAATTGCTGATGTTTATTTTCGGATGGTTGTTTTGCCGGGGCAGTTTCTTTTTTCTCTTCCTTTTTAGGTTGAGGAGCAGGAGCCGCAGCTGTTTTTGGTTCAAGCTTGCGTTTGCTATTCCAAACATCAAACTCCGCGTAAGTACCCGGATATTGTTTGATTTTTTGATCTTCGATAAACCAGATCTTATTGGCAATATTATCAAGGAAATACCTATCGTGCGATACTACTATAAACGTTCCTTCGAACTGCTGTAAAGCCTGTATCAATATGTTTACTGATGCAATGTCAAGGTGGTTAGTGGGCTCATCCAGTACCAGGAAATTGGCATCTGCAGTTAGCGCCTTAGCTAGGGCCACACGTGATTTTTCACCTCCTGATAATACCTTTATCTTTTTAAATACATCGTCACCGGTAAACAAAAATGAACCTAAAATAGTACGTAGCTCAGTTTCTGAATGCTTTGGAGCAAAAGATTGTAACTCCTGCAAAGCAGTGTTTTCCAAATGCAGGGCTTCCAATTGGTGCTGTGCAAAAAACGTTTGCGATACGTTGTGCCCTGTTTCTGCCTTGCCAGTAAATTCTTTATCAGCTGCAGCAATAATACGCAGTAGGGTTGATTTACCTTTACCGTTAGCACCGATCAGAGCTATTTTGTCACCTTTTTCAATTACGGCTTCTGTGTCATTTAAAATATCAAGTGCAGGGTATTTTTTGGTGATGTGTTCCAACGTTACCACGTGCCTGCCTGATTGCTTGGTGAAACGGAAACTAAAGTTTACTGATGGGTTATCATCATCTACATCATCCACACGTTCCAGCTTATCCAATGCCTTGATACGCGATTGTGCCATTTTTGCTTTTGAAGCTTTGGCACGGAAACGTTCAATTAAGCGTTCTTCCTGTTTTATTTTTGATTGCTGATTTTTAAACTCACCGCGCTGAATTTCTTCACGCTGTGCTTTTTCTTCTAAATAAAAAGAGTAATTACCAGCATAAACGGTTAATTTACCCTTACGCGATTCTACCGTACGGTTAATTACTTTATCCAAAAACCACCTATCGTGCGATACGATAACGATAGCACCTTCAAAAGCTTTCAAATAATCTTCAAGCCACACAATTGATGGTAAGTCCAAGTGGTTGGTCGGCTCATCCAGCAATAAGATATCAGGTGCTTGCAAAAGAATTTTGGCCAGCATTACACGCATACGCCATCCACCCGAAAACTCACTCAATTTACGTTTGGTATCTGCTTCATTAAAACCTAAACCGGCTAAAATTTCGTGTGCCTTGTATTCAATATTGTAACCATCAAGTAGTTCAAACTCATGTTGTTTGTCACTTAGCTTATGTAAAAGGTCATCAGTATAGTCGGTCTCCAGCTTTTTAAGCAGGTTTTCAATCTCATCATGCAATTGGTTTTGGCGCTCAAAAGCCTCCATGGCCACGTGCAAAATATTTTTATCAGATGAGTAAGAAAGTAAATCCTGATTAAGGTAACCAATGGTCAGATCCTTAGCCATTGATATAGTGCCCGAGGTAGGTTTATAATCACCTACAATGATTTTTAAAAGAGTGGTTTTACCAGTACCGTTGGCGCCAATAAGACCAATTTTTTCCCCTGGTTTTATATGCCAGTTAGCTTCATCATACAGGGCCCGTGCACCAATCTCGAACGTAAGGTTATTTATAGCAATCATTTGGGCGCAAAGATACGATTTAAAGCCGAAGGCTTAAAATGGAGATTAGAGATAAGTTAATTAGAGGTTAGTTTTTTGACATCTAATCGAAAATGAAGGTTAGCGATTAGTTGATTGGAGATTACTTCTTGACTTTTAACCTAAAAACTAACCTCAAATCACTAATCTCTTACCTCTTTAGCGAACAGCCTCCATCCAGGTTTTTGCCATCAACGCTTCACCTGCAATACTGGGGTGTACCCCGTCAAGGCTCCAATAGGCAGCTGGGGCCACCTTTAAAGCCTGATCAAATGCTGACTGATAAGGTACAAAAGCAGCGTTATATTCATTGGCAATATCACGAGCTGCTTTTCTGAACAGATCAAATGTTGGATACCATTTTTCATCAACCGCTTTAACGCCTTTGGTGGCAAATGGCTCGCAGATAACTAATTTTATATTAGGTAAAGCCTGTTTGGTGCGGTCAATTAGTTTATGATAGTCGGTAATGTAAGTTTCAATAGTACCAGTGTAGCCACTGGTAAGTGTATGCCAAAAATCATTTACGCCAATGTGTATGCTCAGTACATTGGGTTTTAACGCAAGGCAATCTGCATCCCAGCGTTCAGCCAATTGGTAAACTTTGTTGCCGCTGATGCCTTTATTGTAAATCTGTAAGTTTTTATCCGGATGTTCCAACAGTAAATGCCCGGCTGCAAATATTACATAGCCGTTTCCCAAAGCACTGGTATTATTGGGTGTTGATTTGGAGTGATCGCGACCCCAGTCGGTAATAGAATCGCCCTGAAAAAGGATTACATCATCTTTATCAAGATGAACCTTTTTTATATTTTCTTTAACCAAAGCTGCTGAAACAAGTTCGGGTAATGCTAGTGCTGCAATGGTTCCCACTGCTGTGTTTTTAATAAAGTTACGACGGGTGTTTTTAGGATTCATAGTTTATATATGGTTCATAGTTGATGGATCATAGATCATGGCAGATGATGAAAGCTAATATAGATATTCTTTTATATACCCAAATTGGTTTACCAATTTGTTACAAACGGTTTTTGCTTCGCTATTAACCATGATCCATCAACTATGAACCAGTTACTAATTATGAATCAAAAAAAGTAACTTCGCGCCCATGTATTCTCTGATAAAACCTTTGCTTTTTAAGTTCGATCCGGAAGTGGTTCATTATTTTGTTACGGCTAATTTGAAGCGTTTTAACCGTTTTCCGGGTGGTGGTGCATTGAGTCGAGGCATTTGGGATGTTGAACATCCTTCACTCGAAAAAGAAGTTTTTGGTTTGAAATTTAAAAATCCTGTTGGTCTTGCTGCCGGGTTCGACAAAAATGGTGAACTGATGGGCGAAATGGCCAACCTTGGTTTCGGCTTTGTTGAAGTTGGAACGGTTACCCCCTTGCCTCAACCGGGCAACGAGAAGCCGCGTATGTTCAGGCTACCCAATGATGGCGGACTAATTAACCGCATGGGTTTTAATAATTTAGGGGTTGATGTGGTAGCTGAAAGGTTAGCCGCTTTTCGCAAAAATGCCAAAGGGAAGAACAAACAATTAATTATTGGCGGTAATATTGGTAAAAATAAGATAACTCCTAATGAGGATGCTGTAAGTGACTATATTAAATGCTTTGACCGTTTATTTGATGTGGTTGATTATTTTGTGGTGAATGTAAGTTCGCCCAACACTCCTGGGTTACGGGCCCTGCAAGAAAAAGAACCTTTAATGGCGTTGTTGAATACCTTACAGCAACGTAACTCAAAAAATGGTATCAGCAGGCCAATATTACTAAAAATAGCACCTGATTTAACCAATGAACAATTGGATGATATTGTTGAAATTGTACAGGGAACTGGTATCGCAGGTATTATTGCAACCAATACTACTATTAGCCGGGAAAATCTGGCATCACAAGATAGCCTTAAGAATGAAATGGGTGGACTAAGTGGAAAACCTCTAACACAACGTTCTACCGAAGTGATCAAATATCTTTCCGAAAAATCAAATGGTACTTTTCCTATTATTGGAGTAGGGGGGATTCATTCGGCAGAAGATGCTTTTGAGAAATTAAATGCAGGCGCGTCACTTGTACAACTTTATACCGGATTTATTTATGAAGGACCTGGATTGATTAAAAGAATTAATAAGAGGATATTGTCTGGTCTGTAATTTTTCCAGGTTTTAAGATAACATACTTTTCTATAATCTTAAAATCCGGAAATTATCACATAAAAAAATCCCACCGGTTTATCCGGCAGGATTTATATATCATTAAAAGCGAATTTAATTTCCTTTGAGGGAATTATTTTGCTGCAACTGCTTTTGCTAAAGCTGCGTTGTTTTTTGCTATCTGGCTGTTTTTAGGTTCAGCAGAACGGCTTCCTGGCTCAAGGTTGGTAGCCAGTTTCAAAAATTGTACTTCCAACCTGGAAGTAGTTTTGTTTTTCCTATCTTTTCTTTTTAAACGAGTAACGCCCATGGTGTTATTATTTTAATGTTTTTAATCTTGAGGTCGGGAGCGGATTCGAACCGCTGTAAAAGGTTTTGCAGACCTCTGCCTAGCCACTCGGCCACCCGACCCTTTTTCAAGGCTGCAAAAATAGTAAATATTTATTGTTGAACAATACTATTTGTACGATTTTCTATTTATTTCTGAACAAAATAATGCAGTTGCTATACCAACGTTCAGTGATTCGGCTTTTCCAGTGCGCGGAATAGTTATTGCTTTGTTAATTAACTGCTCAACATCAGGTCTTAAACCATTGCCTTCATTACCCATAACTATTAACCCTTCGTTGCCAAAATTGGTAGTATAAATATTTTCACCATTTAGCATGGCACCAAAAACAGGCAATCCAATTTGTGGCAATGTGGCGGTTAAATTTGTATAATGCACATTTATACGTGAAAGAGAACCCATGCTAGCTTGTACCACCTTGGGATTATAAACATCAACTGTATCAACCGAACAAATAATATTATTTATGCCAAACCAGTCAGCCGTACGGATAATAGTGCCCATATTGCCCGGATCTTGTATTCCATCTAATACCAATGTGAACTTTTGTTTAAGTTGTGTGTTAGTGAGGGCGGGCCATGCCGGTATTTTCACAAGTGCAATAATATCCTGAGGAGTTTTTAAACTGCTGATTTTTTGAATATCTGTAACAGAAATTTCACATAAGTTTATTTTTCGGGATAATTTCAGCATTTTTGGGTCGAATGACGCTGTATAATAAATAGCCTCAATGTGGTAAGAAGAATTAATAAATTCAATAACTGATTTATAGCCTTCAACCAAAAAAAGGCCATACTCTGCGCGCTCTTTTTTATGTTGTAAGGACTTTAGTAAACTGATTTGAGATTTTGAAAGCATATATAAAACCTAATGGTTACCGCCTTACAATATTAAGTATTCTTCTGCTCATTATGGTTTCGGGCTGTAGTTTAACGCGAAGGCTTAACGCTAACCAGGCTCTGGTGCGTAAAATAACCATTAAAGGAGTTTCTAATGAAGATTTTGCTACAGCTGCAGTTACTTATGTTGATAAGGGACAGCAGCCCAATAATGTTATTAATCTTCAGTTTTATTATATGTTCAGCAAAAACGGCAAAAGAGATATAGGCGAGCCCCCAGCTATTTTGGATAGTGGCCTTGTTGAGTTTTCACGCGTGCAAATAGAGCAATTTTTGCAAAATAAAGGTTATTTAAAAGCCAAAGTATCAGACTCCATCTACATAAAAAAGAAAAAAGCTGAGCTTATATTTACTGCAGTTGAAGGCCCTTTATTCAGAATTCGTAAAATTGATGACTCTATTTATGATAAAAACGTAAAAAATCTTTATATGGTTAATCGTCCGCGGTTTTCACATGTTCAGCCCGGAGGGCGTTTTGATACTGATAGCCTGGCTTATGATCGGGATGAGTTTTACACCATTATGAAAAGAAATGGGTATTATGATTTTTATCGTCAATATATTAATTATACCTACGATTCTACTTTTATGAGTAGTGTGGTTGATTTAAAGATGACCATTGATAATCCTATCGGAAAATCGACTCACCCCGTTTATACCATTAATAATACACTGATAACTATCGCTAACAGCTCTGGCCGAACAGTCGGTAAGGCAGATACCATTCAGGTAGACTCTCAATTCAGATTTGTTGATTTTTCGCACAAATTTAAACCAGGCCCGGTTATTACTTATATTTTTCAGCGTAAAGGTCAGTTGTATGATGTTGATAAGCAGACACTTACAACATCAAGGCTATCGGAGCTGAATGTTTTTAGAAATGTACCCAATCCAACCTATATCAAGTTGCCAGATAGTACCCATCGTTTGGATTCTAAAATAGATATTGTTCCTTTAAAACGGATGTCCGATCGGGTAGAGGGGGAGTTCCTTTTTAATGCTGGCCAATTTGGATACAATCTTGGTAATACTTTTACAGATCGTAACGTATTTAAAAGTGCTGCCATTTTACAAATAAAAGCTAATTGGAGCGTGTTGTTTGATAATAGTAACAATAAGACTAATCCGGGTGGAATTGAAAACCAGGATCTGAGGTTAGGAGCCAGCCTTATTTACCCGCTCATCATTTCGCCCTTTGATTTTGCATTGCCAGGCAAATATGGCGTTCCCCACACCACTTTTTCAAGCAACTACCAATTGTTTTATGAAAAGGGATTAGTGCAGCGCACAAGTATAACCAATTCTATTACTTATGATTTTGCAGAAACTGCCCGTAAACTGCATACGATAACACCTATAGATATTGAATTTTCACGTGGAGTTATAGACCCGGTTGCTGAGCAGGAATTATTATCAAAAAACTTATATGCTTACAGTTATCTTATAGGAAGAACCATTTTTACATCAGGAAGTCAATATACTTTTCAATATAATGCCATTGAACTTAATTCATATTCAAATTTTGTATACTTCCGTGGAAATGTAGATGTAGGTGGTAATACTTTAGCCTTATTAAGCAAAATTTTTAATACGCCACGGGATACTTCTGGATCACGGACGCTTGGAGGCAGGGCTTTTGCCCAGTATGCAAAAACGGAAATCGATTTACGGATATATCATAGTTTTGGAGGTGAAAGACAATTGATATTCAGGTTAAATCCGGGTATTGGTGTCCCTTATGGTAACAGTAATACCAGTAACTGGATATTTGAAAAGGAATTTTATACTGGCGGAGCTAATGATATGCGTGGATGGTTGCCGCGTACTCTTGGGCCCGGGCAATTTAATAGAGCTACATTTTATGGAACCGGATCGGGGGCTGATTCAATCAGGACAAGATTGAAATACCTTGACCAGTTTGGGGAAATTAAAATAGTATCAAACCTCGAATACAGGTATAAATTAGCAGATGATTTTTTTGGATCAAAGTTAAAAGGAGCAGTCTTTGTTGATGCCGGGAATGTGTGGCGTTTAAATAAACAACCCAATGACCCTAATGTTGAATTCAGGGTCGATAATATTTGGCAATCATCAGCAATGGATATAGGCACCGGATTACGGTTTGACCTTGGTTTTTTTGTATTTAGACTGGATGCTGCACTTAAGTTCAAAGATCCGCAATTTAATGGCAGTGCTCAGTGGGTGCTTATTGATCACTTTAATGAGCTATTCCATTCCGGATCATTTAAGGCAAACTATGCGGCCACCAATAGTGGAGATACCTATAACTTTTTACAATTGAATTTTGGTATAGGAATGCCATTTTAAGAGATTGATTAACCAGGAAAAGAAAATTTAAGCTGGATGATTTAAGTTCAAAAGTGATTATAATATAAATAGCAGAACTAATTTTCAAAAATGCGCGTTAAACCTATCTTTACCTGATTGAAATTTATCACATAAAGCCCCTAGTATAAAATGAAGTTATCGCCCGTAAAACAATTAGTTTATAGCATAATTCTGGTTTTTTCAATTGGGTGTGTTATTACAGCATGTACTAAAAAAACAATACCTCCTAATACTACTTATACAAAGTCAAAAGGTGATAGTACTACAACTAGCTTAGATAGTTTGCCAACATTTTATAGCCCTGCCGCTGTGGCAGTTGATGCCGCAGGCAATGTTTATGTTGCTGATTATGGGAATGACATGATCCGTAAAATAACTCCTGGCGGCAAAGTGAGTACACTGGCAGGCAGCGGAGTTCAGGGAAGCGTAAATGGTACGGGTGAGGCTGCATCTTTTAACCGACCCAGCGGAGTTGCTGTTGACGCAAACGGAAATGTATATGTAGCCGATGCCGGAAATAGCTTGATAAGGGAAGTTAGTGCAGCAGGTGTTGTAACAACTGTTGCCGGTGGCGATACAACCGGTGCAGCTAACGGACCGGGTGCAAGTGCTACCTTTAACTATCCTACTGGCGTTGCGTTAGATGCTGCAGGTAATTTATATGTGGCTGATGCCGGTAATAATTTGATAAGGTTAATATCAAATGGAACGGTTAGCATTTTTGCAGGCAGCCTTACAGATACTACATTAAATTTTAATAACCCTACCGGAGTAGCTGTTGATTTGAATAACAATGTTTATGTAGCGGGCTATCTTAATAATGATATATTAAAGATAAATCAAGCCGGTTTAATAGCAACATTTGCCGGTTCAGGTTCACCCGGATCTACAAATGGACAGGGAACCAACGCATCATTTTATTATCCAAGTAGTGTAGCTACCGATGCAGCAGGCAATGTTTACGTAGCCGATGAAGTTAATAATCTGATCAGAAAAATTACACCTAATGGTACAGTAACAACCCTTGCAGGCAACGGAACTGCCGGTGCCGCTGACAGTACAGGAACTGCTGCTTCCTTTAATGGCCCCGCAGGAATTGCAGTAGATGCCACAGGTAATGTTTATGTTGCCGACGCAAATAATAATTTAATACGCAAAATAACCGCAGCAGGAGTCGTAACCACACTGGCCGGCAGTGGTTTGGAAGGCTACCAAAATGGGCAGGCTGCTGTACGTCGAATCAAAACCATTAAAGTTACCATCCGTAAGTTGAACATGTTTGTTAAACCTAAAGGGCATTCATAACCATACCGAACCGCTTAAACAGTAGGTGTGCAATGCAAAGAAAGTTAATTAATCAATCAAACATTGGCGTTTACAGCAGCTTTATCCCGTTTTTTAAGAATATAAATTCTTAGGGAACAAATTGCGACAAAAACCAATAGGGTAGCTTCAATAATTAGGTGGATGAGCGGAATTCCTTCTGATCGGTTAGACAACCAAATACCAACTTCGGGTAGTATTGAACCAAACAGAGGAAAGCAAAGAAACATTCTTAATATTATTAATTTTTCCATAATTGATAACATTTAGTATGACAATACTAATTTATGGATTAAATCATTACGAAGGAGAAATAAAAAGAAACTAAATTAACTTTTGCAATAATTTTAATTTATGATTAAATATCTTTTAATTTTTTAATATTTAGTCAAAGTTCTACCTATGTGTTTTATGAAATATGTATCCGAAATTTCATAAAGTGTTAATTTACAGTAGTTATTGTTAAAATACATCGTCCGACAACCAGGTGTCTCGTTGCCGGATGAGGTGTAATTTAGTACGGGTTGGGTTGATTTTGCTAAAAAATATTCTTCAAACCATCAATAATGCTTTCAAAAAATGTTGGGATACTTAAACCATGATGATAATTGAAGAATACGAAAATGGCAAAAATAATAACAGCAAAAATGATAAAACGCTTAAACATATACGCCAATAAAATCAAGGCACATGGAATGGCTAGGAGAAGTATCCAACTGATATGAAGAGGGGTTAATTTATCATCATGTTTATAAACGTAATACAAAATGCCATGTGTGCCACTATCATTCTGATGTTTAGCATATATAAAGGTTGAGCGTTCAATTTTATGCCTGTAAAAGGCTGTCCCTTTATCAAAATTCAATTCTTCCTGAAATCCATTCATGGTAAAGCTAAATACGCCATTTACATTCTCGCGAATATTGCCGAGTGTATCGGTGGCCACAATGGCAACTTCATCTTTAGCAAAAGGGTTTTCTTTTACTACAAAATGGTTAATTGCCATTGTTATAGTATCAGCAAAGACAAACGCTGTTGAAATAAAGGTTAAACAAAAAACAAGAAATATTTTTTTCATAGTGAAGGATGCTTTTATCTTCTGGTAAAAATAATTATTTTATCATGACGCCCTGATGATGTGAAACGTTTTATTGAATGAATGGTTTAGCTTATTGATTTATTTGTAGTAGTTTAATATAAGGTGTTTATGAAATAAATATAGGCTTGTTTAAACTAATGTTATTTTATTTATCTAAAGTATACAAACAATTTGTAGAATTGGGCGTAAACATAATTAACCAAATAGAAGCCAGATTCTGCCGGATTGAAGTATTATTTTATGAATGAATTAAGCATTGTTCTTGGCGCTGATCGTCCGGACCTGATAAAAGAAGAAACCCTGCCCTTATTGTTTTCCAGATCGGCAGAGCAATTTACATATAAAACCGCTCTTATTTTCCACGACCAAAGTTTAACTTATACAGAGTTAGATAAATGGAGTGATGCCATTGCTTTGTATTTAAACCAAAAGGGCATAGGTCGTAATGCCAGTGTTGGTGTTTGGTGGCAACGTGGGTTAGAATTACATGCCATCATTTTAGGTATCGCCAAGTCTGGTGCAGCTTATGTGCCAGTGGATAGAGAAATACCCGCAGAACGTGTAGAAGTTATTTTGCAGGAAGTAGGTGCAGCCGGTTGCTTTAGTATGCAGCAATTAAATGTGAATTGCCCAATGCTTACAGCGCCTCTGGCTCCCGCGCCGGGAGATGATTTTAAGGCAGAGATCCAACGTTTAAAAGTTGGCCCATCGCCTGATGATTGTGCCTATGTTTTATATACATCGGGAAGTACAGGGAAGCCCAAGGGTATTCCGATAAGTCATAAACAGATTTGCCATTTGGTACGATCTGAACAAACAATTTTGCAGATTAAAGAGACCGACAAAGTTTACCAGGGCTTCTCCGTTTCGTTTGATATGTGGTGTGAAGAAACCTGGATCAGCTATTTTGTGGGG
Organism: Mucilaginibacter frigoritolerans; assembly: GCF_007830615.1. Lineage (GTDB taxonomy): Bacteria > Bacteroidota > Bacteroidia > Sphingobacteriales > Sphingobacteriaceae > Mucilaginibacter > Mucilaginibacter frigoritolerans. The sequence goes on from NZ_VLLI01000001.1 coordinate 448,002, forward strand.
GCTACTTTGTGGGTGGCTGATAATACTACCTCCAAAGCTATTGATGAGTTATCAGACACTTTAAAAAAAGAAAACATAACCATTTTACACGCCGTGCCGAGTTTGTTGGCAGTAATGGAAGATAGTTTGCCATCACTACGCCTGGTAAATGCCGGGGGCGAGGCATGTACACCGCAAGTGCTTGCTAAATGGGCCAAAGAAGGGATTCTGTTTTTTAATAGCTATGGCCCTACCGAAACTACGGTTACAGCAACTATGGCTCCATTAAAATCAGGCGATCCTATTATAATCGGGCAACCCTTGCCTAATTATAACCTGGCCGTTGTGGATGAGTCGATGAATCTGGTGCCTGTAGGTGAAGCAGGGGAGTTGGTAATAACTGGTCCCGGAGTATCATCTGGATATGTGAAGTTACCACAACTTACCAAAGAGAAATTTATAACAAAGCCTGTCTCACTTAACCAGTTGCCGGGTAATACCGTTTATCGTACAGGTGATATTGCTGTTGTTAATAAAGATGGGAGCGTTGATATGCATGGTCGCCTTGATGACCAGATTAAACTTCGCGGCTACCGTATTGAGCTAGGGGAAATTGAATCAAAATTAAATGCTATTGCAGGGGTGCGTTCTGCAGCAGTAGCTGTAAAAAAAGATACCACAGGACAAGAGCATCTGGTTGGTTATGTAGTTACTGAAGGGCTTGCTTGTATTGAGGAGAATGTTTTCAGGGCTGAACTTTCAAAAGGATTACCTTCTTACATGATTCCAAGTACTATAATGGTATTGCCTGAGATGCCGCGTATGCCAAGTGGTAAAATCAACCGTAAAGCACTCCCAATCCCGGATTCCTTAATGTTTGACGTGAATTCGGCTGCTGAAACATTAGACCTTAATGCTCCAATGGCCGACAGGATAATGGCCGTTTTGCACAAAACATTTCCTAACAGGGCAATTGACCCTTCAATGGACTTTTTTACTGACCTAGGTGGACACTCATTATTAGCTGCAGGGTTTGTTTCACAATTAAGGCGTGATGCTGGTTTACCCAATGCCTCATTGAAAGACGTATACATTAATCGCCCGTTGAGTAACTTAATTGAGGTTTGGAGTACCCGGGCAGAAGCTAAAGCAAAGCCCAAGCGTATTTTTAACAAAATCCCAGTTTTAAGGCATATAGCTTGCTGGGCCGCTCAAACTGTTGCATTGCTTGTTATATACGGGTTGTTTGCCTTCCAGATCTTTATTCCGTACCTGGGGTATTATTATGTTGATCAGGAAACCAGCAATGTGCTTTACTCCATCATTACCTCATTGGCTCTGTTTTCATTAATACCGCCCATATTTACCATTTTGTGCATTAGTACCAAATGGCTGGTTATAGGAAAAATGAAAGAAGGGGATTATCCTTTATGGGGTACTTACTATTTCAGGTGGTGGTTTGTTAAAACTATGCAACGCCTGTTGCCTGCACAGTTTTTAAATGGAACACCGCTTTACCCGGCTTATTTACGTTTACTGGGGATGAAAATTGCATCCGACGCACAAATCAGCGATTTTACTTTTGGTGCCGAAGACTTGATAACCATAGGCGGCGATGTAAGTATCAGCTCTAAAACAAGCTTAAACAATGCTTTTGTTGAAGATGGCATGCTAAAGCTTAGAACGATTACATTGGGTGATCACGCTTATATTGGTAGTAGCTCTATTATTGCCGGCGATGCTAATATGGCGGAGTGGAGTGAGTTACAGGATTTGAGTTTTTTACAAGCTGGTAAAACCATTGGTGCAGGAGAAGTATGGCAGGGAAGCCCGGCACAATTAAAAGAAAAGAAGAATATTGAAGATTTACCGCAGCCGCTCACGGTATCAACTTATACCCGGCGAAAATATAAAATGATCTTTATTTTATCGATCATGGTTTTCCCTTTCATTATTCTGCTACCCTTATTGCCTACTATTATCACCATAAATAAACTGGATAATGCTGCTGGCGATTATGACTTTACTTATATGATAAGCGCACCTTTACTGGCTTTAGTATATATTATACTTTTTGCAACAGAGACAGTGATTTTAACACGTTTACTTCAACTAAATATAAAGCCAGGCAAATACCCCATTTATAGTATGTTTTATGTACGTAAATGGTTTGCTGATCAGTTAATGTCATTAAGTCTAATTGTATTGCATCCTATTTACGCTACAGTATATGTGGCAAGTTTCTTTAGGGCCTTGGGGGCCAAAATTGGGAAGGATACTGAAATTTCAACAGCAAGTAGCGTTACGCATCCGTTATTGCAAATTGGGGATGGTGCTTTTGTAGCCGATGCAGTTACCCTCGGTGAGGCAGATGTTCGTGCCCAGCAACTGATCCTTGATAATACTACTATCGAAAACAATAGCTTTGTGGGTAACAGCGCCCTTATACCACAAGGATATCATTTAAATAGCAATATGCTTATCGGTGTGTTGTCAACCCCGCCAGATCAGGCGCAGATGGCGGCTAACAGCGCTCGTGATTGGTTTGGCTCACCGGCTATTCCCTTACCCCGCAGGCAGGAAAGTAACCCATTCCCTCCTGAGTTAACTATTCATCCTAATTTTAGCAGGAAGCTGGCCCGAAGCATTGTAGAGTTTATCAGGATCATCCTTCCGGAAAGTGCTATCATTTGCTGTTCCATCCTTTTCATTGCTTATGGGCACGATCTGGTGGTGGATGAGCCGCTGTGGAAGATCATCCTTTACTTCCCGTTCTATTACCTGTTTTATATGGGGATACCGGCATTTTTACTTACTGTATTTTTAAAATGGGCCTTTATTGGTAAATACAAGCCCAAGCAGCGCCCCATGTGGAGCTGGAATGTTTGGCGGAGTGAAGCCATTACATCTACCTACGAAGCATTATCCATCCCTTTTTTACTGGAATACCTACAAGGAACCCCGTGGTTACCCATTTTTATGCGACTGCTGGGGGTGAAAATAGGGAAAAGAGTGTTTCTGAATACTACCGATATCACCGAATTTGACATGGTAACTATTTGTGACGATGCTGCTCTTAATGCCGACTGCGGCCCGCAAACGCACCTGTTTGAAGACCGTGTAATGAAAGTTGGCTCAGTAAAAATAGGAGCGAGGGCCAGTATTGGAGCGGGTACCATTATTTTGTATGATAGCGAGCTTGGCGACGATACCAATATTGAAGCATTATCATTGGTAATGAAAGGTGAACGCCTTTCGCCCGGAACAGATTGGACAGGAAGCCCGGTTAAACCCGCCTGATTTAGATATTTATATTAGTGTGCCACTGTGCCACTCGGTACACGTGGCACACCTGGTACATTTCGGGAAATAGATGTTAAAGTTACCTATTGAAAAAAATAATCATCTGATATATAGATAATTTATTTATTTTTTTTAATTAATTATATAAAATCTATAGAATTAATAGATTTTATTCTTATGTTTGTATCAACAAATCGTTCTTTATTTCACTTATCCAGAAAGACTGAGGGAAAAGGCCCTGTGAAGTCTTAGCAACCTGTCCTGAGTAGAATAAAACTACTCTCGTAAAAGGTGCTAACTCCTGCTCTGCATTGCAGAGAAAGATAGGTTACCCAACCCTCCGGTCCCGATGAATAAGTGATTAAATAGTTTTTTATAAAGTCGCGTGACCGAGAGGATAGGTGGGAGTCTGCAAAACCCTTTACGGCAGTTCGAATCTGCCCGCGGCGTCAAATATTTCATCTGATCTCCATAAAACAATAACTCTGTTGGTTATAAATATGATAGGCCCCTTAATTGGGGCTGTTCATAATAAAAAGGTTCAAATCCGCTCTCTTCCAGTTCACAGCTTACTATCATTGAGGTAAAAATAACATTGCCAAAAATATTGGCTATTGCAGTATCCGCAGCATCCCTGCCTGATGCTATTTTAATCAGCCCGTTAAGCGGCACTAACCTGGTGGCATCAAATAAAACCCAATCCGTCCCGATATAGGCTTCAAAACAGGCGTGGAAATCAGCTGGTTTTAAATGATAGGCGTATCCGGTAAAATACCTTGCCGGTATGGTTAAGGCCCGGCATAAAGCAATGCCCAAATGGGCAAAATCACGGCATACACCAGCCTGTTCGGTAACGGTATCAAACGCCGAAGTTTGCGAATTGGTTGATCCGCTTAAGTATTGTACATTTTTATGGATCCAGTCGGTTAAGGTAATAACCTTTTCAAAAGGGTTTTCAATATGCCCAAACAGATTGTTCGCCAGCCGGTATAATTTATCAGATTGGCAATACCGGCTAGGATATAAATAAGGCAAAACGGAACTTTCCATTTTGGCTATTGGGATCTCTTCAATATCAGTAAAATCCTTTATCTCGCAAAAATTGTCAATAACTGCCTTATACGTTACTTTGATGGTACCCGCCTCCTCAATTTCAAAACGCATTAAGCGGTTTTCATTTTGGGTTGATATTAATTCCTCAACCTTTATATACGGTTCAATGTCAAATATTTCACTGATAACCGTTTGATGTGGGGTTCTTAACGCATGAATATTAAGTATGATAGTGCCCGGCGAACGGGCAATATATTCCATTTCAGTAAATACATTAAATTTCATGCGTTGCTTTATCTATTGATTATAAATGATGTAATAGCTTTATGGCTATTAATGTTTAAAGGAATTAAAACTTTTATAATCCTTACAACGGTTACTTAATTAGTTCAAGCTAATCTAACTGTTTAAAGGCATCATCCATCCAGTCTTCTGATATGTGTTCCAGTGCGGCTCTTAGCTCCTCGTCCCATTGGGTGGAGATATATTCCAGATCTTTTTTCTCGTATCGCTTTTCAATAATATGAAAACTATCTTTACGATATAAGGCTACGTCAATTGGAAAATCAACATTATTTGAACTTACCCTGGTAGAGTCAAAAGAAAGGAAGCCAGTTTTAAGCGATAATTTTAAACTCGAGTCTTCATCCAGTATCCGGTTCAATATTGCTTTTCCATGTCCAGAATTACCAATAATTACATAAGGCGCACCTTGGCCAAGTTCAACCCAGTTCCCTTCCGGGTACAGTAAAAATAACTTATGTTCTTCATCATCCTTTAACTGCCCACCGATGATGGTATTCAAATCAAACTTAAAGCCGGCCTTCTCTAGTGATGCCTTGTCTTCCTGAGCAACTCTTTTTATTTGTTCGCCAAAAGCATTTACTGCTTTATAAAGCTTGTTAAACTCCTTGGTTTCCATCAATTCATTAAAATACACCAATGCTTTATCCCTTACAGAACGCAGCCCGCTGGTCATAATAAAAAGTGAAAAGTTGTCTTTCTGCTCTATAGTAATCTTCTTTTTAACGGTGGTATCAGTGCCCGTAGTTATGCGGGTATCTGCAATTGCCAGTAAGCCTTCTTTAACCTTTATCCCTAAGCAATAAGTCATTTTATAACGATGGATTGTTTATAATTTTAACGCAGCCAAAATACCTAAATTAAGCAGAAATAGAAACCATTGATTAACTGAATCCGCTATCGGATGTAATTTACTATAGTTCCAACAACTTCTTTGGTATAAATATTCCAGTTACTAAGTACAATTGCGTCTGGTATAAATTCCCCAAAAGAAAATCCCCCGTTACCCTTTAAATAATTGCAAGGGTATGGAACTACTGCTATGCCAGCTCTTTTAAAGATCCCCAATGAGCGCCTCATGTGAAATGCGGACGTAACCAAAATATAGGGCTGTTGTAAGTGACGATTGTTAAGCAGTACTTTGCTGAATGCAGCATTTTCTATAGTATTGCGGCTTTTATTTTCTGTTATGATGCCGCTGTCAGGTACATTCATTAACAGCAGTTGCTTTTTTACCCAATCACTTTCCCTGAAAGTTCCCGGTAGTAAACTCCCGTTTCCGCCCGAAATAAGGATATGCGATGCTTTGCGGGTGGTAATCAATTTTAAACCTTCAATAAATCTGTCAGAAGCAGAATTAAACTGACCTTGCCCGTTAGAATTTTCCCCGGCAAATCCGCCTAAAACAATAACACAACTGTATTGCCCTGTACTTTTTAAGGGAACAGGCTGAATATCCCATACACTTACAAACTGATCAAATAAAAAAGGATTGGTGAAAATAATGAGTAGTAGGACCGAAGCAAGTATTAAGCGGCGTTTAAGTTTTGGTTTTTTTATGATTAGTCCGGCTATTAAACAGGCCAGGATCCACGTAAGTGGTAAAATGAAAATTAACAACAGTTTTGAAAATATAAAAAACATAGGCAATTATTTCTGCTAAAAATACCTATTTCATTAACACTAAAAATACTTAAAGTAAATTCATTCGCCAATCGTCTTCTTTAATGAAGGGCAATTAAAGAATGACGCAAAAAACAAAAAATATAATAAAAGCAGTTGGCGACTATGGTAAAGGACTTTTTAACTTTATACGTGGAAAGGTTACGACCGAAGCTGATGCCGAAGATATTTTGCAGGATGTTTGGGTTCAACTAAGCAATATAACCGATACCGATGATATTGACCATTTAAAGGGTTGGTTATTTAGGGTGGCCCGTAACAAGATAATTGACCGAAACCGGAAAAATACCGAGCAATTAATTGATGACCTGGTTGATTATGATAACGAAGAGGATGATTTTAATTTTGCGGATATTTTATTAACAGATGAAAATGATCCCGAATCGCTATATTTAAAGGAATTGTTTTGGGATGAATTATTTGCAGCGCTGGATGAATTGCCCCAAAAGCAGCGTGAAGTTTTTGTTTGGAACGAACTGGAAGATAAAACCTTACAGCAAATTGCTGATGAAACCGGCGAAAACCTGAAAACTATTATATCGCGAAAAGGTTATGCCGTAAAATATTTACGTAGTCGTTTGCAACAATTATACAATGAATTTTTAGATTATTAATACTTTTAAGGCATATTTAATATACCCGGCTGCATGAAGCGAAAGTTTTTATATCTGATTTTTTGTATAGCCGTATTTTTGCTGCTTAGTATTGCTGTAATGTTTTTGTGGAATGCCATTTTACCACAGGTTACCCAATTAAATAAAATCAATTATGGGCAGGCCCTAGGGTTAATGATTTTATGCCGGGTATTATTTGGGAGATTTAATTTCGGCGATAAAGGCAGAAACCCAAAACACTTGTTAAAGGAGAAGCTGATGGGTATGAATGAAAATGATCGTACCACTTTTAAAGAAGAATGGCGCAAACGCTGCGAGCGGCGGTAAATGAACTCCACACCATACAATCATCTTCCTCCAAAAAGTAAAAAACTTTAGAGTAATTTCCTAAACTATCCGTCTTCACTAATAGCAGGGCATTAAAGCCCGCATTAAAAGAAAGATAAAATGTTTAGAGATCATAATTCAGCAAGGGGTGCACAAGGTTGCGGCCATGCACACGGAAAACACGGTCATTTCAGAAGCGAACACTTTCGCAGACCAAAATATAACCTGCCATTAAACATAGCAGATAACGAAACCAATTTTGAAGTTTATGTTTATGCACTTGGCTATGCTAAGGAAAATATAAAAATTTCAGTTCAGGATGATATCCTATATATCAGCGGTACTCGTACTGTTGATGAAGATAATTTGCCAAATTTCAGTAAACAAGAATATCCTGTAAAGTCATTCGAAAGGATGCTTAATTTAAACGGGCAGGTTAATGTAGATGCGATTACCGCCAGGCAGGAAGATGGGGTATTGATTATCACTTTGCCTAAAAATGCCGAAGCGCAAAAACCTTCACAGCAAATTCCGGTAAACTAATTAAAAGTTTCAAATCAATAAAACAGACCTTCTTGAACCCAAGAGGGCCTGTTTGTTTTAGGTAGATCAAAAGTAAATTGGATGTATTTTGACTTATGTACTGCATTAGTCAAATAGTAGATTTTGACAATTGCGTGAAATTTGAATGAGGGGATTTTGTTTACTTAGTATTGTGTAACTGAAATGTTGCAATGCTTATTTAATCCCTCATCATTTCTTTATGGATAAAAAAATACTATTCATAACCGGTTCAATGAATCAAACCATTCAAATGCACCTCATTTCACAACAGTTGAAAGAGTTTGATTGTTGGTTCAGTCAGCTGTTTACCGATTCGCCCTTCATAAATAAATTAATAAAACATACTCCTTTACTAAATAATACCATTCTGGCTGGTCAGTTTAAAATCAATTCAGAAAAGTATCTGGAGTCTCACGGTTTGCAAATTGATTATCAGGCCAAAAAAAATAAATACGACCTGGTAGTTTATTGCAGCGATTTGCACATCCCCAAAAGAATGCAGCAGGTAAAAACAATTTGGGTGCAGGAGGGGATGACCGATAAATACACCCTGTTAAGTACCATAGTCAGATCTTTAAAATTACCGCCTATTTTAAGTGGCGGAACATCATTAAACGGATCATCAAATATTTGTGATGTGTATTGTGCCGGTTCCGACGGATATAAAAAACAGTTTATAAAATTAGGCACCGATGCCAATAAAATAAAAATAACCGGTATTCCTAACTACGATAACATTAAGCAGTTTTTAAAGAATGATTTCCCCTACAAAGATTATGTGATGGTAGCTACAACAGATATGCGCGAAACATTCAGATATGAAAACAGGCCCGCGTTTATCAAAAAAGCTGTAAAATTAGCAGCCGGAAGGAAGCTACTGTTTAAATTGCATCCCAACGAAAAATTTGAGCGAGCCGAAGCAGAGATTAAAAAGTATGCACCAGCAGGCACGTTAATTTATCGTACAGGTAATACCAATCATATGATTGCTAATTGCAGCGAGTTGATTACTCAATACTCAACCGTTGTGTATGTTGGCCTGGCACTCGGTAAAAAAGTGCATTCCTATTTTGATATTAATGATTTAAAAAGGTTGGCACCATTACAAAACAATGGTAAATCGGCACTTAGAATTGCAAATATTTGTCGTGATTTGATGGGGGTTTATGCAAAAGAAGGGTACATGCACAATTACATGGAACTTGAAAAAAGAGCCTAAGCAACGCTTAGGCTCTTGGAAAATTAGTCGTTAAAACCGGTATCCCGTAATTTAATATAATCGTCGAGGGTGTGAAGGTTCATGCCCTTGCTTTGGGCTTTCTTTATAAACGAAGCATTTACACCATGATCTCTTAATTCCTGTGCCTGATCAAGGCTAATATCCTTAAATCCTAATTCGTTAATACTTTTTATAAATTCGGGATTAACACCATGATCGCGTAGTTCCTGAGCTTTTTCAAGGCTGATATCTTTATAGCCAATATTTTGCATGTCGGCAATAAACTCCGGGTTTACGCCGTGGTCCCTGAGCTCTTGCGCTCTGTCCAGTGATACTTTTTCGTAGCCCATTTTCTGGATGCTGGTTATAAATTCAACATTTACACCATGATCGCGTAGCTCCAGCGCTTTATCAAGTGGAATGTTTTTATATCCCGCATGGTGAAAACTGTTTACAAACCGGGCATCAACTCCATGTTCCCTTAGTTCAACAATTTTATCAATGGACTGATGGCTGTAACCTTCCGTTTTAAAGAGATTAAAATAATCTTCCAGCACTTTATGAGTTAGGTTTTGCTGGGCCAGATCTGCTAATTGTCCATTTGAAATAGAAGGGTAACCGTTTGCTTTCAGGTAGTCGAAATAACCTTTACTGATATCCGTAAAGAAAATGTTCAGCATTAACTCATTATCCAAACCTTTATAGCCCTTTTGGGCCAGGTATGATTTAAATGCAGGGTTTTCATTAAATTGATAGGTTCCATGTCCCCAATGATCCTGGAAAACGCCCTTGAAGTTTAATTTGCCCGATTCCCTGGTCAGGCTAAATTCACCAACTTTATCCGCTGGAAGCGTACCGAGTTCTACTGTAGTAAAATCCCTGCCATCGCTCCAATGCTCACCAAAAAATTGAATGTTCACTTCTCCATCTTTTACAACGGCATCCCATGTGCCGGGTAAATGGCCATCAAAATCCCCATTATAGTTATGATGGCTAACTTTAGGTTTGGGATGAGGCTGCGGTTGTTGTGAAACGGCCTCTTTATGAAATACCGTTAACAGCAGCATTGCTGATAAACCGGTTGTGATAATTTTTTTCATCGTTTTTAAAGATTAGATCATTAATTAAAGGCTGTTTTTAAACGTACATATTTCTCTACATCGGTTGAGTTAAAGCCTTTTCCTCTCATTTCGGTGATATAGGCAGGGGTAACACCGGTGGCTTTTAATGATGATAATTGATTGACGGAGATATCCGTAAAACCAAGGTCTTTGAAGCCCTTTACAAAATCGGGCGTAATATCCAATGCTTTTAAGGTGTTGAGTGAATTTACCGGGATGTTTTTATAACCAATGGCTTCAAAGCTTTTAATATATTCGTCATTTATGCCAAGCGCTTTTAATGAACTCAAGTTATTTACCGACAGGTTTTTGTAACCCAAAGACTCAAATCCTTTAATATAGTCCTCGGTAATACCTAATGATTTTAAAGTTGATAGGTTATTTACGGTCAGATTTTTGTAACCAATGGCTTCAAACCCTTTAATATAATCTCCGGTGATACCCAATGCTTTTAAAGATGATAAATTATTTACCGACAGGTTTTTATATCCCAAAGCCTCAAAACTTTTAATGTATGCAGGCGTAATATCTAATGATTTTAAAGTAGTAAGGCTATTAACGGTTAAGTTAGTATAGCCAATTTCTTTAAAACTCTTAATATAAGCCGCTGTAATATTGAGTGCTTTCAGGGTAGTTAATTCATGATAAGGGATGTTGCTATAACCTACAGCAGCCAACGAATGCACATAGCTGGAGTCGATATTCATGGCCTTATAACTTGAAATTTCATTTGCTGACGGCATAACTTCTTCTCCTGTATTTGCCCCGGTTTTCATTTTGGTTTTACGCAGACCGTTAATGTAGGCACCGGTAATATTTTGTGCTTTAAAACTCACCAATTGATTAAAGCTGATGTCTTTATAACCAGCCTTACGGATCTCGCTTACATATTCGCTGGTAATGCCTAAAGCTTTGCCCGAAACAAGCTCATTGGGGCTAAGATCATTATAGCCATTGGCCTTCCACATGTTAATGTATGCTTCATCAACCCTAAGGGCCGACATCGAAATCAGGTTATGTTTTGAAAGATCCTTGTACCCGCTTTTTTGAAGCATCGACACATAATCCTTTTTGATGTCAAGTGTAAAGAATGCAAACGAATCGCCATCCTCAACTTCGGTTATTCCCAGGCTGTTTAAAAACGAATTGAAACTTTTATCAGCAGTAAATTTATAATGACCATAGCCTTCATCCCCTTCAAATTTACCGGTGAATACTACGGTACCAGCTTCACGTTTTAAGGTAAACTCACCTTTCTGATCTTTTGGCAAAGCCGAAAATTCACTCATAGGGAAAGTTGAACTGCTCGACCAGTTACGGTCATCGTCATCGCTTTTAAATTCTATATGTACTTTATCACCTTTAATGGTGGCAAACCATGCGCCTTCGGTACGGTCATTAGTTGCTTTATCTGTATCTTTTTTAGCTTTTATGCTACTTTTAGCTATCGCTTTAGCCGTCATGCTATAAGCAGCAGGATCATTCAGTACGCAGGCCAGTACACCCAGCATAGGCACCAGGAAAAAGTATTTCCACATAATATGGATGTTTGATTTTTTTGCGTTCATCATAACAATTCTCTTTTTTAATAGTGATTGATTATAGTTGGTTGTTATCCCAAGGGAAAGGTGCGGTGCCGATACCTTTAAAAGGCTCATCTGGTAGCTTTCACGCTCTACCTCTTTGTGCTCCAATACAGAGCTGTCGGTTAAAAATTCAAGGTTGTTTTCAAGCTCGGTGCGGTAAAGCCATGCAAATGGATTAAACCATTGCACTACCAAAACCAGCTCGGCAACTAAAATATCAAAGCTATGACCTTGTTGGATATGGATCTTTTCGTGTAGTAAAATTTGGCTGTAGGTATCCCAATCGTACTTTTCAGGGTTAATAAAAATATTATTACCGAAAGAGCAGGGAGCTTTATCCCCACTAAGTTCAACAATACGAAATTTGCCATCCCGTATGGCCGGTTTGGTATAAGCCTGATAAAGCAGCACCACAATTTGCATTAAAAGGTTTAGCCCAAAAGCGGCTACCCCGATCCAGTATAAATAAAACAACCATTTGATAGCTCTTTGCATAAACGGCACATCCGGGCTGGTTGATGTTTGTTTTACAATTGATGGGGGAGTATCTTTTATATCGGTAAAAACGCTTGGTTTTACAGCAATATCCTGCACGGCAACTTCATTTTTGGGTGCAGCTACTACAGGCGGTTGAACAGCTGAGGGCTCAGTTTTTACAATGGTTGGTTTAGCAGTTTCTCGTAGTGCCCACTGTTGTGGAATAGGGATAAGCGGCAAGGCAAATGATAATGCCAAACAAAAAACCAAAACTATGCGGTTTAAACGGTAAAAGGTTTCCCTTTGCAGCAACAGCTTATAAAACAAAAGGCAAACTGATATCAGTAAGGCTACATGTAAAAGGTAGGGTATCATTTTTTCTGCGATTTAATAAGGTTTATTATTTCATTTAATTCTTCTTCTGATATCTTTTGTTCTTTGGCAAAAAACATCAGCATGTTTGGGTATGAATTATTAAAGTACTGACTAACTATATCTGTCATGGCGTGGTTTTGATACTGCTCTTTTGATATGACAGGATAATAGCGGAAAACGTTACCAATGGTTTCATGTTCAAGGAAACGTTTATCTTCCAATATTTTCACCATGGTAGCAATCGTATTATAATGTGGCTTAGGATCGGGCATCTCATTTATAATTTCTTTTATAAAGGCATGCCCCAATTGCCACACCGCCTGCATAATTTGTTCTTCTCTTTTGGCCAGTTTTTGCATAACGTTTAGAATTTTTTTATAAAGTTGATACTAATTTATTAGTAATGCAACTAATAGATTAGTATTTCTACTAATTAATTAGTATTTAAGTTATAATTCATTGATAATCAATTAGAAAAAATATTTAACGATAGGATGGGAGCTGTTTTGAACTTTTAGGAACGATGAAACTGTACGCAAACGGACAATAACTATAACATATCCGAACGGAGGTTTAAAATTAAATTTTATGTAAAATATTGACAATCAATATTTTATTAAAACGGCATAATATTAGCTAATAGTAGTTTCTAATTGCCTGCATCATGATTAAAAACTACTTACTAATAGCATTCAGGAACCTGTCAAAAAATAAGGCTTTCTCCTTTATAAACATTACAGGACTGGCCATCGGGATGGCTGCCGGCTTACTGATTATACAATATGTATCGTTTGAACTGAGTTTTGATAACTTCCATACAAAAAAAGACAGGATATATCGTGTTAGTCAGGATAGATTTAATAATGGTAAACTGAGTACGCAATGGGCCGGGGGAGCTTTTGCTCCGGGTAATGCCTTTAAAAACAATTTTCCCGAAGTAGAGGACTTTGTTAAAGTAGTTGGCAACGGTTCATTATTGGCTGTTTATAAAGATCAGCGGCTTACTCTGGAAAAGACCTATTTCGCAGGGAAATCCTTTTTCAATATTTTTAGTTACCCATTAATCAGCGGCGACCCTAAAACTGCTTTGCAGGATGTTAATAGTGCAGTAATCACTGAAACCGTGGCCAAAAAACTCTTTGGTACAGTTGATGCAGTGGGTAAAACCTTTATCTGGGATGTTAATCCTTTAAAAGTAACCGGGGTAATGAAAGATTTTCCTGCAAACACTCATTTTAAAGCAGACTTATTATTATCGTACAGTACGTTAATGAAGTTTGTAGGTCCCAAAAATGATCTGGATAATGCCTGGGAAAACGATGGCTGTTTAACCTATCTGTTGCTTAAACCCGGTGTTGATCCTAAAGCATTGGAAGCCAAATTTGTACCTTTTGTAAATAAAATATATGCGCAGTATAAAGGATCGGGTGAAGGAGCAAAGTATTATTTGCAGCCATTACAAAGCATCCATCTTTACTCACACTTAATGCTGGAGGCTGAGCCAAATGGTGATGGTAAGTCTGTTTACCTATTAGCTGCTATAGCCATATTTGTAATTATAATAGCCTGGATAAATTATATTAACCTGGCTACAGCCAAAGGCATTACAAGGGCCAAGGAAGTAGGCGTCCGCAAAACACTAGGTTCGGCAAAAGGTCAGTTGCTGAGTCAGTTTATGCTGGAAGCTATGCTATTAAATGGCATGGCAATAGTACTTTCCATCATCATGATTATTCTATTCCTGCCCATTTTTTCAGCTATATCAGGTCAGTATATCACGCTTACTTTATTATTAAAGCCTATTTTTTGGATAGCGGTAATCTGCTTGTTTTTATTGGGCTCATTCTTTTCAGGTTTTTACCCGGCCGTTGTGCTTTCAAATTTTAAACCGGTAGAGGTAATGAAAGGAAAGCTTTCCGCTTCGCCAAAAGGCATATTACTGCGTAAAGGGATGGTGGTGTTTCAATTTGCAGCATCAATTTTTTTGCTCATTTTTTCACTTACCGTATACAGGCAGGTGAGTTACATGCAGCGGCAAAAACTAGGCATTAACATTGATCAAACGCTGATTATAAAACAACCGCTGGCGCATGTAGATTCTTTTTATCGTAGCATGAGTGCCTTTAAGAATGAAAGCCTCAGAGATCCTTCTATTAAAAGTGTAACGGTTTCTACCTCAATTCCTGGCGATCCTGTTGGATGGAATGCAGGGGGGATTAAACTGACAGGTACCGATCAATCGCAGGGCAAACAATACCGTATTATTGGCGGCGACTATGATTATTTGAAAGCTTACAATGCCAAATTGATAACAGGCCGACTATTTTCAAAAGATTTTACTACTGATCCTCACGCTGTAGTTTTTAATGTAAAAGCTACCCAGGAAATGGGTTTTGAAAAACCTGAACAAGCTATTGGAAAACAAATAGACTTTTGGGGGCAGGTTTATACCATTGTAGGTGTAGTTGATAATTATCATCAGCAATCATTACATGATGCTTTTGATGCCGTTATTTTCCGCTGCATACCCGATGTAAGGGGGCAGGTATCAGTAAAAATAAACACCGGTAACCTGCCGCAAACTATAGCCGCCTTAAAAAGGAACTGGAACGCTTTTTTCCCTGGTGATGAATTTAATTATTTCTTCCTCGATCAGCACTTTAACGAGCAATATCATGCCGATAAGCAATTTGGACAAGTATTTGCAGCATTTACGGGCATTGGCATTTTTGTAGCATGTTTGGGATTATTCGGGTTAGTATCGTTTACTATTGTTCAGCGTACCAAAGAAATAGGGATTCGTAAGGTTTTAGGAGCTTCTGTAAATAGTATTTTGCAATTATTATATAAAGATTTTGCACAGTTGGTATTAATCTCCTTTATTATTTCGGCACCGTTAGGCTGGTATTCCATTCATCAATGGCTCCAAACTTATGCCTTCCGCATAGAAATAAGCTGGACACTATTTGTAATCCCCTTTATAGCAGTTGCTATAATTGCCATGGCTACAGTTTCCTATTTAAGTGTTAAAGCAGCTTTAATGAACCCGGTTAAGAGTATAAAAACTGAATGATTTTTGAAATATTGCCATGCTGTTGTCATATATAAACAGATTAGATTTATATTAGGTTGATTTGTAACAGAATGATTACTTTCGTCGCCAAACAAAAACCGGGTGTTAAATAGATGTTAATCTTTTATGTTAGCGCTTAGGTTTCTAAGCAGGCGCACAATGAAGTTTTTCTACAAAATAAGTTTATACATTATTACGGTATTTTTTGCATTGCCGGTTTTTGCGCAGGTAAGTAATCAGGTTCCTGTTACTATTTTTCCGGTAGTACCTAATATGCCCCCGGTGATTGATACTACTTCTAAATATGTTAATGGTATAAAACAGCAGGATATTTCAGATGTTATAGCCCGTGCATTTCATAAAAGCCGTGTGGCAAAGCTTGATTCCATTACCTCGAAGCCGACCATTTCCTTTGTTCCGGCAATCGGTTATACACTTGTATCAAAACTTGCACTTGTTGTATCCGGAAATGCTGCTTTCAGAACGGGGCCTAATGCCCGAGTATCAACTATTGTGCTAAGCTCGTCTATTACTCAAAGAAGACAGTTTACTTTGCCGGTACAAACCAGTATTTGGAGTAAAGACAATAAATATAATTTTGTTGGCGATTATCGTTTTTTCCGTTACCCTCAAAGTACATTTGGGTTAGGCAGCGGCTCAAACATAAAGGATGAAGATCCGATGGATTATTCTTATGTTCAGTTTTATGAAACTGTTTTAAGACATATTACAGGAGACATTTATGCAGGTGCCGGATATATTATTGATGACCATTGGAACGTGACTGATAAGGGCAATATGGATGGTACTGTATCTGATTATTCCACTTATGGTAAAATGGCACATTCCATTTCATCAGGGTTTACTTTGAATGCGCTTTTGGATACACGTGATAATGCGATAAATCCGTTTAAGGGGGCATTTATGACTTTGCAGTATCGTGATAATTTAACCGCTTTAGGTAGTACAACCGGCTGGCAATCATTAATAGTAGACGTACGTAAATATTTTAGGTTTCCGGCCGGCTCAGACAATGTACTGGCCTTGTGGAGTTATGACTGGCTTACCTTAACTGGCAGGCCTCCGTATATTGATCTTCCCAGTACACAATGGGATGAAAGCTCTGCTACAGGCCGCGGATACATTCAGGGTAGATTCAGAGGGGCGCAGATGGTATACGTTGAAAGTGAATACCGCTACAAAATTACCGAAGATGGTTTAATTGGAGGCACATTTTTCATAAATGGCCAATCATTATCAGCGGCTCCCGGTACTAAACTACAAGCCATGCAACCTGGCTACGGTCCGGGTTTGCGTATTAAACTCAATAAAGTATCAAATACAAACATTAGTATTGATTATGGTTTTGGTCGCCAGGGATCAAACGGATTATTTATTGATGTTGGCGAGATATTTTAGCTTTCTATAAAAAACTCATCCTCCATAATTGAAAGTGGTTCAAATACCAAAGGATGAGTTATTCAGCAAACAACAAAAGTTCTTGCTTAGTTAAAAGTAAATCCTATTTGTAAATTCAATCCAATTGAGGCGCTTTCGCTGTCACCAAATCTTGCTGGTAGGGATAAAGCCACAAAGTAATTTACATCTTTTGTGCGGGCGTAAACCTGGTTAAATACAGGGGTAAAGCCATAGCGCCCTTGTGTTTCAAATGCAAGCCGGGTAATAATGGTAAATCCATGATCAAAGCGAAACATTGTTCCTGGATCAAACAGTAAATTGCTGTTTTTGCTGGTACCACCCGATACCTTAACGGTAGGGGTAAACTCATAACTAAAACCAAATTTGTCGCTATATAAAACGTTTATACCCACCGGGAAGCCGATGCTGCTTGTTGAATGCGAAAAGTTATAAGTTGTAGAGCCATTGTAGGTAGCAAGCGGTAAAATGAAACTGAGGTAGCCCACAACTCTCGGATAGCTTGGTTTAACAATTGGCGCCGGTGCCAGCAATGCCTGTGTTTTTGCCGAATCGGTAGTTGCGGTTTGCGTTTTTTGTGCACTTGCATTTTGTACAGCTAATAGTACGGTGATAAGGGCGATTGCTATACCCTGAAGTAAGTACGCATTTTTCAATTTGAAAGATAAATGTTTTTTCATGTTTGTTTTTTGTTCGGTTTGATGCACGCTTTGCGGCATGCGTAAAAAATGTATTGATTATGTGAATATGAAAGGTTTTGTTTTTGTGTACTTTCAAAAATAATGGATATATATTGAAAAATATAACGCTATATATAATTACCGTGCCTAATTAAATAATCAGTATTGCCATATAGTCGTAAACAGGTATAGTTCCTTACAGAATTTCAAAAAAAATCTGCAAATTGTATGTACATACGATTTGCAGATTAAGGAGTGGAGCGTTTGTTGTATGAATTAATGGTCTGATATTACCACTTTTGAGGTCGCCTGGTTTGCTTTTTTCTTCTTAATGGTCATCAGCACCAATGGAATACAACAAGCGTTCATAATAGCCAGCAGTAAAAATGCATTCATATAGCTCATTAAAAAAGTTTGTCTTACTACTGTTGATTCCAATGCGCCTGTTGCCTGTTGCAGTGCTCTTAAATAGTTAGCGCCGTGTGCCATAAAGTTTCTGATAAATGCTTGCATCCTAAAGCTAGTGGCACTATCGCTGGTGGTGACATGGGAGATCAATGCTACCCGATTAGCTGCTGCACGATGAGCAATATAGGTGTTGATCAAAGCAATACCGAATGATCCGCCCATTTGGCGCATCATGTTATTTAATGCAGCGCCTTGTGGTATATCCGAAGGTTTAAGCTCTGATACAGCCAATGCTGTTAATGGAACAATGAGTAGCGCTGCACCCACACCGCGGAATATTAAGGGAATAAAAAAGTATGCACTCCCTGTGTCAAGATTTGATCCTGACATTAAAAAACCGAAAATAGCCGAAAATAGAAACCCTAAAATGATCAAATACTGCGGACGAAGACCGCTTTGCAGCATTTTGCCCAGAAATGGGGATATCATTGCAGCCATTAAAGTTCCCGGTAGCAGCATGGTGCCCGTTTGGAAAGCAGAGTAGCCGATGATACGCTGTGCATACAGCGGAAAAACAAATACAGCACTAAATAATCCGAACCCGAGCACAAAAGTCATTATAGCTGAAATAGACAGGGTAGTGCTTTTTAATACACGTAAATTAATAACGGGGAACTCTGTTTGCAGCTCCCACCAAACCAGTATAGTTAAACACAGTGTAGCAATAATGGTTAATACAATAATATAGGTAGCCGAAAACCAATCATCCGTTTCGCCGCGTTCCAGTATCACCTGTAAGCAGCCAACACCTACCGCTAGTAAGAAAATACCCAGCCAGTCAATTCGTCGGTTATCTTGCGATCTTTTAGTAGGTTTTAGGTAGATGTATGATAATATAGCGGCCATGGCACCAATTGGAATGTTTACATAAAATATCCATTGCCAGCTCAAATTATCAACAATATACCCTCCTAAAACCGGGCCAATTGATGGTCCGATAATAATTCCAAGACTAAAAATACCACTGGCTGTTCCGCGTTCTTTTACAGGGAAGGTTTCAAATAGGATAGATTGGGAAGTAGATAATAATGCACCCCCGCCAATTCCCTGGAAAAACCGGAAAGCCACCAGTTCCCACAAACTATGTGAAAACCCGCACATTGCCGAAGCAAGGGTAAATAAAAGTATAGAACCAATATAATATTGCTTCCTGCCAATTTTCTCGGCTAAAAAGCTGGTCATGGGTATAATGATTACATTGGCTATGGCATAAGAGGTAATTACCCAGGCAGTATCTTCCAGCGAAGCGCCTAAATTACCACTCATTGTATTAATGGAAACGTTAACTATGGTAGTATCAATCAATTCAATAATGGTTGAAGTGATAATAGTGATTACGATGATCCATTTTCTGAACCCAGTTTCCATAATAAAAAAGGATATTAATTGTTATTAACCTATAATGATTGTAACTTCGTGACAAAGCTACTGCAATAATTGTAGTTTTGTTGCGCAGATTGTCATGTAATTACAATTTTATCATCAGATGGAAGAGAAAAGTTTAAGTACAGCAGATGTAAACATTTTAATGGATGTAGATTTTTTGGTATCCGTTATTGTTGCTATTGGAGAGGTAGCTAATATTACGGGAGTGCCCCAAAGAAAAATCCGTTATTGGGATGAGAAGGGGATAATTGAGCCTGTAGATAAAACTTCCACCTACAGGCAATATGATTATTTGAATATAAAAAAGATAGTATTGATCCAGGAACTTTTGGATGAGGGCTACACGCTTGATGTTTCGGCAAAAAAAGTTAATGAACGTTGTATAAAGGTTGCCGAAGTGTTTGAACGGTTGAAAGCCAGTAAGTCATAATTTAAACTTCTGAATAAAAACCATAATTGCAAGATAGTCCGCCCTGTATGCCTGCTTAACGCAGCATTTATTTGTTATAAAAGGTTTATATTTTCTTTTCTTTGCTTTTAATGCAAGTAGTTGTTTTTCAATTTTTTATTATAAAATAGGCCCTGCATTTTTTTATATTTTAATTTGAGGATTAGTATTTGCGCCACTTATCACCTCTCTTTGATATATTGATTATATCAGGAAAAGCATGAATATTAAGTTTAGATGTATTGCCCTTATCCTTTTTTTTAGCGTATTAACAAGCCTGGCACAGGAAAACCCGGGAGCCGCTATTCCATGGACTACTTATGAAGCCGAACATATGGCAACAAATGGTACTATTATGGGGCCTGCATACAAACCTTACCTGGTTGAAACAGAATCATCAGGGCAACAGTGCGTAAAACTTAACACAAAGGGGCAATATGTTGAGTTTAATGCCATTTCAAGTGCAAATAGCATGGTGATCAGGTACAGTCTGCCTGATAGTAAAGATGGTAAAGGGCTAAGCTCCACTATTGGGATTTATAAGAATGGAAACCTGATACAGCAGGTTACGGTCTCTTCGCACTATACTTGGCTATATGGTAAATATCCTTTTACCAATGATCCCTCCGCCGGGGTACCAAGACATTTTTATGATGAGATAAGGGTAAAAGATTTAAAAATTGGAAAAGGAGACCATATCAGGATACAACGCGATGACCGCACCGTTGACGCTGCTGGATACTGTATAATTGACCTGGTTGATTTGGAAAATATTGCAACTCCGGTAAAAATGCCAGATAATGCATTATCCATTACAGATAAAAGCTTCCGCGAGAATGACACTACTGATGATTATACAAATGCTTTCAGAAATTGTATAAATAAAGCTGTTGAGACTGGAAAAACGGTATGGATTCCAGTCGGGACATATAAAATTACCGATAATATTACTCTACCTCCAAACATCATAGTACAGGGCGCCGGGATGTGGTACACAGAACTTGTCGGCGATGCTGAGCTGTACAAAAACGCAAACAAACGGGTAAGATTAATTGGAAATGGAAGCAATATCCATTTATCGGATTTTGCTATCACAGGAAAACTTAATTACAGGAGCGACCAGGAGGATAACGATGGTATCACAGGTTCTTTTGGTACAAATTCAACTATCTCTAATATCTGGATAGAGCACACTAAAGTAGGGATGTGGATTGAAAACTCTCAAAACCTGAAAATTACAGGGTGCCGCATGCGAAATACCATTGCCGATGGTATCAACTTTTGCGTGGGCATGAGCCAATCTATCATAGAAAACTGTACCGCGCGTGGAACGGGCGATGATTGCTTTGCCATTTGGCCCACGGTGTTTCATAAACAAATGTTTTCACCAGGGCATAATCTTATAATTCATTGTACAGCTCAGTTGCCTTTTCTGGCAAATGGAATAGCTGTTTATGGTGGTGATAGCAACCAGGTAAAAGATTGTGTATGTACTGATATATCCCAGGGATCGGCTATTCTGATCAGTACCACCTTCCCGACAGAAAATAAGGATAAAACAGTTAATAATAACTTTAGCGGTACTACGGTAATAGATAGTTGTTACATAAAAACCAGCGGTGGTTTCGATCATGAATGGGATTGGCGGGCCGCAGTGGAATTATGTGTTGATAAACGCAATATTTCAGGAGTCTCCATCAGTAACCTCATTATTGAAAATAGCTTATCAAATGCCATCAGCGTAATTGCCAAAAATGAACCGGATAAAGTTGGTGAATTATCCAATACAACTATAAAAAGTGTAACTGTTAAGAGCTATGGAATTGGCGTAAATGGAAAACATGGTTTGTTTATTTCTGCTGATGCACATGGAAGCTTAACCGTTATTCAATCAAAGGTTGATGGGATTAAAAATGAATCAGGAAATTTCACAATAGTTCAGTAGACAATAAAAAAGGAATACTAATATTAAGTATGTGTTAATCTAATTCACTTTTATAAGCTGATATCCGGCTTTAATTGATTACCTTACCGTAATTATGGGCGCAAAAAAATATTATGAATTTATTAATTCTCAAACCGGGAACATCATCGCCCACCTGTCTTTATCTTTAGCGTTAAATAAGGAAGAACAAAAAGAAAAGCTAGAAAAGAGAAAAGCCCTTTTAGCAACCTCACACAAATTAAACCTTGATCTGATCTATTGGCAGGATAAGGATCATCCGATAAGATAGCAGGGCTGCTTACCTGCCAGGTTTATAATCGGTTAAACAAACAAATTCGAATAGTTTCACGTTTGTTATTTAAAATAATGTGCAAGCGTATTAATTAATGAGTACTATTGCACCACTTGCCTTTAAAAATTCATTTTCTATTAATCTACAGGTGCCGGAGGCACCATTATGGATACCCGGAATTTAGCCGATCAGTTAATTATTGCCAACCAGGATAAGGTGAAGCTTGCCAGCGAGTTGAGTATTGCAAATGCTGAACTCGATTTCCAGAATAAGGAAAAAGGGAAGCGTGCTGCAGAACTCCTTCTTGCCAATATTGAACTGGATTTTCAAAACAACCAGAAGTTAGAGCTCGCCCGCGAATTAGTGATCGCTAATAAAGAACTGGATTTTCAAAACGAAGAAAAGGCAAAGCGAGCCGCCGAACTCATTATTGCAAATAAAGAACTGCTTTTTCAAAATTCAGAAAAAGAAAAACGTGCAGCTGAGTTGGTAATCGCTTATACTCAGCTTGACTTGCAAAATAGGGAGCGGGAAAAACGTGCTGCTGAATTAATTTTAGCAAATACCGAGCTCATCTTTCAGAATAAGGAAAAGGAGAAACGAGCGGCCGAGTTAGCTGTGGCAAATACCGAACTGCTTTTTCAAAATGAAGAAAAGGAAAAGCGGGCCGCTGAACTCATTATAGCTAATACCGAGCTGGTATTCCAGAATCTGGAAAAGGAGAAGCGGGCAAATGAACTTATTATTGCTAATAAAGAACTCGTTTTTCAAAATCATGAAAAAGGTAAACGCGCTGCCGAGCTGATTATCGCCAATATAGAACTTGACTTTCAGGATGAGGAGAAAGAAAAACGTGCAGCAGAACTCATTGTAGCACTTAAAGAACTTGATTTTCAGGACGAAGAAAAGAGTAAGCGGGCTGCAGAATTGCTCATAGCCAATCGCGAAGTATTGATCCAAAAACAGGAGAAAGTAAGAAGGGCGGCAGCTGAAGCAAAAAAAGATGAGTTTTTTAATATGGTAAGCCACGAGTTCAAAACACCTTTAACCAATATTAAGGCTATTAACCAACTCCTGCAACAAAGAACAGACTGCACGGATAAAATTTATCCCTTTATAGTTAATGCTAACCATAATATCAAACGGCTTGAGAAACTTATTGAAGATCTGTTAGATGTTACCAAAATTAATTCAGGGCAAATTGATTTAAACATTGCTGCATTTTACTTTTCTGACGCACTAACCAATAGCATTGTTAATGTACAGTTAACCGCTCATCAGCATGAAATTTTGCTGGAAAGTTCCGTTGAACAGTTATATAGCGGCGACCAATTCCGAATTGAACAGGTGTTGATTAATTTGCTTAATAATGCCATTAAATATTCACCAAATGCCACACAGGTTCTAGTAAAAGCAAAAATTGATGTGGGTAATATAGTTGTAAGCGTCGTAGATTTCGGAATTGGAATAGCTAAGGAAGATATCAATCAATTATTCCAGCGTTTTTACCGGGTAAGCAAAACGGCTATGAATTTCCAGGGTGTGGGTCTTGGTTTATATATTGCTTCAGAAATTATCAAGAAGCATAACGGTAGTTTCAGCATTGAAAGCGAACCTGGAAAGGGAAGCAGTTTTCATTTCAGCCTGCCCCTAAATCAAACCGGTTAATAAACTTAAATAAGTTCTTCAAAAGTTGTTAAAAAATTGGGAATATTTCATTTTCCCCTGCTGCTCCCAGCATGACATTAATTAGCCAAAGGATATTGCAGGTAAATCAATAACAGGTTAAGAAAAAGAAATGGTAACTCAATTATGGCTGATTTAATTTCCTTAAAGGATAGTTGAAGGTATATAATAATAAGGATGGAAACTGCCATTATTATATTCCCCGATTTATAAAGTTGTGGGTGCAGGATAAAAATAGCCCCGGCCATAGTAAACGCACCAAATAGCATTTGCCAAAATGGATTTAGGTTTGCTTTTTCAAAGATAGCTACGGACTCAGGCTTTCCGCCTACCAGCGCAACTCCTTGTTTAAAACCCATAAAAATCACAAAAAACATAATAAGGCATGTGATGATTTTAATAAGCATAATTTTATATATTAAAGGTCAATAGCAAGGTTTGAACTTTGCTATTGACCCTGACTTTAATTTGATTAGTTAGTGGCTCCACCATTTACCAACAAGTGTTGTCCGTTAACAAAAGATGAAAGATCGCTGGCAAAAAACTCAGCAACGTTAGCTACGTCAACCACTTCAGCCAGGCGACCCATCGGACAGCTATCCAGCAATTGTTTCCTTAAGCGGGGGTAGGAATCTGCTTCAGCAAATATACCTGAATGATCTACAGCAAAGGGGATGATAGAATTTACGGTAACGCCACGATGGCCTATCTCTTTTGAAAGAATATCTACCAGGTAGCGTGGAGTAGTTTTACTGCCGCCATAAACCGCCATACCTGGTACAGGAAATGAGGTAGTTGACGATGCGATATAAATAATACGACCCCCATCTTCTATTTGTTTTGCGGCTTGCTGCAGGGTAAAATAGGTGCCTTTGGTGTTAATGGAGAATAAGCGGTCAAACTGTTCTTCAGTAAAATCAGTAACAGGGGTTTCCACCATTTCGATACCAGCATTAGCTACTACTATATCAATTTTTCCAAAAGCTTTTTTTGCTTCTGCGAATAATTTTTCTATTTCAGCTACCTTGCTTACATCAGCCTGAACGGCTATTACTTTTGCGCCCATGGCTGTAATGTTGCTTACCACTCCATCAGCTGATGCTTTATCACGAGAGTAATTGATCACAATATTTGCACCTAAAGCTGCGTAGCGCTCTGCGATAGCTTTACCTAATCCTCTTGCTGAGCCGGTTATAATGGCTACTTTATTATTTAATGAGTTCATGATTAAAAATTTTAAATGTTTTATTAATGTTGATTGAATTGTTTATGATGAAAGTGATTATTTGAACTATGCCATTGCGCCGTTTAAACCTAT
Organism: Mucilaginibacter frigoritolerans; assembly: GCF_007830615.1. Taxonomy (GTDB): domain Bacteria; phylum Bacteroidota; class Bacteroidia; order Sphingobacteriales; family Sphingobacteriaceae; genus Mucilaginibacter; species Mucilaginibacter frigoritolerans. The sequence continues at coordinate 473,339 of NZ_VLLI01000001.1, forward strand.
AGTTTGGCCGCTTATCCATTTGGCGTCATCACTTGCCAAAAAGGCTACTACTTTTGCAATATCTTCAGGTTCGCCTATGCGGTTAAAGGCATTCAAGCTCGCCAGGCGGTCAATCACCTCTTGCTGTTTTCCCTTGGTGAATAATTCGGTATTGGTTGGGCCGGGTAAGACAGCATTTACATTGATTCCCCTTGCCCCGACTTCTTTTGCAAATACACGTGTCAGCTGTTCAACGGCACCTTTGGTGGCAACATAGGTACTGTAAGTGGGCATTATTACCCTTGTAGTAGTTGAAGAGAAATTAATGATACTGCCACCGTTGGCTAATTTGGTTGCGGCTTCTCGCAAGGTATTAAAGGTGCCTCGAACATTAATGTCGAACTGGCGCGTAAAGTCTTCGTCTGTAGTGTCCTTTAATAATTTGGTGATCATCACACCTGCATTGTTTACTAATACATCAATCCGCCCGTAGTGTGCAATTGCTGCATCAAACATTGCAGCTACTTCATCAGCTTTACCTACATCAGCTTGTAAAGCGATCGCCTCACCTCCATTAGCTTTGATGCTGTTTACTGTTTCTCTGGCCGCTTCTTTACCACCTGCATAATTTACAATTACTTTTGCGCCGGCCTGGGCCAATTGGTGTGCAACTGCGGCTCCTATACCTCTTGATGCGCCTGTTACTAAGATTACTTTTTCATTTAGTGTTTTCATGATTCCTTTGCTTTTGTTTGTCTTGATTGACAATACAAAGGTCATGTTTGAAGTGTGGAGGGAATTGCAAGGCTTAAAGCAAGACTTGCAATATCCTAAGATGCTGATGGCTTATCATTCTTTCTGAACTGCACGGGAGAAATATGAGTATGCTTTTTAAAGTAATTGCTAAAATGCGCCAGCTCCGCAAAGCCTAAGCGGTAGGCAACCTCTTTGATGGAAATTGATGAATTTTGTAACAGTGACTTTGCCTCCGCAATTGTTTTTTCAGCTATCCATGTACCTACCGGTTTGCCAGTTTTAGTTTTGATAACTGTACTTAAATAATTAGGATGGAGGTTTTGTGCATCGGCATATTCTTGTATCCTGAAGGCTCGTTCCGCTTTACCTTCGCTAAGGTCGCGATAATGTTTTTCCAGGAGGCGCTTAAAGTTTTTAACGATCAGCGAGCTCCGGTTTCCCTCATAGATAGGATTGTAATCCAGCCAAAAGCAGGCCTTAATTTTTAATAACAAGACCACAAACAAGTTTGCTATGATCCCGGTACGATAGGGTGAGTTGTTAATGTATTCTGTGTGTATTTGAAGATATAACCTTTCGAACTCACTAAATAACGCCTCATTTATAAGGCGGCCTGGAAATATTTCGGCCAGTAAAAAAGGAAATTCTTCGAAAATATCGGCATGCACATTTTCTTTAAGAAAAGATTCACTCAAAGTAATCAGGTATACCTCCTCAACAACAGTCCACTCGTATGAACGGTAATGACCCGGGTTAGTAAAATAAACTGTGTAAGGTTGGAGCGATACCTTTTGTTCGTCAACCGTATATTCACCAAAACCATTTTTAATAAATACAAATACGAAGAAATTGAGCCGGTGGCCAGGCGATTTAAATGGGAGGCTTTGATGTATAACATCTTTAAGATTGAATATAGTAAAGTCAGTATTTGCATCTATCAGATCTACCGGTAATCCCATATGGTTGTATTGATCCCGCAGATTATTGAATACTTTATTATCTTTTTCCATAAGTGGTGTTCAAATCTTAGTTTTGGTTACCGGGGTATTTCATCCTCCCAAGTTAAAAAAACCTTTTAAGATATTAAACCGTTGGTCATTGACAACATGTTCCTGAGGAAGACCTTTCTCTGCTTGTAATTTGATCACGGTAAATATCTCCGTCTGTAATGGAGTTGAATCACTTTGGCCATGGATATACTAAGACATCGAGACCCGGCAGGCATGGCGCTGCAAAGTATGGAGCCTGCTTTTTTTCTTTAAAAAATACGCATAAGAACCGTACATGATTTCAGATGTTGCACGGTTTATTTTTACGATTTGAGTCCTGATCCCACTACCCAGAGAAAAAGAAAGCTGTGCTGGTAGGGAAAAATAAGCAAACTATAGAAATGGATATGAGATTTCTGCTTTCCAATATTTGTCTTTTGTAACATATTCAAGTCAAAGCTCGTCTTATGGTTATGATTCAATTGAAATACGTTTATTTTGCAAGGAGAGATGCAGGAACGGAACTGGCTAGAATTGTTTCATTGTTCGGCTCTGGCTTTACTATACCATTGTCATTAGGAATCCAATTACAATACCAAACTCAATATGTTTACCCGCGGTTTTCATTTGGAACTGGAGCTGGCGTAGTTCACTGGTTTTATTTATATAGTCCCGAAGGCAGCCTGAAGATCAAAAATTCTGATGTAAAGGCCAGATTGTACAAATTATTCGGGGAGATGCAGTTCAATGGCAGCTTTAGCAGATTGGCAATTGAAGGTTTAATTCTGCGATCATTTGACTAGGATTAATGCAAACCCAAATGGATGGTGCGCTTAAAAGAGATCCCTTATGATGAGAAAAACATGTTAGTGGATTATTTATCAAAAGAATTAGGGCTGTATCCGGTGCATATTTCCAGAATGTTTGCCAAATACTTTGAATGTATGCTGGAGGAATATTTGAGAAAGTTAAGGTGGGGTGTTCAACGAAACTGATGCCGGAAACGGAATTATCACTAACGGCGATCATTTTAAGCAGTTAACAAAGTGTTTGCGACATATTGACCAACTATAAAATTATAAAAAATAAAAGCCAGGAGATGAAATAATAATCAGGAAGATCTATTTGAAATATTATAAAAATAGCCTGGCGTGGAAAAACGAACTAATTTTTTACCTAATGAGAATAAAATACGTTACAATTCCTTCAGGGAATATCGCTGAAGAAGAAACCTTTTTTGTGAATTTTTTAGGGTTTAAGCATACAGGTGAACTGGAATTATGGCCAAACGTACGTTGCAAGTTGTTAAGTAATAACGATAGCGACATACATATAGCGATCATACCAGACAGATGTAGCTTGAACCAAAAGGCTGTCATCATTCTTAACACAGAAAATTGTCTCAAACAATATCATGAAATCACTAAAAACGGGGTTGTTTTTAATCATAAACCTTACTACGTTTCAGCAGGAATGATAGCAGAATTTACTGACAAGGAAGGAAATCAATTTATTTTACTGGAAGAGAGATCATACACAGAAGACTAGAAAGCATGGAAAATGTGTTAAAATTAAGTAACGAAAATTGTATTTGTTCAAGTAAACTGACGTATAAAAACATAACCGAGGTAAACAATAACTTTACTTTACATGTCAATTTTAACGGGAATGAAAACTTCGTTTTAAATAAGAAGAAATTGCGTTTGTCCCCTCACACTTTCCTGGCAATTAACCCAGGAACGCTTTATTCCGATATCATTGACTCTGGTAGCCCTGTTCAAAAACTTTCAATCAGTTTTGGCAAAGGATTTATGGATGATTTTAAAACATCCTTTCTTAAAAAGGATAGCTCTTTTCCGGACAATTATGGGAATTCCCTGCCTTCACATAATTTAACTTTCAATGAAACTATTTTTCCGCTGCTTGGGGATCTAAAATATAATATAGAGCATTTAATAGTTTTGATAAGGTCAAACTGTAAAGATGAATTATTATTAAATGAATTCCTCTATCATATTTTACTAAATTATTATACGCTTCTACAAAAAGATATGCTTTTTGTAGAAGAAAGCCTTAAAGATCTTCAATTTGTAACCCGAAATGAAATCTACAGGCGGCTAAGCCTGGCCAAAGAATATTTATATTCAAATTTTGATCAAAAAATCAGTATACATGAATTGTCAAAATATTCATGTATGTCGGCAACGCATCTGATCCGCTCATTCAGGCAGGCATATCATACAACCCCCCACCAGTTTCTGATAAACATAAGGCTAAAACATGCCGAATTTTTGCTTAAAAACACGTCTTATCCAATCAATAAAATTGTAAATACTGTTGGGCTTGATTCTCCAAGTACATTTATTAAGTTGTTCAAAATACGCCATAAAATCACCCCGCTGAAATATAGGAACTCGCATTATGGGATTAATTAAAGTGCTGATATTGGTTTTTTTCGAATATTTTACTTCTAAGCAAGTAGCTAAGTTTGCTCATATTAACTGCTTTGTTAAAAACGATCAGTTAATAGTTGTTTAAAGGATTGCCGCGCGAGGTGGGCAATCCTTTTCTGTTTATAAACTGCAAGCAATGAAGTGCACCCCAAAAGTTGGAAAAAGTTAGATTATTAACTATTAATGTAATGAGCTCGGGATTTATTTTCGGACGCTTTTTCCGCAATGATTTTTCAAGGAAATATAATTGGGTTAAGAAAGCTGTTCCAAATTCTATTCCATTAATATTCCCTACTATCAGGATTTCATATTTCTTCTTAATTTCTGTTTTTACTTCGCGGCAATCAGGTTGTCAACTCAACCTCTCGGTATTTATCTTTGCAGCTTCGAAAATCTCCTTTAAATAGCTGTTCATGAAGTATTGAATGAATCACAATTCTCCATAATATTAAGTACGTAAAAAAAGGAAATGTCCAATCAAGTCCATTTCCTTAAGTGCTCCCGACGAGATTCGAACTCATATCGATGGTACCGGAAACCATAATTCTATCCATTGAACTACGGAAGCAATGCGGCGCAAATATAACAGTTTATGTAAGAAGTGTTATACACTATTTTTTACCTGATGTATTCATATTAGACGTCTTTCGGCGGGTTATCGCTGTTATTTATTGTCCGTTTTTCTTAAGTTATCCATTTTACAAATGCCAAGTGGACTTAATGTATTTACTATTATAACCAAAAGCTAACGTATTGTATCAATATATTAGCTTTTGGTTCGCTATTTTACATGATCATAATGGTAAATGTCATTTCTTATCTGGATAAAACTTCTGCCAATTTCTTTTGTAGTTCATCGCCATGCAAATTCTCAGCAATTATTTTACCATTGGGATCAATCAGGAAATTCTGAGGGATTGTCGTGACACCATATTGCTTAGCAACCTGGTTATTCCAAAAATTTAAATCAGACACCTGTGTCCAATTTAACCCATCAGTTTTAATTGCAGCCAACCAGGCATCTTTTTTACCGGGACGATCTAGAGAAACACTCAGCACTGTAAAATTTTTGTCGTGATACTGTTGATAGGCTTTAAGCACATTTGGGTTTTCTGCCCGGCATGGAGCACACCATGAAGCCCAAAAATCTAACAAAACATACTTTCCGCGAAAATCAGCAAGACTAACCGGTTTGTCATTTACATCATTTTGTGTAAAAGCAGGAGCTATAGATCCAACTGCTGTTGTACGTGCTGCTTCAATAGCTTTCGCGAATTCTTTGCCGGCCACAGTATTTTTAATATTAGCCGATAAGCTATTATATAGCGGTTCAATTATCGCAATGTCAAAATGTGATCCGGCAATTTCATGTAAAGCTCCCAAACTGAATTCGGAATTTGGGTTTAGTTTTATATACTGTAATTGCAGCTCTTTTTTATTTTCGGCTGCTTGTTTAAGCCGACTGCTAATGTCGCCCATAAATTGGGCATCATTTTTCTGATCAGTAGTAGCCGCAGCATTTTCGTTTGCAATTAAAGCCATTTCTTTTACCGGCCCGGCGATGAAGGCTTTATATTTTAAATATTCAGTATTTATCCTGGACCCGGTTATAATCGATTTTTTTATAGAGTCTGTTGAGTTTATATCAATTTCTCCGCTGTCAAGAAAAAAGGTCAGATTATCCGGATCATTGCCTAAATGTTTCAATCCGGTGCCATTATGATCCATCCATAATTGCGCCTTGAGCGGATAGGGTATTGTTCCGTTAAATATAAATAGGCCCTTATTAAGGATAGCTGAATCTGTTATTAATTTGCCGGGAATGTTGTAACTAAGATATAGTTTGGTTGCAGATGGTATGGCATCAAGTTTAACTTTTAATGTAAATGCGCTGTTTTGTGCTAAACCGATTATTGGCAGCATTACCAAAATCATTAAGATTATTCTTTTCATTATATATTAATTAAGAAATTTAAAGATTAAGGTTTGATAACCTTGTTAAGTTCTTCAATAAGATTATTATTCCGAAGATTTTTAGCTATTATAATACCATTGGGGTCAATCAGGAAACTCTGAGGTATAGCTGTAATGCCATAAGCTACTGCAACAGCATTGTTAAACCCCTTAAGGTCGCAAACCTGTAGCCACGGAAATTCATTGTCTTTTATTGCTTTAATCCAGTTTGGTTTTTTATCATCCAATGATACACTTACAATTACGAAATTTTTGTCCTTAAATAATTGATACGCTTTCTTTAAGAATGGGTATTCCATACGGCATGGGCCGCACCAGCTTGCCCAAAAATCAACCAATATATATTTGCCTTTTAAAGATGCCAACGAAACCGGCTTGCCGTCCGGGTCGTTTTCAGTGAAATCAAGAGCGGGTTGCCCTATGGCTAATTTTCTTGTGAGAGATAGGAGTTCAGCATATTTTTTTCCCTCATCCGTATTTTTAAGATCAGGGCTTAAAATGTTATATAAACCCTCAAATTTATCGGGGTCTGTAATAACGTAAGATTTTTCTCCAACAAGATCGAGGGAAACGTAAGAATTATTATTGTCTACCATAAAATCCATTACAACTTCCTCCATCTTTAGCATATATAAATTAAATTTAGCCTGCAACGCTGGTTTTTTGTCTTTTGCAACAGTCATTCTTTTCCAGGTATACAGATCTATAGAATCCTGCAAAGGGGCTGACTTTGACGTTAGTTGCATGTATTCATCCTGAGTAGCCCCCCCGTGTATTATTGCTGTTTTTAAGCTATCGCCCGATATAGCCGTTGCTCCACTACTTAAGTAAAATTTACGTATATCTGCATGATAACCTTTGCTCCTATCAACAGGTAAAATAATCATAACAACCTTAGTTGGCCTTGAAATTGTTCCGCTAAAATCAAATTTTCCATCTTTTGTTGTAACAGAATCATCTATATTCTCCCTATTTACCCGATATTCAAGATGAATCATTACCGGCTGTGTTATTCCTGAAATGTTGCCAGATACAGTATATTTTTGCTGCGCGTGTGCTATTATAAAGGCAAACAAAAAAGAAAAAAGCAGTACTATTTTTTTTAGCTGACGCTGATGTTTCATTTTCTTAAGATTAATTGCATTATGTGTGTTAATTAATATCTGAAAACCGCAGTTTAATAACCTGGATTTTGAGTTAGATTAGGATTGTTAGTGATCTCGACAGAGGGAATTGGAAATAACTCAGCGGTTGAATTCCAGGTTGGCTTTAATGCCCCAATAACCGCGTTAGCACGGCCAGTGCGTTTGAGGTCAAGCCAGCGATGGCCCCATTCATTATTTAACTCGATCCTCCGTTCCTGCTCAATGGCCAATAATATCGAAGCCTGGTCTCCGGCTGTTGTATTTGGTAAGCCCGCCCTGTTCCTTATTACTGACAAGTCGGCCTGGGCTCCGCTTATATTGCTTTGCTCCGCACGGGCTTCAGCTCTGATCAGGTACATTTCTGCCAGCCTGAAAATTGTATAATATTCAGCATTAGCCCCTGTAGTAACACTTTTGTATTTATAGGGGTAATAATAAGTTGTGCCGTTATAAACAAGACTTGCGGTCCAGGCGGCCATACGCTTGTCACCGGTTTCAAATGCGTTAACCAATCCTGTAGTGAGCACATAAGTTGGTATCCTGGTTACAGCATTTGGAAGAACTGTTCCGGCATATGCCGTATAACCGGTAGCATCATTATAGAATTGCCAAATAGCTTCAGTATTACCTGGAGTAAATACTTTAGTTAGATCAGTTGACAAACTGAATAACGTTGTGTTTGCAATTATTGCATCGCTTTGCGTTTCTGCAGCAGACCAGTTCTTGTTATATAATTCAATTCTGGCCAGCAGGGCGGTAACAATCCACTTGTTGGCTCTGGTTCTTGCATTGCCGGATATGGAATAGTCAGCAGGTAATATGCTTTGTGCACTTTTTAAATCTGCAATTAACTGAGTATAAATGGTTGCAACAGGCGTTCGGGCCATAACGGCGTTAGTAGCCACATTTGTAGTTAAAACAAGAGGAACATCACCGTAAAGATTGGCTAAATAAAAATAGCAGAATGAACGTATAAATTCGGCTTCGGCTATGGCCTGATTTTTAAACTGCACTGAAATGCTGGAGGATTGGGTAACACCTTCAATAAGACTATTTGCTACGTAAATGGTGCTATAGGAATTACTCCATATATCGCCGACGTTTGTGTCGGTAACCGGGATGGCATTGTTTATAAATTGATCATAACTACTGCCTACGTAATTTAGTTCATCAGCGCTAAAGCCGGAAAGCGTACTGATGCTGGAGCGATAACTTTGCGTAGTGCTGAGCACACTTAGTTTTCCGTACATCCCGGAAATGACAGCCTGAACAGATGCTGAATCCGTATACACTTCTGAGCCAAGTTGCGCAGTTGTAGAAGGTTTGATATCGATGAGTTTTTTACAGCTAGTCAGCGAACTTAATGTAAGAATAATGGCGATCACCGGTAGTATATAAACTAAAACCGGTTTAAGGTTTGCACCGTGATTGGTGCTAATTGTTTTATATAGTCTGGAATTTTTCATGTCGTTTAATTAAAAAGTGGTTTTAATGCCTGCTACTATCATTCGTAAAGGCGGCAGATTGGCACCCAGGGTTTCCGGATCAAGCCCCTTATATTTTGTAAATGTTAATAGGTTCTCTCCGTGCAGGTAAAGCTGTAATGATGATAATTTTAGCCGGCTTGACCAGGATGGAGGCGCATTAAAAGCCAGTGAAACGTTCTTTAAGCGTATATAGGAAGCATCTTGTATAGCAGCATCAGAATTGGTGTAATAGAACCATGCTTTTCCTGCAGCTGAAGAAGAAGTTGTTGAGTATTTTACAGGCAGATCCAATAAAGATTGTGGGATATTATACTGACGGCCAGGGTAAACACCCAGGCTAAGATCGCCACGCTGGGCATCTCTTTCTACGCCTTGAAACGTAAAATCCAACTGAAATCTTTTATAACTGAAAGTATTAGTAATCCCTCCATATAGCTTTGGATCATAACTGCCGTCAACAACATAATCACCTTTACCATTAGCATTTATTCCAGTAGTAATTACACCATCATGATTCAAATCCTGTACAGTTGCAATGCCATTTTGAAAACCGGTAAAATGATATACAAGTATAGGATTGAGTGATTGGCCAATTACAAAAGTATTGGCAAATGTAGATGAGGATAGATTTGGAAAAGCAATTAACTTATTATTAGGCAGCGTAAGGTTGAATGAAGTGCTCCATGAAAATTTACTGCCTTTTGTAAAGTTTACTGTTGTCAACTCCAATTCAAGTCCCTTATTTTGAACTGTTGCAGGGAGGTTGGCATAATAAGAACCAAACCCTACCTGGGATGGTAAAGCTGTTGTTCCAAGCAGATTACTTGAACGGTTTCGGTAAAAATCAGCAGAGAAATATATCCGGTCCTGTAGAAATCCTAACTCCAACTCGGCATCTAATTTTTTAGTCACCTCCCATTGTAAATAAGGATTTGCAATTCTAGAAGGAGTTAAACCGTTAACAGCCCCATAAGCTGCTTGAGAGTAGTATGTGGCTTCGTAACTATAATCGGTGATTTTATCATTTCCTACAGTACCATAACTGGTCTTTATTTTACCGAAGCTTAACCATGGTAAATTATCTTTAGCGAAGCTTTCATTTGAGAATATCCAGGCACCGGCAATACTGCCGAATGTTCCGAATTGCCGATCGGCCCCAAACCGCGAAGAACCATCTCTACGCAGATTGCCGCTGATTAAATATTTATTATCCCATTCATAAGCTAAACGGCCAAAACCTGAGTCGTATTTATAATCAGTATCACCGGATGACTTAACAAATACGGTTAAGGCACTCAAACTTTTGGCCAGTTCGATATTTGCAAAGCTTCCAACTACAAAGTAAGGCTGGATAGTTTGCGTTTCCTGCCAGGTTCCGCCTATCAATGCGGTAAGTTTTCCTTTGCCCCAGGTGTGTGTATAATTAAGCTGCGGCTCAATGATGATAGTTTCGATATAATTATCGTTGAGCGTGCTGGTTTGAACAGCATTGGTTAAAGGATTGTTGGCCGATGCCGGGCTAATTGACGATCCTTCGGCATTAATACGGTTATAACCCATGTTGGCTGCCAAATCTAAACCGGGCAATATCAGATAATGAAAATTGGTATTGGCAATAAGATTATCCGTTTTGAGGTTGTTTATTACATTGAAACCGGCTAGGGGATTGGTATAACCGGTGCCAAAATATAAACTACCATTAGAGTTATATAATGGATAATTGGGGGGCAAACTATAATTAGCAGATGACACACTATAGTTAGGTAAGGTATTACTATCCACATTATAATTTACAGAAGCACTTACACCAAACTTTCCGTCATGGCTTTTATGTTGTAAGCTTAAATTAAATTGGCCGGCTTCGTCAGCATTTTTTGAATAGAAAACGCTTGATTCGCGCCTGTAGTTACCACCCAGTAAAAATTGAGTATAAGTGTCGCCACCTGAAACCGACATGGATGCTTTGGTTTGGTAAGAAGTTTGGCCGATAAGCAATTTACCGAAATCAGTGTTCCCTGTTTGATTCCATACCGTCAGGTCAGGCGCATTTGTAGTTGTTGGCGTAATATTGTCATTGGCAAAGGCCTGTTTACGTATACTTAAATATTGTGCTGTTGACGCCATATTGACATTATGATCAACATCACCAAAACCACTAGATATATCTACATTAACCCTGGTATTGCCAGGCTTGCCTTTTTTAGTAGTGATCAGGACAACACCATTGGCGCCTCTTGAACCGTAAATGGCAGTGGCATCAGCATCTTTTAAAACGGAAATGCTTTCTATATCATCAGGATTGATGGTATTCAACGGGCTTAATCCGGTTGTTCCCCCAGACGAATAGCCACCTACAGACTGTTCCACAGGTCCGCTGCCAAACGGAATGCCATCAACCACATATAGCGGGGAACTTGCATATAGCGGGCCTCCTGAAGTTAAGCTATTCTGCCCCCTGATAGAGACAGTCATATTTGCTCCTGCATAACCGGCATTCTGGGTGATGAACATACCCGGAACTCTTCCTTCCAGTGCAAGTATCGGGTTTGAAACAGGTTGTTGTTCAATCTCTGTTGCAGATACAGTAGAAATGTTTCCTGTACTCAATCTTTTTGTTGTTTCTCCGTAACCAATAACCTGTACAGCATCCAATTGATTCGTTGCCACAACCATCCAAATGTTCCCGATATCTGCGGCGGCCGGCAATTCCCGTTTTACGTAGCCTAAGTAAGTAATAACAATCACCGCATGTTCATCAACCCCTTTAATTTCAAATCTTCCTGTTGCGTCGGTAATCGCGGTTTTGTTGATATTCTTAACTGTAACTGTTGCACCGGCAATTGGTTGCCCCTGTTCATTAAGAATATGACCTGTTACATCGATGGCGCTAAATATGGATTTGATTTTGTCGAAGAGGTTGGGTTCTTCAACCTTGGGCTGCAATACTATATTCTTATCAATAATTTGAAAAGTAACCGGAATGTTCTTAAAACACTGGGCCAGGGCTTCATTGATTGTCGCATTGTATAGGTCAACACTCACCGAACCAAGTTTTATTTTTGCCTCGTCATAAATAAAAACATAGCCTGTTTGCTTTTCAATTGCTTTAATTACCTTTTCAACCGGTACATTCTTTTCGCTGAGGTTGATTTGACTAAATCCCTTAGCGCTTACCTGTACAAGGGCTATAATCAACAGGAGCGTCGTTAATTTCATAACCAGGAGAATCTTTTTGATTATCGGCCACCCGTCAAGAGGGGATACGGCCATGTTAATAGCGTAAAATTTCATTACATTTGTTAATGTTTGGGTTAATAAGTAGTACTCAATGTCGCAATTGTTTATTCTCCCTGCAGGCTCCGCCTGTAGGAGAAAGGGTTAACTCAGATACATACCGTGGTTGTGTGCCAACACTTCCGCGGTTTTTTCTTTTATAACCATTCTTGGGTGCTTATTTTCTTTTTTGTAAAGGGTTAACCATAGTTTAAATTTTAGTGAGCAATTTAAATGATAATTTTATCTTCTATAAATCAGGTGGTTATGATTATTTTTTTTCCGGAAATACGGTAATGGATATCCAGGTAAGCTAATATTTTCAGTGCCTGGGAAGCACTTACATTTCGGTGTACCTTACCGGTAATCATTGTAGCTGGTATTGCTCCTTCATAGGTAACATCTACATTATACCATCTCGCAAATTGCCGCATTACGGTATTAATATCGGCTTTCTTATAAGCAAAATAGCCATCTTTCCATGCTGTTACATCTTCAATGTCAGCACCTTTAATGCTTATTTTATTGTTTTTTGTTAAGAGTAAAGATTGTTGCCCGGGTACTAATGTTACATTTTGAAAACCTGTTGACACTTTTACACTACCTTCTAATAAGGTCGTATTAATTGATGGCTCGTCGTTGTAGGCATTAATATTAAAATGGGTTCCTATGTCCTGAATGGTTTCCCCCTTTGCAATTACCTTAAATGGCTGTGCCGCGTTATGTACCACCTCAAAATAAGCCTCACCTGTAACTTTCACTATTCGTTCTTTACCAGTAAAGCTGGTTGGGAAAGTGATTGAAGATTCCGCATTGAGCCAAATCTTAGTGCCATCTGCCAACACTAATGGATATGGAGATTGCTCACCACTTGCGGTGGAAAGTGTATTGTATTGAATCTTTGTATCCAAATTACTTTTGTCTGCAAAAACGGTGTAAGAAATAGCATTACCTGAATTAACCTGTACAAGCGCATTACCCTGCTGCGCCAGTTTGCCACTTAATCCTTTTGATAGAATGATTTTTTGTCCATTGGATAAGGTTAAAGTAGCCCTATTGCTTCCTGGGGCAATATCCTGATGTTGATTTTGGGCTATTTGTTGGGTTAGATGTTTGTGAAAAAGGAAATAGCTACCGATAGAAAGGAATAATAAAATTGAAGCTGCCGCAGCTATGCGGGGCCATAGCTTTATTTGGTGTGGATTTTTACCCTTCGCTAATAAATGCAGCCACATTTCTTCCTTAACGGCTTGCAAATCATCACCTGTAAAATCTGTTTGCCGTTCAGTTTCAAAATTTAATACCCAACTCAACAGCCAATTGATTTCTTCTTCGGTTGCTTTACCTGCCCGGTATTTATTCAATAACTCTTCTGCGTCTTTGTTTTGCATAATTCGAGAAGGATAATGTTATCCTAATTCATGCCTAAGACGATCAAGAAAGCTTCAGGGGTGAGAAAAAAAAGGAAAATAATTGAAAAATATAACGATTGGTTAAAAATAAATCAAAAAAAACAGAAAACTAATCATGCCAAGTTTAATACGAAGAATTTTTAGTGCATTTTTGACCTGGCTTTTTACAGTTTCTTCTGAAATGCCCAAATGACCTGCAATTTCTTTGTGACTAAGCTGTTTTTTTCTACTCAATTCAAAAACCTCTCGCATTTTAGGAGGCAATGCGGCGATTTCCTGTTCAATAATTAATGATAACTGTTTTTCTCTTATCAAGTGATCGGTATTGCCTTTACTTTCGTCGAGAAAGTGCTGTAAAAAGCCGGTATATTTAGTTACAGTTTTCTGATGGGCAAATAGATCAAGTATTTTATGATGAATGCATGTATAAAGATAGCCTGCTAAATTGGTTGCCAATACAAACTCTTCCCGCGTGGCCCAAATCTTAACAAAAACCTCCTGCACTACATCTTTTGCTTCTTCGCGATTCTGCAATTTTTTAAAAGCATGAAGGAACAAAAGGCTGTTGTAACGGTTAAAGATTTCGGTGTATGCAGCTTTGTCGCCTTCCCGGAGTAGAGTAGTCAATTTTTGATCGGAAAAACTGTTATATGCTGACATTCAAGATAACCCCAAACGAATTTACGTTAAATTAATCTGAATTTAAAATGCGATGATAGAATGTTGTTTTGAAGATATGATAACGACGCTTCGCCATCAGCAAATAAAACGGGATATATACCCTTATCGAAGTAGTAAATCAAGATAAAGTTGAAGGAGCAATGAAAGCCATGCGCTGCAAATACAGGTAATTAACTCTTATTGTTATGCCCCGATTTATAAAATAACTGCAATTGAACGAACATACTTTAATGATTAAAAGTTCAGCTATTCTTTTTAATCTTATTTCTGCCTTGCATTGCGCATCCTGATTAATGAAAAGCCAAGTGTTGATTTACTAACCGCATCAGCTAAAGCTGTAAGATCAGGGGTAAACCTCAGTTCAATATTTCGTTGCAATAATTCACCAATCAAATCATTCACAACTTTTACCTTAATCGGTTCAACAGGCTTGTGGGAAATATAATAACCTGCACATTCATCTAGTAATATGAACGGATCTGGTAAAAACGCATAACAGTAAAGGGTTGTATTTATAATTCTCTCATACCATCCTGATTCAGCAACTACAACAAAATATGCAGAAGAGTGCTTAAAATAATTATCCCTGTCAGCCTTTGTTGTTTGCGCTGATGCATAATAGGTTACCCTCGGGCAATCACGCGGAAGCAGGTAATTATGCATCAGTTTTTCCGAAATAGCAAAAACTACATCGCTTGTTATTGAATCAAATTTTGAAGGTGATGGCCTTGGCTCAAATATTTTAATGCCCGGTTCTTCGCTGATATGAAATAAATGATTGCTCATTTTAGTCTTTTTACAAAACCATATGATTTGAGTTCATAACCGATATGTTGGTAAAACGCATGGGCTGTTTTTCTTTCATCGCGCATGCCGCTGGTTAATACGATCATATAGGCATCAATTTCAGTCGCCCATTTTTCAGCTTCCATCATCAACACTTTTCCAACACCCATGTTCCTGAAGTCTTTACCGGTTACCAATGCCAGCACACGAATATATTTGGCATTATGTTCGTAACCATAGTTTTCGGTCATGCCAATCATTCCGACAATTTGCCCGTCATCCGTAACTGCCAATAAAGTCCTGAATTCTTTTAGCCTTAATATGTTTTCTAAACGCACCTTTATTTCATCAGCAGGGGCGGGGTAACCCAGGTCATAAATTAAGGGTATCATTGCCGGAATATCGCCTTCTCCGGCAGGTCTTGTTTGTATCATTTGCAAATGCTGAACTTAATAACAATGGGGCTTAGGCCCCATTGTATTCATTATAAAATTATGTAAAATTTAGTTCTCTAAAAACTCCGCTTTTAAGCGAGCTATCTTTTCATCATCCAGGCCTACCTGTTTTTTTAGGAAATTGTTAACCGAACCATACTGTTTAACAATGGCAGCAAAGGTTGCATCCAGATATTCTTTTTTGGCCAGCATCATTTCAGTAGCTACATCTTTATCAATATGCATATAACCGGACATTCCCTTAATTGCTTTTTCATTTTCGTCTTTGCGGTAGTAATTAGTAGCGGTATAGTCCTCAACTATAGTGTTGTAAGGTACACCTAAACTATAAAGAAGTAATGCGGCTGCAATACCTGTGCGGTCTTTTCCAGCAGTGCAATGAAATACAAGGCTTTGGTCGGTAGGTAAAGCTAATAGTTTGCCGAAAAATGGTTTATACCTGTCAGCAAGATAGGTGGTTTTGCCATAAAAGTCTGCTATAAAAAGTGAGTCAGCACCTTTTTTACCTTTTACCTGCATTAAGCCTTTCATCATAGTGCTTAAACTATCACTGCCAGCAGGGCACAAAACATAATCCATATTGGAATTTAATTTATCAGGGGCCTGTGTTGATTCCTGGTGCCCGCGCAAATCCACATCAAATGTGATGTTTAATTTCTTTAATTCTTCCAGATCAGATGGAGTTAACTTACTGATATCGGCACTGCGGTATACTTTACCCCATTTCACGGTATGACCATCGGTAGTTTTATAACCACCCACGTCTCTGAAATTGGCAGCGCCCTGTAAAACAACATGCCTTTTTGTACTGTCGGTAATCTGGGCAAATGCATTGCAGGTAATTAAAATAGCTGCAACTATTAAAAAGTGTTTTTTCATAATGCTTTAAATTGAAAAAAGCAGGGAACCCTGGCTAAAGATCCCCTGCTTAAATTAAAAATTTATTTTTCCTTATTTTGTAAGCCAGGTATCTTTAGTAGGATCATCAGTAGTGCTTCCAAATTGAGATTGAAGTGCTGCCTGATAATTTGCTGTATTACTTGCTGATTCTGATGAAGGGTATTCCCATCTGCGTGGAATCAGGTTATTTGGTGTGCCAATACCGGCACCACCCTGTCCAAATGTAGGTACGCCTGTACGACGGAAATTGTAAAATGCTTCCCATCCAGAGTTGTTAAACATAGAAACATATTTCTGGGTTAATATCTGTGTAAGACCGGTAGCATTGTCGCCTGCATACGCAACATTAGCCAAAAACTGTGTAATATTTACTGTTGCAGTTCCCCAGGTACCACCTTGTACAATCAGACTAGGGTTAAGAGCAGTATTAGTAGAAGTGACAGGAAAGCTAATGGTTAATACTTCGCCATTGGTTAAACCATAATTAGCTAAAGAGGCATTAATACCATTGGTATACCATGTTGCTGAATTTCCGGTTATCCAACCTCTGTTTATTGCTTCAGCGATATTAAAGCACATTTCTGAGTAACCAATAAATACAAATGGCTCAGCACTTGCACCTGTTGATGAAACATAATAGCGATTGTAGTTAGCAAAAGAATACAAACCGTTATTTGAATTGTTTAATAAGGTAGGTTGTGTTTGGTTGATGTCAGAACCCACATATGCGGTAAAGTCACTAACGGCTTTGCCTCCAGCAACTGATGCCGGTGCCGGTGTAGCAACAACAAAGGTACGTGGATCTTGCGTAGCAGTAGTGATGTTTAAATAAGTGCTGCCAATGTTTGAGAAGTTGTTGTAAGGGTTATAACCTAATGAAAAAGTAGGATAACGGTTGGTTGCATTAAATTTGTAAACCAGGTTATCGCTATTTGATGTCATAATAGGATATTGAGTTGGGTTACCCATTATAGTAACAAATTGCTGTGGTATCTGTAAATCAGCATTATCAACAGCACGTTTGCTTAAGCTGATTAATACTCTTAAACGGTAAGTATTAATTATTTTTTGCCATTGCAGATAGGTTAATCCAAATATATCACCACTTGAGTCCAAAACAGTGTTTGCAAGGGTTGGGGTTTTTGTTATAAGGTTGCCCAATAAAGTATTGGCATTATCAAGCATAGAAAGAGCACTTGCATAAACATCGTGCTGGGTATCATATTTTGGAGTAAGGTTTGTTGCGTTACCTGCCTGTGAAAAAGGGATATCACCAACTCTTTGTGCTAACCATATACCTGAATAAGCTTTAAAAAACAGGCTTAACGCATAATATTTGTTAGTTTGATTGCTTAACTGTAAGGTGGACTGCTGCTGTAATTTTATGGCATATTTAAAAATGTCATAGCTATCCGTTGTACTGCCATAGTTGTAGTTGTTTGTACCCCTATAGTATGAGTAGTTAGCAATATCGAATTGTGAACCTACTGATGAGGTACCCCAAGGTAATTCAGATGTGCGAATTAAATTAGAGGTAAGCGTGTTAAGTAGCAGAGAAACCGGTACAAGTGAGTTATTGCTGGCTACGTTAGGGTTATCTATAAGATCCCCTTTCTGGCAACCGGTTATAGATACCATGCCTATTGTTAACAATAGTACAAATGGGATGAATGATTTAATTTTCATATATTTTCTTTAAATCGATTAAACAATTAGAATGTTAAGTGAATATTTACACCGTAACGACGGGCTGTAGGGCTTTCAAGGTCACTACCCGCATTTGTACCTACTATTGTACCCGTAGAAGCGTTATATCCTGATGCATATTCGTCAAGATCAACATCCTTGCGTGCAGCGAAGTACAATAAGTTTCTGCCTACTAATGAGAAGGTTACTTTTCTGATAAACGTACCTTTCAACACACTGGAAGGTAAAGAGTAACCAATTGTTGCTTCTCTTAATTTAGCATATGAACGGCTTATCATGTAATACTCATCAAAGTTGCCACCAATGCCACTTGAAATATAGCTCTGAACCAACACTTTAGTTGAGTTTGGTGCAAATGTTAACTGGCTTAAGTTGGTTATTACACCGCCCGGACCATATTGTGGAGTACCGCTTACAATAGTAACACCAGGGCCAACGTATTCAGGAGTTGCAGCTTTAGTGCCTTCAGCAGTACTGTTCCATTCTGCTAAACGTGCTGCACCGTATGCGCCGGTTGCGGTTTCAATTGCTGTACCACCGTTCATTGACTGATAGTAAGTTCTGTCGTACATTTTACCACCTATTCTGCCATCAAACTGGAAGCTTAAGGACCAGTTATGATAAGTGAAATGGTTAGTTACACCGAAAGAGAAATCAGGGTCAGCATAGCCTAATAAACCATAGTTGCCATTGTTTGCCTGGCTTGGTGCAGATAAAGGAACACCACCGTTATTGATGATATCACCCTGAGCATCTCTTACGAATTTAGTACCATAAATACCATCAAGTCTGTCGCCAATTTTGTATTCGTGGCCATTTTGATATAATTCAGTTTGATTGCCGTAGATTGATTTTAACGTTTCTCTGTAAGTTGAGTAGTTAACATTCACATCCCAGTTAATTCCATTAGGATTTTTCAGAATAGAACCCATCAATTCAATTTCAAAGCCTTTTTTAAGTGTAGTTACACCATTTACCAGTTGGTTACTGTAAGTGGTTGATGATGCTACCGGTAACTGATAAATGTTAGGACCATTTGTAGTTGTAAAGTATGTAGCATTTAATCCTAATCTGTTACCTAAAAATTTAGCGTCAAAACCAACTTCTGTTGATTTAACCGTAAAAGGTTTTAAAGCATTATTAGCTATAGTATTTGACAAAGACGCTGCTGAGGTACCATTATAAATAGAAGTAACCGCTACCGGAGATTCATTTATATAACTTGGACCGTTATAAGGTGTGTAAAGCTCACTTCCGTAGCCAATCAATCCGCTAACTGGTTTTGAATTCCATGGTAATCCGTTAGCAGTTGTTTGAAAAGCATTGTATGAAGTACCAATAGTTGGTGAGGTTAAACCACCTTTAACATCAGCAAATGAACCACGTACTTTTAAGAAAGATATAAATTCAGGTAATTTAACATAATCAGATACTACACTGCTTACTGATACAGAAGGGTAGAAGAAAGTGTTATTTCCTGATGGTAAAGTTGATAAATTATCAACACGACCGGTGGTATTGATGTTGAAGTAGTTTTTATAACCCAAATCAGCTGAGTAATAAGCACTATTAACCTGCATTTTTGAATTGAAATTGTACAGGTAAGGTTTGTTCAACGAGTTTTGAAGATCGTAAACGCCCGGTACAGCTAAATCCTGGGTAGTTTCCCAATCTGAATTATAAGTAAATGAACGCTCATTTGCTCCTAATAATCCACCTACGTTCCAGTTACCAAATTTATGGTTATAGTTTAAACCTACATCTGTGTTGTTTTCTAACAGGTTACGGTCATCCTGTCTGTAATCACCATACCATCCAAAAGAATACCATGGAAGGTATTGATTAAGGTTGGCGCCTGCAGGTACATCTTCGGTATTTTTTTCATTGTAAGTATCAAGCGCTGTGCGCAGATAAAGGTTCAGATCGCTGTTGAACTTGTAAGTTAATTTTAATGATCCGTAAATAGTTGATTTGGTTCTTCCTTTTAACCATTCGTCAGCAACAAAATAAGGATTGTTTTCACGTCCATATTCAGCAGCATATTGCTGAAGTCCCGGAACACCTTGCGGGCCCTGGTAAATATTTTTCATTGATCTTACATCATAATCAGCAGATCCATAAACCTTAAACATGTAAACATAGCTTTCAGGGCTGTAATCCACGTCAGGGATGTTTGGTGAATATTGCTCGTTCAGGTTCAAATCAGCGTCAACACGTAGTTTTGGTGAAATGTCATATCCTGCAGCTAATTTAAAATTGTCAATATTTAATTCAGTGTTAGGAAAATCGCCTTTTTGGTAGGTGTGGCCATATGATACATGAATATCATAGTTTGAGCCACTTGCTGCTACTGATAATGTATTGGTGTTAACTAAACCGGTTTGTACAAAATTATCAAAGTTATTTGCTCCGCGGGCTACCCATGGGGTTGCCTGTCTTATACCTGTAGTTGGGTTATAAGGACTATCATATTGTTGGGTTTGGAATACACCATCAAAACGCGGCCCCCATTCTGGTAAACGTTGGGTATTATCATATAATACGTTACCATAAGTGTACTGATAATTTGTTCCGCGGCCATATTGAGTTTGGCTCTGAGGAAGAACAATAAAGCCTTTCTCTGCCTCTGTTGTGCTATTAAAATCAACTTGCCAGCCTTTTTTATCTTTGCTGCCTTTCTTAGTTGTAATAATAATAGCACCGTTAATACCACGGAAACCATAAAGTGCCGCAGCATTAGGGCCTTTTAAAACGGTATAGGTATCAATGTCATCAGCATTAAAATCGTAGGTGTCTGATTCAACAGGCTCACCATCTACAACGTACAAAATGTCTGTGCTGCCGCGTAAAACAACGGTTGGTGCACCATAAAATTCAGAGCTTGATCCGATTTGCAAACCGGCAACTTTTCCGGTTAATGAGTTTAAGGGATTTGCATCACGTGCTGTTGTTAAATCATCGCCATTAATCTGTGATTGAGAATAACCCAGTTTCTGAAATTCCTTTTTAACACCCAGTGCTGTAACCACTACTTCAGTTAATGCCTTGGTGTCAGGCTTCATGGTAATCGATGCACTTAGCTCTGTTACTACCAATTCCTGTTCAACAAATCCAATTGATTTAAAAATCAATGTCTGGCCTTTATCAACAGAGATAGTGAAACGTCCGTTTACACCTGTTACAGTACCTTTGGTACTTCCTTTAACAATAACCGTTACACCAGGCAAGGGTTGATTGTTGTCGTCCAATACAATACCCCGTACCGGCAAGTTTTGGGCAAACATTTTGCCGCAGGCCAAAAACACTATCAAAAGTGTTAAAAGCAACCGTGAAAATTTTAGTAAATTTTGTTTCATAAACGATTTTGATTTATCGCATAAAACTATTTTACTACTGTTACCCTATTATTTTTGATTTAACAACAAAAAGTTAATAAATACTAAACAAATCAATAAAAAGTCAACTATTGTTAATTGGAGATATTGGTAATATCATTTAAATGTTAAGTGGTTGAATTGTTGCATATTAAGTAAATTCAATATTATTACATTAGAGAATTTAAGGCAAGAAAATATGCTAAAATACTTACCTTATTTTTTTAATATTAGTAAGTATTTTATCCAATCATAAGCTATTTAAGAGCGTATTTTACCTTTCTTTGAAAGGCATACTTTTTTACCGGGATTGTCTATTTTAAAAATTTGGTAAGTCAAAAAAAATGAATAAAAGAGGTCTTTTCATTTAAATGAAAAGACCTCTTTTATCATAATCCTTATTTAAACATTAAACCTGAAGTGCATAATATCACCATCCTGAACAACATAGGTTTTACCCTCAACGCTCATTTTTCCGTTTTCTTTAATAACAGTTTCTGATCCGTTGAATTTCACAAAGTCTTCATACTTTATAACCTCTGCACGGATAAAGCCTTTCTCAAAATCGGTATGGATTACGCCGGCAGCTTGTGGTGCAGTAAAACCCTGGGTAATGGTCCATGCACGTACTTCTTGTACACCCGCAGTGAAGTAGGTTGCCAGGTTAAGCAGTTTATAAGCCGCTTTGATTAGTTTGTTTACACCTGATTCTGCCAAACCCAAATCATCCAGAAAAAGCTGGCGCTCCTCATAAGTTTCCAACTGTGCAATTTCTGACTCTATTTGTGCCGATATGATCAATACTTCAGCATTTTCTTCTTTTACCGCAGCTTTTACTTTTTCAACATAAGCATTACCGGTGTTAACAGCGCTTTCGTCTACATTGCAAACATACATTACCGGTTTAGCGGTTAACAACCATATATCGGCAATGTATTCTTTATCTTCTTCAGCAACAGGAGCTGTGCGGGCTGATTTACCTGAAAGTAAGTGGTTTTTATAAATAGTGAGTACGTCAAAGGTTTTTTTAGCCTCTTTATCACCGCCCGTTTTAGCCATTTTTTCAACCTTCTGAATTTTTTTCTCTATCGAGTCAAGGTCTTTCAGCTGTAGTTCTGTATCAATAATCTCTTTATCACGGATCGGATCAACCGAACCATCAACGTGAATTACATTGTCGTTATCAAAACAACGTAATACATGGATAATGGCATTGGTTGCACGAATGTTTGCCAAAAACTGGTTTCCTAAACCTTCGCCCTTGCTGGCACCTTTTACAAGACCTGCTATATCAACAATTTCAATAACATTAGGAACCACGTTTTTAGGGTTTACTATTTCTGTAAGCTTGGTAAGACGTTCATCTGGCACGGTAATAACGCCCACATTTGGCTCAATTGTACAAAAAGGAAAGTTAGCCGCCTGCGCTTTAGCATTTGATAAGCAATTAAAAAGTGTTGATTTTCCCACATTTGGCAAACCCACAATACCACATTGTAAACCCATTTT
Organism: Mucilaginibacter frigoritolerans; assembly: GCF_007830615.1. Taxonomy (GTDB): domain Bacteria; phylum Bacteroidota; class Bacteroidia; order Sphingobacteriales; family Sphingobacteriaceae; genus Mucilaginibacter; species Mucilaginibacter frigoritolerans. The sequence continues at coordinate 496,219 of NZ_VLLI01000001.1, forward strand.
TTTATTAGTTGATTAAGTTGATTGAGTGAATGGTTGACTGAGTTAAAAACGTATGATCAATAAAAGCTTAATCACGCTGATCAACCCCATTAGCCACTCCCTTAAAAAGCGCAAAGATAACAGAAAAATATTGCCTTATTATTTGAAAAAATAAACGACTTTTGCCGCCATCAAACCAAACAAACATTTTTATTAACATGTAAACAAGAGGACTTTTTTATGGAAGAAATGGTTGAACAAATTGAATTATTGCTGGAAAATAATGATGAAAACAAACTCCGGGAATATCTTAACAACCTTAATATATCTGATGTTGAAGAACTGATAGGTGAACTTCCTGATTATGGTCCTCATTTTATTGAAACACTCTCGCTAAACAGAGCTGTAAATGTTTTTAGAATACTTGATTTTCCTACGCAGGAGCGCATCCTTAAAAAACTTTCGGGCCCTAAGGTAATTGAGATCATTAATGAGCTTCCTCCTGATGACCGTACCTCACTTTTTAGCGATTTGCATGGAAAAACTGTTCAGAAATTAATTCAGCACCTATCTGCTGCCGATCGTAAACAGGCGCTGCAACTACTTGGTTACGAAGAAGATAGCGTTGGTAGGTTAATGACCCCTGATTATATCGCCGTTAAAAAAAGCTGGGATGTTCAAAAAGTTTTGGATCATATTCGCCAATACGGTAAGGACTCTGAAACCATTGATGTAATTTATGTTTTAGGTGATAAGGGCGTTTTATTAGATGATATCCGCATCCGTGAGATCCTGTTGGTTGAGCCATCAACTAAGGTAAGTCAATTAATGGATGGCCGGCTGATAGCTTTAAAGGCAACAGACCCGCAACAGGAGGCCATAAATATTTTCAGAATGAATAACCGTACAGCCTTACCGGTTACTGATGACGCTAATGTTTTATTAGGCATAGTTACGGTTGATGATATCCTTTGGATAGCTAACGAGGAATATACAGAGGATATCCAGAAAATTGGTGGTACTGAAGCCCTAGATGAGCCTTACCTGGATATTAGCCTTTTTAAATTGGTAAAGAAAAGAGTAGGCTGGTTAATTATCCTGTTTTTAAGTGAAATGCTTACCACTACCGCTATGCAGTCATACGGAGGTGAATTGGCTTCATTAACCATGCTGGCATTTTTTGTCCCTTTAATTATTTCAAGTGGCGGTAATAGCGGTTCTCAGGCCTCTACTTTAATTATACAGGCAATGGCATTAGGAGAGGTTAAACTGATTGACTGGTGGCGTGTAATGCGACGGGAAATAATATCAGGCTTAATGCTGGGCACCATATTGGGGGTTATAGGTTTCTCGCGTGTAGCTGTCTGGACAACCTTTAGCGATATTTATGGTGAACACTGGTTATTAATGGCATTTACTGTTGGTTTTTCATTAATAGGAGTGGTGCTTTGGGGATCGCTGGCGGGCTCAATGCTTCCGTTGGCGTTAAAAAAACTGGGCTTTGATCCGGCAACTTCGTCTGCACCTTTTGTTGCCACTTTGGTTGATGTTACCGGGCTGGTAATTTACTTTAATATAGCGATGTTGATTTTTGGGCATATCTTACAGCATCCTGCGCCAATTCATAAGTAAACGCGGCAGTAGTAATAATGCCCTCGCTAAAATACTTATAAAAACAAAAAACCTGCCCAAAAGAGCAGGTTTTGATTTATTATTTAGTTTAGTTTAGTTTAAATTTCGAATGAGAAATCTTCGTCTGCAGTTTTAGCGATTTCAGATGATTCATTGTATTCATAGCGTTTTTCAACAACTTCCTGATTAGCTTTGATGTAATCAACAGTATCTTTTAGTCCTTCGGCAAATTTTTCAAAATCTTCTTTATATAAAAAGATTTTGTGTTTAATAAAAACCCCGTCTTCTAAACGTTTTTTGCTCTCTGTAATGGTAACATAGTAGTCGTTAGACCTAGTTGCTTTTACGTCGAAAAAATAAGTTCTTTTTCCGGCCCTTACTTTCTTTGAATAAACCTCTTCACGCTCTCTATTGTCAAAATCTCCCATAATATATTTTATTGTAACTAGTTTTGGTTTGCATAAATATAAATAATTTTTCAAACTACAACTATATAATTGAATATTATTAAACTTTTTATGCTTTTATTGTGGTGAAAATTAAATTTTTAGACATTTTCTTCCTCTTCAAGCAATTGTTTTTCGTACAATTCAAAATACGTTCCTTTCAATTGCATTAAATAAGAATGATTGCCTTGTTCAATAATTTCACCTTTATCCATTACCAATATTTTATCCGCATTTTTTATGGTTGATATTCTGTGGGCTATTATTAAGCTAGTTTTACCCTGCATATTGCGGCCCAAATGGTTTAATATTTCCTCTTCGGTACGTGTATCAACCGCGGATAAACAATCGTCAAAGATGAGTATCTGAGGCTGTTTAACAATAGCCCTGGCAATTGATACACGTTGTTTTTGTCCGCCCGATAAAGTAATGCCACGTTCACCGATCAGGGTTTCAAAGCCCTTTTCCAGTTCCATAATATTGTTGTATACGGCAGCATCCTTTGCTGCTTGTTCAATTGTAGGCATATCCAATACATCGGCACTAAAGGCAATATTATTTGCAATGGTGTCTGAAAACAGGAAAACTTCCTGCGGGACAAAGCCTATTTGTGACCTGTAACCCTCCAGATTAAGCTGTTTAATTAATTTACTGTCTATTAAAACATTTCCAGCTGTAGCATCATACATCCGCATAATTAAATTAGCGATAGTTGATTTCCCTGATCCTGTGCGACCTATAATAGCCACCATTTCGCCCGGTTTGGCTATAAAAGATACATTTTTTAATGCCTGTATGCCTGTATCGGGATATATAAAAGATACATCGTTAAATTCTATTTGGCCTGCTATGTTTTGTTTTTCAGTTTTAGGCGAAATAATTTCAGGCTCCTGGTCCAAAAACTCATTGATACGTTTTTGAGAAGCCGCAGCACGCTGAATTAGTGATGTTACCCATCCCAATGAAATAACCGGAAAGGTAAGCTGATTGAGGTAAACAATAAACTCAGCAATATTTCCCGATGTAATATTTCCCTTCATTACCTCAACACCACCAATATACATGGTAATAATATTGCTTAAGCCAACAAGTAAAAGCATTAAGGGATAAAATAATGCTTGTGCCTTTGCCAAAGCCATAGAATGCACCTTGTAGTTTTCGCTCTCAGAAGCAAAATTACTTCTTACATAATTCTCACGTACATATGATTTTATTACGCGGATCCCTGAAAAGTTTTCCTGTACAAAACTTGATAAGGAAGATAACCGTTCCTGTATTTTTTCGCTGCGATAATTAATAATATTATTTACATAGTATATAATAACAGCTAAAATAGGCAGAGGTAGAACTGAAAATATTGCCAGCCTTACATTAACCGTAAGCATGGCATAAATTACCATTATAAAAAGCACTACGGTGTTAATAGTGTACATTATACCCGGCCCAAGATACATACGCACACGGCTAACATCCTCGGTTACCCGGTTCATTAAATCGCCGGTATTATGGCGGCGATAAAAGGCGAGCGATAGCAACTGGTAATGGTTGTAAATTTCATTTTTAAGATCATATTCAATGTGGCGCGACATCAGGATAATGGTTTGCCGCATAAAAAATAAAAACAGGCCGCGCAACAGTGCTAATATTAGTACCAGGATGCCAAACAGGAACAGACTTGAGCCAAATATGTCATAAATAACCTGCTGCCTGTTAAAGTCTGCAAAAAGCTGGTAAGTGCTGATGTTTTCGGTAACAAGATCGAACGCAACGCGGATAACCTGTGCGGGTAATACACCAAAAATATTGGATATAATTACAAATAGAATTCCTGGAATAAGCCTCCACCGGTATTTGTAAAAGAATTTATTAAGATAAGCGAGATCTCTCATGTATTGATTATCCGAAGTCGGAAGGTCAGTAAAGTCTGAAAGTTCAAAAGTAGACTAATGAAATTGAATTTTCAAGCTATTGAATAGAGGGTAGTATTGTAAGTTTTAAAGATTACTGTTTATTAACAATTTCAATATGTTTTATTCCTGGAAGTTTTCATACTTCTATAAGTTATCCAATTCAATATTAAGCCAATTAAAACAATTCCCTTTGCTTCAACCAAAAAAACACCTACTTTTGTCCGGTCGCAAAAAATAAATTTTATCATTTCTGATGCTAACACAAAACCCTGACGATTCTATATTTAATCAGCTTGAGGCCTTTGGGCACAAGAAAGTTGTTTTTTGTAGTGATCCGGACACTGGTTTGAAAGCTATTATTGCAGTACATGATACTACATTGGGTCCGGCTTTGGGCGGTACCCGTATGTGGGCATACAAAAATGAGGTTGATGCTTTACAGGATGTATTGCGTTTGTCAAAAAGCATGACTTACAAATCGGCCATTGCTGGGCTAAACCTGGGTGGTGGTAAGGCAGTCATTATTGGCGACTCGCGAAAAGATAAAACTGAAGCATTGCTGCGCAAATTTGGTCGTTTTATAAAAAACTTAAATGGTGAATTTATTACGGCTGTTGATGTAGGTACCAATCCTAGGGATATGGAATACATCAGGATGGAAACGCAGCATGTAATGGGTGTTCCGGAAAGCATTGGTGGTAGCGGAGACCCTACACCCATAGCAGCTCTTGGGGTTTTTATGGGAATAAAGGCTTGTGTAAAAGAGTTATACGGGAATGATAACATTACCGGAAAAACAATAATAGTACAAGGTATTGGTCACGTAGGTGAAAACCTGGTAAAGTTGCTTAGAGATGAAAATGCCAAAGTATACATCAGTGATATTAATGAAGAATTGTTGGGACAGATAGCCAAAAAATACGGTGCACAAGCAGTATCAAACAATAGTATTTTTGATATAGATGCTGATATTTATGCACCATGTGCTTTAGGGGCTACGGTAAATACCCAAACTATAAGCAAGCTAAAATGCGGCATAATTGCAGGTTCGGCAAACAATCAGTTGCAAGACGAAACCGTGCACGGGCAGATGCTTCTTGAAAAAGGTATATTGTTTGCACCAGATTATGTAATTAATGCAGGCGGAATTATTAATTGTTACTCTGAACTAATGGGTTTTAGCAAAAAACGCACCATGCAGTTAACCGAAAATATTTATGAGGCAACGCGGAATGTTTTAAAACTTTCAAAGGCCGAAAATATTTCAACTGTTGTTGCCGCAAACAAAATTGCTGAAAAACGTATTGCAGATATTAAAAAAGTGAAATCAACCTACTAAATAATAAATATAGATCTGTTTGCCAATGGGGCTTCAGACTTAAAAATCGTTCTTACAAATGTTAAATCGCAGACACCTAAGGGTAAAAGTTTTACAGTCGTTATACGCTTATCACCAATCAAACAGCGGCGACATCAGGCAGCATGAAAAGAATTTGCTGCAAAGTATTGACAAGGTATACGAAATGTATATCTGGATGCTCTCGTTAATTTCAGAAGTTGCAGATTATGCCGCAAACGATGCTGAAGAAAGGGCCAACAAGCACCTGCCTACCGAAGAAGATAAGAATGCTAGTGTAAAAATACTAAGCAACAGGTTTATCTTATCACTCCAAAGAAACAAGGAATTTTTATCCGGCTTAAAAAAGTACAAAGTTGCCTGGGATTTTGAACCTGAACTAATCAAATCATTATTTATTATCCTTAAAAACTCTGACGACTATAAAGAGTACCTGAAAAAAACAGATGATACTATTCAGACAGATAAGGATATTATAAAATTCATCTTCAAAAAGGTAATCTTAAAATCGTCAATAGCTGAGCAGGTTTTTGAAGATATGTTTATTTACTGGCCGGTTGATAAAGATGTATTGCAAGCTTTGATTGCCAAAACATTTAAAAACTTCTCTTACGATGAGTTCGAGCTTAATAAGCTGGCAGAAGTTACTGCAAACTGGGAAGAAGACAGGGAGTTTATTGTGAATCTTTTTGAACAAAGCATCAGGTTCAATAATGATTACCAGGAAATGATAGGTAAAAAGACCCAGAATTGGGAACCGGATCGTATTGCCATGATGGATACTTTACTGATGAAAATGGCAATTGTTGAGTTTATCAATTTTACCTCTATCCCGGTTAAGGTTACTATAAATGAATACTTGGAGATTTCTAAGGAATTTAGTACGCCAAAAAGTAATTCGTTTATAAACGGTATCTTAGATAAGATTTTATTTGAATTAAAGGCAGAAAATAAGATAAAGAAAACAGGCAGGGGATTAATTGAATAATTTCAATTAGCATTCATGATATTTTAATTACTATTGAGCTCAAATTAACACAATGAAAAAACTATTCTTAAGCTTAATGGCTGCAGGTGTGTTATTGGTTGCCTGCAATCAGTCAAATCAAAGTGGCGCTGCGGCTAATAACACTACAACGGCCAATGCAGCTGAAGCACCGGTAATGAAGTTTGATAAAGAGATGCATGATTTTGGTAAAATAAGTCCGGGCGATAAGGTTACTTATGATTTTAAATTCACCAACACCGGTAAATCACCCTTAATTATTACGGATGCAATTGCCACTTGTGGTTGTACAAAGCCCGAATGGCCGCGTACGCCAATAAAACCCGGAGAAAGCGGCGCTATAAATGTTACGTTTAACAGTGCAGGTAAAATGGGTTTACAGGATAAAATGATAACTATTACCGCTAATACCAATCCGGCGCAAAGCAGGGTTCATTTAATTGGCGAAATAGTGCCAAAAACTACAAAATAATATAAATTTAAAATGATAGCAACTATTTTATTACAAGCTGCAGGCGGCTTCGGCATTCAGCAAATGTTACCACTTGGTCTTATTGCCATAGTGTTTTATTTCTTTATGATCAGGCCACAGGTAAAAAAACAAAAAGATCAAAAAAAATATGTTACTGAGCTTAAAAAAGGCGATAAAGTAGTAACTACTGCCGGTATTCATGGCAGGATTGTTGATCTTAATGAAACTACTTTTTTGGTTGAAGTTGATAACGGTAAAATTCGTTTTGATAAATCAGCTATATCACTTGAAGCTTCAAAAGCATTAAATGCACCACCGGTAGCTACAAAAGCTTAGTTTTTTAGGGCGAAGGCGAAAGGTAAAAGGAGAAAGGTTAGTAATCCAGGCCTTTTACCTTTCAGCTTTCGCCTTTTACCTTTTTACTATGCCAATAATTAAATTATCTGCAACAGAAAGGAGAAGGGTATCAGCGTTTTTTACATGCCTGATACTTGCAGTTTGTGCGTGGATATTTAGTGTATTGTCCAATACTTATAACTACACCGTTAAGGAAGCCCTTAATTTTAAAAATACTCCTCAACGGAGGGCTTTTCATTCCTTACAATCAGATACTGTAAATGTTACCGTTACCGGAAGTGGCTGGGAAATGTTATTTTCCAGGATGAACAACAAGGTAAAAGTATTTACCGTCGACTTAAACTCGCTCGAAAACAAAAGCTATATTGTATTAAGCACTCAGTTGGATCAAATCAACAACAAAAGAGAAATTGGGCAACAGATAACCGGCTTTATACCTGACACGCTGTATTTTGATTTTTCTAACCGGAAAGTAAAACGGGTACCCGTAAAACTGATTACATCTATCCGTTATAATAAGCAGTTTTCACAATCAGATAATATAACTATTAAACCGGGGTATGTAATTGTAAATGGTCCCGCAAGTGTAATTGATAAACTTACCGAATGGCCATCAGATACTTTAAAAGCCGACAGTGTTAACGAAACGCTTAATACAGATTTAGGATTGCAACCTGTAAAGGAGGGTAATTTGAGTATTTATCCCAAAACGGTACGGGTAAATGTTCCTGTTGATGAGTTTACCGAAAAAACTTTACTGATACCGGTTAAGTTGATCAACAATTACAATTATGATGATGTAAAGATATTTCCTCAAAAAGTAAAGATTACCTTTATGGTATCGTTAAGCAGGTATGCCGAAACGGATGAGGATTTTTTTGAAGCAACAGCTAACCTTGATCTGTGGCGAAACCAGGGTTATAAGGTATTACCAGTGGTAGTTTCAAAAATTCCGTGGTTTTGTAAACTGGTAAAGGTAGAGCCTCAAAATATTGATTTTATAGTAAGAAAATAATGCTCAAAATAGGCATAACCGGTAATATAGGAAGTGGTAAAACCACTGTAAGCAAAATTTTCGAGGTATTAGGCATACCTGTTTTTTACGCTGATGATGCCGCCAAAAATGCCATGGTTAATGATGTCATTCTTATCAATGAAATAAAAATAGCTTTTGGGGATACATCTTATTTTGAAGATGGTACCTTAAACCGCAAATATATTGCTGGCATTGTTTTTAATGATAATGCAAAACTTGCTAAATTGAACTCGTTGGTACACCCCGCTACCTTCAGGGCTTTTGATACGTGGGTCAAACAGCATAAGCATGTACCTTATGTTTTAAAAGAAGCAGCCTTGCTTTTTGAAAGTGATTCATACAAAATGTGCGATTATACCATAATGGTACAGGCACCGCTTGAAATACGTATTCAACGTGTTATGAAGCGGGATGGACTGACCAGGGAAGAAGTAGAAAGCCGTAATGCACATCAGTTTTCTGAAGAAAAAAAATCCCAGCTTGCTGATCATATCATTAAAAATGATGATAGCCAATTGGTGATACCCCAGGTTTTAAATTTAGATGCTCACTTCGGATCATTAAGTTATTAGAGGAATTTAATAATTATTCTTCTAGCTGGCAATAATTCCATGATTAATAACGCAACGAAATAATGATAATTGAAGATTTTGTTTCCTTTGATGGCAACGGACTTTACTGTAAATACGGCGACTTTTACATCGATCCAAAACAACCAGTAAGCAATGCCATTATTTCGCATGCTCATGCCGATCATGCAATAAGCGGTAATAATACTGTGTATTTAACAGAAGCCACAAAAGCATTTATGCTGCTCCGTTATGGAAAAAACTCAGCCAAGGTTTTTAATGTAATTGCTTACAATGCCCCATTTACAGTAGGTAAGGTTAAAATAACCCTGATACCGGCGGGACACATGCTGGGTTCAGCGCAAATTTTAATGGAATATGAGGGAATAAGGTATTTGTACACCGGCGATTATAAGTTGCAGCCTGATGCCACTTGTGAGCCTATTGAATGGGTAACTACCGATGTGCTGATAACCGAAAGCACTTTTGCCGATCCTGCAATTTTACATCCCGATCCCACCGAGGAAATTAAAAAGATTAATGAAATAAAAACCAATATATTATTGGGCGCCTATGGTTTAGGTAAAAGTCAGCGGTTAATTAATTTGATCAATACTTATGCGCCTCAAAAAAAGTTGTTAATTCATCACCGCATAATGTCCATTAATGCCATTTACGAGAAAATGGGCCATGCACCAGGTAAGTGTCAGATCTATAGCCGTAAGCTGATGAAAAATCAGGATGAGTTTGTTTATATTGTACCTCCGTTTACTTTTGATAGCTATTTAAGGGCTACCGGTGTTACCCGTTTATTTGCTTCCGGATGGAAAAACTTGCAGGTGAATAGCCGGGACACACTTTTCATTTCAGACCATGTGGATTGGAACGATATTTTACAGACCATAAAAATTACACAACCGAAACAGATCTGGACCCTGCATGGTAATGGTCTGCATTTGAAAAAGCATTTTGGTGATAATATATTTGTAAAAATACTTAACTAATGCTGCAGGAGAATGTTGATTATTATATAAATGAAGACGGAAACTTCGTTTTTACAAAGGAATATCATTTAAAACGCGGATATTGTTGTAAAAATAAGTGCCTTCATTGTCCCTGGGATTATGGAAAACCCAAAGAGGATAAGGATGTTAAAAAATAAATAAGGATATTTGCAGCAAGGGCTAATAACAATGCGGATAGACGAAGAAATACAAAGCAGCAAATTTGAAGATAATTACCATAAGGCAGTTATAAATGTAACTTATACTTATGGGTGGTTAAATAATGTATTCCGTTGTAAGTTTGAAAAAAATAATCTTACTCAGCAGCAGTTTAATGTGTTAAGAATATTAAGAGGGCAATACCCTAAGCCGGCTACAATTAATTTATTAAAAGAACGTATGCTGGATAAAATGTCGGATGCATCACGTATTGTTGATCGTTTGGTCCAAAAAGGGCTGGTATCACGTTGCACCAATACTAAAGACCGCCGTGCAGTTGATATTCGGATAAGTGATGAAGGTCTTGGTGTCCTTGAAAAAATGGATATCGAATTTAGAACAAAAGATGTTTTAAAAAACAACCTCACTGAAGAAGAAGCCGGACAACTGAGTGACTTGCTTGATAAACTACGGGGTTGATTTTAGTTTCCTAATAACTTTTTACTAAACCATCAGGTTGTAGCTTTTTAAATATAAACGCAAAAAGCCATCCTACCAACGCTCCATAAATAGCACCGCAGGTAACATCAATAGGATAATGTACACCAACATATACCTGAGCAAAGCTAATAGTTCCTGCCCACAGTATAGCCCATAGCCATATCCAGCGCCACCGCTTATAAAACAGCAATATCATAAAAAACGCCATTGCAAAATGGTCTGTTGCATGGGTTGAAGGGAAACTGTAACCAGTTCCGCAGCTTACGCGGTTAATGTCTGTTAAGGCTGTTATAGGGTCACGGCATGGGCGCAGTCGCTTTACCTGTGGTTTGATGACACTTGCGCTTGTGAAATCAGCAAAACCTGCTGAAAGGGCTAAAAGGACAATGATATAGATGGCCTGTTTTTTAAATTTCCAAACACAAAATCCAATAATGAACAGGTAAAGAGGAATCCAGAATTTAGGATTTCGCAAGTAGGGCATTACCAAATCAAAAAAAGGATTGGTAAGTGTATGGTTAACAAAATAAAATAAATGCCGGTCGAGTTGTAAAAGTTGGTCAGGCATCAGTTTTTTATGAATAAATATTAAACAGACGGTGTTAAAACCGACTTCAAATATAGCCAATAAAATGAGTGAGCAAAACAATGCGATTTATATGAGGCTTCGGTTAAATATTTTTATTTTTGCGCTATAAATTTTTGCACCTTGACATTAATAAAATCGATTTCGGGCATTAGGGGCACCATTGGTGGTGCTGTGGGTGATGGATTAACCCCGTTGGATATTGTGAAATTTACTTCGGCTTATGGCACATGGGCTGTAAATAAATCAGGTATCAAAAAAATAGTGTTGGGCCGTGATGCCCGCATTTCCGGAACAATGGTAAACAACCTGGTTATTGGAACCTTGCAGGGATTGGGTATTGATGTGATAGATCTTGGTTTATCAACTACGCCAACTGTTGAAGTGGCTGTACCTGCTGAAAAAGCTGCCGGAGGTATAATACTTACTGCCAGTCATAACCCAAAGCAATGGAATGCATTGAAATTACTAAATGCTGATGGCGAATTTATAAGTGATGCAGATGGCAAAGAAGTGCTTGAAATTGCTGAAAACAGCAGCTTTAAATATGCTGAAGTAAATGACCTGGGCAAGGTTTATAACGATAATAACTACTTACAGGAACACATTGATAAAATACTGGCGCTGCCGTTAGTTGATGGTGATGCTATTACCAAAGCAGGCTTTAAAGTGGTTATTGATTGTGTTAATTCAACAGGCGGAATCTTTGTCCCGGCTTTGTTAAGAAGTTTGGGGGTTAAAGTAATTCATGAGCTATATTGTGAACCTGATGGTAATTTTCCTCATAATCCTGAGCCATTGCCAGAAAATCTTACAACACTTTCAAAAGAAGTGGTACTAAAAAGAGCCGACCTGGGTATAGCAGTTGACCCTGATGTTGACAGGCTGTGCTTTGTTTGTGAAGATGGCAACATGTTTGGTGAAGAATATACATTGGTTGCCGTTGCTGATTATGTACTGAAAAATAAAAAAGGAAATACGGTATCCAATCTTTCGTCAACACGCGCATTACGTGATGTTACTGAAAAAGCCGGAGGCGAGTATCATGCTGCTGCTGTAGGAGAGGTGAATGTTGTAAACAAAATGAAAGAGGTTAACGCAGTAATCGGCGGCGAAGGCAATGGCGGTGTAATATACCCCGAATTGCATTATGGGCGTGATGCCTTAGTGGGGATTGCTTTGTTTTTAACGCATCTGGCTAAATTTGGCAAGCCTGTTTCTATATTAAAAAGCTCATACCCAGGTTATTTTATCTCCAAAAATAAAATAACACTAACGCCAGAAATGGATATTGACGCGCTTTTACTAAAGGTTGAAGAAAAATATAAAAAACAGCCGCATACCACAATTGATGGCTTGAAAATAGAATTTGACAAAGAATGGGTACATTTGCGCAAGTCAAATACTGAACCTATTATTCGTATTTACTCAGAAGGCAATTCAGAAACAATTGCCAACAATTTGGCAAATAAAATAATTGCCGATATAAAAGAGATTTTACAGTTAAAGGATTGATTTTAGCCTGAAGAACTAAAGTGCTAAAAGTTAGAACGACAGAATCTGTTTACACTATAATTTCACATTAAAATATTCAATGTATAACACAAACGGATTTTTGGTTCTTCCAAACCTTCGTACTCAACAAATAATTAAAGATGCGTGTTTATTTAGATAATGCTGCTACTACTCCTCTGGATCCGGAGGTAATGAAGGAGATGTACAAAGTAATGGAAACCACTTATGGTAACCCTTCATCCATCCACGCTCATGGCCGGGAAGCTCGTACGGTGATTGAAAAATCAAGAAAAACAATAGCAAACCTATTAGGAACATCACCAGCGGAGATCTTTTTCACATCAAGCGGTACCGAAGCGGATAATACCGCTATAAAATGTGGAATTATTGATCATAATATTAAACACGCTATAACCAGTCGTATTGAGCACCATGCAGTACTGCATACCTTTGAGGCACTTGAAAAAGCAGGTGTTATTAAACTAAGTTTTGTTAATGTGGATGCCAAAGGGAATATTGATTATGATCACCTGGAGACCTTGCTAAAAGAAAACGAGCGCAGTTTTGTGTCAATTATGCATGCTAATAATGAAATTGGTACGCTATCAGACATGGAACGCATTGGCGATCTATGTGAAGCGTATAATGCTATTTACCATTGTGATACGGTACAAACTATGGGGCATTACAAACACGATTTGAGTAAGCTAAAAGCGCATTTCCTGGTTTGTTCGGCTCATAAGCTGCATGGCCCTAAAGGGGTGGGTTTTTTGCATATCAATCACCGCATAAAAATTAAGCCTTTTATTTATGGTGGAGCACAGGAACGTAACATGCGTGGTGGTACCGAAAATATTTATGGTATTGTTGGTCTTGCCAAAGCTTTAGAGATAGCTTATGCCGAAATGGATCAGCATCAGCAGCACATTCAAGGCTTAAAAAGCTATATGAAAGCACAGCTGATTGAAAGCATCTCTGGTATCAGCTTTAATGGCGAAACTGATGAAGACAAAAGTTTGTATACCGTATTAAATGTTCAGTTCCCAGAAATGGAAATGGCCGATATGCTTTTATTCAGTTTAGATATTGCAGGTATTTCAGCCTCTGGGGGCAGTGCATGTAGTTCTGGTTCTGATATCGGTTCGCATGTGCTTACTGCAATAGGAGCAAGTACAACCCGTCCGTCGGTAAGATTTTCATTTTCAAAATATACGACTAAAGAGGAAATTGATTTTACCGTAACTAAAGTACGTGAGCTTTGCCTGGTTAATGCCTGATTTTTTTAGTTTGAAGGTTAGTTAAACGAGCGCCGACACTATTTATATATTTAAGCCACTTAAACGGTGGCTTTTTTATTTTAAATAGATTTTTGATTGCCAATTGTCGCAGATGCGACACATAACTGTAGCTTTTTGCATAATTAATAATTTAAGAAATCATTTTCCTGTTGGGGAAATTAAGTGGCATGGATATTGGTTTATTTAATTATAAATTAATAATAAACCTATGAAGTCTAATAATCAAAAGCCCGAAAAAAGGCAGGAACGTCCGGAACATAATCGTCCGGATGAAATTCCTGAGAAGAGAGAGTCGGAACAGGAAGGCTCAGGTTATCATCACCAGCAAGAGCAGGAACAACAGCAGGAGGGGAATGATGCTTATTATAGTGAGCGAATTGATGTTACTCCCCCTGATCAACACGAGTTCCCTTCAGTTGGTAATGTGGAAACCGATTTCAAACCGAGTAATCATGGACGCACCACAGGCAGAATGGTGGGACAGGAGCCCGGTACTGAAAGTTTATAATTATAATTTAGCTCTTCAAATAAGAGTATCACGTAACAGGGTTATCGGGTACTGATAGCCTTTGTTATTTAAAATGTATAAATAATGGGAACAACCAATAAGCCTCTTGATAAAAAGATTCAGGAGGATAAAAATGATGCCACGAAGCCTTTTTCAAATGTAGAAAATGATAGCGCTGTTGAGATAAACAGGGCAGGCGATGCAGATTCCAGGAAATATATGGGCAGGAAGAATGAAAAGCATAGCGGCCCCAACTGGGATAAAATAAGTAAGGACGCAGATGGAGATACCGGGCAAAATGCCGGGGTTTTTAAATAAATCTTCATAACAAGTAAGGCTATCCAAAAGATAGCCTTACTTGTTATATATAATCTTTTCGAGATTGATTAGTTGTCCATCATTTTTAAAAATGATGACAATTGTTCCTTCATCTGCCTGCGATCAACTATAAAATCAAGGAAACCGTGTTCCTGAACAAATTCAGCCGTTTGGAATCCTTTGGGAAGATCTTTCTTAATGGTCTCTTTAATAACCCTTGGTCCGGCAAAACCTATTAATGAACCGGGTTCAGCAATATTAATATCGCCCAACATAGCATATGATGCTGTTACACCCCCAGTTGTTGGATCAGTTAATAAAGATATATAAGGAATTTTAGCCTGTGACAATAAAGCTAATTTAGCTGATGTTTTAGCCATTTGCATTAATGAAAATGCAGCTTCCATCATACGTGCACCACCTGATTTGGAGATCATCAGAAATGGAACTTTGTGTTCAATGCTGTAATCAATAGAACGGGCAATTTTTTCGCCAACTACTGATCCCATTGATCCTCCAATAAAGTTGAAATCCATACAGGCAATAACAAGTGGCTGACCACCCATTTTACCAAAGCCCGAGCGGATAGCATCTTTCAACCCTGTTTTAGCCTGGGTTTCTTTCAGCCTCTCGGTGTATTTTTTTGAATCTTCAAAATGAAGCGGATCGCCCGATCTTAAATCAGCAAATAGCTCTGTAAATTCGTTATTGTCAAAAAGTATAGAGAAATATTCTTTTGAACCTATCCGCAGATGATAACCGCAATAATGACAAACATATTGATTTTCAACCTGCTCAGAATAATGAAGGGGTTTTTTACATTCAGGACATTTATTCCAGATGCCATCGGGCGCTTCCTTCTTTTCCTCAGTGGTCGTAATTATCCCTTTAGTTTCCCGTTTAAACCATGCCATATCTATATCTAGCTCTTTCAATTGACTACAAAGAAACGAAAAATTATTTTAGATACGAGATTTTAGATTTAGATATAAGGCAACAAAGTGTTTTGGATAAACGAATGAAAAAAAATATTTTTTATTCATTGTAATATTTGAAATTTGAGAAAGGTTTTGATGACTGTTTTTAACATAAATGCAATTTGAAAGCTTTTATCAAAAGAAATGTAAAATATTAACTGCATTATGCTTTTTATGGCTTATAAATCAGATAATTTATGAGCAAAACCGGGAAATTTTATAACTTCGAGCCCCAATTAAAGGTCAAATGGATTTAAAAAATTATAGAGGCGTTCTGCACGGCGATCAGGTGCAGGAGCTATTTGAAGCCGCTAAAAAGCATCAGTTTGCTTTGCCGGCCGTAAACGTAACAGGCACTAATACTATTAATGCTGTTATGGAAACTGCAAAAGCGGTAAACTCACCGGTTATCATTCAATTATCAAACGGTGGTGCACAATTTTATGCAGGTAAATCATTAGATAACTCTAAACTACAGGCGTGTATTTTAGGTGCTGTTTCTGCTGCAAAACACGTTCATTTGCTGGCAGAGCATTATGGTATTTCTGTTATATTACATACAGACCATGCTGCCTTAAAATTTTTGCCATGGATTGACGGTTTATTGGAGCATGGCGAAAAATTCTTTGCTGAAACGGGCAAACCACTCTTCTCATCACACATGCTTGATCTTTCTGAAGAGCCATTGCATGAGAATATCGAGATATCAGCTAAATACTTAACCCGTATGGCTAAAATGGGTATGACACTGGAGATTGAATTAGGTGTAACCGGTGGTGAAGAAGACGGCGTTGACAACTCTGATGTTGACAGCTCACGCTTATATACTCAACCAGAAGATGTAGCTTATTCATACGAAGAGCTTTCAAAAGTAAGTCACCGTTTTACTGTTGCTGCTGCTTTTGGTAACGTACATGGTGTTTACAAACCAGGTAACGTAAAATTGCAACCGGTTATATTACATAACTCACAAGAATATTTAAAGAAACAGTTTAGTCTTACTGCTGAAAAACCTATCAACTTTGTATTCCACGGTGGATCAGGTTCAACTCAGGCAGAAATAAGAGAAGCGATTTCTTATGGTGCTATCAAAATGAATATCGATACTGATATGCAATGGGCATTTTGGGAAGGTATTAAAGATTACTATCAGTCAAAAGAAGGATATCTTCAAAGCCAGATTGGTAACCCTGAGGGTGAAGATTCTCCAAACAAAAAATATTATGACCCGCGCGTTTGGTTACGTAAAGGTGAAGAGCAATTTGTTAAGAGATTAAAAGAAGCATTCGCTGATTTAAATTGTCTTGACGTATACAACAAGTTATAATCAGTTTATAATGTTGATTAATCAACATTCAATAAACCGGTAATCAAAGGCGCTAATGTGATAAACATTGGCGCTTTTTTAGTTGTGTGTTGATGAAATATTCAGTCATGGCTAAGAAAAAAAATATTGAACAATTTGCTAATTAGGCAACTTACACCACCGGTAATACCGTTATCACCTTTTTAATGGTTTTCTTAATTCAGAAATCGCAGAACAAAGATTCGAAAGCTATACACCTGAAACTGAGCGAGATTATTGCCTCCCACCAGGGAACCAGTAACCGGATGGTAAATATTGAAGATTTGACAGAATTAGAATTGGATCAATTGCGTAAATTTTACGTGCAATTATCTAAATTAGCAGCCAAAGAAGATGCCTGACCTGTACGCATTCAATTGATATTGCCGAAAAAATAATGAAATTAAGATGGTCAACTTCCGACAAAGAAATTCATACAAAAATGCCCGAAAAGATACAAGTAAACAAAACCACGGATAGTAATGAGCTAGAAAAAGTTTTCGCGATACGCCGAGAAGTTTTTGTTGTTGAACAAAACTGCCCGCCCGAACTGGAATGGGAGTTTGAAGATGAATCTAATCACTTTTTAGCTACTGTTGATGGAGAACCCGCTGGGGCCTGCCGTTGGCGCAAAACTGACAAAGGGTTTAAGCTGGAGCGCTTTGCCGTATTGAAGAAATTCCGCGGGATGGGAATAGGGCAGGAATTGGTAAAATCGGTATTGGAAGATTTACCTGCTGATGCCGATTATGTTTACATGCACGCACAGATTCAGGCTGTTCCTTTATATGAGAAGTTTAACTTCGAAAAAACTGGTCCTGAGTTTGAGGAAGCAGGCATCAGGCATTATAAAATGATCAGGAAGTAGTATTTAAACAAAAATTTTGCTTGAATAATCCATCGCCTCCTTTAATTTGCCGAAATTAAGCGTTATGGGCTCATTTTGTGATTGTAGGTAAGCAATAACCTTTTCGGTAGCAATATTGCCTGTGAGCACATCTGCGGCCATTGGGCAGCCCCCGTAGCCCTTCAACGCAGTATCAAACCAGCGGCACCCAATTTTATAAGCAGCTTCAATTTTTTCTTGCCAGTTATCTGGTGTAGAATGTAAATGAAGACCAAATGGATTATTCTTAAACTCGTAAAGTTTTTCCATTACCTCGGTTATTTGTTTGGGAGTAGCCGCGCCAACGGTATCGGCTACGTAAATATCCTTAATGCCGGTTGCAATAAGTTTGTCAGTCCAGTTTAACAAAATATCAATATTCCATTCATCGCCATAAGGATTTCCAAAACCCATTGATAAATAAATCCTTAATGTTTTATGCTTTTGCTCACACAATTCATAAATATCCTTAACCGTATTAAAGGCTTTGGCGATATCTGAGTTTGCATTTCTTAGCTGAAAGGTTTCGGAGATGGAAAAAGGAAAACCCAGATAAGTTATTTCCTCATGTTGCACAGCTTCTTCGGCACCTCGATAGTTTGCAATAATGGCTAATAGTTTTGATTTAGAAAGACTCAGATCCAGCTTTTTTAAAACTGCAACTGTATCCTGCATCTGAGGTATAGCTTTGGCTGATACAAAACTTCCAAAATCAATAGTATCAAAACCAACTTGTAACAATAAATTAATATATGCTGCTTTAAATTCAGTAGGAATAAATTGATGAATCCCCTGCATGGCATCACGCGGGCATTCGGTTAATTTTATAGGTGATGGTATCATGGTAGAATCAAATGCGGTATAAATCTACTTAAATTGTCAGTAATTAGTCCATTTGATTCTCTTATGCCAATACCGGCAGGTTGCTGGCCAATAACCCAGCTACCAATAACAGGAAAGTTGCCGTTAAAATCAGGTAGTTTCTTTAATTCCTGAAAAATAAAACCTTCTTCACCATATTCTCCTTCTGAGCTGGCTACCAGCTTTTCATTTTCCACGATAGTAATGTTTGCGCCCTCGCGGGACAAGAGTGGTTTTTTTACATAGTTTTTTAGATTGCTTCTGGTAAAGTAGGCGGGGAGTAAATTTTTATGATACGGAAACAGTTGCCATAAAATAGGCAAAATTGCTTTATTGCTTAGTATCATTTTCCATGATGGTTCAATCCATATTGCTTTTAACTTGTCAATAATCAGGTTTTGCCCAAAAGATTCATTAACCATCCATTCGTATGGGTATAACTTGAAAATGTTTTTTATGGGTTTGTTATTTAAATCGACAAAAAAATGATTGTTATTATCCCAACCAATATCTTCAATATAAATAAATTCTGTTGTTATACCCGCCTGCATAGCGCAGTCCTGCAAATACGCCGTGGTGGTAAAGTCTTCTAATATCCCTTTAACACAAGTAAAATAAAGGGAGTCATCATATAAATAATCTATCAGATATTTCCAGTATGCTATTAACTTTTCGTGAAGAGAGTTAAACTGATCTTTTGGTTCGTCAAAGTCTTTTAACCAAAACCATTGAACAATGGAAGCCTCAAACAACGATGTCGGGGTATCAGCATTAAACTCCAATAATTTGGGTTCGCCATGTCCATCATAACAAAGATCAAATCGTCCATAAATGGCCGGGGCATCATTGTCCCATGAATCAATAATATGCGGTACTATAAACTTTGGAATCTTAAACTGATCAAAAAGGTTATGATCAATTACATACTGTACAGCCTGCAGGCACATATCCCATAACTCTGCCGTTATCGTTTCCAGCTTTGTAATCTCCTCCATTGAAAAAGTATAGTAAGCCGATTCATCCCAATAAGCAACATCGCTGGTATGAAACCCAAACCCTAACGCTTCAACAGCTTGCTGCCAGTTATTGCGTGGTTTTGTAAAAATCCTTTCCATAATCAGGATGATGTGGAAACATGAAACCCTCCCGATTCACCAAATCCACCGCGCGTTATACTCGGTTCGCTTGTATGTACTTCGGAACTTGAATATCCCTGGCGCACATATCCAAACGAATAATAGGTGCCGATTGGCCTAAATGCATAGTATCCCTGATAGCCAGGGCTTGTAGAAGTGTAATTTTCCAAAGTGTCAGTACGCAGGTATAGCCTTGTTTGCTGAGGATGACTGTTACAGCCCAATAATCCGGTTACAAGGGCCAATGATATAGCTTTTGACTTTTTCATAATAACGGATTATTTTACAGTAACATAAAATTCATAGTCTTTTTTCACTGTCAAATCAGCAGTGTTGCCATTATCGTCCTCACCTTCTGTAGTAGTGGTTTCTAAAGCAGGTATGGTATCTCTTTTATCAAACTCTTTGATTTTAACACCTTTGTTCCAAACTATATAATGAGTGGTAAGCAGGTCCTTTGTAACATCAAGATGAGTGGTGCTTAAAGATATTTCAATGCCTCCATTTCTATTAACAGTACTTACTTTATCACTGTGATCGTCGCAAGCCGTTAGCAACATAATAATAAAAGCAGCTGGTAGTAAAAAGAATTTCATTTGTAATAGGTTTAATTGTAAGATGCTAAAATACCTGGTTTGTTACATTTTTTGCAGATACACACGCCAATAAACCAAACTTTATAGTAGCAGGTTATCAACAATCATTACGAAGATGAACTGTGTGTATGACCCGATGAACCCCAACCTCCACGGCTCACCGAGCTGTGTGGTATAAAAGAAGAGCCGGAGTGATGTTGCACTGTATCATCAGCAAAATAATATCCATTTCTTCGGATGGTAGAGTTGGAGAAGTTTTTTCTGGTATTGATATTTAAGGGATGACCAAATGATGCATAACCATTTCCAGTTAAGCAGGTTAGTAATACCAGCTTTACAATTTTTGTTTTTTTCATTTTTTAATAGGGGTATTAAATAGTCAATTAACGCTTCTGTAGCCAGTTATATTATGCATCGCTTTTTGCCAAATGGTTGTCTTCTTCGGAAGCAACAGCCTCATTGTTAAACCTTCTGATAATTAAACGTGCACCTCCATTATAGGTTAGATAACTCATTGTCCAGTTAATAAAAACAACTATTTTATTTCTGAAGCCTAAAAGTGAAATAAGGTGTACAAACATCCAGATGATCCAGGCAAAAAATCCCTGGAATTTTAGTTTACCCAAATCTGCAACTGCCTTATTACGACCTACTGTGGCCAATGAGCCTTTATCAAAATATTTAAACGGAACAGTTGGTTCGCTATTTATTAGCTGTAGAATAGTTTTTGCAGTGTGCTCACCCATTTGTATAGCTACCTGGGCAACACCGGGATGTCCTTTAGGGGTTTCATCGGTAATCATAGCAGCCACATCACCTATCGCAAAAATATTTGCAGAGCCATCAATACGGCAAATACTATCTGTTTTTATTCGATTCCCTCTTTGAATAATATCTTTGGAGATCCCTTCAGGCACAACACCCATTACCCCGGCAGACCATATTACATTTTTGGTACGGATGGTTACGCCATTTTCAAATTTAATTTCGTTACCATCGTAATTTTCGACTTTAACGTTAAGCATTATTTCTACACCCATGCTGGTCAAAAAATCATGAGCTCCTTTTGAAGCATCCTCAGACATGGAGCCTAATACCCTTGGCATAAAATCAACAAGGATTACCCGCATGTGTTCTTTACTTAATTCTGGGTAATCATCAGTTAAAATATGATTCCGTAATTCGGCAAGGGCGCCTGATAATTCAACACCTGTAGGGCCGGCTCCAACCAATACAAAATTCAGGTACGGTTCCCTTTCTTCCTTACCAGTCAGTAGCACCGCTTCTTCAATATTTTGTAGTATTAATGACCGCAGATTTAAGGCCTCCGGAATTGATTTCATTGGCATGGAAAAATGCTCAATGTCCTTATTACCGAAGAAATTGGTGGTTGATCCTGTGGCTAATACCAAATAATCATAGGTCATTTCGCCAATAGTAGTATCTATAGTATTTTTATCTGGATCTACCTTTAGTAATTCAGCAATTCTGAACCGGAAGTTTTTTTGCCTTGAAAAGTTTTTTCTTAATGAAAAAGCAATAGAATCAGCTTCCAGACTGCCAGTAGCAACCTGGTACAACAAGGGTTGAAAGGTATGATAGTTATGTTTATCAATCATTAATACCTCAACAGGTTTGTCGGCAAGTTTACGGGCAACCTGTAAACCGCCAAAGCCTCCGCCAACTATAAGTACACGTGGAAATTTTGTGTTATCTGTAGTATTCATTTTGCTTTTTTTATAAGATATATTTTTACTGACGTTTAAATTTAATCCATACAATAGTAAACAAAAAAGGCCCCAAATGTTCTTTGGGGCCTTTACATAAAATTATAATGTTTTTTATTTCAGATCTTTTTTCCCAAAGTCGATGATTACCGGTGTAGCTACGCAGATCGATGAGTATGTACCGAAACATACACCAATCAATAATGCGAATGAGAAGCCTCGGATAACATCGCCACCGAAAATAAACAGAACCAATAATATCAGTAATACAGTTAACGCTGTAATAATGGTACGGCTTAATGTATTGTTGATTGCGTCGTTAATTACTGTTTTAGGATCATCAGTTTTTGCATGGTGCAGGTGAAGGAACTCACGGATACGGTCAAATACAACCACTGTATCGTTAATTGAGTAACCAATAACGGTTAATATCGCTGCTATAAATGATTGATCAATATCTAACGAGAATGGCAGAACATCCTTAAATATAGAGAAGAATGATAATACCATTAAAGCATCGTGAGCAGTTGCAACCATCGCACCTAAACTGAACTGCCATTTACGGAAACGGATCAGAATGTAGGCCGAGATAATAATGATCGCAAAAATTACCGTTAATGCGGCTGACTTTTTAAGGCCGTTTGCTATAGTGGGGTCAACCTTTTGTGAGCTTGCAATGTTAGCTGAGGTAATAGTAGTTTGTGGTGTTGAAGCAAGTGCTTTTATTAAAGCATCTTTTACCTTTTGATCGGTATTAGGAGCAGTGCTGTTAATTAAATATTTGGTAGTGATACTAATCCTGTCAGTACCAAATGTTTTAACCTCATTACCTTCACCAAGGGTCTTATCAACAATTTTACGAACATCTTCAGTAGAGATATTTGGACTATTAAATTTAACCACATAGTTATGACCTCCCACAAAATCAACTCCATAATTGAAGCCCTGGGTAGCCATTGAAATTAAACCTGCAATGATAAATGCACCAGAGAAGATATAAAATTTGAAACGGTTTTTTACGAATGCATAGTTTGCATTTTTAAAGGTATGTGAACTCCATGGGTTTGAGAATTTGATATCCCAACCTTTTTCAAGCATGTATTCAAATATCAACCTAGAAATTAATAATGAGCAGAACAATGAAGTTGCGATACCGATCATTAATGTGATAGCAAAACCTTGTATCGGGCCTGAACCAAATACATAAAGTATTAAACCGGTTAAGAATGTACTGATGTTTGAATCGAGGATTGACGACAATGCATGTTTAAAGCCATCAGTAACTGCAATTCTTATTGATTTGCCAAGTGCTAATTCTTCACGTACACGTTCATAGATCAATACGTTCGCATCAACCGAGATACCTAAGGTAAGTACTATACCCGCAACACCCGGCATGGTTAACACTGCACCAAGGCTGGTTAACACACCCATCAGGAAGAAGATGTTGATAATAACCGCAACTACTGCAACAGTACCCCCGCGGTTGTAATAAGCAATCATAAATACCAGTACCACCAATAAACCGACAAGGCTTGATAATAGGCCTGCGCTTATAGCTTCCTGACCTAATGATGGGCCAACCACAGCTTCAGCAACGATATGAGCAGGAGCTGGTAAGCGACCGGCTTTTAATACGTTGGCCAAATCTTTTGCCTCTTCAGTAGTGAAGTTACCTGAGATTGAAGATACACCTCCAGAGATTTCATTTTGAACAACAGGAGCTGAATAAACATTATCATCCAAAACAATTGCAATGGATTGTTTGCTGTTTACATCAGCCGCCGCTTCAGCAGTAACCGCTGCCCATTTCTGAGCACCGTCTGAATTCATGATCATTACTACTTCAGGGCTACCTTTTTGGTCAACGTCATTATGTGCGTCAGTAATTACATCGCCAGCTAATACCGGTCCGTTTTCGGCACCTACTAATTTGATGGCATATAACTCAAATGATTTAGTTTTATCAAGTGGTTTTACTGACCACAGGAATTTCATATTTTGAGGAATAACAGATTTTACCTCTGGGCTGTGCAGGTATGCGTTAACCTTTGCAGTATCTTTAACCTCAGCATGACCAACAATTGGGCCGCGGCCTAACTCTGCTTGTCCGTTTTGTCCTTGGAAAACCATTGGTTTCAAAACATTGAACAATGGATATTGATCAGCAAATTGTGATTTATTATTTAAAGCAGATGCACCGGTATCTTTAGATGCATTTTTCTGAACTTTATTTAATAAAGCTAAAGCGCCTTGTGCTTTTGCAGAATCAGTAGTTGCAGTTGCATTTTTAGCTACTGCTTTAGTAGTATCTTTTTTAGCTGCTTTGATTTTAGCTGCAATTAAACCGTTGATGTTGGTTAGCAACTGGTAAACCTGGCTATTATCATAAGTTTGATAAAACTCCAACTTGGCAGTACCTGATAAAAGTTTACGAACACGATCGGGTTCTTTTACACCAGGTAGCTCAATTAAAACACGATCAGTACCTTTTTGCAACTGAATGTTAGCATTCGCTACACCAAATTGGTCAATACGGGTATTGAGGATGGTGTATGATTGCTGAACAGCTACAGCTGCCTGATCTTTCAGGTAAGTTTCAACTTCAGAGTTTGAAGCATTAAATTTCAAATGATCCTGGTTATCTTTTGTTGAAAAGATAGCTGCTAACTTACCATTTGGATTAAGTTTCTCATACTCGTTAACGAATAGAGTAATATAATCTGTTTGGTTGGTGATGGCATCAGTGGTTGCCGCAGCAAGCGCCTGGTTAAACACCGGATCAACATTGTTATTCGAAAGTTTTTTTACCAGCTCGTTTAACGAGATCTGCATGGTAACGCTCATACCACCTTCAAGATCCAGACCTAAGGCCAGTTCTCTTTGTTTAACATACTGATAATTGTGTTTGAATAGCGGATATACCGGTTGTGTTGAAACAGAATCCAGATAAGCTTTTACTTTCGTCGTATCACCTTTAGCGTACACCTTAGCGTCATTTTCAACTTTGTGAGCTACCCACGTGAATGAAAGCTGGTATAAGCATACGATTGCCAGCACTATGGCGAAAAATTTAACAACCCCTTTACCTTGCATTTGAATTTAAAATATGTAATTAATTAGTTTATAAGCATTTTAAATAAGACGGCAAATCTAATAAAATTTCCTAACCATGAAATTTTTAATTAAAACAAAATGACGATAAGTGAATTTAGTTGCCGAAGATTAGAAGAAATATTATTTAATAATTGATAATGAGTGGTTTAGATTTATAAAGAAAAAGCCATTTAGCTTTTAAAACTTAATGAAAGTTACGCTTTATTAAGTTCTTTCATAAGTTATGAATGAATAGGGTAAAGAATTTTTTTCATCGGGCTGATAATCTTCACGATAAACTTCGTTCCATTCGTTTTTATTAATTTCAGGGAAAAAGCTATCGCCATCAAATTCTTTATGAACAATGGTTAAATATATCCTGTTAGTTAAATGTAACGATTGTTTGTAGATCTCTGCACCGCCTACAATAAATACTTCTTCTTCATCTTTACTTAAGGCCAAAGCGGTTTCAATTGAATTTACTACTTCACAGCCTTCAATAGCAATATCCTGACGGGTTATAATGATGTTACGGCGTTTGGGCAGTGGTTTGCCAACAGACTCATAGGTTTTGCGACCCATAATTACCGTATGGCCGGTAGTAATATCTTTAAAATGCTTTAAATCATTTGGCAGGTACCAAAGCAATTTATTGTCTTTACCAATAACATGGTTTTCTGAAATGGCTACAACTATTGTTATTATCATTTGGTCATCGGGTCATTTAGTCATTGTTGCAATGTCCAATAGTTATTTTATTGGGTTTGGTGCCTTGCCAATGAATTTTGTATAAATATTTAATTTTAGATGGATGGTTTCTAATTGTTGCATTGGCGATTGATAAGCCTCATCATTTAAACCTCGTGTTTTTGCTTTTCTAAGCCAACCTTTGGTTTCAATTATTGAACCTCTGCTAAAGTAGCAGAAGTTTTTGTTTTCTTTATAATGAAACCGGCCAAATCCTTTGGTAATGCTTGATCCAATAGAATCGTGAGGAGCGGACTACTTGTTTTCCTACAGTGTCTTTTGCGAAAATCAATCACTCAATGATATTACTAAACCGCTACTGCCGCCTTAATATGAGGCCAAGGATCATAATTTTCTAAAGTGAAATCTTCAAACTTAAATTGGAAAATATCTTTTACTTCCGGATTAATCTTCATGGTTGGCAACGGCCTTGGCTCCCGGCTTAGTTGAAGCCTGGCCTGGTCGAGGTGATTGTTGTAAATATGAGCATCGCCGAAGGTGTGGATGAAATCACCATAGTCCAAATCACATACCTGCGCTATCATCATGGTAAGTAGAGCATATGACGCAATGTTAAATGGTACTCCTAAAAATATATCAGCGCTGCGCTGGTATAGCTGACATGATAATTTACCTTTTGTTTCTCCTTTTAGCAGGTTAGCAGGTTCTACATAAAACTGGAACAGGCTATGGCAGGGTGGGAGTGCCATCTGGTTAACATCTGCAACATTCCAGGCCGAAACGATCATTCTTCGTGAGTCGGGATTGTTTTTAATCTGATTAACAACTTGTGTTATCTGATCAATATGGCCGCCGTCTGGTTTTGGCCATGAGCGCCATTGGTATCCATAAACCGGCCCGAGGTTGCCTTCGGCATCGGCCCATTCATCCCAAATGCGTACGCCGTTATCTTTTAAATATTTAATATTGGTATCGCCGCTTAAAAACCAAATCAACTCATGGATGATCGATTTTAGGTGCAGTTTCTTAGTAGTCACCATCGGGAAGCCATCCTGCAGGTTAAATCGCATCTGGTAGCCAAACACACTCAGCGTTCCTGTGCCGGTGCGGTCATGTTTTTGAGCACCGGTTTCCATCACATGGCTCATCAAATCGAGGTATTGTTTCATTTTTGGGGAGTTGATTGGATTGATTAAGTTGGATACGACTGATTAAGTAATTAATCCCATCACTATGCCTGCTCTATCAACAAAATAAATGCAAATAAAAATAATCTATCACTGGTATCCTAAAGATGTGCAAAAATAGCGAGTTGTTAATCATTTCTATTTACGGTAACATAATAACTTTGCAATAAAAGAAGGTTATTTGTGTGGCCACAGATAAACAAAAAGATCAGTTTTTAATTTATTCAATCACCCCAATCCAACAATGCTTATATTTCCTAACGCAAAAATTAATATTGGTCTTAATGTAATTAATCGCCGGGATGACGGTTATCATAATCTGGAAACTGTTTTCTATTCTATAAAAATAAATGATGCCCTTGAAGTAATAGAAGCACAGGAATTGAGTTTTGAGTCATCAGGGTTAAAAATACCAGGTAGAATAGAAGATAATCTGTGCATAAGGGGATATCATTTACTGAAAAAGGATTTTGATTTACCTCCGGTTAAGATCCATCTGCATAAAAATATTCCAATAGGAGCAGGGCTTGGAGGCGGATCAGCCGATGCAGGCTTTTTTATCCGGCTAATGAATCAAAAATTTGAGCTTGGATTATCTGATGATCGTATGATTGACTATGCCAGGAAGCTTGGGGCTGATTGTGCTTTTTTTATCAAAAACAAACCAGTGTTTGCTTTTGATAAAGGCGATGAGTTTGAACCAGTAAAGCTCGATCTGTCTGTCTATGAAATTGTATTGGTGATGCCCCCGGTTCATGTTTCGACAGCTGAAGCTTACGGAGGAGTTAAACCGGCAGAGGTAAAGCAATCGTTAATGGAATTAGTAGAGCTTCCGGTTAAAGAATGGAAAAGTCATATTAAAAATGATTTTGAAGTTTCCATATTCAAAAATCATCCTGAGATAAGAGGAGTAAAGGCTGCACTTTATGAAGCTGGTGCTATTTATGCCAGCATGAGCGGGAGTGGAGCCTCTGTATTTGGCATATTTGATAAATTGCCGGACTTGAGTGAGTTTGAAAAATCAAACCAGGTGTTCACTAATTTATAAATGATGATTTCAGATTTATTGACATTGAAGATCAATAAATCTGAAATCGTTTATCCGGGGCTCTTAAATCCCCGCATCTTCGGTTACCCCGCGTCCAATGCCTTCAACCCAATCAGTATCACCCCAACCTTTGGCTATGGCTGTCAATAAGCGGTTGTGAACGAGGGATACAGCTGGCATAGGGATTTCGCTGGCTTGTGATAGTTTGAATGCCAGGCGGGCGTCTTTATAGCCTAATGCTGATTTAAAACCAACTGGCTCATATTGCTTGTTGGCAATCAACTTGCCATAGTTTTGAAAAATTGGGGCATTGAAAATTGTTGATCCAAAAAACTCCGCAACCTTTAATCGATCTATTCCATTTTTTTCGGCTAGGGTATAAGCTTCGGCCATCATTTCAATCGAAGCCATGATCATAAAGTTGCCTGCAATTTTTACCACATTGGCACCACCATGGGTTTCCCCAAAGTCAACTATCCCCTGTCCTAAATTTTCTAATATGGGTTTTGCAATTGCTTTGGCCTGTTGATCTCCCGAAACACAGATCCATAATTTTTTTGCAGCAGCAGCTTCCGGCCTCCCAAATACTGGTGAGGTAAGGTAGCTGTTTCCTGCCTGGGTATGATGCTTAGCTAACAGTTGTGAGGTCTCTGGCGAGATGGTGCTCATAGAAATATGGACGCTGTTTTTAGGGAGCGTTTTTAAGATACCCTCTTCGCCCAAAACGGTCTCTTTTAAAACTTCGTCATCGGCCACCATAGTGATAATGGCGTGCACTCCTTTTGCAGCCTCTGCCGGACTTTTACATTTGGTGATGGATGCCTGGTCAAGCTCATCAGCTTTTGAAATTGTACGGTTAAAAATCATCAAATGATAGCCCGCGTTAATCAAATTTTGGGCCATGTTGATACCCATATTTCCCAGTCCGATAAATCCTATTTTCTTTTCCATTTTTTTAATTTATATAATCCCTGTCTTCGTCGCTTAGTGTATTGTGATTTCTATGACCATGGTCATCATTAGTGTAGTCATCTCCCAGTCGTTGTGCTTTTTTTGGACGACCGACAAGAACCCCTAAAATAAAACCTATCCCCGCCACAAACAAAAGCAAAACTAATTTTGACATGGCAAATGTGATCCATAAAAATTCAAAATTCACCCTGCCTGTATTTTGCATCAGTACTATGGTAAATAAAATAGTTATGAGGATAATGACGATTGTTTTTATACGCATGATGTTTCCGGTTAATATTTAATGCAATATCCGGTTTTTAAAAATGGAATAAAAATCCATTAAAATTTAGGGTGGTTTTTAAGAGGTGAGGCGGGATAGATTTTCATATAAAGACATCAATTTTACTAAGACCTTCATCCACAAATTAGGTGCATTGTTTAAGCGGTTTGTTGATGATTGAAATTAAGGGTAGGTGCGGATTTTTTTTAGAATTTGATTTTACAAAACAGCGCGCGTAAGACCTTACTATAAATTTTAAACAAGAGCTACAGCAATTTTCCTTCCCGCATTTATCCTCTAAAATCTGGTACGAGGATTTGTGTGAGAATAAATAAAATCAGCGCAAAAATTAATTTTGTATACCAATTGTCTTTTAAATTTCTATTTATCTAAATCTGTTTTTAGTCGATTTCAATACACTTAGCCTGATTTATTACATCAAAATCTGTTATTCTAATTGAATATTTATATATCTCTCGCAATTATACTGATTTATAGATGAATATATTGTTTTTATGATCCTTAAATGGAGCTATGCTAAAATTACTAGTATTTTGAGAATTTAAATCTTTTACATCGTTTAATTAATAGTTTATATATATATCATAAATTAAAGATTATTAGTTATTTATGTTTTTAATAAAATTGAATATATTCTATTTTATTAAATAAAATTGATGATAAATCAGACGATTTTGCTATTAGTTTTTTAATTCTTTTTATTTTGTATTCAGTACACTTATTGAGGATATGGAATTTCCGTTAAATCGATTGAATTTAGTGGGATGTGGAAATCACCTCCCGGAAATTAAGTGCCATTAGAGGGGCTGAAAATGCGAAATTGGGTATGGCGCACTTATCCCCTACCCGGGGGAGCAAGCAAGCAAAAGCATGGAAAACCAATAGGAAAATGAAGAGCTAACTATCAAGTCAGCCTGTTATTGGGGATTGAAAAGATAGTTAACTTATTGGCGATTTCTGCGCTTGGCTATTTGTTTTTGCGTTACCGGGTAAAGCATTATTGTTGATAAAATAACCACTGCGCCTGCCCAGAAACCAGGCGTCATTTTGTTGAGATCGCCGAAAAAGAAGAAGGCGATTATTATTCCATAAACCGGTTCCAGATTAGTGATCAGTGCGACTCTGAAGGCCGAAAGTTCTCGCATAACATAAACCCCTATAACATAAGCTACCGACGTGCAAACAGTGCCAAGCAGCACCAGGTATACTATATCAACATGGCTTGGAACAATTGATTTATTAAAACCATGGGTGAAAAAAAGGAATAACGTTATCCAGAAAAATGCTCCCGAAAGCTCATAAAATGCGATAACAGGGGCATTTAAATTCTTAACTAATTTTGAATTGAATATGGCAAAAAGGCTTGCCAAAAGTGCACTGCTTAATCCTGCTATTATACCCTTAGTGTATTGTGTTTCGAATTTAAATATCAATACAATACCACATATGATCAGAATTCCTGATAAAATTTCGAGCTTTGAAATACGTTTTTTATTGATGACGGGCTCTAAAATTGCGGTGAATAAAGTTATAGATGAAAGGCAAACCAAGGTGATTGCAACGGTTGATAATTTGATTGCGGCGAAGAATAAAATCCAGTGCCCGCCTACAAGCGCCCCATTAGCAATGAGCTTTAAAAAGGAGAATTTACTTACCTTGAAATTGGTTCTGCAAATGATAAAATATATCAGTAAAGACACCGATGCTATGAATACCCGATACCATACCAAGCCTACAGCCGGTATGGAAATAAGCTTGCCAAGTGAGCCTGTAAAACCCCAAACCAAAACTGTACAATGCAGTAAAATAAGGTTTTTATTTATAGAAGAACGACCAGTCATGGTGGCAATTATTTAGGTGCTTTTGAGAGTAAATAATACCCAACCAGACCAAATATTCCATTAGGAACACACACAGCTATTAAGGGGGGTAAGCTTCCTTTAATGGCGAAAACAAAGGCAAACCGGTCTACAACGATGTAAGTAAAACATAGAAAAATACCGATCCCCAAGGGTAAACCGATACCCCCACGCACCTTCCTGGAGGATATGGAAACGCCAATAAGGGTGAGTACAAATGACGATAAAGGATAAATAAAGCGTTGATATTTTACATACTCCATTTCTTTTAATGCTCCTGTTCCCCGTATTTTTTCCTTTTCAATATTTCTGCTCAACTCACTTGTTGGCATAGCCGTATAGGCGTTATCATATACTATAAAGTCTGTTGGGCGCATGTCGAGTACGGTGTCTTTAATTTTTCCTTTGCTATCGAACCAGCCCTCTTTGAGGCCGTTTATATACTTAACAGTATAGTTTCTTAATGACCATACCCGTTTAACAGAATCATACACAACAGAACCAGCACAAAGCTTTTCTCTTAATTTATCATCATCAAATTTCTCCATTATGAACTGGTAACCAGTATGAATGGTATTATCAAATGATTGCATGTACACAAACGTGTGTTTATCTAATTGTATGTGTACCTCGCTCTTTGTTGGATCCTCGCCATTAAACTGGTGAGCGTTTTCAAAGGTTATTTTTAGCCTGTTAGTAAATGGAATAAGGTAAATATTAGCAAAAAATGATACAATGAATATTAACAATGCACAAACAAAATATGGTCTTAAAAAGCGATTAAAGCTGGCTTTGCTACTTAATATAGGTACAATTTCTGTTTGATTAGCCATTTTTGCAGTAAAGAATATCACTGCCAGGAAATTAATAAGCGGCGATAGCAGATTGAGGTAAAAAGGTATAAACCCAGCGTAATATTGAAAAGCTATTTCTTTAAATGTGGAATGGTTCTTTAAAAAATTATCAAGGTGTTCAGATATATCAAAAACAACCGTTACTACAGTGAATATACCCAGGGTAAACACAAAAGTGCCCAGATACTTTTTAATAATATACCAATCAATTACCTTTAAATACCTATCTAAAATAGCTTTCATTTATAGCCTTTGTCCTAAACGGTTAACCATTATTTTTTTCCAGTTATAAAACTCGCCAGCAATAATTTTCCCCCGGGCTTCCTTAACCAACCATAAGTAAAAATGCAGGTTGTGCAAGGTGGCAATTTGCGCCCCCAATATCTCTCCCGAGTGTATTAAATGGCGTAAATATGCTTTTGAATAAACCTTGTCAGAAAACAGCTCGCTGTTTTCTTCAATGGCAGAAAAATCATTTTTCCATTTCTCATTCTTGATGTTTATTATGCCATCCTTTGTAAAAAGCATTCCGTTACGTGCATTACGGGTTGGCATAACGCAGTCAAACATATCAATTCCTAAAGCAATATTCTCCAATATATTTACAGGCGTTCCAACACCCATTAAATAACGCGGTTTTTGCTCTGGTAATATATTGCAAACCACTTCTGTCATGGCGTACATCTCTTCTGCAGGTTCACCTACTGATAATCCGCCTATGGCGTTACCTTCTCGTTCATACGATGCAATAACTTCGGCCGATTTTATACGTAAATCTTTATAAACAGATCCTTGTACAATTGGGAATAAAGTTTGGTTGTAACCATATTTAGGTTCGGTGCTATCAAATCGGTCGCAACAGCGTTTCAGCCAGCGATGAGTCATTTCTATTGATTTACGTGCATATCCGTATTCGCAGGGGTAAGGGGTGCATTCATCAAATGCCATTATAATATCAGCGCCTATAATACGCTGTATATCCATCACATTTTCGGGAGTGAAAAGGTGTTTAGATCCGTCGATATGAGATCGGAAAGTAACACCTTCTTCCTTTATTTTCCGCACCTCTGTTAATGAGTAAACCTGGTATCCACCGCTGTCAGTTAAAATAGGGCCTTCCCATCCGTTAAAACGATGTAACCCTCCGGCGCTTTCAAGCGTATGCAATCCTGGCCTTAAATATAAATGGTAAGTGTTGCCAAGTATAATTTGCGCTTTAATATCATTTTTAAGCTCGTGTTGATGTACTGCCTTTACCGTACCTGCAGTGCCAACGGGCATAAAAATAGGAGTTTGTATAGTTCCATGATCAGTAACGATCTCACCCGCGCGTGCTTTTGAAAGCGGGTCTTTAGCTGTTAAGTTAAATTTCATTATAAGGATGCAAAATTAACATAATAGTTGTAAAGGGTTGAAAATGTTTAAGAAGATAAAAGGAAGTTAATTTATAATATCTGAACAGACTATAAACGCATTAAAATGCTATTTATGCAACGTTTTAACTAATTGGAACTATTTGAACTTATTATAACTTATTACAACAATTTCAACTAATTTCCACAAATTTGTAGACTATTTAATTTAAACTAGAATTTGGAAACATATATACCCGAAGCACTGTTTATTGTATTTTTGCTTTGCTTAATAACGCAATTGTACATTTTAGTTATTAATCAAAGTAAACTAAAAAAATATAATCCTGCTGATGAGTTGCCAGCAACTTCGATCCCCGTTTCTGTAATTATAAGCGCACGTAATGAGGCCCCCAATTTACTTGTAAATCTACCCTTAATTCTGCAACAAAATTATCATGATTTTGAGGTAATAGTGATAAATGATTGCTCGTATGATGGTACCGAAGAGATTTTGAAAGGTATTAAAGAAAATTATCCTGAGTTAAAAATAGTTACTATTACGGAGCATGATCGCTTTAAGACAGGGAAAAAGTTTGCTTTAACTTTAGGTATAAAGGCTGCCAAAAATGAACATTTATTGTTTACTGATGCTGATTGTAAACCAGCCTCTGAACATTGGATAACCCGTATGGCGGCTAATTTTGAACCCGGTATTGAAATTATTTTAGGCTATTCGCCTCATATCAAAACCCGTAATTTTTTAAACGCGCTTATCCGATTTGAAACCATAAAAACGGCTATCAATTATTTATCAGCTGCTATAAGAGGAAATGCTTATATGGGAGTTGGTCGTAATTTAGCTTATACAAAGACCTTGTTTTTTTCGGTGAAAGGATTCGCGTCCCATATGCACGTATTATCGGGTGATGATGATCTTTTTGTGAACCAAAATGCTACTCAAATCAATACAACTATTGAAGTTCACCCGGATTCGTTTGTTTATACCGATGCCAAAACATCTTTAGCATCCCTGTTTCGCCAAAAAAAGAGACATATGGGGGCTGGTAAATTGTATAAAGGCAAACATCGCCGGGCGCTAACTGTTGAAGCATTAAGTGGTTTTTTGTTTTATATTTTATTAACATTGAGCCTAGTTTTCAACTTCAACCCTTTGTTAGCCTTAGGTTTGTTTATGTTTAGATTGATTATTCAATTAATTATTTACAGTAAACTATTTAAGCGTTTAGATGGTAAAGACCTGCTATGGTATTTCCCTTTTCTTGATATGATTTATTACATTTACCTCAATACATTTGGCTTTATAGGCTCTTTTTTAAAAACTAATCGATGGAAATAAATTCGAATTTTACCGAGAACGCGAAAAACGATTTTCACCTTGTTGTTAAGGCGCGACAGGGAGACCAAAAAGCCTATGCCGACCTGATGCACAGGTATAAGGATTCAATTTATTTTATGGTGCTTAAGATGGTAAATAACAAGGAAGACGCAATGGACTTAACCGTTGAAACCTTTGCGAAAGCCTTTGAAAAACTTGAAAAATACCAACCAGACTATGCTTTTAGCACCTGGTTGTTTAGAGTTGCAACTAATAATTGTATTGACTTTATCAGGAAAAAGAAACTCAACACTATGTCAATTCATGGAATGATGGATGAAGACGGCGAGGAAAAACAATTACAAATCAAGGCAGATGTACTTAACCCTGAAGAATCATCTATAAAGAAACAGCAAACACAAGAGCTGAAATTATTGATAGAAAGTTTGCCTGCCCGATACCGTAACCTGATTACATTGCGTTATTTTGATGAACTTTCATACGAGGAAATTGCACAACAATTAGATTTACCTTTAGGTACTGTAAAAGCCCAGCTATTCAGAGCAAGGTACTTGCTTGGAAATATCATTAATCGTTTTAACAGAGATGACATCTGATATTATAGTAAAATATTTTCCATCACTAACTGAAAAGCAACTACAGCAATTTAACAGGCTTCCTGAGTTATATAATTACTGGAACAACCAGATTAATGTAATATCACGTAAAGATATTGACCTGCTTTTTGAACGGCATATACTGCATTCATTAGGAATAGCAAAAGTGATGCAATTTTTACCAGGAGAAAGTGTGTTGGATGTTGGAACTGGTGGCGGTTTTCCAGGTATTCCATTGGCAATTTTATTTCCAGAAACACAATTTTATCTGGTTGATTCTATTGGGAAAAAGATAAAAGTAGTACTTGAAGTTGCAAAGGCGCTGGAGCTTAAAAATGTTAGGGCTTCACATAATCGAGCCGAAGAAATCAATGAAAAATTTGATTTTATAGTATCAAGAGCTGTTACCAGGCTGGGTGAGTTTTATCCTTGGATAAAAGACAAATTTAGTAAAGCTTCAAAAAATGTCTTGTCTAATGGAATCCTCTATTTAAAAGGTGGGGATCTGGAAGAAGAGATTAAAGAATCAGGACTACAGGTAAAGCAATATTATTTGAAAGATTATTTTAAAGAGGAATTTTTTGAGACCAAGCAGGTTATTTATATTAAGGGAAAATAATATCATCTGAAATAATTTTAATTCCTCATTTTATTGTCTTTATAAACCACATTTTTATTTTTTATCAAATACTGTTTTCCTATTTTAGGCGATAAAATCCTTATGCCTTTACATCACCAAATCGGGTTAACTTTTCTGAAAAATATTGGGCCTACATTAGCAAAAGTGCTTGTGAGCTATTTTGGCGATGCTGAAAATGTTTTTAAAGCATCCAATGCAAAACTGCTGAAAGTACCGGGGATAGGTGAAAAAACAATTGCCCAGCTAAACTTTGGCGAAGCTTTGACTAAAGCGGAAGCGGAGATGAAATTTATAGATAAACATGGGATAGATGTTATTTTTTATACGGATAGTGCTTACCCTAAACGATTAAAAAATTGTAATGATTCGCCGGTGCTTTTGTACACCAAAGGGAATTCCGATTTAAACGCACAGCATATTATAAGTATCGTTGGTACACGCAATGCCACTGAATATGGTAAGCAATTGTGTAAACAACTGATAGAGGAACTACAGCAGTATAATGTGTTAGTAGTAAGCGGTTTGGCTTTGGGTATTGATGTTGCAGCACATAAAGAAAGCCTTAAATTAAATGTACCAACTGTTGGCGTGCTTGCACATGGGCTTGACCGGGTTTATCCCAATCAAAACCGTTTAATAGCCGAAAAGATGCTGGAAAATGGCGGGTTATTAACCGAATATCCATCAGGAACTACTCCCGATAGGGAGAATTTTCCGCAACGCAACCGGATTGTAGCAGGTATAGCTGATGCCACTATTGTTGTTGAGGCAAGTATAAAAGGTGGTGCATTGATTACTGCTGAAATTGCTAATTCTTATAACCGGGATGTTTTTGCTTTCCCAGGTAGGGTTGGAGATGATTTTTCAGAAGGCTGTAACTTTTTAATCCGAAATAATAAAGCGGCCTTACTTACTTGTGCTGCAGATTTAGCCTATAGTTTGGGATGGGAAACCAATAATTCCGCTAAACCGACCATTGAACAATTTGTATTGCCCATTGATCTTTCAACTGATGAAAGATTAATATTTGATATTCTGCAACAACATAAAAATCCAATAGCCATTGATGATTTAACCCTGAAAATAAACATGACCACAAGTATGTTGGCTATGAACCTGCTTAATATGGAAATGCAGGGCTACATTAAATCATTGCCAGGAAAAACCTATCGTATTAGTTAGATATTGGTTATGGTCTTATAAGTAAACTACTCCTTTGGAGAACTATAGTAAGTTAATTTCCCAGTATCACGACTTATTGCGGCCCATTCATCCGTTTCAAATTCAATCAATGCTGTTGTGCTGGTGTGCACTTCTCTTGCCTCGCCGGTTAAATAATAAAGTATCTGGCTTACGCCTGGATTGTGGCCTACAATACCAATAAAATCATATTCGGCAGGTAATTGATTAATGATTTTTAGCCAGGTTTGCTGACTGGCTTCATATATAGCTTTATTTGAAGTAGGATTAGCTAATTTAAGGTGATCAGTAAATATTTCGGCAGTAGTTTTCGTACGTAATGCAGGACTGGTAATAATAGTTTGGGGCACTATGTGCTCATCCTTTATACGGTCGGCCATAAAAGCAGCATCCTGCATACCTATATATTTTAGCGGCCTGTCAATGTCTTTTCCTGCAGTTTCTTTTTCTGCTTTGGCATGCCGTATCAACAATAATTTTTTCATGTCGATTTTTAATTTTATAGTTACCAACCCATATTATTATCATGTTTTCAGGCTATTCCATTAGCTTTGTTACACGATACAAAGTACGATTAATTTGCTGTTTAATTGAAGCTGGGTTTGATGTTTTTTGTTTTAACTACGAAGCGATTTTTAAATGAATAATCAGATTAAGAACTTGTTTAACTTACTGATAACCATAGATGGATCAATATTGTTTAGGCAAGCATAATCTTTACGAAAGCACGGCTTATTTCCATACACAGAACATGGTCTGCATTCGATATCATCCGCAACTATATTAGTTTCGGATTGTCCATAGCCTAAAAATCCGGCATAATGATGCGTAGCACCCCATACTGAAACAACCGGAATCCCTTCCAGCGATGCCAGGTGCATGGCTGCCGAGTCCATGCTCATCATCACATCCAGCTGCCTTATCAATAAAAGCTCCTGTTGCATAGTTAACCTGCGCACCAGGGAAGTTGCATTTTTATATTTTAACTCCCACTGTTTACAGATCTCTTCTTCCATTGCCGAACCGCCAAAAAGGAATAGTTTAATGTCTTTACTATTAAAATATGCTATGATTTCTTCTGTTTTATCAAGCGGGTAAATTTTTCCTTTATGCTTTGCAAACGGAGCAATACCAATCCATGAGGTTGTTTTTTCGCCGACAATCTTTATTAACGCGTCATTATCAACTACTTGTTTTTTTTGAAGCTGATGATTCAGTGTTACGGGATATCCTAATCCACGAAAAACATCTGCATAACGTTCTGTTGTCAATTTCAGTGGTTTTAATACCTTATTAGGAAATTGAGTTAAGAGTTTTTTTTCTGAACGCCCTTTATCAATATATCGGAAAGGGATACCTGAAAATTTTAAGAGATTCCTTAATATTTTAGTACGTAAATTATCGTGCAGATCTGCTAAAGCATCATATTTATGCTGTTTTTTTAGCTCGCTTACTAGTTTCATTAAACCCTTAAAGCCTTTATATTGTTTGTTAAGGTTGGCAGGGAAATAATTTAAGCGGGGAATATTATCAAAAAAAGCAGTAAACTCCGGGCGGGAAACATAGGTTATGTTAACGTCAGGATGCTGATTGAGCAGCGCTTTTATAACCGGAACAGTCATAGCCACATCACCCATTGCCGAAAACCGGGTC
The DNA here is from genome assembly GCF_007830615.1 of Mucilaginibacter frigoritolerans. Taxonomy (GTDB): domain Bacteria; phylum Bacteroidota; class Bacteroidia; order Sphingobacteriales; family Sphingobacteriaceae; genus Mucilaginibacter; species Mucilaginibacter frigoritolerans. The sequence continues at coordinate 535,208 of NZ_VLLI01000001.1, forward strand.
ACTAATAAATGTTTTGTTGCTGACATTTATTTTTTGCTATTGTATAATACCGGGTTAAGTTCAGGGTCATTATACATTTTCATCTGGCGGTATACTTTCATGTATTTACTGCCGTTTTCAATATCCTGAAGTAATTCATCTATAGCCAAAGAAAGGTCTTTTTGCTGCTGGAGTAATATAGCCAGTTTCTCTTTACGCTGTTGTAATTGAAGTTGATCAACATTTGCACGGGTTGTTTCCTCATGCATGTGATATATTTTCAGAGCAAGGATAGATAGCCTGTCAATTGCCCATGCCGGGCTTTCGGTATTTATTTTGGCTGCTGAAGAAGGCCGAACATTTTTATATTTGTCTAAAAAATAGCTGTCAATATATTCAACCATGTCGGTACGTTCCTGGTTAGAACTATCGATACGCCGTTTCCATCTTAAAGCTTCAACAGGGGCAATGTTCGGGTCGCGGACTTCATCTTCCATATGCCATTGAGCAGTATCAATCCAGCATTTGGTATACAATAAATTGTCAAGTGAGCCGGCTGGATATGGGTTTTCGCAGGTTTTATCAATATCATTAAATAGGTGATAATCTTTAATAACTTGCTCAAATACCTGGTTACAGCGTTCACTAATCATTTTATATTTATAGAATTAAATTGTTTTTCCTTTTATCCGCTGGATAATAGAAGTTGAGGAATATCCCTCCACAAAGTTAATAGTTTTAACTTCACCGCCATTTGCTATTACTTCTTTCCCGCCAACAATATTTTCAATGGCATAATCTGCACCTTTAACCAAAATATCCGGAAGTAATGTACTGATTAAGTTTAAGGGGGTATCCTCCTCAAAAACTACAATAGCATCAACAAAAAATAATGCTGCCAATAACATAGCACGACTGTTTTGATCGTTGACCGGCCTGCTTTCGCCTTTTATACGCTTTACGGAGCTATCTGCATTAAGGCCGATGATTAATTTGTCGCCCAGTTCTGCTGCTTTTGCCAGGTAAGTAATATGGCCTATGTGCAGTAAATCAAATACGCCATTGGTAAAAACTACTTTGTTGTTGTTTTTTTGCCAGGCTGTAATTGTTTCTTTGAGCGAAGAAATGTCAGTTATTTTATTGAGCAGTGTTTTTTCGATATCGCTTCTCATCAGCTTAAAATAAATCGTCAACAGCTTTGCAAAGTATATGGCCTATTAGAATGTGCATTTCCTGAATACGTGCAGTAATATCCGATGGGACAACGATATTTAAATCACAAAGGCCATTCATTTTTCCACCGTCTCTTCCTGAAAGTCCGAGTGTATGGCAATTTAATTTTTTAGCAGATTCAAATGCATTTAGTATTCCATGGCTATTGCCACTAGTTGATATTCCAATAAAAAGATCGCCTTCCTGAGCTAATGCTTCTACTTGTCTTGAAAAAACATGTTCGTAGCCATAATCATTGGCAATAGCTGTTAAGGCAGAAGTATCAGTAGTAAGTGCAATTCCGGGCAATGCTTTACGGTGTTTAACGAAGCGGCCGCTTAGTTCAGCTGCGATATGTTGCGCATCAGCTGCACTACCACCGTTTCCGGCCAGTAATACCTTTTTGCCATTTTTTATAGCAGAAATAATCATTTCGCAAGCTTGCTCAATATCGGGTACAAGCTGTTCAATTACCTTTTTTGTTAATTGCTGATGATCATTAAGTTCTTCTATAATCATATTTTAATTAGATGTCTGATTGGTTGTGTTTAATATGTTACTCTGCAATAGCTGAGGTTTTCTTTTCAAATACGCTTTTAATTTCCTGCAATGATAACGCATTCAAACATCTTTCCTTATATAAACCGCCTTTTCTGGCGGCTAATAATCCGTATTGTGTATCGTGGAAGCCTTCGGTACGATGTGCATCAGGATTTATAGAAAGCCAAACACCTTTGTCAAGTGCATACTGGTGCCAGCGCCAATCCAGATCAAGCCGTAATGGGTTCGCATTTATTTCAATCACCACATTATTTGCTGCACAGGCGTCAATTACCTTTTTGTAATTGATCGGGTAACCATTACGGCTTAGCAACAATCGCCCGGTAGGGTGACCAAGTATAGTGGTATATGGATTTTCAATCGCTTTTATAAGCCTTGAAGTTGCTTTTTCTTCATCCATTTTTAGAATGGAGTGAACCGATGCAACAATAAAGTCAAAACGTTTTAATATTTCATCAGGATAATCCAGAGAGCCATCGTACAAAATATCCGATTCAATACCCTTAAAAATGTGGAATCCAGTTAGTTTTTTATTTAGATGATCAATTTCTTCCTGTTGCTGTAATACACGCTCTATACTTAATCCTTTGGCATAAAATGCGCTTTTGCTATGGTCGCACATGCCCAGGTATTCCAGCTTTAACTCATCCCGGCAATACAAGGCCATTTCTTCAACTGTATTGATGCCATCGCTCCAGGTGCTGTGGTTATGTAATGTGCCCTTTAAATCATGTTGTGTTATAAGTATTGGTAGTGTGTTTTTTGCTGCCTTTTCAATAAAGGTTGTTCCTTCGCGCAACTCAGGGAGTATAAACTCCAGGCCTGCTTTTTTATAGATCAACTCTTCGCTGGTAGGCTGATCAATGGTATCGGTAGTTTTGGACAGTACCACCTTTGCATGTTCATCATCCCCGGTTTGTATAAATAGCTCCTGGTAAAAGTATCTTTTCTCAACGCAAACAATGGTTATATGTAAGCCATTTTCAAGTTTGCTGTTAATATGGTTTCCTTCTGCTTTTCCATCATTAAAAATAGCTGATTGGAGCAGGCTATTAAATGCAATTTCCTGATCGCGGCTTCCTACTACAATTATCAATTTACTGATGATCTCGCAGCACCTGCGAAACTCACCGGCAGATTCAATTAATCCTTCAGGCAAAATGCTTTTAAGCTGTTCAATTAAATCTTTAGCAATCGGGCTTACCTGAGCATATAAAAACTTACCGTGACTGGCCATGGTAAATTCAATTGCCTTTTGAATATCTTCTTGTGTTTTAAGACCAAAGCCTTTTGCTTCAACCAGGCGATTTTCATTGCAGGCATAAAATAGCTCGCCTACGTTTTCAATACCCAAATCATGCCATATAATGGCCACTTTTTTAGGGCCGATACCCTTTATATTCATTATTTCAATAACGCCGGCAGGAGTTTTATCCAGCAGTTCATCCAGCTCAGCCATGGTGCCGGTTTCAAGCAGTTCGGTAATTTTTCCGGCAATGCTTTTACCAATACCATCAACTTTTTCTAATTCAGCCAGGGTTTTACCTGCCACAGGAAAAGGGAGCTTATCAACCTTAAAAGCTGCATTGGCAACTGATTTAATTTTGAATGGGTTAGCATCATGCAGTTCCATCAGTTGAGATAGCAGGCGAAGCTTACGGGCTATGGGTTTGTTTTCCATAATTTATTTGAAGGTGTAAAAATACAAAAGCAACATGTATTAGAAGATGTTTTGATGAAGCTTTATTTTTTGTGTATTTAAAAACCAGTAAATAACAAAAGACCATCCGGAAAGGATGGCCTTTTAATCAAAGTGTATTTAAAAAAATTAATTAATCACAATATCATAAGGTAACCTGGCCTGTGGCGTACGCATCATTTGGGTTACGCTTTTTATCTGTTCGTAATATTTAAAATTATCGCCCAGTTCTGATTTTACCATACTTGTTTTTACTTCAGCAGTTAAGCCTGCGCCAAACTTGTTAAAGATGCTTTTTTGCTCAGGATATGCAACCAGTTTATAGTTTTTAATACCGGCCTTTTTAGCTGCCGATTTAACCGCATCATTAATATTACCCAAGCGATCTACCAAACCCTTTTCTATAGCCTGTTCACCAGTCCAAACGCGACCCTGGCCAATGCTATTAATATAGGCTTGTGTTTTATGACGGCCATTGGCTACCGCTTTTGTAAAATCATCATAGCCATGATCAACCTGATTCTGTAATATGGCATGCTCTTCGGGAGTGAGTGGCCGGCTGATGTTGCCTAAATCGGCATATTTACCTGTTTTTACACCATCGAAAGTCACACCTAACTTATCGTTAAAAAACTTTTGCATGTTAGGCAGTACTGCAAAAATGCCGATTGAGCCTGTAATGGTATTGGGTTCAGCAAAAATAGAGTCAGCTGCACATGAAATGTAATAACCGCCCGAAGCTGCATAATCGCCCATGGATACAATAATTGGCTTTGCTTTTTTAGTAAGCATTACTTCGCGCCATATTACGTCAGATGCCAGCGAACTACCACCGGGTGAATTTACACGTAAAACTACCGCTTTTACTTTATCATCAAGCCTTACCTGGCGTAAGGCTTTTGAAATACTTTCAGAACCTATTGAATTGTCATCACCATCACCACCATTTATTTCGCCAGAGGCATACACAATAGCTATGCGATTTTTTGATTCTTTTTTATTGTCATCTTTAGTTTGAGATTCACTTTTTAAGTAGTCGCCCAGTTCAACAGTTTTTAAGTCATCCTTTGTGTCAAGACCGGTTCGTTGTTTTAGCTCATCTAAAATCTCATCTTTATATTTAAGTCCATCAACCAGTTTATACTTCAATGCATCTTCCGGAAGCCTAACCTTTAGCTCATTAGCATAATTGAATAAGGAGTCTTTATTGATTTTGCGGCTTTCACTAATCCCGGTTAAAAAATGATCATATAATGAACCCAGATAGGAGGTAACCTGTAAACGGTTTGCATCACTCATTTTGGTTAAAAAATAAGGCTCAACAGCGCTTTTGTAAGTGCCTACTTTTATTATTTGTGCTTCAATACCCAGCTTATCAAGCGCACCTTTTAAGAACGTAATTTGCTGGCTAAAACCATGAAATAAAAATATTCCTTTTGGATTGATGTAAACCTTATCCGCAACAGAAGCCAGGTAATAAAAGCCTTGTGTATAAATTTCGGAGTAAGCAATGATGAATTTTCCGGATTTTTTAAAATCTATTAAGGCATTTCTTATCTCTTCGGAAGTAGCTTCACCGGGTGTGATGTTACTTTCATTCAAAAAAATTCCTTTAATATTATCGTCAGTTTTTGCCTTTTTTATATTGACTAAAATGTCATTTAGGCCAATGCTTTTTTCGCCATCAATACCTAAAAAGTTTAATGCCGATAAAGGATTATTTGGGGTACGCTCCGAAACAGGATAATTAAATGATATTTGCAAAATGGAGTTTGGTTCAACTTCTACCGTTTTATCATTTGCTTCAGCAAAAATGCCGAAAATTAGTACAATAATGACGACTAGTACAATAACGCTTGTGAGAAGAAATCCTACCATGCTGGCAAGGACAAATTTGAAGAATTGTTTCATTAAGTGTTTTAAATCTTTTATCTATGCAAACTTAGCAATTCATTGCTGTATAACATTAAGAGCTTTGTCTATAATATTTGTTACAACATGATTGATGTTTTTTTATTATTAGGAAGTAACTTGGGAGATAGGCATTTGTTTCTTAATCAGGCAATTGAGTACCTTAATAAGGATATTGCTCCTGTATTGAAAATTTCATCAATTTATGAAACACAATCGTGGGGCAAAACAGATGCTCCGGATTATCTGAATCAGGTAATTGTTTTACGAACAGAACTTTCTGCCCGGAAAGTTTTAGAAAAAGTATTGCATATTGAAACCATATTAGGCCGTCAGCGTGAAGAGAGGTGGGGATCAAGGACAATCGATATTGATATTCTGTTTTATGGACAAGAAATCCTTAATGAGCCGGATCTGCAAATACCACATCCACAGTTGCATAATCGCCGTTTTACGCTGGAACCATTGGCTGAAATTTCTCCCGGATTTGTCCATCCTGTGTTAAATAAAAATATTTTACAGATCAAAAGCGAACTTAAAGACGACTTGATCGTAAAAAAGTTATAATTTTGAAAAATATAAACCTTTTTATGTCTCACATTTTACCTGATCAGGATCTAGACCTTGGCGTTTTGTACGAAATAGCTGATGGAAGCGAAGAATTTATCATCGAATCAATCGACATGTTTCTTCAGCATACGCCTGAAATGCTTGAAGCTATTTCATCAGCTATAGCAAACAAAGATTGGCCTGTTGCCGCTTCCGTTTCGCATAAACTTAAACCTAATCTTGGTTTTTTTGGAATGCCAATAAGCCAGGCCACTATACAAGAGGTTGAACTGATGTCAAAAGCGGGTGCACCTGATCCTGAATTAGTGCTATCCAAATTTAATGAGGTACAAGCCCGGGTACAAGCTAACATCATCACTTTAGAAAAAATAAAAGCTGATAAAGAAGCTGGGGCGTAATTAGTAATTAGAGATTAGTTGCTTTACAAACTGATTTATATTGCAGCTAATCTCTGAAGGTGGATCACTTAATCACTAAACTTCGTGTAATTCGAAAGAATAGCTTTCCATAATAAGATTTGCCAACAGGCTTTTACAAGCTTGTTCAACCTTATTGTGGGCAGTTTCTGTACTCTCGGCTTCAATTTCCAATGAAATGTGTTTGCCAATACGTACGTTTTGTATTTCGGCCAATCCAAGATTTTTCATGCTACCTGTTACTGCTTTTCCTTGTGGGTCAAGGATTTCTTTTTTTGGCATTACGTCAATTTCGGCCTGGAACTTTTTCATTAAATTAGTTTTTATAAATGTTATTAAGAGTGGTTCTTTACATCTTTAGGTGTACCGCTCATAATACTTACACTTGTGAATTTGAATTGAATTATTGAAAGGGTAACATATATAAATATGATTACCGGAACTGCCGCAAATTTAAAAAATAGTATCAGTATTGCCGAAAATAGTAGTAATAAATAGCGGAAAATATTTTCATTAAAATCCTTGTTCTTAAATTTTAACGACATCATCGGCATTTCTACTACTAATAATGAACACATTATAATAATAAAAACTGATAAAATATATGGATTTAAAAGATAAGGGGTATAATACCTGTTATGATGATCAATAATTAAAGGAAATGATGCTATTAAAATTGCATTGGCAGGGGTTGGCAATCCTATGAAATTTTCAGCCTGGCGTGTGTCTACATTAAATTTAGCCAACCTTAATGCCGAAAACACAGGTATTAAAAAGGCAATAAAATTTAAATAGGTACTAACAGTGTCTATTTGATGTGCCTGCAAAAGCAATTGATACATAATTACTGCAGGCAGTACTCCAAAGCTAACCATGTCTGCAAGTGAATCAAGGTCTTTCCCTATTCCTGAAAATGATTTGAGCACGCGGGACGCAAGCCCGTCAAAGAAATCAAAAATTGCAGATAAGAAAATAGCGTAGGCTGCTGCTATCAGATTGCCCTGAAATGCAAATACAATACCTATGCAGCCACTAAAAAGATTGGCACAGGTTATAGCGTTCGGCAAATGTTTTTTGAGACGAGTCTTCATTCCGCTATGAAGGTATCAAGATTAAATTAAGTATTTATGAAGTTTTGCATTAACTTTTTATATTAATATAAACTTCATAAACACTAAATTATTACGAATTCATTGATATCAAAAACTCTTCGTTGGTTTTTGTACCTTTTATCTGACTTTGTAAAAACTCCATTGATTCCTGCGAATTCATATCAGCCAGGTGATTACGCAAAATCCATATCCGTTGTAAGGTATCGCGGTCAAGCAATAAATCATCACGACGAGTACTTGATGCAGTAATATCAATAGCAGGGAAGATACGTTTGTTTGATAACTTACGGTCAAGCTGAAGCTCCATATTACCTGTACCCTTAAACTCTTCAAAAATAACTTCGTCCATTTTTGAACCTGTTTCGGTAAGGGCAGTAGCAATAATAGTTAATGAACCTCCATCTTCAATGTTACGGGCAGCACCAAAGAATCGTTTAGGTTTGTGCAGTGCATTAGCATCAACACCACCTGATAATATTTTACCTGATGCAGGAGCAACGGTATTGTAAGCACGTGCCAAACGGGTAATTGAATCGAGCAGGATTACTACATCATGTCCGCATTCAACCATGCGTTTTGCTTTTTCTAAAACAATATTGGCAATTTTTACGTGGCGTTCAGCCGGTTCATCAAAAGTTGATGAAACTACTTCTGCACGTACGCTACGGGCCATATCAGTTACCTCTTCCGGGCGTTCGTCAATCAGTAATATAATCAGGTAAACTTCCGGATGGTTTTTTGCAATGGCGTTGGCAACGTCCTTTAACAGCATTGTTTTACCTGTTTTAGGTTGAGCCACAATTAAACCACGTTGCCCTTTACCAATAGGCGAAAACAAGTCCATAATGCGGGTTGAATAATTACCCGGATCAGTAAATAGGCTTAACTTTTCGGAAGGGAATAATGGTGTTAAGTGATCAAAAGGAACGCGGTCACGTACTTCGGCAGGTATACGACCGTTTATGGCTTCAACACGTACCAAAGGGAAATATTTTTCGCCTTCTTTTGGTGGCCTGATGCTTCCGCGAACGGTATCGCCCGTTTTAAGACCAAAAAGTTTTATTTGTGACTGAGATACATAAATATCATCAGGAGAGGTCAGGTAGTTATAATCAGACGAACGTAAGAAACCATATCCATCAGGCATAATTTCTAATACACCTTCATTTACAATAACGTTGTCAAAATCAAGGTTTATTGCTGGTTCCTGGCTTTTTTGCTGATTGCCTTGGTTGCTTACTCTGCGCTCAAATTTTTGAGGACGAGCTTCAGGTGCAATTCCTTCTGCTTTTGGGATATTTTCGCCAGACTGTAAAGAAGGAGTTTCTTCTTCAGTAACAGCTACTATTTCGTTATCCTCTTCATCAGCAGAAGGTTCATCATCAGGCATATCAAATAGATTGGTATCGTCTAACGGAACTTCAACACGAGGTTTATTAGTGCTTTTTATAGTGCGGATTCTTTTACGGGCCTTATCAGTAGGTTCTACTTCTGGCTCCGTTTTGTCAATAGTGGCATAATTGCTATCAACTGCCTGTTGTTGGGCCCTTGCAGCTTCAATTAGCTGCTCTTGCTCCACAATGCGGGTAATTAGCTGCGCCTTTCTAAGCTCATCAGACTCGGCAATACCTAAATTTCTGGCAATTTCGCGCAACTCTGAAACGAGTTTGTCGTTCAATTCGTTTGTATTAAACATGTTATGAATTAATATTTCAAAAGGATTTTAAATTGAATACTTTTTGTGATTTTTTATATTTTTCACCGGTACTATAAGGCTATCGTCAGTAAAGCTATTTGCGCAATGGCAATGAATTTAAGTGTTTAAGCAAATCCAATTTATATTTTAAACATGGAGATGTTTATTTGAAAGAAATTTGTTTTGCAACTTTGTTTATGCAACATCTAAATCCACGTAAACTAATTAATAAATAACCTGGAGTTTTAAATTGTTTCTTTGGTGCAAGAAAAATTCAACGGAAAACACTGCAATTTTAATCATTTAATTTAAAAAATCAAATTATTTAAAAAAATAACCTCGAAGGGTGAACAGTTAAGTTTATTTTTAGTTTTTTTGCACATCAAAAGTTAATTTCTTTTCATGATTTCCCGCCCGCAGCTAATTTCCCAGATCAAACAGAAAAAATCATTTTTATGTGTTGGACTTGATACCGATATTGAAAAGATACCTTCTTTTTTAAAAGAATATCCGGATCCGGTATTTGAATTTAATAAAAGGATAATTGATGCTACAAAGGATTTGTGCGTATCCTATAAACCAAACTCAGCATTTTATGAAAGCAGGGGTCTTAAGGGATGGCAAAGTTTAATTGATACCTGGAAATATCTGCCGGTAGATTGTTTAAATATAATTGATGCCAAACGCGGTGATATCGGTAATACATCAGATATGTATGCCAAAGCTTTCCTTGATGAAAGTGCCACCGGGATGAGTTTTGATGCCATAACGGTTTCGCCATATATGGGGAATGATACGGTGAAGTCCTACCTGGCGTATCCAGGTAAGTGGGTTATTCTTCTGGCTTTAACTTCATCAGCCGGAAGCAAAGATTTTCAATACCTGACTACAGAGCATGGGTTTTTATACGAAACGGTAATTCAGAAAGCCAATACATGGGCCGGAGATGACCGAATGATGTTTGTAGTTGGTGCAACTAAGAGCACTGAATTTGCAAATATCCGTAAAATAGCTCCTAATAATTTTTTGTTGGTACCTGGAGTAGGCGCGCAGGGAGGTAATTTGGCCGATGTTTGTCAGTACGGAATGACTAAGGATTGCGGATTAATAGTAAATGCCTCACGGTCTATTATTTATGCTTCAAATGGCGAAGACTTTGCAGAAGCTGCAAGGGCAGAAGCTTTAAAGATTCAACAAGAGATGCAAATGGAATTGGAAAAGGCCGGAGTTATTTAATTTTACAATAACAAAGGAGACTTTGTTTAACTAAACACCACCTTCCGTTCCGGGAATTTAGTTACATATCCAGCTATCATTCCTCTTATATAATCATTACCCGGATAGGGGGTAAGATGGTTTTTGAGCTGGGTTAAGCTATCTACATTAAAATAATGGGAAATGTAACCCATTCCATAAAATTTACCTTTCTCAATCAGTAAACAACTATGCTCATCATCTGTACGGCCAGCATCTCTGATGGCAAAAGTTGGTAGGGCTTCGTTTAATTCATTGATTGCTGCTTCAACTTTTTCATTATATTCATGAGGCAACAGCCCTCCATGGCAGGCACAGTTTTCACCGTGTATGCCCGTGCATAATTCATTATTGTTTTGGATGAAACACAACTTTGGGCAAAGCTCAAAACTTTCTATCAACTTTAGTAGCAGGGTGCGCCCTTCAAATAAGGTATTGCAGCTATAAATAGCACCTGTCATTTTGCGGTGTTTGTCAACCGCCAGGCGCATGTAGCCACGCTGATCCTCAAATGCATATAAACTATAAGCATGCTCAAAACGCTTTAACGATCGGTTGTATTTGGGCCACAGGCGCTTAATTTCAACTGCTTCCAGTACTAAAGCAACCAGTTCGGTGCCGCAAAGCTGATGAGTTATGCGATGAATGTTCCTTAAAAACTCCTGCCTTTGTGGCCCGGTATTATTACCGGTAAAATGACTGCATACCCGTTTCTTTAAGTTTTTTGCCTTGCCAACATAAATTACTTTCCCTTTATCATCATGAAAATAATATACTCCGGGGGATGATGGCAAAGTTTCTACATCTCGTTTAGGCAGATTAGCGGGTAAGAGTTGTTCTTTTGAAGTTACTTTTAAGGACTGCAGAATATGGTTTTGAGTGTCACTTTTTAGTAATAACGAAAATAATTGAGCGGTGGCTTCTGCATCACCGGCAGCGCGATGGCGGCTTTCGTTGTCAATGCCTAAGTGCCTGCAAAGTTTACCAAGACTATATGAAGGCAGTCCCGGAATAATTTTACGGCCCAGCCTTACCGTACATAATTTTTTGCTTTGTAAATCGTATCCGGCCGCAAGTAGATTATGCCGCACAAAAGAATAATCAAAATTTACATTATGGGCTACAAAAATCTTGTTGTTAAGGAGGTGATAAATATCATGTGCTACATCTTCAAATGGCGGTGCCTTTTCAACCATTTGGTTGGTAATACCTGTTAAGGCACTGATATAAATAGGGATGTCTCTTTTAGGGTTAATGAGTGTTGAATAACGCTCAATTACCTTTTTACCATTATGTATGCAAATAGCAATCTCGGTAATGCCATTAGCACTGGCATGCCCCCCCGTAGTTTCAATATCAACAATTGCATACATTGGTGTAAATGTAATAAGTTTTTGCTAATATATTTAGTTTAATTTTTTGGAAGCCAACGGCAACGTAATTAATAAAGTTAAGAAGATAAATTCTCCAATAAAAAGAAATCCCGGCAGTATTACCTGTCGGGATTCTTTTTTATTTCTTTTAGGACTGAAATTTATTTCTTTTTTGGAGGATTTGGCGCTGGCGACAATTGCTGTTTTTGGCGCATCATTTCTTCCATACGGGCTTGGAAGCCACCGGTTTTTTTCTTGTCGTCCGGTTTCTTTTTATTTTCCTGTATCTGTGCATGAATCTTTTTATCATCAACCATTAAACGGATAATGTATTGCTGTAAGAAAGTCATCATGTTGGCCAGGAAGTAATAATAGTTCAAACCTGCAGGATAACCATTCAGTGCTCCTAAGAATATGATAGGAGTGATGTAACCTATATATTTCATTTGTCCGGTTGCACCCGAAATCTGATTGTTGAAATAAGTATAGATCAAGGTTGAAATAGTCATCAGCAAACACATTAAACTTAAGTGGTTGCCAATGAATGGAATACTTGGGAAGGTAATGATTGAATCGTAAGTTGATAAATCATGCATCCAAAGGAAACTTTGTCCGCGTAACTCAAATAAACTTGGGAAAAAGCGGAAGAAGGCAATTACAATCGGCATCTGTATTAACAGGGGCAAACATCCCCCTAAAGGATTAACACCTGCTTTTTTGTAAAGCTTTAAATATTCTTGCTGTAAAAGCGTTGGGTTGTCTTCACCTACCTTAGTTTTAATTTCATCCATCTCCGGTTTAAGCACACGCATTTTAGCCATTGAGAGATATGATTTGTAAGTAAGTGGTGATAATACCAGTTTAAGGATAATGGTTAGCGCTAAAATGATTAAACCATAATTCCAGTTGAATTTCTTAAGAATATTAAATACCGGTAATACAGCAAAACGGTTAATATATTTCAACGGGCCCCAACCTAAATCAACTTGTTTTTCTAAGGCAAAGCCCTGGTCTTTTAAAGTTGAGTAACGGTTTGGACCGAAATAGAATAACAAAGGAAAAGTTCCGTCGGTATTACGTGACAATACGAGATTGGCACTCATCTGTTTGCTATCAGTTGTATCAGTAACATCAAGGCTTTCTGCTAAACTAGATTTATCAAAACCTTTTTCAGCTATGATAACACTGGAGAAAAAGTGTGCTTTGAATGAGATCCACTGCAGTTTTTTGTCAGTTATTTCTTTCTGATCATCTTTGGTTTGACTTAGGTAATCATTTTCGCCATCAATATTGTTATATGAAACGTACGAATAGCGACGCTCCTGCTCCATATCTTTTTCCTGCTTGCGTACGCTGGCAGCCCAGTTAATGTTTATGGAGTTGCTGTTAGCAATTACCTGATCTAACCCGGTTTGTTTAATGGTTAGGCCCAGTTTATAACCTGTTCCTTTTAACGAATAGATGTAATCAACATACTGTGTAGCGCTATAGCTTAAACGCATGGTTACAGTGCTTGAATCAGTACCGGTTACTTTAAGTGAGCTTACACTTGGCGTAAAGTATAATTTGCCGGTATTGATGCTGTTATTACCTGCTGTAAAGTTTAAGCCAAACTGGTTTTTATCTCCATCAAAAAGAATAAGCGGTTTTTTGTTAAAAGTCTTATAGTCTTTCAGCTCAACAGAATAAACCCTGCCACCACGAGTGGAAAGCTTTACAATAAGGTCTTTGTTTTCTAAAGTTACCAGTTTATCGGTACCAACTGTTGCGGCGCCGAATGGCATTTTTAAAATAGCAGAATCTAATTGTTTAGCAGCAGTAGTTTTAGCAGAGTCAGTAAACTTAGCGGTAGCAGCAGCTTTTGGCAATTGACCCCTTTTTACAGAGTCAGCATGTGCCTGTAATCTTGCTTTTTTTAAGTCAGTATCTGACGGTTTCAAGAAATAAATGGAGGCACCCATTATAATCATGATCAGGAATAATCCTGTAAACGTATTTTTATCCATTTTATGTGTAGTACAATTACCTATTTCTTACGGGCATAAGCCATCGAAGCGGCGACAAAGTTAATAAAAAGTGGGTGTGGATTTGCAACTGTTGATTTTAATTCGGGATGGAATTGGGCGCCCACAAAAAATGGGTGATTTTTGAGCTCTACAATCTCTACCAGGTTATTCTCCGGATTGATGCCTGTAGGCATTAAACCTGCATTTTCGTAGTCTTTTAAATAATCATTATTGAACTCATAACGGTGCCTGTGACGCTCGGAGATATGTGTTTTTCCATAAAAGTTTGCCGCTTTGCTGCCTTTTTTTAAATCGCAGGCATAAGCGCCCAAACGCATGGTGCCGCCTTTATTAACCACTTTCTTCTGATCTTCCATCATTCCTATAACCGGGTGAGGGGTATCAGGGTTCATTTCGGTGCTGCTGGCGTCTTTAAGACTCAAAACATTACGGCCAAATTCTACAACAGCACACTGCATGCCTAGGCAAATACCAAAAAATGGAATATTGTTTTCGCGTACATAGCGGATAGCTTCAATTTTTCCTTCAAAACCACGTTCGCCAAAGCCCGGAGCAACTAAAACACCATGAAGGCCCTTTAATCTCTCAACGGCGTTTTCAGGGGTTAATTGTTCTGATGGAATGTATTCCACATGCACTTTACATTCGTTTTTTGCACCTGCATGAATAAATGATTCGCTGATGGATTTGTAAGCATCCGGAAGTTCAACATATTTACCTACCAGGCCAATTTTTACTTCGGAGGTAGGGTTTTTTAAGCGACCCAAAAAGTCTTTCCAGTTCTCTAAAGCCGGATCAATTTTATGTGGTAGTTTTAATTTGGTTAATACCGTTTTATCCAGTTGTTCTTTTAACATTAACAATGGCACATCATAAATAGTTGATGCATCAATTGATTCAATAACGGCATTAATATTAACGTTGCAGAATAAAGCTATTTTTTTGCGGATATCCATGGTAAGGTGATGCTCTGTACGGCAAACCAGGATATCAGGCTGAATACCATACTCCAACAGCATTTTAACAGAGTGCTGTGTGGGTTTGGTCTTTAATTCGCCAGCAGCAGCAAGGAATGGGATGAGCGTTAAATGGATAACCAATGAATTGCCCGATCCGTTTTCCCATCTGAACTGACGTACTGCCTCAATGTAGGGTAATGATTCGATATCGCCTACGGTACCACCTAATTCGGTTATCACGATATCATAGTCGCCGCTTTCGCCAAGGATGCGGATATTTCTTTTTATTTCGTCGGTAATATGCGGAACTACCTGTACTGTTTTACCTAAAAAGGCACCCTCACGCTCCTTGTTAATCACATTTTGATAAATACGGCCGGTAGTAATGTTGTTTGCTTTTGAAGTAGGGGTATTTAAGAAACGTTCGTAGTGACCAAGGTCCAGATCAGTTTCGGCACCATCTTCGGTAACGTAACATTCACCGTGTTCGTAGGGGTTTAATGTACCCGGATCTATATTGATATAGGGGTCGAATTTTTGGATCGTAACACGGTAACCGCGCGATTGAAGAAGTTTTGCAAGTGAGGCAGATATAATGCCTTTCCCTAACGACGAAGTAACGCCGCCCGTAACAAATATATATTTAGTCATGATTTTTTGCTGATTTGCTTCGGATTTATGCCAAAACAAATTGTTTGTGTACGGGATACAAAAGTAGGAAAATTTTCAGGACTTGGCGGAAGAAAATGTAATTGTTAAAAAGGTATGAAAATTAGATGACTTTACAGTTGGAGATGTTCATCTGCCTAACAAAATCTTTACGCAGTCATCTAGAAATGACGGATGCTTTTCAAATAAATCTGCCTAATTTGGGGTGCTATGAAAAAAAACAAATATTTTGTACACCCATTATTGGGTTTGTTGCTTGTTTTACAAGGTTATATAGCTATTGCCCAAAATAAGAAAACAGAACGCTCATGCCCCTTCGTTTTTGAGCTGCATAAAAAGGGTGGAACGCAAAAATTGCGTTATGCAAGTAACCACTTTTTAACAACGGTGGATACTTCGGTGAAAACCTTGCTTGTTTATATTCATGGCATTAACCGCAACGGAGAAGACTACTTTGAATATGGTGAACGGATGTTAAGGGCGACTAATAAAAAGAAGGAAACTTTGTTGATAGCTCCTCAATATGCCAATGCAGAAGACCTGGATTATTATCAATTGGGTAATGATTTTTTATACTGGAAAAAAGCGGAATGGAAGGATGGACATACGTCCATTTCGAGCGATAACAGGCCTCAAAGTTTAAAAATCAGCTCGTACGAAGTATTGGATTCCTTATTAACAGCGGTACTTAGCTCGGGTAAATTCCCTAATATACAAAGAGTAATTGTATGCGGGCATTCGGCAGGGGGGCAATTTGTACAGCGTTATTCGGCTATTACACCTGTTCCTGATAGATTTACTCAATATAAATTCAGGTTTTTGGTGATGGACCCATCATCGTATATGTATCTGGATGGAAGACGTCCGCTGGCTGATAAAACTTTTGGCGTGCCTGATACATCAGGCTGCCCGGAATATAATAATTACCCCAAAGGATTATTAAAACTTAATACTTATGCAAATACAATTGGTGCGGAAAATATAAAGCGTAACGTGATGCAGCGGGATATTGTGATTTTATTAGGCGAGAAGGATACCAGAACAGATGATCCTAATTTAGATGTAACCTGTTCTGGAAATTTGCAAGGCCGTTTTCGCTTGGAGCGGGGTTTAAATTACGTATCGTATCTTAGTTGTTTTCCCGGATATACCCATAAAGGTAATTACAATGTGGTAGCAGGCAGTGGTCATAATGGCGATACTATGATCAACTCTGACGAAGCAAAAAAATGGATATTTGATGAGGGTAATTAATAAATTACTTTCGTGCTACGCGATTTTTTTGACTTCGCGTAGCACATGATTCAATCAGTTTTTATTGGAATTATTGGTTTTATCATCTTTTTTAACAGATGTATTGCCTGCAGGATCTTTATAAGTAGTGTCTCCTGTATTATACAAACGCACCAGGTTTAGGATAGCCTTAAAGCTGAATTTGTTTTCTGACAAATACTTGTCAGAAACCTCTTTATTATCCTTTATCAGATCCAGAAAATTGTCTTTCCTATCTTTTTTAGAATCCATGGAAAAAATACTTGTGGTTTTTAACTCACTTACCGTATCTGTAGCCTTGCTAACGTACCATACCTTTGTAGAGGTACTTACTCCATTAGCAGATGTGTTGGTGTAGATCATTTCATACAAATTTATTTTACCTTTTTCTATAACCGTCATATACAAAGGTTTTGTAGGGAAAAAGGTGGTGGCCTTTTTAATTACAACAGCTCTGAATGTTTGGTTTCTACGCGCAATTGAGTATTCTTTAACTTTGTCAACTTTAATTTTTTTAGATTCATTGGTGCCTTCAACCTTATACTTAGGGGAACCTATTAAAGGGAAACTGATTTTACAATTTATGGAATCACCATTTGTGGTAATAATATAATCTTGTTGAGCTTTGGCGGTGAAGGCAAATGAAATTATGGCAATTAAAATAAATGCTTTTGTAAATAGGGTTTTCATTATTTTAAGTTTAATGAGGTTTAGCTTATTGAATGCTTTAATTGTAGAAGTTTCCAGATATGTTTTAACTATATATCTTAGTCTTGATTTGGGTTGAAACCATTTGACGAATCTTCTTTAGGCTCTACATAAGGGGGGTCTTTATAGGGTGTACCTGTATTGTAGAGGTGTATGAGGTTTCGAATGGCTTTAAAGCTAAAATCATTATCTGCTAAACATTTATTGTAAACCTCTTTATTGTCCTCAATCATGTTCAAAAATGCACGATTTTTGATTCTTAATTTAGATGATGAGGTAAATATACCGTCGGTTTTTACTTCACTTACCCAATCGTCGATTTTGCTGACATAGTATTTAATAGTGGAAGTACCTCCACCTATAGCAATAGGGCCCAGGCCAACCCCAACCGAAGTTCCTGGTGTGCTGTAAATCATTTGATATAAACAAATTTTGCCCTTTTCCAAAACAGGCATAAATAACCGCGGGTTTTCATTAAATCCGGCACCACTCATATCCAATACCGATTTGAATAATGCATCCTGATCCGCTATATAATACTCTTTAATTTCATCGGGCCTGATCTTTTTGGACTCTTTAGCTCCTTTTGCTTGATATTTGGGAACTCCAAGCAAGCGGACATTAATTTCACATGTTAGTGAATCGTCACCTGCGGTGATCACATAATCATGCTGAGCTTTGGCTGTAAGGGCAAATAAAATGGAGGTGATAAATGTAATTGTGAATAGGGTTTTCATTGTTTAAGGCTTAACCAGGTTGTTAAATTCAGGGCTTTATTTTTTACGTCAGCTTCCGGCCCGATAAGTTTTATGCGAGAGCTATTATTTCGTTAACTTTTCCAAATCCTCCGGCGTATCAATAGCATAAGTTTCCAGTTCAGTTTCGGCTACTTTTATACGATAGTCGTTTTCTATCCAGCGCAGCTGTTCCAGGTTTTCCGCTTTTTCGAGGGGAGATACTGGGAGTTTGGTGATTTGTTGTAAAATATCGGCGCGGTAGCCGTAAATACCAATGTGTTTAAAATAAGTATAGTGTTTTAACCAATCTGTTTGCTCTTGTCCGCGGATATGGGGCAACGGGGAGCGTGAAAAATAAACGGCCTCCGATAGTTTATTGATTACCACCTTGGGCGAATTGGTATTAAATAATTCCTGCTCAGTATTTACCTTCTTTATAAGGGTAGCAATTTGCGTATCTGCATTTTGAAAGCAGGAAGCCAGTTTGCTGATCTGTTCCGGGTCAATATAAGGCTCATCACCCTGTATGTTAATGATTACCTCGTATTGCGGATGTTTAAGGGCAACTTCGGCACAGCGGTCGGTTCCGCTTTGATGATCGGGCGAGGTAATGATGGCCGATCCGCCAAAATCATGCACGTGTTTGTAAATGCGTTCGTCATCGGTAGCAACAATCACTTCAGCCAGTTGATCACACTTTTTTGCCTGCTCATAAACCCTTTGAATCATGCTTTTACCAGCAATATCAACCAATGGTTTACCCGGAAAGCGGGTAGATGCATAGCGGGCAGGGATTATTCCGAGGATATTCATTATTTACTATTTTAGATTTAAGATTTACGATTGCAAATAGGCAGATCAATCGTAAATCTTAAACCGTAATGCTAAAAATTAAAATAACCCGTGTATTTCACGCTCAATCATTTGTACAACGCTGGCCAGGTCTTCGGTGTTATTGGCAAAGTCAATATTGTCTTTATCAATAATCAGTAATTTGCCGAGTTTGTAACCTTTTATCCATTTGTCGTACTTTTCATTCAGTTTTGACAGATAATCCAACCTGATACCTGATTCGTATTCGCGGCCACGGTGCTGTATGTTGTTTACCAGGGTAGGGACAGATGCTTTGAGGTAAATTAAAAGATCGGGCGGTTTTATAAACTCGGTAATGTTATCAAACATAGCCTGGTAGTTCTCATAATCGCGGGTGGTCATCAAACCCATATCATGCAGGTTTTCAGCAAAGATGTAGGCATCTTCATAAATAGTCCTGTCCTGGATAATGTCCTGTCCACTTTTCTGGATCTCGATGATCTGGCGGTAACGGGTATTTAAGAAATAGATTTGCAGATTAAAGCTCCAGCGTTTCATATCACTGTAAAAATCTTCCAGGTACGGATTATTATCTACAGCCTCATATAAAGGATCCCAGCTATAATTTTTCGCCAATAATTCGGTAAGTGTGGTTTTACCTGCGCCTATGTTTCCTACAATAGCTATGTGCATATCAGTATTTAAGTTATTTATCTGAACCTCAAGTTGCCGAATTTACAGAATTACTTGAATTTTTAATGGATAGATTTCTTTTTCATTGAATGAATTCACAGAAATAATTCTGAAAATTCTGGTTCAGGCTTTACTCCTTAAAAATTTTTAAAGCCGATAATTTCTCTTACTTCGCGGATAGTTCTTGACGCACTTTCTCTGGCTTTAATGGCACCATGACGGGCCACCTGACGCAAATAAAGGGTATCATTAGCGATATCATTTATTCTTTCGCGGATAGGTGCTGTAGCGATAATGATATCTTCAGCCAGCTGTTTTTTTAGATCACCATAACGTATCTGGCAGGTATTGTACAGGTTATCAAAATGCTCATAAGTATCGGCAGATGATACCACTTTTATAATATCGAACAAGTTTTGAATTTCGACAGGTTTCTCTGAATTTTCAACAGTAGGGCCGCTGTCTGTAACGGCACGCATTACCTTTTTACGGATAGCCTCGGGCGAATCGGATAAATAAACCGCATTGCCTTCACCTTCTGACTTACCCATTTTACCTTTACCATCCAATCCCGGAATTTTTACAAGGTTATCGCTAAAGTTGAAGGCATATGGCTCCGGAAAATATTCTTTATTATATAGTCTGTTAAAGCGGTTACCAAAGGTACGGGACATTTCCAGGTGTTGTTCCTGATCCTTGCCCACTGGCACTTTTGTGGCCTTGTGAATAAGAATATCCGCAGCCATTAAAACAGGGTAGGTAAGCAAGCCTGCATTCACATTATCAGGATTTGCGCGTACTTTGTCTTTAAATGATGTAGCACGTTCCAACTCGCCTAAATAGGCGTTCATATTTAAGTAGAGATACAGCTCAGATACCTCAGGCACATCAGATTGTATATAAATGGTGGCACGTTCAGGATCAATCCCGGCGGCCAGGTATTCTACCAGCACCTGTTTAATATTGCCATGTAAGTCGGCAGGAGTAGGGTGGGTAGTTAACGAATGCAGATCGGCAATAAAAAAATAGCAGTTATACTCGTGCTGCATTTTTACGAAGTTTTGTATTGCTCCGTAATAATTTCCTAAATGTAAGTTCCCGGTTGAACGGATACCACTAACAACAGTTTCCATGGGGCGAAAGTAAGTAATTTTTATATTTTTGGTGAAAATGAAAATGTTATTAAAGAAAGTACACGTTTACTTATACGTTATTAGTGTTGCCCTTACTTACTTTTTATTATGGCCCATATTTTACTATTTATCCCGTAAACCATCGCGCTATAGAAGCATGAATGCCGTGCGGCGTGCATGGGGATTTTTGAGTTCGGCCCTTGTTGGTTTCTTTTTTAAATATGAATATGAGCAACTGATAGACTGGAGCAAAACCTATGTTGTTTGCCCCAATCATACCTCCAACCTTGATATTGCAGCTATGTGTATACTGGTAAACAATAATTGCAGTTTTATGGGTAAGGAAGAATTGAAAGATGGCTTGGTTACAAAACTATTTTTTAAATCGGTTGATATACCGGTTAATCGTGATAGTAAAATGTCATCTTACCGGGCTTTTAAAGAGGCTGGTGAACGACTTAAAAACGGAACTTCACTTATTATTTTTCCAGAAGGAAAGATTGATGACGAGTATCCGCCCAAATTACATGAGTTTAAAAATGGGCCTTTCAGATTAGCCATAGATCTGAAAATACCTATTATTCCGGTGTCGTCATCCAATACATGGAAAATGCTTTGGGATGATGGTACTAAATATGGCACCAGGCCAGGTATTTGCAAGTTTTATGTACATAAGCCCATTGGTACCCATAATTTAACCGCTGACGATGCTGATACGCTTAAAGATGAAGTTTATAATATTATTCAGCAAAAGATTGGTTAATGGGTTGGATTAAATAATGAAAAAGTATATTCACTTAATCAAAGCTATTTGACTCCAACGACTTTTTTTTTATTTTGGTGATCATGAAACTCACCCTAAAAAGATTACACACCTATTTTTACCGATATAGTGTTGCTTTCTTTTTTATTTTGGTATGGCCCATATTGTACTTCTTATCCCGAAAAAAGCAGCGCTACAAATATATTAACGGATTTAGAAGATTGATTATCAAGTTAAGTACTACTGTTTCGGGCATATTTTTCAATGCAATTGAAGAAGAAAAAGTTGACTGGAGTCGCACTTATATTATAATAGGTAACCATACCTCAAATCTTGATGTTTCAGCAATATGTATCACTGCAAAAAACAACCATTGCTTTATTGGGAAAGAGGAATTGCTGAATAATATGGTTTTAGGATTTTTTTTCAGAACGATAGATATTACGGTGAATCGCGATAGTAAAATTTCATCATTTAGGGCATTTAAAACAGCTGCTGAACGATTAAAGGATGGGGTAAGTGTAGTGATTTTTCCGGAGGCCACCATTCCGCGTGATTACCCACCAAATTTGCATTCCTTTAAAAATGGCGCATTCAGATTAGCCATCGAACTGAAAATTCCAATTTTACCCATTACATCTATTGATACCTGGAAGATTTTTTGGAATACAGGTAGTGAATATGGCAGCAGACCGGGCATTTGTAATATATTTGTACACAAACCGATTGAAACTGCGCATTTAACATTGGATGATGCTGATGCGCTACGCGATGAGGTGCATGATATTATTAAACAGAAACTAGTATTGTTATGACCATAGATGAAGAAACCGTTGATAAAATAGCCCATTTGGCCAGGCTTGAACTCTCAGATGATGAAAAGCAGGAAATGATTGGCGACATGAACAAGATACTTGGTTTTATGGATAAGCTGAATGAAATTGATACAGCCGGAATTGAACCGTTGATTTATATGACCAACGAGGTGAATGGGTTTAGGGAAGACGTGGTTAAGCAGGATATTACGCATGAAGAAGCGCTGGAAAATGCACCTAAGCATGATAAGGATTTCTTTTTAGTGGCGAAGGTGATTGGGTAGTTATTCCCAATTCTTTTACTTTTTAAAAAAATGCTGTAACAAAGTATCCGTCACTATAGTCAAAACAAGAAAATTATGGAGCCACTCATTACTTTAAAAGATATAGGACGGAAATACGTAATAGGAACTGAAGTTATTCATGCGCTTAAATCCGTATCGTTAACTATCAATAAGGGCGAATTTGTGGCTTTAATGGGCCCCTCTGGATCGGGGAAGTCTACTTTGATGAATATTCTAGGCTGTTTGGATACCCCTTCAAAAGGCGAATATATTTTGAACGGTATAAACGTTAGCCACATGACTGATAACGAACTGGCTGAAGTAAGGAATACTGAAATAGGTTTCGTTTTTCAAACGTTTAATCTTTTACCCCGTAATACAGCATTGGATAATGTGGCTTTACCCCTCATTTATGCCGGTGTAAGCAAAGAAAAGCGCCAGGAACGAGCAAAAACCAGTTTAGAAAACGTAGGTCTTGGCAACCGTATCACCCACAAGCCCAATGAGCTTTCAGGCGGACAGCGCCAGCGTGTTGCTGTGGCCCGTGCCTTGATCAATAATCCATCTATTATATTGGCTGATGAGCCTACGGGTAACCTGGATACCAAAACTTCTATTGAAATAATGGGCCTGATGGAGGACATCCATGCCAAAGGTAATACCATTATATTAGTAACTCACGAAGAGGATATAGCGCTACACGCCCACCGTATAGTACGTATGCGTGATGGTTTGGTTGAAAATGATTTTGCCAATACCAATATTCAAAGGGTACAAAGACAAGGAATTCCTGAATTTAAAGATTAATTCATTTTACCATACCATGCGTTCACGGTGTTCATTTTAAAATACTATGAACCCACGCGTTTTTCTTAGCAGCAGCCTAATAGCTCACCAGTTGGGCAGTATAAATCCTGATTGTCTCCAAAATAACAATCAGGGCTTAATCCACCACCGGGTAAATTATCATCAGGGATAAAGCAAAAGCATCCGGCAGGAGGGGTTTGTAATCCGCCTTTAATGTTTTTCAATTCTTCTCTGGTTAATTTTTTCATAATGTGTGTTTAGGTATAAATATTAATGGATTGAAGTTAATACTTCTAAGATAATACAATACTCTGATAATTAGCGTTACATCCCAGAAATAGAATCAACTACATGTATTACATACACGTGTTACAAATTCCGCCAAAAATACAGCTCTTTCAGGCGATATGGGTTTACGGTCGCCAATAACAAGGGTGTGTTCAACAATTTCAATTATAAAATTATCTTCGCGTACATCCATAACAGCGTTTCTAAAATGGCGGTCTATAGCCCTGGTAGCTTTTGTGCGGTCATTTACTAAAACGTAAAAGGTATCGCTAAATGCTTTATCCTCTTCAAAATCCAGTTCAACCGGGTGAACCAGCTCAATTATTTTATCGGCAATTGTTTCGCGACGGATTAATACCCGACCAAAATCATGTTTCAGATAAGCCAACGCCCAGGTCTGATGTTCCAAACAACCGGCAATGCTACCCTTTTCATGATTTTTTGTTTGCGTTTCCAGGAAAAACAAGTAGCTGTCATTTTGCTGATGTTTAATAGCAAACGAATCCCTGAGATTGAAATCCATATAGCTGTTAAATATTTCAAACTGCTCCAAATGAAAATCAATAGTTCCGGTTGTCTCAACCTGGAATTTTGATTTAAGCGCTTTATAGGTATCGTGAAAGCGATCTATTTCTTCAGAACAAAGGCCTATGGTATCAAATGGTAAGTTATTCATACCCGATAAAAATACTTAATTGCTGTCAATAAGCAAATAGGGTATTTGAATACTCTACACCGTTAGTATGATTTCATATTACCACAAGAGCAGGCACAGTTAGGATCACTGACACCAAGTTTTTTTAGGAAATATTGATAAAAGGCAATACGGTTATTCATGCCATATACATTATTGCCCTTGCCGCATTCCACTTGTCCATTTATGATGTTGATGGTCATCCCGAAGCCTGGCGTACGTCCTGCGGCTTTATCGGTAGCTTTAGGAACCCATTTGCCAGCCATTACATCATGAGCTGATGGCTTGTAGGTTTGCGGGGTCATCCAAAAGTATATGGCTGTTTCAAATGCCACAACCGGATCTGTTTCCACAAGCCCCGGGTTGTTTAACAAAACTGCTTTATCTCCAAAAATACAATCAGACGCATAGCCATAATTACCGTTATAGCTTAATTGCATAGGGCCGCGGCCATAATATTTTTTTCCGGCAACAGCGGGGTATACATCATTAGGGGCAACGTAGGGTAAAGAGGTGTTGTTTTCATGGATAAACATCAATCCATCATTATATTTTCCATCCTCACCATGGCGGGTTTCGTGGGCAATGTTGGCAAAAAATGCCGCCAGTTCTTTTTTATTTGTAGTAATATCTTTTTCTGAGCAAAAGTTGCCGAAATCAATCACATAAGAACTATCAGGCTTTTTTTTGGCCCAGTCTTCATTCCAATCTTCATCCTGGCGAATTATAACCGCTTTTCCCGTTCTTTTATCGGTACGGGTAAATTGGTAAACAGAAACTGCTCTTCTTACCACTTTAACTTTTATAAGTCCCAGTTCTTTTACTGCCCTTATAAAGGCGGTATAGGTATAAAACTTATCTCTCATAGGGAAAAGATCATTGAACTGTTTTTCGCTTAAAAGACCGCTGATTTCAGTTTTATGTGCCGGTGAAACTGATTGTGCGTTACTGTTGCTGTAGCAACTTACGCTAAATAATAAAAAAGAATTTAACAGAATAAGACCTGAACGGAGTATAAATGGGATTGATTTCATTAACCAGATTGATTATGTGTTACTTCAACAAAAGTAATAACATAAAAAGATGTATACTGTTTCTTTATTTGGTGTTAACGCTTGCAAGTAAATAATAAATATAGAATTAGATGGTTAAATTCAAATCAAAATAATAAATTCGAAATTGAACAAATAAAATGAAAATATATACCAAAACAGGCGATAAGGGTGTTACTTCATTAATCGGGGGGACGCGTGTTGCAAAATACCACATCCGTATTGAAAGTTATGGAACGGTTGATGAATTGAACTCATATGTTGGCTTAATTGCTGATCAGGATATATCAGAGCATGATAAAGGTGTATTGAAACAGGTGCAGGACAGATTATTTACCATTGGTTCATCTTTAGCTTCGGATCCGGAAAAATCAAAGATGGTAATACCCGACCTTCATTTAACTGATATTGAGTTACTTGAAAAAGAAATGGACCTGATGAATGAGAATTTGCCAGAATTGCGCCATTTTATTTTGCCGGGAGGTAGTAATGCCATTTCTTATTGCCATATTGCACGATGTGTTTGCAGGAGGGCTGAAAGGATCACTGTGCAACTTGCTGAAGAAAGTTTTGTTGATGATAAAGTGAATATTTATCTGAACAGATTGAGTGATTATTTGTTTACTTTGGCGAGGAAGATTGGACATGATGGTAAAATCACTGAAAATCAGTGGATACCACGTGTTTGAAAATTTCAAAAAAAATATTGATAATCGAATTAAAAATATTATACTTTTGCGAAAAGTTAAATTTACCGAATAAAATAAATAATAGAATATGTATTGGACACTTGAACTGGCATCACACCTTGAAGATGCACCCTGGCCAGCAACAAAAGATGAGTTGATTGATTATGCTATCCGTTCCGGAGCGCCTGTTGAAGTTATTGAAAAC
This sequence comes from Mucilaginibacter frigoritolerans, assembly GCF_007830615.1. Taxonomy (GTDB): domain Bacteria; phylum Bacteroidota; class Bacteroidia; order Sphingobacteriales; family Sphingobacteriaceae; genus Mucilaginibacter; species Mucilaginibacter frigoritolerans. Next base: position 561,599 of record NZ_VLLI01000001.1, read on the forward strand.
TTACAAGCCCTGGAAGATGATGGTGAGCCGTACGAAAATATAGAAGAGATATGGCCTGATTACCCTACAAAAGATGACTTCTTTTTTAATGAGGACGAATATTAAAATTTATACAAAACATTGAAACCCTGCCTAAAACAGGGTTTTTTTATGGGCACTTCTTTTTTGGAATGGTTTTAGTTATGGTGATGTAAATTAATAACAACTAAAACATTACAAAATGAGAAGTTTACTTTATTTAATCGCTGTTATCCTTGTAATAGGATGGATATTTGGATTCTTTGTTTATCCTGTTGGCGGTGGCCTTATTCATATCCTTTTAGTAATTGCTATTATCGCCTTGCTTTTAGGTGTTATTAGAAGAGCATAAATTTATCAATAGTAGTCTGTGGTTCACAGTTCATAGTTAAAATACTATGGTCGGTGAGCCATGTGCTATTAGCATTTCATGAGTAATTCAGCAATAGCAATATCCTCAGGAAAAGTTATTTTAATATTGTTGTAATTGCCTTCAATCAGGTTGATCTTTTCTCCCATCTCTTCAACCACACTAGCATCATCAGTGAATTTGGTATTATAAGGCTGTAAATATGCCTTTTTTATTTGTGCGGATTGAAAAGTTTGCGGGGTTTGCACCAGGTAAATCTCATCACGAACCAAAGCCACTGAAATATTATTTTTCAATTGCCTTACTGAATCACGGCTTTTAACAGCCGTAATGGCGTTTCCATGTTCGGCGGCATATTTATATGATTTATCAATAATCTCTTTGCTGGTGAGTGCTCTTACAGCATCATGGATGGCCACAAGTGTATCTACGTTATCTGGAATAATATCTAAGCCGTTTTTTACTGAGTGAAACCGTGTTTCCCCTCCATTTACTAATTTAAAAGGGATATCAAAATGATGTTCAATACATAGTTGGTTCCAGTAGTTGTGGAAACCGGCGTGAAGAACAATAATAATGGAAGGATTAGCTTCTGTTTTGTGAAACGCTTCAATAGTATGCATTAAAACAGGCTTGCCATTAATCAGCAAAAATTGTTTTGGAACTACAGATTGCATCCTTGTACCAGAACCACCTGCAACAATAATAACGTAGTTGGATTTTGTATTTGAAAGAGGAGAAATTGGATCGGGAAGGGACATTTGATAATTAATAAACGATCAAATTTAGTATTATCAATTAAATAATTTGAGATATGAGTTTATAAGCTCATATCTCAAATCTAAGAGGTCTTTTCTGTATTAGATAATCAGCATAGCATCACCGTAGCTGTAAAAACGATATTTTTCTTTTACTGCTACTTCATATGCATTCATTACATGCTCATATCCACCAAAAGCACAAATCATCATCAGTAAGGTTGATTCAGGTGTGTGGAAGTTAGTAATCATTGAATTAGCAATGCTGAAATCGTATGGAGGGAAGATGAACTTGCTGGTCCAGTCGTTGGCTGCCTTTAATGTTTTATTTGCTGATACTGCAGATTCAACGGCACGCATTGAAGTAGTACCTACAGCACATATTCTTTTTTTGCGCTCAATTGCTCTGTTTACAATATTGGCTTGTTTTTCCTCTATAATAAATTGTTCAGAGTCCATTTTATGTTTGGTAAGATCTTCAACCTCAACCGGGCGGAAAGTACCTAAACCAACATGTAAAGTAACCTCGGCAAACTCAACTCCTTTTAATTCAAGGCGTTTCATTAACTCACGGCTAAAGTGTAAACCAGCAGTAGGAGCAGCTACAGCACCTTCGTGCTTTGCAAAAATAGTTTGATAGCGGTCCTTATCTTCGGCAGTAGCTTTACGTTTTATATATTTTGGAAGCGGTGTTTCTCCAAGTATCTCAACATTACGACGGAATTCTTCGTCTGTTCCATCAAATAAAAAGCGTATTGTACGACCACGGGAAGTGGTATTGTCAACAACTTCAGCAATTAATAAGTCGTCATCACCAAAGTAAAGCTTATTACCAACGCGGATTTTACGGGCCGGATCAACCAAAACATCCCATAATCTAAGTTCTTTGTTTAACTCTCTTAATAAAAAGACTTCAATAGTAGCACCGGTTTTTTCTTTATTACCGTACATACGAGCCGGGAATACTTTGGTATTGTTAAGGATCATAACATCCTTATCGTCAAAATAGTCAAGTACGTCTTTAAATATTTTATGCTCAATTTTACCCGAATCGCGGTGCAGCACCATTAATCGCGATTCATCGCGTGTGTTGGCTGGCGTGTGGGCAATAAGTGAATCGGGCAGGTTAAATTTAAATTGAGATAATTTCATGTTTAATTATATGAATTTTCAAGGGCGCAAATGTAAGAGTTTTTTTAGTATTTTCACCGATTTTTTTTGTTGGCTAGGCTTATATTGGTTATTAAGGTGAATAGTTTAACACCAATTTTGATTATTGGTTTTTAAAAATTAAAATAAATGTAACTTAAACTTCGTAGCATAGTCTAAAAAATATATTTCCCGTAACCAAAATCAGGTATCGGTAGATTACTAATCTAAATAATGAAATCATAACCGATGATATTTTTAAAACTTTTCAAAGAAAGCTTCTTATTTGCTTATGATTCTTTAAGGCAAAATAAGTTACGCACATTTTTGTCATTACTGGGGGTAACCATTGGTATATTTACAATTATATCGGTTTTTTCAGCAGTAGATACCTTGCGCAACAATCTGCAGGAAAGCGTAAATAAACTCGGTAGCAACAGTATTTATATACAAAAATGGCCATGGGGTGGGGGGGATGAATATCCATGGTGGAAATACATGCAACGCCCTGTTCCTAAATTGAAAGACTTTTATGAATTGCAAAAACGCAGTCAAACTGCTTTTGCAATTTCATATGAAATAAGTATTGATAACCGTATAGTAAAATATAAAAGTAACACTGTTGAAGGTGCTGAAATTGACGCTGCATCACAGGATCATGATAAAACATGGAACTTTGATTTTGAGGATGGCAGGTACTTTACCGACATGGAATCGAGATCTGGTAGCCCTGTAACAGTAATTGGTTATGATATAGCGCAAAATTTATTTCCTGACGGCGGAGCTGTTGGTAAACAACTGAAAATAATGGGCCGTTATGTAACCGTGATAGGCGTTTTTAAAAAGGAGGGGAATGACATTTTAGGGATATCGGATGATAAGGAGATTTTATTGCCACTTAACTTTGCAAAAAACGTTATTGATATCCAAAATGAAAATTATAACCCACAGATTGTAGTTAGGGGCAAAAGTGGCATAACTGATGTTGACGTTGAAAGTGAATTAAGAGGTTTGATGCGTTCAATACGACGTTTAGGACCTGGTGTCGATGATAATTTTGCTTTGAACAAAACCAGTATACTTTCCAATCAGTTGGATGTTGTGTTTGGGGTGTTACATACAGTGGGATTAATTATTGGCTTGTTCTCAATCTTGGTTGGAGGATTTGGAATTGCCAATATTATGTTTGTCTCGGTTAAGGAACGGACTAATATTATAGGTATCCAAAAGTCGCTTGGAGCGAAAAGCTATTTTATTTTATTACAGTTTTTAATTGAAGCCATTATTTTATGCTTAATGGGTGGGATAATTGGTTTGGCAATGGTTTACGGTGTTACCATTCTGGTTAAAGCAGTAGCTGATATTCAGGTAATATTAGATGTCAAGAATATTATCATAGGAATTGGTACGTCAATAACTATTGGTGTTATTTCAGGTATTATCCCAGCCTATTTCGCTGCAAGACTTGATCCTGTAGAGGCTATACGATCAAACTAAACTGATAATGGAGAGCTGATTTATTACTCAGATCCACTCTCTATCTGAACATAGTGTTTGGCTATTTTTTCAAACAATACCGTCGGTAAAAATGGTTTGGTCAAATAATCACACATACCAGCTGTAAAAGCCTTATTATATGTTTCGGGCATAGCGTCGGCAGTTAGTGCAATAATAGGTATATGAGGATTGGTCTTTTTGATAATAACTGTTGCTTCAAATCCATCCATTATTGGCATTTGCAGATCCATAAGAATCAAATCATAATTATTTTTCTCGGTCATTTCAATAGCCTGTGATCCGCTGGTAGCTTCATCAACTTGTGCTTGCCATTTTTTAAGGAATTTTGAAGCAATAAGCAAATTCATTTTGTTATCATCAACAACAAGAATGCGCATACCTGTAAGGTCTGTATTTAGTTGTGAGGGTGTTGATGAATATAACTGATTATCCTTGGTTTGTTCGTATAAAGCAACGTCAAACGATATTGAAAACGTAAATTGTGTGCCATGTCTTGGTTCACTTGAAACGGCAATAGTACTTTGATGAAGTTCAATCAGTCTTTTTGTTATAGCTAAACCTAAACCCGTGCCTCCATAATTACTGTCCGCATTTTGTGTTTCTTGTTCAAAAGGATGAAATATGATGGCCAGGTTTTCCGGGGCAATGCCAATACCAGTGTCAGTTATAGTAAACTTAATAGTAACATGATTGTTATTAAGTTCTTCCTTTTCAAGCCTGATAGTGACTTTTCCGTTATGAGTAAATTTTATGGCATTACTTATCAGGTTATTTAATATTTGTCCTAATCGTACTTGGTCACCATTTATATATCCCGGAATCGCATTATCTATAATTAAATCAATGTGTAGGTCTTTTTCTGAAGCTTTTGAGAAAAATGATTGCTTTATTTTTTGTACCAGTTGATAAATGTTGAAAGGGGCCTTATTTAAATCCAATTTACCGGCTTCAATTTTATTGTAGTCTAAAATGTCGTTTATTATCGCAAGTAAATTTTCACCCGAAAATTTTAATGTATTTAGATATTCTAATTGTTCGGGTCTCGGATCTTCGCTTAATAGCAAATTGGTTGTTCCAATAACCGCATTCATTGGGGTTCTTATTTCGTGACTCATTGTCGATAAAAACTCCGACTTAAATCTTGATGAACGTTCGGCTTCTTCTTTTGCCGTTATTAATTCCCTTGTTGCTTTTTCGCGTTCGGTTATATCCTCTCCAATACCTGTAACTTCTTTAATTCTGCCATTTTCGTCGTAGCTTACTGTATTTTGCCAGCTAATAATACGTTTTTCTCCATTTCTGCATATTACCGGGTTAACAAACTGTAGTTCAAATGCATTATTTTTAAACCAATTTGTAAACAGTGCTTTTAAATCTTCAGTAACAAAATTATTCAGCCAGTTTAAGTTTAAAAGGTCATTTTTTTCATAGCCAAGCAGGTCTGCCATATACTTGTTGCAGAAAATAATATTGCCTTTACTGCCAATTGATATAGCAGGCATTTTTATGGTTTCAAGAATCAGTTTAAACTTGTTTTCTGTTCGCTGATAATCAATTTCTGCTTGCTTTCTGTCTGTAATATCTTGTAACGTTCCAATAATTTTACGAACCTTTCCGTCATCACGACGCATTATTTTCCCAATAATAATGCTTAGGTGCTTAACATTACCTTTGGGCGTAACAATTCTGTATTCGTAAGAGGTATGGCTAACATTGGGAATATTTTTTAAATGCCTTTTAATTATCTGCCTGTCACCAGGATGTGAATATTCTACTAATAATTTCACCAGATCTTTGTCGGCAATTTTTTTCTGATTAACCTCAAAAATGTTATTAATCTCATCAGACCATTCAAGCTTATTTAATATAACATCCCATTTCCAATTTCCTATTTTGGCTATAACTTGTGCCTCAAGCAGTTCTGCCTGACTTACCTTAATTTGTTTTTCTGATAATTTATTATCGGTAATATCCTGAGTGATACCATGAATGCGTTTAGGTTTGCCTTCATTGTCAAGTTCGAGGTTTCCCTTAAGAAGTTTAAAATACTTAAGATTTCCTTTAGGGGTAATTATCTTATGTACATGTTGAATATCGTCTTTTAAATGAATGTTCGTAAGGAAATCATAAGCGCCATCCCTGTCTAACGGGTGAATAAGACTTAGATGGAAATTGAACTTATCAATATTTTCTTCAATGGTATCAATTTCCATTATGTTGTACATGGTTTTTGACCAGTAAGTCTCATTTGTTTGAAAATCATACCACCAATTACCTGTTTTGGCAATGGTTTGAGCTTGCAGTAATAAAGCTTCACTTTCTTTTAATGCATTTTCATACTTTTTCTGCTCCGAAATATCAGTTACTGAAGCCGAAATACGACCTGTATAGTTGCCTTTTCCATCAAAAACAGGCGAAAGTTTTCCTACAAACCATTTATCAGTACCAAAAAGAGAGTAAAATTCAATGGAAGTGGGCTGTCTATTTTTGATCACATAATCCAATGCTTCATTAAAACTTTTAGCTTTTGCATCACCTAAAATCAACTCTAATCTTTTTCCAATAAAAAGTTCAAGATCAACCCCTCTATTATCAGTGTGTGGGAACCAAGTGTTTAAACAAATCTTGTTTTCATCAAATTCAAAAACAATATCATTAAGTGAATTGATAAGCGCAGTGAGGTTTTCGCGTTTTTGACGTAGTCTTTCACTATTAGTGAATAATGATTTATTAAGCTCAATTACATTGCTAATGGCATTGTCAAATTTTACTTTATATGCCAGCATCACCAAAAATGAGATATAAGCTATAATGGTGAAGATGATTAATAAACCAACTAATACAATTTCTGAAATGTAGAGTTTTGGAGCAGTTATATAAGCAATAACCGTAGCAATTATATTAAGAGAACCAATGGCAATAAATTCCCAGCGCTTGTTACAGAAAAGGGTAAGTGCAATAAAAATTGTTATGGCACTAAAAAGATAGACGTGTTCAAACCCATTTCGACCTAAAAGAATACAATTATTTATTACTAAAAATGAAATAATGGTAAGGTATTGACTTATGGTATAATATATTTTAGTTGGCTGGAATGAAAAACTAAATGCCATTACGCAGATTAAACAATTAACCATGCGGAGCCATAACGGATCAAAGGAATTATAAAAGCACAAATAATGTAATGAAGGGCTGGCTATAAATAACCCGATTAGGAGTAATCGGTAAATGGTGTTTTTATTTTGCAGGAATAATTGAAGCTTGCTGCTGAAGGACATTTATTAAATTATTAATAATTAGGGTTTTAATCTGTTTTGTAAATGATATTTAATATAATATTAATGACTAATTTATAATATATGCAATATGAATTATTTATCAAATCAATGTCATTAAATAATAACTTTATGTACCATGAAAATTTTACAAATAGTAAGCTATCATCAGGCCGATTAATACGCAGATTTAATTACATTTGTTGCATCTAATAATATTCGTATGTCGGAGACTGCACAATTAAAAATTGGCGATAAAACTTATGATTTGCCCGTAATAGAGGGCACTGAAGGTGAAAAAGCTATTGATATTTCAAAATTACGAGATCTAACAGGCTATGTAACGCTTGATGTAGGGTACAAAAATACAGGTGCTACAAAAAGCGCTATTACCTTTTTAGATGGTGAATTAGGCATACTTAAGTACCGTGGTTATCCGATAGAAGAACTTGCTGAAAAGTCAAGCTTTATAGAGGTTGCATATTTACTAATACATGGCGAGCTACCAACACAACAACAACTAACTTCTTTCCAGTATGAGATAAGCCGGCATACGCTTGTTCATGAGGATATGAAAAAGTTTTTTGATGGGTTTCCATCAAAATCACATCCAATGGGGCAGTTATCATCATTGGTTTGTGCTTTATCTGCATTTTATCCGGAATCGTTAAAATCTCATCAAACAGATGAGGAGCAGCATCTAAGCATTATAAAAATGCTGGCAAAAATGGCTACTGTTGTTTCATGGATTTATAAAAAATCTTTAGGGCATCCGGTTATTTATCCGCAAAATAAGTATGATTATGTAACCAACTTCCTGCACATGACCTTTGGCCAACGTACAGAGGAGGTTGAAATAGATCCGGTAATTGTTAGCGCAATGAATACTTTGTTGATATTACACGCCGATCACGAACAAAATTGCTCTACTTCAACAGTGCGTATTGTGGGTTCGTCAGAATCAAATATTTATGCTTCTGTTTCTGCAGGTATATCAGCCCTTTGGGGGCCTTTACATGGAGGCGCTAACCAGGCAGTAATTGAAATGCTTGAGCAGATAAAAGAAGATGGCGGAGATACTGATAAATGGATAGCCAAAGCAAAGGATAAAAATGATCCGTTCCGATTAATGGGATTTGGTCATAGGGTTTACAAAAATTTTGATCCAAGAGCCAAAATCATCAAAAAAGCATGTGATGATATTCTTGAAAAATTAGGTATTGACGATGAGGTGCTCGAAATAGCCAAAAGGTTAGAAGAGGTAGCTTTAAAAGATCCTTATTTTGTTGAACGTAAATTATATCCTAATGTGGACTTTTATTCTGGTATTATTTACCGCGCATTAGGTTTCCCAACGGATATGTTCACCGTTTTATTTGCTCTTGGCCGTTTGCCAGGATGGATTGCACAATGGAAAGAAATGAAAGATAATAAAGAGCCTATTGGTCGTCCACGTCAAATTTATACTGGTGCTATTAACCGGGAATACGTTGATATAACAAAACGCTAAGTTTTTAAGCTACTGACCCAAGCTTAATGGGTAATAGCTTTCAGGAAGTTAAAGCAGCACAATTTTATAATTGTGCTGCTTTTTTTTGTTTTGAACGATGTAATTGAACGTAAAAAAGCCCGCTGGTTTTAAACCAGACGGGCGTATCAATTAAATCAACTCTCGGTGTTATTTTATTGCTTTACCAAGGTATAGGATGGAGCAAGTAAAGGATTTCCAAAACTTAATGAAATCAAATACGTGCCATTGCTTGGTACATTTATATTAGCCCCATTATTTGAGGTTAATTGCCCAGTAACTGGCGTAACATCTCCCAAAGCAATTGACCATGCATTATCGGCGCGGAATTTAAACTGTCCGCTCGAATTTAATGCATAGGTAACCTGATATGCATTTGCATTTTGATTAAATGGCATTTCAATATCAGTATTCCAATCAATAGCAGCAGTGCCAATTAAGCTCCATGTATGGATGTATGGAGAATAGGTAATAGTGTTTTTAATAGTATTTACGGTTAATAAATATAGTCCGGCTCCCGGCGCAGTTAGATTGGTGCCCACCGAAAGGCTTATATTACCGCCTCCAGCGTCGCCATAAGAAGTATTCCAATTATTAGCAGGCGTTATTTTGAACTGGCTACCAGCTTGAAAATAAACGTACCCGGTATAAACCCCATTATCTGTTGGAGAGACTAAACTATCAGCGGTTGCAGGTATCCATTGGTTAGCCGTAATTGTACTTTGATATGAACCAGGAACATAAATGTACGATACTAAATTAAACGCAGTAACAGTAAGTGATAATGCGTTTGAATAAGTTGGCGTAACAGTTGATGAAAGGGAATACTGAATTCTGGCCTGTATAGGAGTAGGAGTTCCGGCTGGAACTCCTAATTTTAACAGAAGCGTATTAAAATCTGCTGTTGAAAAGCTTTGAGTATACGTTTTAGCACTTAATGTTACAGATGCCGGACTTTTCCAATTATCTCCGGGTAAATCAATTTGCAGCGTATTGGTAATCGCAGCGCTATAACCGTAACTGGCTGCCGAAAAATTAAATGTCACAATTGATGAGGTCGAATCAAATTTTGTTTTATCCAAAACCAAATTTGTACTGGTTACTGTAAGCGTGCCAGCTTTACCTCCATTAGAAGTAACAAGATTGCCGTCTTTCTTACAAGCTGACAATATGAGCATGCAAATGCCGCTCAGTGCCAAATATTTTGTTAGAATTTTTTTCATTTTCTTTTTCTTTTTTAATTAATACACTTTAAACCGTTAAGTGATCATTTATATTTTAAGGTTATTAATAACCTTTATTTTGAATAAGATTTGGGTTAACAGCTAAGTCAGTTTGCGGTAATGGGAATAAATTTCGGTAGTCAGGAACACTTGTTCCGTTGGCTACACCACCTTTAAACGGCCATAAATATGATCCGCTGGTAAATAAACCGTATCTAATTAGGTCAGTACGTCTAAAACCTTCCCAAAATAACTCACGGGCTCTTTCATCCAGTATAAATTGTGTGGTAAGATCCGGTAGTGTAATATTACCAGCTGTACTACCACCGTATGCTCTTGTACGTAACGTATTGATATACCCAAGTGCGGTTGTCGCGTCACCTCCCGCGCCGCCACGTAATACGGATTCTGCATAAATCAAATACATTTCAGGTAAACGGAACAATGGTAAATCAACGTCGCAAAAAGTTGGATCGGATCCAGGTGCGCCTGTACGGGTTACGTTTCTAAACTTATTAACACCTATACCACTAGAAAATGTAGTGACATTTGTAATGTCTATACTTTGACCCGGGTACCAAAACTCTGCACGTTTATCGGCATTGCCGTTGTTAGGGAAATTTGTAGTGTCGGTAGTAGCTGGTGCCGGGAAAAGATTTACGATATTACTTGTAGTTCTTGACCCCGCGTAGCCACTGCTGATACCAAATTTTGCAGGAGGCATTGAACCACCAACCGGAGCATGTGTTAAATATTGTGAGCCTCCGTATCCTTGTGTTCTTGTACCGTCATAGTTAATAGTAAAAATGAATTCTCCTGTTTTACCACCGCCAGCAATACTATTTAAATTATCATCAGCCAACATTAATTGGGTAAAATCTGCTATCAGTCCATAATTGGCACTAATTACTTTTTGTGAATAAGTAATGGCGTCAGTGTAATCAGCAGTACCAGTGTAAACTTGGGCATTTAAGTAAACACGTGCAAGTAAAGCCCATACAGCCGCCTCATCAGCTCTGCCATACTCATTTAGGTTGGGCTTCACCATTAACGGATCAATGGCTTTTAATTCACTAACGATATATGCGTAGAGGTCAGCTCTTGAAATTTGTTTAGGAATAACAGAACCTATTTGGGTAGCATCAGTTACAAAAGGTGGGTTACCAAAAATATCCATCAACACCCAATACTGGTAAGCACGTAAAAAACGGGCTTCTGCAGCATAATAAGCAATTTTGGTAGCATCATCACCTGTTATGCCACGGCTGGCTAACAATGCAGGAGTTGATTGCTGCAGGAAGTTATTACATAAAGTAATTTGATAAAGTGAACGATAGTATAAACCTTGTGATATGGCGTTTGTTGCTGACCAAACCATACTGTGAAGGTCTTGTACCCCAGGGTCACCATAAGTAATAACTGCTTCATCGGTAGTTAGCTCCTGCACATTCCAAAATAAACGAAAAAAATCGGATGTACCTTCATCAATACCGGCTATATCACCTTGTCCGGATGGGCCTTCATTACCTGTAAGAGCAAAGCTACCGTAAACTTTTGCCATAGCTTGTGTATAGCCTGTTGGTGTGCTGAAAACCTGCTGTGACGTAACAGCATCATTTGGTGAAAGTATCAGTTTCTTTTTACACGATGTAATGCTAACAGCTAATAAGCCTGCTACCACAACTATTTTTGTTAAATTTCTTTTCATGTTAAATTTATTGTCGTAATAAATTACAAATATTATAAGCTAAGATTTAAACCTAAAATGTAGGTGCGTGGTCTTGGATAGAGATTGTTATCAATACCATTGGTTACTTCCGGGTCTACTCCTTTGTATTGGGTAATGATAAACACATTATTAACACTTCCGCTAATTCTTAGGTCGCCTGTGTTCTTAAATACTTTTCCAAAATTATAGCCTACATGCATATTATCCATTCTGAAGAAAGATGCATTTTGAACAAAATAATCTGACAAATATTCATTTGAAGCGTTAAGTCCGCTGAAGCCGGTTTGCAGCACATTAGTTGAACCGTTGTATAGGCTTATTGGGTTTATGAAATTACTTCTAAAACCGGTTGCAGAATAAATGTTGTTATAAACGTAATTACCCACATTAGCTCTTGCAGAAAAGCCAAAGCTGATTTTTTTAAATCTTAATTCTGAACTGATTCCATAGTATTCTTGTGGGTCAGGGCTGTGTGCAACCGAAAGATCTGAGCTAGTAATTTGTCCGTCACCGTTTTTATCTACAAATACGCCATCAAGTGGTTTGCCGTCAGCTCCGTAAACCTGTTGATAGGTGTAAAAAGAGTTTTTAGCATAGCCAACCTGGTCAATTTGAATAGTTGTTCCTATACCACCTGAAATACCTCCAACTTGGTTACCCGGAAAATTGGGGTTAGGGATAGATGTCAAATTAGTGATCTTATTTCTGTCAACAGTAGCATTAACACTGGCAGTCCATGAAAGATCTTTTGTGTCGATTATCTTTACATTAACACTAAATTCCAGGCCTTTATCCTGCATGTTACCCACGTTAGCAACTATTTGATTACCAAAGTTACTACCTGCTGGTTCATTAATGGTAGCTAACAGGTTTTTAGTTTTTCTGAAATACAGATCCAAACTACCTGTGATGCGGTCATTAAGAAAACCGTAGTCAAATGCAGCGTTTGTTGTAGCTGTTGACTCCCATGTTCTGCCTGGATAAAATGCTCCCGGACGATATACCTGAAAATAGGTGCCATTACCAAATTCATATTCGGCAGATCTATTACCTAACGAATATGGTGATAGATAATCATAGTTTCCTATTCCATCCTGGTTACCGGTAACACCATATTCTAAACGGAATTTTAAGTTTGATAATGTTGTGTTTCCTTTCAAGAAATCTTCATTGCTGATAACCCATGCACCAGCCACAGAAGGGAAATATCCTGTACGGATGCCCGGAGCAAATCTTGTTGATACATCCTCTCTGATAGTACCGGTTAATAAATATTTACTGTCATATGAATAATTTACCCTGGCATATAATGATGCTAATTCACTTTTTTGCAAATCAGTAGGATAATTGAATGCTGAATTTGGCTGCACCTCACCATTACTAAAATAAGTTAGGTAATTGGTATTCGTAATGGAATAGGTTTGAGTTGAATAACCAGCAACCGCGTCAACATGGCTTTTAATAGATTTAAAATCATGAGCATAACTTAAGTATCCCTCAAGTGTGCTATTACCTGTTACACCTTTGTATTTGGAATCTTTACCTCTTTGAAGTACACCATTTGCATCTGCTGTACCTGGATATTGTGAAGCAGCTGAAGCTGGTATAATATCATACCCTTGTCCGTTTGAACCATCATAGGCAAGATTTACATTCGCATGCAGGTCAGGAAAGAAATGCAGTTTATAATCTAGAGCTAAGCTGGTAATTGCCCTGTAAACCGTACTTCTATTATTCTCCTCTTCTAACAAACCAAGCGGGTTTCTGGTTGCAAGTGTGTTTAAATTCTCGGGGTTGGTACTGGTTGGCGATAAAACTTCATAAAAGCCACCATAAGCGCTATTGCCCGAATAAACAGGATCCGTTGGATTAAAGCTGGCTGCGCTTCCTATGGCACCCTGGTTTGCAAATCGTTGCTTAACCTGTGAACCCAGGAAATTAAAATTGATTTTTAAATGATCTGTAAATAAGCTAGGGCTTAAATTGATATTGCTGGTATAGCGTTCTAAAGAGCTGGTTTTTAAAATACCGTCATCATCTGTATAACCCACGGAAATCCTATATGGTAACTTTCCAGCTGTTCCAGAAATGCTAAGGTTATTATCGGTACTTACAGAGGTTTGATAAATCTGTTTTTGCCAATCAGTATTTGCTGTTCCTAACTGATTCAAATAAGTAGTGTCACCAGGAGCAGTAGCTTGTGACTTGACATAGGTTCTAAATTGATTTGCTGATAGAACAGAGGCTTCTTTAGTTAATTTTCCAACAGAGAATTGGGTACTGAAATTGATCTGTGGTTTACCGCTCTGGCCTTTTTTGGTTGTGATGATGATTACACCATTTGAAGCCCGGTTACCATAGATAGCCGCCGCAGAGGCATCTTTTAAAATAGAGAAAGATGCTATATCATTGGGGTTAATTAAGCTTAATGGATCTGCTACCCCTGAAATTCTTGAGGTCCCATCAGCGTTTCTGCCAGCATCCAACGGAACACCATCTATAACAATGAGTGGTTGATTGCTTCCGTTTACTGAAGCACCCCCACGTATAAGGATCTGACTTCCGGAACCTGGTGCACCACTGTTTGAAATAATGGAAACACCAGCAACTTTGCCCTGAATTAATTGTTCGGGGGTGGTAATAGCACCCTGGTTAAAATCTTTTGCGGTTACTGTTGCAATTGCACCGGTTAAGTCTTTCTTTTTTTCAGTTCCGTAGCCAATTACCACAACTTCGTTTAATCCTGTACTTTGTGGTTGTAAACCAAAATTAATAGTTATTGCTGAAGTGGTAACAGTCACTGTTTTTTTAAGGTCCACATAACCCAGAAACTTTGCAGTAAGCGTATAGTTACCAGATTTAATACCGGTAATGGTAAAGTTACCATTTAAATCAGTAGGGGAACCGATAGTGGTTCCATCAATACTAACCGCTGCTCCGGGCAGGGGCTGATTATTTTCATCAACTACCTTACCTTTTATACTTCCGCTTTGTGCAAAAACGATGACAGAAATCATCATAAAAGCGCATAGAAGTACATACTTTTTTAAGTAATTTTTTCTCATATACTTTTTTTGTTTTGTAATTAAAAAAAGGCAATTTGTGCCTGCTACAATTGGTTTGTTGTGCTGCTGAAACAGCATGTGCCTAATTTACACTTAGAAGTAATAAATGCAAATATTATATAAAAGATAATTTTTGAGGTTTTTATTGGTCTATTATTAACTTTAAAGAAACATGAAATGAGTGTATTTTATTTTAATAAAATCATAAATTTTGCTTCAAATTTTAAGAAAAACGAAGTTTTTGCATTTAAAAAGTGTATAAATTACACAATTGGTAATTTTACTTATATGTAATGGATTTCCGGGAACGTTCCCGGAAAATTAACCGTCTTGTCGACATTTTATAATGAAGAAAAAAAAAATTTTCTGCGCGTTTTTGCTTTCTGCTCAATTTTTTTTGCTGGAAGGGCAACAAATAATTGTCTTTAAAACAAGTAATAAATTACCAGTCAAAGTGTCAAATGTACACCTGTTTTTGGCAGGCAATTTTAACAATTGGAACCCTGCTGACTCAGCATGGGAATTACATTCCGATTCATTAGGTTATTCACACCTTTTAAAACATATGCCTAAAGGTATTTACCGTTTTAAAGTGACCAGGGGAAGCTGGCAAACAGTTGAATGTACTGCTGATGGCAAACCTGTCGAAAACCGAATCATTAAAGTTTTAAATGATACTACTATCACTGTTGATATAAAAGGCTGGCAAGACAATTTCGCCCAACCTGAAAAAATGCATACGGCAACTGCACAGGTTCATATAATAAGTGAGACTTTTGATATTCCACAGTTAAGCAGGCAAAGAAGAATATGGATTTATTTGCCTGCCGGATATCAAACTTCCGGAAAAAAATATCCTGTAATTTATATGCACGACGGGCAGAATTTGTTTGACGCCTATACTTCAGGGTACGGAGAATGGGGTATTGATGAATTTATGGACAAACTACCTGATAGCAAAGAATGTATAATTGTGGGCATTGATCATGGTGGTGACCATCGGATAACGGAATACGATCCGTATGATTCAAAATATGGAAAGGGTAGAGGGAGTGACTACATTGATTTTATAGTAACAACGCTTAAGCCGTATATTGATGCACAGTATCGTACAAAAACTGACGCTAAACATACAACTATAGCCGGAAGCTCAATGGGGGGATTAATTTCCATGTATGCTATCTTAAAATATCCTCATGTATTTGGTAATGCTGGAATATTTTCGCCGGCTTTTTGGATTGCTCCCGAAATTTATCAGTTTGCTAAACAGCAGAAGCTTTTAAGTAAATCAAGATTTTATTTTGTTTGCGGAGATGCGGAAAGTGACAGTATGGTAAATGACATGAATAAAATGGCTGATATTATTAGTTCAAAAAGTGTGAGCATAAAAAGATCACCCGTTATAATTATAAAAGGTGCCAGTCATAATGAAAAGCAATGGAATGGAGATTTTCCTGATTTTTATAATTGGTTAATCAACGGCTTGTGAAAATTACTTTAAAGAATTTGATAATCGATATAAATAAATGAAAATCTCAATAGCACCAATTTTTAGTCACCATCCTGTGTATTAAATAAATACGTTTCGGTATTACCTAAAGGTAAATTGGTCATTTCACCACGATTTTGCTGCCACCAGAAACGCAAACGTGGTTTTTCATGGTTCCCAATTTCATTCATTGAATCAGCATCATAAAGACGGCCATTAACCATTACATATTTTATTTTCACGCTATTACGAATATCATCCAACGGATTATCATTCAAAACAACCAGGTCTGCTAATTTTCCGACTTCTAATGAGCCAATTTCTTTATCCATCCCTAAATATGAAGCGCCGTTAATGGTGGCGCAATGTATGGCCTGCATCGGTGTCATTCCCCCCTGTACCAGCATCCAAAGTTCCCAGTGGGCACCAAGCCCTTGTATTTGCCCGTGGGAGCCAAGGTTAACTTTGGTGCCGCCATCAGCAATTT
Source organism: Mucilaginibacter frigoritolerans (assembly GCF_007830615.1). Lineage (GTDB taxonomy): Bacteria > Bacteroidota > Bacteroidia > Sphingobacteriales > Sphingobacteriaceae > Mucilaginibacter > Mucilaginibacter frigoritolerans. The sequence goes on from NZ_VLLI01000001.1 coordinate 578,208, forward strand.
GTTTTACATACTTTGATACCTCAATATGACCGTAATCGCCATATTCAGATGTCGTTCTGCGTCTTGACCGGGCATCAATTATGGATTGTGGGGTAAAGCTTAATAAATGTTCATTTTTCCAAACTTCTGTACGGTCATACCAGTAGTTTTCACCAAATTGGGTACCATAACAAACTATTAAAGTAGGGGTATAGCCTGATTTGCTATTATTCCATAATGTTTTTACATCTTTATAAACTGGCCAAACAGGTATATTATGCTCAATACCTGTATGTCCATCCAATATCATATTCATATTGGTAAAAAAGGTTGAACCTCCTTCGGGTACTACTTCCATTTGTAGTTCACGGGCAGCTTCAATAATTTGCTGACGTTGTTCACGTCTTGGCTGGTTATAACTTTTAACTGAAAATGCACCAACAGCCTTTAACCTTCGCAAATTAGAACGGGCATCGTCCAGACTATTAATTACGGCTTTAAAATCACCATCTGCGCCATAAAGAATGGTACCTGTAGAATACACTCTGGGGCCAACCATATTTCCGGCCTTTAACATTTCCGACTGGCTGAAAACCATTTCAGTATTGCTGGATGGATCGTGTGAAGTAGTTACACCAAAAGCCAGGTTTGCATAATAATTCCAGTCTTGCTGTGGCGAAATACCATCGGGGCTGGTGTGCAGATGTGCGTGTACATCAACAATGCCCGGCATTACCGTTTTGCCTGCCAGATCATAAACTTTAACGCTATCAGGTACGTGAATGTCACTTGCTTTACCTATAGCTGTTATTCTGTTCTGATTAACAATAATTACGCCGTTTTCAATCACTTCATCACCTTTCATGGTAATAATTCTGGCGTTTTTAAACACGATAACTCCTGTAGGTAAATCTGCTTTAAGGGTTAAACCGATATCAATACCTGCGGTATCAATAGTTGGAGTTTTATCAGAGCTATCATCAATAAAAGGAAAGGCGCTACTTATATCTCTTACAAAATATTTTGGACCTAATGTCCACATTAATTTTTTACTGTCATTGCTCCAGTGCAAATATGTTCCGGCATCGCGGGTTAACTTATTTAACGGAATAGCTTTGTTTGCTGCCGATAATTCCTGAGCACTACCAGTATAAACCATTGGAGTGATGTAGCAATTATATAATTCAGTAAAAGCCATCCACTTACCATCGGGGCTGGGATTAAATTGTGTTGCATATTTGGAGGTATACAATGTTTGCTGGTTAGCACCGGTTGTATCCATTATTTTAAATGCCTTTTTATCGCCTTCACTACTTTGGTAATATATTTTGGCATCGTCAGTGGAGAACTGCGGATAAATGCCATTGTTGATGATCATTTTGGGAGTGCCGCCATTTATAGAAATGGTATAAATGCCTGGATTTTGACCAAATGCAAATCCTGATGTTTCATTTCCTTCGCCTTTACGATAAACTATTTTATCTCCTTTGTTTGAAAATTTAGGCGAATAATAAAAACCTTTTTCTGCTGTTAATCTGGTTACCTGGCAAGTAGTGAGGTCAATCTTATTTACCGATGCTTTCAGCTCATCACTCCAGTCAATATAAACCAGCGATTTTCCATCTGGACTAAAGGACGGTTCATATTCAAAATTATTGGTCGCAGTTATTCTTGTTGGATTTCCGCCAAGTAAGCTCTTAATGTAAATATATCCCGCGGCATTAAATGCAATCACCTTTCCATCAGGTGAGGTGGTTAACTGTCGGATCATTTTAACCGGAAATTCATCCTGAAAAACCTTTTGCTGATAATGAAGAGACTCAGTGATACTTTGTTGCGAGGCAGCTTCAAAAGGTATTTGAATGGGATTCAGCGTTGTAATATCTAGGCTCCATATTTTGCCCTTTGCGTAAAACACAAGACCGGTGTTGTTTGGAAGCCATGCAAAATTTGGATAAACTCCAAATATGGCCCATGTTTCCTGCTGGTCGTGTGATAAGTCATCATATACAGGCCACTCTTCACCGGTACTTAAATTATGAATATACAATACAGATTTTAACCTTACACGTTTTACAAAAGCTAGCAATTTACCATTAGGCGATATCTGAGGCCTGCAGGCACCACCGGTTCCACCCGTTACCGTTTCAATATCACCTGTTTGCCTATTCAATCTCTTTATAGCATAGATACCTTTGTTAGGGTCTTTATTATATTCAAATTGAGGGCCAGGAGTTACATCTTCGCTCCAATATACATACTTACCATCCGGAGAGACTATTGGTTCACCGGCGTCCTGCTGGTCATTTTTTCTTTTGGTGAGTTGTATCCCTTCGCCACCTGTTTTATGATAAAGCCACATTTCACCCGCGCCTAATGAGCGGGTGCCGGTAAAATGTTTACGGGCAACTAAAAATTGCCCGTCTGGCGCCCATGATGCATTATTTAATAGCCTGAAATTTTCTTTGGTTATAGCGTGTTTATTGCTTCCATCGCTATTCATAACCCATATGTTATCACCGCCATCCTTATCACTGGTATAGGATATCAATTTACCGTCAGGACTAAAACGGGGTTGAATTTCCCATGCTTTGCCGCCTGCAAGTAAAGTTGCTTTCCCTCCTTCAATAGGCATGCTATAGATGTCGCCCAATAAATCAAATACGATAGCTCTGCCATCAGGACTAACATCCAAATTCATCCAGGTACCTTCGTCAGTAGTTATGGTTATTTTTTTCTGTTGCCCCGGAGGATTTTCCACATTCCATTTCTGGGCGTATGAACCAATTGCAACAAATAAAAAGAGAAAGGTAACGCAGATGAATTTCATTATATCAGGGTTTGTAACCGCGAATTTATAAATATTAAAGGATTTTAGGTTTTGGATGTTCGATTTCGAATTTATCTTTACAATCTGTACACTCAATTTTTGATTTAACAGGTAAAGCCTTAAAATAAAAATTGAGAGCATAGGTTTCAAAATAACAAATGACATTACAACAGATATTAAAACAGTACTGGAACCATGATGTTTTTCGCCCGATGCAGGAGGAGATCATTCAATCTGTTTTAACAGGGCATGATACTTTGGCCCTTTTACCCACAGGTGGTGGTAAATCTGTATGTTTCCAAGTTCCGGCATTGGCTAAGGATGGGGTTTGTATTGTGGTGTCTCCCTTAATAGCCTTAATGAAAGATCAGGTTGAAAATCTTAAAGCTAAAGGTATTGAAGCTGTTTCTGTTGTTTCTGGGATGAGTAAAAGAGAGATAGATTTAGCGTTGGATAGTTGTATTTATGGCGCTGTTAAATTCTTATATCTCTCGCCCGAGCGTTTGTTATCTGAGCTGGTTCGCGAGCGGATCAAATATATGAATGTGAATTTGATAGCGGTTGATGAAGCACATTGTATTTCACAATGGGGCTATGATTTCAGGCCCCCATATTTACATATAGCTGATTTGAGAGAATTGCATCCAGATGTTCCTGTTCTAGCGCTTACGGCAACTGCCACTGCGGAGGTAAGGGAAGATATAAAGCAAAAGCTATCTTTTAAAAATTCTGTTGTTTTTCAAATGAGTTTTGAGCGGAAAAATATTAGTTATATAGTTCAAAATGAAGAGAATAAATCCAGAAAGTTGCTTGATATTGCAAAAGGTGTAAAAGGCAGTGGTATTGTTTATGTGCGAAGCAGGAAAGAAACCGTTGAAATAGCCAAATTTTACAATGATAATGGTATCAAAGCCGATTATTACCATGCAGGTTTAGAGGCTGGCTTACGTTCAGCTAAACAAGAAAGCTGGAAGAATAGCCGCACCCGTATCATTATAGCAACCAATGCTTTTGGAATGGGTATTGATAAACCCGATGTACGTTTTGTTATCCATAAGGACATGCCTGAAAGTCTGGAAGCATATTATCAGGAAGCTGGCAGGGTAGGCCGCGATGAGCATAAAGCATATGCTGTTTTATTATATAATTACACGGACAGACTTAAGCAAGAAAAGAAATTTGAACTTAGTTTTCCAACTGTCGGTGAAATTAAGCAGGTATATCATTACCTGGCCAATTTTTATCAAATAGCTTTTGAGACAGGCGAGGGATTAAGCTTTGATCTTAACTTAAGTGAGTTCTGTACTCGCTTTAAGTTAGAACCCGTTAAAACTATTAATGCGCTAAAGTTTTTAGAACAAGATGAATACTTATCATTCAATGAAAGCGTTTTTTTGCCATCAAGATTCCGGTTTGACATAGATAATGAAGAATTGTATAATTTCCAGATCCAAAATCCCGGCTGGGACCCTTTTATTAAAACGATATTACGCTCTTATGGTGGATCTTTTGATAATTATGTAAGCATGCGGGAATTTGATCTTGCACGCCGTGCAAATATGAATGTGCAACAGGTTATTGAAGGGTTAAAAAAACTACAGGAATTTAAAATACTAAGTTATCTGCAACAAACTGATCAGCCCCAGGTAACTTATTTGAAGCCACGCCAGCATACCGATGCATTGTACATTAATAAAGCAGCAATTGAGCAGCGCAAAGCTATCTACCTTAAAAAGATGGAGGCGGTTTTTGCCTACGCCACTCATAAAAAATGCCGCAGCCAAATGCTTCTCGCTTATTTTGATGAGTTAAATGCTGAAAAATGCGGGATATGTGATATTTGCCTGGAAGAAAAAAGGCAAAAGAATAGCTCAGAAATATTTGATGATATTACGAACGAAATAGTTCAGTTATTAAATACTTCATCCCTTGACCTGCCTACTTTGGTTATCTCAACCAACATTGGTACCGAAAAAGAAAAAATAGATACCATTAGGGTGCTGCTTGATGCCGGAAAAATAAAATTTGCCGGTGATAAACTAGTAATCGGCTAATTTTACTCTCTTCCGGGCACTTGTAAGACGTTGCCCTGGCCCTTTAATTAAAGTACAATTAATGTTGATTTGATAGTGTAATAATTACACTATGGTGATAAATTTCGCCGATAAAAACCCCACCTTTGCCGATGAAAATAAGGCGTTCATCTATTTTATAAAATAATCTGTAACGTTTTAAAAATAGTATCGTCTTATGGATGTATTTAAAAATTATAAGAATACAATTATTTGACAATCAAAGTTTTAATAAAATGAAAATAAAAATCTTATCCATAATCACATTAATAGTTATTGTATTTGGAATATCAAATTTAACCTATGCTGCTACCACAAATGATGTAGTTGTTACTACATTAACTGACATCAGCGCTATCAACAAAATTGAAGTTCATGGAAATGTTGAACTATTTATTTCTGACGGTTCTGCAGATCAGGTAAAAGTTTACGATCAATATTATGGCGAAAGCGCATTAGTACAAAGCCACAACGGTGTATTGCGTATTTCATCATACAAAAATGAAAAATTAGTGGTTTGGGTTACCGCTTCTGACCTTCATTCTGTATCTGCTTTTGATAATTCAGAAGTAAAATCATTTGGTAATATTTCAAAAATCGAATTCAGTGTTGATTTGCATAACAATGCATCAGCTAAATTGAACCTTGACGTTTTTGCTGCTAACGTATCTGTTAACGATCATGCTAAAGCTGATTTAAGTGGTGATGTCAATGATTTTAGTTTGAGCCATAATGTATCTTCAAGTGTAAATAACTATAATTTAAAAGCTATTCACTATACTGAAAATAAAATCAATTTTCCAATTGAAGCCAAAACTGAAGAAGTAGTAGGCATCTAAGCTTAACTTTTGCAAAAGTTCAACATATATTCTGGAAAGCTATCTGTTAAGGCAGATAGCTTTTTTGTTTTATCAACTGTTCAAATCGTTTTGGCCGAGTACGTTAAGCATAAAAGAAATAGCATCTGCTGAGTGCAATGCATCACCTGATACCAGTGATTGTTCTGCTATTTCTGAAGCCCTTAACCGCATTTGTTTTTCATAAGCTGCAATAGCTGATAAGGTGTCATTATAATCGGCGCTTGTAAGGCATATGCTTAATTCTAAAGCATCCAGCATGGCCATATTTACACCTTCGCCTGCATAAGGGGGCATAAGGTGCGCAGCATCGCCCAGTATAGTAAGATTAGGTAATGCCTCCCAGGTTTGATCCAGTGGCATACAATAAATTGGACGCGGTACAAATGATGAGCTTGCATTTTCAAACAATTCCAGCCATACGTTATCCCAACTGAAGTATTCTTTTTTAAACCATGCGAGTACCTGAGCTTTGTTTGAAAAATCTATTCCACTTTCCACAACCCAATTTTGCGTGGTTTTGGAACCTGTATAAAATACCAGGCTGCCATCTCCTTTAGAGCTGACGATTAAAGTTTTCTCATCCCCAATGGCAAATATTTTACCGCCGTTTAATAACTTGTGGACCCGCGGACTTGCTGTTTCTGAATGATATACAGCGCCTTCAATAGCAGTAATTCCTGAGTAAAAAGCAGGTGTTTCGGTAATATACGGACGGATTTTTGAGTTGGCCCCATCTGCTGCAATTACAATATCAGAAAGTACAGAAGTCCCATTTTTAAATTCCAGTATCCACGAGTTATTTTGAGGGGTGAGTGATACAAATTGACTATCCCAATTTACAGTATCTGGTTGCAATGAGTCCAATAAAATTTGTTGTAGTGGACCGCGGTCAATTTCCGGTCTGAAATTTTCATCATGCTGGCCCATCACAATGGTTTCATTTGCATGGTCGTCAAATACAATATTTGCGTTTTTATCCATGATACGCAACCTATCAGCTCCCGGGCGATAATTTGCTTTAAAAACTTCTATCAAGCCGGCTGCCCGTATTGCTTTTAGGCCCGATTCATCATGCAGATCCAAGGTAGCCCCTTTGGCTCTTGCGTCTTTATTTATATCTCTTTCGTATACTTGTACGTCAGCTCCGCTCATTTGTAAGAGCCGGGCTAATGTTAATCCTCCCGGTCCTGCGCCTACAATAGCTATTTTTTTATTTTTAATGGTATTCATTGTTCTTGTTTTATCAATTATTTTAATAGCCCTTTTATTACTGATTCACAACATTCTGTAAGCATTTCTTCAGTAATTATTTGCTGTGGCCTATCCAGATAGTCGAAATATTCACTTACTAAATCAATTAAGGGGGCGTTTAATAAAGCTCTGAGTACATCATGCGGGAAGTTTTTAATAATTCCTGCGGTTATATTCAACTCTAAAAAATTATGAATAGGCGAAAAGTAATCCCCTTGTTTAATGTTTTTCTGCTGGTAGGCTTTGTTCAAAAGGGGAGATGATTTTCCATATTTAATTAGCGCGAATGAGGGTTTGTTGTTTTTTAAGTATTGGAAAGCGTTCATCCATATTTTTTTAACGCCTTCCGTAAAATCCATAGTGGGGCTAAAATCTTCTAGAATGGCAGATTCATAGTTGCCCAATACCTCTTCAATAAAAAGCTTAATCAAAAAATCCTCTTTGTTTTCATATTTAAGGTAGATGGTACGGGGAGATATGTTAGCTGCTTTAGCCAATTTCTGCATGCTCAAGTTCTCGAGTCCTTCTTTTGCAATTATTTGCAGAGCCATAGTACGGATGGCTTCCTCTTTTTCCAAACTCTTTGGTCTCATTTTAATCTTTTATTACTTGTTTAAGAAAACTTTGATACAAATATAAGTAAACGTTTATTTATTTAATAATTTATTTAAAATTATAACCAAGGAATGATGAGCTTTTCAGAAGGCATAAAAGGATAGGTCTATTGCCGGAAATTTCGCCGACGTCTTCGCCGCGTTTACCGATAAAAACCCACCGTATGTAGAATACAGGCAATATTGCTGTAACGTTTTTTGTTGGCCGCCGTCATATTGGTGTATTTAAAAACATAAATAATTAATTGACAATCAAAATATTAAATATCATGAAAACTACATTTTTAACCGTATTCACTGCACTTGTTTTAGTATCAGGAATAGCCAATTCAACTTATGCAGCAGCACCTGTAAAAAATCAAAACGTTACCGTATTAACTGATATCAGTGCTATCAACAAAATTGAAGTGTATGGCAATGTTGAGCTTTATATCTCTGATGGTTCAGCCGACCAGGTAAAAGTTTATAACCAATATTATGGCGAAAGTGCATTGGTACAAAGCCACAATGGGGTATTGCGTATATCATCATACAAAAATGAAAAACTGGTTGTTTGGGTTACTGCTGCTGATCTTCGTTCAGTATCTGCTTATGATAATTCAGAAGTTAAATCATTCGGTAATATTTCAAAAATTGAGTTCGACGTTGATTTGCACAACAATGCCTCAGCCAATTTGAATTTGGATGCTTTCAGCGCAAATGTAACCTTAAATGACCACGCTAAAGCCAATTTAAAAGGCACAGCCAACGATTTAAGCTTACAACACAGTGTAGGATCAAGTGTAAATAGCTATAACTTTTCAGCCGTTCATTATACCGAAAACAAGACAGGCATGCCCGCCGAAACAAAAAACGAAGACGTAGCCGTTCTTTAATAGCACTTTAGCAAGTTCAATATATATTCAGGGAGCTATCTGTTTTGAACAGGTGGCTTTTTTTATAGAATAACTTTTTAACAAAAGGCAAGTGAAAAATGAATTTAATTATCTGCTTTTTGTAAAGTTTCTGTAAATGATTTAAGCCTGATAAATATATTTTAACAAGTATCTATTTTTGACTTGTTGATTGATTTGGTCAACTGTTAAATTCTAGCATTTATTATTATGAATAAAATATTACTTTCATCGCTGTTTTTGTTGGTTATACAGCTTAATGTTTTCGGCCAAAGTGACTGGAAATTAAATACTGAAAAAGAAGGAATAAAAATCTATACCAGCCAGGTTCCTGATTCAAAAATTAAAGCTATAAAGGTTGAATGTGAAGTACAGGCAACTCCAGCACAACTGGTTGCTGTACTTATGGATGTGAATAATAGTACAGAGTGGGTTTACCATACTAAAAGCTGTACATTAATTAAACAGGTTTCCCCATCTGAGCTTTATTACTATTCAGAAGTAAATTTACCCTGGCCGGCAGCAAACAGGGATTTTGTAGCTCATTTAACTGTTTCACAAAATCCAGTAACAAAAGTGGTAGAAATTAACGGACCTGCCGTACCAGGATTTGTTCCGGTAAAAAAAGGCGTTGTACGTATTGATCATTCAAGCGGTAAATGGACAATTATACCATGTGGTGATCACGTTAAAGTTGAATACGCATTGCACGTTGAACCAGGAGGCAATATCCCTGCTTGGATGGTTAACATGTTTGCAACTGATGGGCCTATGCAGATATTTAAAAAACTGAAATTGGAATTGCAAAAACCTGCTTATAAAAATGCAGTTCTCCCATCTTTTGAAAATTACACTGCCGGTACTGATAGGGCCGAAATAAAAAGCAGCTATAGATAATATACCTATAGCTGCTTTTTATTTCGGGAATAAATAATTCTAATTATTTTTCAACCCTAATTTGTGATCGGTAAAATCAATCATATATTCATTATTTAAAAAGAATTCCAGCCCAAAAACAGTTTCATTGCCATTTGCTGTACCCGGATTTTCAACGTTAGTTAAGTTTTCTGTAGCAGACGTTACATATGAATAGGTAAAGCCCGATGTAGTAGAAACAGATACAGCACTATTTGTTGGCAATAAATTAGTACCACTACCTGCGTATGTTGGATCTTCTAAATAGCTATATGGTTCCGTTCCGGTGTCAAACAATACATAAGATGCAAATGATTTATTGTTATAGGTAACAGTTCCCGGAATAACTGGTGCATAACCATCCCCCTGATAATAACTTAATGTGGCAAACGAAAAGCCTGATGAGCCTGAAAGATCGTCGGATGTTAAGCCTAGTGTAAGAGCATCAACATAAGTGCCCAAATAGGAATAATCACTTGTTCCAATGGCTGACATTTTAAACCCCTTAGTCAAACCAGTTCCAGGGTCAAAATAACTAAATGGACTTGTTATATTAACATTGTTTGAGAACTGGAGGTCATATTCTGAAGATACACCAAAAACATCAAATTCATGAGCAGGGAGAATATTGTTTTGTGAATCAACTGCTTTATAATACAAAAAGAAAGGCAGACGTTTAATAACAATACTCCCATTTTCATCACCTATGGTTACAGATGCATAGGCCAGATTTCCATAAACTGTTTCTGTTGTTGCTGAGTCAACCCCATATGCAATACTTGATGTTTGGTTAGTTAAGGTAATACCATCAACTACAGTTGAATCGCCTGTAAAAACAAAACCCGAAGTACTAATCATTGATGCAGGTAATATATTTGTCGCATCAATTACCATTCCTCCTGAACCGGTATCAAATACCAAAAGTGAATCAAGGTTTTGGGTACCAACTTTTGATATAACAATGCCTAATTCTTTATAAATTGATGAACTGTAGGCATATAATCCAAGCTTGGTGGGAGTTGCTACAGTAGTATGATGCTCCTTTTTACATGATGCTAAAGCAAGTAATGATAAGGAAACCAATATAAAGGAAAGATTTTTGAAAGAGTATATTTTTACCATATTATTAAAATTGATACTATTACAAACTTAGGTTTTTTGAATTTATTATATCTGTTTATAATATTTAAGCATTAGTGGTACTAATATAACCATAAAGAATATTTCTTCTCCCTGCCTGAACCATTTATTTTCACCGACCATCTTCCAGCTTTTACCGAAAAAAAGCCCATATATAACTAATAGAGGGTGTTTTGCTGTAACGTTTTTTACTGCTATTCGTCATATTGATGTATTTGAAAATAAAGAATAATTAATTGACAATCAAAATATTAATATCATGAAAACTACACTCTTAACTATATTCACTGCCCTTGTTTTAACCGCAGGAATAGCAAATTTAACCTATGCAGCAGCACCTCTAATTAATCAAAATGTAACTGTTTTAACAGGCATCAGTGCCATCAACAAAATTGAAGTCCATGGAAATGTAGAATTATATATTTCTGATGGTACTGCTGATGAAGTAAAAGTTTATAATAAATATTACTCCGAAAGTGCCCTTGTTCAAAGCCGTAATGGTGTATTGAGTATATCATCATATAAAGCAGAAAAATTAGTGGTATGGGTTACCGCTTTTGATCTACGTTCAGTATCAGCATATGACAATGCAGAAGTAAGATCATTCGGAAATATTTCAAAAATTGAATTTAATGTTGATCTTCATAACCATGCATCTGCTAAATTAAATTTAGATGCTTTTACTGCTGATATAACTGTAAACGATGAAGCCAAAGCTAATTTAAGTGGTAACGTAAATGATTATACTTTAAAGTATAATCATTTAGAAAATATTGATCAAAAGAACTTTGCTGCACAACATGAATCACAAACAGCAACAACAATTACAATAGTTAAAAAAGCTGCTATTGATGATTTTGCCGATTTATAATGCAAATATTATTAAAAGCTAATAGCAATGTGTTAGCTTTTTTTATTTTTGATGTAACTTAACTTATTCACTAATAGTCAAACAAATAAAAAAATGAAACGGATACATTTAATAATAGGAATGCTCTTTGCCGGTGTGCTGATCAGTAGTTTATCTGCATGTATGTTTAATTGTGTACATGGTTCAGGTAAACAGGCATCTGAAACCCGTAAGGTAGCTGATTTTAGTAAACTTAGCATATCGGGTGGGTTTAAGGTTGTTTTAAAACAGGATAGCTCAAATACCTTAAATATTACTGCCGATGATAACCTGTTAAAATATATTAAGACAGAAATTACCGGTAGCAGATTAAAGATTTATACCAAAAAAAATATTTGCAACTCTGGTGAAATGACCATTTTAATAGGAGTGAAAAACCTGGAAGAAATAAAAGGCTCCGGAGCTGTTGAACTGGAATCTGATGGTAAGATTAAAACACAGGACCTGCGTTTTAAATTATCGGGTGCTACTAAAATAACCATGGATCTAACTGCTGCCAATGTTAATGCTTCCGGCAGTGGCGCTACTGAGTTCAATTTAAAGGGCCAGGCATCTTCTCTGAATGTTGACTTGAGTGGCAGCGGGAAAGTTTACGCGTTAGATTTTGTTGTTGGCGACTGTACCATATCTTCATCCGGTGTTGGAGAATCAGAAGTAAATGTTTTAAAAACATTAGCGATTCACTCAAGCGGAGCATCCAACGTAAAGTATAAAGGGAATCCTTCTATCACTAACGATAAATCCGGTGCCTCATCTGTTGAGAAAATCAATTAATAAATAATTTTTTAGATATAATAGTTAAGCCGTTTTGAAAAAAGTGGCTTTTTTGCGTTGTAATCTTTTGTATCTCAATTATAATTTATAAATTATTGTCGTTTTACTCAACCGGTACTTTATCATGAAACAAATAGGAAAGTGGATAGCTATTGTAATCCTTTCATTAATTGTGTTAATAACTATTGGCGTTTCTTATATTGTTTTAGCGTTGCCTGATGTCGGTAAGCCTGAAGACATTCATGTGTCTTTAACACCCCAAAGAATTGCACGGGGTGAGTATCTGGCTAATCATGTTGCTTTATGTACAGATTGCCATTCGCAACGGGATTGGTCGAAATTTGCAGGACCGGTAACCAATGGTTTGATAGGAGAGGGGGGTGAAGTTTTTGATGAAAAAGTCGGTTTTCCGGGTGATGTAAGTGTACCCAATATTACTCCTTATAATTTAAAAAGCTGGACAGATGGAGAAATTTTCCGTGCTATAACAGCAGGAGTCCGTAAAAATGGCTCAGCTATATTCCCCCTAATGCCATGGCCATATTATTCAAAAATGAACAGGGAAGATGTGTACTCCATTATTGCTTATTTACGTACTTTAAAAAGTATTAAAACAAGCTATCCTAAAGCAAAACTTAATTTCCCACTTAATATACTGGTATATACCATGCCTCAAAAAGCTGAGTTGAGAGAGTTGCCTGCAAAATCAGATACTTTAAAATATGGAGAATATCTGACCCGTTCCGCTGCTTGTATGGAATGCCATTCGCAGGATAATAATGGAAAAATAATTCCCGGGCTTGAGTTTGCTGGTGGGCATGAATACATGGTAAATGGCAAAATTATAAAATCAGCAAACATCACCCCTGATAAAAATACAGGCATCGGTAATTGGACAAGAGAGGTTTTTGTTGCCAGGTTTAAGACTTTCAATAACCCATCAAAAGCTCCAGGCATAAATGCTTCAAACGCTCAAACCATTATGCCCTGGTACGATTACGGTGGAATGAGTGAAAGTGATCTTAAGTCTATTTACACTTACCTGCGAACCATAAAGCCGGTTAATAATAAAGTAGTAAACAAGTAAATAATTATAGATTAAAGGGAATTACCGATAACTTTCTATCTTTCGGTAGTGTCTCAGTTTGAATTTATTTTATTTTTATGCTTGACAACTTATAATTAGTTTTGTCTTATGGCAAAAAAGGATATAAACCAGTTGGCAAAATTTATTACAGATGCAGCAACAGGTGAAACCGAAGATATAAATAAAGAAAAGAAATCTAATGAGCCAGTAAAAGGCAGATTGGGTGGCCTCGTTGGTGGGAAAGCACGGGCAAATAGTCTGACTGCTGAACAACGTTCAGAAATAGCTAAAAAAGCAGCTGAAAAAAGGTGGAGAAAAGATTAAATATATTCTTTAAATAGTTCAGGTTGAAAATGAGTTCCGAATAGTTCGCTATGTTTCATCCTAAACTCATAATAATTTTTGCTCTTATTCATTAAACCAACTGCATCTTCTATAAAACCAGCTAATTTCATAATGCCTTCATGGTTTAATAATTTATAATGCTTGGTTCTTCTCCTCATAGAATGCTTGACGAATTTATTTTTAACCCCGACGTAATTTAAGAACCCTTTACCAAATCTGTCGTAAATACATTGGTTAATGGTATCCGGTGCAACCTTAGGTTTACTGAACCTACGTGTAATTTCCTCTGACCAACCCATTAACTTATTAAACGTTGGTATGTACTCGCGATACTGAGGGTCATAGTCATATTCATTTTCAGCGATAAATTTTTTATATGCTTCTTGTTCTTCTTCAATAGAAGTATGTCCGCCACCGGTCAGTTCAATACGCTCTTTTCTGAAAAAAGCCTTTTTTGCTAAAGCTCTTTCAGCTTTGTCATCGGCTTCTTTTTTAACAAATCCAAGAATAGCCTCTCTATCATCTAATTTGTTAAATAACTCCTGTTGTGCAGTTGTAGTAATTTTATTTTCCATCAATTGTATAAATTATATTCACTCCTAAGAAATTTAACATGTTCTGAAATTAACTTCCCATCTTTCCACGGATTTTCTATTTTACTAACCATGTCTTTAAAAGATAAGGGATTATTCTTTTGTGCCCTTGCCCAGGCCTTTCTATCATCCCCCTTGTCAAAAGCGTTGAATGTGTATATTAAGCTGGCATGAACTTGATTTTGTTCAGCATATCCTTTAACAAAAGCAGTATCATTTAAATAAGGCCTTACTTGTTTTAATTTATCGGTAGAAAATAAATATTCGCGTGAAAAATCATTAGCCTCTTTTTCTTTTTCATCAAGCGAAAAATCGTGTGTTTCCCCGTCCGAAATGTGAGCGTGTTTTAAATCATCCAGGTCAAACAGAACATGAGATAATTCATGACACAACCCAAAGAAAATTGTGGCGTAAAAGCCTTTGTAATCGGTTAGCACAACACAGGGCTTTCCATTGACTTTCATCGTAGCACCTCTTAAATGAAGGTTCTCAAACGGAGATTGATATATAACAGTTACACCAAGTTTATATAAGTCCCTTATTATACATAGAAGACCTTTATCCACATCCGTAGTCTGCCATCTTATTTCAGGAAAATATTTTATGAGGCCATCTCTATCATAATCATTGGGATTATCAATTTCTTCAAACACCTCTTTTGCTTCGTTGACCCAAAAGGCACGAGTATAAGTGTTTTTGGGTTTAATTAAACCCGCACTGAAAGCAATCTCATTTGGAGGTAATCGATATTCAAATATGGTTTTTAGACCATATCTGCCAACTATTTTTTCTTCTATATGCTTATAGTCGGTGATACTTTGTATAAATCCAGCCTTTCGTAATGTAACCAAATCAAAATTTGAGTTGATAAAATCTATTTTATTTTGAGGATACGAACTGGTATTTTCGGGGAAATTAATTTCTAACTGATTTAAATAAAGACTGAAAACTCTTTCTTTGGATATCTTTAAAAAACTCGCAAGCTTAGGGAAATTGGTATAATCCACCCTTTTGTTGGTTGCGGTTAAAATGCCCTGCAACGCTCTATACTCTATCTCTAAAATTTCTAAAGCATTTGTAGGAGTAATATTCAATTCGCTTATTCTTTTCTCAAAAAGATCAGTCAGTGTTTCGGCTGATTGTAATCTGCTTATTATCTCATTAGCAAAATCATGATCGTTTCCACTTAGCATATATCTTTTATTGTAGTATTACAATATCAAAAATACGGCTTTATACACACAACTGCAAATTAAATTCACAAAAAAATTGTAGTTTTACAATTAAAAATATTAAAATGATTTTTATGCTTGACAGATGAAATAAATCATTATCTTTGTGTATGAATAAGTTACCAATAGCCAAAAAAGTACAAATCATCAACATGTTAGTTGAGGGTATGAGTTTACGTGCTGCTTCAAGAATAGCAGATGTAAGCATCAATACAGTTACAAAATTGTTGGTTGATACTGGTAAGGCTTGCCAAAATTTCCACGATGAAACTGTGCATGGCCTTAAATCCACCCGTATAGAGGCTGATGAAATTTGGAGCTTCGTTTACGCTAAACAAAAAAATGTAGAAGATGCGATTGCACCAGTTGAGGGTGCGGGTGATGTTTGGACTTGGACTGCTATTGATGCTGATAGCAAAATGATTGTTTCTTACTTTGTTGGTAACAGGGATGCTCAAACGGGATACGAATTTATGAAAGACGTTAAAAGCCGTTTAAATAATCGTGTACAATTAACGACAGATGGACATAAAGCCTATTTAAACGCCGTGCCTGATGCGTTCGGCTCAAAGATTGATTATGCTATGCTTATAAAAATTTACGGTGAACCGGCGGGTACAAATCAAACAGAGCGCAAGTATAGCCCCGGTGATTGTACAGGTTTTGATAAGAAACGTATTATAGGCAAGCCCCTTGCTGAAAATGTATCAACATCTTATGTAGAAAGACAAAACTTAACCATGCGTATGCACATGCGTAGGTTCACCCGCTTAACAAATGCTTTTTCTAAGAAGATGGAAAACCATTGTCATGCTATCGCTTTACACTTTGTTTATTACAACTTCGCAAAAATCCATAAAACATTAAGGGTAACCCCCGCAATGGAAGCAGGATTGACTAAAGATGTAATGAGCATCGAAGATATTGTAAGGTTAGCAGATTAATTTACAGTAACTTATTCATACATTTAAGCCACCTAACAAGTGGCTTTTTTATTAACCTAAAATCTTTTACAATATGGCTCACATTTATAGAAAAATTCATTTTTTTGGAACTACTATCCGAGAAACAATTAAGGTATTATCTACAGATGAGGAATTATCTTTAGAGCCATTTGATAAATCGATTAAAGGTAAATCTACTTTAAAAAGGGCAAGACGTTCTACGTATTCACACGAAGATAAAACCAGGGTTGTAATGCGAATCATTGTGACCTTTATATTGTTAGCAATAAGCTTTTATTTATTGATAGAAAAAAATGAGCAATCAAAAACTTTACCATGTTCAATTATTAGTGCAATAACAGGTTATTGGCTTAAATAAATTCAAACTGAGACACTACCTATCTTTCCGCCTTTTCAAACTTTAATACTTTTTTCATACCTTTGCCCCTCCAAAAGCAGGCGGTAATTTTATCCGCGCATCCTGCTAGTTTATTTAAGTTTAAATACCGGTAAAAAGATGAATATTTCACAGGAAAAGATTGATAACCTGAATGCTGTTGTAAAGATCAATATTGATGCTGCAGATTATCAGCCACGCGTTGATAAAGCTATAAAGGATCATGCTAAGAAAGCTAAAATCCCAGGATTTCGTGCGGGAATGGTGCCTGCATCACACATAAAAAAAATGTATGGAAAAAGTATTCTGGTTGATGAAATCAACAACATGCTTTCTGATACATTAAACAAATATTTGGAAGATGAACAACTGGAAGTTTTAGGCCAGCCATTGCCGAAACCAGGAGATGAAAGAGAATATAACTGGGATTTTGCTGATAATTTTGAGTTTAATTATGAAGTTGGTTTAGCTCCTGCATTTGACATCTCTTTCTCGGCAGATGATAAGTTAACCCAATATGTAATAAAAATTGATCCTGATACTTTAGCGTCAAGAATAAAAAATATCCGCCGAAGCTATGGCAAAATGACAAATCCTGACGTATCGGCAGATGATGATGTGCTTTATGCAGAATTAACTCAACTTTCACCAGATGGTTCTGTTTTTGAGGATGGCATTACCAATACGGCATCAGTTCGTTTAGATCAGATCAAAGATGAAGCTATTAAAGCATCATTAATTGGTTTGAAAAAGGGCGATGAGTTAGTGTTCGATATTCAGAAAGCTTTTGATAACGATGCAGCTAAAGTTGCAGGTTTATTGAAAATAGAAGAAGATGCAGCAGCCGATTTAAAATCAAATTTCCGCTTAACTGTTAAAAATGTTAATCGTTTAGAAGAAAGTGATTTAAACCAGGAGTTCTTTGACAAATTATTTGGTGAAGGTACAGTAACTACCGAAGAGGAATTCAGAACAAAAATTACTGAAGAGCTTGAAAGTATGATGGTACAGGATTCAGAACGCAAGTTGCAGGATGATATGTACAAATATAGCTTAAGCAAAGTTAATTTTGAATTGCCTGACGCGTTTTTGAAACGTTGGTTAAAAGCAACAAACGAAAAGCTTAGCGAAGAAGAATTACAAGGTGGCTACAGTGATTTTGCTCAAAACCTTAAATGGACATTGATTGAGAATAAAATCATCAGAGACAATAAGATTGAAATTCAGTATGAGGAAGTTTTTGAATTGGCCAAAATACGTTTAGATCAGCAATTCAGAATGTATAGCCCACAGCCTTTAAGCGATGAGCAATTAGGCCAGTATACTGTTCAATATCTGCAAACTAAAGAGAACGCAAATAAAATATTTGAAGAAGTAAAAGCTTTAAGAGTATTTGATTACTTAAAAAGTGCAATTACTTTAGATAAAAAAGAAATATTATATTCTGAATTTAGCGATTTAGTAAAAGCATAGTTTCTTTTAAATCCGAAAGACCGTAAGTCGGAATATCTAAAAAGTAGAATATTTATTTTATAGATATTCCGGCTTACTTATTTAAAAGCTTTTGACTTATATTTAATATGTTTTAGTTTAAGCAGCAAAGTTGAAATTAGCCTGCCGCCCATCTTCTCTTCTACTACTTTTTAATCTTCCTTGGATTTCCCTCACCAAATAAATTTACTTTTTATAAACTTTCTGGTAAAAAAAGTATTCAAGTAAAAACTATATTTAACGCGGGTAAATTCCGCACATTAACAAAAACAAAATCATGAGCAGTAACATTGATAAAAACGAATTCAGAAAGTACGCTGTAAAACATCACCGTATTAACAGCATTTATGTAGATAAATTTATTTCACGTGTTGAAAGCAGCAGCCTTCCAACCAGCATGACGCCTTATATTATTGAAGAGCGCCAGCTAAATGTGGCACAGATGGACGTGTTTTCCCGCTTAATGATGGATCGTATTATTTTCCTGGGAGATGCGATTTATGAAAATATTGCAAACATTATCCAGGCTCAGTTGCTTTTTCTTCAGTCAGCTGATAGTAAACGCGATATCCAGATTTATATCAATTCACCTGGTGGCTCGGTTTATGCCGGATTAGGAATTTATGATACCATGCAATTTATTTCAAATGATGTAGCAACAATTTGTACTGGTATGGCAGCCTCAATGGGTGCAGTACTTTTATGTGCAGGTGCAGCAGGTAAAAGGGCAGCATTACCACATGCAAGGGTAATGATTCACCAGCCATCAGGCGGTGCACAGGGCCAACAATCAGATATCGAAATTACTTATCATGAAATAACCAAGCTGAAAAAAGAGCTATACCAGATCATTGCTGACCACAGTGGTGCCCCATATGAAAAAGTTTGGGATGCTTCAGATCGTGATCATTGGATGATAGCTGAAGAAGCTAAAGAATTTGGTATGGTTGATGAGATTTTAAGAGGAAATAAAACAAAAAGTTAATTTATTAGTTAGTCCCATAACCTGAGTTTATAGTCTTAAATCGACTTTAGACTCAGGATCATGGGCTTAAGGCTTTTTAATTTAACAACAAATCATTAACTTTGATTATCAAAAATAAAACAGATGAATAAAAACAGCAAGGAAATCAGGTGTTCGTTTTGTGGAGCGGGTAAACAGGATTCCCTGATGTTGATAGCCGGGCTTGATGCACATATTTGCGATAAGTGTGTTAACCAGGCCAATGAAATATTAGCCGAAGAACTCAAAGTAAGAAAAGTTAAAACTTCTCCTGCCACTCCTGCTGCTTTAAAACCTGCCGAAATAAAGGCCCATCTTGATCAATATGTTATTGGCCAGGATGATGCTAAAAAGATTTTGTCTGTTGCGGTATATAACCATTACAAACGCTTAAATCAACGGATTGACAAAGATGAGGTAGAGATTGAAAAATCTAACATTATTATGGTGGGCGAAACAGGTACTGGTAAAACCTTACTTGCAAAAACGCTTGCCAAAATATTAAACGTTCCTTTCTGCATTTGCGATGCTACGGTATTAACTGAAGCTGGTTATGTAGGGGAGGATGTGGAAAGTATCCTGACGCGTTTGCTTCAATCAGCTGACTACGACGTTGCAACTGCCGAGCGTGGTATTGTTTATATTGATGAGGTAGATAAGATTGCCCGTAAAAGCGATAATGCTTCTATTACGCGTGACGTATCAGGCGAAGGTGTACAACAGGCTTTACTAAAGATATTGGAAGGTACAATGGTTAACGTGCCACCACAGGGAGGTCGTAAGCACCCTGATCAAAAAATGATAACCGTTAATACCAACAACATCTTGTTTATTTGCGGAGGTGCATTTGATGGTATTGAAAGAAAAATTGCCAATCGTTTGCGTACCCAAACAGTGGGCTACAAAATGAAGCGTGATGATGGCGAAGTTGATTTGAAAAACTTGTACAGATACATTACGCCACAGGATTTAAAATCATTTGGCTTAATTCCTGAATTGATTGGCCGTTTACCGATACTGACCTATTTGAATCCTTTGGATAGGGAAG
Organism: Mucilaginibacter frigoritolerans; assembly: GCF_007830615.1. Classification (GTDB taxonomy): domain Bacteria; phylum Bacteroidota; class Bacteroidia; order Sphingobacteriales; family Sphingobacteriaceae; genus Mucilaginibacter; species Mucilaginibacter frigoritolerans. Next base: position 598,586 of record NZ_VLLI01000001.1, read on the forward strand.
CATTACATAACATCTTAACCGAGCCTAAAAACTCCCTGCTTAAGCAATACAAGAAATTGTTTGAGTACGAAGGCGTAAAGCTTGATTTTGATGCAGAAGTGCTTGATTTTATTGTTGATAAAGCAGTAGAATTTAAACTGGGTGCCCGCGGCTTACGTTCAATATGTGAGGCTATAATGATTGATGCTATGTTTGAGTTTCCATCAAAAAAAGATGTAAAACGTTTGAACGTGACTTTGGATTATGCGCACGAAAAGTTTGAAAAATCGGACCTTAAAAAATTAAAGGTAGCTTAACTTTAAGCATGTAGCCAGAAACTTATATTTGTTATAATGATAAACCCTGGTTAACGCCGGGGTTTGTTGTATACCAGCAATTCTCCTGATAAGAGAAATAATTAAATAAAAATGACCTAAAATATTTTATCATGAATGAACATTTGGATGTGAAAAAAGAAGACCAAAGCCTGGAAAAGAGAATAAAAGAAGTGCAAAGCCCGGTAAGATCAGGCCTGAAAACTAAAGATGCAATTGTTACCAATTGGCTGCCCCGTTATACCGGGCGTAATCTGGCCGACTTTGGGCAGTACATCATACTTACCAATTTTTCTAAATACATTCAGCTTTTCTCCGAATGGAATGATAATGCGCCTGTAGTAGGTTTGGATAAACCCATGCAAAGTGTAACGGCTAACGGAATTACTATTATTAACTTTGGTATGGGAAGCTCGGTTGCAGCTACTATAATGGATTTGCTTACGGCCATTCATCCAAAAGCTGTAATTTTTTTAGGTAAGTGCGGCGGCTTAAAAAAGAAGAATCAGGTTGGAGATTTAATTTTACCTATTGCCGCCATAAGGGGCGAAGGTACGTCAAATGATTATTTACCACCGGAAGTACCTGCTTTGCCGGCATTCGCATTGCAGAAAGCCATATCAACTACCATCAGAGATTATGGCCGCGATTATTGGACAGGAACTTGTTATACAACCAACCGCAGGGTATGGGAGCATGATAAGAAATTTAAACAGTACCTTAAAGAGCTTAGGGCAATGGCTGTTGATATGGAAACAGCAACCATATTTACTACGGGTTTTGCCAATAAAATTCCAACAGGAGCATTATTGTTGGTATCAGACCAGCCAATGATTCCTGAAGGTGTAAAGACAGCCGAAAGCGACTCGAGTGTAACGGCTCAATTTGTGGAAACCCATTTGCATATTGGTATTGAATCATTAAAGCAATTGATTAATAATGGATTGACGGTTAAGCATTTGATTTTTTAAGGTGAATTTAATAGGTCTTGTCAACAAAAAAATAAGGATTATACAAATAAGAAAGCTAATTTTGAATTATAATCCTTCTTAGTATACAGGATTTGTAGACTTTTAATTTATGTGGTATAACAATATATTGGAGACTGTTGGCAATACGCCAATGGTTAAGTTAAACAAGGTAACTAAAGATATTCAGGCTACGGTTTTAGCCAAGATAGAAACCACTAATCCCGGTAACTCAATTAAGGACAGGATGGCTCTTAAAATGATTGAGGATGCAGAGAAAAGTGGCAAGCTTAAACCCGGTGGAACTATTATTGAAGGTACATCAGGAAATACTGGTATGGGATTAGCGATAGCAGCCGTAATAAAAGGATACAAATGTATTTTTACCAGTACTGATAAACAATCAAAAGAAAAATTTGATGCTCTGCGTGCCTTTGGTGCAGAAGTAATTGTTTGCCCTACCAATGTTGAACCGGAAGACCCTCGTTCATATTATTCTGTTTCAACTCGTTTGGAGCGCGAAGTACCTAACTCATGGAAACCTAATCAATATGATAATTTGTCCAATTCTGTAGCCCACTATGAGCAAACCGGCCCTGAAATTTGGGAGCAAACTGAAGGAAAAATTACCCATTTGGTTGCAGGTGTAGGTACAGGAGGTACGATATCAGGCACTGCTAAATATCTTAAAGAAAAAAATCCGGCTATACAAGTTTTAGGTATAGATACTTATGGTTCTGTCTTTAAAAAATATAAAGAAACTGGTATTATGGATAAGAATGAGATATATCCATATATCACCGAAGGTATTGGGGAAGACTTTTTACCACAAAATGTTGATTTTAGCCTTATAGACCATTTTGAAAAAGTAACTGACAAGGATGCGGCCCTAATGACCCGCGAAATAGCGCGCAAGGAAGGTATTTTTGCAGGTAACTCAACCGGATCTGCTGTTGCCGGTGTGTTGCAGATGAAGGATAGATTTAAAGAAGGGGATGTAGTAGTGATTATTTTTCCAGATCACGGGTCACGATATATGGGGAAAATGTATAATGATGACTGGTTGCGCGACCGCGGGTTTTTAAAGGATGAAAGGCTTACAGCACGCCATATCATCCAAAAAAAGGAAAATACACAGATTGTTACCATTGATTGCGAAAAAACTGTCCTGGAAGCTATAAATACCATTAAATCGCTTAATATCTCCCAAATTCCTGTAACGCAAAAAGGAATGGTGATTGGTAAGATTACAGAAAGTGATATTTTGAATTCACTAATAGAAAACCCATCTATCAAATCTCAACCGATAAAAAATATCACTACTAGTCCGTTCCCATTTGTTGATTTGAATACGTCAATTGACAGAATTTCGGCAATGATTAATAAGGATAATATTGCCGTTTTAGTTGAAGACGACGGGAAGATTGAAATTATTACTCAGTATGATATTATTAATGCAATATCGGCCTGATAAACAAATTAAAAGTTTAGATAAAGGGTGTTGCGTTTAAAGCATAATACCCTTTATTATTTTGGCTTAGTATAAAACAGAATTTTAGCGTAATAGTTTATTTATGATAGACTATTGCAATCGTTTTTCAGAAAGTTCTTTTCTATAAACCTGGTTCAAAAGCGGCGTAGGATGTACGAGGAGAAAAATGCCGGTTCCTTTTTCCCTTGCTAAGCTGTCTGTTACTTCGCCTATTTTGCGGTAACTTTCTACATAGGGGCTCAATTTTTGAATGTTTTTGCCGTAGTTGTCATCTACATAAATAATGTACTGGCCGTTCAGATTATCAGGAGCCCAAAGGGTGAAACTGCTGTTGAGGGATATCACATCAGGTAAATTATATTGTTTGCCAAAGTGATGAATCGCGCCGGCCTCACCATAATTATCGGCATAAATTTGGGTGTGTTTTTGTTGTTCAGGAGTGAGCTGAATCCATGCTTTGTTAACTAGCGTTGTCATCGTATCCCAGCCAAACATATCGCCGTAATCTTGTGTCGTTTTATGTGTTTTATGGTCTTCCCACGTAACCAAAAAGTCTGAAGCATTTAAGTTATTATGTGCAAACCGAAAAAATGCCAGGGTAGTATTTAATGGCAAAACGGGCAATACCATCGGAAACAAAATAAGATTTGGGAGAGTGAATACTGCAATCGTCAAACCACGCAGCGCATAGCCACTTGTTTTAAGCCACCTTTCAAAACCAAAGCCACCTGCTGCAAATAACATCGGATATGCACCAAACAGATAATATTCTTTACCGTTCATCACCAGTAAAAAAGCAAATATCAGTATAAAAGCAATTGCCAGGAATTGGAATTTATGTAGTCTGAACGAAAAAAGTAAAAATATAAAGCCGGTAAGCCAAACAAACAGAGCAATACCATTTACAGTTAATTCTTGCTCAATAAAGTCTGATGGCTTAATAAAGTCAAGCTGTTCTTTTCGCAAGGTTTTCATATGGGTAATCACCGGCAAATGATGTTGTAGCTGCCATATCAGATTAGGCAAAAATATGAGAATAGCAACCAATGCGGCCCCGATAATATGCCTGTTAAACAAAAGCTTACGTTGTTTACTGATGACTAAGCCGAAAATCAGGGAAAAGGTAAAAAACGCCATGGAATATTTGGTTAACATTCCAAAACCAATTGCCACTCCTAAAATATATAAATACTTAATTGCAGCAGTATTGATGTATTTTGCCAATAACCAAACAGCCAGTACCCACCACAACTGATCAAAAACAACAGGTTGAAAAAGATAGCCGCTGGCTGCAAATGCGGGTGAAAATATCATGGCCAGACACGCCAAGGCAATAGCGAATTTTTTTCCGCCTAATTCCACTGTAATCAAACCGGTGAGCCAAACTATTAAGCCGCTGGCAATTGTTGGGAATATGCGTGCTGCAAAAACTGAATTTCCGAAAATAACCGATGATACTTTTGCCAATATGGCTATAAAAGGTGGTACTTCTTTATATCCCCAATCTAAGTGATCAGCCAATACAAGATGCAACAATTCATCCCTATGAAAGCCAAAATGAGCAATTGCCAGTAAGTTTAAAAAAACTTTAATCAATACAAAAATCAGTATAAAACTGGAATAGGTTGATCTCCGGTTTTTGTATGGCATTTTATAATGGGGTTTGCTTATAAAGGTATTGATTTTTGAGGGTAAAGATAAAAAGGTTAAAGGCAAAAGGTTTTTCAATGTTTTTCACCCTCCGCCTTTAACCTTTGCAATCCAATTTTTTATATTCTTTTAATATTGGCTCCCAAAGCAATTAAACGCTTATCAATATGCTGATAGCCACGTTCAATCTGTTCAATATTATAAATAGTTGATTTTCCTTTGGCTGATAAAGCAGCAATCAATAGTGCAACACCAGCCCTGATATCAGGAGATGTCATTGATATACCTCGTAATTGAACCTGTTTATCCAGGCCAATTACTGTTGCACGGTGCGGATCGCATAAAATGATCTGGGCACCCATATCCAATAATTTATCTACAAAAAATAAGCGACTCTCAAACATTTTTTGATGAATCAGTACAGAGCCCTTGGCTTGTATAGCCACTACTAAACAAATACTTAGTAAATCGGGGGTAAATCCCGGCCATGGAGCATCCGCAATGGTCATAATTGAACCGTCAATAAAAGTATCTATTTCATAATGTTTTTGTGCCGGGATATAAATATCATCACCTCTTAATTCCATTTTGATGCCTAAACGTCTGAAAACATCAGGAATCATTCCCAATTCCGGGTAATTGACGTTTTTTATGGTGATTTCAGATTCTGTCATGGCTGCTAAGCCAATAAATGAACCAATCTCAATCATATCAGGCAATAAACGGTGTTCAGTACCACCCAGGCGGGTAACACCTTCAATGGTTAAGAGGTTTGAGCCTATGCCGCTTATTTTGGCACCCATGCGATTAAGCATTTTACATAATTGCTGTAAATAAGGTTCGCAAGCAGCATTATAAATGGTAGTAGTGCCTTTAGCTAATACGGCAGCCATAACAATATTAGCAGTACCGGTTACTGAGGCCTCATCCAAAAGGATATAAGTGCCTATTAAGTTAGAGGCATCAACATTGAAAAAGCCGTTCGAAGGATCGTAATTAAACTTTGCACCTAATTTTTCAAAACCAAGAAAGTGCGTATCTAAACGGCGTCGGCCTATTTTATCGCCCCCAGGTTTTGGAATAGCTGCTTTTCCAAAACGAGCCAAAAGAGGTCCAACTATCATAATAGACCCTCTCAATCCTCCGCCTTTTTCTTTAAAGGTATCAGACAGGAAAAAATCAAGATCGATGTCTTTGGCTTCAAAACTATAGGTATCAGGTGCTAATTGTTCAACAATAACCCCCATATCACCTAGTAACTCTATGAGTTTATTTACATCCTTTATATCAGGAATATTACTGATTGTGATTTTTTCGCTGGTCAATAAAACTGCCGAAAGAATTTGCAAAGCCTCATTTTTTGCACCTTGAGGTATAATTTCGCCTTTTAACGGTGTGCCGCCGATTATTTCAAATGCGTTATTCATGTTTAGTTCATAGTTGATGGTTCACACTTAATGGTTGATAGCTTCTAGTTTGCAGTTGTACTATTAACCACTAACTTTTTTGATGCCCAAAATTAGGTTATGAGCAATGAACTACCAACAATAAGCCAATAACAATTAATACTTTTTTGAACCACCGTTATTATTACGGTTACGGTTTTGATTGTTGTTATTACGGGGATTGTTATTTGTACGTCCGCGATTGTTTTGGTTATTGTTGTTGTTTGTACGTCCGCGGTTGTTTTGGTTGTTATTGCTATTATGGGTGTTTGGACGGTACTCAATTTTATTTAAATTGATGTTTTCTTCCAGCTTTAACTGACCACCTGATAAAGCATAAAGATCTGATAATATACTCTCGTCAGTAACAGAATCTTTATTCCATTGTACATAAGCCATTTTCATAAAATTGGCAACAGCTTGCACCATATGGCGTTTGCGCTCAGGCTCTTCAATGCTTTTTGCCTTTTCAATCATCAGCTCAATGGTTTTACCATAATGTTTGTATTTAATACGCTGATGGGGGTATTTTAAAGGTTCGGGCTTTAAGTGGATAGCCTCTGGTGATGGTTTGGGATACGGTGAATCAACATCTATCTGATAATCAGAAATAATATGGAGGTGATCCCATAATTTATGTTTAAAGTCGGCAACATCACGTAAGTGTGGGTTTAAGAACCCCATGAGGTCAATTACTACCTGGGCATAACGGTTACGTTCTTCTTTGGTTGGTAATGCAACAATATATTTAACCATATTTTGCACGTTACGGCCATATTCAGACAGGATTAATTTATTCCTGGTAGAATTATAATCAAATTGTTCGGGCATAGTTTTACTAAGCTATGTGTTAATCAGTTTTATGAAAGTTTTAAAATCAGCACAGACATTTTTCCCTTGAAAGGCGGGAAATAGAGGCTAAAGTTTGAATTACTTGAATGAAGTAACGCAAATATAATTTAATTGTTATGGAATGCAAATTTTTGTGTTCGAAATAATGAATTTATTTTAAGGGAGTTATGAAGTTTTTAAAACATGGTAAGTTTGTCTGCCTAATTATTAAATTCGCCTATGACGCAACCCATCATAACTAAAATTGATATTTACCGGTTTAGTATACCAATGGAACCTTTTGCCATTGCAACCGGGACTTTGGCCAATGCTCAAAATGTGTTTATAAGAGTCCATACCAGCGCCGGTTTTTATGGAGTGGGGGAATGCTCTGCTTTCCCAATGATTGTTGGGGAAACACAGGATACTTGTTTGGTAATGGCTCGCGAATTTGCCCGGCTATGGGTAGGTAAAGATGCCCTTGACATAGTTGGTCGCCTGCAACAATTACATGATTTTACAGCGGGCAATACTACTATAAAAAGCGCTTTCGATATTGCCTTGTATGACATTTCTGCAAAATATGCAGAGCTACCTTTATATCAATTTTTGGGGGGAGAGAAAAGAGTTGTTGAATCGGATATTACTATTGGAATTGCTTCTCCTGATATTATGGCGGGAAAGGCATCAGCATTTAAAAAATCAGGTGCTAATATTTTAAAGGTGAAACTAGGCAAAAATGCAGTTGAAGATATTGAACGGATAAAAATGATTCGTGAAACTATTGGCAGCGAATTGAACATAAGAATTGATGCTAACCAGGGATGGAGTTTTGACGACGCTGTATTTGCTTTGCAGGCTTTGGATAAATATGATATTGAGTTTTGTGAACAGCCAATGCGTACCTGGTATGATGACCGTTTACCAGAGCTAATGAATCTTTCGCCTGTTAAAATTATGGCTGATGAAAGTGTTTATAACCATCACGATGCCCGGAAACAGATTAATAGCGGTTCTTGCCATTATATCAATATAAAAATGGCTAAATCAGGCGGAATATTTGAAGCAAAAAAGATTCATGATACTGCGGCAGAAAAAGGTATTGCCTGTATGATGGGGGGGATGCTGGAGAGCCGCATTGCATTAAGTGCCAAATTGCATTTTGTTTATGCCAGTCCTAATATCAAGTTTTATGATATGGATACCTGCAAATTAGGCCATCTGGAAGATCCATGTATAGGCGGAGCTGTTTATGATGGTTATAAGCTGGATATTAATGATGCAGCAGGTATTGGTGCCGATGCAGATGAAGAGTTTTTAAGCAAATGTGAGCATATCACTATTTAACTTTTTTAATCCGGATCAGGTTTTCAATTCTGATCCGGACAATTATATTTAACTCAATTCGGCAAAGTATTTGTGAAACAATGGGATCGTTTCAATTCCTTTGTAGTAATTGTAGATATCGTACTTTTCGTTTGGTGAATGTAATGCATCACTATCCAATCCAAAGCCCATTAATACCGTTTTAATGCCTAATTCAGCTTCAAACAAAGCAACAATTGGGATACTGCCACCCCCACGTGTCGGGATAGGATCTTTTCCAAATGATTCAGCAATGGCCTTTTGAGCAGCACGATAAGCAACGCTATCAGTAGGGGTAACCACAGGTTCGCCACCATGGTGGGGAGTAACCTTTACTTTGACTGATTTTGGAGCAATCTTTTCAAAGTGATCGGTAAATAGTTTGGTTATTTCTTCTGAACTTTGATTAGGAACCAACCTCATAGATATTTTTGCATGCGCTTTTGAAGGCAGAACTGTTTTGGCTCCCTCGCCAATATAGCCTCCCCAAATACCATTTACCTCAAGTGTTGGTCGCGTACCTGTACGTTCAAATGTAGTATAACCTTTTTCGCCCCATAGCTCATCAATTTCCAGGTCTTTTTTATATTCAGATTCGTCGTATGGAGCATCATTTAATGCTTTGCGTTCAGCTTCTGTTAAATCAATAACTTTATCATAAAAACCGGGAATAGTGATGTGGTTATTTTCATCGTGCATGGAGGCAATCATTTTTGCCAGTATTGTAGCTGGGTTAGCCACCGCACCACCGTAAACACCTGAATGCAAATCACGATTAGGGCCGGTAACTTCAACTTCTAAATAAGATAGACCTCGTAGTCCTGTTTCTAACGATGGATGCTCCATGCTAATCATAGAGGTGTCAGATATCAATACGACGTCAGCCTTTAAGCGTTCTTTATTTGCTTTTACAAAAATGCTGAGATTTGATGAGCCAACTTCTTCTTCACCTTCTATCATGAATTTTATGTTGCAAGGTAGCGTATTGGTTTGCATCATTAATTCAAAAGCTTTAACATGCATGTAAAACTGGCCCTTATCATCACATGCCCCACGTGCATATATTTTACCATCACGAATAGTAGGCTCAAATGGCGGGGTTTTCCATAATTCCAACGGATCTGGTGGTTGTACATCATAATGACCGTACACTAAAACGGTTGGTTTTGAAGTATCAATTATTTTTTCGCCGTATACAATAGGGTTCCCTGCAGTTTCACAAATTTCAACCTTATCGGCACCCGCATCACGAAATTTTTGTGCTACAAAATCTGCAGTTTTTAAAATATCTTGTTTGTATTTTGGATCTGCACTAACCGAAGGAAAGCGAAGAAGATCAAACAACTCATCTAATAGTCGTTGTTTATGTTGCTCTACATACTGTTTTATTTGCTCCATAATTATGATTTTGGGCAAAGATAAATTTGTTTTCAAGAAAAATCAGAAAAGCCAACAAGCTATAAATAAAAAACTTAGTTAGTTTAAGTCACCGCTACCAGTTTGATTGTTTTTTCCAGAGAAATCGCCGCTGCCAGTTTGATTATTTTTTCCAGATAAATCACCGCTACCAGTTTGATCGTTTTTTCCAGATAAATC
>NZ_VLLI01000001.1:608696-608935 GCF_007830615.1 Mucilaginibacter frigoritolerans
GTTGTGTTTTTATCGCCAGATAAGTCACCACTACCAGTTGTATTTTTGTCACCAGACAAGTCACCACTGCCAGTTTGATTGTTTTTGCCAGATAAGTCACCACTACCGGTTGTGTTTTTGTCACCAGACAAGTCACCGCTACCAGTTGTATGTTTTTCGCCCATCAGATCACCACTACCAGTTGTGTTTTTATCGCCAGATAAGTCACCACTACCAGTTGTATTTTTGTCACCAGACAA
>NZ_VLLI01000001.1:609275-835653 GCF_007830615.1 Mucilaginibacter frigoritolerans
TTGTCACCAGATAGGTCACCACTACCAGTGGTATGCTTTTCGCTCATCAGATCACCACTACCGGTTGTGTTTTTGTCACCAGATAGGTCACCACTGCCAGTTGTATGTTTTTCGCCCATCAGATCACCGCTACCTGTTGTGTTTTTGTCACCAGATAAGTCACCACTGCCAGTTGTATGTTTTTCGCCCATCAGATCACCGCTACCGGTTGTGTTTTTATCACCAGAAAAGTCGCCGCTACCGGTTGTGTTTTTGTCACCAGACAAGTCACCACTACCAGTTGTATGTTTTTCGCCCATCAGATCGCCGCTACCGGTTGTGTTTTTGTCACCAGAAAAATCACCGCTACCGGTTTTATGTTTTTCGGGTATTAAATCCCCGCTACCGGTTTGGTTTTTTTTACCAATGGAAACTATTTCTGAATTAGCAGTATTTGTTAAACTTTTAGTTTGTGCAGATGTTGATATTGCTATAATTGAGCCTAAAATAAATACTGCTGGAAATAATGCTTTTTTCATATTGAGTGTTAAATAAATTGCTTATACTTTAAGAATAGTGTTGTTTTTGTCTTGTAAATTAACAAATTAATTATTATTTTATTTATTTTTACGAATATTTTTTAAAAAAAAGTTCTATCCTTAAATACTAATTAATGTTTTTAAGGGGGTTTTAAATTTTTTTCAAATAACTAAAATGAAAAAACGGCAATAACCAAAAAGACTATTGCTTGAAATTAAAATAAAAAAAAGTATTGAAATGGAATTGTTAAGAACAAATTTGTAAAATAATTGATTGTTAAGCTTTAGGTTTAAAAAAAATTGAAATTTGCTTTAATAAATACTGTTTTATTAAAGTAAATAAAAAGGGCTTAAACTCAATTTTTAAAAAATGTAATTAACTTGTCAATGTTCAATAATTTATCAATAACAAATATAAATAACTTTTTTAATTGGCAAAATAATTGACACTTAAAATGAGAGTTTTTTTTAACTGCTTATTAAAAAAGTTTGATTAAACCCAATAGTTTGATAATTTGCACCGCTAGAAAATTCACATCATAATTAAAAAAATCTTAATTATAACTTTCTATCCATTTAAACGTAATAATATATTAATGAAGAAATCTTTATTGTTAATGCTTTTGGTTTGTCTTGCGTTTTTAGCCAGAGCGAAAAATATTGGAGATAATTCAGGTTTGGATAGTAATGAGGTTATTAAACTGACTAAGCGTGGTTTTTCTATGCGTTTAACAGACCCTGAACAAACTGTTAAAGATGCAGGTAAAGCCTTAGCCTTGGCGCAAAAGATAAATTATACTGCAGGTATAGCCGAGTCTTGGCGAGTTATGGGGATAGGAAATTACTATCTGAATCAATCAGTAAAAGCTATTGATAATTATTTAACTGCACTTAATCTCTTTACCAAACTTAATGATTTGAATGGGGAAGGAAAGGTATATAATAATATTGGCAACTTGTACAGAGATAATGATTATGACCGTGCACTGGATTACTTTGAAAAGGCACTTGGAATTGCAAAGAGGCTGTCTGATAATAAATTAATAGCTCCGATATACCTAAATATAGGTAATGCTTACTATAGCAAAAAGCGCTATAATCTGGCATTAAATTATTATAACAAGAGCAATGATTTATATATAGCTTTAAAGGATACTGTAAACCTTATAACTTGCATGCAAAATAAAGGTGTAATTTATTTGTCTCTTAATGAGATGGATTTAGCCGAGGCCTTTTTGCTTTCTGCCAATAAAAAAGCAAAAGAGCTGGATTTAAATGATCCTGTAGCACGTATTGACCTGAGTCTTGCTGAGTTATATATGAAAAAGAATCAATTTGATGCTGCTGAAAAGGCAATAGACGAAGGGGTTACTTTTTCAAATATCATTAAAAATGAGAAAACACTATCTGATTTTAAATTAACCAGTTACGAACTGGAATATAAGAGAAAGAATTACGAGAAGGCATTAAACATTCTGCATGATATTTACAGGCAGGACAGTGCAGTTTATAAACAAAATACTTCAACACAAATTAATTTAATACAGGAGCAAGTAAAACAACAGGCCCGTGAAAGGGAAAACGAAATATTGTTACAACGCCAGAAATATGATCGTATAAGGTTTTGGGGCGTTACAATTGTTTTAGGTTTATTATTGGTGCTAGTGGGTATCCTGATAAGTAATGTGAAGCGTAAGGCTAAAACTAATATACAGCTAACTAACCTAAATGCAGAAGTTTCAAGGCAAAAAGACAACCTGGACAGAATAAATCATCATCTGGAAGAAATTATAGATGAGCGGACCAAAGACTTACAGGTAAAAAATAAGAAGCTTTCAGAATATTCATCCTATTTATCGCACCAAATCAGAGGGCCAATCGCAACTCTTAAGGGATTAATGAATCTTGAAAAGGAGGGCTTGGTGGATCAGCATGAATGCATCAGAATGATGAATAAGTGTGTAAGCGAAATCGATGATAAAATTATCGAAATGAGCGATATGTTACATGACCCCGGGCGGATAGGATTTTAATTGAATATCCCTCTTTAGTTTAAAAGTGTTATGGCCATTTCTGGCACCCATAATTATATCTGTAAGTTTATTTATATAGGTAAGGATGAGTGGATTTGAGCTTCTATTAATCCTAGATAGATACAATACCATGATATCATTTGGAGGATAAGTAACTTTCTGTGCCGCTTATACCCTTTTGTTTCAAAAGCAAGTGTTTCCTCGCCTGCAGTTACAAAAAATCTAACCTCACCCTTACTGGGTTTAAAATGTGATTTTAATAAGTTATATACTTTTACCTTAAGCTTGCTTTCCGGATCGTGGATAGTTCCGTTCTTTAATGCTTCATTATTTGAAATTGAGATTAAATAGTTTGACATAATTCATAGATTAATGTATTATGTCAAATACAATTCTTACTCCAAAGTAATCATTGAAGTGGTGATTTGTGCTCATTACCAATAGTTTATAGTGGTAATGAGGGTTCAATTCATCAAAAAAAGAAAATAGGCACCTTGTCTACGCATAAATGAGAAGACAAAAGTGTCATATTTAATGAACAGATTATTTAATCTGACGCTAAACTATAGCAGTTGTTTTGTTGCGTAATTCTTCATAAAGTAATATTACTTTACGTTGTAAATTTGCAATTTCTGCTTCACGGTCAACAATTTTCTTTTGGGCAATACTCAAATTGGATACCTGTGGTTCGCTTTCTTCAGCATCAAGTGCAAGTAAGTTAATTACATTAACTTCATAGATGTTTGCAATTTGTTCAAGGCGGGATAAGTTGATGTCTGTAACACCAGTTTCAATTTTTGAAAAAGCAGGGATTGAAATTCCTAAACGGTTAGCAACATCTTCCTGGCTCCAACCGCGTTGATGACGAATAGTTCTAATGTTCTTACCAACGGATTTATTGGTCTTCTTTTTTTGATTTTCATTCATAAGGTTTGTTCTCAATAGTTTTCTTAAGATATATTAGGACTAAAAGCATTTCAAAATTTGTGCCATTTTAATTAATGGGCAAAAAACGCAAATAAGTGAGTTAATAAATATCTTAATAAAAAACTGGGGAATAAATTCCACGAAAAATGGGTATTTTTTTCATTGTATTTTTATAATCCTCAGTTTTGCAAACTTTAGAAGCAGTTGTTTTTGACCAATTTCTTTAAAGAAAATGGTTGCTTTTATATCTGGTTTATTGCCTTCAAGACTTATAACTTTTCCAAATCCGAATCTTTCGTGCTCAACATCCATACCAACCTGTAAGTTGCTTGTATCAGAAGGTGCAAAACCTGCTGATGGTACATGTGCTTTCGCTAAAATAGAGGTTGTTTTTACTGTTGGTTGTTTAGGTTTCGAAAAAGTATCATTCCCTTTACTCCAGGCGGTCCTTTCATCACTAAAAAACGCATCATTTCCGGTAACGGGTTTTGCAGTAAGATCCAGATCCAGATACCTTGCGTCAATTTCATCAAGAAAACGGCTTGGTTCGCAACTAATCAGCGTGCCAAATTTAAACCGGGAAGTGGCGTAGCTTAAAGTTAATTTGTTTTCGGCTCGTGTTGTGGCAACATAAAATAACCGGCGTTCCTCTTCAAGGTCAGTTCGTGAATTAAGTGACATTTGTGACGGGAAAAGATTTTCTTCCAATCCAACTACATAAACTTGTGGAAATTCCAGCCCTTTGGATGAATGTATTGTCATTAATGAAACAGTATCAGCATTTGCATTATTATCCTTATCGTCATTTGTTAATAAAGCAACATCCTGCATAAAAACATCCAAACCTCTTTCTTCAATGTCCTCTCTTTCTGAAAACTCTTTTATACCATTTAATAATTCCTGTATATTCTCATACCTGTTTAATCCTTCAACAGACTTATCTTCATACAGATCCTTAAGGAGCCCTGAATGCTGTGCAATGTGCAGAGCCGATTCGTAAGCTGTTTGTGTTTTTGTAATTACCTGGAAGCTTTGAATCATGGTAGCAAATGCTCCCACAGAAGCTGATGTCCGTCCATCTAGATATTTTGATGGATTAATAATTACTTCAAATGGCGTTATCTGATGCTGATCGGCACTAACAATAATACGATCAACTGTGGTATCGCCAATACCCCGGCGTGGATAGTTAATAACCCTCTTTAATGCTTCTTCATCACTTGGATTAAAAGTAAGCCTGAAGTAAGCGATTAAGTCCTTTATTTCCTTGCGCTGATAAAATGACAATCCCCCATAAATTTTGTAAGGAGTACCCATTTTACGCAGAGCCTCTTCCATTGAGCGTGATTGGGCATTGGTGCGGTAAAGAATGGCAAAATCATGCCATTTTAAGCCCCTGGTGCTCCGTTCCTGCATAATAGATTCAGCTACAAGCTTACCTTCTTCGTTATCACTGAAGGCGCGCATTACCTTTATTTTATCGCCGGCTTCTTTCTCTGAAAATACATTTTTTTTAAGCTGCTCTTTATTGTTGGATATAATACTGTTTGCAACATTTACAATGTTTTGAGTAGAACGGTAATTTTGTTCGAGCTTAAATACTTTAAGGTCAGGATAATCTTTTTCAAAGTTGAGGATATTCTGAATATTGGCACCGCGGAATGCATAAATACTTTGTGCATCGTCACCAACTACGCAAATATTTTCGTTTACTGCCGCAAGTCTTTTTACTATTAAGTATTGTGAGAAGTTAGTATCCTGATACTCATCCACCATAAGGTATTTGAATTTATGCTGATACTTGTTAAGCACTTCGGGGTAATTTTTAAGGAGCTCGTTAGTTTTAAAAAGTAAATCATCGAAATCCATAGCGCCGGCGCGATAGCAACGGGTAGCATAATTTTGATAAATTACGCCCAACTGTCCACGGCCACTTGAAAAGTCATCTGCTTGTATTTGTTCGTTTTTCTGATACTCTTGCCAGGAAACCAAGTTGTTTTTTGCTGCTGATATACGACTGTAAACGAAGTTTGGACTATATAGTTTATCGTCCAGATTCATTTCTTTTAAGATAGCCCTTAGTACACTTTTGCTATCATCAGTATCGTAAATGGTAAAGTTATTCGGATAGCCAATTTTATCCGCCTCCACCCTCAGTAACTTTGCAAAAACAGAGTGAAAGGTTCCCATCCATATATTTTTGGCGTCGGGGCCAACTAAATGATTAATACGCTCGCGCATTTCGCGGGCGGCTTTGTTGGTAAAGGTTAGTACCAATATATTGAATGCATCAACCCCATTGCGGATTAAATGTGCCACTCTAAAAGTAATAACCCTTGTTTTTCCTGATCCTGCGCCTGCAATAATCATTACCGGCCCGTTAATCTGTTTTACCGCAGCCTGTTGCTCCGGATTTAATCCCTGTAAATAATCCAAATCGTCTCCCTTTTTTCTATTAGGGCGAAATTAGGGTTTTGAGGTGAAACGGGAAAGGAATTTCGTAATCCTAAAGTACCCGGCTAGTCAAAATTGTTCACGGTGAGAATAATGTAAAAAAAAGACCTGCTTTGATCAAAGCAGGTCTTTTTAATGAATTTTAAAATTCCTAAATCAATAATTATTTTCCGCTCCAAACATTATTCTTCCTGTCAACATCAGGTAACTGATGGTCAGGGTCGAGTTCTATAGATTGAATAGCAGAGGTTGAAGGGTAAACAAATGTCCATTCGCCCGCACGTTGCCAAATATTTACCGGCAGATTAATGGTTTCAGTTTTGCCATTGGCCTGGGTAATTTTCAGGGTAACTGGCATAGCCATTTTTTCTTTATTTAATAAAGTGATCAAAGCGCCATTAGATGCATCATCCTTTACATATTTTACTGATTCAACTGCCTGATCAAGTTTCCAGGTAGTAAAGAACCATGGTTTAAAGAACCAGTTTAAATCCTCACCTGAAGCATCATTCATCGCTCTGAAAAAATCGTATGGCAGCGGGTGTTTAAATGCCCAGTGTTTTACGTATTCGTGGAAAGCATAATCAAAACGATCAGGACCTAAAACCACGTTGCGCAACATATCCAAACCTAAAGCGGTTTTGGTATAATACTGGCCGTAATCGTTAATAGCTTCGGGAGCTACCATTAGTGGGTCTTTTGCTCTGGTCATCATACGGGCAATGCCGTTAGCCATTCTGGTTTTGCTATTGTAATATTCGCCATTGTTAAATTGCTGTGTAGCGTATTCATTAATGAAAGTATTGAAACCTTCATCCATCCACATATATTTACGCTCATTTGAACCTACAATCATAGGGAACCAGTTGTGCCCAATTTCGTGGGTAATATCACCCCATAGGCCGGCATTTTTTAAGTTACTTAAGCAAAATATAATACCGGGGTATTCCATACCTAAGGCAACACCAGACACACTTACTGCCGAGTTCCATGGATACTCAAAATATTCTTTTGAATAAATTTCCATGCTATTTTTTAGATATTCAGTTGAACGGCCCCATGAATCATTACCAGAACTTTCAACAGGGTAGGTACTCATAGCAATACCTTTACGACCTGATGGGAAATTAACCCTTGCAGCGTCCCAGATAAATGCTTTTGATGCTGCCCATGATACATCACGGGTATTCAGCATTTTAAAGTGCCAGGTTAAAGAACCTTTAAATGGATGGGTTGCAGGATCATTAACTTCTTCCGGTTTAATAATCATCACTGTTTTATCGCTGTTACGCGCTTCTGCTAAACGGCTTTGCTGGGTAGCAGTTAAAACCTGTGCGCCATTTTGTAAATCGCCAGAGCCTGCAACAGTCATATCTGCCGGGGCAGTAACGTAGTAGTCATAGTCCCCATAATCGCAATAAAACTCACCTAAGCCCATATAAGGCAGTGTGTTCCATCCTTCAACGTCATCATACACACACATGCGTGGATACCACTGAGCAAGTTCGTATACATAGCCATCTTTAAATTTCTTGCGGCCCATTCTGTCAGCTCCGTAAAAAGGAATAGAGAAGCTATAATTAACTTTTACCTGTATTTTTTCGCCTTTTGGACCCATTGGGGTATTTAAGCGCACCTGCATACGGGCATCAGTAATTATTGGGTCAACTTTATAAGTTTGGCCTTTGTAAGTAACTGAAACCGATTCAATATGGTAACCTCCACGATTAAAACCCTTAACATCAAAACGGTCGCCACCAATTGGAGTAGTTGCTGCTCCGCGTGAATCAGGTTTGAAAAGATTCTGGTCAAGTTGCAGCCATAAATAATCCAGATTATCAGGGCTGTTATTGGTGTAAGAAATGGTTACTTCTCCGGTAATGGTAGTGTCCTTATCTGCTTCAGTTAAATTAGCTTTTATCAAGTAATCGGCACGATTTTGCCAATAGTGCTGGCCCGGCTGTCCGCTTGCCGATCTGGTATCACCAGTTGTAACCGGCCATGGTGTGGAATCAAAAACATCCAGGTGGTTATATTTTATAGAATCGGCTTGTGTTTGTGCCGACGCTGTTGTCGCCGTGATTAGGAGTAAACCCAACGCACTTAGTAAATAATTTAATTTTGAATGGTGCATTTTTTATTTGTTCATATTTTACAGGGCAAATTAACCAAATAAATTATGAATTCGATAATTGTAAGCAAAATGATATGATGAATTATTGAGGCTTCAATGAAAAGTGTTTTTGATTTTTTAAGGTTAAAAGTAAAATTTAAATAAACTATGGCCGTTGTATGTTTAAAACGGCCTTGCAAAACTTTGTTTATCATTTGTAAAGATGATGATAGATAAAAAGCTGCTATAATAAAAATACCCCTGTTTTATTTGCCCCTAATTGCAAACTATTCCGCATTGTTTTGTTGTATTTGAAGCGTAAATATGGTTAATTATATAAAAACAGCTTTTTTAAGTTCAACCAAAGGGAAAATAATTATAGCTTCCTTTCTGGCTTGTTTTGCTTTGCTTTCGGCATGGGGAATAAGCAGAATTGCGTTTAAGCAGATGCTGGGTGCAGTTGAAAAAATGTCATCGCCTTATGAAAAAATGCGTTTAGTAAATGAACTTACTCATAGGGTGGCCAAGCTTGATCAGGTACAAAAAACAAATTTATTAGATAATCCCACCAGCTATTACAGTTCTTTTTCAGAAACAAAAAAATTATTATGGACAATAGACACTCTAAAAACTGTTTATGCGGGGGATGAAGCACAGACCAAAAGACTCAACTCATTAAAAAGATTGTTAATTGACCGCGATAAGCTTTTTATTAATTACCTGAAAGTCAGAGCCGGTCTTGTAAATAATACTTCGTTTTCAAACCAGATTAAAATGCTTAATAGGCTGGTTAATAAAAGTGCCCGGGAAAACGATAGTACTGTTACAATAACAGAAAAAAAGACCTCAACAACAACTATTTTTCCCGAAGAAGTTAAAGATACCATAAAAGATAAGCGCGGATTTTTGGGCAAGCTTTTTGGAAAGAAAAAACAGCCTCAAATTCAAAATAACACTTCGTACAAAGTTGTTGACGAAGAGTTGAACGTTAAACATGATACACTTTCAAAAGCAATTCAGGATAGTATCATTAAGGGAATGGGACAAGCCATGCACATTCTCGAAAAAACACAACTCCGGAAAAGTGCTCAGTTTATAAACAAAGAAACGGGTTTAACTAAGGCAAACAATAAGCTTGTGCGCCAAATACTTGCCATTATTAAAAAGGTACAAACAGAATCACTTGCTCAAATTCAATTAAATAATACCGAGGCAAAAAACGTAGTTACTACCACCATTACTCGCATCAGCATAATTATTGTGGTGTTTTTTATGCTTACCGTTGTTTTGGTGTATTTTATTTGGGCTGATATAACCAAAAGCAATCGCTACAGAAAAGAGTTGGAGAAAGCCAGGGATGAGGCGGAATATCATGGCCAGGCAAAACATCGTTTTCTTTCAAACATGAGTCATGAAATCCGCACACCTCTTCAATCCATTATTGGGTATACAGAGCTGATTAAACAACAGGAACATCCTCACAAAAAAGAAATTGACGCAATAGCCAAATCATCGGCCCATTTAATGCAAATTGTTAATGAAGTGCTTGATTATAATAGAATTATTTCAGGAAAATTTACCTTCTCCAATCAGGTATTCTGTATGGCTGAACTGCTGGAAGAAGTAATATCGGCATTAAGTTTACAGGCAGATGAAAAAGGCATTGCATTAATTACTGGTTATGAGTCGCATTGCATAAATTATGTAGAAGGGGATCCTTTTCGTTTAAAACAAATATTATTTAACATACTCGGAAATGCGATTAAATTCACGGAGAAAGGATATGTGAAATTAACCCTTTCGCAGAAGGAAGACCATCAATTTTTGAAATACAATTTTGAAATTTTAGACACCGGAATTGGCATTAATGAAAAGGACGTTGAACGGGTATTTAATGAGTTTGAACAGGTTAATGCGGCTGGCTCAAATAATTTAAGAGGAACAGGCCTGGGCTTACCCATTAGTAAAATACTAATTGAAAATCAGGGTGGCCATATTGAGGTTAAGAGCAAACCAGGAGAGGGTAGCTGTTTTACTTTTTCGCTTAAATATAAAATGGCTATTAAATCAGTTAAAGAAGTTGAAAAACAGGCCGAAAATATTTCAACAGTAACAAACGATGAAGTATGGATAGTTGATGATGATAAATTTATCCTTGAATTGTGCAGCAGTATATTTAAGAATTACAATATACAACACCAATGTTTTAACTCACCAAATGAGGTATTAAATGCGCATTTTAATAATCATGTAAAACATGTTTTTCTTGATATTCGGATGCCAGAAATGAATGGGACCGAACTTTGTCAGATACTCAGAAACCGGATGCCTGCTGATGTTAAAATATATGCGTTAACTGCTCAGGTTTTACCCGGGGAACGTGAATCAGTTTTAAACCATGGATTTGATGAAGTACTGATTAAACCATTTAAAGCTGATGATTTACTAGCATTAATATCGAAGGTAAAGACTGATGATGAAAAACTGCTTCAATCAGAAATTGATTTGAGTAAGTTAGAAAAAATGACTTTTGGAGATAAACGCCAGTTGACTAAAATTCTTAAAAGATTTACTGAAGATTGTATTGATGATATTGCAGAATTGAGGATTAGTATAGGTAATCAGGATAATTGGAAAATTATTTTGTTATTGCACCGCATTGCAGGCCGTGTTTCACAAATAGGGGCAGGTAAGCTGGCTGCTGATTTCAGGCTGGCAGAAATGGAATTTAGCAAAGTGGAAAAGCTTGATGACACTCAAATTAATGCCATTTTAATACTTACGGATAAATTACAGTATTTAATAAAGCATTTGAGGGTTATTTATTTGATAGATGAGATAGCAACAGAGGTAGTTTAGCGACCACATAAATTAAACCTCAATGCCATAGCGTTCAATTTTGCTATAAAGGGTTTTACGGTCAATATTAAGAAGTTTAGCCGCTTTTGACTTATTGTATTTTACCTTTTCCAATGTTCTTTGGATTAGTTCTTTTTCATTTGCTTCATTGATCAGCTTTAGATCTGATTGTGGCTTAGAGGCATAGGTAATGGTAAAAAGCATTTCCTCAGGTAATGATTCAACGCTTGCAACTGATGATGGGGTAAGCAAAACCATTCGTTTTATTACATTTCTAAGCTCTCTTAAATTGCCGGGCCAATCATATTGTTTCAATACTTTCCTTGCCTCAGGCGAAATGCTTTGTACGCTGCGCCCAAGCTCGGTATTTGATTGTTTAATGAAATGATTAATAAACAAATCCAAATCATTATGGCGATCCCGAAGCGCAGGGAGCTGCAATTTAAACTCATTGAGGCGGTGATAAAGATCCTGCCTAAAATCACCTTGATTTACGCTGTTTAATAAATCGTCGTTGGTGGCAGTAATAATCCGGACGTCAACCTTAACCAGCCGGGTGTCTCCTAGTGGATGAATAGATTTTTCTTGCAAGGCTCGCAGTAACTTTATTTGCACCTCATAATTTAAATTGCCAACTTCATCTAAAAAAAGAGTACCTCCGTCTGCAACTTCAAATAACCCTTTTTTATCAGTCACAGCGCCCGTAAAAGCACCTTTAATATGCCCAAATAATTCGCTTGCTGCCAAATCTTTTGATAACGCCCCACAATCAACAGATATAAAAGGTTTATGGCTTCGTTTACTTTGCTGGTGTATTATTCGTGCTGCGTATTCTTTGCCGGTTCCTGTTTCTCCCTGTATAACTACTGCCATATCAGTTGGGGCAACAACATCAATATAAGCATATAATTTATCAGCATCGGCACTTTTCCCTCTAATAAAGTCGGCTATTGGCGTATTTTCATTAATAGGTTGTTTTTTATCGGTATGAAGAGCATTTTTAATGATCATCATTAATTCATCAGGATTTACCGGCTTGGTTATATAATCAAAAGCACCAGCCTGAATGGCTTTTACCGCTGTGCGTACATCGTTAAAACTAGTCATAATAATAGCTGGAATTTTCAGACCATTTTGTCTTGCATTGCTAAATATATCTAGCCCGGTACCATCAGGCAGCCGGTAATCAAGCAAGAGCAAGTTATAACTTTGTTGCTTTAAAAGCTTTAAAGCGCTCTTAACATTGGCGACAGCATCAATGGTATATCCGTTTTTTTGGAGAAAACCAAATAGTAGCTGTGAAAAGGTAATGTCATCTTCAACAAGCAATATTTTTACCATTAAACTATAAGAATTAACTATAGCAAAAATACAAAACACATATTGATATATCGTTTTATAAAAGCTTATTAGTTTTTTAGTATTAAACGGCGCAATAAAAAAAGCCACCCCATTTTATGAGGTGGCTTTTTTTAGGTGGATGAAAATATTATCTGTGTTTCATCATGGTGGAATCCTTCTTTTTGGTAGAGTCCCTTTTAGTTTTTACTTTTTTCTTAGTTGTATCAGTTTGCATTGTTTTAACTGCTGCAACTGCACTGTGTGCATAAACGCTTCCGAATCCGATTGCAGTTAAAGCAATCATAGTGATTAGTTTTTTCATGTTTTCTTAGTTTTGATATGGTATATATGAAAGCATAATGATGCCAAAAAAGGATTTTTATTGTAACTTTCTTTAAATCAGTGTTTTATTTATAATGTAGATTAGATATACTGTGGAATATCTCTACACATTGGTGAAGTATGCAACAGTTATCGGCAGCAGAAAATCCTTAATATTTAATTACGCATGAATTGAAATAGTGAATTTTGTAAAACTTTTATTCTTTACAATTGATTTAATTTTAAGCGGGTTAATTATTGCATTTTAGCCACCAAATAAATTACTATGAATCGTTTGGCCAATTCAACCTCACCTTATTTGCTGCAACATGCCAATAATCCTGTAAACTGGTATCCATGGGGTGCGGAAGCATTGCAAAAAGCAAAGGAAGAGAATAAACTGATATTGGTAAGCATTGGTTACTCTGCCTGCCACTGGTGCCATGTAATGGAGCACGAAAGTTTTGAGGACGAACAGGTGGCAGCAGTAATGAACGAATATTTTGTGTGTATTAAAGTTGATAGGGAAGAACGCCCGGATGTTGACCAGGTGTATATGAGCGCTGTGCAATTAATGACAGGGAGGGGAGGGTGGCCACTTAACTGTATTTGCCTGCCAGATCAGCGCCCGATTTACGGTGGTACTTATTTTCGCAAAAACGACTGGACAAGCCTGCTGTTTAACCTGGCTGATTTTTATAAACAAAAGCCTGCAGAGGCAGAAGATTATGCAGTAAAGTTAACGCAAGGCATCCAGCAATATGAATTCGTTGAATTTGTAAAAGAGCAGCCAGCATATGCAAAGGCTGATCTGGAGCCGATAATCAGTAACTGGAAAAAATATTTTGATTATACTGAAGGTGGTTTTGGATCGGCTCCCAAATTCCCTGTACCCAATAACTGGATAAGTTTAATGCGGGCCTCACATCTGTTAAAAGATGAAAGCATAGCTAAAGCGGTTAAATTAACCCTACACAAAATGGCCTTCGGTGGTATATATGACCACGTTGGTGGTGGTTTCGCACGTTATTCGGTTGATGGCCGCTGGCATGTGCCGCATTTTGAAAAAATGCTGTATGATAATGCACAGCTTATTAGTCTTTATGCCGAAGCTTATACATGGAACCCGGATCCGCTCTATAAAAAAATAGTAGAAGAAACGGTTGATTTTACCCTGCGTGAACTTATCTCGCCTCAATACGGCTTTTATTCCGCGCTTGATGCAGATAGCGAAGGGAAAGAGGGTAAGTTTTACATTTTCACTAAAACAGAAATAGAAGAAATATTGGGTGGCGATGCTGAACTGTTCTGCATCTATTATAATATTACAGAGGATGGGAATTGGGAAGAGGAAGCATCAAACGTTTTATTCCGAAAAGAAAGGGATGAAGTGATGGCCGCAAAATTAGGTTTAACGATTAACGAATTGCTGGATCGGATTGCTATAAATCGAAAAAAAGTATTTGACGTTCGCAGCTTACGTATTCGCCCAGGCCTGGATTACAAAATTCTGGCTTCATGGAATGGATTAATGTTAAAAGGCTTATGTGATGCTTATCGTGCCTTTGATGAGCCTGAATATTTAGATATCGCTTTTAAAAACGTCAATTTTATTTTAAATAATCTTTTAAATAAGGATGGCCGGTTAATAAGAGTATTTAATGCTACCGCAGGTGACCAGATAGCGTTTTTGGATGATTATGCTAATATTATTGATGCCTTAATTGCTTTATACGAAGCTACTTTCGATGAAGAATGGCTTGCAAAGGCAAAAGATCTGGCAGATTTAGCTATCCTTTATTATTATAGCGAAGAAACAGGCATGTTTTATTACACCGCAGGTGATGATGAAGTATTGATAGCCCGTAAATCTGAAATTATGGACAGTGTTACGCCATCATCAAACTCAGTAATGGCACGTAACCTTAGTAAACTGGGTCATTTTTTCGACAATGAAAGCTATTTAACCATCTCGACGCAATTATTGAGGAATATTACACCACATCTGGGAAATTATCCATCATCTTATTCAAATTGGGTATTGTTATTGCTGGAAGAAGTTTTTGGGGTATTTGAAATAGCCATTACAGGTAACAATTTTGAAGATATCCGCATAGAAATGGAAAAAAACTATGTCCCAAACAAAATTATCTTGGGTGGTAAAAAAGGAAGTTTACCTTTGCTGCAGGATAAGTTTGGTACTGCTACACAAATATTTATTTGTAAAGGTAAAACCTGCGGATTGCCTGCACTAAATATTATTGATGCCTTAAAACAAATTCAGGGCTAAAACAGCAAATACCTCATGAGTTTTGCTGATTGAAAATTAAAAACGAAAAAATTATTCCAATGAAAATTAAACCACAACACGTAGTGTCATTAACTTACGATCTGTATGTTGACCAGGAAGGTTCTGAAGTATTACAGGAAAGCGCTACCGAAGAGCAACCGCTTACTTTCTTATTCGGAGCAGGACAAATGCTGCCAAAGTTTGAGGAAAACTTAAGTGAACTTTCAACAGGTGACACTTACGAGTTCCGTTTATCTGCCGAAGACGCTTACGGCGAATATGATGAAGAAGCAGTAGCTAATTTGCCTATAGAGATGTTTAACGGTGCTGAAGTTCCAGAAATTGGTAGTGTTTTGCCTTTGCAGGATAACAATGGCAACCGTTTTCAGGGACAGGTAGTTTCAGTTGCTGAAGATTCAGTAATTGTTGATCTTAATCACCCAATGGCGGGCCAGGAATTACACTTTAAAGGAAATATCCTTAACGTTCGTCCCGCTACACCCGAAGAATTATCTCATGGCCATGCACATGGTGCTGATGGCCATCACGGCCACTAATAATCCGTCCAATATTTAATAAATTTTAAATTAAAGCCTTTGATTTATCTGTTCATAATGCAGATAAAGTCAAAGGCTTTTTTGTGCCATTTAAATAAGTAACTGGCCTCTCCATTACAGTCCTAAAAATAAGTTCTCTTTCATTAAGAGCCCTGACTATAACCTTCTTTTTTTCCATATTAAAAAGGTTTTAAACGTTACCTGCCGAGCATTTTTTGCTGCATTTTATTATGGAGTTGTATGTAAATAAAAAAGATGTTGAAATAGAATAGTTAAAAATTTGAAAAAGAGATTTATATACTTTATAATTGTCAAACCAACATATAAACAATAACTAACCTAATAAATGAACTTGAAAAGCCTTTCCTTTAGCGACTATGTCGTGTTTTTAATTTACTTCGTTATAGTTTCCAGTTATGGCTGGTGGGTATACAAACGCAAACACAATGCCGATGCTACTTCAAAAGATTATTTTTTAGCAGAAGGTTCACTTACCTGGTGGGCTATTGGCGCTTCATTAATAGCATCCAATATATCTGCCGAACAATTTATTGGCACCAGCGGATCAGCGTTTAAAATGGGTTTGGCAATATCAACATATGAGTGGATGGCTGCCATTACATTGATTATTGTAGCCGTATTCTTTATACCTGTTTATCTTAAAAATAAGATATTCACTATGCCGCAGTTTTTGCATCAGCGATATAACGGCACAGTAGCAATGATAATGGCTATATTCTGGCTGTTGCTGTACATTGTGGTTAACTTAATGTCGATTCTTTACCTTGGAGCATTGGCAGTTAGTGGTATTTCCGGGCTTGATATTCACTTGTGTATCTGGTTGCTTGCTATCTTCTCTGTAATAATTACACTGGGTGGTATGAAGGTTATCGGTTATACCGATGTTATACAAGTAGCAGTACTTGTTCTCGGTGGCTTAATGGCAACTTACCTTGCACTAACCCTTTTAAGTGAGAAAGAAGGTACGCATGGTTTACTGCACGGTTTCACAATTCTGCGTTCAGAGGCGAGTGATCACTTCCACATGATATTTAAGAAAGACAATGCAAATTATATGGATTTACCCGGTTTGTCTGTGTTGATAGGTGGTATGTGGATCACCAACCTTAACTATTGGGGATGTAATCAGTATATCACACAGAGGGCGTTGGGTGCAAATCTAAAAACTGCCCGCGGTGGTATTTTATTTGCTGCCTTCCTAAAATTGTTGATGCCTGTTATTGTTGTACTGCCCGGTATAGCGGCATATCTGCTATATCAAAAAGGTATGTTCCACCAGGAAATGATGAGTTCATCGGGGGTTTTAGATCCTAATAAAGCCTATCCATCATTGTTGAATTTATTGCCATCAGGGTTAAAAGGACTTTCCTTTGCGGCCTTAACTGCTGCTATTGTGGCCTCATTGGCCGGCAAAGCAAATAGTATTGCCACAATATTTACCCTGGATATCTATAAAAAAGCAATTGATCCGGAGGCGACAGATAAAAAGTTGGTTAAATTGGGTAAATGGTCTGTAGTGGTTGCAATGGTATTAGGTATAATTTTATCTGAATTAATTGGTAAAGCACTAATGGGTGCGGGTAAACAGGGTTTCCAATACATACAAGAATACACGGGTTTTGTATCTCCGGGTATTTTCGCCATGTTCATATTGGGCTTCTTCTGGAAAAAGGCTACTTCAAATGCGGCCATGTTTGCTACTATTGGTGGTTTTGTGTTTTCTTGTTTCTTTAAAGTGTTACCACGCTTTGCTGATCTTAGCTTCCTATCGCCTTATGGTTTCTCAAAGCTGGCTCTTCAGGATGATAAAGTGACTAAGCTTTATGAAATTCCATTCCTCGATCGTATGGGTTTTGTATTTATTATTTGCGTAATAGGCATGTACATTATATCGAAAATTGATGCAGCGCGTGGTACTACTACCAACGGACTTGAAATTGATGCTTCAATGTTTAAAACATCTAAAGGCTTTTTAGCCGGCGCATTAATTATTACCGGTATAGTAGTAGCGCTTTATTCAATTTTTTGGTAGCAGATTAAATAAGCCGTTACCAAAAAGCTCATTGTTTTATTATAAAATAATGAGCTTTTTGCATTTGATAATGAGGGGGCGGTTAATATATTTTAGTAAAAATCAAGCTTCCCTTTCGATGTAACAAAACACTTAATAATTATCCTTGATAGAATGGGCTTACTGTTTAAGGTTGCGGGTACAAATTGCCTGTCTTCTTCACTAAACAGATTAACATCCAGACTAAAGACCTGTTTGTATTTATAATAATCAGAAAAAATATGAATCTTATAGTCAGCAAGACGTCCTAACGGACTAACCAATAATTCTATTACGGCATCATAATTATCTGTATTGATTTCAAATGTATCAAAAGGAACCTGGAATGCTGTCATATAGGGAATTAACCCATAGTAAACTCCGCCAATTTTCAGGGGTCTTGTTATTGTATCTGTATCTTCAATTTTTTGATCTATCAGGTAATGAACATCATAAAGTGTATCTAAACCCGATTCAAAAATCACTTCGTTTTTATCATAATTAAATCGTTGCACCAATTTGCTATCGGGTTTATAAAAATTCCATATGCCAGTTTTTTTATCATTGGTATAATTACCCGTTGCTACTAATGTTTTGTGCTTAAAAAGAGCCCTGTAAAGTCCCTGTTTAATATCTTTATTTGATTTTAATACCTCAAAAGTTTCCGTAACCGAATCCGTAAGCCTGTTATTACGTTCAATTGTTTCCTGGGCAAAACACCTGGGCATGTACAAAATAAATAACAGATAAAAAAGTAAGTTTTTCACGGATAATTGGTTTTTGCCAATATAAAGTATGTGGAAATAAAATCAAAGAATAAAAATATTACATTTGGTTTAGGAATCATTATTAATTAAAAATAAATATTTAATTAATTAATAAATAATATAGTTAAAAAGATATATCAAATTGGTGTTTTTATATAAGAATGCTTTTTAAACGATAAGCTTTTAATTAAATTAGCTGATGAAAACGAAACAAATATTGCATCTTTTATCGTATTAATACTCATGAGGGGCTTCATAATAATATTATTTATAATTCTAATATTTACCCTTCCCTCCATTGCCCAAAAAAATCAATCGAAAAATGATTCGTTAAATTCGTTTTTCTCAAAGGTTAAAATAGACAGGTTAAACAATACC
Source organism: Mucilaginibacter frigoritolerans (assembly GCF_007830615.1). GTDB lineage: Bacteria > Bacteroidota > Bacteroidia > Sphingobacteriales > Sphingobacteriaceae > Mucilaginibacter > Mucilaginibacter frigoritolerans. The sequence goes on from NZ_VLLI01000001.1 coordinate 627,905, forward strand.
GCACATAATATTTATCTTTCAGCGCCCGATTCTGCCCGTGAAATGGCCTCAGAAGCTTTATTGCTTGCTGGAAAGGCCAAATATGCCTACGGCAGAGGAGAGAGTTATTTAACTATAGGTTTGATATATTGGTCGCAGTCATATTACCCAATTAGCTTATTCTATTTAAAGTCCGCGCTTAGTTATTTTCCTAAAACCCGACCGCTCGAACGTTCGGATGCTTATAAAGCTATTGGCCGTACTTACGCTGATCTTAAAAAATACAAAGAGGCATTAGTCTATTTAGATACAGCTATGTACTATGCCGGCAACGATACCGTTTGCATTGCTAAAGTGATAAGCGAAAAAGCAAATGTTTACAGCGAACAAAAAGATTATAAAAAGGCTCTTAAAGCTGCAATGTTCTCATTAAAGTTAAATAAGAAAGTAAGAGATAATAATAATATTGCAGTTTTATATAGTCGCCTAAGCTCCATTTATAATAAAATGGGGAACTATACCGCAGCTATAGCTTATAATGACACGGCGCTTTTGAAAAGTGCACAGGTAAATAATCTGCGCTTACGTGCTTATACTTATATAGAATATGCACGTGTCTATAACAATAATGGTCGTTATAACGATGCTATCTCTAATGCACTAAAAGCAATGGCTCTTGCTGATAAGATTGGGGTAATAGATGCAACATATAAATCCTATCAGGAAATCATTAATAGTTATTCGTTAAAAAATGATTTAAAGGAAGCATTAAACTGGCAAACAAAATATAATGTAATAAGGGATAGCTTAAACAATGTTGCCAAACTGAAGACAATTAAGCTTATACAGAATTATTACGATCTAAATTCCAGAATGAACAATATCTCATTAATGGAAGAAAAAGATAAGACAAATAAAGCGAAGATAAAATCGCAATATGTATTGATAGAGATATTGATGATGTCGCTGGTTGTTTTGGTAACTATTTGCTGTGCTACCTTTTATTTTTATAAACAGAAAAAAATATTGAGTAGTAAGTTGCAGCAGCAGCATAAAGAGTTATTGGATCAAAAACAACTGATTGAAATTCAAACCATCAATTTGCAAAAAGTGAATGGCCTTAAGGATAAATTACTGGCTGTAATAGGGCATGATTTGCGCACACCTGTTGCCAACCTGAGTAATATAATTGAAATGTTTGATGAAAACTACCTTTCTGCCAATGAAGTGAGAGAATTGATGAAGGATATAAGCCCTATTATAAAAGGGGCCGAATTAACCCTTTCAAATTTGCTGGATTGGGCTGGTAGCCAGATTAAAGGGAGGAACATTCATTCGTCAAATATTGATATTTACTTGCTTGGTTTGGAGATGGAGCAAACATTTGCTCATGATCTGCAATTAAAAAAAATCGACTTTATAAACCAGGCATATCCCGGCCGGGGTGTTTATGCAGATGAAAATCACCTTAAAGTGATTTTGCGTAATTTGATAGGCAACGCCATTAAGTTTACAGAAACCGGAAATATAATGCTTACTACTGTTATAGAAAATAACGACCTAATAGTTAATGTAACAGATAGCGGCAAAGGAATGACTGTTGATGAAATTGACAGATTATTTTACTTAAATACTCATTTCTCAAATTCAGGAACATCAGGCGAAAAGGGCACAGGCATAGGCTTATTGCTTTGTAAAGAATTAGTGGAGCTTAATGGTGGCAAATTATCTGTAAAATCGGTACCGGGACAAGGGAGCACTTTCTATTTTAACCTTCCACTGGTAAAAGCTTATGCGTAACTAAATCCCTCCTTGTTACGTTAACATTACTGTAGAATACCTTAATAATTATTTATTGTCATCTTTATGTAATATAGTTATATTTAAAGCGTACTATATACAAACAATATAAACTTAAATACCCTCTCTAATTAATGACTTTTTTAAAAAATGTGCTCGAACCGCCTGTCTATGGCTGGAGAGACCCTGCCGGGAACTTTACTAAACCCAGTAATTTCCAAATCTCCAGCGAATTTTTTTCACGCTTAAATGTATTTAAAAACAAAAAGAACTGGTTATCCTTTGTAAGCTGGTTGTTAGTTTTGTGCCTCGCACCTTTTTTATTCCTCTTTATCTTTAAATATTTTTCTATAACAGGCTTAATTATTGCTTTTGTGTATGGAATGATAGTGATGGGTACACATGGTACCATTTGGCATCACAGATATTGCACACACAGAGCGTATAAATTCAAAAATAAATTCTGGCGGTTTATCACGCAGAATCTTACACTTAAAATTATTCCGGAAGAGATTTATGCAATATCTCACCACGTGCACCATGCATTATCCGATCAGCCGGGTGATCCATATAATGCGCAAGGCGGTTTTTTATATTGTTTTTTGGCTGATGTAAATCATCAACCCATTGCCCGTAACATGAGTGTTAAAGATTATAATCGTTGTGTTACCATGATGGATCATACAGGTGTACAACCTAATACATATGAGCAATACCAGAAATGGGGCTCGGTAGCAAATCCGGGTCGCGCTATTCTGAGTATTATTCTTAACTGGGGCTTTTGGTTTACCGTTTTCTTTTTAATAGGCGGGCCGTCCTTGGTTTGTGCAATTTTTGGAGCTGCTGGCATTTGGGCCGTAGGCGTACGTACTTTTAACTATGAAGGGCATGGTAAAGGCAAGGATATGCGTCGCGAAGGAATTGATTATAACCGTGATGATATGTCAATTAACCAGATATGGCCTGGCTTTGTAGCAGGTGAGTGGCATAACAATCATCATTTGTTTCCAAACAGTGCCCGTTCGGGTTTTAAACCGTATCAAATTGATACGGCATGGTATTATATTAAATTTTTAAGCCTGATTGGTGCTGTAAGTTCTTATCGTGATTCTAAAAAACAATTTTATTTGGAATATTGCCCTGTACCGGTAGCCAATAAAAAGCAGTTTGCAGCAGCTGAAAAAGTTCCTTTTATTGCTGAACAAGTATAAAACAGATTATAAGAAAATCATAAACAACGTCCCCGGCTTAAAAACCGGGGACGTTTTATTTTATGTACTAATTATAAAATGAGTACGTGATGAATACATATTGTTACATTAACACTATTCCTTTTACAAATGTAATTTTTACCTTAGTAAACCAATTACAACCGTTAAGAATCAATAAACCCAATGAGCAAAAAAATAATTTACCGATTTTTTTTCTTTTGTGCTGTTTTTTTATCTGGCATAAAACTTCATGCGCAAAGTAACCTGATAGGAATATTTGATGATCAGAGTGATATAGGGAAGGTTAAACACGCAGGAAGTGGCTCTTATGACAGTAATTCCCAAGAGTATCATTTATCGGGGTCAGGAACAAATATCTGGGGCAATCATGATGAGTTTCATTTCGTTTGGAAACGTATGAAAGGCGATTTTATATTGCGTACCAATGCAGCATTTATTGGTAAGGGTATTGAAGAACACCGCAAGTTTGGATGGATGGTGCGTACCTCGCCCGATTCAAACTCAAAACATATCAGTGCCGTAGTTCATGGAGCAGGATTGACCTCTCTGCAATTTCGCAGAACGGTTGGAGGTGCTACTGAAGAAAAGAAATTTGAATTGACCTCTGCTGATGTTATTCAGTTAGAAAGAAAAGGTAATACTTACACCATGTCAGTCGCCCGCAAAGGGGATTTATTTGTTTCACAAGAAATAAGTGATGTTGATTTGGGTGACGACGTTTATGTGGGTTTGTTTATTTGCGCCCATAACCCGGATGTAACCGAAAAAGCTGTATTTAACAATGTAAGAATTGTGGTTCCTGCTGGTAAAGATCTTGTTCCTTACCATCAATATTTAGGCAGCGAAATTGAAATATTGGATCTTGAAACTCAAAACAGTAAAATAATCTATCAATCTCCTAAATCATTACAAGCCCCTAACTGGATGAAAGATGGCAAAAATCTGCTTTATAACAGCGATGGTTTGCTTTATACTTTCAACCTTAAAAATAATTTGCCAACAGTATTGAATACAGGCTCTGCTATTCATAATAATAACGATCATGTAATTTCATTTGATGGAAAATGGCTTGCAATAAGCAGTAGTGATAGTACAGGCAATTCAATTGGCTGGGTATTACCTGCAACAGGTGGGCAACCTCGCCGGATGAACAAGATTGGGCCATCGTACATGCATGGTTGGTCTCCTGATGGTAAATACATCGTGTTTTGCGGTTCAAGAGATAAAGAATATGATGTTTACCGTATTCCGTCTGCCGGTGGCCCTGAAGTGAGATTAACAACAACTCCTGGTTTGGATGATGGACCTGAATATTCACCAGATGGGAAGTATATTTATTTTAATTCGGTGCGTAGCGGTTTGATGCAGGTATGGCGTATGAAGGCTGATGGCAGCGAACAAACGCAAATTACAAATGACGATTATAATAACTGGTTCCCCCATATTTCGCCTGACGGGAAGTGGATTGAATTTATCACCTTCCTGAAAACAGAAGTTGCAGCAGGTGATCATCCTTTTTATAAGCATGTTTATTTAAGAATGATGCCTGTAGGTGGCGGCCCAATAAAAGTCATAGCTTATTTATATGGCGGACAAGGCACTATCAATACCCCGTCATGGGCACCAGATAGCAAGCATTTGGCTTTTGTAAGTAATAATACCTTATTGTTTCCCGTGTTTCCAACAGCAACAAATTAATCAATTTATGAATCATTCACGCCGCGAGTTTATAAAAAATACAACATTGGTAGTTGCAGGTGCAGCGCTTATGCCCGATCATTTATTTGCCGACCCTAAAAAAATTGAACGTTTGGGCGTTCAACTCTATACGGTTCGGGATGCCATGAAGACAGATCCTTCAGGTACTTTAAAAAAGCTTTATGACGGTGGTGTGCGTCATGTAGAGCATGCCAACTATATCGACCGTAAATTTTATGGCTATACAGCAAAGGAGTTTAAGAAACTTTTAGCTGATATTGATTTGCAAATGCCAAGCGGACATACCGTTATGACTGCTCAGGATTGGGATAAGGCAAAAGGGGATTTTACCGATAAATGGAAATATACTATTGAGGATGCCGCTACTGTGGGTCAAAAATATGTGATAAGCCCCTGGCTTGATGAAAGCTTACGTACAGATATGGATGGTCTTAAATATTTTATGGAGCAGTTTAACAAATGTGGAGAATTGTGTAAAGCTAGCGGGATGAAATTTGGTTACCATAACCACGATTTTGAGTTTACCACTAAAATTGGCGACGGTAACTTATACGACTACATACTTGCTAATACTGAACCTTTATTAGTTGCACAGCAACTGGATATTGGTAATATGTTTGGATTGCCCGGTGGTGTTGCAATTGATATCATCAACAAACACCCTGGCAGGTTTGAATTAATACATATTAAAGATGAAATTAAATCAGCCACCAATGGTGAGATGGGACATGGATACGAAAGTACTATTCTTGGTCAGGGCTTGTTACCGGTAAGAGAAACTTTAAAACTTGCTCGTAAAAAAGGAGGAACTTCTCAGTTTATTATTGAGCAGGAATCATACCAGGGAAAAGATCCGGTTGATTGTGTAAAAATTGATTTACAAATCATGAAAAATTGGGGTTATTGATAGTATTATTTTAACTTTCAATATTGTTTTAAATCTTTTCTGTTTTAGTAAGATTACCTCTCAATTTGAGTTTTAGTTAAAGAAGCAATATAAACCAATTAGCTCATAGGCTATTTACTGCGAATATTAATAAATGTTAATTGTACATGTTTAATGCTAATTTCTTAATTAAATGAACAGACGCGCGGTTATAAAAAATCTGGCTTTGGTTGTAAGCAGTGCAGTATTACTTCCATCATGTTTAAAAAACAGCGGTACTCCTGCAATAGCTTTGAAACATCTGAATATCAATTCAGATCAGGAGAAACTAATAGGTGACATTTGCGAAACCATCATTCCTAAAACTAATACTCCCGGTGCAAAGGATTTAAACCTACATCTATTTGTTTTAAAAATGCTGGATGACTGTTATACCAAAAAAGATCAATTAACCATTGTTAAAGGCCTAACCGAATTTGACAATGTGGTGCAAAAAAAATATAACCAATCTTTTAGTGACCTGAATATAAAAGACAGAGAAGCTGTTTTAGTTGAAATTGAACAGAATGCTAAAAAAGCAGGTGGTGCTAAAACCCCTGCAGGCAGAAATACCAAACCACAAAAAACGGTAGATGCTAACCCGCTTTTTGCTTTTTACTGGGCTATTAAACAACAAACACTTTTTGGTTATACTACTTCGCAGTACTTTATGACTAAAGAAATTGTTTATGAGTTGGTGCCGGGAAGGTATAATGCACATTTTCCGGTTAAAAATTTAAAACAAACGTAACTATGGCCAACTTAAATATTGATAGCATTAAAGAACGCACGTTTGATGCAATTGTAATAGGCTCGGGCATGAGTGGCGGCTGGGCAGCGAAAGAGCTTACCGGAAAGGGGCTAAAAACACTAATGCTTGAACGTGGAAGGGATGTTAAGCATGTTAAAGATTATCCTACAACAAATCTTTATCCCTGGGAGTTTCCGCATCATGGTGTTTTGCCGATGGATGTGCAGGAAGCTAACCCTATAGTAAACAGATGCTACGCCTTTGGTGAAGATGCGGCTCATTTTTTTGTGAAAGATAAAGAGCATCCTTATGTTCAGGAGAAGCCTTTTGATTGGATTAGGGGCTACCAGGTGGGCGGAAAATCGCTTATGTGGGCACGGCAAACTCAAAGATGGAGCGATTTCGATTTTGAGGGCCCGGCAAGAGACGATTTTGCTGTTGATTGGCCTATTCGTTATAAAGATATTGATCCCTGGTATAGCTACGTTGAAAAATTTGCAGGCATATCTGGTAATCGCGATGGAATTCCTGAATTACCTGATGGTGAATTTTTACCTGCATATCCTTTAAATGATGTTGAAGCTTATTTCAGCAATCACATTAAAACTAATTACAAAAACCGGTATGTAATCAGTGCGCGGTGTGCACATTTATCAAAGCCTAATCAAATACATATTGACCAGGGGCGTACCCAATGTCAAAGCCGTACGCTTTGCCAACGTGGTTGCCCGTTTGGGGGCTACTTTAGCGCAAATTCATCCACTGTGCCATGGGCTCTGCGATCAGGCAAATTAACCTTGAGACCACACTCAGTGGTAGAAAGCATTATTTATGATGATAAACTGAATAAAGCCACAGGTGTACGTGTTGTTGATACCCAAACAAAGGAAACCATTGAATATTATGCAAAAATTATTTTTGTAAACGCTGCGGCATTAAATACCAATTTGATTTTGTTAAATTCTAAATCGGACCGCTTTCCAAATGGTTTGGGTAATGATAGTGGTGTATTGGGTAAATACGTTGCATTCCATAATTATTCGGCCCATATTGGTGGCGAATATGATGGTTTTAAAGATTGGACTACCGACGGACGCAACCCTGCAGGTGGCGGATATATTCCCCGTTTCAGAAACGTTTATAAACAGGAAACAGACTTTCTGCGAGGATATGCTTCTGGATTTAGCGCTTACCGGTTTAAACAGCACAATTACGATGGTGTTGGTGCCAGCTTGAAAGAAAATACAGTAAAAGGCAATTTAGGTCCCTGGTATGTAGGTTCGCATATGATGGGCGAAACCATTCCCAAAGAAAGCAATTTTGTAACGCTTGATAATAAACTTAAAGACGATTGGGGCGTACCATTACTCAAAATATCAGTTGATTATGATGACAATGATGAAAAGATGAAGAAGGATTACATCGAACAATTAACGGAGATGTTTACTTCTGCCGGTTTTACCAATATCAAACCGTCAACCAATCATCAGGCACCTGGTTTGGATATTCATGAAATGGGTGGTGCGCGTATGGGTAACGACCCTAAAAGTTCCATATTAAACAAATGGAACCAACTACATGCCTGTAAAAATGTGTTTGTTACCGATGGTGCCTGCATGACTTCAACGTCATGTCAGAATCCGTCACTTACTTATATGGCTTTAACTGCCCGTGCAGCTGATTATGCTGTTGGCGAAATGCAAAAAGGGAATATTTAAACGCCGTTTTTCTTAAAAAAAGTTTATACAAAATAGAAAGAAAAATGCATTTATCAACTGTAAATCCATTATTGTGTTAAAAAAACACAATGAAATATTTGTTCAGTAATTTATTGTTCATACATTAGTCGGAGTAACCGATAATATAAATTTATAAACCATTTTATTAATTAAAATATGTCTGCAAATACTTATGACGCCATTGTCATTGGTTCAGGAATTTCGGGTGGATGGGCTGCAAAGGAACTGACCGAAAAGGGACTAAAAACCATCATGTTGGAGCGTGGTCGTAACATTGAGCACATCAAAGATTACGTTAATGCTAACAAAGATCCATGGGAATTTCCTCACAGGGGAGGGCGTACACAGGAAATGATCAAAGATTATCCGGTGTTGAAACGCGATTATCCTTTAAATGAAACCAACCTTGACTATTGGGTTAACGAGAAAGAAAGCCCTTATGTAGAAGTTAAACGTTTTGACTGGTTCAGGGGATATCACGTAGGTGGCCGTTCATTAATGTGGGGCAGGCAATCATACCGTTGGGCAGAGCTCGACTTTGAAGCCAATGCTAAGGATGGAATCGGTGTAGACTGGCCTATCCGTTATAAGGATTTGGAACCATGGTATGGTTACGCTGAAAAATTTGCAGGTATTTCTGGCAACAGAGATGGTTTATCGATCCTTCCTGATGGTGAATTCATGCCGCCTATGGAAATGAATGTTGTGGAGAAAGATGTTGCTAAACGTTTTAAGGAGCATTATAAAGAGACCCGTAATTTTGTTATCGGACGTACTGCCAATATTACCGTGCCGCATTATGCACGTACAAATTGCCAGTACCGTAATAAATGCTGGTTAGGTTGTCCGTTTGGCGCCTATTTTAGTACGCAGTCATCAACTTTACCTGCTGCTATGGCTACCGGAAATTTAACCGTTCGCCCATGGTCAATTGTTACTAAAATACTTTACGATAAAGATACCAAAAAAGCCAAAGGAGTTGAAGTATTGGACGCAGAAACTAACCAGACCTATGAGTTTTTTGCAAAGGTTATTTTCGTTAATGCATCGACTTTTAATAGTACCTGGATTTTAATGAATTCAGCAACTGATATCTGGCCCGGCGGTTTGGGTAGTAGCAGTGGTGAGCTGGGTCATAACGTAATGGATCACCACTTAGGAGTTGGAGCATCCGGCACAGTTGAAGGCTTTGAAGATAAATACTATTTTGGTCGAAGGGCTAATGGTATTTATATCCCGCGCTACAGAAACTTAAATGGTGAAAAACGTGATTATATCCGTGGTTTCGGATACCAGGGTGGTGGTGGCCGTGAGGGCTGGAGCCGTGATATTGCCGAGATGAATATTGGAGGCCAATTTAAAGATGCACTAACCGAACCAGGAACCTGGACAATGGGTATCGGTGGTTTTGGTGAGACATTACCATATCATGATAATAAAATAACGCTAGATAAAACAGTAAAAGATAAATGGGGACTACCTGTTTTAGCTTTTGATGCAGAGATTAGAGATAACGAAAAGAAGATGAGAATTGACATGGAGAACGACGCCAAAGAAATGCTGGAAGCAGCTGGTGTTAAAAATGTTAAAACTCATAGCGGTAATGGCTTTTTGGGGAGAGGTATTCATGAAATGGGAACAGCACGTATGGGCCGTGATCCAAAAACTTCAGTATTGAATGGCTGGAACCAGGTTTGGGATGCACAGAACGTGTTTGTTACTGATGGTGCTGCTATGGCATCAACAGCATGTCAGAATCCGTCACTTACTTACATGGCTATGACTGCCAGGGCTGCAAATTATGCTGTAGAGCAATTAAAAAAGAATAATATCTAACCTAAATCATTATAAAAACATGGCTGAAGAAAAAGAGGACAATAAAATGTCAAACCCTTCCAGGCGGGATTTCCTGAAAACCGGAACAATTGCTGCTGCAAGCTTTATGATTGTGCCCCGCTTTGTACTGGGTGGTAAAGGTTACACAGCACCAAGTGACCGTTTAATTATTGCCAGCGTTGGTGTTGGCGGTAAAGGTGCTGACGATATTAATCACTTCGATAAAACAGGGAAAGCCGAAATGGCATTCTTATGTGATGTGGATGATGAACGAGCAGCCGGAAGTGTTAAAAAGTTCCCGAAAGCTACCTATTATAAAGACTGGCGCAAGTTATTCGATAAAGAACATAAAAACTTTGATGCCGTTTCTGTTTCAACCCCCGATCATACACACGGCATCGTTGCCTATCATGCTATGCAATTAGGCAAGCATGTTTATGTACAAAAACCATTAACGCATGATATTGCCGAGGCCCGTTTATTAACAGAAGCGGCTAAAAAATATAAAGTGGTAACCCAAATGGGTAACCAGGGAGCATCAAACGATGGTACTCGCCAGTTAGCAGAATGGTATGATGCTGATATTATTGGTGATGTTCATACCATTTATTGCTGGACTAATCGCCCTGTTTGGCCTCAGGGTATTCCATGGCCTACTGCCCAGGCTAATATTCCGTCAACACTTGACTGGGATTTATGGCTAGGTACGGCTCCGCAAAAAAATTATGTAGATAATCTGGTTCCATTTAACTGGCGCGGATGGTGGGATTATGGTACAGGTGCATTAGGCGATATGGGTTGCCACCTTGTGGAGGCTCCATTCCGTGTGCTTGGCTTACAATATGCAAAAGACGTACAAGCTAGTGTAGGTACGGTTTATGTTGGTGAGTTTAAACAAGGTCGTTTCCCTGATAGCTGTCCTCCGTCAAGCCATATTACTTTAACTTTTCCTAAAACCAGCAAAACCAAAGGTGATGTAACTGTTCACTGGATGGATGGTGGTATTCAGCCAGAAAGACCTGAAGAGTTAGGTCCTAACGAACGTTTTGGCGATGATGGCAACGGAACATTGTTTATTGGTACAAAGGGTAAAATGATTGCCAGCACATATTCAGCTGATCCATTATTATTGCCAACTTCGCGTACAACAGAAGTTAAAGTGCCACAAACAATAGCACGTGTTCCCGGACAATCAAATGGTCATTACGGACAATGGATTGAAGGTTGTTTAGCCGGCTATGGTAAAACTCAGCTAAGCTCATCATTTGATGTTGCTGGTCCGTTAACAGAAGCGCTTTTAATGGCTAACTTGGCTGTAAGAGGGCATGAACTTAAAGGCGGTCACATTAAAATGGTTTGGGATAACGAGGCCATGAAAATAACCAACTTTGATGATGTTAACCAGTATGTTAAACGCCAGTACAGGGAAGGCTGGACGTTATAATCCGCTAATTCAAAAAAATAAATTGTAATTCATTAATCAATAAATAAAATGAATAGAAGAGACGCCATAGGTAAAGTTGCCCTGTTAATGGGTGGTGCCGTAATAGGTGCTGAATTCTTTATTTCAGGATGTAAATCAACCTCAACGCAGGTAAGCGATTTGTTTGATACAGATCATGTTGCCTTTTTAAATGAGGTGGCTGATACTATATTACCCACAACCAGCTCACCAGGTGCAAAAGCGGCAAATGTAGGCCAATTTATGGCTGTAATGGTACGTGATTGCTATACTCCTGCCGATCAGAAAATATTTTTGGAAGGCTTAACCAAATTGGATGACGCCGGAAAAAAACAATATAGCAGCAAATTCCTGGATCTGACTCCCGCACAGCGCATTGATTTATTAGTGGCTTTAGACAAAGAACAAAAAGCCTTTACTGCCGATAGAAATAAAAAGCTTGATGCAGATAAAATTGCACATAAAGGTGATGATAAATATAAACCGATTGAATTGCCTAACCACTATTTCAGAATGATGAAAGAGTTGACCCTATTGGGTTACTTTACATCAGAAATTGGTGCTACCAAAGCTTTACGCTACATAGCCGTACCGGGACACTATGACGGTAACTTGCCATACAAAAAAGGCGATAAGGCCTGGGCGACCTAAATAATAATTATTGAGTTATTGAATGATGGAATTATTGATTGGAACCAATAAAAATCAATAATTTTATCATTCATTATCTATTTAAATCAATAATTCACTAAATCAATAATTTAACACAAAAATATGGGTCATAGAAAACTCCGCATGGGAATGATAGGCGGGGGGAAAGATGCTTTTATAGGAGCTATTCACAGAATTGCCGCCAATATGGACGGCCAGATAGAACTGGTTTGTGGTGCGCTAAGTATGCATAAAGACGTTGCGCAGGAAAGCGGACGTATGCTTTATTTACCTGAAGACAGGATTTACGTTAGTTACCAGGAGATGATAGTTGCTGAAAGTAAACTTCCTGTTGATGTGCGAATGGATTTTGTAACTATAGTAACGCCAAATTTTGTGCATTTCGCTCCGGCAATGCTGGCACTTGAATATGGCTTTAACGTAGTTATTGAAAAGCCCATCACTTTTACTTTAGATGAAGCTAAACAGTTAAGAAAAAAGCTTGAAGAAACCGGGCTGATGCTTTTATTAACGCATACTTATTCTGGGTATCCATTGGTGAAAGAAGCCAGGCAGATTGTTAAAGGCGGATCATTAGGAAAAATAAGAAAGATTTATGTAGAGTATATTCAGGGGTGGTTGAGTAAGCTTTCTGAAAAAGAGGGCAATGCACAGGCTGCCTGGAGAACCGATCCTTCCAAATCAGGAAAGAGTGGCTGTATGGGCGATATTGGAACCCATGCTGCACATTTAGCCGAATATATTTCTGGTTTAAAAATTGTCCAGTTAAACGCATCATTAAACACTGTTGTTGAAGGCAGATTGCTTGATGATGATGGCGCTATTTTGTTACGTTTTGAAGAAAACGCTACAGGTGTTTTAACCGCATCACAGGTAGCTGCCGGTGAGGAAAATGCGCTTAAAATTCGTGTTTATGGCGAAAATGGAAGCTTGGAATGGGAGCAGATGGAACCAAATACCCTTACCTTAAAATGGTTAGATAAACCGGCGCAAACTTTAAGAGCCGGTGCAAATTATACTGATAGGGAATCTATTTATGCAACGCATAATGCCCGTACACCGGGTGGTCACCCTGAAGGTTATCTGGAAGCATTTGGGAACCTGTATCGCAATTTTGCTTTGACCTTGCAGGCAAAATTAAATAACGAAACACCAAAGCCAGAATGGTTAGATTTTCCGGGGATTGAAGATGGTATCCGTGGTATGGCATTTATTGAAAATGTTGTGGCCTCAAATAGCAGTAACGAAAAATGGACTGATTACGTTATTTAATCTTTACAGCTAAAAGCACGGTAACAGAATTTTAACACATTAGTTTATCATCCAAAAACTAATGCCAATTGACTAAATAAACCAATGACTACAATAAAAGGCCCTGCCATATTTATAGCTCAATTTATAGGCGATGAAGCGCCGTTTAATAACCTGGAATCTATTTGTACCTGGGCCAAAAACCTTGGATACAAAGGATTGCAGTTACCAACGCTGGATGCCCGGTTTATTGACTTACAGAAAGCTGCTGAAAGCAAAACTTATGCTGATGAACTGAAAGGCTGTGTTAATGCCTGCGGATTGGAAATTACAGAACTATCAACCCATTTACAGGGACAACTGGTTGCAGTAAACCCTGTGTATGATACGCTTTTTGACGGTTTTGCACCTGAGGCTTATCGCAATAATCCAAAAGCAAGGCAGGAGTGGGCCGTTCAACAGGTAAAATATGCGGCTAAAGCATCGCAGAATTTAGGCTTAAATGCTTCCGTTACTTTTAGTGGCGCATTGCTTTGGCCAATGATGTACCCATGGCCTCAAAGGCCAGCCGGCATTGTTGACACAGCATTTGATGAGTTGGCCAAACGCTGGAAACCTATTTTGGATGTTTATGAAGATTGTGGCATCGACTTATGTTATGAAATACATCCGGGTGAAGATCTTCACGATGGTATCACTTATGAAATGTTTCTGGATAAGGTAAATCATCACAAGCGTGCATGTTTGCTTTATGATCCATCCCACTTTGTTTTGCAGTGCCTTAATTATCTGGAATATATTGATAATTATCACGAACGCATTAAAATGTTCCATGTAAAGGATGCCGAATTTAACCCAACCGGTAAACAAGGTGTTTACGGTGGCTACCAGAACTGGATTGACCGTGCAGGCCGTTTCCGCTCATTAGGCGATGGTCAGGTTGATTTTAAGATCATTTTCAGCAAGCTTGCTCAATATGATTATAAAGGATGGGCTGTGCTGGAATGGGAATGCGCATTGAAACACCCCGAAGATGGTGCACGTGAAGGTGCCGAATTTATTAAAAATCATATTATAAGGGTAACAGATAAAGCTTTTGATGACTTTGCATCTTCCGGATCAAATGATTCCTTTAATAGAAAAACATTGGGTATTGATTGAAATGCCTGATCATTTATAAATAAATTTTGACCAAAAAGTATATATTTATCGCATCGTATAAATATTAATTTTATTCCATATCAATTTAAGTAAAATCATGAAAAAAGTTTTTGTAGTTCTGTGTATAAGTGCAGCTTTAGCAGCTTGCGGTGGATCAAAATCAGGCAGTGGAAGTGCTGATAGTACTTCAGCATCAAATGAAACAGCCAAAACCGCTGAGAGCAATGCTGATACAAATGCCACTAAAACAGGGACAGAAAGCACTGCCTCAACAGCTCCTGGCGCAAAATTGATTGCTGCAAATGATTGCAGTACCTGCCACAAAGTTGACACAAAAGTAATAGGGCCTGCATTTCAGGATGTTGCCAATAAATATCCAGCAACCGAGGCCAATATCGATACCCTGGCTAATAAAGTAATTAAAGGTGGTAAAGGTAACTGGGGCGATATCCCAATGGCGGCGCACCCAACCCTTGCCTTAGCCGATGCTAAAGTGATGGTGCAATACATCCTTTCGCTAAAAAAATAAACCAACCTAACCAAACCTGAGAAACCAATTTTTAAACTATAAAATAATGAGCACTGCAATAAGAGTTAAATTATCTTTAATGATGTTCCTTGAATTTTTTATTTGGGGAGCATGGTTCGTAACTTTAGGTCCTTTTTTGGGTAATACTCTTCATGCCACAGGTGCACAAACAGGTGCTGTGTTCTCAACGCAGTCCTGGGGTGCTATCATTGCACCTTTCATTATTGGTTTAATTGCCGACAGGTATTTTAATGCAGAGCGAATATTAGGTATTCTGCATATTTTGGGTGCTGTTTTAATGTACCAGATGTATAAAGCAACAGACGTTTCTGTGTTTTATCCTTATGTATTAGGTTATATGGTATTGTATATGCCAACGTTAGCATTGGTAAATTCAGTTTCATTTAATCAAATTGGAGATCCTGAAAAAGAGTTCTCCAGCATTCGGGTATGGGGAACTATCGGCTGGATAGTTGCCGGTTTAGCTATCAGCTATTTGTTTCACTGGGATTCACCAGATGGAGTAAAGAGCGGATTTTTGAAGAATACCTTTATGATGGCAGGAATTGCCTCCCTGATTTTAGGATTGTTCAGCTTTAGTTTACCGGCTACTCCTCCTAAAACCCCAACTGGCGAGAAAGTAAGTATTTCCCAATTACTTGGGCTTGATGCTTTGAAGTTATTAAAAGACAAAAACTTTGCAGTATTTTTTATTGCTTCAATTTTAATTTGTATCCCGCTGGCTTTTTACTACCAAAATGCAAGTAACTTTTTAACAGATATTAAGGTTAATAATCCTACCGGAAAAATGACTATCGGTCAAGGTTCTGAGGTATTATTTATGCTTTGTCTGCCTATTTTCTTTAAAAAGTTCGGTTTCAAGAAAACCATTCTGGTTGGTATGTTGGCGTGGGCACTGCGTTATGCAATGTTTGCTTATGGTAATGCAGGCGAATTGAGCTTTATGCTTATAATTGGTATTGCACTTCACGGCGTATGTTATGACTTTTTCTTTGTGTCCGGACAGATTTACACCGATTCTAAAGCTGGTCCGCAGTACAAAAGCGCTGCGCAGGGTTTAATTACGTTAGCCACTTATGGTGTTGGTATGTTAATCGGGTTTTATGTAGCGGGTTTAATATCTGATAGTTATAATTCTGCTGCAGGGCACGATTGGAAGATGATTTGGTTGATACCTGCTGGGATTGCTGCTGCTGTATTTTTATTGTTCGCAGTGTTTTTTAAAGATAAGAGTCAAATTCAAACGTCATCAGTACAATCATAAAGATCCACTTATGGCAACTCAACAAAACAGAAGATCGGCAATCAGGAATATTGTTGCCGGTACAGCAGCTATAACAGCTACAGGTATGTTATCATCATTCAAGAAAGAAGAGATAAAAGAAACATTGTCTGATAAGCTGAAAGGGAATATTAACCATTCGGTTTCACCCTGGTGCTATAGCGAACTCACGCTCGATCAACTTTGTGAAGTCTCTAAACAAATTGGTATAACCGGAATTGACCTTTGCGGACCTAAAGACTGGCCCATATTACAAAAACACGGCATGTATTCGCCAATGTGTAACGGGGCCGAGATAAATCTGACGGATGGTTTTGGAGATAAGCAATTTCATGCAACCCTGCAGAAGAATTATTCGGATATGATTCCATTGGTTGCAAAAAACGGGTACAAAAATCTGATCTGTTTTAGCGGTAGTAGAAGAGGGAAAGACGATGAAACCGGATGGAATAACTGTGTAGAAGGTTTGAAGCCCATTGTTGCTTTAGCAGAGAAACATAATGTTGTTTTGGCGATGGAGTTACTTAACAGCAAAATAGATCACAAAGATTATCAGTGCAGTCGCGTAGAATGGGGCGTTGAACTGGCGAAAAGATTAAATTCAGAAAACTTTAAGCTGCTTTTTGATATTTACCATATGCAGATAATGGAAGGCGACATTATCAGAAATATCACTGATTATCACCAATACATATGCCATTTTCATACAGGTGGAATACCAGGTAGGCATGAGATTGATGATACCCAGGAGCTTTTTTATCCCGCCGTAATGCGGGCTATTGCAGCTACCGGGTTTAAAGGCTATGTTGGGCAGGAGTTTGTTCCGAAACAGGCTGATAAAGTAGCTTCCTTAAGGAACGCTATACACATTTGTGATGTGTAGGTGAATGGGGTTTGCCCCAATTTATTAAACCAACTACCAATTTTGAACAATAAATATGACTACGAGAAGGAAATTTTTAACCCAGGCAGGATTAATTTCAGCAGGGATGATGATAGCACCAAGATTATTATCCGCTAAAGCCAATGATAAAGTTGTTGGATTGCAGCTCTACAGCTTGCGCGATCAATTGCCTGCTGATGTAAAAGGTGGTATTGCTAAAGTTGCTGCAGCCGGATATAAAGAAGTTGAACCTTTTGGGTATTCAAAAGAAAAGGGCTTTTGGGGGCTTGATGCAAAATCTTTCAGCACATTATTAAACGATAATGGATTGAAAGCGCCAAGTGCACATTTTGGTATGGATGAATATTTTGTTCAAGGTAAAACTGAAGCACTGGAAAGCTATATTGAAGCCGCCAACATTTTAGGGATGACCTATGTTATAGTTCCTTCAATAAATGGCGAGGTTTTAAAGAGCGCCGATCAGTTTAAAGAAGTTGCAAGTAAAATGAATAAGGCGGCTGAATTATGTGGTAAATCTGGCTTGAAATTAGGTTACCACAACCACAACTTTGAGTGGAAGCCTGTAGACGGCACTACTTTTTATGATGTTCTTTTAAAAGAAACAGATCCTAAACTGGTTAACATGGAAATGGATATTTACTGGGTGGTACGTGCCGGACAAGATCCGGTGGAATTGTTCAAAAAGAATCCTGGACGTTTTGCACTTTGCCATTTAAAAGATATGGACAAAACAGACCATAACCGGAATACCGAAATAGGAAGAGGTACTATTGATTTTAAAACCATTTTGAGCTATGCAAAACTTGCCGGCTTAAAGCATTTTATTGTTGAGCAGGAAAATTATATCAATATTGATCCATATGTAAGCATCACAGAAAGTGCTGCTTATGCAAAAAATATTTTGCATGTTTAATAAAGTAAATGGTTAGTAGGGAATGGCGGGTTTGTCCACCAATTATTACTAATTATTTGCTATTGATCCAGAATAAACCAATAAAACCTACTAAAATGAAATATCAAATTTTGTTTACTGCATTATTATCAGGCAGCTTTTTTATGGCAAATGCACAACAGGCCAAACCTGAAGATACCGAAACATGGGATCCTATCCCTAAAGTGGTTACACCGGGTGACTCGTTCAGAGATGCACCGTCAGATGCTATTATTTTGTTTAATGGAAAAAATCTCGACGAATGGGTTCAGGCTGATGATCAATCACCCGCTAAATGGGATGTAGATGGAAATATCCTTACGGTAAATAAAAAATATGGTAATATTGAAACCAAAAGAAAGTTTACCAACTACCAACTTCACCTTGAGTGGCGGGTACCTGCCAGTATTACAGGCTCGGGACAGGCTCGCGGCAATAGTGGTGTGTTTTTAGCATCATTAGGTAAAGGTGATGCCGGCTATGAGTTACAGGTTTTAGATTCATATAACAATAAAACTTATGTTAATGGGATGGCCGGTAGTATTTACAAACAAGCTATTCCGTTAGCTAACCCAGGCAGAAAGCCGGGTGAATGGCAGACTTATGACGTGGTTTGGACCGCTCCAACTTTTAATGAAGATGGTACGGTAAAAACCAAAGCCAGGGTAACGGTATTTTTTAACGGTGTATTGGTTGAAAATAACTTCGAATTGCTGGGCCCAACATTATATATTGGTAAACCAGCATATAAGCAACATGGCCCCGCATCAATAAAACTACAAGCTCACGGCGATAAAAGCGAACCGCTAAGCTATCGTAATATTTGGGTTAGAGAACTGTAAGTTTATTTAACCCTATAGTTAATGGTTCATTATTTATGGTTCTAAAGCCGTAAATAATGAACCATTTTTTTTGACCTTAATTTAGTAAAGTACTATGCATGGGTGTTTAGATTGTTGATTATTGTAATAGTATTCCACAAACATAGGTTTCAGTTGTAACGTATAAAGAGAGGCAGTGATTAACCTCAAACAGTTACGTATCTTTGTATTACCAGCAATATATTATAACCTGATAAAAACTACATTTACTTATAGTGAAAATATACAAATACCTTGTATTCTCTGTATTGATATTTTATGGAATGTCAGCCTTTTGCCAAAATCAGACCCTTAAGTTTGACCATATTGGCACAAGCGAGGGGTTGTCGCAAATTAATGTGAACAGCATTATTCAGGACACGCGTGGCTTCATGTGGATCGGCACCAGGAACGGCTTAAACAGGTATGATGGGTATAAATTTATTATCTACCGTTATGATTCGTCTGATCCTAATACCTTAAGCAATAACATGGTTACAGATGTTGTTGAGTCTCCGGATGGGAATATTTGGATTGCTACCCAAAGTGGGCTTAACATGTTTGAATGGAGCACGGGTAAGTTTACCCGGTATTTACATGATGAACATAACCCTAAAAGTATTGCAAACAATATCATCAACCGATTATTATTCGACAAAAAAGGGAATTTATGGGTTGCGACACAAAATGGCGGGTTAGATTGCTTGGACGTTAAGAAAGGAGTGTTTCATCATCACTTTCATTCAAATACTGATGAAAATAGTATAAGCGACAATAATATCCGCACGGTATTTGAAGATTCGGAGCATAATATTTGGGCCGGAACATCAGTAGGTGGTTTAAATCTTTTTAATCCGGAAAGCAACACCTTTTCAAACTTTTATTATACTGATCCACTTACGCATGCCGCCCTGGCGAAAAATATTATCTGCATTATTGAAAATGATAGTAACCAATTGTGGATAGGGTCGCAGGACGATGGCCTTTATTTGTTTAACAAAATTACTAAAACGTTTAAGCGCATAAAATATAACGAAACTAATTTAAACGATGTTTCGAGTAAAACTATTTACAGTTTAAAAAAAGATGATAACGGAAATTTGTGGATTGGTACTGAAAACGAGGGGCTTGCAATTTTAAATCCCTTTACAGGGAAATATTATAGCTACAAACATGATGAGGTTGATAATAACACTATTAACGGAAATTCTATCTATTCTATTTGTAAAGATCGCCTCGGGAATATGTGGCTGGGGGCATTTAGTGGTGGTATCAATCTCTTAAAAAAGACTACCGGAAGTTTTACTCTTTATAGGCATAATTCATCAATTAATAGTTTATCCAATAATTTTGTGCTTGATATTTGCGAAGATAAAAGCAAGAATATTTGGATAGCTACCGATGGTGGCGGCTTAAATAAGTTTAATCCGCAAAGTGGTTTATTTAACAGCTACAAACAGCCTCTTCCTGGCAAAAAAGGTATATCGGGCAATTATATTCTGATCGTTAGCCCTGATGATGACGGCAACCTTTGGGTTGGTACCTGGGGAAATGGCATAACTGTTTTTAATCCTAAAAACAACACGTTCAAATACTTTAATAAAAATGCCCAGGTAAATAAGGGATTGGATGGGAACAATGTTTATAATTTAATTCACACACGCGACCAAAAAACCTGGATAAGTGTTTTTGGCGGCGGACTAAATTGTTACGATAAAAATACTAATACGTTTAAATACTACACTTTTGATGTAAATAACCCTAAAGGTATAAACAGCAACTATGTTTATTCTTTGTATGAAGATACAAAAGATAACTTATGGATAGGAACCTCTGATGCGGGGTTAAATTTATTAAATCGAAAAGACAATACTTTTACTCACTTTCAACACGACGAAAAAAAGAATAGCATAAGCAATAACGGAGTAACTGATATTTTTGAAGACAGCAAGGGGCATTTATGGTTGTGTACACTGGCTGGGCTCGATTTATTTGATCCGGTTACTAAACATTTTACCACATACGACAAGAAACGGGGCTTGCCAAGCGACATTATCTACTCAATAAAAGAAGATAACAATGGAAAATTGTGGGTGAGTACAAATAGTGGCCTTTCGGAATTTGACCCGGTAAAAAATACGTTCAGGAATTATACTACGGAAGACGGATTACAAGGGGATGAATTTAAGCCTCACTCGTCATTAAAAAGCAGCGACGGAAAGTTGTATTTTGGTGGTATAAATGGCTTTAATATTTTTTCTCCCGATCAGATACTGAAGCCCAATGCATTTTCACCATTAGTGATTACCTCCTTTTCAGTATTCAATAAGCCGCTTACTATTGCAAAAAACAGCAAAGATTCATCTCCATTAAAAAATGATATAACCGATACTAAGTCTATTACGCTGTCTTACCGGCAATCCGTTATTTCAATGGAATTTTCTGCGCTTGATTTTGGATCAGCAGATAAAAAAGAATACGCATTTAAACTGGAGGGGCTTGATAAGGATTGGAACAATGTTGGTAGTCGTAATACTGCTTCATACATCAATTTGCCACCGGGGGAGTATCTGTTTAATATAAAATATAAAAATGCATCAGGCAGATGGTCTCCTGTAGTTAGCGCACTTAAAATTACTATTGTACCCCCGTTTTGGTTAACATGGTGGTTTGAACTTATGGCTGTATTATTAATAGTTGGAGGGATATACGGAGCATTTAAAATCAGGGTTAGGACTATTAAAACACAAAAAATTGCTCTTGAAAAGCAAGTTAGGGAGCGTACAGAAAGCCTGGCAAAAATGACTGAGAATGAAAGGCGATCAAGAGAAGCTGCGGAAAAAGCACGTGAAGATGCCGAGAATGCTAATAAAGCTAAAAGTATCTTTCTGGCTACTATGAGCCATGAAATACGAACTCCAATGAATGGGGTAATTGGAATGGCGGCATTACTTTCGAGTACTCAGCTAACAAATGAACAGGAGGAATATGCGGAAACCATAAAAAGCTGTGGTGAGGCTTTATTGACTGTAATTAACGATGTACTTGATTTTTCGAAGATTGAATCGGGGAGCATGGATCTGGAGGCCCAGGATTTTGATTTGCGTGATTGTATAGAAGGCGTTCTGGATATTTTTGCAGAAAAGGCATCGTCTGTTGATTTGGTTTATCAGATAGACAATAATGTACCTGGCCAGATTATAGCCGATCCGTTAAGGCTTAGACAAGTTTTAATTAATCTGGTGAGTAATGCAATGAAATTTACCAGCAAAGGTGAAGTATTTATAAGCGTTAAACTAGTTAAACAGGAAGATGAGGAGCTTGTGCTGCAATTTAGCGTAAGAGATACAGGAATTGGAATCCCTGCTGATAAATTGGATAAATTGTTTAAAGCATTTTCGCAGGTTGATTCAAGTACAACACGTAAATATGGAGGTACGGGACTTGGTTTGGCAATTAGCGAAAAGCTGGTTAAATTAATGGGTGGAGATATAACAGTTGAAAGCGAAACTGGAATTGGTACAACTTTTTCATTTACTATAAAGTCGAAAGCAGGGTTAAAGGCACAAAGAAACTACGTGTATTTAAATATGGATGAGCTTATCGGTAAACGTATTTTAATAGTTGACGATAATGAAACTAATAGAAATATTCTTAAAACCCAGCTGGAGCAATGGAAGTTTGAGCCGATATTGGCTGAGTCGGGAGAGGAAACCTTAAAAATTATTTCATCGGGCAAAAAAATAGATCTCCTTATATCAGATATGAATATGCCGACTATGGATGGTATTCAACTGGCAAAAGAAATAAAGAAAAAACAACCTGATGTACCCATAATATTATTGAGCTCAATGGGTAATGAGCAAAGCAAAAAGGAGAGTCATTTGTTTAATGCCATTTTGAATAAGCCAGCCCGGCATCATATATTATATAAGCACATTGCTGAGGTACTAAAGGCAAATGGAACTGTTATAAAAGAAACACAACCTGTTCAATCGCAATTTTCAATAGAATTTGCAGCTAAGTATCCGCTGAATATTTTAATTGCCGAAGATAATCTGGTGAATCAAAAGCTGGCCAAGCATATATTTACCAAAATGGGTTATGCACCAGATATGGCCGAAAATGGTCATGTGGCAATAAATGCTATGATTAATAAAAGGTACGATATTATATTTATGGATGTACAAATGCCAGAAATGGATGGACTCGAAACCACCCGTTTTATTCGCGATCATATGGAATATCAGCCCATAATTGTTGCTATGACCGCAAATGCATTGCCAGAAGATAGGGATATATGTCTTAAAGCCGGCATGAACGATTATTTAAGCAAGCCCATGAAAATTACAGGTATTATGGATGTTTTGGAAAAATGGGGAAAGCATATAAATAATTAATTAACGATTTTTGCCTTTGGAGCATTGATGTTTAGTGTTTGTAACTAAAATGTTCCGTTTTTTATAAATGTAAATAGATAAATTTACAACAATACAATTACCTTAATTATGAGATCTGTAAGCAAACACCTCGCCCTTTATTGTTTGAGTTTTTTTCTTTTTCTTATAAGTATTTGCTCATTTGCAAATGCTAGTGCAACCGGGAAATATTATTATGAGATAAAGATATATCACCTTAAAACACAGGCACAGGAAGACAGGCTTGATCAATACCTGCAAAATGCATATTTGCCTGCATTACATAGGCTGGGAATAAAAAATGTAGGAGTGTTTAAACCGGTTGTTGGTGATACCTCAGGAAGGCGTGTGTATGTTTTTATTCCGCTCCGTACCTGGGATCAATTGGAAAATATTGATCAAAAATTAATTACCGACCAACAATACTTAACCAGTGGAGACGACTATATTAACGCTCCATATAATGAGGAACCTTATACTAGGTTGGAGACCATTGTATTGAAGGCATTTCCTAAAATGATTGCACCTGAAGTTCCAAATCTTACCGCAAATAAAATAGATCGTGTTTATGAGTTGCGCAGCTATGAAAGCGCTACCGAAAAGTATAATTTAAACAAAGTACACATGTTTAATGATGGCAATGAGGTGGCATTGTTTAAACGGCTGGGTTTTAATGCTGTATTTTATGCTGAGGTTATTGCTGGCAGCCATATGCCTAACCTAATGTATATGACCACTTTTAACAATAGGCCCGATAGAGATAAACATTGGGATACTTTTTCAAACGACCCGGAATGGAAAGCTTTAGTGGCGAAGCCGGAGTATCAGCATAATGTCTCAAAAGCTGACATCATATTTCTGCACCCAACGGTCTATTCCGATTTTTAAATGCATTTGGAAAAGCGCGATTTTGATGCAGTAGTAGTAGGAGCAGGGCCTAATGGACTGGCCGCAGCCATATTAATGCAACAGAAAGGGCTTTCCGTATTACTTATTGAAGGCAAAGAAACCATAGGCGGTGGGCTGCGATCTGCAGAGCTTACTTTGCCTGGTTATATTCACGATATATGTTCTGCAGTACATCCGCTGGCAGTAGCTTCTCCGTTTTTTGAAAAACTTCCTTTGACTGAACATGGTCTTGAATATATTTATCCGCGTTTAGCCGCTGCACATCCTTTCGACAATGGAACGACTGCTATCATAAAAACATCGTTAGAAGAAACGGCATTTTTGCTAGGGAATGATGAAGAAAACTATCTTCAACTGATGAGGCCCATTGTGAAGAACTGGCCGCTTATAGCCCCTGATGTGTTGGCTCCTTTACATTATCCTAAATATCCCTATGAAATGGCAGGTTTTGGGCTCTCAGCAATAACTTCAGCCACGTTTTTGTCAAATAGGTTTAATTCTTCAGAAGCTAAAGGATTATTAGCGGGTATGGCGGCCCATTCCATGCAGCCACTTACTAATTTAACAACATCGGCCATTGCATTAGTTTTAATGGCTTCAGCTCATTTAAAGGGCTGGCCAATACCTAAAGGGGGCTCAAATCAAATTGCTAATGCCCTTGCTTCTTATTTCTTTTCTTTAGGTGGGAAAATTCAAACAGGGTTTTATGTAAACTCATTAGAACAATTACCATCGTCACACGTGGTTTTATTTGATGTTACACCACAACAGCTTCTCAAAATTGCAGGTCATAAGTTCTCCTCTCTATATAAATGGCAACTGGAACGATACCGATATGGAATGGGCGTTTTTAAGATTGACTGGGCACTTGATGCACCAATACCTTTTAAAGCTACCGAATGCCGTGATGCAGGTACTGTTCATATCGGTAATACTATTGAGGAGATTGCTTTTTCTGAACAGCAGATTTGGGATGGTAAAGAAGCTGAAAAGCCCTTTGTACTGCTATCGCAACCAAGTTTGTTCGATATCTCAAGAGCCCCCGTCGGTAAACATACTGCATGGGCGTATTGCCATGTTCCGAAAGGTTCAAAAAAAGATATGACTACTATTATTGAAGATCAGGTAGAACGTTTTGCACCCGGATTTAAAAGAATCATACTGGCGAAACATACAATGGATTCTGCCCAAATGGAAGAATATAATCCCAATTACATTGGTGGTGATATAAATGGCGGGGTGATTGATATAGGTCAGCTATTTACCCGTCCTGCATTACGATGGTCACCATACAAAACTTCAGCAAAAGGAATTTATATCTGTTCTTCCTCAACTCCGCCTGGAGGTGGGGTGCATGGCATGTGTGGTTATCATGCTGCAAAAAAGGCATTGAAAGATGTTTTTAAAATTCAATAAATATCATATCTATACTTTCTTTTCTGATCGTCAGGTGAAAATTAATTATGATTTTTAGTTAATAATTATTGATGTAAAGTGCTGGTAATTAATAAATAGTTACATATATTTAATCATTTGTAAACCTTAACATTGATAAATTATGGAAACTAAACCACTAACAAAGTACATTGCCGAGTTTATCGGCACATTTTGCCTTGTATTATTTGGCTGCGGATCAGCAGTAATTGCGGGTGCTAACATACCCAATGTCTTTGTTTCTGGCATTGGTTTGTTAGGTATTTCACTTGCATTTGGTGTTAGCGTAGTTGTAATGGCCTATACCATCGGCCCAATTTCAGGCTGTCATATTAATCCGGCTATTTCTATTTCAATGCTTGCTGCAGGTAAATTATCATTTAAAGATACACTGGGATATGTAATATTTCAATGTATAGGCGCTATTGCTGCCTCGGGTGTATTGTATTTAATTGTTTCAGGGCAACCAGGCTTTGTTTTGGGTAAATATGGGTTAGGTGCAAATGGCTGGGGCGAAGGTTATCTGGGCCAATACTCCACTCAATCGGCTTTTATAGCAGAAACCGTATTTACTTTTTTGTTCCTGATTGTAATATTTGGCACTACCGCTAAACGTGCAAACCCAGGCATGGCTGGTCTTGCCATTGGTTTGTCGCTAACTTTAATTCACCTGGTAGTAATACCTATAACAGGCACATCGGTAAACCCCGCCAGAAGCCTGGGGCCTGCAATATTTGACGGTGGTGCGGCTTTGAGCCAATTATGGCTTTTTATAGTTGCGCCAATATTGGGTGGCTTATTAGCCGCAGCTTTTTGGAAAGGTATTTTGGAAGAGAAAGAAACTATTACCAAGAAGGTTGTTGAAGTACATGATGACCTTTCAATTAACAGGACATAACGCCGTTTTTATTTCTCCGGTTAGATATTGTAATCGGAGAAATTTTTAAAATGCTCTATTAAAGGAAAACTTTTTATTAAAATTGATTGTAATAAGTTCCTTTTTTCGGAGTGGATAACTTTACATTTTTTATCTGGGCCGTACCTTCCGATTCAAATCGTATACCTACAATTTCACCCAGAGTATGTTGTTGAGGCATATTTATAATGAGTTTATCATTCAAATATATTTTAAAATGATGATTTTGAACACTGCATTTCAAAGTTTGAAACTGGCTGAAATCACATCCAAAACTCCGTAGGTCATGCGTTTTACCGCTTATCCAAACATCGCCGGTAAGGAGGTCGATAGATGAAATACAACCCTTATCTACCAGTGGAATAATAATGGCGTTCCCGGTTCCTAATAATACCACGTTAATCCGCCGACAAACGGATGCTTCCATTGATGAGGAATTTCTAAGGGTAGTTTCAAAAACGAAATTGCTGGCATCTATATCTTTAAATTCTCTTACGTTGGCAAATTTTGTCCATGTGTCATTAAAAACAGGCGAGCCTGTTTTTTGCTTTAAGGTACTATCAGATATACCCATGTAGCCGTTCCCTTTTATCTCGTTTTCTGAAAGATAAAGCGGGATAGGCGATTTTTCAATCATTCCTTTCCATCCTTGTGTTTTTATAAAAAGGGGGCGTTGTTTTAAAACCTTGCCATCTGCAATCAGTTTAGCAATAAAAAAGCCTGGCTCGTAGTAAATTGAGGTATGCTGTTTGCCATTTACGGCCACTTTATCTGTTAGCCTTGGGTCCCATGATTGCTGGATGAAAACACTATCTGGATTTAATCCGTCAACGTCATAATTAAAAATTACAGAGTTTGGCAGGTTATCGGAAACCTTTATGGCTTCGAATTTAATTTTTGAGAGATTGATTTGCTTCGGTACTTTTTTTAATGACAACCAGGTAAATCCAATAGCGATAAGAATTATAAAAAATAATGATACCGGTACCACTATTTTGCGGGATGATGGAACGGTATTTACAATTTTAACTTCTTTTTGAGGTAACTGAAGTAATTCATTATCCTGGTTCTTCTGGCGGAAATCACGCCAGTTCTCATAACCGATATAGCCCGCAAGTGCGTTTAGCGTTGCACCGGTAGGGAAGTTTTCATAGCGCACCTTACCCCATATCCGTTTAAGGGTTGATACACTGAGCTGCACTTTCGTTTTATCAAATATCTTTTCACTAAGCTGTTCAAAATCATCATTACTCCAGATAATACTATCGCCCCAGTTGAGTGACTGCTCAATAAATTTTCGGCACAGCATCAGTAATTGTTTTTCTTTTTCCATTTGAGGAGAAAATTAGCTACAAGCAATTTAATTATTTACTATCAGGTCCGTTTTATCCAAATTGAACAAAATTGAAATGGCTTTGAATAATGAATTTAATATGGTTTAAGGAGTTTTGATTTAAAATTAAAATCTAATCACACAATGAACAAATTTTTATTCAGCACAACGTTATTACTAATGATAGCCTGTGCATCAGCCATAAAAGCTCAAAATAATTCCGCAACCTATAACTATTCAGTTATTAAATCTAATGACTGGGTAATACCCCGAAATGATACAGTGGATTACACTTTTAATGAATATTTGGGCCAAAAGGCCCTCTTAATGAAAAGAAAATATGGTAATTATAAAGCGGGAACTCCTATTTATCCCAGAAATTTAAATTTTAAGGACGGTGTAATAGAATTAGATATTGCCTGGCCGGGAACCAAAGGTGGCTATGTTGGTTTTGCCTTTCGAATTAAAGATGCACATCATTACGAAACGGTTTATTTCAGACCCGAAAGTTCAGGAACCATTAATGCTATACAATATATGCCCGAGAAAAAAGCTGATTTTAACTGGTGGGATTATGAAAACGATAAATACCAGGCCAAGGCCACACTGCCTATGCACACATGGTTTCACGTAAAAGCAATTGTAAAAGGTAGCACAGTGCAGGTTTTTGTAAATAATGAAACAAAGCCGTCACTTGTTTATAATCATTTAGATAGCAGCTTAAAAAGTGGTTCTGTAGGCTATTGGTTTGGTAACAGTAGTGATAGTGCCTATAAAAATTTAATAGTAAAAGCCTTTAAAAGATGAAAGAGAAATTCAGAATAATTTACAGCCTGTTTATCTTAACGATGATAGCAAAAGCGATAAATGCACAGTCAACTGTTCCATATGGAAATAACTCGGATGCAGGGCATTATTTGAAAATGGATGATAGTACCAAAATCTACTATGAAGTTTATGGTAATGGAAGACCCGTAGTGTTATTACATGGGGGCTTATTCGGTGATATTTCAGAATATGAAAAACTGATACCTAAACTGAGCGAGCATTTAAAGGTAATAACCATTGAAACCAGGGGGCACGGAAAATCGGAAATAGGTAATAAACTGTTTACTTATGAATTAATGACGCAGGACGCCTATTCTGTAATTAAGCATGAGACCAGCGACAGCACCATAGTTATAGGATTTAGTGATGGTGCAGTTATTGCCATGACTTTAACTATAGCACATCCCGAATTGGTTAGAAAAATGATATTTGCCGGGGGAAATGTTTCTTTAGAGGATTACAGGCCGGGCGTATGGGAAGACTTGAAAAATTTAACTGGTAAATCAATAGAGCGGGATTACCCCGATTTTGTAAAAGATCGAAAAAAAATGATGCCTCAACCGGACCGATGGAATGATTTTGTGGAGAAATTAAAACATGCCTGGCTTAATCAAACAAAGATTGAACCAGCACAATTAAAAACTGTTAAATGCCCTGTACTGGTTGTTGGTGGAGATAGAGATCAATATAATGCTCCCGATAATTTTTTAAGTGTTTATAAATCGCTGCCCAATGCAGCTTTGGCAATCATCCCTAATTCAGATCATATTGTTTTTTATAGGAGACCCGATTTGATGGAAGATATTGTGATACCATTTGTTAAAGAGTAACGGGAATTATATTTTAATGGGTTTTGTTTTTAATTTAATGTGATTAGCTTTAATCTGTTAAACCTTTAAACCCATTACATGAAAGTTTCTATTCGCTTGATTTTATTGTTATATACAGTGTGCCTTGTTATTTCCTGTAAAAAACATTTAACACGAGATTATAGCGGCTGGCAAACTTATGCAGGTACAAAAGAGGGTAACAGGTATTCATCGGATGATCGGATAAACAAAGCGAATGTAAACCAGCTTAAAATAGCCTGGATATATAGTTCTAATGATAAGGATAGTGCTAACAGGAGCCAGAATCAATGTAATCCTATCATTGTAAATGGTATTCTTTATGGTACGAGTCCTAAATTGAAATTGTTTGCGCTGGATGCTGCTACGGGGAAGCAAAAGTGGATGTTTGATCCAGCCAAACAACCGGGAGCAAAGGGTGACGATCCTATGACTTATTATAAAGTGTGCAGAGGAGTGGTTTATTGGGAGGATGATAATGGGAATAATAAACGCATATTTTATAGCGCCGGATCAAAAACCTATGCTATTGATGCTGAACAGGGTGAACTTATTAACAGTTTTGGTAAAGGTGGATATATTGATTTGACGGAAGATCTTGGGCGAAAAACAAATTCTTATGTATCGGGAACTACGCCCGGAATAATTTATAAAAATTTATTGATTATGGGTGCCCGAGTGGCAGAATCGGAAGATGCAGCGCCGGGGCATATCAGAGCTTATGATGCGTTGACCGGTAAACTAAAATGGATATTCCATACCATTCCTCATCCCGGCGAAAAAGGCTTTGAAACATGGCCGGATAGCACGGCCTGGAAGCGTTTAGGTGCTGCCAATAATTGGGCGGGTATGGCATTAGATGAAAAAAGAGGAATAGTTTACGTGCCAACCGGATCAGTTGGTGGAGATTTTTATGGAGGTAACCGTAAGGGGCCTGATTTGTATGCTAATTGTTTGCTGGCCATGGATGCAGCTACAGGTAAATACATCTGGCATTATCAGGTAGTACACCATGATTTGTGGGACAGAGATCTGCCTGCCAATCCAAACCTTGTTACCCTAAAACATAACGGGAAAACAATTGATGTAGTGGCACAAATCACTAAACATGGATATATTTTTGTGTTCGACCGTACTAACGGTAAACCGATATTCCCGATAGAGGAAAAACCTGTTCCGCAAAATGCTTTGCCTGGCGAGCAACCCTGGCCAACGCAGCCAATTCCCACTTTACCACAGCCTTTTGCCCGGCAGCATTTTGGGCCAGAAGATGTAACTGATCTTAGCTCTGAAACGCATCATTATATGATGGAGAAATATAACAAGGTTAAATACAATGCCATGTTTACGCCACCAAGTAAGGATGGCGCATGGATTTTTCCTGGATTTGATGGCGGTGGTGAGTGGGGTGGGGCAGCTGTTGATCCGGAAACAAAAGTGATGTACATCAGCAACACGGAACTGCCCTGGGCACAGGTGATGATTGATGTGCCTAAAAATACTGATGATCATTCGTTACAAGGCGTTGGGCATAACGTTTATAACAAGTATTGCATATCGTGTCACGGACCTGAATTAAAAGGAAACGGTAATGCTTATCCATCTTTAGTGAATTTGAATAAAAAATATAATGAGCAGCAGGTAAGCCAAATTATAGCTAACGGACGTAATATGATGCCATCCTTTAAACAGATTCCGGCTGATGAAAGAAAAGCCTTGTTAGTTTTTGTTTTAAAATTACCAGAAAATGCTTTAGTAAGTAAAGTTTTGTCCAAAGAGCCGGTTTCATCAACCCCCAATAAATTTAACCCAATATCTTATACCATGAATGGATACAACCGCTTTTTAGATAAAGACGGTTATCCAGGAATTAAACCACCCTGGGGCTGTTTGGATGCAGTAGATTTAAACTCTGGAAAACTTTTATGGAAAGTGCCTTTAGGCGAATATCCTGAACTCACTAAAAAAGGTATCCCTATTACCGGAACAGAATTATATGGCGGCCCTTTAGTAACAAAAGGAGGACTGGTATTTATCGCTGCTACAAAAGATGAAAAGATAAGGGCCTTTGATAAGCATACCGGTAAACAGTTATGGGAGGCTAAGCTCCCTGCTGCCGGTTATGCAACTCCAGCAACTTATTCTATTAATGGAAAGCAATTTGTAGTGATTGCCTGTGGTGGTGGTAAAACCGGCAGTAAATCAGGTGATGGTTATGTTTGTTTTTCATTGGCTGATAAATAAATTGGACGTTGCATCTTCAATAACGAATGTTTATTGGTACGATGCATTTGCTAAATACTTATGTAATAATATATTTGACATTTGGCCTGAAATTGGCATAATTGTAATAAATTATAAGAATTTAAAAACAGATGAAAACATCACTCAAATACATTAAACTATTTATAGCTGCTTTATTTTTAATCACAACTGCTGCTGCTAAAGGTAACTACATGAAAATGCCTGTGGACAGTATGCTAAATGATAAAGCGCCTGATTTTGTGTTGAAAGACATTAATGGCAAAACCGTTTCATTGGCAGACTATAAAGGAAAAGTACTGGTACTTGATTTTTGGGCCACATGGTGTGTGCCTTGCAGAGAATCGTTCCCAGCTACACAAAAGGTTTTGAACAAGTATAAGGATGACCCTACCGTAAGTTTCCTTTTTATTGATACTCGTGAAAAGACAGATAATTACATCGATTTGATAAAAAAGTTTCTGGACGAAAATCACTATACTTTTAAAGTAATACTGGATGAGAAAGGTCCCGATGGAATTCAGAATAAAATATACAAGCAATATGTAATGCCCGGCATCCCTACTAAATTTATTATTGACAAAAATGGTGTAATACGTTTTAAGGTTATCGGTTTTAATCCAAATTTGACGGAAGACGACGTAATAAAAGAACTTTCCGGAATGATAGCAACTGCAAGGAAATCATAAAAATAAATTATAGGGTTATTTCCATTTATTGAAATAGGCTAGCATGAAATTGAATTACGAACTGCATTTATAGTGCAGTTTTGTATTTTTATGGCTATAATTAGTGCTTTGTATAAAGAATGTTATGGAAAAAGGACGCTTAGAAGCTTTTAGCGATGGTGTAATTGCTATAATTATTACCATTATGGTTTTAGAGTTAAAAGTGCCTTTAAAGGCGGATATAGCCTCCCTGCTTTTATTATATCCCGTTTTTTTAAGTTACATCCTTAGTTTTATTTATGTGGGCATTTACTGGAACAATCACCATCATACTGTGCAGGTTGTTGAATCGGTAAACGGTACCATATTGTGGGCAAATATGCATTTGCTGTTTTGGCTCTCTCTTATTCCTTTTGTTACAGCATGGATGGGCGAAAACCATTTTGCTCTATGGCCGGTTATCTGTTATGGTATAGTTCTTTTAATGAATGCCATAGCTTATGCAATTTTAATATTCACACTAATCAGGCATCACGGTAAAAACTCTTTGTTGGCCCAAGCCATTGGAAAGGATAGGAAAGGGAATATTTCTATTGTTATTTATGCCGTTGCTATCGCTTTTTCATGGCTTAATTCTAAGATAAGTATTGGATTGTACATTTTGGTGGCCTGTATCTGGTTTATTCCGGATAAAAGGATAGAAAAGAAAATAGGAATTGCGGAGCCTCCCTGTAAAGAATAAATATTAAAAACCCCTCAATCAAATTGACTAAGGGGTTTTTAGTTTAGTGTCCGTTTGCCGGTTGTTTGTTTTTCGTTAAATATGAAGCTATATCTTTTATAGATCCGGATGGTTTTTTCTCCATTCCCAGGGCGAACCACAAAGCCAAAATGGCTCCATAACTGCCTCCACGTTCTACCCATTCAAATATTTCATAATGAGGATAAAATAATTCACTGGCCATTTTCCAGATAAGAAAAACGATTAATATGGATCTTACTGGTTTAATCAATACAATGATTGCTGCTGCAATTTCAAGTGCTCCAATTAATGTTGCTGTGCCCTGTGGATTAGTAAAACCAAGCATCGAATATTGACTAATCAAGCCTTTCTTCTCTATCAGGTTTAACCAACCATGCCCGGCCAGTAACAGAAAAACTACAAACCTCAAACAAAGAACAACCTGTTTAAGTGTTTTTTCATCGGGTTGGGCAGAAGGGGAAATAGGAGTAAACAAGCTTTTTAAATTGAATTGAACACCACCAGAAAATATCAAAAGTGCCATTGGTGCGCCAAAATTTCCCGCACGTTCAATAAATTCAGCAAATGGCTCGCCGGATAAGGGACGGAGCAGGGCTGTCACAATTCCCCATAAAACCAGCCATAAAGGGATTATCCTTAAAGGGTATATTAAGATAATAATGCCCAGAATTATATCACACAGACCTAATACCGGCATCAGCTGATAGGCCATCACCTTACCAATACCAAAAACGGCAAAGTAATTAACCCATATAGGTTTGGTAATTATGCCAAATGAACCGTGGCCAATAAAACACATGGCTGTAGCAAAGCGTAATGTATAATGTATTTTGTGTTGAAGATTTAAATTCGACATCAGTATATTAATAGTTGTTGAATTCAGTTTTAGTCTGAATATAGGTCTGTTGTAAAAAGTAGTTAATTAACACGATGTTGGATTTAGTTCTTTGGGGGGGTGCTCTGGAAGGGGAATAGAATGTTCAATGATATAACAACAGATATGCGTATTTATTGAATTAGCAATAGCAAGGGGGGGATTAAAATTAAATATACTTGCCGTAGCGTTGTAAGTGATCGAAAAATTCACTTTTCCGAAGGGGACGTGACTGTTTTTGTTTACCGGAATATCAGCTATTGCTTTGGCATTGATAATATTCTGATTAAATAACCTTGTTTTTTCATAATTGGGGATACATTTTAGATAAATGGTATCAGCGGTTAATTTGAGCTTTACATAATTATAACAAGTATTTTTAAACTGTACCTGGCCGTTTATTGATTCGTATCTTTTCCAGTTTTGCGCTGCAGAAGTATGAATTGGGACTTTTATTTCAACAAGATCACTTACGTTATACCTATTTTTACTTATTTGTTCATTAAAAAACCTGTCGGACTGATAAACAAAGTACTGATATAACAAAATATGCCCACAGATGCTGAACAGCTGCAGGCATAAAAATGATATGGCAATTAGTTTTTTCAGGATAATTTAATTTTAACTGGTTGTTGTTAAAATTATCAGAAATAAACTAAATCCAAAAATAATTCAGAATGTTTTTTATAAATGTAAGGTAATACCTAATGTTGATTGTAAAACAGTTATAGGTTGTTTAGTTACCAAACGTCCGGTTGTACCTGGGTTATCAGAATTTTGAATGGCAATTCCATCTGAGTTAACATAGTTTAACTTAAAACCAATATCCCAGCTATCACTCAGGCTATAACGAAGTCCTGCGCTTCCGCCATAAACAAAAGCTCTTGCAGTTGAAGAAAGTTGCTGAGGTTCAATATTATCTGTGGTTGAGGTATCAAACTCAACATCGGTAATAGGTGTTGACCAACTTTTCATTATACCAGCTGATGCTCTAAGGTCAAGAATGAATTTTTTGATCACAAAAGAATATTGTGGGCCAAGCATTAAAAAGCTGCTGTGGTAGCGGCCTTGTGCTGTAACAGTGGTCGACTCTTTTACAAAACTGCTATTGTATCCGTTTGAAAGGTTTGTAGCGTCATTGGTTGTAAGCTCACCCTGATCCTGAAAGGTAAAAGTTGCGCCAATACCAAAGTTTTTATATATATAAACTGCAGCATCGAACCCAAAAACAGCACCATTTTTGGCATAACCGGCACTATTATTATAATAATCAGATTTACCAAAATTACCCCCCGGCATTGATATACCGCCCTGAAAACTTAAATAACTTTTAAGTTGTTGTGGAAGGTCATCTTGTGCGCTTGCTTTGAAAGATATAAATGAAACCAGTAACGTTAAAATAGTAAGTGTTTTTTTCATGTTATTGTGCGGGGTTGTTTTCTTTTTTTGATTTATGATCATAGCCAGATGTTAAATGCATCGGTTATGCAAACGTATGAAGGATTGTATTAGTATCAATATCATTTCTTAAAAATTGTTAAATTTTGTTTGTTTCAGTCATTTTTATACTCTTTTACGAATACAGGATGTGTTTGTATTGAAGCTTCACAGTACTATGAAAAAACAAACTTTAAAACTTTTAAAGTTAAATCATTTTTTGATTACACCTAATCTTTATAAATGATACTGTTAAAGATAAATTACTGGCAATGTTTGAAGTTTTAAGTGCTAACAATGCATCCGAAAATGATATTTTTGATTTGTTAATTGAAGAAAGATCAAACGCTTCTGTTTACCATATTTGTTTACTTTAAGATTTTTAAAATCAAAGGATGATAAAGACTGTTTTTATTGCCAGTACAGAACCTTATAGCGGGAAATCTATTATATCTATTGGTTTGGTAAATATGCTTTTGGGTAAGGCTCAAAAAATAGGTTATTTCAAACCCATCATAAATCAAAATGATACTCAAAAAAGAGATGACCACATTGATACTATTTTAAGTTATTTTGATTTACCTGTGATTTATGATGATGCTTATGCATTTACCTGGCAGGAAGCAATGAGTAAGATGGAGACAGAAAGCGAAGGTGAAGTGCTAGATACCATCATTCGTAAATTTAAATATTTAGAAGAAAAATACGATTTTACTGTTGTTGAAGGTACTGATTACCTTGGTGACGGGGCTGCTTTTGAATTCGATATTAATGTACAGATCGCTAAAAACCTTCGTGCGCCGGTTATCATTGTTATATCAGGTAAGGATAAGTCTACAGCACAGATAGTTAATGGAGTGCTTACAGCTATTCACAATTTTGATGCACGCGAAACCCAGGTGCTGGCAGTTGTTGCCAACAAAATTAAGCCGGAGTTTGCAAAGGATGTTGAAGAGCTTTTGAAAGAGCAACTTTCTCCCGGAATATTATTGACAGTAATACAGGAAGATATAAGGCTGCAAAGCCCTACCATGAAAGAGATCTGCACCCGGCTTAACGGGAAATTACTTTTTGGTAAGGATCATCTTTCCAACCTGGCCGATAATTTTGTTACAGGGGCAATGCAGGTCCCCAACTTTTTAAATTATTTAAAAGAAAATGTGGTAATCATTACGCCTGGCGACCGTGGAGATATCATTATTAGTGCATTGCAGGCTAATTTATCAACCAGTTACCCCAAAGTGGCCGGTATTATACTCACAGCAGGCTACGAACCGGAAGAACCGATTATAAGGCTTATAAATGGTTTGCAAACGGTTGTCCCAATAATTGCTGTAGAGTCGGGTACTTTTCAAACCAGCAATGAAGTAGGGGCGATAAGGTCAACCATTACTGCTGATAATACTAAGAAGATTCAACTGGCCATAGATACCTTTAATAAATACATCGATGTTGCTGAGCTGGATAAACAAATTATCAAATTCAAACCATCAGGTATCACACCGCGAATGTTCCAGTATCAATTGGTGCAGTGGGCAAAGAGTGCTAAAAAACACATTGTACTGCCTGAAGGTACCGACGAAAGGATATTAAAGGCAGCAGCCCGTTTGTTAAGCCAGGATATTGTTGATTTAACCCTTTTGGGTGATGTTAATGAAATTCATGGAATTATTAAACGATTAGATATCAATTTGGATCTAACTAAAGTTAAAATAGTAAATCCGGCAGACGATGTGTATTACAATGATTATGTAAATACCCTTTATGAGCTCCGTAAAAATAAAAATGTAAATATGGAAATGGCCCGTGATATGATGACCGATGTGTCATATTTCGGAACGATGATGGTTTATAAGGGGCACGCCGATGGGATGGTATCTGGTGCGGTACACACTACACAACATACGATACGACCGGCATTGCAGTTTATCAAAACAAAACCAGGAATTTCGGTTGTTTCATCCATATTCTTTATGTGTTTGCCCGATAGGGTGTCTGTTTTTGGTGATTGTGCTGTAAATCCCAACCCAACAGCAGAACAACTTGCAGAAATAGCCATATCATCGGCAGAAAGCAGCAAACGGTTTGGTATAGAGCCAAGGGTGGCAATGCTTTCTTATTCATCAGGTACATCGGGTGAAGGGGAGGATGTGGAGAAAGTGCGGAAGGCTACAGAAATTGTACGGTTAAAACGTCCCGGTTTAAAAGTCGAAGGCCCCATACAATACGATGCCGCCGTTGACCCTGTAATAGGTAGCAGTAAGCTGCCCGGGTCGGAAGTAGCAGGTCGGGCGAGTGTTTTGATTTTTCCGGATCTGAATACCGGTAACAATACTTATAAAGCTGTGCAACGGGAAACCGGCGCATTAGCCATAGGCCCAATGTTGCAGGGCTTAAATAAACCAGTTAATGATTTAAGCAGAGGCTGTACCATTGACGATATCTTTAATACCGTAATTATTACTGCCATTCAGTGCCAGGACAATTCATAATTTGTATAAAACATCCTTTAGATGAATATTTTTGTTATTAACTCGGGCAGTAGCTCTATTAAATATCAGTTGTTTAAAATGCCATCCACCAAACCTGTTTGTAGTGGTTTGGTGGAAAGAATTGGATTGGAGGAAGGTATTATCACCCATAAAACCTTTATCCACGGCGAAGAAAAAACTTTCAAATATAACCTGGAGGTGCATGACCATGAGGTTGGTTTAAAAGAGGTGAATGATTTGCTCATAGACAAAAAAATAGGCGTAATTGAAAATGCTGATGAGATAAAAGCCGTTGGTCACCGCATAGTACATGGTGGCGAAGCATTTACTGAACCAACTATTATCACTCCCAAAGTAAAAGAAAAATTAAAACAAACTTTTCAATTGGCACCTCTACACAATCCAGCGGGATACAGAGGGATTGAGGTTGCTGAGAAGATTTTTAAGGCAGCTACCCAGATTGCAGTGTTTGATACGGCCTTTCATAAAACCATGCCTCCGGAAGCCTATCGATTTGCAATACCTAATTCCTATTACAAAGATTATAATATAAGGACATATGGTTTTCATGGTACCAGCCATAAATATGTGTCTCATCAGGCTGAAATATTTTTAAACAAAAAAGGTTTGAAGCTTATCAGTATTCATTTAGGAAATGGCTGTAGCACGGCGGCTATTAATGATGGTAAATCTATCGATACAAGTATGGGGTTTGGGCCGTTGAGCGGATTGATAATGGGTACCCGTTCTGGCGATATTGATGCAACCGTTATTTTTTACCTGGTTAATCAATTAGGATATGATATTGATCAGGTGAGTACTCTGTTAAATAAACGCAGCGGTATGCTGGGGCTAACCGGTTTTAGCGACATGCGTGATATTACTAAAGCGATAAATGAGGGTAATGCCAATGCTAAGCTTGCTTATGATATGTATGCTTATCGCATAAAAAAGTTCATCGGTGCTTACGCTGCTGCATTGAACGGATTGGATGCCATTATTTTTACAGCCGGAGTGGGTGAAAACGATGCTTTGGTAAGGGAATTAGTTTGTACTAATATGGAATATCTGGGCTTGCAGATTGATAAGGATAAAAACAAAATCAGGTCAGGTGAAACCAGGGAAATCAACAAACTGGAATCAAAGGTGAAAATTTTAGTGGTGCCAACCAATGAAGAATTGGAAATTGTTAACCAGTGTTTTGAGCTGTTGAACTAATAGTTGGCAACTAGATTTTTACGGAATTCGTTTGGCGTTATGCCTTCAACGCGTTTAAATAGTTTGAAGAAATAGCTCAGATTATTTATCCCCACAGCATATGATGCCTGGCTAATAGTAATATTTATATCCTTAAGCAGTTTTTTTGCTGCTTTTATACGTTCATGTATCACAAAATCGACCGGGCTAATACCAAATTCACGCTTAAAGCAACGGAAGAAGTTTGGCTTGCTCATACAGCACAAGCCGCTTAGTTTATCAATGGTGATCTCCTCGTGAATGTGCGCCTTTATAAATTCAACGACATAAGCAAAACGGTTGGTATTGGTATGTTTGTGATAACTATCCAATATCAATTGCCGGGCCTGGGTTTGCATCAGTCTGATCAGTAATTCCTTTAAGGTAAAATCTACCAGTACGTCTTTTGCCGAAATATTTTCGGTGCTGATACTTAATAATCTGTCAACTGTAGAGGCAATTTCATAAGTGTTTTGCAGATGAAAGCATGACAGATCAATTTTCCAGCTGTCTGCCTTTTCGGTTTTAGGGTATTTTTCGTTAAGCAGGTGCATGGTATCCTGAAGAATATCACTTTGCAGGGCAAGAGCAATACATTGAGTCGGGTTTTCGCCATTAGCATCCGGAAAATCAATCACCATTTCTTCATGTTCGGGTACTATTACTGATTCGCCTGGTAAATAATCAAACGTTTCGGTACCAAAAAGATGCATCACCTTTTTTCCACGCAGCATGGAGGTTAAAACCATATCATCAAAAACCAACTTTACTTTTTCAGATTGTTTATGCGTTTCAAAAACATTCAGCTCGCAATGTTGCATAGTATAAACCGACCGGTTCTCCACCAGTGTCAATAAATCCTTTTCGTGTTTTAGGGGCAGTAATTTGGTTTTATAATTGCGCTGCATAACCTTTTCTTACTTAGCTGTAAAAGAAATTGTCTTAGTAGTTGGCGGTAAATTGGTTAAAATAAAGTTACAAATAAAACGACACTATCACATTAATATTTTAATGCATAAAACTGATACGATACTGCATAAGTCGCTAATTACACTTCAATAAATTTACCATACCAATTATTAAAATATATAAACCACATGGAAACCCAATTAGAAGAACAACAACTTGTTGCACGACCTGCATTTAAAGATCATTACGATAATTTTATAGGGGGCGAATGGAAGGCACCAATTAAGGGCGGATACTTTGAAAGTATATCGCCTATCGACGGGAAATCATTTACAAAGGTGCCGCGTTCCGGAAAAGAAGATGTTGAACTGGCTTTAGATGCCGCACATAAGGCATTTGCCACATGGTCGCATTCCTCGCCAACCGAAAGAAGCAATGTTTTGCTAAAGATTGCCGATATTATGGAGAAAAATCTCAACCTTTTGGCCGCGGTTGAAACTATTGATAACGGCAAACCCATCCGCGAAACGATGGCTGCTGATTTGCCACTTGCAATTGACCATTACAGGTATTATGCAGGTGTCATTCGTGCCGAAGAAAGTACAGTGAGCGAGCTTGATGCTAATACTGTATCGCTTAATATTCATGAACCTATAGGTGTAGTAGGGCAGATTATTCCGTGGAATTTTCCATTATTAATGGCAACCTGGAAATTGGCACCAGCTATAGCGGCAGGTTGCACTGTAGTGTTAAAACCTGCAGAACAAACGCCTGTAAGCATTTTGTTTTTTATGGATTTGATTAAAGACGTTTTGCCAGCCGGCGTTGTTAACGTGATAAACGGATTTGGCCCTGAAGCGGGTAAGCCATTGGCCAGTTCGCCACGTGTTGCCAAAGTAGCTTTTACAGGGGAAACCACAACAGGGCGTTTAATTATGCAGTATGCATCAGAAAATCTGAACCCGGTTACCATGGAGCTTGGTGGTAAATCGCCTAATATTTTTATGCCAAGTGTGATGGATGAGGATGATGAATTCTTTGATAAGTGTTTGGAAGGCGCTGTAATGTTTGCCTTAAATCAGGGCGAAGTTTGTACCTGCCCGTCAAGACTACTGGTGCATGAATCTATATATGATCGTTTTATTGAGCGTGTAATTGAGCGAGTTGAACAAATCAAAATGGGAAACCCGCTTGATCCAACTACTATGATGGGTGCACAGGCATCAAAGGATCAGTATGAGAAGATTTTGAGCTATATCGAAATTGGTAAAAACGAAGGAGCTGAAGTGCTTACAGGTGGTGCTAAAAAGTACCTGGATGGCTTAACCGAAGGTTACTACATTCAGCCAACTATTTTAAAAGGGCACAATAAAATGCGTGTTTTTCAGGAAGAAATATTTGGCCCGGTTGTTTGCGTAACTACCTTTAAAACACCTGAAGAAGCCATTGAAATTGCTAACGATTCCCTTTATGGCCTTGGCGCCGGTGTTTGGACAAGGGATGCACATGAAATATATCAATTGCCAAGGGCCATACAAGCCGGACGCGTTTGGGTAAATTGTTATCATGCTTATCCGGCTCACGCACCGTTTGGTGGCTATAAAAAATCAGGTTTTGGTCGCGAAACACATAAGATGATGTTGAGTCATTATCGCCAAAATAAAAACATGTTGATTTCTTACGATAAGAAGAAACTCGGATTTTTTTAACAGTATTTATACCTACCAAAAGCATCACGGCTTGAGCTGTGGTGCTTTTTTATTAAGCAGATAATGAAGCAAACAGAAAGAGTTTCAGTAACCCCCGAAGCGGTGGCTGTTATCAGACAATTGAAGCAAGAGCATGGGGAACTGATGTTTCATCAAAGCGGCGGCTGTTGCGATGGTTCGCAGCCGATGTGCTTTGAAAAAGGCGAATTTATAGTTGGCAGTAATGATGTTTATTTAGGAGATATTGAAGGATGCGGTTTCTTTATGAGCAGTGATCAGTTTGAATACTGGAAGCATACGCAGCTTACTATTGATATTGTACCTGGCCGAGGAGCCAGTTTCTCGCTCGAGATACCGCTGGGATTACGGTTTATCACCAGATCGCGATTATTTACTGATGATGAATTGCCGAATCTGAAAGAAGTGGTTACGGGCGAAGAATATCTTGAACTGCATAATATCTAAATTTCGTTCTATCTTTCACTGTATTTATAAAAGTCATTTTCACCCCCTCTAATTGGCGTACCAGGCACCTTTTTTAATGATTAATTGTATTTAAGTTTGTTGTAATCAATTAAAACAAAGGTTATGACAAATATTAATGCTTATGTTGGCTTTAATGGCGAATGCCGTAAAGCCAT
Organism: Mucilaginibacter frigoritolerans; assembly: GCF_007830615.1. GTDB lineage: Bacteria > Bacteroidota > Bacteroidia > Sphingobacteriales > Sphingobacteriaceae > Mucilaginibacter > Mucilaginibacter frigoritolerans. Next base: position 670,636 of record NZ_VLLI01000001.1, read on the forward strand.
GGAATTCTATAAAGAATGTTTAGGCGGTGAGCTTTTCTTTCAGCCTGTCGGATCTTCACCTATGGCAGGGCAATGTCCATCTGATATGCAGGATCATATTCTGCACTCTTCCTTAACTAATGGCTCGCTGATATTAATGGCTACAGATATGGTTGGGCCACAAGGTTACATAAAAGGAACCAATATAAGCCTGTCGTTAAATTGTAGCAGCGAAGAGGAGATAAATACCTTTTTTATTAAACTATCAGCTGGGGGCAAAGTTCTCGATCCATTAAAAGAACAATTCTGGGGTGCAATTTTCGGTGCGTTAACAGATCAGTTTGGAATAAATTGGATGCTTAACTGCAATATAAAAGCATAAGTATAAAATCCCGATGGTGTAATTTAAATAGAAGACATAACACTGCCAATCAGTATGCCTAAAAAAAATCAAATAAAATTTTGAGCAACCAAAAGGTTTCATTTATATTTGTGAAACCAAAAGGTTACATATAATGAGGAGAGATACATTCCAGGCGATAGCAGATCCAACGAGACGAGAAATTTTAAGTATGATAGCCTATCAATCACTTAATGTAAACTCAGTGGCAGAGCATTTTGATGTAAGCAGAACTGCTATTTACAAGCATATAAAAATACTTACCGAATGCGGATTAATTGTGATGAAGCAGGAGGGGCGCGAGCGTTACTGTGAGGCGAAAATGGAAAAGTTAAACGAGGTTGCCGAATGGGTAGAGCAGTACCGTAAATTCTGGACTAATAAACTGGATAACCTGGAAAATTATTTAGAAGAACTACAATCAAAAAATAAAAAAAATGGAAAACAAAAATGATACAACAATAACCCCGGCATTGGTTATTAAACGTGTACTGAAGGCTCCACGCGAGCTGGTATTTAAAATGTGGACAGAAGCCGAGCATTTAGCCAAATGGTGGGGTCCAAAAGGATTTAATATTGAAGTAAGTAGGCTGAATGTGGAGCCCGGTGGCGAATTTTTATACTGTATGAAAGGTGAAGGATTTGAAATGTGGGGCAAGTTTGTTTATGTCGAAATAGTTGCACCCGAAAAAATGGTATTTATCAATTCATTTTCAGATAAGGACGGCAATATTACCCGGGCACCGTTTAGTGCTACCTGGCCGCTGGAGGTAATGAATATCCTGACATTAACCGAGGAAAAAGGCGTAACTACACTAGAGTTAAAAGGTGGGCCGCACAATGCAACGGAAGAAGAATTAAAAACATTTGAAGCTGGTATCCCATCAATGAACCAGGGTTTTGGAGGCACTTTTGATCAACTGGAAGAGTATTTGGCAACAGTAAACCAATAAATAAAATTATGGAAGCAATAACCAAAACAGCTGAAGAAACTGCCGATAATGAATTGGCAATTACCCGTATTTTAAATGCACCTATAGAATTGGTGTGGGAAGTGTGGACAGACCCTAAACATATAGCACAATGGTGGGGGCCAATCGGTTTTTTTACTACTATACAACATATGGAGATAAAAGAAGGTGGTGAGTGGGATCTGGTAATGCACGGTCCGGATGGCGTTGAATATAAAAACAAGAATATTTTTAGCAAGGTTATCAAGCCCGAGCTGATCGTCTTTAAACATGTTACTCCACCCATATTCACGGCAACTATCACCTTTAAAAAACAGGATGCCAAAACAGAACTAACTATGAAAATGGTGTTTGAAAGCGCCACAGATTATAGCTTGGCTATAAACAAGCATGGCGCAAAAGAAGGGCAGAAACAAACTATTGCAAGGCTGAAAGATTATGTAGAAAATATATAAACAGTGAAATTATTATCATGGCAAAAGTATTAGTATCAAATCTGATTTCGCTTGATGGATATATTGAAGGACCTAATGGCGAGTTTGACTGGCCGGTAGTTGAAGAAGAGTTCTTTAGATATGCTGAATCTATGCTTCAATCAGCAGATGTTCTTTTATTTGGACGAATTACCTATGAAATGATGGCAGCCCATTGGCCTACTGAGCAGGCTATAGCTGATGCCCCGGCTATTGCGGGGAAAATGAACGGTTTGCCGAAGATTGTTTTTTCATCAACCCTGAAAAAAGCTGATTGGCAAAATACCATTTTGGTTGGGGAGAATATGGAAGAAGAAATTTTAAAACTAAAGGAAAAACCAGGAAAAGATATAGTAATATTGGGTAGCGGGAGCATCGTATCACAACTTACGCAGGCAAATTTGATTGATGAATACCGGATAATTGTTAATCCGGTGATATTGGGGGGCGGTAAACCGGAGTTTACAGGGCATATAAATAGGAAACAGTTGAAACTTACTGACATAAAACAGTTTAAGTCGGGCGTTGTCATTTTGTATTATCAACCAATTAAATAAACCAAATAAACAATCACAAAAATGAAAAAGATCAACATTATTTACTGGATTGCTACAATTTTACTGGCAGCTTTAATGCTATCGTCTGCCATTCCAAGTATTATGAACATACCAGCGTCAGTTGCATTTATGAAACACCTGGGATACCCAACTTATTTTGGTGCATATTTAGGTGTTGCCAAATTGTTAGGAGTTATAGCTATTTTGGTGCCGGGTTTCCCTAAAATAAGAGAGTGGGCCTATGCAGGTTTTACATTCGACCTCATCAGTGCCGTATATTCATTTATAGCTGTTAAAGATCCACTTAACGGACTCACTTTGTTTCCGGTTTTCTTTGCCATATTAATAGTTTCGTACATTTATCACCATAAAAGGCTAAAAGCTTCGGGCTTAAAAGAGTCTGCGGTGTAAGATCATTATTTATTTTGAAGTTAAAACGTTTCTTTTCTTTGTTTCGCCAGGCTATAGCTGGTAGTGAACAGGATTATACTGTCGGTAGTATCCGCAGGGCGGTTTTTTTACTGGCCATACCCATGATTATGGAAATGATGATGGAGTCGGTATTTGCTGTTGTAGATATTTTTTTTGTGGGTAAGCTGGGTAATGCGGCTGTGGCAACGGTTGGTCTTACCGAATCGGTGTTAAGTATAGTTTATTCAATTGCTGTGGGTTTAAGCATGGCTGCAACTGCACTGGTAGCCCGGCGCGTAGGCGAAAAGAATCTGCTTGAAGCTGCCCATGCAGGTATGCAAGCTATCCTTTTTTCAGTACTGCTCTCTGTTATTATTTCAATAACGGGGGTTTACTATGCCGGTTCAATTTTGCGTGCCATGGGCGCCAACGAACAAATGATAGCTGAAAATATTCGTTATACGCAAATTATGTATGGAGGTAACGTGGTAATCATGTTGCTTTTCCTTATAAACGGCATATTTAGGGGGGCTGGTGATGCCAGTATTGCCATGCGTAGTTTGTGGATTGGCAATATTTCCAATATTATATTATGTCCGGTACTGATTTACGGTTTCGGGCCAATTCCTGCGCTTGGTTTAAAGGGCGCTGCAATTGCTACAACTACAGGCAGAGGAATCGGAGTGTTGTATCAATTATATCGTTTATTTATCCGCCGGGGTTTACTTCATTTTTACATCCACCAATTAAGGCCTCATAAAGAGTTGTTGATGCAGATTGTGAAAATTGGTAGTACCGGTACTATTCAATTCCTGGTAAGTTCGGCGAGTTGGATATTTTTAGCAAGGTTGATGGCGGGTTTTCATGAAGCGGCAATGGCCGGTTACCAGATAGCTATCCGTTTGCTTATTTTCTTTTTGCTTCCTGCCTGGGGCCTTAGTAACGCTGCCGCCACTTTAACTGGTCAAAATCTAGGCGCAGGCAAGCCTGATCGCGCTGAAAAAAGTGTTTGGATAACAACAGGCTATATCATTATATTTATGCTCTCAGTAAGCCTCTTTTTCTATCTTTTTGGCTCCGTGATTGTCAATTTCATGAATAGCGATATACAAGCAAGACGTTATGCTTTGCAAACGCTCCGCATCGTTAGTTTAGGTTATGTTTTTTTTGGTATCAGTATGTCTATGCTCAATGCCTTTAACGGAGCTGGAGATACCCGTACACCAACATATGTTAACCTTGTAGCTTTTTGGCTGTTTCAAATACCATTGGCCTGGTTTTTAAGTCAGTATTATATCAAAGAACCCAAAGGCATTTTTATAGCCATTTTAATTTCGCAGATTGTATCAGCTGCGCTAAGTTATTATTTGTTTAAAAGAGGGACATGGAAACAGATAAAAATATGACGAAATATGTTACGATTGATCACTCGGCTACCTTTATCTTAATTACTAATTTTTTTACTACATCATAACCATCTACCTTAATACTGGGCCGATGAGCATCCTGCGGAAAAAAGAGATAAAATGTTCCTGGTTCAGCAATATAAAATTGTCCGTCGGTGGTATAATTGGCGCCGTCTGCTTTTTCGTTATAAGGTTTTATAACGGTTGCTTTAGAAACCGGTGCTACTCCAATTTTTTCCTTACCTTTAATAATGTATTGTAAATCGATGTATTTGCGGTGCGATTCCCATGTTGTTTTATCAAATTCTTTAGAGGGCGCTTCGGTTATACTTGCATATGCATTATCGCCGTCAATTGGATATTTTCCAGGTTTTAGTATGGTTAAATCACTGTCGCGTAAAAACGTAAACACTTTAATCCATAATGCTTTATTCTTGTTGTACTGACGGGCAAATTCTACTTTGTTAACAGCAGAAAAAACATCAAGCTTAATACCATTCTTCCATTCTTTTTTATGCAGCCATTTCGCGGCACTTTTTTCAGTCCAGCTGGTATCCTGTGCCATTGCCATCAAGGTAATGCTTGAAAAGGTTAAAAGCAATAGTATTTTCTTATAAGCTGATAAAGTTTTCATAATTCGATTAGCCGGTTTAATTGGTACGTAAAATTAATGCCAATGTAAAAACTATTTTACCTTTTTTTAATGATGTTATGTATTAACTTTGATAGAAAGCAGCAAATGAGCAATGACAAATCCGTTTTGCCGTTTGCCAAAACCAATTATAAAAATGATTAATCGTAGAAAGTTTATTCATGCCGCTTCTGTGGCAGGAACAAGTTTTGTACTTGCTCCCCAAATAGGAAAAGCTGCGGGCTTTTTCAGAGGATCGCCCAATGATAAGGTAGTTATAGGAATGATGGGAACCCACAGCAGGGGTTTATACCTGGCCCAAAACTTTGCTAAGTTACCTAATGCCGAAATTGGTTATGTATGCGATGTTGACGCAGATGTGGTTGCCAGTACTGTTGCTGACATTTACAAGCGCACCGGGAAAAAACCAGAAGGAATTACCGATATCCGTAAGTTGCTGGAAAAAAAAGACATTGATGCAATAGTTATTGCCGCCCCAGATCATTGGCACGCGCCTGCCACCATAATGGCCTGCCAGGCGGGTAAACATGTATACGTTGAAAAGCCTTGCAGTCACAATCCGCATGAAGGTGAACTCGCAGTAACTGCTTCAAAAAAATATAGCAGGTTGGTGCAAATGGGCAGCCAGCGTCGTTCGTTTAACAATGTGCAGGGAATGGTAAAAGAACTGCACGATGGGGTTATAGGGCGCACTTATTACGCCAAAGGCTGGTATAGTAATCACAGGGCAAGTATAGGTATAGGTAAAGAGGTTGCGGTTCCTGCAAATCTTGATTATGAGCTTTGGCAGGGCCCCGCACCACGTATGCCCTATAAAGACAACTTGATTCATTATAACTGGCACTGGTTTTGGAATTGGGGCACGGGCGAAGCATTAAATAATGGAACCCATGAGCTGGATGTAATACGTTGGGGTTTGGACGTTGATTTTCCAAACAAAGTGGTTTCTACCGGCGGTCGTTTTCATTTTAAGGATGATTGGCAAACACCCGATACGCAAAATATTTTGTACAATTTCCCTAATGATACTGCTGCCGAATGGGAAGGACGCAGTTGCAATGGCTATAACACCGAAGGCCTGGCCAGAGGAGTTATTTTCTATGGCGATAAGGGGACAGTGTTTTACCAGGGAGGTAATGGTTATACCGTTTATGATGGCGATAACAAATTTTTAAAGGAAGTAAAAGACAAGACAGTTGTGGATGCCACCAACAAAGTAAGCCCCACTGAGGCTTTAGACGGTTTGCACATGAAAAACTTTGTTGATTCGGTGCGGGGTATGGCACAGCTCAACTGTCCAATTGAGACCGGATTTAAATCGACTTTGTTGCCACAATTGGGTAATATATCTTACCGAGTGGATAGGTTGTTGCATATAGACCCTACAAACGGACATATTCTGAATGATCCGGAAGCGATGCAACTTTGGAGCAGAACCTATCAACCAGGTTGGGAAATAAAGGTGTAGGTTTTGCTGTAACAAATAGTCAAAGGACTAAATAGATATTTTAAAGTTTTAATGCCTATTGAATATATCAGATATGAAAAAAATCAACTTGAATTTTGTAATTATATTGGTGCTTATAATTTTTATCGCCACTCAAAAAAGCAAAGCGCAAAGCAGCCATGAATTATTTGATGGTAAAACCCTCAAAGGCTGGAAACGTCTGGCCGGTACTGCGGATTATACTGTTGAAAATGGTGCCATTGTGGGTACGTCTGTTTTAAATTCCGGTAATACTTTTTTGGTGACGGAAAGGGAATATGGTGATTTTATATTGGAGCTGGATGTTAAAATTGAAAGCCCTCTTAGTAATTCTGGTATCCAGGTACGCAGCCATTTTGATCCGACGGGGAACAATGGGAAAGGGAAAGTTTACGGGCGACAGTTTGAGATTGATCCGTCAGATAGAAAATGGTCGGGCGGCATTTACGACGAAGGGCGGAGGGATTGGATATATCCGGTTGATCTTAACGCCAAAGCAAAGGATGCTTTTAAAGTAGGCACGTATAATCATATTCGAATGGAGTGCATAGGTAACGAGATGCGTACATGGATAAACGGAACCGCTGTTGCTGATGTTGTAGATACGGTTGATCAAAAAGGTTTTATTGGTTTGCAGGTGCATGCGGTAAATAACATAAAAGGGGCAGGTAAAAAAGTATATTTTAAAAACCTAAGTCTCCAAACTAAAAACTTGGTGCCGAAGCCTTTTCCAAAAGATATTTATGTAGTTAATTATACTACCAATAGTTTGTCGCCTGGTGAAGTGGCGAATGGTTGGAAATTGTTATATGATGGCCATACTGCAAACGGATGGCGTGGTGTAACTTTGACCTCGTTTCCGGCAAAGGGGTGGCTTTATGCAGATGGAACAATGCACGTACTGCCGTCAGAAGGTAAAGAAGAATCAGGCGGTGGGGATATTGTTACCGATAGTTTATATGGTGCTTTTGATCTCTCTTTTGAATTTAAGATAACTCCGGGAGCCAACAGTGGTGTTAAATATTTTGTTACACTATCTGAAGTTACAAAAGGGTCGGCTATAGGGCTTGAGTACCAGGTGCTGGACGATAAATTGCATCCTGATGCCAAGCTTGGCCGCAATGGCGACCGTACCCTTGCTTCACTTTACGATTTGATCCCTGCTAAAAAACAAGAACGCTTTGTACATCCTATTGGCGCATGGAATACCGGCCGTATTGTGGTATATCCTGATAACCATGTGGAGCATTACCTGAACGGGGTAAAAGTATTGGAATATGAACGGGGATCAAAAGAATTTCGTGATCTGGTAGCTATAAGCAAATATGTAATCTGGAAAAACTTCGGCGAAGCCAAAGAAGGGCATCTGTTATTGCAGGATCATGGCAATGAAGCTTGGTTCAGGAATATAAAGGTGCGTCGCTTGTAATAAGCCCCTTATTTTACTTGTATTTTGCATTTTACCTAAATAATTTCATCCTTTTTTTGAAAGCTATAGTATAAATAGAACAAGGATGGGAGTATGATAAAACTGCCTATAAAGAGTCCCCAGCCTAAAGTATCAATGGTTTTTGTTGGGGCGTGAAGGGTTAATAAGGAAAGGTTTTGCCCGTCTTTTATCATGATGAAGTAGGGGAAATGCATGTAGCCAACAGCAAGCAATATCATCGTAACCTGGTAGGCAGCAAATACTCTTATAATTTTACGTTTTCCCTTGTTTATTAATACCCAGAGAATTACTAGTGAAATTGACGCTGTTATTACGGCGACAAGACTAACGGGATTGCCGAAGATAAAATAGGCAAGGCGCACTTTTTCAAGATCAGCTGTTATAAATACAAAACCACCAAATATAACGGCCAGTATATTCATAAGTTTCGCCTTACGAATGAAACGTAATACATCCTTATCGTCATCAGCTTCCCCAATTAGGTAGATGGCTGCGAGGTATCCGCTTAATGCTACTGTAAAAAGTCCAACAGAAACAGAAAAAAGATTAAACCAGCCATAAATATAGGCTGAAAGAAAGTCAGTTGCATGTAAATCGATCTGCCTGGAAATGGCACTTCCGGCAATGATGCCTAAAAACAAAGGGGTTACAAAACTGGAGTAAACAAATATACGGTTATAAAAATTCTGAGTCTTTTTGCCCTTAATGGCATCATAATTTCTGAAGGCAAATGCTGTTCCACGAGCAGTAATTCCTAAAAGCATAATGAGTAGTGGAATATGCAGATAGGTACACATGTCACTATAAATTACCGGGAAGCCAACAAACATAATTACCACAGCAATAACCAGCCACATATGATTGGCTTCCCAAACCGGCCCGATAGCCTGGTAGCTAGTTTTGCGGGTGCGTGATTTATTATCTTCGGAAGTGAAAAGTTCAATAATGCCTGCACCAAAATCGGCTCCACCTAAAAGGAAATAAAGCACAATCGCCAAAAATAAAAATGAGATTACAACATATAACATAAGCTATAAATTAATGATTGTACAATTTAGGAACCATTTTTATTTGCCTGCTCAATAAAAATATAACGGCCACGCTTAAAGTAAAGTAAACCACAGTAAAAAGATAAAATGAATAGTGAATACCAGGCATAGGTGTTACAGCCTCGCTGGTACGCATAACTCCTTGAATAATCCATGGCTGACGGCCAACTTCAGTGACGGTCCAACCTGCCTCTACAGCGATGAAGCCAAATGGTGTGGATAATATAAACAAGTTTAGAAACCACCTTTTATTTAGCCAGCTTCTTTTTTTCCATAGGGCAATAAAGTACAAAATGCCTATAAGCATCATAACTGAGCCAATCGCTATCATAATTTCGAAAGCGATATGCGTAACAGCTATTGGTGGTTGATTTTGTACTGGGATTTTGTCGAGCGCATTAACCGGCTGTTTAAAATTATCGTTTACTAAAAAGCTTAACAAACCGGGGATTTCAATACCATACTTTACTCTTTTAGCAGCGGTGTCCGGTATTCCTCCTACCACCAAAGGTGAATAAGGTTGTGTGTGGAAATACGATTCCATGGCAGCTAGTTTGGCCGGTTGTTTTTTAGCAGCATTTTTGGCAGAAATATCACCGCTAAATGGTTGTAATATGGCTGCTATTGCCCCAAAAACAATTGCAATTTTAAAAGCTTTGGTGTGGAAATTAATGTTTCTTTTTCTGGCTATCATTAAGGCATGGATGCCAGCAACAGCAAAGCCTGTGGCCATAAATGCAGCAAGGGTCATGTGTAAAGCTTCGGAGAACCACGAGCTGTTAAACATGGCTTTTATCGGATCAATATTGGTGTATTGGCCATTGATATAATCAAAACCTGAAGGGCTATTCATCCAGGAGTTAGCCGAAACCACTAAAATGCCCGAAACAACACCGCTTACTCCAACTAATACGCCTGTAAACCAATGAAACCATTTATTAAAACGGTTCCATCCGTAAAGGAAAAAGCCTAAAGCAATAGCTTCCACAAAAAAAGCAACTCCCTCCAATGAAAAGGGCATCCCGAAAATAGGCCCGGCATGTTCCATAAATTTCGGCCATAATAAACCTAATTCAAAAGAAAGTATTGTACCGGATACGGCCCCAGTGGCAAAAAATATGGCAACACCTTTGCTCCAGGCCTGGGTAATGTTTTTATAAACATGATCACCGGTTTTTATCCATTTGTAATGCGATACGGCCATAAACATAGGCATCACCATACCGATACAGGAGTATATAATATGAAAGCCTAATGATATGGCCATTTGCGATCGGGCGGCTAAGAAATCATTCATATTTTAATTGTAAATAATCCTTTACAAATATATCCATTGTGCGTGTTAACATTTGATAAACAAATAATTGCTTGTTAAATAGAATATTTCTAAATTTTAATTCAGGTAGAAAAATATTTTTTTTATTAATCAAATTAATATATACATTTACGATATTGTAATAAGCCCAATTTAGAACCAATTTTACTTGAAACGCATTTTTGCCATTGTACTATTAGGCATTCACCTATTTAATTTGGGTGGATATGTCTTGTTGTACCGTTATTACATCCACCAATCGGATGTACAAATGGTGAAGCAGATTTTCGATAATAAAATTGATGACACAAAACTTGTAGAAATAAAAATCCCTGTAAATATGCCTACTATACAGGATTGGAATGATTATGAAGTTATTGAGGGGCAGATTCAGCTAAAAGACGCTTATTATAATTACGTACGTCTTAAAATGACACGTGATACCATGTACTTTATTTGTATAGCCAATGAGACCAAAACGCGTCTTGAACATGCAAATATCATCACAGCTAAAGAAATAAATGATGTTCCTTTAACTAAAAAAGGAGAGGCTCCTGTTTCTAAAAAAGTAAATACTTTAAGTGAATATAATTTGCAGGCTTTTGAATACGATTATGTTGCTTTCGGCACAAATCTTAAGCAAACCACTAAGCCCATCTCCCTTAACTTAAGCAAGCCTTATATTAAATCTCCCGGGAAACCTCCCAACTTCATTGCTTAATAAACCGTCTTAAACTTTTGGTGCTTTGTTAGGTGATTTACGACCTGGCAATAAATTATTTGATTATTTCAAAATAGTTGATTCCTGTTTAAAGGTTTCAAAACTTGTTTGATATATCAGATTTCCTCAAATCTAAGATGGTTTATCTTTCTGCTGATTGATCTGCTATTCACAAAGTTTAGCCCATAGTGTTCCATATAGAATGCTTTATTCAGTATTTCTTCTTGATTTTACTTGTTTTTTAATTAACCATTTATGATTAAATTTTTACGATTGTATTTTAATCGGTACTTTGTGGTAATATGCTTTTTGAGCTTGTGCTCAAAAATTGCCAACGCCCAAACCAATGCCGATGCTTTAATGATTCCCCAAAATGTTTTTTGTGGCGAATTGATGTATGACCATAGTAGCTGGCAAAACTATTGGGAAGGAACTTTTAAACGTAACAACGGCAATATTGGTACTCTAACCAATAATACCTATTCTGTAATGGGTAATTATGGCATAACCAACAAGCTCGATGTTTTATTTGGAATTCCATATGTAACAACAAATGCTTCCCGGGGCACTTTAAAGGGGCAGAGTGGTTTTCAGGATCTTAGTATTTCTTTAAAATGGCTGGCTTTTCAAACAGAAATAGGCAAAGGCATTTTTAGCCTGCATGCCATTGCTGAAGGTACTATACCTTTAAGTAATTATGAGCCTAATTTTTTGCCCGTTTCTATAGGCCTGCATAGTACAACCGCTTCATTGCGTGGCCTTGTAAACTATCAAACAGGTAGATTTTTCGTAGCCGGAGCCGCTCAATATGTACAGCGAAGCGATATCACCATTGATCAGGACGCTTATTATACCACAGAAGAAATTTACAGTAACAAGGTTTATATGCCCAATGTTACCAATTTCCTTTTCAGTACAGGCTTCCGCAGTTTACAGTTTAATGCAGAAGCTATCATATCACAAACTACTACCCACGGTGGTTTTGACATCCGAAAAAATGATATGCCTTTTCCAAGTAATGAAATGAATATGACTACAGCCGGATTGTTGTTTAAATATAGTTTTAGTAAAGTGGCGGGATTGGAACTTACCGCTGGGGGTAATCATGTATTGGATGGCCGTAATGTTGGCCAAACCACTGATTTCTTTGGTGGAGTATTGTACCTGTTTGATTTTTCGAAAAAAGATAAAAAATAAGATAACCATGAAAAGACACATACTATATATCGTTTTGCCGGTAGCCTTATCAGCAATAGTTTTTTTAGGGTCATGCAATAAAACTGTAATTGATCGTACAAGTAGCTACGCGGCACTTACACCATCAAATATTGATCTGAATGCTGATACATGGAAACCAGTATTAATTACTGATCCGTCTGTATTTACCGTAGCAGCGCCTGATGCTGTTACCTCTCCAGCTTATGTAGCTGATTTAAATGAAATAAAAGCGTATCAAAGCAGCTTGACAAGTGATCAGAAAGCTATTATTCAATATTGGAGTGCTGGAGCAGTACTTCGCTGGAACGAAATTCTTCGTGATTTGGTGGCTAAACATAATTTGCCTCCATATCAAAATGCAGATGGTACCTATCCTGCACCAAGTTCAACCAATCCATTTGCTTATCCGCAATTTCCGTTCTCTAATCCACCATATGCCGCAAGAGCCTATGCATATGTTAGTGCTGCGCAATATGATGCATTGATTGCTGCTTATCACTTTAAAAAATTATATAACCGTGCAGCACCCTATAATTTAGCCGGTGTACAGGCATTAATTCCTAAATCAGCTTTGCCATCATATCCGAGTGAAGACGCAGTTGTTGCCGGCGCCACGGTTGAAATAATGAAGCTATTATTCCCTACTGAAATTGCTTACATTGAACAGAAGGCAGCCGAAGAAATACAATACCGTATTATGGCAGGCGCTAATGTGCGTGGTGAATTAACAGCAGGGGAGTCATTAGGTTCACAAGTGGCTGATGTTTTTGCTGCCCGTGCCCGCGCTGATAACGCAGGCAAGGCAATTGGCACCCCTGCAGAATGGACCCAATTACAGGTTAATACAGCCGCAAAAGGCGAAGCTTACTGGATAAGCCTTGAATCACCTTCAAGACCGCCGATGCTTCCATTATTTGGTAAGGTGATTCCGTTTTTGTTTGATACCACTACTGTAAAAGCATTAAGGCCAGGCCCTCCAAACCTAACTAATTCAGATGCCTTTAAAAAGGAGGTTGCCGAAGTACTATCATACAGCCAAAATCCAACACGTGAACATCAGGAGCAAGTTGAATTTTGGGCTGATGGGGCCGGTACATATACTCCTCCCGGACATTGGAACGCCATTGCAGAAACTGAATTTGTAAAACAAAATTACAGTGAAGTACGTTGGGCCCGCAATTATGCATTATTAAACATGGCCGAAATGGATGTGGCCATTTGTTGCTGGGATACCAAATATTATTACTTTAACCAACGCCCAACACAGGCCAATCCAAACATAAAAACATTAACAGGAATACCCAATTTTCCATCATACACTTCAGGACACTCTAATTTCAGTGCAGCTGCTGCAACCGTATTGACTTATTTATTACCCGATAGGGGAACTAAGTTTACAGATCTGGCAAATCAAGCGGCAATGTCACGCTTGTATGGTGCTATTCATTATCGCAGTGATGTTGAAGTTGGTCTTACAACAGGTGCAGCAGTTGGGCAGTATGCTGTTAAAAGAGCTCAATCAGACGGTGCCGGAAATTAAAAGATATAGTTGATTAAAAAATCCTGTATGAGAGCAGGTAATGGCTCCGTTTATGGAGCCATTATTAAACGAACCAATTATTGAAATTTAATAAAGAAAAATCAATTATGAAACAACTTTACAAATTATTTATATCTGCATGCTTGTTTATACTTTTTACTAATCAGCATATTATGGCACAGGGCTGTGTTGCCATAAGGAGTACTGGTGGGATTTGCGAAATGAATGAACATCCTGACAGTTCTGGTAACCTAGGGGGATATTGGTTATACAATAATAATGACCGCTACTATAAATCGTTCAGACACTTTATAGGCAAGCAGGAGCAATTTCAACGCACGGCTTTGCATAACAATGTCATTAATAAAGTTTTTACTCAGGATAATTCATTTACCCGTGTGTTTGATAATCGTTGGTCAGCAACGGTAGATATTCCGTTTGCTGATAACAGTCGTTCGCAAGTGAGCAGCGGTACGCGTTTTAGCACACATTCATTTGGGGTTGGTGATATCAGCTTTACAGGATATTATTGGTTATTCAATCCTAAAAAAGCTACCAAAGGAAACGTGCAGGTTGGTTTAGGCGTCAAGCTTGCAACAGGAGCAGATAATTATCAGGACTATTTCTTAAACGGTGCTACAGGCGCAAGAACGCTTGGCCCGGTTGACCAATCTATCCAGTTAGGTGATGGCGGAACGGGTGTTTCCTTAAGTATTAATTCCTACTATAATTTCACTCATTCATTTGGCTTCTATGGTAACTTCTTTTATTTGGCAAACCCAAGGGATGTAAACGGAACACTACGTTCCTCAACTCCTGCAAGTGCAACAACAATTGCAACTACAGGAGATGTATTAAGCGTACCAGATCAATACCTCATTAGGTTTGGTGCTGACCTGGCGGTTAAAAAGTTTAATTTTTCGCTAGGAGTAAGAGATGATTGCTTACCTGTTCATGATCTTATTGGAGGAAGTGACGGATTCAGAAGACCTGGATACATTATAGCTGCTGAACCAGGCATAACTTATAGTTTTAAAAATATTGCTTTATATGCTTACGTGCCAATTGCTATTATTCGTGATCGCACGCAAAGTGTGCCTGATATCAGGACAACAGAAATAACAGGGGTTTATACACATGGTGATGCTGCTTTTGCAGATTATGTTGTAAATGTAGGTGTCACTGTGAAATTTTAATTTTAGTTGATTTAAGAGAAAGCCGGGCGTGAGATACCCGGCTTTTTATTTTATGTTTGTTTTTAATTAATGAATTAAAAACATGAACACTGCCGATCAAAATTTTGCAGCACTGGGACTTACCCTGCCGCCTGCACCTAAGCCCCTTGGCGTTTATAAACCCTATTTAATTGATGGTAAATACCTTTATCTGTCAGGTCATGGCCCGGTTCAGAATGATGGAACGCTTATTATTGGCCGTATTGGCGATACCTTTACTGCCGAAGAAGGTAAATTAGCAGCGCAGCAGGTTGGTTTAACCATGCTGGCTACCATCAAAGCCAATTTAGGGAGCTTTGATAAGGTAAAAAGAGTAATAAAAACACTGGGTATGGTTAACTGTACTTCCGATTTTGAAAAACATCCTTTCATTATTAATGGTTGCAGCGAGTTATTTGCAAAGGTATGGGGTACAGATAATGGTGTAGGGGTTCGTAGTGCTGTTGGGATGGGATCATTACCCGATAATATTCCGGTTGAAATAGAAGCCATGTTTGAACTTTTTTAAATATTAAGTCCAAAATTTCAGATAAACTTATGACTGAAAAAGATTGGTACATCATTGATAATGCCGAAGAGTTGGATTCGCCGGCTTTGGTGGTTTATCCCGCCAGGGTAAAACAAAATATTGCTTTATTAAAAACCAGAATTGATGATGTTGAAAGGTTACGCCCCCATGCAAAGACCTACAAATGCAAAGAGGTTACTCAATTATTAATAGAAGCTGGTATAAGTAAGTTTAAGTGCGCCACTATTGCCGAAGCGGAGATGCTGGCAATGAGCGGTGCAAAGGATATTTTATTGGCGTACCAACTTGTTGGTGAGAAAATAAACAGGTTTGGGCAATTGATGTTTGACTATCCCGATACCAAATTTGCCTGCCTGGTTGATAGTCTTGATGCGGCTACTGTTATATCTGATGTAGCTTTGTATAACGAATCGGAAATTACTGTTTATATTGATTTAAATGTTGGCCAAAACCGTACTGGTATAGCACCTGATGAAAGGGCTTTTCAGCTTTATATGGATTGTGATATCTTACCAGGCGTAAATCCTGTTGGTTTGCATGCTTATGACGGGCATCTTCACGATGCTGATTTTAAAATACGTACCCAAAAATGTAACGACTCTTTTGCGCCGGTATTGAAATTACAGTATGATTTGATTGAAAAAGGCTTTGACCCTGTTATTGTTGCCGGTGGCTCACCAACTTTTCCAATTCATGCAAAAAGAAAAGGTATTGAATGTAGTCCAGGCACATTTGTTTATTGGGATGCAGGATATGAAAATGAACTAACAGAACAATTATTCTTAACGGCAGCTTTGGTGGTAGCCAGGGTAATGTCCTTACCCGACGAAACAAAAATATGTATTGATGTTGGTCATAAATCAGTAAGTGCTGAAAATGAATTAGCCAAAAGAATTTATTTTTTGAATGCTCCAGAGCTTAAAATGATAAGCCAAAGTGAAGAGCACCTGGTTGCTGAAGCAGTTGCGGGCCATGAATATCAAATAGGTGACATATTATATGGCTTGCCTTATCATATTTGCCCAACCGTAGCTTTATATGAAAGGGCTATTACTATTGAAGACAATAAAACGCATGGCGAATGGTTAAATCTGGCCCGTGATCGTAGAATAACCATTTAATTTGTAAAAACGAGATGCATTTCGTCTCTGTTTAGTATCTTCCTACATAAAAACTTATACCATGTTTGCTATTGATGCCCATTTAGATTTAAGCATGAACGCCATTGAATGGAACCGTGACCTGCGCCAACCCATTGCTGCTATAAATGCACGGGAAGTTGGGTTAACGGATAAGCCAGATCGTGCAAAAGGAGTAGTTTCCTTACCTGAATTGCGTAAAGGCAATATAGGACTGGTAGTAGCCACCCAAATTGGCCGTTATGTAGCTCCTGATAATCCATTGCCCGGCTGGCATTCGCCAGAGCAGGCATGGGCCCAAACACAAGGGCAGGTTGCCTGGTATAAAGCGATGGAAGATGCGGGCGAAATGGTGCAGGTTAATAATTTGCAAAGCCTTGAAAAACATTTAAAACTCTGGAGTGATAATACACCCAATGATAAAAAGCCTGTTGGCTATATTTTAAGTTTAGAAGGCGCCGATTCTATAGTAACCGTTGCCCATCTGGAGCGTGCTTATAATTACGGATTAAGAGCATTAGGGCCTGCACATTACGGACCTGGCCGGTATGCCCAAGGGACCGATGCAACAGGGCCTATGGGGCCACATGGGCATGATTTATTGAAGGAAATGGAGCGCCTTAATATTATTCTGGATGCTACGCATTTATGTGATGATTGCTTTTGGGAAGCATTGGATCATTTTAATGGACATGTTTGGGCAAGCCACAATAATTGCAGGGCTCTTGTTGATCATAATAGGCAGTTTAGTGATGAAATGATAAAAGCATTAATTGATCGTGGCGCAGTGATAGGTGGAGCCTTAGATGCCTGGATGATGGTTCCGGGTTGGATTAGGGGAGTGTCCGATCCGCGTGAAATGAACTGTAACCTGGATGTAATGATTGATCATATCGATCATATTTGTCAGATAGCTGGGAATGCATTGCATGTGGGTATAGGATCAGATCTCGATGGAGCCTTCGGCCGCGAACAATGCCCTTATGATTTGGGAACTATTGCTGATCTTCAAAAAATCCCTTCGCTGTTAAAAAAACGAGGTTATACCGAAAGCGATATAGAAAACATGATGCACGGTAATTGGCTCCGTTTTTTAAGAAAAGCGTGGGGATAATATAAAAATAAATTAAAAGCCTGTCTTTTGATCCTTATGTACAGTAACATTATATTTTAGCATTATCTATTAAATCAAAACACTACCAATTTTTTATGAACGCAGAGCAATTGAGATTAAAAGATTCCACCTGGAAAAAATGGGGGCCATACGTAAGTGATCGGCAATGGGGAACAGTGCGTGAAGATTATAGTGCAAACGGCGATGCCTGGAACTACATAACCCATGATATGGCCCGCAGTAAAACCTATCGCTGGGGTGAGGAGGGTATTGGTGGAATCTGCGATAATGATCAATTGTTTTGTTTTGCTGTTTCTTTGTGGAATAAAAAAGATCCTATCATTAAAGAACGTTATTTCGGCTTAAGCAATCCCGAAGGCAATCATGGGGAAGATGTTAAGGAGTTATATTATTATTTGGATAACACGCCAACGCATTCTTACCAAAAAATGCTATACAAATATCCGCAGGGCGAATATCCTTATGCCTGGCTGGTTAATGAAAATAAAAGACGTGGTCGCAATGATCCGGAATTTGAATTGATTGATACGGGTTTATTTGAGCAAGATGCCTATTTCGATGTATTCATTGAATATGCTAAAAGTGCTGCAGATGATATCCTGATAAAAATTACTGTTCATAACCGTGGGGATAAGGAGGCTAAGTTAAATGTATTACCAACGCTTTGGTTTCGTAATACATGGTCGTGGGGATATGATGATTATATACCCGAAATGTCGTCCGATTCAAAAGGTATAGTTAGCGTTTATCATAAAACACTGGGTCAATTTTGGTTATGCGCAGAAGGGGCACCTGAGATATTGTTTTGCGAAAATGAAACCAATAACAAGCGGTTATACAATTATGAGGATGGCAAAAAGTTTTATAAAGATGGCATAAACGATTATATTGTTCATGGAAGCGACACCATTAATCGGCAGAATAACGGAACTAAGGCAAGTGTTAATTATGATTGCACAGTACCGGCAGATGGTAGCATAACTTTACGGCTCCGGTTATCAAAAGGTGTATCTACCTCTTTTGTGGATTTCGATCAGATATTTAACGCTCGTGTTATAGAAGCTGATGAGTTTTATAACGATATACAAAAGCGTAATGAAGATGCAGACAGACGGTTAGTACAGCGCCAGGCTTTTGCTGGTATGTTATGGAGCAAGCAATTTTATTATTATGATGTCCGTCACTGGATCAATGGTGATCCAGCTGAACCGTTGCCTCCTAAGGAAAGAGCTGAAAGTCGGAACAGCAAATGGATGCATTTAAATACAAAGGATATTATTTCAATGCCGGATAAATGGGAGTACCCCTGGTTTGCATCCTGGGATCTCGCGTTTCATTGTTTGCCATTGTCAACAGTTGATATGGCTTTCGCCAAAAATCAGCTTACGCTACTGGTAAAAGACTGGTACATGCACCCTAATGGGCAGCTGCCGGCCTACGAATGGGACTTTGGTGACGCCAATCCACCAGTTCATGCCATGATTACACTGAAAATTTACCAGCTGGATAAAGCAGCAAATAATGGCAAAGGAGATACCTATTTCTTAGAACGCATTTTCCATAAGCTGATGCTAAACTTTACCTGGTGGGTAAATCGTAAAGATGCCCAGGGTAATAATATTTTTGAAGGTGGGTTTTTAGGCCTTGATAATATTGGCGTATTTGACAGAAATGCCCAGTTGCCAATGGGTGAACAGTTAGAACAGGCCGACGGAACCAGTTGGATGGCAACCTACTCCTTAAACCTGCTCCGTATTGCAGCAGAGCTGGCAGTAACCAATAAGGCTTATAACGACATTGCAAGTAAGTTTTTTGAGCACTTTATTTACATAGCCGGGGCAATGTCTAATTTAGGCAAGGACAACGAAGGGCTTTGGGACGAAGCTGACGGCTTTTTTTATGACCAATTGCGATTGCCGAATGATGGTGTTGAGAAAATGAAGGTGAGGAGTATTGTTGGATTGATTCCTTTATTTGCTGCTGAAGTTTTGGATGAAAGTGATATTATAAATAACCCTATATTCAGAGATAGGTTATCCTGGTTTGCCCAGAACAGGCCAGATTTAGCTTCGCTTATTTCACGGTGGACGGAAACAAGAACTCCTGGTAAGCATTTAATAAGTTTGCTGCGTGGTTATAGGATGAAATCATTGCTTAAATATATGCTGGATGAAAATGAGTTTTTGAGTCCTCATGGTATCCGTTCGGTTTCAAAATATCATTTAAATAATCCGTATCACGTGGCACTTGACGGTATGGAGTTCAGCATTAAGTATACACCTGCTGAAAGTGATAGCGGACTTTTTGGGGGCAACAGCAACTGGCGAGGCCCAATCTGGATACCAATAAATTTTTTGTTTATCCAAAGCCTCAACAGGTTTCACGAATATTATGGTGATGATTATAAAATTGAGTGCCCAACAGGTTCTGGAAATTTCATGAACCTGCAACAGGTGGCCGATGAATTATACAACAGGGTTTCCAGCTTATTTTTAAAAGATAAAGATGGTAAAAGGGCTGTGTTTGGGCATTATAATAAAATGCAAACTGATCCCAATTTTAAAGATTATATATTGTTTTACGAATACTATGATGGTGATAACGGCCGGGGAGTAGGGGCATCCCACCAAACAGGTTGGAGTGGATTGATAGCTAACTGTTTACATATGTAAACCAGGTTTTGTGTTTAATGTGTTTAAATGACACAATAAATTTTTTAATTCAGTTTTAATCATTTAGTTTTACGTAACCACATAAACTAAATTACTTTTTAACATGAATTTAAACAGGCGCAAATTTTTGCAGGGTGCAGGTACGCTGGCACTTGGTAGTATAGCTTTTTCAGGAAAAGCTGGTTCATTGTTCAATTTCATGGCTCCACAACATCCTGTTGGGCTGCAGCTTTTTACTTTTTTTGGAGTTATTGATGAGGATGTAAAAGGAACATTGACTAAAATAGCTGCAATAGGCTATAAAGAAATGGAATCAGCTTTTAGTAAAAAAGGTGGTTATTATGGTTTGAAACCAAAGGAATTTAAAGCGTTGGTGAACGATTTGGGAATGTCATGGAAATCGCACCATGTGCTGGGAGCCCCTTTTAAATTACCAAAAGGCTATAAAATGCCGCTTGGGGCTGATGGCAAGCCTATGGTACTCCCGCCCATGCGAAATTTGAGGGAAAATATGCAGCAACTAGTTGATGAAGCAGCAGAAGGTGGCATACAATACCTGGTGTGTGCCAATTCACCTACAGGAACTTTAGACGAGATCAAATCCACCATTGAGGTATTAAACAAAACAGGAGAAGCAACTAAAAAAGTGGGTATCCAATTCGCCTATCATAATCATGATATGGAGTTTCACGATATAGATGGAAAAATTCCTTATCACTTGCTCTTAACCGAAACAAATTCCGAAAATGTTAAAATGGAACTTGATTTGGCCTGGGCGGTTAAAGGAGGACAAGACCCCGTTGAATTATTTAAAGCTCATCCTGGTCGTTTCCCGCTTTGGCATGTAAAAGATTTAGATGCGGAAAGAAAAACTATACTTCCAGTAGGCAGTGGCACAATTGACTTTAAGCGGATTTTTGAGCATCAGGCCGATGCCGGAATGAAGCATTTCTTTGTTGAGCATGACGAGCCCAAAGACCCTTATGCAAGCGTTGAAAGTAGTTATAAATATATTACCCAAACTTTAAAAGCTTAGGTCCGCACAAAAAGGGAAGCATTCTGTGGTAATGAGTGCAACCCTTTTACTTTTATAGGGTAGGATAAGGCTTCATTACCGAACGTATACCTTTTACGCGGCTTTTTAGCCAGGTATAAATAGATGAATTTTCGAGGTAATTTCTTATGCTGTCATCATTTCTGATGGCTGTTACCACATCTCTCAAAATATTTTTCACAGGCGAGGTTTTGCTAACGGTAGTTACAATCTCTTCTAACTGGTCAGCATAAATCACAGCTTCGTATTCATTATCAAAAACCAAAAAAACCTTGTCTTTTCTTTTACCTTTTATTCCTTTTGAAGGCTCCGGCAAATGATAATTTTTAAAATCGGCAGAGGTAATCGGTTTCGGGCTGGTGGGTGGTAAGTTTATACGTAACATATTAATGAGTTTTGAAATTAATTATCGTGAGTAACTCTGTATAAATTCGTCATTCCTGATAGCCATAATAATATCATTTACGACTAAATACCGGGGTTCGGTTTTATCAGTTAACTGATAAGATAAAGCCTCCAGTTCATCAGCATAAGCAATGGCTTCCTCTTCATCTTCAAATTGTAATATCAAATCGTTATTAATCTCAGCTTCAACGCCATTCGGCGGCACCGGTAATTGAAGGATTTCAAAAGTTGAGAAATTTACTTGCGATGTCGTATTGGAAGGAACGTTGATTCGTAGCATAATTTTAGTTTAAAAATAACTTATATCATTACTTACGGAACACCACAAAGGTAAAGGTGTTTTAATAAAGTTAATATTTTGTAATTGTTAAAAATAACGTTTTAATGTTGTCTTTATGTTAACGGTTTTATAATAAACAGTATTTTGAAATTAAGGCAGCAATGACTATTTTAAGGCGACAATAAACAGCAAAAAGTAGCCTATGGCAAACGTAAAAACAGAATATTTAAAAAGAGTTTTAAAGCCTATTCATTTATGGGCAATTGCGGTAGGTTTAGTTATTTCGGGCGAGTACTTTGGTTGGAACCTGGGCTGGGGAGTATCGGGTACTATAGGTTTTTTAATAGCCACTTTGGTGATAACAGTAATGTACATCACTTTTATTTTTAGTTATACCGAATTAACAACAGCTATACCACATGCAGGTGGCGCTTTTGCCTATGCTTATAGGGCGATGGGGCCATTTGGAGGTTTGGTTGCAGGTTATGCCACTCTCATTGATTTTTTGTTTGCTACACCTGCAATAGCCTTCGCTTTGGGGGCCTATATTCATTTTTTATATCCCGAGATATCCGTTTTATATTCTGCGTTATTTTTTAATGTGGTATTTATTGTCATTAATATTTTAGGAGTAAAGGAGTCGGCAAATTTTTCGGTATTTATTACATTACTGGCGGTTGCTGAATTGCTACTATTTATGGGTATTGTAAGTCCACATTTTAAAATGAGCAATTTTGTAAGTCACCCCATGCCGTTTGGTTATTCAGGTATTTTCGCAGCGCTACCCTATGCTGTGTGGTTTTATTTGGCTATAGAGGGGGTTGCCATGGTAGCTGAAGAGGTTAAAGAACCTAAACGTAATATCCCAAAAGGTTATATCTCCGGTTTAGCTACGCTCATATTTTTAGCTTTGGGTGTGATGATTCTTACCGGTGGCATAAGCGACTGGCGCAAATTAAGTGGTCTCGACTATCCACTACCTGAAGCCATTAACATAGCCCTGGGAAAAGGCAATAATTTAACAAAAATATTTGCCAGCATTGGTTTGTTTGGATTAATTGCCTCTTTCCATGGCACAATACTGGCTTCATCAAGGCAAGTATTTGCAATGGCCCGTAGCGGTTATATGCCCCGGTTTTTATCAAATATTAATCATAAATTTAAGACCCCGCATTGGGCCATTATTTCAGGCGGAGTGATTAGCTTTATTGCATTATATACAGGTACAACCAATCAGATAGTAGTAATATCTGTAATGGGGGCAGTTTTGATGTATATGATGAGTATGATAAGCCTGTTTATTTTGCGGGTTAAGGAGCCTAACCTCGAGCGGCCATTTGCTTCTCCTTTTTATCCGGTATTTCCGTTCGTGGCACTCATTATTTCGGCTGTTACGCTGTTTGCTATAATATACTTCAATTTTATACTGAGTATTTACTTTTTTGTTGGGCTTGCCGGGGTTTCAGTAGTATTTGTATTAATGGGAAAACATAAAATAAAGTTAGTTGAGGATTTTATGGTAGCTCCAATTAATCTATAAGTTTGAATTATTATTAAATCAATTTCTGTCAATCAATAATTCAATAATAAATTGTGTATCAATATACGGTTCGTGATATAGTTTACCGGTTTAGTGATTTAAAAACATTGCTGGCCAAAGCATCGCCATTTCGTACAGGAGATGCGTTGGCTGGGGTATGTGCTGAATCTTATGAAGAACGCGTTGCCGCTCAAATAGCACTAGCTGACGTGCCTTTAAATTTTTTTTTGAATGAAACCATTATTCCTTATGAACAGGATGAAATAACCAGGCTTATTATAGATAGTCATGATTCAGGGGCTTTTAAATTAATCAGTCATTTAACAGTCGGTGGTTTCCGCGATTGGTTGTTAAGTGATGAAACAGATGCACTGGTATTAAAGAGCATTGAAGCTTGTGTAACTCCAGAAATGGCCGCGGCTGTATCTAAACTGATGCGTAACCAGGATTTAATCGCGGTAGCAAAAAAATGTGAGGTGATTACCCACTTCCGTAATACTATCGGCTTAAAAGGGCATTTTTCAACCCGCTTACAGCCCAATCATCCAACAGATGACCATAAGGGTATCGCTGCGAGTATGATTGATGGTTTACTATATGGAAGTGGCGATGCTGTAATTGGTATCAATCCGGCAACAGACAGCCCGGCAGCGGTAATGAATTTATTAACGCTGATTGATACTGTACGCCAGCAATTTGATATACCTACACAATCATGCGTGTTAAGTCATGTTACCACCACTATTGAACTGATTAATAAAGGGGCACCGGTTGATCTTTGCTTCCAGTCTATTGGTGGCACTGAGTTAACAAATTCAAGCTTTGGGATTAGCCTTGCCCTGTTGGATGAAGCATACGAGGCAACCTTATCTTTAAAACGCGGAACAATCGGACAAAATGTTATGTATTTTGAAACAGGGCAGGGCAGTGAGCTGTCTGCAAACGGGCATCATGGTGTTGACCAGCAAACCTGCGAGGTGAGGGGCTATGCCATTGCACGAAGATACAAGCCACTTTTAGTAAATACAGTAGTGGGTTTTATTGGCCCGGAATATTTATATGACGGCAAACAGATTATTCGCGCTGCATTAGAAGACCATTTCTGTGGAAAGTTGCTCGGTTTGCCAATGGGAGTAGACGTATGCTATACCAACCACGCGGAGGCCGACCAGGATGATATGGATAATTTGCTTACCCTGTTAGGCGTAGCAGGTTGTAACTTTATAATGGGTATACCTGGTTCAGATGATATAATGCTCAATTATCAATCCACCTCATTTCATGATGCTTTATATTTAAGGAAAGTGTTGGGATTAAGACCAGCTCCTGAGTTTGAACAATGGTTAATAAAACAGGGAATAGTGGATGACCGTGGAGAACTGATGCAGCTTAATCCATCACATAAATTATTAACGCATTTTTATTAAATTGTATCCAATATTTATCCGTGGTGTTTAACAATGGTCAATAAAGAAATTGAAAAAACTGATCCGCTAAGTTCTTTAAAGGAATTTACTGCTGCCCGTATAGCAATTGGCCGTACAGGTACCAGTATTCCTATAAAACAATCACTGGAGTTTAAGTTGGCCCATGCCCATGCACGCGATGCCGTATATTCAGTTCTGGATACCGATGGTTTATTAAATAGCATGCAGCCGTTTAACTTACCCATTTTACACTTACACAGCAAAGCGCTTACCCGGCATAAATATTTAAAAAGGCCAGACCTTGGACGACAATTAAATGAAGAATCAGCCGAACTTTTAAAAGATTATAGCACTAATGCAGACATTGCTTTTATTATTGTAGATGGGCTTTCAGCAACAGCGGTAAATGAAAATACCTATCCTTTACTGGAAGTTTTAATACCTCAGTTGAATAGAGCAGGTTTAAAAATTGCCCCTATATGCCTCGTTGAACAGGGCAGGGTAGCTATTGGAGACCATATAGGCCATCTTTTAAACGCGAAATTAACGGTATTGTTAATTGGAGAAAGGCCCGGACTAAGCGCAGCCGATAGTATGGGAGCTTATTTTACCTATATGCCGAAACCAGGCTTAACAGATGAATCACGAAACTGTATTTCAAATATTAGGCCGCAAGGCTTAACCCATAAACCTGCGGCCGAAAAAATATTTTATTTAATAAATGAAGCCCTTAAAAGAAAGCTTTCAGGGGTTGCGTTAAAAGACAATGCCGGATTACTTGAGTAGAGTCCATTGGTGTATTTCATTATCTTCTATTTAGATTTTATATCTTCTATAGTACCATCAAATGAAATCATATCCCTATTACTGCTTACTACTTGTAATGATGCATAGCCGCTGGTTGATATATTTAGTGTCATCTGCTGCACACTTCTCCAATTAGCCATGTTGGTATCCTTTGGCTTAATAGAAATAAGCCAGCTGCCATTTTTATTTTGTTTGGTAACATAGCTGAAATTACCACTCTTAAATTTAATACCACCTTCATTTGTATAGATATCATTCGGGGCTGTATAAGCACGTCCATAATAAGGTAAATATGCAGTTATAGTATCTTTAGTTACTATAAGGTCATAGTAATCAGGAGTTAAATTTTTCTGACTTCCTCTTAAAGGTAAAGCATAGTTTGCTTTAAAAACGTAAACACCACTATCAACCATTTTTTTGATAGCTGCTTTTTTGACGGCTTGCTTTTCTTGTTTTGTACTTTGCGCAAATACAATAGTTGATCCGCAAGTAAAAATGGTAAATACAATGAGTATTCTGACTAATGTTTTCATAACTAATGATATAATAGGTTAAGTGATGGCGGTATATTAACGAATGCTAAATCTTAATACTAAGTTAAAGTTTTTTAAATAAAAAAGCCACTCCCTAAAGAGTGGCTCTTGTTTATATATGGAACGTTTAATTCAATTATTAGATCAAATTAACACTACGGTTTACAAACTCAGTAAGCTCAGCACCGGTTAACAGGCCTTGCGAAAGTAAAGCAAGGTCAAATGCCTGTTTTGATAATGCAGCTTGCACTTCAGTATTTTCCTCGTTTAATATGCGGCTTATCAGTTTGTGGTTGCCGTTTACAATAACTTTATAATTATCAGGCATACTGCCATAAAAGCCCATTCCGCCGCCCATTGCGGCCATTTCTTTCATACGGCGCATAAACTCGTCCATGGTTACAGTTACCGGTAATTCATCGGGGTTTAAACTTTCCAGTTCAACTTTGTAAGCCGGTTTGTTAATAGCTTTATTAAAAATGTCTTTAACTTTTGTAGCTTCTTCTTCTGTTAAAACATGTTCAAGGGCATCTTCCTTTTTAATCAATTTATCAGCAACATCGGCATCAACACGTTTAAATGAAGTTTTATCCAGTTTCTGCTCTAAATGGCCAATAAAATGGTTGTCAATTGGAGAATTCATCAGTAAAATATCATAACCTTTTTTATTGGCTGATTGAATGAAAGCATCTTGTTTAGCGGGGTCATTAGTATAAATATACACTAGTTGGCCATCTTTGTCAGTTTGCTCAGGAGTTACTTTGTCTTTATACTCGTTTAAAGTATAGTTTTCATTTTTGGTATTGCTTAACAGAACAAAGTCTTTGGCTTTATCATAAAACTTCTCTTCGCTCACCATTCCGTATTTTACGAAAAGGCCAATGTCTGTCCATTTTTCTTCAAATGCTTTACGGTCACTTTTAAATAATTCTGCCAATTTATCGGCTACCTTTTTGGTGATGTAGCTGTTTATCTTTTTTACATTACCATCAGCCTGTAAAAAACTGCGTGATACGTTAAGCGGAATATCCGGTGAATCAATTACACCATGTAACAACATTAAAAATTCAGGAACGATGTCTTTTACCTCGTCAGTAATAAATACCTGGCGGGAGTAAAGTTTGATCTTGTTTTTCTGAACTTCAAAATCATTTTTAAGTTTAGGAAAGTATAAAACACCGGTTAGGTTAAACGGATAATCAACATTTAGGTGGATCCAGAATAAAGGATCTTCTGAGAAAGGATAAAGCTGTTTATAAAAGTCGAGATAATCCTCATCCTTTAAATCATTTGGTGATTTTGTCCAGATAGGATTGGTTTCATTAATGATGTTATCAGTTTCAACTGATTTGTATTTGGTTTTACCTTCTTCATCAACACCATCTTCTTCTTCCTGGGTGTTGGTGCCAAATTTAATAGGTACAGGTAAAAACTTGCAATATTTATCCAATATTTCCTGCAGGCGATGTTTACTTAAAAACTCTTCAGAATCTTTATTGATATGAAGGGTAATTTCTGTACCTCGTTCTGCTAAACTACCTTCGCTTATTTCAAATTCAGTACTGCCATCACAGGTCCAGTGTGCAGGTTCGGCACCATCCTGGTAAGATAAGGTTTCAATTTCAACCCTGTCGGCCACCATAAATGCAGAATAAAAGCCTAAGCCAAAACGACCGATAATCTCATTGGCGTCTTTTGATTCTTTAAACTTCTCCATAAATTCGGTAGCCCCGGAGAAAGCGATCTGGTTGATGTATTTCTTGATCTCATCGGCGGTCATACCTAAACCATTATCAGAAATAGTAATGGTCTTTGCTTCTTCATCAAAAGCAACTTCTACACGAAGATCGCCCAGTTCGCCATTGTATTGTCCTAATGAACTTAAGCGTTTAATTTTTTGGGTAGCATCAACAGCATTTGATACTAACTCACGTAAGAAAATCTCGTGATCAGAGTACAAAAACTTTTTAATGATGGGGAAAATATTTTCGGTATGGATCGAAATTGTGCCTTTTTCTTGCATAATTCTTTTAATTGATTGAAGTTAACGTTTTAGTGATACTTGCAATCATCAACCCTTGTTCCAAAGTGAGTAATGTTGCCAAATTGACAGCATTGCAAGGACTTAAGTCAAATAACTATTTAATAGCTGTTAAAAAGGCATCTAATAATGAAAGCAAAGACTCTTTAGTTCCCGGATCTTTTACTTCGCCGCTTTCCATTTTTGAGCGGATATAAGGAATAAGAAGTGTTGCATCTTTTATTAAATTTGCATCAATCGCGCCTAATATTTTAATCAGTGCCTCATGTGCATTCTGGCCCCCAGTTGAGGCAGTTATTAAGGCGGTAGGTTTACCAGAAAATGATCCGCTTGAAACGGTCCAGTCCAAAGCGTTTTTCAACTGCCCGGGTACGCCAAAGGCATATTCAGGTGTACAGATAATAATTCCGTCGGCTCCCTTTATAAAGCTTCGAAGGTCTGCCACTGTATCGGGTGGAAGCTCATGATCATTTCCGGGATCAAAAGGAGGGATGCGCGCCAAATTTTCATAAATAAAATAGCGGGTATCAGCAGGCATCATTTTGCCTAAAAAATGAAGGATAGCATGATTTGATGACCCTGAGCGCAGGCTGCCGGATATGGCAAAAATTCTTTTCAACCCTTATGAAACTATTGTTGGATACGTTAATGAATTAATCTCAAAGCAAAATAACAAATTAAAATTGAGATTAGCCATTGGTACGGTATATCAACCTAATGGGTTGTGCTAAACTGTAAAATAAAGGCTGAGCCCACGCCATCTGTTGATTGCACCTGGATATTGCCTTTATGCAGCAGCATAATTTGTTTACACAAACTTAAGCCAATTCCACTACCGCTTTTACGTGTACTGAAAAATGGGATAAATATTTTATCTAATAGTTCAGGAGGCATTCCTAGTCCATTATCAACTACTTTAACCAAAATTTTGTTATTCTGGACTTCCGCCGCCAGGGTTAATCGTGGCTCTTCACGGTCTTTTACTGCTTCAACGGCATTCACCATTAAATTAATCATTACCTGTTCAATAAGGTTAAGATCGGCTTCAATGAAGAGTGTAGGGTCACGTAAAATAATTTCAAGGTCGATGTGTTTTTTCTCTAAAGTAGGTCGCATCAGGCTATTAAGCGTTTCGAACAGGTTGCGAACCAATATTTTAGTGAGGTCAAGTTTAGTAATCTTGTTAAGGTTTCGGTAGCTTTCGGTAAACTTAAGTAGGCCTTCACTTCTTCTTTTAATGGTATCAATGCCTAATTCAAGATCTTCCAGCTGACTGCTTACCGGACTGTTTGCAATTTCAGGACTTTTTAAACGATTTTTTAGGGTATCGGCCAATGACGAAATAGGGGCTACAGAATTCATGATCTCATGGGTCATTACATTCAATAGCTTTTGCCATGCTTTTGATTCCGTTTCATCCAGTGCTTCACTCACATTCTGAAATGCCACCAGCTTATATATTTTATCCTCGCTTCGCATCACGCTGGCTGTTATCAGAATTTTTACCAGTTGTTGATTACGTGATAACGTTATTATTTTAGCATCCCCAGGTTTAATCTTAATGATTTCATCGTATAATACTTCTTCGCGCTTTTGTAAGGAATGGATAGTTTTCAGATAAGGTACACCAATCAGGTTTTTAAAAGCTTCGTTTATCCAGCCTGTCTCACCATTTTCCTGTTCGTATGATAATATACCAGTATCAACCAGTTCCAGTATCTTTTGTAAATAGTGGTATTGGGTTTCACGTTCGCGGCTTATCAGTTTAAAGGTTGTATTGATTTCGTTAAAGCCTTTACGCAGTGGCTTAAGTTCATTGGGGGCTTTACGTACATCAAAATGTCTCGAAAAATCACGATAGTGAATGGATTCAACAAACTGACTAACCTCGTCCTGTGCCTTTTTTTGAAACCTGATCAGATCAATTACCTCATAAACAGAAAGCGTAATGGTGATTACCAGAAAAACATACAGCCCCTTTACCACCAGTATGGAGGTAACAGTAAGGGTAAGAAACATCAATATTACCCGCAGCACCAGCCGCCATTCGTAGCGTTTAAATATCATATTTGCTTAATCTGCGGTATAAAGCGGTGCGCGTTAGTCCTAATTCTTTAGCTGCCCGGGTAATATTGCCATTATGCTTTTCAATTACCTTTAAAATGGCATTTTTCTCCATGATGCTTAATGGGACGTTATCATCATCAACCGCTAAATCGGCAGTGGTTTCTAAAATAGAGAATATAAGATCATCCGGTTTCAATACATGGTCATCAGCCATAATTACTGCCCTTTCAATAGTATATTGTAACTCGCGCACATTACCCGGATAATTATATGATTTCAACTTCTGTAAAGCTGAGGCATCAAAATCCATTGATGGTTTTAAGTACTTACTTGCATAAAGCTTGGCAAAATGGCGTGCCAATATTACAATATCTTCATTGCGTTTGCGCAATGGTGGCATATTAATTTCGACCGTATTGATACGATAGATAAGATCTTTTCTGAAGCGATTTTCATTAGCAAGTTCACT
Source organism: Mucilaginibacter frigoritolerans (assembly GCF_007830615.1). Taxonomy (GTDB): domain Bacteria; phylum Bacteroidota; class Bacteroidia; order Sphingobacteriales; family Sphingobacteriaceae; genus Mucilaginibacter; species Mucilaginibacter frigoritolerans. The sequence continues at coordinate 701,597 of NZ_VLLI01000001.1, forward strand.
AAGTGGCGCATTTGTAGCACAAATCAGCCTGATATCAACATCAACTGCCTTATTGGTTCCCAATCTGGTTACCTGTCTGTTTTGTAAAACAGTTAACAGTTTTGCCTGTTGCTGCAGCGATATATTACCAATTTCATCCAGAAATAAAGTGCCACCCTGGGCTTCTTCAAATCGTCCGATCCTGTCCTCACGGGCATCCGTATAAGCGCCTTTTTTGTGACCAAAAAGTTCACTTTCAAACAATGTATCGGTTAATGCACCTACATCCACTTTAACAAAAGGTTTACCTGCACGCAATGATCGCTCATGTATAGCTTTTGCCATCAGATCTTTACCAGTACCATTCTCACCTAAAATCAAAATATTGGCATCTGTGGGAGCGATCTTATTGACCTTGTGGAAAATATCCTGCATCACATCCGATTCACCCAGAATAGAGGTGTCTCCTCCACTTCCCTTTGTAACAGATTTGATTTGCTTAATGCCTTCTTTTTTATCTAGAAGTTCCTTAATGGTATCAATAAGTTTTTCATTGTGCCATGGCTTAACAATAAAATCATTTGCCCCTTCTTTTAGTGAGCGAACGGCCAAATCAATATCGCCATATGCAGTAATCATTATTACGCAAACTTCAGGCTTCCATTCTTTAACTTTGCGTAGCCAGTACAACCCTTCATTGCCTGTATTTATTGCACTGTTAAAATTCATGTCAAGCAAAACCAAATCCACTTGGTTACGCTGAAGCAGCCAGTTAAGATTTTCAGGATTTTTTTCGGTAATAACCTCATTTGCTTCTGTTTTTAATAGAAGTTTAACAGCAGTTAATACGTCAGGGTCATCGTCAACTATTAAAACAGTAGCTTTTTTTAGTATCATTATTTTTTAGTTCGTGGTGGATAAGAATATGTTTGTAAGCCGGGTACAAAGCTCAGTACTTACTACACATATCCAATAATACCATAATTATCAATTATTATCCAAATGTTTATAAATTTATGATGAATCATAACGTATAGACTTACTAAGCCATTATCAATTTTTATGCTAAAAGTATAAACAATAAAGAAGGTGAGCTATAAATAGTTAGTTATGAACTATTAATCGTTGTATATGAATAATAGAGTGGTCTTAACATCATAAACGGGTAAATAAGTATTGTATCATAACCGTACACTTGTTGTAACAGAAGCGTACGCCTTATTTAGTTAAATGTGGTTTAATTTATTGAAATACAGTTATTTAATTTGTGGCATGTGTTTTTATAACTAACTATCAAAATATAAAACAACAACAGTGGACAGAATAATTGAAAAAAAGACCTGGAATACCAAAAGGATACTGACAATTGCCGGCATAACAGCCCTTGTTTTACTTATTGCCGGTGCCATTTACTCTACATCTGGCAAAAGTAAGCTTGATGTTGATACTGAACGTTTAACTATCAGCACAATAACAAAAGGACCGTTTCAGGAAAATATTCCGGTGAATGGTGTGGTAATGCCATTAACTACCATTTATCTGGATGCTACAGATGGGGGAAGAGTGGAACAAAAGTTTGTTGAAGACGGAGCTATACTTAAAGTAGGCGACCCTATTATAAAATTATCAAATACAGATCTTGAACTAAGATTGGCTGATGAGCAAACTGCTGTTTACAATGCCGAAACGCAAATGCAAATATCTCATAACGCTGCTCAACAAAACACCATCTCCAAACTTAATTCAATGGCTGATGTGGATGTTGCTTTTAAAGAAGCAGAACGAATTTATAAACTGGATAAGGATTTATACAGCAAAAAGGCAATTGGATTGCAGGAATACCAAACTGCGGTTAATCAATATGATTATCAGTTAAAACGTAAAAAATTGGCCATGCAGATTCTGGTGCAGGATACTACATTGGTAAAGCAACAAGCACAACAGGCACAAGAGCAATACGCTCAAATGAAACAGACATTGGATCTTTTGAAGAAAAAAGTGAACGATCTGACTGTAAAAGCACATGTTGCCGGCCAATTAACTTCATTTGATTCAGAGATTGGCCAGGATAAAAAAGCCGGTGATCCCTTAGGTCAAATTGACGTGCAGTCGGGCTTTAAGGTTAGGGTTAGTGTTGAAGAACATTACTTATCTAGGGTTTTTACGGGCTTAACAGGTGATTTTCAGTTTGCCGACAAAACCTATAAACTGATTATAAAAAAGGTGTTTACGCAGGTAGCTAACGGTCAATTTCAGGTTGATATGGCTTTTGTTGGCCCTACACCAACAGGAATTAGAAAAGGACAGACTTTACAGGTAAGACTTTTCTTAAGTGACCCAACACAAGCGCTGTTATTGCCTAAGGGTGGATTTTTTCAGCAGACCGGTGGTAACTGGATATTCAAAGTAAGTGATGACGGAAGTAAAGCTTACAAGGTTGATATCCAAATAAACAGGCAGAGTCCTGATTATTATGAATTAACATCTGGATTAAAAGAAGGAGATAAGGTAATTACATCCAGCTACGAAACCTATGGCGACATACAGGAGCTGGTATTAAAGAAGTGACGCCAATAAACAAACTAATTAACTCAACTATAAACTAAAGAATAAATTACCCCATGCAACGGGACAATTAAGGAGGCACCAATGATAAAAATTACAAATCTTGAAAAATTTTACCGTACAGAAGAGGTAGAAACCATCGCTTTAAATAAGCTATCAATTGAAGTTAAAACAGGGGAGTTTGTGGCAATAATGGGCCCTTCAGGCTGTGGCAAATCAACCTTGCTTAATATTTTAGGTATGCTCGATGATCCGGATGAAGGTAGCTACGTTTTTAATGGAATTGAAGTAGCCCACTTTACTGAACGTAAACGTGCCGATCTGCGTAAGCACAATATCGGCTTCGTATTTCAAAGCTTCAACCTTATTGATGAATTAACCGTATTTGAAAATGTGGAACTTCCGTTGATCTACACTGGTGTTCCATCATCTGAGAGGGTTAAGCGCGTTGAGGAAGTATTGGACAAGATGCAGATCATGCATCGCCGTAATCACTACCCGCAACAGTTATCTGGTGGTCAGCAACAGCGTGTTGCTATTGCAAGGGCTGTAGTTAACAAGCCTAAATTAATACTGGCGGATGAGCCCACCGGTAACCTGGATTCAAGCAACGGTAACGACGTGATGGAATTGTTAACTGATTTGAACGAACAGGGTACAACCATTATAATGGTTACACACTCTGAGCATGATGCCCGTTACAGCCACCGTATCATCCGTTTACTGGATGGACAAACGGTAATGGAAAACATCATGATTTAAATGTTGAATAGTATTTAGCCATAAGTCCGAAGCTGCATAATTTCCCAATTAAAAATCAGCAACTAAGACTTCGGACTAAAAAATAGTTTATATAAGTTAATTAAGTGCCTCTGCTAACCCTCTCCAAAAAATGGAGAGGTTAGCTTGAGTTGAAATCTACTGCGATAAAATATCGCTCTGTTCTTATTGTAAGTATTTGATTATTAAAATAATATACATCGTCATGATAAAAAACTATATCAAAACAGCTTACCGTAGCCTTTTAAAAAACAAGGGCTTTACCATTTTAAATGTGTTAGGGCTATCTGTCGGACTGGCTACCTGTTTGTTGATTGTTTTTTACGTGGTTGATGAATTAAGTTATGACCGATATAACACTAAAGCCGGCAGAATTTACCGTATCTCTATCGATGCCAAGTTAAATGGAAACGCAGGTGTTTATGCTACATCAGAAGCTCCCTGGAAAAATATATTGAAAAGCAGCTTTCCACAAGTGGAAAATGTAGCAAGGCTAATAGATAAAAATGGGCTGTTTCTATCGCCTCAAAAATTCTATGTTAAAAAGAATAATGGCAATATTTTGGAGCGCAATATTGTTTTTACAGAATCGTCATTATTTGATGTTTTTACACTGCCCATGATTGATGGCAATGCAGCACATGCCCTTGATGAACCCAATACTGCGGTTATTACCGAAAGCACAGCAAAAAAATATTTTAATAAGGTTAATGTTACCGGACGTACATTAACTATAAATGATTCTAACACATTTAAAATAACGGGAGTAATAAAGGATATTCCTGCACAATCACAATTCCACTACGATTTTTTCTTATCATTTTCATCAAGACCCGAAAGTAAATCAAACAACTGGGGCTATGCAGGCTTACATACTTATTTGTTGTTAAAACCGGGTACCGATGTTGCTAAACTGGAAAAAGCACTTACCAATATTGATATAAAAAACTCCTATAATCCATCCACCTGGACAACCGGCGATAATCATCTGCGTGTTTTTTTAAAGCCATTGGCTGATATCCACCTTCGGGACGCTGATGCTCAATATACTTTAGAGAAGAGTGGCAATATCCAGTATGTGTACATATTTCTGCTCGTTGCTATATTCATATTGCTAATAGCTTGTGTAAACTTCATGAACCTTTCAACCGCGCGTTCATCAAATCGCGCCAGGGAAGTTGGGGTACGTAAAGTATTAGGTTCGGCACGAAAATACCTGGTAGCTCAGTTTTTAACTGAATCGGTTTTAGTAACATTTGTTTCTGCAGCTATAGCCCTCTTTTTAGCGTGGATGCTATTACCGTTATTTAATCAAATGGCTGATAAGCATCTGGAAATTACTCCACAAATTATTGCCTGGCTGTTACCTGCTTTACTGCTTGTAGTTTTGATAGTAGGCTTTTTGGCGGGTTCTTATCCGGCGTTTTATCTTTCATCATTTCAACCTATAGATGTATTAAAAGGTAAAATTGCTGCTGGCTTTAAGGGTGGTTTTTTGAGAAGCTTTTTGGTGATTTTTCAGTTCGCTATCTCCATTTTTTTGATTATCGGCACCCTGGTAATTTATAACCAGCTCAATTATATCCGTAATAAGGATCTTGGTTTCGACCGCGACCAGGTACTGGTTATTAAAAATGCCAATACGCTGGGTAATCAGGCTAAAATTCTAAAAAATGACTTGAAACAGTTGCCTGGCGTAGCAAATGCTACTTTATCATCCTATCAACCAACAGGAGATGAAGACCTTAAAACTGGATTATTTCCACATCGAAAAATTGATATTAAGGAAGATATATTAACTGAATTCTGGTCGGTAGATGAGGATTTTATTAATACTATGAATCTCAAACTAACCAATGGGCGTAATTTTTCGAAAGATATGTCCGGCGATACTGCCGGTATGATAGTTAACGAAGCGTTTGTCAGGAAGTTGGGACAACTGAACCCTTTGAATAAAGATGTTTATCGTTATAGCTATGGCTTACAGCAATACCACATTATAGGCGTGGTAAAGGATTTTAATTTTGCCTCTTTAAGGGATAACATCACGCCATTAGCCATGGTTTATGATTTTGACAACGGTGCAATCAGCGTAAAACTTCATTCAGCAAACCTAAGCGCTTTGATGGCGCAAATAGCAGGTAAATGGAAAGAACTATCGCCTAATCAGCCATTCACTTATTCATTTATGGATCAGGATTTTGATGCTACTTATCGTACAGAGCAACGTTTTGGCTCAATGTTCATCTCATTCAGTACGTTAGCAATTATTATTGCCTGCTTGGGATTGTTTGGACTGGCTGCTTACGCTGCTGAACAGCGTACTAAAGAAATCGGCATCCGCAAAGTTTTGGGTGCAAATATCTCAACCATTGTGGCCATGCTTTCAATGGATTTTATTAAACTGGTATTCATCTCCATATTAATTGCAACACCAATTGCCTGGTGGGCTATGCAAAAATGGCTGCAGGATTTTGCCTATCGAACTACTATACAATGGTATATTTTGGCTGCAGCCGGAGCTACAGCAATTACAATAGCGTTTATTACTATTAGTTTTCAATCTATAAAAGCTGCATTGAGCAATCCGATAAATAGTTTAAGGAGTGAATAAATATGTTAAGGAACTATGTAATTATTACATTCAGAAACATCAGGCGTAACCTTAGTTATGCCTTTTTGAATGTTTTTGGCCTTACTTTAGGTATTGCCTCCTGTTTGGTTATATTTCTTATTGTTAGAAATGAGCTTAACTATGATGATTATAGCAAGGCTGATCGTATTTACAGGGTAACTCTTAACGCCATTGATTTTAATTCAAATGTTGCATTGGCCGTTGCCCCGGCGATGCGAAACGACTTTCCGGAGCTAGAGCAGGTGTCGCAGGTAATGTATAGTCATGAAGTAATGATTAAAGTAAATAATAATCATTTTCGCGAAAACGATTTTGCTTTTACTGATGAACATTTTCCTGCAATATTCAACCTCCGCTGGATTAGCGGTGATCCCAAAACTGCACTTAAAGAACCCAATAGCATTGTCATTACAGAAAGCATTGCTAAAAAATATTATGGTGATAAGAACCCAATGGGTGAGATTATTAATTTAGAGAATGAGATCAATGTTAAGGTAACAGGTGTTATACAAGATCTTCCGGGTAACAGAAGCTTACCGCTAAAGATGTTCGTATCAATTGAAACGATCAAGAATCAGTTAAAAAACCAGATGTCAAATTTTTGGAATATTGGTGGTGGTTATTTTACTTTTATTTTGCTCCCGCAGCATTATTCTATACAACGAATTCAACATAAAATACCTGCATTTCTTCATAAAAACTGGAACCTTGATCCTAAAGAGGTTAGACTGCCACTTCAACCACTAAAAGACATTCATTTTGATCAGCGTTATATCAATAATATTGTAACACCAACTTCAAAGGATACCTATTATGCCCTGTTTGGGGTAGCATTGCTTATTATTATTACTGCATGTATTAATTTTATTAACCTGGCCACCGCACAGGCCATAAAAAGAGCTAAAGAAGTTGGCGTGCGCAAAGTTTTAGGAGCGCACCGGTCACAATTGGTTAAACAATTTATGGGCGAAACAACAGTACTGATATTAATTGCCCTTGTTTTAGGTGTTGGTATTGCTGCCACTTTTTTATCACAAGCCGGTACCTGGTTAAATGTAAAAATTGATGCAAGTGAGTTGGCACAGCCGCTGGTAATAGGTGTTATAGCTGCATTAACTATTTTGGTTATATTACTGGCAGGCTTGTATCCTGCTTTTGTTCAATCGGCTTATCGACCCATTGATTCATTAAAAAACCAAACAGGGACACCTTCAAAAGGCTTCACACTGCGGAAGGGTCTGGTAGTGGCTCAGTTTGCCATATCGCAGATACTGATTGTGGGCACATTGGTTGTGGCGCACCAAATGGATTTTTTTGAAAATCAGGATTTGGGCTTTAATAAAGATGCTATTATCTCGTTCTATGTCCCCAATAATGCAAAGAAGGATGTTTTAGAGCACGCTTTGAGCAATAACCCCGATGTAAAACAAATTGCGTTTTCGAGCGGAGCTCCATCATACAATAATAATTTCGCAGGCTTTAGCGCTCCAGATCATGGTGTAATTAAAGATGACGTAACCGAAATGAAGTTTGTTGATGAAAACTATATTAATATGTTCGGTTTAAAGATGCTGGCGGGGCAAAAAGTAAATAAAGCTAATCCAAAAGATACAGTTCAGAACATTGTAGCCAACGAAACACTGATTCATAAATTGAGTATTATGGATCCCGAAAAAGCAGTTGGACAGCGCATTGTTTTGAATGGCCGACCGGCAAACATTATTGGCGTAGTACAGGATTTTCAAAGCGAATCAAAACATAAAAAAAGGCGAGCTTGTGTATTAATGTATTATGCTGATGCATTTTTTATGGCTAATGTGAAGTTGCAACCAAGAGCAATGAGTAATACTATTGATGATATTAATAAAACATGGACAGCGTTATTTCCTGATAATTTATTTGAGTACCAGTTTTTGGATGAGCATATCGCGTCATTCTATACACAAGAACAAAAAGTTTATACTGCTTTTAAGCTTTTCTCATCAATAGCTATATTAATTGGATGTTTAGGATTATACGGACTGATTTCATTTGCAGCCGCCCAACGTACCCGTGAAGTTGGTATCCGTAAAGTATTGGGCGCTCCGCTAATTAGCATAGTCGGCTTGTTTTCGAAAGAGTTTATCCTGCTTATTTCTATAGCGTTCTTTATTGCTGCTCCAATTGGTTATTATGCCATGCATAACTGGCTACAGAATTATGCTTACCATATCAACATTGGAGTTGGTACATTCTTAATTGCAATAGCAGCATCATTCATAATAGCAGCCATTACCATATCCTATCAAACAATAAAAGCAGCACTGGTTAATCCGGTTAACAGTTTAAGAAACGAATAAATAACCATAGTAGAAATGATATTTAACTACGTAAAAATTGCCTGGCGCAACCTGACAAAACAAAGGCTTTATAGTTTTATAAATATATCGGGTTTGGCTGTTGGACTGGCGGTTTGCATCATGATTATGATGTATGTAACTCATGAAATGAGTTATGATAAGTTTCATAAAAACAGCAAACGGATATTTATCCCGCACGCTTCGTTGAAATTAGGAGGAAGTACTATTAATATGGAGTACCTGAGTTTCGTATCAGGCCCCATGATTAAAGAGAGCCAACCGGTTGTTGAATCGTACGTTCGAACAATGGGTTATTTTAAGCCTGTAATTGTAAGTAAACCATCGGCTGGAAATGAAAAAATTTCAGAGGATAAATTATTATTTGCCGACCCTAATTTTTTCGACTTTTTTTCTTTTAAACTTATTTCAGGATCAGTTTCAGATGTATTAAAAAAGCCTTTTCAAATCGTTTTATCACACGATATGGCTTTGAAATATTTTGGTAGTCAGAGCCCTGTCGGTAAAACCATTGTTCTTAAAACAGATAGTACTTATACTTATCAGGTTACCGGAGTGGCAGAAAATTGCCCGTCAAATTCATCTATCAAATTTAATTTCGTAGCATCAAACTCAAGTTTAACAACTATGAAAGAGGCTCCCCAATATCTGGGTATGCAAAATATCGGGCCAGGTTCTTTTAATCTCTATTTATGCCTTAAACATACTGCAGATAGCGCGCTTTTAAGACGAAACCTGGATCTGATAGCAAAAAAAGATAAATCTTTTGATGAGGAAAAGTTTGCACTCTCAGCCCTTCCCGATGTTCATTTAAAATATAATTTCAGTGATTCTTCGAACATAAAGTACCTTAAAATATTCCCGGTTGTTGCTATTTTAATTTTGTTGCTTGCGTTGTTTAATTATATGAGCCTTTCAACCTCCAGGGCAACATTAAGGGCTAAAGAGGTTGGTGTGCGTAAGGTATCGGGTGCCTCTCGAAAAACTATTGCAGTTCAGTTTTATATTGAATCTGCATTATTTACCTGCATATCTTTTATAATCGGCTATTTATTATGTTATGCGTTTAAGCCATGGTTCTTAAACGTACTGGATCTTAAAATTGATAACTCATTTCTATATAGCCCTGTAGTATTATGCTTATTAGTGGCTTTGCTATTGCTAACTATTTTAATAGCCGGGAGTTACCCTTCGTTTGTGCTTTCTGCATTTAAACCGGTTGCTACACTTAAAGGCAAATTTAGTAAAGGTACAGGCGGAACCGTCATACGGAAAATATTTACCACGTTACAATTTACTATTTCTGTGGCGCTTATTATCTGCGGATTAATTATTAACAAACAGCTTTATTTTTTTAGGCATACAGATATCGGTATAAATAAAGATAACATCATTATGATACCGGTAAGCAATAGTTTTGGTAATAATTATCCTTCATTTAAGCAGGATGTCAGATCAATAGCTGGCGTAAGCGGTATAGCAACATCTCATTATGCCCTGTTTAAAGGATATGATATGTTTTTTTATTCGGGAAAAACAAAGAATGATAAAGGTGTTGCTCTGGCGTCTTTGGTGGTAGATAAAGATTTTATTACAACAATGGGGCTGCAATTAAAATACCCGTCGATAATGACCATAGATTTTTCAGGAAAAAACAAAGTTCTGATAAATGAAGTTGCCGCAGAACAATTGCATCTGCCTGTAGATCCGGTTGGAAGTAAGCTCAAATCTGGTGATAAAGTAGTTGGCGAATTTAAAAACTTCAATTTTGCTTCTCTTCAGTCAGCTATCTTGCCTTTAAGTTTGTCTATCGTGCCTGATTCATCTCATTATTTTAAAACAAATGGTTGTGTATTGTTTGCCAAAATAAATGCACATACTAACCTGCCGACTCTTATTAATGCTATTAAAAACAGGTACTCTAAGTACGACAAGAACACTCCGTTTAACTACTCTTTTGCTGACGATACCTTTAATGAACAATTTAAGGCCGAGGATCGCTTGGCGGCCATATTTGGTGTGTTTACCTATATAACAGTGATAATGGCAACATTGGGCCTTTTTGGCCTGGCTGCATTTACTATTGAACAACGCACTAAGGAAATAGGCGTTCGTAAGATACTTGGAGCGAGTGTTTTATCCATAAATTCACTGATTTCTGTTGATTTTTTAAAATTAGTGTTACTCGCTATCGTGATTGCTTCTCCAATAGGATGGTGGACTATGAATAGTTGGTTGCAGGGCTTTGCTTACCATATATCAATACAATGGTGGGTATTTGTAGTGGCAGCTTTAATAGCAATTATTACTTCGGTTGTAACTATAGGTTACCACTCATTTAGAGCAGCAATAGCCAATCCGGTTAACAGTCTCAGAAGCGAATAATTTAAACAAATAATATTACTAAACTAAAATATCATGATAAGAAACTACATTAAGACGGCTTTTCGTAGCCTGATGAAAAATAAGGGCTTTACCATTATTAACGTATTGGGGCTGGCTTTAGGTTTGGCCACTTGCCTGCTCATCGTATTTTACGTATTTGATGAGTTGAGTTATGATAGATACAATGAAAAAGCTGATCGCATTTATCGTGTAAATGATGATATTAAGTTTGGTGGAAACACCAACTCATATGCAGTATCACCCGCTCCTATGGCCGCTGCTATGAAAGCTGATTTTCCCGAAATTGAACAGATAGTTAGGTTTAGAGGTAAGGGCGGGAATCAGGTAAAAAAAGGTAATCAGAATATTGAGGAGGATATGATGATTTATGCAGATCCTTCTGTTTTTGATGTGTTTACATTACCTATGATCAGTGGCAGCCCAACAACTGCTTTAACCGAACCACACACCATCGTAATAACAGAACAGATTGCTCAAAAGTATTTTAATAAAACTAATGTGGTAGGGCAGGTATTAACCTTTAATGATACTGCTCAATATAAAATTACAGGGGTTATTAAAAACATCCCCCACCAATCGCATTTTCATTTTGATTTTTTTATCTCTATGTCAACACTTGCTGAAAGCAGAGACATTGCATGGTTAAGCTCAAATTTTAATACATACATCTTGCTCAAACCTGGCACTGATTATAAAAAATTGGAAGCTAAGTTCGATGCTTTTTATAAAAAGCATGCAGGCCCTCAACTGGAAGACATTCTTCATTTAAATTTTGCAAAGTTTGAGCAAGGTGGCAACTACATCCGCATCAATTTAATTCCAGTAAAAAAGATACACCTGTACTCCAACCGTGTAGCTGAGTTTGACGCTAATGGCAATATTGACTACGTATATATTTTTTCGGCTATAGCAATTTTTATCCTGCTGATTGCCTGTGTGAATTTCATGAACCTTTCAACTGCAAGGTCATCAAACAGGGCGAGAGAGGTTGGTGTTCGTAAAGTATTAGGCTCGGCACGCAAATACCTTATTGCCCAATTTTTAACAGAATCTATTATTGTTACCTTACTGGGTGCTGTGATCGCTGTTTTTGCAGCCTGGGCCCTGTTGCCATTATTTAACCAAATGTCGGGCAAAGAGCTAATCATAACCCCTCATATAGTAAGTTGGCTTATTCCTGCATTGTTTATTATTATAATAGTAATAGGTTGTTTGGCGGGCTCTTATCCTGCTTTGTTCCTCTCTGGTTTTAATCCTATTGATGTATTAAAAGGTAAGTTGGCAAATGGTTTTAAAGGTGGATTACTTCGTAGTTTCCTAGTTGTGTTTCAATTCGCCATCTCTATATTTTTAATTATTGGCACGCTGGTTATCTATAATCAATTAAAATTTATCCAAAATAAAGATTTAGGTTACAATCGTGATCATGTTTTAACCGTGGGAAATATAGGTGCTCTGGGTAATAGTGCAAATACGTTTAAGCAGGAAGTAAAACAAATTGCCGGTGTTACAGATGCTAGTTTATCGGAAGCTTTGCCTACCTGGGATTATGGTAATGGCACCACACTTTTTAAAGATCAGGCACCTGATCAAAAAAGGGCATTGAATACACAATTTTGGGGTATTGATGAGGATTATATCAATACACTTGGAATGAAAATTATTAAAGGACGGAATTTCTCAAAAGAAATGCTTACAGATTCAACCGGATTGATTATTAATGAAGCCGCAGCAAAAGTACTTGCATTTTCAAACCCGATTGATCAAAAATTGTATGCTCCGACGGATAACATGGTTAAAAATCTCAAAGCCTATCACATAGTTGGTGTAATAAAGGATTTTAACTTCAAATCGCTTCGCCTTAATGTTACGCCTTTGGTTTTTAGGCTTGATGGTGGCAGAGGGGCTTTTTGTGTCCGTGTTAACTCTGCAAATATACCCGCGCTATTGGCTCAAATTAAAAAAAGTTGGAGTGGAGTAGCACCTAATTATCAATTTGATTATTCGTTTTTAGATCAACAATTTGATTCGCTTTATCGTTCTGAACAACGTATAGGCACAATAGTTATAGCCTTTACGTCTCTCGCCATAATTATAGCTTGTTTGGGGCTATTTGGCCTTGCTGCCTATGCCGCAGAACAGCGCACCAAAGAAATTGGCATCAGGAAGATTTTGGGTGCAAATATGTCAACCATTGTAGGCATGCTTTCGAAAGATTTTATAGGCCTGGTAGCTATTGCCATTGCTATAGCGTCGCCTTTAGCCTGGTGGGCAATGAAACAATGGTTAGAAGGCTTTGCTTATCGCCAAAATATTCAATGGTGGGAATTGGCGCTGGCAGGAATAGCAGCAGTGTTTATAGCTTTCATTACTATTAGTTTTCAGTCTATAAGGGCAGCCTTGACTAATCCGGTAAAAAGCCTTCGAAGTGAATAATCTGCTAACTAAAATATTTAACTGATGCAACCTAAATACTAAAATACTACTCTTATTAAAGTTGATATTAAATTAAATTTTTATTTATGTTAAAAAACTACTTTAAAATCGCCTGGCGTAGTTTAAGAAAAAACCGCCTTTATAGTATTATTAACATTGGAGGCCTGGGCATTGGAATGGCTATAAGTTTTATGCTGCTCCTATACGTTTATAATGAATTTAGTTTTGATAAATTCAATACTAATGATGAGCGTTTATACCGGGTTTTGAGAAATCAGCCTAGTAATGGTGATATCATAACCAACTCGGCAACGCCGGTACCGCTGGCACCGGTCTTGATTAAGGATTTTCCGGAGATTGATAAAGTTGCACGAGCCAACTGGCCGGATGATAATCTTATAAATTATAATAATAAAGCTTTAAAGATAAGAACAATGGCGGCCGATGCCTCGCTGCTGGATATGTTCAGTTTTAAATTTATTTATGGCACAAGGCAAAGTGCATTGTCAGATATTTCGTCTATAGTGATCACCCAATCAGGTGCAAAAGCCATTTTTGGCGATGTCAATCCTGTTGGAAAAGTTATTAAGCTCAATAATCAATATCCATTAAAGGTAAGTGCGGTTATAAGCGACAACCCCTCTAATTCCTCCTTTGATTTTAAGGCCCTAATCTCCTGGCAAACACTGTCTGCCGAAGAAAAATGGATCAAAGATTCAGGCTGGGGAAATTATAGTTTCCTAACTTATGTAATGTTAAAACCTGGAGTATCGCTTGATGGACTTAAATCCAAAATGGCAAATGTTGTAGCTAAATATGATCCTCATAACAAAGAAAATAAGTTGTTCCTCTATCCATATGCCAAATTCCATTTATACAGTGATTTTAAAAATGGAGTTAATACAGGAGGCAGTATTGAATATGTGCGTTTGTTTTTAATGCTGGCTATTGGAATTCTTTTAATTGCCTGTATTAATTTCATGAATCTGTCAACAGCGCGTTCAGAGCGGCGTGCGCGGGAAGTTGGTGTGCGTAAGGCAATAGGTGCACGCCGTTTTTCTTTGGTAATGCAGTTTATGGGCGAATCAATGTTGATGGCTTTCGCCGCATTCTTGCTCTCAATCATATTGATTATTATATTAATTCCTGTTTTTAGTAATATTATTAATATAAAGCTCAGTGTTCCCTATAGTAATGTTTTTGCCTGGTTATCGGCATTGGGTGTAACCTTATTTACAGGTTTGGTTGCAGGTAGTTACCCGGCGCTTTTCCTCTCATCTTTTAGTCCGGTAAAGGTGCTTAAAGGACAGATTGTTAGTGCTAAATCAACGGTTACACCACGTAAAATATTGGTAGTAATTCAGTTTAGTTTCGCTATCTGTTTAATAATTTCAAGCATTTTTATTTATAAGCAGATAAACTATATCAGAAATCGCCCTGTTGGTTATGACCGTAGTGGGCTGGTTGAAATGCCTGTTGAAGGCAATATGGTAAAACGGTTTGAAAACTTCAGGCAGGATGCGATTAACGCTGGTGCCATTACTGAAGGGGCAATGACTTCTGGTAGCATCACCAATAATGGAAGTAGTTCCTGGGGTATTATCTGGCAAGGTCAATTACCCGGCGAAGATAAGCTGCCAATAGATCAGATTGCTGTTACTTATCATTTTATCAATACCTATGGTTTAAAACTGGTTGAGGGGCGCGATTTTTCTGTTGAATATCCATCAGACTCAGCAGCTATTATTCTTAATCAGGCGGCTGTACAATTAATGCGGTTTAAAAACCCTTTAGGACAGACTGTAAAATTTCAGGATAAAAATTGCAAAGTGGTTGGTGTAGTTGAGAATTTTGTTTGGGGATCGCCATATGAGCCTGTAAAGCCAGCAATTATAGGATTTATTAAAGATTGGACGGGCAGCATTGCCCTTAGGTTGAATCCTGCAAAATCCATTTCAAGCAGCCTGGCTATACTGCAAAACATTTATAAAAAATACAATTCGGAATACCCTTTTGAATACAAATTCACCGACGAATCATTTGCACGAAAGTTTAATCAGGAAAAGTTGTTAGGAACAATGTCAGCAGGTTTTACCTGCCTTGCTGTGATTATATCTTGTCTGGGGCTATTTGCGTTAGCGTCATTCTCTGCCGAACAACGGAAAAAAGAGATTGGTATCCGTAAAGTGTTAGGTGCTTCAACAGGAAATTTATGGTATAATCTATCACAGGAATTTGTAAGGCTGGTAATCATATCATTTCTTATTGGCTCTGCTATTAGTGTATACTACATTAATCAATGGCTGGCTAAATTTACCTATCATACTTCTGTTAGTTTGTGGGTGTTTTTAGCAACATTGATTATCAGTTTAACTATTTGCCTGGTTACCGTGAGCTGGCAGGCAATTAAAGCAGCGCTCAGTAATCCGGTAAACAGCTTGAAAAGCGAATAAGTTATTCATCATTTTTGAAAAACAACTTTACGGACAGCTAAACTATTTACCAGCGAGTTGAGTAATATTTTATTTAAGTGTAATAATACAACATGATAAAAAGCTATTTTAAAATTGCATGGCGTAACCTGCAAAAAAACAAATTGTACTCTTTTGTTAATATTATAGGTTTAACTACAGGAATTGTAAGCTGTTTGTTAATAGGCATTTATTTAAAGCATGAGTTGACCTATGACGGTTTTAATAAAAATGCCGATAAAATTGTGCGCGTTACCATGGAATATAACCACGGTGGAGGATCGCAAAAAATGGCCTGTACTGGTACAAAAGTGGGTCCTCAATTTAGCAGAATGTTTCCTGAGATTGTTGACTATGTGCGATTGTACAAAAGTTCAAAGATAGTTAAGCTCAATAATCAGTTATTTGAGGAAAATAATTTTTTGTATGCAGAGCCGTCCCTGTTTCAGATATTTTCATTTAAACTGAATAATGGAAGTATCGCCGACGCCTTGAGCTCGCCTGATAAGATGGTTATATCCCAAACAATTGCAAAAAAATATTTCGGTGATGAAAATCCGGTTGGGAAAACTTTAAAAGCCGGAGATAAGAATTACACAGTTTCGGCTGTTGCCGCTGACGCTCCTTCAAATTCACAGTTTAAATTTGATTTTTTAGTTCCCTTTAGTACACTCAATCAGGCAAAAAAAGAGCAATACTATGGTGCCAACTATATAACTTACCTGCTGCTTAAAAATAAAGACCAGATACAACCTTTGCAACAAAAGATAAACGGCTATATGAAAACGGTTGACAAAGAAGAGCTTAAATTGCCCGATGGCCAGTTTTTAGCTTTTTACCTGGAGCCGTTAAAAAGGGTTCATTTATATTCAAACCTTCCGGGCGATATGGAACCAGCAGGCAGCATCGTTTACGTATATGTTTTGATTGTAGTAGCTCTGCTAATTTTAATTATTGCATGTGTAAACTACGTTAATCTTTCAGTTGCCCAATCTGCAGGGCGTGGGGCTGAGATCAGCATCCGTAAAGTTATGGGAGCAGCCCGATCTCAACTGTTTACGCAGTTTATTGGAGAGGCATTGCTGGTTACTTTTATTGGGGTTGTTTTAGCAATTGGTATTTCTTGTATTGCATTATCGTACTTTAACCAGTTATCGGGAATTCAGTTTAAATATGGAGCTTTTTTTGATCCCGAAATTATAATCAGTGTAATTGTATTAGCCATAGTTATGGGATTAGCCGCGGGGATTTATCCTGCGCTACTGTTATCTAATGCCAAACTATCAAAAATATTAAAAGCCGGTTTTTCTTTTACTTCCGGAAAAGGAACACGGAAATCGTTGATTATTTTTCAATTTGTTATCTCCATATTTCTGATCATCACTACGGTGGTAATATTACAGCAGCTATCATATATCCGCAATAAAGACATTGGTTATAATAAAAGCGATGTAGTGGTTTTACCTATTGGTTATAATAATATGAGTATGACGCGTATAAACGAACTTAAAAAAGAAATACGCAATACTCCCGGTGTTGAAAGTGTAGCCACTGCAAATAACGAACCTGTAAATGTAATGTGGGGTGATGCGATAAAAACTGATGATGGAAAAAGTTTAACTGTGAATGCTTTACCTATGGATGAGGACTTTATAAAAACCCTCCAGTTGAAAATAATTGCCGGTAAAGATTTTGATCATACGGATGTTTTGCAGATGGATACTACTAACAATTATAAAAATTTCCATTATTCGTTTATATTGAATGAAACGGCAGTAAGGGCCTTGGGGTGGACTCCGGAACAGGCTATTGGAAAGAAAATTTCAAAAGATTTACCCGGAACAATAAAGGCAGTTGTTAAGGATTTTAATTTTAAATCATTTCATAGTACCATTAGCCCATTACTTATATTTTTAGATTATTATCAAACCGGAGATCTGTTTGTGAGGATAACAGGTAAAAATACTTCAAATACAATTGGAGCAATTGAAAATATTTGGAAGCAACGGGTGCCGGAACGGCCATTTGAATACAAATTTTTAGATGACGATTATGATGCGCTTTACCGTAATGAACAACGTACGGCAAAAGTTTTTACAACTTTTTCAGTGTTAGCGATATTACTTGCTTGCCTTGGGTTATTCGCCATTACTGCTTTCTCTGTAGTACAAAGAACCAAAGAAATTGGTATAAGAAAAGTACTTGGCGCTAATATATCGTCTATCGTTTTGCTGATCTCAAAAGACTTTTTGTTGATGGTTTTTATTGCTATGATAATTGCTTCGCCTGTTGCATGGTTCATGTCAAATAAATGGCTTCAGGATTTTGCATACCGGATTCATATCAATGCCTGGATATTTATTGTAGCTGGCTTAGCTTCCCTGGTAATAGCAGCGGTTACAATAAGTATTCAGGCAATTAAAGCAGCTTTGGCTAATCCGGTAAACAGTTTAAAAAGCGAATAGTTAACCTGCCAGCAACTTTTTTATTAATAACAATATTTTTCGATTAGATGCAACGCAACGAATAAATGGCGTGTCTATTATATAAACTAAATAAAATATAAAGAGATGAAAAAGTATTTATTGCTGTTATTTATCGCCTGCCAAAGCTCTGTTCTTTTAGCGCAGGATTGGAATAAAACCCCTTACGAAACTAAATCGCTATCAAGTGACGCCATAAAAGATGTTTATGTAGAAACTTCAGGTGGCAGTATTGCTGTTAGCGGTGCAGCCGGCGAAGCACCACGAGTTGACGTTTTTGTACATGGTAACAATAACCAGGAGCTTTCTAAAGACGAAATTAAAAAAAGACTGGATGAAGATTATAAGCTGGAAATTTCGGTAAGCAACCATGAACTGCATGTTTTAGCAAAAAGAAAACATGATGGTGGGATTAACTGGGATTGGAGAAGACAATTGAGTATTTCTTTTAAAATATATGTACCTAAAAATGTGGATACTCATTTAGGAACCAGTGGTGGCAGTATTCATCTTGACAATTTATCAGGTAATGAAAACTTTAGCACCAGTGGTGGCAGTTTACATGTAGATGCTTTAACAGGATTAATTAAAGGAGAAACATCAGGCGGTAGCATTGAAGTGTCTAATTCAGGTAATGATATTAACCTGGAAACCAGCGGAGGTAGCATCCACGCCAGCAATTGCCACGGAAAAATAAAGTTAGAAACCTCTGGCGGTTCATTACATCTTGATGATTTGAAAGGATCAATAAATGCAAATACCAGCGGCGGCAGCATTCAGGCCAATAGCATTGAAGGCGAATTAATTACAGGTACTTCTGGCGGCAGTGTCAATTTAACAAGAATGGCCTGCAGCCTTGAAGCTTCAACAAGCGGTGGTAGCATGCATGTAGATATGGATCAGGTAGGCAAATATGTAAAATTAGACGTTAGCGGTGGCCACGTCGACTTAAAATTGCCTGCAAATGTTGGAATGAACCTGAATCTTTCTGCTGATAAAATAAATTCAGTATCAGTAAAAAACTTTAGCGGCGAGTGGGAAAAAACACATATTAAAGGAAGTATAAACGGTGGTGGCATTCCAGTTAATGTTGACGCCAGCGGCAGTCTTAATCTGACCTTTAATTAACAGAATAAATAAGATTTTCATTTAGGGTAAGCGGTACTCCTGGTTCTTTTAGCGTAAAGAACTCTGGAGGCCGCTTTTTATTTTTGATATATTATCCAAATACTAGACTTTCTATTTATATAACTCTAAATAAGCCATCCTAATGCGCATGGTTATCACTATCAAAAGCTAGTGTATCATAATCGAACACAAGGTGTTACGACATCGGACAGTTTTAATTGTGGTTCTATCTTAATTAATTGATTATTAGTTTGTTAATTGTTTGGTATGGGTTTTAAATATACAATCTGAAAATATATAAACATGATCAAAAACTTTATAGTAACTGCCTGGCGGAGCCTGCAAAGAAATAAGATTTTTTCTTTTATAAATGTTTTTGGTTTAGCCGTTGGCCTTGCTTGTTGCATGCTGATCAGTTCCTATTTGTATAAGGAACTTACCTATGATACTTATGCCGTAAATTCAAAGCAAATTTACAGAGTTGAGCTCCATTCAAACGGGAATAATACTACAGCCGATTTTCCAAGTGTTGATGTTGCTGTTGGGCAGGGGATAAAAAGTGCATTTCCTTCAGTTTTGGCAACAACCCGTTTAACCGGACGAGGCGCTGTATTTGTAAAGTACCAGGAAAAGGTATTTAAAGAAGAAAAGATAGCCTTAATAGATTCAAATTTCTTCCGGTTTTTTTCTATTCCACTATTGGAGGGCGATGCCAGAACTGCACTCGCCGAACCCAAAACCATCGTTATAACAAAGAATTTTGAAAAGAAATATTTTGGGGGTGCTTCATCGCTTGGCAAAATGATTACCGTTGGAAATGATTTGGTTAAAGTAACCGGAGTAATTGATAAAATACCGGATAATTCCCATTTTCATGCTGATGCTTTTATGAGCATGATAACTTTTGTAAGCCCGTCAGTCAAACAGACATGGAGCAATGTGGGGTATTTTACTTATTTGTTACTGGATAAAAACGCTGATACTAAGAAATTAGAAGCAGGCTTTCGTCAACTGGTAGCAAAATTCGTAGTTCCCGAAACTCAGCACGATATGGGAGTTAGTCTTGCGGAAGCACAAAAATCTGTGAATAGTTTTATTTTCTTTTTACGACCCCTTACCGATATTCACTTACATGCTGCAACGAAATATGAATTTGAGTCGAACGGTGATATTCACTACATCTACATTTTTGGGGCTTTGGCCATTTTTATTTTACTACTTGCCTGCATCAACTTTACTAATCTTTCAACTGCCAGTTCCTCAAAACGTGCAAAAGAAATCGGTATCCGCAAGGTATTGGGATCTGAAAAGAACAGGTTGATTTCACAATTCCTGGTCGAATCGGTATTGCTCACATCATTGGCAATGCTTTTTGCCCTGGGTTTCGTTTATCTGTTACTACCTTACTTTAATAATGTATCAGGAAAACAAATCAGTATTGGATTCTTCTTTAGCTATAGTGCAATACTTTTGGAAGTGACGTTAACACTTATGGTAGGCTTGCTTGCCGGAATTTATCCTGCATTTTTCTTGTCTTCATTCCAAATTATTGCCGTTTTAAAAGGGAATAACACTATTAAACCCGGCAGCAAAGGAAGTTTACGGAGCAGCTTAATTGTTTTTCAGTTTGCTATTTCAACAGCGTTGATTATATGCACGTTAGTAGTGTATCAGCAACTGCATTTTATGCAAAACAAAAAGCTGGGTTATGATAAGAACCAGGTATTGGTAATAAACGACGCCAGTGCATTGGATAATAACACTGAGGCATTCAAGCAACAGCTTTTAAATGATAACCGGGTAGTGAATGCTACAGTTTCAAACAATGTTCCGGGCGATAATAATGCAGGTGGTACTGAAATTTATGTTAAAGATTTAGCGGATAAAGGTACCCGGAATGAAATACAAACTCATATCTATTGGATTCAAAATTCTTATATCCCTACCCTGGGAATACAGCTTGCTAAGGGCCGAAATTTCTATCCTTCAGGCCCTGCGGATTCTGCATCAGTGATTATTAATGAGGCCGCCGTACGTGATTTGGGTTTTGGAAATATTGATCCGATTGGCAAAACTATTGTACGTTCGGGACAACATCATTATAATAT
Source organism: Mucilaginibacter frigoritolerans (assembly GCF_007830615.1). GTDB lineage: Bacteria > Bacteroidota > Bacteroidia > Sphingobacteriales > Sphingobacteriaceae > Mucilaginibacter > Mucilaginibacter frigoritolerans. Next base: position 722,945 of record NZ_VLLI01000001.1, read on the forward strand.
TGTTGGGGTAGTAAAGGATTTTAATTATACATCTGCGAAGCAAAAAATAGCTCCTTTGATGATGATGGCATCAAATAATAGCAGGGGATCAATAATAGTAAAGATAAAAGCCAACAATGTTCATCAATTGGTAAATGATATTAAAAATCAGTGGAGTGCTTTTAATGCAAGTACGCCATTTAGCTATTCATTTCTGGATGAACGGTTTGCTTCTTTGTATAGCCAGGAAGAACGTACGGGGCAAATATTTACTTCGTTCTCTTTTGTGGCTATTATTATTGCATGCCTTGGTTTGTTCGGGCTTGCAGCATTTATGATCCGCCAAAGGGTTAAAGAAATCGGTATAAGAAAAGTATTGGGTGCTTCTTCAACCAGCATTACGGCCTTATTATCAAAAGAGTTTTTAAAACTGATTGTTATTGCATCGTTAATTTCATTTCCATTAACCTGGTACGCAATGCATCAATGGCTGCAGGATTTTGCCTATCGCATCACTATTCAGTGGTGGGTATTTTTATTAGCAGCAGGTATTGCCCTGCTTGTTGCAACCATTACTATAAGTTTTCAATCAATTAAAGCGGCGCTGGCAAACCCGGTTAAGAGTTTGAGAAGCGAGTAATAAAATATATTCGATAATAAATAATAAAGCCATGATAAAAAACTATTTGAGGAGTGCTTTAAGAAACATCAGGAAGCATCCGTTCATCTCATTTATAAACATATTCGGGTTAACAGTAGGATTAACCTGTTGCCTGCTTATTTTGGCTTATGTTAAGAATGAGCGCAGTTATGATAAGTTTAATAAAAATGCCAAAGACATTTATAGGGTAACCCGCATATTTTATTCAGGTAAAGGTGTTGAAAGTTTACATTTGAGCGCTGTAGCACCACCATTTGGCCCACTGCTAAAAAGTGCTTTTCCTGATATTGAAAAGATGACCCGTGTGCTGCAAAATGGCACTAGCGCATTGAAATACAAAGACAAGCTTTTTAATGAGAAGAATGGATTTCTAGCGGACGAGAACTTTTTCGATTTTTTTAGTGTCCCCATTGTCAAAGGCGATCAAAAAACAGCATTATCGGAGCCGTATAGCTTAATGATGACCGAAGCCACTGCGAAAAGATATTTTGGTGATGAAGACCCAATAAACAAAACTATTCAACTGGATAACAATAAACATGAGTTTAAAGTTACCGGTATTTATAAGGCATTTCCATCAAATTCGCATCTGCATCCTGATTTATTGTTATCATTCAGTACCTTAAAAGACAGCACGATTTATGGGGAGAAGCAGCTGGAAACCAATTTTGGTAATAATGCTTTTTATACCTACTTGCTTTTTCCTAAAAATTATAATGTCGGCAGGATAGAATCCCAGCTACCTTATTTTCTCGATAATTATGTGCATTTGCCAGGAATGCCAGGCAATGTGAAAACGCATCAGGCTACTAAACTAACCCTGCAAAAACTTACGGATATCCACCTTACCTCGCATTTGGATGATGAGATTGAAGAGAATGGTAATATCACCAGGGTCTACATTTTTTCGGCTATTGCACTATTTATTTTATTGATAGCCTGTATTAATTACATGAACCTGTCTACAGCTCGCTCAACGTTAAGAGCAAAAGAAATAGGGATAAGAAAAGTAATTGGAGCACAACGTAAAGAAATTATAAGCCAGTTTTTAAGCGAATCGATATTAATTACATGGGTTGCATTGATCCTGGCTTTTGCTATCACCAGTTTAGTTCTACCGCTCATAAATAAATTGTCTAATCAGGTATTGTCAATTAACAGTTTGCTTCAATGGCCGGTTTTAATTCCAATATTATTGTTACCATTTGTAATTGGTTTAATAAGTGGTATTTACCCTGCCTTGTTTATGTCTTCATTTGCACCAGTAAAGGTTTTGAAGGGTGTTTTGAAGGTTGGTTCGGGAAACATATCTTTCAGAAAAGTTTTAGTGGTAGTTCAGTTTTCTATTTCTATCATATTAATTGTGGCTACTACAGTGGTGTATCAACAGCTTCAATACATCCAGGATAAAGATTTGGGTTTTAACAAGGACTTCATTTTAACAATGGATTATCCGAACACATTGACCAAACAATATGAATCATTTAAAATTGACCTTGAAAAGAATATAGCAATAAAGAACGTTGGCCGCTCTTCCCGTATCCCTTCCGGACGTTTACTTGACGAACAGGGGGCATCTGTTTTGCAGGGAGGAGTGATGCAATCTGTTAAAGTTGACTTGAAATGCATTGCTGCTGATTATGGTTTTGTCCCAACCTATGGAATGCAAATGGCATCCGGACGCAATTTTTCAAAAGCATTTTCAACAGATACTAATAATTTTATTATTAATGAAGCAGCAGTTTTGGCCTTAGGTTGGCGCACATCTGAAAATGCAGTAGGAAAGGACATTAAATATGGTAATGTACAAGGAAAGGTTATTGGAGTTGTAAAAGATTTTCATTTCGAATCGTTGCATCAACAAATTATCCCGCTGATTATGACATTGCCTTCACTAAATCAAATTAATTATGGTAAGCTATCGATAAAAATTGATGGAAATAATGTTAAATCTGCCATTGCAATAATAAACGATACCTGGCATAAATATCAACCCGAAGTGCCATTTGATTTTACTTTTTTGGATTCGAAATTTGCGCAATTATATTACAGTGAGCAGCAGCAGGGTAATTTGTTCACCATATTTTCATGCATAGCTATATTTATTGCCTGCCTTGGTTTATTTGGTCTGTCGGCATTTACTATAACACAACGGGTTAAAGAAATAGGTGTTCGTAAAGTATTGGGAGCCAGTGTGCCGCAAATAGTAGGTGAATTATCCAAAGACTTTTTAAAGCTTGTATTAATTGCAGCAATTATTGCTTTACCATTAGCCTGGTATGCTATGAACAAATGGCTGCTTGATTTTGCCTCACGTATCAACATAAGCTGGTGGGTATTGGCACTTGCCGGAGTTATTGCATTGATTATTGCCTTTGCAACTATTAGTTTTCAATCAATTAAAGCTGCTTTGGCAAACCCGGTAAAAAGTTTAAGAAGCGAATAACTTATTTATATCTGATCGATATATAATAACTGTATCGAAACCGAACAATTAGTGTGTCACTTACGAACATATTCGTAAATTAATTTTTTTTATAATTTATTGATTGTCAACTAAATATTAGTTTGGTATGCATTTGGATTTCTTATAATAAGAAAATAACATTATGATAAAGAATTACTTTAAAATCGCCTGGCGCAATATTATTCGCCATAAAATATATTCGGTTATCAATATAGCCGGACTAACTGTAGGTATAGCCGCATGCCTGCTCATTTTTACAATTATAAGGTATGAGTTAAGTTTTGATATTTTTCAGCCCAATTATAAAAATATCTATCATATTGTTACTGAACAAAAGAGCGAAAGTGGTATTGATTATAATCCAGGGGTTGCCGTACCAGCCACTGAAGCATTGAGGCTGGAATTTCCGAAAGCAAAAGTAGCATCAATAAATTCCAGCTATGGGAGTCAGATAACTGTAAACGATGGAAGTGACCTGAAATACAATGGTGGCAAAAAGTTTACTGAAAATATAGGAGTAGTTTTTATTGAACCTCAGTTTTTTGACATTTTCAGTTGGAAATGGTTGGCAGGTAATGCTGCTGTTTTGGCAAACCCTAACATGGTTGTTTTAGATAAAACTACTGCTACAAAATACTTTGGCAACTGGACAAAGGCTGTGGGGAAATCCATTACAATGGACAATTTGGTCAATTTGAAAGTAGCGGGAATAATTGAGGATGCACCCAGCAATAGCGATTTACCGTTTAAAGTTCTGATATCTCATATCACCTGGAAAAACTACGCGAGTGTATATAATTATTCAGAAGGTTGGGGGCTACTAAGTAGTAGTCACCAGATATTTATGCTTTTCCCTGACCATACCACTCAAAATGATATTGATAAACAGTTAAAAAGGGTAACCATTAAATATTATAAATCAGGACTAAAAGATCACCTTATTATCTCACAACCATTATCAATAATGCATTTTGATACCAGGTTTGGTGATAATTTAGGAGATCATATCACTACTAATGCAACGCTGCGTACCTTATCATTTATTGCCATTCTGATTATTATAATGGCGTCCATCAATTTTATCAATTTGTCAACCGCACAATCTGTCGGACGGTCAAAAGAAGTAGGTATCCGTAAAGTATTGGGTAGCAGTAGGAAGCAATTAGCTATTCAGGTAATTGGTGAAACTGCGCTTATTGTAATAGGTGCTGTAATTTTGGCTACCATAGTTGCCAAAATCAGCTTACCTTATTTAAAAAATATTGCCAGTGTACCTGATGATATAAGCCTGATAAATGGTGGTAGTATTATTTTTTTAACGCTTACCACACTTGTTGTAATTATCCTGTCTGGTATTTACCCTGCGCTTATAGTTTCTGGTTTTAAACCGGTTTTGGCTCTTAAAAATAAAATTACTGCTGCATCAATCGGTGGTATTTCATTACGTCGAACACTTGTAATAACGCAATTTGCCATATCCCAGCTATTAATTATTGGTACAATAGTAGCTGTTAATCAAATGGATTTTGTAAACAAAGCCGATCTGGGTTTTAACAAAAATGCTGTACTGATGCTTCCCGGATATACCGATAGTATCAGTCTAAAAAAAATGCAATCGTTTAAACAACAGCTATTGCAAAATCCAGCTGTACAGTCTGTCAGTTTTACTTCTGATGCACCATCATCTGATAATAACTCAGCCAGTAACTTTTATTTTAATCATTCGGAAAAGGAGATTGGTTTTTCAACATTTATGAAAATTGGGGACGCTGATTATTTTAAAACATTTGGCCTGCGTTTTACCGCAGGTACGGGATATGATGTTAGTGATACTATGCGCCAGGTAGTTGTAAACCAAACATTGCTGCGTAAACTCGGTATTCAGCATGACGATTATGCTGTTGGCAAAACCCTCAGAATGGGAACTGGGGTATGGGCAACAATAACAGGGGTTGTTGAAGATTTTAAAACTAATTCATTGCGTGAAGCGGTAAAACCTATTATTATTTTCCCATCAAAAAAATATGAGTCGCTGGCTGCCGTCAAATTAAAATCTAATAATCTTGTAAAGACTGTTGCCGGTATTCAATCATTATGGGAAAACACTTATCCCGAATATGCTTACAATGGATTTTTCCTTGATGAAAACATTGCAAAGTTTTATAAACAAGAAAATCAGATGGCCTTAGTTTACAAAATATTTGCCTTTATAGCCATTTTTATTTCCTGCCTTGGGCTGTACGGACTGGTATCATTTATGGCCATTCAAAGAACAAAAGAAGTAGGCGTTCGCAAGGTTTTGGGAGCTTCGGTAAGCAGTATTGTATACTTGTTTTCAAAAGAATTTATGGCATTAATTCTTATATCATGTTTAATTGCCATACCTGCAGCATATTATATAATGAATGGATGGCTGCAGCATTTTGCATACCGGGTTTCTTTAAACATTTGGGTTTTTGTAGCTGCTATTGCAGTATCTGTGGTAATAGCCTGGTTAACCGTTGGCTATAAAGCGATGAAAGCAGCTTTAGTTAACCCTGTGAAAAGCTTAAAAAGTGAGTGAGTTTAGTGATTGTGGGGGTATTAGTTGAGCTTATATAGTAGAAATCTATTAAATCAATAAACTAATTGTCATGATAAAGAATTACATCAAAACTGCTTTACGTAGCTTATTTAAAAACAGAGCATTCAGTTTTTTAAATATTGCAGGTTTGGCAATAGGTGTAGCTTGTGCGTCGCTCATATTTTTATGGGTGCAAGATGAGCTTAGCTATAATCACAACTTTGAGAAGCACAATAGTGTGTATACGATTTACGAAAATCAAACCTACGAGGGTAAGATCAGTACTTTTCATGCCACTCCAGGGCCAATGGCAAAAGTGTTAAAAGCAGAAATACCAGGCATAAAAACTGCAGCAAGGACCACCGGAGGTGATGGTGATGAGCTTTTTGCCCTTGGTGATAAAATAATAACTGAAAAAGGGCGCTTTGCTGATCCCGAAATATTTTCAATCCTTAAACTGCCTTTTGTAAGCGGGAATGCTACAAATCCATTTCAGCAATTACATTCTGTTGTGATTAATGAAACAATGGCGAAAAAGTTTTTTGGTGATATAAACCCTATCGGTAAAACATTAAAAGTAAATAATGAGCAGGAATATACGGTTACGGCGGTTTTTAAAAATCTCCCAAAAAACTCAAGCTTTCAGTTTCAATGGCTGGCGCCCATGGCCAACATTGACCATAAACAACCCTGGATGAATATTTGGGGAGCCAACTGGACCCGTACTTTTATTGAGTTGGAACCATCAGCAAATTTGACTTCCGTTAATCAGAAATTGCAACATTTTATTGCTGATAAAACAAAAAAGACTAACACCACCGTTTGTTTCCTTTTTGCAATGAACGATTGGAATCTTCGCGATAATTTTGTTGATGGCAGGATGAGTGGGGGACGTATACAGTACGTAAATATATTTTCATTTATAGCGGTCATAATTTTATTAATTGCCTGCATCAACTTTATGAATCTTTCAACTGCACGTTCCGAGCAAAGAGCTAAAGAAGTTGGGGTGCGTAAGGTTGTGGGGGCTGGTAAAGGTAAATTGATAGGTCAGTTTATCAGCGAGGCTGTAATTATGGCATTTATCGCAGTATTGGTTGCCATCGGGCTAATTTATGCAGCAATGCCGTCTTTTAATAACCTGGTTCAAAAAGATTTAGGTGTAGACATTGTTGCGCCTGCTCATCTAGCTTATTTGATAGGAATAGCCGTAATAACCGGTTTACTTGCTGGTAGTTACCCTGCATTCTATCTTTCATCTTTTAATCCGATAGCTGTTTTAAAAAATATAAAAATAAAATCAGCTTCAGGCACAGGCCTTATCCGGCAAAGTTTGGTAGTAATGCAGTTTTCTGTATCTATTGTATTGATAATAGGAACCATTATTATCTACCAGCAAATTCAGCATATAAAGAGCAGGCAATTAGGCTTTAATAAAAGCAATCTGATTTACATCAATCTACAAGGCAAACAAGTTGATCAATTCACCACTGTATATAATGACCTGAAGCAAACAGGTGTTGTTGCAGATGCCGCATTGAGTGATAATCCGGCTTTGCAAATCGGTAGTAACACCGACAATTATTCGTGGGATGGAAAAGACCCTGTTAAAAATCCACTAATCTCCTGGCAAAATGTAAGTCCGCAGTTTTTATCAACTATGGATATGAAGCTTTTAGCCGGAAGAGATTTTTATAATGAAGCTGCTTTAGATAGTAACAACGTAATTATTAACGAAGCTTTTGCAAAGCAAATGGGTAAAGAGGGACGAATTGGGGGGATTATAAGAGATGGCAGCAAAAAAGCATTAGCCATAACAGGTATTGTTAAAGATTTTCTTTACAACGATATGTATGCAAGTGCTGCTCCGCTTTTACTTTATTGCCATCCCGCCGGTACTAGTGTTTTAAGCATACGTTTTAAAAATGGAACTAACTTACAGGATGCTCTTATAAAAACAGGAGCTGTTATAAAAGCTGATAGCCCTGGATATTCATTCGAATATCAATTTATTGATGATGATTTTAATCAGCTATTTAAAACGGAAACATTAACAGCGATGCTAGCAGGCGTATTTGCTTCCTTAGCCATATTTATTTCGTGTTTGGGTTTATTTGGCCTTGCAGCATACACGGCCGAACGTAGAATCAAAGAAATTGGCATACGTAAAGTTCTCGGTGCTTCTGTATCTGGTTTGGCCGGTTTATTATCAAAAGACTTTTTGAAACTTGTAGGCCTGTCATGCATTATCGCTTTTCCTGTTGCCTGGTTTTTTATTAACAATTGGTTGCAAAGTTACCAATATAGGGTAACCATTAATTGGTGGGTATTTATAATATCGGGTGTTTTAGCTATGGCGATTGCTTTAACTACGGTAAGTTTTCAAGCTATTAAAGCAGCCTTAATGAACCCGGTTAGAAGTTTACGCAGCGAGTAATAATAAATTGATAGTATTAAGCGCAAATAACTCAATTACCTGAAAAATGATTAAAAACTATTTAAAAATTGCCTGGCGTAACATTTGGAAAAACAAGGTTTTTTCGGCAATTAATATCATTGGTTTATCCGTAGGGATGGCAGCCTGTATTGTTATTATGCTGTTTGTGTCATATGAAAAAAGCTTCGATAATTTCCATACGAAAAATATCTATCGTTTAAATGAGGTGCAGACGGTTGGCAGCCAGGGAACCACACAAAAGGTAGCACTATCCATGTTCCCAATGGGAGCAACATTAAAACAAGAATTTCCTGAGATAAAAAACTTTACACGAATACATTGGGGCGAGAAATATCAACTAACTCTTGAAAAGAAGAAAATATTCCTGCCGCAGATATTTTTTGTTGATTCCACTTTCCTCAGAATGTTTGATTTTAAGGTAATTCGTGGTGATAGAGAAACAGCATTGTTAAAGCCACATACTGCGATGCTTACTGAGGAAACTGCTAAGAAGCTATTTGGTGATGCTGACCCAATCGGTAAGACCATAACTCATTATGGCGATGATACTACTTCTTTTATAGTTACCGGTATTATGGCTAATGTGCCTAAAAACTCGCAGCTGCAATTTGACGCATTGTTTTCCTTTAGCAGTGTGTACAAGCCGTGGATGTTTACCAATTGGGGTGGTAATTGGTTAAATACTTACCTGGAACTTGCCCCAGGCACAAATCCTACATTACTGGATAAAAAATTCCCTGCCTACCTGAAAAAATATTTGAAGGGTGATGGCTGGAAATTTTTACAACTATTTGTTTTGCCACTGAAGGACATACATGCTAATTCAGCTGATATCGGACTTGATTATATTAATTATCAAAAATTTGATAAAAAATCAACCAACTTATTTGCCATTATTGCACTTATAGTGCTGATAATTGCCTGTGTTAATTTTGTTAATCTTTCCACTGCCAGATCGGCTGAAAGAGCCAAAGAAGTAGGCATCAGAAAGTCTATTGGGGCATATCGGTTTCAGTTAGCCATTCAGTTTATTGGTGAAACTATTCTGATTGCTTTTATGGCATTAATAATCGCTATTGCCTTGGTTGAACTGGCAATTCCTTACATAAACAATCTGAGCGAAAGAGATATCTCGTTTAATATATTCAATAGTGTTTATCCTTTATTAATTGTTTTGGGCGGCACTGTTGTTATTGGTCTATTATCTGGCATTTATCCTGCTCTCTATTTATCATCATTCAATCCTGTTAGGGTTTTAAAGGGATCAATAAAGGTAGGTAAAGACAAAGGGTCACTTAGAAATATTCTGGTTATTACACAATTTTCAAGTGCCATTTTTCTGATGATAGCGACTGTTTTTGTATTAAAGCAGTTAAATTTTATGCAAAAACAGGATCCTGGTTACAATCGCGATCAAATTGTTAATATACCTCTGGATGGTGTCACCACCAAAAAATACGATCTATTTAAAAAAGAATTATCAGGCAGTACTTTGATAGCAGGGGTTACGGCATCACAGGATATTTTGGGAAGCCATCTGGATCAAACAGGAGTAACATTCAGGCCAGCTAACGGTCCGAAAGAAGACCTCGGCACAACGCTGTTAGTCGTGGATACCAATTATCTCGATTTGTATAAAATCAAATTGGTTGCCGGTAAAGACTTCTCGGGCGATAAAATGCCGGACGGCAGTCAGTTTATTGTTAATGAAGCATTGGCTAAAGAACTATTAAAAGATCATCCTAAAGCGCCACTATCATCATTGGTGGGACAGCGATTTGGATTTGATTCATTGGGTACTATCACTGGTGTGGCAAAAAACTTCAATTTTAACTCATTACAATATAAAATAGAACCCATGTTTATGGTGAGCGCTAGGCATTGGGGATTTAGGAATATATCTGTTAAAATAAATGGCAGTAATACTGCAGCGGCACTTGCCCTCATTAAATCTAAATGGGATAGTATTTACCCTGATTATCCTTTTGAGTACCAGTTTTTGGATGACCATTTTAATGAAGTTTATAAAGCAGATAACCAGGTAAGCAAAATTGTAGGCATCCTCGCCGGCTTGGCCATTTTTATATCCTGTTTAGGCTTATTTGGTTTGGCATCCCATTCTGCCGAAAGAAGAGTAAAAGAAATAGGTGTACGAAAGGTATTAGGTGCCTCAGTTCAAAATATAACTTTACTGCTATCGGGTAATTTTCTCAAACTGGTGCTGTTCGCTAATTTGATAGCATGGCCCATCGCCTGGTTTTCAGTGTACAAATGGCTCCAGGACTTTGCCTATCATATTAATGTTCAGTGGTGGATATTCATTGTATCTGGTATTGTATCCATATTGATAGCCTTTTTTACGGTCAGCTTTCAATCCATTAAGGCAGCAATTACTAACCCCGTTGAGAGTTTAAGGAGTGAATGATAGTAATTAGAGATTAGTTGGCTAGCGATTAGGTGTAGTATATTCTATATCTGTATTCAACTAATCTCTATATTCCAGTCTCAGGTTACTAATCAATTGTATCATAATCGTACGCTTCCTGTTACATAAGCGAACAGTAATTGCTTAGTGTTTTATTTGTAAGTATCTGATATTTAATTAGTTGGTACTTTGGTATGTTATTGATGCTTTTGTGCCCAAATGAATGAGTACAAATCAGGGATTAAAGTACTTATTTAATAAATTAGCAACTTAGTAGTTCAATAAACAATAATTAATAACCAAAACACATGTTATCACTACAACATATTTCGAAATACTACCAGGTTGGCGGCAATAAAAACTTTGTATTAAATGATATCAGCCTTGAAGTTGATCAAGGTGAGTTTATCTCTATTATGGGGCCATCTGGTTCTGGTAAATCAACCTTGTTAAATGTTATCGGGATGCTTGATGAGCCATCAGAAGGCTATCATTATTTTGTTAATAATGCAGTTCATCAGCTTAAAGAAAAACAACGTTCGGCCTTGTATAAACAATACATTGGTTTTGTTTTTCAGGCTTATCACTTAATTGATGAGCTTACAGTTTATGAAAATATTGAAACGCCTTTAATTTACCAGGATTATAAAAGCGGAGAAAGAAAGGCTATGGTTGCCGATATACTTGACCGTTTTCAGATAGTTGGGAAAAAAGATCTTTTTCCCGCACAATTATCTGGTGGGCAACAGCAATTAGTTGGTATAGCCAGGGCATTAATTGCAAAACCTAAATTATTACTTGCTGATGAGCCAACAGGAAATCTGAACTCTAAGCAAGGAGAAGAAATTATGGAACTGTTCCGTAAATTAAATAAAGAAGATGGGGTAACCATTATCCAGGTAACGCACTCAGAAAAGAATGCGGAATACGGATCAAGAGTTATTAATCTTTTGGATGGCAAAATTGACTCCTCAAGGAAGTTCTGATCTATAAATAATAGTAAAACAACAAGATGCGACTTAGTAAATATTTTTTAATACTTCTTTTTTTAACCTGTGGTCTTTTAGCTCATGCACAGCAGGATAGCATATTTTCACTTCAAAAGTGCCTTAGTATAGCTGTAAATAATAATTTGAACGTTAAACAATCAGCCCTAACTATGGAACAGGACAGGATTGCTTTTAACCAGTCGAAGGAAAATTTATTACCATCCATTAACGGTAATATTAGCCGTGAGCTTAGCCAGGGGCGAGGTATTAACCCGGTAACTAATACTTATGTAAACCAGTCGTTAACTTCTGATAATTATTCGCTAAATGCCAGCCTTACATTATTTAATGGTTTAGCGCTACAAAATGCTGTTAAACAAGCCAAATTGGCTTATCAGGCCGGTAGAATGGATTTCCAGTCGGCAAAGGATTTAGTAACAGTAAATATCATTATTAATTATCTGTCCGTGCTTGATGCACAGGAAATATTAGGACAAACTAAAAGCCAGTTGGCTGTTTCAAAACAAAATGTGGACAGGTCTGAGATTTTGGAAAAGGATGGAGCAAATAAAGTGGCATCAGACTTTACTGATTTTAAGGGCGCCTTGGCCGGGAGCCAGGTTGCAGTTGTAAATGCTCAGAACTCATTAAATGCTGCAAAGCTTAACTTGTTTCAATTAATGAATATTCCTTATAATGAAAACGCTGTATTGCAGCCTTTAAATGCCGAGGATTTGGTAGGGCAATATGGCGTTAACCCTGATCAGGTTTACCAAACTGCATTACAGCAACTGGCAATAGTTAAAGCTGCAACCTTAAGAAGGGAAAGCGCTGAAAAAGGAGTAAAAGTAGCGCAGGGACAATTACTGCCAACGCTCGCTGTTAATGGCGGAATAACAACTAACTACTCAAGTGCAGGCCAAAAATCTGTATTTATTGATTCAACAGTTGTCCCTACAGGTGGCTACATCAATACACCAACTGGTAAGCAATCTGTTTATGCTAATGAAGCAAATTACTCCCAGCAGAATATTAGTTATTTGGATCAGTTTAAAAATAATTATGGTACCGCTTTAACATTGGGTCTTAATATTCCCATATTTACCAATCACGTTAAAAAGAATGCTGTAGCGCTTGCCAAAATAAATTTACAAAATCTGCAGTTAATTGAAGATAATACAAAGATTCAATTAAAGCAGAATGTTGAACAGGCGTATTATAATATGTCTGCTGCCTATAACAGGTATAAGGCAACTAGTGAGCAAGTAAACGCTTATACAGAAAGCTATCGTATTTCAAAAGTCCGTTTGGATGCTGGTGTAATTACTTCTGTTGATTTTATTATTGCTCAAAATAATTTGGACGCAGCCAAATTGAATTTAATTAGTGCACGTTACGATTATTTCATTTATAGCAAGATTCTTGATTATTATCAGGGGAAATTATTGTTATAAGATATATTAGATTTTATATTATCTTTAAATGTTTTAAAGTTTAGTTAAACTTATTGAATTTTATTTATAAGAGATTAATATTCAGATATCTGATATGAAAAAACTTTTATTTTCTGCTGTATTTTTCCTGTTCTCTATCACTATTGCAAGTGCGCAGTTATTGCCGTCATTTCAATTTGGCATTAAAGGCGGAGTAAATGACGCCACACTTAATTTAAGCAATCCTGCATTTAATAATAACACAAGGTTAGGGTATTTGGGTGGTTTTTGGGCAAGGGTTGGAGCTTTAGGTTTTAATTTTCAACCTGAACTTTATGTAACTTCAAAAAATGTAGAAATCTCTGACAATACCGGCGAAACTAAAGCTCAGTTTACCAGTATTGATGTTCCTCTTTTGTTTGGCGGTAAAGTTGGCGCTTTCGGATTGGGTGCACGCTTTTACACTGGACCCTTAGTATCTTTAGCAATAAATAAAAGCCAGAGCTTTAGTGGGGCATTAAATAATGCAGTCAATCTTAATTATAAAGATCAGAATTTTGCCTGGCAGTTTGGAACCGGGCTTGATATAAGAAATATATCTATTGATTTACGTTATGAAGCGGGTATAACCAAACAAACCTATGGTAATTCACAAACCAGAGTAAGTCTTTTTAGCTTAAGCTTAGCCGTCCCTTTAATCAAAATATAAAAAATAATAACTACCCTAAACACACAATTGAACTGGAACCGGCCTTTAAATAAGGCCGGTTTTTTTTATTGGCAATGTTTATTTAGTATTATATTTCTGACCGATATGGTAAATAAAGTATTATACTTATTGTAAAACATACACATATCTTTATAAACCAATTTTTTTATCAAAATATCAACCTTAGGTTTATAAACAAAATGATGGATAAGTATTTTTTCAATCGTAGAAAATTAAATGCTCTGCTTTTCATATGTGTTCAATTGTTTTTATTCAATGTAGCTTGTGCCCAGCAAATCCCTGAAGCCGGAAATGAAGATATCAGGGTAAATCAAATTGGGTTTTATCCTTTAGCATCCAAAACTGCTGTTGTTTTAAAAACAAAAGCGACAGTTTTTTATATTGAAACGATAGATAAGAAGAAGGTATTTACTGGTGAGTTAAAAGTATCTGGCAAACCTGATTTTGCAGGTAATACAACTTCAATAGCTGATTTTACATCCTTTGATATATCGGGAAAATATATTTTATACGTGCCTGATGTTGGTTATTCCTGGTCTTTTGAAATAAAAAAGGCCGTTCATGAAGCTGTTGGGAATGCTGCGATTAAGGCATATTATTTTATGCGTGCATCTATTCCGTTAAATGAAAAATATGCCGGGAAGTGGAGCAGGGCAGAAGGGCATCCGGATACTTCAATATTGATCCATCCTTCCGCTGCTTCAGACAAACGTGCTGCCGGGACAATTATCTCTTCGCCCCGCGGATGGTATGATGCCGGCGACTACAATAAATATGTGGTAAATAGCGGTATTAGCACAAGTACCCTGCTTTCTTTATATGAGGATTTTCCGGCTTATATGAAAACGGTTAAGCTCAATATCCCTGAAAGTGGAAATAATATTCCGGATGTGTTGAATGAAGCATTATGGAATCTGCGCTGGATGCTTACCATGCAGGATCCTAATGACGGCGGCGTTTATCATAAGCTCACCAATGCAGCTTTCGATAAGTTTGAAATGCCCGATAAAGGTACTGCACCCCGCTACGTGGTACAAAAAGGAACAGCAGCAACGCTTGACTTTGCAGCTGTTATGGCCCAGGCAAGCCGGATATTCAGAAATTTTCAGAAGGAATTGCCCGGGTTGGCTGATTCATGCTTAAGGCAATCTAAAATGGCGTGGAATTGGGCTATTGAACACCCGGATAGTGTTTATAATCAGGATGCTATTAATAAGAAATATAGTCCGCCAATTACTACCGGTGGTTATGGTGACCGGAATTTTAAAGATGAGTTTATATGGGCTGCATCTGAGCTGTTGGTTACCACGCATGATAATGCTTATATAAAAGATATTAATTTAGTGCCTGATAAAAGTATGCCGGTGCCAACCTGGGGACAGGTTAAATTATTGGGATATTATTCTCTCATAAAAAACAGTAATTCTTTAGGTAACAGTGCCCCGAAGGAATTGCCGGAACTTAAAGTACGGTTGTTAGCTTTTGCTGATGATTTAATAAATGAAGCCGGAGAAACTGCCTATCAAACCGTAATGGATAAATCAACCCACAATTTTGGATGGGGGAGTAATTCTGTAGCCGGTAATCAGGGGATTGCTTTGATTCAGGCGTGGAAACTTTCAAATAATCCTGAGTATTTAATCTATGCTTTGAATAATCTTGATTATCTGCTTGGGCGAAATGGAACGGGTTATTCTTTTGTAACGGGTTATGGAAGCAAAATACCTATGCATCCGCATCATCGTCCTTCTGTTGCTGACGGAATTGTTGATCCAATACCCGGTTTGCTGGTTGGAGGACCTAATCCGGGAATGCAGGATAACGTTCGTGTACCCTCAATTGTACCTGATGAAGCTTATATTGATGATGATCGCGCTTATGCGGTTAATGAGATAGCCATCAATTGGAATGCTCCGCTTGCTTACCTGGCTAATGCTATAGAAGCGCTTCAAAATCAGTTGAATATACCGGTAAAAAAGCAGTAATTTTAAACGCCTTATAATTATAAAACTACAAACCTTAGTCAAATAATAAATCCATGAGAAAGATATTTATTATCGTAAACATTGTTTTTCTGAATGTCCTTGTGTTATCTGCACAAACAAAGAAACCCGAAAGTGATATTGACCAAAAGGTTGATGTACTGATAGCCAAAATGACTTTGGAGGAAAAAGTAGGACAGATGACCGAAGTGACTTCAGATGTAGTATCAACCACCACCAATGGTGTTCATGAAATAGATCCCGAAAAAATAAAAGAAGCAATTCTGAAATATCATGTGGGCTCCATTTTAAATGTGAGTGCCCATGCATATGACCGTAAACACTGGTACGAGGTTATTTCAACTATCCAGGCCGAAGCTGCTAAAGACCGTTTAAAAATCCCGGTTATTTATGGTATTGATGCTATACATGGGGTTACCTATACCACAGGCAGTACTTTGTTTCCTCAGGAAATTGCGATGGCTGCTACCTTTAACAAGGAAATAGTATATAAGGCAGGTGAAATTACGGCTTATGAAACCCGTGCAAGCTATATCCCATGGAATTATTCGCCAGTTTTGGATTTGGGTAAATCACCGCTTTGGCCGCGTATTTATGAAACTTTTGGCGAAGATCCATACCTGATAAAAACAATGGGTGCAGCTATCATAACCGGTTACCAGGGGAATGATGTGAGCGATAAATATCATGTTGCTGCATGTATGAAACATTACCTGGGTTATGGCGATCCCTTGAGTGGTAAAGACCGTACACCGGCATGGATTCCGGATCGTTATATGCGTGAATACTTTTTGCCGCCATTTGCCGAAGCTGTTAAAGCAGGAGCAAGGACATTGATGATCAACTCCGGCGAAATTAATGGTGTACCCATTCATGCAAGCAAATACATGCTCACTGATGTGTTACGTGGAGAATTGCATTTTGATGGTATTGCAGTAACAGACTGGAGAGATATTGAATACCTGCATGATCGTCACCATATTGCTGCAACCCAAAAAGACGCAGTAATGATAGCAGTAAATGCTGGTGTAGATATGAGTATGGTACCTTATGAATACAGTTTTTATAATTACCTGGTAGAGCTGGTTCACGAAGGAAAAGTGCCTATGAGTCGAATTAATGAAGCTGTTCATCGTATATTAAAAGTAAAATATCAATTGGGCTTATTTGACCGCTCGGTAGGTAACCCGGATGATTATCCGAAATTTGGTTCGGAAGAATTTAGGCAGGTGAGTTTGAATGCAGCTACAGAAGCCATTACTTTGTTAAAGAATAACAATAATATTCTGCCATTAAAAAAAGATATGAAGGTGCTTGTTACCGGGCCAACTGCAAACACTATGCGTTCGCTTGATGGTGGTTGGAGCTACACCTGGCAAGGTGATCAATCTGATGTTTACGCTGCCGGTAAAAACACCATTTTAGAAGCTATTCAACAAAAAATAGGGAAGGATAATGTAAGTTATGAGCCCGGTGCTACGTTTGATAGTTTGCAGAATATTGATGAAGCAGTAAAAGCTGCTAAAAAATCAGATGTAATTGTATTATGTCTGGGCGAAACATCCTATACAGAAAATGTAGGTAATATTGATGATCTTAACCTCTCTGCGGCTCAAACTCAACTGGCATCGGAACTTGCAAAAACAGGTAAACCAATTGTATTGGTTTTGGCAGAAGGCCGACCGCGTATTGTTACCGATGCAGAAAGTAAGTCAGCTGCAACTTTAATGACCTATTTTTTAGGAAATGAAGGCGGTGATGCTTTAGCTAATATTCTTTTTGGTGATGCTAATCCATCAGGAAGGCTGCCTATAACCTACCCTCGTTATGCCAATTCATTGGTGAATTATTATCGCAAAAATTTGGAAAACGGTAATCCTGATGATAAGCACGGGTATAATCCTTTATATGAATTTGGTACAGGATTAAGCTATACAACATTTGGCTATAGCAATCTGCATATCAGCAAACCCAATTTGAAGGATAATGAAACGTTAACAATAACCGTTGATGTGAAAAATACCGGTCAGTTGGAAGGAAAGGAGTCTGTATTGCTTTATATAAGTCAGTTATATGCCAGTATAGCGCCGGATACCAAACGTTTAAGGGGCTATGATAAAATTGACCTTAAACCGGGCGAAACAAAGACGGTAAGCTTTAAAATAACGCCTAAAGATATTGCTTTTGTTAATGACATAAGCAAAACGGTTACTGAATCAGGTGAGTTTAAGATACAGCTTGGCGACCAAACGCAAAGCTTCAATTACATATCTAATACTATCCCGTCACGCACAGGAAAATTATAATAGGCTGTATAAAATGTTTATTTAACATTTATTAATAAATGTTAAATAAACATTTTATTTTTCAAAACCGAATTTTATATTTGTCATAGCCTTCTTGGGCAACCAATCTATAAACTAAAATTCCGGTTATGAAAAAAATGTTGTGGGTATATTCTGCAATTGCTGTATTATTGATTTTATCCTGCTCAAATAAAGGGGGTACACCATCACCGCAGCCATCTACCACTACAACTTATACTGCACCTGTTGTATCTGCCACTTTTGCCAAGGGGGCTGATGTAAGCTGGGTAACTCAAATGGAAGCTTCAGGAGTTAAGTTTTATGATAAAAATGGCAGTCAGCAGGATTTGTTTGCCCTAATGAAAAGTCTTGGGTTCAATTCTATTCGGCTAAGGGCCTGGGTAAACCCGACTGATGGCTGGTGTAATACTGCTGATGTTGTTGCAAAGGCTATCAGAGCTAAAAAGGCTGGAATGAAGATCATGATTGACTTTCATTATAGCGATGTTTGGGCCGATCCGGGACATCAGACTAAACCTGCTGCATGGGTATCTTTAGACTTTAACACACTCGCAGCCACCTTGCACGACTACACTGTAGGGGTAATGAATACCCTTAACAGCAATGGCATAACTCCTGATTGGGTACAGATAGGTAATGAAACCAATGATGGAATGTTATGGGAAGATGGCCGTGCCTCAACCAATATGGCTAATTTTGCTGCCCTTATAAAAAGCGGATATGCGGCAGTTAAGTCGGTTAGTAGTTCAACAAAAGTAATTGTACATATTTCCAATGGCTTTGACAATAGTTTATTCAGATGGATGTTTGATGGCTTAAAAGCCAATGGTGCGCAATGGGATATTATTGGAATGTCTCTTTATCCTTCAACTACCAACTGGCAAACTTTAAATATCCAATGTTTGGCCAATATCAATGATATGATATCGCGCTATTCAACACCATGTATGGTTGTTGAGGTTGGGATGGATGCAACTGCCCCTTCAACGGCAAGGGATTTTTTAACAGATATTATTACCAAAGTAAATGGTGTGAACAATGGAAATGGCTTGGGTGTGTTTTACTGGGAGCCAGAAGCTTATAACTGGCAAGGCTATGGATTAGGAGCTTTTGATAATACAGGCAAACCTACAGCAGCTTTAGATGCTTTTGGAAATTAGAAACTAAATTATTGATGCTTACCAAACCAGGTAAGCATTTTTTGTATGATTTAAATTAAATGTATAAATGACATAAATAAAACCTTAAACCTAATAAACCAATTTTTATTAACCAAAAACCAATTATTATGAAAAGAAGAATGACAATCAGCATGGCTGCTATGCTGCTGTGCTTTGGTATGAGCTGTAAAAAGGATACAACTCCTGCTGGAAACCAACCAACAAGTACCACAACCACTACACATCTGGCTACAGAAGCTACGAGTACATTTGCCAATGGATCAGATGTTAGCTGGGTAACGCAAATGGAAGCTTCAGGGCTTAAATTTTATAATAGCAGCGGTACCCAACAGGATTTGTTTACCATTTTAAAAGGATTGGGGATTAATGCTATAAGGTTAAGAGTATGGGTTAATCCATCATCGGGCTGGTGCAATACCGCAGATGTAGTGGCTAAAGCAAAACGTGCTGTTGCGGCTGGTATGAGTGTAATGATTGATTTTCATTATAGCGATACCTGGGCCGATCCCGGTGATCAGAATAAACCGGCAGCCTGGACAAGTTATAGCACAAGCACCTTAATCAGTACGGTTTATAGCTATACTTACAGCACATTAAGTGCTTTAAAATCAAACGGAATAACGCCAACATGGGTGCAGGTGGGTAATGAAACAAGTAATGGTATGTTATGGACAGATGGCGAGGCCTCGCTGTCATCAACCAATTTTCAAAACTTTGCCAATATGATTACTAATGGATATAATGCTGTAAAAGCAGTGTTTCCGTCAGCAAAGGTAATTGTGCATCTGGCAAATGGTTATGATAATACCACCTTCCGGTGGATGTTTGACGGCTTAAAAACATATGGTGCAAAATATGATGTTATTGGTATGTCGTTATATCCGACTACCAGCAATTGGTCGACTTTAGACAGCGAATGCCTCACCAATATGAACGATATGGTATCGCGTTACGGCAAACAGGTGATGATATGTGAAGCAGGAATGAGCGAATCAGCAGCAACTACCTGCAAATCATTTTTGAGTGACTTGATAACTAAGGTGAAATCAGTATCAGGAGGAAATGGATTAGGTGTATTTTATTGGGAACCTGAAGCTTATAATAACTGGCAGGGATATGGATCAGGAGCTTTTGATCCTACTGGTAAACCAACAGTTGCATTAACAGCTTTTTAATAAAAAAATTAACAACCAGGATGTAGGTTTTACCCATGCCCTGGTTGTTGCTATATATTTTACGGATAAGTATTAAACTACTGTTAATGCTGTAACCACAACTAATATGAGCATGCAAATACTAAATGCCATGGTATAGGTCATAGACATACCGAACATTTTTGAAAAAGTGCGCCACCTGCTGCGATGGTACATAACTCTTAAGGCGCGATATATATACCATATAATTACCAGCGTAGAGATAATATCTATCCAATCAATTACATCGCTCCATCCACCTGTGTCTGGTAATATCATTTTTAGAATCATCACTATTGTTAAGAATAGAAAAACAAAACAGTGTAAATGAAACGAAAAAATAAGATGTTCAACATAAAATTTCTTGTTTTTCCAGAATGCAATCTTTAATATCAATGCAAATAATGGAAGTAACAAGAACATCATTTTTGGAAAATTATGTTTAATACCTTCCTTAATTAGGTCCTTTTTGTTGATCTTGGGATTGTTTAAAGCAAAAGCTTTTTGGTTATAATATCTCATAAACAGCCCATCGCGTTCGGCCTCGGGCAATTTTTTTTGTGTGGCCAGGTATTGTGTGTAAGTAGTGTCATCCGTTGTGGTGGTAACGCCCTGTTCTAATACATCACCACTTACGCTATCGTCATCATCATCGTCTTTATCTGTAGTATCACGTGTTTTTTTTGTAATTGCGCTGGTAGTTTTACCCGAGGTATCAACCTTAATGTGCTTTTTTACATGATGACCTGAAGGTTTCGTTATTGCTGCAATTGTTTCTTGTTTTTGCTCAGGGGAGAGATTTTTGTTGTTTTTTATTTTATTAATAGCATCCCTTTTAACGGAATCCTGAAAATGTTCTTTATTAATCTGCTTAGCTTCAACTTTATTATCTTCTTTATTTTCCTTAAAAACTAATAAAAAGTAAATCAGGCTTATAAAGATGTACATTTTTACAGGATGTAAAAACTGAGCTCTTCGGCCAGCCATGTACTCATTGGTAAGCTTTCCCGGACTAAAAAACAGGGGTTTAAGTGTATGGAAAAATTGCTGATCGAAATGAAAATAATCACTTATAGCATGATTCATCATATGCCCGAAGCTTTCTTTTATCTGCAAGTTTTCCTGTCCGCAGTTATGGCAGAATTTGCCTTCTAAAATCGTACCGCAGTTTAGGCAGTCATTTTCATGACGGTAATGTTTTTTCATTTCAGGTATTACATTAAAATTCCGGCAATAGTGGCTGATAAATAAGATGCAAGTGTTCCGCAAATCAGGGCTTTTACACCAAGTTTAGCTAAGTCGGTACGTCTTTCAGGTGCCAGTTCTCCAATTCCCCCAACCTGAATGGCTATAGAACTAAAATTAGCAAAACCACAAAGTGCAAAACTGGTAATAACCAATGTTTTTGGAGCCATAGAGCCTTTAACCTTTATCAGGTCAAGATAGGCAACAAATTCATTTAAAACCATTTTGGTACCCATTAATGAGCCTGCGGTTTGTATGTCTTTGTGTGGTACACCCATGGCCCAGGCAAAAATGGCAAATAAAGCACCCAATATTTGTTTTAGACTTAATGTTTTAAGGTCGATATTGATGAAATCCAAACTCAAATGCAGGTTATTAGCCAAAAAGAAGCCTGTTTTGCCCAGCACATAATCCAACAGCCCAATAATGGCGATAAAGCCTATTAGCATGGCTATAACATTTAAACCGATTTTTAAACCATCACTAGCACCATGTGATATAGCACCAACCAAATTGGCGTCAGTCTTTTTTACTTCTAATGATACCTTTCCTTTTGTTTCAGATACTTCAGTCTCGGGCCATACAATTTTTGATATTACCAGTGCGCCGGGAGCCGCCATAATACTTGCTGCAAGTAAATATTCTGCAGGTACGCCCAATGCAATATAAGTAGCCATTACGCCTCCGGCAATACAAGCCATACTGCCCGTCATTGAAGCCAAAAGCTCAGACATGGTCATAGCTTTTAAGTAAGGTTTAATCATTATTTGCGCCTCAACCTGGCCCACAAAAGCACTGCCCACGTTAGATACTGCTTCGGCACCACTTACACCCATAACTTTGTAAACTATCCATGCAAATACCTTTACCACACGTTGCATAATGCCCAGGTGATAAAGTATGCTGATGATAACCGCAACAAATATGATAGTGGGTATCACTCTGAAAAAGAAAATGAAGCTGTATTGTGACCCTAATACCTTTGTAAGCTGCTCATCTTTATTGGCAACAATGCCAAAAACAAATTCAGCACCCTGGTCAGAAAATGAAAGGATTTTCTTTACCCCCTGAGCCAAAAAACTAAAGATATCTTTACCTATGGTAGTTTTTAGGATGAAAAGAGCCAGTAGTAATTGAATACCTAAGCCCGATAATACTACCCGGTAATTTATGGCCTTGCGATTGTTTGACATTGCAAATGCGATCCCGAAAATTAATGCAATACCTATTAAACCGGTATATCTTTCCATAAAATTGTGATATTCTTTTAATTTGAGGCTTAAAGTATAAAAAAGATTTGATATTAGTATCTCGCAGCCAGAGTTTAGAGCTTTTAAAAGTTCTTTGAAGCTTCTTGTTGCTAATATTTTATTATGAAGCTTTTCTGCGGTTTAACTCATCACGTATTTTGGCAGCTTTTTCGTATGATTCTTCTGCCAGGGCTTCCTGTAGTTTGGATTTTAATTCGTCAACACTAAGAGCGGTAAAACCTCCTGAAGCAGATGCAGGTGTTTTTTCTTCGGGAGTTTCATTAATGTTTTCCAGGTAAACAAAATCATTGCCTTCAATTACTATACCTGCACTTGAAAGTATAAATTCATAAGTATAAATAGGGCAATCAAATCTTACGGCAACTGCAATAGCATCAGAAGTACGGGCGTCTATTTCAATAACTTTTTTGCCATCAGAACAGATCAGTTTTGAATAAAAAATGCCATCAACTAAATTATAAATAATTATTTCCTGTACATTAATGTGGTAAGCTTGTCCCAGGCTCTTAAAAAGATCATGTGTAAGCGGACGGCTTGGAGTCATTTTCTCAATTTCAATGGCTATTGCCTGCGCTTCAAAACTGCCTATAATAATCGGGAGCCTTCTACGGCCGCTAACTTCGCCTAAAACCAGGGCATAAGCACCAGACTGGGTTTGGCTATAAGATAAGCCGACAATATCCAGTTTTATTTTTTTCATATCATTACCCATCACAACGGATCCTTTTTTATGCCGAAGCCTTAAATTGTTTTATTGCCGTAATTATTTTTGGTACCACTTCAAAAGCATCACCAACAATGCCATAGTCAGCCACTTTAAAAAATGGCGCTTCGGCGTCTTTATTTATAACCACAATAACTTTTGATGAACTCACACCTGCCAGGTGTTGTATCGCGCCCGAAATTCCTATCGCAATATACAAATTTGGACTGATAGCAATGCCTGTTTGTCCAACATGTTCACTATGAGGACGCCAGCCGGCATCCGAAACAGGTTTTGAGCAAGCCAAAGCAGCTCCCAATAAATCAGCCAGTTCTTCTACCATCCCCCAGTTTTCAGGGCCTTTAAGGCCACGGCCGCCGGATATTACAATATCTGCATCAGGGAGGGAAACTTTATCTGTTGATCGTACAATCTCTTTAATAACTGCAGCAAAATCACCTGCTTTAGCCTCTACCGAAAAATCTTCAACTGATGCAGTCTTGTTCGTTTCAACAACTTTGTATGCATTAGGTGTTAATGAAATAATTTTATTGGCTGATGTTAATTCAACTATTGCAAAAGCTTTACCTGAGAAAGCAGTTTTTTTGATTTTGAATTTACCATCTGTTTGTTCGGGTAATGCAACCGCACCATCTGCAACACCTGCTTCCAGTTTAACACCTAACCGGGGTGCTAACCCACGGCCCGAAAATGAATTGGATAAAACTACAATATCAGCACTTTCTTTTTTAGCTGCTTCGGCAATGATGGAAGCATAGGCCTGATTAACAAAGTTTTTTAATTGCTCATTCGAAACATTTAATACTTTTTCTGCTCCGTATTTCCCTAAGGTGGCTAATTCTGCTGCACTTACACTGCCTATTGAAACAGCAATGAGTTTGGTGTTATTTTGATCGGCAATTGCACGGGCATAGGAAACCACCTCAAAAGTTGATTTCTTGAATTTTCCATCGGCATTTTCCGTATAAACTAAAACTGACATATTTTAAGGTAAAATGGATCTTTGATCGGTTTTTAATTGTTTTATTTATATAACCCGTGCTTCTTCGTGTAACAAGTTAACCAGTTGGGTAACATCATCAGCAGGAACCAATTTTACCTGGCCGCGAGGTGCAGGAGTTTCATAACCGATCACTTCTGAAAATGTTTTTACTTCTACAGGTTCAATAACGTTTAATGGTTTGGTACGGGCAGACATAATTCCACGCATATTAGGAATCTTAACTTCAGCCACTCCCTCAGCAGTACCGGCTACAAATGGTAATGGAATAGTCAATACTTCTTTACCACCTTCAATTTCGCGCTCAACTGTCCCGCTATTACCATCAATATCCAGCTTTTTAATGATGGATATTGATGGGATATTCAAAAGCTCAGCAATCATTGCAGCTACTTTTGAGCCATTATAATCAATAGATTCACGCCCGGTTAATATTAGGTCAAACGAATTGGCTTTAATGTATTGCGCTATTTGGTAAGCCACAAACCAGGCATCATGTGGTTTTGCATTGATGCGTACGGCATCTGTTGCGCCAATGGCCAGTGCTTTGCGAATGGTTGGTTCAGTACTTATATCACCAACATTTACAACCGTAACTGTACCTTTATCTCCATCAGTTAATTCAATGGCACGTGCAAGGGCAATCTCATCATACGGATTTAATATAAATTGCACACCATTTGTATTAAATTGGGTGTTGTTATCAGTAAAAGTTATTTTTGTCGTTGTATCGGGAACATTACTTATACAAACCAGGATTTTCATCTCGTTGTTGATTTTTCTATGGTGACAGATACCCATTTAATAATCAACACAAATCAATGTTGTATTATAAACAGGTTTGTGCAAATTTAATTAAAAAAGAGAGAGTTTAAAATGCAGATTAGCAGATTAGAAAAGCTATTGGAATTTATTAAAAGTGAACCGGAAGATCCGTTTTTAAAATATGCACTTGCAACCGAGTATCTGCGTATCAATCAAACTGATAAGGCCCTTGAGTATTATGAAGACCTGGTAAACAATCATCCCGGCTATACAGGTACTTATTATCATTTAGGAAAGCTGTATGAAGCCCTTGACCGTAAGGACGATGCACTGAAAACCTACGAAACCGGCATAAAAATAACCCGTGAGCAACGTGATAACCACGCCTTATCAGAATTACAGGCCGTTTATAACGAATTATCAGGTTTGTACGATTAGCTTATGGTTTATAGTTAATAGTTCTTAGCAGCATCAACTGCTTTTGACTAACAAACTTTAATTACTATGAACTATAAACAATCATCCATGAACTAAAAAGATGAACAAACGGCAGCTTCTATTTTTACGCGATGTAATTCTTTATACATTTACAGCTTTTGGTGGCCCACAGGCCCATATTGCCGTTTTGCTGCGCGAATTTGTAGAGAAACGCCGTTATATTACCGAAGAAGAACTGATGGAGCTGAATGCTTTATCGCAATTGCTTCCCGGCCCTTCATCTACTCAAACATTAGTGGGCATAGCCTGGAAAGTAGGAGGGCTCCGCTTAGCCATCACTACTTTTTTAATATGGATATTGCCCTCAGCATCAATAATGTGCCTGGCAGCCATCAGCTACAAAATGTTTGCCGATAGGGCCAAATTTGCCGAAGTATTGCGTTTTGTACAACCCGTAGCAGTAGGTATAGTAACTTATGCCACCTATTCTTTTGCCAACAAGTTTCTGAAAACACGGGTTAGCACCATGCTGGCCATAGGATCGTTAATAGCTACCCTTATTTTACAAAATGCTTATGCGTTTCCTATACTGGTTTTGTTGGGTGGCATTATTTCATCAGCATTAGAGACACAGCCACATGAAAATGAATTGCGGGTAAAGCTATTCTCTAACGTAAACCCTAATAAGGTTGCTTACTTTATTGGTATTTTATTGTTTTTTGCTGCCCTGGGTGCTGTGGTAAATCAAACTTCGCCCTTTAGTTTACCTATCCGCTTGTTCGAAAACTTTTACCGTAACGGTATCCTGATATTTGGCGGAGGACAAGTGCTGGTTCCATTAATGTACACCGAGTTTGTTAACGTAAAACATTACCTCTCTGAATCTGAATTCCTTTCTGGATATGCGCTTCAACAGGCATTACCTGGTCCAACATTTTCATTCACTTCTTTTTTGGGAGGGATAACCATGGGAAATAAGGGCGGAGGAATAGCCGGGCAGATAATTGGCAGCGTGGTTGCTGTTATCGGTATCAATATGCCGGGTCTTATCCTGATACTTTTTATAGTTCCCTTTTGGGATGATCTTAAAAAAATAACCCGTATAAAGAATTCCCTTAGCGGTATTAACGCTGTTGCTGTTGGCTTTATGGCTACGGCCCTGATACTATTAATCAGGCCATTTGGACTAAACTGGATGGCTTATTTATTAATGGCCGGGACCTTTTTACTTTTAAACTTTACCCGTATAAAAACCCCTTTCGTTATCATTATCGGGATTATTTTAGGGTTGATGTTTTAATGGTTATTCATACTAAAGCCGTACCTTGTAACAAGCGCATCAATGATGAGTAAACTATTAAGTTATAAAGCCGTCCCCATACTTTTTGCAGCGATATTTTTTTTTAATTGCAGTAATTCAGATTCCAACGCAGATAGTATCGCCTTTAAAAATATATCGAGGTTAACACCTGATACTACGCCCATTGCTGCCATCAATAAGCCCCCGGTAAATATTATACATACAAGCAGCCCCACGCCGCTGAAGAACATGTTTGGCATTAATGCTTATGAATGGAATTTTTTGGAGAATCCGGCTAGCCCTGGTGATCGTAAGCATATTTATGAGGATAACATGTCGCTCATCAAAACTTTCAGCGCAGTAAGGCACTATTTAAACTGGGACAGGATGGAAAGCATTAAAGGCGACTATACCTTTAACCCGGTTTTTAACGGCAACTATAATTTTGATATTATTTACCAGCGTTGTAAGCAGGAAGGTATTATGGTACTGGCTGATATTAAAAACTGCCCTTTATGGATGGCCAATACCTATCCTGCTGGTATGCGCGATAATGACAATGCTCCGGTTCCCTTTGGATTAAGCCTCAATAACCCGGCTTCTTACATTGATCAGGCACATGTTGCTTTTCAGTTTGCTGCCAGGTATGGCTACAATAAAAACATCGACAAAAAAATAATTAAAGTAGATACCCATAAACGCTACCCGGACGATATTCCTAATGAGCTATTGACAGGTATGGGCCTTATTAAATACATGGAGTGTGGTAATGAACGCGACAGGTGGTGGGGTGCTGATCAGACGCATCAAACGGCCGAACAATATGCCGCTAACCTATCTGCATTTTACGATGGCAATGTGGGTAAGCTTGGCCCCGGCGCAGGTGTTAAGGCAGCCGATCCCAATATGCAGGTAGTAATGGGTGGCCTGGCTTCGGTTGATATTAATTATGTTAAAAGGATGATTGAATGGTGCCGTAAGAACAGGGGATACCGTAAAGATGGCAGTGTTAATCTTTGCTTTGATATCATCAACTACCATTTATATTCCAATAATGGTGATGTACGCATCCATAAGCGCGCTACAACAGGCATAGCTCCCGAGCTTTCTACTGCGGGCAGTGTTGCCAATGATTTTATGAAACTGGCCAACAGCCTGCCGCAACATCCCGAGGTTTGGGTAACCGAAACAGGTTATGATATTAACCAGGAAAGCTACCAAAGGGCTGAGTCTATAGGTAAAACTACCGTATTGGAGAATCAGGCTAACTGGATCTTACGCAGCTCGTTGCTCTACATCCGGTATGGTATTAAGCGGCTTTTCTTTTACCAGTTATTTGATGATCACGCAGGTGGTACTACCCAATATGCCACATCCGGCCTTGCAGAAGGTTTAAAAAGGCGACCGGCTGCTGATTATATCCTCCAAACAACAAAATTGATGGGCAGTTACAACTACATCAAAACCATTTGCAAAGATCCATTGGTTGATGTTTACCAGTTGGGTAATAAAACCATGTACATACTCACCATCCCCGATGAAACAGGCAGAACAGCCAACTATACTTTAGATTTAGGTAAAGCATCCGCAGCTAATATCTACAACTTAAAAGAAGGTGCCGACGCTATGGATAAAAAGCAGGTGAATACCATAAACGGGAAAATAACTATTAAAGTAACCGAAACACCGGTGTTTGTTGAAGGGCTGGTGAAATAGTTATTATTAGAATGCTTAAATTCACTCAAATACCTAATTAACAACTCCTATTAAATTATCACCCAAAAACGCTATTTTTGCGCTTCAATGGAACACATTCGTAATTTTTGTATTATAGCACATATTGACCACGGTAAGAGTACCCTTGCCGACAGGTTATTAGAATATACCCACACCATTACCCAACGCGAATCACAAGCGCAGTTATTGGATGATATGGACCTGGAACGGGAGCGTGGCATCACCATAAAAAGTCATGCCATACAGATGGATTATGTGCTTGATGGTCAAAAATATGTCCTCAACCTGATTGATACCCCCGGGCACGTGGATTTTTCGTACGAAGTATCACGCTCTATAGCAGCCTGCGAAGGTGCTTTGCTTATTGTGGATGCAGCACAGGGTATACAGGCGCAAACCATTTCAAACCTGTACCTGGCTCTGGAAAACGACCTGGAGATTATCCCGGTATTAAATAAAATGGACCTTCCCGGTGCTATGCCCGAGGAGGTTAAAGACCAGATTGTTGAGCTGATAGGCTGTAAACGCGAAGAAATTTTAGCGGCATCCGGCAAAACAGGTATGGGTGTGCATGATATTTTACGTGCCATTGTGGAGCGTGTACCTGCTCCTGTTGGTGATCCTGAAGCACCATTACAGGCACTTATATTTGATTCTGTTTATAATTCATTCCGTGGCATTGTAGCTTACTTTAAAGTAGTAAACGGCGAGATCCGTAAAGGTGATAAAGTGAAATTCTTTGCTACCGAGAAACAATATTTAGCAGATGAGGTGGGTACTTTAAAATTAAAGCAACTCCCCAAAGATGTTATTAAAACCGGTGATGTAGGTTACATCATTTCAGGTATAAAGGAAGCACGTGAGGTTAAGGTGGGAGATACTATAACCCGTGTTGATCGCCCATGCGAGCAAGGGATACAGGGCTTTGAGGAAGTAAAACCAATGGTATTTGCAGGTATTTACCCTGTTGATACCGATGATTTTGAGGAACTGCGTGAATCAATGGCGAAATTGCAGCTGAATGATGCTTCACTGGTTTTTGAACCGGAATCATCTGCGGCTTTAGGATTTGGTTTCCGTTGCGGTTTCCTTGGGATGCTGCACATGGAGATTATCCAGGAACGCTTGGAACGCGAGTTTGATATGACGGTTATTACTACCGTTCCTAACGTATCCTATATTGCTTATACCACAAAAGGTGAACCTATAACGGTTAACAATCCATCAGATTTGCCTGACCCAAGCAGAATTGACTATGTGGAAGAACCGTACATAAAAGCTACCATCATCTCCAAATCTGAATATGTTGGCTCTATAATGTCCTTGTGTATTCAGAAACGCGGTTACATAAAAAACCAGTCATATCTTACTTCTGATCGTGTGGAACTGATTTTTGAAATGCCAATGGGCGAGATCGTATTCGACTTTTATGATAAGCTGAAAACCATATCCAAAGGCTATGCCTCATTTGATTATCATCAGATCGGGTACCGTAAATCAGATTTGGTTAGGTTGGATATCCGCTTAAACGCTGAACCTGTTGATGCCCTGTCCTCATTAATCTTCAGAGGAAATTCATACGATTTTGGTAAGAAAATCTGCGAAAAGTTAAAAGAGTTGATACCGCGCCAGCAGTTTGAAATTATTATACAGGCATCTATCGGTGCCAAAATTATAGCCCGCGAAACGGTGAAAGCCCTGCGTAAAGACGTAACCGCCAAATGTTATGGTGGTGATATCTCCCGTAAGCGTAAACTATTGGAAAAACAGAAAAAAGGTAAAAAACGCATGCGCCAGGTTGGTAACGTAGAGATACCTCAATCGGCATTTATGGCGGTGTTGAAACTGGATTAAGCCCCGGTTCAAGGGTGTCAAGGATGAAATATTTACAATTAACCTTTTATTCTTTTACAGGTATAAAAAAAATAATTGATTTAGGTGATTTTTCTTATGCCGAGTGGATTGTATATGATAATGACGTGCCGAAGTATCATATCAATTTATATACTGAACTTAAGTCAGATATGATGATTAATTCGATCCTCAATAAAAAAGAAAACACAATAGAGGGTATACTTAAGAATATTAATACCCAATACGGAACAAAATTATCGTTAACTACCAGACCATTAATTATGCTGTTAAAGAAAGAAGAGCTAGTCGAGCTTGATTTAGGTACTCTTCCTGAACAGTGGGTTAAAAATATTATACAATGAAGCTTTTAGACGGAAAATACGTATCAGAAAAACTTAAGGGTGAAATAGCTATATCGGCAGCTAAAATATTGGAGGCAACCGGTCGTAAACCACACCTGGTTGCGGTGTTGGTTGGGCACGATGGCGGCAGCGAAACCTATGTAGCCAGCAAGATTAAAAACTGCGAGCAGGTAGGCTTTAAATCTACTTTAGTTAGATATGAAAGTGATGTAACCGAGGAAGAGCTGCTAAACAAAGTAGCCGAGCTGAATGCTGATGCTGATATTGATGGTATTATTGTACAACTACCCTTACCAAAACACATCGACCCTGAAAAAGTAACCGAGCGTATTGATTACCGTAAGGATGTGGATGGCTTTCACCCGGTAAATTTGGGTCGTATGCAGCGCAATTTACCATCATTTATCCCGGCAACACCTTATGGCATTACCTTAATGCTGAAAGAATATGGAATTGAAACCGCAGGCAAGCATTGCGTGGTAGTGGGTCGCAGTAATATTGTGGGCTCACCTATAAGCATCCTGATGGCACGCAACACCTATCCGGGTAACTGTACCGTAACCATTTGCCATAGCCGTACGCCTGATATTAAAAGCATCACCCTGCAAGCAGATATTCTGATAGTAGCCATCGGCAAAAAGAACTTTATTACTGCCGATATGGTAAAAGAAGGTGTAGTAGTGGTTGACGTAGGCATGAACCGCGAAACCAGCACCCTAACCAAATCGGGCTTTAAGCTGTATGGCGATGTGGATTTCGAAAACGTAGCCCCTAAATCATCATTCATTACCCCGGTTCCCGGTGGCGTAGGCTTAATGACCATTATCGGCTTACTCAGAAACACTTTGGCTTCCGCAAATAAGGAAGTTTATAGTTAAGTCGATAGTCGATGGACCATGGTAGAAGGTTATTGGTATAAAATTTCTTCTTGTCATGTTGATCCGCCGATAGGCTGAGAAACATCTTCTTCGCCTTGCAGGTAGACGAATATCTGTTGAAGAAGATCCTTCGTTCCTCATTGGCTATGGTCCATCGACTATGGACTATGGACTTTCCCCGTACCGTCCGTCCGAAAACAAGTATAGGGTATAGCGCAACAATGCGGACAGGAGAGTCCATAGTCCATGGGTACTTCGCTATCAATTTTCCCGCATTCACCATGGTCTATGGTCCATCGACTATGGACTCCTCTTACAAATACTCTTCCGGTATCTGGTAATTTTCATTCTCATCGGCCCAGGCCATTGAGGTAATGAGCCAGCTGTCGTCTGTCTGGATAAATTGAATATAGTTAATACCGCGTGGCAGGTTATCGGTTTGGTAATCAGAAAAATTGTATTCATAAACGCTGATGCGCTGTGCCACCTTGCCAAATATTTCGGTTTTGGCATAAAGCTCCCTTTGCATAAATTGTTTGAGGGTGCCTTCAGCAATCTGCGATTCGAGGGTTTGTGTAAAGCTTTGGGCAGTAAACACAAAGGGCTTGCTAAAGCTGTTGTTAATCAGCAGGCCATCACCATAAAATAATATTTTTACGCTATCCAGATCAGGAACTTCGCCATCCTGAAAAGATAAAGATTCATAAAATTCTTCTGTAACGTAATCTATTGCTCTTGGATTCATCATTTTAGTAACTGTTTAAGTTTTTCCCAAAAGGTATTAATGCCAATGTAAATGGCATCATCCTGTATTTTAACCGGGAAAGTGTAAATAAAATCATTTTGCCCGGTGCTGCCTTTGCCTGTATGCAAATCATATGAATAACGATGGAGTGGGCAAATTAGTTTTTGATTTTTGCACCAGCCTAAGCTTAAATCGCCACCGGCATGAGGGCACCTGGCCGAGACGGCAAATATATCGCCCTCGGCGCCAACAACGCAAATACTTTTACCACCAATTTTAACTTTTTTAATGAAGGCTTGCTGTGTTGGTTTAAGTTCAGGTATTTTATACCATCTCATACGGTATTAATCTCATAAGGTATTAATAATCAATTTTTAAATTCATTACTGATGGATTTTTTATTACATCATCCATATTGGTAATTAAGGTCACCCGCTTTCTATCGGCTGATATAATGGCTTTTGGGTTATTTACTTTTTTAATGGGTTTGGCAAAGTTAAGTACCACTTTATAAGGCATATCAATGAGCATAGCTTTGGCCATGGCAAAGGTTGAAGCCGTTTTTTTAAGGAAAGCATTAAACTTAACCTTATCAATTACACGGTAAAATTTATGGGGCGTAATTTCGTACAGGTAATAATCTTCGCCGGCAAGCAGCTGCTGGGCATCAAAGCCTTTGGGGTTTTTATCGGTTTTGGTTACCCCGTTAAGCTGACTGCTCATGGATATTTTGGATAAATGCTGCAAATAATATTGCAAATCAGCAGGGTTTTTGGCATGGTGGTCAATACTTACCTTCATAAGGTTTTTAGGCAGATTCATCTTTACTGATAAGTTGCTCCCTTTAGCCATGTCTGCCTCTTCCACAGTCATTTTTTGCTGGGTACTATCGGGCAGGGCCGAATAAAAGTTGAGCGTCGTATCTTTAACAATAGCAAATTGAGGGGTGGATTTAACTGAGTCGGTCATGAGGTTCATCAGTACCGATACGGCGCGGCTCATATCAAAAGCATAAATCACATTGCAGGAGCCATCGGGTTTAAAATCATACTTTTCCTCAATGTCTACACACGAAGAAAGGCAAAGCATTACGAAAAGCAATAAGGGATAGTAGCATTTTTTCATAGTGCCGAATTTGAAGTAAGTATAACCAAAATAGATGAAAAATCAAAGGTTTATTTGGTTCATTTAATAGTCCATGGTCCATAGTCGATAGACCATGGTAGGAGGTTATTGGGTGATGGAGTTCATGGTTGATAGTTCATGGATCATGGCAGTACAACTTTCCCGGCATTGCTATGGACCATCGACTGTGGACTATAGGCCCATCCCGTACCGTCCGAAGCGGAGTATAGGGTAGGTGTTGACATTGCGGACAAGAGAGTCCATGGTCGATAGACGATAGACCATGGATAATCCGTCATCAAATTCAACTATGGACCATGGACTATGGACTTCCTACTATGGACCATCGACTATGGACTGACAAAACTATCAACTCAAAAAAAACCTTCGCCTTTATCGTTTCGTCATAAAACCGTACTTTTGCACTTTATTATGGCACACCAGATACCGGACGACGGCACATTGCTTCCTTTAATGGAAGAATTTTATACGATACAGGGCGAGGGATTTAACACCGGCAAGGCTGCATACTTTATTCGCCTGGGTGGCTGCGATGTAGGTTGCCACTGGTGCGATGTAAAGGAAAGCTGGGATGCCGAGCTGCATGCCCTTACTGCTGCCGATCAGATTATTGCCAATGCTTCTGTACATCCATCAAAAGCAGTGGTAGTTACCGGTGGCGAGCCATTGATCTATAACCTTGATTACCTTACCGCAGGTTTACAGCAAAAAGGCATCAAAACCTTTATCGAAACATCCGGTGCTTACCCGCTGTCGGGTAGTTGGGACTGGATCTGCCTGTCGCCTAAAAAGTTTAAGTCGCCCATGCCATCTGTGGCCGAAAAGGCCGATGAGCTGAAGGTGATCATCTTCAACAAATCAGACTTTGAGTTTGCTGAGTGTAATGCCAAACTGGTATCCAATACCTGTAAGCTGTTTCTGCAACCTGAATGGTCAAAATCAAAAGAAATGATACCCCTTATTGTTGATTATGTGATGAATAATCCGCAGTGGGAAATATCTTTACAAACACATAAATATCTCAACATCCCGTAAGGAAATAGGTAGCCCCCTCTAAATCTCCCCCGGAAGGGGAGACTTTAACTTCGCACGCGCTTATCTTTTTAAGTTCTCCCTACCGGGGAGGATTTAGGTGGGGCTTCATTATCCCGAAGGTCAAAAATCTTTTCACGATAAAATAATAAGTGTACCTTAGTTGATATTTCGTGTATCATAATGAGCAATCTTATTAGTTAAGGAAAATGCTTTTTTCAATTGCCATAATTACCTTCTTTGCGCGAAGCGGAGAGAAGGTCGACCAGCGCAGCGTCGTCGGGATGAGTCCACACCGTCAATGCACTTACGTTAATGTCGCTAGCAGAGTGGACTCACCCGAACATTGCTCCGCTCGTTCACCCTCTCTATGGCAAGCCATAAAGAGGGTTGGGAAAATTTATTCTTAACCTAACGATATCGCATAATGAGGGTTACCTTTTGCTCAATATTTTTGATTCTTATGTCGGTTTTTGCATTTGCCCAGCAAAAACAATTCAGCACCACCAATAAAACGGCTATAGGATATTTTGTTGATGCCAACCATAGTTTGGACGACAATATGTACGATGAAGCCGTCACCCAGCTTAAGCAGGCTATTGATGAGGATAGTAAGTTTATAGAGGCCCATTTGCTGCTTGCCGATGTATATCATGCTAAAAGACTGTACCAGGCTTCTATTGCCGAATACCTGAAGGTAATTGCCCTGAACCCGGAGTTTAACAAGGCTGTTTACCTTAAACTTGGGAGTGATGAAATTGGCGCTGCCCAATATGACAATGCCCTTAAACACCTGCAAAAGTATTTAGGCTACCCGGATATCACCCCCAAAACCAGCACAATGGCACAAAAGCTGGTGGCCGATTGCACCTTCAGCATTGATGCTGTGGCGCATCCGGTGCCCTTTAAACCGCTCAACATGGGCCCGGCAATAAATACTGCCGATGACGAGTACCTGCCTGTAGCCACTGCCGATGAAAGCACCCTGATATTTACCCGCAAAATAAACAACAACGAAGATTTTTATAAAAGCATTATGGTTGATGGCAAGTGGCAAACCGCTACCTACCTGAGCAATCGCATTAACACGCCCGAGTATAATGAAGGCGCACAATCTATCTCGCAGGATGGTAAGTTTCTGTTTTTTACGGGATGTAACCGCCCGGATGGTATGGGCCGATGCGATATTTATGTGGCCCAAAAGAAAGGCGACGACTGGGGCAAACCCTTCGACCTGAGTGCTCCTGTTAATACACCCGGATGGGAAGCTCAACCCTCCATTAGTGCCGATGGACGTGCCCTGTATTTTGTGAGCAATCGTGCTGGTGGATATGGTGGTTACGACATCTGGAAATCAACCCTTACAGATAAGGGATGGGGTGAGCCTGAAAACCTCGGTCCCAATATTAATACGGCGTATAATGAGCAATCGCCCTTTATTCATGCTGATGATAGTACGCTTTACTTCTGCTCAAACGGCTGGCCGGGTTTAGGGGGGATGGATGTATTTGTGAGTCGCCTGAGTAAGGATGGTAAATGGCAAAAGCCCGAAAACTTGGGTTATCCGATCAATACCAATGGCGATGAGGCAGGCTTAACGCTGAGTGCCAATGGCAAGGATGCTTTTTACTCGTCGAACAATTTAAATGGCCTTGGTGGATATGATATTTACACCTTCGAGCTGCCTGCTAATGTAAAGCCACGTGTGGTAACCTATGTAAAGGGTAAGGTGAGCGATGCCAAAACCCTGCAACCGCTGGAAGCTGCCATAGAGATCATCAACCTGCAAAAAAACACGCCCGTATACCAGGATTACAGCGACCCCCAGCAAGGCGATTTCCTGGCTACCCTTACCGCGGGGAATGATTATGGTCTCAATATTTCAAAAACGGGATACCTGTTTTACTCTGAGCATTTCTCGCTGGCGGGGCATGAGCCGACAGATCCGTTTAACATAACCGTATTGCTGCAACCCATTGAAGTGGGCGATAAGGTGATACTGAACAATGTGTTTTTTGATACCAATAAGTTTAATCTGCGGGATGAATCCATTTCCGAGCTGCAAAAGCTGGTTGACTTTTTGACTCTTAACCCAAGCTTGCACATAGAAGTATCGGGCCATACCGATAACGTGGGTAACGATGCCGCGAACCAGGTGCTATCAGAAAACCGCGCCAAAGCAGTTTGCCAATACCTGGTAAACCACAGCATTGGCGCCGCCCGACTAAGCTACAAAGGCTACGGCAAAACCCAACCCATATCCCCCAACACCACCGACGACGGCCGCCAAAAGAACCGCAGAACGGAGATAAAGATTGTGGCGAAATAGTTCATGGTTGATGGTTCATAGATCATAGTCGATGGTTGAAATAGTATCTCGCGATCCTTCTCCGCGCGTCATTGCGAGGTACTGCCTGTCCAGAACTTGTTTCGGGAAAGCAACCTCTACTGAGGACAATCAACAGCACGGTATTACGTCATCTAACAAAATCCATCTCCATTGACTTGCAAGGCGTATAGATTGCTTCGTACCTCGCAATGACGTTGTGGTGAGATTCGTATCGTCTGTCCGGTTTTGAGTATAGGGTAGGTGATGACATTGCGGACGGAGAGGGCTATGGACCATCGACCATCAACTATGGACTTACCAAAACCATACCGTCCGTCCGAAACCAAGTATAGGGTACAGCGCAACAATGCGGATGGATCTACAACCTCAACTCTCTCGCGGCGTCATGGTGAGGAACGAAGCCATCTCTACTGAGGACAATCAACAGCACGGTATTACGTCATCTAACAATATCTATCTCCACTGATCTGCATGGCGTATAGATTGCTTCGTACCTCGCAATGACGCCAGTAGAAAGGTTTGAGCTAGATACAATAGCACTCCTCCGTCCGCTTTGTCAACCACCACCCTATACTTGTTTTCGGACGGACGGTACAGGGGGGAGTCTTTACATAGGATAATCTTCTTTTTGTCATGTTGAGCGTGAGCGAAACATCTTCTTCGCCTGGTAGGTAGACGAATTTCTATTGAAGAAGATCCTTCGCTCTCGCTCAGGATGACAATTCGCACCAAAACTCATCAACCAACAACAAAAAAGCCCCCGAAAATTAATCCGAGGGCTTGTATGCGTTAAAGCTTGTGTGCTTAGTTACCCATTTCTGACAGGAACTTGATGCGTACCAGCTGTATTTCTTCGCGGGTGTATTCGTCGCTGCCAAGTTCGGCAAGGGCTTCGTCTATCGAGTCTACTTCTGCGGTGCGGAAATACTCAAATATCTCTTCCTGCTTATCCTCGTCAATCACCTCATCAATATAATAGTTGAGGTTTAGCTTGGTGCCCGAGTTTACAATGGTTTCTACCTCTTTCAATATCTCATCGTACGATAAGCCTTTTGAAGCGGCAATATCATCCAAATTTAAATGACGGTCGATATTCTGAATAATGAATACTTTAAGGGCCGATTTGTTGGCGGCACTCTTTATCACCATATCTACCGGACGGTCGATATCATTATCCTCTACATATTTCTGAATCAGATCGGTAAATGGCTTGCCAAATTTAAGCGCCTTACCTGCACCCACGCCTGATATTTGTTTCAGCTCATCGGTAGTAATAGGGTAGTGCGTACACATTTCCTCTAACGATGGATCCTGGAAGATTACAAACGGAGGTAATCCTTTTTGTTTGGCCAGCTTTTTACGCAGGTCCTTCAGCATTTGCAGTAATGCGGTATCTAAAGCACCACCGCCTTGTTTAGGGCCATCTTCCGAGTCGTCATCATCTGTATTTTCCATCGGCTTGTTCAGTATGAAACGGATGCTGTATGGATTGTCAATAAATGCGAGGCCGGTTTTGGTTAAGTGCAGTAAGCCGTACTGGTCAATATCTTTAGCTAAAAAGTTATTAAGTAATGCCTGGCGCAGCAGTGAGTTCCACAGGTTGCGTCCCTCTTCCTTGCCCGATCCGAAATATTCGAGCGTATCGTGCTCATAATTTTTGATCTGGGCATTCTCCTCACCAATTAATATGCTGATGATGTGGTGATCGTCAAACTTCTCGCCAATGGCTTTAATAAGGCTCAATGCGCGGTGCAGATGTACCTCACCATCAAAATGTTCTTTAGGTCCGCAGCAGTTGTCGCACATGTTGTTGCAGCCTGCTTCGTTAAAGTTTTCGCCAAAGTAATGCAGCAGCTGTTTACGGCGGCATACAGATGATTCGGCATAGTCTATCACTTCCTTCAGTATCTGGGTGCCAATTTCGCGTTCAGCAACCGGCTTATCCTTCATAAACTTCTGGAGCTTATCAATATCTTTTTCGGAGTAAAAGGCAACGCAAACCCCTTCGCCACCATCACGCCCGGCTCTACCGGTTTCCTGGTAGTAACCTTCCATGCTCTTAGGCACATCGTGGTGTATTACGTAACGCACATCGGGTTTATCAATACCCATACCAAAGGCTATGGTTGCTACAATAACATCCACATCCTCCATCAGGAATTTGTCTTGTGTATCGGCGCGTACTTTAGGGTCGAGGCCTGCATGGTAGGGCAGGGCCTTTACGCCGTTAAGGTTCAGTGCTTCGGCAACTTCCTCCACCTTTTTACGGCTCAGGCAGTAAATAATGCCCGATTTTCCTTGGTTTTGTTTTACAAACTTTACAATCTCCTTAATCACATTACGCTTGGCCCTAACCTCATAAAACAGGTTTGAACGATTAAATGATGATTTATAGATGGTTGCATTGTTCATTTGCAGGTTTTTCTGAATGTCCTGCTGAACTTTTGGGGTAGCGGTTGCAGTTAGGGCGATGATTGGAATGTTATCGCCAATATTGCTGATTACCTGTCTTATTTTGCGGTACTCCGGGCGGAAATCATGTCCCCACTCAGAAATACAGTGCGCTTCATCAACAGCTACAAATGATACCAGGTTGAGACGCAGAAAGTCGATATTTTCCTGTTTGGTAAGCGACTCTGGCGCTACATAAAGCAATTTGGTTTTACCGGCCAGCACATCTTCTTTAACCCGGGCAATATCTGATTTTGTTAACGATGAATTTAAAAAATGTGCAATGCTGTCTGATCCGCCAAATGCCCTCAACTGGTCAACCTGATTTTTCATCAGGGCAATGAGCGGGGAGATCACGATCGCGGTTCCTTCGCTCATCAAAGCCGGTAACTGGTAACACATGGATTTGCCGCCACCGGTAGGCATAATCACAAATGTATCGTTCCCCGCCAAAATGTTTGTTATAATCGCTTCCTGTTCCCCTTTGAAATTGTCGAACCCGAAAAAGTTCTGTAGGTTATCAAAAAGCGACTTCTTTGTTTCAATCATTATTTATGTATGCTTATTATTCGATTTAAAAGTTTAAAGTAACAAATTTTTATCAATAAACGACAGATTTACTTTAAAATTTTATAGAAAAATGATTATTCTTTTAAAAACAATTTTGCTTAATTATGCATTTAAACAACAATATTGTGCCGCGGTAATTATTTAATTTTATTTGATACTAATTTTACAAATTATTGACCAAATTTACCGCGCATTTACCAAATTAAAATTGTTAGCAACACATGAATAAAAATTACTATGCCATCATCATGGCAGGCGGTATCGGAAGCCGTTTTTGGCCCATTAGCCGTACTTCGCACCCAAAACAATTTATTGACATTTTAGGTACAGGCAAAACTTTGATCCAAAATACCTACGACAGATTTTTAAAAGTTTGCCCAAAGGAGAATATTTATGTGGTGACCAACGATATTTATACCGACCTGGTAAAGGCGCAACTGCCAGATATGGCCGACCAGCAGATACTAACCGAGCCGGTGATGCGCAACACGGCCCCTTGTGTGGCTTACGGTTGTTTTAAAATTGAGAGCCTTAATCCGGATGCTGCTATTGTTGTGGCCCCTTCAGATCACTTGATATTAAACGAGACCGCTTTTATTGCAGCGATTGAAAAATCGTTAGAGGCGGCTTCTAAAAATGATTTACTGATTACCCTGGGTATACAGCCATCTCGCCCTGATACTGGGTATGGCTATATCCAGTACACTTCCAATACACTCCATAACGATTTTCATAAGGTGAAAACCTTTACCGAGAAGCCTACGCTGGAAATTGCCAAGACCTTTATCCAAAGTGGCGACTTTTTATGGAACGCGGGGATCTTTGTATGGTCGGCTAAATCAATTGTAAAGGCATTTGCCCAGCATTTGCCTGATATGAATGAGATTTTTGCCGAAGCAAGACCCGTTTACAATACCGGTAGCGAAAAGAGCCACATTAACAAAGCTTACCTGCAATGTACCAATATCTCTATTGATTACGGTATTATGGAAAAGGCTGATAATGTGTATGTTTTACCATCAGAATTTGGCTGGAGCGATTTGGGTACCTGGGCATCCATTTACGAGCTTGCAGAGAAAGATTACGTAGGCAATGCCGTAATTCCATCAGAAAAAGTGATTATGTACGATTCATCCAACTGTATGGTTAACGTACCCGAAGAAAAGCTGGTGATATTACAGGGTCTGCATGACTTTATCGTAGTAGAATCAAACAATACCCTGTTGATTTGCCCACGAGACCAGGAGCAAAATGTTAAAAAGGTAGTAGCCGACGTAAAGCAGAAATTCGGAACGAAGTATATTTAGGGTTGATAGTTCATGGTTGATAGATCATAGACTATGATAGGAGGATGGTGGGCGAGTTAAATTGTCGCGCGCATAGCTAACTCACCCGGTCGTATTCCGCCTTTAGGCGGATCGACCACCCTCTCTTTTGCAAGCAAAAAAGAGGGATTGGTAAACGGTTGTTTTTTTCTTATTTCTTTTTTACCCTCTTTACGACTTGTCGTAGAGAGGGTGGTCCAGCGTAGCGTCGACCGGGTGAGTCAACTCTGCGCCATCCCTGTCCGCTTCGTCAACCAT
Organism: Mucilaginibacter frigoritolerans; assembly: GCF_007830615.1. GTDB lineage: Bacteria > Bacteroidota > Bacteroidia > Sphingobacteriales > Sphingobacteriaceae > Mucilaginibacter > Mucilaginibacter frigoritolerans. The sequence goes on from NZ_VLLI01000001.1 coordinate 764,805, forward strand.
TACCCTATACTTGTTTTCGGACGGACGGTACAAAGATGGGTCCATGGTCCATAGCAATGCCGGGAAAGTTGTGCTGTCATCATCCAATGACTCAATTGCTATCAATCATTGCAGAAATAATCCATGGACCATGGTCTATCGTCCATCGACTACCATCTATCAACCATCAACTACTTAACCACCAACCTCTGCCTAATAGCTTCATACACAATAATACCAGTAGCTACTGATACGTTGAGTGATTCAATTTCGCCGTACATAGGTATTTTAGCCAGATGATCTGAAATGCGGATAATCTCGTTACGTACCCCGTCTTCTTCCGATCCCATGATGATAGCCGTAGGGTCGGTATAGTCGGGAGTATAGATATCGTCTTTGGTTTTCTCGGTGCAGCAAACCAACTGTAAGCCCGATTCCTGCAAGAATTTTACGGTTTGTATAAAGTTATCATGCCTGCACACCGGGATCTTGTACAAGGCTCCTGCCGAGGTTTTTATAGCATCAGGGTTTATCTGTGCCGATCCTTTGGCAGGTATCACAATGGCATGTACGCCGGCACACTCAGCAGTACGCGCAATGGCGCCCATATTGCGTACATCGGTAATAGAATCCAACACTAAAATGAGCGGTACCTGTCCATCTTCAAATATCTGCGGGATAATGTTTTCTATCTTATGGTAAGTGATGGGCGATATAAAAGCAACCACCCCCTGGTGATTTTTCGGCGTAAGGCGATTCAGCTTTTCTACCGGTACTTGCTGGGCCGTTAGCTGGTATTCGTTCAGTAGTTCTTTTAGCTCAGTAAGCAGGCCGCCACCAAGTCCGCGTTGCAGGTATAATGCCTCAATTTCTTTACCCGAACGGATAGCCTCAATAACTGCACGGATGCCAAAAACCATTTGATTGCTCTCACGTGCAGGCCTCGAATTATAACTCATTTTTAATATTTTACTAAAAGGCAAAAGTAGCTATATTAATTGATTTAGCACTTATTGAACCGATTAACCATTTTGGTTTTTTTTATAATAATTAACACCCCAAAGTTATTAACATGCTATTAAGTACTTGGTAATCAAGTTTAATTTAAAATTGCTAACAAGTTCTTAACATCGACACAAAAACAATGTTATTAAAAAGCAGGGCATTTTGATAGATTTTTTTTTGCTAAAAATGCGATTGTTTAAAATCAAATGCATTACCAAATATCTTTTGTATATTTTTGTTTCGATGAATTTTGAGAACGATACTCCCTTTAACAAGCCTAACACCAACGAACGCAGAAGCCGGGTAACCACCCCAACTCCTTATACTGGTTTGGGCAAGCTTCAACCTCAGGCAATTGACCTCGAAGAGGCCGTGCTGGGTGCATTAATGCTGGAGAAAGACGCCTTATCGTCGGTTATTGATATTATAAAACCGGAGGTTTTTTATAAGGATAATCACCAGAAAATATTTCAGGCTATCAGGGTGTTGTTTGAAAAATCATCGCCGGTTGATATCCTTACCGTAACGGCACAGTTACGCCAGCAGGGTGAGCTTGAAATGATAGGCGGTGCCTATTATATTACCGAGTTAACCAACCGTGTAGCCTCTGCTGCCAATATTGAATTTCACGCCCGTATCATCATCCAGAAATACATTCAGCGCGAGCTGATCCGTATCTCTACAGATGTAATTCAGAGCGCTTATGAAGATACCAGCGACGTTTTAGATCTGTTAGATAAAGCAGAAAAGAACCTGTTCGAGATTGCCCAGAATAACCTTCGCCGTGACTCACGCAAGATGGATGACCTGATGCATGAGGCCCTAAAGGGGATTGAATCTCTTAAAGATAAAAAAGACGGTTTAACAGGTGTTGCATCAGGCTTTACAGAGCTGGATAGAATGACCTCGGGCTGGCAAAAATCAGATTTGGTAATTATAGCTGCCCGTCCGGCAATGGGTAAAACAGCATTCGTACTAACCTGCGCCCGTAATGCAGCGGTTGATTTTAACAAACCGGTGGTAGTATTCTCACTCGAGATGTCGTCGGTACAGTTGGTTAATCGTTTAATATCCGGAGAGGCACAAATTGAGCAGGAAAAGATCCGTAAGGGTAACCTGGAAGAATGGGAGTGGGCACAAATACACTCCAAAATAGGCAGGCTGGAGCAGGCACCGTTAATTATTGACGATACCCCGGCACTAAATATCTTCGAATTCAGAGCCAAATGCCGTCGTTTAAAGTCGCAGCATGATATCCAGTTAATCATCATTGACTACTTGCAGCTAATGCATGGTAAGGCGGCTGATGCCAAAGGTGGTGGTAACCGTGAGCAGGAAATTGGTAGTATATCAAGAGCCTTAAAATCGGTAGCTAAAGAGTTGAATGTTCCGGTGATAGCCCTGTCGCAGTTAAGTCGTGCGGTAGAGAGCAGGCCAGGTGGTTCAAAAAGGCCGATGCTATCAGATTTGCGTGAATCGGGATCTATTGAGCAGGATGCGGATATGGTATTGTTCCTTTACCGTCCCGAATATTACGGCTTGGAAGTGGATGAGGATAATAACCCAACACAAGGCGTAGGTGAGGTAATTATAGCCAAGCACCGTAATGGTGAAACCGGCCGTGTAAGGCTCAAATTCGTAGGTAAATACGTTAAATTCACCGACCTTGACACGGGTATGGATGGCGCATTTTCGCCGGGCAATGCCTTTACAGGTTTAGCACCGTCACAAGATTTTGAGAAGCCCAATAACTTTATTATAAGGCCATCACGTATGGATGATATTGATGATGAGCAGCCGTTTTAATAGAGTTGGTGAATAGTTGATTAAGTGAGTAGTTGATTGGGTATAGTCGATAGTTTATAATTTTTACGGCGCTGTCCGCAATGTTGCGCTATACCCTATACTTGTTTTCGGACGGACGGTACGTGAGGAAGTCCATAGTCGATGGTCCATAGACCATAGCCCTCTTCGTTCGCATTGTTGAGCTATACCCTATACTTGTTTTCGGACGGACGGTACGGAGGATGTCCATAGTCAACGATCTATGAACCATGAACTATTCACTCAATCAACCTATCAACCTAATCAACCACTCACCAATTTACCCCACCTCAAACTGCAAGCTGCTCAGATACCTGTAGAGGCCTTGCTCATTGCTGATGAGTTCCTGGTGATTGCCTGATTCAATGATATGGCCCTTTTCCAGCACGATGATCTTATCTGCTTCGCGGATGGTTGACAGGCGATGGGCTATGATGATAGAAGTGCGGTTTTTCATCAGCTCTTCCAAAGCTTCCTGCACCAGGCGTTCAGATTCTGAATCGAGTGACGAGGTAGCTTCATCCAATATCAATATAGCCGGATTTTTAAGCAAGGCCCTTGCAATGGCAATCCGCTGCCGCTGACCACCTGATAGTTTAACACCACGCTCACCAACCACGGTGTCATAACCTTCAGGAAACGACATGATAAACTGATGTGCATTGGCACGCTGGGCAGCCTGTATAATTTCTTCTTTTGATGCGCTGAGTTTGCCATAGGCGATGTTTTCCAGTATGGTGCCGCCAAATAGCATTACATCCTGCGGTACAATAGCCACCTGGTTACGGATATCGGTTAGGGAATAATCAGCCGCAGGCTTACCATCAAAGCTGATGAAGCCACTTTGCGGATGATAAAACTGCAATATCAAAGCCGCCATAGTTGATTTACCCGAACCGCTTGGCCCTACAATGGCTACCTTTTGCCCGGCTGCGGCATCAAATGAAATATCTTTTAATACGGTTAATTCCGGTCGTGATGGATAGGCAAAAACAACGTTATTGAAAGACAGGTTACCTTCTATTTTTTGTTTGATAGCGTTATCAGCTTCGTTAATGGATACTTCTTCACCTTCTTCGTCCAGTATTTCCAGCACACGTTCGCTGGCACCTACCGCCTTTTGCATGTTGCCGTATAGCTCAGGGAAACTACCCATTGATGCTGCAACAAATACCCCGTAAATAACAAATTGAATAAGTTTACCGATAGTAAGCTCATGATGGTTAACCATTACCGAGCCATACCAAATTACGGCTACAATGGCCCCAAAAAGGCAAAAAACAACAAAGGAAGCAAATAGTCCCCTGAACTTGGCCCCTTTAACAGCAAGCTTCACTACATCGCGCAGGTTCTTATTGTACCGTCCTGCTTCAAAGGCTTCGTTTACAAAAGCTTTTACATTAGCTATACCCTGCAAGGTTTCTTCCACAACGGTATTTGATTCGGCCAGCTTATCTTGTGCCTGGCGGGAAAGTTTGCGGATAAATCTGCCAAAAACCACTGCTATAACCACTAGTACAGGCATCATCAATAACAAAGTCAGCGTAAGCTTTGGCGATACGATGATGAGAAAAGTAATACCACCGGTAAGCAATATCAACTGCCTGATCATTTCGGCCAGGGTAGTGGTTATCGCATCCTGTATTTGTGAAAGATCGGCAGAAATACGGCTGTTGAGTTCACCAACCCTGCGGTTGGAAAAGAAATTCATGGGCAGGGTAATCAATTTAAAATAGGTATCGCGTCTTATATCAGCTAACGACCGCTCTGCTACCTGAACAAACCAAATCACCCTGAAAAATGATACAAATGCCTGTGCAAGCAAAACCACCAATGCCACCAGGCCAATACCGTTAAGCGTACCGGGTAAAAAAGAAAATTTATGTTTACCCTGTGCAGCATCAATCAAAGCACCCAAAAACTGCGGAAAGGCTAATCCAACCAAACTCGACATAAACAAAAATAGCATGGCTGCTATGAATCTGCCCCGGTAAGGTTTAATATAGGAAAGCAGTCTTACTACCTGTTTTAAGCTTTTACTGTTGATTTTTGCCTTAGGTAAATCTTGCTCTGCTGCGTTGCCACTGTTTAGTCGTCCTCTTGCCATTATTGTTTTGTATGATGGTGTTAATATCCATAAGGACGATTGATATGCCTTAACATTTTAAAAGATGCTGAAAAGAAATATTAAAATTAAGCTTTTCGTTTGCGGGTAGCAAAATAAAGAGTGCTTGCCAGCATCAAAACCAGCAGTATGATTAACCAGCTTACTGTTTTATCGTGCTCCTGTTGCTGTTTAGCAGCATCCGTTTTCAGCTGATCAACCTGATCCCGAAGCTTATTAATAGTGGTCATAAAGCCAATGTTGCTATTCTCGGCTTCTTTGGAGTGGGTTTGTACCTGTGTTTGCTGAAAGGTGCGCAAATCCAGTAATATTTTTAGCTCTTTGTAGATGTCATCATCTGTTTTAACAATATCCATTAAGATATCATTTGATCGGCGGATGTCTTTTTTAGTCTGGAAACCAAAAATACCCGTATGCATGCTTAAACTCTGATCGTACTGACCAAATTTAACGGTACGTTGAGCCAGCATGCTGTTGATTTTTTTACGCTGCAACTGGTAAGCCAGCGAATCGCTGTTTACCTGTGCAAAGGCGGCTATGCACAAAAAATAAAATAGCAGAAATGAGCTTAGTTTCTTCATGAATCCAAAAAATCAATTATCACACTATCGCCTAAATTTAATCCTAATAAACCACTTGCATTGCCCTTATTAATAGCAATTTCCAGGTGATCGCTAATGCCAAACAAGCAAAGCTTTTCGCCTTCGGGAACCTCGTTATAATGCCAGCTTAAATGATTTATGGTTTCATTACGTTTAAAGGAAAGCATAAACCGGCGGCCCTGTTGTACGGTATTAAAAAACTCCTTGGTAATATTGGTAATCACATTCTGAAATGAATCGATATAAATAACCACTCCCTTTATCAGGTTTTTTTCTATCACGGGTTGCAGGGTCATTTTCTTCTCAATATCACTTACCGGTATACCAATTTGAGTGAGCTTACCACTTTTGGCTAAGTGGCAGGCAGCCTTTACAAAAATATCAGCCAGCGGAAAATGCAGAAATTTAAGATCCTGCATAATGTTTATCTCCACAATTTCATCAGGATCTTTATCAAACATTAATGAAAATATGCCATTATCGGCACCAACAAAGTAGTGGTTTTTATACCTAATAGCCAGATAACGAGTATCTTCATTATAAACCGTATCAATGCCAATTAAATGAACCGTATCATCAGGAAAATAATAGAAACTATTTTTCAAAATGAACGCAGCCTGTTGTATATTGTAAGCGGCAACGCTATTGGTAATATCAACAATATTTACTGTAGGCAACAATTTAAGGATACTTCCTTTCAGGGCAGCCTGATAAATATCTTTGTCGCCCAAATCAGTAGTTAAAGTTATTATTGCCATTAATTTTTTAAATATTTATCACTAATCTTGTGGAAGCATATTTAGATGAGAGACATAAGATTTGAGAGGTGAGATGGGCGAGTCCCAATCTCAAATCTCACGTCTCAAATCTCCTATCTAAACAGTTACAAATATTCAATTTTTAATTCATAAAAATCTGCAACTATAAATCAATTTGTATTGAACGAGCTTAAATTGTCAATTGAACAGATCAACCCGGCGGTATTGTGGGGACCTAATAATGATCATTTTGAGATCATTAAAAAGCAATATCCAAAGCTTAAAATAGTAGCAAGGGGTAACGAGGTGAAGATTTTGGGTGACGATCATGAACTCAATATTTTCCAGGAAAAATTTGCGCACCTGCTTCAGCATGTGGAGAAATATGAAAATCTGAATATAACGGACCTGGAACGCATTTTAGGATCAAAAGCTTCTGATGCACCGACTGATAACGGCCCTACCGATAAATTTGCCAGCGGCGAAGTAATTGTATTCGGACCGAATGGTGTTATGGTAAAGGCGCGTACAGCCAACCAGCGTAAAATGGTTGATTGTATCAATAAAAGCGATATCCTTTTTGCCATTGGGCCCGCAGGTACCGGTAAAACCTATACTGCGGTTGCACTGGCAGTAAGGGCACTTAAAAATAAAGACATTAAACGTATTATATTAACCAGGCCGGCAGTAGAGGCAGGGGAGAACCTGGGCTTTTTACCGGGTGACCTTAAGGAAAAAATTGATCCTTACCTTCGTCCTTTATATGATGCTTTGGATGATATGATTCCGGCTGAAAAGCTTAAGATGTATCTTGAAAATCGCACCATTGAAATTGCACCATTAGCATTTATGCGCGGCCGTACGCTTGACAATTGTTTTGTGATACTGGATGAGGCGCAAAATGCCACCGATATGCAGTTGAAGATGTTTTTAACGCGTATGGGGCCATCAGCCAAATTTATTGTTACGGGTGATGTTACACAGATTGATTTACCCAAAAAACAACAATCGGGCCTGCATACTGCTTTAAGGATATTAACGGATATAAAGGGAATTGAAATAGTTTACCTGAGCGGCGAAGACGTTGTAAGGCACAAATTGGTACGCAAAATATTAGAAGCTTACGGAGATATTCAGTAGAGATGTGAGATATTTAATGTGAGATATGAGATAGAAAGCTAATTTTGCATTTTCAAATCTTACGTTAGAAATTAAGCTAGTGGCGATATAGGTAGTTTACGTTTTAAGCAAAAAACGAAAATCTTTATATCCCAAATAAAAAGAAGAATGAACGCAATAAAAGAAACACACTTTAATTTCCCGGGCCAAACCAATTTTTATAAAGGTAAAGTAAGGGATGTATACACTATTGATAATAAATACCTGGTAATGGTTGTTTCTGACCGTATATCAGCATTTGATGTTGTTTTACCAGAAGCTATACCATACAAAGGGCAGGTGTTAAACCAGATAGCCGCCAAGTTTTTGCAGGCTACAGCCGATATCGTTCCCAACTGGGTGGTGAATGTTCCGGATCCAAGCGTTACTATAGGACGTATTTGCGATCCGTTTAAAGTGGAAATGGTTATCCGCGGTTATTTGGCCGGACACGCATGGCGCGAGTATAGTGCAGGCAAGAGGCAGGTTTGTGGTGTAAGTTTACCCGAAGGACTTAAAGAAAATGATAAGCTTCCTGAGCCGATAATTACCCCTACAACAAAAGCATCAGTAGGGCATGATGAAGATATTTCAAAAGAGCAGATTCTGGAAAGAGGAATAGTTTCGGCAGAAGATTATGCACAGCTTGAAAAATATACCAGGGCTCTTTTTGCCCGTGGAACTGAAATTGCTGCGAAACAGGGATTAATATTAGTGGATACTAAATATGAATTTGGCAAAGCCGATGGAAAAATTTACCTGATAGATGAAATTCATACACCAGATTCTTCAAGGTATTTTTACAGTGAAGGCTATGCCGAAAGACAGAAAAACGGAGAGCCACAAAAACAATTATCAAAAGAATTTGTAAGAAAATGGTTAATTGAAAACGGTTTCCAAGGTAAAGAAGGGCAGGTAGTTCCGGTAATGACAGCAGAAATTGTAAAGTCGATATCTGAGCGTTATATTGAGCTTTTTGAACAAATAACCGGCGAAAGTTTTGTTAAACCGGGCCATGATAGTGTATTGAACCGGGTAGAAAATGCCATAAATAACGCACTAAAAGCCTTGTGAAATTTTGTTTAAACACAAAATAATTATAACTTAAAACACAAAAAATAATTATATCTTAGCTTTTTAATTAGTATAAACAATGAAATTTACTGTTGATAAACACGAAAAATATATTTTACTAAGGCTTAACGAAGGTAAGTTGAATTCAATTGTTTCGCCTCAGCTTAAATCTGAACTCATTCTAATCAATACAGAAGGGCAGAGAAATATAATTTTTGATCTTTCACAGGTTAAATTTGCTGATTCTTCGGGATTAAGCAGCTTACTGGTGGGGCATCGCTTATGTAAAAATGCAAGTGGTAGTTTTATTTTAACTGGTTTAAATGATGCAGTATCCCGTTTAATAACTATTTCTCAATTAGATAGTGTACTTTCTATTGTACCTACAGCTGAAGAAGCCATTGACCTTGTTTTTAGTGAAGAAATAGAAAAAGAATTAAAGAGAGAAGCAAAATAACCCAACTGATTGTTAACCAAGTATGAAATTTGAGCTAACAATACTTGGCAGCAGTTCTGCAACCCCCATATTTAACCGTAACCCTACATCACAGGTACTCAATATTAATGAGCGCCTTTACATGATTGATTGTGCCGAAGGTACACAGCAACAGATGTTGCGCTATGATGTAAAAGGTAGTCGTATCGATCATATTTTTATCAGTCATCTTCATGGCGATCATTACTTAGGCCTGGTTGGTTTATTATCATCCATGCACCTTAACGGCCGTACAAAGCCCTTAGCTATTTATGGCCCTCCGCATTTAAAAGAAATAATATACCTGCAGCTAACTTACTCCGAAACTACTTTGCAATACCCAATGGAATTTGTTTCTATTGATGCAGAGAAAGCCACGGTAATTTTAGATAACCATGATGTAACGGTTGAAACCATTCCACTGTTTCATGGTATTCCATGCACCGGTTTTTTATTCAGAGAAAAGAAAAGACTAAGAAAGCTTTTAAAAGAAAAACTTGAAAGGCTAAAAATCCCTGTCGAGTATTTTTCAGCTTTAAAAAAAGGAGCAGATTACACCGCTACTGATGGTACTGTACTTAAGAATGATACTTTGACTGTTGATTCTGATACGCCAAAATCATATGCTTATTGTTCAGATACCATGTACAATGAAGCTTATTTTGAGCAGATAAGTAATGTTACCCTGCTATATCATGAAGCTACCTTTTTAAATAATATGCTTGAAAGAGCTGTTGAAACCCAACATACTACTGCACTACAGGCTGGCGAAATTGCTTTAAAAACCAATGCGAAAAAATTGATCATTGGGCACTTCTCGGCCAGGTACAAAACCCTAAGCGAGCTATTGGATGAAGCTAAAAGTGTATTCCCCGAAACAGAACTTGCTACAGAAGGGAAAACGTTTGTGATTTGAGTATAGGTGGGGGTGATTAGCGGTTGGAGATTAGAGATTAGGCAGAAGTAGGAGAAAAGAATATTCCTAATCTCCAACCTCTATTAATATTCCCTTCCTAATCACTGATTTCTAATCTCTCTCTAACTTAATCTTAATCCTTTTTACCTCCAAAAACAGAGAAGCTTACATAACGCTTAGGATGTGCTTTCAGGTCAATTAACAGGTTGTTAAGGCTTGCAGAAGCATCTTTCAGGTTATTGTACATTTTATCATCATTAATCAGCAATCCTATACTTCCTTTGCCGCTATTGATTTTGTTAATAGCATCCTGCAAATCGGCCATAGCCTTATTGGTGTTATCCAGGGTTTGTTTAATATTGGCATTGGCAACATCATTGCTAACTTTTTCAAAGTTTGCACTAATGCCGGTTAAATGCTCCGTACTTGTTTTTAAGTTGCTCGATACGGCATCAGCATTAGCTAATATGCCATTAATGTGGTCAGACTGGCCTCCTACAAGGGCATCAATTTTTTTAGTAGTTCCTTCAAGAGTTTGCAAAGAGTTGGCAATGCTCATAAAGCTTCTGTCTACATTTTTTTCGAAAGCCGGGTTTAATATTTTGTTAATTGATGCGAGTGCTGAATCTAATTTGCCAATAAGATTTTCTGCTTTGTTTTGAATTGGTTGCAAGCTTTCGGCAAGGCTCCCCTGAATATCAGCTCTCAGCGTGTCATTATCTTCTGCATAGGTATTGCTGTTACCGTATTCAAACACAATAGCTTTGCTTCCCAGAAGATCAGTACTTACCAGTTTGGCAAGGGTATTTGAGGGAACATTGTATTGTTTTTCAATTTTAAACTCCACAACAGTATGCCCATCGGCACGTAAGTTCATTTTTGAAATCCTGCCAATCTGGAAGCCATTTACCAATACTGGTTTTGAAATGGACAGGCCATCTACACTTTTATAAACGGCGTAAAACTTGTTTGAGCCCGAAAATATGTCATTGCCCCTTAAAAAACTATAGCCTAAAATTAATATGGTTATAGCAATGGCAGTAAGAGCCCCAATTTTTGTTTCGTTTGATATTTTCAATTTGATAGATTTTTATTGTGGTTGTGATACTGATTCTACTTCGTTTTTATAATTTTCCAATGCTCTTACAATTGAGGCAACTATCTCATCTTGACCTTTTTCGGAGTTGAGGTAAGCTTCATCATCCGGATTATTAATATACCCTGTTTCCACAAGTACTGCAGGCATTGCGCTATGGCATAGCACCAATACACCCTGTTCACGTATACCTTCACTTGGCCTGCCATCAGTTTGCACAAATTCATTGTTTATAAGCTCGGCTAAATGTATGCTTTGCTTTCTGTATTTGCGTTTGTATTCATTCATCAGAATCATTGATGCCGGATCGTTTGGATCAGGGTCAGTATTCATCTCTGAATCGTCTTCGATTAGGTTTTCTTTAATCGCTTTTTCTTCCTCCTTGGTCCTATGAAAACCATAAACCAAAATTAAAACACCTTTGCCTGAACGATTTGGTACTTCTACCGTTTTGTAAATAGGTTTATGATGTTTATGACCAATAACTTCCCGTATAGTTCTGTCAGCAAGAGAGTTACAGTGGATCGAGATGAACAGATCCCCTTTGTTTGCATTAGCAATATCTGCACGTTTTTGCCATGCTACGTCCTCTTCGGTACTGCGTGTTAATACCACTTTTACACCTGTCAACTGTTTTTCTAGTTCAACCTGCAATTTAAGTGCTATGGCAAGCGTTACATTTCTCTCAAAGGAATAAGAACCTGATGCCCCGGGAGAGTAGTGGCCAACTGCTCCTGACGGACGGACACCGTGACCAGCATCAACAATAATGGTTTTAATTTTATAACCATTACCGGTAACTGTATCCTTTGAAGAATTAATGCTCAATGAGAACGAAAAAAACGGTAAAGAAACCAGTATTATCAACAAACCATAAATCAATCTTTTCAATGCCTTATTTTTCATTATTTTTGAACGCGGTTAACTATATCTGCAAAAATACTATTCATAATTGATTTTGAAATTCATAAGCATCTTTTTTCTTATTGCAATAATTTTTACGATGCGGGTAAACGCTACTGCACGTACAAGCAATTTTGGATTTAAGCCGATACGGGATACCATTATAAAGGTAGATACCATTAAAAGCCAGAAAGGTAATAAAGGTAAAAAATCTAAGGCAACTTCAGCAACAAAAAAAGCAGGAGCCCCAGCTGATACCTCAAAAAGTTCTGGCGAATTAAAGGAAGAAGTAACCTCCCATGCGGAAGATTCAACTTTTGTTGACCAGGTAAATGAGATTACCTACCTGTATGGCAAAGCGCGCGTAACCTACGGAGATTTTGAATTAGACGCAGATTATATCAGGCTTGATAAAAAAAATCACCTGCTTTTTGCAAAGGGAAGTATAGATCCAATTACCAAAAGATACGTTGGCAGACCCATCTCCAAACAAGGAAAAGAAAAACCGCTCTTGTCTGATTCTTTACTTTTTGATTACAAATCAAAGAAGGGTAAACTATACAATCCGGCATCTGAACAAGATGGTAGCTTTCTTTCGGGTGGACAGGCTAAGAAGTTAAATGAAACAGAAATAGCCTACCGGAACGTTATTTTTAGTACCTGCGACCTCCCATACCCAGATACACACTTTGGTATTGTGATTACAAGAGGTATTGCTGAAAAAAACCGGATTATTTCCGGGCCTGCTTATCTTGAAATTGAAGGTATCCCGCTTCCCCTGGCTATACCATTTGGTTTTTTCCCAAAGCCAGATACACGAACCTCGGGGGTTATTATTCCAACCTTCGGCGAAGATGCAAAACTGGGTTTTTATCTGCGTAATTTTGGATATTATGTTGGGATAAGCGATTACATGGATTTAACCAATATGGGTACAATCTATTCCAAAGGATCATACGAGCTGAATACCACGTTACATTACTTAAAACGATATAAATACGGAGGTACGCTATCGTTAAGCTATGGTTCGCATAATTACGGCCTTGAAGGTGATCCGCCAACCCGAGATTTTAATGTAACCTGGACACATACCCAGGATCCTAATGCTAATCCAGGGAGTACTTTAAGTGCCTCCGTAAATGCTGGTACATCAACATTTTATCAAAATAATCCATCAGCCAGTAATTATAACTTACAGGCGCTTACACAAAATAACTTACGTTCAACCGTAAACTATAGTAAAACCTGGGCCGGAACACCATTTAACCTGAGTGTGGGCCTTTCACACAGCCAGGATCTTACCAATAAAACGGTAACGCTTGATTTGCCTACGTTAAGTTTTACTATGGCATCATTAAGCCCGTTTGATTCAAAAGATAGGGTAGGAGATCCGAAATGGTATCAAAAAATTACTGTTAGTTACAGTTTGCAGGCTAATAATGAAATAAACGCTATTCCCGAATCAGAGTTATTTAAAGGCAACACGCTGCTGAAGGATATGCAAACAAGCATTGTTCATCAAATACCTATTGGTTTGAGTTTGAATTTTTTGAAATATTTTCAATTCAGTAGCAGTATAAATTATACCGAACACTGGTATTTGCAAACTATCAGGAAAAGCTATGCCAGGGGAAGTACTTCAGGAAGCGATTCATTAGTTACCGATACCGTAAATGGTTTCAGAAGAGCTGGTACTTATTCATTAAGTACAGGAGTATCAACCAAAGTTTATGGTGTAATAAACTTTAAGAAAGGTAATGTAGAAGCCATCAGGGACGTAATAACACCTACTTTGAGCTTTAGTTATAATCCCGATTTTTCTGCTCCTGGCTATGGTTATTATAAAACGGCAATAAGCAATGCAACAATACCATATCCTTATCAATCACTTACGTATTCAATTTTTGAAGATGGTTTCCCGTCTGCGGGAAGGCAGGCCGGTATTGGGTTAAACCTTGATAATACTATTCAGATGAAGCTTAAACCTAAAGCTACAGATACTTCCGGAAAGCCCAGGAAAGTATCATTGCTTGATGGGTTAACTTTTTCGACGTTTTACAATTTTGCGCAAGATTCATTAAGGTTACAACCCATATCCTTTTCAGCACATACCGGAATATTGAATAACAAAGTTAACCTCAGCATTTTCGGATCGCTAAACCCGTATGAAAATCAGGTGCTTGATTCTATTTCAAATGGGCAAATATTGCGTTATACCCGTGAAATTAATCGCTATACTTTACAGGACGGAAGATTCCCCACATTAACTTCCATTAGTTTTTCAGTGAGCGGGAGCTTAAATTCAACTTCTTTTAACCCGCAAGCCCCTGTACAGCCACAAGCAGGTAATACATTAAGCACTATTAATGCACAACAAGCTCAACGGCTTGCTGTTATAAATAGTGACCCAAGTGCTTATGTTGATTTTAATGTCCCATGGAACTTGTCATTTAATTATAGTTATAGCTATAATAATAACTATATCAGTACAAGTAGCTCAAATACTATTATGCTTAGCGGTGATGTCAACATTACTTCTAAGTGGAAAGTACAGTATAGTACTAACTATGATATCAGGGCACAAAAGCTTGCAGTAACCTCGTTTGGTATTTATCGCGATTTACATTGCTGGGACCTTAACTTTCAATGGGTGCCTTTCGGACTCTACAAATCTTATAATATTACCCTGAAAGTAAAAGCTGCCATATTGCAGGATTTGAAATTGAGCAAAAGAAGCGATTACACCAGCAATCAAAATTTCACCCAATAAACATGCTTGCAGAAATTATAACCATTGGCGACGAAATACTTATAGGTCAAATTGTTGATACCAATTCGGCCTGGATAGCCCAGGAGTTAAATAATATTGGTATACGAATTAAGCAAATCTCATCAGTTTCTGATGATCGCGAACATATTTTAGCTGCGCTTAAGGAAGCAAGCAAAAGGGCAGATGTTATTTTAATAACAGGCGGACTTGGCCCTACAAAAGATGATATCACCAAAAAAACTTTGGCTGATTATTTTGGCGTTGGCTTTGTTGAGAATAAGGATGCGCTTGATAATGTGCTGCAAATTTTTTCAAGGTACAACAGGCCTATGCTTGATGTTAATCGCTTACAGGCCCAGGTGCCAGCTAATTGCGAAGTAATATTAAACAAGAATGGTACTGCACCCGGTATGTGGTTTAATGTTGATGGGAAAATTTATGTATCAATGCCAGGTGTGCCGCACGAGATGATGTATATGATGGAGGATTCGGTGATTCCAAAGCTTAAAACATCATTAAAGCTGCCATTCATTATCCATAAAACTATTTTAACTGTTGGCGAAGGTGAATCATACTTAGCTGAACGGATTGCCGATATTGAAGATGCATTGCCATCCTATATTAAACTGGCGTATCTGCCTAAACTAGGACAGGTGCGATTAAGATTAAGTGCATACGGCGAAGATGAAGTTTTATTAAAGGAGAAGATAAATGAGTTTTCGGCCAAAATAGTTGAACGTGTTGCTAACGTTGTTGCAGCTGAAGAAGATATACCGGTTGAAAAGGCGATATTAAACTACATGGAACAAAAAGGCTTTACCTTATCGGTAGCCGAAAGCTGTACAGGCGGATACATTTCACATTTGTTTACGCAGCATCCCGGTTCATCAAAAGTGTTTTTTGGTGGAGCTGTTTCTTATTCGTATGAATTAAAGGAAAGTATTTTGGGGGTGAAAAATGAAACGTTGCAAAAGTATGGAGCAGTGAGTGAAGAAACTGCTACCGAAATGGTTCAAGGAGCATTGCTGAATTTTAAATCGGATTATGCAATTGCGGTAACCGGTATTGCTGGTCCGGATGGCGGAACGCCTGACAAACCTGTTGGTACCGTGTGGATTGCAGTTGCAAATGTTAATAAAATGGTAGTAAAGAAATTAACATTTGGTAATAAACGCCATCAAAACATTGAAAGAAGCGCAATATCAGCTTTAAATATGTTGAATACTTTACTTCACTAAAAGTAAGAAATAACAATAAAATCAGCTAATTTTGGCCTTTACGATAACTAGTGTCTATGGCTAAATATAAACTGTTACTGCCTAAAATGGGGGAAAGTGTTGCGGAGGCAACCGTAATCAAATGGACAAAAAATCCGGGAGATTATATTGAAGCCGACGAAACAGTAATGGAAATTGCTACGGATAAGGTAGATTCTGATGTTCCATCTCCGGTTGCAGGCAAATTGATTGAGCAATTCTTTAAAGATAATGATGTAGTTCAGGTAGGTGCAATTATTGCAATAATTGAAACTAATGAGCCTGAAGAGGAAGTAAAAGGACCTTCTTTGCAACATGAATCTGTTGTAGCCGAAACTCCAAAACCTGTTGAAGAAGTACATCAACCCATAATTGAACCGTTTGCAACTGATAGTACTAATGCATCTGAAGCAATAGTTCCGCCTGTATTTGAGGATTATCGTTCGGATTTTGCCCAGGCAGTTCCTTACATTGATCAAATTGAGCAGACAAATGTACCTGGTGTAGAAAGTGCTGCTAAAAATTCGCTGCGTTTTTATTCTCCGTTGGTAAAAAATATAGCTGCACAAGAAGGAATAAGCAGTGTTGAATTGGATCAAATTACAGGTACAGGCGCTGAAGGTCGTTTAACAAAAGACGATTTGCTGGCTTATATCCAAAATAGGTTTAAACCAAACCCTTCGTTTGAAAATAATCCGGTTAAAGCAGAACCTGTTTTGGCCAACACTATTGAAGCGCCGAAATCAGAGCCTGTAGTTGAAAAATCCCAACCAGTTATTGAAACGCCTGCTCCCGTAACCGAAGTTCCAAAAGTAACGCCTGCTGCTCAATCAGAACCAGTTCCGGTAGCAAAATCTGTATCGGGTGAAGATGAAATTATTGAGATGGACAGAATGCGCCGCATAATTGCCGATCATATGGTAATGAGCAAGCATACTTCGCCACACGTTACCTCGTTTGTTGAAGCAGATGTAACTAATATTGTTTTGTGGCGCGAGAAGATAAAGAGTAGCTTTGAGAAACGCGAAGGTGAAAAGATAACCTTTACCCCAATTTTTATTGAGGCGGTAGTAAGGGCCATAAAAGATTTACCGATGATCAATATCCAGGTAAATGGAACACAAATCATTAAAAAGAAAGATATCAATATCAGTATGGCAACTGCTTTGCCAAATGGTAACCTGATAGTTCCGGTAATAAAGAAAGCTGATGAATTAAGTCTGATTGGCTTAACCAAAGCTGTTAATGACCTGGCAAGCCGCGCCCGTACCAATAAATTAAAACCAGATGATGTACAAGGTGGTACATTTACTATCACCAATGTAGGTTCATTTGGTAATGTAATGGGTACGCCTATTATTAACCAGCCGCAGGTAGCTATTTTAGCCGTTGGCGCTATCAAGAAAAAGCCTGCAGTGATTGAAACCTTACAAGGCGATATGATTGCGATCCGTCATATGATGTTCTTGTCATTATCATACGATCACCGTGTGGTTGATGGATCATTGGGCGGATCATTTGTAAGGCGAGTTGCCGATTATCTTGAGAACTGGGATCCTGGAAGAGAATTGTAAATCTAAATACATGTCCCGCCTTAACAAAGGCGGGATTTTTTGTTTTATAGCACAGTTTACCTCAAGAAGACGCTATTTCTGAATTTGTACAGCTTTGTACCAACATGTACAGGCTGTGAATTGGCTGATGTTTTATTCATTCCGTAATTTGAATTATAACAATTACATTGAATGAAAAACCTAATCAAACCTGCGCGCATTTCTTACGGTATTTTAATAGCCGCATTGGCCATACAGCAAATCTTTTACAAAGATTTTAGGCCGGTAATTTTGCCACCATGGCACCCATCTATTACTGGTTACGCCATTTATGTTTACGTAATAAGCACCCTTTTTATTGCGGGTGGAGTTGCCATTATTTTTGAAGTAGGTAGCAGACCGGTATCCCTTATTTTGGGTGGAGTATTGCTCTTGCTTTTTTGCATTTGCCAGATTCCATATGAACTTATTGTCGATCCTTATTATAAACATTTTGGTGTTTGGGTAAATGCCTTGAAAGAACTTGCCATGGCAGGTGGTGCTTTCGTTGTAGCCGGATCATTTATGACGAAAGATGAAGGTAAAGAAAACTCATTAATTATGCTCCTGGAAAGATTGATTCCTTTAGGCAACGTTTTCTTTTGTATAATGATTGTGGGCTTTGGAATTGACCATTTTTTGTATGCTGATGGTATTTCAACATTGGTGCCCAACTGGATGCCCTTGCATCTGTTCTGGACATACTTTGCTGGCGTGGCTCTAATAGGCTCTGGATTAAGTATTATCTTGAGGATAAGGCTTAAATTGAGTTCGTTATTGCTTGCGCTAATGATATTTTTATGGCTCGTTTTGTTGCACATCCCACGTGCCTTTACCGACCCTTATTCACTACAGGGTAACGAGGTTTCGAGCGTGTTTGAGGCATTTGGCTTTAGTGGTATTGCATTTTTAATGGCTTACGGATACCACACCAAAAAATAAATTAAGCAACTATTGAAGTTGCAGATTGTTCCTTATTGAATTTGCGGAATATCGTTTCATAAATAATCTTTAACCATATCAGTACGCAAGGCAAAGCTTTCAATTTATAAGGCACCACATAATTCATTTTAATATATCGTGGAAATAAATCAGATGGCGACATAACGGTTAATATTAGCGCAAAAACCAGCAAACCTATTTCAAAACCGGTAACTGGTCTGTTCAGATTCATAAACCAAATACCCACACCGGCTACTGCAATAATATAAGTTGGCGACTCAGACGAGCTGCTGAAAATAATAACAAATACTAAGGTTGATGCCAGTAATAAAAGTTGGTAGGGTACAGTATTGTATTCCTTTATTCTTAAATACCAGATTGCAAATAGCACAATCGCAGGTGCTATTATAGTGATGTTTGATAATTGCCTGTAGTTGAATATATTACGAATAAGCCCCATTGCAGAAATATCCTGCAAGCTTGGGCCTATATTGGCAAGGTTCTTTTGCACTAAATCGCCATACCAATCATGATAAGTATGGATGATATAGGATGGTGAAGAGATAGCCATTGGCAGTAAAAACAACACTACAGACCAAAATAGAAGGCTTAAAATAAACTTCGGCTTGTTTTTTGAAAAGAAGAAGAATGCCAGGCCAACTATTGGATAAAGCTTGATAAATGTTCCGGCAACAATCATCAGTGCAGCCCAGAAATCTTTTTCGTTCCTAATAAAAACATAGGCCAATATAATTAAAGCACCTATAAATGGATTAATCTCCACGTTTGATGAAGACGTCATCAGCTCATGGGCACAAATAAGTAAAATAGCCAGATATTGATACTCAGTTATAGGTAGTGCCTTAATGGCTTTGTATAATATCCAGGCGTTAAACATCACCCATAATATTACCCCAAAACCATCTGGTAACAAAGCAAACGGAGCCATTAATAGAGCGAACACCGGCCCGTAATGATTTAAATCCTGAAATTGGGGTTGATAGCCGAAAATAGTATGCTGATGAATAACATTGATAAAGTTATATTTATATACAAAGTAATTGTTGTGAATGTGGTTAAGCAGTACGCTTTTACCAACCGCAAAAAAGCTAAGACCAAAGTATAGTGTAAATACAAAAGGTTTGTTTTTTACAAGATTAGCAAGTTTACTCATCAGCTTAAATTATAGCGGTATGCTTGCAAAGATAATAATCCGCCTAATAATACCTGCATAGCACAGAAGATGCTTAACTACGTTCCATGGCAAATGGAACAAGCAAAAAAGGCCCCTTTGCAGGAGCCGTTTTTAAACTAAATAAACCTAAATGAAAATATAAAATTTTAAAATGCTTCTTCAGCTACTGTTGCTTCAGCCGCCAGATTTACACCAGCAAGCTGATCGGCAAAGGCTACAAATGCTTTGTTGTTGGCTATTAATTGTTGGTTATCAATAAGGCTTTGCAGATTGATTTTACCAATAACAAACTTATAGCTGCCCGAATAATAACGCTCATGGATATGGGTGAAATTTAGCGTCTCTACTAATGCTTCATCCTCATAGCGTAGATAAATATTCAGTTCAATATCATTGGTGAAGTTAAGACTGGTGCGTTCTTTCGCCTTTTTGTATTCGTACGCGTAATCATAACGTAAAGCGGCTATATCAGATAATACAGCAGAACCAGTTGGGTGTCCTCCGGCACCTTTTCCGAAAAAGAATTGCTGATCGGCAAAGGCGGCTTGTACAATTACACCGTTGTATTCGTATTCTACATTGTATAAAAATTCTTTTTCGTTTACAAATTTGGGTAGTACAAACAAGGCTACATGTTGATCGTCAAGTTCTTTAGCTACCGGAACCAGTTTTATCTTCAGGTTCTTTTCACGGGCGTATTGCAGATCGTTTGCGGCAAGATTTTGGATGCCAAGGTTAAATACATCATCAGGGTTAACAATTACACCATAAGCATGTGAAGCGGCTATTACCAGTTTATATTTGGCATCAAAACCGCCCACATCACTGGTAGGGTCCGTTTCAGCAAAACCAAGGTCTTGCGCCTGTTTTAGTGCTGTATCATAATCCATATTCTCATTAAATCCTTTAGAAAGAATGTAATTGGATGATCCGTTAAAAATACCACTGATAGAGTGTAGTAACTCATTATCATAATATTCTTCCAGATTACGGATAATAGGAATACTGCCGCAAACCGCACCTTCATATAACAAAGAAGTGCCATGTTTTTGCTGAAGGTCAATAAGCTCCTTTAAATGCAGGGCAATCATTTTTTTACTGGCCGAAACCACATTTTTGCCAGAGCTTAATGCTCTCGAAACAATTTCAAACGCTGCTTCGGTATCATTTATCAGCTCAACAATGGTATTTATTTCCGGGTTGTCCAGCAATTCATCGCGTTCAGTCGTGAATAGGTGTGCTGGAAGTGTACGTTGTTTGTGCGCGTCTTTAATGGCGATCTTTTTGATCTCCAGATTCAGATGTTTGGTTTTAATAATGTCATACAAACCCTGGCCAACCACGCCAAAGCCAAATAGTCCGATGTTTAGTTTTTTGCTCATTATGCAGTGCGTTGCAATTCAATAATTTTTCCTTTTACGTCTGTTTTAAAAAAGGAAGTGATGATATTTGTTAATACTCCGGTTTCAATTAAAAAACCATCGTGTCCGTAAAACGAATCTAATTCGGCGAAAACCGATTTTGGGATGTGCTGAAACAGGTATTGCTGCTCCTCAATAGGAAACAACACATCTGATTTAATACCGATAACCAATGTACGTGCTTTTATCAGGCTTAAAGCCTTTTCAACCCCATGGCGGTTGCGGCCTACATTGTGTGAATCCATGGTTTTTGACAGATACCAATAGCTGTAGGCATTAAATCTGTTCACCAGCTTTTCACCCTGGTAGTTTTGGTATGATGCCGCTTTGTAGCCATCTACATGATTGTCTTTTTCTTCCTGCTGTGTAATGCCGTAGGTTTTGTAGTTACGATAGGAGAGTAATGCTATACTGCGGGCAGCTTTTAATCCCTTTTTACCTCCATCGGGAGCGTTGGCATAAAAAGTACGATCAGTACTGATAGCCAGGCGCTGAGACTCATTAAAAGCTATTCCCCATGGTGAATGACGGGCGTTTGTGGCTATTAGTATCAAATTCTTAATACGCTCGGGTTCCATAATGGCCCATTCAGATGCTTGCTGACCGCCCAGCGATCCTCCTAATAAAATTCCTATCTCTTTAATTCCTAAATGGTCGGCTAATAACTGATGTCCCTTTACAATATCTCTTATAGTAAATTGCGGGAAAGCAAGATAATAAGGATGTCCGGTAACCGGGTTTATACTTAACGGATTACTGGTGCCATATGGTGACCCCAAAATATTGGCGCATACAATAAAATGCTCTTTAGGATTAAAGTAATCATTCTCGCCAAAAAAACCTTTCCACCAGTCAAAAACATCAGAATTTGCTGTAAGCGCATGGCATACCCATACTACATTGTCGCGGTTTTTGTTTAGTGTTCCGTATGTATTAAATCCAATCTCAAGCTCAGCTAATTCCTTGCCCGATTCTAGTTTAAAAGGCTTTTCGTATTTAAAAATCTCTGTACTCATTCTCTTCTCTATTTTTTAAGCCGGAAGGTCTCTCAGGTCTTCCGGCTTTTTGGGTCTTCAGACCTTAAACTAATTCAGCTACTTTGGCAAATGCCTGGGCAAAATCAGCTTTAATATCGTCAATGTGTTCAATGCCTACAGCTACACGAAGGGAGTTTGGTAATACACCCGCTGCAAGTTGCTCTTCATCTGATAATTGCTGATGCGTGGTTGCCGATGGCTGGATGATAAGTGTTTTGGTATCGCCCACATTAGCCAGGTGACTTACCAGTTTCAGGTTATCAATTATGCTGCCTGCATTTTCTTTTCCGCCCTTAACTTCGAAGGTTAACACAGCACCAAAGCCATTTTTTAAATATTTTTTCGCTAATGTATGTTGTGGGGATGAAGGTAATCCCGGATAATTTACCTTATCAACCAATGGATGCTGCTCCAGCCATTTAGCCAGTTCAAGCGCATTGTCCACATGGCGTTGTACACGTAATGACAAAGTTTCTAACCCCTGAATGTTTAACCACGAATTGAATGGCGATTGTGACGGGCCGAAATCTCTCAAACCCTCTACGCGGGCACGGATAATGAACTGGATATTGCCAAACGGACCGCCAATACCAAATACATCAGCAAATACCAAACCGTGATAACCTTCGGATGGCTCCGTAAACTGCGGGAACTTACCATTGCCCCAGTTATAGTTACCGCCATCAATAATGGCACCGCCAATGCTGGTACCATGTCCGCCAATCCATTTGGTCGTTGATTCAACCACAACATGGGCTCCATGCTCCAGCGGACGGAACAGGTAACCGCCAGCGCCAAAAGTGTTGTCAACTATTAAAGGCAGATCATGTTTTTTAGCCAGGGCAGCTACCTTATCAAAATCGGCAATGTTAAAGCCCGGATTGCCAATAGTTTCCAGGTAAATAGCCTTGGTTTTATTGTCAATTAGTTTTTCAAGGTTTTCTGCAGTATCATCTTTAGCGAAACGGGCATCGATCCCTAAACGCTTAAAAGCAACTTTAAACTGGTTATAAGTACCGCCATATAGGAAAGGAGAGGTCACAAAATTATCACCGACCTGCAAAATATTATTTAAGGCGATAAACTGTGCCGCTTGACCTGATGCTGTTGCCAAAGCAGCTACACCACCTTCAAGGGCAGCGATACGTTTTTCAAAAACATCGGTAGTGGGGTTCATTAAACGGGTATAGATGTTGCCAAATTCTTTTAGTGCAAAAAGATTGGCGCCATGCTCTGCATTTTTAAATACATAGCTGGTAGTTTGATACAGTGGAACGGCACGTGAGCCGGTAGCATCAATTTCATGACCGGCATGTAATTGAAGGGTTTCGAATTTCAGGTTTTCAGTTGACATAGGATTTAAGAATTCTTTTATAATTGTTTTTTGATGATTTGGATTAAGACAGTCACAACAAGGGATATAAACGATCACGTTGTGTGAGCATACACGTATTTTTCAGGAAATGGAAAAATTAAAACGTGTTAAGGCTCAGCAACAGCAACGCATACACATATGGTTGCCAGCATAGCTGTAACAATACACAGGTATATAAGTAGGTTGTGCCTTAAAAATGTTTTGCAGAATGTAATTAATCAGACTTTTCATGGTTGTTAATTTATATTCCCCGGGGTTATTTGCCGGGACAGGAATTGGCACCTTCTTCAACATTGAAGGGTTGCCAGCGGGTCATTGAGCCTGATCTCTCGCCGCTTCTTTATAAATCAAAACCTGGGTGAGAGGTAATGATCATTGGTATTGCTACCAAATTTTGTTTCAAAGATAGGATGTTATCATTGTAAATTCCAAATAAAATTTTTATTTGTTGATTTCGATGGAAGGTGAGAAGATAAAAGAGGAAAGAAAAAGCTTTATCATTGACGTTAATATTAACATAGGTTCAAAGAAGCCTAAACAGTCTACTTAGCTAACGGTGGTAAAATGTAGGTTTTTATCAGCTTGTCTGATGGAGATTGGCTATTGAAATTGCCGCCGGTAATTACCACCACCATGTTTTGTTGTTTGAAAATGTAAATTTTTTGACCGCCGTTGCCTTGCGCTCCTACTGTATAGAAACGTTTGCCGTTAACGTCAAAATATTTGAGCCACCACAAGTAACCGTAATCAACCCCTTGTACTACGGAGTGTTTAATGGTTGAGGCAGCCACCCAACTGGCAGGTATCACCTGTTTGCCATTCCAAACGCCGTTGTTTAGATAAAGAAAGCCAAATTTGGCCATGTCCCGGGGGCGCAGGTAAACCTGGCAAAAATCTTCTGATTCCGTTTTATCAGGTTTAAAGCGCCATTTGAAATGAGTTATTCCTAACGGGCCAAATAGGTTTTTCTCTACAAAATAAGCAATAGGATAGCCTGACGCAATTTCAATAATACGGCCCATGGTTATCGGATTACCTGAGTTATAGCGTCCCACCTTGCCTGGCGTGTCAAGCATCGGTAAATCGAAAGTGTATTTTATCCAATCGTTGGTATAGCCCATGGTGGTTTCGTCACCGGCTGCTTTGTTATAAGCTTCATCATAACTTACGCCACTTTGGTTACTTAGCAAGTTATCAATAGTGAT
Source organism: Mucilaginibacter frigoritolerans (assembly GCF_007830615.1). GTDB lineage: Bacteria > Bacteroidota > Bacteroidia > Sphingobacteriales > Sphingobacteriaceae > Mucilaginibacter > Mucilaginibacter frigoritolerans. Next base: position 789,513 of record NZ_VLLI01000001.1, read on the forward strand.
GGCCTCTTTTAATGGTGAATCATTAGCGGGGTGATAGCTGGGGAAGTAGGATAACATCCTGTCGTTCACACTTTTTATCAACCCTTTATCAATGGCAATTCCTGTAAGAGCGGACACCACACTCTTTGAGGCCGACCGTTGTGATTGCAGGCTGTCGGCTGTGTATTCGTAAAAATACTCCTCAAATATCAGCTTACCATCTTTTATAATCAACACACTGTGCACGTTTGGATAATCGCCAGCTATAATTTTGCGCACCATATTATTTAATAATGCGCTGTCTAATCCAGATGAGGTTATGCTTCCGGTAGTTAGTCCATCATGGAGTATGGCAGGCTGATGATATTGATAGGTATCAGGGTTGACACCTAACCGTGGATACCACATCTTATCAGATATTTTTATATCGCCATTAATGAGCGCAAAAGTTTGGTTATTGTAAGTATAAGCTACGATTTTATTAGACGTGTTCCGCAAAAATTTAATAGGTTGATGAGCGTTATTCAAAAAGGAGTCTTTACCGGCGGGATGTAATGCATACCTTGCCTGTGCAACAATTGCATACAAAACAGTATCCTTTGGCGATGCGGCCATTTGCAATGTACTACTATTGATATAATGATAAACGCCCTGGTATTCTTTTAACTGCTGATAGGTGTATTTGGAGGCTTGCTGAGCATTGGCAAACAAACAATATAGGCAAAGGCTAAGTAACAACCAGGTGTTTTTCATGCATTAAAAGTATTAAATAATATTTTAATAAACAGGAGGTTACGTTTTTGCTTTGTTTTTTTGCAAGTTTTAGAATTTGACGGAACGATGAATGCTGACTATGCCTCTTCTTTAAAATAAACCTTGTAATAGTTCATGTGTTTATCATCGTCAAAGCCTTTTTCTATTAACTTATTATCACCATGGATATATATGTGAAAGTTTTTATCAAGCTTTAGTACGCTTTTGTATACACGGGCCTGTTTCTTTACCGCATTGTCTGAAATTTCGAAAGTATTGGCAATAGGACTGTCGAACTCCTGTTCGTACTGGCTCTTAAAGTTTTTGAACGATTCTATAGCTTTCTCATTGCCAATCACCTCACCGGTAAACTCGTCCATATCAAAAGTGTCCTTTTCCTTGAAATACTTCATGCTACGATTCAGCAGGTCTATTTTATCAGCCTTGCTCATTTCAAACTCGTCGTCCAGTTTTTGGGTAACAAAGTTTTTGTAGATACCCAGTGTGTTACTGGTCTGGTTAAAACTATCGTTACGGATTTTAAGTTGCAAAAATTGATCTTTCCAGTAAATGGCAGCATCTTGTCCGCCATTTGTTTTATCAACCACAACTACTTTATATCCGTTTTCTTTTTCAATATTAAAAATCAATACGCCTTTATCAAGCTTATTAATATTGATGGCATCCTGTTCATAATCTACCTGGAAACCGCCAGTGTCAGGATAGACTTTAAGGTAGGTTTCCTTGTTTTCTGATTTAAAGATTCCGATGGCATCCAACGGGTTACCTTCAATCTGCACCTGGTTAAAATACACTACATACAGTTCACCACCTTTTATGTTAGGATGATTGGCAACCTTGAACAAATGCTTGGCGATTTGTTTTGATGCTTCGTGGAATTTTTCCTTATCATCAAACACCTGCGTGGCAAAATGATGTAATTCATTAAGGTTTAAATCGCCACTGCTATGGGTTAAATGATAAACTTCATTAGCCTTTTCAAAGGGTTTTAAAAAGTACTGCATTAATAAATTAGGAATAATATCGTCTTTTAATATGATCGGATGATCGGATAATGAATATAGTTCATTTAGGGCTTGATTGCCAACATGATGCACGGAAATAGTATCGAGCGAAGCTTCAAAAAAGGTTACCATAGTTAGTGGCGAAGGTAGGATTTTTAGCGTGAAATAGATAGTTTATAGAGCATAGTTTGTTATGGTTTATATATGACAAAAAGATGATTTAGGAAGATTGGGCTTAAATAGCGACTTTTGCATTGAAAGTTTATTGGTGAATAAAAACAATGATCCAATGACTAAATGACCCAATGACAAATAGTGAAACCATCGTTGCCCTTGCTACCCCGAACGGAATTGGGGCTTTAGGAATTATCCGCCTTTCCGGACCGGATGCCATTACCATTGCCAACAGTGTTTTCAAGGGTAAAGATTTAACCCAACAGGCATCACACACTATCCACTTTGGTAATATTGTTGATGGCGATGTTATTTTGGATGAGGTTTTAATGTCGTTGTTCGTTGCGCCACGATCATACACACGTGAGAATGTTGTTGAAATTAGTTGCCATGGTTCTGCATATATTATTGAGAGCATTATTAAACTGTTGATAAAAAAAGGTGCACGTTCGGCAAAGGCAGGAGAGTTCACACTTCGGGCATTTTTAAACGGACAGCTTGACCTTTCGCAAGCTGAGGCTGTAGCTGATTTGATTGCATCTAATTCAAAAGCATCTCAGCAGGTTGCTTTGCAACAGCTTAGAGGAGGCTTCAGCAACCAGCTTCAAACCCTGCGTGATCAATTGGTACAATTTGCTTCACTCATAGAATTGGAACTTGATTTTGCCGAGGAAGATGTAGAATTTGCCAACCGCGATCAGCTTAAAAATTTGATCCTGCAAATAAACAAAGTCATAATAAACCTAATCAATTCATTTGAGTTAGGCAATGCCATTAAACAAGGGGTAAACACCGTTATAGCTGGCCGCCCTAATGCCGGGAAATCAACGTTGTTGAACGCATTGTTGAACGAAGAACGTGCTATTGTTAGCCACATCCCCGGAACAACCCGTGATACTATAGAGGAGGTCTTGAACATTCACGGTATCAATTTCAGGCTAATTGACACAGCCGGAATTCGCGAAGCGACTGACACAATAGAGCAGATAGGAGTACAGCGAACAATGGAAAAGATCAGCCAGTCGGCCCTGTTGATTTATGTTTATGATGCATCTCAAATCACTCTTGATGAACTTAATCAGGATATTGAAAGCCTGAAAGATCCAGGCATCACCATGATGGTGGTAGCAAACAAAATTGATCTTTTAAACAACGAAGAAATAGCTGCCTTACCACATACTCAGAAGGAAGTAGTAATATCGGCCAAAGAAAAGTTCCATATTGACGATCTGAAGAACAAAATTTACCACGCCGCCATAAAGGACAAATTAACCGGCGACGAAACGCTAGTAACCAATATCCGTCACCTGGAAGCACTGCAAAAAACAGAAGAAGCACTATCAAGGGTACTCAACGGTATGGATACGGTAACTTCTGATTTTTTATCAATGGATATCAAGCAGGCACTGCACTATTTAGGTGAGATTACCGGTGTGGTTAGCACGGATGATCTGCTGGAAAATATTTTCAGTAAGTTTTGTATCGGGAAATAGACCCGCCAAATAACGCATAAATTTGACAAGTATTGAATATTAAATAGCTTATTGTTAATAAGTTACAACTTTTCGCATTGTCGTTATTCCTCAATGTTTCTCCATATTTGACTGCGTTTTGTTACTCAAATGTAACTCAAAAACCAAATTTATATCAGTAAAATTAAGTGGGGGGAATTAAGTCTCTTAACTACCCTTATTGACTCTTATAGCTCCTTAATTACCCTTAACAGGAGAGATTACCACTGATTATTTTTTAGGTTTTTAGGCCAGTTTTGGACTAATAAGATGACAAATTTTAAGTAAATCAGTCAAATTATGAGTTCGAATTTTACGGTAAAAAGATTGTGTGAGCAATGCGGTAATGTATTTGAAGCAAAAACTACAGTCACTCGTTTCTGTGGCAAGCTTTGCAATAAGCGGAATTTCAAACAGCGCATTCGTGGTGTCAAAATGGCGGCTATGGATGAGGTAGTGAAAAGTATTCTAGATAAACCGTCAGATGATCTTAAAGCCACTGAGTTTTTAAGTGTAAGGCTTGCTGCAAAGCTTCTAGGGGCTTCCCAGAAGATTATCTATTCGATGATTAGATCGGGCAGGCTAAAAGCGGTCAATCTGTCTAAAAGGAAAACTACGGTCTATCGAAAAGAGATAGACAATCTATTTGCCTTGCCTGAAATAGATAGCACAAATATTAGCCTTAAACCTGAAATTGTTGAATGCTATCATATGGCTGAAGCTCAAGAAAAGTTTAACATCTCTGAAAAAGCACTATATGAACTGATTAAAAGAAACCATATTTCGAAATTCCAGGCAGGGTGGTACACTTATGTGGCCAAATCGGACTTGGATAAGATATTTTGTTTAACAGTTTAAATTATGCCGAGAGTAACAATAAGACAACGGCCCTTGGCGAATGGAAAGCACAGCATCCTGTTAGACTATTCTCCACCACTTAGGGATCCTAAAACCGGGAAGCCAAAAAGGTTTGAGTTTCTGGAGGTTTATACCTATGACAAACCCGCGGACAAGTTGGAAACAAAGCATAATTCAGAAACTCGAAAGTTAGCCGAAGTTTTAAGAGCACAACGCCAACTTGATATTCAAAATAGGAAATACGGGTTTATTTCGGATGATACAAAGGATTCCAGCTTCATCGATTTTTTTGCTGAGTATATAGGAAAAAGGCAAAAATCAGAAAGTGATAATTGTGCCATGTCGTTCAGATATTTTGTTGCATTTGCTGGACATGACTTTCGTTTTAATGAATTGACGGATTTTCTTTGCGAAGATTATAAGCACTTTATGTTGGGAGGGCCTGGGATTAGCAGAAGGGGCAAGGCAATCACGAGAAACACTGCCGTTAACTACTTTGCTAAATTTAGGTCTGTCCTAAAATTAGCGTACAAGCGCGGTTTTATTCCAATAGATCTTTATGAAATCGTTGATCCGATTTCTCTGAAAGAAACCCATCGTGAGCGTTTAACCATTGAAGAATTCCAATTGCTTGCTTCAACACCGGCTCCATCAGACCTTATTAAAAGGGCTGCAATCTTTTCCGGTTTAACTGGATTGAGGTTTTCTGATGTAAAAGGATTGAAGTGGAAAGACGTTAGGGGGACTGAAGGGAAATATAACCTGCAATTTATACAAGAAAAGACAGAAGGAGCAGAGGTGTTACCTATTTCTGATCAAGCAGTCGAATTGATGAGACAGAGAGGTGAGCCGGAGGAATTTGTATTCAAAAATTTAAGATATTCCAATCTGCAGCTCTTTTTTAGAAAATGGTTAGCAAAGGCAGGCATAACAAAAAATATCACCTTTCATAGTTTTAGGCATACTTATGCTACTTTGTTACTTGATATGGGAGTTGATATCTATACTGTTTCCAAAATGCTCGGGCATAAATCAATTAAGACGACAACTATTTACGCGAAAATCTCTGACAAGAAAAAGGTGGAGGCTTCAGGAAGAATTAGGCTAAACTTAGAGATGGTTTAGTTTCATTGATATTCAAAAGGCTTCTTGAATTTTTTCGAGCGTGATTTTGAATCGGCATTGATTTCAGTAACAGTTTTTTGTTTTCCAGACCGTACCCACTCGTTAAGTTCACCTTTATAAAAATAAAGGTTCTTTCCTGGTTTGTTGGCAGGTATTTCTTTCCTGCTGACTTTAGAATACAATGCGGGCACGGTCGTATTTAAAAATTCAGCAGCTTCCTCGATTGACATAGGGCTACTGTTTTCATCTATCTTGGGTACTGAGTTTCTAATTAGGATCTCCAGTTGCTCAACTTTTTCGAATAGTAAGCGAAGTACTTCAGGGATATTTTCGAATTGAAATGGTTCCATAGTGTCCTGTAAAGGACAGCAAAGTGGAAATTTAACTAGTTAGTTAAAGACAATATGCGAAAGTTGTTATAAATTTTTTTTGGTATAGCTGTTTCCTGTTCTTTCAATAAACGTTCTGTTTCAGCGGAGAGCTAGGGATTTATTTTACCTTTTCAATCAATTGTTAATCAATATTTTATGGCGGTTATTTATTCTTACTCACCGAACTACTCACCGCTTTTTGATTCACTTTGATAGCTGCAATCGCTATGCTCAAAAATAAAAATTAACTATCTATAATCCAAATAGTTGTGAAAATAAATTGGCTGACACCGGAATTTGTCTCCGCTGCAAAAAATCCCAAAGGATTCGAACCCTCAAGAGATTTAAACTGTTTATTCGTTTTAAATTTTGAAGATCATGAATAATTATTGAACACTTTTAGGTTAGGTAGATCGCTTAAATTTCTATGTATGAAATATTCTAAATTGCTCTAATTCTAACGAGGTGTTTTTTGCAAAAAAAAAGATGCGTGATGTGATATCGGATCGAATGGATATTCCAGAAGAAAGCATTTGTTAATACATTAAAATATCTATAGGTTTACCTAACCAAACCAAATCATGAATTTTACTTTCTTACCGGCAAATAATGGCGATGCGATACACATTAACTTCACTAACCACGAAGGGCAAATAAAAAATGTGCTTATCGACGGTGGAATGCCACAGACCTACCTTAGTTATGACAAGAAAGGCAAAATAGTCGATGGCACTTTAAAGCAGCTCATTCGCGATCTCCGGACTGCTAAGCAAAAGTTTGATCTGGTCATCCTCACACATGTTGACCAGGACCATATTGGCGGTTTGGTGCGCTGGATCGAAAAAGATCCCTTGGCTTATGAAATGATAGGTGAGGTCTGGTTTAATTCAGGGAATACCATCAAATCGTATTTAAAGTCTACCGCTGCGCCGCCGCCTGAAATCATACTCACATCCGATTTAGGTAGAGAAACCAGTATTGGTGAGGGCGTTACTTTTGAAAAATACATCACCGATCACGACTTATGGGATAAAAAAGTCTTGCTACATGAAATGGAGCACACATTTCAAGGATTAAACTTCCAATTTTTATCGCCTGGTGAGCAGCAGTTGGAAGGACTGCTCGACAAGTGGCAGGAGGAAAAACCTGATTCGGTGCAGACCACGAAACGACTGGATCATTTTGAACCTTTAGCCAAACTATATCAACAGGATTTGGCGATCAGTGACCTTCAATATAAAGAAGATGCTGCTGTCCATAATGGCAGTTCACTCGCATTTATCTTAACTTTCCATGGAAAAAAATACCTGTTTTTAGGGGATGCTTTTCCATCAGTGTTGATCAAAGGGCTACAATATTTCGGCTATAGCGCTAAAAATCCGATAAAGCCGGAATTTGTAAAGATTTCGCATCATGGCAGCCTGGCCAATAACAGCCGTTTGATGCTGCAAATGATTTCAGCCAGGCACTTTGTGATCAGTACCGACGCAACTAGACATAACCACCCGCACAAACAGTTTTTAGCCCGCTTAATCTATTGTCATCCTAATTGTCACATTTATTTTAATTATCCTGATTTGATCGGACGTATCTTTACAGCAAAGGACAAAGAAGATTTTCCTACATTCAAGTCCTTACCAATAGACCAATTACCTAAAGTTTAAGAAATGGAGTTAGAAGAACTCAGACGATATATCGTGATTATTAATGGTGGCAGCGGGGTGATCTATCAAGCTTCCGATATCAAACATACCTATATTCTGACCGCAAAGCATGTCATCGAAAAAGCCGACAACACGGTAAATCAATTAATTCGCTATGAATATAATGGTGATAGTTGGAGAGCTGAAAAAATACCATTTGAACTCAAAGCTGATGAGAATTACTTTGCTGACGAGCAAGTCGATATCGCGATCCTTAAAATTGCCCGTTTGGATGGATTTGATCAGGTGTTCCGGACACCCGGCAATATAGAACGCAATGGGTATATGCTGGTCGGCTACCCCGCAAAGCGGAGAGGGCAGTATACTTCGATAGATTTGAGCAACAGCTTCAGGGTCAACGAGCCCATTACGCTTCAAACCTTAAAAAACAACCACTTAAGAGAAGCAAACATCGCAGGAAATCCGAACATTGATGAAATTAGCGGGCAATCCGGCGGCGCTATTGGAATCGTTAAAGACAATATTTTCCTTTTAGCAGGCATTCAAAGCCAAATGGCGGAAGCAGTTGATGAGTCGCTGGGTGCTATAGAGTTCTGCCCAATTAGTGCGTTCGACCAGTTGGTTAAATCTTATCCTAGTAAACTATCACCACTGTACCCTGCATTTATGGGCTGCTTTTCACACTTAAAAGAATGCGTGCTCAAGCTGGATGCAGGTTTTTTTGAAACCAATGTCGCTTATACCCGCGCTTACTTACAGGACATGACGACCCGTATCGTAGCCAGCGACTTAACACCGGTAGTGATCAAAGACCATTTTCAAGCCCGTTTGCTCATACATAATCAGCATGAAAACCTGCTCGATCAAAAAGCGATATGGATCGCGTGGCTTGAATTTCTAATCATTCTTCGTTTTATAAAGGAGGAGCAGGTCCTTGCCGAAAATATGGAGCAAATGTTCTGTGAATACCGACTAATGTTTTCCGGCACGAAGGAAGATTGGGCAAAAGATATGTCAAATATCGTGAAATCAGACTTCCGCGGTCTGAAAAAAGGGGGGAAGGTCATTATTGCAACCGATTCGGTACCGCGGCAATCGATCATACCCGCTGGCATAATAGATAATATTGTCCGCGCAAGGGAGCCGCTAAAAAGCCAGATGCAGATTGATGAAGGCATAGCCCATCCATTGGCGAGTTATCAGCTTATTCATTTACATGCATTCCAGGAGCATGGGATTATCAATAAAGCCATGGATTATACAGATTTTTGCGCACTCAATGAAGACCAATTAGTGATTAAATTACAAGATGAATTCAACAGACTCTTTGCTCCAGCAGCGAATAATTGATATTTTAAAGGCGGAATACCCGGAGCAGTTCATATCGCTTCAATCCGTTCCTTACCAGGGTGATATTTCGCTCTTTACGCTTTGGTTTGACAATGAAGCCGGATTGGAAAAAGAATGGGATAAAATTTCGGGGATGATCGCCGCGTATTATCAGGCCAGCCTAACCGATCAATTCACTAAATGGAATATTTACGTATGCTATCTCTGCAAAACACTGATCAGCATCAGCCTGAAATACAAGATCGAAAATGACCGGTTTTCCAGCAGGAAAATCATATTGGACAATTTCAGCGAAACCATCAATGATCTGACTCTGGATCATATCATTCGGACACATATCACAAACAAAGATCTCAACTTTTCCGCAGACGTATCCAAGGCGAGAAACGCCGCCTCCACTTACGACTCAAGCGGTATAGCCTGGGATTTGCTCAAAAAGGTTACGCTAAAGCCAGGTAAGGGCAATTTGAAGGATACTCAGGATGTACTGGAACAAATAGAAGCCAAGTTAACAGATGAAAATAAGAAAAGTTGAAATCCAAGCCTTCAGGGCCTATGATGAAGTCAAAGACGGCACTTTCGATTTTAGTTTAAAAGATGGCCGAGTCGCTGATTTTGTTTCGCTTTATGCCCCAAACGGCTTTGGCAAGACTTCATTCTACGACGCGGTGGAATGGGGCGTAACCAAAAATATCTACCGTTTTACCCGGCAGGATATTAATAAAGCTTATGCTCACGATGAGAAGCAATTAAAGTACGAACTGGCTCCACAAAAAAGTCCGCACTATATCCTGAGGAATAAAAATAGTCCGCCGGAACGTGCCAGCTTTGTTAAACTGGATTTGCAAGGCTTCCCGAACATTACAGGTGAAGAGTTAGAAGAATTGCCCAGAAAAGACAGTTCGGACTATTTGTTTAATGAAAAGGCAACCCAAAATATTTACTTCCGCGATGTCATTCTATCACAGGATAATATCGATGCTTTCTTAAAAGAAGATGACCCGCATCAACGCTACAAAAAATTCATGGATTTTTTCGGCGACAAAGAACTGGACCGTTATTTTACCAATATCTTGTGCCTGATCAGGGCCAACGACCAAAAGATATCGGGACTGGAAGCCGAACTAGATAGACTTCGACAGGAGTTACCGCTAGATACCGATAACCAGATCTTGGAAAAAGTCAATCAAAAGATAAACGACTTGGCTGCGCAAGGAGAACAGATGAACCAGGTCCTGCCAACGTATACCGAACAGGATTTTATCACTTTTTCCAACCATATCTCTGACCGCAAAATCGTTGTCAATCATCAAAAAGAGGCAACGGCGGAACTGTTAACAGTACTGGAGTCCAATCAATCCAAAATTGTCGATTTCCTCATCCTGCGTAGCCGGATCAGATCGGAACAAGGTAAGATGGCCGAACTCGAGCGTTTTAAAAGCGTTTTCGAACAACAGACCAAACTCAATAATGAGCTGTCGAATAAAGCGTTGGAAATCAACAAGACAACTGCTGAAATTAAGAAAACGCAAGAATTGATCGATAAATTACCCGCATTTACCAGGGCATTGTCCAGCATAGCGGGACAGCAGGAAGAAATCAAGAACCAGCGTGACCTTATCGCCCGGCAGGAAATTCAACTCGCAGATATCACCAAACAGTTCAATTCCTTAAATGCCCAGCTGAACAGCGCAAACACCAGTTTATATAATCTGAGCCAAAAGCAAAGCGAAATAGAAGGCTTAAAAGAAACATCGGAAAGCAGTGAGCGGGAAGCAACCCGTTTGCGTGATCAGATCAAAAACGAAACCGCCAAGATAGCCACAATTGATCAAAAAATACAAGTACTGACAGAAGCCCAGGCAGCATTTGAATCAGATATAAGAGAGATCGGTAAGAATAACTTCTCCGAAGCCCTAAAAAAGGATAGCGCTTTTTCCGCATTTATTGCCAATATCGATCTGGAAAACCAAAAACTAAAAGAACTCAACACAACGCTGAAAAAGATCGAAGAAGAAATTAGCCAGAGCAATGTACTGAACAATGAACTTAAACAAATTATTACCATCACATCCGGTTATATCAATAAGACGCAATCACCAACCTGCCCTGTATGCCTGCATGAATATGATAACTTTGAAGAATTGTCTCAGCGGGTTTTAAATAACCCATTGCTGGACGTGTTGGTTCAGGAAAAGCTCACTAGAAAAAACGACCTGACCGGTCAAATAACAGCCGCTGTGGATGATGTCGCAGCCGCCAGATCCGAAATGCTTAAATTGAAAAATGAGCAATTGCTGGCCAATCGTACTGAATTCAAAGATCTCAACCTAGAAAAAACCCGCTTATCGCTCGAGCTCACCAATCTTCGAAATGCCCTGGAAAAAACTGAGACCCGGATCAGAGATATTTTTGTTAAAACGGAAGGAGTAACTATCTCCGAATATCAAAAAAAGATCAGCGATAATATTACGCAAAAGAATTCAGATGTTGAGCAGACCAATAAAAAGATCGATGAACAAACTAAAGCATCCAATGAGCTCAAAGCATTTATTGAAGCCTGGAATAAAACTTTAACCACACTTGAGTCGGGTATCAAAGCCTACCGCGCGTCAGAAGACTACTTGCTATTGGACAACTACATTAGGCGAAATGGCTTAGACGAGAATGTTACGGCCGACTATTTTAATGACTTGCTGCTCAATTTGAACCGCGTGCTCACGAACTATCGTACGGAGGAAAAAGAGTTGCAGAGTCGTATAAAAGTTTTAGCCGATACTTTAAGTCAGCAAAATGTGCTCAGCCTCGACGGCGATATCAAAGACTTGCGCGATTCGATCACAGTCAACAAAGAAGTCACTGATGCCTTCGAACGTTTTCTAAATCAACATTTTTCCAACATTCCCAACGTCGACACGCAGGATATCCTGGACGAGCACTTCGATACGGCTCAAACGGAGGCTCGGCAAAAGATCAACGATGTCGAATCGCTATTGGCAAATTTTGAAAAATTGGAGGATTATAAAAACAATGTTCTTCCTTACTTAAAATTTAAAGCCACGGAATTGCTTATCGCCAATCTTGAAAAGTCGATCCTGCAGCAAAAAGAAGTAGTTGGGGTTTCCTTAGTGACCGAAAAAGACAAACTTTCGGCATTTATCAATCTTCAGATTGAGTCCTTTTTCTATGAAGACCTGATCAATCAATTGTATAAAAAGGTCGATCCCCATCCGGAATATAAAAAGATCAAATTCAAATGCGATTTCCATGGGGATAAGCCTAAGCTGAATGTATTCGTCACCACCGGCAATGAAGATATTCACCTGATTCCTAACCTGTATTTCAGCACAGCCCAGATGAATATCCTTAGCCTGAGCATTTTCTTGGCAAAAGCCCTGAATGCGCACGATGAGGCAGGTAATGCCATAGATTGTATCTTTATAGATGACCCCATTCAATCCATGGATAGCATCAATATCTTGTCCACAATCGATTTATTGCGGAGTATTGTCGTTAATTTTGATAAGCAAATCATCTTGTCAACGCATGATGAGAACTTTTTCTACCTATTGCAACGAAAAATACCTACAGATCTCTTCAATTCCAAGTTTGTCGAATTAGAAACGTTTGGTAAAGTTAAATCGGAAAAATGACCATTATACAAAGATAGCTTCTTGGATTTCAATGGAATTTGATATGTGCTAGATAAGGCGTAAGAATATTAATTTAACTAAAAATGCCCTTATCTATTTTAGAAAGGGCATTTTTGTCGATTTGTTAGTGGAGCCTGAGGATTCTGAATCCTGCGGAGATTATATTTTTAAGTATTTGACTGTTATGTAGTTATGATATATTGTGTGAAATGAGCGTATCGAAAATACCTTAAACAATGACTAATGGTTACGCTAATTTTTTGGATAATTCAAGTTCAAAATACACCAAATTGTAAGCGCTTTAAATTGTGGACAACAGAAACATTTAAGCCGCCGATAAGCGTGTTCTCCGAAGTGTTACGATGGCTTAATTAAAGTATATTAGTTTGAAACGGAAGTAACTTTTCCACTAGATGATGAACCATTGTACAGGGATTTCGGAGGTGAAATTCCGTGTCATTATTAAAGTTATTTTCAAGTTCAATCGCGTTTGCCATTGCTGTTTCGGTGTTTGCACGTAAAATCGGCAATACAAAACGTATAAATAAACTTCTTTTTTTTAACGTTGATTTATATTCAAAATTAGGATTGGAAGCTACTCGTTGGTACTCTTCAGAGTCAGGATGTAGTGATTTAAATATTTCGGTTAGCCTATTATAAAAATAAGTACGATGTAACATGTTTTCAGTCGGGACAGTTTCAAAATGCAGCAATACCCATAATTCAAATGCGTCGTTGCTCCAGGCTACATTAATTCCGGCGTTATTTGCTGCTACTATCGCTGTATCAAACGCAACGTGTTGCGATTGACGTATTTGCGCAAAGACTTCATGCTCCATGTCCCGGTCATAAACACACCAGATGTTTTCATTGCGAGGTTCTTTTACCTGGTAACTATCTTTCTTAAATTCAATCAACCCATTGCTTTTACAATGAGCAATTGTATTATCAAGATTTAATTTACTTTGCTTTTGATTGGGTATCGCATTAATTCGCAAAATATCGCTAACCTGAAATGAACTGAAATAATAAGGTTCGGAAACCTCATCTTCACAAAAAATGATATAGTTAGTTATCTGATCTGCGCTACGGGCATCATTTGTATCAAGTTCCCACTGTTCTGGCATAACGTTAGATCGATTCTTCTTCTAAAAATGTTCCTAATTTGGGTAACGCGCCGTAGTATCCAGCCAAATATTGACGTGCGAAATCGGCATTATTTCTAATCCCTTTTAAATCCGCCAATGAGAATAGCTTGGTTGAATCTGTAACTGTTTTTTCCGTAAAATAAAACTGATCTCTTCTCATTATTTCCGGATCCATCAAGTTGACATCATGGCTGGTAAAAAGTAATTGGGCGCCGGCACTGTTTACTGATTTATTTTGAAAAAGCTTAATTAATTTCAAGAGCAATGACGGGTGGAAGTTATTGTCGATTTCATCGGATACGTATAAACCGCCGCGGGAAAATAATTCAGAAAGATCTCCAATATAATTGTAGAATTTTTTGGTGCCTTCAGATTCATCGGCATCCAAATCCATAGTTACTTTATCAACTATTTCTCCGCTTTCATTGTATATGTTTTTAGTTAACAATATATAGTTTCTTAACCGCGTATTCGAAGAAGCAAGCTCCCTCAGCTCAATATCATTAAAATTGAGACCAGCCTCGGCTAACCATCTTAATACAATATCTTTATTACCCGTTTTTAAAAGGCGATTTGTTCTTGACCTGCTGAATGTAGAAGAATAGAATAAACTACGTGCAGATGTATTTTCAATGATAACTTGCTCGGTCAAATAGTCCTTTATTCGCCCTGAAATATTACCATCATAGGAAGAGCAAAACGTCAGAAATAAGGCGTCTGCTCTTAACCGTGAATAGGGTAACTGCGTGCCTTCTTTAAACCTTTCATCGTTTACTTCGATTTTTGATCCTTTGCGTGTAAAATAAAAAGTTTCGTTTTTATCTGCCGGACCAAATAACCATTCTGACTGGATGTGAGCTTTATCGTCAATAGAAAAACCGTACCTGTATTTTTTGCCTTTGATTAGCAAAATGATTTGAAAATATTCAGAATTATCAAGTAAGCTTTGTGATAGTTTAAATGGATTGTATTCACTGGAAAGAAAATTTTCAAAGGTCAATGAATTCGCGATAAATTCCTTAAAAAACGCTAATGCTTTAATAAGGTTGGATTTACCACTTGCATTAGCCCCATAAACCCCAAGTATTTTCAACAACGGACCGTCTTTGGTACTCAATATATTGCACTTGTCAACCTCTTTATTTTCAGAAACTAAGCCAGTTGGTCTGAAATTAATTGTTTGCCTTTCGTGAAATGATCGAAAGTTCCCCACCGTAAATTGGATAATCATAAGGTATGTTAATTATTGCAAATGTCGGTAAAATTATTTTAAAAATACGTTAATTTTTTGTATAATTGCAGGTATTAAGCAAATTTTTAATTAATAGCCATTTTTTAAACTAATTAAATTAGCAAAAATGGACTTTTTGTCAGCCCAACTAGTGACAGGCTTTAAAAAAAAGAACTGACATGCTGGCATTAATGTTTGTTTATATAGATTTTTTACCAAATTGTTACAAAACTGTTTCAGTGGCATAATAATAGTCGGAGAAAATCGATTCGTTCTTTATAAAAAAGAAAAAGCCTGAAGGATTCCCGCCCTCCAGACTTTTAGGATGTTCAGATTCAGAAGGCGGTATTTAACCGCAACATCCTGCTATCCGTGTTTGTGTAGTATTTAACGCCAAAAATGTATAAAAAGTTTAGACTACCAAAATCTTTTTAACATTATCTCTCACATATAGCCTTATTTCTGGATCAACAATTAATGCCGGGTTACTAATCATGGCCCGGCTATTCTTAAACTCATAATAACTAAAAATGAGAAAATTGTTAACCAATGGCTATACAAGCCGGCCGGGAGCTGTTTTGCGCACCCTATCGCCGAAAGTAACGTTTATGTTTTTTAATGGTATCACTGCTTTATCAGGAAGTGAGGTGTGCTGTGGCTAATTCAAGTATTAAGTATTATCCTGTTCGCAATGGTGACACCGGGTTAATTACACTTTTGGACGGTACAACATTTATTATCGACTGTAATATATGTGAAAGTTCAAAAGGGACCAGTGATCCTACTATGTTCGATGTGAAGGCCGACCTGGTTAAATCATTAAAAAAAGACGGTAAGATACTTTTTACCGACATTTTCATATTGACCCATGGTGACGAAGATCATTGTTTGGGCTTTGAAAATAACTTTTACCTGGGCGACCCAAAGAACTACGGTGATACTGACGCACGTAATGAAAAGATTCGTGTTGATGTACTATGGTTTTCACCGCTGGCGCTTGAAAAAGGCACTAATGACGATGCGAAAGCCTTTCGCAGGGAAGCAAAACGCAGAATCAAATTACATAATGATAACCATCCCGATAAAGATATTGCAGGTAATCGGATCGTTATTATTGGGGATAATGGCAGCGAGGAGTTAAGCACGCTGAATACCGTACGTTATGTTCCGGGGCAAGTTATTACCCGTTTTAACAATAAAACCCGCACAGATTTCTCCATTTTCATCCATTCGCCGTATAAAAAGCAGTTAATGCAAAATGATGCGGAAAAAAATCATTGCAGTATCGTTTTCCAGGCCCGGTTTATACACCCATTAGACCGCAGCAAGTTTACTTGTTTGGCCATGTTCGGCGGCGATGCTGACCACTATGCTTTTAAGAACATTTTGGAACAAACCAAAAAACATGGTAATGATGCCAAAGAGCAGGCCCTTTCCTGGGATTTGTTTTTATCACCGCACCATTGTTCGTGGACGTTTTTTAACGACACGCCCCAAGGCGAAAACCCGAAACCTGTTGCCAGCTCAATATCAATTCTGAGCTATGCCAGAACGGGCGCACGCGTTATCGCTTCCAGCAAAACAATTAAGAATAACGATGATAACCCGCCCCACTACCAGGCAAAACAGCAGTATGTCAATAAAGTAGGTGAAGCCAATTTCCTCAATACTGAAGTGTATGACGTCAAGGGAAAAACTCCCCAGCCTATCATATTCGAAGTATCCAACCAAGGTCCTATGAAGCCTAAAGTAGCCGAAGGCTCTAACCGGAACGCCGGTATGGCAGGTACAAGTGTAATTAATTCTGTATCATCCTATGGCAGCAAAGTTATATAGTGCTTCGCTTCCGATTGTTACGGAAGAGTTGAAGAACCCCGCAACGCGGGGTTCTTTAGTTGCCATTGGCAAATTTTTAGGGCTAAGGAAACTTGTATTAAGGCAATATTCCGATGAGTTAATTGCAATTTCGGTTAAGATCAAAGTTGAACTACCCCCTTTAGGCAACTTTCAGGACATTGATATTCGCCCGGAAGAACCGGTCCTTATTCTTTTCGACGTTAAAAATTATCCGTCGGTACCGCCAATAGTAAAGACTGACCGCCTGGATTTTCCAAAGGACGCTTTGGCCCACCTGTATGTAGCTGTCAAAGGAAAAACGCCTGCTTTTTGCCTGGTGCGCGGCGATATGGCCGACTGGTATGCCAAAAAGAAGCCGCAGGACCTGATCATAAGAATTGGCAACTGGCTTCGCGATGCAGCAAACGGTGAGCTTACCCTTAATGGGGGCCGGTTCGACCCGATGCGTTATGAAGCTTATTCAGGGAAACTGGTTTATGACTATGACCAATTTGCGGCATTGGTTCAAAAAAATCAATCGTTGCCCGGTGAAGCAAATTTTGCCATGGCCATTTTCAAAAGAACATCAAGTAGCACTTATCAGGTTCACAAGATAGTCAGTGCAGAAAACGCCGCAGAT
The DNA here is from genome assembly GCF_007830615.1 of Mucilaginibacter frigoritolerans. Taxonomy (GTDB): domain Bacteria; phylum Bacteroidota; class Bacteroidia; order Sphingobacteriales; family Sphingobacteriaceae; genus Mucilaginibacter; species Mucilaginibacter frigoritolerans. The sequence continues at coordinate 806,831 of NZ_VLLI01000001.1, forward strand.
ACAATAAAACTATTAGCCGATGCATTTAAAAAGGAAGACGATGGTGTCAAAACCACCCATTATCATATTGGTTATATTGCTTGGAGTGCTTCAGAGGAAAATATTGCAACCTATCAGATTGAGGCACCCAATAATTGGCAGCAATTAGTAACCTATGCTGCTAAATATGGGATAGATTTAGAATCTTTAGGCAGGTACATTGCTGTTGATGACCGCAGTCATTTTAGAGGTATCGTTGTAGTGATCGGTATCAAAAGGCCGGCACAGGTTATTGGCTTCAGTAGCTCAATCGAATTTTCTAACCATGTTATTGTTGTAGAGGATGCAGATAAAGCCGGAGGGAAGTTGAATGAGGAGGTCGCCGTGCTTCAATATATCCATAACCAGCCGCTCACCCTTCAACTGGCGCAAAAAATTTCCGGAGTAGAATTTATTCCACCGGGTATTAATCTGGCTGTTGGTTGCGGTGCCTTGGGATCGAAGATACTTTCACACCTGGGCCGCAGTGGCTACGTGAATTTTATTGTGATTGATAAGGAAAAGCTATCCGCACACAATTTAGCAAGGCACGCTTTATTTGCCGACCACATTGGTAGAAATAAAGCAGAGGCTTTAGCTGAAGAAATCAAAAAATTATATCCGGCGAACTCCATTTTAATGACTGGTCTTTCTTCACATATCGACCCAACCATGTCGGATGAAGTTAGTAACGGTTTCAAATGGATTTTTGATTTTACCGCATCTGAAAGCTTTTTTAATACCCTGGTTAAAGCTGATAAATTAACTAGCCCTAATATTTGTAGGGTTTTAATTTCTGATCATGGCCAGATGGGCGTAACTATGCTTGAGGGTGCTAACCGTAATCCACGGATCGATGACCTGCAGATCAGCGTTGTTGCTGCCTATAAAAGTAATCCTTGGGTAACTGACTGGTTAAACCGGGAGGCTGACCAATCCCAATCGAAAGACGTTGAACTGAATATTGGGGTCGGCTGTAATTCTGAAACAACCGTAATTGCTGATGACCTTATTTCCCTGCATGCCAGTTATGCCAGTATAGTTATAAAAAAGGAGATGGAAAATACAGAACACTCCGGTAAAATATTTTTAAGTCGTGTTGGGCAGGAAGGATTGCCGCTGATCCAAACCGATTTTATTTCCATTAAACCATTTGTGTTATACCATACTGTCAACGAAAGTATATGGGAAATTCGTTATATGAAAACCGTAATCGATACGATGAAAAGTCAAATGGGTCTGAAAATGCCAAACGAAACAGGTGGGGTGTTGATTGGCTCTGTAAACTACAGTACACATACGATCCACGTTATGGATATCATTACGGAGCCGGCAGACAGCGCCTCGACTGACGTTTATTTTTTAAGGGGAATTGAAGATTTACCAGAACAGGTGTTGGAAATTACTCAAAATACAGGTGGCCAGTTAGGTTATGTAGGCGAATGGCACAGCCATCCTTTTGGCCCGAATAAACTTAGTTCAACAGATATGCGTTCGGTCATGTCGTTTAAAAAGGACTTTGAAATTCAAGAAATACCACTACCGGTATTTTTAACAGTAGTGACACCGGATTTACTATTACCTTATGTATTTTGAGATGGCAAAAAATAAAATCAAATCGGAAAAAACTCTAAAAGAAAAAAACAGCACCCAGCAATGGGTGTTTTTTGGTATCAATCTCATCGCCTTTTTGGTGATGGTTTTTGCATTTTCTATTTCGGAAAATGGCAAAGATTTTAAAGAAATGTTAATGAACAAAGGCATTTGGTTCATTGTTTCACCTGTGATTTTATTTATACTTAATGGACTTGTTTCTGCGGATCAGAAGGCCATGTTAATTTATTGGAAAAGAAAATATTCTCTGCCTGGTTGCAGGGCTTTTACGCATTATGCAAAAACAGATCCTCGGATAAATACAGATAGATTGAAAGAGATGCATGGCGATCTGCCCATTTTGCCTGAAGAACAGAACTCGAAATGGTATGCTATTTACAGAACTTTTAAGACAGACTCCATCGTTGATAAAAGCCACCAGGATTTTTTATTGGCCAGGGATCTTTGTGCTTCTTCTTTTTTATTCCTGTTAATATTACCTATTCCGGTTTTAGTATTTTCCCAGCACCCGTTAAAGTATGCTTATTTATTATTATTGGCACTGCAATACCTTTTACTTGTTATCACTGCCCGCAATTATGGAGCAAGGTTCGTTTGCAATGTTTTATCTTTAGAATCGGTTAAATAACTGATTTCTATTAAATAATATTTGGCTTTAATTTTTAATACTACTTAATATGACAAATGACAGGTTAAACTTGATATATGATAAAACGCACGGATATTGCCATTTATGCCACAAAAAACTTGCTTTCATCAATTATGGTATCTACGGTGCGAAAGGAGCGTGGCATATTGAGCATTCCAAAGCGAAAGCAAATGGTGGAACAGATCATTTGAATAACTTGTACGCCGCTTGTATAGCTTGTAATCTCGAAAAGGGAGTACTGCATACCATGACCATAAGGAGAAGAAACAATGTGACAAGTGCGCCTCTGAATAAGGTAAAAAAAGATAAAATCAGAAGTAACAATAGTGTTGGCGGCGGATTTATAGGCTTTATAATTAGTGCCGCTTTAGGTGGCCCCCCTTTGGCGATAGCAGCCTGTGCATTAATTGGTGCAAAAATCGGTTATGATAACCCGGTAAAAAAGTAAAATTAATGTGTCAAGTTATCACATTCGTTCTAATTGGATAAAAGGTAATTGTTTCACAACAACACTTCACAGGGAATTGATACAAGGATAATCAGGACAAATTATGAGGCTTTTTTGTAGTGGAAATTCATTACTGCCTTTATAACCATTAACACCGCTTGTCTTATAAAAAACGGAAGCTGGGAGACAGGATTGCGTTTATTATAAGTCAAGTATCCGCTTTCGCCTACAACAGCTCTTTTCGCAGGAACGAAGGAATGTGCTGATGCTAGCGCTTTAGCCCGATTAGGCGTTTTCCAAGGTCAATAATTTAGTATAAAATCCTCCCAATCCCCTGTTGCCGCTTATCAATTCAGCAAAGGAATTGTCCTGATGTTTATAATGGCGGTAGTCGTCCGACTGTAAGATAGCCAAGCGAACGGATCTTATTGCGGATCGGTTTAAACTCATCATAATAACCCTTGCTCTTTACCATACTATTATTTCACAAAAGCATTTCGTTAAAGTACGAACAATTTGACGGTATAATTATAGCCGGCTGTGTTGTGGAAAAAATTGTTCGACCAGTATAGTACAGGGTACTTATTTATCGTAATTTTAATGGTTAATAGCTGTGCGTTTACCCGCTGTATCAGCGTAAATCAAAATTGTAAAGGCATGCGTCATATCAATTCCACTTCCTTAGTTCAATGGGCCGACCGCGCACAGTTTGCCGGAATACTGCCTGAACTGATCAGAAGGCTGATCATTGCCTCATGTTCCGACCTGCCAGTAATCACCATTCCGGCAGGGGACAGCGTTTACAAGCCAGGAGTGGACGGTAAATGTGAAACCATCGCAGGCGGAATTTATGTTCCTGCGGGAATCTCATATTGGGAATTCGGGCGCAGTTCGAATTATCGCGCAAAAATTAAAGAGGATTTTGATAAAAGGACAGCAGAAATCCCTGCTGTTCAAAAAAAGGTATCAAGTTTTGTTTTTGTAACGCCCAGACGTTGGAGCGGTGAGCCGGAGCGTGACCTTTGGGTCGCCGACCGAAAGGCTGAAAGCGGCTGGAAGGATATCATTATATACGACGCCGACGACCTGGAAACGTGGCTCGGACGTTGCGTGCCGGTCGCTATCTGGCTCGCGGCGAGGCTGGAGATATTTACTGCGAATTATGAAAGTGCGCAAGATTACTGGGAACGGATGACCCATTGGGCCGACCACCAGATATCTGCACAGTTCGTTTTGGCCGCAAGGGAAAACCAGCAGCAAGCCATATTGAAATTTTACGATCAGGAAAACGGCCTGCTAGAGATACAGGCGACCTCCCGGCAGGAAGCCATCTGCTTCACGATAGCTTCCGTACTTGCCAATGATGCCGGAAAAGCGCTGCATTTTTTTGCAAAGGCAATCATTGTAGAAACTGAGATGGCGTTGAAAGAAGTAACCGCCCAGCATGAAGGTATGTTTATTATTTTTGACTGCGGCGATGATCGTCCAGTGCATCAGCTCCAAATCCGTTCTAATCATGTGGTGGTCCCGGTGAGTTTTAAGGTAAAGCCAAGCGGTCTCACGCTACCTATACCACAAACAGATAAATATGTGGAGGTGTTGACTGAATTGGGGATCAGTCATCAACGTGCGTATTCATTGGCAAAGGAGTGCGGCCGAAGTCTCAGTGTTCTTAACCGCATTTTCGCTAAGATACCGGGAAGGGTTTCCTGGCATAATGACAATGATCCGATGGAACTGATCCCATTGTTCTTTGTTCAAAGTTTTGACCAGGAGAAAATAGGTGACCGGCAGATCATTGACCACTTATATCCGCAGGGGTCTGTGGTTTATTTGGAAAAGCTGAAGAAATGGTCTTTGATTTTTGATGCGCCTGTTTATCAGACCGGCCACATTTGGCGTGTTGTGTCGCCTTATGATTTGTTATACGTATTGGCAGGATACATTACAGCAGACCATTTGAAAAACTATGAAACGGCGTTTCTAACTGTTTTTCGCGAACCGGACCCTGCGTTGCAACTTGAGCCACAATTGCGGATCGCAGCAGCGCTATTCAAAAAAGAGAGTTCATTTTCACCAAAGCTACAGGAAGGTCTTGCACAAACCTTGGCACTGTTAGGTAGTCACGGCGAGGGAGCCGGAATCCGTTCCGGCATACGTCTGGAAGATTGGGTTAATTATGTTGTATACCAGTTGCTTTTCGAAAAGCAACTCCCCGAATGGCAAACGATACAAAGCCGCCTGCACTTGTTGGCAGAGGCGGCACCTGGTACTTTTTTACACGTATTGGAGCATACGCTGCAACAACGGCCGGAATTATTTAGTCAACTTTTCAACGACGCTGGCTATACGATCTTTTCGCCGTCGTATCATACCCATCTGCTGTGGGCGTTAGAAGCACTCGCCTGGGACCGGAACCATGTCCAGCGTGTTGCGTTCATTTTGGCAGACCTTACCTTGCTGGACACTGGCGTCAAAACCGCTAACCGGCCTATCAATTCACTTCAAGCCATTTTCTGCATCAAGATACCACAGACTTACGCCGAAGCGCCGCAACGCCAGCAAATTTTGGCCGCATTGACCGTTAAAAATCCTGTGGCTGCCTTTCAGTCGTTTAAATCATTATCTCCGGGAGAGCACAGAACATTAATACCTACTTATCAACCTTTTTGGCGACTGCGAGACGAAGTTCCGCAGATTGTCACACAGGCGACTGCATTAAATGACTTTGCATTTATTGTTGAACAGTTACTCATACTTGCGGGTCAAAGCGCAGACCGCTGGTCATCGCTTATAGAATTGATCGACAATTATACGGGCGATTTGCGGTTGCGTTTAATCGAGGCACTTTACAATATTACCATATTTGAAGGCCCCGTATTGAATCTACGTAATAACCTGCAACGGTTTATTAGCCGTCACAAACGACACCAAAGACAGGCATGGGCTCTTGCAGCTGAGGAAGTTCAAACATTGAATTGTATATATGAAAAACTAGCTGAGCGGGCAATCCACAAATATGCTTGGTATTTCGATTTTGCTATTTTGGACGATGATGACGGATTGGTAGCTGGCTATGAAGAATCCGAGAAACGCAGCCATGATAAAAGAGACATAGCAATTGCAGAAATTCTGTCTGAAGGCGGTTTGCTGAACTCGTAGAAATGGCAGCTATCGTAAAACAGCCAATGCTTCTTGGCTACCATGCCGCGATCCACGAAGTAAATTTCGCTGACGAAGCGATGGGATTATTAGGCAATCAGGAAGCCTGTAAAGACCAGTTCGCTTTGGGCTACCTGCATAAGTGCGCTGCACTGAATGGCTTCACCTGGATTGTGAATATGTCTACAAAATATATTGCTGATCCGCGAATCACCAGGTTTCTTTGCGCTGCGCCCCCGAATGCTATTCTATGGGATTATATCGAAAGTCTTGGGCAGGAAGTTGATGACGAATACTGGAATCAGGTTTTAACGATTATGAATCAGTTCCTATCTCCGGAAGACCTAGAGCGTTGCGTTAGTAAATTGAATAATAACGGCCGTTTTGCATCTGCTTTCAATACAATGCTGTACAAGTTAGACTATGTATCTGCCAGTACCATCCTTAATACGCTACAAGGCCTTATTAGACATCCATCAGAGGTTGGTACAGAGGCAGATGTCAGCGTGTACAACGTAAAGGTGGTTTTTTCTAAACTGGATGCGTTATACCCCGACCCGGCAACAATGGTAAGGCTAGAATGGGCTTATTTTCAGTTACTGAATGAAGAAGACCACGAGCGGCCAGTTACTTATCTGTTCCAGGCCCTACGTGATGACCCCGGCTTTTTTTCCCAGTTAATCACCTGGATAGGTCGCCCGGAAGGGGGAGACAGCGAACTTGAAATTGTCGGAATGGAGCCGCCGGCAATACAGCAGCGGGCCAGAAATGCCGATCAAGTTATTCAGGCCTGGAATCTCTTGCCCGGACAGTCTGAAAGCCGGGAAATTGATCACGAAAAGTTAGCGGAATGGTGCACTATGGCTATAGCCGCCTGCCAGGAAAAGGACCGTACTCGACTTGGTTATAACCGTATTGGGCAGCTATTTGGCCAATTGCGTGATGGGGATGAGCATTGGCCGCAAGCAGCAATTTGCTCAGTCATGGAATTCTATAATCATGACGAAATGAAACGTGGATTTTACAGTGGAGTGATCAACGGACATGGCGTGAAGGTGAACTTTCGCTCTGGCGATAGCGGGGCAGCGCTTGAAAAGGCAAAGGCTGAAAAGTATAGATCCCTTGCAGCCGGGATTGCGATTGAGCATACGGTGGTTAATAGCTTGCTGCTTCAGGTAGCACAGATGTACGATGGATACAGCCGCCAGGTCGCTGAACAAGATGCCCAGCGTGAATAGCCAAGCTAGTTTTTAGGTGTTAATTTCCCATGAGACGCCATTAATCCGTTCGACTACAAATTTCAATGTTGCTGTCACAGGTGCACCCGTCACGAGATTTTTAAACGTTGTCCGGTATAATGAGAATAAAGTATCTGTCAGTAAACTGTTGATGGGTCGATATACGCTGAGACTAATATCATTCTTTCTAACATTTTAAAACTACCTATGAACAATACTTCTACAAAAATTTCCGCATTAAGCAATCAGATTAAGGCGCATTGCCATAGTAATCGTCACTTTCCGAATTATGTTGACCCGACAATTATGGGGGACGACCTGCGCTACAATCTTAGCCCGGTCCTGACCGACCTTTTAATTGCCTTGAAGTCACCATCCCTAACCCGACAGGCAATTGAAGTAATTATTTCGCAGCAAAATCAAGCCAATGGAACGAACTTTTCCTTTCAACTTTTTTTTGACAAAGGATGGATCCGGCAGATAAACGGCAGATACGCCATTCCATCTGCGGTGCGTACCCATATTTGGAAACTGGCGGATCCCGCAAAATTTAACCGCTATAATCATCCAATTGAGTTGGAAGATGAAACACGCTGCATGGTGCCCGTTGAAGCCGCGTTGAGTCAAAACGACAAAACTTCGATAGCAAGGACGGAACTTGAAGCCATTATCGGTCTGCACAACCTGTCGCTAACACCGGAAATCCTGTTGGAAAAAGGTATTGTTGCCTTAAATGTGGAGGGACGTTATTACCTGAACCGTCACCAGCATTACACTGGACAACTGAAAAACCGAATTGCCGCACTGGCGTGGCATCGTCTTGTTGTTGACCCTGAAAATATCGACGATTTCAGAATATATCTTAGTTTTTTGGCAATGCTTGAAAACACGCCTGACAAGTTGCCGGATTATTTGCCGTACGATACCATAAAAAAAATAAGGCAATTGGCCGAGCATCTGCTGATAACTGAAGCAGACCTATCGAACGATAGGATTGAAATACGAAACGATAGGCTGGATGCTGACAATTTCCGGCATGAAAAGATAACCGACCCGATAGCGGATATTGACTTTAACCTTACCGACAGCTTCTTATTCACTAAACAGTTGGAGCATTATAGGGATTATGACCATGATATGCTTTTTCACCATAACTCAAGGCGGGTTTATCATATGCTATTACATTTCCTGTTCCTGTTTGACCAAGATCAGAACCGGTTTCAGGGAACGCTGCGTTTTTTCAAAGAAAGCAAAAGCCCGTATATTAAAGCACAATTGCTGTGGCTTGCTGAGCACACGTATCCTGAGATATTACCTTATTTTATCGGCGACCTCGAGCTTGCTCCGATTGGGTTCGATACGATCAGAAAGCTAAAAATCGATGAAAAGTGGTTGCAACCAGAAGCGGGCTTTCAAGTAAACGCGCCGATCACTGACGAGATGGTCAACAAATTATGGGACAGCGCGTTGGATATATTTGTTGAAGCGGCGCTAAGCACAAGACGGTCAGAAGATTATGCAAGGCCCTTTGCTTTTATTTTAAGTGATTTGGCTCGACTGGTATTTTCTTTCAATACTCTCAGTTACGAGCGTAGCGTTACCCAGCATCAGCAAAATAAAGTACGCTACAACAGGGTGCTGAAACTGTTGCAGGAAAGCCGGGTATTGATGGCAAACCATTATCCAACGCCTCCAGTAAGACCTTTACTGGTGGCCTGCCTTCTTCCGGGCCTGGTAAAGGGTATAGCAGAATATCCCCAATACCCTTTCCGCAATGAGCTAATCGTGGTTCCAAGTGATCGGGCAGATCTTCTGATAGAGGTGCTCCGCCTGTCCCAGCTCGACTTCGGCGATGTCGCACGGTATGGCATTGATAAAGACAACCTCGAATTGGCGGAGCTGGAACTAACCCAGGCCATCTGGGATTTGCTTGCTGAGTATTTCACGGTCAATGAGGTGGATGTAGAACAAGTGCATGGAAATGTTGTAAAAAAGACTGTGAAGCGGGTTGCGCTTAACTTTGGAATTGAGAAACTCGATCTTGCATTTGTTTTCGCAAATTTTCAGAAAAATGATTTGCTTGATGATTTTATAGAGAAATTCAATGGCTGCCTTAACTTTAATAAACAAAGCGACAGCCGGAATGCGATAAATAAAGAACAAGCACAGAAAGTCGCTGTTTTCATGAAACTGGTTTTGGTCGGCTTTATCGGTTTGTCGCAGCGCAAAGAAGAACGCGAGTTTGTTGTGCTGCCCATCACTGAAACGCTGGAAAGGCTTGAACAACTCATTACGGCATTGGCAGTACACTATAATACTGACGATTTAAAAGAAGGCAGGGTAAATGTATTTTCTGAATTGCAGTATTTTTTCTCGCGTGATCTCTATAGCCAGGAACTGGATATTTTGCTTTATCAAGCATTAAATTATTTCGAACCAGAGCCGGCCCGTATACTGATCAGTCAATTTTTTGACGGCAGCCAAAACCTGCAAAAAATGCTGAGCGCCTATAACCGTATCAGCGATAAAAAGATCAAGGGGTTGCTCGCTGATGCTATAAAAGGCATTGCGCCCAAAGATTTTATCAAATCGGCATTTACCATGTTCGAACTAGAGTCGGCCCTTATAGAAATCGCAAATTCACGCAACCTTTTTAGCCTGGCCGGTCCTTTCGTCAAGGCAATCGAAGACCATCTTGAAAAGCGCAAAATAAAAACGTTGGATAAAATTATTTTCCTTTATCGCATCAAGCTGCTGCTTGCCCTGAAAAATAAACAAAGTGATGTAATAGCTACACTGGATGTCCCAAAATCGCAAGGCTACCCGGGACACCCTATTGCCGATGAACAGGCAAGAAAACAGTTTTATCTGGGTCTCGACCAATTTTATAATCTAGGAGACCTTGATGGTGCCATCCGCACATTTGAGCGTCTGAACAGCCAGAACCCACAGCATGTGGAATATGCGGTTTATTTGTACCAGGCCCGCACGTTTCGCGATCTGGCTACAGGTGACCGAGGTAATGCGCAATTGGAATGGGAGGCATTTACCGCAGCTCTCACAGATAAATCCGCTCTAACGCAATATTCTGGTATAGCACAGGCTATGGATCTGTTGTATTACATTTGGACAGACAAGCGCATTAAGTTTGATCAGACATTAAACATCCTTGCGCCGGCTTACCTTTACCAAGATGAGCTTATCTTGCCAGTGTACAATTACCTGATGGACCGCGGTCTTGTCGAGGCTGGATTTCATTATCTTGGAGAAGCTATCAACTATCTTCAGGACAATGGCACCATCCTGTCGGAGGATTTAAAAAGCGCGAAGTTAAACGCGATAAATGACGAACTAATCGGTAAGATAAGGCATGCTTTGGGAGAATTAAGGAATCTACCGCCGGAAGCCATTCCACGTGTAATTCCGCAGATTCTTAACGGCAAAAACCTACTAAATGAGTTCATTTTGGCTGAAATCGTTGAGAGTTTGAAGGTTATGCGCGAAAAAATAAAGGCGGTAGAATCGATTGTGCATGAGGATCATTTCAATGATGTATTTGTAGCGACGCTGCGCCGTAGGTTCCCGCTCCTGGGCTGGGAGATCACTGACCAGCCGCGAACAGGCGCATCAGAATCCGGTACAGACGCAGGTGAGGCAGACATTGTTGTACGCGCAGGCGGTACGGATATCGCCTTGCTTGAGGCACTGAAAATGAATGGTGGTAATTACCCTAATCTGTGCAAGCATATAAAAAAATGTATTGAATATATTCGTGACTTAGATTTTTACTATATCATCGTGTACTACCATGGAAACCGCTCCGGTTATAAATCATTTCAGGAAACATACCGTGATGATATTGCCAAAATAGATTTTCCTACTGAATGGGCATACCATGCCAAGCCCGGGTTTGAAGATATGACAAGAAAATTTGCAAGCGCGTCGAATTTATATGTTGCAAGCACCAAACACGGCGATAGCCAAAGGAAAATTTATCATGTGCTGCTTGATTTAAGCAAGGCTGCACCCGTAGCGCCGAAAACTGTAGCGGTTAAAAAAAGAAAGGGAAGTCAACGACTGTATAAGCATCCGTTTTAAATGCTATCCGGGATAAACTATCGCAGGTTTATGTGTTAAATGCAACGACCTGAAAAATAGCTTCTAGAGTTGTTCGTGTGCCGATCCAGTCATCGCTGGCCCTGATTTTGTTTTTTTGAATCGGTCCAGCTTTTGAAGAAACGCTAGGGATTTAGTTAAACAGCGCTTTTAAGAACATATTAAAATGTAAGGTATCCTGCATATAAGCCTCAAACGCATGATCCTGCTTGCCGAATTTGGCAGGCGTTTGAAAATGTATTGGTAATAATAGCTTTTCCGGATGAGGGTAGCCGTTTATCGACAGTGAACGCCTCGTTTGATCAAGCTCATCGGGATGTCGCGGAAAATGATAGTCACAACCCAGTGTCGTAGCGCCCATTACGGCAGCCAGAACATACTTTGAGGTGGCATAATCATTTGGGTTGTAACCTACCGACACGATGCTAATTTTGTTTTGCGATGGGATGACATTAGGCGAGCGATTATCAAAGTCGATAAAGGTATTATAGCCTGGAATAGCAGGCGCAAGCATTCCCAAGTGAACAGTTACATCGTTGGGTGTAGTTATTGTGCGTGATAAACTATCCAGTTCGTAATCTATCGTCGGATCACTGTACTTACGCCACTTGGAGGTACAGTTGAACAAAGCACCAGTGCCTACGCTTGCCCCAAGACTGTGGGTGACCACCACGAAATTCAGCCTGTCGCTTAGATGACGCATCAATTCCCTAACAGAAAGACCCACATAGCGTGTATTGTTCTGTGCATGTTTCCAAACGGATGGAAAACTTAAAGCATCATTTCCTGTCGAGAGGCCATCCCAAAAGATTTCAATATAGACTGGCCGGGCCTTTTTTTCATAACCCAACGCGCTTACGCGATTTTCAAAAAAAGCATATTCCGCGGTTGGATCCGTCTCGTTAAAACCGTGAATAAGAAACACGATTGTTTTTGCATGAGAATTGCTAATCAATCCGTGGAGCTGTCTATTGATTTTTTGAAGCAATTGCTCCTGAACGTGGTAATAATCCGCATTAAATTTACCAACAGAGTTGACCTTGTAAAAACGAAGCATTGCTTTTGTTGCTACCGGATGTAACTTAAAATAATGGTACAAATTTCCACTGGCAGTATCTGTTGCGCTATTATGCCCGTCCGGAAGCCAAAAGGCGTGCTGATCGATGGGCACTGCAATATCTGGATAAAAATAGCCGAATTTGTCAAGGTATACTCTGACAATCTTTTGATTAGGCGCGTTTTTTACCTGTACAAGCCTCCAGAAAACCTGTTGGTCTGGGCGCTGTGCAGAAACCGAAACTGCACTACTAAGCATTACGAGCACCATTAATGGGCAGTACAAATGCAAATTTTTTTTTAATTTTTTCATTGGAATATTTTTTATTGTGCTGCTGCCAGGAAAGCAGCGTTATGCTCGTGATACCATTTATTAATAAAAAAATAGGCTATCCACCCAACTTCTTCCGCCACATCGTCAACATGGTCGGTATGGCAAAAACCAACGTCGTGCATAAATTCGTGACATAGATGAACCCCGTAGGCATAAGAAAAGGGAATATCCTTTCCCATATCGCATTCTATATTGTCAAAATAGGAGGTCACAGAATCTGTTGCCGGGCATGTAGCGCCCAATCCATAACACGTATCGCTTCTGGGCTCGATTCCAACCTTTTGCAGGTCCATCACTAAAAAAACCGATGGGCGTCTATACAAACTGTCCAATACCACGGATGCGGGTATCCTTTCGCGACGATTACGCACCCCTTTAGAACAACTTTTGCAATGATTACTGTACTTGAAAGTCAGCTTGCGTAGAGAATCCTGAAATTCATTGGAATTTAAAAGGTAGGTAGCGATACGCAACGCCTTATCTGCCGTATCAATTACCACGGCAGGTACTTCTGTGTGCAATTTTTTCCTGTGAAGCTCTATGTGTCGTTGCTGGGAAAATGAATGTAACCCTGACGTGAGGAGAGTCAGGAATATTAACTTTTTCATCGATAAGGTTTTGATTAAGATGAAGATAGTGATTATATCTTGGATATTCTAATAAAGTAATGGATTAAATTCTAACGTGCAATTGATTGAACGATCGTGCCCTAGCTTATTGTTTGGCAGGGAATGATTACTGCGTGCTTTCACAAAGGCTGCACCCAATGACCGGCTGCACCGGCACCGGCCCAGTCGCTTATTTTTGGTGATTGAGCAAACACCCAAGTGTCGTTATTTATTTGCCAGAGGAGGTGTTGAACCTTTTAATGATACGATCTCGCTGAAGGAAACACAATGGATAATCCAGCTAAAGCGTGTTTTCCAGATAGGGAAGTAGTTCTTTATAAAAGGTATACAAAATATACTCTTATTCTTGTATTATAATGGACGAAATGTCGGTGAAACCATGTTTAGTCTATTATAAATCAAGCAGCCGCTGTTGCCCGGAGCAGTTTTTTCCGCAGGCACGGAGGAATGTGCTGCGGAGGGCGCTTTTTATCCCGCTTGCCTACACTTCAATGTAGTAAATTGAAATATACGCCTTCCCAGTATTGATTTTATTGTCGTCAAATCTTATAAGGGATGGGTTAAGCTATGAAGCAACAACCTTTAGTGGTTGCGTCCTGAACTCTTTCAGGTTCAAAAAGAAGCCCCTGTTAAACAGCATACCCTCACGAAAGAGTTGCCATAGGAGGGAAGCTCCGAGATTTGCCAAAGAGGAATTTATAAATAAGTCCTGCTTGGTTAAGGCTTCCGCCAAAGAACAACTTGGTGTATTATCGGTACTTTCTGATGCCATTAACAAGTCTTCAAACTCATCGGTTACCATTGGCAAAGTTTCTGCGGTGCAGTATTTTTTCATTTCAGGCTGAGCGACCTTTCCGACAGTTGATAAAATTACCTGTCCTGTAAAACGGCTGTTGCCAAAGTCCATATAATAAACAGGCCTGTTCCTGCTATTGCCGTTATTCCTGTGAACGGTTTTCAGCACCTGTGCTATCTCTATTCTCGCATTTACGGTATCTACGCAGGAGATGGTTAAACCCGCTTTCGCTAACTCAGCATCTTCCTGAAGTATAGTTTTATCATACATTGAGGTAACCGCTTTCCAGTTCGTCCCAAAAAAGAGGTTGACCCTGTTTATCAAGGCTACAGCCTTGTACTGTTTCAGTTCAGCACTGGCAAATAGCTGCCTGCCGAGGTTAGCCCGCTCCACTTTATCATTATCAAACAGCCTGACGAATAAGCCGGGGTGGTTTAGTGCAATCAGGGCGTGGTTCATTCTTGCCAAAGCCGTAAGCACCTGGTTACCTGTTCCACCTGCGCCTATGAGGTTAACGACAATAGGATTGTAGGGATTTAGCCATTCCTTATCCACGATATGGACGGCTGTCTTGGACTGTATTGATTTTACTTTTTTCATCGGATAAGTTGGTTAAGGGTTAGTCCATTTTTTACTAAAGCTTCTTCGGGGAATTTTTTATCGCTGGTGGTCTGCTGTTGCCATAGTTGCACAATATTGATGTTCGTTTTTCTTCCGCCACCGAGCGTATGGCTGAAATAACTGCCGAAAAAATACTGCTCCCATTGCATCATGAAATTTTCCAAGTGTGTAGTGCGGTCAATATTGATATTGACGTTGCCCATGCACACCCTGCCATCATCATAAATATTAAAGTAGGGGGCATGGTGCAGGACTGTTTTTGCGGTTGGCTTTGATTTGCCTTTGATGGCAAAAACGGAAAGGCCGTCACGGGTTGCTTTCCAAACCATTGCAGGGACTTGCGCCTTGCCACAGGCGATGCCCAAGCTTTTGACAAAGAACAAATCCCTTTCCTGCTGTGGTGAGTACCATATCGCATAGCCTGAATTATCGGGATTGACATATAAGAGGTTGTTGGGCAATAAGCCCTTTGATTTTAAAAAGCCGTTCTGCATTTCGGCACTACTTTGCAATAGTTCTGCTAATGCGATGCTTTCTTTCATGGACAGGGGATGGGCATTGATGGGATTACCCTGTTTGCTGATGTCGTAACTTTCAACATAGACTGCATTGGCTTCGTCTGTGTTGATGTTTGTGTCGTTCTCCCTATTGCAGTTATAAATTAATAGGGCTTTATAAGGCACATACAGGTCGTTAAAGTCATTGCTCACGTTAGTCATTGTCGTATGGATTTAAGATGGCACACAGCTTATCTATGAGGTCAAATAGCCGTCTTTCAAAATTCAGTTCATTAGTGATTTGGGTTTGTGGCGTATCAAAATACTGCACAGACATGGGCTCGTCCGTTATGCCACATTCCTGAAACTCATTGTTCACCATCTCGAACAGCATATCATAAAAGCAGTCGTTCCCGCTCCAATAAAAGCTGATATATTGTTCTGCCCGCACCCGTTCGGTTTCTTCGGGCTCAATCAGGTCGTCATGGATATTGTCGAATAAGGTTTGCGTAGGGTATTCTTTGAATAGAGCTAAGAAATCTGTAGCCATGCACTCCGTTTCCAAATCCCAAGTTTCGGTTTCTTTGTAGGCTTTAATATTTGTATCGGTAAGTAGTTGGAGTAACTTATTGATAATCAATAAGTTGTAAATTATATTAAGAAAGTAAAAATTTCATTTTATTTTTCTTAAGTATCATATATTCAATTAGTTATAAATAAGGCTGATTGGTATATTTACATATTTTATTACTGAAAGCATTTTATTTTGTTACTTATTTGTTACTCAAAGTACAGATTGTTTCTCGTTTTTTAATCCTGGTAAAATTATTGTAACTATCGGTAACTGTTTGATAATAAACAGTATAATAAGTGCGAAACATCACAAAAGTTAGGAGAAATAACAAGGGATGCCCAACTCATAATTTTTATATGTTAAATGCCCAATTCTGATTAGATTTTGAAAATTTAACATATATGAGTTCAAACTTCACAATTGAAAGAAAATGTGTGCATTGTAAAAAAACATTCTATGCCAAGACTACCGTCACACGATTTTGTGGCAAGTTGTGCAATAAGCGGTATAATGTACTGTCCAGTTTTAAGTTAACGGTATTTAAGGCTTTCCGTGCAACGGTAATTTGGATAGTTATACCACTTAATTGTTTGATACATTGTTTAAAGAAATTGGTATTTTTATCATTATTCCATTACCTAAGTATAGCGCGGTTCTCTTATTTAGCTTGAAAACTTGATTGTTTACCAACACATTGTCCGGCTGGTGTATTATTGAAATTATTGGTTTATTACGAACTGTTTGAGCCATACATGGCTGCAAAAACAGATTGCCAAATAATGCTATACGAATTAAGATGGAATATACCCTAAAGCTCCGTTTAAGCTTTGGATACATAGATAGTTGTTTAGTTGACAACTTTAGTACCCCCTTCAATAGCAATACTACGCTGTTTAGCTATGGCTTTATATTCAAAACCGGCTTTAAGGTTAGTAATGTTTATCTTGAAACGACCATCAGGGTTTACATTTTGCCAGGGGGTAAAGGTCCATTTATCAGCATACAACGTTTCAATTATTCCTTTGTAACTGCGATAAGCGAACCTTGCCTGCGTCACATCCTTGCCTTTAAAGTTATACAATTTACCGCTTAGCACAGCTCTGTTTCCTACCTGTATGGCATCGCCTGTTACTACAGTAACGGGTTCATCAATTGCAGGCAATACATTTTCAAGTTTAATAACCACTGCATTGGGCCAACGGTGGTCATCATAAATGCGCTGCGCTTTTACCACTGAAACTAGCAGCCCTGTTGTGGTTTGTTTATAATTACAGCTTACATCCATATTGGGTTTATATTCTATATTTTTACTGTTTTGCCCCAATACGCTGACTCTGGTATTTGTTCCGGCTTTTACCGAATAAAGTGTAAAGGCTTTACGGTCTCCTTCTTTCCAGTCGGCAGCTTCGGTAATGATGGCGTAAAGGTCAGCGCCTTTAGCGGTAAAATAAATATTATTTTCTTTATTAATCACCCATGATTTAACGCTATCCACACACTCGTGATTAATAAAATACCAGGCTGCTATTTCACGCAATCGCCCCTCTTGTTCTGCATCAAGCTCACCATTAGCTTTAGGGCCAACGTTCAATAGTAACGAGCCGCCTTTTGAGCGCGCTTCAATCAATAGATCAATCAATTGCGTGCCTGATTTATAGCGTTCGTTAGTAGGCTGGTACTGCCAGGCCGTGCCAATAGTTATAGGTGAAAGCCATGGCGGCGTAATTGATTTGCCCGGTAGCGTTTGTTCGGGTGTTTGTATGGCGCCGCGTGTAATCAAAATATTCGGCTGTAGCTGCCAGCAAGTTTGTTTCACCACTTCTTTCGGCTCTCCGTCAATAAAAAGTACATCAATTTTGCCATAGTTTTTCATCAATTCTTCACATTGCTTTCGGGTATAATCGTCATACTCTTTACGGGTTGCAGCATCTAAAATAACATTGGTGCGGCTTATGGGGATTTGATGTTTGTATAAAAAATTAAAATCTTCCGGAGAAAAATAAAACCCTACCTCAAGGCCTGCTGCCCTGGTCGCGTCAACAAACTCTTTAAGCAGATCTTTTTTATACGGCGTTTTTGTAATGTTATAGTCGGTAGTTTTGGTATCCCACATACAAAAGCCCGAATGGTGTTTTGTAGTGAATATAATGTATTTCATGCCGGCAAGCTTTGCTAACTGTGCAATTTCATAAGGATTGAATTTATTAGGGTTAAATGTTTTTGGTAGTTCATTAAAATAACGCTCCAAATAATCATTGGATGCACCTACCAGTGAATGGCTGATAACAATACCAAGCTGAGCATCAACCCCAAAATGGATAAATAAACCAGCGTCAGTATTTTTTAGCCAATCTTCCCTTTCAGGCTTATTCAAATTGTAATTGCTGTTGCCGGCATCTTTAACCACATCATTTTGAGCAAAGGCGGCATATGTTGACATTAAGATAAAAGCGATTAGGTGTAAATTCTTCATAAATATGGAATTCTGTATGCATAAAAAACAGGAAGAGATTTTATCCTCTCCCTGTAACTAACTCAACCCAACTAATTATAAAATTAGTATTACTGTTTATCCCACCATATACGGGTGGTTATTAAATCAGGACCCTGGCGGGCAACCGCTGCGTTGTAGGACACTGTATTTAAATTCTGTTCTGATACCGGGTATTGAAATCTCCTGAAAATTTGACCATTGGTAGCATTCCCCGGATAGTCATTTGGCACAAGAGCAGGGTAACCTGTACGCCTGTAACTACAATAAACCTCTTCTGCATCAGGAAATATACTTACCCAAAATTGCGTATATATCTGTTGTAGTTGCTGATCTGTAGTGCCTGCGGTATTTAATTGATTATTTGCTAAATAAGCATTTATAGCTGCCGTGCTGATAACGCCATCGCTTGCGCCCACGCTAATCAACGTCCATTGGCGCATAGCGGCAGATATACCGTTTTGATATAGTGTAGCAGCAGATGCGCCTGAGTACCAACCTCTCAAAGTGGCTTCGCTTAATAAATAATAAGATTCTGCTGGTGTGAAAACCAAAAAGGGCGAATTAAGCAATAAAAGCGTTTTGGGATTGGGCTCGCTCAGGCTTCCGAAATTTGCCGGCTTGGCGCTAAGCGTGGCAGGCATGCCTTGCTGTAAGGCGGTGGTTGTATCTGGTTTACCATTATTGTAAACGATTGAAAGGATCGGTAAACGCGGATCATTGGTCTGTTTCAGGTAATTGATCCAAACATTCTGGTATTTTCCGCCTTCCTGGTTTGTATTTCCGTTTTGTGCTATGTAATCATTGTTCCACAGATTTAAGGCTAAAGGATTTTTGTTTATATCCAAACCTGTTGCGATATAAGGTGCTTTGGCAATATCGGCATCCTGCGTAATTACGCCGCCATTTATAGCCTTTGTGACCCATGTCTGAGCGCTTGCGATATCTATTTTTGTAAGCCTCATACCCAGGCGAAGCATAAGTGAATAAGCAAATTTTTTCCACTGAACAGTATTACCACTGTAGAGCAAATCCGATGAACCGTAGGTGGTTTTTGAAGCATCAAGACTTTGAGCCGCGGCATCAAGCTCACTTAGCATATTGGCGTATATGTCTTTTTGTGCATCGTATGCCGGTGTAAAATTACTGCTCTCATACCCTTGTGCAGCTTGTGAGTAGGGAATATCGCCATACAGGTCGGTCAACCGGCTAAAACAATAAACTTTCCAGATACGGGCTTCTGCCAGCAAATTCACTTGCGCAGGGGTTCCCTGTACTGCATTTATTACCTCAATGAGTTCGTTGATCTGGTTGGGGTAGGCATTTGAAAAAGCGCTTGCAGTAGTTGTTACTTCGCTTTGTACATACTTGGAGCCAAAACCGGCAACATCATTAAAGCTGGTAGTATACTGCATGGTGCCCTCTAAAAGTACGGGCATATTTGCTATCCCGTCATATTCCGCCTTAGTAAACAGATATTGCGGAGTAGGCTTACTTACCGCGTTAGGATTAGTATTAAGTTCTGTAAAGTTTTTTTTGCAGGATGCCAGTGATAGGAAACCCATTAGTGCAAAAAATTTATATTTAAAAGAATACTTTTTCATTTTACTAATGTTTTTAGGTTAAAATTTAACAGAAAGATTTAAGCCAAATGACCTCGTTCTGGGTAATTGAACAGATTCAAAGCCTTGGTAATTACTATTGCTGTAACTTTCTTCAGGATCAAACCCGTCGGTCTTTTTGTAAAGGATAGCCAGGTTTCGTGCTACAAGAGACAGGTTAAGCGATTGAATTTTAAATAGTTTTAAATTATTAACGGGTATACTGTATGATAGCAATACCTGGCGTAACTTTACAAAGCTTCCATCATGTAAAAAAAGATCACCATAGTTCTTGTAGTTATCGTAATAGGCATGTAAGCCGGATACAGGAATCGTTTCTGTATAGGGTTTTCCTGTTTGATCTACACCTGTCACCGTTAGCCCATTTGCACGGCCAGGGAGTGTTGTTTTAAGTAAGCCCAGGCGGGTTTCATAAACTTCAGATATAGAAAAAACCTTGTTGCCGAATTTACCATCAAGCAATACATCCAACGAAAATCTTTTATATCTGAAAGTATTGGTTAAACCCATAGTTACGGGCGCCACTGTTTTGCCTACTGGGTGTAATGGCGCCTGTACCGGCAAGCCGCTTGAAGAGTTAAAAACCACGTTACCGTGTGCATCCTTCAACATGCTGGTCTCTACGAGTTCGAAAGCGGAATAACCTACAATGTTATTGATGTTGCCCCAATTACCCACCGTGCTTGCCAGGTTCATGGAAGTTATGCCGTTTGTTAAATAAAGTACTTTGTTATCATTGTAGGAAAAATTATAGCTCACATTCCAACCAAAATCGGGTCTTTTTATAGGTGAGCCGCCTATTAATGCTTCGATACCCCTGTTTCTTAACTTACCGGTGTTAAGGTAAACGCTGTTATAGCCGGAGGTTGACGATATTGTTGCATTAACGATATCATTTTTTGTAAGCCGGTTATAATAGGTGAGGTCAAAATTCAGCCTGTTACCAAACATTTGTCCTTCAATGCCGCCTTCTGACGTGGTAGAAGTGTAGGGTTTAAGGTTTTGATTGGTAATACCTGAAACACCGGATCCTCCGGTATTGCTGCTGACATTCTGCAAAGGTGGCCCAGAACTCGAAACGTTACTGTAAGTTAAATTAATTGCATAGGGATCAGGCGCGCCACCACCCACTTCTGAATAAGCGCCCTTTAATTTTAAAGAATTAAATACTGCAGGAAGTTTGAAAATATCTGATAGAATTAAGCTAGCGTTAACGCTTGGATAAAAAATACTGTTATTCTTAGGGCTTAAAGTCGAGAACCAATCATTTCTGCCCGTCACTCCTACATAAAACACGCTTTTGTAATTAAAATCTGCAGATCCGAAAGCAGAGTTCACATCCTGATGAAGGGTTGTTATGGTGGTAGTAGGTGCAGTTAAATTATTATAGCTGTAAAAATATGGTATGATAAAACCTGTACCGCTTAAATTCAAATCATTTTCGGCGGAATGTCTTTTGTTTACGCCTGTCAAAAAAGACATGCCAAAATCGCTCACCTGTTTCTTATACGATAGTGTAGCCAGTCCGTTTGTTTCTGTCAAATCAGATTTTAAGCCTACATACTGTCCGTTTAATTGGTATAAGGTACCTGTGGGTGTTATATCGGTCCAGTTGTAATCAAAGTGATCCTGGCTAATGGTTGCCTTCAGAATAAGATCCTTAGCAAACTCATAAGCAATAGAACCCTGGCCTATAAACCTGTTCTTTGTATCGTCCTCTTTAAATTTATTGATAACAAAATAACCGTTGGTGGCTACGCTGGCATCGTTCCATACGGTTTCATTGCCATTAGCGTCATAACCCGGTTTTAGCCATTGTACATTAGCCGTATTAGCTATCATATAGGGCGACCAGTTCGGGTTACCGGTAGCATCGCCTGCACTGGTACGATTGTGCCCGGTTTCCACGTTATACTGCGCCAGGGCTTCAAAAGTTAGTTTAGGACTTAGTTTGCCGCTTAGTGACAGGTTGCCCGTTTTCCGGTCATAGGTGGTTCCGGGTAAAATACCTTTGCTGTTCAAGTCAGCTACTGAAAAGCGATAGGTAACAGCTTCAGTACCGCCTGAAAGGGCTAACGTATTGGTATAAGTAGATCCATTTTGATAATAATTATCCAAGTTATTTTTTTGCGCCACATAAGGATGGGTGAGCCCATCCACACCCACATAATTAGTCGAACCATCTATTTTTGAACCCCACGACAATCTCCCGGTTGCCTGTGCCGCAGCTAATGTTGTAGGTTTAACACCGAGGTTTCCTTGCCCGTATTCATATTGAAAATCGGGTTTTACAGCGATAGTTTCCATCGTGGCTGTTGAATTAAATTCAACACCTACTCCTTTTTGCGCCTTACCTTTTTTAGTGGTGATCAAAATAACGCCATTTGCAGCTCTTGAACCATATAAGGCTGCTGCGGTACCGCCCTTTAGCACTGTAATTGTTTCAATATCATCGGGGTTAATGTCTGCTATGCCGTCGCCGCGGTCAATATTAAACCCTCCGCCATTCGATGATGCCGAGCCTCCTGGTACGGTATTATCAATTGGCATACCATTGATCACATACAGCGGTTGGTTGTTGCTCGTACCGGAAAGTGACCCATCTCCACGGATGATAACCCGGCTTGAGCCACCAGGGCCCGTTGAAGCTCCAATTGCATTTACACCGGCAACTTTACCGGTAAGTGCGGCGGCTACGTTATTTTCTCTCGCCTGGGTAAAATCAGAACCCTGAACCACTGTGGCTGCATAACCTATTGACCGTTGCTCTTTATTTATTCCTAAAGCGGTTACCACAACCGTATTAAGCGAACTGGCACTATTTACCAATTTTATAATAACTGGGCTGTTAAAATCAGTAACAGTAATTTCCTCCGTTTTATAACCTATAAAACTTGCTGTCAGTATAACAGGATTGCCTGTTAGCTTGGCTGGCAAATTCACTTTAAAACTTCCGTTAACATCACTGGTAACTCCTATATCGGTACCTTTTACCTTCACGGTAGCGCCAGGCAAAGGCGCTCCTTTTTCATCGGTTACTTTGCCATGGATATCTGCATCCACATGATTAACAGCAATCGTTGGTTTAGGCGTAATCACGATGGTTTTTCCGGATATTCCATAAGACAATGACTGGCCCGCCAGGCATTGTTCTAATACCTCATTAAGTGATGCGTCCTTCACGTTGATATCAACATTGTGAGTATTTTTTAAAAGTTTATTTTCGTAAAAAAAAGTATACCCGGCTTGTTCTTTTATTTCTTTAAAGATTTTTTCCAGTGAGGCATTTTTTTCTGTCAGGGTAATTTTCTGTGCGTAAACAGCAGCCTTTACCTGAAGGGAGCATATAATGACCAATATTATTGCTACTTTCATAACCAGGAAAATTTTACGGTACAGCGAAGTCGGTTCATGAGTGGTTATACCATGTAAATAAAATTTCATAATTTTATAGAGATTTTTGGTTGATAATTAAGAATTCTGTCAAGGAATCGTAAATGTTACCCCAAAATCCTCTGCAATGCAGAGCCAGCCGGTTGTGTTAGCGCACACCCGGTTTTTTTGGTGATGAACATTAAATTGTGGGGTTAAAGTGTATTTTTTTTCTTCATATTTTACTTTTAGTTAGTTAAATTATTGGGTTAGTTATCATTTAATATTGGCTATTTTTAATTAGGGGCCACTATTATTTTTTTATCATTTACTGTATAATGTATATTGCTTAATTCCAGTACTTTTAATACTTCAGAAAGCTCAGCATTTCTTGATATTTCGCCGGTAAATAACCTCGGCTGGAGAATTTCGCCTTTATACTCAATATCAACATCATACCACCTGGAAACCTGTCGCATAATGGCTTTTATATCTGCATCTTTGAAGCTGGTTAAGCCATTTTTCCATGCTATTGCCTCTTCTGTATCAGCATCTTTTATAGTTATTCCTGTTTGTTGTTTTTGTATTACAGACTGCTGCCCTGGGCTAAGGAATGCAATGTCAGTGCCTTTAGAGACCTTTACTTTTCCTTCCAGTAAAGTTGTTCTCAGTTCCGTTTCGTCCGTATAAGCATTGATGTCAAAGTGGGTGCCTAATACCTCAACTGTTTGCCCTTCTGCGGTTACCTTAAACGGCTTGCTTTTATTATGTGCAACTTCAAAATAGGCTTCACCAGTTATACGCACAGTCCTGTCGTGACCGTTAAAAACTACAGGATAAGTAATAGATGATGCTGCATTAAGCCAAACTCTTGTACCATCTGCTAAGGTCAGATCGTATTTACCACCACGCGGTGTGCTCACTGTGTTATAAACCATTACTGATGATGAAGTATCCATGGCGGCATAATTCAATTGCCCGTCAGTCAGTTTTATCACTTTTGCATTACCTTGGTGGCTTATTATTCCATTTTTTTGATCGTTCAAATTTACCTGTTGACCATTGCTTAAGGTAAGTATTGCTCTGTTTCCTCCGGGATGAGCACCTTGCTTAAAATTCTTAGCTAAATGGTTATCCTCTCTCGTTTTTCGATTCATTAAAAATAATGTTGCCGAAAACAAGAGGATAACGGCTGCGGCTATTTTCACCCAGTGCAATGATTTCTCTTTTATATGAACGATCTGCGTTCTTTCTGCATCGAATATTTTATCGAGTATAATGCTCTGTCGTTCCTTAGTCAATGTATTATTAACAGGCTCGTTATTTAATAAGGCTTCTAATATGCTTTTTACTTTTCTGGCGTTTTCCTCGTTGTTTATGCATTCAAATAGCTCATGCTTCTCCTCATCACTGCATGTCGAGTTTATATAACGCTCAAATAAATCTTTTAATCGGCTTTGTTGCATTTTGAGTTGGTCGGATCTACAATAAGACAATCCTTATGTTAAATTTATATTAAATCCTTTTTAATACATTGACAACCGGCAAAGCAAACAGGGGGAGATAAAAATGATTTTTTTTTAACTACTCAAAAAAAACCGGAGAATATGGGGTTTTTTAAAGGAAAATGCGGAAGAAAAAGTAAATAAAAAGCGGGGTAAGTCGCAGGAAATAAGCCCGTATGCTCTGTAAGGCCTGTTTCATGTGGCTGTGAACTGTTGAGGTTTTTATGTTTAAGCGATCAGCCACCTCATTATATTTCAGGCCCTCCTGATGGCAAAGTGTGTAAACAACCTTTTGTTGAGGTGTGAGCTTTTCAATAGCCTTATTTAAAGATTGACTGGCATCCTTGAAATAAATTTCATTTTCAGTATCATTTGATACTTCGGACATTTGTTTGCTTAATTCGGAATCGACCAACGCCTTATGGCTAAGCCGTTTTAGAATATTATAAGTGTGATTTCTGGTAATACGGTTGAGATATGCCCCTAAATTCTCAACAGCGGGAAGCTGAGTACGGCTCGTCCATATTTTTAGAAATATTTCCTGCACAATTTCTTCTGCGGTGGTTTCAGACCGGGTAAGCTTTAAGGCGAATGAATATATAAAGCCTGAATAATATTCAAAAATAATGGCAAATGCTTTCTGGTCGCCGGAGCTAACCCGCTCCAGTAGCATTCGCTCGTTTTCTAAATATCTATTTTTCAAAGTTTTATAAGAAAGTGAATAAACTTAATAAAAAATATTAATTTGTAAAAATATAGTTACAAGATTATATATTTAATTACATCAGTTTTAGCTCGTATACCGGGAAGAGTAACTTAAATAAGTATCTCTTAATCTCTTCTAATAGGTAGATGTTGAGCCATCAGGTACGGTTCATCGATTAATATTCCTTATTCATCGATAATTGGTAACGGATTTGTTGTAAACGGTGCACCTTCAATCAACAAAAGAATTGTCAAATGAAAAAGTTAATCAAACTATCAATCCTGCATATTCCCTTTTCTCCAAAAATGCCGACTGGTGTAACGCAAGCCGTTCGCGCATTGACTGATGAAGATTCATTATCCGCTAATAACTAAGTTTCCTCTGTTGCATTATCCAAAATTTTCCTGCTCATGGAATCTGCGTACTTGGTCGCCGGATACGTTTTTTGACATTTATTGCAAACGTAATGCTGCGAAACAGCGCGATAAGATGGTGTGCGTAATTCCAGCTCCCCCTGGTATTGGCGATCGTCGCAGACAGGATGAAGTTCATCTGTTTTCCATTTTTTTATTAAATCGTTGTATACTCATTTCCATTTCCAGATAAAAACGCGGAAGCTGTCTGCGGTATAATTTACAAACCGAGAAAGCGCGCTTTTTTGTTGCAATTGATAACTGAAATAAATCTTTTTGAAGAATGACCATATCAGCGGTATATCCATCGAAAGGCCTGAGCTGATGTACTAAAGGTGGTTATTTTAAAATTGGCCAAGTGGGGGCAATTAGGTGTGGTTTATCCAATCAATTACTTGTCAATCAAAATGTTATAATTGATTGCTTTAATTTCCGTGATCCCTATGATACAATTCCCGAACCAATTTATAGAAAGCCAGAGGAAAATAACAAACTTTATGATTGGGCGCTAAACACTTCGAATAACGTATTTGTAAAAATTTATTAGCATTTAGCATAATTTAAAATAAAACATCATATCTTTTAATAAACATCGTATGTTTGCATTGTCAATCAGATCAAATGGTTTAAAGGCAGAAAGACCCTCGATAGTTTGGAAGTTTACGGCGCTTTAAAAACTGGCGATATGCTTATCAGTAATGCTACAGATGAATTGAAGAACGGAACTGTTGTAAGCATTTCCCAAAGTTCGGGAGATAATAGGCTTGTCAAATAACTTCGTCAGCGTTTTAACAAGCTGTGCAGAATCAAAAAGGTTAGTTGATTTAGACTATCTTTTATAATTTAATTGATATGCAAAAAGGGAACGAAAATTTTTTCGCTCCCCTTTTGTGAACCCTATTGGATTTTTTTCGAACCATTTTATAGAGAATCTAAAGAGTACAGGGAATATAGGTTAGTAGTCCGAACTGAAGGAAGGTTAAAAGTGAATAATTGTAAAAAAAACTGTAAATGATAACAAATATAAAAAAATACAGCTTCAAGGAGGGACTTCCACAAGAATTTGAAATTGTGGAGCTTGCCGGATTTTACGAAGGATTTAAAAAGATAATAACCGCGGCACATCGGGCAAGCTTTTATCATATTATCTGGTTTCAAAAAGGGAATCCGACACATTCAGTTGACTTCATTCCTATAAATATTAAACCCAATACGATTCTTTTTTTAAACAAAGACACTATTCATCATTTTGATAGTAAAAACCCATTTGACGGGAGGGCAATTTTATTTACCGACAGTTTTTTTTGCAAGACAGACGCCGATCACAAGTTTTTGCGGGATACTATTTTGTTCAATAATTTATTTCCGGTTTCGCAAATTAAAGTCGGGCATCAGGAGAGTTTATTTGAAAGTGTATTTCAATTGATGACTAATGAACTGCTAAACGCAAAAGACAGTTCGCAAGATGAGATCCTGCAAAACCTTCTTCATAATTTGCTTTTAATTTCTGAGCGGGGGAGGAGAAAACAAAATATTACTGAGTTGAAAAAGGGCCTTGATCTTGATTATGTAATGTTGTTTAAAGATGCCTTAGACGCAAATTACAAAAGTAAAAAACAAGTAAGTTTTTATGCAGAAAAAATACTCATTACAGAAAAACGCCTTAACCAGGCTACAACAAAGCTTCTGTCCAAAACCCCCAAAGAGTTTATTGACGATAGAGTTATGCTGGAGGCTAAACGGCTTTTAGCGCATACCGCCGAAACCATAAAAGCGATTGGCTTTGATTTGGGTTTTGATGAGCCGACAAACTTTATTAAATATTTCAGGAAACATAGCCATTCGACCCCAGCTGAATTCCGAAAGAAAAACAATCAGGACTAAATGTATCATTTAAAGTAGGATTTTTACCTTTCCAACGTGTCCCATTGTTCCGATCTTTGTTTAGAAATATAAAAGCAAAAGAGGGTTGGAAATAAAATTGAGATTATTAAAAAAAAATCAAAGCCGATTTTGGTGGCTATGTTTTTGAATTAAATTTTGAAAGTGAAACACAGCCAAAGTGGACCGCTTTGGCTAATAGCGGCTTTGGTGATTTTGAAGCGGTACAAATTACAAGGACCGAGATCAGGCCGATAATGTTCAGTTAGGTGGAGATATTATACCTGTACGAGCGGGGGTAGATATTCCGGGATCATTGACCATCTCGTTCCTGAATATTAAAAGCATCATTCCGAGACACTTTAATCAGAGGCAGAATCAATTTGGTGATAAATCACACCCAAATACATGACCGGAGCACGGAATCACATGATCAAGCCTTTCGGAACTTCCTATCAGTAAAAAAACGGTCAAATCAACACTGGGAATAGGAGTCAATATAATTTACCTGCACCTTATTGACATATGTTTTATAACAGACTTATATGATATTTATTTAACATTTTGTAATATTATTGTAATATTATTGCAACAATATTGTGATATTGACGTATTATTGTCACGATATTGTAAAAAAACTAAATATTAAAATTTGTATGTTATTGAAAAACAACTATTTTATTTTCTTAAAATCCATTTTTGTAGCACTATTATTAATATTTGCAATTAACGGTGCAAAGGCTGCTTTTTCAATTAGCGTACCAGCTTGTGCAGTAGCGGGTAGTGACTTACCTGGTGGTACAACAGGTGGTGTTGGTAACGGCACTTATATTGGATTAACCAATTCAACAGTCGGCACACATACCATAACCTTAACGGTGTATCCCTCTGCCCCAACGGTTGCAAATGTTTCCTCTTGCGGGGGCGGGCCAGTAACCATAACGGCTTCCGGAGGATCTCCGTCTGGGGGCAATTATGTTTGGTACGCGGCATCAACCGGTGGAACTGCATTGCAGGATAGTACCTTAACTACGTATACCCCCATTGTGTACACTACAACAACCTTCTATGTAACTTATTC
>NZ_VLLI01000002.1 GCF_007830615.1 Mucilaginibacter frigoritolerans
TATTAGTGTCCGGTAAAGATTAAAAAAAAGCAAGGGAGGTTTTTAAAGACCTCCCTTTATTGGTAGTTTTAAGTTACCACACAAAAAAACACCAATGAACAAAAGTACTTTTTTTAGCGGACAGCCGATATTCGCTCAGTTATTAAGATTCATACCCCGGGATATTATCCGTCGTATAGCCGCCGATCATCATGCAGATAAATACTGTAAGCGTTTCAATACCTACGAGCATTTAGTGACCATGCTTTATGCTATATTCAATCACTGCAATTCGTTGCGGGAAGTAACAACAGGCATGCTTGCGACAGAGCAAAGGCTTAATCATTTGGGCGTACGTTATCATCCCAGGCGCAGTACTATATCAGATGCCAATAACAGAAGACAAGCGGATGTTTTTGGTGCCATTTACTACAGGCTTTATCAAAAGTATTCGGATTTTTTATCGGACAGCCGAAAGAAAAGCATAGCCTCCCGCCTGTATATATTTGACTCTACCACTATTTCTTTATTTCAGGAGATACTGCGCACTTCTGGTAAAAACCCTGCGGGGAAACGAAAGGGAGGTATCAAGGTTCATACACTGATAAGGAGCGATCAGGATATACCTTGCATGATTCGTTACAGCGCTGCTGCTGCCAACGATTCCCAGTTTTTAAAAGAGGTGCATCTTCCAAAAGGTTCAATTATTGTCTTTGACAGAGGGTACGCTGATTATATAAAACTTAATAGCTTTTCAACATCAGGTGTTACATGGATTACCCGCAAACGAAGCAGATCTGCTTATGATGTTTTACAAGAATTAGATAATCCGCATAAAGACAAAGGAGTAATAGGTGACAAAAGTATCCTTCTGGGCTACAGAGGCGGGAATCGGCTTTTGGGTAGAATTGTGCAATACAAAAGCCCTACGACAGGAGAAGTATATGAATTCTTAACCAACAATATGAGAATGAGCGCGCTGACTATAACAGAGCTATATCGTAAGCGCTGGCAAATAGAAATACTATTCAAAAGAATGAAACAAAACTATCCGCTTAAGTACTTTCTTGGCGATTCAGAGAATGCTATAAAGCTACAAATATGGTGTTCTCTAATAGCAGATCTAATATTAAAGATTATTAAGAAAGGAATAGCCGCTAAATGGTCTTTCGCTAATCTAGCTGCAATGATACGGCTGCACCTTATGACCTACATAGATATACGTGGTTTTCTCAAATCACCAGAAAAAGCATTACAGCAAAAGCTTTCAACTAAACAGATTACACCCTCTCAACAATTGCTCTTTTTTACCTAGGAGCCTGCTGTAAATAAATTAGATGTAAAACGCTTGAATTGCTGCATTAGCTATACTTTTCAATCGCTACAATATTTTTACCGGACAGTAATAGTTTGAAACCTCAAATTCTTACTAACCGTTTCAAATCTGTTAAAAAGCGGTTCGAGATCGTTCCCCTATGGACGCACATCGTAAAAACCCGCTTTTTTATATCATTAAGCGGGTTTTCTTGTTTTCCAAATGCGGGTTAGAAACACCTGCGGCAACGGATTAAACATTACTGATTCCGCCGTCGACAACAACATCAGATCCTGTCATGAAAGAACTTTCATCCGAGGCAAGAAATACTGCTGCTGACGCTGCCTCCTCTACACGCCCAAGTCTAAGCATTGGGACGAAATTTGCGTAATGCGAATGAAGCGCGTCAAGCTCTTCAGAATTATTTGCCTGGGCTTCCATGATTGCGGTTGGAAATGGCCCCGGGCTTAAAAGATTGGCGCGAATACCATTGTCTTTAAACTCTGCTGCCCAGGTACGGACAAATGACCGCAGCGCCGCTTTAGCGCCGGCATAAGCTGAGTGGTTGGCAAGGCCCATATAATGCATCGCCGAAGAAACGAGAATGATTGAGCCTCCGCTATCCATTAGCGGTAGCATCTTTTGTGTAAGGAATAGAGGGCCTTTGGCCATCAAATCAAATGTGCGGTCATAATGATCCTCTGTAATTTCACGAAGCGGAACTTGCTCAGTAAATCCTGCATTAGAAACCAAAATGTCTACTTTACCTTTTGCTTTCCTGACAACATCAGTGACATGATCAAGGTCTTTCAGTTTCGAGGCATCGGCCTGAATCGCTGTAACCTTGCCGCCGATAACTCTGACCGCTTCATCTAAGGCATCTTTTCTTCAGCCGAAAATAAATATTTCCGCGCCTTCTTCTACAAAACGTTTGGCAATGGCAAGTCCGATGCCACTTGTGCCGCCGCTAATAACGGCTATTTTATTTTTTAATCTCATTTTAGGATTAATTTTATAAGGCAAATGCGCCTGTAAGTTGGTCAAAGTTGACAAGGACATTCGGCGCAAAGACACTCAATTGCCCCTGCGCCAAACTTCCTAAAGCAAACGGAATCTGTCCCTTCTTTATAGGGTTATGATCTTACTTAAACGGCTGAAGGTTAACTGAGCCTCCATCGACAAGAATCTCCGTGCCAAGCACAAATGATGATTCGTCTGAACCCAAAAACACAACTGCCTTTGCGACATCGAGGGGTTGTCCTATACGGCCCATAGGGATGCCTTGCACTAACTGCTTTTTAACGGCTTCAACCTGGCCTGGCTCAACAAATTTCTCGAATACCGGTGTGTCAATGGCAGCAGGGGAAACGACATTAAACCTTATTTTGCGTTCCAGCAGGTCAAGTGAAAAGCCCCTGGCCCAGGCAATAAGCGCAGCTTTTGCACCGCCGTATAGCGATAATGCAGGTAAACCAATGTGTGCTGCGTTCGAGCCGATCATAACGACCGAGCCGCCGTCATTCATATAAGGAAGCGCTTTATGAATTGTAAAGTAAACGCTTTTCAAATTCAGGTCCATCGTCTTGTCGTAATCGGCCTCACCAATTTCCGCCACTGATCCCAGTTTTGCACCGGTGGTCGCACCGCCGGCATTGGCAACCACTATATCTATCTTTCCGAATTTTTCATATGTCTGCTTAAATACACGGTCAAGATCTTCCTGATTGGTCACATCCGCCTTGATTGCGATAAAGCTACCGCCAAGCTGTGCTAAAGAACTGTCCAGGGTTTCCTGCGTGCGGCCGACGATTACTCCTTGAGCTCCCTCTAAGAAAAACTCTTTAGCGATACCAAATCCGATGCCGCTGTTTCCGCCGGTAATGACGGCTACTTTATTTTTTAGTCTCATGATCTTAATATTTAAATTGGGACAAAGGTCGACTAATGAGTTCATGTGGGACAAGGAGATATGACGCAAAATACACGTGATAAAAGTCACGGTTATTTCTTTTCGGCGTAGTAATTCCAATTGACCAGAACATCTGTATGAAAGGAATGATTGATAACCTAAACAACCGCGTTCATTAACGGTAATTTCATTTTGACTTTACCGCCACAAAATGAAAACCTGTAATATATTCCACTGCTTGGTCACCTATATATTATTTTTATATTTTGAAATTGCGCTTTAGGGCGATTTTTAAATATTTTTGTTAAATACAACTAGGCATGTTTAAAGCATTCGAAAATTATTTAAGGGAAAAAGCCGATCTGAATGCTGATGAAATTGAAGCTGTTCGGATGGTTTGTATCGAAAGAAATATAAGAAAAAGACAATATCTCCTTCAGGAAGGTGATATATGCCACTATGAGTGCTTTATAGTAAAAGGTTGTATGCGTATGTACGGTGTGGGAGACGATGGCGTGGAGCATATCCTCCGTTTTGCCGTGGAAAATTGGTGGATCAGTGACCGGGAAAGTTATAATAATGCTACGCCTTCGCGGTGCAATATCGATACTCTGGAAAATTCCGAAGTTATTTTGATTGATAAACGGG
This sequence comes from Mucilaginibacter frigoritolerans, assembly GCF_007830615.1. Classification (GTDB taxonomy): domain Bacteria; phylum Bacteroidota; class Bacteroidia; order Sphingobacteriales; family Sphingobacteriaceae; genus Mucilaginibacter; species Mucilaginibacter frigoritolerans. The sequence continues at coordinate 3,852 of NZ_VLLI01000002.1, forward strand.
ACTTTAACACTCTATTGACAACTATACCCAAATTTAAAATTTTTGTCGACAGCCTGTTAGCCAAAAGCTATGATGCTATTCAAAACCGGGTCATGAGCGCGATCAGTTACACCGCGGAAGAAAAATATCAGCATTTCATCACCCGCTTTCCGGATATTTTTCATCGTATTCCTTTGCATATGATCGCCTCGTATCTTGGCGTTTCAAGAGAGACCCTAAGCCGGGTCAGAAGTCACTATGTTCAAAAATAAAGTGCACGATACTAATATTTACTTCTTTATTCTCTAAATACCATAACCGCTGCACGTCTTATTGCGAATGGTCATTTCATCGGGTAAACCCAACTATTTAAATGTTTACTTTTGCTGTATGATCAAACAAAGAGGACAAGGTCAGCTATTTTAGACCGATAGAAGCACACCCCGGAACGATTTAACCTTATTTAATCGGGCTTGATCCTGATTAAACTCAATCTGCCATTTAACCTACCTTTATTATTTCGGAAAAGTTTGGATTAAAACGCGGTAAGTATTCTCTTATGGCAAGATCACTTATTCAAAAATAAGCCGGCACCTGTACTTTGCCCTGCTGAATTTTTAGTTGGGTTAAGATTGTCCCTGGTAATCCCGTCATCTTTGACATCAACCAGTTTTATTGTTCCTGTTTTTTTGATATTGATTTCTTTGATATGCTTGTTTGGTTCGGCAAAAAATCTATCCTGTGCTTTTGGATAATTACCCAGGTAGTTTTTATTATTGGTAATATAAGAATCACTGAATGTGTAAGCAGGTTGCCCATTTTCTACAGGATAAACCATCACATAATAGCAATTGGTAACAATGTTGTTTTTGAAGGTAAATTTTGGCTGTGTTCCGTCAAATCCATACCAGATAGCCGTATTATAAGCACCATCAATGATGGAATGTGTCAACGAAAAACCGTTAATATTCCCGCTGAGCACAAAAGCGATTTTGCTATTGTGAAAGATACAATGGTCTACATGGATTCCCCGGCCGGCGACCCAAAATGCACTTTGAATTGCTGAAGAATTCGCTTCGCCGATAAAAAGGCATTGCGTAACATTCAACCCGCTTAAGGTTTTATCGTGCCTGCCTATTGGATAGTAGTAATGTACGCTTGTATTTGGATTACCGACAAATTTCAGACCTCTAATATTTATATTGTTTTGGAAGACAGACATTCCCTCGCAATGGGCAAATTCGTAGTCGGCATTATTGCCTGATATACAAAGGATCACCGGCATACTGGTCGGTTGCCATGCTTTATCGTCAGGCAAAGTAACAGCCTCGATTGTATACGGCTCCTTACCGGCAGCCGATCCGGCTGTTTTTAAGATAAGTTTGTGGGTAACCGTATATAAACCAGGATTCAGCTTTATGGTGACAGGTTCATTACCTTTAAAACTGTTTGTTTTTAACACGGCCTCGTCAAGGGACAGTAGGGGATCATTAACTGTTCCTTTAGCATTGTTTTTTCCTTTTAGCCCGTCAACGTAAAGGGTTTGGCCCATTGTTGCAGAACTTTTAAAAGCGAATACAATCAATAACATTAATATCATCATATAACGGGCTTCTACCGTGCGCAGCATTGAATTATTTTTCATGCTGCAAACATCGAATTTCCTTTTCTCTGCGGCAATTCAAGCAGCGTTCAACTTCGGTTCAAGTCACATCACACTATTTATCAGTTACTTATAATATTGCCGGGACGGGATGCTTTCGCTAATTTTGAATTATACCAGATTGATAACATCGGCGAATTAATATAACAGATTAGCATGGGCAAAGAAGAGCCATACATTCGCTTATGGCGGGAACTTTTTGAAAAATCTTTAGGGTGGGAAAGCAGTGATACCTGGAATGAGTATGATTTTGAAAAATTGGGTGAAATTATTTTTTCCAAAACTAATACCCGCTTAAGCTTATCGACTTTAAAGAGGTTATGGGGTAAGGTGCAATATAAGAGTACACCAACAATAGCTACCCTTAATGTTTTAGCCCATGCGCTAGATTTTGAAGATTGGAGAGCCTTCAGAAAAAAGATGGATGAAAATACTTTTGAGGGTGAACGTTCAGCGTATGAAATACCAAGTAGTTACCCGAGTTATAAACGCCCACTGCTTATCACGGTGGTTGTAGTGTGCGCAGGGTTGATGATATTGTTCATAACAAAACTTTTTAAAACTTCGGTCAATACAAATAAGTATGACGCGATGAAGGAGGTTTTTGAAAGTAGGGTCGTTTCTGACCAAATGCCCAATTCCGTTGTTTTCAATTATGACGCTTCGAATGACCCGGCAAACGAGATCTACCTGCAGCAAAGCTGGGACCCGAAGCGTACGGAAAAGATTAGCAAAAATAGAAAGCAGCATACATCCATTTACTATTACCCCGGATACTTTAATGCGAAGCTGGTAGCCGATGGGCAGATCAGGAAGACGGCCAGCGTGTTTATAAAAACAAATGGGTGGATGGGTATTATTGACAAAAGCCCTGTGCCTGTTTACCTTAATGCCGATTCGATGAATTTACAGGGTGGAATGGGGATAAAGAGCCAAACATTTGTAAAACTGAAAGGGTCAAGCGTATTAAACGATGCCTGGGTGCATTTTTATAATTTCCGCTATTTTGAAGGAGCCAGCGGACATGATCTTGATTTTGAGACTACTTTGCGAAATACATCCGCCCCTGAACAATCGTCCTGTCGGAAAGTAACGGTAGAAATTGTTGGAACGGAAAACGAAATCTCCATCCCGCTTTCAGATAAGGGCTGTATTGCCACACTTAACCTGTCTTTGGGCCGTGAAACGATCTTTGGTAAAGATCACGACCTGAGCGCATTTGGCTGTGATTTTAATTCTTTTCAGCATCTTTCCTGTAGTATTCAAAATAGCCACATAAAAATATCACTCAATGATAAAGTAATTTATTCGGGATTAATTGCTCAGGATATTGGTAAAATTGTTGGTATTGGAATTGGGTTTGAAGGTGCAGGCGAAATAAAGTATGTTCAACTTGGCAGCCGACAAAAAGTAATATATCGGCAGGCATTGGGAAAATAAAAACCACAGCTTGCAAAGATCAGGTGAATTGCTTATTGATTTTTTTGCTATTGGAATAATGAAAGCAAAGGGCGTAAAAGTGAAGCGATAAACAATTTATGATGATGAAATAGGCAGGTAAGAATGGGATATTATACGCAACAGATGGAAGCTTAAATGAGGTGATCAGCCATTATTATTATGTATATAATAACGATAGCAAATCAGTAATTAAACACCTTTCACCCAACCTGGTGGTCATGATAATCTTCAACTTCGGCACTCCCGCTCGTTTATCCTTTAACAATTCGCCTCGGGAGCATGAAGTATCTTCAACAGAAAAATTTCCAACCGTAAATATTCCAGCTTTTGGAACATATTACAATTAAAATTATCGCGATCCATATTTGGATAAAGACTGCTATTGTAAATTGATGCATACCCGATAATTTAAATCAAAAAACTACCTTTACTCTGTAACCAGCAACGATGCCAAAAAAAAATCAACCCATACCGGTCAATCATTTCGGAGACGAGTCCGGCGCAGGTATCAGCATTGAAAGGCTCGCTTTTGAAAACCTGCCGGAGCTCGGGGAATGGGAACAGCCAGAGCGCCATGACCGTCATTCTTTCTTCCTGCTCGAAAAAGGAAGTGTAGCCATCGAAATTGATTTTGAACGCTACCAAATCCAATCCCCTGGTGCCATCTATATGCATCCCGACCAGGTACACCGTATCACCGGGTTTGAAAATGTGACCGTAACCGCCTGGGCCATCACTAACGAAACACTGAACTCTGAATACCTGCAATTGCTGGAAGACATCAGGCCTGCTGCCCCGGTTCTATTGAACCCCGAAACGTTCGGATTATTGTCCGAAGCGGCGTCACTTTGTATCAAAATAGCCGAAAGAAAAAAGGATCTGATTTATCAATCTATACTCAAACACCATGGGAATGCCCTGGTAGGATTGATCATTGCAACATATACCGCGCAAAGCAAACCAGCGGACAAGTTAACCCGATCAGAACTCGTGACCAAGGCCTTCCGGGAAGACCTGGCGCATCATTTTACCCGGCTCAAACGTCCCACAGATTATGCAGAAAAACTACATCTGTCCGCCGCTTATCTGAACGAATGTGTAAAATCCATGACTGGACATCCTGTTTCCTATCATATACAGCAGCGCGTGATTTTGGAAGCCAAACGTTTACTCTACCATTCTGACCAGTCTCTGAAAGAGATCGCTGCCGGATTAGGGTATGATGATTATCCTTATTTCTCCAGGCTGTTTACCAAAGTCGCAGGCATCGCACCTTTGATCTTCCGCAATAAAAACCGCGATTAGTCCAAGTCTTACGCTGTTACGGCCTATTTTGCCTAATTGATATGGGGTTCCTTTGTCTTAAACGCATATCAAATGAAAATAGAAAATCATAAAAAAGTACTCATATCCGGAGCCAGCTTCGCCGGGCTTTCCACCGCCTACTGGATGAACAAATTCGGTTACCAAGTCACTATTGTTGAAATCGCCCCCGGCCTCAAAAAAGGCGGCACTCCTGTAAACATCTTAGAAAACACCATCGGCATTGTAAAACGGATGGGCCTGTTCGATCAGATCCAAGCCAACAGACTCAACATGGAATCCATGGAGTTTAAGAATGCGGATGATATAACGGAAAGGCTGGACTATCACAAGAAAAACCAGGTAGAACGCGGCGAAGTCGAATACGAGATTGAACGTGACTTCCTGCTGCACCTCTTGTACGATGCTGTTAAAGTTCATACAACGTTTATTTTCGATGACACTATCGACGGCTTGAAAGAAATCGCTGACCAGATGGAAGTCAGCTTTAAAAAAGGAGCTCCACAGACCATTGACCTGGTATTCGGCTGTGATGGTATTCATTCAACCGTCAGAAAGCATTGGTTTGGGGAAGAAACAGCGTTTTCGCATTTTTTACAAACTTACTTCTCCATCACCATCGTGGACAAGTTGCTGATCCCGGAAAACACCACGCAGATGTACAGCGAACCTGGCAAGACCGTCATGCTGAATGCCTATAATCAGAAAACTGATATTTGTCTAGCCTTTTTTTCGGAGCAAGAAATCCTTTACGACTATCGTAACGAACAGCAGATGCGGAATATTATTCTGGATCAGTTTCAGGGAACGGGCTGGCGAACACCGGAACTATTGGAAGAGGTGCAGCAAACCAACGACTTTTACTTTGACAAGCTCTGTCAAATGAAAATGCCGTCCTGGACAAAAGGCAAGGTCGCGCTGGTGGGCGATGCCGGTTACTGCGCGTCTCCGGCCGCGGGTCGCGGCGGGTCACTGGCAATAGATGGAGCGGCTGCATTGGCAGACGCTTTTGAGAAATGTAATGGCAATTATGAACTGGCATTTCAGGAATATAATGAGAGTTTCCGTCCTTTTATCGAGGAAGTACAGGCAGTGGTAATAGATTTTGGACTGAACGCATTTATTCCGAGAACCGAAGAAGCTATCCGTAAAAGGAATAAAGAAGGGTTTGGCTTTTAAAAGACCAGGGGCCGGCTTCCAATACATGCACGGTGAGGCCGTTGACTCCGGTAACATACCGCTCGCGTGTGCCTGCCGGTAGTTCCATGTCCTTTAATTGATCTTTTGTTTTCATAGAAATTGTTCTTTTTTTCTGCCAATACCTCCAAAGGGCTGACCAAAACCGTCCCCAAAGCAGTAAACACTGCATTTTTTACAAAGTTTCTGCGTTTCAGATAAGGAGGATTAACTTGTTCAAAAGGCTCATTTTAGACTGTTAAAGGGAACCAACGGATTTTTATAAAGATCTTTCCCTGGCTTTGATCGGTTTATCATTGATGCTGGCGTACCTTTCAATGATAATTCCCTCGTCATCAAATAAAACGACCTCAACGCCGTAGCTATGGTACCACTGCCCGGTATTTGTATCGCGCCATTCATCTTCAAACCTAATCGCGTTTTTGCTCAATTTAGCACCCCATACTTCTTTGGATGTTTTGAAGTCAGCTTCTTTCGCAAACTTTTCTTTCAGGTAGGCAATAATGGCGGCCCTGCCCTTGATCAGATTAGTCCGGTCTCTCCATTCAGCATCAGGTCCGTAAAGCATTGCAATCTTTTCCGGGTCGCGTGTGTTCCAGACGCTTTCGTTGATTTTAAGTTTTGCCTGTGCTGACTCCTGCGTAAAGGGTGGAACAATGTTGTCTTCCTGCGCCTTTGCTGCAGTGTAAAAACTCATGAATAAGGCTATCGAACTTACTATAAAAAGCGATTTTATAACTGATCTTTTGACTGAACGTGTCAAGCTTTTTTTATTTGACCTTTTCATTTTTTTAAATTTTAATGAAATTAATGATTATTTGATGTCGTTACAGCGTCTTTTCTCCTTCATCAATGGTTTTGTCGCTGATACAGCCAAAGCGTTTCCTGATAACACCCTTTTCGTCAAACTCCAATTGTTCGTTACCATAACTGTGGTACCATTGGCCGGATTCGTCCTGCCACTCTTCCTGGAAACGTATCGCGTTCCGGTTTTCTTTAGCTCCCCATACCTCTTTTTTTATTCTATAATTCAGCTGCTCTGAAAATTTTCTCATCAGGTAAGCCTCAACCGCAATGCGGCCGGTCAGAAAAGTCGTGCGATCTGACCATTCTACATCTTCAGTATACAAAAGGGCAATTTTAGCGGCGTCATGCGTGTTCCACTCGTTTTCATTTAGCTTTAATTTTTCTGTTGCTGTCTCCGCGCTGAACGGAGGTACTAATTTTTCGTTTTTCATTGTTTTCGTTTTTATGTATAAATATTGCGTGTTTCAAAATAATCGGAGCAACTGTCGACGCCCCAATTAACAATACAAAGGTCCTCATTACCGGTCGGCGTGAACATGGACACATCGTGCGATCACATGGACAGTTGCGTTACACGGTCGCTGTTTACAAAGTAATTATTTGACTTTTGAGCTTACTAACAGGAGGGAAACCGAATTGAGGTCTTATTTAACATCAGGGTTGGGGAAAACGAAGCCTTACATAGCCCACTGACAGGCCGGTCTAAAGATATAAATGGATTAAAAAAATACTGATGCGATCAGGGTGCTGAGATTCCTGCAACAATTTTGAAATAAGTTTGAGGCTTTATAGCTAAGCGTTCGCCCGGTCGAATCCGACCGTGTCCCGAAAGTATTGTGGGGATATAGCCACATTTTTTTTAAAGAACCGGCTAAAATAAAACTCGTCATTGAAGCCTAGTTCATAAGCAATAAGTTTGAGCGCCTTAGATGTGAGGTAAAGCTGCCGTTTTGCTTCAACGATAATGCGGTCGGTTATAAGATCTGAGTGTGTTTTATTAAAATGCGTTTTACTAAGCCGGTTGAGAGCTGCTGTAGATATGTTTAATAATTTGGCGTAGTCACCGGCGCTATGGAGCGAAGTAAAATCTTCCTCGACGGCATCTTTCAGGTTGTTTAATATCTCGGGCCCATCATTTAGATTTAATTCAATCCTGTTTCGCCGCTCAACTTTGATCCTTGTCGCATTGATCAGTAATATCTTCAGGTAAGATATCAGCATTTCCGGCTGTGATGCCCCTGGGCGCTGGATCTCTGTTTTCAGGCCGGACATGATAGTAAATAAAGATTGTGCCTCCTCCGCTGTTAAGTCAAGAACGGGCGATTCGTAGATATTATTAAATAATACACCATTACAGGAAACTTCATTCCGGTGTTTATGCAGGCAAAAGAACTCGGGGTGAAAATTGATCGTCATCCCTCTGAGCTTGCCATCGCATCTTATTTTAAAGGGCTGATATAGTGAAAAGCAAAGCAGACTATTTTGGGTGAAAGGATATTCTGATATATCTGCGATCAATGTACCCTCGCCCTTAACGATTAAAACCACCGAGAAGTAATTGTATTTTTTTAGCTCTTTAAAATCCTGAGCATCATTAAATTCAAAAACTTTGAATGCCAGGTTTTTACTTTGTGGATTTATAAGTTCCCAGGAATTTTCTTTCATATTTATTAGCGTGAGAGAACCCTCAATATTTAGGCAAGTCCCGACATGATTTACCGGCTCATCTCAATTTTTAAACATATTATAAATGGTAAGGTGCTAACACAGCAAATTTACATTTTTAAATAATAGGCAAAAAAAAACTTACATTTCTGCGAGGCTTTGCTCCCCTGACTGGGCAGAATTCAAACCATTTTCCAATTCAATTACGAACCTTGCTCGCGATTAAAGCAGATCTTGATAATAAGTCATTAAAAACCTAAGCCTATAATTGGACTTTTTAATATAATTAATTTGGACCTTTGAGGAAAACAGCGCGACCTGTTTCCGGTGATATTTGCATATCATTTATTAAGAAATAGGAATCATGACAAAGACTGTTTTGAAAAATCAAATAATCAATAAAGCCTATATCATAACCGGCCCAACCTCCGGTATAGGCTACGCGACTGCCCTTGAATTGACGAAGTACGGTATAGTGATCCTTCTTGGAAGAAATCAGCGTAAACTAAACCAGCTACAAAAAGCCATTGAGCATAAGGGGTATAAAGCGATAACAGTATTGTGCGACATTTCAGATATCAAAAGTGTGAGGAATGCTGCTGAAGAAATTATGCAACTCGGGCTTTCTATTTCGGGTTTGCTGAATAACGCTGGAATTATGCCATCAAAAGCCAGCAAAAATGCACAGGGTTGGGATCTAACCTATGCTACTAATCATCTTGGCGCTTTCGCGCTAACAGAAGCACTTGCACCACATCTTCCTGACGGGGCAAACGTAGTGTTTATTGCATCTGCCATTGAAGATCCTGAACGCAAACCGGCTAAAGTGATGGGTATGAAGGGTGGTAGATATATTTCTACGGAGGCAAGTGCTCGTGGCGAATGGGAAGCAGGCGGTACTAAGATGGCAGGAGTTGACGCTTACGCCACGTCAAAGCAATGTATTCTCGCTGCTACCTTATATTTTGCGCGAGAGAATAAAAGATTGCATTTTAATGCCGTTGAGCCAGGAATAACGCGTGGAACCGGGCTTGGTAGTGGAAACGTACCTCCTATAGTTCACTTTATCTTTGGATATTTAATGTCCATTATTCCACCTTTTTCCAAATACAGTAGCACACCTGAAAAGTCGGCAAAAGTTATTACTAAAGTATTAACCGATACATCCGGTAAGACTGGTATTTATTACGACGAAAAAGGTGAACCAATGCTTGGCTCGACACTGGTTCTCGATCATAACTTCCAGGATCGTGTTGTTTCTGAAACCCGCGCTTTTTTATCTAAATTTAGGTAATGAGGAATCATTGATAGGTGGTAACCTTGGAAAGTAAAATGAAAACATCAGTTAACAAAACCTGCCTCATAGGACCAGCAATAAAACCAGAACAATTTATTGCCGAGCACCTGTTTTTCTACCTGGTGAATGGATCAATGAGCGGGTATTATGGCGGTGAGACCTACACTTTGAAATCAGGGGAATACGGTATTGTTCGTAAAAACCGCTTAGGCAGGATGGACAGTGCAAAAGAGAACCATCAGGCTGAGAAAATAATATTCGTTTTTGATGAACCGTTCCTGAAAAAATTTCAGGACAAATACAAATTCATTTCAAGCAGAATTAAATCGGACGAACCATTTTTACGGATGGGTGATAACGAGCTGATCCCAAACCTTATTCGTTCGCTAAAACCCTATTTTGATTTGCAAGGGCAAATAGACAAAGCATTCTTCGAACTAAAGAGAGAAGAGCTACTACTAATTTTATTAAAATTGAGACCCGAATTATCAGGTGTGTTTTTTGATTACAGAATTCCCGGAAAAATAGATCTGGAAGAGTTTATGGAACGCAATTATAAATTTAATGTGAGTATTGAGCGGTTCGCTTACCTGACAGGGCGAAGCGTATCTGCCTTCAAAAGAGATTTTAAAACGGTTTTCAATCAAACACCAAATCGCTGGCTGGTAAAAAAGCGATTACATGAAGCATATTTTCTCATTGAAAGAAAGAATGAAAGAGCCTCCGAAATTTATCAGGATCTCGGTTTTGAAGCGCTATCGCACTTTTCGTTCGCTTTTAAAAAGTTATTCAATTTAACACCTACCGAATTGGCAGGTCAAAAAAAGGATGTCAACTGATGATAAAGTATTTTATAGCTAAGTTAAAGGCTCTTAAAATTCATCCCCATACTGGACAGAATTCGAACCACTTAGTTCAGCAATTAAAGTTCTTAACCGAACTATGTGTGCTGATTAACTCGGGTTCGATTCCTGCTGGGCTCCAAAAAAAAATGCATTCGCCAGAAAAAGTGCTTTCCCATAGAAATTAAGCCCCATTGGGTTTGGATGGTAAATAATTGCCGGAATAGTTGAACCGGACAAACGGAATCAAGTGGCCAATGTTCCCGAAGTCGTCAAGAATCTTTTATTATTTAATTCTAATAAAACAAAGAAAACAAACCGAGCTAATAGTCGTTTTACGGCCCTTTATAAGTTCCATCACTCCGGGTCCTGCATGTTATAAAATGACTTCTCCGATTATTTTTTACTTCTTCCGAAAGACCGCAAGATTCGGATTTCTTTCTGTTCGTTGTCTACCGACTTTTGACTTGTCAATGCGAATTGAAAGTTCAATGTTAACGACGGTCGGCTGGAATAAATTGATACCGCAAAGACAATAAACACATTAAAATAATTAAAAAAATGAAAAACATTTTAGTAACAGGTGCCACAGGACCATTAGGCATGGGCGTGATCACTACTTTATTGAGTAAAACAAGTGCAAAGAATGTGTACGCTTTAGCACGGAGTGAAGAAAAGGCCGCTTCCCTGAAAGAATTGGGAGTAAACGTTAAAATCGGGGATTATGATGATTACGAATCCCTGGTGAACGCCTTTAACGAAATTGACACCTTGTATATGGTTTCAAACACAGATGTTGCAAAACGCATCACGCAGCAAGATAATGTAGTTGAAGCCGCGTTGGAAACAGGCGTTACCCACATTGTTTACACCAGCTACCTGCGCAAAACTGAAACTGAGGATTCGCCGATCAGGGCGGTTGCCGCAGGACATTTAAATACCGAGGCTAAATTAAAAGAATCGGGAATCACCTATACCATTCTTAAGCACGGTACCTATACTGAAATGATACCGGTTTTCGCAGGATATGATGTTTTGACCAAGCATCTTATTTATGTCCCGGCAGGTGACGGCAAAACTTCTTTTGTGACCCGCAATGAACTGGCAGAGGCAGGAGCGATTATTTTGCTCGATGAAACCGGTAAATACGCCAATAAAAGCCTGGAACTGACCGGACCGAAAGCTTTGTCATGGGGAGACGTCGCGGATATTATCGGTTCAATTACTAACCTGCCTATAAAATATATTTCTCCATCGGAAGATGAGTATAAGAAGGTAGCTATCGAGGCGGGTGTTCCTGCGGGATATGTTAACTTATTTGCAAATTTCAGCAAAGTAACAAAAGACCGTGAAGTTGATAAAACTACCGGGACGCTTGAGGATGTGCTTGGCTATAAAGCTACCACTGTTGAAATTTCTTTGAAAAAGATTTACGGTAACAAATAATAAGCAACGGACGCTGTGGCAACTTGTTTTTAGGTTGCTTCGGCTTTCCAGCAAAGAAATATTTAAGTTTTTAAATCATAATTAAAAATAAACAACATGAAAAACAAAGTAACCCTAACCACGGGCGCAACAAGTGCAATGTATAAGGCAACCGCCCTTGTTTATATCAAAAATGGAGTAACCGGATTGGAACACTTTTGCAAAACGAATAGGAGAGTCTGTTTGCTCATATTTTTAGCCATTATTTTGTCAAACACCTCTTTTGGACAAAGTTCAAAAGATGAGCAGTTGGTGAAAAATGTAGTATTAGCTTATCAGGACGACTATAACGATGGCGCATTTAAAAATGTTGAATCTTATACGACAAAGAATTGGGAACACATTAATCCAATAGGAGGAATTACGAAAGGGCGGGACGAAGTTATGAAAGAGCTGCGGCCTTTATGTCAAACCATTTTAAAAGGTGTTACATTGACAGTTGAAAGCATGACAGTTCGGTTTTTGAGCCCAACCGTTGCGATTGCTAATGTTGTTCATAAATGTAGTGACTATGAATTCCCCGCAGGAGTAAAACATCAAAATGAGCGACACATGAAAACCTATATAATTGTAAAAAAGCAAAATAAGTGGTTACTTATACTTGACCAAAATACAATTATTGTAGCACACTGACAGACGGAAAGAAGGCCAGTCACCATGTACTGAAAGTCGGTGATTGAAAACCATATAGCATTTTCAAAACACAATTAAACAATAATAACAAAATGAAAAAAATAACTATTTTGTTAGCTATTATAGCTATACAAACAACCGTTTTTGCTCAAACAACATGGAAGAATGATAAGATGCATTCGCACCTGCAATTCACAATCACGCACTTAGCAATAAATGACGTTGATGGTGTTTTTAAAGATTTTGATGTAACGGTTACCACAACCAAACCTGATTTTAGCGATGCCGTATTTAATTTGACGGCTAATGTAGCATCAGTTAACACAGGTGTCGATATGCGCGACAATCACCTTAAAACTGCGGAGTTTTTTGACGTAACAACTTACCCGACTATTACTTTTACAAGCACGGCTATTACAAAAGTCAGCCCGGGCAAGTACAAACTTACCGGTAAATTCACTTTGCACGGTGTTACCAAAACCATTACGATGGACCTTTGGTACCGCGGTACGGTTGTTAACCCGCAGAGTAAAGCTAACGATGCCGGTTTCCAGTTAACTGGAGAACTTAAACGCTCTGATTTTAACTTAGGCAGCAAATTTGGCCCACCGATGTTAAGCGATGAAGTTGAAATAAAAGCAGTCGGCGAATTCGCTGAAGCGAAATAGCAAAAAAAAGGCTTAGCGCATAAATAAAGTGTGTAACATTTAAATCAATCAGATAACACAAAAATAAGAAACACTAACTGCAGGCATACGGGAAAATAGAGATTTGAATATTTGATAAGATTTTAACCGGCGCGGCAATGAGATTGCCGCACCGGTTTTTGAATTATTAAAACTTAGCAAATCCTGGATCTTTCCGTTCCCCCAGTTTATAGTTAAAAGCAATGGAAACGCAACAAGAACTGGATTATAGGCGGGTGGCATCAGCGATCAGCTTCTTCAAGGAAAATCATAAACTACAACCTAAGCTGGAGGATGTAGCAGAACACGTAAATCTGAGCCCTTTTCATTTTCAAAGAATGTTCCAAAATTGGGCCGGTGTTACACCGAAACAGTTTCTACAATACCTAAGTGCCGAATATGCAAAGGACATACTAAAAAACACTGGTGCAAGCTTATTTGATACCGCGTATGAAACAGGGCTGTCCGGCACGAGCCGCCTGCACGACTTGTTTGTAAAAGTTGAGGGTATGACCCCCGGCGAATTTAAAAATGGTGGTGAATCACTAAAAATCAATTACACATTCGCCGATTCACCATTTGGGAAAATGTTAGTAGCTTCTACTTCAAAAGGTATTTGCCACATGACATTCGTTGACGAAGACGAAGAAAAGACGTTCCAGAACCTGGTCTGGATCTTCCCAAACGCAACGTATAGCAGGAGCTTAGACATGGCCCAGCAAAATGCATTGCGTGTATTCTCACGGGACTGGAGCAAACTGGATGAAATTAAGCTGCATCTGAAAGGTACCGAGTTCCAGATCAAGGTATGGGAAACCTTGTTAAAGGTTCCGGCGGGCGGATTGACCACTTATGGTGATCTTGCTCACAGTTCAGGCTATAAAGGCGCTTCAAGTTCCGTGAGAACTGCCCTCGTTAGTAATCCTGTAGCGTTCTTGATACCATGTCACCGCGTCATCAAATCAAACGGTGAGCTCGGGCAGTATATCCGTAAAAATGCCATCATTGGCTGGGAAGCCGCGCTTCAGGCAACCGGGTAATATATATCATAAAGCCTGCAAATACCCATAAAAAGTCTCCGCTACGATGGGCGACAAAAACACAACCGTTGGAGTTAAACGTGATGATGTCTCTTCGGGCAGCTACTTTCAATGCGCACATTGTGGGCATTAGTAGATTGTGCCTTAACCAAACGATCGCTGATTGTGCGTTTATTTCTTATATTAACCTGGTGACTTTTCATTTCCTCGTTAATATGATTGTCCGTAAACCTATAGTCGATCTTTGAGTTTTTCATGATTTTATCGGGTTGAGAATACAAATTTATCCCCCCGGCCACACCTATAAAATCCGTTCCTTGCTGTTAAACAACCCCTTTAATTATTCTGAGAGTAATGTTAAATGGGGCCGGAAAACGCTATCAGTTCGCAGCATATTGCATTTGGGTTGAAATTACAGAAAATGCTTGATTTTTATTGAATTTTCGAACAATTTTACCTACCTTAGTGTAACGGTTTACAGCTACAAACAGACAAAAATGGTTGCAGTGAGTAATTCGGAGAGTCAAGACATTTCAGCTTAAAATAGCATTGACAACCAACGGGTTACGACTAAAATTAGTTTCCCCTACGGGCTACAGAAAGCCTCCATTAAAATTTGGAGGCTTTTTTATGCGCTTAAATTCAGCTATTTATGTCGGAAGATTGGATGCCGCAAGTTTAGTTCGGCTAAGCTATGTATATTAGCCGGATTGCGAATACTTATTGACCCTATGAGCTATCGAATACAGTAGAAAGCAATCAATTTTAATGGGCGCGAGATAGTAAATTTTTATATTGCCCCATGATAATCAGTATTATTTAACTGCTTTTAAGCTTTGCAGTATTTTGTTATAACGTATCTATATAAACAACTAGCATCATAAACCAAACCTAATGAATAAGTTAGCGACTTATAATCAATTAAACAGATCCTTTCAAAAAAAGTACATTTTCAATTTTGGCTCAGAAGGGGGCTTCTATTCAGAATTTAACAATATGGTGTTTGGGATGATATATTGTTTAAAGAACAAATACCAGTTTGTTTTATATTCAAATAACTCGCAATTTAAAATAAACAAAGGTTGGGAAGATTTTTTTGAACCATTTGTCGATACCGTAAATTCATCCTCTTTTCACAAACGTTTTAACAAAAGACTAAGAGCAAAAAAAATAAAACTGAGACACTACCCTCAATGGTACTTTTTTAAGTTTTTTAATAAAGACACTTATTTAACACACGAATTATTCCATTCGTTTTTTAATAACGACTTTTATAAAGAACAGTTTGATTTCCCTGAACTCGGGATTAAAGGTAACCTCCGGGACGCATCATACGAGTTTGTTAAAATGATTTATAATTTTAACGACACCACACAAAAAGAGATTCAAAAAAACATAGCCGGGTTAAATTTACCGGCAAAGTATGCTGCTATTCACGTAAGAAAAGGTGATAAAGATACTGAGTATGACATTTTGCCAACCACCACTTATGTAGAAAAGCTGAATGAGCTATCGGATTTAAAAGACGTTTTTATATTTACCGATGATTATACAGTGATTGAATATTTGCAAACAGAATATCCAAACATCCGTTTCTACACCCTTACCAAACCAGAGGAACGCGGGTATGTACATCCCAATTTTTTGAAGTTAAAGCGCGCACAAAAGAAGATCGATATGACTAAAGTATTTACTTCAATTGAACTACTTCGTGCCGCTGAAATTACCATCGGAGCATATACTACAAATCCGGGTATGTTTTTAAGTATGGCAATGCCCGAAGATAAGTTCGTTAGCGTACAAGGCTTTATGTGGTAATAATTAACAGGAAATAAATTCAAAATTACTGCACTATTAGCAACCTTATAAGAGCCTGTTTAATTTTGTAACCGTTAGTTTTTTTTAGGATCTTACATCAAAAACCCTAAAATACCAGGAGGAAAATATTCTGATAAATTTGATGCACAGATAGCGGCTACTAAGAAATAGATTACTATATTCCATGCCATAAACAACAGATGTTAAAAGCCATTAAGGAAGACAATTCTACTTTAATAAGCAACAATAATCCAGGCATTCCTTTTAATGAATTTTATTACAGATTTTAAAACCAAACTATTCAGCGAGATAAATTCCGTGCCTGAATCGTTAAATAGGAAATATTATCCTTCAATAGATGGCTTAAGGGGTTTGGCAATTTTGAGTGTAATTTTATATCACACGTCAGTAAATCATATCTGGAATGTATGGACGGATGGCACCATAGGTGTACATGTTTTTTTTATAATCAGCGGTTTTTTAATAACAACTCTTTTGTTAAAAGAACGGGTTTTAAAAGGGAAAGTTTCCTTTAAAAACTTCTATATCCGAAGGGCATTAAGGATTTTTCCGGTGGCCTATTTATATATTTTTATACTTATAATTTTAGGATACTTATTTCATGCCCCGCTTACAGTTACCAATATTTTGACCTCAGTACTTTACCTGAAAAATTTTCCAACAGCAAGCACCTGGCAAACCGGACACTTTTGGACTCTTTCTGTAGAGGAACAGTTTTACTTAATAGTTCCTTTTATACTCATTGCCAATACCAATAGATATATAAAAATAGTTATTGTACTTTTTATATTAGTACAAATTGTTGATTATGTTGGATTTAACAACATAGGCATTTTTTATACAAACCGATTTGTTCATACTTTAACTTTTATCTTTTTAGCGCTGTTGGATAAAGGGAGCTTATACATATTTGTAGGTTCTTTATTTTCACTACTGATTTTTAAAAAAATAATAGTAATTGAACGGTTCGAGAAACAATACTATTTGAGTGCCTTTTTGTTTCTATTTGCTGCATTGATTCATTTTGTTCACCTAATTCCCAATATTCCCTATTTGTCACCTACAATATTTGCTATTTTAATGGGGTGGGTGATAACGATCAACTTATATGAAAATAACTTCTTAACAAAGATTTTAGGTCACCCTATTTTGATTAAATTGGGTATTCTGTCTTATAGTCTTTATATCTGGCAGCAATTATTTACTACCAATCAGTTTTGGAGAGGGCAGTTTAAATATTCAGATTCAATTCCCTTAAATCTGGCTGTTCTGTTTATTGTTGCGTTTTGCTCATATTACTTTTTTGAGGTTAAATTCTTAAAGCTCAAAAAACAATTCAAAGTAATTTAAAGCACTTTCTGGCCCAATTAAAAAAACAGGGAAATCCGAATAACTTCTAGTGTAACCCAAATAATCCATTCTGAACTGGATTGATCCAGATTTTTCCACAAAGTAATTCCCAAATAAGTTCAATATTTTTAATCCACAAGACTATTGGGTGTGAACACTCGAAACATGATTCGGCCAAGCGGTGACCGAGCGGGAGTCCTAAAACAGTACCAACTAAATATTAATTCCATAACCCACTTTAACTTTGTCCATTACAACATGGGTGTAAAAATGCTTAACATTAGGGTTATCCATGAGAAACCTTTTAGAAAATTCTTCATAATGTCGCATATCAACCGTATTTACAATTAACACAAAATCGTATGTTCCTGTAACATAATAACATTGCATTACTTCTGTACAGGCTTGCATGGCAGCTTTAAAATTGTCGATGGCTTTTGAACTGCCAACTTCCAAAATCACATCTACCACACAAGTAATTCCAATGCCAACGGCCAATGGAGAAATGATAGAAACATCGGCTTCTATCATCTTATCATCACGAAGTCTTTTGAGCCTTCTTTGCACAGCACTTGTACTCAGACTTACCAGTAAGCCAAGTTCTTCGGCAGTAGTTTTATTGTTTTGTTGCAACTGCCTGAGCAACTTTTTATCATACTCATCCAACTCTTGCATAATTTACCCGTTAATGCGGCTAAAATTAGTCAAAATATGCATTTCCAATATCATTTTACCCAAATTATGCATCAGATTGATAGTAATTATGCATTGTATTTTAAAACAGGTAAAAATGAAACCAATAAACTCACATGAAGCGCCAAATGCAATTGGCCCCTATTCGCAAGCTATCAGAACTGGTAATTTATTATACTGTTCTGGTCAAACTCCGCTTGATACAGTTAGCATGAAAATAAAGACAGACGACATTGAAAGCCAAACGTTGCAGGTAATCAATAATTTAAAAACAGTGCTAAGCGAAGCGGGGCTTACACTTTCTGATGTTGTAAAGACAAATGTTTTTTTGAGTGATATGGGAAATTTCAAGAGAATGAATGTTGTTTATGCTGAATGTTTTGGCACTCATAAACCAGCCCGGAGTACGGTAGCTGTAAAGGGATTACCATATAATGCTTTAATAGAAATAGAATGTATTGCCGAGATAAATACAAATTAGTTGAGCATACAAATGTCGATAGTATACCAATTAGTAAATAATTAAAAAATCAATAAAAAAATGAATTCAATATTCACAAATCAAGAAATTTTAGCTTTTAGAAATGAAACTGATGGCTGTAAAAATGTAATTCATCTAAACAATGCCGGGGCAGGTTTGATGCCAAATATTGTAACCCAGGTTCAGCTTGACCATATTAAACTTGAATCGCAAGTTGGTGGTTATGAAGCCTCCGCATTAAGAGCATCTGAAGTACAAGATTTTTATATACAATGTGCAAAGTTGTTTAACTGCAGGTCCACAAACATTGCTTTTACGGCAAGTGCAACAGATGCTTACACACGGGCTTTGTCTTCTATTCCATTTAAAGAAGGTGATATAATTCTCACTGACAATGATGATTTTGTTTCCAATCAAATACAATTTCTATCTCTCCAAAAACGATTAGGTGTAAAAATAGTAAGAATCAACAATGCTACAATTGGCGGTGTTGATTTGAATGACCTTGAAGAAAAACTAAAAACATTTCGGCCCAAACTACTTGCAATTACTCATATACCAACAAACTCTGGTTTAGTACAACCCGTAATTGAAATTGCCAAAATTTACAACAACTATATTCAACAAAACGCCGACAAGACTTGGTATATTTTAGATGCCTGCCAGTCTGCCGGACAGATGAAACTAGATATAGCCGAATTACAATGCGATTTTATGAGTATTACTTGTCGTAAATTTTTGAGAGGCCCCCGTGGCACAGGTGCATTATATATATCAGATAAGGCATTAGAAATGGGTTTAGAACCTATGTTTATAGATATGAGGGGAGCAGAATGGAAACAAAAAGATGAATATCAACAGCAACCAACTGCAATGCGTTTTGAAGATTGGGAATTTGCCTATTCAACTTTATTAGGCACGGCAGCTGCAATCGAATATTGCCTAAACATTGGTGAAAATAAAATATGGCAACAGGTTAAATCATTATCAACAATTTTAAGAAACCAACTCTCTCAAATTGACAAAGTAAGAGTGCTTGATAAAGGGCCGGAGACTGGCGGTTTGGTTACATTTCATGTACAAGGTTCTGACCCCAAATTTATAGTAAGTGAATTATTGAAAAGAAAAATTAACGTAGTGCCAAGTTACAGGGCATTTGGTATAATTGATTTTGATGAAAAAGGAATTGAATGGGCTGTAAGGGCATCTCCTCACTATTATAATACAATTGAAGAACTCGATATTTTCATTCAAAGTATTAAAGAAATTATTTAAACATTTGGACCGATAGAATAATGAGCCGCCGATAACATTGGGGTTGGCTTTGCTGGGTAAGGATGGAATAATAATGAGCGTTTTTATGGAGGCTGTCTCAAAAGGGCAGTCTTTTTTGTTTTGGGGTAGCTGTTAATTTACAGGCATAGTGGTTTAATTTACAAACTTTACACGGCAGCCAAGGCAAATAAAACCTATCGGTTGAAAGTCATCACCCAATTTGTTTCCCACGTCTGGCCGGCGTCGTCAGAGAATGCCTGTTCAAAGCGGCTCGAGTTTGGGGTAATGGAGGAAAAGCCATTGCGAGACATAATAATTCTTCCCTGGAATTCTTCCTGGTCGTAGAACTGTCCCTGTCCGCGCGCAAACCTTCCTACCATGGGAACTGTCATGAACGGGTCTGAGCCACCATTTACCCAGTTCAGGCTCCACTGATGTGATTGTGGGTTGAAGAGCCGCAATCCAATACCTTCAATGTGCCCCGCCGGACCGCTGGCGTCGAGCTCCAAAAGACTTGCGCGTCCTCCCCATACTTTGGTGACAACCGAAGTGCCGTTATAGTCGGTCCAGGTATCTGAACCGGTTAAAGGCTTTAGCAGGCGATGGATATGGGTCTTCCATACGCCAAAATTAAAGTCGAAATCGTGCGCACCATTGGCCGCGTTTGCGGCAAGGGGTAAGGGCATCTCATCGCCGGTGGATGTTTCTTTATCCCGCGTCAGTGTCGCCACAAAATTCGGCTCCCACGTTTTGCCGCCGTCATCTGAAAACGATTGTTCAACATGGTGAGAATCTGGAGTAATGTCCGACCAAACGAATCGAACAAAGATAGTCCGCCCGTTAAATGATTCCTGGTCGAAGAGTTCGCCCTGCCCATTCTTGAACTCGCCGATCTGAGGTTGATTTATTACCCCCTCTGCACTGCTGGCAAAGTACTGAGCCCACTGGTGCGCCTCGGGATGATACAGAAACAATGTGAGGCCTTCGAAATGCCCGGTAGAACCATCAGCCTCAATCTCCTCTAACTGCGCCCGGCCATTCCAAACCTTCCTGACGTGCACCGTTCCGTTCAGATCTACCCAGTCGTTAGAGCCCGTAAGCGGATGCAGGAGGCGGCGGATATGGGTCTTCCATGTCCCTATGTTGAAATCAAAATCATGCTGGCCGTCGCGTTCCGCCTTAGCGTTTTCTTGAGCAGAACAATTGATTGCTGATGCAATAAACAGCATACTCAAAGCCAGAAAAAACTTCACAAGATATTTTGCTACAGGTGGCCTTTGATCCTCAACTTGAAATGTATTTCCTGAACTGTAAACAGATGGCACAATGTCGGTTTGTTCACTTATGATAATGCCCGATATAAGTTTTTGTTGTGATTTTTTCATTTCAACTAATTTTTTGACCTTGTTTTAATTTAATGCTGCAAGGTATTTCTTAAGCAATTTGAAAAATTGTACAAAATCGTCATCTGAAAACACAACCCGTATTTATTGAGTTTTTATAATAATAGTCAGAGGTAAATTGCATCCAATAGCAACCCCCTAGTTTTAAAGGCGTCGCAAATGACTTAATTTAGAAGGTTTTTGAATAGATTTTTTTTAAACGAACCAACCGCAGGGTAGGTATCCATCGAAGTCACGTTGTTTTCCGGTGTTGGAAAGGCCACTGTCAATTTTTGGGGAACTATTGGTTTCCCGGTCTGCCCGTTTGAAATATTGAAGCGGTTGCACCCCCGAAAATTCCTTGAACTCGCGGTTAAAGTGCGACTGATCATAATAATTGCAAGAATAAGCAAGGCTGGTCATCGTAGAGAATGAGCTTGAACAATAACTATCTTTAACGGCCTGGAAACGGGAAATTCGTGCAAAGTACTTCGGAGGGAAACCTGCTATTGCTTTAAATCTTCTTTCAAATTGCTTAACAGACAGACCAGACTCCTGCTGTATCGCCTGAATGTCTACAGAGCCGGCACTTTGCAATACTTTGTCAACGAAATATTTGAGTGGATCAACTTTATGGTGGGATGATTTCTTTGTAAGATAAGATGCAACGTGGGCAATGCGCTCCGGCGCATTGATCGCGCTATAAACCTGATCCGCCAGGTCTGTACCACCCTGTTGGAATAAAGCTGAAAAATCAAAAACACCATTTACCACTTCATCTGCCGGAATATTTAGCAGTTGATTTATAGCGTGTGGAAATAAACGCACACCAAAAAAACCTACTTTATTTGCTACATCAAATTTACCATGTATAGAATGCTGAAAACGGATGCGCGCACTTTGCGCAGAATAGCTTTGAAAACCTTCGTTGTATTGAAAGATAATTTCAGGACAGCTATCCGCCATCAGATAATAGTCTTTGGGAACAGATTCATCAGGGTTACTTTCTAATGTCCAAAAGCATTGCACTAAATCCTTTAGATGCAGCGGAGGAGGAAATATTTTGTAATCCATTTAAAGCAAATTATAAAGTGAATGCCATCTCGGGTTGATTATATCTGTGCCTATTCAACATTTATTTAAATTTATAAAAGATAAGTGAATCATACACTATACTTTACGTATTATTCTAAGTATATCTGCTGTAGGATGACATCTGCCAACGCCGTTACAATTTTTGTGAAAATTAATGAATTGCTAAAAGCCGCTAAAAGAGTTCGAGACCCTTACCCTACGACGACAAAACTGCTTTACGAAAGTAGAGCGGCTTTTTTGACATCTGACCTGTGGTAGCTTATCTAAAGTCAAACCAGAGTGTTCCTTTAACTATACTGTAATTAAGCTGAATATTTTTTTGACTTTGTGGACCAAGTAGTGCCGGGTTTTGAAAACGGGTACCTATCGGGGCAATGCTATTTAAAAATCCAATATCACCCTCAGGAAAGGCCGCTTTAAGACTTTCGTGTTCATATTTGGAATGATCTGGTTTCAACATCTGAAGGAATATGGACTGATCATCGGTGTAAACAGTAAATGGGGATTCTTTATTTTCAATTACGGCCCAATACAAATCAGCATGATATCCTTTAAATTCCGGATAGTTCCAGCTTGCTCCTGTAATGGTATTATTATAGTTCTTGTGCCATACGCCAAATTGCTGACCCTTCATCCTGTTTTTCCAAACCCGGTATGGCCCCCTGCCCAACCATTTCATGCCGGTTATTTTTTCTTCGGGATAATTAAAGGTTATCCCGGCAAAGTCAACCCCGGTTTGCTGCGACCAATGTTTTTCCAGCGTATATTGATATTGTAGTTCTACTGCCTTACCGGGTGCGAAAATCCATTTGACATTAAAATAAGTACTCCCTTCATAAACAGGTTCAACAATAAAGTTTGCGCCTTCAGCATAGCTTTTTAGTTGCACAAGATTGTGACTAATGCCTGCCTCAACAGGGCCGGTTAATGAAATCTCACCTTTGCTATTGATCACCTTTTGAAGTTGCCCATTGGTTTTGTTGAAAAAATATTTTATCCCCGATGCATTAACTATCAAACTGCTTGCTGATTCTTCTGTTGAAGTTTTTGAGGCCGTCCAATGTATATCCGGCTTTTTTATTTGATCCGGCAATTTGATTGGCCAGGTCCAGGTAAATAATTCCCTGCCATGCGGATCGGTGGCCGTTAAGTACAAGGCATCGTAATTAGCCCAATTTTCAGGAAGTTTTAATTGCAGCAGGCCTTTTTCACCCGGAGCCAGGTTAAAGTCAGGCAAGTCATACTGTGCTCCTGTAATTGCTCCGGTGGCTGTATCCCCTGCTGCCGGAAAATTAACCAACTGCCACTTGAACCGGCATTGGTTTAAATTCGTATAGCTATAACGGTTTTCCACGGCAATTCTGCCATCAAATTGAGGCGTGATTATTTTTCTATCGATCACCACCGGCGACCATAATTCCTTAATGGTATAATAACTGCCTTCTTTTTCCCTATGCGGCCCAAGGATACCATCCGGGGCACTGTCATTGGCAGTATCCATAGTGCTGTCCTTATCTACCCTTCGTATACCACCATCAGCAAATACCCATATAAATCCGCCCGCCCCATATGGATGTTTGAGTATCGCATTCCAAAAATCTTCTAAACCAGCTGCGGCTCCTCCATCATAATTGCCGTGCATAAATTCCGTTGGGAAAAATACATCATTACCATATAAAGCGGAGTTCACCACATAGTTGTAATCAGGATAATGCCTTGTGTCTGTGCCATTAAATTTCTCCCAGGGATGAAGTACCACCCGATTTTGAGGATCATAAAGCTTAAACTGATCATCAAGAGCGGTGTTCCACCCTCCTTCATTACCATTATCCCAAAATATAATAGAAGGGTGATTAACATCGCGTACCACCATTTCTTTAACCAGCTTTTTACCAATAATGGTATCATATTTATTTTGCCAGCCAGTAAGTTCATCCAGTACAAAAAGCCCCAACGAATCACAAACATCCAGAAAATGCTGATCAGGCGGATAGTGTGACATCCGTACTGCATTCATGTTCATGTCCTTCATTAAGTTTACATCCGTAATGCTGATATCTTTACTCAATGTACGCCCGGATTCTGGCCATTCGCTGTGACGGTTTACGCCTTTTAGAATTACTTTTTTACCATTAACATAAATCCCGTCGTGTAGCCTTAGTTCCATGGTACGGAAACCAATACGCTGCATTATTGTATGAATAATACGCCCGTCTCTGTCCTTTATTGAAACAATGAGGTTATACAATTTTGGAAACTCAGGATTCCATGGAATGACGCCTTCGAAAGAGCCTCTTAATGAAATAGCGGGCTGTCCGGCAACGGCAGCTATGCTTAGTTCTTTACCTATCTTCTGCCCGGCAAGGGTTAATAATTGCGCGGTTATCACATTATCGGCTGTGACGTTTGGCGCATATACATCTACTTTAATGCTTCCGTCTGCTTTGGCATCGCTTGTAATGTGATCAATATAATTTTGTGGAACCACCTCTAAATAAACCGGACGAAAAATACCGCCAAACTGCCAGAAATCTGCCCTGCGCTCTGCGAGGTTAATGGAGGCGTTTGCCGACTTTTTGCTTACGGTTACTTCAAGCAAATTATCGCCAGCTTTTATCAGATTAGAAATATCATATTTAAACCGGTAATAACCACCCTGGTGTATGGGTCCGGCCAATTGGCCGTTGATCATCACTTTAGTATCAGTCATTGCTCCTTCAAAAACAATAAATGTTTTTTTGTTTAGCCATGCTGCCGGGCTATTAAAATGGTATTTATAAATGCCTTGTTCTTCGGGGTTTTGAGTGTCCTGAAAATAATTATAAGTACCAAAGCCTTGCAACTCCCAATTAGAAGGAACAGCAATTTTACTCCATGCACCGCTTTTTTGCCCCGTGTTGATGAAGAAATCCCAATTTACCGTATGATCTTTATCGGTACCGGAGAGATACACCTTTTGCGTGGCTTGAGCATGCGATTGAGTAAACGTAAATGCCAATAGCAGCGAGAAAGCAGAAATAAAAGCACGTTTCATTTGATAAGCAAGTATTTTGATTTAAAAAATCATCATTGCCATAAAGATACTATACCTTTTCCTTCTTTCATTAAATATAGAGATAGTTCCCAATACAGCGTAAGCGTACGTGCTTTAAAGGAGGATACCAAAACATGAATCAATCAGGCGTCATATTGTCACAAACAGCAATAAACTTTAGATTTTTAAAACCCATAAGCAATCCCACTCTGAAATATAAATGAATTCTGACGATAGGATACATTGGATACCCTGTCGTTAAGTTTTGTGAATCCGTCAAACGGTACTTTTTGATCTAAATTAAATGTTTCCAGTCTTTGCGAAAAAGTATGCCCGGCAATCAGGTTCAAACTCCATCGCTGGCTAAGTTTAAGGTCATAAATGAGTCCCGCACTATTTTGCTGCAAATTTAAATATTGACCTTTCGCCTCGTCATTCAGTCGGTACATGCTGCTGTTGAGCGAGCCTGTAATTCCCAGTGACTGTATTTCGGATAGCTTGTATTTTAAAGAGAACCTGGCAGGTATAATACCGGTGAGGCTTAGCTTGTTGTTGATCGTCCAGTCGATATCAGGTATGGGCAGCAGGAACTTGCCTGAGTAATTACTGATGTAAGCGAGCGTAATGCCATACCTGAAAGACTTGCTGGGCCTAAAGCCTACCCGCACACCGGCTGTATAGATAATATCCTCTGCACCGATACTTCGTTTAAAGTCGGAAGCTATGGTTGCCAGGCCCACAAAAGAGATACTGGTGGTACGTGAAAGCGAATAATTTACCAAAAGAGGAACGGTGATGGATTGGAATTCGGTACTGCCTATATTTTGTTCGCCTGAAAGAAAAAGGCCCTGGTAACGGATGCCCGTTTTTATCAAAATGGGGTGGGCCGCCGAAAAATCCTTATACACAGGGAAGCCAACGTCAACAATAGGTTGCTGCATGGTGAAGCTATTGCCTCCTGCATTAACAGGAGCCACAATATCGGTTACGGTAACACCGCCCAGCAGGGGAGCTGTGGTAGTCAGTTTTTTGTGCATACTACTGCTGTCAACACTTTGGCAATAGCTAAGTACAGGCAATAACATGCCTATAAGAAATAAGCTTCTTTTCATTTTTTATTGATTTGTTTTAGCGGATGAAAGAGTAGTTACATTAGCAGGGGGTAACTATCTCAATTAATTTCAGCATTGTTTTGTCGAATTCTTTTCTTTCGTGCTCTGTTAGTTCCGAAGACAGTACAGCATCAAATCTACCAATGATAGCATCAGCCTGCATTGCCAGTTTTTCGCCGCTTGCTGTCAATTCTACATAGGTTTTCCGCTTATCAATGGTATCTGTAGTTACCTTCACAATGTCTTTTTTAAGTAAAACTGATATTGTTCTGTTGATGGATGCTTTATCCCGCCCCAGGGATATAACTATATCTTTCTGAGACGCTCCCCGTGAATAATATAACATCAGTAAAACAGGTACCTGATCCATCTGAAGCGGAAAAAAGTGCCCCTGGAAAATTTTATCACATTCCCTATATACCGTATGATAAAATGAGCCTATTTGAGCGATCAGCGAAGGCGGGGTAGGATATTCAGCTTTATGATTCATGAGGCAAAGATATCAATATTGGTTGATATATCAACCAATATTGATATCTTTTTTATTCCTCTAAAAAAAACCACTATCTTGAGGCTTAAGTCAGGATAAAGGAAGGTTGTGTTTTTAACTTTGAGTGCTACTGAAGATCGCCTGGTGGACTTATTAAAAAAAGACGTTCGATAAAAAAGTTTCACTACGTTTTTTACTTATAATCTAACCGGCGTAACGTTTAGTTTTTATACTTTTAACTGGTTCATAATTTTCAATTGCCGCAGTAAATATGCACTTTCTAATATCCATCGGAATTATTCTGGCAATCATCGGTATTGTGCTGATCCTGATGCTCAAAACCCCATTAAAAACCAGCGATAAGTTGCTGTTGGTCATCTTTTCTTGTTTCGTAATCAAGTTTTCGCTCGACGAGGTATCAATTATCACCGGCAATACGCTTTTCAGTGGCTTTGCCGGAGCATTCGGCATCAGCACCATTGTAACCTCAGGCTGGTATGTCAAATACCTCACAGATACTGACGGACGTTTTGGCTGGAAACAACTGATGAGTTATACACCGCTCATAGTGGCGTTTATTTGCATAATGGTACTGTTTTTTGTTAATGGACAATCGTGGTCTGCTCCCATTTACTTAACAATAGAAGTCCTGATGGGCGCGCTAGTTATTTACTACTTTGGCTTTTGCATCCACATGCTGTACAAGCACCGGCAGCTCATCCATGAAAACTATTCGGGAGCGCCGGGCAGCATCACCATCAACTGGATGATCGTCATCATTTCGCTGCAGATTGTTGAATTCCTGCTAAAAGTTGTACTTGGCAGGGTAATTACCAGTTATAGTAATGCCGATCTTAATATTATTACCAACGAGTACTGTTTTATCATCATGACTTTTCTGCTGGTGATATTGGGCATATGGCAAAAAAGCATCCCCGTTTTTATCCCGGCAAAAGAGGAGATTTTCCAATCGGCACTGCAGCCCGATGATTTGAAGCGCTATCAGTTGAAACTTGAAAAATTCATGGAGGAGCATAAACCCTTTCTCGATCCGGAGCTTACCATCGAAAAACTGGGTGAGCTGACCCGCATCAAAAAGCTGCTGCTTTCACAAACACTTAATAAAGCCTTCAACAAAAACTTCTTCACTTTTATTAAGGAATACCGCATCCGCCACGTTGAGGTTGAATTGAGAAACAAAAGCAATGCAGAACGTACCATTATGGATATTGCTTATATGAGCGGCTTCAACAGCAAAACGGGTTTTAACCGTGCCTTTAAGGAAGTGACAGGTAAAACCCCTACCGAATACCTCGAAAACTAGTTTCAAGTCTTTAGTTGGAAGTCCTAAGACGAATTTTCTCTTTTTCTTTACCCCGACCGGTGGTATCTGTTCTAAACAAACCGTTTAGGATTTCGGCTGTTATAAAATACGGAATTGACAATAACCAAGTGCTTTTTTATCTTGAAAACAACAACGAATGGAAAATCGTGCACCTTAGCGTACCTGAATGTTTTTGAAAATCTTTTCTGGTAATGTAAAGGGTTAGTTTCAATCAAACGTAAAGTATTCACTACTTGCAGCAGAAACTTGCCGCCCACCCCCGCTTGTTGCTCATCATACCAATCGGCAGATTTTTGCATATCTTCCCTCGCTTTGCGAAGAACCTGCAATTGGTACACTATTTTTCTTTGATCTTAAAGTGAGCAATGATTTCATCGATTGAGTAAGTTTCGGTTTCTCCGGCTTCGTACTCTTTGTCGCGCTCCAATATTTCCTTTTGCTGGGCTTCTGATAAAACAAAAGTCTCATCCTCCCGGCTATAGTCGTACTTCATATTATCCAGAAATTCCAGTAAAGCCTGTTCTTCCTGTGGGTTATGGGGGTTAACTACGATGGTCATATAACAAAGTTAAGAAATTTTATAGGGAATGAAAAAAGCTATTTGTTTTGACCTGCTGTCTCCATTGACACGCCAAGCCATGTATGCCGCTTGACTTCCAAACCTCCATCACGTCCCACACTAAAGCCCCATCTTTGAGGATTCGACGGCCAAACCACCTACCGAATACCTCGAAAACTAACAAGTTTCATAGTACCACTTTTATTTATGCAAAGTGGCACTCCTGATTTCGGCCAACCGGATAAAATTGTACACCAATTACAATTATTAAACCGGAATATGAAAAAAACACTTTCCATCATTGCCGCCTGCCTTTTACTTGGCAGCGCAGCTTTTTCACAAACCCCAAAAATCCCGATTGAAAACGGCTGGGAATTTCATGAATATAATGGTTCAAAACCTGAACTAACCGAATGGCGAAGCGCCACCGTGCCAGGGCTTATCCATACAGACCTGTTGGCGTATAAGCTGATACCCGATCCCTTTTATCGTGACAATGAAAAAAAGGTGCAATGGGTATCCGATGCAGACTGGGAATATCGCAAAACGATATCAGCCGATCAAAGCCTGTTGAAGCATAAACACATCGACCTGGTTTTCGAAGGTCTGAACACCGTTGCTGATGTTTCTTTGAACGGTAAGCTGATATTACATGCGGATAATATGTTCCGTGAATGGCGTGTGGATATTAAATCATACCTGAAACAAGGAAACAATACCTTAGCCATCATTTTTCATCGCATCAAACCCGAGCTGGCCCGGCTTGATAAGGCACACCCTGAAGAGAAGGAGGGCGCAGATACCAGCGCGGTAGCCAAAATGTTCGACGCCGGAAATAAGAGCTATGTGCGTAAGGCAGCCTACGAAGGCGGCTGGGACTGGGGGCCGAACATAGTTACCTGCGGTATCTGGCGGTCAGTATACCTCCAATGCTGGGAAAATGAAAGGATCGAGAACATCGGCATACAGCAAAGCGATATCAGTACACAGGCCGCACATATCAATGTTGATGTGAGGGTGCTTTCAACTGTGAAAGCCGATGCCACCCTGAAAGTAGAATATGCGCAGGGCAGTCAAACTAAATCTTTTAGCTATCCTGTTACCCTGCATACAGGTATCAACGAAATCAGCTACCCTATTGATATTGCGAACCCCAAATTGTGGTACCCTAATGGTTACGGCAAACAGGATATGTATCATTTTAAAGCAACTTTACTTACCGGCGGTCATGTGGCTGATGTGGTTTCTACCCGGTCGGGCCTGCGTTCGGTAAGACTGAATCTTGACCGTGATTCACTGGGGCGCAAGTTTGAATTTATCGTAAACGGTATACCTGTATTTGCAAAAGGCGCCAGTGTAATACCATTTGACCACTTTCCTACGCGGATGACTGCAGAACGTTACCGCCGCTTCCTACAGGCCGGGGCCGATGCGCACATGAACATGATGCGGCTGTGGGGTGGTGGTTACTATGAAACACAGGAATTTTACGACCTATGCGACGAGTTAGGCATTATGGTATGGCAGGACTTTATGTTCGCCAATGCAGTGCCGCCGTCGTTCTTAAAAGAGAACATTGCCAAAGAGATTGATTACCAGGTGCGGCGGCTGCGCAATCACCCCTGCATCGCGGTTTGGTGCGGCAATAATGAGATCAGTGTTTTCATGGAAAACCCAGATCCTGACTTCATCCCGGATGCATTTAAACCTATGTTTCAGAAACTGGCGGCAACGCGTACCTCAAAAACGTATACAGATTACCTGGAGATATTCGGCTATTTCATTCCGGGCATTGTAAACAAGATTACGCCTGAAATACCTTATACTTCCAGTTCACCGACATCAGATTTCGAGCGCCAAAGGCCCAATTTTATTTCCGGCGACAGGCATAATTACAATGTGTGGTGGAATAATAAGACCATTGAGGAACAGGCCAATTATAAAGACCGCTTTGTGAGCGAAACGGGTATCCAGGGTTTCCCGGATATGGCCACCATCAATGCCTTTACCGAACCGGGCGACCGTTCAGCGACATCGGCCATCATGAACGCCCATCAAAAGAACGCCAGTGTAAATGGTAATACGGTTATCGAGAAGATCATCAAAACAGAATATAAAGATCCCGCTGATTTTGCCACATTCGATTACCTGGCACAGCTGGTACAGGGTGAAAGCCTGAAAATATATGCCGAAGCCATGCGCCGCCGCAGGCCATTCTCCATGGGCTTCCTGTACTGGCAATTGAACGATAGCTGGCCGGTAATTTCATGGGCAACAACGGACTATTACGGCCGCCCAAAAGCCGGTATGTATATGGCGAAACACTTTTTTGAGCCGGTACTGGTATCGCCGCATGAGGAAGACGGGAAGATCAATATTTACGTAGTATCTGATCGCACTGCAAACGAAGATGCATCACTGAATGTGAGACTAATGGATTTTAGCGGCAAGGTTTTGTGGAGTAAAAAAATTCCATGTAAGGTTAAGGCACTTTCAAGCGAAATAGCATTAAGCATTTCGAAAGATGAGCTGGCGGGGGCAAATTACGACCCTGAAAAGAGCTTTGTTTCGGCGAAACTGGTAAATGCTAATGGCGATATCCTATCATCAAATGACCTTTATTTTAAAAGGCCGAAAGATTTAAAGTATGCTAAATCTTCTATCCAAACTGACCTGTCGAAACAGGGCGATAATTATGTGTTAAAGATCACGAGCAATGCCCTGGCGCCAAGGGTGGGGATCACCTTTGGTGATGAAAATGTTTGGTTGTCCGACAATTATATCGATGTGCTGCCGAATGAGCCGGTTCTGATAACTGTCAAAAGTAAAGCATCGCTTGAGCAGCTAAAATCAGTATTAAAAGTAACTGCCCTGGATCAGCTGTGATCCAGGAAATATCTAACCAATTAATATTATTTGTATGACAAAGCTTAACAGAAAAAGATTTATCAATAAAGGCGCCAATTTGCCTTTTTTAAAACCTGCCGCCATGATGTTTTTATGCCTGCTTTTCTCGGCATCAGCATTCACACAAAGTAAACACGACACGACGAGCTATATCCAGACGCTTAATATCAAAACAGGAAAAATTGATACGATATTAGTTGCTAAAGGCGATTTTGAAGCACCCAACTGGCATCCTGACAATTACCTCGTTGTTAACTTTAGAGGCAAAATTTACAAGCTGGACCTTGCTACCAAAGCATTAACTGAAATTAACACCGGGGCACTTAATCAAATCATGGACGACCACGGGCTTTCGCCGGGTGGCAAATGGATAGCAATAACCAGTTTCGACACAGGAAACGCTGGACAAAAAGTTTATAAATTTTCTATTTCTATCGTCCCTGCGGGTGGCGGGCAACCTAAGAAAATAACAACCTCCCAGGATCTTTCTTTCTGGCATGGATGGAGCCCCGATGGCAAGACCATAGCCTATTGCGGAGGGGACTTTAGCAACCTGGATGTTTACACCATACCGGTGGAAGGAGGCACGCCGAAGAGACTAACTGACGCCCCAGGGTTAGATGATGGACCCGATTATTCTCCTGACGGCAAGTATATATATTTCCACTCCTACCGTAGTGGCCGTATGCAAATTTGGCGTATGCACACTGATGGCTCGCAACAAGAGCAAATGACCTTTGATGAAAATGCCAACTGGTTTCCGCATCCATCACCAGATAATAAATCCATCGCTTATATAGCCTATACTACCGATCAAAAACAACTTCACCCGTTTGGTAAAGATGTTAAACTTCGTTTAATGGATCTCAAAACAAAAACTGTTAAAGATATAACGC
This sequence comes from Mucilaginibacter frigoritolerans, assembly GCF_007830615.1. Lineage (GTDB taxonomy): Bacteria > Bacteroidota > Bacteroidia > Sphingobacteriales > Sphingobacteriaceae > Mucilaginibacter > Mucilaginibacter frigoritolerans. The sequence continues at coordinate 36,388 of NZ_VLLI01000002.1, forward strand.
CTGTGTTTTATGGTGGAGCGGGCACCATCAATACACCATCGTGGAGCCCTGACAGTAAAAAGGTTGCTTTTGTAAGTTATTCGGTTAAATAATGTTAAAACAGAATTGATATGAACAGAAACACATTTTTAAAACAAACCGGCATGCTCGCCGCCGCAGGCTTGCTGTACCCGGCACTTAGCCGCGCAGCCGGTATTATTATGCCTAAAACCAGCGATGCTATTGGCCTGCAGTTGTATACCGTTGGCAGCTTGATGGATGCCGACACTAAAGGCACCCTGCAAAAGCTGGCGGCAATTGGTTATAAGAATCTGGAAAGCGCCAGTGGCTCAAAAGGGCTTTACTATGGCTACAAACCCAAGGAATTTGCCAGTATGGTAAAAGACATGGGGATGACCTGGCGCAGCGGACATGTGGGGGGAGTGCCTTTTACCTTACCCATGTTGATGAAACTAGCCACTACCGCGAAAGACTCGGCCCAAATACAGAAGTATGCACCCATGATTGCACGCATGCCCAAAGGGGCCAACCTGCAGGACAATGCACAGCAATTAGCCGACGAAGCAGCGGAGGGCGGTTTGGAATACCTTGTATGCGCTGCAATACCAACAAAAACGATGGACGATGTTAAAATTGCAGTGGATGTGTTTGGCAAAGCAGGGGAAGCATGCAAGAAAGCCGGAGTGCAGTTTGCGTTTCACAACCATAGCTTTGAGTTTGTGCCGATAAATGGGGTATTGCCTTATGATTACATAATGGCCAATACCGACAAAGATTTGGTAAAGAGTGAAGTTGACCTTGGCTGGGCAACCGTTGCCGGGCAGAACCCTGTTGAGATATTTAAGAAATATCACGGCAGGATACCGCTTTGGCATGCGAAGGATATGGATAAAATCACAAAAGAGCCCACAGAGATCGGCAGCGGTTACGTTGATTTTAAACCAATTTTTGATGCCAGACATCTATCGGGAATGAAGTACTTCTTTATTGAACAGGACGCGGAGGGAGCCCCAACAACAATGGAAAACGTTACCAACGACTACAACAATTTGAAAAAAGTGCTGGCATAGGCACAACTATTTGCAAACGGGGAACCGCGTCTAACCGGCATTACAGGTTTTTGCCCTTGCGGTCCGGTAACATGAAAACATAATCAAATACTAATTTAAGACACTCAAATAAATCAAAAAATGAAAAAAGCAACACTAATTAATTTAATGGCCGTGATCCTGATAGTAATCGCGACAAAAGCGAATGCACAAACGCAAACAAATTATTATATCGGCAAATGGGATGTGCTGGTAAAAGGCCTGCCAAATGGGGATACGCATATGAAGTTTAATATTGCCGACTCGGCAGGCCATACGAAAGGTGTGCTGTTAGATACCACCGCCGCGCATAAGGATATACCGCTGACCAAAATTGAACAGGATGGCGACAAGATCACCTTGTATTTTAACGCACAGGGTTATGATGTGAGCCTGCTTTTGGCAAAGAAAGATGACGACCATGCAACTGGCAGCCTGATGGGCATGTTTGATGCTAATGCCATTCGTATGAAAGAAAAATAGTAATTTCATAGCGATGGATTTTAAATCCATCGCTATGAAATACGTCAAAATTATGAAATACCTCATCATTGTCCTATTGTTCCCACTGGCGTTACAGGCGCAAGTTGTTACCAATCAACGGCTTTTTGACACCATACCCTTTATCCCCGAACACACCCCGCTGCGTTTGGCTCAATTTGCAAAAGAGCCGATAGTAACGGGCAGGGTCATTTTTCTGGGCAACAGCATTACCGAAATGGGTAACTGGAAAAAGGCAACCGGTGATACCACCGTTATCAACCGGGGCATAGGCGGCGATATCACTTACGGAGTTTTGAAACGCCTTAAGGATATTACCGACCGACAGCCCTCCAAAGTTTTTCTGCTGATTGGCATTAACGACATTGGCAAGGACATTCCGGAAGCGGTGATTGCCGACAATGATCTCAAAATTGTAAAGGAAATACATGCCCAATGCCCGCAAACCCGTATTTATGTAGAAAGTGTACTGCCCGTTAATTCAACCGTAAACAACTTCCCTCAGCATTATGATAAGGAAGAACATGTATTGGCCCTCAATAAATTGCTGCGAGCCAATGCAGCAGCCGGTAACTATACTTATGTAGACATCTTTCACCTGTTTGCCGATGCTAATGGCCGACTTAAAAGTGAATACACTTACGAAGGGCTGCATCTTAAGCCACCAGCTTATGATATTTGGGTGGCATACCTCAGGAAGATGGGATATTTGTAAAACTGCCAATGGGGAGTAAATACCGATTAGGTGGTTTCATTTAACTCTTTCTGTATCGCCTTGTTGGTAGCATTGTTTGTCGGTGATGTCATTTTAAGAATGAATCAAAACGCCCTATGATATAGAAGCTTTATTTTAGAGGAAGTGTAAATTTAAAAGTGCTACCTTTGCCAGGTTCGCTTTCGGCCCAAATCTTCCCATTATGCCTGTTAATAATTTCCGCACACAGGTAAAGGCCGATGCCAAAACCGGCTATTTTTTCTGTTTCCTTACTTTCCACGCGGTAATGGGGCAAAAAAAGTTTTTGAATATCCGCAGCCGCAATACCAAGTCCCTGATCCCTGACCCTTACTTCTACATTATTATCATGTAACACACAACCTATTTCAATCTCAGCGGTTTTATCAGAATATTTTGCGGCATTGCTCAGCAGATTTACCAAAACCTGTTCTATTTTTTCCCGGTCGGCATTGACATTTACGGTATGGCGGGGATTGATTACTATATGATGAGTGGACGTTATAAATAACGTTTCTTCAACTACTTCATTGATTAATGAATCAAGCCTGAAAACTTCTTTTTTGAGATGTATCTTACCAGCCTCGGCTCCCGACAGATTAAGCAGACTGTTAATCATATTGAGCATTTTCTTAACCTGCTTATCCACTTTTGACAATGCCCCTATTGTAAAATTGTCTTTCTGTTTCTTTGCCCAGTTATTTAGCATCTGTACATAAGCCTTCAGTGCGGTAAGTGGTGTTTTTAGCTCATGACTAACCATGCCTATAAATTTACTCCGCCTCAAGTCACTTTGCTTCTGTTCTGTAATATCCATGATGATGCCGGAGAAATAGCAATCGCTCGCAGTCGGACTACTAAATCCGCCGGTTACGCTCAACCATTTTTGTTTGCGATGAGAAATACCAATAATTGGAAACTCAATATAAAGGGGAATTCGTTTTTTAAAGACAGTTTCAATGGCCTCCACCGCACTTTTCCGGTGTCTATCAACCACCTTTGACATCGCATCCTCAAAAGACATCTCTTCTTCCGGTAAAAAACCAAAGAGTTCTTTGGTACGGTTGGAGGGAAGGAATTGTCCGGATGCCGGATCCATGATCCAGATACCTACATTGGCAGAATCGAGCGCAATCTCCGCCATATCTGCCGACTTAAAAGGTTTAATTAAATTGGAAGCCGTATTGTCTTCTGGAAGCTCCTTCCCGCTACTATTTTTATTCATCATCAATCCTCACATACCATTTCATGATAAAAACACACTATTTATCCCGATATATGAATGCAGTTAATCACTATACAGTTATAACGGCTTCTTATCTGAATTATTTCCAAAAAAAAACACCCTCCGCCAGGGAGGGTGCTCACAATAATTTATAGTATTTTAAGCTACTTTTACATTTACTGCGTTAGGACCTTTACGGCCTTCCTCAACGTCAAAATTAACAACGTTATTCTCACGAATATTGTCAATTAAGCCTGTAGAGTGAACAAAAATCTCGCTTCCACCATTCTCTGGTGTAATAAATCCGAATCCTTTTGTTTCATTAAAAAATTTTACTGTTCCTTGTTGCATTATATTGTTATATTAATAAGTTGACAAGGTAGGTATAAATATCCGGATATTTTTCCTTTTGGTAAAAATATTTAATAATTATTTAATTCAACTAAAGTGGATAGCTGTAAAAACAACAAAAATTTTAGGGGTTAATCATCACCTGTACCCTAACTGGCACAGGTGGCGCGGGTATAAAGCGATGTCAGATGGATGGTGTAAGCATATTTTTGCAACTTAATTTCCGCCCACTCTGGATTAAACCTTATTGACGAAGACCATCAGTTCGGGCGCAACTGCACCCATTTGTAAATTATGATTATATGACTTTTTGTAACATCAAGGATAAAAAACACTCTAGATGCCGCCTTTTCTACACTTAATTAAAAAGAAGGGGTAATTCTCCGTAATTTCTGTGATTTCGAATAATCCGGCGTGGTTAAATTCTTTGTGGATTGATTCCTTGTCGTAGAAAAACATGTTGACGCCGCCAAATAGTTCATAACGATCCTCGCTTAGTAATTTACCTTTGCCATAGGTAGGCGCATCTTTGGATATCACGGTGAAAACCATGTAGCCATTTGTTGCAAGCTGGTTGTAGCAGTCGGCAATTAGCTTTTGCCTCTCGTTGCTATCTAATAAATGAATCAAAGCATAACAAAATATACCATCGTACAGGCAGTTATCAAAGGGCATATCCGTTACAGAACCATGATAGATGGTCATCTCCTTTCCGTAATGTTTTCTGGCCATTTCAATAGCTGTTTTTGATATCTCAATGCCGGTTACTGTTATGCCATTTTCTTTAAAAGTTTGCGCATTCCGTCCGTAGCCAATTCCCGGAATAAGCATATTTTTCACTGCTTTCTCAACAAAAAAATCTTTCGTTAATACCGCAGAATGGGATGGTTCAAAGCCCCACATTTCCTGCTTTTCGCTAAAGCTCGACTCCCAAAATTCGGGTTTTTCGTTTTCCTCCATCATCTGTCCTCAGAGTGCTATAAATTATTTAAGAAACTCCTGCTAATCAGTCCAAAGTGCGCCCACAGGTTTGGCAGGTAAAACTATCAACCTGAAACAACTCTAATTTCATTTAGCAATATTAAGAATTTCCGAAACTTGTAAGCCGGTTTGTTGGACTGAAACTGACAAAGGTTTTTAATTTTTACACCACAAAAACAAATAGATAAAACCCCTATATAACAGCAAGTGCGGCAGGTGTTATATAGGGTATTTTGTATCGATAAACACTAACTGGCGTTGGTAATAACTACAACAGTATTATGCTTGTGTTTTCACCAGTTGTATATCAAAGTGCCGTTTAATCTCATCGCCAATTTATTTCCGTTTAATGAGGTATACTTGTGTTAGGTATCCGCCAGGAATCACCATATAAACCATTTAAAGATTTACTAATATCAGGAGGATAGCTATGCTTGGTTTAAACTATGCTGCTTATGCCATTATGAATCCGGCTTGCAAAATTGAAAAACAGTTGTGATGAACAATATCCGGCGAGAGAGTGTTACTTACAGATTGCCGATAAAGGTAAGCGTAGAAATTGCAGGAAAAGATTTATAAGCCGTTATGCAAATATTAAACTTTAATACAAACAACCGATGATCAACAGGAGAACTTTTATAAAAAACAGCTCGCTTTTAGCCCTCGCTGTTCCCTTGCGTAAACTCTCATTGCCCGCATTTAACCGGGTTAAATTGCGCGATTTCGGCATCCAGCTTTATATGGTGAGGGATGCCATGGAAAAAGATACACCCGGCACTTTAGGGCTGTTAGGCGAAATGGGCTACACCCAGATAGAAAGTTACAGCGGCAGTAAAGGCATGTTTTGGGGTTTGAGCAATATTGAATTTAAGAAGCTGGCCAACGGCAATGGCCTCAACCTTATATCGTCCCACTATAAGGACAGTGATATGCCTTTTGAGAAGCAGGCAGCAATGGCAGCCGAAACAGGCATGAAATACCTGATATGCCCCTGGAAAGGTCCGCAGAAATCAATAGATAATTTTAAGCACATAGCCGACGATTTTAACCACAGGGGACAGATTTGTAAAAAACATGGCTTACGCTTTGGCTATCACCCGCACGATTATCCTTATAAAACGGTTAACGGCCAGTTACCCATTAACGTTTTGCTTGACCATACGGACCCGGCATTGGTAGATTTTGAAATGGACTTTTACTATACCGTAACCGAGGGACTGGATCCCGAAGCTTATTTAAACAAGTACAAAAAACGTTTCAGGCTTTGCCACATGCGGGATGTATTAAAACAAAGATTACCGGCCGGCGATAAAGAAGAATCTGCCTGCGATTTGGGCCAGGGCATTATTGACTACCCACACCTGATTAAAACCGCCCTTGCCAATGGCATGAAATATTTTTTTGTAGAACAATCGCGCTACTTTAATGAAACCCAACTTCAAAGCGCCGGAGTTAATGCACATTATATGAAAAATTTAGTGTTGTAAAGATTGTGGCGGATGGTGATCGTTCAGCAACAAATTATAATTGATAATAATATAGCGCTATACGTTCAATAGTTAAGAGGGCATCTTTGTTGGGCGAACGGGAGGGAATTAAGGTTAGCTTAAATTGACTGTCGGACCAGTTTGGCTGATTATGCAACTGGCTAAATACTTCGCCAACATCAAAAACACGGTCCTGCCCTGCTCCATCATTAGCCGAACTTTCGCCAAGTCCGTATAAGGCCATTGATCCTACATAGTTCTTCTCTTCTGATTTATCTTCCTGATCAAGGTTTAGATATATATCAATAACGGGTACCAAATCATTTCCCCGCATATTTTCAAAAAGTAAAGAAAGGCTATGCCCTGAATTAAATCCGGTGGAACGAAACTGGCTCAATGACTCATCGATATCATTATGATTCACGAAGTCAATTACAATGGTCTGAACATCTCCCTTCCATGAAAAGTTATCAGTTGAAGCAATAAGTTGTGAAATTCGATATGTGGACATTGCTACCTGTTTTAAATATAGCGATGGATTTAAAATCTTGAGTGTTCGAAACATCCAAAAAAATTAGCCTTGTCATTCTGAACAGAGTGAAGAATCTTCTGCGCATTTCAGGTGGGCGATATGCAAGGTGTACACCTGTTTAATGAAGAAGATCCTTCGCTACGCTCAAGGATGACAATCTATTTTAATCTTTTAAAACCCATCGCTATGCTATTAATAAAACACACTTTAGTTAATAAAGTTTATCACAATATACCAATAATAAATAACGTAGCAGCTACAACCATCCAGGCATACCCGGTAAACTTACTGGTGTGTGGCAATAAATAGCGGTCATGAATAATAACTGCTGTTACTATAAACATAAGCGGGATGTTGTGGTGGGCCAACACTAATGCAGCCATAGGAACCCAACAGGTATTGAAACAATTGAATCCCATTTTTACCCCGTAAAACAAACTATCCAAAAACAAATGCCAACCCTGGATACGAATGGGTGCTGTTTGGCCGCATTTAGTCATCTTTATGGGCCTGCCCGGATGCCAGATGAAAACAGCAGCCAGTAGAAACCCTGATGCCGTAATTAAAGCACTTGCAAAATGAGACAAATCACCGATTATCAAATTCAAAAAAAACGACAATAAAAGAAACATGACTCCAACGGCTGTCCATGTTATAATATACCCTATCAGGAATCCCCCAATCCCTAAATCCATATCTTTTCGTTTAACCGAAAAGGCTACGTGTTTTATAGGCTCGTTAAGCAAGGGAAACATCATCGCTACCACCATTATCATCCAGGGCAGCAATCCGGTTCTAATAGTTGTCAATATCCTTGAAGAAACAGGTTCCTCCTTCCATACAGCATGTAATTCAAATGGCGAATGGCCTAATACTTTAACAATTCCCCTGGGTGTGCAATAGGTAATCATACTTAAATGCCCGGTTTGATGAGCATTAGTAAATAAATTACCAACTATTAAAACCCAGGCAAATAAGCTCAAAAACCAGGCCCACCACTCGGGATGTTTTATTATTAACATCCGCATTTTTTCTGCAGGGAAGGAGAAACTATTGCTGTTGGCTGCTACGCCGGCATCTGCACTCATTCGCTATAAACACTTATGCGGCCAATGTTTACAGAAGCATCCGCATCAACCGCGCGTGATGGTTCAATACTTACATCCAGTTGTTGGTCTTTCCAATTTGGCGAACTGCGCAGTTTATTCACAAGGTCACTAATATCTAAAGCATAATGTTGTCCGCTTCCTGACTGGTGCACGCTTGGAGTGGAAGCTTCTTCAACCCCGAAGAAACTTACAGACCCGGCATAGTAGGATTCTTTATCTCCGCCATTTTGCGGCTCATTCAAATAAACGTCGTAAATAGGAGGGACACCTTTACCCGTAACATTTTCAAAGTGTAAAATAGTTAATGCGGGTTTACTAACAGCCGAATTGGTGGTAGCCGCAAGATTTACCGCTTTTTGGGGAGAAGCGTTTAAACCAAGATGGGCAACTGTTTTTGCGGAGCCTAAAGTTACTCCCTGGTTGGTGGCCGCAGTGATCTCTAAAGGTGTAGAGAAATCAGCATTTTGTAATGCATTTGCAGTTCTAAGTGTTGGCCCGCCCACAGGTACTCCCTGATAGGTATAGCCCGATAATACCTGCCTGGTATCTTCCACTTGTTTTGATGTAAATTGGGCACTTTGGCCGGCAGCATTATGGAAATAAAAATTATAATCTAACCAGGATGATTTATTTGGATTTATACGACCACCAGCCATGTTGAGCCACACCTGCCATAACCTGTCTATATTGGCATGATGTAGCCAGAAAATAGGATCTAATGCGGCAGTCCTCGGATCGCCCATTGCGCCGCCAATAGCAACATGCACCATATCATGCGGCAGGCTTTCCAGCTGGCCGTGCGTTCCGCCGCTGTGCGAAAATCCGGTTTCAGGTCCGCCAAAGCCAAGGGGAGAAGTGCGGCCATCCCCTGTATAAGGTATCGTATTTAATGCGCCCAGGGTTACATATCTGGGGGGTATAGTGTCACTTACCCGTCCGGTAATCCATAAGCCATTTGTGGCGTTATTAGGATTGGTAAATGCCGGGGGAATGGTACGTGCGTTAGGATTAGATGTATCGCTATAATTCCAATACGGTAAGGCCCAGTCTGCCGGACCTCCCAGCTTAACAATAGTGGCTGCCACTATTTGCTCAAAATAGGCCAGGTACATTCTGTGCCATGGAAGGAAGAACCATGACCCATGCTGACACTGATTCCAATATTGGTTCTGTTCTGTTTGACTGGGCAAAGGTGCCGCGCCTCGCCAGAAAGATAAGCTGGCATTAAATCCATGCATGGCTGCCTGGTAATTCCAGCTGGTTGGATCGGTTGTTGGCCGTTTTTTCATTTCGACAACGGCTTTTGAGTACCAGGCCAGGGTAGTGTCTCCGGCAGGAAGCAGGTATACGTTTTTGCGCTCTTTCATAATGTGATTGGATTAAGATTTAGGTATATATTTTATAATGTGTAGTTTCTTTAGTAATTGCTTAATAAACAATAGCTGTCCTTAAGCCAACTGATTTTAGTTGTTAGTACGGTATGAGCAATTTTTAAGGCCGCTCCAGTATTACCTTGTATGTTGTTGTTTGGGCAAAACCTCCCCAAATAACTTTGAGGTGAGCAACATCGTAGTTAAATTCGTCTGTTCCCTGATCGCCCCTGGGATCGGACCCAATTGCATTCTTGATAGCATCTTCAATAGACACTTCTGATTGCCCTTTAAATGATTTTTTTGCTGCCATTTAATTAAGGTTTAGGTAGTAAATAAAAAAATGGATTTGAATAGCATAAATGTAGGCTTACTTCAATCAATAAAAAAGGGTGAAAACACCCGTTTTTGATGTATTTTCACCTATACACTAATAAAGGTTTACTGATTGGTGCAGAAAACTTGAGTGTGGACACTCAAAATAGGAATCAGTCAAGAGGGACTCTTGACCGGGCGGTTTTTTTTGAAAGAGAAAGCTTGATATTACATTATCTTTTATTAATAAATCAGGATTGAAATTGAACTTTTAGCGACACTTTTTGAACGTTGGCCTATCGGCTCACTTGAATCAGGGGATTACCTTTGATCTACAATCAAATATTAGAAAAATGACACCAACATTCACTTTAAAAAGTAACGAATTAGGCGGGCAGTTAAACCACGAACAATATTCCAATGGTATGGGCTTCACCGGGCAGAACCGCTCGCCTCAGCTTTACTGGGAGAACGCACCGAAAGACACAAAGGCTTTTGCCTTGACCATGTATGACCTCGATGCGCCAACAGGCAGTGGGTTCTGGCATTGGGTTGCATTCAATATCCCATCTAATGTTAATGAACTGCTATCAGATGCCGGCGACCCGGCGAAAAATTTAATACCGGGAAATGTGATACAAAGTAATACAGACATGGGTACTCCCGGTTATGCCGGAGCCGCACCACCAGAAGGCCCAGCCCACCGATATTTGATCACCGTTTATGCTCTTGCCCAAGAAATTGAACTGGATCAGAACGCTACGCCTGCCTATGTAGGATTCAACCTTCATTACGCTACACTTGCTAAAGCTTCTTTACTGGTTTACGGACAAAAGCATTAAATTAGCGTTACATGAAACAAGCGGAACCTATCTCCATTTTTAGCTATCAGGCGGAAGGAACCAGCATCAAGAACAGGATCACACTTCAGCAAAACCTTTTTAGTTTTTTGCTGGAGGGTGAGAAAACTGTTTATTATGCTGGCAAAACGATAGGTATAATACCCGGCCAATTTCTGCTGCTTGCCGGAGGCAACTGCCTAATGAGCGAAAAAATAGTTGCCCCACGCGGCAAATACCGAAGCATTTTGATCTCTTTTGATAACGGGGTACTTTCTGATTTTTTTACAAGGCAGCCAAACCTTTTGCGTATTCAAGCTGCCGAAATACCTGAAGAACCCATCTTGCGCTTTGAACAGGATGTCTTCCTCCGTAATTTTATCAGTTCGCTTGAACATTTGCTCGTTGGTAATCAAACCATTTCCCCTAATATGCAGCAATTAAAAGTGCATGAACTACTGCTTTATCTCTGCGAAAGTCATCCCGGTCAGTTACAAAAACTCCGGGGCATCAGCAAGGAAGCGGCTGATGATATCCTCATCAGGCAGGCGGTTAATGCCAATATTGATCATCCGGTAAGCATCGAAGAGCTGGCCTTTTTGTGTAATACAAGTCTATCCACCTTCAAACGACGCTTTGCCAGGATTTATAGCACCTCTCCCAGCAAATGGCTGCTGGAAAAAAGAATGCAAAAAGCTGCCAAACTCCTTAGGCAAGGAAACAGCACCGCCAGCGAGATCTATTATGAACTTGGTTACGAGAACTTATCCAGTTTTATACAATCCTTTAAGCAGGTACACGGCATCACACCAAAACAGTATCAGTTAAGCAATTAAAAAATGAACAAAGTATATTTTACCGCCTTAGCTGCATACAACAGTTGGGCGAATGATAAAGCTATGGCCTGGCTCGGCCAAATCAATGACACGCAGTGGGATCAATCTTTTTCCAGTAGTTTCGGCAGTATTAGACAGACTGCCGTCCATATTGTAAGTGCAGAAAAAATATGGATTGATTTCTGGACGAAAGCAATAACCCCAATTTATCTATCTTCTCATTTCGAAGGCTCTAAAAATGAGTTGATCAATCTCTGGAAAACCGCTTCAAGCGGGGTGCAAGATTTTATAAAAAATTGTCCGGAAGAAAACTATAACGATCCTGTCACATTTGTTTATCCCAGGGGCGGAATAGGCCAGCTGTTATACTGGCAAACTTTTGCACACAGCATGAATCACTCGACCTATCATCGTGGACAGTTGGTGAACCTCTTGCGCCAGGCAGGCTTCACTGAACTCTCTTCGATCGATCTGGCAACTTACTATTTGACACATGACAAATCTCCGTTAAATACATGAAAAGAATTTTGGGGAACAGCTTGGCCCCTGAGATCGGGAGCGTGGACGCTCTAACTCTTGCCCAGCTAAGCGGAAGAGGCTTAGCTGGGCGGATTATTGACTACCCCCATCTGATTAAAACCGCCATTGCCGATGGTATGAAATATTTTTTTGTGGAACAATCGCGCTACTTTAATGAAACCCAACTTCAAAGCCCCGGGGTTAATACACATTATATGAAAAACTTAGTGTTGTAAGCTGTTTCATGACGAGGGAGGTTGCTTATATGGGGTTGAGAACTTCATAAACACAGGGTTTATTTGGCCCGTTAGTAGTGTTATTATATTACTTCATCTATAAATATTCTATCTCTGGAGATTTCAATTGATGCGAATACTAATCATTTGTACCATTGTAGCAATAAGATCAGATAAAATGTGAATCTATTGACATAAGTATCATCTATTGGGTTTTATATTTGCCTGACACAAATGTCAAACGTTTTAGTAAGACAATGGCGACAAGAGATACAGGAACAGAACAATTAATCAAAGACACCGCAAAACAAATATTCTTTGCAGAAGGCAGGTTTAATGCCACCACTCAGGATATTGCCGATGCTGCAGGTGTTGCCAGAACGGTAATCAACTATTATTTCCGCTCCAAAGACATTCTTTTTCAGCAGGTGTTTAAGGAAGCTATGGCAGATACTGGAACTAAAATGAATGAAGTGCTGGGTTCAGATATGCCTTTCAAAAAGAAAGTTATTGCTTTTATTGATATGTTCACTGCTGAGCTAACCATGTACCCCTACAAGGAGTCTTTTTTAATCAGTGAAATAAATGCCCACGGATTCAGTTTACCCACAAAAGACTCCCCTCCGGGTATGCAGCAATTTTTAGAGGAAGTAAAACAGGCTGCTGACAACGGCGAGATTAAGAAAGTATCCCCTATTAATTTCATGATCAATATGTTATCGCTGGTGGCTTATCCCTTATTAACGCGCCGGTTATTTGAACGGATGCTTGAACTTGACGATACCAACTTTGAAAAACTGATGCAGGAAAGAAAGAAAATGATAATTGATATTTTATTTAGCTAATTTTTTTAACAAAAAACTGACGCAAGCGTCAAACCCATAAGTCAACTAATAAAAATCCAACCATTAAAAAAGATATGAATACAATACCTTATAAAATGAAAAAAAACTGGGCCGGATTGGCAATGCTTAGCACAGCGATCATTGCAATAAGCTCATGCGGCGGAAATGCCAATCAGGCTCCAGGCGCACAACAGCCTCCGGCGGCATACCAGGTATTTACCGTTACACCGCAATCTGCAACGCTCCATACCAGCTATCCTGCGGTAATGCAGGGCGAACAAACCATTGATATCCGCCCAAAAGTTGACGGCTATATTGAGAAAATTTATGTTGATGAAGGTTCAGTGGTTAAAAAGGGGCAACTATTGTTTAAACTTAACGCACCGGAATATGAACAAACGGTTATCAACTCCATTGCAGCAATAAATAGTGCAAAAGCAGATATAAATTCAGCAGAAATAGCAGTAAACAAGACCAAGCCGCTGGTTGAAAAAGGTATCATATCAGAATACGAACTGCAAACAGATCAAAATACCCTCGATACCAAACGGGCCGCATTGGCACAGGCTCAAACCACTTTGGCTACCGCTAAAGTAAACCTGGGCTATACTTACGTTACCAGCCCGGTAAATGGGGTTGTTGGTTCTATCCCTTACCGTTTGGGTAGCCTCATCACCAGTACCACAGCCAGTCCACTAACTACGGTAGCTAATATTGGTAAAGTGTATGCTTACTTTTCGTTAAATGAAAAGCAATTGCTGGAGTTCTCCCGCTCGGTAAAAGGCAGCACTTTGGATGAAAAATTAAAAAACACACCTGATGTTAATTTAGCGCTGGCCGATGGTTCTGCATACCCAGAAAAAGGACGCCTGGAAACCATTAGTGGTGTATTAAATACCACTACCGGTTCAGCAAGCTTTAGGGCTGCATTCCCCAATCCTTTGCATTTGTTAAGAAGCGGCAGCTCTGGAAATGTAGATATTCCGCAGGCATTAACTGATGCTGTGCTGGTACCCCAAAAGTCTGCTTATGAATTACAGGGTAAACATTTTGTATACATTTTGGGTGATAACAACCTGGTAAAAAATCAGGAGATACAAATAATGGAACTAACAGCGGGCCAATACTATGTGGTTACCGGAGGCCTCAAGGCAGGTGATAAAATAGTTTATGATGGAACTATCTCGCTGAAAGACTCAACCAAAATTAACCCTCAACCAATGGATGCCAACAAGGTTTACCAGGATCTAAAAAACTAATAAGATGATAAAGACATTCATTGAACGGCCGGTATTATCTACCGTTATATCGGTCATACTGGTTATTTTGGGACTCATCGGATTAATAGAACTGCCGATAACCCAATACCCGGATATTGCACCGCCTACTGTGGTGGTATCAGCTTCTTATTCTGGGGCTAATGCCGATGTGGTATTAACCAGTGTTATTGTTCCGCTGGAGGAACAGATTAACGGTGTGGAAGGCATGACTTACATGACTTCAACCGCTTCTGATGATGGTACGGCAAGTATTACCATTTTTTTTGCATTGGGTACCAATCCTGACATTGCGGCGGTAAACGTGCAAAACCGTGTTTCAAAGGCTGCGCCCTTGTTGCCTGCAGAAGTTACCCAGGCAGGTGTTACCACGCAGAAACAGCAGAGCAGCAATATCATGATATTTTCGCTGTCGAGCACCAACAAGTCGTATGATCAAACATTCTTACAGAACTATGCGAATATCAATTTGCTGCCGCAGATTAAAAGGATCACCGGTGTAGCCGATGCAACTGCTTTTGGCACCAAGGATTACTCTATGCGCATTTGGCTGAAACCAAGCGTAATGGCTGCCTATCACCTGATACCTGATGACATTAACACCGCCCTTGCGGAACAAAACGTGGATGCCGCACCGGGAAAGGTGGGCGAAAACAGCAATCAATCTTTCCAATATACCCTTAAGTATAAGGGCCGTTTAAAATCAGTGGCCGACTTTGAAAACATTGTAGTTAAGTCAACCAGCTCCGGGCAAACCTTGCTGCTAAAAGATGTGGCCCGCATAGAATTAGGCTCGCTTGACTATAGCGGCAACACTACTACTAACGGCAATCCATCCATCGGTATTGCTATATCACAGGTGGCGGGGTCAAATGCTCATTCGTTGATCAAGCAATGCGAAGCTACCATTGCCGAGGCATCCAAATCTTTTCCTCCCGGGGTAAAATATACTTCCTTGCTTAATGCAAATGATTTTCTGGATGAATCTATATCAAAAGTTATCCATACCCTTATTGAAGCCTTTATCCTGGTTTTTATTGTGGTATTTATATTCCTGCAGGATTTCCGTTCCACATTAATTCCGGCTATTGCGGTTCCGGTAGCTATAGTGGGTACGTTCTTTTTCTTAAACCTGTTTGGGTTCACCATTAACTTGCTCACCTTGTTTGCCATGGTGCTGGCTATTGGTATTGTGGTGGATGATGCCATTGTGGTGGTGGAGGCGGTACACGCCAAGCTGGATCAGGGCGCCAAATCGGGCAAGGAAGCATCCATCAGCGCCATGCGCGATATCAGCGGGGCCATTGTTTCCATTACATTGGTAATGGCGGCGGTATTTATCCCGGTATCATTTATCTCCGGTTCTTCGGGTGTATTTTATAAGCAATTTGGTTTAACGCTGGCTATCGCCATCATTATATCGGCAGTTAATGCTTTAACCTTGAGTCCGGCGCTGTGTGCCTTGTTTTTAAAGCCACATCCCGAAGGTGAACATAAAGACTCTGGCCTGGTACAGCGCTTTTATACTGCTTTTAACACAAGCTTTGAATCGGTAACCGGAAAATACAAACGTTCGGTACATTTCCTTGCCGGAAAAAAATGGCTTGCCGGACTTATCATTTTACTTTTTGCCGGTATTTTTTATCTGCTTATAAAAACCACGGCCACAGGCTTTGTGCCTAATGAGGACCAGGGTGTACTATTTGCCAACATCAGCTTACCGGTTGGTTCATCGCTGGAGCGAAGCACCGTAGTAGCCAAACAGGTTGAAGACATCATCAATAAATTACCGGAGGTTGAATCAACCTTAACTATTACCGGGCAAAGTTTTATTGCCGGGGCCGGTGGCTCATACGCCATGGTGGTAATCAAACTAAAACCATGGGACAAGCGCACCGGGAAAGGCGAGGACATCAACAGCTTAACCGGGCAGCTTTTTGGGATGACGGCGGGAATTAAAAATGCACAGGTCATCTTTTTTGCGCCGCCCACACTTCAGGGGTTTGGCTTAAGCAGCGGCTTTGAGTTTCAGCTGCAGGATAAAACAGGCGGCGATATCAATAAATTTAATGATATAAGCAACAAATTTATAGCTGAACTTGCCAGGCATAAGGAAGTTCAATACGCCACCACGTCGTTCAACACCAACTTTCCGCAGTACATGATCAATGTTAACGTAGCCAGGTGCCACCAGGCGGGCGTAACAGTAAATTCGGTATTGAGCACATTGCAGGGCTATTATGGCAGTGTTTATGCATCCAACTTTAACGAGTTTGGCAAGCAGTACCGCGTAATGATACAGGCCGATGCTATTTACCGCTCCAATACGGCCAGCTTAAATAATATTTATGTGCGCAGCGACAGCACCAGCGCCATGGTGCCCATCTCCGAATTTGTAACCCTTACCAAGGTTTACGGTCCGCAGTCTATCAACAGGTTTAACCTGTACACTTCTATTGATATACAGGGCGCACCAAATCCGGGTTATAGCTCGGGCGATGCCATTAAGGCCATTAATGAAGTAGCTGCAAAAACGCTGCCTGTAGGCTATGGTTTTGAATTTGCCGGAATAACCCGTGAAGAGATTGCCGGTGGCAGCCAAAGCGTTTACATCTTTATACTCTGTCTTATTTTTGTTTACTTTTTGCTTAGTGCACAGTACGAAAGTTATATCCTGCCATTTGCAGTGTTGCTATCCCTGCCTGTAGGTTTGGCCGGGGCATTCATCTTCGCGAATATATTTGGGGTAGAAAACAACATCTACTTACAAATCACCTTGATTATGCTCATTGGCTTATTGGCCAAAAATGCCATCCTTATCGTGGAGTTTGCGGTAACCCGCAGACGACATGGCTTATCGCTTATTGATGCCGCTATTGAGGGTGCAACCGCCAGGCTACGCCCCATATTGATGACTTCATTTGCCTTTATATTCGGCTTGCTTCCGTTGATGTTGTCGACCGGTGCGGGGGCAATAGGTAATAAGTCAATCGGTACGGGTGCAGTTGGGGGAATGCTTATCGGTACGTTGTTCGGGGTTTTTGTGATACCTATATTATTTATCGTTTTCCAGGGATTACAGGAAAAGATTAGCGGCAAACCGGATGTTCCGGCTGAAGAGCCAACAGTCAACTAAATTTTAAGCTTATGTTCAATCAAATGAAAACAAGATATTTTTTAATAGCGGCAACAGCCTTGCTCATTATTGCATCGTGCAAGGTATCGCAACATTACAGCAGGCCCAGTGTAAATGCGGCCAACTTATACCGTGATAGTTCGGCAACCGATACTAACTCGATAGCCGCATTGCCATGGCGATCATTATTTGCTGATACCGTATTGCAAAACCTGATACAGGAAGGCATTAATAATAACCTGAACCTGAAAACGGCCATCCTGAAAATAGCCGAAGCCAACGCTACGCTGAAAGAAGCCAAGGCCGCTTATTTCCCAACCTTAAGCGCAGGCGCTACCGTTACCAAAGCAAAATCATCGCAGGCGGCACAGTCGTTTCCGGCTGGATTGGGGATTGATTTAAATACCACCACCTACCAGGCAGACCTGAGCGCCAGCTGGACGCTTAACGTTTGGGGACAGCTAAGCAGCTTAAAGCGCCAGGCAATAGCCCAGTTTTTAGAAAGCGATGCCTCCAAACGCGCCGTGCAGACAGCCCTGGTAGCCAGCATCGCTAACGATTATTATACGCTATTATCGTACGACCAGCAATTGGCTATCACGCAGCAGACCGTAAAAAACGACATCCAGGATGTGGAAACCAATAAATCCTTATTAAAAGCGGATGTGGTTACCGGGGCAGCCGTGGTACAAAGTGAAGCCAATAGGTATGCGGCAGAAATTACCATGCCCGATTTGGAAGCTAACATACGGGCAACAGAGAACGCTTTGAGCATTTTACTGGGCCGCGGACCAGGACCAATTAAACGCCTTACCATGGCTGAGCAGATTCCGGTTGAAACGCTGAATGCAGGTGTTTCTACCCTGTTATTGAAGAACAGGCCGGATATACAACAATCGGAATTTGCTTTTATGGCGGCTTTTGAAAACACCAATGTTGCCCATTCTTATTTTTACCCAACGCTTACCATAACGGCCGAGGGTGGTTTATCGACATTACAGTTAAAGGACCTGTTCAATAATTCTATATTCTACAATTTAGTGGGGGGCTTAACCCAGCCTATTTTTAACCAGGGACAAAACAAGGCGCGTTACCGCATAGCGAAGGCCCAGCAGTTGGAAGCATTTAATACTTACCAGCAAAGTATTTTAACAGCCGGACAGCAGGTAGCCAATGATTTGTTTTCGTACAAGCAAGCTATAAAAAAAGCGGGATTAAGAAAAAAGGAACTGGATGCACTGGAAAAATCGGTTGACTATACCAAACAACTGTTAACCTATAGCTCGGCCACCAATTATACAGATGTTTTAACCTCCGAACAGAATTTACTAGCAGCCCAATTAGCAGGTGTAAATGACAAATTGCAACAACTGCAGGCCATTGTTAATTTATACACCGACTTAGGCGGGGGTTGGAAATAGGCAGTATTCAGGCTTTTTCGATTAATATAAATCTTTGCCACATGGATTCTTTGGTTAAAGAATTCATGTGGCATTTTTGAGTGTGGGTGTTTAAAATATGGATTGATTAAGTGGGGATGTTTGGCTGGCGTAGATTTATTTTTCATTTAGATATTCAAATATACTGTATAGGTATCATGTAAGGGCTATTAGCGAGTTATGCAACTTAACAGGTTGCCAAACGGTCATTTTTTCCATGGGCCGAAATAAACACAGTAACCCTCGTCCCGATGTGGTACAGGCTATACGTGCAAAAATCAAGAATGTCCGAATCGCCTGTACTCAGCTATCTAAGCATTGTGCATCTGCGCTCAATAATACCTCACCGGTACACCTAAGTAATGTTTTTGCACGTGGAAGGGCCAGCAATTCCTGTTGCGGCGGTACTTTTATGATCGAGTTGGGTGATACGGTCAATTACTCACCAGAGCAACATGCCCATTTGGCCTTTATCACTGCTGAAGCCACTAGCCCAATTTGCATAACCTGAGCTATATCCCGTCGTTCAAAGTTTCCAAACTTCGGACGAAATGCTTGTAGTTTACAAAACACCCCAATTGCAATTTATTGCCACAAATAATTACTGTACCAACTATATCGGCTGTCCCACCCTCAACCCAAAATCTACCCAAAAAACAAAAAAATCAGCCCGCGTTGTCCAGGTTGGCCCGTTTATTCACTTAACTACCTGGCTTTCAATATTGGCTGTCCCGGCTGATTTTTTTGTCCCGGCGTGTGTCGTGTTTCTCGCGGGACAGCATGCGCCCGGCTTCGGCTGCCAAAAAGATTCACCATGATTTGAATTTTACAAATAATGGATTGATTTGTTCAAACAGCTCAATGGCTTTTCGGGCCATCTTTGTACCATAAATTTAATACAAATGGAAAACGGAAATAAAATAGCCATAGTAACCGGAGGCAGTCGTGGAATTGGCCGCAATACCGTGCTGAGCCTTGCCAGGCGTGGGGTAAACACCATATTCACCTACAACAGCAACAAAGCAGAAGCCGATACGCTTGTAGCCGAAGTAAAAGATACCGGCGCGCAGGCCTTCGCCCTACAGCTGGATACCGGCAATGTAAGCGCATTTGATGCCTTTGCGCAAAGTGTGCAGTCTGCCCTCCAAAGCCTCGGCGCTACCCATTTCGACTACCTGGTGAACAATGCCGGCAACAATCACCACAACATGCCTTTCGAGAAAACCACCGAAGAGGAACTGGACAGCCTGTACAATGTTCACTTCAAAGGTGTATTCCTGCTGAGCCAACGCCTGCTCCCCCTCATTAACGACGGCGGCCGCATTGTAAATGTATCAACAGGCAGAACCCGCCTCATCACGCCCGGAGGCGCAGCATATGGCTCGCTCAAAGGTGCCGTTGAGGTGCTCACCAAATTCATGGCCAAAGAACTCGGCCCCCGCAGAATCGCCGTTAACGTGGTTGCCCCGGGTGCCGTGGCAACAGATTTCAGCGGTGGCGTTGTCCGCGATAATCCGGAAGTGAACAAACACATCGCAGAGCTTACTGCCCTGGGTCGCGCCGGAATCACTGATGACATCGGCCCTATGATCGCCTCCCTGCTCTCTGAAGACAACCGCTGGATCAATGCCCAACGCATCGAGGTTTCGGGCGGTCTGGCTATCTAATATCAACTTCTTTTCCTTTACTGGTTGCGTCACTAGGCAATCGGTAGGGGGATTGATTATCTCTCCTTAAAACTTATCGGTTAAAAAGCATTCATAGTCTACCAGCAGTCCCCCTGCGTCGATTGCCATTGATCTGTCGGCAATAAAATAGCCTAAAGTCGGTTAATTGTTTTTAAACATTATTTAAATAAGCACAAACGTTTGCCTTTGTTAAGAAACTTATTCAACTAAAATATAGCGTTTGTGAAAAAAATCAGTTATTGGTTAGCCGGAAGGAAATATGAAATCCTGGTTTTAAGTTTTCTTGTACTCATTTTTGGCAATACTTTTTGCCAGGCATTGTTCATGGCCATTTTGCTGCCCCTGCAAAACATGCTTGCCGCATTTATCATTTTTTACAGGGAGAAAAGAACCCGCATCATCATCGGCACCATGATTGTGCTGGTGCTCGGCATTGCGTTGTTAAATTGCTGTTACCACAGTCAGGTTGAGTCTGGCACTATATTGGGCATATACTTTTTGTACTTTATCCTGATCTCCTCAAAGGTTTACACCAAAATCTTCAAAACCGACCAGGTATCCTCCGAAGTGCTGGCTGTATTGGTTTGCGGGTTCATTTTACTTTGCCTAACCAATGCCATCATATTTATTACCATTGAAGTAAATTACCCCAACTCATACTTACATATGGTTCATAACCACCACCGGTTTGATGACCTTATCTATTTTAGTTTTACCACCATGCTTACCATAGGTTATGGTGATATTGTACCCCTCACGCTGTTAGCCAAACGATCAGTAATACTGGCCGGTTTAACCGGTCATTTGTATACCGTATTAGTAACCGGAATAATTATTGGCAAATATCTGCAGGATAAAAGGGAGCGACCGGTTCCCTGATAAGAATATTAAAGACTTAGCATATGGAGGTTTGTGATATTCGGCCAGGTGCAAATGCATTTAAAACCATTGTGGTAACCAAACTGTTACAACGCTGATAACTGGCAATGATTAAATTTGATTTAAGCCTCAAACAATATGAAACCAATTAATAAAGAAGACATTAAGCAGGAAGTTTTTGATCTGTATGATGATTATGCCCATAGCCGTATTAACAGGCGTGCGTTTGTAGAAAAACTGTCTCTGTACGCAGTGGGTGGCTTAACAGTCCCCGCACTGATGAGCTTCCTGATGCCTGACTATAAAGGGAACATCCAGATTAAAGCGGACGATCCGCGCTTAAAATCGGTATATATCAATTACTCATCTCCAAAAGGCGGCGGAACAATAAAGGCATTGCTCTCCGAACCTGCCGACAATAAAGGGAAACTCGGCGGCATAGTAGTGGTTCATGAGAACCGTGGCCTGAACCCATATATTGAGGATGTTGCCAGAAGGACTGCCCTTGCCGGATTCATCACCCTTGCACCCGATGCACTAACGCCACTTGGCGGCTACCCCGGCAACGATGATCAAGGACGTGAAATGCAGGCCAAACGTGATAAGGGCGAAATGGAGCAGGATTTTATTGACGCATTTTGGCAACTGAAAAACCATCCGGATTGCAATGGCAAAGTTGGTGTTGTTGGATTTTGTTACGGCGGCGGTATTGCCAACATGATGGCCGTGAGGATACCGGAGCTTGCGGCAGCCGTACCTTTTTATGGAAGTCAGCCAGACGTTGCAGACGTACCTAAGATTAAAGCTCCCCTGCTGTTGCATTATGCCGGACTGGATACCAGGATCACATCTGGCTGGCCTGCGTATGAGGCGGCTTTAAAAGCT
This sequence comes from Mucilaginibacter frigoritolerans, assembly GCF_007830615.1. Lineage (GTDB taxonomy): Bacteria > Bacteroidota > Bacteroidia > Sphingobacteriales > Sphingobacteriaceae > Mucilaginibacter > Mucilaginibacter frigoritolerans. The sequence continues at coordinate 58,659 of NZ_VLLI01000002.1, forward strand.
AATGGGAAAAAATACCAGGTTTACATTTATGAAAACGTAAATCATGGCTTTCATAATGATACCACGCCCCGCTACGACAAAGCCGCGGCAGATCTGGCCTGGAAACGCACTATTGACTTTTTTGATGAATATTTAAAATAATCAATAAAAGCCGCTTAAACCCACATCGAATACAGATCTAATAAAATTTGAAATAAATTTGCGTAACTCATAAGTTACATATATATTTGAGTAACTTAAAAGTTACTCATTATGGCAAAAATTATTCAACACCAATTATTTTACCCAAACCCGCCTCAGGATGTTTGGGATTATTTGACCAATGCCGAATTAATGGCTCAGTGGCTGATGCCAAACGATTTTATTCCTGTTTTGGGTCATGAGTTTCAATTCAAAACCAAAGCCATGCCTGATATTGATTTCGATGGCATTATTTATTGTAAAATTTTGGAAATAGACCCTCCCCAAACGCTTTCTTACTCCTGGAAATTCGGACCTGGCGATGGTACACTAACCGACTCTGTTGTAAGCTGGACATTAAATGAGAAAGATAATGGCACCGAGCTTCAGTTGATCCATCGCGGATTCGCCGGTTCAGAAACCATGACCATATTTACAATGATGGACGAAGGCTGGTTAAAGAACATACAGAAAATTTTAAAATTGCTAAACACAACAACCAATGGAACAACACAGGCTTGATGCCTTCCAGGTAATTGCCGACCCAAGCAGGAGGCAAATATTACACCTGCTTTCAAAAGACAGCTTGACCATTAATTCGCTGGCCGAAAATTTTGACATGAGCAGGCCTGCCGTTTCCAAGCATATTAAAGTGCTTTACAATGCCGGGTTTATATCTATTCAGGATATTGGCCGGGAACGACACTGTATACTTAAACAAGATGGCTTTAAAGAGCTGCAACAATGGCTGGAGTATTTTGATGCTTTCTGGGGCAGCAAACTGAAAAAGCTGGAAGTGTTACTAAACGAAAAATCAACCAAAAAATAAAACCATGGATAATCAGGATTTCACCACTACCATTTTGGTAGATCAAACACCAAAGGAAGCCTTCGATGCCATTAACAATGTTAAAGGATGGTGGACGGAAAATTTAGAAGGCAGTTCACAAAAGCTTAATGATGAATTTTCAGTCCGTTTTGGAACGGTACATTATTCCAAACAAAAACTGGTAGAAATAATTCCGGATACAAAAGTAGTTTGGCTCATTACAGACAGTAAACTCACTTTTATTAAAGATCAAAACGAATGGACAGGTACCAAAATCACTTTTGATATTACCGAACGGGGTAAGCAAACACAAATCCGCTTTACGCAAACGGGTTTAGTTCCGCAAATTGAATGCTTCCGCGATTGCTCAAACGCATGGACGGACTATATCCAAAATAGTTTATTTAGCCTGATAAGCACTGGTAAAGGGCATCCTACTAAAAAGGAAATGGAAACTAAAACAGATATCAATGTATAACCAATAAAAAATAAGATTATGAATAATCAGGATTTCACTACCACACTATTGGTAGATCAAACTCCGGAAGTGGCTTTTGATGCCATCAATAATGTTCGCGGATGGTGGTCAGAAAACATAGAAGGCAGCACAGACACCCTCCATGGCGAGTTTGCGTACCATTATGAAGATGTTCATCGCTGTACCATAAAAATTGTGGAGCTTGTTCCGGCACAACGAGTAGTTTGGCTCGTTACCGACAACTATTTCAATTTTATAGCAGATAAAAACGAATGGATAAACACAAAAATCATTTTTGAAATCAGTAAAAAGGGCGATAAAACAGAAATCCGTTTTACTCATCAGGGTTTGGTTCCGCAATACGAGTGCTACCAGGTTTGTAATGAAGCTTGGAGCCACTACATTAATGATAGTTTACAAAGCCTGATTGCCACAGGCAAAGGACAAGCTACTTCTAAAAGTAATGATCATTTTGACTCTCAAATGGTTGAAAAATGGGGGTTGAAATAGCCCAAGACTTAATTTTTTTGAAACTGGACGCAAGCAATACTAAAAATATTAGTATTTTATAAAAATATTTTTCACCTTTGCTTGTGTATGGTAAACAATATTCATCTAAATGGCGAGGCCAGGGCATGGCTAAAAAGAAAGAACAGCCCCGATGAGGTGGTGCAAATTGTTTTGGATACTGAAAATACGGCACCGGTAACCTGCTACCAACTGTATACTGCGTACGAAGCTAGTCCTGATTACCTGGGCCGTATTCTGTTTGATACTAATGGTTATTGGATTTACGACGGCAATACACTAACCGTTACCGAACAGGAACAACTGGCTAAATTTATCATTAACTATAAAGAGGTATTTTAATTACAATAAGGCTTTTCCGTAGTCTTCGATAATACTCTGAGGTTAAATCTTGTCGTAATTACCACCGCTTATTGGCATGTTTAGCACTTGCCTTACAGTGCCATTTAGTTTAATTTTATACTTATGAAAGTAGTACGTGTTCATTATACTGCCCGGCCGGAATTTGTGGCTACCAATCAGCAGAATATTGCTGCTATTGTTAAAGAATTAAAATCGCTGAATCATCCCGGCATAAAATACACCACCTGGTTACTTCCGGATGGAAAAACGTTTATGCATTTTGACCAGTTTGAAAGCGAAGAAGCGCATTTGGTATTACAGAATTTGGCTTCATTCAAAAAATTTGCCGAAGAGCTCAATTCAAGTCAATTAGAAGTTGAACCCAAGTTGGAATTATTGAATCTGGTAGCTTCAACGGAGGTTTATTTTTAGGGACGAAAATACTGTTTTAATAATCTTCTTCCTTTAAATGCAGCAGGATAAGCACCAGCACCAAAAAACTCAATATTCTTTCTGCAGCTCCTAAGCCGTTCCAGGTGTTGCTTTGCCACATGGCAAACCATTCGCCTCCTATTACTTCAAAGCCTAAAAACCAAATAACTATACCCACTATAATCCCCGCTACAGCCCAATCTTTGGCTGCATGAAAGCTTACTGCATTACTTTTTATATTTTTAAACAATACCCAACTTCCTTTTAAACAGCAAAAAGCCATTATGGCTTCCATAGTTATCAGCAGGATATACCCGGTATGAAAAATAAAAGTACTGTTAATACTTCTGTATAACAGATTGCTGTGAGGAAAAATGGTATCCATCTTTAATACATGCTCAACAAACAGATAGTTGGTAAAATAATCGGTAGTATTACCAATAACTATAAGCAATGCCATTAAACCTATTGCAGCCACTGCAATTGTTTTGGCAAACCGGAATAAAAACTGAACAGGAAACATGGTGTAAGGATTTGGTTATCAAATATGGCGATTATCTTTCAAAAAGAGATTATCCGCTAATAACTCAGCAAGAAACGGATTGCCTGTTCAGATTATGACAGGTAAATTTGTGTAATACAAAATCAGATCATGACCGCTCAACAGGAATTAGATTATAGCCGGATTGCTCAAGCAATCAGCTATTTTAAGGAAAACTTTAAAGCACAACCAAAGCTGGAAGATGTTGCCGAACATGTGCATTTGAGTCCGTTTCATTTTCAGCGCATGTTTAAGGAATGGGCAGGGGTTACGCCCAAGCAATTCCTCCAGTATTTAAGTGTGGAACATGCCAAGGATATTTTAAAACAAGCCGACACTAACCTGCTGGCTACTGCGTTTGAAACCGGCCTGTCAGGCACAGGTAGGCTGCATGATCTTTTTGTAAAGGTTGAAGGGATGACACCCGGCGAATACAAGAACGGTGGCGCTGCACTTCATATCAATTATTCTTTTGCAGATAGCCCTTTTGGAAAAGTGATTGTAGCATCAACTACAAAAGGTATTTGCCATATGGCCTTTGTTGATGAGGGCGAAGAAAAAGCCCTGAAGCTATTGAAAGCAAACTATCCTAATGCGGCTTACAGTCAGCTGGTAGATGTAATTCAGCAAAATGCCCTGTTTGTCTTTACACAGGATTGGAGTAAGCTACAAGAGATAAAGCTGCATCTTAAGGGTACAGATTTTCAAATAAAAGTATGGGAAACGCTTTTAAAAGTACCAGTCGGCATGCTTACCTCATATGCTGCTCTCGCTAAAAAGGCAGGCTCCGAAAATGCTCACCGGGCCGTTGGCACTGCGGTAGCCAGTAACCCGGTAGCGTTCCTGATTCCCTGCCACAGGGTAATTAAATCAACCGGCGAAGTTGGGCAATACCATTGGGGGCCAACACGTAAAAATGCAATTATAGGCTGGGAAGCCGCTTTGAAGGATAATGCGGTAATGACACACTAATGAAATAGGCCCCCTCTAAATCTCCCCCGGTAGGGGAGACTTCAGCTTCGCCCGCTCTTGTTTTTACAAGTCCTCCCTACCGGGGAGGATTTAGGTGGGGCTGACTAAAAAGAAAAGCCCTGCTTTTAGCAGAGCTTTCTCATTAAATTAAATATTTGATGATGTATTAGTAGCTTAAATTAAGTGCTTTAACTGTACCACTTCGCTTTCCTCCAAAAACCTCCATCTGCCGCGCGGAAGATCTTTTTTGGTAAGGTTAGCATAAACGGCTCTGTCAAGCTTTACCACTTCGTAGCCCAGGTGCTCAAATATACGGCGTACAATACGGTTTTTACCGCTGTGTATCTGTATACCAATTTCACGTTTTGAACCACCGGCAACGTATGATATAGAATCAGGCTTAATTAAACCATCTTCCAGCTCAAGTCCGAAAGAAATTTTGTTTAAATCACCCTGGGTTAAGCTTTTGTTCAGTTCAACCTGGTAAAGTTTAACAATGTTATTGCGTGGGTGTGAAAGTTTATCAGCAAGATCGCCATCATTGGTCATTAATAACAAACCGGTGGTGTTACGATCTAAACGGCCTATAGGGTAAATGCGTTCGCGGCTGGCTTTTTCAACCAGGTGCATTACGGTACGGCGTTCCTGCGGATCTTCGGTAGTAGTAATATAGTCTTTCGGTTTATTTAATAACACATAAACCATCTTTTCGCGTTTCAACGTTTCACCATTGTAGCGGATCTCATCTTTTTGCGGATCAACTTTATGACCCAGTTCAGAAATCACCACACCATTAACAGAAACTACTCCTGCAATAATCAACTCATCAGCTTTACGGCGTGAGCAGATCCCTGCATTGGAGATATAACGGTTTAAACGGATTAATCCGGTATCCTTTGCTTTAGGCTCTGCAGCTTTTTTACGGCCTCGTAAGGTTTTTACCGGAGCATCCAGGTCAGGTGTTATTTTATCGTATTTAGTTCTTGAACGTTGCGGTCTGTCGCTATCAGCGGGTTTATCGCCATAAGGCTTTTTAAATCCACCGGCTGATGGCTTGCCTGCAAATTTCTTATCGCCGGGACGATCACTTGCAAAGCTTCTTTTAGGTTTATCATCGGCATTAAATGAACCGGTCGATTTACCGCGTGAAGAAAAAGGTTTTTTATCGCCTGATGGTGCACCACCACTGAAACTTCTTTTTGGTCTGTCATCACCGCTATCGGCAGGCCTGCTACCGTATGGCTTGCTGCGCGGTGAAAATGATTTTCTGTCGCCAGATGATTCACCACCACCGAAACTTCTTTTTGGTCTATCATCACCGCTATCGGCGACTCTGCCACTATAAGGTTTACTGCGTGGTGAAAATGATTTTCTGTCGCCAGATGATTCACCACCACCAAAGCTTCTTTTTGGTCTGTCATCGCCAGCATCAGCAGGTCTGCCACTATATGGCTTGCTGCGGGGTGAACGTCTGTCGCTTCCAGAACTACTAAAGCTGCTGGCCGGTTTATCACCACCTTCGCGTTTTTGGTAAGGCTTGCTTCCACCTGCTTGCGCAGGGCGGTCACTACTGTATCTTTTTGATGAATTGTTTTCAGTACGATCTGTACCTGATGATCTTTTTGGCCTGTCACCGGCTTTTGAAGCCCTGTTTGATGATCTTCCGGATTGGTCGCCCTTTCCGTTACCTGGTCTGTTAAATGCCATAGTTTTTGAGTTAGCGCTTTCGCAGCGTGTAGGGGTCAAAGTTAGTGATTTTTTGAGGATAATTACAATTTTTTTTATCGGTTCAAATATTATGTTTAGCGCTTTTAAACGCAGTTTTTGAACCCAAAACTATAGTTTTCAAACGTCGCAAAAGCATAAGTGTTTGATAATCTGATTCGTATATCGTACCTTTGCAGCGCATTCTACCAAAATGTATATATATGGATAAAAAAGAAATGACTAAACGACACCCAATTACGTGCTCCGTAATCGTGCTGCTGGTTATCTTTTCAATGATTAATATCTTAGGTGCAAATGCTGTACCAAGGAGAAAAAAATCAGCAAAAAAACATGCACAGACCGAGGCTTACAAGCCCGAATTTATTTTCACCAACACAGAAGATGAGCCTGTGTACAGTTTCGCAAATGAAACTATACCTACAAATGATGAAGTTGTAAACCGCAAATTAAAGCGCTCTCTCGTTACACACAACTTCAGGCATGTTCAATCAAATATTCTGCAAAATAAAGCAGCAAGAATATTTCCTATTATTGAACCTATTTTACAGGCCTACGGTATTCCTGACGACTTTAAGTATATTCCTTTAGTGGAATCAGGCTTTGGCGAAGGATCATCATCAAAAGGCGCCCGCGGCCCATGGCAATTTATGGCAGGTACGGCACGTACCTATGGCCTTAAAGTTGGCCATGGCATTGACGAACGGATGAATATCCGCAAATCAACCAAAGCGGCATGTATTTACATTAAAGAGCTGTATGCCGAGTTTAACAGCTGGACCTTAACCGCCGCTGCTTATAACAATGGATCAATTAAGCTGGAAAAAGCTATTCGTCAGCAAAATGAGGACAATTACTACCGTATGAATTTAAACCGCGAAACCGGTGTATACGTGTATAACCTTATTGCTATGAAAGCTATTATTCAGCAGCCACAGAAATACGGCTTTAAAAAGCATTATCAATTAAAATACTTTAACCCAGGTTCGCCTGAATTGCTGGCTATCAATTAACCATCAAAAAGTAAAATTAATTACGGAGCACTCACAGGCCGGCCATCCTAACCCGATGACCGGCCTTTTTTTTGCGTATATTTGTGCTTTATAATTAGTTGATTGAGTTGGTAAAGAGGGTGGTTGATTGCGTTTTTTTAAATACAGCAAAACATAGTCAGCTTAGTCCAACCTGATCAGCCCGATCTACTCAAAGGATAATTGCATTACATGATTACAGATCACATTGACCTTGGCGAGCAAACTGAAGTTGAAGTTTACGGAGCCCGGGTACATAATTTAAAAAATATTGATGTTTCTTTTCCGCGCAACCAGCTAGTAGTAATTACCGGCCTAAGCGGCAGCGGGAAATCATCATTGGCATTTGATACCATTTATGCCGAGGGGCAGCGCCGTTACATGGAAACCTTTTCGGCCTATTCGCGCCAGTTTATGGGCGGAATGGAACGTCCAGACGTAGATAAGGTTTCGGGATTGAGTCCGGTTATTGCCATTGAGCAAAAAACAACCAGTAAAAACCCGCGTTCAACCGTGGGTACCATTACCGAGATCTATGATTTTATGCGTTTGCTTTTTGCCCGTACAGGCGAGGCATACTCGTATGTGAGTGGTGAAAAGATGGAGCGCATGTCTGAAGAGCAGATACTGCGTACCATATCCGAAAAATTTAACGGTCAGCCGGTAAACATCCTTGCCCCGGTAGTAAAGGCCCGTAAAGGCCACTACCGCGAACTGTTTGAGCAGATCCGCAAGCAGGGATATCTGAAAGTTTGGATTGATGGCGAAATTGCCGATGTAGAACCTAAAATGCAGGTGGATCGTTACAAAATCCATGATATTGATATTGTGGTTGATCGATTGGTGGTTGATCAGAATGAACCCAAGCGATTATATACCTCTATCCAGGCAGCATTAAAAATTGCCAAAGGCATTATCCGGATTGCCGATAAAGACAATAACGTTGCTTACTACAGCAAATACCTGATGGACCCGGTTTCGGGTATTTCGTATGATGAGCCTCAACCTAATACATTCTCATTTAACTCGCCTTATGGTGCCTGCGAGAAATGCAGCGGCCTGGGTTATATTTTTGAAATTGACGAGGCTTCTGTTATCCCCAATCCCAAACTGAGCATCCTTAATGGTGGATTGACTCCTATTGGTGAATACCGCGAAACCTGGATTTTCCAGGTGTTAAAGGCTTTGGCCAAAAAATATGAATTTTCATTATCAACCCCTATTGAAAAATTATCGAGAGATCACCTGGATATTATCCTGAACGGATCAACCGAGATGATCACCGTAGCGGTGGAGTATAACAAATGGAACGTACAGAGCTACCAGATCTCGTTTGATGGTATTATCCGCATGCTGGAAGAGCAGCAGGAACGCCGTGGCGATGAAGGGATGGACGATATGGAAAATTATCGTGTGCTCAGAACCTGCCCCGTTTGTGATGGCGCACGCTTAAAAAAGGAATCGCTGCATTTTAAGGTTGATAATAAAAACATTTTCGAACTGGCCTGCATGGACATTAATACCCTGCAAGAATGGTTTGCCGGACTGGAAGATCGTTTATCTGAACGCCAGAACGTTATCGCCAAAGAGATTCTGAAAGAGATCAGGGCGCGAATAGTTTTTCTGCTGGATGTTGGCTTAAGTTATTTAACGCTCGATCGTACGGCCAAAACGCTGTCGGGCGGTGAGGCACAGCGTATCAGGCTGGCCACACAAATAGGCTCACAGTTAATGAATGTGATGTACATTCTTGATGAACCGAGTATTGGCCTGCATCAGCGTGATAATGAGCGTTTAATAAATGCCCTCAAAAACCTGCGCGATTTAGGGAATACCGTATTGGTTGTGGAGCACGATAAAGACATGATATTGCACGCCGACCATGTAATTGACATGGGCCCGGCAGCCGGGGTACATGGCGGACAAATTGTTGCCCAGGGTACACCTGCTGAATTAATGAAGGCGCATACCCTTACCACCAGCTATATTAACGGTGAGCGTGAAATTGCCATACCCGAACATAGGCGCGAAGGCAATGGTAAAACATTAAGCCTTAAAAAAGCTACCGGTCACAACCTCAAAAAAGTATCGGTTGATTTTCCTTTGGGTAAACTTATCGGTATTACCGGGGTATCTGGCAGTGGTAAATCGAGCCTAATTACAGAAACACTATATCCTATTTTAAATCACCATTTTTTCAGAGCGAAGAAACATCCGCTGCCTTACGAAAAAATAGAAGGTCTGGAGCATATTGATAAGGTTATTGAAATTGACCAAACACCTATTGGTCGCACACCACGATCAAACCCGGCTACCTATACGGGCGTGTTCTCTGATATCCGTAACTTGTATGTAGCGCTTCCCGAATCAAGGATCAGGGGTTATAAACCCGGTCGTTTTTCATTTAACGTGAAGGGTGGCCGTTGTGAAACCTGCCAGGGCGCCGGCATGAAAGTTATTGAAATGAACTTTTTGCCTGATGTACAAGTACCTTGTGAAGAATGTAGTGGACGGAGATATAACCGTGAAACACTGGAAGTACGCTACCGTGGTAAATCCATAAGCGATGTGCTGGACATGAGTATTGAGGATGCTACGCCGTTTTTTGAGCATATCCCAGCCATTTACCGTAAGGTAAAAACCTTAAATGATGTGGGCCTGGGTTATATCACCCTTGGGCAATCATCAACCACCCTATCGGGTGGTGAGGCACAACGCGTAAAGCTCGCTACCGAACTATCCAAAAAAGATACCGGCAATACTTTTTATATTCTGGATGAACCAACTACAGGTTTGCATTTTGAGGATATCAATGTATTACTTGGCGTACTCAATCAGCTGGTTGATAAAGGCAATACCGTATTGGTAATTGAGCACAATTTGGATGTGATAAAAGTGGTTGACCATGTAATTGACCTCGGTCCCGAAGGTGGCTCCGGAGGCGGTAAAATATTGTTCAGCGGCACGCCCGAAGGATTATGCAAGGTAAAAGAAAGCTTTACAGGGCAATTCCTGAAAAAAGAAATGGAACCGAGCGGGAAAAAGAAATAAAGCTTTGATTTAACTAAGCAATTAGTTAAATTAGATTTTTAATCCTTTTCCCAATGAAAAACCTGGTTTTGCTAATGGGGTGCTTGTTTTTATTTAAAATAAGCACCGCTCAAGTGGTGTTTCCCCCACAATACATGCTATTGGTACAAAAGGCTGATTCTTTGTATAATGTTAAAGCGTACAAGCAATCGGCATTCACTTATTCAGAGGCTTTTAAGTCAAACGGCTGGAAAGCAAAAACCGACGACAGGTATAACGCGGCGTGTAGCTGGTCATTAGCTGGTTATCCTGATAGCGCATTTTCCAATTTAATGCTGATAGCCAACAATGGCACCTATACTAACTACGGGCATATTACAAAAGATGCAGACCTTATTCCTTTACACAACGACAGCAAGTGGCCAGCTTTAATAAAATTAGTTAAAGCAAACAAGGACAATGCCGAGGCCCACTATAATAAGCCTGTGTACGCCGAGCTGAAGCAGATTTATGAAGACGATCAATCGGGCAGGGTAAAGATGGACTCTGTAATCAAGAAATATGGTTACGATTCAAAAGAAATGAAATCCTTAAGCGCCGAAATCGGTAAAAAAGACTCTATCGACCTGATAAAAACAGAAAACATTTTGGACAAATATGGCTGGTTGGGACCCGATCAGGTAGGCGACATCGGCACGGTTGCTGAGTTTTTGGTTATTCAGCATGCCGAGCAACCCATTCATGAAAAATACCTGCCCATTATGCGCCAGGCAGTAAAAGAAGGCAAAGCACGCCCGGATGACCTGGCCCTGCTGGAAGACCGTACGGCCCTTGAAGAAGGCAAAAAACAGATTTACGGCAGCCAGGTTGGCCTTGATACCAAAACCAACAAATACTATTTAAGGCCCATTGAAGATGAACCAAACGTAAATAAACGCCGTGCTACCGTTGGTTTGATGCCGCTGGAAGAGTATGCCAAACTGTTTGGGATTGATTATAAACTGCCGAAGGAGTAAGGCTTTAGCCTAAACCTTATCAGCCCGAAAGTAGCAGCTATATCTCGACTACGTTCAGGCTGATAACCTGTCTATCTCTTAGATTTATAATCACCCGGTAGAAGATGCAGTTAAAAGCTGTAATTGCTTTAGAAATACTTCTTTTTCATCAACATTGATCAGTAACTGGTCGAAAGCTTTTTTCTTCCCATAAATTCCTTCGATGTAGTAGGCTTTGGTAAGATTCAAAATAATATCAGGCTCTTCTATCTTTTTAAATGGGGAAATACCTCTTAAATTTTCACCGGTTATACTTACTTTATTATAAATCTCCACACTTGCAATATCCGTTAAATCAAATGCTGTTTCTGCCAATATACCATATGGAACAACTAACTGGCTGTCATTAATTTGAATAGGTCTCTTAAGGATAGATCTTAATATCCCAAAGGCCTGTAGCACCGCGTAAAAACTCAATCCTGATACCACCCAGGCAACTTTTCCACTCCATTTTTGCAATAGCAAATGAAAAACAGATGCCTCAATTAAAATCATAAAAATAAAGACACCAATTAGCGATATTGTTCCGGTTTTTTTATGATAGCTAAAGGTTTTATTATCGTAAACAACTTTTCGCCAATTAAAAAACCCGTAATAAAAGGCAGATATTTCCGCAGTTATAATCGACGCTAATCTTGCTGGCAATACATCTTTCGAGATCTGTTTAAATACGGTATAGAAATCATCACTGTTTTTCTTGAGAGATGCGTGCTTTGATCGTATTTTTTTTGTTTGTATAACGAAAAATACAATGCCACAAAACTCAATAACCGGAACAACCCATACCTTCACTTCATGCAACAAAAACTGATTGTTTTTAGGAATTATAAAACTTGCCACAATTAAACCAGCTGTGAAAAACAAGGCAGTTGAGTATTTTAAATTACTACTCCGTGTGCTAAGTACAACATGAATTAAGGGAATGGAAAATATCAGATCCAGGGTAATGGCTATTGATAAATTATGATTATGAGTAATAAAAAACTGCGTAAAACTTAAAAGGATCAGCAAAAAAACCAACGTTACCGGCAATATTAAGGCAACCACCTGACGATTGGTTTTAAGGTTGAGAATCAACATTCTTTTCTGAATTGAATTTTAACGAATGCCTATTGGAGCACCCGTACTTGTCCTATGAGAACGCAGAGGAAACTGTCAATAAAAACTGATGGTTCGATAAATCAAGTTATCAGCACCAAAATAACCGCCCAAACAGCTATAAAGAAAAAGCCAGCAAAAACTTCATTCTTATTCTTTTTTATGGTTTTAGTTATAAAAGTTATATAAAACACCCATGCTAAAAAAATAACAGCCATTATTGGCGCCATTAACGCTTTCATAGTTTTTCAATTTAATAAGTAAAAGTAGCTGTTTTTATTTTCATTGTGGTATTGAAGCTCCTAAAACTCTTTCGTTACATATACATTTGTAACTTCGGGTAAACTTTAATATTACAAAAATGTACCCAAAATGTATTTTGCTTTTGGTTTTAATAATTGTTGGGTTAAAATCCAAATCTCAAACCTTATTAAATCACAATCTATCTGAAATAAATAAAGTCATCGTTTTGCATCAAGGAAAGCTTGTAAATAAATCTCTAAAAAAAGCTAACTTTTCATATTCAATCCCTCCGGAAGGAAATGACTGTATTTTTCGAACTACTTGTTATTTTACTTCCAACCATAAATGTTTTAAATACATTAATGAATATTGGGGTGATCAATTACCAAATCAGGAAATAAATAAATTTAAGATGTACTACCCATCATTGAAAAAGATTAACGATCAGCAGCTATGGGTCGACCATAAAAAGGGATTTCAGATTACTTTAATAAATGACAAAAAGTTAAGCACAGCATACTCATTAAAAATAGAAATCATTAATGGCAAAAGTGAATTATAAATTTTTCTGTGTTTAAATGATAGACGACAAGGTGGATACTTTTAGCCTAAACCCAATCAGCCCGAATTAATGGAAACCTTCTCCACAAATTCGGGCTGACTCTTATCTATTATAGATTCTTTTCTGAATATCTCTCTCAATCAAAATTAACACCACCGTAGGTAGAGCGGATACTCACCTGCGATTCTGATCCTTCTTTACCAAAATGGCCCTTAAAGTTTTTGGTTGGACCGGGATGTTTGCTGCCATCGGCAGGGGTTTTGCTGGTGATGGTCACTTTATCATCGCTAAAATTAAAACCACCATAGGTAGTGGTAATATCAAAATCAAAGTTGTTAGTGCCTGGTACTCCTAAAGATACGGTAGAGTAAGATGAGCTGATGTTTAGTTTTTTAAAGGAATTAGCCAACTGATCAATCTTGAAACCACCAACATATGACAGATCCATGTCGGCTCCGCCCTTCAACCTGCCCAATTTAAATGAGCCATAGCTTAAATCAGCTTTAAGGTTGTTGCATTCTTCAATATTAACGCTGCCGTATGAAAAATCAAGGCGGGCACCATTAATAGAATTAATATTCAAACTGCCATAACTTCCATCAATTTCATTAGCCGGATTGGTCAGATTTTGTGCAGATACACTACCATAAGATGAGCTGATCTTTACTTTTCCACTCAAAGTAGGCAATTCCATCGATCCATAACTTTCTTCAACATCCAGATCCGTTCTGGATGGCATGTATACTGTGTAATTGATAGTTAGCTTCCTTACTTTATTTTTGCCCATATTAAACAGGCTCCACGAGCTGTTGTTGCGTCCAATTTCTGTCTTGAAAGAAACTATATCCCCATTTTTACCATCGCTTATCTGCACGCCATCCAATAATTTCTGGGCGTCATCATCAGAGGCTGCTTCGGCCTTAATCTCCACATCAACTTTTACCTCGTGTTTGTCCCAGGTGCTAACGGTAATTTTTCCATATTGGTTGCTGAGCCTTATTTTATCATTCCCATCAATAGGATAGCTTTTAGAATAAGTTTTTACTTTCTCCCTGCCACTTTGTTCATCCGTAGTATTATCACTATTGCTGCCTGAAGAGCTATAACTCCAACTGCTCCCGCTTGAGCTGATATTTACATCAGGGTTTACATCAATACTGATATTGTTGGCCAGGTTATTTAGCTGTAAACTTAATTTAGGGGCAACGTCATTTAAACTTATAGACAGATTTTTACCCAAATCCTTTAAACCTTCATTCAACGTTTTTTCCAATCCATCCAATTGCAGCTGCAAATCTTTTTCATTAACCGTTGCTTTTACCGATACAGATGGTTGTGTACTTACCGAAACGGAAACATTTTGTGCAAAACAAACCGTGTTTATGGCCATACAAGCTATAATAGCCGGCAATAACGTTTTATATGCTCTTGGTTTCATCTTTTTGCTCATTTTTCATTTTGTTAAACTGCTCAATTACATTCAATTGCTGGTTAAGCACTTCAGTTTGTATTTGCAGGTTGCGGATCATTGCATGTAGCACCCGTTCCTGGTTAGGACTGGTACTCAGCTCACTGTTTAATTTTTTATAAGTTGAATCCATTTTTGCTATTTGAGTGCTAAACTCTTCATACAATTGCGGATCGGATTTGGCTATCGATTTTAATTCAGAACGCTTACTCTCAATCATAGAGGTATATTCTACCTGTTGTTGAGCATAAATGGGATTAATTGCTGCCAGGTCAATGTGCGGCTTTTTTTCTGAGCGCAGATATGCTGCAAAGCCAACACCCATTACCACTATTACCGCCGCTGCAACACGCAATACAAAGCCCAATGAAAATGTTTTTGCCTCGGGCTTTTTTACTTCATTATATTGTGGGGGCAGGTGCATTTCAATTTTTGACCACAGATCTGCTGATGGTTCTAAATCATCAAATTCGCCCCGGCTCATCTCTATAAATTCTTCTAATCGCTTGCTCATGATGTTATCCCTTTATACTTTAAAATATCAATCAATTTTCTTTTTGCTCTCAAAAACTGGGTTCTTGAGGTATTTTCTGAAATATTCAGTACTTGTCCTATTTCTTCATGGTCATATCCTTCCAGCAGGTATAATGATATTACTAACCTGTATCCTTCCGGTAATTCCTTTATGGCCTCTTTAACCCGGGCCGCCTGGTATTGTATATCTTCATCATCCTCGGCCTCCTCATCGGCTATGTTTTCCAGCATGTCTCCCTCCATTTCAATAAGCTCCAGCTTGCGTTTACGCAGCATATTGATGGATCGGTTTACTACTATTTGTTTAAGCCAAAGCCCAAAAGTAGTATCCTGCCGGAAATCTTTTACCTTGTTAAATGCATCCAGGAATGCTTCCTGTAAAACATCCTCTGCTTCGGCAATATTTCCCACTATCCTAAAGGCAACGTTTAACATCGCTTTAGAATATAATTTATACAACTCATAACAGGCTTTTTTACTGCCTTGTTTACACTCAACCACCAGGTCGTAGTGCTTGTCAACATATACTGCTTCCAAATTTTGATCAGCTTGCATGTTATATGACGCCGTGTTTTTCAGAACGTTGCATGGGGCCGGGAAATTTCGGCATCAGGATTTAAGATTCCCGATTTATTTTAATTTTCAGAAACACCACATCTGTATTATATTTATCAGTTAAGTATTATTGCAAAACAAAATACTGGTTTTAAATGATTAAAAGACCCTTTTATACCGGCATTGGAATAATGATGCTGGTTACACTGCTAATTTATTCAAACCATTTCACCAATACTTTTCAGTTCGATGATTTTCATACCATAGTTAACAATGCTAATATACGATCGTTAAAAAATATTCCACGCTTTTTTAAGGATGGTAGCACCATGAGTGTATTGCCCCAAAACCAGGCTTATCGCCCGGTAACTGTAAGTTCCCTCGCTATTGATTACTGGCTCGCCGGCGATTATTATCCTTCCTATTTTCAGGCATCTACCTTTATCCTGTTTCTTTTACAAGGGCTACTGATGGTTTTGCTGTTTAAAAAGCTGTTTGATAAATCACTCAGCAATAACCATAATACTTACCCGGCTATTATTGCCGCTACCTGGTATATGCTGCACCCGGCCAATGCCGAAACAGTAAATTATATTATCGCCCGTGCCGATGTACAATCAACCCTGATGGTTTTGCTGGCATTTGTGCTGTACATTTATTCGCCTTTTTGCCGTAAAACATTTTTATACCTGCTACCGGTGGGAATAGGCGCCCTATGTAAGCCGCCAGCAGTGATGTTTGCTCCCTTGTTATTTTGCTACCTGCTGCTGTTTGAACAGGAGTTAGGTTTTACAGATCTGTTTAAAAAAACAGCATTAAAGCAAGTTTGGACTGTGTTTTTAAAAACAGTGCCCTCTTTTATTTTTTGCGCCCTGCTGTATGTTTGGATTGATAAAATGACACCCAACACCTGGGAGCCGGGTGGTACATCGCCCATGCAATATTTCATTACGCAGCCTTTTGTGATACTGCATTATTTCTGTGAGTTCTTTTTGCCAACATCCCTAAGTGCCGATACCGATTGGACGCTATTACCCTCTATTGGGGATGTGCGCTTTTTTGCAGGTTCACTATTTATTGTGTTAATGATTGTTGCCGCTTTTTATACAGCTAAAAACAAAAGCACCAAGCCCATCAGCTTTGGTATTATCTGGTTTTTTTTAGCACTGCTGCCAACCTCCAGCATTATACCCTTGGGCGAAGTGTTGAACGATCACCGTATGTATTTCCCCTTTGTGGGTTTAGTGATCAGCGTAAGTTGGACGGTGGTATTATTGCTTCGCGAATATGGCAAGCAGATTAATAAACGATTAATAATTGCCTCCGTTATACTGCTGTTTGCGGCTTATGGTTATGGCACCTATCAACGTAATAAAGTGTGGCATACTCAGGAAAGCCTTTGGCGGGATGTTTCTATAAAAAGCCCTTTAAACGGGCGCGGTTTAATGAATTATGGGGTTGCCTTAGTGACCGCGGAAAAATACGCTGAAGCGGAAAAATATTTTCAAAAAGCCATGCGTATTACTCCCGACTACGCACTTTTATACACCAATATGGGCTATGTTAAAGAAAAAGAAGGACAGCTTCAGCTTGCCGAAAACTATTACAAAGCTGGTATCCAGCTGGGCAATAAAGTTCCTGATACATACTATTTTTACGGGCTTTTTTTAATACATCAACTGCGTTACAGCGAGGCAGAACCTATACTATTACAGGCTGTTAAGCTATCGCCATTGTATTTGGCTCCGCAAATTCAGCTAATGAATATTTACAGCAAAATGATTCGCTGGAATGACGTAGTAGATATGGCTAACCAAACCCTGCACATTGCACCCGGAAATGCAGGTGCCCTAAGCTATTTACGTTTGGCCATTCAAAAACGCAACGAACTGGATTTGGAAGGGGAAAAAATCAAAAATGCCCAATCCTTTGAAAAATACCTGGATCTGAGTCTTAAAAATTATCAGTCGGCCCGCTATGTGCAAAGCATCGGTATGGCACAGCAAGCCTTAAAAATCAGCCCATCATCGGCCGAAGCTTATAATAATATAGGTGCGGCATACATCAAACTAAAACAGTATCAACAGGCAGATACCGTACTCCGAGCCGCATTACAATTAAGGCCCAACTTTAAGCTTGCCAAAAATAACTTGTTGCAGGCGCAGCAAGGCTTAGAGGATGCAGGAATAAAACCAACAGGACTTACCGCAGCAGATTTTATTGATATTAGCTTGATCTGTTTTAACCAGGGGCTGTTTAAGCAGTGTATTATCAATTGCAATTATGCTTTGGAGTTACAGCCCAACTATCCGTTGGCCTATAACAATATCTGCGCAGCTAATAATCAGCTTCATCATTGGGATGAGGCTATTGCAGCAGCAAAAAAGGGCTTGCAATTAAAGCCAGACTACGAAGTTTTGAAAAATAACTTAGCAGTGGCAGAAAAAGGCAAAAGCGGGAGGGTGTCTCAATCCATTTTGAAGTAAAACACGCCAATATCAGACTTAGCGCTCGTTATTACCGGTTTTAACAATTGCAACCCGGTAGTTAACATAGCGGCTTTTATTTTACTGATCTCTTTATCGGCTCTGATTCGTTGCTTTGCTGTTGAAAAATCGATAGAGTTAAGGTTATATTCAACTGTTTTTGATAAGCCGTGTTTTTTTAACAGCAGGAAAAGGTTTTCGGCATTAAAATAGTTCATGTGCGGGCTGTGGAAGTTAAATTGCCACAACCTGTTCAAGTAAGAATTTACACCCAGTTTATGTAACAGCATTGCAGTTTGGTAAAAGAAACCATCACTCATAGGCAGGTTGATAATTAGCAGACCATCATCTTTTAAGTCGGCTTTTAGTGAGATAATTAGCTCATCCAAATCGCGGATATGCTCAAAAACATCATTAAAAATAATAAAGTCGTAGCCCTCTTCGCGCTTAATATTGATATCGGGGTAAAACCCATAAAATACATTCAGGTTGTTTTCTATATGATATTCCTGATGTGATTTTTCGGGTTCAATGCCAATACAGTCTATCCCGTGTTCCTGGCAAACCTTTAGCCACCAGCCATTACCAGTACCAATTTCAAGGCCCTTAATATTTTTACCTTTTAAATCGATAAGCGATTTTATGATCACCTCAAAGTTTTCAAAACGGAGCTTTTTTAAACCAACCTCACGGCTGCCCAGTTCCAGGCTCGATTGAAAAGAGAAATCAAAGCTGGCATTAGAAGTATACAAGCCACACTCCGGGCATTTATATACTTGATGCTTTAGCTCAAATTTTAGTTTTGATAGGTTGCCGCAGGCCGGGCAGGTAATAGTATCCATATACAAACAAGTGGTTAAACTATTAATTGCCTATATGCTTTTCTTCTTCGGCTTTTTCCATTTTTTCTTTCAATATAGCCAGCTCCTGTGTAAGGCGGGTAATGCTGTGCTGCGCTTTAGAACTCACTACCGACAGGTGCAACAAATAAACCAGGATAATGAAGATAAAGCCGGTAAATACCAGGTTAGGCGGTTCAAACACGCCAAACAGTTTCGACATTACATCCAGTCCACCGCGCCAAAAGGAAAACAGGATGAGCACAAAGGTGCAGATGCACCAAACAATGGCGTATTCCTCGCGCAGTTTACCTTTAATAATGAGTCTTGAAATGTAGGCTATAAATAAAATATTAATAGCGATGGTAATGAGTTGTATCCGGGCCATATTAATAAGGTTTACGAATAAATATAAATAACATGCTGATAGTTACTTTAACACAATAATACAACGATGCAAAGTTACGGATGGATGATTGGCCCGCCAGTCTTTCTTTCATGGTTACCGGTACTTCCTGTACCGATAATCCGGCTTTGGAAAAAATCACTAAGGATGCCGGTTCAGGGTATTCGTCCGGGTATTTGGTGCAGGCCAATTCTATCGCCTTTTTATCAAATAACCTAAAGCCTGAAGTAGTATCATAAATGCTTTTACCGGTCAGGATTCTGTTTAACCAGTGAAAATACCTGATGCCTATTCTGCGTGCAAATGATGATTTAAAGCCACCTTCATCCAAAAAACGCGAGCCTATAACTACATTTACTTTTGTTTTTTCGTGAAGTTCAATCAGCTTATGCAACTCGGCTGGCGGATGCTGACCATCGCCATCCATCTGTACGGCTATATCAAAACCATTGTCTTTTGCATACAAAAAGCCTGTTTGCACCGCACCGCCAATGCCCAGGTTAACCAGCAGATCTAACAAAACAACAGGATATAGGCCGGCAACCAATTTGGTATCGTCTTTTGAGCAATCATTTACAACGGCAATTTCCATTTTGTAGTGATACGGCAACTTCAGTAGTAATAACTGCTCCAATAGTAATGGGAGTGAGTTGCCCTCGTTATAACATGGAATAATGATCAGAATTTTTTTACTCATTGCCCTGCAACCCGCTTCATCAGGTTTCTAATGCTAATATATCAGGTGATTCTCTTTTTACGATGGAAAAATATTTTTTGCAGTAAAATTAGCACAATAACAGTTTATGCAGCATTTGAAATATACTTCACCAAACTTCTTTTAGCCACCGGCAATAAAGTTTGCTCCAGCGGGAAAGCAATATCGCTATGCACATAATAAACTGCCGGATTGGGCAGGTATTGGTTGCGGCGGATCAGGTCGAGTTTTATAGTTTCGGGAGTAAGGGTGATGCTTTCTTCGTAGGTATCAATAAAAATAATATTAATACCGCGGTATTTATCGTCCTTGTTTTCAAACAGGGTTATTTGAAATTCATAAACCTGGTTCGTTCGGATATTGCCATTACGCAGTGAGAAATAACCATGATAAGGCAGCAGCGGAACAATACCAACAGGGTCAATGTTGAGCCTGCTTTCTACAAAATCATAAATCTCTTTACCGGTTTGTATAGCCGGATCCATTTTTTGAAGGGCAAAATTGATAATGGATTCTATTTCACGCATAGAGCTATCATCATCCACAATTTTTTGGTAGGTGAGCTTAACGGCATCAATATCAGCCTTGGTTAAACGCTGCGGAAAGGCCTGTTGCAACATGGTTTTATTCTTTTTAAAATACAGCAGGTTGTTATAATGAAAGATGAGATCAGTAAGGTTTGGATATAGCTTGCTTTTGTCAAAATGGCGGTTAATTTCCTGCAGATAATCGAGCAGGATGTATTTTTTATACTCAAAATCAATTGAACCTTCAATAAACCAGTTTTTACTTAACTCTTTCATTTTTTCAATTATCCTTTCAGTGCTTAAATTAAACAAAAAACAGCAATTTTGCAATATGCCCTTAGGAACCCTTTATTTAATCCCCGTACCGCTTGCTGAAGAAGCCGCGGTCAAATCTTTTACGCCGTATTTGGTTGATACCATTAACAGCATTAAAGAATACATTGTTGAAAATGAGAAAACCGCCCGCCGGTTTTTGAAAGAAGCCGGATTAAAAACCCCGCAAAGCGAACTGATTGTTCATGATTATGGCAAACATAATCGCGAAACCGGCACCGCTGAATTTTTTAAAGGTTTACAAGCCGGTAATAGTGTGGGCCTAATGAGTGAAGCTGGCTGTCCCGGCATTGCTGATCCGGGTGCCGAAATTGTTGAAAAGGCACATAAAATGGGTATAAAAGTAGTTCCATTGGTTGGCCCAAGCTCTATCCTGCTGGCGCTAATGGCATCAGGCTTTAATGGGCAAAGCTTTACTTTTTATGGCTACCTGCCTATTGATAAAGTTTTACGCACCAAAAAAATAAAAGAGCTGGAAAGTATTGCCGAGCGACAGGATCAAACACAAATATTCATCGAAACCCCATTCCGCAATAATTCATTGCTGGATGATATTTTGAAAACCGCCAATCCCAAAACACGTTTATGCATAGCTTGCGACTTAACCGCTGCTACCGAACTGGTGCAAACCAAAACCATTGCCGACTGGCAAAAAAAGGTGCCCGAGCTGCATAAAAGACCATGTATTTTTCTACTCTTCCATCGTTAATACTGAATGAATATTTCTGAAACGCATACCAAAGTACTCATTGTTGGCGCGGGCCCTTCAGGCCTCATGATGGCTGCACAATTGCTGAGGTATGGCGTTCAGCCTATTATTATTGATACCAAACTTGGACCTACCGATGAATCGAAGGCATTGGCAGTACAGGCCCGGTCATTAGAAATTTACCGCCAGATGGGGGTAATTGATCGCATTCTGGAAGGTGGTAAACAAGCGGAAGCCGTTTCTTTTAATCGTGCCGGAAAACAGTTGGCCAAACTACAGTTCAGCCACGTTGGCGAGGGGCAAACCATGTTTCCGTTTATTCACCTGTATCAGCAAAGCAAAAACGAAAGGCTGCTGCTTGAATTTTTAACGCTTAATTGCTGCCCTGTGTATTGGCAAACCCATTTAATCTCACTAAAACAAACTACAAACTTTGTAGCAGCAGAATTGCAAAATGGTAACAGTACACTGTCCCTGCAATGTGATTATGTGGTTGGGGCCGACGGCGCACATAGTACCGTGCGCAAACAATCAGGCATCCCCTTTAGTGGCGATACCTATCAACATGAATTTTACCTGGCGGATGTTGAGTTAGATAATGACGAACTAAACGGTAACGAAGTGCAGCTATACCTGGAGAAAAAAGGATTCTCTGCCTTTTTTCCCATGCCGGAAGCTAATCGTTACCGGGTAATCGGCAACCTGCCTGATGGCCTTGAAAAAAAAGGAGATCTGGCGATTGAAGATATTTTACCTTGTTTAAAAGAGATCAGTGGTTTAGCTATAAATATTACCCGCAATTATTGGTTTACTACTTACCGGCTGCATCACCGCATGGCAGATAAATTCAGGGAGCAGCGTTGTTTTTTAGTGGGCGATGCGGCCCATATCCACTCGCCGGTTGGTGGGCAGGGCATGAATACCGGTTTGCAGGATGCCTATAATTTAGCCTGGAAACTGGCAGGTGTGGTAAATAACCAGTTGAAAACAGCTGTATTGGATAGTTATGCTGCGGAGAGGATGCCTGTTGCAAAAGATTTGCTAGGCACTACCGACAGGGTGTTTAGTTTCATTATGTCGGGTAGTGTTTTATCCAATATATTTAAAAAATGGCTGCTGCCCGTAGTGCTTAAATGGATTTGGAGCAAGGAAAACATCAGAGAAGAATTTTTTAAACGGGTATCGCAAATTGGAATCAGTTACCGGGATAGCGCTATAAATTTAAATATAAGTCAAGCCACCCAAATAAAAGCGGGCGACAGGCTACCTTACCTGAAAGTATTTGACGAAAAGAAACAACTCGAAACTGATCTGCACGAATGGTGCAGCAAGCCCGGTTTCACCCTGATTGTTTTGGGTAAATTTGCAGAACTCGATCTGTTTACCCTGGCTAAATGGATCACCCAAAATTATCAATCGGCACTTAATTTCTTTTACCTGCCGCCATCAGCAAAAAACCAGCATGTATTTGATGCTTTTGAACTAAAACCCAATCAGGCCAAATCATTAATTGTACGCCCCGATATGTACATAGGCTTTATGAATGATAAGGTGGATATGGTTTTGATGGATAACTATCTGAAAAATGTGGTAGGGCTGAATTAGTACTACCTCACTACCAATACCCAACCCGAATATTTGTGCCCGTTTTTAAGATCAATTAAATAATAATAGGTGCCAACTGGTACGTTTTTGTTATTATAAGTTCCGTTCCATGCTTTGGAGTAACCGGTGCTGGCAAATACCAAACTCCCGTAACGGTCAAAAATCTGTGTAACTGATTCCGGGTAAGTATCAAGCGCTGTAATATCCCAGGTATCATTTATCCCATCGCCGTTTGGTGTAAAGGTGTTTGGAATCGTGATTTCTTTGTAAACCCTTATAAACACATCAGCCGTGGCATCATCGCCGCAACCCACTGTTGACGTTACATGCAAAGTATACGTTATATCAGCGGGTGGCGTAGCGACTGGATTAAGTACCGTGGTACTGCTTAAATAAGTATCCGGTGTCCAGTAATAAGTTACGTCTGTTCCTTTTGCCGTTCCGTTAAGCGTTACGGATTGCCCCTGGGTTATTTCTTTATTTGCCCCGGCATTAGCTACTGGTTTTTTAAGCACATTTATCATTACCGTGTCCGTAGCGGTACAGGCGTTGGTATTGCTAACCGTAACCACATAAGCCGTTGTATCTGTTGGGCTCGCTACGGGATCGGCTATAGTCGGGTCTGATAAACCCTTGGTTGGCGACCAACTATAACTCGTTCCTCCGCTGGCATTCAGGGTGGTGTTATCCCCCTGGCAAATCGTTACATCAGTTCCGGCATTGGCTACAGGTTGGGCATATACATTAACGGTTACTGCTGCGCTTGAAGAGCAATTGCCCGAGGTAACAATTACCGTATAATCTCCGGCAGCGGCCGCAGTTATATTATCTATTGATGGATTTTGTATAGATGATGTAAATCCGTTGGGCCCGGTCCAACTATAACCTGTTCCGGTTGATGCTGTAAGGCTTAAAGTATTGCCAACACATAAAGGTGTATTTGCCGTGGCGGTTGAGGATGGGGTATCATCAATAACGATGGTAAGTACATTAGAAACAACCCGGCAACTGGCCGAACCAATATTGCTGGCTTCGGCGCTGGCCAGCCGGTATTCATAAGTCCCCACAGTTGTAGGATCAGCAGTATAAGATAAAGAGGTTGCTCCCGGAATATCTGTCCAGCTGGTACCATTATTAATTTGCCATTGGTAAGCCGGGCTTGTATAACCACTTACCGGTGCAACAGTTAAGGTATATGGTGTTGTTTGACCTGCACATGAAGTTATGGAGCTTAATGACGATGAACTAAAACCGGCAACAAGCGATGGGCCATATGGCCTGAAGGTAATATCATCCAGCGCCAGGTCATTAGCAGGCGCCCCACCATTGCTGTTATTGGTCATTTTTATAATAATGTTAGATGTATTTGCCGGAAGGGTAAAGTCAAATACAAACTGTATCCATTTAAAGGCATCTTTTCGTTGGGCAATGGGCCCGGTATCATAACTTTGTATAACCGTACCGTCTGTGGTTTCAATGGAAAAAATAATATCCGGCGGACTCAAATCACTATATCTTAACAGATTCCCCATCCAGGCGCCAAACTGGTAGGTTGTTCCACCGCATAAACCATCCACTTCCCTTTTATAAAAATAATCTGTTTTTGAAACGCTGGCATTCACCACCATCATATAACCACCTGTATTTCCGGTATGATCAGTAGTTGTCCACCAAACATTAGGGCTATTGGTTGTACTTTCAATGGTATAATAACCATCACTAGGGAAATCAGCAGAAGTATAAGTGTAACTGGTTGAACCTGAATCGGCAGGTAAAGCCCCAGAGTGTGTGGCAGTACCCGAACCAAATGTAATATCAA
Source organism: Mucilaginibacter frigoritolerans (assembly GCF_007830615.1). GTDB lineage: Bacteria > Bacteroidota > Bacteroidia > Sphingobacteriales > Sphingobacteriaceae > Mucilaginibacter > Mucilaginibacter frigoritolerans. The sequence goes on from NZ_VLLI01000002.1 coordinate 83,701, forward strand.
CAACCGGATCACCCAGGCTTTGTGCAAAGCTGTTGTTTATATTTAAACAGAGCATTAATACAATAGTTAATAATAAGGCTTTGGCTATGTTTTTACTTTTTTCCATTTAGTTATATGGGGAGCAATAGTTTAATGCAATTCATAAAATAGGTGCCTGCACTTACATACAGACACCCGGGCTGATAAACGAAATCCATTAATTGGATAAACTATAATTTGTAATTAAGGGGCATAAGGTATAGCTATTAATAACTGAGGTTGCTTAGAGGTGATAAAAACCAAACACCAGGCAGCATCCTGATTACATAAATTAATTTGAATGAGTGTAAAGCTATTGCGGACGGGTGGTTTTAAATAAACAGTATCGATAAACAACGGTCTTGTATCGATGAGTGCGCTATTTTCATCCATTTAAAGCTGCGTTGGATGCGTTGAAATTTATTGGCACCTTTAAATGCTCTTAACATGCTCAAAGCAACTTATTCAAAAGCAGGAATAAAAAATGAATAAACAGGGCGGGGTTTATGTAGATGAAGGGGTATTAATTATCCGTGTATCGTTTCTGCTTTGCCGTAGTTTTGGATAACCTGAGCTTCGTAGGCTAAATATTGTTTCCAGCGGGCATCCACATCAACATCACCACAGTATTTTTTTGCCAGGCGAATAAACATAGCGTAGTGTGTAGCCTCGCTAATCATCAGTTCATGATAAAAGGTTGACAACTCCTCATCATTAATATTTTCGGATAATACTTTAAAACGTTCGCAACTGCGAGCCTCAATCATTGCTGAAAAAAGTAAGCGGTCAACCAATTGTACAGTTCTTCCGCCGCCAACCACGATGAATTTGCGCAGTTCGTTTACATAGTTGTCCTTGCGTTCGCGGCCCATTACAAAGCCACGCGCCTGTATAATATCATGCACCCGTTTAAAATGGTCCATTTCTTCCTGCACCAATGCTATCATTTCCTGCACCAGGTCAGGCAAGTTTGGATTTTGCACGATAAGAGTGATGCCATTACTGGCAGCCTTCTGTTCGCAAAAAGCATGATCTGTAAGCAGCTCTTCAATATTGCTTTCCACCACGTTCTTAACCCATAGCGGGTCGGTTGGTAATTGCAGCTTAAGGATAGTTTTATCGCTCACAATGCAAAGATAGTTTTTTGATAATTAATGGGGAAGCGCAGATGACTTGAAATGTTTGGATCGATTAAGTAAAGACAAATTATTTTTCCAATGGCTTTTTTTACCTTCTTTCCGCCAAAGGCGAAGAGAGGGTCGACCATCCGCCTAAAGGCGGAGAAGGTCGGGATGAGTCAATACGCCAGTGCATTTACGTTAACGCTGCTTGCAGGGCTTACTCTCCCGATCTACGCTAAGCTGGATCTGCCCTCTCTATTGCGAGCAAAAAAGAGGGCGGGGAAGTCTTTCTTGCCTAAATGACAGTAGATCAATACCGTATTTTTACCCTAAAAATACCGTTAAAGTACGGTTTCCATTGGCTTGGCTATAGCTACCTTAGCATTGATTTATAATCGCACCTAAACCTTATCGCAGTAATATGAAGGCGTTTTGCTGAAAAGCCTGAAACAGAGTAAGCACCTAAACCTTTTTTTAAATCTTAAATCTCATGACCAATCCATTAACCCTGTATGTACCTATAAAGCAAGATGCAAAAACACAGGAAACAGCCCAGGGAATACATGACAATTTTGTAGCCGCCGTTACAGCAGGTCTTGATGCATCAGCCATTGTGCATTATGCCCGTATTTCACTGATTCCTAATGCATCAGGCGAAGGTTTTCATGCCATTATGCTGATGACCGAATTTGATGGCCCGATGAATCCGTACCTGAAATTTTTCTGGGATAATCCGGGAACAAAGCTGGCTTTTTCGGCTATAGCAGCCATTGCTTTAACGCCGCCAAATCCACCGGTAACAGATCTTACAGGTTTTGAGAATTTCATTAACAACAATAACCTTAATGATGCTGGCGATATGTATGCTGCATATCCGCAAACAGTAAAGGAAATTGAGAAGGCTTTTAGCACCGCTAAGGCTCACTAAGGCTTTTGAACTTATCTATCAGCCGGATTCTCCGGCTGATAATTTTTACTTCTTATAATTTTCGAGCCATGCCCGTAAGTAATTCTCAACCAGATAGAAACAATGTACAGGGCATGATTATGCGGGGCTATACGCACCCATGGTCGTGTCATCTGATATTTAAATTTGCCACTCAACCCGGCGCCAAAGGCTTTATTAAAGCCATACTTCCCTACGTTCAATCTGCCGCCGACTGGGGTGATGACAAACCCGAAATGATGCTGAACATCGGCCTTACTTTTACCGGTCTTAAAGTAGTAAGCAAACTTACCACAAGTGATTTGGCAGGCTTTCCACCAACCTTTAAACAGGGGCCTGCTTCGGCGGGTTCGCAGCAATCACTCAATGATGGAAAAAGCAATATCGATACCTGGGTATTTGGGCAAACAGGTAAACAAGTTGATTGTGTTGTACACGTTTATGGCATGGATGAGCCCGCGCTTAATAAGCTGGTTAAAATAGTGGCCGATGCTGCTGTTGCAGGTGGTCTAACCGAATATCTGCCTATTGCCAATGGAACAAAAAGATTGGAGGAGTATGCTACAGTGCCACGTAACAGTATTCATTTTGGCTATTTGGATGGTATTGATCAACCCGCACTTAACTGGGGCAATCCGGATGATCCTGCTGATTTAAGTGCATTCCTGATCGGTTACCCCAATAATACTTCACAACCCGGCCCCTCACAGGGAAATGCGGGGGTCTTTGCTAAAGATGGCTGTTATAATGCCTTTAGGATGTTATACCAGGATGTAGATACCTTCGACAATTTTTTAGATACAAATGCAAAGGAAATAGCGCCTAAACTTGGCCTGTCAATTGCTGATGCTACAGAATGGATGGCGGCGAAACTAAACGGACGCTGGAGAGACGGATCGCCTCTTGAATTAACCCCTGATAAGCCTAATCCGGAACTCAGCCATGCTACCGCTTTTGGATATTCGGGCGATACCACTGGTATGAAGTGCCCATTTTCCGCACATAACCGGGTTGCTAACCCGCGCGACGAGGTGTTATCAGAGCCCGGCTTACCACCAAGACTGATAAGAAGAGGCATGGCTTATGGCCAGCCCTTTAATTCAAAAACAGCAAGTGAGGACAGGGGATTGATAGGCCTATTTTTATGTGGTTCCTTATCAAACCAGTTTGAGCTGCTTTACTCCTGGATCAACACCACAAATTTTAGTAATATATTTCCGAACCAACAGGGACAGGACGCCTTAATTGCCAACAGAAGCATGCCCGGTGCTGATACCTCTTTTACCATCCCTACTTCAAAAGGCCCGGTAGAAATAGAAAGTCTGCCTCAATTTGTAGTTACTCGCGGAACGGCATACTGTTTATTACCCAGTATAAGTACTTTAAAAAGTATTGTGGAATAAGCCCCCTCTAAACGACGAAGCCCTCATGAATGCCATAAAGAACAAATGATAGCTATGAATAATCTCCCCCGGGTGGGGAGACTTTAGCTTAGATCATGTTTATTTTTAAGTCCTTCCGCCTATAGGCGGAGAGGATTTAGGTGGGGCTGTCCTCTACTTGTAATATATCAATGATAAATGCCCCTGCATAAGGGTATAGTTTGCTTTACTAAAATCATTTTATTTAACTTGCCTGTCTAATAGACAATTTAAACAAAATGAAAAAGATCCTCTTCTTATTTCTTGCCTTACACCTGTCGGGATTAGGTTTTGCACAGGTAAAAGTGGAACACTTGCTTACCGAAAATCAAACTGATCCACTTTCTATTGATGCTTTAACCCCACGATTCAGCTGGCAAATAACCGAAGCGAATAAGAGGAGCGTAATGCAATCGGCATATGAAATTAAAGTAAAAAAAGGCAATCATGCATTATGGAGCAGCGGTAAAGTAATATCCGATCAATCCATATATGTGCCTTATAAAGGTGAAACACTGGTATCGGGCCAGAAATATACCTGGCAGGTAAGGGTTTGGGATAATTCAGGGAATGCTTCTGGATGGAGTGCTCCGGCTAGCTGGCAAATGGGCCTGCTTTCGCCAGCCGATTGGAAAGCACAATGGATAACCCCTGGTTTTGCTGAAGATTCGGTAACAAGGCCTAGCCCCTTGTTCCGTAAGGCCTTTTCTTTATCTAAAAAAGTGGCATCAGCTACCGCTTATATTACCTCTCATGGCTTGTACGAGGCACAAATAAATGGTCACCGTGTAGGCACCGCCTTCTTAACCCCCGGCTGGACCAGCTATAACAAACGCCTGCAATACCAGGCCTATGATGTTACCGCTTTATTACAACAGGGCAAAAATGCCGTAGGCGCCACCTTGGGCAGTGGCTGGTATCGCGGCCATTTTGGTTATAATCCAACACCTAACCTGTACGGCAAAGATATTGCCTTGCTTTTGCAAATTGATATTACTTATACCGATGGCACAAAAGCTACTATAATATCTGACGATAGCTGGAAATCATCAACAGGGCCCGTTCGTTTTGCTGAAATTTATTACGGGGCCACCATTGATGACCGCATGCAGCAAAAAAATTGGTCGACCACTAATTTTGATGATAAGGGCTGGTATGGGGTAACTGTAAAAGACTTTACCAAAAACACACTGATAGCTACCTATAATGAGCCGGTGCGCAAGCATGAAACGTTTAAACCCGTAAAAATATTTACAACCCCTAAAGGCGAAAAGGTAATTGACTTTGGCCAAAACCTGGTAGGATGGGTACAAATGAAAGTAACCGGGAAATCCGGAGATAAAATAACACTGTCACATGCTGAGGTAATTGACAAAGCAGGCAATTTTTATACCGACAACTTAAGAACAGCCCGCTCACAGAATGTATACATCCTTAACGGAGAAGGAGAGGAAACTTTTGAGCCTCAATTTACCTGGCAGGGTTTCAGATACATTAAGGTAGAGGGATACCCCGGCGATTTAAAGCCTGAAGATTTTACCGCAATCGCTTTATATTCTGACATGGCCCCTACTGGAACTTTCAACTGTTCCAATACACTTATTAACCAGTTGCAGCATAATATTCAGTGGGGACAAAAGGGGAACTTCCTGGATGTGCCCACAGATTGCCCGCAGCGGGATGAACGCCTGGGCTGGACAGGCGATGCACAGGTTTTTTCGCGCACGGCAACTTACAATATGAACGTGCACAACTTTTTTGCCAAATGGCTTAAGGATGTTGCAGCAGATCAATACGAAAGTGGGAGCGTGCCATTTGTTATCCCCAATGTAATTGCACAGGGACTTAAGTCAGGTCCTGGGGCAAGCACCGGCTGGGCTGATGTATCCACCATTATTCCATGGAACATGTATCTGGCTTATGGCGATAAAAGGATACTGGAAGACCAGTACAGCAGTATGAAGGCCTGGGTTGATTATATGCAACATCAAAGTAAAAATGACCTTTGGAACACTGGCAATCACTTTGGCGATTGGCTTTTTTATAGCGAAAATGACGATAATGATGGGCATTCGGCCATTACCAGTAAATATTTAATAGCCCAGTGTTTTTACGCTTATTCAACCCAACTGCTTATTAATGCCGCAGAAGTTTTGGGTAAAACAGAAGATGTGGCCTACTATAATAACCTTTTAGCGCAAGTAAAAGCTGCTTACTTAAAGGAATATGTAACACCAAACGGCTTAATCTCATCTGATACCCAAACGGCTTATGTACTTGCCCTGCAGTTTGATATGCTGCCCGAAGGTTTAAGGCAACAAGCTGCCGACAGGCTGGTGGCAAACATTCATCGTTATAACAATCACTTAACTACTGGCTTTTTGGGTACCCCATATCTTTGCCATGTGTTGAGTCGTTTTGGTTATGCTGATGTTGCTTACCGGCTATTATTGCAGGATACTTATCCGTCTTGGCTTTACCCTGTAAAAATGGGTGCCACCACTATTTGGGAAAGATGGGATGGCATAAAACCTGATGGTACCTTCGAAACACCAACCATGAACTCATATAACCACTATGCCTATGGTGCCATTGGCGATTGGATGTATCGTGTAATTGCAGGTATTGATACCAAAACTGATGGTCCGGGATATAAACAAATCACCATAAAGCCAACCATTGGTGGTAAATTACAATTTGCTGCAGCTGATTATGAAACCAATTATGGAAAAGTAAGCTCGCACTGGAAACTGGATAATGGGAATTTAATACTGGATGTAGAAATCCCCGCAAATACAACAGCAACCATTTATATACCCGTAAGTAATAATGGCACCGTAACAGAAAGCGGTAAGCCCGTTAATACCGATGCTGCTATCAAATTAGCCGAACCGATAAGCGGATATCTGGTAGTAAGTGTAGGTTCAGGCAGTTACCATTTTATTTCAACCCTGTAAAAATTAGCTTTACCGTTCCTATGTACATTATCTGAATTTTAGCCCCCTTTAAATCTCCCCCGGTAGGGGAGACTTTAGCTTCGCTCGCGTTTATTTTCTGAAGTCCTTCCGCCTATAGGCGTAGAGGATTTAGGAGGGGCTTCTTATTTTCTGAATAAGGAAATAACCCAAATGATAATAGCAATAACAACAATAACCGAAATTATGCCCACTACTGCACCGGCTTTAAAAATCCCGGCAATTACCGAGCAGCTACTCAGGCACAAAAGCAGCAGGATAACTGATAAATAACTTAACTTTTTCATGGTAAGTGTTTTAATTTGAATAGTATAATAACAAAAAGACCAAATAAGTTTTATACTGTTTAAAAAGGTTCATTAAGGTGGTTGGTCAAAATAACACCAGCTCATATTTTCTTACTACTTTTACCTTTCGCAATCCAATTATTAATGAGCAATTCTTTTAACCGCCCTATACGTGTATTAGTTGCCAAAGTGGGCCTTGACGGTCACGACCGCGGAGCCCGCATTATTGCTACCTCGCTACGCGATGCCGGCATGGAAGTAATTTATACCGGACTGCGACAAACACCCGAAATGGTAGTAAATACCGCTTTACAAGAAGATGTGGACGCCATTGGTATTTCTATACTATCAGGTGCCCACATGACAGTTTTCCCCAAGATCATCAACCTAATAAAAGAAAAAAAAATGGACGATGTTTTGGTAACGGGTGGAGGTATTATCCCGCAGGATGATATGAATGAGTTAAAAAAATTAGGCGTAGGTGAACTTTTTCCACCGGGTACCCATACACAAGATATTGTTACTTATATAACCAATTGGGTGCACAAGCACCGCAATTTCTAAAACATTAAACTATGTCATTCCAAAATTTACTGATAGAACATAAAGGGCGCATCCAGTATATTATTATTAATCGCGAAAGCAAACTGAATGCATTAAATAAAGCTACCATTGCCGAATTGCATACCGCATTTTACGAAGCTTTTCATAATCCGGCAGTTGGAGGAATTATATTAACAGGGGCCGGAGCAAAAGCTTTTGTGGCTGGTGCCGATATTTCAGAATTTGCCGGTCTTGATGTCAATGCCGGGCGCGAACTGGCAAGACTTGGCCAATCATTGGTTTTTAATGCGATAGAAAATGGCAATAAGCCTGTTATAGCAGCTATTAATGGTTTTGCCTTAGGTGGAGGATTGGAATTGGCTATGGCCTGTCATATCAGGGTTGCTGCCGATTCTGCCAAAATGGGCCTGCCGGAAGTTACTTTGGGATTGATGCCTGGCTATGGCGGTACACAGCGTTTAACCCAACTAGTGGGTAAAGGCAAGGCCCTTGAAATGATTATGACGGCCGATATGATCACTGCTACTGAAGCCCATCAGTACAGATTAGTTAACCACGTAACAAGCGCCGAAGAACTGCTGCCTAAAGCAGAAGAAATACTAAATAAGATTCTATTACGTGCCCCATTGGCTATTTCGGCTGCTATAACTGCTGTAAATGCAGCGGCGAAAGATGGTATAAACGGTTTCGAAATTGAGATGGATGAATTCGGGAAATGCTTTAAAACGAAGGATCTTCAGGAAGGAATTTCGGCATTTTTACAAAAGCGAAAACCAGAATTTAAGGGCGAGTAAGTGTGATTTTTACACTACCCTGACCAAAGAACCCATATGGTCAAAAATTATCTTGTTATCAATCAAGCGATTGAATAATCGTGACATTTGAATGAAAAAAGATAAATGATTTGTGCTGTTACTTTGTTCCGTGTTTTAACAAACACATAATAATTTAATAACATACAATCATGAAAAGTTCATTTAAAATTTCAGCTTTAATCTTAGCATTTGCAGGTTTAAGCTTCGGTGCAAAAGCACAAACAGCCACTACTAAATCTTCAACTTCGTCAAACGGAATAATTTTAAGCATAGGTGTTGACGCGGGTTTACCTACAGGTAGCAGTTTTAAAAATGCCTATGACTGGAACTTAGGTGGTTCAGTTCAAGCTGACATCCCGGTTATTTCAAACTCACTTTATGTTACTGTAAACGCAGGTTATGATAACATATTTGGTAAAAATAACGTTGACGGTTTAGGCGTTGATGCTACTAACATCCAGTTATTACCGGTAAAAGCAGGTTTAAAGTATTTTATCGTTCCTCACTTTTATGTACAAGGTGAAGCAGGTGCATCTTTCTTATTAAATAAATCAAGTCTTGCTGCCGACAAAACTGCCGCTTTTGTTTACGCTCCTCAACTAGGTTATCAGTTCCCATTGGGTGGCAAAAGCTATCTTGATGCAGGTGTAAGATATGAAGGTAACAGCAGCTTTTACAATGGCTCTGGTAACGATGTTAAATTTAACTTCGTTGGCTTACGTGTAGCTTACGCATTTTCTACAAAGTAAAATTTTTACGCACTACTATTAACAAAAGGGGGCCATAAGCCTCCTTTTGTTGTTTATACAACTTTTTGTTGCTTAAAAACGTATGATAGGATTAAATTCATAAATTAGCAGATTAGTATGATAATTACCGCATAAAACCTTTATTTGTAACTATAAATAGCTAAATTGAAATATTATTGGGCAGCTGGTTCACATATAAAAATGGCTTAAAATAGCTTCATATTGCTTAAAAATATATAATTTAATACTAATGAAAAAAATACTCATCATTGATGATGAAGTTAATGTTGCGTTATTACTCTCAAAATTTTTAACGCGAAACGGATTTGATGTTACTACCGCATCAACCGGTACTATTGGGATGGAGTACCTGAAAACCGGGGACTTTAACCTTGTTTTGTGCGATTTCAGGCTGGAGGATACAGATGGGCGAGAGATGCTTAAAAATATTAAAACGCAATATCCAAAAACCGGTGTTATTATTATTACCGGTTACTCGGATATAAAAATGGCCGTTGAGCTTATAAAAATGGGTGCATATGATTATATCACCAAACCATTATACCCCGATGAAATATTAAATACTATTACCAAGGCTATTGAAACACACTATGCCCTGGTTGAAAACGTTGTAGAAAACGTAACCCCGGATAAATCAAGCCGGGAAATAAAAAAACAAGCTTTTGCCGGTGAGTTTGTTGTTGGTACCAGTAAGGCATCAAAAGAATTACTCAGGCAAATTGAATTGGTAGCCCCTACCAATTACAGCGTAATTATTTTAGGTGAAAGTGGTACCGGTAAAGAATCGGTAGCAAAAAGTATTCATTTAAATAGCCCACGTTATAACCAGCCATTTATAGCGATGGATTGCGGGTCATTAACCAAAGAGCTTGCAGCAAGTGAGTTTTTCGGTCACGAAAAGGGATCTTTTACAGGCGCACTGTATACCAAAATAGGCCATTTTGAAATGTCCAATGGCGGAACTTTATTTTTAGATGAGGTAGGAAACCTGTCATACGAAATACAGGCAGCATTACTAAGAACGGTGCAGGAACGTAAGGTAAAGCGAATCGGCAGCACCAAAGAGATCAACCTGGATGTACGCATCATCATAGCTACCAATGAAAACCTGCAGGAAGGCATCCAAAAAGGAAAATTCAGGGAAGATTTGTATCATCGCTTCAACGAGTTCAGTATTTATATACCGCCACTGCGAGACCGTGGTAATGATATTATGCTGCTGGCCGATCATTTTTTGAGGCTGGCTAACCATGAACTGGGTAGAAACGTTACTGCCTTTTCGCCAGAGGTGATAGAGTGTTTTATGAACTATCGCTGGCAGGGAAATATACGGGAATTAAAAAATGTTGTACGCCGGGCAGCATTGCTTACCGAAGGCAATGAGATTTTAATGAAAGCGTTACCGCTCGAAATATCAAACTTTAAAATACCCGTATATGATTACTCGAATAACCACACCGAACAGGTAGAGGTTAAAGAACCAAGGCACGACTTAAAAAATGCGGCACTTGAAGCGGAGTATGAAACCATTTTAAAAGTGCTGCGCGAAGTAAACTTCAATAAAACAAAAGCAGCCGAAATATTAAACATTGATAGAAAAACGCTCTATAATAAAATGAAAGCCATTAACATAAAATAAAGAAGATGGAAGGATTCGCAGACGATAACGAAACACACGGGAACTTTGTTGATACAGAAACCTTGCGAAGCCTGAGGCATGATATTAATAACCAGCTCTCCAACGTATTGCTGGCGCTCGAACAACTTCGCTACGAAATACCTGATGCATCAGAAGATTGTACCTTTTACATGGATTCTATATCTATCAGTGCAGCTAAAATAAATGCTTTGTTAAAAGCAACAGAATAGTTCTGTATATCTCCGGTTATTTTTGTTAAATTCAATATCTGGTCATTAAATTTATTACAGTTTAAGGCCAAACCTTTTATTGCTTTTTCGCTTTATAAGGTAAAATAATTTAGCTTTAATGTCAATTTTCAACTATAAACAGCGTAATAATATTATTCTGGCAAGCATTGTAATACTTGGTTGCTTCATTTTGTATTCATTAAGCGGTTTATTTAGTTCTATTTTAGGCGCCATTGTGCTCTTCACTATATTCAGGCCTGTTTATAAGCACTTCGTTGATAATAAACATTGGAATAAGACCCTGGTTACCCTATTAATAATTTTTACCTCATTAGTTGTAGTTATTATTCCGTTAATGTCATTGAGTATACTGGTAGTTAATAAAATTGGCTCCATTAATCACAGTACATTTAATTTACAGGAGTGGGTAACCAAAATTGATGCCTATGCCGGCCACAATTTTAATCAGCCACATATTGCCGAAAATACCATCCAAAAATTAGGCGTTTACGCTACCGATCTGTTCCCTTCTATTGTGGGTAGTGCTGCCAGTATTTTTATCACCTTACTGGTAATGTATTTTTTGCTCTATTTTATGTTTACCCAGATAAAAGAATTTGAAGCAGGATTGCTCAGATATGCCCCTTTTCGCGAGCAACATGCTTTAAAATTTGCCAATGCCCTTCGCAATGCCACCTACTCAAACGTGTTGGGCCAGGGCATAATAGCTATTGTACAGGGAACCTTGCTGGCAAACGGGTTTTGGATATTTGGCTTACCCGATCCGATCTTCTGGGGAGTAATAGGCGCCTTTATTTCATTTTTACCGGTTGTTGGTGCCCCAACACTTACCATACCAGCCGGTATTATTTTAATAGCCGAGGGCCATTCTTTAAAAGGAATATTGTTACTTGCATATGGGTTGCTGTTTATTGGCAATATTGACAATGTGTTAAGGATGATTATCAATAAACGGATTGCCAATACGCACCCCATTATATCCATTATCGGGGTTTTTATAGGTATACCGCTTTTTGGAATTTTAGGCCTGGTTTTTGGGCCTTTATTATTATCTTACTTTCTGTTGCTGCTGGAAATTTATGAAACAAACCGCATGGCAGCTGACAGACTTGAACGAATACGCACTGGACCTGATAACATAAACTGACAGATGATTATATTTGTGACACGTTTAGATTTCATGTTTTAAACGTACAGATGTAACAAAATAGACAATTAGTCCGTTTTGTATCAATTGGCAGGATATTTAATTAAAATAAAAACAATTAATCAACTTTAAAATTTATAGTATATGAACGATAACTCAAAAGTATTTGTCGCATTGCTGGTAGGGCTGGCGGCAGGAGCAGCATTGGGCGTATTATTTGCACCAGACAAAGGAAATGAAACACGTGACAAACTTGCTGAATCATTAAAAAACCTTGGTGATTCAATAAAAGAAACAGCCACGGCTGAAATTGATAACCTGCTTAATTTAAAAGACAAGGTTGTTGGCAATATCAAAACAAAAATTAACGGCGCTGAACAAGAATACCAGGACGATCTGGAACACGCATAAACATAAAATCAATAGTTTTTAGTCCATAGTTATCATAAAACTTGGACTAAAAGCTGAAGATTAAACACTACAAACACCTATGGAAAACCAAACTCCTCCACCTATTATTGATCAGCTGAAGGACTATGCTGAAACGCGTATTAAGCTGGCAAAATACCAGGCCATTGAAGGCGGTACGTCCATCGCAGCCGGTTTAATAGCTGATGTTGTTGTGTTTTTGTTCAGCTTGCTGGCATTTATATTTGCAAGTTTTACAGTAGCCTATTTATTAGGCAGCTTGTTAGGGGCAACATGGATTGGCTTTGGCTGTGTTTCTTTTATTTATTTACTAATTGCACTTATTGTAAAGGCTAAAAAACAAAGTCTGGAATTGCCAATTGTTAATGCCATTATCCGAAAGATCTTTAAAAACTAACAACAATGGATTTACCTATCAAAAACATCGAAGATCTTAGGCAAGAAATATATCGCTTAAAAGGCCTTGAAGAACAAAAAAGCGTTGCATTGGCACAGCGTTTCAGAAGCCCATCTGCCTTGTTTTCAACTTTAATGACTTTGTTTCCTAAATCACCTAATGCCGATGGAACTAAAAACGCAGGTTTTTTTGAGCAGGATATAGTAGGTATCATATCTCGTTTTATTTTACCTTTTACACTTAACCGCACCTTATTCAGAAACTCAAACATTATTATTAAAACACTGGTAGGCCTGGTTTCTCAAAAAGCATCACATTTTATTAGTGAAGAATCATTAGTTGGCCTCTGGGATAAGGTAAAAACGCTTTTCAAAAGTAAGCCAAAGGCCGAAGATGCGCTGCATAAAGGTGTACCCCCATTAAGTGAAACATATTAATACTTGCCTCTGATTCTGTCAGCACAAATCAACTTATAAGTCATTTTTCATGACTTAATGCTCCGTGTTATTTACTTCGGGCTTAGAATTGTATATTCGGGAAATCTTTTGAGCAATGAACGCATACGAATTTTTTAAAGACCTGCACTCAGGTTTCAGGTACGTGGTATTTATAATGGTATTATTGGCCATCATTCAGTCTTTATTCGGCTGGCTGGGTAAAAAACCATATACCGAAGTTAACCGCCGTGTTAATTTATTTGCGCTGATATCAGCCCATACCCAATTACTTATTGGCATTGTACTGTACATTTTGAGCCCTAATGTTCAATTTAACAGCAGTACCATGAAAACAGAAACTACCCGTTACTTTACTGTTGAGCATTGGTTGATGATGGTTATTGCTATTGTTTTAATCACCATTGGACATAGCAAATCAAAAAAAATCATTCTTCCGGAAGGCAAACACAAAACCATTGCAATTTTCTATATCATAGCCTTTTTAATAATTATTGGGGCAATTGTAGCCGGACATTTACCGGTAATTGGATCCAATTAATAAAAAAATGAAGAAAAAATTTGCTAATTCAATTTTCTTTATAAATTTGTGACCACAATGATCAAAATCAATCATAATAACAGCTGGTGGCACCAATTAAATTTGGCAGCCGGAGATATATTTGATCTGAAAGACTAATCAATTGTAAACCTAGATAGGAAACCCGGCGAACCTCATTCGTCGGGTTTTTTTGTTTTAAAGATGTTTTTAAAGGATATGAAAAAATATAAAATTGTAACCACCCATAAAAAGCTGCTGGCTGACACCACCACACCGGTTAGCATTTATCTTAGGCTAAGGGATGTATTCCCAAATTCGCTGTTGCTGGAGAGCTCAGACTACCATAGCCGCGAAAACAGCATGAGCTATGTTTGCTGTGAGCCAATAGCCGGTTTACTGCTTAATGATGGCATTTTTAAATTAAGCTACCCGGATGGGGCCGAAGAAAGCTATGCAGCCGGGGAGTTTGATCTCATTACCCAGATCAATAACTTTATTGGCAGCTTTGATACAACCGCCAATCCTTCAAAAATAATATCGAACGGATTATTTGGTTATTTTACACATGAAGCAGTTGAACATTTCGAAACCATCCGCCTTAAAAAAAGTGATGACCAGAGCCGCAAGATCCCGGTAATGCAGTATAATATTTACCGCTACATTATTGCGATAGATCACTTTAAAAATGAGCTTTATATTTTCCATAACCAGCCCGAAGGCGAAACGGAGAAACACGGCTTAGACAGACTGGCCGACCTGATTAAGAATAAAAACTTCCCCGAATATAGTTTTGAGAGCCAGGGCGAAGAACAATCCAACCTAACCAATGAAGAATTTATTGCTGTAGTTGAAAAAATGAAGCAGCATATTTACAGGGGTGATGTATTTCAGATTGTTCCTTCAAGGGGCTTTTCGCGCAAGTTTTTGGGCGATGAGTTTAATGTTTACCGGGCGTTGCGTTCTATCAACCCATCCCCTTATCTGTTTTATTTTGACTATGGCGATTTCAGAATTTTCGGTTCATCGCCAGAGGCGCAGATCACCGTTAAAAATGAAGTTGCCAATATTTTCCCGATAGCGGGTACCTTTAAACGCAGCGGCGACGATGTAAAAGACGCAGAAATAGCCCGCGAGCTGGAAAATGATCCCAAAGAATCAGCAGAGCATGTAATGCTGGTTGATTTGGCCCGTAATGACTTGAGCAGGCACTGTGGCCAGGTACAGGTAAAAGCATTTAAAGAAGTGCAGTATTACTCTCACCTTATCCATCTGGTATCGCACGTAAGCGGCAAATTACTTCCGGGAGTTTCATCCTTTAAGGTTGTAGCGGATACTTATCCGGCAGGCACATTGAGTGGTGCTCCCAAATACCGCGCTATGGAAATCATCGACCAAAATGAAAAAACAAAACGCAGCTTTTACAGCGGAGCTATCGGCTTTTTAGGTTTCAATGGCGATTTTAACCATGCCATAATGATCCGCTCATTTTTAAGTAAAAACAATACGCTGCATTACCAGGCCGGGGCCGGAATTGTAGCCGGATCGGTACCTGAAAGCGAATTAAAAGAAGTTGACAATAAAATAGCGGCACTAAGAAAAGCAATTGAACTGGCAGAGGAACTGTAATTCAGTTGGCTGTTTTTAGTGGGCAGTTGGCAGCGGACATATCCGTTTGATAAACTATTAATTTTGACACAATGAGCAAGAACGATAAAATATTAATTATAGACAATTACGATTCCTTTACTTATAACCTGGTGCACCTGGTTAACGAAATAGGGATGCAATGCGAGGTATGGCGCAATGATAAGTTTTCAATAGGCGATATTGACGCTTTTGACCGCATTATTCTTTCACCAGGACCAGGGATACCTTCAGAGGCCGGCTTATTGCTGGAGGTAATTGAAAAATATTCGCCAACAAAAAGTATTTTTGGTGTTTGTTTGGGCCAACAGGCTATTGCCGAGGTTTTTGGTGGCAAACTATATAATTTAAATCAGCCTATGCATGGCATAGCTACGCCGATAAAGGTTACCGACAAAAGCGAAAGACTTTTTGCAGGTTTACCTGAAAGCTTTAAGGTTGGGCGCTATCACTCATGGGTAGTTGATGAAAAAGCAATACCCAATGTACTGGAAGTTACGGCTATTGACGAAGCAGATAACTCTGCCATGGCATTAAAACATAAACAGTTTGATGTAAGAGGGGTGCAGTTTCACCCTGAGTCGGTATTGACCGAGTTTGGAAAAGAAATGATGCAGAACTGGTTAAACAGTTAAATACTGCTCATTTATAAATAATGTATTTAATTTAGATTTATGGTAAAAGTCCGGCTATGGACTATTGACCATGGACCATGGACTTAAAAAAATGAACATACTTGATAAAATAGTTATCAATAAAAAAAAGGAAGTACATAGCGCCAAAAGCCGTACCTCATATACCAAGCTGGAAGAATCTGATTTTTTCAACAGGGAATGCTATTCATTTAAAGATTTTTTGCTTGATCCGGCCAGAACAGGCATCATTGCAGAATTTAAGCGTAAATCGCCGTCAAAGGGTATCATTAATGATAAGGTAAGCGTTAAAACCGTAACCAATGCCTATGCTGATGCCGGGGCTTCGGCACTATCTGTACTAACGGATAAAGACTTTTTTATGGGTAAAAAAGCCGACCTCATAGCTGCACGCCTGGCCAATACTATCCCGGTTTTGCGCAAAGATTTTATGATTGATGAATACCAGATTATTGAGGCAAAATCATTAGGTGCTGATATTATTTTATTGATTGCGGCTATCCTTACTCCTGCTGAAATACAAACACTGGCTTCACTTGCAAAAAGTTTGGGCCTCAATGTATTGCTGGAAGTGCACAATCTGGAAGAACTGCAAAGAAGTATTAATCCCAATCTTGATGCAATAGGCGTAAACAACCGCAACCTGGCCGATTTTACGGTCTCAGTGGAGACATCATACCAGTTGGCGCCACATATCCCCACAGAATTTTTAAAGATCTCAGAGAGCGCCATCAGCCATCCTGAAACCATTAAACAATTAAAAACAGCTGGTTTCCAAGGATTTTTAATTGGTGAAAACTTTATGAAACAGGAAGATCCCGGCAAAGCAATAAGGGATTTTGTTAATGAGCTAAAATAATTTTTTTATATTTATAGATGCAGGAATTAACCTGCGTATGTATAAAACAAACTCATAATTATTTATAAATGAAAAAAATCATTTTTATAGCCGCCCTTTTAGTTATTGGTATTGGTGCAAAAGCTCAAAATGCTGTAGCCATTAAGCCTACCGATACGGCTAAATTATATAACCCTGCTGCCGATGCAAAGACTGAAATTGCTGATGCAGTAAAAAAAGCATCTGCCGAACATAAAAACGTATTACTTCAAATTGGAGGTAATTGGTGCATTTGGTGCATCAGGTTTAATGATTTGGTTACCAAAGATCCTGACTTAAATAAATACCTGCGTGATAATTTTGTAGTGTTACATGTTAACTACAGTAAAGAAAACACGAACGAAAAATTGCTGGCCGAACTGGGATACCCGCAACGTTTTGGATTCCCGGTATTTATTGTACTTGACGATAAAGGCAATCGTATCCATACCCAAAATTCGGGCTATCTGGAAGAAGGCAAAGGGCATAGTAAAGACAAAGTAATGGAGTTTTTTAAAGATTGGTCGCCTGCGGCTATTGATCCAAAATCGTATCAGGCTTCCAAATAATCTGGTAAGAATATTCTAAATCCGGAATTATAATATTGCCTTATAGGTAAAAAATAAAATAGCGTGAGGCGCTATCAGCGTCAAAAAACAATAATTAAACTATTGGGTCGTTTTTATAGTCTTATTAAGAAAGAGATTGACAAAATTTACGGCTATGAGGATTTTAAGAATTTATTGGGATTATTATTTTGCCAACCTGGATAAACTATTTATGAAGGTTTGTGTGGCGGGAGTATATTAGGTTTGGTTGATTTAGTTTATTAGGTTGATTAAGTGAGTAGCTGGAGATTTTAAAACCTAATCAACCACTCTCTTAATCAACCCAACCAACCATTATTCAATAACAGTAACCTTCAACATGTTGGTTTTGCCTTGTTTTGAAATTGGCACTGAAGCAGTATTGATTACTACATCGCCAGTCTGAATTAAATTTTCAGCTTTTAATATGTTATTTACATCGCTGATGGTTTGATCAGTACTTTCCAGTTGATCATAATAGAAAGTTTTTACTCCCCAAAGCAGGCTCAATGCATTTAACAAGTGCTTGTTTGATGTAAAGATATAAGTATGTGCCTTTGGCCTGTAGCTTGATATTTCAAAAGCAGTATAACCGGTTCTGGTCATAGAAACAATACCTGATGCATTGGTGTGTTCAGCCAAATACACTGCTGATCCGCAAACCGCATCAATCAAATAATCAGGAGAAGCTGTATCTGTATTGCTTTCTTTATTTGCATTATATGGATAACCTAATTCTTCTACGTTACGAACAATTTTAGCCATTGTTTCAATAACAATTACCGGAAACTCACCAACTGAAGTTTCGCCGCTAAGCATTACTGCGTCAGCACCGTCTAATACCGAGTTAGCAACGTCATTTACCTCAGCACGGGTTGGGCGCGGGGTAGTGATCATTGATTCCAGCATCTGAGTAGCTACAATTACCGGTTTTGAAGCCTCGCGACATTTGCGGGCAATCATTTTTTGTAAAAGAGGAACTTCTTCCAATGGCATTTCAACACCCAGGTCACCACGGGCAACCATTACACCATCAGTAGCAGCAATAATGGCATCAATGTTATCAATTGCTTCAGGTTTCTCCACTTTAGCAATTACTTTGGCAGCTTTACCGCTTTCAGCTATAATACGCTTTAAATCTAAAATATCTTCGCCGGTACGTACAAATGAAAGACCGATCCAATCTACATCCCACTCCAATGCATATTGCAGGTTCACTAAATCTTCTTCAGTTAAACTAGGGATAGAAACTTTAGTGTTTGGCAGGTTAACGCCTTTACGTGATGTTAAGATACCACCGTGCATTACTTCACAAACTACAGTATCAACACGGTTTGTTTCAATAACTTTCATTTGAATTTTTCCATCATCCAGCAAAATAATTTCATTTGGCTGTACATCCTGAGGGAAAGTTTCATAAGTAATGTAAATCTGATTGTCATCACCAATTAACTCATGAGTAGTTATATTAATGCGGGTTCCGTTAACCAGGTGAATGCCTCCGTCTTTTACCAGGCCGATACGAATTTTAGGGCCCTGTAAGTCGGCAAGTATGCCAACATTGGTTTTGTACTCTGCATTAATCTCGCGGATGGTGTCAATAACAGCTTTGTGGTCCTGAGCTTTTCCATGCGAAAAATTAAGACGGCAAATGTTAACGCCGGCTCTGATCATCTCTAATAAAACTTCTTTTTTAGCTGATGCAGGCCCCATTGTGGCAACAATCTTGGTTCGATTATAATATAATTTCATATTTTTTTTGTTAAAACAGGCTTATCTGGCTACAATAGTGTAACGATAACACTCAAAAAATTTTGCGCTAAAATAATAGATTTTCGCGTGATTTAATTTTTTTTGGATCAATCTTTACAGCTGTTACAATTTCAGGTATTTTATTGAGGCTTGTTATCAGATTATCAAGGTCATTTTCGTCTATATAATTTTTTATCATTAAAAAATAATCAGCTTTTTTCATTTCGGGCACTAAATAGCCCTCAGAGCCTTTATTACTGATAAAATAAAAATCGGTTTCTGTAGTTTCCCAATTATAATGGTATAATGAGAACAAAACATGATTGCCGCCGGGGTAAATATCAACAGAAAGATCGGAAATTTTAACAAAATTAAAGTTTAAACCTTTGTTAATAAGATAGCAAATGCGGTAATCTTTTAAAGAAGTTGTCACCGCGATCAAAACAAAATCAAGATCGATCTCAAACTTTAAGAATTTCCTGTTCAAAATCATTACTTTTGCGGCGGTAAAAATACAAATCGAAACTCTTGCAATAAAATATTGTTGCACATTATACAAAAGTTTTTAGATTTGATATTTAACAGAATTTATTTTTCTTTGCACAGAATTTTTATTAATCATTAAAACTATACAGTTATGTCTGATATCGCTTCAAGAGTAAAAGCTATTATCGTAGAAAAATTAGGTGTTGACGAAAGTGAAGTTACACCCGAAGCTAGCTTCACCAACGATCTTGGTGCTGACTCGTTAGACACCGTGGAATTAATCATGGAGTTTGAAAAAGAATTTAACGTAGCTATTCCTGATGACCAGGCCGAAACTATTGGCACTGTAGGTCAAGCAGTTGCTTACCTTGAAAAAAACGTTAAATAAGAACTCCCCAACGCTATTAAATGGAGTTTAGAAGAGTTGTTGTAACCGGGCTTGGAGCACTCACCCCAATTGGCAATACCGTTCCTGAATATTGGAACTCGTTGATAAATGGTGTGAGTGGCGCTGCCTTAATTAAAAGTTTTGATACCGAAAAGTTCAAAACTAAGTTTGCATGCGAAGTAAAGAACTTCGATGCTGATGCCTTTTTGGGCCGAAAAGATGCCAGAAAACTTGACCCCTTTGTTCAATACGCCTTATTCTCAACAGAAGAAGCTGTAAAAGACGCAGGATTAAATTTCGACTTACTGGATACCAGCCGTATTGGTGTTATCTGGGGTTCAGGAATCGGAGGGTTAAAAACATTTTTAGATGAGGTGGTTAACTTTGCCAAAGGCGATGGTACCCCGCGTTTTAATCCGTTTTTTATCCCTAAAATGATTGCTGATATTGCCCCTGGTCATATCTCTATTAAATACGGATTGCGTGGACCAAACTTTTCAACCGTGTCTGCCTGTGCTTCATCAAACAATTCGCTTATTGATTCATTTAACTATATCCGTTTGGGTAAGGCTAATATGTTTATAAGCGGCGGTTCTGAAGCTATTATTAATGAGGCAGGTATTGGCGGCTTTAATGCTATGCACGCCCTGTCAACCCGCAATGATGATCCGGCAACGGCATCACGCCCGTTTGATCTGGATCGTGATGGTTTTGTGGCTGGTGAAGGTGCTGGTACCATTATTCTGGAAGAACTGGAGCACGCAAAGGCCCGTGGTGCAAAAATTTATGCTGAAATGATTGGCGGCGGCATGAGTGCCGATGCTTACCACATGACAGCTCCGCATCCTGATGGTCTTGGTGCAGCACTGGTAATGAAAGCGGCCCTTGAGGATGCCGGAATTTCAGCTTCAGACATTGATTATGTAAATGTTCACGGAACATCAACCCCAATTGGTGACCCTCAGGAAATTAAAGCTATTCAAGATGTTTTTGGCGATGATATTTATCGTATAAATATCAGCTCAACCAAATCAATGACCGGACACTTATTAGGTGCCGCAGGTGCAGTTGAAGCCATTGCAGCCATATTAGCTTTAAAAAATGACATTGTTCCACCAACAATTAATCACTTTACTGATGATCCGGCTTTTGATCCGAAAATAAATTTCACCTTTAACAAGGCTCAAAAACGTGTGGTAAACATTGCTCAAAGTAATGGCTTTGGATTTGGCGGACACAATGCTTCTGTAATATTTAAAAAGTACGAAGAATAAACAACTGGATGCCCATAAGTCGTTTTTACAAGCTATACATATCGCCTAATAGAAAATATGTCAAGGTTTTAAAGAATTTGCTCGGTTTCGTACCGGGCAATTTGTCTTTATACCGGATGGCTTTTCGCCATAAATCTGTTGCCCAAAATGTAAAAAAAGGGGTAAAAAACAGTAATGAGCGATTGGAGTTTTTAGGTGATGCTGTATTAGGCAGTGTAGTTGCTGAAGTGCTTTTTAAGCTTTATCCGTATGAGGATGAGGGGTTTTTAACGGAATTGCGATCAAAAATTGTAAGCCGTGTAAACCTTAATCAGCTTGCCCGTAAGCTTGGCTTTGATAAACTGATTGAGTACGATAGCCGCATGCTTAATTCATCCCGCCAGGGATCATTATTGGGCGATGCATTTGAAGCACTTGTTGGTGCCGTTTACCTGGATAAAGGTTATGATTTTACGCGTAATTTTTTGGTGAACCATATTATCAAATCGCATGTTGATATTCATACCCTTGAGCAAACAGAAACCAATTTTAAAAGCAAATTAATTGAATGGTGCCAGCGCCATAGCAAAGATGTAGCTTTTGATTTGGTGAGCAACGAAGAGGGTGAGAACATTAAATTATTTACCGTACAAGCCATTATTGATGGCGAAGTAATGGGGCTTGGAAAAGAATTCAGCAAAAAGAATGCTGAAAAACTAGCTGCCGAAAAGGCCTGTGAATCTTTAGGAATATAATTATTGATCTTTTGACAGATCAACCGGATCCTGCTTGCTACCCGGTTTAACCAATGGCGGCAGTACGCTCTTCCGTAAATTATCCTTATCTTTTGTTTTATCGTAAAAATCGTAATTCAAATGAATATGCTTAATAAGCTCGTAATCATTCCATTCCTTTAGATCTTCATACGATGGTGTGTAATACTCCATAAACTTTTTCGCCACGGTATCGGTCGTATTGGTTACCCTTTTTACCAGTCCAATATTGTATCTTCTTTGTACTTCAGCATATTCCAGCTCAGATTTTGAATTGGCTGCAAAACGACGTGCCCTACCGGGCGTTGCTCCAAAAAGCTCATATAATCCGGTTATGGGCGATGAAAGAAACGATAAAGCGGTTGGCTTTCCGTCATAAAAAGTTCCCTGCTTTCTATAATCAGCCATTACGTCACTCAATTCCTGCTTTTTGGTTTGCCCTTTTACCGTTACCTGGTCAAGTGTGATCAGTGGCTCCATAAAAACAGGAATATCACCGGTATTAACAATGGCAATTTTTTGGGTCACAAAGTTCAGTTTGGTAAACTGCAAAGTATCGCCAATAGATGCCTTTATAGAAAACCAGCCCAGTTCATCACTTTCCATTATATCCTTTGTTTTTAAATTAGTGATGATAACCTGGGCTATCCTCACACCACTTAAATTTCTGGATGTTACACCTCTTACAGTAAAAACCTGCTGCGCCGATAGCCTTAATGTAAAGCAAAATATGGTTAATATGACTAAAATATACCTATGGCGCATGGAAATTATACAAAACGTAAACTTAAAAATACTATTTGACAGCAAGTGTAAAAAAATGTTAAAGTTGGTAGAGTCAGGGGAAGTACGGAAGTCAGTGAATTTCCGGAATCGCTTTTTTTAGAATTAAACGTTTAATAAAATGTCATATTGCCCCGCCGGCTTGTGTACTTTACCGACTTTCGGACTAAAAACCTATCTTTGCACATGATAAAATCCATGACCGGCTATGGGATCGCCAGCTTTGACTCGGGCAGTACAAAATATACTGTTGAGTTAAAATCACTTAACAGCAAATTTTTGGAGTTGTCGTTACGTTTGCCTAAAGCTTTTTCGGAAAAAGAGTTTCAGTTACGTAATGATTGCAGCAAGCAGATTGAGCGCGGCAAGGTAAATCTTTCTATAAATGTTGAAAAAGCCAGTTCTACCGTAAATGCTGCCGGAATAGATAAAGAGCTGCTTAAACACTATTTTGAACAACTAAAATCTGTTAGCGCAGATCTAAACGAGCCTACCAGTAATCTATTGCAACTGGCTTTGGGCTTACCTGAAGTAGTGAAATACGATGAAGAAACGGTATCGGAAGAAGAATGGAAAGTTGTTGAAAACACTTTTAAACAGGCAATGGCCGCTTTCCAGAAATTCAGAAGTGATGAAGGCAATGTACTGGAACAGGATGTAAAATATCGCATAGGCATCATCCTTAAAAACCTGGAACTGGTTGAAATAGAAGAGCCAAAACGTGTTCCGGTAATAAAGGAAAGATTAAATCAATTTTTAAGCGACGCTGTTGGCAGGGAAGTAATAGATCAGAACCGTTTTGAGCAGGAATTAATTTACTATATCGACAAGCTTGATATTACTGAAGAAAAAATCCGCTTAAAGGCCCATTGCAACTATTTTATTGAAACATTGGGTAATGATGATGCAAACGGTAAAAAGCTTGGTTTTATTTCGCAGGAAATAGGCCGGGAAATAAACACCCTGGGATCAAAAGCAAATGATGCCAATATCCAGAAACTGGTGGTAGGGATGAAGGAAGAGCTGGAGAAAATAAAAGAACAACTATTAAATGTATTATAGTTTATTGGTTCATTTGTTCACTAGTTCATTAGTAACATGCTGAAGAACTATCCCGCAAATGCACCAATGAACTAGTGACTTAATGAACGAATGACCAAAGAAGGCAAACTCATTATATTTTCGGCCCCATCAGGAGCAGGTAAAACAACCATAGTACATCATTTACTTGGTAAAATACCTGATCTGGAATTTTCTATTTCGGCTACTACCAGGCCCGCGCGCGGTGATGAACAAAATGGTAAAGACTATTATTTTATAAGTAAGGAAGAATTTTTGCACCGCATTGCTAAAAAGCAATTTGTTGAATTTGAAGAGGTTTATACCGGTACCTTTTACGGAACCCTCCGTACCGAAATTGAACGGATATGGCAAAAGGGCAAAACAGTGATATTTGATATTGATGTGGAAGGTGGCATGCACCTGAAACGTAAATATGACGGACAAGCATTGGCCATCTTTGTTCAGCCACCATCATTAGAGGTGCTTATTGAACGATTAACCGGCAGGGGCACCGATAGCGAAGAGAAACTAAAGGAACGCTTTATAAAAGCTGAAAAAGAGTTGAACTATGCCCCGCAGTTTGATATTATCCTAAAAAATTACGATCTTCAAACGGCATGCAAAGAAGCAGAAGATTTGGTAAATAATTTTCTTAACCCCCAAACCCCCTAAAGGGGGATAATTAAAACGCTCCCCCTTTAGGGGGCTGGGGGGCAAACCGTAAACTAATGAAAATAGGACTATTATTCGGTTCATTTAATCCTATACACGTTGGCCATTTAATTATTGCTAATTACATGGCCAATTACACCACCCTCGATAAAGTTTGGTTGGTAGTATCACCCCAAAATCCGTTAAAAAAATACGGAGACTTAATTAACACTTATGATCGCCTGGAAATGGCTAAGCTGGCTACCGATAATTCAATTAAGCTGGAAGTAAGTGATGTTGAACTAAAACTGCCACAGCCTTCCTACACCATTGATACCCTGACCCACTTAAAGGAAAAATATCCGCAGCATGAATTTTCGCTGATTATGGGCTCTGATAACCTGGTATCATTACCCAAATGGAAAAACTATAAATTGATATTGCGTGACTACCAGATATTTGTTTACCCCCGCCCCGGATATGAAAATACAGAGCTGGCAACCCATCCATCAGTAACCATTACTATGACGCCTATGATGGAGCTTTCTGCTACTTTTATACGGCAGTCTATCGCCAAAAAGAAAAACGTGCAGTATTTTGTTCCTGACGCGGTACTTGAATTTATCGAGAATAAGAATCTTTATAGGTAAGGTTTTGTGGATGAGTTGATATAATCTACGTCCCGTTAATGTTGTCACCAACGGGTAACGTAGAGCGTGTATGACGTATAAGCCCCACGGTTTATTAGTGACAATACCAACAATGGCGCTTTAAGGTAACACTTCGGAATTTCTGTTCCTTACAAGCTAATGTTTATTCATCATAAAAACTTCAATACCAACTGTTCCCACTCCTCTCCCAAAGATAGGTTTGGGCGTATTTGCCGTGCTTTGCTATACCAATAATCAGCATTCCCAATATCGCCTTCTTTACGATGCAAATAGGCGTGAACCAATGCCGACTCCTGATCTCCCAGATGATCAACTTGGGCGTGCGCTTGATGCCAGTCACCTTTACCATCATACCAAAGGCTTTTTAACTGCACAGAGAATTCGCTAAGGGGCTGGTCTAAATTCAATGATTTTTTAAATTCGGCTAAAGTTTTCATTAGGTATTTATTTTTTTGACAGTATGCATAAACGTTATAAATATAAGTAGTACTCCCTAATAATACGTAAACCCATCCATCGTTAACCATTACCATGACGCCTATGATGGAGCTTTCTGCCACTTTTATACGACAGTCTATCGCCAAAAAGAAAAATGTGCAGTATTTTGTTCCTGACGTGGTGCTTGAATTTATTGAGAATAAAAATCTTTACCGGTAGGTAATCAACTGCCCTTGAAATTCATATAAATAAAAGAGCAAGACAATCTCTTTCAAAATACAAAAGGCTACCGAAATGGTAGCCTTTTGTATTTTATCTATATAATAAAATTCATTAAGCAGTAAATACGGTCAATGCTGTTTTTATACGTTTAATGGTTTCTTCTTTACCTAGTAATTGGGCAATATCAAAAACATGGGGTCCAAACTTACCGCCTACCAGCATAATGCGAAAAGGTAACATCAACTCACCAACTTTAATAGCTTTTTCTTCTGCAAGCGCCTTAAAAGTAGCTTCCAGATCATGTGCCTGCCAGGCAACAGCATCCAATCCGATGACCAGCTCATTAAAAAATGCCGTTTTGGCATCGGTCCATTTAGGTTTAACAGCATTTATATCATATTCTTTAGGCAGTTCAAAAAAGTATGCGGACTGCTGGTAAAAATCGGGCATTAAAACACAGCGGTCCTTTATCTGGTCAATTACTTGCAGCAAATAATCTTCATCAGCTACAACTACTCCCTTATCCTCCAAAACCTTTTTTACTTCGGCCTTCAAGCTTCCGGCTTCAGATCTCTTTATCCATTCGGCATTAAACCACTTGGCTTTTTCAAAATCAAATTTAGCACCCGCTTTACTCACACGATCGAGGGAGAACTTTTCTATCAGTTCATCCAGCGTAAAAATTTCCTGATCGGTACCATCGTTCCAGCCCAGGGTAGCCAGCAGGTTTAAAAATGCTTCGGGTAAAAAACCAAGCTCGCGGAAACCGGGAGTTAACTCGCCTGTTTTGGCATCAAACCAGTTCATGGCATAAACCGGAAAACCCAGGCGTGCGCCATCGCGTTTGCTTAGTTTACCATGACCATCAGGTTTTAATATCAACGGTAAATGTGCCCATTGAGGCATATCAGCTTTCCAACCCAAATATTCCCACAACAACAAATGCACCGGGGCTGATGGCAACCACTCTTCACCTCTGAAAGCATGTGTAATTTTCATCAGGTAGTCATCTACCACTACGGCTAAATGATAAGTAGGCATACCATCTGCCTTCAATAAAACTTTATCGTCTACCTGGTTGGTTTCAAAACTTACATGGCCGCGAATCAGGTCATTAAAGCTCACCTTTTCATCCTCCGGCATTTTAATGCGGATAACATGCGGCGTTCCGGCATCTAATAGTTCAGCAACCTGGTGCGTACTTAATGATAACGAGTTACGTAAGCCATCGCGGTAAGCCAGCCCATATTGAAAATTAGGGATTTCTTTACGGTTCTTGTCCAGTTCTTCCGGGGTATCAAAGGCATAATAAGCATGTCCTTGCCCTACCAATTGCTCAGCATATTTGCGGTACATAGATTTACGCTCGCTCTGGCGGTATGGCGCATAAGGCCCTCCGGCAACAGGGCTTTCATCAGGTGTAAGTCCGCACCATTTTAAACAGTCTAAAATATATTCTTCGGCACCTTCAACGTACCGGGTTTGGTCGGTATCTTCTATCCTTAAAACAAAATCGCCGTGATGTTTTTTGGCAAACAGGTAATTAAACAATACAGTACGTACACCACCCAGGTGTAAACCACCTGTAGGACTCGGTGCAAATCTTACTCTAACTTTTTTATCAGACATAATGGGGCAAAGATAGGGTTTGTTTTTTAGTCCGAAAGCGGACAAAGACAGTAAAGACCAATTGCGAGCCTGTTTTCTATAGCAATGGGTTTAAAACCCATTGCTACGAATGGTAATATTTGATTCCCAAACTTTCATAACTTTTTCCGTATTTTGGGCAAATTATTAGCAGTTCATTTGTCAAAGAATCAAATTAACATACGGACTTCTGGCGGCCGGTTTCAGAAACTTCTTACTTTCCCTGCTTTCGGCTCTCTAAAAAGCATGAATCCATATCAACAGAAGAAGCGCTGGAAATACTCGCTGCTTACTTTTGCATTGGTTATTGCCAGTGGCTCTTTATTGTACACCAATTACCTGGTACGCAATATAGCCCGCTCTGAACGTACGCGTGCCCAGGTTTGGGCCATGAGTATGAAACAGGTGCTGGCTTCGGACGATAACGATTTTTTAAATTATGTTTTTGCTGTTCGCGATAGCTCAACCGTACCGGCTATAGTTACGGATGACAGGGGCGATATCTTGCTATCCCGTGGATTGGATGTAGGCAAAACCTTTATTAAACTGGCTGCCGAAGGCAATAAAAAGCTAAAGTACGAGCCCGCTTACTTCGAGTCGGAACTGGCTTATATGAAAAAGCAGCACGAACCTATAAAGCTTACCGTTTTAGGCACACCCTGGTTTGTATATTATAAAGATTCGCCCCTGCTTACGCAGCTTAAATTTTTTCCGTACATACAACTTTCGGTAATTGCTATATTTTTATTGATGGCCTATACGGCGTTCAGCTCATCGCGTAAGTCTGAACAGAACCAGGTTTGGGTAGGTTTGGCTAAAGAAACCGCCCATCAATTGGGTACTCCTATATCTTCGCTAATGGCATGGATTGAGTTGA
The DNA here is from genome assembly GCF_007830615.1 of Mucilaginibacter frigoritolerans. Classification (GTDB taxonomy): domain Bacteria; phylum Bacteroidota; class Bacteroidia; order Sphingobacteriales; family Sphingobacteriaceae; genus Mucilaginibacter; species Mucilaginibacter frigoritolerans. Next base: position 112,241 of record NZ_VLLI01000002.1, read on the forward strand.
TGAAGGAGAAATATGATGCAGAAGATGATACCCTGATAGCTGAAATGGAAAATGATGTTAAGCGACTGGAAATAGTTGCTGATCGTTTTTCAAAAATCGGCTCAAAACCGCAGCTGGAAGATCATAAAGTGTACGAAGTAGTAAAAGATTTTGTTGACTACTTTAGGGTAAGGGTGAGTAAAAACATCAGCTTTGAAATGAGAGGTAACCCTTATATGCAAGCCGGATTAAATGTCCCGCTGTTTGACTGGGTGTTGGAAAATCTGTTAAAAAATGCCGTTAACGCCATTGAAGGCAAGGGACTAATTACGGTAGAAATATCTGGCAACAAAATAAAAAAACAGGTATTTATCGACGTATCTGATACTGGAAAAGGCATTCCACGATCAAAATTTGATACCGTATTTCAACCCGGGTATACCACCCGCAAGCGTGGCTGGGGCTTGGGACTCTCCTTAACCAAGCGGATGGTAGAGAATTACCATAACGGGCAGATTTTTGTACGCGACTCGGAAGTGGGAAAGGGAACTACCTTCAGGATTGTATTAAAAAACACCAAATATGATAAGCAGACCCCAAACCGATGAATACTCAGCCTATGCCTCCAGGTACGTTGATCTGGTAGGAAATGAATCCATTCTGGAAATACTAAAACGGGAGAAAGATACTACTTATAATCTTTTTAAAGAGATAGGCCCTGACAAGGCGATGTATAGCTATGCCGAAGGCAAATGGACCATTAAACAGGTTTTGGGTCATATGATAGATACCGAACGTGTACATTCATACAGGGCATTGGCATTTTCGCATGAATCTATTGAGTTGCCGGGTTTTGATCAGGATGTTTATATGGCAAATGCTACTTTTAACTTACGCACGCTGGAAGATATTGCTAATGAATATAAAACAGTACGTGAGTCAACCCTATATCTTTTCGGGTCCATGAGTGAAGAGCAATCAATGCGGAAAGGGATTGCCAGCGGCAGTCCCGTCTCTGTAAGAGCTTTTGCTTATATGATAGCAGGTCATGAGATGTACCATATAAAAATTTTAAAGGAAAGATATTTGTAAATTGTAAGGTTGATGAAGCTGGTTTTGTTTTTAAACCGATCTGACTTGAGCAACCTTCAATTACTCCGCTTTATTGTCATCGCCCTCTTTCTTTTCCATCTTGTAAGATAAAAACAGGCCGGCTCCGCCAAATACTGCAATCAGTGCAAAGTAGATAGCTACGTTGCCATCGTCATCGGTTCCTGCCATTTTGCTGAATAGTGTGTGATCCAAAACATAAGCTAAAAACAAACCTGTGCCTGCACCTATTAATAATAAACCCCATTTTAAGGTTTGAAAAGGAGCTGATTGTGGTTTATATCTGCGGGGGTCCATGCCACGTTCAATCATTGCCATTCTTTCGCGTTTTGTAAGGTAAACTATACCAAAAATCATTGCAAACATTCCAATCGGAACTAAAATTGGAATCAAAACGCCTAATTCTTCTGCGCCCATAATATTTATTTTTTATTGTTAATTAATTAGTTAAAACCAGCACCCTAATGGTGCATTTGTAAACTATGACCACATGGTTTTAAAACAGGTTACACTTTGGGTGAAAAAAGTTTGTGATTCAGTAGTAGTAGGCGGTTTGCATGTTCGAAAGATAGGTTTTTTACAAAAATCGAATATGGCTGTCACTCTTTTTTATCTTTCGAACACTCGGAATTGCTTACTGCAAACTGCACATTGAAATCTGCCCATTAAAAATATTATCTTTATAAAAAGGTGTAACCTTAATTGGTGAGACATCGTCAGAGAGCTATAACAAATGCAAAGCAAGCTTTCAGATATAGAATTGATAGAACAAACCCTGGCGGGCAATCAGCAGGCTTATGCCGACCTGGTTAAACGGCATCAGCGTTTTGTGTTTACTCTGGCTATGCGTTTTGCAAAAACCAGGGAAGACGCCGAAGAAATTGCTCAGGATTGCTTTATAAAGGCATACCGCTCTTTACAGTCGTTTCAGGGCAACTCGAAGTTCAGTACATGGTTGTATAGCATTGTTTATACCACCGCGATGACATTTTTACGAAAGAAACGAGTAGATACTGATTCTATTGATGATGAAAACAATTTTATCCAGATAGAAAACAAAGTTTCAGGGTATGATGTAAATAATGCGGAGAATAAATCAAGATCTTTTTATCTGAACAAGGCTATAGAACAGCTTTTACCCGATGATGCAGCCATTATCACCATGTTTTACCAGGGCGAGCAATCATTAGAAGAAATAGGCCAGGCACTGGGAATGGAAGCGAATACAGTAAAGGTAAAATTATTCAGGGCGCGCCAGCGTTTAAAAGAAAAGCTGGAACGCAACTTAAAACACGAAGCAAAGGAGTTGATATGAATAACATAGAAGAAATACTTTGGAACTACATTGATGGCCATTGCACACCTGATGAGCAAAATACCATCATTGAGCTTATTGCCAAAGATGAAGCTTACCGGCTTAAATACCAGGAGCTGATGAGCCTTAATAAAGAATTTATGGCGATGGAGATTGATGAACCGCCAATGGCCTTCACTTATAATGTAATGGAAGCTATCCGTACAGAGCATGCACAACAGCCTTTGAAAGCAGCCATTAATAACCGGATAATTATGGGTATAGCTGCCTTTTTTGTATTGACTATTGTAACGTTACTGGTATACGCATTATCGCATGTAAGCCTTCCCACTGGTAGTCATCCTGCGGCCCCGGCATCAAACTTAAAAATACCCGATTTAAAAAGCTTTTTATCAAAACCGGTAATGCAGGTGTTTTTCTTTTTTGATGTGGTTTTGGGGCTATACCTTTTTGATACTTATTTGCGCCGCAAAAAAGTTCAAAAAGACATACAATAAGTGTATGACAAAAACAACAGTAAGCTTGTACTATTGTAAATGTAATGTCAAAACAAAAACGTTAAAATAAATTAATAGTGCCATTTCATAATATTGGTATAATAATTGTTTAATACTCTACAGACTGGCGATCTGCCAGTTCAATTGTGATAAGGTTTAGGTTGAAAGCCCCCAAACAGCAAGTGTGAGGGGGCTTTTATTTTATACCGGTTTTCCATTTATTTTATAGGTACTTATTGGAATTATCCTTTCTGTATTGATAACTTAGTGGTAAAATAACCAACTTATGAAAAAACACCTTATCAGTATGTTGCTTATCCTTTTTGGAGGATTTAGCTATAATGTTTATGCACAAGCGCCCCGTATTCCGGAGGCAAGTTCAACACAGACTATTATTCAGGATTTTGGTCTTGGAAAAATCACCATAACTTATTCAAGGCCGAATGTTAAGGGTCGCGTTATTTTTGGAGGGATAAATCCTTATGGCCAGGTATGGCGTACCGGTGCCAACTCGGCCACCACTATTAACTTTAGCGAAAATGTAATTATTGAAGGAAACAAAGTTCCGGCCGGTACTTATTCACTGTTTACTATCCCTGATAAAGAGGAATGGACGGTTATTTTAAACAAAACGGTTAAACAATGGGGCGCCTATAGTTATAAAGAGGCTGATGACTTTTTACGCTTTAAGGTAAAACCCATTAATCTTGAGGAAAAAAGAGAAACCTTCACCATACAATTTGCGAATGAAACCACCCAATCATCTGATTTGCATCTGGTTTGGGATCATACAGCCATCTACATACACCTGCAAACTGATGATGATGCACAGATAATGGCCAATATTGATGAGCTGATGAAGGGAAACAGGAAGCCCTATTATTTTAATGCCATACAGTATTATTATGAAAACCATAAAGACATGAATAAGGCATTAGAGTGGGTTACAGAGGCCGAAAAGGCAGATCCCGGAACATGGTATAAGCTATGGGAAGCGCGTATCCGATTAAGAATGGGCGATAAACCGGGAGCAATTGCAGCAGCACAGGAAGGTATAAAATTGGCAAAAGCCAACAACGATGATGAATACGTACGCCTTAACCAGGCTGTATTGGACCAGGCAGGAAGCTGATCTCAATTTAACTGTTAAGAAAATTGAACATCATCAAATCATTAGCCATATTCATATTAGCCGGGCTATGTGAAATAGGGGGCGGATACTTAATATGGCTATGGCTTAAAAACGACAAGCCCCTTTGGTATGGCATTATCGGGGGGCTTGTTTTAATACTTTATGGAATTGTAGCCACCTGGCAAACGGCTAATTTCGGGCGGGTATATGCTACCTACGGCGGCATCTTTATAGTAATGGCGCTTTTGTGGGCCTGGAAGGTGGATGGTTTTAAACCCGATAAGTATGATATTATAGGAGCCCTGGTTGCTTTAATGGGCGTATGTATTATTATTTACATGCCCCGTAAATAGTGCCGGATTATAGCTCCATTAAACAGATTAATTTCCATTTAATGGAATTGACTGTTCTTTTTCCTTTGCGGGAAGTATTATATTAATTAATGCAGCAATAATCATTACCAAAATACATCCAATAGCATTGAGCCATAAATAGGCAACTTCGCCATTATCACACCTAAGCTCCTTGCCGGGAACAAATTAATTTCAGCAACTCATTTTTTTTTAAAACATTACTCCTTTGAATCAACTGACAGCGTAAACCGCACTTTATCCTTAGACAACGCGCCATTCTTTTTATAGAAGGCTATTGCCGGTGCGTTAAAGTCTGGAGTTTGCCATTGTACGTTTACGTATTGTTTTTCGGCGGCCAACACCTTTAATCTGGCCAGGATAACGGAGCCGATACCTATACCACGAAAAGAAGACCGGATATACAAACAGTCCATATAAATAAAGAAGGCTGCATCCCAGGTTGAATAATCATAAGTAAAGCTACAGAAGCCGTTTACCTTATTGTCTATCTCAATTACCCAACACTTTAGCTGGCTGTTCTCGCGGAACAGTTCTTTTTGTAACCGCTCTTTCTTGCCGACGCCGTTATAAACGGCTTGTTCGTAAGCAGTATGTTCTTCTATCAGCAACATTAGCTCATCCAGGTCATTCTCTTGTATTTCACGTATCAGGTAATTGCTCATCCGTTGGTTAATTCTTCATGCAGATTGTCTACAAAATCGGTAATGTATTTCTTTTTGGCATCTTCATGCCTGATGGCCGCGTAATGTGTGCGGGATAAGCCGCGCGGGCTGATCCTTACAAGTCGGAGATCAGGTGAGGATACAAACGGCTTAAGCGCCCAACCGGGCAAGGTCATGATACCCATACCAGATTTGACCATTTCCAGCGCAACCTCCGTCAGCGGAATAGCAGTGATCTGCTTAGGCTGAACCTTATGCCCCTTTAAGAAATGCTGGTATACGGTAACGGTTTCCAGCGGATAAGAATGAATAATGAGTGTTTGGTCTGCGAAATCTTCGGCACTCAGGAATTTCTTTTGGGCCAGTTCGCTTTCACGGTGTACCACCGCCATAATCTCGTCCTTAAACAGCTCAATATATTTAATACTTTTATCTTCTGCCGGATCAGATGTAATGCCAACGTCCAATTCATTTTGCAGCAGCTTTTCAAGGGGTTTATGAGTGGCTTCGATAACGATCTTTACCTCCAGTTTGGGATAAAGGACATTCATTTTGATAAGAAAAGACGGCAACCAATGATAGCTGGTATAACACTCCGTACTAATCCGAATAGAACCTGCGTGACCTCCCCGAATATCGTTAACCTTTTCCATAGCTGTATTGAGTTCGGCCAGCACCACAACTGCAGTATCATACAGGATCTTGCCTTCATCTGTTAGCAACCATTGGTTTTTAGTGCGATAAAAGATTTTTGCGCCTATCCTTTCCTCAATATCTTTTAGCTGATGACTTACCGCCGATTGGGAAAGGAAAAGCTTTCCTAAAGATTTGGTGATTCCCTTTTCTTCGGCTATGGTCTTAATCAGGCTAAGATGTCTTATTTCCATGATCAAAAATAAGCTATTATTCATGATTCAAAATATGAAATATCCGCATGATCACTTGTCTTAGAACTCATTAGCAAGCAAGGGTACAGGGGCTTAATTTTACTCCATCAAAAAGAAGAAAAAATGGAAGCAGCAATTCAACACTATCAAAACAAACTGGCCTTTGAAATGGACCCTTCGGATCTGTTCGATGCCCTGGAAACCAAACAAAATATTATGGTTATTGATGCAAGAAAGGACTTTGCCTTTGTAAAGGAACACATTCCGGGCTCCATTAACCTTCCGCACAGGACAATGAATGCAGACACTACTGCCGGGTTCGACAAAAACGTCATTTATGTGACCTATTGCGACGGTATTGGTTGTAATGCCTCTACCAGAGGTGCCCTGAACATGGCTAAATTGGGATTCAATGTACGGGAACTGATTGGCGGCATTGAATGGTGGAAGTTTGACGGTTACGAAACAGAGGGAACTCACCAGACGGCTGGCCTGCAAATTCAGTGCGCCTGCTAAATCACTGGCACAAGTAAAAAACAGGCAGGGAACGTGGCGACTTTGCCTGTTTTTTGACCGAGTATTTAAGCTTATAAATCAAGCTGTTTTGGGCCGGAAATAGGCCAGCTGATTTACCAGCAGCGCAATTATAACAACCAAAATACAGCCAATAGCATTCAACCATAAGTAGGCAACCACTTTATAATAACCCATAAGGCAAATAATTATTTCGGTAATAACGGCGGCTATGAAAACCGAATTGCCCCGTATTTTTTTTAAGTAAAAAGCTACCACAAAAACGCCAAGTATGGTGCCGTAAATATAAGAGCCCAATTGGTTCACATATTCCAGCAAGTTACCCACCTTACTGGCATATAAGGCCATTGCTACGCATACTACTCCCCAAAAAACAGTAGCTATTCTGGAAGCGTTAAGGTAGTTTTTATCTGTAGCGCCGGGATTAATAATGCGCTTATAAATATCAACTATGGATGTTGATGCCAGCGAATTTAATGCACTTGCTGTTGAACCCATCGACGCCAAAAATATAATGGCTATTAAAAGGCCTATTAATCCTTTGGGTAAATAATGAGTAACAAAATTCAGGAATACATAATTGGTATCATCGGGGTTAGCCTTATCGTTATTAAGCTTCATAACGCCAATGGCTTTCTCGCGGATGTCGCTGGATTGTTTATCAGCAAGTTTTAAACCTGATTGTGCCTTATCAATTCTTTGCTGATCCTTGCTATCCATTGCGGCTATTAAATCATTCGCCTTTTCTCTTCGTTGTTCAAAAGCTGCAACGTATTGATTTTCCAGTTGATTATACTGACCGGCATAAGCACTTTGTTTTACCTGTTTAACCTCATACTGATTAAAAAATATAGGTGGCCTGTTAAATTGGTAAAAGGCAAAAACTAAAATCCCTATCAATAAGATCAGGAACTGCATGGGTATTTTAACCAACCCGTTCATAATAAGGCCCAAACGACTTTGACCGATGGAGCTTCCGGTTAAATACCGGCCCACCTGGCTTTGATCTGTACCAAAATAGGATAACTGTAAGAAGAAGCCACCAATCAATCCGCTCCAAATGTTGTAGCGGTTATTCGGGTCAAACTTCCAGTCAATCACATTCATCTTACCCAATTTACCGGCAAGTTTAATGGCATGCACAAAACCAACGCCTTTAGGCAACAGGCCCACTACCAACAATCCCGCAAAAAACATCCCTAAAAAGATAATGCTCATTTGCAGCAGTTGTGTGTAGGATACTGCCTTGGTGCCTCCGTAAACGGTATAAAATATTACCAGCCCACCAATAAATAAAGTGGTAAAAACGGTATTGATATTTAATATGGTTGATAAAATGATGGATGGCGCATAAATAGTGATCCCTGTTGACAAGCCTCGTTGCACCAGGAAAAGAAATGAGGTAAGCGCCCTGGTTTTAAGATCGAAGCGCTGCTCTAAAAACTCATAGGCGGTATAAACTTTAAGGCGACTGAATATAGGCACAAAGGTTACGCAAAGCACAATCATGGCCAGCGGAAGGCCAAGATAGAATTGTACAAAGCGCATCCCGTCAGAATAAGCCTGGCCGGGAGCCGATAAAAAAGTGATAGCACTGGCCTGCGTTGCCATTACCGAAAGGCCCACATGGTACCAGGGTAGGGAACGGCCACCCATCAGGTACTGGTCTATGTTTTTATTACTTCCGCTTTTCCATATGCCGTAAATCACGATGGTGAGCAGGGTAACGCCTAAAACTATCCAGTCCGTTAAGCTCATTTAAAACAAATGGTAATGAGCCAGAAAATAAAGATTAAAAGAACCAGCCAGGTAATAACTATGCCGTAAAACTGGTTCCAGCTTTTTATAAATGATGGCAGATCAGGATCAGGCGTCGCCACGGCCTTTTACCAATGTATTGTAAAAAAAGCCGGCAAAAAGGAAACCAAAAATGGCCAAAACAGGGATCCATACAAATGAACTTTCTAATATCAAGCCAACAAAAGCGCCGCTTAATAATCCGATAAGTGCATATAAGCCGGTTACATTGGTTTCTTCTTCTTTGTGATGATGTGTCATAGTATTAATTATAATAGCGCAAAGTTATATTTTATATGTATTGATGCCTAATTCAAAGGCTGATTTTTAGGCTTACTTAGTAAATTAATAAACAGGCGATAAGCCCCGGGTACACCCGCAGGCAATTGCCTGAAAAATGCAAGTGAGGTATAAATAAATCTTCCCTCGCCATAATTGCCTACCACTAATGACCCGTTGTTTGGCGCTTCACCAGGATCGTTCATTTGCAGTACCGTTTTATATTGAGGATCAATATCGCTTACAAAGTATAATCCCCGTTCCTGGATCCATCCGTTAAAATCGTCCTGACTGATCTTATTCGGATAGTTTAATACCGGGCTCTGCTGATCAAGGATGGTTACTTTGGCATCCTCGTCGGTTACCCGTTGGTTTACTACTCGTAAAGGATAGGGGCCAATCTGTTTGGTAACAATGCCTGCATTGTTATTGTATTGAACCAAAAGGTTACCGCCATTTTTTACGTACTCCATCAATTTGGGTTGCTCAACAGCAAGGCGCTCGTTCACGTTCCAGGCGCGTACCCCGGTAATTATGGCATCATAGCCAGACAAATCGCCATTCAAAATTTCGTTTTCACTCAACTGGTGAACATCATAGCCCACCTGTTTAAGTGCATCGGGCACTAAATCACCAGCACCCTGGATATAGCCTATTTTTTTACCGGCTATTTTCAAGTCAACATCAATCAGCTTTGCCTGTGCCGGTAGGAACAAGGTAATATTAGGTACATGATCATATTTAATGTTTAATATACCTAGTGAAAACGATTGGCCGTTTACATTTACAACTGCCTCCAAAGTGGTGGTTTTAGGCTGATTATCCGCCGGGGTTACCGTAAACGCAACAGTCCATTCATCACCTTTATTTTTATTGCTAAAATCAAACTTTTCAGGAACAACCTTCCACCCGGCCATTGGTTTCAGGCTGATACTACCGCTTGCTTTGGTAAAGCTTTTTAGTTTTATCTGTATTGTTTGGGGTATGGTGCTGTTAAAAATATAATCCTTGCTTTCAACATTGGCGGTTACCGGAGGCGCTATGGTAAGCAGCTGATAAACCTCGCCTCTAACAGGGTCAACAAATTTATAAACGAGGCGGCGCTCAAAATGAATCAGTTTACCTTCAATCGTAAATTCAAAATCAGCGGTCAACAGGCCCTGGGTTTCAGGATTCCCTACTGAAAGCTGATCAGGGATATTATAAGTTCCTTGTGTATGGGGCGTTTGCAGCCAGTAAGGTTGTGTTATTTTTGCAGCAAACGTATTTATCGAATAGGATTGTAACTGGTTTGCAGCTATTGCACTGTTATAGCTTTTGGCAATGCCATTAATACTGATGCTGTTTAACTTTACTTTATCGCTATACCTGTCAAGTACCTGCGAATAGACAGCAATACTATCACCCAGGGCATAAGTTGATTCTACGGTGTAACTTTCAAACCATAAACCGGCACAGGCCGCTATCAGGTTATCAAGCTCTTTTACTTTTTGCGCTCGCCAATAAGCATTCTGCACCTTTTCAACCTGATCCAATAATTTCACCAATGCGGGCACTGATTTTTCAGGATGATCTACATCGAAATTTTTACGGATAGTGCTAATTTCTGCAGCAATGGCTTCGCCTCCCTTAATTCTGCTCCAGGTAGCATCTACTCCATCAAGCAGGTCATTTTGCGGAGCATCGCCCAAAATGGTTTTAAAAAATTCCGGAGCTTCACCTCTCTGCCTGGCAGAACCAAAGCCCTGTGTTTTATGGTTTGAGCGGCTTTCGGCAGCCAGTTCGCCATAGCCTTTACCAATTATCGGGTTATAAACGCCCACATCAACCTTAAACTGACCGGGCCTTATGGTGTTAGTGGTGCCAAAGTTAAAGGTATTCCACAATAACCTTTTGGCCTGCCATGTTTTTACATATTGTAGTTGCTCCGGGAAGCGTTTCGGATCGGCTGCAGCGGCAAAAGCCTCCTGCGCCAGTATAGCTGATGAGGTATGATGTCCATGCCCCCCCTCGCCGGTTGTTGGAAACCGGCAAATAATCACATCCGGCCTGAACTTCCTTATCACCCAAACTACATCGCCCAAAACCTTTTCCCTGTCCCATATTTTTAAGGTTTCATCCGGCCCTTTTGAGAAACCAAAATCATTTGCCCTTGTAAAAAACTGCTCGGCACCATCAACTTTCCTCGCTGCCAAAAGTTCCTGGGTACGTATCAGTCCTAATAATTCACCTTGTTCGCTGCCTAATAAATTCTGACCGCCATCGCCCCGGGTTAAAGAAAGATAACCGGTACGGTAGTGTTTTTCCTGGGCGAGATAAGCCAGTAATCGTGTATTTTCATCGTCAGGATGGGCTGCCACGTATAACACGCTACCCAGAACATCCAGTTTCTTAAAATTTTGTTCAATGGTTACCAGATCGGCCGGCGGGGCTGTTTGAGCAAAAGTTAATTGCGAAAAGGATGCCAGTAAAATGGATGCAGCGATTTTAATACGGTTCATGTAAACAAATATATTGAAAGATAATGTGTAAAAATGGAAAGCCCGCCGAAGGTAAATCAAATGTTACTTAAAGAATACAAAGTTAATTTAGAATGTTTTACGCCGATAATCGTCATTTAAATAAACATTATCAGAATTTAATGTGTATTAATAATTAGTTAAAGATTTGAATACTGTAAATTTGAGTACCACTTCGTCGTCTTTATTGTGTTGATTGTCATCATAGTATAATAATAATAGCAGAGCCCTTGCACTCAATCAATCGTTTGATTAATTTTGTGCGAGAAAAGCAATGGATAAAGATAAAATAGATAAGAAAGACCATATCCTGGATGTTGCTGAAAAAATTTTTTCAGACCTGGGATTTGACGGGGCCTCCACCCGGATGATATCCGGCGAAGCTGGCGTAAATATGGCTATGCTTAATTATTACTTCGGCTCAAAAGAGGGCCTGTTCCTGGCAGTTTTTGAAAGAAAAATATCATCATTTCAAACCTTACTGCAAAACATCGGGAATGATGAAAGCATGAGCTCATGGGATAAACTGGCCAAATGTATTGACAACTATGTTGAAAGAATTATCGTTAACAATTGTTTCCAAAAATTAATTAACCGGGAGCTGTCAATGAGTAAACGGTCAGAGCTATCTGACAAAATAACTCAAATATTAATGGTTAATGTTTTGGAAATAAAAAAAATTTTAGACGATGGTATTAAAAACGGCACCTTTTTTAAGGATACCGATACCCCGTTAGCAATAGCTACAATTTTTGGCACCAAAAACTACATTATTAATACCCCTAATATATCATCGCTGATGTTGGGGCATGATGTGCGGGACGAGAAGTATTTGGAAGAACAACTGAAACCCCGTGTAAAGACCTATATGAAACGACTTATAAAAGCTTACTTAGTGAATGACAATGACAACACAAAATAACAAAAAACCCGACCCACACTTACTTAAAAACGTGATCACAATTTTAAAAAGCTATGCTGTTCCTGCTTTGGTAATCACCATGCTGTTTGGAACAACAGCAATGGCACAAGACAGGACAATCACCTTGAAAGAGGCTGTTACCCTTGGCATTCAAAACAGCAAAACTTTAAAGCTTTCCAAATCAAAAATTGATGAAGCTATTTCGCAGTACGAACAGGCAAAAGACAAATCTTTGCCCAGCGCAAGCGCAAGCTTTGGCTATGACCGCGCAGAGATTCCTGCAAATACCATTAAATTTGGAACTGCAAGCATCGGATTGCCTAAAAATGACAACGCATGGCTGGGTACCGTATCAGCAAGTGAAACCATATTGGGCGCTCACAAACTAAAATATGCGCGTGAATCAACCGAGTTGTTGAGCCAGGTATCACGTTTGGATGCGGACAATGATAAAGACCAAATTACTTATGATGTTATAAGCTCTTATTATAACTTATATAAAGTACTGCAAAGTAAAAAGGTAGTTCAGCAAAACCTTAACTCAATTGATCAGCAGATTAAACAATCTCAAAGATTTTTTGACCAGGGTTTAGTTACCAAAAATGACGTTTTACGTTTTCAGTTACAGCGTGCAAACATCGAGCTGAACGGTATTGATCTGGAAACCAATCGTAAAATCATCAACTATAACCTTGATATTATGCTTGGCTTGCCAGAAAACACTAACCTGGCAATTGATACCATAACAGAAGCCGACCGTCAGCTGGCGCCTTTAACTAATTACATTGATACTGCTATGCTAAACCGTATTGAACTTAAACAATATGATTTGCGTACCCAGGTTGCTGAAACCAGCATTAAAGATGTGAAAGCTAACGCTATGCCAACCCTGGCAGCATCGGCACAAGCTTACTACGTTGGTATTGCAGCTGATCCGCTTCCAAAAACCGGCACCTACATAACACCTATCGTTTTCGGGCTTAACTTATCATGGAATTTTTCGACCCTTTGGAATAACAAAAACAAAGTAACTCAGGCTAAAATTCAACGTGAAGAAGTAATTGAAACCAAAAACATAGCCATTGATAATGTTAAAAAAGAAGTAAACCAGGACTATCAAAACTACACGATGGCTTTGGATAAAATAAAGCTTTTACAAACATCCATTGATCAGGCTGGTGAAAACAATAAAATATTGGAATCAAAATATAAAAGCAATATCGCTTCGGCAACTGACCGTGTAGATGCTGAAACATTGCTCTATCAGGCCGAAATAAACCTTGAATTAGCAAAAGCTGATGCAGGACTGGCTTATTATACTTTACTAAAATCTACCGGAAAACTTAACAAATAATAGAAACCTCACAATACAAAAACATACATACAATGGCAAAGGCACACGAAACACAGGAAAACGAAACTAAAAAGAAACCTAATAAAGTACTCCCTATTATATTGGGTACCATACTTGTAATAGGTATCATTTTCGGGGTTAAAGAATATATCTATTACGGCAAACACGTAGACACTGATGATGCACAGATTGATGGCGACATCAGCCCGGTAGTAGCACGTGTTGGCGGATATGTTGACAGCATTTATTTTGAAGAAAACACACACGTTAACAGAGACCAAATGCTGGTAAAAATTGACGACAAGGACTATAAAATAAAATTAGAGCAGGCATTAGCTGCTAAAACAGGCGCAAGTGCAAACATTAACGTTGGTGAATCACAGATTTTTGCTAACACTGCCAATTCATCAAGCGCTAAGGCACAAGTTGAATCAGCTGCTGCACGTTTAGATAAAACCAACAAAGATTATCAGCGTTATGCAAACCTGGTAAAAGACGGATCTGTTACCCAACAACAATTTGACCAGGCAAAAGCTGATCTGGAAGTAGCACAGGCTACTTACAAAGCAGCTCAGGAGCAATATAAAGCAGCTTTGGAGCAAGTTGGAACTACAAAGAGCCAATTGAATGTTACCCACACAGGTGTTGATCAAAGACAAGTTGATGTTGATTATGCAAAACTACAGTTATCATACACTGTAGTTAAATCACCGGCAAGTGGTATCGTTTCAAAAAAGAATGTTCAGGTAGGTCAATTAGTTCAGGCTGGACAAACTTTATTCTCAGTTGTAAATGATAACAGCATTTACATTACCGCCAACTTTAAAGAAACTCAGCTGGATAAAATCCGCGACGGACAAAAAGTTGATGTTGAGGTTGATGCTTTCCCTGAATTAAAATTAAGCGGAAGCGTTTACAATTTCTCGCCAGCTACAGGTGCTAAATTCTCTTTATTACCTCCGGATAATGCTACAGGTAACTTTGTGAAGGTAGTACAACGTATTCCTGTTAAAATAAAAATTAACGGAAGCAAAGAAGATTTGGACAAATTACGCCCGGGTATGAGCGTAAATGTTTCTGTAATAGTTAAAGAATAAGTTTTGAGATCGATAGTCTTGAGTTGATAGTATCTATTTGACTTAAGACTATCAATTTTAAAGTTCAGAAAAAGATAAGTAATAAAAAAATAAACATGGCTGAAACTGGCTTTAAAAAATGGATCATCACCATTACGGTTATCGTAGCTTCCTTGCTGGAGCTGATTGATACCACAATTGTGAATGTATCCTTACCCCAAATACAGGGTAATTTGGGCGCAACTCTCGAGGATGTTGCCTGGGTAGTTACCGGTTATTCGGTGGCAAACGTAATTATATTGCCCATGTCAGGCTGGTTAGGAAGCCGGTTTGGGCGTAAACAATACTTTATTACCTCTATTATTGTATTCACCATAGCCTCTTTTTTATGCGGAAACGCTACCGGCTTAAACGAACTGGTTTTGTTCCGTATTATACAAGGCGTTGCAGGGGGCGGATTAATCTCCACCTCACAGGCAATTTTGGTTGAAACATGGCCACGTGAGCAAATTGGTACAGCAACAGCACTATTCGGCTTAGGCGCGGTTGTAGGGCCCACTGTAGGACCTACAATAGGTGGTTATATTACCGACCACGCTACCTGGAGGTGGATATTTTATGTAAACATTCCGGTAGGTGCCATTGCCGCATTTTGTGCATACACCTTTATAAGAGAAACACCGAAAGAGGCGAAAGGAAAACCGATAGACTGGTGGGGCATTGCGCTTTTAGCCATTTCGGTTGGAAGCTTACAAACCATTTTGGAAAAAGGTGAATCGGAAGATTGGTTTGCAAAAACATACATCCTGATCCTTACTATTGCTGCAGTACTTGGTGTAATCTGCTTTATATGGCGCGAGTTGAGTACGGAGCACCCGATAGTAAACTTCAGCATTATGCGGCATCGAAGTTTTGCCGTGGGTATGTTTACCTCATTTGTTTTAGGTTTCGGGCTCTATGGCTCGGTGTTCGTATTCCCGGTGTTTTGCCAGAACCTATTGGGCTTTACCGCACAACAAACAGGCGAGCTACTGTTCCCGGGTGGGTTATGTACCATTATCATGATGCCGTTTATCGGTAAAATGCTAAATGCGGGCATCCCGGCTCAGTTTATGGCTACCATAGGCATGTTTTTGTTCTTTGTGTTTACCACAATGCTTAGTCATTCAACATTGGCAACCGGGCAGCAGGATGTGTTAATTCCGCTTTTAATAAGAGGGGTAGGTATGGCACTGTTATTTGTTCCACTTACAACCCTGGCCATTGCCGATTTGAAAGGGCCGGAACTTGGACAAGGTACAGGCCTAAACAACATGATGCGTCAGTTAGGTGGTTCTTTTGGTATAGCTGTATTAACAACTATTATCCACATCAGAACAGCTACACACCGCAGTAACCTGTTAACTAATATCAATCCATATAACAACGCCTTTAATCAGCGGCTTAACATGTTGCAGCAGGCTTTTATAGCCAAAGGTAAATCAGCATCTGATGCTATTCATATGGCTTATGCAGCTATTGAAGGGGCGGTGAGCAGGCAATCCCTGTTGCTGACCTATGATGATGCTTATTGGATATCAGGCTTAGTAATGCTATTTTCTATACCATTACTTTATTTACAGCCATTTAAAAAGGCTGTTAAAATGCCGGTAGACGCCCATTAAAAAGTGAAAAGCCGTTTGCTTTATCAGCAGACGGCTTTCCCCAAAAAACTTACAATTAAAATTTTATCAGCCCCCGGAGATTGTGTCCCCGGCTTATTTAATCTAGGTCATAAATTTACAAGTTTTAAACCGAGAAAAGCAAATTTTATTTAATTACAAAATAGTATTTATGAAGAAAAGATGAAATTTTTCGACAATCGTTAAATTATTTCATCTTTTTTAAACTATTTGTTTACAATACTGCTGATTAACGAGCTGGCGAACTTTAAAACAAGTATTTTCAAGCAAACTATAAATTTATAAAGCGCCGGATTTTGTAAGTAATAAGCTTAAAAAAGCACTGATTTAGGGCCAAAAACGCGATAAATATTTTTTTTAAAAAATATCTTGTGTAATTAAAATAGGTACGTATATTTGCAATCCCAAACGGAGTGGTAGTTCAGCTGGTTAGAATACATGCCTGTCACGCATGGGGTCGCGGGTTCGAGTCCCGTCCATTCCGCCAAAAGCATTTTAAAAATGTTCAAAAGCCTTTAAATCATATGATTTAGAGGCTTTTTTGGTTTTAAGCCCCTCCAAAGCGACCCGGATTATTCAATATTTAAGCGCGTCATTCATGACGTCTTTAAAATTGGAAAAAAAGACGCGCTTAAATCAGTATAATTAACTGACTGTCAACATGTTCAAAGATTAAACATCTTGATTTAAAGACGCTGCATTTCGACATTTGTTTAACCCTTTAATGTTCGTTATGTTAGAAAAAAGCTTCGGGCTGTTCTTCTTTCTGAAGAAACCCAAAAATGAAAAAGGAAATGCCAGGTACATTTACCTGCGTTTAACAGTTGATGGCATATCAAAGGATGTGGCCACTAAAAGGCAATGGGATAACCTGCGCTGGAATGCTTCGGCAGGCCGTGCGACCGGCTTAAAAGAAGATGCAAAAGCACTTAACAGTTACCTGGACGTTATGTGTAGCAAGGTCTATCAGGCCAAGAAAATGCTAATGGATGCAGATAAGCCTCTGACTGCTGAAAATCTCAAAAATGTATTGACGGGTCAAGGCGAAGAAAAGCGAATGATCCTTGCAGCGTTCAAGCACCACAATGAGCAAATGAAAGCCCTGGTTGGCCAGGAGTTCACCCCATCTACCTTAATGCGTTATAAGACCGCGCACGATCATACAGCAGCTTTTATACAATGGAAATACCAGATGGGTGACCTTGATGTTAAAGAATTGGATTATGAATTTGTTTCGCAGTTTGCATTTTGGTTGAAGAGTGTCAGGAAGTGCGGGCATAATGCAACAATGAAATATCTCGGCAATCTCAAAAAAATCGTGTTGGAGTGCATTAAAAAAGGTTGGCTGCTTAAAGATCCGTTTGCAGGATTTAAAACTAACAAGAAAGAAGTAATCCGCGTTGCGCTCACTAAAGAAGAACTGAATAATATTGCCTGCAAAGAATTTGGAACCGACAGGCTGAACCATGTACGTGATATTTTTCTTTTCAGCTGTTATACCGGTTTAGCCTATATAGATGTTTACCAATTGAGGCGCTCTGATCTGGTTACAGGTGTAGATGGTGGTAAGTGGATTGTAACGACCCGTCAGAAAACAGAATCTGCTACACGCTTACCGTTGCTGCCAGCAGCATTGAACATTATTGCTAAGTATGAGGATGACCCTAAATGTATAAATAAAGGCTTAGTTCTCCCTGTGCTAACTAACCAGAAAATGAATTCCTACCTGAAAGAGATCGCTGACAGTTGCACGATTACTAAAAATTTAACCTTCCACATCGCTCGACATACGTTCGCCACAACGGTAACATTAAGTAATGGGGTTCCAATCGAAACTGTTTCCAAAATGTTAGGCCATAAATCGCTCAAGCAAACGCAGCACTATGCTAAGATTGTGGACTTGAAAATCAGTGAGGATATGGCCGCCCTAAAAGGAAAGTTAGCAACAATATGATCGGTCTGCAAAATAAAATATGTATAATTTTGAAAATATTAGAGGTGCTCTAACGATATATCTCCATTCAAGCTTATATTGAAGGTAAGCTAATTAGATTTGAACTGTTGCAAGTTATGCAACAGTTCAATAGAATGTAAAAAGATTTCGCCATAGTCCTCATTAAGCAATATACTGTTGTTCGGAATCTACAATTTTATCAATATAACTGACAAAGGCAGGAACGGTCAAGGATTCCTTGACAATTCAAAATGAGATGATCAAGCACTATGTGGGGATTATGATGAATGAGACCACACTATTTCGGCGCAAGACTATAAAGTATATTTGTGAATAAAATCAAGCGGCTACAGAAAGTGAGCTTAATAAAATAGTGTTGCTATCAAGCTTAAGTTTACTTTTCAGTCGTTTTTGCCCTACTAATACATGCTTGCTTTACTTTACTTCCGAAGCTGATAATGTTCAGTTATCATTTGTCGGCTTATCTAAGTACCTTTTTATGTCAGAATAAGCACTGGATACGTCGCCACACCTTATGAGTTTGGAGTGTTCATTACGCCGGATGATGTATAATCTTCTAAAATTAATTTATAAGTCCGAAGCAAATTGTATTTTATGTTTAAATAATATCTTTACGATTATGCTTTACCTAAACTACACACTCTTTTTATACGATAAAACTCCCATCAAACTGCTCCTGCGGGCGATTGCGGATTACCATGACAGCCACCCGGTTTTCATTGCCGAAATTGGTGACTCAATGAATATTAATTTCAAAAGCCATTATGATATTACAGAAATTGAAAACGCTTTTGCAGCACATTTTCCGGATCACGAATACACAGACGATATCTCCAGCGGCAACGAAGAGATTTTATTATCCATAGACCGGTTTCAGGAACCGATCAGCGGGAGTGATTGGGGACAGCGATGGAATGAAGATACTTTGATCAGGCAGAAATATTTGGTCAAGAGCAAAGAACCGACTGAGAAAGTTATTCCTAACTCCACTTTTTGGGTGCTTTTTGAAGATGACCTGAAGGAATACAAAGTTGATATCCGCCGGGGCATTCGTCCCGGCACCGACTTTACCGGATTTTTGGTAGTAAAGGAAGGTGCTACTGAAGGCGAGAAACCCGAGATTCTCTCAGAATTATTACCAGATCAGGGCAGCGCTTTTTGGGAGGGTGTCCGATTGATGACGCCCGGCATTGATCAGGAGTTTCAGCAATTCCAGCAGGCAAAGAAAAAGAAACGTAGAAAAGATCCAAAAAAAACGAATAATGGCTAAGGTTCCTGAAGCGCTGGTTGAAAATTTAAGCGGAAGATTGATGGGCCGTTTAAAGTTAAAATTATTTCATCTGATTGCTGGTCAGCCAAATCTCATGCCCTCCAAAAAGCAATCCATCAGTTATGTAGAAAAGACCGGAAAGCAGTTTTATCCCCTGGGTGAAATGATTGCGGATCTTTTTACCAACGATCATTGTACGCTAATAAGTGCCGCGGACTTGGAAAAAAGCGATAATGTCAATTTAATCCTTGATAAACTTGATCGATACCCTTTAGGTAAAGCGGTGTTTGTTGAAGTGCTGGGTGTTTTTCCCGATATGCCTGTCGGCATTTGGATCAGTAGTTCCCGTAATGATAATGGCCGCAACTTTTATCATCTGTTGATTGTGGAAGATGGGAAATTTCCTGAGCAACTTTTAAACCATATCAATTTACAAGTTTCCGAACAGGATCGATCTGCGGCATTTTCATATTTCGCGGCGGGTAAAATTCAAACCCTTTCAGGGACAGAGTGTATTGCGACTGATGACCCTTGGGTTAATTTGGTTTTTAAGGTGCTTAATCATGTTGTCACTAATCATAAAGAATCAACGATCTCAATGGATCAACTCATTGAAAATAAATGGGATCAACAACTGGCTGACGATGATTTCGTAGTGGACGACCAGGAATGTATGGATCGGATTATTCAGGTTCGGGATGGCCTGATTAGAGCAACAGTCGGTTTAGCGGATCTCAAATATGTTAAGCCGTTTAGCTATGAAAAATGCTTTGATCTCCGTTTGCATGATTTACAGGCCGCCTTGCAGATCGCTGAAACGATTATTAAGGGGGGAATCTTAGTTTATGCTAAGGACGGTTACCTAATCACCAGCGATGACTATCTTTATTACATGGTGCTTCGCCTTCAAAAAATTAAACAGATCAAGGTGGTTGTATTGGGTGATCCTGTGCCGGAGTATGTGAAAATTCTGAGTTCAGGTGGTTTTGAAACTTTGCCGCCCCTGCTCCGGTTGCCCGGGCCGGTAGCTAACAGTAGTGGTCTGGAGCAAAACGAAATTCAGTTAGAACGGTTTTTAGATCAATTACGGATCGTCAATAACACCCGGAGTTTAGTGGATGTCAAATGCGTGGTATTAACCGAAGACCGCCATGGTGATATGCTGGAAAACCTTTTATTAGCTAATGGTTTAGATTTAGATGAATTAAAAGTCATGTCTTATGAAGGGTGTACGAACGTTGGGGCTTTACCAATTGTAATGAGTACTTTACAGCAGATAAAAACTGATCTGATTTTTATCATCCATCGGGATGCAGATTACATGTCGGCGGATGAGTTAGCCGAACTTAATCGAAAATTAGGTAAACTGTGCGTGATCCCGTTTATTACCAAAGGCACCGATATAGAATCCTATTATCTCAGTATGAATCACGTAAATCATCTTTATCCAAATTTGTCCTTTCCAGTGATTCAGACGCTCCTGGATGAGGCTACCGTAGCGGCGCGCTCCATCTCTTTAGATCGGTTAAAAAAACACAGATTCGGTAATAAGTATGAGCCGACTTCATTAGAGGCTAATGTGTTAGGTAGTGATTATGATGCAAATGTTCCGCGGTATCGCTTAGGCAAAAAAACATTAGGATTATTTACCGGCCTGCTGCAAAAAGAATTGGGTAAAAATCCTGAACTGATCAAGCCATCCCCATTTCTCCAAGCGGAAGTTTTAAGAATGGTTGCGAACCAACTATGGCCGGAATGATCAGGGAGTTTTCTAAATCAGCGATTCGGCGCTTATTAGCGGCCAGATCATTACTTTTACCTTAACCAAAACACCTTCCATGATTAGTTCTTTACTTGCGCCATTTCGCAACCTGCGGATTGAGGTTGAAATTGACCCGCTCTTGTTACAACATTTAGATTGCCCCGATAAAACTTCGTTGAATCGTACGCTCACGGTTAACCTCTTTAAATTAATCTACATGATCGGAACAATTCAGACCCGGAGATTTGAGCCGTCCCGGCGGCAAAAGTTTACCGATAAATCCGATTTGCTGGAAAAATTGGATCTCGATACCGGTGAATTTAGAGTCCGCATCGCAAATGTTCAAGGCAATTTGGGTAGTGAAGTGTTAAAAACGCTTTCTGAGGATTTTGGTGTTGGCTTATCTGTTATGGTAGCAACCAAATTATTTAACGTCAAAGATTCTACGATTGAAAGGATTTACGGCAATGACCGTCGGCCGGACTGGCAGTGCCAAACGCAAGCCAACCGCTTATTGGTGGTTGAATGTAAAGGCGCGTCCGATGACGCACGGTCCCGACGCCAGGAAGCAAGGGCGATCCTGCAAAAAGCGACGCGGCAAGCTGATATTCGGGTGGCATCTATGGCTGTGATCAGGGAACATGCCGCCAGTACGACCAGGTTTGTTGACCCGCCCGGTGATGAACCGGATTTAGACCCCGAAACACAGCGGCAAGTTTTACGTGCCGGGCATTATGCCTCTGTTTTTAGCTTTCTCGGGCACAGTGAACTCAGCCGCTATTTTACCAGGATGCGTGCACGTATCCTGCGCACGATCTCCCGCAAACAGCAACTTTTAAAGGACGTAACATTTACCCAGATCAGGGATGCCTACCAGCGTGTCGAATTTTTACAGCGTTCCTATGCAGGGACTTTCAGTCAAACCGGCCCTGGCCAATACCTTTTCGTTGGTGTAGATGTTGATTTAATTTATTACATGGGTTTTCTTGAATTTCAGGATTACAGGGAGGATGTCGATGAAGATCGTGATGGTAACCATTACATACGATTCAAAGACGGGATCTTGGTGATAGAAATCATCAACATCAGGGCTTTTGCCGATGTCGTGGATATTGGCAGTATTCTGAATTACCAGCAATTCACAACACTCAGCGATATCGATGCGATGACAGTAATCTCCCTGGAAAAATATTGGGGCTACGTGCTCACCCAAAATGGTTTTGAGATCAGTTCAAACAGTAGGGGGACAACCGATAGTTTAGACCTTGTTGCTTTCTTAAATGGACAACCTTATGTTTTTGAATTTAAAATTTTCAGGGACCGCCGCATGAATCCGGCACAGGCCGAACGGCTCATTGATGTATTAAGGAATACTACCGCCTACCGGCGGGTATTGGTGACTAACGCACAGGTACCGGCAGCCGGAATGTATGGCCTTGGCGTGATTATCATCGGACGTTTGCAATTGCAGCAGATTGTGCAAAGCCCAACGCGATTATTGGAATTTTTGGATATTTAGCGTTAATCCTTAACTCTTTTACCGGGGCAGCCAGCTATCAAAGCCACGGACGTTGATCAGATAGGCGCAGCTTTCTTTTAGTTGATTAAAGGCTTGCTGTTGCCAATCTCCGCTTTGACTGTAACCCAATAAAGCGATCTGAAGTTCTTTTTGAAACCGTTGCTGTCTGGCCGCTGAGAGGATTTTCCAATAATGGGTGATTAACTCTTGTTGTTGGTCAATCAAATCAATGGCCGGTACTTTATCCCTTTTTTGATTATTTAACTCCGGTTGCGCCGGCAGCAAATTCCACAGGTCATTATTCTTCCAGATACTGAAAGGAATGATACGGTCAATATCGTAGCGGTTAACCTGTTTGCCACTCCAAACGCAGTAAACTTTTCCTTCTGTTTGCAGAATGGTTTGATAAAGGGGTTTAGATTCTGAGATTTCCCTCGTCGTGATGGGGCTTTTCAACACCTCATCTAATACCTGGTTAACCGTAAGGCTTTTACTGGAGGCCTGTACGGAAAACTCAGCCCATTTAAAAAGAATGGCATCTTGGCCATTAATAAAACTCCCCAGCACCTGGAAGGCTTGAAATTTGGCTAGCGGGATGGAGAAGGTGCCAAAAGTTTGAATGAGAAATTCCGCATCGATCTGAAAATGCACGGCGCCGGCGAAGCCGGCCCATTACGCCCCATTATTTTGGTTATCTACAGATCGCTAAAATAATGGGGCGCTTTTAGTTGAAATTGCTATATCCGATCATTCACAATGTCAATAATTGCTTGCCGACAATCGGTTGCTAGTTGGACGATCTGATCTTTTACCTCCGGTTTATCTTTAATGCGGTCTAACAGATAAGGAAATGCCTCTTCATCTTTAAATGCATCTACGGATTCTTTCAAAGAATAATTACCATTTTGATCAGGCTGATTATTTTTGACATCTTTCAATTGATGATTCCTAACATCTGCAGCACAGGCAATAACAAAGTCGCGGATCTGATTAGCTTTCGCATTTTCATCCAGGTGTTCAATACTGTCTTCTAATATTTTCTTTATCTCTGTTTTAAGCGTACTTAAAACATCTTGAGTTTTTCCAACGTAGTCGTGGTCTTGCATTTTATTTAAAATTAAAAAACACAAAGATATTGGTTTAACTTACTTAGAAGCTATATAGCGTTTATTCGTAGCTGAATAATTCGGCTACATTTAGTGTTGTATACCAGTGTTCATAAATATTACATAATCGGTTGATTACCGCACTTAAATGAACCTCAATAGCTGCAGTTTCACCATCATAAATTCTGTGATCTAACTGATTCCAAAGTGGCAGGTCATTAGGGTTAACAAAACTTTGTTTCTCTAAACCATTGAGCCGGATCGAGGGCGGCAGGTTATTACTCTCACTTCTGTTTTCTTCTAATGCCATTGCCCGTAAATTACCGATAGAATTATTCCAGTGCCGCATACTTGCGTTAACTCTGTGCTGCATATAAATCCAACTGCTGGGATAAATATGATCCCAATCCCAAGGAGCATTAGTGTCTTCTAAAGTTTCCATTTGATTGTAATCTTTGAATTTTGAGTTAATGTAATCCCTTTGGGCAAATAAAATCAGGGGTTTACATTGGTACAACTTCCAAAGAAAATTACTCCAAATTGCAGTAGCGCTATTGAGCTGATCAACTTCTGAATCAAAATCCACATCAGCAAATATTTGCTTATAAATTTCCATGATGGGATGATCGGCTGTTGGTGTTAAACCATCGTACCGGGCTAAATTTTCTGATATTTTACCTGTAAGATACGACCTTAGCGTTTGTGGTTTCAATAAAGGGTACATGATCGCTTCCCGATTTTGCACAAATGCTTCTCCTAAAATATTTTTACTCCAAAAGTCACCATTAACGATGTTAAGCCAGTTTGCGCGCACATACTTTATATTATTTCGACCAAACCACGAAAATGCAGTCAGTGCGCAGATGATCCGTTGTTGAGTATCATTGGAAATATCTTCCGGATGCATTTTCAACCAATGCAGTAACATTAGGAAAAGATCGGGAGAATCTTTAATAATCTTTTTTACCAGTACTGGTGGCATGTTAAATTTTCCGGCACTTAATATTAAATTAAAACCGTTTTCAAATAGTTGGCGTGCAGGGCTAATGTTTTTATTGCCAATGAAAATTTTTAGCGTTGTCCTAAATTCCGGGTTACTGATTCGTTTAATAAATTCGTTTACAACAAGTACCGTTGGATATTGGCCAAGGTTGATTTCTGACAATACTAGTCGGCTGGCTAATGAAATTACCTGCGAAGGAGCGATGAAACTGGCCCCAATGCTTTCAACCAGGTCTTTCGCTTGCGGGAAGGATGCCTTGTAAATGGAATAGATTAGTTCTTCACCCACAATCCGGGTACCTGCTGCGTTTAAGCGTACGAATAATGTGGGGTCTTCGCCTTCCGCATCGTCGGTCGTTTTAAGACTTTGTTGCCCAATAATAATGCCGGGGATGGCAATTTGGCTTAACCCCTGTACGGACTGCATTAATCCCCGGTCATCAAAATTTTCATCTAAGATGACTGCACGAACATATTCACCGTATCCTAGCGATCCGGGATCGCAATGTTTGGTTTTGATTGCCTTCGGTAAATATGTGATACATAAATCAGCCAAACTTTCTTTCCAGGAAGCACCCTTATCCTGGATAGCTTGGATAACGAAGGACAGCGGTACTGGCAAATCTGCATCAAAAGGAAACTTATGTGCGTCCGGAATAGTGAGGTAGCTTTGAAAAAGATCACCTTCAAGTTCTTTTAGAACTTCCAAAGCCCTTCTTTTATCAGGAACACTTAATGGGTCGGTGTGCCTAACGCGCTGGTAACCCCAGGGGTGCGATGGTGTAAGTACCCGGATTACGAATTTATGTTGGCTGGTTTCCTGAGTCGGCTGTAAATCAATCCACACAGTTGGTAAATTCTTAACAGACCAGAAATTATTCTCTGCATTTTGCCACGGATTGTAAAGGCCTAGTGCAATACTGGTTGCCCGCTGCTGTCCATCCATCAAAAACATCTGGTCATCTTCACTTTTCGATAACAAAAATGAACCGATAGGATAACCACGTAAAAGAGAATCCCAGAGGGATTCAACTTGGTTAACTTTCCAAACAAAACTGCGTTGCAAAGGAGGAAGTTCAACCCTGGATTCATCAGTTTTCAATTGCCAGTTAGCAATCGTATTGAGGTTAAATGCAGATGGGTGGTCGATCATTAGGCCTGGTTATTATCTTGTGATGCGTCACTTAAGTTCTCTCAGTTGTTTAAATTAGCAGACAAAAATAGAAAATGGCGCAGCATAAACTTCCGGAAGGTAATGAATTCATTGAAGGATTACGTGTTTTAGGAGCGGTTTTAGGTTATGCAACCGAATCAGAGTTTCCGGTGATTGCGACAGATCCCGAAGGAATAGCTGTAGATGTCGCTTGGTTTCTGGAAAAAGGTCAAAAATTCCCTCTATTTATATTTGAAGTGGAAACTACTGCTTCAAATTCAATGGTATATAATCCGCTAAAGGTGCTTTCCAAACCAAACGAAATTTTTGAAAAACCATTATTTTATTTTCAAATAGTATTGAATCAAGGTCAAAATTCATCAAGGATCGATGATTTAAAACGTGCTTATGGCATTTACAATTACAGAGTTTACCGTTTATCACTTTCTGAAGAACTCTTGCTGATCAGCGATATATTATCGCAACACCGGAGGCTTTCAGGAGAATTAGACATCGTTAAGTTGGTAGACTTTATCAAGCAATCGCAATGGGTGAATTTAAGCATCCCTGGTTTAATTAATCAGATTAGACTCTTGGATTTTGAAATAAAATCAGGGGAGTTTTTACAGTCAATTGGAATCTTATCGCTTAAATACCAGGATATTGTTTCGATATATTGCAGCGAGTTAGAAAAATTTTACGCCGCTTCGATAGATTATCATTACGACACTAATTATCAAACGTATATAGGAATGCATTTTCCAGTCGCGTTGCATTTAGGAATTCGGGCTGCAAATGTAACCGGTAAATTAGAAAAAGGATACTGTTTTGAAAAACTCGTCACCTGGCAGAATAACGGAGAGCGTCTTACGATGGTAGGCCCTCATTTCGGTTTATCCCAAGACTATGACCAGTTTTTAATTTATATGTCGGGAGGATATTTTGCGTTACTAGCCTGCCTCTTTGATGGTTTAGATAATAGCCGGATTTATTTTTGTGATGAATTAGAAAAAATAATCAATGCTAGTGCACTCGAGTATAGAATTTTCAATTATCTATGGTTGATGCTAATTGCACCAAGAAAACAAACTGGAAAAACATATATCGATAAAGCATCTCAGTTTTTTGTAGATCAAAATTTCTTTTCAAAAGAAATTGCGGCAAATTTACCTTTCTTGGCAGATGATGAATTGCTTTATGATTTTCAAAACGCACATGATGAGTTTAGTGCTGGCGAATTTTTTAATAAATCTGACTATGAAGTAAATACGGAACTATTGACACAGACGGCAATTGCTGCACTTGTTGACCCGGGGACAAATGAAGAAATAGGCCAAATCTTAAAAGCTTATTTATTAAAACCATAGTTTGATTATTCGCGAATCCCTGTATGATGCCACCTTATTTCGATGATCGGTTTTCGGGATCATTGACGCTATTAATTAAGTTTTTGGGGAAAGAAAAAGTATATTTGAGTAATATATCCTGAATTATTAGGTTTTTTATCATTATATTTTGATAAAATTGTAAATAACCTTAACACCTGCTAGTCTCAATGATACCAGAAGATAAATTTCGTGAAGAACCTGGTAACAACATTACTCTGGATTTAGAGGTACCTCAAAGGGGAAACATAAAAGTCCATTCTCAAATTATTAACGATTTAAGTTCTGGGATTTACAGTTCACCAGCAAGCTGTGTTAAGGAATTAATTAATAATTCGTATGATGCCGATGCGACCTTAGTGACCATTCGGGTTAAACCCATCGAAGATTCAATTACAATTATTGATAACGGGAGTGGAATGAACGCGCTTGATTTTGACCATAATTTTGCATGGATCAGCAAGTCCAACAAAAGAAATGATGGTGACCTTTCCAAACAGTTACAAAGGCCCTTAATCGGAAAAATTGGGATTGGCTTTATTGCGGTGAATGAACTGTGTGAAGAACTTGAAATCACGTCGACAAAAGCTGGTGAATCTTTTAAATTTACAGCGAACATCAATTTCAAAGACTTTTATGAAAAGGATGTATATACCGATGATGGAATTATAAAAGGAGCCTACGTTTTAGTAAATGAAGAAGAAGATGCGGAGGAACACTATACGATCATTAAGCTGCTCGGCTTAAAAGAATCTGTTAAAACCATCCTAGATAACAGGCAATATCTTGCTGAATTGAATAGATCAAAACACAAAGATTTTGATCTATCATTCTTTAAGAGCATGAAAGCTTTAATTGATTATCACACTACCAAGCATTTAAAATCGTTTAGCGAAGATAACGCCTATCTGCAATTCGTTATTGATCTCGCATCCTATATTCCCGTTGAATATATTGAGGGAGGGCCTTGCGAGAACAAAAATGATCAAATCATTAACCAGCTAGTTAAATTTCACCAATCGCTGAATTTCAAAGTCGATCTGGATGGTATGTTTCTCAAAAAACCAATTTTCCATTACATACGATCTTTATCAGCAGTTGAATCTTTTGACGAGTCAATTACTTCAGGTGCTGACACCATTAAATTCAAAGGATATTTTTATGTTCAACATGGATTATTAACGCCCCGGGAACTTAATGGCGTTTCCATCAGGATCAGAAACATTCCAATCGCTGAACAATACGGATTCGACCCGACTTTCATGAGATATCCCAATTATATGGATCAATTGTTTAGGAATTGGATCTCGGGGGAAATTTATGTTGAGAAGGGGCTTGAAGATGCGATGAATATCGACAGGAAGTCCTTTCGTGTTACACATCCACATTACCTGGCTTTGCAGGATTTTCTTCACAAATTTTTAAGAACCAAGGTCTTTAAAATCACGAATAACGAAATCTATGAAGTCGCGAAAGACGTGCGCGATGTCGCCACTACAAAGGCGACAAACGAAAGCCAAAAAAAGATTTTAAATACTGCACAGGTTACTTACGTTCCTAAAGCAAAGCCGAAGAGTACCGAAAAGAAAACACCAGTTTCAGCATCAAACAGTCCAATCCGCATCGTGAAAACATCGGAAAAACAAACGACAGTGGAGGTTGATGAATCGGCGGCAAAAAAATTCAAAAAGAAGGATTGGGAAGTTTTGGAAAATGTATTTCTAATTTTCGAAACAGCTTTTAATGAATGTAATGGCAACCCCGATGTGCTCAAAAAGATCTTTTATGAAAAAATAAATTCCTGGAAGGATATTAAATAAATATGGCCGAACCTTACCTGCACAATTCCAAGCATAAAGAATTCATTCGAGATAAATGGGTCGAATTTGCGTCATTAATGGCGGTTGAAAAGGATGGTCTGAAAATAATTACTTTTCCCGCTGAGGAAATGCATGATCTGAGATTGTTTGCGGAGAAAGGTCTGATTAGTTGGGAAGAAACGGAGACGGGGGCATTTTACATTACCAAAGGAAAAATTGTTTGCTTTGAAACCGTGGCAAAATTTTTTCGAACAATACGAACCAACTTAACAAACGCTACCGTAGAACAAACTGAAATTGGATCATATTTACGACAGAATTACAATGCGATTATGGGAGGCAGCGAAAAAGTGTTCCCCGTTGACGTGGTAAATCTTGATTATGATGGGAATATTTCTAAAAGCAAAGTTCCTATAGGGGAAGTATTCAACCTCGTTTTTGAATACCAGGCTAAACATGGAAGAGGTTTTTCGCTTTTTTTGACCTGGCCATATACGGAAGACGATGATCCAGAGGTTTACAAAGAAATGTTAAAGCAAACCATCGCTAACAATCTTGAAGACCCACGTGCCGTATCATTTAAGGATTTGTATGAAGCTAATCATCCCACTGTCGATGAATTGGATTATAATAAATTATCGGTAATTGGTGTTTCAAAAGTTATCGTTCAGAAGGCATCCCGCAATCAATTTAATTTGCACAAAAACGAATTTTATGTTTACGGCGAGAAAGATCGTCGTCAAATGTTTTCAATACTTTTGAACTTTGATTATCAGGGTGACGTGGCAGAACATGCACTTTACACAAAATGTGTGTCCAAAACCCTGGTAGATGTTATCGATCTGCGCGATGCAGCCGCTGAGGAAATTGCTCCTTAACCCCAACAAAATTGTTATTGCTAGCCTACGAGTTTAAATTTCGTGGGCCATTTTTATTTTTAAATACTAGCTGAGAAGACTAAAAATCTTCCAATATGAAAGTAATCGATGCCAAAAGAATTATATAAAATACACCAAATTGATGCCCGGGAAATTAATAAGCTTATTAAAAAACCAGTCGTTTCGGTTACAATTACATCACCCCCGTATTTTGATTTGAAAGACTACGGCTATGCCGAACAGATTGGGTTTGGCCAAAGTTATGATGCCTATCTAAACGATTTAGTCAAAGTTTTCACCAATGTTTTTAATTGCACTTTAGATACGGGAACACTTTGGGTAATCATAGACATGTTTCGAAAAGAGGGTGAGACAGTCCCATTGCCATTTGATTTCGCAAACAAGATCAAAGCCATTGGGTGGAAACTTCAGGAAGTTATTATTTGGGGAAAAGATAAAACTGTCCCCTGGGCTCATAAGGGGCAAATGAGAAACTCTTTTGAATATGTTTTGATGTTTTCGAAATCGGAAAACTACACATTTCATATTGATACTGTTCGCGACTATGAAGCATTAAAGAAATGGTGGGTGAAATACCCTGAACGATACAATCCCCGGGGGAAAACACCAGAAGCTATTTGGCATTTTGATATCCCGGTGCAAGGATCTTGGGGTAAGGGTTATATCCGGCATTTTTGCCCACTACCGGAAGAAATGATAGCGCAAATTTTGAAGTTGACAACTGTTGAGGGGGATGTAGTACTGGATCCATTTTCGGGAAGTGGGGCTGTACTTTCAAAAGCCGCTAATATGAAACGGCGGTATATCGGTAGCGAACTTAATCCGGAGTACATTCAAATGTTTGAAAATTATCTCCTGCAAACAGGTGAGGAAAAGCGTTTAGAATATGAACAGGGCGAACGGACTCTTTTACACCAAAACGTTTTTGAAGAGCTAATTTTAAAATTACGAGCGTTAAAATACGCACGAACTTTTTTTCAAAAGCTTAAAGATGCGAAGTTGGATGAAATCGCTTTGGTTTTTGTTGAAATGACCGATCAAGCCCCACAAAAAACGCATTTATTAATTGTGGTTAAATATCTGATCTTAGTACGGGATCAAAGTAAACTTCAGGAAATCGAACTTGCCACGCAGAAAATTATTGGCAAGGCACCACTTTCGAAATTTGGTATAGAACCTCTATTTCAATATGCAGGCAACTTCAATGATTTTTCGGTAATGTTACCGGAAGGTCAATTGTACGCATACACCAATAAAGCTACCCATTGTTATAAAAAAATTCTAAGTATTAGGGAGATCGGTGCCCTATCAAAAAATGAAGTTATTTTAAGTGAAATAATGGTAGATTTAAACGAGCAGGATTATGAATAATCAATATTAAATGGCGCAAACACCTAAACCTAAAGCCAAAGTAAAAGGCGGTACCAAAAAGGTTAAAGTTGTTCTTACTGAACAGCAGAAAGAACAAAGACTTCAGGAAAAGGAAATTCGGAATCTCATGTCTAACATTGGGTTCAAAAGAGCTCCTAGAATCGATGGTACTCAATTTGTTTATGAAGGAAGAACGTCTGAAATGGATGATATTTTTTATTATGAAAATATCGTTCTCCTTACAGAATACACAATTAAGAAAAGCGTTTCCTCACATTTAATTAATAAAAAAGTCATCTATGACAAAATCAAAGATGACGCAGGAGAGTTTATCAAATTCTTGCTGACTGAAGAAAAGT
The DNA here is from genome assembly GCF_007830615.1 of Mucilaginibacter frigoritolerans. Taxonomy (GTDB): domain Bacteria; phylum Bacteroidota; class Bacteroidia; order Sphingobacteriales; family Sphingobacteriaceae; genus Mucilaginibacter; species Mucilaginibacter frigoritolerans. The sequence goes on from NZ_VLLI01000002.1 coordinate 143,981, forward strand.
TTAAGCCCTTTGCAGACGCTTTTAACACGGATGTCTTATCAAAATATTCCATCAAACAACTTCAAATCCGAGTTCTTTATGCTTCTAAATATCAGATTCCATCAGAACATAAGTTGTTAGTTAACAATATTAAATATTTCGATTACCCAATTGTTAAGTATTTTGAAGGAATCGCTAAGGTGATCAAAAAAACAACCAAGCATGAGTTTTTTGATTTTTTAGAGATTAGCTTTACCAAAGTCGGCAATAATATTAAAGGCACATCTGTCGGATCGGCTGAGGATTTTTCTGGGCATATTTTACCGGAAGAGCATTCTTCATTTAAAGATGGATACAAGATTGTCTCTTTTTATATTGATGCAGAATCTTTATTAAAAAGATCTTTCGTACTTCGAAAAGAAGGATGGAGAAATACGGATAATGTAGGTCTTTACCAGCGGATGTTTGTTGCAAAGAAAATGCGAAGCCTCCGAAAGTATTTACATGATGAAAAACGTGTTTTCATTAATAACATAATCGTAACTATCCCAATAGATAAGATTCAATTATTTGACGATAATGAACTGGAATTAATCATTGATGATAACGGAATTATAAAAAACTCTGAAGAAACTAAAGTTCAGCCCACCGTAATTAAAATAGACAATGTTAGCAGCATTATCGGAATAATAGATGGGCAACATCGTGCATACTCGTACTACGAAGGAGACGATATATATGAGCCCTCCATCGCCAAACTACGAGGAATTCAAAATCTATTAGTCACTGGCATACTGTATCCCAAAAATGAAATTGAAGACAAAAGATTGAAATTCGAGGCAAAGCTATTTTTGGAAATTAATGCTACTCAATCAGGTGCTGCTTCGGGCTTAAAACAAGAAATCGAATATTATTTGGTGCCATTTTCCACAACTTCAATAGCTAAATATGTAATCAATCAACTCAATTTAGGTGGTCCATTGGGAACGATGTTTGAACAATATTCCTATGAAAAAGACAAAATTAAAACAGCATCAATTATAAGTTTCGGATTAAGGCCTCTTTTAAAACTTGATGGTAATGATAGCATTTTTAAAATTTGGTCAAATCCTAAAAAAGATCAACTGAGTAAAAAAGTTGAAGATTTTGCTCTTCTTCAGGAATATAAACAATTTAGTGTTAACGAAATTAGAAATATTCTTATTGGCTTTAAAGACAATATTTCTAAGGAGAAATGGATAATGAATAGAACTGAACCTGAAGCTATGCTAAATGTAACAACGATTAATGGAATGATCAATTGTTTAAGAATTCTTATTGAAAATAACAAAACCGGAGATGTTACATATTATAAATCCCAATTGGCTAATGTAGACAGCTTTAACTTTAAAACATACAAATCGAGCCAATACCGACAAATGGGGCAAGATTTATATAACAAATACTTCATATAACGTCTTAAAATGCCTTCTACAGATACTTTAATTTCTAAATCCAGCCGAGAATACCACCCATGGATTAACGTCGATACGCCAATTATCATGCAGCCTAAAATAATTTTAGGGAGTTTTCCAATTTGGTCATTGACAAAGCATGAATTTGACATAAATGATCAATCGCATTTCGTATCCAGTCGAATAAAAAAAACCGGCGAATTCCCTTTCTTTTATGGGAGTACAGTGAACCGTTTCTGGTCATGGTATAAAACCTATCTAGACCGGGATATTGAATTGTTAAATAAGGATAGCATTTTATCCAGTTTAAAAGCCAATCAAATCGGAATTACGGACGCCATTTTAAGTTGTACCCGCAAAGAAAAGTCAGCACTTGATAAAGACCTTTCAAAAAGGCTATATAACCACCGGTTTTTTACCTACCCACAGCCAGGTGAAGTGAAAAAGATTCTCTGTACGTCCAAAGGTGTGATGAATGAAATGCTGCTTCATAACGACTTTTTTCAGCAACATCGCCAGTTGCAGCTAGACGCAGCAGCAGCTTATCAATTTCAGGATCAATTTGTCAAAAACATCATGGGTGATCCGCAATTGATTACCAAACCAATCTTCACACAGATCGCCGTGGAAAACGGCGGAATAATCCAGTGTTTAGCATTGCCGTCACCGGGCAGTCCTTACAGAAGATTAATAGATTTTGGACTAGATAAAGTGGAGGCGCACAAGTATTTGGATAACTATCTTAAAAATGCTTTTGGTTGGTTGCAAACCTAACCAAACATAAAATAACGACATTCACTAATAATATAATTCTATCCATGGCGGACTATGATTTTTCTACGCTGAATAGCACTGATTTTGAAGAATTGGTTTGCGATTTATTGAATGCAGAAAATCAAAAATTAAATAATGGCATTGTTTATAAAACCTATCCGGAAGGGCGGGATCGAGGGATAGACTTTCGATATTCAAAAAGAAACAGACCTAATTACATAATCGGACAAGTAAAGCATTATCGCAAGTCCGATGCTGCAAAACTTATTCGCGACCTAAAAAAATCAGAAAAAGACAAAGTAGTTAAACTTGCACCCAAAAGATATATCTTTCTTACTTCCTTAGAGTTGACACTCGGCGAAATCGATAAAATATATGATATATTTTCGCCCTATATCCAATCGCTGAGTGACATTCACGATAGAAAGTCGCTTAATAGAATGTTGCTGGACAATTCTCACATAGTTGACCGACACTTCAAACTTTGGTATTCAAATACCGATGTTTTGAAGAGGATTTTACATTTCGAACAAATTGGTCGATCGCTTGAATTCACTGAAGATTATTTAAAAAAGAAGCTAAATCTGTATGTAGAAACATCGGATCTTGTAGAAGCTAGAAAAACATTAATCAAAAATAAGTTTATCATAATCACGGGTGATCCGGGTACAGGTAAAACTACTTTGGCTGAATTGCTTGTTTATGAGTACATAAAAGATGGTTATTCATTAACCTATATCCATGATGATATCAGAGATATTGAAAAACTTTTAACGCCATCCGATCAAAAACAAATATTTTATTTTGACGATTTCTTGGGACATAATGCAATAGAGATTGAGAAAGCCAAAGGGGCAGAATCAGCTTTAATCGCAATTTTGAAACGTATTATCCGTCAGGAAAATAAGCTCGTTGTTTTAACAACAAGAAACTTTATTTTAACTGGCGCGGTTGAACAATCTCAAAAGCTTAAAGATTTCAATATCGGGAAATATACAGCACTTATTAATTTGTCATCCTATCGGGAAAGTGTAAAAGCACAGATGCTGACTAATCATGCCGAATACGCTGAATTAGATGAAGAGTTGAAAAGAGTCCTCTCTGAGCATAAAATCAAGAAATTTATCGTTAGTCATAAAAATTTTTCTCCACGATCATTAGAGTATATAACCATGATTGATAAGGTGGCAGATTTATCTCCGATTCAATTTAAAAATTTCATCATTGAGAATTTCACAAATCCAGATGAAATATGGCGAATGGCTTATCTACAACAGATCGATGAATTTCAACGTTTAATAATTAATACAATGTATAGTTTGGGCGACGATGTTGCTGTTGAAGTCCTAGAGAAAGCTTTTGATCACAGGTTGTCTTATGAAGTTAAGCATAACAACTTTGTTAAACCCATGTTCATATATAGATCAGCATTTAAGAAGCTGTATGGTAGCTTTATAGTGCGTAGTAATTTCGGGGAACAAAGGGAATATTTTAAATTTAATAACCCTTCGTTAGTGGATTTTTTAAATAATTTTATTCTATCAAATCAGGATGAAATTCAAAGAATTACATTTTCTGCTAAATATGCTATTCAGTTAACAAAAAGGTTTTATAAGCTCTATGATGAACCAAAGCAACTGGAAATGCCTTCGATATTAAAAGATCGATTATTAAACCTTGACTTTGAAATTGAGAATTATCAAGACTATGATCATTTAATCATCTTCTTCCTATTAATCCGTTATGTAGGGACGAAAGATGCGATGGATAAAGCATGTGACCTCCTGAAAAATATTGAAGATTATGCGGAAGTATTCGAAGATAGTTTTATTCTCAGCCAATTTAAATCCTTTATAGGTGAAGTCGATAATCCAAAATTAATAGAGGCACTAAACGATATAGGTATGGAATTGTTTGAGCCTATGCTTGACGATGAATATGACTTAGAGGAAATCATTAAAACCTGCCAAGTTATCGAACGAAAGTTTTCTATAAAACCAGAACTATTACTCAGTGGAACGGTGATCAGCACAAGAGGTCGAATTCGCGAAATCTTCTTTAATGACTTAGAGATGGACTTGGACGACTTGAAAAGAGATATCATTTTCGAAAATGAATTGGAAGAGGTGCAAGATAAATACCTCAGTTATGCCAAAGCCTTGACTTATTATGGGATATGGATACCAAGCTTCGATAGTTACTTTGATTACCAGGATTGGATTGAAATAATCTCTACTAACCAATATAGATACGCCCGAGATTCAGATAAAACTTAATGTTTTCTATTATAGCCATTGTTGGGCTCAAAATTGTGGCCTAAAGTGCTTTTTTGCGGACTAAAGGGATGGATTTTCGCACTTTTGATAGGTGGATTGTTAATTTATTAAACGTCAATTAATCCGCTGCATATATGTAAAAAGCTGCCTTTGCATTAAAATTTTGGCAAGTTAAAAATGCAGTTTTTGTTAAGATTTTCAAGCAACTCTGCCGCCCATAATCTTCTGTTATTTTTAACCGGTTAAAAAATCTTTCGACAGAAAAATTTATTTTAAATAAGCTATAATCTCTTAGTACTATGCTATTCGTGGTATTAACGACGAGCAATAGATAACTATTTATTATCATCACTATTAGCGGCAAATTTTCCAACTAATAAATTTAACATTATGATTACCAATTATTGACCTGCCCGATCAATTCAGTTGACTTCATATCAGGATAATGGATTTCCACATATTCCTTAAAAGCCTTGACCGTATCTTTATTATCCCACTCCATCGCTGTCAGGCATAGCATCGGCCATTTTTTAACTTCTTTCATAAAACCGTAAACGGGTAGATAAGGAGGAGCGTAGTAAAACGAGTTTTCTATGAGCTTATCATAAAGGGTTTTATTGAGGGCCCTGTTCAAATCCCTCACTACATCATAGGCGATGGTAGATTTACTGCCTTTCTTTATCGTTTCCGCCAGCGCAGGCAGCCCTTCGTCATAAAAGAAAGTGTACAGGTAATCTATAAACCCGCTTTCCAGTTCGTCACACAAGTCTTTACTGTAATAGGCGTATTCTTTTTTAAATACGTCAAGTGAGAAATTGTCCGGATGTTTTTGCACAATGAATTTAATAACCTCGGTTTCCATGCCGATCACCTGTAGTAAGCCCGGCCCTTCTGCAATACTTGTCCCAGGAATTTTAAGGAAATATCTTTCTTTAGCAAATAACTCGAAATAATAGCTTTTGAAAAAGATGGTTTTACGCTCATAAGTAACCTGTACATACAGCGGATGGGTCATCAAGCCGTGGAAATCGACCTGTTTTAACCTGTCATTCAGGTATGTTTTATAACTTATTTTCACTTTTTTTAAAAATAATTTTTGATGTGTTTTGATTGCTTTTGGCTTTTTCCTTTTGAAATTAGTTACTGATCATGCAATAAATACCATCAAAAATAATCAATTGGAATTAACCACTTTCTCTGAACAGCGATGCAAACATAGTCATTTGTTTTGACATATTTTATATTGTCAAAACATTACTTTACATTTGTTTTGTACAAATATCATTGCCGCTTCATCCAATCTATGGAATATCCAAACCATTGCCTGAACAGGCAACGGGTAGAAGAATATTTATTATTAAAGCATTAAGGAATGACAGCAATCGAATTAATTACAAAAGAAGATTTAAAGGCCTTTAAGCATGAACTGCTAAATGAGTTCAAGGCTATCCTTCAGTCGGGAAAGGTGGAACCTAAACAATGGCTAAAAAGTGCGGAGGTCAGGAAGGTATTAAAAATATCGCCTGGTACTTTACAGAACCTGCGTATTAACGGCAAGCTTAGGTTTAGCAAAATTGGCGGGATGATGTATTACAAAATGGAAGACATCCAGAAATTATTGGAAGGCGGCAGCGAATGATCAAAATAGCAATCCACCACAAAATTTCAGCCTATGGCAAAACAGTCAGGCGAATGGGCAAAGACCGTCGGCTGATGGCTACCCATATCAGCCTGTTCACAGCCTTATTCGTACAGTGGCAACGTAATAATTTTATCAGTCCCTTTCCGGTTACCCGGAAAGAACTGATGGCTTATTCAAGGATAGCATCGGTAGCGACCTATCACAAGTGCATCCGGGAATTGGACGAATTTGGTTATATCCGTTATTACCCATCCTATCACCCAACCAAAGGCAGTCTTGTTGACTGGCCGGAGGACGCCGACGAAAACAGATCTACTGATCGATTGAGATAGTGGTACAGCGATCGATTGAGATAGTGATATGGCGATAGTCAGATAGACCGATAAACAGATACGATGAAGTCACACCACGAACAATTAATCCAAAGCGACAATCCCGATACGAATCTTCTAACCAGTTCCCGGCGAAGTGGGAGCTCGTTCGGCAGGAGCCCGTTACGGAGTAACGGGTTCTTAAAAGCCCCCAGTTATTTCAAACCACATACGCTTATGAACAGCAATTTTTTAGGCGCATTTTTTTATGAAAGTTATGGTAGACCGCGCGATAGGTATTCGTCCTTTTTTTGAAGAAAAAAGGAGCAAGCGGAAGTTGGGCAGAGCCCTACTTTGCTTGCCCTACGCTATCGCTACGGGGTTTTGCGTATCCTCCGGGGATACTTTACCGCGTTTTTACCGGCAAAAAAGAATAATACAGGATACCCGGCGGTATCCTGTATAGAGGTATTTAAAGGCTTATAGGTCTATACAGCCTTATGCCAACAAATGAAATTAAGCAATGGAAGATATTAATGTAAGATCAGTAAGATACCCTGTTGTGGTTGACCAGAAATTTGAAAAGATCGCCCTTAAACTGGGGCGGACAAAGCGGCAGGTCTTTATTCAAATGGTCGATTATTTTTATAAAAGCAAGAAAGATCCAGTGGACCTGAATGATGAGGTGCTAAAAAACACGCTGTTAAAAAACCACCAGCAATATATTGGTTTTATTAAAACGCAGGAAAATATGCTGCTGGTTCCAATCAAAATATTGATAGACAGAATCGGTGAATCGCAGCGGCAAATCATCGAACGCTTTAACACCGAGGTATTACAGCACAATGTAGATGTGCTGAACAATCAACATGCCCAGGCAGGTGTGTTCAGTGAAATAGGCCGGTTGATGGATGTAATAGCAAAAAGTCAGAAAAGTAAGGAGACCCTGAAAACGCAGTTTATGTCGATACTGGAAAGCTATATCAGGTCAAGAGAGGCGTTTACCATGATGACATCGGGAAGGGAAAAAGATGAACTAATTGCTATGGTTAAAGACCAGGTGCGAACATTATAATAGTAAATATTATGTTTATCAATATAAGTGATAGTAAGGAGGCTGCCAATAAAGGAAGCAGTAGCGGGCTGGTACATTACCTTGAAAAAGAGAACAGGTTGACTGGGAACAAGTTCCCTGAAAACTGGTTCAATGGGAACCGTTTAACTATCGATGGCTATGAGGTGATGCACATGATAGATAATAACGTTGCCAAATTAGGTAAAGCTGATGCCAAATTCTTCTTGGTTAATATCAGCCCCAGTCAAAAAGAGATCGCTTTTTTAAAAGAGCAATACGGTGATGATGGTGTTAAAGATCAGCTCAAAGGATTTGCGGTTCGGGTAATGGATGCTTATGCGCAGAACTTTAAACGCGAGAGCATAAATAGCCATGAGGATCTGATATGGTTTGCCAAACTAGAGAACTATCGCTATTATTCCTATAATGACCCGGAAGTCAAACAATGTATTAAAAAGCGTGGCGACCGTAAGGAAGGCGAACAGCTGCACGTACAAGTTATTGTAAGCCGGAAAGATGTAACCAATATGATTAAGCTTAGCCCGATGAACACATCAAGGGGAAAGAATGAGGAACATTCTAAAAAGATGGGCCAGTTTGACCGGGTGGCTTTTAAACAGTGTGGAGAAACGCTGTTTGATAAATTATTTGAGTTTGACAGGCAAATGAAAGACACAATGGCGTATGCCAATGCGCAGAAAAACGGTAGTCTGGCCGAGCGGGTGCGGATGGAAACCCAAAGTCAGAAAGAAGAAGCCGCAGATTTAAGCACCTGCCTTAGCGAGGATCAAGCCGACATGGAATTAGCAACCGGCATTCATCCATATTCTGCCACCATAGACGAGTCTTTTGAAGACTTTATCAACCCTGTCCATATAGACATAAAAGATGATGTGGATGATGAGGCTATACATGGGAGAAATCGCCACAGGAAGAGACAGACGAGGACTAATACACGATAACTAACTATTCTAGATCAGAAAAATCAAATAACTCTCTAACATCGATATTAAGCTTCTTGGCATAAGTTGCTACGTGACTTATACTTGTATTAACTTGACCGAGTTCAGTTCTGGCTATTTGACTTTGTGAAATTTCTGTGATTAACGCAAGTTGTTCTTGAGACAAACCTTTGGCCTCACGTGCCTTTTTTAGCTTTCTTCCGAACTGGTCCATAAAGTCCTGATCTTTTAAATATTTCACAGTAACAAATAGACATCTATGAATCAAAATAAATAATAGCAAATTTGCTATTGAAAAAAATACTCATTACCTTTACATCATGTAACAAATTATAGCATTAGAATTAATTTATAAATTTGAAGCATCATTTTGTAATTATTATGGTGCTCACCAGAGCCTCACGTCTACACAAGCTTAGGAACTTTAAGACACAAAGAGGAGTAAGTGAGCGTCCGGAAACCCTATATACCTGGGGGTCCGGGCCTGCTTGCGATTTGTGTCTGGTGCTATCTTCGGGTAGTATCTCCCTCGGGAGAGCCGTCCTAAGCGGTCCATTGTGTAGACGAATCAAAAAGTAGTGCCCGGCTCCTTCGGGAGTTTCGTTCTCCAATTTGGCTTGAGGTTTTGATAAAAATCAAAACGATGAAGTCACCAAACAAGCTATTACTTAAACTAAAAATCTCCTGCTCAAAGCTCGGCGGGTTGATTTTTCTTTTAGACTATTATCTTTCCTTAAAAAGCTTGTTAAAAAATATTATTTGTGCTCCCGAATAAATATCAGGACAAACGGCAACCTAAGATCAGCTTAATAGTTAATAGCAATTTCAGGTTGCCATTTCCCTTTTTATAGTCTTATCTGACTAATCTTTTTAATCAACTCAACTAAAGAAATTTCATGAAAAAAACTATACTTTTTATAGTGCTGGCCACGCTTTGCTTTTTTTTCCGGGCGAAGGCGCAGTCTACAGTAAAGCTTACCGGAAGCGTAATAGATTCTTCTACCAATAAAGCGCTATACGGCGCAACTGTTTATATCAAATCAAGCGGAATAAAAACATCAACCAATAAAGACGGGAAATTTACCCTTATATCAAATGTGTCCAAAGGGGCTTTAATAATTACTTACCTGGGATATAAAACCTTAAAGGTTCCCTTTAATTCGATTAATAACGCCCCCTTAGAAGTCATTCTTTCAACGAACCTGGGCGTTCTTAATGAGGTCAGTATTGTTTCAACAGGTTATCAATCTCTGCCCAAAGAACAGGCTACCGGGTCATTTGACCAGATTGATAATAAATTATTAAACCGAAGCGTAAGCACCAGTATTTTAGATCGGTTAAATGGTGTTACCAGCGGGCTTATTTTTAATAGCAATAGTAACAATTACAGCAATCAATCTGCGATTACCATCCGTGGCAACAGTACAATAAGTGCAAACCCCAACCCTTTAATTGTAGTAGACAATTTCCCTTACGACGGCGATCTTTCTTCTATTAATCCAAATGATGTAGAATCGATCACCGTACTGAAAGATGCGGCTGCAGCCGCGATATGGGGGGCATTTTCCGGCAATGGTGTTATTGTTATCACTACAAAAAAAGGCAAATATAACCAAGGGCCTAAAGTGGAGTTCAATAGTAATATAACAGTATCTGCTAAACCCAATCTTTTCTATGCACCGAGATTAAGTTCTGCGCATTATATCGGTGTAGAAGGATATTTATTTGCACAGGGTAATTACGATTATAATCTGACCAGCACCGCTTATCCGGGCGTATCGCCTATTGTTGATATGCTTGACCAAAGAAGAAGGGGGTTAATATCGGCGGCGGATTCAGCGAAAATAGTTAATCAATATAAAGGGCAGGATACCCGGAACGACGAGTCGAAATACCTATATCGTAAAGCAGTCGATCAGCAATATAATTTCAACATTTCAGGTGGCAGTAACAACAACATTTATTATTTCAGCGCAGGTTTTGATAAAGATTTGACAAATGTTACCCGCAATGATTTTAACAGGATCAGCATTAGCGGATCGAACACTTATACCTTTTTAAATAAGAAATTAGAATTAGCCACCGCGATTTATTACAACAAGAATATAACCTACAATAACGGCATAACGAATATTGGTTCACCGTATCCTTATTTACAACTAAAGAATGCGAACGGGAATGCAGCTGCCCCTTATGAATATCGGCAAGAGTACATCGATACTGTAGGGCATGGAAATTTACTGGATTGGAATTACCGCCCGCTGGACGAGTTGGCCTTAAATAATAACACGGCCACGTTAAACGAATACCGTATTAATGCCAGTTTACGGTATCATATTATAGCCGGATTGAATGCATCCCTTCAATACCAGTTTGATCAGGGAAATTCCGACCAGGAGAATTTGTATGATGCCAATAGTTTTTATGCTAGGGATTATATCAACCAGTTTACGCAGTATGATCCGACTACTGATACTTACGCCAGGTCTGTCCCTTTAGGCGCGATATTGGATAAGGCCATTCAAACCACCACCTCACAGGATTTCAGGGGACAGTTAAACTATACGCACACATGGAATGAAGTTCACAACCTGTCTGCATTAGCAGGATATGAAGTCCGGGATTTAAATACAGATTATGCCACCAGCCGCTTATATGGTTACAGTGACTTAGGTTCAAGTTCATCGATGGATTACAGTACTTATTATGCATTAATGCCAAGCGGTAATGTGAATTCAATTTTTTCTAATATAGCTCAATTAGGTACGACCAATAGGTTTCTATCCTATTTTTCAAACATGGCCTATACCTTTAAAGATCGCTATATACTGTCTGCAAGTGCAAGAAAAGATGAGTCAAATCTGTTTGGTGTCGCAACAAATCAAAAAGGTATTCCCTTATGGTCAGTCGGCGGCAGTTGGGAAGCTAACAAAGAACCTTTTTATCACATTAGCTGGCTTCCTTATCTTCGGTTGAGGCTTACAAATGGTTACCAAGGCAATGTGGATAATGCTCTTTCTTCTTTAACTACAGCAGAAGCAGGAGCCAACAATATCTATAATGCGCCTTACAATATCCTACTAAATCCACCGAATCCAAGCCTGAGATGGGAAAGGGTTAATACCACGAACTTCGGCGCGGACTTTACCGTCAAGAAATTTCTAAGCGGAAGCATCGATTATTATGTAAAAAGAGCCACTGATCTGATTGGAACAAGTTTAGTAGATCCTACAACCGGTGTATCCAAATTCACGGGCAATTCTGCAGACATGACTGGCAGAGGCGTAGATGTTGTACTCAATTCTACCAACATCAATGGCAATTTTAAATGGCATACCACACTTCTTTTTAGTCTTACCAAAGATAAGATCACTAAATACTTACTCAAGCCAACGACAGTGGCTGACGAAATCAGCCTGACAAATCCTATTGTAGGGAACCCCTTGTATTCATTATATGCATTTAAATGGGGCGGATTAGATAATGTAGGCGATCCGCAGGTTTATTTAGAGGGAAAATTAAGTAAGGATTACGGCGGTATTTATAATTCCACCAATTTATCTAGCCTCGAATATGTAGGGTCTGCAACTCCTACCAAGTATGGGAGTTTACGGAACGATTTTTCATGGAAGCAATTTTCGCTGTCCGTAAATATTACCTATAAACTGGGGTATTATTTCAGGCGGCCTTCCATTAACTATTTCCAATTATTTTCAGGTTCCGCCTATATGCCCGATGCAGATTTTGCTAATCGCTGGCAAAAGCCAGGTGATCAATTCAGGACCAATATACCTGCTATGATATATCCTGACAATCCTTTAAGGGATCAGGTTTATCAGTACTCAAATATTTTGATAGATAATGCGGATAACATCAGGTTGAAGGATGTCAGTTTAGGTTATGATATTAATAAGAAGCAATTCCCAAAATTGCCTTTTTCAAACATCAGGATTTACGCCTATATCAATAATATAGGGATACTTTGGAAAGCTAATAAAGAGGGTATAGACCCGGATTATCTTCCAAATGGCAGCGGCAATATATATCCTAACCCAAGGACATATTCATTAGGATTAAAAGTAGGATTTTAATAATTAAACGGATTAAAGATGAAAACCAAAATATATATAAATGCAATGCTGTTTTTATGCAGCCTGTTTTTGATTACCAGTTGTAAAAAGGACTTCCTGGATAAAAAGCCAGCTACAAATTTGGACGTGCCTACTTCATTAAACGATTTGCAATTACTGTTAGACAACACCATTTCTATTCATGAAAGCCCTTCTTTGGGCGAGGTCTCATCAGATGATTACTATATGACATACAATAGCTGGTATAATGAATTTGCCCCCTATTTCTCCAATAGTTATGTCTGGGCGAAGGAAATTTTCGCAGGTAAAGGGAATATCTCAGACTGGGATATGCCCTATACCCAGGTATTGTACACCAACGTTGTATTGCAGCAACTTAATGGCATCAGTCGAAATGGATCAAATAGCGCTACTTATGACAATATAAAAGGAAGCGCCTTATTTATGCGATCCTGGATGTTTTTCGACCTGGCGCAGGTGTACGCACTACCTTATGATAGCGTAACCTTTAATACGGAATTGGGCATACCGTTGCGGTTGACAGCGGATATCAATGCGCCAACCATCAGGCCCACTGTTAAACAGACCTATGATCAGATTCTATCAGATGTCATACAGGCAAGGTCTTTATTGACCAATAATACCTCACCAATCTATCAAAACAGGCCATCAAAAACGGCTGTGTTCGGATTCCTGTCCCGTGTCTATTTAACCATGCGGAATTATTCAAAAGCAGGCTTATATGCAGATAGTGCTTTACAACTGCAAAATACATTGATAGATTATAACACGGTAGATGCCACGGCCCGCCTTCCATTTAATTCAACGAACAGCGAAACTGTTTATCAAAATTTATTGATATCAGCAGATCCTACATCGTATCTTAAATCATCACAGGGATATTCAATAGACACCTTATTATACCAATCCTATAACATCAATGATTTGAGGAAGGTGGTTTATTTTGCACAAAATGGGATATACATCAATAAGAAACGTGGATATTCAGGACAAAGCCTGTTTTCAAATGGAATTATCACCGATGAACTTTATTTGACAAGAGCAGAGTGCTTTGCACGGGCAAATAATACCTCCAGAGCATTGGGCGATCTGAACACGCTGCTGGTGACCCGATGGAAAACCGGCACCTATATTCCAAAAGCGAATCTCCAGGGGACTGCACTCTTGGATACCATTTTAAAAGAGCGGAGAAAGGAATTGGTGCTGCGTGGTTTACGATGGAATGATATCCGGCGCTTGAATAAGGAAGGATATAACATCACCCTGACCCGCAATTTAAACGGAACAACTTATACGCTACCGCCAAATGATCGGCGTTACGCGTTACCCATTCCGCCTGATGTAATAACCTTTTCTGGCATTCAACAAAACGATAGATAATTAAAAACCCGATTATGAAACTTCACAATATAATTCAATACGTATTCATTATATGCTTAACATTCAGTTGTCTCCATTCAAATTCAAGCTACTGTTTACCAGCAAATCCATCTTCAAAAAGGATAAAGCCCCAACAAATGAAGATTGGTAATAGGACCAATGATACATTAATGCTGGATTACACCTTTAAAGATACATCTGACAGAGCTGTAAGACTCTCGGACTTTAGAGGGAAATATGTCCTGGTAGATTTATGGTATTCAGGATGCGGATTTTGTATTTATGCGAACAAAGCATTAAGGATTGTTCATGAAAAGATGAAAAACGAAAACATCATATTTCTAAGTATTTCCGTTGACGTTAACAAAGACAAATGGATAGCAAGCATTACTAATAATGCTATACCATCTAAATCGAATCCATGGGCTGGAAAATACTGGCCCGCACCCGGCACTATATGCCTTTATACAGGGGGCAGTGGTTTTAATAACGATTTTCTGAAAAAGTATAATCCTGGGAATAGTTACCCCAAATTGCTATTTATAGATCCTTCCGGAAAGTTAATATCAGACCATCTACCAAGACCTGACTATTCAGGTAACGATCAACCGGAAAAGTTGATTGAGTTTATCAAGGGCTATTTAAAGAATGGTAAATAATGCTAAAGACAATTTGAAAATGTAGGATGACGTTTAATCATCCTACATTAATTACATTATTAATTATCAATCGTCCCTTCAGTTGCCTGCTCAAATTTCCCACTTACAAGATTGTAGGTACAAATATTTGTACTTTGATTACAGCTTGGCGAACCAGAAACTGTAGAATAGTGCGACGAGTTTTGGTCAGCTGGAAGACCACCGGTAGAACTCCATGGTTGTTCACCCGCGTTGTAATAATAAGTAGTTAAACGTGTATTAGTTTTGGCATTTGTAAATGCACTGAAACTGATTGCCATAGCACCTACCATGAGGCCTAAGACAAGTTTATGTAAGTTTTTCATTTGATATTATTTAAGTTAATCTTTTGTTTTTAGTAAGCGGAGTGCACATACGGCAAGCGCAATAAATGTAAGATTGAACCATACATGCTGTGTCCAGCTTAATTTTTCGATGACACCACCACAATGGCATGGAAGCTTACTCGCCCATAACAGCACACTTAAAATATAAACCGTAAATAGTATCATTAGGCCTAAAAAGCTGTAAAGGCCCAATTTTAGAGTTCGCGGAATGATCAGTAAAATAGCTATTAAAATCTCTGCTAAGGGAACAAGCCAGGAAATATAAAACGCAAAGCGGCCAATAACTTCGACATGGTATAAACCATTTAGAAATCTGCCATGGTCCATAAGCTTTGCACAGGCGGTATATAAAAATAAAAATATGCAGAGCGAGCAGATAGCCAAAATTAATCGGTCCTTCCCCTTATTGGTAAGCCGGAACCGTTGCTTTTTACTGATAATGCTGTCCATAACCAAAATATTGTGTTTTTCATCGATGTATTTTGGCCTTTCTTTCAGGTTTGAGGCTACCTTAAAAATCTGTACCTGCTACAGGTTTGGATTTTCATTTGAACAATTATGTTTGGCGTAACCCGGAAACAAAGCAAACTTGCGATGATGAACAATTCGGTTAACAATTCTCTTTTGGGCGTAAATACAGCTAAAGGAAGTCATTTCGGTCATTGTGTAAAATCTTACTGATGCCGTCATGCAAGCCATGAAGAAGCGGATACAAAGCGTTGCCATAGCGGCCAGCATTGCCTTTGAAGTAAATTCCTCCGCAATGTCCCTGATCCTTTCTGCATCCAACGTCTTCATCTGCTTACCTTTCTTTTTCCTGTTAATTAATAAAACGGCTACCAACCGGGGTGCCACCTGCCCTTTTTGCTGATTAGGACTTATCGCCGTCCGCGCGTTCCCTGCATCCGACCCGGAGTTCAACTCACCAGTACCGTCCGGTTTTTACATGAATGACAGCTATAGGCCTAGGGACTGTCATTTTAGTTCTGAATGCTTCAACGCCCGGAAAGGGCGGTATGAAAATCGGTACTCCCTATGTTTTAAAACAACAGCCATTCGTCTGTTGCTCTGGTTTAAAATTCTGGATGTGTTATATTGATATGATGTTATCGAAGGTAGATAAGGCTGGAAATTATAGCTGTCCTGTTGAAAACACTTTGAAGTAGTTTGGGGGACATTTGGGTGTCGTTTGGACTACAATTTAATGTCGGCTACACGACAGAAAATTTCTTGGATTTATCTATAGAAGGTGACCCGAAGAGATAATTGCATTAACTATTTTTAGCATTGTCGGCCCGGAATTTCGCATAGGCGCTGCTAAACGTTGTCCTGCTCATATCGAGATAACTGGCAATATGGTCATTATTGATTCTGGTAGCTATGCCGGGATTATCTGCTAAGAATATCCTTACCCTTTCTTCCACGCTTGACTTTAAGAGGTGTTGATAGGCAGAATGCTGTTTTTCTCTTTCAGCCAGGAAATACAAAAAGGTAGGATACATGGTTTGAAATCCAGCCAATATTAATTTCAGGTTTGCGTAACTAAGCGTTATCAATGTTCCGCTTTCCAGCATCTGGATGTTATCTGTCTGCCTTGAACCATACAGGTAAGCGTTTGTATCGATCAAGACATCATCTTTTTTGGTAATCCGGGTAACAATAAATTTATCAGCTGTAGCATCATAATAGTAACAACGGGCGATACCGCTTTCAAAATAGATCAGGTGTCCGTCTTCGGCTTCCCCACTTTCTGCTATATACTGATCTTTTACTGCCGTTATAATATTGCTTTTCTCAATAATAGCAATTTCTAACTCAGCTGGAACGGAGCCATTAAGTTTGATAAACACGGGGAGAATCTTCCTGCGGAATATGCTCTTGATCCTTTCCTGTTTATCTATGTTCATAATTAAAGCAGCTACGTCTATTTTAAATTAATTCTCAATTAGTATGTTCGTTAACTATCGCATTAAAGTTGTTTTGCCGACAAAGGCATTATCAAGCCGATAGGTTACAATCGCACATGTCGTTTAATACAAAATAAGTGGACAAAAAGCACAATAAGTGTGACATTCCGTATTAAATTAACACGATTACCGTATTAAAAATCCAAGAATTGTCAACTAATCTGTTAATAAATGTTAATTTCCATCCTTATTTACCAACAAATTTTAAGTTTTTGCAGTTAGCAAAACAGTAGTAAAAGGGTAGCAGCATTTTGGAGAAAATTTTAAGATTTTCTCCTTTTTTATCTCCATTATTCATTGAAAAGCTCGGGAAAAAGTAAAACTGAATGTTTAATTATTGGGTTTTACAGAAAATCGACATAAAAAAGTACTACCCTAATACACCCCTAATTTCCCAGAATATTTTAGGCCACATTTTTTTGTTTACACCTATAAATCTCGGCGGCTTAGCCGGGATATGCTAAAAGCGTATCGAATAATTTAAAACCGTAGCTAATAGGATTTGTCACTGGGATAACTTGTCAAAGGCGCTACGGCAGACAGCTCATTGCACCACGTGTTATCACACTACGTTCATTCGCTGTCAGCCTTCGCGCCCGCGCAGCAAAACTGAAAGTCGCTGTGCTCCTAACAGATTTGCTTTCGGCCATTCCTAAAAACGGTCTGTATTCACTAGTACAGCAAAGATAGCCCACACCGGAATAACATGTCAAGGGTACACAAGCGGGCCGTTTTGTCCGCTTTTCAGCGGCTAGCCGTATTCTGTCCTTCCAAAGGCACAGCCACATTCGCAAAATTAGCACCGCGGCAAAATTGTCAAAGGTTCATAACAATGCAGACGTGTTTGTTTTTTTATTGGATTGCACTGCCCTTGACAGTTTTGCTGCTTCCGGTTATTTATGCAAAAGGTTATTAAAATGGACAATAGCTTATATAAAAGAAAGGCTGGAAACTTCTAAGAGCAGTAAGCCAGGAAGAGGCAAAGATTCATTCAAATATTTAGGATTATTATTACTTTTATTTATCGCTGGCCTTGCTTTGTTACAATATAATCCTAAAACAGGGTTTGTTTTTCTACAAAAATTGAAGAAATCTGCCCTTATTCTATGACATGCTAAAAAGAAATGGAAAAGCAGGACGCGATTACGGCAGCTCAAACACAGGCGGGGCAAGCAGATAAGTAGCAGAAATTGGCAAAGGGTAACTTGGAAAAAATGAAGTGCTGGTAGGGCGTGATCTTAGATTGATATTAAGGAAGGAAGTAGCATTGAAATTGGCTCCCCTTTTTTATGGTAAAGCCTATAAACGACGACTATTTACTTTTCAAAAATTCGTTCCTTTCTTTCTCAGCTTGAAGTAAACGCTCGTACAGTTTTCTATTTTCTTCTATGACTTCCATTAGTTTGTCTAATGGGTTGAAAGTGCAATTACTAGCATGAAAAGTTCCATTACTATTACTGAAACTATTATCATTAAAAGTATTAAAATAATTAACCACAGCTTCTTCGCTAAAGTTTTGGATAGCTTCAGAAGTTACCCCTAAAACCAAGGCGATTTTTTCTAAAATATCATCCTCTAAAACATCGCTCTGTTCCATGCGGGAAATGGATTGCTGGCTAACCCCTAATTCAGAGGCCAATGTTTCCTGCTTAATACCCCGAAGTTCGCGAATACGGCTGATTTTACGCCCTATATGGTTAGTGGATGGTTTAGCTGTTGTTTCCATATCTCAAATATACAAAGTTTTCCTGTCGGTAAAAATAACCAAATAACGGGTAAAATACCCATGATTTGGGTTTTGTACACAGCATAATTGGTGGAAATTTGATTGAAAAATAAAGTCAATACGTCATGGAAGTAATCATCAACAATATCAATATTTATCATATCAACGATAATCGTTATCATATAAATAACCGGCATAACAGCAGCGGAAATACTTTTAAGCCACCCTAAACTGGAAGAAGGGAATCTAAGCGATTTTACCACCCATATTATAGTCAATGATGACAAAACGATCCTTTCACTAAAGAGTCAGAGCAACGCCCTATACAAATCAGGGAGGAGTTAAAAGAGTTAATAGACAAGCTTCACTGCGAAAACAAATGAACTTATGGAAAGAAAGAATGTAAACCCGATAGCTTCCCAATGACTAATTTAAAAACCGATTAAATGACTCCTGACGAATTGCTTACAAAAAGGGACTTGCAAAAATTCAAACAAGAATTATTCGAATTTCTTAAGCCGGTTAAGGAATCGCAAGGCCTGCAGCAGCAGAAATGGTTACGAAGCAAGGATGTACGAAAGCTGCTTAACATTTCAACCGGCACTTTACAAAACCTGCGTATAAACGGCATGCTTAGTTACCGTAAAGCAGGCAGCATCTTCTTTTATAAGACTGAGGATATTGATAAAATGTTGGCCAACCCTGAAAAAAAAAATCTGAAGAGGAATCCTTAATACCTGCCAGATCGCAAACATTCAAGGTGTTATTTTTTCTTAAAGCGCCAAAAGTTAAAAAAAGTGATTTAATTCCGATCTATATCAGGATTACGGTTAATGGTAAACGGGAGGAATGGTCCACTGGGCGAAGATGTGCGCATGTAGATTGGGAACGCAATAACGGTAGAATGAAAGGTAATAAAGAGAATGCGCGTTCGGTAAATAGTTGGCTGGATACCCTTAATGCTAGGGCATTCGCTGCCAGGCAGGATTTATTCCTGTCAGGAAAAGATTTTGGACCAATTCATATCCGCAAAATGATGCAGGGTGAAGAATTGGAACCGCCTAAGATGCTTTCCGATATTTGGACTTATCACACAGACCAGATTGCCGGGTTGATCGGAAAGGATTACACAGCCGGTACGTTGCAAAAGTATAAAGCGGCATTTCGAATATTAAAACGCTTCATCCTGCTGCGCACTCAAAGTGACGATATTCGGTTGGACAAGATCGACTACCGTTTCGTGAGAGATTTTGACTATTACCTTAAAACGGATTACGGTGTGAAGATCAATACAGCCGTGCAAATCGTTAAAAAATTGCGGACAATGATAAAGATCGCAATCGAGGTCGGTTGGGCTAAGCAAGATCCGTTTATTGCTTATCGTGCCAAAACCGAAGAAGTATTCCGGGAGTTCCTGACCAGTGACGAACTTCAACAACTCGCGGAGAAAAAATTGTCTCGCAAGCGTTTACATATTGCAAGAGATCTGTTTTTGTTTAGCTGTTATACCGGACTATCGTATGCAGACACGGCAAAGTTGACAACAGCGGATATTGTCAAAGGGGAAGATGGAGGTATTTGGATACAAACCCACCGGGTAAAGAATAACAACCGGGTACGTGTCCCGCTTTTAAGCCCCGCGTTAAGGTTAATGGATCACTATAAGGATTATCCGCGGATATTGGATGAAGATTTCATTTTACCAAAAATGAGTAACCAGAAGGCTAATGCCTACTTAAAGGAAATTACCAAGGCGCTTGGCTGGAGTAAATACCTGACCTTTCATTGCGCCCGGCATACATTTGCTACTACAGTCACCCTAACCAATGGTGTTCCTATTGAAACGGTTGGTCAAATGTTGGGGCATAAGAATATCCGGTCTACGCAAATTTATGCGAGGGTAACGGATACAAAAGTCAGCCGCGATATGCGGAAGCTCAAAAAGCTATATCAAGGCCAGCCGCTTTATTTATCAGATGACTTCGGATAAGAATTTTAGACAAGCTGGCTGGTACTTTATTATTTATTACTAAACTTTAAATTTAAAAACAATGATTAATCAAACATGCAAAAAATGCATAGTGCTTTTTATCGATGGTCCGGTATCTTATTTTATTGAACTTTTAACTTCTTCAATATGAAACACCTCATTATAGGAGACCTTCATGGTAAAGATATCTGGGAGGAAGTTGACATAAGTAGTTATGATAAAGTAGTTTTTGTAGGAGATTACGTCGATCACTGGACATTACCGGACAGATTCATTTATCAAAATCTGCAAAACGTTATTGAACTTAAACGCGAAAACTTTGAAAAGGTCGAATTGCTGCTCGGTAATCATGATGTTCAATATCTTCATTACCCGCATTATCTATGTTCGGGATTTCGTCCAACTATGCAGCGTTCTCTTAGTTTTCTGTTTAATGAGAATCGTGATCTCTTTAAGGTGGCTTATCAGCGGGAAAACTTTATCATATCCCATGCAGGTATAACTAATAAATGGTACAAAGATTTTAAAGAGCTTCGGTTAGTTCAGCAAATAGCGGATGAACATGACACAGTTGCAGACTTAATTAATAAGGCCGAAAACACGTCACAACGATGGATACTTCACCAGGCAGGTAGTAGCCGTGGTGGTGAAGGTCCCGGTGGTATCACCTGGGCAGACCGGAAAGAATTGATCGCAGATATGCTGAACGGTTATCATCAAATTGTTGGTCATACGGTAATTCCTAAGCCGGAATTTGTACAGGAAATAGGTAAGTCATCAACGTTCATCGACGTACTCGATACCATGACTTATTTTCATGAGATTGATATCTGAAGAGTTTAATTATATGCAATTACATATAAATATGTTTGATTTTGCCGTTTTATACGTAATTGCATATAATTCATGAAAACCTCAGCCAAGTTTGTAAAAGAAAAGCGCCGAAATGTGAACATTACTCAGAAACAATTAGCTGAGAAATCGGGCGTTGGCCTTACCGTAATTAGAAAGATCGAGCAGGGAAAAGGAAATTTGAGTTTGGAGAAAGTAAATCAGGTGCTACGTATGTTCGGCCATGAATTAGCGCCCGTAAACAGCCGGGATCTTGTTGATTAAAAAAATTTTCCTTAATTGTAAACAAAAGTAGTGCAAAGCATATATGCTTTGCACAGCGAAATTAATTGTTTTATTTCATATTTTACAAATCTCTCACGAGCAAAAGAATACATTATTACATAGAAAATGATTAATTTTAATAAGATAATCGGTTTATTTCCGATTATCTTATTAATTTTTTACATTTGATCATGGATATTTATCAAACCATAGGAAATTATTCAAAGCAGCCGATAACACACCAACTGTTAATGTCCTGGCTAAAAGATTATAAGCGTCCGAATGATAAGATCAATTCTTTAAAATCAGAAGGTGTTTTAGCATCGGTAAAAAAGGGAATTTATATCGCTGGTCCTAAATCCTATCCCGGACGACCTGAAAATGCCTTGCTTGCAAACCACCTCCTTGGGCCCAGTTATCTATCCGTGGAATCAGCTTTGTCTTTTCACGGAATAATACCAGAACGCGTATATGCGATTTCATCGATGACGACAAAAGCGTCACGGGATTTTAAAACCTCTTTAGGACTGTTTACTTACATTCATCTGCCTTTACCCTACTATGCGTTTGGTATAAATATGGTTAAACTCACAAGTGAACAATACGCAATGATAGCCAGCCCTGAAAAAGCGATATGTGATAAGATCATTAGTACATCCGGACTGATTTTAAGGAGCGCGACCAGTGCTGGAAACTACCTGATCGATAATCTAAGAATAGACGAAGAAATACTTAAAGGGCTAAATACTCAAATGATAAACGAGTGGTTGCCTGATGCCCCAAAAAAGGAAAGTTTGCAAATGATTGTTAAAATGATCGAAAGTTTATGATAAAAGAATGGTTAGAAACATACCATCCTGCCAGCCAGGAGGAAGCTAAAGATGCCTTGCGGGAAATTATGCAGGAAATCGCGTTAGCCGGTTTGTATCGTGCCGGGTTCTTTGAAAAGGCAGCATTTTATGGTGGCACAGCTTTAAGGATATTTTACGGATTAGATCGATTCTCTGAAGACCTTGATTTTTCCCTCTTAGAAGTTGAACCTGAATTTTCTCTAAATAAATATCAGGACGCTATTGTTCAGGAGTTTGATGCTTTGGGTATGCATGTATCCATACGAGAAAAGCAGAAAACGAATCTAACCAACATCGATTCTGCTTTTTTGAAATCAGAAACCATCTGGAGGGAACTTATCCTTGAAGGGATTATTCCTCAAAATGGCATGGAACAAGTCGCCAATGTTAAAATCAAAATAGAGGTGGACAGAGAGCCCCCATTAGGTTTTGAAACAGAAGATAAACTTTTATTAAAGCCATTTTCATTTTATGTAAAATGCTTGACCTTGCCTAATTTATTTGCCGGTAAAATGCATGCTTTACTTTTTCGGAAATGGGGTGAAAATGTAAAGGGACGGGATTGGTACGATATGGAATGGTACATTAAAAAGGGTACATCTCTTAATCTAAATCATTTCCTGATTCGTGCAATAGATAGCGGAGATTGGCATAAAGAAACAATTACCGAAACCGAATTTCGTGAACTTCTTGCCAAGAAAATTGATGACGTAAAAATGAACTATGTTATTAATGACATCAAACGGTTTGTTCGGGATACGAATGCTTTGACTATCTGGTCACCTAAGTATTTTCATGATCTGGTAAGTAGCTTAAAAGTAATTTCCTAATATTACAGTAACCCGATTAGGAGGAACAGAGGAATAGTTAGAACTGTTATCAGAATTTTGAAATCACTGACCAAGGGATTCTTACCAACTGTACAGCACCGTTCCGGCAGGTAGCTTAATCGACGCCGCGGCTATCGCGCCATTTCCACTGCGCAACCAGCCTCACTATTTAATAGGCAAAACTGAAACTCACTGTCGCTCGTAACAGATTTGCCCTTGGTAAGAAAAAAATCCTCATTCACCGCAGTCGCGAAGATAGCCCATGCCGGAATCAAACGTCAAGGGTGCACAAGCGGGCCGTTGTGTCCGCTTTCAGCGGTTGGCCCGCCCTTGACATTTGATCCGGCTAAGCGCTTTTTGTTGCTTAAGCGTTGAATAAGGATTGGTCGTTCATTGAATACCTAAACCTGCTAAATTGCTACTTGCAAGATCCATGACACTAAAATAACTGTTAACTATAAACAGCCATAACTAACTCTAATACAATTATGGCTGGTTATGATTTATTATACTCAGCCACAAGTGGTCAAATTTATATAGTTGTGGCTGAGTATAAGAGCCAAGCCTGGTCTGTAACAGAGTGAGGGTAAAATTATCTGTTTTTTGTAACAGAGTGAGGGTAAATTTTAAGGCGCAAATTATTAAATATCCTCACAAATACTTATATTTGGATTAAGAAATGTAGCTGAGATCAGTTGTTTTTTAAGTTGATTAGGGAGGCTTTCATTTTTAAAATATCATTGACAAATAGACAATCAATTTTCAATAGAGCGTCATTCGTGGCGTCTTTTTTTGAAGAGATATAAAGGGCTGAAAATCAGTTAATTTTAACTAAGGTTCGAGTCCCGTCCATTCCGCCAAAAGCCTTACTGAAAAGTGAGGCTTTTTTGTTTTATAGCCTTTTTGTGGGAATCCGCACTCTTAACTTACTCTTTTAGACTTATATTTATTTGCAAGCAGGATACTTGCCGCATTTTGGGTCGAAGTTTGTAAACTTCAACCAGGGGTTGCCTACCAGGCTAATCAGGAAGCTTAACTTTTAGGGGCCAACGAAACTTCTATATGCGAGAGGTTTTTTGTTTGGGTTTCGTAAATTCTTTCCTGATCCGGCTTAAAGTTTCCCTTGATATCCCTAAATAAGAAGCCACCATATGTAAAGGCACTTTATTAAATACACGGGGATAGGTCTTTTGAAATTCAAGGTATTTTTCTTCGGCTGAACTGCTGATCAAAGAAAAAATGCGTCGCTGATTCATTTCATAACCGCGCGCTAAAAGTTTTTCGTTAAACAGCTTTAAGGCTGGAATAGTATTCATCAATGCTGTCCACGATTCTTTGGTCCATATGATGACATTACTTGCAGCCAGGGCCTCTATATTGTAATCAGATGGCGTATTATTATTATAGCTTTCCTGGTCGCTGATCCACCAGTTCTCTACACCGAATCTTAAAGTATGGTCGGTCCCATCTTTTCCGAACCTGTAAAGCCGGAAGCAACCGCTGGTGATAAAACAATTGATCTTCCATACCTCGCCGTCGTGAAGTATAGATTGCCATTTTCGCAAAGTCTTTTCTGTACTGGCCGCACGAATAACTTGCATTTCTTCATCAGAAATATCCACCCATTCCCGTAAATACTTTTCGAAAACTTCAAACATGTTCAACAAAGATAATGAATGAGGTGACTATCTCAGGCGAAATGATTTCGACCATTATGCAAGGTCTGAAGCATTTAAAAACCGTGACAAATGTCAACGTCAAATTGTGTCATATGGTATCGTTACAGCCTCGCAGGAATCCCCAGATTTGTTTCATGCAATCGGCAGTACGATTGCAACAATTAAAAAAGACAATAATTAAAAAAACAAACTAAAAGGAGGAAAACATTATGCCATTCGCACGTATCGATTTATTAAAAGGAAAACCAGCTGACTATCGCGCTACATTAGCCGACGTTGTTTATCATGGAATTGTTGATGTACTAAAGGCACCTGATGGTGACCGGTTCATCGTTATCAACGAACATTCAGCTGAAAATTTAGTTTATGACAAAAACTTTCTAGGCTTTGACCGGTCAACCGACTTTGTCTTGGTCCAGGTGACCAGCACAGTTGGTAACAACATAGATTCAAAGCTGGCCTTTTTTAAATATTTATCTGAGGAACTTAATAGCAAGTTAGGGCTTCGCCCTGATGATCTGATGATCAATATGGTTTATGTAGACCGCTCGGATTGGTCATTCGGAAATGGTGAACCATGGAACTAAACCTATAAAAGAAGTATCCGAAAAATTATTTAACAGATAAAACTTCCGTAAGAGTTACAAATTTGAGGGTTTCGAGACATCGGAACCCCTTTTTCATTCAGTGCGCTATATAAATCAAAGAGCCGATAAGAATTTTTTAACATCTTATCGGCTCTGATTTATGCTATTATCAAATGTCGTCTATTTTACGTGCTGCAAAAAATCAACAATCAATCCGGTGAGTTGTTCAGGTTGCTCCTGTTGCACCCAGTGACCCGCACCTTCAATGATGTGAAAGCTTTCCATTTTTGTACAGGCCTGGCTTTGCATCTGCTCCAATGCGCCCGGCGGACGGAATGTCGCCCAGTCAGCGATCCCTGAAATAAAACAGGAAGGCACATCTATTGTGTGACCCGAAAAAAGTTCGAGGTCAGACCTGTTTAATCCGTTGGTAGTACAACGATACCAGTTTAATCCACCCTGGAAACCGGTACGTTTAAACTCCTGCGTATAAAAATCAAGGTCGATATCCGGGAGCCATTTACAGGCGGCAATTTCATTCTGTGAGGGCATGTAGGGAGCAACTGACTCCGGCATTGTTTTATCAAGATCCAGAACATAATAAGTCGGCAGTTTGGCGAATTCTTCTGCCGTGCCCGAGGTAAGGGGAAATGGTTTATTCTGGCTCCAGTCGGCACTCTTTACATGAAAGTACGCCCGCTGAAAATTGTGCAGGCCCTGCTTGCAGTTCAGCATCTCATTATTGGCGCCGCTTGATGAGAAATAAGTGGTACTGTCCTTACGGGGTCTTGATAGTGATGCAAGGGGATCTTGAGCAGGTGCCGTCTGTTGCAGATTGGGTGCAGGATGTTCTCCAACGCCAAAAGGCAAAGGTGGCATTCCGCCGAAAGGACAACTGAGCAAAACAACTGAGCGGAAAAAATCAGGTCTAACAAGAGCGCAGTAGGCCGCTACAGTCGCACCCACATCGTGTCCAACTATAGCGTAAACAGAATCGTGCCCCATAGCCATCATCAAACCAAGGGCATCGCGGGAAAGTTCATGTGTCCTAAAAGAGGCGAAATTTCCATCATAATCGTTGTCCCACCCTGTTGTGCGGCCATAACCACGCAGATCAGGGGCAATCACATGGTAACCCGCAGCGGCCAATGGCAGCATTATTTTCCGCCAGCTGTAGGCAAGTTCCGGAAATCCGTGCAACAGCAGTACAGCAGGGCGTTTGGGTGTGTCAAAACCGGCTTCCAGTACATGCACTGTCAGGCCGTTTACTCCGTTAACATATCGCTCGCGTATGCCTGCCGGTAGTTCCATGTCCTTTAATTGATCTTTTGTTTTCATAGGATTTGTTTTTTTTCTGCTAATACTTCCAAAGGGCGAATCAAAACCGCCCCCAAAGCTTAAGCGGTACATTTTTTACCAAGTTTCTGCGTTTAACATATCGTATTTATTAAAAGACTTTTTAGTCTTATTTTGTTTATAAAAAAATGGTTTTCCTGATTCAATCATTTAAACCATATAGCTCATTTATGTTTGCTTGATCTCAAAAGCTTTCAACTCAGATTTAAGCATTTTTATGACGGTGTGCATCGGCTTAACACTATCGGTTACCCTCGAAATCAAAGTTGCCCCTTCCAGCATTACCAGTACTTTTAAACAATACTCTTCAAGGTTCAGTTTATCTGATAATTCTCCGTTTGCTATACCTTGTTTTAAAATATCAATAAAAAGTGTCATAGAGGCTTCGATCATTGCCTTTACCTTTTTTTTGACTGTTGCATTTGTGTTATCCGAGTATACACCGAAATTCAAAATAGGGCATCCGCCTTCGATAAAGGGAACCAAAGGGTTTTCACGAAGATCTATGAACGCAAACAACTTTTTAACCGCTGTTTTTTCTTTTGACATAACGGAATAAGCTTTAGCGGACATTTTACCGAAAAGAAAATCTACACTGGCGA
The DNA here is from genome assembly GCF_007830615.1 of Mucilaginibacter frigoritolerans. Classification (GTDB taxonomy): domain Bacteria; phylum Bacteroidota; class Bacteroidia; order Sphingobacteriales; family Sphingobacteriaceae; genus Mucilaginibacter; species Mucilaginibacter frigoritolerans. The sequence goes on from NZ_VLLI01000002.1 coordinate 171,674, forward strand.
TAGAAATCGCCTCTTTGTTTTCAAAATTCCCGTATATGCCACCTTTCGCCATTTTTGTGGCCGCCAGTATATCATCTATAGTCGTTCCGGCTATTCCTTTCGAATTGAATATTGGCGCCGATTGTTCAATGATAAACTGCTTGGTTCTTTCTGCTTTTCCTTTTATGTTCATTGTTCATTTCAACGATTCAAATTTAGACTAAAAAGTCTTATTTAAAGAATAAATAAAAAAAATCAACCCAATTATGACAGAGCCTTCACGTTTATCTTAATTTTTAGACCCATATATTTATTTGCAAGCAGGATGCTTGCTGCATTTTGGGTCGAAGTTTGTAAACTTCGACCAGGGGGTGTAGTTAGTGGTTATAATTCGACTAAAAACAAGAGGGTGGATATTTCATGTGGCTATTTGTAATAACTTAGCGGTTCATTGCCTCATCAAATCAGACAATTGAGGCAAGTTATTAAAAAGAACAATTCAATCCTCAGCTGCCCTATGATGACCTTTACACGACATGTTGCTGTTTTTACGCTATTGCTACTAAGCGCAACGGTACTTAACCTCAAGGCACAAAACATATCACCTGACCAGTTGAAACAGTTAGTAGATCGTTCCATGCGCACTTTTAATGTGCCTGGAATTGCCGTGACCATTGTGAAAAACGGCCAGGTCGTTTCAGATAGAGGCTATGGAGTGCGTTCCATTACGTCAGGGGCACCTGTAGATTCCAACACGCTTTTTGGTATTGCATCTAATAGCAAGGCCTTTACGACTGCTGCCCTGGGGATACTGGTGAATGAAGGTAAGTTGCGGTGGGATGATAAATTGATTAAATATATACCTGAGTTCAAGATGTATGATGACTACGTGACTAAAGAGTTCACTGTGCGGGATCTGCTCACACACCGCAGCGGCTTGGGCCTTGGGGCAGGCGATTTGATGCACACGCCTGATTCTAATAGTTTTACAATCAAGGATATCATTTACAGCCTGCGTTTTATAAAACCGGAAACCTCGTTCCGCAGCCGTTACGCTTATGATAACATATTCTACCTGGTAAGTGCGGAACTAATTACCCGCCTAAGCGGTATGAGTTGGGGAGATTTTATTCAAGAACGTATCATGAGGCCCCTGCAAATGAGTAACAGTGGAGCTTCTTACAAACGGGTAAAGCAAACCCCGGATATTATTGATGGGCACGTAGAAATTAATGGGAGGGAGGTAACCACTTCGCCAGGAACAGACTCGGAACTGGATGCAGGGGCCGGTGGTATATATTCCAGCGCAGCAGATATGGGCCGCTGGATGCTCATGCAGCTCAATAATGGCAGGTATGGCCCTGACTTAAAACAAAAGCTTTTTAGTGAAGCTGTACATAAGGAGATGTGGACGCCGCAAGTAATCATTCCGGTCTCTAAAGGAGGCATATACAACACGCATTTCGGAGCTTACGGCCTGGGCTGGTTTTTAACCGATGTTAAAGGCTATGAGATGGTTTCCCATACCGGTGAAGATGATGGCATGATTTCCCAGGTTACATTGTTTCCGGAACTTGACTTAGGTATTACTGTGTTAAGCAATAAGGATGGTGGCGGTGCTGTGCGAGCGATCACCGATCAACTTACCGACTACTATTTAGGTATTAAAGGTATAGACCGTATACAGCAATGGGCTGATAAAGTAAAGCAGTACACCAGCAACGGCGACCGGGTAACAGATTCCGTCTTTTCAGAAGCCAAACACCGGCAGGCGCTCGCCAGCAAAAAGGAGAATTATAGCAAATACGTTGGTAAATATCGCGATCCATGGTTCGGCGATGTCTTGATTACACTAAAAAATCATCAGCTGTGGTTTAGTTCTGTACGGTCACAGCAGTTAAGAGGCTTTATGATTCCTTATAAAGCTGGCACATTTGTAGTTCGGTGGATAAATCCAGAGATCAAAGCAGATGCTTTTATGATTTTTGACCGGGAAATGGCGGGGAAAGCTACCCATATTGCGCTGAAACGTGTTTCACCGGCAAGCTCAGCTGCTTATGATTTCCAAGATTTAGACTTGAATCGTACTCAATAACTTTGACATAAAACAACATTTTAATACATTGTCATCTTAGCTTGGTCACAAAATTCGGTTCTGTTCAGCTTTTGTAAAGCATAAACAGGCCCTTGACATTTGATCCGGCTAAGCGCTTTTGTTGCTTAAGCGTTGAATAAGGATGGGGCGTTCATTGGTATATAAATTTATGATGGTACTAGCAAGAAACATAGCGCTAAAGTAACCTTCAATCATAAATCACCTACTAATTGCTTTTAAATTATACTTACGGCTGGATATACTTATTATACTCAGCCACAAGTGGTAAAATTTGCATAGCTGTGGCGGAGTATAAGAGCCAAGCTTATTCCGCAAAAGCCTTACTGAAATTGAGGCTCTTTTGTTTTATAGCCTTTTTGTGGGAATCCGCACAGTTAACTTACTTACTCTTTTTGACTTATATTTATTTGCAGGTGGAATGCCTGCTGTATTTTGGGTTGGAGTTTGTAAACTTTAACCAGGGGGTAATTATTTTAGAATTTCCATCAGCTATTATATCTTTACTGTGACATGAAATTTTCAAACTCATTACTTAGCATTGTTTTTGGTTTTGTTTTTCTTTCGGCGAATGCTCAGCTGGCATCCAGAAACGTTGGCCCTGTAACGACCGACTCAGTGACCAGGGTCATCAATATAATCGGGGAGCAATTTGTAAAAACACCCGGACATTACGCTTTATCAATCGGCCTAATTAGAAACGGAAAAGATTATAGTTATAATTTCGGAACCATCGAGTATGGCAGGCATACCCGGCCAACAAATCTTACCATTTATGAAATTGCTTCTGTTACCAAATCTTTCACCGGCATATTGCTGGCGCATGCAATTCTGGAGAAAAGAATAGGATTAAAGGACAACATCCAGCAATATCTACCGAAGCCGTTTCCAAATCTGACTTACAAAGGGATACCCATAACAATTGAAGATCTCGCCACGCACACATCAGGACTGCCAAAGTTTATTCCCGGTTTAAATAAAGATCTGTCTCCAGATCAGCTAATGAAACGCTACGAGTATTTTTCCGCAGCACAATTTTTAAATGTCTTATCGGGTATTAAACTCGACACGATTCCTGGAACGAAGTTTATTTATTCGAATGCAGACGCTCAACTTATAGGGATCATTCTAGCAAAAATTTATCATTCTACCTATGCCAACCTTTTGAAAAAGTACATCACGGGGCCACAGCAAATGAATGATACCAAACTCGAAATTAAAGGCGCGGATACGGTCCGGTTCGCGAAAGGATACAATAGTAAAGGTGAAGTTATGCCGCGGCTTGACTGGTGGAGAATGACCCCGGCCGCCGGGTATATTAAATCTGATATTTCGGATATGTTGAAATATCTACAAATGAATATGGATGAAGGGGATACCGCGATTAAGCTTGCCCATCAGTCAATATTTGATATGAATGAGGAAGGGGCACAAAGCATCGGACTGTTCTGGTTCACCAGGAAGTCGGCAGAAAAACAAAAGGTCGTCTATCATGCCGGGGGAAGCTTTGGAACCACAAGTTATTACGAGGTACACCCGGATCAACAGGAGGGCATTGTGCTACTCACCAATGATGCAGGGGCGGTTACAGAAAACGAACTCAAGATATTAGCGTCCCTGATATTGAAAACAGGAAAATAATTGTATTGGTCGGGCATACATTAATGAATATATTATAGGCGATCCACTCCCAGAAATGGAAAATGCCACTTGCAATAATGGTCTGCGATTTGATTTCACATCTTTATCGTGAAAATAAACCAATGTATTTTCGTTAATTCTTGAATAGGACCGTAAGCGAATCGAACCCCTCCGTTTTTATCGATGGCAAAAAGCCCTTAAAAAAGTGTTTTAAAAATGTGCCCGCTTCCAGGTACGCGGGTTACCAATGTCTAAAGTATCGATTGAAAAAGAGACTGTCTAAATTTAAATCTCAAATAATTCTATAAAATTAAAACATCATCTGCACGTCCTTGCGAGCCACTTCTATCAGTAGCGCGGTAAGGACGCTCTTTTATTATTTTTAGACAGCTTTTTAGCCATATACAAAGGACATTTCGGCCGCCGGACTAATTAAGGCCATAATCAGCATTAATTTCTTTGATGATCTGCTGTGATTTTTCGATAGCGGCATCATACCTGTTCCGTATCTCGGTAATGGAAATTAATGACCCACTGATATTAACAAATTCATCGGATGATAACACCACGAGCATGTTATTACTGCCATCTTTATTTTTTTTCAGGTTTTCATAAAAACATTGAAACAGGGCTTGTTTTCTTTGAGTATAACCGTTAGTTGATAGCAAAATAGCAGGGATAATACGTTGGTAAAGTTCAGTAATATTATTTTGCAGGCTGTCGTCTTCAATATTACCTAGCTTGCCGCTTGATTTAAAACCCTCGTACTTGCCGTTATTGGGTGTAAAGCTTGTAATGTTAAACAGATAAGGCTGATATTTTTTTACGCTATCCGCACTTATTTTAAAGTTTGGAGCGGGCGTTGCGATGTAATTAAAAGTCACGCCCTGCCGGATGTAGGAGTCGCGGTCGCCCCGCAGTTCAATAATATCGTTTGTAAGATCATTCTTCAATCCAAGCAGGAAAGACTTTACGTCCTTTTGCTCGCGGTTGTGCTCGCTTATGTCGTGCAACCAAATGGATAATGTTACCGCGAAAACAATAATGCCAACTTCAATGCCAATTTCCCCCAGCTTATGCCAAAAGCTTATACCGGGTTTCTTAAATACCTTATACGCTTTTACTACATGATCTTTTATTTCCTTTTCCATACCCGGATAATTTCAAGGCTGCAATTTATACTAAAATCTTTTTAAAACACACTTGTTTTTATGGCAAAATTGAAAAAAGCTTGTCTTTTGGAGCCTGTGAGATTGATTTTTGGAGCCTACCCATAACGGGCTTTTTTCATTACCGCACGTTTACAGATTACAGTTACTATAATGATTCACAAACTGCTTTTTTTATCCTATTAAAAACCTCGCTATCCGCAGACTTCGTCTACGGATTCATTATGCCGGTAGTCTGTGACTACAGTACCTTCCGCCAGAAAATTTATATAACTGAGGCATAGGATTAATCCACCAACCCTGGGCCAAAAATCCTCACCCAAACGCAAATTTTTAGCCCAGCTTGGCCCAGCTTAGGCGTCAACTTATTGATTTATAGCAATGGGCTGCCCCGCTTGTGTCACCTGTCTCTTTGTGTATCATGTATTTGCGGGACAGTGCAAGTGCTCATAAACAAAACCTAAAGGCTCCCCGGTAACAGGTAATTAAAGCAGTAACAGCAGGTAACCTGCAAGCGATCCGCCAATGATAATAAAAGCGCTGTTTACCTCCCTGAAACGAAAAAGGATCACAGCGCTGCAAACTGCTATGCTGATTTCCTGCCAGCTGGTCAAACTATCTTTTCCCAACTGGTAACAGACCACCAGGATCAAGGCAATGGAGGCCACGTTAACCGCACTCAAAAAAGCCGCGAAAAGTTTGGAGCTCCGCATTTTACGTACCAGGGGGTTGAGCAAAGCCACAAACAGGAAGGAGGGCAGGAAGATCCCGATGGTGGAAACCACGGCCCCGCTGAAACCATTAACCTGATAGCCAATAAAGGTAACTGAAGAAAACACCGGACCCGGCGTAAACTGGCCAACAGCAATGGCATCAATTAATTGCTGATGGGTAATGATCCCTTTTGACACCAGTTCCGCATCCAGAAAAGCAAACAATACATAACCGCTCCCATAAAGTATCGCGCCGATCTTCAGAAAAGACAGGAAAAGGCTGATATTTTTAGGACCGGTAAAAGCATTATCGCCTAAAAGGAAAAGTGGGATAAACGAAAGCGTAGCATTTGTCCGTTTCTGCCGGATGGCAGCCAGGCCCATCGCAACGAAGCCCGATCCAAAAAGCACCAGGATTTCTGAAAAGCCCATCAAGCTTAAAAGCAGGGCCGCCAAGCCAATTATACCCAACTCAATAGTTTGCAGCGACTTTTTAGCTAAGGGGTAAATGGCTGCGATAATTACCGCTATAATAGCCGGTTTAATACCGTAAATAAAGGGCTGTACTTGCGGCAAGTGTCCGTAACCTTTGTAAAGCCACGCAAAGCAACCGGTGATTAAAACTGCAGGCATAATAAAACAAAAGCCTGCAATTAATAGTCCTTTCCAGCCGCCACGATCCTGCCCGATATGGATGGCCATCTCGGTACTGTTAGGGCCGGGTATGAGGTTGGTCGCGCCGATCAGGTCAAGAAAATGCTGCTCTGTGATCCATTTTCTTTTGATGACGACTTCGTGCCGCATCATGGCGATATGGGCCGCCGGGCCGCCAAATGCGGTGAAACCTAATTTTAGAAAGACTTTGGCGATGTCTTTCAGATCGCCTTGCTTATTTTTCATCGGCATTAAACATAATCAAACAGGGCCATAAAGCCAAAGTCCATGTGAAGCTGCATGTGACAATGAAATAAAGTTAGCCCCGGATTATCGGCAACAAAGTCAACTTCCATTTCCTGGAAGCCACCAAGCATTGCTACATCTTTCATAATACCGGCAGTATGCTTGCCGCCGATCTTTGTAATTTCAAAACTATGGCGGTGGAGGTGTATGGGATGAATATCATCAGAAGCATTAGACATTTGTAAGCGGTAGCGCTTGCCTTTCCTTAAATGAAACATGGGTTTCATCTCCATCATGTTAAAAGCAACGCCATTAATTGTCCAGCGGTTAAAACCCTTGTCGGCTGCTTGCTGTTTGGCAAAGGTCATTTTGATGATCTCGTCTGGCGCGGGTACCTTTACATCGTGTTTGCCGAAGATGGTATAATCCCATAAATACGGTTTGGGTTTTACCCATTGCGGTTTGCCTTTTTGCCCGGCATATTGGATAATCGTTCCCATGCCATTACCCCGGTCATCGTCGGCCAGGTCGCCCAATATCCAGGTTCCGGGATGTTTCATTTCTACGATGGCCGATATACGTTCCGCAGTTCCCAGCCATAATACCGGGACCTCGGCAGGATTCGGCACCTGAAAACCATCCATCGCTATGACCTTAAAAGTATGACCTGGAAGGGCAAGGCTGCGGAGTTCCGATCCACTGCCATTAACGATATGGAATAAAATACGCTCACCATATTTAACCTGTATAGGAGCCCCATGGCCCAATTGCTTACCGTTGATAGTAAATGTTTTATAGCCAACTTCGTATCCTTTGGGTTTATTGGGCGCTGCCTTTTCCGCCTTGTCCTGTATGGCTTTCAATTCCGGAATTACCGGGCCGCTTAAAAAATCACTGGCCATATCTCCGCCTTTCATAAAATAGGGCTCAAACTCCTTCAGCATCAAAAACTCTTCGCGATCATAGCCGGTTGGTTTGATCTTCGGCTCAATATAAACGGGCCCTACCTGGCCAGAATACTGGCCCGCGTTCAAGTTTGCCCCTGCAACGGTATGGGTATGATAAAAACGCAGGCCAGATGGTTTGGGTACAAAAATCTCCCTGCGCATTCCGTGGGCAGGGATGTATGGCGTTCCTTCTTCTGCTGATCCATCTACACTTACCGGGATAAATTGCCCGTGCCAGTGAAATTGTTCCCGACTGTCTGTATCATTATAAATATCTACAATAGTTTGCTGGCCTTCTTTAAAACGCAGAAGCGGTCCGGGAAACTGTCCGTTATAGGTAATGGTGGATATAATATGCTGCGGCGCAACCTCAACCAAACCGGTACCAATTCGGATCGTATAGTCGGCCTTTTGCTTGTGATCAATTTCCAGATCATGGTTTTTTACTGAACCATTAATTTTAACCAGGCTTAAAGCGCTTGCAGGTAATACGCCTGCTATGGGTAAAACCAAACCCGCCGACCAGATAAATTTTCTGCGATCCATTTTAATATTTTTTAATTACCAAATAGTTTGCTGTCTGCTGAGAATTTACCTGCACCATAAATCAATAAGAAAATTAAACCCATCAACATACAAAAGTCTGCCCGGCCATCATGGGCCGCCGCCCAAAAACCTTTCTCTGTTAAAGTAGGGATTTTTGTGGTATAAATCGCAGTAAGTATCACCATCATTAAGGGCACGGAAGCTGCGCGAGTAAATAAACCAATGATGAGTAAGCAACCGCAAACGATTTCTATTGATCCGACAAACGGTCCAAAAAATGCCGGATCAGGAATACCGATTTTCATAAAGCGGCCAACACCATCCAAACCTGGAAAAAGAAACTTCTGGACTCCTTCTGATAAAAATACCAGTCCAACTAACAGCCGGACGATGATATTTCCAGAAAAATCATGATAGGGCAGTTTTTTCATATATGGCAGGGTTATATAATAACAAAGCTAAACCATGAAAATGGCACCGAAGTGGTCTATTTGAAAATACTGCGGTATTATTATGGTATATTCCGGTAAGCCTGGGGGGTTAGTCCCGTAAACCTTTTGAAGTATTTGATAAAGTGGGAGGTATCTTTAAAATCCAATGCAAAGGCGGTTTCAGCAACTGTATTATGCGTATAAAGTAACAGCCGACGGGCTTCACTGATGATAAACTCCGCCAGTAAACCCGCAGCAGTTTGGTTAGCTGCCTTACGGCAAATGGCGTTTAAGTTTTGCGGAGTAGTGTTTAGTAAGCCTGCGTAATGTGCAACCTGGTTTTTAACCGGTTTATTTGTGCTCAATAATTCCAGGTAGTGTTGATACAAATCTGTTTTTTTTGTTGTTACCGATTTGCTTGTTGGCTGCGCGGCTTGCAGTATTTTAGCAAGCAGTGCTTTTAATAGTCCTTCTATAACCGGCAGGCTGCCTGTTTCATTTTCTTTTACCAACAATTCAAATAATTGCTGAATGGTATCCACTTTATCAAGATAGAGACAGGTATGGTTACTCGCTTTTGAAAAAAGTGCTTTTAATTCGCCGTCAAAGCTATTGTTTATAAACAGCTTTTTAACGATGAGTACAAAGCCGGTCGGTTCAATGTCCTGATGGAGATCAAAACCATGGATCTGTTCTCTCCTTATGAAAAATATAACCGGTGGAGCAACTTCATATTGTTGATGATCGATCAGGTGCTGCCCTTTGCCTGCTGACAAGTACACAATCTCGAAATAATTATTGTGCTTATGCGGCGTGGTTTTCCTGACCCCGCTTCTGAAAGGAGTGATTTTAATATGTTTCGCACCTTCACTTTTATCTTTAATGGAAATTTGATCTGGCATCGATGAACATTTCTGTAAAAGTACAGGTAATTTAGGTTTTGAGGCTTTTTCTTCAGTAAGACAAAAGTGCCGGTTGACTTCTAGCATGCGTTTAGGCTATGCTATTTAAGCTTTTTCTTCTTTAAACCATGCTTAACTAAACCAGCTTTGCTATTATGCAATACTGGTTTAACTTCTTCCTTTTCAACCCTATCTTCCTTCTCCACTTTTCCCATATCGCTGTAGGCTGATGGGATCCACTCGGGTCTTAATTTATCTCGTTCCATTTTATTAATTTAACTATCTATCTTATTCAAAGGTAATTTATCGGCTGCTAAAGTTGGGCCCTCTGTATCATAATTTTGAAGAGTTTTTAACAACTGGGCTTTCATTTGTTTTACCAGGATGCGGGGCCCAAGTACCCTCATCTTCGATCCAAATCCCAGTAGTTCGCGTTCCAGCTCAAAGTTCATAATTACGCGGATGCTGAAGATCTTTCCGGTTTCATCTTCGCTTAACAGCTTTTGCGTATGGTGCAGGGGTTTGGTAATTACGTAAGGCGCATTGGCGGCATCTACCCAAAAAACAACCTCACAATCGCGCTGCCCCGGCGATTTGGTTACACCAATGCAATCATTGTAATAAACAGAAAAATCAATGCTTGTATTTTCACGGTAGGCATCTTCATGAGTGGCAATAGATTGAATTCTGTCTAACGCTAAATTTAGCAATGGCTGGTTACGAACATGGGCAACACCCAGCAGAAACCACCGGTTGCGGTATTCCTTCAACAAATAGCCGCTGAAACCAAAAGTACTGGCCTCACGGGCCTTAAACGATTGGTAGGTAATGCTGATGGCTTTTCGGGCGACTATCGCTTTTCGGATCACCTCTATCCATTCCAGGCCCTTGAGGTTGTCGTTTTTTTCGAAGTCGATTACGGGGGCACTTTGGGTTTTTTGGGTGTAGATCTTGTCTTCCAGCTTGCTCACCATTTCGTTGAGATCAGTAAAATGGTTAAAGCCCTTGAACTGTTTCAACAGGCCGGATACCTCGCTCAGCACCTGCATGTCCTGCTGATTAATTGGGCTATTGGCAATGCTGTAATTTTTGTCGCTATAGGTGTAATACTTTTTATCAAGCACTATAATAGGCGCTTCGTAACCTAGCTTGTTGCTGCGCATCATCTCTATATCGGCCTGTATGGTACGTCTGCTTACGCCGGTATCAATTCCCTGGTATTCGTACAGGGCCTCGCCGCAGGCATCAATCAGGTCGTCGAGCGTCCATTTTTTATGGCGGTTTTGCAGGCACTGGTCAATAGTGCGGTAGCGGATAAGGGCGTTGCGGTTAACAGGCATGGTTTTGTGATGTCGGAATTCAGATGTTCGAATTCGGATTTATTTTTTTGATGAATTTATTGATTTATTTTTTACTGCGCAAATAGATTGCGCAGATGGTGTATTACTTTGTATCATGAGCCCCTTTCTAAATCTCTCCCCGGTAGGGAGAGACTTAAGAAAAACAAGGGGAATAAAAATTAATTAAAGCAAAATCAAAAAGTCTCCCGCCAAATTGGCGGGGAGATTTAGAGGGGGCTAAAATGGAAAAGGAAAAAATAAGCAATAATGAACTAAAATCCCTCGGCATTAACGATGTGGAGATACTGGTAAACTTTAGTCGCGTGGCTAATGGTTTGCTGAAACATAATGTGATGGACAAGGCCGAAATACTGGCCAACCTGGAGGCCCTGATTGACGACCCGATGCCTTATGCCCTCAAAAAAGGCGGAAAGTTTAAAAACCTGGCCGAAGATGCGATTGCCCTGCGTAAGGAAGGCAAATTTGTAAAACAGCCGCGCAGCAATTTTAAGCTGAAAGAAGAAATAGCCGATTTCCCGGTATGGGGATTGGAACATATTGAGGTAGGCGCCCTGGCACAGATGCGAACAGCTATACAATTGCCCATAGCTGTTGCCGGGGCGCTCATGCCCGATGCGCACCAGGGTTATGGTCTGCCTATTGGCGGCGTGCTGGCCACTACGGCCAATACCATTATCCCCTTTGCTGTGGGGGTGGATATTGCCTGCCGTATGTGCCTGAGTATTTTTGATTTGCCCGCCGCGATGGTGGACACTGAAACCGACAAGCTGAAAAACATACTGGTAGATAATACCTATTTCGGGATAGGATGTACCACGCAATCGTACTTTGACAGTTCTTTATTTGACAGCAGCGCATGGAATGAAACCAAGGTGATCCGCAACCTGAAGGATAAGGCTTATGCCCAGCTGGGCACCAGCGGTACGGGCAACCATTTTGTGGAATGGGGTGAACTTAGCCTGGCCGAAGGTGCTTTAGATGGAATCCCGGCGGGTAATTACCTGGCTTTGCTTTCGCACTCCGGATCACGTGGGTTTGGGGGCAGCGTGGCCGACTATTACAGCAAAATTGCCATGAGCAAAACCAAGCTCCCGACCGAAGCCAAACACTTGGCCTGGCTGGATCTGGATAAAGACGAAGGGCAGGAGTACTGGATTGCCATGAACCTGGCCGGCGAATATGCCAGCGCCAACCACCACGAGATCCATAACAAAATTGCGCGTGCGCTTGGTGTTAAACCCATCAGCATGATTGAAAACCACCACAACTTTGCCTGGAAAGAGCAACTGGCCGACGGTACCGAAGTAATGGTACACCGCAAAGGTGCTACCCCGGCAGGCGAAGGGGTGCTGGGCATTATCCCCGGCAGCATGAGCACGCCCGGCTTTGTGGTGCTCGGTAAGGGCGATGCCGCCAGCATTAACTCTGCCAGCCACGGCGCAGGCCGACTAATGAGCCGAAGCGCGGCCTTTAAAACTTTAGACCCGGTTGCCATTGCCGCCAACCTTGTTGATAAACGTATTACCCTGATGGGTAGCGACATGGACGAAGCGCCCATGGCCTATAAAGACATCCATACCGTAATGGCCGCCCAAAATGACCTGGTAGAAGTGCTGGCGAAGTTTGAACCGAGGATAGTACGAATGGCGGATGCGAAGGAGAGGCCGGAGGATTGAGACATCGATTTAGTTAATGCAACAACCGAGTTAACTAAATCCAAATAATCATAGATTTATATTATGGAAGACGTTGACACACTTTTGAAATGGACTGACGATTTAAAAAAAGAAATAAGTCAGCTATCTTTTCAGGAAAATGACATTAGGCGAGATTTTTATGGGTTACTTTTCGATGTAACTTATAATAGCTATATCAGTTTTGCTGGTCAAAAACTATTTGAGTCTATTAAAGATGGAGACGTAATTTTAAGTGACAAATTATCTATCTCGGATAAGCATGTCGAACGGCTGATGGAGGCCTCTATCTTTCCTATTCGTAGTCGAAGCCAACGAAATTATTTGAATAGACATCTATTGATTGATGCTTGGTCGAATTTCGAACTTTGTACAACATTTTTTGTTGAGGCAATTTGCAAAGATGATGAACTCGAAAATCTTTTAGGGCATCATTTCAGAGATATTTATAAATGTATTTCTAAATCTAATTTGAATGAAAATGAAAGAGAGAACTTATTAAAGTTAACAAGAAAAACTCATCTTACCCATGTCCCTATAACTAGAAAAACAGACTTTTTATTTAAAAGGGCTATAAACTATTATCGCGATGCTCAGAAGGACAAAGAGTTTTTGATTTTTTTGGGAAGGTTTAGGAACACAATACATACAAATTTTATCTATTACGGTAAAGACTTTGAATACCGGTTTGGCCATGCACATTTCAAATTTGAAAATTCCAAGCTGGTAAAATGGATAGATCCTTTCGAGCCGTCTCCTAAACTATATTTTTACTTGCTTGGCCAGTTGAAAGATATTTGGACTGTATTTGTTAATGCAATAAACCACGATAGTCTTATACCTTATCCAGATCTCGAACAAGAATAACTGACTACGTCTTCACCGTAAGCGTCACACTTGTGGTAATTAATTAAGTACTATCAGCTGTAACAATAATTTACTCTTAAACAAAGGAAGATTTCTACTTTCCTTTCTTATGTTCGTGTGGTTTCAATGACGGTGTATTACCCGGTGTTTCCTTATTATCCCGTTGGCGCTGATCCGGTTTTCCGGTAGATTTAGCAATTCTCTTTGGTCCTGGTTTAATTCCCATAATCTTTAGTTTTAATCAAGTTATTTTATAAATTAAATTTAACTATTGTTAATCGATTCCCGAATTAATCGTCATGGATTTTTTCCACATTTAAGATTCTACTTAAACTTAGGTTGCCAAATATTAAATCGTTTATTAATCACCTAATTGAGCATATTGTTTACCCGGATATTCTCCCAATCTAGCGCGAGCATGTAACGATGAAAAAGTGCGGCTGGGTACTCGTGTCTTTCTTACTTCAGGACGATACAAAATAAGGAACAAAGCGGAAATGTCACGAGTACGCTCGGCTTTAGGCCTGGGCTGCACACTCGCGCCAGATGAGGTTACAGTTCTATATGCCGTCACGTTATACAAAATCCGTAAGGTTATTTATATTCACAAAATATTTACCAACCTTTTCACCATTAATGAAAAAGCTGTTTACATTGATTACCCTATTTATACTGGCGCAAAACGCAACAGCACAAAAAAATGAGCTGAGACAGATTGCTGATAGCATTAACGCAGAGGGGGAAATGCTTTATCATTCCGAATGGGCATCGGGTCATAGTACACAGATTTTCACCTCCAGTTTTGGCAGAAAGAAGCTGCTATCCGGTGGATATTTTTCTTATGAGACTAAAAAGGGAATGACCACTATCTTTTTTTCTAAAAATGAGGATCTAGTAGTATTAGCGACAGTTAAGTTCGATCATGGTTTAGACTCGTCCAAATACAGTATAGACACTACAACAAGAAAATTCACCGAAAATGAAAAAGAGTACTATACCATCAGGTCAAAAGCTGCAAAGGTTATTTTAAATGACACGCTTTTTAAATTTTATCAAAATACCAGTTTAAATCTTGTTCCTATTATAAAAAATGGGACAAAAAAAGTATATGTCATCACTGCACAAACCGCGCCGAATGAAGTATTATTAGGAAATGATTACCTAATCAATTTCGACAAAGACAATGGTATAATTAAAAAAACAAAGCTTCATAACAATCTTATCCCTCTGGGAACTGGCGGTCAAGATGCGATAAAAGCCTCCTCACATCAACATTTAGGTGAAACAAGTCCTTTTATAACAGCCACAGATATTTGTGCATTTAAATTATGGAAGGCAAAGACCACCTGGGTGATCAGTTTCGTTGTCTCAGCTGGCTATGTATCTGCATGGTACTTTGACGATGAATCTTTAGAAATTTTCACTCAGGCCGAATTCGAAAAAAAAATGAAAAATAAATAGCATAAAGCTATTCACCCCACCAGTCGAAGTTTATAAACTTCGACCTAAAACACTGTAAGCTTTCAGCTTAATCTGCCTCGCTGCAGACTCAGTCTGCGGATTACTATGCCAGTAGCGATTACAGTAACCGTCAATCAACAGGCATCGCCTTAAAAAACTTTTCAATTTCATTTACTGCGTTTTCCAATCCGTTCTCATTCCTGATCTGGTGGCCTATAGCGGCGGCATTATTCTTTACTTCTGTAGTCTGAACTTTTGTTAGGGCCGAAATCAGTTTTTCTGCAGTGAGTTTTTTAACCGGGATATGTACGCCAATGTTCATCCGGTACACTATTTTACCCCAGGTAGGCTGATCGGTATAAAAGGAAATAATAATTACCGGCAGGTTGTTCCGTAACAGGGCAGCCAGTGTACCTGCACCACCATGAAACACTCCTGCCTTGCATCCGGGTAAAACGGCATGATGGTTTACATATTTGGCTACGAATAGATTTTTATGCACAGGCAAATTTTCAAAAAGCGACCATCCCGTACAAAACAAGATGCGCTCATTGGTTTGGTTCAGGATGGCATTTATAATGCTGACGAATTTTTCAGTATTACCCACACCATTGCTGCCAAAGCCCATGTATATGGGTTTATCGCCTTGCTGCAGCCAATCTGTTAAGGCTGGGTTGGGATGAAGATTTGTTGCTTTTTCCGGCACGGTTAAAAAGCCGGTGATTTTATGATTATCGTCCCAATCTTTAGGCTGGGCGATCAGGCTGGGGCTCAGGCAATATAAATCAGGCAGGTTTTGTTTGCCGATATAGTTTACCAGGTTTTCCTTTAAAATGGGCAGACCCAGTTCCTCTCTGAATTCGTTGGTTTCGGCCTTCACAAACTTCCAGAAGAATAGGTGTGCCAGCTTATAAGTTAGCTTGTTATACCAGGGGAAATTCAGGAAATCAAAATCGCCTAATGGAAATTCTTTGGTAGGCACTACGGGCGGCATAAAATAGGTTAGCGCCATTTTCTTATTCTGCTTTTCGGCAATAGCACTGGTAATGGGCAGCGTTGCGGTATTGGCAATAATAAAATCTACCTTGTTAAAGCCTTCTATATAGCTTTTGCGTAAAGGCACCCGCTGTTGATGCAGTACCTTAAAAAAGTACTTCATCAGCATAATGGTATTCTCCGTTTTTAGTACGTTTTGCCCTTCCGGCGAATTCATCTTTTCTTCAACATTGCCATACAGGGGGTGAAAAGCAATGCTATAGCCTTCTACTAAATCCTTAAAATTTTCCGGCGCAGCAATCGTTACCAGGTGGCCCTTATCTGTAAGACCTAATGCCAGGGCAATATATGGCTGAATATCACCCCGGGTTCCGTAAGTAAAAATTCCTATGTTCAATGATAATCGGTTTATACGCAAAGTAACGGATTTGCCTTTAAATGTCAGTGGCCAGACTATAACCTCACTGGTCGAAGTTTATAAACCTCGACCTAAAATACTATAAGCTTTCAGCTTAATCTGCTGTAGACTCCCGTCTACGGATTAATTATGCCTATAGTCTGCAACTCAGCATGCAGAAAGTTAATAAAATATTTTTTCGACCGGTAATGGTAACTAAATTTAATTTATACTTTTATGGCAACCCAAACACCCCTATTGCATGAGTGATAACATAGATATTATTAATAGCGACTTAAATTTCCCCAACAAATCTGGCAGAAGGCGCGATCTGCTTCCTTGGTGGATTAAGACCTTTATCTGGATATTCCTGGTGTTTGCTGCCATCATACCTATAGGCATAATAATGGGGCTGCTTAAATTTAACTTTCAGATTTCGTTGCTTGGTTTATCAACTAATGAGCCTATCTCTTTAACCGGCTTATTTTTAATAATATTATTCGCGTTTAAAGGAATAATAGCCCTTGGTTTATGGCAGGAAAAGAAATGGGCAGTGGGCGTAGCAAAAATAGATGCTATAATAAGCGCCTTTGTTTGTTTAGGGGTGATGGGATATGCCATTTTCGGCCCTGACCATTCTTTTAATTTACGACTTGAACTACTAGTTATTTTTCCATATTACTACAAAATGAACCAGATACAATATGAATGGGTAAATTTTGGTGAAGAAGAAGTAATAGCAACAGTTACCGCCGAATAATATAAATTACTATTCCCCCGCTGCCACAAGCGTCCCTGGCTTGTGGCCCGCACGCTTAGTATACAATAGCTAAGCATGCCCGCCATTCTAACCCAAGGATGAAACATCCGGAATAAAGAGAAGCTATCTTTTCGACACTATTTGTTTAATTGTTTAAAATAGCTACATTTGTTAAATCAACAACCCCCAATGTCTGTTACTACACCCATTAAAGAAGATCTTATTCAGGAGCAAATTCTGCAGGCTGCCAAACGGTTGTTCGCGGTGCATGGCCTGGCTAAAGTAACTATGGACGATGTAGCCAAAGCCATTGGCAAGGGCCGCAGCTCGCTTTACTATTACTATAAAAGTAAAGACGAAATATTTGATGCGGTGATGAAAATAGAAATTAAAGAAATGCTGGAAACATTGGAAAAAGCAGTGGACGAAAAGCCAACAACTGAAGAGAAGATCCATGCTTTCGTTGCTGCAAAATTCCGTTTGACCCGCGAAAAAAGCTCTTTTTTTAATGCAATTAAAATTGGCATGGATGCAGATGCCCTCACCGATTTCAATAAAACCAAAATAGCTCATCATCACCTCATCATGAAAATGGAAAGTGCTTTGTTTAGCCGTATCCTAAATACCGGCATAAAGCAAGGCGAATTAAAAGCCATAAACGAAACAGATATGGATACCCTGATCTACATTTTGCTTAGCAGTATAAGGGGCCTAAGAAACGAGATGAGCCTACCAGACAATATGCATGAGCCTGAACCTGCCATTGCCCGCTTTGTTTCGGTTATAATGCATGGACTGAAATAAAAAAATTTGATCAACTTTCGACAAAATGACAAAATTCGTCAAAAAGATTGCGCATATAAAAATATAATGACAACAACTCAAAACAACAGTACCTTCCGCGCATTTCGCAACCGTAACTATGCCTTATTTTTCACCGGGCAGTCTATTTCACAAATCGGCACCTGGATGCAGCGTACGGCGGTGATATGGGTAATATATTCGCTTACGCACTCTGCCTCTATGATAGGCTTTGCGGTATTTGCGCAGCAATTCCCTTCATTTTTGCTTTCCTTGTTCGGCGGTGTGGTTGCTGACAGATACCCACGGTACAAAATATTACTGGTTACCCAAACAGCATCTATGATACAAGCCATATTACTGGCCATACTGATATTAACCAACCACTATGTGATATGGGAAATATTAACGTTAAGCGCATTATTAGGTATTGTTAATGCCTTTGATGTGCCTGCGAGGCAGCCTATGGTGCATGAAATGGTGGATGACAAGGCCGATCTGGCAAATGCCATCTCCCTTAATTCGGCAATGGTAAATTTGGCCAGGCTTATCGGGCCGGCTTTGTCTGGCATTGTTTTGCAGCAATTTGGAGCGGGGATCTGTTTTAGTTTAAATGCGCTGAGTTTTATAGCAGTGATCGCTTCTCTTGTCCTTATGAAGTTTCCGGAATTTAAAGCGCCTGCCATTAAGAAAAAGATCACATCCGAACTGGTTGAGGGCCTCCACTACCTGAAACGAACCCCGGCTATCAGTATACTTATTATCCTGCTCATCTGTTTAAGCTTGCTGGTATTCCCCTATGATACCATAGAGCCCGTGTTTGCCAAGGTTGTTTTTAAAGGCGATGCAACTACCTATGGCTACCTAACCGGCAGTATAGGTTTAGGTGCATTAATAGGCAGTTTCCTGTTGGCCTCGGCTAAAAAAGGAATAAACCTGAGGATGATCCTGTTACTAAGCATTACCGTGCTGGGCATTGGGCTGATACTGTTCTCACGCATGACCTATTTCGCCCTCGCCCTGCCTGTTGGGGCCATACTGGGGCTGGGGTCAATCACGCCTATGTCAACCTCTATTACCATTATCCAGATAGAAGCCGATGCCAACATGCGGGGCCGGGTAATGAGTTTTATGGCTATGGCGTTTTTCGGTATGCTGCCCATTGGGAGTTTGCTGATAGGCACCGTTTCTCAAAAAATAGGCGCTCCGCTCACCATGTTATGCCAGGGAATCAGCGCTCTTACAATTGCTGCGGTATTTTCTAAACTATTGCCAAAAGTAAAACCAGCAATTAGAGATTAAGATGGGATCTAATTGGAGCATTCACTCAAATTTGATATGTTTGGTTTATGAACCAGCAACCTATCCCCGCAAATCCTGTTAGGCGTATACTTACCGCAAGCCTCATTGGTACCACTATTGAGTTTTTCGACTTTTACATATATGCCACTGCTGCGGTGCTGGTATTCCCGAAGTTGTTTTTTCCGGGGAGCGATCCAACTACGGCTACGCTGCAGTCGCTGGCTACTTTTGCGCTGGCCTTTTTTGCACGACCATTGGGGGCGGCTTTGTTTGGCCATTTCGGCGATCGTAAAGGGCGCAAAGCCACGCTTGTTGCAGCGCTCATGACCATGGGGCCATCAACAGTAGCTATCGGGCTTTTGCCGGGCTATGCTTCCATCGGCATTGCGGCCCCCATTTTGTTGGCCCTGTTTCGTTTTGGGCAGGGATTGGGTCTTGGCGGCGAATGGGGTGGCGCGGTGTTACTGGCTACAGAAAATGCCCCTGCTAACAAAAAAGCCTGGTATGGCATGTTTCCGCAATTGGGTGCGCCCATTGGTTTTTTGATATCCAGCGGTAGTTTCCTCATCCTCAGTAAAACCATGAGCGAAAATGATTTTATCAGTTATGGCTGGCGCATCCCTTTTATTGCCAGCGCCATATTGGTTTGGGTGGGTCTGTACGTTCGGTTAAAAATAACCGAAACGCCCGAGTTTATGAAGATAATCGACAATAAGCAACGCTCAAAAATACCGATTGCCGATGTTTTTGTTAAGCATACCAAAGCCATAACATTAGGCACGCTGGCTACCATTACCACCTTCCTGCTGTTTTATTTAATGACGGTATTTACCCTTAGCTATGGAACAACAGTGCTTCATTACCCCAAAAGCAGTTTTTTGATCATTCAAATGATATCGATGCTGTTCTTCGGTTTGGGTATTCCACTATCATCTTTGCTGGCTGACAAATATGGGCGCAGCCAAATGCTTATTGTGGCAACCATCTGCATTATGGCGTTCGGGCTTGTTTTTGCTCCTTTATTTACCACCGGCAGCCCGTTAACAACCGCTATATTTCTTTCGCTGGGCATGTTTCTGATGGGCCTTACCTACGGACCAATTGGCACCACGCTGGCTGGTATTTTTCCGGCATCGGTACGTTATACAGGGGCTTCGCTGGCATTTACCCTGGCGGGGATTTTAGGCGCTTCGCTCACGCCTTATTTAGCAACCACACTGGCGCACAATTACGGACTTGCTTCTGTAGGTTATTACCTTACAGCAGCCTCGGCCATTACGCTGTTGGCTTTGCTGGGGGCCAGGACGATGATTAGCAGGCAGACCGAATAATTGCCCAATCTGGCACGGGTATGCGCTATCCAAATAACACAAAAGCCTCAAGTTGAACAACTCGAGGCTTTTGCGTTTAGTAATAGGAAAATATGGACAACGAGGCAGTAACTATGCCCCTCTATTTATTCAGCTCCTTATCAATTTCGGTTACAACACTTCTGATATCTTTAGCGAGTTCCTTTTTTTGTCGTATACGTTCATGTATATAATTTCCATAGTAAACAATTTGGTATCTTACAGCGGGGTCGCCCAGCATCTGTGAAACATGAACAATCTTTTTTGAATCCATGGGTGCTTTCATGCCAATGTAGGTATTGTAATCGGTGCGCCTGCTTCCATAAATGAACTCATCAGCATTAACCTGGAAAGGCATTTCGGTGGTATATAAACTGGTTATATGTTTTAAAAGGTTTTGATTCTCAATCAGCCGCAGGTAACCGCTGGATTTAAAACCTTCGAATCGTCCGTTGTCGAATTCGAAATAAACGGTATTTAAAAGTTGCCAGCTGTTGGTGTCTATGTAGGCCGCGTCCACCTTGTGGCTGTTAATTTGCTGCCATACCGTATCGTAATAATGTGCGGTACCGTTCAAATTGGCAACCGCGTAATCGAGATTTTGCGCTTCATTTTTCAAATCTCCCTTTATTCCTGTCAAAAACTCCTTTTCCATTTTGCGCTCGTTCCGCCAATCGTTCCAGTTATGAAAAGCCAGCGTAATACTAACTGCGAATATAATGATCGCTATCTCCTCGGTAAGTTCCAGTATTTTTTTGCGCCAGGTTTTTTCTTTGTTTGCAATAAGGTGGACCGCAGCCTCGGTATGCTTGATTATTTTCTCTTCAGACATATATTAAAATTTTACACCTGTTAATGTTCAGTAACAAATATAAAAATCCACTTAAAACACTGCATATCAAAACCAATATATATTTTACCGGCTGTAGGTAGACGCAGTCTACGGATCAATTATGCATTTTGAAAACCCCGAGTATCCAACTCTGGTTCCAGCGTAAATAACCTGCGAAGAGCAACAATACCAGGCAAACGGAGGTAACCGCAAATGTGTGCCATACCTGGTGGCTGAGCAGCGTGAACGATGCGCCAGTCATAATTAAACAAAGCAGCAATGCGCCGCTGGTTGCCGTGGCTGGAAATAAAAGCAGTAGCGCGCCGATGAGCTCCAGGCAGCCTACAAATTTCAGCAGCCATGGCCCATAACCCCAATCGTGAAAATGTTGCGCGGTAACTTCATTGCCGGTTAGTTTTTTATATCCGGCATAAATAAAAAAAAGTGTCAGTAAAATGGTGAGGATCCAGGTAGCTATTGTTCTTAACATGATGATTTGAATTTTAGTGGTTACGTTTAATTTAACCCTGGTAAAATTCAGATTTAGCGTAGCCAAATCAATTATCATATGATAAGAAATTTATTTGCTTTTCTGCGCCCGGATACGGCTCAAAGAAATGGGGGTGATGCCCAAATAGGAGTCGATATGATAAGCTGGCACCAATTGCTCCAGTTCGGGATATTGCTGTTGAAGCAGCTGGTAACCCGTTGTGAGCCTTGCGATTCTTGCTTTTGTTTGAACGAATTACGATTTGCTTTATCGTTATTTTTGGCGGGAACGGAAAAACAATGTCCAATCGCCTTCGGATACGACTTCGATATCATTGTCTACCACTTTAATCGCCGTTTGGTCGTCGATTGCATATACCGACGCGGGTATGCGAGCAGCCCATTTTTTTGCGTTGGCAATAGATGCATCCGCATGTTGTTTGTTGTCCAGATGGGGGATTATTGCAAAGTCTACTAAGCCAGCTCCATTAGCCGTTATCAACGTCGTGCTTATTTCTCCTTCTGGCGTTGAAAGTATCAATTGTTCTGAGCTAAGCGGTATGCCGCTTCCGCCGCGTGGCACCGAATAGGTTTCGCCGAAAATTTTACTTGCCGCCATGCTTCCGGCACTTACGCCTACATAAACGGTTTTTTGCAGTAATGTTGGCAATAGCGGTGCCAGCCCACTTTGCTGTAACCAATAGCTGAGGTACAGAGGGTCGCCCCCCCAAAACAGCAAAGCATCAGCCTCCTCGACCGCAGGCAGCCAAATTGCCTTTTCTATACTGGGCAGCGCGGTCAATTCTAGTAACCCCAGGGTTTTCCATGGTAAGGTGCAGAGTTGTGATTGGGAATTTCCACTAATTGGGTTCCAGGCGTAGCGTGCGCCATATTTAAAAGGATAAATCGCCGTCGGAATGAACAAGGCATTAGATTCTTCGATGGGTTTACCCAACAAATCAACCAACGCATGGTGAATGCTCGGATTAGTAATACCACTGGAGGTGAGAAGAAGTTTCATGATAACTAAGGTAGTAAAAATAAATTTTCCGTGCTCCTGTAGTGCCTTTGGGAAGATAAATTTCGCGTCCCCCTACCTTTGTGTCATTAACAAAAATCGTTATTTGAGCTGCCGGGCAAATTTTTGGTATTCGTTATGCGTGTCTAGAGCATAATCATTTGAATTTTAGTGGTTACGTTTAATTTAACCCTGGTAAAATTCAGATTTAGCGTAGCCAAATCAATTATCATATGATAAGAAATTTATTTGCTTTTCTGCGCCCTGATACGGCTTAAAGAAATAGGTGTGATACCTAAATAGGAGGCGATATGATAAGCAGGCACCAATTGCTCCAGTTCGGGATATTGCGTTTGAAGCAGTTGGTAACGCTCGGCAGCGGTGAGGGTAAGCAGCTGGAGTTCCTTTTCAAATTTCTTCATCAGCAGGTTGTGGGCCAGGGTGTGCGACACCTTTAACCAAAAGGCATCGGACTGAACAAGCTTTTGATATTTTTTATGGTCGATCACCACTACTGTACTATCAGCCAGGGCCTCAATGGTTACCAGGGATGGCTTTTGTATGTGCAGGTCGTAATAGGAACCTGTAAAATCGCCTTTAAAAGAAAAAGCCTTATTATACTCGCGGCCATTGTTGTCGGTATAATACTCGCGGAACGCACCTTCCATAACATAACCCGAATGCAATGCCATAGCGCCCGATTTAAGAAAAAACGCTTTCTTTGGGTACCGTTTAACCGAGCATAATTTATCTAAAACCGACAAATCTTTATCAGCGATGCCGGTAATTTGCTGAAGCGTAATTTTTAATTCATCCAGTATTTCCATGTAAAATTGCGGCGATTGGCAATCAATCTTTTTTTACAAGGCAAGTTAATACATTACGCAAGTAATTTCATCGCTGTGGGTATACTGTGTTTACGGATTGATTTTGTGGGTAGGCTGAGGTTTACGGGCATAGTTGTTCGATTTATAAACTTCGAACAGCGGATTATGTAATTTGATGCCTTGATTCTCAATTTTAATTACGAGATTAATTTTGCTATCGTACATTTACAATTTACCTGAAACAGCTTAGAAGTAAATGATAACAAAGGATAATTTTAAAGAACTTATATTAAAACTTGGTTTTTCTGGTACAAAAGATACGTTTATTAAAAAATTCAAAGAAACGGATGTTTATCTAAAAGTTGATTTCAAAGAGGAGAAACTCATTTATCCTGAGGATAAAGGTTTTATAGTTAATGAAAGACAAACCTGTAGCTTTAGTCAAAACGAAAATTTTGTAGTTTTTGAATGTGTTAATAGACTGCTTGAAAAGGGTTATAAACCAGAACATTTTGAACTCGAACCTAAGTGGAAAGTTGGACATGGAGCAAGCGGTGGACGGGCAGATATAATGGTGAAAGATAATTCCGGAAAGTCCTTACTTATTATTGAGTGTAAAACAGAAGGAAAAGAGTTTGATACTGCTTGGAAGAAAACTTCATTGAACGGAGGACAAATACTATCCTATGCAAAACAATCTGGTAGTACGCAATTTGTATGCCTTTATTCCTCGGACTATGTCGATGGAAGAATAGTTTGGTATAATTATTTACTCACTTTAAAGGACAATGAAAAGTTACTTTTAGAACTAGCGGAGAAGTCGCCGCTATCTTTCGAAAAAGCTAAGGGACTCGACGTAGAGGATATTTTCCGAGCTTGGAATGAAACTTATCAGCAAGATTATTCTACAAAGGGGCTATTTGAAGAAGATATTCCAGCATATGAGATTGGAAAAACAAAATATTCAGTTAAAGATTTAAATATCATTAACAGCAATGATATTCAAGGCAAATATCATGAATTTGCAACTATTTTAAGGCAGCATAATGTTTCCGGACGTGAAAATGCTTTTGACAAATTGGTAAGTCTGTTTTTATGCAAAATAGTTGACGAAACGAACAATCCTGAGGAACTAAAATTTTACTGGAAAGGCATCGCTTATGATGATCAGTTTAGTTTAATTGATCGTCTTCAAAAATTATATCAAGAAGGTATGCAGCGCTTTCTTGGAGAAGAAGTAGTATATATTAGTGCAGATCAAATAGATAATGCGTTTGATTTTTTCAAAAATGATCCGGATGCCACAAAAGATACAATCAAAAAATATTTTAGAGAATTAAAATTCTTCAATAATAATGATTTTGGCTTTATTGATGTTCATAACGAAAAGCTTTTTTATCAAAATACAACGATTCTTTTGAAGATCGTTAAAATGCTTCAAGATTTGCGCTTGAAGTCTGATAATGAGTCTGCAAGCGAGGGCAATCAGTTCTTAGGTGATATGTTCGAAGGGTTTCTTGATCAGGGTGTTAAACAATCGGAAGGGCAATTTTTTACCCCAATGCCAATTGTAAAATTTATCCTTAAATCATTACCTCTAGAAGTTTTAATTACAGAAGGAGACGAAATACCCAAAGTGATTGATTTTGCATGTGGCGCTGGTCATTTTTTAAATGAGTATGCGAAAGAAATCAAATCTATTGTTGAGAAAAAGAAGGAGGCAAATTTAAAAAGTTTTTATGAAACCGTTTATGGCGTGGAAAAAGAATATCGTTTATCCAAAGTAGCCAAAGTCTCTGCTTTTATGTATGGTCAGGACGATATTAATATTATATACGCAGATGCCCTATCATCCGGTAAAGAGATGGATGATAAAAACATCAAAGATAATAGTTTTTCTCTCTTAGTTGCTAACCCTCCTTACAGCGTCAAAGGATTTCTCGAAACATTATCGGAATCAGAAAGGAAAAAATATAAGTTAATTGAAACGGTTGGAGAGAAGAGTTTTCCGAATAATAATAGCATTGAAGCTTTTTTTATCGAACGGGCTAAACAACTATTGAAACCAGGGGGCGTTGCCGGTATAATTGTTCCTGCCTCTATTTTGAATAAAGGTAAAGCCAAGAGTACATCCAAATCGACGAATATTTTTGTTGCGACTCGCGAGTTATTACTGAAATACTTTGACATAATCGCCATTGCAGAATTTGGAAGTGGAACTTTTGGAAAAACAGGAACAAATACAGTCACACTTTTTATCAGACGCAGAAAAGAAAACCCGGCACCTGCTGACCACTTTAAAAACAGAGTAAATGCATGGTTTAATTTTGACAAAACCAAAGATGGACTATTTGAAGATGAGCAATATTTAAAACAATATTGCACTCATTTAGAATTGGATTTTGTGAGTTATCAGACCTTACTTAAGGGTGAACCAAACGAAGAGTTACTCAAGTCAGAGATTTTCTTAGATTATAAAAGGGAGTTTGATAAATGGTCGGATATCCAGAATTTGAAAAAGAAGAAGACCTTTAAAGAACTAAGTAGAGAAGAGCAACAAAGTGAACTAAAAAAACGCTTTTTTTCTTATCTATTCGACAACGAGAAAGAAAAGCTTTATTTTTTCGTTTTGGCAAGCCAAAACCCACAAAAAGTTCTGATTATTAAGAGCCCATCGAAAACATCGGAAATGAAAGAATTTCTTGGTTATGAGTGGAGCACTGCTAAGGGCAATGAAGGTATAAAGTATTTAGGTGGTGTAAAGTTAGATAAAATGGAAGGTGACGATGATGATGAGGGAAATGTTGCCTGGGAAGAAGGAGATAAACGGGTATTGAGCAATATTTTTAATTTGGATAATATTAATACCCCATTATACGATCCTCAAGATAAATTTAATGACGAGAAAATCAACCACCTGATCCATCAAAATTTTAAAGGTGGAGTTTTTGAGGTACCAGAGAAATTATATCCCTTTGTTGTACAGTCCAGGTTAATTGATATGTTGGAATTTTCACGACTTGATTTTAATAAGTCAATAAGCATAACTCCAAAACAGAATTTAATAATTGAAAGCAAATGGAATGGTGAAAAAATAAGCAAAATAATGAGTTTGGAGTATGGAAATAATTTGCCAGAAAATAGTAGAATTGATGGCGAGTACCCTGTTGTTGGATCCAATGGAATTGTTGGTTATCATAATTCTTATCTTGTAGAAGGCCCTTGCATCGTCATTGGCCGAAAAGGAAGTGCCGGAAAAGTGAATTGGATTATTGAAAACTCTACACCAATAGATACTACTTTTTATGTCAAAAAACTAAACTCAGAAACTGATTACAAATACCTATTTCTAATGCTTGATTTGTTAGGATTAGAGCAGTTAACGGGGGGAACTGGGGTTCCCGGCTTGAACAGAGATGATGCATACAATCAAAAAATCCCCCTTCCGCCTCTTAAAATACAAAAACAACTGGTTGAGGCCTGGGACACAATTGATAATGAATTTAACAAAACATTGCAAAAACTCGATATATTAAAAGCAGAGGTTGAGGGCCTTTTTGACGAAGCTTTCTCTATGGCAAAGACAAGTTTTAGATTAAGTGATACTAATCACTTTGAACTTTCTATCGGTAAACGAGTATTAAAAGATGAAATAAACAACAATGGGATTGGCATTCCTGTTTATAGCGCAAATGTATTTGAACCATTCGGACATATCGATAAAGAATTAATAAAAGATTTTAGTACTCCTTCTGTTCTTTGGGGGATCGACGGTGATTGGATGGTAAATTTAGTTCCTGAAAATGAGCCTTTTTACCCTACTGATCATTGCGGAGTGCTGCGCGTTAAAAGCGATGAAATAAAGCCAAAGTATTTAGCCTGGGTTCTTCAAAAAGAAGGAGAGCGCGTAAGATTCTCAAGAACTAATCGTGCTTCAATGGATAGTATGAGAGGCCTTACCATTAAGGTGCCATCACAAGAGATTCAACTAAAACTTATCAAAGAAATCGAAAAGAAGGAAAAGAAAATTAATGAATCACAAGAGATTATTGCTGGAATAGCCACGCGCAAAGAAGCGATTATTAAAGCTTATTTGTGAGAGAGAGTATGAAGAATGTGAATTAACTATCTCATTCTGGCGCGAGTATACAGCGATGAAAAGTGGTAGGCGTACTCATGTCTGTGCTGTCCTGCATCAACCCGCACTTACCCCTAACCTTTCTCCCCAGCTCTTTTTAAATTCAGTAGGATTCATGCCCCGGTATTTTTTAAAAATTCTGTTGAGGTGGCTCTTGTCAGTAAAGCCAAATTCATCAGCAATTTCGTTGATGCGCATATGGCTGTGCAGCAGCCTGTTTTCAATAAGCTTCAGTTTATAATTTACAATGTACTGCTGCAATGATTCGCCGATATGTTTCTTAAAATAGCTCCCGAGGTAATTTTCTGCAATACCAAACTGATTGCTGATCTGCTCTGCCCGCATTTTCTCGGGGTAGTAGATATTAGCCTGGATATACTGCAGTATGGCCATAATTTTTTCTTCGCTCTGCTCATTCACTGTTTCGGGCAATGCCTGGCTCAGGTTGCGGGCAATAAGCACCAGTAAAGTGTTAACCAGCTGTGAAATAAGCTGCTGCTGATACAGGTTATGATGCAGGTGTTCATTAATCAGCATAGCCATGAGCTGTGTAACAAACAATTTGTCGGTTTGGTGCTTTAAAATAGAGCCGGGCTCGTGCCGGGCATTGCGAAGGATGAGTTCCAGTTGCTGAACCAGCTCCTTTTCCTTTTTTTCGGTATGAACAAAGTTGTTATTGAAGCGGATAAAAAAGAATTGCGTGGCATTTCTGATCCTGAAGATATGGGTATCGTTGGGAGCAACCAGAAACAAGTCGCCTTTTTTATAGTCTATTTCGTTTTCGTTAATGTGCTGCTTTCCGTCGCCATCAACAATGTAAATCAACTCAAAAAAAGTATGGGTATGCAGACCACGGGGGCATTCATCCAGATACTCTTTTAAAACCAGCTCGAAGGGCTGGCGCAGATGATCTTTTACCATAATGCAAAAGTACACCATTTTGATGTACAAATACAACAATTATAGTACGCTTTGTGCCGAATTTTGGTGTATCAATTCAGATAAAACATTAAAAAAAATATATGAAAGCCTTAGTATTAGAAGCATTTAACAGCCCTTACCAGTTAAAAGAGGTTGAAAGGCCACGTGCCGCAAAAGGGCAGGTTTTGGTTAACATTAAAGCCAGCGGGGTAAATCCGCTCGACCTGAAAATTGTTGCAGGCGAAGCCGCACATGCCAAAGCCAAACTGCCGGGCATTTTAGGGATAGATATGGCCGGCATTGTAGAAGAAGTGGGCGAGGGCGTAACCAAATTTAAAAAAGGCGATGAGGTTTACGGCATGACCGGCGGCATAAACGGGGTGCAGGGTTCGCTAGCAGAATTTGCTGCTGTTGATGCCGACCTGCTGGCCCTGAAACCCAAAAACCTGAGCATGCATGATGCCGCCGCCATACCCCTAATTTTTATTACCGCCTGGGAGGGCCTGGTGGATCGTGCCATTGTTAGCGCAGGCAAATCGGTATTGATACATGGCGGAGCCGGAGGCGTAGGGCACATAGCCGTGCAAATTGCCCAGGCAAAAGGCGCCACAGTTTTTGCAACCGTTAACCCCACTCAGTTCGACCTGATAAAAAGCTATGGTGCTACGCCTATTGATTACAAAAACTCAACGCCGGAAGATTACCTGCAAAAATATACCGGCGGAGAAGGATTCGACATTATTTTAGATACCGTAGGTGGTGCTACACTGGATGCTTCGTTTAAAGCAGCAAAGCAGTATACCGGCCATGTGTTAAGCATTTTGGGCTGGGGCACACACAGCCTGGCGCCCCTGTCTTTCCGCGGTGCAAGCTATTCGGGTGTGTTTACCTTATATCCGCTCATCTCCGGCAAAGGCCGCGCCCACCACGGGGAAATATTAACAGCAGCCACTGCATTAATTGAGCAGGGTTTGGTTATTCCGCTGGTAGACAGCAGTCCCTTTACGCTTGAAAACGTTGCTTCGGCTTATGATTTGATGAAACAGGGTAAGGCCCAGGGTAAAGTGGTGATTGATGTTGCTTGATTTTCGCGAGTGCAAAAAGCAGGGGCATGGTTATCAATAAGGTTTTAAGCAAAGGCTAAATTGGTTTTCGACGCTTTGAATATCACAAGTAAGCTTTTTCGCTTGAAGCCTACGCAATATATTAGCAGTTAAACAGCGTTGGCAGTTAAAAACTTAGGATATATTGCTATTTTTAAAACGTAAAAAAACTTAACCCTGATTATGCGCTTTATAAAACCTTATCAACTAAAAACCATTATTGTATTAAGCCTGCTTTGGCTGTATGGCTGTACATTCACACAAACGTATCAGCCTGAATTTAATGGAAAGAAAACAGCAACAATTGATTCTATTAAAACCAAATACGGGTTTGAGGATGTTTCTTTTTCAGCGAAAAAAATAAGCAAGAGTGGGGAAAAACAGACTTCTTTGACGGTGAAATTTATAAACGGGAAAACCATACCGGCCGACACAGCTCAAATGGCCACACTCGAAAAACTTTTAGGTTCGCAAATTAAAACCATTGTAAAAAACCCTAAAGAATTTGATAGTTACATCATTCTTTTTGACAAAGTAACGGTTAATGGAAATGCAACCAACGAAGATTATACAGGCCGTGAATTTAAATCGGGTGATTTATAATTTGGAGGAATTGACCCCTGCTATTCGTAGACAGAGGCTACGGGTAATTATACCGGTAGTCTGCATTTGATCAATTCATTTTCACTAAACAAAAGTCCGTTTTGGATAAATTGCCCTGCCGGTAGCGCTATACTTTTGCTAAAAATATTTATCATGAAAGCAATTGTATTGAATGAGGCCGGAGGTGCAGACAAACTAATTTATCAGGATATTGAAAAGCCCGTTTTAAAAAATGGGGAGATTTTGGTGAGGACCAAGAACATCGGAATGAACCCAATGGACGTTCACATCCGCGGAAATGAACAAATCCTTACCCGTTTTATGGGGAGCGAAAGACCTGCCATTCTTGGTTGGGATATTTCGGGAGAGGTAGTTGAAAAAGCGGATGATATAACTGATTTTGAAATTGGAGATGCTGTTTTTGGTTTAACTAAGGGCAAGGGCTATGCAGAATACGTAGCCGTGAAAACCGACTTAATGGTTCATAAGCCTGCAAATATCAGTTACGCGGAGGCTGCCGCTGTGCCCGTTGTGGGGATAACGGCCTGGGAGGCTTTGATTAAAATAGGAAACGTTAAAAAAGGCGACAGGGTTTTGATCCATGCTGCTTCGGGCGGAGTGGGGTATATGGCTATACAACTGGCCAAACACCTTGGCGCTACCGTAATTGCCACATCATCCGGCAAAAATCGCGATTTCGTATTATCGCTGGGTGCCGATCAACACATTGATTATACAACCGAAAAGTTTTACGAGGTGGTTAAGGATGTTGATTTTGTGTTGGATCCTATCGGTGGCGAAACCCGTATGAGATCCATCGATGTGGTGAAGAAAAACGGCACCATTGTATCGGTTGTGCCAATACAATATGAGGAGGCCCAGGAAAAAGCACGTGAAAAAGGCGTAAATTTGATTATCCTGCTTGGGCAGGGAAACAAGGAAGAAATGGAATCCCTGGCCGGGCTATTACGGAAAGGAATTCTTAAAGTACACATTTCTGCCGTTTATCCATTTTCACAAATGGCCAATGCGCATTTACAAATAGAAAGCAAACGAACAGTAGGGAAAATAGTTGTTGAACTTTAATGTAAAAACGTTCACCCTAAAAATGAAACAGCCATACAGACTCGAAACGATAAGCCAGTTTCACAAATTCAGAAACCAGCCGCCGCCGCTGCACCCATTAATCAGCGTTATTGATGTTTCGGGTGCCAAATACCTGAATGATGATGAACCCCGGAGCCTGGTTTTTGACTTTTATACCATTGCACTGAAAAAGGTGCACAACACTAAAATGAAATACGGGCAGCAGCTATTTGATTTTGATAGTGGTATGATGGGCTTTTCATCGCCGGGCCAGGTGATTAGTGTTGAGGTAGAGAAAGGAAAACTGTTAGAACAGTCGGGCTGGCTATTGCTTATCCATCCTGACTTTTTTTGGAATACATCGCTTGCTAAAAAGATAAAGCAATATGAGTTTTTTGATTATGCGGTTAATGAAGCCTTGTTCGTTTCTGAAACAGAAGCGGGCATCCTGAATAGCATTATCAATACCATAAAAGAAGAATCACACAGGCAGATTGATAAATTCAGCCAGGAGATTATTATTGCCCACATTGAAGCACTATTAGCTTACAGCGAAAGGTTTTACCAGCGCCAGTTTATAACCAGAAAAATGGCAAACCATCAGATACTTGACAGACTGAACAACCTGTTAAATACCCGCTTCAATGATGACGAGATGATGAGGAAAGATGGACTGCCAACGGTGGCCTTTGTTGCTGATCAACTAAACGTTTCTTCACATTACTTGTCAGGATTGCTACGTTCCCTCACCGGATTAAACACACAGCAGCACATTCATATGAAACTGATTGATAAAGCCAAAGAGCTTCTGTCTACCACCTCTCTGTCCGTTAGCGAGATTGCCTATGCTTTGGGTTTTGAACAAATTCAATCATTCAGTAAATTATTTAAAATCAAGACCAATATATCCCCGCTCGAATTCAGACAATCTTTTAATTAGCAGTGAATAAACAAAGAGTCCCGGCATGAGTTTAGTGTCCCGGCTCTGAACAATATTTTCGAAAGTTTTGGCCCGGCTTCGAAATTTTTGTCCCAGCGTGGCCCACATGCGAGCTTAACTTGTTGATTTACAGTAGCGGTGTGTTTTTCTTATGTCGCCTGTCCCTTTGTGTTCCATGTATTCGTGGGACAAGGTCAACAGCGAGATTTTTGCTATTTAAACCCCAAACTGACTTAGATGATGGTTGCAATGAATGTAAACAAATTGCCCCAGCTGATCTTTGGTCATTTTTCCAAAAAACCAATGCGGAAAATATTCATGTGGGTAATGGCTATAGCTCTCTATCAGGGCCTTCCAGTTTCTTTTTTGGCTGGCGAGGTCATTAACGGCTTCGGTCACTAAAAAAGCAGAAACAGTTGGTGCATTCTTTTGCAGCACGCTTTTATTAAGTGTGCTGGCCAGCGCCATTTTGCCTATCAAACGCCCAAGGAATGCCCGTTTAACCGCAAACTTTCCCTGGTAATATTCTTCGCATAATGAGCAGTGCTTCACCATTTGTTCAACAGACATTTTGCCCCATGCCGGTTTGTTGTTTTCGGTAAGGGCATCTATACGGTCCAATACTTCGGCCCGGTCAGCTTTATTAAATATCGATTTCATGGCTTATTAATTAACCTGTGCAAGTGAAAACCAATTGCCCGAATCATCCAAAAAAAGCGCTTCGTAACCATAAAACTCTTTGGTGGGCACTTTTTTAAACACCACGCCTTTGGCTAGTAACTCCTGGTAGGTGGCCATTAAGTCGTTACAGGTAAACACGGCTGCACCAAAAGTGCCTTTTTTTATGAGGCTGGTCATGGTGGCTACCGTCTCCTTGTCAAACATGCCGCCTTCTGCCACCAGGAATAAGGTTATTTCCAATTCGGGCTGTTCGGGTGGGGTAACGGTAAGCCAGCGGGCGCCTTCGCCCATAGGGGCATCTGTATGAACGGCAAAACCCAATTTGTTTACATAAAAATCGTATGCACTATCCTGGTTCAGGACATATACGCACAGGTGGCTCAATTTGGTAATCATTTGTTGTTTTTTTCTTACAAAATTGATCTTTAAGCACCAGTGTAGGCTATTGAAAATTGCTATTTTGTCCACCCGTGTGTTTGGGCAAAGCAGTTGGGTACGGCGGATAATGGATTGGCGGTAATAGCCAGTTTTTTAATCATTGCCTGGCCACGATAGGCCGACGGCGTTTTACCCACCATTTTTTTAAAGGTAGCCGCAAACGAGGTCGGGCTGTCAAATCCAACGCGCAGGCTAACATCCAGAACAGAAACGCCTTCAGTGAGAAACTTTTTGGCCTTCTCTATCCGCACGCTGATGAGGTAATTATGCGGCGATCTGCCGTAAATGGATTTAAAGAGCCTGATAAAGTGAAATTTTGAAAAACAGGCCTGGTCGGCAATATTATCCAGATCAATATTGTCGGCAAAGTGCTTGTCAATAAAAAGTTTGGACTGCACAATGCGCTTATACAGATATAGTTTCTCGTATTGCTCCATCAGGTTACCGGCTTTAAACAAAAATAATAATAATAATGCCTCGTTTATTCATCTACGGTATAAACCCGTTATACTCTGGCTGTGTATGCAGGCATAGTTATTCGAAGTCTTAGGTTTTAACAGCGAGGATTCAAATTGGTTCGATAGGAAAATAAACCTCCCTCTGCAATTCATCATAAGGGATTGTGGCAGGGTTTTCTGTGAATACTTCAAATCTTACAACATCAGCTATTTTATAACCATTTTCAGGCAGCCATTTGCGATACAAAAAATGTCCCGCGTTGATTGTTTCTTTTATGCCACCTGTAATTCTCAACGTTGCATATTTTCCTGCCTTTATTTCTGTCATATTTAATTTGCCGGGTAATGGCTGGCGCTTGTTTACAGCAACAAATGTTTTGTAAATATTTCCCTGATGCGGGCTAAGTATCCCATATATTTCCCTCTCGCTAACTAATAAATCGTTTGTTTGTGCAATTTGGATAGCTGTTTTAAAACTTTCCTGTATTTTACCTATATCATCACATGGCGCGGTCAGGTAAAAGCCGGTGATCGCATCTATTTTTTTGATTTGCACATCAAGTTCATCTGCTACGTTTTCTGAGCCTGTTGCATCATGGGCAATTTGACCTGGGTTTTTTATTTTAAATAGTCGCATCCTTTCTTTAGGCAAACGCTCCCTTATTTCCTCTGGTGATATACCAAAATAGTTTTTAACCGCACGTGAAAATACAGCCGGGGAAGAAAACCCGCAGTCCAGCGCAATTTCCTTGAGTGATTTATGGGGATGAATAACCAGTAAAAGCAAAGTAGTTTCCAACCTCACCTTGATAATATACTGCTTTGGCGATTCGCCGGTATGTTGTTTAAATACTTTTTGCAGATAAAAAGGGGAATAATGGGCCACATCAGCCAATGTTTTCAGCGAAATATGATTATTTATATTCTTTAAAATATAATCAATAACCGTTTCAATTCGCTTTTGATGTTCTTTTGATGTTTCCTTGTCCTGCATCGGTATATTGCGTTAATGATTTTATTAATGATGACCACGCATTCCACCTGTGATGAGGTGCACAATGACAAACAGGATAACCAAACCAGCAATTCCCAGCAATAAATACGGCCGTGAGTTTTGTCGGTACTCTTCCTGTTTTGGCAAACCATATCCGGTTTTGCCCCAAGGCTTATAAACCGATAACACCGTAGTGGTCAATAATATTAACAATCCTCCTGCGGCGTGAACCAGGAGCTGGATCTGTAACTTTTCATACTCCGAACCAAATATTTGCCCTTTACCCACCATATTGGCCATTTTGCTTACCACAGGCATATGATTTACAAGTACGATTGAAGCAACAAAAGTCAGTAGAAATTTTAAGAATACCCAATAATACCGGCCCCCCCCCCAATGTGTACCCAAAGACTGGACCAGCCCGGTAAGCAGGGCAGCCAAACTGCACGGTACGATCACGTACCAACCCACCAGCGCCAATGCGGGGTACACCATTCTGACTATTTCATCTTTTTGGCTCACCAAACCTGTAATTGCCAATGATAAGTAAGCTAAAACGGCGCCTAACCACCCCACCGAAAATAAGATATGCAAGGTCAGTAAGAATTTGCGGGTACTTGCGGCCATTTTTATAGGCTTTTCTATGATGGCTCCGCCGATTGTCTTTTTCATCTGATAAAAATGATAAAGTAAATTCACCAACACTTGACAAAAGCAGGGAAGTACTTTGCAAATCTTGCTATGATGAAAATTTCACCGTCTATTCACTGTGTCTATGGATTAATTATACCTGCAATCTGCCAGTAGAACCCGAGACCAATTGGCAAGACTTTCAAACATATTTTAACTTTTATCCGGAGAAATCCGGCGTTAATCAACTTTCCTATACTCGTTTATGTATATTTAATCATTAAACCCACCACAATGAAAAAATTCTGCATTTTATTTTCCCTCGTTCTTGTTTTCGGTCTGTCGGTTTGTGCTGCACAGGAGAATACGTGGGTATACCGCCCGGGTAAGGTTATCTTTAAAGATGGCACCAGCGCTAGCGGCCTCGTACGCATATATGACGATGCGCCGTGGTACAACCAGCGCTTTATCTGGTTTATTGATTCGGCTTCTTATGCTGCTAACCCTAATGTAAAAGGTAAAAAGTACAAAGCTGATGACATGCAAACGTACATAGTAGGGACCCGAATATTTAATAAGGCTCATTATGTAAACACCGAGCATTTGCAGTTGAAAAGTTTGGGTTCCAACGATCACATGATGGAACAGTTAACTTCAGGGCGCATTACATCATACCGTTTTTATGATTACCCGGATGATTTTTATGGCGACTCCGGCACCCAGGAAAAAATAGAACAGGACGAGGCGCAACGAAAAAATGATCTGCTAAAGGGTTATAAGATTCTTTGCAAAAAAGACGACGAAAAAAAATTTCAAAATGCCTTTGATATGGATCTGCTGAAATACCTGGCGGATGTACCCGCGGTACAGCAAAAGTACCAAACCGTAGGCTACGGAAACCAGCCGGTAGAGGCGCACAAAGGTCTTGCAGCAAAAATGATTGCCATGGCCAAAAAAGCTGCATTTAAACCAGATGAGGCTGATGCAATTATTGCAGCATTTAATGACTATAACGCAGCAAGCAGCGCACCCGCCAAGTAACCACAACTATTGTTTCGGATATAATTTACAGGCCCTCATACGAGGGCTTTTTTGTTTAAACGCTTTTCTCTTAAATGGCAACGGGCAGACAATTAAAAAATAGCAACTTTGTATATTGGTTTATTAATTGCTGTGATTATGTTAACGATTCCAAACACGTTTGTAGAAAAAGATCTGAAGGATTCATTTTTCATTACATTTCGCGATGGTGAATGTGTTGAACAGTTATCATCTTATCGCCTTACTTATAATCGCATTCTCCTGATTAAATCAGGCAATGGTAGTCTGCAAATTGACGACAGTACTTTTACTATTTCCGGGAACGAATTATTTCTGATCGCTAAAGGGCAAATTATGGGCTTTAATCCAGGCACAAGCTTTCTTGGCTACGAATTGAGTTTTGGCGATTGTTTTTGGGAAAAGGCGCCGCAAAGCGCCAGCAATTGTAAGGCTGTTTTATTTAATGATGCTTCTGCCAACCAGCGCCTTCCACTCAGCGCTTCTGATTTAAGCGAGCTTAGCAGCTTATTCCTTCCAATGCACACTGAGTTTTTAAAAGAGGATTATATCAATAAGATAGATGTGATGGCAGCCTATCTTAAAATAATCATGATCAAAATGGCCAACGTAAATGCCTCACTTGCGCAAGGATTTGATAGTTACGAGAATCAACTTTATCGCCATTTTCTGGAACTAATAAGTCACCATTACCAAAGCTCTCACGAAGTGGCCGACTACGCCAACTTATTAGGAATATCAACCAGAAAATTAGCAGATCTATCAAAAAGATGTAGCGGCAAAGGGGCCAAGGAACTCATCAACAGGCAACTGATTGCAGAGGCCAAGCGCTCTTTACAGTTTTCATCAAAGTCGATTAAAGAAATTGCCTTTCAACTCCATTTTTCAACCCCCGATCAATTCAGCCATTTTTTTAAAAAGAACGCTCAGCTTTCCCCAATTGACTATCGGTCCCTTTTTGTAAATATCGGCCTATAATTGACCATTTTACATATTTCAGCTAATATCTCATCAAAGACATAAGATCCGCCTGTGAATTTTTGCATGCGATTGACGGAATTTAACATTTACCGCCCCATTGGGTAACTGTAGCTTTGTAAAAACAAATAATTATGTCAGTAAATCAATTAAAAAAAGTAGCAGGGATAACCATTCCTGACAGCAGCATAGCCACACAGGCTACCGAACTTTTATTGGAACATGGAACAGAATTTATATATAACCATTCCTTACGCGTTTTTTTATTTTCTTCGCTCAACGGCAAGCGTAACAATCTCAGCTATGATCCGGAATTGTTATATGTAGCCTCCGTATTTCACGATCTGGGATTAGTTCCTCATTACAGCAGTCCTGATCTTCGGTTCGAGGTAGATGGGGCCAATGCCGCCCGCGATTTTTTGAAAAGTCATGGTGTGCCAAAAGAATCATTACAATTGGTATGGGATACCATTGCTTTACACACCACCATAGGCATTGCAGAACATAAAGAGCCAGAAGTAGCTTTAATGTATTCGGGCGTAGGTTTAGATGTTATGGGCGAAGGTTATGAGCATCTTAGTGTTGAAAACAGGGAAGAGATTATAAAGGCTTTCCCCAGAAATGATTTTAAGAAGAATATTATTCCAACTTTTTTCAGTGGTTTCGAGCATAAAACAGAAACCACCTTTGGCAATATAAAAGCTGATGTTTGTGCTTTTATGATTCCTAATTTTCAAAGAAAAAACTTCTGCGATTGCATATTGCATTCGCCATGGAGTGAATAATTAATAGCTTTTTTTCGCATCTATAACAGCTGATGTTCACAAGCCCCTTTAACAGGGGCTTGTGGCTTAAAAACATTTCCTTAGCTATTTATCATGATTTTCCTTTATGCTAACGTGGGCAATTTGTGTTTTAGGCTCAGGAAGATCTCCCCAAAAATAAAAACCATAACCCATTAATAATCCACATAAAAGCCCTCCAACGTGAGCTGCATTATCAACGCCTCCAAAAAAACCCAGAAATAAATTTATTGCAACCAAAGGCAGGGT
The DNA here is from genome assembly GCF_007830615.1 of Mucilaginibacter frigoritolerans. Lineage (GTDB taxonomy): Bacteria > Bacteroidota > Bacteroidia > Sphingobacteriales > Sphingobacteriaceae > Mucilaginibacter > Mucilaginibacter frigoritolerans. Next base: position 210,250 of record NZ_VLLI01000002.1, read on the forward strand.
AATTATCAGGATACTTCTTTTAGCGTTTGTATGTATTTTATTAGTTGTTAATAAGGCCAAAAGAACGCCATATAAACCCATTATTGCACCGGATGCCCCTATACTAATTGTTGCCGGATGCCACAATATGCTGGCCCCACTTGCTACTACACCACAGATTAAGTAAGCAACAGCATATTTCAACCGACCTAACAAGGGCTCAAGAAATATTGCTACCAAAAATAAACCAACCATATTCGCAAACAAATGCATCAACCCGGCGTGTAAAAAAATAGAGGTGAGTAATCTCCACCATTCACCATCGATTGTTTTGGGACGAAAATTTGCTCCCAACTTTAAAAGATCATGCGAGTCAAAAGAAATCACGCCTAAACCTGCAAAAACCATTACCAAAAAAACGAGTACATTTAAAGCAATAATGATAACGGTAATTTGAATGTTGCCGAAAGACTTAAATTTAGTAACTGACTGATAAAAGGTACGCCAATCTGAGCTAAAAGTATATCCTTCCCTTTTTCTCATCTCCACTGTATTTATTTTAGGGATACAAATCATCAGTAACCAAACAGCAGCTCCTATACCCATACTTAAAAAAATCCATTTCAATTTTTCACCATTTCTGGCTTCAAATGGCTTGTTTACAGCTTCAAGTATTATTGGCTTTTCCAGATCGCTAAACTTTGTGCTTATCGCTTTTAAATAAGCATTCCTACGGTCATTCTTGCCAATTCGGTCCAGATAAACAAATTCATCAAAATTCTTCTCTTTAAATTCGTTGTTTGTTACCGTATCAAATGTTTTAAATTCTATGTTCTTTTCATCATCACTTAAATGATTGCTGATATTCTTTTTAAACTCATAACATAACCAGGCTTTAGGGGATATTACATACTGGGTATTATTCAGCTTTGTTAAATCTCCGAGATTTTCTTGCCGCTCCAAAATTGGACAAGCAACATCTATAATCAGGCTAAGTGTTTCATTATTTCGCCCACTTATTTCCGTTCGGCGGTAAACTGCAATATGCCACTTATCAATAAAGTGTTCTTTTAATTCATAATATTTGGTGAGCGATTGGCCATTAATTTCACTAATATTTTGCAATTTGGTAAGTGAGCCTGTAGCAGTAACAAGGTAATCCTGTGCAATAATTACAGGAACAGCAATAACTATTGCTGCAATAAATCTGTACAAAAAAGGTAGATTACCTTTTTTATCTTTTAGTACCAATAATCTTATACGGGGACTCAACCAAATAAAAACAGGAACCCAGGGTAATACAAAAGCAAGCCAAAAATGAACTAATTCTTCATTTACCGGTAGCTCAATTTTGATTAGTAACAGCCAGTCCAAAAGGCTATAAATTACAATAAAACTCGTAGCTATAATTAAATATGGGATATAGATCAGTCTGATCTTGGTTAAAAAATTTGTCATTTGTGATAAAAAGTGGCAGGCTAAAAGTATAGATAATATTATTTAATATCTATCCAAAAGTTTAATAATTAAGTACAAAAGGTTACCTTATCAAACCGACGGTATTAACACATAAATAAACCGTCGCTATTATGGAAGAAAGAAAAACCGCTGCAATAGTTTTGCCCATTATTGCGCTTATCATTTTATTCTTTACAGTAATATTTCCCGAAATTCGTAAACCCCAAACTATTTCTTTCAAAAGCTGTAAAGTCCAGGTTGAATATTTTACGGGCTTAGAAGAGGATGCAAATAGGGCAACTAATAACAAACTTGCCTTATGCCTTTGTGATCTTTATGTTCATAACCCTGATAGTGCTATAGCCTCGCAGATTCTAAAAATATACAGGGAATATGGCACTCATGACAGTACGAGTTATGGCAGAGATAGTTTAAACAGCATCATCAAAAACAAAAAAACCGTTTTTGACACACTTATATTATTGGATTAATAACCTCACCCACAATTACAATTTCTGCAAATTCCTATCACCACCATGTTTAATGAATGAATCTCGTACACATCAGGCAGGGAGATGGCCGGTACCAGCTGATCATCCAGGCAATAAACACTTTTACATTTAATACAGCTGAAATGCAGATGCTGATTAATATTGGATACTATCTGTTCTCTTTCGAAATGCGAGAGCGCATAATTGGGTAAACCGCTTACTGTATATATTTTATGAATAATACCCAGTTCTTCAAACATTTTAAGCGTGCGGTAAACTGTTATCCGGTCTAACGCTTTATCGGTTAGTTTAAGTAATTCTCCATAAGTTACCGCTCTGTCTTTAGTCAAAAAAACTTCCAAAACTTTTAAGCGGGTCAATGTTAAATTGAGCCCGTATTGTTTAAGTCGATCTTTGATTTCCTTCGGATTCATTACGGTTTCTTTATGATTTATGAAGAGCGGTATTTGAGTTGCGCCTGCAATTTTTAGTAATAAGTCACCCAAATTGGGTGACTTATTGAGGAGAACTAATTAAAAACTAAAGTTTAAACCAAGGGTAGTTTGCAAAATTGTAATAGGCTGTTTGGTATCTAAACGGCCTGCATTGTTAACCCGCTGCGTGTTGGTAATATCTATACCTGAAGAGGCAACATAATTTTCTTTCAGTACGAGGCCCAGTTTTTTGGTGAAATTGTAACGAAGATCTGCACTGCCACCGTAAGCAAAAGCAGAAGCTTTAGAGCTTTCTTGTGCAAATGGGTAACTAATACCGGCATCTGTAATAACGATATTAATCTGCGGAGTAGAGAATGACTTAATTAAGCCAACATTAGCACGAAGGTCAACCGCAAACTTGCTAAAGAAGAATGAATATTGCGGACCTACCAATACATTCAAATTTTGATAACGTTTGGTACTGGTAACTGCTCCCTGGTCAACGCCAAAGGCATCCTGATAGCCTGCTGCCAAAGTATGCGCATCATTAGCACTCAGCTGGCCCTGATCCTGGTAAGAAACAGTTGCCGCAATTGCCCAGTTTTTATGAACGTACCAGGCTCCGTCAAGCCCTAATGTCATCCCGGTTTTGGCAAAACCTGCTTTGTTATTATCATGCAAAAACGTTCCATAGTCTGAATTGGCAAACTGACCGGTTGGAACAGAAACACCGCCGAATACTCCCCAGTAGCTTTTTTCCTGGGCTTTTGCTTTAAACGTGGTCAGCGTTATTAACACTGCCGAAATAAGTATTATATATTTTTTCATATCTGATTGTACTTAGGCTTTAATTATTTAATCACAGTTACAAAATTTACATCCAGATCTGAAGAACCCGGATAATAGGTTCCGTTTTTAGCGTTTGGCTGGTGACGCAAAACCCAACGCAGGTTTCCAGTACTGGCAGCACCGGTGGTAAACACTGTTGTAAGGCCGATTTGAAGCGGCGGATTGTTTGTATCCAAATCCGTTCTCTGGATAGCCAGGTTAAGAGGAGCGGCCGATGTGTTAACAGGCGTACCGGGAATATAAGGGGATGTATTGCTGATTACCGGTGCAGCGTTGATTGGGGTGGGCTGATAAAAGAATAAATGATAATTCTCCCTGTCTTTTATCTCGTTAGATACCACAAAAACCGGCGACTGTGTCTGATCAAGCATATACACTACGGCATTATACTTTGAGTTTGCTTTCAGCGTAAGGGTTGTTGAGTCAACAGAGGTTACGTTACCGTTATTATCCACATGGAAAGTGTAGGTACATGAAGTAGTATCTGTAACATTTGCCTGGTTAGTAAACTTTAATGAGGCCTGGGTAATGGTTTCGTTGGCAATATTAGGTGCCACAGCTTGTTCAGATTTTGAACTACAGCTTGCGTAGAATAGCGCTGTTCCCAACAGCGCATATACAGCGTGTTTTCTTTTAATCATGATGTTTGTGAATTTTAATTGTTAGCTATTGTTTATTATTATTATTTAAGATTTTAAAGGGCACCCTCAGCCTGAAGATGATATTGCGCCCCGGCTCATCAGCAAAATATCTGAACCTGTCCAGGTAGTCCTTATAGGCTACATTGGTGAGGTTATTGGCGGCGATATCAAAGTCGGCAAGTGTTTTATTGATAATAAGCTTGAAGCCGATATGCGCATTGTAAAGACTATAAGCATTTGGCGGCGGTGCAAAGTCATATCCTACAGGTACATGGGTTTGCTTGGCCACATATATATTTTCTGCACCAACAGAAATGTTTCTGAAAGCTCCCAGGTTTCCAAAATGGTAGGTAAATCCGTTTTGCAAACGGGTAGGTGGGGTGTAGATCAAATAATCATGAATGGTTTCGTTCCAGGCATAAATAAGGGATGTTTTTGAACTGATATCTAAAGAATCCAGCGGTTTTATAAGCACGTTAAGGTCCGCTCCGCGGAAAAATACGTTGGCTTGTGTATATTGAAATTCAAGCAGGGCACCGCTCTGTGCATGGTAATACTGATCGGTAGGCTCCTCGAAAATGAAATTGTTTATTCGGTTATAATATCCTTCCAGATCAACCAATAACCATTTGGAAGTATAATTCAAATCAAGGCTGAAATCATTAGCCCTTTCTGTTTTTAAATTGGCATCGCCTATTTCAAACTCCCCAATAGATTGGTGAACACCGTCAATATATAACTCGTTAATGGATGGTGGTCTGAAGGCTGCGCTGTAATTGCCTGTAATTTTGAGATTGTCGGTAAGGTTATACGTTGCCCCGGCAGTGGCACTTGTACCGGAATAGCTGGTAGTAGTAGTATTGATTTTAGCCTGGTCAGCATCAAAGGCATAAGCTTGCAGCCAACGGTAATCATAGCGTGCCCCGGCTTCAAAAAGCCATTTATTGTGCCGGTATTTTTCAATCACATAAGCACCGCCATCATAATCAACATAATTCGGAATCAGGTAGCCGTACATCCGGATATTGCCCTGGTTTACCCCGCTCAGTCCCACGGTACCCGAAAAGCCGCCACCATCTTTATGATCAAAATTTGCCTCAACTGCAGCAGTATGGATCTGCAGGTAAATGGCCGGAGCAAGACTTGGAGAGAATGAAAGCTCTTCAAATTCCTGCCGTGTATTTACCTGGTAAGAGTATTGCAGTTCAATCTTGCTGCTGTCGCTTATATTAAGAAACCCTTTTACTTTAGCTGTAGAATGATTTACCGTTTGGTAAGGGCGGTCAATAAGATAAGTAAAATCATAATAGGTAACCGGGTGGCCAATGGCAATTTTTTGTTCAAGATCCGTAATGGAGCCTACTTCGGTATCGTACTCAATGCCCAGTTTTGTGTTAAAATTGCTGAAATAGCCTTCAATTCCGTAGTTCTTATGATGATATTGTACCGCAGCTGAGAAGTCATCCTCCATTAAACCGGTATTTCCCAACACATAATCGGGTGTACTGGTATTTCCAGCGCGTTTAAATGTTCCTTGTAAGCGGTAACTGAATCCAGCCAGTTTCTTTCCTAAAGCCCCCTCCAGCATGGCAGAAAAAGCACCCAGCCTGCTATTCGTCATGCCAACGGCATTTACTTCGGCATCCATGCTTCCGGTATCAGTTGGGAGTGGTTTAGGATTAACCGAAATAACCCCTGATATCGCGTCAGCACCATACCGTATTCCTGCGGCACCTTTTATTACTTCAATCTGATTGGCTACAAAAGGATCAATCTCCGGAGCATGCTCCTGGCCCCACTGCTGTGCTTGAAGCGTAACACCATTATTGAGGATAGCAACCCGCGAACCCGTCAACCCATGAATAACCGGCTTGGCAATGGAGGGCCCGGTTTGATAAGTAGTTACACCGGTTACCGATTTTAAAGCCTCGCCCAAACTAAGGCCACGGGTTCTGTCTAAATCCGTACCCTGTAAAACCGTTAAGTTTTGTGTAGCTATTTCTTTATGATTATCGGCTGTGGCTTGTATGGTTATCTGCTTAAGGCCTTGTGAAGATGGATGCAGTAAAAAGTTAAATTGCCTATTGGCCGATACTTCAATAATAGTATCCTCCGCCATATATCCCAGGTACTGGCAATAAAGGTGAACCTTTCCTGCGCTCACTTTTAAAATATACTTCCCGTTTTTGTCACTTTGAACGCCGAGTTCCGTGCCCTTTACTGAAATAGTTGCAGCGGGAAGCGATGCACCATTAGAAGCATCTGTTATTATGCCACTAAGTTGAAATAAGGCTTTATTTTCACCCTGCTGAGCATAGCAAAAGCTTATAAAAACCATTGTAATAAAGAATAAATATGTAAATTTTATATTCACCATTGTAAAGTTAATGCGACAAAGATGCATTTAATATGCAACAATGTAGCATTTACTTTGTAAAATATTTGTTAGCCTTTTTTCGAGTGTATAAGGTTAGGGGTGAATAGTTCAGGAACTGAATTTTCTTGTTATTTTTGTGATGGTTTTGTATTTGCGTTTGCCCATGCCAGCGAAAAAGAATAATTACCGGTTTGAAGAAATTCTTGATAAGCATCAACTTAAAAAAACGGATGCCCGGCTTCGCGTGCTTTCTATGCTGGCATCAAAAAACTTCGCTACTTCACAACCCGACTTGGAGGAAGTAATGGTAGATGTGGATAGGGGAACACTTTACCGGATCCTTAATGCATTTGAGGAAAAGGGCATAATCCATAAAGTATTTGACTTAAACGGAACAGCCAATTACGCTTTGTGCAATTCTGATTGCGAAGAAAATCATCATCATGACGAGCACTTGCATTTTAATTGCGTACAATGCAATAATGTATACTGCCTCAATGATCTTGATTTGCCGGATCTAAATCTTCCTGAAGGTTTTAAATCATTAAACTTTTCTTTGTCTGTAACGGGGATCTGTCCTAAATGCGGTAAAAAATCCAAATAGAACCCGGTATTATTCAATTGCCCAATGCTTTGTTGGTGTTTATCTATTTTTTAATATCAAAAAGATGTTAGTTTTGAGCTGATTAAAACAGCAACATTATCCGCATGAGTAATTCATCCAAAACCAATACGCCGGTTTCGCACAATACTTATTTTGAAGGCATGGTTCAAAGCCTGGGCCTCGAAACAGAAAAAGGTCGTGCCACTTTAGGGGTTATGAAAAAAGGCTCTTATCAGTTTGATACCAGCACCAAAGAAACCATCATCTTTATAGAAGGCGCTGTAAGTACTAAACTACCCGGTGGCGAATGGCAAAAACACCAAAAACAGGATACACTTATTGCCCCAGCCGGAATTGTTTTCGACATTAATTGCGAAACAGATGTTGCCTATATCTGCTATTACGAATAATTAATACGATCTTATTATTTATATAAATGATGAGCTGAGTTATGCCAATGATATAACTCAGCTCAATGAAATAAAGAAATATCTTTATTTAAACACAGCTCCCCCTACCCGCAAACAGCAGCAATTTAAACACAAAAACCAATATTCAACCCTATAAAATCATCCGTTTTCCTTGGGTTCGAACCACGATCTTCTGAATCAAAATCAGACGTGCTACCGTTGCACCATAGGAAAATAATGAGGTCAGTACAAGATTCGAACTTGTGAACAATCCATTTGCAGAGGATACCCTTACCACTCGGGCAACTGACCGCTTTTGTGGAAACAAAAGGACTTGAACCTTTAACCGGCACCGTATAAGGGTGTTGCTCTAACCATTGAGCTATATTTCCATTATAAAAGTAGGGTAACCCGGGCTCGAACCGGGAGCCTCTCCGTTCCAAACGGAGTAATCTGACCAATTGATATATTACCCTGAAAAATCGACACAAAACAAAAAATCCCCTTAGATTTTTCTAAGAGGATTCAAGTATCGTGTTTATGTTAAGTCAATACATAGCCTATCCTCTCTGATAAATCAGTTGGGGTATAGCGCAAAGTATTGTTGTTGTTTTCATGGCACAATGATAGGACTTATTTTTTAAATAAAGAAATTTTCTGTAAAAAATTTTCATTAATGCTGTTTACCCCAAATTCAATTTAGTTACCTTTAACTTGTGCTTCATCAATACATTTTGGTTAATCATCCATACATATAATAATAGCAATACTTGAAACGCTTCCTTTGCAAAATGAAAAAGACCAAAGCGCCTGGCATTATTGCCCATTTTGCAGGATGGCTTATATTTCTTGCTTTCCCATTTGTATTCATCAGTGCCGAAAATGATAATGACAATTATTTATCGCTGCTTTTAAGTAAAGAATATCTCTTATTCGGTATTTGTTATTTGCTGCTTTTCTACGCTAATGGCTTTTTTCTCATTCCCCGGTTGTTATTCAGGAAGAGACGTTGGTTATATGTGCTTACCATTTCGATACTTTTTTCAGGCGTATATTTTTTGAAGCCGTTTCACGGTCTGTTGAGAAGAAGTTTCTCCGGCCCCCAGATAAATGCAGTTCCTCCCGATTTTGACAGACCTGATGCAAGGTGGGATGGAAGGCAACCGCCACCGGATAATGGCCCTCCATTTTCTGAAAGGAATGGTCCACCGCGGCTTGGCTTCCCGGGGCCCGGTAAACATCCCGGAAAATTAGTGCTTCCTCCGCCTATTCGCGGCGGCGACACGACGAGCTTGTTCCTCTTTATAGTGATTATCGGCCTAAGCACTTCTCTGGCTATAACGCAGAAATGGCGGGTATCAGAACAAAGGGCATCGAATGCAGAAGTTGGAAAAGCCAATGCAGAGCTTTCTTTTTTAAAAGCCCAGATCAATCCACATTTTTTATTCAATACACTAAATAATATTTATACACTAGCGCTAGAAGGAGATATCAATACCGCTGACAGTATCATGAGGCTATCAAATATCATGCGGTATGTTACTGATGAGGTCTCCGAGGACTTTGTGCCTTTAGAGAATGAGGTCGAATGCATTGATAATTACATTGATTTACAGCGCCTTCGTGCCGGCAAAATGACTGAGATCGACTACAGTATTAGTGGCGATGCCTCCGGCAAAGAGATTGCGCCGCTAATTTTCATGACCTTTATTGAGAATATTTTCAAGTATGGCATCAGTAAACAGGCAAATAGTAAACTAATTATCAGGGTAGAAATTGCCGGTGATCTTATCAGCTTATTTTGTAAAAACCCAATCTATGAAGGGATAAGAACAGAACCGCGCCAGGGAATCGGAATCCAAAATACCGTACAGCGGCTTGACCAGCTCTATCCCGGCAATTACACCTTAAACATCCACCGCACAGGTGATTTCTTTACCGTTGACCTCAAGCTAAACACCAATCTATGAAGATCAAATGCATAGCCATAGATGACGAGCCGTTAGCACTTCGGCTGATTAGCGGATATATCAGCCGTTTTCCGTTTTTGGAGTTGGTCGGTACTTTTGAAAATGCCATGGCAGGTGCTGAGTTTTTAAAACATAACCCGGTGGATCTGCTTTTCATTGATATTTTGATGCCTGACGTAATGGGGACCGAATTGGTACGCTCCCTAAAGAACAAGCCGATGGTTATTTTCGCTACCGCTCATAAAAACTTTGCTTATGAAAGTTATGAATTAGCCGCAATGGATTATCTGCTTAAGCCTATCGACCTCAAACGATTTACCAAGGCAGTCGAAAAAGCGCAGGACTACTACAAGTATAAAAACGGTTTAGATAATGAAACAGAAGGCGAAAGCCTGTTCGTCTATGCGGAGTATAGAATGGTGAAGATTAATCTCAGGGATGTGGAATATATTGAAAGCATGGAAGCTTACATTAAAATACACACCATTGAATCCAAGCCTGTTATAACGCTGATGCCCTTAAAAAAGGTTTTGGAAAAGTTACCTGATAAAAGTTTTAAACAGATACACCGCAGCTATGTGGTCAATATTCAGAAGATCCGGTCTATCCAAAATCGCCGGGTGCAGTTAACTGTAGCGGAACTTCCAGTAAGCGATACTTACATTGAAAGCTTGCGCAACGCGCTCAATAAATGAGTAAACTCATTACCTGTATTAGTCGAGAACCTATTTCATGAATACAAAATAATCATTCATCGAGTCATTTAGTAAGCAGTAAAATACAACAGCGACTTTCGGTTATATTTTAATTAAAAACTAAACGACAAAGTATGAAAATCCCTCAATTATTAATCCTGATGGTCATCTCTTTTGTGATGGCTTCATGTAAAAAGGACAGTAGTAACAGTTCATCGACTACGAGCAGTACTACTACTACTTCTTCTTCAACCGCAACTAATACAGGTCTTGGAACTGCGGATAGTACCGGTTGTCCTACTTCAACCGGTGCCAGTAAAGTTACCTGCCTGGCACAAGCTTTTTTAGCTACCCTTACTACCACGCAGCAAACTTCAGTAGAACTGAGTTTAACGCTGGCAAATGCAAAAAACTGGTCGAATCTCCCAATAAGCCTGGCGCCAAGGAATGGTATTCAATTCAGCACACTTACAAGTACCCAGCTTTCAGCTGCATTAGCAATAATCAAAGCAACTGCCGGGACCGGCTATTCCATGGAAGGCTTTGAAAAGTTCCAGACGATAAGGGCTGCGGATGATTATTTAGGGTCTATGCAAAGCGGTTATGGCGATGGTAATTATTTTATCGCCTTCCTGGGAACCCCAACCAATACCGGAAAGTGGATGCTGCAATATGGCGGCCACCACTATGCAGCCAATATCATGTTCAACGCAGGTGCCATGGTCGAAATAACCCCATTACATGAAGGTGTTGAACCACATACCGGTTTTACCATCAATAACGTCACCTATACCAACCCGCTTACCAACGATGTGACCGGAATGCAAAACATGCTGGGTTCTTTTACGAGTGATGAATTGAGCACCGCCAAAATATCCGGGACGTTTTCCGATTGCCTTATGATTCCGGGTTCAACTACCAATACCATGCCGACCGTTAAACAAGGCATCAAAGTGAGCGCTTTGAGTACCACGGCCCAGGCGAAGGTTTTGGCAGCCATGCAGCCCTGGATCAACGATATTGATTCGACGCAGGCCGCAACGATCAGGGCCGCCTATAAAAGTGAGCTTGCAGACACTTATGTTTGTTATGCCAGCAATACCAGCGCAGTAGCAGGGACAGGAACGTCATTTTTAACCGCAGCCACTGATTACGTAAGAATAGACGGGCCTACTATATGGATCGAATTTTGTTGCCAGAGCGGCATTGTAATTCAAAATCAAATCCACTATCATACGGTTATGCGTGATCATTCACGAGATTACTTAGGATTATAAAGTCCAAATTAAAAGCATCATGTACAAAAATTCATATTACAGCAGTTGCCGCGCATTTTTGCGGCGACTGCTATTAATCACAGGTTTTATTACGTCGATAGTTTTTGCGCCGTCACACGTACAAGCACATCAGGCACCCTACACCGCGGTTTTCCTTGACGTAAGCCCGGACAGAGTTGGTGCCGAAATGCAAATTCCGCTGACAGAACTGGAATTTGCCTTTGGACATCATATAACCGCCAATCCTGAAACGCTGCTGGAACGTTTGGGCCCTGAGCTTAAAGCCTATTTACTATTACATACGCACGCCTATAAAAATGAGGCATTACCGTGGACGGTAAATGTAACCAACATGGCTATGGTCAAGGAACAGCAGGTTGCAAGCGGGCCGCCTTTTTGGGAGCTTAGGGTTAACATCCTGTTATTGCCCCGGCAGAACGAAGATACGCGGAAATTTATGCTTGCGTATGACGGCGTTGTCCACCAGGTAATCAATCATGTTATTTTCGTAGCAGTTCGCAATGATTGGGAAACCGGGAGATCAGACTCCTTAACATCAAGGAGTGATCCAATGACCATCCGGATAAGCAGTGATAACAAAGTTCATCCACTGGAAATCAATATTGTTAAAGGAAATTCATGGACAGGCTTCAAGAACATGGTAAGCCTTGGTATGGAACATATCAAAACAGGGACAGATCATCTGTTATTTCTGTTAGTGCTATTGCTTCCGGCCACCCTGGTCGTGAAGTCCAAAAGATGGGCTGAGTTTGGTGGTGTCAAATACAGCCTTAAAAGGCTCCTTAAAATTGTAACAGCTTTTACCGCGGGTCATTCGTTAACCTTATTGCTGGGTGCTACCGGTGTATTAGTACCACCTTCCCAGATTATCGAAGTTTTGATCGCTGTATCCATTTTAGTTTCAGCCATCCATGCCTTAATACCGATTTTCCCAGGTAAAGAATATTATGTTTCCGGCGGCTTCGGTTTAATTCACGGAATGGCTTTTGCTTCCATATTATACAACATGCAATTACATGGAATGACATTGATCCTGAGCATACTGGGCTTTAACATTGGAATCGAAATGATGCAATTGTTCATTGTGGCGCTGATCATTCCCTGGCTCATTGTGCTAAGTCGTGGTAAAAGTTACGCTATTCTTCGGGTAAGCGGAGCTATAATCGCTGTTATTGCGTCGTTTGCCTGGATAATTGAACGGATAAGTGGCAGACCAAATGTCATTTCAGCCCATATGCAGCCAATATTTGATCAGGGTATTTGGTTTGTTGCGGGACTTGCAGGTATTGCTATTGCAAGCTTGTTTTTTAAGAGAGGCCGAAGATCGAAAATTCAAAGCAGGCCTTTACAGGTGGTTACCGTTAATTCTGCCAGTTGAAATACATTTATACGTTAATAGTAGCTGCCTTGTTAACAAGCCAGGCAGTTGCGCAGTCCGGGTTTAGCTTGTCCGGTAAAATTATCGACAGTGCTACCCAAGTCCCGCTCAATGGTGTTACCGTTATTTTGCAACCTGTAAACCGCACTAACATCACAGATGAAACGGGCCGGTTTTTCTTCAAAAACATCACAGCGTCCGCTTCCACAACGATCACTTTATCTACAGTAGGTTATCAAAAGATAACCTACCAGCTGTCTGATCTTAAAAACGGCCAAACCATTAGTATGGCACAACGGCAAACTCAATTAACCGATGTTGTTATTACCGCAGACAATCGGAATCCCTATAAAGCGATCAGCGAAACGGATATCAAATTGCGTGGTGTCTCCAATTCGCAGGAAGTTCTGCGTATCGTACCGGGACTTTTCATCGGGCAGCATCAGGGTGGCGGTAAGGCCGAGCAGATCTTTTTGCGTGGCTTTGATAATGATCACGGGACTGATATTAATATGAGTGTTGACGGTATGCCAATTAATATGGTATCCCAGGCGCACGGACAGGGTTATGCCGACAGTCATTTTATCATCCCGGAAACCATTGAAAGTACAACTTACGAAAAAGGTATGTATAATGCCGAAAAGGGAGATCTGGCCGTTACCGGTTTTGTAAACTTTAATACGGCTAACGCCATCAGCTCTGATATGGTTAAAGTGGAAGCCGGGCAGTTTAATACTTACCGGATATTAGGCATAGTGAATTTATTAAATGAAAAAGCAAAAGCAAATGATCAATCCTGGTATGCCGCCTCAGAATACCGATACAGTGACAGTTATTTTGATAACCCCCAGCATTTTAGCCGGTTTAATTTTTTTACCAAATACCATGGAAAACTGGACGACAACAACTGGTTAACGATCAGTGCTTCCACTTTGTACAGCAAATGGAAAGCGTCAGGGCAAATTCCGGAAAGCGCAGTAGATCAGGGAATAATCGGTTTTTATGGAGCGCTTGACCCTAATGAAGGTGGCGTAACATCCCGAACCAATGTCAATGCACAATTACTTACGATATTATCTGATCACGACCTGATCAAAAATCAATTGTATTATTCCCGCTATAAATTTGACCTGCATACCAATTTCACCTTTTACCTGGTGGATACTGTCAATGGCGATGAAATCCGTCAGCGGGAAGCCCGAAACCTATATGGTTATAATGGCAACTATATTCGCGAAAGTTACCTTGGCAATATAAAGGTTACATCAGAAGCAGGGCTTGCCGCGCGGTTGGATGCCACTACAAATTCCGAACTTTCACATACTGTGAATGATTTTACACTTATAAATCCAATTAAATTAGGTGATATTAAAGAACTTGGAACCGGTGCTTATCTCAAGGAGACCTTCCAGCTAAATTCCAAACTGACAATTAATGCCGGTTTGCGCTTTGATCAGTTTTATTACCAATACAATAATAAACTCGCAAGTGATACCACACTCAGCGGAGTGGGTATATATAAAGCAAGCAACCACATCATTAGCCCAAAACTTAACCTCTACTACCAGGCTACCGATAAAATGCAGTTATACCTATTAATGGGTAAAGGTTTTAACAGCAATGATACACGTGTGGTTGTTGCCGAAAAAGGATTGCAAACATTACCCGCTGCCTATGGCGCTGATTGGGGAACGGTGTTCAAACCAGCGGCCAATCTTTTGTTTAATGCCGCTTTATGGTATAGCTACCTGCAAAAAGAATACGTATATGCAGGTGACGGCGGTACGGTTGACTTTACCGGCAGGACACAAAGAATTGGATTTGACTTTTCCGGGCGTTATCAGCCTATAAAAGCTATTTATTTAGATGCTGACCTAAATTATGCCCACGGCCGCGCTCTTGACGAATCCAGAGGTGATAATTACATTCCGCTGGCACCGGTTTGGAGTAGTACGGGAGGAATTACTTATAAACTGAAAAACGGTTTGAACGGCAGTCTGCGTTACCGCTGGTTGGGCGATCGTCCGGCGAATGCCAGCTATAGTTTAAAAGCCGACGGTTACTTTGTGAATGATCTTGTACTCAATTACACTAAGCCTAAATATGAGGTAGGACTAACTATCAATAATCTATTTGGAGTAAAGTGGAAAGAAACCCAATTTGAAACCATTACCCGCCTCAAAGGACAGGCGGCTGTTGATGGAATTGCGTTTACGGCAGGGACAAAGTTTATGACAGTTGCCCATGTAAGCTACTTCTTCAAATAAGGAAACTTAATATCATATATACACTATTTAAGAAAAAACAATAATCAATGTTTCAGCCAGCACCTTTACTTTACCAGACAGAATTGTGATGCTCAAATTGATGTTTAATATTTGATTGACCGGGTTGTTTGACCGGGCGGGGTTATTTACAAATTTGGCTGGATTATAATTTTAGATACCTTAGCAAAAGGACAAGTCAGGGGCTATTACCACGTTAATTGGCCTGGTAGAATATTTAAATGGAAACCAACAAACCCACCCCGGAAATTCTTCAAACAAAACAACATTTCGAAATTCTAGATGGATTAAGGGGAATTGCCGCCCTGTCTGTTGTAACATTTCATTTTATGGAATGGGCCTACTCCAATTACAGCAAGAGCTTTATCGGACACGGTTTTCTGGCTGTTGATTTCTTCTTTTGCCTTTCGGGATTCGTTATCGGATATGCCTATGATGATCGTATAGCCAAAATGGGCATTCTTGAGTTTTTTAAATCGAGGATCATCCGTCTGCACCCACTGGTTATAGCAGGATCAGTGCTGGGCCTGCTGGCTTTTTTGTTCGATCCGTTTGGCGGCCATCCCGAATTGTACAGCACCGGTAAAATCATCCTGGCATTTTTTTGCTCATTACTACTTATTCCCTTGCCTGTAATAGCCGACCGTAGTTTTAACCTGTTCAGCTTCAATGCACCGGCATGGTCCTTGTTTTGGGAATATGTTGCCAATATTGTTTATGCATTTGTGCTTTATAAAATCAACCGTGGCTACCTGCTGTTGTTAACTATATTCTCGGCAGGGGCTATTTGCTTAGTAGCTTACCGTTCCGGTAATTTATTAGGCGGCTGGAGCGGCCCAACCTTTTGGGATGGGGGCGCCCGCATATCCTATTCTTTTTTAGCAGGATTGCTTATTTACCGTTCCCGCTACATCATCAAAAACAATCTGGGTTTTATCGGTATGGCCATATTATTGTTTCTGGCCTTTATAATGCCATTCTCAAAATGGAACTGGTTATCTGAACCGGTAGTAGTACTGTTTTACTTTCCCTTACTGATAGCTTTGGGCGCAGGGGCTACGTTAAAACCTGCATTAAAAAAGGTTTGCATATTTTTTGGAAAGATTTCCTATCCCTTGTACATGACGCATTATGCCGTGTTATGGATGTTCGGTAATTATTACGGCAGCCATAAACCGGGAACTGTGCAGTTGGCCCTCATCATTATAACTAGTTTAATCCTGCTGGTTGGGGCAGCGTATCTGGTAATGATAATTTACGATATTCCTGTGAGGAAATATTTAAACGATAAACGAGATGAAAGGCTTGCCAAACAAAAATCTGGCGGCTAACTGTTAATCGACTATCACAAAAATTGTTTGCAACATTTTGCTTATCGTTTAGAACTTATGCTGTTCTCAAATTTTCTATAAAATGGTTCGAATTGTGCCCAGCCAGGGAGCCTTGGCAGACAAGCTGGTAAAAATACCGGCTTGTTTTGTTTAATTCCCTGTACATTCCGGAGCCATTGACCACAGTGTTACGGAATTGCAAACAGTTAATATTCTATACTATCTGGAAGTATAAATCCCCTCGCAGATCCATGATGTTCCCTATACTTGATTATGCAATATATCTAAAAAACTTTATCCTCGGCAATATGAGCCACCATCCCATTTTTAACCAAAATTTAACACGAAAAGTGTAACACTTTTGTTGCAGATAGCATCTTATGCTTATGACATTGTTTGCCATAAGAACGAGATTTACCTTTCTTCTGTTATTTTCCTTTATAACCTGCCTCGTTTTTGCGCAAGACCAGGTTAAAAAATCAGTTGCTATAAAAACGACCAAGCCACCTAAAATTGATGGCCTGCTGGATGATGAGGCCTGGAAAAATGCGCCCATAGCCAGTGACTTTGTTGAGTTTAGTCCCGTTGCCGGCCGGCATGAAACACAGGAAAACCGGACGGAAGTAAAAATACTGTATGATGACAATGCGATTTACGTAGGCGCACGCATGTACGAAACCTCAGCAAAAAAAGTAGCCCATGAGTTGGTAAACCGCGATAACGTAGGCACATCCGATTTTGTGGGTGTTGTATTGGATACCTATCACGATGGCATAAACGCCGTGGGCTTTTACGTTACCGCTGCCGGGGTGCAGTTTGACGCCAAATACGCGCCAAACCCCAACGGCAACACGGAAGACCCGACCTGGAATGCTGTATGGTTAAGCAAGGCACACATTGACGAGCACGGTTGGACAGCCGAACTCAAGATCCCTTACTCAGCGTTGCGCTTTGCTAAAAAAGACGTGCAGTTATGGGGCTTGCAGTTGGTGCGCCGCCGGCAATATGAGCAAAAGGAATTATTTTGGAATGAGGTGGACCCCAAAAAGAATGGATTTGTAAACCAGGAGGGCGAATTACATGGTATACAAAATATAACACCACCGGTACGCCTGGCGTTTTACCCCTACATTTCTACTGACATCAACCATTATCCCTACAATACGCCGGGGCTTAAAAATACCAGTGCCCAGTTTGACGGAGGTATGGATGTTAAATACGGAATTAACGAAAGCTTTACGCTCGATCTGACGCTGGTACCCGATTTTGGGCAAGTACAATCGGATAATAAGGTACTAAACCTTACACCTTTTGAGGTTAAATATGTAGACAACAGGCCATTTTTTACGGAGGGAACAGAACTGTTTAATAAGGGGAATATTTTTTATTCGAGAAGGGTAGGCGGGCAGCCATTAAATTATAATGCAGCTTATGACAACCTGAAGCCCGGTGAACAGGTGATCAGCAACCCAACCGAAACCAAGTTATTGAATGCTTTTAAAATAACCGGGAGGACCGCTGGTGGTCTTGGCATCGGTTTATTCAACGCGGTGACTGAACCAACAGACGCCATTATCCAGGACAGCCTGGGCCATACACGGCGGTTTCAAACATCCCCCTATGTCAATTACAATATCCTGGTTCTCGACCAAAACCTGGCCAACAATTCGTCGGTAACACTTATCAACACCAATGTAGATCGTTTTGGAAAAGATTATTCCGCCGATGTGGGCGGGGTGGTGTTCAATCTTTATAATAACAAAGCTAATACCTATACCCTGCGCGGTTTTGGGTTGGTGAGCAATTTGTATGGCGCTGGTACCAAACCAACAACAGGTTACAGTTACGAATGGGCGGGCGGAAGATCGTCGGGCAATTTTACCTGGATATTAACGGAGGACCACGTAGATGATAAATACAATCCCAACGACTTTGGCATATTGAATAACAACAATTATTTCGACCATAATCTTAACATGGTATATGCTGACTACAAACCTAATAAATGGTTCACCCAATGGGATGTATTTGGCAACCTGTATTATTCACGTAGGGAAACCCCCTCGACCTATCAACGGTTTAACCAGATTTTAGGGTTTGACTTTAAGCTGAAAAACTTTTCCTACATCGGGCTCAATTTTGCTCACAATAGCCAGGCAAATGATTTTTATGAGCCACGCGTAGCAGGCCGCGTATTCCTCTCGCCAGAAAACAATAACGCCGGCATCTATTATAACAACAATCCAGCTGCCCGTTTTAGCTGGGGAGGCGATTATTTTTACCGTAAATTTTATTCGCACGGGGGCTATGGGCACGATGTGGTACTGTTTTATAACCTGCGCGTAAATGACCATTTTTCATTCGGGCAAAATGTTTCTTATACACCGCGCATCAACAATACAGGTTATGCCACGGTAGACAGTGTAAGCAACAACCCTGTATTTGCGCTACGCAATGTGCAAACCATCGAAAATATCTTCAATATCAAATACACCTTCAACGATGTAATGGGCCTGACGTTCAGATTGAGACATTACTGGTCGAAACTGAATGTGGTGCAATATTACGACCTGGGCCAGTCCGGTACGCTTGATCCGCTGATATCGTCGCATTTCAACACCGATAATAACATGAATTATAACGACTGGAACATCGATATGCTGTACGTATGGGAAATATCGCCGGGTAGCGAACTGAGCTTCGATTGGAAAAATTCATCACTTATTGATAATGACCAGGCCCGTCAAAACTACGTCAACAATTTTGAAAACACACTTCATGTGCCCAAAAACAATAATTTCTCGCTGAAGATCTTATACTATATCGATTACCAAAGCCTGCGGAAGCATAAAAAAGCATCGGCGTAAAGGATAAGATCTTAGTAACATATAGAATGGTACTGTTAATCAGAGGATCACTGGTTCGAGCCCAGCCTGGGGAGAAAATGCCATCACTTGAAAAATTGATGGCATTTTTTATGATTACATCTCTTACAACGTTGTAGAATCAATTATTGTAAAATTCATAAATTATCGAAGAAATTGATTGGAGGCCAATATGGCGTATAATGTTCTTAAACGTCTTTTTCAATTGCCGGCACCAAAATAATACTGCCCGTAGTTTTACGCTCTTCCAAGTCAGCGTGTGCCTGGTTAGCATTGGGCAAAGGATATATTAACGGCTTTTCTAATTGGAATACTCCGTTTCGCACTAAGGAGAATATCGCGGGCAATGCCTTTCCTGACTTATCCTGGTAAGCCGGATAATTATTTAATACAGCCTGTACAAAGTGTATTTTTCTTTGCTCAATAAATGCAGTATTAATTTCTGGCATACCGGATGCCCAGCCGTACAGCACCGCACTTCCACCAGGTTTAACTAACTCAAGTGATTTTTGAAATGTAGCGACGCCGATACTATCGTAAAAAACATCGATACCCTTGTCATCTGTAATTTGCCTTACCCTTTCATCAAAGTTCTCGGCCGATAGATCAACAACGTGCTCAAAACCTTGCTTTAATGCAAGATCTTTTTTAGCGGCACTGCCTACCGTACCAATTACGGTAGCACCAATAGATCTGGCCCATTCACTTAATAAAGTTCCAACGCCGCCGGTCATGGCATGGATCAGCACAACTTCCCTTGCCTTTAATTCATGACTTTGTTTCAATAACATGTGTACAGTCATGCCTTTTATCATGATCGACGCCGCCTGGTCAAATGATATATCGTCCGGGAGTTTAAAAATTTCATTAGCACGAAGGACTCTTCTTTCGGCGTAAGCCCCGTTTGAGCCATAGTAAGCCACCCGGTCGCCGACCGCAAATTCTTTGACGCCATCGCCGGTTTGTTCAACGATTCCTGCCGCTTCTAATCCGATCAGCGCCGGATATGCGGGCATCGGGAAAGTACCATTACGAAAGAAGACATCCAGGAAATTTACACCAATTGCTTTTTGGCTAATTAATACTTCTCCTTTTCCAGGTTGCGGAATTTCAGTTTGTTCATATTTGAGTACCGCGGGTTTTCCTGGTTGTTCAATACGGACAATGCCGCTTGTTATTGTGTTCATCTGATTTGAATTTATGAATGCAAAGCTACCATGACTGGCTTCCCTTTCGGTATTACTTTCCCAAAGGGAAGTAGTCTCCTTCGGGGAAGTATTGTATTTTTGCAATATGGAAACAAACTCGGTTGACGGAAAGATATCGGTAGATTGCTGGGAGCGATTAAGAGCGATCAACGATACAAAGGATATATTAAGCGGTAAATGGAAAGTTATGATCATCGCCTGTTTAGCTTCATTCGGAAAAAAGCGATATATGGAACTACATCGGTTATTGGCCGGTATCGGTACCAAAATGCTTTCCAAAGAATTGCAGGAATTGGAGATCAACGGTTTAATAACACGAACTGTGATGAACACTAAGCCGATTACCGTTGATTACGAGTTGACCAGCTATGGCCGTAGTTTAAAACCTATCATCGATGAAATGGCTTTGTGGGGGATGCATCATAGGGGGAAAATAATTGGTGAAATAACCCAAAAAAAATAATTGCATAGCATCGCGGCTATTTGCTCTGGTTTTTTGGCAACCCTCACTTTAATCCGATAGCATAGGTATCCTGTTTGCCTGAATGAGGAGCAATTGTTGCTGCCATTGCGACTTAATTTAGAAAAAGGGTATCTATACGATTTTCAGTTCACTAATAAGCTCTAATTGCTCTACAAAATAGTTCGAATTCTGCCCAGCCTGGGGAGCTTGCTGCAAAATTTTTTCCGACCAGGATGATGTATCTTTGATTATGATTTATTCTCAATTGGATAATCCGGTGCAATGGCTTGAGCACACCGCAATCCAAATTGGCGCCAAGTTTGAAAATAACAGCTTAATTCTAAGCGGGTCTGCAGATGATGGTTCAATCAGGCTATTTCCTTTGGAAGAAGGCCTTATTATGATTTTGACAGAAGTAAAGTCAAATTTAGAGATTCCAAAGCTGATGCAATATGTACCAGCGGATTACTTGTTTTTTAAATTATACCTCCCCGATTATCATTTGGACACGGCTGTTAAGTCTGGCTTCGAATACTATCAAATAACAACTCCCGGTGTTCTGCTTTATAACTCCCAATTGGAATTAAGGTCATTATTCAAGGTTCGACAGCGAATTAAGATTGTTTCATTTGCTATGCGCGCCGACTGGCTCAAGCAAACATCCCAAGCTGATTCTATATTTTCTGAAAAACGATTATTCGAAGTCCCACTTTTTAGGTTCGAACAGGTTACGCCGGCAATATTACAATCCGCATTAAATCTATTTACGCTTAAAACAGATACTGGCTCTGTCCATTTGCGGATGAAGGCAATTGCTTATGATATGCTTAGCCAATTTTTTTCTGCTTTTGACCTAAGGACTGCATCAAACTTATCTGCTTTTAAACATCAAAGTGACATCGAAGCTATTTTTAGGATCAGAGAGCAATTGCTAGATCATAAAGAAATGAACTATCCAACCATTGAAGTTTTGGCAAAACAGGTGGCGATGAGCCCTTCCAAATTAAAAACACTGTTCAGCTCCGTTTTCGGCATGTCTGTTTTTGAATTCTATCAGCATCACCGGTTAAATTATGCGCGGCATTTGATCGAAGCGCGGAAACTTACTATTGGAGAAGTCGGTTTGAAAATCGGCTACAATAACCTAAGTAAGTTTTCGCAGGCTTACAAAAAGCAATTTGGGTATCTGCCACATCAAACTTTATTACCTGATCGGGCTATTATTTAACCCGCACGGGCTATCTGGTGCGGGAGGTCCGGTCTACCTTTGTTAAAAAAACAACAATGGACTTTCCAAAACAAAAGATCGAAGAAGTATTAAGCAAAATGATTGCTTCATTTGATAAGGGTCCTGAAAGCTTAATAGCTTTTTTTGCTGAAGATGCCAGCATTCAGTTACCTTTTTCAAAACGCCATAGTGCTGAAATGACCCGCAATCAATATTTAAATCATTTATCAAGAATATTACCAATGATGAAATCATTTCAGCTTCATGATCACAAGTTATACGCTACGGATGAGCTTGGTAATTATTGGGCCACAGCAGATTTGGAATGTATCGTTATCCCTACAGGGAAAACTTACCGTCAGAATTATATTTTTCGGTTCTGTCTTAATGAAGAACTGAAGATAACACAATATTATGAATATGGTAATCCTCTCAAAATGGCGGAAGCAATGCGGCCTTTATGGAAATTATTTTTGAATATTTTCTTGGCAAAAATATCAGCAAAGTAAATCATGCCAAAAAGAATATTAATATTGGGTGCCACCGGAAGAACCGGTAAATATGCCATACCATTTGCATTAGAAAAAGGTTACCAGGTAGTTGCATTGGCTAGAAATCCGGATAAGATCAGTGTCAAATCTGATGACTTAACTATTGTAACAGGTCTTCCTACAGATATTGATGATGTCCGTAAAGCGATGAAGGGCTGCGATGCTGTTCTCAGTTTGTTAAGCCCTTTAACCAGGGGAGAAGCTGTTTCTGTCAGGAAAATAAATTCACCGCGAGTTCTGGAAAAAAGTATGATGAATGTATTACAGGTGATGAATGAATACGGCGTTAAACGTATTTTAATATTATCATCTGTTGGGGTAGGAGATTCCTGGAAGTATGCGCCATGGTATGTAAAGCTGCTGATTAAGCTAACGAATTTCAAAGTTATATTCGCTGATCATAATGCGCAAGAAGATTTAATTCAAGCATCCGGAAAAAACTGGACCATTGCGAGACCTGCCGGGCTAAATGAAAACGAAACTATGGGAACATTAGCAGTTACCTATAATCACACGCCAAAGCCGTTCCATATGAGCCGCAAACTGCTGGCTAAATTCTTTATTGAAAACTTGTATAGCGAAACATACATTCACAAAACGCCTATGCTGTCAGAAAAATAACTGATAGGAAATAACCGAAGCAATTTATAATAAGTACGATGTGCCTTTTTACCTGAAAACATATTAAAAAAAACGGGGCGCTATATTTCACACCGGGGCATTTCCCTATTGCTTTTTGTCCCTTTATAATATCCTTTAATAACTGTTATCCAGTATCTGCAGAATAATTTGCTGTGCCTGCTTTTGTTTTTTGGCTTTAATAGCTTTAAACAGCTCTTCGTGCAGGTGATGGCTCATAGCAAAATGGCTTATTCCCTGGGCTTCCCTGCGCGAAAAGAAATCGCGGATAATGGTGGTAAAACTTGTGTAAAGCCCGGCAAGCACTTTGTTTTTTGAGGCCCGCGCAATGGCTGTATGAAAAGCAATATCGGCATTGGCGCATTGTTCCGGCTGCTCGGCAAGGATGGCCAGCTTGCGATCTTCCAAACACTTTTCCATCTCCTTAATCTGCTCGTCGGTATGATTTATCGCCGCCAGTTTTACCATTTCCCCTTCCAGTAATATCCGTACAGCATGAATATCATCAAAATCGGCATTTTTTAATTTTTGGTCTATTGATTCTGTTTCTAACCTTTCGTTCACCATCGTGCCGGAGCCCTGCTGAACCTTTAAAATGCCTGATATGGACAACGATTTAATAGCCTCCCTGATGGTGGATCTGCCTACACCGTAAAGCTTCATTAACTCAGGCTCGGCCGGAATTTTTTCATTGGGTGGATATTTCCCCTTGCTAATGTCCTGCCTTATCTGGTTGGTTATTCGTTCGGATAGTTTTTCTTTTACCGCCATACTATTAACAATTGCTTTACAAAAATAAGTCAATTTATTTAAACATCATATGTTTGGGCAAATAAAGCGCCCTTTTATCCATCAATTTAAAATCAGCATAAATAACACAAATCCGGCAAAATAAAGTGTAGTTACTGTATACATTCTGTTTTTTATGGTGATTGCCTCATTTTTTCATCAAAAAAATTTGCGAATAAATAAATATCTCTACATTTGTATAACATCATATGTATTATAAAACATATGATGTTATAATTGATTTTTAAATTAACCCTATTAAAACATATAACAATGGAAACTACACGACGCGGATTTATTTCCAGAGCCTCGCTGTCAACCCTGGGCTTGGTGGCAGCAGCAACCAGTATTGGTGCATTGGTACCAGAAAAAGCATCAGCCAAAACATCATCTTACGACAAAAAACCAGCGGCAGCACAGGAAGAACTGGAAGACTTTGTTTATGACATTGAAAATGGTAGCAAAGGCTACCTGAGCGAGGGAGGCTCGGCCAAAGAAGCTACTGTTGAAGAATTTCCGGTTTCGCAAAGCATTGCAGGCGTATCAATGCACCTTAAGCCCGGCGCCTTCCGTGAAATGCATTGGCATTCTATCGCTGCTGAATGGGCTTATATTTTAGATGGGGAGGTAAGAACAACCGTAATTACTCCTGGTGGAACAACCTCAACAGATGATTTTCAAAAAGGAGACATCTGGTTCTTTCCAAAAGGGCATGGCCATATGCTGCAATGTTTAGGAGATAAGCCTTGTCATTTTTTGTTGGGTTTTGATAGCGGTCATTTCTCGGAGTTTGGTACTTTTAGCGTAACCGACTGGATCAGCCATGTGCCGCCGGCTATTATGGCTAAAAATACAGGCTTGCCCGCAAGCTTTTTTTCAGGCCTGCCTAAAAAGGAGCTTTATATTGGCGTTGGAAAAATTGCCGAAAAATCAAGACCTAAAAACATAAATCAAGCCATTCCGTTCAGTACCTCTTTGCACAAATTCAGTATGGAAAGGGATGGCATATACCAGGAATTTAAAGGCGGCTCAATAAAACTTGTTTCGTCACTTGAGTTCCCAATTCAAAACACCATAACCTCCATGCGTATGAATATAGAACCCGGCGCTATCCGCGAGTTACACTGGCACCCTAATGCCGATGAGTGGCAGTATGTAATGCAGGGACAGGGTGAATTAAGCATTTTTGGATCGCATGGTCGTGTAAAAACAATGCCATATAAAAAAGGGATGGTTGGTTTTATTAAGCAAGGCTATGGTCACTTTATTGAAAATACAGGTACCGAAACTTTAAAACTGATCATCTTATTTAATAGCCCCGTTTACCAGGAAATATCACTAAACGACTGGTTAAATTCTAATCCGCCTCAATTGATAGCCGACCATTTTGGCATGTCGCTGGATCAGGCTTCTTCACTCATCAATCATCAAAACGGTATCTATTAGTTTTGTAGTAGCCAATCATAAAGAAATAAATTTTTTACTAAAACTGACCCCGTTAACCGTTGAAAGACTGCTCCGTAATTGGTGGCGGTCTTTCTTTTTTTAGGTTGATAAACTTTCCCTACCCTCTTTTTTGCTTGCAAAAGGGTGGTCCAGCGTAGCGATGTTCGGGTGAGTCCCTCTACGGGCGGCGTTAACGTAAATGCATTGGCGTTTTAACTCATCCCGACATTGCCTCGCTTGTCGACCTTCTCTTCACCTTCGGTGGAAAGGAGGCTAGAAAAATAATAAGGGAAAGCAATTTTCTTTAGCTTACCCATATCGCTTTCCGCATTACTTAAATTCTCCCTTAAATAAAAAGGCAATATTCCCGAAAGTTTTAAAGCTTGTCGACTTAATAATTACGGTTTTTTTAGTTTTCAACAGGGTTAATTCTTTATAATCTAATTATTTATGCGGGGGTATACGCAAAGTGAGCCTATTGTAACAATGTTGTGGAAAACTCTGCATTGAATGCTGTTTTTGAGAACAATAAATTTGATATAAACCCCCTAAAGGTTTTTGATAAATTTTTTTACCGCTCTCATCTTACTACTATGACTAAAACTACTACAAAAAAACCAGGAGGACTAAGTGACAAGGGGTTAGTAATTCAACGGCACTTCAGCAAAGAAAATACCAACGTATTTGATTTGTTTAAATATGATAAACGTTCGTCGGTTATCCGTAACCCATCGGGTGATGCTGTTTTTGAAATGAACGATGTGGAGGTGCCGTCAACCTGGTCGCAGGTAGCTACAGATATTCTGGCTCAAAAATATTTCCGCAGGGCTGGGGTACCGCAGGCCGATGGATCAGAAGGTGGTGAACGGAGCATTAAACAGGTTGCCCACCGCATGGCCAACTGCTGGAAAGATTGGGGTATGCGCTATGGTTATTTCGCTTCGCCAAAAGATGCTGAAATTTTTTATGATGAAATAGTTTACACCATAACCGGACAGCTTGCTGCGCCGAACTCCCCCCAGTGGTTCAATACAGGGCTATACAGTTCGTACAACATAACCGGCAAACCGCAGGGGCATTATTATGTTGACCCGGTTACCGAAGAGTTAAGCAAATCAACCTCAGCCTATGAGCGTCCGCAGCCACATGCTTGTTTTATCCTATCTGTTGATGATGATTTGGTGAACGAAGGTGGTATTATGGATCTGTGGGTACGCGAAGCGCGTATTTTTAAATATGGATCGGGGGTAGGCACCAACTTCTCAAAAATCAGGGGCGATAATGAAAAACTGGCCGGTGGTGGTTATTCATCGGGCTTAATGTCATTTTTGAAAATTGGCGACAGGGCGGCCGGGGCCATCAAATCAGGCGGGACCACCCGCCGTGCTGCAAAAATGGTTTGCCT
Organism: Mucilaginibacter frigoritolerans; assembly: GCF_007830615.1. GTDB lineage: Bacteria > Bacteroidota > Bacteroidia > Sphingobacteriales > Sphingobacteriaceae > Mucilaginibacter > Mucilaginibacter frigoritolerans. Next base: position 237,067 of record NZ_VLLI01000002.1, read on the forward strand.
GGATCTGGATCATCCCGAAATAGAAAGCTTCATCAACTGGAAGGTTGAGGAAGAGAAAAAGGTAGCAGCCTTAATTGCAGCAGGATATTCTTCCGATTATGAAGGAGAGGCATACCGCACCGTGTCAGGCCAAAATTCAAATAATTCTGTACGTATCTCCAACAGCTTTTTTAAAGCGCTGGAAAAAGGAAAACCGTGGGATTTAACCAGCCGTGTAAGTGGCAAAGCGGTTAAGTCGGTATCGGCACAAAAACTATGGGATGATATTGCCTTTGCAGCATGGGCCTGTGCAGATCCGGGTGTACAATTTGATACCACCATTAATGAGTGGCACACCTGCCCCGAAGGTGGCCGCATCAATGCTTCAAACCCCTGCTCAGAGTACATGTTTTTGGATAATACAGCCTGTAACCTGGCATCCATCAACCTAGCTCATTTCTTCGACCCTAAAACCCGCGTCTTTAACGTAAAGGGTTTTGAACATACCTGCCGCATCTGGACCATCGTACTGGAAATATCGGTACTGATGGCACAGTTCCCATCAAAAGAAGTAGCGCAGCTATCCTACGATTACCGCACCCTGGGGTTAGGTTATGCCAACCTGGGATCGGCCCTGATGGTAAACGGTATCCCTTACGACAGCAAAAAGGCCCGTGCCATTGGCGGTGCCATTACCGCCATCATGACGGGCACTGCCTACGCAACTTCAGCCGAAATGGCCCGCGAGTTGGGTACCTTTAACCGTTTCGAAGAAAACAAACAGCATATGCTGCGCGTAATGCGCAACCATCGCTATGCAGCCTATAACTCTACCGGCAATTACGAAGGACTGGAAATTGCCCCTCCGGGAATTGACCAGGTACAATGCCCCGATTACCTGTTATCTGCAGCCTGCAATGCCTGGGATAAAGCGGTTGAAATGGGCGAAAAATATGGCTACCGCAATGCACAAACTACCGTTATTGCCCCAACCGGAACCATAGGTTTAGTAATGGACTGTGATACCACCGGCATCGAGCCCGATTTTGCATTAGTAAAATTTAAAAAACTATCGGGTGGCGGTTACTTCAAAATTATTAACCAGGCCGTGCCCGAGGCATTGCGCAATTTAGGCTATGCCGAACACGAGGTTACTGCCATTGTAAACTATGCCAAAGGAGCCGCTACTTTAAACGGCGCGCCACATATCAATACTCAAACCTTAAAAGCCAAGGGACTTACGGATGATGAGCTGGAGAATTTAGACAAGGGTCTTATTGCTGCTTTTGAAATCAGCTTTGCCTTTAATATTTGGAGTTTAGGCGAAGATTGTTTAAAACGATTAGGCTTTACCGCCGAGCAATACAATGCCCCAGATTTTAACGTACTGCGCGGATTGGGCTTTAGCCGCAAGCAAATTGCGGAAGCTAATGAATACATCTGCGGTACTATGACTATTGAAGATGCCCCTTATCTTAAAAAAGAACATTACCCAATATTTGACTGTGCCAACAAATGCGGTGCAAAAGGCGAACGATACATCCATTCACATGGCCACATCAAAATGATGGCAGCGGCACAGCCCTTCCTTTCAGGTGCTATCTCCAAAACCATCAATCTGCCAAATGAAGCTAAGGTTGATGAAATAAAAGATTGCTACAAACTATCATGGACCCTGGGTTTAAAAGCTAATGCCCTTTATCGTGATGGTTGTAAACTATCACAGCCGCTATCAACCAAGTCAGACGTTAAGGAAGAAAAAGAAGAGCTTGCTGATGATAAGCTGGATACCGTTGAAGAAGTTTTGGGCAAAGCTGCCAATGTAAAGTTAAGCGATTTAACCCCCGAACAGGTAATTGAAGCAGCGATTGCCATTATCGAAAAATCGCACGATACGAGCTTTATGCGTCAGCTATCACGCGTAGTGCAAAAGAAGAGTCTGCCCTTTAAACGCCGTGGCTATACCCAAAAAGCCAGCATTGACGGACAAACAGTATTTGTGCGTACAGGCGAATATGAGGATGGTACTTTAGGAGAGATTTTTGTGGATATGCATAAAGAGGGTGCAACCTTCCGCTCATTGATGAACTGTTTTGCCATTGCCGTATCGGTTGGCTTACAGTATGGTGTTCCACTGGAAGAGTATGTAGAGAAATTTACCTTTACCCGTTTTGAACCTGCCGGAATGGTGGTTGGCCATGCCAATATTAAAAGCGCAACCTCTATTATCGATTATATTTTCAGGATGCTAGGCTACGAATACCAGAACCGTACCGACCTGGTTCACGTAATAACAGATCAGAATGGTGTTATCGGCAACCCGCAGATGGAGAACAGCGATGTTAATCCGGATGAAACTAATGTTTTTCAGCCTGCCAATAAACCGGTGGAAGTTGATTATAACAGCAGTAAAAAATACAGTTTTGATGTAAGTATGGGTGTACAAAGCGATGCCCCTGCCTGCAATACCTGCGGACATACCACCGTACGCTCGGGCACCTGTTACAAGTGCCTTAATTGCGGCAATTCGATGGGATGTTCGTAAGTAAATTACGAGAGATCAGTGCTGAAGGATAAATATAAACAAAGCCAAAACGGTAATTGGTGATAAGTGAAAGCGGCGGTGAAAACAACCAATAACCCAATGACTTAATCAAACAAGGCGTTTTGTGTTCAGTTTTATAGTTTATGTAAGTTAGCTCCGGAGTAGTGCCCGGGGCTTTTTTGTTTAAAGGGATTGATTTTCATTTATTTATAGCTTTAAATTAGATTAACATAAGATCATCTGTCTTAATGTTTATAGGACGATAATATAACCATGATGCTTAAAAAGCATCATGGTTATTCATTTTTATTACAGGTTATCACGTATTATTTTAACTGGATTGCCGCGCTGCAAAGCATGATGCTCCAGCCAGCGGCTTTGCTGCTCATCCATTAATTGTTCCATCTGCCAGGCCATTACTTTGGCTTGTAGTCGCTCAACACAAAGCTTTTTATTTTCCAACTGCGACCGGCTGTCCATTGCAAATACCTGCAAACCGGAAGGCTGGTGTATGCCCCGCACGGCAGTTTCCACTTTATTTACGTTTTGCCCTCCGGGACCTGAAGCACGGGTAGTTTCAAATTTTACATCTTTCAAATCCCATTTCGGTAATTCTTTGATATCGAAAATGCTTACACCCACAAACCAGTTTTTGCGCTTATGATTTCTACGATACAGACTTTGCGCTATCCATTGAATAGTTCCACTCCATTCCACAATAAATGATTCCAAATCGCCACCTGCTGCGGTTAATGTACCTGAAAGTAGCGTGCCTTCTATTTCTCCTTTTTTATTATCAAGTATTTCAGTTTCGATATGCTTTTGTTTTGCCTGTTCCAGTATCAGTTGCAGTACAAGAGCAACAGCCCGGCAACATTCTGCCGGGCCTTTGCCTGCTGTAATTTGTATAATTACTTTTTTCATGGTGTTAATCTTTATTCATGCGTACAATACGCGGTATAAATTTTCCCTGAATATCAACCAGGCTGGTTTGCGCTTCAATCACCTTTTCAATGTCTTTATAAGCCATCGGGTTTTCTTCTACGCTGCCGCCAATAAGCGTTACTCCGGCGTTTGATAATAACTTTTTCATTCCTGAAACAGTCATGCTGTCTTTTGCCTTTTGTCGGCTCATGGCCCTGCCCGCCCCATGCGATGCTGAATACAAAGCCTGATCAATTCCTTTGCCCTTTACCAAATAGGCCGATGTGGTCATACTGCCTGGTATAATCCCCAACTCGCCTTCATGTGCCGGGGTAGCACCTTTGCGGTGAATGATAACCTGTTTACCATCGGCCAGGGTATCCTTCCAGGCAAAATTGTGATGGTTCTCTATCAGGCAAAGCGGTTTTATACCCAATGCTTTTAGCAAATTGGCATGGATCCGTTCATGACATGCACGGGCATAATCTCCTGCCAAGGTCATGGTTAGCCAGTACTCTTGTCCGGCTTCGCTGTCCATATCCAGCCAGGCTAATTGTTGTGCCTCGCGCGGAAGTCTACAGGTATTCATAGCCAATTGGGTGTAATGCTTGGCTATCGCCGATCCTAATCCCCTGCTGCCCGAGTGTGATAATAAGGCTGCATACTTTTTACCGGGTAAGCCCAATGTGTTGTTATCAGCAAGCGCTATCTCCCCAAATTCAACAAAGTGATTACCATTGCCAGAAGTACCCAACTGCCTGGCAGCCTTTCCGCGCAATGGTTTCAGAAAAGGAATTTGGGTAAACACATCACTGTCCAGTATCTCGTGTTCCTGTCGTGTGTCCAGTCCGCCTTCCATACCAAAATGGGTGTTGCTTTTTAAGGCCTGTTTAATTTGATAATTGTAACGGCTGATAAACGTATCGCTTTCATCAATAATGGTTAGTGCCATACGGCAGCCGATGTCCATGCCCACAGCATAGGGTATTACCGCATTGTTTGCTGCAAGCACCCCTCCAATAGGCAGACCAAAGCCCATGTGTGCATCGGGCATTAAAGCACCCTGTATACTTATGGGCAGGCGCATGGCCAGTTCCATTTGTTTTTTGGCGGATGCCTCAATATCCTTACCGCCATAAATTTTATATGGTGCAGACTGCTCCATTATTTCAAAGGCTTTAAAAGCCGGTTCGTTTACTTTACCTATAACGCGCTCCGCTATTCTACCCTCAACTTCATGATGCAGATATTGCTCTGGTTTATCTTTTATTGCCGTTAGCAGGGTTATAATCTGCTCGTTACTGTGGTGTTTATAGTGTTTTGCAGCTATTCCCAATGTAAAGCTGATGAGCTGATTATTGGTATAGCCGATCTTTGTCAGATCTTTTGTTTTTAAATTGCCCATGTGGGTTTATATTTTTTATACCCGTTGCCGTTAAGCATACCAGGTGTGTTTTTAAATTTGTTAAGGCGCTGATGATAATTCCAATCATCAACAAAAAATTATTTGTCCGAATGGCCGTTTCAAAACGGCAAAGGCATAGCGATTCCATAAGCTAGTGATGATTAAAATTTAACAATTGATTTTAAATCGATAATTTTTCATCCGCAGCTTGGCGGATATACCCTTTGCATTGCCCAAAACGGCATAAAAATCGACAGACCGGAATAGCTAATAGTATTGAATACCAAATGGCACCCAATTAATTATTTCCAAGAAAATTGAATAGCAATTTTGCCTGCCTTTTTAGGCAATGAGCGAAGGGGGCGATATGTGGATGAGCGTTGTCATGGTTCCGTGATATTTAAAAGGTTAACAAATCAGGAATTGAGGCAAAGATAACAGAAATATCTGATTTTAGCTGGCACCTAAACTACTCCTTTATAATTCGTTAGTCTAACCAGCATGAAATTGTTATTTTTGCCGTTCCAAATAATATCATGAGCGAAGAAAGAGCATTAAATTTTATAGAAGAAATAGTTGAAGAAGATTTAGTCGCCGGTAAAAATGGCAAGCGGGTACTTACCCGTTTTCCGCCTGAGCCCAATGGCTATCTGCATATCGGCCACGCCAAATCCATCTGCTTAAATTTTGGATTGGCTTTACGCTATGGCGGCCAAACCAATCTCCGCTTTGATGATACCAACCCCACTAAGGAAGATGTAGAATATGTTGACAGCATTAAGGAAGATGTAAAATGGCTGGGCTTTAACTGGGCCAACGAACTTTATGCATCCGACTATTTTGATAAGCTGTATGATTTTGCTGTAGCCCTGATCAAAAAAGGCCTGGCTTATGTTGATGATAGCTCTGCCGAAGAGATTGCCTCACAAAAAGGAACACCAACTGAACCGGGTACGCCTAATAAGTACCGCAGCCGTTCGGTTGAAGAAAATTTACAGCTGTTTGCTGATATGAAAGCCGGTAAATACCCGGATGGCGCCAAGGTGCTGCGCGCCAAACTGGATTTGGCTGCACCTAATATGCACCTGCGCGATCCGTTGATGTATCGTATTAAACATACACATCACCACCGTACCGGCGATAAATGGTGTATTTACCCAATGTATGATTTCGCTCACGGGCAGTCTGACGCTATTGAGGAAATTACCCATTCTATTTGTACGCTGGAGTTTATTCCGCACCGCGATTTATACAATTGGTTTATTGAACAACTGGACATATTCCCATCCAAGCAGTATGAATTTGCCCGCTTAAATCTTAACTATACCGTAATGAGCAAGCGCAAGCTGCTGCAATTGGTAGAGGATAAGCATGTTGACGGCTGGGATGATCCGCGTATGCCAACCATTAGCGGTTTGCGCCGCAGGGGTTATACACCTGCTTCCATACGCGAGTTTTGCGAGCGCATTGGCGTTGCCAAGCGTGAGAATATGATTGATGTGAGTCTGCTGGAGTTCTGTATCCGCGAGGATCTGAACAAAACGGCATGGCGCCGCATGGCGGTGTTGGATCCTATCAAAATGGTCATCACCAATTATCCGGAAGGGCAAACTGAAACTATGTTCAGCGAAAACAACCCCGAAGTTGAAGGTGGGGAAGGCGGCAGGGATATTCCGTTTAGCCGTGAACTTTGGATTGAGCGCGAAGATTTTATGGAAGAACCTCCAAAGAAATTTTTCCGCCTGGGTGTTGGCTTAATGGCAAGGCTAAAAAGCGCCTATATTGTTAAGTGCGATAGTTTTGTGAAAGATGCTGATGGCAATGTAACCGAAATACACTGTACCTATATTCCGGAATCAAAATCGGGCAATGATACCAGCGGTATCAATGTAAAAGGCACCATCCATTGGGTGAGTGTTCCTCATGCTCATACTGCCGAAGTAAGGATGTATGATCGTTTATTCCAGGTGGAAGATCCGTCAAATGAAGATGGCGACTTTAAAGAATATTTAAACCCAACCAGTTTACACATTTTGCCAAACGCTTACATTGAGGCTGATCTGGCAAGTGCCGTACCGGGCAAGGGTTATCAGTTTATCCGCAAGGGCTATTTTACTCTTGATAAAAATTCTAACGCAGGCAAGCTGGTGTTTAACCGCACGGTGACGCTGAAAGACGGATGGGTGAAAAAATAAGTTAGCAGTATTAAGTTGGCAGTTAGCAAACAAAACTAACTACCAACTTAACAATCTTTACTGCTCACTGCAAACTGTTTTATTGTGCATATTTCTGATACACGTTATATAACACATTCAAATCCAGTTGGGTTAACGTTGGGCTGATGTCTGTTTGTATAAAATGACGCTTAAAGGCAACCACTGCAGCTTTGATATCCGAGGTATCATAACCTATTAATTTGAGGGCGATGGCATAATCAAAGCCATCCGGAGCCAGTTCCAGTACATCATCGCTCCAGTAACCAAAGCCATGCTGAGCCATTATTTTCCAGGGGAAAAGCGGACCCGGATCTGGCTTGCGTTTAGGTGCAAAATCCTGGTGACCGATGAAATTGGCCTGCGGGATATTATAATTTTTCTTTAACTGACCCAATAGCGATATTAGACTGATGATCTGATTTTCGGTAAATGGCTCACTTCCGTTGTTATCAACCTCAATACCAATAGAGCAGCTGTTCATATCGGTAACACTTCCCCACTTACCAACACCTGCATGGTTGGACCGCAGGTAATCATTCACCATATGAAATACTTCGCCGTTTTTAGCCACTACATAATGGGCGCTAACCTGGGTACTGGTAACCGTAAACGTTTTTAAGGTTTGTTGTACAGAATCCTGAGCTGTAAAATGGATAATCACAAAATTGGGTTTGCGGATACCAAAGTTTACTGTACCCACCCATGCCGATGGAATTAATGTACCGGTACTATCGGTTAATGAATCGGGCAATTGCTTCTGGATAGTTTTTACAAAGCCTTTTGTTTTATCGTTATAATACTTATTGGTAACGGCATACGGACCTTTTGGCGAGCATGAAGCCAGCGCAATAAGAAAGATAAGCACGTACAGGTAAGAATATTTCATATTGATGATATTGCTAATTTAAGCAATTGGGCTAATATTTATACAACGTAACCAAATTGTGATGTTATTAAAAGCAATTGAATATTATTTATTTGATCAGATCAACTTAAATGATGCCACCTTCCCTTGCTTTTATTCCTATCAACGAAGACTTAAAAAGTAAGTTTTACATCTCAAAGGTTTTGGGGGTGTATCGGCAGATTGTCCATTTTATACATTTTCATCTAAAAACACAAACAATACGATTACTTTCTATACAATTTAGTAAGAATAGCTAAATTAAACCCACTTATCACATTGGTATCAATAATATATTTATGCTCAAATTCCTATTCCTCTTTCTTATTACCCCCGCCTCCATGTTAGCTCAAAACATTATCAGCGGCAAAGTGCTAAGCCTACAAAGTAAAACCCCAGTAGCTAATGCAAGCGTATTTCTGAGTAACTCAAGCGTAGGAAGTGAAACGATGGTTGATGGAACATTTAAGCTTACCGATGTAAAGAACGGGCAATATGACCTGGTTGTTTCCTGCATAGGCTATGAAACATATCATCAAGTGGTATCTGTCTATAATAAAGACCTTACCCTACCAGATATTGAACTGAAATCTATCACAAATGTATTAGATGAAATAAAAATAGTTGGTGCAAAAAGAAAAGCTAAAACAGACCCAAACAGAAAAAGGTATATCAGAATGTTTACCGATGCATTTTTCGGGAATACACCAAACGCAGCTGAATGTAAGATATTAAATCCTAATCTGCTTGTTTTCAATTATGATCAAAACACAGATAAACTTAGCGCAACTTCACGGGGCTTTTTGATTTTAGAAAATAAGGCATTAGGATACCGTATTAAATACCTGCTGAACTCATTTCTGATTGACCCGGGAGAGCATATTATTTACTATACAGGCTCTTCTGTTTTTACACAAATGGACAGTACAGCGGCACAGCAAATGATATGGAAAAAGAAAAGAGTTAAAGTATATCTTGGATCTGAAATGCATTTTTTACGCTCTTGTATAATTGACCGGGTAGCCGATGAGAATTTTATGGTACGCAAAGTGGTGAGAACGCCTATTGAAGGCGAGCCGACTGACAGCACTATACGTGCCAATATTAAAAAATATAGCACTCCGGGTAATGTCAGCCCAGAGTTACAATACTGGCAAAAGCAGGCTCAACAAGTAAAATTTAATCAGGAAGTGTTCGACAGACATTTAGCTACTACGGAATTTATAAAGACAACCAATATAAAAGGTATCTATGCTATGGGGTATCCGGATTGCCTGATAATTAACTATGCAAACGCCCGGAGCACTTCATTAAAAGATAATACCACAATCACCTTCACAGATCCTTATGCTTATTTTGACAGTAACGGCATTATAATTAACCCGATGAGCAATAGGGTTGAAGGGTACTGGGGAACACAGCGTATGGCCGATTTACTTCCGGTGGATTATCAATTACCCCGAAATTAAAAGAGGTGGCTTTTGTGAAGCCAACCTCATAATGTTTTGTTTTCTGAGCTAATTAGTGATCACGACCTCTGTCTCCGTGATCGCCATCTCTATGGTCACCATCTTCGTGCCAATGATTACGGTAGTGATCATCGTGGCTGTCGCGGATAACAACCTGATCATGACGGCCTCTGTAATTTGCATAACGAGCCCTGATTGCATCGTGACGTTCCCATGGGTTACGTTCATTTACAACTACTTTATAGGTACGGTATCTATCAAAATGGTAACGCGGAGGCAATGCGCCCGCATGTACCCATGCATTGTTATCAAAATAAACATATTGATGACGTGGAACATCGTAATAAGCATCAATATCAGGCATGTAGTAATATTCAGCATGATCGTAGCCAACAGGCCCCCACTCGGGCTGGGCACCAATGTTAACACCTAAACTAAGATGAACCTGTGCATCAGCAACTTTAACAGATAAGCATCCAAATAATATGGCTGCTGCAAAAAGTAACTTTTTCATATATAATGTTGTTTGTTTTATAGACAAACTTAATACGAAATAGTTTAGCAATGGGTTGGTATTTATTTTATGGATACCGGAAAAGAGGTTTAAAACTATTGACCGTCCTGATCCTGGCCTGCCTTTTTAGAAGCCATTGCCAGTACGGGTTTACCTATTACTTTATAAGCGCCTTCACCCTTTAATATAGAGGCTATCAGCTCTTTATCCTGCATAATTTTTACAGCTTGGGCAAGCTCTTTATCATACTTAAAGTTCGTTTCATAACGCCCTTTCTCAAAATAATAGCGGGATGCTATTTCATTTTCAAGCACCTGTTTTATTTCGTCTTTATGTTGTTGCAGGTCGTTCTTTTTGCTGGCCATCATTTTCGCCTCCAGGGCATCATACTCTGGTTTTATTTGGTCAAACTGCTTTTCTTTGGTGGCTTCCGTTTTCAAATTAGCCAGTACTTTTTCAGAACTTGTGGTATAGCTATAGTTTTTATCAGCCAAAAACCTGGTGAAGTCGGCATAATCAGCATCTGATAAAGCAAAGTTACGCACATCACTTAAGGCTGAATGGGTTTCGCGGTAGTGTGTAGCATAATCAAAAATGAGCAATTTACCTACCAGTGTTTGCGTGATATTGGCAAAACGATCCTGCTTAACAAAAACATCAGGATAAATACCACTACCATCATAAACAGAGCGGCCATCTTTTGTTTTAAATTCATGGATCAGTGAATCGGCAACTTTTACCACACTGCCATCGTCTTTACGATGTGTATAATCAATTTCCTGGATACAACGGCCCGATGGAATATAGTATTTAGCGATGGTTATTTTTACCAGGCTATTATAAGGAAGGTTAAATGTTTGCTGCACTAACCCTTTACCATAGCTTCGCTGACCAATAATAATAGCGCGATCCAGATCCTGCAATGAACCGGCAACAATTTCTGATGCGGAGGCAGAGTGACTGTTTACCAATACAACCAGTGGCAAATTAGGTTCCAGCGGGGTGCTAACGGTACTGTAGGTAGCATTTTTTTCGGCTATTTTGCCTTTTTGTGATACAACCTCCACGTCTTTAGCTACAAACAGGTTTACAATTTTAACTGCTTCCTGTAATATACCTCCACCGTTTGAACGCAGATCCAGGATGATCCCGTTTGGATTGTTTTTTTTCAGCGCTGTGAGTGCTGTGGTAACTTCTTCGGCTGAGTTTTCTAAAAACTTATCCAATTTGATATACCCCATATTGCCATCAACCATACCATAGTAGGAAACGTTGGGTTGCTTAATCTCATCACGAACAATAGTCTTTTCAAACGCTGGAGCATCGCCACGCTTAATAAGAAGTTTAATAGAAGCCCCCTTTGATCCTTTCAGTAAAGTTCCAACCTGGTCATTGTCCTTTCCATCAAGTACAATGTCGTTTATTTTTACCAGTTGGTCGCCTGGCCTTATATCTGCTTTTTGTGCGGGGAAGCCTGCAAATACATCCGAAACATATACTTTGCCATTGCGGGCAAAAACACCGGCGCCAATACCGCCGTATTGGGTGCTTACGTAATGTAGCTTATACTCTTCAATTTCCGATTCGGGTACAAATTCAGTATAGGGGTCCAATCCATCGAGCATGGCATCAACCCCGGTTTTTATCATTTTAGCCGAATTGATATCATCAACATAGTTAATGTTCACCTCTTTGTAAACAGATGCAAAAACATCCAGGTTTTTGGTTATCTGGAAAAGGTCGTCCTTAAAACTCCAGGTAGCTAAAGCCAGTACCAGGGTACCGCCCAAAAACGCCCTTTTCTTATATTTATTAAATAACACTTTACCCTTATTCATCCTTAAACTCCTAAAAATATAAATCTACAAAAAGTGTTTTAACTTTTGCGCACCCCTGCCTTGAATTACAGACGGTTGTTGTCGATATTTACTAACGCCTTTTTAAGGGTAAATAGTACATAATTTCTATCGCGTTTAACCAATTCCATTAATCTGCTTATCAGGCTCTCTTCATCGCCCTCAAAGTATTGTAACTGTTCGTCAGTGAGGTGGTTGTATTTACGTTGTATTTTAATTTTTACGCGTTCCCAATCTTTATTTGTAATGCTGATCTCGGCCATATTAAATTATTTTCACAAAAATATAAAAATACAGGTTGCCTGTAGCTAAAATTTTGGCAAGGCTATTGTTATTATTCTGTAATTATTTAAAGCAATTAATTATTTGTAAACTAATTTATGAAAATGGGGGATAATTTTTCGCTCAAATTAAACTAAATGATACAGCGATAGTCTACCCTCAAACTAAAAACATCCTATTATGAAAAAGTATTTTTTGTGTGCCGCATTACTAACTATACTTAGTATAAGTGCAAAGGCACAATTTTCCCTTGGAATAAAAGGCGGGACCAATTTCTCCAACATTAATACTGATAACCTTAACAACTCCAGCGTTGCCGGTTACCAGGTTGGTTTATTTGCCCGTTTTGGCGGCCAGGTTTATTTACAACCCGAAGTTTATGTAAGCAGCACCGGCGGTAAGTTTGAGTCAAATGATAACTCATACAGCGGCCATGTTCGTTTTACCAATTTGAACGTGCCTTTACTGGTAGGCGCCCGTTTTGGAGGCGACAACCTGAATTTCAGGGTGATGGCCGGTCCTGTGTATGTTTCCAATTTAAGCACCAATGAAAGTTTTTCGCAGAACTTTACCAATGCTTATAATGATTTTGGACACTATAAAAACAGCACGCTTGGTTACCAGGCAGGTTTTGGTGTAGATATTGGCCCTATTACTACTGATTTGCGCTACCAGGGTAATTTTAGCAATATTGACCAAAGCTATGGTCAGCGGCCAAACATCTGGGCCTTAAGCGTTGGCTTTAAAATTCTTTAAGGCCGACAAAGAAAATTTTATTTGAGCTTTATTGATCCCCACAGGGTAATACCTGTGGGGATAATTTTTAGTTTTAGTAATAGGTTGATCAGCTTTGCAAAATTTATAATGTTAAGAGCTACCGGCAAACCATCCTACTCGGGCAATAACCCAAATTGCATTAAATGATGAGTAAAATGTTTATTATGCCATATTTGCCACTCGTAATAGTTCATCGGTCCGAAACCGCCATGAATAGCAACAGCATTCGTTGAATTAAAATATTCGTCAAAAACCAACAGTTCAGTCATTAGCTGATCAATGGCTGCTTGCAGGTTATCATATTCATAGTGATCTGGCAGGGTACCTAACACCACATTTTTGGGTATACGTGAATCTGTATAAATACCTTTGTTTTTTGATTTTTCAGCTTCATTAGCAGGAACGTCGCAGGTGCCGTTTTTTTTGCCGTTGGTATATTGAACCTGATCAATTAAATGTTCAACCATTTGCTGTGGTTTCATAGCACCCCATAGTGGTTTAGTATCGGGCTGAAGTGAAGATAGCAGATCTTTCAACAATTCCCGGTTATTAATGTCGATAAAGGGATTCATTGAGTGGACCTTATTTGCTTTTAATTTAACTGAGATTATTTAAGCCGCCTTTGATTTGCGCATACTGGTTACAATTCTTTCACGGTGCTGCATTCCCCAGTTCCTCAACTCTCCTACCACTTTATTTAACGACTGGCTATAAGGTGTTAGTTCATAGCTGATGCCAACCGGAGTAGTAGGGACCACCTTACGCACCACAAATTCATTCATTTCCAGCTCACGCAGCTCTTTGGCCAGAATTTTAGGTGTGATACCATCCAGCGCACGTTGTATATCGTTAAAGCGCATTGGTCCGTTGGATAGGGCAACAATAAGGGGTAATTTCCATTTACCGTTTACCATATACAGCGCATCCTTTACTGCCATAATGCTGGCCTTGCAGGCTTCAGGCGAATGGTTTCCTTTGTTAAATTGATTTTCCATAATGGGGTAAGTATCTCGCAGGATAGTGCTATCCTTTGGGAAAGTACTATGCTTTTGATAGTAAAGGTAATTAGTTTTGTTCAAAATTTTTAAACAAAATGAAAGCAACAAAAATCACTTATTGGATAACTACCGTTATTGTAGCGGTAATGATGACTTACTCTTTTTATGCATACTTAACCAACCCAGCCTTAAAGCAGGGCTTTCAGCATTTGGGCTTTCCAAACTATTTCAAAATTGAATTGGCTGTTTGTAAACTGATAGGCGCTATATTGTTATTGCAACCGCTTAGTAAACTAGCCAAAGAGTGGGCATATGCTGGTTTTACCATTACGTTTGTTTCGGCGATTATTGCGCATGTTTCATCGGGTGACCCTGCCGGTCTATTTATGGCTCCTGTTATATTTTTGGTAATTCTGGGGGTATCTTATTTTACTTATCGTAAGATGCAAAGGGCGGTTTAGACTCACCCGGCCATTGCTTCGCGCGGCCGCCCTCTTTACGACAAGTCGTAAAGAGGGCAAAAAAAGCAACATATTTTTCCATCATCACAAAACCCGCCTGAGCTTTTCAACAAAGCAAATTGAGCTCTTCAACAAAACGGCGGCCTTCTTTACTACCTACCTTTGTTATACAAAATTTAAAAACATGACAAAGATTTGGTTTATAACAGGCAGCTCCCGCGGATTGGGGCGCAGCCTTACAGAAGCAGTTTTGGCTGCCGGCGATAAAGTGGCTGCTACAGCCCGCAACCCGGAACAATTAAATGACCTGGTTGAAAAATATAAGGAGAATATCTATCCCATAAAATTGGATGTTACCGATTATAAGCAGGTGCATAAAGTAGTTGCCGATACTATTGCCCATTTTGGCAAAATTGATGTTTTGGTGAACAATGCCGGTTTTGGCATTGTCGGCGCGGCAGAAGCTTTCTCTGACGAACAGGTTCACAGTCAGCTGGAGACCAACCTGTATGCTCCTATAGAAATAACACGGGCAGTATTACCTTATATGCGTAAACAACGCTCGGGCCGTATTTTGCAAATCAGCTCTATTGGTGGCCGCGTGGGTAATCCGGGCGTGTCTATTTACCAGGCTGCAAAATTTGGCCTGGGTGGTTTTAGCGAGGCTTTGGCTAAAGAAGTTGCGCCGCTGGGCATATTGGTAACCAGTGTTGAACCCGGTGGTTTCCGTACCGATTGGGCCGGCGACTCTATGACCTATGCACCACAAGTAGAGGGTTACGAAACTACGGTTGATAAAAGAAGTGAAATGTTTAAGACCCGTACATTTGTACCAATGGGCGATCCGGATAAAGCGGCAAAAGTGATGGTTGAACTTGCCGAAAACCCTGAGCCTCCGGTTCATCTGGTGCTGGGAAGCGAAGCCATTGGCATGTTAAAAAATGCCAACGCAAGCAGGGACGCCGAAATGGAAAAATGGATGCCGGTGAGTATCTCCACCGATCATGATGAGGCTGTAAACTTCCTGGAAACAGAGTTGGGCAAAGCTTTTTACGGCCCGAAAAAATAATTTACAGTTAAAATCGCCCCAGGCGTTAAACATATTAATCAATTTATCGTTGAAATTACCATGCCAACAGTTATTGATACCACCCCGAGAATATTATACTCCTGCTACTCCAATGTAAGCAGGGATGGAGAGCAGTTTATTCCGCAACATGTTTTCGGGTTCATTGTATCGGGCAGTACAACGGTTGGCATGGATAGTAAAATGTATACGTTTAACGCCGGCGATTTCCGGTTTTTGCGGAAAAATCAGCTGTCAAAATTTGTAAAGCTACCTCCCGCAGGCGGGGAATTCAAAACCGTATCCATCACTATGGATGAAGGGACACTCCGTAGCGTTAGCGAAGAACTCAATCTAAAAGCAGATATACCCTACACCGGCGAAAATGCGTTGCTGCTAAAACCCAATAATTTATTCCGCAATTACATTGACTCATTGGCACCTTACATGGATGAAGGGCAGGAGATCAGCAAAACGCTTACCGCTCTAAAAGTGAAGGAAGCCATAATGATCCTGTTGGAGACCAATCCTGAATTAAAGAATGTGCTTTTCGATTTCAGCCAACCCGGCAAAATTGATTTGGAAGCGTTTATGAATAAAAACTATAAGTTCAACGTTGATATTGCCCGGTTTGCTTACCTCACCGGGCGGAGCCTGGCTACCTTTAAAAGAGATTTTGCGAAAACATTCCATACCTCACCCAATCGATGGTTACAGTTAAAAAGGCTGCACGATGCTTATTACCTGCTTAAAGAAAAGGGCTGGAAAACATCCGATGTGTATATGGAAGTAGGCTTTAAAGATTTTTCGCACTTCTCTTATGCCTTTAAAAAAACGTATGGTGTTGCACCATCTACGGTAGCTTAAACCATCGTTTTCATATCATTTAATTTGTTGTAAGGTTTTTAATGCCTTAACGACTAAGAGGTATGAAAAAGATAAATTTGTTTATAATCCCACTGGTATTACTGGCATTAAATGCCTGCAGCCAGTCCCATAGCTCCGATAGCAATAACAACCTTAGTTCAGAAAACACCAAAGTTTTCCCTGAAGCTAAACCTAACAGTTACTGGAAAAAGATTTTATCGCCAGAGGCCTATGAAATAATGGTAAATAAAGGCACCGAAACGCCTTACCATAACCCGTACTGGAACAATCATGAAAAAGGCACCTATGTTAGTGCTGCCACCGGGAAACCACTTTTTACTTCGGATGCCAAGTTCGAATCAGGAACAGGGTGGCCAAGCTTCTTTAAGCCTGTTGATGAAAAATCAATTATGATTATTAAAGACACATCATACGGCATGGTTAGGGAAGAAGTGGTAGAACGCAGCACTGGCTTACACCTTGGGCATGTGTTTGACGACGGCCCAGCGCCAACCGGAAAACGTTATTGCCTCGATTCGTATGCGTTGAAATTCATCCCATCCAAATAAATAAAACCATGAAAAATTTAAGTTTTTATTTAGTCGCTTTTCTGTTGATAGCCGGATGCGCTAAAGGACAAAATTCTGATAATGATTTTGCAACCCTGCGTACGCCCAAAGCAGGCGAGAAAGTAGCCACTTTTGCAGGCGGATGTTTCTGGAGTTTGTCGGAAGCGCTTTCTGAGTTGAAAGGGGTGAACAGTGTAGTTGCGGGTTATTCGGGAGGTTCTTCCAAAAATCCAACATATGAGGAAGTGTGTACCAAATTAACCGGACATGCCGAATCAGTACAGGTTTATTATAACCCGGCAGTTATCAGTTACGCTACTTTGGCCGAGGCATTCTTTTATGCCCACGACCCAACAACTGTTGACAGGCAGGGACCAGATGAAGGGCCAGACTATAGATCGGTAGCCTTTTACCGGACAGATGAAGAAAAGAAAACGTTGGAAGAAGTGATTGCTAAAGTAAACCAGTCACATCATTATGCCTATCCTATAGTTACGCAGGTGATCCCTTTTAAAGTTTTATACCCGGCAGAAAACTATCACCAGGGCTATTACAGGCTGCATGGCAATGAGCCATATATTCAATATGTATCAACGCCAAAAGTGTTAAAACTAAGAGCGGCCATGAATGCACAGCTGAAGCCGGAGTTTCAGCATAAAAATTAAATAAAAAAGGTGTTGCATAAATGTGCAACACCTTTCATTATCGTTTAATATGCTGATTATTTTATTCCGTAATGATCGTTCATTAGTTTTTCGAACAAACCACCGGGTAATATGCGTTTTAGAGTAACGGCAATAGTTTGACCAAATGCACCAACCAGGTAACGGTGTGCCGGGCTCGATTTATCAACTATTTCACATAGCTTTTTGCCGATAACATCCGGATTTGCACCAACGCTTTCGTCTTTTTCCATGCTGGCTACAGCGGTGTTATATTCTTTTTCCAGTTGTTCGTTTTTAATTGGGAAAGCTACTTTAGCACGGTTTTGGGTAAAGTCTGATTTAAAATCACCCGGATTAATCAGGGTAACTTTTACGCCGGTATTGCGCAACTCCATCCTTAAGCTTTGTGAATAACCTTCAATAGCATATTTTGATGCGCTGTACAAAGCCTGGTATGGCAATCCGAATAAACCAGCCAATGAGCTGATGTTAATCACCAATCCTTTTTTAGCTTCAATCATTTTTGGTAATACGGCGCTGCTCACTCTTATCACACCGAAAAAATTAACTTCAAATTGCTGCTTGGCGCTTTCAACAGGCATGGCATAAGCCGGACCGGTTACCCCGTTACCTGCATTGTTTACCAAAACATCAATCTTGCCTTCGGCTTTAATAATTTGGTCAACTGCAGCCTTTACAGATGCATCGTCGGTTACATCCAGCTGGATAGGTTTAAAGGATACTGATTTTAAACGGCTGATATCACGGCTTGAACCATAAACGGTATGACCTTTAGCCTGTAGTGCATTTGCACATGCTAAACCAATGCCGGATGATGCACCGGTTACTAAAATTACTTTGCCCATTTTTTCTGTGAAGCTTAAAAATTGATTTATTTAAGATTATGGCATAAAAATGCAACAAATATGGGAGCGAAAAAAATGTTTTTTTATTTATGCTATCCCCCGGGTAGGTGTTGGTTTATTACCTTAGCCCCATGCAAAACCAATTGAAGCAACTTTACGGCAATATTGATATTTATCTTTTCGATCAGCTGCTAAAAGGCACTTATGATAATTGTACCCGGGTGCTTGATGCCGGATGTGGTGGTGGCCGTAACCTGGTTTATTTTCTAAGAAATGGTTTTGAGGTATACGGAATTGACCCCAATGCTGATGCGGTAGCGGCGGTTAAAGAATTGTCGCAATTGCTCTCACCCAGTAATTCGTTGGATAATTTTAAAGTGGCTGCTACCGAGAATCTGCCTTTCGAGGATGCTTATTTTGATTTGATGATTAGCAGTGCTGTATTGCATTTTGCCAACAACGAACAGCATTTTGATGCTATGCTGCAGTCCATGTGGCGTGTGCTGAAACCGGGCGGCTATTTCTTTGCGCGACTGGCATCTGATATCGGTATAGAAAAACTGGTACAGCCTTTGGGTAATAGCCGCTATTTATTGCCCGATGGCTCGCAACGTTTCCTGGTGAATGAAAAGACCTTGTTAACTTATACAAGTCAATTAAATGGCTATCTGCACGAACCTATCAAAACCACCAACGTGCAAAATTTACGTTGTATGACTACCTGGTGCCTCCAAAAGCGGTGATTCGATAGGTGATTGATCAGGGTTGCTGATAACAATGCGATTTAACGGCAAGCTTTCAGGGTGTTTATCGCGGATAAATTTGATCAGGTTTTCGCGCAGGTAACAACGCAAATCAAACGCTGTTGATGAATCGCGGGCGCTTACCAGTACACGCACCTCTATACAATTGGTTTTGGCATCGGTAACCTGTATAACTTTTACACGCTTGTCCCATAGGGTTGTTTTATCCAGCAGTTTTTCAAACTCCTGGCGCAGGGCATCAATTGGGGTATTATAATCAAGATAAAGAAAAACAGTGCCAAGTATTTCGGAGGTATTGCGGGTCCAGTTTTGAAAGGGCTTTTCAATAAAGTAATTTATCGGCAATATCAACCTGCGCTGATCCCAGATATTGAGCACCACATACGTAAGGGTTATATCTTCTACCCGGCCCCATTCCCCTTCAACCACCAACACATCATCAATCCTGATGGGCTGCGTAAAGGCAATCTGCAAACCAGCCAAAAAGCTTCCCAGCGATTTTTGTGCGGCAAAGCCTATTATGATACCACCAATGCCTACGCCAGTAAGTAAACCGGCGCCCAGCTTGCGCACGTTATCAAAACTTAAAAGAATAACCGCAATAGCTATAAAAATGATGAGTGTTGCCAGCACCCGCCGTATAAACTGCAGTTGCGTGCGGATTTTTCTTTCTTTCAGATTATCGGCTTTGGATAAATCATAGGCATGCAGCATATAATCTTCAAATACATTTATGGCGCTCACCAATAATGCTGCGAATGATATGATCAAAGCAATTTCAACCACACGGCTCAGTAGTTCGTTAATTTCTTTATCCAGCACCACCATCAACGGAATCATTAAGTTGAGCACCAAAAGTGGTATAAAATGGGTTAACGGTCCGCTAAGGTGGGTAATAATGCTGCGGAACAGGGAGTAATCTTTCGTGTTTTTATAGTAACCGAATACGGCTCTGACGATAAATTTTATTATCAGCCCGATAACAATAGCGGCGGCAAAAACGAGCAGGTTCCACACCAGCGGCTGGATACGGCCCGACCATGATTCAATAAGTTGTTTCATAATGCAATATGTGTTTTACAACATTGTGCATTTGAATTTGTTGGCTGGATATGAATAAAGGGTTTGGTATTTAGTTTTAATTGCCGGCGTGCAAGCTAACAATACGGTACATCTGCCATTTATTGTTTATGTGTCGCCATATAACCACAAACTTACCAGGCTTAGAGGGCGTTTCGCTTTCCTGATGATTAATAAACCGGTGAAGACCAATTTCCACTGCACCAAAGCCTGCTATGGCATAAACTTCAATGCTTCCCTGCACTAAAACCCTCGTTACCTTACCGCAAATATTTTTCTTTATCGCATCCAAAAGATCTTTTTTTGAGGTCATTAGTCCCCCTCTATCATGGTAAAACTCTATGCTGTCGGCCAAAATAGCAGTTTGTGTATCCATGTCGCAAGTGTTGTAAGCGTTAAAATAGAGACTGTCCATATGAACAATGGTATTATATAACTCCTGCGACTCTGGTTTATAAGTATAGGTATAGGAACCCTGGCTTTGGGCGGATGCAGTTCCCGAAATAACCAATACAATAAGTATGGTTAAAAGTGCTGATGATTTAAAGTTCTTCATGATCGTTTTTTTATTACAATTAATACACTAATCACATGCCACATGTCAATTCATTAATAATCAAATCATTATTACAGATTGAAAATTATAATGTTCGTTAATGATACAGGTTTTTGTTCGCTTTCGATACCATGGGGCATTTATTATGATGGATCGCAGTTTTAAGGATTTGAAATGTAAAATTGATAATAAGCTAATTGCTCCGATACAACATTGAGAGGCACATCTGCAATATTCAGATGTGTGTTGTTTTCCTGCAAGGGCTCGAACCTCAATCCTCAGAGCCAGAATCTGATGTGTTACCATTACACCACAGGAAAATAATTGGTGGGTGTTAAAAAAACAAGTCTGGCTATTTTCTAATGCAAATATAAGCAATCACATATCATCAGTAAATCACAAATTGCTTTTATTTAAATACTTTTAAAATTGATTTCCAAAACCAGCTTTCTTCTGCCTTTAGCATAATTTCGAGTGTCTTATCAACGTTTTTGGCCAGCTTATTAATATCAGTTACTGATTTGTGGAAGGTTTTATATTCGGGATCTTTTTCATTCCCTTTTACGGCCGATAGCTCGTCGAGTATCTTTATAATCGGGTCCAGCTCGCGTTTGCGGCGTTCTTTGGCTACCTGTCGGGCAATGTTCCAGGTATCTTTATCGGCATAAAAGTATTCTTTACGCTCACCTTGTTTAAGCTGTTTTTCTACCAAGCCCCAGTTAATCAGGTCGCGCAGGGTCATGTTAGCATTTCCGCGGGAAATGCTCAATTTTTCCATTACTTCTTCGGTAGTTAAAGCCTCCGGAGTAAGTAATAGGAGCGCATGTACCTGTGCCATGGTGCGATTTATGCCCCATTCGGAGCCCAGCTTACCCCATGCTTCAATAAACTTTTGCTTAGCCTCGGTCAATTCCATTTACAAAGATACCCTTGTTATTAAACTTTCAAAATATTTTGAAAGATGGTAGATGGGAGCTGGGCGTAGAGTGGACTCACCCGGTCAACGCTGCGATTTGCAATAGCGTTATTATTGTTTAAATTTGAATACCAATTCTAACAACCTAAAAATACTCATTATGAAAAACCAGCAGTTTTCGAGGCGTCGCTTCATTGGCGCAGGTATGCTTGCCGCAGCCGGGATGGCTTTTGCCTCAAAAAGTTCTTTTGCAAATTCATTTCTGGCAAAGCCTAAACCCAATTCAAAATTTAACGGGGTGCAAATAGGAGTAATTACTTATTCATACAGAAGCCTGCCTGGCAGTATTCAGCAAATACTGCAATACTGCATTGATAGTAATATAAACGCGATAGAGTTAATGGGGGATGCTGCCGAAGCTTATGCTGGTGCACCACCACGCGATGGCAGCGAAAACTATGCTGCACAATTAGCCACCTGGCGCGAAAACACCATTATGGATAGTTTTTTTGCCATCCGTAAAATGTTTAACGATGCCGGTATAAATATTTATGCCTGGAAGCCCAATGCTTTGGGTGCCAAAAATACTGACGGCGAAATTGATTATGCCTTTAATGCCGGAAAAGCGCTGGGATGTTCGCATGTTACTGTAGAACTGCCCGACGCAGTGCAAACACAACGCCTTGGAGATATTGCCGAAAAGCACGGTATGATTGTAGCCTACCACGCACATACCCAGGCTACACCTACTTTATGGGATGTAGCCCTGAGCCAATCCGACCACAATGGTATTAATTTGGATATTGGCCATTATGTGGCCGGCACCAGCAGCAGCCCGGTTGACTTTATTTTGAAGAATCACAAACGTATTGCCAGCATGCATATTAAGGACAGGAAGTTTCACGACGGTCCTAACATGCCATGGGGTGAAGGTGATACCCCGATAAAAGAAGTTTTAGCGCTGATAAAGAAAAATGATTACAAATTCCCGGCTACTATTGAGCTGGAATATAAAATACCAGAAGGCTCAGATCCGGTTAAAGAAGTAATTAAATGCCGTGAGTATGCTAAAAATGCTTTGGCATAACATTAATTGATATTATTTAAACAATAGCCAATAAAATAGAATTAATAACTTTAAGGGTTGTTGGTTCTATTTTTTATTTTGAGGCATCGCTATAAATTGGTAATTGCCTATATTTAGTTAAGATGAAGGAGATAGTTTTAATTATTCATGAAGATGTAACCCTGTCTACCATAACGGGGGCAATGGATATGTTTATCCATACCAATAATCTTTTTAAGCATACGGGAAAATCTTTGCCCTTTAAAATTATAATGGTCGGGGATGCTGCTGAAAATAAGGTATTACAAATCTCATCACCCTTTGTTACCTATCAAACCATTGCCGAAACCAAACATCCGGACCTCATTATTATACCTGCATTTTATGGCGACCGGGATATCTCGCTAAAAAAACATCAAAACATTATAAAGTGGATAAATGCCATGTACCTAAACGGAGCCGAAGTAGCCAGCATGTGTTCGGGCAGTTATTTTTTGGCTGAAGCCGGGTTACTTGCAGGTCGTTCATGTACGGCACACTGGAACGATATGGACGATATATTGCAGCGGTATCCGGATGTTAATTTTTTATCGGACATGGTGATCACCGATCAGGATGGCATTTATACCAGTGGTGGTGCTTTTTCATCGTTAAATTTGATTCTTTATTTAATTGATAAATTTTGCGGCAGGGAAGTAGGGATTTGGGCCAGCAAAATGTTCTCCTTAGATATGGATCGGATAAGGCAATCACATTTCGCGGTATTTAAAGGACAGCGGCAACACCAGGACGAGGAGATCCAGAAAGCACAAACCTTTATTGAACAGAACCATCACCTGCAGATTAATATTGATGGAATTGCTGAACATGCCAACATGAGTAAACGCAATTTTATAAGGCGGTTTAAAAAAGCAACCCACAATACCCCTTTTGAATACCTGCAACGCGTAAAAATTGAAGCTGCCAAAAAGGCCCTTGAAAAAGGGGCACAAAACATTAATTTACTGATGTATGACGCCGGTTACAATGATATTAAAACATTCAGGGAGGTTTTTAAAAAGATAACCGGATTAACCCCGCAGGATTACCGCCGTAAATATAACCGCAGCATTCCCGAGCTGGTTTAGCCCATAAAAAAAGAAGCGCTCCTGATGGGCAGGAACGCTGATCTAACCAATTATAAACCTTATATGAGAGAGAGAAGAGTAACAGGGGATGGAGTCGAACCATCTTCTTACTGCCAACCAGCTCCCTGTGATGTTTTGAATCAGCACATTTACCATCCTGACCCGGGACAAATATATAAACAATAATTTAAACTACAAACCCCATAGATTAAATAGTTTATTTTTACTTTTTAATTATAATCTGTTAAACCAATACCGTAATTACTGATTTTCTCTTCAGGTAAGCCACGTGCGTCAGCTGGCTCAGATACTCATTAAAATTTCAGATACGGCTTTTTCCAGATGATGAGTCTCCATACCAGTTCGGCAGTTGCCAATGCGCCTATAGCGAACACTGCGGCCCATGCGCCGTTTGTAGCTGAAGAAAAGGCACCTGCCAATGCAACAAAATATACCACAACAGGCAATAAGATCATCAGACACAAGCCGGGGATTCCCAATGGTATTCTGAAAGGTCGGGAAACATCCGGTTCTGATAAGCGCAGTTTTATTAAAGAAATGTATTCGAGCGATAAGCCTGCACCGTACACTGTCACATCAATAATCAACAAATCGGCAAAGGGCCAAAGAATCATGAGGCTCACGACCAATGAGCAAACGATAATAGAAATGTATGGGGTTTGAAATTTTGGGTGGAGTGTATTTAGTTTTTGAGGCAGCAGATCATCATCTGCCATAACTTTAGGCACCCGCGAAACAGAAAGTAAAACTGCGGCATAAATACCCAAACTACTGGCCATACCGCCAAATGCAATAAGCGCGCCCAACCATTTTCCGCTCAGCAGTTCGGCCACAGCAGGGAAACCTTTGTCGCTCAAAACACCTGGTGATATCCCGCTTTGCTGTGCAACTAGGATCACTAAAAAGTAAAGTACAATAACCAGTGCAAAAGCGGTAAAAATAGAAATGAGGTAGGAGCGTACCGGGCGTTCAACTTCTTCGGCATAAGTAGTAACGTTATCCCACCCAAGGCAATTCCACATTACCGTATACAGCGCCATCCCTAATGAAGAAAATGGTACGCCTCTTATTGATGGTGATGCTATAACAATAGCCCCTGCATGATGATAAAAAAACAAGCCGAATAAAATAATAAAAGGAACTACTACTATTGCCCCTAAAATCAACGAGGCTTTGCCCACCGGTACAATGCCTAAAATATTTAACCCGGCAGAAATCCATATTACAACCAAACAAATAGGGATACGGTAGGAGCTCAGCTCCGGAAAAAAGTAAGAGGCATATAAAACAAACAGACCCGGGTAAATAGCCAGGTCAACAAAAGTGTATAACCAGGTCCACCAGCCTTCATAAAAACCCCATCGCGTACCCAGCGCATGTTTTACCCATTTATAATAGCCACCAGTAACCGGCATCATACTGTTAAGCTCCAGCACTGTAAAAATTGCAGGTACATCCCAAAATAGCGGGGTTATGAGCAACAACATCAAAGCTGCATGTTGCCCTGCATAAGCCAGTAAAGGTTCAAGTCCGTACGGACCACCCGATACCGTAAAGAAAATGACGGCAATAAGCTGTATGGGTCTTATCTTTCTTAATATCGGTAATGACGGCATAAGGGATAAAAATATTATTTATGCCTTAAATTGTTCCATTTGTTTACAAATAGTTATTATTTATTTTAAGCTAGCAATTAAATTATCTCTGTAAATCTGTTTCTGAAAAAATGGTTTGGAAATATTATAATAAAATTATTGTAACTTTAAGTTTGGGTTTAATGTTAAATTAAAGCGTTCATTACGTGGTCAATAAAAATATTGTTAACCCTGTATTAACTTTGCATCATATCAGTTAAAAGCCGAAACCTAATTTGTAGTTTTAATTTTTATTAAGACAATGTGATGAGGAAAAGGATACTATTTATTACCGGATCAATTAATCAAACTTCGCAAATGCACCAGATATCCAAATATCTGGACGACTATGATTGCTGGTTTAGCCAGCTGTTTCCGGACAATCCTTTTCTTAAAATCATCATCAAACACACCCCTTTAGCCAAAGGAACAGTACTAACCGGTCAGTTTAAGGAGCGGTCAGAAAACTATCTGATTCAGCACGGTTTACAAATAGATTATGGTGGCGACAGGTACAACTATGATCTGGTTGTAAACTGCACCGATATGATTGTGGCTGAAAAGTTCAGAAAAACCAAAACCATTTGGGTACAGGAAGGGATGATTGACAAACGCACCCTTATAAGCAGCATTGTTAAAGCAACCGGCCTGCCCCCTTACTGCAGTGGTGACACCTCATTAAACGGATCAACAAATGTTTGTGACATTTATTGCGCCGCATCTGAAGGGTACAAAAGTTACCTGGCTAAACACGGCACAAACGCTAAAAAGATTTTTATTACCGGCATTCCGAATTATGATAATCATGTAGAGTTTTTGGGTAATGATTTCCCTCATCACGGCTATGTAATGGTGGCTACATCAGACATGCGCGAAACCTACCGATTTGAAAACAGGATTGAGTTTATTAAGCAGGCAGTTAAAATTGCTGCGGGCAGGCAATTACTCTTCAAGCTTCATCCTAATGAAAGGGTAAATAGGGCTGTTGCCGAGATCCGCAAGCATACGCCGGTTGGCACACTGGTATATCATACTGGTAATACCAACCATATGATTGCCAATTGCTGCGAATTGATTACTCAATACTCTACCGTAGTTTATACAGGGATTGCGCTGGGAAAAAAAGTGCATTCGTACTTTGATGTAAATGAATTAAAAAGACTTGCCCCGGTTCAAAACGGTGGCACATCGGCAAAAAACATTGCCCGCATTTGCAGAAGCTACCTTAATTTTACCGGAACAAAGGACGAATTTTTAAGCAGCTTTAACTTTCAACCCGAAAGTACCCTGCAACCGGAAGTTCAGTATGCCTGAGTAGATAAGTAAATTTATGGCAGTTAAAATAGTAATAGTAGTACAGGCAAGGATGTCATCGAGCCGGTTACCCGGAAAAGTGCTGATGCCCATATTGAGCGAAACGCTTTTACACCGCATGATTGGGCGCCTGCAAATGATTAAACATGAGGCACAAATTGTTATAGCAACATCCGAAGAAAAATCTGATGATGTAATTGAACAGGAGGCCATAAAAATAAATGTTCCCTGTTACCGGGGTAGCCTCAATAACCTGCTCGACAGGCATTACCAGGCGGCTAGGCAATTTGAGGCTGATATCGTTCTTAAAATTCCTTCTGACTGCCCGCTGATTGACCCGCGCATTATTGATCAAGTACTTGATTTTTATTTTGCCGAAGAGGGCAAATATGATTTCGTTGGCAATTTGCACCCGGCCACTTTCCCCGATGGAAACGACGTGGAGATAATGACCATGGCCTGTCTGGAAAAAGCACTGAAAGAAGCAACCAGGCCTTTGGAGTTAGAACATACTACTCCTTATATATGGGAAAATCCAGAAAAATTCAGGATAGCTAATATAGCATGGGATACAGGTCTGGATTATTCCATGTCGCATCGTTTTACCATTGATTACGAAGCTGATTACCAATTTATAAACAACGTATTTGAAGAATTATACCCGGCTAAACCCAATTTTTCGTGCGATGATATTTTAAAATTACTGGATGAAAAACCAGAAATCTATCAAATCAACGCAAAATATGCGGGCGTAAACTGGTATCGCAATCACCTGAATGAATTAAAAACAATTTCAGCCGAACAAACAAAATTGACTTTTGGGTAACAAAAGTTAAACGGAAGCTATCTAATTTTAGATTTTTAATTTTAAAAACACTATGCAAAGTGTAATTACAAACACTAACCAACTCGAGGCCATTGCTTTAAAAGTGCGGGAGCATATCATAAAAATGTCAACTGACGGAGGCTGCTTCGTTGGTGCATCATTATCTGCTGCCGATTTGATCGTTTATCTGTATTCAGAATTTCTGAACGTTAACCCGAATAATCTTACTGATCCTAACCGCGATTACCTGTTTCTTTCAAAAGGACATGATGTACCTGCTTTATATGGAACATTTGCGGAGCTGGGTTTACTGGATAAGGACCGTCTGAAAAATCATTTGTCTTTATCTGACAATATTTACTGGCATCCCAACACCAAAATCCCCGGAATTGAATTTCACTCCGGCTCTTTAGGTCACCTGCCATCGGTAGCTATTGGTGTGGCAATGGATATTAAAATAAAGGGCGGCAATAACAAAGTTGTTTGTATTATGGGCGATGGCGAGCTAAACGAAGGCACCTGCTGGGAAGCGGTGCTGGTAGCCAATGCTTACAAACTGGATAACCTGATATTTGTGATAGACCGTAACCACTTCCAGGCAAACATGGCAACAGAAGATCTGATCCCGCTTGAGCCTTTGCACGATAAATTCACCGCTTTTGGCGCATCTGTTAAAAGAATAAACGGACACAGCTTTGAAGCGCTTCATGAAGCATTTTCAGCATTTCCGTTTGAAACAGGTAAACTGAACGTGGTAATTGCCGATACCGTTCGCGGAAAAGGATTACCCAGCATTGAACGCCGTGCCGACAGGTGGTTCTGCAATTTCAGCGCAACAGAAGTTGAAGATTTGCTTAAAGAACTGCATGGAGAACATACCACTCAATTAACATCAGAAACATTAGTAGTCAGATAATAATATGTCATACGAAGAATTATTAACAGAGATCGCTTTATCCGACGAACGCTTTATAGTGATGACGGCAGAAAACCGTGCCCTGGTACGTAACATCCCTGCCAAATTAGGTAACCGTTTTATTGATACCGGTATTACCGAACAAACCATGATTGGTGCTGCAGCAGGCCTTGCCCTGCGCGGCCGTACCCCGGTGGTACATGCGCTGGCATCGTTCTTAACCATGCGTGCTTTTGAATTTGTACGCACCGATGCCGGTATACCCAATCTTCCGGTAAAACTAAGCAGTTTTATTCCGGGGTTTTTATCTGATGGTAACGGACCAACCCACCAGGCGGTTGAAGATATCTCCTTAATGCGCGGCATCCCTAACATGACCGTTTTTGCACCTGCTGACGAAGACGATCTGGTAAAAATGCTGCCACAGATATGGAATCATCCCAACCCATCATACGTAAGGATCAATACCCGTAAAACGGATTATCAGCATAGCCCATTTGAATTAGGCAAAGCCGAAATTATTGCCGAAGGCGAAGATGTTACCATATTAACTTACGGCCTGCTGTTTGAGCAAGCGCTTATTGCTGTTGATATTTTGAAAAATGAAGGCCTTTCAGTTGGCCTCATCAATATGCGGAGCTTAAAACCGGTTGATGAACACGCTATTTTGCATGCTACCCGCAACAGCAAACTTACTGTTACCCTGGAAGATCATTTCTTAACCGGTGGTTTATACAGCATTGTTGCCGAAGTATTATTAAAGCATGGCCTTACCGCCAATGTATTGCCATTCGCATTAAACGAAAAATGGTTTAAGCCATCACTGTTACCAAACGTGATGGAGCATGAAGGCTTTACCGGAAAACAAATAGCCGAAAAAATATTAGGATACAACACCCGCTTTCATCAACCTCAAATAGCTGTACCACAATTCTCTGAATAAAAGAAATAACATTATGCCAAATACCGTAAAATTCAACTCCGACTACCCTGTAATAACCAAATCAAATGAGTTATATGAACGTGCTGTAAAAGTACAGAAACCGGTTACCCAAACCCTTGCAAAGGGTCCGGGCCAGTTTACAAAAGGTGTTGCCCCTAAATATATCCAAAGAGGGCAGGGTTCACACGTTTGGGATGTTGATGGTAATGAATATATCGATTTCAACTCTGCTATAGGTCCAATCTCATTGGGGTATGCTTATCCCGCAGTTGACGAAGCCATAAAAAAACAATTGGCCGATGGTATTACCTTTTCATTGATGCATCCATTGGAAGTGGAGCTGTCAGAACTGATCCAACAGATAGTACCCAATGCTGAAGCAGTAAAAATATCAAAAACAGGTGCCGACGTTTGTTCTGCTGCTATCCGCGTAGCGCGTGCCTTTACCGGTCGCGACAAAGTATTTTGCTGTGGCTACCATGGCTGGCACGATTGGTATATCGGTATCACCAGTCGCAACGCAGGTATCCCCGAGGCTATCCAAAACATGACCTATACTTTTGAGTATAACGATATCGAAGCTATTAAAGCTGCTTTGGATGAAACCGTTGCCGCTCTAATATTAGAGCCATTTATTTTCGAAGCTCCAAAACCAGGCTTCCTGAAAGAACTGGCAGAGGTTTGCAAAGCCAACGGAACTTTATTGGTTTTTGATGAGATGTGGACAGGATTCCGCATTGCCCTGGGTGGTGCCCAGGAGTATTTTGATGTTAAGCCAGATCTGGCTGTTTACTCAAAAGCTTGTGCCAATGGCATGCCTATAGCTTTATTAACTGGCCGTGCCGATGTAATGGAACTGTTTAACTCAGAAGTATTCAGCTACACTACATTCGGTGGTGAGGCATTATCATTAGCTGCCTGTATAGCGACTATAAATGAACTGCGCGATAAAAACGTACCCAAATATCTTGATGAAAAAGGTGCTTTATTAAAGGACGGCTACAATGCGATTGCTATTGAAAGCGGAATGGATAAATACACCCGTTGCATAGGCTATAACTGCCGCTCAATGGTAACGTTTACGCCAGAAGCAGGTAACGGCCTGGAAGTAAAAACCTTAATGCAGCAGGAAATGATAAAACGCGGTGTTCTTTGGGCAGGTTTCCACAACATGTGCTTTAGTCACAGTGATGAAGATATTGCTTATACCCTTTCTGCTTATCGCGATGTAATGCCGATAATGAAAGAGGCTATTCTGAGCGGAAACGTTAAACAATATTTAAAAGGCGAAGTACTGGAAGCCGTTTTCAGAAAAGTAAGCAATTACAATATAAAACCTAAAACAGTTTAATTAGGGATGGAACTGTTTTCATTAAAAAATAAAACTGCAATAGTTACCGGTGCACTGGGTCTGTTGGGTAAAAAGCACTGCGAGGCCTTGGCTTCGGCAGGCGCTAATGTGGTAGTGGCCGACCTGGATGAACAGGGGGCTGCGGCATTTGCCAAAGGCCTTGGCGAAAATCATATTGGCTTAACGGTTGACGTTACCAGCAATGATTCATTGACCATAGCCCGCGATAAAATATTGGCCCGTTATGGCAGCATAGACATTTTGGTTAACAATGCGGCTATCAATGATATGTTCGAAAACCCGGGATTAGCAAAAGAGCTTTCAGCGTTTGAAAACTATCCGCTGGATGCCTTTAAAAAATCATTGGATGTGAATATTACCGGGGTTTTCCTGGCATCGCAGGTTTTTGGAACCGTAATGGCCGATCATGGCAGCGGCAGTATCATCAACATTGCTTCTACCTATGGCATAGTTGGTCCCGATCAATCTATTTACCGTGATGAATGTGGTAACCAAACCTTTTATAAATCTCCGGTTTATCCGGTAACAAAAGGTGCCGTTGTAAACTTTACACGCTTTTTAGCTGCCTATTGGGGTAATAAGGGCGTACGGGTAAATACCCTTTCTCCCGGTGGTGTAGAGAATGCTCAAAACGAATTTTTTATTCAAAACTACGCTAATAAAACTTTGCTGGGACGTATGGCCCAGCCAACCGATTACCAGGGCGCACTGGTGTTTTTAGCAGGCGATGCATCAGCCTATATGACAGGAGCTAACCTGATTGTTGACGGCGGATGGACCGCAATTTAATTTGAAACTCAATTATGATGAAAAGTATATTAACCCAAAAACTCGAACGCATCAAATTAGTACTCACTGATTGTGACGGCGTATTAACCGACGGCGGCGTTTATTACGGCGTTAATGGCGAAGAACTTAAAAAATTTGACATCCGCGATGGCATGGGTGTTGAGCGCATGCGCAATTTTGCAGGTGTTGACACCGGCATTATAACCGGCGAATTATCTCCATCGGTTATTAAACGTGCCGAAAAACTAAAGATCACCGAACTGCATTTAGGTGTAAAAGATAAACCGGTAGTATTTAAAGAAATTTTAAGCCGTTTAAATCTGAAAGCCGAAGAAGTGGCTTACATTGGCGATGACACCAATGATGTGGAAGTAATGAAATTGGCCGGTATTGGTGTATGCCCAGCTAATGCCATCTCCTTTATAAAAGATATTGCTGATATCGTTTGCGAGGCTGAAGGTGGCAAAGGTTGCTTCCGCGAACTGGCTGAGATGATCATCGCCTCACATCAATCTGCAAAAAGCAAATTCACAGCTACCGAAGTTATTGCTTTAAATAGCGGTAACAAAATTGGTCCGGGTGAGCCTTGCTACATCATTGCCGAAATTGGCATCAATCATAATGGCGACCTTGAAATTGCTAAAAAACTGATTGATGAAGCTGTTGCAGCTAAAGCAACAGCAGTAAAATTCCAGAAAAGAACACCAGAAATTTGCGTACCTAAAGATCAGTGGGAAATTATGCGCGATACCCCATGGGGCCGCATTTCATACATTGATTACAAACGCAAAACAGAATTTGGTATAGCCGAGTATGCAACCATCGACCAATATTGCAAAAAATTGGGCATTGATTGGTTTGTATCTACCTGGGATGTGGAGGCTGTTGATTTTATGGAGCATTTTGATACACCCCTATATAAACTGGCATCGGCATCGTTAACTGATTTCCCTTTAATCAAAAGGATTTTATTAACAGGCAAACCACTGATGTTATCAACCGGTATGTCAACCAATAAAGAAATTGAAGATGCCGTTAACCTGGTAAGAGAGTTTGATGAAAATTATCCTTTAATGATAGCTCACTCAACCTCGGCCTACCCATGTAAACCAGAAGAACTTAACTTAAAAATGATCCAAACGTTGGGTAATAAATATCCGGGCGTTCCAATTGGCTATTCTGGTCACGAAACCGGTTTGGCTACTACGGTTGCTGCCGTAACATTAGGCGCTACTTTTGTTGAGCGTCACTTTACCCTTGATCGTGCAATGTGGGGATCAGATCATGCTGCATCTGTTGAGCCACAAGGCTTTCAGAGAATGGTGCGCGATATCCACGACGTAGAAATTGCTACCGGCGATGGCATTAAACGTGTATATGAATCAGAACTGGGCCCAATGAAACGTTTAAGAGTGAACATTAGCCCTGAATATAAGGAAGAAAAAGAAAAGACTGCATAATACATAATGACTTTACTTGAGGTAACTACCACTATTTTAATATGCTGGATAATTTTTATCATAGCATGGGAACGTATATCGCCATACCGCAAAGGCCTTCCCTTCTTTAGGGAGGGCTTTTGGATTGATCTGGTTTGGTACACTATTATCCAGAGTTATTTTCTGCAGATCCTCATTTTTAAATTTATTATCCCGTCGTTACAAAATTTCATTCACTGGCACGGCTTCAACTTTTTTAAAAGCTGGACCATTGCCGAACAGGTACTGTTCTTTTTAGTTACACACGATCTTTATATCTACCTGTTTCACCGTTTGCAACATGCCAGTAAGTTTTTATGGCGTACGCATGAGGCGCATCATTCCGGGAAAGAGGTTGATTTTCTGGCGGGATCAAGATCGCACGTGGTGGAGATTATCATAAATCAAACCATTGAGTTTGCACCTATCGTTATTATGGGTGCCCATCCCGAAGTGATCCCCATAAAAGCCTTGCTTGATGCTATGTTCGGTATGTTTATCCATGCCAACGTAAATGTAAAAATGGGCAAGCTTAAATACTTCCTTAATTCGCCCGAATTGCACTTATGGCACCACGCTAATTATATCGAAGTTTTCCATGCCAATTTCTCCACCAAGTTTTCCGTTTGGGATCATCTTTTCGGAACGGTTTACGATCCGGGCAAGAAACCAGGTAACCTGCCTGAAAACTGGGGCCTGCATTATGAGTATCCAAGAGATTATTTTTTACAGCATGCCTTCTCCGTAAAACGTTTCGACGAAAAAAACCTGCTTAAATTCAAATGGTTTAAGCACTATTACGAGTTGAGGCCAAATGCACTCAAAACCCTTCAAAAACTTTTTGGCCGCAAAAAAGAAGCAGCTGTAATGCACTTGCCTCCGGTTGAAAATGAGGTTCCTGAATTAATTGTTAATGAGGGGCGATGAAAATTTTAATATCTTGCAGCCGCTTAATTAATTCATAAAATATTGGCCTGGTTATTTTTAGTACTGGCAGCTACCTGCGAAACCGCATGGACCTTCTGCCTTAAATTCATGAAGTTCAGCGACCTTAAAACCATAAGGTTTGTTAATTTTTATAAATGGGATGGAGGCCTGCAAATATTAATTCCATTTATCGGTTATATCTTATTTGGCATAGCCAATATTTACCTTTTCTCGTTGGCTATAAAACAAATCCCAACAGCAACTGCCTTCGCCGTTTGGACAGCATCTACCCTTATTTTTATAAAATTGGCCGAACTGGCATTTTATCAACAACGCATTTCCCTGCCCGAAGTCTTTTTTATGCTCCTGATAATGGTAGGCATATTGGGCTTAAAAATTTACGCTACGCAGCCGAAATAAGCTTTCAAATAAGATCTTTCTTTTAGCCTCTCTTCGCCGAAGGCGGAAAGCGTGTCGACGTCCGCCTAAAGGCGGATCGTCGGGGTGAATAAACTATACAAGCGACCCCGACCTAACTACCCCATTTATTATCTAAAACTACTTATCAAATAGCAACACTATCCGCACCCATTGCCAAAGCCCCAATAAAAGATTAGTATTGTATATTGTTTAACTGACATTATTTATCACAAAACACTACATGAAGAAAATCTTTACTTCAATTGCATTAACGTGCCTTATCGGCGGAACGGCAATTGCCCAGCAGCATGATGAATCTGCTGCAAAAAACAATCAGCCTATAACCAAAAGCCGGGTGCTGCAGGTTGATTCATCTGTAACTACCAAACATACGGTAACCATAAAAGGAAAACTTATTCCTTACACCGCAACCGCTGGTACTATGCCCATTTGGGATGGGGATGGCCGTCCGGTAGCAGGCGTGTTTTATACTTATTATGAGCGCGACGATATTACTGATAAAGCCAACAGGCCGCTGGTAATTTCATTTAATGGTGGCCCGGGTACGCCTTCTGTGTGGATGGAGATTGGTTATACCGGACCAAGGTTATTAAACATTGATGATGAAGGTTACCCGGTACAACCTTACGGTATCAGTGAAAATAAAAACTCCATACTTGATGTTGCCGATATTGTTTACATCGATCCGGTAAATACCGGCTATTCAAGAATTGTGAATAAAGAAACTCCGGGTTCAAAATTCTACGGCGTTAATGAGGATATTAAATACCTGGCCGAGTGGATCAACACATTTGTTACCCGCAAAAACCGCTGGGCATCGCCTAAATTCTTAATCGGCGAAAGCTATGGTACCACCAGGGTATCGGGCTTAGCACTTGAGCTACAGGAAGCACAGTGGATGTATCTGAACGGCGTTGTTTTAGTATCACCAACTGATTTGGGAATTGAGCGCAGCGGCCCGGTACAGGCAGCATTGAAATTGCCTTATTTTGCTGCAACCGCCTGGTACCACAAAGCCCTTTCGGCCGATCTGCAACAAAAAGAGTTAACCGATTTTTTACCGGAGGTTGAAAATTTCACCATCAATGAGCTGATCCCGGCTTTATCGCGCGGTGGTTTTATTGATGATGCACAGCGCACTACCATAGCTGCAAAAATGGCACATTACAGTGGCCTGTCGCAAAAAGTGATACTGGATAATAACCTGGATGTTTCCTACGATTTGTTCTGGAAAGAGTTATTACGTGATAAAGGTTTCACTATTGGTCGCCTGGATTCACGCTACAAAGGGATAGACAGACAGACGAGCGGTGTTAGCCCGGATTATAATGCGGAACTTAGCTCATGGCTGCACTCCTTTACCCCGGCAATTAACATCTACCTGCGTAATGATCTGAACTATAAAACCGACCTCAAATACAATATGTTCGGTAACGTTTGGCCATGGGATGATAAAGACAATCATACCGGCGAAAACCTGCGTCAGGCTATCGCTCAAAACCCATCCCTTCATTTACTTATCCAATCGGGCTATTTTGATGGCGCGTGTGACTACTTTAATGCCAAATACAGCCTTTGGCAGCTTGACCCAAGCGGTCGCCTTAAAGACCGCCTTAAATGGGAAGGTTACAAAAGCGGGCACATGATGTACCTGCGTAAAGAAGACCTTTCAACAGCTACTGAAAATTTAAGGAAGTTTATTGAGGAGTCTATTCCAAAAGCTGGGCAACCGGTTAAATATTAATCCAAACCTCCAGAGCTTGTCATTGTAATCCGTTATAAGAGGAAAAGCAATGACAAGCTTTTTATTTTTTCATTCCCCCGCTATTTAGCACAACACTCCTTCGTAAAAAAACCGGTTATTTTCCTAACCATTTACATTCTTCAAAAACCATTTATACCATTGGATGTTCTAAAAACACCCAATGAATAACGAAACCAAAAAAGTTGCCATAATTGTGGCTCACCCTGACGATGAAACTTTATGGGCTGGCGGAACAATATTAAGCCATCCTGAATGGACCTGTTTTATAATAAGTCTGTGCCGCAAAAACGATCCTGACCGTGCGCCTAAATTTGAAATCGTTTCAAAAATATTAGGTGCAGAAAGCTGGATGGACGATTTGGACGATGGGCCCGAGCAAACGGCATTATCATCAAATGAAGTAGAAGAAGCTATCCTGAAACTATTGCCTTTTTTTGAGTTTGATATAATTATTACCCATAGCATTTATGGCGAATACACCCGTCACCGCAGACACGAGGAAATTGGTAAAGCGGTAATAAATCTTTGGCATTCAGGAAAAATACAAACCAATGAATTGTGGGCATTTGCTTACGAAGACGGGGGGCGGAAATATTATCCCATAGCGATGGAAGATGCTCCAATATTTTTCCCGCTCCCGCATCATGTATGGGAACAAAAATACAGCATTATTAAAAACACTTACGGATTTAGTCCAGACAGCTGGGAGGCTAACACCACACCAAAGGAAGAAGCTTTCTGGCAATTTTTTAACGCTGACCAGGCCAATAACTGGCTGCATAGCGGACACACCACACTATGAAAGTTTTATTATTGTATGATTACCCCGCATCTCCCAGCGGTTTGGCAACGCAGGGAGAATTATTATTAAAAGGATTGATTGAACTGGGCGTTGATGTTCACGCTGTAAATTGCGAATCGCCGCTTGAAAAAGAATGGTATTACAAGTGGTTTAAGCCCGATGTTGTGGTTGGAATTGGCTATTGGGGCCATACTCCCGATTTAATTCTGCACCCACAAAAGCATAACGTATTACCGGTGCCCTGGCTGGTTGCCAACGGCTACATTGCCAATTATCAGGATACGCTGAATAACCTGCCTCTTATTTTGGTTACCTCTAACTGGGTAAAAGAAATGTATGTGAGGGATGGCATCAGTGGCGAAAATATAGAAGTTTTGCCGGTGGGTTGTGATACGGATAATTTTATTCCGGTTGCCAAAGATGATCCGCAGACTTTGGCTGTGAGAGACTCGTTAGGGGTAAAGCCTGATGAGCTGATGATCCTTACGGTAGGCGGGGATGCCGCATCAAAAGGGGCACAGGAGGTGATGCAGGCGCTGGCTATGATAGATGGCAAAGTACCCGATTGGAAATACGTTTGCAAGGTTTGGCCGCAACCCCGCACAGAAGTGCAAACCGGGGCGGATCTGGCACTTGCCAGGCAATTGGGCATTGATAAAAAAGTGTTGTATGCCACCAGTATCAATTCGCGCAATTTTATGCCCCACCTGATAGGTGCCTGCGATATTTATGCCGCACCATCCAGGCTGGAAGGCTTTGGTATGTCGCAAGTGGAAGCAAATGCCTGCGAAAAACCGGTGATCTCCATGAAAGCTATGGGAATGCTGGATACCATGATTGATGGCGAAACAGCATTACTGGCCAATGTTGCCCAAAAAATAGTGGTTGATCATGTGATACTTGGTAAAGCTGCCGGCTATCCTGAAAATCACCGGGTTGATTTTGATATTCCCCGCACGGTTGATTACCGCGCCAATACCGATGATCTTGCCCAACATTTATTAAACCTGATGAATCACCCTTTACTGCGGGTTGAATTAGGCAAAAACGGTCGTAAACGTGTGGTTGAACATTTTGACTACCGGGTAGTAGCCAAAAAGTTCGTGGAGATAATACAAAGAAAATTAGGGATAAACTAAATTAACGGACCATGACAGCAGCAGAGCGCGAAGAAATAGAAGCAGCCAAAAAATCGGCATTGGAAGTATTGCTGCATAATGCAAATGGTCCTTTCCATGGTTTACCACGCACGGCCGGGTGGGGGTACCCGGAGCCCTATACCCGCGATTTGATGTTTTCTATCTTCGGCATTGCCGTAAGCGGAAAC
This sequence comes from Mucilaginibacter frigoritolerans, assembly GCF_007830615.1. GTDB lineage: Bacteria > Bacteroidota > Bacteroidia > Sphingobacteriales > Sphingobacteriaceae > Mucilaginibacter > Mucilaginibacter frigoritolerans. The sequence goes on from NZ_VLLI01000002.1 coordinate 275,494, forward strand.
CAACTATTAATAAACAGCATCAGGTTGGTGCTGCAAACGCTGGCAGAAAACCAAACAGAGCATGGTCATATCGTATCGCTGGTACATGAAAAAGATGACCGCGGAGCAAGTGACACTACACCCTTATTTTTAGTAGGGGTGGGTATTTTCAGAAAATTAACCGGAGAGGCTGATTTTTTGGATGATGCCGTATCAAAGGCCCTCACCTGGATGGAATACCAAAGCCCATCGGACCGGTACCTGATTGCACAGCAACCCACCAGCGATTGGCGCGACGAACAATGGGTTTTAGGCCTTGGGCTATTTGTCAACACATTAACCTACACCTATTTGAAATTGCTTGACCAGCATGAGCGCGCAGAACAAATGCGCAAAGAAATAAAGCGCCCAACCATTGATGGCGGCTTTATAAACGCCCACGAGCACGAAGGGCTTGAACAACGGAACAAGCCTTATTTTGCATTCTGGTCGTACAAAGTTTATTACAGCGATAAGTTTGATCTGCTTGGCAATAGCATCGCTATCCTTTCGGGTATAACAAGCCCCGAACGCGCCGAAGCAATTATTGATTGGGTAGAAACAGAATGCGGGCACATGCAGCAAACCGGCGATCTCAAATTAAATCTCCCGCCAAATTTTTTCCCGTTTACCCTCCCTGGCGATGCCGACTGGTTGCCACGCTATGAGAACTTTAATTTGCCGGGCAATTATCATAATGGGGGTATATGGCCATTCATCTGTGGCTTTTATGTAGCCGCCCTGGTAGCCGCTAAAAAGTATGACCTTGCCGAACAAAAGCTTATTGAATTAACCAAACTGGTTAAACTGTCACAAGACCCAAATCTTCCTTTTGGCTTTAACGAATGGATAAAAGCACAGGATGGCAAAGTTCGGGGTGTTGACTGGCAAACGTGGAGCGCAGCACTTTATCTTTATGCCGCAAAATGCGTAGAAGATAGGGGTACCCCTTACTTTGATGAAATGAGAGCTTAAAGTATTTTTTTACACAATAAAATAAAAACTAAGCATAGGAAACATAATTTGCCTAATAGGTAATATTATCTATCTTTACCCTCGGGGACAGGATTATGGGATTGCAATTAAGAATAACCTTTAATGATATTGATTATGTTTACGAGATCATTAACAGTAAACTAATTAATAAAAACAGTACGGAAATAGCGTTGCTTTTAAATGCTGAAAAAATAGAATTAATAAAAGATTATAAAAATATCTGGGTACAAAAAAACGGAGAATTGTCTATTGCTCCTGAATTTGCGGAAGCACTGGGCCGGTCGGTTAGTTTGCGTTTAAGGTTATAAAAAAATAAAGCCTCCGCACACTCGCTGCTTGGAGGCTTTAACCTAAACCTTATCACAGTTGACGGACAGGATGTCCGCCTTATATGAAGCGATAAAGATACGCACTATTGTTCTATTTTGCAATAGCTTCAATGGTGTAGCATTGACGCAATGACTTAACGAAATCTCCAAAGGTGTCAAATTGACCTTTAAAAGCTCCTTATAAATCATGAATTGTAAAAAAAATGTTACAATATTCCCCCTGGTTGTACGTTTTAAAGGACTCAAAACCCTTTACTCTGAATAAGAGGCCCTTAACACAATACTATTTTAACATCTCATGATCTTTTTTTTGCGAAGTAATAACCCGGCAGCAAAATTCGGAGCTTCAAAATAACGTTTAATAAAACTTTGGTAAAGGAACCAGCTTTAAGTTTTGACGCTGGTGCCAGTAAGGATAAATCGGGTCAACTTCGCTGGCGGCATCAAGTCTTTTTATCTGCTCTATGTCCAGATTCCATCCCACTGCTGCCAGGTTTTGTTTAAGCTGTTCTTCATCCCTGGCTCCAATAACCAGGTTGGCTACTGTAGGTCTTTGTAATAACCAGTTAAGCGCCACCTGTGCCACTGATTTACCTGTTTCAGCTGCTATTTCATCCAATACATCAACAATGCTGTATAGGCGCTCAAAATTAGTAGCCGGTCCGTGTGATCCACCCTGACTGATTCTTGAACTCTCCGGAATTGCTTTCCCCCTGCGAAACTTGCCGCTCAACTGTCCTGATGATAATGGGCTCCAAACAATGGTGTCTACCTTTTGATCTATTCCAACCGGCATCAGCTCCCATTCAAATTCGCGGTTTAGTAAAGAGTAATAAGCCTGGTGTGCAATATACCGGGCCCAGCCGTACCGTTCCGAAACCGAAAGCGATTTCATTAAATGCCAGCCTGAAAAATTTGAACAGGCAATATAACGCACCTTTCCGCTGGTAATTAAATCATCCAAGGCCCGCAAGGTTTCTTCAACCGGTGTAGTGGCGTCAAAACCGTGCATGTGGTAAATGTCAATATGATCAGTATTTAAACGTTTCAAACTGTTGTTACAGGCTTGTATCAGATGCTCGCGTGATGAACCAAAATCATTCGGACCATCGCCCATGGTAAAGGTGGCTTTGGTGGAGATCAGTACCTGGTTGCGTAAGCCTGCAAGTGCTTTCCCTAATATCTCCTCTGAAATACCGCGCGAATAAACATTAGCCGTATCAAAAAAATTAACCCCTGCGTCAAGGCATAGGTTAACCATCTTTTTGGCCTCATCAATCTGCGTATTTCCCCATGCCTTAAAAAACTCATTGCCCCCGCCAAAAGTGGCCGTCCCAAAACTCAGCACAGGTACCCTTAGTCCCGATGCACCCAATTGTCTGTATTCCATAGTAAGTGTTGTTAAATGTTATTTTCAAAAATAACAAGCAAGCGGGCATAAGTTTGTCAGTGAAGTTTCAAGGTTTAAATTGTAAAAGAGATAATACAGCAATTTTGGAGGGCTCAGTCATTCCTATTTTTAAATCTTCTTCCGACATTTGCTATAATGAGCACCGATCCATTTATTTATCTGGAGTTTCTGCGTAAAACTTTACTGCCCTTACCTGGTGTAACAGAAAAGCTGCATTTCGGCACACCGGCTTTTTATGTAAATAAAAAGATCTTTACCCGGCTAAAAGAGGATGGTGAAACATTAGTGGTTAGCACCCTGGAGCGCGATAAATGGATGGATGCCGATCCACTAACTTTTTTTATAACCGACCATTATCGCCATTACGATTATATGCTGGTTGCATTGAAAACCGTATCGCCGGATGATTTGAACCTGCTGCTCTTAGCTGCCTGGCGTAACCGTGCACCTGCAAGGCTGGTAAAACAATTTGAAACAGAACTATTATCAAAACAATGATTACATCAACCCAAAACGCAGAACATTATATATGGGGAAAAGAATGCGATGGCTGGCATTTATTAAATGCCGATAGCTTAAGTGTTATACAGGAGCGCATGCCTCCGGGAACCGGTGAGCAACTGCATTACCATGAACGTGCGCAGCAGGTATTCTACATCCTATCAGGCATGGCCACATTTGAGGTTGACGGAGAATTGAAAACCGTTAGTCCAGGCGAAAGCATTCATATTAACCCTTCAACCAGACACCGCATTTTTAATAACGGGGACGAAGACCTCCATTTCCTGGTAATATCAGAACCTAAAGCCCATGGTGACAGGGTGAATTGCCCCCTCTAAATCTCCCCCGGAAGGGGAGACTTTTGACTTCGCCCGTATTTATTTTTAAGTCCTCCCTACCGGGGAGGATTTAGATGGGGCTTATATCTTTATTAAAAAATCCTCTTTCACTTGTCCCTTCCTGAAAAACACCAGTCCGATCCAAAACAGATCAATGGTTACGGTTACCTGCGGATGGGCCTTTATTTGCGCCCAGGCTTCTTTCATGCCTTCGCTCCAGTAAATATCATCAAAAATTAACAGGGTATTTTCATTTACTTTAGGCAGGCACCATTCAAAATATTTAAGGGTAGCATCTTTTTGGTGATTGCCATCCACAAAAACAAAATCAAGCTCCTTCAATCCCTTTATTACCCCGGGCAGCGTATCATCAAAGTTTCCGGTGTGCAGAACCACATTGTTTACACCGGTCTTTTTAAATGTTTCTGTTGCTATTTTGGCAGTTTCCGGACAGCCCTCCAGGGTGTAAACCCTTGCATCTGGTACGGCTTTTTGCAGATAAACAGTGGTTACCCCAAGGCACGTACCCAGCTCAATCATATTGCGGGGCTTCATTTCGGCTGCCAAACGGTATAACAATTGCGCCAGTTTGGGTGGTTTAAGTGCATTACGTGCAATGTCGCTGATTTTCTTCTGCCGGTTATTGTTTACGTGCGATCCTGCCCCTAAATCGGTTACGGTTATCATCCCGGTGTCAAGAATCAGCTCCTGACGCATCGCTTCGGCTTCAGGGTATACTTTTTGGGGCGAAAAGTCGTAAATTACCTCATCTACAAGCCGGTAAACAAAAGGGGAGTGCACACCGTGCCTGTTTTTTGCCCGTAAACGGTGCAGCAGGTAATCTTTAGCAAACCTTAAATTAAACATAGCCGTAAAAATATGTAAAGGTTTAGTATTTTAGCAGTACAAGCATGATAAATCCAACAGAAGTAAAATCCCTGATACGCTTACTGGATGATCCGGATAGGGGAATATACGAACTCGTTCACGAAAAACTACTTTCACTGGGCGCAGGTGTAATTGAACACCTGGAATCTGCCTGGGAACAGGCCTTTGACCCTATACAACAGGAACGCATCCCTGATCTGATACACGAAATTCAATTTGGTATAGTAAAAAACGATTTGAAGTTATGGCACCAGAGCGGCGCCTTTGATTTGCTGCAGGGCATCCTGATTGTTAACCGTTACCAATATCCCGACCTGGACGAGCAAAAGGTAATTAACCAGATTGAGGCTATTAAGCGCGACGTATGGATACAGATGATGAATGAGGCCAGTCCGGCTGAGCAGATAAAGCTCATTAACCACGTGTTTTATAATCTTTATGGTTTTAGCGGCAATATCAACAATCATCGTGACCCTCAAAACAGCTATATCAGCCAGGTGCTTGAAACCAAAAAAGGCAACCAGATTTCCTTAGCTATAATTTATTCTATCATAGCCCAAAAGCTGGATGTACCGGTGTATGGTGTAAACCTGCCACAGCATTTTATTTTGGCTTACCTGGATGAAACCATGCAAAGCGAATTTGAAGGCGGCATCCTCTTTTATATTAATGCCTTTAACAAAGGTCTTATTTTTGGCAGGAGGGATGTAGATATATTTTTAAAGCAGCTGAATTTGAAGTTTGATAAGCAGTTTTACGAACCCTGCTCCAATACCGATATTATTAAACGGGTTATCCGTAACCTTATCAGCGCCTACGAACATTTAGGCTCATCAGAAAAAGTAGACGAACTGAATGAGCTGCTGGAGATAATGGAATAAACATCCAAATCAAATCTCCACTTAAAGAAGAAATTAAAAACCCTCCGCAATTACGGAGGGTTTAATGTATCTACAAAAACTTATTCTGCTCCAGCCAGTTTTTGGCCCAATCCATCCACTTATCCTTGGTAGTAGAATTATCTAAACCAAAGCCATGACCTCCAGCCTGAAAAATATGCATTTCGGCCTTAACCTTAAAGGTTAGCAGGGCATTAAAAAACATCAGGCTGTTTTGTATAGGCACTACGGTATCATCAGCCGCCTGCACTAAAAAAGTAGGGGGAGTGTGTGCGTCCACCTGTTTTTCGTTGCTGTATTCGTCTACTAAACTTTGTGGAGGCGTTTTACCAAGCAGGTTCTCGCGCGATCCGGCATGGGTTCTTGATCCCATGGTGATAACCGGGTAAAGCAGCAGCATAAAATCAGGACGTGCACTTACATTATCCGGATTAGATACCAATACCTTATCAAAATGTGTTCCCAGCGTTGATGCGAGGTGCCCACCGGCCGAGAAACCCATAATGCCAATCTGATCTGGCTTTATGCCATAGCCCGCAGCTTTACTTCGTACCATAATGATGGCCTGTTGTCCATCCTGCAAAGGGCCAATGGTTTTATCAACCATAATATCATCTGTAGGTAAACGGTATTTTACTACAAAAGCAGCAACGCCTATTTTATTAAGTTCTTTGGCAACGCTGGCTCCTTCGTTATCCATTGAAAGGCCCACGTAGCCGCCTCCCGGAAAAATAATTACAGCCGTACCGCTCGAATAGCCATGTGCCGGTAAATAGGGGGTAATGGTTGGTACGCTAACACCTGTAACCCATTCTTTATCATTTTTCTCTACATACGATGCCGGAGTTGCTTTGCTGTTGGGCACGCCATTAGGATATAAAGGAATCGGTTTTATCTGCGCAAAGATAGCTGTTGACATAAGCATGGTAGCTAGCAAAACATAAGGAGCCTTTTTCATTATTGGTTTGGTTGTAAGTATATTTCTTTAAGATAAGCCTTTGGTTGAATATAATTTTAACTTTTAGGACCACCAAACTCCATCAGATAGGCTTTCAGGAAATCGTTCAGATCTCCATCAAGTACCCCTTGCGCGTTGGATGTTTCATAATCGGTGCGCAGGTCCTTTACCAGTTTATACGGATGTAAAACGTAGTTGCGGATCTGTGAGCCCCATTCAATTTTTTTCTTATTTCCTTCAATTGCGTTGCTGGTTTCCATTCGTTTGCGCATTTCGGCTTCGTAAAGCTGTGATTTTAACAAACGGATAGCATTTTCTTTATTCTGCAATTGTGAACGCGATTCCTGGTTTTTTATGATAATGCCTGATGGTTTATGGTATAAACGTACGGCAGTTTCTACCTTGTTCACATTCTGGCCACCAGCACCACCCGAGCGGAAAGTTTCAAATTCAATATCAGCATCCTTAACTTCAATCTCAATGGTATCATCAACCAGTGGATAAACGTACACCGAAGCAAATGAAGTATGGCGCTTGGCATTAGAGTCAAATGGCGATATCCGTACCAAACGGTGTACCCCGTTTTCGCCTTTTAAGTAGCCATAGGCAAAATCGCCCTCTATCTGTAAAGTAACGGTCTTAACCCCGGCAACATCACCCTCTTGAAAATCCTGTTCGGTTACCTTGTACCCGTTCTTTTCGCCCCACATAATATACATGCGCATCAGCATACCGGCCCAGTCGCAGCTTTCGGTACCACCGGCACCGGCAGTTATCTGCACAACGGCATTAAACTGATCTTCCTCGGCCGAGAGCATGTTTTTAAACTCAAGCTCTTCAACAGCTTTCAGCGCGGCACTAAACTGCTCCTGCATTTCTGCTTCGGTAGCATCTCCGCTTTGAAAAAACTCAAAAAGCACAATGGTATCGTCAACAACAGATACTACTTTCTGAAAAGCATCTGTCCAAACTTTTTTTGTTTTGATGGAGGCCAATACCTTTTCGGCTTCTTTTGGATGATCCCAAAAATTAGGACCAATGGTTATATCCTGTTCAATTTGCAAGGCATCGAGTTTCTTATCGATGTCAAAGATGCCTCCTCAGGGAAGTTACTCTATCCCTTAAATCCAGTACCTGTTCTTTAGTCATAAGGCAAATATAGATAGTTTTGTTGTAAGGCTTTAAAATCACATAAACTTTACAAGCAATAAAAAGGGGCTGTAAGTTTTAACCTCACAACCCCTTTAATTATAAATTTTTACTTTAACTAAGCAACCATCATACGGTTTACCAGCACGCTCATATCCTTTTGGTTGCCGCTTAGTTTTGATAGCAGGTTACTTAACCCGAAATCTTTGTTTTGTTCGTTTTTTGATTCTTTAACCAGTTCCTGCATAACCGGTGTTATTAAATTATTTGCAGCGGTAATTGCTGCTGCCGGCTCAACACCATAAAAGTTGTTCAGCTTGTTGGCGAACTTATTTACAATGGTTGAAACCAGTGAATTATTATAAATGCCCGAAAACTGGAAATATCTGATCAGTTCTTTGATCCGGCCAGTTTCCATCTGCCCCTTTAAAACCTCAATTATGGAACTTGAAGCATCATTAATTACCGCTTCGTGGTATTTTACCGGGATTGCCGGGTTGTCAATAACAGCCGTCCCGGCGTTATTTTTGACAAGCATAAAAAGTTTTTCGAACATACGTTTATGTAATTAAAGCAGATTAATAAAATGATGATAAAATGACCATTTGCTTATCATCAAAACAAATATACCTATTAATTAATTTGAAAATACAAATAAATCATAAAATCTGTTGAAAATATGACAATTAAGATAGTGTAAAACAAACAATAAGTAACCGTGTTGTTTTAACACTAACATGTCATACTTTTGCATTTAATATACACCTAAATACTAACTTGCTATTTTTGTTAAAAAACCTTTCAATTATGCTGCCAAACATCGATTTTACCACCACACAGTCGTACAAATACTTAGCCGACCACTATATTGATATAGTGTCAAAAAGCCTAAAGGAACTTTTTGAAATTGACAATCAACGCTTTACAAAATTCTCACTTCAGTTTGAAGAAATATTGCTTGATTATTCCAAAAACCGCATTGATGAGCAAACTGTAGCCTTGTTAATTCAACTGGCAAAAGAGTGTTCAGTAAATAAGGCAATTGAAGCCATGTTCTCAGGCGAAAAAATTAACGCTACAGAAGGCCGACCGGTTTTGCACATTGCTTTACGTAACCGCAGTAACACGCCCATTTATGTTGATGGCAAGGATGTAATGCCCGATGTAAACCGTGTGCTGGAGCAAATGAAAACTTTTAGCGAAGAAATCATCTCTGGCAGTTGGAAAGGTTATACCGGCAAAGCCATTACCGATGTGGTTAACATCGGCATCGGCGGTTCTGACCTGGGTCCGGTAATGGTTACTGAAGCTTTAAAGGCTTATAAAAACCATTTAAACATGCACTTTGTGTCTAATGTTGATGGCACCCATATTGTTGAAACCTTAAAAGGATTAAATCCTGAAACCACGCTTTTCCTTATCGCCTCAAAAACTTTCACCACGCAGGAAACAATGGGCAATGGTCACAGCGCCCGCGATTGGTTTTTGGCAAGCGGCGCCAAAGAAAGCGATGTAGCCAAACATTTCGCAGCACTATCAACCAATTCAGAAGGTGTTTCCAAATTTGGTATCGACACCAAAAATATGTTTGAGTTTTGGGATTGGGTAGGCGGCCGTTATTCATTATGGAGCGCTATAGGTTTATCAATCGTTTTAAGCATAGGGTACGAAAACTTTACCGAATTGTTAGCTGGTGCGCATGCCATGGATAATCACTTCAAATCAACCGAGCTGGAGCAAAATCTGCCGGTAGCATTGGCGCTGGTTGGTATCTGGTACAATAACTTTTTCGAATCTGAAACCAACGCCATTTTACCATACGACCAATACATGCACCGCTTTGCCGCTTATTTTCAACAAGGCGATATGGAAAGCAATGGTAAACACGTTGACCGCAATGGTAAGCCTGTTGATTATTCAACCGGTCCGATCATCTGGGGTGAGCCGGGAACCAACGGACAACATGCATTTTATCAATTAATTCACCAGGGAACCAAACTAATCCCTTGTGATTTTATAGCCCCGGCTATTTCACATAACCCGCTGGGCGAGCATCACCAAATGTTATTATCAAACTTCTTTGCACAAACAGAAGCTTTGATGAATGGCAAAACCCACGAAGTAGTGGTTGATGAGCTTAAAAAAGCAGGTAAAACAGATGCCGAAATTGAAAAAATTGCGCCGTTTAAAGAGTTTGAAGGTAACCGTCCAACAAACTCCATCCTGTTAAAAGAAATTACGCCACGCAGCCTGGGTTCGCTGATAGCCATGTATGAGCATAAAATATTTGTTCAGGGTATTATCTGGAACATTTACAGCTTTGACCAATGGGGTGTTGAATTAGGTAAACAACTGGCTGGTAAAATATTACCAGAGCTAAGAACCGATGATGAAATAACCTCTCATGATTCATCAACCAATGGTTTGATTAATCAATACAAAGCCTGGAGGTAACCCCCCAACCCCCTGGAGGTAACCCCCCAACCCCCTGAAGGGGGAGTTTTTGAAAATCAAAGAAAGTGCCTGGATAATATCCCGGCATTTTTGTTTTTATGCTCACTTTAGGAGCGAAATATTTATATTTAATGCACTAGGTCATAACCAAAATCAATCCGTTCGAACCAATGCATAAATCTATCTTAATTATTATTCTCCTGTTTTTACTTTCATTTTCTGCTTACTCACAAAGCATATCTAAATTAAAACAAGCCAACTATGCTGAGGTTCGTTTTTTTAAAGGTAAGCAACCCTCCATTTATAAAACATACAAGGATATTGACCTTCTCTATTTAAAAACCCTTATTACCAAAGCTCAAAACAAGAACAATCTAATTTGTGATACAACGGGCGAAATAATCTACTTTAAAAACCATACACCTTTATTCAAAGCCTATTTCTGTACTTCTGGAAGTGGAAGTAAATATAAATCAACCGGAGGTGTGATGCTTAACAATGGCGATGTTAAAATAAAAGCTTTTCTTAACTATGGTTCTGGAATGCTGATAGATGAAGTTTATTGTCAATTGCAAAAGTAGTTCAGATTGATGGAGAGGGTTACTGTTTCAAAAGTGTTTCAGGAGTGTTCGCTCCTGAAACAATAGTGAAACACTTGCCTTCCTTATTTCACAATAACCAACGCAGCGCTTCCTGCAGGTACGGTAACTGTAAAGGTTTTACTGTTAATGTTTTTTTCTTCTATGGTTGATGGTGTAAAGCTGCCATCGCTGTTAACCGTGCTGCCGGCAAATATGGTTCCGGTGGTGGAGGTTATGGTTGGCGCCAAAAGGCGGTAAACTTGTATGGCACTGGCTGTTTTATCCAGCTGTACGGTGAATGCATAGTTTACGCTGTTATCTTTATTGATAAGGGTTACAGCGTAACTGCCATCAGCATTGGCGCAGGCATAGGTGCTGCAATTATTAAAATCGCGCGGATTAAAAATGGTGGCGGGAATCAATTTAGCATTGTTTACCCCGTATTTAAAAGCAAGCATGGCATAGTACTCTGGCCGGGCAGTTACTGTTCCATTTTCCATAGTGATGGGCGTATAAATAAAACGAGGTGAGCCGCCATGAAAGTTTACGCCTTGTCCATCGTTTTCGGCAACGTTCCACATAAAATCAAGGGCCCATAGTGCGGATGCAAAGGTGTCGCTTACGCCAGGCCTACCACCGCTGGATACGCTGTTGCATTCAGATATACGATAAGGAAGCCGGTATTTTGATGCTATGTCATGCAGTTGCACCAGGTAATTATCCAGTTTCGGATCTGGGGTTAAAATATTTTGATAGGTAATAACCGGATTGGATGCAGTACCGACAGCGTAATAATGGCTATCAATCAAATGAACATTGTTATGTTCGCTTATTGCGAAAGCATTTACCCAGTATGGATCAAAAGGAACAACATCCGGCCCTGAAAATTTTACATCCGGCGCCAGTTTTTTAACGGCCCAAAAATAGTTATTCCACTCTCTTTGGAAATCGGCAAAAACGTAGTTGGATGGCCTCGCCCTTACTTTAAAACCATCGGGCTCATTGCCCGATTGTAAAGTGTATAAATTGCTTTTTAAGGTTTTACTTACATACAGCGCTTCGCGGGCGGCGGTATCCGGGTTGTACTTGCCCAGGTTTAATCCAAATAAAACGGGCCAGCCAATGGCTTTTGAAAAAGCTGCTAAATGATCAATATCTGTAGTGGTTAAGGCTCGAGCCGGTGTAGTGGCCGACCGTGCGGCTCCTGTCCATTCCACCTCATCGCTGCTATTGCCTCCAATGCGTAAAATACCGGGACCCAGGTTTTTTATCAGCTGAATAAGTACGGTATTATTCTCGTTTAAAAAGTCGGTGTTATCGTCAAAAATGCCTGTTTCGTAGCTTAGTCCCTCAAAATCAGGTGAAATGGCATGTCCGGGAGAATTTTGCTTTATGGCAACAGTAATAGCTTCCGTACCTCCGGCGGGGGGCGGCAACTCTAAATTTCCTTTATTGCAACCGGTTAAGGCAATAGCCAATATGATGGCTAACCATTTTTTGTTCATCTGTTAAGGGCGAGCATGTAGGGACACAGTTCGCTAGTTTTCAATAATTTAAACCCAGATACAAAGGTGCAAAAAATTTAGATTATTTACTGTTAGCAAATTGTTAACCTACTGCCGCCAGACAAAAAAATTACGCAGTGCTGATCTACCGGTTTAATTATCCGGCCAGGCAAAGTTCACTGGTAGTTAGTTTGGTAACCATATCTTTTAAAAGGGTACGTGCCCGGTGTAAAGTGGTGCGCGATAAAAGTTCAGTCATGCCCAGCTTACTGCCAATTTCCTGGTGCGAGTAGCCTTCAATGGCGTACAGGTTAAATACAGAGCGATAGGTTTTTGGCAGTTTCTGGATCATTTTTAAAATGTCTTTTACTTCCAGCCCATGCTCATTGTACCCGTTGCCGAATGCACTGCTGCTTTCAGGAAACTCATCAACCAAAATCATTGGTTTTTGCTTGCGGTAACGCGATATGGCACAATGCACCATAATGCGCCGGATCCATCCTTCCAGGTTCCCTTCACCGCGGTATTTGTGGGCATTGTTAAACATCTTTATAAAGCCTTCCTGTAAAATATCCTGTGCTTCGTCTTTATCATGTGCGTAGCGCATACAAACAGCCAGCATTCTTGGTGCCAGGGTTTTGTATAATAGCTCCTGTTGTTTACGATCGTTTTTCAGGCAGCCTTCCCATATCATTGCTAAACGTGCGTCGTTGGTAATCATATTGTTGTGTTTTGTAACCCTATGCCAATATTGATACCCCAAATGCAAAATGCTGATTTACAGATAAATAAATTTATACCCATCTACGAAACTGTTCGTTTCCGTACGGTCGGTGATGCGAAGCCGGACGATTTTGAAAGGAAAATAACTTAAAAACCGTCATGGTAGTCATCGCTCGCAGAGTTGACTCACCCCGACGATCCGCCTTTAGGCGGACGTCGACCCTCTCTACTTCGTAAAGAGGGTTATGGAGTTTTTTACTTTTTATTCTTTCCCCTCTTTATGACTTGTCTTAGAGAGGGATGTCGAGCGAAGCAATGACAGGGTGAGTCAACTATACGCCCGACCATACTATCCCCCAGCATTCCGCATTTGACATTCCGAAATCGAAAAATCGAAATCCGATATTTTTTCCACTACCTTTGAATTTTACAAATCAAAACCCCTTAGCATATGATATCGCTCGAAGAGTTTTATAAGCAGATGGCCGAGATTGATGTTGATTTGAGTTCGCTGCTTCCCGGCGGCTTAAATAAAGAGATTGGCCATTTTAATGTTTTTAATATGACTGTGCTGATGAAGCATATAAGGGAAAAACCGCATATGCCTTATAACCGCCGTGCCTATTATAAAATAAACCTGATAAAGGGACGTAACCGTGCCGAGTATGCCGATAAGGTAATTGAAATAGAAAAAAATGCACTGCTGTTTGCCACCCCTAAATTACCATACCACTGGATTCCGCTGGATTTTGAGCAGGCCGGGCATTTTTGCGTGTTTACCGATGAGTTTTTAAACAGCCATGGTATTGTAATAGATGACCTGCCTATATTTAAACCAGACAGCTACCCTGTTTTTGAATTGACTGATAGTGAAACAGAAAAGCTTACCGAAATATTTATGAAGATGCATGAAGAAATAGCATCCGACTATATTTATAAGTACGATTTGCTGCGCAATTATGTTTTGGAGCTGATCCACTTCGGGCAAAAGCTGCAACCGGCATCGGCCATGTCTACTACTCAAAATTCATCGGCAAGGGTTTCTTCTTTATTTGTTGAATTGCTGGAAAGACAGTTCCCGATAGAGTCGCCGCAACAAAAGCTGAAGCTGCGCACCGCTAAAGATTATGCTGATAGATTGGCGGTACACGTAAACCATTTAAATAAATTACTGAAAGAAGCCACCGGCAAAACCACTACCGATTTAATTGCAGGCAGAATTGTAAAAGAAGCCAAAATACTGCTGAAACAAACCGACTGGAATATTTCGGAAATAGCGTTTTCTTTAGGGTTTGATGAAGTGGCCCATTTTTCAAACTTCTTTAAAAAGCAAACCCAACTGGCACCCCTGCGGTTTAGAAGTTAGACAGATGGATTGAATTTTGCAAAAAACACACTGATGTTTGCAAACAGTGTATCTTAAACCAGGCCATCTTTGTGCTATTGTTTTAATAACACAAAGAAATGGAACTTAACAATCAAACTATATTAATAACCGGCGGTACCAGCGGGCTGGGGCTTGAATTTGCCAAACGCCTTATTGAGCAGGGCAATACCGTAATCATTACCGGCAGGGATGAGGCAAAGCTCAATCAAACTAAAAAGCTTTTACCGGGTGTACATACTTTTCAAAGCGATGTAAGCAATGCCGAAGCCATCAGTCAATTATTTAAGCAGGTAACCCAACAATTCCCGGAGCTGAATATCCTGATTAACAACGCCGGGGAAATGCGCAGGCTCAGCCTGCTGGACCCTGCCATTGACCAGGAAAACGTAAACCGCGAAATTGCTATTAACCTTTCGGGCCCGATACGTATGGTGCAGGAGTTTTTACCTCATCTGCAACAAAAGCCATTGGCAGCCATTATCAATGTAACATCAGGCTTGGCGCTGGTACCTTTTCCCTTGTCGCCCATTTACAGTGCATCCAAAGCAGGATTGCGTGCCTATACGCGCTCATTAAGGGTTCAGCTTAAAAAAACAAATATTAAAGTATTTGAACTGGTAGCACCTGGAGCTAAAACACCGCTGAATGACAAATTTGACAATGATGTAGATAGCAAATCACTGATGGATCCTGTTAAACTCATCGCTGTTGCCCTAAAAGGAATCAGGAACGATCAATACGAAATATACCCTGGTTTGGCGCGTCTTATAAAAATAATGAGTCGCCTGGCTCCCGGATTGATCTTTAACCAAATGGCAGGGATAGCAGAAAAAGGGTTAAGTTAATTTAGAGGCCTCGGGTTACAATTTTAACCTTGCCTCATTGCGAGGTACGAAGCAATCTTTATGCAGTACAAGTCAATGGAGACTGATTTTGTCATTAGACATAATACTGTGCTTTTGATTATCCTAAGTAGAGATGGCTTCGTTCCTCGCCAAGACGCCCCGAGAGGGTTACTGTTTCAAAAGTGTTTCACTGGTGTTCGCTCCTGAAACGAACGCAACAGTGAAACACCAGATTTATCTAAAATGAATCCATACCATCATCTGAACTAGATGAATCAGAACTATCGTATGAACCGGAATCGTCTGAGCCTGATGAATCAGAACTATCATATGAGCTGGAATCATCTGAAGAGTCAGCATTATCCAAATCAGATTGGGTATTGTCGTCTGCACTTAAATAAGCTGAATCATTAACAGCCTGTTGTTCGTTGGCTGCTAAATCCATCATTACGGCATCGTCTATTATATCGGCGGCTGCGTTGGCGGCCAGAACATCATAAATAGGCGGAGCTATAGGATCTTCGTAGCTTTCAGCATCAAATACCTCTTTAAATTTGGGGTTTTCACCATACTCGTTTTCGTTGGGGTCACCATCCTGAAATAAAAGCCATAAAACATAAAAAGGGATGATCTGCCACCAGCCGCTTTTTCCAAGATCATGGCAGCGTTTTGAGCCTTGCGCCAAAAGGAACCAAACCAATGGTATAAAAACAAAAAAAAGCTCTTTGTTTTGATGGAACATACCGGTGACCGCTAACAGAAAGAGGTAAACAACAAAATAAATAATGTAGCTAATACCGAATTCCGTTCTTCTGATACGGCCGTTAAATGAAAAAATGTTTTTAAACATAATAATTGGACAAGGTTAATATCTGCTAAAAATAATATAATTTATTTCTCCACAAACTCCACCTGAAACAATTTATCCCATTTTTTACCGGTAAGGAATATTCTTTTTCCCTGGGCATCATAGGCTATACCATTTAACACATCGGCATTTAAATTTCTTTTGGCTTGCGGGTAAAGGTCCGTCATATCCATTTTTTCTAAAACAGCCCCGGTTTTTGGATCTATAACGATGATGTTATTGGTTTCGTAAACGTTGGCATAAATCTTCCCTTCAATATATTCCAGCTCGTTGATGTTGTTTACTGCTCCTTTATCATCATAAACATCAATAAAGCCTGTTTGACGGTAAGTGTCTTTATCTAAAAACCAGATGCGGTTGGTGCTATCATCCATGTATAACCTTTTGCCGTCAAAGCAAAGTCCCCAGCCTTCAACACCCACATTGTTGTTAAAGGTGTTGAGCAGTTTAAAGGTGTCTTTATCGTAAATGTAGCCTATCTTTTCTTTCCAGGTAAGCTGAACAATTTTATTGCCGATGATAGAAATCCCTTCTCCAAATACGGTAGGATCAACCATGGTTTTTTGAAGCACTTTCCCGGTGTTCAAATTAACTTTCCTCAGGCTCGATTGGCCGATAGACAGATCAACACTTTTTCCCGGAGGCGATTGCGACTGGCCTCCTCCGCTTTCATATAAAAAGCCATCCTGATACAGCAAGCCTTCGGTATAGCAACTGGTATCATGCGGGAAAACCTTTATCGTTTTAAAAGTATACTCAACAGGTGCTTTTGAGGGCAACAATACAATATTGGTTGATATTTCCTGGTTCTTACCCTCACTGTAAACCCTTGCCGTAATTATGCGCGGACCAAGCGGCATAGAATCTGTTTTTAAGTTTAGGGCTGATGAATCTTTCATCGAACCCATTTTTACCGAGTCGACCAGATAAACTATAGAGTCCGGTTTAAAATCGGCTGCATAATGTGCTTTTACAGCAACCTGATCTCCGGCTTTATAATTGGTACCCGCTTCTGGACTTATGGTGATGTTTACCGGTGGTTGCTTACAGCCAATTGCTGTTACAAGTGCGGCTGCTAATAGTATGAATTTATATTTCATGTGATTTTTTACATGGTTGTAGGCCAAAACGCGTCCTCAATATGTTTTAGTATGTAATTATTTTGATGGTCAAACAAAACGGATATAATATCAAACCGCACTTCTCCCTGGTGATTCATCAGGTAAATATATTCATCTGCTGCTTCTGCCAGTAATTTTTGTTTACGATTATCCACAAAATCTTCCGGTTCGCCAAAACGATTGCCTGTACGCGTCTTCACTTCGGTAAATATAATCACCTTGTTTTTATAAGCAATCAGGTCAACCTCTAATTTACCGTGGGTCCAGTTCTCATCTAAAATCTCGTAACCGGCATTTTCCAGATGTGTTTTTGCTAATGTTTCGCCTTTACGGCCAAGGTCAAGGTGCCGGGCCATTATTTTATAATTACGGAACCCAAATAATCAGAAATGGTTTTCTCCACCTTTTTCATCTGCATGTATTGATTAAGCAGAATTTCCTGGTCGGCCTCGCCGGTAGTGGTTTGCAGCTCTTTGCGCAGGTTTTCCAATATCTTACCCACCTTTTGTTTTTTGAGATGGAAGATGGCTCCTAAAATAGTGGCCTTCATATTAACCTGCTCATCATTTACCAATATGTTGTGCATTTCATACCAGTTTTCGCTCAGGGTATATTTGGTGGCTATTTGGGTTACGGTAAGGTCAACAATATCCTTTTCAGGATAATGGATAAAGTACTGTTCATCGGGCAATACGCCGTTTTCTACCTCGGCACGGTAAATCTCCACAAACTGCTTGCATATTGCAGTTTCAAAGTCAACGTCGCTTAATTCAGCAATCATAAAGGGACCAATATACGTATTAGCTATACCATCCCAATCTATTACCCTGTTGCCATAAAGCAGTAGCAATCTTATAATTTCCCGCTCCTGGTTTGAATCATCTTTATTGCTTTTTAATACCGGGGGCTCTTCAAGCAAACTTTCATCAACAGGAACTGCCGGTTTTGAAATTTGCTGCTGCGAATCTTTTTTGGCTTTAGCCATCCGCATTTTGTTCAATTCTGACAGCAGTGCGCGTTCATCTATCTGCAACAAATAGCTGCATTCTTTTATAAATACCGATGCTTTAATAGAGTCAGGGATTTTGGCAACACTTTCCACAATCTCCCTGATTACCTCTGCTTTTTTTATCGGATCATTACCGGCTTCTTTGAGCAGGATGTCGGTTTTATAAAGGATAAAATCCTTCTTATTATCCTCAATGTGTTTTTTGAAGCCGCTGGTGCCGAAGTTTCGCACGTAAGAGTCGGGGTCATGCCCATCAGGGAATAACACCACTTTCACATTCAGGCCTTCTTCCAAAATCATGTCCAGCCCGCGTAGCGATGCTTTTATACCCGCCGCATCCCCATCATACAAAATAGTAATGTTTTTGGTAAAACGACCAATGAGCCTGATCTGCTCAACGGTTAGCGATGTACCGGAAGAGGCTACCACATTTTCAATACCTGCCTGGTGCACCGAAAGTACGTCGGCATATCCTTCCACCAAAAAGCAATTATCTTCTTCGCGGATAGCTTTTTTTGCAAAGTAAAGCCCGTAAAGGACATTTGATTTATGGTAGATCTCCGACTCGGGCGAGTTGACGTATTTGGGAACACTCTTATCGTTCTTCAGCGTTCGTCCGCCAAAGGCAATTACCCGGCCTGTAAAACTATGGATAGGGAACATTACCCTGCCACGGTAACGGTCATACAGCGAGCCATTATCCCGTTTTACGGATAGCCCGCTTTCTTCTAAAAACTGTTGCTGATAGCCTTCCTTTAATGCCTGGCTGGTAAAGGCCTCCCACTGATCGGGCGAGTAGCCCAATTCAAATTTCTTGATGGTTTCATTGGTAAAGCCGCGTTCCTTAAAATAGCTGAGTCCTATATTTTTACCTTCTTCGGTTTCCAGCAGACTGTCGTGAAAAAACTTAGCCGCATAACCGGTAACAATCATCAGGCTTTCGCGTCGGTTGTCTTCTTCGCGGTTTTCGGTGCTTTCAACCGTTTCTTCAACCTCAATACCGTATTTTTTGGCCAGCCATTTAAGCGCTTCGGGATAGGTAAATTTTTCCAGCTCCATTAAAAAGGTAACGGCCGAACCACCTTTACCCGATGAAAAATCTTTAAAGATCCCTTTTGCAGGCGAAACCGTAAACGACGGTGTGCGTTCATTGGCAAAGGGCGAAAGGCCCACATAATTGGCCCCGCGCTTTTTTAATTGCACAAACTCCCCAATCACCTCAACAATGTCGGTGGCTTCCATTATACGGTCTATGGTGGGTTTGGTAATCATTTTTCGGGGCGCGAAGTTACGGCAAATTTACTTAATCATTCCATTTAATCCGGCGACGGAATATGAAAATGACGATTCTCATAATCCATCACTATTGATAATAACAATTCTAATTCATCTGATTCTGGCGTACCTTGTTCAGCATGGAATATTTCTATTGTTCGTTTAAGAGCGATGTTATATTCTTCATCGCTTTTTAAAGTTTTCCATAAGTCATTCATATTGTTCCGCCTTAATATCTATAATAATATCACAAATGTAAAGCAATTGTATTGAGCCTTATTCCGAAAGGTTAATTTACAATTTTATTTGATTGTTCTTACTTAAAACCCCAGATTCGCAGAGAGTTTAAATCTTATTTAAGATTTCCTACCACAGGAAACTCTTTTATAATCGCATCCAAACCTCTAACCATTTGTTTGATGTAAGTTTGATCAAACGTCATCCAAAATGTTAAATAACTTGCATTGACACCAGGAGCATCACAAGCCTTTACATCTACATTAAAATGGCCAAAACCATCCCCTTTGATTTTCATTTCTAAATAGCCCTCCAAATCATAGAAATACGCCGAGCCTGAAAGATTATCATACAATGCATTAAATTCATTTCTGAATCTTAAAAAATCAACAGACATGAAGTCAGCAATATATTCCCCAGAAAAAGCACCTCCTTTAATAAAGACTTTTGTTTTGATCCAATTTTTATCCCAATCCAAATTAGAGTCATATCGCAAGTACTCTAAGGGTTCAATTCTAACAATGTCTCCCGATTCAGAAAGCTCAAAACATTCTTCCATGGTAATCTGTATAATTAAATTAATTTGCCATTGCTTGATTGATTCCGAGACCTTAAAAACGTTATTGCAATTCCCGCTAAAACAATTACACTGCCTATGATCTCTTTCAGTTCCAAACGCTCATTCAGAAACAAAATGGCCCAAAAGCCTGCAATAACCGTTTGACCCAACAAGGCAATAGATACTTTGGTCGATTCTAAAAACCGCAGCGAATGGTTAATGGTTATCCAGCCCACCAACTGGCAAACAATGCCCATGCCTAAAAAGTTTAACCAGGTAGGCAACGTAAAGTTGATGACGTTGTTTTGCTGTACAGCACATATCAGCAGCAGGTAAATACTTGCCGCAAGCATATTATAAAACATAAAAGAAAGCGTGCTTATTTTTTGCAATACGCCCTTGGTAATTAAAATATAAACAGCATATAAGAAACTGGCCAGCAGCGCCAGCAAGATGCCTATATTAAATTTTAGGGCGATGATATTCTGATAGCCCACTAAAATTACCATCCCGGCAATAGCCACAAAAGTGCCTATCCAGAATAATTTGCCAGAGCGTTTTTTAAATAGCAGGTAACCTATTAAACCAACCCAAACCGGTGCCAGGTTGGCTAACAGGGTTGATACCGTTGCCGAAATTTTCATAAGCGACAAATTCCACACCGCAATGTCCGACCCGAAAACCACACCGCCGACAATAGCGATGATGAGCTCTTTTCGGCCTATTTTAAGATTTCCCTTAACAATGCAATAAGGTGCCAGACAAACCCAGGCTATAAAAATGCGGTAAAAACCCGATGTAATAGGAGGTACCCCCGCAAGCTTTACAAAAATGGGCGAAAAGGAAATACACAGGATGCCAATTGCGAGGCTTACTTTAGGGTTCATTTGAACAAACTTAATAAATCAATGTCTGAACCGGAATTTTTAGAATTAATAAATTACCAAAATTTCCCTTGCAGAGTCGCTAATTAGTACAAGTGTCCCATTTTCATTCTGTTCATTGCGTAATTCTATAAATTCGAGTTCAGACAATCACTCAATAATCGTATTTTTGCTCCTCAAAATTTAATTTATATGAGCCAGCGCACAAAGATCAAAGCACTACTGGAAAGCGAACAAACAGGTATTGATGTTACAGTTAAAGGATGGGTACGGGCATTCCGTCAAAATCGTTTTATTGCTTTGAATGATGGCTCAACTAATAATAACATCCAAATTGTTGTTGATTTTGAAAACACCGATCCTGCACTGCTTAAACGAATTACTTTTGGCGCAGCAATTAGTGTTAGCGGAGAGTTGATTCCTTCTTTAGGACAAGGACAGAAGTTTGAAGTTATAGCCAAAGAAATTGAAATACTGGGTGATTGCGATCCGGAAGAGTTTCCTTTGCAACCCAAAAGGCAAACCCTGGAGTTTCTGCGCGAAAAAGCGCACCTGCGTTTCCGCACCAATACTTTCGGGGCAATATTCCGTGTGCGTAACAGCCTGGCATTTGCGGTACACCTATTTTTCCAGGAGCGCGGTTTTGTTTACCTGCATACACCTATCATCACCGCATCAGATGCGGAGGGTGCGGGCGAAACTTTCCACGTAACTAATTTCGATTTGGCTAATCCGCCAAAAACAGAAAATGGGGAAATTGATTTTAAAGAAGACTTTTTTGGGAAAGCAACCAACCTAACCGTTTCCGGGCAGCTGGAAGGCGAGCTTGGCGCGATGGCCTTGAGCGATATTTATACCTTCGGACCAACATTTCGCGCCGAAAACTCCAACACCACCCGTCACCTGGCGGAGTTTTGGATGATAGAGCCGGAAGTAGCCTTTAATAATCTGGATGACAACATGGACCTTGCCGAGGACATGCTGAAATATGTGATCAAATACGCTTTGGATAAAAACGCCGAGGATATCGAGTTTTTAACCCAACGTCTGCTGGAAGAAGAAAAACAAAAACCACAACAGGAACGCTCAGAAATGAGTCTGCTTGAAAAACTACAGTTCTGTTTGGATAATGACTTTGAACGCCTTACTTATACTGAGGCCATTGAAATTTTAAAAGAATCGACCCCGAATAAGAAAAAGAAATTCCAATATCCTGTTGAAGGCTGGGGAACCGACCTGCAATCAGAGCATGAGCGTTACCTGGTTGAAAAACACTTTAAGAAACCGGTTATCCTTACGGATTATCCGAAAGAGATTAAAGCATTTTACATGCGCCAGAACGACGACGGACAAACCGTTCGCGCCATGGACATCCTGTTCCCAGGCATTGGTGAAATTGTTGGCGGCTCACAACGTGAAGAGCGTTTGGAAAAACTGGAACAACGTATGGACGAAATGGGCATCCCTAAAGATGAACTTTGGTGGTACCTGGATACCCGCCGTTTTGGTGCTTGTCCACACGCTGGTTTTGGTTTGGGCTTTGAGCGTCTGGTACTGTTTGTTACCGGCATGGGCAATATCCGCGATGTAATTCCTTTCCCAAGATATCCGAAGAACGCTGAATTTTAATCGCTGATTTAGTTTGATTTTTTTGATTACGCTGATATTCCATATCTGGTTTAACCTTAAAAAATCTGTGAAATCAAAAAAATCTTTTAAAATCTGCGATCCATGACCCAAATAGAACTCACTACCCATATCAATGCACCAATAGAACGGTGTTTTGATATGGCGAGGAGTATTGACCTGCACCTTATCTCAACCCAACAAACCCGCGAACAAGCTATTGCGGGCCGCACCAGCGGCTTAATTGAGCTGGGCGAAACGGTTACCTGGCGGGCCAGACATTTCGGCATCTGGCAGACGCTTACCTCCAAAGTAACGGAGTTTAACTATCCTTATTCCTTTACAGATGAAATGGTGAGCGGAGCCTTCAAGCGTTTCCGGCATGAGCATATTTTCATACCTATAAATAGCCAAACAGTAATGCGGGATGTCTTTATTTTTGAATCTCCTTGCGGAATAATAGGCGAGTGGGCAAATTATCTTTTCCTGGGCAGGTATATGAACAATCTATTGGAGAAAAGGAATAGGGTGATAAAGGAAACGGCAGAGGGAAATCAGGTTGAATAAGTAAGCAGCTACTCTTTCTTATAATCCTTATGCACAATTAAAAAGCTGGCGCGTTCTGTTTTGTGAAGAGGGACATCCCAGTTGCCCTGGTAGGTAATTTTGGTTGGCAACAGCTCGCCGTCAAATTCGCCCAGTTCAATATTCATTTGTACATCAAAGCTGAATATCCAGTTGCTGTACTTCATATCTACGTAGCGCCCTAGTATTTTAAAGGTGCGGGCATCAAATATGGTGTTCATCTCCTTAATTACCACATCATTATCGGCTATGCTGGGTTTTCTTACCACCCTGAAACGGTAAACCGGGATAGTATCCAGGTATTTACCCCGTGCAAACTGGTAAAAGTAATACTCCTGCATATCTTTAGAGAAAATTTCAGATTTACTGCTGATAAAAGGAATCCCGGTTACTTTATGTCCCGGGCGAAATATCAGCGTCTTTAGCTTATCCTTATAACTTTCGTTTTTGCCACCTTTACCATCAAGCGAAGGTCCTTCGGCGAAATCAGAGTTGTAGGCATTGCCAAAAATATAGTCGAACATCTCTACCGTATACAACTGGTATTTGCCATTGCTTTTATACAGGTTGCCGCTGTCTTTTTTAACCAGATATTCCGTAATGTGCTTGCCACCAATATCGCTGTGTTTTATTTTACGATAGATCTTACCATCAACCTTATTGTTTTTGTTGTAGGTATAAATGCGGTTCTCGGCAATAAAGCTATATTTTTTCATATTGCGGAAAGCCTTGTAAAAGCCAGTATCCGCTAAAACGGCATCAATAAAATCCTGTGCATTTAAATGGTGGGAGCGGATATTCACCGCTGAATCAATAACTATGGTGCGGATGGTATCCGGGTTAAAGCGTTTGATCTGCTGCGAAAAGGAGCTAAAAGCTAAAAGGAGAAAGCTAAAAGCAAGGAGAAGTTTTTTCATTTAATGGCATTAGGGTTGTTTTCTTGTTTACTGCGGCTATTATATCAAACTTAGTCCGCCATCAACAGCAATAACTTGCCCGGTAATGTATGTGTTTTCAATAAGTGTAGCAATCAAACCGGCAACATCATCCGGTTCACCAATTCTTCCTAATGGAATGGTTTCGTTATACTGGCTAAATGTTTCCTGCTTTCTTTCTGGAGGCAAAAAATCCCACCAGGTGGTATTGATAACTCCGGGCGCTACGGCATTTATTCTTAATGGCTTTAGTTCTTTAGCCAGGGTTGGCACCATAATTTCAATTGCGCCATTAATTGCACCCAACCCTGCGGTTCCGATAGCTTTGGAACGTGAACTGATAGATGTAATAAACGTTATACTTCCCTTTGTGGCTATGTAAGGCAATACGGCCTGGGCAACTTGCAATTGCGGAAAAAACTTTCCTTCAAAACCCTGCCGCAAATCATTCAGGTTTAATTCGCTAAAACGGCCAATGCCTTTTCCCCCGCTAAGGGCAACAACCAAATGGTCAATCCGGCCAATCTCTGCTATGCTTTGTTTAAGCGTCTCGCTGTCGGTAGCATCAACACTTTTACCCCTTGCATTGGAGCCAAGCTCCTGTAGCGCCTGGTTAAGCTTTTCAATATCTCTGCCTAAAATAATTACGCTAAAGCCCCTGGCTATTAATAATTTTGCTGTTGCAAAGCCCATTCCCGAAGTTCCACCTGCAATTACTACATTTTGCATAAATCGTGTTAGCTTTATTAAATACTGGCCTATTCTTTAATATTTACCGATTTTTTGCTGAAGTTTCCTTCCAAAACTAATTCCCCAATTGTTTAACCGCTAAATAAGCCATTAAACCGGTGCTTATTTTAAAAGCATCTTCTTCCACATCAAAGGTTGGTGTGTGTACTGACGAGGTGATGCCGCGGCTCTCATTACGGGTACCTAAACGGTAAAAACAAGAGTCGGCTACCTGTGAGTAATAGGCAAAATCTTCAGCCGCCATCCAGATATCCAGGTCGAGTACGTTTTCTTTACCCAAATAATCTTCAGCGTGGCCACGGGTTGCATGCGTTAGTTTTTCTTCATTGATCAGGAAAGGGTAACCGCGCATAATATTAAAATCACAGCTTCCGCCCATACTTTCGGCAATGCCTTCGGCCATTTTTTTCATTTTGATATGAGCCTCACCGCGCCATTTTTCATCCATTGTACGGAAGGTTCCTTCCAGATAAACCTCATTCGGAATAACATTGGTGGCACCATTGGCAATCACTTTTCCAAATGAAAGCACCGATGGGCTCTTCGGATCAGCAAAACGACTCACTACCTGTTGCAATGCGGTTAGTATATGTGCGGTAATAATTACCGGATCAATGTTTTGTTGTGGTTGCGCACCATGGCCGCCTTTACCATGCACGGTTACATAAATTTCATCGGTAGAGGCCATGTATTTCCCTGCACGGAAACCTACTTTCCCAGCATCAATTAAAGGCATTACATGCTGCCCTAAAACTGCCTGCGGTTTTGGGTTCTCTAATACGCCTTCTTTTATCATCAAACTGGCACCGCCAGGTAATTTTTCTTCTGCCGGTTGAAAGATCAGTTTAACTGTTCCGCCAAACTCGCTTTTCAGATCGGTCAATATTTTGGCAGTCCCTAACAGGGATGAAGTATGTGCATCATGTCCACAAGCGTGCATTACACCAGTATTTTGTGATTTGTATGGCACATCATTGGCTTCCAAAATGGGTAAAGCATCCATATCTGCACGCAAGGCAACAACCTTGTCTGATGGTTTGTCGCCTTTAATTAAAGCAACCAAACCATTATCGGCCATTCTTTCATATTTCAGGCCCAATGCATCAAGCCTTGAGGCTACAAACGCAGAGGTTTCTACTTCATGAAAAGAAAGTTCGGGATGTGAATGTAAATGACGGCGGGTAGCCACCACATCGTTAAAAATATCCTGGGATAGCTGCTGAATTTTTTCTTTAATCATTGGATGCATCAGTTTTAGGCGGGTTGATCTTACCCGGTATAATAAACAGGCTGGTAAACTTATCTCTCAAATCGTTTTGTAATTTTTGGGCCTCCAGCTTTGTTCTGAAATCACCAACCTGCACTTTAAAGTTAGGTTCGGTATATAAAACGTAAGTTCTTATTTCGGGGTATTCGTTCGAGAAACGGGCTTGTGCATTATAAGCATCCTGCCTGTTGGAACCAAAGAAAATTTGTACCCGGTAACCGGATGTTGTTTCTTCACCAAGACCCACGCCTTTACTCAAAGAAGCCCTGCGGGCAATCAGTGTATCAATTAGCGGATCTTTTACAACCTCCACTTTGCCCCGGGTTTGGGCGTGTGATAGTGCCGGTAAAACAAACAGCACAAAAAAAATGCTGCAACTTATCCAACTAATTTTAGCTTTCATAGCCCCCTCTAAATCTCCCCCGGTAGGGGAGACTTTTAATTTTAAGTTTTTAAAGTCCTCCCTACCGGGGAGGGTTGGGTGGGGCCAATTAATTCTGACCTACGCCGTGGCAGTTTTTGTATTTTTTGCCGCTTCCGCAAGGACAAGGATCATTTCTGCCAATTTTTTGCTCAACCCTTACCGGGGTGGCTTTTTGCAACTCGCGCATATCCTGCATTGCTGCGCCATTAGCTTCATTCACCAATTCCGGTTTTGAAGTGCGCATTTTTTTCAGGTCAAGCTTAGGTTGAGGTTTTGCTTCGCGGATGTCATCAGCTTGCTGTTGTACCGGGATACCTCCTCTGAACAGGAAGCTTACCAGCTCCTTGTTAACAGTTGCCAGCATTTGGCGGAACAATTCAAAAGCCTCAAATTTATAAACCAATAACGGGTCCTTTTGTTCGTAAACTGCATTTTGTACAGATTGTTTTAACTCATCCATCTCGCGCAGGTGCTCTTTCCAGGCGTCATCAATCAGGTACAGGGTAACATTTTTTTCAAATGATTTAAACACTTCCAAACCATGATTTTTCACTGCCTTCTGTAATGGAACAGATACTTGTATACCATGCACACCGTCAGTAAACGGAACAACTATGTTTTCTACATATTCGCCACGGGTATCAAACACATCTTTTAATACCGGGTAAGCCTGTTGTGCAATAGCGTCCTGTTTGCGTTTGTAAAACTCCATCACTTCAGCAAAAACCCTGTCAACCAGCTTGTTGATGGTTAAGCCCGTAAATTCATCGTGAGATAGTTCCACATCTACCGAGAACAGGCGGATAATTTCCAGGTTAAAGCCTTCGTAATTGTTTGATTCTTTGTATTCGGTTACTACATCTTCCACCACATCAAAAATGGTGTTGTTAATGTCAACCTCTAAACGCTCGCCAAATAAAGCATTTTTACGTTTTGCATAAATAACGGTACGCTGTGAGTTCATCACGTCGTCATATTCCAGCAAACGTTTACGGATACCAAAGTTGTTTTCTTCTACTTTCTTCTGCGCACGCTCAATAGAGTTAGAGATCATAGAGTGTTGGATCACTTCACCTTCTTCAATACCCATGCGCACCATCAGGTTCGATATTCTTTCAGAACCGAACAAACGCATCAGATTGTCTTCCAATGAAACGAAGAATTGTGATGAACCCGGATCACCCTGACGACCGGCACGACCACGTAACTGGCGGTCAACACGGCGCGACTCGTGGCGCTCTGTACCCACAATGGCTAAACCACCGGCATCTTTAACGCCAGGGCCTAATTTTATATCCGTACCACGACCAGCCATGTTAGTAGCAATAGTCACCGTACTTGCTTTACCGGCTTCAGCCACAATATCGGCTTCTTTCTGGTGCATTTTGGCATTCAGTACGTTATGTTTAATACCGCGCAGCTTCAGCATGCGGCTCAGTAATTCTGAAATTTCAACAGATGTTGTACCTACCAGTACCGGGCGGCCAGCTTGTGTTAAAGCCACAATTTCTTCGGCGACCGCATTGTATTTTTCACGGACAGTACGATAAACCAGATCATGCCTGTCTTCGCGGCTGGTTGAAGTATTGGTTGGTATTTCTACCACGTCCAGTTTGTAAATTTCCCAGAACTCCCCTGCTTCTGTAACAGCAGTACCGGTCATACCGCAAAGTTTGTGGTACATACGGAAGTAGTTTTGCAGGGTAATGGTTGCAAAGGTTTGGGTAGCATCCTCTACCTTAACATTTTCTTTAGCCTCAATAGCCTGGTGCAAACCATCAGAGTAACGGCGGCCATCTAATACACGGCCGGTTTGCTCATCTACAATTTTTACTTTGCCTTCGTCAAGGATGTATTCTGTATCTTTTTCAAACAGGGTATAAGCTTTCAGCAATTGGTTTACCGAGTGGATTCGTTCTGATTTTATAGAGAAATCGCGCATCAGCTCATCCTTATTGGCGATTTTTTGTTCGGCTGGTAAATCAGACTTTTCAATTTCAGCAATTTCTGTACCCACATCAGGCATCACAAAGAAATGAGGGTCTTCACCCGAAGTGGTGATTAGTTCAATTCCTTTTTCTGCCAGTTCAACCTGGTTATTCTTTTCATCTATAATAAAAAACAGCTCGGCATCTACCTTATGCATTTCCTTACTTTGGTCCTGCATATAGTAGTTTTCTGATTTTAATAAAAGCTGCCTGTTGCCGCCTTCACTTAAATATTTTATTAAAGCTTTGCTCTTCGGTAAACCTCTGAAAGCACGTAATAAAGCTAATCCACCTTCTTCAGGACCAGTTTTGCCTTCGGCAATCAATTTTTTGGCTTCGTTCAATACACCGTTAACATATGCTTTTTGTGCATTTACCAAACGTTCAATACGCGGTTTCAACTCATAAAACTCATGCTCATCACCGCGGGGTATTGGGCCAGATATAATTAAAGGTGTACGGGCATCATCAATTAAAACGGAGTCAACTTCATCCACCATGGCAAAATGCAGCTTGCCTTGTACCAGCTCTTCAGGGCTACGTGTCATATTGTCACGCAGGTAATCGAAACCAAATTCGTTATTGGTACCAAAAATAATATCACTCATGTACGCTTTGCGGCGTTCTTCTGAATTCGGCTCATGCCTGTCTATACAATCAACCGATAAACCATGGAATTCATACAGCGGACCCATCCATTCAGAGTCACGACGTGCCAGATAGTCATTCACGGTTACAATATGTACACCCTGACCGGCCAAAGCATTTAGGTAAGCAGGCAATGTTGCTACCAAGGTTTTACCTTCACCCGTAGCCATTTCCGAAATTTTACCCTGGTGCAATACAATACCGCCAATCAGCTGTACATCATAATGTACCATGTCCCATGTTACTTCGTTTCCTGCGGCAATCCACTTATTATGGTGGATGGCTTTATCACCCTTAATCAAAACATTTGATTTACGAGCAGCCAAATCACGGTCAAACTGGGTTGCCGTAACTTCAATGGTTGCGTTTTCTTTTAAACGTTTAGCCGTTTCTTTTACCACAGCAAAAGCCTCGGGTAAAATGCGCATTAAAATAACTTCCAGCTCTTTATTGCGGTCTTTTTCCAGCTTATCCAGTTGGGTATATAACTCAACTTTCTCGCTAACATCTATATCCGGATTATTGTCCGTTTTGTCTTTTATCTCTTTAATCTGGCTGTCAATTTCGGCAAGACCCTCGGCTATAATTTCTTTAAAGCCTATTGTTTTGGCCCTCAGCTCGTCATGGCTTATATCGCCAAGCTTGGCAAATTCAGCCTTAACCTTTTCAACCAAAGGCATCAAACTTTTAACATCCCGTTCTGATTTGCTTCCGAAAAGCTTACTTATAAAATTTAACATGTTATTTTTTATCTGTGGCAATAAACTCAACAATTGCGCCATAGCAAAAATGAGCCATTATGACAGGCAAAGTTAGTGATTTCACATGATGATTTCACCGATTTGTTTCTGTTGATTTCACTGATTTTTGCAAGAGATCAAAAAGAAAAAGGGTAATTATGATGACAAAGGGGCGTAATTGGGGGGTACTTGAAGGGTGCGTGATCTATTAATAAACCGCTATCGTGGTTACTTATAGTTTTCACTAAGATCAATAATTGAAATCATTCGCCAATTGATAAAATCATCAAAAAATCGGTGAAATCTATTAATATCAGTGCAATCACAAAATTATTATCTTTCCTGTACTTTCATAATTTCGCCTACAATTTTACCATAGGCCAGTACCGGAGCGGCAGCAAACGATATTTTTCTTTTCCAGTTAACGTAACGATCATAGATAAAATCATCCCAGTTATGTCCGTTTAATTGTGCCCGTCCCAGTGAAATACATGGCTCGGTAATTTTAGTGGTATGCCACCATCCTGCCGGGAAAAGCAGGGTTTCGCCCTGGTTTAGCGTAAACTCAATGGGTTTGGCATTTTTAAAAAGAGGGAACCTTTCGTAATCGGGATCCAGGAAATTAACCTGCGAAAACTTTGGGTTATTATAATAGGGGTACATGTATGGCGTTTGCTCGGGAGGGTACATGATAAAATCTTTCGACCCATATATCTGCGTTATCTGCGTGTGCATAAACAAAGCATCAAAATGCAGGAATGGAAAGCTGGAGCCATTACCACCCAAAAATATCTCATAAACTGTTGTGCCCTGTAACAATTGTTTAGGCATCAGTTTATGATTAATACGATCCAGTTTTCCATAAATAATTTCGGGTAAAAAATATTCCATCAATTCAGGAAATACTTCTTTTACATCGAAATTAAAAGGGTAGGGTGCCGGGGATTCGGCGGTAGAGACCATCATCATGTCCACAAAGTCGGCCATTTTATAAACAACCCCGTTTATATCTTTAGTAATATGTCCGTAATGCTCTTTAAAATATGCGGGAGTAAAATCTTTTAGTGCCTTCCAGTCCTTTGCCGCATCTGTTAACACCACCGGGAGGGATTTTTCTACATATTCTCTTATAAACTCTTGTTGCGATAAATCGGTACGCCTGTCAACAGTGGTAATTTCCCGGTGTTTTACAGGGGTCTGCAATTGCTCAATAAGCATATAATCAGGTTTACTTAATCCTCAGTTAAAATAAAGTTAGGGCCAAACTTTTAGTTATACGGACAATGCTGTACTAAGGTTATAATATGAAAATTTTAATTTAAAGAGATGGTTTTTAGCCTGGTACGGCTACAGATCATCTTCCGGATCGGTGTCATCTTCACCATCCTCATCCTCAAATTCATTAAAAAAGCGATCTTCATCAAACATCAGTTCCTCCAGCTTTTCCTGTTCGGGGGTGCTAGCATCAAAGCGGATGGCCCAGTTATCGGGAATATCATAGGTTTTATCAAAACTGCGTATCCAATCAACAAAAACAAGCCTGAACTCATCAACCTTATCGCGCATCAGGTTTACATAGTCTTCTTCATTAATTTTCATCATGGAGGCAAAAGATACCGCATTAAACATATCCTGGCAGGCAATTTTTATCAATACTGCATTTTGCATCCTTAATGAATATAATCCCCCGCCTTCAGCCCCTGCAATTTTGGCCTGAATAAGTGATGCATTACTAAACATTTGGCCTGCCAGATGCTCCTTCATCTCATCCTCCTTCAAGGACTCAGCAATTACTTCAGCCAGGTCAAATAGCTCTTGTGCTTTTTGATACACTGGCAATTTTTCATATTTGTCTGATTTGCGAGACATTTAGGTATCTGTTTTAATGTGAAGATACCATTATTTCATCACGCAAACAATTTTTGAGTTAACTGGAAAGTCCGACTTTCGGACTAAAAATCTATCTTTGACCCATGAATATCCTGCTCCTTGGTTCGGGTGGAAGGGAAAGTGCCTTCGCCTGGAAAATCTCTCAGAGTCCAAAATGTGAAAAACTTTTCATAGCACCCGGAAATGCCGGTACCGGAAAGTACGGCACCAACTGCAATGTAAAAGTAACAGACTTTGAAGGCATTAAGCAACTGGCTTTAACCAACCATATAGATCTGGTACTGGTTGGTCCGGAAGAACCATTGGTTAAAGGTATCCATGATTTTTTTCTGGCAGATGAGCAAATAAAACATATCCCGGTTATTGGCCCGCAGGCCGAAGGCGCGCAACTGGAAGGCAGCAAAGATTTTTCCAAACAGTTTATGGAGCGCCATAATATCCCAGCGGCGGCATCCAAAACTTTCACTAAAGACACGTTGCAGGAAGGTTTTGAATACCTGGCCACTATTGGTTTGCCCATTGTATTAAAGGCTGATGGTTTGGCAGCAGGTAAAGGTGTATTGATTTGCCTGAGCGTAGAGGAAGCACAGCAGGAACTAAAGGAAATGCTTACCGAAGCCAAATTTGGCGATGCCAGTTCACGGGTTGTTGTTGAGCAGTTTTTACAGGGGATTGAACTTTCGGTTTTTGTGATGAGCGATGGCACCCATTATAAAATTTTACCCGAAGCTAAAGATTATAAACGTATTGGAGAGGGTGATACCGGTTTAAATACCGGAGGTATGGGTTCTGTTTCACCTGTTCCGTTTGCTGATGCTGCTTTTATGCAGAAGGTAGAAGAACGCGTTATTATTCCTACCGTTAACGGGTTGAAAAAAGAAAACATCCCCTACAACGGTTTTATTTTTATTGGGTTGATGAATTGCAACGGTGAGCCATGGGTAATTGAATACAATTGCCGTATGGGCGATCCGGAAACGGAGAGCGTGATGCGCAGGATAGATTCAGACTTTGTTGATCTTTTATCTGGCGTGGCCGAAGGCAATTTAAACGAAAAAGAATTGGTCATTTCCCCAAAAACAGCCGCAACCGTAGTGATGGTTGCAGGAGGGTATCCGGGCGAATATTTAAAAGATAAAATTATTACAGGCATTGAGAATGTACATGAATCAGAGGTTTTTCATGCCGGCACTTACCTTGATGGTGAAGATATTAAAACATCTGGCGGCAGGGTTTTAGCTGTAACCAGCTTACAAAACGATATGTTTACTGCCTTGCAACAAGCCACTGCCGATGCGGCCCGTATTTATTATGATGCCATGTATTTCAGAAAAGATATTGGTTTTGATTTGCTATAAATAGCTCATTAAGTCATTGGATTTTGTGGATGGTTAGCGAGTTATAAAGACTGTAAAAATTTAAAAGGCGTAAGAGAAAAATCCTCTTACGCCTTTTTTAATGACTCAATTATTAAATGACCAATTAAATCTTACCAAAAAGTTCTTCCAGTTTTTCTTCCAGATCATCGCCTCTCAGATTTTTGGCAATGATTTTTCCATTAGGGTCAATTAAAAAGTTTTGAGGGATAGCGCGTACTGCGTATAAACCAGCTGTTTTGCTGTTCCAGAATTTAAGGTCTGAAACCTGGGTCCAGGTAAGGCCGTCTTTATGTATCGCGTTCAGCCATTTATCTTTTGCATTCGGGCGATCCAGAGAAACACCAATGATGGTAAATTTTTGTCCCTTGTAATGATTGTACGCTTTTACAACATTCGGGTTTTCATGACGGCACGGTCCGCACCATGATGCCCAGAAATCAATCAGTACGTATTTGCCTCTGAATGATGATAAGTTAACGATGTTGCCGCTGGTATCGGCTTCTGCAAATTCAGGAGCGGTAGCGCCTATAGCTACTGCCTGTATTCTTGGCAGCAGTTCGGCAAACTTTTTACCGGCGCTGGTTTCTTTTACCGCAGGCGTAAGGTTATCATACAAAGGTACAATTTCAGCATAATCAGCACCATAAGCAAAACTTTGCAAAACGGTTAAGCTAACATATGAATCAGGATTATCCTGTATGAATTTTTTGTTTATGGCATTTTCGCGTAACTCAATTGCCTTTTCTGCCTTATTATATTCTTTCTCATACACTTCAGATTCTTTATCGGCCTTTGATGCTACACTTTTTTTGGCTTCAAGCAAATCGTAGTCATCATTTATCGGTTTAATAACCTGATCATAACGTTCGTTATCATTATTGGTTTTGGTGCCGGTAGCTTTTGCACTTAAAAGAGAATCGGGACTGTTAACAATGATGTTTCCCTGTTCAATATAAATGCTTTTATAATCGTGAGTGTTAGGTCCTGTGCCTTTTTTGTTCAAAACCAGGTAAGCGTTTTGAGGATTAGGGCCAATAGTGCCTTCAAACTGAAACTTACCGCCATTAACCACAACCGAGTCGGTTACCGTTTTACCATTTACTGCATGCTCCAGATAAACCTTGGCGGGGCTTGTATAGGTTGTATTTATGGAACCTGTAATGTTGTATTTACCATCCTGGGCAAACACAATTGCAGGAATGCTGGCAACAGCAAATAATAAAAGTTTTTTCATTGTTAATTTTTAACGCAAAATATAATATTACAGGCAATTAAAAAAATGTTGCCAGCAATAGTTACATAAAATTAACCTTGTTTAGTTTCCTAAAACTTCCTGAAGTTTATTTTCCAGATCATCGCCCCTTAAATTTTTAGCGATAATTTTACCATCTGGACCTATAAGAAAATTAGCCGGGATAGACGTTACCTTATACAAAGAGGCTACTTCATTGTTCCAGAATTTAAGGTCAGATACCTGTGTCCAGTTCAAGTTATCATTTTGAATAGCTGCCAGCCATGCGCTTTTACCATCTGGTTTATCAAGCGAAACACCGATTATGGTAAAGTTTTTGTCTTTAAACTTGCTGTATGCTTTCACAACATTAGGGTTTTCCTGGCGGCAGGGGCCGCACCATGAAGCCCAAAAATCAACCAAAACATATTTACCCCTGAATGATGAAAGCTTTACCGGCTCGCCATTAACGTCATTTTGTGTAAAATCGGGCGCAATGGTACCGATAGCGGTAGCCCTTAATGCATCAAGCGAGCTTTTTAGTCTGCGGGCCGCTTCCATATTTTTTACCCTGTCGGATAATGAATTATAAAGTGGGTCTATTTCCGATGGATCAGGTGAAGGGCCTCCTACAGAATACAGTGCCAGCAAACTCAGGTAACTATCCGGATTGGTAGATATAAATATTTTAAGTACTGCCCTTTGTTCTAGCTGCAATTCTTTTTGCCTGGTATTCATGGCATTTTGGAACTCGGCCGAATTTAACTGAGCGGGACTTGCCGCGCTCTTTTCGGTATTTAAAGCCTGCGCCTTTGCCATTATCGGCTTTAGCTGGGCCATTAGTTTTTTATTGTCATCGTTTATTTTCGATCCGGTTACTTGCGCCCGGGCAATGGAGTCTTTTCCGGTTATGGTAAATTCACCTTTATCAATATAAAAATTCAGGTTATCGGCCGAGGTATCCAGTTTATCCAATCCTTTCCCAAAAGGATCAATAACAATTATTGCAGGTGTTGGGTTAAGTATGTTCCCTTTAAAATCAAAACTACCTGCTGTTATTTGGGCCGAATCAATTACCCTGTTGGCCCCTAACTGATATATTAAATACGCCCGTGCCGGATTGTTTAAATGGCCAACGGTGCTTTTAATTTCAAATGGTTCTGGTTCCTGCTGTGCCATCGCCATAAGCGGTAACAGGGCAACTATACATAAAAATATTTTCTTCATCTTCTTTTTCTATCCTCGCGGATTAAGGTTTGATAACGTTTAAATTAGGAATGAATTATACTTTTCAATTTAATTTTTGATAAGTACGCCACCAAAGGTCGGGCATTTCGCCGGATACGGCAGTTTTATAATCGTCATACAGGCAGGGCACCAGGTGAAAACGTTCGTTTTTTGATCCTCCGGTAGGGTAAGGTACCTGCATCCACCAGCGATCGGACTTTTTGCTTTTTACAAAAACCAGCTCATGCTCCTCGTGCTTTAAACTGGTTTTATAAATCAGGTACTGCGATTTGGGGTTAAGCGGAAAGTCTTTTTTACGGTTATAAACACCGTCAATAAAATACCATATCATTTGGGCCAGCAGCATAGCGGTTTGCCCGTTATTGTCATAAGCCGGGTTAAACTCGTAAAAACCGATGGAAGTTAGTTTATCATTAAAGCCGGCATACCTTGCAATCTGGCAGGCTTCTTCACCATAAAAACCATTGGGACTGGCGTTCGCATTTCCCATAGCATCCGAAGCCCTTACCGCACCAATATCAAAACTGATCATCCCCGCATTGCGGATAATTGGTTCTGCAACGGCAATATTTCCAGTCAATTCGCCTAAACGGTGCACATCGAAATAAAGCTTGTCCATTACCCTTAAGCTTTCCTGGCTGGCAAAATAAGTTTGGTAACCCATATTACTGTAGTTAAACAGGTAATTCGGGTCGTGCAGAAATATTTTATTCAGGTAAGATATGGAAGTAGTTTCTACGCTGCCGGTAGAGATATCATCATCCAGATCAAAATGCGAGTCAACAATTACCAGGTCAACCTTTTGCTCCAGGTCCTCATAGGCCATGTACTGGGCGTAGGTTAAATCCTGGCCACCACCTATTATTATGGGGATAATATCTTTTTTTACCAGCTCGCTTACCACCGTTTTCAGGGCGATATAGGTATCTGTAACCGTTGCTCCCTGGCGAATATTGCCCAAATCAACAATTTTGGTTTTGTAACTTCCCTCGTTTAAAAGGTATAGTTTTTCGCGCACATAGTCCGGACCAAGGGCACAACCGGGGTTGTTTATCGCATTGCGGTCTTCCTGTACACCAATAATAGCGATATCTATTTTTTGCTCCAGATCAGGAAAATCAACCGAAAAGTATTCGATCTTGCTGCCTAAATGACTGGTGTAATACCCGTTTTTAGGGATAATCTTTTTCTGGTCAATAGGTGAAAAAAAATCAGATAGCGACATAATGCAAATGTGCAGATTTTTTGTTTTAGTTGGAGATTTAGTAATTGCAAGTTCATATCTACCGTTTAAGTTCAGACAAAATTCTGCACATTTGCAATTCATCATACTAAAAAATGATATTAGTTACCGGGGCAACAGGTTTTTTAGGATCAGAGCTGGCATTACAGCTGGTAAAACAGGGCAAGCAAATCCGTTGCACCAAACGGGCCAAATCAATAATTCCGGAAATATTAACGCCATTTAACACACAAATTGAATGGGTTGATGCCGATTTGATGGATGTTTTTGCTTTGGAAGATGCCCTTGATAACGTTACACAGATTTATAATTGTGCTGCATGGGTATCCTTAAAACAGGCTGATAAATTACCGATGATTAATACCAATGTTACGGGCGCCGCCAACCTGGTGAACCTGTGCATGGAAAAAAATATCAGGCTGGTACATGTAAGCTCCGTTGCAGCAATAGGAATGGCCAAACCCGGCGACCTGATTACCGAAAACCATCACCTTGATCAGGCTACCGAAACAGACGGCTATGCCCTATCCAAACTGGAAAGCGAGATGGAAGTTTGGCGCGGCATTGCCGAAGAAGGCCTTGATGCGGTAATTGTTAATCCATCAATTATTATAGGGGCAAGTGCAGGCACCAATGGGAGCGGGCAATTGTTTGAAACCGTACGCAAGGGCCTTAAATTTTATACTGCAGGCAGCTCGGGTTTTGTTGATGTGGAAGATGTTGCCAAATGTATGATTGCCCTGATGGATACCAACATTACCGGCGAGCGCTATGTTATCAGCGCTGAAAACATAGGCTACAAAGAGATAACAGCAGAAATTGCCACTGGCTTTGGTATAAAACCACCCGCCATTTATGCTAAACCCTGGATGATGGGCCTGGCCTGGCGCGCTGCTGCATTAATATCAGCTATTACCCGTAAAGATCCGTTTTTAGATAAGGTTTCTGCTCAAGCAGCTTCCATGACACGCAATTACGATAACGCTAAAATTAAAAAGGCTATCGGTATTGAGTTTAAACCAATAAGTGTGTCTATAAAGGAAATTTGCGGGCGATTGAACCGCCCCTGATTAATACTCGCCTATTGATAGCAATACCAGTGTACAGGCATATTCCGTTTCAATGCCTTTTTCATTGGCCATGCGCTTGAGCTTTGAATTTTCGGTGCCGGGGTTAAAGATGATTCTGCGGGGATGGGTATTTAAAATATAATCGTACAATTTTTCCTGATGCTGCGGACCAACATACAGGGTTATGGTATCAATATCGGTATGAATTACTTCGGGTTTTTCAATTGGCACCCCGGCTACTTCACCCTCTCTAAGGCCAACATTTACTATAGCATGGCCCTTGCTTACCAAACGGTTAGCAGCCAGATAAGCATATTTATCACTGCTGGGAGTTGCACCCAAAACCAATGTTTTTTTACTTGCTGATTCCATCAATTACGCTCCAATCTGTATTATCCTTGTTAACAGCGCTACCTGGGCCGAGTGATAAATATTATGCTGTATCAATCCTTTTACCAATTCCTCAAAACTTACACCGGTGCCCAGCTCCGGGTTACGTTCATCTTTTATAGGCTGGTTCCAATCCGGTTCGGGAAAATCGCGAATAACGCCTAACAAATTTACGTTAAGCAACTTCAGATCATTGACATAGTTCTGCCATTTTTGCTCACTGGGTTCGCCATGTTCTGGCCAGTCACCGCTTGATGGCAGCTGGGCGGTTAAGCCGTTCATCCTGTCCAACACTTCTTCCGTCCAGGCCAGCATGTGCAGCACAATGTCGGCAATGCTATGTACCGATCCGGCTGGTTTTTCAAAAGCGGTTTCAAAACCTACCTCATCCAGCAGGGTATAAACCGGTTTGCCATACCAGGGGTCGCCAAACAAAACGTTCTCTAAATCGTGGGTTAATTGTTCTGATATCGTCATTGTGATGCTAAACTATTTTTGAAGCTGCCGATGCACAGTTTATTCCATCTATCGCAGCAGAAATGATGCCACCTGCATAACCTGCACCCTCACCACAGGGAAATAAACCTGCCACCTGCGGATGCTGCAGCGTTTCTTTATCCCTCGGCACCTTTACCGGCGATGATGTTCTCGACTCTACCCCAACCAACAATGCCTCATTGGTATAATAGCCTTTCATTTTACGGCCAAATACCGGCAATGCTTTTCGCAAACGCTCGTTAATCCAGCCGGGTAAAATTTCATTTAGGGCGATGCTCTTTGTACCGGGCAAATAGGAGTTTGCCGGAAGGTCAGCCGAAATACGGTTCTCCACAAAATCAACCATACGTTGCCCTGGTGCTACCAGGCTGCCCCCCCCGGCGGTAAAAGCCAGTTTTTCTATTTGCTGCTGAAAGCGCAGCATCTTCATCGGGTCCTTATCATTCCCGGCAACATCTTCCATATTGATCTGTACCACCGTGCCCGAGTTGGCAAAGGGGTTATTTCTTTTTGATGGGCTCCAGCCGTTTACCACTATTTCATCAGCCTCTGTTGCACAGGGCGCTATGATACCACCCGGACACATGCAGAAGGAAAACACGCCCCGATTATCCACCTGTTCTACCAAATTATAGTAGGAGGGTGGCAGATCTGGTCCGCGCAAATCGCAGTGATATTGTGCGCGGTCTATAATTTCCTGCGGATGTTCAATCCGTACGCCCAAAGCAAAGGGCTTGGCTTCAATCAGGATGTCCTGATGATGCAGCATTTCAAAAATATCCCTCGCCGAGTGGCCCGTTGCCAGGATCACGGCATCCGCCAGTATCTTTTCGCCCGATGCC
Organism: Mucilaginibacter frigoritolerans; assembly: GCF_007830615.1. GTDB lineage: Bacteria > Bacteroidota > Bacteroidia > Sphingobacteriales > Sphingobacteriaceae > Mucilaginibacter > Mucilaginibacter frigoritolerans. The sequence goes on from NZ_VLLI01000002.1 coordinate 315,183, forward strand.
AGCTGAACGCCTTTTGCCTTGCCAAACTCCACCAACAGTGCAGTTACTTTGGCATCAAATATCACTTCGCCGCCGGCATTTAAAATGCTGTCTTTTATTGAGGTAATAATTTGCGGTAATTTATTGGTGCCGATATGCGGACGGGCATCCACCAAAATATCTTCCGTTGCGCCATGGGCCACAAAGGTTTTCAGCACGGCATTTACATCTCCGCGCTTGGTCGACCGGGTGTACAGCTTACCATCCGAATAGGTACCCGCACCACCCTCGCCAAAACAATAGTTCGACTCGGGGTTTACCAATCCTTGTTTATTTATATTGGCCAAATCACGGCGGCGTTGCTTAACATCCTTGCCACGCTCCACAATCACCGGCTTCAGGCCCAGTTCCACACAGCGCAAAGCAGCAAATAAACCCGCCGGACCAGCACCTACAATAATTACTTTTTTAGCTTCTTTAACATCAGGATAGTTAACCGTAAAGGTTTCGGGTTGATAAACCTCGTCCACAAAAACCTGCACATTAAGCCTAAAAACCACTTTACGACCACGCGCATCAATAGAACGTTTCAGAATTTTAACGGCGGTTATTTTTTGTGCCGATATGTTTAAGGCCGTTGCGGATATCTTTTTCAATACCGCTTCATCGTCCTGCTGCCCGGGAGGGCATACTATTTCAATTTCTTTTACCATAATGCTGCCGGGTTTTTATCCCGGATAAGGCAAAGTTAGGAAAGTTTTAGGAGGGATGAAGGATTTGTTTAATCAGCTGTTTCACTTTTGTTGCACAGGTGTTTCACTCCTGAAACAGTAAGCCGATACCATGGATATAAAAAGAAAACCCCGCTACTTTCCATAAAGAAAAAATAACGGGGTATCAATTTGCGTGTGTTACTATTATTTATGCTTCGATCCCATTACATAGGTAAGCTCGCCGCCGTTCATGATATCGGCATGGCTTAAAAAGTAACCGCTTAACGGTTTGCCGTTCAGCAATATCTTTTGCACGTAAACATTTTTATCGCTCTGGTTTTTTACGTTGATGGTAAAGGTTTTACCACTTTCCAGGTTGATGGTTGCATGATAAACCGACGGACTGCCAATTGCATACTGATCAGATCCCGGGGCTACCGGGTAAAAGCCCAGCGAGCTGAAAATATACCAGGCACTCATCTGGCCAGTATCGTCATTGCCGCCTAAACCATCCGGGGTGTTTTTGTACATCTTCTTTAATATCATGCGGATCTTATCCTGTGTTTTCCATGGCTTGTCGGTCCAGTCGTACAGGTAAGCGTCATGGTGCGATGGCTCGTTACCGTGCACATAGTTACCGATGATACCGTCTTTGGTGATGTCTTCGGTTTCGGCAAAATATTTATCCGGCAGGTCATAGCTAAACAGACTGTCGATGTAAGTTACAAAACGTTTGTTGCCGCCCATGGCTTTAATCAATCCGGCAGGGTCATGCGGCACATACAGGGTGTAGTTCCAGGCGTTGCCCTCAATAAAGCCCATGCCAATGGTGGTAAACGGATCGAACTTGGTTTTGCGCCAGGTGCCATCAGCTTCCTTTGGGTGCATAAAGCCGCTCTGCGGATCGAATACATTTTTCCAGTTTTGCGAGCGTTTTATAAAGGTATCATACACATCCATCCGGTTCAGTTTTTTAGCCATCTGGGCAATTGTCCAGTCGTCATAAGCATATTCAAGGGTTGATGATACCGAGTTGCCGTCTTTTTCATCAGGGATGTATCCCATATCAATATAATCGCCAACACTTTCGTAAGTACGGTGGTTGGCGGTAGTTACTGCTGCATCCAAAGCTTTGTTGGCATCAAACGATGTAGTGTTGCCCTTCACCACAGCATCTGCCAAAACAGCTACGCTATGGTAACCGCTCATACACCAGTTTTCATTAGCCGAATTGCTCCACACCGGCAGCATGTGTTCCGGACTCTGGTCAAAGTGGGCCAGCATGCTCTGTACCATATCGGCATTTCTTTTTGGTTCGATGATGTTAAACAGCGGGTGCAATGCGCGGTGGGTATCCCACAAACTGAAGGTAGTATAATTGGTAAAGCCATCAGCCTGGTGAATATTCTGATCCAAACCTTTGTACTTGCCATCAACATCCATGTAAACAGTAGGGTTAATCATGGCGTGATACATAGAGGTATAAAAATTCTCTTTATCGTCCTTGCTGCCTTCAATCACAATTTTATGCAGCTCGGTTTCCCATTGTGCCTGGCCATCGTTCTTCACTTTTTCAAAATCCCATCCCGGCACTTCGGTTTGCAGGTTAAGCAGCGCACCATCAATGCTCACCGGCGATATGGCCATTTTAATTTTTATCTTTTCGTTCTCCTGTGTTTTAAAGTCAAACCAAACCTTTAGCTGGCGGGCCGCAATCTCCGGGAAATTTTTTACGTGGTTAAACTTACCCCAAAAGCCGCCGTATACTTCGCGCTTGCTAAAGTTTTTGTAGCCCATTTGTATAAAGGGCTTGTTAAAGGTCATGGCAAAATACAAGGCACGTGTACGTGCCCAGCCGTTGGTTAGGCGATAACCCACTACGGTGCTATCATTCACCATGCGCAGATAGGTCCACACGTTTTTATCAGGATAATTATAAATACCCGCCATCAAATCAAGCACAATATGCGCGCTATCCGATTTCGGGAAAGTATACTGGTGAAAGCCTACACGGGTGGTAGTGGTCATTTCGGCAATAATGCCCGATGCATCCAGCTTCACTTTATAATAGTTGGCCTCACTCACTTCATTGGCGTGCGAAAATGCCGAGCGGTAGCCGCTGCCGGGTTTATCGGCCGTGCCGGGATTCAGCATTACTTTGCCTACGGTGGGCATTACCAAAAAGTCGCCTAAATCAGAGTGACCTGTTCCGCTAAAGTGGGTATGGCTAAAGCCTACTATGGTTTTATCGTCATACTGGTAGCCTGCACAATATTTATAAACATCGGGGTTATAGTGGCCGTTCAGTTCATAGCTGGGGGTATCCGTTTCCGGACTCAGCTGTACCATGCCGAAAGGAACGGTAGCACCCGGAAATACGTGGCCCATACGTTGGGTACCAATAATAGGCTTTACGTAGGGAACCAGCTTTTCTGTAGTTTTATTTTGTGCTGCCGCGATGAGTGTGGAGCAGCTAAAAAAAGCAATGAGAATTTTCTTCATTTTAATGTGCAATGGATAAATGCCAAATATAAGCGGATTGTTGTATTTATACTGATGATGAGTGTATTTGTTGGCAGGCTGTAACGGGGTTTTGACAATAGTAAGAATCAAACCCAGCCCCACCTAAATCCTCCCCGGTAGGGAGGACTTAAAAATAGGCAGCGGCGAAGCTAAAGTCTCCCCAACCGGGGGAGATTTAGAGGGGGCCGCTCTTGCACTATCAACCTAAAACTTAGCCTGCATCCATGATTGCAGCAGAATTACGGCCGAAATGGTATCTACCAATTCCTTATTCTGGCGGTGCTTTTTATTCATGCCACTTTGGGCTATGGTAGCCGATGCCATTTTGGAGGTAAAACGCTCGTCGAGCATTTCAATAGGGATCTCCGGAAAAGTTTTGCCGAGCAAATTCACAAAGCCCTTTACATGGATGGCCGATTGCGATGGGGTGTTATCCATCTGCTTGGGTTCACCCACTATAAAGCGTTCAACCTGTTCTGTTTGCAGGTATTTTTTCAGGTACTCGATGATCTGGTTAGGGTGTATGGTATCCAAACCAGTAGCGATGATCTGCAAGGGATCGGTAACCGCAATACCAATGCGTTTGGTACCATAATCAAAAGCCATTATCCTCATTTTGTTAGCTTTGAGATTTAAAATGTTAAAGGTGGTGTAAACTTTTCACATTTCAAATGTAACCTTAATTACGCATTCTTCGTTTAAGCGAAAAAAGTAAACGGGCCAAAAATAAATCCGATGATCGGACCACCGAGGCGTTTTTTTCTTTTTTCTACAATTTTTTTCTTCGAATGATGTGCCCGCATCAAAATCTTTTGGTGTAGCTATCAAATCTCGTATCTAATAAGTATTTTGCACCAATGCAGTTTAAGCAAATAGTTGGACAGGATGCGATAAAGCAACGGCTGATTAACTCGGTGAAAGAGAACCGTGTAAGTCATGCCCAATTGTTTTTAGGACCGGGCGGCTCGGGTAGTTTACCCCTGGCGGTTGCCTACGCGCAATACCTTTCGTGCGAGGATAAGCAGCCCGACGATTCCTGCGGGGAATGTTCATCATGCCGCAAGTATCAGAAACTGATGCACCCCGACCTGCATTTTTCTTATCCCTTTTTTGCCAAGCATAAAGATGATACCGCTATTACTTTTATTGAACAATGGCGCGAAGCATTCATCACCAATCCTTATTTAAACCTCGATACCTGGCGCGATTACCTGGATGCCGAAAACAAACAGGCGAATATCAATATTGCCGAGTGCCATCAGATTATTAAGAAACTAAGCTTCAAGCCGTTTGAATCGGCCTACAAAATATTGATTCTCTGGCTGCCCGAATATCTGGATAAAGAGGGTAATGCCCTGCTCAAAATTATTGAGGAACCGCAGCCGAATACGCTGTTTATACTGGTAGCCCAAAATCAGGATCAGATATTAAATACCATTTTATCGCGTACGCAGCTGATTAAAATTCCGGCGCTTACCTATGATGATATTAAAAGTCATCTGATGGAAAAGCATAACCAGACCGAAGAAGCAGCGGCTGAAATTGCTTACCTGTGCAACGGAAATTTATCCGAAGCATTAACCATGCTGCAGCAGGACAACAAGGGTTACCATACCAGTTTTGTGCAATGGCTGCGCTTGTGTTTTGGCAATAAGGGCCTAGAAGTAATGGGCTTTGTTGACCAGGTTGCGAAAATGGGGCGGGAAAACCAAAAGAATTTTTTAAGATACGGCATCAGCTTTTTACGCGAATGTTGTTTGCTTTTATCGGGAGCCGGAAGCCTGGTACATTTACCTGCGCAGGAGCTGGAAACCGCAAAGAAAATGACCAATGTGATGGATGTTGATCAGTCGCAGGCCATCATTACGGAGCTTGAAAAAGCACATTATCATGTAGAGCGAAATGCTAACCCTAAAATTTTATTTTTAGATGTATCTTTACAGATTATAAAAGTATTAAATTATAAAACGATCCGTCAAAATGCGGACACCTAATATATCAAATTAATTATGGGATGTGGAAGTTGCTCAACGGGGGGCGGATGTTCACCCGCGGGTTGCAAAAGTAATGGCTCATGCCTTACCAATGGTTGCAGCAAACTGGATGTTTACGATTGGCTATCGCACATGGATATGCCAACAAATTATAAGCCTTTTCATATTGTTGAAGTAAAATTTAAAGGATCACGAAAAGAATTTTACCTGAATAATGATAACATTTACCTTGAGGCGGGTGAACTGGTGGTTGTTGAAGCTGCTACCGGCGGCTATGACGTGGGCCACGTTTCCATAACCGGCGAACTGGTGCGCATGCAAATGACCAAGCGCCGGGTTAAGGAAGAAGAGGTTGCCAAAAAAATATACCGCAAAGCCACCGTTGCTGATGTGGAGAAATGGAAAGCGGCCAAAGACCTGGAATGGGAAACCATGCACAAATCGCGCACGCTGGCATTGCAGCTAAACCTGAGTATGAAGCTAAGTGATGTGGATTACCAGGGCGACAAAACCAAGGCCACTTTTTATTATACGGCCGAAGGCCGCGTTGATTTCAGAGAGCTAATTAAAAAAATGGCCGAGCAGTTTAGGATCCGTATAGAGATGCGGCAGATAGGCATGCGCCAGGAAGCAAGTCGTTTAGGCGGTATTGGTTCCTGCGGTCGTGAGCTTTGCTGCTCTACCTGGCTTACCGATTTTAAAACGGTTTCAACCTCTGCAGCACGCTATCAAAATTTATCATTAAATACTTTAAAACTGGCCGGCCAGTGTGGTAAGTTAAAATGCTGCCTTAACTATGAGCTGGATACTTACATGGATGCGCTTAAATACATTCCTGATAATGTAAACTTTTTAAAAACGGAAAAAGGAGATGCCCGCCTACAGAAAACAGATATCTTTAAAAAGCTGATGTGGTTCAGCTATCCGCGCGAAGAATCGTGGGTACCATTGCCGATAAGCCGGGTTAAAGAAATCCAAAAGATGAACAAAGAAGGTATTGTTCCGGCTGATTTGGGCGAAATAATAGAAATTGAAACCAAACCGGTTAAAATTTTAGATTACGAAAACGTAGTAGGGCAGGACAGCTTAACCCGCCTTGACGAGCGCCGTAACAGCAACGCTAAAAAGAAAAACAACAAAAACCGCAATAAAAGCAAAGCCAACGGCCAGTCAGAAAATGCACTTCAACAACGTGCTGCTGCTCCTGCTACACCGGCGGCAAATCCGCAACCTGCAAAAACTGCCGCAGAGCGGCCGGAGGGTGAGGCTAAAAGCACTAATAACAGGCACAAAAAATTCCGCCCAAACAGGAACAACAAAAACCGGCAGGATAATAACCGCAGCGAAAGAAACCAGGGTGACAACACAGATAAACAGTAATGAAACGGGTATTTAAACTATTTCTTCTTCCGGCATTTGCCGCCATTTTATTATCGCAAAGCGGGTGTACAGATAAAGGCGCTGTTATTGATCAGCACAACATGGTTCCCGATCATGACTGGACCTATCTTAACAAATTCAGCTTCAACTTTAAAATTGATGATGAAAAAAGCGCGTACAATGTGTACATGAACCTGAGGGTAACATCGAGCTATAAATACTCTAACATGTTTGTGCTGATTACCCAAACCGGGCCCGATAAAAAACCAAAGGTTAAGCGCTATGAATTAAAGCTGGCCAGCAAATCCGGTGAATGGTTGGGAACAGGGTCTGGTAATTTGTATAATTATCAGCTTTCATTTTTAACCAATTATAAATTCCCTGTTAAAGGCAATTATACTTTTACTATAGAACAAAATATGCGCGACAACCCACTGCATGAGGTAAGTGACGTAGGTTTAAGGGTAGAGAAGGTGCAGTAAAATTTGGCCGGGCTTTATTTTCGCGAAACTCTTTTTTAATTTCTTACGTAATACGCTGTCTTATAGCATGAAAAAGATTTTACTTGTTGCATTATTTATCCCAATCCTTGCAAAATCACAGCCACAGGCAGCAATTACCGATAGTGCACGGTATGCCGATTCTATAGTTTTTTTTAGCAAAGCGATTGTTGCTCAACCCCATAACAGCGCTGCTTACTATAAAAGGGGGGGTATCCGGTTTATATTGAAAGATTATACCGGGGCAATTACTGATTTAGATAGCGCTATAACTTTTAACAACAAATATGAGGAAGCCTATCTTGAACGGGGCCGGGCAAAATATGCGCTAAACAATTACGATGCTGCCGTTGAGGATTATACTGCGGTAATTAAGTTAAACCCAAATAATGCATCAGCTTTCAACAACAGGGGCCTTGCCAAACAAAAAAAGGATTTGAAAGGATCGCTGGAAGATTTAGACAAGGCCATAGCGTTGAGTCCGAAAGATCCGGTTTTTTACAGTAACCGTGGCGATACCAAACGCCGGGGACAGGATTACAAAGGCGCCCTTGCTGATTATAACACAGCCATAAATTTAAACCCTGATTTTGTTAACGCTTATTATGCCCGTGGTATAGTAAAATACGATCTGCAGGATTATGCCGGCGAAGTGCTGGATGATACCAAAGCCATCAGCCTTGATCCGAAATATGCCAATGCTTATTATAACAGGGCCCTGGCCCGTGCTAAACTGAGTATTTATGCGGATGCTGTGGATGATTGTTCAGATTACATCGAACTACAGCCCCTTGACCCTGATGGATATTATGAACGTGGCAATAATGAGTTTAACCTGGAGGATTACAAAACCGCTATTGAAGATTACAGCACCTGCATAAAAATTGATAAAAAATATACTGCGGCTTACTTAAACCGGGGGTTGGCTAAAAGTAACTCGGGCGATTTTGACGGAGCTATTAAAGATTACGATACCTCTATAAAAATTGACCCCAAATTTGCCGACGCCTATAATAACCGTGGTGTTATTATGGTGCAGATGAAGGATTTAAAAAGAGCCTGCGCCGATTTTAAAAAAGCCCTGTCATTAGGTAGCGACCAGGCTGCTGATAATATTTCCAAATATTGTAATAATTAAAAGGGGGGGTCACCCTGAGGCACTCGAAGGGTGAGCGCAGAGGCCCTTACCCGCACGCTTCGAGACCCTCAGCATGACACCCCTTTTTTTGATCTTCTAATACCCATAGATATAATTTTTTACATTCCTAATTTCATACCTTCGTTTTGCTAATATTTTTATCAAAATGGATGTGTACGTTTTAGTTGCGGCTATAGTAATCCTTTTAATTGCCGTTTTTTTATTTTTAAAGAAACCGGTTCCTGCCAATGGTATTTCTGCGGATGAGTTTAATCGTTTAAAAAATGATAATAACCTGCTTAATATTGAACTGGCCAAAGCGCAGCAATATGCGGTGGGTATTATCGCTGAAAAAGAAAGCATCACCAATTTGCTGAAAGAAGAAAAAGGTCGTTTACATGATGAGTTGCTTTATGAGCGTACCCAACTGGCGGCAGCCAATCAATCTTTAGAAAGTGCGCGATCATACTACAAATCTCAGCAGGAAAAAATACAGGAGCAGAAGGTAGACGTTGAGCAGATCAGGGATAATTTTCAGCGGGAGTTTCAAAACATTGCCAATAAACTGCTCGATGAAAAATCAAAGGGCTTTATTGAAACCAACCGTACCAACCTGGATATCCTGCTTAATCCGCTAAAAGAAAACATCAAGGCCTTTGAAGAAAAAGTGGATAAGGTTTACAAAGCTGAATCGGACGAAAGAAATGTTTTGCGCGGGGAAATAACACAGCTAATGAGCCTGAATAAACAGATTAGCGAAGAGGCACAAAATTTAACCAAGGCACTTAAGGGCGATAACAAAAAGCAGGGCAACTGGGGCGAGGTAATACTGGAAAAAGTTTTAGAACGATCGGGCCTGGTGAAAGACCGGGAGTACCGCTTACAGGCCAGCTTAACCGGTACTGATGGCAGCCGCTTACAACCAGATGCCATTATTGATTTGCCGGATGATAAGCATTTAATTATCGACTCCAAAGTATCCTTAATTGCCTACGAACGCCTGGTAAATGCCGAAACGGAAGAGGAACGCAAGCTTTATTCAAAAGCACATGTAGAATCTATCCGCGCGCATGTGCTCAATTTATCTTCCAAAAACTATCACGATCTGTACCAGATCAACTCGCCCGACTTTGTGTTGCTTTTTGTACCGATTGAATCATCCTTCAGTTTTGCGGTACAGATTGATGCTGGTTTATTCAGCGATGCCTGGGACAAACGGGTGGTAATTGTAAGCCCATCTACCTTGCTGGCAACGCTGCGTACCATAGCCAGCATCTGGAAACAGGAGCGCCAAAACCGCAATGTATTAGAAATTGCCCGCTTAAGCGGAGCTATGTATGATAAGTTTGTGGGCTTTGTTGGCGATATGGAAAGCATCGGCAAAAACATCAAACAAAGTCAAAATGCTTATGAAAGTGCGCTCAATAAGCTGGTTGACGGATCAGGGAATCTCACTAAAACAGCTGAAAGAATAAAAAATCTGGGCGCTAAAGCAAATAAGCAGATCGATCAGAAATATATCGGCGACGGGGAGGAGTAGAGTTATGATTTTATCAAATCATCATACAACTCTTTCCATTCCGGATTGAGTTCATTGATTAGTTTTATTTTATACTCCCTGTTACCGCTTTTTATTACTTTTTCGGCAGCCAATGCTTCTTCAATAGTTGAATAAAAGGCGTGGTACACTAGTTTATTACAGTCATATTTTGCCGTAAAACTATTCGGGTAAGTTTTATTTTTATGATAAAAAACCCTTCTTACAATATCAGAAGTAACCCCTGTGTATAAAACACTATGTGCTATATTAGTAGTGATATAAACGCAGCAGTTCTTTGAATCCATACTGCAAAATAACAAATTTTTCTCAATTGCTTTATGTACGGGGATCTTATCTTATTCGTTGCAATATAAGGGTAGTTAGGTTTTTCCCACCAGAACTATAGTTGGGCAATAGGCAATGTTCAGATGTAAATAGTAATCTTTTTTAGGGGAGCCTTCCGTTGTTACTTAATATCATTTTTAATATCCAGATTCATTACAGCGGTGCCTTTCAAAGTTAAGGTGCTAATGTTGCCGTTTACCGTCATGTTAATTGTTGTATTGTAACTCAGTGGAAAGCTATCTTTTATACTGAAAACCATTTTACCGGTTCCACGTCCTGCAATAGTAAGTTGAGTTTGTTTAACATCAACCTTCATATCAATGGTTTGCGTCATATCAAAATATGCCTTGCCGTCAGCAATACTTACCAGGGTATAAACAGCTTTTGAATTTACATTGCTCATATTCATAGGCATATTAAACGGTAAATCCTGCGTAAAGGAATCTCCAACATGCAGGGGATAATCGGGAAACTTTATATGCTTCTGAAAGGAGCTGAGCATTTTTGCAGCGATTTTTCCGGAAGTATCATTCTTTTTTCCGGTTACAGAATCTCCCTTTATTTTTCCATCAGGTAAAACGTGGGCATAAATAGTTACCGCCGGCTTCTGTGGAATAGGAATTGGTGCATCTTTTCCATTTACTGTTATGCTGGGATGCTCTTCGTGGTAAGTTGTCATCATCGGGAAGCTATTATCTGCAGCCAATACGCCGGTTTTTGTTGCCCCGATTGTATTTACACTCATTATAATAACGGCCGGCATAGTAATTCCTTGCTCCTGTAGCTTGTCTAAAACCTCCTGATTTCCGCTCACATCTCCGTTAATATTAGCTTTCATACCTATTACAACGTTGTAAGTACGTTGCGGCAAGTACTTCATTTTAAACAAAACCGCTTGCTGTGCGCTAGCTTTTACAACTATAAATAAAAGCAACAGCCCTATTATTTTTTTCATACGATATGCTTTTCTTTTTAAACCCAATGATAAAAGAATTGTTTTTGGATGTAGTGGTAAAAGCATTTCGTTTCGTTGATTGTACTCTGTAGAGATTGCTTCGTTCCTCGCAAGGACGTGTTGGGATAGGTGATTAGGATAGCCTTTTTCACTCACCCGTTTATAAGAAATTTAACCGGGAATCTGTTCTAATAGTAGGGATAAAAACACTATTCTGCCGACAGTGGCTCAGGTGGGCCAGAGCGAGATAAAAAATCATTATTAATTGAATGGTAGAATTGATAAACAGCTTGATTCAGCTCGTATTGATCACACCAGTAATCTCTTATTATACCGTATTCATCATAAAAAGACAGATTGAACCCTTCCTCAATATCATTATACCAAATTACCCGTTTTCCAAGAATAGCCACGACAAAAAAGCCATCCCGTTCTTTAGCATAACCATTCTCATCTTTCCACTTTTCAGGATTGATTTTTATATGCTTCCAAAAAACAAGCACTTCTTTTTCATAATTTCCGCTTTCGAGTGCTGCTTCTCCTTCGGAAATCAGTTCCTTTAACTCTTCAAATGAAATTGATTCCCACATGAAGTTTTTATTCCTGCTTTTTAAATGCATTCCAGCCCTGGGCGGTTAAGGGGTGCTGATTGCCACTTTTTGTGATGAGGTTACAGCCTGCTGCGGGCTCCGTGATGTAACCAATAATGGTAATATCCATTTTAAACTTAATTTGATCGTAGTCGGCTTGTTTAACGGTAAATAAGAGCTCGTAGTCTTCACCACCACTCAGGGCGCAAACTGTAGGGTCAAGGTTAAACTCTCGGGCAGTTTCAAATGTCATCGGATCCAGCGGGATTTTTTCCTCGTATAAATTACAGCCCTTGTTGCTCTCTTTGCAAATGTGTAATATCTCGGAAGCCAAACCATCGGAGATGTCAATCATAGATGTCGGTTTTACATTGATCTCTTTTAGTAAATCAATAATATCCCTTCGGGCCTCGGGTTTCAGCTGGCGCTCAACAATATAATCTTTCCCTTCCAGGTCGGGCTGAATATTGGGATTTTCCAGATAGATCAGTTTTTCGCGCTCCAATAATTGCAGGCCAACATATGCGCCACCCAAATCACCAGATACACAAAGCAAATCCCCTTCTTCGGCACCATTTCGATAAACCACATCTTTTTCATCAGCATAGCCTATTGACGTTACACTAATTACCAGGCCCTGCTTGGATGATGAAGTATCGCCGCCAACCAAATCAACATTGTAATTGTCGCAGGCCAGGTAAATACCTTCGTATAATTCTTCCACAGCATCCAGCGGAAATTTGCTGGAAATACCGATGGAAACCGTAACCTGCGAGGCGGTACCGTTCATGGCGTAAATATCACTCAGGTTTACTTGTATAGCTTTGTAACCCAAATGCTTAAGGGGTGTATAAGCTAAATCAAAATGGATGCCTTCTAACAGTAAGTCGGTAGAAATCAGCGTTCTTTTTCCTTCAAAGTCCAACACGGCCGCATCATCGCCAACCCCTTTGATGGTGCTTTTTTGGGTTAATTTTATATTTTTTGTAAGATAATTGATCAGGCCAAATTCACCTAACTCTTCAATATTTGTCCTGTCTTTGTTATCAAATAATGCCATATTCTTTTTATTTCTTAGCCTGCAAAAATACACAAGCTTATTTTATTGTTACCAATGTCCAAAAAATCCGCAACGTGGTCCATTCTCTTCGGCGAAGCCGGAAAAATTTTTGGGTTTTTAGAGGTTATAAAAAGCGCAACCTGAACCATCATATCCGCCGAAGGCGGGAAATTTTTTTTGTTTTTAGGGTCTTTATTAGTTAAGCGTCATGCCGAACTTGTTTCGGCATGACATCTTTTTTTTATATTTTTATTTTCCTTACAATCCCAACTGTGCTGATATTTCCAGCATTCTTTCTATCGGTTTTACAGCACGTTCAATAATATCTTTTGGTACCGTAACTTCCGGACTTTCATTTTTTAAACACAGATAAAGTTTTTCCAAAGTATTACGTTTCATATGCGGACAATCATTACAGGCACAATTATTATTTGGCGGAGCCGGAATAAATGTTTTATCCGGATTTTCCTTTTGCATCTGGTGCAAAATGCCTGCTTCTGTTGCTACTATAAATTCTTTATCCTCATGCTTACTGGCATATTTCAATATTCCGGTTGTTGAACCTATGTAATCGGCCATCTGCAGTATGGCATCTTCACATTCAGGGTGAGCCAGCAACTTAGCACCCGGATGACGTTCTTTTAGTTTGGTTATTTTTTCTCTCGAAAATATTTCATGTACCATGCAGGCACCGTTCCACAAAACCAAATCACGTCCTGTTTTCTTTGCTACATAAGCTCCCAGGTTTTTATCCGGTCCAAATATTATTTTCTGATCTTTTGGCAGGCTTTCCACAATTTGTATCGCATTACTGGAGGTACAAACTATATCCGTCATGGCTTTAAGCTCAGCTGTACAATTAACATAAGTTATTACCAAATGATCAGGATATTGTTCCTTAAACTTTTTAAACAAATGCGGCGGACAGCTATCAGCCAATGAACAACCCGCTTTTACGTCGGGCAATAAAACCTTTTTTGAAGGTGATAAAATCTTTGCTGTTTCGGCCATAAAGTGAACCCCGGCGAAAACGATAATGTCGGCATCAGTCTTTGCGGCTTGTTGCGATAATCCCAAACTATCGCCAATATAATCGGCAATATCCTGAATGTCAGGTTCCTGGTAATAGTGAGCAAGGATAACAGCATTTTTTTCCTTTTTTAATTTATCAATTTCAGCAAAAAGATCGAGGGTTGGATTGATGTCTTCGTCCGCAAAACCCTTCACATTTATTTCTTCAAAAGTATTCATTTCAACAGTTCAATTAATAACAATTACTTTTTATATATAAATAAAACTATTGTTATTGGTGTGTTAGTAATGTTTAAAAGTAGTTGTAAAATCTACCTAAAATATTTTTTTTAATAATTTATTAACAATTTGTGTGACATTTTTATGACTTATCTAATTGATTTTTAGACTTCTTTATAACGCAAGTTTTACTTTAAAAACATTTTTGTTAATACTTTATTACTTTCTAAAATGTTAGCTTTGGCACTAATCAGGCGCAAAAGTCGGTTAAAAATAGTTAAGATTTGTATCAAAAATGGGAGTTATCAACCATCCACTTATTTATTAAGTATTTGCTTACACAAAATTAACATCTTTTATACCGGTTATTAACAGGCCTGCTAATTTTACACATAACAGATATAATATATGACCAGAACTGTGGATTTCCTGGTAATAGGATCAGGCATTGCAGGATTAAGTTTTGCCCTAAAGGCTGCCAAACATGGTAAAGTTCTGATAGTTACCAAATCAAACGAAGACGAATCGAATACTAAGTATGCCCAGGGTGGTGTAGCAGTAGTTGTTGATAAAAAGGAGGATTCTTTTGAAAAACATATTGAAGACACTTTAATTTCGGGTGATGGCCTTTGTGACAGGGAAGTCGTTGAAGCCGTTGTTAAAGAAGGACCGGAACGGATAAAGGAAATTATTGACTACGGTACCAACTTTGATAAAACTAACGAAGGCTTTTACGACCTGGCAAAAGAGGGTGGGCATTCGGAATTCAGAGTACTTCACTATAAAGATATAACGGGTTTTGAGATAGAAAGATCATTATTGGAGCAAATTCACAGTAATCCTAACATTGAAATTTTAACTCATTATTTTGCTGTAGACCTGATAACCCAACACCATTTAGGTGTATTTGTGGATAAGAGTACCGATGATATTACCTGTTATGGTATTTATGCTTTTAATAATGAAACCGGAAATGTTGAAAAGATACTTTCAAAAGTAACGGTAATGGCATCAGGTGGAGCAGGGCATATTTACTCGATCACTACAAATCCTACTATAGCTACTGGCGATGGGGTAGCTATGGTTTATCGTGCTAAAGGCAAGGTAAGGAATATGGAATTTATACAATTTCACCCAACAGCTTTATATAATCCGGGTGAATATCCTTCTTTTTTAATATCCGAAGCAGTACGTGGTTTTGGTGGTGTGTTAAAAAGAACCAATGGTGAAGAATTTATGCAGGAGTATGATGAACGTAAATCATTAGCTCCCCGTGATATTACTGCAAGGGCCATAGATGCTGAGATAAAAAAATCTGGTGAAGATTTTGTTTATTTAGATGTTAGGCATCGTAGTAAAAAAGATATTCTGGCTCACTTTCCAAATATTTATGCCAAATGTTTAGATATAGGTATTGATATGACGAGGGATATGATACCTGTTGCGCCGGCCTGTCATTATATGTGTGGTGGTGTAATGGTTGATCATATTGGAAGATCCTCATTATTAAGATTATACGCTTGTGGTGAATGTTCATCAACAGGTTTACACGGTGCTAATCGTTTGGCTTCCAATTCGTTACTGGAAGCATTGGTTTTTGCACACCGTATTTATGAAGATGCTATCAAGCAATTTAAAACCAATGTAATACCTGGCAATATTCCTGATTGGGATGAAAAAGGTGTGCAGCTTTCCAACGAAGATATCCTGGTAACACATAATGTTCGTGAAATGCAAAAAGTTATGAATGATTACGTTGGTATAGTGAGATCTGACTTCAGACTGGAAAGAGCAATGCGCCGTTTAGGTTTATTGCACGAAGAAACTGAAGATTTTTATAAAAAGACCAAGTTATCGGTAAAGCTTTGTGAGTTGAGAAATTTAATACAAGTATCTTTCCTGGTAATAAAATCTGCTATGATGCGTAAAGAAAGCAGGGGTTTACATTCAACAACTGATTATCCTTTTCATGCTGATAAAATAGAGGATACGGTATTTTAAATTAGATACCTAATGAAAAGAAAGTACAATTATTTTGATATCGGTATATTCATAACATTATTGTTAATAGTTGTTGGTGTATTTTATAAAGATATTGATGGTAGTTTCTTTTATACTCTGAATGATTTTCTAGATGTAGTATTACTAATTTTTAGTTTACGAATAATATTTGGAAAGCCTGGCGTAGAAAGATATTTGGTAATTGTTCTTCTGTTTGTGTGTCTTTTCAATTTGCTCACATTTACATATATGGTTGATGGTGCTAAGTATTCAAGTAGATCATGGATAAAAATTGGGCATTTAGGTTTTAATCCATTTACATTTTTACTACTTATAATTTACGCTTTTATTGACAGGAAATATTTGTCTTACCTTTTTGGAAATATATTCTATGGTTCAAAAGAGGAGCAGGAAAATAAAAAAGAGAAGCTTATCAACTTTTACTATGATAAATTTAATAATTGTACATCCGAAGAATTAAGTAAAATATTGGATGACTTTGAATTATATCCTGTTGAGGCGCAAATAGCTTTGAATAAGATAAAAGAAGAAAAAGTTATTGTTTGAATTAATATGGAGCGGAAAACGGGATTCGAACCCGCGGCCTTCAGTTTGGGAAACTGATGCTCTACCAGCTGAGCTATTTCCGCTTTTATACTGCTAAAGTATAAAATTTAAAACTAAAATTTATTTAAAAAAGCTATCGTTTTGTAATTGGAATCTTTATAAAATTTGTGTTGAGCATAAGCCACTGCTAATTGATCGCCGATAGGTTCTAGAGCAGGTGGATTATATGGAGTAGGTATGGCTGATTGCCATTGTGTGTTAATTACCGGATCGATATTAAAAAAGGAATTAGTATTTAAATATCCGCCACTTTTTAAATAATTATAAATTAAAGGAGAATTAGCTGAACCTATTGATGGTATAATACTAAATCTGGAAGTATATAATGGAGTAGGGGTATTTAAGTAGTACTCACAACCTATATTTCTGGATACCAATATATTATAATCTGCAGTTGCTTCTGCCTGGCGGTTTGGATCATCCGTAACATCATTTACAGCCATATTCCATATAGTAGGTACCGATGTTAAAGGAAATACTTTATCAACACCACCTAAACAATATAGTGCCTGGGCATTGTAGTTTCTTAAATAACTAATCAAACTGCAAAATGCGCTTCCATCACTCATACCAACTCCATAAAGCGGTTTACTTGCCGAAATAATTTGAGATGTTTGTAAACTACTTAGTATTACATCAATATTAGTAATATCTACATTATTGGTTAATGATAGGTCCCATTGCATGGTTGTTCTGTTTTTGCTTTCGGTAATAACCATGGCATAACCGTTGGCTATAGCATAATTGCAAAAGTTTACATTTTCTGCTTGTTCAGTTGTCCAGTTTATGGCAGCACCACCGGTTCCATGAAATGCTAATAAAATTCCCCTGTAATTTGCAGGTACATAATAATAAACCTGGCTTCCGTTTATTGCCACATTAGTCCAGGTTACAGGCGTTACGGTTTTGTATGTTGCTGTTACATTAATATTACTGGCTGGCATTTTTAATGCTGACCGCCATTCGTTTGGGCTTACTAGATTGCTAATGTCGCCGGTCCATTTATCAAATACCTGTGTTTGTGTTGGCGGATTTGAAAAAATGTAAGCAGTATCTCCGGCAGTAAAAGTTCCTGAGCCATATCCGTTAGTTACTGTAATTGAATATTTTCCGTTATTGTTTTGAGGATTTGTTGATGACTTTTTACAACTGGCAAAACAGATGAATATTAAAAGGGTTAGTAATAAGTAAGTTTGTTTCATATGTAATTTTTTTGTTATATGACTATTGCCAATATAAATGGTTTAATATGAATTATTTACAAAAAAATAACACAATTTCTATTATAATAAGGGGAAACGGACATACATTAGCAATAGATAAATAAAATAGCATGAGCCAGAAACCAGTGATACTGCCGGTAAAAAATAATATGCCAAAATGGGGTAATGATTGCTTTATAGCACCAAACGCTACTTTAGTTGGTGATGTAGTGATGGGTAATAATTGCTCAGTATGGTTTAATGCCGTAATTCGTGGTGATGTGCATTATATTAAAATAGGAGATAATACCAATATACAAGATGGTGCCGTGATACATGCAACTTATCAATATGCGCCAACCAATATAGGGAGCAATGTTTCAATAGGTCATAACGCGCTGGTACATGGGTGTACACTACATGATCATGTACTTATTGGTATGGGTGCCATAGTAATGGATCATGTAGTGGTAGAAGAGTTTGTAATTATTGCAGCAGGTTCTGTTGTTTTAGAAAAAACCATTTGCGATTCGGGTTATCTTTATGCCGGTACTCCTGCAAAAAAAATAAAACCCTTAACTGATCAACAAAAAGAATTACTAAAACGCTTGCCTCAAAATTACATTATGTATTCTGGTTGGTTTATGGAGTAACCGGCTCCTTTGGTATAACTATAGGTGTTACCTGATCCCAATTTGGTCTTAAGGTAATTATGGTTTCGTTAACCCAAATATTTTCTGGTTGTATTCTTTGTTTAACATTTCCTGAGTCCCATTTGCCATTTTTATTGGCATCATAAATTACCCTTACTTTGTATTTTCCGTTTATATAATTTTTATAAATGATGGAAGTATTTTTAGTGATCACATCACTTCTTAATTTTACCCCTCTATCAGTAAGTAATTCAACTATGTATTGTTTACCGGTATCTGGTACGGTAGTGGTTAAAGTTAAAAGGCTATAATTTTCAGGTTTATCAACGGTAAATCTTTTTAGGTTTCTCCTATTTTTATCACCATAAATATCAGTAACTGCGTCGGCATTTAAAATTAGAGTATAGTTACTTACCTGGTGCCAGCGGTAATTTAATCTTAATACCCGGGCATCTGTCGTATCTTTTGTAACAGTAAAATTAGATATATCAGTAGAGTCTTCTTTTAAATTGATCAATGCCGGTTCAAATGAATCAATAGGAAAATTGGCTTTTATTAAAATGTCAGTATTTGGTCTTAGCTTATCGTTTGAAGTATTATATAAAAATCCTAATGTTCGTGTAAAAGATTCTTTTTTTCCTTTCCTCAGATAGATCGTGTCTAATGGTTTGTTATTATCAAAAAATGCAAAACGGATAGAATCAAAATCCATCTTTTTCATAAAGACTATTGCGGTGTCTTTCGTCTTACTGATATCCACTATTTTTTGCTCATCATAACCCGGAGGGTAAGTAACTTTTACTGACGGGTTATTCAGCTGTTTATTAAAAGTGAAAAGTATTTTTCCATCCAGGTCAAACTTTTTGTCTATTCTTAATTTTGTTGGCGTTTGCTGAAATAATTTTAATTGGATATTTTCGGTGTCTTTTGTAAGGTGAATATCTTTTGTGTTGAAGGCAATCAGTTCATCGTCCTTATCGTAAATTTTATTTGGTGTTTTTTCTTTCAATGCATATAACCTGTATGTGTCAGGATGAAGGTTGTTCAAAGAAAAATTTCCGGCTGTATCTGTAGTGGTAAAAATGGTTGGTCTTTTTTTACCAAAATTGGTGGAGTCTTGTTTAAGAGTAAACAACATTACGGTTGCTTCTTTTTCACGTTCGCCGGTTACCGTGTTAATTACTTTTCCTGATAAACTTAAAGAGTCGATGTGTGCACCGGTTGAAAAAACGTAAGTGAAATTTTTTAATAAGTTTGATTCATTTACGTCGGCAATTGCTTTCCCGAAATTGATCACATAAGTTGTATTTTTTTCTAACGAGTCTTTCAGTGTAATTATTAAACTTTTATTCTTGATTTTGTAATCAGGTGTTTTTGCCGGAGCCGGGCTCATGGTAATTTCAGTGTAGGTATTAGTGAGTTTAAAAAATTCATCAAAATCCAACTGAATAACTTTGGCTTTAAAAAATCTTGTTTCATTTGGCGGAGTTGCCTTCAATAATTTTGGCGGATCATGATCTCGGGGGCCTCCCTGAGGCAATTGCCTGTTTGCACATCCAAAAATGATTAAAGTAAGGCCAAACAGGCAAAAAATGGCGGCTAAAAAAGTGACTCTTTTGTTTAACATTGTTTTTAAACGCTATAAGCGAGTTTTATATTTTAATGGAATGGGATATTAAAAAATTAAAATAATTGATTTAAAACGATTTTTTGTAAAATATTTATTATCAATTAGTTACAAGCTATCTGGAGATGTGAACCATCAAAACTGATATGTCTGACGGTGTTACACCCGAAATTCTGGAAGCTTGTCCTAAAGTACGTGGTTTTATCTTCATTAATTTTTCACGGGCTTCCTTTGACAAAGAAACCAACTGATGATAATTAAATTCTGGATTGATCTCTTTGTCTTCCATTTTTTTCATGCGGTCAACAATTTCCATTTCTTTTTCGAAATAGCTTTCGTACTTAATTTTTATTTCGGCCTGCTCAACAGTTTCTTTATCGTAGGCTAATAACAATTCATTTAGTGACTCATCGGCTTTTCTCAAATCATCAAAACCAATCTGAGGCCTGCTTAATAAATTAAATAGTTTGGCACTTTGATTTAAAGTACTTGTTCCCAAATTTTCCAACAAGCCATTTACGGTTGATGGGTCAATGGATTTTGACCGGGTATAAGATACAATGTCATCTGAATTTTTTACTTTGCTTTTTACCTTGTCTAATCTTTCATCACTAATTAATCCTAACTCATGTCCGATAGGGCTCAAACGGATGTCAGCATTATCCTGGCGCAATAACAAACGGTGTTCAGCTCTTGATGTAAACATGCGGTATGGCTCTTCGGTTCCTTTAGTTACCAAATCATCAATCAAAACACCTATGTATGATTCTGATCTTTTCATAATCAACTCGTGTTTATCGTGTACTTTTTGATGCGCATTTATGCCTGCAATAAAACCTTGTGATGCGGCTTCTTCATATCCGGTGGTTCCATTTATTTGTCCGGCAAAGTATAAATTGCTGATCAGTTTGGTCTCTAAAGTCAGATCAAGCTGAGTAGGCGGGAAGTAATCGTACTCAATGGCATAACCAGGTCTGAACATTTTGGCATTTTCGAAGCCTGGAATTTGTATCAAAGCTTTGTATTGGATATCCTCGGGTAGGGAAGTAGAGAACCCATTAACATAAATCTCAACTGTATTCCAACCTTCAGGCTCCACAAATATCTGGTGGCGCTCCCTTTCTGCAAAGCGATTTATTTTATCTTCTATAGATGGACAGTACCTTGGACCTAAACCTTTAATCCTTCCTGTAAACATGGGCGACTTTTCAAAACCTTCTTTTAAGGTTTCATGTACCTTACTATTGGTATAAGTTATCCAGCAGCAACGTTGTTCTTTTGCCAGTTCAACGTCTGTAAAGGAGAATCGGCCTCGTTCTTCATCTCCCCATTGTTCTTCCATTAAGGCATAGTTCAAGCTTCTTCCATCTACACGGGGGGGGGTTCCTGTCTTCATTCTGCCCGATTCAAAGCCCAATTCAACCAGTTGTTCTGTTAATCCGGTAGCTGCTTTTTCAGCTGTACGGCCACCACCGAAACGTTTTTCACCTATATGGATTAAGCCATTTAAGAAAGTGCCATTAGTTAATACTACTGCATCTGCTTCAATTTCTATTCCTAAAGAAGTACGTACACCTTTAATAGTGTTATTTTTTACCAGTAGGGAAGTAACTGTATCCTGCCAAAAATCAACGTTGGGTATTCTTTCTAGAGCTAAGCGCCACTCTTCTGCAAAGCGCATTCTATCACTTTGAGCTCTGGGGCTCCACATAGCGGGGCCTTTCGAGCGGTTTAGCATACGGAATTGGAGAGAAGTTTTATCTGTAATGATACCTGAGTACCCACCCATAGCGTCAATTTCTCTTACAATTTGCCCTTTTGCTACACCACCCATAGCCGGATTGCAACTCATTTGTGCTATTACTCCCATGTTCATGGTGACTAATAATACAGATGAACCCAGGTTGCCAGCAGCAGCAGCAGCTTCACAACCAGCATGGCCGGCACCTACAACTATTACATCATATTTTTTAAACATCATTTACCTCCATGTTCCACGTGGAACATTGCTATATACCCGCTATTATTTATATCAATCAGGTATTTTAATTGTTATTCTTAGTTCATTTATTATGTTCCACGTGGAACATAGATTATTTATTTGCTTCTTACTAACTATGTTAACATGGTTTTTTAACACATTTTCTTCCTTTTGCAAACATTGGCTTAGTATTTAGCTTTGTTTTATTTTAGATGTTCCACGTGGAACATCTTTGTTTTAGTGAAATAACCTTTAATCAATTGCTGCTATCATAAGTTTAGCATTAGGGTAACCCTTTTTTATTAACCTTATAATCCCCTTTAAAATCTTAAACAATAATTTTTATCTAATATGTTCCACGTAGAATATATTAAAACAGCGCTATTATGCTAATACTATATATAAAATTAGTATTCACTGCTTACTTATAAAGGAATGTTCCACGTGGAACATTCCTTTATGTATATACAAAGCTATTTATTACTTACCGATGTTCCACGTGGAACATTAAATAATGATAAAAGTGCTACAAATGCCCATACACCTTCCAGTACTACAAAAGGGTAGAAGCTGATTAAGTAGGATGAATAGCAGCAGATACCTGCACCCAAAAGGTTTAATAGCGCGTATATCTTGCTACTGGCCGGTAGTTTCTTATATAAATTCAATAAAAAAGCTATCAATAATATGATAACACCTATTGATGCCAGTATATCCGATGTCTTCATTACGCCTCTTTTAGCTCTGTTAGTTCAATCCAACGGAAACTTTTCTCATCCATTTTACTAGTTAGATCAGCTATTTGCTTCAGTATTTCATTTAATTTGTTGGTTTCAATGCCCGCAACGTTCAATGCTTCATTCTTTTCTTTTAGCTGATTCTCTATAACGGCAATCTCTGCTTCCAGTGTTTCCAGCTCTTTTTGCTCTTTAAAGCTTAATTTATTCTTTTTTGGTTGGGGTGCTGCTGGCGCTTCTGCAACTGGTGCACGCTTGCTTTGCTGCTTGTTTTCTTCCAGTTCAATTCTGTATGATGAGTAATTGCCATTGTAGATCCTTACATGACCACCTTCTTCCATAATAAATAGCTGGTCGGTTAGCTTATCTAACAAATACCTATCATGCGATACCATCATCAATACACCAGAATAGTTGGTTAAAAATTCTTCCAGTACGTTTAAGGTATCAATATCCAGGTCATTTGTAGGCTCATCCAGTATTAAAAAGTTGGGGTTTTTCATCAGGATGCTCATTAACTGCAAGCGTTTCTTTTCACCACCACTTAGTTTGGATATAAATCCATACTGTTTTGCTGGTGGAAAAAGGAACAAGGTAAGCAGGGCAGAAGCTGATATCAGCTTCCCATCGGCCATCGTAATAAACTCGGCAACGTTTTTTACTATATCAATTACCCGTTCATCATCCTTAAATACAATACCTGCCTGGTGAAAATACCCAATAACGGTGGTTTCACCTTTATCAATGGTTCCTTTATCTGGCGCTAAAGCTCCGGTGATAAGATTTAATAGGGTAGACTTACCGCTACCGTTCTTACCGGCAAGGCCAATTCTATCGCCCTTTTTAAATACATAGCTAAAGTCATTAATAAAAGTTTGATCCCTGAATGATTTATAGAGATGGTTCATCTCCATAATTTTATTCCCCTGGCGGGCCGTTTTAACGCTCAATTCTACTTTTTGCTTAGCACCGCCATTCTTGGTTTTCTCTTCCAGATCATAAAAAGCATCAATACGCGCTTTTGATTTGGTACCACGAGCCTGTGGCTGCCTGCGCATCCATTCCAGTTCTTTACGTAAAAGGTTGGAGTTCTTTTGAAATGCAGCTTCATCGGCACTTTCACGCTCAGCCTTTTTCTCCAGGTAATAGCCATAATTACCTACATACGGAATGATTTTACCTTTGTCAATCTCCAATATCTCGTTACATACATTATCCAGAAAATACCTGTCGTGCGTAACCATTAATATGGTTTTGGAACCATCGGTTAGCAATTTCTCCAGCCATTCAATGGTGTCAATATCCAGGTGATTGGTTGGCTCATCCAAAATATAGATATCAGGGTCTTCTATCAGCAGCTTAGCCAAAGCCAAACGTTTCTTTTGTCCACCTGATAAAGTATTGATCTTTTGGTTAAGGTGATGGATATCCAGACGGCCTAATATGGTTTTGATTTTATACTCATATTCCCAGGCATCCACATTACTCATCTCTTCCATCACGTTTTCAATCGCTTTAGCATTTTCCGGATCGTTCTCCAATAGCTCTTCGTACTTTCTGATCAGCTGTTGCTGCACATCATCGGCATGAAAAATATAATCGCTAATGGTTACGGCATTTTTAAAGTGCGGATCCTGTTCCAGGTAACCCATGTTCAGGTCGCGCATTTGAGCAACTTTACCTTCTGTAGGTTTCAGGGAGCCGGCTAATAATTTGAGCAGGGTTGATTTTCCTGCACCGTTAATACCTACCAGTGCAACACGGCGACCGCGGTTTATTCCAATGGATGTATTTCTGAACAACCAATGGTCATGAAATGAATGGCCGAGATTCTCGGCAGAGATGTAATTACTCACGATAGTTCTATGATTTTATCTGAAGGGTAAATAAATGTACCCTCCTGTTTTTTTAATGATTGTTTATACATTGCCAGGGCAACGGTTTTTGCCGGTATGCTCCGGTATTTCTTTAAATTACCCACCAGTAATGGATTTAATACTTTCATTAAGGGGATGAGAAATTTTTCGGCTAGCCGGTTTTCTTTTCTATCCCCCGTTAAAAAAGCAGGCTGGTAAATGCAAAGTGTTCTTAATGCTAACTGTTTAAGATCCTCTTCTATCTGGCCCTTTGTTTTTAAATAAAAGTTTGACGCCTTTACATTTGCACCTAATGAAGATACCATGTGATATTGCCCCATGCCATTTTGTTTAGCTATTTGAGCCAATTGTAAAGGATAGTCATGATCTATCTTTCGGTATACGCTCAAATCAGG
Organism: Mucilaginibacter frigoritolerans; assembly: GCF_007830615.1. Taxonomy (GTDB): domain Bacteria; phylum Bacteroidota; class Bacteroidia; order Sphingobacteriales; family Sphingobacteriaceae; genus Mucilaginibacter; species Mucilaginibacter frigoritolerans. The sequence continues at coordinate 340,251 of NZ_VLLI01000002.1, forward strand.
CGTTTTCTTCATGGTGGTTCCTAAACAGGAAAAAACAGCATCGCCGGTTATTTCAGATGCATAGTCATTTAGCCGGTCAAAATCAATTACCAGTTGTTTTAATTTTTTATTTTTAACCGGTATTTCTTTTCGTACTAAAATCAATACTTCATCAAATCCGGGTTCATGCAATAGTATATCAAGCAGTGAACTGCCAATAAGTCCGCTTGCACCAGCTATGATTGCTTTTTTTGCCATAGAGCCACAAAATTTTTGCAAAAATACATATAATTAAATTGTGGTATAAATATTGTGTGTTTAAACATATAATTAAATAGGTTATGAATCAAATATTTTATCCGGCCAAAGAGCGCGGAACAAATGATATAGGATGGCTAAAAGCTAATTTTTCATTCAGCTTTGGCCCGTATTATAATCCAGACAGAATACGGTTTGGAGCCTTACGTGTTTTAAACGATGACATTATTGCTGCGGGCCGTGGTTTTGGGACCCATCCGCATGATAATATGGAAATTATCACTATCCCATTAAAAGGAGGCCTTGAACATAAAGACAGTATGGGCAATACCGGTGTGGTAAACGCAGGCGAGGTGCAGGTAATGTCTGCAGGTACCGGAGTGCAGCATTCAGAATATAATGCATCTGCAACAGAAGATGCCAATACTTTGCAGATCTGGCTTTACCCAAAGGAAATGAATATTACCCCCAGGTATGATCAAAAAAGCTTTAAACATCTGTTGAAACTGAATGAACTAACCACCCTGATATCACCAGAAAAAAGTGAAAATACTTTGTGGATTAATCAGGATGCCACTTTTTCACAAGGAGAGTTTGAAGCTGGGCAGCAAATTAATTACGAAATAAAAACTCCCGGAAACGGTATTTATATTTTTGTTTTAGATGGAACGATTAATATAAATGACTGTAAGCTAAACAAAAAGGATGCGCTGGGTGTTTATAATACCAGTTCAATAACAATTGAAACCGAAGCTCATTCCAGTTTGCTCATAATGGATATCCCCATGTTATAAGCCCGCACGAATTCTTAGAGGTAAATTTTATTGAATTGTTTAAAACAGCTGTATGAAACATCTGTTGACTGAAAATAAAATTTACCTATGGCAGAAGAAGTAGTAATTCCCGCATGGAAACGCTGGCTGGAAGGCATTGGCGACCAGGTTGGATTCTTTATAAATTTTTTCCGGAACATTTTTGTTGGCGGCTTTGAATGGTCGGAATTTGTGCGGCAGTGTTATGAAATAGGCTACCGCTCCGTTATGCTGGTGGGTATCACCTCGTTCATAATGGGCGTAGTGCTTATTTTGCAATTGAGGCCAACGCTGGTTTCTTTTGGATCCGTCAGCATGTTACCCAAAACTTTATCTGTTTCTTTTGTCCGCGAAATAGGCCCGGTTATTATAGGGATTATTTGTGCGGGCAAAATAGCATCAAGCATTGGTGCCGAGCTCGGCAGCATGAAAGTAACCGAACAATTGAGCGCAATGGAGGTATCGGGAGCCAACCCAACGCAATACCTCGTTGTAACGCGAATTTTGGCCACAACCCTTATGGTTCCCTTGCTAAGTGTTTTGGGCGACGCTATCGGCTTGTTTGGCGGCTTCCTTGCCCTTAATTTAAGGGATCACATGAGCTTTAGTTTGTATTTCAGCAAAATAATAGGAGCGCTCGACTTCACAGACTTTTTACCGGCTCTTGTTAAAACTATCTTTTTTGGCTTTGCAATAGGTTTTGTTGGTTGTTATAAAGGTTTTCACTCCAATAAAGGGACAGAAAGTGTTGGTGTTGCCGCAAATTCGGCAGTAGTTACTGCTTCCCTATGGATTTTTGTGATTGATGCGATAGCTGTTCAAATTACCAGTTTATTGTTTTATAAGTAAGAACATGGAAAAAACCAGTGAACAAACAGAAACTAAAAAACAACCTGCTAAAAAAGAGGAGGTGGTAATAGCGATTAAAGGGCTTAAAAAGGCATTTGACGGTAAACATGTTTTGAATGACATTAACCTTGAACTGAAAAGAGGAGAGAACCTGGTTATACTAGGAAGATCAGGAACAGGAAAATCGGTTACTATTGAATGTATTGTGGGTTTGATAAAACAAGACAAAGGCTCACTAAAAGTATTTGGTGATGAGGTAATTGACATGAATGATAAGAAACTGAAGGAATTGCGGATGAAAATTGGCTTTTTATTTCAAAGTGGGGCCTTGTATGATTCTATGACCGTACGTGAAAACCTGGAATTTCCTTTAACACGGATTTTAAAAATGAAAGATCAACAGGAAATAGATAAACGTGTGGAGGATGCATTGGATAGCGTTGGCTTGCTGGATTCTGTTGAAAAAATGCCGTCTGATTTATCAGGCGGGATGCGGAAACGGGCCGGTTTGGCGCGAACACTGGTTATTAATCCTGAAATTATGTTGTATGATGAACCCACTACAGGACTTGATCCTATAACCTCCAAAGAAATCAGTGAGTTGATATTGAGTATTCAAAAAAAGAATAAAACTTCATCAATAATTATTACCCATGATATGGAATGCGCCAGGATAACGGCCGACAGGATTTTGGTAATGGAAGATGGTGAATATATTGCTGAAGGATCATTTGATGAACTTCACAAATCAAAAAATAAAACAGTGTGTGCATATTTTAACGATATACTATGAAAACTACATCGGGTCAAAAAATAAAAATAGGCTTATTTACCTTTGTCGGACTTTTGGTACTGGTATTGGCCATTTTCTTTATCGGGAATCAAAAAAACCTGTTCAGTTCAACTTTTAATGTTTACGGAACTTTTAAAAATGTGAATGGGTTGCAAGTGGGCAATAATGTGCGTTTTGCAGGGATAAATGTGGGTGTTGTACAGGCTATCAATATTGAAACGGACAGTTCTGTACGGGTTGATCTTACCCTGAACAATAATGTAAAAAAGTTTATAAAAAAGGATGCCAAACTAAGTATTGGAAGCGATGGGTTGATGGGCGATAAACTGATTGTGATTGCCCCGGGTGGAATAGCAAGTAATGAAGAAATTCAAGGCGGCGGCCAATTAAATGCCGTTAACCCTATGGATGTGGATAAAGTGATAGCTAAACTAACTGGAATAGCCGATAATGCTGAAAGAATCACCAAGGGCCTGTCGCAAATGGTTGATAAGGTGAATAGCGGAAAAGGTACGTTAGGACGATTACTGAATGATGATCAAATAGCAAACAACCTGGATGCTACTGTAAAACAAGCGCGCAGTACCATTAAAAATGTACATGCTACATCAGCCACTTTGAATACTGATTTGAAAGCGGCCCAAAACAACTTTTTATTGAGGGGCTATTTTAATAAACAGAAGAAAAAACAGCAGAAAGATTCTATCAAGAAGGCACAGGCAGCAGCCTCCGGAGATCAAAAGCAGCAGCCGAAACAGAAATGATAGCGCAAAACTAACCAGAACGTCATGGCAGGGAGTAGGAGAAACATAAAAAAAGGCATCCCTAAAATGGGGGCCTTTTTTTAATTTCTTTAGGTGAGCTAGCTTATAGATATTTGGTAAGCTCTGGTGAAAGCGGGGTAACCGGTGAGCGGAAACGGTGAATCAATTTTCCGTTCTCGTCAATCAGGAATTTTTCAAAGTTCCATTTTACTTCGCCTGTAAAATCAGGGTTTGGGGTTTCTGTTAAGTATTTAAACAGTGGTGAAATATCATCACCTTTAACACTTACTTTTTCGCTTAAAGGAAAAGTAACACCGTAATTTTTTTGGCAAAATGTTTTGATCTCTGAATTGGCCCCTGGCTCCTGGCTGGCAAAATTATTTGCCGGGAAGCCTACCACAACCAGCTTATCTTTGTACAGGTCGGCAAGTTTTTGTAATTCTGCATATTGCGGGGTATAACCACATTTTGATGCTGTGTTAACAATTAAAACTTTTTTTCCTTTGTACTTAGCCAGTGAGAATGCTTCTCCATCAATTGATTTCAGTTTAAACTCATAAACAGAAGCAGGACCCGCGATAAACATAAACGCGACGATTAAAGTTAATAATTTCATATTTTTTAAAATTGGTTTTCAATATTAATTTCATCGTAAAATTAACTATTAAAGATGCGCAAGTTCAAATAGAAATCTTCTTTGAATGTCATTTTTTGCTTGTCTGCAGTGCTTTTATCCTTATATCCCAAAAGATGCAAAGCCCCGTGGATAATAACCCGGTGCAGCTCGTTGGTTTCTGTAATATTAAACTTTAAGGCGTTTTCGCGAATGCGTTCTATCGATATAAAAATATCGCCAACAATAACTTTATCTTTTTCTGAATTATCAAAGGTGATAATATCAGTATAGGTATCATGATCCAAATATTGCTGGTTTATTTGCAATAAATAATCGTCTGAACAAAAAATATAATTGAGCTCTTTTAATTTAAATCCCTCAGCCAGTACAGTTTCATTTATCCATTGCCTTACGGCCGTCTTATTTTTTAGTTTATAAGATATATCTTCTTCAAAAAACTGAATAGCGGGCATTATATTTTAAAGTGAAGTTCAACTTCGTTGCCTTTGGTGTTAAATATACATTGATCTGCCAGGTGTTTAATGATAAATACACCACGACCTGTCAAATTTTCAATATTTTCAGGAGATGTAGGATCTGCCAGGGTATTATAGTCGAAACCATCACCTTCATCGGTTACGGTCCATACAATACGGCGGCCTTCTACATCTGCATTTACAATAACCTTTTTTTCAGGGTCAAGTTTGTTGCCATGCACTATGGCATTGATGGCGGCCTCACTAAGGCAGGTCATCATGTTAGCAAAAGTATCTTCGCTAACTTTATGCTTATCGGCAATTTCCTCAATCAAATTTTCGAGCAGTGTTATGCTTTCCTGTTTTGAAGGAAGCTGTAAAGTATATAATTCACCTGTTTGAACATTTGATTGGTCCATGTCATTTTGCGTTGAGTAGATCAAAATAATCTTTAATTTTTAATTTATAATATAAACTTAAGTCGGGAGGAACGGTCCTCACCTGCTCGGTTTGTTTTTGTTTAGCCTGCTGATATTCCTGCAGGGCTTTTATATAGCCCGGGGGAATTTCTTTTCCGGCATGACTTTCACGTTGCTGATCCTGATCCCGTTGTTGTTCTGCCTTCTCCGCCTCTAGTAATCGGCTCTTAATTTGTTGCTGTCGGGTCAGGGCTTCCTCTGATATTGACCTGTTTACGAGATCGTGTTCAGTTTGTTCCATTTGTTTGGAAATTTTATCCAAATTCCCTAAACTGCCCGTACCATCTTTATTATCATCTCTGTTTATCTGCTGCAAAGCCTCTCGGATCATTTGCTGCTGACGCGCTAATTTAGCTAATTGTTCGCTAATATTTTCATTATTCCCATTATTTCCGCTCTTGCTTTTTCCCTGGTTTCCCTGGGCGCCCTGTTGTTGCATTTGCTGCCGGGCTTTTTGCATGTTTTGGTTTAGCTGCTCCTGCATTTTTGCCAGTTGGGCAATGGATTGCTGCTTGCCTTTCCTTTTGCCGCCGCCTTTGTTTTTAGCATTCTGCAATTGCTCCAGCGCTTCGCTCAACATTAGTGCCAAATTATTCATAGAAGTCATGGCAAATTGCTGATTCCGGGTGGCTTCGGCGGTATGACGGTCGCCAAGGTTATCCAAAGCGTCATCAATATGCGTATTTATAGCGGCTATTTCCTGGTTAACGGTTGATTGTATTTGAGGTACTTTGCGGCTTAATGCGTACAAACTATCCTCCGCTGTTTTTAAATTATCTTTTATACTTTTTTGGTTTTGGGCCAGCGAAAGATAGCCCGGATCAGCAGGATTGGTGCTTTTTAACGTTTGCATTACCTTTTCCTGATCGAAAGAACTGTTAATGAGATTTTTCAAAAGCTGGCGTAATTGCTGCTCGTCAATGGTGGTTTCAGTCTCTGCACCTTCCTGGTCTTTTTGTTCCATTTTATTGGCCAGCTCCTTCATTGATTTTGAAGCCTGTTGTTGCGATTGGGATGCTTTTGCGGCATCGTTCTTCTTCAGCTCGTCCGAGCTTTGTTGCATTTGCTGTTCAATGTGTTGTTCTTCCTGTACAGGGTTTTTAAAATCCTGTTTATGCTCAGCCTGTTCATCTGTCTTTTGCAAATCTTCCAGCGATTTTTTAACATCCTGAAAATCCTGATTGAGCTTTTGCTGATCTTTTTGTAATTGCTGCTGATCGGCATTAGGCTGTTTAGCCTGGTCGGCCAATTTTTGCTGCTCTTGCGACAGTTGGTTAAGCTGTGTTACGTTTTGATTGAGTTTTTGCTCAAACTCTAAACGTTTGTATAACTCCAGCATACGGTCGAGCTCCTTTTTTAAGGATTTATTTTCATTCTGCATTTTTGAAAGCTGATCGCGTGTGCCTTCTTTTTGTTCATTTTGCAGCATTTGCTGTAATTTCTCCAGCATTTCCTGTGTTTTCGGATCAAGCACATTGTTCAGCAATTGTTCCATTTGCTGTTGTTTTTCTGTAAGTGCTTTATCCTGTGGTTGGTTCTCCTGGCGATTGTAAAGGTTCTTTTTATTATCGCCCTGAATTTCTTTTACCAGGTTATCGAGGTCTTTCTTTTTTTCGAGCAGATCTGCAATTTGCTTTTTCTCATCAAATGAAAGCGTGTTTTTATCCAGCAGCATTTGATTCAGCTTTTGCGAATCGTGCTCAATTTGCCCGGCAATTTTTATGGCCGATTGCATTTTTTGCTTAACCTGTTGCGTGCCGGCATTAAGCTCATTATTCATTTCCTTCGTATCCGGAATGTTAAGCGTATGCTCGGGCGAGCGTACTTTTTTTGGACCGTTAACGCCATCGTTATCGGCCACTTCAAAATAATAAGTCACTTTGTCGCCGGCTTTTATGCCCAGTTCTTTTAAGTTCCAGAAATAAAAGAAATCAGACTGGGCTGCCCCTAAATCGGCTTTAACCGGTTTGCTGAATGATTTTTGACTGGCTTTATCCGCCGGATCACCAACAATGTAATGAAAGGTAAGATCAGAAAAACCATGATCGTCCTGAATGCGGCCATTAAAGTACAGGGCTTTCATGCTGACGGAATCCTGTCTTTCATCAACCGTAATGGTTGGCGCTTCATCAGCAATGACATTGATGCGGTAACTTGCCGAGTCGGCATGATTAATCCGGTTATTTATTGGAGCTACTTTGTAAACGCTATTTTTAAGTACCCGTTCCCGGTGTTCAAAAACATCTGTTGCTATGGGGTTTACACCACCGGTATTTCCGTTTAAGAAAAACAGTAAACCTGTGGCGTTCTGCGTATGAAATTTCCAGGTTACTATGGTGCCCGCCGGAATGGTTAAATCGCCGGCATTAGCAAGGGTTTCATTTTTTTTGTGCAGATAAGAAGGATAATTCAATTCGGCATCGAAATGTAAAAGGGCCGGCCTGAGGTTTACTTTTATTTCATACTGAACAGAAGTAAAACCATTACCGCTGAGCCTGAAATATGTATTTTGCTGTAAATTGGTAAATTGATAATGGAACTTGCTGATATTCTCTTTATCCAGCTTGAAAGTATTGTTGGCTGTTTCTACATAAACATCGGCAGGCAAATTATTTCCGGCAAGTTTCAGATCAAGCTTAAAATCATCGCCCTGAACAACCGACAGATTTTTATTTTGGACGATAAAGCTAAAAGGAGCCACCGGAGCAAAATATTCATTATGACGGATAAGCTTTTTGGTGCTTTCTGTTAATATTGATGGAGCCGCCAAAGCGATGATGCAAATTATCCCGGCAGGAAACAGAATCCATTTAAGGTATTTGGTGTTTTCTTTAATATTGATGGCCGATGGAAAACTTACCGGTTTTAAAGCTTCAATTTTTTGGTCGATGCTGGCTTCAATCAATGCCCGGTGCTGTTCGTCTTCGGAAGCCAGTTTTTTTAACTGGAGGGTATTAAGCAGCTTGTCATTAACATCATTAAAATGTTTGCCAATAATTTCTGCAGCCTGATCGTGTGTTAGTGATTTACCCAGTTTAAGCCAGGCCAGTAAGGAGGGAACAATAAGCCAGACAATAAGCCCGAGATTTAACAGGATAAACAGGTAAAATATGAGGGTGCGAAACAGGGAATTAAAATTGCCTAAGTACTCGCCAACGGTAACCACTACATAAGCCGAAAACAGACCCGCACCCAAAAAGATAAGTCCCCGTAAAAAATTATTAAAATAATATTTACGGATAAAGATGTTAATCTTATCAATTAAGAGCGAATAGTTATCGGTTGAATTCATATTTCAGCTCACAATGTTAATACGCTATAACGAAATAATCAGTTTCAATTATATAATGGCGCATCAATAGTATAAATATAAATTGAGTTAATTGGCCTTAAATTAACAAAAAAGGCCTGTAAATAAATTGTAATAAAAGGTTAAGTATTTAATAACAAGTTGCTTGTGTTCAATAACTAAATCAAAACGGGCACAATTTAATAAAGAATGACTATTAAATGATAATTAATTTTTATTTAATAGGAAAACCCATCCTATATTTGTAAGGCAAACTTATAAGTTTGCCTTATTATAATGAGCAACAATAAAGATCTTGAATTTGCATCGGAATTACGTACGGCAATTGTACGGCTGATAAAAAAGCTGCGCAAGCATTCGCCAACGGGAGAAAAGCTGTCGCTTACGGAACGGTCAACCATGGCCTTGCTGCACCAGCACAAAGCAATGTTGCCCAGTGAACTGGCGGCTATGGAAATGATTACCAATCAATCCATGTCGCAGGTGTTGAATAACCTTACGGATATGGATTACATTATCCGCGTACCATCAGAAACCGATAAAAGAAAAATTAATATCTCTCTTTCAGCAAAAGGGGAAGAAGTATTGCTGCAATTTTTTCATGAACGCGATGAATGGCTGTTAAAAGCCATTAAAGAAGCATGCAATGCGGAAGAGCAGCAACTGCTGAAACAGGTGATAGGGCCTTTGAATAAAATAATTGATTTTAAGTGAAACGGGATTTAAGAAACAAGGAGTTTAAATGGAAGCAGAGAAAACACACGAAATAAGAACATTCAGAGCATTTAGCAGCAGGAACTATCGTCTGTATTTTATGGGTCAGTCGGTTTCGCTGATTGGTACCTGGATGCAAAAGACGGCCGTAAGCTGGGTGATCTATACCCTTACACATTCTACCCTTTTGCTGGGCGTTACCCTTTTTGCCAGTCTTTTTCCGTCGTTCTTGCTTTCGTTGGTAGGAGGTGTGGTTTCTGACAGGTATAACCGTTACAAGGTTTTGTTAACCACACAAATTGCCTCGCTGATACAGGCGTTGATGCTGGCCATATTAATTTTGCTGAAGCATTATGCCGTATGGGAAATTATAAGCCTGAGTGTGGTGCTGGGTATTATTAATGCATTTGACGTACCAGCAAGGCAATCATTAGTTTATGAAATGGTAGAGGATAAAAATGATTTGCCCAATGCATTGGCGCTCAACTCATCAATGGTGAATTTATCGCGCATTATAGGTCCGGCGCTTGCCGGGATTGTTTTGGAAGCCTTTGGCGATGGGATGTGTTTTTTACTGAATGCATTAAGTTTTGTGGCGGTTATAGGATCGTTATTGATGATGCGCCTACCCAAGTATGTAAAAAAGGAGCATACAAAAAATGTATTTGGCGAATTGAAAGAAGGGTGGGGCTATATTAAAAGAACACCGTCTATCGGTTTTGTGTTAATAATGCTTGCACTCATCAGTTTAATGGTGCTACCCTTTAGTACGCTGATACCTTATTATGCAAAAGATGTATTTAAGGGAACGGCTTCAACCTTTGGGGTAATTGACAGCTTTATTGGCCTGGGTGCATTTTCAGGGGCTATTTTCCTGGCGTCGCTTAAACAGGGCACCAATTTGAAACAGATATTATTTATTAATACACTGGTGTTTGGTGTGGGGCTGATATTGTTTTCGCACGAGCATAGTTACCCATTGGCGCTGGCCTTTGTTACCATTGCCGGTTTTGGAATGATGTCGCAAATTACCGTAAGTAATACGTTGATCCAAACTACGGTATCTCCAGAGATGCGTGGCAGGGTGATCAGCTATTATGCAATGGCGTTTTTCGGAATGCAGCCATTGGGTGGATTACTGGTGGGTGCCGTTTCAAAGTGGATTGGTACACAAGACACGCTGCTGGGTGAAGGTATTGCCGCGTTGCTGATTGGCCTATTACACTGGAGTCACCTGCATAAAGAAAAATTGAAAAAGAAAGCGATTCCTATTGAAACGCAGCACCTGGAAGCGGTGCAAACCACTTAATTTTAATAGTAAATCACTGTCCGGCTGGGGGCATTGAACGTTCGTTTCAGATACCGCGTTCTTGCTGATGGTAATTATTATTTAAGCAATACCGTAAACATAAGTCTTTATAATCCAGCCGCCCGGATGCTGAAAAAGTTGTTGAATAAAAACGATTTAAAAGAGATAAGAATAACTTTTTTGGCAGGCATTCCCAAGGGAAGTAAGTTAACGATGTTTTAACATCCATTTTAGATTCAAGTGTAACAGAAATATTGCAATTGGATTTTGCTTGATCTATCTTTACTAGCTCAAAGCAGCAACACTCTGTTGCCCATTGTAATAAGGTTTCCTCTAAAAAAACAACTATTCAATTTAAGTTATACCTTTTAATCACTTCCTCCCGTGTTTTGTCATCAGCTACTCTAATTTGAGATCCTTGGCTACCAAATATTTGATAATCGTACTTAAGCCAGTAAATTCTATCTACAAGCATTTTTAACGGAACTTGATCTAATTGCTTTTGGTTTACGGCAGTGGCGACTACAGATAGATATTTTTCCATCATTTCTAAAGGTGAGTGTTGTACTACCAGCCACATAGTTGCTTCAAACTGTTTACCTACTAATTGCCTGCCGATGTAAGTTTGGTAAACATTAAATAAAGAGTCGATCAACTGTTGATTACGTTCATCCAATGGTTTCTGCTTAGTCCAATCCACAGGTTTAGTCATTCTAAATTTAGAATCATTTAATTGGATCATACTAATAATACTTACTAAGTCCGGGTTCAGCTTATTGTTCTCCGCGTAGTTAGCTACATTAAAGTTTGAACTTTCTGCCGTTGATGATTGCGCACAATTGGAATAGAAGGGTAGGAATGACTCAGGGATAAGTTTATCTAAATTTGATGTACCCATCGCTTTAATATATGAGCAGATAGTAGCCGCATCCGAATGAATAGCTTTATTAAACGCAGCTTCAATGTGACTTTTTGGTTCCTTTAGGATAACAAATGCTGTAGTGATATTCCAGAAATCAGCAGCATTTAAATTTTGTACGTTATTTTTAGACGCAGACTTTGTGTCATTAATTATTTGTTGAGCATAATGAAATCGCTGCTCTGTAACGCCTTCCCTTTGGACAGGGGCAAAAAGGAATATTGCATTTCCTATGGTTTGTTCGTTGGCCAATTGGTCCGTAGTATTTTGGCTAAAACATTTTACCATTGCCAATAGTAACACAAAACATGCAAATGATTTTTTCATATCGAAAAGACGTGGAAGATTTGGATAAGTACCAATTTGTTAAACAATTCTCACTTCATTATAGTTAGATAACAAATATATTTTATTACGATATATTTAGCTGACATTTTAAAAAATAAGTTTCCTCTGCGTTCTCATGGAACAAGCCTGAGTGCTATCTACAGTTTTGGTAGCTTAGGTTTCAGACTCTTTATTCTATTACCTTTTCCGTCCTTTTAGTATTTTAGTCAGTATTAGTTTGAGGCCACGATAGCTTTGAGTTATAATATAATCCCGCTTTAGCCTGCAACTCCACGAAATGAGCGATGCCCTTTTCTTTGTAAATAGTTAGTGTTTCTAATGTGTTATGCACCACTTTGAGCAATCTTCTTGTAACAGCTACAATTGCTTTTTGCGCCTTCATGCGCTTGCGTAGCTTATCAAATAACGCATGCCAATAGGAGTCTTTCATACGAACAGCGGCCCACGCCGCGCCAACAATGGCAACACGTAAATAACTATTGCCTTTTTTAATCGAAGTGTTTTTCCGTTTACCTGCACTTTCATTGTTTCCCGGTGCAATACCGCACCAAGCTGTAAAATGGTCTGCCGATGGAAAACGACTCATATCTTTTCCGGCTTCGCTGATAATGATTTCTGCAGATTTAACACCTATGCCACTGATGCTATCAAAACATTCAGATGCCTGTGCATAATGCTCTCTGATTATATCAGCAATTGATTTATCCAAAAAGTCCACTTGCTTTTGCACATGGTCATAATCTGCCAATAGCATTTGCAGTTGAGTACGATGATATCCTTGGAGTTCGCAGGTGTAAGTGCCAAATTCCCTAAATTCCTGATTGCTGCCATCTTTACAAGAGATAAAGCCGATGATCTTGTTTTTGTGCATATCCAAACCACCGGCTCTATCTAATTGTGGCATAATGTTCACATCTTCAATTACTTGTTGTTTCATAAATATCCTCCGTTGATTATCTATGAATACATTTTTATAAGCCCAGGTGTTTTTCAAATCATAATACTTAGGTTGAAGCCTCTGAGCAGCGAGTGCAAAGAGGCTTTGTTTTTTATAGGGTTTCCCAAAACAATAACAAAACGTTAAGTAACTTATAAGCCATTGCTGAATTATTCAGTTAAAAATCGGCAGCGCCACCAAAAGTTTTAAACAAAGTTTTACTTAAAGGATCTTTGTATATATTTGCCGCCTCCGAAAATAATAGTTCGGGATGTAGCGTAGCCCGGTATCGCGCCACATTTGGGATGTGGAGGCCGCAGGTTCGAATCCTGCCATCCCGACATAGCCGGTAAAAGTCTTGACGATTGTCAAGGCTTTTTTGTTTCCTGCTATTTGGCAAGATGTTGTACACGCCTTTAAGTAATATTCAACATATAAATTATTGCCAAAGTTTTATTCACAAGATTTACACTTGCTGATTGCAAACATTGACCCCCCTTATCATTACCAAAAGTTTTAAATAAAGTTTTACTTAAAAAACGGGTTATATATATTTGTTACCTCCAAAATTAATAGTTCGGGATGTAGCGTAGCCCGGTATCGCGCCAGCATGGGGTGCTGGAGGTCGGAAGTTCGAATCTTCTCATCCCGACTAAATGACCCCAATAAAGCGAAAACCCCTTTACATCATAAAGTGGTTTTCGCTTTTTCATCATGCTATATCAAAGAAAAGGTACCTTATTGAGAGAACGACTCCCCAATGATGCTTTTTAACTTTATAAATGTGAGCATTCAATCATTGCAAACCCTATCTCCGGCTTTTCTTTCTCCTTCCCGCAAACTTGCATTATCGCTGCATATTAATTAAAGCATCCAAAAACCAGTTTGGGCCATCGCTAAATATGTCTTTTTCTTCTATTATATGGAAATGCATCCAATATATGGAAATATTATAAAAAGAACTAAAATTAAATTATTGATTATTAGGCAATTAGTGATTTGGATCAACTTCTGATGTGCTCGCGTGATTGCTTTAATAAAGCTTTCGGGGCCCCCAATAAATAAATAATAACGAAGGCCTTTTTAGAATTAAAACGATAAAAAACCCTGTCTAAGATGATTACCGGTCCTAATGCACATTTAAAATGATTGATCTGAATTTAAAAATTTTACATCTTGAAACCAAAGCATACGATATAGAGCTGTTAAATACAGCGCTATCCAATTCTGCCTTAAAGTTTGAGAAATTTAATGTCGCTTCGAAAGAAGAGTTAGTTAATTGGCTGGATAATAACACCGCTGATATTATTATTTCTGATTGGGATATGCTTTCATTTACTGCTTTAGATGTTTTAGCAATATTGAAAGCGAGGAAGCAGATAGTTCCATTTATTCTTGTTGTTTCTCCGGAAGATGAAAATTTTGCAGCAAACGCCATTAAAGAAGGTTTTGCCGATTACCTTACAAGGGACAGAATGCAACGGTTGCCGTTTGCTATTTTAAATGCTATTGAGAAGTTTAAATTGGAGAAGGGGCGCTATCAAAACTTTAGTAGCAAATTAACAACAGAATCTCTGCTGACAAAAACCGAAAAAATGACTAAAAGCGGTACTTTAGAAATAGACCTGTTGACGAATGCCAGAAAGTGGTCGCCGGGGGTGGATGCAATTTTGGGGTTTAAAGACGGAGAGGCAGAACAATCATACGAGACTTTTATCAATTGCTTACATCCTGACGATACGGACCGCGTGAGGCGGGAGGTGGACTATGCTATTAAAAACCTGGATAAGATTGATATCGAATTCCGTATTATAACCCCCGAAGGCATTATTAAATATATTCATTCCAAGCTTTTATTTGATGCCGATCAATTGGGCAGGAACTATCGTGCAAGTGGATTTATCCGCGATATAACCGATAATAAAATAGCAGAGCTGAAGTTATTGGAGGCCAATAAAGAATTAAATAGCCTTTTCAATACCATTGATGAAGTGTTTTTTTTACGCGATATGGTGCAATCAAAACTAATACAAATATCGCCAGCCTGCGAAAAAATGTACGGTTATACGCAAGATGAATTTTTAGGAGATCCCGATATATGGTCAAAAATAATGCACCCCGAAGATATTCATATTCAACAATCAAATTTACTGAAACATAATGCGGGCGAAATAGTATTTAGTCATTATAGAGTTATTCACAGAGTAAATGGCGTGCGTTGGGCAGAAAGCAAAATTATACCGAGCCTTGACGAAAATGGCAAACTGGTACGGCTGTATGGAGTGACCCGGGATATAACGGAACGTAAACAGCTTGAACAGAGTCAGCAACAAAGCGAACAGCGGCTCCGCGAATTACTAGACAATAGTACCGACATCATATCAGTAACAAACATTAACGGCGAAATAATTTTCACAAGTGAAAACGTAAAGCATATACTCGGTTATGATAAGGGTCAATATAGTAAGGTGTTATTTGATAAGGGTTTTGTTCATCCTTCAGAATTGCGGGCACATCAACAAACGTTTCGGGCTGTTTTGGAGAATCCGGGCCAGGTTTATTCTTTTAGTTACCGGCTTAAGCACGCAAATGGTAATTGGGTATGGTTTGAAGGCACAATAAAAAACCTGTTGAATTTACCGGCAGTAAACGGTATAGTAGCTAATTACAGAGACATTTCGGAACGAAAAGAGGCCGAACATCAGATCGACGTGAATCGGGCAGGGGTGCAGGAATGGCTTTTAAAGCGTAGCTCAATTTTGAACGCGTTGCCACCCCAAATAGCTTTGTTAGATGAGAATGGTTCAATCGTTGATGTAAATGAATCATGGAAAAAATTTGGAAAACAAAACGGCCTCCAATTAAATGATTACGGGATAGGATCCAATTATATCGCTATTTCGGATAGTGCCAATGGCGGGGATGAATTAGAGGGACGTAATATTGCCGAAGGAATAAAACAGGTGATATCTGGCGAAAAAATGCAGTTTTCAATGGAGTATCCATGCCATTCGCCAACCCACAAAAACTGGTTTCAAGTTTTGGTTTCACCCCTAACAGAAAAAAACAATAAGGGCGCTGTTGTTTTACATAATAATATTACGGAAAGAAAAATTGCGGAAAACAAATTATCTCAAAGCGAGCAGCGTTACCGGCATATTGTAGAAACTGCGCAGGAAGGCATATGGGTTATTGATGAAAACCTCGTCACTATTTTTGTAAATAAAAAAATGTGCGACATGCTGGAATATCCGGCGAGCGAAATTATTGGTAAACATAATTATGATTTTAAGGATGATTCACAAAAACAGCCTACTATTGAGCGCGTCTCAAAAAGAGTACGGGGGGTAGTTGAAACCCATGAATCTATTTTTACTACCAAAAGCGGAAAAAGCATTGTTTGCAATGTATCAACCAACGGTATTTTTGGTGTTGATAACGAATTTATTGGCACCCTGGCAATGGTTACTGATATTACCGACAGAAAAGCACACGAAGATGCCCTTAAAAAGTCGGAAGCGAACTTATCGGCTATAATAGAGAACACTACAGATTTGGTTTATTCGCTTAATAAGGATTTGCAATTTATTACCTATAACGAGCGGTTTAAAACTACAATTGAACATGTTTATGGATTTAAGGTAAGCATTGGGGGTAGTGCTTTGGCACTATTAAGTGGGCTCCCACCCAAAATTGCAAAGAAATGGAAAACTGTTTATCATTCAGCGCTGGCAGGAAGGACGCTTAGTTTTGTAAACGAATATCCAAATGGCAACGAGAAGGTGTACTTAAGCTATTCTGTCAATCCAATATGGAAAACCGGCGAAGTTATCGGGTTGTCATGCTTTTCACGAGACATTACCCAACAAAAAACAAACGAAGTAAAACTGGTAACATCTGAAGCTAACCTTCGGTCGGTTTTTGAAACCACTGATCTTTATACCATATTATTTAACTCCGATTTGAAGGTGGTATCATTCAATAAAAATGCTGCGGAAAACGCCTTAAAGTATTTTGGCAAAAAGATAAAGACAGGTACTTCTGGCTTTGATTTTTTCCCAAAATCGCGATGGTCCGCAATATTGCAAACTTTGGAGAAGGTAAAAAACAGGGAAACAGTTAGTTATGAAGTGGTTTATGATTTAAAAGGTGGCAGGAAGGAGTGGTTTGAGGCAAAATGGGCCGGCGTATTTAATGCCAAAAAGAAAATGGAAGGCGTTATTTTAACATTAAACCTTATTACAGAAAAAAAACTTGCAGAACTTGAGCGCGCGAGGATCACCGCCGACCTTATACGCCGCAACCAGGACCTTGAACAATTTACATACATTGTATCGCACAATTTGAGGGTTCCGGTTGCTAACATTATGGGCCTGTCGCAATTGCTCGGTTTTGAAGAATCTGTTTCTACAGATTTTACCACAACCCTGAATGCGCTTTCTGGTTCAATTAACCAACTGGACAACGTGATAAACGATTTGAACCTGATACTTGAGGTAAGTAAACAAGTAGTTGAGAAAAAGGAAACGATTGTTTTTGCCCGCTTAATTGAAGAAATTAATATAGAGATTCAATCAATGCTCCAAAAAAACAAAGTGGTATTAAGTTGCAATTTCAGCTATATTGGCCAGATATTTTCGATAAAACCCTATGTATACAGCATTTTTCAAAACCTTATTGTTAATAGTATAAAATATAGGCGGGACGATCTTGACCCGCTTATTACTATACAAACGTTAGTTAATGACAATAAAATTTGTATAAGTTTTGAGGATAACGGAAAAGGAATAGATTTAAATCGGTCCGGCAGTCAGGTTTTTGGGTTATACAAGCGTTTCGATTTCAGCGTGGAGGGAAAGGGGATGGGCCTGTTCATGGTAAAAAAACAAGTTGAAAATTTGGGTGGCACTATATGTGTACAGAGCCAAATTGGGCAGGGCACTAAGTTTTTAATTGAATTACCTTTGTAAAAAAATTATCTAAAGATATTTTCAATACTATCTCAAATGCATGACCAATTGAAGGGCAAATAAAAACCACAGTGTTTACATTTTTAGAGCAGCGAGTACTGCAAATACAAATTTCTTTTCGGGTAGACAGTTTTTGCCTCTTCAACGAATATTTTTCCTATGGATTAATTTCTGATGTAATTTTGGGTATTATCAAAAAAGGATTGTTCTCAAAAACTAAATTTAAAAACCATGAGAAATTTACCTAAAGTTTTAGGCCTTATTGTTGCTGCCACTTGCTTTGCTTCAATATGGACCAGCTGTGAAAAACCGGCTACAGACGCACATTTGGTAGCAACAGAGATTGATAGTTTAAAAAAGCAAGCTTCACTGGCCTATGTTCCGGGAACGGGAGAAATTATGAATGGCATCGTTCAGCCGCATCATTATAAACTTTGGCTGGCTGGGCATAATAGCAACTGGAAGTTAGCGGCATATGAGGCAGGCTTACTTAACGGTGGTTTTAAGCGTATTGAAAAATATCATGCAGGTTCTAAAACGGCGCAGGCTGTTCCGATGATTTACCCGGAGCTTGCAGCAATTAATAAAGCCATTGAAAGTAAGGATCGAGATAAATTTGATAAAGAATTTGTGGCCCTAACAAAGATGTGCAATATATGCCACCAAGCCACTGGTTATGATTTCAACATCATCCTGGTGCCAGGCAAGCCTGCTTTTGAAAATCAGCAGTTTTAAGGGATTGCAAATTCTCATTATTGTTAGCCCTGGATTGTAAATCCGGGACTAACGGGTTTGCTTATTCCCATTCTTCGTTGTTAGCGTTGCGACTATCACGTCGGTAAAAGCCTTGCAGATATATCGCGGAGCATAGGACTATCAAAATCATCAAAAGAAACAAAATGGTCTTTAGCCATTCTGGTTGTATTGGCAGGATGTAAATTGCCCAGCCAAGTCCCAAACTACAAAGGAGTATACAAAGAGCAATTAGTTTTCGTTGTGTTTTGCTTCTATATCTCATTAGGAACTTGTTTTAAAGGGATACTGTTTGTTGGCATAAGCTTATAAAACCAGATGCTTCCTACTACCGGCAAGGTATGGCAGATTATGGATTGAATAATAGCGTTTATTGCGACTGTTCTGATTAAGCCATTAGTATTTGACATGAGCATATCAAATAACAAGATGGCTTCAAAAAACGTAGCAAGTATAACTCCTATAACAGAAAGATAAGCCTTAATGCAGAATAATCCGATTGGTTTTTTGCTTAGTAAAACAATACTATAGTAAAGGCCCACAGCCAATGGCAAAAAGCCAACCCAGATTAATGCTATCGACTTTAATAATCTCAGCAGTTCTTTATCATAAATTCTGGCATCATAAAAAGGGTGAAGATTGTTCAGCGACAAAAAATAGAAATGCAATGCTGTAGTCAGGATAGGTGTCAAAACAGATGATGTCAACCAAACCTTTAAAGTATAGGTGAGTTCCTGTTTCATAATTGTGCATCAGTTTTTAAATACAGGCGTTTTAAACCTTTGACATCCAGTTCAAGGGTAATCAAACCAAGACCTCTATCTAAGCGGTAAAATGTACCTTCAACAACAACATAGTGGTGGTTTAAAGATTTTATATGACGGAATTTAGCTTCGTCTAATTTCAAGTGTATCGCTTTTCTATAGGGAGAATTATGTCCATTTGGGGGATGCTCAATATGGGCAGTATCAGTTTGCCCAAAAGAACAATTACTTTTTAAACTGGCGAGTATAATTGTTATAACAATCAGGTATTTCATTGGTTAGGTTTAGCCATAAAGCTAATATACAACAGTTCTCCTTTTAAACTAATATGTTGGTCTCGCTAACGCTCTTTCTGGCACGGGTATTCCCTTATCAGGTATAGTTTTTTAACCTCGTCCTAAAATGTGTTAAGTTTACAGCTTAGCCAGGTAACAAGCCTTTCGTTATTTCGGCAAGCACGGGTGCCTTTGATTAACAGCAATATTGTTTTATTTCATGATTGGTGTAGCAATGCTTATACCTGATTCGTAATGATAAAAAACGCAACCATGAAACCCAAAGGATTATTTTTTATTTTACTACTATCGCTTGCTGTTGGCGGATGCAAAAAAGACAAGAAAGAAAATGTAGTTTTTGATGGGAATTACTCGGGCTGGTTTTTTTTAAGTAACAAAAGCGGCGTGGCTTTAAAGGATAGTGTTGTGATTTTAATGCAATCGGGGCAATTCAGTTCTTTAACAAGTTCCTCAACGCTAACAACTGGCAAAGGAACCTACCTGATTAACGGCGGTACTGCAACCTTTACGAACATGGAAGCATTTCCTGATAATTTAAGCGTTGTTACTACTGCAGTGCTGAATGGTTCCTATACGTATGCTATTAAAGGAGATAGTTTACTTTTAATAAAAACAGATGCCAGCCAAAACATTTATACTTATAAATTGGCAAAGTAATAGTCGCAAAAAACCTCATTTTTCGCTACCTGGTCGAGGTTAGTAAGCTCGTCCTAAAAATGTCTTAAGTTTATAGCTTAGCCGGGTAACAAGCTTTTCGTTATTTCGGCAAAGCGAGGATGCTTAACCGGGCGGGTTGAACTTATAGAACCATAAGCATATCACTGTCGCACAACTATAACATATAAACAAGGGCTGTGAAAGCTGATCTCCATCCAATATCAAGTGATACCCATTGATTAAGAAAAAAGGAATATAAGTTAATAGTATACCAACCAAAGAAAGGATGATCTTATCGATCAAGATGCTAAAGCGCAACCTTACCAGGTAATTACTTGTAAGATAAAGCAGAAGAAAGCTTGGTACTGATAACACTCCTCCCATAAGCCATTCGAACGGTAATATCTCAATCCCTATTCCCGTGTTCTTTGGCAATGTAAATATCAAAAACAACAACGGTGCTGCAACCACGCTGGTTAGCCAAACATTTAAGCTGTATATGAGCGTTTGCTTCATGTGTTTACTTGAGTTGTAGCTTATGAAGAACTCAAGCTATAAAACCAAACCTTAACTGGTCCGGGTTTTGTAACTTGGTCCTAAAAAATATTAAGCTTGTAGCCTAACCGGGTAACAAGCTTTTCGTTATTTCTGCAAGCGGGGACGCTTAGCCGGGCGGGGGTCACAGAGTAGGGAGTAGGGAGGATTTTTAGCCAAACCATTAATTTTCACCCCGAAACAATGACAATTAAACATTAGCAGGTCATTATCATGCTATTATATACAGGATAGCAACCGGTTGATACTCTATTAGCCATAATTTGGTGTATCTTTGCAACAAAGCATGAGACAACTCAAAATTACCCAATCCATTACCAATCGCGAATCCCAGTCGTTAGATAAGTATTTAAGTGAAATAGCCAAGGTTGATCTGATCACAGCGCAAGAGGAAGTAATTCTGGCGCAAAAGATTCGTGAAGGTGACCAGGCCGCTTTAGAAAGACTAACCAAAACGAATCTTCGCTTCGTGGTATCCGTAGCTAAACAATACCAGAACCAGGGCCTAACCTTGGGCGACCTGATTAACGAGGGCAACCTCGGCCTGATTAAGGCAGCGAAACGTTTTGATGAAACCAAGGGTTTTAAGTTTATATCATATGCGGTTTGGTGGATTAGGCAGTCTATCCTTTCTGCTGTAGCAGAGCAATCCAGGATAGTGCGCTTGCCGCTGAATCAGGTAGGCTCATTGAGTAAGATCCGTAAATCATCTTCAAAACTGGAGCAACAGTTTGAGCGCCCGCCAACACCCGAGGAGCTTGCCGTTGATCTGGAAACAACAGCCGATAAGATAGCAGATGCGTTGTCAAATTCGGGTCGCCATATATCCATGGATGCACCTTTTGTTACCGGTGAAGAGAATACCTTGCTGGATGTTTTACAAAGTACAGATGCGGGTACGGATAGTGACCTGATGATTGATTCACTGGCTCAGGAGATCAGAAGATCACTTGGGGCTTTGGCCGATCGCGAGCAGCAGGTGCTTGTTTTGTTTTTTGGCCTGAACAGTATTGCCGCACATTCATTAGAAGAGATCGGCGAGAAATTTAACCTGACACGTGAACGCGTAAGGCAGATCAAGGATAAAGCATTGATGCGGCTCCGTCAAAAATCTGGCGCACATACACTGCAATCCTATTTATAGGCGAACAGGGTTGATTGAATACTGGTACTTGTTAGTCCGGATCTATAATCCTGGACTAAAGCAGGGTAACATGAAAATAATCAGCAATAATTTCGCATTGCAAATTTGATCAGACTAATCTTTTTTAGTAAACAGATGGGTAGTTCCTCCCTGAGTTACAGTGAAAGTTTTTTTAGTTGTATCAAATTGGAAAACAAGGCCATCATAAGCAAATTTATTACTTTCAATAGCTTCCAGCGGATATGCTATCTGACCAATGCCTCGTACAAATAGTACGGTATTGTTTTTAGTAATAACAGCTTTTACCGGCGTTTGGGTACAGGTATACTTACCGGTATATTTATCAAGGTCGGCCGTATTTAAGGTAATTGTTTTAAACCCGGGGATTGTGAACGGGTAGTTAAAATAAATGTTTAATGCACCCATAACAACTTGATTAGTTGAATACCTTACGCCATTAGATATATAGGCTATTGCAAGCTTGCCCTCCGGAAAATAGGTAAGCAAACTTAAAAACCCATCAATGCCACCGGTATGTCCAAAACCTTTTTTATCATCAAACGGAATTGAGATCATAGCCATACCGTAGTTGTCCTTCATTGTCTTCATCAACGTTAAATCAGCCTGGCTAATGAGTTTTCCGGTAAAGAGTGCATTTATAAATTTAACCAAGTCCGTTGGCGTGGATATGATGGCACCAGCACCGCCCGTAATACTTATATCCGTTTCGGGCATTTGCGTCCATTGCCCGGTATAATTATAAGAGGAGGCTTCATTTTTGGACGGGTTGGCTTTAGTGCCGCAATATGTGTCTGTCAGGCCTATTTTTGAGGTGATTCGTTTTTTCAATTCTTCGGCATAACTTTTACCAGTTAGTTTTTCAATTATATAACCCAGCAGCACGAAATTGGTATTACTGTACTCGGCCTTTGTATTTGGTTCAAAATCGGATTTCTGTTTGGCAAAGATGGCCATCATTTCAACTTCCGACTTATGGGTGGTCATATAGGTGGTGTAAAGTGAGTCTTGTGTAAAATTATGAAGACCGCTACGATGATTAAGCATTTCTCCGATGGTAATCTTTTGGGCATTAGGAAGTTGTGGGAAATAACTGGCTAAAGGTGTTTTAAAACTAAGTTTACCTTCGTCTATAAGCTGAAAGATCATAACCGCGGTAAACATCTTACTGATAGAACCAATCCGGTATTTAGTTTTGATAGTGGCCGGTGTTTTTATATCTTTATTCACCTGACTATAACCGATGGTGTTTTGATAGACCAACTTGCCGTTTGAAGCTATGGCAATACTACCCATGTTTTCATGATGCGCGTTCATTGCGACAAAAAAACTATCTAACTTACCTTTGTTGAATGTTTGAGCATGGGTACAACTTTGTAAAATAAGGAGCAAGAATAAAAGATAAGGTCTTTTTTTAGCCATTGCTGTAATGTTTAGAAGATAAAGATAGGATTTAATTTATTAGGTCTTAAACTGGTCGAGTTTTGCAATCTCGGCCTAAAATACATTAAGCGTGCAGCTTAACAGCGCCTGGTCAATTAGCGCACCGTCTCCAAATAGTGTCTAACTTTTGGGGTCAGTGCAAAGCGAGGGACACTATTTTTCCGCTTTAGCGCAAAACACTCGCTAAAACGAATTTTTTGACCTGCTGTCCGTAGATTATATCTACGGATTCGCGATGCTTGTAGCCCGCCTGCCCATTGATTGATATTTAAATATAAGTATGCTTTGATTTTTGTAGCTTTAGATATGGAAAAAATCTATTTTTCACATAATCTAAAAAAAGTCCCATATCAAATTAACGCACGACGTTATGAATCATCTGGTAAAAACGTAAAAGTGCCTTATAGCCGGAATGATTTTTTTAAAATTTGGCTCATCGAAAATAAATGTAAATTATACTTTAACGATCAAGAGTTTGATTGTGACAAACCCGCGCTTTTTTTTGCGCATCCATCAGCTACATACGCTTATGACAGTCTGAAATCTATGAGATCGGGATATTGGTGTGTATTTACCCAGGATTTTCTTAATGCTAATGAAAGCGTTGGCAAAGTATTACCTTCTGCCCTTTTTGGAACCATTGGAACGAATGTCTTTTTTCCGGAAAAGGAACAAATACAATTTATCAGGCAGTTATTTGATAATTTAATTGCTGAAATTAATTCTTCATTTTTATTTAAAGATGAAATAGCGCGTCATTATATCAGTTTGCTGATTTATGAAGGATTGAAAATTAAAAGCGATGCTATTAAGCTTCAGCCTAACGGAGCTAATGCCCGTATTGTTCATCTCTTTTTTGATTTACTCGAAAAACAATTTCCAATTCAATCACCACAAGAGCCGATCTGCTTAAAAAAACCGGGTGATTATTCATCTAAACTATTTGTTCACGTAAACCATTTAAATTCAGCTGTAAAAAGCCTTACCGGAAAGCCCACGTCCAGCCATATTGCAGATAGATTACTTAGTGAAGCCAAAGCTTTGCTTAAACATAGTAATTGGAGCATTGCAGATATTGCTTATGGACTTGGATTCAATTATGCAAACCATTTTAACACCTTCTTTAAAAAACACACGGCCCTTACTCCGGCTACTTTTCGACAGCGTAATATTATTTGATTTTTGTATTTTTTTCTTTGCCCGGGGTACAATCATCCCCATCCTATACTTCTACTTTTATTCACCAAAACGAATTAAATGTAGTAAACCTATGACACAAGAAAATGACAATTCAACCAACGTATTGAATTATGAAGTATTTACTTCAAGCCGCCCTGGTTTAAATCGCGATCCTAATACTCCTCCGGGTTTGGATGACCTTAAATGGGTACCTAATAGCGCTACACTCATTTATGGTAAAACCGATGCAGTATTAGTAGATGTATTTCTGGCCATTGACCATTCAAAGGCATTGGCAGATTCTATCGCTGCTACAGGCAAGAACCTCAAGTACATTTACATCACTCATCCTCATGGTGACCATTTTTATGGTCTTCAATTATTGCTTGACCGTTTTCCAGACGCAAAGGCTATAGCTACTAAAGATACCGCGGAAGACTGCCTTGAACAGGTACAGCCGGCAGTTATAGAAGGGTTTTGGGTTCCCAGATATCCAGGGCAAATACCTGAAAAACTAGTAGTGCCCACTGCATTGTCAAGCGATGAATTTGAATTGGAAGGACAGAAATTGATTGTTATCCATACCGGGTTTTCTGATACGCATAATACAACCAGTCTTTACGTGCCATCAATCGGACTAATTGCAGCTGGAGATGTTGCTTATAATGGGGTACATCAATATTTAGCTGAAACAACAACAGAAACCAGAAAGGAGTGGATAAACGCGATTGACAAGCTGATTGCCCTTAATCCCAAATCTGTAGTTGCCGGACATAAAGTACCATCCAATACTGACGATCCCGGTATTTTAATCACCACAAAAAAATATATAGAAGATTTTGAACGGTTGAATAGTGAAACTTCGACTACTCTTGAGCTGTATAATGGAATGTTGGAGCTTTATTCAGATCGCCTAAATCCGGGCTCACTTTGGGGTGGAGCTCTTGCTGCTAAAAAAGCAAACGAAGTTTCCCCGAAGACCGGCAAATAACATAAAATATAAAGTGTGTGGGTTTGACATCCCCCCGCTCATTAAACAAAAAGCCCTCAGAATATTTTGAGGGCTTTTTATGCTATATGGTTTATAAAACAGCAGCAATAATACCGGGGTGACAAAAAAGGCAGGAGTGTCCCACTGATTACGAAGTTTCATTTTTATACCGCCGTGGGACAAAATCTTCCGAAAATCCGCAATTTTTAGCCCATGTTAGCCCAGCTTGTCCCACGCGCCTTATTTAAGTTGTTGATTTATAGCGATAGTCTGTTTTAGCTCCTCATGGGTATTTTTTGTCCCGTGTTTTTTGTGGGACAACGCTTGTTCTTGTTATGCTGATGAAAGAAGCATCTTCTTCACCGTATATGTGGGCGGATTGCCGGGCGAAGACTTATTAGTTGAAGAAGATCCTTCTCCGCCATACTGGCGGAGAAGTGATTACAAGAGGAGGCTATAGGATTAGATTGATTTCAGGCGTTATCCTCAAGCGGCAGGGTGAACCAAAAAGTACTGCCGGTACCCAACATGGTATCAACCCCTATTTCGCCTCCATGTTTTTTGATAATGTCGGCGCCTATGTAAAGTCCCAGCCCCAGTCCCGAAAACTGTACGCCGCTATAGTCGGCGCGGTAATAGCGGTCAAACAGGTGGGGTAGCTTCTCGGCCGCAATACCCGGGCCGCTATCTTTAACCGAAACTTTTGCCCAACTATCTAATTGCTCAATGCTAATTTCAATATATTTTGAATCGGGGGCATATTTAATGGCATTGTTAATGATGTTTACCACTACCTGGTCTATCCGCAGTTCATCAGCATAAATTTTCAGGGAAAGATCGCCGTTTAGTCTTATCTCATGATGCCCCGTAGCGCGGATGAGCTGGCAGCAATCGTTAATCATATCAGCAAGTACAAACGTTGTTTTGCGCAAGGTGAGTTGCCCCTGTGCAATGCGGTTTACATTAAGCAAATCGTTTACCAGGTTGCTTAATTTTTCGAGGCTTTTATTGGCCTGGTCTATAAGCTTTGACAGCATGGGGGAGGATGGGTCATTTTTAATCCGGTTGAGCAGCTGGATAGACGCTTTTAAACTGGTAATGGGTGTTTTTAATTCATGACTGGCAATGCTGATAAATTCGTCTTTTTGTTTCATCAGCTTGCGCCTGTTGGTAACATCCATAAAAGTGGCTATACCTCCGGTTACTTCCCCCTTGGCATTAACAATGGGCGCGGCATTTATGGAGATATAAAAAACTTCCTGGCGGGGTATTTTGATGCCAATCTCCTGATCATGCGCAGCCAAGCCCGTTTTGAGAGCAATGGTCATGGGGTGCTCTTCATCTGGCAACAGTGTTCCATCCAAACGGAGGTTTTTCCATTTGGCATCGTTGTAAGATCGCTCGGTTATATCCAAATCAGGAAGACCGAAAATTTTCTGTGCCATTTGGTTGATGTAAACCAATTTGCCTTTTACATCAACAATAGACACACCCTCGGCCATGGTATCCAGTATCCCTTTTAGGCGTTTTTCGCTGGCCGCCAGTAAGTCGGTCGTTTTTTGCTGACGCTCGGCTTTTTCAAGGTTAGAAAGACGTAGTTCTACCTGGTCCATCACTACACTTGCCAGGCTTTGTAAAATTTCTTTTTGGTGCGGGCTTAAAGTACGGGGTTGGGTATCAACCAGGCACACGGTGCCAATAATATGATCATCGGGTGTAATGATAGGAGCACCTGCATAAAAACGTAAACCAAATTCGCCGTGTACATAGGGGTGCTTATTAAAAACCGGATCGTAAAGCGCATCTTCAACAACCATTATTTGGGGCTCCAATACAGATAATGCACAAACGCTCTCACCCCGGTTTACCAGCACAATGCCATCAATCCCGATGCTGGCTTTAACAAATTCATATTCGGCATCTAAAAATGAAATATGTGCAATAGGTACCCTGAAAATGGTTATCGCTAACTTTACAATATTGTCAAAATCCTTTTCGGTGGGCGTATTTAAAATGTGGTATTTTTTTAACGCTTCCACCCGTTCACTGTCATTGGGAGGGATGATGTTAAAGCTGTAAGTATTCTTCATAAACAGTGACTGGCTATTACAAATATACTTTTTTAACACATTGGCTAAAACAAAGTTGGTATAAAAAATTAATGATTAATTAAACATAGATTGTTTAGAGAAAAATTTAAGCGCAAATGATAAATAAAAAAACACCAGATTAAAAGGGCATTTTATGCACCCAATGCATGGTCTCTTTTAAATCGGTATACAGCTTTTTAAACACCTGGAAGTTTTGGTTATAGATTTGGTGGTTACCTGAATTGGGAATAATATTTTCGGTTTGGCCATTAACCACCGATTGCTTGGGCGATGGTAAGTTAAGGGCATCCATCGCTAAAAAAACAGCACCGATGGCGGATGCATCTTCCTGCTGCACAATGGCCAGTTCTTTGCCGGTAATGTCAGCCAGTATTTGCGTCCATACGGTTGAGGTTATAAAACCGCCGCTGATATTTAACTGACGTATTGGGGAGGACGATTGCTCCAATGTTTGTAATACATTGTTCAGTGCAAAGCAAATGCCCTCCAATCCTGCCCTTAAAAAATGGGCCTGGGTGTGCTGTTGTTTAATGTTGAAATATACGCCACAACTTTTGGTATCCCACAGTGGGGCGCGTTCGCCATACAAGTAAGGTAAAAAAATCAAACCTTCGCTTCCCGCGGTAACACTATTTATTTTCTCAAAAACCGCCTCGTAATCGGCGGGCCCCGCTTGTTTTTTATCTAGAAAGCTTTTTATTAGCCAGTTCAGCACAATGCCACCATTATTGATGGCCCCGCCGCAAACAAAAGTTTTTTCGTTAAGCAGGTAATTAAAAATCATGGCCCCAAAATCATATACCGGTTGCGGACTGGTTATCCGTACCGCGCCACTGGTGCCTATGGTTAATGAGGCGGTATCCGGCGTATTTACAAAACTCCCGAGGTTGGCGCAACAACCATCACTGGCCCCAATTACAAAGATGGTCTCTGAGGGTAGATTCAGTTTTTCTGATACAGTGTTACTTAAGCCGGATCTTTTATAGGTGGTGTTAACAGGAACAGAAAGTTTTTCAGTTGTAATACCGGCCAAACTACAAGCTTCCGGATTCCATTTTAGGTTGATGATATCAAAAAGCCCGGTTGCCGCTGCATTTGCATAATCAATTTCAAAAACCCCAAACAGGTTATACCAGATATATTCTTTTATACCGATAAACTTATCGGCATTGTTAAAAAGCGTTGTTTCATTTTCGCGCAGCCAGATAAGTTTGCACAGCGGCGTCATCGCATGGATGGGAGTGCCGGAGGTTTTATAAATTTCTGGCCCCTGATCGGAATTGCGTAGTTTTTCGGCTATGTCTTCGCTTCTTGCATCGGCCCAGGTAATCATATCTGCAAGGGCTTTTCCATTGCTGTCAACCGGAATAACACTATGCATGGCACTGCTCAGGCTAATTGCGTGCGGGGCCTTGCCTGTCTTTTTCACCATATCATTAATGCAGTTGATAAAAGCATCCAGGATCAATGCCGGGTCTTGTTCGCTGTAGCCCGGCTTGGGGCTTTTAACCGGATAGTAATGTTGTGTTACGTCGAAAGCCTCTCCGTTAAAATCAACAGCTACAGCTTTGGTACTACCGGTGCCAATATCAACCCCTAAAATGTATGATTGCATTATTTGTGTGTTTACCCGACTAATTTATGTTTTTATAGATAAACAAAGGGCAAAAGCAGCCAATAAAAGGAATGGTTTAGTTTGAATATTGCCAAGGATGGCAATATTATTTAATAACAATAATTCATTCAACGCCTTTTAATGGTTGAATGAATTATTGCTTCGGTAAATACCGTTTTATTTTATTAGTAGCGTGTTTCTGGTTGAATGGTTTGTTTTACCTGCTCAATGGTCTCTTCAGCAAATTTCTTTGCCTGGTCAAACCACTCGGGCGCTTTCTCGGTAACATCATCCAGAATAGAGCGGCCATTTGGTCCTTTTTTGGTAATGTAATTAATGCCGTATCCAACAGCCACACCAACTACTATAAATCTTAATAAGCCCATATTTTATTTTTTTAATTTAACGGCAATAGTTAAATATTGTTTTTAAGGGTTTGATAAATATGGGTTTAAGATGTTACAGCTAATGTTGATTTATTAGTAATTTATATAATGCTCATCGAAGCTACCATCGGCATAAAAATCAA
This sequence comes from Mucilaginibacter frigoritolerans, assembly GCF_007830615.1. Taxonomy (GTDB): domain Bacteria; phylum Bacteroidota; class Bacteroidia; order Sphingobacteriales; family Sphingobacteriaceae; genus Mucilaginibacter; species Mucilaginibacter frigoritolerans. The sequence goes on from NZ_VLLI01000002.1 coordinate 369,839, forward strand.
TTAAGCCGTAGCCTGGTGCTGTTTCGCGTTTGTTGCCTTCCCACCACGAACCGCTAACTGCTCCATTACAAATGTAGGTTACGTTGTTATAAACTACTTTGTCGCGCAAATGGATGTGGCCGCTTAAGCATAGTTTTACATTAGGGTATTTATAAAATAAGCTGATAATCTTGTTGGTATCGGTATGCATGTCGCCGCCCAGTATTTCCCATTTATTGGAGCCGGTGTCATTGTCATCAACCATTAATGTTGCCGAAAGAATAGGAATGTGCGACATTACACAAACCGGCATATCTGCCGGGGTCAACTTTAGCTCATTTTCAAGCCAGCTTAACTGCACATCTCCTAATTTGCCAATGTACCAGGTGTTATCAAAATCAAGATGAACGCTATCCAGCAAAATAAATTTCCAGCCGTTTTTAGTAAAACTGTAATAAGGCGATGATAACTCTAACTGGCCCAGTGAGAATTGCTTGCCGTATAAAGTTTGCCCCTTATCGTTTTCGTTCCACCATACATCGTGATTGCCTAATATATAATGCATGGGCAGGCTGCATTCCGCTTTTATAATAGAATGCCATAGTTTCCATTCGGTGTTAATGGTATCTATGTTTTCTTTGTTCATGTCAAATACAATATCGCCGCCATTCAATATCATATCCACACCAGGTTGCTGCTGTACGTGGTGTAAGCATTTGGCAAAACGCGCCGGGGCATCCCACTTATCTTTTAAATGGATATCGGTTAAGTGTGCAACCCTCAAAACGGGCTTTTTTTCTGTTTGTAAACTTTTAAATGGCAGGGCGGGGATTAATGCTAAACCACCCAGGCCCTTAAGCAAGGATCTTCTTTCCATATCAATATAAATAACAGCTTTTTGGTTGTTATTGGGGTTTTCTTTTTAATTCACAGCAAAAATAAACGGGTAATATAAAACAGGAATGATTTTTTCATAAATAATAGCACAAAATCATTGCGTTTTCCGTAAAAGGGTTAGCATGTAGTTAACAAATCATTAAGTTTTGAACAATTATTTTGATGCACTTTCACTTATGATAAAATGCTGTATATTTAAATCGTCTGATGATGAACTCTAATATAATTCAACGAAAAAACCTGGCCGATGAAGTTGCCTCTAAGCTACAGGAAAAGATTTTAAAAGGGGCGTACCAGGTAAATCAAAAGCTGCCGATAGAAGCAGAATTAATGAAGAGCTATGGAGTAGGACGATCAACCATAAGGGAGGCGGTTAAGATACTGGTAAATTCAGGTTTCTTACGTGTACAGCAGGGAGTAGGAACCTTTATTGAAGATGCATCGGGCATAAATGAGCCCTTAAGTCAGCGCTTGAAAAGAGCAGACCCACAAAATATTAAGGAAGTACGTAAAATATTGGAGGCTAAAATTGCAGTAACTGCGGCCATGAACCGTAACGGTAACGATATATCCAAGCTGGAACACTTTTTAGATAAACGTACAACTGCCGCCAATGCAGATCAGTTAGAAGAATGTATCAATGCACATATAAGCTTCAATGTATTATTAGCTGAAGCTTCAAAAAACGAGGTGCTGTCTGATTTGTATAAACTGTTTGCTATTCAATTAAAAAACGAGCTGCTGGACCATTATCATGATACCTCCTATTTTAAGGATACATCAGGCAGCTACCATAATTTATTTGATGGGGTGTTGAGGCAGGATCCGCAAAAAGCCGGCTACTGGAGCACCAAAATTATCGAGACCAATATATAATAGGTCAGTCTAAAAGAGGGTAGTCTGCATTCTTTTTAATTCAGAAAAGCTGGATTCCAGGTTTCCTGTACCCTTTATATAATATACTTCACTTTCCACATGCCTTGAGGCAACAACAACGGTTGTACCATTAGCGTGCTCATTAAATAAATCCTGTACCAGTTTCGGGTCGTTATTGTTTTTAGACAGATGCGATAAAAGCAAATGACTTAAATTGGATGACCGGTGATTGATAAACAACTCCAGAGCCTGTTTGTTAGAAAGGTGACCATTTCCGCTCCTAATACGACTCTTTAAATGATATGGATAATTGCCTTTATCCAGCATTTCATCATCATAATTGGCTTCCAAAAAAGCAGCATGACATTTACTGAAATGAGTGATCACATTTTCGCAGACTGTGCCTATATCTGTTAATACACCAATATTAATATTATTACAGCTTACAATAAAGCTATGTGGGTCGCTGGCATCATGTTGCTTGGGAAATGCGGTGACCTGTATTTCGCCAATAGTAATGGGACTAAACGGAGAAAATGTAAAAGTTAAATGATCTTCAATTGTGAGCCGCCCATTTAGCATGGTGGGTTTTGTGATATAAACTGGCAGCTGATATTTTTTGGCCAGCACGGGTATTCCGTTGATGTGATCGGAATGCTCATGCGAAATGAAAATAGCTTTTACTTTTTTCATGGATAAACCAAGTCGCAGCATCCTTTTTTCGGTTTCGCGGCAGGATATGCCTGCATCAATCAATACAGCATCGTGCCCATTGCCAACATAATAGCAATTGCCGTTACTTCCGGAATTTAGTGATGCAATAAAGAGAGACATTTGTAAATGCAAAGAAACCCTGAATTTAATGAAATAACAATTTTGTATGTAGAAATTGTTAAAAGTAAATGTAGAGGCTATTTTAAAATTTGCTAAAAAGAGCTTATAATGTGTTATTTTGCGCTGTCGGTTACCGGCTTGATAAATAATTGCATAAACCACCGAAATAGAAAATCGGAATGACACCTATTAGCCCATGGATTCACCAATAACTTTACCTGTACTAACCGCAGAAGAAATAAGGGTGCTTGGTTCCTTAATGGAAAAAAGCAAAACCACACCCGATTATTACCCCATGACTATTAACAGCCTTACTACTGCTTGTAATCAAAAAACATCGCGTAAGCCGGTTGTGCAATATGATGACGATACGGTGGCACAGGCATTAAATACATTAAAAAAACGCGGTTTAATTTCAACCGCTACCGGAGGCTCAATCCGCAGCATAAAATACAAACACAATTTCGCTATTGTATTTCCGGTATTACCATCAGAAGTAGCTATAATATGTTTGCTGATGTTACGTGGTCCGCAAACGCCGGGAGAGTTAAATACCAATTCGGGCAGGCTGCATGAGTTTGAATCGTTAGAAGAAGTGCAGGACGTTTTGGAAAGATTAAGTTCTGAAGAAATGCCATTCCTGATCCAGTTGCCACGCCGACCTGGGCAAAAAGAAGTCAGGTACGCACACCTATTAGCCGGTGAGCCGGAAATAACAGATGATGAAGACGAGGAAGAAACACCTGTTAGAAATAGCAGCGGCCTGGAGGCAAGGGTAGCTAAGCTGGAAACAGAACTTGCTGAATTAAGGGAAGCCTTTGATAAACTAATGAAAGAACTAACTTAGCCACCGCGGGATTAAGCATAGGTTAAAAAAACTTATTGGTATATAATTTGTTGTAATAATAAATAAATTATATACCTATGAAAAAGATGAGTTATGTGTTTGTTGTCGCCTTTGCAGCGCTTGCAATGGGCGGCTGTAACAACGCTTCGAAAGATGCCAAACAGTCGGCCGATAGTTTAAACAAAACTAAAGACACAACCAGTAACGTTGCAACCACTGGTGGCATTGCCGTTTCTGCAGCAGATGCCAAATTTGCGACCACAGCAGCAGATGGTGGTATGGCCGAGGTGGCTTTAGCCAAACTGGCTTTAAGTAAAACAACCAATCCTCAAATTAAAGATTTTGCCAATATGATGGTGACCGACCATAGTAAAGCAAATGAGGAGCTGGCCGGTATCGCCAAAACAAAAAATATTACTTTGCCCGCTGCCGTATCTGCCGATCATCAAAAAAAGTTGGATGATCTTTCTCAAAAATCGGGGACTGATTTTGACAAGGCCTATGTTGATGCCATGGTTGATGGCCATAAAAAAACACTTTCCTTAATGCAGGATGAAGCCAAAAATGGCCAGGATGCAGATTTGAAAACATTTGCGGCTACAACCGCTTCAACCGTTCAAATGCATTTGGATGCTATAAATAAGATACATGATAGCGTGAAATAATAACCAGTAATGCTAATTTGAAGGGGAGGTGAGTTGATCACTTTCCCTTTTTTTGTTGTTTTGAGTTTGTTTATTGCTTCTTTCTTTGTGAATCAACTTGTATCATCTTGTTCTGTATTGTTAAAGCTGTTTAAAAAATGGAGCTATATTTTTGTTGCTCTAAACTAAAGCAGATAAACAATCCCGATGAAAACTACACTTATTAAAACATCAATTACACTATTATTTATGGTCAGCCTCTTTGCAGCTACAGCTAAAGGGTTAAATACTATTAAGCACGATAGCAGTGCAGTAAAAAGCGCCATTGACAAGGTTGACAAAACCTATAATCAGGCATTTGCCACTGGCGATTCGGCACTAATACTGAATTGCTATGCTGATGGTGCCGTTTTAATGCCGCCTAACTCCCCGGTTATAAGCGGGTGGAACGGCATATCAGCATTTTTTAAATTTAGTTACAAGGCGGGTGTGCGGAGTGTTGTATTTAAAACGGCGCAGTTGTTTGGCTTAACAGATCAATATGCTACCGAGCAGGGTACTTATGAAGTTTTTGATGCCAATAATACAATATTAGATAAAGGAAAGTTCCTGGTAGTATGGACGAAAACTTCTGATGGCTGGAAAATGTATCGCGATATGTTTAGCAGTAATGTGCCGGCAATGCGCCCTGCAAAAAAATGATATGGGTGGAAACACAGATAAGTAAAAAGGGCACAAATTAATTACTTAGGTGTTTATTGTTTTTATGCCACCAGGCAGGGCTTCCATATAGGAGCCCTGTTTTTTTGTGCCTAAATGTTTTTTGCATTAGCTAATATTGTATTAATGAAGACCCTTAACGATTTACTTTTATTGGGCGACCCTCGCCTTTATGAAACTTGCACCCCTGTTTTAAAGGAAGAATTGCCTTTAGTTAAAGAATGGATTGCTGATTTAGATAATGTGATGCGCGAAATAAGGATAAAATACAATTTCGGCCGTGCTATTGCCGCTCCGCAGTTGGGTATTATGAAAAGGCTTATTTACATGAATATTGACCATCCGGTTGTTTTTATTAACCCCGAACTCACCGATTTAAGCGAAGATCTTTTTGAACTATGGGATGATTGTATGAGTTTCCCGAACTTATTGGTGAAATTAAAGCGGCATCAATCAATCACCATCAATTACCTTGATGAACATTGGCAACCACAAACCTGGAAAATGGAGGGGGCATTATCCGAATTGTTGCAGCACGAATATGATCACTTAAACGGCGTGCTTTGCACCATGCGGGCCATTGACGAAAAGTCATTTAAGTGGAGGACGTGAGTATCGCTCGTAGAATTTACTCACCCTGCCATTGCTTCGCTCTGCATCCCTCTCTTTTGCAAGCAAAAAAGAGGGAAATAAAATAAAGAAATAAAAATATAAAGCCTTCCCGCTCTTTTTATGACTTGTCATAGAGAGGGCAGATCCAGCGTAGCGTCGATCGGGTGAGTCAACGGAGCGCGTTGCAATTTAAATAGTACCCCTGCAAAGCAATCGCCAAAACAACTATATTTATCGCTTCAAAACCAAATTAATAAATCGCCTTTATTACCGATAGGAATGAAATATTTGAGCTTTATTTTAACCATTGCTTGTACCACTATGCTTACTTCTTTTAAGCCGGCTATTCAAACGGGTCCGTTTGATAATTATCCGGTATATTCCGGGAACGATCTCGGTGTTGAATATTCACCCGCTGCAACCGTTTTCAAAGTATGGGCGCCAAAAGCATCGGCAGTTAAATTAAGATTATATGAAGCCGGGAACGGAGGGGATGCCATCAGCACTACTGATCTGCAAATGGCAGAAAATGGTGTTTGGCAATTAACAATAAAGCAGGATCTCAAAAACAAATATTACACCTTCCAGGTAATGCAGGATGGTAAATGGCTGCAGGAACGCCCTGATATTTACGCACATGCGGTAGGCGTAAACGGAAACCGCGGTATGGTGGTTGATTTGCCTTCAACCAACCCGGCCAACTGGCAGGATGATAAAAAGCCTGCCCTTAAAAATGCAACAGATGCCATAATCTATGAGACCCATATCCGCGATATTTCTATCAGCCCTAATTCGGGTATTGCTCATAAGGGAAAATTTTTAGGGCTGACTGAAACAGGCACAAAAAGTCCTGATGGTGAAGCTACCGGACTAGATCATTTAAAGGAACTGGGTGTAACCCACGTGCACCTGTTACCGGCATTTGATTTTAATTCAGTTGATGAAACCAAGCCGGAGGCTAATCAATATAACTGGGGTTATGATCCGCTAAACTATAATGTTCCCGAAGGTAGTTATTCAACCAACCCTTATGATGGTAATGTGCGGATTAAGGAATTTAAGCAAATGGTGCAGGCACTGCACAAAAACGGTCAAAGGGTAATACTTGATGTGGTATATAACCATACCAGCGATATCAATAACTCCAATTTCAGCCAGTTTGCGCCGGGGTATTTTTATCGCCAAAATCCAGATGGTTCTTATTCAAATGCTACGGGCTGTGGCAATGAAGTAGCTTCTGAAAGGGCAATGGTGCGTAAATTTATGATCGAGTCGGTTGTTTATTGGGCCCGGGAGTATCATTTAGATGGTTTCAGATTTGATTTAATGGGGGTGCATGATATTGAAACCATGAACCAGATAAGCGAAGCACTGCACAAAATTGACCCGACGATTATTATTTATGGCGAGGGCTGGACAGCAGGGAACAGTCCTGAGCCTGAAACCTTAAGGGCGGTAAAGAAGAATGCATCCAAGTTAAATCATATTGCTGTTTTTAGTGACGATATCCGCGATGGCATAAAAGGTGGTTGGGGCGATTTAAAAGAAAAAGGTTTTGTAAGCGCAGGGGATAGGAAGGCCGAAAGCATAAAATTTGGTATTGTAGCATCAACGCCAAATCAGCAAATTGATTATAAAGCGGTAAATTATTCTAACGTGCCCTGGGCGGCCGAGCCTTTTCAAACCATTAGTTATGTATCCTGCCATGATGATAATACTTTGTTTGATCGCCTTAAAATATCTAACCCCAATGCATCTGAGGCTGATTTAATTAAAATGGATAAACTGGCCAATGCTATTGTGCTTACTTCGCAGGGAATTTCCTTTTTGCACTCAGGTGCCGAATTATTGCGGACAAAACAGGGCATTGCCAACTCTTATAACTCGCCCGATTCCATTAACCAAATTGACTGGAGCCGGAAAACAAAATACAAGGCCGTATTTGAATATTATAAAGGACTGATTGCCTTACGCAAAAATCACCCGGCTTTCAGGATGCCTTCAACAGCAATGATACAGGCAAATTTAAAGTTTATAGATACCGGCGATCAGCATTTAATAGCTTACCAAATTAGCAATAACGCCAATGGCGATAGCTGGAAAAACATATTGGTTGTTTTAAATGGCAACACCACTGAAAAAACATTTAAATTACCTTCCGGGAAATGGACATTAGGTGCAGACGAAAATAATATTCCAGAAAACGGAATAAAGTCTATTAATGAAACAAGCCTTATAATTGCGCCAACTGCCGCTTATATTTTATTTAGTAATTAATGGAGTGGATATAACAGATCAGGCAACCAACTGCACTTCAATCTTTTGAATGAGGGAGTCAATATCAAAGGGTTTTTGCAATACATCGTCAGGAGCCCCTTTTTGTTTCAAAACATCCATAATGGTATCATCGCCCGAACACATAATGACCGGTAACTGGCTGGTTGTTTTGTTTAGTTTAATGAGCTGGCAAATTTCGCGTCCGTTTATGCCGGGTAAAATGGCATCAAGCAACACCAGATCGGGGTGAATGGCTTTAATATTATTTAATACTTCAAAGCCGTTTGATAAAGATATTACCTCATAACCACTACTAATTAATATGTAGGTGAGCACATCTACCATTAAGGCATTATCATCTACAATTAATATTTTCTTGGCCATCATTATAAATCTTTACGTATTAATTAATACAAAGGTTGTGCCATGAATTAATAATAAAAAATATAACTATCTAAATACGAGGTTTTAAGACACTGATATTATATTTACACAATTATAATGGAGATTTAAATCGTAATAACCTACTTTTATTACTTTTGATCATCTAAAAACCTAAAAGCACCATATGGATAATATTAATATTAAGAAAATGGCCAAAGAGTTGAATATTTCAACCTCAACCATTTCAAGGGCATTTAATGGTAGCCCGGATATTAATAAAGATACAAAAGAGAAAATTTTAGCCTTCGCACGGGAGCATAATTTTTTACCCAATCACTACGCAAGTAATCTGCGCGACAAAAAGAGTCATACGCTGGCTGTTATTGTTCCGGAAATTGCCAACGATTTCTTCTCGCAGGCTATTAATGGGATAGAGGAGGTTGCCCGCAAAAAAGGCTTTTATATTCTTTTATACCGCACAGATGATATTTTTGAAAAAGAGGTATCCTTTGTAAACTACTTAAACAATGGCAAAGCCGATGGTATTATTATGTCGGTATCTGGTGAGGCCAGCGATCACAACTATTTAAAAAAGCTATCGCAGAAAAATGTACCGGTGGTGTTTTTCGACCGTGTTTACGAAGATATTGAAGCCGCCAAAGTTACCACAAACGACTACGACAGCAGCTTTGCTGCAACGGAACACCTGATTGAAACAGGCTGCCAAAAAATAGCTTACCTGGTGGTAAACAAAAGTATCTCCATAGGTAAGGTACGTATGCAGGGTTATATTGATGCCCTGCAAAAGCACCATATCCCTTTTGATGATAATTTGGTGATTGATTGCAGCAATGATGAAAAGGTAAACTATAACATACTCTCAAAAGTACTTACGGAAATTAAGCCCGATGGCATTTTTAGCTCTGTTGAACGTTTGGCCTTTGCAACCTATTACGTTTGTAATGACCTGGGTATTGATATTCCAGGAACATTAAAGGTGATCAGCTTTTCCAGCCTGGGTATTGCACCATTACTGTGCCCTGCGCTATCAACCATAACACAACCCGCTTACGAAATGGGCATTAAAGCAGCCACATTACTGTTTGAAGAACTGGAGAAAAAAGGACAGGTACACCACAAAAAGGAACACGTTTTAAAATCGAAACTTTATATCCGTAAGTCGTCAGGTGGGTGAGGAAAAGGGTTAAAAAGGCTGTCATCCTGAATGATAGTGAAGGATCTTCTGCATTATAAAGGTCTGCGTCTATCAAGTCCACCTCACATGAAATGTGCAGAAGATTCTGAGCGCAGCGAAGAATGACAAGAAAATCCTCTCTCTTTCTTACAAGCAAATAAATCAATACATGATAAAAGACTTTCAAATCCCTATAGACTTTAACGTTAGATCAGTTGTTTAGAATAAAGAAGTTAAATATGATGATTTACGAGAGATTTGCCAGGGTGGACCCGTTGTTGGTCATATATCAATAGATAACAAACCTATATATGGTTTATTTGGAGGCCCTTTTCTTAATCAGGATGAAAGGTTATACATTCCCATTTATGTAAAGAGGTTTTTTGAAGGATGGGGATTCAGGTTAGCCAGAATTAATATAATTGATCTTAATTGTACCTTGTTTGGAAAAACCAAAGACCTGATTTTTTTAGATAAAATTGAAAATAACCGCATCTGCTATTTTGAGGATGTAAGTAAAACCAGATATAGTTTTATCGAATTATAACAGCGTTCATCCCCAATAATCACCTTTGATTATTCCCCCGCCGCAGCTTTCAACGCCTTTTCCTGGTCCTTTTCATCGCTGCGTAGCTGGCGTTTTTCCTGGCGGATTTGTTTTTTGGTTTTTCCGGCAGTGTCAATTAAAAGCTCCTTCTTTTCTTCGTCATCCTTTAGCTTTTGGATTTCGGCTTTCAAACGGGCTTTCTGATCGTTTGCTTTTACTTCTTCTTTTTTGGCTGTGGTATCCTTTTTACCGAAAAGACGCTGAATGAAACTTGGTTTTTTTGCAGGCTCGGGTAGCGGTACAGCCGGTGCCGCATCATCATCATCATTCTGGTGCATCAGGCTGTCAGCAACCATTGGGGTAACTGTTTCTACCTGTTGACGCAGACTTGGCTTTAAGCGAACGGTAAAAAAGCCATAGGCGCTGCTGTCACGCTGTGCTTGCCCGTGTCCTGCCATCAGGTTGCCTATTAAATTAAAATAGCCTTCCAGTCCCGGGCGCAATGATCCATCGGGCATAAAGGCGTACAGGCCTGTTTTAGGGTGAGGAACGATGCTGGCCAGGTAAATACTTTCGCCAATGGTAAGCTCGGCGGGTGTTTTTCCGAAATAATAACGGGAGGCTTCGCCGATACCGTAAATATTACGCCCCCATTCAATAATATTGAAGTAAACTTCCAGCATGCGGTCCTTCGTCATAATCTGGTTGTTTTCTATCATCCAAACTATCAGGATCTCCTCAATCTTGCGCGAAAGCGTTTTCTCACGACTTAAAAAGGAGTTCTTGATCAGCTGCATAGATATGGTACTGCCGCCGCGTTTAAATTTTTTCTCCTTAAAATCTGTCGCCAGTGATTTGCGGATTGATTCTTCCACAAAACCGTGATTTTTGTAGAATGATGGATCTTCTGCCGTCATTACTGCATTGCGTAGGTTGGGCGAAATATCATCCAGACGGGTAAAGTCAGGATTTGATGCCCCTATAAAACGTGGGGGCATAGGCTTGCCTTTTTCGTACGGGGTATAGGTAAATTCGCTGTTAAGTTTACCTAAATCTGTTTTGCCATAACGGATAATCCGGAAATCATCCTTATTTAAACGGGAATCGAACACCACGTTATCTGGGTCGCCGGTATTTAAAGCGATGTTAAGGTTGTAGCTTAACTTGCCCGCCACCTGGATTCCCTGTAAAGAATCAAACATCCCGTTAGGAAAAGAGTCGAACAGGTCCTGTGCATCCATCCAGCCGGTATTTACCTTTAATTCATAAATTTTAACAGGGCTAAGCGTGTATTTGATATAAGGATGAGCGGTTATTTTTTTAAGGTGGATAAGAGATGAGCTATCAATAGAAACATAGTTTTCGCCTACAAATACATTCGCGTCAATACCGGCATTGGGAATCACAATATCACTTGATGAAAGTCCTGGTTGATTGATGAGCAAGTTACGCACAGCCCAGGAGCCAGAGATATGGGTTTCGCCACCACCATGGTCCACTTTGGTTAAGCGGGTGCTCAGCGTATCGAAATTTACTTTGAGGCGGTATTTTTTCTCAATGTATGGCAGCTCCACTTTTTTACCATCAGCATAAAGCTTAATGTCTATGTCTTTGTCTGACGGATGCATGCGGCCTGCAAAATGCCAGGTGGCCGCCCCATCATTAATGTTAATGGTTGAAGTAAGCTGTCCGTCTTTTATAGCCGCTGTTTGTGTAAGCAGTTTAAAACTGCTGCTGTCGTTTTTAAATGATATCAGGAAATTATTGACCGACAAATCATCAGGGATTTTATAAAGCACCTGGTTAACCAGGTTGTAGGATAGTTCGGCAAGGTTAACCTTTGTTTTCTCGGTAGTATCTTTTTTCTTTTTAAAGAGGAAATCAAAGTTTTTAACGTGGTTAATATCGGTTAGGTTCAGGTGTGCATCTTTCAGGTTTACTTCGGCCAGCTTTACCTCGCCAAATAAAAGCGGCAATATTTTTACACTAACTTCAAACTGTTTTATGCTTAGCAAGCTGTCGCGCTGGGCGGGCACCACGGTAATATCGGTAAAAGCAACCGTACTTAAGCCGGTGAAATGCGCCGATCCTATCTCCAGATCAAGGTTATAATTACGTTTGGCTTTGGCCTTGGCTTTTTCAATAGCGTGCAGCAATAATGCTTCACGTTTGCTATAAGCAATATAACCACCAATTAACAGGATAACTAAAAGGGAAGCAACAACAATACCGGCAATACGGATATACTTAGGATTAAGGCGACGCATTTAAAAAATTTTATCCAAAACTAAACTAATTCTTATGCGATACAAACGCCGCCACGGGCAAAATGTTTCCCGGCAGGGGATAAGTATGACGATTTAAATCGAGATCAAACAAAAAAACCTCTCCGGGAAAATCCGGAAAGGCCTTTGATATTCTGATTTCTCCGCAGATGCGGAAAAAATTAAACTCTTTTTGATTTAATACGAGCTGCTTTACCGGTAAGTTCGCGCAGGTAATAAAGTTTAGCACGACGTACTTTACCGTGGCTGTTAACCTCGATTTTATCAATATTTGGAGAGTTGATAGGGAAGATACGCTCAACACCTATGCCATTTGATACTTTACGTACAGTAAAGGTTTCAGTATTACCGGTACTGTTGCGTTGGATAACAACACCCTGGTAAACCTGGATACGTTCTTTATTTCCTTCACGTATTTTATAATGCACACTTACCGTATCACCTGACTTAAATGACGGAAGTTCTCTTTTTTCTACTGATTGTTCTTCAACAAATTTTACTAAATCCATGATTTTTAGCTCTTAAAGCGATTTTTAGCCCGTAAAAATCGGATTGCAATTATAGGGAATTTTTTTAATATAAAAAAGCAGTTATTTAAAATTTCCACAATTTGTTTTTTATTAACAATTCTGTGGTAGCTAAGCTTATGCGGTTTTACTCATCCAGTAAATCGGGTCTTCGTTGCCTGGTCCGTTCAACAGCTTGTTCAAAGCGCCATTTTTCAATTTCGGGGGTATTGCCACTTAATAAAATATCAGGCACTTTATGCCCGTTCCAGTCTGCCGGGCGGGTATAAACGGGTGCATCCAGCAGGCCATCCTGAAAAGAATCAGACAGGGCAGAGGTTTCATCCGATAATACACCCGGAATCAGCCTAACTACCGCATCAACCAAAACAGCCGCAGGGAGTTCACCTCCCGATAGCACGTAATCACCAATGGAAATTTCGCGGGTAACAAAAATATCACGGATGCGCTGATCAATCCCCTTATAGTGCCCGCACAAAATAATAATGTTCTTTTTTGTTGAAAGCTGATTGGCAATTGGCTGATTTAGCGTTTCTCCATCCGGCGACATAAAGATCACTTCATCGTAATCGCGTTCGCTTTTTAGCTTTTCAATGCAGTTGGCAAAGGGTTCAATGGTCATTACCATGCCGCTACCACCGCCGTAAGGATAATCGTCAACACTTTTTTGCTTACTGGAGGAGTAATCGCGCAGGTTGTGCACATGAATTTCGGCAATTCCTTTTTTCTGAGCTCGCTGTAAAATAGAGTGGGCAAAAGGGCTTTCGAGCAGGCCGGGTAAAACGGTAATGAGATCAAAACGCATTTGCAAAGATAAGGTTAAAGAGCCATTGGCAAGAATCAGCAATAGGCATAAAAACTAAAAATTAACTAGCATTAAGTGGGTTTAATGTTTTTGTGTTTCCGTAAACCATCACATAAAAAGTAATTAAAAAGATAATTTGAAGCGATAATAGCCCGAAAAACATTATAACCAGATAGTTGATGTTATAAAAAACCCAGGTAGCCATTATAAAAAAGAAGTAATTAATATAAACGGCTATTTGCATAGCCTTTAGCCGTATAATAATTACTTCGTCGGTTCTGCGTTTGTTCCATGAGGCTATCCAGAGTAACAAAAAAGCCGGGAGCAGATACAATAAAGACGCAAATTTGTCATCTATTTTAATAAAGGTTGAGCTGATTACGATGATCAGGAAAAAAGCAACGCCTACTTTGCCAACAACATTGTGTGGCTTATAAGGAAGAAAGTGCAAGGCAATTCTTTTTCTGGATTTAGCGTACCGGTAAAACAGGTAGTAAAACCTGCCAATAAAAAGAATAAGCAGAATAAATAAATTATAAACAACAGTAACGGAGGTATTGAGGTGCTGTAAAAAAGGGATGTTGATAAGATCTTTCAGAAACATAAGCATCCAAAATAAAGCTATCCATAAGCAATTTACTATTACGGCCCAGTAAAGCGCTTTGAGTCTTATTTTATGTGTTACATCCCGCTCGTTTCTTAACCTGGAAAAACCAATAAATAAAAGCCCGATAATTACAAAGGTTATGGCCGATTCGTCAGTGTAGCCGCTGCTTCCGGGCCAGATAATTCCAAGTGGTACTCGATTCGAAATCGTGTTGCCTGCGTTATTTTGAAATAAGTATGAATAGGCCAAAATAAAGCCCGGAACCAATAATATGAATCCAATTATTTTAAATGCCGATGGAAATAAAAGATAGGGTTTCATTTGAAACGGTTAATCTAATATAGGGTATTTTAGATCAATAATGTTAATTAAAGCTTAATTAACCCATCTCAAAGGAAACTTTTATCTTTTCATTTCAATTTTATTATCCTGTAGGTTGTTGATGCAAACCCCAAACATTCCCTGCCGGATCACTGAAGCGGGCCGTAATTTCCGGTGCATCTGCACCTACCTGCTGAACAATTTTGCCACCAGCGGCCGTTACAGCATCTATCGCGTGGGCAATATCATCAACCATAATATAAATGAGCAATCCCGGTTCAGGTGATGATGGCCTGCCTTGCACCCACATGCCACTAACTACCCCAACAGTATCGTCAAAGCCAACATGTTCACTTCCTTTATCCCTCAAGGGCCAGTTGAAGGCATCGGCATAAAAGCTGGATGATATGGCTATATCCGTTGCCGGGATCTCAACATAACATATTTTACCATGCCCGCCACCGGGGTGCTGGTAAATGCCCATTACATTTTGAGCCGGGTCTGTAAACCAGGCAATTTGTTCCTGCTCAGTCAGTGCCATTTGTTTAATAATATGACCCCCATTGGCCTTAATTAAGGCGATGGTTTCAGTAACGCTATCTACCATGATAGATACCAGTAAGCCGGGTTCTGTTGCCGGCTTTCTGCCCAAAACCCAGGTGCCGCTAACTTCGTTTATGCCATCGTCAAAAGCTATGCTACCATTACTGCGGGTTCTGATCTCCCAGCTGAAAACGGTTTGATAAAAAGCAGATGATACCGCTATTTCTGTTGCCGGGATCTCTACATAACATATTTTGCCATTGGCCAATGTTGGTTGCTTTGTATTTTCCATATAATGGGCGGTTTATTTAGTCATTATCCTCCAGCATAAAAATATCCTCTAGCGGTTTACCGAATACCCGGGCTATTTTTAATGCCAGTACCGTTGAAGGTACATATTTATTACTTTCAATAGCGTTAATGGTTTGCCGGGATACACCGGTTTGTTCGGCCAGTTCGCCCTGGGTAATGTTTTTAATGGCGCGTTCTACGCGGATATTATTTTTCATGATTATCCCTCCCGGCTTAATGAGCTGTTAAGGCGATAAATAACCCACCTGAAACGGATAATGAAAAATATAAGGGGTATCCAAAGATTCAATAATAAGATATGTTCTTTATCGCTGGATAAAATCAGGGTAACCGTGAGTAAAATATAATTCAAATAGATGGCCCATTGTAAGGAATCCAGCCGCAGTTGCGATATCTGTTCATCTTCCATTTTTTCTTTTGCAAAAGCTACCAAAAACAAGCCAATGGCCATTGCAAGGGTGGTGGTCACGAAAAATATATGGTGGCTGTTAAATAATCCATCATCAGCAGCGCCTGGGTTGTCAAAGCCCAATACTTTTCTGAATAGGGCAACCGGCACATGGGCAATAATTAAGGCGTAGCCCAAATAGCGGCACCAATAGGGAAACAGGAAGCGTGTTTTCATAATTTGTAAAGTTTAATTTACCAAATGTAAAATAAACTTTACAAAAGTTCAAACAAAGAAGAATTTTTTCAACATTTTTTTAAATAAAAAAATTCAACATTAATCTTTTGTTTGCATTTTTAAGTCACGTGGTCTTATCCAAAAGAAATATTTGTTTATTCCTATACATAGATTCGCAGATTTATCCGATTAAAAGATCGGACATTTTGCCCTGATAAGTTAATTTAAGAAGGGATCTATGTGCAGATTGTACTTGAAGATTTGAGTTATGTAGACTATTTATTATAGTCTATCTAAAATACCCAATATAAATAAATTAATTTCTAAGAAGAAAATTATCGACCATGAAATAAATAAGAATCAAAACTTTCTAATAAAGGTTCTATTATAGACGACTTCATAAATTTGCTATAATTCATCATGTAATATTTTTTTTTGGACGAATTGGTACTATCTCCTTCTATAACTGCGCCACAAGTTATACCAACCAATTTGTCATTTACAACAATCGGGCCTCCACTATTACCATGGTAAACGAATATATTACCCAAAAAATAATTTTTATCTTTTTCGGGATCAGCTATTGAGCCGAATGTAACAACAGGTCTACTATAATTATAAGCTTCCCAGTTAAAAGCCGAGGATGGGAGGCTTTTCTTTCCTTTATCTGAAATAATCTCCGTAAATCCGACTGCCATAATATTATCACCACGTCTAATATTGCATTTGTCATCGATATCAGATGTTTCAATTGGTTTATATCCTCTTTTATTTAGGGTCTTCCAAAAATAAGGGCCTTCTGAATCCCCCTCCAAGCAAACAATTGCAATGTCTTGATCTATTGATGAAAATTTATAACATAACCACATAAATAAGTGTGGTTCTATTTCTGATGTAGTCATGTTTTGGTTCCCATCCATTACTCTCGTTTTGGAGATGTAATTTGTGTCACTTACTAATACAATATTATTGAAAATAGCATTAGTCCCAATTGAAGCATCATTTAAAAGATGCCGGGATGTAATTAAGTAATGATGATTTTTGCATATTAAATATACGGCGGTTCCACTTACACGTAATCTATGTCGATTTATGCTATCAGTTTTTTTCAAGAGTTGATCTCTTGATATTAAATGCTTTGAATATTGGTCATATACATCCACGGTTTTTTTTCCGCCACTTTGGATGCACTGGATATTGATAGTCGCATTAATCCACTTGTCTACTGTTGGATTATTTACAATTCGTTCTTGCTGGCGGCACGACAATGCAAGGAACAGTAAGGCGAATTTTATTTTTTTCATTTTAGATTGCTAAAATAAAAAGCCTCATTAGTTGCTTTATCTTTTGAAGGTTTAGTGTAATCTTGATAAAACATGTTTATTTTAAAACAATTATATATATGTAATAAATTATTATTGAAGTTAAGATTTTTTTTAACTTTATTAGCGCCTAAACGTCAAAGGGGTGAAAGTGTCTGACTAAAAGCGAAAGCACCTAAAAAAATCATTTTCATATACGGAAAACTCCATATCACAGTTGAAATTCTGCTATATTGATAATAAAAGTAACAAGTATTATTAATAACATACAATCCCTAAAAGGACCAATTTTGAGTAACTCTTAGATAATATGGATGCCAAATTTATTACTCTTCCTGCTTTAATTATTTTAGAGAAAATAATTTGTTTTATTATTGGTTACTTAATTATACGATTAGGGTATAATCTGATTGTTAGTGGTATAAAAGGGGAGTTTAAATTTTCAAGTGATTACAAAGGATTTAGGGGAGCTTTAAAAAGCTCCTCACCCGGACTTTTATTCGTGCTATTAGGAGCTGTTCTAATAGCATTTACTTTATTTTCAAAAAAAACGTTCGAATATAGTGGGGGGGCTATAAATAATAATGGATATTCTCAATCATCAACAGAATATAAAGACAATATAGATTCGTTATCAAATCCAGAACCTGCTAAGACTCTCAAATACGACACCTCTAAAGAGCGCATCATAATATATAAAAGAAAGAAAGAATAAAACTTGTTCCATTTGGCATCTTATGTAATACGCACTTTACAAAATGTCAAGTTCTTAAAACAAAAAAACCGCCTTAATCTCTTAGGGCGGTTTTAAATTAATTGGTTCTTATTAAAACAAAATAACTTTAATCCAGATAAATTTCCAATAAGCCATCAGGCAAATCAACACTTACCAGCTCTTTAACTACGTCAATACCTTTAACGGTTTCTTCGTTCAGCGGAAAAAGCACCTCACAGTTTTTATAAGTAACAGCGGCTATCAATTGCTGCGGGTATTCGTGAATATCGCTTATAATGCCCAGTTCACCTTCGTTTATGTCAATGGCGGTAAAGCCTTTCAGGTCCTTAAGGGTAAAATCCTGTTTTTTCTTTCTGGGTTTTTGTTTGTTGGGCAGATAAATATCCTTGCGTACCAATAAGGATGCCTTTTCAATGGTATCCACATCCTCCAAAACCAAATAGGCAGCATTTTTTTGCAGCAGCTTAATGGAGCTTACAAAATAAGGTACCAGCTTGCCGGCAATTTCAATAAAAATGGTGGAAAGCTTTATATCTTCAAGTCCGTCAAAATCAACGTACATGTTGAGTTCGCCTTTCAGCCCCTTGGGTTTTAATACACTTCCAATTCTGAAACAATCTGCAGTTGTCATAAGCAATGGTATTTACGTTTATTCATGCATTGGATTATAGCGATGGGCAAGAAAAATAGTTGCCCACCTTGTCATTCTGAATGTAATGAAGAATCTTCTGTGTATTTCAGGTAGACTACATGCTAGTAGTACACTTGTTTAATGAAGAAGATCCTTCGCTACGCTCAAGGGTGACAACCTTTTAAACCAATAAAACAACAATGGCGAAGAACTGTTAAGTTGCTTCGCCATTGCATTATATTTAAATATAAAATTATTCAGCGCTTTCTGCTTCAGTTTCAGTAGCTGCATCTTCTTCAGCAGTAGCTTCAACTTCTTCAGCAACCGGTGCATTTTTAGCAGCAATTGCAGCAGCTTTTTCTTCTTTCTTAATAGCTTCAGCAGCTAAAGCAGCTTTGCGGGCTTCGTCTTTTGCTGATACTAAGCTGGTTTTTTTACCAGTGATCTTGCCATCTTTGTGGTCAAGCCATTCCTGGAATTTTGCTTCAACTTGTTCTTCGGTTAAAGCACCTTTTTTCAAACCACCTTGTAAGTGTTTTTTGTATAAAACACCTTTGTATGACAGGATAGCACGGCAGGTATCAGTTGGCTGTGCACCGCTGTTAACCCAATCAAGGGTTTTGTCAAAATTGATGTCGATTGTTGCTGGGTTAGTGTTTGGGTTATATGAACCTAAACGCTCAATAAAACGCCCGTCTCTTGGAGCGCGTGCATCCGCTACTACGATATAATAAAAAGGTTTACCTTTTTTACCGTGTCTTTGCAGTCTGATTTTAGTTGCCATTTTTAAATTTTATGTATTCAACATTGTCCCCGGAGTTCTTTCTGCGGGGATGCAAAGGTAAATAAATAAAATTAAATTTAAAACGCTTATTATTAATAAAATATAGATTTAGCTAAGTCCATAGGCAAGTAAAGTCCGTAAGTATATAAAGTTTGATAAATTAGAGGGCATTTTGAAGAGAAAATTAAAAGAGTAATACACAGTAATTTCTTTTAACATCCCATAATTTCGTTTTTATTACTAAAAAAAGGAATATTTCTTTTAAAAACAAAAGGATATGATTAGTATAGCATAAAATATCATTTTGCTAAAAAAAGGACAATTTAAACGGTTAAAATGATACAAATTCAATAATGCTCGTTTTTTGAATATAATAATTAACTTTATGATTAAAGCTATAGTACTCAATTAATAGTATGTCCTTAACTGATACGAGTTTTTTGTTTGATGACAACCCTAATCCAATGTGGATATTTGAAATATCCTCGTTGCGCATTTTAAAGGTTAATAAAGCAGCAATTCAAAGATATAGGTATACCGAAGAGGAGTTTCTGGCTATGACCACTACTGATTTGCGCCCGGCACTGGAGATAGATGTTTTTGATAAATTTCGTGTTGCCGAGACAAAGCTTAATGACATTGATTATTCTGGCGTATGGAAGCATCAAAATAAAGTGGGGGAGTTTATTTACGCAGAAATAAACGGGCATGATTTAAAATATAATGGAGCAGATTGCCGGATTGTTGTTGCTACTGATGCTACCGAAAGGTTAAAATACCAGGAAGAAGCTGTGCTGCGCGAGCAGGAGCTGGTAGGAACAAAAAGCAGCCTCGAGGCTCTTATTAATAATACCGACGATCAGATATGGTCTGTTGACCGGGATGGCAGATACGTTTATATGAACCTGGCGTATCGCAAAAGCATTACCCAGTTTACGGGAATGGAGCCTAAGGAAGGTGATTTTTCAAACAAGCATGCTGGATTTGGCGAAGAGGTAATAAAACGCTGGAACCAGTATTATGAGCGTGCGCTTGACGGTGAAATTTATACCATAATAAATGAAAGCATTGACCCGGTAACCAAACAGGTTATAAGCTTTGAAATAAGTTTTAACCCCATATACAGAAGCGATGGCATGATTACCGGTGTGGGTTGTTTTGCACGTAATATTACAGAGCGGCTTAAAACCGAACGGGCAATTGTTGATCAGAATGAGCGTTTGCGGAACATTGCCTCACTAACCTCGCACGAGTTGCGCCGACCTGTGGCCAGTATGATTGGCCTGATTAACATAATGGATCGCGAAAATTTTTTTAACCCGGACAATAAGGAAATTATAGAACATTTGCTTACGGTGGGTAAGGAAATTGATGAAGTTATAAGGCTGATTGTTGATAATACGATTACCGAAAATGCAAAAAACAGGTATCTTTTGCCTTGATACATAGGGGTTTGAAATAGCTAGCTATTAAAGATGTGTTTTATTAACCCAGCACTTAGCGATATTGGTTTCGGAAAACCAGGAAAGAATAAAAATTAACTTTAACTCACAGATTCCCGTATTAATGTTAATCTATTGATAACCTAAGCAATATTTATATGCTTGCCCAAACCGGAGGAAATTTATCTGCATCAAAAATGATTTGTGATTCCTTGTGCCATGCCGGTAATAAGGGCAGCCTAAAAGCGCAGGCAAGCATGCCGATTCAGATAAAAGACTTTTTCAGCAAAATTTTTGATACTTCTGATTGGCCCGCCCGCTGGCACTGTGGCACCTGGTCAGATTTTCATGGCTGGTTATATATTATTTCAGATATTTCTATCTGGGCCGCTTATTTCGCCATTCCGCTTTTGCTGTTCCGTATCGTTAAACAGCGTAAAGACATCCCTTTTTCAAAAGTATTTTGGCTGTTTATTGCTTTCATTATGTTATGTGGTACCAGCCACTTAATTGATGCCATTATATTTTGGTGGCCGGCCTATCGGCTTAGTGCCATTATAAGGTTTGCTACCGGAGTGGTTTCTATTATTACGGTTTATGCTTTGTACAAAATTATTCCCCTTATTCAAAAGCTGCGTACGCTCGATCAGCTGGAAGCCGAAATTGAAGAACGTAAAAAAGCTGAACAGGAAGCCAGGCATCAGTTAATATTAAAACAGGCTACTGAAGAACTGATGGCCAAAAAGGATGAGTTTATGAGCATTGCCAGTCATGAACTTAAAACACCAATAACCAGCGTAAAGGCATCTTTACAGATTTTACAAAGAATGGCTTATAAGAGTGAGGCCTTGCAGCCTGTTGCTCCATTTGTAAATAAAGCAGCCCGCCAGGTTAATAAATTAACAGATATTATTCACGAATTGCTGGATGTGACACGCATACAAGCAGGCAAACTGGAGCTTTATAAAACGGAGTTCAACTTGCTCGAATTGATAAAAGAATGCGTAGATCAATGTGATGTGGATGGCAAAAAGCACAAAATTCAGATTGAGGGCGATAAAGAGCTACAGGTATGTGCAGACAAGAACCGGCTTGACCAGGTATTATGTAACTTGTTAACCAATGCTATAAAATACTCACCAGCTAACTTTTTGATAAATGTGTGTTTTGAAAAACTGGAAAATGGAACTATTAAAATATCAGTAGCTGATAGTGGCATTGGTATACCGGCAGACAAAATAGAAAACATATTTGACCGCTTTTACCGTGTTGAAAATACATCGCAATATTATTCGGGAGTTGGGCTGGGGCTTTTTATTTCATCGGAAATTATAAAACGCCATGGCGGCGAAATTGGTGTTGAAAGCCAGCAGGGAAAGGGGTCAACCTTTTGGTTTGCTATCTAGTTATTATTAAGAGGCAAAGGCTGCACGTGTCCAGGTAGCTGAAATAAAAAACAGGTTAATTTTCATTAATAAAGTTTAGCTATAAACTATAAAAAGAAAAAATAACCTGTTGTGGGCATAAAAAATTATATCGCCAGTATTTCAACAATTTTTAAGAAATCAGGATTGATCTCTACATTGTGCTTAAGTGCGTGTTCAAATGGTGTATAGGCAATTTCGTTATGGATGAGGCCTATCATTTCATTACGGTGCCCGTCTCTTAAAGCCTCAACCGCAGCAACCCCTACACGGCTCGCCAGTACACGGTCCATGCAGCTCGGCCTTCCACCACGTTGAATATGACCCAATATGGATACACGGGTATCATAGTTAGGGAATTTTTCTTTTATCTGTCTTCCAACTTCAAAAGCATCACCTGCTATACCATTTTCGGCAAGCATAATGATCTTTGATTTTTTATCCTTACGGCCCTTTTCCAAACGGTCAAATACAGACTGTAGATCGGTTTTGCTTTCCGGAATCAATATGGCTTCGGCACCTGCGGCAATGCCGGTACGTAAGGCAATTAGGCCAGAATCACGACCCATTACTTCAACAATAAATAATCTATCGTGCGATTCGGCAGTATCCCTTATCTTATCAACCGCATCAATTACGGTATTAATGGCAGTATCATAGCCAATGGTAAAATCGGTACCGCAAAGGTCGTTATCAATGGTGCCTGGCAGCCCAACAACCGGAATGTCATACTCCAAACCAAAAATATGAGCTCCGGTAAAAGTGCCATCACCGCCAATGCCTACAAGGGCATCAACATTATTTGCTTTTAAATTTTCATAAGCCTGCTTACGGCCTTCTGGGGTTTTAAATTGTTCGCTTCTTGCAGTTTTAAGGATGGTTCCTCCGCGTTGAATAATATTGGATACCGATTTACGGTCCATTGGGAACATATCACCCTTAATCATTCCGTCATAACCACGGCGGATGCCGGTTACATCAATACCATAATAAATAGCCGAACGTACTACTGCCCTGATGGCGGCATTCATCCCCGGCGCATCGCCACCTGATGTGTAAACTCCAATATTCTTAATTTGCGTCATTTTTTGTTGAAAGGGCGCTGAATCGCTTTGTAATGAAAATATAACCTGTATAAAAACCCTTTACAAAGTTAAGGCTTGCAACCCTCCTTTATAAAAGTTTGGCGAATTTACACTAAATTTTCTTATGAGAAATTATTCCTTACAGTTTGTTGGGTAATTGGCCAATAAGGGTTGGCTGTATTATAAATAGCGATGGGTTTTAAACCCATCGCTATTTATAAGGTTATTTTTTATAAGCAGCAATCCCACTATCTAAGAATTTTAAATAGCTGGCCACATCATAGTTGGCAGGGGATGGTTGTATTTGTTTTCCGCTTTTGTCGGCAAGCATGTTGCCATCGCTATCCAGCAAAACATAATAAGGCTGCGAGTTTGAATTAAACCTTGAAGCCTCCAGATCACTCCATCTGCCACCCAGGGTGGTGATTTTTTTACCACTGTAAGCTGAGGTAAATTGTTCGGAAGGAGCTAGCTCTGCTTTATCATCAACCACCAGTTGCAATAAAACATAATCGTTTTGCAAACGATCAAATACCTGTTTGTCTGACCATACATTACTTTCCATTTTACGGCAGTTAACACAGTTAAAGCCAGTAAAGTCAATTATTATAGGTTTATGCAGTTCTTTTGATGCCTGCAGCGCCTGGTCATAATCATAAAAGGCATCTAATCCGCGGGTACTTATGCGGGTATAGTTTTCGGCGTATTTATGATTTTTGATAGATGATGAAGCACCGGCAGAAGATGTCGTTGAGCCGCCAGGGGATGGGGATAAATCAAAATCCTGAGTAGCAATTGGGGGTAAAAATGCGCTGATAGATTTTAGCGGCGCACCCCACAATCCCGGAATCATATAAATTACAAACGCAAAAACAATGATAGACAGGAAAGTGCGCGGAATACTTAAATAGGGTACATCACTATCATGCGAAAATTTAATTTTCCCAATCAGATATAATCCCAACAACAGCCCGATTGCTATCCAAAGGGATAAAAATATTTCGCGGTCAAACCAGTTCCAATGGTAAGCCAAATCCACATTTGATAAGAATTTTAGCGCAAATGCCAGCTCTAAAAAGCCTAGCACAACTTTAACGCTATTGAGCCATCCGCCAGATTTTGGCAGGCTTTTTAATAATGATGGGAATAAAGCAAATATGGTAAAAGGCAATGCCAGTGCTAATGAGAAGCCAGCCATACCCACAGCCGGGCCAAGTCTATCGCCCTTTGAAGCTGCATCAACCAATAGTGTTCCTATAATGGGTCCGGTGCATGAAAATGATACAACCACTAAGGTTGATGCCATAAAGAAAATACCGGTAAGGCCCCCTTTATCAGCATTTGCATCCAGTTTATTGGCAAGTGAACTGGGTAGAGTAATTTCAAACGCACCCAAAAATGAAATCCCGAAAACAACCAGCAACAGGAAGAAGAACATATTAAATATACCATTGGTTGCCAGCTCATTTAAAGCATCAGAACCAAATACAATGGAGATTAACATCCCCAGTGATACATAAATAATAATGATTGATAATCCGTATACTAATGATTGCATAATTCCCTTAGCCCGTGTGCCGCTTTTTTTGGTGAAAAAGCTTACAGTTAAAGGCAGTAAAGGATATATACATGGTAAAAGCACAGCAGTAAAACCGCCTAAAAGGCCGGCTATAAAAATCTCCCAAAGTGTTTTGGGCTTTTCAGGGCTGGAAACCTTTGTTGCAGCAGCATTATTTACTGCAGGTTTTGTTGTTGCAGCAGCTTGTGCCTTTTTGCGGGCGGCAATGCTATCAGCGGCAGTAGGTATGGTTGTAAACTGAACATCCGAAGATGAAACAGTATCAGCAGTTTTAGTTTGAAATGCTTTAACCTCATGAGTTCCTCCAATTAAAAAGAAGGATAAAGTTAAAAGCAGGATCATTGCTGTTCTTAATGAACGGCCCTTGTTGATTGTTCTCATTTTAAAACCGCCCGTTATTTACCTAAAGGAATAGAGAAATCAAGATCTTCCGGTGGAAGGCATTTCTGATCGTTACAGGTCATATATTCCAGCTTGCCTTTAACAACTGATACATTGGCTGATTTTAATTTTATTTTTTGCTGAAAAGTAACCGTTTTTTCAAAAAAGCTAACATTCATACTGAACGCTTTTTCGTAACGTGTTACCGGGGTTGGTTCGGTTGTTTTGCCATTCAGACTATAATCTTTTGAAGGGTCAAAAGTAAAAGATGTTTTTATTGGGCCGCCATCTTTAACATCAAGCGAATAAATATGCCATCCATCCTGAATGGTTGCCCTTAAAAATACAACAGCTTCTGTACTGCTTATTTTTTTTGCAGCATATGACCACTTTACCGGTGTTTCAATTTGTGCATAAGTGCTAATCCCGACTATCATCAGGACTATCAAAATCAATAATTTTTTCATTATAAATTTATATGTTGTTATTGTTGTTTGTATTTTAAATGTGTTAGTTACCGAAAGAAACGCGGCGCAGTAAAAATAAAATTCAATTCTGATTTTATGCTGAACCTAATTACGCTTAAAACCAATTATTGTAATTTGTTCAAAAATTCAATTTCTTTCAGGCTAAACTCTAATATGTGCTTATTATTATCTTCAATAACTAAAAGTCCGTTAAACATTACATCCTTTATGGTGCCTTCCAAAAAGCGATTGCCAGCCTTAAAACCTTTTTGTTCATTTAACCAATATAGTCGGCTCAAATAGGAATTCCTTACAAAAGAAGTTTTTCCTGCTTTTAAGTTCAAATACCAGGCTTCAATATGTTTGCAAATTTCGGATAATAAAGCCTCTAAACCATAATCCTGATGTAAGATTTGCTTTAATGAGATGGCGTTGGGCAGGTGCGGCGGGAAGTTTTCCTGGTTAATATTGAGGCCTATGCCAATAATGGAGTGCTTGATTTGTCCGCCTTGTATCATATTTTCAATTAACATCCCACCTAATTTGTAGTCGCCATAGTAAATATCATTGGGCCATTTGATCTTTAACCTGTCACCAAGCAAAGGTTCAAGGGCATCAAAAACCCCTAAACTGATGGCTCTGGTCAGGTCAAACTGCTCTGCAATGGAAATGAAGCCAGGTTTAAAAAGTACGCTGAATGTTAGGTTTTTACCCGGTTCAGCATGCCAGCCATTTTGATGCTGCCCCCGGCCGGCAAACTGGTTTTCTGCCATAATGACTGTTCCTTCAATCACTGGCTTGGAATTTGACGCTAATTCCTTGAGGTAATTATTGGTTGAATCAACTTCTTTAATAGTAATATAATTTTGTCCAACAAATAACCCCGAAAATATGTTATTTTGCAAAGTATAATATTTTAAAACTTAAAATCGTTCAAAACTAATTCTTTTTGATGGTAAAAAGCAAAGCGCAAAGCGAATCCGCTTACATTTCTGAATTGGCCATACACGGCATACAAGAAAAAAAAGGGAATGAAATTATCAGGCTCGACCTGCGGAATATTTTTAGTTCAGTATCCGATTATTTTGTGATCTGTCATGCAGAATCAACAACGCAGGTAAAAGCCATAGCAAACAGCGTAGAAGACGAAATATATAAAGCCACCCAACAGGAGCCCTGGCGAAAAGAAGGCCTTGAACATGGAGAATGGATACTGCTGGATTATATTGATGTAGTGGTCCATGTTTTTAGAACCGATAAACGTGAATTTTATGGTATGGAAGATTTATGGGGCGATGCAGAAATCAAAATGTATAAAAGTGCATAAATAAGTAACAACTGCATGCAATAATGCGTCAATACCCACACCCATACGAATATTTAAATAAAGATTGTAAGTTTGAGCTTGTAAAGAAATGAAAGATAATAAATTGGAAAAACCAAAACCTCTCCGGAAAATACCGAATAAAAAAATAAGTCCAAAGCCGCCCAAACCAAACATTATGTGGTTTTATGCCATTATTGTTGTGGTTATATTGGGCCTGGCTACTCTATTAAATGGTAGCAATACCAGCTCTATCACCTTTCAGCGTTTTTCTGAACAAATGCTGAAACAGCATGACGTTGATAAAATTACTGCATACCGCAGCGGAGATTTGATTGTAGCGGATGTTTACATCAAAAGTGAGAGTTTAAAAAAGTCACAATATAATGACGCCAAAAAAGAGCAGCGGCAATTTAATATGGGGGGCGCAGATGGCCCTCAATATCAATTTACCGATGCATCATTTGAGAGTTTGAAACAATCAATCAATAATGCTGAAAAGGATTATGGCTTTACAGATGCCGACAAAGTGTCAATCAGTTATGAACAAGGTCATGAAAGCCTTTTGTCAAACTGGTTCGTACAGTGCATTATAATGGCAATAGTGCTTGTTGCTGTTTGGCTGTTTATAATGCGCCGCATGAGTGGTGGAGCAGGAGGCGGTCCGGGCGGACAAATATTTAATATAGGCAAATCTAAAGCTACCCTGTTTGATAAAGAGGCTCAGGTATCGGTAACCTTTAATGATGTTGCCGGACTCGAAGAGGCTAAGCAGGAAGTAATGGAAATTGTTGATTTCCTGAAGAACCCTAAAAAATATACTAACCTGGGAGGTAAAATTCCTAAAGGGGCATTATTAATAGGCTCACCCGGAACAGGTAAAACTTTGTTGGCTAAAGCCGTAGCTGGTGAGGCACATGTTCCGTTCTTCTCTTTATCAGGATCTGATTTTGTGGAGATGTTTGTTGGTGTTGGTGCATCGCGTGTACGTGACCTTTTCCGCCAGGCAAAAGACAAAGCCCCTTGTATTATATTTATTGATGAAATTGATGCCATTGGCCGTGCCCGTGGTAAAAACAATTTTGTTGGAGGCAATGATGAGCGTGAAAACACTTTAAATCAGTTACTAGTTGAGATGGATGGTTTTGGTACCGATTCTGGTATCATTATTCTGGCCGCTACCAACCGTCCGGATGTGTTGGATTCAGCATTGTTACGCCCAGGACGTTTTGACAGGCAGGTATCCATTGATAAGCCGGATCTTAACGGCCGTGAACAGATATTTAAAGTTCACTTAAAGCCGTTAAAGTTGGCTGATGGTGTTGATGCTAAGAAACTATCGGCACAAACTCCTGGTTTTGCGGGAGCCGAAATTGCCAACGTATGTAACGAAGCCGCATTGATCGCGGCCCGAAAAAATAAAGAGGCTGTTGATATGCAGGATTTCCAGGATGCGATAGATCGTGTTATTGGTGGACTGGAAAAGAAAAATACGCTTATTACCCCAGAAGAAAAAAGAGTGGTGGCGTATCATGAGGCTGGCCATGCAATTGCAGGTTGGTTTCTTGAACATACCGACCCGTTAGTTAAAGTATCTATTGTTCCACGTGGAGTTGCAGCGTTGGGATACGCACAATATTTACCAAATGAAAGATTTTTGGTTGCAAGAGAAGAGCTTATTGATGATATGACCTTATCAATGGGTGGCCGTGTTGCAGAAGACATTACATTTGGTAAGATTACTACCGGCGCGCTGAGCGATCTGGAACGTATTACACGTGTAGCCTACGGCATGGTTAGGATCTATGGAATGAATGATAAGGTAGGTAATGTATCTTTTTATGATCCGCAGGGTGAGAACCAGTTTAATAAACCATATTCTGATACCACAGCTGAATTAATAGATACAGAAGTACGTAACCTGGTTGATTTTGTATACAACAAAGCAAAAGATCTCTTAATAGCCCACCGCGAAGGTTTGGAAAAAGTAGCATTAAAACTATTGGAGAAAGAGGTATTGTTTCAATCAGATCTTGAAGAAATACTGGGAAAACGACCATTTGAGCATCGTACAGCTTACGATAAGTTTGTAAATGGGCCCGAAGTTGTTCCGGAACCGGTAGTAGTGGCTTCAGAAAGTAATTCGGAAACTTTTGAAACTAGCCCTGAAGAAAAAGAAGCCAGCGCAAACAAAGAATAAGTATTTTAATATACAGTCCTAAGTTTTTACTCTTAAGCAGCAGATAACACAGTGTTTTCTTAAGCTTTAGATTAGAGACTTAGGATTTTTTATAAAGAAGAATCACTAATTTGATTTTTTTAAGTTCTGTAAAACAAAAAGCAGACTTTGCACTTAAAACTCAAGGCTAAGTACAAACAATGAGGGATATTACAACATCAAAGGAAAAACTACTCAAAAAGATCCGTAAGGCCCTGCTTGAGAAAAGGGATAACCCATATCCTAATCTGGAGGACCTGCCTCATTATGCTCCATCTGATGAATTGCCCGAAGTGTTATTTGCAGAGCAATTTACTTCAGTATCCGGTCAGTTTCTTTTTTGTGAAGATGAGGTACAGTTTATTGAAAACTTACTGGAACTTGCCGAAGAACGTAAATGGCGCAAAATATACTGCTGGGAACCAGCTTTGCAGCAGGTACTGAAAAAGTTTGATTATCCCTTTTTTGAAACCGATAAAGATTTTGAACAGGCAGATGTTGGATTTACCCTTTGCGAAGCACTAATTGCACGTAATGGCAGTATTTTAATTTCAAATGCCGGAATGGCTGGCCGGCGTTTAAGTATTTACCCGCCGGTTCATATTGTACTGGCCTATACTTCGCAGCTTGTGCTCGATTTAAAGGACGGGTTTAAAATAATTAAAAACAAGTACGGTACTGATTTACCCTCAATGATCAGCAATATTACCGGTCCAAGCCGCACTGCAGACATTGAAAAAACCCTTGTGCTGGGGGCTCATGGTCCTAAAGAGCTATTTGTATTTCTATTGGATGGTTAGTCAATCTAACTAATTACCGCGTCATCAATTATTGGTTTTCAACTTACATCGCTTTATTTTTAAGTCAGAAATTGTCATGTTTTATAAGTATTTCAGCTGAATTTTGACCGGGAAAAACGTAAGGTATTAAATGATAGTTATTTAACGCACCGTTAAATAACGCAGCAGAAACCGTTATTTAACGGGGTGAAAAAACGTAGTTATACTTTATATTAGCCATTATTTAACTAATACCTAATTAATTTATCATGGCTTCAATTATCGACAAAGCGTTAGCACAGAGTTTAATTGACTCTTATCGTGCACAAAACTCCTCTCCTGATGGCCCCGGCTTGTTAACACCTGACGGACAATTTTTAAACGGCTTTTTTATTGACAGGGATAGCCTGGATTCTATTCTGTCCAATGATGACTTTGCAGGAATTAGTATTCACCTGGCTAAGCATCCAGATTTTCCAACAGGCGACCAAAAAATTTTTACTATTATTTTTGCAGGCGCTGTGCCGAATCCGGGTTATGAAAAAGGAAGCGGAATGCCGCCGTATTTAAACAACGATCAGGTTTGGGATCAGGTAGAACCGTGCCCGCCGGTTTGTGCAAATCTCATTTAGTTTAATTTGAATGGATAATCAATATTACGTATACTTATTGCTGCTGTTTTTAATTTCTATTGCAGGCGTTGCCCGTTATAAAAAGCTTTCACCGGCATTTAAAACATTAACAACACTTATTATAGCAACCTTTATTAGTGAAACTATAAAGAAGATAATTGGTAAAATATTTCATAATAGCATGCCCGTTGCACATTTATGGGCAATTATGGAATATGCTTTTTTTTCTTTTGTTTATTATCACCTTTTAGAAGACAGATTGGTAAAAAAGGCAATAATTGCATCTGTGTTTTTTATGCTGTTGCTTGAAATTGTAAATTTTTCATTTTTTGAAACCCTTTTACAGTTCCCTTCCCTCATATTAAATGTATCGCAATTTATTTATGTACTGTACTCGCTGCTTTTATTTAGACAAATGTTGCTAAATCCTGCTGAAGAAAGTCTTTTTAAACAAAGTGTCTTTTGGTTTAACCTGGATATGTTGTTGTATTGTACCGCCATGTTTCTTGATTTTGCGTTGACCGATTATTTTATAAAAAATAATTTGGATGCAACTATATTAATATACTTCAGCATTGTTGTCAATATGTTATTTTATGCCGTAATTGGTGTTTCTATCTTAATCGACAACAGGAAGTATAATGCGGTTAGTTTTAATAACAGTTAACAGTAATCCAAGCAGTGATGAGTTATACGTTATATTTTTTTCGGCAACAGCTTTTTTTGTATTCCTAGCCGGCTTTATTATTTATTTTATCGTACTATATCAAAAAAGACAGAGACAGAATAAAGTGGAAAGGGAATCCTTACAGGCAAATTTTCGTCAGGAATTTCTTAAGGCCAGGTTAGAAATACAAGAGCAAACTTTTGCTCATGTAAGTCGCGAAATACATGATAATATAACACAGGTATTATCATTTGTAAAGTTAAACCTGGCTATGATGGGAGGTACAAATGCCGAACAGCAAGCTAAAATTAGTGAAAACAGGGATTTGATCGCGCAGGTTATTACCGATCTGCGCGATCTTTCAAAAAGCCTTAGCTTTGAAAATATTACCAAGCAGGGCCTGGTAAAAACCATTGAAATTGAAACCAGGAGGATTAATAAAAGCGGACTGCTTAATTCAACACTTTTAATAGAAGGAGATAGCTATCCATTGGGCGAACAACGGGAATTGGTGCTGTTCCGCATTTTTCAGGAAGCCCTTAATAATACATTAAAGCATTCAGGAGCTAAAGATTTAACAATCGCCTTGCAATATATTCCTGAAATGTTTACCTTGACCCTCGAAGACAACGGGACCGGATTTTTGAGGGATAACCTTGATGATTTTATGGGCGCCGGATTAAAAAACATAGAAAACAGGGCATCCCTGATTGGCGCTGTAGCTACAATAAACAGCGAGCCTGGGAATGGATGTTCAATAAAAATAAGCCTAAACCCTTTAGAACAACGATTATACGCCGATGGAAACCATCAAGATCACATTGGTTGATGATCACCGCCTCTTCAGAAGCGGTATAGCCTCTTTAATTAATAATTTAAATGGGTACAGCGTTCTTTTTGAAGCGGCAAACGGCGAGGAACTAACTCAAAAAATAACCCCGCGTAATAAACCTGATATTGTTTTGCTGGATATTAACATGCCAGTTATGGATGGCACCCATACGGCCAGGTGGCTGCATGATGTTTATCCTGAGATTCATATCATTGTTTTATCAATGCATGAGGATCCTGAAAAGGTACTTACCATGCTTAAATTGGGGGTTAAAGGGTACCTGTTAAAAGATGCCGAACCCCATGAATTTGAACAGGCCCTGCGGAAAGTTGCGAAAGGAGAGGTTTACTACCCCGAATTTGTTACCCGCCTTTTATTAAGTTCTTTTAGCCAGTCTGCTTCTGAGGTTAAACTAAACACCCGGGAGCTTGAATTTTTGAAGCTTGCCAGTACAGAACTCACCTACAAAGAGATTGCCGACCAAATGAACATCAGTGTACGTACCGTTGACGGTTACCGCGATGCCCTGTTTGAAAAACTACACGTAAAAAGCAGGGTGGGTTTGGTTTTGTACGCTATAAAAAACAAGATGATCGACTTGTAATTTGCTAATTTTATTAGCAAATTTGTGCTATGGCACATGAGGAGAATCCTGATTTTTTTAAGGGTAGAGGAGCTCAGGTTAATACACACAATAAGTTTTTAAAAAGCAAGTATGTTCTTGAACATGTAGAGGGCCTTGACGAACCTTTGCTTGAAAACTCGGCCACACAACTTTTTGAAGAAACGCCTAAAAAGATTGTAAGCGAATCAAACAGTCCTGATCTGAGTCATATGTATTCCATAAACCCATATCAGGGTTGTGAACATGGTTGTATTTACTGCTATGCCCGCAATTCGCATGAGTATTATGGATTTAGTGCAGGGCTTGATTTTGAAAGAAAAATCATTGTGAAGCGAAACGCACCAGAGTTACTGGAAGAGTATTTTAACAAAAAAAATTACCGGCCGGTTTGCATCATGTTATCGGGTAATACAGATTGTTATCAACCTATTGAGCGCAAACTGGAAATTACCAGGGCGCTTTTGGCGCTGTTTTTAAAATATAAAAACCCCGTAAGTATTATCACCAAAAACAATGTGATATTACGTGACCTGGATATTATATCAGAACTGGCCAAATTGAATCTGATTCACGTAAATGTATCTATTACCTCATTGGATGAGCAATTAAGGCAAAAGCTGGAACCCCGCACCATAACCGCCAGCGGCAGGCTTTCTGTTATCCAAAAGCTATCAGAAAATGGAGTGCCAGTTAGGGTGATGGCTGCGCCCATCATCCCAGGATTGAACAGCAATGAGGTGCCTGCCATTATTAAAGCGGCAGCAGATAGGGGAGCATTATCTGCAGGATTTACCATAGTAAGGCTGAATGGCAGTATAGCCGAAATTTTTAGCGATTGGATCACCAAGGCTTTTCCCAATAAAGCCGAAAAGGTGCTCAACATGATCAGATCCTGTCATGACGGGCAGTTAAATGACAGCGATTTCGGGCGCAGAATGAGCGGGGAAGGTAAAATAGCTGAATCCATCCACCAGATGTTTAAAATGGCTTGTAATCGCTTTTTAGATGGCCGGGAAATGCCTGCTTACAACTATGATTTATTTGTGCCGAAAAAAGGGAAGCAGACGAGTTTGTTTGACTAGGGCGGGCCTATTTACAGAATGCAATGATGCCGGGAGTATGCGTAGGGATTAATGGGGCATGGTGTTTTTGAGGCAACCATTAGCTATTAGTATTTCAACAATTATTCCAATCGCTATGCCTATAGTATAACACAGCATATCACCCCAAAGAAAAGTTTCACCTAATATTAATCCGCCAATTACCGTGTGCCTGATATTGTTGATCCACGGCGCTTGGTAAAGCTGACTAAATTCAATAGCGTAACAAAACAATAAGCTGACTATAGAGACCCATTTTATACTTCGGGTTATAAAAAGAAACCGGACTATGAAATAGACCATTAATGCCCATAAAATATCGCCTACAAACAAAGGGATGCCTGCAATATGCCTGGATAAGAGTCCGAGGATAATGGTAATAATAATCAGTATGAAATAAGAGAGTCGAGGTTTTAGCACAATAGTTTTTATTGAAGTTAAGATTTCGTAGGGTTTTAAACAACAGTGCGCCCCGGCTAGTGTTGTCACCAACGGGTAACATAAAAGCTTCTGTGGAACAAGTCCTTGTATACCTGAGTCTTTATTAAACAAAAAAAGACGCCCTAATGAGCGCCTTTTATATATTTTAATCAATAATCGGCTTATACTGTTTCAGCTTCTAAAGCCATTTGCTCATCAACCAGGATACGGCCGCAATGCTCGCAAACAATAATTTTTTTGCGTTGACGGATATCAGACTGACGCTGAGGTGGAATCTGGTTAAAGCAACCTGAACATGAATCGCGTTGTATAGTTACTACAGCCAGACCATTTTTTGCATTTTGGCGCAGGCGGGTGTAAGCAATTAATAAACGTTCTTCAATATTTGCAGTAGCTTTTTCTGCTTGTGAAGTAAGTTCAGATTCTTCTTTCTGTGTTTCAGCAGTAATGGTGCCTAATTCAGCTTTTTTAGCATCAAGGTCACTTTTACGTGAATCCAGATCAGCTAACGCTTTGTCATAGATTGCAGTTTTTGAAGCGATTTCAAAACCGAATTCACGGATTTTTTTCTCACTTACCTGGATATCTAATCCCTGAATTTCAACTTCTTTTGAAATTGCGTCATACTCGCGGTTGTTTTTAACCTCATTAAGCTGACCTTCGTATTTTTTGATGTTAGCCTGTGCTTCCTTTATCAGGTTTTTACGGGTAACTATATCATCCTCCAAGTCATCCAGCTCGTTCTTTATTTTTTGTATACGGGTTTCAAGACCTGCAACATCATCTTCAAGGTCGGCAACCTCCATAGGTAATTCACCTCTAACCTGGCGAATTTTATCAATTTTGGTGTGGATGGTTTGTAGTTCGTATAAAGCTTTAAGCTTTTGTTCTACGGTTTGTTCCATTAAATAAAATATTTGACGGGGTTTGTATTTACTTCTGTTAAACGGACGGCAAAGTTAATAAATTTTTTCCGTATTATTTCATACAATAATTGTTGCGTAAATTGCTCACTTTCAAAATGTCCAATGTCGGCAATAATGATTTTTCCTTCGGCATCAAAAAACTCATGATATTTGTAATCAGCAGTGATAAAAATATCGGCACCGGCGGCTATGGCCTGCTTTAACAAAAAGCCTCCGGCCCCTCCGCAAACAGCAACTTTTTTAATCTGCCTGCCAGTAAAAGCGGTATGCCGTATCACCCGGGCTTTCATTTTATCTTTTACATGATATAAAAAGGCTTCTTCCTCTACCGGTAACTCCAGTTCGCCAATCATACCGGAGCCAACTTGTGGGTTTTGGTTGGTAAGGGTATACAGGTCATAAGCCACCTCTTCATAAGGATGTGCTAAAATCAGCGCCATTATAATTTTGCTTTCCAGTACAGCAGGGTAGATGGTTTCTATACGGATTTCATTTTCCCTATGCAGTTTACCCGGTTCGCCAACAAAAGGATTGGTAAGCTCATTGCCTTTAAAAGTACCGGTACCTTCTGCATTAAAGCTTACTTCGCCATAGTTGCCAATATTACCGGTGCCGGCTTCAAATAATGCGGCCCGTACCGCATCGGCATTTGCAATGGGTACGTAGGTAACCAGTTTTTTGAGTAAATTATGTTTTGGTGCCAGTATGTGGCAGTTTTTCAGACCCAGTGTTTCACAGATACGGGCGTTGACCCCTGTCATGATATTATCCAGGTTGGTATGAATGGCATAAAGTGCAATATTATTGCGGATAGCCTTTTCAACCACTCGCTCCACATAGGTTTTGCTGTTGAACTTTTTTAACCCGCGAAAAACAATGGGATGGTGGGATATAATTACCTGGCAATTTGTGGCAATAGCCTCATCAACCACGGCCTCTGTACAATCTAAAGAGATTAGCGCCTGTTGAATTTCCTGATCCGGATAGCCAACTATTAAACCTGCATTATCGTAATCTTCCTGGTAAGCAAGCGGTGCAATACTTTCCAGGAAGCTGGTTAATTGGGATAATTTCATAATCCCGAAGTTAGCGCAGGATTTTTAAGATTAAAAGGATTTTAACCATTCTTTATGAAATAAGTTCAGTTTAAAGAACAGGAATCACTATTTATCTTATTACAGATTCATTTTAGCCAGTTGGAAACTTTCAAAAGCGGCTTTGCGGTTATATTCTTCAGCAAGGGTTTTATAGTTTACCAAATCAACAATTGAACCAACCAGGCAAAGTCCGGCAGTAAATAAATATAAAATACCCATTCCGATCTGACCGACAATAAAGCGTTGTAAACCCGGAATTAAACATAGGCCCACCAAACAAAAGATCAGCATATCTTGTGGTGACTTTCTTTTGCTCGAATAATTCATATAGAAATATTTCTTTTGGTTATCGTTCAAATCGGCAATGCCTTGCTGAATAAAATTCATCTCTTCGGGAGTTATACCTGGCAGCGCCATATAAGGATTTTGATACATGTCCATTGTTTTATTTTTTAAGTGATTTTGTTTTGATGATATAAAACTAAGATAATACAAAAAATAACACAATAAAAAACTGGTTATCAGTAAAAAGATGTCGGTGAGTATGGGTATTAAAGCGGTGAAGAAGTTTATCTAAATGTTTCGCGATTAGGAGAGGTTTTTAATAGGATAAAGCCTCATCTTTCCCAACTGATAAATGCGGTATAATAAAATGATTAATGCAGGGATACCCAGCCAATGGGCATGAAAAGAGCTTTTTATATCGCCATGAAATAAAAAGGCGATAGAATGCCCCAGGCCGCAGCCCGGGCACCAGGTAAAGCCTAAAAGCTTTAGCGGGCATAAAGTAAAATGAGCCTGCGCCGTTGGATTGCTGATGGCTAAAGCAACCAATGCCGAAATCCAAAACACAAGCTCGAAATATTGTGAAAAAAGCCTTTTAATCAACCTTGTTGGGTTTGGTGGTTAACAATACAGATACACCTAATGAGAACAGGAGACCCACAAGCAAAGCCCCGAACACACGGCCCGAAAAATCCTGAATGCTATGATCTTTTGCAAACTCATCTATATAAATAATGGCAGCGGCAACGGTTATTATACCGCCAATTACCAAAATTTTAAAACATTGAAATAAAGCTTCCAAAAACCCCATGTGGCCTTTGCATTCGTGATTGCGATAACTCTTTAGTCCGAAATATAAAACTATCAGGGGTATAAGCAAGGAGACAAATTCAATAGGTTCAACACCGCTGATCTGTGGCGAAAAGCCAAGCATCCGCATAACAAACATCCACACTATGCTTAAAACGCCTATATAAAGGCCACATATAATTGCATTTTTCATGGTTTAAAATTTGGTTAAGGTGATATTGCTTAATAATACTGCTGCTATGCAGCAAACGTTGCTTTTGTGTATTAAATTTAAGTATATAAAGTAATTACATCATCATATTGTTTGTATTATTTTTAAGCCAGTTCCCATTATCGGCATGAACCCCCTTTTTTGCTTATATTTGCAGCGCTTTGAATATTCGGGATATTTTAGATAGATATAAAGCTGATAACCGGATCCAGGCGTTGGCGCAGGCGCTAAATGCTGGTAAAAGTCCAAGGGTTCAGTTACGTGGTTTAGTCGGATCGGGAGATGCGACCATCGCGGTAGCGCTGTATTTTTTGCAGCATAAGCACATGATATTTGTGCTGCCCGACAGGGAAGAAGCCGGCTATTTCCAGGCCGACCTGGAGAACTTAACCGGGAAAGAAATTTTGCTTTTTCCTTCATCCTACAGAAAACCTTTTGAATTTACACAGCCGGATAGCAGCAATGTACTGGCCCGTGCCGAAGTCCTGAATGAGCTTAATCATTCTTCAGAATTTGGCCAGCTGATAGTCACTTACCCCGAAGCTTTGGCCGAAAAGGTGATTGACCGTGCATCCCTCGAAAAAAACACCCTCGAAATATCCCTGAACAATAAACTGAGTATTGATTTTATCAATGAGTTTTTGGTAGAGTATGATTTTGACCGGGTTGATTTTGTTTATGAACCGGGCCAGTTCTCTATCCGTGGTGGGATTGTTGACATATTCTCTTTTTCGCACGAATTACCTTACCGGGTTGAATTCTTTGGCGATTTTATCGAATCGATACGTACGTTTGAGATTGAGAGTCAGTTATCTGTTGAGCAGGTTAAAAGCATCACCATTGTACCCAATGTACAGTCGAAGTTTTTAACAGAAAACAATATTTCACTGTTGGAGTATGTGGATAGCGATAGCCAGATTTGGATAAAAGATGTTCAGTTTACACTGGATATTATTCAAACCGGTTATAAAAAAGCGACAGAGTTGTGGAAGGCCTTATCTGTAGAGGATAAAAATAAAAACCCCGAATGGATAGACCCTAAATTTGGCTTTACCGACGAAAAACTGATTGCCGATCAACTGCATGATTTTGCCCTGGTTGAATTTGGCAAACAGTTTTTTTACCAAACGGAACATGCCATTCATTTTGATATGCGCCCGCAGCCATCTTTTAATAAAGATTTTACGCTGCTGATCCACAATTTTAAGAATAACGAGGCAGAACATATCGAGAATTTTATCCTTACAGATTCTGCCCGGCAGGTGGAACGACTTTATGCCATTTTGGAAGATCTGGATAAAACGGTAAAATTTACACCTATAAGTATATCGGTAAGGGAAGGTTTTGTTGACCGGGAACAAAAATTTGCCTGCTATACCGACCACCAGATATTTGACCGTTACTATAAGTATAAGCTTAAAAAAGGATATCAGCGTTCACAGGCTATCACCCTAAAAGAATTACGGGAGTTAAAACCGGGCGATTATGTGACCCATATTGACCATGGCATTGGCAAATATGCCGGACTGGAAAAGGTTGAAGTGAACGGCAAAATGCAGGAGATGATTCGCCTGGTTTATGCTGATAATGATTTGCTTTATGTAAACATTAACTCGCTTAACCGCATTTCTAAATACAGCGGTAAGGAGGGAGCAATACCCAGAATGAATAAGCTGGGAACCGATACCTGGGAAAAGCTGAAGAAAACCACAAAAAAAAAAGTTAAAGACATTGCCCGCGATCTGATTAAGCTATACGCCCTGCGCAAGGCGCAACATGGCAATGCTTTCTCCAGAGATACTTATCTGCAAACCGAGCTGGAGGCATCTTTTATTTATGAGGATACCCCCGACCAGGAAAAAGCCACCAACGACTTTAAAAAGGATATGGAATCGCCACATCCTATGGACAGGCTGATTTGTGGGGATGTGGGCTTTGGTAAAACAGAGGTGGCCATAAGGGCCGCATTTAAAGCTGTTGCCGATAGCAAACAGGTGGCTATATTGGTGCCAACCACTATTTTGGCAGCACAGCATTACAAAACATTTTCGGACAGGTTGAAAGGTTTCCCTTGCAATATTGATTATGTGAATCGGTTTAAATCACCCAAGCAGATTAAAGATACGCTGGAGAAACTGAAAGAGGGCAAGGTTGATATCATCATAGGCACCCATCGTTTGGTAAGTAAAGATGTTAAGTTTAAAGATTTGGGGCTGATGATTATTGACGAGGAGCAGAAGTTTGGTGTATCAACCAAAGAAAAGCTGAAACAAATGCGCGCCAATGTAGATACGCTTACCTTAACCGCAACGCCAATACCGCGGACCCTTCATTTTTCGCTGATGGGCGCACGCGATCTTTCTATTATATCAACCCCGCCGCCAAACCGCCAGCCCGTAGTTACCGAATTACATGTATTTAACGATACGCTGATTAAAGAAGCCGTTGAGCATGAGATTGACCGTGGTGGCCAGGTGTTTTTTATCCATAACCGGGTAAGCGATCTGCCGCAGCTGGGTGGTATGATCCACAAACTGGTACCAAAGGCAAGGATAGGGATTGCCCACGGGCAACTGGAAGGTGATGCGCTGGAAGATGTAATGCTAAAGTTTGTGAATCATGAGTATGATGTGCTGGTAGCCACAACCATTATTGAAGCAGGGTTGGATATCCCTAACGCCAATACCATTATTATTAACTACGCACACATGTTTGGTCTGAGCGACTTGCACCAAATGCGTGGCCGTGTGGGTAGGAGTAATAAAAAGGCTTATTGTTATTTGCTGAGTCCGCCATTATCTACGCTTACCAGCGAGGCGCGTAAACGCCTAAGCGCGATTGAAGAGTTTAGTGACCTGGGCAGCGGGTTCAATGTAGCTATGCGCGATCTGGACATCCGTGGCAGTGGTAACCTGTTGGGGGCTGAACAGAGTGGCTTTATTGCCGAAATAGGCTTCGAGATGTATCATAAAATACTGGACGAGGCCATACAGGAGCTGAAGGAAGATGAATTTAAAGGTGTTTTTCCGGATGATAAACCAAGGCCTTATATTTCCTTTACCCAGATAGATACCGACCTGGAAATATTAATACCGGACGAATACGTTACCAGTATATCTGAGCGATACAATTTATACACCGACCTATCCAAACTGGAAAACGAAGTTGAGTTGAACGCATTTCAGCAGCAACTCCACGATCGTTTTGGGCCGATACCACCGCAGGTAAACGATTTGCTGAACACCATGCGTCTGCAATGGTTGGGTAAAGCTATCGGATTTGAAAAAATATCGCTCAAAAAAAATGTCCTTAGGGGCTATTTTATTACCAATCAGCAATCGCCTTATTTTGAAACGGATGCTTTCAGGCAGGTGCTTTCCTTTGTACAGGGAAATCCTCGACGTACCAATTTAAAAGAAGTTAAAAATACGCTTCGCCTAAGCATTGAAGGTGTAAACAGCATTAACCAAGCGGTTAACTTGCTAAGTGATATTGCGGAACCGGTTAGTGTTTAAAAAGCCTCACACCCAATTCTGAAATCAAAGGGCCAGTTTAGCTACTTCTTCTCCTACCAAACTTCCCATGGCTACACCCATGCCATTGCATCGCACGGCACAAAACAGATTAGGTTCAATTTCTTTAACAATTGGGTTAATGTCATCGCCAAATCCCATAATTCCACTCCACCAGTAATCAATTTCAAAATCCTGCCCGGGCAATATTACTTCTTTAAGATAATGGGTTAATTTGTTTTTAACCGCTTCGGTATGTCCAAAAACCCAGGTTTCTTCGCTCTCGAAATCTATATTCCTACCACCTCCAAAAAGTACCCGGTTGTCAATATTCCTGAAATAGTAATAGCCTTCATCAAAGTGGTAAGTGCCTTTCAGCTTTAAATCAGCAACGGGTTTAGTAACCAATACCTGCCCCCGGCCCGGCACTACATTCAATTCAGGAAACAACTGACTGGCAAATGCATTGGTAGCCAGAATCACTTTGCCTGCCTTAAAGTTGCCGTGTGTTGTACTGAGACAAATGTGACTTACTTCATTTTCAATTTGCTTTATTTCGCAGCCGTTTAAAACCAGTACTCCCAGGTTATATGCCTTATATAAAAGGGCACGCATCATTTTGCCGGTATGTATCTGTCCCTCAAACGGGTTATAGATCATGCGGCTTACACCCTTAAATCCAAAAGCTGCAATTTTGGCACTAACGGCTGAATAAATGTCGGCCTGGCCGATGGCGTTTTTTAATAAATTGTTGATGTAGAGGATTTGTGCAATACTTGCATCGGCCCGCTCTGTTTCATCGTCCATAAATAATTCATAACCACCATGCTGTAAGTATTCAATATTGCTATCGCCTAAATTTTCCCGTAATCTTTGTAATCCCCGCCATTTGTAATTAACCAAACGGGCAACCTCTTCTTCCGAAGCTTCTTTTAAATATGCAATCTGCTCTGATACAGTGCCAAAGCAGGTAAATCCTGCGTTTTTGGTACTTGCACCGGTCGGCAAAAAGCCTCGTTCTAAAACCAATACTTTTAAAGTGGATTGTTGTTGTTTTAAATGTAAAGCCGCACTTAAGCCAACAATACCACTGCCTATAATAATGATGTCGGCATTATCAATAAAGGCGGTGCGCTCCCAGTATGAAAAAGTGTTTGTTGCCATTTGATCTGGTAGTAAACGGAATGCTTTTTGTTTTAGGGTAAAAGGCCGTAGTCTTTAATCCATAATCAAAAATATAGAATTAAATGCGATTAGACTCAAGACCACAGACTTAAAACTCAAGACTAAACAATGGATCATTTATCATTTATAACTGCATACATCAATACCGGCTCTGCCTGGCTTTTGATGATTATTATTGCCATAGTAAGTTTTATTGTACAATGGCGCTTTAAAAGCAAGTTCAAAACCTATTCAGAAATTCCCTTACTATCTGGCCTTTCCGGACAGGAGGTAGCAGAACGGATGCTGCGCGACAACGGCATTTATGATGTACAGGTAATTTCTGTTGAGGGGCAACTCACCGACCATTATAACCCCGAAAACAAAACGGTTAATTTAAGCCCCGATGTGTATTATAGCCGTAGCGTGGCCTCGGCTGCAGTGGCCGCTCATGAGTGCGGACACGCCGTGCAGCATGCCAAAGCTTATGCCTGGTTAAGTTTCCGTTCAGCAATGGTTCCGGCAATCAGCATTGCATCAACCATAACTCAATGGACTTTATTTATTGGAGT
This sequence comes from Mucilaginibacter frigoritolerans, assembly GCF_007830615.1. Classification (GTDB taxonomy): domain Bacteria; phylum Bacteroidota; class Bacteroidia; order Sphingobacteriales; family Sphingobacteriaceae; genus Mucilaginibacter; species Mucilaginibacter frigoritolerans. The sequence continues at coordinate 412,722 of NZ_VLLI01000002.1, forward strand.
GATGTTACTCTTTTTTACCCATAACCCATTAGTGCTGGCTATTGGCGTTGCTGCCCTGGCCCTGGTTACATTTTTCAGTTTTATAACCCTGCCGGTTGAGTTTGATGCCAGCCGCCGTGCTTTGGCCTGGCTTAATAACAATTACACTGTAATGCAAACCCGCGAAGAACATAAACAGGCGAAAGACGCCCTATGGTGGGCCGCTATGACTTATGTGGTTGCCGCTTTAAGTTCATTAGCCGCATTACTTTACTATGCTTCCTTTTTGTTTGACAGAAGAAACTAATAACATTATTATAATTTAATAATGATAAAAGGGCTGTTACGGTTTCACAGGAACAGCCCTTTTATGTTTGATTCCTTTAATGAATGAAGCTCATAAATGTTAAATAATTGAACTGACACACCCATTTAACTAATGGCTCCGAGTTATTGCATAGGCCCACAAACAAAACATTTTGGCTTTATAATTGTCGTATGGATACTACAAATACAATTTACCATGAAAAAAATATCAAAAATATTGCTTTTAGCATGCGCTGTTTTCTTTGCAGTGTCAGCAACATACGCGCAGGTCAGCGTGGGCATATCTGTTGGGATAGCCCCGCCACCATTACCGGTTTATGTTCAGCCCGAATGCCCTGTTGACGGTTATTTATGGCAACCAGGTTATTGGGCCTATGATAATGTTGAGGGATATTATTGGGTGCCTGGTGTGTGGGTGGCCCCGCCAAATCCTGGCTTATACTGGACGCCTGCTTATTGGGGATATGCCGGTGGTGCTTATGGTTTTCACATAGGATATTGGGGTCCACATGTTGGTTTCTACGGTGGCATTAACTATGGATACGGATATGGGGGCGTTGGCTTTGTTGGTGGAGGATGGTCTGGTGGCCGTTTCCGTTACAATACTGCTGTAGTAAATGTAAACAGAACCGTAATACACAACACTTATATCGACCGTACGGTTGTCCGCAATAACAATGGGGGCCGCACCAGCTTTAACGGCCCAGGCGGTGTAAACGCCAGACCAAATTCACGGGAACAAGCTGCCATGAGAGATCGCCACATACAGCCTACTTCACAGCAGCTTTCACATCAGCAGGCAGCCAGCCATAATAGAAGTCAGTTTGCTTCAGTAAACCATGGCCGTCCGGCAACAGCAGCAGCAAGCCGCGTTAGCGCACGTCCATTTAGTGCACAAACGAAAACTGCGCCTCACCAGGCTACCGGTTTTGGTCAACATGCACAAGCTCGTAATTCAACAGCAAATCGTACAACTGCCCGTGCACCGCAACAACGTGCTGCGGTTTCGCACCAAACGCAACGTACGCCTGTACAACACGCACAACAAACCAGGCAACAGCCTCAAGCGCATGTACAACAGGCGCGCATGCAGCAACAGTCAAGAGCGCCTCAGCCTCAGCAACATATGCAGCAGGCAAGGGCTCAGCAACAACCACGAATGCAACAGGCAAGAGCTCCGCAACAACAACGTGCGCAACAAGCAAGAGCACCGCAACAACGTGGTGGCGGTGAAAGACATAGATAATATCATGCTATATATTTAAAACAAAAACCCGCTATTTAAAGCGGGTTTTTTGTTTTGTAGCCGAGCCCCTCCGTTTGTTAATACAATATTAGAAACACATTAGATTTTTACTTTTTTCAATCAACAATTAAACTTTACTGTTTAATTAGCTGTCTCATACATGAAATTTAATAAGTTATAGATGAAATTTACAAGAATATTTATCCCCTTATGCGTACTGCTTTTTGCAGTTATCAAAACAAATGCACAAATAAGTGTTAGCATCAGCGTAGGCACACCACCTCCCGCATTACCTGTTTATGTTCAACCAGCCTGTCCTACTGATGGCTATTTATGGGTACCCGGCTATTGGGCCTATGATGATAATGACGGTTACTACTGGGTACCCGGTGTATGGGTAGCAGCTCCGCAACCCGGCTATTTATGGACACCGGCCTATTGGGGTTATGAAGGTGGTCATTATGGTTTTCATGCCGGTTACTGGGGGGCGCACGTAGGTTTTTATGGCGGTATTAATTATGGCTATGGTTATGGCGGTGTAGGTTTTGCAGGCGGCGGATGGTCTGGCGATCATTTCCGTTATAACACGGCAGTTGTTAACGTAAACACCACCGTAGTTCATAACACCTATATTGATAAAACAGTAATTGTTAATAATACTACAGTAAACAACCATGCCAGCTTCAATGGTCCGGGTGGTTATAATGCGCGTCCGCGTCCGGAAGAACAAATGGCCATGCGCGAGCAGCACATTCAACCAACCGCTGAGCAGGTTTCACACCAGCAGGGAGCCAGCAAGGACAAAAATCAGTTTGCTTCTGTAAATAACGGTCATCCAACCGCAACAGCAATGAACCATGTTGGCGGCCGCCCAATTAACGAGCAGGGCCACACCGCAACCGGATCAAACATGGGGCATTTTAATAACGCTAACCGAACAAGTCCAAATCCGGGCAGTCCTAACAGCAGTAATGCAAACAGGCCGGCAAATAATGCGGCAACACCTAATCAACCACAGGCCAATCAGCAGCATAATTTAAATCAGCAGCAAGGTCAGCAACACAATCAACAGGTACAACAACCACGTACTCAACAGGCACAGCAACCTCGTGGTCAACAACAGCCGCATAATAACAATCAGCAGCATAGTCAGCCACAGGCACATCAACAACACGGAGGTGGTCAAAGGCCCCCTAAAGAAAAACACTAATTGCTTTTAATTGAAAAAAACAAAAACCCGCCTGATAATTCAGAGCGGGTTTTCTTTTTGATGTTATACTGTTCTAATTTTTTTAGTTCATCCTGTAAGGGGCTACCAGGTAAAATTCAGGAATTTGCACATTGAATAAAGAGTTATCAATCAGGCGTGTCATCTGATACTCACCTTTCATGCTTCCCATGTCTGTTTTTAAATTACAGCCAGAAACATATTCATGTGCATGGCCCGGCTCAATAACCGGCTGCTGACCAACAACACCTTCGCCTTCCACTTCTCTTTTTGCACCGTTGGAGTCAAAAATATACCAATGACGGCTCAATAAACGAACCGCATAATTACCCATGTTTTCTATGCTTACTTTGTATGCAAACATAAAATGATCATTCGCAGGGTTCGAATATTCAGGCTGGTAAATCGTTTCTACCGAAACCTTAACACCATCTGTAATAGTAGTAACCATATAAAGATCTGTTTTTTTCAAATATATAATATACAGTCAAATATCAAGCCATTTCTTAATAAAAAATTTATGGTTCTTTATTTTATTTAACTGCTAATGCTCAAAGTATTATGTCTAAACTAACGACTCAAATTCGGCATATCGCGGATTCTGGCTTACCTCTTCCAAAATCTCCATAACCTCTTCAAAATTGCCGGCTGTTACCAGGCGCATGCGGTATTCCTTAAAGTTTTCAATCCCCTTAAAGTAATTTGAATAATGCCTCCGCATCTCAAAAATGCCTGTTTTAGGGCCTTTCCATTCCATTGATTTTTGCAGATGGGTGGTACAGGCATCAATCCGCTCGGCTATGGTTGGTTTCTCCAGGTATTCGCCTGTTTTAAAGTAATGCTTTATCTCCCTGAATATCCATGGATAACCAATGGCCGCACGCCCAATCATCATTCCATCCACACCAAATTCCATGCGCCACTCCGCCGCTTTTTGTGGCGAATCAATATCTCCGTTTCCAAAAATTGGAATTTTTATTCTCGGGTTTTTCTTAATTTCTCTTATCAGTGTCCAGTCGGCAACACCTTTGTACATCTGTGAGCGGGTGCGGCCATGTATGGTTAGGGCTTTTATACCCACATCCTGCAATCGCTCAGCAACCTCGTACACATTTTTGGTGTTGTCGTCCCAGCCCAGCCTGGTTTTTACGGTTACCGGTAAATGGGTAGCTTCAACAACCGCTTTGGTCATGGCCACCATTTTATCAATATCCTGTAAAAGACTGGCTCCGGCACCGCGGCAGGCTACTTGCTTAACCGGGCAGCCATAGTTAATGTCCATCAGGTCGGGCTTGGCAAGGGTAGCTATTTCGGTAGCCTCGCGCATGTGATCAATATCGCTGCCAAATATCTGTATACCTATAGGACGCTCATACTCAAAAATGTCCAGCTTCTGTCTGCTTTTTGCTGCATCGCGAATTAGCCCCTCTGATGAGATGAACTCTGTGTACATCATATCCGCACCGTTTTTTTTGCACACGTAACGGAATGGCGGATCGCTCACGTCTTCCATCGGTGCCAGCAACAGCGGGAATTCTCCTAAATCAATATTTCCAATTTGTACAGACATGCCTTATCTTCGTGGCAAATTTACGAATTTTAACCGGGATGATAAACACACCATACAAAGACTTAGAAAAGCATGACAATCAGTTACATCCTTCGCTGCTGTTTTTAGTTTTTATATGCATTTTTATTGGGGTGCTTATTATTGGCAATGCCATTGGCGCAGGTTTAATTGTGCTGGTTTATGGCACAAAAACGTTAACCGCCCTGGCTACGCTGGATACCTCCTCACCACAAATTATTAATGCTTTATGGATATTGCAAACCCTGGGTACTACTTTCCCGATTTTTGCAGCGCCTGTTTTTTTTGCTTTTGTAGTTGTACGCGACCCGGCAGATTATCTTAAAGCGAACTTCCGTTTCCCATGGGGGTTATTATTTATAGGGATATTTATTATGCTGCTCTCCAATCCGGTTATTGAAGTGCTGTCAAACATCAACCAAAAACTACAACTGCCGCATTTTTTAAGTGGAGTGCAGAAATGGATGGAAGATAGTGAAAAAAGCGCAGCGCAAATTACTGAAACTATGCTGCAAATGAACACCATTGGCAGCTTGATTTTTAATGTTTTGTTTATTGGTTTGATACCCGCCATTGTTGAAGAATTTATGTTCAGGGGGGTATTGCAAACAATTTTTTTAAAATGGACTAAAAACGCCCATGTTGCTATATGGATAACTGCCATATTATTCAGTGCCTTTCACATGGAGTTTTTTGGTTTTTTACCACGATTGCTGCTCGGCTTATTGTTTGGTTACTTTGTAGTTTGGACAGGCAGTATCTGGCCGGCGGTTTGGGCCCACTTTTTAAATAACGGGCTGGATGTAGTACTTACCTATCTTTCACAGCATAAATTAATTAAAATTGATCCTAACGAAACGCACGTATTTAATGCTGTTGCTTATATAACCAGCGCCATAATTTTATTTATACTGATGCTGATATACCGGCGCCTGGCTTTAGAAAAAAAACAGATTACAGAAGGCTGAAAAATGGAGAAAAATTGGATTAAAATTTTCTCATCCTCAAATTATTACCAATCTGAAATGGTAAAGCAAGCCCTTATCGGCCACCATATCGAATCAGTTCTGTTAAACAAGCAAGACACAACTTACCGTACATTTGGCGAAGTTGAAGTTTATATTCACCAGGAAGATTTTAGCAATGCCATTGAGATTATCATCCTTAATCAAATTAATTCATGAAAACACGTGCCATTACCGGCTTTTTCTTTGTTATTGTAATGCTGGGCTCTGTGCTTTTGGGTCAGTATCCATTCGGCATCTTTTATTTATTGCTCATTATTCTTTGCCAGCGTGAATTTTATGGCTTAATAAAACAAAGCGGCTTCAAACCAAACCTGGTTTGGGGGCTAATCAATGGCTTTTTCATTTATACGGTATTTGCCATTATTCCTTTTTTTAATGCTAATGCTTTAATCTTTCATAAACTGCTGTTTTTAATACCGGTAACCTTAAGTGTGGTTTTTATACAGGAGCTGTTTAACAAAACAGAAGCTCCGTTCAGCAATATTGCCTATACTTTTTTAGGGTTGATATTAATTTGCATCCCTTTTACTTTTTTTCAGGCGATGGCCTATGTAAAAGGCGATTTTAACTTTCATTTTCCATTAGCGTTTTTACTGCTGCTTTGGGCCAATGACACCGGGGCCTATTTAACAGGCAGGCAGTTTGGCCGCACCAAACTTTTTGAGCGCCACTCGCCTAAAAAAACATGGGAAGGCTTTTTCGGGGGGATGGTGATTGCTGCTGGCGTGGCATTAATTATCAGTCATTATTTTAATGATCTACCCTGGAACAGGTGGGTAGCTATAGCCATCCTCATTAGCTGCTTCGGCACACTGGGCGATCTGGTTGAATCTATGTTTAAACGCAGCATCAATGTAAAAGACAGCGGCGGAATATTGCCCGGCCATGGTGGCCTGTTGGATCGTTTCGACGGATTATTTATAGCAGCCCCTGTTGTTTATGCTTATCTATATCTTGTTTTGAACTAAGATATCGCTCTTTTTGATGCAAGCCAATTAAATTTTTAACTTTGTAAAAAGAATACAAACATGACTTTCCATAAAGAAGGATATAGCTCCCTTGCCATTTGCATACTATTTATAGCTGTTTTAAACGCAGCCATTCAGTTTTATTTTCCTGAAGCAATTGTTGTTAAATGGATAATTTACATCCTATCATTTGTTCTTTTTGTAATTATTGTACAGTTTTTCCGCAGCCCGTCCATCACTATAGAAAAGGACGAAAAATATGTGCTTTGCCCCGCCGATGGTAAAGTAGTGGTAATTGAAGAAGCCGTTGAAACCGAATATCTGAAAGATAAAAGAATCCAGCTTTCGGTATTTATGTCGCCTATAAATGTTCATATTAACCGTAACCCAATTAAAGGTGTGGTTAAGTATTTCAAATATCATTCGGGTAAGTACTTAGTAGCCTGGCACCCTAAATCAAGTACCGAAAACGAGCGCACCACTATTGTTATTGAAAACAGCAAGGGCGTACCTGTATTATTCCGCCAAATAGCCGGAGCGTTGGCTCGCCGTATTGTTTGGTATGTAAAAGAAGGTGACAAGGTAGATCAGGGTGATCAGTTTGGGTTCATCAAATTTGGATCTCGCGTGGATGTATTTTTACCCCTTGGCTCTGAAATAAAAGTTGAATTAGGCCAGGTTGTAAAAGGCGGCCGAACTATACTCGCGGAATTGCCTGCAATAGCCGCAACCAAAAAACAAGATGCCGACAATGCTTTCGACGCCGTTGCAGCTGCCAGACCGGTAAAAACTACTGTAAAGAAAAGTGTGTAATTATACTACACTAGTATATAAACCAAAGCGCCGGTAATCATATACCGGCGCTTTTTGTTTATCAAAATTCAAAGCTATTTATTATTTATATTGCTCATCTGCGTTGCTGGTCTTTTTCTCTCCATAATCAACAAGTTCTATACGGGCCTCATTAGTATCTTCTCTTTTTTCAGAAAAAGGAATAGCAAGGCCTCCCCCAAAACATATACCAACTGACGCCAGGATAATAAGCAGCACTATAAATACCAACTTAATAGCTTTTTTAAAGCCTCCCATAATAAATAAATTAACGGTTAAATAATTACTGCATAAAGGCAGCATTAATAAAAGGAATAACGCCGGTTGAAGAATTAACCAGGTTACGTTATTGACGTAATAAGAACGTCCTTTGCCGGGCTTTGAGGAATTGCCTTTATAGTAATGGCTTGTTGTTGGATCGTTATTTTAACCAATCTGAATTGTTTACGCTGGTGGATAAACCTTACTTTACAAACCAGGTTGTTTGCAAATACTAAATACTTTTGATTAGCACCGTAAACAATTTTGACTACCTGCTGCTTGACTTTTTTATTATAGGCACTAATAAGATGAGCAGATCTTACTCTCCTTGAGAATACTAATTCAGTAAGTGCCTTTTGAGTACAGAATGACTGTGATACCGCTGGAAGCGAAATGGCACAGGTGTGGAATATAAAGGTTAACGCAATTAACCATTTATATAACTTCGCTTTACAATAAAACAACCGATCACCTGACATTATAGGTAAAGGTACATTTTATCATTAATTTTCCATTAACTCCTTTGTATTAACCAGTTCATTATAGATGCCATCCCATAAAGCTATCCGTTTTTCAAGCGCGGTTATGGAGGCTGCAGTAATTTCCTCCCATTTTTGGGCATCTTCGCCGCAAAGTTCGGCAGTCATTTCCAGTGCCAGATGGCTATGGTGATCGCCATCAACTTCTATATGGCGGTCCAGGTAATATTTAAATTGTGAAACCTGCCCCGGAAATTTCAGATTAAGGTCATTCACAATGGTTAAAAACATATAAGGGATCAGGTCTTCACGTCCAAAAGTAAAAACTGCAGCCTGCAAGTGCGCCTTGCCGCTGTTAATCACGTTAAAGGTATAGTCCACAAATTCGCGGGCAGCATCAGGAATGGCCGTTGTAGTAAAAGCGGTATCCAAATTGCCTGATTTTTGAAGAGCTGCAATAAAATCAAGAAATACTGTGGGGGCGGCATCGCATTGCTTCATGGCATCCAAATACATTTCATAATGGCTTTTGCGCACGCCTTCAGCATCAAGATCAGATTCCTCGCCGGTTACAATTTCATTAATCAGATAACGGGTATTGGCATTTCCAACCGGAAACCAGGGCACATTAGTACAAGTTAAATTTTGCTGCAAACCTTTAAGCAACGACATAAAATCCCAAACGGCGTAAATATGGTAATTCATAAAAACAGCAAGGTCATCAATATTCTTTACTACGCTGTAAACTTTATGGTTAACAATTTGCTGCCTTAGGGGTTCAATAGCTTCTTGTATTTTTTTTATGTGCTCGTTCATCTGCTTCCTACTGGTGTTTTCCGGGCGCAAAGGTAAAATTTTGCTGCAAATCCATTTATAAATATTGATCTTAAAGTACTTATCGCTGCGCAATTATGAGAATGAAATGACCGGAGAAGGCTTATTTAATCACTTCAGGAATACTTTTATCGGCTTGGTTCAATTATCATGGCGCCTAACGCTTGCTCAGCTGGTAAAAAAACAATTTGTTTACCAAGTGGTTGTTTACAAAATATTAACTGAAAAAATACACCCGCATAATATAGCTATAGGTTGTAAAAGGTGTTGGATTTTATAATTGGAAGTTTAAAATTATAAGCTCCTTATTATTAAGTTATTATTTATAATTATATTTGTTTGATTTGATAAACGTGATGGATTGCCGCTTATGTTTTCAATTTGACCTAACATCGCACATTTCATCAATAAATTTTATTCCCTAGGATTGTTAAACTATTTGCCCGGAATGATTTGCCAGGCGATTAATAAAAATTATGAAGAACGTTATTTACTGGATACTGGTCTTCCTGGGATTAATTTCCACCGTTGCCTTAGGAATGATCATCATAGGGTGGGCACTTAATAAGCCATTTTAAAAATCTAATTAGCACAGGTTCTTATCCCTGTTGTATTTTTAAACTGGTAGTTTGGGCTATTTCCTTATTTTATCAATCAAATGACACTTATACGCTGTGTTTTAGGTAATTTTGTTTGAGAAATTATGACAATCACCCAAGAACAAGTTTTACAAGCCCTGAGCAATGTGGAAGAACCCGATCTGAAAAAAGATCTGGTTACCCTTAACATGATACAGGATATCCATATAGAAGGTAACCATGTTAGCTTTTCTGTAATACTAACCACCCCGGCTTGCCCGCTTAAGGCCATGATTGAAAATGCCTGCCGAAATGCCATATTGTATTTTGTTAGCAAAGATGTCGAGATCAGCATTAACATGACCTCACGTGTTACTACGCAAAAAAACACAGGTGTACCGGGGGTAAAAAACATTATTGCTGTAGCTTCAGGTAAAGGAGGTGTTGGTAAATCAACCGTATCGGTTAACCTGGCACTTGCTTTGGCTAAAACGGGAGCAAAGGTGGGCTTAATAGATGCAGATATTTACGGCCCTTCAGTCCCTATTATGTTTGGACTTGAAGGTGAAAGACCAAAAGCCAGAGACGTTGATGGTAAAACCCGCATTCAGCCCATTGAAAAATATGGTATAAAATTATTATCAATAGGTTTCTTTACCGATCCTAATCAACCCGTTCCATGGCGTGGCCCAATGGTATCAACCGCAGTAAAACAACTTTTTAATGATGCCGACTGGGGCGAACTGGATTATCTGGTGGTAGATTTGCCGCCTGGCACTGGTGATATTCACATAACGGTTACACAAACTTTTCCGGTAACTGGCGCGGTAATTGTAACAACTCCGCAGAATGTGGCACTTGCCGATGCTAAAAAAGGAATTGGCATGTTTATGATGAATGCCATTAACGTTCCCATACTGGGTATTGTTGAAAACATGGCTTATTTTACTCCTGCCGAGCTACCCGAAAATAAATATTACATTTTTGGACAAGGTGGTGGTAAAAAGTTGGCTGAACAACTGGATGTTCCTTTCCTGGCAGAAATTCCGCTGGTTAAGGGCATAAGTGATTCTGGCGATGCCGGTAAACCAATTGTTTTGGATGAGGGTAGTATAATGGCAAATGCCTTTATTGAAATGGCCAAAAAGGTGGCACAGCAGGTAGCCATTTGTAACGCTACTGCTATAGATAAAAAAACTTTGGTAAATAATTAATAACTTTACTTTTACATTTTGGTACAAATGAGTTTATTAGATCAGGTTGAAACAGCTTTAAATACCATCAGGCCATATTTGGCTACTGATGGTGGCAACGTTTCTGTAGAAGAAATTACTGCAGACAATGTTGTTAAATTAAAGTTGCTTGGTGCATGCGGATCATGCCCCATGAGTATCATGACATTAAAAGCGGGTATTGAGGAAGCTATAAAAAAGGCCGTTCCTGAAATTACCGCCGTTGAAGCTACAAATTTAACAGACATTGACGACCCTAACGCGGTACTGCCCGAAAATTTGAGGTAATGTTAAGTTTTGTTAAAATGTATATTGTGTTGGGGCAAAAGGCTATTTTTGTTTAAGATTTTATATCCCCTTTTAAGATTGAACCCTGTAATAACAACAAAAAAGCTAATTAGTAAATGAAGAAGTTAATTGGCATCATATTTTTAAGCGTACTTACCATAACTGCTTTTGCCCAAAAGCAAGAGAAGTCTTTAGTACAATTTACCGGTATTATTCATAATGCTGATAGTGTAAGGGTGGCTGTACCGTATGTAAGTATAGTAAACCTGACTAACAAAACCCAGGCCTATCTTTCCAATTACCAGGGTTTCTTTTCATTTGTAGTACATGAACAGGATACTATACGGTTCTCATCTGTTGGTTATGCTCCTGTAACAGTAGTTATTCCGGCAAATTTGCCTGCAAAGAGCTATTTGACACAAGTATCACTTAAACCGCAAATTGTTAACCTTCCTGTTTTTCGCGTATTTCCGTGGGCTACTACTGAAGAATTCACCAAGGAATTTATATCCATGAAACTTGCTGATGATGACCTGGCAATAGCGGAAAAAAACATTAGCAGATCATCAATTTTAAGACTAGAGCGCACTTTACGGAGAGACGGTCCGGAGATAGGAAGCTTTCAGGATTTTCATAACGATGTGCTGAACTCGCACTCTATCACTAACCCGCTGTTAAATCCGTTTAACTGGGGCAGCCTGATCAAAGAGATCTCTGATGGGGATAAAGCACGAAGCAGCACACCAAGCATCACAAGCAGCCCAACCAGCACGATAGGTAATTAACCTTAAAACATTTCATAAAAAGATAAAGGAGCTATCATAAACAGCTCCTTTATCTTTTAAATCCTTTTATTTATAGCTAACCTATACCCATTTAGCTATAAGTTATCTCCCTTTCTTAACCGCCGGAAATTTCATTTTATAATCCACATCAACAATTCCTTTTGAAATATCGTTGAGTTTTTTCTCGATAAGGCGTTTACGTAGAGGACTCAATTTATCGGTAAATAGCTTTCCTTCAATATGGTCATATTCATGCTGAATAACACGGGCAGCCATACCTTTAAAGGTCTCTTCATGGTGTTTCCAGTTTTCGTCGTAATAAGAAAGCCTGATAACCGGGCAGCGATAAACATCTTCCCTAATATCAGGGATACTTAAACAACCTTCGTTAAATGCCCATTCTTCGCCGGTTTCATCCAGCATGGTAGCATTAATAAAGGTTTTTTTAAACCCTTTTAATCCTTCGTCATCATCTTCAAAAGGGGTGGCATCAATCACAAATAAACGCATAGACATACCCACCTGCGGAGCCGCCAGGCCAACTCCATGAGCGGCATACATGGTTTCAAACATATTGTCAACCAACTCTTTTATGTGCGGATATTCGTCAGGCTCAATAGCCGTAGCTTTTTTTCTTAAAACAGGATCGCCGTATGCTACGATAGGATATTTCATTAATTTGGATGTTCTTTTTAGTGATAATTAACTTATTGTATTAAACTATTTACAATAAATTCATTTTACAAAAATAAAGGATTATTGCTTAGGCTCAAACACTAATGTTACCATGCGGTTATCATCAAAAATTTCGTTGCTTATTGCCAGCAATTGTTCGGCAGTTACCGCGTTAATTTTATCAAAAACCTGCTGCAGGCTATCTACATAATTAAAATCAACCAGGCTTTTAGCCATGGAGATAATTAGGCCCATACGGCTTTCTTCAGCCAAGGCTATCTGGCCAATAAATTTTTGTTTTGTTTGATGTAATTGCAGGGTTCCCAGCTTTTGTTCCCTTAGCTTTTTCAGTTCTTTATGTACCAGCTTAGTTGCTTTTTCGGCCTTTTCGCTGTCCGTACCAAAATAGATAGAGAATATACCGGTATCGGTTAATGCAGTATAGTTTGATTCAATAGTATAAGCAATACCGTGTTTCTCTCTTATCTCCAGGTTAAGCCTGCTGCTCATGCCCATACCACCCAGCATATTGTTTAAAAGCAGCAGCCCGGTTTTATTTTGGTGCGATGAAGCATACGCCTGATTACCGATTATACAGTGCGTTTGCGAGATGGGTTTTGTAAAAATATGGTTACCTTTTGTATTTAAGTCGGGCGTTAAACGATGCTTTTTAGCATCATTTGCAGGTACTGCACCAAAATATTTTTCCGATAATTTGATAAGCTTTTTGAAATCATAATCGCCAAAAACAGCAAAAACCATCTCTGATGTGTTGTTGTTGGCTGCCATAAAGTCCTGTATATCCTTACTATTTAGCTTTGCCACGGTTTCTGGAGTGCCCAAAATATTCTCACCTATAGGGTGATCCTTAAACAAAAGGCATTCAAAATCATCCTGTATAGCTTCTTCAGGCTGATCAAGATAGGAGGCTATTTCATCTAAAATTACGCCTCTTTCTTTTTCCTGCTCTTCTTCGGGGAAGGTAGAATGGAATAAAATATCTTCAAAAAGATCAATGGTGCGCTCCAGATGCTGGTTTAACAGCGACGCATGGATGCAGGTATATTCTTTTGTAGTATAGGCGTTTAAGTCGGCGCCAACCAGCTCCAGGCGGTTTAATATCTGGCTGGTGTTACGGCGCTCTGTTTCTTTAAACAATAAATGCTCAATAAAATGGGCCAAACCAATTTGGTGTCCCAGTTCATCGCGGGAGCCTGCATTAACAATAAAACAGCAGTGTGTTATGGTTGATGGCGCATGTTTAAAAAGAATCCTGATGCCGTTGGATAAAGTATGAACCTGATAATCCGTCATGTAGGGGGCAAAGATAGGGTTTTAAGTCTGAAACTTTGAAATGAGCGGGGCGGCTTAAAGTCAGCAGGATGTTAAGATTTTAAGAAAGCTCATAACGATGCGTTTGTTGATGCGCTTTGTCAGCCCAGGGTCTTTTCTACCATGGCCTTCCTTCGCACTTTCGCACATTTTACTTAATTTAGACGCATGAAAACAAAAATTGCCGATCTGGAGTTTACCCCCCTTATAAAAGCAAAAGATATAGAGGAACGGACTAAAGCAATGGGTTTGCAACTAAGTGAAGATTATAAAGATAGCATCCCGGTATTTGTGGGCGTATTAAATGGCAGCTTTTTGTTTATTGCCGATTTAATTAAACAAATCGACATTCCCTGCGAAATAACTTTTACCAAACTGGCATCTTATTATGGCGGTACCAAAAGCAGCCTGAAAATACGCGATGATATAGATTTTACAGTTGATATTAAAGGCCGCGATGTGGTAGTGATTGAAGATATTGTTGACACCGGCAATACCGCCCATTACCTGCTCGAAAAATTAAAGTTAAAACAACCAGCTTCTATAAAATTGTGCTCCCTGCTGCTGAAACCTTCGGCATTGCTCAAAAAAATCGATGAACTCAAATACGTAGGCTTCGAAATTGAAAACGAATTTGTGGTAGGTTACGGCCTCGACTACAAAGAAATGGGCCGGAATTTGAAGGATATTTATAAGAGAGTAAAGTAATTCTGATTTCGGAAGTCGGAGTTTCGATTTCGGAATTTGCCTATCTTTCTCTGTGCGACATTAACACGCGTGCTTTCTTAAACTTTTGTTTTATATTAAAACAGTTCCACCAATCGCTCCAAAGCCATTCCACGCGAGCCCTTTATGAGTACTGTTGAGTTTTTTATGGGATTTGCTTTTAAACCGGCAATGGCATCTTCTGCGGTGGGGTAAAAGATTTTAGAGTCCATGGTCCATGGTCCATGGTCCATGGTCAGACCTGCTTTTTGAAATTCTTTTCCAACGAAAATTCGTTCGTCTACAGGTGTTTCCATAGCCTTTTTAATCACCGCTTCATGTTCGGCAGCCGCTTCGTCGCCCATTTCAAACATATCGCCCAAAATCAATACTTTACGGCTGGCAGTAAGTTTGCCAATGTTTTCAATAGCTACAAACATGCTGCTGGGGTTGGCGTTGTAATAATCGCAGATAAGGGTATTACTTGCCGTTTGCACAATCTGTGAGCGGTTGTTTTTAGGCTGATAGCTTTCAATGCCTTTATTTATTTCTTCATCGCTCAACTTAAAATATACGCCAATGCAGATGGCCGCCAGGATGTTATCCAGATTATAGGCCCCGGTTAGTTGTGTTTTTACAGTGTGGCTTTTGGCCGATGAATTATTGGTCCACTCTAAAGTTAGCAGGGGTGAGTTATCAATTATTTTACCGCTAACCAGGTTTCCATTGGCCGATGTTCCATACAAAACAACATTTGATAAATGGCGCGCATCTTTCATCTCCATTAAAGTGGCATTGTCGCCGTTAACAAATGCAACCCCGGTTGATTGCTTTAAATAATCGTAAAGCTCACCTTTCCCTTTTTTTACGCCTTCCACACCACCAAAACCTTCCAAATGCGCCTTGCCTACATTGGTAATTAAGCCGTGGCTAGGCTGCGAAATGCTGCAAAGCAGTTCAATTTCTTTTTGGTGATTAGCGCCCATTTCAATAACGGCCGCCTGGTGTGTTTTGTCGATAGTTAAAATGGTCAACGGCACGCCAATATGGTTATTCAGATTGCCTTGTGTGGCCTGCGTTTTAAAATGATGCGATAAAACGGAGTTGATCAGTTCTTTAGTAGTGGTTTTGCCATTGGTACCGGTTAAGCCCACAACCGGAATATTTAACTGTCGGCGATGGTGACGTGCCAACTCCTGCAAAGCGGAAAGCACGTCATCAACCAACAGATATTTTTCGCCCAACTGATAGGCTGGGTTATCGATAACAGCATAGGCTGCACCTGCCTCAATAGCTTGTTGCGCAAAAGTATTGGCGTCAAATTTATCCCCCTTCAAGGCAAAGAACAAACTTCCCGGTGTAATTTTACGGGTATCGGTACTGATAGATGGGTGCTGAAGAAAAAGCTGGTATAAATGTTCGGTAGTGGTTATCATAGTTTTTCGCAACAACAATTTTCTTGTTTTTCTGGCGCTTTAACAAATAAAGCAGATTTTATATCATTTCTTTTAGGCGCATCCAGGCTATGGTTGCTTTAATTTCGCTGTAGCTGATATCCGCACCAAGAACTTCCTTTAGCGGGCTTAGTTTATCGGCTCCATAACTTTCAACGGTGTCTTTTATTAATTGTTTCTTTTCATCATTTACAAATTGACTCACATCAATTTCGCCTTTGTAAATGTAAAAACTCAAATGCCCCTCAATGGTAGTGGTCGACAAGCCGCGGATAGCTGCAATTTCGGCAATGGTTTTACCGGATTTAAAAAGCGTAAAACTTTCTAAAGCCGTATCAGACGATTTCGATGCACCGATTTGTCCTGGTTTTATCTTTGAGGGTTTTTTTGTTGCTTTCTGTTTTATTTTGGATGATAGGCCTTTGCGTTCACTATAGTTTTTAACTGGCAACAAAAACTCTCTTCCATATCGGGCCAGTTTTATATCACCAAAGCCGGAGATTAATCGCAATTCATCCAGACTTTGGGGTAAATAGGTTGCCATTTCTACCAATGTAGCGTCAGACAAGATGATGTATGGAGGCACATTCTCGTGGATGGCAATATCGCGGCGGATAATTCGCAGATCGGCCAGCAGTTCTGTTTCTGCAGGTATCTCTTCCGTAACAGGCTGATGTTCTTCTATTATTTGTGATTTTACAAGTTCAACTTTTTCAAGTCCTTTAAGCACGGCTTCACTTTTTGCGGTGAGCCTTAAAACAGGGTAGGCATCGTCACTTACTTGTAAATAGCCCATTCCGGTTAACTCGCGAAGGTAACGAAGCCAATCGTTTTTGCTGATATCAGCACCAATACCATAAGTTTTAAGTTCTTTATGCTCGGCGCGAATCTTTTCGTTTTTGGATCCTCGGAGAAAATCAACTACATAAGTAGCGCCGAAGCGCTCCTTTAACCTAAATACTGCCGATAGTGCTTTTTGAGCAATCAAGGTGCCATCAAATGTTTCGAACTCGGTTAAACAAAAATCGCAGGAGTTGCAGTTGTTGGCGGCATCTTCATCAAAATATCGGAGCAGAAACTGGCGGCGACAGGCGTGCAGTTGGCAATAACGCACCATATCATCCAGCTTTTTGAGCATGATGCGGCTTTGGTCGGGATTGTCCTCCACCATGGCAAACTGTTTCAGCTTATTGGCATCGCCAGGCGAGTAAAACAGCATGGCTTCAGATGGCAGTCCATCGCGCCCTGCACGGCCGGTTTCCTGGTAATAGCCCTCTATGTTTTTTGGCATATCCACATGCACCACATAGCGCACGTTTGATTTATTGATACCCATTCCAAACGCAATGGTGGCAACAATGATCTTAACCTCATCGCGCAAAAAAGCCTCCTGGGTACGTGCCTTGATGGAGTTATCCAGGCCGGCATGATAAGCCTCCGCAGAAAATCCAGCCTCCTTTAAATCGGCAGCTAATGATTCTGTTGATTTGCGCGAAAGGCAATAGATAATACCTGAATCTTCTTTTTTTGAATCTAAAAAAGCAAGCAGCTGCTTAAAGCTATTCTTTTTAGGGGCAACGTTATAAGTAATATTTGCCCGGTTAAAGGATGATATAAATATGGCAGGGTCCTTCAGGTTTAATTTTTCGAGAATATCCTTTTTGGTGAGCTTATCTGCAGTAGCCGTAAGTGCAATTACCGGGATGCTCAGGAATTCAAGTTTTAAATTGGCCAGTGCCAGGTATTCCGGTCTGAAATCGTGTCCCCAATGCGAAATACAATGTGCCTCATCAATAGCAATTAATGAAACAGTCAGAGTTTTCAGAAAGGTGATGAGCTTGCCTTCGTTGGCAAACAAACGTTCGGGCGCGAGGTATAAAAGCTTAATCTGGTTATTACGCAGCTGGGTAGTAAGTTTAATCTGCTCATCAGTTGACTGGCTCGAGTTTAAAAAAGCTGCCGGAATTCCGTTTACATTCAGGCTGTCAACCTGGTCTTTCATCAGTGCAATCAAAGGCGATATGACGATGGTGAGCCCTTCCAGCATTACTGCTGGCAACTGGTAACAAATAGATTTACCACCACCGGTGGGCATGAGTGCCAGTACATCTTTTTTGTTTAAAACATGCCGGATGATAGCCTCCTGATCGTGGCGGAACGCGCTGTACCCGAAATATTTTTGTAGTGCCTGTACTGGAGTCATATATTTTGCTGTGCAGATGTGAAGATATGCAAAAGTGCGAATTTTTGACTGGGCGTTCAGGGCATTTTGATTATAATTTATTTGGATGTCTTCTTTTTCTTGATAGCTTTATTAGGTTCAATCCAATTTAAATGAAAACACTATTTATTTTGATATCGGGCATGCTTTGCTGCCAATTGCAGGCGATGTCGCAAAGCCACAAACAAAATACCTATAAGCAATTACCCAAAATATACCGGGATCGCGATAGCCTTGTCAGGTCTGTTGTTGCTGATAAAAACTATACGTATTGGGAATATGTTGAAGGCGGAATAGATACTACCAAAGAAGGCTATGTGATTTTCAGCAAAGGAAAAAGACCGGATAGTGTGAAATTTAAAGATCCCGGGGGTAGTTTGTTTATAGGCTGTTTACCAGCTTTTTGTTATAAATACATTGCCTATGTTTATAACGGCAAGGTGGGCTATATAATCTCAAATGAACAATTTATTGAGTTTATGGGTGATATCGACAATCTGCAAGAGGCTGTATTGTTGGCAGAATTAAAAACCGGAGTTTATCCGGATCAAAGCAAAAAGGGTGGCGCATATTTACAAGCTAAAGGGCTTTATGAAATAATACTTACAAAGGAAACCCTCTGTCCCAATACAAAAGAAGCATTTCATTTCACCATCGATACAAAAGGTATTGTAAAGAAGGTGAGTAAAGGAATTTATTTTAAAAGTCCCGCATGTATTGTAATTTGATCTGAGGTTTCTTTATTTCAAGTCAATACCAATAATCTCTACTCATTGTAAACTCAGACAATTAAATCATCGCATTAAATTATTTTTTTAAATTAGCTTCTCTATACTCAATCTGATGTTAAAAAAAATATACGCCCTTTTAATTTTTTTAAGTTTTGTTTGTACCGCCTCCTCCCAGGAAATTAAATCGCCCGAACAGTTTTTAGGTTATAAACTTGGCGACCAGTTTACCCCCCATTACAAAATTGTTGAGTATTTTAAATACATAGCACAGGCATCAAAAAATGTAAAGCTACAGCAATATGGTACTACTAATGAGGGTAGGCCGCTATTGGCGATGTTTATTGCATCGGATGAAAATATTGGTCGGTTGGAAGAGATCCGGGCGAATAATCTAAGGCTTGCGGGATTAGAAAAGGTGGCATATAGCACTACGAATAATAAAGTAAGAAATGCAGCAATTGACAGCCTTTTTGGTGCAGAATACGGGACCCTTTTAAGAACCACAACCAATGCTGCAACACTTGATAATGCACCGGTTATTTGCTGGCTAAGTTATAATGTACATGGCAATGAGCCTGCATCAAGCGAAACTTCCATGCAAACTTTGTTTGAACTTGTCGATCCGGCCAATAAACAAACTAAAACATGGTTGAAAAATACGGTTGTGGTTATCGACCCCTGTTTAAACCCAGATGGCCGCGAACGATATGTGAATTTTTACAATTCTGTAAGAGGAGCAACGCCCGATGCTAACCCAACATCACGCGAGCATGCAGAACCATGGCCGGGTGGCAGGATAAATCATTATTATTTTGATCTTAACCGCGATTGGGCCTGGCAAACACAAAAAGAAACACAGGCTCGTTTGGCTCTTTTTAATCAATGGCTTCCAGAAGTACATGTTGATTATCACGAACAAGGATACAATGCACCATATTACTTCGCGCCAGCTGCCGAGCCGTTTCATAAAGTGATAACTGCATGGCAAAGAGAGTTTCAAACAATCATCGGAAAAAATAACGCCAAGTACTTCGACCAAAACGGCTGGTTGTATTTTACCAGGCAGGAATTTGATCTGCTTTACCCATCATACGGCGATACTTATCCTATTTATAACGGCTCCATCGGGATGACCTATGAGCAGGGTGGCATTAGTGCCGGTTTAGCTGTAGTGACCCGTAGCGGCGATACCTTAACACTTGCTGATAGGATTGCGCACCATCATTCAACCAGTATAAGCACAATTGAAGTGGTATCAGCCAATGCAAAGAAATTATTGGATGAGTTTAAAAAGTTTTACGACAATAGTATTAATAATCCACCAGGCGAATACAAAACCTATATCATCAAAAATAATAACCAGGAAAAAATAGATCGTCTGAGTGAATTACTTCGCAGGAATGGTATTCAGTATGGATCCGGCCTTAGCCAGAGTGTTACAGGGTATAACTATTTTACAGGTAAAACAGAGCAATATGATGTTAAAAAGGGTGATTTGGTGGTTAACGCCTATCAACCTAAATCAGTATTGTTAAATGTATTGCTTGAGCCTAAAACCTTTATTGCCGATTCAAATACCTATGATATCACCGCATGGTCATTACCCTATGTTTATGGATTGGAAACATACGGCTTAAAAGAATCTATAAAGAGTCCTGAAAGAAAGATAACTAATGTTAGGCTTACTCCTCCACCCAAATTTACAGAGATACCACATTTTTATGCTTATGTTTCGGCATGGCAATCTGTTGGGGATGTTAAATTTTTAGCGGCGCTGATAAAAAAGGGAATCAAGATAAGGTATTCGTCAAGACCTTTTGAGACTGGTGGTAAAAAGTTTGCTGCCGGATCATTGCTCATTACCCGAGCCGGTAATGATGCCACAGATTTTGATCAGGAAGTTACACAAACAGCCGAAAGATTTAACTGTCCTTTAACGCCCTTAACTTCAGGCTTTGTTGAAAAGGGAGCTGATTTAGGATCTGATGTGATTAGATACATGCATGCGCCAAAGGTTATGCTGGTTGCCGGTGATGGTGTTTCAGCTGAAGCAATGGGTGAGGTTTGGCACTTTTTTGAGCAGCAAATAGGCTATCCTGTTTCGCTGGTCCGCTATCAAGATCTGAGCCGTACCCGCTTATCCGATTTTGATGTAGCTATTTTCCCTGATGGTAATTATGAAGATTTTCCATCGGATAAATTACAAAGCTGGGTGCACGACGGTGGGCGGCTTATTGTTATGGAAAACGCGGTAGCACAATTAGCTGATAAAAAAGGGTTTGCTTTAAAGAAGAAGGAAGATAAAAAGGACGATAAGACCGATGATAAAAACAAAACAGTCAACATCAGATTATATGAGGACCGGGATAAAGATGCCCTGCGGTCAAGTGTTCCGGGAGCTATTTATAAGCTGAATCTGGATAATACCCACCCGCTAGGTTATGGTTTGCCTTCATACTACTATTCACTAAAACTAAGTGATGATATTTATGACTTTTTTGGCGATGATGGCTGGAATGTAGGCACAGTTAAAAAAGATGGCTATGTGTCAGGCTTTGTGGGGCAAAAAAGCAAGGATAAAATTAAGGATGGCTTACTGCTGGGCGTACAGTCTCTGGGTCGTGGGTCGGTAGTGTATTTTGTTGATGACCCGCTTTTCCGCAGCTTTTGGGAAAATGGAAAATTGCTTTTTAGTAATGCAGTATTTATGGTTGGACAGTAATTGTCAGTTTGCAGCTTTTAGTTAGCAGTAGGCAGTAAGAGCCAGTTAGCAGTTAATAATTTCTCTTTCTGGCGCGAATGTATAGCGCGGGCCTAAAGCCACGCATAGTCTTGACTTTAAGGTAAATTTATAAATTTAATAATGAAAAATTCATTCGCTTTTTATTTGATATACCTAATGTTTTCTTTCTATTCGTGTAATGGTCAGCATATGAAAATACCCTCATCTGAGTGTATTGAGCTAAATAATAAAGGAACCTCTTTTATGATGAACGTTACAGAGAATGAAAAAGGAGGAGTATTAAAAGCTATATCCTTTTTTAAGAAAGCCATAGATTGTGATTCTACATATTTGCTTGCTTATATAAATTTGGCGAATGCTTATGATCGCAATCGCGAATATAAAGAAGAACTAAATATTAGTAAGAAAATTTTAACGCTGTCTCGTAATAACCCTTCAATGATTACACTGAGAGCTGAGGCGTTTGAGAAAATGAACCTGTTAGATTCAGCCAAAAGATTGTATCAGTTAGCTAAACATAATTTTAGAGATAGTTTGATTACTCATCCTGGGGATGTGAATTTTATACATGGCTTTGTATTGGGAGTAGCCTTAACAGAGGGAAAAGAATCTGCTTTAAGCGAATTAAATAGGCAAATTAAATTAAACCCAAAGCTTCAATCAGATTTGATTACGGATTTTTATTTTTTCGAAGACTTTGACAAAAAATCATATCTCTATCATTTGGCCCAATAATATGAGAATAGAAGATGGACGGTGTATAAATGCCCAGATTTAGCAGTAATTATCAGTCAGCAGTTTTTAGTTATCAGCAGGCAGTAAGAGCCTGCTTGCTTTATTAGTTTGCAATGGGCAGTATCCCTGCAACTTGATGGCTGTAAAACCAGTTATGGACTATCTTAATATAAACTAATCGTTCTATTGATAACTGTCCACTTCTAACTGCGTATTGGCAACGGCAAACTGAATAAACATCGTTAAATAATGTTAAAATGAACTCCTGAAGCTTAATTTCAATAAATGCCGTGTTCATTTATACCTATAATTGTGGCACTGGTCGGCACAATTGGCCTTGTCGTCTATTATAAAAATGGTCGGCCTTAAATTCACTTACTTTTGTTTGTATGTTAAAACGGGTTAAACCGGCAGTGATATTTGAGGTTCTGATCCATATTCTGTTTTGGGTTTTTATTACTATCCTGCCCTTTATGTCAAGGCCCTATACGGGTGTGCCTCATCGTTTTTTTTCGCCCTGGCATTTTGTACTGGTAAACGTATTGCTTGCAATTCAGTTTTATACCAATGCATTCTTTTTAATACCGGTGGTATTAAAGAAAAATATCGGGCTGTATTTTCTTTTACTGGCAGCCTTATTTGGGATACTTGATTTTATCATTATTTATACCCGGCCGCCAACCCCTCCTTTTTTTATGCATAAGGATCATTTCGGGCCGCCTCCATTTGGCTTCAATTTATTACCATTGGCAGCTATTACTGCTGCAAGTTTCGCATACCGGTATCTGGCTGAGCAGTTTAAGATCATCAATAGTAAAAATGATATTACAAATGCCGCGCTTATATCAGAGTTGGGATTTCTTCGTTCACAGATTAGTCCGCATTTTATTTTTAATGTAATAAACAGTGTTGTGGCCTTATCACGCTTAAATCCGGTTTCTGTTGAGCCAACCTTAATTCAGTTTTCAAAACTGATGCGGTATATGCTTTATATTAATGATAAAGACCAGATCACGCTTCAGCAAAAAGAGGATTATTTACGCAGTTATATTGACCTGCAGCAATTACGCTTTGGCAATTCAGTAAAAGTGAATTTTCATTTTGAAATTAATTCGCCACAAAAAACTATCGAGCCCATGCTTTTAATACCCTTTGTTGAAAATGCTTTTAAACACGGTGTTGGTGATGTAGCAAACCCTTATATAGATATTAACTTATTTACGGACGATACAAGATTAGCTTTTAGCGTTGAAAATACCTATAACCCGGGTGATTTAAATAAAGATGAAAGCCACGGCATAGGCTTAAATAACGTTAAACGCCGACTTGAACTACTTTACCCCAAAACCCATAGTTTACTTATTGATGATAGCAATAACATTTATAAGGTAAACCTGCAAATAAGTTTAAAATGATAAGATGTTTACTGGTTGATGATGAGCCCCTGGCGCTTGATTTGTTGGAAGATAGTTTAAAACATGTAAATTATATACAGGTTGTTGGGCGATGCCGTACCGCCGCTGAGGCCATAATACTATTGCAAAAAGACGACATAGATCTTTTGTTTTGCGATATACAAATGCCCGGCCTTAATGGCTTACAACTGGTTAAAAGTTTGATTAAGAAGCCCATGGTAATATTTGTTACCGCATATGAAAAATTCGCTCTTGAAGGATTTGAACTGGACGTAATAGATTACCTGGTAAAGCCTGTTTCATTAGAGCGCTTTTTGAAGGCCTGTTATAAGGCCCATATTCAGTTTGAACTACGGAAGAAAACGCCCGAGGAAATTGTTAACAAACGGAACCATTTTTTTATGCATGCCGACTACAATTTGGTTAAAGTTAATTTTAATGACATTGAATATGTAGAGGGTTTGAAAGATTATGTAAAGATAAACCTGGCAAACCAGGCTAAACCGATTGTATCACGTACCAGTATTAAATCACTCCAGTTACAGTTGCCTCCAGATCAGTTTTACCGCGTGCATAAGTCATATATTATCAATATTGATCATGTTTTGTATATCCGAAGGGGGAAGATCATAACCACTACCGCTGAACTGCCTTTAAGCGATAACTACCGCGATGTTATTAATAAAATGACGAGCGATAGGGTAGAATAAAACGGCACATCTCGGCCTTTTGTCGGCACTTTAAAGGCTTTTATCTCATTTATTTTCCAGCGCTGTCTATATCCCGCATTTTCGGCAAACTGAAATCAATTAGAATGAAGAAACTATTACTGCTGTTGATGATTATTGGTTTTTCTTTGGGAGGCTTTGCCCAGCAAACGCAAAAAATCTTAAAAAAGAATTCTATTAGTAAATTTTACACCTGTCCGCTTGATAAATTTCTGGACACCCTTGCCCTTGATTATCATTTAAACATTGTTTTTGAACGCGATTCATTACAGAAAATGGATGTGGTTGAGCATTTTTTCAATGAAACGCTAAAGGATGCCCTTGAGAAAGTTTGCAGCGACTACAATTTGCATTACTGGATTGAGGCTAACGGTATTATTTACATACTGCAAAATACGGATGACCTTGCCCGTCTCAAAAAGACGAAAAATGCCGGAGATATGGCTGCCGGTACTGTCAAGCCGGTCCAGTTGCCTGATCCTGTGGCTCCTCCAAGTCATTTTAAGTTTAGTATAAGCGGCAGGGTGGTTGATCAGGGCTCCGGCGAACCTTTGCCATCGGCCACCATCAGTATCCGAAATACCAATTTAACTACGATTACCCGGGGCGACGGTAATTTCATTTTGTTTAATATTCCTTCTGATACCTGCGTAGTTGAAGTAACCAACTCCGGCTATCAGCCTGAAAAAATAAGGCTCGATGCAAAAAAAATTCAGGAACCCATGGTAATTGAAATGTTTACGGCCTTAAACACGCTTAATGAGGTAACCATTACCGGTAAAAAGAGCGGTGTAATGAATACCGATACCAAAAAAGTAGGTGTATTGGAATTAAACCCGGCCAGTTTGGATAAACTACCAAATATTGGCGAAAAAGATATACTCAGGGCTTTTCAATTAATGCCAGGCGTAGCGGCGACCAATGAGTCTTCGTCCGGTGCATATGTACGCGGCGGAACGCCCGATCAGAACCTGGTAGTTTTTGATGGCTTTACCATTTACCAGGTTGATCACCTTTACGGATTTTTTAGCGCTTTTAACAGCAATGCTGTAAAGGATGTACAATTATATAAAGGTGGTTTTTCCTCTCAGTTTGGTGGCAGGCTTTCCAGCGTTACCGAAATTAATGGGAAAGATGGCAACAAGAACGAGGCTAATTATGGTGTGGATTTGAGTTTGTTAAGCGTTAACGCATTTGCCGAAATACCGGTAACTGATAATTCAACACTCGTGCTTGCTGTCCGCCGCTCGTACCAGGGGCCTTTGTATAACAAAATATTCAGTCAGTTTAATACCTCTACCGTTCAAGGTGGCGGCCCTGGTCGTGGTGGTCCCGGTGGTCCGGAACAAACCACACCGGCGTCGCACTTTTATGATGCTGATTTGCGATATACTAATCGCCTGGATAAAAACGACCTGATAACCTGGAGTGTATATAATGGTCAAGATAATACTGACAATAGCAGGGCGCTGGATATACCTTCATTTTTAACCTCATCAGTTAACAGTATTAATATAACCGATTATACTAAATATGGTAACCTGGGCAGCAGCGTAAAATGGTTTAAAAAATGGACCGATAATATCTATTCTAATACCTATATCACCTATTCATCTTTTTTTAATGATCGAAACAGGTCAACCTCCGGAACCACAGATGATAGCAATGGCGATGCGGTAAGCTTTGAACAGGGTATTGTTGAGAAAAACAGCCTGAACGATGTAGGGGTGAAGTCTGAATGGAACTGGGAACTGAGCAACAAATTGAAATTTGCATACGGTGGTTTTTTAACCCGTCAGGCTACCAATTATAACTACGTACAAAATGACACCAGTACACTTGTGAATCAGCGCGAAAGTGCTTTTTCAGGAGGTGGTTATGCCGAGCTTTTGATTGATCCGACCACTAAATTGCATTTACAACCTGGCGTGCGCGAAACATGGTATGGGCCAACCGGCAAATTATATACAGAGCCACGGTTTTCGGCAAGCTACGTACTCAACGATCATTTTACACTGAAAGCAGCTACAGGTCAGTTTTATCAGTTTATGAACCAGGTTACACAAGAAGATATTTTAAATGGTAACCGTAACTTTTGGTTATTATCAAACAAGACCGATATCCCGGTTGGGTCGGCGCAGCATTATATGGGCGGTGTGAGTTATGAAACGGATAAGTTTTTAGTTGATGTGGAAGGGTATTATAAAACGCTGTCGGGCTTAACCGAATATACGCTGCGGCAATCAAACGCTTTTCAGGGTGCTGCTACTACTATAACCCAGGATTTTTACAATGGAACCGGGTATGCAAAAGGCATTGAAGTTTTATTACAGAAAAAGCTGGGTAATTATACCGGTTGGATAAGCTATACGCTCGGCCAGGCTGAAGACAAATTTGCTGTATTTGGAAACAATTACTTCCCGGCAGATCAGGATGTGACGCACGAGTTTAAAACTATTAATATGTACCACTATTACCGCTGGAATTTTTCGGCAGTGTGGTTGTTTAGCACCGGACATCCATACACAGCCCCGCTTACTACATATACCGTTTCAACACTTGATGGTGGTACCAGCACAGCTTATACGGTTAGTGGCAAAAACGCACTACGTTTGCCTGATTATCACCGGCTTGATATTTCGGCCACTTATGATTTGCTGAAGATAAGTGGCAATAAAATTGGTAGTATAGGAATATCCCTGTTTAACGTGTACAACCATACCAATGTGTGGTATAAGGAGTACCAAATTCAAAATTACGCGGCTATTGCCACCAATGTTGATTACCTGGGCTTTACCCCAAATCTTACTCTAAGTTTACGATGGAAATAAAAAGATACAAAATTAAACACCTGGTGTTATTGTTCATAGCAGCAGTGATGTTATACGCTTGCAAAAAAGAAACTACCAGCGCTAGTAACAACAGTAACCTGCCCGTAGTTCAAGCTTACCTCGTAGCCGGTAAACCGATTACCGTAAATGTGTTTTCGCAAAAGGCACTTACTGATACGGCGAAGTTTGGTCCCGCAATTAAAGGATTGAAAGTAAGTATTTCTGATGGCAGTAACACTATTCAGTTAACACAGTCATCTACCGGAGCTTACACTTATGCTGATTCAACCTTTTTAGCTACAGGCAAAACATATACCTTAAGTTTTAGCTATTTAACTTATGCTGTTTCGGCTAAAACAGTTATGCCTGCTAAGCCCGTTAATTTTGCGGCAACACATTCAGGTATGACTATTGATGCCTTATTGGGTACCTCGGTTTTAGATACACTGGTTAATTTAACATGGACTAATCCCGATTCGCTTCGCAGTGTACTTGTATTTAATAACCTGGATGGAACTTCTTTTGCTGCAGATACCCGTTTTGGAAGTGCTAGTGCCAATTTTGAATTAAATACTTATCAAGGTTCGAGTTATCCGCTTACACAGCGCACTTTTGCTTATTACGGGCATTACCAGATAATGCTTTGCAACGTAAATGTGGAATATATTAATTTACTGAGTAGTAATACAACGGGTTCAACATCGTCCAGTTTATCAAATCAGCCAACTAATGTGGTAAACGGTGTCGGCATTTTTACGGCTATGCAGGCTGACACTTTATCATTTTTGGTACAATAGAAATACCCTGCAAATAAAAACCCGGACAGTTTAGGGTTTAACTGTCCGGGCCTTGTGGGTTTAATTAGCTCCTTTTACGCGGTTTTTCTCTTCATCGGCACCAGTTTGGTGCTGGCGGGCCTTAATTGAATTGTTGCCAAAATTGTAGGTTAGTGTTAACCGGGCAATGCGGCTTTCACGTTTTTGATTAATAACTAAATTGTTATCCTGGTAGTTGCTGGTAACATTGTTGGTAAGGGTATTAAATATATCGCTTACTGAAAATTTAACATTCAGTTTTTTGTCGGCAAACGAGTGACTCACCCCGGCATCTGTTGAATACCGTGGTTTTACATAAAAAAGCCCATACGTTAATGCCGATTGATACTGGTTGGTTATCTCAAATTTAAATCCTTTTAAAGGTGTTAGTGTTTGTGTTGCCCGCATCTGGTAGGCCCATTGCCCATTGTCTAAATTTCCGCCTTCCAGGTCATTTGATTTAAACCCCAGGTAAAAGGCTGTTGCGTTTACATTGCCTTCCCACCATTTGGCTATTGTGTACGGCGCATACAGGTTAACATTATAAGCATTTTGTACCTGCAAATTTTCCTGTGTCACAAATGAAACCTTAGTTGTTGGATCTGTTCCGGGTATTTGGGTAATTACATCAGTTGTTTTGCTATATCCAAGTGTTAGGGTGATGCTTTTATTATAGGTATAATCAAACTCAAAATTGTTGGTATACTGTGGTTTTAAATATGGGTTACCCTTTTGGTAAGTGTAAGGATCAAGATGAAAAACAAACGGATTAAGGTTATCATATTGCGGCCTGTCAATGCGGCGGCTGTAAGAGAAACTCATTTCGTTCTTATCATTTATAGTATGATTAATAAACAAGCTTGGGAAAAGATCAAAATAATGCCTCGAGATACTTTGAACCACATTTGCCGAATCGCCCACTGCTGATGATTGTGTGTATTCTGCCCGTAAACCGGCTTTTACCGAATAATTCTTAAAATCCTTGTTTAAGCTTACGTATCCCGCATCAACTTTCTCGTCGTACACAAAATGGTTATTATCTATATAAGGATCTGTTTGTGATTCTGTTTGCAGCAGATTATTATCTGTTTTTACGTCGCTGTATTTTAAACCGGTTTCCAATTTTAACGATTTGGTTAAAGGTTTTGCATAGTCAACCTTCCCGGTCCTAATGTCAATGTTTGATGGTGTAATGTTCCCTAAAAATTGTTGGGGTTGCTGTACGGATCCATTCGGCAAAAAGAAATCAGTAGTATAAGAAGCTATTGAGCCATTTCTGAAATTTGAATAATCGAGATCGGCGCTTATTTCCTGGCCAGCGGTATCTAGTTTGTACGAATCATTTAAATTAAATGCGATGTTATGATAGGTTTGGTGAATAGCTGATACTGTATGCAAGGATGAATCAACTTCGGTAAAGTTTTTGCCTATATTAGTATAATTGTTAAAATTATCATCCTCGCCATTAAAATAACCACTTACAACAAAACCGATTGTGTTTTTGGATGATAAATCATAGTCAGCCCCAAGGCGGTAGCTATTATTATGATTTACCTGTGGCATGGCAGTAGATTGATTAAAAAACGTTTGGTGTCCGGTACTGTCGGTAATTATGCGCTTTAACCCAATTTGCTGTGTGTATTTATTGTCGTTATGACTGAAGGAGC
This sequence comes from Mucilaginibacter frigoritolerans, assembly GCF_007830615.1. Taxonomy (GTDB): domain Bacteria; phylum Bacteroidota; class Bacteroidia; order Sphingobacteriales; family Sphingobacteriaceae; genus Mucilaginibacter; species Mucilaginibacter frigoritolerans. The sequence goes on from NZ_VLLI01000002.1 coordinate 442,426, forward strand.
CAAAAACATTTAAGTTGCCATCTTTATGGTTTAATGTAAGGGTTTCATTATCTTTCCAATACTCACCATAGCCGGTACCTGCTGTAATGCTTCCGTTTGTGCCTGCTTGTTTATTCTTTTTTAGTTTGATGTTGATTATGCCAGAGTTACCCGCTGCATCATATTTTGCCGAAGGGTTAGGGATAATTTCGATAGATTGAATAGTTGTACCATCTGTGGAGCGAAGCAGCGTTGCCAGTTGCGCTGCCGACAAATAGGTCAATTTATCGTTTATCATTACGGTAACACCTTGTTTTCCTTTAAGGCTGATGTTATCATCTTTATCCACTGATACACCAGGTGCCCGCTCCAGAATATCCATGGCTGAATTACCCGCTGCCAGCACACTGTTCTCCACATTCATTACCGTGCGGTCAACCTGATGTTCGATTAACGGTTTTGTTGCAGAAATGGTAACGGTATTCAACGCACGGCTGGCGGCATGCATTTTTAATGCCTGAGCAGTAAAGCCTGGGTTTGCAGCGGTTGTAGTAAAGGGCGCGCTGGTTACCGCGCTGTAACCTACTGTTGTTGCTTTAATAATATAAGTGCCGGGTGTTATATTATCAAATATGTACACCCCGGCATCGCTGCTCAATGTTCCTTTAACTGTTGTTGAGTCTGTTGCTTTTAGCAGGCTTACTGTGGCATAACCGAAAGGTTTGCTCTGCTCGTCGAGCAACGTACCCGAAACGGTTCCTATTGGTTTGGTTGTTTGTGCTGCTGCTGCTCCACTAATAATAAGCAGTAGCATCAGGTATCGTATTTTAGTAATAAGTAGTTTCATGTTTTAATTTATTGCGTTGCGTTTTGTTTTTTATATATCCTTTTGTTTTTGATGCAAAGATTTGTTATTGTACTTTTTGCAGAAACTTTTTTGACCAGCAGACAGCTTTTAATGACCAGTGGCTTCACTTACATTATTTTTTGGGCAATAATTATCCCTTTAGAAGAGCTATCTTCTTTTTTAATAGTTTAAATATGTTTTTTGGATTTTTACCCGGTTTAAGCCCAGGTTGTTATTGTACTTTGTATTAAATAGGTAGTGTGTTTTTATAATTATTTAATCTCTACAAAATCTTACCCAAAAGAAATCCCCTAAGAGGCTTGCCCTCTTTTTTGCGATCAAAAGATCATTATAGTCTTAAACCTTGAAGTTTATATTATTGTCTATAAGATGCAGAAACAATGGTAAAGGTTACAAGAAATATGTTTTTTTCGGCCAGAAGGGGTCTTTTTCCGGTGAATGCCCTAAATACTTCGGTAATGTATTTATAGTCATGGGCTTCTAATTTGTAAATTAATGAATAAACAATTAAATGTTTTGAATTAGAGGATTTTAAATCCAGATTAACTTCGTATTTATATTATATAGGCGATGTGTTTTATTAAAAGGGGGTGAAGGTTACATCCTAATTTTAATTTTTTAATACGGGGAACAGTTCTTTAGCTATTTCTTTAAAAAAGAGCGCAGCGAAAGGCGAAGTATTATAATGAGGATGGATGGCGGGGCTTTGGGTAAGCAAATTCTTTTTAAATTGATCATCACCTGATAATTTATGAATTCCGGTATTGTAAAAATGCAATATAAGCCCGCTGACTAACAGCAGGCTTATATATCTAACAATGGCTTTCATTATTGTGCATTTTGGGTGCTGTCGGCAGTTTGTTTAATTTTAATACTGTCTGCTTTTGCGGTAACAAGGGTATCAACTTTACATTGCAACCCGTTATCGGTCATTATAAATACAGCGGAGGTTGCTTTATCTTTTTTATTCGCTTGTTTACAATCGTATATATTTATATCTCCAACCATATTACTCAGGTTTTCATCGATAACCAGTTTGGTATTTAAAGGTATTTTTAGGGTGATGTACAATTCTTCACCGTGCCAAAGCTCGTCATCGCTTGCATACAGCCTGTAATCAAACCTTAAAACAGAATCCTGCTGGGTAAAAATGTATTTTATGTTACGTGCATTAAATAAAGCATCTCCATAGGTTCTGCCCATTGCACTGTATGATTCAACAATAACGGGTTGGTTAACATCACTTTTTTCAATATTGATATGTACCTTTCTGTATTCATAATGATCAAAGTCATTATATTCATAAGGGTTATCTGTAATTTTTACATTAGGTGATAAGGTTTTAATATCCAGCCGGGTACTGTCTTCGTGTGTAAAATATTTTAAATCGTTTAGCTTAAGATAGTAGGTGCCGCTTTTTTCAGGTTTTATGTTTACTGTTTCAGTAAACTGAGCCGACTCTCTGAAGTTTGACGCTATTTGTGTGCTGTAAAACACCAATACCCCCAGTGCACATAGCCATACCACCAGGATGGTTGATCCTGTTGAACGATTGATGGATCCGGTATTAAAAATCCCTTTTAATGTTAGCATAATAATACTTAACACCGGAATAAATGCCACCAGGAATGCTGCTGAATAAATCAAACTGGCGTGATTATGTTTAAGTATATTAAAAGGAAGATCATGAAACGGAGCAAAGTGCCCAAATCCTATCAGGGCAACAAAAGCCACCACTATAAAAATGGTTAGGCCCAGGCAGGCTAATAAAATAAATACCCCAACCAGTTTTACCAGCACCTGGCCGGCTCCTCTTATAAATATCCCCAGATGATGGAAAAAGTCGCCTGCAAAATCACGGGCTTTATAAACAAAGGGCCTTGCCTCGTTACCAAAGTTAGAAAGGTTTTGCTTAACGCCGCTCAATTCGTCTTCAAAGTTCTTTTTAAAGCCCTGCAGGTTTTGCTTTTCGCCCTTCATGGCCATCCTGTCGGCCCGCGTAATAGCTTTGGGCACCACTATCCATAGTATAATGTACAGGATAAAGCCTGACCCGGCAAATGCGAATGATAAGGCGAATGCTAATCTTATCCAAACTGCATTTATATCAAAGTAATTGGCAATGCCCGAGCACACCCCTCCAACCAGGTGGTCATCCGGGTCGCGAAATAGCCTGCGGCTTTCGGTAGTATAGGGATGAGAGGCAGAATCGGCTTTGCTATTGTCTTCTGCAAACTCAAAATCGGCCACGGTACCCATTTGTTCAATTATGCTGTTTACATCCTGCTCAACAATAACCTGCTTGTTTTCGCGGGCCAGCGTTTCCGCAAACATTTCGGCAATACGGTTTTCAATGTCGGTGGTAATTTCCAAACTGTCGGCAGACGTCGAAAAGTGTCGCTTAACATCTGTCATGTAATTTTTTAACACTTCGTAGGCATCTTCTTCAATGTGGAATACGATGCCGTTTATATTTATGATGATAGTTTTGTTCATGATGATAATAATTTCAGGTTTTTTATTTTCTGTTCCCTATGGCAGTTTGCACTGCAAACAAGAGTTCTTCCCAGGTTTTATCTAATTGTTCAAGCACATTCCGGCCCTCGTCCGAGAGTACATAATACTTTCGCGGTGGTCCTGAAGTTGATTCAACCCAGTTGTAAGTAAGCAGTCCGTTATTTTTTAAACGGGTTAACAGCGGATACAAAGTACCCTCAACTACAAGCAGTTGGGCTTTCTTGAGCTCGGCAATTATGTCCGAAGCATAGGTCTCGCCCTTGGCTATTATGGAAAGAATGCAATACTCCAGTATTCCTTTCCGCATTTGGGTTTGTGTATTTTCAACAATCATACTGCAAAGATATATGTTTTAAATTGTATTATGCAATACATAGTACTAAAATTATCACTTTTGCACTATACCATTGCCTTTTTTTAAAAAAAAGCAACTTTTTTTAAGTTTTTGCTTGACAATTTGATAACGTAACACTACTTTTATCATTAATTAACTATTAACTGATCTTATTATTAACAAACATGAAAAAACTTCTACTAGTAAGTTTGTGTTTCCTGATGTTATGCATAACACAGGCATTTGCACAAAACCGTACAGTTACTGGTACGGTTACGGCCAAAGATGATGGCCTACCCATGCCGGGAGTCTCAGTAAAGGTAAAGGGAACCAGCATTGGTACTCAAACCAACGCAGCAGGTAAGTATACCTTAAGCGTACCTAAAGGATCCACCACATTGGTGTTTACTTTTATCGGTTACGAACCCTTTGAAAAACCAATCACAGGCGGCGATGTTAAATTAAATTCACAAGGCAATGTGCTTGGTGAGGTTAACATTACCATGAACACCTCCAGCAGGCAGCTTGGTGAGGTTGTGGTAACGGGAGCTTTGGGTGTTAAGCGCCAGGCAAAAGAGCTTGGTTATGCAGCAACACAAATTGAATCAAAATCACTTACCGAAGCACAGGCAACTAACTTTACCAACGGCTTATCGGGTAAAGCCCCGGGTTTAGTGATAAATACTGTTGATAACGGTATTAATCCTCAAACACGTTTTACTTTACGTGGTAACCGCCACATTACCGGTAACAACTTTGCATTGGTTGTATTAAACGGCGTTCCGGTTTCTCCAAATGATGTAAACAACATTAACCCTGATGACATTGAAAGCGTAAACATTTTGAACGGTGCTGGTGCTGCCGCCCTTTATGGTTCTGAAGCTTCTAACGGTGCGTTGATTATTACTACCAAACGCGGTTCAGGATCTGGTGCCCCGGTTATCAATTACCAAAACACTTTCCAGTTAGAAAAAATTTCTTACTTCCCTGATCTGCAAACCCGTTTTGGTAGCTACGGTGGTGAAGGTGTTCCTTATGAAGATGCCAGAACTGGTTATATTACCACTCCGGTACCTTTTGAAAACCAATCTTATGGTCCGGCTTATAACGGTGCACTTACTCAGTTAGGTATTCCTGACGAGGCTGGTACAAAACAATATTACCCTTATTCAACTCCTAAAGTTGACCCTCGTTTAGCATTCTTTAACACTGGCCATACTGAACAAAATAGTGTTTCTTATGCTCAGGGTGATGCTAATAACAGCTTTAACTTATCTGCTAACCGTTTAGACAGAACTGGTGTAGTTCCTAACGATACTTATAACAGAAGTGTAGTACGTGTTTCTGCTACTAAAACTACTGGTATTGTTCATTTAGATTTCACCGCTGCTTATACTAACAGCAATACAAGTACTTATGGTGGTGGCTACCAAAACGGTGGTGCACTATTATCTACTTTATTAAATACACCATCATGGGTGCCAATTACTAATTTCAAAAACATCAACGCTCCATTTGCTGATGTTAATACCTACTTCAACTCGTATGATATTAACCCATACTGGTATGTAGATGAAAACAGAATAAATACCCGTTCTGATGTATTTAACGGAAGCTTTGGTGCTACTGTATCGCCTACAAAATGGTTTGATGCAACTTACCGTTTAGCTGATAACTTTGGTACTGCACAAGTACAACAAACAAAAGCACCGGTTAACTTTGATGCTTATGCTTTAAGTGATCCAACAGGTGGTTATGGTACTATCGCATCTGAAACTTTTGGTACCGGTGGTACAAGCGGTCACATTCCAGGTTATGTGTATAACACTACCCAGTTTGGTGACGGAAGTACCAATACAGGTGGTGGCCCTCAAGGTTATTCACGTATCCAACAGGATATGGTATTAAACTTTCATAAAACATTTTTTAATGATTTTAAAACTAACTTATTGTTAGGTAATACCATTTGGCAAGAATATTATAACAACCTGCAAAACAGCAGTACCCAATTATTGGTTGACAATTTTTACGGTATAGGCAGTATTTTAGGTACTCCGGGTGTTAGCCAGGATATTGAAGAAATCCGTCAGATAGCTTATTTCGGCGATCTTTCTATCGGTTACAAAGACTGGGCTTTCATTGAAGGCACTTTACGTAATGACCATGATTCAAGGCTTGCAGCAACCAACCGCTCATTCTTCTACCCTTCAGTAAAAGGTTCGGTAATTTTAACAGATGCAATTGATGCATTAAAAAACAATAAAATATTAAGCTATGCTAAAGTACGTGGTTCATATAGCCAGGTGGGTGACGTTAACTCGGTTCCTTATGGTTATGTAAACACTTACGCGCCAACTGGCGGTTTCCCTTACGGAAATACAGGTGGTTTAAGTTTAAGCCAACAATTAAACAACCCAACATTAAAACCTGAGTTAACCAGGGAAACAGAAGTTGGTGTTGATTTAGGCTTCCTGAACAACCGCATCAATGCAAGTGCTACTTATTATGATAGCCATACTAAAGATCAAACACTTCCAATCACTGTTTCTCCTGCAACCGGTTACCAACAAACACTGATTAACATTGGTGAGGTACAAAATACAGGTGAAGAGTTTAAATTGGATATCCAGGTATTAACCAAAGCTCAAAATGGCGTAGGTTTAACTTTAGGAGGTAACTTCTCTATCCAAAACTCAAAAGTTATTTCTCTATATGGTGGTCTGCAGTCAATCACAGTGGGTGGTTACAGCAATGCGGCTGTACAAGCTCGTGTTGGTAAACCATTCCCTGAATTATATGGTACCGACGTTAACCGCGACCCACAAGGACACGTAATTGTTGACGCTAACACTGGTATGCCTTCAGCAAACCCTAACCTGGTTGATTTGGGTCGTTTAACTCCTAAAAACTTATTAGGTTTAACTCAAACAGTTAGCTGGAAATTTATTACCCTTACTGCTGTGAGTGAGTTCCGTAGCGGCTATGTTGTTTATCAGCAAGGTTTATCAGCTGCAACTGCTGCAGGTACATCAGGCATTTCTGCACAAGCTGGCAGACAGGTGTTTGTGTTCCCTAACTCAGTTATCAATACTGGTAGCTCTGCTAATCCGGTTTACACACCAAACACTAATACTACTGTTTTAGATGGTAACCTGGGCTTCTGGGATTCTGGTGCATACTATAACTCTGCAAGTACTTATGTAGTTAATGGTGCATTCTGGAAATTGAGAGAGGCTGACTTAAGCTTCGATCTTACTCAATGGGTTAGAAAATCAAAATTCATCAAAAAAGCTTCATTTGCCATTACCGGAAGAAACCTGGTTATGTTAAGAGCTCCTGGTGCTAAATTTACCGATCCTGAGTTCCAATACAGCTCTGGCAACAATGGTATTGGTGTAAGTAATACTGGGCAATTGCCTCCAACACGTATTTTCGGGGCAAATTTAAACGTTACATTTTAATATAAGAGATGATGAAAAAGTATCTATCAATCATAATTATAGCACTTGCAGCTGCTAGTAGCGGATGTAAGAAAGATTATCTGAACCTGTCCAGCAACCCGAATAATCCGTCGGTGAGTTCGCCAGGTCTGCTTTTAACGGGCGCCCTTAAGGGTACTGCCGATATTGTTAATGGCCCTAATATGCAAACAACGCCAAACCCTCCAGCTGGCTTAACATCAACTGTAGGAACCGGTTACGTTATGTACGCTGCCTGGGGTGGTTTTGTTAGCCAGAGTACAGGTTTCCAGCCGTTTGTTTCATTAGAAGAGTACCAGTTCACCACATCAACTTATGATGAGTGGACATCAAACTACCTTAATATATCAAATTATACAGCACTTTTAAACTCAACAACAGAGCCTAATTACCAGGCTATTGCAAAAATCATGATCGCTTTTGATTATGAATCGTTAGTTGATAATTATAACAATGTGCCTTATACTTCTGCTATTAAGGGAACATCAAATCTAAACCCTACCTATCAAAATGGTATTGATATTTATGATGATTTGATGAAGCAACTGGATGCTGCTATTGTGCAAATTCAGGGTGCTGCTTCTTCTACCACTGCAGCTAATCCATTATCATTTGATGTGATGTTTGGCGGTAAAATGACCAACTGGATCAAATTTGCTAATACACTAAAATTAAAACTTGCTGTACGTGAATCAAGTAACTCAGCCATTGCAAGCAGATTTGCTGCATTAAAAACGGCTGCTGCTGCAACCGCCTCTTTGGGTTATTTAGATGCTTCTACTCCGGCGGTAGTTAATCCGGGCTATTTGAGTTCTGATGCTGATGGCGGACAACAAAGCCCGCTTTACCGTAACTATGGTTTTACTGCCAGCGGTGCAACTCAGACTAATAATAACGAATACCAGGCAAACTCTTATACAGCCAATTTCTTAGGTCAAAATGGCGATCCTCGTTTAACCCGTATTTACTTAGGAACTAATGATCCTAATGCAACAGCTAATCCTACCTTATTGGCTGGATCAGCGGTTAACGTACAGTTACAAGCGGATAGCACCTTATTAGCCGTTGTATCAACTTCATTTGGTGATGCACAGCCGCCTACAACAGCGGCAGGAAAAACCTTAACCCCAAGTAAATTTGGCCCTGGCATTATTCCTTCAGCTACTATGAATGCCGTTATCATTTCATCAGAAGAAGCTTTGTTTTTACAGGCTGAAGCTAATCTGGATGGTATTTTACCTGGAGGTGCTGCTGCTGCTCAAACATTGTACGAAGCAGGTATAACAGCTTCATTTGTTGATTTGGGTGCGCAGACAGTTACGCCTAATACACCAGTTGGTGTTACACCTGGTGTTACTGTATCAACCCCTGCAGCATCCGCCGCAGCGCTTTATGCAACAGGAGCTCCTTATGCATGGCCTGCAACTGCTGTTGACCAGGAAAAAGCAATTATTACCCAAAAATGGGTAGCTTTGAATCTTGCTGGTTCTTTTGAGGCTTATAACGAATTACGCAGAACAGGATACCCTGCTGTACCGACATCTATTTATCCAGGCGCAGATGCCCCTAATAATGTTACCCGTATTTTTTATCCGCAGATTGAATACGCCACCAACGCTGCAAACGTAGCTGCGCAGGGTACCATTGATAAATTTAACTCTAAGATTTTCTGGGCTCAGTAATAATTATTTAAATAATTAAAGAAATGAAAAAATTAATCTTAATAACATCCCTGATTGCGATTACGCTTTCGTCTTGTTTGAAAGACAGCCCTACAACTGTCAACTTTACAAACGCAGGGAACATAGTAAACTTTCCGCTTAGCGGAACCCCCAATTTTGGGTCTGATGCTTTAACCGGTTCGATTGATACCATACAATTCGCTGTTGACTATGCCACAGCAACCCCTAATAAAGCGTTATCTGTTACTTTGGCCGTAGACCAGACCTTAACAACCGCTTATAATACTGCTACGAGTGCAACTACAGGTGTTACTTATGAACCAATGCCTACAAGCGTTTATTCGTTGTCTACAACAACTGTAAATATTGCTGCAGGTGCACAATATGCTTTCGTAACGTTAATTGTACAACAAAACCAGCTTGACCCAACAAAGAGCTATATGTTGCCGATAAAAATTGCAAGTGCTAATGGCGTTCCTATTAGTGCTAACCAAAGCGTACATTATTTTCACATAATTGGCAATGCTATTGCTGGTCCTTACACTTATAATTATACTCGTTACAATAATGGTGTAGGCCCTTCAGTTGGTGGAGTATTGCCTCCAGTAAATGAGGGAACAGTAACTCTTGTTCCTGATAATGCTAACCAGGTAGAAGTGGCAAGTGCTTATGTTGGAATTAGATATGTAATAACATTCGACCAAAGCGGTACTACTTTATCTAACTTTGCAGTATCACAAAATGCTAGTGATGTTTCATCTGCACTAACCAATAGTGGCGTGTCGATTGTTCAACCACCTAAAATTATTACAGCAGATCCGGTAAACGGGGTATACGAATTCTACTACATTGCTAAAAACTCTGCGGGTAGTTTGAGGTATATAGATGATAAATATTCTAAATAATAATATTTAAATTATTTTTAAAAGCGGCTCCGGTTTACCGGAGCCGCTTTTTTTATAACTGCTAAATAGAAGTTTTGAATGTCCAGTTCAATTATTTAACCTAATATTATAGTTGGTATAGAGAATAACCCAGTTGGTGTAATTTATTTGCGCCTGTCGTTTAATGATAATATCTTTCACAAAAGATAAAATAATTAACAAATAACCTTACACATGAAAAAAACAACCATCATAGCATTAGCTATGCTTTTGGGTTTAAGCGCCTGTAAAAAGGACGCCAGTACCATAAACCAAGCGCCATCTGCCCAGGTAAAAGCCAGATCCCTCGTTGTCAGCCATAACTATGTGGACTTGACTTTAATGCCACGTGCAGCAGGTCAAAACTATGATACCTACCAGGGGGTATGGCAGGGCCTTCAGGTAACCGTTCTTGGGCCATTAAGTTGGAATATCCAGCAATATCCTACATTAGTTAATGGTGTTCCATTGGTTGGTGCTTCAGTAAGTACCAGCATCGGTAGTGATTCATACATTAGTGAACAAAATAGTGGCCCTGATGGAAATGTTTTTGCCGGATCAGAAGGCGTATTGGAGGGTGGAAACTATGCCCAGTTTCAAGCCAGCCTGGATAACTATTATCAGGCTTTGGACAATTATTTTGACGCTAACGCAAGCGGGACGCCGCCGCTGATAGGTGATTATGTAAATACTAGCTATTCTTCTGTTCCTGGTTTTGTAGTGTTTACCGGTAAATTAATCCGGGTTACCACCGGATCAAATGTAGCGATAGCTGATATTGGTTACCCCCTGCCTACAGCGAGTACAACAACAATACCATCGACTAATTTTTATATCAGTGATCCGGATCAGGTCCATTATGCAAGTGTAAATTATGCTTTATATGGCTCGAATGGTGTATGCAAAAACGCAACCATTGAAAACAGTTCAACAGTTGTGGTTATTTCCGCCTCCTATACATATCTTGGCAATGGAATATTTCAGTTTTGGGGTACAATAATAAGGACTGATGGCACCAGCTTTTCGTTTAACATAACAGACAACCCATCTTAATTTAATTGAGTATAAAAGGCAGGTTCATTTGGTTTGAACCTGCCTTTTATACTATTATGTCCTTATTTAATCAGGATTTGTCAGCCCTTATTTCTTATCCACACTATTTCTTCCCGGCCCAACAATTAGCAGGCCCGCAAATACTACTGCATCTTCAATAGCGTGTGATGCACCCGCTAAACCTTCTCCCTTGCCGAAACACATCGCGGCAGCCACAATAAGATTTATCATTAAAGCAAAACACACCGGGCGAAAAGCTAGCCCGATAATTAAAAGGAAACCGCCAAAAGTTTCTGTGGCGGCACATAATAGCCCCCATACTACCGGCCAGAAGTGTATGCCCACGTATTTTGTGGCGCTACCCAGCTCGCGCCATTCTGTAGGGCCGCCGCCTAATTTTGGATAGCCATGGTAAATGAACATTACGCCAAGTCCTACACGCATAATTAATAAGCCGAAATTTTTATAATTACCTAAACCTTCAAATAGGGCCATATTTTAATTTTTAAATGTTTAATATTTAATTTTTACCTCAGTTTGTTTTACGGATAAATTTAACATTTTACCGAGTATTAAACTGCAATTATCAGGAATATGCCCTGCCGGGAAATCAAAACAAACCGGGTAATCATATTCCTTAACTACTTCCAGTATAATTTCGGGTACGGTTTGTCCGAATGGAATATCATTGTCCTTTACTTCGGAAAATCCGCCAACAATTAAGCCCTTTAGTTGGGCCAATTTGCCTGCGCGTTTTAAGTTGCGCATCATGCGGTCAATAGAGTATAGATATTCGCCAACATCTTCAATAAACAGAATTTTGCCATCGTAATCCAGGTCAGATACAGAACCGGCCACTGCTATCAGCAAAGATAAATTACCGCCGATTAAAATGCCGGAGGTGTCCCCAACACGATTTAAGGTATGCGGGTGAACATGGTAATGTAGGTTTTCGCCAAAAAGGGCTTTTCTTAAGGTTTCGAATGAATGGGCAGAAGCATCGAGTATATTGATGGGCATTTGCCCGTGTATGGTTTGAACCTGGTAATTAGCATACAGGTGAGTATGCAAAACGGTAATATCACTAAAGCCGATTAACCATTTTGGGTTTTGCGCAAAGCGACTAAAATCAACCTTGTCAATCATCCTCATTGTACCGTAACCGCCGCGGGCGGCTATGATGGCCTTTATGCTGTCATCATCAATAAAGCGCTGCAAATCTTTTGCCCTTAAATCGTCATCGCCCGCAAACTGGTGATAACTGGCGTCAACCGTTTCGCCTAAAACAACTTCCAGTCCCCACGATTCAAGTAAGCTGATGGCATCTGTCATAGGGTTAGGCAGCTTTTTTGCGGGGCAGGTGATGGCTATTTTATCCCCTTTTTTTAAATAAGGAGGCTGAAGGCCTGATGATGCGGGAGAAGTAGCCGATTTTTGCATTATTTGGTGTTTTGTAAAGTCTTATGGTTATTCCCCTCAATAATAAAAAACTTTTCTCAATCTGCTTATAACATTTCTTTCCTGCTTACTGACTTCCCCCGACTTTCGCGCTAAAAAAGTATCTTTGCAAAAAGGAATACTTTAATGTCAAAATTGGATAAGTTTAAACGGTTTACCATTACTTCGGCTTTGCCGTATGCTAACGGGCCGCTTCATATAGGTCACTTAGCCGGAGCGTACCTGCCGGCTGATATTTTTGTGCGCTACCTTCGCCTTAAAAAAAAGGATGTAGTTTATATCTGCGGTTCTGACGAGCATGGCGCAGCTATCACCATAAAAGCAAAAAAGGAAGGCACTACACCACAACAGATTATTGATAAATACCATAACCAGATTAAAGACAGTTTCCAGGAATTTGGGATCTCTTTTGATATTTATCACCGTACTTCATCCGCTATTCATCATGATTTGTCGCAGGAGTTTTTCCTGAACCTGTATGAAAAAGATGAGTTTGTAGAGAAGTTTTCGGAGCAATATTACGATGAAGATTACCAGCAGTTTTTAGCTGACAGGTATATTATTGGTACCTGCCCCAATTGCCATAACGAGAATGCCTACGGCGATCAGTGCGAAAGATGTGGGACTTCCCTTAACCCAACAGACCTGATCAACCCTATATCAACCTTAAGTGGTAAAAGCCCGGTTTTAAAGCCTACCAAGCATTGGTATTTACCACTGGATAAATATCAGCCCTGGCTGGAAAAATGGATCGACGAGAAAGAAGGGGAGTGGAAGGTAAATGTTTTTGGTCAGTGTAAATCGTGGTTAAAATCGGGTTTGCAACCACGCTCCATGACCCGCGACCTGGATTGGGGAATTGACGTGCCATTGGAAGAAGCAAAAGGCAAAAAGCTTTACGTTTGGATGGATGCCCCTATTGGCTATATATCAGCTACCAAGCAATGGGCCATTGATAATGGAAAAGATTGGAAACTATACTGGAAAAAACAGGAAAATGAGGCTGATGAATCTTGCCTGTTGCACTTTATAGGTAAAGACAATATTGTGTTTCACTGTATTATTTTCCCATCTATTTTGCATGCTCATGGAGGATATATTTTACCACAGAATGTGCCGGCAAATGAGTTTTTAAATCTGGAAGGCGATAAGCTCTCCACCTCACGTAACCACGCGGTTTGGTTGCACGAGTATTTGGAGGAATTTCCGGGTAAGCAGGATGAGTTACGTTATGTATTAACCTCCATATTACCCGAAACCAGCGACAGTGAGTTTACCTGGAAAGATTACCAGGCAAGGGTAAATAATGAACTGGTAGCCATTTTAGGTAATTACATTAACCGTGTAATGATATTGATGCACAAGTTTTATGATGGCAAAATTGAAAGTGACGCCGCAAAAATTGTGCTGACCGACAAAAACCTGGATGCAGATCTGGGTGATTATTACGACGAGCTTCACCAAAACCTGGAGGCGTATAAATTCAGGCAGGCATTACAAAATGTAATGGATATTGCCCGTTTGGGAAACCGATACCTAACAGAGAAGGAACCCTGGAAATCGATAAAGACAGAACCGGAAGCGGCTAAAGATGCCTTGCATAACTGTTTAATATTAATTGGGCATTTAGCTACCTGCTTGCAACCATTTTTACCTGCTACGGTGAAAAAAATTATCGGTATGCTGAATCTGCCTTTTGAGGCTATTGCTTTCAATACAGAAATATCCTTTGAAAATGGCCATCAACTAAATGCTGCGGACCTGCTTTTTGAAAAAGTAGAAGACGAAGTAATAGAAAAACAATTACAAAAACTGGCTGATAAAAAAGCAGCAGCTCAACCAGCCAAACAGATAAGCATTGTACCGGCAAAAGAAAATATTGATTATGAGACTTTTGCTACCATGGACATCCGTACAGGAGTTATTTTGACTGCCGAAAAAGTAGCTAAAACGAAAAAGCTGTTAAAATTGACAGTTGATACTGGTATTGACGAACGTACCATTGTATCTGGCATTGCTGAGTATTTTGAGCCGGAAGCAATTATTGGCCAAAAGGTAAACGTTTTGGTAAACCTGGAGCCACGAGAAATAAAAGGTATTATATCCCAGGGAATGATCCTGATGGCAGAGAATGCTGATGGCAAGCTCAGTTTTGTATCGGCCGATGGCGATATGCACAATGGCTCGGTAGTGAGGTGATGATTGAAGTGCAGATGAAGTACAAATGTTTTGCCAGATCAGCTAATAATTTGCACCTTTGCAGAAATTTAGATTTGCTTAAGGATAAATTCTGAAATTGCAAATTCGAATTCCGAAATCAAAAAGGTCCCGTAGTTCAACGGATAGAATAGGAGTTTCCTAAACTCTAGATATGAGTTCGATTCTCGTCGGGACCACAAAACGACCCACCGTATGCCAAGCATGGGAATAGAATTAAAAAGCCTTTAGATGAAAAATCTGAGGGCTTTTCAATTAATCATATATTCGCATGAATCAAACAGATTACTGTTATATCACGGTTATTGAATGATTGCCTGATGAATATGTATTTAATAAAGGCAGTGTATTTAATTAGTTATTGGCCTAAAAGCCGGTGTATTTACAATATGATAACCAGCTTTTGAACCCTTGTCAATTAGATTGCTCACGTTTCCAGTTACATTTTGGAGATCAAAACCAAAATAATGTTTTTTCACTGTGCGGTTATCTACAGTTATATTGTTGTTAATTTCACCATTGGTTATGTTATAAATAGCACAAACAGTACCTGAAAAGCTGGATGTTTCATTACAACAATTGGTAAAATTATTATCAGAAATAATGGCATTTACCGTATTAGTAAACCACAAGCCGTTTACGCCACAATTATTTACTTTATTATTCACAACTGATACATTTGAAAGAATTGTTGCGTCATTAAGCTGCCCATTGGTTCCTAAAGTACCAACAAAAATCGCACCCCTGCCGGTTGAATTTTGTCCGTTATTATCATACATAATACCCATTATTTTTTGAGAGCCGCAACTGTTGTTAATTTTATTATTTTGTATTATAGCCCCATTCACCCTTGCGGTACCTCCAATATTAATAGCCTGTGTATTAAAAATAGCTATACCTGCACCCACTGTTGAGGAAATAGTGTTGTTTGTGATTTCAATATTTTTACATGATATGGAGCTAATGCCCTGATAAGCGTTGTTAATTACATTATTGTATATTTTTATGTTTGAGGCCTGGGTATAGCCATTTTTCCTTATAAATAATTTTTGCCCATCGGTACCATAATCGTGGCAGGCTAAAGCATCGTCTTTAATATTGCTTAAGGTGTTTTCAAAAACTTGTACATTAGCACAGTATATTTCATGTATCCCATCTCTATAACAATTTTTTATATTATTGTAAGATGCTATTACTCCAATACAAGCGATGTGGGCAATCCCCATTTCGTTTGATCCGTCAATAATTAATTTAGTTGTGGTGATGTTTTTGCATTGTACATAGTTGATGCAGTTTTCTGAACCGGCACCCGCTATAGGTTTGGCTGAGCAAAGTATTTTCCCATTTTTAAAAACTATTGTGTTACAGTTTTCAAATGAAAAGCCAATTTTTGACGGGTCGCGATTGATTGTTGAGTTATTTAGATCGATTATTTTTTTTACAGATTTAACAATTACAGTGTTTGTTATTTTATAAACTCGACCTTTTTTAAAAGTAATATCGCCAGTAGCATTCAGCGCTTTTTTTAACGCCTCTGTATCGTCATGTACGCCATCTCCAATCGCACCAAATTCTTCAGGTGTATGTGTTTTAGCAATAGACTTAGGACGTATTATGCCAATCTGTTTTATATAAATGATTTTTTCGGATATTTTAATGGTTGCATTAGCATGACTAAAAATACACCAAAAATTAATGACTACTATTAATAAAATGTGGTGCCAGTTTCTCATCTTTTTTAACATGTAACGTACTTTAACTGCAATCTAATATTTGTATAGTTGCAATTTAGGCTTTTAATTCCGAAACGACATTAGCAAGCTATTCTCTTCCAAACCTGTCGAACAATGCAAATCAACCATAAAAGAATTCGATTTTGTAGCCTAGGGACCACTCACGGGAAAGGAGCGATAACTTCGCATCTTTCTCGTTTATATTTTCACGTAACTACCTGTTAATGTGATATATTAATTGTGCAGCTTCGTTCAATCTTGTAGTTCGATATTTTTTATTGGGCAACCGAATGGCTGATACAAGGTTGTTGGAAGTAATGGCAGGACGACACGCAATAAAGAACGAACATTATTTCCCGGCAATTTTTTTTCGGTGCACAGTTCCCCAATCTGTAAGATTACTGATGATGGTTTGCAACGTATTGCCGTGTTCAGTAAGTTCGTATTCAACCGTTATAGGTTGTGTAGGTAAAACGGTCCGTGTTACCAATTGGTTTATTTCCAGTTCCTTCAATTCTTTGCTTAGCATTCTGTTGGAAACTCCTTCTACATCATTCAGAATATCAGAAAACCGCCTTTTGCCGTAACAGCAAATAGACGAAATAATAGCAATCTTCCATTTGCCATTCAACACGTCCATTGAATCCTGAACGGCTCTGATTCTTTTCTTTTGTTCCTGTTGAAACTCTTCTATTTTACACCCCATAATGTTACTTGGTTACACCGATGATACTGTTATTTCAGTACAAAACGGCAAATCTTCCTTTATTTAAATAGAAAACAAAATCCGAAAAGCCCTGTTGTTTAATTTAATAGGGCTTTTTTAAAACCTCATATTGAGGTATTAATATTGGTTTAAGATACATTTTTTCAATATCCTGTTCCCAGGACTTTTTTAGACAGATACTTTAAAGCCCTATCGTATGTATCGGAAAAAGCGCTACTTCCCATTAGCGCGTCCGTTGAATTTTGAACGGCTCTATTTTTTCTTCCTTTGCTCTTGCAAATCTTTAATCTGACACATCACAATGTTACTCTGTTACCTCTGTGTTACTGTTATCTTTCAGTACAAAGTTACTAAAGATAACTTTAATAGTCGACTTTTGTCGCTCAACCTTTAAAAAAAGAAATAATGAATAGATTAAAAAATAAAGTAGTAGTTATTACAGGTGGTAATAGCGGGATAGGATTTGGCATTGCCCAGGAATTTAAAAATGAAGGTGCTAAAGGAGTTATTGTCGGCAGAAATCAGGAAACTTTAGATAGTGCTGTAGCTCAACTTGGAGATAATTTTATAGCCATAAATGCCGATGTAACCAATGTTGCCGACCTGGAAAGGGTGTTTGCAGCAACAGCTGAAAAATTTGGTAAAATAGACGTGATCGTAGCCAATGCGGGTGCCGGGGCGGTAGGAACTGTGGCAACTTTTGACGAAGCCGCGTTTGACCAGGCCATTGACCTGAACCTGAAAAGTGTTTACTTCACAGTTCAAAAAGCATTGCCCTATATGAATGACGGTGGCTCTGTTATTTTGATCGGTTCAAATGCTGCTCATCGGGCCTATGCGAATTTTACGCTTTATGGCGCTGCAAAAGCAGCCGTGATCTATTTAGCCAAAGCATTCTCAAGCGATCTTTTAGACAGAAAGATCAGGGCAAATGTTATAACACCAGGTACAACAGATACACCGGCATTTGACAAGTTCGTTCCCGCAGAACAAATGGAAGCGGTAAAAAAACACTTTTCAGATCAAATGCCGATAGGCAGGATCGGGCAACCATCTGACATTGGTAAAACAGCAGTTTTCCTGGCCTCTGATGATTCTTCGTTTATGCTTGGTGCTGAACTCCTTGTTGATGGTGGGATGACTTATCTGTCTAAATAATTGACCCTACACTCGCGCGGGTTTTTAACCCGGTGCCATTAAATAATTAAAATAATTTTCAAAATGAGTAAATCAGAAAAGAAAGTAGTGAGCTACGCAATTATCGGCTTCGGCAAGATCGGCCAAGCCCTGGCCAAGGCATTTGCCCGCAACGGAATCGAAGTATCCGTTGCAACCACGCGCGACCCGGAAAGCTTTGCATCCGATGCCGCCGCAATCGGACCCGAGATCATTCCCTCAACACTGGCGGAAGCCGTCAAGGCGGACGTCATCTTTTTGGCTGTGCGTTTTGAATCGCACACGGATGTCGCGAAGGCGCTCCCCACCTGGCAGGGGAAGATCATCGTTGATGTGACCAATGCCTACGGCGTGCCCCCTGAGAAAATGGGAGGACTGCCTTCTGCCTGGTTCGTGGCGCAGGCCTTCACCGGTGGAAAACTGGTTAAGGGCTTCAACCATTTGGGCGCTGCCATTCTTGATCAGGATCCGGCCGTACATGGTGGCAGGAGAGTCGTGTTCCTGACGAGCGATGATGACGGCGCAGCGGCGGAGATTGGTGCGCTTGCGGAAAATCTCGGTTTCGCGCCAGTCAAACTTGGCGGGCTTTCGGAAGGCGGACTGCTGGTGCAGGCGCACGGAAATACCTGGGGTAAACTTATCTTTCAGGACCTGGTCAAATTCGACTGATTAATCCTGATCGCAAATTTTAAAAAAGATGAAAGACAAAATAACACAAGAGAATGTCCGGATTGTGCAAGCCTTTTTTGCAGCAATTGGCGGCGCCGACAAGCAAGGCGTGCTGGCACTGGTAGCCGAAGATATCGAGTGGATCATTCCGGGTGAGGACTGGCCGCTGGCCGGCACGCACCGCGGGCACAAGGAATTGGTGGCTGTGCTTCGGAAGGCTTCCGAAGAGGTGGAAATGACATACCCAAAGCCCCCCGAATTCTTGGCGCAGGGAGACCGGGTTTTCGTTATCGGCGTGGCTACGGGGAAAATCAAAGCCACGAATAAGCCGTTCAAGGACGATTGGGTCTTCGATATTACCGTTCGAAATGGCAAACTAACGACTATCCGGGAGTATATCGACACGCAGGCACTGGCGCGGGCCTCCGAGATGCCCATAAGCCACAAGGCTTAATGAGCGAATGGACGGGCTTTAAATTCATAAGCTCAAAGACAAAAGATAAAAGGCAATATGACCGTTTATAAGTTAACGGGGGTTTCACCAATACACACTAAAATAAATGTTTCAACAGCATAAGCTTCCTTCAAATCCCTGTTTCTGCCGGAAGCAGGGATTTATCAGGCAGGTTGAGTAAATTGCGCATAATTATATTGTTGAACGATGTCCAATTTTGAAGCGCTTTTCGATTACATTCAAGAAATATCAGGAAAACTACTTTCAGCGGATGATAAGCATTTGTTGATGGAGTATTTCAAGCCCAAAAAACTTCGAAAACGGCAATACTTTTTACAGGAAGGAGACGTGTGCAAATATATCGGGTTTATTGTAAAAGGATCTGCCAGAACCTTTACGGTAGATGAAAAAGGGCATGAACATATACTGAAATTATCTTTGGAAAACTGGTGGCTGGCCGATTTTGAAAGCTTTTACCTTTTAACGCCAAGTCGCTTTAATATTGAAGCGCTGGAGGATCTGGAGGTTCTGCAATCAACCAATGCTCAAATTGAGGAGTATCTTAAGCATATACCTGCCTTTTCGGCGATGGCGAACGTAATCAGTCAAAATTACACCATTGCCAACCAGAAAAGAGTGCAGGCCGCTATGAGCTATACGGCTGAAGAGCGTTACGAGGATTTGATCAGCAATTATCCGCAATTTCTACAGCGGTTCCCGCAAAACATGATCGCTTCTTATCTGGGTTTATCCCCGGAAACGTTGAGCAGGCTAAAGAAAAACTCTTTTAAATAGATCTTTATAGCCTTTCAACAAAGCGCCCGGCTTTTCAATTGCCGCTTCAGAAACCCTTATCGGTATATCTTCCTGAATGCAAAAAAAGTGCTTACTAATGGAATATGGGCCCTTGTAACCGGTCAGGCTTTCTGTTGCTTTGGTTTTTTGCCTCTGCCTTAAGTTGCTATTTTACAGTTCGTTATCAGCTTAATGTGATTTAGGCCATCATCTTGAATTGACTTATATCAAGCGCACTTTATGATTCATGTCAATACGGAGTTCGTTACAGTACCGCACCTTTGTATATGATTCAGAACGGAAAAATCCTGAAGAATTTGAAATTAAACGATTCAATGAATATTAACAAAAAAAGTATTAATTAATAAATAGAAATAATGAGTAAATTAAAAAACAAAGTGGCGGTAGTTACCGGTGCTTCAAAAGGAATAGGTGCAGCTATCGCAAAACACTTTGCGGCAGCAGGCGCAAAGGTAGTTGTGAATTATGCTTCAAGTAAAGAAGGCGCAGATAAAGTGGTGAAAGCCATAACGGACAATGGCGGCATTGCCATTGCGGTGCAAGCCGATGTATCGAACGAAGCCGATGTAAACAGGCTCTTTGACGAAACAAAGAAAGCTTTCGGCGGGTTAGATATTTTGGTGAATAACGCGGTTGCCCAGGGATACGCGCCTATAGAACAGATCTCGGTAGCAGCATTTCATCAGAGTTTCAACGTCAATGTATTAGGGCCTATACTGACTATCCAGGCAGCTTTAAAATTATTTGGCGACAAAGGCGGCAATATCATCAATATCAGCTCAGGTGCAAGCAAATACCCGCTGCCGGGAGCCTCTTTATACTCTGCAACTAAGGCGGCTTTAGATGCCTTCACCATTGCTTTATCGAAAGAACTGGGTGCAAAAAACATCCGTATCAATTCTATTTTACCCGGCGCTACTGAAACGGAAGGCGCAGCCAGCGCAGGCGTCACTGCCGGCAGTGAGTATGAAAAGATGTTTGTTGCCAAAACACCGCTTGGCCGCAGAGGCCAGCCCGCAGATATTGCGAAAGCTGTCGTATTTCTTGCTTCCGATGATGCAGCCTGGATCACAGGCGAGCAAATTTCAGTTTCGGGTGGTATGTACGGTTTTTAAATCCATAAACTCAAAAAAAATGAAAGGCAGTGGGACGGAATTATCTTACAGGCATATCGAATTAAAATAGTTTGAAACATTTCTCGTCGCCGTTTTCGAAATCGGCCTTTATTGTACCACCAGCTCAATTAATAGTTGTAGATGCTCTATAAAATTATTGGAGATTGGAGCCTTTGAGACCACTGAATCAATATTAAAAATGATAAATGCCTGCAAATCAATTTTGCAGGCATTTATTAAATAAGGCTCAATTATACATGATTTAGTATAAAAATGGCGAGTCTTTAACGTACACTTAAAAGAAAGAATAAAGGCTTAAATATTTGTTTATTTTAAAGTAAATCCGAAAGTCGATCCTTCACCAGGCTCACTTTGAACCCAAACCTTTCCACCATGGCTTTCAATTATTTCTCTTGATAGGAATAGGCCCAGTCCAAATCCTTTAACTCTTATATTGTTTTCGTCGTGAACGCGGCTATAGCGGTTAAATAAATGTTTCTGATTATCAGTTGAAATTCCCGGCCCCTTATCGCTAACGCCAACCCTTATTTGATCACCGATTTTTCTGCAGCTTATGCTTATAGGAGTATCTGCTGGCGAATATTTTACAGCATTGTTGAGGTAATTTATTAGTACCTGTATGATTTTATCTTTGTCAGCATTTACTTTCACATGATTTTCGGATTCCATTTTGAAAACCCTGCCGGGGTACATAAATGCCATGTCCTTTATTATTTCGGAAATCGTATCCGTCAGGTCAAAACCCTTTGGCTGAACAATCAATTTGCTATTTTCCATATGTGACAGTGTCAAAAAGTTATCGATCATATTTACCATTCGCTCAGTCTGATAGTCGGCTTTCGCCAGGTTGTTTGCCAGCTCATTAACTTTTTCTTTTTTTACTATTTTGTACGAATGCTGAACATATAATTTTGCTATACTCAAAGGCGTCCTAAGCTCGTGACTTAAAAACGCCATTAGGTCCTTCCGTTGAAATTCCTCGTTTTTTACTGTCGTGATATCAGTAATTGTACCCATAACCTTTACGGCTATTCCGTTGCTGTAAAATAATGAACCCGTAATTTTTAACCAGGTTGCCGTATTGGATTCACCAATATTCACTTTAATAACTTTCTCAACCTGGGTGTGATTTTGACAAGCGGATCTGAAAGATTCAATTATCCCTAAAGCATTTAAATTTATCAACTGACGGGTAATGGTACTTAAATTAATTTGAACACCTGTTCTTAATCCCAATAATCTTATTGAAACAGGGCATAAACTGATCTGTTGTGTAAGAATATTTAATTTCCAGCAGCCTAACTCATTATAGGCCATTAAATCTTTTAAATCAGCAACGGTAAAAGGACTATCTTCCTCCGCCTGACAACAAATGGTCGAAGTATTGAATTCATTATTAATAGGTGATACTTCTTTTTTATTGAAAAAGCTCATTTGTTTTGGCGTATCATTTATTATTTGATGTCTTTGTGTTTCCATGGCTAATTGAGTTAAAAGTAATTGCTGGTCTGTTTTGTGTTATAAAACTAAGTCTGTAGTAGTCTTAATTCCTGAGTTTTCGATGAATGGGCAATTATTATCGATAAACTAGTTTCAAAAAATAACAGCTAAAATTCTTGTGGCAAGTGGAATCAACAAGGTTATGATATTCAGTATGTTCTTTAATCTATTTTGACGCAAATGGACAATATAACATCAATTTCTTATTTTGTTTTCTAACAAACTTCAGCGTTGCAAATAACCAGCATTGAACTCAAACATTTCCTTTTAAAACTTTCAGGAAAAGATGTGTGCATTAATGATATATCATTTTTATAGTATCTGCAATCCAGCGTTGTAATCTCTTCGTCCCTCAATAAAAAGCCAGCATCCGGTAAAGGACGCTGGCTTGGCAGAGATTAATAAAAATCGAATAAGGTCGCTGATTATTTAATTTAATGCGTAATTGATATTGTTTTCGGCGATTTTGCTTAACTGCGCATCTGCTGCTTTGTCCTCAGCCAGCGTTTCGCCCAAAATATCAGCTACATTGTGGTAACCTATGTTCTTAGCCAGATTAACCATGGAGGTATATGTGGCAATTTTATAATGTTCGGCTTTCTTGCCTGCGAAAATCAGCCCTGTATCTCGCTGGCTGGAGCCTTCAATAGTTGCACCGATCACATCCACGCCTTCTTCTACAATATCGGCTATAGCTGCACATTTACCAGAATCAACCTTTTCATTGAACATGCCGAAAACCTGTTCCAACCGGTCAACATGGGTTTTTGCCTGATGCCCGTGCTGGCCGAAGGCATCTCTTAATTCCGGTGTGCCTGCCGCTTCCTGCAACTTTGGCAACGCGGTGAATAACTTTTTTTCTGCCCAATAAATATCTCTTAACTGGTGAACAAAAAACTCCTTGAGCTTTAAATTGGTCGCTTTCACTGTTTGTGTTTCCATTAATTTGAAGATTAATTATATGTTAAAAATTATTGTGAATTCATAAACGGCACACACCAAAAAACATGGGCGTGCTTTTAATCCCGGTTAACCCGGCTTTGATAAAAAAGTAAAATTTTGGAAGTGCAGCAGATATGCTGGTATTATAAAGAGTGGTGCATATGATAATTTATTAAAAAATTATGATGATGACTTGTGCTGTTTTTATATTAATTAATACGTTTGGATGGGCTCGATATTGCATTTTATTTTCTTTAATAATGCTTGGTGACCCTAACTGCTTAATCTGTAGTTAGTAAGGTGGTGGAAATAAATTTTAAATAAATGGGGATTCACAAAAAATTTAAAATGGCATAAATGCCCCCTTGTAATGGCGTTTATGCCCCTTGTTAAATTTAATTGCAGCTAATAACTTCATTATAGAATATTACATACAATAAAGTATGGCAATTAAACTATAAATATGAATAGTGTGATCAGACAAAACAAAGAGTTCCGGCGAGCGCTATTGGTCCTTGTCGTCTTATTTATTTCCAACCAAAGTTTTGGCCAAAAGACCACAGATTGGGAGCTTGAAAAAATTCCGGTAAGTCTTGAGACGGACTTCGCATTAAGTGCCCTTCCTCCGCAACTGCGTCATGATGCCACTGTTTATTTATTGAATCCTAAAAAGGGTTATTATGTAGCCCATAAGGGGTCCAATGGGTTTATGTGTTTCGTTACGCGGACGGAATGGGAGTGGGGGGAATTCAGGAAAGACGATGCCGCTGCCATCGGCTTTGACGCTGAAGGTGCCAGGACAATTTTTCCTGTTTGCAGCGATGTTGCAGCTATGAGGGCTACAGGAAAATTCACAGCCTTACAGATAAAAAATATAGTAATTGACAGAATCAGGAAAGGAATATACAAGGCTCCGGCGAGAACCGGCATTTCATACATGCTGGCCCCGGTAATGCGCACCTATCCCGGAAAGCCGGATCATCATGACGTTATGACAATGAATATGCCACATTATATGTTTTATGCTCCGTATTTAACTAATAAAGATATAGGAAATATACCAAACGGTGAGGCTGATGGGCCGGTTGTAATTAATCCGGGCGCTATGTGGCTTGGGGAAAGAAAGAGTCCATACGGGTATATAATTTTACCAGCAGGAGTAACCGAAAAGGCGAAAATTATTAACGAAAACAAGGGATTGCTGAAACGACTTACCGACTATAAATCTTATTTTAAAGTTGACCCGGGCAGCATGCAGCAATAGGTTTAAGAAGACGCCTTTTCTCTGTTCAAATAAGTTCATATAGCAAAACTGTTTTGCTTATACTAGGAAAGAAAAAGCCGGGCGAACCCGGCTCTTTCTTTTATTTACAGGTCCTATCACACACTCCTGACGATTTGCAAGTCTTGCTGCAATAATCCGTACATGTTGGTTTAGTACATGATTTTGCGCATTTAGTGCAATGATTCATCTTGCTATTGCAGCATGGAGTGTTAGCGAAAGAAATTGTATTTATAGATAATAGTATCATCGTAACGATGAAAAGAAACTTTTTCATGATTTTAAATTTTTAAATGAGTTTAATAATAAATGTCCTGAGTGATAAGCTTACAGGTATAGCGTTATTATTAAACTTTTGGAGGATTCCAGTTTGGAAGAGTATAATCGGATAAACTACCCATATGGTAAGGAATAACCTGTAACTCTATAGCTATTGGAATTAAAGGTTTCACAAAAATAGGGTCAACTGTTAAGAAACTGCAAGCTGGACAAGATAAGATGATATTGCACCCCCTTTGGCCGCAATCATCCTTTTGATCAGGAGCGGAAGGCGTCCGTTTTGCCATTTCATGACAGCAGGTTTTCATTTCAGAAGTATGCATAACTTTTGCCTTTCCTTGAAAAGTTATAAGGAAAACCATGCATATCATCATAAAAAAAGCCGTCACTTTCATTACATCAAATATCAATAATGTTTTTGAATCAGATTAATATTATTGATAATTATTCATCAAATGCGTAAGTCTTTTTACAAGCCCGTGATTTGTTAGTAATCTTTGGGTTGATTTCTCCGGGAGTGTTGGGTGGGGTTATATCCAGTCCAAAGGAGACAACTGCGGTCAGTAAAAATTATTTCTATATTTGCCGTCCACTTATCGCAAAATGAAGAGAATACTGAACCTGGCAATTGTTCTGCTTACCATTTTATCGGGCTGCAAAAAGGAAGGCGGCCAACAGGAGGCGAAGTCAAAAGAGCCTGCCATGACCCATGTAAAAATTGAGCCTTTGTATTCAGCTTATATCTGGGGACAAGAAGTTAAGTTAACCATTGATTCGCTCGATATCATCAACCCCGCAGATATTAGCATTGATTTCGGTTCTAATATAACGATCCACCCGACACGAATTGATACGACAAGCGTTTTTTTAATGTACCTAATACGCTACTGAATAGATCAAATATTTTTAACGTAATTATTAGTGGGCTAAAAAGTAATGACGGGTATTTGACACTGCAACTGCCTTTGGTGTCAGGTGTGAGCAATACCACCTTGCTGCCAGGCAGTACGATCACTATTTCCGGACAATATTTTAATCCGGCATTGGCAAATAACCAGGTGTTGCTGGATACTGCGGTGCTTAGCGTGATTTCGGTTACACCTACCCAATTGGTTGTAAAAGGAGATAATGTATCGATGTCAGATATGGGAAACCTGACGGTCAAAACGGGCAAAGATCTTGTAACGGTTGTACAAGGAAATTACGGTGTTTATAAATATTTGACCCCTAAGAATAATTTTCCGGGACCGGCGCGTTTTGGGGCAACTGCTGTTGCCATTGGGGGAAACATTTATTTCGGATTGGGAAAATCGCAGGTGACGGATTATGCACTGGCCGACTGGTGGAAATACGATCCTAATGCAGATAAATGGACACAGCTTGCCAGCTGCCCTGTGGCTTCCTATATTGTGAACTCCTTTAGTATTGGTACAAAAGCATATGTGGGCATGGGTTCAGGACTCTTATTCGATAATAGTTTCTGGTGTTATGATACATCCGCAGATACCTGGAAGCAAATAGCGTCATTTCCGGGCACTTATACTATTTTTCCGGTATGCTTCAGCTCAGATAAATATGGTTATATGATAGGTGGGAGTCAGGATACACCTAATGCCCTTACCAATACTAATGATGTATGGCGCTATAACCCGGTAACTGATAGCTGGCAGCAAACAACAAGTTTTCCGGGTTTGCCGCGTGGACAAGCAATGGGGTTTACCTTAAATAACAAGGGTTATGTAATTGGCGGAGCTGCCCAGACAGGAGGATCAGATCCATATATAGCGGATGCATGGTCGTTCGATTTTGCCACCGAAACTTGGAAACAATTATCAATGCCCCCGCAATATGTGGCCAGAAGCGCGGGTTTCGCTTTTTCAGCGCAAAATAAAGGATACATAGGTGGCGGTTTAGTTACAGATGAGGGGGGCTATCCATACGTTTATGAATACGACCCTGTAGCTGATAGCTGGACCTTAAAGGAAAAGGTTTTTGCTCCAATTAAACTCTTCTCAGCTTCTGTGAGCGTTAACGGTATAGGCTACATTATTACAGGGGAAGCATATTTCGGCTGGTATTATGCAGGATCGCAGAGCTTTTTCCAGTTTAAGCCATAAGGTATTCGCCCATTAAATGAGAATTTCGAATGAATGAAACCTCAACTAATAAGATTAATCAAAAAGGATTTAGATTTCTATCTAAGGCCTTTTTGATTACGCATTGAAAATTATAGGCAATAATAAACCTGTTAAATTATTGAATAATATGATTAATCTTTAAGTTGTGTGTAATTTGTTTTGTAAATATTTCTGCTCCCGCTGCAGATAAATGAAATTGATCAACAAATAAATGATCGTCAGAAAATAATTGGGGATTATAGAAGTTCAAATAGATATTATTGTATTTCTCAACTATGTTTTTACAGGTGTTAAAGTGATCATCAATAATTTGTTGTGCTTCTGCTGAATATACATATGACTTTTTTATAGGCGACTGAACAAAAATTAATTTTATGTTGTGCTCTTTTAAAAACACACATAACGCAGTTAAATTTTTGTATTGGCTATTAGTGTAATTGGTTGGAAAAGGGTCTTTGGCATTCCATCTGCTTGCTGAAATGTTTTTTTCGGGAATGTATAACAGCGCCCCGCCATAGTCGTCAAAATTCAGAGAATCGTATTGATCATTTACACGTTCAAGTTTATCAGTTGCTTTTTTCCTGGTATAGATATCGGCTATAGAATTGAAGTTTTTGATGTAGAAATAAGGTGTAAAGGTTTCTTTAAAAAATTTGTTAGTGTTATAATAGTTTTCCAATGCAGGTAAATTTCCGGGGAGTATAAAATCTGGAATTGAAGAGCTGATTAGTATATATTTAGGCTTGTAGTTTACTATATCCTTAGCAATAACTTCTTTTATATCATTCATCTGAAGACCCCAGGAAGAAAAATTAAAGAATGATGTATTCAAACTATCTTTTATAACTTTTGAGCTTAAATTATTTAATGTTATAGATGAACCTATTGCTGCTAAATCAATCTGTTTTGGTTTTTTGTTATTTACAAATTTGATTTTTGCATCAAAACTAATTGAATTTGTAAAAAGAGGAGTATACCCAAAGTGCATTAATAATACTACTAAAATAGCTACAGGTACAATAATGGCCGATAAACTGCTAACGGTTTTTAAATATTCATTTTTCATAAATTAAAATTGAAAATAAATAAATTGACTGTTTGTGGCCGTACTACCAAGCAGCAATAAAAAAATAAATAAGTAGTATATGCCCCAACGAAGATATTTAGGCTGGCTATTAATAAAATCTTTGATATTCATTTTGCCCTGCAGGATGTGAATCAATTCTAAAAATAAAATTACAATTATACCCTTTTCCAGGTCATGGCTGGCCGTCGTGATTTCTAAAGGTTTATGGTGAAGCAAATTTATCAGATCGGTATAAGTTTGCGTAAAGGCGCTTTTTATAATGTATAATGCATCATGAATTTTTCGTGCCCGGAAAAAGACCCATGCAATGAGGATAAGGAAAAAAGTTGTAAATATCTGAATGGCTGAATATACCGCCGGTAATTTAGCGATACCCGTAAAAGCAACTATTTTGTTTCTAACTTTTTGCGTAACTAAGGCAAAAATTAAATAAAAGCCATTTAACGCTCCCCACAAAATATAAGTCCAATTAGCTCCATGCCATAAGCCACTGATTAAAAAAACAATAAACAGGTTAAAATACCAACGTGGTACGCTAACGCGACTTCCCCCTAACGGTATATATAAATAATCTTTGAACCATGTTGAAAGTGAAATATGCCACCTTGTCCAAAATTCGCTGATACTTTTTGAGTGATAGGGCCGGTTAAAATTTTTCATTAATTTAAATCCCATAACATTTGCGGCACCTATAGCAATGTCTGTATATCCGGAAAAATCGCAGAAAATCTGAAATGCAAAAAAAATTGTGGCTATAACAAAACTTAATCCGTGGAATTTATGAGGATTATCGTAAACTTTATTTACAACAATTGATAATCTATCTGCAATTACCACTTTTTTGAATAAGCCCCATGCCATTAACTTTAAACCATCTGCAATTCGTTGGTAATTGAAATCATGTTTTTTGCGAAACTGATACAATAAGTTTTGTGGCCTTTCAATTGGACCCGCTACTAGTTGCGGGTAAAACATAACATATAAGCTATATATACCAAAGTTTCGTTCGGCTTTTTGGTTCCCTCTGTATACCTCAATGGTATAACTCATGGCTTGAAATGTATGAAAAGACAACCCAATAGGAAGTAAAATGGTTAAATAAGGCAAATGATTAAGGAGGCCGACGTTATTTAATAAAACGGATAAATTTTCATTAATAAAATTGTAATATTTAAATACAGCCAAGACACCAATATTCGCAACTAAACTAAAGATCAGGAACATCTTTCTTTGTTTACCCTGCGATTTCTCAATATAAATTCCCGCAAAAAAATCTATTATAATCGTAAAACCTAATATCAAGATATAGATTGGTACAAAAGTCATGTAAAAGTAGCAACTACTTATAAGTAATAATATCCATCGATATTTATGAGGCAATAAGAAATAGAGCGTAGTAACTACTATAAAAAAATAGAGAAACTGAAATGAGTTAAACAGCATGTTTAAGTTTTCGCTAAAATAATAATTTTAATTAGCAGAAAAAAGATTAAAACTCGAATAACATCGAACAGTAAAGTGGTGTTGGACAGTCAACAAGAATCCCGACCAGCGAGTTAAAACACTGCAATTAGTTGGAGCAGGACTCTATTGAAGCTGTAAATGGGTGCCTATTCATCTAAATATTAAAAATTATAGATATAAGCCATCATCAACTTAACCCCTAAAGTTCTGGCTAATGTATTTTGTGGATCTCCGGCAAGTACATTCCCTTCGTTGGCATTATCGAAATTATAGGGTTGTAAATATTTGTTGGTTTGCCCATAAGTGAACAGCAATCCTGCACGCAGGTTAAATTTGCGCCTTTTAAAATTTGCGCCGAAACCCCAGTCATAATTATTCCACGTGGTGGTATTATATTCATAGCCAAGATCGTTCTTATATAAAGCCTGATCAGCGTACGACTGATCTAATCGTACTGAAACATAACCAGTAATACTCTCGGCCAGCAAAAAACTATAACCAAAGCCAAAATCAATAACTGATTTACGGGCATCTTTAAGCTCTAAAAGATTAGATGAAAACAGTGTGCTGCCTACAGGTTTTACAAAGTATTCGTCAGTAGGATTTAAATTTGCATACTCGCTTATGCCGGTAAAGTATTCCCCTGCAAAATATAGCTGCCCTCCATTAATATCATACGCATACCCCAATGCGGCGCTGAACGGTGTTTTCCACATTGCCTTTAAACCGGTTTGCCTGGAGTTTGCCAATAAATTAGTTGTTGGCCCGTTACCATCAAGGTGCAAATCTGTAATTACATAATCACTAAGTATTGATCCTTGCCCGTATAAATGTATCTGGGGCGATGTAATTAGCACACCTAAATGGCTTTTGTCTAAATCATAGGATAAGCCGGCTTTAAACCTGACCCCTATATTGGTGTATTTGGCAAGGTATGATTCCTGCGTGTTGGTATACGGCGGGAATGGATTATCAGAGCCATCATTTATAAAAGCTCTGGCACTGTATTCATCATCATAAAATTGGTTATGTATGGTGGCCTGGGTGCTAAGGCCTAAAGCTAAATTATCTGCCAATTTAAATCCAGCACTAAAGATACCCGACGTTTCGCTGATACGGTTCTGCATTTGGTACTGACCCAAAAAATATTCAGGGCCCGGGCTATACGAGTCACTTAATACATTGAAGCTACCATCTTTTTGCTGAGATACATTATAGTTTAAAACATCGTTATGCGTAAGTGCATAACCTATAGTAAAGGGTTTATCGCCTTTTATATGAATTACTCCCGAAATTATTTGTGGTATGATTGCAGGGTTGGTAGACGAAAGATTTTTTCCTTCACCTACCCCATTCTTGATATAAATATTTTGCAGTTGATAAAGGTTACCGCTAAAGCTGGCTGAATTTTTTTTAGAAAAAGCCAGCAATGCCGGGTTGTAAAATAACACTGAACTATCCCTGTTGTTGGCAATTACTGCTCCAGGAACTATAAATCCTGCTGTAGAATAATCATCTGACCAGTAATGCGTGTCCTGAGCTATGGCGTTAACACACCATATTAAAAATAGGATGATTAGCGTTAGCTTTTTATTCATACTCAAGGCTTTAATCAAATATATTATAATTATATTTAACATATTGCATTATAGTTAATATTTTATTATGAGTAAATTGTTCTATAGCATTTCATTTATAGTAGGGATTCTATTATTTGCAGCCAGAATTTGCACCGCCCAAAATCTTAATTTTAGTTATCCGGTAAATTATTTAAATGGTGTAACAACCGACCACGCTATTGATATTACCAATTTTAAAGGAGGCTTTTTTGTAACCTGGAAAAATGAAGGCGCTACCGGCGACATTGGTGTATGCTATTTGGGCAGGCAATACGAATCTGATTTTATTGAGCAAAAACAAAATATTGGCGAACAGAGTGCTTTTGCGCCAGTGCTCAGGGTATTTGGAACAAGGATTTACCTTTTTTGGATAGGACTGGATGGAAGTTTAAGATATATAATTAACAATACTACAACCTCATTTGATGTATCAAAAATATATACATTGAATGCCGGCAACCCAATAAAATTTACTGATGGTATTACAGCTGCAACGGTTGGCAATAACATCATAATAACATCACACTATAACGATAAGAATCATCTGGTATACGCATTACTTCAACCGGAGGAAAGTGGCACTTTAAAAGTAATTCAACTGCGCAATGTGCCTAACATTACCAGTGATAGTTATCCATTTGTTGCGCCGCTTGCTGCGGCAAGGGTGCGCATAACTTTTAAGGGATATAAAAGTACAGGGATTTATAGTGCTGATTTTGATATTGATGCAAATAGCTGGACCAATCCAGTAACCATATTAAAGTCAAAATCAAATGTATCACCGGCAATTTATAGTGTTTTTAATTCCCCCAAACTTTTTTATATATGGAAAGGCGAAAAAGGGGATACTCGTTTATATTATACATCAGAAATAGCCGGAGCTGGTTTAAATCCCGAAACTGTGTTGCCAGCTTATTTTTCAACAAACTACCCTGTATCTATTTGTAATGTTGATGACCGAAAATTTATCCTTTCATATGTTGGTGAAGACAAAAAACTATACATCAGTTATTTTACCAGTTATAACCCATCAAACTGGATTGAAACGCAGCTGATACCTTTAAAAGGTGACAAAACATTAAAAGATATTCTATTGCCAGGATCGCATGACTCAGGCTTGTCTGTTTTAAATGGTGTTGGGGGCTCTCAAAGCGGATCCATCAATGAATGTAATACGCTAACGCAAACACAGAATATAAATCATCAATTAAACTCGGGAATAAGGATGTTTGATTTGCGGATAGGAACATTCAACGGTGCATTTTACACCAAACATTGTGCGTCTGACTGTATGACTGACGCAATAGGCGGAGCATATGGAGAAAAATTCTCAGTGATACTAAATGACGTAAAGGATTTTTTGCTCAAAAATAAAAAGGAATTTATTCTGATCACGTTCTCGCATTTTTGTGAACGGGAAACACCAATGAATATGTTGATTGATACGATCAATAATGTGCTGGGTAAAGAGCTGATGTATAATAACCAAGGTAAAAACATTTCGCAGATAAGACTAAAGGACCTTGCCGGGAAGGTAATCATCACGTTTGAAGGTTACTCCTCGCAGCAGAAAAATATCGATTCAAGTTCTATGAAAACCAGGTCG
This sequence comes from Mucilaginibacter frigoritolerans, assembly GCF_007830615.1. Taxonomy (GTDB): domain Bacteria; phylum Bacteroidota; class Bacteroidia; order Sphingobacteriales; family Sphingobacteriaceae; genus Mucilaginibacter; species Mucilaginibacter frigoritolerans. The sequence continues at coordinate 475,564 of NZ_VLLI01000002.1, forward strand.
AACACATTTTTGAACATCAGGAGAGCATACGCTGCAACAAATAAAATTGATAATCTTTTAACTAAGCAAAGGGCCTTTTTTTCAGGATTATCAAACAATATAAGTTCAAATGATCTGATACGGCTGGATTGGCAACTAACTCAATCGAGTGATGAAGCAGCCATGATATGTAATGATTTTCAAAGTTCTAAAACGAGTCCGTTGGTTGATGGCGCTATGATGTTAACCAATGTTATAAGAAAACACAAAAGTATAATTGACCTATCTGTGGCGGGGAATAAATATCTTTCTAAGGCTGTGAATGACTGGATAGAAAGTGGAGCCATTGACAAAAATAATAAGCCCAATATATTGTACGTTGATGTGGCGGGTGCCTGGATCACAGATTATTGTATTGAACTAAATGAATCGAAAATATACAATTAACGAAAAGGCTATAAATAATGCTTGTTTGCAAAAGCAAATATTATTCTAAATCAGTGATCAGCGCAGTGCCGTCATCATTGATCTTAACAAAGCAATCGTGTACAGAGATGTGATGCTTAAATTTGCCAATCGGTTCAATCCAATCCCTGGAAGTAAATACAGGGGCGTGTATTTGTACTGATTCAACAATGATTTCTTCACCATCGAGAACCAGGCGCCAGCATTGATCATGCCCGTTACTATCTGTATTATACCGTATTTGGGCCACGCCGACTTTTTTATTCATAAACTGATGAAATAATTATTATCCGGAAAAAACGCCGGGATCTTAAAGTTATTGTTACGAAAGGAAAAGTATTAAAGGTTGAACTATCGTGAATAATAAAAACAATATCATTTAAAGATATATGGGGATAATCTTCAAAATAATATATTTTTGGACGATATAGTTTAGCTGTAACGATATCAACTAAATCATTGTCATATAATTATGAAGCTAATACAAGTATTTCTTTTCACCTTGTTCACGCTATTGCTATTCAATTTTGCCGATGCACAAACCGCAGGTGGTAAAATTTCAGGGTCGGTTTTAGATGATGCCAAAAAGCCGCTTGACGGCGCAACGGTGATTTTATTTGTCGCAAAAGATTCAGCGGTGGTAAGCACCCTACTGGCTAACCACGATGGCAGCTTCGTTTTTCAAAACCTGACAGATAATACCTACCTCATAAAGGTAACTTATATCGGCTATAAAAATTATCGTAGCGACAATGTTATTATGAGTCAGCAGAAACCAGTTAATTTACCGGCATTTATTTTGCAGCTAGCAGGAAAAGCATTGAATGAAGTAGCTGTAACCGCTCAAAAATCATATATCCAGCAAAAAATAGATCGCACAGTAGTAAATGTGGGCGCGTTAATATCAAATACAGGGGCTAATGCTTTGGAAGTTTTGGAAAAGACACCAGGCGTGCAGGTGGATGCCGATGGCAATATTACCTTTAAAGGAAAGAGCGGGGTATTGGTGATGATTGATGATAAACCAACTTATCTTTCGGCCGCTAACCTGGCCACTTACCTGAAGTCCTTGCCATCATCGGCATTAGATCAGATAGAATTGATGGATAACCCGCCGGCCAAATATGATGCTGCCGGAAATGCGGGGGTTATCAATTTCAAAACTAAGAAAAATGCTGTTAGGGGATTTAATGCAGTAGTGTCGGCAGATTACGCGCAAGGGCATTACGGTCATAACGATGAAAGTATTAACCTCAACTATCGTATAGATAAAGTTAATCTGTTTGCCAATGTGGCTTATAACGAACAACGCACTTTCAGGCGACTGGAAATTGACCGGAACTATTTTGATGCAAATGGTGATCCAACCTCCTCTTTAAAAGATATTTCCTATTTCAGACCGACAGAACACAATACCAATATTAAGGCGGGAATGGATTTTTACGTATCGCCCAAAACAACCTGGGGAATAGTATATACCGGCGACATATCAAATGCAAATGATAATAGCCCGGTATATAGCTTACTCTATGATAAAAACGGTGGGTTAGATTCAACTATTAATACTCAAAATACCTCCAAAAGCAAATTTAACAGTAACGGCATAAATCTGAATTATACCCATAAATTTGATAGTGCCGGAAGGGCGCTGACCTTTGACCTGGATTATATTCACGATGCCTCAGGCAGTAACCAGTTGTTTGTAAATAATACTTTTTTACCTAACGGTAGTTTAACAAATTCACAAACCATCAGTGATGATTTGCCGGCCAGTATTAATATTTACTCGGCCAAGACTGATTATTCTCATCCGTTCAAAGGCAAGGCAAAACTTGAAGCAGGTATTAAAAGCAGTTATGTAAATACAGATAATGCCGCTAATTACTTTAACGTAATTGATAATGTAAGTACCATTGATTATAACAATACCAATCGGTTTTTATATAAAGAGAATATAAATGCTGCATATGTGAATTTTAATAAAAATTTCGGCAGATTCTCCCTGCAAACAGGTTTGCGGGTAGAGAATACCAATGGCAATGGGCACCAGCTGGGTAATGCTGAAAAGGCCGATTCATCATTCGTTAATCATTATACAGATTTGTTTCCTACTGCTTATTTTTCTTATAACCTCGATACCGCAGGTCATAATGTGCTGGTTCTTTCATACGGACGCCGCATTGGCAGGCCGAATTATGCAAGTTTAAACCCCTTTACTTTTTTTGTGGATGAGTTTACCTATTTTTCAGGAAATCCTTTCCTGAAACCGCAGTTTACCGATAATTATAAACTGGCTTATAGTTACAGAAGCTTGTTTACGGTTGCGCTTGCCTATAATTACACAACCAATGTTCAGGGTGAAACAATTCACAATAGCGGCAGCATATTTATCAGCACCACGGGCAATATTGGGATGCAAAAGACATGGGATCTTTCTGTAAACACCAATTTTCAACCTACTAAATGGTGGACGGTTAACTTATATGCCGAAGTATATAATAATACCTACCAGGGCGCATTTTACACCGGCTACCTCAATCAGTCACAATATACATTTTCTACAAATGGCAATAATCAGTTCACCTTATCAAAAACCTGGAGTGCCGAGTTGAGCGGTTTTTATAATACCGGCGGTACTTATGGTCAGTTTGTTTCTATACCTACGGGTATGCTGAACGCGGCTATCCAGAAAAAGATATTGAATAATAAGGGCTCCATTAAGTTAAACATGAGAGATGTTTTTCACACGTTTAGTCCTAGCGGAACCATTACCAATATTGTGGGTGCCACGGCAACCTATCACAATTTTGTGGATACTCAGGTGGCCACCCTGGCGTTTACCTATAGTTTTGGCAAATCAACCAATACGCCTCCAAAACGCGAAACCGGCGGTGCCGATAGTGAACAGGGTAGAGCACATTAAAAATTTATAATACATCAAAAAGCCTTTAGATGAAAATCTAAAGGCTTTTTGATGTAATTTGTCGGCGCGGTGATAACACCGGACCATCCGACTGCAAATATTTAATGGTATAGCCGTCCTTATTTCAAACCCTGTAGGTATAGTACCAGTTTCTCCACATTTTGTTTTAGTCCCTCGTCAGCTTTGTGAGCTTTAACAACAGCTATAAATTGCTCTCTCGATTCAAAAAGCATGTGCCAGGTGAGGTGTGTTTTGTCACCCTGCTCTTCAAATTCAATTGTTGCAGTAAAGTTTGGAAAAAAATGGTCGAATACTATCTTTTTGTGGAGCACAATTTCTTTAAACATGCTTTTGTTTTTATAATCCGTTCCATCCGGCCCGTGCATCACCAGGTGCCATTCTCCGCCGGGTTGAACATCCATAAGGGTGATCGTATTGGTGAAGCCGTTTGGGCCCCACCAGTTGGCAATATGTTCAGGTTTGGTCCAAACCTCCCATACTAGTGCCACAGGAGCATTTATAGTTCTTGAAATAAAAATCTCCCGGTCTGTTGCGTTACTTGTTGTGTTTTCCATCTCGTTCTTTTTTTAATTTTTCGATATATGTTTCCATTGCGTCTAATTTCTTTTCAAAGTGCTGGCGGTATTGGTCAACCCACAAGGATACCTCGCTGAGCTGATCTAATTGCGCTTCGCAAAGCCTGTCGCGGCCTTGCTTTTTAACTACAATAAGTCCGCAGTCAATCAGGATTTGAACATGCAGTGATATAGCCTGCCGGGTTACGTCAAATTTTTCGGCGATAGTATTTACGTTATGCGGTTCGGTGGCAATCATATTAATAATTGCCCTCCGGGTAGGGTCGGCTATGGCCTGGTAAACGTCTCGTCGCGCTTTCATATTATGCAAGTAAGTGCTTGCAAATATATATGCAAGCATTTGCTTGCGCAAGTTTTTTTGAAATTATTTTTTGAGATTGAATTATTGGGAGGGATTACATCAGAAACGCCAAAAAACCTTAGATTTCCATCTAAAGGCTTTTTATTAGGATATACTGTGATTTATTTTGACACTGTCAATAAAATAGCAGCCAATTTATCAGGCATTGATATAAAAGGGGTGTGGCTGCTTGGCAATGAATACTCCTTACTGATATGGCCATTGTTTTTCACCATTGTTTTTTGAAGGGTAAAACTAACCGCGTGATCTTCTGTGGTGTGGATATAAACTTTCTTCACACTGCCGAAGTTTCCATCAGTTAAAGTAACAGGTGTTGCAAGCGGGGCCAATGGCTCTGGTTTAATATTGTTAGCAATGTACTGGCCAACTTGTGCTGGTGCATCCGCAGCAAATACATCTATTACGCCATCTTTTGCAACGTTTGCAGAACCGGTGGTTGGGTCAACCTGTAAATATTTGCCAATATGGCTATCCGCATCTTGTTTTGCAAGGGATAATAAGCTTTCGCTGTTTTGTGGCAGATAAGCGGCCAGGTAAATTAATTCTTTGATTTGGCCGGGGATCTCTTCAGCTACCTGGCTGATAACGATACCCGCCATGCTATGACCTACTAAAACGACGTTTTTTCTGTCGCCGATGGCGTTCTTTACCACATCCACATAAGTTTGCAAGCTGATGTTTGCGAATGAAGTTGCATCGCTTCCGTGACCGGGCAGGTTAACGGCGATCACTTCATGACCCTGTGCCTGTAATACCGGAACAACGGCTTGCCATGCAGTTGCATCAGACCAGGCTCCGTGTACCAATACAATAGTTGATGAATTTTTGTTGTTTGTTTTTTGGGCCTGAGAAGTAAAACCTAATACACTCAATGCCATTACTAATATTGCTGTTTTCATTTTGTTTAATGCCTAATTGTTTAGGACAGCACAAACATCGGGGTAAGCAGCCGGGATAATTTTAACCCAGGTTAAAATCGAAATTCAGGATGAAAAAATTGTACAATAAAAAAATGGCAGGAAGAAAGCGTTATTTGCCAACCATTCGTTTCCGGATACGGCTTAATGATGGCCCCTGGATGCCGAGGTAAGAGGCAATATGATAAAGGGGTACGGAGTTGAAAATATTAGGGTGTTTCTCTATCATATCCCGGTAACGGTCTTCAGGGGTTTTAAATAAAAATCCTTCGGTACTGCGCATTACCTCATAAAAGGCGGTTTCTGCAACCTTTCGGCCAAATCTTTCCCATTGGTGCGATTCACTATAAAGCGCATTCAGGTGGTCCACATGGATATATAAAATAAATGAGTCGGCCATGGCCTCTGTGTAGTATTCGCAGGCCGTTTGGCTTAAAAAGCTGGTAAAGGAAGTAACAAATTGATGATCGGTAAAAAAGAGCATATTCTTTTCTTCGCCGGTGTTTTCATTTGTCCGATAAATTCTGAATACACCGCTGATAATGAAGCCAAGGTGTTTGCAAACGTTTTTATATTCGTTATAAAACTCCCCTTTTTTATAATGCTTTAATTTCCAATACGGCAATGACAGATCGAACGCCTCCACCTTCATACCGGTGGAGCACATTACTGTGCGTAATAAATCAATCTCTGTGGCGTCATCTAACATGCTATAAAAATATCGCTTTTAAATAACATGGCGTAATGAATAGCTGACCCATTAAAAAAATTATCTGATTTAGGCTATAGCTTTCATTATAGTTTATATTGTATTTTTGGCTAATCCGTATTAATGGGTATAATTTTCAAGAATCAATGAAGAAGGACGTCTCTGCAAAAAATGGTGTTGTACGGATAAAGGATATTGCCCTTAAGGCAAATGTATCAACAGGTACGGTGGATAGGGTGATACACAATAGAGGCAGGGTAGCAGAGGATGTTAAGAAAAGAGTTTTAAAAATTATTAAGGAAATGAACTACGAGCCAAATTTAATGGCGCGTATGCTGGGCTCAAAAAAGCAATACTATTTTGCGGCCCTGTTTCCTGATCATACTTATGATAATTTTTGGCTGGCACCTAAGCTGGGCATCGAACAGGCAGAGCAGGATTTGAAACAATACGGGGTTACGGTTGAACAATTTGTTTTTGATCCGCAGGATGTAGCCGCCTATGTGAAGATGGCTGATGAGATAACTAAACGCAAGCCCGACGGTATCTTGTTATCGCCCATTTATTATAAAGAAACACTTTCTTTTTTTGAAACCTGGAGTGCCGAGAATATCCCCTTTGTTTTGTTTAACACCCAAATAGCAGATTACGATCCTTTGAGCTATATAGGTCAGGATTCTTACCAAAGCGGACAGGTGGCGGGCAAGTTGGTTCATTATGGTCAGCCCAATCCTTGTTCTATCCTGATTGCGCATATTGATGAAGAAATTAGCAATGCGCAGCACCTGGTTAAAAAGGAACAGGGTTTCAGGAATTATTTTGCTCAAAATAACCTGAGTCATCAGTATAATATTTTAAGGGTTGAGCTGAAAAGGGCAAGTCAATCGGGCTTTATTAAAAAACTGGATGAGATAGTGGAGGAAACACTGGATCTGAAACAGATTTATGTTACCACCTCACAAGCTTATGATGTGGCAAAATATTTGGAACAGCGTCACATTACCCATATTAAATTGATAGGTTACGATTTGGTACCACCCAACCTTCATTACCTGGAAAAAGGCAATATCAGTTTTCTTATCAACCAAAATCCCAAAGGGCAAGGCTACTGGGGGATATACCAGTTAGCCGAACACCTGGTGTTTAAAAAGGAAGTCCCTATTCTTAAATACCTGCCGCTGGATATTGTTACCCGCGAAAATCTTAATTATTTCCTCGACGAAAAAGATCCGTCTTTCCCCAATATTTGATTAATTTAATATTAATTTGACGTTTCGATATTAATTATATATTTGTGTTCGAACACGCTTTGCGGTTTTAATACTTTGTTGTTTATGTAATGAAATACTTTGAGGCGCGCTTTATTCCGGAAGAAATTACACGCATTTCGTTGGGCAATGTTTCAAAATTGCTTGATGAAAGTGAAAAGCAGTATATTGATAACCTGCTTTGGAGCACCACCGGTTATATGCCACAGGTTTATTTTAACATGGCCTATACTCACAACAGTATTTTATTAAAATATACCGTTAAAGAGAAAGACTTAAAGACGGTATACCAACATATAAATGACCCGGTATACAAGGATAGCTGCGTAGAGGTATTTATTGCCTTTAATAATGATAGCAGGTATTACAACCTTGAATTTAATTGCCAGGGCACCACTTTGGCAGCTTATGGGGCCGGGAGAAATGACCGTGTATATATTAAGGAACATTTGATTGAAGGAATTACCAGTTATCATTTGATAACACCGCCTGCAGAACCGGATGCTTTAATAGAATGGGAGCTTACCCTTAATATTCCTTTTACGGTATTTGAGCACCATCATATTACATCATTAAATGAACAGGTAGCCAAAGTTAATTTTTATAAATGTGGTGATGATTTACCAGAACCTCATTTTTTAAGCTGGAACACTATCTCACATCCCGATCCAAACTTTCACCTGCCTGAGTTTTTTGGAGAAGTAAAATTTGCTAATTAAATTAATCATTCATAAAAAAATCAACAAATTGAAAATGGAAAGTACAGCAGGGCCAACAAGTAGCGTCAAAAAATCACCAGGTTTAAGCCCAATAGCTATTATTGGCGTTTTGTTTTTCATTTTTGGTTTTGTTACCTGGATGAACGGGGTTTTAATCCCTTATTTAAAAATTGCTTGTCAGCTTAATAATTTTGAGGCGTATTTTGTAACGTTTGCCTTTTATATAGCTTACCTGGTAATGGCGGTACCGGCCTCGTGGGTGCTTAAAATATTTGGTTTTAAAAACGGAATGGGAGTAGGCTTATTGATTATGGCCGTTGGTGCATTGATATTTATCCCGGCGGCGCTAACACGTACCTATATCTTCTTTTTAGCCGGTTTATTTATACAGGGAACAGGTTTGGCAGTATTGCAAACAGCATCAAACCCATACATTACTATTTTGGGCCCGGCAGAAAGCGCAGCAAAGCGTATCAGCATAATGGGAATCTGTAATAAAGTAGCCGGAGCCATTGCCCCGATTGTTTTAGCCAGCGTAGCTTTAAAGGGTATCGACCAGATTTCAACGAAGTTAAAAACCATGAATGCTGTTCAAAAAGCAGTTGAACTGGATAGCCTGGCTTCGCGGGTTATTTTACCTTATGTAGTAATGGTTGTTGTACTGGTGTTATTATCCATATTTATATTTGTTTCGGGCCTGCCTGAAATAAATACCGAACACGAAGATGAAACAGTTACTGCGGCTAACACTAATAAAACCAGCATATTTCATTTTCCGCATTTAATGTTAGGCGTAATTGCCTTGTTTCTGTATGTAGGTGCCGAGGTTTTAGCCGGCGATTCTATTATCAGCTATGGTGCTTCACAGCATATCCCTTTATCAACGGCTAAGTTTTTTACTACCTGTACGCTTATTTCCATGATGGTTGGATATGTAATAGGCATATTATGTATCCCTAAATATATCACACAGCATAAGGCATTAGTAATATCGGCAATATTGGGTGTAGTGCTTACTATTGCTGCCCTGTTAACCAGTGGGTATGTATCGGTTATGTGCATTGCGCTGCTTGGCCTGGCCAACTCATTGATGTGGCCGGCCATATGGCCATTGGCTTTATCAAACCTGGGCCGGTTTACTAAGATTGGCTCATCATTGTTGGTAATGGGTATAGCAGGCGGGGCGTTGATCCCTTTACTGTATGGCCGCTTGGTTGATGTTTTCTCTGCGCGTGAAGCTTATATCATTTTACTTCCCATCTATTTGTTTATAGCTTATTTTGCATCAATGGGTTATAAAAAAGGACACAGAAAAACAGCATAACAGGCGCGGTATAATTTACTGTTCCTTTAGCCGGATATCCCAATGAATGGGTATCCGGCTTTTTTATGCACGGCGGTTTGGCGTTTAAAAAAGCACTATGCCAAATTTTATTGTTAAGAATGCATTTTTTACCCGTTTTTCAATTGAATATTTAATAAAATAAGGGCTTTTTATTAAGGTATTTATAAAAATGCAAAATTTTTGAATTTATTTTTAAATGATGTGTGCGAACACGCAAATTAATTCAATATATTTGGATTAACGATAATGTTGTATTAATACTAAGTAAATATCAATGCATAATGGTTTTTAATATATGCGTATCCGAACACATTAAAAAATAGCAAAAACTCATTCTAACTAATAAAACTAAAAATGAACTTATCCGCTAACAGACTATTAACTAATCAACTATGTTTAATTTGAAAAAACTCTTACTCTTCCTTTTCTTAATAATCAGCTGTTGTAATCTTTATGCCCAGGGCAGGGTATTAAAAGGAAAGATTACCATTGCCAAGGATGGTACACCCTTGCCAGGTGCGCTAATTGTAATTAAAGGCACAACAAATGGTACGGCCGCTGGTCCCGACGGTTTATTTTCACTATCCATTCCAAATGGTCCGGTAACTATTGAGGTTCGGTCTATTGGGTTTTTTAGTAAAGACGTTATTATAAACGTCGATCAGAATAAAATTAATGTTGCTTTGGATGAAGACAACAAGCAACTGAGTGAAGTTGTTGTTACTGGTTATTCCACACAAAAGAAAGGCAACCTTACCAGTGCCATCACGGTAGTATCGGCAGAAAAATTAAAAGATGTTACTTCTGATGATATCGGCGAAATGCTGCAAGGTAAGGTAGCCGGCCTGCAGGTAGTAAATTCTTCAGGCGCTCCGGGTAGTCAATCCGAAATCAGGCTGAGAGGCGTCTCTTCTGTAAATGCTGCGCAAGCTCCATTGATTGTAGTAGATGGTATAATTGGTGGCGATTACGATCCGAATGATGTAGAAAGCGTTACGGTATTAAAGGATGCGGGCGCAACAGCTATTTATGGTTCGCAAGCTAATGGTGGTGTGATTATTATTACTACAAAGAAAGCTAAAGGCGATAAAACTCAATACGAGTTTAAAGCTGTAACAGGTTTCAGAACGCCGGATTTTGGTAGCATGACCATGATGAACAGCAGCGAGTTATACCAAAATCAAAAACAACTGTTCAGGGATTATATACCAGGAACAACCGGCAATAGCTATGTGATTGATTTGGTACAGTTTCAATCTGAGCGTCCGGCTTCAATATTAAATAACAATACCAACTGGCTAACTACCTTATTTAAACCGGCGCCTGTTGAAAATTATTATTTCTCTGCAATGGGTAAAACCACTAAGAACGATTATTACTTCGGCGCAACTTTTTACGACGAAGGCGGAACGTTTATGAATACTGATTATAAACGTATTAACTTAAGATCAAACAATACCTATCATTTTACTGATAAAATTACCCTTACCAATAACATCAACATTAGCGGTAGCGAAGGTAAGAGCTATGATTACAATGATATTTATTACGCTTATTTGAATTTACCATGGGATAATCCATATGATGCCAATCATAATCCTATTTATGTTGATGGTAATTCTAAATTCCAATGGTGGTCAAGGGATAAAACAAATCCGGTTAATACGATAGATAATTCAGACCATCCGTTTAAAACTTTCGATATTAATTATGATCTGGCTTTAAATCTGCCAATAACATCATGGTTAACGTTTAATACCACTAACAGGGGTTCAGCTTCTTACGGATACAGCTCTACTTTTTACAGCCCCGAGGTACAAGGAACATATCATGGTTCAGGTTATCTGAATGATCAAAGCACTTATAACTACGGTGGCATATCAACCAACTTAATGAAATTTGATTTCAAACTGGGTAAAAGTGCTATTAATGGTTTAGCAGGTGTTGAATTTGAAGGAAGCCAAACTAATACAGTTGGCGCTTCGGGCCAGGGTTTACCTTTAGGTCTTGAATCTTTAGATGTTGTTTCAACCAAACAAGCTATAAACGGCGCACCTGATAGTCCGTCGATTTTATCTTATTTATCACAAGTGAACTATAGTTATGACGAGCGGTATTTTCTAAGCGGTTCATACCGGGTAGATGGTTCGTCAGCATTTGCGCCGGGTAATAAATACGGTTCTTTCCCATCAGTATCTGCTGGTTGGTTAGCAAGCAACGAGGACTTCTTAAAAGACAATCATACTATTGATAATTTAAAATTGCGTTTAAGCTACGGTATTACCGGTACACAGGATATCGGCGCAGCCAGGTATTTAGGTTTATACTCGCTTACCAGTCAGTATAATAGTGCTACAAGTGCAACGCCACTACAATTGGAAAGCCCTAACCTAACCTGGGAAAGCAAGCACCAGTTAGATGCCGGTTTTGATATCGGTTTATTCCACCGTATTAATATTACGGTTGATGCTTACCATAACGTTACTAAAAACTTACTGTTGCAGGTTGCTCAGCCACTATCAGTTGGTTTTGAAAGCAAATGGGAAAACAGCGGAGAGGTTCTTAATAACGGTTTAGAGTTTGCTATCAGCAGCCAAAACATTAAGAATAAAGATTTCCAGTGGACTACCGACTTTAACATCAGCTTTAACAACAACAAATTGCAGGATTTCCCTTCAACCGTTGTTTCAACCGGCGAAGATGCGGTGTCGCAAATTTACCGCACCGGGGGCAACTTGTATGAGTTTTACATGCCTACATGGGCTGGTGTAAATGCCCAAACAGGTGCACCGCAATGGCTTGTTGTAAATAAGGATGCCAATGGCAAAGTAACGTCAACTTCTGTAACATCTAATTATGCTTCTGCAACTTTGCAGGAACAAGGATCGGCATTGCCTAAATTCCAGGGAGGTTTTAATAACGAATTCAAATACAAGAAATTCTTTCTGAGAATTAATACTTACTTTGAGTATGGCAATAAAGTTTACAACGCTAACCTTGCCCAGGTTGAAAATGATGGCAGCGAGCCATTGTTGAACCAGATAGTTTTGCCTAAAGGCAGCAGCGTTTGGACGCATCCTGGTGATATAGCCACCGAGCCGAGCCCTGAAAACAATGCAAACTCAACTTCTGTATCTACAAGATATCTTAAAAATGGCAGCTATTTAAGTTTAAGGAACATTGCCTTTGGTTATTCCCTGCCTAAAACTTTTGCGCAAAAGCTTAAATTAAGCGATATCAATTTATCACTAAGCGCTGATAATGTATACACGTTCACGCGCTATTTGGGTCAGGACCCTGCAACAACTATAACCCCGGGTAATTTTGTTACCCCAGGCGTTGCTGATTTTAAATACCCGGATAACCGCCAGTTTTTATTGAACATTAATGTTAAATTTTAAAAGATCAGGTGATGAAAAATAAAATATTACTTATAGCGGCATTTTCAATGCTTATATACTCAGGCTGTAAGCTTGAAGATAATCCTACCAATGCAGTAACCACAGCATCATTGGCTACCACAGCCGATGGTTTAACAAACGCGGTAAATGGGGCCTATGCACTATTCAAAGACCATGAGGTATTTGAAGGTACCACAGATGCAAACAATATGTACTTACGTCAGTATTTCCAGATGTCTGATTTTGCTTCGGATGATGTGGTATGCAGCCAGGTAACAACCGATCCATTGTGGCTTTCATTTACTTTGGCCCACGTACCAACACAAGAGAACGCAAGTTATTTCTGGTATATCTCTTATAAAATTATCAGTGATGCCAATACCGTTATTGAAGCAGGCTCAAAAATAAGCAACCCAACACCTGCTCAACAACAGTTAATCGGTGAATGTTACTTTTTAAGGGCTTTTTGCACCTTTAACCTGGCCCGTTTCTTTGCTGAGCCATATACCATTAATCCAAATGCACCCGGTGTAATTTTAAGAACATCAACTACTGATCCTGCTGTAAAAGCACGTGCATCGGTTAAGGATACCTATACGCAAGTAATTGCTGACGCTGTAAAAGCCTCACAATTAATGACTGACGGTGCGTCAAGAGGTGTTACTTTTGCAACTAAAGAAGCTGCTGAAGCGTTATTGTCACGGGTTTCTCTTTATGAGGGTGACTATCAAAGCGCTATAACCTATAGCAATGCGGTAATAAACTCCGGCAGATTTACTGAAGCAACAGCAGCTGATTACAAAACGCTTTTTGCAAATGCCCAAGCAGATAAAGAAACTATATTCTGTATAGCATTTGACGCATTAGATGATTACGGAAAAGAAGGATCTATTGCCTCTCAATATTACACAAATGGTAACTCTGGCTGGGGCGAAGAATTTGCTTCACAGCCGCTGCGCGATCTTTACGCTCAAAATCCATCAGATGTTCGTACTTCATATATTGATGATGATGTAGATTCCACAGGAACTCAGCAATATAAAAATGGCATCCCAATTTATTATATCACTAAATTCTCTTTCCAGGGAGGCAGTCCTTCGTTAAGCTCTCCAATCATGTTCCGTCTGTCAGAAATGTATTTGAACAGGGCGGAAGCAGAAGCTAATTTAAATCAAACAACGGCAGCACTTACCGATGTAGATTTCATCAGATCGAACAGGGGACTATCTGGCGCGCTTTACAATGGTACTGTGCCTGCCGGCCAAACTGCTTTAGACGTTGTTTTACAGGAAAGAAGGTTAGAGCTGGCTTTTGAGGCTGACCGTACCTTTACCGTGTACCGTAACAAACAGAATATGGACAGAACCTATTGGGGCTATCATATACTGGGCCTTCAGGCTGCGGATATCAACCTGAGCGTTGCTCCTGCCAACTATCCGAACCTGATTGTTCCGTATACCAGTACCAAAATCATTTATTATATACCGGAAGCCGAGATCCTGTCAAATTCAGCAGCGACTCAAAATCCATAGTTATTAGTAAAATGTTTAATTGATTTTAATAGAAACGACATGAAAAATTTTAAATATATATTAAGCTGTCTTTTACTGGCAGGCCTTGCTATGGGGTTCCAGGCCTGTAAAAAGAACCCGGAGCTGCCGGTAAAAGATGTAGTTTTTACTGTTGCGGTAAAAAGCTACACTGTTACATTTACCAATACTACAACTGATGCAAGATCATTCAGGTGGGACTTTGGTGATAGTACCAGTTCAACCGAGACAAGCCCCGTGCATACCTATAAAACAAAAGGTAAACACGTGGTTACTTTGTATGCCACCTTAAATAACGGTAATGTGATAAATGGGTCAACAATTGTTCATGTATCAAAAAGCTCACCAATATTGTTGAATGATAATAGTTTGGCCGATTGGGATACTATTTCAAATGTGGTAATACCTGCTTCAGCTGCGCTGGGAGGAATAGTACAGGAAGCTAAATTTGACTACGATAGCCAAAATATTTACGTCTATATGAAAGTGACATTACATGTTGCAGACCAAAATATATTTGATTACTATATTGATAGTGATAACAGTGCTTTAACTGGTTTAACCACCGGGGCAATACCAGGCGGCGGTTATGATTTCTTGCTTGAAGGTATGTTGCTTTATCCTCAGGGTTCTACTCCATTTACACAATACCAGCATACAGGCGATCAAAGTGCTTTTTCATTCAACCCATTAAGTATTGCAGGTTTCTTTACACTGGGCACAGTGCAGGAAGTAAACGGGGTTACTACCTTTGAAATGGCTTTATCGCGCAGTAAAATAAGTGGTTTAACAGGATCAGGTATGAAATTAGCTATTATAGTAAGTGATAGCGGATATAATAATTTAGGTTGGATGCCAGGTAACGGTTTAGCGCCAATCACACTTGATATCAGCCAATAATATAAATATCAGCTAAAAAGCTTAATGGAAAATATAATTCCAAAATCGTCAAACAGGCTCATCTCCTTAGACGTAATGCGTGGGCTTATTATGATACTGCTGGCTGGCGAAAGCTGCCTGGTGTATGTAAATTTGCAGGCATTGCACCCGGGAGGTGTTGCCGACGGTTTGATCAACCAGTTTTTTCATGACCCATGGCATGGTCTGCATTTTTGGGATTGTGTACAACCTGCCTTTATGCTCATGGCAGGTGCGGCCATGTATATTTCCTATTATTCAAAAAAACAAAAGGGGATAAGCTGGAAACAAAACTTTAAGCATATAGCCATACGCTCATTAAAGCTATTTCTGCTGGGAACAGGCCTGCACTGTGTTTACGCAGGTAAACTGGTTTTTGAACTTTGGAACGTGCTGACACAATTGTCTGTTACCACCATAATAGCTTATTTAATTATTAGCAGGTCGTTTTGGTTCCAGGTGGGGTTTTCAATAGGTTTATTGATTTTAACAGATGTGCTTTACCGCACCATTTTGATGCCGGGATTTAATCAGCCTTTTTTGGAGTTTCACAATTTTGGAGCTTACATGGACACGGTGTTAATGGGCAAAATTAATACCGATGGCTGGGTTGCCATTAACATTATCCCAACCGCTGCTCATAGTATTTGGGGCGTGTTAGCCGGTAAGCTGCTCATTTCCAAAGAATCGGCCAATAAAAAAATAACTTATCTGGCAATAGCAGGTGTTATTGGTTTAATTTGGGGTTTTGGATTAGATATAGCCAATATTACCCCTATCATAAAAAGAATAAGTACCAGTTCTTTTGCTTTAGCCTCCGGCGGATGGGTATTACTGATATTGGCATTTTTGTATTGGCTGGTTGATGTAAAGCAAGTAAATAAATATGCATGGATCTGTGTGGTAGTGGGGATGAATGCCATATTTATTTACCTGTTTTTTGAAACCGTTGGTGCCGAATGGTTCAATGGCGCTATCGGGATTTTTGTTAAAGGCTTTTTAGGCTTTACCGGGATGCCGGTAAGTGTGATAGCCGTATTTTCTTCACTGGTAACCTTATTTGCAGAATGGTATCTCTGTTACTTTTTGAGTAAACATAAAGTGTTCATTAAGATATAATTACAGGGGTATTTTGCCAATTATTTACTTAAATTATAATGATGAAAAACATAATCGTTGCTGCTGCAATACTGTTTATAATATCGGCTTGCAGTAAAAAAGAAATGCCCATTAAGAGTAGTGGTTCTTCGGAAACAGCCTCAACCTATACAGAAAGCACACAGGATATTGTGAACCCGGAAAGAGGTTTTTTTCAATATGCTGAGATCCACTCCAGTAATTATATTCCACTTGATGCAAGTTTGCTGGCCGGATACAGAAATACACAAAGCATTACCGGAGCCACTTATAGTGCTGCCTGCAGCCTGGTTTATGTGGAGTATGTGCTGGATAGTTTTGTAACCACGCCAATATCTGCCGATTTTTTAAGCAAGTTCAACCAGGATTGCGCCACTGCACGAACCGCAGGGGTAAAGCTGATTCCACGGTTTATTTATACCAATACTACGCATTCCGGAACTTGTCCCGGTCAAAACCCTTGTCCACCGTATGGTGATGCCAGTAAAGCAGTAATATTAAATCATATCAGCCAGCTGGCACCCCATTTGAAGGCCAATGAAGATGTTATTGCATGTATGCAGTTAGGCTTTATAGGTATTTATGGTGAAAACTATTATACCAATTATTTTGGGGACGCCTCTTCCAACGGACAGGGTAAATTGCTGGATCAAAATTGGCAGGATCGTATTGATGTGTTAAAAGCGCTTTTGGCAGCATTGCCAACCGATAGAATGATCCAGGTGCGGATACCGCAATTAAAAGAAAGATATGTTTACGGTATCAGCGCCAATGTAATATCGCCTGCGCTTACCGATGCCGAAGCATTTAGCGGGACGGATAAAGCAAGAATTGGTTTCCATAATGATTGCTTTTTATCGAGCAGTGATGATGAAGGGACATATTTTGATTATGGCAATTCATCAACAGCACCGGCAGATGCCATTACCGCATTAAGAAATTATGAAACTGCTGATACCAAATATACCGTAGTTGGCGGCGAAACCTGCAGCGATGCCTATACCCCGCAAAATGAGTGTGAGCCCACCGGCATAGCCAGATCAGAATTTGAATCTTTTCATTACAGCTTTTTAAATGCAGTTTACAATTTAACCCTGAATAATAACTGGGTTACTGGTGGCTGTATGGACAGTATCAAGCAAAAGCTGGGCTATCGTTTGGTATTAAAAACTACGTCGTTACCCACAACTGCAAGTGTTAATGGCAGCATCAATGTGAGTATTACTTTAGCGAACATAGGCTATGCATCGCCATACAACCCAAGGCCGGTACAATTGCTGTTGCGCAATCAAACCAGTGGCAAGGTATCTGTAATTACTTTAAATACAGATATCCGTAAATGGTATACCGGTACCGTCAATTTGCAGCAAACAATAACGCTGCCATCTGACGTGGTGGCCGGTACTTATGATGTTTTGTTAAACATGCCTGATAACTCGGCCTCACTTGCAGCAAACCCTAATTTCAGTATACAATTAGCAAATAACGACACCTGGGAATTAGCCACAGGTTATAATAAATTACAAGGATCTATCACAGTTAAATAATGGGAAAGATATTGGTTACGGGGGGCACAGGTTATATAGGTGCCCATACAGTTGTTGAGCTACAAAATAATGGCTATGATGTTGTTATCGTTGATAATTTATCGAACTCTGATGTTAAAATATTAGATCAGATTAAGACGATAACCGGCACAAAGCCTGCATTTGTAAAACTCGAACTGCGTGATAAAGCGGCATTAGCCGTATTTTTAAACGAATATAGTGACATCAGCGGGGTAATCCATTTTGCGGCTTCCAAATCAGTGAGCGAATCGGTTAAGAACCCGTTGTTGTACTATGATAATAATATTTCAACGCTGGTTAACTTGCTGAATGCTTTGGCGGGTAAGCGGGTAAATTTTGTTTTTTCATCATCATGTACGGTGTATGGCGAGCCGGATGTGCTGCCGGTTACCGAGCAGGCGCCAATTAAAAAAGCAGAATCGCCGTATGGCAATACCAAACAAATAGGCGAGGAGATACTGAAGGAAACGGCCAATGCCGTTGATGATTTAAAAGTTATAGCCCTCCGGTATTTTAACCCGGTTGGTGCACATTCGTCTGCATTAATTGGCGAGCTACCAAACGGTGTACCGCAAAACCTGGTACCGTTTATTACGCAAACAGCCATTGGGAAACGTAAGGAGTTAACCGTTTTTGGTGATAATTTTGATACACCAGATGGCAGTTGTATCCGTGATTTTATTCACGTGGTTGACCTGGCGAAGGCACATGTTGCCGCCATTAAAAGAATGGAAGCTGCCCAAATGACTGCGGCATACGAGGTGTTTAATATTGGTACTGGCAATGGTTACTCAGTACTGGAGCTTATACACACTTTTGAAAAGGTAAGCGGCGAACAATTAAACTACCGCATTGGCCAACCCCGTGACGGCGATATTGTAAAAATATGGGGCGATGTAAGCCTGGCACAAAAAGAGCTGAACTGGAAGGCCGAAAACAGCCTTGCCGACATGCTGGCATCTGCCTGGGCATGGGAAAAATATATTTCTGAAAATCCTTTTTAATGATCTTTGAATTATGAATAGAAAATTTTGTTTGATTTTGATTTGTTTGATTGTGGCCGGGATTAATTTTTCTATTGCCCAGGCTGGTTACCCGGGCAATAGCCCTGGCCTTTCAACGGTTAAAAAGAGTGGTAACAGCTTTAGTTTTGCAAATAATGCTATTGAAATGAGTTTTTCAACGGCTTCCAATAAACTGGTGATCACCGGTTTTTCGGACAAGCAAAACCATGAGCTTCTTACCTTAAATAGAACGGTATTATTTAGTTTGTTGTTAACCGGAAATCAATCCATAACATCTAATAGTTTTACAATTATAAGTCCGCCAGTTGAGTCTGCAATAACCGGAAATAGCGATGCAGTAAAATATGCCGACAGACTTAATGGCAAAAAGCTTAGTGCTGTTTTGGAAGATAAAAAGCTGGGTTTAAAAGTTAAATGGGAAGCAAGCCTGCTTGATGGGTCCAATTATGTTAGACAAGTACTTACTTTTAGTGCTGCCGATTCGTTAAAGATCTCAAAAATAACATTGGTTGAACTGCCAGCGGCCATCGGTATAAAAAAAGAAGGAACTGTTGATGGATCGCCATTGGTTCATCACAATATGTTCTTCGCGCTGGAGCATCCCATGAGCCAGATATCAGCCACTAAAAATCAATACAGCATATTTTTACCCCGTTTAATGGCAATTGATCATAGCGCGCCCTTAACCATTTCTTCGGCATGGGGTGTAACGTCTGCTAATCAGTTGCGCCGGGGCTTTTTATATTATTTGGAACGTGAAAGAGCACAGCCCTATCACCAGATGCTGCATTATAACTCCTGGTTTGATATTTCATGGGATGACAGAAAACTGGGCGATAGTGTTTGCCTTGACCGGATAAAAGTATTTAAAGACAGCCTGATAGATAAAAGGGCCGTAAAGCTTAAAGCCTTTTTGTTTGACGATGGCTGGGATGATAATAAAACCCTATGGAAATTTAATTCGGGATTTCCTGATGGCTTTAGCAAAATTAAAGTTGCTGCTAACAATGCCAGCTCAACTCTTGGAGTATGGGTTTCGCCATGGGGTGGTTACGACGTAGCCAAAGAACAGCGTTTAGCGTATGGTAAAAAACAAACTCCCCCTTTTGAAACCAATGAAAATGGCTTCTCGCTTACCGGGCCGGTTTATTACAACCGTTTCAGGGCAGTAACCACTTCGTTTATAAAAGATTACGGTATCAGTATGTTTAAGTTTGATGGGGTTGGTGCGGGCAATGGAGCAAGCGGAGCCAGTATCACTTACCAAAAAGATATTGAAGCCTTTTTAAAACTAATAACCGGTTTAAGAGAAGAAAAGCCAGATCTATACCTGAGCCTAACAGTTGGTACCTGGCCCTCTGTTTACTGGTTAAACTATGGCGATGCTATTTGGCGTGCAGGCGATGACACCGGTTTAGATGGCGAAGGACCAAAGAGGCAGCAATGGATCACCTATAAAGATGGACAGGCTTATAAAAATATTGTACAGCGTGCGCCTTTGTTTCCATTAAACTCCATTATGTACCATGGTATTTGCATTGCTGATAATGGCCTTCCGGGCAAGCTGGAAATGGATGATAAAGATATTAGCGACGAAATATGGGCATTTTTTGGTTCGGGAACCAGTTTGCAAGAGTTATACGTTAATCCGCATAAGCTAAATGCTGCAGATTGGGATTGTCTGCGTGATGCTTCCAACTGGTCCAAAGCCCATGCCGCAGCTTTAGCTGATGTTCACTGGGTGGGCGGCGATCCTGCAAAAGGCGAAGTCTATGGTTACGCCGGTTGGGCCGATAAAAAAGGGGTGCTTAGTTTAAGAAACCCTACATCGCACCCCAAAACCTTTATAGTGAATGTTAAAAAGGTTTTGGATATACCTAACGGCTACAGTACTGTCTACCAGTTTTATGATGCAAAGAGTGAGAAAATTAAAAAGGCTTACTCTGGTGATAATTTTATAGTAAATCTGGCCCCGTTTGAGGTAAAAGTAATAGACGGTAGGCAACTTTAAAATAAATTAAAAATAAATGTGTGTTAAAATTTAATATAGTGTGTGCGCACACGCAATTTTACTATATTTGTTCCGTGATCATTTAGTAAGATGAAACTAATTATTTATACACACAGGGCTATTTAAAATACATGAACAGTCAGTCAACATCAATGATATATAATTTCGCCGGGATAATTACACATTTTAACATAGAAGGTGCAGATTTTGATGTCACCCCATTTGGGTCTGGGCATATCAATGATACGTTTTTGGTTAAAAGCAAAATCGTAAGCTATCGCACTTACCTGCTGCAAAAAATAAACCATTTTGTATTTAAGGATATTGATGGTTTAATGAACAATATGGTGCTGGTAGTAAATCATTTAAAAGAAAAAATTGCCCAAAAACCAAACGGAAACTCTGAAAAAGAGGTTTTAACCCTGGTTCCATGCAACAACGGAAAATACTATTATAAAGATGACCAGGGCAACTACTGGCGCATGACCTATTTTTTAGAAGATACACGCAGCTATGACCTGGTAACTACAGAAAAACAAGCTTATCAGGGCGGAGTAGCTTTTGGACAATTTCAGTATCTGCTTGCCGATTTGGATCCTGCTGAGATTGTGGATGTAATACCTGATTTTTTAAATATAGAAAAACGTCTCCGGGACTTTAATAATGCTGTTGCTAATGACAAGGCGGATAGGTTAAAAACAGTGGTAACCGAGGTGGAGTATTTAAGCAGCTGGTCTACCGCCATGAATGATATATTAAAGCTGGGCAAAGCCGGCATATTGCCCTTGCGCATTACCCATAACGATACCAAGTTTAATAACATACTGCTGGATAAAAACAATGATATTCAGTGTGTGATAGATTTGGATACGGTGATGCCGGGTTATGTGGCTTATGATTTTGGTGATGCCATACGCAGCATCATTAATACCGCTGTGGAAGATGAAAAAGATCTGGATGCTATCCAGCTAAATATTCCGCTGTTTACCGAGTTTACCAAAGGTTATTTGAGTGAAACCCTTTCGTTTTTAACTGAGCCTGAATTAAAATCATTAATTAAAGGGGTAATGTTACTGCCTTACATGCAGGCAGTACGCTTTTTAACCGATTATATTGAAGGTGATGTTTATTACAAAACCCACTTTCCTGATCATAACCTGCAGCGTACCCGCGCGCAAATTCAATTGTTCAAAATATTGGAATTGAACAGAAGTAAATTGAGTGATATAGTAAATACCGAATGGCTGTTGCTGAAGAGCAATGCCCCCATCAAAAAAGTATCTGCTGCTGAGTAATGCGTGATGACTAACCATCATTGCCATCTCCCCAAACTATAAATTGATATGCCAAGACTAAATCTTTTAGAAGAAACACGGTTTGAAAAACTACCGGTAACTGTTTATGCCGATAAACTTACGGCATCAAAAGCCGTAGCTAAACGTATTGCTGATATTATAAAGACCAAAACCACCAAAGGCGAAATGGCCGTTTTAGGACTTGCCACAGGTGTAACCCCCATTGCGGTTTATGATGAACTGATAAGGTTGCATAAAGAAGAGCATTTAAGCTTTAAAAATGTAATTACCTTTAATTTGGATGAATATTACCCCATGGATGCCACGGCTGCACAAAGCTATAACGTATTCATGAATCAGCATTTGTTTAGCCATGTGGATATTGATCAACATAATGTGCACATACCCGATGGTTCATTGGGTTTAGATGATATAGCCGGGTTTTGTTTGGCGTACGAGCAAAAAATATCAGCCCTGGGTGGTCTTGATTTACAGATATTGGGTATCGGGCGTACGGGTCATATCGGGTTTAATGAGCCGGGCTCGGCACCAAACTCAGGCACGCGTTTGGTTTCGCTAGATGAGCTTACACGTAATGATGCTGCCCATGATTTTGGCGGAAAGGCCAATGTGCCATCAAAGGCTATCACCATGGGTATAGGCACCATATTTAAGGCCCGCGAAATTATTTTGATGGCCTGGGGCACCAAGAAAGCACCGATCCTAAAAAAAGCAGTTGAAGGCGAAATCTCAGCAGAAGTACCTGCTACTTATTTACAACTTTCAGATCATGTGGAGTTTATTGTGGATGAGGCTGCCGCATCAGATCTTACCCGTTTTAATACACCATGGCTGGTAAAGGATTGTAACTGGAACGATCAGCAACTGGTAAAAAAAGCGGTTATTTGGCTGGCCAAGGCATTGAACAAGCCGATACTAAAACTTACCGAAGATGATTACAATAACAACGGTATGGCACAGCTGGCTACCGCAAACGGGCCGGTTTATAACATCAATATAAATATATTTAATAAATTACAGCATACCATAACCGGATGGCCGGGTGGTAAGCCAAATGCCGATGACAGTCAGCGCCCGGAAAGAGCAGAGCCTGCCCAAAAACGGGTTGTTGTTTTTTCTCCGCATCCTGATGATGATGTAATATCCATGGGTGGTACGTTTATACGCCTGGCCGACCAGGGGCATGATGTACATGTGGCTTATCAAACATCGGGAAATACAGCAGTTTGGGATGATGATGCCTTACGCTATATTGAATTTGCTCTTGATTTTTCGAAATCACAGGATATTGATTGCACTGGTTTGGAAGAATTATATAAAACAAGCCGCTCATTTATCGATACCAAACAACCCAACCAGACAGATACAGCCGAATTGCAAACCATTAAAGGATTGATCCGTAAGGGTGAGGCTATTGCTGGTGCAAGGTTTGTTGGTTTAAACGATGATCATATCCATTTTCAGAATTTGCCATTTTATGATAGGAGGAAGGCGAGCAAAAATGTATCATACGAGGATGATATTGAGCAAACCATACAGCTTTTGCAAAAGGTAAAACCTCACCAGATTTATGCCGCCGGTGATTTTGCTGATCCGCATGGCACGCATGAAACCTGTTTCAATATTATTTTGGCAGCCCTGAAACGCTTAAGCAAAACAGAAGCCTGGGTTAAGGACTGCTGGTTATGGCTTTACCGCGGTGCATGGCACGAGTTTGAAACGTATGAAATTGAAATGTGCGTTCCACTATCACCCGAAGAAGTTGAACGGAAGCGCTTAGCCATCTTTAAACACCAGTCGCAAAAAGACAGGCCCGTGTTTCCGGGTGATGATGCGCGCGAGTTTTGGGTACGTGCAGAAGACCGCACCAGCGAAACCGCAAAAATATACAACCAGCTTGGGTTGGCCGAATATGAGGCTATGGAAGCATTTATAAAATGGAAGTTTTAATCAGCAATAAAACAGATGACTTTAATAAAATCAATCTCAGGTATAAGAGGTACAATAGGTGGTAAACCTGGTGATGGCCTTACACCTAATGATATAGTGAAATACACTGCTGCCTATGGTCGCTGGGTTTTGCAAACTACCGGCATAAATAAAGTGGTGATCGGTCGTGATGCCCGCATATCAGGCGAAATGGTTAAAAATATGGTTGTGGGTACCTTAATGAGTATTGGTATTGATGTGGTTGATATAGGTCTTTCTACCACGCCAACGGTTGAAATTGCCGTGCCCGATGAAAAAGCGGGAGGCGGAATAATTATTACCGCGAGCCATAATCCAAAACAATGGAACGCCTTAAAACTGTTAAATGCAGCCGGTGAGTTTATTAACGACGACGAAGGCAAAAAGGTACTTGCCATAGCTGAAGATAGTGAGCTGGAATTTGTACAGGTAGATGATTTGGGCCAATTAACTTATGATGAAAGCTACCTGCAAAAACACATTGATAAAATACTGGCACTGCCATTGGTGGATGTCGAAGCCATAAAAAGGGCCAACTTTAGGGTGGCCATTGATTGTGTTCACTCAACCGGGGGTATCTTTTTGCCCGCTTTACTAAAGGCACTTGGTGTAAGTAACATAGCAGAACTGTATTGCACACCAAACGGAGAGTTTCCGCATAACCCAGAGCCATTACCTGAAAATTTAGTTGCGCTGGCTGAAAAAGTACTGGAAACCAAAGCCGATGTTGGTATTGCTGTTGATCCTGATGTTGACCGTTTATGCTTTGTGGACGAAGCTGGAAACATGTTTGGCGAAGAATATACACTGGTAACTGTTGCTGATTATATTTTGCAGCACACTCCGGGAAATACAGTATCGAACTTATCATCGACCCGGGCCTTAAGAGATGTTACTGAATTACATAAAGGCGTGTGCAGTGCCTCGGCTGTAGGCGAAGTGAACGTGGTAACCAAAATGAAGGAAACCAATGCGGTAATAGGTGGAGAGGGTAACGGCGGGATCATTTACCCGGAGTTGCACTATGGCAGGGATGCATTGGTTGGTGTTGCTTTGTTTTTAACCTATCTGGCTAAATCAGGTAAAACGGTATCGCAGTTAAGGAGTGGTTACCCGGCATATTTTATTTCCAAAAACAAAATAACCCTTACAGATGATATGGATATTGATGCATTGCTGAAACAAGTGGAATTGCAATATCAGCACCAGCCTTATTCAACCATTGATGGTTTGAAAATTGAGTTCGGCAAAAAATGGGTTCATTTACGCAGATCGAATACCGAACCGATCATCAGGATTTATGCAGAAGCAGAGTTATTGGAAAAAGCAGATGAACTGGCCAATCAAATCATTATAGCAATCAAATCTATTTTAAACCAGGTACATTCTTAATTAAGAATTGTTAAATAAAAAATTTTGCCGCCCGATTTGTAACTTCGAACTTGTTATAGCTGTTTAAAATGGAAAATAAGAAAGAAGGAAACGATTGGTCGAGGAGAGATTTTGTTTCAATGCTGGGCGGTGCTTCTTTGGCTGGCTGTATTCCTTTTGCGTGGCCGGAAATGGCCAAAGCTGAACAGGAAGACAGTTTCCCTGCAAAGAATATGTTTGCCATTAAAGGCACTTTTGTTAATGCAGCTTATACGCACCCGATGAGCCTCGGAAGCTACCAGGAAATTGGTAAATTTCTGAATACCAGGATGCTGAACCGGCAGGAGCCTGTAGGATATGATGCCTTTGAACGCAGCAGTGTTGCTGCCGATTTTGCCCGGTTGATCAATGCTGATAAAGAAGAAATTGCATGGATACCCAGTACGATGGTAGGCGAGAATCTTATCGTATCAGGTCTTGGATTGTCGGGCTCGAAAGAACATGTGGTTACGGATGCCCTCCATTTTCATGGGTCGCTTCACCTGTACGGCCAATTGGAAAAGCAAGGCTTAAAGCTTACTGTTGTAAAGCCCCGTAATAACCGTATTGATTTGAATGACCTGGATGCAGCCATAACGCCCGGAACAAAGCTGGTTGCAATATCGCTGGTATCTGCCACCACAGGTTTTCAACACGACTTGAAAAAAGTATGTGAACTGGCCCATTCCCGCGGGGCACTGGTATATGCCGATATTATACAGGCCGCTGGTGCCATACCCATAAATGTAAAAGATAGTCAGGTTGATTTTTGCGCGTGCTCTACCTATAAATGGCTGATGGGCGATTTCGGGGTTGGTTTTCTATATGTACGCAAAGATGTTTTACCCCTGATAAAAAGAACATTAATCGGTTACAGGCAAATAAAAAGCTACACCTCTCATTTTCTGCCGTTTGATCCTGCGGGAAATTCAGTGTTCGAGTCAAGTAGCACCGATGACATGAGCGGTCATTTCGAGGTGGGAACATTTGCCAATGAAGGTATTGCAGCCGTGCGCTATTCGTTGGACTTTCTTAATCGTACCGGAGTAGATAAAGTTTATCAATACCGCAAGCCTATGATTGACCGTTTGCAGCAAGAGCTGGCTTCTGACAAGAGATACATACCACTTACACCTGTTGATGCGGTTTCGCCTATAGTGTCTTTTGCCTGTAAAGATGCAGCAAACCTGATAAAGCCAAAACTGGATGCGGCTGATATCAATATCTCGGTTTATGACGATATGATCCGGATTTCGCCCTCTTTTTATAATGATATGGGTGATATTGACCGCCTCTTATCTGTGTTGAAAAGCGTTTAAAATAGTCAGGTAAATACCGATACTGCAGTTCTATCCGCGCTTATGTTGGTGTTGTCATCAACATGTATCATCATTCTTTTTGGATATATAGGCCTTTCGGTTTGCTGGTGACAACACCAAAAAAGTGTACCACATGTGCCACGTGTACCGGGTGGTGCACCTGGCGCACGTTAATTTTATTCCAACCAACCCATCCGCTACTTACGGATAAATTGAAAAAACTTTAGCGTCGAACCCGTCTCCGGTTTCATGAGAGAATTCCCTCCTAAACTTTAAAGGATGTGTTTTGATATTTAAAAGCAAGAAAATTTGTTAGTGGCGCATCGTTTCTGCTTGTGCGTATAAGACGTTCCAAATGCTGAAACCATCCCTATAGAAATTAAAAATTTAAGACCAAAAACCAATTGAAGTTATACTTCCTGGGGCACAATTATATCGATACTTCCGGCGTGTTTTTCAATGTCGATATTTCGCATTAATTCATTAAATATTGATGTTGATATTTCCCAATAGTTCATTAAACATTAATTTATAATATATTTATTAATAAATAGATAATAGAAATATTTTAAATTATTTCCCATTTTTTCTCAATATTATTTGAATTTATATCTTATTTATGGTTTTAGTATCTAGAACTGTTAATAAGTCGCATAAATATTAAGAACTAGCTGAAAAATGCAACCAAAGTTATTTCGCTTGCGTAAGCTTGAGTATTGAATTTACGATACAGAAGTAGTTCAGACGGTAAATAAACCATTAGTTAACTTATTTGTAGCGGTAATTCCCCTAATAAAATTGATTAAACATTCCTGAAACAAACGGATAGTGAATTACTATGCGAAAAAAAAACAATTAAATCTCAGCTAATATGCGTATGGCAAATTATCTACTCAAACCGGTTCTATTTTTATTATTTATTGTTGCAGGCTTTACTGAAGCACAGGCCGCCACATTCAGTATATCAAATGGAACTTCCTACACCGTAAATGCAAGTTTAACGCTCAGCGTTAGCAATGCGCCTGGTGGTACTAATAAAGTAACTTACTTTATAAATGGTGCTTCTTATGGAACGGGTACTTTTAATCCTTATTCTTTTACAACTACAGCAGGCGCCGTAGGGACTTATACTGAATACGCCGTGGCTTACAATGGTGGAGGTACCGTATTGGGTACTACTGCTACCATAACCTTAACGGTGTATCCCTCTGCTCCAACGGTTGCAAATGTTTCCTCTTGCGGAGGCGGGCCGGTAACCATAACGGCTTCCGGAGGATCTCCGTCTGGAGGTACCTATAATTGGTATGCGGCATCAACCGGTGGAACTGCATTGCAGGATAGTACCTTAACTACGTATACCCCCATTGTGTACACTACAACAACCTTCTATGTAACTTATTCATCTGGTGGATTGGAGAGTACACCGCGTACAGCAGTAACTGTAACCATCCTTACGCCGCCAAATTTAACCACCATGCCTACAACGGGTGCTTATTTTTCTTATCCTTTTTCGGGCAATACAAACGATATTTCGAGTAATGCAAATAACGGAACCGTACAGGGAGGGGTAACCCTAACTTCAGACCGTTCTGGAAATAACAATAGCGCCTACGCATTTGATGGTTCAACGGGTTTCATTTCAACTGCTAAATCTGTAGCAGCGCCGGGGCCGCAAAACTTTTCCATAAGCGCATGGTTCAGAACCAGCAGTGCCGGTGGTTTAATAGTTGGTTATACCGGATCACAAACAGTAGGTACCGCCCGATGTGACCGTGCCATTTACATGACCAATGCCGGGGTGCTGTTTTTTGGTTTATATAATAGTACTGCAGCCACTTATAATACTTTGTTTACCCCTTCAGGGCTTAATTATGCAGATGGAACCTGGCACCATGTAGTAGCCACCTGTTCAACAACAACAGGAAGTACTTTATATGTTGATGGTGTTAAAATGGCTTCCAGTACCTCAGTAAATACTCCTGAAACATACGCAGCGGCAGGTTATTGGCGGGTGGGCTATAATAGCCTTACCGGATGGCCGGGTGCCCCAACAAATAATTATTTTAAGGGCTCGCTTGATGACATAGCCGTTTATACCAGTACCCTTACAGCAGCACAGGTATATACCGCTTATGGAGCCGGCAGTAATCCGGTTGCTTGCGGGGGTGGTACGCTTAGCTTGCAGGCAAATACGCTTGCAGGGGCAACATATTCATGGGTGGGGCCAAATGGCTTTACATCAACTTCACAAAATCCAACGGTTTCAACCGCGGCAACTACAGCAATGGCCGGAGTTTATACTTTAACCGTTACCGGTTCCAATGGCTGTACTTCTACTATAAATGTTACAGGGGTTTTAAATACACCCACAACCGCTTTTACGGCAACTTCACCATCAACAGCTACAGGTAATTCTACTATTACCTATTCAGGATCTGTTATTCTGACTTCTACCTATACCTGGAATTTTAATGGCGGAACGGTGGTGTC
>NZ_VLLI01000003.1 GCF_007830615.1 Mucilaginibacter frigoritolerans
AACTGGTAACGCAGGACAGGCAGCGGTGACAAGGTCCCACGCTCTATCTCTTCAAACTGTAGTATCCTGCTGTAATTGCGGCCTTTAAGCAACTGGCTGTTATGGGCTTCCAGGGCCTGCCAGATCGCTGTATTGAGTTCTGTTAAAGAATGGTAGATATGCTTGTTTAAAGGGGCGTATACCTTGGTATAAATGATCTTAACCGCACCTTCTACCAATGCCTTGTCGCGTGAGCGGTACGCCCGCGCCGGTAATATGGTAGTGCCATAATGATCGGCAAAGTCTTCAAATGTTTCGTTCAGGGTAGGTTCATAGCGACTGCTTTTGGTTACCGCCGCCTTCAGGTTATCCGGCACAATGGCGGCAGGAACGCCCCCGATGAAGTGCAGGGTATTCTCACAGGCCGCGATAAAGTCTTCCTTTTGCTGGCTCATAACAGCCTCTACATAGGTGAGCTGGCTGGCACCAAGGATTGCTACAAAGACCTCTACTTCAATGACTTCACCGGTTTCCTTGTCCGTATAGCTCATCTTTTCACCCGCAAAATCGACGTACAGTTTGTCTCCGGCCTTATGATCCATGTGCATGGTCGGATTGACCTTGGTCTTCCACTGGTTGTAATACGTGCAAAACTGAGTATACTTATAGCCCTCGGGGAACTCCTTGATATAGGCTTCCCACAAGATCTGCCGGTTCATACCAGTCTTTTTAAGCTCTTTATCGACGTGGGGGAAGCAGCGCAGCATGGATTGCATACGGCTGCTTGGCTGGTTGTTTTCCCTGGTCTTGCCGAAAAGGTCTTCCAGTTCCTTATCATTCAGGTTATTAACTTCGTCAAAAGTAAAGCCGCTCTTCTTAAGGACGGCCAGGTACTTTCTTACGGTATTCCGGGATGAATCAATCTGGGCAGCTATAAATCGCGTGCTGCGACCCTGGCTGTTCATCCTTAAAATCTTTCTAATCTTACTCATGCTGATTGTCAAATTGGCCATCTTAGAACGGGTCTTTTGCCCTCAAAAGATGGTTGCTTCTACAGAATTTGCTACGCGTTTTGGTGGGTCAGTTTGCCCCGAAATGCCCTGGTCAGTTTGCCCCGAAACAGTGGGTCAGCTTGCGCCGAAATGGTGTGGTCTCATTCATCATAATCTCCATTTTCAGGCTCTATTATAAATTGATCTATAAAGGAAGGAAAAAGCCCGGTATATTTCGCTTTAGATAAAGGTATTAAAGCTATGCCATCAGGCAAACTGGCTTTATCGCCAGTCCCCAATAAGAGGAAGACAGGTGTTTTATAATTGATTGCCTGATACCTTGCCAGTTGTTTTGTATTGCACCATTCAAATTTATCATTATACGCAAAGGTTCTGAATTTAGCTTCTACATAAAATTCCCTTTTCGTATATCTATCCCGAAATTTAAAATCAGGGTTTAACGATGCTTCTACATAGTGATGGCTATTAGTTTGGTAACTGTGAGTTTTTTCTAATAAATCATAGTAGTTAGGGGGAATAAATATTCTTTGATATAATCTTCAAACTGTTGGCCTATTTTAAAAGACTTTGGGGTAGTAATTTCTTCAGAAATTACATTGGCAATTTTGCCAAACATCGTAAGTAAGCCCATAATTGATTTAAGTATATACAATTATACAAAATAGGTCTTATATGACCCAATAAAAAATTAAAGCTTATGTCAGCTTAGTAGCGTGCAAAAAGAACGCTACGATACCTTTTTAAAAACGGTCGGAAACAATGTCCGTAGCATTCGTATTGAAAAAGGTTTGACTATGGAGGCGTTAGCTAATGAAGCCGAAATAGAATACAGGCAGCTCGGCCGTATTGAAAGAGGTGAGGTAAATACTACTATAGTATCTTTGCTCAAAATTGCCAATGTTTTAGAAGTAAATGTCAGTACTTTTCTTCTTTCCTGAATCAAGATAATTCTTTATAGTTCGTAACACTTTTAAAGGCTCAATTAGTCATTAATTGCATTCATGTAACTTAACGAAAATCCAAATTTCATTATAATATTTATATAAATAAGTATTAAAAATAGAGGTTTCAATACCTTACCCCATTTTATTATATATTTTTAACTTCAAAACTAAAAATATAATAATGAGTCATCAGCTTGAATGCCTCGCTGCTAAAATCGGGATTTAGTTGTCGTTCCATGCAAAATCTTACCGCATCAGCGGGGAGATTTGGATCGTGCCACATAGACCCAAACAATAAAACGGGTATTATTTTACCAGGTAACAACGGCTGTGCCTTAAACAACTCGAACTTATGTTCTATATTATATTGAGGGGCTTTGTCAATAAGTTGCACCCTCATTCCTCCAAGCGTTTTAATGGAAACCGCAAATTTTATATCGTCAATTTTATGTATCATCAAGGTAATTTTCCCATCATTTCCTGTCGGAGTCCCGTTACCGATAATTTCACTCCAAATTTCTTCATGTTTTTTCTCGACTCCACCCTTTTCATATTCGTCCAAATACACAAATAGCCTTAGCTTATTTTGCCCTTCTACAGGAATGCCGATATTAAACACATTAATATTTAACAAATTAAGGGCATCTGAAAGGTTCTGCAATGTTACAGGATAATTTAATGTCTGGTTTGCAGTTTCCTTTTCCTGGGCAAATAGGTAGTTACTAACAGACAGGAATATAACGAGAAATAATTTAAAGAATTTCATAGTGTAGTATGTAATTATAAAGCTGTTTAAGGGATAGTGTTTGATCGGAATAAAAAAAGTGTGCTGTTTAAAGTTAAAATTTCATATTACTTAAACGAAATTTAACTTTAATAAGGGGGCAATAAGTGTATTAATGTGCTCTTATGCAACTGACATGAAGCTTCTGTCCATGAATTTCAAAGTTCAAAATAACGGAGTCCCTTAAATATTTCCCGGTATGAATAATATTCTCTGAGTTGGCATTAATTATAAAGCTAAAATCATCCTTATTTACCTTTCCATCAATAAATGAAAAAGTTCCATCTGGCCCAGTTTCAGTTCCTGTAAGTAGGTTGCCATCAACTTTGAAGGTGTATTTCATTGGAAGTGAGTCGCCAGAAGGAAGTATTAATTTTCCAATCCAGCTGCCTGTTAAGCTATCTGTTACAGCATAGCAAATAATAAAACAGCAA
Source organism: Mucilaginibacter frigoritolerans (assembly GCF_007830615.1). Lineage (GTDB taxonomy): Bacteria > Bacteroidota > Bacteroidia > Sphingobacteriales > Sphingobacteriaceae > Mucilaginibacter > Mucilaginibacter frigoritolerans. Next base: position 3,155 of record NZ_VLLI01000003.1, read on the forward strand.
ATTAACAACAATGTGATAAGGGTTCTTTTTTTCATATTTTAATAGTTAGAAAGTAAAAATGTGTTTGTTTTTTATCTTTTGATGTATTATTTTATTATATAACGCACAATATCTGATATTATTTTAAGTTATTAGTAATATTTATTGATTTGAAAGCAACCTTAACCTTAGCCATTTTAATGATTCTATTGACAATAAGCGTTTTTGGTCAAACTTCAACTTCACGGTCTGTGCCATTACATGAAGTGAGTGGTATAGTTCAAGATACGATTGGGGGACCAGTCAGTAACGCTTCATTATTGTTGTCATCCGTCAGAGATACTTTACATATCACAACCAACAGCGAAGGAATATTTTTATTCAGCCAAGTTAAATCAGCCTCCTTTATACTGACAATTAATGGAGTCGGATATGTTCCATCTGTTAGAAAATATTTCTTCAATGATTCTCAAAAGAAAATAATATTAGATCCCATCATTTTAGGACTAAGATCAAACTTATTGAACGAAGTTAAGATCAATGGAACGCCAAGCATTGTTTATAAAACAGATACGGTTGAGTATCGGGCAAGTGACTATAAAGTGCATGAAAATGCGACTGTAGATGAGTTGCTTAAAAAAATGGAGGGTATGGAAATTGATAATAACGGTTCATTAACCTATCAAGGGCAGTCTGTTACAAGTGCTAAGCTTAACGGAAAAGAATATGCTGGTGGAAGTGTTGAACAGGCTATAAAGAATTTGCCGGCTGAAATAGTCGAAAAAATCCAGATAGTTGATGATTATGGAGATCAGGCTAGTCGTACTGGTATTAAGTTTGGAACCCCTAAAGTAGTATTAAATATTACTACAAGAAGCGATAAATCTATTGGTGATATAGGCATGGCCACAGCTAGTCAGGGAAATGATGATAGGTATGACGACCGTATATTTGCACAACGTATAGACGGTAATAAACAAATAGGCGTTATCGGTGATTTTAAAAATACTATTAATGGTGTTGCAAACAATGCAAGTACCAATACTAATCAACAAGAAAACGGAGGGGTCAATACAGCAGCTTCCGGAAATGCTTTAAATAGTTCATCTGGAAGTGGCGGGGTGGCAAAATCATTTACACCCGCTTTTACATATAGCGACCAATGGGGGGAAAAGATAAATGTAAATGCCAACTATCTCTTTAATAATACTAATAATTATATAATCAATACCAGCCAGGGAGAACAGTTTAGTACGTTAGGAACAACCTACTCAAACAGCCAGAGTTTAGGGGATAACAACAGCAAGAATCATAATTTCACAGTGCAGTTGGAATATAATATTGACGGGGCTGACTATTTGAAAATCACACCGGCTTTTAGCTATTTGGTCATGGATAATTTAAACAATTCAACTATTGGTCAAAGCGGATTACAGCATTTAAATTCGGTTGCAAACACTTTAGAGCAAAGCAAATCGCCCTCTTTCGAAACTACTGTTTTTTATCAACATCTGTTCAATAAAACGGGTAGAAATATTTCAATCGAACTTTACTATAACGCCATCAACCAAACTGAGACCTATCATCAAACTAACGAAATTAGTTACTTTAATATCAATAAAGAATTAAACTATGGAGCAAAAGAAATCAAAGTATTTGGGATTGCCGGTGTCGTTGACTCTCTGATTTCTATTTATAATGATGAAGGAATAAGAACAAAAGTACTCTTTGACAAAAATGGTGCGCTAATTTACGAACTAGCATTGCCTAAAAAATATCTTAATATTAAAAAAGGGGACGCCAAAATCGTTTATAATGTTATGTTAAATGGATTGACATCGATGGTCAAGATTTCTGTTCCAAAGAATGCACCGCAAGTCGCGTCTGTTGTTGCGATCCCAAGAGGTATGTCTAATAGTTCGAATTCTAATTTTGAGATACTAAATTACCCTACTGATTTTTGGGGGATATATCCATTGAAAATCAAATAGGACTTGTTGAATATCTTATATTAAAGTTTATTTATAAAAATGCAAGAGTTTTAGTGTTTAGGGTCAGAATCTTTGTACTAATAATCAATTATACAGCTCGATAAACCGGAGCCAATTGCCCCCAATTTCCAATTTTAAAATGATTACCATTAGTGCTTCGATTTATGTCTTTAGCTGGGCATTCCGGAGCAATTGACGACCTAATTCCGAAAACCACAAAAATGCATCCCTGGAACACTCTGACAACATCAATTTTTTGAGTGTTAATTGTTCAGTAGACCGTTGAGAAGCAAAAAACGAAAGTAGTCAATGAAAAATCTTTTAAAACTTCATGAAGCCATCGCGCTTGCTTTGCTTAATAAAGAGAGCAGGACATGCACTTATGATGAAATTGCCAATTTTATTGAAAAAAGAGGCCTATTTTCTGTAAGAAAAGGAAATATCACTTTGTCTAAACAGGTAATGTTACGCTCAACTAAAAGTAATCAAAGGTACTCACATTGGTTTGAGGCCTTAGATAATTCGAGCATACGTTTTAGAAATTTGATTGAATTATAGAATATTATACCTAATTTTATTGACAGTAGAATTGACAGTAAAAACAAAAACCCATCATAAATACTTAATTTACAATGGGTTTTAAAAGTATTGGTGATCCCATTAGGATTCGAACCTAAGACCTACAGATTAGAAATCTGTTGCTCTATCCAGCTGAGCTATGGGACCATCTGCGATTTTTTTTCGCGGTGCAAATATGCACAATTCAGTTTAAATAGACAATACTAAGCTAAAATCTAATTACACATTAATTAACTTTGTTAGGTATTTACCCTCTCCTCCTCCTCATTAGCCGGTCTGTTCTGCTAATTAACCTGATAAAAACTACTATAAATATTTTATCCGGGTACTATTATTGAAATATATGAGGATCAATTCTTTTTAAAGTCTCTTTTTATCAGTCCCTGATTTTGTAATCATTTCCGGAAAAATAAAAATCACTTAACGTACAATAAACACACTTTGGAAACAAATAGTTATTAAATAATTAACTATAATTGCATATAATTATAAACCAGCTGCCTTCAAAGGCAGGTAAATTTATATGTAAATTTAACAGTTATTCATTAATTGTAAGTCGTTTAGGTTAATTAAGCTGCTTTGATGATGGTAATTATTAAAAAAAAAGAAAATAATTTATCAAAAAACAGATTTTTACTTTTTAAAAGTACAAAGTGTTTTTTTTACAATAAGTAAATCATACTTTTATCCGAATTTTTTTTAAAATAAACTAATTTATGATCATAATTGCTGACGGTGGCTCTACCAAAACAAACTGGTGTCTGGTTACCGAAGAGGGTAAAAAGGTGTACTTTAACACCGAAGGCTATAACCCATATTTTTCAGGTACTGAATATATCATCCAGTCGTTAAAAGATAACTTGCCTACCGACCTTGAGAAGGACGAAATAACAGAAGTAAACTATTACGGTGCGGGCTGTTCAACACCCGAAATGCGCAAGGTAGTTGAAAATGCCATGCAGGCTGTTTTCACCAAATCAAAGGTTTACATAGGTCATGATCTTTTAGCAGCGGCCAGGGCATTACTGGGCAACAATGAAGGCTTTGCAGCCATATTGGGCACCGGTACCAACACCTGCATTTATGATGGTAAAGAAGTAGTTCAAAATATTGACTCAGGCGCTTACATTTTAGGCGATGAAGGCAGTGGTTGTTACATCGGCAAAAAGCTGCTGGTTGATTACCTTAGAGGCTACATGCCTGAGGCTGTTCGCAAAAACTTTTGGGAAACTTACAAACTTACACCCGATGATGTAAACGAAATTGTTTACACTCAACCACGTGCAAATCGTTTTTGTGCAAGCTTCAGCAAGTTTGTTTATGATAACAATGTGCATATCGAATATTCACGTAATTTAGTACGCACCTCGTTCGAAGATTTTTTCCGTAACCTGGTAACGCACTATCCTGACTATCAGAAATATACTTTCAACTGTATCGGTTCGGTAGGTTACAATTTCAGAAACGTACTGGAAGAAGTAGCTGTTGAAAACGGAATGGTAGTGGGTAACATTATTCGCTCACCTATAGATAACCTGGTAAAATTCCATTTGGAGCTGGCGCATAGCCAAGCGTAAACGCAGTGATTAGTGATTGGAGAGCAGAGATTAGGTTAAACCGCAATCAAGCCACCATAAAAGAGAAAGCTTCGACAAAATCGAAGCTTTCTCTTTTTATATCAAATTGCCAGTATCCAATCACTAATCTCCAACGCCTGCTCTCTAACCTCCAATCACTAACCTCTCCACCTCTAACCCCTACTTATCAATGCTCATATCGTTGTGAAATATCTTAGCGTACTTACGTTTGTCAAACTTATAAAGCTTGGCGGCACGGTACGAAACACCTTTTTGCTTTTCATCCAGCTCTTTCAAAAAGCCAAAGCTCAGCATCTTCTTCCTGAAATTTCTTTTATCAAGCTTTTTATTTAAAATAGCCTCATAAAGTGATTGCAGCTGCGTAAGAGTAAACTTCTCGGGCAATAGTTCAAATGCTATTGGTTGATAGTTTAAACGGCGACGTATCTTATTAAACCCAGTATTAAAAATCTCCGAGTGGTCAAACGCCAGCTTGGGTAATTCATTTACCGGGTGCCAGAAAGCTTTACGGGCAAACTGCGTTACCGGCCGTAAATCCTTTTGTCCGTTAATCCTAATCAGCGCATAATAGGCAACGGTAATTACCCTACCCTGCGGGTGCCGGTTTACCTCACCAAAGGTATGAAACTGCTGCATATGCAGATCGCGCAGGCCGGTTAGCTCGTATAAAATACGCTCGGCTGCATCGTCAATACTCTCGTCCTGCTCAACAATATAGCCGGGCAAGGCAAGCCAGTCTTTAAACGGTTCTTCGTTACGCTCAATAAGCAAAATCTTCAGCTCACCGGCCTCAAAACCAAATATCACACAGTCGATAGAAAATACCGAATCAAATGTAGGCAGTTTAACTTCCAAGCTTTGATAGATTTTAGGTAAATAAATAATTAATAATGGTTAACCGCTAATGTAAAAAAAAATAAATTAAATTTAATGGTGTAATTTTCACACACTATCTTCGTCCCTGTAAATAAGCGGAGTAAAAATGAATAAGATTTCAAAACTGGCGGTTCTAACGTCAGGCGGCGACGCCCCGGGCATGAACCCCTGCATCCGGTCTGTTGTCAGAACAGCTATATACAATAACTTAAACGTTGTTGGTATTCGTCGTGGTTATCAAGGACTTATAGAAGATGACATGTTTGATATGCATGCCCGTTCGGTAAGTAATATATTAAACCTGGGCGGTACTATTTTAAAAACGGCAAGGTGCTTACCCTTCCGTACAGATGAAGGAATGGAGATAGCCTACCAGAATTTAAAAAAACAAGGAGTTGACGCTTTAGTGGTTATTGGCGGCGATGGTACCTTTACCGGCGCGCTTCGTTTCTCTAAAAAATATCCGGATATTGCTGTGATGGGGGTACCCGGTACCATTGATAACGACTTATACGGCTCAACCTATACCCTGGGTTTTGATACCGCAACCAACACAGTAATTGAAGCTATTGACAAAATACGTGATACTGCCGATGCACACGACCGCTTATTCTTTATCGAAGTAATGGGTCGCGACTCGGGCGCTATTGCCCTACGTGCCGGTATATCATGCGGAGCTGAGGCCATATTATTGCCCGAAAAAGCAACCGCTATTGACGATCTGATCAAAAACCTTAAAACAGGCGAGAACAATAAAAAATCATCAAGCATAGTAATTGTTGCCGAAGGTGATAAGAACGGTGGCGCTTATGACATCGCTCAAAAGGTTCAAAAAGAGGTTAAATTTTACGATGTAAAAGTTACTATATTAGGCCACTTGCAACGCGGGGGTAGCCCGTCTGCATTTGACAGGATACTGGGCAGCCGTTTAGGCTATGCTGCGGTAAACGCATTAATAAAAGGTGAATCACAAATGATGGTAGGGCTTGAGGCCAATCATATTAAACTAACCACTCTGGAAGAGGCACTTAACCAACACGAATTTAAACTGGAAGAAGATTTGATGGAGATGGCCGAAATACTTTCTATCTAACAAAATAGATGATTGCAGTTGTATACAGCGGATCTAATTATGCCGATTGGAGGCTGGCAGATAAAGACAGAGTTATCGCCACGTTTAAAACCAGCGGGATAAATCCTTATTTTAATGATGAGAAGCACATTATACAACTGCTTAGCAAAAACATTAATCTGATACACCACGCCGAAGAAATAAAACGCATTTATTTTTTTGGCGCAGGCGCCTCTTCCCCTGAGCTTAAGGTTATTGTTCAGGGTGCTTTATCTAAATTTTTCAAATTTGGCAAGGTAACCGTTGAGCATGATATTGCTGCCGCAGCTATCGCCTGTTGTAAAAATGCACCGGGTATCATCAGCATTGTAGGCAGCGGTTCAAATGCGGCCTGGTACGATGGTAAAAAAGTAAAACCAAACAATTATGGTTTAGGTTATATTTTGGCTGATGAAGGATCGGGCAACTGGCTGGGCAGGCAGCTGATAAGGGCTTATATGAACGAAACATTGCCCGATAATATCAATAAAAAATTCATCCAACGCTATGAGCTTGACCGCAAAACCCTGCTCGAAAAAGTTTACCGGCAAAAACAACCTGCTTTGTTTTTAAGCTCATTTACAGAATTCTTCATCGATAATAAAGAAGACCTTTACATCAAAAACATCATCAAAACAGGGTTCGATAAACTGGTAAAAACATATTTATTACCCTTACATGATGAACATCCCGAAGCTTTGTTGTATTTTGCAGGCTCTGTTGCAGCGGGCTTCCAAAACCAGTTATATGAAGCCACTGCCGATGCAAACCTTAAAATTGCGAATATCATTAAAGAACCCATAAATAATTTATTAACGTACTATTCAAGTAAAAATTAAAAAATCATGAAAATAGGAATAAACGGTTTTGGCCGTATTGGCCGCCTGGCATTCAGAGCAGCAATTGAAAGATCAGACATTGAAGTTGTAGGTATTAATGACCTTGTTGAGCCTGATTATATGGCTTACATGTTGAAATACGATTCAACTCACGGCCCTTTCAAAGGCACTATTGCTGTTGAAGGCGGACATTTAGTAGTTAACGGAAAAACTATCCGTGTTACTGCTGAAAAAGATCCTGCTAACTTAAAATGGAATGAAGTTGGTGCGGAAGTTGTAATTGAATCAACAGGCTTATTCTTAACAAAAGAAACAGCTCAAAAACATATTGATGCCGGTGCTAAAAAAGTAGTAATGAGTGCTCCTGCAAAGGATGATACCCCTACTTTTGTAATGGGTGTAAACCATAAAAGCTTAAAAGCTACTGATACTATCGTATCAAACGCTTCATGTACTACTAACTGTCTTGCTCCTATTGCTAAAGTACTGAATGATAAATTCGGTATTGAAGAAGGCTTAATGAGCACCGTACACGCCGTTACAGCCACTCAAAAAACAGTTGATAGCCCATCAGCTAAAGACTGGAGAGGTGGCCGTGGCGCTTACCAAAACATCATCCCTTCATCAACCGGTGCTGCTAAGGCAGTTACTTTGGTTATCCCCGAGTTGAAAGGTAAATTAACAGGTATGTCATTCCGCGTTCCGGTTGCTGACGTTTCTGTAGTTGACTTAACTGTACGCCTTAAAAAAGGTGCTACTTACGAAGAAATCAAAAAAGCAATGAAAGATGCTTCTGAAGGCGAGCTTAAAGGAATTTTAGGTTATACTGAAGATGATGTTGTTTCTGAAGATTTTAAAGGTGATGCACGCACATCAATTTTTGATGCTAAAGCAGGTATTGCTTTGAATGATAACTTCGTGAAAGTAGTATCATGGTATGATAACGAGTGGGGATACTCAAACAAACTGATCGATATGGTTCAGGAAGTTGGTAAAATCTAATTTTGTCATCCTTCAATAATAACAAAGCCTTCTGTGTATACAGAAGGCTTTGTTATTTTATCAGAAATATCTTTATCTACATTAATTCTTTATCCTTTTTTTCATGATAGGTTTTAAAGGCCAGGTAATAAAAAAATACCGCGACAATTAAATTCAGAATAAGTTTGCCTGTATTCAAATGAGGGTATGTAGCATACACCTGATACACCACCCAAACAAAAGCCAACGTAGCTACAATTAAATAAAGGACGAAATATTTAGCACTCATACAAAAGGAATGGATTGTTTTAATTAAACACCCTCCGCCCCATTCTGTTTCACATTGACGAATTAATTACCCGTTTACGCGAACGCGACTTTCCTGCATCACCACATTATGCTCTTGCATAACAATACTACGTTTTTCTACTACCGCTCTGCTTCCAGGGTAAGTTCTGTAAGCGAGGAAAAAAAACAACATATCGGGAATTGTAATAACCAGCACGTGTGCCGGATCTACATTCGGAAATGAAGCAATTAAGTAATAAAACAAATAAACCAGCCCGGCACTACCTGCAAGCAAGTATAATAAACGAAATTTAGCATCCATAACACAATAATAAAAAGGTTAACAACTATATACCGTTATTAATAAGGCAAAAAGAATACCCAAATTACACAATGGTTAAATAAGGCTTTTTTGTGTGTCAATTCAATTAATCATTAACGAATGATTAATTGAATTGCGAAAGGCAGCTGAATGGTAAACTGGTATTTTAATACACCAGTATATTATTATCAGGCTTTACTTTCTTCGGGGTAAGTTTTATAAGCCAGGAAAAACAACAACATATCAGGCAAGGCAATCAACAAAACTCTTTCAGGGTTAAATTCTGGCAGATTAGCAATTATCTCGTAAGCCAATAATACTAGTCCTATAGTACCTAGCAGTATATACAAAAAGCGAAATCTAGTGCTCATAACAAAATTGATTTAATTAAACTATACCCTTTGTACGGCAGCGCCAATCAAAAGGTTTAGTTAAAAAATCAAAATATTACAGAATAAGCAAAATTTAATTATTCTTTAATTCATACTTAGGTGGCACATTAATTATCCTTTTAAAAACAAGCGCACCTAGTGGTGGAACGGTAATATTAATAGAATTTTCCCGGCCATGCCAGTTTACTGTTTCTGTATGTACGGGTTTTCCATTATTTATGCCGCTACCCCAGAATTTTTCCTCGTCAGAATTAAATATTTCAACCCATTGGCCCTTAAAAGGCACCCCAACACGATAATTATAATGAGGCGTAGGTGTCATATTTAAAATAATAACCAGTTCATTGTCAGCATCATGACCTTTCCTAACATAGATTAATATAGAATCATTGGCATTACCACCGTCAACCCATTCAAAACTACTCCATTCAAAGCCTTTTTCATACAGTGCAGGTTCATCCCGGTATAAATGATTCAGGGCCTTAACAGTTTCCTTTATTCCCTGGTGGTTAGGATACTGCAACACATGCCAGTCCAGCGAGTGTTGAAAGTTCCATTCGTTGCCTTGTCCAAATTCATCACCCATAAACAACAATTTCGTTCCGGGATGGGTAAACATATAACTATAAAGCAAACGCAGATTGGCAAACTTTTGCCATTCATCGCCAGGCATTTTGTTAACCATTGAGCCTTTTCCATATACTACTTCATCATGCGAAAAAGGCAGCATAAAGTTCTCGGTAAAGGCATAAATCAAACTGAAGGTGATCTGATTATGATGATACTTACGATAAACAGGATCTTTAGAAAAATATTTGATCGAATCATGCATCCAGCCCATCATCCACTTCATTCCGAATCCTAAACCACCTGTGTAAACAGGACGGCTTACACCTGTAAATGATGTTGATTCTTCTGCTATAGTTTGCACATCGGGGAAATGGCTGTAAACAGCCTCGTTAAATTCTTTTAGAAACGATACAGCTTCCAGGTTTTCATTACCACCATATATATTAGCTTCCCATTCGCCATGTTTACGCGAATAATCCAGGTAAAGCATAGATGCAACGGCATCAACACGTAGTCCATCTACATGGTATCTGTCTAACCAAAATAAAGCATTGCTTATTAAAAAAGATCTTACCTCATTTCGCCCGTAATTAAATATGTACGATTTCCAATCAGGATGAAATCCTTTACGTGAATCTGCATGCTCATATAGGTGCGTACCATCAAAATTATATAAACCATGTGCATCCCCCGGGAAATGTGAAGGCACCCAATCCAATATTACCCCAATACCAGCAAGGTGCAATTGTTCAATCAGGTACATTAGTTGTTTCGGTGTTCCATATCGTGATGATGCAGCAAAAAAACCAGTAATCTGATATCCCCAGCTAGGGTAAAAAGGATGCTCCATTATGGGCATAAACTCTACATGCGTAAAGCCCATTTCTTTTATATAAGGCACCAATGTTTTTGCAAGCTGATCATAACTCAAAAACTCATCAGGGCTTTCCGGACTGCGGGCCCATGAGCCTACATGCATTTCATAAACCGAATATGGCCGGTTCAATCCGTTATGACCATAGCGGTTAGCCATCCAGTCACCATCTTTCCATTCGTAAAAGGTATCCGCAACCAGCGATGCTGTACGAGGTGCTACCTCCCATCTTAAAGCAAAAGGGTCGCTCTTTTCCAGGTCTTCTCCGGTAGATGATTTGATATAATATTTATATGTTTCGTCATTACCTACATTAGGGATAAATCCTTCCCAAATTCCTGAACCATCCCAGCGTACAAACAATGGATGTGTACCCCTGTCCCAATAATTAAAATTACCAATAACCGATATATATTGTGCATTTGGCGCCCAAACGGCAAAATAAGTACCTATAGCACCATTATGTTCAATAACGTGCGATCCTAGTTTTTCATAAAGCTTATAATGCTTGCCCGATTTAAAAAGAGCTATGTCAAAATCGGTAAACTTGCTATAAGGCACAATTGGCTTCAGATCATTGATAACAACTGTTTCTTCCTTTTTCTTTTTAACCGCATTAGGTTTTACGGAAACAGATTCCTTTTCTGCAGGTTTTGCTTTAGGCTTTGCAGCCTTTTTTACAGGAGTTGATGCGGATTCAGCTATTATAGGTTCAATTTTGGTGATCTTTTTTGCCATAGTATAGGTAGACCGTTGGGCCTTTTAGATTTATTTGCGGTAATATATTGGTTATAACAAATGTAATGATTAGAAGTTTCTTTTAGTCAGAAAGAAAGATCAAACTTTATTATCTATAGCGATGGGTTTAAAACCCATCGCTATGAAAAATCTATCGTTAAGAAACGCCTAGTCCCCTACCCCAATATTTCAATCTGCTTAAAGTTTTTGGTGAATTTAAACTCCAGGCAATTATTATCATCAATGCTATAAGGTATATCTTTACCATCGGCCAATATTTTTGACGGCGTAAACGGAATGCCGATAACGTTGAAATGATAACTTTCATACCTCGGCGTGTATAAACCATCCAGACTTTGTTGAAGCGTTAAAACTGATGGTTTACCGCTTACCACAAATTTCTTTTCGAGGTAAATATCCTGTTCGTAGGCAAAGGTTTCACCATAATCCTCAAAAAGGAAAGAGTTAACTTCGTAATTACTGTAATAGATATTAAGCTTTACTTCTTCAATTTCTTTCTCACCTACATATTGCATTACCGGATATTCTGGAATTACCGAACCTGCTTTAATAAATAGCGGGATAGTTTCCAGCGGCGTAGGCACTTCAATTTCCTTACCACCATCTATTAGCTCATACGTCCAGAAATTATACCATTTACCTTTTGGCAAATATACTGTGCGGCTCAGCTGCCCCGGCTCCAATACCGGGCAAACCAGTATTTTATCGCCATAGGTAAATTCATCCTGGCGGAAATGATTGCTGATCTCTTCTTGCTCCTGCATTACTACCGGCCTCAAAATAGGGAAGCCATAGCGATGATGCTCCCAAAAAGTAGAATATAAGTACGGCAGTAAGCGGTAACGTAACTCAATAAATTTCCGGTTTATAGCGGTAAAAGGTTCCCCAAAGCTCCATGGCTCACGCTCCTTGGTATCACCTGCAGAATGCGCCCGCATAAATGGCGAAAAAGTGCCCATTTGTATCCAGCGGGTAAATAACTCGCCATCCGGCTCTCCGCTAAAACCACCTATATCTGTACCGCAAAATGATATACCTGATATCGATAAACGCTGGCATTGTATATTCCCTAACTTTAAATGTTCCCAGGTAGCCACATTATCACCCGTCCAAACAGACGAAAAACGTTGCACACCCGAGTAACCCGCCCTGGTAATGGTAAAAGGGCGCTTATTCTTCATTATTTTACGCAAACCTTCGTACGTTGCACGTACCATTTGCATACCGTAAATATTGTGTGCCTTTCTGTGTGATCCACGATGCCCGTCATATTGGTGGCGCACGTCATCAGGAAAAGTACCTGCACCAAATACGGCAGGTTCATTCATATCATTCCATACCCCGGCTACACCCATTTGTACAAGCTCATCAAACAGGCCTGCCCACCATTCGCGCACTTCAGGGTTGGTAAAATCAGGAAACTGGCAACGGCCCGGCCAAACGTGACCCTCCATAAAGTAATCATCACTCCGCCGACAGAAATACCGATTCTTTTTTCCCTCCTTAAATACCGAATAATTATCATCAACCCTTATTCCAGGGTCAATAATTACTACTGTTTTAAAACCATCAGCGGCCAGCTCTTTGATCATCCTTTTGGGGTCAGGAAAATACTTCCTGTTCCAGGTAAAACATCGGTACCCGTCCATATAATCAATGTCCAGGTAAATGCCATCACAAGGAATCTTGTTTTCGCGGAAACCATTGGTGATTTTTTTCACTTTTGCTTCCGGATAATAACTCCATCTGCATTGGTGGTAGCCCAATGCCCAAAGGGGTGGCATTGGATGTGTACCTGTTAAAAGGTGGTAACTTTTAACCACGTCCATCATGTGCGGACCATGGATATAGTAATATTGTAATTCGCCGCCATCTGCCCAAAAACTGGTTTTGGTAGGGTCTTCAGCACCGAAGTCAAAATGAGCTTTAAAGGTATTATCGAAAAATATACCGTGTGCTATACCTTCATTTAAACTGATGTAAAAGGGTATGCTCCGGTACAATGGATCCTGGTTCCAGGCAAAAGAATAAGCATCGGTATTCCAATTCACTAATCTTTTTCCGCGCAGGTTTAGCTCTGTAGGTTTATCACCCAGGCCGAAAAAGCTTTCTTCGCTATCGCAGGTTTTAGTGCAAAACACATAGTATCCGCCAAAAGCCACGTTTTCTTCCCAGTGCATCGGCACTGCATCTGTACTGGTAATATGCCCCTCAGCATCAGAAAATGAAATAAAAAAATCCTTTTTACGGATATGACAGTTTACAACACCTGTTGATACCCGAAACTCCTCTTCATCTTCAGTTAACTTAAAAACAACAGCTTTTTGCTCAATTTTGGGTACTGCGTAAGAAAATTCTTCCAGAAAAACACTGTGGGGGGCTAATCTTACCCGTATAATTTCGTCAGTAATAACTACTACTTCAACTTTGGCATCCCCATCGGTAAAATAAAACTTATTACCCTGCTGATCTGCATTGTTAGGTACCCCAAGATATTTTTTGATGATCGGCTTTATGCCATCAGCAGGATTATTGAGGTGATGAAACTCTTCTTCCTCTTCAATCAGCTTGCTAGTTACCAGCTCCGGGTTTAGTATATTCTCTTCCATTCAAAACAATTAATCGCTTTCACAAAAGTACAGTGTGTATCTTTTACGCAATATACAATATTCCGGTTTATATTAAAACACATTTAGCCAAAAGTCTTTGGGTGGAATCTTTACATTAAATCAGGCAGTTTCTATGATCTGAATATCCTTGCCGTCCTGAACAAATAACACCGAAATTGCTGCTAAAAACATAAATATACCGGCCATTATCAACCCGTAAATTGCCTGACTGTGAAATAAGTACTTTATTATTAAGCTGCCGGTAAGACTGTTTACTATTTGGGGAAACGTAATAAAGAAGTTAAATAAACCCATATATAACCCTATTTTTTTTGCCGGTATTGAACTTGATAATATTGCATATGGCATAGCCAGGATGCTTCCCCAGGCCAGGCCAACCCCAATCATAGACAGGAGCAGCAAATATTGATTTTGTATAAAAAATATAGATATTAAACCGATGCCACCCATTGTTAGTGAAAAAGCATGTGTTTTTTTACGATTGAATTTTTTTACAATAAACGGCAATGACAACGCATAAACTGCCGATACTGCATTATAAATCCCAAACATTTTGCCTACCCAATCACTAGCTACTGAATATTGGTGCGATGAGGTATCACTTGCTGGCAAATGATAAACATGCGCCGCAACTGCAGAGGTAGTAAAAACCCACATAGAAAAAAGGGCGAACCACGAGAAAAATTGAACCACCCCCAACTGCCTCATTGTTTTTGGCATATTTGTCAAATCATAAAAAAACGCTGATATACCGCTTTTTTTAGCAACTTCTTTATCCGGCTCATGGAATTTAGCATATTCTTCCGGCGGATATTCTTTTGTTTTTATCACCGTCCATAGTATACAACCGATCAGCACAAGGCCGCCGGCGTAAAAGGAGTATAAGAGATTGTTAGGTACAATTCCTTTGGGCGCAACATCAGATATATGAAACCATTCCGCCAAAACTGACGGTAGAAATGAGCCCATAATTGCCCCTACTCCTATAAGGCAAGTTTGCAATGAAAACCCTGTGTTATGCTGGCTGTCTGGTAAATTATCGGCCACTAATGCCCTAAAAGGCTCCATGGCGACGTTGAAGGAAGCATCCATCAGCATGAGCATACCGGCGCCAACAATAATTGGAGGAATTAGAAACGCAAGTCCGGAAGAATTAGGTAAAAAGCAGAGCGCCAAACCTGATAAAATTGCCCCTGTTAAAAAATATGGCCTGCGGCGACCAAGCCTATTCCATGTCCGATCGCTGTAATGACCAATAATAGGTTGAATGATCATACCCGTCAGCGGTGCTGCTAGCCAAAACCAGGATAAATTATCAACCTTAGCGCCAAATTTTAACAAAATGCTGCTTGCGTAGCCCGTTTGCAGTGCAAAACCAAACTGAATCCCTAAAAAGCCGAAGCTCATGTTCCAGATCTGCCAAAAACTCATTTTCGGTTTTTGCAGAATGCCTTGTGTTGCCATAATTTATAATTGGTTCAATAGTTTATTGGTTCATCATCAAATCTCAACCCGTCATGCCGTCCGCCAACTGGCGGATCGGCACCCCACGGGACAAGCAGATAGCAAGGTTTACACTTAGCAAGCGGACTTCCAAGTGTAAACTAAGCAAGTGAAGTGCCGATCCGCCAGTTGGCGGACGGCATGACGTTTTTTTCACCCTACCCTTGTCATTTTACTTTCGCATCCCCTTGTGTTTAAAATTCAAGCAACATTCCACTCATTGCGGATAGTATTACAGGCAGGCCGTTGTTAACGTTTTCTGTATTATATTTTGCACCGTTCAACAGATCGGTAAACTCCACGTGTCCGCTTAAATTAAATAATCTGAGCAGATCATCCGGCAATTTAATGCTGATGGTATTTTCGGTACGATTAAAATTGGTTATTACTAATATACGCTGATTGCCGGTATAACGCAGAAAGATATATAAGCGCTGGTTAAACCCGTTTTGATGCTCATTGGCCAGCATCAACTCATAAAACAAGCCATCGTTTAAAGCTTCGTTTTTATTTACGGCATTGAGCAAGCGGCTATAAAACTGACGCAGTTTTTGTTGACTTTCAGATAATTGCCCGCCATCAAATTGCCCGTTGTTTAACCATTTCTGATACTCAGGCACGCCCCAGTAATCAAATATGGTAGTACGGCCGTCATCACCACTAAAGCCCTCATTACCGCCCGCTGGCTCACCTACTTCCTGACCAGAATAAATCATTACCGGCCCGGTAGATAGCGTTGCCGTAACAATCATACCCGGCACTGCCAGCCATGCATCACCTGCAAAATAGTGGGAGGCTATACGCTGCTCATCGTGGTTTTCCATAAAGCGCAGCATATGCTGATCAATACCGCGGCAATCGTTGTTCCACACGCTGTTAATGTCCCAGGTGGTACCGTTATATTCATTGCGGGTAAGCCGTTTTATGGAATCGTAAAGGCCAACCTTATCATACAAATAATCAAACTTACCTTTAAACAAATATTTACCGTAAAGGCTCACATTATAAGCTTCGCCAATAAATATCAGGTCAGGGTATTTTTCTTTTACCTTCGGGATAACCCATCCCCAAAACTCAATGGGTACCATTTCCACCATATCGCAGCGGAAACCATCCACACCTTTATTACTCCAGAAAATTAAAATATCATAAATCTTATTCCACAATGGCGGAATCGGGTCAAAATGCAATGAATGGCCTCCCTGGTAATCAACCCCATAATTTAGTTTGATGGTTTCGAACCAATCGTTTAAGGATGGCGATGAGCTAAACACGTCATTACCGGTAGCTTTGGCCGGATTTTCATTAAAACTACCACTTTTAAGCGTGCTTTTAAAGTCATAGCCCCCAGGATTGTACCCCGATGGAACGATAAAAGGCTGGCCCGGGATATAATAGAAGTCATTTTGTGTGCTAAAAGCTTTCGTTTTATCATCATCCTGGCCTATGTCGCGTACCCCGGCGGGCTTAACGTCTGATGCATAAGTGCGGGCAACATGGTTAGGCACCAGGTCCATGATTACTTTAAGTCCATTAGCATGCGAACGTTGAATGAGTGATTCATATTCGCCCATCCGGTTTTTCACATCCATAGCTAAATCGGGATCAACATCATAATAATCCTTTATAGCATACGGCGAACCTGCGCGGCCCTTCACTACATCCGGATCATCGGGCGTTATACCATACTGGGAATAATCCGTCATGGTAGCATGTTCCACCACACCTGTATACCAAACATGGGTAAAACCCATGTTTTTTATTTCCCGTAAAGCCTTATCGTTAATATCATTAAACTTACCAACCCCATTTTCTTCAATAGAACCGTACGTTTTATTTACCGTTTTCGTATTGCCGAACAAACGCGGCAACAACTGGTAAATGATCAGTTTGTGGTTGGCTGGTGATGGATTCATATTTATTTTAAAAAAGCGATTAAGCTTCTACCAGTAGTTGGTGATTTGCTTTTACCAGTTGCGGTTTACCGTAAACCAATACAGTAGTTTCTTTACCCGATAGGTTTTTTAGCTGCACTCCTTGCGCACTCACCTTAATATTTAAAATAGCGCCTCTAAAACCAACATTAAAAGAGAATGATTTCCATTTCCCTGGTAAAAACGGCTGGAACGAAAGTTTATCTTCGCGTACCCGCATCCCGCCAAAACCTTCTACAACAGACATCCAGGTGCCTGCCATGGAGGTGATATGACAACCATCTTCGGTATCGTTATTATAATCATCCAGATCCAAACGAGAGGTACGCAAGTAAAACTCGTAAGCACGTGCTTCATCGCCCAGCTTAGCAGCTAAAATAGAATGCACACAGGGTGAAAGTGATGACTCATGTACCGTACGCGGCTCATAAAAATCAAAGTTGCGGCGAATGGTTTCTATATCGTACTGATCTTCAAAAAAGTAAATCCCCTGCAAAACATCAGCCTGTTTAATATAGCACGAACGCAAGATCCTGTCCCAGCTCCATTTTTGGTTGATAGGACGCTCACTTGCCGGTAAATCTTTAACCAGAATCTGTTCTTTATCCAGATAGCCATCCTGCTGCAAAAACACATGCTCCTTTTCATCATAAGGATAATACATTTTGGCAATGATATCCTTAAACCTGGCCGTTTCTTCAGCTTCTTTAAAGTTTATTTTGCTGATTAACGCTGCATATTTTGCAGGTTCGGCAGCTTTTACTTTATCAGCAATTTCAATGGTATATTTCATGCACCAGGTAGCCAGCGTGCTGGTATACCAGTTGTTATTGATGTTGTTTTCGTACTCATTTGGCCCGGTTACGCCCAGCATCACATACTGCTGCTTATCAGCCGACCAGTTAACCCTTTGCGACCAGAAGCGCGCTATGGCAATTAATACCTCCAACCCGTAATCGGCCAGATAGGCTTCATCCGCAGTATAACGTACATAGTTAAATATCGCATAGGCAATGGCACCATTACGATGGATCTCTTCAAAAGTAATTTCCCACTCGTTATGGCATTCGGTACCATCCATGGTTACCATGGGGTATAAAGCTGCACCATTGTTAAAGCCCAATAGTTTGGCATTATCAATGGCTTTGCCCAATTGTTTATATCGGTACAACAACAGGTTACGGGTAACTTTCTGATCAGCGGTTGAGAGATAAAAAGGCACACAATAAGCCTCCGTATCCCAATAGGTTGAACCTCCGTACTTTTCGCCTGTAAATCCTTTAGGACCGATGTTTAAACGATCGTCCTCGCCAGTGTAAGTTTGATTTAATTGGAAGATATTAAAACGGATAGCCTGTTGAGCTGCGGCATCTCCTTCAATAATAATATCGTTATGTTTCCATTTGGCAGCCCAGGCATGGGCTTGCTCGGTCAGCATGGTATCAAAACCTTTAGCGCTGATGCGCACCAGTGTCTGCTTCACTTTTGCCGCTAAATCGGCGGCATTGTAATTTTGAGACGAAAGGTTGGCCGCATATTTAATAATGCTGATACTCTCGCCCTCTTTTGCCTGCAATTCAATTTTTGAGGCAATATATTTTTCTTTTTGGATAGATTGCGCCGAGGTGCTTACTACTTTTCCATTTTGCACAAAGCTGAACTCCTGCCCTGTTGTTACCTCAAAACCTGTTTTTTTGGTACGCATTTGTAGGTAGCCCCCAGTTGCCCAGGTTTCTTTTTTTACTTCATCCCAAAACTTCTCGTCGTAGTTGGAATCTTTGTTAACTATATCACCATCAATAAATGGCGTAATGGTCAATAAGCCACCGAAGTTTATTGGCGTAATGGTATATTTTATAGCTCCTGCTTCATCATCAGCCATACTGCAAAAGCGTATCGCTTCTACCTTTACAACTTTTCCGACAGCGGTTTTAGCGGTGAAACTGCGTTCCAGGTATCCTTTTTTCATGTTCAGCTCGCGATAAAAATCGCTTACCTCACATTTGGCAAGGTCCAGTTGTTCGCCATCAAGTAAAATATCTATTCCTATCCAATTGGCGGCATTTAGCACCTTGGCAAAATATTCGGGATACCCATTTTTCCACCATCCTACGCGGGTTTTATCCGGATAATACACTCCGGCAACGTAATTGCCCTGCAAGGTTTCACCACTGTATGTCTCTTCAAAATTGGCCCGTTGCCCCATACGGCCGTTACCTAAACTGAAAATACTTTCGGATACTTTATTATGATGCGGATTAAAGCCCCGTTCTATAATTCTCCATTCATCAACTTCAATATAGTCCTTCATTGTTGGCCCCCTCTAAATCTCCCCCGGTAGGGGAGACTTTTTAAATCCTCTGGGTTGGGAGGTTTTATAATCTTAAAAAATATCAAATAAAAACATCCTTTTTCTTTAAGTTCCTCTTTAATATTAGAATTCTTAAAGCCCTCCCTTCCGGGGAGGGTTGGGTGGGGCTATAGTGCCCTCAATTTTTCTAAACTCATTTCATTTAAGCCGGGCACCACCATATCAGCCTCGGTTAATACCTGCGGCGATCCAATACCAACGGCTTTCATGCCGCCATTTTTAGCTGCCTCAATACCGGCTATCGCATCTTCAAACACCACGCACTTATCTGGTTTTACATTTACCGCTTCGGCACCTTTTAAAAACACTTCAGGATCTGGCTTTGCTTTGCTTACTTTATTACCATCAATAATAGCATCAAACAAGTGGGTTAAATTAATTTTCTCCAATATAGTCATGGAGTTTTTACTTGCCGAACCCAGTGCCGTTTTTAAGCCCGCTGCTCTGCAGGTTTCCAAAAATTCTTTAGCTCCTGGTAAAATTTCAGCAGGCGTCATATGGCTTATCATTTCCACATACCATTCGTTCTTTTTGGTTGCCAATACTTCCTGCTCGGCTTCGGTTTTGGTAACATGTCCCCACTCCAATATCAGTTGCAAAGAACGAACGCGGCTTACGCCTTTTAGTTTTTCATTATCCTCTTCCGTAAAATCAAACCCCAGTTCGTTGGCTAATCGTTTCCAGGCTTTATAATGATAAACCGCCGTGTCAACAATTACACCGTCGAGGTCAAAAATACAGGCTTTAATATTACTCATTTTAATTTCCAGTCAGTTTTAATTCTTTAGCTATTAGCTTATTACTAACGGCAATTTTTAGTCAATTATATCATTAATCATTCAAATACTGATACTATTACGAAAAATATTGTTTTAATATAACTCAGGGATAACATCTTTTTCCGCTTGTAAAAATATTCTTATTCTAACTCCAGCACGAGCGTTGACTTTTCCGGGATGGTTAGCTTAGCCAGGTCAATCACTTCATCGGTGATAATATTTTTTGCCTTTTTTGCTGCTTTAATTCTTTCGGCATACCTGTCTGTAGCGGTGCTTTGTTCTTTATCACTGCTGTTGTAAACAACCATTACCGTTTTTTTATCATCATACCTAAAGTACACATAAATACCATTTTCAGGAATGTACTGCATTAACTTACCTGTTTGCAAAGCAGTGGTATTTTTACGGTAGTTAGCCAGTTTACGTACATAATTAAATGCATCATTTTCTGCCGCAGTACGACCTGCAGCAACGAACTTGTTTACAGTATCAGCCTTCCACCCTCCTTGAAAATCAGCACGCACCAAACCATCCGGATTGGAAAAGTTTTTCATCAGTATCTCATCACCATAATACATTTGCGGCACGCCTCGCATGGTCATCAGCATAGCAATGCCTGATTTGTATTTGTTTATATCTTCGCCCACAACAGAAAGGAAGCGGCTCATATCATGGTTATCTAAAAATATAGTGTTTTTGGTAGCATCCTTGTACAAAAAGTCCTGCGCCATAACAGAGTATAAACGGTTTACCCCATCAGTCCAGCCTTCTTTTCCGTTCAGGGCTTCATAAACAGCTTCTTTCCAAACGCCATCCGTTACACCCGGCAAATGGGTATCAAAGCCACGGTTTACGGTATTGCCTTCAGTAAAAAATGCCTGGTTGGCTGCCGACCATACCAAGGTTTCACCAAATATGGACAGATGCGGAAATTCTGCTCTTACATCAAGCGCCCATTTAGCCATGTATTCCGGATCATTATAGGGGTAGGTGTCCAAACGGAAACCGTCAACACCTGCATATTCAACCCACCAGATATGGTTTTGGGTTAAATAGTTTTGTACATACGGATTGTTTTCGTTCATATCAGCCATGCGATGATCAAACCAGCCATCCAGCATTTGCTTACGATCTGCCGGGGAAACATGCGGATCCATCACAGCAGCGTCCCTGAAGTTTGATTTAGTATAAGTGGGCCATTGATGCACCCAGCTTTTCATCGGCATATCTTTAATGGTATAGCCCTCGGTGCCGGCATGGTTATGTACCAGATCCATCACCACTTTAAGGCCCATTCTATGGCATTTCTCTACAAACTTTTTGTAAAGTTCATTCGAACCATAACGGCGGTCAACTCTATAATGATCTGTTACTGCATATCCATGATAAGATGCATTGGGTTCGTCATTCTCTACAGCAGGTGTTAACCAGATAGCAGTTACGCCTAAATCTTTCAGATAATCCAGGTGATCCATGATGCCCTGTAAATCGCCACCATGGCGGCTATACATTTTGGCGCGGTTTATTCCTTGCTCAAGCATACCCGGGATGGAATCGTTAGACGGATCACCATTTGAAAATCGATCGGGCATGATGAGATAGATCAGGTCTTTACTGGTTACGCCTTGTGCCCGGTTGGTTGCATGATCTTTTCCCTTCAGTTCATAATTATAAACCAAAGGTTTTTTTCCGCCTTCGGTAAACTTTATCGGGAACGTTCCCGGAACTGCGCTTGAAAAAATGCGCAAATCGACGAATAAGTAATCTGGGTTTTCAACTTTGTGTACTGCAACCAGCTTCACTCCGGGATAGTTTAAAGCTACTTCGCGCGATGAAATATGATCGCCATGAACAATCAGTTGCAGATCCGGATTGTGCATCCCTGTCCACCAAAACATGGGTTCTACGCGTTCCAGGGCAGGAATTTGCGCTGAGGAAGCCAGTGCAGTTAGCATGCAACAGGCTGCAAAAAATAAAAACTTTTTCATTTCAGAATCTTTCAGGATATAATTGGCGCGGTTGTATGTTCTCCTCATTAACCGCGGTTCAAATTTATAATAAAAATGATTTTTTTTATGAAAAAGTAAAAAGAGATTAAACAGGCTATTTAATTCATTCCGAACTACCGTTCTTTCAATTATTAAACAGCCTGTTTTTAACAAGTAAAACTCATAGCCTACTATTGTCTTTTGTAATTACCCAAAAAACCGTCATCGGTAGAAATAACCAATTCGGTGGCATTCCCAGCTTCACTTTTATTAAATTGCAGTTTAATATTTTCCATACCCTCTAACTTAAACGTATCTGCAGACAGTGCAATTAATTTTGTTTTTATGATGCCCTGTTTGGTGTAGTAAAGCGATCCATTTTTCAACGTTATTATTCTTCCTGCATAATTTCCGGTATATAATTTTATCCTTGCAGTATCTGTTCTATAAGCATGCATATGGCCGGTTAACATATCTCGCGCCCATGTGAGGCTTTTAATCTTGTCCTGATCTTTTGAATGATCGATCTGATAATTAAAATAAAGCAACGTTGCTTCGTCTAACGCGCTGTCGGCAGCTATCTGCACATCCGGTTTAACCCCAACAGCTTCCCAATTCTTTTTTGTAACGGGGTTTACTGCCCTGGCATACGGTATATTTCCAATAAAGCCATTACTTATAGCTATTGGCCTTACCGGATGCGCTCCCCCACCCGTAGTTTCGCCAACAATAATTACCCGATTTAAGCTTTGCAGATCATAAGAAAACTCTTCACCCCCTGAAAAAGTGCGTCCGCTTACCAAAACATACACCGGTAAGGATGAAAAAGTTGAAGAATAAATAGCCGGAGTTGTCCAGAACTGATCGGTTTTATTGGTTCGCCTTTCATAAAGGTCATTCAAATGTGTACGATCTTTAAATAAATAATTACAGATGTACTGAACCATTGCAGGGTCGCCCCCACCGTTTTGCCGCAAATCAAAAATCAATGCATCAACATTCTTCAATACTGCAAATACGGCATCAACAGTTGATTTGGAATTAGTATCAACACTAAAAAATCTGTCGAAGTAAACGTAACCGATGTTTCCATTCAGGATTTCCACTTTTTTAAATCCATAATTTTGCCGGGCAGCTAATTGCTCATCATGCCTTTGCCGTTCAACGTCCCCATTGTGCGATGTGTCTTTTAACATATTTTCAAAACGCGGATCAAACTGAATGGCCAAATGCTTGTCATTATAAATATAATGCACATCGGCATTTAAGGCTTGTGCAAATTCGGCCGGATTAGTAATACCTTTATATGCTCCGTCTTTTAAACGTTTATGAATATATGCACTCATTTTTAAAGCGGTATCCTTATAAACGTAAGTGCTCAGTAACGATGCTGATAAACTGTCGGTCACTGCTAAACGGATCGCTGCCGTTATTGGAGGCGCGGGTGCTTGCGCAAATAAGCTGCCGGATAGGCTGCAAAACAGGCTTAAAGAAAAAAATATTTTAAAGTGTTTCATAAAATTGTTTTTGATTTAGACAGGAATAACGCAATGTACGAATATATTCGTACATTAAACAATAATTAATTTAAAATAAAATTTTCTAATGTTGCTCTAATGTGGTAATTATTGTACATTCGTAAATACCTTATAGAAAGGATATTAAACCAATATGGACCATACGATTACACATTTAATGCTTTTAGCAATAATTTTAACGTTGTTCTATATTTATTTTTCCCAAAAACGCGTTAAAAAACCACCCGAAGAATAATTTAACCCAATCTGCATTAAGCATGATATAGTTTCATTAAAACCTTCTTTATCCGGCTTCAAATTAATTCTGTTTTTCTTATCTTGCCTAAATAAACAATTCCCCCTCATGAAGTTTATTAAAGCGCTGCTCTCAATTGCCCTAACTGCATTATTGATATGGGCATTGGATTGCAAATTCGGAGAAATTCCGCCGATAGGTGCATTCCTGAATCCTTCAACAGGTTTCTGGCAAAATGCCGAAAGCAAACATACCCTCGCAACCGAGAACTTAAAACTCCCTGGTTTACTGGATAAAGTTATCATCAGGTATGATGACAACCACATACCGCATATCTTCGCCAAAAATGATCATGACCTGTATTATGCCCAGGGATTTGTTACCGCCCGCGACAGGCTTTGGGAAATGGACATTCAAACCCGTGAAGCCTCAGGCAGACTATCGGAAATAATAGGTTCCAAAACTTTAGATCTTGACCGCTATCACCGCCGAATGGGCATGGTTTATGGCGCCGAAAACACGTTAAAAGGCATAATGGCTAACCCGGTAACCCGCGTAATGGTTAACGCTTATACCGATGGGGTAAATAGTTATATCCATCAATTAGCACCCAAAGATTACCCGATAGAGTTTAAATTACTTGATTATGAGCCCGAAGAATGGAAGCCCATCAATTGCGCTTACCTGCTTAAGCTAATGTCGGAAACGCTTGCAGGCGGCTCGGATCAATTTGCCATGACCAATAACTTAAAACGCTTTGGCATAAAAGATGTAAACGATCTTTTCCCTGATTATCCTTTTCACGAAGACCCTATAATTCCTGTAGGCACCAAATGGGACTTTAAACCCCTGCCTACCCCAAAACCTTCAGCCGGTTTTATAGCCCAAATGACAGAAGGTATCCAAACCAAAGAAATAACTCCGGGTGTTGGCAGTAATAACTGGGCCATCAGTGGCAGCAAATCAGCAACAGGTTACCCTATACTGGCTAATGATCCGCATTTAAACTTAACATTCCCATCTATTTGGTATCAGGTGCAACTATCATCACCAACAGTAAATGTTAATGGTGTTTCATTGCCCGGTGCGCCTTGTATCATCATCGGTTATAACCAAAGCATCAGCTGGGGCGTTACCAATGTTGATGCCGATGTAATGGATTGGTACCAGGTTAAATTTAAAGACAATACCAAAAACGAATATTGGTATAACAACCAATGGAACAAAGTACAGAAACGAGTGGAAGTGATTAAGGTACTTAATCAAAAAGATATAGTTGATACTGTTCTGTATACCCACCAGGGCCCTGTGGTTTATGAAACTACTGATAAAAAACCGGCAAAAGGAAGCGAAAATATCCCGGTTGGAAATGCCCTGAGATGGATTGCACATGATGAATCGGACGAGTTTATGTGTTTCCACCTTTTAAACAGGGGTAAAAACTATGCTGATTACCGCAAGGCACTAACCTATTTTACTGCACCTGCACAAAATTTCATTTTTGCCAGTAACGATAAAGATATTGCCATTACCCCCAACGGAAAGTTCCCATTAAAATTTAAGGATCAGGGTAAATTTATATTGGATGGCAGCGATCCGGCCAACGATTGGCAGGGATGGATCCCGGCCGACCAAAATCCTACCGTCAAAAATCCGCTACGTGGCTTTGTCAGTTCAGCTAATCAGTCATCAACCGATCCATCGTATCCTTACTATATCAACTGGCGATTTGAACAATACTATCGCGGCAAGCGCATTAATGATAAACTGTCGGTCATGAAAAATGCCACTGTTGATAGCATGCGTAGAATGCAGATGGATAACTACAGCATATTGGCGCAGGATATTTTGCCTGGCATGCTCAAATATCTGGATACAACTAAAATGACCGCCGAGCAAATCAATGCTTTTCATATTGTTAAAATATGGGATAAGCACTATGCGGTAAATTCAATTGGTGCAACTATTTTTGATGACTGGTGGTACAATTTCTATAATGAAGTTTGGGGCGATAAATTTGATATTAAAGGCACTTACCTCAAATATCCATCTTATGATCGTACCGAAAAACTACTCTTAACCGAGCCCAATTCAAAATGGTTTGACAACAGCACAACACCCGCAAAAGAAACATGTGCAGATATTGTTGCTCAGTCCTTTTACAATTCTGTAAATGAATTGGTACACAAACATGGCAAACCGGGGCCAAAATGGCAATGGGGGCTTATCAAACAAACCTATGTTAATCACCTGGCCAACTTACCCGGTTTCGGGACAGGTATTTTCGCTGCCGGAGGCAGAGGTGGTGTAATTAATGCCCTGCGCAATGGCAACGGCCCATCATGGCGTATGGTAGTTCAAATGGGCCCCAATGTAAAAGGCTATGGCGTTTTCCCCGGCGGTGAATCGGGCAATCCGGGTAGTTTTTATTACAACGATATGTTTAACACCTGGAAAAATGGTGAGTTGAATGAGTTATTGTTTTTACGTTCGGCTACAGAGCCATCCGTAAGGGTAAAAACTACGCTAGTTTTAAATTAAAGATCAGATAAACACTAAGAAATTTATAAAAGAGATTATATGTTATTTTTAATCATATTGATATTATCCTTTGCCAGTGGTTATTTTTTACCATGGTGGGTGGTAGCCATAGCTGCATTTTTAGCTGCATTTTTTATCGGCAAAACCCCGACCCAATCCTTTTGGTCGGGCTTTTCAGCTGTATTTATCGTTTGGACAGTGCTGGCACTATTTAAAAGTATCCCAAATGATCATATACTGGCCAGCCGGGTAGTGCAACTATTCCCCCTACCCCATAACTGGATTTGGCTGCTGCTAATAACTGCACTTATTGGCGGTATCGTTGGCGGGATGGCGGCCCTATCAGGTGTGTTGTTGAAACGGGCATTTGCTAAGTAAGTGTTGCCATTTATGCTGTCTGAAAATGAAATATTAGCTACACTGGACAATAGCAATCATTCCGGAGATTATTCACACTTTATCCAGTTAGGACACCCATATTCTTATTTAATTGATTGTCGTTTAAATATTTTCCGCAATGATGATCAATGGGCAATTGTTGCCGAAAGATTGGGATATAGTGAAAGATGCGGTGCAATTGAGCTGGAGATTGATTACTTTGGAAACTGCCTTCAAAATCTGGAACAATATAACGGTCAATATACAAATAACTATACTTTATACCCTGTTGATCAAGATAGTTTCGATAAAACAACCGATGGCTTTAGTTTGTATACAGATGCGGGTTATTGGATTGTAGGTGGCAAAAAGGTTTCAATAAGCACCAATATACAGGATTATATTGACAATAAAATTGAACTATGTGAGTACGAAGCTGGTGAAATAACGTTGGTGGAGGCTGCAAGATTATCAATAATTAATTATGCCCATTTATTCAGAGCAACCGAGGATGCGTTGTATAAGTCGCTTCCCAAAAGTCTTAAAAAAGTATTAGTCCTGGATGAATGGTTTCATAAGGATTTTATTGAGATCCCCATATCACCATTTGAATCCGATGAGCAAATAAAGCAGGTTTTCGATTTTAATAAACAACTAACAGGTCTTGAAGGGATAGACTTTGAAACGTTTAAAAGTATCACTAAAAATCAGGATGTTAATAAGAGTAAATTAAACGAACAGGAATGGATCAACAATAGACCAAGCTCTTATGAAACCTGGCAGCAATTAGCCAGGGTAATTGCTACTGGCGACCAATCCTTTTACAAGCCTTCGCTTTTGCCTAATACCCATTGGAAAAACTGGCCTGAATCTGGAAGTCTGTAATAAATATTTTTAAGCCTATGTGATTTTTCTCCACTCTCTGCGAATAATAGTGTAAACAATAAGACAATGCAGCAGCAGGCTCAAAAAGATCAGTTTATCTACCTTATTCAGCAAAATAAAAAACTTATTTTCAAAGTTTGCAATGCTTATTGCCATAATCCGGAGGATCGGAAGGATCTTGTACAGGAAATAATTATCCATTTATGGCAATCCTTTCATAAGTACGATAATCGATTTAAGCTATCCACCTGGATGTATCGCATTGCCATTAATACTGCTATATCCCATTATCGAGCATCAAGCAAAAAACAAAAAGTCACCGTATCCATTCATGATAGCCTTATTGATATTGCTGATGAAACCAACGTAGAACTTGATGAGAATATAAAATTATTATATCACTTTATTAATCAGTTTAATGATCTCAACAAGGCCTTGATGATCCTTTACCTTGATAACAATAGCTATAAGGACATTGCCGAAATTCTAGGCATATCAGAAACCAATGTAGCCACCAAAGTAAACAGGCTCAAACTGCAACTCAAACAACAATTTAAAAAACTTTAAAAATTAACGATATGGAACTAGATGAATTAAAAGATATGTGGAGCGATTACGACAAAAAACTGGACAAAAGTTTAAAGCTGAACATTCAGCTCTTAAGAAAAATCAACCTGGACAAGGCGAAAAACAAATTGCGCAAACTCATGATATTTAAATTGATGGAAATGTTCATCCTTGCAGGTATAATTATTTTCCTGGTAAGCTTTATAGCCGATAATATTACAAGCCCTCAATTCAGTATTTCAGCAGGCATTTTTGCTTTTTTTGCCTTGATGGGATTCATTTCCAACGTAAAACAAGTTGCCATAATGATGCAGTTACAAGGCGGCTATACAGAAGCCGTTGCACCATTGCAAAGGAAGATAGAACTGCTAAAATTACTGATTGTTAAATATGTAAAATACGCGCTGCTTTCTATTCCGTTTTTTCCAATCTGGATGATATTGATCACCAAAATTTTGTTCAATTATGACATTTACAGCAACAGTATGAGAAACTGGTGGCTGGCAAATATTTGCGTAAGCATAGCGCTTATACCATTGGTATGGTGGGTATTTAAGCAGCTAAGTAAAAATGAGATCAGCAGGTTTTGGGTTAAAAACTTTCTGGAAGGCTCCGGCTGGAAACAAGCCGAGGCCGCCCGCGCATTTCTAACCGAAATAGATGATTTTGAACGCGATATATAACAACAAAGCACGGACGTAACTGCCCGTGCTTTGTCTTTTTTAAGCGAAATGATTACATCGCCTTTAATGTTGTTTTCAATGTTTTAACAACCTCAGTACTGCTTTTGCCCGATGCAAAAATATCTTCTGAGCTAATGTCTGATCCGTAGAAAGCAGCATTTGCTTTTTTGTCGATCCCTAAGTTTGACCCGTTAATACTAATGCCGGCAAATAAACCACGACTGCGCGAATAAGAATAAACTTCCGCTTCCAGCTTATAATCAGTATTTGCTGAAGTACTGCGACCAACCGGACCTGCGGCTGCAGAAGCATCGCCACCTATGGTAAAATCGCCATCTTTCACTTTTGTCAGCACACCTTTATGACGGAATACCAGTACCAGATCAACCGACTGAACACCAATTTGAAAACCTATGCTGCCACCAGTTAAAGTAACAAATACAGGATCGCTCCAGCTACCATCTTCTAATTTTATCATGGCTATGCCCCTTCCCCGTTTACCGCCAACAACAAAGCCTGCATTAATTAAATTAGGTACTATAACAATTCCCTCGCACTGAGCAATCAAGTCGTGTGGAATTGACTCTTTCATTTTGCTGAAGTCTTTCAACACACCTATGGCGCTATTTACTTTCTCTGTTTCTTTACTACCATCAATTGTGGCCGATGCCATAACAAAAAGGATGCTTAATAAAACCGGAACTATTACAAATCTTAACTTTTTCATGGCTTGTTACTATATAATTATCATTTTAAGAACGCCAAAAATAGTTAGTTGTTTTTAATAAAAGCTACCAAACTAATGCACCCGTTCAATTTTACAAATAAAACAGCAAGCCTGTGCATTGCGGGCGTGCAAGTAGGCTATATCAGCATTTTGTTCAAATATTTCCGGTATCAGCTCATCAATGTCATCATCTCCCACTAAGCGCGTAAAAACCATTTGCTGTTCCTGGTTATAGCCAATTAACGATATCGGGAAACTCTTTTTATTAGCTTTTATTTCCGGTGGAAAGCGGTAAACGTCATTATATTCTTCTACGTCATCACTGTTAATAAATACCGGGCCGGGTTGGTTATAGGCATTATTCAATTCAAAAGGGCTATGCGTTAATAATAAACGTTTATCAATACCTTTTTCAAACGGCTTTAATGAAACCCTGCATGGGCCCAATCCTGTAGCTATCTTTTCCGTTACTTCATGATCAAAATCATCCGCCATAGTTGATCTGATCTTTTGTGCATACGCCCTTGAAATGGGTACTATTTTAAATTTGTTCATATTATTGATGTTTTAATTCTTCAAACTTCAGCATAAAAGCAAGCTCATAAAACCCGGATCTTGCTGACATTTAATTGTAATTCTATCACCTCCTATCGCTTACAGCCAAGCAAACAATTACACATTTACTTATCTTTGTGCCAATGAACAAACAGCAGGTATTTTCCATCAAAACAGAACAACAGTTTAGCGATACAGCACTGCAAATTTTTAAGTACCAAGCTAAAAACTGTCCTGTTTACCATGAATTTATTCAAGGTTTAAAAATTGATACCGAAAGCGTAACAGAGGTAAAGCAAATTCCTTTTTTACCCATTGAATTTTTCAAATCCCATAAAGTTTTAAGTTCTGATAAACCCATTGAAGTTACCTTCACCAGTTCAGGTACCACCGGAATTATCACCAGCAGCCACCATATTACAGATGTAAGCTGGTATACCGAAAGTTTCAGATCGGCGTTTAATTTATTTTATGGCGATATTGAAAAGTACACCATACTCGCTTTACTACCGGCCTATTTAGAGCGGGAAGGATCATCACTGATTTATATGGCTGATGATCTTATCAAACAATCAAAAAATCCGGATAGTGGCTTCTTTTTATACAATCACGAAGAGTTATTTCATCAGCTTAAAAAACAGCAAAACGCAAAAAAGCCTACCCTGCTAATAGGAGTAACCTTTGCACTGCTTGATTTTATAGAAAACTACACCTTAAATTTTCCTGAACTGATAGTTATGGAAACAGGCGGCATGAAAGGGCGTAGAAAAGAAATGATCCGTGAAGAATTACATGACCAATTATGTAGGGGATTCGGTGTTGATGCCATCCATTCGGAATACGGCATGACCGAATTACTCTCGCAAGCTTACTCAAATGGCGTCAGCATTTTCAATTGCCCACCCTGGATGAAGATCATTACCCGGGATACCAATGACCCGATGAGTTTATTGGATAATAATAAAGCGGGCGGCATCAATATAATTGACCTGGCCAATATTAATTCATGCTCATTTATTGCTACGCAAGATCTTGGCAGGGTATATGCTGACAGTTCGTTTGAAGTATTGGGACGATTTGACAATTCGGATATCCGCGGATGTAATTTACTGATCGCGTAAAACTTAAATCAAACTAATATATTATTACTTATTTTTGTAGATATCATAAAGCACTACCATGATTGAGAAATTTTTGCACGACGAACAGGACCCGAAAGCAGTTGAAAAAGTATATCAGCGCCTTAATGATTTGCTTACTACCGGAGAAGAAATAATTTACATAGCTGTACAAAAAAAACCGCTGGTTAACCTATTTCCTGATTGTGTAGCGCTTACCAGTAAACGCGTTTTGTTTTTTACTGCAGCCAACCTGGGCCTCACCATAAAATTTGTTGATTTTGTGTGGAAGGATATTGTGGATGTTTATACTAAAGAAGAAATAATAGGCGCTATTTTTAGTGTCAGGACTACTAATGATACCGAAATGGGTGTTGATTACCTGCCAAAGGTACAAGCCCGCAAATTATATCAATATGCACAAGAGCGCAAGGAAGCTGAACGCGAAGGCCGCCGCCTGCGCGATCTGGAAGAAAAACGTGCAGAATCAGGAGCTATACAGTTTGAAAAAACAGCCGCTGTTGTTGCTCAACCACCGGTTACCCCCGAGCCTGTTCATACACCAGTGGCTCAGGAAGTTCAAAAACCTGATGAGCTAACTGAGAAACTAAAAAAACTAAAGATGTTGTTTGATAATGGCCTTATCTCACAGGAAGATTACA
Source organism: Mucilaginibacter frigoritolerans (assembly GCF_007830615.1). Taxonomy (GTDB): domain Bacteria; phylum Bacteroidota; class Bacteroidia; order Sphingobacteriales; family Sphingobacteriaceae; genus Mucilaginibacter; species Mucilaginibacter frigoritolerans. The sequence goes on from NZ_VLLI01000003.1 coordinate 35,408, forward strand.
ACCACAAAAAGATGGAATTTCTGAGTGAGTTATAGTAGTTGATTGGTTCATCAGCTCACTGGTTCATTAGTCTTTAATGGTATGAATAACTAATTACTTAATGACCAACTAAACAAGTCTTTCATCAAAATTAAAAGCCTGCTTGTTTAAGATTTTCACTTTCTTTATATCTTTATGAAGAGGATTAAGCAGGTAGTTAAATTCCAGCGGAACAACTGCCGATGGTAATTGTAACATTAAATGATCCTGCTTTTTCAAAAATGCATCACCCAATTGCTTTAAGGCAAGCGGTGGCGAAATAGCCTTCCAGTTACCAGGTAAATCCTCCGGACTAATAACGGCAAAACTGTTATCCGGCACTTCAATTTCAACCAAGCAAAAGTCATTTGGAATCAATAATGGAGGCAAGTGAACCAGCACTTCCAGCATGGCTAATGAGCACGATGAGGCAACATAAACTGCCGACCGGCCCTCACTGTTCCATCTGCCGCCATATAAACGGGCCCCAGTACCGCTCAAATCATCGGCATAAATACATTTGGCAATACGATAAAGTACCATCAGGCAAAAATACCGTGCTCAATACGGCCAAGCTCCCTAAAAACCATATCAAAACCTGCAGAAGTATCTAATAAAGATACTGGGGCTTCGCCGTTAAAAATAAGACTTGGAGATTTAACCCATTTTTTAAACTTATCCATTGAGCCAAATACTTCGGCCCCACGGGTGTATAAACGAGCAAGCTCTACTGCTTTTTCGGCATATTCAGTTTTGATGATATCATCATCATTGTAACGCTGTAATGTGCGCTCGGATATATGCAAAATACCGGCTAACTCCTGGATATTTAAAGATATTTTTTTTGCCAGGTTAAGCAAAACATGCTTTGGGAAACCCTCACGCGCAATCCTGATGATGTCAAAATCATTAGAAATAATAAGTGGTTTGGCGCCTCCAAGCAAATTATAAAATGGGTTTAATGAACCTGCTGTAACATAGGCCACCATAGGTTCATTAACTTTATCTGCTTCGATATGCTTTTTACTATACGACATTTATCCAAAAATAAATACTTTTTGTCGTATTTTGAAATTATTCTGCAATAATTAAGAAATAATTCTTCTTGCCTTTCTGGGCTACCAGGTATTTCCCGTTGATTAAAGCATCTACGCTATAACTATCATCAGCCGAAGCAATTTTAACTTTATTGATGGCTGTGCCACCACCTTGTATCATCTTTTTAGCTTCCCCCTTAGATGGGAATACCGCCGTATGTGATGCTAATAAGTCAACTACATTAAGTCCGGCTTGTAAATCGCTAAGTTTAATGGTAAAATTGGGTACGCCTTCAAATAATCCTAACACTTCGGCGTCATTCAATTCATTTAAAAACTCAATGCCGATGTTACCAAATAAAAACTCTGACGATTTAATCGCTTTTTCATATTCAGCTTCGCCATGCACCCTTATCGTAATATCCTTTGCTAAAGCTTTTTGTAATACCCGTGTATGTGGAGCTGCATCCTGCTCAGCTTCTAAGCTTTCAATAATTTCCTTTTCAAAAAGGGTAAATATCCTGATATATGATTTGGCATCTTCATCACTGGTATTTAACCAAAACTGATAAAATTTATATGGAGATGTTTTTTCAGCATCCAGCCATATGTTTCCGCCTTCAGTTTTACCAAATTTGGTTCCATCAGCCTTTTTAATTAATTGTGTGGTTAAAGCATAAGCTTCTCCCGCGTCCTTACGACGGATCAGTTCAGTACCGGTAACAATATTTCCCCATTGATCTGAACCGCCCATTTGCAATACACAATTATGATTTTTCCACAAGTAATAAAAGTCATAGCCCTGCACCAACTGATAGGTAAACTCCGTAAATGACATCCCTGTATCGCCATTGATACGGTTTTTAACCGAATCTTTAGCCATCATATAATTTACGGTGATATGCTTACCTACATCACGGATAAAATTCAAAAAGGTGAAGTCTTTAAACCAATCGTAGTTGTTTACCATTTGGGCACTATTGGCACCACTATCAAAGTCTAAAAACCTTTCCAGTTGACTTTTTATGCCCTGCAAATTATGCTGTAAGGTATCTTCTGATAATAAATTACGCTCTGCCGATTTCCCCGACGGATCGCCGACCATACCTGTGGCACCGCCAATCAAAGCAAAAGGCTTATGGCCCGCACGTTGAAAATGAATGAGGCTCATAATTTGAGCAAGACTACCTACATGCAGTGAATCAGCAGTAGGGTCAAAGCCGATATAGCCCGATACCATTCCTTTATTTAATATATCTTCGGTGCCTGGCATTATATCATGCAGCATACCCCGCCAGCGTAGTTCTTCAACAAAATTCATTGTATGTTCAATTTCAATCCCGATAGTTATCAGGGACGGCAAAGATAAAAGAAAAATTTTGTGCACATGATTTGATTTTCCTGGCTGTATATAATATCACTCTTTTTTATGGATAGATTCCAAACTAACCATATAACTAATTGATATTAAATATAATACACAAATTACCACTTCAGATTTTCAACTTTAACGCAAAATTTTTCGTAAATTGATCAAAACGGGGTATTTTGCAAAAAAGCGTTATGAATTTTCTATCACACTTTTATTTTGACCGCAATACTGATAACTGCTACTTTATATTGGGTACAGTATTGCCCGATCTTTTAAAAAATGCTGATAAAACCATCATTATTCATCCCGAAAAATTAAAGCACCCGAATCCTGAGGTTAACTCCATTATACAGGGATGGAATAAGCATCTGGATGTTGACCGCTATTTTCATTCGTCCGAGTTTTTCATCACTCATTCACATCAGCTTAAAAAATTACTGCTGCCAGCCATAGAAGGTTCACCTGTAAAACCTTTCTTTTTGGGGCATATTGCGCTTGAGTTGATATTGGATAACCTGCTACTAACCACCAAAAACGTAACTGCCGATGGATTTTATGATCATCTTAATGGCTGCAAACAAGCCGTAGTGAATGAATTTTTATTAGCCGCCGGCCTAAAAGAAACCGCCGTATTTTTTAAGTTTTATGAAGATTTTAAAAAAAGCCGCTACCTGTATAGTTATTCACAAACTAAGGAAATAGCTTACGCGCTTAAACGGATCTGCATGCGGGTATGGAAAGATCCTTTTACCCCGCAAAACGAGGCCATGATGAATGATGTATTAATAACTTACAGAACCACCTTACTAAATGATTTCACCTCCATTTTTGATGAAATTGAAATAAAATTAATGGCTGCTTAAGTAACAATTTAAGGATACTTAACATGTCATCAGTTGTTTTAGCTGGCATTTCAATGAAAAACGGTCAAAATCAGATAAATATCTCCTCTTTATACCAAATAATTTTTTTTGTAATTAAATTATATCCGTACCTTTGCAGTCCCAATTAACAAATTGGGAAAAGGAGAAAATTTATTTAATGGCAAAAAAACAGGAAGCAGAAAAAGAATTAAAAGCTAAGGAAGCTGAACTAGATGTAGTTACAGCATCCCTGGAAAAAGAAACTATTGAATCAGAAGCTGATTCAATCTCTATCGAAGAGATCAAATCAAAAATCACAGCAGCTAACGAAGATTTCGATTGGGATGCTGATGAGAAAAAATTTGGCAATTACAGCGACAGTGACCGTGAGAAAATGGAAAAAATGTATGACGGAACCTTCAGTTCAATTACTAAAGGCGAAATCATCACCGGTACCGTTGTAAATGTTAACAACAAAGATGTAGTATTAAACATTGGCTTTAAATCTGATGGTTTAGTATCTGTATCTGAATTCCGTGATACACCTGATCTGAAGATCGGTGATACCGTTGAAGTTTTTGTTGAATCACAAGAAGATGCTAACGGTCAGTTAGTACTTTCACGTAAACGTGCAAAAACTCAAAAATCATGGGAACGCATTAATTCTGCATTGGACAATGATGAAATCATCACTGGTTTTGTTAAGAGCAGAACTAAAGGTGGTTTAATTGTAGATATAATGGGCGTTGAAGCCTTTTTACCTGGTTCACAAATCGACATTAAACCTATCAGGGATTATGACGTTTATGTGGGCAAAACAATGGAATTCAAAGTTGTTAAAATCAACCACGAGTTTAAAAACGTAGTGGTATCGCACAAAGTGCTGATTGAAGACGATTTGGAAAACCAAAAAACTGAAATTGTTGCCCGTCTGGAAAAAGGACAGGTATTGGAAGGTACCGTTAAAAACATTACTGACTTTGGTGTATTTATTGACCTTGGTGGTGTTGACGGCTTACTACACATTACAGATATTTCATGGGGCCGTATTGAGCATCCGCGTGAAGTATTATCATTAGATCAAAAAATCAACGTTGTTGTACTTGACTTTGATGATGAGAAAAAACGTATCGCTCTTGGCTTAAAACAACTTACTCCACATCCTTGGCAGTCGCTTAGCGAAGATATCCAGGTTGGATCAAAAGTTAAAGGCAAAATTGTTACCGTTGCTGATTATGGCGCATTCCTTGAAATCATCCCTGGTGTTGAAGGTTTGATCCACGTATCAGAAATGTCATGGTCTCAAAACTTACGTAACCCTCAGGAATTCCTGAAAGTTGGTGACGAAGTTGAAGCTCAGGTGTTAACACTTGATCGCGACGAGCGCAAAATGTCATTAGGTATTAAACAATTAACGCCAGATCCATGGCAAAATGCTGCCGAGCGTTACGCTGTGGGCACTCAGCATATTGCTACCGTTAAAAACATGACCAACTTCGGTGTGTTTGTTGAACTAGAAGACGGTATTGATGGTTTAATTCACATCTCTGACCTTTCTTGGTCTAAAAAAGTAAATCACCCTAATGAATTCACTAAAGTTGGTGAAAAATTAGACGTGATTGTTTTAGAACTTGATGTTGAGAACCGCAAATTAAGCTTAGGTCACAAACAATTAGAAGAAAATCCTTGGGATACTTTTGAAACCATCTTTACTATTGATTCAGTACATGAAGGTACCGTATTAAAAGTAACTGATAAAGGTGCAATTGTTGCTTTACCTTACGGTGTTGAAGGCTTTGCGCCTACCAAACACCTGGTTAAAGAAGATGGCAAGAGCTTAAAAGCCGAAGAAGCTGCTGAGTTTAAAATCATTGAATTTAACAAGGAAAACAAACGTATTGTTATTTCACACTCACGCATTTGGGAAGAAGCCCGTGCCGAGCAACGCGTACAGGAATTTGAAACCCGTAAAAAGGAAGCAAAATCTGCCAGCAATGCAGTGAAAAAAGTGAAAGAATCGGTTGAAAAATCAACTTTAGGCGACCTGAGCGTTTTAGCACAGCTAAAAGAGCAAATGGAAGGCGCTGAAAGTAAAGCCCGTAAAGCTTCAACTAAGAAAACAACTTCTGAAGAAGAAGCTGCTGAATAAGTTTAAATAAATTCAATCCTTATAAGCCCTTCCCGATACAATCGGGAGGGGCTTTTTTAATAAACGATAGTATGCCAGGAGAAACCAACCTTACCGAACTACTCAAAACCATGCACCCCACATTAAATGAGGGCGACTATGTTTTTTGTACCATTTCTTCATCAATCACTATTGATCACGATCTTATTATAGGATCTTTCAAAGAGAAAGAAGGTTTAACTATTATTCTGAGCAAAGATGAAGCAGACAAACTGAATTTAACCTATTCTTACATCGCTACATGGATCACTTTAACTGTTCATTCATCATTAGAAGCAGTTGGACTTACTGCCGCATTTGCTACTGAGCTGTCTAAAAACGGCATAAGCTGCAATGTGGTTGCAGCTTATTACCATGATCATATTTTTGTGGCTAAAAAAGATGCCGTTAAGGCGATGGATGTACTTCAAAAAATGGCCGACAAATAATTGAGATTATCTTTTATAAACAAGCCGTATTACCCATTTACTGATTCATATAATCACCCAGTTTTTTAAGATAGGCATCATCAATATCGGTGTCATTGTCTGCCAAAAACTTATTTACCTTATCTGCATCGGCAGCAAATACTGTTTTAATGGCCTTTTTTCTTAAGGATATTTTTTGTGGTTGTCCATCGGGTAGTTTTACAACATAGTAAACACTTTCATCTGCATATTCATCGTAATTATTGCCTGATGAACTGATGCCATTGGTAGTATAATTGGATTTGATAAACTTTGTGCCCAGATCTTTATAAATTTTATACTTATTTCCTGATGACAGCACCTCAACATAACGTTTAGGGTTAATAGCCTGAACATCTTCGAATACATATGGCTGGGCATTATCATCAAATAAAATAAATCCCTTTATTTCCTCTTTAAGAACATCATGAACAGAATTGCCGCCATCGCTGGTGAAAATTAAATTACCTTCCATTTTATCATAGTTAAATAAATAACCATCGTTTTGTTTTACCAAATTCTTGGGGGTAATGCCATAACCATGTACCCAGTTGCCAAAAAGAAAACGGCTACCATGTAAAGTATCCTGGTGGTTACCGATTCGTGTAAGCGAATTCTCAGTCATATTCACAGAGCTTTCTTTGTCTTTGAAAACATTTTTTACCTTCGGGATATTGCCAGGTATTGTACCGGGCAAAATAATTTTCATATCAGCATGAGTATCAATAGCCACCCTGCTTTCGGGAAAAGTTGTGGCGGTAATAATCAGATTAGAAATAGGATCGGCCATCAAAGTAAATCTGCCGTCACGGTCAGAAAAAGTTGCATAAGGATGCTGCGAATCACTAATAAATGCAAATGGCACAGGTTTTCCGTTTTGATCACTTACAGTACCGCTCACTGCTACTGTTTGCGAAAAGGCAAACATTCCTGATAAAACAAAAAGCCCGGTTAGTATTACTTTTTTCATATGCTGATAATAAATTTAGTGTTATGCAATTAAAGCAAAATGTATGAATTTATATTTTAATATTGCAACAATAACTGTAACATAGTTATTCCAAAACCTGCTTCATGAAATTTGATACCACTTTTTTCAAGTTCCATTAATCTCTGACTTAACAAATCTCCAAAAATTATTACCTTTGCCCAAATCCACCCATACGATGCAAAATCTAACACTGCTCGACGGACAGAAATTTCAGATCACTTTACAACGTTTATGTCGTCAGTTAATAGAAAATCATAATGATTTTTCTGAATCGGTTCTTATTGGCATACAGCCACGCGGCATTTATTTAGCCAAACGCATTGCCGAAGAACTGCGCTTAATATTACCCGGCAAAACTATTCAACAGGGCGATCTGGATATCACTTTTTATCGTGATGACTTCCGCCGCCGCGAATCGCAGCTGGTACCCAATCAAACAAAAATTGATTTTATTATAGAGGGCAAAAAAGTAATCATGATGGATGATGTACTTTGGACAGGCCGTACCATCCGCGCAGCTATGGATGCCCTGCAGGCATTTGGCCGACCAGAGCGTATAGAACTGCTTGCCCTGGTTGATCGTCGCTATTCCAGACATATTCCGGTTGAGGCCGATTACGTAGGGATAGAGGTAGATTCCATCGCATCACAAAAAGTAGTGGTAAGCTGGAAAGAAACTGATGGAGAAGACAGGATAACGTTGTTATCTGATGTGAAGTAGATTTGATTTCGAATTTCGGATGTTCAATTTCGGAATTGAGAATGAAGTCTTACAACAATAGGCAAAACAGCAAAAGCGAATCAAAAAAATAACAAATAAAATAAATTCGAAATCGAACATCCGAAATCCGAAATAACATACCCATGGCAGGACTGAGCACAAGACATCTTTTAGGAATTAAGGACTTAAACCCGGCAGATATTCAATTAATATTTGAAACTGCAGATAATTTTAAAACGGTATTAAACAGACCCATTAAAAAAGTCCCGTCTCTACGCGATGTTACCATTGCCAATATATTTTTCGAAAACTCTACCCGCACCCGTCTTTCGTTCGAACTTGCGGAAAGACGTTTATCAGCCGATACCATCAACTTTGCTGCCTCATCATCATCAGTAAGCAAAGGCGAAACGCTGATTGATACGGTAAACAATATATTAGCCATGAAGGTTGATATGGTAGTAATGCGCCATCCTTATGCAGGTGCAGGCATATTTCTTTCCAAACATGTAAAGGCTCAAATAGTAAACGCTGGTGATGGTGCACATGAGCACCCTACCCAGGCACTGCTTGATGCTTTCTCTATCCGCGAAAAACTGGGTGATGTTGCAGGTAAAAAAGTAGTAATTGTAGGCGATATCCTGCATTCGCGTGTAGCCCTCTCCAATATATTATGCCTTAAACAACTGGGTGCCGAAGTAATGGTTTGCGGGCCAACTACGCTTATCCCCAAATACATTGGCTCATTAGGTGTAAGAGTTGAACATAACCTGGTAAAGGCCCTTAACTGGTGCGACGTAGCCAACATGCTCCGTATACAATTGGAGCGTCAGGATATTAAATATTTCCCTTCCCTGCGTGAGTATACCATGCTCTACGGCTTAAACAAGCAAATATTGGATTCACTGGATAAAGAGATCATTGTGATGCACCCCGGCCCCATAAACCGCGGGGTTGAAATTACCAGTGATGTTGCCGATAGCAAGCAATCTATCATATTAGACCAGGTTGAAAATGGTGTGGCCATTCGTATGGCAGTGCTGTTTTTGCTGGCCGGGCAAACTCCATGACCACCAGATACAAAAGATTCTTAATTTGGTTTACCCGCTTTGGCAAAGTAAAAGCGAGAATTATCCATTTTGTATTTCTGTGTATCGCTTATTTTGTATTCCTGCTTGTATTGGACTATGTTTTAGGTATAACAAAGCACACATCCTTTAATAAGGAATGGAGAAACAGTATTTCTTTTAGTCTTTTCTTTTTCGTTTGTGCTCCATTTGTGTCATGGCGATTTTATGATGTCGCCCTGATTCAATTAAAAGAATATAGAGCCCTCGCAAAAAAAGGATTAACCAGGGCTGATCTTTCGCGGATATCCTTTGTAAGAACCTGGGAACATAAAAGAAGAAAAGGTATTGCCGTATATTGTTTCTTTGAGGGTGGCTTAGTTTTGGGCATGTTTCTGTTATTCCCAGTGTCACTACTATTGTTTCTTTCTTTAAAACAATACAATCCAATGTATTATACTTTTGCAATGATAGGAATTTCCATCACTAAAAACATATTGCTGAGTTTCACAATAGGTTTAATTATATTTCGTTTTAGATGGTCATATAACCAGCGCCGGTTTAAGCGTTTAACTAATCCGGTAACATAATTCATCTTCCGCGAGTCGTTTTTTAATATGAGATCAGCATTCATAATTCTTTTAGTTTTGATAATGGCATCTTCAGCGTCTGCCCAAAGCATTCAGCAGCGAAAAGTTGATTCAGTATTTGAACAGGTTAAGAAATATTTCAACCAAAAAAATTCCGACGCTATTTATAACATGGCCGGTGCAGACTTTCAAAAAGAATTAAACATTGATGCCTTTGCGCAGGTTACCCAAAAACAACTTTTCTCCCTGGGTAAAATCAGGGAATCATCATTAGTAAGCTTTGTGAACAACAATGTAGCCACCTACAAATTAAAGCTGGATTCCATAACCTTACAACTCCTGATGAGTTTGGATAAGCACGATAAACTGGAACTTTTCTTGTTTCAGGAATACCAGGAGCCCATTGGCAACAAAACAGCACTGGTACAAACATCCAATCCACTCAGAACAGCAATGGATAAACAGGTGGATAGTGTTGCCCGCATCTACATACAAAAATCAACAACGGTGGGTCTGTCTATTGGTATTATTAAAGATGGAAAAACCACCATATACCAATACGGGGAAACAATAAGGGGCTATAAAAAACTCCCGAACGAAGATAATTTTTTCGAGATAGGCTCTATTACCAAAACATTTACGGCCACCTTGCTGGCCTACTATGTAAACCAGGGGAAAATTAAGTTAACCGATCCGATAACCAAATTTCTGCCAGATTCAGTCGTTGCAAATCCGGCACTTAAAGGTATAACCCTTGTTCAGTTAAGTAATCATACTTCAGGTTTGCCCCGCCTGCCAGATAATTTGATTGAACATGCTACTGATGCACTTAATCCGTATAAAGATTATACCGCGCCTTTTATGTATGCTTATTTAAAAAACTGCAAGCTAAACAGTAAGCCCGGCGAACAATACCTGTACTCAAACCTGGGGGTTGGCTTGCTGGGAAGCATACTGGAAACCATAAGCAGCTTGCCCTTTAACCAAATGGTACATGATATTATTACCCAGCCGCTCAACATGCAAAGTACCAGTCAGTTTTTAAATCCATTGCTTTTACCGCGTTTTTTAGCGGAGTATAATGCAGGTGGACAAGCAACACCGGCCTGGGACTTCGACGTACTGGCCCCCTGTGGCGCACTGCGTTCAACTTTAAGCGATTTATTGATTTACACAAAGGCCAACATGCACCCGGGCAATGAGGAACTTTCCAAAGCCATGATATTAACCCACAAAATCACTTTTAATAAAGATGTTAAAATTGGCCTGGCCTGGCATATAATTACAGTAAACGGCGTGGATTATATTTTCCATAACGGTGGCACCAATGGCAGCAGCAGCTTTTTAGCTTTTAATGCAGACAAGAATATAGGCATTGTTGTACTTTCTAACGCTGCTGAAAGTACAGACGCTGTTGGGAGCGGAATTTTAAAAGAAATTCAATAATACCACTCAACCTTCTGTATGTTGTAGTGCGTAATTGATAAAATTACTGGTCAACCCAAAATCTTCGGTTCCCTTTCTGCGGATAAAAAAGAAATCACGGGTAATTGTCAAGCCTTCTATGGGCACTTCAACCAGATCACCTTCGGCCAATTGGCGAACAATTGACGGTTTGGGCATAAAGCCAAGGCATTGATCGGCCAATAAAAAATTCTTAAGCGCCTCGGTACCGCCAAGACGTATTTTAACAGAAAGATCAGCCGGTTTAATATGGAGCGCCGATAATGATTTTAATAATGCATTCAAAGTTCCAGATCCTCTTTCCCGCAAGGCCAAAGGTGTTTTTACAAACTGTTTAAGCGTTAATGATTTCCCCGCCAGCGGACTTTTGGCCGAACAAACCGGGATCACCTCATCGCTCATAAACGGACGATAGGAAACCGTAGTCAGTTTATTGTCCACCTCAATAATACCAATATCTACCTCGTGGTTAAGCAAAGCATTTAAAATATACTCCGAATTACGGTTAACCAATTGCACATCCACATTAGCATACTCCCGCTGAAAACCGGATAATATAGATGGCAAAATATACAAAGCAATAGTTGTACTGGCCCCTAAGCGCAAATGCCCCGCGGCTTGTGAGAGACTGCTTAAAACCGAAAGATCATATTCAACTTTGCGTTCAATTTCGGTAGCCTGTAATAAATATTCATTCAGCTTTTTGCCAGCCTCGGTGAGCAGAATACTATTGCCTTTGCGCTCAAATAAAGGTACTTTATATTGGTCTTCCAAAGCTTTGATATGCTTGCTAATGGCTGGCTGCGTAACAAATAATATCTGCGCTGCCTTTGAGAAACTCAAATTAGCTGCCACTTCCATAAAAACACGATGCGCAAAGGAGATCATAGATTTGTACTGTTTTCAAAGATAGCAAAACAGTATAAAGGAAAGAGCAGTGTCTCAGTTTGAATTTAACTTAACTTTTCCATTAATGAGCAGGTTTTCGATTAAAATTTCAATTTCGATAAACTTGTTGGCAATCTTTAAAATATCTTCTGTGGGAAAATCCAAATTAACTATTTTCCATCCCTGCATCAAAGTTTGCGGCCCGAATTCCGTACTAACGTTTGGCCAATTGTGTTCAAGACTTTTAAACTGTTCTCTAAAGTCGTCAGCAAATTTTCTACTCGTTAAAGCATAGCCATTAAGCTTTCTTAACTTTAGTGCATGGATGTTGTAAAATAATTTATGCTCTTTGATATCGGCATTATTAATCCAGATAGAAAAAAAAATCGCAGGGCCTGTTTGCGGTTTTGCATCCGGGTTATTTGCCCAATGCTGTTTGTGTATTCTTAAAACGACAGAGTCTAACCAAACGCCCGTTTCCACTTGCAGTTGCCTTTGATTCAATAGTCTTTTGTCAAGTTTATCAACAGCTTGCTGAAATAAGGATAAATAAAAAGTGGTATCCATGCCGTGCTAAACTGAAATGTAATAATACATCAAAAATAAGTTAAATTCAAACTGAGACACTACCAAAAAAAGTTATAATGGAGCTTATATTTAGTTTTTCACCCGCTCAAAATACTGCCCGGTAAACTTATAGACAATGTATTTATGGGTTACCTGGCCGTTTTCATTCACTAACGGGATATGAATTGTTTGTGAAGCCTTATCAAATGTAATTTTGGGTCTTGCATTAAATGCTATATCAACAACCGAAAGGAAATCATAGTCATAATAAATCTTGTTTTTCAGTCCTGTCTGTGTTTTTATAAGCTTCACATTATCATCCAGTTTACCATTTGTAATAGCAAAAACCTTAATTCCTGAACCTACGTCCTTAGTAGAATAGATGCCACCGTAAACACCCAAATAGTACGTTTTATTTCCTGTTTTAAAGGTATAAAGGCTTGAATAAAAAGGAACGTATGTATCTTCGCTACTGGTTAACAGAATTGATTCTGTTTTTTGGCCGGTGCTGTATTGTATAACATTTGCAAAATCCCTCATAGTACCTCCCATCCAGGTTTCCCACGAATAAATCCGGAACAACTCATCATCAGAAGTAAAAATATCCAAATGCTCTTTTTTTAACAGATTAAATGGCGCACTTAAGGTAGATGGATATTTTTTGGTTACCTCTTCAAGTTTCTTGCCAAAAACATCATTGGCTTCAGCTAGTTTATCATCTGCGTTTACAGTTGTATCACCTTTTTTTTGAGACCAATAATCAATCTTTTTAAAAGACTGAAGCAGATCAGCTTCAATAACCTTTGGGGTTTGGGAAAAGCTGTCAGATATTATAAAAATGCCAATTATTAATATAAATAGTTTCTTCATAAAATTTGATAACATAAAAATAGGGATAATCTCTCGATCATCCCTATCTTATTATTAGCCCCACCTAAATCCTCCCCGGAAGGGAGGACTTTTTGAAGGCATTTAATTAAAAACTTTTTTTTAGTCTCCTCTACCGGGGGAGATTTAGAGGGGACTTACACTTCAACAGCCTGCCCTATCAAATGCTTTGCAGCCAAATATTCAGCAATTTGCACGGCATTGGTAGCAGCACCTTTACGCAGATTGTCTGATACTATCCAGCAGTTTAAAGTGTTTGGCTGGCTTTCGTCCCTGCGGATACGGCCCACAAATACGTCATCCTTATCATGTGCATCAAGCGGCATTGGATATTTAAGGTTAGCGATATCATCAACCACCACAATACCCGGTGCTTTTGATAAAAGTTCCTTTACTTCGGCAACATCAAAATCGTTTAAAAACTCAATATTTACAGACTCTGAGTGACCTCCCATTACCGGGATACGTACCGTAGTAGCCGTAACTTTAATACTGTCATCGCCCATAATTTTATTGGTTTCTTTCACCATTTTCATTTCTTCCTTGGTGTAACCATTTTCGGTAAATACGTCAATCTGCGGGATCACATTAAGGTCTATAGTGTAAGGATAAACCTTAGGGCCATCAATACCTTTACGCTCGTTAAATAACTGGTCAACCGCTTTAACGCCTGTACCGGTTACTGATTGATAGGTTGATACCACTACCCTTTTAATTTTATATTTATCATGCAGTGGTTTTAAAGCCACTACCATTTGTATGGTTGAACAATTTGGGTTGGCGATGATTTTGTCATCGGCAGTTAAAACATGCGCATTAACTTCGGGCACTACCAGTTTTTTGGTAGGATCCATGCGCCATGCTGATGAGTTGTCGATAACAGTTGTGCCAGCTGCTGCAAAAAGCGGCGCCTGGGCCAATGAAGTACTACCCCCTGCCGAAAATATGGCAACATCGGGCTTCTGCTTTATCGCATCCTCAACAGAAACTACCTTGTACTGCTTACCCTTAAAAGTGATTTCTTTACCAACACTTTTTTCTGAAGCTACCGGAATTAATTCTGTAACGGGGAAGTTGCGTTCTGCAAGAACCTGCAACATTTTAGTGCCCACTAATCCTGTGGCACCTACTACTGCGACTTTCATTGTTTTTAAATTTGTTATATAAAAAAATTATTTAGCCAACAAATATGCGAATTTTTTCTGAGCTTATAAACCACACTATCTACCAAAATAGTATGATTTATTTTCAATCAAAAACGATAATTTTTACATCATTTCAACCTAATCTACCACAAACCTAATACCCCAATCAACTAATAAATTTTTACCTTTGCGCCAAAATACGGGCATTGCATGAGCGAGAAAATTTTAATTATTGGTGCTAACGGACAAATAGGTACCGAGCTGGTTACCACCCTAAGAAATATACACGGAACTGATGCCGTTATTGCATCAGACATTAACACCCCGGCTGATGCCAGCCACCAAAACGGCCCATTCGAAATTGCCAATGTGCTGGATAAAGATAACCTGCACCAGCTATTTGAAAAATACCGTCCTACGCAAGTTTATCTGCTGGCCGCCATACTATCAGCCATAGGCGAACAAAAACCCAAAATGGCCTGGGATTTAAACATGACCGGCCTTTTGCAAGTGCTTGATCTGGCAGTAGAATTTAAAGTGACTAAAGTTTTCTGGCCAAGCTCTATCGCCGTTTTCGGCCCGCACTCGCCACAACAACAAACACCACAGTATTGTGTAATGGATCCTAATACCGTTTACGGCTTTAGCAAACTGGCGGGTGAGCGCTGGTGCGAATATTACCATGCCAAATACGGATTAGACGTTAGAAGCTTACGCTATCCCGGCCTTATCGGCTGGAAAGCAAATCCGGGAGGTGGCACTACCGACTATGCTGTTCATATATTTCACGAAGCATTAAAAACCGGTAAGTATCAAGGTTTCCTTTCGGCTGAAACTGCCTTACCAATGATGTATATGAATGATGCCATAAGGGCCACCATTAGCCTGATGGATGCACCGGCTGAGGCACTAACTATCCGTTCATCATACAACCTGGCAGGAATCAGCTTTACCCCTACTCAGCTGGCTGCAGAGATTAAAAAACATATCCCTAACTTTGAAATTGGTTATATTGAAAATGACCCGCGCCAGGCCATTGCCGATAGCTGGCCAAAATCAATCGATGACAGCTATGCCCATAAAGACTGGGGATGGAACATTGAATATGATTTGCAAAAAATGACAGCCGATATGCTGGAAAACCTGAAGAATATAGCTTAAAAGCAAAAGGTTAAGAGGAAAAATTTATATTTGTTAATTATTTAATACGCTTATAACAACAAGCATTATATTCGCTAAGTCCGTGGTTCAAAGTCCATGGGCTATGGACAACTAAATAACAATGGGAAGAGCATTTGAATTCCGTAAAGAAAGAAAACTGAAACGCTGGTCGAAAATGGCTGTGCAGTTTACTCGTTTGGGTAAAGAAATTGTAATGGCCGTAAAATCAGGCGGTGGCGATGTAAACACCAACTCGCGCCTGCGTACTGCTGTTCAAAATGCCAAGGCAGTAAACATGCCTAAAGATCGTGTGGAAGCCGCTATAAAAAGAGCTACCAGCCGTGACGAAAAAGATTACGAAGAAATAGTTTACGAAGGCTATGCACCTTACGGCGTAGCCATATTGGTTGAAACGGCTACTGATAATATTAACCGTACCGTAGCTAACGTACGCAGCTACTTTACCAAATACAATGGCTCACTGGGTAAAACCGGATCACTGGATTTCATTTTCAGCCGTAAATCTGTTTTTACTTTTGAACCTGGTGATCGTGACCTGGAAGAACTGGAATTTGAATTGATTGATGCCGGGTTAGAAGATTTATTTGTTGAGGCCGATGAAAACGGAAATGATATTGCCGTAGTACACGCTGCTTTTGAAGATTTCGGAAAAATGCAGAAAACATTGGAAGAAATAGGCATCGAGGTAAAATCAGCCAAACTGGAGCGCGTAGCACAATCATTCCACGAAGTCACTGAAGAACAAGTTACTGATATTATGAAACTGATTGACCGTTTGGAAGAAGACGACGACGTGCAGGCAGTATATCACAATATGCAGGAATAATTTGCCCCTCCCAACCCTCCCCGGTAGGGAGGGCTTTAAAAACTTAAAACAAAAAGTCTCACCTACCGGGGGAGATTTATAGGGAGCCAAACCATATGCCACTTTTCACTTCACGTAAACAAGAGAAAAAAGTGAAGGTAACCTTCGCTAACGGCTTGCTTTTTGTTGAAAAACCTGATGGCAAACAGCAGGCATTTCCTTTAGAATGGTTTCCGCAATTGCTGAACGCTACTGATGAAGAACGTGAAGACTGGGATCAAACTGATAAGGGCATTCACTTTAACAAACTTGATCTTGACGTTTCTTTTTAAGTATTCTGCTGATCTTTAACATTTGCTAACCAATGGAATTCGAAGAGTTTTTTAAGAAGAAAAAAATTGATTTGCCTGTTTTAGAAAAAGCAGAGCCGTCGTTATTTTCTGAATTCAAAACCCATTACCAGCAAATGGGCGAAAAGAGCTTCGATCATACCAAAAAATATTGGTTCAATAAACTTCGCCGCCAATTCCCTTTGGCACCAGAAATTAAAACAGAAAAGGCCCACATTGCAAATCCCATAGCCGAACAAACGGTTACCGAAAGTTTAATTGAAACGGTATTGCCCCCTCCGTTGCCAAAAGTTGGATTTACACCCAGATTTAAAGCCGGAACAACAGCAAAACCAACCGAGGTTATAGATGATAAAAAAGAAGAGGCCCTGCCTAATGCGGATCAGCAACCATCTGAAATAGCCGCCCCTGCTCCCTCACCTAAAGTAGGTTTTACTCCAAGGTTTAAGGCTGGCGTTACGGCTAAGCCAACCGAAACTAAGGATGATAAAAAAGAAGAAACGTTACCTAACGCTGATCAGCAACCAGCCGAAGCAGCAGCCCCTTCTCCTTCGCCCAAAGTAGGTTTTACTCCCAGGTTTAAAGCAGCCGTTACAGCTAAGCCGACCGAAATTAAGGATGATAAAAAAGAAGAAACACTGCCTGATACAGATCAGCAACCATCAGAAATAACGCCCCCTACTCCTTCACCTAAAGTAGGTTTTACTCCCCGATTCAAAGCTGGCGTTACCCCTAAACCGACCACAGCTAAGGATGGAATTTTGCCGCCTGCTACTGAAGAATCTGCCAAAGCAACCGACGCTGGAGAAAACCCGGAAAGTAAGCCTGAAGCTTAAACACTTCGTCCCCAATAAAACACATCAAATTTAAGTAGATCATCATTTTGGGGTTGCTGTTAAAAGGCAAATCATTACATTTGCAATGCTTAAACATAACAAATATGAATTTTGAGCATCTTCTTAAACAAGTGGCCTTCATCCACGAAATTGACAAGGTTAAATATATCCTTCGAAAAACCAAACTCTTCAACAGCGAACGAAATGAAAATGATGCAGAGCATAGCTGGCACCTGGCTATAATGGCTATTATTTTAGCAGAATATGCTAATGAGCCTGTAGATATCCTGAAGGTTGTAAAAATGCTGCTCATCCATGATGTGGTTGAAATTGATGCCGGTGACATATTTCTATACGATACCGCAGTAAACCATACGAATACAGAAGCGGAACTAAAGGCTACCCAACGTATTTTTGGCTTATTGCCTGATGAACAAGCTGCTGATCTAATTGCAGTATGGGAAGAATTTGAATCGGGCAAAACAATGGAAGCCAAATTTGCCCGTGCAATGGATAGGTTAGAGCCTTTACTTCAAAACATTTCCAATAGAGGTGGTACCTGGAAAGAATTTGGGGTTAGCTATGAAAAAGTATTAGAAAAGAAAAGCGTAATCCAAAAGGGATCTGACCAACTTTGGGAATTTGCCAGAGAGCTAATTAACGAGAGTGTTAAAAATGGCATTTTAATTTCGGCTGCTAAGTAGCGTATACTACTACCTTAACAAGGTTAAACTCCCCGAAAGCAAGCTGCAATTTGATTTTAAGTTGATGATATAATAATATACGCCAACCGGAAGATTATTACCCCCTAGTGTACCATTGAATGGGTTGCCGTATCCCTTTGATTCAAATACTTTTTGCCCGTAACGGTTAAATACCTGTACCACTGCGTTCGGGTAATTTTCAATTCCTTTTATGTCCCAGTAATCATTTATCCCATCATTATTAGGTGTAAATGCATTTGGAATACTAATATCTGTTGCCCCAACGGTTACCAAAACTTCTGTCCTTGCACTTTCACAATTGCCCAGATACTGGGTAATAAAATAGCTCCGTGTACCCGAAACAGGTACTTTAAACATTCCATTGGGCGCATCCTGTAAAATATTACTACTGATATTACTATCATACAAATGATAGCCGTAACCGGCCTGTACATTATTCACAGCAATTACAATCTCACCTGCGCTGCAAACCTGCACATTATTCGCGGTAGGCGATGAAATAGGTTCTGTAGTATTTCCAACAGCGTAATCAAGGGTAGCTATATCACAAGCTGTTGCATCTTTTACCTGTAGGGTATAAATACCCGGAGTTATTCCCGTTAAGTTTAAATTTGTTGTGATGCTTTGTCCTAATGCATTAGTCCAATTATAGGTATAAGGCGGAATGCCCCCATTTATCAAAATATTGGTAATACTGCCTGTACCCTGTAAACATTGATCATCATTTACCTGCGCCGATCCTGGTACAACCTGCAGTTGCGGTATCTCATTTATACTGTAGCTATTATAATAGCTCTGGCATTGGTTATTATCGGTAACGTACAATTGATAAGTTCCGGCAGGCTGGTTGGTTAAAACATTGCTGTTTCCAACTTCCACTCCTCCCGGTGTTAGCCATATGTATGCTGCAGGCGTTAAATTAGGATCAAAAGTTACCGTTATGCTTCCATTACTACTGCAGTACGCATCAGTACTGGTATAAGTTGATTGATAATTTTTAAATGCCGGAATATTGCCAATAGTATACACTGCACTCTGTTTGGAGCAAGTTGAGTTTGAGGCTACCAGGTAATAATTCCCTGATGGTGCGTTTAACAAATCAGCACCATTACCCGCTATCTGGTTACTGGCATTAAACCACTGGTATTGTGTTGCCCCTGTAACCACTATACCCGTTATGGAGCCATTACTATTAGTGCAGGATGCAGAAGAGGTAACCACTGCCGATTCGTCCATGGTTATCACATTCTTCTCATTTATGGTAAAAATTGCGCTTTTAACAGGCGGACAATTAAAGTTGTAATTGACTTGCAAATAATACTGGCCTGCGGGAGCATTAATCAAATTTGTGTTATTATATGAAAGTGCTGTACCATTGGTATTATACCAGGTATAATTAGCTCCGACTGCATTGGTCAACACTAACCCGGTTATCGATCCATTTGCCAAATTACAGGTAGCATCAGTTATAACGGCATTACTTGCATCAATTACCGGAGGAGGCGCAGCCGCAAGTACCTGGAACAATGCTGGTGCCGAATTACATCCATTACTGTCGGTTATATAAAGATAATAGCTCCCGGCAGCTAGGTTAGTAACCTTATTGGTGGTCGAAATTATATTCCCATTAGCGTCTGACCAATAATAATTAGTAACCGTAATACCCGAAACAGTGCCAGGATAGGCTGTAAAATATCCTGTGGGCTGGCTGCAGTTTAATTGAAAGGTTGATGGATAAACATGCGAAGTAAGATCTATAACCGTAAAACTATTGGAAACTGATGGGCAAGCGCCATTTTCACTGATCTGCAAATTATAGGTACCCGGCTGCAAATTACTAATGGATTGTCCGTTCCCTACCAATTGCCCATTACTATCTGTCCATAACATTTGAAACTCACCCAACCTTGGTTCATTCAGAGAAATAGAACCTCCGTGATGGCAATCATAATTTACAATAGTTACTTCACTTTGTGAAAGTGCATCGATCTGAAAACCTACCGTATTATTATTTACGGTTGATGATGCTAATACATTTTGAACAGTAGGGCCATTGTATTGCCACTTGCCACTACCGTTTGCAGTTACGGTAGCAAACCATTGATTAGGATTGCAGCTATTACACTTAGTTGCGGTATTATATAATTGCACCGTTGCCCCAGCAGGCGCATCACCAGCTACAGAAGTAGCGGTAAGTGTTGTTATCCTGATGAAGTTTGTACCGCCGTTAAGATCGTTTAACTGAACTGTGGCGTTACAATAAAACATATTTTCAATTACATTGGTAGTGCATCCAAAAGCAAGTATTGGATTTTGGTAATTAGTAAAAACATTCTGATCTGCCGGGGTAGTACCACCTATAACAGCGTTTACATTTGTATTTTCATCAATAGCTTGCGTACCCGAGCCCAATGGAAAAGCCTGCGTTTTATCTATTCCAAAGTAGTTACCCTTAACCACTATGCTTGATGCATTAGCCGCTGCTACACCAACCTCTGATGCGCTAAAAATATTACTAATTACATTTATGGTTGAGTTGGCATCATTTACCAAAATGCATGAGTTATTGGCGCTATTGATTGATTTTGTACCTGTATAATCAGTATTAAAATAGTTATTCTGTATGGTTACCGACTTAGTTACCCCGTTTACTGCGCCGCCAAAATTTATACCGCTGGTACCACCTCCTAAAATAACATTTCCATCCGTTTGAAGTGCACCGCCTATCAGCAAACCATTATAATCTTGTGCTGAGTAAAGAACAGACGAATTATTAAACGGTGTAACTCCATCTGGCGCAACCCCAATAAAATTGCTTTGGATAACCGCATTTTGAAAATAACCCAAAAAAGCAAAGTTGTTCCCGCTTATTATATTGCCTTTGCCGGGTGCACCAATAATTAAATTACAATTCGCATTGGTAACAATTCCGTGCCCCAAACCAGCTTGGTTGGGCGAAAAGCCCATAATACACAAGCCATAAAAAGCAACCTGATCGCCAGGGTTAACTGAAGCAGAAACATTAAATCCGTTAAAGTTTGCTGCAGGCGTGGCTGGTGTAATAATTATTTTAGCATTGCTTACACCTAAAAAGGCTCCGGGTTGGGTGGTGCCATCAATAATTAAATTAGCAGAAACATCTGGTAGTTGCGTTTGCAGCGTAATGGTTATGGCTGCTTGCCCGGTACCGGGTAAATTAAAAGTAATAATATCTGTTGGGAGTGTTCCGTTTGCAGCCGCATCCAGTAAAGCTTGCCGCAAAGTTCCGGGACCTGAGTCGGCATTACTGGTCACAATAAATGTTACGGCAAAAGCTGCATTACAAATAAAAGTGAATAGTACCAGGAAAAATAGCTTAAAAAAGCGCATACCTAATCTTTCTGCAAAGCAATAACAAATGCCTTAATATTAAGCCATTTGTTGGTAAATATTAGAGCTAATTACTTATTGTGTGAAAATAACCAGGGAATAAGCAAAGGTTCAGCAAAAGCATCATTCCAGCTGTTATGGTCATCGTTTGGATAAAGAGTATATTTCGGTTTACCGCCAGCCTCTTTTATCGCTGCCACTATTGATTCAGAGTGTTCATAAGGAACAACGCTATCCTTTTTGCCATGAAATATCCATAATGGTACTTTTTTAGCATATTTCTTTGCATTCAGCGTATTATCGCCTCCGCAAATAGAAAATGCAGCAGCAAAAACGCCAGGTCTCCGTCCGATGATCTCCAACGTACCCATCCCACCCATGGATAGGCCGCCTATATAAAACTGGTGTTTATTTACATAAGGTTTATCCAACAATTCATCAACAAAACCCAATAAACATTGCATGGTCTTTGTTGGTGGCGCATCAGTTTGAAAAATAAATTTAAGCTTTTGTGTGGTAGAATCCTTTTGTATTTTAACGTCAGACCAATAAGATGAAGCCGAACATTGCGGATAAATTACAATGGCTGCATATTTCTCTCTGATGGTATCCTTTAAAAATAATTCTGTCCCGTATTTAAGCTGAGCTTCATTATCATTTCCGCGCTCTCCGGCGCCGTGCAACACCAGAATTACCGGGTATTTTTTTGATGGATCGAAATCAAGCGGAAATAAAATGCGGTAAGGCAGGGTATCCCCTTTTAAAATATATGAGCCACGGTCAAATGGGGATTTTTTTTGTGCCCTTAACAATACCGGAAGTATCAAACATATTAAAAGCGCCAAAAACGGGAGTTTGTATTTTATCATAAATCAGGGTTAAAATATCTTAAAGCTAACTAAAATTACTTTTAATAGTTTTTACAAAAGAATAATTAAAAACAAACAGCGACTCAAAGTTTCGCGTCGCTGTTATCTATTATTCTGTTAAAACCTTTGATTTCTTTGTGACATTAATCGGTTGCGGTATCTTCACGTAGTAGCCCGTTCCATCGTATACCCTTTTGCGGGGATGTTCTTTACAAGCATCACTACAGCATCCTTCCATTTTTTCACCGCATTCGTCACATTGCGTAAAATGCTCATTACACTCCGGATTGGCACAATTGATCATCTTGGGAGTAGTTTTTCCACAATTAAAACAGGTTGATATAATTACCGGGTTCACACTATTTACCTCAACAGACAAGCGATTATCGAAAACATAGCATTTACCTTCAAAATCTTCACCGCCTGCATCTTTACCATATTTAATAATACCACCATGCAATTGGTACACGTCGCTAAATCCTTCGTGCAATAACAGGGCAGAAGCTTTTTCGCATTTGATACCGCCGGTACAATAGGTAATTACCTTTTTGTCCTTATACTGAGCAAGCTCATTTATTTTTGATGGAAAATCTCTGAAGTTTTCAATATCAAGCGTAATGGCATTTTTAAACTTGCCTAAATTATGCTCGTAGTTCGAGCGTACATCCAGTATCACCACGTCATCGGCATCTTTCATCGCCAAAAAATCTTTTGCTTCCAGGTGTTTGCCTGTTTGTATTTGTGGGTTGATCATTTCCGGATCACGCAGGCCCGAGTGCACTATTTCTGATTTATAGCGCACATGCATTTTCACGAAGGATGGTTCATCAACTTCATCAATCTTAAAATCAATAGTTGCAAAACGCAGGTCGGTATGCACCGTATCCATATAAGTTTTGCAAGCCTCTGCCGTTCCCGAAACCGTGCCATTTAAACCTTCGGTAGCTACAATGATACGCCCCGTGAGGCCCAAACTTTTGCAGAGTTTTAAATGATCAGCAGCAAACTGCTCCCCATCGTCTATCGTTGAATAACAATAGTACAGTAGTGTATTATACTTTTCCATAAAATCATTGATACTGCTGTAAACAGTGTTAAATGAGCCGCAAAAATACAGATTATTTTTGATTTCGGAATTCGGATGTTCGATTTCGAACTTAATGGTTTTAAGGTTCATTTTTGATATCCTACAATTCTGCAAATTCTGGTTCAGACAAATAATTCAGAAATCAATACAAATCCGAAATCGAACATCCGAAATCCGAAATATTAGGTAATTTTGCACTTTCTTAAAATTCCACAAATTATGTATAATACACTGAAGCCTGTTTTACAACAGGAGCTTGCCGAAATTGAAAACGCCGGTTTATATAAAAGAGAGCGGATCATTATTTCACCACAGGGCGCTGATATTGAAGTGCAGGGTGGTAAACAGGTAATCAATTTTTGCGCTAATAATTATTTAGGATTATCAGCACATCCAAAAGTTATTGCGGCAGCAAAAGAGGCAATGGATACACACGGATACGGATTATCATCTGTTCGTTTTATTTGCGGCACTCAGGATATACATAAAGAACTGGAGAAAAAAATCGCCGAATTTTTAGGTACCGAAGATACCATTTTATACGCTGCTGCATTTGATGCTAATGGCGGTGTTTTTGAACCTTTATTTAACGAGCAGGATGCCATTATTTCTGATGAACTGAACCACGCTTCCATTATTGATGGTGTGCGTTTGTGTAAGGCACAACGTCAGCGTTACAAACATGATGACATGGCCGATCTGGAAGAAAAGTTAAAAGCTACTGCCAGTTGCCGTCACCGTATCATTGTTACTGATGGTGCTTTCAGCATGGATGGTACAATTGCGCAGTTAGATAAAATTTGCGCCCTTGCCGAACAATATAATGCTTTGGTAATGATTGACGAGAGCCATTGCTCAGGCTTTATGGGTAAAACCGGTCGTGGCACGCATGAACATCATAACGTGATGGGCAAAATCGATATTATCACCGGTACTTTAGGTAAAGCTTTGGGCGGTGCATCAGGCGGTTTTACATCAGGCCGTAAAGAAATTATTGATATGCTGCGCCAGCGTTCACGCCCATATTTGTTTTCAAATACCCTTGCGCCATCAATAACCGGTGCTTCCATAGCAGTATTAAACATGCTGAGCGAAACAACCGACTTGCGAGACAAGCTAGAAAGCAACACCCAATACTTCCGCAAAAAAATGACCGAAGCAGGCTTCGATATTAAACCGGGTGTACACCCAATTGTGCCGGTAATGCTGTATGATGCCAAACTGGCACAGGAGTTTGCCGCAAAAATGCTGGATGAAGGGATCTATGTAATCGGGTTTTATTATCCGGTAGTTCCGCAAGGCAAGGCACGTATCAGGGTACAGATCTCTGCCGCCCATAACACTCAACATCTGGATAAAGCCATTGCAGCCTTTACTAAGGTTGGAAAAGAGCTGGGCGTACTTAAATAACCTGCATTTTTCTTAAATTTGCAGCTGCAACACTATTATAATGCAAGAACAAATAGATCAATATACCGCCGAAATAAACGCTTTCACCCCTGCTAATGCAGATGAACTGGAAACGTTTCGCATCAAATTTTTAGGAACCAAAGGAATTATTAAAGACCTTTTTGAAGAGTTTAAAACCGTTGGCCCTGAAGAAAAACGCACTTTCGGTAAAGTACTTAACCAGTTTAAACAACTGGCCGAAGCAAAATATAATGAGCTAAAGGAAAGCCTTGGCTCCGAAATAGAAAATACGAAATCCGAAATTGATCTTACCTTGCCTGGTGATGGCTTTGCTGTAG
The DNA here is from genome assembly GCF_007830615.1 of Mucilaginibacter frigoritolerans. Lineage (GTDB taxonomy): Bacteria > Bacteroidota > Bacteroidia > Sphingobacteriales > Sphingobacteriaceae > Mucilaginibacter > Mucilaginibacter frigoritolerans. The sequence continues at coordinate 60,624 of NZ_VLLI01000003.1, forward strand.
GCTCACGTCATCCATTGTCATTGATAAGAACGGAGATCATTGATATTTTTAAAAGGCTAGGCTTTGTGGTTGCTGAAGGTCCGGAGATTGAAGACGACTGGCATAATTTCTCTGCTTTAAACTTCCCGGAAGAACATCCGGCAAGAGATATGCAGGATACTTTCTTTATCAAAAAGAACCATGGCACGGATGATATTGCATTGCGTACCCATACCTCATCGGTACAGGTTAGGATGATGGAAAATGGTAAACCACCATTCCGCGCTATTATGCCTGGCAGGGTGTATCGTAACGAGGCTATTTCAGCCCGTGCGCATTGCTTTTTCCACCAGATAGAAGGTTTATATATTGATGAGAACGTTTCATTCTCTGATCTGAAGCAAACACTTTACCACTTTGTACAGGAACTTTATGGCGAGGGTACACAGGTACGTTTCAGGCCATCTTATTTCCCATTCACCGAACCTTCGGCCGAAATGGACATCTCCTGCACCATCTGTAAAGGAGCTGGCTGCAATATGTGTAAATATACCGGCTGGGTTGAAATTTTAGGTTGCGGCATGGTTGACCCTAATGTTTTGACAAACTGTGGTATTGATAATCAGAAATATACCGGTTTTGCCTTTGGAATGGGTATAGAAAGAATTGCTAACTTAAAATATGTTATACGTGATCTGCGTTTATTCTCTGAAAACGACGTACGTTTTCTGAAGCAATTTCAGACAGAGATCATATGAAAAAAATAATTTTACTTTTAGCTGTATCCTTAACTTTCTTTTCGTGCGGAAAAGATGCGGGAGCTATACCCGACGTGGCCGTGAACTTTCAGGCAGCATTAACTGATCCGCGGCTTGCTGCCTTAAATGTACCCGGTGGAGCTGTTTTAATAGCTGGATACGGTGTTGCCGGGCTTATTCTTTATCGCGAAGCCGATGGCAGTTATGCCGCTTATGACCGTTGCAGCACCTATATGCCACAAAACCACTGTGCCGTTACCCTCGATGCCGGTAATTTTACCTGTACCGATCCTTGCAGCGGATCAAAATTCTCGCTCATTGACGGCACCCCAGTAAAGGCTCCTGCAACTAAGGCTTTAAAGGCATATAATATTGTAGTGAGTAATTACGAAGTTTACGTGTCCAATTAATACCGCAACAGGTTATCTGTTTTCAACATCACGTATATGGTATAGTATAAATGTGAGTATTTTTGAGATATTTGTATCTCATTGATACATGGAAGCCGATAAAATAAAAGATAGTATTAAACGTGCCGCGCAGGACCTTTTCCGCAAATTCGGTTATCATAAAACCAGCGTTAACGAAATTGCAAAAAAGGCTAAAATAGCAAAGGCCACCATTTACAAATACTTTGAAAGCAAGGAGGATGTTTTACACTCCCTGTTGATGGATTATATAAAGGTAAGTGTTGACGATCTGATACATAGCAACACACCCGAAATGGATGAAGAAGCACATTTAAACGTGCTGATCATGAAAACCTGCCGGTTGAGCTACACCATTTGCAATGAATTTATTGGTTGGGATTTTATCCGCGAGTCAGCCAATTCGCAGGATTTTTTAAAGAACCTTTCTAACGAACTGGAAGAAATGCTGGTGAATGCATTTTCTCAGTTAAGCGATCTGCGCAAGCAGGAAAACTACCTGCAACGCCTTCGTTTTTTAATTAAATGCAGCAAAAGCATCGTATTTAGCTTCGCTTTTACCTCTGTAAGTGATTCCGATGTTCGTAAAAATTTTGTTTCATTTCAAAAAGAGATACTGCCATACCTGGTAAAGGCGGCGATTACGATTTGATGTTGAAATTCGGATATTCGATTTCGGATTTAATTATTTTACTATTTAGTCTTTCTGATTATTACAGGCAAATTCCAATCATTCTTAAATTCTATAAATTCGAGTTCAGACAGTAATTTCAAAATTATTTGCATTATCCAAACATTATTATTTACTTTGAATAACAAAGTACTTTTAAGTGAAAGAAAACGAAATACAGGACGAACTTTCAACCATCCGCAACCTGATGGAACGCTCGTCAAAGTTTATATCCCTTAGTGGGCTATCCGGAATCTTAGCAGGGGTTTACGCCTTAATCGGGGCTGCAATAGCTTACCGTTTTATCTACTCCAAAATTTCGGAGATCCCTCCTGATTTTGACCACGATTTAACAAAAGCTTTTTTTTATGATGGCGATATTCACACAGCCACCCTATTTTTGTTGTCAGTCGCTTTTGTAATATTGATAGCGTCAATCGGCACAGGTATTTATCTTACTGCTCGCAAAGCAAAGCAAAAAAGCCAACCCATTTGGGGCAATACCAGTCGCGCATTATTATTTCACCTAGCTACACCCTTAATTACCGGTGGCTTATTGATCCTGGTATTTATCAGTCCTGGGTACTATGGTGTTATTGCTCCGCTTTGCCTTATCTTTTACGGGTTGTCGTTGTTTAGTGCCAGCAGTTTCACTTTTACCCTGGTAAAATACCTTGGCCTGTGCGAAATAATTTTAGGCCTCATTAATGCTTGTTTACCCACTTACGGATTATTATTTTGGGCCATTGGTTTCGGCGTGCTGCACATTGTTTACGGCACTATAATGCATTTTAAATACGACAGGTGAAAGTTCCCTTCGAAAAATTAGATAAAGCCTTTGAGAACCGCCTGCGGTTGCAGATCATGAGTGTACTGGTGGTGAATGACCGCTATGACTTTAACTCACTTAAAGAATTGCTGGATACAACAGATGGCAACCTTGCATCGCACCTGAAAGGATTGGAAAAGGAGGAATATATTGTGGTACACAAGGCTTTTTTAGGCCGCAAGCCTAATACCACTTATGAATCGACCGAAAAAGGAAAAAAGGCTTTTAAGCAGCACCTGGATGCTTTGGAACAGTTAATTAAACAGCAGAAAAATAAATAGTGACCATTTAAATTTAAAGCGATGGACAAAAATCAATTACTACACATTGTGAGGTATGCAACCATGAGCGGCAATATCCTGATCATTTTCTGGATACTTTTTAATGCCATGTACGAGGGATTTAAAGGTACCCTTCCCGAAAAAATTTCCTTTATTGTAGTGATAAGCCTTTTGGTAACCAATACCTGGTTGTTATTGAATAAAGCAAAAAACACACAAAAGCTAAACTAATTTTTTTATCCATTTACTTTGAAATGCAAAGTACTTTTAAAATAACAAAAACATGACAGAACAATCAATTGAAAAGCACAACAAATGGTATCAGGATTCTATTTTAATTAAGTCCTGTGTTATCACTATCCTAATTTTAGTTTTACTTATCCCATCGGTATGGATTCAGGGTCTTATAACGGACCGTGAGGGTTATCAGCAGGACAATATTAATAGTGTATCTGATAAATGGTCGGGTAAACAGCTCATAAATGGGCCTGTATTAATGATTCCATTTAAAAAAGAAATCACAGTAACAAATAGCGACAATAAAGCGATCACACATGAAGTAATACAAACTTTGTACTTGCTGCCACAAAACCTGAAAATTAAAGCTGATATTAAAACACAGTATTTTCAATATGGTATTTATGACGCAATCGTCTATAATTCAAAGGTGGGCATAGAGGGAAGTTTTGATAAACCAGATTTAAACCAGTTGGGTATTAGCAGTGATGCAATAATGTATGATAAAGCACGCCTTGTATTTGGTCTGTCAGATCTGAAAGGGTTAAAGAATAATCCTTCAATAATTATTCAAGGTCATCAATTTACACCCGAACCTGCAATTGATGACAAACTACCATTCGACAAGGGATTGCAGGTTAACTTTGAGCTTCCTAAAGACCAAAGTTTTACTTTCAGTTATCAGCTAGACCTGAAAGGCAGCAATGAGCTTAATTTTTTACATACCGGCAAAACAACTGATGTTGAAATTAATAGCGATTGGAGCAACCCTGGTTTTAATGGTCGCTATTTGCCCGATACACGCACTGTTTCGCAAACCGGATTCAATGCCAAATGGCACCTGCTTTATTACAATCGGCCATTCCCGCAACAATGGGTAAATGATAAAACAATTTTAAATAGTAATAAAGAAGTAAAGGAAGCCCTTTTTGGTGTAAAGCTACAGTTGCCCATTGATCAGTATCGTAAAATACTCAGGACAACCAAGTATTCAACACTTATTATACTGCTTACTTTTGTGTCATTGTTTCTTACGGAACTTATCAAAAAGCAATCCATTCATTTATTCAACTATATTCTTATTGGTGCAGCAATGGTTGTTTACTATACCCTATTGCTATCATTTAGCGAACAAATAGGATACAATTATGCATATCTGCTTGCTTCTGCATCAACCATTATATTAATTTCCTTGTTTACATCTTCGCTATTAAAAAACAGAAATGTAGCAGCATTATTTGCTGTAATACTTACGGTCTTTTATGGCTTTATCTTCATCATTATTCAGTTGGAAGAACTGTCTTTACTGTTTGGAAGTATTGCATTGTTCGTTGTTGTAGCTATGCTGATGTATTTCTCAAGAAAAATTAACTGGAATAACCACTAAACCTGAAACATGGCGGGGGAAGTTATTCCCTGCCTGTTTTTTAAATTAGCTACTTACCTAATGGCCATTAATACATTTGCTTACAGCTTAAAAGTTTGGTTAACCAGCATTTCAATTGCCCCAATATCATTCTTGGTATTTCTATTTTGCACTGATCCCCCGAACTTTGAAAAGGACTTAATCGGTTCGTTGTCTGCCATAATTTTGATGCATTTAGTTATCATTCTTCTTGAATTTATTTTTTCTTTCATTACCTGGTTAATTTTCTGGCTAACCATATACCTGATTACAATTTCTTCAATCCAAACAAAAAATAAAATCTGGGCAATTTTCATTGCCGGCATTTGTTTGAGTACAGCTACGGGTTTAGTCATGTCATCAGCTGGCTTTTTCGGGTCTGACTATACATTATTGTCCTTAACAGCGGGCAATTGCGTTTGTATCTGATTAGGAACATGGTATTATAGATCGACTATTATCCAAATTGATATTTAAAAATTATTTCAAAATACCATTTTGGTTTTTGGTATATATTTACGTAATTTGTTATTATTAAAAGCACAAATCTATGAGTACTGAGCTATTAGAATTTTCAGACATGATAGATGAGCAATTTAATTTTACAGAATTACAAATAGAGGACGAGAACTTTTGGGAATTGGTGGTAAACCTGTTTATTTAATTGCTGAACTATTAAGCTGTGGTCGCCTTAAAAAAGGCGGGTAAAATGCTTTTGCTCCTTCCCTCCCATTTCACATTCAATAAATACCCTTAACTTTGCAGGCTGATGAATAAAGCTGCTAAAAATAAGTTTTTTGAAAACGTAACGATTATTGACATAGCCGAAGAAGGCAAAGGCGTAGGTAAAGCCGATGATTTTGTACTTTTTGTAGATAAAGCCATACCTGGTGATATTGCCGACGTGCAGGTTTATAAAAGCAAAAAGAACTTTGGCGAAGGTAAAATAACCGAACTTAAAAAACCATCCGAATACCGTACCCAACCATTTTGCGAACACTTTGGCACCTGCGGTGGCTGCAAATGGCAGCACATGACTTATGAAGCGCAGTTAAAATTCAAACAAAAATCAGTTACTGATGCACTGGGCCGCATAGCTAAGATCGATGTGGATGGCATGCTGCCGATACTTCCCTCGCCCGAAGATAAATACTATCGTAACAAGCTGGAATATACTTTCTCCAACAAACGCTGGCTGTATGATGGTGAAAGCCGCGATAATGAAGAGCTGAACATGAATGCCCTGGGTTTTCACATCCCTGGTCGTTTTGATAAAATATTGGATGTAAACCATTGCTGGTTACAGGCTGAACCTTCAAACACGCTAAGAAACAGCATCCGCGAGTTTGTGATAGCCAACGGCTACAGTTTTTACGATCTGAAAGCACATAGCGGTGCTTTGCGTAACCTTATTGTCCGCACTTCATCAACCGGCGAAGTGATGGTGATTGTAGTTTTTGGATATGCAAATGAGGAAGAAGTAAATAAGCTGATGGCGTTTATCGACAAAGGTTTCCCGCAAATTACTTCGTTGCTGTATATCATCAACCAAAAAAAGAACGATACCATTTTTGACCAGGATGTAATTGCCTATAAAGGCCCTGAATATATTTACGAAGAAATGGAAGGCATCCGTTTCCGCATCGGGCCAAAATCATTTTACCAAACCAACTCTGTACAGGCCCTGCACCTTTATGAAATAACCCGTAATTTTGCTGATTTTAAAGGCAATGAGCTAGTATACGATCTTTATACCGGCGCGGGCACTATTGCTAACTTTGTGGCCCGTAAGGTGCGCGAGGTGGTGGGTATTGAATATGTACCTTCTGCTATTGAGGATGCTAAAATCAATTCGGCTATTAACAATATCACCAACACCAAATTTTATGCCGGTGATATGAAAGATGTACTGGCACCTGATTTTGTGGCAGCAAACGGCAAACCGGATGTGATCATTACCGATCCACCGCGTGCAGGCATGCACCCTGATGTGGTTAACCGCCTAATGGAAATTGAAGCCCCTAAAATTGTTTACGTAAGCTGCAATGCCGCTACACAGGCCCGCGACCTGTTGGTATTAAAGGAAAAATACGATACTGTGAAAATACAACCGGTCGACATGTTTCCACATACCCAACACGTGGAAAACGTGGTATTACTGGTCTTAAAAGGTTAATAGTTCATTATCAATTGCAGTATAACAATTCAATCAACAAATCTGTTTAATCTTATAAATCGGCGTTCATAATGGAACCGGAAGAATTACTTAACGAAGAAAGAAATAACGAGGGCGCAAAAAAGGAAAGCCCGCTGCTGAGTTTGGAGAAAGATCTGAAATTCTTTAACGAATCTATCCGTGAGGTGTCAGTAGAAATTATGGTTGAAGGACTTTCTGCCTATCCTATCTTTATAGCCCACCAGCATGAACTAAGCTTAGGTGAGATGATCCTTAACCGTTATGACCTGAATACCGAATGGAGCATCCATGCCTCTACCCTGGAAGAGTTTGTAGAAAAAGGCGTAATTAAAGAAATACTGAAGGACCGCTTCATCAATTCGTACAAAAACCCGCACGACTTTATGTGCGTATTTGTAGTGACTCCCGAAGGTGCTAATTTTGTTTATTATCCTTACGTGAAGGAATAATCCCAATATGGACTATTTCATTATTCTTTTAGTGTACCTTTTATATCTAATGGCATCCTTTTATTTCAGGATAAAAATGATCAGGTTAAAATCACCCTGGTTGGTATTTTTATTTGTGATACTCTATTTTTATGCTACCTATTTGTATTTTGATATACTTAATGAAACTCATCAAACATTAAGAGATCATCATATTTATATTGATTTTGGACATGCTTCGTTATTATTAGTAATCGCTTTTTTAATTTGTATGATAACAGGTGTTATTACAACCATTAGTATTATCACAGCAAGAGCCAATAAAAAAATCTCCAATTAAAGAAATCTAAATAAGCGGTACTTTCTTCATTTATCATTAATTTTAGCTTTTTAACGTTTTAGCAAAATGACTGAAAAACATCTTCTCATATTAAACCACCAGCAGATACAGCAAAAGATTGACCGTATTGCCTACCAGATACTGGAAGATAATTTTGATGAAGAAGAGATCCTGATTGCAGGTATACTTCCCAGCGGTGATAAAATTGCGCATCGCATAAAAGACATCCTGGATGGAATTGCTCCCTTTAAAAGTAAATTTATTGGCATTGAGCTTGACAAGCAAAGCAGCAGCCTTAAAGCAACTATTGATTTTGATGTAAATGATTGCAGCAACAAAGTGGTTATTTTGGTTGACGATGTATTAAACAGTGGTAAAACCCTTGCCTATGGCTTTGGTGTTTTCCGTGATGTACCACTCAAAAAGCTTCGTACAGCAGTTTTGATTGACCGCAACCATAAAAAGTTCCCCATGATTACCGATTTTGCCGGTATGGCCCTCTCCACCGTATTAAAAGAACATGTAGATGTTGTGTTGGATGAAGAAGGTGAAGAAGATGGCGTTTATTTAAGATAACCTGATAAACATTTCGACCTAAATAAAAATGGCCCGTTGATTTATTCAACTGGCCATTTCTATTTAAATGTGATTGTTTTTATCCTTTACCCCCGGCAGGTTTGCCACCAGCTGGTGCACCACCGCCTTGGCCAGGCGAACCAGCATCATCAGGATTATCCTGTTGCTGATCCTGTGGCTGGTCTTTATCTTTATTCTTGTTGCGTTTTTGCGGAACACCGTTATTGCCAAAACGATAAGCCAGGGTTACTACGCCTGTACGGGTATTAAACCTCCTGTCCGACACCTGTGTGGCATTAATTTCGGGGCTAAAGTTAATATCCGATACATATTTGCGGGTATTAAATATATCGCGCACATTGGCACTTAAATTTAGCTTCTTGGTTAAATCGTAGCGTACGCCACCATCAACACCATATATGGCTTTCATAGTTCCCTGTGGAATTACCTGCGGTGCCTGGTAATCAGCACGGATCTGGATGCCTAATTTTTTTAGCGGCTTTATGTTAGCGGTAATATTACCATTCCATGAATATCCCGAAGTAGTAGCAATACCATAGGTAGGGTCACCCACAATGTATTTGTAGTAAATATTCAGGTTGGCAGTTAAATCAAGCAATGAACTTGGGCTCACCTTAGCAATCAACTCGTAACCTGCGTTTGATGCACTTTTTATATTCTGGTATTGGGTTAATGTAGTATCCAGATTATGCGGTGTAAGTGGCGTGGTTATTTGTTGTATGTTATCCAGCGTTAAACGATAATACAATGCCGAAGTAAGGGTAACTGCTTTCCAGTAGTTAATGTAGCTTAGCTCAAACGAGTGCGTATCCTCAGGTAACAAGTATGGATTACCCTGCTGATAGTTTAAGCGGTTACTCTCATCAATAAATGGTGATAACTGCCTGCTGTTTGGCCGGGTTACACGTCTGCTGTAACTTAGTTGCAGTGTTTGATTTTCAGACAATTTATCTGTCAGGAACAAGCTTGGATATACCCTGAAATAATCTTGTTTGTGGTTGGTAGTAGCACTATCAACAAGCTGAGTACGGATATTAGCATCTTCGATCCTTAAACCACCCTGAATACTGAATTTTCCAAAATCGTGCTGATAGTTGGTATAAACAGCATTAATATTTTCCTTATAAAGAAAGTCGTTCGACAAAAACGGGTTGTAATCATAGTTACCGGTAACTGTATTCAGCGTATCAGAAATGTAATTGGTATTGTTGTTATTAATGGTACTCCTTAAACCCATTTCCAGTTTACCATTCGTTAAAGGCAGTGTGAAATCTGACTGTGCAATATAGTTATGTTGCCAACCATCGGTAGTATTGTGTTGTACCGAATTAAAGGTCGACGCCGGGTAAAAATACTCGTAATCACTATTTAAATTATCAAAGTTATTGTTTTTATCGCTCGAGTAACCTAAGGTAGCGGTCCATTCCTCGCCTTTTTTCTTGTATTTATGGTCAAAATCTAAAGTGAAGTCAAGGTTGGTACCATGTCCGTTAGATAGGTTATTTTGGTCGATACGCTGTAATAACGAGTCGTTAACAATTGAAGTATTACCGTACTGATCACGGTAGCGGTTACGAATATTGATATTATTGGTAAAGCTGATGGTTGTTTTTGGATCGATATTAAAGTCGATACCGCTGCGGATATTCTGCCCTTTAAAAGTAAAGCTTTGGTTAGCAGTCTGATCCTGTGTTTGTATCGAACCATTATCCAGAAAAGTAGTTTTATCAACCGAACCATTTCCCACACGATCGCCCTGGCGATAGCTATAATTAGTATAAACATTAATATTTTTATTCTGATAGGCGATATTAAACGTGCCGTTATAGGTATGCTGCGTACCTGCAGACGCTGATGCACTGCCCGTAAAGCCTTTCTGAACATTCTTTTTTAATACGATATTGATGATGCCTGAGTCACCTTCCGAATCATATTTAGATGAAGGGTTGGTAATTACCTCAATGGTTTCGATAGCACTTGCAGGGATTGACTGCAGGATGTCTGCAAGATCGCCACCTGTTAAGGCTGATGGCTTTCCATTAATCAACACTTTTACGTTTGATGATCCGCGAAGGCTCACATTACCATCCACATCCACCTGTACCGATGGTACATTGGTTAACAGATCGGTGGCTGAACCTCCCTGGCTTACCAGGCTCTGATCAACATTAAATGATTTTTTATCAAGGCCCAACTGTATCTGGCTCTTTTGTGCCGATACCACTACCTCTTTAAGCAAACTGCCTTTGCCCTGGCGTAATTTTATATTACCAAGATTAATAACTCTTTTTGCTGGGGTAATTGCAATACTATCTTTTAAATAAGTTAAATAGCCAACGTAAGAAGCACGCAGCAAGTAAAAACCATTAGGTACCCCTGTAAGGGTAAAACCACCATTAAGGTCGGTTTGCATGCTTTGCACCTGTTTATTGTCGGCTTTGTTAACCAAGGTTACGGTTGAGAGTTCAAGCGGCTGACCATTGGCGCCATCCACCAATTTACCCGATATGGTGCCTCCTGTTGCTGCCTGTTGTGCATTAGCAGCAAAAAATGAAAATAATAAAAGGGTGTAAAAAACTAATTTGTATAAGGTCAATTTCATGCCGCAAAAATCACCTTTTTTTATTTTATAGCCTACAGCCTAAGTGTAACTTATTTGATAAAGAAACCGGCACTTAGTAAATATTCTATTACTTAAAAAAGGATGTTAGCCTTGATCTTTTCAAAGCTAACTCCCTTTAATTTCGATTTATTTATAACTTTTTCGCTGCATCAGCAATCTCATCTGCCTTAGGTGCCTTATCAAAATATTTCACCAGTTTATGGTTTTTGTCATACAAAGCAATATAAGGTGTAGTGCGAACCTGGTAAAAACGTTGTACCACATAGGTATATCCTTCGGTACCTACCGTAAAGTTGGGGTATTTTTTCAAATCAAAATCGCGGTAAAAAACCTGCGATGCTTTTAGCGGCTCAGCAAAGGTGATCATTACTACCTGCACGTTTTTAAAGTCATCCATTTTAGGCTTCAGCTCATACATTAAATGCTGGCAGTGGCTGCAATCGGGCGAGAAATAGATGATCATTACGGCCTTGTTCTTTTTTAAATTGGCTGGCGTATTATAAACACTATCAGTTGTTAAAATATGGTATGGCGGGATAGTAGCCGGCGGCGTATAAGATGGGGGATTAGTTGATTGCGCATTCGCACAGCCCGCAGCTATTATGAGGCCGAAAAAGAATAATAGTTTTTTCATTGTTTTTATTTGAATTTCAGTTGAGGCATAGTTACGATATTTTTAAGCTTCCAGCAATTCCATTTGCCAGGCAATATGCTCTTCGAATACGGGGTATAACGCATTATTGCGGATAGTATGATATATATCATTAAATAAATCTGTATAATCACCTTTTGGCGCTTTTAGTAATTCTTCGCATCTTTTGTTTGCCAGGTCCATTATAACCAGCTTACCATCGCTGCCTTCAGGTTCCCAGCCATAAGCCGGGTCAGTTGGGAGCATGCCTTTATCCAGCTGGGTTTCCTGTACATCGCCACGTTCTTTGCTAAATACCCCTTGAGTACCTTGCACAACAAAGCCCGGCAAAGCTTCAGCCAATAGAAGCCCGGCAGTTAGGTACACATTTAGCTGGTTGGGATATTTAAGGTGATAATTAAAATAATCAGGCACCTGTGATCCATCGCGGTAAATACCAGTTGTTTTGGTAAAGCTCAATGGCCTGCCAAACAAACTGATCGCATTATCAATCAGGTGCGATCCCAAATCATATACCACCCCATTGGCCGGAGTTGATGCAGTTTCCTTAAAAGCTTTCGGGCTAATAGCTCTTTTAAACCTGTCCATCCGGAAAGTAACTTCAATCAGCTGACCAAGCCTGCCGCTTTCAATTACCTGTTTGGTAAGTACAAAACCACTATCCCAACGGCGGTTATGGTAAACCATTAAGTGTCGGTTTACTTTCCGGGCCAGATCAAACATCTGTTTAACCTCGGCACCTGTTGCTGCGGCAGGTTTTTCAACTAGTACGTGTTTACCGGCATTTAGCGCTTTCATGGTAAAATCAAAATGGGTATTGTTGGGTGTATTTACAATAACCAGTTCAATTTCATCATCAGCTAATAACTCATCTATACTATTATAGCTAATAACATCCGGATAGCGGGTAGCTGCTTTCTTTTCGTGCCGCTCTACAATAGCCTTAAACTTAAAGTTTGGATTGGTACTCACAAACGGTGCATGGAATATCCTGCCCGACATACCGTACGACAATATTCCTACTATAATAGGTGCTGACATAGTTTTTTTCTGTTTTTGTATTTATTGAAATTCAATCGGATTTCAAAATCACTCCCCTATCGGACTTCCATCCGGCATAGGCAGCACTGGCGAGGGCTTAAACTTAGCCGGGTCTTTCTCAAACTGGCTAATCTGCTCCAGTCCAAAAAGCAAATTAGCTTTATGCTCACCTGATGAGGCTTTAACCGAATTGATCATCCAGCTTTTCAGGTTATCAATTTCCAGTAAGCCTATGCTGCCTACACTTTCGGGGGCGCTGTTATCCGCTGCCAAAGTAAGCAATTGTTTTAAAGTTAAACCGTTTACCAGGGCTTGTAACTGACCTTTGTAACCGCTTTGTTGCGGTGCTTTCCAGGTTTGAGCAATCAGTTTATCCAAAACCGCAATTAGTCCTGGCTGTGCGTTATCCCTGGCGTGGTATTCTACCAACCTTGCAGCCCTTTCCGGGTTAAGCATAAAGGCTAGTGTAGTACCTGCCGATGATTCAGCTGCTGCAATAGGATCGAAAGTAAGTCCGGTATGTGATTTAAACAGCTCGCGGGTACGTGGATAATCCACAGGGCGCGGTGGTATTTTTTCAATCAGCTTTTCAGGGATTGCCAATGCATCAGGGCTGATAGTCGCCATCAGGGCGTTAAAGGCTTTCCATTGTTCTGCCGGTGCTATAAATTTGGTGGTTATCTGTCCATCATTCTTAATGGCATAAGTATAGTAAATACCACCAAGCATTTTTGAGGCAGCCTCTACCTGGTAACGTTGCAACAGGTAAATAGGCACTAAGGCTTCTTCAATAGTAGCCATAGGTGCATCCTGCCTAATGGCTTTTTCTGAGAAGTTATCCAGCAAATGCTTACGAATCCCCATCAGGCGATTCAGTTCATCTGCTGCGTTGGTGCCATTATCCCACAAATGGGCTAGCGGATGTGCGCTGCCCGCGGGGCGGGCGTCTTCATCAGTAATAAATAAATGCCCTTGTTTAAGCGTATTGCTCATAATATCTTTCAGCGCAGCATCTTCATCAGTCCCTACAGGAAAATCCTGGTAGCCAAATAAAATGGCTCGTTTATCCCAGCTACCAATTTCAGTAGTATAAGCCTTTGAAAGATCGATACTACCATCATTATTTAAGGCTACATAAGGTGGCGGATAATCCATTACTGAAGAACGGTTGTTGGTACTGGCGACAAAGTTATGCTGCAAGCCAAGTGTATGCCCTACTTCGTGTGCTGCCAGTTGGTGCAAACGGGCAATAGCCAGTTTCATCATGGCATCGCTTACAGGTTTACCATCTTCATAAGGTTGTAAAAGACCTTCGGCAATCAAAAAATCCTGCCTGTCGCGCAGGGAGCCTAATGATACCTGCCCTTTAATAATCTCGCCTGTGCGCGGGTCGGTAATAGATTCACCGTATGACCATCCCCTTGTAGAGCGGTGCACCCATTGAATGATATTATAGCGAATGTCCATCGGATCAACATCTTCGGGTAGTAACTTCACCTGGAATGCATTGATATAGCCGACAGCTTCAAACGCCTGGTTCCACCACGAAGCACCTTCTATTAATGCTGTTCGTACCGGTTCGGGGGCACCGCGATCAACATAATAAACAATGGGTTGTACAGGTTCGCTCATAGCAGCCGTCGGGTCCTTTTTTTGCAGGCGATGGCGGGCAATAAAGCGTTTAACAATAGGCTGATCCATCGGCGTAGCATAATCCAGGTATGATATATCAAAATATCCCGAACGGGGATCAAACTTGCGTGGTTTATAATTGCCGTCAGGTAGTTTAATAAATGAGTGATGCATACGCACTGTAACGGCATCCGGATCGGGCGTTACCGAACTTATCTCCCCTCCCTTAGCTTTGCCTGTTAGAGTTATTGTCGCCTCAAACTCCGAATTATCAGGAAAACTTTTCGTATTAGCCAAATAAACTGCCGAGCGCGATTCATCTTCATTATAACTACCCTGATTACCACTATTTAATCTATAAGCAATATGGTGGCTATCACGAAGCAAAAACGGAGTAAAATCAATCAGTACTTTATCTCCATCCTGGGCCTCGGCTTTAAAGCCCCAAATTACCGATTGGGCAAATGCCTCTTCAACTGATTTGCGTTCATCGGCATTGTTACTTACCGCCCTGTAAGCATAATTGGGCTGTATGAGTAATATTTTAGGGCCACTTTTAATAAACTTAACAATGCGGCTATTGCCAATTTGCCCCCGGTCCAAACCCAAATCATTTGAACCAATTCCTGAAGGCAGAGAGTTAACATATAGAAACTCTGAGTTAAAATTATCAACTTCCAGCAGTATTCGGCCGGTTTTCTCGTCCCAGTAAAAATTAAAATAGCCTTTATACTTGGTAAGTCCTTGTGTTTTTAAATCAATTTCATTCGTTTTTTGGCCTTTAGCCGCTATAAACAAGCAATTTGCTATAAAAAAGAGTAAGATTATTTTTTTCATATATGGGTATTGCAATACTCAGTCTAAAATATTACTTTTAATTAGTAATTTCCAATTAATTGGCGGCTATATTAAGTTCACCTGCCTAATAGAGTTTCCAATTCCCTAAAGCTCTATTGCAGTAACATTTTAAATAGCTGAAAACTTTTATAATTTCGAGCCGTATAAAGAAATCTTAAATACAAAACATGAATTTTAATAACAGGGCTGTTAGTGTTTTACTTGTTGATGATGATGAAATAAATAACTTCATCTCCATAAAACTAATAAAGAAAGCTTTATTAAATACGGAGATTATGGCTTGTCTGAACGGTAAATTCGCTATAGAGCAACTACTTGAAATTCAAAAGAAAGACCCTAATAAACTTCCTGATTATATCCTGCTCGATATTAACATGCCTATTATGAACGGATGGGAGTTTTTGGATGAGTACAAACGACTCAATATTGATCCTTTGGGTAAGTCCAAGATCTTTATCATCTCCTCTTCAGTATTTAGTAATGACATAAATAAGGCCCGCTCTTACCCACTGGTGAAAGATTTTATATCAAAACCGCTTAATGTCGAAAAAATTATTGATCTTTTTAAAGTAGAGGACCCCGCTTAAGCAGGATCAATCTTAAAGTGATCATCCAGATAGCTTACTTTGCCAACTGATAAAGATTTGGTATGATAGAATAAGCAGGTCCAGCCTTCTTCAGCAGCTATTTTTCCATATTCTTCGCGCAGTTGCATTGCTTTACGGCCATCAAAATCATACTTGGCTATAAATTTACGGATCAGTTGCTCTGGTTCAGGAAGCTCATCGCCACCAAAAAATACTTTATCACTGCCTTTTTCCAGCCAGAATACCTGGTGAAAAGGACAATGGCCGCCTGATAATTCATACCTGATATCATTTTGCAACTGACCAGAACCATCAACAAAATTGATATTGACACGATTAACCAATGCCTCGAATATTTCTTTATGGTATGATGATGACTTACCACTCATTCCAAACTCCCATTCGCCCTTTTGTATAACGTGCTCTGCCTGCGGAAAGCTGGGTACCAGTTTACCATTATGCTCCACTACCAAACCTCCGGAGTGATCATAATGCAAATGCGACATTAAAACTAAAGTTACATCCTCCGGCTGAAAACCAGCCTTACGGATATGCCGGTGAATAATGAGTTCGCCATCTTTATTTTTATAACCCAACCCGGTATCCAGTACAATAAGGTCGGTATCGGTTTTAATTAAAAATGGATTTACATGTATAAAAAGCGAAGCCGGGCGTTCACGATAGTTGTCTGTTTCGGGATTAAAAGGAATAAACTTCTTGGTTGCATCAACCGAATATGATCCCTCGCCTAAAGCAAAAATCTTCATTAATCTGTTATCTTTCTAAAAATCAAGTCATACATTAAAAACAATATTTCATCCTTCACAATTCCCTACTCACTAATCACAATTTCATCTATCTTTACTGTTTTTATTACACAAAGATATGAATAAACGGTGGTCTGTAAGGGATAAGGCTGATGATGGAGAAGTAAGTGCATTGGCTGCCGCCCTGAATATTGATTCCGTTTTAAGTACTTTACTGATACACAGGGGCATTAAAGATTATGATGCCGCAAAGCTTTTTTTCAGGCCCGATCAGCGGCACCTGCACGATCCATTCCTGATGAAGGACATGGAGAAAGCAATTTTACGCATCGAAGCTGCCATTGCTGCAGGCGAAAAGATTTTAATTTATGGCGATTATGATGTGGATGGCACTACCGCCGTTTCTGTGGTATATGGCTTTTTTAAAAACTATTACGATAAACTGGAATATTATATTCCCGACCGCTATTTAGAAGGATACGGTATTTCCACCGCCAGTATTGATTACGCTGAGCAAAATAACTTCAAGCTGATTATAGCGCTTGATTGTGGCATAAAATCGGTTGATAAGGTGGCTTATGCCAACACTAAAGGCATTGATTACATTATTTGCGATCACCACCTACCCGGAGCAGAATTACCAGCCGCCGTAGCTATATTGGATCCCAAAAGAGATGATTGTGAATATCCTTACCAGGAATTATCAGGCTGTGGCATTGGTTTTAAACTGATACAGGCATATACCGAAAAAAATGATATCCCATTTGAAAATATAACCCCATACCTTGATCTGGTTGCCATAAGTATAGCTTGCGATATTGTACATATAACCGGTGAAAACCGTGTACTAGCTCATTTGGGTTTGCAAAAAATAAACACCAACCCCTGCATCGGTGTTAAAACACTGATGGATGTTGCTGGTCGGGGAAACTTTTATACCATTTCAGATGTGGTTTTTTTACTGGGTCCACGTATTAACGCGGCCGGGCGCATTGATGATGCCAAGCATGCGGTTGAATTGCTGATTGCAGCGGATGAAGAAACAGCTAAAGAAAAAAGCGAGCTTATAAACGTAAGGAACATCGAGCGTAAAGAGCATGACCTATCTATCACCGACGAAGCGTTGAGCATTATTGATAATGATGATGTCCTGATTGGCCGGAAATCAACCATGGTATTTAATGAGAATTGGCATAAAGGGGTTATTGGCATTGTTGCTTCACGGCTAACTGAAAAATATTACCGCCCCACTATAGTACTTACGCGGTCAAACGGGCATGTGGCGGGTTCTGCACGCTCTGTTTTAGGATATGATTTGTATGAGGCTTTATGCGGATGCAGTGACCTGTTGATTCAGTTTGGAGGACACAAATATGCAGCCGGCCTTACCATGCATCCCGAAAATGTGGAAGCCTTTATGGCCCGCTTTGAAGAAGTAGTGAGTTCGACCATAAAACCCGAACAATTAATACAACAGATACAAATTGACGCAGAATTACGTTTAAGCCAGGTGGAACCTAAATTTTTCAGGGTACTGAACCAGTTTGCACCGTTTGGGCCCGAAAATATGTCACCGGTTTTCCTAAGTAAAAATGTGTATGTTAGCGGTAGCGCAGGATTGGTAGGCGCTAACCATATTAAAATGACCGTAATACAGGAAGGATCTCCGGGGTTTGATGCAATAGCGTTTAACCATGGTGAATATCTTTCCCAAATAAAAAAAGATGTACCTTTTGATATTTGTTATTCTATTGAAGAAAACGTTTGGAAAGAGCGGCGCACTATACAATTAAATATAAAAGGGATTCGATTTAATGACTAGTGGTTGGAGATTAGAGATCAGGAAGAAGAAAATAATATTAAAAACAATAACCTCAATCGGTGAAACCAGATTAAATCGGTGTAATCGTACAATAAAATGATTCTAAGAGCAGATAATTTATTAAAAAAATATAAGCAGCGTACCGTTGTAAATGATGTATCATTCAATGTAGCCCAGGGTGAAATAGTGGGTTTGCTGGGGCCAAACGGCGCAGGCAAAACAACATCATTTTATATGATTGTGGGTTTGATAAAACCTAACGAAGGGCAGATATTTTTGGATGATGAAAATATTACTACCGACCCTATGTATCGCCGGGCACAAAAGGGAATCGGTTACCTGGCACAAGAGGCTTCAGTGTTCCGTAAACTATCTGTTGAGGATAATATAAAAGCGGTGCTGGAAATGGGTAAAATGAGCAAGGAGAAGCAAAAGGATAAACTGGAAGAATTGATTGATGAATTCAGTTTGCATAAAGTGCGCCGTAATCGCGGAGACCTGCTTTCGGGTGGTGAACGCCGCCGTACCGAAATTGCAAGGGCACTGGCCGCCGAGCCTAATTTTATTTTGCTGGATGAGCCATTTGCCGGTGTTGACCCTATTGCGGTAGAAGAGATACAAGCCATGGTTGCTAAGTTAAGAACGCGCAACATAGGCATTTTGATTACCGACCATAATGTACAGGAAACCTTATCTATTACAGACAGGGCCTACCTGCTTTTTGAAGGGAAAATATTAGAATCAGGTGTGCCCGAAGTGCTGGCGGCTAATGAATTGGTGAGAAAGGTTTATCTGGGTGCAAACTTTGTATTGAAGCGAAAAACTTTTGACCATATCAAATAGCAAAAGCTTATGACCATTTTCAACTCTGTTTTTACCTGGTTCATGAAAAAGCGCATTCATCAGATTGAGCTTTTTATGAAATACCCGAACGAAGTGCAGGAGGAATGGTTTGAACAACTCATATCAGGTGCCGAGAAAACAGAATGGGGTAAAAAGTATGGCTACAAAAGCATTCTGAGTTTGAATGATTTTAAGGAACGTGTACCCATTCAAAATTACGATTCATTAAAGCCCTATATTGAAAGGATGCTACGGGGCGAGCAGAATGTTTTATGGCCCTCAGAAATCCGCTGGTTTGCCAAATCATCAGGCACCACCAGCGACAGGAGTAAATTTATCCCGGTAAGTGAAGAGGCGCTGGAAGAATGCCATTTTAAGGGCGGTAAAGATCTGCTTACCATCTACTTTAATAATAATCCTAATGCCCGTATGTTTACGGGTAAAATATTAACACTGGGTGGCAGTCACCAGGTGAGCCAGCTTAGTCCGGATACTTCTTTTGGTGATCTGTCCGCCGTACTAATGAAAAACCTTCCGCTGTGGGCCGAATTTCACCGCACCCCACACATGGATATTGCCCTTTTGGAAGATTTTGAGGAAAAGATTGAAAAAATGGCCTATGCCACCAAAGACGTTAATGTAACCAGCCTGAGCGGCGTACCTACCTGGAACATCTTACTATTTAAACGCATCCTGGAAATTACCGGCAAAAAAAACCTGCTGGAAGTATGGCCCAATCTGGAGATGTATTTCCATGGTGCAGTAAACTTTACTCCTTATCGTGAGCAGTTTAAAAAGCTGATTCCTAAGGATGATATGTATTACCTGGAAAACTACAATGCCTCCGAAGGTTTTTTTGGGATACAGGATACCCGCGAACCCGGCGAAATGTTATTGATGCTTGATTATGGCATTTTTTACGAATTTCTACCGGTGGAGAATGTACTGAAGGAAAATCCTGAAACATTGACCCTTGATGAAGTAGAACTGGATAAAAACTATGCCCTCATCATCAGCACTAATGCCGGCCTTTGGCGATATATGATTGGCGATACTGTTAAATTCACCTCGCTTTCACCGTTTAGGATACAGGTAACCGGCCGCACCAAACATTTTATTAATGCTTTTGGCGAAGAGCTGATTATTGATAATGCTGAGCGTGCACTGGACGAAGCCTGTCAGCAAACCGGTGCTATTATCCGCGATTATACCGCCGCCCCTGTTTATTTTAATAGCGATAGCAGCGGTGCACATGAATGGATTATAGAATTTGAAAAACGCCCGGCCGAATTTGAGCGTTTTATTGATATAATGGACGAAACCCTGCGCCGTGTTAACTCCGATTACGATGCCAAACGCTTTAAAGACATGGCCCTGCGCCGTCCTATTGTTCAAAATGCGCCTAAAGGCACTTTCTTTAACTGGATGAAAGAGCGTGGTAAAATTGGCGGTCAGCATAAAGTACCCCGCCTGGCCAATAACCGCGAATATGTGGATGCTATTTTAAAGGTAATGGAGTTGGTTGGATAGATATTGGATATCCTTCACTTTAAAAAGCAAAGAAACTACTGACACCTTTCCCAAATCTTAACAGCCTCTACAGCTTCTTTAACATCATGCACCCTTAAAATATTGGCACCTTTTGCCAGGGCTATGGTATTTAGGGCAGTGGTACCATTCAGTGCCTCGGCGGCGGTAATGTCCAATGTTCCGTAAATCATTTTTTTGCGGGATATACCTATAAGTATTGGTAGTTGCAATAAGTTAAAATCCTGCAGGCGGTTCATTAAAGCATAGCTGTGCTCCCGCTTTTTGGCAAAGCCAAATCCGGGATCAATAATTACATCATGCACACCCAACTGCTTCAGTTCATAATATTTATTGGCAAAGTAGTCGTAAACCTCAGCAAATACATCTTCGTATTCCGTTTGCTGCTGCATGTTTTGGGGCGTACCGCGCATGTGCATTAAAATATAAGGCACCTGCAAACGGGCAACAGTAGCAAACATATCAGCATCCAACTGGCCGCCCGAAATATCATTAATAATATGCGCACCCGCTTCCACAACAACTTCGGCAACCTTCGCTCTAAAAGTATCTATGGATAAAATGGCTTCCGGAAATTGCTTCACAATAGACTCCACAACAGGCAGCAAACGATCAGTTTCTTCCTGCACAGAAATATCTTCAGCACCCGGGCGCGACGAGTAAGCACCAAGATCTAAAAAATCAGCGCCCTCGTTCAGCATCTTCTCTGCTTGTCGCAACGCTTCTTCAGTGCTTGGTTTTCTGCTGCCTGCGAAAAAGGAATCGGGGGTGAGATTAATAATCCCCATCACTTTAGGGCTACTTAAATCGAGCAGCTTGCCGCCTGCATTTAAAGTTGCCTTTTTACGAAAAAATGTATCTTTAGTCACGAGTTGTTACTATGTTTAGAGCTGAAAATGTTGAAACGTTATTTAATAATTTAACCTTGCAATATTCCAACTTTTCAACGTTACAACATTTTAATATAAAATGAAAGACAAAATTAACAATACACCCGCTGCCTGGTGGGTTTGGGCTGCAAGAATTTTTGTAGGACTACTTTTTATTTTTTCGGGATTAATTAAAATTAACGATCCGCTGGGCTTTTCCTATAAGCTGGAAGAATATTTTGAAGTATTCCATATCACATTTTTAGATGGGCTATCGATTATTATAGCCGTTGTATTATGCTCACTGGAAATCATTTTAGGCTTTGCCTTACTGATTGGTGTACGCCCGGTTAAAGTAGCCTGGGGGTTATTATTACTAATTATCTTTTTTGCGTTTCTAACCTTTTACTCTGCCTTTTTTAAGGTGGTACAAACCTGTGGTTGCTTTGGCGATGCCATACCGCTTACCCCATGGCAATCATTCAGCAAGGATTTATTTTTGCTATTGCTCATCATTGTTTTGTTTATCAACCGGAAGAAAATTCAGCCGGTATTTATTGCCAAAACGGGCGATCAGTTATTAATTGCAGCAACCGTTGTGTCATTAGCAATCGGCTTATACACTTACAACTTTTTACCTTTTATTGATTTTTTACCTTATAAAATTGGCGCTAACCTTCCGGATGAAATGAAAACGCCTCCGGGTGCCCAGCCTGATCAGTTTGAGCTAACCTACAACCTAAAAAACAAAAAAACACACGAAACCAAAGTTATGACCGATGCCGATTACATAAAAACAGGTATCTGGAAAGATAATGACTGGGTGGCAATTGGTCAGTCAGAAAGCAAGTTGATAAAAAAGGGTTTTACACCTAAAATTGTTGACCTTTCTATTCAGGATGCACAAAAGAATGACTATACCAAGGAGTTGCTATCTAATCCTTTTTATAACCTGATGATTGTGGCTTATGATCTGGACAAAACAGATACTGCTGCTATAGACAGGTTAAATGCCCTGGCCATCAATTTAACCGAAGGGTATAATATCCGCACAGTATTACTAACCTCTAACGCGGGCCCATACGCAGAGGCATTCAGTAAAAAGCACCATTTAGCTTTGGAGATTTTTTATGCTGATGAAGTACCACTAAAATCAATGGTACGCGCTAATCCGGGAATACTGTTATTAAAGAACGGGACGGTGATTAATAAATGGCATTATCATTCTATACCTAAATACGATGAACTGGTGAAACAATACTTTGGTAAATAAACTATGATTAGCTACCTCATCCGCAAGTTATTTTACGGGCTGGCAGTAATGCTGGGTATTGTGGTAGTGGTGTTTTTTTTATTTAACATTCTCCCTGTCGACCCGGCCCGGATGACACAGGGACAACGTGCAGACGTACAGTCATTACAAGCTGTACGCAAAGAATTTGGGTTAGATAAACCAGTACCCGTTCAGTTTGCTTATTACATCAATGATCTTTCGCCGGTTGGTATTCATTTAAACAATAAGGAAGAGCAGCAACGCTATCACTACGTTAGGTTATTTGCTGTATCAAAAACTAAAGTACTGGCCTTAAAATGGCCCTATTTAAGGCGATCATACCAAACCCATAAAGAAGTAGCAGCATTACTGCTGGAGGTAATCCCCAACACCCTGGTACTGGCAACTACAGCCATGTTTTTTGCTATTATTATAGGTGTTTTTTTAGGGGTGATAAGCGCCGTGAATCAAAATACCTGGATTGATAAGCTGGCTATCGGATTTTCAACCCTTGGCGTATCGGCGCCGTCTTTTTTTGCCGGAATCATCATTGCCTGGGTCTTTGGTTTCGAGCTTAGTAAATATACGGGGCTGGATATGTCTGGTAGTTTATATACTTATGATCCCTTTAAAGGTGAAGTAATTGCATGGCGCAACCTTATCCTACCTATGGTTACTCTCGCTTTGAGGCCGCTGGCCATTATTGTACAGCTTACCCGCAATGCCATGCTGGATGTTTTAGGGCAGGACTATATCCGCACGGCAAAAGCCAAAGGATTAAGCAGAAATGCCATTATTTACCGCCATGCTTTAAAAAATGCGCTGAACCCGGTTATTACGGCCATTGCCAACTGGTTTGCTTCATTGCTGGCCGGTTCGTTTTTTGTGGAGTACGTATTTGGATATAATGGACTGGGTAAAACAACTGTAGACGCACTGGAAATGTCGGATTTCCCAGTAGTAATGGGGTCTATCCTGTTTATTGCTTTTATATTTGTCGTGATCAATATCCTGGTAGATATTATTTATGTTTGGATTGATCCGAGGGTGAAGCTTAATTAGTTCATAGTTGATGGTTCATAGATCATAGTAGCCTGGAGACTATATTAGAGGTTTTAAGAATGAGTAATTCAGAAAATAAATTAGTTGCAGATATTAATACGGGTACCACTCCTGGCGGATTAGGAATTATATTCCTGATCGGTTTTATGGGATGTGGTAAAACTACATTAGGGCGCAAGCTGGCTAACCGTTTAGGTTATCCCTTTATGGATCTGGATCATGTGCTGGAAGCTCAGGCCGGGATGACCATAGCTCAATATTTTGCCGAATTTGGTGAAGATGCCTTCCGCAAACTTGAATCAGAAGTATTAAAACAAACTGATTATCATCAGCACATGGTGGTATCAACAGGCGGGGGGCTGCCCTGCTTTTTTGATAATATGGAGTGGATGAACGCGCACGGCAAATCGGTTTATATCAAACTATCGCCCAAAACCCTGGCTATGCGCCTGGAAAATGAAAAAGAAGAACGCCCCCTGCTGCGCGAAAAACATGGTGAAGAACTGGTAGCTTTTATTGCTGGTAAATTAATTGAAAGAGAACCATTTTATACCAAAGCAACGGTAGTTACTGATGGATTGAGCTTAACTGCCGAAAAAGTAGAGGCATTGTTGAAGAATAAATAGAAAACCCAGGTATATCTAACAAGATAAAGCCTCTGTACCCTACCCTAAATTTACTATTGAGCGTACTTTTTTCTTACAGTCCTATCCTGCCCTTACCTTGGGAAGGAAGGACACCTCTAATTGCTTATTATTCCATTATTAAGAAGCACTAAACAATTATTTTTTCATCACAAAAGCATCTTTTCTATTAAAATTAGATTAAAAAAATTATTAAATTTAGATGTAAATTGAATTTATGTTGAAAAATTATTAAAAATATTACCAAAAAATTCTTTTTTATACAAAAACACTTCATAAATTACGGTTTTAAAAAAGTAACTGGTTATCATATATCAATTATCCTAATTTTCTTATGCTCGAATCAGCTTATTTTGATAAATACAGTCCCATAAAAGGTGTTTGGGATGAAATGTATGGCCCCGAAGCTCAAGTTCGCGACCATTATCGCAAGGTTATTGAATATATTTCAGGCGAATCGGCCGATGACCTTAATAAAAAGGAAGAACTGGCCAAGCGCTTATTCATGAGCCAGGGAATTACCTTTACCGTGTATAACAGCGGCGAAGGCATTGAAAAAATATTCCCTTTTGACATCATCCCCCGTATTATTACGGCCAGCGAGTGGGCCTTTGTAGAGAAGGGGATCAAACAGCGTTTAACTGCGCTCAACCTATTTTTAAAAGATGTTTATCACAATCAATTCATCATTAATGATGGTATTGTACCGATAGATATTATTTACTCCTGCCCGCACTTTTTGCGGGAAATGCACCAGTTGCAAGTGCCTTATGATATTTATGTACATATTTCGGGCATCGATTTAATCCGTGATCATGACGGTACTTTTTATGTGCTTGAAGATAACTTGCGCACTCCATCGGGTGTGAGCTACATGCTGGAGAACCGGGAGATCACCAAACGGCTATTCCCTGATTTATTACCTCAATGCGGCGTAAGGAGTGTTACCGAGTATCCAACTATACTATATAAAAACCTGCTGGCACTATCGCCAAGACAAATCCATAATCCTACAATAGTACTGCTTAGTCCGGGCATTTATAACTCAGCCTATTTTGAGCATACCACTTTGGCCCGATTAATGGGTGTTGAATTGGTTGAAGGCAGGGACCTGGTGGTAAACAATCACAAAGTGTACATGAAAACCACCACCGGCTTACAGCAGGTAGACGTAATTTACAGGCGTGTTGATGATGAGTTTCTTGATCCGCTGGTGTTTAACCCGGCAAGTATGTTGGGTGTTGCCGGTATTATGGGCGCCTACCGCAAGGGTAACGTAGCTATAGTAAATGCCACCGGAACAGGTGTGGCCGATGATAAGGCGGTGTATACTTACGTACCCGACATGATCCGCTATTACCTTAACGAGGAACCGATACTAAAGAATGTACCCACACACCAATTGGGCCATACAGATGAACGTGAATATGTGTTTAAGAACATCAACAATATGGTTATAAAAAAGACCAATGGCAGCGGTGGTTATGGTATGTTAATGGGCCATGCCGCTACCGAGCAGGAAATTGACGAGTATAAGATTGAAGTAATGAAAGATCCGCGTAATTTTATTGCACAGCCCACCATCAGTCTCTCGGCGGCGCCATGTTACATGCAGGGCGAACTAAAACCACGCCGTATCGATTTAAGGCCTTATGCTCTATACGGCCCTGATGGAATTGAAATTGTACCCGGCGGATTAACCCGTGTGGCACTAAAAGAAGGCTCACTGGTTGTAAACAGTTCACAGGGCGGCGGCAGCAAGGATACGTGGGTATTGGCATAGAGGCAGTTGGCAGTTTATAGTAGGTAGCAAATAAAATTGAACAAGTAAAAATAAATCCGAAATCGAAAATCCGACTTCCGAAATTATAAGATATGTTAAGCAGGGTAGCAGCAAGTTTTTATTGGTTAAGCAGGTATATTGAGCGTAGCGACGGTATGTTGCGGATGTTGAAGATAAACTATGCATCATCGCAGGATGCGGTTCAGGAGTTTACATGGGCACCGGTGATCAGGATATTTGCAGGTCCTGATGATGAAGAAACAGAAAAGCTGGAGAATAATAGTCGCGAGGTATTAAAATTTATGGTTACAGGGAAAAATAATCCCAATTCCATTTTAAACATCATTACCCTGGCACGTGAAAATGCGCGTGGCGTACAAGAACACATACCAAAGGATTTGTGGCAATGTTTAAATGAATATTATCATACCGTAAAAGAACCCCGGCTTGAAAAAGCATTGCAACGAGAAGACCCTATCAGCGTACTTGATGTTTTGATTAAACAAGTAATGCTGTATTACGGCACCATTGAAATTACCATGGAGCGTGGCGAGGGACGCAGTTTTATGAATATCGGCAAATACCTTGAACGGGCCATACAATCAGTTGATATACTGGATACCAAATTTGGTTCAGTGAATGACAACCCGGATCTGTTGACTGATACCAGCTACTGGAAACACCTGCTGTTATCATTAGGCGGATACGAACTCTATTTAAAAACCTATCGGGAGGGTTTTGAAGCGGCCAACATTTTAGAGCAGGTAGTTTTGAATAATGACTTTCCCCGATCAGTAATTTATTCAGTAAATAACATACAACGATATTTTGACAGGCTGAAGAGCGATAGCAACATTGATACATTCAGGGAGATGTCGTTTCAAATAGGCAGGTTGCAGAGTCGTATTAAGTACAGTTCTGTTAAAACGATTGAACAGGACGGTTTGCATTCATTTTTAACCCAAATAAGAAAGGAACTATACGGTATAGGAAATGCGCTTAATGAATACTACTTTGCAAACTCCTGATTTTGATTTGACAATTATCCAATTAACTAATTGAAAAAAAAGATGCCCGAATTTGAGATCCAGCATATTACCCGATATATTTACGAAGGCCCGGTTCGCGATAGTGCCAATCAGATTATCCTTTTCCCTATAAAAGATCAGTTTCAGGATGTTATTAAACAGGAACTTACCATTACCGGTAACCCACTAGTTGATACGCACATTGATTACTATGGCAACGAAGTAGGCAGCTTTACTTATTCTGAGCCGCATACAGTATTAACCATTAACTCTAAACTTTGGGTTACTACCAAACACAGGGAGCTGCCGGTTAATGACATATTTCCGGCCCATCAATGGGAAGATTTAAAGCGGCTACAGTTTATGGTGCCATATATTGACTTTTTAAAGCAGGAATATTTTGAGGGCATTGACGAACTAAAAGCTATTATTGAACAGCAAAGTCAAAATGATGATACCCCTTACCATGTTGCACTGCGATTTTGCCAGTATGTGTATGAAAACTTTGAATACATAAAGGGCGTTACCACTGTTGAAACAAAATTGGATGAAATATGGAAACTAAAAGCTGGTGTTTGCCAGGATTTTGCCCATATCCTGATGGAAATGTTGCGTATGGTACATATTCCGGCGCGGTACGTAAGTGGTTACATCTGTACCAGCAAACGTAATGGTATGCGTGGTGAAGGTGCCACCCATGCATGGGCCGAAGCTTATTTACCCGATTATGGCTGGCTCGGCATCGATCCAACCAATAACTGCATTGCTAATGAAACCCACGTTCGTTTGGCTGTAGGGCGCAATTTTTCGGATTGCTCACCGGTTAAAGGAGTTTATAAAGGCTCATCAAATCATAAGCTGGAAGTGGCTGTTTCTGTTGACGATGAGAATGTATTGAATAACAGCGACGCCATGATAGCCGAAGCTCACGTGACCAACATAGTATCAGATGCTCCCAAAAACAGTTACCAACGTTATATGGAGATTATCCAACAACAGCAGCAACAGCAACAATAAAAGGCCTGTTACGGTAAAGAGTACCATACTAAATCATTATTTTAATACTTATTTAAGGGTAAACTTTTACCGTTTAAAGGTTAGGAATGGGCGAAAATTAAACCGCCGGATTTTTACTTTTTAAACTAATAGCTTCTCTCGTTTGTCCCAATATTCCAAAATCCACTTTACTAAACTTTTGTGGCTTTTCCTCCAACTGGGCAAATCGAAAACAATCATTTCTTCTGCCTTTTGGTAGTGCGAAAGTGTAGGTTCACCCGGAAAATCTTTAAACAAATGGTTTATTAAGAAAAGCACTTCATTTCCATTGGACCGGTCAAAACTTGTTTTGCCTGATCCTTCGGTATAATAAGGGCTATAAACATCTGCTGGTTTATCCCATTTATATACCTTGCCGTCATTGTATCGCATCTGCGATTTTTCAAAGCTCATTTTTTAATTAATTACGATTTTACTAATTACGGTATTAATTTTTAGTTAATAATGGGTTAAATACGCGTTTCATTACCGTTAAAACACCCTAATATTACCTAAAGATTAATTAAAACTCAAGTCATCTCTATTTAAAAGGTTGAAATATATTACTGCGATAATGGTTTATGTTTTTATTTAACTCTTTAATTACTGACTTGATTAATTAGTGGTTTAGTTTTTTTAAATAAGCCGTCTGTATCCATCAATAGAAATACCATCACTATCAGCAAAATAAAACAGTATTGCCAAATAAGCGCTGTAAACTATTTGTGTAAACACAGCATTCCATTGTTCAATAAGGCTGCTGCCCAAAATGAGTGAAAGCATAATAACTACACCTAAAATAATAGCAAAGCGGGTAAACCAGCCTAAAAGCAATAAAAAACCGGTAATAAATTCAAGAAAAGGCAGTGCATATCCAAACCCCAAAACAAGGCCCGCAGGCAATAACGATTTGCTGAATTGCCCCACTATGCCATGGCTAAAAGCATCCAGCTTTGTTAAACGAATAAGGCCATGTCCAAAAAAGCTCATTCCCATTGGCAGCCTGGCTAACAGGTAGGCATATTCTTTCCTCTTCATATAATTATAGCTTTATATTAAACATCATAAAAAGCTTTTTACTTTAGGTTTTTAGCTTTAAGCTAATATCTACTAAATTACTATCTTGTATTTTAATTTTAGGTAATGTATGATATTTGTTGCATTGGGCACATCACTTCTGACAAAATAGTAACTACAACTTCGGTGAATTATATGCCGGGTGGTACCGCTTTTTATTTTTCATATGCATTGAGTAAGCTTAACACCCGTTATTTATTGGTTACTTCGCTTGCAGAAGCTGAGATGCATTATGTGGATAAGCTTCGCAATATAAGCGTTGAAGTTAGGGTGCAACCGGGGGCACATACTGTTTATTTTGAAAATATTTATGCCGAAAATCAAGATGAGCGCACACAAAATGTATTACAAACAGCCGATACTTTTACTATGCAGCAGCTTAAGGATGTAAGCACCAACATTTTTCATCTTGGCCCCTTGCTTGCTAATGATATTTCTTTAGACCTCATTAAAGCGCTTGCGTTAAAAGGAACCGTCAGTTTGGATGTACAGGGTTATTTGCGCAAAGTGGTTAACTATAAAGTTCAGCAAACAGATTGGGTTCAAAAATCAGCAGCATTACCTTACATTAGTATTCTGAAAGCCGATGTAGCTGAACTTAGTGCATTAACAGGCTTAAAGGATGTAAAAGATGGGGCCCTGAAACTTGCAGATGCAGGAGTAAAGGAAGTGGTAATTACCAATGGCAGCAGGGGATCATTAATTTATAAGGATGGCATATTTTATAAAATACCAGCTTATCAGCCCAGCATTATTGCAGATGCTACAGGCTGTGGAGATACTTATATGGCCGGATATTTATATCAACGCAGCAAAGATGCAGGAATACAACAAGCCGGGGAATTTGCTGCGGCTATGGCAGGACTCAAAACTGAAAAGCCCGGTCCGTTTAAAGGCACTGAGCAAAATGTAATACAGTTTTTAGCTAAACATTCATAAACTAACTTTTAACAAGGGATACTGATAGTGAACCTGCTGTACAATCCTTCTTCCGATTTTACATTTATACTGCCATTCATCTGTTTCACGGCATCCTTAACCAAATACAATCCCAATCCTGAACTTCTTTTATTAATACCCGAAAGATAAAACTTATCAAATATGCGTTCCTGATCATTTTTCCTTATTCCTACACCGTTATCTTCTACTTCAATTATAGCTTCCTTATCGGCCAGGTAGGTTTTAACTCTCACCCATTGATCGTCTTTTTTAATATCGCTGTATTTAATGGCATTCGAAACCAGGTTGTTTAAAATTACCTGTAGCTTCAATGCATCGCTTTCAATTTCATCCAATTCCAGTTCTTTATAAAAACGCACCTCTCTCCCATCATTCTTGCAATGGTTTTGCGTAAGAACATCATTAATAATAGCTGTAAGGCTACAATGTTTTTTGATAAACCCGGTATGCTTACTTTTTATAAAAACAAGCATCTCGTTGATAAACTGATCCTGTTTCTCCAGGCTTCTTTTCATCAATAGGGTATACGATTTAATTTGCGTTAGTTCAGTTTCTTCATCAATTAAATCAATCAGCCCAATTAATGCTACCAGCGGAGATCTAAGATCGTGTGTAATGTTGAATACGAATTTATCCAACCCGGCATTAATTGCCTGCAGGTCATCGTTCTGCTCAATTATCTTCCTGTTTGATTCACTCAGGTTCCTGATCATTATACCGGCAAAAGAATATGAGCTTACAACAATAATTAGCGTTACCAAAACATCTGCTATAAACAAATAAATATTAATATCGCGACTGATAGTACCTAATGTATTTGAAAAGTCTTCTTCCTTAACCGTTAGCTGTTGAGAAATGTTATTAATAGCCATAATCATAGATAACTTTTCGGCCGATGAAATTTTACCTGATTGAATTTGCTGCCTCGATTTTAAACCAAGCAAATAAAGATCTTTAACCATGATATCACCACTGGCCCAGGTAGCTATCACTTTTTTAAACATGGGCAATTGCCTGAATGTGTTAAAAAGCCATATGATGTTTTCGATATCTTTTGGATGATTTTTCCCTTGTAAAAGCCCCTTTACAGCCTCTTTATTATTATGTTTAATAGATAGAGCAACGCGGGCAATATGATCGCCTATAGGGATATTTATATTTTTTTCAAAGGCAACGTAATCTGCCTCTTTTTGCAGATAAATGTAATTAATTAAATAAGCCGATGCATCCTTTTGCCCCTTTGAATATTGAGACTCACCATTAATATAAGCTCTTGCAGCTGATAGTATTTTGATTGTATAGTAGTTAGTTACAATCATTGCCGTTGATGCCATTAAAATAATGATCAATAAGACGAGCGATGTTTTACTTTTCAGTAGTTTAAGCCAGGTAGTTATATTATTCAATTTCTGTTTCAAATCAATCAGTTTAATTATAGGATATTTACATATAAATTAAACAGCTTATTAATTGATAGTAATACTTAGTGATTAAAAAATCAACACCACATAAACCACCTCTATTTAACTAAAATACAATAAGTTTACATGTACAATTTTAAGATACAACCGTAAAAAGGCTATAGGTAAATATGTATGTGTATACGTTAACCGCTACACTTAGTTTCACTATAAGCAATAAAATTAAGATCAAGGAGCAAATATTTCTATAGATAACAGATTCAATTAGTCTTCAATCCAGTTAAATGAAAAACCCGGCACATATTGCTGTACCGGGTATTTTATTTTTTAATAAATATATCCACATCTATTACTGATGCGATGGCGGACCAGGATTTGGAGTAGGGGTTGGACTTGGTGGAGTCGGTGTGGGTGTTGGTGTTGGACTAGGGGTCGGCGTTGGACTAGGCGTTGGTGTCGGACTTGGTGTCGGTGTTGGACTAGGAGTAGGACTCGGCATTGGAGTAGGTGCAGGGGTTGGCGAAGGGCTTGGAGTTGGTGACGGATTCGGTTTCTTGCCTGGTATGGTATCATTTAACACCTTGTTTACCTTAAAATCCTGTATGCCTTTATTGCCTGTCTCATTTGCCGCAGCAAACTCAAATATTCCGGCTATAGCTATAGCTGCAATTACTGAACTTATCTTTTTCATAATTATTAATATTTAATTAATTTTATTTATTAAGAGTTCAACAAGGTAAATCAAAAGAAGTTTTAATTGATTGTAATATTGGGAATATGCAGATCACAAACAGGAAAGCATCCGGGCTATTTCTACATTGATTAACAATGAGTTTAAAGCCAAAAACATCCATTAAACCGTATAATTATGAGGACACACAAACTATTATTCTATTCAATTGCAAACAGTTACATTACAGCAAAAAGCCTGCTTAAATCAATAGCAGGCTTTTTATTAGTTATGGAGAGTCGATTATTTTATATCGCCTTGCACTTTTTTGGCAGTTGATTTACCCGGAAGATAAATTTGCAAACCAAAATTTAGCGTTAAATTATTCTGGTAGGTTTGACTACCAAAACCTAACACACCATTATATTTTAATAAAGTTTCAAGGCCAATGTTGGGGGTTACAAAGTAAGCAAAACCGGGGCCAACACCAAAGTCAAATCCATTAGTATTGCCGCCGCCATCACTGATGTTTACCCCTCCAATTCCAGCGGTAGCCTCAGCAAACAAGCGGCCGTGCTTCAATATGGAAACGTCGGAGCCTGTATAATATCTACCTAAAGCACCAACGCCATAATCAATAATAGTGGGCGAACTGGAAGCAGTCTGAATACCGAAATTTAAATAGCCGCCAATGGCCACGTTATCCTGTACAAACCATGCGGCTTCGGGAGTAATATTAAAACTAAAAGTATGCGGAGAATTTAACTGCCAATTAAGGTTACTAAAAGTACTCCCCACCAAAACGTTTCCCTGCTGTATTTGAGCAAAAGACGGAAGACTGAATGCAAATAATGCGAATACAGTTAAAAAAGTAATTTTTTTCATGATAAATCAATTTAAGTGAAACCTGGTAAAATATTCAATACCTATGCCAAGATTTATTTTTATTAATTATTAAGAAATAAAATCACAAAGAAAGGATTCTTATCAATGACAAATAATTATAAAACAAAAAAGGCTTGAGAAAAGTCCCAAGCCTTACAGATTAAACAAGTGTAATATTATTATTCGCCGGCAGCATGTTCATGCGTTGATTCCTCGCGGAATAGCTTAGCACTGAAATAATCATTATTCATGCGGCTGATGTTGGTCATTTTAATTTCTTTAGGACATTCAGCTTCGCAGGCACCGGTATTGGTACAGTTTCCAAATCCTTCTTCGTCCATTTGTGCTACCATTGCCTGTACACGGCTCCAGCGCTCAGGTTGCCCTTGTGGCAACATTGCTAACTGGCTAACCTTTGCAGATACAAACAGCATGGCTGAAGCATTTTTACATGCTGCAACGCAGGCGCCACACCCAATACAGGTTGCTGAATTAAATGCTTCATCAGCAATCACTTTAGGAATCGGGATCTCATTAGCATCAACAGTAACACCTGTATTTACCGATACGAAACCACCAGCCTGTTGTATCCTGTCAAAAGATGAACGATCTACTGCTAAGTCCTTAATAACCGGGAAAGCAGCCGCACGCCATGGTTCAATTACAATGGTTTCACCATCGTGGAAAGAGCGCATATGTAGCTGGCAGGTGGTAATTGCATTTTTAGGCCCATGCGGATGCCCGTTAATATACAAAGAGCACATTCCGCAAATACCTTCGCGGCAATCGTGGTCAAAATTAATAGGCTCATCGCCTTTCAATATCAGGCCTTCATTTACCACGTCGAGCATTTCCAGGAACGACATATCAGGCGAAATACCTTCAGCTTTATAGGTTGCAAAAGCACCTTTGGTTTCTGCATTCTTTTGGCGCCAAACTTTCAGCGTCAGATTCATATTTCCGTTACTCATTCTAAGTTAGATTTGAGATGTGAGACTTGAGATGTTAGACTAAAGATTATTTATTTAACAGCGTTTTTTGAAATGAGTAGTTCATTTTCTGCAACTCATCAATCTGTTTTAATAAATCATCTAATAGATCGTCATTTAATAAATTTAATTTGTTTGCTATTATTAACTGAGTCTGTAATTCATAGGATGAACCATTGGATATTCCTAAAAAATTAGAAAACTCTTTATTCGAATTTCTTCCAGCACCCTCTGCTATCTTTGACGGAATAGAAACAGCCGATCTCCTGGACTGGCTTAATAAACCAAATCTTTCGTCAGCAGGAAAATCTGCAGTAGCTTTATAAACATCAACTGTCAGATCAATTGCTTTATTCCAGATTTTCAGTTCCCTCAGATTATGCATATGGATCAGATTTTAAGATGTGAGACTTAAAACGTTGAAAAAATCTCACGTCTCAAATCTCCTATCTCATGTCTATTATTTATAACTTCTTTGTGTTAAATGAACAAATTCAAAGTCCAGCACTTCTTTGTGTAATACTTCGGGCTGGTTATCCGCTTTATATTCCCAGGCGGCAACGAAGGCGAAGTTGTCGTCGTCGCGTAAAGCTTCGCCTTCCGGTGTTTGCGATTCCAAACGGAAATGTCCCCCGCATGACTCCCTGCGCATCAGGGCATCGTCCACCATCAACTCGCCTAGTTCTAAAAAGTCTGCTACACGTCCTGCTTTTTCAAGCGCAGGGTTTATTTCGTCGTTCTCTCCTACTACAATAACATTCTTCCAAAAATCAGCCCTTAAGTCACTTATCAGTCCTTTTGCTTTGGTTAAACCCTCTTCAGTACGTGCCATTCCGCAATACTCCCACATAATGTGGCCCAATGAACGGTGATAATCATCAACCGTACGGGTACCTTTTAATGAAAGTAATTTATTGATACGATCTACTGTTTCCTGCTTGGTTTTTGCAAAAGCCGGATGATTGGTATCTACCGGTTTTGGACCAATGGTAGCTAAATAATCACCTAAAGTATATGGAATCACAAAGTAACCATCAGCAAGGCCCTGCATTAACGCAGATGCTCCAAGACGGTTAGCACCATGATCAGAGAAATTACATTCGCCTAAAGCATATAAACCCGGGATATTGGTACTCAGGTTATAATCAACCCAAAGGCCGCCCATAGTATAGTGTACCGCCGGATAAATACGCATTGGCTGGGTATAAGGATCTTCGTTGGTAATTTGATAATACATATCAAACAGGTTACCATATTTGGCAGCCACAGCATCTTTGCCTAAACGATTAATCGCGTCAGCAAAATCCAAAAATACTGCAATGCCTGATGCACCAACACCACGGTTATCATCAACCATTTCCTTCGCGTTTCGTGAAGCCACGTCGCGGGGAACCAGGTTACCGAACGAAGGATATTTTCTTTCCAGGAAGTAATCGCGGTCATCTTCTTTCACGTCGGCAGCTTTAAGCTGACCTTTACGCAATTTCTCGGCAGTTTCAACTGTTTTTGGTGCCCAGACACGGCCATCATTACGCAATGACTCTGACATCAACGTTAATTTTGACTGATGATCACCGGTTACCGGGATACAGGTTGGGTGTATCTGGGTAAAACAAGGGTTAGCAAAGAAAGCACCACGTTTGTGGGCACGCCATGCAGCAGTAACGTTTGAACCCATTGCATTGGTTGACAGATAAAACACGTTACCATAACCACCGGTACCCAATAATACGGCATGACCGCTATGTGTTTCAATCTCGCCGGTGATGAGGTTACGGGTAACAATACCTTTAGCCTGACCATCAACCACTACAACGTCCAACATTTCGGTACGGGTGTACATTTTCACCTTTCCTAAATGGATTTGACGGTTAAGGGCAGAATATGCACCTAATAACAATTGTTGCCCTGTTTGTCCCCTTGCATAAAAGGTACGGGATACCTGTGAACCACCGAATGAACGATTATCCAGCAAGCCACCGTATTCA
This sequence comes from Mucilaginibacter frigoritolerans, assembly GCF_007830615.1. Lineage (GTDB taxonomy): Bacteria > Bacteroidota > Bacteroidia > Sphingobacteriales > Sphingobacteriaceae > Mucilaginibacter > Mucilaginibacter frigoritolerans. The sequence goes on from NZ_VLLI01000003.1 coordinate 96,830, forward strand.
CGGGCAAAAGGAACACCCTGTGCAACGCACTGGTCAATTATATTTACTGATACTTCAGCTAAACGATACACGTTTCCTTCACGGGCACGGTAATCGCCACCTTTAATGGTATCATAGAACAGGCGATAAACGCTATCACCATCATTTTGATAGTTTTTAGCAGCATTGATACCACCCTGTGCAGCAATAGAATGCGCACGACGTGGGCTATCCTGGAAACAAAATGCCTTAACATTATAACCAAGTTCAGCTAATGACGCTGCAGCGGCACCTCCTGCAAGGCCTGTACCTACAACTATTACATCGTATTTACGTTTGTTGGCAGGGTTAACCAGCTTTAAATTAAACTTATGCTTGCTCCATTTTTCGGCTAATGGACCTTGTGGAATTTTAGCATCTAAACTCATTTTTATTTTATTTAGTGAGTGGTTGAGTAGTTGATTCAGTGAGTGGTTGATATTTAGTTAGTAAATGATTAATCATTCATTTAACGTAATCAACTCATTCAACCTAATCTAACTTAATCAACTACTTATTTACTTTAAACTTTGTATATAATAAACAATTGGCATAGCTGCAAAACCAAGTGGAATGATTACAGCAAACAACCAGGTACCTATAAAATAAACTATAGGCGTATATTTTCTGTGTACCCATCCCAGCGTACGGAAAGCACTCTGGAAACCATGCACCAGGTGGAATGATACGGCCCCCATGGCTATAACATAAAATATTACATAAATTAAGTTGCTGAAACTGCTGGCCACACGAGCATGCAGGTCTTTAACCCTTACCACTTCGTAATCGCCTTCAGTAGTAACTGATTTTTCAAACTTTGGTGATTCAGGCACGTAATCAACGGCTGTGGTTTCATCAGTTTTTACATTGGTACGGTATTCTTTGTAGCCAATTTTGTCGCTGTATTTGTAGTTAAACCAAAAATCGCTCATGTGAATCACGATGAACAAAAACAGGATAGAACCTAAAAGGCCCATGTTTTTTGACGACCATGTTGCAGGCGCTTTGTTTACTGTAGCATAAGCTACCGGACGTGCTTTGCGGTTTTTAATGGTTAAAACCAGTGCATAAATGGCATGTACCAATATAGAAAGATATAGCAGATAGGCTATTACTTCTATAGGTGGAAAATGGGTAAGGAAATTAGCATACACATTAAATCCGTAACCATCATCATTGCGGAATAGCAACAGGTTACCACCAAGGTGCACAATTAAAAAAGTACACAAAAACAAGCCCGTTAAAGCCATGATCAGCTTCTTTCCCAACGATGAGTTAAAGGTTTGTTTAAATTCGCTCATTATATATCAGATTTATTGGGCAAAAGTATTTAATATATGCCAAAAGATATAAATGGAATAGGCCTAAACAGTAGTTATTGGTTATTTAGAAACAATCTAAAAACAACTCATTTATTTTATTTGCGTTTAATGCCTCTAAGCCTATATTAGCGGCTTTAAATACTTATCACCACAACATATATGAGATATATTTCAGTAATATTTTTGGCTCTTTTAATAACGGGCTGCATAAAAAAATCGAGCATTGAATTCACCGGCACTATTCCCGGCGTAAAAAACGGTGTATTTATAGTTAAAACTACCGGCGACAGCACTATTTATGGTGAAAACATTAAAGGCGGCAAATTTACCCTTACCAAAAGGCCCTTAAAAGAACCGGGGTACTATATGATGAATATTGTTGATCAGGACAATAACGATAATCATTCAGCCTTTGAGGTTTACCTGGAAGGTGCAACGTATAGTATTGAAACGGAAGAAGGCAAATTGTATAAATATCCTAAAATAACTACCTCCTCAAAAACACAGCAGGAGCTTTCGGCATTTTATATTATGTTAGATAAACTTAGCCTTGAAACCCAGCAAGAGGTACAAACATTAAACAATGATATTAAAACCAAAGGTAATAGTCTTTCCTCAGTAGCTTATTCCCAGTTACTCAATAAATTGAGCGCCGCCAAGGCCAGCATGGCCACTAGCAATGAAACTGCATTTAAGGATTTTGTGAAGGAATTCCCTAACAGCGATATCAGCGCCCATTTAATGACTAAATTAGATTATGAAGAAGATCCGGCAAGTTATTACGCAATTTTTAAAACACTCAGTGCGGCTGCAAAAAACAGCGATGACGGCAAAGAAATTGGCGATAAGTTAAGTCACCTAATAAACCTGGTTGAAGGAGCAACGGCCCCTGCTATTGCCGGTAAAATGCTTGATGGAAAAACATTCGATCCAAAATCAATCAGCAAAAAATTGGTTCTGATTGATTTTTGGAGAGCGAGCAATGAAATAAGCAGAAGAAATCATCAAACCATTACCAATATCTTAGAACAAGCTAAATACGGAAAAAATTTGGCCGTAGTAAGCATATCTCTTGATACTAAAAAAGATTGGTGGACAGGTGCCATTATAGAAGACAATATCAATTGGCCACAAATTTGTGATCTTAAAGGTGATGACTCACCCAATGCCGTTAACTGGAACATTACCAAAATACCAACCTACTACTTATTGGATGGGAACTGGAAAATAGTAAGACGTGATATTGACATTAACAGTGTTAATTTTGAGGTTGATGATTATATGAACAAAAAACGTCACAACTAGGCTATAGCCAGCACTTTATCTTTTGCTATGGCGAAGATTTTGTCGGTCTTAATATTCCGGATGGCCACCTTGCCTGTGAATTTTCCGAAGGATGGCAATATGGCCTGACTTTTCCCAAAGGCAAAACAAGGTAGCGTGATATGTTGCCTGCCCCTGCCTGTTAAACTTATACCCGGATGGATGTGCCCACAAAATGCATATCCTCCGGCTTTTAGTAAATCAATATCTTTTAAGGGATGATGCAGCATCAAAAACGGGCCCATGAGCAATTCATTGTACAAAATAATATTCAACTGATTATAGTAGTTATCATCAATAATATCATGATTGCCTTTAATGAGGATGATTTGCAGTTTCGGAAACTGACTGCGCCATAAGATGAACCAATCCCAATCGGCATTCATATCGCTATGAAATAGATCGCCCAGAAAGATGACCTTTTCTGGCTTGTGTTCGTGAATCAAATCTGAAAGTACGGCCAGATCACTCTGTTCCATATTCAAGGGTACAGCAATGCCCGCCTTGCGGAAATGCCCCACCTTTCCTAAATGTACATCGGCAGCTATTAAAGTTTTTTCCTGCTGCCAGTAAATAGCCTTTTGTGGAAGTAGTAAAAGATCCTGATTTAATAAATTAAAAGAAACTGCAGTGCCCGTGTTCATCAAGCAAAAATAGCAAAGCCCTTAGTATTTTCCCCTTAATTCAAAATCTGCCTTTTAAACTGATTAGGGCTAACTCCGGTTTCTTTTTTAAACAACCTCGAAAAATAAGGAAGATTGTCAAAACCTAAAGCATATGCTGTTTCGGCAATATTGTTATCTGATCCTTTTAAGAGGTTTTTTGCTTCGGATATTAAAAATATATGAATCAGCTCGATAGCTGTTTTACCGGTTTCCTGCTTTAAAACATCACTCAGATATTTGGATGATAAGTTTAGCTGCGATGCCATTAATGATACAGAAGGCAAGCCCTTTTCCTGCAAAGAACCATTATCAAAATAAGCTGAAAGGATGTTGTTAAATTTTGACACAAGCTTTCCTGACAGATTAGTACGGTTAATAAATTGTCTTTTATAAAACCGCTGTGAATATTTCAAGATAGAATCAATATGGCCCAGCATAATGTCTTTACTGTACTCATCCTGGTTATTATAGTATTCTGTTTCTATTTTATTGTATAGTTCCCAAATGGTATGCTCTTCATTGGGCGAAAGGTGCAAAGCTTCATTAGCTTCGTATTCAAAATAGCTGTACTTTTTAATATCGGAATGAAGATTGTGACCGTTTAAAAAATCCTCATGAAAATAAATAATAAACCCATCTTCTTCAAATTCCAGATTCTCCAGCTTCATAACCTGCCTTGGCTTTATAAATGACATGGAACCGTTTTCATGGTCATACCTGGTTCGGCCGTATAAAAACACTCCAGATTTAAGTTTTTTAAAACCAATCATGTAAAAGTCGCCGGTAAATTCAGAGACTCCAATAGAACAAACATTTTTGCACCTAAATACACTCATCAACGGATTTTCCGGCGGTGGGAAACCATTTGCGCGATGCAGTTCTGCTAAACTTTTAAAATGCTTCATAATCAATACAATATTAGCAAAGTCTGCGCAGTAAACCACGCAGACTTTGTCAGTTCAATTCAATAATATTTATGTTTTTAGGGGTATTATTTACCGTGTGCAGCAGTAGCTACATCAGCCCATTTTTCCCATTCAGCTAAACGGCCTGCATAAACCTGCTTTGTCCATGGCAATGCTACTTTACCTAACATCAAACGCAACGGTGGATTTTCACTATCAACCAATTTAAGTATTGCGACAGATGTACCTTCAGGATTACCAAATGCTTCGTCAGTTAAACCGGCCTGGAATGCCGCCCTTACCGGGTTATAAATATCCATTGGCTCTGAATTAACTGCTGAAGCACCTGCCCAATCTGTAGCAAATCCATTTGGCTCAATCAGTGTTACGTTAATGCCAAATCCTTTTACTTCTGTTGCCAGTGTTTCACTCAAACCTTCCACTGCAAATTTGGAAGCATTGTAAATACTCAAAATTGGTAATGTTGCTACGCCTAACACACTTGATAATTGTATGATATGACCGTGACCCTGTTTACGCATTATTGGCAATACAGCCTGGGTCATCCATAATAAGCCAAAGAAGTTAGTCTCCATCTGGTCACGTGCTTCTTTTTCGGTCGTTTCTTCCACAGTACCAAAAAGGCCATATCCTGCATTGTTTATCAATACATCAATGACACCAAAGTGCTGTTTTGCTTTGCTAACTACTTCAAAAGCGGCAGCCCTGTCGTTAACGTCCAGTTGCAGAGGAAGAATAAGGTTACCATATGTTTTAACCAGATCATCCAGCGTACTAAGGTTTCTTGCAGTAGCTACTACCTTATCGCCACGTTTTAAAAATGCTTCTGCCCATAGCTTTCCGAACCCGCGGGAAGCACCTGTTATAAAAATTACTCTTGCCATTGTTATTTTGATTAAATTTTGTACCACAAAGTTATATCAGCAAGAGCAGCAGGATTTATACAAAAGGCGGCATTACAGATACATTTTACAGCATAAAATAAATGCTTCTATGTATTGCTATAGCAGAACATTTGTACAGGTAGTAGAAACGTGATTTATTGCAGTTGAAAAGACTCGTTTTTAACTATAGGGAGAGGTTTTAATATTAATTATTAGGGATAACCACCATCAATTAATCATCAAAAAATCCGCAGAGTTAATAAAGTAACATCATCAATTGGTTTGCCCTTTATTACCTGATTAATATGATTCATTATCCGCTGATTAAAGCCATCCGGGGTTTCATTACCATGCGTTTCTATAAATTCAATTAAACTTTCTTCGGTCCAGTTTGGATTACTGTGTTCATGATCCATTAATCCATCAGTATAATTTATCAGCAAGCTATCCGGCTCTATATAAATATCACCCATGTTAAGAAAAGGCAGCTCGTCAAAAACACCTATCATGGTAGTACCCAGGTTAAGCGTTATGGCCTCGCCTTTTGAAAATAAAACCGTTGAGTTATGGCCGGCATTAATATAACTGAGTCTGCGGGTTTTTTCGTTGTATTTGGCCAGGAATAGGGTTATAAATCTTTCGCCCTTAGTATTGGTAACTACTATTTTATTCAACCTGTCAATAATATTGGCTAAATCGTTCTCCACAGCAGCCCATGCCCGTAAGCTTGCCTGAAAATTTGCCATCAACAAAGCAGCCGAAATTCCCTTACCTGATACATCTGCAATACACCACAAAAACTCATGGTCATTCAACCGTACAAAGTCAAAGTAATCGCCACCTATGTTTTGGTGAGGGATGTAACGGGCGCTTACTTCTACACGGTTATCCTTATAAATTTTTAAGGGGATTAGCATGTTTTGCACCTCAACCGCCAGTTCCATTTCGCGTTGAAACCTTTCAGACTGTAACCTTTCCTTAAAAAGCTTTTTGTTTTCGAGGGCTACTACAATAACGTTAATAACCGTTTGGATAAAATTAAGATCGTTATTTAGTAATTCTTCGGTAGTGTTAAAATCGCCGATGAGTGCAAATGCCAGCGCTTTCTTTTTATGATAAATGGGAATAAAGTAATCGTATTTCTTAAGAATCTCATCGCCATGACCCTTTAATGGCGTTGGCTCTTTAAACTTATTCAGTTTTAAGCAGGCTTTATGCAGTTTGCCAACAGGTTCAATATCACCGCCATATTTGGATAGCAGGATATAACCGCCTTCTTTTTCAATTAAAAACCTCAGCTTACCAACCTGCAAATAACTTTGTAAAATTACCTGCAGCATTTGTATCAATACCGGAGTGCCTGTATCCTTGTTAATGGCCTGCGTAATTTCGAGCAATGCATTTAACTCCGTTTGCCTCTTAAGCAACAGCCGTATTAGGTCATCTTCTGCCGAGATATCGTCAAAATTTTGCATCAGTTAAATTAAAAAGGCTGCCTAAAATAAATATATTTTTTTTAAAAGCGGGTACTTTGTGATTTTATATCAAAAGCATCCCTTAAACCAACAGTTACAAGATTAAAAGCGTAAACCAATAACATTATTGCTAAACCGGGCATTATTGCCAAATAAGCGGCATCCATTACAATATAACCATAATGTTCTTTAATCATACTTCCCCAGGTTGGCATGGGGGGCTGTGCCCCAAATCCTAAAAAGCTTAAACCTGCTTCCAATAATATTGCAGCTGCAAAGTTTGATGATGCCATCACCAATATAGGCCCAACAATATTGGGCAAAATATGCTTGCTGATAATGCGGGTATTATTAAAGCCAAGTGAACGTGCGGCTTCAATATATTCTACCTGTTTCAGGCTTAAAACCTGGCCACGAACCAGTCGCGCCACCTCAACCCACATAGATAAACCTACTGCAATAAATATTTGCCATAAGCCCTTACCCAAAGCAAATGATATGGCAATAACCAGCAATAATGCAGGAAGCGACCATAAAATATTCATCAGCCAGCTTAAGGAGACATCAATCCATCCGCCAAAATACCCGGCAATGGAACCAATGGTAACACCTAATAACATACTTATAATAACCGCCATTAAGCCAACAGACAAGGAGATACGCGTACCTAATATAAGCCTGCTTAACATATCACGACCATAAATATCAGTGCCAAGCCAAAAGGTTTTGTGGATAATTCCTGATCCATTGCCTGATGGGCCTGTTGTTGAAAAGAATTGACCTTTAATACTATATAATTTTTGTTCGGGTTTGTCTTCTGTGCCGATATATTCGTCAACAATAACGGCATCATTGGCAAGGTGATAACCGGTGATAGGAATATCCCTATAAAAAGATGGTTGGCCAAAAAGCATTTTAGTGAACAGGTTTACGGTATCAACCCGTTCGGTTTTACGGAGACGTAGCATCATAAATTCAGATCCAGGCTTTTTTAAACTCAATTGGATGGTCATGTTATTAGCCAGTGGGGTAGAATCGGGCATAATTAAATACCCTAGTATTGCCACCAGTGTGAGTGATATAATAAATATCATGCCAGCTACGGCAATTTTATTGCGTTTAAATGTTTTCCAGGTACGCTGTGCAGGGCTAAGATCAGTCAATTTTAGTATGCGGGTGCTTTTTGGTTAAATATCGCCTTTTTTTATGAGTTATAACCAAGACTCTGAATGATTTGACAAGTTTATGAAAGAGAGATCAGGATTGATAAAGTTTATTACATACTTCAATCATCAACCACTAAATTATCATCTTACCATCCTATCCTTCCATATATATTTTCCTTTATTGCCAATCATTCCAATATATACAAAGTAAATTACATATAATGGAATAGATATTAAAAGCAATGAAATGAGCTTTTGCCGTTTAAAAAAACTGGTAACCGGATATAACAGCATCAGCTCAAATAAAAACATCAATACGAACTGTATGGCAAAAACAGTTAAAAAGTGTATGCTAAAAAAGGCTGCTAAAAAGTTCAATAATACCGATACATTAAACAGCCATAAACCAACTACCAGTGCAACTACTTTTTTGTCTTTATATTTTACTGATTTTGATGCCCAGCGACGCCTTTGCTGCAAAAACTCTTTCAGATTTGGTTTGGCATGCGTAAATACAATGGCATCATACAATTTCAGAAAACCAATTTTGCCGGGATAGCGTTCGGCAACCTTTTGCAATAGCAATTCATCATCGCCAGAGGCCAGGTCATCAATGCCCTTAAATCCACCTACTTCATAAAATATATCTTTACGATAGGCCAGGTTGGCTCCATTACAGGTAGATGCCCGTCCATTCCCTATAAAGGCCCCGCCGGTGGCAATAAGTGAGTAAAACTCCAGGCTTTGCATCCGCTCAAATAATGATTTTTCTTCGAAATAGCTTACCGGCGAGGAAATCATCACCGGGTTATACATTTCAAAATAACCAACTATTGTGGATAGCCATTTGTTACCCATACGGCAATCGGCATCAGTAGCTACCATTAAATCGCCGGTTGAAAGATCAATGGCTTTGGCTATGGCTTTTTTCTTGTAGGAGTTTAATGGTTTATCCTCATTCATCTGCAACAGCCTTACTCCCCTATCGGCATAGTTGCTGATAATTTGTGAAGTACGGTCGGTTGAATGATCATCAGCGATGATGATTTCCGTTAGATGTTTGGGATAGTCCTGAGCTAAAATATCTTCTATAGTTAAATGGATCTTTTCTTCCTCATTGCGGGCGGCAATGAGTATGGTTACTCTGGTGCTAAAACCTGATGATTTTACGAGCGGCTGTTTTACTGCATTCCATCCCCTTATCAAAAAGACACAAACACACAGGAAAAGACCTGTTAACAAAAACGACAATGTACTAAGCAGTGCGATCAAAGAATTTTAATTTAAGTACAAAAACAGACCCTAAAATAGCCGGAATAATCAGGTTTATAATATAGATGAGCGAAATGGCTACCACTACGGCAATAGACTGATCTGTTACATAACTAAACAGTTTGCCTGCTGTAAGCGCCCTTACGCCTATATCAAGTACATCTAAAGATGGAATTGCCGACTGGACAAAGAAAAACACAAACATAAGCAAGCCCATAGTCAGAAATGGAATTTCGGGAATAAGCAGGTGAATAATGAGGTAATACTGAAAAGTAAAAACAAAAAATCGCCCTAAACAAAACCACATAATGCTTAACAACTCATTAAACTTATATTTCCCCATAATATCAAAAAAGCGATGAAACTTTTTCAAAAACTTAATGCGGTTAAGCAGAGATACCATCCATTTAATGTTAAAATAAAAGGTAAGCATTATAGCCATAAATACAAGGGCTATAACGGTAATGCCTAACATAATCCACCATTGCGGATGTATAAAAGTGTAAAAGAACCATACAATTGCCCCTGCACCCAAAACATTAGTAATTACATTTTGCCCGAATGAGCCTACCGCCATGGCGAATACCCCATGTATACGTTTGCGAACGGGCAGAAACATTACCCTGCCGCCATACTCACCCAAGCGGTTAGGGGTGAACACGGCCCATGTTAAGCCGCAAAAAACAGATTCTATGGATTTCCATATGGACATTGGCGATAATCTGCGTGTTAAATGCCACCACTTAAGCGCTTCCAACGTCCAGTTAACAATCATCAGCAAAATCACAAATACCATGGTGATCAATACTCGGCTATAAGTGATATGAGACACCAAAACACTGAACTTATGAAGATTATCGTCGTTTTTTAGGATACGATGGTAGATAAACCAAAACGCCAGGACTAAAATACCGAGTTTAAGTAAATAAGAAAGTAGTTTTTTAGCGCGGGCAGTCAAGGGCAGAATATTTTGTACAATGTTACATGAATGATTTCGAATTTCGGAATTTCAATTTCGGATTTAGAAAATTTCCAACTACTGGATTAACCTTTAAGTTGAATGTTATTTTTAATATTAATTATAATTCCCAAATCGAAATTCCGAAATCCGACATTAACGAAGTCTTGGTTTTAAGAATGCGATGGTATAAGCATAGGCATCTTTGGTTGCCTGACTATCATAAATAGGGTTGCTGGGGTTGGCAAAACCATGATCAGCATCATACTGGTGTACGGTTAACTTTTTACCGGCAGCTTTCATATCTGCCTCAAATTTGGCCACTACTTTAGGGTTTATCCATTGGTCTTTATTAGCAAAATTGCCTAAAACATCAGCATGAAGCGCTTTAAGGCGATTTACATCCTGCTCCGGCATTCCATAATACATTACACAACCTGCGGCCTGATTACCTGCGAGTATAGAAGTCTGTAAGCTCCAGCCACCACCAAAACACCAGCCAATGGTGGTAATATGTGCCTTAGGCCCAACATAGGCAATGGCTCCGTTAATAATGGCTTTAGCACGATCATCGTTAACAGCCTGCATTAGTTTGCCGGCTTCATCGCGGGTGTTAGCTACTTTTCCATCGTAAAGATCAAGGTCAATTATGTTTACGTTACCCAGGTCGGTATATAGTTTTTCAGATTCTTTTTTCACCCAATCATTAAGTCCCCACCATTCATGAACAACTAAGAGATAGTTATTGGTTGGATTTTTAGCCTTAAATTCATAGGCATCGGCTTCTTTACCATCGGCAGTTTTGTAGGTAATGGATTTACCGATACTGCTCTGAAAATGCATTTTCAGTGGATTTTTATGCGCCATGCGAAAATCTTTACTGGATGCCAGCATAGCAAACTGCTGTGTGGCTGATGGCTTGGCACAACAGGCCATTTTGCTTTGGCTGAATGCAAATACAGCACAAAAAACAAAAAATGATAAGAGTAAAAACTTTTTCATTTGGTTGATTTTCTAAGGTTGATTTTTAAAAACGACAATAAATGGTTGAACAACCAATATTAACGTTATTTTGTTTGATTATTTTACTCACTTAAGGATATTGCTTTAATTTAACTAATTTGCTTTCACCTTTCAAATTATCGCATGGAATCCGAGTTAATTACCTACCAAAAATTTAGTGACATAGCATTGGCTAACGCAATGGCTGAACAACTAGATAACCACCATATTGAATATCTAATATCTGAGGAATCGTTCAATTTTGACCCGGCATTCAGAATGAATAATGCCCTAAAAGAATATGCTGTAAAAATAAAAAGTACAGATTTTAAAAAGGCCAACAAGGTCTTAAAAGATGATGAAAGTACAAATGTTGCCGAGATTGGGGCAGACTATTACTTGTATGCTTTTACTAATGACGAATTAAAGGAAGTTATTACTAAAGCTGATGAATGGAGTGCCTTTGACAATGTACTTGCACTGAAATTACTGGCTGAAAGGGGAATATCCATCAGCGACAAAGAGATAGCTGAAATCAACAAAAAGAGAATAGAAGAATTACGGGCACCTGAATCACCGCAGACTTTTTATATTGTTATTGGATATTTGGCTGCTTTATTAGGAGGCATAATCGGAATGTTTATTGGATGGCATCTTTCGACCTACAAAAAAACATTGCCCGATGGCGAGCGTGTTTATGATTACACCAAAAACGATAGAATGCACGGCAAAATAATATTTTACCTTTCTGTAATTGTGTTTATAATAGCCGTATTCTATAAAATAGCACCCGTGTTTGAGAGTAATTATTAATTGTTCATTCAAACTTCCGAAGTTTTAAAATCTCGGAAGGCTGACATGTCTAATGCCTGTTTTTTCAGAAGTTCTGTCTTATCCCAATATCTCTTTAATATCCTCCACAGAAAGCGATTTGATAAAGCTTTCTTCGGTAGTGATTAAAGCACGGGCTACACTTAGTTTGCGTTGTTGCAGGGCCAATATCTTTTCTTCAACAGAATCTTTGGTGATGAATTTATAGATGAACACGTTTTTGGTTTGGCCAATTCGGTGGGTCCGGTCAATTGCCTGCTGTTCAACGGCAGGGTTCCACCATGGATCCAGGATGAATACATAATCGGCCTCGGTAAGGTTGAGGCCTACCCCGCCGGCTTTTATTGAAATTAAAAACACCCGGGTTTTTGGGTCTTCCTGAAACTGTTTTACCACATCGCCACGATTTTGGGTGGCACCGTCCAGGTACACATATGGAATATTTTCGGCATTAAAATATTCCCGGTAAATGTTCAATTGTTTTACAAACTGCGAGAAGATGAGCACTTTGTGACCACCCTCCAGCACATTTTCCAGCGTATGTATCACGTTTTCGAACTTGCCCGAATCACCTTCATATTCACTGTCAATCATTATCGGGTGATTGGCAATCTGGCGCAGCTTGATCAGTCCCTGCAACACCTGAATCTGCGTTTTGGCAAAGGTGCCGTCTTCCAGGCTTTTCAACAGTTCGTTGCGGTACTCAGATTTTACCTTTTCATAAACTGATGATTGTTCTTCGCTCATTTCACAGTAAAGCAGCGTCTCCGTTTTGGGTGGCAGCTCTGTAGCTACCTGTTCTTTTGTCCGCCGCAAAACAAAAGGTTTTATCAATGCCTGTAGTTTCCGGGCTTTATCTTCGTCCTTTTTCTTTTCAATAGGTGTTACAAATTCATTCTGAAAAAACTGCTGAATGCCCAATAGTCCCGGATTAATGAACGACATCTGTGTCCATAAGTCATTCACCGAGTTTTCAACCGGGGTACCGCTCAATATCAACTTAAAACGTGATTTTAATTGCTTAACAGACAAAAATGATTTTGATGATGGGTTCTTGATATTCTGACTCTCATCCAATATCACATAATCAAAAAAGTAGGCTTTAAACAATTCAATGTCAATACGGCTAATGCCATAGGTGGTAATCACCACATCATAATTGGCAAAAACCTCCGGCGATTTATAGCGCATAGCGCCGGTATGTACCATTAGCTTCAGTTGCGGGGCAAACTTTTTAGCCTCGTTCAGCCAGTTGTAGATGAGCGAAGTGGGCATTATTACCAGCGAGGTGCTTTTGCCACCCGCTGCTTCTGTATCTTCCTTATGCTTTTGAAGCAGGGCCAATGTTTGTATGGTTTTACCCAAACCCATATCATCGGCCAGGCAGCCGCCAAAATGATAATGTTTTAAAAAGTGGAACCAGTTATACCCAGCCTTTTGATAGGGCCTTAAATTACCTTCAAAAAATTGAGGCATGGGCACATCTTCCAGTTCTTCAAACTCGCTTAGCTTTTGGAGCTTACGGTTCATGGTGATGTTGGCCAACTCGCCCTCCACCAAACTATTAACCAGCCCCAGGTGATGACGGCGCAGTTTAATATCATTGCCACCTTCGGTAAAATGCAGCAGGTTGCCAAATTGCGAGAACCATTTTTCGGGTATTACCGCAATCTCGCCCGATGGCAGTACAAATTCTTTTTTACGGTTGAGGATATGATTTTTTAGCTGGATGAATGGGATACGGTATGAGCCGAAATAAACAAAGGCGTTGATATCGAACCAGTCGTTATGCTCACTGATTTCCATATCAATTTTGCTGCTGCCAAAAACGTAGCGTTTTTGCCCATCGTTGGCAGGCTGTTCTATTTCAAAGCCCTCATCGGCCAGTTGATCAAAATGCTGGTTGATCCATTCAAAAACAGAGAACGAGCGATCGGCTTCTTCATCAGCTATATCTACTTCAAGGTTTTTAAATAAGGACGAGGTAGTTTTTAGCCCCATACTTTCCAATAATTGGAACTTATTTTTTTCCCAAACAACAGAGCGTTTTATACGATGAAAGGTATAGTTATCACCATCGCGTTCCATACGTACAGAAATATGCCTTTCATCGCCATAAGAAAAAGTATAGCCGGCGTATTTAAAAAAAAGCTGTAGCTGCGAAGTACCACCTTCAATATAAATAGGTTTTAAAACCGGCCTTGCATCATATTTTTCGGTGTTGATAGTAAAGCCCTCGGCAAAAACATGGTGTTTTTCTATTAACGGCGCTACAAATTTTTCAAAGTACGATTGCTCAGATGATTTTGGAATAGCAATGTACCGCTTGTTAAGAAACGGCACCAGCTTTTTCCCTTCAATTTCTTTTTCAAAGTAGTAAAGGGTATCATCCAACAGCATCCATGCAGGATGATTACAAATGATCTCTGCATTTTTAAACATAAACTCAATGCGCATGCCCTGGTATTTAATGGTAGGAAAATACCTGATCTCTTCAGCGTCGCGCCTGAAGTGGAATAATACCGTGGCAGCTTCTGTGGCAATGTTCAGCTTGCGCTCGGCAGGGTAGCCTTCCTTACTCATCAGGTAAAGCTCTTTATTAGCCAGCAGGCCCAGCGCTTCGTTAATGCGCTTTTCCATTTTGGGCCGTATGGTATCAAAAAACTGCTCATTAAACACCTTCGAGAAAAACTCAAACGGACGGATTGGCTTTTTATAATATCTTTTAATAATGTTACCCTGCTCCAACTCTTCCAGTATCTTAACCAGCTTTAAATCTGTTTCATCAATATAATTGATAAACTCATTAGCTGTGTTTGAAAATACGCGTTGGTGGGTAAGAGAAAATTCGCCGTTTGGGTTAAGTTGAACTACGTGTGGCTCAATAACATAGGATAGATAGTCGTGCCGGGCTATGGCATAAATAATCTGGCAGGGCTTAGTTGAGTCGACGCGTAGCATACTTCTTATAAAAAAATTATTAGAAGCTACATCAACAAAAAATTCAAACGTAAACAGAATTTACAGTAAGTAAAAATGTTTTTAGTTAAATAATTGTTAACATCTACCTGTCAATATTACATTTGTTGGTTAAGTAATTGTTTTTCAACAACTGATATTCATGTTTATGCCGATGGTGTCTTTTTAATTTAAGAGAAATGTTTAAAACAATACTGGCATTCCACTCTCTAAACCTCCACTTCCCCTTCAAACACTTTTACTGCCGGGCCTTCCAAAAAAATATCTTTAAAGGTGTGCCCATCATAATTAAAGCGGATGTTTAAATCGCCGCCCAATACCTTTATGGGGGTAATTATCTGTCCGCTTTGGTGGTTGTGCTTGGCCATTGCAAGGGCTACTGCTGTAACACCTGTTCCGCAGGCATAGGTTTCGTCTTCTACACCGCGTTCAAAGGTGCGCACAAAGTAACCGTCGTTGTTGGGCTCAACAAAGTTTACGTTAATGCCGAGGGCTTTGTAGGTATTATTATTGCGGATGTCATATCCATCCTGGTAAACATCTTTTTCTTTTAGGCCGCTCACCATTTTTACATAATGGGGCGAACCTGTATTTAATACATAAGCGTCCTCATCTGTATTAATAGTGTCTACATTGATCATTTGCAGGCTCACCCAATCGCCCGATGCTGAAATTTTGGCGTAATGCGGGCCATCAACTGCCAAAAAGTTCGTCTCGGTATCAATAACTCCTAAAAATTTGGCAAATGCCACAATGCAACGTCCGCCATTGCCACACATGCTGCTGGGCTGGCCATCGGCATTATAGTAAACCATTTCAAAATCATACCCTGCTTTGTTTTGCAGCAACATCAAGCCATCGCCACCGATACCGAAACGACGGTCGCAAAGACTGACAATCAGCTTAGGGTTTTGATGATTTATAGCGTTGGTGCGGTTATCAAGCAATATAAAATCATTGCCGGCACCCTGGTATTTATAAAAATGTGTGGTCACAATAAATGTATTAATTTGTTAGTATCTTTATTATCTGCCCAAAAAGCAAAAATGGTTAAAAAAGCACCCTGTTTATTATTTAACAAAATTTAACAAAAATACCAATAACTTAACATTGATTATAACGTCTTAATGGTATTAAATTTGAGTAATAATTCATAAACATAACAAAGAAAGAGAATACAGAAATGAAAAAGTTTGGTTTAACATTATTAACGGCTTTTGTTGGCGGTGCCATGGCACTGGGCGGGTACAGATTAGTTGAAAATAAATACGCCAGCAACATGAGCTTCGAAGACAAACAAAAGGTTTACCTGGCAAGTAACCATATGTCGCCTGCTACTACGCTATCATCGGCCGGGCAGACTGACTTTACAGAAGCTGCAGCCGCAGTAACCCCTGCTGTTGTTTATATCCGTACTACCTATTCGAGCCAGCCAGACAATGGCCAGCAGAGCCAGTTACAACAAATGTTTGGTGATATGTTCGGGCAACGTGTACGTCCGCAGATGGCACCAGAAATGGCTTCAGGATCAGGTGTAATTATTTCGCCCGATGGTTATATCGTAACCAATAACCACGTGGTTGATAAAGCAGAGAAAATTGAAGTAGTAACCAATGATCACCAGGATTTTAAAGCTAAAGTTATCGGTACCGATCCAAGTACTGATTTGGCCTTGATCAAAATTGAAGGCCATGACCTGCCGATAGTAAAATTAGGTAACTCTGATAATGTAAGAGTTGGCGAATGGGTATTGGCCGTTGGTAACCCTTTTAAATTAACATCAACCGTTACTGCGGGTATTGTTAGTGCAAAGGGCCGTAACATTGGTATAATTGGTTCTGAAGATAACCAGGATGAAAATCAAAACCCTTTTGGCCGTACCCAATACCAGGGCCAGCCAAAGTTAAATAAGGCTATTGAGTCATTCATTCAAACAGATGCTGCTATCAACCCTGGTAACAGTGGTGGTGCGCTTGTCAATACCAATGGTGAATTAATTGGTATTAACTCGGCCATTGCATCACACACCGGATCGTACGAAGGTTACGGTTTTGCGATCCCTATTAACCTGGCTAAAAAGGTATTGGATGATATTGAAAAATATGGCGCTGTAAAACGCGGCTATGTAGGTATCAGCTTTAAAGAGCTTGACCAGGATGCTGCCCAACAATTACACATTGACCGTACCGTTGGTTTGTATGTTGACCAGGTTATACCAGGCGGAGGCGCTGCACAAGCCGGTTTAGAAAAAGGTGACATTATTACCAAGGTGGAAGGCAACAAAGTTTATGAGTCATCAGACCTACAAGAACGTGTTGGCCGCTTAGAACCGGGCGATAAAATTCACCTGACTGTTTTACGTGGTAATGACGAGAAAAACTTTACCGTTACCTTAAAACCAGAAGCACCTGTTGCTAAAGTAGCCGTATCAAAATCGGCAGAGGAGTTGTTCAATAAATTTGGTGCCAGCTTTATACCTGTATCATCAACTCAAAAAGCTAAATTCCATATCAACGCTGGTGTAGTGGTTACCCAGGTTAGAGATGGTGGTTTGTTTGATTATACCGAAGTTCCGGTAGGATCAGTAATCACCGAAATTAACAGGCAGCCAATAGCCAATATTGATGATATTGACCATGCGTTAAACAACCTGAAAAATGGATTATTAACCATTTCAGGATATTATCCTGATGGCAGCAAATTAAGAAGCACCATACAGGTACAATAAGTTACTTACAACTCAAGTAAACAAAAAGCTGCTCCATATTGGGGCAGCTTTTTTGTTTAAGAAATATCTGGGTGGCTTATAGCTCAAGCTCTAATTGCGGATCGGTTACCCTAAAAGTACGGCGATGGTATGGTGTATAACCTATTTTTAAAACGGTTTCGCGATGTTTTATGGTGGGGTAACCTTTGTTTTTATGCCAGTCATACTCCGGATGCTCCATGGCAATCTGTTTCATATAATCATCGCGGTAGGTTTTTGCCAGTATGGATGCTGCGGCAATACTTAAATATTTGCCATCGCCACCAATAACACATTGATGAGGCATGGTTTTATACTTATTAAACCGGTTACCATCAATAATTAAAAACTGAGGAGTTAAGGCAAGTTTCTCAATGGCACGGTGCATGGCCAAAAAAGAGGCATTTAAAATATTGATCTCATCAATCTCTAAATTATCAACCACACCTACCGCATGAGCGATGGCCTTTTGTTCAATTTCCATCCTTAATTCATACCGTACCTCTTCTGATAACTGCTTAGAGTCGTTCAGTAAGGTATGCTCAAAATCATCAGGCAAAATAACTGCAGCAGCAAAAACGGGTCCGGCCAAACAACCACGACCAGCTTCATCACATCCTGCTTCAATAAATTGGTGCTGATACCTGGATAATAACATCTGTTTGCAAAGTTAAAAATGTTAAAGCGCTTATCGAATTGATAAACAGGATATTTTTATAAATCTTGTTTAAAACGAATCGTTAATAATATAAATATGATTTTTCTGTAATATTTATCACAAAATATTTATTCACTCAAGATAAGGCTTTGACCGTTCGCTCAAATTATTATTTTTGTTGGAAACCGTCAAACCAATTGAAAATACTTTTTTTAACTCATCGTGTCCCGTTTCCGCAAAATGGCGGCTATCCAATAGTGGTTTGTAATACTATAAGAGGGCTGGTAAATTTGGGACACGAAGTTTCGTTGGTGGCATTAAACGCAAAGAAATATCATCATGAAAATAATGATGATGATAACGACCTGTTGTCCAAAATAAACTACCGGGCCTACGATATCAATATCAATGTATCAGTTTTTGAAGTGGCGGCCAACCTGTTCAGCAAAACATCATTCAATATTGATAAATATTACGATGCTGATTTTGAACGCCTGCTGGTGAGGGAGCTCAAAATTACCCAATATGATATTATTCAGTTCGAAGGGCTTTTTGTATCACTTTATCTTTCTGCTATCCGCAAAAACTCAAAAGCAAAACTCATTTACAGGCTCCATAATATTGAGAGCCAGATATGGCACCGGCTGTCACAGCAAAAATCTGATCCGTTTAAAAAATCATATCTTAAAATGCATGCTAAGCGGATAAAAAACTATGAGCTGCAACAGTTAAATAATTTTGATGCTATTGCCGTGTTTACCGAGCAGGATAAAAGTACCCTAATGGAGTATGGCACCAAAATTCCGATTGAGATATTGCCGGTTGGCATAAACCTGGATCATTATCAGCCTGATTTTGAGAAAACAGAGTTCCCCAGTCTTTTCTTTTTAGGATCATTAGATTGGTTGCCTAATCGTGAAGGTATTGAATGGTTTCTGGAAAACTTTAAGCAGGATTTAATCGATGGTGAACTTCGTGTACGCTTTTATGTAGCCGGGAACGATATTCCAGAACGCTTTGATGATTACGATGTGATGGGCAAGATATTTATACAAGGCGAGGTGGACGATGCGCTTGAGTTTGTGAACAGCAAAGCCATAATGATTGTTCCGCTGCTATCAAGCGGTGGTATGCGGGTTAAAATTGTGGAAGGTATGGCTATGCAGAAGTGCATTATTTCAACCTCGTTAGGTGCCGAGGGTATTAATTATAAAAACAGTGAAAACATATTGATAGCCAACAATGTGGATGAGTTTTACGAAGCCATAAAACTTTGCATTGCTGATGAAGATTATTGCAAAAGAGTTGGTCTCAATGCCCGGAAACTAATTGAGGAGCAGCACGATGTGAATAAGGTTACAGAAAAACTGGTTGCATTTTATCAAACGCTTGTTTGATTTACGATTTCAGATTTACGAATTACGATTGGTTATTGAAAATATATTGACTTACGATTAATTGAATTGAGGTTTTCCATACATCGTAAATCTAAAATCGTAATTCGTAAATCAGCAAATGATTTTATTACTTTTGCGGCCTAATAATTTGTAATGAAGAATACTGCTTTAACCGAAGTTCATATTAAAGAAGGTGCCAAAATGGTTCCTTTTGCTGGTTATAATATGCCTGTTCAATATGCAGGGATCAATGCCGAACACGAAACCGTGCGCAATGGTGTGGGTGTGTTTGATGTGAGCCACATGGGCGAATTTATTTTAAAAGGCGAAAAAGCCCTTGATTTGATTCAGCAGGTTACCAGTAACGATGCATCCAAATTATACGACGGTAAAGTACAATACTCATGCCTGCCTAATAAAGATGGTGGTATAGTTGACGATTTGTTGGTTTATCGTATAGACGAAAAAACTTATATGCTGGTGGTTAATGCCTCCAACATTGAAAAAGACTGGAACTGGATTTCTGGCTTTAATACTTTCGGTGTTGATATGAAAGATATTTCAGATCGCACTTCTTTATTGGCTATTCAAGGTCCGAAAGCGGCTGAAGCATTGCAAAGCCTTACCGAAATTGACCTGGCATCAATGGAATATTACTCCTTTAAAAAAGGAAAGTTTGCCGGGGTGGATAACGTTGTGGTATCTGCTACAGGATATACAGGTGCAGGTGGCTTTGAGATTTACTTTGAAAACCAATATGCCGAACAAATATGGGAAGCTATTTTTAAAGCTGGTGCTCCTTTCGGTATAAAACCAATAGGCTTAGGTGCCCGTGATACCTTGCGTTTGGAAATGGGCTTTTGTTTGTACGGAAATGATATTGACGATACCACTTCACCACTGGAAGCAGGTTTGGGCTGGGTAACTAAGTTCAGCAAAGAATTTACCAACTCTGCTGCCCTGCAACAACAAAAACAGGATGGTGTAAAACGCAAGCTGGTAGGTTTTGAAATGATTGACAGAGGTATCCCCCGCCACGATTATCCAATTGTTGATGCCGATGGCAATGTAATAGGTAAGGTAACTTCGGGCACCCAATCACCATCATTGCAAAAAGCAATTGGCATGGGTTATGTAAAAACCGAATTCGCCAAAGAGAGCACTGAAATATTCATCAGCATCCGCGATAATAAAATTAAAGCAAAAGTGGTAAAACCACCGTTTAATAAATAGTTTATTGGTTCACCGGTTCATTAGTTTATTGGTATCTGCAATTTGATTAATGACCATGCGCACCAATTAACTAATGAACAACTGAACTAATGAACCAACTCAACGTTTGTCTATCACCATCGTTAATTCCGCTTTATAATGTGGAGGATTATGTAGTGGTAATTATAGATATTTTCAGGGCCACTTCATCCATTTGCTACGGTATTGAAAACGGTGCCGAAGCCATAATTCCGGTATCGGAAGTGGAAGAATGTGCCGCTTACCGCGAAAAGGGACTTGACTATTTACTTGCTGCCGAACGCGATGGCAAGGTGGTTGACGGGTTTGACTTTGGTAATTCGCCGTTTTCCTATACTAAAGAAAAGGTGGCCGGTAAAACGGTTGTATTAACTACAACTAATGGCACCCATGCTCTACACTTATCACGCAGTGCAAAAAAGATTGTTATCGGTTCATTTTTAAACCTTACTGCGCTGTGCAACTGGTTAAAAACGCAAAACGACAATATCTTACTGGTTTGCGCTGGCTGGAAAAATAATTTTAATTTAGAGGACACTTTATTTGCCGGCGCCGTAGTTGACCAGCTTAAAGATTTTGAATTTAAGCTGGATGATGCCGCCATTGCCGCAAATGACCTTTTCCAAATAGGGAAACACGATATTGATCAATATCTCAAAAAAACATCGCACGGCGAACGCCTTAAAAAACTGGGCATTGAAAAAGACATTGAATTTTGTTTGCAGGTTGATTTAACAACTGCTATCCCGGTATTAACGGGCGAAAAATTAGTGAAGCTTATTTCATAAAAGCTACTGTACCAGGTGTGCCACGTGTACCTGGTGGCACAGACACACCTGATAAAAGATAACCGTTCACGCGTTAATTTTTGAACACCTGTATTACTTCAGCTTTTCATTATTTTTATGCCTGTCAGCATCGCGGATACTTTTCTTTTGCATGTTCTTTTCCAGTGCATCAGTCAAATCAATACCCGTTTGGTTGGCTAAACATATCAGCACAAAAAGCACATCGGCCATTTCATCCGCCAGGTTCACTTCCGTATCTGATTTTTTGAACGATTGCTCGCCATACTGCCGCGCCATTATGCGGGCCACCTCCCCTACTTCTTCCATTAAAATGGCAGTGTTGGTCAGTTCATTAAAATATCTTATACCAGTCGTGGTAATCCATTTATCAACCAGTTGCTGAGCTTCCTTAATTTTCATAAAGTTTTAATGATTATCCCTGTCTTTTGTATCCATTATAATTGTCACCGGTCCGTCGTTCGTCAAGGCAATCTTCATATCGGCACCAAAAATACCGGTTTCAGTCTTTTTACCGGTTAAACTTTCCAAAGCACCTATCATTTGCTCGTATAGCGGGATCGCCTTATCCGGCTTAGCCGCCCGAAGAAATGATGGCCTGTTTCCTTTTTTGGTTTGGGCAAACAGGGTGAATTGTGAGATCAGCAAAATGCCCCCATCAATATCAGCAAGCGCTTTATTCATTAGCCCATTTTCATCACCAAACACGCGCATTCCAGTTATTTTTTGCGCCAGCCATTGCACATCCTCTGTAGTATCGGCATCTTCAATACCCAAAAGAACCAAGAAGCCAGATTCTATTGCTCCAGTTATTTTACCTTCAACCGTACAGTTTGCTGCCAAAACACGTTGTATTACTGCCCTCATACGTGTATATTATATTAAAAATTCAGGGAACAATATACATTCAGATTTAGAAGTTTCCACCACTTTGAAAATCTTTTTGAACAACAAAAGTCATATTACCTACAGATTTGATATACTAAATTAAATCTGGTTTAAAATTCCGCTCAAAAACAATTAGTTTCGCAAACTATTTGTTTTAAATATCAACATGACTACTAAAAGAGGCTTCACAACTACCCTGCTACATTCTGACCGCTTAGGTAAACCAGAGCACGGCGCATTACATCAACCAATCCATACAGCGGTTACTTGGGGTTATGATGATGTACAGGACCTGGTTGATATTTTCCAGAACAAGAAAAAAGGCTACGCTTATTCCCGCCAGGGAAATCCAACCGTTTCGGCTTTGGAAAGTAAGGTAACGCAAATGGAAAATGGAATATCGACCATTGCCTTTTCTACCGGGATGGCAGCAATTTCGGCCACCATATTGGCATTAATTAAGCATGGCGATCATATATTGGCCAGTTCATACCTGTTTGGCAATACCCGCAGTGTATTCCAATCTTTTATGGATATGGGGCTGGATATTACTTTTGTAGATGCTACCTCAATAGATAATGTAAAAAACGAAATAAAACCCAGCACCAAACTAATTTTTGTTGAAACGATTGCCAACCCTGCTACACAAATAGTAGAGCTGGAAAAAATAGGCGACCTGTGCCAGGAAAAAGGCATCATTTACATGGTAGACAACACCATGACTTCGCCATATTTATTTAACCCGGTAAATGTAAAGGCAACTTTGGTAATTAACTCGCTTACTAAATACATAGGCGGTCATGGTAATGCTTTAGGCGGCAGTGTTACTGATACCGGCTTATTCAACTGGACGAACTTCCCTAATATTTTTGAAGGATTTAAAACACAGGTAAAACCCGAAGTTTTGGGCATGACACAGATACGCAAAAAAGGGTTACGCGATGCAGGTGGTACTTTATCTCCTGAGGCTGCTCATTCTTTATCAGTAGGATCAGAAACCCTGGCACTACGTATGGAAAGAGCTTGTAATAATGCTTTTGCACTGGCTACTTTCTTTAATAGCCACCCAATGATTAAAAAAGTATATTACCCTGGATTAGAATCGCATCCGCAACATGCAATGGCTGGTAAACTCTTCCTGAAATATGGTGGATTGATGAGTATTGAGCTGGATGAAAGCATTGATCTTTTTGCCTTTTTAAATAAACTAAAACTGGTAGTAAAATCGAGCAACCTGGGCGATACCCGCACACTTGCTATCCCTGTAGCACATACCATCTTCAATGAACTCGGTGCCGAGAAAAGAGCGGAAATGGGTATTTCTGATTCGATGATCCGTTTATCAATTGGCATTGAGGATATTGACGATTTGCTGCAGGATTTTAAAGTAGCGCTAGGATAGTGAGTAGTAGTGATTGGAGAGTGGTGATTAGAGATTAGTACTTGTAGTCACTAAAAAATTAACACCTAATCTCCAATCACTAACCTTCTAATTAACTAATTACGCCCTCGTATCATTCCCATTATAAATGCTCAGATAGCTTTCATAGCGGGATAGTTCTATTTCGCCATCTTCCAGCGCAGCTAAAACAGCACAGCCCGGTTCGTTAATGTGACGGCAGTTATGGAAACGGCAATCGTGCATGCGTTCGCGCATTTCGGGGAAGAAATGACTTAGCTCCTGTTTTTCTATGTCAATTACGCCCAATTCGCGGATGCCGGGAGTATCAATAATAAATCCACCGTGTGGCAATTCAAACATTTCGGCAAAGGTAGTGGTGTGCATCCCCTTATCGCTCCAGTCAGATACCTGGTGAGTACGCAGATCCAGATCGGGCAATAAAACATTAATCAAGCTCGACTTGCCCACCCCCGAATGGCCCGAAAATAGGGTCACTTTATCTTTTATCAGTTCCTGCACCTGTTCAATATTGGTACCCTCAAGCGCCGAAACTTCATAACAGGGATAACCAACCTTTTCATAAATGGCTTTATAGTCGGCCAAAACTTCCAGGCCTTCGTCACTGAACAAATCGAGCTTATTAAAAATTAACCTGGCAGGAATATCGTAAGCTTCGGCAGTTACCAAAAAACGGTCAATAAATCCTAAGGACGTACGCGGCGATGCTAATGTAACCACCAGTATAGCTTGATCAAGGTTGGCCGCTATAATTTGCCCTTGTTTTGATAGGTTGATGGATTTACGGATGATGTAGTTTCTGCGTTGATGCAGATTGGTAATCACACCTGTTTCCTGATCAGGCTCCATCTCAAAATCAACCACATCGCCCACAGCTAAAGGATTGGTAGTGGTAATTCCTTTGATACGGAACTTCCCTTTTATACGGCAATCGGTTTTCTGCCCATCGGGAGATTGTACCTGGTACCAGCTGCCTGTTGATTTAATGATTAGTCCCTGCATATTAAACAAGCATCAAAAGTAATCAAATTACACAGCTTATTAATTTGTCATTGCCGTATTTAGCGATGCGATACATGCCTGTATGGCATCATCAGTACATTTTAAATACTCCCTTACCTTTTTTCTACCATAGTTAATTGAAGGTCCAAAGCCCATGTGCTTTTGTTTGTACAAACCAATTAAGTAATCGGGACTGTTTTGATAAACAATCACTCTTCTAAAAAACTGATTTTTCGGCATAAAGTAGGTGTCGAATATTTTGTAAGTGTAGTTCCCATCATTACAGTTAATTTTAAGGGTAATGATTAAATAAAAATCATATTTAACTAAAGCTAACGAAGTTGTAGCAATACGAAACTCAAGAACTCCCTGACTTAAAACACTGCTCGACACATCCTTATCTTTTGACAATGTATCAACCTGATGATATTTAAAATAACCTGCGAACCATTTTTTTGCTGTACTATCCAATGTTGCTTTATTTCTACCTTTTACACTAATACTATCAGAATAAGTTAGTTTACCGTTAACTACAGGCAAACTGTTCACTAAAGAATCCTTATCCTTTTGTGCCGATGCAGCAATCGACACTAACAAAAACATTAAACAGAGAAGCCATTTATTCATATGGGATGAAAGTATATAAAAACCGCTGAATATTTTATTTTTATACAAAATCAAAATATCTCTTGCTTATTAAAAAATATTCTACTTACTTTACAGACATAATATATGACAATTAACCAAACATCAACAACAACTATTACCACCACCGGGATAAAACACGGAGGAAGATAGTCGTATGGTGTAAAACATAACAAAACCAAACAAACGCCTTCCTCCACAAAGAGGAAGGCGTTTTTGTTTTATTTAAACAATAATGAAAATTTTAAAATTTGGCGGTACATCCGTAGGATCAGTTCAAAGCATCCAAACCTTACTTAACATCCTGAAAGAAGAAGTTAAAAACGGCGAAAAGCCAATCGTAGTGCTTTCTGCTATGAGCGGCGTAACCAATCTTTTAATTTCTATGGCCGAAGGTGCTGCCGATGGCAGGGATTTTACGGAGAACCTTGCCGAATTGGAAAAACGCCATTTTGATGTGGTAAAAAGTCTGTTATCGGTTCAAAATCAAAATCCGGCCTTTACCCGCTTGAAAATATATTTCAACCAACTGGAAGAATTGCTGCAAGGCATACTTACCCTGCGCGAACTCACTCCAAAAACCCGCGACCAGGTACTAAGTTTTGGCGAGCGTTGCTCTACTTTAATGATCAGCAAGATAGCAGCTCAATACTTCCCGGAAGCATTGAATGTAGATGCTGCTGATTTGATTAAAACCGACAGCTCATTTGGGCAGGCAAAGGTAGACATGAACCTTACCGACCTGCTGATTGGTGCTTTTTACAGGGAAAATAAAGATAAAGTACTTTTTGTAACCGGCTTTATTGCAGCGAATGAAGCAGGACAAGTTACTACCCTGGGCCGCGGTGGTAGTGATTATACCGCCGCCATATTAGGTGCAGCATTAAACGCGCAAGAAATACAGATCTGGACTGATGTTAACGGTATGATGACTGCCGATCCTCGGATGGTAAAAAAGGCATTTTCACTACCTGAGCTTACTTATACCGAAGCCATGGAGCTTTCGTATTTCGGCGCTAAGGTAATCTATCCGCCAACCATGATCCCGGCATTTTTAAAGAAGATTCCTATCGTTATAAAAAACACTTTTGAACCGGAATTTGAAGGCACCGTAATCAGACATGACTGCCAACCATCCAATTTACCTATAAAAGGTATTTCATCTATCAACAACATCAGCATCCTAAATTTGGAAGGTAGCGGCATGGTAGGTAAATCAGGTTTTAGCGGCAGACTATTTTCCTTACTGGCACGCGAGCAGATCAACATCATCCTCATCACCCAGTCATCATCGGAGCACAGCATCACTTTTGCCGTTCAGCCCTATGATGCCGACAAAGCCAAACAACTTATTGAACAGGAGTTTGAGCTGGAACTGCTAGCCAATAAGCTAGAGCCACTGGTGATTGAACAAAACCTGGCCATTATAGCTATAGTTGGCGAAAACATGAAACAAACGCCTGGTGTATCCGGTAAATTGTTTCACGCGCTGGGCCGCAATGGTGTAAATGTGAGGGCAATTGCGCAGGGTTCGTCAGAATACAATATCTCAGTAATTATATCAGGTAATGATCTCGCTAAAGCACTAAATGCAGTGCACGACGGATTTTTTGTTGAGCTTACCAAAACACTCCATGCCTTTTGTTTAGGTACCGGCAATATTGGTCAAACGCTTTTTAAACAACTTAATGCCCACAGTGCCTATTTGCAGGAGCATAACGGCATACAGGTGAAAATTGCAGGCATCAGCAATACCCGCAAAATGACTTTTAATGCCGATGGTATTTCATTAGATAGCTGGAAGGATGACCTGGAAGCTTCCAATGAAGCTGCAGACCTAAAAGCTTTTGTAGCTAAAATGAAAAGCATGAACCTGCCTAACTGTGTATTTATTGACAACACTGCCAGTCCCAAACCGGTTGAAGTTTATGAAGAGGTTTTTAAATCGAATATATCGGTTATTACCTGCAATAAAATCGGCAACTCGGCATCGTATGAGCAGTACAAAACATTTCATGATACTGCACACCGTCATGGCGTTGATTTCTTTTACGAAACCAATGTTGGTGCCGGTCTTCCCATCATCCGTACTTTAAAAGATTTGATGAACAGCGGCGACAGGATTGCTAAAATTGAAGCAATATTATCGGGCACTATATCTTTTATCTTTAATAATTTTAAGGGTGATGCCAATTTCCATGATGTGGTTAAAGAAGCTCAGGAAAAGGGTTATACCGAACCTGATCCGCGCGATGATTTAAGCGGAAAAGATTTTATGCGCAAAATATTGATATTGGCCCGCGATGCCGGTTACGCCATGGAAGCCGAAGATGTATTTATTGAAAGCATGTTGCCAAAAGCTTGCCTGGAGGCACAAACAGTTGAGGACTTTTATGCAGCCCTAAAAACGGAAGATGCACACTTTGGCAACCTGAAAGCCAAAGCGGCCGCCGAAAATAAAGTATTGCGTTACATCGGCAAGTTAGAGGATGGTAAAGCGGCTATCACCCTGCAAATGGTGGATGAAAGCCATCCGTTTTTTACCCTCTCGGGAAGTGATAATATTATATCATTTACTACCGACAGGTATAAAGAACGTCCGCTGGTTGTAAAAGGCCCGGGTGCGGGTGCCGAGGTTACCGCCGCCGGTGTATTTGCTGATTTAATAAATGTGGGAGCTTAACCCCCCTAACCCCCTGAAGGGGGAACAAAAAGTTTAATATCAAATGGAAAATAAAATAGAAAATTTAACAGACTCCGTTTTAGCGCCCCCTTCAGGGGGTGTGGGGGGTAGCATCCATGTTTTTGCCCCCGCAACTGTTGCGAACGTTGTTTGTGGTTTTGACGTGTTGGGCTTCGCCGTAAATGAACCAGGCGACGAAGTAATTATGCGTGTAACCGGTAAACCGGGTATCACCATCAGCAAAATTACTGGCGACAATGGTCGCCTGCCGCTTGATGCAGCTAAAAATACGGTTAGCGTAAGTGTTCAGCATTATTTAAAAAGTATTAACCGTACTGACATCGGTTTGGATATCGAACTGCATAAAAAAATGCCTATTGGCAGTGGCCTGGGTTCAAGCTCAGCCAGTACGGTAGCCGGTTTATTTGCCATAAAAACTTTATTGGGTGATGATACCGACCCGGCTACCCTATTGCCCTTTGCCATGAAAGGCGAAGAAATGGCTTGCGGACATGGGCATGCTGACAACGTGGCTCCTGCACTAATGGGTGGTTTCGTACTGATCCGCAGTTATGAACCGCTGGATGTAATCCGCCTGCCACACCCAAAAGACTTGTATTGTGCCATTGTTTTTCCTGATGTGGATGTACCTACCCGCGAAGCCAGGCAGATCATCCGTAAAAACATACAGATGAAGGACGCCGTTACCCAGTGGGGTAATATCGCCGGACTGGTTAGTGGTTTGTTTATGAATGATATTAACCTGATTGGCCGCAGCATGAAAGATATTTTGGTTGAGCCGGTACGCTCTATGCTGATCCCTGATTTTTACCAGATGCGTGAAATGGCTATGGAGTTGGGTGCAGTAAGTTTTGGTATCTCCGGGTCGGGGCCATCTGTTTTTGCTTTTACCAGGGACGAAGAAACCGCCAAACGTATCACCCACAAGCTGCAACAGCATTTAACCGGCATCAGCATAGGGTCAAATGCATATGTATCAACTATTAATGATAAAGGGCCGAGGGTTTTATAATGCGGAAATGTGCAGACGTGCAAATCAAATAAATCGTAATTCGTAAATCTAAAATCGTAAATCAATTGCAACTATACAGTACTAAAAACCCATCGACTAGGGTATCATTCAAAGAAGCTGTTTTTAACAGCATGCCGCAGGATAAAGGTTTATACATGCCGGTTGTTATTCCCCGGTTAGATGATAAATTTTTGAACCATCTGGATGAATATACTTTGCCTGAAATTGCATTTAATGTAGCCAAGGCACTCATTGGGGAAGATATTCCTGATAATGACCTGAAAGCTATTATTAAGGATGCCATTAACTTTTTGGCACCTGTTGTAAAGCTGGAAGAAAACGTATTTGTACTGGAGCTTTGGCATGGCCCCTCGCTTGCCTTTAAAGACTTTGGCGCCCGCTTTATGAGTCGGGTTATGAGCTATTTCCTCGAAAAAGGCGAAAAACAGCTAGACGTTTTGGTAGCCACCAGCGGCGACACCGGTGGTGCGGTAGCGCTTGGCTTTTTAGGTGTGCCCAACACCCGCGTAACTATTTTATATCCGAAAGACAAAGTTAGCGATGTACAGGAATTGCAGCTAACTACCAACGGCCATAACATTCGCGCGGTTGAAATAGATGGCACCTTTGACGATTGCCAGGCACTGGTTAAACAAGCCTTTACAGATGCAGAACTGAATGAAAAATTCAGGCTTACATCCGCCAATTCGATCAATATTGCACGCTTAATACCGCAAACCTTTTATTACTTTAATGCTTATGCTCAGCTGTTAAAACAGGGGATAGACAAAGTAATTTTCAGCGTACCAAGTGGCAATTTTGGCAATATCGGTGCAGGTCTGTTGGCCTGGAAAATGGGACTTCCTGTGGAGCACTTTATTGCAGCTACCAATTTAAACGATACTGTGCCCGAATTCCTGGAAACGGGTGTCTATCAGCCCAAACCCTCCGTAGCTACCTTAAGCAACGCCATGGACGTGGGCGACCCAAGTAACTGGGTTCGTATTGCTGATTTGTTTAAGGACGATATAAACGATTTAAAAAACCTGGTAACCGGTTATAGTTATAATGATGAGCAAACGCTCGAAGCTATTAAATTCATTAATGATGATTATAACTATGTAGCCTGTCCACATACGGCCATAGCCTGGCAAGCTTTGAGGGACTGGCAACAGGATAATTATAAAGCTGATACCGCCGGTGTATTTTTATCAACTGCCCACCCCTGCAAGTTTCCGGATGTTTTCCCGGAAAGTATTGCAGCAAAAGTGGATGTGCCTGAACAAGTTGAAGATTTGTTTAAGAAAGAGAAAAAATCCACCGTTTTAGGTAAAGATTTTGAAGGGTTTAAGCAATATTTGCTGGAGAATAAATAATGCTTTTACTAGCCGTCATGCCGAACTTGTTTCGGCATGACACCTTTTATCTTTTTTAATTATGATCAACACCATCATCTTCGACCTCGGCGCAGTTTTAATCGACTGGAACCCGCATTACATGTACCGTACCATATTCAATGACGAAGAAGAAATGAAAAACTTTCTGGCAACTGTTACAACTTCTGACTGGAATGAGGAACAGGATGCGGGGCGCACTTTAGCAGAGGGTACAGAAATACTGGTTCAACAGTTTCCTGAACATGAAGCCAATATCCGTGCGTTTTATACCCGTTGGGATGAAATGCTGGGTGATGCCTTTTGGGATACCGTTGAGATATTAAAAGAACTAAAAGATAGCGGCAAATACAGATTGTATGCCCTCACCAATTGGTCGGCAGAGACTTTTCCGAAAGCACTGGCCAAATTTGAGTTTCTAAGCTGGTTTGAAGGAATCGTAGTATCAGGTGCCGAGAAAATGCGCAAGCCTACACCTGAATTTTACCAAATATTACTCGACAGACACGAAGTAAATGCCGAAGAATCGCTATTTATTGATGACAATTACCGCAACATTTTAGCCGCAGAAAAACTGGGGATCAAATCAATACATTTTACAAATGCCGAAGCTTTGAGGGCAGAATTAAAAGCAATAAAAATTCTCTGATAAAAGATTACTTTTTCAGTTTCAGAATCGAAAAATCGCTATCGGCTTTCTCAATAACATTTCCCAAAACACCCAATCCGGTTACTTCCATTTCGACCAAATCACCGGGCTGCAGCCACTGGGTTTTATAATTGGGATCGTTTAATAAGCCGGTGCCATTCAGTTCCAAAAAACATCCGGTTCCAACTGTACCCGAACCTATTACATCGCCGGGCAATACATCACAGCCGTAGGCACAACGTTCAATAATTTCAGCAAAGGTCCATTCCATATCAGCCATATTCCCTTTTGATACCTGCTTGCCATTTACAGCGCATATCATTTCCAAATTGTACGCGTTGCCGGTATGCCCCGCTTTAGGGCTTATCTTATAAGGTTCCAATTCATCAGGTGTCACCAACCAGGGGCCTATCACCGTACAAAAGTCCTTGCCTTTTGCCGGGCCAAGGTTCAGCAGCATTTCTTCCATTTGCAAAGTGCGGGCACTCATATCGTTCATAATCATAAAACCGGCAATCAAACTGTCCGCTTCGGCAGCTTTGATATTGCGCGCTTTTTTATTCAGTACAATGGCAATCTCCAGCTCAAAATCAAGTTTTTCAAAATGATCGGGCATACACTCAATATCTCCAATACCCTGTATGGCGTTATGATTGGTAAAATAAAATATTGGGTACTGATCAAACTCGGGTATCATGGCTGCTCCGCGATTTCGCCTCGCAGTTTCTACATGCTGCCTGAAAGCATATGCATCCCGGCACGAAGTTGGGTGCGGTACAGGCGCCATCATCTCAAAAAATAACTCTTCCTTAGCCTCTAATTTCCCCGAAGAAATATCCTTATTAACCCGCTGGGCGCGTTCCATCAACTCATCGCCACCCCATAAAAACTCATTCATATTATCGGGGATCAACTTGTCGCATGAATTGAGGTTATAAATGTGGCCATTTATAAAAACGCCCAAATGTTCTATATCTTCGGTTTTATAGGATACTAATTTCATTGGCTTATCGGTTGGTTATTCAAAGCTAATGAATTAGTTTATTAAGTTGATTGGGTGAGTGGTTGATTTAGTTTAAAGCACTAAACTTTTTTAGTTTGGTTAACTACTCACTTAATCAACCTAATCAACTATTCTCCAATTCAACTTAATCAACCTAATAAACCACTCACCCACCCCTTGCATCTTAACTATTAATGCTATAGCTTTGTAATACCAAATTATGAGCATACAAATGCATTTTCTTTTTTCCCTGGGTCTCACTTCAATGAGTGATGCTTCATCTTTCAGGGATGCTGTGCTCGCTAAAATCGTATTGGCGCAATACTAATTTAGTTTAGGCAGCGGTTGCATTCTTAAACATTGCAGCCAAACTTCTTTCAAACTATTACAACGCTTTAAACGTTTCTTAATTAACCAATTAACAAGCCATGCCTGTTTATCATACATTAGGAGCTATTCCGCCTAAGCGGCATACGCAGTTCCGTAAGCCCGATGGTACTTTATATGCCGAAGAGCTGGTATCAACCGAAGGTTTTTCGAGCCTTTATTCACTAGTATATCATGCTTATCCTCCAACCCTGGTAAAAGAATTGGGTGAGCCTTATTCGGTTGAGCCAAAGATTGCCCGTGAAAAGCATCTGAAGCATACCAGCCTTATAGGTTTTAAAATTGAACCGGAAGATGATTACCTGAAAAGCCGAAAACCGGTACTGGTTAACAGCGATCTGCATATTTCACTGGCTGCCCCGCGCAAATCCATGACCGACTATTTCTATAAAAATAGCCAGGCGGACGAGGTGGTGTTTATACATCAGGGAAGCGGGACACTTAAAACAGGCTATGGCAATATCAAATTTGTATATGGCGATTACCTGGTTATCCCGCGAGGCACTATTTATCAAATGGAATTTGATACCCCCGATAACCGTTTGTTTATTGTGGAGAGCTTTAGCCCTATCCGCATCCCTAAGCGTTATACCAATGCATACGGGCAGATCACGGAACAATCGCCCTATTGCGAACGGGATATTAAAAGGCCTACCGATTTGGAAACCCACGATGAAAAAGGCGATTTTAAGATTCTGATCAAAAAGCAGGGATTAATCTATCCATACATCTATGGTACCCATCCTTTTGATTTTATTGGCTGGGATGGCTTCCATTATCCCTGGGCATTTTCTATTCATGATTTTGAGCCGATAACCGGCCGCTTGCATCAGCCGCCGCCGGTGCATCAAACATTTGAGGGACATAATTTTGTGATCTGCTCATTTGTACCGCGCAAGTTTGATTATCATCCCTTGTCTATTCCCGCTCCTTATAATCATAGCAATGTAGATAGTGATGAACTACTGTATTATGTTGATGGCGACTTTATGAGCCGTAAAAGCGTTGTAAAAGGACAAATTACCCTGCATCCAGGCGGCATTCCGCATGGCCCGCATCCCGGCGCGGTTGAAAAATCAATCGGCAAAGAATCAACAGATGAACTGGCCGTAATGATTGATCCTTTCCGTCCGCTGATGCTTACAGAGGATGCCATTAAAATTGAAGACGAAAACTATTACAAAAGCTGGATGTAATAGCACATTCCAGTTTTTAACATCAAAACATCACAAGAAAAAACTAAAATGGAAACATTAACCATAGATAAACCAACCCAAACAGCAGATTTTTTACCGCTGAACGGCACTGATTATGTTGAGTTTTATGTAGGCAATGCCAAGCAGGCGGCCTATTATTATAAAACAGCCTTTGGCTTTCAGGATATGGCCTATGCGGGCCCGGAAACCGGCATACGCGACAAGGCATCATACGTATTACAACAGGGCAAAATACGACTGATGTTAACAACCCCATTAACATCTGGTCACCCAATTGCTGAGCATATTAAGAAACATGGCGATGGCGTAAAAATTCTGGCACTTTCTGTAAATGATGCTTATGATGCTTTTAAACAAACTACCCAGCGTGGTGCACAGCCTTATATGGAGCCACAAACATTAACTGACGGGCAAGGTGAAGTACGTATGAGCGGCATAAAACTGTATGGGGAAACGGTTCACCTTTTTGTGGAACGAAAAAACTATAGCGGATCGTTTTTACCTGGTTACAAACCGATGGAATCGCACTATCACCCAACAGATACCGGTCTGCAGTATATTGATCATTGTGTTGGCAATGTAGGGTGGCACAAAATGAACCAATGGGTAAACTTTTACGAGGATATTATGGGCTTCAGAAACATCCTCACTTTCGACGATAAAATGATCTCTACCGAATACTCTGCCCTGATGAGTAAAGTAATGAGTAACGGCAATGGTTTTGTTAAATTTCCTATAAATGAACCGGCGGAAGGGAAAAAGAAATCACAAATTGAAGAATATCTTGAATTTTACGAAGGCGAAGGTGTACAGCATTTGGCATTAGCTACCCATGATATTGTTAAAACAGTAACCGAACTGCAAAAGCGAGGCATTGAATTTTTAACAGTCCCAACAACCTATTATGATGATTTGATTGACCGCGTTGGCCATATTGATGAAGACCTCGGACCGCTGAAAAAGTTGGGTATATTGGTTGACCGTGATGATGAAGGCTACTTGCTGCAAATTTTCACCAAACCCGTTGAAGACAGGCCGACTTTGTTTTTTGAAATTATTCAACGTAAAGGTGCTAAATCTTTTGGCGCCGGTAATTTCAAGGCACTATTCGAAGCCATTGAAAGAGAACAGGAATCAAGAGGAAATTTGTAATATTTCTGACGTTTTTGTCAGCATTGATTTTACTTAATACTTAATTTAACCGGGCTAAGGCCCGGTTTTTTTATGTGCTTTTTCCGGGCACTTATTGTATCAAAACACTATTATATCAATCTAAAAAGGCTACAGTTCAACAATAAATACCCTTAAATTACCGGGTATTTCAATCCTCAAATTGTGGAGACATTAAAAATAACCCCATATATTAAAACTCCAAAAAGTCCCGTTATTACTAATTGTGTGATTTTTTATTTTTCGGCTCATGATAAACATGGGGTATTTAGCCCATTTTATAGGTATTTTTTTCAATAAATTTTACAGTAAACTGTTTGATTATATATTATTTGCAATTTAAAAAGCCATATTTGCACCATCTGGACCAAAGCATTTATGAAACTAAACAAACCGTGCTTTTTTTTATCGGATAAATTAAATTTTTTAATTTAATTTAATTATTGATGATGTTTTAAAAAAATTTCGATTCAATGGGAACTATTTTCAACATAATCCGTATTAAACCACCCCAAAGTGTTTCGATTTTATATTTTTGGCATAGATTTTTCTATACCACCGGGAAGCTTTTGGTTAAACTAACTATGAATCAATTCTTAACATGAGTATTGTCGGCGGGAATAACTTTTATTCTGATGACGCATCCCATCTTGCTCAAATAATTGATCATATAAATGCGGGTATTTGGGAGTTTAACATCAACACAAGAGATGTTAAATGGTCTGCTGGTTTTTATACCATACTGGGTTATATGCCCGGAGAAATAGAGTGTTCCTATAATTTCTTTTTAGACCACCTGCTTTACCACCACGATAAACCAGTATTTTTAGATTCTATACACGCACGCGGCGCCGAACAAACCAATATTGTTCAAATAAGGCTATTAACCAAATCACAAGGTTACCAATGGTTTGAAAGCACTACTCAAAAATGGGAAAATGGCGATGGGCCGAAATTTACAGGCTCGCTCATTAATGTAAACCAGGCCAAGCTACTGCGATTACATTCGGCACAAAACAATTTACTGTTTAATGAAACCGGTGCCATTGCCCGTATCAGCGGCTTTGAAATTGATGTGCCATTGATGACTTTGTGGCTATCAAAAGAAGCTTTTGATATTTACGAGCTCAATGATAAAGTAAAACTAAGCATAGAAGAAGCCATAAGCTTTTTTGAGCCTCAATATCGTGCACTACTTGCTGATGCTATTGATAAGGCAATTAAGTACTGCAAACCTTATGACCTTGAATTGCTGTTCAGATCGGCAAAAAACAATGTAATATGGGTTAAAGCAAAGGGAATCCCTATTATTGATGATTACGGTAAATGCATTAAGCTAAGAGGCATTTTACAGGATATTGATGGCATTAAAAGGAAAAGTTTGGCATTGCAGGCTTCTATTAACCTGCTAAACGAACAAAATAAACGTTTGCAAAATTTTGCCTACATCGTATCGCACAACCTGCGTTCGCATACCGGGAATTTGCAGTTTATGGTAAACCTCCATGAGGAAAGCGAATCTGTTGATGACCGTGCAGAAGTATTTTCGCACATTAAATCAATAAGTAACAGCTTAAGCACTACTATTGAACACCTTAACGAAATTGTTAAGATTCAGACCGATGTGGAGCAGGAAAGAAAGACAGTATCATTCGAAGAGGCATTTAAGAATGTAATGCTGGCGCTGCAAAGCAATATTGAAAATACCGACGCTAAAATTGAATACGATTTCAGCAAGTGCCCGGTTATAAATTACATACCGGCATACCTGGAAAGTATAATGCAAAACTTGCTGACCAACTCCTTAAAGTACCGTCATATGGACAGGCAAGTCATTATCACTTGCCGTACCATTAAAGATCATGATCATATTTATATGACCTTTGAAGATAACGGTATCGGGATTGATATGGCCAGGTATGGCGATAAAGTATTTGGCATGTATAAAACCTTCCATCAAAACTCTGATGCAAAAGGTATAGGTCTATTTATTACCCGTAACCAGATAGAAGCCCTTGGAGGCTTTATAAAAGTGGATAGTACTGTTAATATAGGTACTAAGTTTACAATCAGGTTAGTTTAGTTTGCAGTTTTCAGCTGGCTTTAGAAAAATAACAGAGCTGCGAACTAAAAACTGCAAACTGTTCAGCTACTCAATATAACTTTCTAAAATTTTAAATCCTTTAGTAGTTTCCAGTTCAACTTTGTTAATGCTTTTTGGTAACAGGATACAATCACCCATTTTTACCGGGTAAGCATCATTATTGTGTTTAACGGTAAACTCACCTTCCACACATACATAAATCACAAATGAATCCAGTGATGAATAGTCTTTTGTTGTGCCGTGAGTAAAATCAAGCAGGTTAGTGGTAAAGTACGGGCAGCTTACAAGGTGTACTGCTTTATCTTTTTCGGGCTGATATTGGGTTTTATATTCCGAGTAATGTTTATAGTCAATTGCAGCTAAAGCTTCTTCGGTGTGCAGCTCGCGTTTATTGCCTTTGTCATCAACCCTATCAAAATCGTAAATACGATAGGTAATATCTGAGGTTTGCTGAATTTCAGCTATTAATAAGCCCTTACCTATAGTGTGCACCCTTCCGGCAGGTAAAAAGAATACATCACCTGCCTTCACATCTTCCTTATTCAGTACATCAGTTAAATGACCGCTGTTGAATTTATTTAAATATTCCTGTTGCGTTAATTCTTTATTGAAACCGGCAATCAGCGTTGACCCTGGATCGGCCTCAATTACATACCACATTTCAGTTTTACCGAATGAATTATGGCGTTTTTTAGCCAGTTCATCATCAGGATGTACCTGTATAGAAAGATCTTCATTAGCATCAATAAACTTTATCAGCAATGGAAAAATATTACCAAAATGATCATATACTTTTTTGCCTACCAATTCATCCTGGTATTTCTCCAGCAAGTCAGCCAGCGATTCACCTGCAAGTGCACCATCAGCCACTACAGAAACATCTGATTTTACACCTGATATTTCCCATGTTTCGCCGCAGTTGGGTAATGAGCCAAAATCTTTATGCAGGTAGGTTTTAATTTTTTGTCCACCCCAAATTTTGTCTTTGTAAATGGTTTTGAATTTTAATGGATATAGTGATGACATGTTGCGAATATTTGAGCCGCTAAGTTATCAGTAAAAAAATTAATGATAAAACACAAAACCATAATTAGAAGAAAGTTTCATAAATAATTAAAAAACAAAGCAAAAATTAGTATTTTTCCGATACCTAATTAATATTTTACTGTGGATAATAACCTAATCACTGAAACAGAAAACACCTCTGAACAAATAGCCTGTATTAAATGCGGAAGCCCTCAAATATTAGCCGGATATCCAAATAAACTCTGTGCTGATTGTCGTCAACAACTTATAAAATTTCCAATCCCTTTATGGGTTAAACTATTTGGAGCTGGAATAGCCCTTGTAATGATCATTTCATTCATCTGGCTTCCCGGGAATTTAAGCGCAGCTATTGCACTATCTCGGGCAGAAAAAGCAGAAAAAAGCCACGATTATATTACTGCACAAAATGAGTTAAAAAAAGCGCAAAACAATGCTCCACATGCTATAGAAATCCTTTCGCATTTAACAATTGCTGCATTTCATAATGGAGATTTCAAGACTGTTTTAGAAGCATCTGATAAGCTTCAAGGCAAAGAAATTGAAGATACTGCCTTGTACAATGAGTTAAACAATGTAATAACCCAAACAAATGAATATTTCCCGTCAGATACTTTCAAAACATCATTCAAAAAATATAAAAACTTGGTAATCCCAGATTCTGCCTATCGCACCTATATAAAAAAGAATCCGATGGATATTTATACAATCGTAGCTCTTGCTTCTTCTTATTCGGACAATAATGACAAGTATCAAAATGCTGACACGCTTTTATCAAAAGCAATAGCCATTGATCGTAGTTACATACCTGCACTTTATTTAAAGACAATGATAAAGCGTGAGCTCAATCAACCCGACTCATCAATCTATTATTGTGACCAGGTCCTTTTAATTAATCATCAATCCACTTATGCCCTATCTTCAAAAGCACGCACCTTTTTAAAAGTTGGTAAAAATAAAGAGGGTTTGTTATTGGCAAAACAATGTTATCAACTTGATGCTGATATGCCATATAACCTGGCGACACTTGCATTAGCTTATCATTTTAACAAGGATTTTAAACAACGTGATGCTATATTAGATTCCGTTAAAAAAGATTCAACAAATGCACCTTACATAACTTATGTAAAGGACATTATTTCCAATAAAATTAAATTCCAAAACTAAATCTTATTATAAAATATGTTTTTCATCCCCGGAGTTTTAATGTCAATATTGACCTTTCCTGGCGTAATAGTTCATGAACTTGCTCATCAGCTTTTCTGCAGATGGTTTAATGTCCCGGTTTTTAAAGTTGTTTATTTAAAAACGGGCAATCCTGCCGGCTATGTTCTACATGAAACTGTATCAAACAAATGGCACGCCATGCTAATTAGCGTAGGCCCCTTTTTCGTAAATACTATAATTGGTGCATTTATTGCATTCCCGGCCTCGATACCGGTATTTCAATTTGACAATGCTACCCCAGTCGATTATTTGCTTATTTATTTGGGTGTATCAATTGCGATGCATGCTTTCCCAAGCGTTGGTGATGGCAAAGCCATATGGCAAACTATTAAAGAATCTGATACGCCGTTAATAGTAAAAATAATCGGATACCCAATTATAGGGCTCATTTATCTGGGTTCATTGGGTAGCTTTTTTTGGTTGGATCTTGCCTATGGAATCGCTGTAGCAGTTGGTGTACCCAAATTAGTTGTTGGCTTTGTAGCGTAATCTCATCCATTACAATAACGCAAAAAGTCCGCATAGAAACTATACGGACTTTTAATATTTTGAAGCGTTATTGGATTATTTACCCAATTTAGCTTTCAGATTTTCATCAATAGCAGCTAAAAATTCTTCGGTGTATAAGTAATCTTTGCCGTGCTCAACTTTTGGTTTAATAGTGATGGCCAAATCTTTGGTCATTTTACCACTTTCAACAGTTTCAATACAAACTTGCTCTAAAGTTTTGCAGAAGTCAATCAGTTCTTTGTTGTTATCTAACAAACCACGGAACTCCAAACCACGTGTCCATGCAAAAATAGATGCAATTGGGTTAGTTGATGTTGGTTTGCCAGCCTGATGCTCGCGGTAGTGACGGGTTACAGTACCGTGGGCAGCTTCAGCTTCCATAACGGTTCCGTCTGGTGTAACCAGAGTTGAGGTCATTAGACCTAATGAACCAAAGCCCTGCGCTACCGTATCTGATTGTACATCGCCATCATAATTTTTACAAGCCCATACAAAGTTACCATGCCATTTTAAAGCAGAAGCCACCATGTCGTCAATTAAACGGTGCTCATAAGTAATACCGGCAGCGTCAAATTTCTGTTTGTACTCGTTTCTATAAATCTCTTCAAAAATATCTTTAAAACGACCATCATATTTCTTAAGGATAGTGTTTTTGGTTGATAAGTATAAAGGCCAGCCTTTCATCAGTGCCTGGTTAAAGCATGAGTGTGCAAAACCTCTGATAGATTCATCAGTATTGTACATAGCTAAAGCTACACCATCACCTTTAAAGTTAAATACTTCAAATGATTGTTCGGCACCACCATCTTCCGGAGTGAAAGTAATAGTCAGTTTACCTTTTCCTTTGGTTACAAAATCAGTAGCACGGTATTGATCGCCAAAAGCATGACGGCCAATACAGATAGGCGCTGTCCAGTTAGGTACCAAACGCGGTACGTTAGCCATAACAATTGGTTCACGGAAAACAGTACCATCCAAAATATTACGGATTGTACCATTTGGCGATTTCCACATTTGTTTAAGGCCAAATTCTTTTACACGTTCTTCATCAGGAGTAATGGTAGCACATTTAATACCCACACCATATTGTTTAATGGCATTTGCAGCATCTATAGTTACCTGGTCATTTGTTTCATCACGATACTCTAAACCAAGATCATAATACTTAATATCAAGATCCAAATAAGGGATTATAAGCTTATCCTTGATAAATTTCCAGATAATACGGGTCATTTCATCGCCATCCAGTTCAACTACCGGATTTAATACTTTAATTTTTGACATCTTTTGATATTATTGGTTTTTTTTAATGGCACCAAATATATAAAATTGATTGATGAGTAATGAGTAAATGAATTGTCAGTTTTAAATGTTTTTTCAGGATGCCGCGTAACGCTAACAAAATCACTAGCAGAGCCTAACATAATATCTTCATCTTTACCTTTCTTTTATTTGTATTAAATGCTATTTTTATAAAAAAACAAACTCAGTATTTCTCCCCTGATACTGAGCACAGATTGATAAATTATGACTAAAAAACCTACCAAAGCCTTATTGCTTTCAGCGTTCATTCTTCTAATTACATTTTCGGCAAAAGCTCAAATCGGATACAATTATTCCCAATATGATATAGGTACATCAGTAAGTTTTAACACTCTTAAAGGCGATGCACAAACTACCAAAACTACTGAAGCCATTAATTTCAACATAGGTTATAACCCATCTCCATTTACAAATTTTGTTTTTGAGGTGCAGTTAGGCAAACTAACCGAAGGCGACTCATTAAAAACAACCACCGGCAGGTACTCCAATAATGATTTTTATGCTTTCGTTTTCAGGGGTCAGCTTCAGTTTGGAGAATTTTTGAATTACGACAGAAGTACTTTCAATAATGTTTTTAAAAATCTATACGTCTCCGCAGGGGTAGGTTATATCCACAATCACATTACAAAAATTAACAGGTATTCTTACCAGATACCCGATTTTTATACCGGTGGTTACAATTCCAGTAGTACCCCGTTTATTCCGTTAAGAATTGGATACGAGTTTAAGCTATATAACAGTTATGACGAGCCAAGCGTGAAGATTGACCTTGCTTATGAATACAATTACTCTTTTGGCGACCTTGATGGATTTACCACCTCACCGGCACACAATGATACTTATTCACAAATTTCACTGGGTGTTAAGTTTGCCATTGGCGGAGGGATAACTTCTCACAGTAAAAAAATCCCTTATTAAGCATCCCGATCACAAAAATTCGTGACGCGTATCTGTAATTTGGCAGGGTTTTTAGGTTATATTTGATATAAAAATAAATCCTATGAACAAAGATACATTTTACCCTGGTTTTGATGATGAAAACGAAGACAGGGACAGGACATTGAAAGATGAACTGGGCGAAACCATTGATAAAGAGGATCTGAATTATAATGCTGACGATGACAGCTTTGAGTATGATGTAAAAAGTGATGATCCGGATTATGTACATCCCGACCCTTACAATACTTCTGCAAAAAGCGGCGAAGACATGAATTCAACGTACGATGAAGCGAACCCGTACGATGCGCCGGATGAATATATTCCGAATGAATCATTAGAAACCGATGTAGACAAATTAGGAATGCATATTGACCACGGCGAAATAGTTGAACTGGATACTACAGACCGCGTACTAAGCCATACACCTGAAGATGACCGGGATGACCTGGACGAAGAAGGTTACCCAAAGAACGATAGAAAATAATTATACACTATAAAATGCCTCCTAAAAGGGGCATTTTTTGTTATTAAGCTATTGGTTTGGCCTAAATGGTCACTGCCGGGTAATCTGCGTATTTGCACATCAAAAATCTGCGCGTCAATTCCTATCTTTGCCCGGTAACTGAAACTTACAAACTATATGCTTAAAGGATTTTTTAATGTTCCTGTGCCGCAAAACGAGCCTGTTTTAAACTACGGCCCGCGCAGCGTGGAACGCGCAGCACTTAAAGCTGCTTTAGAGAGCGCACGCGCTCAACAAATTGACATACCCATGTACATTGGCGGCAAGGAAGTACGTACCGGCAAAAAGCTGGAAATACGCCCCCCGCACGATCATAAACATTTACTGGCAACCTACCACGATGGCGATAAGAGCCACGTAACCGCTGCTATTGATGCAGCCCTGGCTACCAAAGCCGATTGGGAAAGCCTGCCATGGGAACAACGTGCCGCCATATTTTTAAAAGCTGCCGAATTAGTAGCAGGTCCGTACCGTGCCGAAATTAATGCAGCTACCATGCTGGGTCAGTCAAAAAATGCTTACCAGGCCGAAATTGATGCAGCTTGTGAGTTTATTGACTTTTTGCGCTTCAATGTGCATTACATGACCGAGATCTACGCACAGCAGCCACAATCGAGCAAAGGCATATGGAACAGGGTTGAACATCGTCCGTTGGAGGGCTTTGTTTTTGCCATTACGCCATTCAACTTTACAGCTATTGCCGGTAACCTGCCTGCATCAGCAGCAATGATGGGTAACGTGGTAGTTTGGAAACCGGCTCCTACGCAAATTTATGCCGCCAACGTGGTAATGAAAATATTTATTGAGGCTGGCTTACCTGCCGGTGTAATCAATATGATTTATGGAGATGGCCCGCTTGCCGGCGAAATTATATTCAGTCACCCTGACTTTGCAGGCATCCACTTTACAGGATCAACCGCGGTGTTCCAAACCATCTGGAAAACTATCGGCACCAATATCCACAAATACAAAACCTACCCACGCATTGTTGGCGAAACAGGTGGTAAAGACTTTGTACTGGCACATTCAAGTGCCGATGCTGATGTAGTAGCTACGGCATTGGTCCGTGGTGCTTTTGAATACCAGGGCCAAAAATGCTCTGCAGCATCAAGGGCATATATCCCGGCTTCATTATGGCCATCCGTTAAAGAAAAAGTACAACGCGACCTTACCTCTATAAAAATGGGTCCGGTTGAAGACTTTGAGAACTTTGTGAACGCTGTAATTGACGAACGCTCGTTTGATAAGCTGGCTAAATATATCGATGCTGCCAAGGCTGATAAAACAGTGGAAATTATTGCCGGTGGCAGTTACGATAAATCACAAGGCTGGTTCATTGAGCCTACCGTGTTAAAAGTAACCGACCCGCATTATGTTACCATGTGCGATGAATTATTCGGCCCGGTGCTTTCGGTATATGTTTATGACGATAATAAGTTTGATGAGATTATGGAAATTATCGACACCACATCTATCTACGCATTAACCGGATCAATCAT
This sequence comes from Mucilaginibacter frigoritolerans, assembly GCF_007830615.1. Lineage (GTDB taxonomy): Bacteria > Bacteroidota > Bacteroidia > Sphingobacteriales > Sphingobacteriaceae > Mucilaginibacter > Mucilaginibacter frigoritolerans. The sequence goes on from NZ_VLLI01000003.1 coordinate 141,169, forward strand.
ATCACAAGACAGGTATGCTATTGATAAAGCTACTTACCGTTTACGCAACGCAGCCGGAAACTTTTATGTTAATGATAAACCAACCGGAGCAGTAGTAGGTCAGCAGCCATTTGGCGGTGCCAGAGGATCAGGCACCAATGATAAAGCAGGTTCGATGATCAATTTATTACGCTGGGTATCTCCTCGTACCATTAAAGAAACATTCGATCCGCCAAAGGATTACCGTTATCCGTTTTTGAATAAAGAAGTATAGTTTTTGTTCATAGTTGATGGTTCATAGTTCATGGTTATTAAGTTTAAGCCATGATCTATGAACCATGATCTATCAACTATTTAAACTTAAATACATTATCCATCTGCCCGTTATCGTAGGTACTCACCTTCATATCGGTAATGATGCCTGTGCTAAGGCTATAAACCCAGCCATGAATTCCCAGGGGCTGCCCGTTGTGCCAGGCATTTTGTACAATGGAGGTTTTGCACAAATTGTATACGTTTTCAATCACGTTATATTCCACCAGACGGTCGCAACGCTCATCAAAATCAGCAACCTGATCAAGCTCTTTAGCGTGCAAGCGGTAAACATCTTTAATGTGGCGCAGCCAGTTATCAATTAAACCAAACTGGTTGTTACCTATTGCCGCAGCTATACCGCCGCAGCCATAATGCCCTGTTACAATTACATGTTTTACTTTTAAAACGTTTACGGCATAATCCAATACCGATAGCATGTTCATGTCCGAATGGATTACCATATTGGCAATGTTACGGTGAACAAAGATCTCGCCCGGGGCAGTATTTGTAATCTGGTTTGCCGGAACACGGCTATCAGCACAGCCTATCCACAACACGGGCGGAGATTGCCCTTTAGCCAGATTAGTAAAATACTCCGGGTCAATAGCTAAAGTGTTTTTTACAAACTGTTTGTTGCCTTCAAGCAGCTCTTTATATAATTCGGCATCTTGAATATTTTTGTCAATTTTAGCGCACATAGGGTTAGTATTAATCGTTCGGCAAAAATATAAAGATATGTTTTAAAGATGAAAGAACCCGTCGTTAAAAACTAACCTATTACAGTTTTGGCTAAGAATCCACCCTATTCTACCGGCCTACCATATATCCCCAGCGGAGTTAACCGATTTTGAAAAATGGTGTGGTAACTATTTGCAAAATCCTTAAAATCCTTCTCACTCATTTGGCCCGGGTAAGGTGCAAAATATTGCGAGGTATCGGCATTGCGCCAGGTAAGTACGTATGATGTTTTATTTTTGGCCAGCACGGGTAATAAAACTTTTGTCCACCAGTCGGCTTGCGGAATGAGATTATACCCCACTTCTGCCAGGCAGGATGGTTTATGGTGATTTGCTGCAATTACATTTAAAAGCGCCAGACGGCTATCAAGTTTGCTTTGAAAATAAGCTACATTATTACGGCAGTAGTTATCAAAACCCATAAAATCGACATAATTATCCCCAGGATACCGCTCCATAAACTGGGCCTCGGTATCAAAATCAGCTACGGAATAAACAATGAGCAGGTTATGCAGCTTTTTGGTATTACGCAGGTAATCAACCGTAAAGCGCCAAAGGGCTTTAAATTCCTCGGGTGAGCTGGTGTTTTTGCACCACCAGAACCAGGTACCGGTTAGTTCATGAAACGGACGAAAAAGAATGGGAATCGGTTCACCATCTTTTCCTTTCAGCTCTTTTAAATAATTCGCCGCACGATCCAGCCATTGCACGTAAACTTCATGCGCAGAGCCGCCGGGCAAAATTGCGGCGATGGTACGTTCTGTAGTATCCCAGGCGCTTTTACCATCAGCAGGATTATCCATGTGCCAGCAAAAAGTGTTGATGCCTCCACGGGCATAAGCTTCTTGTACCCGTTTTTTCTGCAATTCAAAAGGGATGCGGTTAATGTCTTGGGTACTGTCATGTTCAATTTTGGCCAGATCCCAGCCATAAACAGCCGGATATGAACCTGTAGTGCTTTTCACATCCGAGCTATCATCCGTAAACTTCCACTGCACGCCATAACCCGTATCATCATGGTGCCCAAACATTACCCCGGCATCAACAAGCCTCTGCATGGAATAATAAAGTGCTTTTGTTTCTTTAGTAGCCCTGCTATCACTCGGATTGGATAGTTGCGCATGAACGCTAAAACTTATAAAAAGTGCAATTATGGTGAGATATAATTTATTCATCTTTTAAGCCGATTCTCTATTTATTTCGTCAATCTTAATACCACCACATCATCTGATGGTATGGTTTGTTCAAAGTTTTTTGCAGTAGTGCCGATTTCCTTTTTCGTCCACAAATCGCGCAGCTTATAAGTATCTGCGTTAAAATTATAATTCACCTTATTTATTGGGTCGCTTATAACATGTCCCTTCCAGTTGTAATTTATGGTTTGAGGATGGTCTGAACGGTTTAAGAAACAAACAGCCACTTCGTTATTTGATAAGGGCTTTACCCAAATTTCAATCCCGTCAAAAGAATAATATCTGAAAGCTTCAATTCCAAGCGCATCCTGATCTACCGATATCAAATCTTTATTGGTTAATATCGATTTGGTTTGATCTGTCATTTTACGCAGATCATTACCAGCCATTAAAGGAGCAGCCAGCATACACCATAAAGAAAAATGAGCTTTATCTTCATTATACTTCATCCCGTTACCCACTTCCAGCATATCAGGGTCATTCCAATGGCCCGGGCCTGCATATTGGCGAATACTGTCCTGCTTATCTAAAATACTCAATACGCTTAAAGCCGTCCAACTACCCTTGCTCAGGTTCTTTTCAAAGCCGACATAAATATCACCGGTACTGCGCCAAAGCTGACCAACATCCTTTGCCCAGCGCCATGGCTGATGATTTCCCCATTCGCACAGGCTAAACACCATTGGCCTGCCAGCTGCACGAATGGCCATACTCATGGTAGTATAAGCTTCTTTAGCATTAATACCATCTGTATTGCACCAATCAAACTTTAAATAATCAACACCCCATGAGGCATATAAACGGGCATCCTGATATTCGTAACCGCGTGTGCCGGGATAACCTGCACACGTTTTTGTACCCGCGCAATTATAGATACCAAACTTCAGTCCCTTTGAATGTACATAATCGGCAAACTCCTTCATCCCGTTGGGGAATTTTTTAGGATCAGCCACCAGGTTACCATCCTTATCCCGATCCATACTCATCCAGCCATCGTCCAATACAAAATAGGTATACCCAGCGTCTTTCATGCCCGATGATACATAAGTATCCACCATGCCTTTTAGCAAAGGCTCGTCAATATTGGTTTGAAAAGTATTCCAGCTATTCCAGCCCATTGGTGGGGTTTGGGCCAGTTCTTCAAATTTCTGAGCATAAGATACATTGGCAGCGAAGCCAATTAACACAGCTAAAACAGCACTTTTTATAATTTTTTTTCTCATAATTCAGTTTTATTGCTTGTTACTCAATTTCCCATCCGGCAAATTCAATGATTGAAAAACAGTGATATTCTCCGTATTTTTCATGCTGATGGGCGGTATGCTGCCTGATGTTTGTGCTTTTACAAACCGTAAATTGGCATCCTTAACATCATCAAAAACGAAAGCCGGGCGCTGATCGTCGTTTAAAAAATTCAGTTCAATATTTTCCAATGTGAGGCTCTCAACATGCCGCACAAAAAATCCATAAGCCGGTAAGGTGCCAAAACTACTTGGTTCTGGGTAGCCTTTTTCTAATTCGGGTACATCGAGCTTAGCTTGTTGATCAGTCCCGGTTCCTTTAAAATAAAGTTTAATATCTTTTAGGGTGATGTCTTTTATAGGATGATTGGGTATGCCACTAATCAGCACGCCTTGCCACGGCTCAACGTTATAAGCAATAATATTGCTGATAATAACCCGACGCAGCTCGCCTACAGGCACCTCTGCAGGTCCACGCATTCTGGATCCAATTCTTAAAAATATGGGAGCATTTACAATGTCGCGCATGGTAATATTGGTGATGGTTACATCTTCTAATAAAGCACCATCCACTGTTTCGAGGGCAAGGCCCCGGCAATAATTAAATGTGCAATTTGATATGGTGATATTTTTAAATCCCCCGTTTGATTCTGTACCAAATTTTATGCGCCCAACCGGGCCATCCTTCCAGTGCAAACTAACGGTTCTTTTGTAGGTACCACCTAAAAAAGAACCCTCATCAAAACCACTTACGGCACAATTGGTAATAGTCACATTTTCGGTAGCGCGGGCAAAACCCAAACCAAAAGTACTTTTCAAACAAATGCCATCGTCATAAGGTGAGTTAACGCTGCAATTGGAAACATGCACATTACGGCAGCAATCAATATCCATACCATCGCGGTTGGTATCCAATATTACATTGTCGATAGTTAAATTATCAACACCAGTAACTAAAATGGCGAACCAACCACCATGCAACACAGAAATATCCCTTATGTTCACGTTACGGCACAGGTATAAGGCTATTGCTTTGTTGGCCGATTGCTTATCTTTCACATAGTCTTTATACAAGCCCTTACCCCAAATTTGCCCTTGTCCCAATATGGAAACATCGTGCAGGTTTTCGCCCCAGATGAGGCTGTTGTGCCAATGGCTATGCCCCGAATCCTGGTATATGGTATTTACGCTGGCTTCTTCCTCGTCATACCCGTTTGCGGCACTTACCGGAGCCGCAATAATGGTAGCGCCCTGATCAATAAACAAAGAAATATTACTTTTAAGGTGGATAGAACCTGATAAATAATTGCCCGCCGGAAGATAAACCGTACCACCACCTGCAGCCGAAGCAGCATCAATAGCTTTGTTTATAGCCTTACTATCCAGGTTTATACCATCGCCTGCGGCACCGTAATCTTTAACGTTGAAATTAGTGATTCGCGCAGCGTAGGAGATTCTAACCGACATCAGCAGAACCATGATTATTAACTGAATAGTGTGGCGTATGGGTTTCATTTTTTATGAGATTACTGTCCATAATTTATTTTCTTTCTCTTATAAGATCACCTTTAATTCCGATATCCGCAAGAACCGTTTCCAGATACATCTTCAATCTATATCTAAAAAATAGAACCCCAAGATAAGCAACACTCAGAACGAGGGACCACGATATTATTAAAAGACCATATTTATATACTCCATGCATCATCAATAACTGCAAAGCACTAAAGGGTATTAAAACGCCTATTGCAAGCCAAAGTCCAATCTTATAAGGTTTTATTTCAGCATTAACTTGCATTTTTTCATTGTTAATTTGATTAAAATGAACTATAATGAAACCGTTATCAGGATTCGGCATAAAACTCACCAAAGCAGGTTTTCTTTTAATTATTATTCTATAATCATCAATTCGCATGTTTTTATAATCAACATCCTCAAAAGAAAACCAGCTTTTATCTTTCTGTGCTTTGTCAATTCGTTCTTTTAAAGTATTTACAATGCTTTCTTTGGAATTAAGCGTTTCTAACGAATATTTACCATTTAGTTTATTTGTCCAGGCCATTTAATAAATATAGAAACTTTATCCCGCTCATTCAGAACCGTATTATCTACTGTTTATCGGCAACTAAAAACACCGCTCCATAAGCTGGTACAACCACATTTATACCTCCTGAAATGCTTGCACTTAAAGGTGCCATGGTAGCAAAACCCGCCGGACCGCCAGAGATACCATTTGCCGGACCACTACCATTTACCTGTACCTGGCGCGAAAAAGGGACAGCATCTGTTCCTCCATTTAACACATAGTAATAATAATTGCTGCCCGCCAAAAAGTTTTTAAAGGTTACGGCTACAGTATGATCGGTACTTCCCTGGTTAACCAGGATAACACCAGCTTCGCCCGATGTATAAGACGATCCGTAACTTACGATATCTGAATTTCCGCTTACTGATGATGCTACCACCCTATCCCCAACATATTTCTGAAAGAAATACATATAATAAAACGCGGGGCGTGCATTCCATTTTGCAACGCCTCCAGGCTCATCGCCGATATTAAACATCCCCTGATCGTCGCCACCACCCCATCCATTAGCCAAATCCCAACGGCTGGCCATGCTGATCTTATTTTTCAGGATCTCCCCTAAGTTCATTGTTGCATGTAAACCAGCAATGTTCGAAACATCCTGATTTGAACCTACTGCCTGTATATTCCACTCGTCCATGGCAACAGGTTTGGCACTCACTCCGGCAGTTTGCACAGAGGTATTTATCCAGCTCATCATAGCACTGGTAGTTTGCGGCGTTGCTAAAATTATGGCTGCTGTAGAGTTTTGTGCATAAGGTGTGTAGTAATTGTGTACTACATAAAAATCGGGTGTATTGCCTGCCGCCGCCAATACATTAGCGTTCCAATTGCTTACCCCGGCGTTATTGCTCACATCGCTGCTTGAGGTAAGCACAATGCCAATTTTAATATTAGTGTTGCCCACTTCTGCAGCGGCAGCGCGCATGGAATCGGCAAATACTTTAAAGTGCGTACCGTATAAAGTACCGGTGATGATGGCTGGTTGGCCATCCTGATTTTTAGTTACATCAATGCGGTACCCTGCTTCCCAGTTGCCATAACATTCATTACCAACTTCCCAATATTGTGTACGGCCCTTATCATAACGCACCCAGTTAGCAGCTAAATGCGCGGCTGTTTGGTCGGGGTGCGCACTGGTTCCGTAACGAGCATAACCGTAGTTTACTGTTATTAAACCGGTACTGCTGGTTTGCGCCAGTACTTTATAATAATTATCAACCGTAACGGTGAAGGTTTGGGTATTGTTGCCAAACCAATAATTGGCTGCAGACGCGGTGCCTGTATTATCCAGTAAGGTTGCGGGAGCATCAGCCGGAGCTGTTACGTTTACGCCATCAGCATTCCAGAAGTATACGTCAGATAAACTGCCGCCCGGTGCCCTTAATATATTGGGCGAAAGTGCCGTAATGTTGTTCATTAAAACAGGCTCGGTAACATACTGGCCCATATACGGATTGGTGTTGTTGCCATAAATCAGTTTGGATACTTTGGTAGTAATCTGGCTCAGATCAACTGTTACATTAACTGCGCCAATTGCCGATGGTTTACTTACGCCAATACTTGTAGCAGGATCTGTCCATGTTTTTGCTGTCCAGTTATCGAGGAAAAAGCCCTGGGTAGATGCTACCGCAGGATCTGTACCTTTTACAATGGGCCCTGTTGTGGTATTACCACTAGAATTGTTGCTGGCAGATGTCTTTTTACACGCCTGAAACATAGACACAGATGTCAAGATAATAGTTATTGCTATTTTAATGCTTTTCATATCATAATTCTTTTAATAATTTCAATACAAGCCCGGCTATTGTGATAAGGGCATTTCCATAAGCCCACCTTATCCTCACCCAGCATAATTTCTCCGTTTTCATTAACTCCCCAAAACCACTCGCCTTTGGGCTTATCCAATATTTTGCTTTTTACAAACTCCCAATTGCTAATGGCCAGATTTAAATATTTTTCATTGCCTGATATTTGCCAGGTGTTGAAAAAGCCAACCATCGCCTCTGCCTGTACCCACCAGTGTTTCTCTTTTACCAGATGGTCATTTGCAGGTTCATACTCGTACCATAAACCATTGTCGGTATCCAAACCTTCTATTGTTGCTTCTGCAATATCCATACTGATTTTCTTTATAGCTTCAACCATCGCCTTATCTTCAATCACTTCAGCAGCTTCCAACAGCAGCCAGGTAGCTTCAATATCATGTCCATACGAGACCAGGCCAGATTTGGAATGCCAATCCTCATCAAAAAATAAAGCCAGATGATGGGTTTGATGATTGATAAAATGATCGAAAAAATTGTTAAGCAGTATAGAAATATGCTCACGTAACGATTCATCCGGCCAGATACGGTATAGGTTGGTATAGCCTTCCAGAACGTGCAAATGCGTATTCATGGTTTTTTTCTCGTTCTCGTCCTTCTCGCTCAAGCGCAGATCATCAATAGGTGTCCAGTTCTTGGTAAAAGCCTCAAAGTAGCCCGTTTGTGCGGGATCATAAGCTTTATTAACCAGTAAATAAAAAAGATCGATGGCTTTTTGCTTTGCCTCTTCGCTACCGGATGCCATGTGAAATTCGCTCAGGGCATAAATGGTAAAAGCAATGGCATAAACCTGTTTTTTAGTATCCAAAGGGTTACCCTTATAATCAACCGACCAATAAATGCCACCATGTTCATCATCCATAAAATAGTCGGCAATATATTGATAAGCCCTTTCGGCCAGTGCCATAAACAATGGATCGGGTTTATGATTATAAGCAGCAGAAAAGGTCCACAAAATACGGGCGTTAAGTACCGAGCCTTTTGGTGCATCAGGTGTTACTCTATTGTCGTTATCTATCTGGCCATAAAAGCCACCATTATCTGTATCGGGAGCATAAGCTGCCCAATAGCTTAAAATCCGGCTCAATTCCTGGTTCAATTCGCACTTAAAGTTGCTTAGCTGTATATTAACATCCTGACTAGTCACTAGCTATACTATTTTTAATTTTATAATGTCACTTTAACAGTTTTTGTTTTTAATACGAATACATCACCGCTGAGCAATAACATAAACTATTTAAACCAAAACCGTTTATTTTAATTGGCTTTTGTTGCCATCAATTATCCTGTAAATTGATTTTACAGATAAAGCCGAGCGCAAACCGTCAGCTGGTGTATTCATTACATAATCAACCAGTTTGTTGACGGTGCTGGTGGCCACATGCATTCGGGTATCTGACGATGCGTAATAAATATAAACCGTACCATCATCATCTTTGATCCATCCGTTGCAAAAAACCACGTTTGATACATCCCCAACCCGTTCAGCACCTTCGGGGGCCAAAAAATATCCGGCAGGTTTGTATAAAACTTTAGTCAAATCGTGCAGATCGGTCATAAACAGGTATAATACGTAGCGTAAACCTGCGGCAGTATTGCGCACGCCATGAGCCAGGTGCAGCCAACCTTTGTCTGTTTTTATTGGTGTTGGACCCTGTCCGTTCTTAGCCTCATAAACAGTATGGTAATTTTTATTGTCGATAATGGTTTCCAGATCAACTACTGCTTTCTCCATTGATTCGGTAAAGCCAAAGCCTATGCCGCCACCTTTTCCTGCGCTTATAAAGCCATCCTGCGGACGGGTGTACAATGCATATAAACCATTTACAAATTCGGGATGCAGTACCACGTTTCTTTGCTGGGGCGATTTGGTAACCAGATCAGGCAGTCGCTCCCATTTAATCAAATCTTTTGTGCGGGCTATACCACAGGCAGCTACCGCCATGCTCTGGTCATATGCCGGAGCTTCCGGGTCACGCCTTTCGGTGCAGAATAATCCGTAGATCCAACCATCCTCATGGGCTGTTAACCGCATATCATAAACATTGGTATCAGGTTCGTCTGTTTCCGGCATGTCAATAGGGTATTCCCAAAAAGTGAAATTGCTAATGCCATCAGCGCTTTCGGCCACTGCAAAAAACGACTTACGATCGGTGCCTTCTACCCTAACTACCATTACATATTTATCATTAAACTTTATGGCACCTGCATTAAAAGCAGCATTGATGCCAAAACGTTCCATCAGATACGGGTTGGTAGAAGGATTAACATCGTACCGCCAAAAAAGTGGTGTATGCGCTGCGGTTAATACCGGATTTTTATAACGGTCGAAAACGCCGTTGCCTAAACCCGCTATTTCATTGGGTTTATTAATCAGCTGATAATATGCTTCTTCTAATTGCTTTAAACGTTTTTCAAATTCGTTCTTCATTATATAAGTAGTTTGTAGTTTATTCGGTTGGATTATTTGATTGAGTTTAAACCAATCAACCATTCTCTTTATAAACCTATTCACCTTTCATTAATAATCTTTTAATTTATTCCACCATGTTTTTTTAAGGATCACCATTAAAACCGCTAAAATGCCTACGGTGTACAACAGCGGCATTTTTTGCCGTAATACCAGGTACATGGGCAAAATGGTTAAGCAACATTGCGCCATGGTTCCTATTACCACATTAAACATGTTGATCTTAAAGTTTTTATTAGGTTGAAAGGATGGGTCATCGGCCAAAACAGCCTCCTTAACCGGCCCCCAAAAACCCCAGGGACGAACATTGGCGTAAAATGATTTCAATACCTCCATATCGGTTTGCGGCGATGCATAAGAACCTATAACCGAACCTGCAAGCGATAAGGCAAACAGCACCGGGATCCAGTTTAACAATTCGCCAGGCGGGATTAGCCACGAGAATATCATTGAGGTAACTATTCCGCTGAGCATTCCCCAGAAAAAGCCATTCGCGTTAAAGCGCCACCAATGCCATTTTAATACGTTAGATATTACATAACCGCCATACAATGCGGATACGATCCACTGTAGTGCCAGGTTTATATCTTTAATAGAGAAACCAACCACTACGCCTGCGGCAACAACAACAATCCCGACAAGGTAATTCATGAGGATAATTTTTCTGTTGGCCGCCTTCGGATTTATGTATTTTAAATAGATATCATTTACGATATATGCTTGCGCGGCATTCATGGTACCACTAAAAGTGCTCATAAAGGCACCCAACAAACCAGCAAGCAGCAGGCCCACTAAGCCAACAGGTAAAAAGTTATTGATAACCGCCGGTAGTATCCGCTCAAAATCAATGGCCCCCGTATCATCTTTTAAATTCATCTGGTGGAAATACAATAAGCCCAGTATAGTAAGACTGATAATAAGTGTATAGCGAATGGGCAGCAGGATAATATTTACAAAGCCGCTCATTTTACTTGCTTCCTCGGGCGACCGTGTTGAAAGAATTTTCTGCATGTCATAATTCGGCGCGGGGCCAGCCAGGGCTGCAAAAAAACCTTTGAAGGTCATCATCATAAAAAACAAGCCAAACAGCGAATAACCGTCACTTTTGATCTTGGCATTTACTTCGGTAATAATATTTGACCAATTGAGGTTAAGCCGTGTACCGAAAAACGGGCTGAACCATCCGTTAGGTACATTTAATGGATGACCCTTCATATGGTTTACCGCAATAGTGCCTATCCAGATGCAGGCCACCGTCATGATGCCATATTTAATCATATCACCTGTTACAATGCTGTGCATTCCACCCAAAATGGAGTAAAACATAGCAAAGAGGGTAAAGATGATGCCATAAACGTGTGGCACATATTGAGGGGCTACATTAAAAGGGATGTACGCTTTAATCAAATCCCAGGGTACAAAAATTTCAATAAACTTACCCAGGCCTATAAAGCCATAACCCATAAAGGCCAAGCAGCTTAGCAAAGCAAAAACGATCACGATAATGTGTGAACCAGCAACGCCCGGACCGCTTTTCCCGAAACGGGTAGCCAGCCATTCGGCGCCTGTTGTGGCGTTTGAGCGGCGCAGCCATCGGGAGAGATACATCATTAAAAACACCTGGTTAAATACCGGCCAAAGCCAGGGTATCCAGATGCTTTTCATACCATAAACAAAACACAGGCTTACCATCCACATGGTGCCGCTGATATCAAACATATCAGATGCATCGCTTAAACCAAGCTTATACCAGGGCAACGATTTACCCCCAAGCATGTAGCTTTCCTTATTTACACGTGCTTTTTTACGGTACCACAAGCCAATAAATATGGTGCTTAACAGGTATAAAACTATTATGGCAATATCTACCGGATGTAGCCGCATGTTAATTTATTTGAAATTTGAAGACTTGTTATTTTGAAAATTTATTTCCAAATGGTTTCTAATGGTATTGGCTAAAGTAGATTTATTAGTAACAAATATGTAATACTATTTTATCATATAGTTTTGCTTGCTTCACAATATAAGGTGCTTATTCAACACTCAGTTCCATTTAATTTAGATAAAAACCCGGTTACCGGTATAGGTTTCCCTGAATTCTTTAGGGATACAAAGCTTCTTCCGTTTAAAAATTCTGTTAAAATTGGAGATATTATTAAAACCACATTTATAAGCAATTTCAGCCACGGTAGTAGTTGAGTCAATCAACATCCGCGATGCATGACCAAGCCTTATTTCATTCAAACTATCAATAAATGTTTTACCTGTACGTTTTTTTATAAACCTGCTGAATGACGCTTCGGGCATATTGGCTATACGGGCTACTTCGGCCAGGGTTACCTGCTTATTGTAGTTATTGTTCATATGCTCAAACACCTTTTCTATACGACGGCTGTTATAGTAAAACTTCTCGTTGGTAAAACTCGGATCAGAAAGCGTTTTCATATTCCGCGATGTAGAAAGATCGTGCAGAATGGATAACAACTCCAAAACCGAATCAAAACCACTCTTTTTATCCAGCGCTATGATGCGGTCCTTTAAAGCCAGAATGGTTTCCGGCGCAAAAGTTATCCCTCTTTGCGAACGCTCCAGCATACTTTTTAAAAAACTTAATTGATTTCTTTTCAGCAGCTTATCATCAAAAAGATCTTTATGAAACTGAATCGTAATTTCCGTAATGGATTCACTCTGGCATTGATTAGTAAACCAGGCATGATACAGGTTTGGACCTATTAAGGCTAGTTCCAGATCTTCAATAACTTCAATATGCCCCCCAACTACACGTTTGGCTCCCTTGGCATTCAATATCAGGTTTAGTTCATACTCATCATGATAATGAAGCGGAAAATCAAACTTCTTTTTTACCCGTGTAAAAATTGTAAAGCAATCGCTTGGTGTGAGTGGGGTAATTTCGCGCATTACATTACTTGTCATTCTTAATTATTTTTGGTTTATAAAAATTTCAATATACTGATACTAATTTAACAATTCAATAATATTTTATTCAGGATCAATTGATTGCCTTTGCACTTACGTCATCAACCAGTAACGTTCCTGATGCATTTCCTAAAGCAAACAGAATTTTAAAACTATAAGCTTTTTCCGGAATCTGAATTATTTTATTGGCCTGTGTCCAGTCCTGGTCGCCAGTTAACCTTATAATATTTATTCCCTCACCTAATTCTTTATCTCTGGCATCCAAAAAAACAACCGTAAAAACAGCCCCATCCCAATCATCTTTTCCTTTCACCACATTATTGGTTTTCACCCATGCACTAAATTCAATAGATTGTACTTTTTTAGGGATATGGACAATTTGATCAATACCTATCCATTTATCAGTCCCTGTTGCAATTACAGCACAAGCATTTTTACCGCTTTTAAAAGCCCATGGAGTTTGTTTTGCGCCATTATTATTCCACCCGTATAAGTCATCGTCTTCAAACCCACCGTTAGTTACCAGGTTTTTTTGGGCATTGGCTTTATACATCAGCATAAAAAAACATACAAAGAGAATAGCGATAAATCTTTTCATAATTTTTAACAGATAATTAAAAAGCCACCACCGGTTTTGCATAAACCTCAAACTGGTGGTGGCTGTATAAACAAATCAATTATTCAATAAAAGGTCCATTGTTCATATGGCTTTTAAAGACATTTCTTTAGTTATTTAATAAATGCCATTTCATCAAAATACATATCTTCATCCACATCACCAGTTTGGCCCATTAAGAAGAACCCTAACTGCTGAGCTGTTGTACCGTTGGCCCAGAAATTAAGCAGATTTGCATTTGTTGAAGATGGAGCACCCAATGGAATTTTGAAGAATGTCCAAACTTTTGCCGGAACAGTAACCAATTGTGCTGCATAAGCGTTTGCATTTTGCACCTGCCCATAACCGCCCACCATTTGATCACCTACCAATACAAGTGTATGCGTAACTGTACCACCTTTGATCCAGAAGGTTAAATATTTATAGGTAGGATCATAAGGGAATTTACCAGGCGTATTCCAATCAGCCATACCTTCAACCTGCCAACCACCTGCCGGATAATGCAACTGGAATGATCCAGAGCCAGCATGTGAAACACTGGTTACAGTACCCGAAGGGTAAGACCATGAATTGTTAAACCAACCATTTTGCAGCTGACCATTAACAAAAATCTGGTAACTGTTATCAAGGTCATTAAATACTACAGTAGAAGCTGTTTGAGCTGCCGCATTTGACCCTGAAGTATAGGTAAATAATAACGCTGACTCTGTTGCCGCAGAAACTGCCGGCATTTTCATTACCAGTGTACTGTCGTTTTCTGAAACAATAGTTATAGGATCGCTTGTGGTTTTTAGTTTGATTGCTGAAACCGAAGCAAAGCCTTTACCTGTTAGGGTAATTTGTTGATTTGCAACATAACTGTAATCAGTAGTTCCAGTTATTGTTGGAGGCGGTGGCAATACTGTAAATTTATAGGTAACTGCTCCATAAAGCGTAGTTATTATTATAGTATTGGCCTGTGGCTGCACATAAGGCACAGTGGTAGGGATACTAAATACAATCGATTTATCGGAATTAAGTGCCCTATTGAAATAAATAGACACACCGTTAATAACAATTTTAGTTGTACTGCCCAGGTTGGTACCATACAATACATAGTAATTACCAAGATTACCGGTAGTGGTTACCGAATCAAAAGCAGTTACCTGTGGATTGTAATTTGGCGTTGTTGTTGTTGTAGGCACACCACTGCTGTTATAAACCGTAGTGGTTGTAGTTAACGCAGAGTCGACTACTGATTTACTTACCGTATGTATGCTGGTAACGGTAGGAGCGCCTTTGCCACCTGTTACACCACTAATACCACCGTTATCTTCCTTCTTACAGGATGCGAAACCTAATACCAGCAACGCCGCCAGCATTAAGTGACTTTTTATAGAAAAAATCTTTTTCATATGTCTCTTAATTAAAATTTATATGCAACAGGTGCCTTAACTAAATTTGGATCAGCCGCTGATTCTGTTACCGGAACCGGGAAATAGAAGTTTGCAGCTGTAGGAGTAAGTTTACTTGAATAAATGGTCGGGGCTGTAGTAGTCCCGAATGTGCCGCTATAAGTACCTCTTTCCTGGTTACTGATAATAGTAGTAGCCACAGGATGTTGTGTTGGACTAACTGCCGAACCTGCAGTTTGATAACCATCAATACGACATAAATCAAACCAGTAATCTTGCTCAAGTGCAAACTCTAAACGTCTTTCATTTAGCAATTGCTGATAGGTAAATGACGTTACGGCAGGTACACCAACCCTGGTTCTAACCATATTAAAATACATCAATGCGGTTGCATCTGTTGTTGAGGTAGATAAAGGAATACCGGTACCAGCTGTAACACCTGCACCCTGACCCAAAATTGCTTCTGCTTCAATCAGCAAAACGTCGGCATAACGGATAATATAAGTATTATTGCCACTTGCCTGTGCAGCACTTTTACCGCCATTATCAGCAGGTGTACCTACTACATATTTTTTTGCGGCTGCATTAGTACTTTGCGCACTTCCTGTTGCCGGGAAAGTATAGCCTCCGGTGGCAGCATCCAAATCAGCATAAAAGCTATTTGGTATCATAATGGTTGCATGCCTGCGGATGGTGTCGCCACCTTCAGCCACAAAAGCATTTTGCAAGTCGATGGTTGGACCAAAAACCGCGTATCCGTCACCAGTACCTGTAATGGTACTATTGTACGCCCAAGATGCCTGTATAGAGTTACCATAATCGTATCCTCCATTATAAATCCACTGCATAGCCAAAATACTTTCTTTATTATTATTAAAGGCTGTTTGAAAAAGATTCTCGTAGGTTGGCAATAGTGAAAATTCGCCGCTGTTAATTACCTTTTCAGCTTCTTTACGTGCATTGGCATAATCCTGCATATATAAATAAACTTTTGCAAGCATAGCAGATGCTGAACCGCTGTCGCCGTGGCCGGTACTTGCAACATTCGCAGAACAATTGGCTTCTGCAAATTGCAAATCCAGTATTATTTGATGATAAACATCAGATATAGGATTTGTAGGTACCGTTTGAAAATCATTTAAATCATTTAACGGATTAGTAACAATTGGTACATTCCCAAAAACCCGAACCAGGTAGAAATAAGCTACGCCACGCATTAAGTGAGCCTCGCCTAATGCGTTATTAACAGTAGCTTGCGGAACACCAGAAATAGTTGCAGGCATGTTATTTATTAAACCATTACACTGAGCAATAACCGTAAAAGGGGAATCCCATGCGGCAAGAATTTCAGGATTGGTATTCGGAACCGACCAGTTTTCAAAAGCATTTACATCTGATGAATAAGAAATCCCGTTACCACCTGATAATTCGGTAATAGCCCACCCTGATTTATTGTTCCAGCCAAACCATGGCGATCCGTATAATCCGTTTGTGCTAGCCTGTACCTGTGCTGTGGTTTGGTAATAGTTACCTACAGTAACTTGAGACTCTGGTGGACGATTAAAAAAGTCTTTTTTGCAACCGGAAGTGATAACACTTGCAATTGCCGCCAAACCTGTTATATATTTTATATGTCTTTTCATATCAAAATTCCTTTTTAATTAAAATTGTGCGTTAACTCCCAAAGTAAAAATGCGCGGTGAAGGATATCTTCCTAAATCGATATTACTTAACAGAGGGTTTTGATTAAATGAACCCACTTCCGGGTCAAGACCAGGATACTTGCTGATTACAAATAAATTTTGGCCACTTACGTAAACTTTTAAATTGGTCATTGCAATAGATTTTGCCCATTGTGAAGGTAAAGTGTACCCAAAACGAACATTTTGTAGCCTTAAAAAGGAAGCACTTTCCAAAAACCGGTCAGACATTACCAGGTTAGGGTTAGCTATACCTGCACGTGGAGCCGGAATATTTGAAGTTGGATTACTCGGGGTCCAGTAGTTTGCAGTTGAAGCCAGCTGATTTTGATATAAACCTGATAAACCTGCTGTTTCATATTCAAGCGCATCTAAAATTTTGCCGCCATATGAACCGTAGAAGAATATGCTTAAATCAAATTGTTTGTAAGTGAAATTATTGGTTATACCATAAGTAAAATCAGGCTGAGGGCTACCAAGTGGCACTTGGTCATTAACATCAACTTTACCATCGTGGTTTGTATCCTGGTACTGTAAATCGCCTAACCAAATGGTATTTCCCTGACCATTGCTAACCACTTGAGCGGTAGTCCCAGTAACATTTTGGGGGTGCGTAGCCAGATAAGACAATTGCGCTTGTGTTTTAACAACGCCCTCTACTTTATAGCCATAAAACTCGCCTTCAGAATAACCTACAATTGTTTTAGTGGGTGTTAAGCTGATATAACTTTCGTTAAGTGACTCAACAATTGCGGGTGCACCATTAAGCGAAGTAACCTTATTACTGTAATGTGAGAAAGTTAAGTTTGTACTCCAGTTAAAATCTTTACCAACAATGTTGCGGCTGTTAATTGAAAACTCAAATCCCTTATTTTCAATCTGACCTGCATTGATATATGGAGCCTGAATACCTGCAGGATTGTCGCCATATTCGTTTGGCCCCCCTAAAAGGAAGTTAGGTAGTGGTTTTTGGAACAGGAAGTTGCTTGAAGTTTTATCAAAATAATCAAAGCTTGCATCAATACGGCTAAACAAAGTGAAATCAACACCTAAGTCTTTCTGAATAGCTTTTTCCCATGTAACATTCGGATTTGCGGCATTATTTATAATAAATCCAGTACCAAAAGCAGTTGCTACCCCTTTAAGCGATGCACCGTAAACATATGGTAACCCAACATTTGAATTACCTGTTGTACCATAACTTGCCCTGATCTTAATATTATCAGCTACTTGTTTTATGCTCGCCATAAAAGGCTCTTCAGATAACCTCCATGACAAAGCAGCCCCAGGGAAATAACCTGTTTGATGTCCTGGCGCAAAGTTTGAAGTACGATCACTGCGGATATTTGCAGTAATGCTGTATTTATTATCATAGGTATAAATTGCACGGCCTAAGTATGATTCCATTACCTGTGTTGCTTCATTTTCCGCAACACTTGCTCCAACCGCGTTGGCTAAAGCAATACTTTGCACGTTGTTACCTGCAACAAAGCCTGTACCTGATAAGGGAACATAATCATAACCAGATTCCCATACTTCACGGCCTGCTAAAGCTGTTAAATTACTTTTACCCCAGGTATGTCCATAATTTAAAGTTTCCTTCCAGCTCCAGTAAGTACTGTTCCCAATTAAACGACTCAAAGTAGCCGTTTCATTTTGATATGCCGGTGTACTGCCTGTTGCCCCGTAAGAATAAGTTGGGTCAAAAGTTTGTGCATTTGACCAGTTGAAATCACCACCAACTTCCGATCTTAAATTAAGATCCTTATAAAACTTTATTTCAGCATACATGTTTCCGTTAATTTCATTCCTGTTTAAAGTATTGGTAATGCTTAACGCTTGCTGAACAGGGTTAGGGCCGCCTTCAACAGTTCCACCTACTACAGCCGGTCCTGCGAAAGTACCATCGGCGTTGTAAACGGCCTGGTCAGGTGCTGCTAATAAGGCATTGTAAATAATACCGGTGTTGCTTCCTAAACCAACGTTTTGATCGCTGCGGGTAGCACCTAAATTTGAACCAACCTTAAGCCAGTTTTTTGCCTGTGAATTTACCGACATCCTAATAGTATACCTTTTATAGTTATACCCTAATATGGTACCATCCTGGTTAAGGTAACCAGCAGAAAGATAATAGTCAGATTTATCATTGCCACCTGATACCGAAAGGTTATGGCTTTGCTCAAGTGCAGTACGGAATACAGCATTTTGCCAGTTAGTCCCAGGTCCTAAAATACTTGGATTTGCAAACTCAGCACGAGGTTGCTCACCAAATGCAGTTGCCAATCTGTTTTCCAAAGTGGCATATTGCTGCAGATTATCCATTTGTAAAAATTTGCCCTGCTGTTGCAAACCAACAAAACCATCATAATTAACATGGGCTGTGCCACTTTTACCCCGTTTGGTAGTTATAATAACTACACCATTTGCACCGCGGCTACCATAAATTGCAGTTGCAGAAGCGTCTTTTAATATATCGATAGATTCAATATCGCTTGGATTTAGTGAAGATAGCGGACTTACACTTGTCTCCATCTGGCTTGAACCAGGGCTGGTTAATTGCACCCCGGGAGCATTTCCTGATATTTCTACTCCATCAATTACATAAAGCGGCTCTGATCCGGTAAATGACGTAACACCCCGAATGTGAACAGAGGTTGCACTTCCAGGCTGTCCAGAGTTTGAAGTAACCGTTACACCTGCCGCTTGTCCTTGAAGTAACTGGTCAACACTTACTTGAGGTATGTCTTGTATAGTTTTAGCACTAATAGAAGAAATAGCACCGTTAACATCCTGACGTTTTTGAGTTCCATAACCAATGGAAACCACATCAACAGTTGTGAGTGTTGTTGAAGATAATTTGAGGCCTACGTTAATTATTGTTTTTGCCCCAATGCTAACTTCCTGAGTTTCCATGCCGATAAACGAAAACACCAATATTTTGCCACTTGAAGGCACTGTAATGCTATAGTTACCATTTACATCGGTAATTGCACCAACTGTGGTACCTTTAACAGCAACTGAAACGCCAGGGAGCGTTACGCCCTTGTCATCAGTAACTGTACCTTTGATTGCCGTTCCCGGTGTTTGTGCCATTACCGTAAAGCACATTACCAGGGATATAAACAGCAATGCCATTCGTAGAATTTTTCCCATAATGATTTGTTAGTTTAGTAATTAATTTATATTGATTTTGGTTTTTGCTTATAATTGGTATAAGGGCCTTGTTTCATAAAACAAATGCATTGCAGGTTAAATACAGCACCATAATTTGAGCTGCACATTTACTCCAGGATACGATATTGAACTATCCGGTTAACATCCAATAAAATTTGTATACGAATTCTTTAGGCTTATTTTAAACAAGTGTAGGTGAAGCACATGTTTACTTATTCATTATACTGGTGGTAAAATTATATGGATATTAAAGCCTGGTTGTGGATAAATAGGGGCACAAATGTCAACACGAAATAAGTAATTGATTATCAAATAATTATTTAAAATACAGGCATTAAAAAACAAGTAAAAACTTTAAAACATTGACAAATGTGCACCTGTTTAATGAATAAAAACTTATTAAAGTGCAATTTTAGTATTATAGTGAATGGGCAATAAAGGGAATTATTGGCAATCGATTGCCAATAATTATTACTAAGCGGCTTAGGGTTAAGCTTATTATAATATCATAAAGAGTTGGATCTGAGAAACCGGCTTTACAACACGTGCCGGCACTGCTGAGGTTTTAAACCCCATCAAACCCTAAACCCTTCGGAGGGGCTTTTACAGTTTACCGGAAATTCGCGGGCTCAAAAAGGCTAGTCTTCCTCTTCTCCGCCAACGCTTTCCAGGTATTTAGAAGGGATGGTATTAAACTCAGATTTAAAGGTTTTAACAAAGTATTTCTGGCTCTTGAAGCCTACTTTATGGCAAATTTGAGATATGGTTAAATGCCCTGTTTCCAGCAATTGTGCGGCCCTTTTTAAACGCATGGAGCGCACAAGTTCGTTAGGGGTTTTACCTGTCATGGCCAGTATTTTTTTATAAAGTGTATACCGGCTCACAAATACTTCGCTGCTTAGCTCTTCTACAGAAAAATTAGGATTAGAGATATTGTTATCAATCAATAGTAAAACCTTTTTAATAAATGCCTCATCCGGCGATTCGATGTGCATTTCGGTAGGCACGGCTTCCACCTGTTTCTGGTAGGTTTTACGCATGCTCTCCTGCTGACTCAATATATTTTTAATTTTTGATTGCAGTATCTCGAAGTTAAAAGGCTTGGTCATATAATCACTAGCACCGGTTTCCAAACCTTTCAATTGCTGGTCTTCCCCAATCAAAGCGGTTAATAATATTACCGGGATGTGAGATGTACGTTTATCGCCTTTAATTTTCATACACAAATCAATGCCATTCATTTCGGGCATACTGATATCGCTCACTACTAAGTTAGGGTGCTGGGCAAGTGCCTTTTGCCATCCTTTTTTGCCGTTCTCGGCTTCAATTATATTAAAGGATGCTTTCAGGTTGTCTTTAATGTAAAACCTGAAATCCTCATTATCCTCAACCAGCAAAATAGTAGGCTTTTTGAGATCCTTGCTTTCTTTTTGGGCGCCATTTTTAGGTTGTTCATCCACCGGTGAAAAGCCGGCAGAATGGTCTAACTGTAAAAGAGTATCTGTAAATATGTTTTTATCTACTTTAGCTAAAGGTAAAAGCACGGTAAAGCAACTGCCCTCATTAAATTCACTTTCAACAAAAATCTCCCCATTGTGCAGTTTAACAAACTCCCTGGTAATGGAAAGCCCTATACCGCTACCCTGATTAAGCATAGAACCCGGTAAATCATTCTGAAAGAACGGATCAAATATCCGCTCGCGTTTATCTACGGCAATACCTATACCCGTATCAATTACCCTTATTTCCAATTGCGGTTCACCAGTTTGCTGGTTATCAACCTGGTTAAGCAATACACTTACCTGGCCGCCTTCATGTGTAAATTTATAGGCATTTGAAAGCAGGTTAAACATTATCCGTTCAATCTTATCATAATCAAAACTGGTATAATATTCATCTATTTCCGAATCAAAAATAAAGTGTATATGTTTTTGCTCAGCAACATCAGTAAAGGCATAAGAAAGCTCCTTTATAAAAGCGATAATATCACCGTTTTTTTCATGCAATTTTAATTCCTGGTATTCCATTTTCCTAAAATCAAGCAATTGATTTACCAGGTTAAGTAACCGTTTTGCATTACGATTTACCAATTGTAATTGTCTTTGAATATCGGGTTCATTAATTTGTTTTAGCAACTTGTCAACAGGTGCCATAATTAATGATAAGGGAGTCCGGAACTCATGGCTAACATTGGTAAAGAACTTAATTTTCATCAAATCCAACTCGTGCATGCGTTGAGCTTCTTCACGTTCTTTTTCGATAGAAAACTGTGTGCGTAGTTTTTCTATGCCTCTTCTTCTGAAATAAAACAATCCCCCTACTATCAATACAACATATACCAGATATGCCCAGGTAGTTTTCCAAAAAGGTGGCAGTATATTTATATGAAGCGTTAATTCTTTGTTATTCCACTGGTCGTTATTGGTTGCCCTTACCTTAAACACATAGTTTCCCGGATCCAAATTCGTATAGGTTGCTTTTCTTATTTTATTATCAGCGTTTATCCAATTTTTATCAAATCCCTCCATCATGTACTGATATTTAACCTTATCGGGATTAAAATAGTTAAGTGATGCAAACTCTATAGAAAATACATTGTCGCTATATTTTAAGCTTAATGAGTTTAATGTTGTAATGGACTTTTGTAATATAACACGGCCATTAGTTTTTTCGCCAACAGCCAGACTTTGATTAAATACCTCAAAATCGGTAAATACCAGTTGGGGCACATTTTTATTACTGCGGATATTAGCAGGTTTGAAAATATTAAAACCATTGCCTCCGCCAAATATCAACTCGCCTTCACGGGTTTTAAATGATGAGTTTTCGGTAAACTCCCGCCCTTGTAAGCCTTCAGTTTCATTATAGTTAATGAATTTAAATTTAAGCCCATCCGGATTACGGCTAACCACCAGGTTTGATAATCCATTGGGCGTACTTACCCATATATTGTTTTTATCATACTGTTGTATATCTATAACGGTATTATCAGGCAAGCCGTCCTGCTTGTTTATATTGGTAAACTTGCCGGTTTTATAATCAAAAATACTCAGGCCCTCACGGGTGCTTACCCATATCAGCCCTTCTCTATCCTCCATTATATTATTGGTATTATTATTAATGAGGCTGTTAGGATTTTTCGCATCGTGTATATAATGAATAAATTGATGCGTTGCCTTTATTAAAACATCAACCCCGTAAGAAGTTACCACCCACAGATTTTTACGCCTGTCTTCAAGCACACGGCTTACATAATTGGAATGAATAGCATTTTCTCTCTGATTGTACACATAATGAGAAAAAATTTGGGTTTTGCTATCCATAATATTAAAGCCTACAGATAACGTTCCTACTATTAAATGATGATCTGAATCTTCGGTTATAGCGCAGATTCTGTCTTCAGAAATGCTTCCGGGTACAGCTTCGTTATGCTTGTAATGAGTGAAGGTTTTGCCATCAAAACAATCCAACCCGCCAAAATAGGTGCCTATCCATAATTTCTGTGCATGATCAATATACATGCAAACTATTACGTTATTGGTAAGGCTGTTAATATTATTAGGATCGTGCAGATAGGTTTTAAAAGTCCCGTTTTTACGATCGAAATAAGTGAGGCCACCACCATTGGTTCCAATCCATAAATTGCCCAGCTTATCTTCAGCAAAATTATTAATATCACTAAAGCTTAAACTTTTAGGGTCAGATACCGGGTCGGATAAATGGTGGGTATAGAGCGGGAATTTAATAATACTTTCGTGATAGTAGCCAACACCTTTTTTATATGATCCAACCCATATAATCCCCGTATTGTCTTTATACATCAGGGTAATACTGTTTTGCCCAATGGTTTTGGCATCGTCTTCCCGGTTCAGCAGGTATTGGATTTTAAAGTCCTGCTTGTTTAGCATATTCACCCCGCCATGGTCAGTCGCTATCCATACCCTATCTTTATCATCCTGTATTACGCTCGAAACAACATCAGTATTTAAATGCGACTGATCGTTCCCTTTATCGATATGCTTAAAAATTCCTTTTTTAAAATTCACATAGTAAACCCCGGCAGAATAAGTAGGGACAAATGCCCATATATCATCCTGTTTATCCATATATAATTTATAGGACGCGTTTATTTCATCAGGCAACTTATTAAATATGCGGGCGCGATAAGTAATGTGCAAATTGGATGGATCCATACGTTCCAGTATCCCGTTGCGGTAAGTGAGCCATATATTGCCTTTTGAATCCTGAACCAAGTCAGAAACAGTATTTGAACAGATGGAAGTGGTATCAGTAGCGGAATGCGTAATGTGAATGGTTTTATTGGTTTGAGGATTATATTTATAAACCCCCGATGACGAACGCAAAAACCAAAAATTACCTGAATGATCTTTTTTTATAGCTGTAATGTATCCATAAGAAATGGAAATTGACTTTAGATATCCGGCAATATCATGACTAAATTTATCCGTTTCGGGGTTATAAATATTAAATCCGTTACGGGTTTCAACCCATAATTTATTTTCAGGGCCTTCGGTGATACTCACAATGTAGTCATCATCAAGTGATGTACTATCGCTTACGGAGTGCTTAAATATCTTAAATTTATATCCGTCATACCTGTTTAAACCAGACAAGGTACCAAACCACATAAAACCCTTGCTGTCTTTTAATATGCTGGTTACCTCGTTATGAGACAATCCGTTATTGATATCCAGGTGCGAAAATTGAAACTGATTATTTTGGGCTTTTAAAAAAAAGCTGGTAAACAGCATTAAAAAGCACATTATCAAAATTTTACATTTCATGGATGTATTTTTTAGCACAGGAATCAATTATTTAGATCAATATAACTTAGGTTTGCACCGTAAAAGCAGTGCTGTAAGCTCAAATTTAACTGAATTCATACTTTATTATTTATAAAGATGATAGAATTTACTATGATTTTGTTGTTACAAAAAGCGTTGTAAATAATAAGAGCAGATTGTTTTCTGCAAGAAGTCAGCTTATAATTGGCAAACAGTCAAAAGTAACTGCAAATGGAAAGCAAGATATAATATTATTTTTACATTTAATGATTGATAATTAACCATTGTTATTTAACAACATACTTAATTAAATCATAATCAACAAATTACATTTTACGCTAGTGATACTATTATTACAGATTAATTAAAATCATTAAAAGGTTTGCGTTCAACATTTATCATCGTAAGGGATATCCAGGTACTCAAACAAACAACTTATTAATTTTTTTGTAGTTAGCACATGTTATATTAATATTTAAAAAAGATTAATGGATTCAGTAAGCGACCAAACAACACCTGAATATAAAAAACAGTCGACCTTTAAAAAAAAGCTCTACAATTTTTTTGCCGAGGTTTACAAAATTCACTTGTTCATAGTCCGCTTTTTTAAAGAAGCATTTATGCCTCCTTTTGAATTTAAAGAGGTAATAAGGCAATGCTATGAAGTAGGCGTCAGATCGTTCACCCTGATTACCGTAACCGGTTTTATTGTGGGGCTGATATTTACCAAGCAATCGCGCCCATCACTGATCACATTTGGCGCAACGTCCTGGTTACCATCACTGGTTTCAATAGCCATAATGAGGGCACTTGCACCACTGGTAACAGCATTGATTGCTTCGGGCAAAGTAGGATCAAGTATCGGTGCCGAGCTGGGCTCCATGCGGGTAACCGAACAAATTGATGCTATGGAAGTATCGGGCACCAAACCTTTCAAATTTTTGGTTTGCACACGTGTGCTGGCTACTACCATTACTATTCCTATTTTGGCTACTTATACCGGCTTTATTGGTTTACTGGGCGGTTATTTAAATGTTGCCATGAACGAGGGAACCAGCTATACCACCTTTATGCAACAGGTTTTTCAACCATTGGTATACCTTGATTTTACAGCATCCTTAATTAAATCCATCGTATTTGGTTTCACCATAGGGATAGTGGGCTGCTACCAGGGCTATTATTCAAATAAAGGAACCGAAGGTGTGGGTAAAGCGGCAAACGGAGCTGTAGTTACTGCCATGTTTTTGGTGTTTATAGAAGAAATTATTATTGTTCAGATAGCCAGCAACTTTCGCTAACAGTGGTATAAACATTATGGAAAAAGCAAAAGTTGAAATAGATTATAATAATGAAGTAATAAGGATCAGAGGATTGAAAAAATCCTTCGAGGACTTTGCCGTGCTCCGGGGTATTGATCTGGATCTGTATCAGGGCGAAAACCTGGTGGTATTGGGTCGTTCGGGCACCGGAAAATCTGTACTAATCAAGCTGATATCAGGACTATTAAAACCTGATCATGGCACTATTGAGGTATTAGGGCAGGAAGTAAACAACATCAGCGATAAAAACTTACAGGAATTGCGGATAAGAATAGGGTTTTCTTTTCAGAACAGTGCCCTGTATGATAGTATGACAGTGCGTAAGAACCTGGAATTCCCTTTGGTTCGTAACCGTAAAGGTATATCGCGCAAAGAAATTGATATCGCTGTTGAAACGGTGCTTGAAGCCGTTGGCCTTTCGCAGACCATTAACCAAATGCCGTCTGAACTTTCGGGCGGACAGCGCAAGAGGATTGGCATTGCCCGTACTTTGATATTAAATCCGGAAATAATGCTTTATGATGAGCCTACAGCAGGCCTTGATCCTATTACCTGTATTGAGATCAATGATTTGATTAATGAGGTACAGCAACGATACAAAACATCATCCATTATTATAACGCACGATTTAACCTGTGCAAAATCAACCGGCGACCGTATAGCCATGTTACTCGATGGCCAATTTCAGCGTGAAGGCACTTTTGAGGAGGTTTTCGATACAAATGACCCAAGGGTTAAACCATTTTTTGATTACAACTTTATAAAATAGACATTTACAATATACATTATGGCTTCAGGAGATAATAAAAGGGCAATTACAGTGGGCATATTTTTATCGCTCGGACTTGTAATTTTTATTCTGGGGGTTTTTACCCTTGGCGGCCAGCAAAAAAGCTTTGAAAAAAACATACATATCAGCGCCGTTTTTGATGACGTTTCCGGATTAAAAAAGGGAAATGACGTGTGGTTTTCTGGTGTGAAGGTGGGTACCATCAGCAGTATTAAATTTGTGGGGATATCACAGGTTGATGTAAAAATGCGGATTGACGAAAGTACGCAGCAATATATTCACCGCAACTCAGGAGTAAAGATCAGTTCTGATGGATTTATTGGTAACAAGATCATCGTTATAGATGGTGGCAGCCCGCAAGCGCCTGTAGTGCAGGAAGGGGATGTTTTACAAGCTGAAAAGTTAACCTCTACCGACGATATTATTAAAACGCTTCAACAAAACAACCAAAATCTATTGGCCATAACCACTGATTTTAAGTTGTTAAGCCACAAAATTTTGCAGGGAAAAGGCACCGTTGGCACTTTGCTTGCCGATAGCCTGATGGGCGAACAATTACGCAAATCAATGACTAACTTACAGGCAGCAACCTCCAGCGCAGCACACCTGGCTGTTGAATTAGACAGATTCAGTAATAAAATGAATACCAAGGGCGGCTTTGCAGATAAATTATTAACTGATACAGCAACCTTTAACCGTATTAAGGGAGCGGTTACTCAACTACAGGTTGCAGCAAACAATGCATCAGTACTTACCGAAAACTTAAATAAGGCCAGCAATAAATTAAACAGTACCGATAATGCGATAGGTGTGTTACTGAACGATCCGAAAGGTGCAGTACAGGTGCAAACTACTTTAAACAATCTTCAGCAAAGTTCAGTAAAGCTCAATGAGGATCTGGAAGCGGCTCAGCATAACTTTTTGCTTAAAGGCTTCTTCAAGTCAAAAGAAAAAGCGAAACAGGATAGTATTAAAGCTGCAAACAAGAAGTAGTTTTTCTGGATCTGGAATAAAGAGTTTACGGAATAAGATATAATCAACGTTATATCTTATTCCGTTTTTATTTTACTGCTGAAATAGCTGCCCGGCTTTACGTTCATCATCAGAAAGTTTGAGCCATTTCTGATAACAATCATTTAAATAGGAAAGCAGGTTAAAATCTTTATTGTTATACGTTTTAACATCGGGTATGTACAGCAAAATAAAGTTGTCCATATCCTTACCTTTTAAAGGCACATACTTGCTAATATTATCCGCCGAAAAAGTTTTTATGATTTCCTCATTTACCTCGCGATCCTCTTCTTTTTGGGCAGCCTTCTTTTTATCCTTGTCATCTTTAGTAAAATAATGCAACCTCAGGATTACGCCCCCATTGTAATTACCATCCTTATCCCGCTGGGGCACCGCTGTTTGTCCATGAAATAGTGGATCGAAATAGGCCATATTTTTATCTGCCACTCCGGTGCGGCCACTACTATCCCTAATGGTAACATCCTTCAGCATGGTGCTTTGCAGCTGTAAAAATATCTCCTTATCATGCATGTCGGTAAGCAATAAGGTGTCGGGAGCGTAACTGAATTTTTTAAATACCAGTAAATCACCAACCTTAGCCGCAATACTAAAGCGGCCATCATCACCCGTAATATTTTTCAGCTTGTTGCTCAAATTTTCAACAATTACGCCGTGTAATACAATACGGGTTTTGTTTTCCAGTACGCGGCCGTTAAAAACAGTTTGGGCATGCAAGGTAACAGCGCAGCAAATACAACAAAAAAGAATCAATAAACTCCGGAGCATTTGTAAATATAATTTCAAACTTCAAAAATGCGAATAGTTATAACATTATTTAACATTTATGTTGGAGATTGATTTTGCTAAAGAGGAAATAAGTAACCAAAAGAAAAAGCCTTCAAGAGCTTTGAGACTCCTGAAGGCTAACGTTAGGATTAACTATTTATCAATAATTACTCTTCTTTTTTACCACCTTTATTCTTTGCGCCTGATTCCGGATTAACTGCATCTTCATTAGCTTTCTGTAGCTTTTTCAGCATTTCATTACCTATCAGGGCATCAATCATTCCGTTACCACCACCATCTTTACCACTAACCAAAATATCAGGCACTAATTTTATACCATGACTGGCCAGCGCTTCGGCAACACGTACAATGGCGTATTGTTCGGTACCCATGGCCTGGGTTTTTTGTTTGGTAACTTCGGCTTCTGATAAACCTATGGCCTTAATTTTGGCAGCTTCTGCAGCACCGTTTAATTCGGTAGCATTTGCATCAGCTTTGGCATTCACTATTTTGGCTTCAGCATCAGCTTTGGCTATCGTAATTCTCACTTCAGCATCAGCGGTAGCGTTAATAGTTTTGGCTTCGGCCTCACCTTTTGATGCGGCAACTTTTGAGGCAGCCATCTGCGTATTTATCTCTACCTGGCGGGTTGATTTTACCACTTCGGGTTGCATATCGGCACCGGCTTTTGCGCTTTCAAACTCTTTACGCTCAATTTGTGCGTTACGCTGTATTTCATAGGTAACTTTTTCCTGCTCAGCTATCTTACGGTCAGTAAGCGTTTTCATTAGCGCTGCAGGAGGTACAATATCACCTATCAGGGTATCAACACCAACCACATTATAATCATCAAGAACCTTGCTGATATGCTGTTTGGCATCATCCTGCCTTTGAATACGGTTGGCCAAAAACTCTATCACATCACTCTTTTGTGCCGAGTTACGGAAATAGTTGGCAATAGTAGGCTCCAATACCTGCGAAACCAGGTTTTTCATATTACCGAAACGGGCAATTACCTTTGGAGCTTCGTTTCTGGGGATGTGTATAATTTGTGACACATCCAGGTTAAAGGTAAAACCATCAGATGAACGCACAGTAATGGTACATAGGTTCTTATCCAGCTCGTGTGCTTCAGTACGGCTATCAGCCCAGTTCAATACAATGTTGGTGGTAGGCACTACCTCAACAGCATGGGTATAAATATTAACCGGATGCTTACCAGGATCAAGCGGTTGCTCCCAAACACCTTTTTCGTTGCGTTTAACTATGTTACCATGTTTAAAGCTATCACCGCTGGTATCCTTACCTTCAGGACCAACAAATGAGTTAACTACACCCACGTAACCAATTGGGATATAAACCATATCTACCTGCTCCACAATAACAAACCATGGGTTTAAATAGTAGGTACCTGCAAGTATTACATCTTCCTGCAAGCCTTTCATACCACCGGCATTAATAAATGCCATAGGATCCTGGTAGTTTTTATGGCCGGCAACTGATACCCCGGCAATCTCGCCTTTTTCAAGCGGCTCACCATCAAGGGTGGTAACAATACCCACCTTATTTTCATGGATCTGTGTAATAGGTACCATTTCAATTTCAAACAAAAAGTTGTTGATACGGTAGCTACCAGGCGTTAAAAATGCAGCCTGCGGGCCCTTTTGGCCATTATTATCCAAAAAGGCAATAGCATCCTGAAACTTATCGCACTCAACCGGTTTACCCAGTACACGGCCGGTATCCATAGGTGCACCGTCTTTGGCCTTTACCAGGCCCAGTTTGCCTTGCTCAATAACGGTAAAAGGCGCCATATTAATGGAATACTGCCATGGCCACATACCCCAGTATAAACCTGGTGCAAGGGCTTTGGCTTGCATACCAGCTTCGCCATTTATGGCGATGATACGGCCATCGGGCAGTCTTTTAGCACCTCTGAGCACATATTTTTTAACAACAAGACCAATTCGGTCGTCCGGCACGATAACCATACCGAAGAAAACGCGCAAAACAGATTTGTACAGCAATAAAATTACCACCACAGGCAATGCCCATAGCAGGTAAGGAACTAGTGAATTCATTTTTTTTAGATTGAAAATTTTTATGATTAAAAAATCCGGAGCCCTGAAGGTGCGGGCCTTTACGACAACTTACAGCTTTAATCCGTAGTACCTTGGCTGTATAGTATAAATTAGATGACAAGGCAATTATTTTGTTACAGAAAATCGTGATAAGTTTTCTCAAATATGCATTACTCATATTTGATTTGCAACAAAGAAATAGAATTATATAATAAAAGTATTGATCAATCCCGTCAGGTCTCCAATATCAAATGGTTTGGCCAGGTAGGTATCTGCCAAACTTTTTTTTGCTATTACCTCAATATTTAGATGTGTTGAAAGCATAATTACAGGGATATGCTTAATAGCAGGGTCAGATTTTATTTTAAGACACAAATTATCACCAAGCTTCATGTTTAAAAAATGATCGAGCAAAATAATATGGGGTGATAATTCATAAATTTCATGGGTTGTTAATATAGTGCGGGAGTTAACATTTTTAAGGCCAATATCATTAACGATATACCCCAATATATCTAATGTGTCTTTATCATCTTCAATGATTAAAGCTGTTTTCAATGCGAATAAATTTTAGGTGGCTTAAAATATAAAAAAGCAATACCGGTTATTATAATATTGTTTTTCCCTACAATAATAGTTAAAAGCAATTAAATATTAATTATAAATCAAAATAAATCCATTAAAAATTTAATTTTTATTTATAATTATATCTTGCCATGACATTTCGCAGACGCAAATCTTCAATATTTTAAATATCAGTTAAGTATTTGTAAACATTTTCGGTTTATAAAGAGTTACTTAATAAATAGCTTAGTTATGAAAAAAATACAAACCAAAGAAGGTTCAACTGTTGAAAAACATTCACAGGCCCAGGATAGCAGAAAGCATAATGAACTTAAAACAGATTATCCGCTAAGTGAAAAAGATGAAATTAAACAGGCTGAAGAGAAGATGAGAAAATCGTCAAAAAAAGAAAAGAAATGATCAGGCTCCGGTGCTTTTTTGTTTCTCTTCTTTTTTAACTCTTATCCATGCGGTAATATAAATACGGGCATAATATAACAGGCATATAATAACCAAACCTACCAGTATCCCATCAAATACTGGTTTTAAACTGATATAGTTTGAAGACAGGAATTGTTTTACCGAAAATTTTGCCAGCATTACAACAATATACACCAACAGAAATATTTGAATAACTTTTAGTTTCATAACAGACTTGCTCTTTGAAGTAAATTTAAGCATTATTTTCTTAAATCTCTTTATTCAATAATTCCTGGAAACAATTAATATACTGACCTACATGCAAGCCGTCAACCAAAGCGTGGTGAACGTGGATAGAAACAGGCATGGTTCTTTTATCAACGTTAACGGTCATTTTACCAAAAGAGATCCTCGGACAACTATCCTTTACCGAAAACATACGTGCATGTGAAATGGATGTAAAATCGATCCAGGGTAGGGATGAATACCGGATCAAATCTTCATTGGGGGATCTTACCAGGTCTGTTCTGCTTTGTATCCGCTCAACTTCTTTGTTGGCAGTATCTATAAATACATCAAGCACCGGGTTATAATCCATATAACCATAGCCAAAGGTTCCGTTAGCACGCGCTATGGTAGTACCTGCATTAATCTGGTCATAAATAAATACCTCATCGCTATGAATACGGTATTTAAATGGCTCGATAATTTGCGCAGCCTCTAAAGAACGATACAAGCTATACAGAAAAAAAGAAACGCCATTCTCTTTGGCAACACGATAAGCAATGGTACAATCAACATTTACACAAACACCGTAAAAAGGCTCATCAAATTTGCTGAAGAATTCAAAATGATCCTTACGGCTCCAGGTTTGTATATCAAGCTTACGTTTCATGGAGCGAAAATAAAGATTTTTTGAACCACATGCAGAGATGCAATATTTTGCATTTAGATTTATCCCAAATCACCACTTAAAACTTCTTATTTTGGGCTTTGATTTCGAACCAGCAATTCCGTCATGAATAAACAGCTTATTTATTTGCCTGCCTTAATATTTCTTTTACTAGCAGTATCCTGCAAATCATCCATTAGTCCGGCAGATCTATACGGTAAATGGAAATATGTTAAGGTAGAACATCCGGATGACCCAACCGACAGTGTGCGAAGCGCAGAGCTGGCCTACGATAAACCGTATATCCGTTTTTATGGCAATGATAGTTTGCAGATGATGTGGGGAGGAAAGTTATTATCACACGGCACCTTTACTATCGATGGCCATAATATCCGTTATAAAGAACAATTGCCCGATGGAACAACCAGGGCGTTCCCTTTTTGGGTAATTAAGCTGACAGATAGAGAAATTGTATTTGAAACTACCGTTGCCGATAAATCGAGAGTGACAGCGGTGAAAGAATAATTTAATGTATTAAAAAATTAGTTTCTTCATCACTTTCAACCGGTTCGGGTATTGCCCGTTTACCTATCATCAAAATTAAAAAAGCAATTATTGCTGCTGCTGCCATTAATCCTGCCATTGGGATGGCACTACGACTTTTAAACATACTAACCACAATAGAAACAAAAGTTCCTATTGCCATTTGAAATGCGCCAAGCAATGCGGCAGCCGTTCCGGCATTTTTGGTGAAGGGCGCCAGCGAAAGCGCCGAAGTATTAGGGTAAGTGATACCCACACAACACAAAAAGGCAAAAATCATTACGATGGTTCCATAAATATTTAACCAGTTATTTACAGAACAGGTTAAAAATATAATAGAAATAATCACCATTGATAATAAGGATACATTTACAATCTGCTCGCTTTTAAACCTGCGCGTCAGCATGCTATTTAACTGACTTGACCCAATAAAACCAACAGATAGCAGGGCAAATATCCATCCATACACTTTGCTGCTTACTCCGTATACATCCATAAAAACAAAAGGTGAAGCAGCCAGGTAAGAAAACAGGCCGGAAAACCCGACTGCTCCACAAATAGCATAGGTAAAAAACTGCGGATTTTTCATTACCGACCAAAAACTGGTAATAATCGGAACCGGTTTTAATGAATAGGTTGGATCGGGCCGATAGCTTTCGGGTAAAAAGAAAATTACTGCAAACAACATCAAAGCTGCAATACTGGCTAATATTAAGAATATCAATTGCCAGCCAAATGCAGCGGTAATATAGCCACCTACAGTTGGCGCCAACATAGGCGATACACCCAAAATAAGAATCAGTAATGCAAATACCCTGGCATTATCCTTTAGCGGAAAAATATCGCGCACCATAGCCATAGCAGCAACCGTAGCTGCACAACTGCCAATGGCCTGTACAAAACGCAAACCGATAAGCATTTCTATAGAACTTACAAAATAACAGCCAACAGAGGCTATAATGTAAAGCACCATTCCTACGTACAATGGATTTTTACGCCCAAACCTATCCAGTAAAGGACCATAAAGCAATTGACCTACTGATATCCCGATAAAAAACCCGGACAAGGAAAGTGAAACTTTTTCGGTAGTGGTATGCAATGATTTGGCAATAGTTGGAAAGCCCGGCAAATACATATCAATTGAAAAAGGTGCAAGAGCAGTTAACCCACCCAATATCAGTACCAAAAGAAAATAGCGTTGTTTCGTCATTGTGGGGTTAGTGTTCATACCTACGTACAATTCAATGTTGTTGCCTTCGGGTCAAGTATATGAACAAATTTCCCATAATCATAGGCTGTAATTTCATTAACTATCCTTACACCGTCATTTTTCAACTAGCTATTACTAAACTTTTTTTATGCAAACACAGAAAAATGAGCTTATTATTTTGTTTTTTTGAGGATAACAGGCAACATCCAATCTTTAACCCCTGATCTAATTACCTATGGCCCTTTTAATTATCCTTTTTTGCATTATCCTGCTGGTTTTACTGGTAAGCTGGGTTAAGCTTAATCCTTTTATTGCTTTTTTAATAGTATCCATAACCGCAGGCTTATTATTGGGGATACCTATTGGCAAAATCACATCATCGGTACAAAAAGGCATTGGCGATATATTGGGGCAATTGGTTATTATTATTGTTTTAGGGGCGATGCTGGGCAAACTGGTTGCCGTTAGCGGTGCAGCGCAAAAAATTGCTGAGGTTTTGGTGAACGTTTTCGGCGAAAAATACATCCAGTGGGCTTTAGTGGCAGCTGGCTTTATTATTGGGATCCCATTATTTTACGGAATTGGTTTCGTGCTGATGGTTCCGCTTATCTTCTCGGTGGTTTATAAATACAAGTTACCTGCGGTTTATATTGGCCTGCCCATGCTGGCATCATTATCGGTTACCCATGGTTTTTTGCCGCCGCACCCCTCGCCTACTGCGCTGATAGCCATGTTTCATGCCAGTATGCCCACTACTTTTATTTATGGCTTTATGATTGCTGTACCAGCCATCATTATTGCCGGACCTGTGTTTGCCTCATTCCTTAAGAAAATACCTTCCGAACCTTTAGAAACCTTCAGAGCCAAAGATATGCCTGAAGATAAATTACCGGGAGGCTTTAACAGTTTTTTTACCGCCCTACTGCCTGTTCTGCTGTTAATGCTCACTGCTGCATTTCCTTATCTGCATATTACTAATCCAACGGTACTAAAACTGGCTGCTTTTATTGGCGATCCTTCTATTGTTATGCTGATAGCTTTGCTGGTAGGCACTTATACGCTTGGAGTAAAACAAGGGAATACTTTAGGCAAACTGGCTGATGCTTATGGCGATGCCATAAAAGATATTGCCCTGATATTATTGATTATTGGCGGCTCGGGAGCGTTTAAAGAGGTATTAACCGTAAGCGGTGTAAGCGGACAAATAGCGGGTCAGTTACAACAAAGTTTGCATTTGCAACCTTTAATACTGGGCTGGTTAATTGCGGCTATTATCCGCGTAAGCCTTGGTTCGGCAACCGTAGCAGGCTTAACGGCTGCTGGGATCGTAGCACCTTTAGTATTGGCTGGCCATGTTAACCCTAACCTGATGGTATTATCAATTGGTGCAGGTAGCCTGGCACTTTCACATGTTAATGATTCTGGCTTCTGGCTGTTTAAAGAATACTTCAATTTATCCATTAAAGACACCTTTAAATCGTGGTCTGCAATGGAATCAATCGTTTCAGTTATCGGGCT
This sequence comes from Mucilaginibacter frigoritolerans, assembly GCF_007830615.1. Classification (GTDB taxonomy): domain Bacteria; phylum Bacteroidota; class Bacteroidia; order Sphingobacteriales; family Sphingobacteriaceae; genus Mucilaginibacter; species Mucilaginibacter frigoritolerans. Next base: position 176,776 of record NZ_VLLI01000003.1, read on the forward strand.
GATTGGGGTATTGGTATTAAACCAGTTTGTTTAATGCTTTTTAGTACTATCCGTTTTACTTAGTACTTCTTTTTGGCATTCTGCAGCAACTTGCTGCATTTCATCATGTGGGATAGGTATCACCACACCTTTGGGATGTATTGCTTTCAGTTTTACAATTACGCAATCGCAAAATTTATTGCCGTTGTCCAAATCGTTCTTCTGCCAAACTTTTAAAATAGCATCCCGTAAGTCCTGCTCTACCGTTGGCGACCATGGTACCGTTTTGGGTAATGGGTTACCATTACTATCTTTTGAATGGGCAGTAGCATACTCCTGTCCTATTTTTACACTTACTTTATTCAGGCTATCGGGAGGTACTGATCCTAGTCCGCCGGGTAACTCTTCTTTTAACCGTTTTACGGTATAGCTAACCAGGTCCTTTCTTTTGTTATCATCTTTATACCTGGTTTTCATCAAATTATCCAGCTCGTTATAAATCTGTTGTTCGTACTTTGGTGTCCATACAGACTTTACCGGTGATTTACAGGCGCTGATGCTGATGATTAATACCAGCATCATTAACAATATCTTTTTCATCCCTTTAGCTCAAAATTATTCGCGCACAAACATAGGAAAAGCCTTCAGAATTAATTGAAGGCTTTTCCTTTACGATTGTATAAATTTTGTAACAGACTATAAATTCAATCTACCCTTTGCATCCTCATTACCGGTAGTATGCTGACGAGCGGGGCTTATTTTTCTCTTTTAATAATAAAGCCATTATCAACACTATCCATGCCAATTTTAGGATAATACTCCATTGCTGATGGAGCCGCAAGTAGCAGGAGCATGGTTTGTTCGCCAATGGTTTCTTTGGTTTTGTACACCAATTGCTTTCCTATTCCGGCTTTCTGATAATCTTTTTTAACAGCCAGATCTGACAGGTAGCAACAGTAACAAAAATCGGTTACTGAGCGGGCAATGCCAACCAATGTATCACCATCCCAGGCGGTTACCACCAGGTCCGAATTTTTAAACATTTTCCCAATTCTTTCCTTATCAGTTGTTGGCCGTACCAGGCCCGAGTTATCGTAAACTTCAACAATATCATCAACGGATGGTGTAAAATCTGTTTTGTAAGTAATTTCCATGATCTATTTTTTTCTTATCTCCACAAAAATATTCCATTTTAAGGACTACCTTAGGATCCAGAAACAAGAAACCATGTAGTCCAGATGTTACCTTTTGATACACTCATCCCCATTGATAAATCTTCCGGCCTGCCTGCTTACCAGCAGGTAACGCATCTTATTATTAAACATATCCGCAATGGGGTAATTAAACCGGGACTACTGCTACCCGGCACACGCGAAATGGCGGGAATACTGAAACTACATCGTAAAACCATTATTGCAGCATATGACGAATTAACTGCACAAGGCTGGACAAGCGTTATCCCCCGCAAAGGCTTTATTGTTTCTGAAGATCTGCCTGAAATAAAGCCCAAACAATGGGATAAGGATACAACGGGCTATGCTTTTAACAGCAAAATGCCTGGCCCGTTTTACCCGATTAATAAGATGGGGCTTCTGACGCCAGCCCCTGATACCAAACAACCCAACCTGATTGTTGATGACGGGCATCCTGATAGTCGCCTTGCTCCCATGGTTCAGTTGCACCGCGAATACCGCAGTCGTTTAAAACAACAACACGTGGTAAAACAGGTATCAGTTACGTTAAGCGCTGGTACACCAAAGCTACGGGAAGCAATGGTAACTTATATGGCTCAAACCCGTGGACTACAAATGCAAACTGAAAATATCCTGATAACACATGGTGCCCAAATGAGCATTTATTTGGCGGCAAGTCTGCTCTTAAAATCGGGTGATTACGTAATTGTAGGAGAACCGGGTTACTATGTGGCTAACCAGGTTTTTGAACATATGGGCGCCCGCATTATCCGCGTACCGGTTGATAAGCATGGTATTGACATCACAGCAGTTGAAGATGCATGCCAAAAATATCCGGTAAAAGCTTTGTATGTTATACCGCATCATCATCACCCTACAACAGTTACTTTAAGCCCCGAAAGAAGGATGCGTTTGTTGGAGATGGCCGAGCAATTTAACTTCAGCATTATTGAAGATGATTACGATTATGATTTTCATTATACCTCGTCGCCTTATTTGCCCTTAGCAGCGGGTAATCATCATAACAGGGTGGTTTATATCGGGTCATTTTCAAAGGCATTATCGGCCACCATCCGGATCGGCTTTATGATTGCGGCAACAGACTTTTTGAGGCAGGCCATTTATTTAAGACGTATCATTGACCTTCGGGGAGATCATGTGATGGAAGAATCATTGGCCGCACTGTTATCAAACGGCGATATCAGCAGGCACTTAAAAAAGGTTAACAAAATTTATTGCGAACGGCGCGATTATCTATGTACTTTACTCGATACCCATTTAAAAGATGTGGTACACTATACTAAACCAGACGGTGGCATGGCCATATGGCTAGTGTTTGATAAGCGTTATCCTTTGAGCGAAATATCTGTAAAAGCAGCCAAATACGGCCTGTTTATTAATAACGGTAAATTATTTGATTCGCCCGACGTTCATTACAATGCTTTACGTTTTGGTTTTGCTTCGCTGAATTTTGAGGAAATAAAGGAAGTGGTGGAGATAATTACAAAGACGGTTAATTGAAAATTATTCAGCATAAAAAGAGTCCTCTAATGGCGTTGAGGACTCTTTTTTATAGCATACCATTAAAACCTATTCCAAAAAGCAGGTGGCTCAACATCTAATGATCTGAGGTATACCGTGCCCTGTGCGCGATGGTGTATTTCATTATCAATAAAGTATAACACCATATCGATAGCCGCACCTTCCCATTGGCCAAAGGCTTTTACCTTCTCCTGGAAACGTTCTTCTTTAATTTCAGGGAACAAGCGATTTAATTCTACGGTTATCACATCCCAGGCCCATAAAATATCGGCCTTAGTTTTCATACCCGATTCCTCAAAAAGTGGTGCCAACTCTTCCGTATATATCCATTCGTTAGTGAGTATACCGTTTACCCCCTGGGCCGACATCCACATAATTTCGATAGCCAGCGCCGCAAACGAACGCATGCTGCCAATTGAATAGTTAAATAATTGATCTTCCGGAAATGATTCAATCGTTTTCCGTGTTAAACGGCGGTGCCCCTGCCAGTGATCCAAAAGCGCCGCTGATGAAATAATACCTGCTGATTGTTGTGTTAAATTTTCCATTGTTTTCTTTTAATAAATGATCTGAAACAAAGATGCACCGGGCCAGTGACAACAGTATGTCAGTAGAAAATGAAGAAAAAAAATATTTGATGTCGTCTTAATTAGATGTACCAGCACACGTATTTTTTGCAGGTTTTCACGGAATATAAAAAAAATATTACAAATGTGTTCGCACACGCATTATTTTAATTATATTCGCTTTACAAATGTATAACATACATTTAAAATACAAATATCTATTAATTTAACAGTGTTTCCGAACACATATTTATGGAATTTTAAATAGACATAACCTATTCCGGATTACATTCAGAAAAAAAATGAATTATCATATAATGACCATCAAAAAATTAGCAAAACAAATCGTTACCGCTTCGTTGATCATACTACCGTTCTTTTCGGAAGCTCAACAAATTGGGCAAGAACAACATTTTAAAATTTTAAAAGGCGAGCAATGGTATGGCGGAACGGTAGATGAAGGAAGCCAGGCGCCTTACCAGGCAGGGTATAATTTTGACCTTTTTAGAAATAATAATGATAATCAATCTGCGCCGCTTTTGCTTTCCTCTTCGGGTCGGTACATCTGGAGCAACCAACCTTTTAAATTTTCTATTTCGAAGGATGAGGTGATCATTTCAGACAATCTGGACAGTGTAACGATGCATACCTCCGGTAAAACCCTGGCGGATGCCTTCAATTCAGCCAGTCACGCGCAGTTCAAAGCCAGTGGACTAATGCCGGATAGCCTGCTGTTCGCTAGTCCGCAGTATAATACATGGATAGAGCTTGTGTATAACCAGAACCAAACGGATATTCTGAAATACGCTCATTCCATTATTGACAATGGCTTCCCTCCCGGTGTTTTAATGATTGACGATAACTGGGCCGACTATTATGGCAAATTCGCTTTCAGGAAAGACAGATTCCCCGATGCTAAACAAATGATTACAGAATTGCACCAGATGGGTTTTAAGGTGATGGTTTGGGTTAGTCCGTTCATATCTTCAGATACGCAGATTTTTCGCGAGTTAAACGATAACCGGTTGCTGATTATGGATAGCAAAGGCGACAAGGATCTGAAATGGCAGGATGCAAGCAAACCGGCCATTATTAGCTGGTGGAACGGTTATAGCTCATGCCTGGATTTTACCAATCCGGCGGCACAAACCTGGTATAGAGGGCAGCTGGATAGTATGATGTCGAACTATGGTGTTGACGGTTTTAAATTTGATGCCGGGGATATTGAATTCTATACCGGGGACATCCTCACCTACCAAAAAAAGAATGCCAATGAGCAGTGCGAACTATGGGGATCAATGGGTGCTTATTTTAAGCTTAACGAATACCGCGCCATGTGGAAAAGAGGCGGTCAGCCTCTTGCCGAACGGCTCCGGGATAAAAAACATAATTGGACAGATTTGAAAAAGCTCATTCCCAATATTACCGCAGCAGGCTTACTGGGTTATCAGTTCACTTGTCCTGATATGATTGGTGGTGGGGAGTATGGTTCCTTTATTGGCCTGGCCAAATATGATCAGGACCTGGTAGTGCGTTCTGCCGAATGCAGCGCCCTGATGCCGATGATGCAGTTTTCTGTTGCCCCATGGCGCATCCTGGATAAAGAACATCTGGCAGCAGTAAAAACTGCGGTGCAGATCCGAAAAAAGTACACACCTTATATCCTCCAAACGGTAAAAGAATCAGCCAAAAGCGGGGAACCTGTTATAAGGAATTTGGAATACGTTTTCCCTGGTCAGGATCTGTCAGCAATCAAAGATCAGTTTATGCTGGGTAACCGACTTATGGTAGCGCCCGTTCTGGATAAAACCACCACAAGGACCATAGTATTTCCAAAAGGCAAATGGAAAGGACAGGATGGAAAAATATTTAAGGGGCCGCTAAAAGCAACGATCAATGCAGCTATAGGAGAGCTCCCTGCTTTTGACAAAATAGATTAACAATAATAGCTTCTACAGGCAGATGGGATAGTGTGGCTAACGCAAAGTAAAATAACCGTTTAACATGATGATTTCAATATGGAACGAAAAATTACTACCATCAAAGAGATTGCAAAAATACTCAATGTATCTACCTCAACGGTATCCAGGGCGCTTAAAGGGCACCCTGGCATCAGCCCTGTAACTACCGACCGGGTACGCAAGGTTGCCGGGGAACAGGACTATATCCCTAATCAATCGGCTATATCCTTTAATAAAAAACGGTCATATACTTTAGGCCTCATCGTGCCTGAGTTTTCGGAACCATTTTTCTGCTCGGCATTTAATGCGATAGAAAACATTGCTACCGCCCATGATTACAATATCATTATCGGCCAATCCTATGATGATATGGAAACGGAAGCAAAGCTGGTAAAGAAATTTATGAATCATCGTGTAGATGGGTTGATTATCTCCATCGCCAAAAAGGGCAGCGACTATCAACAGTTGTCCATTCTCGAAAAACTTAATATTCCAGTGGTGTTTTTTGATTGCGTGCCGGATAGGAAAGACATCCATTTTGTAGCATCTGATTTCCAAACCAGTCTGTTAAAAGGAATGCAGGAGTTAATAACAGCCGGGCATCGTAAAATAGCACTGATAAACGGACCAACCATTCTTTCAGCCACCAGGCAGCGGCTGGTAGCCTATATAAAAGGACTTAGGGATCACAACATCGAAATAAACTCCAGTCTTATAGTAACTACCGATCTTTCCCGCGAAGGAAATTTGTCGGCACTAAATAAACTGATCCATCTGAGCAATCCTCCTACAGCTGTAATTGTTTTTAATGACTATGTTTTTCTGGATTGTTTAGATCTCTTAAATTCTAAAGGCTTAGAAGATCTTTTTAAGTTTATCAGCTTTGGGAATATGCCCGGTTGGGTACTTTACCATCACAAGCCATTTGGCTCCATAGAACAATTCCCGGCTGAGCAGGGGAAAATTGCAGCTAACATGCTTATGCAGCTCATGATTGGGAAAGAAGCAGAAGATGAGCCCCCTGCCAAAAACTTCCAAAAATATATCGATTCAGACATCGTCTTTTTCAGAGACAGCATAAAAGCAGATCAGGCCATTGTATAACATACGATTGCACAACCGTTTGCATACGATTAAGCAACCGTTTGCATAGCATAATTACCTAAGTTATAGCAAATTGCCGTCAACAAGAATTTTTAACTATGCGTAAATTGTTTCATAATCACATATAAAAACCAGTAACTATGAAGCAATTATTTTACGCGCTACTATTATTATCCGTTTGCGCCGGATGTTCAAAACAATCATCTCCCGGTCCTGAATCGAAGAGTTCGCTTACGGCAAGGAACCTTTCGGCAGCTGTAGTAACCAGTTATTATGTCAATACCTCCACAGGGAACGACTCCAATACAGGGCTTTCTGCAACAACCGCCCTTAAAACAATCCAGGCCGGGCTTAATAAAACAACTGAGGGTGCAGGCGCCACCATCTATGTAGCCGGCGGCACCTATTACGAACGGCTGAGCTGGCCACATTCAGGCGCATCAGGCTCGCCGATAACGCTTACCAATTACAACAGCGGCACCGTAGTTGTTGATGGCAGCACCACCAGTTCTTCGCTGGTGCCTATGTTAAATGTGGCCAGCAAGAGCTATATCCGCATTGACCACATCAACATTACTAATGATATCCAGGCTTATGCAAAGGGGATATACCTTTCCGGATCAGGAACCGATGTGCAGATAACTTATTGCAAAATATATAACGTTGGCTGGACCAGCAGTGCAACCGCTGTGCCATCATCTACCGACAACGCCAACCCATTGGATATAGTGGGAACCACTTCAAGCTCATACAACCAGATTTACATCGGAAGCAACCAGATTTACAACTGCTATACAGGCTATAGCGAAGGCCTTACCCTGGCTGGCAATGTAGAGACCTTCCTGATAGAGCTCAACATTGTTCATGATGTGCCTAATATCGGTATCGATATGACCGGGCATTATAGCTGGACAGGTGCACCCGCCTCAGTTAACTACGCCCGTTCGGGCAATGTGAAACATAACACGGTTTATAACTGTGTTTCGCCGGTGGCTACTAATGGTGGCATTTATGTTGACGGTGGGGCATACATTAATATTGAAGGCAATACCAGTTATGCTAACGCGATAGGTATTAGTGTAGGCTGCGAGAACAATAATTACAATGCCGACAATATTAACATCCGTGATAATTTTGTTTATAACAATGTGGATGCCGGGATCCTGATAGGCTCCAACCAGGCGAATGGAAAAGTTACCAATTCAACCGTTTCCAACAATACTTTATTTCAGAATGTTTCTGTTGGCGGATATGACGGCGAGATAGATTTCCAGAATACCGATCATTTAAACATCATCAACAACATCGTACAGTCAAGGAGTAATATTGCGGTAATTGCCTTGCTCAATTACACTTCCACTAACCTTACGATGGATTATAACAACTATTACACCAGCTCGGGCGTGGCTACCAATATCACGTTCGATTGGGGTGGCATCAATGGCAATGGCTAATACTCATTGGCTTCATTCCAAACGGCATTGGGTTTAGATGCGCATTCAACTTACGCATTGCCTGGGTTCACTTCCACTACCCTGCCTAGTCCAAATCTTCATTTAACTTCTTCGGCAACGGCATGTATCAACAAGGGTTTACCAACCTTTGTGGCCGCTTCGGGCGAGTTGGATATTGATGACCAGACAAGGGTTCAAAATTCAAGGGTCGACATTGGGGCCGACGAAACCTCGTACTAAGCACTATTAAAAAGCAAGGGGAGCTATCTGGTTTGGATAGCTCCCCTTTTTTATTTCTTTAACCTGCTTAAGGTATCAGCACAATTTTACCGCGGGTATGGCGCTTTTCCAGTTCGGCGTAGGCTTCCCTTACCTGGCTTAGGGGGAAAGTTTTAGCTATCGGGATGTCCAGCTTGCCCGAGGCTATCAGGGCTGCAAGTTCCGAAAGTACGGCGGCCGAGGCGGCTTTGGCGCTGCCCTCTGACTTTACGCCATGTTTGGCGACTGCCTCAAAATCGATGATGGTATTGATCTTGTCTTTGGGTATGCCCAGGCTTAGCGCCAGGTCCACATAACCATGACCGTAGGTATCCATAAAGGCATCTATTTTGCCGTTGCTTGCAGCCTTTATGCGGTCGGCCATGCCGTCGCCGTAGGTTATGGGGATTATGCCGTGACTTTTTAGCCACTCCTGGTTATCCGCACCCGCCAGGCCGATCACCGTTGCACCAAGCGCGTTTGCCAGTTGGGCAGCAATAGAACCCACGCCACCGGCGGCACCCGAAACTACCACCGTATCGCCTGCTTTTACATTTACAGCCTTTACTGATGCCCAGGCCGTAGTGCCTGCCACAAACAGAGCGCCGCCTACTTCCCACGACACATTGGCCGGGCGCAATATCATATTCTCTGCATCTACCAGCACATACTCGGCATGGCTGGCCCTGTTATTGCTGAACCCGATGATCTCATCGCCAACCTTAAAGCCTGAAACCTCTGGCCCAACAGCCTCGATCACACCGGCCAGGTCGCTGCCCTCGCCCGAAGGGAAGGTTGTAGGGAACTGTTTATCCAGCCTGCCCTCGCGGATGGAAGCCTCACCGGGGTTGATGCCCGCGGCTTTAACTTTTACCAGTGCCTGCCCCTTTGCCGCAACCGGCTTTGCCACCTCCTCTAGCTGAAGAACCTCCAAACCACCGTATTTTTCAAACTTTACTGCTTTCATGGTATTATCGTATTTGTTGTGAAATGTATCCTTATAACGCTTTAATGCTGCTGGTGTTTCGGTATTTAAAAATGTTGTTTTAAAATGATTGGTGGGCTGTCCCTCGGAAAGATGACACAGTTAGAGACACCCGGGCCAGCCGAAACACGCCAACAATGTAAATCAACCAGTTAAACCATACGAGTGGGCCAAGTTGGGACAAATGGGCCAAAAAATGTGAAATTTTTCACTTTTCGGGTTGAAAAATGGGACAGTGGATTGCTTAATTGCGTGTGGTTTTTCATCCCCTTTAAAGGATGGTTTTCAAAAAACAATTTGGCTCACCTTTAAAATCAAGGCGGGTAAAAAGTGGTTTTTTATTTCCCAAACAATTTCATAGTCAATCCCCATATAATCATGCACTATCCTGTTTCTGAAACCCCTTATGCGGTGCCAGTCTATTTGAGAGTGTGCTAGTTTGAAATCATCGGGTAAACGGCCGGAAGCTTCCCCAATTATCTCGAAGTTGCGAATAACAGCATCAAAGGTTTTGCTATCGGCACAAAATGCCTCAAAACTGAGGTCGCCAATGTAGTCGATTATTTTATGGGCACTTTCCAGGATATCACCAATTAACAATTCAGGTTCACGACTAGACATATGCTATCTCTGATTCTATCACCTTAAAGTACTTCTCTTTTATACCCTTTTTTGAAACAAGATCTACAGGTCTCTTGAGGCTGGCTTCCAGCAGATCGGCCAGGTCGATAAAGTCAATACCAATCGGCTTTGTGAAATCTACAATGATGTCAATATCACTATTGTCGTTAAAATCGTCCCTTACAACCGAACCAAATAAGCCAATAGAATTAACATGGAAACGCTCAACCAGTTCCGGCTTCATCTTCCTTAATTCATTCTTTATTTCATTCAGTTGGTTCATTAAGTAAAGATAGCTTTTTTATCTAAAAAGCGAATCATCACAATTGCATATACCATTATAGATAAAACAAGTTGGCTACGGGATTACTGGTATAATCATCCAAAGACATAATCTACGAACAACGAGTTAAATTTATGTAGAATTCCCCCTTGCATACCAATCTAGGGAAAGAGACGGCTGCAAACAGCATAAATCTCTATATTCTTATTTCAGATAACATTTGTGAGTTTTACTATCTTTAACACTTCAAAATAATCTATGCCTACACTACACTGGATTGGAAAAGACAAAGTAATAAACCATCATTTAGATGTACCCTATCGGGTTTTAGACCATCAATATGGTTTTGAAAATGGAGAGCAAAGCGAAAAGGAAACCAATAGCGGCAATAAAATTATTCATGGTGATAATTTAGAAGCATTAAAATCATTACTGCCAGAGTACGAAGGAAAAATTAAATGCATTTATATTGACCCGCCTTATAATACAGGTAACGAAGGATGGGTTTATAATGACAATGTTAATGATCCCAAAATTAAAAAATGGCTTCATGAAGTAGTTGGCAAAGAGGGCGAAGATTTAAGCAGGCATGACAAATGGTTGTGCATGATGTATCCCAGACTGAAGCTATTACATAAACTATTGAAGCAAGAAGGAGTTATTTTCATTTCAATTGATGACAATGAACAGGCAAACTTAAAACTGACTTTAGATGAGATATTTGGCGCAAAGAATTTAATAACCAATTTTACTTGGAAAACAGACGGAAATTTCGATAACCAAGCTAAAGTCAAGATTAACCACGAATATATTCTCGCTTATGCAAAGAATATAGATCTGTTAGAGCACCCTAATGTTATTGATCCTAATATCGGAAAAGAAAGCAAGTTATTTAAATCTGAAATTAGGAATACAATTGTTAAAAATGGCCCTAAAAATCCAATAAGCGAAATAATTTTACCAATAGGATTTCCTGCATCATTTGAAGAAGGAATTATAAAAGCACGAAGTGACTCATGGCCTCACTATTTATCAGATGCTGTAATAAAAGATTCTAAACTTCAGAATAGTATCATAGTTAAAAGTGGTTGGAGTTCAAAAGCTATTGCTGAAACATTTATTAATAACAATCTAAATCCTGTTAAGGATAGCAAAGGCCAAGACACGATTTTTCAGATAACCTCAACAGGAGCTATTGAGAATGTCAAGATTCGCTCAAACACAAGTCATGTTGTAAGTTCTTTGCAAAACATGGGAAACACTCAAAATATGAGTAGTGAGTTAAAGTCAATAGGGATCAACTTCGATTACCCAAAACCTGTTACCTTAATTCAATATCTACTTAGTTTGATAAATACCGACGGTGAAATCGTATTAGATTCATTCGCTGGATCAGGCACTACCGCTCATGCTGTTTTGAACCTAAATAATTTGAGTGGTAAAAGAAATTTCATTCTGATTGAAATGATGTCTTATGTAGAGACAATTACCATTGAAAGAATTAAAAATGTTATTAACGGATATGGTGAAAGATTAGGTGTAAAGGGAAATTTCGACTATTATAATTTAGGACAATCTTTATTTAATGAAAACAATGAGTTAAACGAAGGAATTTGTTTGAATAAATTGAGAAACTACATATATTTCACCGAAACCCATCACCCTTTAAACACTTCAACTATTATAGACAACGAATATTTTCTTGATATTTATAATCAGACCAGTTATTACTTCTACTATAAAGTCGATGAGTTAACCGCTTTGGATGATGTATTTTTAGGCACCATTAAAACCAAAGCAGAGCAATATATTATTTATGCAGATAACTGTCTGCTCAATGCTGATTTTATGAAAAAGCATAACATCATTTTTAAAAAGATACCACGCGATATAACTAAATTTTAAATCACAATGGAGCTAAAATCCTACCAGCAACAAGTTATAGATGATCTGGCTATCTTTTTAAACTATATTCAGGAAGAAAAGGATATAAGGGCAGCATTCGAAGAGTTTTGGCTTAAGCACCCACGTACTCCAATACGGCCATTTCCGGGTACAGCAATTGAACCTTACAAAAACAATGTACCCAAAGCACCAAATGTTTGTGTAAAAGTGCCAACAGCTGGTGGCAAAACCTTTATTGCCTGCAATGCTATTAAAACTATTTTTGATGCTTTTAGCGTAGCTAAAGACAAAGCCGTAGTTTGGTTGGTACCATCAATCACCATACTCGACCAAACATTAACCAATCTAAAAGATCCTACCCATCCCTACCGTCAAAAAATCAATTCGCACTTTGGTAACCGGGTGGAAGTTTTTGACAAACAGGCTTTATTGCAAGGGAGCGGGTTTAATATTTCAAGTGTTAAAGAGCAACTCAACATATTTGTCTTAAGCTTTGATAGTTTAAGGGCGCGTAATAAGGAAGACCGTAAAGTTTACCAGGACAATAGTAACTTACAATCGTTTGAAAGCATGCTTGGTGAAGACGAGGATATTTCATTAATGAACGTTATCCAAAAGCTTAATCCGGTGGTAATTGTTGATGAAAGTCATAATGCCGAAAGTGAGTTAAGCGTTGAGATGCTTAAAAACCTTAACCCAAGCTTTATTCTTGATTTAACAGCAACGCCGCGTAAAAACAGTAACATCATCAGTTTTGTAGATGCCATTGAGCTTAAACGCAACAACATGGTTAAACTTCCGGTCATCGTTTATAATCATCATGACAAAACGGAGGTAATCAATTCAGCCCTACAACTACAGAAAAAACTGGAGATACAAGCAAAAGAAGAGCAAAAAAAAGGAGGCCGGTATATCCGTCCTATAGTGTTATTCCAGGCACAGCCGAAAAATGCAGATGACAACACTACCTTCGAAAAGCTAAAAGCCAAACTGATTGAACTTAAAATCCCAGAAGAGCAGATCAAAATCAAAACGGCCAATATAAACGAAATCAAAAATGAAGATTTGATGTCGCCAACCTGTAAGGTTAAATACATTATTACTGTTAATGCGTTAAAAGAAGGTTGGGATTGCCCGTTTGCTTATATATTGGCTTCATTAGCCGACAAATCTTCACCGGTAGACGTAGAACAAATTTTAGGAAGGGTACTAAGGCAACCTTATGTACATCAGCATAGTTTTCCTTTACTTAACTTAAGCTACGTATTAACGGCATCCTCCAAATTTTTGGAAACGCTGGATAGTATAGTAAAAGGCTTAAATAAATCAGGTTTCAGCAGCAAAGATTATAAGTTAGCAGAAACCATTGATCAATCTAAATCTACCGCCTCAACGGTTGATCCATTAAGCCAACTATTACTAAATATAGCTCCACCAGCAGTAACCGCAGAAGATGAGGGCGATACATTGGCTGATATTGATATTTCACGAATTATTCCGGTTACTGATGAAGAAATAAATAACGATTCTGTAAAACAGATTGAAGAAACCGCGCTTGAACAAACTGCTTCCTTCAACCAAATGGTATCCGAAATTGAATCAAATCCTTTAGCTAACTTTATACCTACAGAAATTCAGGGCCTAGTTAATACTTACACCATGAAGGACATATTTAAGGAAGAAGCAAGTAAGTTGGAAATTCCTCAATTCTTTATCAAAAAGGCTATAGGTGAGATATTCGCCGCCGAAGAAATGCTATTGGAGAAAGAGGACCTGTTGGCTGGGTTCCCTTTAGGCAAAGCAGATACCAATATTAACTTTAACAATGTGGCATCAGAGCTATACAAAGTTGATTTGGATGAAACAAAAAAAGACTATACGCCATCCTTTGTAAGACTGGATGGTGAAGTGAGGGAAAGGGTGATGACGTACATACTCGACCCTGCACGTAAAGACAGTAGAATAAAAAACCTGACTAAACGGATAATTGACTTATTGGGCCGGATGGACCCTATACCACAAAGGGAAATTGAAAAGTTTGTAAGCAAAGTATTAGAAGACTTTACCGATGAGCAATTCTCTGATTTTGCAAGCCATGAGTACAGCTATAAAGACAAAATAAAGGAAAAAATAAGAACACTTTCAGATGCCTATGCCGAAAAGCAGTTTCACACATTTATTGATATAGACAGAACTTATGTGAAAAGCTCTTTCAAATTACCATTAGAAATATCGCCAGGTTTTACATCAAAAGATATTGGAAAATCCTTATATGATAAGGAAGGTGACATGAATGGCTTTGAGGAGCGGGTTATAAATGAGATCGCTAATTTAACCAACATATTATTCTGGACACGCAACATTGAACGTAAGGGTTTCAGGTTAAATGGCTTTGTTAACCACTATCCTGACTTTATAATTCAAACCAAAAGCGGTAAAACCATTATCCTTGAAACCAAGGGAGACGATAGGGATAATTCAGATAGCGAGGCCAAACTAAGGCTAGGCAATGCATGGGTACAAAAAGCAGGAAGTAACTACAAATACTTTATGGTATTTGATAAACGAGAGGTGGACGGTGCACATAGATTAGATGAATTTTTATTAAAAATTAAGGAGTTATAACCCATTAAATTATAACACCCTGGTCTAAGTTTCCAACTTAGACCTAAAATACGTTAAGCTTTCAGCTTATTCCAATCTGGTTCAAGTGGAGATGTTATGACCCTTATTTATTGGGGCCTACTGCAATATTGTGCGTTTGTTCTATAAATTCCTTAAGAACTTTCGTTTGATATTCAGTTAACTGATTTTGATACTTAATGAGAGCTGTTTGTTCTTCCTGATTTCGCACAATTACATCAACCTTCCAATACCATAAGACTAAAACTCTGGTAACCAGAAATACAGCAAATAAGAAGAGGATAATAAATACAGCCGAGATTAAGTACCCGACTATTTCACTGCTGGCAGCCTGTAACAAAACAAAAGATAATTTTTCCATAATAAGTAATAAGGTTTAGATTAAAACTACAGACTTATATTCAGATAAACAAACTAATAAATACCCACTATCCAAAGTTTAAAAACCTCGAATAATTATATAACATTGTACATTAGTGCTATCAATGAAATCTTATCGTCTACTTTTAATTATCGGCCTTATCTTTACCTATAGCGTATCTATAGCTCAGCGGCCTTCATTTAGCAATTACAAGGTTCCATTATATAAAGGGCACAGGGCAAAACTCAGGCTAAAAGGTAATAAGCTGGCAGAGATGTATAGAACTATCATTAAATCCACCTATTACAATAGTAAATCTATGAAGATTTGGCATGGAGCTACCGGATTAAACTTTGCGGGCCACTATTGCTTTGTATATTGGGGCTGTGGATCAAATTGTCAGGATTCAGCTGTTGTAGATTTGATAACCGGTATAGTATATCCGGGCATTACTGCTTCATTAGGATATAACATTAAACGCAATAGCAAATTGATTATAGTTAATCCAGATGGCGATAGTACGGACTGTGCATTTTGCAAATCTGAATACTGGCTGTGGAATAATATTAAGAAAAAGTTTATCAAGCTGTCCTGATTTACCAAACCAGGCAAAACAGAACGTTTTTAAATTCCTTCACTTTTTATATCTTGCTGCAGAATGGCAGCAGAAATTAAATATAATCAAATCTGGACAGATGGCGTATGCGTGTACGTATCGGCCAAAGTAAGTAATCCAATATTCGGCAAAGTTTTACTTTTAATTGCCGATTCGATGATTATATCGGTAGCAATTCTTGCTGTAAAAATCCGGATACCGGGATTGTTTTTGTTTTCAATGCTACGCTTACATTTATCAGTCCTACTTTAAATTACGATGCCAACTCACCATTACAAACGGATTACTGCTATTGTTGCATTGCTGCTCACAGTAGCTTGCAATTCAATAGTTAAAAATGAGAAGTTTGATAAATCTAAATGGACAGCCAAAGATGACTGGGATTATCCCGAAAGAGATGCTGTGCTAAACGATTTGATTTCACATCATCAATTAAAAGGCTTAACCTATCAACAACTGATTGATTCACTGGGCGAACCGGCAAACTATGGAAATAAGGACGATAGCGTTTATTATGACATTATCACTAATTATGGCTATTTGGATCCCAAGTCGGGCAAATACCTTGTTTTACCGTTTAATAAAGATTCGGTTGTAACAGGTTTCAAAGTGGTTGAATGGCATAACAGGCATGTAAATGAATAAAGAAAACGGCGAAAGAAGCTTGTCCCCCCTGGTCTAAGTTTCTAAATTAGACCAGGGGGGACAAGCATAGTAATTCGAACAGCAGGCCGCGTCAATGCAATCGTATCAGGTGGAGGCATTTCAAACTAAATTCATAATAAATTTAAAAAAACACCCCGCGGATAGCAAGGAATCTGTATTTTACAATCATGTTTTAAGATCTTTAAATTGGATTTATGAAAGTTACTTTATCAATTTTATTTGTCCTGGCAACATTAACTGCCTGTAACAATAAGCCTTCATTGAGTGCTGCCGCCAATAAAAAACTTCAGACCCTGCTGGATAATAAGGAATATTTTAAACTGGAAACCCAGATAAAATTATATCATGATAGGTTAGGCGATGAAAAAAAGCTATATTATGCATCATATATTGATAATGTATTTAACCGCAATATTGATTGTATTAATGATGTGGACAGCCTTTTAAAAAACTTCCCCAATCAATTACCCGATTCTGTTAAGGCTAATATGAGACGTTTGCAAAGCGATAGTTATTTCAAAACCTATCAATATGCCAAAGCTGCACAAACGGATAGCAGCACGCTAAAACTGTATTCGAAGGTATTGCCTAAAGATTATACCGAAGATCTGAAAAAGCAGATTTTACTTCGCGGTGCTTTAAAAAATGTGTCGCCCCAACAAACTATCATAAAAAACAATACCTCCATACCCTGGTCGCGCAATAAGCTTGGCCTGATCGAGATTCCTGTAAAATGCAGCACCACTATTTACAATGCAGTGTTCGATACCAGGGCCAATATATCAGCCATAACAAAAACCTATGCTAAAAAACTGGGTTTGCACATGTTAAATGTTTCTTTTGATGAAAGCAGCGGTGAAACCGGCTTCAAGTTTAAAACCAGTGAGGGTATTGCCGACAGTCTTTATATTGGCAGCATATTGGTAAAGAATGTAGTGTTTGAGGTAATGCCAGACTCCGTATTGTATTTTACTGCTTTTAAGTTTCAACTGAACATGATCATAGGCTACCCGGTTATTGAACAATTCGGCGAAGTGCATATTTATAAGGATGGCAAAATGACCATCCCGCTAATCCCCGCCAAAAGCGACCTGCATAATTTTGCGCTTGACGGACTTGACCCGATTATCGCTCTAAAAAAAGGCAACGATACTCTTGATTTTCAATTCGATACCGGCGCCAGCTCGTCATTGTTTTACGTGTCCTATCTCAACAAATATAAAACGGAGGTTATAGAATCCGGCAAAAAGAAAATACTGGGATTCTACGGAGCAGGCGGTTCACAAAAAAAGGAAGCGTATGTTCTACCCAAAATCAACTTAACATTGGGTAACAAAACTGTAACTGTGAGTGATGTTGATGTGCTCCAGCAAAAAATAATTCCTAATGAAAAATTCTATGGCAACATAGGCCAGGATTTTATTAAAAACTTTAATGAGATTATCTACAACTTTAAATATATGTACATCAATGGCAATTGATCCGGCCATCATCTGATTACTATTCTGGTTTTTGTACCACTCTGGTCTAAGTCTCCAACTTAGATCTTAGCAGATTCGCCCCAGATTGGAGATTTTTTTTAAACATCGCAAATCTCCATTCAAATTTTTTATTTTCATGGCAACAACTATAAAATGATGCCATTAATAAACCTATTCTCCTTTTATCAGTCCTAAAAACATACGGGGCAACAAATAACGGCGCTGCATATTAAACCGACTTATTATGATACTTAAACGAATCCTCTTCATCATGCTGCTTACAGGTTTTAGCTTTATGGGCATGGCACAAACGCTGGCTCATGTAAACCTTATGGTTTCAAGCAAACGCGCTGCTGTAACTTCAGTTGATGTGGTAAACAACAATATTGTTTATTGTATTGATATGGGCGGCCATGTTGTGCAAAACTCCGGCGCTGATAACAATTTAAGTATTTCTTATTATACCCAATTCGACGGCTTCGACAACATCGGAAAATTAAAATCCATTGGGAACATTCCCATTTCTTATTATACCCAGTTCGACGGACCTGATAATATCGGAAAATTGAAATCCATCGGCAATATTGCTATCTCTTATTACACACAGTTTGACGGACCAGATAATATCGGGAAATTGAAATCCATCGGCGGTACTACCATCACTTACTTTGATCGGTTTGACCTTAGTCAGCCTGCAGGCACAATAAAGTCAATTGATGGAAATACGCCATGTTTAAATATAATCAGCATTTAATTGGGGTTAGCCGCTGTCCCATAGTTTTAAAAATTCGAAATGCTGAGGCAATTTGAATACTATTCTATTTCCTTATCTCATAACACAACTCCACCATTCCGCTTTTGTAGGCGGTTACGTTTTTGAGGTGCAGGGTTTGTTCCTGTCCTATCTGGTCATAAAACAATAGCCCATCACCCAAAATAACAGGCAAAATGGACTGTCTTATTTCGTCGGCCAACTTTAAACGGATAAAATCTTTAGCCAGCTGTGCACCCCCAACAAGCCAAACATTGTTGTAATTGGGTTTTAGTCGTTCGTTTACCAATTTGTGCAGATCGCCCGAGTAAGTTTCAACGTTTGGTCTTTCAACCGGCAGATCCCGGCGCGTTAATACAATGGTCGGCACATCGCCGTAAACCCAACCGTATGATTTTGAAAGCTCCAGCGCATGTTCATATGTCCGCGAACCCATGATGTAACAGTCTATCTTTTTCAGAAATTCTTTCGCATCCTGTTCCGTAATCTCCACTCCTTTTTCATAGTGGTCGGCTGTCTCAAACCACGAAACGCTGTTATCCTTTTTAGCAATATAGCCATCAACACTTGAAACCATATGTATGGTTATTTTAAATGGGTCCGTTGTCATTTATAGCTTGTGATATTATTCACACTAAAATACTTAAATCTTCTTTGTGATGGTAACCCTATAAAAAGAGTTGATAAATTTAGTACTCAGGCATCCCGTACTTTTTATACTTTTTATATATTTGATCCGTAAACCGGCGCAACAAACATTGCCTTGTTTATTAAAACAAATAATTTTTATTACCTAAATCTTAAATCATGGCAACTTACACTATCCATTTCTTCAACAATTCCACAGTGGCGGGAAGCTTTTCTGTGTTTCAGAAAATGCCGGATCAGGCAGGCCCCAATGTTTTTTCACTGGCGTGGCTGGCTAAATTTACCAACCCCAACACCAGGCTGTCCTTTTCGTGGACTCTGGATCATTGCTTTACCTGGGCCGAAACCGGCCAGTTAGTGCCGGGCATAACCTTTGAAGCCTCCGAAGTTTTACCCGCAACGCTCAATGAGAATAATACCGTAACACTTACAAAAAGCGACGGTGCCCATCAATTCATTAATCAAACAAGCGAAGGCCAGCCAGGCTCACTTACTATTACTGCCGATAATACTATTCCCCCTAACCAGACCAGCGTGGGTGTGGGTATGTCGGGCTCAGGCACGTTTGCTGTGCAGGCAGCACCTAATATGAATTTTGTTTTCACCCCACATCCACAATATTGGGTAGCATTCGGAAATTTTCATCAGGGCCAGGCTTTGCAGACTTCTGAAATTACTAATACAGCACAGGTTGTGTTCCCCCCCAATATTTATGCTATGAATGTTACCCTTAACAGGGATAATACCTGGACGATAACTCAGGTTAATGATTAAGCATACCATATTACTTTAAATCCTTGTTGGTTTACCTCCAACAAGGATTTAATATTAAACTTGCATAAAATCGTCAATTCTTTAGCTTTATAATGGCATAGCGAATTATTGATTACCTGATGCTTCTTTCACTCTCCTTTATCGGCTTGTCATCAATACTGGCAAAATGTTCTATAATAACTTTGCTCCCCAAGCTTCCTTAATGGTTTTAAAGAGATTTTTCTCCTTCGCTAATCATTTTGTCGCTAATGCAGCCAAAACGTTTGCTGATAAGGCCTTTTTCGTCAAATTGCAGTTGCTCGTTGCCATAGCTATGAAACCATTGTCCTTTATCGTCCTGCCATTCTTCCTGAAAACGAATTGCATTCCTGTTTTCTTTGGCGCCCCAAACTTCCTTTTTAACTTTATAGTTTTTTTGCGCATTAAATTTGTGTGCCAGGTAGTTTTTTACAGCTTCTCTGCCATTTAAAAAAGTTGTTCTGTCGCCCCATTCAACATCTTCAGTGTATAATTTTGCCACTTGCTCAGCATCATGAGTGTTCCATATATCTTCATTGATCTGTAGTTTTGCGGCTGCTGTCTCCCCACTAAAAGGAGGTATTAACTCTTCATTTTTCATTGCTTTTAATTTACCTAATAATTATTCTGTTAAACTTTTGTCTTTAATGACAATACAAAGGTGCGCACCTGCCAACTGCTATAACATGGACAGATTATGCAGTAACATGGACAAATTATAAACTCACCATAAATCCAATTAAAAACCCTCGCATGCTTAGTTCAAATCGGGTATTTAACTGTAAAAAGGGCTTTTGGCAAGTATTTTTTAAAAGGACTATATTTGAAAACTGAAACTTGCGGCAGATTTCTTAAGTGAATTCAGCTGCAAAAATGCTATCAGCAATTCCCAATAAAGTATTGTAATACTATGAGCCATTCAGCATTTGAGTTAGTTAATCCCGAAAGCAATGCCATTGTGTTTAAAGTGGAATCTTTCGATAATAACAATGGGTTAAAAAAATTCAACAGGTACAATTACTTTTCTGTGATCTTAATTCTGGAAGGAAAGGGAAAAGTATTGGCTGATACCTCTGAGTATTTGTATGATAAAAATTCATTGTTATGTTTCTCGCTCTACCAGCCATTCAAAATTGAATGTGATCAAATATTCAAAGCAACAATGATCAATTTTCACCCCGATTTTTTTTGCCTGCATAAACACCGCAATGAAGTTTCGTGTAATGGAGTGCTATTTAACAATGTATATGATGCGCCGGTAATTAGCTTAACCGGGGAAGAATCGGGGTCGATGGAAACCATATTCAATGGCATGCAGTCGGAAATGGCAAGGCCAGGAAAACCATTACCAGAAGTATTGTTATCCTATTTGAAAATATTATTAATTAATGCTTCGCGACTAAAAATTGAAAAACTAAATGCGCAAAATTTACCGGTGGCATCAAAAGATCCTGATATCCTTAACCAGTTGAAAGATGCCATTGAAGAAAACTTCAGATCAATGCACCGTCCGGGCGATTATGCAAATTTATTAAACATAACCGCTCCGGCTTTAAACAGGATCAGTAAAACGCATTTCAATAAAACACTTACCAATCTTATTGCCGAACGGCTGATAACCGAAGGTAAGCGCCAACTATATTTAACTTCAAAATCTGTTAAACTAATAGCGTACGAACTTGGGTTTAATGATGAATTTTATTTTAGCAGGTACTTTAAAAGTAATGTGGGCATATCTCCCCAATTTTTCCGCGATACCGTTGGTTTTGATAAAGCAAACGAATAAATGGCTGGTTTTTAAGGCCACCATAAGAAGTTTAAAAACTTTGGACAATTATCCCCTTAGACATTGTATCAGGAACGACAAAAAAGGAGAAATATAAAATTCACTACATTTCGTTAAGGTGTTGTATGGAGCGTCATTTTAACGCTCCGTATATACGCCCCTATCCATGGTAACACCCCATTCCCTTAATTTTTGCGTCAAATTAATGTGCTGGCTCTGGTAATCTTCCTGTACAGCCTTCTTCGCTTTTTCCAGGGCTTCAGCATTTTCCCATTCAGCAACCGTAATAACAGTCAAAGTTCCGTACCCGTCGGTATTTTCATAGTGGGTATTTTTTACAAGACCCGGTTGTTTGGCCAGGAAAGCAGTATTGTAATTTAACCGTTCCATAAGCTTTGGGATGGCATCTTTAGGCACCGTAATTTTGTCAATCAGAACAACAGCGTCCTTAGTTACTTTTTTGCTGTTTACGCGTGACAGATCGTGTGGCAAAATATCAAGCGCCTGTAAAAAGCCCAGGCGGTCAGTTTGAACGCTGCTTTGCACTATTTTACCATCTTTGAATGTAAAAACGCCCATACCTGTACCGGTAACACTTTTGCCGGTAGGTGCAAATACCTGGTATTGCCCCGTATTAGTGCCTTGTACTTCCCAGTTTGCAAAAACCTTATCGCCTTCGGCAATCAATTCTTTTATGTGCCATTGCAAATCAGGAAATGCCTTGATCAGCCCGCTAAAGGTTTTTTCCATTCCTTCTGGGCCTTTATCCCCGTTCTGTGAGGTGTAATTTGCCGATACAAGCTCGGCAAGCAAGCCCATTTTTCTATTATTAAGTGCTTCCTCAAAAAGTCTTCTTATTACTTCTTTATTATTTTCCATGCTGGTTAATTTAAATGGTTGTTTTTGGGTGGTATTTAACAGGAGGGTTAACGACTTGCCGGCATTTATATACCCCTTATCTGGCACTAGAGCGCTGGTGAGCGTCAGTGTAACCAGGCAAAGCATAACAAGGCCGAAGAGCGTTTTTGATGGGTTTTTCATTGCTTTTTTCTACAAAACTAAAGCCGCCGCAGGACCTGGAATTGTAAAAAATCATTGAATTACCAATATCGCTGCAATTGGAAAAAGTCTTTGGGCGACTGACCTGTAAACAATCTGAAGTCTTTTATAAAATGAGCCTGGTCAAAGTAACCGGCCTCAAGGGATGTTTCAGTGAGCGAATGATGGGTAGGATATTTGCTGATAAGGTTGCGCAAACGAACAATGCCGGCGTAACGTTTTGGCGTAATGCCTATAACAGCGCGAAAACGTTTTTCGAACGGATCAAGACTTACCGGCAGGGATTTAACTAAATCCCTCACTATAATCACACCATTTTGTTGCTTAATTGCACTTACGGCACTTTGGATAAGCATATCGGGCTTATGGTTGATGAGCTTTTTTACCAGGAACGCTTCCACCAGCTGCACCCTTGTTTTATTATGCCCAGCTTCTGCCAGCTGTTCCGATAAAATGTTCAGTTCAGTTAAAGGAAAAAGATGCTCTGTACTTATACTCTCACAAAATAATTCATGTGCGGGCATTTTTGAAAAGGCTTTAATACCCCCTTCATTAAGAAGTACAAGTAAATTAATGGTTTGTTGACTATAATAAAATTCACGAACTGAATTTCGCAGTCCCGCCACGGCATTAAATGGAAGAGGGCATTTTTCTGTTCCATTTGCTTTGAACACCCCACCACCGATACGAAAAGAAAGCACAATGGATGTATCAGGAATTGTAGTGGTTTTAGTGGCCTCATCGGCTTCAATAATTAAATACTCCCTTATATAAGGTTTCAATATAACCGAAGGAGGGAATCTATGAATATCCATGGCATTAATAAACCAAAAAGCTTAATCCAATATACAACAAATCAGAGGTCGTCAATTATTAATTGGCAGCGATTGCTGATTTTTGACCTTGATTTTACAAAATGGCTAAACTTTTATTGAGCCGTTGGATCAACCTGCTTTACGAAGCCTTTTAATTATTCAGGAGAAGCTAATACAGACTACTAACCATCTCATAAACACTAAAATTTCAATATCTTTGAGTTTACCTAAATAATTAACATCTCCACTAAAACCATCATAATGGCACACGATACCTATTGTAAATTGACAATAAACCAACATGCTTTCTCGGCCAAATGCGATATTGTGATTGACTTAGGGCAGCAAAATATTTCAACAGAATATGCCGATGTTTTAAAAGACTATATCTCTGAAATTGACGCCCTAAATTATATGTCAATGCAAGGTTGGGAACTGGTAAATAGCTATGCCAATCAAACGCTGTATGAAACAAGGCATATACTGAAAAAGAAAGCTACCTTATAGCCTGATGCTTAACCTATTTTAGGTCGAGCTTTGTAAACCCGACCTAAAATAAGTTATTGTTATTTAATTAATTAGCAGCTGCAAATGCTTCTGCACTTAATATGGTAGTAGTAAGCGATACTTCCACATTCCCCCTTGTTGCGTTAGAATATGGACAAACCTGGTGTGCCTTTGCAACCAGTGCATCGGCTGTTGCCTGGTCAACATCGGGTACGTTGGCCTCTAAGGTAACTACCAGGGCAAAACCGCCTGCGTTATTGGAGCCGATACCTACATGTGCCCTTACTGCGGTAGTGCCGGTTGTTGCTTTTTCGTTTTTAATAACGTGATTTAGCGCGCTGTCAAAACAAGCTGAGTAACCGGCGGCAAATAATTGTTCGGGATTGGTATAAGCGCCGCCTGCACCGCCTAACTCTTTTGGCATTCTTACTTCCAGATCAAGTACTTTATCTGATGATACTACATGACCGTTTCTGCCGCCTGTAGCGGTTGCGTTTGCTGTATAAATTGCTTTTACTGACATGATATTTGTTATTTATGTTATTTGTTAATTTGTTTAGTTCTTTCAAGGATAATTTTGATACTGTCGCGCAGTGCCACCATTTCTTCAATGCTTAGGCCAAGGCTGCATTTAAAAGATTCAGGAACAGCCTTTGCTTTTTCTCTCAAAGCGGTTCCGCCTGCGGTAAGGTTTATCATTACCACACGTTCATCTTCATTGCTTCTGTTGCGGTTGATCAGTTTTTTGCTCTCCAGCTTTTTGAGCAGAGGAGTTAAGGTTCCCGAATCAAGCAATAACTTTTCGCCTATCTCTTTTACCGATAGCTGCTGGTGTTCCCATAATACCAACATCACCAGGTATTGCGGATAAGTGAGATCAATGCCCTCTAAAATGGGCTTATAATGCGCCGTTAACACCCTGCTCAGGGCATATACCGGGAAACATGCCTGATCTTCCAACTTTAAAAAATCCATTTGCTTTTGATTGATGAAACAAATATAGATTGTATAAAATTAAATTGTATACAATTTAATTTTACTTGACATTCAGATTGCATTTATAGTGGCTTCTGATAAGTATTTCAAAACATATTTTTAAAAAACTTGATATAATTAACACATATTCTGTTAGTTATATCATAATTAACAAATCAGTATATCAGCCCTATAATAGTTTAAAGCAGTATTAAAAATCCGTTTATTTGCATACTGAAAATATAATTTATGTAATTTAGACAAATGGCCAAGTCACTATTTGCTTTTGCGTATGCAACCTCACAACAGGTTAAAGTCCGCTGGCAGGTGCTGACGGGTAGTCCGTCTGAGTTTTCCTTACAGGCGCGCTTCTTTCATTCCACCAGCCTTTGCATCATTTTACTGGCAACCTGCTATGTGCCGTATGACCTTTTTGCGGGCTTGTTTGTGGCAGCGCTTTCCAGTTTCCTGATGGCCGTATTTTTCTTTTATGGATTTTTTCGTTCCCGGTTTCATCATCGCCCGCACAGCAACCTACTCTTTGGCATTGTAGGGCTGCTGGTGTTTTCTGTTAATTTTTTTTCCAATGCCGGCATTGAGGGCTCTACTGACCTTATCTGGCCGGTTTATTTGCTATTGCTGCTCACCATCTGCCCGTACCGCCAATATTTGGCATGGATAGTGGTTTATTTAGTAGTGTTTGCCTTTATTCACCTGGTAGCATATTTATATCCCGGCCTGGTAAGCTATCCCTTCCGGACCGGCAAAAACCAGCTCATCGACCGGATAACTGCGTTTCCCATTCCGGTAATTACCATCAGTATTATTATCGGATTGTTCAGAAAAAGCTATGACCGGGAAAGGGAGGCGGTAAGGCAACGCGACGTGGAAAAAAGCAGGCTACTCTCCATTCTTTCTCATGATTTACGCGCTCCTTTTATACAAATTCAACAATACCTGGAAATAATTGGCGATACTGAACTCTCTGCAACCGACCGGGCGGCAATGGAAAAGATATTGCGCCGCACTAACGATCAGACGCTGGAAATGCTCACGGGCTTGCTTTACTGGTCGCGTTCTCAACTGGAGGGAGGTGCTGTGCACCTGGCGCAACTGCCATTATCAGAAACACTTGCCAATACCATGGCGATTGCAGAGTCGCTAACTACACAAAAAAGCATTGTGCTGGAGAGCTGTATCGATCCGTCCATCCGTGTAATAGGGGATGCTGACATGCTACAGTTAGTTGTTCGCAATCTGTTGCAAAACGCCGTTAAATTTACGGCAGCAGGCGGCAGTATCCGCGTGGAAGCCGCGCCGGATGGCCGTATAGTAAGGTTGAGCGTGAGCGACACTGGCATTGGTATGTCTCCGGAAAAACTGGCGACACTATTCTCCGGTAATACAGCGTCATCACATGGTACTGCCGGAGAAAAAGGCGTGGGATTGGGCCTGTTGCTTTGCCGCGAATTTGTGGCACTACAGAATGGCCAGATCATAGTGAAAAGTGAACCCGGTAAAGGTTCAAAGTTTACGGTTGAATTGCCGTTGGGCTCATAGTGTCAGGCAAGCAAAAGTTCTTCTGAAATTAATCGAAAAATTTATTATCCCACGACTTTTAAACCAAGTCACAAGTATTGTTTACTCACTTATTTAACGCTACAAACTAGCACCACGTTGTGACAACTCCAACAATGGCTCAGTTAAATTTATGGTATGAACGGGCCCTTTGTTTCCCCCCACCCCCATTTGGGCATGGGGACATCCACATCCTCGTTATTTTCTGTTTCCCGCGAATTCAGCACAGCTATCCGGGTACCCCATTCTATATAAGCCACAAAGGCCGAGCGAAATTCAGGGTCCTCAGGGAGCTCAAGTTCATCTGCGCTTTCTATAAGCAATTGCACCCAACGTTTTCTATGCTGCTCAGTTAAATGCCGGCCCAAATGTTTCTGGATCATTTTAAAATGGGAACCTTCTGAGCTACTGTATATTTGGGGGCCTCCGAAAACTTCGGCAATAAAGTGAGCAACATGTAATTGATGTTCAGGCGACATGTGTTTAAATACAGGGGCTAATAGTTCATCTGATAGTACCTTCCTATAAAAAACAACCATTAACTTTTCAAACACAGGCATGCCACCGGCCCAATCGTATAGTGTGGGTATATTTTTTTCTGCCATTACCTTTTTATTATTTTCTTGTCCATTGGTTATCGGTAATTTTATAATGTTTCATTTCTTCCATGTTATTATAAAATGGCTTTACCAAATTAAAAAAAGCCATAAAACCCTTATCGTTCCTAAAACCTGTTAAATGGTCTTGTTCAGAAGTCCAATAGATGATAACTATGTAATGGTTCGGGTCCTCACTCCCGTGAATTACCTGATATCCCAAACAATATGGAGAAGCCTGCAAGTATTGACCTGCCTGGGTATAAGCCTTTTCAAAATTGTCCCTTTCCGGTTCCGGTATGTCATACCGGATAATTTCCGTTGAATAGTTTTTACCTTCCATTTTGGATGATTTGGTTTGAGCAAACGAGTTTGTTACAAAGTACGCAATAAAAATAAATGCAAGAGCCAGCCGTTTTTCCATATTTTTAAATGATTATTTGAGTGAGCGAATAAAGTTACTGTGTTGTATTACCTGAATCAATAACTTACTAAAAAGTAGGGCTGATTGGTTAAAAAAAAGAGAGCATGATACAATTGAATAACAAAATCTATACCTGCCCTGTGGATGTTACCCTGGGCTTTATCGGTGGCAAATGGAAATTACTTATCCTTTCGCACCTTAATATTTTTGAAAAGAAAAGCTATGCGGAGATACGCAATAACCTGCCTGGAATATCGGAGAAAATGTTGAGTCAGCAATTAAAGGAATTGGAACGCGATAGCCTGATCGATAAAAATATATTATCATTAAAACCCTACAGGGTAGAATATTTCTTATCCGGCGACGGTAAATCTCTTAGCCCCCTGTATGAATTTATCAGCAGTTGGGGAATCAAACATTTAAAGAAACATGGCATTGATTATTTGCAGGACCAACATTTGTATAAATAAGATTGCGATTATTCTTTGCTGATGATACCATTTGTCTCTGGCTGCCGCCGTTTGTAGTTTCCGACTATCAGAAACGAAAAAAAGTCCTTCTGAAATTAATCGAAAGATAATTATTCAAAAGTGTAGCCGCAGACTACAAGCATAGTAATTTGTAGAGGGAGTATACGAATAGCTGGTCATTTTAAAATTGACCAAACATGTTTTCTGGTTTATTTCTTTGGCTTATATATATTCAATCGTTAATTCCTTATAACCCTCTTTTTGGAGTCTTCCGCTTTCCTCTCCTTGAAAGTCTGTAATTTTTCTGCCTTATCTAAATTGTTTGGGCTTCAATTTTTGCACAGCAAGCTCCGCGATCTCGGTTATTCTTTTATGCCTGGTATCCGATTGTTTAGCAAGCACAAGCCATTGCAACATGGCTTTTCTTACAGATCTACTTAAACTCAAAAAGTATTCTCCCGATCCTGGATTAGCTTCAAATGCTATTTCAAGGTCTTTTGGAATGATCAATTCTTCAACATCATCCAAAATTGTCCATGATCCATTTTTTTTGGCAGTTTCGATACTTACATAACCAGCCGGTGATACCAAACCCTGTTCAATAAGCAACTGAACTTTTATTTTATTGATCTTAGACCATGTGCTGACAGACTTACGTTTGCTGAAAAATTGCATGAACGTGTCAGCATCAATCGTTTTTTTGATGCTGTCTATCCAGCCAAAGCAAAGCGCTTCTTCAACTGCCTCACTCCAGGTGATCGTGGGTCGATCGGACTCTTTTTTGCCATAAACAAGCCAGACAGCCTGTTTTGAGCTATGATTTTCGATTAACCATAGCCTCCAGGCTTGCCGGCTTGTAGGGAAAAAAATATCTATTTCCTTTGATTGCATCAACTTGGCTATTTCATAGCTACTAAAATGATACTTACGGTGATTATTCCGGTCAGGTGATAGGCACCACTAATAATTCCATAAAGAATAGGTTTCGGAATATTTGGGTTGATGGCAATATTAATAGTATTTGCAACAAGATACCCGATACCGACAACTACCGCAAATTCAAAGGCGCCGCCAATAGACGAGATTTGTAACGCGTAAATTAATACTGCACTGGCAATAGTAATCACGAGCGAGCAAATCGCCGGGCCAATGATAAAAATAGGTGCTGGTTTCGCCGGCATATTGTTTTCTTTTCCCAGCGAAATGGCATACAACTTTTTAAAAAACAGTGTGAACCATAGCGCTCCAAGTAAAAAATACACAACAAATGCAAGTAGAACGCTAATCCAGTTTAAGCTTGATAATTGACTGATCATAATTTATATTTTTATATCCTGCAAAGCTAA
The DNA here is from genome assembly GCF_007830615.1 of Mucilaginibacter frigoritolerans. GTDB lineage: Bacteria > Bacteroidota > Bacteroidia > Sphingobacteriales > Sphingobacteriaceae > Mucilaginibacter > Mucilaginibacter frigoritolerans. Next base: position 206,162 of record NZ_VLLI01000003.1, read on the forward strand.
GACCCGGTTGTGACAGCCCTATGTCAGGGGTATAAAAGAAATTAATGGTATTTGTCAAAATATTCCTGTAGGGTCATTTCATGGGCAGCAAACTTTTCAGTAAGTATCTCCAGCTTTTTAATTCTGTCTAAACGAAAAAATCGAAAATTGTTACGCGATCTGCAAAAAGCTACCAATAGCCAATTCTCTGTTGTACTTACTAAGGCAAAGGGCTCGATTGATCTGGTAGTCGTTTGTTTTGCCTCATTTGTGTAATCAATTTTGGTTAGATAAAAATTGGTTAGTGCAAATTGGAGATCAGATAGGTTATTACTATTCTTCTCGCTATTGATGTTTTGGTTAAACCGTGTGCGTTCCGAAAGCAGGTTGGCTTTATCTTTAACTTTATGCCCCAATACCGCTTTGACCTTTTCAATCGCTTCCGAATAATCTTTAACAAAAGAGGCATCTTTGTTTTTTAGAACTAATTGTTCTGCAAGAATCAAGGCGTTGGCTTGTTTTTCAGTAAACATAACCGGCGGAATCCGGTAACCCTCCATTAAAGTGTAGCCTTTCCCTTCCTCTGTTAAAATAGGCACACCAGCGTGTTGTAATGTTTTAATATCCCTATAAATTGTTCTGACACTTACCGCAAATTTGTTCGCCAATTCCAATGCCGTCAACAATCGCTTCGTCTGCAATTGTGTCAAAATTGCAATAAGTCTGGAAAGTCGTTTGGTGTCATTGTCGTTCATCATTGAAGTTTTCGGATTGATTTTTATGTTGGATAAAAAAGGCTCTTGCTTAAAACAAGAGCGCTAATAGAAAATCAACTATTAAAGCCCTATCTAGTTTAGTTATATTCCTTTTATTGCAATTAGTGTTTAAACTAAACAAGTTCTCAATATAAAATATAAATTGCTTAATTCTACTTTAAAAAAGACTAATTAGGTTATTTATACACGCTGTAGACTACCCGAAATAAAAACTCTTCTGAAATTAATCTAAAGATGATTATTTAAAAATGTAATCCCAGACTACAAGCAGAGTAATTCATTGACGGAGTATACCAACTGCGGGCTTTATTTTTTGTTGTTGCAAATTTGTGCAAAAACAAAATGATATATTTATCCAAATCAACTTTTGTTTCAATCAAAAACAACTAAAGATTACAATTGCTATTGTAAATGTTACCACCTGTCACAATGAAAGTACATACCATCAAACACCTGCTTTTTATACCTATAGTGGTGTTATTGAATTCTTGCGCACAACCATCAGCTAAAAATGGAGATGCTGTCCAAAAAGATAGCCTTACCAAAGGCGCTGCTTTATTGCCTGTTAAAAAAATGCAGGATGACCTTTCCATTCTCTGGGCGGCCATTAAAGAAATGCATCCAGCCTACGGCATGTATAGTCCTACAGATAGTTTGAATAAAGTATATCAAACAGTAAATGCATCCCTTGATCGGCCCTTATCCGAAAACGATTATATCACCCACATTTATCCGTTGCTTTGCAGCCTTGGCTGCGGGCACACTCAATTACATCACTCCGCCGGGTATAAGCCATCGGGTATAAAAACACCTCATTTGCCGTTCGAGGTATTGGTGAGCAAGCACCGGGTATGGATAACCACGCATAAAACCGCCCTGTTAAATACTGGCGACGAAATTTTAAGCGTGAACAATATCCCAGCAGGAACCTTAGTAAATAATGGTTATAATTTATACGCGGGCGATGGCTATAACGAAACTTTTAAAGAACTGTTTTTGAGCGAGTATGATGGCTTTGAGGATGTGTTTAACAGCTTTTACCACTGGCAACCGCCTTACAAAATAGCGCTGCGCACTAAACAGGGAGATTTAAAAACGATAAGCCTTGATACCGCTACTACAAAACTGCAGCCCACACCTAAAGCACCTGATCCGTATGCTAATTGGATTGAAGCAAAAGGTACTGATTATTTACCGCTAAGGTTTTTGAAAAATTCATCAACTGCCTGGTTTCAGGTTAAAAGCTATCAATATAATGACACCAATATTTATAAAGTGGCATTTAAGCAGATCCATGATAAAGGGGTTAAAAACCTGATCATAGATCTGCGCCATAATACAGGCGGCGATATCCGGATTGCATCGAAAGTACTTTCCTACCTGGCCGACAAGCCTTACCATATTTTGGGGGATATCTGGGCGCGCATTCCCAATCCATCGGTTAATCATTTCGAAAAATATTTTGATACCGCCCGTACCGCCAGCTTTATTGCAGGCTTTAACCCGGGCAAAAAAGAAGGCGCCCATTATCATATAGATGTTAAGCCCACTTTCGGCAATTTGCTGGGCACACTTCCACTAAACAAAACAGATCATTATGCAGGCAATTTATATGTGCTTATTGATGGTGCTACCTTTTCTGCAGGTGCACATACAGCTATCTCCATTAAAACGCAATGCAAAAAAGCCATATTTATTGGTCGCGAAACACTTGGCGGGGCCGAAGGTTGCAGTGGTGGTACCATTCAGCATTTAACGCTGCCTAATACGGGTGTAGTGGTTGATTTCCCATGGATGCGTTTTGTATCTGTCGCTGAAAATTCCCCATTGGGTCATGGTATTATGCCTGATTATACGGTGGAGTATAGTCCCGAAGATGTAGTAAACAAACGGGATTTGGATTTAGAGAAAGCGTTAAGTTTGATAAAACAGGTAAAAGCTGAAAGATAAATATTTAGAGCTAAACAAATAAGAAGATCCGCCATTGCTGCGGATCTTCTCACTTAAACTAAATCTCACTTGATTATTGAAAATAGTATCCTGATCAAAACCGGCTATTTACATTTTATAAATATAGCTTTCTTATTTTCTATGTAACATTTTCAATGCTGCAAAAAGTATCGAAGGGTCATATTGCCCTTTGAAAAATGGCGAAACTTTCTTATCCAGGTTTAATAAGCCAAATACTGCTGTCTGAGCAGTACGCACAGAATATTCTACGGTAAATACCACATCATCATCTATTTCTGCATATTGTCCTATAAAGGCTAAATTCCTTGTACCGGAAGGAATAACTTTGGGACGATCAGTACCTGTCCTCGGCATAAATTGGCTGGTAATGTAAGGCATCATCACGGGAATAGTAATTGACGTTGCTAATAAATGATTTATATGCTCAGTAAAACGTAAATGCGATAAAACTTCCGTTAGGATTTCATCACCCGTACACTCGGACATCTTCTTTTTTACAAAATTCCCAACCTTATCAGGAAAAAGACCATATCCCCACCATACCCATACATCCTTAGGCTGTTCATAATAATGTGGTTGATGATTTAAGACTACTGTTAAGAGCCAATTGGAATCTTTTATTGTTATCAGCCCACCTTTACCTGCTTCACTTCCGGAAAATTCTTCCAGCAAATTGAAGAAAACAGGATTATTAGCAGTAACAGTAAATGACTCCCATTTCGTTTTTGAAATATCACTACAGAAAGGTGCAGGGTTTCCGAAATCAATAGTTTTTGCCGCTAACTTTTGCCATAGTTTCCATGTGCTTCCGAGTTTGTGTGTCTCTAAAACAGGGGCAGTATTTTTAGATCCTGTGGTTGAATTGGCAGTCATGGTACCATTGGTTACAAACAAAAGATCATTTGGGGTCAATATTATTTCTAAATTGGCGCCGTTCTTAGTGTAAATTAATTTTTCTGCTATCTTCTCTTTATTAGTTATTTTTACGGAAATATCTTTTACTTCAGAGCCCATTTCCAGTTTCACGCCCTTTTCCTTTAACCATTTAACAACCGGCCGCACAATAGAATCAAATTGGTTATACTGAGTCCTGTAAATCCCGCCCATTGTATCAATAGTGCTAAACAAATGTGTAAAACGCAGGCAATAACGTTTGAATTCTATGGCACTATGCCAAGGCTCGAATGCAAATGTTGTACACCAAATAAACCAAAAATTACTTTCAAAAAAATGAGGGTAAAAACAATCGGTTATGGTTTTATTTTCAAGTAATTTTTCTGGGGTAACACAAAGTTTAACCAGGTCCAGCCTGTCTTTTTCCTGAAACCCCAGGTTCGCCACGTCTACAATTTCCCCGCCGGCTACCAATCGCGCCTTATCGTTCCAGAAAAATTCCTGGTGAAATTCCATTAACTCCTCTTTTGCAGATTTATCCGGGTTACTTATGGAAGGAATAAAAGAAAGCAGATCGTATGTACAATTAAATTTTTCTTCAAACATTCGGCCGCCGCGCATAGAATACCCGTCTTTTGGATTCCCTCCGGCATCCAGGCTCCCGCCAAATTTTTCGGATTCATCGAAAATAATAATGTTTTCACCCTTTAAACCGCCGTCACGGATAAGGTAACAAGCAGCAGATAAGGAAGCAATGCCGCTTCCCACTAAATAGGCCTTAACTTCATTCTTGTTTTCAGACATTTTCGTAGATTTTAGATTTATAATAAATTCACTATAATAAGAAAGTAACTGTTACATATAACGATGTTGCTATTCCACCGGCACCTCTTATTGTTTCCTTAAGTTTATTGATAACGAACAACAAGTCACACCCCACATTGTTCGAAGTGGTGATTCAGATGGATGTAAATCAACCTACTCCATTCCTCCCAGCTTAGTTTTCCGAAGTAAGTATGAACCAACCAATATCCATTTGTTTTATTCTCGTAAGCTGATTTTAAGGTGTTAGCTAGCCGCCCGCTGTCTAATTTTTAAACTTCGTAGACAAGATCTACCAACAGCGGGTTTAGCGCTAAACAAATAAGAAGACCCACCATTACGGCGGATCTTCTCCCTTAAACTAAGTCTGGTTTGATTAATAAGCGCTGTCAGCCGTGGTCACCCGGATCAGTTTGGCATTCACGAATTCGTAAATCGCTGCCGGTGATTGTTCCCTGCCATAGCCAGAATGTTTGGTACCACCAAAAGGCAGCTCAGGGGCAATACCGGTTACATGGTTATTATACACCATTCCGGTTTCAATTTGCCTGGCTACATTAACGGCCCGTTCATTATTGGAACTGAACACACTACCACCCAAACCGAAATCAGAGTCATTAGCCAAATCAATGGCTGCCTGCTCGTTCTTTACCTTGTAAAACATAAATACTGGGCCAAAAATCTCTTCCTGGTAAGCGGCAGTTCCAGGTTGGATGTCGCTTAAGATGGTCGGTTCCATAAAAGCACCCGGACGTTCAATGCGGTGCCCCCCAGTTATTACGGTTGCACCTTGTTCCACTGCTTTTTGAACCTGCTTAATCACGTCCTCTACGGCTTTTTCGCTGCTTAAAGGCGCCAGGTCGGTTTGTTCTTCCATTGGGTCGCCTACCTTTAAAGCAGCGAACTTAGCTTTTACTTTTGCCAGAAATACATCAGCAATGCCTTCTTCTACAATCACTCTTTTAGGCGATACGCAAACTTGCCCGGCATTCCAGATGCGGCCGCGTACTGCCGCTTCTGCCGCTTGCTCCACGTCGGCGTCATCCAGCACAATAAAGGCGTCACTGCCACCCAACTCTAAAGCAGATTTCTTAATGTATTTCCCGGCAGCTGCTGCAATAGAAGAACCTGCAGGTTCACTGCCGGTAAGAGTTACTGCTTTGATCCTTTTATCGGCTACCAGCACATCAATTTTGCTTCCGGGAATAAATAAATTTTGGTAAACACCGGCAGGGAAACCAGCTTCTATGAAAATATCCTCCATAATCTGCGCACATTGCGGTACATTGGATGCATGTTTAAGCAGCATGGTATTACCTGCCATAAGGTGCGGTGCTGCGGACCGTGTTATTTGGTAAAAGGGAAAATTCCAGGGTTGAATACTGAGTAAAACACCAATTGGCTCATAACTCAAAAAGGCTGAACCTTGCGGAGTTTGCAATGGATGATCGGCCAAAAACTTTTCGCCGTTTTCGGCATAATAATCGAAAATGGCGACACAAAGCTCCACTTCTGCGCGGCTCTCTTTCAGGAGTTTTCCCATTTCCAGCGTAGCCAATGTTTCCAGTTGTGGCTTCCGGACACGCATCAGATGGGCCACTCTGTGTAAGAGCTGCGCCCGCTCAGTTTTTGGCGTTTTTTTCCAGGCTTGAAAAGCTTTATCGGCAAGAGCGATCTTTGACTCAATCTGCTCATCGCTCATTACTTCGAAACTTTTAACAAGTTTATTATTAAAAGGGTTCACCGTTTTTATCGGTGATGTCTTAGTTACTGTTTCCATTTTCTTAAAATCTAAAGATTAGTCAAAGTTAAATACCCGCTCGCCGGTAGAAATGACACAAGGCAGCTACAGCAGTGAGCTTCCTCACTTTTTCCTTTATTGTATGGCAAAGATGACTATTAAACAGATGTAAATTTTGTATTTTCAACTATAACAGTTTACCTTTATTTTATGAAAGAACCTGCTTACATTGCTTTTGCAAATAAAATCGCCGCAATGATTGTCGGCGGAATTTATAAGCCAGACGATAAATTACCATCAATACGAAGTTTGCATAAAGAAAACGGCTTAAGCATAGGCACTGTATTGCAGGCCTTCAACTATTTGATGGATAAAGGGCTGGTCGTATCCAGAGAAAAATCCGGTTATTTTGTTAATGATAACCAGGGTAAAAGACTGCCCTTACCCAAGGCCCTGCCTGTGTCATTATCCGAAAGAAGTGTACATATTGATCAATTGCTTCAAAAACTGCGCACAGACGGTAACAGCAGGGATTTTGTATCATTTGCTAATGCCCTTCCTGATCACAGACTGTTGCCTTTCAACAGTATAAAGCGGGCCATACAGCAAAACTCGAGAGATATTAGTGGCAACTACCTAAAGTTGGAAAGTCGTACCGGTAATCAGCAGTTGCGTCAGGAGATCGCCAAAAGATCATTTTATTGGAAAGGAGCTACCCATGCGGATGAAATTATCATTACCAATGGGGCAACGGAAGCTATATTGTGCTGTCTTAAGGCGGTTACTAAACCGGGAGACACCGTGTTGGTACAAGACCCTTGCTATTATGGAATTATGCAGGTTCTGGAATGCCTCGAGCTTAAAATTGCCACGATACCTTCGCACCCCGAAACAGGTATAGTAGTAAGTGACGTTAAAGAAGCATGCAAAAAACTGGCTATTAAAGCCTGTGTGTTTGTTAGTAATTTTAACAATCCTGATGGGGCATGTATCAGCACGGAAGGCAAAAAACAGATTGCTGAATTCGCTGCAACGTATCAGATACCCGTGATAGAAGACGATCTGTACGGCGAACTATTCTTTAAAGGGAGTCGGCCGGATACCATCAAAGCGTATGATACCGATGGATGGGTGATGTATTGCAATTCTTTTACCAAGACACTTGTTCCGGGGTTCCGCATCGGCTGGTGTGCTGCCGGGCGCTTCACTTATGAGGTGGCCCGGATCAAATCAATGCACAATGGCTCAACCGCTAACTTCAGCCAGTTGGTAGTTTTGCAACTGCTCAACTCCGGTTCTTATGAAAGACATTTACAGAAATTCAGATTAGAATTGCATAAGAACCTGATCCGTACCACCAACCTGATAGAGCAACACTTTCCGGAAGGAACCAAGGTAACCCGGCCCAATGGCGGCCTGGTTATCTGGGTAGAACTACCGGAGAATATTAATACTGTCAATTTTCAGGAAAAAGCATTTCAATATGAAGTATCGTACGCGCCGGGAGAGATATTTTCATCCAAAGGTGATTATCAGCATTACCTCCGCATCAGTTATTGCAACCTTTGGGAAAATAAGGTGCAAAAGGCACTGATCAGGTTAGGGCAACTGTTTACTAAACTTCAGGAAAACAATGATAATTTAACACATTGTTTTCCTGCTAATTTTACTAACCTACACCTTGATGATGTTAATGCGCAGTAAGCTAAAGGAACTGACGAATTAATAATCCGATTATTTCAGGCGCATCCTCCAGGCTGTAATGACCAGCTTTTTCCAGTTCGTATATTAATCCGTTTGGAAATGCGGTTTTAAAGAGCGGAAGAAAGTAACGGGATTGCAGCGTTTTATCTGCCAGGCCCCATATAGCCATTGCTGGCAGCTTGCTGATCTGTACTTTAACAGCTTCTGTAGGTTCCTCAAACTGGTGCTTTCCGGCAGCCAGTCCCTTTGCCCAGCCAATAGCTCCAAGACATGCTTCTGCACTGGTAAAGGGCGAGCGGTATGCCTCTATCCAGGTATCGGTTATGAGTTCATTCCGCTCAAAGCCATTTAACTATGGGAAACTGAAATGCTTCCGCAATTACAATCTGTTACTATTAAATATTCAAAATCTGTATCTGTTATATATACAAGTATTTGATCAAGTTTGTAAAGTTAATTTAAACTCAATATCATGAAAAATTACACTTTTACTATCCTGCTTTTATGGATAATATCTATCAACAGCAACGCACAAAATACAGCTATGCATACAACAACATCAGCAGAAAAGACGGTCAGGGACTTCTTGGAAACTGTCCGCTCCGGAAAATCGCCGGAAAGAGTTTCCGAATTTATGGCAGATTCGGTAAAGGCGCACCAGCTTAACTCCGAGCACCCTGAAATCATTAACAGAACGCCGGCAAATTACGCGCAACATGTTAATGAGTTTATACAGGCCTATGGGCACTATCAGTTTGAGGTAACAGAATTAATTGCCAGCAATGACAAGGTTTATGCCCGCTGGAAGCAAACCGGGAATCAGATTCAGGATGTGGAGGAATTTAAGGCTACAGGCTTGCCGGTAACAGAGATTGGAAGTGCCGTTTACCGGGTGGAAGATGGAAAGATTGTTGAATACTGGATACAGGTTGACCGTAAGGGCACAGAAATCCAACAACAAAATAATAGTAATATTAAATCAGGAACCAGCAAAGGGGACCTGCCTTTTCCGGATGCCTATATTTTTGGCGATGCGCTTTATATATCCGGCCAGATAGGCTTAGACCAAACAGGGGAACTGATAAAAGGAGGGTTTGAAGCAGAAGCGTCAAAGGTGATGGAAAATCTTGGCAATGTGTTGCGCAAAAATAAACTGCATTATAAAAATCTGATTAACGTAACCGTTTATCTTACCACAATGGACAACTACGTTGCATTCAACAATATTTACCGCAAATATTTTGACAAGAAATTTCCTGCAAGAGTTTGTGTAGCGGTTAAGGAACTGCCACGCCAGGCGCAAATTGAGATTGCTGCGGTTGCCGGGTTTAATTACTAATCTTTAATTCTATAAGATCATGAAAGCAATTTCATATTAACCTTGCTGTCCGAAGTATTAAAACTTCGGACAGCAAGGTTTTAATACTGCCCCCAGAACAGATTGCGCTAATCTTTATTAACCGGTATGTAACAATAATGTTGAGATAGCCGAAATGGTTACACAAGCTGTATTTTTATTAGAAAAAGCAGACAACCCTTTTCTTATGAAAATCAGACTGTTACCCATACTAGCTTTCGTTACTTTTCTTTTTCCCTTTAATTTTTGTTTTGCTCAACTAAACTCTCAAGCCAAACCAGTAATTGATGAATTTGAGAAGGAGTTATCTGCGGGCATAAGCCATGAAAACCTTCACGTTGGTATATCAGTAGCCATCTTAAAGGATGGCAAACTTATATGGCTGCATGCTTATGGTTTCGCTAAGCGCGAAGGTGAAACACCTGCCGATACCAACACTATTTACCGGATTGGCTCAATCACTAAAACCTTTACTGCAGTGCTCCTGATGCAATTAGTGCAGGAAGGAAAAATTGAGCTTGATGACCCTGTTGAGCATTATTTACCGGAGATAAAAAAGCTGAATGGCTATGCAGATGCGGGAACAATCACTTTCAGGCAATTAGCCTCACATACATCCGGGTTAAAACGGGAACCGGATATGAACAATGCAGATGTTGGCCCCTTATCGCAATGGGAGAAAAAACTGATTAGTTGCATCCCGTATACTTCGTTTAATTCAAAGCCGGGTGAAGCATTCTTATACTCAAATATTGGCTATGCCTTGCTTGGGTTGGCCCTTTCGCGGGTTACCGGTGTACCTTATATAACGATGGTGCAACAAAGAATATTTACACCGTTAAACATGAACGATACCTTTTTTGCCCTGCCTGATGATAAGAGGAGCAGGCTGGCGGAAGGAATAGACAATAATAATAAGGGTACGGTTAATACAAGTCTTCCTTTAAAGGAAATTGAAGGGCGCGGTTACCGGGTTCCCAATGGAGGCATTTTTTCAACACCCCGGGATCTATCAAAGTTTGTTGCTTCATTGATGGGTACGCCGCAACTACTCTCTTCAAAAAGCATGGACCAAATGCAAGTGGTACCTCCCGGTGGCAAAAATTACGGCATGGGGCTTGCACTATACCATAAAGATGGCGTGAACATCATCGGACATAATGGTTCGGTGCCCGGTTACACGGCTCAATTCGCAATTGAAAAGCAGAGTGGCTATGCGGTAATTATTATGCGAAATTACAATTCCGGCCTTATCGACCTGGAGCGAACCGCTTACAATTTGCTTAAATTATTAAAGAATGCTGAATGAAGCTATGTCAGACAAGACAAAGACCATATCGTCCGTATTCCTTATAGCACAAAAGGAATACGGACTTTTAGCATATGTCAGTTAATACAATACCTGTTTTATATTAACTAAGTGAGCCGATATTTTTAATACAATTAAATAATTTGCACTTTTCGGTCAGTATTAATAATTGTAATAACGCAAATCTATTTAAACCCAAAACCAACTGACACCACATCTGATACCAGGCCTGTAGTCTGAGAATAATGTCCATATCTTAATTCAAGATCATGCAGACTTTGCCACCCCAAAACACCTCTTGGCGGTGCTATCCTGATTCCGGCTCCAAAGAAACTGCTCTGAAATTGCGCATACTCATAATTACTGGTATAGTAAGTATCAGTAGGGGCGTGTTCCTCATAAGGTGCGAAATATTTAGAGGCAGACTGTGTATAATATCTGTAAAATGGCGAAATAGAAAAAAACGGTGAAATTTTATAAACAATCTCCAGATTGGCCGTGTTGGAATGACTGCCCCAATTATCTATGTAATAACGATAGTATGACTTAAGAATAATATTATCGCCAAGGAAGTAATTGGCTCTTAATCCTAACGGCAGTTTAAAGCGGGAGGATGGTAAATGTTCAATGGTGTCTTTACCATTGGTAAAATATACCCGGTGGAATGGTAAACTCAGGTAACCGTGTTGCGTAACTACATCAGCCAGTAACATAACCTGTAGTCTGGAATTGATGATCTGCGAATAGGAGAATGCAGCAGTATATGTATTTCTTGGGCTGGTAGCAAGGCCCGCTGCTGAAGTGGTACCTCCGCTGCTGCTCAAAACAACATTCCCGCTGGCGGTTGTAATATAAGTTGACCCAGCTGGTGCAGTAGTTAACGTCGTAACAAATTCAGACGGATAGATGAGGGTAACATGGTCAAAGTAACCTTGTAACTTAGCACTGAACTCTCCGTTCTTATCATCGGTTTTAATAGAAAAATGCATATCCGCACCTAACGATTTATAATTATATTCTCCCGAATAGTAAGTACCTAAGCCAAAAGTATTTCCGGATTTCGCATTTTCAACTGTCCAGTCAAGAGAAGGATAAATCCTTGTTCCATCTTTTTTCCCCAATCCAGTTGTAGTTACATAGGCAGATGAGGCAGAGGTATGATGATCGATACCGAGCCCAAAGGATAAGGTATTCTTATTCCGGTTATTTCCCAGCCATGCCAGTTTCAAATCCAAACCATTGGAAACATCCGTTACCTGTTCTGTACCGATGCCTCCCGTAACAGCAGAATGGTCACCATTCTGTGAATAATAACTGGATATCAGGTTAATTTCGTCAACATGAAGCTTTCTTGAATTGTAATTGGAGCTATCGGATTTAACGGGCACCGCTAAACTAAAGCTGTGTTTGCTGCTATCAGGGGCTGTTTGCGCATATGCATTCAAACGGCATAACAGGGCAAATCCGAAGAGGGATAAATAGACTTTTTTCATGTATTTTAATCGATAAGGTTAATTAATTGCAACCACAGCCACCACCCGTTTTGCCGGCATTAGCACCAGACGCCGCTTCCCGATAAGATTGAAAATTCATTTCGTTCCGCTCAACTTTCCGGTTTGCTAATGTCATTTCGGAATCATTGATCCGGTTCTTTTGGTATGCTTTCAAGTTCACACAAGAAGTAACACTTGCCATCAGCAGCAGGAGACTTCCCAGTTTTAAGGATTGTTTCATCATTTTAATGGGGGGTTTTTAAGACATATAATTTATTGTCATCATCAATAAATACAGCTTCAATATCTTTCATTTATTGATATGGACCGGGCCTGCGTAAATACCCACGATCGTCCATAAAAGGATCAATAATTTCATAGTTTTAATATATTAGTGAAAGCTAAATCAGTTATTACAAACAAGCGTTAATGGTTGGCTAATACACCACTGTGGTTATTTACCTTACCTATTTCCAGCAGCATGATCACTGCATTATTGGATAGAGCCTCCAATTCAGCCTCGTTTATCTCCCATAATACAAGCCCGTCCCTGGCGTGCATTAACCGGTACTGAACTTCAAATTCACCATCAATAACAAAAGCAAACAAAGAATTTCCAGGATTGGATACCGGAAGTACTGCTTCGGCACGCCCGTCAAACTGGCCCAGGTAACCAATGGCATTTTCCAGCTTAAAAATCTCTATTAATTGGTTCTTATTCCGGAGCAGGTCAAAAGCAACTTCCTGTTGGTTGTTGGATTTCTTCGTTTTAACCCACAGATGTAAAAAATTCACCATTTCTTCTTCGTACAGATTATTGATCTGGAAACGGGAACCTACCGGCAGATCTAATAGTTGTACATTACCAGGTTCAATCAGTTTTATATCGCCCGAATTATCCATGTATTCTATCGCACCCACTACCGGGATGAGGATAACGGCCGAATGTTCTTCTACACACATGCAGATACTTTTTCCACTGGCCAGTGTATCGTCATTCAAAACATACAGATCACTGAAAGGCACTTTATGTTCATGCTGGTAGCTCCCGAAATTGAACGTATTGTAACTGCGGTACCAGTCCAGTTGATTCAGTCCGCGTTCATCCGCTAAAAACAATTTCCCTTTAGATTGCGGTATCATAAACCTCCTCCTGCTTTAAACTATGAATGCTTAAAAATGGCTGCATGGTAAACATTTCTGTTAAAATGCCATCATCACCTGCTGGTACAGTTTCTTTAAAGGTAACCAGCAGCAGGTTTCCTACCGTATCGATCCAGGTGATGGGCTCACTTATAAATTCTACAGTAATACGATGTCTGGATTTATAACGAACGTCTGAGTCAATAACTTCAAACCTGTAATTTTTAAACGGCAGAAAAGCTTTACCCTGGTTATTCAGAATATCGGGAACATAACCATTCAATTGTTTCAAGTAATTGATCACTGATGCGCTCACTAAAAAGTGCAGCTTATCCGCATTAGGTACATGGTGCTTGAGTTCTGCAAAAGTGAAATACTTTTTGTCAGGGTTGTAATTTTGTGACTGGATCAGGTATTCCTGATATGTGGCTTCAAATACATATTTTTCCCATACATTCTGCGAATCTGCATCGATCACCTTGCGGTACGACAAACGAATTATCCCTTTCGACATGGCATTGATATTAAGCAGGTACACCGATGTTTATGGTCAAAACGTATCCCGCAGAAACACTACCTGTAACGGTTGACAATTCATTCGCCAGGGAATCACTGAAAACCATATCAGCGGTATTGGCGGTATCCTGTTCTCCGCGTGCCGAATAAGGGGAAGCTGTTGTATAAACTGTATTACAAACATCCGTAGGAAGGGCGATCTGAGTAATCAATAAAGAAGTACCGGCTGAGTTATACACGTGCACGTGTATATGCGGCGCCCTTGGCGAATACCAACCCGGAAAAATACTGGTGAAGGTAACCAAACCGTTTGAGTCTGTTGTTTGCCTGCCCCTTAAAAAATGTGATGCGGTATAATCAACAGAAGCATAAGAACCGCCTGGTGTATCTATATATTCTGAATAGTAGCCTAAAGCGGTGCAATGCCAGATATCAACCAATGCACCAGTCAATGCTGCACAGCTATTATTCGTATTGGTAAATGTAAGTTTGATAGTCAAGGGCACTCCTGATTGCCCGTCTACGATATTGCTTCTGACATAGCCTGATGGTGTAATTGTTGGATAAGGTCCCGCAGTTTCTGATGAAGTTACCGTACAAGAGCCGCTTGACGAGCTGCTGCTTGATGAACTGCTGCTGGTAGTAGTTGAAGTTTTAGTCGATTCCTTCTTACAGGAATTAGCAAAAGGTGCAACAACAGCTAAGCCCAACGCGGCTAATCCGCCTGTTAAAAATTTTTTTCTTTCCATGATATTGCTCCTACTTTAGATGTGTTAATTATTTCCTAAAAGTATCCAACCCTAAGGTCTAGCTATAAAATGTATCGTTTAATCATTGATATGAATCGATAAGCGAATAAAAAAACACAGAGAGCCCTTTTTACGCAATTGTTTTAAGGTCGCGCCAGTGCTGTACCAATCGGCTGTCACTGACGCTTGCCCGTCATTACAGGCTATTAAATTCACCTCTATTGAAATTTCAGGAAATGTGATATCTGCAACGAAGACATTAAGATTTGACGCGGAATCAATGGTCACATTCCGCCGAAATCATTTGGTCAATATGAATGGAATCCATCTTATAAGGAAACAGTCAGATTAATTGCACTCTTTTTTTGTATTTTTTTTCGATTAGCTGTCAGCACCATCGCCCGGCAACAACAATCAGTGGCAAAAAGGTTACTTTTTTAACACATAATACTTATTCAGACATCTGTGACAGATATACCTGCTTATTGGCAACCACGGTAAGGTAAGTTTTACAAATTTCCCTCTGTGTACCCGATAGTTCATAGGGATCTTACATTTCGGGCAAGCGGGGACGATCTTTGCTCGACCGCCCCTGCTATGTTCATTGGCTTGATTGATGCTTATACTCATCTTTGTATGATTTTAAGGGGGTACTTAAAAAATTCTAATGATCAAACGCTTCGCCCTATCTTTAATCTGCAGTAAGCGCCACCGGTGCCAGCTGGCGTGGCGAACCATCGGGCCCTACGGCAATGATATTGTCAAAAATAATGTGCGAACCGGGCTTTATAGTATTCAATGCGTTCCGCATTTCATCGTTCAGGGTATTGCCATTGGTAACCTGCACGGTTGCACTTTCGCGCGGGTTAGCAATGATCATATTAAATTTGGTGATCCGGAACTTTGCGTCAAAATCAAAATTCTCCAGCGTGGCGTAAATCGCTTCCTGGGCTTTTAAAGCAACCGTTGCCACCATACCACCTGAGCGCCCCGAGAACCTGGCAATGGGATCGGGTATCCTTTTTGCCCGGAATTTGGTGCTGCTTAACACCTGGCTTTTGCCGGGCGATACCTCTGCGGAAACTGTTACCATAACTATCCCGGGGTTGGTCACTTTAACTACGTATTTCCCGCCTGAGCCATTAAGCGAGCCTGATGACATGCTGACCCTTATATTTTTGGATGGGATGCCTGGCACAGATACCGATACCGGGTTATCCACGCCTATATAAAACACATTCATCTTATCCGGCGATACCACTGCGGATGGACGGGCCACCATGTACTGCTGTTCGGGCGTGGTGTACATTTTAACCGTGCCATCGGTTTGTTTTACCGCTATAGTTCCCTTCCAGTTAAAAATACCTTCCTTGCTGGTGTTTACATTGTATTCGCCCCTGCCATCGGTCACACTTATCGGTGAGCCCCCAACCTCAATTTGCGGATTCGCTTTTGAATCATAGGCCGTCAAAAACACCTGCGCTTTATAGGGCTGCCCCTGTATCAGGTAGGATGTTGGCGCTACAGCTACAGCTTCAAATTTATCCAGGTTCACTACCGCCTGGTCCATCTTGCCCAGTATCTTTTTTACCACTTCCGATTCGGCATTTTTAGTATCCGCCTGAATTTTTGAAAGGATGGTAAAAGTGGCCGTTAACGGCACGCCTTCGCCAAAATTCAACTCTTCCCAGGTACGTATACTTCCTGAATGGTTTACGGGATCATCGGCACTCAAGGTAAATGAAACCTGTTTGCCGTCTTCGCTGCCCAAAAGCTGCTTTAGCTTTTCCCGGGTATCATTTATTTTTTCCTTCAGCATGAAGGCCCGCTTTTTATTGATCATCACGTTATATCCAATGTCCAAATTATCACGTTCCTTCAGATCGCCGGTACTTTGATCGTAACCATCGCCCTGTTCTGTCAGTTCCTTTTTTATGCCGATGATATAATCGTTCAGATCCTGGGTTATTCTTTCGGCCTCTTTGGCTTTTCCGTAAATTGGTTTTGCTCTTTCGGGCGATTCTTTGAGCCGGGTTTGCTCAAAGGTTTTAAACAATTGCTGTATTGATGTACCTACGTTATTTGCCGAAGCGGTAAGACTATCGTTTATCGTTTTAAACGCGTCTAAAATTGTTTCCGATACATTCAGGGCCAGCATTGCCAATAAAACCAGGTACATTATATTAATCATCTTTTGCCTGGTTGTTTCTTTTCCTGCAGCAGCCATAACTTTTAATTTTAATTGTTAATAATCAGTTGATTTTACTCCGGAGTTTACATCCGGGGCTGGTTCATGGCCGAAAGCATATTGGCATAAAATACGTTCAGCGATGAGATATTTTTTGCCAGTTTGTTTACTTCATCCTTAAACAGGCGGCTGTCATCAGCAGATTCATTCAGGTTTTTAAGCGTGGTGCTCAATCCCTGGTAAAACTGGTTAATCTGCCTCAGGTTACTATCTGCTCCATTTAATTCCGCCTCATAAAGGGAATTTAGTTGCGATAAATTGAAAGTAAGTTTTGATACTTGCTGATGATAAGCGTTCGCATCATTACTGCTATTGGCAATTGCCGCCAGCCCGGCCGAGGCGCGCTCAAAGGCGATACCAAGCAGGTCGAATTTTGATGCTGCATGCTGCAATTTGTTTGAAAAGTCATCGGTAGCCAGCGAAACATCGGCTATGTTGTTAATGCTTTCCAGTTTATGGGTAAACCTTTTTAAACCTTCGCCAAGTCCATTTATCGCCTCAGGTGTAACATCGGCATTCTTTAACAGGCTATCCAATGCAGCAGTTTGTCCGGTGGCTACCTGCCCTGTTCGGGTACCGGGTACCGGTAAAGCGCCATTATAATCAATCGCCAGTTCAGGATATACTTTTTCCCATTCCGGATCTTGTACCGGTGGAAAAAATCCAAGGGTAAAAAATAACAATGCTTCTACCGTTAGGCCAAGCCCTATCATATTGGTGCCCATTACGCCACCCCAGTGATTTATTTTAAACATGGCGCCAAGAATTACCACGCTTGCTCCCCAGGAGATAGCGATATGCAGCCAATTGATTTTTTTAGTCTTTTTCATTTTTTTAAAGTTTAATTGTTAACAGATTAGAATTTAATGTAGATAGTTGCCCCTGCGTTCAGACCGGGTAAAAGCCCGCGTATGCCTGTACTTACCTTATCGGCTTTGTTTTCATAAGTTGACGTTGCAGCACTGGTTGGGATAAACCAACCGAAATCAGTACGCAGGCCAATATGATCAGAGATGGAGATGTTACCCAGCCCAGTACCGATGTATGGCCTGAATTTGGACATGTAGATATAGTAATTGGGCACTTGGTCTATGCCCTGCCTGTATAGGCTATTTGTAAAATAATAGCTTACCCCGGTTGATACAAACCATTTACTGGCAAACCAATCGGTTCTTCCATATAGTGGCTGCCAGTCGATGATGGCATAAACAGATGTACGGTCTAACTGCGTTGTTCTGTTGTTATATTGAAAACTCAGATCAGCAGTGGTATTAAATCCAACCCGGACATTAAAAAACCGTGCAAAACTTTTTGTACCTTGTATCCCAAAACCCTGGGTGCCTAGTTGTAACCCAACTGAAGTCTCAGGAAACGCGCTGTATTCAGGCAATACTTGTGCTTTAGATTCCTTGCCTATAAGGGTAAGTAATGCTACAATCAGCAGCATTTTTACAAATTCTTTGATTAAATTCATTTGCTTTTTCATTGTGTAGCCTCCTTTTTAGTGTCATTAACCCGAGCTATCTTTTTATCGTCGATACCCTTAGGATTTTTCCAGATATTCTTTCTTAACTCATTTAATTTTTGTTCAATCTTCAATGCTTCCGGGCTGCCAGGATCAAGTTGCTCTGTTTGTGATCCGGATGGAGAAAACTCCTTTACCAGGCTCGCCGTGAACTTATGCTGCATAAAAACATCGTCGAGGGTTATATTGAAGATGCCTTTATCAGGATCGCTTACATCCTCCTGTACCAGAGCATACCGCAGCTGCGGAAAATAAAGCCAGAATGCCGGCGTGCTCGACATGTTTGCCGGCAAACCTGCCGAACTGCCGATAGCCATCATCGGTGCCAGCCCTATGATCCTGACATCAACCCGGCCCCGCTGCTTGTCGAAATACACATCTTCTTCTATCCTGAATTTGGTGATCACATCAGGGTTAAACTCATTGAGCACCATTTTTGAAGAAACCTGATTGCCGTCCTTATCAAACTTTGGCACCAGTACCGAATCGGCAAACCGCTCTTTCGCCTGCTTTGCGTTCAGTTTCTTTTTATAGTCATTGCTCGTATAAGGAGTGAGTTTCCCTTTTGCAATGCCTTTTAAAATACTTTCCATTAGCGAATGGCCCGGTATAGTTAAAATGGCATTAACGGTATCTGTAAGATCGATGATGCGCCATACCTTTGCATAGAGCCTCACGTTTGCCGGATTTATTTTAGGGTACGGAAAGGGCCTGGCCTGACTCAGATCGGCCGCCTTGATGTTTTCATCATATGCCGGCAAAGTGTCTGTCAAGGTGCTGTCGGGTAAAGCGGTTTGGGCAAAGCTTTTATTAAAACATAGTGCCAGCACAAACAGCATTGCTATTATTATTTTTTCTTCCTTTTTCATAATCTTATTATTTAGCGTATTTCCTTGTTTTTACCTGTTCACCGGTTAACTCAAAAGCAGCCATTATACATCTGAAACCGATATAAGAATGTGCGGCATCCTGGTCGTCAAAGTTCCTGGTGTCGGTATTCAGCATCTCGCCATTATCTTTCCACGAGCCGCCACGTACCACTTTGCGTTTCATTAACGGGGGGTCCTTTTCATTGGCATCATAAAGCAAAGCCGGGTTAAGGTCATTAACCAATTGCGATGAAGACGGGCTGTAAGCATCAAGCGTCCACTCAGATACGTTACCGGCCATATTATACAAGCCAAAAGCATTGGGTGTATAGGAGGTTACCGGTAAGGTAAATGTTGATCCGTCGCTAGAGTAGCTCCCCTCACCTTGTTTAAAGTTTAATGATAGCTGCGTCTTACCTGTTTTATCAACCGTAGTCATAACTGTATGAATTACGGTGTCCGAAGGATCTGTTTTAGCTTCGGCTGCGTATTGCCATTGTGCTTCGGTAGGCAGGCTAAAACTCAGCTTAAAATTTCGCAGGTTGGGGTTATTTTTAATCAATACCTTTAGCTGCGTACCCCTCCAGTCGGCATAGGCACGGGCCTGTTTCCAGCTAACACCCACAACGGGGTTGTATTCGTATATCTTATTGGTGAAGTAGTTGGCGTCCATCACCGTCATCTGCGCGTTCGGAAAATCAGCCGACCAAACCGACTCATGCGGGTAAATAGCTACAGTATCCATAACAAACTCGCTATTTTTTATACCATCCATACGCACATAATAAAATCTGTATTTAAGGAGGGCCGGATCTGGCATGCGTGTACCGTTGATCATCGTCATCATTGGCGCCAGTTTATCTTTTATTTCCGGGGGAGCCTTTTTCCAGAGCGGGCTGATCTTTTCAACCTTGCTCCAGTCTATCATCCTCAGTTCTTTATGAGCCGCACCCACCGTAGCGCCAGTGGACGGAAGAAAGAAAGAATCATCGTGCAGGTAATCGGTTATGGCTACCGAATCGGCAACCCAGTTTACAAATGCCTGATACTGCTTATTATTAACTTCGGTTTTATCAATAAAAAAAGCGCTTACACTTACTTTTCGCTGCTCGGCTTTATCATCGTTGAGCATTTTGTAGTAAAAAGTACCCGAAGGGATGTATACCATTCCCACCGGTGGGATAAGGGACTTTGCAGCAACGGCCCGGGTTTTTGGTGTATTATATAAATTACGCTGGCAGGCGCTGAACATCAGCAGCAGCACACCTGTTATTTGAGCATATTTTCTCATTCGACATATAGATTAAGGGTGAAACAATAAGTCAGAATGATATCATATGCATCTTTTATTTGGGGTTAAACAATAATCAAATGTGCCTGTAGCGTTTTACTAAACCATCAAAATATCGATTAAACAAAAGATTTTGCCGACAAAAAGATTAATGAAAATCTGATGAAATCCGTTCGTCTATACAAAAGCCCCATTCACCGATAAATCGTTGGTACGATGCTTATTTACACTGATTTTTGTGCCGCAAACCCTGCAATTGTGTTGAAGAGTGGATTGATGGGGAATGTAAGTTTTTCATAGGTGGGCGCCTGTAGAAATGCAGGCGCTTTTTTATAACAAGCAAAAAACACACATAAAATATATCGGGCTAAAACGATAGCCACCTTATTTATTACTGTTTGATTTTGATATTTTAATATAAAAAGCAGGATGAAACAAAAATTACATAAAGCAAAAGCTATTTTTGATATTCATAAAACATAAAATGTTTCGTTCAAGAGCAACCACTTTTTTTATTCATTCAGCCGGCTGGCTCATCTTTCTGGGCTTCCCACTTCTATTCATGAATAAAACTCAGGAACACCTTACCAACAGTTTTTTTGTACTGCTATCGCCATTCTACTGGTTGTTTTGTTTAACCTATATATTTATGTTTTATTTAAATGCATGGTACCTGGTGCCGCAATTTGTATTTAAAAAGAAATATTTTTTATATGGCATCATCGTACTGACACTTTCAGGATGTGTATATTATTTACAACCTTTCGATAACCTGTTGGACCATAACCTGCTAAAAAACTCAAAACCAAATACCGCAGTGGCCGGTGCAGACAGTGCAGCAATTAATTCAAAAAACCTTCCCTTCGGGCCCTTGCCACACCAGGACCTGCGGATGGAAGACCCCCGCTTCAAGCCCTCCAACCATATTATATTCATTCATCAATCCGGCAATATTGATATGGTGGGCTTATTTATATTTATTATTGTAATGGGCCTCAGCATAGCGGTAGCCACAGTGCAAAAATGGCAGCTTACAGAAAAGGTTGTGGTTAAAGCGCAGGCAGAAAAGGCGCATGCAGAATTGTCTTTTTTAAAGGCGCAGATCAACCCGCATTTCCTGTTCAATACTTTGAATAATATTTATGCGCTATCGATAACCAACAGCGAGAAAACTTCTCAGAGCATTATGAAGCTATCAAACATTATGCGTTACGTGACAGACGAAGTTACGGAGGACCATGTCTCGCTACAGAGCGAGATCGATTGTATAAACGATTATATAGATTTGCAAAAATTGCGCATCGGTAAAAAAATCAAGATCAATTTTATACTGGCTGGCGATATTAAAAATCAAAGGATAGCTCCACTGGTGCTGATGACGTTTATTGAAAATGTGTTTAAATACGGCATTAGCAAACACCATAACGCAACCATTACCATTAAACTCATAATTGAAGAAACCAAACTCATTTTCTTTTGCCAGAACATTATTTTTGAAAAAGGCACAAATAGCAACCGTAAAGGGATAGGGATAGCCAATACCAAACAACGCCTGGAACATATGTACCCGGGTAAACATTTGCTGGAGATCAACAAAGACAACGGTTTGTTCACCGTTAAGTTAGAAATAGTTTATTAAAATTAAAATATTTATTATGCAGTTAAAATGTATAGCTATTGATGATGAACCTTTAGCGATCGAGATAATAAAAAGGCACATTTCGGAATTCCCGGACCTCAAATTGATTCAAACGTTTGAGGATGCCATTTCAGGGGCTGAGTTTTTAAAAAATCAAAAGGTCGATCTGATCTTTATTGATATTGATATGCCCGATATTACTGGTATCGACCTGGTACGCTCCCTTTCGGATAAGCCGATGGTTGTTTTTACTACCGCTTATAAAAAATTTGCTTTTGAAGGCTTTGAGCTCGAAGCCATTGATTATTTATTAAAACCAATCAGCATTGAGCGATTTTCGGCCGCAGTGCAAAAAGTGCTGGACTATGCAAAATATAAAAATGCCGAAAGCAGGGAAGAAACAGACGCCTCGATATATGTACATTCCGAATACCGGATGATAAAAATAGACCTGAAAGAAATTCAATACATTGAAAGCATGCAGGATTACGTAAAAATATACTTGAGCAATATCGAAAAACCAGTACTAACGTTGATGTCAATGAAAGGTATTCTCGAAAAGTTACCCCCCAGCGATTTTGTGAGGATACACCGTAGTTTTGCTGTAGCAAAAAAACAGGTATTATCCATTCATAACCGTAAAGTAAAACTTAAAACTGCTGAGCTACCTGTTGGGAACAACTATGCCGATTTTATAAAAGAGTGGTCAAAATAAACATATATATTTCATTTCATCGGTAAATTAGTCCGGTTCGCCGACACTTCCTTTTCATTTGGCACTTATAACAGCACTTTTATATAAAGTATTTAAAGCCACAAGATTATGGAACTATTAGCCAGACAAAAAAGAATACTAATACTCGACAATAGCGGCAGGATGACATCTATTGTTAATGAAATAATGGAATATGGCGATTTTGCCATTCATACCATTTATGACCCCAACGCGGTGTATGACAGAGCCATCGAGATATTCCCCGACCTGATCATCCTCGACTATTTATTATTGAGCAGTGATTGTGAGGTGGTTTGCAGGGATATCAAGGAAGATAAACATTTAAAGGAGATCCCGGTGATCGTTGTAACCGCATACAAGAATAAAAAAGTACGGGCAGACTCGTATAAGTGCGACGCAATATTTTTAAAGCCGGTTGACATGCAATTGTTCGCCCCGCGTATTGATTACTTAATGGCATCCTGATATATCGAAAAACATTACATTTATAACCTGAATTTGAGCAGGTAAAAGGATGAAACTAAAGAAAAATATTGCTACCAGTGAGAGCGGTTTTATATTTAATCCCGCTACAGGCGATTCTTTTTCAGGAAATGCCATGGCATCAAGCATATTGCTTGCCATGAAGAATGGCGAAGCTGAAGTCACCATCAAACAAAATATATTACAAAAATACGAGGTTAGTCCTGAACAACTTGACCGCGATTGGGATGACTGGATAGTACAGTTAAAAGAAGCTAATTTGCTGGAAACAGGGAGCTATGACGGCAAATAAATATACGAACCTGTGTATCGGCGTAACCGGACTCAACGCAAATGACAATCCGGGGCCCGGCGTGGCTGTGATTAGGGCGCTGAAGGAGGGATTGGGTGCCGGCGTTAAAATCATCGGGTTATCCTATGAGTCTTTGGAACCAGGTATTTATATGCATTACCTGGTTGATAAAACCTACCAGGTACCCTACCCTACAGCAGGCACCGAAAACCTGATTGAGCGTATCCGTCATATTCACGAAAAGGAGGGGTTGGACATGATCATCCCTAACTTTGATGCAGAGTTGTATAATTTCATCAAGATAGCGCCGCAATTAAAAAAAATGGGGATACATACTCTTTTGCCGTCAATTGACCAGCTTTTGATGAGGGATAAGGTAAACCTGGCGGCATTTGGACGGCAAAACAATTTTCATGTTCCTGGAGATTACAAATTATCAACCGAAGCAGATTTAAAAGCAGCTGCGGGTGAATTGAGTTTCCCGCTCGTAATTAAAGGAAAATTTTACGGGGCCACTGTAGCTTATACTTTAAATGCTGCATTAAACGCGTTTCACCAATTAGGAGCAGCCTGGGGATACCCTGTTATAGCCCAGCAATACATTAAAGGAACAGAAATTAACATAGCCGCATTAGGCGATGGCAAAGGGAACAATATCAGTATTGTGCCCATGCGCAAATTATATATTACGGATAAAGGCAAAGCCTGGGCAGGTGTTACTATTGAGGACCCGGCGCTGATAAAACTGGCAAATAGCTTTGCAAAAGCTACTCATTGGAACGGACCCTACGAAATGGAAATTATGAGGGATGGCGAAGATCATCTCTTCATTCTCGAAATTAACCCCAGGTTTCCGGCATGGATCTACCTTGCCGCAGCTGCCGGGCAAAACCAACCCGTTTCCTTGGTAAAAATGGCTATGGGCGAAGATATTATCCCTTTTAATGAGTACGAGGCAGGTAAATTATTTATCAGGCACTCGTGGGACGATGTAGTGGACATTTCGGAGTTTCAGCAATTTTCGGCCCTGGGAGAACTATAAGAAACAGGTATCATGAACAAACTAAAGTACGAGCGACCATATATAAAAAAACTGACTGCCGGGGCAATGAACAAATTTGGCAGCCTTAGCGGGTCGCAGCCATTTAAGTTTATTGACAACGTACCTGTTAAAAGCCTGGTGGAAGCGTATGGTTCGCCGTTATTTGTTATTTCCGAAAAGCATATCCGCCGCAATTACCGGGCTGCATACCGGGCTTTTAGCACCCGTTATCCAAAGGTACAATTCGCCTGGAGCTATAAAACCAATTACCTGAATGCTGTTTGCAATATTTTTCACCAGGAAGGCAGCTGGGCCGAGGTGGTATCAGGTTTTGAATATCAAAAGGCACTGGGCAACGGCGTACCGGGTAATAAAATCATTTTTAATGGCCCTGGTAAATCCAAAAAAGACCTTTTACTGGCAGTTGAAAATGATTCGCTTATCCACATTGACCATCTGGAAGAACTTGGCCTTTTATTACCCTTATGCGAGGGGCTTGACTATCAACCCAAAGTAGCTATCCGCGTAAATATGGATACCGGCGTTTACCCGTTATGGGACCGTTTTGGTTTTAATTACGAAAACGGCGAAGCTTGGCGGGCAATTTTAAAGATCGTTAATTCGGGCAAATTGAAGCTTACGGGTTTGCATTGTCATATCGGCACCTATATACAAACTACGGCCGCTTATGGGGTTGCTGCATCCAAAATGGCTGCATTGGCCATAAAATGCAATACCGAACTCAAACAGCATATTGAGTACCTCGACCTTGGCGGTGGCTTTCCATCAACGAATACCTTAAAAGGTGCTTATTTGCCGGGGACAGATACCATGCCCACCATTGATGATTTTGCCGAAGAAATAACCGGTACGCTCATCCGCGCAGGTTTTGAAAATGATGACCTGCCCCTGCTGATACTAGAAAGCGGGAGGTTGCTAATAGACGATGCAGGTTACCTGCTGGGCACCGTGCTTGCCAACAAACGCTTAAGCGACGGCAAGTTGGCTACCATTGTTGACATTGGCGTAAACATTCTATTTACCTCCTTTTGGTACGACCATCAGGTTAGCCCGGCAGATGATTATAGCCCAACTGTTGAAAATACCGTAATATATGGCCCGCTGTGCATGAATATTGATGTGATAAGGGAAAGCGTTAACCTGCCCTTACTCAAATCAGGCGATCATATTGTGATACATAAGGTGGGCGCCTATAATATGACGCAGTGGATGCAGTTTATTGCCCTGCGCCCAGCCATCGTGCTGATTGATGAACAGGAACAAGTTCATTTAATAAAAGCGGCAGAAACCCTGGAACATATTGAAACGAACGAATACATACCCGAGCATTTGAAATAAAGCGTGAAAAATAAGATCTCATCATTTATTGGGTCAATTTTAAACACCTATGCCATTTTGTTTTTTTCGCAAAACAAAGTACTGGGGGGTATTCTGCTGTTTGTATCATTCGTTAATCCCCTGGCCGGGCTAAGCGGACTCTGCTGCACTTTGTTTACATTAACAGTAATCAATATTCTTGGCTACCAACATGAAAACATACAATCGGGTGTTTATAGTTTTAACAGTCTGCTGCTTGGATTAGCTTTTGGCACATTTTTCAACTTAACCGGCTATTATGTTTTATGGCTGGCGTTTGTCTGTTTGCTGGTAATTATGCTCACCATCATCCTTACCGACAGGCTGGGCAAACTTGGCTTGCCTATATTATCCATCCCTTTTATATTGTGTTATTGGCTGGTGCTTTTTGGCGAAGGTGTTTACTACCATGGCGGCCTTCAGCAAAAAAATACTTTCCTGCTTATTCATAATGCAACTGGTACAGGTTGCCTTGTTAACATCTACCAGTATTTTTCTGTTGGTCTGCCATGTTACCTTGGCTTGTTTTTCCGGGCGTTAAGTGCGGTGCTTTTTCAGAATAATATACTAACAGGCATACTCATTAGCATTGGGGTATTCATCCATTCGCGCATTATGTTTAGCCTGCTGGTTATTGGGTTTATTAGCGCCCTATTGTTTAATACCATCACCCATAACTATCCCGATGGTATCAGCTACTACAATTTAGGCGCTAATTTTATGCTTTCAACAGCTACTATCGGCAGCTTTTTCCTAATACCGTCCGTCCGCTCTTACCTGTTGGCCATTTTGTCTGTGCCGGTAATGTTTATCATTACCAATGCGCTTACAGGAATTATGGCGACATACAATTTACCGGTATTCGCCCTCCCATTTTGCGTTATTAATATCACTCTGCTCTATTTTTTATTGTTGCGAAGGAAGCCCGGAAAACTGCAGCTCATTGGCTTACAGCATTATTCGCCCGAAAGGAATTTGTACCAGTTCCTTAATCAAAAGGATCGGCTGGATGATTTGAAATACTTCAGGTTTAGCCTACCGTTTATGGGCAGTTGGACAGTTTCACAGGGCTATAACGGCGATATTACCCATAAAGGAGAATGGGGTAAGGCCCTCGACTTTGTAATTGAAGATGATGACAAAAAAACCTACAGTCACCAAGGCAATCTGCCTGAACATTTTTATTGCTTCAATAAACCTGTGCTGGCCTGCGGCGATGGCATTATAGCCAATGTTGTTGACCATGTGGAAGACAATGCCATTGGCGAGGCAAACAAAAAGGAGAACTGGGGCAATACAGTGGTTATTAAACACCTGAATGGTTTATATTCAAAAGTTTCGCACCTAAAAAAAGGCTCCATAAAAGTTAAGGTGGGCGATATAGTAAAAACCGGCGACCTGCTTGGCCGTTGCGGCAGTTCGGGCCGTTCGCCCGAGCCACACCTGCATTTCCAGATACAGGCTACTGCTTATATCGATGCCAAAACACTGGCCTACCCCTTTGCTTTTTACATGACCGGCAACGGCAAAAAAGCATCGATCAACAGCTACAAAATCCCCGAAGGGGGACAGGTATTAACACCACCAGCCATCCATAAAACCATTCGCAAAGCTTTTGATTTCCAACCCGGATACACAGCAGTATTAATGTCTGAAGATTGTAAAATGGAGTCTATTGAGGTTTTCACAGATGAATCCGGCCAATCTTATCTCTATAGTAAAGAAACCAGCGCAGCGGCTTACTTTATAAACAATGGCACCCAATTTTATTTCACCAGCTTTTATGGCGATACCAACTCACTGCTTTACTATTTTCATTTAGCGGCCTATAAGGTTATTTTTGTGAATGATGACAGCATTTTAGCCAGCGATGCATACCCGATTCATTTGCACCACAATAAAATTCAGTTGTGGTTACAGGATATTATAGCTCCCTTTTACAGGTTCATCAGCTTAAGCTATCAAAGCAGCAACTTGTCCAAAAAAGCAGGAATAGCTATCAGCGTTAAACAGTTCAAAAATATTTTTGGCACCACAAGGCAGGAAATGGACGCTTCTATTGATATTTCAGAAGCCGGCATACAGGAGTTTAGCATCCACATTAACAAAGTTGACATTAAAGCGAAATGGGTAAGGGGAAATATTTACTGATATTAATTTTTACTGTTATGATGCATAAAGCATGGTGCCAGGAAAGCAATATCCAGGCAGCTGACAGCATTTCGACTGATTTATACAATAAAGGCAACTGGAAACAATTGATCAGCTACGGCAATAAGGCCCGTGCCGATGGTGTTTATTTTCCTGGATTGCAGTTAAAGGTTGCTTTTGCCTTTTTTATCACAGAAAATTATAAGCATGCTTTAAACGAATACCAGCGAGTGTTAAGCAAAGACCCTTATAACGAAACGGCACGTTACTACGCTTATTTCTGCTGTAAATTTTTGAATGATGATCTGCAGGCGGCCTATCATGCATCGTTTATGGATAAGGAAGCCTTAAACAAAGAGAGCCTTAAACCCTATGGATTAATAGCTGTCGGCGCAGAATCGGGTGTAAAGCAGAATAATGACGTTAACAGGGACAATGGATTTTACGAGCGCATTACAGCAAGTAACCGTTTGAGCTGGCGCTTCCAGCTTGATCAGTCGCTGGCTTATTTTAACCAAAATATTTTTAAGCTGGCAGATGATGCCGATAATGATGATGCCTCCACCCGTTCAGTCGATAAGCAAAAGGAGTATTATGCTAAATTGAGTTATTACGTAACTCCAAAACTATCTGTTATTGGTTCATTTCATTATTTAAATACTCAATTTAATAACACAATATATAACAGCAATTTGGGTTTAATAGGATTAAAATATGCCGCAACTTATACTGATATACAGGGTAATATTAACTTTGGCAGGCTTCAAAACAAGCCGATTGAACAATACAACACTAAGGTAACTTATTACCCGTTTGGAAATTTTAATTTATATACAACAAGCCGGGCATCAGTTAAACATTTAGACGGGGCCAATAATTTTATTTTCAGCCAGGCTGCTGGTTTTAAATTGATGAAAAATACGTGGCTGGAGTCAACCGTAACCTTGGGTAATGAAGATGATTATTTTGATGCCGATGGGCTCTATATTTATAACGCGATTGATAAAACAACATTTAGATGTGGCGAAACTGTCTTTTACCTGTTAAATTCGCATGCCCAGTTGCAATTAAGTTATGCTTATGAAAAAAAGACAGATACTTACCAATCATTAAAATATGATCAAAATGCTGTTACTTTAGGTTTTTTATGGAAATTTTAAAAAGAAGCTTATTACTCTTCATTTTATGCTTACTGGCTGCAGCAACGCAGGCCCAGACAAATGCCATTTTGCAAAAAGCCTTTCGCAACAGCTATACCGACGAATTAAATAAAAATTATTCGGCAGCCATCAATGATATATCCCCCTATTATACCGAAAGCAGTTACGAAATAAACATAAGACTGGGCTGGCTCCACTATTTGAACCAAAACTACAACGCTTCGCAAAATTATTACCAGAAAGCTGTAAATCTTAAACCAGGCGCCATCGAAGCCAAATTTGGCTATGTAAAACCATTATCGTTTTTGCAAAGCTGGGATAAAGTACTCGACCAATATTTGGCAATCCTGAAAATCGACCCAAAAAACACTCAGGCAAGCTATTGGGCTGGGGTTATTTATTATAACCACAAACAATATGAAACATCGACCAGGCTTTTTAAAGTGGTGGCCGATTTGTACCCTTATGATTATGACGGCAACCACATGCTGGCATGGTCACTTTTTATGGCTGGCAAAAAAGCTGAAGCCAAAGATTATTTCGAAAAAGCCCTTTTGATTAAACCTGGCGACGAATCAAGTACCGACGGTTTAAATCGGTGTAAATAGCTTCTATTCCTATTTTCCGGATAAAGATCATTTAATCGACAAAAAAACCACCTTCATCGACACATCGTTCCCATCCCAAAATTTCCGTCTTATTTTTAATTGTGATAAAGCAGGAAGCTTTATTTCCAAAACAATTATGAATTAAAATTTACAAAATGAAAACAAAAATTATTTACCCCTGCCTGGTGATGCTAAGCACCCTGTTTATCCTTTCTTCGTGCAAAAAGGATGTAACTTCAAATTCAAGTTCAAAAACTACTACTACTTCAACTACAACTTCTTCCTCATTAACGGGAAGCATTGCCCTTACTACGTTGGCAAGCACTAAAACCAGCACAACCGATACCATTTACCTGGTAAATTGTTTCCCGTCACATGGCACCAAAGATTCTGTTGCTTTTAGCGCATTACCCTCTGCTATAGGCACTTATTTAACCGCAAACTATTCGGGCTATACTTTTGAAAAAGCCTTTAAAACAACCGACAGTCTTAAGGTAGCTAATGGCTTTGTGGTGATCATTAAATATAATGGCAACCTCATCGGCTTAAAATTCAGCACATCCGGAACATTTGAGAAAGTATTGGAGCAAAAGGATGGCGCTAATATGGGTAATGGCGGTCTGGGATGGCATGAAGGCGGCCCATTCTGCGACAGGGATGGCAAGCACCGTGACACCATTGCATTATCAGCTTTACCAACAGCGGTATCAACCTATTTTACAACCACCTACCCCACAGATACCCTGCTGCATGCTTTTGTTACACCTGATACCACTTATGTACTCATCAGCAAAGACACTGTACTTTACGCTACTAACATAACTGCCACCGGGACACTCATCAGCAGGATAAAAGTGGCGTCGCATGGCGGCAGATTCACATCGGTAGCACAGACAAGCTTATTAGCCAGCATTACTACTTACTTAACCACCACTTACCCTGGTTATGTTTTCCAAAATGCTTTCTCCGAAAGTGTTAATGGTTCAATCGTTGGATACCATGTATTCATTACCTCCAACAGCACCAACTACGTCGTCAATTTCGACTCCAGCGGCACTTTTGTAAGTGCGAAAGTGGTACACTAATACTAATTTCTATCATATATAATACCCCCTACCCGGCGCTATTTCTAATAGTGCTGGGTTTTTTATTTTTGTCATCTTTTATTCTTATTTGTCTGTTTACACCGAAAAAGGAGGAAGATTAACAGAATATCTGTTTAAGAGGAGGTGAACAACTCATCTTGTTTTTGATGCAATTTAAACCGAAACCCGATATTTCTGAAAAATGCACCCTAACATCACTTAAAGCCCAATTTAACTGTTCGATTCTTCTATAACCAATTGTCAGAGGCTATTCTTCTGCATTTTAAAACAAAGAATGTAAAGCAGCGGGCATTATTTTAATCCTAACCTGCTGCGCAAGGAATCCCGGTAGGTGCTGCCGATGGGAATTTTTTCACCGTTAATGACGAGCTGATGCACTTCAATCATGGCAATATGTTTGATGGCCACCACGTACGATTTGTGCACCCGTATGAATTCTGCTGCCGGCACCATGTCGAAAATATCACCCATGTTTTCGCGGATGAGTATTTGTTTGTCTTTTAAATGCACGGTAATGTAGTTGCCATCCTTCTCCAAATAAAGTATATCGCTGATCTTTACCTGGTAGGTATGCGGGCCGCTTTTGATAAATACTGTTCCGGCCTCATCCTCCTTAATTGCTGGTTTATTTTGCAATACAAGCACGTTCGACGCTTTATTGACTGCCGCCAGAAACCGTTCGAAAGTAATGGGCTTCAGCAGATAGTCTATTGCGTTGAGGCTATAGCTTTCAACAGCGTAATTGCTGTAAGCCGTGGTAAAAATAACCATCGGCTTTGCCGCGAGCGTTTGTATCAGCTGCATACCGTTGATGTCGGGCATATTGATGTCGAGGAAAATGAGATCAATCTTTTCACGGTTTAGAAACTCGATGGCTTTCACTGGTTCGCGGAATGTTGCTTTCAGGTCAACCAGGTCACTCTTCTGGCAATACCTTTCAATCACTTCCAGTGCTTTGGGCTCGTCGTCAATAGCTATGCAATTCATGAGTGTAGGTTAATTTTTAATTCCACTGCGAATTTGCCGCCGCTATCTTTTATAGCGAGCTCATGCTTATTCGGGTAAACCAATTCCAGTCTCCTTTTCACATTTTCCAGGCCGATGCCACTCTTTTCGTCTTCCATCTTTTTGACGCCATAGATGGTATTTTCGCAGGTAAAGATCAGTTGTTTGTTCACTACCGCGATGGAAATATCTATTTCGGATGACTGCCCTATCGCAACTCCGTGCTTAAAAGCATTTTCAACAAAGGGTATGAACAACATCGGTGCAACGAAAATACCTTCGGTTTGTTCCGGGTAATCGAATATTACGTTTACCTCGTCATCAGCATAACGTAATTTATTGAGCAGTATGCAATTGTCCAGGTATTCTATTTCTTTCTTCAGGGGCACATTCTCTTCATTGCTCTCGTAAATCATGTAGCGCATCATTCCCGAAAGCTTTGAAATGCCATCGGCCAGGTTATCATTTCCTTTTTCCTGGGCCATTGAAAACAGGTTATTGAGGGTATTAAAAAGAAAATGAGGGTTGACCTGCGATTTCAAAAATTTGATCTCCGTATCCAGCTGAACCGCTTCCAATTGAACGCGAAACTTTTCGGCCCTGGCCCACTCTTTCAGAAAGAAATAGGCTATGGAAAGGCCGAATACAATAATGAAAACAAACCATACTGAATTTGATAAACCATCCGGGGCAAAAACAACAGCATTGGTTTGCGCAATAAAGTTATCCTTTTTTATATTTGGAGGAGGGCCAGATAAGTCCTTACCCCGGTCGAATTTAAAAGTATGTATAGCCGGTTGCCCGTTATTCTGCGTTGGCAGTAGTTTATCTGTATAGTAACTTGCCATGATGATGGCAACAAAATAAAGGACAGGTATAGCAACCCTGATCAGTATATTCTTATAGCGCAACGCCTTTTTAAATAATAAGAAGATATTGCCGTAGAATAATAAGACAAGAAAACCAAACGTAAGAAATAAATGAGGCGATAAGGTATGCTTTACGTCCCTGCGTATAACAAAGTCCTTTTTCATAGTAGCGACATCATGATCTATCCGTATCATAACGTGCGACTCGGTAAGCGACAAAAGCGCATAGAACACCCCAATCCAGAATGCTATGTGAAGCACTACCTCTATCCAGTCTTTTTTCTTAATGGAAATCATATAAAACAAAGGTAAAATCCTGTCAATAGTAACAATAAATTATGTTACTAATAAGACCAATTGTTGGCTAAACTGTTCCTTTTTGTTATTGCAGGATAACAAATATCCCTTTTTCGCAATTGGCGAGCCGCTATTCATACCAAAGTTTTCAGGTTACTGTGCCGGGAATATAGTATTGCTTAAAATTATTACAATATGAAGAAGCAATTACTAATGGTCGCGACTTTAATGTTCGCGGTATTCGCCGCCAGGGCACAAAAAACAGACACTGCCGGGTATATGGTGCATTACAAGTTTTCGCACCTGAGGGACACTAACAACCGCGCAAATCCTTATACCGAAAACATGGCGCTGTTCCTCGGCCAAAATTCAAGCGTCTACAAAAGCTATGATAAACAGCTCCAGGATGCCTTGTTCAAAAAACAAGTGAAAGAAGCAATTGCAAACTCGCCCAATGGTAACATTAGCATTCACACTAAAAATACCGCTTCGCCTTTACAATACTATCAGTTTTCGGCACAGAAGAAATTGTATAGAAAGGAATCACTCGTTATTAATAGCTACCTGATCGAAGAAACCTTGCCGGTTATCGATTGGAAGATCAGCAGCGATACGGCCAGTTTTGGTGGTATGCATTGCCAGAAAGCAACCGCACATTTTAAGGGGCGCGATTATACCGCATGGTTTTGCGCGGATATGCCTTTTCATACCGGGCCATGGAAGCTGAACGGTTTGCCCGGTGTGATTCTGGAAGCCTACGATGCAAAAAAAGAAGTGGTTTTCAAGTTTGATGGCATTGAAAAAGTGGCACCGGCCCAACCCGTTGCTGCCGTAGCAGAGCCTCAATCGGGGGACCGTAGGATGGTCATGATTGGCGGGGATGATTCAGATACCGATCCGGCTGTTATTCAACTGCCTTCACGCTCTATCAAAACAACGGACAAGGAATTTGCCAAATTGCAGGATGCTATGCGGAAGGACCCGGATGCTTTTGCGCAAGCTATGATGGCCTCATCCGGCATGAACAGGCCGGGTAATGCCAATGGCCCGGGGCCAGACCATATCAAAATCAAACTCGGCCCTCAGGCGGTGATCAATAATCCTATTGAGTTATCGGAAAAATAATTATGCTTTTTATGCGATATTTTATATTACTGCTTTGCGGCATGCTATTTTCTGCTCTTTGTTTTGCCCAAAACAATATCCATGGGGCGGTTAAAGACAGTACAGGAAAAGCCGTGCCCTTCGCAACCGTGAGCCTGAAAAACAAGGCAAGCAATGCGATAGTAACTTATACCGTTACCGATGACAAAGGGGGTTATAACCTTACCAAGCCATCCGGCCTAAACCCCGATAGCTTATTGGTAGAAGTGCGCAATATAGGCTATAAGAGCCAGGCAAAAGCTATCAAAGGCATAGCTCCGGTTAACTTTGTATTGCAGGCATCCATTAACCAGTTGCAGGCGGTTGTGATCAAAAGCAACCGCCCGGTTTTGCGCACCAGCGGCGATACGCTCAGCTATAAAGTATCCGATTTCAGCAGCCCCCAAGACAGGGTTATTGGCGATGTGATCAAAAAACTGCCGGGTATAGCGGTAGCTGCCGATGGGACGATCAGCTATAACGGCAAGACCATCTCCAACCTGTACATCGGCGGGGATAATTTGCTGGACGATAAATACAATATTGCTACCAATACCGTGCCGCAAGGCGTGGTTGATCAGGTACAGGTGATACAAAATCATCAGCCTATAAAAATGCTGCAAAACAAGGTTACGAGTGAAGATGTGGCCTTGAACCTCACTATCAAAAAAGACGCTAAATTACAGCTGGTAGGGCAGGAAAGCATAGGAGCAGGTTTGCCTGGCAATTACGATGTGGACCTGAACGCCATGATGTTTAAAGACAACTATAAAGCCATCAATTACCTGAAGGGGAACAACACAGGAGAAGATGTGCAAAATGATTTTCTATCGCACAACCAATCTTCGTACCTGCAAAAGATCGATAATAACCTACCCGCTACCGTACTGTCGCTGGGAACGGTTAATACGCCCGACCTGGCTGAGAACAGGTATCTGTTCGATCAGTCCGCCGCCGTTAGCCTCAACAATTTGGTAAACCTTAAAAAAGGTGAGCAATTAAAGGTGAACCTGCATTACGTGCACGATACGCAATACCAGAATTACAAAGAACAAACACAAGTTTATTTACCAAATGATACCGTTCGGTATAATGAGACTGAAAGAAACAGGTTCAGGCCCGACATTCTGCACGGACAGTTTACGCTGAATGTCAATAAAGATAAATATTATCTGAATGATATTTTGGTAACTGATTACAGTCGCAAAACAGATTACTCTGGGCTAAATACAAATGGGACGGCTGTTAATCAAATCTTTAAGGATAACACATTCGATTTTTCGAACGAGTTTAACCTGATGCAACCGCTTAAGTCGAATAATATCATCGAGTTTTACTCCTACATCAGCCATGTGGGCGAGCCCGAAAACAGAACTATAGACCCCGGATTTAATCCCGCCGTGTTCAATAATGGCATCCCCTACGCGCAGCTGAATCAAACGGTAAATGTGCCTACCTGGTTCACCAATAACTATTTTTCGTTTAAGTTACCTTCCAACTATTTTACCCAAAGCTACCGAACGGGATTTGTGGTGCAGTCACAAAAACTGGTGTCAGACCTGGATGTAGTACAATCCAATAATGTCATCAACCCAGAGTCCGACAGCTCGGCTAACCGCCTGAGCTGGACGAGGAAAAAGGTGTATGTAGAAGCTGCTTACGATTTTCCGGGCAAGATATTAAAAGCCAACCTTACACTGCCCCTCAGCCTGCAGCAAATCAGTTATTCCGACAGCCTGTATGCGCTGAACAAAAGTTTGACAAAGTTATATTTTGATCCTCAACTTCACGTCAAATACATGGTTGGCATCGAAAATTTCATTACCGCACTTTACAGTTTCAGGAATGTGATCGGCAATATCCAGGATGTTTACCACGGTTATATTTTACAGGATTATCGCACATTGTATGCCAACAATGCCAACCTGACGGAACAGAAGGACCAGACGGCTGCGTTAGGATTCAATTACAACAAAGCGCTGACATTATTTTTCTGGAGCGCCAATGTTTCTTACGATCATATTAACGCCAACAATATTACCTCGAGTATTATTTCGAATAGTTTTCAGCAACGTATCGTTTTGCCTTATCAGAATACGACAGATTCATGGACCGCTAACGGCTATATCAGTAAATATTCTTTCGCCTTGCGTACTACGTTTAGTGGAGGCATCCTGTGGCAAAGCAACCGATCGAACCAAATACAGAACAATGCCCTGTTGCCCTATAATACTGTCGCAAAGAATCTTAACGTGGGCGCCGAAACCAAGGTAAGCAGCGTGGTAACATTTAGCTATAAGGCTATCCTGAACCAAACCGACAGCCATTCATCTGCTGATGCACCCACCTATCACATCAAGGAATTGGTACAGCAGGCCGCTCTTAACTATAATCCAAGCGACAACCTGCTTTTCAAGCTTTCGGGTGAACACTATATCACCTACCAGAACCAGGCGAGTGATCTGAAGTACTTTTTTGCGGATGCCTCAGCAAAATTCAGGATCGAAAAATGGAAAACTGACCTCGAACTGAGCGCCGCCAACTTCCTGAACGTAAAAAATTACAATGCCCTTTACTTATCAGCCAATACATTGACAGCCAGTTCGTATACCCTTCCGGGAAGAATTGTCCTTCTCAAAGTACTGTTTAACCTTTGATTTGTATTCTTTTGTTTAACCCAGCTGTTCGAAGCTGTAAAACTTCGGACAACTATACCTGTAATCTCCAACCACCCCAAACAAAAAAACCTTCTGGAAATAGCCTAAGGGGCTTTTATTCTGTCTTTAAACTTTTTATCGGATTAGCCAACGCTGCCTTTATACTCTGGTAGCTAACCGTGAGCATTGCAATAATCAATGCACCAGCGCCGGCGGAGGCGAATATCCACCAGGCCAGATCAGAGCGATATTGAAAATGAAGCAGCCATTTATACATAAAGTAATAAGCTGCCGGAATGGCGATCAGCAACGAAATAGCCACCAACACTACAAAGTCCTTCGACAAAAGGCCCCAGAGATTAAGCACTGAAGCACCCAGCACCTTGCGCACCCCGATCTCCTTGATACGCTGCTCGGCCATGAATGAGGCCATACCGAACAAACCAAGACAACTAATTAAGATGGCGAGGGAGGCGAAAAAGCTGGCTAAGGTACCATAACGTTCTTCATCGCCGAATTTTTTGTTGTATTCCTGGTCGACAAAGCGGTATTCGAAGGGCTGGCCGGGGTTATAAGTTTTAAATACCGTTGCTATTTTATCTAAAGAACGGGTTGCGCTTTTGCCGGGGTTTATTCTCAGCAACACGTCATCTCCCGGGCCTTTAGAAAGGAAATAGGCTGTCGGCTTCACAGGATCATAAGGCGAATCATTTATCATATCTTTTACTATGCCTATGATTTGAATAGGATCTTTGTCATCATGTATAATCTGACCAACAGGATTCTTTAATCCCATAAATTTCGCGGCGGTTTGGTTAATGATAATTGCTGCTGTATCGGTCAAAAAGTCACGCGAAAAATCACGCCCTTCAACAAGCTGCCATCCAATGGTTTTCCCATAATCGAACGACACGGCGTTTTGAGCAAAGTCTACATTAACGTTGGGATCCTTGCCCGGCCAACTGATGCCGCTGGTGCCGCTTGTATTAACTGTTGGCGCCGACGGGGCCTCGGCAATAGCGGTAATGGCCCCGGCCTTAAATAAATCAGCCTTTACCGTCTCGAAATTTTTGTGGATATCGGAGGTGACGGTCGGAACAGCAACGAGCCCCTGGCGGCCATAACCCACCGGCCTGTTTTTGGCAAACTGCACCTCCCTGAAGACCACAATGGTCCCAATGATGAGTACCACCGATATGGCGAACTGCACTATCACCAGCACTTTACGCGGCACTGCGGCAAACCGCCCTACCCTGAATGTGCCTTTTAACACCTTTATCGGCTTAAACGACGATAAATAAAAGGCTGGATAGCTCCCTGTTATCATTCCGGTTGCCAGGCAAAAGGCCAAAGCTACGATCCAGAACAGCGCTTTGTCCCAGGGAATATTCACCTGTTTATCGGCCACTTGGTTAAAAAATGGCAGCGCCAATTGTGCCAGCAATAACGAAATGACAAAAGCCATAAGCACGCATAACAACGCTTCGCTCAAAAACTGGTATATAAGCTGGCTGCGCGATGAACCGATGGTTTTGCGTATCCCCACTTCGCGTGCGCGCTTTTCAGAGCGCGCCGTGCTCAGATTCATAAAGTTAATGCAGGCCAATAGTAAAACAAACATCCCAATGACACCGAATAACCAAACGTATTGTATCCTGCCACCGCGGTTAACGCCACCTTTGAAATCGCTATATAAGTGCCACTTGCTCATCGGGAACAGGAACAGCGCGGGTTTCCTTTTGGCAAATCGTCCGCTCACATGATTTAGCTTTACATCCCGTATTTTTAGCGACACCGCATCCAGATCGGCGTTATCGGCCAGTTTAACATAAAGGTGTACGATGTTGGGTCGCCACGGGTCCTTCATCTGGCCGAATTGGCCAATGTTATAAAGCATTTGCCAGGGAGCGATAAAGTCCATCCCAGCCAAATCCGAATTTTTCGGTATGTCTTCATAAACACCTGCAACTTTCAGGTTGGTTTGGTTATCAAATTTCAGTACCCGTCCTATAGGGTCAGCATTATTAAAATAAGCTTTAGCAGTCGATGCTGATATAATGATAGAAGACGGATCGTTAAGTGCATTTTTAGTCCCTGCAAGCATTTTCAGCGAGAATATATCCGGCCCCTGCGGCTCCATAAACGAGCCATGTTTAGAAAGCTTTTTATCGCCCAGCGTGAGGATATGGTCTCCATCTGCGGCTTGCATTGCAACCTCTGGAAAATCGCTGCTATAGCTTTTACGCAACTCGGCAGCAAGCGGATAAGGAACCACGAACCATGTCTCTACCCCGCCGTTATTGATTATGTTTTGAACGACCTTCGCTATACGGCCATAGTTTTTGTGATACCCGTTAAAGGTTACTTCATCCAAAATCCACAAACTGATCAGCATTACTACTGCCATACCCACTGCAAGGCCACCTATATTAATTAGCGACAATAACTTATTCTTAATAAGGTTGCGCCATGCAATTGTTAAATAATTTTTAAACATATAATTGCGATTTAACTTTACAGGAGCCCAACCTGGCGGGCTTCCTGAACGCAATATTACCGACGGTAAGTGTGATGGGATGGCCAACTTATCATTTGGCAACTCTTTTTTCAGGCCGTTCTTGTATTCCACCGGGGTTTTTCCGGTCATCTCTTTGAAAACGCGGTTGAATGTTCTTTGGGAATTAAACCCCGACTCGTAGGCGATCCCCAGCAGTGTGAGCCGGTCGTGGGCCGGGTCCTGCATCTTCCGGGCAACTTCACGAACCCGGAATTCGTTAATAAAATCGTTGAAGTTCTTTTCCATCCCCACATTAATAATCCGCGATAAATCGTGCGGGTGAATATTCAGCTTTGCTGCCAGGGTGGTCAATGTTAGTTCGGCATCCTCGTAAAGGCGATTTGCGGCTACGGCTTCCTTTAGCCTGCGGCTTTTTTCCTTTGCATCATATCTATCGGTTATCGGCGTGGCCAGTTGTGTGCTGCTATCCAATTTTAGCATCACTTCGGACGCCATGCCAATAAGCACAAAAGCAACGGCAAAACTCAAGGCATCATTAAACAGCCATAACACGCAGAGCAAACCGAGCAGGTGCAATGCCTTATCCAATCGGCGGAAAGCAAAGCGCGGCTTATCCATCAGCACCGGCTGCAAGCGGCTATAAAAATGCTGTATCAACCGGTGTGACAGGTATAAATAAATGACAACCGAAATGAGCACCAGCCAGCCCGGCAGCCAATACGCAACCAGTAAAGGGCAAAAATGTAGAACATCCTTTCGACCAAATTGTAGGTTTGGTGCCGTCATCCGCCGCACATAAAAATACAACAGCGGCCCCAGCGCCGGTAAAAAAATCGATGAAAGCCCGCCAGTCTTCAGTACAATTACAGCTAAAGCGGCACTTAAAAACAGGTTGGCTGCTTGGCCTTCCCTTTTTGCGAATGCTAAAAGCAGCGCAAGTGTAAACCCCGAAAACAGGGTTGCCATGGCGGCCACATGGTACAGGTTAATATGGAATATATCAGGATTCAAGTAATTCAA
Source organism: Mucilaginibacter frigoritolerans (assembly GCF_007830615.1). Lineage (GTDB taxonomy): Bacteria > Bacteroidota > Bacteroidia > Sphingobacteriales > Sphingobacteriaceae > Mucilaginibacter > Mucilaginibacter frigoritolerans. The sequence continues at coordinate 246,652 of NZ_VLLI01000003.1, forward strand.
ATGGCCCAAAGGTTGTTCCAAATTTACAACATATTGATACATACAAAATTATGCTATGATAAATATGTTTTGCTGTAACGGAAGCGAACATAGGGCGTTCGGTTTTGGGGTGGGTAGGGGCATTGGTTTCGCCGGTTTGTTGAATTGTTGCGAATAAGTATACCAAGCAAAAAACCGCCCTACTTTCGTAAAGCGGCTTAGTAGCCGACTGGGATCCAACCGGTGTTCCTATGATTACGCAGCAATTCTGATTTTAAAACTTATAAGATAATGTTGTTAAAAACTGGCGCGGGGCAATTGGGGTGATACTGTAATTATCATGTATTAAGTAATTCAGTGTATTGGTAACATTTGTTATGCTTGCCAGCAGGGATATTTTTTTATAAGTGTAGCCCGCTGAAAGATCAAGTGTGGTAAACCCGCTAACAGGAACCAGACGGCTGTAAGCCTGTGTTTGCCCAACGGTGTTGTTATACCCTGCCATTCTGCTGCCAGTATAAAATGCGGTGGCTCCAACTTTAAATCCCTTTAGGGCCGGGTCTGTAAATGTATAGAACAGGGTAGCATTAGCGGTGCTTACCGGGCTGATCACTAAGCGTTCGCCCAATATAGGTGAGCCTTTTAAGCCTGACGTTTTGGTATACCGCGCGTTGTTATAAGAATAGCCGGTGATAAAATAAAAATTCTTTGAAATATGCCCGGTTATATCAATATCAAAACCATCGCTGGTAGTTTGTCCGCTCAGTTCTTTAACGGTGTTATCGCTGTTAACGGTGCCGTCGGCTTTAAATGGCGCTACCACAGCCAGGTTGCTGTTGATGATACGGTACACACTCACATTGGCAATAATTTTACCATCAAACAATTCGTTTTTTGAACCCACTTCATACTGGTTTACCAGAGATGGCTTAAGTGCCTGCCCGGTATTAACATCTGTACCGGTATTAACCAGAAAATTATTGCTGTAGCTCGCATATACTGAACTTGTACTTATGGGCTGATAGATGAATGCCAATTTGGGTGAAAATGCGCGATCATACCTGGTTAATGCAGTTCCTACGCCCGAAGTTTGCTTTAACAGGTATTGGATATTGGTTTGGTCAGTTTCCTGCCATGACCACCTTATCCCTGCCAGCATTTTAATTTTATCGGTAAAACTTACTAAATCCTGAGCATAGGTTCCCAAACGGTAAACAGGTGCTGTAGTACGTGAAGTATCTGTTGCATTCGGAATATCCGTTCTTTGCGTGTATTTGTTCAGGTCGATAGTATTGATCTTATCATAAATATAAGTGCTGATATTCTGGCCCGCAACACTGTAACCATTGGTCACATTTACCACTTTGGTAACATCGGTTCCTATCAATAACTGGTGACTTAGCGACCCGGTTTTAAATTTACCGGTTAAATTAACCTGACCAGTGTAGTCGTTTTCAATCGTATTTGCACGGGCAAGTCCCCTGTTCCAATCGCCTGTAGCGCTTACGGTATTGGGTAGACTTGCCTGGTATGAATCGATATCAGTTCCCTGACCGGATATGATTGCATTTAAATGCCAATTGTCATTAAACTGGTGGTTTAAAGTTGCCATCCCCGAAAACTGGTTCATGTGGCTATAAGCCCATGAGGTATTAATGTATTGTGAACGCGGCACCATTGTAGGAATGGCCCGTCCATTATTTAAAGACCCGATGCCAAAGTCGGGGGTCAAACTCTCACGCAAATAGTCGCCTTCAACCAGCAGCGTAGTTTTTTTATCAAGATTAAACAATAAAGAAGGGTTTACATATTTACGTATAGTATACACATGGTTGCGATAGCTACCATCGTTTTCATATACTCCAATTAGCCTGAAAGCTACATTTTCACTGATCGGCCCGTAAACATCCACACTTGGTTTAAACATATCATAACTCCCGTATCGCATAGAAACCTCGCCGCCGCTTTCAAATTGGGGCTTTTTAGTAACCATATTAATAATAAGGCCGCCAGATACATTACCATAAAGCAATGCGGCACTTCCCTTCAATACTTCTACAGATTCCAGGGTACTTGCTTCAGGAAAACCAGCCGTGTTGGTTAGCACGCCGTCCTTAAAAATACTGCTTGATGCACCGGTTATGCCAATGCTGTATCCCCGGGCAGAAAACGTTTCGCCTACTCCGCCTCGTGTTTGTGTTAACGAAACGCCGCTTACATTTTTTACCGCATCACCCAATCGGTTTATTTGCTGATCCTCGATAACCTGGCTGCTTACCGTTCCGGTACTTTGAGGAAGATCAAGAGGGCGAATATTTGCTTTATCTAATGATACCGGTTTGGGCGCTCTATTTGCATTAATAATTACCTCGTTTAGCTTTGAGGAGCTTTCTGTTAATGTAAAATCTGCAATAGTTGTAGTTGATTTCGTTACAGTAACCCGTTTTTCCTGACTTTGGGTGCCAACAAATGAAACCACAACGGTATAGTTACCCGGTTTAATACTGCTGATGATATAAGTACCATCAGCTTCTGTGCTGGTTGCACGGTTAAGTTCCTTAACAGAAACTGTTACAAATGCTGCCGGTTGCCCGTCTGAAGTTTTAACTGTCCCTGAAATTTTGCCGCTTGCCAGATCATCGGCCTTAACAATGTTGCAGCATATGATCATTAAAAAAGTAAGCCTGATAGATATTATATAAAGTATTTTCATTTGTTATTTAGATTAAGTCTAATTAAGCGCAAAGATATAACCACAATTAGAAATCCCAAACACTATTTAGAATTAATTTAAATAAGGGCGAAGAAGAAAGATTTTCCTCGCAATGGTATATTTGTAACTGATGAAGATCATAATTACCTTATCACCGTTATTAATGCTACTGGCAGGCTGTCAATTTGACCCATATGCAAATGATTTCACAAACCAAAATTCAATAATGTAATAGGTGTCTATAAGTTTGAACAGCAAGCCATTGGAAATGACTCAATTACAAATAAAGCAAAGTATGGAAGCATTACTTTAAATGCAGATAGCACATTTGAAGCTGTTAACGTTCCGAATGCAGTTAATGATGCATTTTGGGGAATGATAACCAGTAAAGGAAAATGGCGTATAGAAATAATCGGAGGAGTTGACAACGGTGGAGTTGCGCAAAACAACTGGGGTGTCATATTAACCGACATGCCTGCATCTTTACAATATATTGGTTTCATGAATGAAAAACCACCATATAAGTTAATAATAACTTATGGCGACCCAGATGAAGGAGCAGTTTCTATATATAAGAAACAATAGCATTTATATGGTAGTTTCGCGCTTTCCCTTTAACTGGTCGAGGTTTACAAACCTCGTCCTAAAATGTGTTAAGCTTGCAGCTTAATGACAGATCCTGGCAATCGGTTGGGCTTTGCCTTTCAAACATGCTTTCCGTTATCTCAGCCAAGCGGTACGCTTGGCTGAGCGGAGCATTTGATTATTGAGGAATCACTTTTTGCGCCTTTAGTTCATCAAATAACCTATAGAACATCTTCTCGGTATCAACAAATTCATGGAATCCCAAGAGCCTTGCCTTCGTGCCATCGCCAAAAAAATCATAATCCCAGCCAAAAACCGCATCGCCAAATGGCCATGAAGAGACTTCGTGATAGCTATGCTTTTGTAAGCCATATTTCTCCTGTATGTTTTTCCACAAGGGCGCCTTGTCCGCCATCACAGTTTGCAAAGACATTTGCAAAGGCGGCGCAATTTCCAAACCAAAGTATCTTGCAATCTTGGGCCACAAGTCGTCCCAACGGAAAAGATCGCCATTGGTAATATTGAAAGCCTGATTAGCGCACTGCTCGTTTGTTGCTGCCCAAACCGTTGCCTTTGCCAGCAACCCTGCGTCCGTCGTTTCCAGCAATTTATTATAAGCGCCCGGTTTTCCCGGAAAACGCAAAGGCAAACCTAATTCTTTCGATATGGAGGCATAGACAGCAATTACCAGCACCAGATTCATCGGGTTGCCCAACGCTGTCCCGGCAACTACAGATGGTCGTATGGCAGACCATGTCCATGACTTGCCTTGCTGCCGGTTCTCAAGAAACTGCTGCTGATCCACGTTAAACTCTGGTGGCATATGACCGCCATCGTCTTCTTTAGCGGGCGTTTTAAAAGGACCAAGATGTGCACCATACACCTTATAGCCTTGCATCAAACTGATATGCTCCAAGTTTGCGGCAATCGGCTCTACTGCCTCCACTAAATTAACCAGCATCGCTAAATTGGGCGGCACCAGTTCTGCCCAACTTGGCCTATCCTGGAAAGCAGCATAAAAGATATGAGTAACTTCCTGTAGGCCCTTAAGTTTATCCTTACACTGTTCGGGATCAAGGAGATCTATGGCAACATATTTCAGTTTTCCATTGTCGATACCGCCCCGCCTGGATAAACCGATTATATTCCAATCTCCAAGTTCCAATAAATAATGGATGAGGTTGGTTGCGATTACGCCATTTGCGCCAACCACTAGTGCTGTCTTTTGCATAATGAATAATTTTTATTTTCTGCTGGCTCAACCGGGCCTGCTGTTGGACAAAATTGAGTGTTTTAAAAGCAACTTATTGGTAAAACACCTATAAGTTTTTGTATCTTTCCGTTATGAAACAGTATAAACAGTTTCGATCATTGATAATTGCTGATTTCGAGGCAGCGGAGTGGCCGCATCCGCCGCATAAGCACAACCATTATGAGCTGATCTATACCCGACAAGGGACTGGCACCCATTATATTAATGGGAATGCAATTCCTTATGTCAATGGGAATATTTTCCTGATCGGGCCGGATGAAGAGCACTATTTTGAAATCGATAGCCCGACACAATTTGTATTTATCAAATTTACGGACGTTTATATCCACCATGCAAGTTCCGGTTCTTCGTATGGACTACGACATCTGGAATACCTGATCAAGAGTAAGGAAACACATCTTTCAGCTTTCCAACTGAACAATGCAGATCAGCACAGCGCAGATGCAATTATCCAGGTGATTCTTTCTTTAAAACAGGATACCCTGTCCAATGAACAGTTGATCTGGTTGCAAGTGCTCACACTGGCAGCTCTATTGCAGCGCAATATGCCAGAACTAAAAGCCACTTTACACCGAAGCCGGGATATGCAGGCACTATTTTGCTACCTGCATAAACATATTTACACGCCTTACAAGCTTAGGTCTTTGGTTATGGCTTCACACTTCAACACCACGCCTGATTATATCGGGCCTTACTTCAAAAGAAACACAGGAATAACGCTCAGAAACTACATTGGCAATTATCGTAAAAGCCTGATCAGGCAAAGGATGGAAAGCGGGAATTACAGTTTAAAACAGATTGCTGCCGAGTTCGGGCTGACTGACGAGAGCCACGTAAGTAAAATCATGAGTTAACCAAGGGGGTAACGATTTAGGGTTACACATCTGTCTCATTCGTCAACTGATGTGGAGAATAATTGTTTGCTGATCACTACCCCGCTATCCGAAGTTTCCGACTACACACCCTCAAACAAAAAAGCCTCCTAGAAATTATCTAAGAGGCTTTTGCCTTTTTGTGGTATCAGCTGGGATCGAACCAGCGACACAAGGATTTTCAGTCCTTTGCTCTACCGACTGAGCTATGATACCGCCTTTCCCGTTTAGGGACTGCAAATGTAGCGTTTTTTTTATTCGGCGAAAGTTTTTTTTGAAAAAAAATCAAATAATTTGAGTCCTCGCATTTCATCCCAATCAATCCCACTCGCTATCAGCCAATTAATAATTCCATTTGGACAATTCAACTTAACCATTAACTTTGGGAAAATTACTATGCACGCATAATGATTGCTCAAAGCCTGTTTATCATCATCCTTATTGCCGCTATTTACCTTTTCAGCAAGAATGTTGGGAAGATTCGCCGCAATATCCTTTTAGGGAAATCTGCCGACCACTCGGACAACCCCGCCCTGCGCTGGAAAACCATGGCGAGGATTGCCCTGGGCCAAACCAAAATGGTTAAACGTCCGCTGGCGGCCGTAATGCATTTTTTTATCTACGTAGGTTTCATCATCATCAACCTCGAAGTGCTGGAGATTATGCTCGATGGCATTTTCGGCTCGCACCGGATCTTCTCCAAACCCCTAGGCGGTTTGTATGATCTGCTCATCGGTGGGTTTGAAATCCTGGCCCTGCTGGTGTTCACCGCCTGCGTGGTATTTTTGTGCCGGCGCAATATTGCCCACCTTAAACGCTTCAGCGGCGTGGAGATGACCACATGGCCAAAAAGTGATGCCAATTACATCCTCACTATCGAAATACTGTTAATGACCGCCTTTTTAACTATGAACGCTGCCGATCACAAATTGCAGCTGTTAAACTTCGGTCATTATATTAAAGCGGGCAGTTTCCCCGTAAGCTCGTTTATAGGCCCGTTACTGCCAGATAATGCCCATGCGCTGGAAATGATTGAGCGCGGCTGCTGGTGGTTCCATATTGTAGGGATATTGGCGTTTTTAAACTACCTGCCCTACTCCAAGCATTTCCATATCCTGCTGGCATTCCCCAATACCTATTACAGTAACCTGCACCCAAAGGGACAGTTTACCAATATGGCTTCGGTTACCAATGAAGTAAAGGCAATGCTCGATCCCTCCTTCGTACCCGAAACAACCGGCGAACCGGGACGCTTCGGCGCCAAGGATGTGACCGACCTTACCTGGAAAAACCTTATGGAGGCTTATACCTGTACCGAATGCGGCAGGTGTACATCGGTGTGTCCGGCTAATCAAACAGGCAAACTACTGTCGCCCCGCAAAATAATGATGGATACGCGCGACAGGATTACCGAGGTAGGTAAAAACATTGATCAGCATGGCAAGGATTATAAAGACGACAAATCACTGCTGGACAATTACATTACCCGCGAGGAGCTTTGGGCCTGCACCACCTGCAATGCCTGTACCGATGCCTGCCCGGTAAACATAAATCCGCTGGAAATTATTACCGAAATGCGCCGCTACATTGTGATGGAAGAATCACAGGCCCCGGCAAGCCTTAATACCATGTTTGGCAACGTTGAAAATAACGGCGCCCCATGGAAATATAGTAATGCTGACAGGTTCAATTGGAGCGAGTAGTAAGTCCATAATCCATGGTCGATAGTCCATAGTACTTGAAGAAAATTGAAACCATGGTCCATGGACTATCGACTATCGACTAATAAACAACACTGAATTATCCATGGTCTATGGACTATCGTCTATCGACTAAAAAACAATCCGAAATGGAAAATCCGAATTCCGAAATTAAAGTCCCTACCATGGCGGCAATGGCTGCTGAAGGCAAGCAACCCGAAATATTGTTTTGGGTAGGATGTGCCGGCAGCTTTGACGAACGCGCCCAGAAAATAACCCGCGACATTTGCAAAATACTGCACCATGTAGGCATCAGCTATGCCGTACTCGGAACGGAGGAAAGCTGTACCGGCGATCCGGCTAAACGGGCGGGCAACGAGTTTTTGTTCCAGATGCAGGCTATGGCTAATATACAAGTGCTGGATGCTTACCAGGTAAAGAAGATAGTGACCGGTTGTCCGCATTGTTTCAATACCATAAAGAATGAGTACCCTGGCCTGGGCGGCAATTACGAAGTGATTCACCATAGCCAGTTGATACAACAACTGATAGATGAAGGCAAACTGAAAGCCGAAGGCGGCGAAAGCTTCAAAGGCAAAAAAATAACCTATCACGACCCTTGCTACCTTGGTCGCGGCAACAATGTTTATGAGGCCCCCCGTGCCGCGCTGGAAATATTGGATGCCGAACTGGTTGAACTGAAACGCTGCAAATCGAACGGATTATGCTGTGGTGCCGGTGGTGCACAAATGTTTAAAGAACCTGAAAAAGGCACCAAAGAAATAAACGCCGAACGCATGGCCGATATACTGGAAGCCAAAGCTACCCTCGTAGCTGCCGCCTGTCCATTCTGCATGACTATGCTGCGCGATGGCGTAAAACACGAAGATAAAGAACAGGAAATACAGGTATTGGATATTGCAGAGATTACCGTTAGGGCTAATGGGTTATAATTAAACAAATTATAAAACCAGGTCATGCTGAACTTGTTTCAGCACCTCATATGCAAGGTATACGCCTGGCAATTCGCACGTCCTGTGGGGTGCTGAAATAAATTCAGCATGACGTTTTGGATTAAATTATCCCCCTACAACCCCTTTTCTTTAAAATAATTTAAAGCCTCTTCCAGGCTGTCCAGTCTTTCGGTGGGTATATTTTTTAAGGGGATATTTAGTGCGGTGGTCATGGAGTCCACATCGCCCTTACGATCATTTCGGGTTTGTACAATAATATCGTCTGCAATGGTTTTTAGTTCGAGGATACCCGCAACAGGATTGCCCACATAATCCACATTATTCAGCTTGTGTAAATTAAAGGAATAATATTCCTGCTTGCCTTTTGCATAAGTTTTGCGCAGGCGTATAAATGAATCGGGGGTGATCAGCAACTCCCACTTTTTTAGTTTGGCATCTGCCGATGTATCATACGATTGTGCAAGGCATTTATTGGCCCATACCAACCAATCCTGCTCATCAAACTTATATTTAAAGCAATAATTAACGGCAAGGGTTAAAGCAACTGTGGTTATAATAAGCACTTTTTTAATTGCCGGAAGAACTGATGTTAACATGACAACAAAATTAAATCCGAAGTTAATAAAATGTATAGCTTTGTAAATGCAATTTTCAGAAAATTCACGTGTTTGGGTGTATCAGTCTGACAAGAAACTTACTGATAACGAAGTACTTCAAATAAAAGTATTGTTAGATAACTTTACTACCGGCTGGACAGCCCATAACAACCAGTTAAAAGCAAAAGCCGAAGTCAGATACAATCGTTTTTTGATTTTAGTGGTCGATGAAAGTCAGGCAGGCGCAAGCGGATGCTCTATTGATAAATCCGTTAATTTCATGAAACAATTGCAGGATCAGTTTAACCTAAATCTGTTCGACCGTTTTAATCTGGCTTACCGCGAAGGCAATGAAATACTATCTACAGGCAGAAACGACTTTGAGACATTGCTTAAAGAAGGTAAAATCGGCACAGAAACCATCGTATTCAATAACCTGGTACAAAACCTGGCCGAACTGCAAACTAAATGGGAAGTACCGTTTAAAGATAGCTGGCATATCCAGCTGTTTGGGAACCTGGTAACAGCATAAGTATAGATCATAATTAAGCTTATTTTTTTTTCAGATGCCATGTTCATTATAGATCTCCATTATATTGTTCCGCTGGAGGAACTGGATAAGCATATGGAAGCGCATGTGCAGTATCTGGACAAATATTACAAACAAAACATCTTTATAGCATCGGGCAGAAAAGTACCGCGAAACGGTGGTGTGATCCTTGCTTTAGCCGATTCTGTTGAAGAAGTAGAACAAATTATTACCGAGGACCCTTTCCATAAACATCATTTGGCGGAATTTAAAATCACTCAATTTTTAACTTCCAAAAGTCATCCCGATTTAAGAAATTTATTAAAAATTCAATAGGGTGTTTAGTATAACACCTTTTACAGTGGTATTTAATAAATTAATCTGATGGAACAATATGACAGCCGGGTAGATGCTTACATTGCTAAAGCAGCACCATTTGCAAAACCCATTTTGGAGTATATAAGGCAACTGGTTCATGAAACCTCACCACAAATCACCGAAAACATAAAATGGGGATTCCCTTTTTATGAGTATAAAGGAGTGCTGTGCAATATGTCAGCCTTTAAACAGCATTGCGCATTAGGGTTTTGGAAAGTAGCCTTACTTAATGACCCAGGCAGTGTATTAAAACGGGGCGATGGAACAGCGGGAAGTTTCGGCCCGATCACCACCATTGCCGATTTACCTGCAAAAGAGATTTTGACTGATTTTATCCGTCAGGCAATGGCACTGAATGAAAATGATGTAAAGGTCCCGGTAAAAAAAGCTCCTGTCGAAAAGAAAGCTGTACCGGAAACACCTGATTATTTTTTGGATTTCCTGGCCGATCATCCAAATGCGAAGCTAACATTCGAAAGTTTCAGCCCATCGCACAAACGCGAATATGTGGAATGGATAGTCGACGCTAAAACAGATGCAACGCGCCTTAAACGCATGCAAACAGCTTTAGAGTGGCTGAGCGAAGGAAAATCAAGGCATTGGAGGTACAAATAATCTACCTATCCTATTTCCCGTTAACTATCGGCGCCACCCTTTTCCCGATCAGTTCAATAGCATGCAATAGTATTTCATGCGGGATATCGGCATTATCCATCTGAAAGGTTAATCTTGAAATACCCCCCAATGCTTCGCTGTGCCTGATGATCTTTTCGGCAATTTCTTCGGGGCCGCCAACCAGCAGGGCTCCTGTAGTACCAGTTTGGGCATTAAACTGCGGACGAGTTACCGGCGGCCATCCACGTTCCCTGCCTATACGGGTAAACGTTTCTGCATAGCCCGGATAATATTCATCCATAGCTTGTTCTGTAGTATCGGCCACATAACCTAAAGAATGCAGGCCCACTTTTAACTTATCAGGCGAATGTCCTGCCCTGCGCCCTGCTTCGCGGTATAAATCAACCAGCGGGCGGAAACGGTGCGTTTCGCCACCAATAACAGCAACCATTAAGGGCAAACCTAATACTCCGGCGCGTACAAAAGATTCTGGTGTACCACCTACCCCCAGCCATACCGGGAACGGATCCTGTAGCGGACGCGGATAAATAGACTGATTTTTTAAAGCAGGGCGAAACTTACCCGACCAGTTAACTACTTCGTTATCGCGGATGTTTAATAAAAGTTCTAATTTTTCGGCAAAAAGGGCATCATAATCCTGCAGATTTAAGCCAAACAGCGGGAAGGCTTCGGTGAATGACCCACGCCCTACCACCATTTCTGCACGGCCACCAGAGATAAGATCAAGCGTAGCAAAATTTTGAAATACCCGCACCGGGTCGGCAGCGCTTAAAACGGTAACCGCACTGGTTAATATAATCCGTTTGGTGATTGCTGCCGCAGCAGCCAGGATCATAGTTGGGGCCGAGTCTAAAAATTCTTTGCGGTGATGCTCGCCGATACCAAAAACATCTAATCCACATTCATCGGCATGCTTTATACGTTCCAGCAATTGGGCAATTGCATCGGCGCGGTTTATTGTTTTAGCTGCATCCTCGCTAGTCATTGCCGAAGCAAAGCTATCAATCCCTATTTCCATGTTTGGTAGATTTTTGTAAACCCAAATATATCGTCTATGCGTTCAAAAAATGAACGCCTGCCTAAAACTCCAGCGGCCCCAGTCTCCGCATATTTCTCATAATCAGGTACTGCCTGTGCCTTACATAAGCGCTCGGATTAGTAGCCGACCATTTTAACGGACTTGGGAATATAGAGGCAATGGAAGCAGCCTCCCGGTTACTCAATTGCGATGCTGATTTATGGAAGTAGGTTTGCGCAGCAGCCTCGGCGCCATAAACGCCATCGCCCATTTCAATTACATTCAGGTATACTTCCATTATACGCTTTTTACTCCAAAAAACTTCCATCAGCAAGGTAAACCAGGCCTCAAACCCCTTACGGATAATGGACCTGCCCGGCCAAAGGAAAACATTTTTAGCCGTCTGCTGTGATATGGTGCTGCCACCTATCAACTTTTTACTGTGCTCATTCTTTTTGTAAGCCTTCTCCATAGCATTAAAGTCAAACCCATGGTTTTCCAAAAATGTTTGATCTTCGGCAGCAACGGCGGCGCGTTTCATGGGGTCGGCAATCTCCTCAAAGCTTTTCCAGCTTTTTTCAATCTTCCATGGCTTTCCGGCGGCTTTTTGCTCAAATCCGCGCTGAATCATCAGCAAAGTAATGGGCGGATTTACAAAACGGAAAAGCAGCACAAAGAAAATACTGCCCGCTACAAAAACAATAAACAGAATTTTAAAAATCCGGAAGATCAGTTTAAATATCCCACCCTTAAAAGCGCCTTTTTTAGGTGGAGTTTTGGATGTGCGGCTGCGGGTTTGTGCTTTACCCTTGGTAGTTTTCATTTTGCTAAATGTATCAATTTAGTGGTAGTTTAGAAAAGAAGAATTGGGAAGCAAGAAAAAATCACATTAGCGCAATTTTGATTCCTGACTCTCGTACCCTGATACGTTTTTTTTGTATTAGGGTTCACTATCCGGCCTTACAAACCAAAATTATAAGCTACGTGTGCCGCAATTTGGGTATATCCACCTCCTGGTTCAACACGGTTTTCGTAAAACAAACCAAAATCGGCACTGTTACGGCCCCGGTAGCCAAGTGGAATAGTATAACCAACTCCCGGCGAGTAAATAAATGCTGTTGTTTTGCCGGTATAATCCCCGGGATAGCTATTTACATTAAATGATGCACCTGCTTCACCTTCAATAAAAACCCTGCGGGCAACATACACTTTAACACCTGCCATAACCGGTATAAAAGAAGCCGTAGATCCATAGTAATCATCACCACTACTATACCCAACACCAACGCCGCCAAAATCAGCACCTACCGAGTAAGCAGAACTTGAGGTATAAAAAGTATAGCCTGTTGTAAAAGTGATGCTTACCGGGCTGGTTGACAAAGGGTACACTAACCGGAGCGATAATTCGCCGGCTACCGGATAAACACTTGAAACCGATCCCACGGCAACACCCGGGTTAAAACCTACACTAAATTGTGGCAAAGTAGTACGTTGTGCATATGCGCCAAATACCGTTGAAATTGAAATAATAAATAAGAGTACAGTTTTTTTCATACAAGCAAGATGTTATTTGATGCGAAAATAAAGAAAATAATCAGTTAGCGGGGAAGCGGCACGCCCCAAAACAAAAAAGGTGTCCTGCTTTCGCAAAACACCTTTTATTATAATTCAAATTCCGAAATCGAAAATCCGACTTCTGAAATAAACTTATTCAGCTACTACTTCAAAAGGAACCTGAACTTTAACTTCTTTGTGTAAGTTTACGTTAGCAACGTACTCACCAACAAATTTAGGTTCAGTTTCAAAAGTAATACGACGACGATCAACTTCAAAGCCTTCTTTTTTCAAAGCGTCAGCAATTTGAATAGTGTTGATGGCACCGAAAATTTTACCGGTTTCACCAGCTTTAGCGCCAATGGTTAGTTTTACACCTTCCAAACGGGCAGCAATAGCATCAGCATCTTTACGGATTTTTTCTTGTTTAAACTGAGCCTGTTTAAGGTTTTCAGCTAAAACTTTACGGGCACTTTCAGTAGCCTGTATAGCATAACCCTTAGGGATAAGATAGTTACGGCCATAACCTGGCTTTACCTTTACTACATCGTCTTTATCGCCGAGGTGTTTTACGTCTTGTTTTAAAATAACTTCCATCTTTTTACCTCCTGATTATTTTAATGAGTCTGTAACATAAGGTAATAAACCGATGTGGCGCGCACGTTTAACCGCCTGAGCCACTTTACGCTGAAACTTTAATGAAGTTCCGGTTAAACGGCGTGGTAATACTTTACCCTGATCGTTAATGAACTTTAATAAAAAGTTAGCGTCTTTGTAATCGATATATTTAATACCGTTCTTTTTGAAACGGCAATATTTTTTACGTGTATCCTCCACTTTTGGAGCGGTAACGTATTTAATTTGGTCGTTTGCCATTAGTTTGCTGCCTCCTCTGCTTTAGGTGATTTTTTGTTAAATGCACCACTGCGTTTTTTGTCGTTGTAAGCAACGGCATGTTTGTCTAAAGCAATGGTAAGGAAACGTAAAACACGCTCATCACGTCTTAATTCAATTTCCAGTTTGTTAATTAATTCACCCGGAGCCTTGAATTCAGTTAAGTGATAGTACCCTGTAGTTTTCTTTTGAATAGGGTACGCTAATTTTCTCAAACCCCAATTATCCTCCTGGACAATTTCGGCTCCGTTATCAGTAAGGAGTTTGCTGTATTTGGCGATGCCTTCTGCAGCTGCTTCTACTGACAACAACGGGGTTAGAACGATCACGATTTCGTACTGTTGCATTGTTATACTTTGATTTTTAATAAATTACCCGCTATTACGGGGCTGCAAAGATAAGTATTCTTGTGAAAAACTGTGCATTTTTGTAAAAAAATGTGTAGTTATTACATTATACTATTTCACTCCCCCTTTTTTGCACGGCCATACTTAGTATTTTCGAACATTTGTCAGATTAATTACCGCCCACTGATGACTGCTAACTAAAGGTTGGGCGCCCGGGGCGGGCTATCCGCTCATACTGCACGGGCCTTAGCCGCCGGGCCGGTATCCGCTGCTATCCCTAGCGCGAAGTGAACATTTGGAATAAATGGAAATATTTTACTTATAAAAATCACAAATGCTAATATGCTTAATCAATTGGTCGCCTTTTATGCAACCAATTTTTTCCAGTATACTCAAATATTTGCCTAATTCGTAAATCGTGAAGAATCTGATTTAGATAATCGTCGTAACTAATATGATGTCTAGCTTGAACTTGCGCTTCAATGTCTGGGTTTTTGAAAGCTAAGATATTCATTTGCTGACCTGCAAATATGATTATTTTTTGTTCCTTAATCGGAAAAACACCTTGAATATCTAACTGATTAGTACCAGTTATATCAATACTCACAGCGATATTACCTTCATTGTCCATTACTTCAAATCCGTGGTCATCGTAATTAAATTTGCCAGTAAAATTCCTATTGGGTCTCCAAAAATTATTTTCGATTTCAGCTATTAAATTACCCTTTAGATCAAACACTTTCATACTTATTAATATCTTACTATGGTCAAAACCGATTGAGATAGGATCTTTGTCTGCAAATTGAAATATTTTAGCCCCCATTTTGAAATTCTTCAATGGATTGCTAAAAGTATTTCCGCCTATCCTAAATGAAATTTTATCCGTGAAGGCTTGACTAAAATCTAAATGTAATTCTCCGGATTGTAGATTTTCAGCAGCTTCGTAAGCTGTTCTTTCATCAACCTTAGCTATCAATTTTTGAGTTTCTATCGTTAGTTTTTGGACTTCTATGATCAACTCTTTAGATTTTTGATTTAATGCCAAATTTTCATCAGAAGTCTGTTTGTTAGCAGTTGTTATTTGCTGAATTTTTATAGAAATATCCCTATTAAGAGCAGATAACTTTTGTGTCTCGTTTCCTAGCCGTTCAATATTATCACTTTGACTTGCATCTTTTGAGCTCTTATATGCATTAGCAATTAGCGCAGCGATGGTACCAATAACGACAATAAGTATTGGTAAATTCTTCGAAATATAGTTCATTATTTCCATTGTCTAGGTTTAAATAAATTAAAGGGCTCTCGTTAATTGATATGAAATGTATTAATAACTTTTTGTAAACCAATATATTAAATTAAAAAACATCTCCTATTTTGATAAAACCCTTATTTAATCAAATTACTCTATCATATGTTTACTTAGTAAACATTCCCTAACTTCGCTCTATCTAACTATAAAATATGAGCAATCCATCCACCATCACCATAGCTGCCAATAGCAGCCATCCATTAACCGTTAATCGTTTGGGCTACGGCACCATGCGCCTTACCGGCCCCGAGATATACGGTGAACCACAAAACCGCCCCGAGGCTTTGCAGATTTTAAAAAAAGCCATTCAAAGCGGCGTTAACTTTATTGATACCGCCGATTATTATGGCGATGATGTTACCAACAGGTTAATTGCAGAAGCCTTATATCCCTACCCTGCCGATTTGGTGATCTGTACCAAAGTTGGTGGCGCCCGCAAGCCAGACAAAAACTGGATACCCTATAATAAGCCCGAAAATTTGCGTGCCAGTATTGATAATAACCTGCGCACCCTGAAACAGGAACAAATTACCCTAGTGCACTACCGCTGTATGCATGGTCACGGCGCACCTTTTAAAGAAGGCATGGATGCCATGTTCCAGATGCAAAAAGAAGGTAAGATTTTACACGTAGGCGTAAGCAACGTAACCCGAGATGATCTGGAAGCAGCTATGAAAATGGGCGAAATTGCTACCGTCGAAAATATGTATGGCCACGCGCAGCGTACCACACATAAAGCAGACCACATGGAAAGCAACGGAGGTGAAGAAGTGTTGGATATTTGCGAAAAAAATGAAATCCCTTTGGTACCCTATTTTTCTTTGTTTCTTTCGGTGCCCAAAAAAGATACTCGTATTGCCGAGATCGCCAAAAAATATGGAGTGAACGAAATACAGGCAAATATTGCCTGGCTTCTGCATAAATCACCATGGATTTTACCTATACCAGGAACTTCTTCGCTGGCACATTTTGAAGAAAATATAGCTGCAGCAAATATAAAACTGAGTAAAGAAGATATGGACTTTTTACAGTAGTACTCTTTTAGTTTCGTATCTATTTTATAGGTAATAATATTATTTACGTATTAAAAAATACATATAATATCATTACTATTTTCTCCTGATTTTATCAAATCACTCTTTAAGCAACCAATAGTTAAGATTCTTTCCTTTAGTATAACAACAAAATAAGAATAATATAAATAAATTTATATTAAAGTAAATATTAGTGAATTCCATTGAAATATTGGTCGCTTTTCACCGTTAACATTATACTATTAATCTGCTATTGATGGTTAAATTAATCTATTTGTAAATATTAAAATTTACTAAATAGGGTTTGATAAATATTAAAGCAGTTCAAATGAGAGCGATAAGTTTACTAATAACGCTACTTTTTCTTCACTTAATAGTAAAATCACAGGATGTTCATGTCAGTCTAGAGGCGCAGGGTATCGGAACCACGGGCAACACTGTTCCGTTTTGGTTACGGTCCGACCAATTTGGAAGCATACCGCTTAAGGGGGGCTCGGGCAGCCTGATCGCCAAATTCCGCAAAGATTATGATTCCTTAAAAAAAGTAGACTGGGGTATGTCGTTTGAAGGCAGGGGGAATTTCGGACAACAAACCCAATTCACCCTGATTGAAGGATTGGTAAAAGCGCGTGCCGGCGTTTTTGAATTAAAGGTTGGGCGCTCAAAAGATATTATCGGCCTGGTTGATTCAACCTTATCATCCGGCTCCTTCTCTGTATCCGGAAATGCATTAGGCGTGCCCAAGGCAAGCATAGGTGTACCTCAATACTACAGCATACCCATATTTGGAAAGTTAATTGCCGTTAAAGGCCATTTTGCCACAGGCTATCTTGGCGATATTGGTATACAATATAATGAAAAGCCCAAAGGCTTTGTTGGCTATTACCTTGAAAACGATCTTTATTTTAATATCGGACAGCCCGGCTCGCGCTTCCATTTCCAGTTTGGCTTTAATCATGAGGCTGTATGGGGCAATGAGAAGGAGGTTTTTGGTTCCTCCTTTAAACTATCCCCTTTAAAAACATATTGGTATGTTATCAGCGGTAAAACCTATTACAGCTCAAAAGTGGGCAATCATTTGGGATCACTTGATGTTGGGGCCACTTATCGGTTTGATGATCTTACCTTAACTGTTTACCGTCAGAATCTTTATGACAAAGGCGCATTATGGCATTTGGCCAACTTAGCCGATGGGTTAAATGGCTTAAGCATTGCCAATAACCAGGCTAAAACAGGCGATTTTTATTGGAAAAAATTCCTTTTTGAATTTTTGTATACAGCCAATCAGGCAGGATATCTAAGCTCAAAAGACACCAAATCGGGTGCCGAAGATTATTATAACAACTATGAATATTTACAGGGATGGTCATACAAAGACATGGGATTAGGTACCCCATTTATAACGCCAACTTACGATGCAAAAACTAAATCCAGCGCCCAGGGCAATGAGTTTTTCATAAATAACAGGGTGTCCGCCTTGCACGTGGCGGCCGAAGTATATGCCTTTAAATGGTATTATACGGCTAAAATATCTTATTCAAAAAATTACGGCACTTTTGAAAATGGATCAGAACTGTATCGCGGCGTCGGCAGTATAGTAAAGGGAGTAGGCGACCCGCCATTTGCAGAAGTAAATGAAGCATCCCTCTACCTGGAAGGTATGAGACCACTAAAAAATGGATATACCATTGGTTACGACATTGGCATTGATCTTGGACAGCTATTAAACAACTCGCTGGGGCTCATCTTAAAAGCATCAAAATCATTTTTATAAAAACTTTTAATATAGATGCGTAACTTGCTTAATAAATACCTTATTTGGCACTTACCATTTACAAGCGAGTGTTTTTAATTGGTCAAAATAAAAAAGCTGCGATGATGATATTACCCAGTGTAAAAAAAAGCGAACAAGTATCCCCTATTAACGATGATAATACAGTAGTGATGTTAATGCCTGGTGATGACGACGATATAGCAGATGGCGAAGGCGATTGGTCTGACATAGACGATGAGGACTTTGAGGATATGGCCGAAGATGATGACGATTTTCACGAAATGGAGCTCGACAACAATATTGACGACCCATACGATGACGATCATCTACCGGATGACGATGATTAAAATAACCATCCATTTTGTTCATTGAGTAATTACACACACCACTTTTAACATCAACATATTGTTACTACCTTAGTGGCTGTGGATAATTTTATAGTTTCGGCACGTAAATATCGCCCGGTTACTTTTGAAAGTGTTGTAGGTCAGCAGCATATCACCAACACGCTAAAAAACGCCATTAAAAATAATCAGCTGGCGCAGGCATTTTTATTCTGCGGTCCGCGTGGCGTGGGCAAAACTACCTGTGCACGTATCCTTGCGAAGACTATCAATTGCGAAAATTTACAGCCCAACGGCGAAGCCTGCGGTGTTTGTGCATCGTGCCAGTCGTTTCAAAACGGAAACTCTTTTAATGTTCACGAACTGGATGCTGCTTCCAATAACTCGGTTGATGATATCCGCAGCTTAATTGAGCAGGTTAGGATACCACCTCAAGCCGTACGCTATAAAATATATATTATTGATGAGGTGCACATGCTATCGCAGGCCGCTTTCAACGCATTCCTGAAAACGCTGGAAGAACCGCCTCATTATGCCATATTTATACTGGCCACTACCGAGAAGCATAAGATATTACCTACTATATTATCCCGTTGCCAGATATTTGATTTCAACCGCATCAGGGTTGAAGATATGGCGGCGCACCTGGCCTCAATTGCCCAAAAAGAAAACATTGGCTACGAGCCGGATGGTTTACACATCATAGCTCAAAAGGCGGATGGTGGTTTGCGCGATGCCTTGTCAATGTTTGATCAGATTGTCAGCTTTTCCGGCGGTAATGTTACCTATCGTTCGGTAATTGACAACCTGAATATACTGGATTACGATTACTACTTTAATATTACCGAAAGCCTGCTTAAAGAAGACAGCGCCAAAACACTGTTACTGTTTGATGAGATCTTAAACCGCGGCTTTGATGGTGCACATTTCATATCGGGCTTGTCCGAACATTTCCGTAACCTGCTGGTAAGTAAAGATCAGGCAACGGTAAAGCTGTTGGAAGTGAGCGACGGTATCCGGAACAAATACCTGCAACAGTCGGTTGCCTCAACGGTTTCGTTCCTGCTGTCGGCCATGAATATTGCCAACCAGTGCGACCTTAATTATAAGCTGAGCAAAAACCAGCGTTTGCAGGTTGAACTGGCACTTTTAAAAATGTGTAACCTGCTCTCGGTCTTTAACCTGGCCTCAACACCCATCAGTGCAATGTCTTCAGCAGAAGGGCAATTAAAAAAAAAACCTGATTCCACAGCAATAGCGGCTGCACCTGAGGCTAAAATAACTGTAGAAGTTGCAGTTGCAAGCGATCCGCAGGTTGCCTATCAAACTACTGCCAGGCCCCAGGTTGCTGATAAACCACCAGTAAAGGAAGCTAAACCCGAACCTGTTGAGAAACCGAAGATATTTATTCCTGCTCCCAGCAGTGGTATAATTCCATCGTTAAAAGATGCAGGTAAAAAGACCGAAGCAGAAATTGAGGAAGAAGATCCTTATATTAAAGGTGAAGCCCGCGAAGATTACACGCCCGATCAGTTTTTAAAATGCCTGAGTGATTTTGCCGTAAAACTTAAAGCCGACGGCAAAAAGAATGCATTAACTATTTTTACATCCAACGCTCCTAAATTAATTGCACCTAACAGTTACGAAGTAATAGTAGAAAACAAGGTACAGGAAAATCTTTTCAGGGATGAACGGCCTAACCTGCTCAACTTTTTACGTACCAACCTAAAAAACTTTGGCATTGAGGTAAGCGCAAGGATTGACGAAAGAGAGGTAGTAAAACGCCCATACACAGCCATTGAAAAATTCCAATACATGGCCACCAAAAATCCCGCACTCGTTGATCTTAAAAACAAGTTTAATCTTGATTTCGATTAAATCTATTTCCCTTAAGCCTTCCTATATTATTTAACTTATATTAATAAGTTAAATCCCCACATAAAACAGTTCCACCCAACATATTTACGATGCCTATTAATGGCATGACTTATAAGTAATTAAAGCCAAAAAAATCTCAATTATTTGAATTTAACACTTGTTTATAAGTATTAAACCTATAAATATTATAATTTTTTTTCGCCAAATTATAATTTATAAATTACAACGTAATAACCTATGTATCAATACATTATTTACGTAAAATTACGTATGCCTTTTTATAAAATTCAGTAAAAATACGCATGGTAATTATTATTATCCCTCTTAATTTTACTCAAGAAATCTACCGGTAAGACATCCATCGCCCCTAAACTACTTACCAAGCCTTATAAATAGTTTTTGATATACAGCTAAAAAATCACAGCGATGATAGACCTGGCACTAAATTTTTTAAATACACAACTGGATAATTATCTGAGGGCAAAACTCGACCCTACTAATAGTAGCCCCTTTATCCAGCTGGCCAATATTGCCTGGAATGATACTGATACTTCATCTGCAACAAACGGAGCAAATGCCTCATCAAGTGCTTTTATAACACTGGTAAATATTGAAGAAGACAGGATCAGTAAATCGCCGGAGGCATATGTAAGGCATAATAACAATACGGTAACTTATCAAAACCCTACTATACATTTAAATCTGTACCTGCTATTTTCTGTAAATGTTTCATCGTATGTGGAATCTTTAAAAAGAGTATCCTATATCATCCAGTTTTTCCAATATCAAAATGTTTTTACTCCTCTCAATTCGCCAAGCCTGCCTGCTGGTATTGAAAAGCTGATACTGGATCTGAGTACCCTATCATTTCAGGACATGAACAATTTATGGGGCATTTTGGGTTCAAAATACCTGCCTTCGGTAATGTACAAACTAAGGCTGGTTAAAATTAGTGAAGAATTTGCACAGGGCAGCGCTCCATTGCTGCATGAAATAGTTATTAACGATAAAACCTTACAAACGTTATGATAGATGTAAATTTTGTAGGCCTTTTTACTGTTGAACTGTTGCACAAGTTCTTTGCAGATCAACTTTGTCCTGATTTTATCATTACTCCTTCTGATGCAACCACGAGTTCTATGAACGGACACAAAATGGTGGTAAAGCAATACCAAAACAAACTCTATGCGGGCATACAATCAACCAATGGGAAGCCATTTATGCCAGTTGAAAACGGAATGCAGATGACTTTCTTTTTAACGCTTAAAAACCCGCTGTTTTTTAATTACACCAATTTATCATCAACCTTTAATACCTCGCAGATTTATTATTTCACCAACAGGAATACTAATGCCATAAACGGAAAAAACTTTTTATCGTTACCCGTATCTGCTTACAATAGTGCTGTTACTTATGCCCCTGGCGATATAGCTGCTGATGGCACTGGGGTAACCTATAGAGCAATACGTTCCAGCTCATCAGGTAGTCCGCAAGCGTTAACTGCTTCAGGTTACTGGGCACAGGTTGATGATAACGGATATGTAAATAGTATGGATCTTTTGCAATTTATGCAGCCGGTATCAACTTATGCATTCACTACTGCACAAACTAGCGCCAATATTTCTGTATTGGGGTATAATTCTGCTACAGGGCTTTATACTCAACCAGCAATAACTAAAACTATTAATTTCCCCGGCCCAACACCTTCGTTTCCGCTTGATCTGTCAACACTCAATCCGGGTAAATACTCATTAACAGTAAACGGCACACAGCAATGGATTTACGTTAACAGCAATTTAACCGGAAACACACCATTTGCTGTTGTTGACATATTTAATGCCATAACGCCTGCGTCATGCAATTTGGTTGATGGCACTAACACACTTTTATCGCCACTTTATTCTATCTATTTTTTAAACAGGGCCACATTATGGAAATATGTTTTGCCTGTTGGCAAAACAGGGACTATAAGTGACACTACCGGCATTTTTAATTTTACCAGCCTTGCTAATGATATTACTTCTGCAACGCCTATACCGCTGAGCAACGCTTTATTAAACTTTCAGCTTACCATTAATGGTACGCCTTTTACGCCTATCCCCTGTGCCGATCCAACCCGGTTCACGTATTTAACGCAGGCCGGAGATACTTATGACTGTTCAGAAATCTACATAAATTATTAATTAAAAAACCAAAAAAATATGTCACAGATAAACGAAAGCACCATTCAAACTCCGGGGGTATACATCAATGAGATTCCTTCGTTCCCGCCATCAATTGCGCAGGTGGCAACCGCTATACCAGCATTTATAGGCTATACCCAAAAGGCTATAGACGGTAGTGGAAACAGTTTGACAAACGTTCCAACAACGATAAGCTCAATGCTGGAATATGAATTGTATTTCGGGACCGCACAGCTCGAAACAGGGATACAAATCCATTATACCCAGGTAACCAATGGCAATACTTCAAATGATACCATTAGTTTCAGTTGGGCATCTGCTACTGCGCAATCAAAACATATTATGCACTCCAGCATCCGCAACTTTTATGCTAATGGCGGTGGCGTTTGCTATATTGTTTCTATTGGCGGTTATAAGGCTAATGTTGGAGATGCCCTGGTTGCAACAGATTTTTACGACCTGGGAACAGGTGCAGGTTTAGAAGCCGCAGCCAAAGTACCTGATGTAACACTTTTTGTAATCCCCGAAGGGCAAAACCTCCCAACGGCTGCTGCTTATTACTCTTTACAGGGTGATGCATTAGCTATATGCGGAAGTTTGCAGGATAGATTTTGCATATTCGATTTATACAATACCGGTGCAGCAATAAAAACTTCAAGTGACTTAAGTACAGCGGTTACGACTTATAGAACCGACCTGAGCACAAACTCGCCAAATTATGGAGCAACTTATTTCCCTAACCTGGTTACTTCCTACGCTTATGACTTTGATGCCACACAAACTGAGGTTCTTCACCAGGTAAATGGAGTTGCAGGTCCATTAAACACATTGAAACTTTCAGCTATAAGCACTACCAACTCTGCAGCTTATAACATACTTCTAGCTGCGCTAACCAATCAGTTCCCTGTTGTGTTACCACCTTCACCGGCCATAGCTGGGGTTTACACTTCTGTTGATGGTTCGCGCGGGGTTTGGAAAGCACCGGCCAACGTTGCCTTGCTTGATGTAACCGGAACTACATTTCAGGTAACTGATGCCTTGCAGGCAGGTTTAAATATTGATGCAACATCGGGCAAATCAATAAACGCCATCCGCTCCTTTACCGGCAAAGGCATTTTGGTTTGGGGTGCACGCACGTTGGATGGTAACAGCAACGATTTTAGGTATATATCTGTGCGCCGCTTCTTCATTATGGTTGAAGAATCAGTAAAACTGGCTGCTATGCAATATGTATTTGAGCCGAATGACGGCAATACCTGGGTAAAAGTGCGCGCCATGATTGAAAACTACCTGACCAATTTGTGGCGATTAGGCGCACTGGCAGGCTCAAAACCGGAGCAATCATTTTATGTATCTGTAGGTCTTGGTCAAACAATGACGTTTGATGATATCCTGAATGGCAGAATGATTATTGAGGTTGGTATGGCCCCTGTGCGTCCTGCTGAGTTTATCATTCTTCGTTTCACTCAAATACAGCAACAATCTTAACCTTATCACTTTTCAATTATAAACTTCATTTAAAGAATTTAATATTATGGCTAATAAATATCCTCTACCCAAGTTCCATTTCAGCGTTGACTGGAGCGGCACAAACATAGGCTTTACTGATGTAAGTGGTCTTGATATCACTAATGATGTAGTTGAATACCGCGATGGCGCCAGCCCCGAGTATCATAAAATAAAAATGCCGGGCCAGCGCAAATTCAGCAATATCACCCTTAAACGTGGTGTATTTAAATCAGACAATGAATATTATAACTGGTTCAACACCATCAATATGAACACCGTTACTCGCCGTGACATTACCATAAGCCTTCTCGATGAAAATCTGACCCCTGTAGTAGTATGGAAAATTAAAAACGCATGGCCCACCAAAATTACCTCAACTGATTTAAAGGCTGATGGTAATGAAGTAGCTGTTGAAACACTGGAACTGGCGCATGAAGGCTTAACTATTCAAAACGACTAAACATGTTTGATTATCCTTTTACCGGGTTTCATTTCCTGGTGGTATTTGAAATATTTCCGCAGGTGCCTAATGATTTTCGTTTTCAGGAAGTTACAGGCTTAAGTGTAAACGTAAATCTGGATACTTATCCCGAAGGTGGAGAAAACCGTTTTGTACATCGCCTGCCGGGAAGAAACACCTATACCGACCTGGTTTTAAAACGAGGTATGACACTGGTATCAGGAGTAACAGCATGGTGTCTGGATAGTATTGAAAACTTCAATTATCAGCCAACAAATATGCTGATATCACTTTTAAATGAGGATCATTTGCCGGTATCATCATGGTACGTAACTAATGCTATTCCCATTAAATATGAACTGTCGGGTTTAAATGCCGAACAAAGTCAGATCGTGATTGAATCAATTACGTTGCGCTATGAATATTACAAAACGCTTAACCTTTCGGCAGCTGTTGGGGCGGCAGTGGGGGCCGTAGCCGGTTTGCTTGGTGGTGGCAGTGCAACTGCAAGCGCCAGTATAAGCGTACCTTAAAACAGAGATCAACCATTTTTAACAACACACCATGCCAGTAGAAATACGTGAAATACAGATTACTGCCGCCGTTCAGGATTCGGGGGGTGGCAAGTCATCAGGGAATGCTTCGGCTTCACCAAGGGGCGGTAATGAAGACATGATTGCCAAATGTGTTGAACAGGTACTTGAAATTTTAAAAGAACAAAAAGAACGCTGATGGACTCCGGACAACTATTAAAGATGCAGATAGTGGCTTATGATGATGCCGCTTTTCAAACACCATCGGGAGATTCCTATGAGGTATTGATCAACCCTGAATCATATGCGTTGACCTATGCTTCAGAAATCAATCAGCAAAGTGCACAGGGTTCAAGTGAAAGCGTGTCATCATTCAACAAACGTTCGCCGCAGTCGCTCACTTTTAAATTTTTATTCGATGGTACGGGTGTAATTCAACGGGGTGGCGGAGGTCTGTTATCGGGCCTTGCCGTACCAGGCCTGCCTGCCAATAAACCCGATGTAATGACAGATTACGAAAGCTTCAAAGCTGTAGTTTATCAATACGGGAGTGATACACACCAGCCGCGCTTTGTTCAGTTACAATGGGGGCCATTGTTATACAATTGCCAGGTAACCAGCATGACGATTACCTTCAAACTGTTCAATCCTGACGGTACGCCACTGAGAGCCGAAGCACAATGCACCTTTCAGAGTGTAATAGACCCGACCAAACTGGCAGCCATTGAAAACCGGCAATCGCCGGATCTGACGCATGTACGAACAGTAAAAGATGGCGATACACTGCCCTTGATGTGCTACCGCGAATATGGCGACAGCAAATATTATTACCAGGTGGCCCAATTTAACGGCCTTACCGATTTTAAAAAGTTACAATCCGGAACAAAAGTCATTTTACCACCAATAGCTAAATAATATGCCACTTAGTCAAACACTTCCCGGAACACAGAGTACCGACCTCGTAACCTTTACCATTAAAGTAAATGGCACCGCGTTGAGTACAACCTACCAGGTGGTGTCCATGAATTTCATCAACGAAATGAACCGCATACCCATGGCTAAGCTGGTAATTTATGATGGCGATGTGGCTAAACAGGATTTTCCGGTGAGTGATGAAGCTACCCTGGTGCCCGGCGCAACTATAGAGGTTACGGTAGGGTATCACTCTGATGAGTCCACCATTTTTAATGGTATAATACTAAGGCATAGCTTAAAAGCCCGCAATAACAGCTCGCCGGTATTGATTCTGGACTGCCGGGACAATGCCGTAAAAATGACCGTGGCCCGCAAAAACAAATATTTTTATAATATGAAGGATAGCGATGCCGCACAACAAATTATTGGCACCTATTCTTTAGACTGCGATATTGAAGATACCAGTGCCACGCTGGAATCTATTGTTCAGTACGACAGTACCGATTGGGATTTTGTGCTATCGCGGATGGAAGCCAACGGCAAGTTATGTTCCATAAGCAATGGAAAAATCACTGCAAAAAAGCCTGATTTTACTACTGCAACCGTATTAGATGTAGTATTTGGCGCCACTATGCTGGAGTTTGATGCCGACCTTGATGCACGCAACCAATACCAAAGCCTGGTGGCCAAAACATGGGATTATACCAACCAGGCCATAGCCACCGCCAATGCTGCAGAGCCAGGTTTCACAGAAAACGGTAATATATCCAGCAGTGATTTGGGCAGCGTCCTCAGCATTGCCGAGTATGACCTGTATTCGGGTGGCGACGTAACTACCGATGAGTTACAAAACCTGGCCGACTCAAGGCTATTGAAGGCTCGCATGTCGCGTTGCCGTGGCAGAGTGAAGTTCAGGGGATATGGCGGTGAGCTGAGTCCGGGAGATATGATTAATATCGGCGGTGTGGGCGATCGTTTTAACGGAGCGGTATTCGTTTCTGGTGTACGACATGAAGTTGTGAATGGAAACTGGACAACCGACGTTCAGTTCGGGCTTTCAAACGAATTATTCGCCAAACAACCCGATTTTAATTCTTCATCTGCGGTAGATATGCTTCCAGCAATACAAGGGCTTCAGATAGGCATCGTAACCGATCTGGAAAGTGATCCCGACAGCCAGGATCGTGTAAAAGTGCGGCTTCCTATAATTGACCCAAACGAAGACGGTATTTGGGGACGTATTGCATCCCTGGACGCAGGTAATAACCGTGGCATGTTTTTCCGTCCGGAAATTAATGATGAGGTAATTGTTGGGTTTCTGAATAATGACCCACGTCGCCCGGTTATTTTGGGCATGCTGAATAGCAGTAATAAGCCTGCTCCCTTAAAAGCATCCAATCAGAACGACGAAAAGGGATATACTTCCCGCAGCGGCATGACCATGATTTTTAATGATTCGGAGAAATCATTAAAAATCACCACCCCTGCCGGAAAAAAAGTAACTATCAGCGAGCAGGACGGGGTGATGAGCATGGAAGATGAAAATGGGAACAGCTTTTCTATGGATTCATCAGCCATTACCATGAAGAGTGCGGGTGATATCAAATTAACGGCAACCGGCGATTTAACTGTTTCGGCAGCCAATGTTTCTATCAGCCCTTCATCAAGTTTTGCGGTAAGCTCGGGTGGTGCATCAATAAATGCCGGAAGCGGCAGTGCTTCCATCTCAGCACCTTCCGTAAAGGTAGAAGGCTCAGGTACCGCCACCTTAAAAGGCGGAATTGTAATGATTAATTAAAACAAAAAAGATATGCCATTTGCAGCAAGAGCATCAGATATGCATGTATGCCCAATGTTTACCGGACCGGTTCCGCATGTAGGTGGGCCGATATTACCGCCGGGGGCCCCTACAGTAATGATAGGTGGCTTGCCCGCTGCACGTGTGGGTGATATGTGTACTTGTGTGGGGCCGCCGGATGTAATTGCCATAGGCTCATCAACCGTATTAATAGGCGGTATGCCCGCTGCCCGCATGGGCGATGTAACGGCCCACGGAGGGTCAATAATATTAGGATGTCCAACAGTAATGATAGGAGGTTAATATGTCTGATTTTTTAGGAACAGGATGGGGTTTCCCACCAACTTTCGACTATAATAACAATACCGTTATAATGACGAGTGACGAGGTTGATATTCAGCTGAGCCTGCAAATTCTGCTGGCCACCCGCAGGGGCGAAAGGGTAATGGTACCAGGCTACGGCTGCAATTTGGACGAGATGGTTTTTGAGCCGATAACAACAACCTTTAAAACTTATATAAGCGAAATGATTAAAACGGCAATACTCTATTACGAACCGCGTATTGATTTAAACTCCGTTTCGATAGACGACAGCCAGGTTACAAGCGGCTTCATTATTATCTCGCTTACCTATACCGTTCGCACCACCAATTCAAGGTTCAATTTTGTATATCCTTACTATTTAAATGAAGGAACAGAAATACAGTAATGGCAAACAATTGTTTAGACACCGGCTTATTTTTATACGATGGAACCAGTCAGGCACAACGTTCACTGGATGTTTTGCTGGCTGCTTGCCCACAGGTAGACGAACGTACCACGGCTGACCTTATCCTGTTTGCAAAAAAATATGGCGCATACTTAAATTATTTCGATCTGACCAATACTGCTACAGGCGATTGGCAGAACCTGCTCGGGAGCGACAGCGTCGTTATAATAGCCTCCATTGCAGATTGGACCACTACTGACTATGCCAACTTTGTAAAGACTACAATAGATAATGCCATAGGAGCCAAAAATGAAAAAGATGCCCAACAAAACTTTAAGGTGCTGTTTGATTTTGCTTTTTCACTGGCCTCCGGTATATTAAATGGATATAGCAAACTACCTCCCGCATCGGACTATGCAACGTTTCTGAATGTTGCTATTACATCAGGTATCGTTACTCCGTTAAATACATTATTGGGCTATTATAATTATTTCTCAGCCAATCCGGCTTCATTTGCCCTTGTTGACAATACGCTAACCAACAATAACAATACGCCAACATTTACCTACCCGGTACTACCGGTGGATGTATTGGTTTTTGCACAAAATTTTGCTGTGCCGCCCATCATTCCGCCATTTAACATTCAAACAACAAACTCCGCCAGCAATATTACATTCGGCGCGGTTACCGATATACAGACCAACATAAATCATGTTTTAACGCACAACCTGTTCACCGGCGTTTATCAGACATTTATTGATGCTATTGTGAATATTGTGGCTCAAACGCCAGCATATCTGCAAAAAGAACTTGCAGACTCGCCTTCGCATGCACCACATTATGCCCTGTATCTTACTTTTTTAGAGCTTTTTAATTACGCGCAGCAGCATTTAAACCAATACACCAAAAACCATCTCGACTTTTATTACAAAGAGGTTCTTCAGCTGAGCAATAACGCTGCTCAACCCGACTTGGTAAATCTGGTTTTTACGCTTCAAAAAAATATAACCCAGCACTTAATTCCTGCCGGAACATCATTCAGCGCAGGTAAGGATGCCAACAGCAATAATATTTTTTATGCTACCACTGGCAATGTGGTTTTACAAACAGCAAGCGTACAATTATTGCGGTCGCTGTTTTTAAATAAAGGCATTAGCCCGGCAACGCTGTTTGCATCGCCAGTAGCCAATTCTGCGGATGGACGGGGAGCAAAACTTTTAAGTACTGACGGTTCATGGTTCCCTTTCGGCGATCCGCAGCAAAACTTAAATGATGCAACGCTTGGTTTTGCTATTTCAAGCAATGTGCTCTATTTAAATGAAGGTAACCGCACCGTTACCATTACCTTTAATTGCAGCAGCTTAAACAACATAGCCCAAACCGACCTGGCAGGCATATTTAACCTGCAGTTTACTGGCAAAAGCGGCTGGTACACAGCTACAGATTACACAGCTAGCCTGGTTAGCAGCAGTTCATTTTCGCTATCGGTAACCCTTGCAGGCGATGCTCCTGCTATTATCCCCTACTCATCAAAATTGCACAGCGGCAATTTTACTGTAGCGCTGCCAATGGTACAGGTTATACTCAACAGCTACACATCGTACCAAACCATCAAAGCGTTAAATATTGAAACTATTACCGTTGCGGTAAGTGTTGATGCCGTTAAGAACCTGATACTTCAAAACAACGATGGTAAAATAGACACATCTAAACCATTTAAGGTATTTGGCGATTTTCCGGATAGCGGCTCATCATTTATTATAGGGAGTAAAGAAGTCTTCCAAAAAGAGCTCACTTCCTTAACCGTTAATTTTGAGTGGCAACAAAAACCTTCAACAGACACCACTGTGTTAATTAATACACTGGCAAAGGGAAGCTGGCAAAGCGTCAATTCAGCTGCATCTGTTAGCTTGTATGCATCCGATATCACATTAACCACGCCCGTTACCTCTGTCTCAAAAAGAATAGCTACTATGAAGGGGGCCTCATTCGGCCTAACACTGGATCCGACACTTCTAGAGCGCTCAGGAAGCCTTTTAACAGATTATACAGAAACCCCAGAAGATATTGCGGCCCAAGATTATATGGTAACCGGTCCGGAATATGTAATGGGTACAGAATACACCCTCGGGTCTGAATCTGCGATGGGCTCGGCATACTTTACAGATCCGGCCTATTTGAAGAACTCCGGATATACTATCGACCCCGGATATGCAGCTGCTGACCCTTCTTTATCATCAGTAACTACTACGGGGCTTAATATTATCGTGCAATCGCCCGCAGATTTTACAGCCAGCGTGGCTTACGATGCAACCTCTATTGACGGATATATTGAACTGGAACTGAATGTTACTGAATATAACCTCAGCTCTTTTTTAAACAGCATCCCACAACCATCAGTTACCGTAAACTACGACACTACTGATACAACGAAAGTTATCGGCTATACCGTCAATAAAACTAACACGCCGGTTGCAACGCCGCCTGCGCTACAAGCGGTGTACCTTTCATACAGTGCCGAAGATAATTTACTTTTTACCAATACCAGTGCCGCATTCAACACACGTACCAACTACTATTACCAGATTGAGCCTTTCGGCTACCGCGAAATGCATCCGTTTATAACTACCGATGCGCCGCTAACCGTTTTACCGATATTTAATTTAGATGACGGAAGCGCTAACGATAATGGTGGCGAACTATGGATAGGGCTTGCTAATGCATTGAACAATGAAACTTTTTCGGTATTGTTTCAGGTATCTGACGGCAGCTCCAATCCATTAAAGGCTATGACCGAGGTAGATTGGTATTATATGAGCGCCAATAACTGGGTTAAGTTTAATTCACAGTCGGTAACGGATGGTACAAGTAATCTGGTCAACTCCGGGCTCATCGTCTTTAACGTACCCGGCGATGCAACTTTGAATAATACCCTTGCCGACAGCAATTACCTTTGGATAAAAGGCGTGGTAGCACATGATACCGATGCAGTATGCAATTTAATAGCCATTGATGCCAATGCGGCCCAGGCACAATTTGTACAGGTACCGGCAAGCAATATCGCCTTTACAAATCCTATACCGCCCAACACCATAAGCAAACCAGCGGTAGCTGATAGCGCGCTAAAACAAACACAGCAGCCATACAACTCATACGGTGGTCTTCCGGCCGAAACCGATAGTCAGTTTTATATACGCGTAAGCGAACGTTTGCGCCATAAGCACCGCGCCATTACCGGTTGGGATTATGAGCGGCTTACCCTGCAGTACTTTCCGCAAATTTTTAAAGTAAAATGCCTTAGTCATACTGGTTTTATTACTGATGATATTACCGGGCAGCTAGACTATTCAGAAACACTGGCCGGACAGGTAACCGTAATTACCATCCCTGATCTTACCAAGCTAAGTATGGCCAATATACTAAGGCCCTACACCAGCATTGGCCTGCTTACCAATATACAAGCTTATCTGCAAAAACTTACTTCGCCATTTGTAACACTCAATGTGTGCAACCCTTTGTTTGAGGAAGTACAATTTGATTTTTCGGTAACTTTTAAAGAAGGCTATGATGTAACCTATTACACCAACCAGCTTAACCTGGCCATTGAGCAGTTTTTAACGCCGTGGGCCAACGGAAACCCGCAGAATATTGATTTTGGCACAAGTCTGCAAAAATCAGTAGTGCTCAATTTTGTTGAGGAACAGGTTTATGTTGATTATGTAACCTGCTTTAAAATGAACCAGTTTGTGCGCAACGGATCAGTGGTTGAGCAGGCATTTTATAACATTGAAGAAGCCGATCCAACAACGGCCCGTTCCATCATGGTGTCGTATTACGACGCGCCAACTAATACCAGACATTTGATCAGTTCACCCGCTAATTGTGATTGCTAATGAATGAGTTAACCATATCCAAAACCCCGGCATTAACCAACGACCAGGACTACGCCTTTCTTTTACAAGCAGGGCTAACCTATATTGAGCAACTGGGTAGCGATACCTGGACCGATTATAACGAACATGACCCGGGTGTTACCATACTGGAAGCGCTATGTTATGCCATTACTGAGCTGGGCTACCGCTCGGGTTTGCCAGTACAGGATTTACTGACAGAGCAGAATGGCACCATTTCTTCATCACAAACATTATACACAGCCAAAACTATTTTAACACAAGCACCTTTAAATATTGACGATTACAGAAAGTTGCTGATTGATATAATTGGCGTACATAATGCCTGGCTATTGCCAGAGAGCCATTACGTTTTAAATGACCGTAACAAAACCACCGGGGAGGTAGCCATTTTTGCCGACTGTACCACTGATAGCTTAGTTTATACTAACACCCCACATGCGATTTATTTGTCGGGGCTGTACCGGGTATTGCTTGATTTAGATAATGACGACCAGCTTGGCGACCTTAATAATGGCGAATTGCAGGTATTAAACCCTGGCAATAGCTCATTCGCAAGCGGCGCAGTTAGTTTAACTGTTGCCTTCCCCGCCTGGAATGACAGCAGCGTTAATACACTGCTTGGTGCCGATCTTACCTCAGTTAGTAACATAAGCACAACCTTTGCATCAGGAGCCGATCTTACTATCACCATTAATTTTGCTTACTTAAGTGGTGGCCAAAATACTACCATCGCGCTAACAGGCACAGTATCTGTCGATTTGCAGCCTGCAGGCAAAACACTTGCCAATACTGATATAGAGCAATTCTTTGATACTGCATTTACAGCGCAGGTGATTAACCTTTATCTGCTTAAAATACAAAAGACAAATTCTATTGTTCAAATAGCCACAGCCACACTTAATCAAAACCGGAACCTTTGCGAAGATTTTGTAAGCATAACCACTATCACTGATGAGGAGATAGCTATCTGCTGCGACATTGACGTAACGCCGTCGGCCGATATGGAGCAGATACAGGCGCAGGTATTTTATGCCATTGAAGAATATTTTGATCCCTCGGTTAATTTTTATCTGCTAAGTGACATGCAGGCAAAAGATTATACCACCGATGAGATTTTTGAAGGCCCTGCTTTGCAACATGGCTTTATTGACACCACTGAACTGGAACAAACGCAGCTGCGGGAGGAGATTTACGCTTCCGAAATCATCAGCCTTATCATGAATATTGATGGGGTACTGGCGGCCCGTAATTTCAGAATGACCAAGTACGACGCTCAGGATAACCCCATAAGCACCGAAACCGGAAAACAGTGGTGCATGCCCATAAGCTCCGGTTGTAAACCTGTACTGGCCGATACGAAATCAAAAATACTGTTTTACAAAAATCAGTTTCCTTACACCGCCTCCTTGGCCGATGTAAGAAGCATTTTACAGTGGATGAATGCCATTAAGGCCAAAAATAAGCTTGCCGGGCATACAGATGACATTCCTGTGCCCGGCGGAACCTATTATCCACTGGACAGCTATACTTCTGTTCAGGACTTGCTCCCGGCAACATATGGTATCGGCAATGCCGGCTTACCGGTAAACTCAACTAATCAAAGAATGGGGCAGGCCAATCAGTTAAGGGCCTATATGTTACTATATGATCAGTTGCTGGCCGATTTCTTCTCCCAATTAAAAAATGCTAAGGAACTGTTTTCCACTGATACAACTGTACAGACCTATTACGCTCAGTTTTTGGGCGAAATAAAGGATGTGTTACCTGTTTACAAAGCCATTAGCCCAGGCAACATCATTAACGAGTTGGTGATGACAGCGCAGGACGCTACCGTTACCCCTCCCAACCCATGGCAGGCGCTGTATGAAACCAACGAAGTTTTCCTTGATCGCCGGAACCGGTTTCTTGATCATTTAATGAGCCGCTTTGCCGAGTCGTTTAACCAGTACGTTTTGTTGATGTATTCGCTGGATTATACCACCCAGCAGGAATCGGGTATTGACCCTTCGGATTTAATAAAAAGCAAAATCCAATTTTTACAAAACTATCCAGGCGTAAGCTACCAGCGGGGCCAGGCGTATAACTATTGTCCGCTAAAAACTGACCTTTCTGTAGATACATCTCAACTATGGGATACCGGTAATGTTTCAGGCGCCGAAAAAAAACTGAGCAGTCTGGGCGGATTCAGCAATTTTTACCGCAGGTTTTTGTATTGCATAGGCACCTCAACCATTATTACCACCAATGATACCCCGGCAAAGTATCAGTTTCAATTTAGCGATGGACAGGGAAACACGCTAACGTCCATCACTACCTATGCAACACAGGATGATTTAAATGCAGCATTGCCCGCCTTTATGGATCAGGTATTAAGTGGCGAATATTACAATATAACCCAAACCGGCAGCAATTGGAATATTTATGTTACCGACACCCTTGGCAATAATTTAGCTATAAGCAATAACTTCCTATCGCAAGACATTGCCAATACGGTATTGACGCAATTTATTACCCAATTTAGTAATGAGTGCGATGCGGAAGGTATGCATCTTATTGAACATATTTTGCTGCGGCCACGCAATAACACCTTTGCTCTTGCGCCGGTTTGCCTTGATGCCAATTGCAATTTCTGCGGCGAACAGGACCCCTATTCTTTCAGGATATCGGTAGTGTTGCCTTACTGGCCCGCACATTTTCAAAGCATGGCTTTCAGAAGTTATTTCGAAGACATTATCAGACAGGAGTTGCCTGCACATACCATTGTTAAAATATGCTGGGTGGGCGATGCCATGATGTATGATTTTGAAAATAAATATAAAACATGGATTACCACGCTGGCCACTTATAAAGCCAACCCGGTAACCGCAAACCTTACCAGCCTGCAAACAGTAAATGATAGTTTATTAGCTACCCTGTTTACGCTTTACAGCCAATACCCGGTAGCTACCCTGCATGATTGTGCCGAGAGTGTAAACACCAACCCTGTAATGCTGGGAAAAACCATTTTAGGATCTTTAAATAATTGACATATGGCAAATCCATTTGAATACATCGTATTTGAACCAGACCAGGTGCTCACCAATGACCACCTTAACGAAACCTTTAATTACCTTGATCAGCAAGACCGCTGGACAAGAAATAAGTTAATAGGTATTGGCATTGTTTGCGGGCTCGATATTGTACTCAATACGGGCATCATTCAAGTAAATAAAGGCTGCGGCATAACATCGCAAGGGTACTTGATTACCCTGGATACGATGCAGTATACCTACTATATTCCGTATGCTGCAGTTGATATGCCGCTCGATTTGCCGTTTACCTATACCGGCAATCTGCCTTTTTACAAACCTTTTTGCGCTGGCAAAAATGTATGGCAGTTACTCACAGATGACGATTTCAATGCGCTGGAAAGTGATAAACAGGCCACAGCAGTAACCATATCATCGGCCACAAGCTTTTTAACCGATTATGCAGTGGTGCTTTTCCTGGAAGCTGCCGAAACAGAGCTCAAAAACTGCAACATGCTCGATTGTAATAACAGCGGATCGACCATGGTATTTACGGTACGCCCTTTATTGGTTGCCATTAGCGATTTACCGGGTACCTTAGCAAGAGTCAGCATTCCGCTGTTAGATTTAAGGCTGCTAAAGCCTAACCAGTTGAGCTTAAAAAGGTACAACGTACCTTATGCCGATTTAAATAACAGCAACGATGTACTCAACGCATTTGCCAGCCTGGTTGATGATGCTACGCTTACTGCTGTAGCCAATGCCTATACAAGTTGTTTTCAGCAATATGGCAATATGGTAAAGGCTACTACCAATCCGTTTGCGAACCTATTGGTTAATTTACAAAGTGCGCGCAGCAGCATACAAAGCAGCAATCCGGTTTTCATCCAGTATCTGTATGATTTTGTTGATGATTTGATAAAGGCCTACAACGAATTTAACACCCAGGCATCAGCCATTATGGGTACCTGCTGCCCTGATGAAAATTTGTTTCCGCTGCACCTGGTTTTAGGCAGCGCCTCGCAAGCCACCAACGCCTTTACAAAAGATAGTTACCGCAATTATTTTATCTACTCGGCATTATTTTCAAAAATGGGCGAAGACGTTGCTGATGCGGCGTTGCTATTTAACCGCATGGTGATAATGGTTAACTATTTTACCGTACAGACACAGGCTTTGCAAACGCAGGCAACTATCACTATAACACCAAGCAAGTTTGAATATGCTTTGCTATCTGAACGTGCCATACCCTATTATTACAAGATTAATGTAAACGGTTCTGAACTGTATAAATATTGGAACTATTATAAAACCGTTAATAACAATGCCGCCCGCAATCTCAGCTACAATTCGAGCCTTTACAGCAGTGATCCAACCGTTACCCAACCATTGTTGTACGATATTGAGTGCTTTAATTTTTTCAGGGTAGAAGGGCACATCGGTCAAAACTATAATACCGTTTTAACCAACATCTTAAATCAACAATCCCAATATAATTTACCGTTTGATGTGGTAGCCGTTTCTGCCGATCAACTGCAACCGAATGCTTCCTTGCCACAATGCAGCATGAATGATCTGGATACGGATTACCAGTTACTACTAAGCGAAGCAGCTTGTAAAATACACACTGTATTTTGTTTTATAACCAAGTTGCCTTATGTAGTAGCCGCAAATACAACTGCCCAAAATACAGGTTCATTCACCACGGCCCGCTCTTACCTGTACGAAATACCGCAAACGGCAAACCTCAACTACAGCGCCTTTAAGCTGGAACCGGCGACCATTAATATAGCTGCAAGCCAAACCCTCACACCTACTTACCAAAAGGGTAATTTTATGCGTACTTATTGCCCTGCTGTGGCAAGTACCATTGGAAGTGCTTACCTGGCTGCGTTAGATAGCACGGGCGTGTTTACCAATCCGGTGCAAATTGATTCCAGCAACTCGTTAACTACAGTTTACTATTATTTATTTGCTTTTGTTGATGCTGTGGAAGAGCTCATGTTTGCATTGCAAACCAATACCCTTGCAGAGATTGACATAAATGGCTTTAATACCATTTACCAAACTTACCTGGCCGATACCTTATACGCCATGGGCATATTGATGGAACTTACCGAAAACATAGCATCAAACAATACTACGGCCGCCAATGCACAATATGTTACCCTTGCCGAAGACACCGAACTAGATCTTTTAGTTGACGAATTAGGGCTTCTTACCAGTTTGTGTTTGGAAGAACGCCTGCAGGTTCTGGTAACAGCATATACCAACAGGCTAACACAGTATGAGCAACAACTCAATTTTTTAAACCACTTTAAAAATCATCCGGGGCTGGAGCACAAAGCAGGCGTGCCCAAAGGCGGCACCTTGGTGTTGGTTTACCACACCGGCACTGAAAGAGTAATTACCGACACCGCAACAACGGCAGCAACAGCCGCGGCAACAACTACCGCCACGCCGCAGGCAACCAACCAGATACTTATTAAGCAAAGCACTGACGTTAGCGCCGCCCAGGTAAATATTGCAGCAACTACTGCCGACAGCTTAAGCACTGCAACAACCGCCGATACCACCTCTGCGCTTGACCCTAGTACATTAAACCTGATCAGTAGTTATGTTAATAGTGCTACTGATATTACTGCAGCTACCAGGCAAACCATATTAGGTATTCTCCAAAACGTTCCAACACGGCGTCCGCCCGGGTATTCAATTCCTAACGGAGCCGTAATAGCCGATTTTTATATCCCTTATTTATGCTGTTCAGACTGCCCGCCCGTTGCTTATGTGCTCACCAATACTGTTACACCTGTTAAGCCTACAATAACAATGGGAACAACCTTTTGTGATAACGATACTACTGCCGAACCAATAACAGTTTCGGCACCGGGAGGAACATTTAATACCGTAGCAGGCCTCGATCCGGTTAAACTAACCTTTACGCCGGCCACCGCAAAGGCGGGTGTTTATAAAATCACCTATACTTTAAACGGCGTGGCCTCTAACCCCGTTACGGTTACAGTATTGGCAACACCGGTAAGCACCTTTAGCTTTAAGGCAAGTTTTAGTACGGTTAACAGCGTAAATATTTTAACCGCAGTGTTTACTCCGGATGCTAGTGGCATTGGGTACACTTATAGCTGGAGTTTTGGCACCGGTTTTTCAGAAACGGCTTCGTCTCTTCAATCACCTCAGCTAACTGTACAGGTTGATCCGAATGGTGGGCAAACTCAAACCTTTGCAACACTTACGGTTTCAAACGGACAATGCGCCCTGGCATCGGTTACCCAAACACTATACATTTCGCCCAACGGGCTCAGTGAAACTCCAATTGGGTCAGGAAGCATTTTATCCGGCATAAAAAATATATTCACCAAAAAAGGATAGCTATTAACTGATTGAAGATGCAAAAGCATTTAGTTCACCGGCAAAAAGTAACACTTCAAATCCCAGGAAAGGATGATGCATTTGCTTTGCAGTCAATGGTGAGCTATTTGCTTCAGAACGAACTAAAAACGAAGCTGGAATCAGCACTCGACAGTGTGTTTCCTCCGGGTAAAGTAGTTCGTATTGACACTCTGCAACTGGATTTAGGCGAGATTAATCCGCAAAATTTTGAACATGAATTTAAAACCAGGTTTGTTAGTGCACTTACTGAAAGTCTGTCTGCCAAAAAAGAGAGCATCAATAATTCTTCGGGCGATGAATCGATACAGAGCGTTGCACAGTCATCCGTTAATGCGCTAGTATTTTTTCTCGAAAAAGGTTATCTGCCCTGGTATTCGTCAGTCCAGAAAATGGCCAACTGGGAGGCAGACCTTCTACAAAATCTTACCAAAAATGAATACCGTTTTTTAGCTGAATGGTTAAAAAACAACCCAAATGCAACAAGTATTGACCGCCTTGTTTTGCAATTTTCTGATCGCCTCATCACAGAAGTATTGCTAAATATAGCCTCCTCGGCTAGTGATAACTGGGAGCCAATGTTTGCAGATTATGTTTTTATATTGAATATTTTCAATGCTGACAAAACCGTTTTATCCTCCAGAAAAGAACAAAAATCGCACAAGCAAAAGGCACAGACAGATAGTGAAGATCGATATTTTGATTCAAATGGGGTAGTACTTCGTAACAAAATCTGGCAGTTTGCATTTGAGGTTTTATTAAACAAACAGCATAGCGAATATTCATTTAAAATTTTAAAACTATTAACTGACCATTTCAGAATTACCAGTAAACCAATTGGCGCTGCTAAAGAAAAAAAGATACTGACAGGTATTAAAACTTACGCAGTTAAAAATGCTTTTAAACAGTTGGTTTTGTTTTTTAAATCGAATGGCAATACTATCAACATAAAAACCAAAGTAAACGGTGAAGATGAGGAGACAATAGCTAAAGATATTAAGCAAACAATCGAAGGCAGCCAGGGGACAAGCGATACTTCCAGAAAGAAAAAAGGTAAAAATAAATCCGGAATAATAAATACAGATGGGGATAGCATTGATAGAAATGATTCGCAAAGTAATCAGGACAAAAACTATAACAAACAGGAAACCATTTTGGATAATGAGACCAAGCCTCAAAGCAAGGAAGAGCTCCTTAAAAAAAGAAATAAAAACTCAGACCTGAATGAAAAAGATATCATTAGCATTAATAATTGCGGCACGGTAATATTAAATCCTTTCATTAAAATATATTTTGAAAGGCTGGCATTAATGGAAAATAACAAATTCATTAATGAAGAAGCACGTGCAAGAGCCGTGATGCTGCTTTATTACCTGGCTACAGGTATGACCGAAGCTGCTGAATTTGACCTGGCACTTCAAAAAATATTATGCGAGCATCCTTTGGAGCAGCCACTGGTAACAAACATCAAACTAAGCACTAAAGAGAAAAGACAGTCGAATGATTTGCTAAAAAATGTGCTCAGTTATTGGGAACCATTAAAAACCAGCTCTATAGGTGGTTTCCGCGAAGCTTTTTTACAACGCAATGGTAACCTCGAATTAAAAGAAAACGGCTGGTTGCTAAAGGTTGAACAAAAAACGATTGACATTTTATTGGGTAAACTCCCATGGGGATTTTCAACCATCCGCCACCCCTGGATGGAAAGTATATTAAGTGTTGACTGGTATTAAACCGAGATATTATGGAAACAGCTACTCTTAAACACAGTAATGACAATAAGCAAAAAAGCAATCCGGTTAATGGAGGTTCTTTTTTTAAACCTGTAATACAAACAAAACTCACTATTAACGAGCCAGGGGATCATTACGAACGGGAAGCTGATCATATGGCCGATAAGGTTATGCGGATGACTGATAACTCAGTTAGTATCACTACTTTTTTTAAACCGGCAGATAAAAATTTACAACGCAAATGCCAGGCCTGCGAGGAGGAAGATAAACATGTACGCCGTAAGGAAAATAGTGCGGGTGAAACAGGAAATAGTGGCGGACTGGACAGTTATGTGAGCTCATTAAGTTCATCAGGGCAACAAATGTCTGAAAGCAGCAGGAAGTTTTTTGAACCCAGATTCGGTTATGATTTCTCGAACGTAAAACTCCACACTGACACTGTTGCCGCAAAGTCTGCACAATCTATCAATGCATTGGCCTATACCACTGGCAATAATATTGTTTTTAATAGTGGGCAGTATTCGCCCGAGAGCGAGAGTGGAAAGAAATTAATGGCTCATGAGTTGACACATGTGGTGCAACAGGGCAGCAATATACAACGGCTTATAAGAACACCCTACCCGTGGCAGGGAGTAGTTACTCCGGCTTCAGGCGCGAGGATAAGAAGCTCTACCGACTCATCAAATCCATCCAACATTTTGGCTAGTGTTGCAAAAGGTGCTACTTTAAAGGTTATAGCCAATAGCGGCGACTGGTTGCAAGTGGATACTACTGTTAGTGGATTGGCAATAAAAGGGTATATATTAAATACGCTTGTTGATGATGCGACCGCTGCCAATATGGAAAAAACCGTGGGCACTACCATGGTTTGGGACCAATCTTTTCCTGGCTCAGGAACTGATTTTGAATCGTGGGCATCGGCACCTAAAGAAGCGCCGTTCCCTGCAATTTGGCCAGGTACCGTAATGAATTGCTGGGAAGCTGTTTTAATGTCGGCCTTTAAATCAGGTTCAATTAACTGGACTTGGATCCATAATTTATATGTGAATATACCAATGAATCAATGGGCTGATAAAATGTCAAGAGGAGCAAAGAAAACGTACTCACTTATGGGACCAAACCTTCCGGTTCAACGCGGCGATATAGTATTCTTTAATGGTACATCGCATGTGGCACTGGCTACTGGAAGCGGATCAGATGTTTATACTTTTTGGCCACCTCCAAATACATCGTTTACTGCTAATGGTACGTCAGATAAAGTTAAGGTATACAGCATTGAAGCTTTGGCAAACTGGATGACAGCCAATTTTCATAGTACGCCAGTAGTAGAATTTTCGGCACCCAGTTGGTAATATTACATAGATGGAATACATTGAAAAAATGGATAAACTTATAATAATAGTTAAAGCATCATTTGCCGGCCTTATCGGGTATGGTTCTGTATACCAATGTCAGGTATTAAAAACAGTAAAAGGAAATATTAACGAAAGTAATATTACGATTACCATATTACAGAACGATACCGTTAACCAATCATTTTTGTCAAGTCATACCGGTTTACAATTCGAAATGGGATTAAAAATCAAGGCACATAATGAACCGTATAATTTAATGCCGATAAGCGGTTTTGTTGATGATAATAAAACATCATGGGAAATTGAGTATTTGAAGGATCATTAAAATTCAGAAAAAGTTGGAAGCTAAAACACTATCCGGATCAATTTCATCTGAAGCGAAAGTTAAATCGTCTTCAGGATTCTTTTTCCAACCCAAACTCACCATAAACCAGCCCAATGACATTTATGAACAGGAGGCTGATCATATGGCTGACAAGGTTATGCGCATGGCTGATCCATCTGCCAACCAAAATACCTTTTTTAAACCGGCTGTAAATCATGTACAGCGTAAATGCCAGGCTTGCGAAGAAGAAGATAAACATGTACATCGTAAGGAGAATAATACAGGTGAATCGGGGAGCAGTACCGGGTTGGACAGTTATGTAAGTTCATTAAGTTCATCGGGACAATCAATGTCTGCAACCAGCAGGCAGTTCTTTGAACCTCGGTTCGGGCACGACTTTTCAAACGTAAAAATCCATACGGATAGCGTAGCCGCAAAATCTGCTCAATCCATCAATGCCCTTGCCTATACAACAGGTAACAATATTGTTTTTAACAGCGGGCAATATGCCCCGGATAGCAACAGTGGTAAAAAACTCATGGCGCATGAGCTAACCCATGTAATACAGCAAAGCAACGGAGATAAAACCATTAGAAGATT
Organism: Mucilaginibacter frigoritolerans; assembly: GCF_007830615.1. Classification (GTDB taxonomy): domain Bacteria; phylum Bacteroidota; class Bacteroidia; order Sphingobacteriales; family Sphingobacteriaceae; genus Mucilaginibacter; species Mucilaginibacter frigoritolerans. The sequence goes on from NZ_VLLI01000003.1 coordinate 289,486, forward strand.
CGGGTCAGATGAGCACCGGCGAATGGGTGACACAGCTGTTGGCGGTAATGTGCTGGTAACCGCCTACGGTTCATTCAGTTTTGGCGAGATGATTGCTATGGCAGGCGATTATTTTGAAAGCCTTGAACAAATAGCGTCACTTGCAGAAAGCAGAATCCCGTCAGATAAAGAGCAGATAGATTACGTATTGTGGAAGGTAAACTCAACCAGGCCACAGCCAAATGTAAGTCAAACGGCTATTGATGCTGTAAACGAACGATATAATCGGTTGGCTGCGCGTAACGAGTCGCATTTTTCCACAGGTAGCTCGCCAGGAAACAGCAATCGCGAACGTTACATAGCCGGTCACACTCAGGCAATACAAGATGCTTATATGGAAGGCTTTAATCCTTTGGTAGTTAGGCGATGGACCTGGGAGGCAAGGGAAGCATTTGCCCAGCACTATCTTACCGATGCCTTTTCTGCCGGACACGTCAGAACACAACGTGGAAGCATCCAGAGTTACTGGAATGGCATGTTCCCTAATTTTACAGATAATATGATTACCATGATAAGCTGCTATATGGCTAGCCATATTAATGAAAGGGACGCCATTGGCAACATTGTTACAGTAGATTATCTAACAGGCGAAATAGCACCTGTAGTTAGAGCCATGGGCGGTAGTACGCTTACATCATTTTCAATAGGCGACTTAATATCAAAAGTTTTGCACGATGCAGATAATGCAGGTTTGGATGTAGTAAGCCCACGCGGCCCTGCGGGAACCGCAACCGGAACACCTTTTAAGTGGCGGGCAGTTGGCGACGATCATCTTTTTGCTCCTGCGGGCGCAACAGCCAGCACAGCCCAACAGCAAACTCAACAAATGATGAGCGAGGCCATGAGGCTAAGCCATGAGGAGGGGGCGCAAGCCCGCACTGCCGGGACTTCGTCCGACGGAGCTACGCGGACACGATTGCTTAATCAGGCAAACTTCAGAGCGTTATCATTATTACCAGCGGAGGATACTACTTCAACAACCAACCCGATATATGCGTGGCGGGCTGCGAGCTTGCCGGCCCTTCCAACAAATATACAGGCATTAATTACTGCTGCATTTGCACCCGGTGCAGGTGTACGAAGCGGACTTGATGCCTTATCGGCACCTTGTATAACCTCCAGAATGGGATTTGATATGCATACCGGTGATGCCTTTACCTGTTTCAAGAGAAAGCTATTAGGAAATGTTTGGGGCACTATTTTAGAGATAGCTGCGGGTACGCTTTGCCCACCAGGCCAGAATGATTTTTGTCCAACACTTAGAAATCCTTGCCCTTAAAACGATGAATGCATTTAAATTAAAAACCACGGATAATCGGGCTGCTATTTCAGAACAAAACAGTGGTCGGGCAGCTTTTTTTGGGTCTATATCCGGCATAAGCCAACCTAATGATGTTCATGAACGCGAAGCAGATCACATGGCTGATAAGGTTATGCGTATGTCAGATCCGTCAACGAATCAAACCGCATTTTTTAAACCTGCCAATAACCATGTGCAACGGAAGTGCCAGGCTTGTGAAGAAGAGAAAAAACATGTACACAGAAAGGAGAGCGGCAATGGCGAGGCACAGGGAAGCCACGAACTGGATAGCTATGTAAACTCGCTGGGGAGTTCAGGAAAATCCATGTCACAAAGCAGCCTGCAATTCTTTGAGCAGCGATTTGGACACGATTTTTCAAATGTCAGAGTTCACACCGATTCTGTTGCGGCAAAATCGGCACAATCCATCAATGCTTTGGCTTATACTACCGGCAGCAATATAGTTTTTAATTCAGGGCAATATGCCCCCAATTCGGATACAGGAAAAAGGCTGATGGCACATGAGCTTACGCACGTAATACAGCAAGGAGGAAGCGCAAAAACAAAAATTCAAAAAGCTGATAAACCAGCACCAGCATGTGCCTTGGTATCGGCAGTACCTTCGGCCGAGCGGTTTACTTTTGTAGTTAATACTGTTAATTTTAATGAGGGTGAAGAAGACCGGTTAAAAACAAAAATTGGCACCATAGATGCCGCTACTCCTATTGATGTATTAGGAATGGCCAGCGCCGAAGGGCCTGAAGCAAATAATGTTTCTCTTTCATGCAACAGGGCACATAAAGTAGCGGATATTATAAGGGGGGCGGGGCATACAGTGGGCCTGGAAAACGCTACCGGCGGATACCCGGGCACAGCCAATATTGGCGATTACCGCTCCGTAGCACTTAACTACCACACGCCCAACAAACCGCCGCCACCACCGCCAGCATGTAGTGCAACACCACTGCCTGCGCCGGCACCAGGAGCTAGTGGAACTCCTTTGTTAATAAACCCGCATATTCCAAGCGGTTCGTTGTGCCGCGGAGCCTGTGGCGTTAATTGCCCTGATACCTGCACCCATGAAGCTGACCAGGTGATTTGTTTACCTGATTCAACAGGGACCTGCCACTTTACATATACCTATACTGGCGTGCTGAGCTGCGGTTCACATGCAGGTTGCAGAACTCATGATGATTGCTATGACGCATGCGAAGCAGCTGGCGACACTTTAGGCTTTTGCCATCGCGGGTGCGATTTGGACTGTAAAAGCCATTATGATTTAAGCACCTGCGTTGGTTGGGCACAGGGCAATGGGCCATTTGACATGAGGCTCCGTTTTTCAAACCCTCCTACTGTTTCAGCAGCAATACCAGGCCCATGTCCTCCATAAACAAATAACAAATTCGCAATTAAAAAAAACTTGAATACGTATCAACATATCGCCAACAATCAAAAGTCTAAAGATATTTCAGGCTCCAGGCCTCTATTTTTTCAGCCCAAACTTACCATCAATCAGCCAAATGATGTTTATGAACAGGAGGCTGATCATATGGCTGATAAGGTAATGCGCATGGCTGATCCATCTTTCAATCAAAATGCATTTTTTAAACCGGCAATCGGCCATGTGCAGCGGAAATGCCAGGCCTGCGAAGAAGAGGAAAAGCACGTGCATCGTAAGGAAGAAAACGGGGCCCGGGTACATGGCAGCAGCGAACTGGATAGTTATATAAATTCGTTAGGCTCGTCGGGGCAGCAAATGTCGCAAACCAGTAGGCAGTTTTTTGAACCGAGATTTAGTCATGATTTTTCAAATGTAAAAATCCATACAGATTCCGTTGCTGCTAAATCGGCACAGTCCATTAATGCGTTGGCCTATACAACAGGTAACAATATAGTTTTTAACTCCGGTCAATACTCGCCCGAAAGCGATAGTGGCAAAAAACTAATGGCGCATGAACTAACACATGTAATTCAGCAAAAATCAGCAGGTGATAAAATACAACGCATGGCTCCTTGTCCGGCAAGTTTAGCTGATGATGCACCTGTTCCGCCTGGTTTTCATCTTTATCCGGGCCCAACTGCAGTATTTCATTGTGGATTCAGAACTATTCTGGAAACCCGTGCTCCGACCCGTGATGACCCCATGAATGAATGCGTTTATGATCATTCGGGAGTTTTGGTAACCGACACACATCCTTTTAGGGGTTGCAAAGGCACACCCGATCAGTATGATTCGAGTAAAGGTGGTCTTGATTGGCTGGCTCACGGCACAATTGATTCAGGCGGAGTGGTAAGGGAGGGTGTTCCGGCCTTCTTAACCTCAAGAATATATGATATGAGTAACGCAATTGCCCAGGGAATTGCAGCACTCAATACCGCACAAGACACACTCCGCGGAATTTCAAATGCCATAGGAAATGCTTTGCTTGTATCGATATTAACGGCAAGGGTTATTTGTGATCCTGCCAACTGGACTTATAATGGAATACCTACCAGAACAAGGGCACACTTAAGTGTAATAGGTGGAATAATTTCATCCATAGCCTTAAGTGGTAGTATTAACACTCTTTTTGTAAATCTTACAAGGCCCTTAAATAGCTATCCAATTCCGCAATTACTTACAGAGATGGCTGCTGACATCAACTCGGCACTACAGGCCCAGGGAGGAAGTGTATCAATCACAGCAGCTAACATTGGTAGCTTATCCTTATATCAATTTATAGAGTGGTTGCATCAACAAACCTTAATTAATTATAACAGGCCGCCTGAACAGGTTGCAGCTGAAGATGCACAACGTATGTTACAACCACAGCCACAGCCCCCAACTCAGCCTTAAAATAAGACAAAATCAAATCAACAAGTGCAAAAGATTAATTATATAACCACATGATAAAATTTAAAAGTTAGGCCCATAAAATAACCATGTTAAAAAATATAGAAACATATATTCAGTCTTTTGCTGATTTTTTAAGAGCTGTTATCCAAAAAGATTATAGTTCAGAATGGGATTTGGGACCTGCTGCCAGTTCAATAGCAGCAGATTTCCATCAATATAACATTATGCTTAATCCTCAGGAAAGCCTTATTTTCCTGATTGCTTACCTGCCACATATTTATCCTAATTTTTATGATGAAGTAATTAAAGAAGCCATGCCACAGGGAGGCGATTTCCCCGAAATTGGCGGCGTTAGAGGTACTAACCATCGGGGACTATTACCTACCGGCGAAACAGCGCAGTTTATTTTAGCCGGCAATAATTTAAACAACAGGCTTATTATTAAGCAACTACTAAAAGACGGCACCTTGGTTAAAGAATTTATCCTCTCGCTGGAATCGGTTAAAGATGGTGAACCTGAAATGAGCGGAAGATTAATACTTAACCGGGAATGGATCAACAGACTCGTAACCGGCACCGAAACCGCGCCCAAATTCGGTCCCGATTTTCCCGCTAAAAAAATATCTACAGAAATGACCTGGGATGATCTGGTGCTGAACTATCATACCCAAAATCAATTAAATGATATTATGGTTTGGGTAAAACACAATGATACGCTGATGCAGGATGTAAACATGAAGCGTAAAATAAAACCTGGTTATAAAGCGCTTTTCCATGGCCCATCCGGAACGGGTAAAACGCTTACGGCCTCATTGCTGGGCAGGCATCTGGGGAAGGATGTATACCGGGTTGATCTTTCGCAGGTGGTGAGTAAATACATCGGCGAAACAGAAAAGAACCTCGAAAGCATTTTTATTAAAGCTGAAAAGAAAAACTGGATCTTATTTTTTGATGAGGCCGATGCCTTATTTAGCAAACGTACAAATGTACAAAGCTCGCACGACCGGTATGCCAACCAGGAAGTAAGCTACCTGTTGCAGCGTGTTGAAGATTATAATGGACTGGTTATACTGGCATCAAACTTAAAAAGCAATATGGACGATGCTTTTTTAAGGCGATTTCAGGCAGTGGTTCATTTTTCAATTCCAAACCCTGATGAACGCCTTAAACTATGGGAAAAAGCGATACCGGCCTCTTATAGCTTAGAACCTGGCATTGATTTAAAAGCCATTGCTGCCAAGTATGAGCTAAGCGGCGCGTCTATCCTCAACATTATTCACTATGCGGCCCTGCAGGCCATTTCAAAAAGCGATCAATACATCCGCCTAAATGATATTATTGAAGCGATGAGAAAAGAATACAGAAAAGAAGAACGGACAATGAATTAACCGATTTAAAACAATTAGCCAGGGAGGGCCATACCGATGTCATTAGCTCAGTTTTACATTTACTCGCCATTGGATTTTCAAAAATATGTGATGAACTCACATTTTTCGCGGCAAATAACAGTGATCCAGAACCACCATACCTGGAGCCCCGGCTACCGGGATGTAACACCTAACAATGGTGAAATGTACTGGCTGGAAGCGATGAGAAACTTCCATATTAAAGACAGGGGCTGGAGCGACATCGGACAAAACATCACCACTTTTCCATCGGGCAATATTGGTTTGTGCAGGCCCATCGATATTACGCCTGCCGGTATTTTCGGGGCCAATCATGGTGCTATCTGTATCGAAAACCTGGGTAATTTTGATACCAGAGGCGATTATATGACTCCATCGCACAGGGCCTCCATCGTATTTTTAAATGCCCTGTTTTGTATAAAGTTTAGCCTTGAACTGAATAAGGAGCAAATAGTTTACCACCATTGGTTTAATAGAACAGGCAAGCGGTTCAGCGATGATAAGATCAACAACAACCAGGTAGGTGATGAGCAAAAAACTTGTCCCGGAACAGCTTTTTTCGGTACCAATACTATTACTTCTGCCGAGGCTAATTTTTATCCGCTCATCCAAAATAAAATAACGGAGCTAAAGGGGCAGGTCCAGCCATCAACCTTAATCAAAAAAGTTAAAGCTGATGTGTTGAATGTGCGCGGCGGCCCCGGTTTAAACTTCCCGGTTTTACACACCCTTACTAACGGTACTGAGGTAACTATCTATACGGTATTTAACGGATGGAGTAAAATAAGCAGCACTGCTGATGAATGGGTTTTCAGCACACTACTATCATAAAAAATTAAAAACATTACACCGAACCTTTAAAAATAGAAATCATGTTAGCATTTATCAAAGCAAAAATATGGAGCGGATCAGGATGGTTATTGGCCCTCTGCGTTATACTTGTTTCTGTAACTATCATTTATTTTTCACTCCATTTACATTACCAGGGAACGGATCATAAAAAGCTCGATCCAACACAACTAACCAACCTGGATAATGTGTTTGCAGCATATCCGGATGCAAGCCTTGCAACGGGTCAGTCTGATACCAGTCAGAAAACTACTTTGCAAAGAGAAAAGCGCAACCAGCTGATATTTGTGTTCCTGAAAAATGAATATAACAACCAGATAGATTCAACCGGATTAAAACAGCTTGATCAGCTTTTAGTAGGATTTAACAATAAGGATGCAAAATCATATCTGGCCAGCCATGATATCATTGTTAGTGATTTCTTTTGGTTTGTAGGCCCACGCACCTACCTGGAAGTTTTAATGTGGGCATTGGTTGGTGTTTTAACCAGCCTGATTTATTATGTAAGTCTTGCTAACGGCCAGGCTTTGAAAGATGCCGGCGATGCAGATACCGGGCCTTTTGATGTTTCGGAAATTGCGGTACAGGTTTCAAAAATGTTTTACGCACCCGTATGCGCACTGGTACTGGTTTTAGGTTATAACCTGCTTAATACGGATAACAAAATGACCGATATAAGTATGGGCAAGGGACTCTTGCTATTTTCTTTTATCTGTGGATTCTTTTCGGGCAGGGTTATTAAATTCATCGACCGGCTTAAGGACCTGGTACTACCTGTTTCGGATGGTTCAGCAGGCACCGCAGCTACAGCTACAACAGCTTCATCAGGAGGCGATACTGCTGATGGCTCAGGAGATGACAAAACATCCAACTCTACAGATTCTTCAAATACAACCGGCGATACTTTAACTACCGATACCCTTACAACTAAAACCGACAGTACAAATACAGATAGCGCAGCTTTAATTCCTGCTGAAACGACCGGAACATCCACAGCAGTAGCAGTAGTTGCCCAACCGGATACTACAACTGCTACCGAAACGGCACAGGTGCCGGCAGTTGCCGCTGCTGATATTACGGTTAACCTTCAGCTCTCCCCGGCAGTTTCAGAATCTGTTGATGGACCTGATATTATTGAAGGCGGATTTAACAGCGCTGTAGTAACATTGCAGGCAGCGGAAGGTGGAAATGTAATTACCCTTATCCCACCTGCAAATGATCAGGGAGACAGTTTTACAGCGAAAGATTTGTCGCTGGGTAAATATACCTTACTGGCTATTATGGCTTATAAAAAAGGCAGCTCTATTATCAACTTATCGGCAAGCCAAACTCTTGCTATCGGCAGTGCTACTGAAAGTGTTGATTTAGCATTGGATATAACGCCGGCTAATGGGTAGGCTGCTTGGCAAATGATTATAAATAAATTTCCTCAACCCTCTTTATGACTTATCATAGAGGGTCAACGGGCGAAGCAATGACCGGGTGAGTCCTCTCTACGTGCGGCGCCAGCGTAAATGCATTGGCCGGTGCTCACTCATCCTATCTAAGCTGCGCTGGATCATCTTCTCTGCTTCGCGCAAAGAAATGAGGTAACACCGTAACAATTTAATTTACTTCTAACAAAACAGGCCTTCCAAATTCGGAAGGCCTGTTTCATTATATGCTATTTTGCCAAGTTGCGTGGGTCAGGTTTTGATTTGAGCAGATATTCATAAGGTGGTTCAACACCTTGTAAATTCTTCACAAAATAATCCCAGCGACGACGCATCATGTATGGTGCAAACGGTCCATAACCATGCGGACTGTTCGGGAATATTACCAGGTCATAATCTTTATTTGCTTTTTCCAATGCCTGTACAACCAGCAGGGTATTTTGCGGTGGTACGTTATTGTCCATCAATCCGTGAGCAAGCATCAGCTTACCTTTAAGATTTTTGGCGTAATTTTCATTGGCTTGTGCCTCGTAGTTTGAGTTAGCCGCTAAACCATCATATCTTTCGCCCCAATCATCCTCGTAGTTGCGGTTATCGTGGTTTCCTGATTCGGAGATCCCTACTTTAAAGAAATCCGGGTAGCGGAACATCGCATCAGCAGTAGCAAAACCACCACCTGAGTGGCCCCAGATACCCACCTTAGTAGTATCGATATAGTTATATTTTGAAGCGAGCTGTCTGATAGCCGAAATCTGATCAGGCAACGTATTTTCGGCCATGTTACCATAGCTCATATCGTGGAAGCTTTTTGAACGTAATGGGTTGCTGGTACCTTCAATAGCTACCACAATAAAGCCCAGCTCGGCAAGTGCCTGGTTGTCGCCCCTTGATGCTGAGAACGACCAGCTGCCAACACTACCACCCTGCGGACCCGGGTAAATATAATCTATAATAGGATATTTTTTATTAGGATCAAGATGGGTTGGCGTAAACATTATACCGTAAATATCCGTTTTGCCATCATTGGCCTTTGCCGAAAAAGGTGTTACGGGTTTCCATCCGCTGGCAACTAACCTGCTGACATCAGTTTTCTCCAGGTTAGCAATCAGCTTACCATCGGTATTACGCAAAACAATAACTGGCGCAACATCAGGTTTGGAATAGCTGTCGATAAAATAATTTCCTGACGGTGATAAAGTAACCATGTGGTTACCGGCCTCTGGCGTTAATACGGCAAAATGTTTACCGTCAAATCCAATTTTACATAATTGACTGAAATAAGGATTTTCCGCCTCTCTGCCATCAGCAATAAAATATATCATGCGGTTTTTCTCATCAACCTTAAGCAAACGGGTAACTACCCAATCGCCTTTGGTAATTTGGTTTTTAATTTTTCCGGTTGCCGCATCATATAAATAAAGATGACCGTAGTTATCACGTTCCGAAAACCATATAATTTCGTTGGTTTTAGCCAGGTATTTCCAGTTGATATCGCCCCAGCCAGATTCGTATTGTGTTGCCACATTTTCCTCAAAAACTTCACGAACGGCACCTGTTGCTGCATCAGCAATGCGTACTTTCTCCTGCTTGTGATCGCGCGAGGTTGATACAAAAGCCAGTTTACTGGCATCTTCATTCCAGTTTACATCATCAAAAGTTCCACTGCTTGAAATATCATCACTTAGCGTTGCCCTGTGCGGATCGGCAGGAATTTGTAACCTGATCACTTTTGGCTCATCAACATTAATAATTACCCTTTGAATGGTAGTTACAATTTTATCGCCAGGCAGCGGATATTTCCATGCTTTCAGCGTTGGCTTACCTACATTGGTAGTAACTAAATACATATCGCTTACACCGCGCTCATCCTGCTGAAAAGTGGCAATCTTTTTTGAATCAGGCGACCATAGCAAAATAGGGCTATCGCTGGTTTTCCAACCGGCATTGTCAGTAGCATAGCCAAAGTCTTTTATACCATCTGTGGTCAGCTGGGTTTGTTTGCCGGTTTTAACATCGCGCACCCATAAATTATATTCCTTTATAAAGGCAGCCTTTGTTCCATCGGGTGAAAGGATTTCATTCCCTTTATTACCACGCAGCGCACGGCGTCCGCCAGCAGCTTCTTCTCCTCCATCAGCAGCACCTGTATATTCATTACATTGATTAGTGCTCAGATCATATTTCCAGTGTTTATCAGCAGCATGAAAAGTAATTGATTTATCATCAACCGAAAAACTAAAAGTTTCAAACGGCAGTTTATCAGCCTCATACTTATTACCGGTAGCTGTTGACAATGCTGAAGCCAATTTTTGCTGATCAAATGCCGCAGTACGTGTTTTTTTAGCCGGATCAACCAAAATAAATTCGCTGCCTTGTGCAGTTAATGTACGGTACCAGAAGCTATCGCCCGGCAACCAGTTTGGGCGCACATTGGCATGATCAATAAGCGGATCGGTATTGTAACTTAAAAAGCTTTCGGCATGTTCATAGTCCTTTGCTGTTAAATTACTCCCCTGCTGCGCATTCACCGCAAGCGTGAGCATTAAGGGAATGGCCGTGATAAAAAATTTGTTCATCGCTATAGTATATAACTATTTAATTATTATGTAAATAAAAGAGGTCAATAAATTGCAAATTAATGGTTTGTGTAACAGTGCCGCTACATGTAACAGCATTTTGACTTACAACAAAAGATTTCACCTTCCCTACAACTGCCAAAACTGGCTATTTAATCATATATACCGTTAAAATACGTAATATATACCGTGTTTTTACGGTATAGTAAAGTAAAACAGGAACAGTATTTTTATGCTGTTAATCCGTTGCACCTAAACCTTATCGCAAGTTGACCGAATATGACTATCAATAGCTCATCTTAAAAATCGTTAAATAATTTTCTTTCAGAGAAAAAAAGGCATCGTTTTAAACCTTTCCAACAATCGCATTTTTTAATAAATCTTCCTAAACCTAAATCTTATGAGTGCAAAAAACAAAGCAGCCAATGCTGCTCCGCCAACCCAACCCAAACGCTGGACCCGTGATTACATATTCGATATTTTAAAAGAATTAGGCATTCACTACATATTCGGCGTACCGGGCACCAACGAGATTCCTATTATTGATGGTACTTCCTACCCCGAAAATGAAGTACATTATGTGGAATGCCTGCACGAAAACATTGCCATGGGTGCCGCTATGGGCTCGGCCCGCATGACGGGAAAACCAGGCATTGTGGTAGTGCATGTTACCCCGGGTATTGCACATGGCATTGGCAACCTTTTTAATGCTTACAAATCGCAGGTGCCATTAATTATTCTTTGCTGCCAGCAGCAAAATGAACTGGTAACCCAGGAACCTTTATTAGCTTCCAACCTGGTTGACCTCGCCAAACAATATACCAAATGGGCACACGAAGTACGTACCCCTGCCGAAATGCCATTAGTACTGCAACGCGCATTTAAAGAAGCTATGGCGCCACCTAACGGGCCGGTATTTATTTCTATACCATGGGAATTTAATATGGTTAGGATTCCTGATGAAGCCCATATAAAGGGCATTACCAAAATATCATCGCACTTTACCGGCGATGCGGCAGCTATTGAACAATCGGCAAAACTACTGGCCGGGGCCAAGAACCCTATTATTGTTGCAGGCGATGCGGCAGGTTATGCAGATGCATGGCCCGAGTTACAGGAACTGGCTACTCTGATTGGTGCGCCCGTTTTATTGCAAACATTTAGCAGCTTAGCCAATTTCCCTAACAACGATATGCACTGGCAGGGTGAACTTCCCGGCAGCCAGGCTGCGATACAGGGAGTATTTAAAGATCATGATGTAGCCTTTTTAGTAGGATTTGGCGCACAGGCACAACTGGCAGTTTTTAAATATTCAGACGGACCGCTTATCCCTGATCATGTAAGGCAGGTATATTTAACCAACAACACATGGGACATCGGCAAGAATTTTTATGGCGAATCGGCTGTTTTGGGTGATATAAAAGCTACCCTTCCCCTAATTAATCAATACATCAGCAAACATGTACCCGAAGGTGCCGCTGCCCGCAACAAGCACCTGGAAGCACTGGCAGAACAGCGCAAGGTACAATGGACAAAATATAAAGCCACTGCCCTAAAGCAACCCGAAATTTGGGCCGTAACTATAGCCGAAGCCCTGCGCGAAGCCATAATAGAACGAAATTTAGAGAAACAGTTTGTGTACGTTCATGAAGCGGTATCTGACGGTGCACCATTTCAATACCTGCTGCCATTTGGTACCGATGGCTCAAAGCCGATCAGTTATTACTGCGTTGCAGGAGGATCATTAGGTTGGTCGATGCCTGCCTCCATAGGTATTAAGCTGGAACCTGAAGGCTCACAGGGTATTACTACCAAACTAGTGGTAAATGCGGTGGGCGATGGATCGTCCCTGTTTTATCCGCAAACCTACTGGACAGCAGCTCATGAAGGTTTGGGCATATTGTATATCATCACCAATAACCGCGAGTACCACACCTTACAACTAGGTTTACAACAGGTTATTGCAGCTTACGGCACTGCCCAAGGTTATGAGTGGACACCCGCCACTACCGATCCTGAATATTTACGTATTAACAGACCAAAATTTGATTTTGTAGCCCTGGCAAAAGCTTTTGGTGGCGAAGCCGGAGAAGTAGTTGAAAAACCTGCCGATGTAAAAGCAGCCGTTGCCCGTGGGGTTGATTATGTAACAACCAACAATAAATCGTACATACTGGATATGCGCACTGCGCAGGATACCCCGCCACCTGCTACCGAACAGGAAACCCGCGATTTACTGCTCAAATATTACATTGAACAACCGGCGCTCGATTTTTTCCATAAACATGCTACCGAAAAATTATTTAAAGCATCAGGAACAGCAATTCCAGCTAATATTCCATCAATATTTTAATTAACCTAAATCAAACGGAGCCTTCCGTTCAAAAGGCCTTAATATGAAACAAGAAACTATTGACATTGCCATTGTTGGCGGCGGCGTATCAGGTGTGTACAGCGCCTGGAAGCTTAAACAAAAACATCCTAACAAAAAAATTGTGGTTTTTGAAGGCTGGGACCATATCGGCGGCCGCTTATTATCAGTAACCCCGCCTCATATCCCCGACATGGTTGCCGAGCTTGGCGGTATGCGGATACTGGAAAATGCCCAACCGCTTATAGTCGCCCTGATAAAAGAATTAAACAAGCAACTACCCGAAAATAATAAGATTGAGCTGTATGATTTCCCGGTAGATGAGCCTCAAAACATTGCTTACCTGCGTGGCGTTTACCTGCGTCTTTCTGATTTTACCACCCAGCCAAACAAGGTGCCCTACAACCTTACCTTTTTAGAAAAAGGTGGCACCCCGGGCGGCATTATTGTAAATGCCATTGAACAGATTGTCCCGGGAATAACTAATCCTGCTCTGACAGAGGAAGAACGTAAGCTGATGGCGCAAAATGCAAGCTTTGCCGGCGAGCCACTATACAAGCAAGGATTTTGGAATGTATTGTACCGCGTAATAAGTGGCGAAGCTTACCAGTTTGGTACTGATGCCGGTGGTTATAACTCTACCCTGTCCAACTGGAATGCAGCTGACGCTATTCCATGGTATCTTTCTGATTTTGGTATCGTGCCTGAGTACAAAGGTTTTAAAAACGGATTTCAGCAGGTGCCTAAAACGCTGGCCGATTTCTTTACTAAACTAGGCGGCGAAGTACGTATCAATTCCAAGCTGGAAGCATTTGAATCAATTGATGGTAAGTTTCATTTGTCTGTTAACGGTGATAAGATCATAGCTGATTCCCTGATCCTGGCCATGCCCCGCCGCTCGCTTGATCTGCTGGCTCCAACCTGTCCTCCGCTACAACAAATTCAAACCCTTATTGGCAGCGTTACCCCGCGCCCGCTGTTTAAGTTATTCACTACTTACAATACCCCATGGTGGCTGGCAGCAGGTTATACCGATGCCAAAACCGGGAAATTTGTCCCTGTTGAAGCCGGCCGCAGTGTTACCGACCTGCCTGTACGCCAAACTTATTACTGGCCAAAAGACAATGGTCAGCCTGCTACCTCAGGCGAGGCAATGCTGTTAGCCAGCTATGACGATGGCAACAACATTGGTTTTTGGGATGGTTTACGCCCGCAACGTACCGCAGCATGGAGACAAGGATTTGCACACCCTAAAATTGAAAACCCATTTTTAGGCGATGCCAAAGAGAATGAAGTGCATTTGGATTGGTACGAATACCAGGCTCCCGGAAAAATGGTAGCCGAAGTAGCCCGCCAGTTACAGCTGATGCACGGACTTAGCCATACTCCTGTAGTTAAAAACGCAGCCTTCCGTGATTGGGGCGAAGATCCCTTTGGTGGTGGCTGGAACAGCTGGAACATTGGCGTAAAAAGCTGGGAAGTAAGGGAAGAAATTACACATCCTATTAAAAATCTGAAGCTTTACATCTGTGGTGAAGCTTATTCTGATGCACAAGGATGGGTAGAAGGCGCCCTGCAAACTGCTGATATCATGTTAAGTAAGTTCAAATAAATTCTATTTCTAAATAAAAGCCCGCCAAACATTCTAATGGAACGTTTGGCGGGCTTATTTTTTTCGTTTGAGGTAGAAAAAATGTTTTGTCGTGTCTTCTTTACGCTTTGGCTACCTTCTTTCCGCCGAAGGCGAAGAGAAGGTCGACCAGCGTAGCGTCGTCGGGATGAGTCAATACGCCAATGCATTTACGATAATGCCGCTCGCAGAGTAGACTCACCCGATCTACGCTGCGCTGGATCACCCTCTCTGCCGCGGGCGGCAAAGAGGGTTGGAAATCATTATCTACTTAACAACAAGGACAAATAAATGGATAATTACTTTTATCGATTAATGGTTTGATACCGAAGAAATCATTCAATACCGATTCGGCTGTGCAGTACGCACCTTCTACCCAGGCCTGGTCGTTTGAGTAAGCCTCACCTACAATAAAAATATCGGCATCGGCCTCAAAAATCAACTGCGATGGTTTGCGGATTTTTTGCTGTACATCGCATACATTGTAATGCGCTGCATAGGCATGGTAACCAGCATTAAACGGCGGCAATGACCAATCCATGTACCTTGTTTCCAAAGGCTCTGGCACAAAACTGTAATCGCTCGACGGGCCAAAATGCAGGGCGGCTAATTGCTGGCGCAACATTTTTACCATCACCTCAGGCGCCTTGCGCGGACCAATCAGCGGCTGGTAGTTATCAGAGAACGGCACTTTTTCTACTGTATCTTTGCCGTACTCCAATTCTTCCCAAAAACTGGTAAACTGTTCATCATCATAACTGGCCAATATGCCATAAACCTTTTCGCCATTTTGATTGAGTGCATTATCGCCAAAATAAACCACCTGGCGTATGGGCATATCGGTTACGCTTGGACCAATGGTGTTTCTTTCGGCGGTGCTAAGTAATTGCTGTTCCTGGGTAACGGTTAATCTTTCCAATATGCATAGCTCCACCGCTTTTATCAAATCGGCAGTTGCGGCAAATGGTGTTTCCAATATGCTGTTATCGGCACCAATCTTTTTCAGGTATTGAGCCGGAAAGCCCTGTTCGCCTAATTGCTTTAACACATTTGTGGTTACTTCGTAACTGGTAATAGGCGCAGGGTAAGGTGGCGGGGTCACGGCACCGGCTGTCCACCAGGGCTGGTCAAAAAACATCCCCACTTTGTAAGATGGTTGCAATACAGCCGACTCCAGGTAAAGCTGTACCTTTTCATGATTCAGCACATCCAAACCTTCATGATCCACATAACGGGTAGCCTGTGCTACTAAATCAATAGCATTACGCGGCATAGCCAGCCAGGCCGCATCGGTAGTTCTGGATGCTGATTTTTTATTAGGATTTTCGCGCGTAGCCAAAGCATAATGGATAACGCCTTTAATCTGCAATATAGAATGCAAACGGGTATTAGGATGATATTCAAAACTTACTCCTTTTTGCTTTGCCAGCTTAACAATGGCATCAAACAAAGCATTAAACATGCTGGAGTAGCCTGTGGTTAGGGTTTTATACTCGGTACCTGGTGTAAACTCATTATTGGCCTGAAAGGCAACTGCCGCATTCCAGTTAATTACGTTCGAGGTATAGCCATTACCATCAGCAGTATAGCCATATCCTTCCGACCCCAGCTGATCAAACATCAGGTTCCAGTAGCCTATATTTTTTAACAGATCCCCTTTCTGAAAAACCGAAGTTTCGGCCAGTTCAGCGGTGATCTTGCCGTTCTGGTAAAAATCGCACCATTGGGCACGGGTTTGTGGGCCTGTGGTTGCGGTAACGGCTAAATTTTCTACTATGTTAAAACCGTTATCGGGCGAGTCTGTGTTTCCGTAGTTTTTTACATAGTACGGTGCCGGGTTAAGTGAGGTAATATCATTGAGGTACATATTTTTTGTACGCAGGCAATACAGCGGGTTGGTTGATTCATTAAAAGGTACCGAATACTGATCCAAATGCAAATCCTTAATAACAGTAGTTACCAGGCGGTGCCCCTGGCTCATGGCATCATTATCGCCGTTCCATTCAGAATAGCGCATGCCACCCAGTTCCAGGTATGATTTTGATTTATCATCCTGATAGTGCCAGGTACAAACACGGGCACCGGCGGCACGGGTACCAGGGTTTTCATCATTAAAATTGTACTGGCCCCAGTCGTATAGTTCCAATATATCGCCACTAACAAGTTGTTTGGCTTTGGCTGCTTCGTTTTCAGTTTCGCCATTGAGCAGGCGCCATGCGGTATAAAGTCCTGCGGCACCGGCTCCAAAAATGGAATAAGTTTTCTTTTTCATCTGTTTTAAGGTTTTTTTAGGTTGATTTTACTATTTATTCTAATCCGAGCCTGCGCATTTGTCCTGGCAGATCCTTTTCGGGGATCACCACCTGGATCAGGGCAGGTTTATCGGTTATGTGTTTAAGTTGATTTAAAACGGTGTTTAACTCAGCAATGGTTCTCACCACAAATCCTTCAGCTCCGTAAGCTCTGGCCAACGATAGATAATCCCATTTAGGCAGAATGTCAAAAGCATCAAATTTATGCTGAGGTCCGGGTTCAAAAGAAGTCATATCAACATAAACCTGCTCTATAGCATACACGCCATTACTTATTACAAAAAGCACGGCATTCAGCTTGTTGCGGGCCAGCGTTGAAAGCGATTGGCAAACCATCATAAAGCCACCATCACCGGCAACTGTCCATGCACGTTTACCGCTACCTAGTTGCGCACCTGATGCCGCACCGGTTTCAAAACCAATACACTGCCATGCTGCTGATGAGATATAACTATTTTGCGTAAGCCCATAAGCATTGGTGGCCACATACAAAGATGAGCTGATACCATAGGTCATCACAATTTTGCCCAGCAAATTATTATCATCCAAAAACTTCATGGAGTGCTGAAAAAAGCGGTTATAAGTAATCACATCCGGCTGGGTATCCCAATACGGATCAGAGTTGGATAGCCATGGTTCCGGGTATTTGGGTTGCGGAGGTGCCACCGTTTTTAGCGGATAACCTTTGGTGCTTTTAAACAGAGCCAATAGGGCAACCATAAAATCTTTCATGATTACATTTTCATAAATAAAATAACCTGCCCTTACCTGTTCGGTAGTAGCCAGTACCATGCTGGCATATTTGCTTTCAATAAATACCAGGTAATCATCAGTAATAATGGTTCCAAGGGTAATCACACAATCGGCCGCAGTAACCACGTCGGTTACACTTTTTATAGATGCAGCATCAGAATAAGTGCCGATAAACTTATCGCCTTTTTCGTCCAATACAGTTTTGCCTAAGCTGGTAGTGGTATACAAAAACCCGCTGGCATCAATAATTTGCTGTAACAGGTCGGCCAGGCCATAGCGCAATACTTCTACCCCGGCAAATATCAATGGATTTTTAGCAGCCGTAATTTGCGACCATGCCTGAGTCACCGCATTGGTAAGTGCCAGCTGATCGCTCTTTAAAACCAAAGGTTCCAGTGCTTTTTTTGATGGACGCGGACAAGGTTCGGCCCAAACTTCTTTATAACAGGCAATATAAACCGGCCTTTTGTAGGTAATAGCAGCAATCAGTAAATTATCAATTTTCTCGGCAGCACCTACCGATGTGCTCAATAATTCGGCAGCAACGGTTACATGGCGGTATACTTCCAGATCCAGATCGGTATTTCCAGTTGAATGGTGGTAAAGAACATCGTACATTTTAGTAATCTGGCGGGCATCAGCTCCCGGTGATGCGCTGATCACTACTACCGGGCTATATTCTACATACGCCCCTGCAATGGCATTCAATGCACTAAAGGTGCTTACCCCGTATTGCAGGGATACAGCGCCCAATCCACGGGTACGGCCATAGGCATCGGCTGCGTATGCAGCATCCAGTTCGTTTACGGCACCAATGGCATTTACGCCATCAAAATACTCCAATGTTTGAGTAAAGTGCTTTACATAATCGCCCGGAATTTGAAATACATTGGTACAGTTAAGCTGTTTAAGCCGGGTTAAAAGATAGTCGGCCACGGTAAAGGTGTTGCTTTCCATTTTATGAATTCAGGTTTATGATAAATGTTTAGGGACAAAATAAAAGGCCATTGGGTTTAAGCCTGTTTATTACAATAAAGATAAGCAACATTGATTAAAAAGCAATTAAATAATCAAAAAGGAGCCTCGCCCTGCCTTCTCTGGCAGAAAGGGTTTGGGTGAGGCTTAAGACACCGTTAAAATACGGGTTGCTTTTGTGTTAATAAATAACAATATTTACAATACCTTTATTTACTATTACTAAATATTCTTATACGGAATAGGTTTATTTATATACACCAATAAAAAATTAAAAACCAGCGAAATCAAATTTTGTTACTAACAGATCATAACAATAAAAACCTCCATTGAAGAATAATTTTAAAGAAGAAATACCAGAACCTTTTTTTGCAGTTAAGTTTTAGAAATTACAGATCGTCCACCCTGAATTGACAGCTATATCATATGGCCAATATCTATTAAGGTAGGCGATTTTATAAATGCAGTTTCCAAAATAGAAGATTTCCGGATCAATATTGTTTCCATACCAGCTAAGTAAGAATTATGGCCGCAGACAAAAGATCATTACATATTTTAATTGTAGAAGACAACCACGGGGATTACGCCCTGATTGAAGATTTTTTATTTGAGCAGATAGAAAGTACTGTTATCATCCGTGCTGAAAACTATAATGAGGCCAGGAAATTACTATCAGAAAGCACATGTATCTTCGATATTATTCTGCTTGACCTTTCATTACCCGACATGAAGGGCGAGCCACTTATTAAAGGAATTACTGAACTATGTGCCAATACGCCGGTAATAGTTTTAACTGGGTATACTGATTTTGCTTTTGGAGTAAAATCGCTTTCACTTGGGGTTTCTGATTATATGTTAAAGGAAGAGCTAACACCTTTATCACTTTATAAAAGCATTATTTACAGTTCCGAACGCAAAAGGATCACGGCAGATCTGGCAGAATCAGAAAAAAAGTATAGTGAGCTTTTCCACCTAAGTCCCCTGCCAATTTGGGTTTATGATGTGGAGACGCTAAAGTTTCTGAATGTAAATAAAGCGGCTATAATACATTATGGCTACAGCCACACTGAATTTTTATCGATGACTCTAAAAGATATAGAGATTCGGCGTCAGGAAACACCCACAATTTCCTCCCCCGATAAAAACGGCATGGTATTGCATGGAGTATATGAACACAAAAAAAAGAATGACGATATTATACAGGTTGACCTTCAAAGTAATCCCATATTTTACCGGGGTAAAAAAGCCAATGTGGTTTTAGCCAATGATGTTACCGAAAGAATAACCTATATAAAGGCTATTGAAAAGCAGAACGAAAAATTGAGGGAAATATCATGGATACAATCGCACATTGTAAGGGCTCCTCTAGCCCGTATTATGGGACTTGTTCCTTTACTTAAAGATTTAAAACCAAGCAATAAAGACGACAAGGAAACCATGCTCGAGTATTTATGGCTATCAGCAAATGAACTGGATGAGCTCATTAAAAACATAACCGACAAAACCAGGGCCGCCGATTACCAGATTACAAAAAATGGTTATTAATGATGTCTCTTTTGTTGATATGATCAAGATAGAAACAAATTTGGCCAATAAAAAAGCGCCCCGTATCTCACCCCGGAGCGCCATTAAGCTATCAAACAGATAACCTCAACTAAATCGGATCAATTTCTCATGCTGATCCTTTTTTAAGCACCGCAAGGCACTTAAACTCTTCATTAATCAATAAAATTCCGGAAGTATGCCCGGATTTTTTTATTGGTTATAATTTTTTGGCACTAATAAATGCTTGTATTTTTTGTGTTTCTTCAGGATAAATGGCAATCCGGTGCGTACGTACCAGATAAGGATCCTGTTTTTCGCCATGGGTTGATACAACTGAAATAATACCTGAAGGTTTCAACGGCATATGGCAATCAATACAATTGTTTTTTATTGCAGCCCCCAACTTGGGTGCCATTTTACAAAAGTTATGATTGGCTTCATTATGGCAATTCATACATTTTTGCGAATACAATGCCAGGTTAGTGCTTTGGTTCTGATGAACATCATGGCAGGTTGTACAATCCATATTACTCATTAAAAAGCATTTGCTGAAAGCCAGCAAACCATTCTGGTTACCATGAACATCAAGCGTAGCCGGGTTAGGATCCTGCTTTAAAAAATTGGGTTCCTTAAACTTGGCTAAAGTATCGCCCATCTTAAAAATGAACGAAGATCTCTGAAAAACATCCTTGGCACTTCCGTGGCATACCGCACAAGCATCCAGCTTTTGCGACCTCGTTAATGAGGAAAACTTAACAATGTATCTTGCCTTCTTTTCTTCTGGAAACTCGGTATGGAAATTTACGTGATTGGTACCCGGGCCATGGCAGCGTTCACAATCAATCCCTAAAATAAGCGATTGGGGATCGAACTCAACCTTACGGCTTTGCAAATTAACTTCCGCCTGCGGAATTTCTTTAATATACGAGCTATGGCACTCAAAGCATCTGCGCAGTATAGGGCGACTAAAGTCAGCCTGATTACCGGAGTAACCGGGACTATTTGTCCAGCTATGCAAAGCACTAAAGTACGACATCGGCAGCTCAAATATTTCCTTGCCTTTCCAGTACAAATAGGTTTCAGATTTAACGCCGCCAAAAGTAATATCAAAGCGATGGGCATCCAGTTGCTTGCCGTCAAGGTAGGCAACCTGGTAAAGGCCATCTTGGTGCTTTTCCATTACTACCTTTAACCTGTCGTTTAGACCAACCGTGTTTTTTCCTTTCAAAAAACTGCCGTGAATGTCATGTTCATCGACAATTCTTGAACTTTGAAAGTGAGCCGTATGGATGTATGAATTGTAAACATCCTTATGGCATTTTATACATTTATTAGAACCTGCATAAACCGGGTCGCGCGGATCTGCTTTTTCCTTATTAAAACATTGCGTAAGCAACGTACTTAACGGAATTAAAAGAAAAACAAAAAAGCAAATATTCTTAGTTTTCATTATCCTTTACTATCGTAGCTGTTACCATTTATAGGTAGCAACAGCTCCGGCACCTAAAGTTGTGCTTACTATTTTTGAATTAAATTTAATATTAAATTGTTGAGCACTGGCACCTGCGTTTAATACAATAAGCACTTTGGAGCCATCTGTGTTTTTAAACGCTACATTGGGTAAAGTTGTATTAACATCTGATGCTATACGTACGGCACCTGGTCTTACAAATTTTGATGCATGGGCAATAATATAATAAGAAACATTACGCGATATAAATGATCCTATGGTTAAAGCTCCCTGGCAGGTAGAACAACCGCCATTGGTATGCGGACCAAAATTAGGATCGGATGCCAGGTTCCATTCTATTACATTTTTGCACCAGTTACGGGTAGCACCAATAATAATATTATTTAAATGCCATGACAGGTCACCACTGAATGAACCTGTTGAGGCTGTATATATTTCAGTAAAATAAAGATTCTTGTTAGGGTAGGCAGTATGAACAGGCGTTAATGCACTGATATCACCTGCATACAAATGGAAGGCCGAGCCATCAACATATTGATTAGCTGCCTGATCTGCCAGAATAGTTTCCGGATAATCCGTTCTATCGGCATTATGATCATACACAATGATTTTTGTAGTTAGACCGGCAATTTTAAATGCAGGGCCGAGGTTATTTTTTACAAAATTATCTTCCTCATTTGGCTGCATCACCATGCTTGGGTTATTGTTTGCATTCAGCGGTTCATTCTGTGGCGTTATGGCATCAATAGTTATTCCCTGCTGCTGCATTGCCTGAATATACTTCACAAAATAGTTGGCATAAACGCTATAATAAGCGGTGTCTAAACTTCCCTGGCTAAAGCTGTTGTTTGATTTCATCCAACTGGGAGCCGTCCATGGAGTAGCTATAATTTTTATAGATGGATTTATAGCGAGTATCTTTTTCAAAAGAGGTATCAGGTCTGTTTGTTCCATACTGATACTAAAATTCTTAAGATTAACATCAGTACCTGATGCATCGGTTACATCATCATAAGTGAAATCACTTGCGCTCAAATCAGATGCACCAATACTTATCCGCAAATAACTGATACCAATACTTGTACTATCGGTACCAAAAAGTTCGGTTAACAATGGCCCTTGCTGAGCTGCCGGTAACTGGTTAATTAAAGAGGCGCTGCCACCGGTTAATGCAAAGCCAAAACCATCTATTGATTGGTAAGTTTGGGTGGTGTCAACATTAATAGTGGCATTTTGATTAGTTGGACTGCTAAACAACAGACTAATATTTTGCTTTTGCAATAATGATTGTCTGTCGGGAGTGGTTAACCACATGCTTACATCCGTTTTAACAGGTGTTACCGGAGTAACGGGATTAATCGGCTGACCACCGCTAGTTGATTTTTTACTGCAACCAACCGCTACAGCAAAACAAATAAAAAGCATAGAACCGGCCAATAAAAATTGTTTCTTCTTTCCTTTCATGGCTATAATTTTAATGGGAAGGTTGTTAATAGGAAAAGGATTGTTAAAACAAACCCTGCAAGATAAGCCTTGCAGGGTTTGTTTACAGGTTATTGATTAATAGCCCGGATTTTGTTTAATTTTTGAACCGTTAGTTGTTTCATTTAACGGAATAGGTAATATTTCGTTTTTGTTGGCAGTAAAACCTTTAAAGCCTAAAACGGTAGGTGCTTGTCCCCATCTAACTAAGTCAAACCAACGGTGGCCTTCAGTAGCAAGCTCTAAACGGCGTTCGTTGTAAATGTTAGGTAAGCTTACAGGTACTGATGCTAAGCCAACCCTTGCACGTACTGCATCTAATAATGCTTGTGCACGTGCAGTGTTTGAACCGGCATTTACCAATGCTTCAGCTTCCATCAGGTAAGTATCAGCTAAACGGATCTCGATATAATCATTTGGCCAGTTAAGGTCAATAGTACCGGTAGTTACTACGTTCTTCAACAATGGAGCATATTTTTGAATAAAATAGCCAGTGTTCTGATAGCTTGGTGAATAAGTGGTATTGGTTGCTTTTGTTAAACTATCGATATTAGCAATAGTGTAAGGATACCTTGGGTCGCCTTTCATTGCAGTAGCCAATTGAGTACTTACCGGGTTAAAACCATAACCACCGCTGTAGTATAACGGACCGCCGTAGCTTCTTGGACCAACCATTTGAACATAAATGTTTGATTTAAACTGATCCCAGTTGCTCCAGGTATAATTTTGTGTACCTGAGTGTACCAATTCAAAAATAGACTCACTGTTAAATTTATTTTTCGGATCAAAAATATCACCATAATTAGGCAATAATGCATAACCATAAGTGCTGTTGGTACCGCCTGGAGTTGTTCCGTTTACATCAGCAAGGATTGCGGCAGACTGCGCCCATTTCTGTTCGTAAAGATACACCTTACCTAAAAGAGCTTTAGCTGCACCCTGAGTAACACGACCATCTTCTGCGGCCACAACAGTTGGAGGCAAATCAGCAACGGCAGTTGTTAAATCTGCTTCGATTTGTGCATATACAGCTGCAGGAGTAGCTTGAGTTACGGTATAAACCTGTGCAGTTGTTAATGGTGTTAATATTAACGGTACATTTTTAAATAACCTTTCCAGATCAAAATAATAGTGTGCACGTAAAAACAGGGCCTCACCGGTATATCTCTTTAAAAGATCAGCACTTAAGCCAGGTACGCTAGGTAGTGCCTGTAATAATACATCGGCACGGTTAACACCCTGAAAGTTTATTGCCCAAAACTGATCTTGAGGACCAACTGAAGGATTTAATGTGTAGTTGTTAAATACCTGCCATTGGTTTACGTCAGATGAGCTACCACCACCGGCAACACAATCATCCGACCCTGCATTTAATGCACCAAGCGGATCAGAATAAGTATTATCAATACCTCCGGTTTCGGTAACCAGCGGATCATAAGCTGCTACAACTCCCTCTAGGGCCTGCGAAGGATTTGCATAAAAATTTGAACCCAAAAACTCTCCTTTGGGTTGTAGCTCAAGGAAAGATTTCTTACAGGAAGCAACTACTCCAACCACTCCTATCAGGGAAATAGCTATATATTTTAAATATTTTCTGTTCATTTTCTTTAAATCTTAAAATTTACAATGTTATATCAAGGCCGGCCATAAATGTGCGTGCCTGAGGATAAATACCCATATCCACACCAAACTGATTGTTGTTACCAATACCTACTTCCGGGTCATATCCTTTATAACCGGTTATGGTTAACAGGTTATTACTGCTGATAAAGAATCTTACTTTCTGAATATCAGCTGCTTTTAACCATGCTGTTGGTAAAGTGTAACCTAGTTGCAAAGTTTTGATACGGAAATAAGCTCCATTTTGCAAATAAAAATTTGATGGATTTGTAAAATCACCACTACCTGTAGGATCAGTTACTGTTAATGCAGGATAGTTACTGTTGGCATTTGATGGAGTCCATGCATTTAATGCGGCAATAGGATAGTTAGCCGTTGGAATATCTAGACGACGGTATGCCTGAAATATTTTATTACCCCATACACCCTGACCAAATAATTTAATATCATACTGATGATAGCTGGCATTAAAATTAACACCATAAGTAAATGTTGGCAATGGGTTACCTAAGAAGGTACGATCATTTGCATCAATTTTACCATCTCCGTTAATATCAGCCCATTTAAAATCACCTGGTTTTGCATTTGGCTGTATTAAAGCACCACTTTTATTTTTGTAAGCATCAATTTCAGCTTGAGAATGGAATACACCTAGTTCTTCAAAACCATAAAACTCACCATAAGGCTGTCCTGGAGTTACACGACCAATTTCATAACTGTTATCTCCTTGTAATGATCCTGTTTTTTGATATTGGATCTGATCACCCAATGAAGTAACTTCATTATGGTTATAAGAGATATTACCACCAACACTGTAGCGGAAGTCGCCTATTCTATCATTATAATTTAATTCCAACTCAACACCTTTATTTTCCATATTGCCTATGTTAGCAAATGGAGCAGTAGCAAAACCTGCGTACGAAGGAAGTTGAACCGGCTCAAGCATACCCTGAGTTAGTTTTTGGTAAATATCAAAGGTTACATTTAAGTTGTGCAGCACAATTGCATCAAAACCGATATCTGCTGTTTTGGTTTCTTCCCATTTCAGGTTAGGGTTGGCAGGAGCGTTCGGGCTATAACCAATGTTTAACACTTGACCATTGCCAAACACATAATTGTGCCCGCTACCAATAGTCGAAGTATATTCAAATGGATTCAATGCCATTTCGTTACCCACTATACCATATGAACCACGTATTTTCAAAAAGTCAACAAATGATTCTTTAGGGAACCAGTCCTCTTTTGATATTACGTAACCAGCTTCGGCCGAAGGGAAGGTACCGTAAATGTTATCGCTACCAAACTTTGAAGATCCATCATGGCGGATAACACCTGAGAATAAGTATTTCCCATCATAATCATATTGTAATCTTGCAAAGGTAGAAGCCAGGTGATATGGCTGATTATCGCTACCGTTAGCAATAGTATTAGCCGCAGGTAAAGAGAAATTTGGAGACGCCTGGCTGAAAGTGTTAACCGGCTCACCAATAAATGTACCACCCAGGGTGCTTCCACTTTCTTCCTGTGCACTTTGACCAATTAAAGCGGTAAAGTTATGTTTTCCAAAAGAACGCGTGTAAGTAGCGGTGTTATCAATGTTCCAGGTAAAGTTTCTGTTATTTGCCAGGTATTGTGATGTATTTGACAAATTGCTTGTACTTGAATTCAAATAGTAAAGCGGTGTAAATGAATCACTGCCATAATAAGCTTGTTTAGCACTGATTTGTGATCTGATCTTTAACCCTTTGATAGGAGTAATTTCAACAAATGCATTTCCTAATAAGTTAGTCGCATAATTGTAGTTTCCTAACTGGGTTTGCAAATAAGCCAATGGATTGGTTATTTCTTGCCCAACATAAGGCGATATGCCATAAAGCTGACCCTGTGCATTTCTAACTGCATATTGGTTAGCATAATCGCTAGGGTTTGGCGAACCAGCAGGATTAGTTTGTATTACCGGGGTAATAGGATCAAGGTTTAAAGCAGAGCTTAAAGGCCCACCAAATACACTGTTTGTATTTAAACTACTTTGACTGTGGGTGTAAGTATAAGTGATGTTTTCACCTATTGTTAACCATTTTTTTGCTTTATAGCTGGTATTAGCAGTAAAGGTAAATTTCTTATAATTAGAAATTGACGGATCAACGATACCATCCTGATCTAAATAACCAAATGAAGTATAGTAATTGGCATCATCGGTAGCACCACTGATACTTAAATTGTGATTTTGTATCAAGGCGTTGGTGAAAATTTCATTTTGCCAGTTAGTACCTACTCCAAATGAAGAAGGATTTGCAAAAACAGGCACATAAGTATTTCCCTGATTTCTGGCATCATTTGCAGCAGCTTCGTTTCTTAAAGTTGCATATTGGGTAGCATCGGTTAATTGAGGCTTGCTTACCGGATTTTGATACCCTACATAACCATTATAGCTAACTTTGGCAGAGCCTTTTTTACCTTTTTTTGTAGTAATTAAAACTACACCATTTGAGGCGCGTGAACCATAAATTGCAGCAGAAGCATCTTTCAACACATCAATGCTTTCAACATCATTAGGGTTGATGTTATCAATACCACCGTTGTCAACAACAACACCATCAATTACATATAATGGATCACTGTTGTTTATTGAAGTTATACCTCTGATTCTGATAGCCGGAGCAGAACCCGGGGCACCAGAGCTTTGTACCACATTCACACCTGAAGTTCTTCCCTGCAAAGCATCGTCAACACGGGTAACTTGCTGATCCTGAACATCACTCGCTGCTACGTGGCTAATTGCACCTGTTACAACGGCTTTCTTTTGCGTACCGTAACCTACAACTACCACTTCATTTAAGCCTTTAACAGCCTCCACTAAAGTAATAGTGATAGAAGTTTGCGCACCTACGGTAACATCTTTTGTAGTGTAGCCAATGTATTGAACCTCAAGTACAGCTTGTGGGCCGCTTACATTAAGTTTAAACGCACCGTTAATATCAGTTGTGATACCATTGGTTGTACCTTTTTCTACAACTGAAGCTCCGATAATTGGCAAACCAGTTTCATCAACTACCTTACCTGTTACCGGGATACCTGCTACGGCTTTTGCTGATGTTGTTCCGGTTGCTATAGTTACAGTACCGTCATTGTTAACCGTTACTGTATTTTCAGCATTTTTACCCAAAACTATTCTGTCTTTTAGTACTTCGTAGTCAATACCATTGTTTTTAAACACCTGGTCAAGTACGGTTTTAAGTGACTGATTTTCAAAATTAACGGTTACTGTTTTTGAAACATCAATAGCGTTTTTGCTGTAAATAAACTTAACGTCATTGTTTTTCTGTAAATAGTTTAATACATCAAGCAAAGTAGTATTACCAAGCGACATATTTACTGTTTTATTAAGTACATCCTGTGCCTTCAACGGACTTGAATAAGCAAAGCTGCTTAATACGGCGGCTATCAGGATTTGGCTAAATGTAATCTTCATGATTTTATACCAAAGAGTAGGCTTTCGTATACCAAATTTCATATATTTGTTATGTTTCTATGTTAAAAATGAGACAATTAAAGCCCTTACACCATAAATGGTGTTCATCATGCGGGGCTTGACTTTTTGAACTTAGGAGTGCTCGTAACACTTCTAAGTTTTTTTGTTTTCGCAGGTGCCTTGCACCACTATATCGGTAATAATCAGGTTTGTAATTTCTTTTGCATAGTTTATTATTATTGGTTAAGTAATTGGTTTATTCAAGTTCAATACTGTTCGCTTTTATCTCGTAATTGATATTCAGCGATTTTTTTAGCGCCTCCAATACATCTGGTAAATTAAAGCCGGTCATATCAGCATTTAAAATATAACGGTTTAATTTATCATCGCCAGCCTTTATATGCACATGGAATTTTGCATTTAGTACCGGAATAATTTCCTTTAATGGTTTATTTTCAAAAGAAAAATCTGCCCTTTTCCATATTTGCAAAGCGGGTTCTTCTACTACCGATTGCGGTTGCAAAACATGCTGTTCTAACAAATAAATAACTTTTTGATGCGGATATAACATCACCTCGTCTTTTCCCAGGCTGGTTGAAATCTGTTTACCGTCATCTGACTTTTTAATGCTTACAGAAACCTTTCCGGTAAGTACAGATACTTCCGCCTTGTTGCTTTCTTCATTATCATTTACCAGGAAACTGGTTCCCCACACTTTGGTAATAATGGAACGGCTACTGATAATAAAAGGACGCTCAGGGTTCTTGGTGACCTCAAAAAAGCATTCGCCAGATATGGATACGTTTCTTGATTTACTATTAAACATACCCGGATAAGTTAATTTTGAATGTGGGCTTAACCAAACAGAACTATTATCAGGAAGTGTTGCTTTGTAAATTTGATTGGAGTTATTGGCAATAGATACCAGCTGTTTTGCGTTTAAGTCAGCAGTCTGTAGCAGGTTGGCTTGTTGTTGTTGATACAATACCATTACTCCTGCAAATAATATTATAGCAGCCGCAGCAGCTATAGTATACCATTTACGCCAAAAATTATAAGGTAATTTTTCAGGTATTTGTTCTTCTTCAGCAATATTGCCGATTTTTAGAAGAATATGGTTATAAATCCGTTCTTCTAATTCCTTTTCTTCGGACGCACTTATAGCTGAAATATAGTCATCGTCATACTCAAAAGACTGGTACCATTTTTTTACTAATGATATTTCAGCCTCCGTGCATTCGCCATTAATATACTTTTCCAGTAATTCAACGGGTATAAGTTTCTCCATGAAAAGAAAAAAAATTGGTTTATAAAATACTTGACGCATAAGAAAGGCCCATCCCCTACGCCAATGAAAAATATTTTTTTATTATTTTAAAAAGAAGAGCAAAAAGATGAGCAGGTAATGGCTTAAGCCAACACGAAGCTTCTTTAATGCTTTGGTAAGATGGTTTTCAACCGTTTTTTCAGAGATCCCCAGATATAGGGCTATTTCTTTATTGGTTTTATGTTCGTTTCGGCTTAAGTGGTATACCGAACGGCATTTATCGGGTAATTGGTTTACTTCTGCTTCAATAGTATAAGCAAGCTCTTTCAACATGATAGTATCTTCTGTTGAAGTATCGGTTTCAGTATGAATTACTTTAAATGCCTCCCTGTACTTATCTCTAACAAGTTCTTTACGATACTGATCAATAACCTGGTTAGTTACCGCCAAATGCAAATACCCACCAACAGTTGTAGTAATTTGAATGGTATTTCTTTTTATCCAAAAGTTAGTAAATATTTCCTGGGTAATTTCTTCGGCCTGCTCTTTACTTTTTAGCCTTTTATATGATTCGGCGTAAAGTTTTTTCCAATAGCGACTGTATATTTCCTTAAATGCACTAAGCTTATCCTGCCTTAACAGATCAAGAAGCTCATCATCAGAAAGTTTAGTAAAATCACTCATCAGTTATCAAAAGATGTTAATGAAGCATAAATAAATCATTAACGCATCGACAAAACTCAAAAAAAATCAGCTAACAATCAAGTATTTTAAAAAACCTTCGTTTTTACAACAATAATTATTACCAACATATTTGAATCTTGCTTTTAATCAAATACATAGCAAATATATTTTACCATACCTGAATCATAAATAACTTTAAAATCATTTACTATAAATTAACAAACCAACTTAAACACTCACTGGTAGTTACACAATAAAAAAATATTTTTCTTAACTAATAATTTAACAAACCATCACTACAAATCTTCTAATAGATAAGATTCATTTCTACTAAATAATATATCTTTTTGCCAACTTACATATCCGTTTGTTGTATAAAATGACTTTAATATGAAAAGTATTTTATTCGTTACACTAAAACATTTTCGATTTTCTTAGGGGCAAAAAAAGCCGCTTCATGATATACATGAAACGGCCACTCATTTATTATATTAAAACTAACCGCAATTTATTGAGCATCCCACCAAACACGCCCGCTTAATACATCTCCTCCCGGAACGGCATTATGAGCAGCAGTATAATTGGTTGGGTTGTTAGCTGCCTCAACCAAAGGGTATGGAAAACGGCGTGGAATAGTTCCGTTTGTAGCATTACCTGGATAAACAACAGGAGTTAAAGTTGGATAGTTTGTCCTTCTCCAGTTACTCCACGATTCATAAAAATCCATCATGGTATTAGTCAACACCCAGTATTGGGTATTAATCATATTTAAACCCGTTTCACCGGCAACATAAGGGTTAGCAGCCACATAAGCAGCAGCTGCAGATTGTGAAACAGTAGCACCCGGATCATACTCTGACAAATAGGTAATAGCAGCTTCAACACCATTATTATAATGCGTTGCGGCGCTGCCACCAATGCCAAAACGCTCAGCTGCATCGGCCAGTAAAAGTTCCGATTCGCCATAGGTAAGTATAAATGTAGGTGAACCCATTTGAACCAGGTAAGTACTTGGTGATGAATAGTCGCCAAGGGTAGTAAAACCAGGAGCAGATCCTAATGTTAAACCCGGAGTACCACTAAGATCATAGCCATTTGGCTGACCTTTTTGGTCGGCTGGGTTTGCATCACCACCGGCAACGCCAATTGTAGCATTTGTAACCGAAATTACCGCTAAACGAGGATCGTTGGTAGATTTTAACTGGTTGATAAAGGTTTGGGACCATTTTACATAAGTATTCTCAGGTCCGCCCTGTAATACCTGGCTAACGCGATTAACTGTTGGACGGCCTCCTGTCGGGTCATGTAAAAGGAAAGCATCATCAGAGTTAGCTGCCATTGTTTTGCCAATTACCGTTTGCACAACTGATTTTGCTGTTGCCGGATCAACTTTGCTTAAACGCATAGCCACACGCAATAACAAGCTATTGCCAAAACGTTGCCATTTGCCGATATCACCATGATAAATGGCATCACCGGTTGGGATATCACCCTGTGGATTTAATTTTGAGGTTGCATCCTGCAACTCTGAAATTAAATTAGTGTAAATAGACTGCTGTTTGTCATATACCGGGAATAATATTTTCCCGTAATAACCTTCACCCGCCTGTGAGTAAGGTACATCACCATAAAGATCGGTAATACGTTCAAATATCAACGCCTTCATAATGCGTCCAATCTGGTGCAGGTTATTGTATTTGGCTACCCCATCAGTAGTAGTAACCATATCAACAATTGGTTTTACCTGCTCAGAATACGCACCATCCGCGCCATTATCACTCTGCCAGTAAGCAGCAGTGTATTCAGGATTGGCCAGGTATTTATCACCCGCCCAATAACCAATTGAAGTAGCAAAACCCTGAATCATATCAGAGCAGTAAATCAAATCTGCACGCCAGGTATCATAACTAAAATCCTGACTACCTGTATAATCCAATTGCGCTGTGGTTAATAAGTAATTAGGATCAAAATTGGTAGCGCTAAATGCCGTAGGGTCTGTATTTAATTTATCAAAATTTTTGGTACAACTTGATGCCAGGAATAAGCCCATAGTTAGCAAGCTGCTATATATCAGTTTCTTTTTCATTTTAATTAAAATTAATTGTTATTAAAATTTAACATTCAAGTTTATTCCGTAGGTTCTGGTAGGTAACTGATCACCCAATTCTAAACCTTGCGACGTAGCCCCGTAACTTGCTTCAGGATCAATGTCAGTTGTTTTCTTCATGATGTAAAATAAATTACGACCAACTAAACTGACATTTATACCCTGTATAGCGTTATGAAACATTGAAGCTGGGAAATTATAACCCAATGTTATTTGACGGAACTTGATAAAGCTTCCATTTTGAACAAATAAGCCCGAAACGTTATTGCCTAACTGCGTGTAGTAATTTTCGGCTGTAGTAACATTAGCAGGACCAAATCCGGTTGTACGGCCAGGTAAAGTAGCTTTTGACAAACCATCTTCATAAGCATAGTATTCGGTCCCGGCAAATATTTTACCACCTAATTTGCTGTCTATCAAGAATGAAAGGTTAACATGACCGAAAGTAAATTCGTTGTTAAAACCACCGCTCCATTTACCGTATGCAGAACCATAGTTTTTCAATGCGCCCTGTACCGGGATACCTGTAGTTGGGTCGACAACTATTTTACCATTGGAGTCATATTTATAATCAAATGCTTCAACCTGATCTGCAGCTTTACCTACCACATCAGCTAAAAAGCCGTTTCCTGTACGTGAAGTTGCAACTGGTAAAGAAGATTGACCTGCAGCCAGAGCTAAAACAGTGTTGGTATTTTCAGCAAAATTTAACGAAGTTGTCCAGGTAAAGTTTTTAGTTTTAACAGGCACGCCGGTAATTAAAACTTCTAAACCTTTGTTTCTTATTTCACCAATATTTAAAACTGCACCCTGGTATCCTGAAGTAATTGATGCCGGAGCCGGTACAATTTCGTTTTTAGACAGCTTGTTATACCAGGTTACATCAAAACTTAAACGATTATGGAGTGTATGTAACTCTGTACCAATTTCCAGCTCAGAAGCGTCTGATGGTTTAAGTTGATCGTTTGGTGTTGAAGTATTGGTAATGGTACCTAATGGCATACCATTTAACTGCACCGGTAATAAGCCATAATTTAACAATGTTTGATATGGAGAGGTAGCTGCACCAACATTTGCCCAGCCGGCTCTTACTTTTCCAAAATCGAGCCACGTTGGTTTCCAAAGCTCGGTAAACACAAATGAACCGCTTACCGAAGGATAAACAATATTTAACTTATTGTTAGGAGATGCTGAAGATGCTAAAGTTGAGAACCAGTCTGAACGTGCTGTACCGTCTAAAAATAAGAATGATTTATATGACAGATCTAATGTTCCGTACAAGGAGTTTACATCAAATTTATCGTCAGCATAAGCTATTGATTTTGAAACGGTGTTACCGATGGTATAAACATAAGGGATTACAAAACCAACACCTGATTCTGTGGTTGATTCAATGGCGCTTTTCCTAAGGTTACCACCTACGTTTGGGGTAATGGTAAAGTCTGAACCCACTTTAAACGGCTTACCTATCAGGAAGTCAGTATTTAACTCAGAAACATTATCATACGTTTCTCCCAAATTCTGAAATGCCTGCGCATAATATGCTGTTCCGGTAGGTACAATGTTGGTATAACGCTCAGTGTAATAATCTTCGCCAATACGTACTTGTGCAAATAAGCCATCGTCAAAAGTGTAACGGGCACTTGCCGAACCGATGATACGATTACGGCTACTGTTATTCACAAAATTATAGGCAGCAAACCAAGGGTTGGTAGCATAATTATTATTGGTAAATTGCAACTCGTTACCGGCAGCGTTGGTACCTTTGGTACTTGGGCTAAGGGTATTTACATTTAAACTGGTAGGTAAAAACGTAATCTGATAGCTGGAGTTACCCGGACCATCGCCTAAAATAGGTCTGTTTTGAGCATCATCACTAATGTAGTTAACATGTGCATCAATGGTTAGTCTTTTTATAGGGCTAAAGTTTCCGGAAAAATTAAAGTTTCTTCTGTCATAACCAGAATTTGGCGTTGGCGCCTCGTTGTGCAAGTCACTTGCCGAAAAACGGATTGAGGCAAGGTCGTAAGCTTTACTGAAAGACAGGGTATTGGTAAAAGTACTTCCTGTACGATAAAATTCACTAAAGTTATCTTTTTGCGCAGTATACGGGCGGGATACGCCATCAAACTGAACTACTGAAGAACCATCAAGAGGTGCGCCCCAACTGTCGTTACCAGAGTTGAATGCTGATGTTGCACTATTTGGCTTTAGGCCCTGCGCACCATTACCATATTGGTACTGAAAATCAGTCGGGTTTATTACACTTTCCAAAACATAGTTTGAGCTATACTCTACAGTACCTTTGCTGCTACCGGTTTTGGTTGTTATTAAAATAACACCATATTTTGCTCTTGATCCGTAAAGAGCTGCAGCTGCAGCACCTTTAAGTACCGAAATAGAGGCAATATCTTCGGGGTTAAGGTTACCGATACCATCGCCCTGATCGGGTGAGTTTGAATATTGACCGCCACTATTCATTGATAAACCTGCAATTTCAGTATTATCAATATTGTTCATAGGGACACCATCAATTACGTATAAAGGCTGTGTAGAACCACTTAAACTGGCTGCACCACGGATATTAATATTTACCGATGAAGCCGGTCCTCCAGATATTGTTGATACGTTTAAGCCTGCAACTTTACCTTCCAATTGGTTAGCAAAGTTTACTTCTTTGGCTGTATTCAAATCGTCGCCTTTTATTTCGGTAACAGAATAACCCAAAGCCTTACGTTCTTTTTTAACACCTAAAGCGGTAACTACAACTTCGCTCAGTTGCTTCGAATCTTCTTCCAACTGTATGGTTAAAGTTGGACTAGCTATCGTTACTTCTTTTTTAAGATAGCCTAAATAAGTAAATACCAGCACGTCGCCAATATTTGCTTCCAGCGTAAATTTACCATTTATGTCTGTTTGGGTACCTTTTGCACTACCTTTAACTATTACGCTAACACCGATAATTGCCTGGCCAGTGGCATCGCGCACGAAACCTGATATTGGAATAATATTGTTATTGGTTTCTTCGGTTGCAGAGAGTTTAGGAATTTCCTGCATGTTGGCTGCAACCCCTATATAGTTGCCAACCATTTTGTATTTAAGATGTGTTGTGTTCTGTAATTCAGCAATTACCTCAGCAAGGGGCATGTTCTTGACATGGAGGGTAATTGATGGCAAGTTTTCAATAACCTGTTCATCGTAAACGAAGGTTACGTTTGCCTGTTTTTCAATGCTTTTAAATACCTGTTTTACACTGGCTTTAACCACATTTACATTCATATCCTGAGCCTTGGTTCCGAGGGCCATCAGGAGCGATGTACAACTTATTTGTATGCCGATAATTATTGTAGAAATGCGCATGCATTTTTTGAGTATGGGCAATACTTTGCCGTAAAAATTTATCATATTTGTAAGGGTTTAATATTCACGTTAAACTAATAGCCTGCTGTATATGGGTCTCAAGCATATATACACAGGCCAAATCTCATTGCCGGGGACATTTGCCGTGTCTCCGGCTTTTTTCCTTTCTTAGCTGCTAAGTAGGGTATGTTTTATTTAATCACTACTGTACTGTCATTGGCAATTTTATAATTAAAATGTTTGGTGAAACTTAAAATTTCCATAATGGTATCCAGCCGCTGGTTGCCCAGGGTTATGGATATGCGTTCATTAAGCAGCGCTTTATCAGCTACTTGTATATGTGTGTTATATTGTTTTTCTATAGCTTTAAATACATTATCAAGGTTTTCCTGATCAAATACCAACGGACTTTTGCACCATAAATTAATTACCTGATCGGGGGTAACACCCTTGACAAACTGGTTAGCCATTTTATTTAAAACAATCTCCTGCTTAGGCAATAACATAACAGCAGGTTCATTAGCATGCCCTGGGCGGGTAATGCCTACCTTACCGGTAATTACATTTACTTTGGTCATCCCTTCTTTGGCAGAGGTGCGTACATCAAATGAGGTACCCAGCACTGTAATATTTAAAGTTTTGGTTTTCACTACAAATGGATGTTCGCTTTCGTGCTTAACATCAAAAAAGGCCCGGCCCTCAATTAACTGTACTTCCCGCAATTTCCCTTTAAAACTATTAGGATATTTAAATGTGGTATGTGCATTTAACCATACTGATGAACCATCAGCCAAGGTTAACTTAGTGATTTTTTGGGTGGTAAGTGTTACCTGTTCTGAACCGGATGCTGCTGTTTTTCCTACTAATTTATTTGCATACCAGGCAATACCAACAAAAAGAAAAACTACTGCTGCTGCAGCACTCCATCTAATCATTTTTATTATCGACGCCGAACGATTACCCGGCATAGCATTATCCTTCAATTTCTGATTGATTATCTCTGAATGAAGATTTTCATAGATCCTCATTTTTACATCTGTTTCCGAATCTTCTGCAGAAACAACCTCTAATTGATCGCCATCATGAATAGTATCATACCACTGGTTCAACAACTCCTTTTCTTCAGGCGTTGCTGTACCATTAAGATACTTTTTCGCCAATTGCTTCAACTCACTCCTGCCAATAGGGCCCATTTTTACTGCTTTTTATAACATAGAGTATATTTAATACCAAATACCCTTGCTTTATTTTGAAACTTTTTAAAAAAAATTCAAAAGTTGGTGTAAAAACAACACTAAGTAGGCAAAAAACAAGAGAAAAAATAGTAAAATAGAAGAAAAACAAGGGAATTAGCGCTTAAAAAGAGCCATAATGATTAAAAACACCAAAAAATCACTCATCGAAGCACCTAAATTTGCTCGTATAGTACGCAAGGCTTTAGTTAAATGCCCTTCGGCTGTTTTTTGTGAAATATTTAATTGCTCAGCTACATCCGTAAGTGACATATCCTGCAATTTATTATATTGAAATACCAGGCGGCACTTCTCAGGTAATTTATTAGAAAGATTCTGGATTATTTCGAGCAGGATTTTATTATCCACATCAATTTCGGCAATATCACCGGCATTTAAAACACCAAGGGCATTTTCATTCTCCTTCAGTTGTTTTTCTTTGGCGCAATGCCGATAAACAGCATACCGCGTCATTGCTGCCAGGTATTGAGTTAATGATTGTATAACTAGTGATTCCCTTTTTTTCCAGAGGATAAGAAATACCTCCTGAACAATTTCTTCAGCACTATCGGTATCCTTTAGCAGTTTATAAGCTATATAATAAAGCCTGTCCCAATAACGGTTATAAATTTCGGTGAATGCTGATTCGTTCCCATCTTTAAGCAGATCGGTCAATTCCTTATCCTCAAGTATTTGAATAGCACTCATTAGGGATCAGCCGGAACGAAAATAATATAAATTTAATATAAAAGTAATATTGGTGTTAAAAACTAGCACGCTAAGTTGCACATTTTCTATCAAAATTCACAACTTATATAAAATTGGTGAATTTTATTTATTACCGAATAATATTTGGCCTGCTATTCAATAAATTACAAAACACCCTCAACAGGTAACACTTTATCCAAATTTCCCCAAGCTTCCCATCTGTGTAAAATCATAAAATAATTTATTAATTAAATATTAATAAATACTACCAAAAACAACCCTCCCTGGCAAAAAGCAACCAATCTGTTAAAATAAAATCACTAAAAGTTTATTATCCAAAAACCGCAGTTGTTTTACTTACGTAGTTTACCATTAAAGGCTTATCATGTTTAACACAGGTATAAAATCATTGAGCGATTTAAAGACCCAGGAGGTAATCGCTAACATCAGAAAAATAAGAGAGTTTAGGAACTACACGCAGGATTATCTTGCCGCTAAACTTAATATATCCCAAAATGCTTACAGCAAAATTGAATTGGGTTACAGCAGCATTACCTTGCACCGGCTAATTGAAATTACAGAAATCCTGGAAATTTCACTTGTTGAGCTCATTAGTTTTGGTGGTGATATGGCTCAAATTAAATTTACTGTAAAAGCGTCGTAATTTATTTCTTATAACTTGTTTAACTCTTCAATTAGTATTTTGCTTACTTCATTAAAATAACGGCGAACGCCAAAACCCATTACACTCTGTATTCCACGGGTGGCATTGGTTAAAAATACTTCATCTGCCTCATACAAAATTTCGGGATTTATTTGTGCTTCGGTAACGGGTATATTGACCTTTTTTGCCAAATCAATTATTACCTGGCGCATTACCCCTTCAACACAGCCTTCACTCAATGCCGGAGTGTATAAATGATTTTGATACCATACAAATACATTTGAGCTGCTGGCTTCGCACAAAAAGCCATGCTGATTTAATAAAAAGGCATCGTCGAGCTTGTTTTGCGTTTTAAACAACCCGGCCATAATATAAGTAAGCGAATTACAGGTTTTAATATTAGAAAGGTAGTTGGTAGGCTTAGGCAAATCTGGAAAAATATCAACAATCAGCCCCTTCGGATTTAGAAAATATCTCGGCTCATCCAGCGGCTGCAATTCAAGCGCATAAGCCATTTTATTGCCCGATGGTGTATACAAACCTTCTGCATCACGATATACCGTTAAGCGTAAACGGCCATGTTTAATTTTGTTGCGGCGCGATATATCTTCACACTTCTCCCTCAAAAACCAGCTATCCATTTGCGAGTAACCATCAATTTTCAATGCTTTCATCCCTCTTTGCAAACGGTCGGCATGTAAATCGGCAAATTTCAGCTGCCCCTTCATCAGGCGCATACTTTCAAATAAACCATCGCCATATTTAAACGCCCTGTTATTTATCGAAACCAGCTTAGTGCCGGCCGGCATTATTTCGCCATTAAAATTGATAAAAACAGGTGTCATGGTTAGTTATTAGCGAAGGAGGTTAGAGATTAGTTTTTCTTTTAAACGTAGTAATATCAGAAAGTTTCATTTTGTATGCTAAAAGTTCATTTACAGGCTGGATTTTTCAAATCTCCAGTATCTAATCACTAATCTCCAACCCGCTATATTTACGCCATTTATTTAAAACAGTTTCAAAATCTTTTGGCAAAGGCGCTTCAAACAGCAATTGTTTTTTTAGGGTTGGATGTAAAAAGCCCAGTGTTTGTGCGTGTAAAGCCTGCCGCGGCATCAGTTCAAAACAATTTTCAACAAACTGCTTGTACTTATTAAACACGGTTCCTTTTAATATTTTGTCGCCGCCATAAGTAGCGTCACTAAATAAAGGATGCCCAATATGTTTCATATGTGCCCTTATCTGGTGTGTGCGGCCAGTTTCCAGTTGGCATTCAATCAACGTTACATAATCCATTCGCTCCAAAACCCTGTAATGCGTTACTGACCATTTTCCTTTTTCAGGATCATCATAAATAGACATTACCCTCCTATCATTCACACTCCGGCCAATATAACCGGTTACCGTGCCATCTTCCGGTAAATCGCCCCAAACTAAGGCAATATATTTACGGGTTATGGTATGGTCAAAAAACTGCTTGGCAAGCCAGGTCATGGCACGCTCGTTTTTACTGATGAGCAATAAGCCCGAAGTATCTTTATCAATACGATGCACTAATCCGGGCCGACCATCATTACCGGGCAAGGTTGGTAATTGCTGAAAGTGATATACTAGTCCGTTCACCAACGTCCCCGTATAATTATTATATCCCGGGTGTACCACCAGTCCGGCAGGTTTGTTTACTACCAGCACATCGTCATCCTCATAAACAATATTAAGCGGGATATTTTCCGGATATACTTCCGTATCTCGTGGTGGATGTGGTAATACCACCGAAATAACATCGAGCGGCTTTACCTTATAGCTGGCTTTTATTGGTTTTTCATTAACCAAAACATTCCCAAGCTCAATTGCGTTCTGAATACGGTTACGGGAGGCATTTTCAACCCTGTGCATCAAAAACTTATCAATGCGCAGCAAGGATTGTCCCTTATCAACAATAACACGCAGGTGTTCGTATAAGTCTTGTTCGTCCTGGTCTATTAATTCGGTTTCATCTGCCATTGGCGCAAAAATAGTCGTTTTTTAATTTATTGGCCTACGTATATTATTATTGCGACAATAATACAGCACTTATAGTAAAATGTTTGTTTAACTTGAGTCATTAATACTTACTAAAGCATACCACCACCATGAAAAAGTTCTACTCTTTATTGGCTTTGTCCATGTTAGTTTTTTTATCGTTACGCTCAAATGCACAAAGCGGCTTTTCGGCCATTATAAAAGCAGCACCTGCCGATGCCACCAAATTGGTTGATGCTTATGGCGAGCCATTGTTTAAAGGCTTGGGAGTTGGCCTTAACAGCGGATGGAACAATACCGCAAAGACCAAAAAACTGCTCCATTTTGATTTACGTATAACCGCATCAGCAGCCTTTGTATCAAATGCTGATAAAACTTTCGACGTAACAAAAATTGGCCTATCAAACAACGTAAGACCTGATGACCCTACCCAAACCATAGCCCCTACTTTTGCAGGTAGTAAAAATACCACCGGCCCTTTATTGGATATTTATGATGATAACGGGCGCAAAGTGAGTTCTTTTAATACCCCTTCTGGAAAATTGTCGGTTATCCCTGCTCCGCAAATACAACTAACGGTAGGATTAATTCAAAACACAGATCTTACCATACGTGCTATTCCAAGTATTAATTTAGGTAGCGATGTAGGTAAGGTTTCATCAATAGGCTTTGGCTTAAAGCACGATATAATGCAGGACATTATAGGAAAAACTGCCGACAAACTGGTTCCGTTTGATTTGGCTGTTGCCGTGGGGTACAGTCATTTAAATCTTAATATTCCGTTAAATGTTCAGCCCGACCAGGGTGCTGAGCCCGAAAATGCAAGTCAAAATACTGATTTTACCAATCAGCATATTTCTGGCAGCTTTAACAGTTTTATGGCGCAGCTTATTATTTCCAAAAAATTATTGGCCTTTACACCATTTTTTGCTGTTGGCTACAATACTACGCATACTAAGGTAGGTGTTATTGGCAACTACCCCATTACAACCGGCGCTACATTTACCGGCACCCCAACCTATACCACTTACCCTAACCCGGTTAATATTAGCGAAACCAGCATCAATGGCGCCCGCGCCGACCTGGGATTTCAGTTGAACTTAGGCTTTTTCCGCTTTTATGCTTCGGGAAGCCTGGCTCAATATAAATCTGTTAACGCAGGTATAGGCTTTGGTTTTTAACTTTGCCGGATGGATATTGATCTGGAAATTTTTAGCCCCGTTCAGCAAATTAAAAATAAACTGTTTGCTGAACGGGGCATTTCTGTTTTTATAAAACGCGATGATCTGATCCATCCCATTATTTCGGGCAATAAATGGCGCAAACTGAAATACGTTTTACTTAAGGCACAAGCCGAAAACAAAACGCACCTGGTAACTTTTGGGGGTGCCTACTCCAATCATTTACTGGCAACGGCGGCAGCAGCAGCCAAATTTGGCTTTAGGGCCACAGGTATAGTACGGGGTGAACCTGTAGATAATGACACCCTGTTTTTATGTAAGCTGCACGGCATGGAACTGCTATTTACTGACCGGGACAGCTACCGCGATAAAACAACCCTGTTTGAAAAATATTTCGGCAACAATGCCGATGCTTTTTTTATAGACGAGGGCGGTGCGTCAGCCGAAGGGGCCAGAGGCTGTAGTAAACTCATTAATGAACTCGGCGAAACATACAATCATATTTTTTGCGCATGCGGTACCGGCACCACAGCGGCAGGCATTATAAACGGCATACATGAGCATAAGCTTGCTACTCAATTTAATGCCATACCTGTGTTTAAAAACGGCGAATTCATGAAAGCTGAGATTGACCGTTTTTTAACCGCGCCCGCCAGTTACCAATTACATACCGATTACCATTTTGGAGGATATGGCAAAACCACCCCGGAGCTGATTGAATTTATAAAACAATTTGTACCCGCCACCGGCATTTTAATTGAACCCGTTTACACCGGAAAAATGCTCTATGCCTTATTTGACCTGGCTCAAAAAAATTACTTTAAACCCGGCGACAAAATACTGGCCATCCACAGCGGTGGTATTTGGGGATTATTGGGGATGAAGGAGAAGTTTTGAGTGGTAAATGCATTTAAATTAAGCGTAAAAGCAAAGCCTTAGTTATAAAAGTTTATCCGTAAAAAGGCCAGTACTCACTCGTTTGGCAGGGGGCATACAAAACAAAATTTTATCATAAAAAAGCTTCCTATTTATCCTTTTTATTCCGTTTTTCAACCGAAACCTGTGGTTATTGATTGCTGGATATCTCAAAACCAAAGTCAAAATCAGTACAAAAACCAACTTTAAACAATTTAAAGTTACTTTTTGGCATTTCGGTTCAAAAACCGCCTAAAATTTGTTTTTAGGGGCTTTTTGAGTAAATTTGGAAAAACCAAATTGATATGTATAACCTACTTGTTTCTCCTGAAAATGTACAGGCTTCTTTACAGAAGCATGTTTTAGCCGATGGCTTCGACTTAACTTTTGACATGGAAAAAAGTAAGGGTGTTTATATTTACGATGCTAAACATAACCGTACCCTGCTCGACTTTTTTACCTGTTTTGCGTCGGTACCCTTAGGTTATAATCATCCCAAAATGGTGAACGATGAAGAGTTTAAGAAAAACCTGTTATTGGCTGCCTTAACCAACCCATCAAACTCTGATATTTATACTACCCAGTATGCGCAGTTTGTAGAAACTTTCGACCGAGTGGGGATACCGGAATACCTTCCGCATGCCTTTTTCATTTCAGGCGGCTCATTAGCCATTGAGAACGCTTTAAAAGTAGCTATGGACTGGAAGGTTCAGAAGAACTTCGCAAAAGGCTACACCAAAGAAATAGGTTTTAAGGTAATCCATTTTGAGCATGCTTTTCATGGTCGTTCGGGTTATACTTTAAGTTTAACCAATACCCAACCCGTAAAAACAAAATGGTTTGCCAAGTTTGATTGGCCACGCGTATCGCACCCTTATATTAATTTCCCTTACAGCGATAGCAATCACGATGATCTTTTACAAAGAGAAGCGTTATCCATAGCCCAAATTAAAAAAGCCTTTGAAGAAAATAAGGACGATGTTTGCGCCATTATTATTGAACCCATACAATCAGAAGGCGGCGACAACCACGTAAGGCAGGAGTT
Organism: Mucilaginibacter frigoritolerans; assembly: GCF_007830615.1. Classification (GTDB taxonomy): domain Bacteria; phylum Bacteroidota; class Bacteroidia; order Sphingobacteriales; family Sphingobacteriaceae; genus Mucilaginibacter; species Mucilaginibacter frigoritolerans. The sequence goes on from NZ_VLLI01000003.1 coordinate 332,741, forward strand.
TTTAGAACAACTGCGCAAACTTGCCGACGAAAATGAAGCTTTATTGATTTATGATGAGATACAAACAGGTGTAGGCTTAACCGGTAAATTTTGGTGCCATGAACACTATGGCGAAAATGCCCGCCCGGATATTATTGCTTTCGGCAAAAAGATGCAGGTATGCGGCATACTGGCAAGCAAACGAGTTGATGAGGTTGAACATAATGTATTTAATGTACCATCGCGCATTAATTCAACCTGGGGTGGTAGTTTGGTTGATATGGTAAGGGCCTCAAAAATTATGGACATTATTGAAGAGGACAACCTTTGCGAAAATGCAGCTCAAATGGGCGAATACCTGCAAAACCAATTACATGATATTTCAAAAAGACATGATGTTATCACTAACATACGGGGCAAAGGCCTGTTAACAGCTTTTGACTTTCCGGATAAAGGAAGAAGAGACCAATTTCTAAAAGAAGGAATGGAACAAAATGTAATGTTTTTGGGCTGTGGTGACCACAGTATCCGTTTCAGGCCTGCCCTTATTATTGACAAAAAACATATTGATGACGGCTTAACAATACTTGAAAATATAGCTGCAATTCTGTAATAAATGTAAAACTTTTGCTACAGTGCCTATTATATAAACTAAAAATAGTCCTTTTACTACTTATTATAAACTAAAACCCCTTATTAACGTTAATTATTGAGAACAATATTAACATATACTACATTTTTACCAATAAAAGCAATATTTTTAATTATTGCGCTTGGTATTTTTGAATAAGGAGAAATAAGTAATTTAAAAGGTATAATGAGCAAACACATTGAGAAGTTAAAAAAACAGCTGATAGAAATATCTGAAGTTGTTAATTCATTCCGTTCTGAAGCAGTGCAGGTTAGGGTGGTAGATAAGTTGTTGGAAGCATTGCTTGAATCTGAAAAAGTGGATAATGACAATGCTGAATTATTTAACAAAAGAGGATACAAGCAGAAGCTGGATGGTGAGGGAGAGTATTCAGGTTCAAAACTTGGAAAAAAACCAGGAGCTACTAAAGTTTTAAATCAATTGCTATCAACTGATTTTTTCGATGTGCCCCACTCCATATCATCAATTGCTGAGTACTGTAAAGAAAATTTCGATTCAGAATTTAAAACCTCTGAGCTTTCAGGCATTCTGTTAAAGCTTGCTAACGAAAATAAATTAAGGCGGGAAAGAAGCAACGAAAACAATCGCTTTGAGTATGTAAGGGCTTAATAATGGCAGCTATACAGACAAAAATGGTGATGAGTTTTAAAACTCATCGCCATTTTTTTATCGGTTACATGAAACGGCTGAGCGTAAATCAAATTATAATTTTAGTGCCTGTTGTCACAGTTCAAACTTATATACTTATTAGATTTATCCACAAAGGGCACTACATCGCATCCAAAACTAATATAATCAAACCCAACCAATACGGGTGGTCGATTTTTCAATAGATGCCCTGTCCATTGTTCAAGTGTATTCTGGCTATCATTTAAAACGCTGATCGGAGCTGGCGAGGAAACCTCGGTTTCATAATCTAAGTAGTTATATATAACTTCATTCTCTGTGTTAATTATCAGTATCCTAAAGGATTTAGCGGTGTATGCGTTATCGGTTTTCAGGTATTCTTGAAGATAATAATGAAACCCATCCGACTCGAAATCATATGCATTATTAAATTTATATTCTTTTAGTACCCTCTTATTTTCGGCATTCAGCTCAATAGCTGGAACTTTTTTGGGGTCAATTTTCTCCCATATAATCGGATGCATCTGTCTCCGGGCAAAAGGGCTTGATACCCCGATATATACAAATGTTTTGCCAAAGTAGCTACTTCTCAATCCTGCCAGCAACACCTTATTTATTTGAAAACCGAATTGATAATCCAATGCTGTATGTTTCGCTACAGTCGCATCTTCATAAATACTCAAACTCGCTACAGCTTCCAACGAGCTTATTGGAAAGCTTAGGAGAGTATCGTTAGAGTAATCATAAACAAATAAACTATCAGCTTCAGAAATGCCTGTCGCCATCAGAAGCCTCTTTCTATATTTTGAAGTCAGCACCAAGTACCGTGTTTCTTCCGGCTTTTTGTTTTTCAAATCAGGAAGGACAAGACGATCAACAGAGTCCTGCGGTGTATTAAGAGAGCCAGGCAGTGGATTTATATCAGATAATGAAACGAATCCTACGGTATCTCCTTTACCCGTTTCTGTCTTATTAAGTTCAAAAAAAGAAATGCTATCCCCGCGACTGTAGAAGTCGTCTTTGTTTGTTTTTAAAGGAATAGCTTTTGATGGTACTTTCGTTGATCGGTGCGTTTTGGCACGTCGGGGCTTATCATTATGCCGACAAGAATTCAGGATAAATGCACCGATTATCGCAAAGAAAATCAAAAATTTAAAGTTTAATACTTTACGAGTCATTCTTGTGGCTATATGTTTTATCTTACCTCAGATCAAACAAGCTATCAACCCCTAAAATTTTTCTTGAGGTAAAGCCTTCGGCATATTTCACCTGGATGCTTTTCCCAAACTCGCGAGCGCGGGCCTCAACCACTTCAATAAAATTGGGCGAAGAAATATAAGTCTCAGGTTCATTATCCCAGTTAGGATTATAAAATTGCGAACCATAGGCACGGATGCTTTCTATTTTTTTATCCCAGTATTCGGTAACGTCTACTAAAATATCAGGTTTAATATATCTGTCCTGTATAAAATGTAAAACTATTGGCGTGCGCCATATCTGCTGCAGCTGTCCGTTGTCAAAAGTTTCTATTTTGCGCAATCCAGCTAAAAAAGATGAGGCTTCTACCAATTCATTTGCCCGGCCATGGTCGGGGTGCCTATCGTGATAAGCATTGGTAATAATTATTTCAGGCTGATATTTACGGATAGCAGCTATTACTTTTAGCTGATACTCTTTAGTATTTTCGAAAAAGCCATCGGGTATCGCCAGATTTTCTCTTACGCTTAAACCAAGTATCCTGGCTGCCTCAGCGGCCTCGGCAGCCCTAATCTCAACAGAACCGCGCGTGCCCAGCTCTCCTTGCGTTAAATCAACAATACCTGCTTTTTTGCCTTCGGCAATATGTTTTAAAATAGTACCAGCACAGCCCAACTCAGCATCGTCAGGGTGTACGGATAAAACTAATATATCCAGTTTCAACATAAAAAAATTCAATTATTTACCGGGAGCCAATAAACGCGTTATCTGCTTCCTGATTTTGGATGATGTTGGCTTGGTAAACGGATAAAAGAAATCGGTTACCATGCCTGATTTATTGATTAAGAATTTATGGAAATTCCATCTCGGAACAGAGTTGAGCTTGCCATTTTCTTTCTTATCAGCAAAAAACTTATACAGCGGATCTGCATACGGCCCTCTAACCCTTATTTTTTCAAAAACGGGGTAATTTACTCGTTGGATTTCACAAAACTGTGCCAGTTCTTCACCTTCAAGTGGTTCCTGTCCGCCAAAATCATTGGATGGGAATGCCAATATTTGAAAATCCTTCCCTTCAAAGGCATCTTTCAATTCGGCCAGTTCTTTTAGCTGGGGAGTAAAACCACATTGGGAAGCGGTATTTACTATCAAAAGAACTTGATCTTTATAATCAGCCAGGCTGACTTCTTCACCGTTTAACTTTTTAACATTAAACCGGTAGATACTTTTATCAATCATTACTAATAGTTAGTAGAGTTATAACCGGCCTGCAACAAAATGGCTTCAATGTCCTTTTGCTGATCAGCGTCATAAGTCTCTTTTAAATCGTGCCCGAATATACGGGCGGCAGATTGGTATAAAAATGCTTTAAAGCCACCTTTAAGATCCTTAACCATTGCATAGCTGGTATTACCGGTTTCGCGGTCAATCAGCTTTATCAATACCTCTCCCTGACTAATTGTCAGATCCTTAATCTCTTTATTAAACAAATCCTTAATCTGTGTTTCGCAAGCATCAATCAATTCTTTTTGTTTGTGCTTATCTGCGGTTAAAGCCAAATCCCGCTGTAGTTGACGGTACCTTTGCCCCGCAAAACGTGCGTAAGGCAATACTTTTAACACATTGTAACGTAAACGACGGTAATTATCCAGATCTTCCTGGCTTTTAAAAATACGGGTATCGGTAATCTTTATGTCAGGAATTACAATCCAGGGCATTAGTTTACCACTATCAACCGTTAAATAGGTTTTAATGGTATCGTTTTTGCCCAAAATTAATGGCGCAGGTTTTTCCGTTTGGGCCATTGCCGAACCCATCAAACAACAAAACAACAGTAAAAGACCAATTAATTTCATATTTTTACGTATTACAAAATTAATGCATTTTATTTGGGATTTTGTTAAGAACCTGTAATTATATTTTTAGTTACAAAAAAGATTGAATAATAAGGAGTATAGCGCATATACATGAAAGAATTAGTGATTGATCTGGAAGCAGAGAAGAATGAGATATTAAAAAGATATCGTGCTTTGTTGCGCGCTTCAAAGTCTACCCTTCAAAAAGGCGATAAACGCATGATACGTAAGGCTTTTGAAGTAGCATTGGAAAGCCATAAAGACATGCGCCGTAAATCGGGCGAGCCTTATATTTATCATCCTATTGCCGTTGCTCAAATAGCTGCCGAAGAAATTGGTTTGGGTACTACCTCCATTGTATGTGCTTTATTACATGATGTGGTGGAAGATACCAACATGACCCTTGATGATATTGAAAGGGAATTTGGCAAAAAAGTAGCCATGATTATTGATGGCTTAACAAAAATATCGGGCGTTTTTGATACCAACAGTTCGTTGCAGGCCGAAAATTTCCGCAAAATGCTGCTTACCCTGGCCGATGATGTAAGGGTAATATTGATAAAACTGGCTGACCGTTTGCACAATATGCGCACCATGGAGTTTATGCCGCGCGATAAGCAGCTAAAGCTATCATCAGAAACGGTTTACCTGTATGCTCCGCTGGCACACCGCCTCGGTTTATATGCCATTAAATCAGAACTGGAAGATCTTTCTATGAAGTACATGGAAAGAGAAACTTACCAGTTTATTAAAAATAAGCTTAATGAGAAAAAGGCTGAGCGTGAAAAATTTATCAGGGATTTTATTGAACCGGTAAAAAAAGTAATTGCGGGCCAGGGTTTGGAGGCTGATATTTTCGGCAGGCCAAAATCTATACACTCCATCTGGAATAAGATGAAGAAAAAATCGATCCCTTTTGAAGAGGTGTATGATCTTTTTGCCATCAGGATAATATTGGATAGTACACCCGAACACGAAAAGGCTGATTGCTGGAAAGCTTACTCCATAGTTACTGATCTATATCGTCCAAATCCCGACAGGCTGCGCGACTGGATCTCATCCCCAAAAGCCAACGGTTACGAATCATTGCATACTACTGTAATGGGCCCCCGCGGGCAATGGGTTGAAGTGCAGATCCGTACCAAGCGGATGAATGAGATTGCCGAAAAGGGTTTTGCTGCGCATTGGAAATACAAGGAATCATCAAGCGACAGCGGTTTGGACCAATGGGTGCAAAAGGTAAGGGATCTGTTAAAAAATCCGGAGTCAAATGCACTCGATTTTCTGGATGATTTTAAAATGAACCTTTTCTCGGATGAGATTTTCATTTTTACCCCAAAAGGAGCATTGATCCAGCTACCACTAAACGCTACTGCACTTGATTTTGCTTTTGAAATACATACCGACGTAGGTGCAAGCTGTATAGGTGCCAAAGTGAACCACAAGCTGGTACCGCTTAACCACAAACTGCAAAACGGCGACCAGGTAGAGATCATTACCTCGAGCAAGCAGGTACCTAAGGAAGACTGGCTAAACATTGTGGTAACGGCTAAAGCCAAAGCCAAAATTAAATCGGCCCTAAAAGAAGAAAAACGAAAAATTGCTGAAGATGGCAAGGAAATATTGGAGCGTAAGCTGAAATCATTAAAAATCACTTACAACTCCGAAAATATACATAAGCTAAGCTATTTCTTTAAGCTGCCATCAACCCAGGATCTTTTTTACAATGTTGCCAAAGGTACTATTGATATGAAAGACCTGAAAGAATACCAGGCATCAGAAAAAGTAGTTGAAAATAAACCGCAGGATAAAATTGAAGCCGAACAGGTACAGAGCCTGATGCGCAATTTGAAATCAAAAGACAAGGATATGCTTTTGATTGGTGAGGATATGCAGAAAATTGACTATAAACTGGCCAATTGCTGTAACCCTATACCTGGCGATGATGTTTTCGGCTTTATAACCGTAAGCGATGGTATTAAAATACACCGCACCAATTGCCCTAATGCAGCTAAGCTGATGGCCAATTATGGTTACCGCATTGTAAAAGCAAGGTGGACCAACCAACAGGAACTGGCGTTTTTAACCGGCTTAAGAATTACAGGTATTGATGATGTTGGCTTAATCAATAAATTAACTACCGTAATATCAAATGACTTTAAGGTAAATATGCGTTCCATTACAGTTGACAGCGATAACGGTATTTTTGAAGGTTCTATTATGGTGTATGTGAACGATACAGAACACCTTGATAACCTGATTAAAAAACTAAAAACAGTAAAAGGCGTAACCGGCGTTAACCGCTTTGATTCGGTTATTGAAAAAGCGTCTTAATTGGCTGACTGAGTGATTGGTTGATGGAGTGAGCGGTTGCTTTGATAACTCAATCAACCTAATAAACTTAATCAACTCCAAACTAAATTCTTAACTTTGTCTCTTTAAATAATATCATGTCTCAACAGGAAACCATAGAGATGGTTAAAAAAATTTTCGAGGCTTATCTTGAAAATAAAAACCTAAGAAAAACTCCCGAACGATTTGCCATACTGGAAGAAATTTATTCCCGGTCAGATCATTTTGATGTGGAATCATTGTACATCCACATGAAAAATAAAAAATACCGTGTAAGCAGGGCCACGGTTTACAATACTTTAGAGCTTTTGGTATCGTGTGATTTGGTTACCAAGCACCAGTTTGGTAAAAACATGGCCCAATTTGAAAAATCATACGGCTATAAACAGCACGATCATATTATTTGTATTGACTGCGGCAAGGTGGTTGAATTTTGCGATCCCCGTATTCAGCAAATACAAAGTATGATGGGCGGCTTGCTGAAATTTGAAATAAAACACCATTCGCTTAACCTGTATGGCAATTGCGAAAAGCTGAAAGCAGGGCATTGCGAAAGGAAAGTTTAAAGGACTCCTAATCTTTTTAAATTTTATCGTGATAGATTTATCAAGTATGATACCTTTGCGGTAAATAAATTCATCATTTATTTTATTGACGCTGAAGATGATGCCTGCTTCAACCATATTGAACAGGTGCGCATCATCTATTTATAGCATTTTGACGATTATTTAAGAAAATAAAAAATTAATGGCTGTTGACGTATTATTAGGCCTCCAATGGGGCGATGAAGGTAAAGGAAAAATTGTTGATGTACTGAGTGCAGGCTATGACCTGATTGCTCGTTTCCAGGGCGGACCAAATGCGGGGCACACGCTTGAGTTTGACGGTAAAAAATTCGTTCTGAATACCATTCCTTCGGGCATATTTTTTGAAAACACTATGAACCTTATCGGTAATGGTGTAGTGATTGACCCCATCACCCTAAAAAGGGAAATTGATAAATTGAAAGATGCCGGGCACGATCTTTTAGCCAAAGGCAACCTGATGATTGCCAAAAAGGCGCATTTAATATTACCAACACACCAATTACTGGATGCTGCCTCAGAAAAGAAAATGGGCGAGGGTAAAATCGGATCAACCTTAAAAGGTATTGGCCCAACTTATATGGATAAAACCGGCCGTAATGGTTTACGTGTTGGCGATACCACCCTGCCTGATTTTAAAGAACGTTATCAGAAACTGGTTGATAAGCATGTATCTATGCTTAAATCATTATACGGCGAAGTTGATGATTTCAGCGATCGCGAAAAAGCATTTTTTGAAGCCATTGAACTCATCAACAAATTTAAACTGGTTGATTCTGAGCATTTGGTAAACAGCTATTTACAACAAGGCAAAAAAGTTTTAGCAGAAGGCGCACAAGGTACCATGCTTGATATTGATTTCGGCTCTTATCCTTTTGTTACTTCTTCAAACACTACCACAGCAGGCGCTTGTACCGGATTAGGCATTGCGCCTAATAAAATTGGTGATGTTATAGGTATTTTTAAAGCTTATTGCACCCGTGTTGGAGGCGGCCCCTTCCCTACTGAATTAAACAATGAAACTGGCGAAGAATTACGCCGCATAGGCCACGAATTTGGCGCTACCACAGGAAGACCCCGCCGTACAGGCTGGATTGACCTACCGGCCCTAAAATATGCTATAATGCTTAATGGTGTTACCGAACTGGTAATGACCAAGGCCGACGTGTTAAGCGGATTTGAAAAAATTTATGCCTGCACCCACTATAACTACCTGGGCGAAAAAATTGATTATATGCCTTATGATATTTGCTCGGTAGATGCTGAACCAATACTGAAAGAAATTGACGGATGGAAAGAAGATATTACCGGCATTACCGAAATATCTCAAATTCCTGAAAAACTAAGCGCTTACATCAGCTTTTTAGAAGCGGAGCTTGGTGTACCTGTAAAATACCTTTCAGTTGGACCAGACAGGGTACAAACCTTGATTTTACACTAAAACTTTAACAACAACGCTATACAAGGGCTCTCCATTAATGGAGAGCCCTTTTCAGTTAATATTATCATTTAGCGAAACCTTAATTAAATTCGTATAGAGAATAATTGAGTTTGTATATACATTAAGCCCATTGGTGTAATTAAAATGCTATTTCGGTTTCCATTATTTAAATTGGAACATCAAAAAGCATTAAATTATGGGAATTGGCACTACACTAAAAAAAATCAGGCTTAATAAAAAATATTCGCAGCAATACGTAGCAGATCACTTAAACATTAGCCGCAAAACTTATAACAACTGGGAAAACAACAAAACTGATCTCACTTTACAAAAGTGCGATAAGATTTGCGAACTCTACAGTATTGGAATTACCGGGCTAATAGAATATCACTATAATGTGACATCAATAAATTAAAGTACAGATAAGCTTTCTATTTTTGCAGGGTGATTAAACGCATTACCAATCTGCAAACATTTAAAAAGAAAGCTTTACAATGGGCATCGTCTTTTAATGTTTTCTGTTATCTTGATTCAAACAATTTTACAGATTCATATTCAAAGTTTGATGTTCTGATTGCAGTTGATGCGATAAATGAAGTAATAAGTTTTGCAGGGGCCGCTTACGATGAATTGGAGACATTTCGCAAAAATAATGCGCAATGGATTACCGGTTTTTTGGGGTATGATTTGAAAAATGAAACAGAAAATCTAACCTCCCAAAATATTGATCATCTTAACTTTCCCGATCTGTATTTCTTTGCACCCAAATACCTCATCCTGATTAAAGGTAATGAGGCAGAGATTATTGCAACCAATCCTGCAGAAGTACTTGCTTGCATTGAAGCACAAAAAACAAGTACCGTTACAGATGTAACAGCTGTAAATATTTATCAACGATTTAGCAAGACAGAATATATCACCACGATTGAGGAAGTTAAAGCACACATCAATCGTGGTGACATTTATGTAACCAACTTTTGTCAGGAGTTTTTTGCGGAAAATGCCACAATAGATCCATTGGCCGTTTTTTCAAGGCTGAATGAAATATCCCCCAACCCTTTCGGTTCATTTTTCAAGTGGAAGCATCATTATATTCTTTGCGCCTCACCAGAGCGTTTCCTCGCTAAACGGGGTACCAAATTAATATCGCAACCTATTAAAGGCACAGCAAAAAGGGGTAAAAACGATGAGGAAGACAAGGCCATCAAAAACAAACTAAGCAGTACCGTTAAAGAACTACAGGAAAATGTAATGGTGGTTGACCTGGTAAGAAACGATTTAACCAAATCTGCCAAACAAGGAACCGTACAAACAGAAGAGCTTTTTGGCATTTACAGCTTTAAGCAGGTGCATCAAATGATCTCGACGGTGGTTTGTGAACTTGATGAAAACATCACACCCATACAGGCTATAAAAAACACCTTCCCAATGGGCAGCATGACAGGGGCACCCAAAATAAGCGCTATGCAATTAATGGAGTATTATGAACGAAGCCGCCGGGGCGTTTATTCAGGCGCAATTGGTTATTTTAATCCCGATGATGATTTTGATTTTAATGTGGTAATCAGAAGCCTGCTATACAACAAGCAAAACAAATACCTGTCTTTCCAGGCCGGCAGCGCCATTACCTACCATGCTGATGCCGAAAGTGAGTATGAAGAATGTTTACTTAAAGTACGAGGGATAATGGAGGCGCTGAATCAACCAGAATCTTCTCCCCCATCCGCACACTAATATCCGATCCGTTGGCAAAAAATGCCGAATATGGTTTAACAGTTAAATACGGCACAAAAGCATCGCCATATAAAGTCTTTATATCGGCCTCAAAAACATAATCCTTTACCTCAGCTATCTGCCATGATAGATGTTCAACCTGGTACTCTGTAGTTTTAACCTTGCTGATTTGATTATAGCCCCAGTAATGCTCAAAAATAAATTCTTCGGGGCTCCCTGGTTTAATATCTTCAAATTGATTACTTACTGTTGCGCCAAGTTTGTTCCAAATACCTTTCAGCTTCCACTCATAAATAAACTCCGTATTGTCCTCAAGCAATTTTATGGAATGCCGCATAGGCAGGGCGGTATATTTTTCCTGATATAAATTATTGGCTATAAAAGCAATAATGCTTTTGGGTACAATTTCGCTCACAAACACTGCTCCGCGTTTCCACAGTTTTCCATCAAAATACTTTACATAAAAGCGCAGGTTTACCTCTTCAAAGTTGACATGAAAGGGCCATTTAATGCCTAAAACATGAGTATCTAAAAACATAAAGCCTACCATACTCATCAATGTTTTACCCTGCCAGGTATCCAGTACCGTTCCTGCGGGTAAATAAGGTTTTAATATTTCCGGATCAACTTCATAGTTGAGCATTAGCAGGTTTTTCCATTGTGCTTTTAAAAACCTGCTTTTTTCCATAAGAATTTAGTAAAGTAAAATTAGCTTACGCGTTTGCTGGTATCGGGTATCTTCTTTTTGAAAAAGTTCACTCTTGATTCTTTTCCTTTTAATAAACGCTCTATATTTTTTTGATGGGTAACCAATATCAACGCGCAAATACACATACCATATATAATTACCGACCTAATATAAACAGGAAAAACAAAAGTAACGCCCAAAAGGTAAGTAAAACCAGCGGTTATAGAACTGAGGGATACATAACGCGTAATTAAAAGCACCACAATAAATACTCCTACACAAAGCAGGGCCGAGTCTAAATTAACGGCAAGCACCATCCCAAACAAGGTAGCCACACCCTTACCACCCCTAAAGCCTGCAAATACCGGAAACAGGTGCCCCATAACTGCTGCAATGCCCAGCGCAAGTTCATAATTAGTGTAAGCAATGGAGTGGGATGCCCCAGTGGTTGAAACACCTATAAAATAAACCAGGTTGGTTGCTGTCCACCCTTTTAAAATATCTAAAAGCATAACAGGGATGCCTGCCTTTTTACCCAGCACCCTAAAGGTATTGGTTGCCCCGGCGTTGCCGCTGCCATATTCCCTTACATCAACCCCATAAAATGCCTGCCCAATCCAAACAGCTGTTGGTATTGACCCGCATAAATAGGCCATAATAAGTGCTGAAACTGAATAGATGGTAATCATATTACCGCAATAATAGTAAATATTTAATGATTAGAGCTTAGTGAAAAGAGCTTAGTTATATTTAACAAAGCTTTATGAAAACACCCGTTAAATATTAATATCCCTCACTAATCTTTAACAATAACTGCTTTTAAGCTAAGGTCCAAACTCTTAACTGAATGTGTTAAGGCACCTACTGATATAAAATCAACCCCACAATCCGCATACTCGCGAATGTTGTCAATTGTTATACCTCCTGATGCTTCTGTAATAAATTTATTATCAATAATTTTTACCGCTTTACGCAGCTCATCAAATTTAAAGTTATCAAGCAATATACGGTTTATACCACCTGTTTGCAAAACCTGCTGCAATTCATCAAGGTTTCTTACCTCAATTTCAATTTGAAGGTTTTTATTTTTCGCTGCCAGGTATTGATGTGTATTTTCAATAGCCTGCCTTATGCCACCCGAATAATCAACATGATTATCCTTTATCAATATCATATCATACAAACCAAAGCGGTGATTTACACCGCCGCCAATCCTTACGGCCCATTTTTCAAGGTAGCGTAAGCCGGGAGTAGTTTTCCGGGTATCAAGCACCTTTGTTTTGGTGCCTTGTAAAAGCCTTACAATCCGATGCGTGGTAGTAGCCACACCACTCATGCGTTGCATACAATTAAGCACCAAACGTTCGGCCTTTAAAATGCTTTGTGCATCGCCTTCCACTTCCAAAACAATGTCGCCAGGCTTAATGTCTGCTCCATCATTTAAAAAAAGGGTTACTTTAAGTTGCTCATCAACAATACGGAATATTTCAACCGCCAGTTCAACACCGGCTAAAGTGCCACTATCTTTTACTAAAAGTTTTGCTTTACCTTTTGTACCGGCTGGTATAGTGGCCAATGAAGTGTGGTCGCCATCGCCAACATCTTCACTAAGTGAATTTATTATAAACTGATCAATAATTGATTTGTCCAAACCTTATAGATTTAAAGCCCAAAAGTAAAAACAATTTTCGTTGTGTCCATACTCTGTAGTTTTATTTAACAAGCCCAATTCTATTAAACCAGGATTATGACTACAGTATATGAATTATCTATCGACTTAAAACTATGGACTATGGACCATCGACTATGGACTCCTTCCCCTCCCTACTTCACCTTCTCCGTTTCTATTCGCATTTCAATTAGTTCAAAATGTTTATCTATTTGTTTCAGGGTGCAGGCTATACGGAAGGCACTCTTATCTGTATTCATCGTAATAACCCCAAAGTAATAATTAGGATTAGAATTTACCCGGTGAAGCATTTTAACCAACCTCGGCTTATTTTCATTAAAAAACTTAGTCAAAACAAGCTCTGCCTGGGTTTTTGAATAAACATTTTCTTCATTTAAAATGGAGATCTCAACGCTTGGAGCAAACATGGCCGACAGTGCATGCACATCACCTTGCTTAATTAAAGTGGCAACATTATCAATCGGATCGGCAAATGTGCCCCCCGGAACCAGGTAGGAGATAAACAGCAATGGCAGGCAAAGTAGCTTTATCATAACTATAGGACAACGAAAAAAACTGGACGTTACTAAGTATTTGACATTCGATTATAGGTAAAATATGGCAAAATCTACACTAAAACATTCAACACTTTCATCAATTTACCGTACAAACAACAGTTTATTTCCTTTTGAGTTTGGGGCACTAACTCAATTATTAGTTTTAATAATTGAGTTAATGCCCGGGCACAGGGGCATTAACTCAATTATAATATACCATATTACAACGTTGCGTTTATATTTGCATTGTGGAAAAACATAAAAAAATTGCATTAATAATTCTTGACGGCTGGGGATACGGCCGTAATGATGAGTCGAACGCTATTGTGGCAGCCCAAACGCCATTCTTCGACTCCCTGATTAGTAACTACCCAAATTCAAAGCTGGAAGCATCTGGCACCGCTGTAGGTTTACCTGCCGGACAGATGGGAAACTCAGAAGTTGGCCACATGAACTTAGGTGCAGGCCGCGTAGTATACCAGGAACTTGGCCGCATACACAAAGCGGTTGAAGATAATGAACTACCCGGTAACCCGGTATTAAAGGAAGCTTTTGAATACGCTAAACAAAGCGGTAAAAAGGTACACCTTATTGGCCTGGTATCTGACGGTGGTGTTCACTCACACATTAAACATATTAAAGGCTTATGCGATGCCACTAAAGTTTATGATTTAGATAAAGTATTTATCCATGCTTTTTTAGATGGACGTGATACAGATCCAAAATCAGGCTTAGGCTTTATTACCGACCTGGAAGAATATATTGAAGGATCAAACATAAAAGTAGCTTCGGCAATTGGCAGATACTATGCTATGGACCGCGATAATCGTTGGGAAAGAGTTAAATTGGCTTATGATCTGATGATTAATGGTGTTGGCGAACCCACCACTAGCGTTACCCAATCTATCAAAGAATCCTATTTAAAGGATGTTACCGATGAGTTTATAAAACCTATTGTACAGGTTGATGCTGAAGGCACCCCGCTTGCGGTAATTGAAGAAGGCGATGTTGTAATCTGCTTTAACTTCAGAACAGACAGAGGGCGCGAAATCACCATCGCTTTAACTCAAAGGGCATTCCCTGAATATAATATGCATCCGCTTAACCTGCACTATATCACCATGACACCTTATGATGAAACATTTAAAAATGTGAAAGTGGTGTTTGATAAGGATGATTTAACGCAAACCCTCGGTGAAATTTTACAGAATGCAGGCAAAAATCAGATTCGTATTGCCGAAACTGAAAAATATCCGCATGTTACCTTTTTCTTTTCGGGTGGCCGCGAGAAAGAATTCACCAATGAAAAACGCTTATTAGTGCCTTCACCAAAAGTGGCAACTTATGATTTACAGCCCGAAATGAGCGCCGAAGGGATTCGTGATGCCATTATTCCGGAGTTAAAGAGCGGATGGGCCGATTTTATTGCACTTAACTTTGCCAATACCGATATGGTTGGCCATACCGGCGTGTTCAGCGCTGTGGTAAAAGCTGCCGAAACTGCCGATGCCTGCACTAAAGCGGTTGTTGAAACGGGTATTGCAAACGGTTATTCGTTCATCATCATTGCCGACCATGGTAATGCTGATTATATGATTAATGAAGATGGATCGCCAAATACGGCACATACTACCAACCTGGTACCTTGTATAATTATTGATAGCGATGTTAAACAGGTAAAAGATGGCAAACTGGGTGATATTGCACCAACCATTTTGCATCTGCTTGGCGTTGCAATCCCTGAAAAAATGACCGGGAATGTATTGGTATAAAACTACAAAATGGACAGGCTTTGCAATGTTATGCTGCATTATACTTTGCGGCACGGCTTGCAAGCCTGACATTAAAGAAACCGGAGCCGCGCTGAAGTATTTTGACATTAAAGGATATTTTAGTGCCGATATTGCGCACCTGAATCATTTAAAGATCCAGGTGCTTAAAACAGTTTCTCACAACGGAACTACCGAAAGCAAAACAGTAAAAATTGACAACTGGGGGCAGGAATTCAACCTTTTTATAGATGCCGATATTAACAAACCTGCCTGGCAAAAAAGCTACACCGTTATAACTGACGACTCCCTTTTATTTTATAAAGCGATAGACCCTGAGCTTAAAATGCGCGAAATGATTATAAAGCGCGATAATAAGCAAAAGGTAAAGTGGATATTGATTTTTAACCGCACTAAAAACATCCTGTATACCACTACAGAAAAACTATCCTATTATCCGGATTCGCTTTATTTAATTGAAAAAGATCAGCATGTAAGGTTAATGGGCAATAATCATTACCGCATTGAGGGGGTAATAAAGCACTAATTAGCGGTGTGCAAGCACCTCGTCTAATTTCAGTTTGGATTGATCAATGAGGGTAGATATATCGGCCCGATTTGGATTATCAGTCAAAACCCTTTCAAAATCAGAGATAGAGGCTTTTAATGAATTAATACCGCGGTTTTTATCGTAATACTTGCCGGTAGTTTGCAATTTAAAGAGGCCGTACTCCCTGTAAGCTATGCCACGCGTTTGGTAATATTTGTTCTGGGTATCGTTCGGATTAATAGATATGGCTTTTGTAAGGTCATAAATTGCCCCTATTAAATACTTCTCCTTATCTGCCGGCGAAAGCTGATTATCCTTGCCCAAATAGCTTTTATCCCGTGCCCGGTAATAATAGGCGGTGGCATCTGTTGGGTTTATTGAAATTTCTTTGGTGTAAGCGGCTATTGATTTTTTGTAGTTTTCGCTGTGGTAATAAGAATATCCCAGCATCCACAGCGCATTAGCATTGGTTGAGTCAATTAAACAAGCCTTTTCAAGCTGTGCCACTGCTGCCTTAAAATCGCCATCCATTAATGCTTCCTGTCCTAATTTTACATATGCGTTTTGGGCATAAGTATTTTCAAGGGAAGTAATAATCAGGAAGGATATGATAACCGATAACTTCATCAAATGCTTTGCGGTGTAACAAATTAGTATACAATTAACTGATATAAATTAAAAATATTATGCCGGTCAATAGTTTTACTTTAAATTATTTTTTAATTCATCAAATAACGGGATGCTATTATATGACTTTTTTTCATCTTTACCCAATAATTTATGACTAATTTGTAAAAACATCATACATTTGCAATTTACATATAATCAGCGTGTTACAACACAAATACAAATCCTGCTAACTATTATCATATATTGGCACAGGTCTTGAACCAATACTATTTATCAGGAATACCCGCTAAATAACCTACAGCCATAAGAGCTTGTTTATTTACAGGCTGACAATATGACGTTTTTAATCATACATAAAAGGTAGTTGATGAGTTTTGATCCATTTGATTTTAAAAGTGCTTTACCCGTAATAAACGAAGAATCTGAATTTTTTCCGTTAATGTCGTCAGAAGACGAAGAGGAAATGAATAACGAAGCTTTGCCCGAAATTTTGTCTATACTTCCACTGCGCAATACTGTTTTATTTCCGGGGGTAGTAATCCCCATTACGGTTGGCCGTGATAAATCAATAAAGCTGATACGTGATGCCAATAAGGGCAGCCGTATGATTGGGGTAGTTTCGCAACAGGACGTGGGGATTGAAGACCCTAATTTTAGCCAATTGAATTCAGTTGGCACTATTGCTCTTATTATTAAGATGCTGCAAATGCCCGATGGTAACACCACCGTGATATTACAGGGCAAAAAGCGTTTTATTTTAAAAGATGAGGTACAGAGCGTACCTTATATTAAGGCCACAATTGAGCCTTTTAAAGAAATTAAACATAAAGACGATAAAGAATTTAAAGCCATGGTATCATCCATTAAGGATATGGCCATGAGCATTATTCAGTTATCACCTAATATTCCGAGCGAGGCCGGCATTGCCATCCGCAACATTGAAAGCACTTCATTTTTGATCAATTTTATATCATCAAACATGAATGCCGATATGGCAGCAAAACAGCGATTGCTGGAAGAAGCCAGTTTACGCACCAGGGCAAACCTTGTTTTGGAGCACCTTACACTTGATTTGCAAATGCTGGAACTAAAAAACCAGATTCAGAGTAAAGTAAGGGTCGATCTGGATAAACAACAACGCGATTATTTTTTAAATCAGCAGCTAAAAACTATACAGGAAGAATTGGGCGGTAACTCGCCTGATCTGGAGATCGATAGTTTAAAATTGCGTGCTTTAAAAAAGAAATGGGGCAAAGAAGTTAAGGACCATTTTGATAAAGAAATGGAAAAATTGGCACGCACCAATCCGGCAGCGGCTGATTATTCTGTACAGATCAACTACCTGGAACTATTGGTTGACCTGCCATGGAATGAATTCACCAAAGATAATTTCGACCTTAAACGCGCCCAAAAGGTTTTAGATAAAGATCATTTCGGACTAGATAAGGTTAAACAACGCATTATTGAATACCTGGCTGTGCTTAAATTAAAGCACAACATGAAAGCGCCTATACTTTGCTTGGTTGGCCCTCCGGGTGTGGGTAAAACATCATTAGGTAAATCAATAGCAAAGGCCCTGGGCCGTAAGTATGTACGTATGGCTTTGGGCGGCATCCGCGATGAAGCTGAAATACGTGGCCACCGTAAAACCTATATTGGCGCTATGCCCGGTCGTATTATACAATCGGTAAAAAAAGCCGGTGCAGCTAACCCTGTATTTATACTGGATGAGATTGATAAAGTAGGTAATGATTTCAGAGGCGATCCATCATCAGCTTTGCTGGAAGTGCTCGATCCTGAACAGAACGGTACTTTTTACGATCATTATGTGGAGATGGACTTTGATCTGTCGAACGTGATGTTCATTGCTACAGCAAACTCACTAAGCTCTATTCAACCAGCCCTGCTTGACCGTATGGAGATTATTGAGGTAAACGGATATACCATTGAAGAAAAAGTTGAAATTGCCAAACAACATTTAGTGCCCAAACAACGCGAGGCACATGGCTTAAAAACCAAGGATGTTGCGGTAAAGCCTGAAATATTGGAAAAGCTTATTGTTGATTATACCCGCGAATCGGGCGTTAGGGCATTGGAGAAAAAGATAGGTTCACTGATAAGAGGTGTGGCTAAAAGCATAGCTATGGAAGAACCATATAATGCAACCGTAAGCAAAGCCGATGTCGAAAAAATATTAGGTGCGCCTATATTTGATAAAGATTTATACGAAGGTAATGATGTTGCAGGTGTAGTAACCGGCCTTGCATGGACATCAGTAGGCGGCGATATATTGTTTATTGAAGCCAGTTTAAGCCCAGGCAAGGGCCGTTTAACACTAACCGGCAGCCTTGGCGATGTAATGAAAGAATCAGTAACCATTGCTTTGGCCTATCTGCGTGCCCACTCATCCTATTTTGATATTGATGTTAAACTGTTTGACCAATGGGATATACATGTACACGTTCCGGCAGGTGCCACGCCTAAAGACGGACCATCGGCAGGTATAACTATGCTAACGGCGCTCACATCAGCTTTTACCCAGCGTAAAATTAAGCCTCATTTAGCTATGACAGGCGAGATTACCTTACGCGGCCGCGTTTTGCCTGTTGGCGGTATAAAAGAAAAAATACTGGCAGCCAAACGTGCCAATATCAAAGAAATAATTTTATGCGCATCAAATAAAAAAGACATCCTTGAAATTAAAGAAGATTACATAAAAGATCTTCAATTTCATTATGTTACCGATATGCGTGAGGTAATTAATCTTGCCCTGTTAAACGAAAAGGTAGTTAACCCTATTGACCTAACAGTAAAAGAAGACGTTGCCCCGGCAATAAGCCACCAATACTAGTTTTAAAGTATTAGTTGTCGATTTGCGCTTTAAGCAAATCGATAACTAACTAACTATAAATAAAAACCTTGTAATTACCAAGTAATTATTAAAACCTTATCATAAGTTACTCTTTTTTCATGTAAATTGAAACCTTTTTATTAACCCTAGCGTAATACGATCCGTTATCATAGTTTACCAATCCAATTATGGTATTAGTTAAGCAATCCCACATATTTTGATTTGATTATGAAGAAAGCTATTGCTCTAAAAGCCATCCCGCTACTTTTATTTATTTCTTTTCACTTATGTGCAAGTGCCCAAAGCCTGGAAGAAGATACAGTAAAGCGCGACACAACAACTAAAGTAAAAGGCAGCAGTCCAAAATCAGTATATTTGGAAGTGGGCGGAGCCGGGCTGGCACTCACTTTAAACTTCGACAAACGTTTTGGCAGTGGTTCTGATAAATGGGGATACAGGGTTGGGGCAGGTTATTATAACACGGGGTCAAACTCTGTATTTTCGGTTCCTTTGCAAATCAACTATCTGTTCAGCATAAATCACAGTACATCCAGTTATATTGAAGGCGCTTTCGGTACCACCTTCTTAAACTCAAAAGGAAGCCCTAATGGTACCTTTTTTGAATTTGATAACATAACCGGCTTTTGCGGAAACGCGTCCATAGGCTACCGGTATCAGCAGGAAAATGGCGGCATAAACTTCCGAATTATATTTGACCCCATTTTTTATGATGAAGGAGTACTGTATGAAGGCGGTTTAAGTATTGGCTATACCTTTTAAATACATTAAAGTCTGACTTTGGATAAAGTCAAACTTCACTTATAAAACATTAACCAACCTATCCTTATCTTATCACCTTAACTTCTCCCTTCACTGGCTGATAATTTACCCTTAATCCAAACACAGACGCTGTACGAGTAAAAAAGCTCAAAATTTGCTTTGAATTCGACATTTTGTTTCAGCTAATTATTACTTTAGTAACTTATATTAAAGGCCCTGATGAAATTCAAACTTTTTTTACTGTTGCTTTGTCTTATTGGCACTGCCAACTTGTTTGCCCAGTCGCATAGTACTGAAATCGGCGTTCAAACGGACAATGATTCATACCTTGCACAAGGATCTGACCGGTATTATACCGATGGAATTTTTATTTATTACAGGCATGCTTTAAAAGTTAAAGGTAAGGATACTGCTACTTTAGCCAATAAAGTATTAGGGTTTGAAACAGGGCAGAAAATATTCAATCCACAATCAGGCTATGTACCCGGCCCACAATATATCGATAGGCCATTTGCAGGTTATACCTACATAGGTTCTACCTTAAATTTTTTATATAAAAACGAAAGCAATATTAAAGTCAGTGCGCAATTAGGCGTAGTAGGCCCGGCATCAGGTGCAGAACAGGTACAAACATGGGTACACAAAACATTCGGTTTTTACACACCCGGCGGATGGCAGTACCAGATTCAGAATAACTTTGAATTAAACCTTTCAGCTGCTTATAACAAATTGCTTGCGCGTGCATCATGGGTGGATGTATCCTTTACAAGTTATTTAAATTTAGGCAACGGTTTCTCAGGCGCGGGCCTTGGCCCATTGATTAGGTTGGGAAATTTTAACCAGTTATTTAACTCAGTTAGTACACAAAGCACAGCCACAAAAAATAACAGCATCAAAAAATTGCACAAAAACGAATTATACCTGTATTATCAACCCCTTATAAACTATGTGGCCTATGATGCTACCATACAAGGCGGTTTATTTGATAATCATAGCGACCCAAATAGCCAGGAAATTACTAAAGATAAAGAGCCATTTATTTTCAGCAACCAGATAGGTTTAGCTTTTACCGCAAACCGCTTTACATTTGATATTGCAGCCATTTTCCATACATTGGATGATAAAGAAATGGTACAATCGCACCAATGGGGAAGCGTAACGGGGATGTACAGGTTTAAATAGCGGTAGATGCCCCACCTAATCCTCCCAGGTAGGGAGGACTTAAAAAATAAACTCGGGCGAAGCAAAAAGTCTCCCCTTCCGGGGGAGATTTAGAGGGGGCTACTAATCATTATCTCCCGGCCTTATTTTCCGGTTTTCTTTTTTGGCTGATGTAATGCGTTTATTTTCCAACCGGGCGGCCTTGGCAGCTTTGCTTACTTTGGTAGCCTTGCGTGCCTTGGGTTTATGCAATGCCCGGGTTAGCAAAAGAACCAATCTTTCAACAGCTTTTTCTTTGTTAAGGTATTGACTGCGCTCTTCATCACAAATTACCTGTACTAAACCGTCCTTATTAAAACGGGATTGCAATTTCTCATTCAGTAAAGCCTTTTCCTCATCTGTAAACAACAGCGAATTATTTACCGAAAACAATAGCTCCACTTTACTGGATACCTTATTTACATTTTGTCCGCCCTTACCGCCACTGCGCGATGTTTTATAAGTTATTTCTTTCTGAAGGTCGACCTTATTAAAATTCATGGCCAAAAATAGTTATTTGTTGATTGAGTTGATTAAGTGAGTGGTTATAAAATATTACCCTGTAAATTCAGCCATTCACTTAATCAACCCTTCACCTAATCAACTAATTTTTCTTAATTTAGTTGCCCATGAGTGATCAGATTATTGTAGCCATTGACGGCTATTCTTCGTGTGGTAAAAGCACACTGGCTAAGGCTTTAGCTAAAAAGCTCCATTTTATTTATGTTGATAGCGGTGCAATGTACAGGGCTGTGGCGCTGTATTTTTTGAGGAACAATATCGACCTTAATAATCACGATCAGATTATGGAGGCACTCAAAAAAATCCACCTTAATTTTCATTCACGCGATTATGAAACGCATATCACTTTAAACGATGAAGAAGTATCTGCCGAAATAAGGCTGATGCCTGTTTCTGAAACTGTAAGCGCAGTATCGGCCATTAAAGAAGTACGTACCGAAATGGTGAAACAGCAACAACGCATGGGTCGCTCAAAAAACATCGTAATGGATGGGCGTGATATTGGCACTGCAGTTTTCCCGGATGCTGCAGTTAAAATTTTCATGACCGCTGACCCCAAAGTAAGGGCAGAACGCCGTTATAAAGAACTGTTGCCTAAGAACCCTGATATAACCCTCGAAGAAATATTTGAAAACATAGCACATCGCGATTATCAGGATACTACCCGCAAGGAAAGCCCGCTGGTAAGGGCACATGATGCCATTATATTGGATAACACTGATCTTAATCCCGATGAGCAATTGCTATTTGCATTGAGCAAGGTAGAACCGTTTCTTTAATTTACAGTTTTAGAATTAAGATTTTAAGAAGACTTTATTGATTTCAACTAAACTCCTATCTCAAACCTCTAATCACTACTCCTCAAACTTCACAGCACTAACCCCAAAACGGTTCAGGAAATCAACACCCTCGTCGCTGGCCAGGCCTTTGTAAGCAGCGTATGACTTGTCAAAAAACACCTTTTTAACGCCTGCAGAGAAGATAAGCCTTGCACAGGGCAGACAGGGCGATAAAGTGGTATAAAGTGTAGCACCTTCCAAATTAGCCCCATTCTTCACCGCATACAATATGGCATTCTCTTCGGCATGAAGGGCAAGTGAGCAGCTCCCTTTCGAATCGCGTGCACAGCCCGTTGTCGGCCACTCCTCATCGCAGTTATGGGTACCCGCCGGCGGACCATTATACCCGATAGATATGATCCGCGTGTCTTTGGCTAAAACGGCACCGACCTGGGCCTTAACGCAATGTGAGCGTTTGGCCAGGTCGGTTGCCAGATTCATAAAAATATGGTCGAAACTTAATTTCATTAGTTCATTAGTTCACTGGTTTATTAGTAATGTATCGAACAATTGCCCCAATGAACTAATGAACAATTGAACTAATGAACAAAAATATTAATGCCCTCCTGAGGCTTGAACGTGATCAAGGTCAATACCTTGTTTAAGCAGTTCGCGTCCTACTTTCCATGCAAAATATGCCAGGTAAGTAAAGCCCATTACCGGAACAATGTACGAGAAGTGGATACCACTCATACCCGCAATCAGGTTATTACTACCATCAGCAATTTTACCTTGTAGTGGTGGTATAATTGATCCGCCTAAAATCATCATAATTAAAAATGCTGAACCCTGGCTGGTATATTTTCCTAAACCGGTAATAGATAGAGCGAAAATTGATGGCCACATAATTGAGCAGCATAAACCACCGCTGATAAATGAGAAGGTTGCCACTCTGCCGGTGGTAAATAAACCTACCAGCATAAAAATAACACCTAATATACCCAAAACAGATACGGTGCGGGTTGGCTTTTGCTGACCAATAAAGAAAGCAACCACCAAAACAGCAACACATACTGCATAAATGTAAAGATTACTTACATCAACACCGGTTAATGCATTGGCAAGTAATACAACACCAAATGCTAAAAACGGAATAATAACATATAACACATTTTTAGTTGTTTTTGAAAGATTAAAAGCACCAATAGAGCCTGCAAAACGGCCTATCATTAAGCTACCCCAATATAAAGAAATGTAAGGAGCTATCTGCGATTCTTTAAATGAACCAAACTCAGGTGTTTTTAATAATGAACCCATGTTACTTTGTATGGTTACCTCGGTACCTACATAAGTAAAGATAGCTATCATACCTAAAATTAACTGAGGATATTGCATGGCGCCCCAGCCTTCTTTGTTCTTTTTAGCAGCAAAAATAGTGCTGATAAGCGTAATTAAAATAATACCCAATGACGCATAAACAAAGTATTGACTTGGAATTGAAGTCCATTTGCTTAAAGGAGTGGCAGCAAGAATCAATAAAAATGCAATGAATATAACCAAAAGCGGTGCGTTTGCTTTTTGGCTCGATTCGATTTTCTCATCACTGGTAACCTTCGGAAGGTTAGATACCCAAAAGAATAAAGCAACTGCCAGGAACAACCCTGCTAAAATGTAATACAAATTATTAATAGATGATATTTCTACTGCGGCACCTGCTGCCTGAGCTTTTGCAGAACCAAACAATACAATACTCACTACAATTGGGCCTAACAAAGCACCTATATTGTTAACACTACCCGCAAAGTTTAATCGGTTTGAACCGGTTTCAGGTGGACCCAAAACTATCACAAATGGATTGGCTGCAGTTTGTTGTAACGAGAAACCTAATGCAATTACGAAAAATGAACTTAATATAAACCCAAAAGATCCGGAGTTTACTGCAGGGATCATTAACAGTGCGCCTACAGCTGATAATATCAAGCCAAAAACAATACCGTTTTTATAACCTATTTTATTAAGTATATCAACCTTTGATGCTGCTGATGCAAAGTACAATATCAGCGACCCGATAAAATAACCACCATAAAATGTAAAATCAATTAACTGCGATTCAAACTGCGTTAAGCTGAAATGCGTTTTGCAAAATGGTATAAAAATACCGTTAGAGGCCGCAAGAAAGCCCCAAAAAAAGAATACAGTAATAATAGTGTACAACGCGGTGCCGTAACTTTTAGAGTTTTTTTGTTCCATTATTAATTAGGTTTCTACGAAAGATTTTTTTAAGACTCTAAACATAACTATTTTTTATAATTCTGTCATAAATTTTTAATTAATTAACCT
The DNA here is from genome assembly GCF_007830615.1 of Mucilaginibacter frigoritolerans. Lineage (GTDB taxonomy): Bacteria > Bacteroidota > Bacteroidia > Sphingobacteriales > Sphingobacteriaceae > Mucilaginibacter > Mucilaginibacter frigoritolerans. The sequence goes on from NZ_VLLI01000003.1 coordinate 357,498, forward strand.
ACTGTGTGTTTTCATTTTCTTAAACGATAATGGCTTTCTGTTTTATTTATCGGCAACTGTTATGTACATTGCATGGTAAACCTTTATATACCAATTATAAAAATGAAAAAAAATTCTGTTATGGCCTGGGCCATGGTAGTGGCCCTTGGTGGCTTTTTATTTGGTTTTGACACCGCAGTTATATCCGGTGCCGAAAAATCCATACAACAGTTCTGGCACCTATCAGTATTCGAGCATGGGCTTACTATCTCCATTGCACTTATCGGTACCGTCATCGGCTCATTACTGAGTTCAAGGCCATCTGATTACTTCGGCAGAAAAAACACTTTATATTTTGTAGCTATTGCTTATTTCATATCATCCATAGGCACTTCACTGGCCGACAACTGGTATATTTTTTTAATCTTCAGGTTTGTTGGTGGCCTGGGTGTGGGCACTTCGTCCGTAACCGCGCCTATTTACATTTCTGAGATTTCGCCCGCAGGGCGTCGTGGCACATTGGTTGGTTTATTTCAGTTTAACATTGTTTTGGGGATACTGATCTCCTACCTGTCTAACTATTTAATTACTCAATTTGGCGAAGCCTCCTGGCGATGGATGTTAGGTGTACAGGCTTTTCCTGCTGCATTATTCCTGGTGCTGATTTATTTTATACCCGAAAGTCCCCGCTGGCTTATTCTTAAAAAAGGTCAAATCAACCAGGCTTTGGCTATACTACAAATCATCAATCCATTAAACAGCAATGAAGAGCTTAAAGCCATTCAAAATTCAAAGCTGGAAAATACCGAAGGCAATGCCGATAATTTATTTTCGGGGCAATACAAGAAGCCCATTATATTGGCAATGCTGTTTGCATTTTTTAATCAGGTATCTGGCATTAACGCTATTATTTATTATGCGCCCCGTATTTTTGAAATGGCCGGGCTTGGCGCACACTCTTCCCTGTTATCAACAGTAGGCATCGGCTTAATTAATTTTATTTTCACCTTGCTGGCCATTAACATTATTGATAAAGTTGGCCGCAAGCTTTTAATGATGATTGGCTCCTTTGGGTTAATAGCATCGCTATTTTTGGTGGCATATACCTTTTACGCTAAAAACTTTAGCGGCTACGCTGTGCCGGTTTATATGATGATCTTTATTGCATTCTTCGCCTTTTCGCAAGGCGCCGTTATATGGGTATTTATATCCGAGATTTTCCCTAACCAGGTACGTGCCAAGGGACAAACCTTAGGCAGTTCTACCCATTGGATAATGGCCGCTCTGATCGCTTTTAGTTTCCCGTTTTTTGCAGAAAAGCTGGGTGGAGCTATCACTTTTTCCTTTTTTGGATCGATGATGGTGCTGCAACTCATTTTTGTGTGGAAATGGATGCCCGAAACAAAAGGAAAATCGCTCGAGCAAATTGAATCGAACATAATTATGCATTAATTATTAGCTTTTAATAGTCAATTTTACAATACCATCAAAAAAATTTAATTAATTAATCACAATTTTAAGTTTGGTTGTTTAAGATATAAAATTGCATATTCGTGCTGCCTTTTTTAATTAATGTGCACTTAAGTCTGACTTAATGATAGAAGCTGTTATTTCGGGTATTGGATTTGGATTAGTGCTCACGTTTTTGACCGGCCCGGTATTTTTCGCATTGATAAAAACCAGTATTGACAAGGGATTTCAAGCAGGCGTAGCCCTGGCATTGGGAGTAGTTTGCAGCGACATGGTATTTGTTGGCGCCATATTATTTGGTTCACAATATTTTGATGTTACCGCTAAGGATAAAATATACGCAGGCGTTGTAGGTAGTATTATTTTATTTGTAATAGGTATTTACTACATGTTTAAAAAAGCGCAAACAAGCTATAATACTACCGTACCCGTACCTACCAGGCTGCATAAAGCCGGGTATTTTTTTAAAGGATTTTTGATGTGTATCTTTAATCCTACCATACTTTTCCATTGGACCATTGTTATTGGCGCTGCCAGTACCGTATACCACCAGGGCGTACACAACCGGTCGGCCAAAATTGCCGTTATGTTTTTAACGGTATTAATTGTTCAGTTTGGATTAGATACCACCAAGGCTTTTTATGCCGATAAACTGCGCGATAAAATCTCTGTAAAATTCATCCACCGTTTAAATGAAGTTGCCGGTATTGCCTTAATTATTGCATCACTGGTATTACTGGATAAACTGGTAACACATTTTGTATTCTCGGCACCTTCGTCTTAGTCTTAAGCTCTTAGTTTGGTGTCTTAAGTCTTACTTGCATTTTTTATAAAAGGAAAAAGTCTTAAGCTTGATTGGGAAATGATTGATTTCATCTCACAAACAGACTTAAGACTTCGAACTGTAGACTAAAGACTAATAATTACATATAACCTCTCTGGTTCTTTCCTTCCATCCAGTTTACAAAGGCGCGGTTAACAACTTTGTTGCCTCCTGGTGTTGGGTAGTTGCCGCTAAAGTACCAGTCGCCCAAATGACCTGGACAAGCCACGTGCAGGTTATCCAGTGTTTGGTAAATCACTTCAACTTTAGCTTTGATATTTGGAGGGGTGATGATCTTTGCAATACGATCAGATATTTCCTGATCAGTAAATGGCTCATAAATAGCCTGCACATAGTTAACTACTTCTTCTTTTGGTAATGAAGAGCTGTCTTTACATTGCTGGTAAACCTTAAGAATCACATCCTCTTTTCCGGCATCTTTTAACAGGCTGATAGCTGCTTCAAAAGCCACAAACTCACCCATACGAGACATATCGATACCATAACAATCCGGATAACGGATTTGAGGAGCCGATGAAACTACCACAATTCTTTTAGGACCAAGCCTGTCAAGAATTTTCAGGATACTTTGCTTTAATGTAGTACCACGAACAATAGAATCATCCAACACTACCAAAGTATCTGTTCCTTTGTTTATCAAACCATAAGTGGTATCATAAACGTGTGCCACCATTTCGCTGCGGTCAGCATCCTGGGTAATGAAGGTGCGTAGCTTAACATCCTTAATAGCAATTTTCTCCACCCTAGGAGCCATGCAAAGCACTTCTGTTAATTCCTCTTCACTTATCTTATCTTCGCGGTTCAGTAACCTGTCGCGCTGGTATTTTTTAATGTATTTGTGCACCCCCTCAACCATGCCATAAAAAGCAACTTCTGCCGTATTGGGGATATAGGAGAACACTGTATTTTTCACATCGTGATCAACGGTATTCAATATCTGCTCGCATAATAAACGGCCCAATTGCTTACGCTCACGGTAAATAGAAGCATCACTGCCGCGCGAAAAATAGATGCGCTCAAATGAGCATGCCTTCTTTTCAACCGGCTCGCTGAACATATCTTCGCTGATGCGTCCGTTCTTTTTAACAATAAGGGCATGGCCCGGTTTTATCTCGCGGATATCTTCAATTGGTACATTGAAGGCGGTTTGAATAGCAGGACGTTCTGATGCCGCCACAACTATCTCATCATTATAATAATAAAAAGCTGGACGTATGCCTACCGGATCGCGCATTACAAAAGCATCTCCATGACCCAAAATACCGGCTATGGTATAACCACCATCCCAGTTTTTGGCCGATTTACGGAGAATTTTAGCCACGTCCATATCATTGGCAATCAATTTACTGATCTCAATGTTATCATCCAGGCCTTCGCGTTTGTATTGATCAAACAGGCCCTGGTTTTCGGTATCAATAAAGTGGCCTATTTTCTCCAGTACAGTAACCGTATCCGCTTTTTCTTTTGGGTGCTGACCAAGATCGTATAACTGTTGTAGTAACTCATCAACATTAGTCATGTTAAAGTTACCGGCAATTACCAGGTTACGGGTCATCCAGTTGTTTTGCCTTAAAAATGGGTGGCAATTTTCAATACTGTTTTTACCGTGTGTACCGTAGCGCAAATGGCCCAGTAAAACCTCACCTGCAAAACTCACGTTTGCTTTCAGCCATTCGGCATCGTTCATTTTTTCGGGAGTTTCCTTCTGGATATCGGCAAACTTTTTCTGGATATACTCAAATATATCAGCCACGGCATTGGAAGCCATGGACCGGTGCCTGCTTATATAGCGTTTACCGGGTTCAATATCCAGTTTAATGGTAGCAACACCTGCGCCATCCTGGCCGCGGTTGTGTTGTTTCTCCATTAAAAGGTAAAGTTTGTTAAGTCCGTACAGTGCTGTTCCGTACTTTTTTTGATAGTAAGAAAGTGGTTTTAACAGGCGAATGAACGCCACACCACACTCATGTTTTATCTGATCACTCATGACTGGTAATGAGCCGCAAAGGTATAATTTAAATGTTAAAACTTTGAATTAACAATGTCATAAAAATGCATTAATCTGCAACATTAATTTAACAGCAATTTCACTTACTTAAGCAGCTGATTTTGAAAATTTTAAGCATAAACAATACTTATTAAGTAACGATTAAGATAGACGGCAAGGTATAAGATGCTTCAATTAGTTTAATTTCTACATTTACTAAAACAACCAATTATCTCACATCATCAACATGAAGAAATTATTTTTTTTCTCACTTTTAATTTGTGCCGCATGGATCAACTGCACCCTTGCGCAGGATGGTAAACCCTTGTTTACCCATGCCATAGGCGTGCAGGCTTATACCTATCGTAACAGCTTCCCAAATGGTGTAGCAGCAGTGCTTGATAGTGTTAAAGCACTGGGTATAACCGAAATGGAAGGCCCTAATCCTAAAAACATCAGTCCCGAAGAATTTAAAAAAATGTTGGATGATCGCGGTATCAGCATGCCATCTATCGGTATTGATTATAATGCTATTGTGAAAGATCCTGAAGCTGCTATAAAACTGGCTAAAGTATTCGGCTCCAAATTTATTATGGTGGCCTGGATACCGCATGGCAAAACCTTTACTATTGATGATGCTAAAAAAGCAGTGACTGATTTTAACCGTGTTGGTAAAATTCTGAAAGAAAACGATATCACCTTTTGCTACCACGACCATGGTTACGAGTTTGGCCCTTACGGGGATGGGACTTTGTTTGATTATATTGTTCAAAACACCAATCCTAAATATGTATCCTTCGAGATGGATTTAATGTGGACCTTCCATGGTGGCGCCAACCCGGCTCAATTGTTATATAAATATAAGGGACGCTGGAAAATGGTGCATCTTAAAGATATCAGAAAAGGCATTGATAATGATTTAACCGGTGGCACCAATACCCATAATGATGTTGCCGTAGGCACAGGGCAGCTTAACTATCCTGAAATAATAAAAGCAGCCAAAGCAGTAAACATAAAACATTATTTTATTGAAGACGAAAGCCCGGATCACGCTATACAAATACCCGTTACTATTGCTTATTTGAGAGGTTTGAAAAAATAGATTTTTTTAACCTGCGTAGCTTAAAAAAAGAAAGCCTGACGGTGAATACTGTCAGGCCTATCATAATATAGGTTTATAATTGGTTTAGAATTCCGTTTTGATTGTTTTAAAACCAGGATACAAATCACTGCCCCGTTTTAAAATTTTGATGAAATTAGAACAAAAAAGTATATAAAAAAAATATTTTTTGTTATTTTTTTTAAACAATGGGGTAGTTTATCAACCATTTTTAATACTGCAATATTAAAGCAAGCTAAAAACTTATCAAAAACACCAAAAACTATATTTTTTTTATATAAAATTATCACATTTATTCCTTTTTTATTCCATTTTTTATCATTTTAAATACTTTTTAAAATATTTAAAAAAGCCTCAACACAGCAAAATATTTTTCAATTATTTAGTAAAACCTACCAATTGATGAAGCTTTACAGGCTCATATACATGTCCTGCTTTAATTACCAGTGTTACATTACGGATAGCCCTTATGTTATTTAACGGATCGCCATCAACAATTATTAAATCGGCCTGCTTGCCTGTTTCAATTGATCCGCTTTGCTTATCAACCTTCATTACCCGGGCTGGTGTTATTGTAGCAGTTTGAATAGCCTGCATAGGCGTTAAACCTGCATCAACATAAAGCTCCAATTCACGATCGAGGCTATACCCTGGGAAGCCCTGATCGGTACCGGCTACAATAGTTACATCATTATCATAAAGTACTTTTAATATTTTAAGCAAACTTTGGTACATCAGTCTGAATTTAGCTGCACGGGTCGGATCCATCCCAGTATCTTTAAACAAGGCCTGTAAAGGTAATGGCAGCGTATAAAATGCAGGTTCCATAGTTGTAATATCGTCCTTGGTTGAGCGAAACTCCATCTCAAAAACACCAACCGTAGGGTCAATCACCACATGATGATCTTTTATAAATTTAATCGCTGCTACACTTATTGAATCGTTAAAATCAATAGACCTGTCTTTATTCCGTTTCATGATGGAGTAAACATAGGTGATGTGATTAACCATGTTCATACCGGAGTCAACCCCTTGCTGTAAAGTCATACCTTCGGGAATGTGCCCGGTTACGGTTAGGTTTAGCCGGTGCGCCTCATCGCAAATAGCCTTTACAATTGCCGGTTTAACAGAGCTGTATATCTTAATCTGTACAAATCCGTTTTCTTTATAACGATCAACCGCTTTTATAGCTTCTTCTTTAGTATCAGCCTGAATAACACCCAGTCCATACGGGCCCTTACCATCAATAATACCAGCCTTTAATATTAGCGGACCAATCCCTTTACCATCATCAATGGCTTTTTTTACGGCATTTATGTATTCAAACTCGTTACCGCAATCGCGCACGGTAGTAACACCTGCTGCAAGGTACGCCGGCCCCCATTCGGCCTGTTCAAAGTGGGCATGCATATCCCACAAACCCGGTAGTATGGTTTTGCCTTTAGTATCAATAATTTTTGCACCCTTTGGTATAGTCACTCCGCCTACTTTACCAACCTGGGTTATCACCCCATTTTCTTCCAGCACTACGGCATCGGGTATTGTTTTCTGATTAACCACGTCAACCAGGGTGCCACCAACAATAGCAATTACCTTATCACCGGCTGTTTGTGTCGGTACGGCACTGGTAAACAAACGCATGCTATAACCTGCAGCCCTCGCAATTAACTCGGGCAACAGGCTTTCGTATTGTTCGCTCATCATTTCCAGCTTATCTGCTTCAGCATCATTGGTTATCAGGCATATTAAATTACCTGCTTTATCTGTCCAAACCAATTCATTGCCCCAAATTAATCCGCTAATGGTATACCTATCCAGCAAAAGAGGCTTGCCGTTAAAGCTTAACTCATCCTCCCCATCCTTTTTTATCTGTACAGCACCCACTGGCAATATTTTTATACTGGTCGGGTTATGGTGTTTTTTCCAAAACTGCAGCAATACCTGCTGTGCGGTACCGGGTGCATAACCTGCAATAGGAAAAGTTAAAGCGTCAATATTTTTGGTGAAGGTAGAGTCATCCACTTTTATAGATGCACTGTTTCCCTTTATGGTAATACTATCATTTATGGTGGCTGAACGTGCAACCCGTCCATTAAGGAATAATGACAATGGCTGTAATGCCGGAGTAAGGCTCAATTCCGTTTTTAAAGGAACCGGCGACCCACGGTCAGTAAACTTAAAATCGACCGAATAGGTTATCTTATCTTTACTTTTAGTAAGATGATAGGTTTCTTTACCGATGTTCTTTTCAAATTTATGCAGCAAAAAAACACCGCTATCAGCGGTCAGGTTTTGTGCACCGGCATTTAGCACTAATCCCGCTGAGCTTAAAAGCAATAATAATCTCTTCATAAGGCTGGTTTATAATGCAATATATTAATTTTTAGAAAAGAATATTGAGTAGGATGAAAAATTAGTGGCGGAGCGTGGACTTCTCCCACAAAAAAGACCCGGATATAAATACCCGGGCCTACATAGTAAAAGAAAAACTGAAACTGACTATTAACTATAACTTTTCACCATGCTGACTTATGTCAAGGCCTATAATTTCTTCTTCTTTTGATACGCGCAATGGCGATATCATATCAGTGATTTTTAATAATAATAATGATCCAAAAAAGGCAAATATGGATACGCCCACAAGGGCAATACATTGCACAAAAAACAAATGCGTTTGGCCAAAAAACAAACCATTACCGGTGGTATTGCCTGCGTTTACGTTCTGGCTTGCAAAAACACCTGTCAATAACATTCCAACCATACCGCCAACGCCGTGGCATGGAAATACATCAAGCGTATCATCAATTGAGGTACGGGTGCGCCATTCTACTACCAGGTTACTTACTACGGCCGAGATGATCCCTATAGCCAATGAGTGCGGCACAGAAACGTAACCCGCAGCCGGTGTAATGGCTACAAGGCCCACTACGGCGCCAATACAGGTACCCATTGCTGATGGTTTTTTACCCAAAAGCATATCAAAAAATATCCAGGTTAAACCTGCCGCTGCTGATGCTGTGGTGCTGGTTGCCAGCGCGGTAACCGCCAGATGGTTGGCACCAAAGGCCGAGCCTGCGTTAAAACCAAACCAGCCGAACCATAAAAGTCCGGTACCTATCATTACATAAGTGATGCGTGCAGGTGAATGATTAGGCTCGTTTCTTCTTTTCAAATATAATGCCGACGCCAACGCTGCCCAGCCTGCCGACATGTGCACTACCGTGCCCCCCGCAAAATCAAGCACACCCAATTTATTCAGGATGCCATCGGGATGCCAGGTTGAATGTGCCAGCGGCGAGAATATGAAGATGGAAAAAAGGACCAGAAATATAATGTAAGAGTTAAAGCGGATACGCTCGGCAAATGCGCCGGTTATAAGCGCCGGGGTAATAATGGCAAACTTTAACTGGTACATGGCAAATAATAGCAAAGGAATAGTTGGTGCCAGTTTCCAGGTAGCATTACCCAGCATCCCTTTCATCATAAAATAGGTAGACGGATTGCCAATAATACCATGAAAACTTTCGCCGAAGGCCAGGCTAAAACCAAAGATGCCCCATATTACGGTAATGATAACCATACATACTATACTTTGCAGCATGGTTGAGATCACGTTTTTTTTGTTAACCATCCCTCCGTAGAAAAAGGCTAGTCCGGGTGTCATGATCAAAACCAGCGCGGTCGACATTAGCATCCAGGCAATATCACCCGTATCAAAATGAGGATTACCGGCATTATGGAGCTCAACCGATGGAAAAAGGAAGGTTAAAGCTAAAACAACTAAAATTAAAAAGAATGGAAAATAGCGCTTCATCGCAAATTCAGGCCTATAAATTTATAACGGGCTGAAATTATGATAAAAAGTATATAAAAACGAAATAAATATTAATTTTTATTGAAAAAGATATGAAAATACAGATTTATAACACTTTAAGTATAAAATCAGGGAAAATACCTAACAAAACAATTAAAAAACACACAAATACACACAAAACAAGTACATTATATGATTTTATAGGCGATATTGAACTAATTTCAGTCCTTTTTAAGAACAAATTCAGTGGAATTTTAATATAGTAAAACAATGATACCACCGTGGTAAGAGCCCCTGTAATTAACAATAACAGCAACATTATATCATGACTTTGCTGGTAAATACCATATACTGAAGAGAAAACAAACAACTTGCCCGTAAAGCCTGCTGATATCGGAATCCCCGTTAATGAAATTAAAATAATCACAAAACAAACAGATGCTATTGGATATTTATGTCCCATTCCTTTGTAACCTTCCAGGTTTTCGGTGCCTATTACGTTGTTAAAATAAGTAGCCAATGCCAGGGCAGCAATATTAGCAATGCCATAAACAGCCAGGTAATAAGTCAACGATGAAAATGCGATAGTATTAAATACAATAATTGCCATTAAGGCAAAGCCCGTATGCCCTATGCTGGAGTAAGCCAGCATTCGTTTAACATTATTTTGCATTACCGCGGCAAAGTTACCGGCTATCATGGTGATAATGCTGATTACAGACAGTATCAGCCTGAAATCAAAAGCATGCCATTGCTGGTAATTAATAAAAGGGGTTAAAAAGTTAATGAGCAAGGCAAATGCAGCAATTTTTGGTAGGGTTGATAGCCAGGCCGTAACCGGGGTTGGCGCACCTTCATACACATCGGGCACCCAAAAATGGATGGGCACGAATGATAGTTTGAAACCTATACCAATTAATACCAACACCAGGCCAAAGCAGGCAGCTTCCTCATTTACATGAGATAAGCCTGCAACCAGGTTGCCTGTAAACAAATTAAGTGTACCGGTAAAGGCATATAAAAGCGATATGCCATACAGCATTATTGCTGATGCTGCCGCGCCGAACAGCACATATTTTAAACCAGCCTCGGTACTGAATGCATTTTCGGACCGGTAAGCTACCATGAGGTACGAGGCTATAGAAACCATTTCGATGGCTACGTATATGGATAGCAGGTTTACCGCCATAATCATTAAATGCAGTCCGAATATGGAACCGATAGTTATGGTGTACAGATCTGATAATCCTTTTGGATGAGCACTTAGCTTATCATCCCAGCTTAAATAAAGCAGCAGTATAAATGCCAGAATATCAACAATCAGCTTAAAACTGATACCGGTGCGGGTAAGCAGCAACATATCGCCAAAAAAGAAATGACCATTAGCCAAACCACCGATGGTTAACAGTTGAATTTGCTGATAATCTCGCTGTATCACTAATAAAATGCCTGCACAGGCAACTATTCGGCAAAGGTTTTGGGAGCTTTTGCCAAAAAGCAAATCTGTTACCATTACCACAATAAACAAAACAGCCAAATAAAATTCGGGCAAAAAAAACGGGATGCTGCCCAAAACATTGGTGATTGAAGCGGATAAAAATGGTAACAGATTATGCATTTTATTATTGAACTATTACAGTTTGATTTTTAGGGTATTTAACCTGATATTTTAATTCTAGTTTTTTATCGTCGGATGGTTTCAGCGTTAAGTTCCATGAAACCTTGCCGGTTGTTTGATCTGATTTACCGCCGGAAACATCCTGTGTCTCTACCTCTATAGATGAATTTTGCGAAACCGGCACCTGATCTTCCACCAATAAATTTACAGGTTGATTTTTGCGGTTCTTTACCTCAATCAACCAGTCTTTTGTTTCTTTTTTGTTTGAGCCGAAGCTTTGCTTTTCGGTGAGATCTTTTAAAGAAGTGCGGGTAACAACAATATTTTTATCGATGCCCAATGATAAATTCAGCGTATCGGTTGTAGCACTGGTGTTTAATAATGATTTACCAATAAAAGTACCTTCAAAAAACAGGTTTGCCTCGCCAGACAGGAAATTATATTTATTCCAGTCGGTAAGCCTTGCTGACAAAAATACATCTGTACTTAATTTAGGCGCTACGGCATATTGGTAAGTTGCATCTAAATCCAGCTGGTTAATCTCTACAGTATATTGTTTCCCGTCACTAGGCACTGAATATGGGTCCTTTATGTTAAATTCTATATTGGTTTGGTTTTCAATTTGATTTACTTCGACAGGATTGCTGGCAATTCCCCTTATCAAAACCCTTGAAGCTGCACCAGGTGCACCGCCAACAACCACCCCTGCAACTTTACCAGTCAAACCATTTAAATAACTTGGGCTAACACTATCAGCCGAATAACCAAGCTCTTTAGCTTTACGGTTAACCCCTAGTGCACCCGTAACCACCACTTCGCCTAACTGTCTTGTACTCGCATTGAGCCTTGCATTAATATAACCTGAGGTAACCGGATATTCCATCTTGTCGTAACCAACAAAAGATACTTCTATAGTTTGTGCTCCTGATGGTACCTCCACTGAGAAATTTCCGTTAGTGGCACTCACTGTTCCAATGGTTGTTCCTTTTACCCTTATAGATGCCCCGGGAAGTGGCAGACCATCATCACCAGAGGTTACTATACCACTAACTTTGGTAACCGTATTGGAGGTATTATTACCATAATACATCCCAAAATTCAGGTAATAGGGATTTAATTCAGGCTTGTTGCCGCTAACTGTTGGGTTACCTGTTGATAAGGTAAGCTTAATATTTTTCCAGTCCTCACCACTTTGCTGTGATACGTTTGCCTTGTATGATATACTCACCGGGCTATTTACGTCTTTGGCCCTGATATCATAAGTAGGATACCAACTGGCATCATGCACAACATAATTTAATGTAAACTCCGACTGTGTGGTCACTTTAGATGATATAGTTACCCGGATGTTGCTGGTTGCTGTACTGCTGCCTTTAAGTATGTCGGCTATCTGTTTATCGTATTTTTGAAGATCTGCATTCAGCAACGCAATTTCGTCGCTTATTCCGTGTTGCTTATTTTTAAGTTCAATTAGACGCGCTGTTTGAAAGTCAAGGGCCTGCTTTAATTTGATCACATCAAGACTTGCATTTTCACCGGTAACTACCTGATTTTTTACAAGCATACTTTCCTCTTCCTGATAAACAGATAAAAGGCTGTTTTGCAGGTTGATTTTGTACGTAAGTGCTTTTTGTTGCGCCTTTAAATCTTCTACCTGCTTTTGCTTCACCTGTTCATCAAGGTAATTTATTTCGTTCTTAACAGAAAGGATAGTAAAATCGCCATTGGCATGTACCTGTATGCTTTGCACATCAATTCCCGGAGAAATCCCCCAAAAAACCAATTCAGATGTGCCTGCATTTACATTTACCATTGCTGTACGCGTTACCTGTGCGCCATTTAAAAACACTATCACTTTTTGAACTTTTGAAGCAATCTTCTGATCGCCTTCTGCTTTGGTTACCGCCGCCATCATCATCAGGCAGGCAACCATTAATAATTTTCTACGCATCATCTTTTGGTTATTAAGTAAATGATTCAATTAACTCCGGTTCCTTTTATCTGAACCGTTTAACCAAAAGATGCGTAGAGAGCTGCTTTTCCATAAAGCAGAAAAAAATTTATTTTAAGTGCATAAACTGCACCAATGCCAATACCGAATCATTGATCTTATCAAATACCAGCGATGGCATAATACCCAAAACTAAAGCAATTATTGCCAATGGCGCCAAAGCTATTTTTTCGCGCAGGTTGAGGTCCGTTAAGGCTATGCGCCAAACAGAACCGCCTTTTAAGTTCAACCGGCCAAAAAACATGCGTTGCAGCGTCCACAAAAAATAGGCAGCTCCCAATAATATACCCAGCGAGCCACAAACGGCCATCCAATAAGGTAAAAGACCATTTACCGATGGCGATTTAAAGGCTCCCACCAGCGAAAAAGCTTCGGCAATAAATGCTGAGAAGCCCGGCAAACCTAATGATGCAAAAAAAGCTATCATCACAAACACCGTATATTTAGGCATAATGGTGGCCAATCCCCTGAAGTGATTGATACCTCTGTCGTGCACGCGGTTGTAAACCACACCCACCAAAAAGAACAGCATGGTTGATAAAAACCCGTGACTAACCATTTGCATTACTGCTCCGCTGATACCTTCGGTAGTAAATGAAGCTATCCCGAGCAAAACAAAACCCATATGAGATACAGATGAGTAAGCGATCAGTCGTTTTAAATCTTTTTGGGCGAGGGCATTTAAGGCACCATATAAAATAGATATGATCCCCAATAATCCCAGCCAGTACGCATTAGCCGAAGCTATATCAGGGAAGATGCTTACACATACCCGGATAATACCGTAACCGCCTACCTTTAACAATATACCCGCAAGGATGATAGATACCGGCGTTGGAGCCTCCACGTGTGCATCAGGCAGCCAGGTGTGTAATGGCACCACAGGTACCTTTATGGCGAAGGCAATAAACAGGATGATAAATCCTACCGTACGTGCCTGTATACCAAATAAGGTTTGATGACTTAAAATCGAAAATACCGATCCCTGCTCATAATTTGCAGGATTCATCATCTGGATGATATTAAAAGTATGATTACCTGTTACCGGATCTTTTACAGATAAGTAAAGGCCGATCATCACCAGTAACATAAATACCGAACCGAACAGCGTGTACAGGAAAAATTTGATAGCTGCATACTCCCGCCTTGCACCGCCCCACATCCCGATGAGGAAATACAGCGGTAACAACATCAACTCATAAAAAATATAGAACAGGAAGAAATCCAATGAGCAGAATACGCCGATAACAGCCATATCCAATATTAAAAATAATACAAAAAAGCCTTTTAAATTACTGGTGATTTCCCATGAGGCCAGGGCCGCAATTACCATCACCACCGAACTCATTAGTAACAGGGTAACCGAAATACCATCAATCCCCACAAAATAATCAATCTGCATTTTACCCATGGTACCCAGGTCAAGGTTTATCCAGGGGAGTTTTTGCATAAACTGAAACTGCCCTTCGTGATTAATACCACCAAAAGCTGCGCCCGACTTAAAGTTACAATAGATCCAGATGCCCATACCCAATTGAACCAGTGTAGCCAGCAGGGTAATATATTTAAAACTGCCACGCCATTTTGATGGCATTAGCGCAATGATTAATCCGAACAGGATGGGCGTAAATATGAGTAGGGTCAGGATATTCATTTGGCAGAATCAAATAACAATTTTCAAAATAAACAAAGCCAGTATAATTACCAGCATACTAAATAAATAATATTGCACCTTACCCGCCTGAAACACACGGAAAAAGCTGCTTATTATCCGCACAATTTCAACCAGCAAATGTAAAAAGCCATCAACAATATAGCGATCTGTCCAGGCAGAAAGTTTTGCCAGGGTAAGGCCCGCCTTTGCAAGCAAATTAACAAATCCATCAATCACACGCCTGTCAAACCAAAAAGCAAACCGGCTTAAAACCAAAACAGGCTTAACAATTATTTGGTTATAAATAGCATCAAAATACCAGGCATTGAACGACAAATTGAACAATACCCCTTTTTGCGGAAATGGATTGGCTTTACGTTTTACATACACCGCATAAGCCGCATACATCACCAATACGCTTAAAATATTTACCCCGATGGGTACAAGCGAATGGTAAACGTTTTCGCGCTCCAGGCCGCCGTTAGCAGCAAATCCTTTAAAGATCCAGGCTTGTTCGTATAAAAACGGGTTGATGGAGAATAATGAGAACACACAGCCGATAACTAAAAATGCCAGGGGCAATTTATACTGCCAGTTGCCATCGCTTAAATGAAGCTTAATGCCGGGTTTTATGTGTAGTAGTCTTAATTCACCAAAAAACACCTTTACAATAAGGCGGGTAACATAAAATGCGGTTAGCCAGGTGGTAAGCAAAGCAACAATGGGTACCAGTTTAAAAACGCCGCTGCGGCCATCGGTCCATTGAAATGATTGGATCAGGATGCTGTCTTTAGATAGAAAACCCGATGTAAACGGCAAGCCTATTAAAGCCAGGCCGCCAATTATGGCCACAATAAAGGTAAAGGGCAGCTTTTTACGCAACCCGCCCATGTTATTAATATTTTGTGGGTCGATGTCGAGCTGGTTGTCTTCCTTAATGTGTTGCATCTGGTGGATAACAATACCGGCAACCAAAAACAACAGGCATTTAAAAAAAGCATGTGTTACCAAATGGAACAATGACGAGGTGTAAGCCCCAATACCCATTGCCATTACCATGTATCCCAATTGAGATATGGTAGAATAGGCCAGGATCCGTTTCAAATCGGTCTGCGTAAGTGCGATGCTGGCCGCCATAAAAGCCGTAAAGCAACCTATAACAGCCAGTATGGTAAGTTCAGTATCGTTAAACAGCGGATAAACCCTTGCCAGCAAAAACACGCCCGCAGCCACCATAGTTGCCGCATGGATCAATGCTGATACAGATGTTGGCCCCTCCATAGCATCGGGCAGCCAGGTATGCAGCGGAAACTGTGCAGACTTTGCCGCAACGGCTAAAAATATCCCAGCAAAGGCAATGTACTGCCAGATAATCGGTAGGGCAGTATTACCCGAGTTGGCAAATAGTATCCACGAGGATGAATAAGTCGTCGCGTGTCCAGTTAATATAACTTTAGCTGTTATTGTTGTGGATTTGCTTACGAGATTCCCAGCACCGAAAAGCTTTTCGATGTCAAACGTGTGAAACATGGTAAACAGGATAATAATGGCTGTTAACAAACCTATGTCCCCTATCCTATTCATGATGAAGGCTTTTTTGTTGGCCTGTACAGCTTTATCACGCGTAAACCAAAAACCAACAAGGAGGTAAGATGAAAAGCCTACCAACTCCCAAAATGCGTAGAACAATACCAGGTTATCAGCCACTACCAAAGCCAGCATGCTGAAGCAAAACAAACTCAAATAGGCGAAATAACGGTTGAGGTTACCATCATGCTTCATATAGGCGGTTGAGTAAATATGCACCGGCAAAGCTATAACCGGCACCAATAACAGCATCAACGCCGAAAGGTTATTTAACAAAACGCCTGCATAAACAACGGTGTTACTAATGGTAAACCAAATAACCTGCTGATGCACCACATGGCCGGTATTCCAAACCTTTGCAAATACCGATACCGATAAAACCGCACTGAATAATATAGCCACAGTAGAAATCCACCCTGCAAGTTTGCTTTTTCTGCCGGGTAACAAAAAATTAAATACAAAGGCAAGCAATGGCAGCAATACCGCCGTTAGCGCGAATTTGATGGTTAAGGTATCTATGGCTTGTAAAAAATTATTCAAGGTTATTGCTTCGATGTAATAATTATAAGTGGTTGTTTGTTATCCATTCCGTTTGCAAACGGACTCATGCAATTAATAGAGAGTAACGCATTATCGGGTATTTCAAAAAGTACTTTTATCCTGTTGGTACTTTTATTATCCAGCGGTATACCATTCAATATGTAAAGAAAA
Source organism: Mucilaginibacter frigoritolerans (assembly GCF_007830615.1). GTDB lineage: Bacteria > Bacteroidota > Bacteroidia > Sphingobacteriales > Sphingobacteriaceae > Mucilaginibacter > Mucilaginibacter frigoritolerans. Next base: position 374,293 of record NZ_VLLI01000003.1, read on the forward strand.
TCGGTATCGTCAATTTTGTACCTGCTCAAAAATCCCTTATACTTTTTAGAAAACGCGCTAAACTTCTCCTGATATTTTTTGACTGCAAACTCTTTTGTAACAATTATTATAGCGCCATTTTTTGCTTTTTCGCCATATAACGCTGTAGCACCTACGTCTTTTAATATATTTATACTGAGAATATCATTAGGATTAATATCTTTTATTGAATCTCCTACCCTTTCGTTTATGACATACAATGGTTTTTTATCAGCATATTTATCGCGTAAAAACACCTTTGTCGTATCAGCTATTTTAACAGGATTAGTCTGTGCAAACATAGAGGTTGCCAAAAATAAAACACCCAGTAAACCGATAAGCTTTTTCATATTTAATCTCTCAGTTTATCAATCCTGTCCGGATCAATGGTTTTATATTTCTTGTAAACGTTTAAAATAATGGCCAATGCCACCGCTGTTGTTGCGGCAGCCAGTACAATGGCAAAAAGGGCAAACATTTGTCCGCCGTTATTTAGTTTATCGTATTTACCAAAGGCCACCAGGTTTAAGTTGGCTGCATTCAGCATAAGTTCAATCCCAATCAGTATTTGTATGGCGTTGTGTTTGGATACAATCATGTACAAGCCAATACAAAACAATGCGGCGCTAACTAATAAAAAATCAGTTAAAGATATCATTGCTGCGCCTCCTTCCGTGATAAATGTGCTGCACCAACCAGTGCCACCATTAATAATATCGATACTGCCTCAAAAGGCAATAAGTAGCCGGTCATCAGGTTCACACCAATATTTTCGGTAGTTGCCGCCTCCGGCTCAATTACATTTTTTGTTTGGATAGATTGACTGATCCACCCTAAATGATCGGCATCAACCTTAAATATCATATTAATCAATACAATCAAAAATAGTACAGCCAGTAAAATAGCAGGTAATTTACTCAGGCTGATAAATTGCCTGCGTTGCTGTGCTATCACATTCAAGGTTTCTTTACCCGAGAGCATAAACGCAAACAGGATGAGTACCAGAATACCACCTACATAAATTACTATCTGGGTTATCGCCACAAAATCTGCCAGGGCCAAAACATACAGTCCGGCAAGGGCAAACAGCGTAATAAAGAACATAAATACCGAGCGCACCAGGTTTTTAGTAGCCGCCACAAACACTGCTGAAGCCAGTGCTATAAAACTCATCAAATAAAATAATGCCTGAACTAAGCTCATGCGCCACCCTCCTTTTTCTGCATAGCCGCCAATTTAGCTGCCTGCCTTTCAGCTTGCTGTTGCTCAAATTCGCGGCGCTTTTCCGCTGCTACTTCTGGCGTCATGTCCGAAAACTGGTAAGTAAGATCTTTTAGCTCCACTACACTTTTATCGTATTGGTTGGTCATCACAATACATTCGGTTGGGCAAACTATGGTACACAGGCCGCAATACATGCACTTGGCCATGTCGATATCAAACTTAGCAGCATAAAGCCGCTTGGTAGTACCGTCTGACGTTTGTCCAATAGCTTCAGTAGCTTTTATAGCCTCAATATCAATACAATTAACGGGACAAACCTTTGCACAAAGATCACACACTATACAATCGTCCATCTCCACATCCAATTGGTAACGGCCCACCTCGGGGATGGGCAGTTTTTGATGTGGATATTGAATAGTATTGGTTCCTTCCAGTTGCTTAAAGTAGTTAGCATCACTTGCAGGCAAAATCTCCCGCTTGCGGTGCGAAGCAAAAAGATGCCGCAGCGTGATTCGTAATCCCGTCCAGGCAGTGGTAAAACCTTTTATTATTTGGTTCATTAGTTCAATTGTTCATTGGTTCATTGGTTCATTGGTTTGTTAGTTCAGCTGCATATTAAACTTTGCGCTAATGAACTAATAAACTGGTGAACTAATGAACTACATTAAAAATAACCTCCATAATCCAGATGCCAGCATGCAGGCAAAAGCCAGGGGTGTCAATACCTTCCAGCACAGGGCCATTAGTTTATCTACGCGCATGCGGGGCAATGTCCACCGTATCCACATTTGTATGCCTACCAGGGTAAGCGTTTTTAATACTATCCATAAAATGCCCCATCCGGTGCCGGTTGTCCAGTTGGCTAACTGAACCCCGTATATGTTAGGCAGCGGTGTATTCCATGCCCCCAGGAACAGGATCACAGCCACCATTGATACCAGGAACATCATGCTATATTCTGCCAGAAAAACCAGCGCAAACCTTAATCCGGTGTATTCGGTATGGAAACCGGCCACCAGCTCTGATTCAGCTTCCGGAATGTCAAAAGGTGCACGGTTACTTTCGGCCAGTGAGGCTATAAAATAAATTACAAAAGCTATAAGCAAATGCGGTGCACGGAAAACATTCCACGAGAAAAAGCCTCCTATTTTGGTTACATCCCAAAAGCCTGCAAATTTTATTTTTTCGAGTGATAAGATGCCTTGCTGCATGGCAATGTCCTGCATGTTCAGCGTTTGGGCAATCATCACTACCGATATTATAGCAAACCCTGCCGGAATCTCGTACGAAATGATCTGCGCCGCCGAGCGCATAGCACCCAGTATAGCATATTTATTGTTTGATCCCCAGCCGGCCATAAGTATGCCCAGGGTTTCAACAGAAATAATAGCAAAAATATAGTAAAGCCCTAAATTGATTTTGGAAGGAATTAATCCCGGCCCCCAGGGTAGCGCGGCAAAACCCATGTACACGGCAATGAAGATGATAGCAGGAGCCATCATGAACAACACCTTATCTGCCGCGGCAGGGATAATGAGCTCTTTTTGCAGCATCTTTAAAATATCTGCAAAGGTTTGCAGGCTGCCGTATTTACCCGTTTCAGTGGGACCAAGCCTGTCTTGAATAAAGGCAGATACCTTGCGCTCAGCATATACACCAAACAATGCAAACATGGCCGAAAAAGCAAACAGGCCTATCGCAATAAAGAAATATGTAAGGTAAAAATTCAACACGTTAACTTAAGCTGCAAACTTAATGATTTTTGTGTTACGGAGTTGCCCAGATTGAATACTTGACTAAGTTGATAGATAAAATTATTTTTCTGTCTTCATGCGTTCAAAAATGAACACGTGGAGACGGTCAACGCTGATTAAATATTTTCCATACAGGGTAGTCCGCTACAAACCATCAAAAGCCTGATATTCCAATTTTTTAATGATTTATTGAAAGTAACAAGCTTACCCTTTTCTGTTTTAAGGTATAATTTTATCCTCAACGAGTCTATCGATTACGGTTTTCAAACCTTTATCGATCGTACCGGGATCATTCAAATCGCTATAATTACCGGCGGTAATATCTAATTGACTTTTCCAAACATTCTTGTGTGTGTGCACATCAACCAATGTCAGTTCAAAAGTGCCTAGTTTCTCACCGGTAATAGTTTGCTTTATCATCAAAACAGCATCTGGATTATAGTCAATAATTTTTTTATTTATGTCGGCATCATTCTCAAGTGATAAGGCATCGCGAAGATAAATTTCCGATTGTACCTGTTTTTGTGCAAACCTGTCTTTTAAGCCTGTGGCCAAGCCGGAACAAAATATCTTTCCTTCGGATGTGCAGTTTACTGTTAAATATATTTTATGCGGATGTTCTGTATAACCAGCTTGCTTATTTGAAATGATATTTACCGTTGCACAAGAGTTAAAGGTGATTGCGAGTATTAGCATTAACCCAAAATGGTGAATTTTTTTCATGTAAATTAGTATGCAAATGGTTATTAAATAATTTGGTCTTCCTTCAGTTTTAAAATCAGTTTCTTAACAATCGAATCAGAGGTATCTTCGTCCCACCACGGTCCGGTTACATCAATTTCGCTCTTCCAAATATTTTTTTGACTCACCTTATCAATTAAACTAACCTCAAAAACACCCCCACCAGGTCCGCCATTATAATAAGTAACATGCGTTTGCTTAATTATCATTAAAGCTTCGGGATCATAACTTCTTATTTTATTTAAGACGTCTTCATCTGTTTCTAATGCAACCGGATTGCGGACAAATCCATCAATCGTAATATTGTTTTCGGTAAACTTTTTTTTAACTCCTTCAAAAAGTCTTTCATTGAAGTTACTGACATCTTTTCCTAAATTACAAATGACGTAGATCTTCTTTAGCTTCCTGTTAAAGCTGGCATCCTTATTTGATGTAATTTTCGTGCTTACGCAAGACGTGAAAAACAGGCTTTGAAACAAAATTGCAATAATTGTAAATGACACTTTATTATTCATGATTAGAAAAACGGGGTATTCCCGGAGGAGTGAAACGGAAATATTTGCTTATGGTTACGGTTGAAATTATTTACTGCGATAAATATATTAAATAATCCCAAAAGCCTGTAAATAGTTTTATTTGCGGGCCTAGCATTTTCCTACCTTATCAGTTTCCTTACACCACCGCTGCATACCCCGATCTCACCGGCGCTTCAAAAAATATCTCGGCGTAGTGATCAAAATCAGCAGTATCATCTGTAGTGGTATAAAATTGTTGTGTACCGTTTTTGGTAAGGCGGCTTTCCATTTCAGGGTGACGTTGCAGGTAATCGACAAGGCTTTTAGCTACAATATCACCTTGCCCCACTACTTTTATATCCGGTGATAAAAAGGCTTTTATTTTAGGCATTAATAAAGGGTAATGCGTACAGGCCAGCAACAGCGTATCAATATTGGGCGATTGTGTCAGTATTTGTTCCAGATACTTCTCTACAAAGTAGTCTGCGCCAGGTTTATCATGCTCGCCATTTTCAATAATTGGTACCCACAATGGACAGGCCTGCTGATAAACCTTCAATTCCGAAAAAAAATGATCAATCTCTATCAGGTACGATCCCGACTGTACCGTTCCCCGGGTCCCTAGCACTCCAATCTCTTTGCTTTGGGTATAATCACCAATCACTTCGGCAGTGGGGCGTATAACACCTAAAACCCGCTTGGATGGATCTTCAAAAACCTTAAGGTCCTGCTGCTGTATGGTACGCAGCGCTTTTGCCGAAGCGGTATTACATGCCAGTATTACCAACTGGCAGCCCTGGTTAAACAACCATTGCACACATTCCCAGGTGTATTGGTGTATGGTTTGGAAAGATCGATTACCGTAGGGTGCACGGGCGGTATCGCCAATGTACATATAATCGTACTCCGGTAATTCTTTTAAAATAGATTTGAAAACGGTAAGGCCGCCATAGCCCGAGTCAAATATCCCGATAGGTTGTTTATTCAGCATTTTAACAAAAATAAAAAAAGCGCCCCGGTAATCCGTGCGCTTTTTAAATGTTTACAATTAAAATATTATTTTAAGCCTAATTTCAATTTCACTGCTGCTAACAGATCATCACCTTCAGGAGATACAATCAAAGGAGAACCTTGTGATGAATCAAATACATAAGTATAACCTTTTTCTTTAGCTACATCAGCAACTGCTGCACGTGCTTTGTCAATTAAAGGTTTTGAAAGCTCGTTGGTTTTGGCATCAACTTTTTGCTGGGCATCATTTTGATAATCCTGCATACGCTTTTGGATGTCCTGTAATTCTGCTTGCTTGGCTGTGCGTGCTGCATCAGTCATAGTAGCCTGGTTTTTTTGGTAATCGCCACCCTTTGCCTGTAATTCTGTGTTCATGGCAGTAAGCTGATCGATAAATTGTTTTTGGTAAATATCAACCTGCGATCTGATAGTTTTATACTCAGGCATTTGCGTAACCAGTGCGCCAAAGTTAATATAACCAATTTTGGTTTGCGCTTTCGCAAAGTTGCCTACAAATAACATGCTTACTGCAACTAAAGCAACTTTAAATAGTTTTTTCATTTTTTTGTTTTGTTCTGTGTTTAAAAATAGTGGGTTTATTATTACTAAAAAAATTTATTTTGCAAAAGCACCAGGCTTCAAACCAAGCTTGGTGATCACTTCATTACTCTTATCATAGCGCGGATTGGCATATAGCATAATCACTTCGCTGTTTTTATCAAATATCATATCCAGATCATCACTTTCAGCAACAGCCTGTATGGCTTTTGACATTTTATCCTGTATAGGTTTAATAATGGAGTTACTGCGTTGCTCCAACTCACCACCCGGCCCAAATTTCTGATTCTGAAAATCTTTAGCTGATTTTTCTTTATCGGCAATTTCAGCCTCGCGGCGTTTTTTCATATCAGGCGTCATCAAAACCTGGTCGGCATTATAAGCCTTATATAAACGGTCAATTTCCTGGTAACGGCTATCCACTTCTTTTTGCCACTGGCCCGATAGCGCACTCAACTGCTTTTGGGCAGATGCATATTCGGGCATATGCTTTAAAATATAGTCCGAATCTACATAAGCAAATCGCTGCGCAGTAGCCGCAGCGAATGTTAGTAACGTAAAAGCCAGTATTAAAATTATCCGCTTCATTTATTTTTTGTGGCTGTTAATTAAACCCGCCATTTAAACTCTGAGAGATTGAAAAGCTAAACTGGCCTTTGTTTGCACCCGGTATACCCGGTATAGCATCAAAACCATAGCCATAATCAAGACCCAACAAGCCAAATATAGGTAAAAACACTCTCGCTCCAATACCTGCCGAGCGTCTAACATCAAACGGGTTAAAGTTATCAAAACTATTCCACACGTTTCCGCCTTCAGCAAAAGCTAACAAAAATATTGTTGCTGATTGGCTTTGTATAACAGGGTGCCTTACCTCAAAGGTAAACTTGTCATAAATAGAACTTCCCGGGTTAGTAGTTGCATTATAATTTGTTCCTACCGGGATAACAGTAAAGTTCTGGTATCCTCTTAAGCCAATGATATCACTACCCTGTAAAAACTGGTAGCTCTGCATACCATCACCACCCAGTTTAAACCTTTCAAACGGTGAAGGACCAACCTCTGAGTTATACTGACCAAGGAAACCAAACCTAACCTGCGACATTAATACCAGCTTACCTGCTAATTTGGTAAACCATTGTGCATCGTATTTAAATTTGTAATACTCAACAAAATGATAGCGTTCTTCAGGAGTTGCTATTTGGTAGTTGATATTATTAAATAACGAGTATGGAGGTGTAGCCTGTATGGTTAACTTAATGTTTGAGCCTGTTGTTGGATAAATAGGCACATCCAATGAGTTACGTTGTAACTCCTGTGTAAACTTGATGTTATACGAGGTACCGTTTTGGAACAGGTAACCGGTATAATTATCCAGATTATAGTGGTCAACGTTTAAAGAGTAGTTTAACTGGAAGTAGTTATCAGGCCAGTTTAAACGTTTACCCAATGTTATACCTGCACCATTTATTCTTAATTTATTGTAAAGCGGGTTGGTTGGTGCATAATATTGCCCGGTTGAGCTTAATTGTGTATAAGCAGAAAACGCAAAGTAAATTGGTTTTTTACCACCTAACCATGGCTCCGAAAATGTAAACGAATAGTTTTGGTAAGTACGTCCGCTGGTTTGGCCTCTTAAGCTTAATTTCTGTCCGTCGCCTTTTGGCAATGGTTTGTAATCTTTTAAGTGGAAGATGTTACGTATAGAGAAGTTGTTGAACGTTAAACCTAACGTACCAACCAGCTGACCGCCACCAAAACCGCCTGATAACTCAATTTGGTCTGATGGTTTTTCAACCACGTTATAAACGATATCAACCGTTCCGTCCTGCGGGTTAATATTGGTAGGCTTAGGCTCTGTTTTCTGCTCGTCAAAGTTACCCAGCTGTCCAATTTCACGGGTACTGCGTATTAATAACTCTTTATTAAATTTCTGTCCCGGTTTGGTTCTTATTTCACGCATAACCACTTTATCATTGGTTACGTCGTTACCTTTTAAAATAACCCGGTTAATGGTATACTGCGGACCTTCATAAACCCTGATGTCCAAATCAACCGTATCATGATAAATTTTAGTTTGAACCGGATCTGCCTGATAGGTTAAATAACCATCATTTAAGTAAAATGATGAAACGTCATCGTTATTAGGCGTTGGGCCCGTTAACCTTTTGTTTAACTCATCCTCACTAAAAATATCACCTGTTTTAATTTTAAATATCCTGTTCAATACATCTGCCGGATATTTGGCATTGCCAGACCATTTGATGTTACCAAAGAAATATTTATGGCCCTCAAAAAGTTTAATCTTTACACCAACAGTATTTTCACCTGTTTTAAAAACAGTATCACTTATCAGCTCGGCATCGCGGTATCCTTTATCCTGCATCTGGGTAATAAGATTCTGCTTATCTTCCTCGTACTTATCCTGCTTGAATTTTTTAGAGCCAAATAAATTATACCATTTTCTGGTTCTGGTCTTTTTTAAATATTTAGCCAGTTTCTTTTGCGAAAAAGCGGAGTTGCCCTCAAAAGTAACCTGCGTTATCATTACTTTTTGCTTCTTATCAACCTTCACATCCAATATTACGCTATTAGCATCTCCCGGATCTTTCTTTTGCTTAATGGTAACGGTAGTATTTAAAAAGCCTTTTTCGTTAAAATGCTTTTTAATAATGGCCGTAGTGGTACTCAGTAAATTTTCGTTTACAATTTTGCCTGTTTTATCAGATAATTTTTTCTGTACATCTTCAATTTCGCCTTTGCGTATGCCGGTAATGTGCATACGTGATAAACGCGGACGCTCAACAACTGCAATTTCAAGATATATGGTATCCATGTTTATTTTGGTGATGAACAATTGAACATCATCAAATAAACCCTGGCTGTACATATTTTTAATAACATTAGCATTAGCCTCACCCGGTAAATTTATACGGTCGCCTTTGTTTAGTTTTGATATGGTAAGCAATACATCTTTGTCCAGATTTTTAGTACCACTGATGGTTACCCCACCAATAATATAATCTTTTGGTTCCAGGTAACTCAAACTATCAGCCGGCAGGGCTGATTTAGAAAGCGAAAACCGTGGTTGGTTCGATATCTGGGCAAATGCGGCCGTACTCAATACAGAGAAAAGAATAGCAAAAAGAAGTTTATTCATTCGAATATTTTAGTGGGCTAAAAATAATTTATACAGTTGTTAAAAAGTGTTAAAAGTAAAAATTTAGTTTACTTGCTCACTTGTCATCCCAAAACGGCGCTCCCGTTTCTGATAATCAAGTATCGCTTCGTAAAAATCCTCCTTGCGGAAATCGGGCCATAATTTGGGCGTAAAATACAATTCGGCATAAGCAATTTGCCAAAGCAGGTAATTACTTATCCTGAATTCACCGCTGGTTCTGATCAGCAATTCAGGATTAGGCATGCCTTGTGTATATAAATTATCTTCAAAAACAGCTTCATCAATTTCATCAGCATTTAATTCGCCCTGCTGCACTTTTACGGCAATATTTTTAACTGCGCGCAAAATTTCGCGGCGCGAGCTATAGCTTAAAGCCAGCGTAAGTACCAGGCCGGTGTTATTTGAAGTTTTTTCGATAGCATTTTGCAACTCATTATAACACTTCGCAGGCAACAGTCCCAAATCGCCAATTGCATTAAGACGCACGTTTTTTTCCATAAAGTTTTTTATTTCTTTATGAATAGTGCTTACCATTAATTCCATAATAGCCATTACCTCCAGTTTTGGCCGGTTCCAGTTCTCGGTAGAGAAGGTGTATAATGTAAGGTATTTCAGGTCGAGGTTCACTGCACCTTCAACCACATCCCTTACAGAAATAACCCCATTATGATGACCGAATATCCTTAATTTGCCTTTTTCCTTTGCCCAGCGACCATTACCATCCATTATGATGGCTATGTGCTGCGGTAATTTCGACAAATCAATCTGATCCCTATATCCCATTGTAATGATATTAAAGCCACAATTATGGCTTAAAAAAAACACGTTATTTTTATAATTCTGCTAATAACGTACCTTATATTATTTGCTTTTGCTCAATCAACCAGTTAAAATCAGCCCAAATTGGCGTAGTTTTTTATGCAAACGCCCATTTTTTCAGGTGACAAAGGTAAAACTTAATTGTAGTTTTTTTAGTATCCAGACAGAAAAGAAAATTTGGCACTGTTTTCAGTGCCAAAGCTTAGTAATTGGAGATCAGAGATTAGTGCTTTTTGATGAGGATACTAACTCAGCAGCGTTAATCCCGCACGAAGAGTTTACTTTACCCCGGCGTATTCCCCCCTTGGGCGGATCACCAACCCTCTATATCGCAAGCGATAAAGAGGGTTGGTGGAAGCTTTTATTTTTCATTTTTTTCTTTGCCCTCTTTACCGCTTGCGGTAGCGAGGGCAGATCCAGCGTAGCGTCGATCGGGTGAGTCAATACGCCAATGCATTACTATTAATAAATCCCTTTTTGTTTTAAAAGGTCAATATCTTTTGGAGATATAGCTGCAATGGCGTAAGTAGGTACATTAGTATAGTTCAGTTCATCGAGGGTGTTTACCAGGTTTTCATATACCGAATGTTCTGCAGGTTTAACCAGTACAATTAAGTTTTTACCCATTGATGCCTGTACCAGTTTAGCATTATCTAAAATAACCTTGCGCATATCCTTACCATAGCCTACCAATTGTGGTTGTGATAAAGGATGATCGGCCATACCCATATACCATAAAGCATGATTGTTTTTGCCCAGGCAAAAGGTAATGGTTTGTTTGTCTGATACGGGCCCCGGCTTGCCATCGCTTGGCATTACAACCGGCATAACGCGTGGTTTAACGAGTGAGGTAGTCAGCATAAAGAAAGTGATCAGCAAAAATGCAAGGTCAACCATTGCAGTAAGGTCAACACGAAGGGGCATTCTTTTAGCACGGGTTTTACCACGTGATCTTCCGGAGGATTGGTTTAGCTCAGCCATGACTTTTTAGATTTAAGGTTAAACAATAGGTTGAAACAGTAAAGGATTACCGTTTTTATTATTAACGATTCAAGATAATAATTTATTGCAACATTGATGCAATAAAAAATAAAAATCAGGATTTCAGGCTTCCGGTTCTAATGTAAGAAGTAGCACTTTTCGGTAACGAAGGTGTAGGAGAATGTTATTTGCGTAAAGAAGTAAGTATCGCGCGGATTTAAGTCACCTCGTTGTGTGCCAGGTGTACCTATATAAACGCCTGTTTTTTCGCCAGAGCGATCAGACAGGGCCTGTTGTAAAGGTGTTAGTCCCGCTTTTGAGGGATAATAGCCGCTCACATCATCCAGGTAATCGGTATTGGGGTTACGGTAACCAATTTCGGCACCAATGGTAAACTTGCCTGCAATATTATATTTAACCCCGGCACCATAAGGAATAGAAATGGCAATGGTAGAAAAAGTTTTTTCTCCATTGGTTTCAGCTCCACGCAAGTTATAGGTTTGCCCTTCGTAAACGGTGGTAGGATTATAATTTACGGCTCCAAGTCCCAAATACAGATAAGGTGTCCATTTATTTTTACCGGCTTCGGGGATATAGCTAAAAAAGTTAAACTCGGCCAGTAAAGCACCTTCCAGCAGTTTATCATTAAAACTCAGATTACGCTGGCGGAACTGTGCATCGCTCGAATTACTATCAGCCGCAGCAATTTCGCCATAAGTAAAATTCGCCCGTAGTGACAGGTAGCCGTTAAAGTTACGTTTTACAAAAACACTAGCCGATGGACCACTCACTTTAAGCGGATTATTAGGGTTCAGATCGCCCATATAGCCCGAACCTCCGGCCCCTACCCCTATTTCCCAGGTTTGGGCCTTTAAGCTGCATGATATTAAAACAAGAAGTATGGCAAGTATAAATTTTGGCATCCGGTAAATTTAATAATTGCGGACATCAAGACCCCACAATAGTTTGTTTCTTAACGTTGATAAATAACTTTCATTATTCAGGCGGATCAGGTTTAGCTTAAATCCGGCCTTGGTTACCTTAAACCGCATGGTTTTATCAATAATAGCCGTCCGCGAATCGCATGATATCAGGTAATTGTTGCTGCGGCATTCCACATCAAAAGCCAGGGTACTGGAATCAGGCAGCACTATTGGCCGCACATTTAAATTATGAGGAGCATTAGGCGTTAATACGATACTGTTTGATTGCGGGAATATAATAGGGCCGCCACAACTCAGCGAATAGGCGGTTGATCCGGTTGAGGTTGATATAATAATACCATCGCCCCAATAGGAGTTCAGAAACTCCTCATCCAGAAACACATGTGTAGTGATCATGGCCGAATCATCGCGCTTATGGATAGTAATATCATTAAGTGCAAAATTATCTTTCCCAAAAATCTCCAGGTCAGAATCAATATTGAGCAGCTCGCGGCTATCCAGCGTAAACTGCCTGTTCACTACTGCATGAATGGCCGCGGCAATATCATTTTTATTAATGCTTGCCAAAAAACCCAGCCTTCCAAAGTTTATACCAATTACCGGGATACAGGTATCGCGGATAACGGTAACCATATCCAACAGGGTGCCATCACCACCAAGGGTTAAAAACAGATCAATAAAGCCTTTCAACTCGCCTGTACAATCAAGCACGGTATAGTTTACACCTCTAATAGCATCCTTTAAATAATCATGTAATTGCGGGTGAACGTAAATATCAACCTGGTGCTGTGCAAGAATATCAAAAACCTGTTGTATGTAGGGTAATACTACACCATCATTAAATGGCCTGCCGTAAACTGCTATTTTCATTTTATAATGTTCGTGGTTGATAGTTCATGGTTCATAGAAAAACGGTTAAATTGATTTTTTTAATGCCGTAATCATTTTTACCAATATTTCATATTCGGCGTACAGTTCACCAAATAAACCATCGTCAATATATTTTCTTCTTTGTGCTATAAACAAACACGAAACAACTTCAATTGCCGATCTAAGGGAATAACCTAAAAAAACTTTGAATACGGCCTTGCTCTGCCCTGTCGACCCTTCAGCTATATTTAAAACTACCGAATCTGCAGCTCTTTTAATTGGGGATGTTAAAATAAATAATTCCTCTTTAGGAAATAATTTTATTAATTGATTAATTTGCTCATCCAGCTCAATTGCTTTCTGCCAAACCTGCAAATCTTCAAACCTAAACGCCATTATTTATTTCTACTTATACTTATTGTAATCTAATTAACTACCACTATAAAACCCTTAAGTACCAGTCGTCAACTAATAATTAACAAGCATTTCTATGAACCATCAACTATGAACTATCAAACTTTTTAAAGATTAAGGTAATTCATTAAAGAATCATACCGGTCTCGTGAGTTATCATTATCATCGCTATGGTTAAAGGTTGCCTTTATATCATACTCATAGCGTAAAAAAGTAGCTATAATAGCCGAAATATCCTGTTTGTTTACTTTCAGTGTTACTTCCATCCGAGTTGAATCGGGGAAAGTGCGCACATACGAGCTCAATATCTGTGCATTGTCTGATTCAACTATCTGCGCCATATGGGCCAGCGAGTTATTTTTATTATTAATCTCCAGCACAATAATGGCTCCGGGTTGTGCCACCGAAGTAAGCTGCGCAAAGTATTCTGTTAAACTATTGATGGATATAAGCCCAAGATAATTCATCTTAATATCCAGAACCGGAACCACGGTTAACCGACGCTCATAAAATATGCGGATAACATCATAAATATGCTGATCTTCCAGCACGTACGGGTTTACCAGCGATAATGCAAGCGACCCGATAGGTGTTTGGTAATCACTCGTTGCAACTAAATCATCCTCAGAAATAAGCCCAAGAAACTGTTCTTCGTTTACAATTGGAAGATGCCTGATACGAAACTCCACCATACGGTCAACAACTTTCTGAATACTATCAGAAGTATGTGCCGGGGGTATTACATCAGCTATCAATTCAACTGCAAGCATATCATTCTTTTATCTTATCCAAAAATTGTTTTAACAACTTATTAAACTCTTCGGGTTGCTCCATCATGGCAGCATGCCCGCATTTATCAATCCAATGCAACTCTGAGTTAGGCAGTTCTTCATTAAATTCAACTGCCACCTCTGGTGGGGTGATCTTATCATCTCTTCCCCATATTAATGATACAGGTATGGTTATTTTATGCAGATCATCCTTCATATTATGACGGATGGCTGATTTAGCCATTGCCAATATCCTTATTACGCTATGGCGGTCATTAATGATACGAAAAACATCGTCAACCAGTTCTTTTGTTGCCGTTGCCGGATCATAAAAAGTATATTCTACCTTTTCTTTTACAAAATCATAACTACCGCGTTTAGGGAACGAACCGCCAAAAGCGTTTTCATATAAACCTGAACTGCCAGTTAAAACCAATGCTTTAACAACCGTAGGATGGGCCAGTGTATATATTAATGCAACGTGCCCACCCAGTGAATTACCCAACAGGGTTACATTTTTTAGCTTTTTATACCTTACAAATTTGTGAACATACTTGGTAAGTGTTTTCACTCCGGTAGTTAACAAAGGCAAATCATATACAGGCAAAATAGGAATAATAACCCGGTACTCTTTACTAAACTCCTCTACTACCTTTTCCCAATTGCTTAATGCCCCCATTAAGCCGTGTAACAACAGTAAAACCTCACCTTCGCCCTCATCGATATAACTAAAACCGTTTTCCTCTTTAAGCACGAAATTCATATAAATTTATAAAGTTTAAATTTTTAAAGTTACTCCGGAATTCAATGCTCATAAAAAAAACTGAATATTCCGCCATAAAAATAGTTTATTGCATTTGAGTTACAACAATTAATGCAATTATTTATATTGGTTCATTGAGTTGATTAAGTGAGTGGTTGATTAAGTGGCCTTCATTCAACTTAATTTGTTCTATTCAACTCAATCAACCTAATCCAACCTATTCAACCCAAACAACCAATTTAGCCCAGCAATTGCTTCACCACTTCTGATATGGTGCGCCCATCTGCCTGCCCGGCCAGTTCTTTATTAGCCAAACCCATTACCTTACCCATATCTGCATTTGATGTTGCACCAACGCGGCTAATCAGTTCCTGTAAGTACCCTTCAATTTCAAAACGGGTCATCTGTTGCGGCAAATAAGGCTCAATCACCTTCATTTCGTCAATCTCTATCTGGTACAGATCCTCGCGATTTTGTGTTTTATATATCTCTGCCGATTCTTTGCGTTGCTTTACCAGTTTTTGCAATACTTTAATTTCAGCTTCGTGGGTTAGCTCTTCTGTCGCACCTTTTTCAGTACGTGCTAAAAGCAATGCCGACTTAATGGCCCTTAAGCCCCTCAAACGATCGGCCTGTTTGGCCAGCATAGCTTGTTTTATATCCTGGTCTATTTGGTTTATTAGTGACATATTCTTTGTTTATTTCGGATGTTCGATTTCGGGTTTACTTTATTTATTAATTTCCACTTTCCTTTAAGGCATTAACTATTTTCTGAAAATGGTGCCTGCATTGGCTTGCGCCGTTGGCATTACAATCATATCATTAATGTTTACATGCGCCGGGCGCGATACTACAAACCATATGGTTTCGGCAATATCATCGGCTACCAAAGGATCAAATCCTTCATAAACCTTTTTGGCCCTTTCTTTATCACCCTTAAACCGTACTTCCGAAAACTCGGTCTCCACAGCACCCGGATGTATAGCTGAAACCTTTATGCCGTGTGGCAACAGGTCAATGCGCATCCCTTTGTTTAATGCATCTACAGCATGCTTGGTTGCGCAGTAAACATTGCCATTGGCATAAACTTCCTTGCCTGCGATAGAGCCAATGTTTACAATATGGCCTTGTTTATTATCAATCATCCAGTTTGCAACTACTTTGCTTACGTATAGCAAACCTTTAACATTGGTATCAATCATGGTGTCCCAATCATCCAAACTACCATTCTGGATAGGATCTAATCCCTGACTCAGGCCTGCATTGTTAATCAATACATTAACTTTTTTCCATTTAGCGGGCAATGCTTCCAGGTTGGTTATTACCTGTTCGCGGTCGCGCACGTCAAATGCTGATACCGCAACTTCAACGTTATATTTGGTATTTAATTTCTTTGCCAGTTTTTCCAAACGGTCTTCCCTGCGGCCGGTAAGTACCAGGTTATAATGCTCACGGGCAAACAAATGAGCACAAGCTTCACCTATCCCTGAGGTTGCGCCTGTTATTAATGCAATTTTAGCCATAGAAAGGTAACTCTTGCAGCGAAATTATGTTTTTTCATTGGAATAACTTGTCATTTATTGGCAATCAAAGTCATTTAAGTTTTTAGCAGTGTTTTGGCGGGTAGAATATTATGGGGTATTAGCATTAACGCCGCTCGCATAGTTAACCGAACATCACTACGCTCGTTCTCCCTCTCTCCCGCAAGCGGCAAAGAGGGTTCGGGAAAGTTTTTTATTTATTTTCTTCGCCCTCTTTATAACTTGTCATAGAGAGGGCAGGTCGCGCGAAGCAATGACCGGGTGAGTTAACTCGCCGCTCATGCTTCTACTCAAAATATAAACTGAACATTATAGTATGTAATGACAGTTTGCTTATCGGTGCCGAAAACGGTTGATTATCCTGCACCAGCACATTTCCCAAAGAGTTGGATATTTTTATTTCGGGCGATAGTTTAAAAAACTCAAAATAAAAATCACATCCAAGGCCTGCTTCGTAGGAGCCATAACCACTGGAGTTTCTTACCAGTTTTTGAAGCGGATCATCATTTTGATCTGATGCTGCGCCTTTTCCAATTTGCTCTGAATATTTTATGCCACCCAATATGTAGGCTCTGAAATTACCTACCCTGTCTGACTTTAGCTTAAACGATAGCGGAAAATCAACCACCGTTGGCTGTACCTGCTTATTCATATCCTGACTTGGATCGGTAAAAGTATAACTAAGCTCCCTGTCGGCAAAAATCAGCGATGGGGTTACACGCACTTCCAGGTTATCGGTTAAACTGTAACGGGTAATAAAACCAATGCCAAAACCGGGTAATGATTTTGAACCAATTCCTGTTAATGGACTGGTAAGAGAATTGCCGGTAGCCGGGTCCACAAGCGGGGCCTGCCAGTTAACTTTTTTTGCAATTTTATAACTATTAGTAACGTACGAGAATGTAAAACCGAAACTAAGGTCGGTTTGGTCGGCACCACCACCCCATGCAGGCACCATATCCTGCGCAAGCAAGAATTGACTGCAAAATAAAAGTAAAATAATGGTCAGGTAGCCGTTTCTTATCATTTAATGCCAGTATATATTGAACAGATACCAAACGCCAGCGGCCTGTATTTCGTATTTTTAAACCCTACTTTATCCATTAAACCGGTAAACTTTTCTCCATCGGGAAATGCAGCTACCGATTCGGGTAAATATGTATAAGCCCTTGAATCTTTTGAAAATAATTTACCAATTCCGGGTGTAATATAATTAAAATAGAATTTATACAATTGCTTTATTGGGAAAACTTTAGGCTTTGAAAACTCCAGCACTACCGCCTTGCCACCAGGTTTTAATACCCGCTGAATGTCGGCTAAACCGGTTTCAAGGTTCTCAAAGTTGCGCACACCATAAGCCACGGTTACGGCATCAAACTGACTATCACTAAAAGGAAGTTTCTCTGAGTCGCCAAGTTTTATTTCAAACAGGTCGCCCATGCCCCTTTTGTCTATTTTTTGCTGCGCGATGTCAAGCATACCCTGTGAAATATCAACACCGATAATTTTTTCAGGTTTAAGGATGGATAAGGCCTCAAAAGCAAAATCGCCAGTACCGGTAGCAACATCCAGTATTAATTTAGGCTGATCTTTTTTCAATTCGTTAATGGCCTTTTTGCGCCATATAATATCAATCCCCAGTGATAAAAAATGATTTAGAAAATCATATGTTTTAGATATGTTGTTAAACATATCGGCCACCTGTTCTTTTTTGGTAGCCTGTTCGTTTTGATAGGGTGTTACTACTTTGCTCATATTAATGTGCCAAAGATAGTTATTTGAACGGCGGATTTAAGTTGTTGGCTTTCCGATTTATTTGCCGTTTATCCTATTAGGCATTATAATCCCAACAATTACGCCTTCAAGGCACTTGTTCGCGGCCAAATATTACATTACAATTACCAGCCTTTTCCCAGCACCAACATGCTCGGTCCATGCCGTTTCAACATCTTTTAATGGCCGGGTAACGGTTTCTATTTTAAGCCTGCCTAAAGCCGAAAGCTGCAGCATCTCTGGTAATATTTCTGAATTCAGCTTTTCCATTGCATCTGCCTGCACACTGCCAAAACCCGAGCCTAACAGCTCAATGGCCGTACTCCTCAATATATTACTCGATACCTTAATTTCATCGCCCGCCATTGAGCCAACGGTAACAAAGCGTACTATTGGTGTAATATTATGCAATCCACCGCCTTTTAATGCATTAATAATCACCTCGGCCGGGTGGCCCCATGTATAGTCAATAACGCTGCTGATTGGGCTGTTGCCATGAATTTCCTTTATCTGCTTAATTATCGTTTCGTCATCATCTTTCAGCGAAATAACTTCGTCGGCCCCTAATTGCGTTAACAGCTTTAACGACTCCGGATTACGACCGGTAGCAATTACCTTTTTTGCGCCATAATACTTGGCAATTTGTACTGCTGCCTGCCCGGTAACTCCGGTTGCACCATTAATTAAAACGGTATCGCCTGCTTTTATCTGTGCGCGGTATTTAATGGCCAAAGCGGCACCCATAATGGCATTAGGCAACGCTGCAGCTGTTGCATCATCAACACCATCGGGCAAAACAGTATATTGACCTTTGTGAATAAGCGCTTTTTCAGCAATCATTCCGGTAATACCAACAGCATATACACGGGTACCATCCTCCAATACGCCTACACCGTCAACACCAACTACCGTGGGTAAATTGGTATGGCTGGCATAGTGACTCCCGCTGGCGCGCCCTTTATCCAAATTTTTAACGGACGCAGCCTTAACGGTTATTAAAACCTGGTCTTCATTTTGGGGAACTGGAACTGCAAAATCTTCATATTTGGGGGCTGTGCCCAGCTGATGTAATACGGCTGCTTTCATAAAGTAAAATGTTTATCAAATATAATTCTAATCGCCAAAGCCATCTTCTTTCTGATATTTTTTTTCGCTTACAAAGTTAATTCTCCCAGCAAACTTTCAATATCCAACCTGTGGGTAAACATGGTCAATTCGCCATTGTCATCTAAGGGCCAAAGTTCGCGCGGCCTGTCCCAATAAAGCTCCACCCCATTTTTATCCGGATCATCCAGGTAAATAGCTTCTGATACGCCATGATCTGATGCTCCGCTTATAGGGTACTTGGCATCTATCAGCCTTTGTAGTATAGCAGCCAGGTCTTTTCTTTCCGGGTATAATATAGCAGTATGAAACAATCCTGGTGCATATTCAGGGGCCGGTGGTGCGCCCTTACTTTGCCAGGTATTTAAACCTATGTGGTGATGGTATCCTCCTGCGGATATAAAAGCAGCCTGATCACCATATAACATCATCTTATCAAAACCCAGCAAACCACAATAAAAACCGAGCGATTGTTGCAGGTTGCTTACTTTTAAATGCACATGGCCAATGCGTGTTTGCGCCGGTATCTTATACTCATTCATAAATTACATGTTTAAACATCAAATATACTTATAACATTAAGATTTATTGTTTGGCATTTGTAAAACAAAGTTTTTAATAGATGAACCATTTACCTTTCGTCTTTTTCCTTTCGCCCTAAACAAGTACCTTTACACAATGATCGTAAAATCAGCCGAATTTATTTGCAGTAATACCCAAATCTCCAAGCTACCGCCGCCGGTAAAGGCAGAGTATGCTTTTATTGGGCGCTCAAACGTAGGTAAATCATCGCTTATAAATATGCTTGCCGGCAAAAAGGGCCTTGCCAAAACATCACAAACACCCGGTAAAACACAGCTCATTAATCATTTTTTAATTAATGATAGCTGGTATATTGTTGATTTACCCGGCTACGGATATGCACGGGCATCAAAAACTAAAAAAGCCGATTGGAACAAATTTATTCATACCTACCTGGATAAGCGCGAAAGCCTGCAATGTGTACTGGTATTGATTGACAGCCGGCTTGAACCTCAAAAAATTGACCTGGAGTTTTGTAACTGGCTGGGCGAAAAAGGCCTTTCATTTGTTTTAGTTTTCACCAAGGCCGATAAGCAATCGAGCCTTAAAACAGATCAGAATGTGGCGCAGTTTAAAAAGGCACTTTTGCAAACGTTTGATGAGTTTCCGCAATATTTCGTCACCTCGTCCGAAACTCAGTTAGGGCACGATGATATATTAAGTTTTATAAGCGAAGTGAATAAGCATTTTACAATACCAAGCATAAACATTTAACCAAAAAAATCTATGAAACGTACAGCACATGCCCATTGGAATGGCACCTTGCAGGAAGGCAAAGGTGAAATTACCACTCAAAGTACTACTTTAAACAACACCCAGTATTCATTTAAAACCCGCTTTGCTGATGGTGTTGGTACCAACCCCGAAGAATTGATAGCCGCTGCACATGCAGGCTGCTTTACTATGGCCGTTGGTGCAGCCTTAACGCAGGCAGGCTTCAAACCAAATGATTTAACTACAGATGCCATTTTAGATCTGGATATGGCGGCCTTAAGCATTACCGGCATCCACCTGGAGTTAAAAGGATCAGCAATTGATGGTGTAAGCGAAGCTCAGTTTAAAGAAATAGCCGAAGGCGCAAAAGCAAATTGCATTATCTCAAAAGCACTTAATGTGCCTATTACGCTCAATGTTCAGTACGCGTAATTTATTGTAACCCAAAAAAGCAAAAAGTCCGGGAGCTTACACTTCCGGACTTTTTGCTTTTTTCAAATTCCCTTGTTTCTTAAGCCATTTCCATCCTGGCTTCGTTAGATATAGCTACTGGTATGGTGAAAGAAAACTCAGTACCTTGTCCCGGCTTGCTGGTAACCCATATTTTACCGCTGCACCTTTCAACCAGATCTTTACAAAATAACATTCCCATACCTGTACCCGATTCATTATTGGTGCCTGTTTTGCTATTCACTTTGCCTTTAAACAGTTTATTCAGCTGTTCATTGCTCATGCCAATACCGGTATCTTTAACAGTAATTAAATGGCTATGGTCATCCTGCTGTGAAGCAGTAATTTCAATGGTATCATTTTCATTCGAAAACTTAATGGCATTGGTTATCAAGTTGCGGATAACTATCCGGATAGAGTTTGGATCAGCCGAAGCCATCATATGATCTGGAACGCTATCAATCAGGGTTATTCCTTTCATTGCAGCTTGTTCATTATAACTTTCCGCTTCATATGCTACAATATCTTTTATATAAAAGCTTTTTGCAGAACTTTCAAAATTTTCCATCTGGCTGTTGATCCAGAATAATAAAGTATCTAAAAAGTCAGACGTGTATTCAAGTTTTTTTAACACACCGGGTATCATTTCCAGCAATTGCTGATGGGTAATGGTATCATCCTGCAAAAGGCTGAATAAACCGCGCAGCGTACTTAAGGGCGCCCTTAAATCATGAGCTAAAACTGATATAAGCCTGTCTTTTAAAACATTTAAATCATTAAGTTTCTGTGCCTGGTCATCCAGATCTGTTTTTTGCTGCAAAACCTCATGATTCTTTTCTTCCAGCATCAGGTTAATTTTTTGCTGCTTACGTTTTTGCCTGTAATAAACAATTGATATAGCAACCATCCCCAGTATAATGGTCAAGAATATCATATTAATAAGCTGCTGCTGCTTAATACTTTGCTTATACAAAATTTCCTTTTCGTGCTGCTGTTGTGCCAGTTGATGCTGTTTGGTTGCAAAATTAAGCTCCAGGTTATAAGAGGTTAGCTTTTGCATGCTCTCATTATTATTAAGACTATCCTTGAGATCAATATACTGGCGTAATAATTTATAGGCATCGTCATATCTGCCCAAACCAGCCAGTGTTTTATTTAACTGCAGGGCTGCGTTTGACCGAACCGACAGGTTACCCAGTTTTTTCGCCAGGTTCTGGCCCTGCATTGCATATTTATAGGCATTTATATAGTCGCCGCGCAAATTATACATGGTAGCAAAACCTATCAGTGTATAAGCCTCATTATATACAATTTTATATTTCTGGGCAATATCTAACGATTTTTGTAAATACTGCATAGAAAGCGCTGCCTGGTGCTTATTGGCATAACACAAGCCCAAATCATTGTATACAGAGCTCATACCATCCTTATCATCTTGCTTTTGCGCTATTTTAACTGCTTTATCCAGATACGTGATAGCCTTGTCATAATTCTTTTGCGCAAGCATAACCTCACCAATATTTTGATTTACAGTACCTACACCATTAAGATCTTTAGTACCCTGAAACAGCTTAAGCGCTATTTTAAAATACTCCAAAGCTTTTGGATAAGCTTCCATACTCTGCAAAACAACACCTATGTCATTATAATTTGCAGCCATGTAAGGTATGTTATGATCTTTTATGGCAATAAAAAGTGCTTTGTAATAATAATCGAGGGCTTTTGACAGCTCGCCTTTGCTATAATAAACTATACCAATATTTTTATAGCTATTGGTTATACTTTGATCATTGCCTGATTTTATATTGATTTGTAGAGATTGATTTAAGTAACTAAGAGCCAGATCATATTTAGCCAACAAATTATACATACGGCCGCATAGGGCATAACAATTACCAAGGCCAACAAAATTATTTGTGCTTTTATAAATGGCTATAGCTTCATTAAAATCCTGTTCGGCTAATTTAAAGTCACCCTTAAAAAAACTGGCATGCGCAGTTTGTACCAATCCGTTGGCTATACCCGGCTTATAGTTTACTTTTCGTGAAAGTTCTACACTCTTTTGAGCGTAATAAAGGGTACTGTCCGGATTTGAATCAAAGTAATTGGCGGCTAGTGCATTCAGCCTGTTAATATAAAGGGTATCCGTCTCATCTTCTTTTTTAGATGAAGCTACAAGCGTTTTTAAACTATCCAGACGCCCCCTGTTAATCAGGCAAAACCCGTTTAAAGAAAGCACCAAGAAAGCAATAGTTAAATAAATTCTCAAGATAATACGCCCCTTAATTTCGCTAAATTTATACCAACACGCTTTGTGTTAATACCTTTTGTACGAAAACAGCATATAATTTTGTTTTGTCAAAATAGAACAAAATAAAAAAAGCCCGTTTCTTACAAAGAAAACAGGCTTTTTCACGAAATATTTTTTACCTTATTTAAGGTTATTTACAAATTTAGTAAGCTTTGATTTGTTATTCGAAGCTTTGTTTTTATGAATAACATTCTTTTTCGCTAAACGATCAAGCATTGATATAACCTTAGTTAAAAGTACACCTGCTTCAGCTTTGCTGCTAGTGCTTCTTAATTTTTTGATGGCGTTCCTGGTGGTTTTTGCCTGGTACCTGTTACGTAAACGCTTCGCAGCGTTAGCACGGATCCTTTTTAATGATGATTTATGATTTGCCATTGTATAGCTTTGTTATTCTTTCTACTATTTTTAAGGACTGCAAATATAGGATGATTATTTTAATTTTCAAATACCTTTTTTTATTTAGTTTTTTAAAGGGCTATTTTATTAAAATACTTTAAAGTTAGCCTGTTATATTTTATAGTAAAAGCTTTACCCTTTTCTTATTATCTTCAAACGCTCAAACCTTTCAATGTTTGTTATGAAACCATCATTCAGAATATTATCTGGATTCTTATTGATTATCTTTTGCTCATCGTGGGGATTTTATGCACATTACCGAATTAACAGGCTTGCCGTTTTTATACTACCTAAGGCAATGTCAGGTTTTTACAGGGCTAATATTCAATTTATAACAGAACATGCCATCAGTGCTGATAAACGCCGTTACGTTGACACAACAGAAGCTCCCCGTCATTATTTAAATGCAGATCACTATGGCAAAAAACCTTTTGGCAATATCCCGCAGAACTGGGATGACGCCGCGCTGAAGTTCACAGCCGATACGGTTATTAAATACGGCACCGTTCCATGGACCATTCAATATAATTATTACCGGCTGGTAAAAGCGTTTAAAGAGCATGATACCACCGCCATTTTAAATACCTCTGCAAACCTGGGCCACTATATTGCTGATGCACATGTACCGTTGCACCTTACCCAAAACTATAACGGACAATTAACCAATCAAACCGGTATACATGCCTTATGGGAAAGCCGGATACCCGAATTATTTGGCAATCGGTATAGCTTATACGCCGGCAAGGCCCGTTATATTGAAAACCCGCTGGCCGAAGCATTTAAAATATGCCGCAGCTCGTTTAAAAGCGTTGATAGCGTATTGCTTTTTGAAAGGAAATTAAACAAATCATTCCCTCCTGATAAAAAATACGTAATTGAAAAAAGAGGGAAAAAACAGGTAAGTAACTATTCCGAAGCTTATGCAAAGGCTTACCAAACCATGTTACAAGGCATGGTGCAGCGCCGAATGCGCTCGGCTATTTTATCAGTAGGCAGTTTCTGGTACTCTGCCTGGGTTGATGCCGGGCAGCCCGATCTGGATAAATTAATTGCACAGCCCTTAAGTAAAGATGATATGGCTAAAATCCAGCAGGAAGAAATCAGCTTTAAAAACACAAAAGCAATAATAAGGGTAAAGTAAAGCTGCTATTAAGCAGCCTGTTTCTTACTCATACGGCTTTTTACAGCAGCAAAAATTGGAGGGACTACAGACACCAAAATAATCACCACACCTACCAAAGCAAAATGCGCTTTAAAGAAAGGTACATTCCCCAAAAAGTATCCAGCAAAAAGAAACACAATGATCCATGATGCGCCACCAATAATATTATAAAGGCTGTATTTCAGGAACGACATTTTACTTACCCCGGCTACAAAAGGGGCTATAGTTCTGATAATGGGCATAAAGCGGCTAAAAATCACTGCCAATGCACCATGTTTTTCAAAAAAAGCATGTGTTTGCAGATAATAATCAAGCTTAAGTATTTTATTTTCTGGCTTAAACACTTTGGGGCCCAGATAACTTCCCAGCATATAATTTACTGTATTGCCGGTAAAGGCAGCAACAATTAAAATAAGCGCCAGCATATAAATGCTTAAGCCTGTATTTCCGGCAGCTATTAAGGCACCTGCGGCAAATAATAATGAGTCGCCAGGTAAAAACGGGGTAATTACAAAACCTGTTTCGGCAAATATGATGGCAAATAATATCAGATAAGTTAAAGCATGATACTGACTTATTATATCAGCAAGGTGCTTATCAATATGTAAAATAAAATCAATGAGGCTTTTAACTAGTTCCAAGGCTTTGTTGTTTTGGGGCAAAAATATAAATTATATTCAGTATCGGTGGTTTTATATCTCCAGAGAATGCTTACTTGTTGGTAATAAACCCCGAATTAAACGCCGCCGAATCTGACCGGGTGGTATAACCATAAGCATAAATAGTGTACAGTCTTCCATCTTGTACTGTTACGGTGGACTGCTCACTTAATATGGCTGTGCCGCCTGCGGCTTTTATTTGTATATCATAATTACCAACAGGTACTTCAATGAATTTTGAATTGGTTGGATATAGCTGTGCACCAAAAGCCAGTGTTCCATTAGCATACATATCAAGACCGCCGGTTGCACTTGGTGATACATTAACAAACCTTATTTTTGCCCGGCCTATTGCGGGTTCAGTTGCAGTATCAACGGTAAAAAGCTGCTGTGGCACACCATTTACTGCTGTACCGGTAATAAATAAACTGTATTTTAAACCAGTTTTTAAAGAATCACTGCGTGAAAACAAAGTGGTACCTGAGTTTCCATTATAAATAAATGGCCTGAACTGATAAGGAATATCAACCGATGGCACATAAAAATAACCTGAATTAACGCCATATATATATGGAGTGGTTAAAGAGTTTACCTGGTTATAATCAATATAAAGAGAAATATACCCTAAGTTGGGACTCAAATTCAGTATTTCGTATTGTATATTAAGCCCCGCCGCACTTGCCGCACCCGACTTACCGCATGATTGTATGGATGATATAAATAACACTCCTGCTACACCCAAACAAAACCAGATCCAGATATTGCGCATATTTTTATAAGCCATTTTAGCTTTTTTAATTAACATTAATTGCCACTCCAACATTAAATGCAGCGGTGCCCGTTCCCTTTAATAATCCCTTCGAATACAAAGTATATATATAAGCCGGTTGAAATACAATAGACGTATCTTTTAAAAGTAGAGATGTACTTGCCTGATAAATTTTAATCTCTTTTACTCCGCTCGCCATTGCCGCAAATGACGATGATGATTTAAAGGCGACTGAAGCAAAACTAATGGTATCTCCAACAAAAACATTAAGCGCGCCTGCATCAGGCGATACATTTACAAACCTTACCTGCGTGGTATCCAAATGACCTGTTATAGTATCAAGTTGATCTGTTGTCTTAAGTGTTTCACTTGCCGATGGGCCATACACAAAAACAGAAGTGTAGGTACTGTCAGTTAAATCCTCCGGCAAACTAAATAGAATGGCAGAAGTACCTATTTTTTTAAACTGATAATTTTGTATTCCGGCTGGTACCGACAGATAATAAGATTGCCCCCCCGGATATAAACTTGAGGTATTATTTTGACGGGTACCGTTTAAAAAGAAATTTAAGGTATCAACAGATGCATTTACAATATTTAAACCAGTAGTAACTTTCTTTGCAAAAACCTCATCATTGTTTTTACAGGAATAAAATACTATTAGCACAGCAGCCATAACCCATAAAACCGAAAATCTCTTATCCATATAAATAATTGCTATAATAACTGCGTATTAAACATTTTGTTATAGTACCCGAACAAAAAAGTCCGGTTCTATGCCGGACTTTTGTATTAGTGATCAGCGATAAGTGGCTGGAGATAAGTCTTGACAGTTAAATAAACAGTTTTAGTAAAACCGATGATCCTAACCTCTACTCACCAACCTCTAATTACTAATTATGCGTAGCTGTTAAGCATTACCGGCATCACAAGCATCAATACGTCCTCGTTTTCATCACCACCCTGTGGTAGTAATAAACCGGCACGGTTGGGGGTCGACATTTCAAGCACAACCTCTTCGCAGCTCAGGTTCTTTAGCATTTCTATTAAAAAACGGGCGTTAAAACCAATTTCCATATCCTCACCTTCATATTGGCAGGTTAAACGCTCGTGTGCCTCGTTAGCAAAATCAATATCTTCTGATGATATATTTAACTCGCTGCCGTTTATTTTAAGCCTTACCTGGTGGGTAGTTTTGTTAGCATAAATAGCTACACGGCTTAATGAACTTAAAAACGACTGACGGTCAATATTCAATTTATTAGGGTTATTCAATGGAATAACGGCCTCATAATCAGGGTAACGCTCATCAATTAAGCGACAAACCAGGTTAATATTACCAAATTTAAAAAATGCGCTGGTGGTGTTATATTCTACCGAAACATTAACGTCATCACTTGGTAATGATGATTTTAATAAGGTTAACGCTTTTTTAGGTAATATAAATGAGCTGGTGCTGGCAGCTTTAGCGTCCTTACGGCGGTAACGTACCAGTTTGTGGGCATCAGTAGCCACAAAAGTAAGGTACTGGGTTGATAGCTGGCAGTAAACCCCCGTCATTGCCGGGCGCAATTCGTCATTACTAACAGCAAAAATGGTTTTATTAATGGCCTCTGCCAAAACAGATGCAGGCAGGTTTACTGATGATGCATTTTCAACAACCGGTATTTTCGGAAAGTCTTCTCCGTTTTCGCCATTCAGTTTGTATTTACCATCACCGGCATTTATTTCAATAGCAAAAGTTTTATCATCAACAGAAAAAGCTATAGGCTGCTCCGGTAATGATTTTAAAGTTTCTAACAAAATGCGTGATGGTATAGCGATACGGCCATTTTCCTTTGACTCAACCGGCAATGAAGTAGTCATGCTGGTTTGCAAATCGGTAGCCGAAATGGTTAAGTTTCCATCTTTTATCTCGAACAAAAAGTTCTCCAGTATGGGCAACACAGTACTACTGCTCAGTGCACCGCTAACAGCCTGCAATTGCTTAAGTAAGGTTGATGTAGAAACAATAAATCTCATATAATTACAATTAATCAATCAAAAGTATAAAATTTAATGTGCATACTTCCTCCTGCGGATATAATGTTGAAAAATAGCAAATATTACCAACAAAGCCAAAGGTATAACCGTGTTAATTACCTGCCAGTACAGCTTTTCGCTACGTACACGGGCACGGTTAAGCAGGCGTATTTTAACCTCTTTGGTACGCAGGGCAATAAGGCCCGAATCGTCCGTCATATAATCGGCAATGTTCAATAACAGGTTCTTGTTGCCAAAATCCTGGCGCATATACTGGTCATATCCCAGCGGATATGGCGAGCCATCGGCGCCTACCTGGTTCTTAAATATATCGCCATCACTAATCACAATCATTTTAGTAGGTACACTTTGCGGTAACTGGTTTACATGCTCAGTTAATCCGGGCGGCGTGGGCCTGTTCAGGAAATCGCTCTGAAACTTACCTTCCAGTAATACAGCCACCGTTTTCGGCGCACTCTGAAACTGTTTCGGATCGGGTTCCTGCTCAATAGCCTGTAATGATATAATATGCGGCGCGCTTATTTTTTTATTATAAGGCGATGAAGTAAGCAGAATAGTAGTTTTAACATTTTTAACCGCCAGTGTATCAATGGTGCTGGCAAATTCACTTCTTATACCATCCAGATTTTTCACTATCGGGTTTTTTGAAAGCGGCATAAACACCGGGTAAAATAACCACGGCACCATCTGAATTTGCGCCTGGCCGCCAACATTGCCGGTAGCAATAGGTATTTGTGCACAGCTGATATCGGCAATCAAATCATAGTTAATACGTACACCATAAGTAAACAGCTGATCATCCAGATCCAACTGTTTCGGGAACGACATCTGGTCGCCGCCATGCCCGCGCAGGCTATCCAGTTCAGCATTTACCTGGTCTATCGACCATAATACCCTGCCGCCACGCATTACAAACTGGTCAATCTTAAATTTCTCCAGCTCATTAAGCGCCGTATCCGGTTTAGGGATAATCAGCAATTTAACTCTTTGCAATACGCTGAAAGGTACTGTCTTCAGGTTAATCCGGCCAATTTCAAATCCGTCTGATAATGATTTCATGGCATCATTCAGTTGCACATCGCTCAGCTCATGATCGCCCTCGGCAAAAGCAACAATAGGCTTGCCGCCACTGGTTATTTTTTTAATGGCCGATGAAAACGCATATTCAAGGTTCTGGATAGAGTTGTTATAAATCTCCTCATCTGTAAGCCCAATACGGTTCTGCAATAAATTAACAGCAATGTATTTTCCTTTATATTCTACCAATGCTTCAGGGAAAAGCAGCATCTGGGTAACGCCATTATCCGTTTTTATACTGGTTGGTTGTGCAGCAATTCCTTTAGCTGCTAATGAATCATAAGCTGCTTTTTGCAAACTATCGGGTAATCCTTTTATAGCCGATACCGCATCAACCAATTCAAATTCAATTTGGTGGTGACTATAGGCCTGCAAATCGCTCAGCATATCAATGGTAGCGCGTTGCAGGCGTTTCATTTCGCCATTAAAGTTTTCGCCCTTTAAATAAACAGCTACCCTTACAGGTGCCTTCAGGGTATCCATTATACTACGGCTAACTTTTGATATGGTGAAACGTTTTTCTTTGGTAAAATCAAAACGGGTAAAAGTAAAAACAGATACTATCCAAAGGAAAACCAACACGCCTATTGCCGAAAAGCAATACTTTGCATCTTTACTAAAAATGCTTTTTTGCCTTTGCCTTATTAATACAAACAGGGTAAGGCAAATAAACAAGCCGGTAAGGATAATGAAATAAGTTAAATCGCGGGTATCAAGCACGCCACGGCTTACTGACTGATAATGGGCGGTGATACCAAAATTTTCAAGACTAAGGCTTTGCAACGATAAAAGCTGGCCCAATGAATCAAATCCGCTGTAAAAAAAGAAACAAAGAAATACAGCGACAGTAAAAGCAATAATTTGATTTTTGCTGATAGACGATGCAAACAAACCTATTGCTGCAAAGCTTGCACCCAGTAAAAACAGACCTATGTATGAGCCAATAACTCCGCCGGTATCAATATTGCCCTGCGGTGTGCCTAAGGTGTAAACCGAGTAATAATAAACCAGTGTAGGCAATAATGCAAAAAGCACTATTAAAAGGCTGGCGAAATATTTACCCAATACTATTTGCCAATCGGTTAAGGGGCGGGTAAGTAATAATTCAAAAGTACCTTCCTTACGTTCTTCAGCCAGTGAGCGCATGGTAATGGCAGGTATCAGGAACATAAAAAGGTAGGGAGCAGTACTGAACAAACTATCCAGCCCTGCATAGCCGTAATCAAGGATGCTTGATTGGGGGAATACCCATAAAAACAATCCTAATATTATCAAAAAAACACCAATGGTAACATACGCCACCAACGAACTGAGGTAAGAAGTAATTTCTTTTTTGAGGATACTGAGCACTTGAAATATTTATGGATTGAATGCCGAAAGTACATAACTGCAGTAAAAACAACTATTGCAGCCGTATAATTATTGTGTTAATAAATTAAAATCTAAATGATCAGCCACTACCTAAAACCTTTCGGCTAAACGCAGTGCAAACTGGGCAAAGTTTGCCGGGTCTTTAAAGGGCCCGCTTATTCCGTAATCACCTTCTATATGCTTTTCTGGTTCCTGGCGCCATGATTCATACTTGATACCAATTTCAAAACCTTTCTTAAATGAATAACCAATACCGCCGGCAGAATCAAATGCACCACCGCCACCGTGCTGGCAATAAATAGCCTGTCCTAACTGACCTTCAGCATAAAAACCATTTACCAGAAAGTATTTAACACCCACTTTTACCGGCACATAGGCAATTGTTGAGGGCACATAAGCATTTTGGAGTTTTGTTTTTACACCAAATGATTCGTAACCAGCTTCTAAAGTAAAATTTAAATCTTTTTGAAAATGGTACTCATATTTTAACGAACCGCCAATACCAACATTTAATAATGCATTCATATTATTAAGTGGCTGTGCGCCATAAATACCCAAGTTAAAATCCCCGATTTTTGATGATTGGGCAAAACTATTAAAGGTAAAACCTAACGATAATGTTAATAGGAATATGATTTTTTTCATATTGGATTGTAGTACATGTAAGTTATAGCAAACATAAAAAATATTTGCAGCTTTTTTATCCCAAGGAATATTTAAACTTAACTATACATTACTATTTCACACTGTGGTTTTTTCAGCTTTATTTTATCTTGAAACGATAAGCAACACGCAGAGCAATCTGGCTTACGGTACCACCGCTTTCAACACGGCCCTCGTATCGTAAACCGATATCAATAGTCGCTTTATGTTTATTGGTTGGGGCCGATACGCCTATAATGGGTGCATAAATAAAAGCTGCCCTTGATGCGCTGTAATTTGGATTTACATTTACCGAAGCGCCCAAATCGCCCTCAAAATAGGCTATTTTTGAAAAATAGTATTTGCCACCAATTTCTACTGGCACATATGTAGCATTGTCGACAGAAATATTATCATCAAGTTTTACAATGTAATCTGTTATACCAGCAGTTAAAGTAAAACTGAAAGGACTTGCTGCAACCGGCCGCTCAAACTTAGCCGAGGCACCTATAACAGTGCCATAAAATGTACTTGCGGCCCCAACTGGTATACCATATTCAACTCCTAAACTTAAATGGCTATCGGTTTGCGCTTGTGCAAAGCAGGATACTGTACCCAGAAATAGTACAGCTACAAAAAGTAAAACAAATTTCATTTTTAATAAGGTCTTTAACTTACAGTTGTGAAACGACTACCATAAGTGAGCCTATTTACGGAAAGAACAAGTTAAATGTTGCTTATTATTTTTAAAAGACTGTTGTTCAACAGCCTTGTATTTTCTTTAAGGCAAATCCATCACCATAAATGAAAGATGATGGATTATTTACGAGTGAGACGTAGTGACCATTAATGGTTAACCATTAGTAAGGCCGATAAATATATTTTCTAGGGTTTTGCCATGATTGGCATTTCTTAATCCTTCCAGGGTATCATCTGCTACAATTTTTCCTTTATTGATGATGATTACATGATTACAAACAGCTTCAACCTCCTGCATAATATGCGTACTGAGGATAACTGTTTTTGTTTTTCCCAGATCGAGGATCAACTGGCGGATGCCGATTAACTGATTAGGGTCAAGGCCAGAGGTAGGTTCATCCAATATCAGCACCTGCGGATCATGCAAAATAGCCTGCGCCAAGCCTACACGCTGGCGGTAACCTTTGGATAGCTGTCCTATTTTTTTATGTTGTTCGGGTACCAGCCCGGTTAGTTCTATTACTTCCTCAATACGTTTTTGGGGCGATGCCATTTGGTGTATGCTGGCTATAAAAGCCATTGATTCTTTTACATACATATCCAAATAAAGGGCATTATTTTCTGGCAGGTAACCAATATTACGTTTAACTTCTATAGGCGCTTGCTCCACATCAAAACCACACACAGATGCCTTGCCCGAAGTTTGCGGAATAAACGTAGTCAGTATTTTCATGGTGGTTGATTTACCCGCACCATTGGGACCTAAAAAACCCAATACTCCCGGCTCTGCGCTAAAGCTAATGTTATCCACGGCCTTTTGTGCACCGTAAACTTTGGTTAATGATTCAACAACAATACTCATGCTTCAAATGTAAATTTTAGATATGAGATTTGAGGAAAATTTTTTGTTGGTTATAAAAAGCTGCTCGCAGAGTCGACTCACCCCGACGAGGCTTTGCCTGTCGACTCTCTCTATGGCAAGCCATAAAGAGGGTTAGAAAATAGGTCTTTTATTTTTTCACCCTCTTTCCGCCAAAGGCGAAGAGAGGGCGGTCCAGCGCAGCGTCGACCGGGTGAGTCTACTCTACGCGCGGCATCATCCCGTACACATTTCCCCCACCCTCATCCCACCGTAATTTTTATCAATGTAACGCTCAACCCTATCCTATTTCGCACTAAAAATCACTACTTTTGCGCAAATTTTTAGCGGGATGAGTAAAGTAAATGTAGGCCTGGTACAAATGAGCTGTACTGCCAATAAACAGGAAAATTTAGATAAAGCAATCAGCAAGGTTCGCGAAACTGCCAAAAAGGGTGCACAAATAATTTGCTTACAGGAATTATTTACCTCACTTTATTTTTGCGATGTGGAAGACTACGACAATTTTAAACTTGCCGAAGCTATTCCCGGTCCGTCTACCGATGCTTTATCAGCTGTTGCTAAAGAATTGAATGTGGTAATTATTGCCTCACTATTTGAAAAACGTGCGCAGGGCCTTTACCACAATACTACCGCTGTTTTAGATGCCGATGGTACTTACCTTGGTAAATACCGCAAAATGCACATCCCTGATGATCCCGGTTTTTACGAAAAATTTTACTTCACCCCTGGTGATCTGGGTTATAAAGTGTTTAAAACCAAATACGCTACCATTGGTGTGTTGATCTGCTGGGATCAATGGTATCCGGAAGCTGCCCGCATCACTGCATTAATGGGTGCCGAAATATTATTTTACCCAACAGCAATAGGCTGGGCCACCACGCAGGATGAAGCCACTAATGTAGAACAATATAATGCTTGGCAAACCATTCAACGTTCACATGCTGTGGCAAATGGTGTACACGTAGTGAGTGTTAACCGCGCAGGTGAAGAAGCAGGACTTAAATTCTGGGGCGGATCATTTTTTTCCAATCCATTTGGTACCGTAATTTATCAATCACCTCACGAAACCGAAGATATTGCCGTGCAGGAACTGGATTTGGATAAATCAGATTATTATCGCAGCCGCTGGCCATTTATGCGCGACAGGAGGATTGATTCTTACCAGCCAATAACTAAACGATTTATTGACGAGGAGTAAATTAGTCCATGGTCGATGGACCATAGACCATGGCTGGAAAATGGTTTTTGAATTAAACTAGCATCCATCCAAACATAAAATCACTGGAAAATAATGGCGTTTAAATTTGAGAATCTTCAGGTATGGCAAAAGGCTTTGGATTTAACTGAAGATATTGATCTTTTAACAAAAAAAAGTTTCCCAAAGGATGAGTTGTTCATTTTAACTTCGCAAATAAAACGAGCTGCGGATTCTGTAGTACTAAATATTGCTGAGGGATGTACCGGGCAAACCAATCCTGTTTTTAAAACTTTTCTGGGCTATTCGTTAAGGTCGGCAATAGAAGTAGTTTCCTGTTTGTTTATCACTAAAAAAAGAAATATAATAACAGATGATGATTTTCAAAAGCTATACAACGAATATCAATCACTTACGAAAATGATCACCTCTTTAAGAAATACGTTATAAATATTATATCACAAAAAACTCCTACCATGGACTATGGACCATGGACTATGGACCCTCATAAACTATGGACTTAAAAACTTTTCCTTCCCAATCAGGTTTCCACTTCCCTGCTGAGTGGGCCAAACATACGGCAACCTGGCTGAGCTGGCCGCATAAACAGGAATCATGGCCGGGCAAAATAGGCATGATCTATCATCGCTATGCCGAGTTTGTAAAAGCGCTTACCGAAGGCGAACTGGTGCGCATTAATGTGGGCGATGAGCAAATGAAAGCCTTTGCAAAACAGCAGCTGCAAATGGTTGGGGTTGATTTAACCAGGGTTGAGTTTTTTGATTTTGCAACCAATGATGCCTGGTGCCGCGATCACGGGCCCGCATTTTTAGTAAACCAGAATACTAAACAAAAAGTAATTGTTGATTGGGGCTATAATGCCTGGGGCGGCAAATATCCGCCGTTTGAGCTGGATGATGTGATTCCTACCAAAATTGGTGAGCATTTTGGTTTGCCGGTGTACCATCCGGGTATAGTAATGGAAGGCGGCTCGGTTGATTTTAATGGTGCCGGTACTGTATTAACTACTACTGCTTGTTTGCTCAACAAAAACCGAAACCCGCACTTAAATCAGCAGCAAATTGAAGAATACCTGTACAACTATTATGGTATGCAGCAGGTGCTTTGGCTGGGCGATGGTATTGTTGGTGATGATACCGACGGACATATTGATGATATTACCCGTTTTGTAAATGAAGATACCGTAGTTACCGTTGTTGAAGAAAATAAAAACGACGAGAACTACCACATCTTACAGGAAAACCTGCAAACCCTTAAAACCATGCGCCTGCTAAACGGCAAGCAATTAAATATTATTGAGTTGCCGATGCCAGATGCGGTGATCTACGACGATCAACGTTTACCGGCATCATATGCTAACTTTTATATTGGCAATACTGCCGTTGTGGTACCCACCTACCGTTCAAAAAATGACGATAAGGCGCTGGATATTTTACAACAGTGCTTCCCGGAAAGGAGAGTTATCGGCATTGACTCTACCGATATCATCTGGGGACTGGGTAGTTTCCATTGTTTGAGTCAGCAGGAGCCTGAAGTTTAAACAACGATATTATTATAGCAAAAAAGCGGAATGGATTTCACCATTCCGCTTTTTCTTTTTAGGCAGATCTGTTATTATTTTTTATAAACCGATTGCAGGTAAGTAGCAACACTTACAGGCTTACGGCCCAAAATAGTTTCCAGCTCATTGGTAACATTTTCAAACTCACCTTGCGCATTGGCCTGGCTAAAGCCTGCAAAAAGACCAATATATTCGGCAGGTACGCCTGCTTTGGTAAGTGTAGCTTCAAATTCAGGTACTGAAGCAGCAACGTAGTTTATTTTTACCCCGGTAATACCACTTATAATTTCGGCAATTTGCGCCCATGATACACCTTCGCTACCAGCCAGTTCAAATGATTTATTGATGTATTTCCCGCTTTCATCCAGCAATACGTTTGCACCCGCTTCGGCCTGATCGGTACGCAGTGCAAAAGCTGTTTTACCATCGCCGGCAGGCAAATAAATAATTTTGGTATCCAGCAGATGTTCGCCAGCAAAAATGGGAATCATATCGGCATAAATACCGTGCTGCAATAGGGTGTAATTTAACCCCGATGCTTTCAGTTTTGCCTCGGTGCTTAAATGCGAGTGGGCCACAAAAGCAATGGGTGTGGTATCAGTTTCGTTTTTGCGCTGAAAGCTGGTATACACCACGTGCTTTACTCCTGCTTCTTTAGCGGCGTTTACCACATTGTCATGCTGCTGGGCACGGTTAGCAATATCATTGCCCGATACCATGTAAACTTTATCAATCCCCTTAAAAGCACTTACCAGCGATGCATAATCACTATAGTCGCCCACATGAATGGTAACGCCCTGCGCTTTAAATCCGTCAGCTTTGGCGGCATCGCGTACCAAAATATGAATGTTGCTTGCTGCTGTTTTTTTCAGCAGGCTTTCGGTTACTGCTTTACCTAATTGGCCGGTTGCACCGGTTACTAAAATATGGCTCATTGTTTTTTGTTTTTTTAATGAATAAAATTTATTACTTACTTTTAGAGAGTTAAAAGTAAATAGTAACCTACTACAAAACAAGAAGGCACTTTTAAATCAGTCACTTACCCCCGGGTAAGTATTACTGAAAAACAACTAGTTATGATTGCAGAAAATTATAAAAATTACAGTTTGGTGGATGATTGTCCGGTTAGAAACGTGCTGGACAGGGTGGGCGACAAATGGTCGATACTCATTATCTCTATTTTAGGCGAGTGTGGCACGCTGCGTTTTAACGAGCTGAACAATTTAATTGGCAATATATCGCAAAAGATGCTTACCGTAACGCTTAAAACCCTGGAAGCAGATGGCCTGGTTGACCGAAAGATGTATCCGCAAATACCACCGAAGGTGGAGTATA
The DNA here is from genome assembly GCF_007830615.1 of Mucilaginibacter frigoritolerans. Lineage (GTDB taxonomy): Bacteria > Bacteroidota > Bacteroidia > Sphingobacteriales > Sphingobacteriaceae > Mucilaginibacter > Mucilaginibacter frigoritolerans. The sequence goes on from NZ_VLLI01000003.1 coordinate 411,144, forward strand.
GCCTTACCCCGCTTGGCGAAAGCCTGTTGCCTTTTATTGAGAGCCTTACCCACTGGGCAAAAGAGAACATGCCTGCTATATTAGTATCGAGGGCTAAGTATAAGAGCAACAACTAACGGTAAAAAACGGTAGCGTTGTTTACCGACAAATTATCCCTCCCTGCCGACTTCCGCAACCTGCCTGCCAATATTGCATTGCCCGCGGTTCTATATCGCCCTACATTTGGGTAAGATTTAAAACTAATAGCAATGACAACTTTAACAGACATCCCAAATAAAACAAACCGCAAAACACTTGCAGGCATCATTATATTAATCATCGGCAGCGTATTGCTGATCAATCAGCTTGATATTTTCTTTTTCCCTCACTGGCTGTTTAGCTGGCCAATGTGGATGATAGGCTATGGCTTTTACATGGGCTATAAATACAACTTCAAAAAACCTTTCTGGATTTGGGTAACCGTACTGGGCTTTGCCTTTTTAGTAACCCAAAACATTGATAATGCCGGCAGGTTTATGTGGCCAATATCCATCATTGGCGTAGGTACCTGGATGGTATTAAAACATAACAACAAATACAAAGACGAGCCTTACCAGGCCAATAATAAATATACAGAGATATAATACAGGTTAATTTTCATAGTGGTTAGGCGCCGGGCAGGGAAACTTGTCCGGCGTCTTTTTTATGTTGAACGATATTAGTTAGAAACCGTGAACCAGGGAATGTTAAACAAACCATGCTTTAGGTTTACGGTTATACTACTGCCTACAGGATGCCGATAGTAAATTTTGCTTGAAACCTCAATACTCCCTGGACTGCCATGTTCTTCCCATGGTTTTAAATAAAGATAGTAGTGTGTGCCTTTACTATTGCTTATATCAACACTTTCAACTTTGGTATAGATTATCTGAGGTTTTGACTCATCAAAAACGCAATTAATGGTAACAATGTTTCCATACATATACATAACTGATATTAAAAGCATGAAAAATATTTGGCCGCCTTTAGGCAAAGCATTATTAATACCAGTTTTGTATAAAAGGAAGGAAATGAATAGTGCACTAATAATTATCAGAATAAAGGCATTTTGGAACTGATAAATCTCATAATCGCCAATTGACTTAACAAGTGTAATTATAGCCGGAACCATAAAGCCAATCACAATAAACCAATAAACACTTCTCTTACTGTCTGATACAAACTTAATCAGCCCGCTACTAAACTGCATAACCAAAATCCCTGCTAAAGGATAAAGAAACAGGAATAACACGGTGAATTTGTTACTGAAGAATAACATGGCAAAACCGCCAACGCCTCCCCAAATATTGTATGCTATTGATATTTGCTTGGCTTTTTCAATTTTTTTATTGCGTTCCTCTTCGGTAGCTCCAAGACTGGTATCGTTTGCTAGTTTTTCTTGTTCCTGCTTTAAATCAACTTCATTCAAATCAGCAAAGTTCTCTTTTAGCCATTTGGCCAAATCCTCACTGTTCCCTAAATCCGAATAATTATTAATGGTGATTTTAGTGTGATTTGGAGCTGCTGATTCTATTACGATCACTTTGGGAGTAATTCTGCAACCTTTTACGTTTGCGGTTGGTATCTCTTTAGTACCAAACGCATTTATACTGATGATGCCATCTGCAGAAATAATGATCTTTCTTCTAATCTGGCTTACAATAATCCAAAGGGCAAGCAGAAATATAACTATGGGAAATGCCAACAGGCCATCACCTGTTCTGGAGCGATCAAGCGACAAAAGGAACAGCGCAAATGCGATCATTAAAAATGCAGCAATACTGTAGAATATCTTATAACCTCTTGAATTGGTAAATTCTTCCATTATTTATAATTGTGATGGGTTAAAAATATACATTAACGGCAATAATTGATGTAAATAGTAACCTGCAATGTTAGCACCTTTTCAAGCTCTACATATTTTACTTTGTCAAATAAAACCAGGGCACATTTAGCAAGCCTTTTTTAAGGTTTACATTTACCTGCCCACCAACCTGCACCTTGTAGTAAAATGATGCGGGTACGGCAACGTTTTCTTCTTTCTGGTGCGGGCCCCATTGTCCAATTACAATATGATAGGTTGTACTTTTGCCATGCGATATGTGGGCATCAGTTACGGTAGCTGCATAAACTTGTGGTGATGACTGGTCGAGTGCACAATTCATTAATAACGAACTCCCAAACCCTAAAATAGCCGATGTTAAAATGATGAATATAATCTGGCTGCCCAGCGTAGCATTAGCCTTCTTTACAGAAAGGTAGTATAACACCGCAAAACAGATCACTGCAAATACAATGGCAGGCATCCATAAATTATCATAGCTCAATATATCCGCATTCAACAACGCCTGTATTACGGCGGCCATTGATGATAAAAACAAACCGGTAAAAATGGCTGGGTAGGCGCTGTTCTTTTTGGCAAACAACCTTATTATTCCTTTACTGGTGCCCATTATAACTATACCCGCTATGGGATAAAGCAGCGTTACAATTGCCAATATAGGATTCGTCATATGTGCATAGGCGGTAAAAAAGAATAACCCCATGCCCCCAAAACCATAATACATGGTTAGCTGGCGTGATTTTTTTAATACAGAATCCCTATCCTCCTCTGTACGTCCTAAACTGGTATCCTGCAGAATCTCGTTTCTTTCCGCATCATAATCTACCGCGTTTAAATCGGCAAAATGTTCATTAAGCCATTGAATCAATTCTTTATAGCTGCCAATACTGGCATAGTCTCTAATAGTTATTTTTCCATAACCGTCAACTACCGATTCAATATAAATTGCCTTTTCCGCTACCCTGAATCCTTTGATATCCGCTTTTAAAAATTCTTTTGAACCCCAGATAGAGTAGTATGAAACACTTTCGTCTGAAACAATTACCTTTCTTTTATAAAGATTGATAGCGATGGCTACCGCCCCGGCAAAAGCCACAACAGCGAATATGAGTAATGCTTCTGCGCCATTAACTGATTTTGCAACGTTTGCAAGCATTATTATTGACCCAACCAGCAATACAAGGGCAAATACGGCATATAAAATCTTATAGCCTGTTGAAGTAATATATTCTTGTTCCATTATTTATAATTGTGATGGTTTAAAAATATACATTTCTGCCAATATGCGGTGTAAATAATAAATTACTATTTTGTATCAGGTATCTTTTCCATTAATTGTATGAATAAAAAATTACCAATTGCTATTATTCTGTTTTTGCTTTTCGCGAAGCTATCTATCGCCCAAAACAAAATGGTGGTTTATCAAACCGATTTCGGGCTAAAAGATGGCGCCGTTTCCGAAATGAAGGGCGTTGCCATGGAAGTATCACCCGATTTAAAATTGTTCGACCTTACCCACGAGATCCCGGCCTACAACATTTGGGAAGCAGCTTATCGATTGGAGCAAACGGTAAGGTACTGGCCCGCAGGCACCGTATTTGTTTCGGTGGTTGATCCGGGTGTTGGAACCGATCGAAAGTCGGTGGTGCTCAAAACCAAATCGGGCCATTTTATTGTTTCGCCTGATAATGGCACGCTCACCCTAGTGGCACAATCACTAGGGATTGATCAGATCCGCCAGATTGATGAAAAAATCAACCGACGTAAAGACTCCCAAAAATCGTACACCTTTCACGGCAGGGATGTTTATTCTTATACCGCTGCGCGCCTGGCATCGGGCGTAATAACGTTTGAGCAAGTGGGCCCGCTATTACCTGTACAACAGGTGGTAAGTATCAATTATCAAAAGGCGCAGTTTTCCGGCAAAACCATTAAAGGCAATATCCCCGCGCTGGATGTGCAATACGGCAACGTGTGGACCAACATTCCCGATACCCTTTTCAATCAGCTTAAACCCCAATTTGGTGATGTTGTACAGGTGACTATCCTTTATAAAAACAAATCGGTTTACCAGGGCAGCATGCCTTACAGCCAAACTTTTGGCGAGGTAGCGGAGGGTAAGCCGCTGGCGTATATCAATAGTTTACTGCAATTATCATTTGCCTTAAACCAGGGCGATTTTGCCAAACAATACAGCATAAGCAGCGGCAGCGACTGGAGTGTGGAGGTAGGGTTGAAATAAAGGCGGAGAGGTGACTCACCCGAACATCGCTACGCTCGTTCTCCCTCTCTCCCGCAACCGGCAAAGAGGGAAAAAAGAAAAAGTTTTTTAATTTTCCCTTTCCCTCTTTATGACTTGTCATAGAGAGGGATGCCGATCCGCCATCAGGCGGAATACGGCAGGGTGAGTAAACTATCCGCCATATAAGCAAGCCCCAATTCAATGTTTAAACATTTTCACCGACATATTATACCCGCTTACCGAGATGTTTAAATAAACTGCCAGTTTTTGTTTGGCAAGCTTATAATGTTACCTTAGTTTTGGAATAGATTTAAAATAGCATAATAATGAACAACGATATAGAATACCCTAATAATCCCCGCAATGGCAAAGCCCTGGCTGGGATAGTATTACTGGTAGTAGGTATTTTCCTGCTGGCACAACAGCTCGACTTCTTTTTTATTCCGCACTGGTTGTTCAGGTGGCCATTGTGGTTAATATTCTGGGGGCTTTTTGTGGGCGCCAAAAGCAATTTCCACAAGCCATCGTCATTTATATTAATATTACTGGGTGTAGTATTTTTAATAGGCATTAACGTGGCCGGCTCAGGTGCCGTACTTTGGCCCTTATCAATAATAGCCTTTGGTTTGTGGATGATATTAAGACGCAACAATAATAAATATAATGCCGATCACTGGGAAAAACGTTTCGGAAGTAATAAATGGGATTGGCGCGCAGATATGGGACAAACAGCTCCTAATCAAGCAGCCACGCCCGATGAACCTCTTGCAGATACCCCACCGCCCGTACAACCGCGCCCTACTTCTTACGGCCCTACAGGTGATGATTACCTTGACACCGTTTCCGTTTTTGGGGGCATCAAGAAAACCATCCTGTCTAAAGATTTTAAAGGTGGCGAAGTGGTAAACATATTCGGCGGAGCACAACTTGACTTTACCCAGGCAGATATTAATGGCCGCATTATACTGGACATTACCCAGATCTTCGGTGGCACCAAAATTATTATACCATCGCATTGGCAGGTAGTATCAGACATTGCCGCCGTTTTTGGCAGTATTGACGATAAACGGATGAAAACCACCGCAGCTCCTGGCACCGAAAAGCTCCTTGTTTTAAAAGGTGTTTCCATCTTTGCAGGGGTTGATATCCGCAGTTATTAAACCGGCATCTACCTAAAAAACAAATAATCACACACCTGTCCGGTATTCAACAACCCGATTGTTATTGAATACCGGCAGCTAAAATAAAAACATAAAAACGCGCTGGAATTGGGTATTTATCCAAGCCGGGACAAACAAAAATGGCATCACCTACCGCAACAAGGCTATACACCGCATTTTTACTGGGCGACCTGGCATGGGCCGCGCTACAAACCTATGTGGTGCATAGTTTTGGTTTTTTCTGGTACATAGCCGCTATTGATGGTCTGGTGTGCGCCATATTAATGGGCTGTGCTTGCTGGCTCATTAACAATAACCTGCGCTATTACCAGCCGGGCAAGGGCAGCTACATGAATATTTTAATTTGGGTAGCAGCGCTGGCAGGTATTTGTACACTGGGCAGCCGTTGGATATTGCCTTTGCTTTGCAATGGCGATGCTTATCGTAACTTCCTGCTCAACTCCTTAACCATCCGCTTTTTTACTTCTTTTTTGGCTGTGGGCTGGGTTGGTATGATCAGTATCATTTACTATTCGCAAATTGACCAGAAGGAGAACGACAAGCGCAAGGCCGAAGCCGAAAAACTGGCCCGTGATGCAGAGTTGTATAACTTGCGTCAGCAATTGCAGCCGCACTTTTTGTTTAACAGTCTTAATTCCATCAATGCGCTCATTGGCTTTAAACCCGATGAGGCACGCCGGATGATACACCAGCTATCAGACTTTTTACGGGGCACTTTGAAAAAGGACGATCAGCTACAGGTACCCTTAACAGACGAGCTACAGCACCTTAACCTTTATCTTGATATTGAGAAAGTCCGTTTCGGTCACCGTTTACAAACGGAGATCAGTTGCGATGAGCAGTGCGGACAGGCCCTGCTACCATCTATGCTGCTGCAGCCCATTGTTGAAAACGCCATTAAATTTGGTTTGTACGATACCACCGGAGATGTGATAGTGAGCATCCGCGCCGAAATGGACAATAGCTATCTGGTGATAATGGTACAAAATCCATACGATCCGCAAACATCCCGCCCTAAAAAAGGTACCGGTTTTGGCTTACGTGGTGTACAAAGACGCCTTTATTTATTATTTGCCCGCAATGATTTGATGGAAACTCATGCAAATGATAATATATTTACAACTATTATTAAAGTACCGCAGTTATAAAATATGAAACGTGCATTGATTATTGATGATGAGCCTTTAGCGCGCATGGTTGTAAAAGAGTATTTGCTTGAGTTTCCGCAGATAGAAGTGTTGCAGGAATGTAATGACGGATTTGAGGGATTAAAGGCTATACAACAATATCAGCCCGACCTGGTGTTTTTAGATGTGCAGATGCCTAAGATAAACGGCTTTGAAATGCTGGAACTGGTAGAACACCAACCGGCAGTGATATTTACCACTGCTTTTGATGAATATGCCATTAAAGCTTTTGAGGCACACGCCGTTGATTACCTGCTTAAACCCTTTAATAAAGATCGTTTTAATAAAGCGATAGAAAAATACCTGGCACAATCGCCGGGAGCTGCATCGCCAAAGAAAACAGAAGAGGTTTTGGAAGCATCCAACTCCCCTGCCCAGCATGAGCGTATTGTGGTAAAAACAGGCACCAAGGTAAAAATTATCCCGGTACAGGATGTTGAATACCTGGCTGCCGATGATGATTACGTAAGCGTTTATACTGCTGAAGGATCATACCTGAAAAATAAAACCATGAACTTTTTTGAGCAAACGCTCGATCCACGATACTTCGTCCGCGTTCACCGCTCTTACATTATTGCCATACAACAAATTACCCGTATTGATCCTTACGAAAAAGATGCCCACCTGGCCATCCTAAAATCGGGCGCTAAAATTCCGGTAAGTAAAACGGGTTATGTAAAGTTGAAACAGGTTTTGGGAATATAGGGATTGATTTCGGAAGTCGGAATTGGGATTTCGGATTGTAGAAAGCACCATCCATGCATCGCCCATTCAAGCATGGAAGCTTGAACTGGCGGTGGTTTTTAAAACTTTATGAGTGTCATTTATTCACCTATAAGCTTTTTAGCATGTGCCGGAAACTTTTTAATGATCCATTCAAGAACTTCTAATTGATCGCTTGCAGGTGCACGTCTTATCTGCGCAAGTAATTTGATAGCCTTCGGCCTATCTAACGTAAGATTGGAAGCTCCTTCATTACATACAGAACATATGGCACGTAAATTCCCGGGCTCGTCTGTGCCGCCCATTGATTTATCAATGATATGGCCGATATGTAACCTGGTTTTTCTGTTTGCATCATAAGGATTAGGTTCGCCCGCAGCTGCACCACACATCTGACAAGTAAACCCATTTCTGTCAAGCACCAATGCTCTGGTTTCCTTTGATATTCCTCTTTCAAATGAAGGAACTGGCTTGAGATCTAACAGCATATACTCCCCTGGCTTAAGTGTACTCCGGTCATTATGCGTAACAATATTCATTCCTTCTTCGTTGCGTAATTCACGTACGCGACGTCCCCATTCGCTGGTCCCTGCAATTTCCCTTAACGTATCTGAATCGAGAACGAACCCTACATTTTCGATGAAGTAATCACGCAGCTTTGACCTCGACCCCTGCCCCCTTTGTGCTTTTTTGCTCATATAATTCAAATGCTTTTTTTATAGATGTACCAACGGCCCTTGCTACCGGCGGAGGGAACGCATTTCCTACCTGACGGTATGCAGGTGTTTTCTTACCGATAAACTTCCAGTTTATTGGAAAGCCCTGAATTAGTGCCGTCATCTGCAAAGTAAGCCTAGGCATCGTCTGCAACCCATTAACTGGCGGCATATCTGCTAGCCCTTTACCATCTACACCAAGGATTGCCCATGCCTGTTTCGCTCGTGTAGGCCCAAGATCGGCACCGCCATGTTTCTTTGATCCGCCCACAAGAGTAGGAGCAATCGTTTTTGCATTACGAGCCCATGCATTAGCATTTTCCCAACCAAGTGAAGCCATTTCTTCAAAAAGAAGTTCTCCGACAGAAATTGGTTTTTTGGTCAATTTTTCTGGCCAGGTAAAATATTGATAGTATTCTTTTTTTAATGCGACAAGTACTGCACGCGGCCGCAATTGTGATACACCATAATCTGATGAGTTCAGCAATTTCCATTCCGCCTCATAGCCCATCGATTTAAGTTTTGCGATAATCTCTTTACGGTATACCTCAAATTTATTGTCTAGAAGCCCCCTTACATTTTCCAGCATAACTGCTTTTGGCTGACATTCCTTTACTAATCTTAACGCTTCAGGAAAAAGGTCTCGTTCATCCATCTGACCAAGTTGTTTTCCCCCATAAGAAAATGGAGGACAGGGAACTCCACCTGCCAGTAAATCAATATTAGTATACTCCGTCGCTGTAAATTCCTTTATATCCTTTGAAATAACATTCCACGTTGGGCGGTTATACTTCAGGGTTTGACAAGCTAATGGTTCTATTTCGACTAATACAGCGTGCTCAAAACCAGCTTGTTCCAAGCCCAATGCCTGACCACCAGCACCTGCACAAATTTCTATTGATTTGTATTTAGACATATTAACACAAATATAATTTTTTAGATTAAACTCAGGCAGTTATCTCGACTAATTTTTTTAGCATTCTAGAAAATTACAGAACTATAGCTAGTTTAGATTTATAATACCTATTTGCTAAATTTCAGTCAGAAAAGTTGAGTAAGTTCCTTATCCCCTCCTACTTATACCTTATCTTATAAACCAAAATAATACTGGCAAAAATTAAGGTAATGGCATTGGCAATGGCAACGGGCAGGCTGTCACTCAAAATACCATATAGCAGCCATAAAAGGGTGCCTGCGGTAAACAGCGCATACATGGGCAGTGAGATGCCCGATGTATCTTTAGTTTGAATGGTTTTTATGGCCTGCGGTAAAAACGAAATGGTGGTACCAAATGCAGCGCAATACCCAATAATGGCTATTATATTTAAATTCATATAGTTTTTTGAACAGATTAACTAAAATACAATAGCCGGGTTAAGTTAATGCACTGCCCGGATTATCTTTAACACCGTTTACTCTTGCACATGGACTTTTTCTTTACCCAGTAAGCTGTGCTTGTAGCTATAGGTAAAATAAATAACCAAGCCAATTATCAACCATATTAAAAAGCGCAGCCAGTTGGTATAGCCCAGTTCAGTCATTAAATAAAAGCAGCTTAACAGGCCCAGTACCGGTATTAGCGACAGATTTTTGATAACCGAAGCAACGGTTAACACAGCCGACAAAATAATGAACAAAAACAAAGGGAAGTTTTCGTGCGCATTAGCGCCGGTAAACAGTGCCCATATATCGGCCCTGAAAAAATAAACGCCTGCAACAAATAAAACAGGCACAATATATTTCGAGTTGAAGTATGGCAGGTGGAAACGTCCGCTTTGTGCAGCTTCGCGGGGCAATAGCAGCACACCGCCGCATACCAGCACAAACGCAAACAGGGTACCAATACTGGTTAAATCGGTTACCGCAGTAAGGTTCATAAACAGCGCCGGAATAGCTACCACAAAACCGGTTACAATAGTAGCGAATGATGGGGTATGATATTTTGGATGGATGCGTGAAAATGCCTTAGGCAATAAACCATCACGGCTCATGCTCATCCAGATACGGGGCTGGCCCACCTGGAAAATAAGCAATACACTGGCCGTAGCTATTACCGCACTGAAAGATATAATACCGCTTATTTTGGTTAAATGCACTTTGTTAAATACGTAAGCCAATGGGTCGCCAACGGCTAGGTCTTTATAGCTTACCATACCGGTAAGTACCAGTGCAATTAAAATATAAAGTACGGTACAAATTATGAGCGAGTAGATCATACCGCGTGGCAAATCGCGTTGCGGACTCTCGCATTCTTCGGCCGTGGTTGATATGGCATCAAACCCGATGTAAGCAAAAAACACGCCCGATACACCTTTCATCACCCCACCAAAACCATTAGGCATAAATGGGTGCCAGTTGGCCGGTGTTACGTAGAAAAAGCCTATACATATTACCGCCAGCACTATGGCTATTTTTAAAATCACCATGGCATTGGTAGCCTTTTTAGTTTCGCGTATGCCAATGTAAACCAGGTAAGTAATAATTACCACAATAAGCAATGCCGGTATATTGGCAATAAGTTTGAAGCCTCCAAAACCCGGGGCCGAACTCCATGCCGCTGCACCCTGTTTCATTTCGTCGGTTATGGCAGCATGGTTATGTTTTGTGGTAAAATCGACCACCATGTTATGCGCTTTAAAGGAGCTGTAATAGTCCATGGTAAGATATGCCGGTATATGGATATGAAAACCTTCCATCAGGTTAACAAAATAGGTACTCCATGATATGGCTACGGCTATATTACCAATGGCATATTCCATCAACAAATCCCAGCCAATTATCCAGGCAATGAGCTCGCCGAATGAGGCGTAAGCATAAGTGTAGGCACTGCCGGCAACCGGAATGCGTGAGGCAAACTCAGCATAGCATAAAGCAGAAAAACCGCAGGTAATGGCGGTTATTACAAATAATATGGTTACACCCGGACCGCCATTAAAGGAGGCCAGGCCGATTGTCGAAAATATACCTGCGCCTACTACGGCCGCTATCCCCATTAAGGTAAGATCTTTTACATTTAGTTCTTTTTTCAGATGTGAGCCACCTGAATGTTCTGCATCACTGAACCCGCTCGATACATCAACTAAAATTTTGTGAATAGATTTTTTACGGAATATACTTTTCGACATTTAAATCAGATAATTTAACTAAGTACTGTAAACATAATGATTTTTTTGCAGTGAATAAGGATATGCTTATTTTGCACGATGAATATAGGAATAAAAGATGTTTTAAAACAAGTCAGGCTGTTTTTTATCCTTTATCTGGTGCTTTTATTGTGTTGCCTGGCAATCAAATTATTATTTAGTAAAGAGACCATTTACTTTAACGTAAACAGCCATTACAGCGACTGGGCCGACTGGCTGGCCCCCTATTTTACCGACCTGGGCAACGGCTGGACCACCATTATACTGGCACTTATACTGGTTTTATTTAATTACCGCAAGGCATTTTTACTGGCCAGCGCTTATGCTGTAACTTCCCTATTGGCGCAAATAGTTAAACATATTGTTAGTGCACCGCGCCCGGCATTATTCTTCAGCAATCGCTTAAGCGAAATTCATTTTGTAAAAGGGATGTATTTGGATAAGTTCGATAGCTTCCCATCGGGCCATACGGTTACCGCATTTTCAACAGCGGTGGTACTCACCTATCTGCTTAAAAATAAAAGCTGGAGCATATTGTTATTTATAACCGCTATACTGGTAGGCTGCTCGCGCATGTATTTAAGCGAGCATTTTTTTGAAGATGTTACTGCCGGCTCTGCATTGGGTGTGTTTATTACCATCTTCTGGCTCTGCTGGATAGATAACAAAGCCTTTTTGCATAGCGCAAAATGGAACAGGGGCTTGTTGAACAGAAAGGAATAATTTGGACAATACCAGTATTATAATTTCCCCCAACCCTCTTTACGACTTGTCGTAGAGAGGGTGAACGAGCGAAGCAAAGTTCGGGTGAGTCGACTATACGAGCGACATTAACGCAAATGCATTGGCGGTATTGACTCATCCCGACGATCCGCTTCGCGCAAAGAAGGTAATCATAACAGTTTATACTGAACAGAAAATAAAAATTGCCATTGCGGACCATAACACGGCTACCACAATGGCAATCTCCCATTATTTTTTATCCTGAATTAACCCACAATCAGGTTGTTTTTTTTGCGTACAAGCAACACTATAACAAAGGCTATAACCAGAGTCACGCTGCCATAAATTTCAATTTTTGCGGTTGATGACATACCGGTATCTGGCGAAAGGTACTGATCGTTCCTTTGAAGCTCGGGCGATAATTTGATAGATGATATAAATGCTTTATACTCATCTTTTACCAACTCCTGCCTTTCAGAAGGGTATACATACTCAAATGTGTAGGTATTATCCTGTGTATAAATCAGTACAAAATTAATGAACTGAAAGGTCCCTGTACCATCATCACTTTTCAGCGTAAATGCTTTTGCTTTTAAAGTACCAACAGTAGTATCACGCACGTGCAACGCACTACCACCGCTCGATTGGCCCTGGATATGGGTAATATAATCTTTCAGTACTTTGTTAAGGTCTTTCTCCTTTTTTAAAGGAGCATTGTTCTTTTCGTTGGGTGCAACAATAACGGTCATATACCCCAGCATGCCATTGGCTCCGTAAATATGCTGACCAAGGGTATCCTTTAACTGATAACCTACCGGCATAGAAATAGTAACCAGGCTATCAATTTTTACAGGTTTAAATTGCTGTTGACTAAATGCTGCAATGGTAAAGAGCAACATGGTTAAACTTAAAAATATCTTTTTCATGTTATATCGTTTTTGTTAACAAGCTGCTATGAGCTCATTGTTTTTACACGGATATCTCATAACAACATTCATACCATATTAAACTAAATAAATAGTGAATAGTTTGATTTGCCCTGCTTATGAAGGGTATAAATGATGGTATTATGACAGCATTAAGGCATTAAAAGGCTTACTGTAACGTGTTAAAAGATACACTGAACACTGTTAGCTAAGCACTTATGTATTCATAAAATCGGGGAAATTATATCTCATAAAGATTGCATTTGGCTTACCAAAGTGCTCCATTGGTTTTGGTGACAGGCATGCCAGACTCCCGCAGAGTTTACTCACCCGGTCGGCGCTTCGCTGGACCTGCCCTCTCTTTTGCAAGCAAAAAAGAGGGCGAAAAAAATAAATGAAACTTCCCAAACCCTCTTTGCCGCTTGCGGGAGAGAGGGAGAACAATCCGCCTAAAGGCGGAGATGTTCGGGTGAGTAGAAGATACGAACGGAAAAACCTATAACTATAACCTCATGGCAAAAGACATCCCAGGGACACCATTTTGGTAGGTTGGCATAATCATGGTGGAACGTCCTTTTTTATCTTTATGGGTTAGTGCATTACGCAAATAAGGATAAACCAGGTAAGCAGCCTTGGTTGATAATATACCAAAACCAGCACCTGCAATTACATCGCTGAACCAGTGATCGCGGTTATACATCCGGAACACGCCGGTAGCCACCGCCGTGGTATAGCCGATAACGGTATAAATTGGTGATTTTTCAGAATACTCCTGCGCCAAAAACTCCGCACCCATAAACGCCAGCCCGGTATGCCCCGAAGGGAACGATAAATTATCGGCCCCATTAGGGCGCTCACGATGCGTTAATTTCTTGGTGATCTCTTCCGATCCGCCTACAAAAGCGCCCGACAAAGCCAGCAGGCCTGCCTGGTCAATCAGCGTATTTTTGCCTGATACACCCACCAAATCCAATGCACCCACTAAGGCTATCGGCGTAAATAAAAAATACGTTTCGGCATTGGTATGAAAATGAGGGTCGCTCTTTTGTATTTCGCCGTTAATGTAATAATCAAAGCGGCGTACAGGGTGAATTACAAAGCTGGATACCCCATACCCTATCAACACAATAGGCGCTATGAGCGATTTTGGATTGCTATGAAGTTTTTTAACCGTATCGGGAGCCGTAAAAAGATTCTTTTTTATAGTATCAATTACGTTTTTCTTGGTAGTGTCGGCTGCGGTTTGTGCATTAGCTTTAAACGAGGCCAGCACAAGTATAGCGATGATTATCTTCTTCAACAATAGCTTATTTTAATGTGAAACCAAAGGTTATTATCCTTCAAAAACTGAAATGAGCAATTGTCAGGGGTACCACTAAAGGGTGCGCAACGCTTCAAAAACAATTTAACATAGGATGGTAACAAATATAATGCAACAATCTGTAGTAATGCTGTAGATACATTGCAATAACACTAAATTAACATCAATTAACCCTATGTATTTCAACAGCATCAGGAGGGGTAAGCATCAGTGGCACCTTTTCAACGGTAACAAAGCTTAAATCGAGCCCAAATCCCCGCTCTTCCGACAGGCTTAACTTTTTAAGCAGAACATAAAAACTCATTATAAAGCTTTCATAAAGCGACAGGCTATGCGAACGGGATAGTACTTTTTCAATCACCACAAACCTAAAATCGCCTACAATATTATGTTTGTTTAATGATTTATAGGTACTGGTAATATCAACCTCGCCTTTTTTAACCAGGTCCTCCACTACTCTTCTAAAAAGCAGGTTTATTTGTTGCTCAACCCTGAAGCCAAGCTTAAAATCAACCCGTATCAGTTTATTGGGCACTAAAAAGTCAACCTCGTATTCTTTTTTATAAGGCTCGTCCATTACGTCAACGTGTACCAACCAGTAAACATCGGCACGTTTAGGTTGCTTTTGAATAATGGAGTAAATGATTTTTGACTCTATTTCTGAGTTGAAATTGGCACTGGTTAAATACACCAGCTGCGAAGCATATTTCGGCACGGTTTCGTCATCGCTCAGCTCTTTCAGTATGCCGTAATAATCTTCAATATTAATAAACTTAACGTAGCGGTTGCGTATTTGACGGGCAATGTGCCAGGTCCACATAATGGTAAATAAGCAAAAACCCATTGACAGGGTGAACCAGCCACCGTGTACAAATTTTACCAGGTTACCTGTTAAAAAGGTACCTTCAATAAGCAGGTAAACAATTAAAAAAGTATTTACAATGTAATTGGGAACCTTTTTGCGCCTTAAAAAGTTGGATACCAGTATGGTAGTCATGAGCATGGCAACGGTAATACTTAAGCCGTAGGCCGCTTCCATGTGGTCTGAATGTTTAAAGAGCAATACCACGCCAATACAGCCGGCACACAAGAGCCAGTTAACACTGGGCACGTATAATTGTCCCTTTTGCAGGGTTGGGTAGTTGATCCTTACTTTTGGCCATAGGTTTAACCTTACAGCTTCGGCAATAAGGGTAAAAGAGCCGGAAATAAGCGCCTGGCTGGCAATAATGGCGGCAATGGTAGCTATGCCGATACCGTAGATAAGGAACCAGCCCGGCATAATTTCATAAAAGGGATTATGCAGGTTAAGATCCAGCTTTTGGCCATTGTGCTGTAAAAGCCATACCGACTGGCCCAGGTAATTAAATATCAGACTTGTTTTTACATAGATCCAGCTGATCTGAATGTTTCTGCGACCGCAGTGGCCCAGATCAGAATATAAGGCTTCGGCACCTGTGGTACACAAAAATACGGCGCCTATAATAATTAAGGGGTGGATACCTGGTGTGCTTGAGGTTAACAGCAGGTAGGCATAATAAGGGTTTAGTGCTTTAAATATAGTAGGGTCCTGTACTATATAAGAAAAACCCAGTACACCCATCATGGTAAACCATACAAACATCATGGGGCCAAAAGCCTTGCCCACCAGCGATGTACCGAATTGCTGAATAATAAAAAGCGCTATAATAATGGCAATTACAATGGGTACGGTGTGAATTTCGGGAAATGATGTTTGTAAACCTTCTATTGCCGATGATATGGTGATGGGCGGGGTGATAATACCATCGGCCAGTAAAGCGCAGCCACCAACTACGGCGGGCACTATAAGCCATTTTGCCCTGCGCCGCACTAACGAAAACAGGGAGAATATGCCGCCCTCGCCCTTATTATCGGCACGAAGGGTAATCACTACATATTTCAGGGTGGTTTGCAGGGTGAGTGTCCACACAACGAGCGATACGCCGCCCAATATTAACACTTCGGAAATATGCTGACCGCCTACAATGGCTTTAAATACATAAAGAGGTGAAGTCCCTATATCGCCATAAATAATTCCTAAACTGATAAGGAGGCCCGCAGCCGATAATTTTGATAGATCTTTATGATTTGGCACCTTGTAATTTCAAAATTCAAAACTATTAAAATATATCTATAAACTTTATTGCTGTTAAATTGTGTTATAAAAACTAAATTTATAGTGGAGAGGGATGATCTTTTGTTAAATTTTGTTAAAATAGATGACAAAATCGACGAAATTTCAACAGTTGACGGGCTTTATTTATATTTTTGTAACCAATACAACACTATGAGGCAAAAATTTACTTTTAATAATTCATGGAGCTTAATAATTGCGTTGGCAATATTCATGAATGTTGCCTTTGTAAATAGTACAGCCTACTCTCAAACAGATACTACTTATACGCATCTTTTAAGAGCAAAAACAGGTAAAAGCACCTCCAAAAATGCTTTGCACCTGGTATTGCCGCCCCTAAAACCGGCCTCTATATCAACCACCAAAATTAATGTTTACAAGCCCGATGATAAGGTGCTGAATAACGTACAGGTTTATCCTAATCCTATTACCGATCAGATAAATTTAAAGTACGAAATAAGCCGCTCATCAAACGTTAACATTAAAATAATGGATGTGTTGGGCAATGATATTATCACCCTGTTTTCACAAAGGGTTGAACCGGGCGAAAGAACCTTCAGCTACTCCCTCAGCAGCAAACTTAACCGCGGCTTTTACTTTGTAAGGGTTATTGCCGGTAACGAATCGGTAATCAAACGGATTTCGGTGCTGTAAATTCAATTTGTTTTATATTTTAGTGGGGTGATGATGGGCTGGGATATGCGGCTTTGTCAGTACCGGATCGCTTCACAAAATACTATGAAAATTGTTGACCATTTATTTTATAAGTTTTATCTGGTATCAACGAATCTGGGTTCGTCGGGCAGTACCTCTGCTGCGAATGCATATTTAAATTCGAGCATTTTTTTGAGTTTGAATTTGGGAACCACCATGGCACTAGTCGATATTTTAGCGGGAAAACCTATCTTAAAACATATTTTAATAACACGTTTTATTCTTTTTATTCCATTGATATGGATGTATTATAGTTCAATTTATAAAAATAAATATTTAAAAAAGAACAAGGCGTTTGAAAATGAAAGCAAGCTGCGAAATAATATAAGCACTGCTATAACTATTATATATTGCCTTTTGTCTCTTTATTTATTTTATCACTTTGGTGAATTGGAAAGGGCTCTTAATTGAAATTAGTTAATCAGTTTGTGCCTCTGCTCCTGCAGTCATCCCAATAATACGTTTGCAAGGTTCTAAACCTCTGCCATTTTAAAGAAACATGGAAAAGATAATATTTGAGTATCAAGATTTCAATGACGACTATGCATTAGAGAGCGCATGGGCTGAAAAAACTGACCAGGGATATAAACTGCTTAATATCCTATTTTACGCGAAGGGGTATGCTTGGGGCGATATAGTTAGTGTAGAAGAGAGGAATGGTCAGCTTTATGTTACCGATCTTATTGAAGAATCGGGGCATAGTACCATTAGAATTATATTTTTTAAGAATGAACTGGTTAAGTCAACCAGTGAACATCTGCTAACTATGGGATGCAGTTATGAAGGTAGTAATATCCCTGCTTTGGTTTCTTTTGATATTCCCGCAGATGTTGATTATAAACCAATAAAAGAATTTCTAAAACAAGGTGAAGCAAGTGAGCTTTGGAGCTATGAAGAAGCTTGTTTGGCGCACTAAATATGAGGCGGATAAGAGTTCGGTATTATGAATCCTGACTAACAGGATATATTCACACGCCCATTCAAGCATCCACGCTTACATTAAAAACTAATCAGCGTGTCAGCCCCCCCCTTCGTAAAATCTTTGTTCCCTAACCACCCTTTTAGCGCAATTTTTAATAATTTGCGCAATTATGAAGATAATTGCCATAGGGCGTAATTATGCCGAACATGCCAAAGAACTAAATAACCCTGTACCCGGTGTACCGGTTATTTTTATGAAGCCTGATACTGCTTTGTTGAAGGACAATAAACCTTTTTATCATCCCGATTTTTCGAATGATATTCATCATGAAATTGAGATCGTTATCAAAATCAGCAAAGAGGGTAAACACATCAGCGAAAAGTTTGCGGGTAATTATTTCGAGGAGATTGCTTTAGGGGTCGATTTTACCGCCCGCGATATTCAGTCTATCCATAAAGAAAAAGGACTTCCCTGGGAACTGGCCAAGGCTTTTGATGGTTCGGCGCCGGTGAGTAAGTTTTTGCCTAAGGCTCAGTTTGCCGATTTGCATAACCTTAATTTTAAGCTGGATGTTAATGAGCAAACGCGGCAATTGGGCAATACTTCATTTATGCTCTTTTCGTTCGAATATATTATTGCCTTTGTATCCCAATACATCACCCTAAAAAAAGGCGACCTTATTTTTACCGGCACCCCAAAAGGCGTAGCCAAAGTAAACGTAGGCGACAGACTGGAAGGCTATATCGAAGACGAAAAACTACTTGATTTTTATATTAAGTAAAATAAAAACACCCTCCATTATTTTGAGTGGGAGAAATAAAAAATGGGGCGTTGAGCAATGTGCTTAAGTTAAGGAACTAAATTTCCCCAACCCTCTTTTTTGCTTGCAAAAGAGAGGGTGATCCAGCGCAGCGTAGATCGGGTGAGTCAACTCTGCGAGCGGCATTGGCGGTATCGACTCATCCCGACGACGCTACGCTGGTCAACCTTCTCTCCGCTTCGCGCAAAGAAGGTAAGGAAAGAAATTGGAAAGGTAATTTCCTTAGCTTAATGAAACTTTACGCGCAGACAACACACACAAACAGTATAACATCCGGGTAGTAATGATTAAAAAATATTTTGTTGCATTAGTTCTTTTAACCGTTTTTTGTTTCAACCTACAGGCTCAGATTATTCAGAGCAGGCAATACCCGCAACGTTATTTCCGCTACCCGCTTGATTTGCCGCCATCAACAGCAGGTTCTTTTGGCGAGCTTCGCCCCAATCACTTCCACTCGGGTTTGGATTTTAAAACCAATAATCGCACGGGTTACCCGGTGCATGCCGTTTTTGATGGCTATGTATCGCGCCTGCGGGTGCAATTTGGCGGCTTTGGCAACGCCATTTACATTACCCATCCTAATGGCTATACCTCAGTTTACGGGCATATTGAACGCTATAGCGATGCCATGACCAAGCTGATCCGTGCCGCACAATATCAGCAGCAAAGTTTTGAGGTTGATATTAAGCTTGACCCCACCCAGATACCGGTTTGTAAAGATGAAGTGATAGCCCTCTCAGGCAATGCGGGTGCCTCCGAAGGTCCGCATGTGCACTTTGAATTGCGGGATACACAAACGGAAGAAACCATTAATGCACAACTTTTCGGCCTTACCATTCCGGATAGGGTGCCGCCCAATATTTACGCCATTGGCATTTATCACCTGGATGGTTATCCTTTCAGCGAGAAAACACCGCGACAGTTTTTGGGCGTGAGTGGTGCCAACGGTCATTACCATTTAACCAAACCGCAGGTAATTAATATCGACGGTGAAACAGGGTTCGGTATTACAACTAATGATATGAACAGCGTATCGCCCAATCATAACGGCGTTTACTCTATCGAGCTAAAGGTTGACGGGACAACGGTTTACACCTTCGCGGTAGAGCGTTTTGCGTTCGATCAAACCCATGCCATTAATGCTTATATCGATTATCCCGAATTTTTAAAGAGTCGCCGCTGGATGCAGAAATGCTTCATCTTACCGGGCAGCAAAATAACCTTGTACCCGCAATCCATCAACCGGGGCATTATTAATTTTAATGATGATGCCATTCATCATGTAGAATATGTGGTGAAAGATGTGGCAGGCAATACCTCAAGCTTAACGCTCAATGTAAAATCGAGCAGTGCGCAAAAACTTAATCCCGAAAAGCATTTGGTAGGCACACTTTTTCATTACAACCAGGTAAATGAGTTTAGTAATGATAAGGTTAAAGTGATAATACCGGTAGGCAATTTGTACGATGATGTTGACTTTACCTACGCTACCCTGCCTAAAAGACCGGGGATGTTTTCGGCAGTACACCGCATCCACAACCGTTTTACCCCGATACATGATGCTTACGACCTTTGGATAAAGCCCGACAGCAACATTGGCCGCTTTGCCGATAAAGCCGTTATTGTAAGCAGCACCGGCATTTACGAAACCAGCACCTACCAGGATGGCTACGTTAAGGCCCAGGCCCATACCTTTGGCGATTTTTTTGTCCGTATTGATACCGTTGCACCACACATCGCTCCGCTAAACATTAAAAATGGGGTTAGCCTTAAACTGGCTAAAGGCATATTTGCCCGCATTGGCGATAACCTATCGGGCATAAAAAGCTATGCCGGCAAAATTGACGGCAAATGGATACTGATGGAGTGGGATTATAAAACCAAAGTTTTAGGCTACACTTTTACCAGTGATATTACCCCCGGCAAGCACCAGTTTGATTTAACCGTTACCGATAATAAAAATAACGTAGCGCATTATGCTGCGGAGTTTTACAGGTAGATATTTATTTAGAAAATACTTCCCCTTTTTTAGCCCTCTTTACGACTTGTCGTAGAGAGGGCAGGTCCATCCGCCTTTAGGCGGAGTAGACCGGGTGAGTTGATCTGCGAGCGGCATTAACGTAAATGCATTGACGGTGTTTACTCACCCCGGTCGTTGCTTCGCGCGACCACCCTCTCTCTGCTTCGCGCAAAGAAGGTTAAGAAAATTAAATACCAACCCTCCTACCCCACACTATCTTCCTTACAAATACTTTTAAATGTATATTTACGGCTGATATTTACAAATAACTATGTCAACATTAAAAGCTGGCGATAAAGCTCCGGGCTTTACCGCGAAAGACCAAAACGGAAAAACAGTTTCTTTATCAGATTTTTCGGGCAAAAAAGTGATCCTTTATTTTTATCCTAAGGATGATACCCCCGGCTGTACTGCCGAGGCCTGCGATTTCAGGGACAATTACCAATCTATGCTAAGCAAGGGTTTTGAGGTAATTGGCGTTAGTACCGACGATGAAAAATCGCACAAAAAGTTCGAAACCAAATACAGTCTGCCTTTTACTTTAATTGCCGATGAGGAAAAAAGTATTGTAGAAGCCTATGGCGTTTGGGTAGAGAAAAATATGTATGGCAAAAAATATATGGGTACCGCCCGCACCACTTTTATTATTGATGGCGATGGTACTATATTAAAGGTTATTGAAAAGGTTGATACTAAAAACTCATCGCAACAGGTAATTGACTTGCTGCAATAAGATTTATTATTTTTTTTAGATATTAGCCGTAATATTGATAAAAGCTAAATAAGTAAATATTAAATAAGATTTAGATAAGTATTGAGGGGGCATGGTCTCCAATCTCAGATCTTACAATTTCAAAATCCGATTAAAATATGCCAATAGAGGTTGACGACGCGGTGATATTAAGCAAGTTTCAGGACGAAAAGACCCGGAATGAGGCATTTAACCTGTTACTGAAAAAGTATCAGCAAAAAATTTACTGGCACGTACGCCGCATGGTAATTGACCATGATGATGCCGATGATTTGGTACAGGATGTATTTGTGAAAGTTTGGAAAAACCTGATCAACTTTAGGGCCGATGCACAGCTGTACACCTGGATGTACCGCATTGCTACCAACGAGTGTATCACCTTTTTAAACAAGAAAAAACAAAAAAACAATGTTTCGTTGGATGATGTAGCTTATGAGCTGGCCGATACCCTGGCCGATTCGGCTTACTTTAGCGGCGATGCCATACAGAAAAAGTTACAGGAAGCCTTATTAACGCTGCCCGAAAAACAAAAGCTGGTTTTTAATATGAAGTATTATGATGATATGAAATATGAAGAAATATCGCAGGTTTTGGGCACCAGCGTGGGGGCTTTAAAGGCATCTTTTCACCTGGCAGTGAAAAAAATAGAATCGTACTTACTATCTAAAGATTAATTAAAATTTTGATTAAACCTTTTGGGAATTGTTCTATCTATAGTAGTTAAGATATGAAAAGTGACATGGAAAACAGAGATTGGCTGAACGATTACGAAGCACTTAAAAAGGTTAACCCGGTTAACCCTTTTCAAGTGCCCGCAGACTATTTTGATAGTCTGGCTGAGCGTATTATGTCATACAAAAACCTGGCTGAGCTGAAGCAAGAAGGCTCAACGGGCGGCTTTGCCGTTCCTGAAAACTATTTCACCCATCTGGAAGATAATATTCAAAGCAGAATAAATATTGAAGCAGCATTGAACACCCAGGAAAGTGGTTTTACCATTCCCGAGGGTTATTTTGATGAGCTTACAAATAATATACAAAGCAGAATAAATATTGAGGAAGCATTAAATACCCAGGAAACAGGCTTTGCCGTTCCCGAAGGTTATTTTGATGAACTGAGCAGTAATATACAGAGCCGCATTTTTATTGAAGAAGCTTTAAATAGTGACAACGAAGCCTTTGCGGTTCCTGAAGGTTATTTTGATGAACTGGCCGGCAACATACAGAGCCGCATTTTTATTGAAGAAACCCTGGCCGAGCAGGATGAAGTGTTTGCAGTTCCTGAAGGTTATTTTGATGCATTACATGAAAGTATAACCGCCAAAACTATTGGTGCCGAAACAGAAACAGTAGTTACTGCTAAAAACGAAAAGCCAATTAAAGGGATAGTAAGAAAATTAGTATTTTCAACCGCCTTTAAATATGCTACGGCAGCTTGTTTTGCAGTGGCCATTGGGGGTGGAATATTAATAAACCTGTTATCTTCTCCGGATAATGCACATCAAAAAACTTTTTTACACAAGCAGTTGTCCAATATTTCGGCCGATGATATAAAAAGCTATTTGCAGTTAGATGTTGATGCTGGTGATACCCAGCAAACCGTTAACAGCGAGGATGTTAAAGTAGATGATAAAAGTTTAAAGGATGCTTTAAAAGAAGAATTAGACAGCGTTCAATAAGATTTGGTAATGATTAAGGTAACAAGGTTCGTTTTATGTTTCATATTTTTAAGCGGCATGGCTGTAACAAGCTTTTGTCAGTTTAGGATGCGTCCGGTACAAAGGGGCATACCTGCAAGGCCAAGACCGGTAGCTGTGCGTAAAATTGAACAGGTTAAAGAAAATTATATAGGTCAGCGTCTAAATCTTACTCCCGATGAATCAAAGGCTTTTTGGCCGCTTTACAGGCAATATGTAGAAGATCAGACTGCGGTAAGGATACTTAAAAGGCAAAATAACTCTAATAATTCGCCTAATGGTACCGAACAGATAGACAAAGATCTGCAATATGAGACCGAACTTCTTAATATCCGTAAGCATTATAAAGACGAGTTTTTAAAAATACTCCCTCCCGAAAAGGTGAGCCAGCTTTATAAAAGCGAACGCGAATTTAATGATGAGGTATTGCGCCAGCTCAGCGAACGCAGTGTACGGGCAGGGAATTGATTGGATTTTAAAAACTTATTTATACAATTAAGCCACTATGTGGCTTTTTTTATTTAAAAATCAATGAAACTTCACGAAATCTACCCTCACAACAAATTTTTACTCTATATAGGTGCGATTTTGGGGTTTACAGGCACTTATTTAGACAATACTAATAAAGCCAGCTTTACGATAACGATGTCTTTGCTGATTGCAGGACTTTTACTTATGCTATTGAGCTTTAAAAAACCCAAACAAAGCAGCAACGATGAAAATAAAATAATTTCAGACTGATACATTGCTCCTATTTCTCAACTCTCCTAAATCCCCCACTTTTAAATAACTTTGCGGCATGCCAACACTTCGCCAGTTATTTTTAGCCAATAATGCCCAAACTACTAATTTCCCTTTGCTGCTTGAGTTTGAACGCGCGGAAGGCGTTTATATGTACAACACCAAAGGCGAGGCGTTTATTGACCTGATATCGGGCATTGGAGTAAGTAACCTGGGGCATAGCAATCCGCAGGTAGTTAGCGCCATAAAAGATCAGGTGGATAAGTACATGCACCTGATGGTATATGGCGAGTATGTGCAAACCCCGCAGGTACGCTTTGCCGAAAAGCTCATCAGCTTGTTACCCGGCAATTTACAATCTGTTTATTTCACCAACTCGGGTTCTGAGGCGGTTGAAGGGGCGTTGAAACTGGCCAAGCGGTTTACCGGTCGTGCGCAGATTGTGGCCTGCGCTAATTCATATCATGGCAGTACACACGGTGCGCTAAGTGTAATGGGCAATGAGGAGTTTAAGCAGGCTTATCGTCCTCTATTGCCTGGAGTAAGCTTTATCCGGTTTAATGAGCTGGATGATCTGGAATTGATCACCACCGAAACAGCCTGCGTTATTGTAGAAACCATACAGGGCGAAGCCGGTATCAGGGTTCCCGATGCTGCCTATATGAAAGCCCTGCGCGCACGCTGTACCCAAACCGGAACTTTATTGATCCTTGATGAAATACAAGCCGCTTTTGGCCGTACCGGCAAGCTGTTTGCCTTTGAGCATTTTGATATAGTGCCTGATATACTGCTGCTGGCCAAAGCACTGGGCGGCGGCATGCCTGTAGGCGCTTTCATTGCATCGCATACCATAATGGATGCTTTGAAAGATAATCCCATTCTGGGGCATATCACCACGTTCGGCGGTCACCCGGTTTGTTGTGCCGCGGGACTGGCTGCATTGGAGGTATTATTAAATGAGAACCTGATAGCCTCTGTTGCCGAAAAAGAAGCCCTGTTCCGCAAGTTGCTGGTGCATCCTGCCATCAAAAATATCAGGGGTAAGGGCCTTATGCTGGCCATTGAGCTTGACAGCTTCGACCTTAACAAAAAAATAATAGACCGCTGTATTGAAAACGGCGTAATTACCGATTGGTTTTTGCATTGCAGCAACTCCATGCGCATAGCCCCTCCGCTGATCATCACCCCAAAAGAAATAGAAAAAGCCTGCAAAGTGATTTTGGAGGCGGTGGAGTATTATAGTTAGGTCCCACCCACCCGTTCAAGCACCGCCCGTTCAAGCGTTCGCCCTAAAAAATAATCCCCGCCTGTTCAAGCGTGGACGTGGCTGTTGCACAACGAAGCGAATATTTTTTGACAATATTATGTTAAGATATTGATTTTTAGTATCTTAATAACATGCAAGGCAAGAAACAATATCAAGAAAAGCTCTTTACCAATTTCCAGTTGTCTGACCGTGTCCCATCGGACAATATTTACAGAAAGTTAAAAGAGGTATTAGACCTTCAGTTTTTATACACAGCTACAGCTAAGTATTATGGTAAGGATGGGCAAAAGAGCATCGACCCGATTGTATTTTTCAAGTTATTACTGGTTGGCTATTTAGAAAACCAGCCGAGCGACAGGCGGATTGTTCATATGGCTTCTATGCGCCTTGATATCCTTT
>NZ_VLLI01000004.1 GCF_007830615.1 Mucilaginibacter frigoritolerans
GACTACATAAAGCTTAACAGCTTTTCAGCGTCAGGGGTAACATGGGTGACACGCAGGCGAAGCAGGTCCGCTTATGATGTCCTGGAAGAATTGAATAATCCGCATAAAGAAAAAGGGGTTATTGCAGACAAACGTATCCGCTTGGGTTACAGGGGCAGCAATCGCGTTTTAGGCAGAATCGTGCAATTCAAAAGCCCTGAGAGCGGAGAGGTGTACGAGTTCCTAACCAATAATATGAAAATGAGTGCGATAACTATAACTGAGTTATATCGAAAACGCTGGCAAATAGAGCTGTTATTTAAAAGAATGAAGCAAAACTATCCGATTAAATACTTTCTTGGTGACTCGGAGAATGCTATAAAGCTACAAATATGGTGCGCTCTGATAGCAGACTTAATATTAAAGATCATTAAGAAAGGAATAGCCGCTAAATGGTCTTTCGCTAATCTGGCTGCAATGATGCGCCTGCATCTTATGACGTATATAGATATACGTGGCTTTCTAAAATCACCCGAAAAAGCATTGCAGAGCAAATTTTCAAACACCCAATCCGCCAAATCCCAACAACTGCTTTTTATTACATAGGGCCTGCTATCAGCATATTCCTATAAAACCGCCAAATTGTGATTTATTCATACATTTAAATTGTAGTCCTGTTTTTACCGGACAGTAATAGTCTCCGACTTCGGATGCTATAAGCCTGTAGTCTGTGACTATTATAAACCAAAAAAGCCTCAAATCTTTCGACTCAAGGCTTTTAACTTTTAAAATGTAGCGGGGAGCAGGATCGAACTGCCGACCTTAGGGTTATGAATCCTACGCTCTAACCATCTGAGCTACCCCGCCGGGTTTTATTATTATGGTTATATTTCAATTACGGTTACTTTCAGAACTGCCGTCCACCTTTAGGTGGATATGAATCCTACGCTCTAACCATCTGAGCTATCCGCCTTGTGGCGGATTTATTTATTATGGTTCCATTTTTTAACAAACCCTTTGCTAATGCTTCAATAACACCTTTGCATTAATTAAAGCCGGGTCCGTTTTAAAAAGGTTTGCAAATATAGGATAAATTCGTTTTCTTTAGAAAAAATGTTAACATTTACATCTTTACTGGTATTCAATTATAAACGCCCATGTCTGAAAAGAAGAAATTTACTATCGAATATGAAATAAAATCGTCTCCACGGATACTCTATGGCTTTTTAAATGAACCTAATGGGCTTACGCAATGGTTTGCTGATGATGTTAATATTAAAGATCAGCTTTACACCTTTACCTGGGACGGTGAACAGCAAAAAGCCAAGCTGCTGCTGCTGAAAGAAAACAAATTGGTGCGCTTCAGGTGGGTTGATGATGACCCGCAGTTCTATTTTGAGATGGAAATTCTTCAGGATGAATTAACCAATGATGTAGCCCTTGCCATAACTGATTTTGCTGCAGAAGATGCCATAAGCGAACGCAAACTCATCTGGAATAACCAGGTGGAGTACCTGATAAGCGTTTTGGGAGCCTAAAAAAATTTAATTATCCCTATTTTTGTACCGCAAATACATGTTGTGCCGTTATTGCTGTTAATATATGGCTGGGTTAATGGTACAAACAAGGCGTTTTAAATGAAAAAAATACATCTCTTATTACTTAAAGCTTTCATAAGGCCTTTTTTGGTTACCTTTCTTATTGTAATGTTTGTTTTGTTGATGTTGTTTTTATTTAAATACATCGACGATTTGATAGGCAAAGGGTTTGAGTGGTATATTATATTGGAGTTAATGATGTATGCTTCAGCCACCAATGTGGCTATGGCCTTGCCATTATCAGTATTGCTTTCCTCCATTATGACTTATGGCAGCCTGGGCGAAAACTATGAACTGGTGGCTATTAAATCAGCCGGGATTTCATTACGCAGGGCAATGGCGCCAATGTTGCTGGTTATAACACTATTGAGTATTACGGCCTTTCTTTTCTCAGATTATATGCTGCCCATAGCAAACCTTAAATATTATTCTTTATTGTATGATGCCCGGCAGCAAAAATCAGCAAATTTTTTGCCCGAGGGGATATTCAGCCCTAGCTTTCCGGGTTATTCTATCAGGGTAAAAAGAAAAGATGCAGACGGGCAAACGCTGCATGATATAATGATATATACCAAAAATGCTGCGCAAAACAATACAGATGTACTTTTGGCAAAAGAAGGCAAGATGTACCGTACCCCTAGCGGACAATTTTTGGTTTTAAAACTGGAAGATGGAGTGAGTTATACTGAAACGCCTGGCAATTCAAATTATAATGTAAGGGAGCGTTTAATACGCCGCAGGTTTAAAGAAACAGAACAGCGCTTTGATATTTCGGGTATGAAATTGCATCGTACCGATGAAAGTGAGTTTAAATCGGCTTTGCAAATGATGAATTTGCAGCAGTTAAAAGATGTTGAGAATTTAAGCAGACGACAGGGAGACAGTACGGTACAAGCGGGCTTTAAGTTGATGACCAGCTACATCAAATATTTTTATGTGCCTGCTAAGTCGGAAAGCGTAAAAAAATATGTTCCCTCTACTGGCTATCCGCTTGCAAATTTAAAAACCAATGAGCAAATAAGCGCCCTGCAAAATGCATCAAGCGAAGCGAGGTCTATCCAGGACCTGGTTAAAAGCAGGGCAGACAGGACTAAAGATCTTGCTAACAGCGTTCGCCGGGCCATATTGGAGTATCAGAAAAAATTCACCTTATCTGCCGCATGTATTGCCTTGTTTTTGATAGGCGCACCACTAGGAGCCATCATCCGCAAAGGGGGATTGGGTTTACCTGTAGTAGTATCAGTTGTATTTTTCCTGATATATTATATCATATCAACCATTGGCGAAAAATCTGCCAAGGATGGCGACCTGTCTCCAATAATTGGTTCATGGGTAGCTATTTTCATTATAACGCCAATTGGTTTTTTCCTTTCCTATAAGGCCGCAACGGATTCTGTATTGTTTGATATGGAATCATATAAACGCTTTTTTAATAAATTATTTAAACGGAAAGCTACAACGTAACCAGTTTTTTCGCTGTATTTATTGGGGTGAAAATTAAATTATAGGGGTGGGGCAACTCATTCTATTATAACCCGGTACTTATTTACACAGTGAAGACCAGATTGACATTGTTATAGTTTAAATTTGTATATAAATAAAATTAAATATGCCCTGTAAAGGCGGGGATATTAACCTACAGTATGCTAAATACAATAGAAGAAGCAATTGAAGCTATAAAAACCGGAAAAACCATTATTGTGGTTGATGATGAAGATCGCGAAAATGAAGGCGATTTTTTAACAGCAGCCCGTAATGCAACCCCCGAAACTATAAATTTCATGATTCGCCATGGTCGTGGTTTGGTTTGTGCGCCTATTTCACAAAAACGCGCTAAAGAACTGGAGCTTGAACCAATGGTTAGTCATAACACCACCTCGCACGAAACTAATTTTACGGTATCTGTTGATTTACTGGCCGGATGTACTACCGGTATTTCAGCATCTGACAGGTCAAGAACAACACTTGCCCTTATTGATCCTTTAACCAAGCCTGAAGATCTTGGGAGGCCGGGACATATATTCCCATTAATTGCAAAAGATGGTGGCGTACTGCGTCGCGCAGGCCATACAGAAGCCGCTATTGATCTGGCTGTAATGGCCGGTCTTGAACCTGCCGGTGTGATATGTGAAATTATGAAAGAAGATGGCGAAATGGCCCGTTTACCTGACCTGTTGGAAATTGCAAAAGAATTTGATTTAAAAATTGTTTCTATAAAAGACCTTATTTCATACCGTTTGGCAACAGAATCATTGGTGCATAAGGATGTTTCGGTAAAAATGCCAACCGAGTGGGGTGATTTTGATATGATAGCCTATACCCAGGTTGACAATGGCGATAACCATCTGGCACTTGTAAAAGGTAGTTGGGAACCTGATGAACCTGTAATGGTACGCGTACACAGCTCTTGCGTAACCGGTGATATATTCGGATCATGCCGTTGTGATTGCGGGCCACAGCTTCATAAGGCCATGGAAATGATAAACCGCGAAGGCAAAGGGGTTATTATTTATATGAACCAGGAAGGCCGTGGCATTGGTCTTATTAATAAACTTAAGGCTTACCACCTGCAGGAAAACGGTATGGATACCGTTGAAGCAAACCTGGAGCTTGGTTTCAAAATGGATCAACGCGACTATGGCGTTGGCGCACAAATATTGCGTAGCCTGGGCATTTCAAAAATGCGCTTAATGACCAATAATCCTAAAAAGAGAGCCGGCCTTATTGGTTACGGATTGGAAGTGGTTGAAAACGTGCCTATTGAAATTGCACCTAACAAACATAACGAAGCTTATTTAAGAACCAAAAGAGATAAAATGGATCATGCTATTATGCTTGATCATTGATCTTCATCAACCGGCTTAATATCATTATTATTTAAAGCTCCGGGGGTAGGTATTGGGTTTGGTTTTAATGGCTGCTTTTTCTTTTGCTTTCTGAAGATACTTTTGAAAAACTCATCAAAGCTGTCAAAATCGCGCTGATAAACCAAACCTAATCCGTTAACATACTGTACACTTAACTGATCCTGCAATGTATTCAGGGTGGTGCTGTTTAATACACGATAGGAGTACCGGGCACTTAAATTGCCATCTTTCTGGATCAAATATTGCGCTTCAAAATCCTTTGTAAGTTGATTGAAATTGGAGTTGAATAAAGTACCTCCGCTATTCTGGAAAAGGTCATTGCTGCCAATATTGCTATTAAACAAGCTTCCTGTAAATACAAGCCTGTCCTTAACATGGTAGGAAGCACTAAAATCATTAATGGAGCGGATGTTTAAGTCAAAGCCTTTAATGTTTGACTGTGCAATAAAGCTGTTTAACTTGTTGAAAGTAAATTCGCTTATTACTTCTCCGGCTGTATTGACAACCTGATTGGTTAAGTTGCTATTGGCTCCATTTGAAAAATTGCGTCGAACAATAATACTTAATGCCTGCTGACTACGGTTATTATTATCGGCCAGATAAGTACTCAAATCATCTTTTATTGAAGGGTCAAGTGGGAAATTAAAATCAAAGTTAATGTCGGGTTGTAAAAGTGTTTTGGTTAATATCAGTTCCGCCTGCACTAATTCGAGAGAATGTCCTTTAGGTGATTGTGAACCTGCTGCCTGGTAAAGTGGTGAAATATCTGTTCTTACTTCGTAAATGGCATTCAGGTTAATGCTTGCGTTTGAGGGGTTGCCCGTCCAGCGAATGGTACCGCCCTGGTTAACAGTAAAGTTTTTACTGATAAAGTTTTTTGCTGTAAACTCAAACTTGCCTGATGTAATTAAAAAATCGCCAAACATTTCAAAATCACCCAGACTGTTAATATTCAGTTTTAAATCGTTAGCCTGGCCGCTGCCTTCCAGCACCCCATAATCTGTTGTTATTTTTACAGTGGTTTTTTCATCTACAGTTAAGTCGAAATTCAGCGTAACACCATTAAAGGCTCTATCCAGTGATGGCTTTTGTTTGGTAGTATCGTTATGACTAACAAATTTTATAAAATCGTACTCACCAACAGTTGAAGATGTATTTAAAGGGATGTTAAATATGGTGCCTGCTTCAGTTTTGGCTTTAATATCAATCTTCATATTGTCAACAGGTCCGTTAAAACTAAATCTTCCGGTTCCATAGGCTGTGCCGAAATAAACGTGATTGTCTTTAAATGTAGTGTTTAGCGCCAACAGGTTCTTGGCGTTCAGCACCGCTTCAATATCCGGGTTGGATGGATCATTCATGTCAACCGTTCCGTTTACAACGCCAGTGCCCTTCTTATTATCCTGTAGTACCATGTTTTTGATTTTTATAACACTATTGTCAACTTGAAGGGTGTCGGTAACTGTATAAGGTGTTTTCAGGTAAATAACCGTTACCCCGGTATTATCCAGTATAACCGTTCCATTTAGCTTAGGCTTTGATGGTGGTCCGGTTAATTTAAGATTAGTTGAAATGGTACCCTTAACATCCGATACCAGATCCTTTATAAAAGGTTCAAAAATAATGGCTTCTGTTTTATCCATTTTAACAGCAAAGTCAAGATTGTCGTCCACGTCTTTTCCTATGTGATAGATACCATCAATATTCATGGTTTCCAAATCATGATTATTGATATTTAACTTAACGCTTGCCTGTGTACGGTCCGATCCTAAAACAGATTTAAGCTTAACGTCGCCAACCAGGGTTTTGTTCATTGTCAAAGAATCAATGCCTAAATCAGCATCAATGCCTGGTGAATTTACAATGGAAGAAAATTTAACATCTCCGTTTAGTGTACCCTTTAATTTTATTCCGGATGTACGGGTAAGCTGATTAAAAGTGGCCATGCTGAATTTATCAAATGATAACTTCAGAATATCATCAGGATTGTCAGAAATTAAACCATTTATCTTCACTTTCTGAGCACCATTGGATAACTCAAAGCCCGAAACTTCAGTTTTGCCATTTAGGAATCTTATTCTTACGTTTTCCTTTAGTCGCCAATATTCATGTTCCAATATTACCTCTGAAGGCAATAATTCCACCTTTGCTGTGGTATCCCGGCCAAAATTCACCAAACCGTAAAGGTCAAGCTGGTTAACTGCATTCTTATCTGATAATTTGACGTTGAATTTTAAGCTGTCTTGGTTCAGAAAATTACTGATGGTTATGTTTTTGATAACTAAACTATCCGTTATATCTACCTTACTTAATGACAAGTTGAGTCCCAAAGAATTATCAGTTGTATTTTCATCAATAATAAAATCATGGAAAACTATTTTCCCATATTTTATGGTTTTGACATACGCGTTAACTACAGCTGTTTTGGTTTCTGAGTTAAACTGCCCATAAAATGTACCCTGGTCGGGGATTTTCAGATCAGGTATCAAAATGGCCAAAATAGGATCCGTTTTCTTCAGCGTTAAATTGAAGGTGAAGTTTTGTGGTTTAGGGGTAACTATTGTGGTTTTTAATGATGGGATGTATCTTTTTACAACTGTTTTAAAATATGATGGTAAAGTTGCCAGGTCATAATCCCCTTTTATTGAGCCCTCCGCTATGTCTGATTTTAGGGTGATTTCACGATCATGTATTGTGCCTTTTGCATTTACCAAAACGGAGTCAACCACATAATTGTTTCTTGGGTCAACTACCCGTATTTGCCTAAGCTCAACGTTCCCCGCTATATTGCTTAAATCATTGCCTGCAAAATGTGTTTTTAGTTGCGAGGTAAACATGATGGTATCGCTGCTGAGTTTTAGTGTATTCAGCCTGGCATTGGTTACATTGGCTGTAATATTGTAAACTGGTAACGTAGGATTTAAATCTACATTGCCGCTTAAATCCAGCTTAACATTTTTATCATTGATAGTTATTTTGGCGTCGGCTGTTTTTTTATTAAAGGTGCCGTTTATCGTAAGATTTTGATAGTTATATCCATTAAATTCAGCCGATTGTACTTGTGCATTTAAATTTTCGCTGAGGTTTTTTAGGGCATCACCGCTTCCCTTAATGTTTGCCGTTAAAGTAGCACGGCCAAGGCTTTGCTCATCGAGCAAACCGCCAATATCAAATGCATAAGTATTCAGTTTTCCGCTATAGGATGGGACTCCTTTTTTATCAATTTTTAGGTTGATGTCTGAATCAAAACGGCCCAGCTTAGTTTTAAATGTACCATATGCCACAAAATCATTTTGCAAACCCGTAAAGCGTCCGGTAAAGTTAATATTGCCAAATTTTGAAATGATATCAGGCACCTTTGCATTATGGGTGTCTGTAAACCTGCTGTACAGGTAATCCATGTCAGCTTTATTGGTTGCAATTTGATCGAAATTTAACTCAAGAAAGGTATTGTCCCAATCGGGTAGGCCACGCAGACTGAAGTCACCTTTTATATAAGTTGCTTTACCGCCGGTTACCAACAGGTTTTTCGCCTTCAGGTTATTTACATAGCCTTTAATGCGGCCGTCAACCCCTAAATCAAACTTAACATGATCCAGTCCATCGGTAAAAAAAGAAATATCGGTTGATGATATTTGCGAATTATGGAAATCGCCATCCATATAAACCTTATCTTCAATGTGCGAGCCTACATCATCAAAGGTTTTAAACTTCATCCTGAAATAATTTTTAATGCTGGAGTGTTCTGTTAAGATGAACAGGTTTTGTGCCAGTATCTGGTTAGTATCTACCGTGGCAGCAGTATTAAGGTTTTTAATATAAAAGCCACTCTTTTCGCGCAGGGTAAGATTACTTACATTTCCTTTAAAAAGGTGATTAACCAGATCCATGTTTTTGATTACAGCACTAAAGTTTTTAACGTCAACATCATCAAAGTTTACGCCTTTAATTACCGTATCAACAAGGCTGTTTTTATAACGGAAGTGGAAGTTATTAATAGCTACTTTTTCAAAAATCACCTTCCATGGTTTACTTTTAGTTTTACTGGTATCGGGCGAACTGAAATAGTTTATTATAAAATCAAGATTGGAGCTGCTGTCTTTTAATTTTTTAAGATAAGCTGATCCATTATCCAGTTGTATCAGCTTAAAGTCAATTGTCCGATGATCTGAGATATTAAAAATAGAGAGTTCGTTCAGATTAACCGCAAGCTTTGGAGTGCTTAGCAAAGTATCTTTTTGTTTATCCAATACATAAAAACCTTCCACCACTACTTCCGAAAATGGCTTGATATACAGGCTTTTGATGCCGATTTTTGTGTTTAGTTTTTCGGATAAATAGTCCGCAGCTTTTTTAGCTGCCCAGGTTTGTACAGGTTTGTATTGGAATATTAACAGCACTATGCTAAATATCAGCAAGATAACCAATACTATACTTAGCGCTATTTTGAGTAGTTTTTTAATAACTTTGTCGTTTAATTATTGAGTTACTGAATAATTGAGTTAGTGAATGATTAAACAACATTTACAACAATATGGTTTAACAATAAATATCAATAATTAATAACTTATACTTTAATTAATAAATTCAAACTTGTCTGTAATATTAGCAATCGAATCTTCATGTGATGAAACCTCAGCGTCTGTTTGTGTTGATGGGGTGATTTTAAGCAATGTTATTGCCAATCAAACCATACACGAAGCTTACGGAGGCGTTGTCCCTGAGCTTGCCTCAAGGGTTCATCAGCAAAATATTGTTCCTGCTGTACACCAAGCATTGTCAATCGCAAAAGTAAACAAAAATGACGTTGATGCAGTAGCATTTACACGCGGTCCGGGACTTTTAGGTTCGTTATTGGTTGGGGTATCATTTGCCAAGGCTTTTGCACTTGCAAAAAACATACCGCTTATTGATATTAACCACATGCAGGCCCATGTACTGGCACATTTTATCGGTGATCATAAGCCTGAATTTCCTTTTTTATGCCTCACCGTATCTGGGGGGCACACGCAAATAGTTTTGGTAAAAGATTATTTTGATATGGAAGTTATCGGCCAAACACTTGATGATGCTGCTGGCGAAGCAATGGACAAAACCAGCAAAATATTAGGCTTGCCTTATCCCGGCGGACCGTTAATTGATAAATATGCCCGTTTAGGTAACCCGGATAAATACCAGTTCCCTGAACCGCAAATTCCGGGATTTGATTTTAGCTTCAGTGGGATAAAAACAGCCATCCTTTATTTTATAAGGGATAATGTTGCAGCTAACCCTGATTTTGTTCAGCAAAACTTAAATGACATTTGTGCCTCGGTTGAAAAACGTATTGCAACTATCCTGCTCAATAAATTAAGCAAGGCTGCAAAAGAATACGGTATAAAAGACATAGCCCTGGCAGGCGGAGTATCGGCCAATACCGGCCTACGCGAAAGCTTGCGTGCCTTATGCGAGAAAAATAACTGGCGTAGTTTTATCCCTAAACTAGAATACTGTACCGATAATGCAGCCATGATAGCTATTGCCGGGTATCATAAATATTTAAAAGGAGAGTTCGTTAGCCAGGACGTTGCACCGCTGGCAAGAATGCCCCTTTAAGAGTCGATAGGCCATGGACCATAGTCCATAGTTATTAAGAATACAATAATTATTAAAACTGAAATAGGCTATGGGTCACCGACCATAAACTATCAATAAAAAAATATGAACGCTCCATCTCTTATTTTCTGGGCAATTTTTGTACTGCCATTTGTTGTGTTTTTAGTTTGGCTGATGCGCCAGGATAAAAATAAACGCAATAGCAAAAATGGTTTAATTATACTGGCCATAATGGTTGTTGGTGCCATTGCTTACATGTACTGGAAAACTAAAGGACTTTAGGTTTATTCCGGTTGTTTTAGAGGTTTGAAGAGTTGCAGGAATTTTATAAGTTTATAAAATCAATTTTCCTGTATTCCTAAAAATTCAATCTCCAAAATAAACCGGATACCATGAAACCAATTAAATCTTTACTGCTTTTAGCTTTTTCTGTATTTTATTTTTCTGCATATGCCCAATTAGATAAGAAGGCTGCCGAGGCCTTAATTAAGCGGGTAGTGCCTACTGTGACCGATCGTTTTGTAGTAAACGAGATCCCTGCCGAAAATGGTAAAGATGTTTTTGAGCTGGAAAGTAAGGATGGTAAAATTATACTGAGCGGAAATAAGGCACTTTCAGTAGCTTCGGCATTGGGTTATTATTTAAAGTTTTTTTGTCATGATGATTTTGGTTGGAACGGCAATAATACGCATCTCCCTACTGTATTGCCTGTAATAAAAGGTAAAATACATCATACTACTCCTTATAACTACCGTTACTATCTTAATTACTGCACCTTTAACTATAGCATGGCCTGGTGGAACTGGGACCGCTGGCAAAAAGAGATTGACTGGATGGCCCTGAATGGCATTAATATGCCTTTGGCCATAACCGGCGAAGAAGCTATTTGGCGCGATGTTTACCACAATATGGGTTTTACCGATGCCGATCTGGACAGCTTTTTTAGTGGTCCGGCTTATTTTTCATGGTTATGGATGGGCAATTTGGATGGATGGGGCGGTCCGCTCCCAAAACATTGGATTGACAGCCATAAAGACTTACAAAAAATGATATTGCAGCGTGAGCGCGCTTTAGGAATGACACCTGTTTTACCGGCCTTTACCGGGCATGTGCCGCCATCATTTAAAGACAAATTCCCTAATGCCAAGCTCAAAAAAACCAATTGGGGCCAGGGTTTTAATGATGTTTATTTACTTGATGCTGCCGACCCTATGTTTGGCGAAATAGGCAAGAAGTTTATTGAAGCACAAACAAAGGAATACGGTACAGATCATTTGTACTCATCCGATACCTTTAACGAGAATACACCGCCTACCAATGATTCTACTTTTTTAAGTGGGGTGAGCAAAAAAATATTTCAGTCGATGACCGCTGCTGATACTAAAGCTGTTTGGGTAATGCAGGGCTGGTTGTTTTATAATGCAAGTGCATTTTGGCAGCCGCGGCAAATAAAGGCCCTGCTGGATGCGGTTCCGGATAACCAGATGATAATTCTTGATCTGTATACCGAAGAACACCCTGTATATAACCGAACCAATGATTACTACGGTAAACCATGGATCTGGAACATGCTGCAAAACTTTGGTGGTAACGTAAGTATGGACGGCCGGATGGCGGTGGTAAGTAACGATCCTTTAAAGGCTTTAAATGCTTCAAAAAACATGGTGGGCATAGGTCTTACTCCCGAGGCCATTGAGCAAAACCCGGCATTGTATGAATTAATGCTGAGCAACGTTTGGCGCAATAACGCTATAGATACTAAAGACTGGTTAAATGATTATGCCGAAAGAAGATATGGCAAAAACAATGAGAAAATTAATGATGCCTGGGGCTTGTTATTGAAAAGCGTTTATGACACCGTTCCGCATCGTGGCGGGCCTTGTTCCATTATTTGCGGCAGGCCAGCTTTAAACGCCGGCAGTGATTGGCGGGTAGACACTACCATGAACTATGATCCTAAAAAACTGGTACAAGCCTGGAGTTTGTTCATCCAATCGGCAGATGAATTAAAAGGGAGCGATGGTTTTCAATATGATGTGGTTGATATTACCCGGCAGGTGCTGGCTAATTATGCCAATATCCTTCAGCCTAAAATTATTAAGGCTTATACCTTAAAAGATACCGCTGGGTTTAAAAAGTATAGCAGCGAATTTTTACAGCTGATGGATGATATGGATCAGCTACTAGGTACACGGCAGGATTTTTTATTGGGTAAATGGATCAGCGATGCCCGCTCAAATGGCATAACTCCGCAGGAAAGTGATTTGTATGAATTTAATGCCCGTGACCTGGTAACCCTTTGGGGCGGCAGAGATAACCCGCTGCACGAATATTCCAACCGTCAATGGAACGGCCTGATAAAAGGTTTTTATAAGCCCCGTTGGGAAATGTTTTTTGCCGCATTACATCAGTCATTAATAAACAATACACCGCTTGATAATAACGCTTTTGAAAATAAGGTGAAAGACTGGGAATGGCAATGGGTAAACAGCCATAACAAATATGTTGCTACTACAAACGGTAATGCTGTTGAAGTGGCAAGCCTTATTTTTGAAAAGTATAATAAAAAAATTGAGCAGGCTTATTAAATAGCTTAAATATAGATTATTGAATAGCGATGGGTTTTAAACTCATCGCTATTTTTGCTATGTAATTCCACGTAATAACCACTATTACTTGCCTTAAAATACCGTATTTCTACGTTATTTTTTCTTGTAAAATATTCTGTAATTTTAATCTCGCCTAATTAACCTTATTAATTACCTAAACATGAAGCATCATGTCAGCCACTAATTCATTAACCCAGCCTGCCCGGCAGGCTCCGCAACAGGACATCGACCGCAAACTGATTACCATACTTCCTGAAACTCCTTTTGGCAATATGGCGCTGGCCCTCTCTGGTGGTGGTTTTAGAGCTGCGGCATTTAGCCTGGGTGCAATATCCTACTTAAACCGTGGCTGGGTTGACACAGAGGATAATACCTTGCTTAAACATGTAACTTTTATTACCTCTACCTCTGGGGGCACTTTGGCCAATGCTTATTATACTTCATGTCTGTTTAAGCCGGGCTTTGTTTTTGATGTTTTTTATAATAACATGAAAAATTTTATGGATGGTGAAGGCCTGTTGGAGGAAGTTTGTGCCATTTTGAATGATCCAAAAAGATGGGACGAAGTTGGTGAGCAAACCGTTAACCTGAATGGTAAAATAGTGAAGCAAAAGGTAGAGAAGACACACAACCTTATTAATTCATTTGCCAAGGCTTATGATAAATTATTGTTTAATGACCCCCAGAATCCGAATAAAGGTTTGTTTGATGTTTATTTTGATAAAACAGAAAATCCTCATCTGCAAACCGTTTGTTTTAATGCTACCGAATTAAATAACGGTATTTCGTTCCGTTTTCAAACCAATGGGGATACCGATAGCATTCGAACCGTTGGTAACTATTACCTGCACTTTAATAATGCGGATGTTGCTCGCAAGCTAAAACTTGGTGACCTTGCAGCTACATCATCCTGCTTTCCGGGTGGGTTTGAGCCGATGATTTATCCGAATGACTACATCCATCCGGGCCTTACAGATGTTAACCAGATGCTGAAAGCTATCGACTATAAAAACAATAACCCTTTAACCATCGATACCATTATTGAAGAACCATTTTGCATGGTTGATGGCGGCGTGGTGGACAATCAGGGGATTTATAGTATGCTGATGGAAGATACTTACCGCGCTGATCATCCGCCTAAAAAACAGTTCGACCTGATGATGGTATGTGATGTGGGTAGCTATTTTAATACTGCCTACAAAACGCCCCCGAAACTAAATGCATGGTGGCGGAATCTCAGCGTTGATAAATTCAAAAAGTTGCTACCCATAGGAGTAATTGTTTTTATCATCAGTACATTATTGGTTTGTTTAACAGATCATATATGGCGGCGCCTGGGTTTATTATTTCTATTAAGCTCTGGTATTTATACCATTTTATATGTGCTGGTAGTTGTCTCATTCAATAACGCAATGGCTAGTCTGCAAACCACCTTCGGGAAAACCATAGCAAAGGTGGTTGGCTTTTTCTTTAAAACACCTTTAAATAATGTACAGCAAATGCTGGCTACCCGTTTAAATTCAATTTTAATGGTTACATCCGGCTTGTTTCTGAAACAGATAAGGAGGCAGTATTACAGTGAGTTTTACAATATGCCGGCTTACAAAGACAGGGTGTTATCCAATTATATTTATGAGTTTTCGGCCCAGCACGATGCTACGCGTGTTGCTAACCTGAACACTAAAGATGTAGCCTGGTGGCCCGCAGTTGCTGATCGGTTGTCGCCAAGCGCTGTGATGCAGCAAATGGCCACTACCGCTACCGGCATGGGCACCACCCTGTGGTTTGAACCCGGCAACCAAACCATGCGCGATGCTATTGTTGCCTGCGGACAGTTTACCATGTGCTATAATCTGCTAAAAAGAATTTATCGTTTGGAAGTGATGGATGATAAATGGAAAACCGACCCTTCGTTACAAGATTTGAAGACTAGGCTGTTGACCGATTGGGATAAATTTAAACAGCAACCTGGTTGGATGGCTTAAGCAAAGGATTGAGTAACATTATTATTGCCTGACGGGCGGTTGAATACTTTTTTAATATCTTGTGTGCTATTAAATAGCATTGATAAGCATGGGCAAATTTTACAAATTATTCTCTACCGTTTTTTTAGCGTCGGCTGTTCATTTAGCCTTTGCACAGCAAATAAAATTAAGCAAAGATGTTGAGCATGCCTTAACACTGGTTGATACTGCACAAATAAAGGCTGATATTACTTATTTGGCGGATGATAAGCTAAAGGGGCGCGCACCGGGTACTAAAGGTTTTCAGATGGCTGTTGACTATGTGATTGAACAATTAAAGGCACTGGATGTTAAACCTGCTGGCGAAAATAATACCTGGCTTCAGCAGGTGAAGCTTCGTAAGGCATTTACTAAAGACGTAGTTTTAACCTTAACAGGGCAACCAGATCTTAAAGCTGGTGCCGACTATATTATTTATCCCAATCCCGAATTGCCAAAGATAAGATTAAACGCTTCGCTGGCTTTTGCAGGTTATGGCATCAGCGAGCCATCATTAGGATATGATGATTATGATGGTTTGGACGTAAAGGGTAAAATAGTTTTGGTGATGCGTGGTGCTCCGGATAAATTTTCATCATCTGTTGCGGCTCACACCATGAATACCACCCAGATTTTGAAAGTGGCGGCCGAACACGGAGCTGTTGGTGTTATCATGGCTTCTACCGATTCGACTTCGCGCCTGCCAAATACCAGCAGGGGAATTTTTAGTGTGATGGATAAAGATGGTAGCGTTGCTGTTTCGCGTATTTATTATTCCAAACAGGTTGGTATATTTGGCGCAATTGGTTATAAATTGTTCAACCTTTTGTTGCTGAATAATGGCAAATCTATCCCATCAATAAGCGCACAGCTAAAAACAGGGCAGCCAGCATCGTTCAGTTTGCCGGTTAGTGCCGATGTTTCCTATTCATCCTTTTATCAGGATATTATCAGCTATAATGTTGTTGGAAAAATAGAGGGATCAGATTCTGAATTAAAAAAGACATACATTGTACACAGCGCCCATTTGGATCATTTAGGAATTGGTACCCCTGTTAAGGGCGATTCGATTTATAATGGCGCACATGATAATGCTTCGGGCGTGGCCAGTGTATTAAGTATTGCAAAGATCTACCAAAATATCAAAGTGAAACCTAAACGGTCAATGTTGCTGGTGTTGTTAACCGGCGAGGAATTAGGTGATTTGGGCTCTGGTTATTTTGCCAAACATCCAACCGTACCTGCAGGTAGTATGGTAGCCGATGTTAATACAGATATGCCCACCATTATTGCACCATTGTTATCAATAACCGCCCTTGGTGCCGAACACTCATCAATGATGAACCAGGTAAACGAAGCTGCCGGTTATTTAGGGCTAAGTGTTGAACCCGATCCCGAACCTAAGCAGGCTCGCTTTACACGAAGTGATCAGTATAGCTTTGTTTTACAGGGTATCCCGGCTATACACGTAAAATATGGCAGCAAAACAGCCGATGGGAAAAATAACCTGAATGATATGGTTGCTGTTTGGCGTGCCAAATATTACCATAAACCGCAGGATGATATTAACGGAATTTTTGATTTTGGCGCCGGTAAAAAATATGCGCAGCTTAATTTCCTGATAGGCTACCTGATAGCGCAGGATCCGCAAAAGCCGGTTTGGAATACAGGAGATATATTTGAAGTGAAATAAAATTAACAGGTTAAAAGCACAAGGCTATTTCCAAAAGCCCTGTGTTTTTACCTGTGTTGAGTTATATCCCTGCATCCTTAGCAGTTTGCGCAGTTGCAAAACCATGGTATGGTTACCGGCAATATAAAAAACGGTATTATCAAGTGTGTACTGCTGTTCAATAACCCATTGCATCAGGCTATTGTGCCCATAGGTGTCATTAACAGGTATCGGCTTTAAAGGTGACCTGAAATACTCATTGAACTGATCCCGATGCTGCTCATTGTTTATTAATATAGCTCCTGAAAACCGGGTGGCAGGTAATACCATTTGCTGCAGGGCCAGTAAGTGACCAATACTGCTTTCATCGCCCAGGCCAATAACGGCAGGTGTTTCGGCAGGTGCATGCTCGGTAGATTTTATTTTGAAGTAAGATACCGTGTCATTTGTTTTAAGACTTAGAGCCCACTGGCTGCCGGGGCCTTTGTGCGCGGCATCAATAAATAGTGTACATGTACAGGTTTCAGTATCCCAGCCTGATGGAGTATAATCTCGGTAAGCAAAATCGCCTACTTTAAATTTAATGTAAGGAATTTCCTTCCATTGACTCATATCTGCAAAAGGAAGATGCAAATCAACTTCCAGCAAGGTTGATGGTTCCCAGTACCGGACTTCCAAAACCCGGCCTGTTTGCAGAGTAGGCTCAAACAGCGCTCCTGCTTTTTTCTTTAATTTGTTTAAGGTAGATGTTTCCATGTGGTTTTTTATATTACAAAGAAACAGCAGATGAATGCCCGGAACAATGGCTTGTTCCCGGTAATGATAGGACTATTTACGGTAACGTATCCTGAATTCGAGCGCAGTTACGTTAGCGGCTCTTTTAAATAATCTCGAAAAATACGCATGATCCTCATATCCCAACGAGTGGGCTACTTCTTTTACGGTTAACTGGCTGTAATATAAAAGGCGTTTGGCTTCCAGCATTACTTCATAAGTGATCCAGTAGCTAACGGTAAATCCGGTGATCTTTTTTAAAGCTTCGTTTAAATAAGATTCAGAAACATTAAGTAGTTCGGCGTATTCTGACGGGCTTTTTATAGTTTTTAAATTTTGAACCAATAATTTCTTAAATTCCTGCGACAGCTGAGCCGGCCGGGATGGCCTGGCAATAGCATTGCTTGCACAATTAAAGTAACTGGCCGCTATTGCTAAAAAGGCTTTTAATAAAGAATGAACAATAGCATTATAAAATG
Organism: Mucilaginibacter frigoritolerans; assembly: GCF_007830615.1. Classification (GTDB taxonomy): domain Bacteria; phylum Bacteroidota; class Bacteroidia; order Sphingobacteriales; family Sphingobacteriaceae; genus Mucilaginibacter; species Mucilaginibacter frigoritolerans. The sequence goes on from NZ_VLLI01000004.1 coordinate 17,577, forward strand.
GGTTTTCGTTGCATTCCCTGTATTTTTCTTCAAGTAAATGTAGTAGTCTGCTGCATTGGCCAAACTGCTCTTCGTTTAGTGCTATTGGTTTTTGAAGTAAAAGATGGTCTTCAAATACATTACGGCAACTGGGTGGTATAATCAGCGGATCGATGGCGATGAACCATCCTGCAGCGGCCCCGTTTCTTATCCTGTAATGTACCTGCCCGGGCAGGATATAATAAATGGAAGCAGGAGTTAAGAACAACTCGTCAAAGTCAATCATTAATGAGGCATTGCCTGTTTCCATCAAAAAGAAGATGTAATGATCATCGCGATGAGCACCTAATGGTTCTTCTTTTTGTACTTCATCTTTTTTGAAATATTTTATTTCTACCCCGCCGCTTGTCCTGTCATTCAGTTGGTGGATAGGGATGTCTTTTACTGATGCAGATTGATTCATAAACACAAAGCTATCAATCCAAAACAAAAAACCCGCTAATCACTTTAAATGTGACCAGCGGGTTATTATTTTAAGCAGATGGATGGTTTATTTTCCGCTGCCGTTTGATACTTGCATAGGGTTTACACCGCTTGATTGGCCGCGCGCAGTGCCGGCACCTACTTTTTGTTTAAATACCTGGAATTTTGAAGGTTCAGGTAATTTACCCCAATAGTTATTGGTTTCGTCAATATCAGCAGTTTCACGGAATGGATCTATTAAAATAGAGGCTACTTCCTTGTCCTGTACATAAAATTTAGATACATGGTTTTCATTCAGGCGCCAAATTTGAGCTGGGATACGGTCAATTTGTTTGGTGCCATCAACATAAGTAAACTGTACAATTATTGGCATTACTAAACCACCTTTATTGCTGAAGTTAAGCTCATAGAAATATTTGTTCGCAAATTTTGCTTTTTCTTCGTCCGTAAATGGCTCAGGAGCAGCATTAGCAGTGGTTTTTGCCAGGGTCATGTCTCTGAATTTTGAGCTGTCGGTGGCTGCCAGTCCACGGTCATATTTCCAGTAAAAGTCACGTACCGAAGTATCTTTATCTACATAAAACTGAATGGTTTTATCTTCACGGTTTCTCACCTTTGAGATATCTTCATAGTTGTTAACTATCGGCGCAGCTACTTTATTTGCAGCTGGTCTTCTGCCAAACTGAGCAGGAATATCTCCATTGATATCAGCTTTAGCAACTTTTACAGAGTCAAGGGAGATATCAACTGGGTCGGTTCCGTAAAACCAGCCTCTCCAAAACCAATCCAGGTTTTCGCCACTTGCATCTTCCATCGTTCTGAAAAAGTCCGCCGGTGTAGGGTGCTTAAATTCCCATCGACGGGCATATTCTTTAAATGCGTAATCAAATAATTCACGGCCCATAATGGTTTCACGTAAAATATTTAATCCTGTTGCTGGTTTGGTATAAGCGTTTGGTCCAAATCTTACAATATCTTCAGAGTTGGTCATGATAGGCTCCAATTCATTTTTTGGCAGCTTCATGTAATCAACCTGAGTATAAGCAGCACCTTTTTTGCTTGGGAATTTATTGTCCCAAAGCTCTTCGGTTAAGTATTCAACAAATGAGTTTAAGCCTTCATCCATCCATGACCATTGGCGCTCATCGCTATTAACAATCATTGGGAAGAAGTTGTGCCCAACCTCATGGATAATTACACCGATCATACCATTTTTGGTGCTTTCGCTGTAAGTTCCATCTTTTTCTGTACGGCCATTGTTAAAGCAAATCATTGGGTATTCCATCCCGTTTGATGCCTCAACACTTTGTGCTACCGGGTAAGGGTAAGGGAATGTAAAGTGCGAATAGGTTTTTATAGTGTGTGCTATTAAGCGGGTTGAATATTTACGGTATAAACCATAAGCCTCTTTACCATAATAGCTCATACACATTACGTTTTTGCCATCAATATCCTGGCCCATACCATCCCATATAAACTTACGTGATGATGTCCATGCAAAGTCGCGCACGTTGTTTGCCTGGAAAACGTATGTTTTGGTGGTTTTGCTTGGATTAGCTTCTGCTTTTTGAGCTTCGGCTAAAGTAACAATCTCCACAGGTACTTTTGAAGTTTTTGCCTGGGTGTATCTTGCTAATTGTGAGGGAGTTAAAACAGATGCATAGTTAATACATTCGCCGGTGCCACCAACCACGTGATCGGCAGGAACAGTCATCTGGACTTTAAAGTTACCAAAGGTTAAAGCAAATTCGCCACGACCTGTAAACTGATGGTTTTGCCATCCCTGAAAATCACTGTAAACGCAAAGGCGTGGATACCACTGTGTCATGGTGAACAGGTAGTTGCCATCGGCAGGGAAAAACTCGTAGCCTCCACGACCACCAAGAGTAAGCCTGTCGGATATTTTGTAGGTCCATTTAATATTAAACACCATGTGCTGACCTGGTTTTAAAGCCGCAGGCAAATCAATACGCATCATGGTTTTGTTAATGATGTAAGGAAGATTTTTTCCTAAAGCATCGGTAATGCTTAATATTTTATCACCATAACCGTTATCGGTAGTATTGATTTCAGCTTTTTCCAATTGTGCAGAACCGGCCACCTTTGGCATAGTTGTGCTAGTTTGGTAATTGGCATTGTTTAAATTGTTATGCTGATTTTCATCCAGCTGTAACCAGATATAATCCAATGGATCTGGCGAGTTGTTGTAATAGGTAACTGTTTCGGCACCAGAAAGCTCCAGCTTTTTTTCGTCCAGGCTGCATTTAATGTCGTAGTCGGCACGTTGTTGCCAGTATTTTGCTCCCGGCGCTCCGCTGGCGGTACGCTGCTCGTTTGGCGTAGGCAGGATGGTACCCAATTGCTCAAACTTGTTACCATGATTGCTGCCTGGGTTGTTATGAATGTCCTGGGCAACCGTAACACCTGTAACTGTACAGGTGATGAGTAGTGCTGTAAAAACTTTTTTCATTTTATTATTGTTATCAGATCAGTTTTAATTAAATGTCAGAGGTTGATAAAGATCACCCTCCGGAGTGTAGTCCTTCTATATTACTCAAACGAATTAAAATGGAAGTCTTTCCATCGCCATCTTTAAAGCGAGTGCAAATACTCCCGATGACAGGAAAAAAATCCAGTCCCTTCTTTTTACTTTCAGAAAATTTAAAAATAATATGCCTGTTATTAAAATAATAGCCACTACAAATATTTGCCCGGCCTCTAACCCAATGTTAAAGCCGAAAAGGCCCCAGCCAATAGTTTGATCCTGAGCCAGCATAATACGGATGGCATTTGCAAAACCCATTCCGTGGATAAGGCCAAAACACAAAGCAAGGTAATAATTTATCCTTGCACTTTTACCTTCCCTATCTACCTGAAACAGGTTGTTGAGGGCGGTAACAAAAATGGTACAGGGAATTAAAAACTCCACCCATTTGCTGGAAAAACGGATAACATCATACACGCTCAACGCCAGGGTTAAGGAGTGACCGATGGTAAACGCGGTAACCAGGATCAATACACGCTTAATATCACCAATAGTGTATACGCATGCCAGGGCCAGGATAAACAGCTGATGATCTAAAGCATCTTTGCTGATGATATGTTCCCAGCCCATCTTAAAATAAAAAAGAAAATCGGACATTGCGAACTCACCATTGAAAGCCTAAATTTAAGGCGATTTTTTTACTATAAAAACAGGGATACGCTATGTGGGCCATAATTTATAAACCGCTATTATATTGTTACATATTTTGGGGAGCTTTTGCGCCTGTAAATCATAAAACTAAGGTGTTTCACCCTATACATGTAAGCACTACCAATGTTGAATACAATAAACAGGATGGTAAGCTGGAAGTAATCTGCACTATTTTTACAGACGATTTTGAAGCTGCTTTGGCTAAGCAATACCATGCAAAAACTGATTTAAGCAAAGCCGAAATGCACGCAGCGATGGATGCTTTGGTGAAAAGCTATCTGGAGCAAAATTTACATATCAAAACTGGCGACAATGCTTCAAAGCTAAACTACCTGGGCTTCGAGATTAACCGGGAAGCCACAGATATTTACCTGGAATCGGAAAAAACAGCATCGCCTAAAAAGGTGGCTGTAGAGGTGAGCCTGCTGCATAACCTTTTTGATGATCAGATTAATATTGTACATATTACAGTAAACGGGGTACGCAAAAGCGAAAAACTGGATTATCCAGATAAAAAAATAGAACAGGTGTTTTAAAGATATCTTGGTTTAATGTAAAAGTTTTTTGACCATCCGGCTTTTATACAAATAATAGAGCATAGCAATCACAGTTAGATAAATAACAAATACGGGCATACTTGCTTCAATGCCAAAACCCTCGCTGTTAAGCAGAAAACTATGTGTGATTAATTTAAACGCCCAGATAGAACCATTGGCATCTTTCTGTGTTGATGAAATAGAGATGATTTTACCAATGAAAAAAATATCCCATATAAAATGGGTTATTGCGGCATACCATATCACTTTGGTATAAAAATAGATCCAGGAGAACATAGCGCCAGCTATAATACCACCCAAAACTACTATGCAAATACTAAAAGGATCAAATGAGGATAGCATAGTAATGTGTACTAACCCAAATATCAGCGAGGTTATAAAAATGGTTAACGCAGTTGAGTATTTGCTTTTAATGATCATAAATAAATGGCCGCGGAATAATATTTCTTCAGTTAATCCTGCCGCCAGCGAAACAGAAATCCATTTTATAAAAATAAATAACTTATTGCTGCCACTTAATGAAACTGTGTGATTAAACGGAGTAATAAAATGAAACAGGTAATAAAATAGCAATACAGCTATTGGCAGCAAAAAACTAATACCTGTCCATTTTAAAATATTAATCAGCCTTAGCCTGCCGTAAATAACAGTAGGATTGTAAGCTTTTATTACTTTTCCTGCAAAAAAATGTAGCGAAATGATGGTTAACGGAACTTTCAGAAAAAGCTCCCTTACCACCGTTTTAAGTACACCAAAATGGATCCACGAAGTAAGTATATTGCAAACAACGGCCACCGATACGAAAATAAGGATGCATAATATTGTAAACAGGATAATTTTACCTGTTGACAATGGCTTAAATGTTAATTGTATGTTCATGATTTTTAGTTACTTTAATTAGTAGTGCTTAATACATAGTATAGCTATGTGTATTATCAAAAAAAAGCTATTTACGTTTAAGTAAACGAAATAGCAGAGTATTTAAAAAATAAAAGATGACGATTAATATGGCTACAACCGGAATAAACCAATTGCCTAATAATTCGGCCGCGTTGTTTGGCAAATCACTAATAAAGCCAAAAGCAAAGAGATGGCCATTACCAATAAACAAGCCTGTATGATTCGGATAGATTAGTTTAGCAATGATTAAAATGCCAAACGCTGTTATTGATAAATAAAGAATAGCAACTAATACAAAGCCTATCCCATTTGATATATTAAGATACAAAGCCTGTATAATATGGCGCGGATTAAAAGTGCGGGTTGCCTGTTTAACTTTTTTATCGGCTACCAAAGGCTGTAATACTTCTTCAGGAGCCCCAAAGTTTTGCAACGCGTTTACCAGTACTTCTACTTCTGTTTGAGGCGTAGTATTTTGAGTAGCTTCATAAATATGGCTGTTTACTTCCATCATTATTTCTAGCTGATCATTTAACGGAAGCGTACGTGTGCAACGGGTTACACGGTTAAAGTAATCATCATAAATTTTTTGAGCGGTAGGCGTAGTGAAATTTAGTTTTTTCATTTTTGAAGTTTATTGATAGCTGTTTCTAAGGTTGACCATATCTTTTTCATTTCCTGCAAGGTTTCCCTTCCTTCAGTAGTTAATGTATAGTATTTACGGGGTATGCCCGATTCCTGCTCTATCCACTTTGATTCAACGATACCGTCGGTTTTTAGCCTGTTGAGTAAGGGGTATAAGGTACCTTCGGCAACTTCCAGTGTGGTATGAATTTTTATTTCCTGCACCAATTCATAACCGTAATATTCCTTTTCATCCAAAATAATGAGGATGATGTAGGATAGCGTTCCCTTTTTTACCTGGGAGAACCAGTTTTGCACAAATTCAATATTCATATAACAAATATAATACATAGTTATGCAATGTACAATACATTGCTATGCTTTTTTTATAAAAAAATCGACGCTAATCATTAACTTAGGTTGGATAAGGGAAACGCTATTTTGATTTTAAAACACTAATTGAATAACTAAGCTTATGGATGGTATACAGTTAAATGTGTTTTATAAAGTACTGTTTGTGTTTTTTACAGTTGCTTTTATGTTGATCTTCTGCGGCCAGAAACCTATTTCTGAGCAGAAAAGGCAAGCCACGAGTATTACTGAAAAAGATTCGGGAAAAACCTTGCGCTTATTAACGGGGCAGCAATTTACATTAACACTTCCTGATAGAATTGATGGAGGTTACCGTTTTAATAAGATACAATTTGATACTACAATTTTAAAAGTGGACAAACATGTTGAGCATTTACCTGCTGCCGGTGAAGCTTTGGGGAAGCCGGGACAAGCCATATGGTGGTTTATCGGTCTTAAAAAAGGTAAGACGATAGTCAAAATTACCATAAGCCGTCCATGGAAAAAAGCGGATTCTATTACTGTTTTCTCTGATACGGTTATGGTTAGATGATTTAGAAAGGCCCAAAATCAAAAAAAAACAAAAAAATATCTTTTTTTTCGATCATCTATTATTTTACCTGAAAACATTATTTTGGAATGATTTAGGGGTAAAATAATCCTGATTTTGTACTTAATACCTTTGTTTTTAGAAAAAACACAAGTAAATATTGAAAAGTAGATATTGTTTTGTAACGGAAAAATTGCAAAATAGTTTTTTTTGTAAAAAAAGTATATTGTTTAATAGTTAATTTATTAAATATTATAAATCTGACAGTATTTTTCTGATAAGTAATCAATTTTGTTTTCTTAAATGTTCACAATCAGTTGTTTGTTTTAAATAATTCATTTTAAAATTGAAATTTTCATATTTTTTAATTTCGAGTAAATTGCTTATTATTATAAAATATTATCGATAATCAATAATTTATGTCAATTTAATTAACTATTAATCATTAAATGTGAAAAAATGAAAACTCACCTAAAACTTACCTCAGTTTTGACTGCAGTTACTGCAATGTTCATGCTTTACGGATGCTCTAAAAACCAGATTAAACCTGCTGAGCAAACCCCAACCACTACTGCCGTTGTTGGCCATCATGTGTATGGTTTGTTACCAACCGCGCCAGAGGATTATAATAGTGTACCTAAATACTCTATTGACGCGTTTAAATCAAAGTTTAATGCTTATGCAACAACACCGGCACCAGCGGTATTATCATTGGCCACACCCGCTGTGCGTGATCAGGGTCAAATCGGATCATGTACTGGTTTTTGCGGATCAGAAGCTTATGAAATTCTGTACAATTACAAATATGGGGCGTTTCCACCAATTGTAAGTCCGGCTTTTCTTTATTACGAAGAACGGGTTAACATATTGGGAGAAAAAATAACTGTTGATGATGGCGCTACTATGCTTAATATTGACCAGGCTTTAATTAAATATGGTATTACTTCAGAAGCCCTGATGCCGTATCCAAGCAGCGATGTATCAACAGCCTATAAAACACCTCCAACCGCGGCTGCAATTTCATATGCCCTTAATTACAAAATAAGCGGTTATACCCTAATTAATACGGGTGATACAGCAGCTGTTAAAAATTGCATCAGAAATAACATCCCTGTTATGATGGGGCTGAATGTTTATGATAATTCAAGCTATACTTACTTTGAGGGCCTGAATACTACAAGTTACACCTACAATCCATTAACCAGTACCGGTGCATTGGTTAAGGGCTTAACCCTTCTTGGTGGCCATGCAACCCCAATTGTTGGCTATGATGATACCAAAAAAGCATTCCTGGTTCAAAACTCATGGAGTGCTTCATGGGGGCTTAACGGGTTTTATTATATGCCTTATACAGTATTCAGCAGTACTAAGATTGTACCGCAAGGGGGCGTTTATTACGCAACTTTATAAAAAGCTCAATTCCTTAAAAGCCGGGGTAGCATGCCTATGCCCGGCTTTTTATGACCATTTTTTAAGTTTTAGGGCCGATTTAGGAATGTCTTTTCATTATATTCCCGTGGGGAATGTTTCAATTGGGGAAATAAATTAAATTTTAAATAAATTTGACCTGATTAAATACTTGATCATTAAAACTATTATTAACGTTATTGTTATATTGCTGTAACAAAAACATAATCAATACAATGAAAAAACTGGTTTCAATTTTTTCTTTATTGGTGTTATGGGGCGCTTTATGTTACGGACAAATTGAAAATATAAGGAAACTGCAAAAACAGCTACCTTTTATTAACGACAGCCTACGTTATGTTGATGCGTTGAACAGGTTGGCAATGCTATCCTATGAGAATAATGTTGACTCTACTTTTTTTTATACAGAAAAGGCCCGCAATATAGCCAGCAGGCTGCGGTATGCAAAAGGTTTGGCCGATGCTGCCAATAATCTTGGCATAGTTTACGATATGAAGGGCAATTTGCAATTGGCCCTCAGGTATTACAATAATGCCTACAACCGCTACCAAAATATTCATGATACGGCAAATATGGTAGAGGCCGTTATGAATATTGCTATGGTTTATCAGGAGCTCGGCAGAAATCAGAAAGCAATAAATGAATACAAAAAAGCTATTGCCACGGGTTCAAATCTGAGCCGAGATTCCATCCTATCCATATTGTACTATAATTATCTGATACAATATCGCGGTAGCATACCAGCAGATTCTATTCCATTTTACCTTAACAAAGCCAAAGGAATTGCCACAAAATATAAAGACCGCAGGGTATTACTGGCCATTGAACAGTTAACTGCCGATACCTATATTAAAGATAATCAACATGACAAAGGTATAACCTTGTTAAAACAAGCTGCTTCGGACGCGATAAAAAGCAAGCTATACTATATGAGCCTTGATATTTTGATTGAGCTGGGCGATTTGTATGCTCCAACCGACTCTGCTACTGCGGTAAGTTATTATAAAGAAGGTCTTAATATTACTGAGCAAAAAGAATACAGGGTTTATAACGAATTAATATCGAAAAAGCTATACAATTTTTATGCATCAAAAAACGATATCAAACAGGCGTTTTATTATAGCCGGAAATTGATTGAATTACATGAAGAGCAGGAAAAAGTAGATAATGCTTCGGGTGTTGATTTTATAGAATACGCCTTGAAAGATCAACAACTGGAATCAGCACGTGTACAATCTAAGTATGAGTTATGGTTTTTATTTCTGGCAGTACTAGTATGTATGCTTACCATCATTATTCTGCTGGTTTTATGGCGTAGCTGGAAACAATTGCGCAAAACTTCGGGTGCTTTAAGGCTACAGTTTGACCAATCTGAAGATACCATGGAGGCGCTTGAGGTGATGAATAAAAACTATGCAAGGCTAATTAAAGTGGTAGCACACGATCTTAGAAACCCAATCAGCGCCATTAATAGCATCAGTGATATGCTAGAGCCGGATGAAAAATTGCCTGCCGATATGAAAGAGCTGATGGGCCTGATACGGATAAGCAGTAAAAATAGCATTGACCTTATTAATGATTTATTGCAAACTGATTTTGATCAGGAGCAGCATTTTAAAATGGAAGTGCTTAATATAGATGAGTTGCTTGGCGAATGCCTGAGCCTGCTCAACTTTAGAGCTAAAGATAAAAATCAGCAGTTGATATTGAATGCTAAGGCAGGGGTAAATATTATTGGAGACCGTGAGAAGCTTTGGCGGGTAATTAATAACCTGGTAGTTAATGCAATGAAGTTTAGTCCGGAAGAAGGTGAAATTTATGTTGAGAGCACATTATCAGGAAATAATGTAATAATAGCTGTAAAAGACACGGGAATGGGCATACCTGCAGATATTCAAAGTAAAGTATTTGATCCGTTTACAACCGCCAAACGCAATGGCACTAATGGCGAGCAGCCATTTGGCCTGGGTTTGTTTATAAGCAAACAGATTGTTGATGCACATAAAGGTAAAATCTGGCTGGAGAGCGAAACTGAAAAGGGCTCAGTTTTTTATGTAGAATTACCAGCGTTAGAAAAGTAGTCAACGAGCTTAATGCCTTAATTGTTTTTGAATACTTAAACGTAATTCATGAGGTTGAAATGGTTTTAGTATACAATCGCTAAAGCCACTCGCTAGCAAATCTGCAAGCATTTGTTCATCCACAAGCGAGGCTGTTACTGCAATAACCGGAATATGAGGATATGTTTTTTTCATTTCATAAATGGCTATATATCCATTCATCACCGGCATTTCCAAATCCATTAATATAATGTGGTAGTTATGGTCGTTTGTAAGGCTATTGAGTGCTTCCTGTCCATTATTAGTGCAGGTAACAAATGCTTTAAAGTCGGTTAATACTTTTTTAGCAATCATCATGTTAATCTTGTTATCCTCTACCAATAATATTCTGATACCCGACAGGTCATCTTCTGAAAATACAGGTGTCTCAGTAATGTCTTGCAGGTCAAGAGTATAATCAAATGTGAGGTCAAAACTAAATGTACTTCCTTTGCCTTTTTCGCTATCCAAAGTAAGCGTTCCGCCCATTAATTTTAACAGGCGGGTACTAATGCTGAGTCCTAATCCGGTGCCGGTAAGTTGCTTCGCATTTTCATCATACACCTGCCAAAAGCCTTCATATATTTTTTCTTTATCAGCCTTATCAAGCCCTATACCTGTATCCTGAATACTGAATTTTACATTAATAGTTTTGCTGTCTTTTTTATGGCATTTAACTTTCAATTTGATGGAGCCCTGGTTAGTAAGCTTAAGGGCGTTAATAAAAAGATTATTTAAAACCTGCCCCAGCAATGTGCCATCAGCAAAAATTAAAACATCTGCCTGAGGGTCAATTTCAAGTTTTAATTCAACCTTCTTCGCTTTGGCCAAAGCAATAAATGGAGTGCTTATATTGATAAGTAATTGACGGAGATTAATTTTTTCTGAGTGAATATCGAGTTTACCTGCTTCAATTTTGTTAAAATCAAGAATGTCGTTTATCAGTAGTAGCATGTCATCAGAGCAGGATCTGATGATTTCAATATACTCTTCCTTTTTAACCACATCAGGTTCATTTTTGAGCAAACTAACTACGCCGATAATACCATTTAGAGGAGTACGTAACTCATGCCCCATAGTAGCCAAAAACTGTGTTTTTGTATTGATAACCTTGTTGCTTTGTTCCACCAATTCATCAATATATTTCTTCTCGAACAAAGTGTACAACGTGGCAAAAACAATAGTTGAGCAAATAGCAGCTACCCGGTTCATCAGTGCCAGTTTCCCTATTTGGGCAGATGTGAAATCTTCCAATGGTTTTACATATTTACCAATGCAGATACAAATAATAAAAGATGCAATGATGATGGAAAGGAAAATGAGCGATTTGCTGAACGGCGTTTTTTTAAGATCGATAAGCAATGGCACCGAGATAAGTAAGGGGAAAAAATATAAATATTGATCAGATTGCAAACCCTCTAAACAAGCCGAAAAGACCAATAGAGCACACACCATTGAAATAATAGCAATGGTTAAATCCTTAATATCGCCATTATATTTTAACAGCATAAACATCAGGATAGAAAAGCAAAAGCAGGCAACCAGGAATGATGACACATACATTTTTATGCCGGCATCATAAAAAGACAAAATAATACCGGTAAGCAATATGGCTACACCGAGCTGATAAGTGCGTTTGGGTACCTCTTTTATGTCGAAAAGCGGATCGAGGTGCTTATGGCCGTGTTTAACCTGCTGATGATATTTATCTGTGATTTTTCCCACCTTGAGGTTCTGCTTTTTTAATTTTTTTAACGGCTAAGTATAAATTAGCATAAGGGCAACAAATATAAAGATAACTTACATATAGTATATTTAATAATATCATCAGCTATTAAGTAATATACTATTATAATATATGAAATATTTAAGAGTGAAGCAAGAAAAGAAGATATGTGTAAACAGGGCTACTGCGCCACGTGAGCAGGGTGGCGTACCTGGCGCAGTTTGTTTTTTTTAAAAAATTCGGCAAGTTTAGAGATTGCTGTCCCGAAATAAGTTCGGGACAGGCGTTCCTCACAAAGACGATAAAAGAGCCTTCTTAAATACAGCCCTGCTTATCAACATCCAAATACTGTTAAAACACGGGTTGTGTGAGTGGAAATATTAACCCAATATTTGCTAGGTATACTAAACCTTATCACAATATCAAACCTCTTTTATAAATTATTATTTTTCAATAGTATTAGTAATTGTTATGGTTGAATAGGTTTTGCTTTCAGAAGTATCGCCGTTAACAGAAAGATCAGAAATTGTTTCTGTTTTAAATGTTCCGTTTAAAATCAGCATGGATTTGGCATCAATTTGTAACGCACCTTCAAAAGTTTTTTGCCTTTTCTTTAAACCAAGCATTAAACCATCCGGTGCGCCCTGGGCATTGAGCTGGTTGTTCTGTTTTTTATATAGCTCTGTACTTTTTATCGATATTGAAAAACTATTTCCATTAATGTTTGCAACAATAAATTCGGTTTGTATGGTGCGGTCATTTAGCTCAACAACTTCGTTCCAATGGGCATCTTTTTCAATTTTTATGGATGCAGGAGGGTTTAATATCAGGCCGTTCCAGTAAAAGGAGCTTTCGTAAACCGGCAAATCATTATTCCAAACTTTATCCGTTTTATTGATAGCCGTTGCTTCGCCTGTTGCAGGTACCGTATGTGTCGATTTTTTATCCAGCACATCTACATAACTTTTTACCCAGTTTTGGGTGCCATCGGTTGATTCGAATGTGTTGTCAGAATCATACTTCTCCAAACCTACCGGGCCATCTACGGCAAGCTGAATCCTTTTTAGTTTTTTTGAAACGGTAAAACCATTGTCGGATGTCTTTTCAACAACAGTTTCCCAAGTTGCTTTTACGTTTTTTACAGGCCCTGAACTTGCTTTCGGTTGACCAGCATCAGCGGGTCTGTCGCCTACTGCTATGGGGCTGCTGGCGTGGCTTGTGCTTTCTATTACAGAGGTGATTTTATTGCCTCCAAGTGTATTTAAATTGGGGTTAAAAACCTGATTCTGTGCAAAGGAGAGCAAACTCCACATCAATAATACAACAAAGGTTAAGGCAGTTTTCATTTTGTTTTAAATGTTTTATTGTTAAACGGTTTCATTTGTAATTACTTATATGCGCTTATTTTTTCCATTTTTCGGGGTAAAAGGTAAATCCCACGTTAAAATATCGCTGCAAATAATTGTATGATGATGTTGTCTTTTGTGTGATCCCCACATTGATCAGCTTAATTTCATCAACATTGAATAAATTGCTTACGCCAGCATTAATTTGCCATTGCTTTTCTTTACCCAGGTATTCATATAAATAAAAATTGGTAACCGGCTTAATAGTGCTTCCCATGGCATTGGTGTACAGGTAAATCCATTTGGTTGAAAATTTATAATAAAGGCCATCTGTAAGCTTACTATCGTCCTTTAATTCAAAATTGAAACGACTGGACGAGCCGGCATAAGTTGTAGCAGAAGATGTTTTGTTAATAATGGCCTGAACACTTAAATTAAGGCTATGCTCGCGACTGATGTTTACTTTTAAACCAACCTGCGGACTTATTGCCATTAATTCAAGCGGCGTAACAATTTGTTCGTTGAGTTGATATTGTTTGGACCATAAATAGAACAGGAAGAAATATGGATTGAACAACTTGCCTGGATTAAACCTGAAATAAGAAAGGGTACCGGTTACCTGTTGAGCATTTTTATATTGAGTGGATGTTTGTAAGGGGAATTCACCTCCGGTAAAAAGGTAATTGTCTATTACCGGTTGATTAGTTACTGCATAATTGAGCAATAAGCCTACAGAACCAATTCCGCGTATAAAAAGATCGGTATTAAGTTCGTATTTGTTGCTCAGATATGGACTAAGCATTGGGTTGCCCCTGTAAACCTGCTGCACCGAACTACTATCCGTAACGGGTAATAAATTATTGGTTGGCGGCGTATTTTCCTCCTTTATATACCTGAACGATATTTTTGATTTATTAAAAATGTAACCTAAATAAATACCGGGTAAAAAGGATACCCGGTTAAAACTGTTATAAACGGTATCGGCCGAACGAGCCAGCCAATTAGTATTTAACGCTCCTACACCTGTTATAATGCTCAGGTTGCCCGATTTGTAAAATAAGAAAGCCTGAACCGTGGTTTGATTATTTTGAATACGGAAATCATTAACGCTTAAAGGGGCGCTAAAAATATCTACACCGTTATCAGTTACGTTTTGGCCGGTGCGGTTGATGGTACTGCTGCTTAGCAACGTGCTTAATCTGAAATCAACCAGTAACCTGTGGCTAAGCGATGTGCTGTGTTGTGCAGCGGCAAAGTAATTGTAATTGGTGCCGGTTTGAAATATTTGGTTATTATTTGAAAGCAAATCATCACTCAAATCCTGATTGGAGTAACGGTTATTGTAGTTAGTATTATTAATTAACAAGCCTGCGGAAAGGGTTGTTTTTTCGGCAGCTTTAGGGTAACGGTGTTCCCATTCGCCCTTCAAAAAAACTAAATTATTTTTGTTGGTGATTTTTTGGGTATTGTCGATAACGGCATTATTAACAAGAGTGTCAGTGTGGTTATATAACGAGTTAGCAGATTGATCCGAAGGATTTGCATGGTTATTAACCTCTTGTAATACCAGTTTAGCACTGATGCTGTTTTTGTCATCAAGTGTCCATTTAAGAGCACTTTGACCAATAAAGTTGTAATTACTGTTTTGGGTTAATGTGTTTTTAGTATCCTGGCTTATAAGCTCGCCCAGACTGCTCAACGTGTTTGAATATTCATTAATATTACTTTTATCATAACTGGTAAGCAAGTAAGAGTTCCAGTCAACTTTTTTATATTTTTTACTGAAGTTTAAACCACCGGATACAGTTTGATGAATGCCCTTTGTAAAAAACGGAAACCTGTCGCCAATTTGATTAAGACTGTTTAGCGGATCTTCAACCTTAGCATCATAATATAGTTTTTGTGTACCCAAAGTATTGGTATTGTCGTTATTGAAATTTACCAACTGCAGGTATTCGCCGGGTGATAATACCTGCTGATTTTGGTTGTTATAGTTAAAAAAGCCCGTTAAAAAACCGGCAGGCTTAATCTGGTTAAATTTTAAGCCTGTATTATAACGGCCAGTGGTCCCGGCCTGGCCATATGCTTCGCCATAAACACCATCTTTTTTATCTTTCTTTAATCTTAAATTCAGCTCAACCCCGTTTTCTCCTTCACCGGTTAAATTTAAAACTTCAACATCCTTCAGCATGTCTGCTCGTAGGTTTTCAAGAGTGGCTTTCGCATTTCCACCGAATAATTCAACGCCATCCACTTTTATTTTATCCACATTTTTACCAAGTACGTTTACGTTGCCTGCACTGCCTACAGAAAAGCCTGGTAATTTATCAACCAGGTCAGTAGCACTGGCATGTGGCTGGGTATGTATACTATCAACCGGTATCACCAATGTATCGCCGCGTTTATAAGGGGCACGCTGTGCATTTATGGTCACATCCTTTAATTGAAATGGGGCTTCATCAATATAAATTACTTTAGTGGTGTTGTTTTTCAAGGTATCTGAGCGCCAGTAAAAATCGGTCAGGTGGTAGCCTGCTTTGTACACTACTGCACGGTAAAGCACATTTGTTGCACCTTCAATTTTAATCAAAGTATCAGTTGTAAGATGGTTAAACGTCAATTTTAATATGGCATCTGCATAAATCTGCAAATCAACAGGTGATTTACCTGAAGATAAGTTACTGTTTTTGCTTTGTATAATCTTTAGGCTGATGGATTTTTTTTCCTGCGCAAATAATTTAACCGAAAAAAAAAGCGCAAAAAACAATAAAATCAAGTGGTGTTTCAATAAAAAAGGTTTTGATTAAAAGTACTTAATTACAACGATAAAAAACAGGATCTATGTAGGTATTGGTTAGGTTAACGACGCCAGATTTTAGAAATAATTATTACTGAGCGTAAAGAACAATTAGCAGAACACCCGAACTTGGATCATAAACCCAGTAGCCTATTATATTGCCATCGCCATCGGTAACGTATCCATAAGGCAATTGAATGGCTGCAATATTATTTAAAGTAGCAGCATATTGAACTGTGGCATGAGCAGATAATAATTCACTAACGGCATAATTATGACCTGATACTGGTGCTGACACTTTTGCGGTTAGTGCATTTGCTTTAGTAATGGCCGAAGCGGCGATTACTAAAAAAAGGATTAGGATTGCTTTTTTCATGGTTTTTATGATTTAAGTGTAATTAAAAATTAAATACTACATAGCCCCTGTATTAAGTCGTTAACTTTTAATAAATATAAGTACATGAAAGTTTAAAATCAACATTTTCAGTTAATTAAAGTGTTTTTATTTTTTTCGTAAAAAAAGTGGTTGTAGATATGCTGTTTTTAACAAAAATGTAATGCGTGGACGAGAATAATGCCGATTCTCTTCCTTATATCAATTTGTGTAAATTAAGTTTTGGCTCTGTTATATAAATATCCTGGCAATTACAGAAACGTAATTCTACTTAGTAAAATACAGTTAAAATACTGTCTAAAAGTTTATTATATAATATTAGTTTTACTAGATAACTTATCAAAGCAGTAATAATAAATATTAATTAACCTAAACTTTCATCATGAAAAAAAAACTACTCTTAGCAATATCGGCAATGATATTGGCCCATTGGTGCAACGCCCAATCAGTAACATCACCAACAGTAACATTGCATGGCTCTTATATTACAACCGGCGATGTTTCTGTAAATCCTTATTTAGAACGGGCCGCAAAACCTACAGATTCATCCATCCATTTCAGGATAAAAAAAGGAACCAAATTTTATGTTAATCAGCAAATAACTGTTGGAAATACTATTACCGGATATGTAGTGACTGTTTGGGACTTTAATGATACCGATACTGTTCACGAAAATTTTTACGCCAGTCTGCGTCAGGCTCAAAAAGGACGCACAGCAACAAATGATTCCACCTTGGCGGCAAAACTCGCCACAAAAAAGGAGGCCATTAAGTCAAACGTTGCTGATTCTGCCGCCGCGGCAAAAAAAGCCGATACGTTGAAGGTTAACCTAGCAAATGCTCAAAAAATGGTTTCAAGTGCTTCAACAAAGCTGTTAACCACGGCCTTAAAAGTAAATGCGGAAAAAACGCTGGCGCCGAAGCCTGTGGGAAATAGCCCAAAACCTGTTGCTAAACCTGAGGTTGCCAACTTTGTGGATGCACAAACTAAGCTGAAACTAGGCGATGCCGCACCGTCAATAAAGGCTAACCTTATCAGCGCTGTGCTAAAACTATCTGTTATACCTGACACTACGCTGGCAAACTCGAAAGCAGAATATGTAGCGTTTAAAAAGCAGTACGATGACCTGAAAAGCGAATTGGACGAAGCCACACGTGAAGTAGATACTAAAACAAAAACCCTATTGGGACTTCGTTCAGATTTACAGCAAACTAAGGCAGCTGCAGTAGCTGCTGCACAGACTAATACTCCGTTGGCAGATCCTAATATTTATAAACGAACAAAAGAGCAATTAGGCGAGAAAGCAGATACTCCGGCTGATCCAGCCAGCCCGTATGCTGCGTTTGCCGACTTAGAATATGTAAACTCATGGGGTAATGGCTGGTCGTTTTTTATGAGTGCACAGGATTTTTCAGCCAATTCGGTAGTGTTTTATCCTACGAGCTATACCTTTACGTGGGGGTTTCTCACCTTACCTATAAAATTGCGTTTTGATAATTCACTTAGCGGCGGTCGTTTTAACTTTGAACAGAATTTAAATTTCGGTTTAACGGCCGGTATCAAACAACAACTTCAACGTATTGATGACGTATCACTCAATTATCTTGGCGGACTGTCGGTTGTTAATGTTCCTTTAAATAATGCCTCAACAGCTCCGGCTGGTACAGCTACATCAACTGCCGCGGTTTCACTATCGGGAGGGGTAATGTTTCAGTATGCTAAGTTCCAAATGGGTGTTTTTATTGGATGGGATTTCGCGGGCGATCATGCTTATCAATTTTCTTACCAGGGCAGGCCATGGCTCGGTTTCGCTATTGGCTTGAGCTTATTTGGTGCAAGCCAAACTACGGCAACAGCACAATCACAATAAGATTGTAATTTCCTGTCTGTGATATTTGAGGTTTTGCATCCCAAATGTCACAGACAGCTTTTTTCTATATTTCAGGTTGAAAATCTTTACTTCCCTTTATCCAAGACCTCAAATTTAACCTGCAAACTATTGCCATCTCCATCAACCAGGGTTAAGGTATGATGTCCCGGCGGCGGGTTAAGTGCCACCTGATGGAAATCTTTGGTGACGCTGATATATTGATTATCCAGGTGCCAGAAAATTTTCATGCCCGGTTGACGATGTGCGGCATTGCAAATCATGCGTCCGCGTTTGCCATCGGCTTCCAGCGGTATATAAATTTTGGCATCATCTTTTGGGTAAATAAGCTCCATCGGCTGCCCCTTATCTGCATTCATGCAATCGACCCTGAAGGGAGGTAGCGTATGATACTGGTAGTTTTTACTTTTATAATAATACTCCATGGCTGGTGGCAAAATAAACCAGCTTTTATTTACAATCTGGTCTGGCGGTACACAATCACTATTTACCTGCCACTGTCCGCTTTTGTCCAGATGTACCAACTGATGATACGGGCACACCGGTGAGCGTGCGCCGCCCGCAGGTACAAGCATTTCGTCGGTATTGGTGCAGTATTCACCCGCGCGGTAGCCACTCTCATGGCAAACCTTAATTTTTACCATTTCACCGGCGGGCATATCAAACCAGTCGCGCGTAACAGGCAATTGGCGAAAGATCTCGAACATGGCCGGTGCCGCAGTATTGATGCCCGTTAGCCCGGTGCGACCTTCACCGCTGGCATTGCCCACCCAAACTCCCACCACATATTTGGGGGTTATACCAATGGCCCATCCATCCCTAAAGCCAAAGCTGGTGCCTGTTTTCCACGCAATGCGCTGGGTTGATCCAAATTGCTGCCACAGCATTTCCTCACCCGGTCTCATTACTTCTTCCATGGCTTGCATGGTATAATAAATGGAGCCAGCATCTAATAATCCTGCGGACTCTAACTGAGGCTTTTGGGTTTCAGACTTGGCATAAACTGGAGAATGGTAATCCGCCGGGTTGTACTTGCCATTGTATTTTTTATAATGATCCAGCACTCGGGCCATATCCGCATATGCGCCGGAGAGTTCCCACAAAGAATTCTCGCCACCGCCTAAAATCAGCGATAAGCCATAATAATCAGCAGGCTGCTTTAATGTTGTGATGCCTGCTTTTTTCAGCAGATCGTAAAAGCGTTCATACTTGTATTTCTGCAACATTTTTACAGCAGGCACATTTAGTGAGCGGGCCAGCGCCCGTGATGCAGGTACCGCGCCATCATATCCCAAATCGAAATTTTCCGGATGGTAACCGGCTATTTGCGTAGGGATATCGGGCATCAGGCTGTTGGGCAATATAAACCCATCATGCAGCATGGCAGTATATAACAAAGGTTTTAACGTACTGCCGGGGCTGCGTGGTGCGTTCACTATATCCACACTGCTTTGCATCAGGGTGTCTTCCGGGTGATAAATATTTCCTGCGTAGGCCAGTGCTGCGCCGCTTTCCACATCCAATACTACAGCAGCAATATTATTAATATGATTGGCAGCCAGCACAGCGTGGTGCCGTTCCAAAATGTCATTTACCTGTTGCTGCAATTCTGCTTTTATAGTGGTGGTAATGCGCGTTGGCCCCTTATATTTTCCGGCCTGACAATCTTCTTTAAACCGTTCCAGCAGATGAGGCGCCAATTGGGGTAATGGTACCGGTTTATCAGGCATTGGTTCCTGTTTGGACAGGTAGGCTGTATTTTTATCAATGATACCTTGTTGTGCCAGTTTATCCAATAATAAATTACGTTTTTTGAGGAGAATGGCCCTGTTTTTCCCCGGATGCACCAGTGAAGGTGAATTAGGCAGTACCGCCAAGGCCGCCATCTCTCCCCAGGATAGTTGCGAGGGCCCGCGGCCAAAATATCGCCATGAAGCAGCATCTAATCCAACCACATTGCTGCCAAAAGGGGCGTTGCTGGCGTACATGGCCAAAATATCCTGTTTGCTGTGGGTAAGTTCCAGGCGCATGGCCATAATCATCTCCAAAAGCTTATTGAAAAAAGTACGCTGATGATGTGTAGCAATGCGGATCACCTGCATGGTAATGGTACTGCCGCCGCTGCTCACATGCCTGGCCTTTATGTTCTGCCTTATGGCACGTCCGAAAGCCAAAAAATCAACTCCCGGGTGATGCTCAAAGCGTTTATCTTCAAAAGCGATAATGCATTGTTTGAATTTTTCGGGCACAATGGAATCATACGGAAAGCGCCATTGCCCGTCGGAAGCAATGGCGGCACCTAATAGCTGTCCCTGGTCGTCATCAATAATGTACGACGTTGGGGTTTTAAACAAATGCCGGGGCAGGCAAAACCAAAATAATATAGATGCAACTAAAGCATGTGCAATAAGCACCTTCCTTGGCCTGCTTAGCCAACCCGGTTTTTTAAAAGAAAAACGCATGCTCTCAATTACTTTTTCACTTCAACCCAACGGCCTTTTTGCAGAGCGTTGATAGTTGAATTATACATCGCCTCGCAATAGGTAGCTGGTAAATAATAGCGGCCGGTATAGGCAGCATTCAGCATTACATAATACGTAACCTGCTGTCCTTCGTCTAACCCAAAATAAGTATTCACCCTGTCGTCCCTTATGTCTTGGTAGTTTGATGCGGATGATTTAAACGCCTCGTCATTATTCAGCATCCTTGTATTCAATATCTCCCATCCCGAAGGGAAGATCTGTGTAAGTGCCATGTTATCATACCTGCCCCGGTGTCCTGGGTTGGCGATAGTTACCTGTGCTACAAAATCAGTTCCCTGTTTAAGGTTATTGATGTCTATAGGCTGGCCCTTCATGGTGATATAGTTTACTTTCATCTTTAAAATATCATCATTATTAACACTTGCCGGTTCCTGGCCCGGTGCAGGTTGTCCCTGTTGGATGAGCCTCAGGTATAAAATATTTTTACCGATATTTTTAATGGACGCTTTGCCTCCGTTAACCGGCAGATTAGCTTGCCACAAGTAAGAGGCTGAGTTAACCGGGCTATTTCCATAAATAAACTGCAGCTTATTGCCATTTTTATTTTGTCCGCAATATTCTGCAATAGCCAATAAGGCATAAGCTGTGGTTTGCGTACTGTACCAATCATCCTGCGATAAATGGGACGCCACTGTTTGCAGCATGCCGGCCGCTTTTTGATGCTGATCCAATAAGGTTAATGATTCCAGTATCATGGCCTCATCACGTAAGTCAGACCCATAGGTGCCGTATAGCTGGTAATAAGGTTTGATAGTTAATGGCAAGCCATTAATCATTTGTAGGCCTTCTTCTGGTTGCCCAGCCAGTTTATAAGCTGCCGCCAATCGCCATTTTGCCTGCGGACTTAAATATTTAAATTCCTTAAGTCTGTTCATTGCACCGAGTTCGGGTACGCGGGCCAGAGCCAGTAAATAAAGACGATAAGCCTGCACCAAATCTGATCCGTAAAAACTACGGGTATCAGGTGCCCAGTTTACCGCTTTTTGCCGTTGATAGCGTTTCCATCCATCTAAAAATCCTACTGGCAAGCTATAACCATTTGCCTGTGCCGCCAGCATAAAGTTACCTGCATAATTGGTGCACCATTCATCTACCTCGCTTTCGCCTGGCCAGTAACTTAAACCGCCAGATGGTGTCTGGAAATTGGTTAACCTGCTGATAGCTGCTTTTATGTTGCGCTCGGCGGATGCTTTTTGTTGTGGGGTTAAATCGGTAAGCTGATCCAAATACAACTGCGGGAATGCTGCTGATGTGGTTTGCTCTACACAACCGTGCGGATAATCAATCAGGTACGATAAGCGTTTAGCCAGATTAAGGGATGGTACGGATGATACTTCCAGTGTAGCCTTATTGGTGCCCGCCATACCTATCTGTGCATAGGCTTCGCTCCAAACCTCACCCGGTTTTAACTCTTTTCCGGTTATTTTGGTGATCGGCGGGTTCGGATTGCGTACATTCAATTCAACATCATAGCTGGCGGTTTCGCTGCCACTTGTTGCTGTTATTTTAACCTTGCCTATACCTACAAAATCCTTCACATCCAGATCAAAAGTAGCCAACTGATCGCCAGGGGCATTGAAGGTAAGTGTTTGCTTGTCCCTGCCCTGCAAATTGCTGAATGCGTTTGATTGAACCTGTACAGTAACCGTTTTAATACTGTTCTCCATAGCAAATACCGTAACCGGCAACTTGATTTTTTCAGTAGGACCTAAAACGCGAGGCAAAGTAGCCAGCAGCATCAAAGGTTTTTTAACGGCCACGGCTTTTTCACTAAATCCATAAGCGCCATTATGACCTGCAATAACCATTGTTCTTACAGAGCCTATGTATTGAGGCAGCGTGAAGCTATGTGTTTGTTTTTCGCCCGCATTTAAATGGAATGGTCCCAGAAATTTTACTACAGGTTTAAACCTGTTAACAGATACATTTTTATTGTTACCCAGTGATTCATCACCACCGATACTCAATATCCGTTCCAGATCGCCACCATAAGCGCCGATTACAAAATCAAACAGATCCCAGGTTTTAACGCCAAGGGCTTCGCGGGCATAAAAGGTTTGGTGCGGGTTAGGGGTTTTAAAATTAGTCAGATCGAGCAGCCCTTCATCCACAATTGCTACGGTATAGGTCATCTCTTTACCATGTGCCTCTGATACGGTGATGGATGTTTTACTTTCCGGTCTTATTTTATCAGGCATGCCGATAACCGGTTTTAAAACCGTTGCAGGATCATCCACTGTTAAAGGAATTACGCCGTACATGCGTATAGGCAAATCGTTTACAGTTTGTGAGTGATGCTGTAACATGGTTACGTTTACAAAAACGTTTGGCGCCATGCTGCCATCTACCTTAAACTGATAAATGGTTTGCCCCTGGTGCGTATCAACCCAAACCGACTTAAGCACCTTACTGCCATTCTCAAAACTGATTAAAGCACGACCATCATTTCCTGTCGGGATGGTAAGCGTTGCGGTTTCACCCACTTTGTAGCTTTTTTTGTCGGATGTAAAAGAGAGCATGGTGGCGTTGGTAGCGTTAGTTTGCTGAAGGCGTTCGGCCCAGTCAACATAAACTATTTTACCTGTGGAGTGCCCTGTTTGCTGATCCTTAATCCTGATGAGGTACCTGCCCCAGTTATCTTGTTTTACTTTCAGGTTCCATGTACCGCGACCGTTAGTCAGATCTACCGTTTGGGTACTTATCAGGTTGTTATATTGGTTTTGGGTAAAGTTGCTCAGATCATCACCTGTTTGATCCCACCACCAGCGCCATTGTATTTTGTATAGCTCAACGGTTACGCTTCGGCTACCCGGAAATGGGTTGCCATTTACATCAACATCAGCAATATCAATAGGATTATCCTGATCTACATTCAGCATACCGCTATATTCGCTGCCTTCGGGTGTTTTAATGCCTACATAACCGGTGTAAGCATTGTAAGGAAGCGCCACTTGTTGTATGCTGAAGTTGCCGCCTGGTTCAAATACTTTTACTAAAAAATTGGCTCTCAGTTGTCCGGGCGCCTGCTTCTCCACATGGATATTTGCATCAATGGCCGCTGTACCTTCAGCATTAAGCCGCCCGTCAAACACGGTTTGTGTTTGGGTATTGAATGCAAGGGTTGGGTCATCAAAAACATAATCTTTAAACCCCTTAAAGCTGGTAGGCAGTGCACTCACAAAGGCATCAACCTTTGCTTTTAAATTCTGGGCTATACCACCAAACAGCCAGGTTGATTTCAATACACCATTTGCACCGCTACCCTTGGTAAGTGAAGTTTTACCACCGAAAGAAAGGTCAATTTTCAACCTATTAGGCATAATGGTTTCTACCTTAATGGGCTTTTCAAACTGGGCGCCCCCAACTTTTACTTTGGCTGTCCAGGTGCCGGTGGGTGAACCGGTAGTAGTGGCCGTGTGGAAACTGTAGAAGCCATCAATGGCGCTGGTGCGGATAATGCGCCGGTACAATTGCCCTTGCGGATTGTACAATTCAAATTGAACTGGGTGATCTGGCGGAAGTGTCTTTAATTTATCTTCCAGAATAAATGAAACAAAAATGGAATCACCAGGGCGCCAAACGCCGCGTTCGCCATAAATAAATCCTTTAAGTCCGTTTTGAATCTGCTCGCCGCCCACATCAAATTTTGACAGGGCAAGGGCACTGCCATCATCCAGTTTTAAATAGCCTCGTTCTTCGCCTTTTTTAGCTAATAACAGGTACGGCTTGCGTTTAATAGTGAAGTTGGCAAAACCATTATCATCAGAACTCACTTTGGTGATGATCTGTTTCTGATAATCAAGCAAGGTTAGTTCAACTCCGGCCATTGGCGAGGCGTTAATAATATTGGTTGTGGCAATCAGCATATGGTTATCACTGCCATATTTCGCTATCAGGCCTATATTGGAGGCAATGATGTTGCGACTTGCCCATTTATCTTTAGTGTAAAAAGAAGTACTGCAAGGGTCATCTTTTTCATCCCATTTATATCCCTGCGGATAATAGCTGTCATAACGGCTCCAAAAGGCATCATCTTCATCTATTTTGTTGCCGTATGAATCATTATCTCCTTCATAACCTTCGCCTTCTTCATCACTCACTGTACTGCTGCTGTTATCAGAAGCCTTAACTTTAACCTTGCAGTTAAAAAGGGAATATTCTTTCCTGAACCCAATAATCACCCGGTAAATAGCCCCCGGTTCGGTATGCATCAGATGGTCCAGATCCAGCATAAAGCGCTTCTTTTTGGTTAGGTCGAGGGTTTTATCATCATCCAGCCTGATGGTAGTTTGTACCACAGGTTTGGCAACCTGCCTTAATTGCTGCTCGCCCGAAAGATCATTGTTTTGCAGAAACTGGGGTACATTGCTTTCATATATTTTAATAATGCTTACATCAACAGCCTTCAGGTTAGCTGCTTCAAACGGCAGCATTAACCTGCCCGAATCAGGCAATATTACCCCTTTGCCCGGAATAGTTACTTCGGGCAAACGGTTCTCAAAAAACAAATTAGCCAAATAGGGCGCGTTAATTTTATTATGGGAGATGTCTTTAACACCTTCATTTACAAAAGCAATGTAATCGCCCTGCAAATGATCGGGGGCATAAACCTTCACCTTGCTGCCATCAATAGTATAAGCGGCATCGTTAATATTCCGGATTCCTGTCAGGCCATTCAGCTCCTGGCCCACCATTATCGGGTTAGAAAACTGTATTTCTACATATTGATCCTGATCCTGCACGGCACGGATATCGAGCACCCTGAAAATACCAATGGCAGGGATATCAAATGCCTGGTTGCTGCTTTTCTCCATATTTAATGTTGAGCCATCCCAGGATACCAGTAATTGCGAAGAACCGGATGCCGGTCTGCTGATATTATCAATAGTAAAAGTGTGGGTGTTATTGGCATTATCGTGCTGCCAGGTGACGGTTACTTCCGACGGGTATTTTTTGGTAATTATCCTTTCAACCCTCTCTGGATCTTCAGTGTCTGAAGTTTTAATAACACCGCTTAGCTTCATTTTATCAAGTGAAGTGCTGGTTGCGGTTTGTAATCCGTTAAATTCAATGGTGAAATCGGGCTTAATGGTTTGGAACCAGAAATTAAAATGCTGCAGATCCCCAGGTACGCTGGCTACCTTGCCAAGGTCAAATTTTGCCTCATAAAATTTGTCGGCTTCCATTTCTGTTTCCGGCTTAAAGGCTATGGTTTGGGCATCAACCCAATAAGCTTTTCCCGCCACAGCAGGCGAAAAACTAAAGGAGCCATCAGGTAGTGGTTCGTTTTGCGCATGGCTGGTTTTAACTTCATTGGCCAGCTTTATGCGGATGATACCCTTCCGCGAAACAATACCCGAAGTATACGATTCAATATACTTGCTAAACGCCGGATTGACGCTGGTTTTATGCTGGCGTTTTACCAGTAAAGTAATAGCAGTTAAAAAAATAATAAACACTACAGCAGCGCTGGTAAGCTGTTTACGCGATAAATTAAGGCTTGGGAAAAGGTTCATATTGAGTGGGATGTTCACTCAAATATAATGATGTTAACCACAATGTTTAACGAATAATACGATTGTATGAAAATATATTTTTTGCCTTTATGCCGACTGATTACCAGTGATTTTTAGCATAGATAGAACATACAAAACTTAAATTTTCCAAGCGTTCATATTACAGCTCAAATTTGTTACATTAAGTTTCTGTTAACTAGCCTAATCCATGATAAGCAATCAGTAATTTTGATTTCTATTTAATTCAATATGAAATTAAAACTGATTCTTTGCATTGCTGCTGCGGGCGTTACGTTAAATTCGTTTGCTCAAACTCCGGGGAAAATTGCCGAAACCGGGCAGGTGTTATTACCTAATGGATGGAAGTTGAGCCCTGCCGGATATAAATCACTTCCGCTAGGCGATTTGCCCCTTAATATGCAGCTTTCTGCCTCAGGCAAACTGATGGCAGTAACCAATAATGGCCAAAGCACCCAATCCATACAATTAATTGACCCTAAAAGCGAAGAGCAACTGGATGAGAAAATTGTAGGTAAATCGTGGTACGGTTTAGCTTTTAGTCGTGATGAAAGCAAACTATATGCTTCCGGAGGCAATGATAATTGGATTGTGGCCTTTCACTTACAGAACAATAAAATAGGCAGGGCCGATACTATTAAATTGGGTAACCCGTGGCCCCAAAATAAAATTTGCCCTACCGGTATCGCTGTAAATAAATCAAACACCAAACTGTATACCGTTACTAAAGAAGATAGTGCGCTATATATTATTGATCCGGCTAGCTTAAAAGTAGTAAACCGGGTTAAATTAGCTGCCGAAGCCTATAGCTGCATCCTATCGCCCGATGAAAAAACGCTTTATATTTCTATATGGGGTGGCAGTGAAGTAACCTGCTATAACACCCAAACCGGCGAAATGAATAACATGAAAGCGGGTAGTCATCCTAACGAGTTATTATTAAACAAAACCGGATCAATTTTATATGTGGCCAACGCTAATGACAATTCGGTGTCGGTTATCAATACAAAAACGCATAAAACTATTGAGGTTATCTCTACAGCGTTGTATCCAACAAAGTTGACCGGATCAACCACCAATGGTTTGGCGCTTTCCCCTGATGGCAAAACACTTTACATTGCCAATGCCGATAATAATTGCCTTGCAGTATTTGACGTAAGCAAAACAGGCAGTAGCCAGAGCCGTGGGTTTATCCCAGTGGGCTGGTACCCAACCGTAGTGAAAGCCCTGGGTAGTAAAATATTGGTTGCAAATGGCAAAGGCTTTACCTCAATGGCCAATCCAAAAGGTCCACAACCAATAAAGAAAGCCGACAACAGTGGCTATCAAAAAGGAGCAGTGAACAGCAAGGAACAATATATCGGCGGTTTATTTAAAGGCACGCTGTCATTTATCAATGCACCTGAAGAAGCACAGTTGAAAGTTTATACCAAACAGGTATATGCCAATACGCCTTTTAACGATAAAGTAACCGCTTTAGCAGCTGGTGTAGAAGGTAATCCTATCCCTCGTCGTGTAGGCGATAAATCGCCTATTAAACATGTGTTTTATATTATTAAAGAAAACCGCACATACGATCAGGTTTTGGGCGATATGCCGCAGGGCAACGGCGATACTTCACTTTGTATTTTCGGTAACAAGGTTACGCCCAATCACCATGCTATAGCCAACGAGTTTGTTTTACTGGATAATTTTTATGTTGACGCCGAGGTAAGTGCCGATGGCCACAACTGGAGCACCGCCGCCTATGCGACAGATTTTATTGAAAAAACATGGCCCACCAGCTATGGCGGTCGCGGTGGTAATTACGATTCTGAAGGTACCCGCCGAGCAGGCGATCCGCGCGATGGCTACATTTGGGATTATTGTAAAAGAGCAGGTGTAAGCTACCGCACCTATGGTGAATTTGCCGACGATTATAAGCCAAATATTAAAGTTTTAGAAGGCCACTATTGTGTACAATCGCCTAGCTTCGACCTCAATATTAAAGACATTAAACGCGAGGCAATTTGGGAACACGATTTTGACTCACTGGTAAATATCAACGCCGTTCCGCAGTTAAGCACTGTGCGCATTTCAAACGATCATACCAGCGGCCAGCATCGCGGTGCTATATCGCCAATTGCTGCCGTGGGTGATAATGACCAGGCCATCGGTCTTTTCCTGGAGCACTTGTCAAAAAGTCCTATCTGGAAAGAATCAGTAGTGTTTATTTTAGAGGATGACGCCCAAAACGGCCCCGATCATATCGATGCACACCGCTCGCCCGTATTTGTTGCCGGCCCATTTGTAAAACGCAATGCTGTTATTCACGATATGTATTCTACCTCCGGAGTACTACGCACCATCGAACTTATCCTTGGCTTACCACCAATGAGCCAGTATGATGCTGCTGCTGTTCCACTATATGATTGCTTTAACAATACACCCGATCTTTCAACCTATACGGCTAAACCTGCGCAGGTTGACTTGGAGCAACGTAACGTAGCCGTAAATGAAAGCAGCAAAAAATCACAATCTTTTAACCTGGCGAAAGAAGACGCTGTACCCGATCTTTTATTGAACGAGGTAATATGGAAATATGTAAAAGGCGAAAATGCTACTTTACCGGCTCCAAAACGTAGTGCTTTTGTAATACTGGAAAAAAAGAAAAAGGATGACGATGATTAATTTCTAGTTTGATGTCTTTGGATTTTAAATAAAAACAAATTCATAATTTAGACGGTTGTTTATAACCAACCCCTTTTTCCTATGGCCGTATTAGAAAATGACTTTTTAAAGGTAGAGATCAGCACAAAAGGAGCGCAATTAAGTTCCCTTCACAACAAAGCAACCCAAACCGAACACATGTGGCAGGCCGATGCAAATATCTGGCCATGGCATGCCCCTAATCTGTTCCCGGTGGTAGGTGGTTTAATTAATGATGAACTGCTGGTTAATGGAAAGACTTATCATATGGCGCGCCACGGATTTGCAAGGCAATCGGAGTTTATTTTGTTAGAGAGCGATGATCAGCATGCAATTTTCTCGCTACCTAATTCTGAAAATACTTTACAGGTGTATCCTTATAAGTATGATTTTCAGGTAATATACACGCTTATTGATAATGCGTTGAGGTTAACCTACAAATTGATCAATCACGATAAACAAACCATCTGGTTTTCGGTAGGCGGGCACCCCGCCTTCAATGTTCCTTTTAACAAAGGCGAAAACTATGAAGATTATTATATTGAATTTGAAACAGACGAAAAATTAGAAACACACCTGTTATCAAAAGAAGGCTTTTTTAATGGCGAGGTTCATCCTGTGCCTACTCCTAAAAACAGGCTTTACCTAACCCGTAATCTGTTTGATGCCGATGCATTAGTATTTAAAAATCTGCGCTCAAGAGAGGTTTGCATTAAAAGTGATAAACATGACCAGTCTCTTTCAGTAGAATTTCCACACTTTAATTACCTGGGAATTTGGGCCAAAGGCGGTGCAGATTTCGTTTGCATTGAGCCCTGGCTGGGTTGTGCAGACACCGCCGGTAAACATGTAGACATCAGCCAAAAAGAAGATATCCAGAAACTGGCACCTGGGCATGTTTTTGAAGCCGCATTTTTTATCAGTATTTAAGTCAATAATTCATGATTTCAGACCCAACCAAAAGATTTACTGACAGGGTTGATAATTATGTAAAATATCGCCCTAACTATCCTGATGAAGTGATTTCTTATCTGCAAAAGGAATGCGGGCTAACCAGTAATTCGGTAATTGCTGATGTTGGCGCGGGAACCGGCATATTTACCGGTTTGCTGTTGAATAAAGGCTATAAAGTTTATGCTGTTGAGCCAAATGAGGCCATGTTGCAGGCGGCTATTGATCAGTATGGTAATAATTCCCAATTTATACCTGTAAATGGCACTGCCGAGGCAACAACCTTGCCTATAAACACAATTGACTTAATAGTTTGTGCCCAGGCATTCCATTGGTTTAACGAAGAAAAAACAGCAGTTGAGTTTAAAAGAATATTGAAAACAGGTGTAAAGGCAGCCCTGGTATGGAACAATCGTTTACCCGATGCTGATGAATTTTCAAAAGCTTATGAAAACCTTTTGAAGCAGGATGCTATCGATTATAACAAAGTTAATCACCGCAAAATAGGAGAAATTAATTTTAAGCGCTTTTTTAAAGATGGTAATTACTCGGTAACCAAGTTTCCCAATGAACAGGTTTTTGATTTGGATGGACTTTTTGGGCGGACATTCTCCTCATCCTATGTTCCGGCTGAAGGAAGCGAAGAAGGAGGAAAATTCAGAACACTGTTAAAAGATGTTTTTGACCGCTATAATCAAAACGGGCAGGTAAGCTTTCATTACCAAACAGAAATTTACATGGGCGAAGTTTAAGCTCAAGCGGTTCTTTCAGTTTCAGGTATTTTCTTGATTCCCTCTTTAGCTTTGTTAAACCAGGTACGGTTGGCTTTTCTTTCAACAGCACCTAACTGGGATTCTTCATCCAGCATATCTTTAAAAACTTGCCAGGCATCTTTTTCGCGGCCAACCCGAACTAAAAACAAGCCATATTGATAACGCGGCTCGTAATAGGAGTAGCGACCCTTCATGGCTTTAAATTCATTTTCAGCCTGTTCCAATTCACCCAGATTTTCCAGCGAAAGTGCGTAAACAATATGGGCCTTTGAGCGGGCAAACTGTGGTAGTTTATATAATTTTTCCCCTAGTGGGATTACCTCACTATAACGCTGCTGATTAAAATAAGCAATTATTAACTGCGCCATAACATGCTCGTTTTCGGCAAAAGCGCCGGTAAGACTGCCGGTATATAAATCAATGGCCTTATCTGTGAAGCCCGCTGCCAGGTAAGCGTCGGCAAGACTTATCTTATTAGCGAAAGTATCAGAAAAACGCAGTTGCTCTTCCAGCTTTTTGATCTTTAAGCCTGGGTTCAAAACCTCGCTAACATTTACATTAATAGTTGGCTTTATATAGCTTCTGCGATTTGAAAGTATTTCTTTATAAATGTAGAATGCGCTACCTAAAAGAGGTAAAAATATAATGAAAAAAATCCAGTTGTTTAAAGTGCCTCTGCGGTAACTGTGTACAGCACAATAAATCTGCAAGGCAATAATCAAATAGTAATAGGATCCGTAGTTGAAAAACATCTGTTAGTTTTATATTATTGTGATAATAATATCCAAAAATAAAAAAATAACGCATTAAGCGATATGTTTTAGTTGGAGGGGATGTGAATAGTGTAGTAAATTGTTCACTTACGCTAATTGGTTTTTTATAAAAATAAAACCTACCTTGCAGCAGGAAATGGTGTCTTCCTTTTAAAAACCGCGTTTGCTGATGGCGCCTGCAATACCCCTCCACAGGAATAAATCTGTTGGACAATTTTTTTTGCAGGTGAAATTTTTAAACAATTATTCAAACAAGACACTATTTTTACCGGGAAACTCTATCCCGCTACCCCATGTTTTCAACAGCCTTTCTTATAACCTTCAAATAATAATCTGCAATGACTGAAAATAATTCCTTTTCATTTAAAGAGCATATTGCCATTTTTAAACAGCTAGTACGGTGGACAATATTAGTATTCCCTGTTGCCATAGCTATTGGCAGTATGGTAGCCTTTTTTCTATGGCTACTTAGTACGGCCATTCATTTCAGGTTCAGTCATCCATGGCTGTTGTTTTTGTTGCCATTAGCGGGTTTATTAATTCATTTTATTTATCAATCGGTAGGTAAATCATCCGAAAAAGGCAATAACCTCATCACCGAACAAATTCATGAGGCGGGGGGCGGTATACCTAAAAGGATGGCGCCCATTATTTTAATTACTACCGTTATTACCCATTTATTCGGTGGTTCTGCCGGGCGCGAGGGTACGGCAGTGCAGATTGGCGGCAGCATAGCCGCAATGTTTGGCAGATGGTTTAAACTAAAAGGCGTAGACATTCGCATCATACTAATAGCTGGGGTTGCAGCCGGTTTCGGGGCTGTTTTCGGTACGCCGGTCACCGGAGCCGTATTTGCTATGGAAGTACTAACCATTGGCAAGATTCAATACCACGCGCTCATCCCGGCCTTAATTGCAGCCGTAATTGGCGATTTAACGGTTAAAGCCTGGCACGTAACCCATGTACAATACCATATTGATCCAATAGCACCGGGTGTTAATTTATTCACTGGTTTTTTTCATTTCGATGTTTTGTTGTTGGGTAAGGTAATTATCTCATCAGCTGCATTTGGCTTGGCCAGTTTTTTATTCGCCCGTATGGTGCACGAAATAAAAGCTGTTTGCATTAAACTGTTTAAGTATAAATGGATGATCCCTGTTTTTGGCGGCTTAGTGATTATTGGCATTACCCTGCTTATTGGCAAGCCCGATTATTTAAGCTTAGGGGTTGATGCAGAGCATCCGGGAGCCGTAACCATTCCATCTGCATTCAGTGCAGGAGGTGCTGATACCTGGAGCTGGCTATGGAAAACCATTTATACTACTATTACGCTGGGTACAGGGTTTAAAGGTGGGGAGGTAACACCCTTGTTTTATATTGGTGCTACATTGGGTAACACACTATCGCAATTATTAAATGCGCCGGTAAGTCTTTTTGCGGCACTGGGTTTCATTGCCGTATTCTCGGGTGCTACCAACACGCCATTAGCCTGTACCTTTATGGGGGTTGAACTTTTTGGTGGCGAACATGTGCTGCTATTTGCCGTGGCTTGTTTTACAGCTTATATTTTTAGCGGGCATTCGGGCATTTATAGTGCACAGCGTATCGGTGTTCCTAAAGTGCCGGATGATGGTTATATGGATGAATCCTCGCTGGCAGAAGCTATGAAGCGGAGGGGATACCTGCACCAAAAGCTTCGCAGATACCGTCTTTCATTTAAAAAAAGTGATGGGTTGGGGAATAGTTAATGTACTTATATCTGTGGAGATTTAAAGACGGTCAAATATTCATAATCTGTTTCATCCATATGGGGATTAATTTTTTGCGCTCCTGCATCAGCTGATAGAACTCATCGCTGTTAAAATTTCCGGTTTGGAGCAACTGTGGCCGGGTTAAAAATGGAAACATAATCATGCCCGAAATATTCCAGACCAGGTTTATGGGGTGGAAATTGATTTTACCATCTGTTTCCAAAGCCCGGAGTTGTTTGGCAAAATGTGAATTGACCAATAATTTTATGTTACTGATTACAGGTAATTTGGTTGAGCCGGCCATCACTTCGTTCACCATAAAAAACGGAAAGTCTGGATTTTCCAACACCTGGTCAATATAGTAGCCAACACAAACTTCTATTTTTTCAAACAGGGAGGTGTTTTCATCATTTAATACAGGCTCTACTTTGTTAAATAGCTTCTGAATGCTTTCTTCCATAATAAAGGCAAACAGTTTTTCTTTACTGCGGAAATAATAGTTAATGGAAGCCACATTAATATCAGCCTCGGTAGCAATATCCCGAATGGTAGTAGCCAGAAATCCCTTTTTTGTAAAGATCATTCTGGCTGCATCCTTTATTCTTTCTTCTGTTGAAACGTCTGTTGCTTCTGTCATAATTATTTCAAATTTAATTATTGCAGAACAAATAATCATTTAAATAAATTTGAGGCTAGTGAGCATCTGCAATGGCTTTCTGGCCTTTTCTGAATGGAGCCAGGTAAAGCAGTGGAATGCTGATGAGCATAACTATACCAACAACCCAATAAGCATCGTTATAGCTCAGTAATGCACTTTGCTGGTTAACAACACCATCAATAGCGCGGTAAGCTAAATTGGTAGCATCCAGAAAGGATTTGCCTTTAGCCATAAAAGCATGTACATAGCCATTAAATCTTTCAGTATAATAAGGATTATAAATATTAACATAACTTAAAAGGTTATTACGGTGTGTAGCTGAGCGGACGTGTATTAGTGTAGTTAGGCCTGCAATACCAAATGACCCGCCTAGTTGGCGCATCATATTGTTGAGGCCGGTACCCTGGCCAATTTCATGTCCCTTTAAGCCACCTATGGCCAAAGTGGTAAGTGGTACAAATAGCAAGGCTAAACCAATACCCCTTATGGCTAAGGGCCAGAAAAAGTCGCCGGTGCCGGTAGCTAGTGTTGAATGGCTGAGCATAGAGGAGAAAATAAAAAATAAAATCATACCCGCAGTTGCCATAAATTGAGCAGGTACACCTTTATTGAGCATAATACCGATAAAAGGCATCGTGAGTACAGTAAACATCCCACCAGGAAATAAAATTTCGCCGGTTTGCTGTGCCGTAAAACCCAGTAAGCTCTGGCAAAATACCGGGAATACAAAAGTCGATCCATACAAACCTACCCCCAAAACAAAGGAGGTAAACATCCCGGCGGAAAAGCTCCTGTTCCGCATAATTTTAAAATTTACTATTGGATGGTCGGTGCTCAACTCACGCCAGATAAAAAGCAACAGGCCCAATACCGCAGTAACTGTTAGTACAATAATATAGTTGGTTGAAAACCAGTCTTCATCTTCACCTTTTTCCAATATAGTTTGCAGGCTGCCTACAGCTATGGCTAATAAAGCAATTCCCCACCAGTCAATCGGCTTATCCCTGCCGGTTCTGGGTGTTGTCCTCACAAATAGGTAAGTGAACGTTGCAGCCAAACATCCAACGGGGATATTTACATAAAAGATCCAGCGCCAGGCAGCATGATCCGTAATATAGCCACCAATAGTTGGACCGATGGTAGGGCCTACAACCGCACCAAGACCAAACAGAGCTGTAGCTGTACCAACCTGATCGGCCGGCCAGGTATCTAACAAAATAGCCTGGGCTGTTGAAAGTAAACCACCGCCCGCAAAGCCCTGCAATACACGAAAGCCGATAAGTTCTGTAAGGCTATGTGCATTTCCGCATAGAAAAGAAGCAATGGTAAATAAAATGATGGAAGCTAAAAAATAGCTCTTTCGTCCAAAAAAACTACCCAGCCAGCCCGACATGGGCAAAATAATAACGTTAGCCACGCTGTAGCCGGTAACTACCCAGGCCGCATCGGTTAGTGTGGCGCCAAGGTTTCCCTGTATTTGAGGGATAGAGACGTTTACAATAGTGGTATCAATTAATTCCAGCAGCGAAGCTGTAATTACAGTAATGGTAATAATCCATTTTCTAAATCCGGTTTCAGCCATTTTAATATGTATTTCGGTTGATATTCATTTTAAAAACAAAAACAAAATTAATCAATCGATTAATTAAAACAACTGTTTGAATCAATCGATTGGACTTATGGCATTTTTATGACGAAGCATAACGGGGAGTAACCTTTCAGCAAATGGAGCAAGAGTGTTTTTTATGAATATTAAGATTAATGATAGTTTCTATTTACTTTGCTTATTCAAGTATCTGGTAATAAATGGATGGCAAAATGAGAAGAGGGATGGACAGACGAACGAACTTTATATCCGGCTTTATAAAAAAATAAACAATATGGGAAACTATAGCATTGTATTAATTATACTGGCCATTATGATCAGTCTTTCGGCTCTTGCTGAAAGGATAAAGTTACCCTACCCGGTATTATTGGTACTGGGAGGTATAGCTATAGGTTTTTTTCCGTGGTTGCCCAATATATCCCTAGATCCGGAAATTATCTTCCTGATTTTTTTACCCCCATTGCTATTTGAGGCCGCATTTAACATATCCTTTGGCGAATTCAAAACTAATATTAACACCATTGGCACGTTGGCCATATCCCTGGTGTTTTTAACAACCGTGGGTATAGCAGTTGCTGCACATTACATGATTCCGGGCATGACTTGGCCGCTTTCCTTTGTTTTGGGTGCTATATTATCAGCGACTGATAGCGTAGCCGCAACCAGCATTACCAAAGGACTTAACCTTCAGCATAAAACCATTACCATACTGGAGGGCGAAAGCCTGGTGAACGATGCCTCGGCATTAGTGGCTTACCGGTTTGCTGTGGCAGCAGTAACAGGTGTTACATTTGTATTATGGAAAGCTTCCATCCAATTTGTAGGGCTGATGGCGGGTGGGTTATTGGTTGGCTATGTAATGGCTAAAATATTAACCTTTGTTTTGGATAGGGTAAAACAAAATAACTTGGTTATTATCAGTTTTATGCTTTTGCAGCCTTTCATTACTTATGTGGTTGCCGAAGATCTGCATGTATCAGGGGTTATAGCCGTGGTTACTCTGGGTTTAATAATGGCACGGGTTAAAAATAAAGAGGTACCGGTTAGTTTACGGCAACAGTCCAAATCAATATGGGAAATCATTATTTTTTTACTGAACGGGTTGATTTTTATCCTAATCGGTTTACAACTGCCTTTTGTGGTTAAAAGCATCCATAGTAATTATGTACTGCTGCAATATGTTGGCTATGCATTTATCATAACGATAACGGCTTTATTGCTAAGAATGGCTCGTGTATTTCTGCAAAAAATAAATCTTCAGCGCGCCTTTAAAAAAGGGCGTAAAAAAGTAACCGAGGATGCCCTGCTCGATTTTAAAAACAGTCTGATCATCAGTTGGTCGGGCATGCGGGGAATAGTGTCCTTAGCCATTGCCATAGGGTTGCCGATTACGTTAAGTGATGGTACACCATTTCCTGAGCGTTCTGCCATTATTTTCATTTCAGTGATAGTGGTTCTTTTTACATTGATTGGACAGGGGCTTACTTTGCCCTGGCTGGTAAAGCGATTGAAAATTAAATAACCTGATTGGAGTAAGTATATTTGTTACTATAAACCAATTACGAGATGAAAGCAGTAAACATTACACTGACCTTTAATGGCCAAACAGAAGAGGCCTTTAATTTTTATAAATCCGTTTTCGGCGGAGAATTTATTCATATACAGAGGATGAAGGATATACCAGGTCCGGAGCCTGTTGTAGGCGCGGAAGGAGAAAAAATTCTTCACGTAGCCTTACCTATTGGCGGTGCCGTTTTAAACGGAATGGATATTCCGCAGGGCCGCCCGCAGAGTAACCGGGGAGATAATTTTATGATAACCCTTGAAACCGAAAGCGAAGACGAAACTACCAAAATATTTAACGGATTGGCTGAAGGCGGCTTTGTAATGATGCCCCTTGCTCAACAGTTTTGGGCTACCTATTTTGGGATGGTAAAAGACAAGTTCGGTATTCAGTGGATGTTAAGTTATATTAAATAAGTCGGTTCGTTATTTATAAAATCCAGCGTAGCCGCTTTTTTTGAATTCGAAAGAACAATAATCTATCGTACCGGGTTTATACCCGGTTTTTTATTGCTCAAGTTTAACAGCTATTGCGTTGCATTGATAAATTTTCCTACATTTAAATTTACAAAAACTTCACCAATATTTAACCCTTAACTTGGACTCACTATTTAACGTAAGCACTACACAAAACATTTATGGTAATGAATTACTGAAACTTAGCCTTTCGGTAATCATCGGCTGCACGCTCGGTCTTGAACGCGAAATAAGAGGCAAGTCAGCAGGCTTCCGTACGCTTGCTTTAATATGTTTTGGTGCCACTATTTTTACCATATGTTCCTATCTGTTAGGTGTTGAAGATAACCGCGACAGGATAGCTGCCAACGTCCTTACCGGTGTAGGTTTTCTGGGTGCAGGGGTTATATACCGTACCAATGTCTCTATTTCGGGTATTACCACGGCTGCATCTATATGGGTAGCCGCAGCTATTGGTATGTTTATCGGTATTGGCGATTACCTGCTTGCTATTATTTCCGCTGGATTTTCTTTAATCATCTTGTATGTTTTGGATTTTGTTCAGCTGCGGATTGATTACCGGTTTGAACATCGTAATTACACTGTTGTTTTTACACGGGAAATAGAGGTTGAGACATTTTATGAATATGCAAAATCACTCAGTATCAAATTTCATAAAACAAAACTCTACCGAAAGGATAACCAGATAACCATTGAATTTGAAGTATCTGGCAAGGAATTTAATCTGCATTTCTTTAACAAATGGCTCTTGGAAAATAAGATGGTCATTTCCTTTGAGTGGTAAACAAATCTGGTAATTAAATTAAATCACAAATAAAATATGTCTGCACTCGCTGAAAGATTGGAAGCATTTAATGACAAGTTAATACCTGCCATGGTTCAGCTTAAATACAAGCACATGGCCGAAAGTGCTTTCCGCTTTTTGAGAGGTACATGCCACCTGTTTTATGAAGATTTGAGCAAGGCAAAAGACTTTCCATCATCGCCCAATACCTGGATCAGCGGTGATTTGCATCTCGAAAACTTTGGGAGTTTTAAGGGCAACAACCGCATGGTTTATTTTGACCTGAATGATTTTGATGAGGCCATGCTGGCTCCGGCAGCCTGGGAAGTGGTAAGGGTACTGACCAGTATTTTTGTGGCTTTTGATACCTTGAAGATTGATAAGGCGGAAGCGAAAAAAACAGCAAAATTATTCCTTTCAACCTATAGCGAAATACTGGCTTGTGGTAAAGCTTATTACATTGATCCGCGTACTGCCGAAGGGATAGTCAGAAGCTTTTTAAAGAGCATTAAGAAACGCAAGGAGAGTGACCTGATTAAAAAGATTGCCGATGAAAAAGGTGATCAATTCAAAATAAAAATTGATAATCGTACGCATTTTGAGCTGGACAAAAAACTCCGGGCTGAACTGATATCCCATTTAACAGAATGGCTGAAAAGTAAAAACGGGTGGGCTAGTGATTATACCGTGAAAGATGCCGCTTTCCGTGTAGCCGGTACAGGTAGTATCGGGCTTAAGCGTTATATGTTTTTATTACAGAGCAATAAAAATAAAAAGAAGTACCTGCTGGTAGAAATGAAAGAGGCTGCTCCATCATCTCTCGCCCCTTATAATATTGTTAATCAATCCGATTGGGCATCGCAGGCCGAGCGGGTGGTAACGTTAAAACACCGGATGCAAAATATTTCGCCGGCATTGTTGAGCCCTAACGTTTTTAATGGTGATATTTACGTATTGCAGGAGATGCAGCCGCTTGCTGATAAAATCAGCTTTGAATCTATAGCAACAAAAAATGATTGCCTTGAACTGGTAATTAAAGATATGGCTTTACTTACTGCTTCAGCACAGATCCGCAGCGGCGGTATTCAACACTCAGCCATAATTGATGAGTTGATGGCTTTTGGCAAACAAACAACATGGCAGCAACCTTTATTGGATTATGCCATTAATTATTCAAAACAAGTTACTAAAGATTATAATCAGTTTATGGCTGATTATAAAAGTATTACGGCTTCTGCCGGTACCTAGGGAAACCAATTAACCGATTATAGTTTGTTTTTTTAATTTTTTAGAATTATGTCAGACCGCCGAAAGTTTTTGAAGCAGTTGGGGGGCACCGTTGTGCTTTCTTCTGCCGCACTTTCAAGCTTTGCAGCTATGGAAGATCATGAAAGGAGAATATTACAAGCCCCAAAAAGGATTAGCTCAAACGATAAAATACGCATAGCCACTATTGGTATGGGTATTATGGGCAATAATGATACCCGCGCTGCATTAAGCTGCCCCGGTGTTGAACTGGTGGGCTGTTGCGACTTGTACCAGGGGAGATTGCAGCATGCCAAAGAAGTGTTTGGTGCAAATATCTTCACCACGTCAGACTATCGGGAGATTTTGGACCGAAAAGACATTGATGCCGTAATTGTTGCCACTAGCGATAACTGGCACAGTACCATTGCTATTGAAGCCATGCATAAAGGCAAAGCTGTTTACAGCGAAAAGCCCATGGTGCATTATATCAGCGAAGGATTAAACGAGATTAAAGCGCAGCAAGAAACCAAGGCTATATTTCAGGTAGGCAGCCAGCGGGTAAGCAGTTTAGCATTTTTAAAGGCAAAGGAATTATACCAGGCAGGAGCCATAGGACAAATAAATTCTGTAGAAGCTTCTTTTAACCGCCAGGATGCGTTAGGTGCCTGGCAATATACCATTCCGCTGGATGCTTCACCGCAAACGGTTAACTGGGACCGGTTCCAGGCGATGGAAAAAACAAAGCTGCCTTACGAAAGCAACCGTTTTTTTAGGTGGCGCAATTACCGCGAATACGGTACGGGTGTTGCCGGCGATTTATTTGTGCACCTGTTATCGGGCATTCATTTTATAACTGACTCAAAAGGGCCGGATAAAATTTATTCCATTGGTGGTACTTATTACTGGAAGGATGGGAGAAATGTTCCGGACGTGATGACTGCCGTTATTGAATACCCCAATACAAAAGAACATCCTGCATTCCAGGTAGCGTTGCGGGTTAATTTTATCAGTGGTGAAGGTGAGCGTTCATCCACAAAAATAATAGGCTCTGAAGGAGTGATCGACTTGGATGATGACCAGGGTTTTACCATCCACAAAAATAAAATGGCGGCAGCTCCCGGTATAGGCGGGTGGGATTCACTAGGCACCTTTACCGAAGCCATGCAGAAACAATTGCTGGATAATTATAATACCAAATATTCAGATGCTGATAAGCAAAGGCCGGTGTTGCCGGGGGTAACCTATCAATCGCCGGCAGGGTACAATTCATCAAATGATCATTTTGCCAATTTTATGGATTCCATTCGTAATGGCAAGCCTGTTGTGGAGGATGCAGTTTTCGGTTTTAGGGCCGCAGCACCATGTTTGGCTTGTAACGATAGTTACTTCCAAAACAAAGTGATCCATTGGGATCCGGAGAATATGCGCTTGATTTAAAAAAACAAAAGGCGAAGGATCTATGAAAATCTTTCGCCTTTTGTCGAAGCGTGAAGCTCAAGTCCTCTCCTCCCGGAGAGGATTTAGGTGAGGCTTATTGCTTCTCAAACCTCGCTGCCCAGCCACCGCCTGATGCCATTTTGATGGTCAGTTTGTCTTTGGCAGTTACGGTGACCACCTTTTTGGTATAATCAGTACCATCACGATCGGCATTTATGCCGTCTTCAAATACAGTGGCTTTATAATTGCCATCGCCTAAAAATGAAAGATCAACGGTTATTTCACGTGGGGTCCAGTTGGTCATGGCACCGGCATACCAGGTGGTTCCTTTTTTACGGGCCATGCTGATAAAATCACCAACCTTACCATCTAACGCAACGGTAGTATCAAAAGTGGTAGGTATAGCATCTATAAAATCGGTGCTTTCCTGCTCACGCTGATAAATAGTCGGATTGTCTGCCAGCATTTGCAACGGAGCCTCAAATATAGCGTACATAGCCAACTGATGACTACGTGTACCTTGTGTCATCGGGTTTGAATTTACAGGTCTGAAATTACTTTTTGATGCATTGCGCATACCACCCGGGGTATAATCCATTGGACCCGACATCATACGGATAAAAGGAATGCTCACATCATAACCGGGTTGGTTATCAACGCCCCATTTCATATTTTCCAAACCTTTTACGCCTTCGCAGTTCACAATATTTGGCCAGGTGCGTTGTATACCACTTGGTTTATACATACCATGGTAGTCAACCATTAAATGATGAGCAGCAGCTTTTTGGGCAATTTCGTATAATGAGCTCACCATTTTCTGATCATCGCGATCAAT
Source organism: Mucilaginibacter frigoritolerans (assembly GCF_007830615.1). Taxonomy (GTDB): domain Bacteria; phylum Bacteroidota; class Bacteroidia; order Sphingobacteriales; family Sphingobacteriaceae; genus Mucilaginibacter; species Mucilaginibacter frigoritolerans. Next base: position 59,516 of record NZ_VLLI01000004.1, read on the forward strand.
AAAATCAATCTTAAAACCTTTTACGCCCATTTGCTCAAACTTGGTAAACAAACCTTCAGTGTCGCGAGTAATGCCATACCAGGTTGACCATAAAATAACGCCTATGTTTTTTTGCTTTCCATAATCAACTACTTGTTGCACATCCAGCTTCAATTTGTTCAGGTCGCCATCGTCAGACCATCCTTCATCAATAATAATATACTCCAGTTTATTTGCTGCCGCGAAGTCAATGTAGTATTTATAAGTAGGCACGTTAATGCCGGCTTTAAAGTCAACATGGGTAAGGTTCCAGTCGTTCCACCAGTCCCAGGCTACTTTGCCCGGTTTAATCCATGATAAATCAGCGATTTTTGATGGTTCAGCCAAACGTTGCATCATGTCGTTATCAGCCAGTTGCTTATCCTCGGTGCTGATTACCACCACGCGCCATGGGAAGCTGCGGGTTCCACTGGTTTTGGCGATATAATTTGTGCGGCTTTTTACAGAATAATTGATGCGGTTTAAAAACTCTTCAGTTGGGTATGGTGCAAATACCCCATGTAGATTTTGGCCTGCTCCGGGGGTTAAATACATACCCGGATAATCCTGCAAGTCGGCTTCCAGTATAGCAGCCTTTATAGAATTCCCAACATCAACCAGTACCGGTAAAAATGCCAGTGTATCTTTTTTAATTGCTGATAAATTGATATTATCATAATGCGCCTCAAACGAGCTGTTGAATTTATCTTTGTTGCGATAATCACTAGCAAATGGCAAAAAGGCCTTGTCATCATCTTTGAAATTAAAATTCGCTTCTTCGTTTATAATAGTGATCTCTCCTTTTTTCTGGGTGAAGAACCTGTAGGCTACACCATCATTATAGGCTCTTAAAATAAGGCCATAATCGCCTTTAAAAGTTAAAGTTAACTGATTGTAGTTGTTGCTTACCGAAGCTTTTTTATATATGGGCGTATTGATTGTTTCACTTACAGAAACCGATGCTGATTTTTTTACTATTGCATTTTTACCTAATACTTCTCCATCAGCCAGGTCGATGGCTATTGACGATGGCGTGATTATTTCGGTACTTTCGTGCTTAACTGACCAGTTGATAGCGCTACCCGTGGATACCGTTAAATTTGTTTTGCCATCCGGCGATTTTACAGAAAAGGTTTTGTTTGATTGAGCCAGCACCATCCCGAAAGGAAAAAAGGTGCAGATCAGTGCAATAGCTTTAAATTTCATCTGATAATAATTGAGGTTTTAATCGTGGTTTATAATTAAAACCGAAACTAAATAAATTACCCTATATTATATAATGTAATTTTGACATTTTTTAGCAGGATTTTGCGCTCGCATAGTCGACTCACCCGGTCGACGCTTCGCTGGACCTGTCCTCTCTCCGGCAAGCCGCAAAGAGGGTAGGAAAAAATAAAAAAAAGTAAATCTTCCCAGCCCTCTTTATGACTTGTCGTAGAGGGTGAACGAGCGAAGCGATGTTCGGTCAGCTATGCGCCAGAGAAGACAAGCGATAATCACTCATTAACCGTCGCCGGAAATCTCAATATCAATTGCGGATCGGGAATGTTTTGAAGATATTTTTCTTTTTCAGAGTAACGGCAAACGCCGGGATAATCGCCTTTTTTGCCTTCCATATCAAACATGAGCTGAAAGTGCAGGTGCGGCGGCCAGTTTCCATTTTCGGAAATATTGCCAAATGTTGCCAGTGGCTGATTGATGCTTACCGGCATGCCTACACTCAATTCATCGAGGCTTTTACGACTAAGGTGGCCGTACAAAGTGTAAAGCTTTAAACCATCAAGGTTATGTTCTAAGATGATGGCAGGGCCGTAGTCGCCAAAGTTATTGTTATCATTAAAGCTATGCACTTTACCTTGCAAGGGTACATAGACGGGCGTACCTGGTTGAGCCCATATATCTACACCTAAATGCAGGCGGCGAGGTTCGTCGCTTGTGTCAAAATGTTTGCTGCGGGCGTAAATGGTGCGATGTTCCATGTAACCGCCAATACCATATTTACAATTGTTTTTTTGCAATTGCTCATCAATCCAAATACTGAATTTAGCTGTATCACCAAAAGTTTCGGCGCTTAATTCAGTATTACTTGCGGTAAAATTGAAATGGTACAAGCTATCAGTAGTTGCGTCAAAATCAACTACTTTTCCAACAAGTTGCGGGTTAGTCTTTAGGTATTGGTTTAGCAGAACGTGGGCATCCATTAAATTATAACTATTCTGTGTCTGGTTGCCGGTCTTCCTTGCTTATTTTTTCAAATATTTTATCCATGCGCTCAACATATTCGCCGGTATCATCTACAAAAAACTCCAGCTGAGGAATTACCCTAACCTGGTCCTTTATACGGGCACCTAGTTTATACCTTATTTCGGATGAATGTGATTTAATGGTTTGCAGGGCCAGCTGCGAATTGGTATTGTTAAAAAAGCTTAAAAATATCCGTGCAATAGCTAAATCCGGCGTAACCCTTACCTTGGTAATGGTGATTAGTGTGTTGGGTAAATAGTTAATCCCTTCGCGCTGAAATATCGCTGCAAGGTCCTGTTGTATTACTCCTGCAAATTTTTGCTGACGTTTTGATTCCATGATTTTCTTTGAGCTGAAAGGTAAAAGCAGAAAGCTTAAAGCTAATATCTTTCGCGTAATTCTTTGTAAATTCTTTTGTTTTTATTCCCGTTTTCCAGCTTTCAGTTCAAAAAGTGATCCGCTTAATTACACTTATCCTGCGGAATTACTTTTGTTATTTTTACTAGTTTTTTTACTACCAGCGTACTATCATATTCTGATCCGAGGCCGTCCTTGCCCGATTTTACCTTTACGCCTTCTACCTCAACATAAACCGGCAAATAAGGTTTTTCGAAATTTAATTGAGAGTATTTTAATTCCAGTTGGCGTGAACTATCCGTTACCCAAAACTCGGTGCCGTTATCGCAATCCTTAAATGATTTTACTTCGGGCCCAAAACTATAAACCCCTTTATAAATAAGCGGTTTATCATTGCCAGAATTGCCCTTGCAGGCAAAAAAAGCCATAGGTGCTATAAATAGTAAATATTTTACAGGCCTTAATTGCATAAGATAGAAATATTATAAATCCTGTTTAATGTCGTTTAGTCCTTTGATACTTAACCTTGCGCTTATGCCTGATGCAATAACAGCTATTGCACCAACGGTTAAAAATACCAGGCCAAAGTCCGAAAGTCTTAATGCTACGGGGTATGCATCCATTACTGTCATCCGCGAACCCATTTTTACCAAACCAAAACGTTGTTGCAATATACAAAATATCAAACCTAAAACTATACCTGCAATACATCCTATTATGGATATCATCATCCCCTCAAAAAAGAATATGCCCTGAATAAGTTGTTTGTTGGCTCCTAAACTGGTTAAAACGGCAATATCTTTCCGTTTATCAATTACCAGCATGGTTAATGAGCCTATGATATTAAATATGGCAATAATCAGCACAAAAGTTAATATCATAAATATAAACCAGCGCTCATAGTTTAATGTTTTATAAAGTTCGGTATCCTGCTCCCTTCGGTTCTTTACGGTAAAATCTGTGCCTATTTTATTTTGGATGGAAAGCTGCACCTGATCAATATTAGTGCCTTTTTTGTAATCAATCTCAATGGATGATACATTTACCGGCTGACCCAATAAATCGCGTACAAAGCCAATTGGAGCTACGATGTTATCATCAAATTGTTGTTCAATGGCGAATACACCCGATGGATAAATGGAACGTACCACAAACTCATCCAACGGATTGGTACCTGGCCGCGAATCCCGCCTGGGGGCGTATATCTCTAAAGGAGCAAACTGGTCGTGTATGTTTATACTCAGGCTGCTTTGTATGTTTGAACCAATAACAGCGTAGTTTTTCCCTTCGGCTTTTAACGTAAATGAACCGCTTTGAATAGTACTATCCAGTTGTGGATTTTTTAAAAATTCATCACTTACGCCTCTTATGGTTCCGATGTATGGCTTGTTATCATACCTGATCAGCGCTTTTTCCTGTAAAACTTCGGTATAGGAAAATACTTTGGGGTCACGATGCAATGAATTAAAGTATACGGTGTTTGGATTAAACGTTTTACCCAGCCGTGGTTCTATTTTTATTTCAGGAGTAAAGTTGCTGTACAGGGACAGAATCACTTCTTCAAAGCCATTAAACACCGATAGAATAATAATTAAAGCTGCACTACCAATTAAAACCCCCAGCATGGAAATGCCCGAGATGATATTAATGGCATGCATTTTCTTAAGCGAAAATAAATACCTTTTTGCTATGTAAACGGAAGTGTTCAAATGGTGGGTGAATTTTTAATTGATTGAATTTAATAGGTGACCGGTTTTTTAACCAATGAACTATTGAACAGGTGGATTAATGGACTAAGTTAAAAAAGGATTATTTTGTTTTTCGTATTCTATAGTAGTTTCAGGGCCATGGCCAGGGTATACGGTGCAATCATCAGGTAAAGTAAATAGTTTTTGTTCAATATTATCAACCAGTTGGGTAAAGTTACCGCCCGGTAAATCAGTGCGACCAATGCTATTTCTGAATAACACATCACCGCCTACTAATATATTCGCTTCTTTGGCATAAAAACATAAGTGTGCCGGCGAATGGCCAGGTGCAAAAATGAGCGTAAGTTCTGTATTGCCAAATTTTATGGTACCGGTTTCAGGTAAATAGATGTCTGGTGTAGGTGATTGCTCATAGCGTATGCCCATGGCAGGTGCGTAGGCTATAACTGCTTCCAGCAATTCCTGTTCGCCTTTATTAAACTGTGGCTTTAATCCGTATTGATCAAAAATAAATTTATTGCCTAGTACGTGGTCAATATGGCAATGGGTATTGAGCAATAAAACCGGTTTTAAATTATGTTCCTTTATAAAGTTCACTACTTTATTCTGCTCCGCCGCGGTTTCCATTCCCGGATCAATAATGGCACATTCACCGCTTTCATCATATAGCAGGTAAGTGTTTTCCTGGTATGGGTTATTTACAAAAGATCGGATGTTAGTCATGGCGGTAAAAATACAGAATTATCAGTTTGGAATTTTCCATTTTAAATTAAAACAAAATTCAAAAAAAGTATATTGATGGTTAATGTAAAGTTTATTAACTTTAATCATTGATTTAATAAAAGCTTAGCCTTATTATCCGATTTGTGACTAACATCATGAAAAAAACAATCTTGATTTTGTGTTTAATAACGCTTGTTGGAGTTGCAACTAAAGCTCAATCAACTTCAATTAATTCTTTTATTGCTGATGATCAGGGGATTTTGATAAACTCCATTGCGCCGGATATTGTTTTGCCTGGAATTAATGGCTATGATATTGACGCCAATAAGTCGAACTATAAATATCTGCTGGTTAACTTTTGGGCAAGCTGGGATAGGGCATCAAGAAAACAGAATCCTTATTTTATTAAAGCGTTAGATAAATTTCAGAGCCAGGGTTTTGGTATCATGTCAGTATCAGTCGACTCAAATGTTGATTTTTGGCAACAAGCCATAAAAGAGGATGGAACATCCGGATTTTTGCACTTGATAGACCGCGATGGATTGAAAAGCGTATACCTGAAAGAGTTTAAAGTGGATTTTATACCAGCCAATTTTTTAATTGACAACACAGGGAAGGTCATTGCCAAAAACCTGCGCAAAAATGAGCTTTATAAGCTACTGGCTACCCTACTGCCCGATCATTAAATATCCATCACCTCTTTCTTTTTCTTGGTTTTCATCCGTTTAGGCAAAAAATCGAGGATTTCATTTTTTAGGGCTTCAATCATCCTGCGTTTTAAAAAATTCCGTTGTATCACTATACTAACCTCTCTTGCAGGTTCCGGCGATTTAAAGTAACGCACTTTATCCAGTTGTTTATCGGTCAGATCGGTTAGTGCCAGTTCGGGTAAAATAGTAGCACCGTTATTTTGGTCAACCATGCGTTTAAGGGTTTCAACACTGCCTGTATTGTATTCAAAATGTTTAAAACCCTGGGTAGACTTACGGCGTTGGCAAATATTCAGCACCTGTTCGCGCATGCAATGCCCTTCATTTAATATCCATATCTCTTCCATATCAATATCATCTGGACTGATGGTTTTCTTTTTGGATAGATTGCTGTTTTTAGATACATAAGCCACAAAGTTTTCATAAAAAACAGGTAGCTCGGTAAGGTTGCTTTCATGAAGCGGGGTTGAAAGTATGCCACAATCTATCATCCCCAGTTTTAGTTCATGAATTATTTGCTCAGTAGTCTGCTCCCAAACAACCAGTTTTACCTGTGGGTATTTTTCAATAAAGCCATGCAGTATTTTTGGTAAAATGTAAGGCGCAATGGTTGGGATAATGCCCACTTTCAATTCGCCCGACAATTCTTTTTTCCTGTCGGTGATGATCTCTTTAATTTTTTCGCTTTCTGATAACAGTATCCGCGCCTGCGTAATAATCTCTGTGCCTATTTCTGTTGGGGTTACCGGTTGTTTACTACGGTCAAATAATTTAACACCAAGAGTGTCTTCAAGCTTTTGTACTTGCATACTTAATGTAGGCTGGGTAACAAAACACTTTTCGGCGGCCAATACAAAACTGCGGTAAGTATCAACTGCAACAATATATTCAAGCTGGGTAATAGTCATGATAGTGAAATTTAGAATTTTAGTAGCCGGGGACAAAGATTCAACAATCGGGGGCAGGAATAAAGCAATATAAAATAAACGATTATTTATGACAAAAAATCAACAGATTATACTGTTTTTATAGTCAATTCGTTTAAGTTTTTTATTACCTTGGCTTATACCTGCTGGCTCCAGATTCTGCCAAATTGATTTTTTATTACGAGCCTTGATTTAATGTCCCTAATATAGTTTTTATCTATTCAAATATAGTAATTATTGATTTTTTCTATTGATTTATTATTCTGAAGTTTGAATTAAACTAAAAAACCTATATGGAAACAAATAAAAAGAAGCTGACTACGGCATCAGGCATACCGTATGCAGAGAATGAAAACTCCATGACTGTTGGTCCTCGCGGTCCGATATTACTACAGGATTTTATCCTGCACGAAAAGATGGCACACTTTAACCGTGAACGCATTCCGGAACGCGTTGTTCATGCTAAAGGATCGGGTGCTTATGGTACATTTACGGTTACACATGATATTTCTAAATATACACGTGCCAAATTGTTTAATACTATAGGTAAGGAAACAAAAACTTTTCTTCGCTTTTCTACCGTAGGTGGTGAAAAAGGATCTGCTGATACTGAGCGCGATCCACGCGGCTTTGCACTGAAGTTTTACACTGAAGAAGGTAACTGGGATTTGGTAGGTAACAATACACCGGTATTTTTTATAAAAGATCCGAAAAAATTTGGTGATTTTATCCATACCCAAAAGCGTGATCCCTATACCAATTGCAAAAGTGCAACCATGATGTGGGATTTCTGGTCGTTAAATCCGGAAAGCTTGCACCAGGTAACTATCCTGATGTCGGATAGAGGTACCCCTTATGGTTACCGCCACATGGATGGGTTTGGTAGCCACACCTTCTCAATGATCAATGCCAATAATGAGCGTCATTGGGTGAAATTCCACTTTAAAACCGAACAGGGAATTAAAAACTTTACCGATGAAGAGGCCGGAGCAATGCGTGGCACCAATCCTGATTTCGCTCAGCACGACCTCTTAACCCACATTGATAAAGGTGATTTTCCAAAATGGAAATTGAAAATACAGGTAATGACCGAAGAGCAGGCAAAAACCTATAAATGGAATCCATTTGATTTAACCAAAGTTTGGCCCCATGCCGATTTTCCTTTAATTGATGTAGGTGTATTGGAACTAAACCAAAACCCTGATAATTATTTTGCCCACGTTGAACAATCTGCATTTGCACCTGCACATGTGGTTGATGGGGTTGGTTATTCACCTGATAAAATGTTACAAGGCCGTTTATTGTCTTATCCGGATGCTCATCGTCATCGTTTGGGTGGTAATTATGAGCAGATTCCGGTAAACAGGTGCCCGTTTGCTGTAAATAACTACCAGCGCGATGGACAAATGCGTGTTGATGGCAACCATGGCTCAGGACCCAACTATTTCCCTAATAGCTTTGATGATATTGTGGCCGACGAAAGCTACAAAGAACCAGCCTGGGATTTAGGAACAGGCCTTGCTGACTGGTATGACCGTAATGCCGAAGGAGAAAATGATCATTACACTCAACCTGGTAACCTGTACCGTTTAATGACGGAAGAAGCTAAATATGATCTGGTGAAAAATATTGTTCACTCCATGAGTGGTATTGATGGCCCTAAAAAAGAGCTGATTACAAACAGGCAACTTTGCCACTGGTTCAGGGCTGATATTGGCTTGGGCATGGCTATTGCAAAAGGCTTGCAGGTAGATATGGATGAAGCCATGAAAAATATGGCTGTACATGCCTGATTTTTCTGTTAATTAAATTATAAGAACACACCGAACGCCTGTAATGTTAAATTAATATTACAGGCGTTTAACTTTTTTGTGAATTGGCAATAACCCACTGCAGTATCCGTTCGGGTAATTTATAATCAAAATTTAAATGAAGAAATATTTCCTTTCGGGCCTTGTATTTTTATGCTTATTTAGTTTAGCATCGTGGGGCCCTATAGGTCACCGGGCTGTTGGTCAGATAGCTGAAAATCATTTGACACCTGCGACAAAATTGGCTGTTAAAAACCTTTTGGGGGGTGAGTCTTTGGCTGATGTGAGCAATTATGCTGATGAGATCCGTAAAGATCCGGCATTTAAATACACCACTCCCTGGCATTACGTAAATATTACGCCGGGACTTACTTTTGAGCAGTTTGCCCATGAAGTGAGTAACATGCCACAGGATAATGTTTATAAAATGGTACTTAGCTGTGAGAGTGATTTGAAAAATCAGGATAAATCAAATGCACAAAAAGTTGCGGCATTAAAACTCCTTGTACATTTTGTGGGCGATTTACATCAGCCTATGCATGTAAGCAAAGCCGAAGATAAAGGCGGAAATGATATTGCCATAAAGTTTATGGGGATAGATGGTAATCTGCACAGTTTATGGGATAGCGGATTAATATCTCATCAGGGATTAACCTATGTGCAGATGGCTTCTACCTACGACACGGCTACACCTGCAGAGATTGCTAAATGGCAAAGTGACGATTTGATGGTGTGGTTATGGGAATCATACCAGATCAGCACTATTTTGTATAAGGAGGTAGCAGATAATCCCGATTTTGATGAAGAATATTATAAAGCACACATTTCTATTGTTGAAAAAAGGATAGAAAAAGGTGGTATCAGGTTGGCTGGAACACTGAATGCTATTTTTGATGCGCCAAATGCCGGCAGCCAGTCCGGAAAGTAATTATTGTTTAAACGGCAGCGTGAACCAAAAAGTGCTGCCCTTACCTAATTCGCTTGTAGCACCTATCTGACCACCATGACGTTTAATGATTTCGGCACTGATATATAAGCCCAGCCCCAAACCGGAATTTTGAAATCCTGATGAATCTGCCTGGTAATACCGTTCAAATAAATGAGGGAGTTTATCAGCAGAAATGCCTGGGCCGAAATCGGTTACGGATATTTTGGCCGCATCAACTTCTTTTTCAACAGTCAGGATGATTTCGAGCGAATCAGGCGCATATTTAACAGCATTATTCACCAGGTTAACCATTACCTGATCAATAGTATGTTCATCAGCATAAACCTGAAGGTCTTCATCGCCTTTTATAATTAAAGTATATTTACCTGCTATCCGGATATGGTTACAACATGCATTCAGCATTTCGGCAATGGTAAACCTTGTTTTATTGAGTTTTAATTGCTTTTCACTTGCACGGCTTACATTTAAAAGGTCTTCAACCAACATGCTTATTTTTTGCATGCTTTTGTTTGATTGACTGATCAATTTTGGCAATAAACCCGGCGCTGCCCTGTCTTTCACTTTTTCAAGCAATTGTAATGATGCTTTTAAACTGGTGATGGGTGTTTTTAACTCATGACTGGCAATGCTTATAAAATCGTCTTTTTGCTGCTGTAATTGTTTAAATTGAGTTATGTCAAGCAGGGTGCCTAATATTCTTACTGGTGTTTTGTTGTTATCAAAATAAACCTGCCCCTGTATCCTTACCCAATGAATAGAGCTATCCGGGTAAATAACCCTTGCTTCATAAAAAAGCTTGCCTGTTAAAAGTGCTATTTCATGCGCCGCTATGCGGCTTTCCTTGTCATCCGGATGAATTACTGATTTGAAAGTTTCCCATGAAACATGACTGTCAAACCCAAAAATATTATCGAAGCGGGAGGACGTAAGCATGGTTTGGTTAACTATATCCAAGTCAAAAGTGCCTATTTCAGCTGCTTCTACGGCAAGCCTAATACGCTCTTCCATTTCTTCAATGTTTTGCCGGGCTCTAACTTTATCTGTAACATCAATTGCCAAAACCATTACTGCTTCAATAATTTCATCATCTGTCTTTATAGGCTCGTAAACAAAATCAAAAATAACTTTTTCTAAATTGCCGTTACGTGTCAGTGTAAGTTCATGCTCTTTGCCTTTAAAGGCCACTGCAGTTTTAATAACCGCATCCATAATTGGGCGGTAGGTTTCAGCAGCTTCAGGAAGAACATCCCATATAGCATGTTTTTCCATGTCATCACGTTTTTTATCTACCAGTTCAAGATAGTTATCATTTACCTCCATTACCACAAGATCATGGGCCCTTATAAGGCAAATGCCTACCGGTGCTTGTTTTATCAGTCCCCTTAAAAGATTTTCGTTTTCTATTAAATCATCATTAAGCGCCTGTAAACTCTTTTGCGACTGGTTTAACTCTTCATTAGCCGCATTGATTTCCTCGTTTGATGAGGATAGCTCTTCATTCATGGAGGCCAATTCCTCATTCAATTCCTGTACTTTAATGCGGGAAATAACCTGTTCGGTAACGTTTGTAGCTACAGCCATTATTGAAGTGGTATGGCCCTCATCATTTGTTATTGGTTGGTAAACGTAATTGTAGTAACCTTCAATCAGTTTACCACCACGTTCCAATTGTGCTTTTGCTTCGTTTTCGGCAACCATCCTGCCTGTTGTATAAGCATCGTGAAGCCGTTGTAAATAAGGCTGAGAGGACATCTCCGGAAGCGCTTTAGCGTAAGGCATGCCTATAATATTAGCCGACTTACCCAACAGCTTTAGCATCTCATCATTAACGGATTCAAAAATAAGGTCAGGGCCATTAATTACAGCAATAGCAACAGGTGCTTTTTTAACCATGATGCGAAAACGGGATTCACTTTCTTCAATCTTTTTTCTGGCTATTACCGATGTGGTTACATCTGTCCCTATAGTTATAATACCATTAACTTTACCTTCGGCATCATAAAGAGCTTCGTATACAAAATTAATGTAGGCCGTTTCTAATTGTCCGTTTCTTAAAAGCTCCACCGGTAATTCAGTTGCAGAAAAAGGCTCTGCAGTTTGATATACATGATCCAGTAGTTGTTTTATCCCCTGTGGTTCCAGTTCAGGCATCAGTTCAAGAATAGGCTTGTTGGTTACCAATTCATCCTGGCGCCCCCAAAGCTCCAATGCGCGTTTATTGGCTATTTCAACCACATAATCCGGTCCACGGAATATAGCAATGGCTACCTGTGCCTGTTCTATAATGAAACGCAAATTACGCTCGCTCTCTTCCGTTTTTCTTTTGGCAATAACTTTGTCAGTTGTTTCGGTAACGGTAACCATTACACCTGCCGGAAAACCTGTTTCATCTATCACAGGGCTATAGCTATAAGTGGCATAAAGATCTTCAACCCTGCCGTTGCGATATATTGGTGCCAACTGATCTTCGCTCCATGTTGCTCCGCCCAAAAGAACTTCTGCTGCTAAAGGATCAATAAAATCCCAAATTTCTTTCCAGGCAATTTTTCCGGGTATTCCTAAAATAAAAGGATGTTTCCCATCCTCTCCCAGAATGGTGCGGTAAGCATCGTTGTAAAAGCATAATAACTCTGAACCCCAGAATAGGAACATCGGGAATTTTGAATTGAGGATGATGCTTATGGTAGTTTTTAAACTTTGCGGCCATTCTCTGGGATCGCCAAGAGACGTTTGTTCCCAGTTTTTGGTACGCATTAACATTCCCATTTCGCCTCCATTGGCGAGAAACCTATATTTTATTTCTGAAATAGAGTTATTAGGGTTTTCCACTAAAAAATTAAATTATAAAATTTCTCAATTATGGGATATTATTTCTGTTTAGAATTATTTAAGTATTAAATATTCTTTTTAGATAAACAATAACATGAATAAAGAAATAAATGTTTGATTTTGTGAGAAAAAAGCAATCTGTTAAATGATTTCTTTTTCAATACTAATTAGCCTGAGCGAAACAATTGCTATTAATAACAATAATATACTGGCTAATAAAAATACATTTTCCTGAAATTGATGATAAAGTAATGCGCCGGTTATTAATCCAATAATGCTGGCCATACTACCAGCGCTGCTTGCAAAACCCTGGATAGCTCCCTGGGTATTTTCATTTCCTAAATAGGACATCAGCCCCATAAATGATGGCCACATTAAGCCATTACCTAATGCAAAAAACAGGGCCCCAGCATAAATTAAAGGAAGATAATTATACCTGAACAAGAAGAAGCTGAGCGCCAGCAATACGCTTCCGGCGATAACCAGTATAGCGCCTGAAAACTTTTTAGCCATAAAGGTTAATACCGGACCCTGCACCAACACTAATGATCCGCTTAAAAATGCAAAGAAAACACCCAGTTGTAATACCGACCAGTGTAATTTACCTGCAGTATAAACCGGAAATGCCACATAAAAAAAGCTAAATCCTAAAAATATCAGGAAATATAGTACCATAAACAGGGCAATATAAGGCAGTTTTAATATGCTGAAAAAGCCAGTTGTGTTTTTACTTTTTAATCCCGAGCAATCTTTACACTGCTGGCTGAGCAGCTTGACTGATGGTTTTATTTCTATAGAAGATACTTTTGACTGAACATGTACATCATGCAAACGGAAATAGATTACAATTACGGCCAGTAACGAGACAATGGCTGTTGCTATTACGGGTAATATGCTGCCCCAATGTGTAGCCCCAAGTAAACCGGCAAGCAAAGGGCCGAATATGAGCCCTAGGTTAGATGCTGCCGACATTTTACCAAAATTCTGTTTCCGCTCATCCTTTGCAGTAATATCTGCCAGGTAAGCATTTGCTACGGATATATTGCCGCCGGTAATACCATCAACGGCCCTTGCTAAAAATATAAGTACCAGTGGAATACTGAAAATATAATGATGAACAGTGCCCAAATGAATATTCATAAAGGTATTGGGGATCATTAAGCCCGTAAGGAATATGAGCCAGGCAACAAATGTTCCACCCTCGCTAACCAGTAATATCTTTCGTCGGCCGTAACGATCAGACCATGCGCCTAAAATTGGGGCACCAATCAGCTGAAAAAACGAATATGTAGCTCCCAATAATCCATAAACTATGGCATTGCCCCCCAGCCTCAAAACAATAACCACCAAAAACGGAAGCACAATGCTAAACCCAAGCGTGCCGATAAAATTTACCAGCAATATTGGAAACAATAATGATCTGTTTGAGGGTTTACCTGGCATAAAGTGAAGGTACGCTATCCATTATAATTTAGCAGTCTGATACTCAAATTTAGCCTCAACTTATAATTCTCTACAAAAGAATTGTCATATAAAAGCAAGACGGGTCAGCAATTTTATTCCAATTGTCATGCAGGTTCATTTTTGTGTCATAAAGTAGTGTTTTGAGTAAAAAATAGTAAACTTGATTGACTAATATCGTCAACTTAGTTTACCTTTGTTCTATCAAATCAATGGTTATGAAAACACAATACGCAAACGAAATCCTTTCAGCAATAAATATGGTGAAAAGCATAGTTTATGAAAAGTTAGGAAACAAAAACCTTATTAACACCAAATGGGTTGATGCACTTCTTTCGTTTAAGTTTTCAAAACATGATATGGAGCATTACATGCTTTTGCTTACCAAAGCAATTATCAAAGAAGCCATTGGAGCCGATATTGAAATAAAGCTTTTATTGATGCTGATAGGTGGCTATTTCATATCAGCTAAAGATGCTGTTGTTCACAGCACTTTAATTGAAAAAATAATGAAACCACAAACTGCATCCTATCACTTACCAGAAATGGCGGCCTAATACTATTACAATGAAACCTCTTTACATAAAACCCTTTGTTAAAATAATTGCATTGCTGCTGATGTTAATTCCGTCAGTAATATTTGCTCAACAAACAGAGATAAAAGGAATTGTTACTGATGCCCGTACCAACGAGACCATGTCGGCAGTGACGGTTAATTTTGAGGGGACAACTATTGGCGCCAGTACCGATAATAATGGAAAATATACCTTAATAGCTGATAAGCCGGTAACCCGTATTAAAGTTTCTTTTATAGGTTATAAAACCGTTGTTAAAGAAATTGTACCGGGCAAGGTTCAAACCATTAATATTGCCATGGCTGCTGATCATCAGGTGCTTGCCGAAGTGGTAGTAAAGAGTGCTAAGAGAGCAAAGTATACCAATAAAAATAATCCTGCTGTTGAGTTGATCCGCAAGGTTATTGCCCATAAAAATCAAAACCGGATTGAGAATTATGACTATGCTGAATACAAACAGTATGAGAAAATGTCGTTTTACCTGAGTGACCTTACTGAGAAGTTCAAACAAAAAAAGATCTTCAAAAATTACCAGTTCCTGTTTGCCGAACAGGATTCTGATGCAATGGGTGGTAAAATTTTGCTGCCTATTTATATGGAAGAAAAGCTGTCAGATAATTATTTCCGCAAGGCTCCATATACAAAAAAACAAATTATACAGGCTAACAAACAGGTGAAATATGATGAAAACTTTGTAGATAACGAAGGTCTTAAAGCGTATTTTAACCGGATGTATATGGATATTGAAATTTATGATAACAATATTCCGCTATTGGGTAACGAGTTATTAAGCCCTATTGCTGATGGCGCCCCGGCTTTTTACAAATTCTTTATAACAGATACTATTAAGGATGTTAGTCCGCAATTAATTGAACTAAGCTTTACTCCCCGCAATACTGGTGATATGTTGTTCCAGGGACGGATATACATTACCATGGACGGCAATTATGCTGTGCAAAGAGCAGTGTTAACGGTAAATAAAAACATCAACCTAAACTTTGTGCGCCAGATGCAAACTACTTTGGCGTTTGAAAAAACAGAGACAGGAAAATACAGGTTAAGCCAAAGCGATTTGAAGATGGATTTTGGGCTGAACAAAAATAAAGGTGGTGGTGTTTATGGCGAACGGGTAGTGCTCATTAATAATTTTGAAGTTAATAAGCCCCGTCCGCAGTATGTTTATAACGGCCCGGCGCAAATGATTGCTTTTAACGCCTCCGAAAAAGGGGATGAGTTTTGGAAAGCAAATCGCCCGGATACCTTGAAACCACAAGAAGCAAATATTTACAAAAATATTGACAGCCTGCAAACTATTGCGTCATTTAAGCGGACAATGAAGCTTATTACCTTGTTTGTTGCAGGTTATGATAACTTGGGTCCGTTTGAAGTAGGGCCAGTAAATACGTTTTATCAATATAACCCGGTAGAAGGTTTCAGGCTAAGATTGGGTGGACGTACCACTACAACCTTAAGCAAACGATATTACCTTGAAACTTATGGCGCTTACGGTTTTAAGGATGATAAATTTAAGTACTTTTTGAGCGGCACTTATTCTATCAACGATAAATCTATTTATTCATTTCCGCAAGATTATGTAAGGGCCAGTATTCAACATGATACCAAAATTCCGGGTTTGGAATCGCAGTTTGTGCAGGAAGATAATTTCCTGATGTCATTTAAACGCGGACTCAATGAAATTTATACTTATAATGATGTCTTCAGGCTGGATTATGTGCACGAATATCTGAGCCATTTCTCTTATAAAATAGAATTAAAGAGCTGGAACCAGGCACCTGCAGGCGCTTTGTATTTCCATAATACATTGGATGGAGCACCAAACGTAATCAACGATTTGCAAACAACCGAGGTAATGGCCGAGTTACGTTATGCACCGCACGAAAAATTTTATCAGGGTAAATTGTACCGAATTCCTATTCCTGACAAATATCCTATATTTACTTTGCGTTACCAGGAAGGTATAAAAGGCTTGTTTAAGGGTCAGTATAACTATCAGCAGGTTACTGCCAATATTACCAAACGGTTTTATTTATCACAACTTGGTTTTACCGATGTGGATGCTGAAGGCGGATATATCTTTAACAAATTGCCTTATCCATTGCTGGATATTCACCATGCCAACCAGAGCTATTCTTTACAGCTTGACTCTTATAACATGATGAACTACCTGGAGTTTGTGAGTGACCATTATGCCAGTGTTAATATTGATCATCATTTTAATGGTTTCTTTTTTAACAAAGTGCCGCTGTTGCAAAAGCTAAAGTTAAGGGAAGTAGTATCCTTTAAATCACTATGGGGCGGTGTACGGTCTGAAAATAACCCGGCAAACGATCCATCATTATTGCAGTTCCCTGTGGCTGGCGATGGTAAGCCTATTACCTACACGCTTAATAATGGCCCTTACATGGAAACCAGTGCAGGTATCGAAAATATTTTTAAAGTGCTGAGAGTGGATGTGGTTAGAAGGTTAACCTATCTTGATCACCCGGATGCACCGAAATGGGGTGTTCGTGCCCGCGTTTTAGTGCAATTTTAACCTGATTTAAACTGCTTTACATCTACCTATAAATAAAACACATGGTGCCATATTTACATTTTTAAACTTTTAAAAAAGACAAATTATTTTTATATTCGTAAACTAAGTTGACTATTTTAACGTTTAATATTAAATATTGATTTTTAATCTTAATTAAGAGATGGAAAAATATGAAGCTCCAAAAGTATTGCCCAAACTGGTATACTTATTAAAACGTTCATTAGAGGATTGGATTGAAACAGGATTATGCTGCTCATGCAGTACAGATTTCAATAAAGCACAGCTGCCATTGTTTATGAGTATTGGTACCAATGGAATTTCAAACAGTAAACTTGCATCAAATCTTAACGTAAGCAAGCAGGCTGCCAGTAAAGTAATTAAAGAACTGGAAGAGCTGGACCTGGTTAGAAGTGAGAAATGCAGCACCGATGGCCGCTCAATGTTATTGTCGCTTACTGATAATGGTATACAATTGTATAATCACATTAGTAACCAGATGCAGGAATTAGAGAAAGAATATAAAAAAATAGTAGGCACCAAAAACTACGAAACTGCAATTGATGTAATGCAGAAACTAATTAACTACCACGAAGAGCATGCTAAAATAGCGCTCAATTAAAAAAGGCAGTCAAAATAAATTATCCGAATCAGGATTTTTATTTTGATGCTTTGTTTACCATAAATTGTAATTCATCCTTATCGGGTAGTTGCTGTTTTATGGCACCGTTGTTAAATACCATTGCCGGATAATTTTGTGTGTTAAATGCCGACCAAACCGGAAGGCCTTTTCCATTTGGATTACCGTTAGTAATAAAATTTATCCAATAAGTGCTCATTACATTAGCCAATTGGTAATCAACAACCTGCCACGGGCGATGCAGGAACTTTAAATTATCCATTACATAAGCAACCTCGCCAGTGTGAAATGCGCCATACTTTACATAATCTGGCGTTGCTGGCAATTTGCGGGCAAAGTAATAAACATAAATTGGTGCTTTCCCCTGTTCGCTCTGTAAGCTTGCCCATTTAAATCCTGATGCAGCAAATATCATATCCCTGCTTAACTTAATTTGCGACCGCATGGCTTCTTCATCTGTGTTAGATGGATAATATTTTAAGAATTCATCGGCATCGTCGCCATATTGATCTTTTGCCTGCTGTTTAAACTCATCTTTGTTTTTAAATGAAGCAACAAAGCTTTCATCTGCATTCCAGCCAGTAAGCACCGGTACATTATTTTGTTTCCCTTCGGCAAAAGTTTGCGCCACAGGTTCAGGCAATACATACCCGTCAACAATTGGCGAATAACGACCCTGAAACTTCATTAAATCCTCCGCCGATACCTTTCTTAATTCATTTAAAGTTGATGCATTTACAGCGGCAGCCAGTTTAACACCCTGCTGTTCTGCCGTATTCAGATTATTTGTTTTTAAAGTAAGGTTGGCTAAAAATAAAGAGCCGCTTTCGGCAATGGCCCGGTTAAAAAGTCCTTTTACCAAAGGCGAGGCTACCAAACAATTTACACTCATAGAGCCTGCCGATTGGCCTGCAATGGTTACATTATCCGGATCGCCACCAAAAGCATTGATGTTTCTTTTTATCCAGTTTAAAGCCGCAATCTGATCAAGCAAACCATAATTACCGGAGGCATTATTGGGCGATTCTTTAGTCAGATCAGGATGTGCCAGGAAACCAAATACACCTACCCTGTAATTAACAGAAACAAATAATATCCCCTTTTGGGCCATTGCTTCACCATCATAAATAGGTACTGCTGTTCCGCCGCTGGTAAAGCCTCCTCCATAAATCCAAACAAAAACAGGCCTTTTTGCCCCTCTTTTTGCTTTTGTCCAAACGTTAAGATATAGACAATCCTCACTTATGGGTATCTCAGGGATTAAAAACTCTGGTGTATACACCATAAACGGAACCGGTTTTGCCTGCATAGGGCTTGGGCCAAAAGCATCACATTCTTTTACACCCTGCCATGGTTTTGCAGGCTGCGGCGCTTTCCATCTTAAATTGCCAACAGGTGGCGCGGCAAATGGAATACCCTTATAAGCAATAACATCACTCGAATCATTTTTAATTCCTGATATTAAACCTGTTTCAACTCTCACTGTATCAGAGTTGTTACTGATAACTTTTGATAATTTAAAAGAGTAGCAAATAACAAGAATACTTACAAAAGCTGTGTAAACAGCTTTTGACGACATTTTTTTCATGATATTGGGTTTATAATACTTTTGGCTTATGCAATATAATAATTTAGCAATAATGATTTTATGGTTTATACTTTTTAATATTCTTTAAAAAGTATAATTTGCAGTCTGTTATCGCCAATATAAACCCTTTATTGTTCCATTATGAAAAAAATATTCCTGGCAGCGAGTTGTATTTTTATAGCTTATCTGTCATTTGGCCAGGCCAGCAAAACGGCTGTGGCAATAATACCCGAGCCTGTAAGCTTAATAGCTAAGCAAGGTAATTTTATTTTGCCTAAACGTGTATTAATTGCGGCTCCCTCACAAGCTGATGTACGGCTGGTTACCACTTATCTTAAAAACAAATTAACCACTTCGGCAGGTAGTTTAGTAACTGTTAAAAGTGCTTTTTCGACGCCAACTACTATAAAGTTTACCTTAAATACTAAAGCGGATACTGTACTTGGTAAAGAAGGTTATCATTTATGGGTAACTAAAAAAGGCATTATTATAAGAGCTAATGAAGCTGCCGGTTTGTTTTATGGTGCACAAACGCTTATACAGCTATTGCCTAAACAGGTTGAAAGCAATGAGCTTGTAACCGGTGTAAAATGGGTTGTTCCCTGTGTAGATATAAAAGATTATCCGCGTTTTGCGTGGCGAGGCTTGATGCTTGATGTTTCGCGGCATTTTTTTACCAAGGATGAAGTTAAACAGTACATTGACCAAATGGTGCGTTTTAAATTTAACCTGTTGCACATGCACCTTACTGATGATGAGGGCTGGCGGGTTGAAATAAAGAGTTTGCCTAAACTGACTACCGTTGGGGCCTATAATGTGAAAAAAGTAGGTGAGTTTGGCAGATTCTCGGCACCTACGCCAGATGAACCACGTACTTATGGGGGCTTTTACACACAGGATGATATTAAAGAGCTGGTACAATATGGTAAGGAACGTTTCCTGAACATTATGCCCGAAATTGATGTCCCTGGTCATAGCCTTGCTGCTGTTGCTTCGTATCCTGAACTATCATGTACTCCAGGTGCTGATCAATATCAGACGCGGTCGGGCGAAAGGATGACAGTTGATAATACCCTGAACCCCTCGAGCGAAAAAACATATGATTTTTTGGATAAGGTAATCACCGAAGTTGCGCAGCTGTTCCCATTCGGATATATCCATATGGGAGGCGACGAGTGCAATAAATCATACTGGGCCAAAAGCGACTCGGTAACGGCCCTAATGAAACGCGAAAACCTAACCACTTATGAGCAGGTACAGAGTTACTTTGAAAAACGTGTAGAAAAGATTGTTGAAGCAAAAGGTAAAAAGTTTATGGGCTGGGATGAGATTATTGAAGGTGGTTTAGGCCCCAATGCAGCTGTGATGAGCTGGCGCGGCATACAGGGTGGCATTACTGCGGCCAAACTAGGCCACGAGGTAGTAATGAGCCCAACCACCTTTGCTTACCTTGATTATATGCAAAGCGACCGCATTATGGAGCCACATGTATATGCCACACTTCGCTTAAATACAACTTATGAGTTTGAGCCGGTGCCTGATAGTGTTGATGCTAAACTGATACTTGGCGGACAGGCCAACTTATGGACCGAACAGGTATTTAACTTTAGGCAGGTGGAATATATGACTTGGCCACGTGGATTTGCCATTGCCGAGTCTGTTTGGTCGCCAAAAGAGAAAAAGAACTGGAATGATTTTTACCCACGGGTTGAAAAACAATTTGCCCGCTTTAATGAGGCTGAAATTAAATATGCCCCAAGCATGTATGATCCAAGTTTTACCGCCCGCCCTGATGCCAGCAATCAGTTGGTGGTTGAACTGACTAATGAAATTCCTGGTTTGGATATTTATTATAGTTTTGATAATTCTTATCCGGATAGGTTTTATCCTAAATACACCGGGCCTTTAACCGTACCTAAGGATGCGACTCAACTTAGGGTAATTACTTATCGTGGTAAAGAGCCTATAGGCCGCATGATCACTATGCCTGTATCAGAACTACAACAACGGGTTGATAGAAAATATGGAAAGCATTGATTTTTAATAAAGGATTGGTTTTTTTAATAAAAGTTAGTTTATCCTTTAAAAAGACAAACTCCATGACATAACGCATGGAGTTTGTCTTTTAACCACACTTAAACATTCCCTGCTCTGCTTTATTAAAAGTAAATTTGGGAAGAAATAAGAAATATTTTTGCCGTAAAATTCCCTTTTCTTATAAGGTGTTTTTACGGTATTAAAAAAGGCACATTAGCGTTATTGGATGTCGTGTTTTATGCATTAATTTAGAAGGAATTAATATATAAGTTATTCATCTTCTTTTAAATCCTTAACCAAATGAAAAAGACCGTATTACTATTGATGTGCTCCGTATTGATCTATGCTTCCTGTAAACAAGGTGGTGGTAGTCAAACAAATTCCTTAGCTGCAACGCCCAATAAAATTGATTCCAATAGCTATACTTTAAATGGTATACCGTTTAAAAAAGCCAACAAAATGGTTAATCTTTTCATCAAGGACCCGGGAAGCTATACAGATACTTCTCAAACTTGCGTGTGGTTTACCGCAGCAGCACTTGATTCTATGTATCAAACATTGTTACGTACCAATGCTGATGGCATAAGATTTTATTTTGCCAGAACTATTGAGAATCATAAATATACAGTTGTTGCTGTATCAACTAAATATGGCGGCATTGATTCAGTTACAAAAAGGAAAATACATGCCGACTTTTTTGAGGTGGATACCATAAATGTTGATGCCAAAGGAAAATTAGGATTAACAACGCCAGCGCAGGGTGCTTTGTTATATTCTAAAATATCTCCATGCCCTTCCACACCCGATACCTGCCCTAAATTGTTTCACTACATAACCTGTAATGAAGGCTATAAAATGGTGAATTATTATGGAAGTGATCCGATTAATGTTACCAGCTCATGGTATGAAATTACGTTAATTGAAGCATTGGTAAAATCGCTTAAAACATATCATGGGGATGGTTTACGGATTTATTATGCAAGACATTTAAATCCGCATAGAGTTACCCCAACCGATACTATTCACAGACACGGATTTGCATTAATAACAACAGCTGCTACCAATAAAATTCATGTTGATTATTACGGATGTTTAGATTCAATACCGGTACCTGGCCACCCTCACCGTTTCTTTACAGGCGGTGCTGATAATGGCGAAGAATGCCCAACTAATTGCAATGGAATAACCTGGCCGAATTAATAATTATATACAGTATCCATGATATCAGAATATTTAACCCTAAATACGAGTGCTGAAATCATTTGTTTTGTAATAGCATTTATTTGTTTAATAAAAGATAAAAGCCTTGCATGGAGAAGCATGGTGCTGTTTTTATTGATTACATGTATTACAGAACTGACAGGGATTTATATTAAAAAACTATATCTGGCTGATACGGTACACGTACGACCCAATATTTGGATATATAACGTTTTAATTATATTCCAGGCAGGGTTTACATCGCTAATGTTTTCGCACTTGTTAAATAAATATATCAATAGCAAGCCTATCATTATAGGTGGGCTTGCTATTCTTTTTATAATGTATGTTATTGAAATATGTATACACGGCGTTTTTGAAAAGCACAATCTTACTACTACCACCATGTCGGTGTTGTTTGTATTGTTTAGTCTCTTTTATTTTTTCCAGCTGAATAACGACGCCGATTATATCGTTTTAAAGAATTCACCAGCGTTTTGGTGGGTTTCTGGTGTTTTGTTTTTTTATTTTGGCAGAACAGCCTGCAATATTTTTTATTACAAACTTTCATTAGTGGTAGTTACTCCTAGGCATTATTTAACTTATTATATTTATAATGCACTTAATATTTTACTATATGCTTGCTGGAGCTATTCATTTATTTGCAGAAAATGGCTGACTACGACATCAAAGAGCTTGTATTAATTACCACAATTATATTTTTAATTGCCCCCGCATTTATTATAGCCTATATTTCTGTCTATAACAGGCGAAAAAAGAAGCATATTGAAGAAAAGGTACAGATGCAGTTTAAGTTTGAGGCGGAGATAGCCAAGGCCCAATTGGAAGTGCAGGAACAAACCATGCAAACCATAGGTGCTGATCTTCATGATAATATTGGACAGCTATTAAGTCTTACCTCATTAACTTTAAACTCGATAGAGTTGGATAAGATGGAAAAGGCGGAACAGAAAATAAATGCATCAATTGATTTGGTACTTCGTTCTATAAAAGAAATGCGCCTACTGGGGAAGTTGTTACAGGGCGACCAGTTGGTTGCTATGGGATTATCAGAGGCTATAAAGCATGAAATTAACTGGATGGAACGATCTGGTAAATATGAAGTAACCTATACACAGGCAGATGATATCCCTTTGATTAAGAATGCGGATAAAGACCTGATTATTTTCCGTATTTTACAGGAAGTGCTGAACAATATTATTAAACATGCATTTGCATCGCAGATATATATTGATTTAGAATATATTGATAAGAAACTGAAACTGCAAATTGCTGACAACGGAGTTGGTTTTGCTTTGGGCAATATACCTGCTGAACAACGAGGCATGGGCCTGTTCAATATTCACAAAAGGGCCGGAATTATTGGCGGCGAAGCCAGCATTATTTCAAACCCGGGGGCAGGTACCAATGTTACAGTTTTTATACCCTATCCTTAAACCATGGAAACAGATCAAATAAATATAGCAATTGTTGATGACCATACGCTTTTCAGAAGCGGTATTGCAGCCTTAATGGGCGAATTTGATGAGCTAAAAGTAATTTTTGAAGCCGAAAATGGACAACATTTGCAGCAAATAATTGGCAATTATCCGTTGCCCCAGGTAATACTAATGGATATTAATATGCCGGGAATGGATGGTTATGCGGCCACCCATTGGCTAAAGGAAAATTACCCACAAATAAGGGTTTTGGCACTCAGTATGTTTGAGGATGACCAGGCAGTTATTGGAATGATTAAAGCAGGAGCAGGAGGGTATGTATTGAAAGAGTCAAAACCCAGAGAATTGCTGGAAGCAATAATAGCCATTAATCAAAAAGGGGTTTATATTAATGAACTGGTTTCGGGTAAATTAATCCGATCTGTTTCTGGTAACGAACATCCTGGTTTATCGAAAAAAGAATTAGAATTCATAAAATTATGCTGCTCCGAATTAACCTATAAAGAAATTGCTGACCTAATGTTTGTTAG
Source organism: Mucilaginibacter frigoritolerans (assembly GCF_007830615.1). Lineage (GTDB taxonomy): Bacteria > Bacteroidota > Bacteroidia > Sphingobacteriales > Sphingobacteriaceae > Mucilaginibacter > Mucilaginibacter frigoritolerans. The sequence goes on from NZ_VLLI01000004.1 coordinate 83,834, forward strand.
TCCCCGCACTGTTGATAATTACCGGGAAGCGCTCTTCCTAAAACTTAACCTTAAATCACGTACAGGCCTGGTTCTTTATGCCATTCAGAACGAAATATTTAAGTTTTAAATCTTCTTGTACTTTCTGGTATCAGGCGTTAACCTCAATGAGTAAATATTAATCAGCCCCTATATTAAAATCTACAAAACTACGTTTTTAGTTCATTGTTTTATATATCAACTAAAAATGCAGTTTTCAGTCTCGCGTAGTGTTATCTGTACTTTATTTCCCCTTTTCACTTTTACATTAAAAATTTCGGGGCAACAAAAAAATCTCGTTTTCAAAGTAGTTAAGCCGGATACTAATCAAAGAGCCACCGACACCGATGTGTTTATTAAGCATGTACCTATACCTCAAAAAGAAAAATTATATCATCCTGATAGTACGCATAGTCCAGCTAAGGCTATATTAAAATCGGCCATTGTACCAGGCTTGGGGCAGGTTTATAATAATAACATATGGAAAGTGCCATTGATTTATGGTGCATTAAGCTCGCTTACAGTTACCGCTATTTATAATAATCGCAATTATCAACGGTATTTAAGACTTTATCATTACTATAATGATATTTCCAAAATCACCATTAAAACCCGGGACTATGTTTATTTCGAAAAACTGTTAAAGGATAACATCAGTCAGGCTGAAGTTGCAGGTGCTGCTGATGATTCTCAGCGTTACTTTCAGTTGAGTATTTTAGGCTTAGCAGCAGTGTGGGGGATACAGATGATAGATGCTTATATTGATGCTAAGTTTGCCCATTCTTTTTCAATGGATAATAATTTAAGCATTAAAATAAGTCCGTCTTTAACAACACAACCGGTATATGCCGCCAATTTTGGTGCAGCATTTATACCGGTTGTGAAAATTACTTTGGCCTTTTAGGCCAATTAGTGTATTGATGCGATATCCACTCGCTTCAATATAATATTGCCTACCGGTTTTACAACCAGAGGTATTTTTTCAACATAGGTTTCGCTGGTATCCAAACCAAAAGCTTTCGCTTCTGATTGGGCCAGTTTTTTAATGGCAAAATAACTGTTCAATATAAACCCTTCTTTTACACTGAAGGAGTTGTTATAAGAAAGGAATTTTTCCATTATCACAAACCTGAAATCGGCGTTTACTTTAAACCTATGCAATGATTCGTAATGGCTGGTTATATCAATCTCGTTGCGGGCTACCATGTCCTCAATTACCTTGCGGTATAATACATTTACCCTTGGCTGTATCCTGAATCCTAACCTAAACTCAACCCTTATTATTTTACCAGGATCCAACTGATCAACGGTATATTCCATGGTATATGGTTCGTTTGTGGTTTCGATATGGATAAACCAATACGTATCAGCCCTTTTAGGTTTACGGCTCATAATGGAGTACATAATCTTTTCCTCTATCTGTTTAGCATTATTGGCTTTTGTAAGATAGATGAGGTGGGTAGAGTATTTACTTACTGACTCATCGGCGCTTAATGCGTTTAACAGTGGGATTTGGTCTTTAAGGTCGATAAAATTAAGGAAACGGTTGTTGATTTTACGCGCCTTAAACCAAATGTACATGGTAAATATCAGGCCTATCTCAAACACCACAAAGAACAGCCTCTTTAATAATTTCACTGCATTGGCAACAAAGAAAGAGAACTCAACTGTAAGGAATACGCATAAAATAATAACCACCAGCCAAAGTGGCCAATGCTTAACATACCGCATAAAGTACGACATTAATATGGTGGTCATCAGCATAGCTATGGTAATAGAGAAGCCATAGGCAGCTGTCATCGCTTCAGAAGTTTGGAAATATAGTGTTACCAGGATACATCCTATACACAATATCCAGTTAATGCTTGGAATATAAATTTGACCGCGGATGTTTGAAGGATATTTGATGGTGATTCGAGGCCAAAAATTCATGCTTACTGCTTCGCTGATCAGCGTAAACGAACCACTTATTAATGCCTGGCTGGCTATAATGGTTGCCATGGTAGCCAAAGCTACACAAGGTATCATTAATAGGTGCGGGTTGGGAACAATAGCATAAAAAGGATTAATATCAGCAAATTTAGTTGTCGATGGCTGAGCCAGTACCCATGCACCTTGCCCCAGGTAGTTCAATACTAAGGTGGTTTTTACAAATATCCACGTTGCCTGAATGTTTTTGCGCCCGCAATGACCAAGGTCAGAATATAGTGCTTCAGCTCCCGTAGTACACAAAAACACGGCTCCTAAAAGCCAAAAGCCATCTTTATGATCCATTAATAACCTGTAACCATAATAAGGATTTAATGCTTTGAAAATTCCAGGGTTATGAACAAGTTGCAATGAACCTAAAGCACCTATCATAATAAACCACAGTAACATTATAGGGCCAAAAGCTGAGCCAACCACTTTGGTCCCAAATTGCTGAAAGAAAAACAGCGCCACCATAATGCCAATAACAATGCCTAATATAAGCTTGCTTCCTGGTACAAATGATTGCGCCAGTGCAGGTACGTTGCTTAAACCTTCAATAGCTGATGATACAGAAATAGGTGGGGTTATAATACCATCGGCAAGGAGGGTGCCTGCACCAATTATAGCAGGTATAGCAAGCCATTTACCATAACGCCTAACCAATGCATATAAAGAAAATATACCGCCTTCGCCATGATTATCTGCTTGTAGGGTAATTAAAATATATTTGAATGTTGTTTGTAAGGTGAGGGTCCAGAAGATACAGGATATTGCGCCGAACACCAGCCCCTGATCAACCTTGCCACCCTGAATCATTAGGGTTTGAAATGTGTAAAGTGGCGATGTACCAATATCGCCAAAAATAATACCCAGAGTGATCAATGCACCCGCAGCTGTTAGTTTTTTAATGTGTGATTGCATAAATCAGGATAAAATAAACGGTTTGTTAATTACGGGAATAGCGTAAATCTCAAGCGATGTGAGATTTAATGGAAAGATATGAATCATTGAAATAAAAATCAATTATTTGTAACTAGTGAATAGTGCAAGCCAATACACATGCCATAAAGCCGCATGATGTAATTTGTGTAATTAATTAATTGATTATAAGATATTTAAATAGATAGTGTAAATATTACACTGTTATTTTATCCTATCAAAATGATAGTGTGATTATCAAAATGATAGTGTGCTATCATTTTGATAGAATTTGATTTGGCTGTTTTTATTGCAGAATAGAATGGTTTTACTGTTAATATGGCAATAAATATACACAAAACTGGTAAGATAAATCAGAATTAAACAGCAAAACTAAGATGGAATACTATAGCACACAAAACAAAATAGGCCGCCCTTCATTTTGAGACAGCCTATTTTGTTTAAGGGCGGGGTTGGTGTTAGCTACTATCTTTTACAATAAGCTATTATGGAAGCTTTTGCCAAAACCTGCTGATTAAGCATAAAGCCTGTTAATGCGGCGGTTGATGACAACGATGTTCCGAGTACAGCAGTTTTAAGGGCATAAACAGTAATCGTATATTTATGTGCAGCGTCTCCCTGTGGTGGACATGGGCCTAGATAACCTGGGAATCCGGCATCATTTATAGTCTGTAAACTTTCTTTTGGAGCTATTGTGGCTTTTGCATCTCCTGCACCTTCTTTAAGCTCCGTTACGCCGGCTGGTATATTTACAATTACCCAGTGCCAAAAACCACTTCCGGTTGGGGCATCAGCATCATACATAGTTACAGCAAAGCTTTGTGTACCTGCAGGCGTATTTACCCAGCTTAGCTGCGGTGAACTATTACTGCCCGTACAGCCAAAGGTATTTGCGGTGAACTCATTGGTAAACTGACCGCCAAGTGAATTGCTTTTTAAGGTAAAAGTTTGCGAAAAGGTGGCATGCGTAATCATCATGCCTAATAAAAATACGAATAGTTTTTTCATAATATAACCGATTTTGTTATTGCAAAGTTGAAGCAAATGCTATCGCTTTTTTATTGCTATCGGTTCATATGGTGGTGCGTAAAGCTCAAACTTCAGCTTTATTAAGCTGAGCGGGTGTTACGCCAAACTTTTTCTTGAAGGCTGTATTAAAGTTAGACAGGTTTTCGTAGCCATAGGGTATGTAAAGTTCTGTGGCTCTTTTCCCTTTGCTTATTTCGTGCCGGGCAGCTTCCAGTTTCTTTTCCCTGATGTATTTTTGTGGGGCTATGCCGTAAGCTTTTTCAAAATCGCGTTTAAAAGATGATAAGCTCCTGTTAGCCAGAAAGGCCAATTCGGTTAACGACAGGTTATTCATCAGGTTATTTTCCACTATCTTTTTTAATGATTGTTGTTGCTGGTCAGCATCAGCAATAAACAGAGCTGTCAGTTCATCAGGATAGAGTTCATACAATACTAATAAAAGTTCTTCCAGCTTATGCTTAGCAATGGTATAAGAAAGCTGTTGCTGCTGACGAATAAGCTCCTGGATGGTTTTAACATATTCATTTAGATAGGCCGTTAGCTTAAAGGGGATAAAGTCGCGTTTTGCTTTAGGGTTATGGTTATTTGGCGATTTTTTTTGGTTCAGATTTAAAAAGTTAATAATGAACTGAACGGGGAAAACAGCCAGCAAACTGTTGTATGGTTTATCATTATTACTGTGTTCGGCCATGATGGAGTTTCCTGCCGGGATAACAATACCAAAGCCAGGTGTAATAACAGCACGCTCTGCTGATAGATAGATTTCCTTTACCCCATTCAAAACAAAGGAAACAATCACTTGTTCGAAAATAACCAGGCTTTTATCAAATTGCTTATCCGGATTGTTTTTCTCAGAATACCATATAAAAGAAATATCACCTGCTATAATTTGTTCATGATGCCTTATAGCCGCAGGTACAGAAACGCTGGTCATAATTGTTTATTTATATAAATGAAGATTGCTAATATAATATAAAGGCCCGGAGTATTATATTACCTGCATTTATTTTGCTTTTAAATTGTCCATAAAAAAACGCCCCATAATTTACTTATGGGGCGTTAAGCTTTATTTTTAGCTGGTATTTTATAGCTTCACAAATGTGCTTCTGCCTACCAGACTTTGGTTACTGTTATTAACAACTTGTATTATATAAGTTCCTGGAGCCAGATTGCTAACATTATCCTGCCAGTTTATTGTTGATGAAGTAGCGGTTTTTACAACAGCACCTGCAAGGCTTATAATTTTGATGGCGTATGATGATGAAGTGGTTGATGTGCTGGCCAATGTAGGCGTACTGCTAACGCTTTGTAATAAAGATAAACCGGATGAATTGGTAGTACTGTTACTGCCTTGTATAGATAAATTGATAATGCCATTAGAAGGGTTAGGGTATACACTCAGATTACTTGCAGCAACATTGGTAGCGTTGCCATAAATCAATTTAACTGTATTTGAATAGGTTGTAGTTCCGTTTAAATCTGTTATTGCCAGGCGATAGATATCTGCCCCGGCAACCGGATTTTTATCAAGGAAACTGTAAGTTGATAATGAGCTTGAGCTTACACCGCCAATAGTTACAAAAGTTACGCCACCATCTGTACTTCTCTGAACAGTAAAGTTGGTGTAATTCTCTTCGTTTTCAGTTTTCCATACAACTTCTGATCCGCTTGTTTCTTTAGTAGCAGCAAAGCTTAACAAGTGAACACCTAATGCCGGGTTTTGACGGATTACTATCGAAAAGCGGTTATTCCCAAAGCTGGCGGTATCTGTAAGAACGACATTGAAAACATAGTTGGTATTGGCACGAAGATCTAATGAATCTTTTTTGTACTTATCCATTAACCATACCTCATATAATTGTGGTACAGATTGTAATTCGTAACGTTTAAGGGTGTACTGTCCGCTTGTAGCAACGTTTGCAGATAGCCTTATAGTTAAAGGTGCTTTTTGATTAGGGAAAGGGAGACGGTTGATAGCCAGTTTTACACTATCGCTTGATATACTTGCCAGGCTTTCAAGTGCGCTCATACCAGGGAAGTATTTGGCATCTTCCATAGGGTTGTAACCTGTACTGGCTGTTGATTTAAAGAAAACCAGCATATCGTCGTTATTGACAGAGTCTGTTTGCAAAACCAAACGCATGTATTGGGATACATTGGTAGTTGGAGGTGCGCCCATCAGTAAATAGCTTGATGATGGTTGTTTAGATGTTTTTGCAGATTCGGTAAAGGTTATTGTTGAAGCATGGTTTACTGCCATTACAAAAAAGCCCTGACCGCTGGCAATAATATTGGCACTGGTGTTGCCTGTAGCTGTTCCATTAAGCCCTTTTCCTACACCTCCGTCACCTTTCATGTAGGTGTTATACTGATTGGTAAATGGATTGAAAACCCAAATAGTTGGTGCCACGTTAGGTACACCTGATGTAGTATTTACCACTATACCTGTGGCGCCTGATGTTGCATAAGTTTCCCAGTCAACTGAACATGGGTATGGATTACCAATCAGGTTAAATCCGCGCACAGCTGCATTGTTTTCTGATATACCGTTGTAGGTTGGGTTTGTTTCATATTTTAAACTTCCGCCACCTACTACCCAGTTTTGCACCTGGTAAGATTGTTGATTTAAATATCCGTTAGCTGTAAAAACAACACCCTCTGGCGCAACAAACGGACTGGTAGTTTTACCAGGGTTAGTGCCTACGTTATTAATTCTATCACCTCTGAAAAAGAAGAAAAAACCGTTTCCTACAGATACTTTAGGCGAAGTTCCATCAGAAAGTCCTATAGTAGTGGCTTGGGTAAGGTCAGTTACTCCAGTAAAATTAGCGCCGGTAAAGGATGCGTTGCTAGGTGTTATATCTTCCCTGAAAAAATATATTGTGGGATTTCCATAAGCTGTACTTGAATTAAAAGTGCTTGGAAAGGCATAACCCCCTTTAGCGCCAGTAACAATTGCGCTGTTTGCAAGGTATTGCAAATTGATGCCATATTGATTTGCTAAGCCAGTATTTACACTAAAGGTATTTACTGGTGATGACATTAACCGGTAATTACGGTATACCCATCTGGTGCCTATTTTAAGCGTGCCGCCTGATAAATAACGCTGAACGTTAAAAATGCCAGTGGTAGAACTTGTTGAAGCCATTGCCAATAACGATGCAGTGCCATATTGATCAGATTGGAAAGTGAAAGTGCCCGGACTGGTGTTGGTTATTGTAACAGAAGTTCCGTATGGGCTGATAATAGAGGTTGAACCAACACTGAATGTACCTGTATTGGCAATGTATGAACTTTGACCCTTCATGGTTAATAAACAGGATGAGTTTGATGTGCCTACATAGAAAAATCCGGTATTGTTAATGGCATCAGTCTGTTGATATAACTTTATAAATGAACCAGAATCAAGCTTCATTATTGATGTGGCACTTGAGTTATTAATGGAAAAGGAGTTGCTACCATTGGTAGAATCACTTATAGTAGTGCCACTGCCATGGAAGTTGCCCGATCCGCTGTTGTTTAAGGTTACATTTTGACCGGTTATATTGAATGAAGATTTGTGATCTGTGAAAGCGCCTGTATTGTTAATGGAATAGTTTGAACTACCACCCGTAAAGTTATAGGTTGAAGCGTTGGAATTAACGGTTCCTGAATTAACCATATAGGAGCTGTAGCCAAATTTAAAAGTGCATCCTGACTGTATATTCAGTGTTCCATTGTTAGTTATAGTACTTTGACTATTTGACCAATCTGCTATAGCATTAGCATTTAAGTAGACAGTAGCACCTGATGCTATAGTTAATGATGCTTGATAACCTGCAGTTATTGTTCCGCTTATTTTTGTGGTTCCGGCACCTGAAAATGTGAAGCCATTTGCTGCACTGCTTGCCTGAGCCGTGGTTATGCCGCCGCTGATATTAAGCGTGCTTCCGGAATTTACATTAACAGTGATACCGCTAATACCATAAAAAGCAGTATTCATTGATGCTATGGTAATAGTGCTTGGTAATGTTACAGTAACGTTACTGGTGATAAAACTAGCAACATCTGTGGCTGATTGGCCAGGGTAGCCGGTATTTGGTAACCAATTGGATGCGGTAGTCCAACTGCCACTTGCTCCACCATTCCAGATGTAGGTGGTTGCACCTGCAGTATTATTAAACATAATAATACTACAAAAAACTAATACAATGGACAATAATTGTGTTTTCAACAGTTTAAATTTTTAGGGTGTATTAATAGTGCGCTTTGTAATAATTATATTATTTTTTACTTATTTAATATTTTTTGATAACTATGTGTCTGTTATTATTCCAAAATGTAGTGAGTATACATTGCCGAGGTCTTTTACGCTTGCCCTAATAACATAGTTTCAATTATTTCATATCTGTAATATTAAGAAATATTTAATCTTTAGGTTAAATATTGCAGTTCTTAATAGTTAATATTAAAATTATATAGCCATTTCTAAATTAATATAAATTTTAATAAATACGGAACTTTTTTTGAGGCAGTTTGTAATTAATTGGAAATAAAACATATTTTTTATAGCGATATAAAATATGCTAACTTGTTTCCGTGATAATTACCTTCAAAAGCCCTTGTCCGGTATATAATTATGTGTAAATTTTGTTTGAGTAAGCTTTTTTCGCCCGTTGCCGGATTACTTTTATTACTGTGTATATCAGCTGAAACTTATGGTCAGCAGGTATTGGTAACGGAAGCAAACAAGAAAGAACTGCAAGGCCTTTCATCAAGGTTTAATAATCTATTTCTTAATAACCATCAAAAGGCGCTTGGGTTGGCCAATATTCATGGATGGCCCGTTGTTCGTAAAACGAAAATGGGAAAACTGGTGTTGTTGCAGGGAGTAAACAGTTTGGGCTTTCCGGTGTACCTTGTAACGGATAACAATGTCATTGCTGCTGCAACAACAGGTACAAATAGCGTACAACCGGGAGGAATATTGGGGTTAAACCTTTCCGGGTCTAGTAATATTATAAATAATAAACTAGCCATATGGGATGGCGGGGCGGTGTATAAGGGGCATCAGGAATTTACGGGAAAAACAATTACTATTGAAGATACCGTATCAATACTTGACCATTCTACGCATGTGGCGGGTACCATGGTAGCTAAGGGGATATATGCACCGGCAAAAGGGATGGCTTTTAATGCTACTACCCTACATTCTTATTATTTCGATAATGATATAACTAAGATGAGTTCCGCGGCATCAAATCTGTTGCTTTCTAATCATTCGTATGGTGATGTGGCAGGCTGGGATTTTAACGATTTAGCCAACCGTTGGGAATGGTATGGCTTGCCCGGAGATACGGTTGATTATAACTTTGGCTTTTACGGGCAAAGGACTCAGCAATGGGATCAGATTGCGTTTAATGCCCCATATTACTTGATTGTTGAATCGGCTGGTAATGCACATGCATATCCGGGCCCGGCAGTAGGGAGTGATTATTACGGTTATGCAAGTGCCTCCAATCAAACACTGGTTGATAAAGGACCGAGGCCTGCCAGTATAAGCAGCAATACAGGATACGATGTAATAAGTACCACTGGCAATGCTAAAAATATACTTACAGTGGGGGCGGTAAACCCTTTACCGTATGGCCCTGCAACCAGCTCATCTATTTCCATTGCATCATTTAGCAGCTGGGGGCCAACAGATGATGGTCGTATTAAGCCGGATATTGTAGGTGATGGAGTAGATGTTCTTTCAGCTGGAACGTCTGGACCTCAATCATATATAACCATGTCAGGTACTTCCATGTCGGCACCAAATATTACCGGCTCCTTATATTTATTGCAGGAGTATTATGCCGAAAAAAATGGCGGCAGTTTTATGCGCGCGGCAACTTTAAAAGGTTTAGCCTGTCATACAGCTGTTGATGCTGGAAATACTGGCCCCGATTATATTTATGGATGGGGTTTGCTCAATACAGGAAATGCTGCGCAGGTTATAACTAATAACGGATCAAAAAGTATAATCAAAGAAAGCATCCTGCAACAGGGACAGCAGCAAACCTATAACGTTATTGCATCGGGTGATGGTATTTTATCAGCCACTATATCATGGACAGATCCGATGGGGACACAAACACCCGACGGTACAGTGAATAGCCGTACACCCAAACTGGTTAATGATCTTGATATAAGGATAAGTGATGGGACAGTTACATTTATGCCCTGGATACTGGATCCTAATAATCCATCGGCTATTGCCAAAACTGGTGATAATATTGTAGATAATATTGAACAGGTTTATATCGCCGGAGCTGTGCCGGGTAAGGCTTATACCATAACTGTTTCGCACAAAGGGACGCTAACAGGAGGATCACAGGCTTATTCGCTTATAGCCACTGGCATTGGCGGAACAGCTTATTGCACTTCTGCACCCTTATCAAATGCCGATTCCCGTATTAATAATGTAACGCTTGCCAATATTAATTATACTCCAGTTGCCGGATGTACCAGTTATACCAATCTCACTAACTTAACTGTGCAGTTAGAGCAAGGCAAAACCTATCCGCTGAGTTTAACGTTAGGTACCTGTAGTGCTAATTTTAATAAAGCTGCCAAAGTTTTTATTGACTGGAATGGCAACGGTGTGTTTGATGCTAACGAATTGGTAGCTACCACCTCTATATTGAATACCACCGGAACTTACAATACTAATATTACTGTACCGGCATCTGTAATTGCAGGTAATTACAGTTTAATGCGTGTGGTGCTGAACGAAACAAGCGATACATCAACCATAAAAGCATGCGGTACTTATGGCAAAGGCGAAACACAAGATTACCGGGTTCAATTTTTACAAAGTACTACCGATGCAGGAGTAATAGCCATTGTTAGTCCTGATTCTACAGGTTCATGTTCATCAGCCACACAGGTAACGGTAACACTAAAGAATTTTGGGAGCGCGACGATAAATAATATCCCGGTTACAGTAACTGTTACTGCGCCAGATAACACCACAACTACTTTACAACAAACTTATACCGGTTCATTAGCTCCGCTGGAGCAGGAAGATTTTACGCTTAACGGTACCTTTAATGCTATTGCGGGTGCAACCTATCATATTACGGCAACCAGTAACCTGCCGGGTGACCCCAACACTTCCAATAACCAGGTTAGTGAAACCGTTCTGATAAGTTTGCCTCCTTCGGCATCAGATTTAACGGCTTATTATTGTAATAACAGCAATCAATATCAGTTATCAGGCTCGGGCGATAGTGAACTGTTATGGTATCAAAATATAACTGATAATGTTCCTATAGCTTTCGGGGCAACTGCATTGACAAGCAAAGCTCCTGTCAATAATACCTATTACGCTGGTGTAAATGATTTTAGCGGTACAGTTGGCCCGGCTACTAAGACTGCTTTTTCTGGGGGCGGCTACAACCAGTTTACCCCATCTATTAATGTAAGTGCCAATATTCCGGTTATTATTGAGAGCGCCCGTTTATATGTTGGTAATTCGGGTAAGGTAACGTTTCAGGTAGCTAATACCAATGGTGAAATTGTATCCCAAGCCACTATAAACGCAGTGGCCACCAGCTCACATCCGCAGCCCTCCGCACAAGCCGATGATCCAAACGATCAGGGTGTAGTTTACAACCTTAATTTATTACTACCTGCTGCAGGAGCCTATACTATTACCGCTGTTTTTGACAGCACAGCAACACTTTACCGGAGTAATGCAGGAGTTACCGGTTATCCATTCAGCGCTGGCGATGTATTTAGTATTACAGGCAATACGGCAACATCATCAACAGATACAACTTATTATAAGGGCTTTTACTATTATTTTTATGATATAAAGTTGAAAAGCGCAGGCTGTGCTTCAACTGCCAGGCAGGCAGTAATAGTATCTAACCCTGTAATAACCCAGAACGGTGCAGTGCTTAGTTCCAATTTTTCCTCAGGAAATCAATGGTATTTGGATGGTGCACCTATAGCAGGGGCAACTAACGCCACTTACCGGCCAATTGAGAGCGGGAATTATCAGACTAAAATAAATCTGGTGAGCGGTTGTCAACTCATATCAAATACTTTGTATGATTTAGTGCAGGGTAGTTCAGCAAATAATACTGATATAGGTTTAGTATTGTTTCCGGTTCCGGCAAACAGTCAGTTGAATATTCTTTTTGTTGCAAAAACAAGTAGCAATTTAACATTGTCGCTTATAAACGCGGCAGGTAAAATTGTTTCCAGCAGCTCACAAATTGTTGCCGCCGGAAACTTTAATACAGCGCTTGATGTATCTAACCAGTCGCCCGGAACCTATATTTTAAAGTTAATACTTGGTGAAAAGACTTATAACAATAAAATTATCATTGCAAGATAAATTTCTCGTTATTTAAAAACGTATTTGATGCCTATGGCGGGGGCTATATCACCGAATGGGCCGGTAGCCAGCTCCAGACGCGGATTAAGATCAAGACTGACGGCTATAGGTGATTGTGGAATGATGTATTCCAGACCCAGAACACCATCAACCCCTAACAATAAATGGCCGGTGTTATAAACTTCATTGTCGCCGCCAAAACGTTGATATACGCCACTGCCGATGGCGCCAATATGGACACCTGCGCCATAGTAAAATCTTAATTCGGGTACATTAAATGCTACCTGGTAAAATTCATATAGCCCGGTTATTACTACACCATGTTGTCTGAAACCTAATTCACCTTCAATGGCAATATCCTTGTCGGTAAAATATTTTCCGGCTATGCCGTCTTCATATCCGCCAAATTTAAAACCTACAGCGCCTGTATAAGAATCACCATTTGATTGCGCATTAGAATGCTTGCTAACCAATAAAAAAGAGATTAGCATCAATAAACTTAAGAATGTTTTTTTCATAGAATGTATTTGAACTTGAACGGCGAAATTGCGTTTTTATGACCTTTTAATCAAAATGGAATAGTTTTTAAATTGTAAATAATTGATTATCAACAAGTAAATAATATGCATTTGTAACAAAAAGGATACATTTGGCAACGTTCAAGTATGGTTTGAGATATGTTTAATAATTATTAATGATGTTTATTATCCGGTTGAAAATGATAAATTCGTGGATATAATTAGAAATTCATGAATTACCCCCCCTCGCAAATGTCAGTAATTAACACCCGCAAATTTTTCAAGTGTTTTCAAAAGGTAGCATGCCTTATTTTGCCTGTAATGCTTTTAATACAGGTGGCAAAGGCACAAGATGACCATTATAAAAACGGGATGGTTGTTTGTGCTACTCCCAATGCATCAAAAGTGGGGCTTGATGTTTTGAAAAAAGGCGGTAACGCTATTGATGCTGCTGTAGCCGTGCAGTTTGCTTTGGAAGTTACCCATCCCGAAGCCGGTAATATAGGCGGTGGTGGTTTTTTGGTTTACCGTTCTGCAAAAGGTATTACCAATACGCTTGATTTTAGGGAAAAGGCTCCTGCCAGGGCCAGTCAAAATATGTACCTGGACAGCGCGGGTAATGTGGTGCCAGGGATGAGTATTTCAACCCACCAGGCATCGGGCGTGCCAGGCTCGGTAGACGGAATGGTGCAAGCTCATAATAACTATGGTAAGCTAAAATGGGCCGAACTGGTACAGCCTGCCATTGATCTGGCACGTAACGGGTTTAAAGTTACCGCCAAACTGGCTTCAGCACTAAACCATAACCGTACCCAGTTTATGAAACTGAATGCTGGTAAAAACTATTTATTGAAGGATGATGGCTGGAAAGAAGGCGATTTATTAGTACAGGAAGATTTGGCTAAAACCCTGGAGTTGATACGTGATAATGGAAGAGATGGCTTTTATAAAGGGAAAGTTGCAGATGAATTAATAACTGAAATGAACCAAGGCAATGGCCTAATATCACAAATTGATTTGGATAATTATCATTCAGTTTGGCGTAAAGCAATTACGGGTAATTATAAAGGGTATAAAATTATTACAATGGCACCGCCATCCAGCGGAGGGATAGCATTATTGCAATTGCTACACTCGGTTGAGCAATATCCTTTAAAAAGATGGGGACATAATACCGATTCAACTGTACAATTAATAGTAGAAGCAGAGCGTAGGGTTTATGCAGACCGGTCAAAATATTTAGGAGATCCTGATTTTTATAAAGTGCCTGTAGATAGTTTGCTTAATCCGGCGTATATAGATGCCCGTATGAAAAGCTTTAACTGGAGTGCTGCCACCCCAAGCACCAGTATTGAGCCCGGTAAATTTGTAGGGTATGAAAGCGATCAGACTACCCATTATTCTATTGTTGATAAAGATGGCAACGCGGTATCCATTACCACTACTTTAAATGATTCATTCGGGTCAAAAATATTTGTTAGCGGAGCCGGGTTTTTGTTGAATAACGAAATGGATGATTTTAGTTCCAAACCGGGCGTACCAAATATGTTTGGCCTGGTAGGCGGAAAAGCAAATAGTATTCAGCCCAATAAGCGCATGTTATCGTCTATGACACCTACCATTGTTGAAAAAAATGGTAAGCTGTTTATGGTTGTTGGTACTCCTGGAGGGTCAACCATTATAACATCAGTATTTCAAACCATTTTGAATGTTATTGATTTTAGTATGGATATGCAGCAGGCTGTTACCGCCAAACGCTTTCATCACCAATGGCTGCCCGATGATGTAGAAACAGAAACAAATGCTTTAGATAGCGCTACTATAAATATACTACAACAAAAAGGATATAAAGTAATTTCGCGCGGTAACATTGGCCGGGTTGATGCTATTTTGGTTACTGGTGATGGTTATTATCAAGGCGGCGCCGACCCCCGCGGAGATGATACCAAGCTGGGCTTTTAGGTTATAAAATTTGTAAATAGATAAAACAATCTATCCTGCAGCCAATTCTCACTATGGACTATGGACTATGGACTATGGACTATGGACTATGGACTATGGACTATGGACTATGGACTATGGACTATGGACTATGGACTAATTTTCCGCTTGCATATTCAATTTTCGTAGTTTAAGTTTGTTGGTTATGCAAGGCAGCGTAAAACATCAGGAAACAATTGACTATTTTTTGAAAATAGTTTGGCAAACAGTTGCTAACCGTTATAACCAGTTAGTGACAGATTTTGGCATAACCCAATCAATTGGCTACTTGCTTATTAATATCGACGAAAAAGAAGGTACTACAGTTTCCCAGGCTGCTGCATTGCTTGGTCTTAAATCAACCAGTTTATCGCGGATGTTGCGCCAATTGGAAAAATCAGGATTAATCTATCGGGAATCAAACGAGGGAGATAAACGTTCGGTTAAAATATATTTAACTGCCTTAGGAAAAGAAAAACGACAAATGGCCCGAACGGTTGTTAAACAATTTAATAATTACCTCAACAACCATATCAGCGAGGCAGATAAGGAATATCTGGTAAAAACCCTTAAAAAAATAAATCAGCTTACGCTCAATTATAAACCGGAGTAGTTAAGCGTGAATATTCTGTTAAGCTGAGTCTTATCAGACTTAAATTACCTGTAACAAATCATAAATCAGTACACGTTTATTGAAAATTATACGTTAGTTGGTTGAATTTGATGTCAAATTATAGCCGGATGCAGATATTAATTGTTAAAAAATGTTAAGCTGCTGTTTTTGACATATAAAAGAATAAATTTGCCGATTGAAACAGCTTTGCATAATAGCAGATTAAAATGATGCAACCGGGTTTACAAAAGGCAAAATTAACTGAATTGGAAAAAGAAAACGGATGAACCGGATATTGTTAATTTTATTGCTTTTTGCTGCGGGTTTATCAGGTTGCAGTAAGTCTACCACAGGTGCAGACCAGGTGGCGGCCCAATTAGCTATAGATACCAAAATAATTACGAATTATTTACAAGCTAATAATATTACTGCAAAAGAGGTAGACTCGGCAAATGTTGTTACAGGTATTTATTATACCATTGATACGGTTGGAACAGGAGTAACACCATTGTATACTAATTCAACCCAGGTTACCATTGGTTATACAGGTTATTTGTTAAATACAAACGGAACGGTAGCTGCTACACCATTTGTGCAAACAAAAACGGCAACAACTGATTTTCATCCGTCGTACGTTTTAGGGGCGGTGATTGAGGGATGGGCCTTAGGTTTTGAACAGGCAAAGGTGCCAATTGGGAGTACTTTTACGTTGTATATACCGTCAAAGTATGCTTATGGGCCTTATGCCCAGCCACAAGTAGGGTTACCTGCCAATGCGGTGCTGATATTTCATATTAAAGTGTATAACGTAACAAACTAAAAAATAAAGCATATTAAAAACTATAATAAAAGATAGTAGCAATGCGGGCTGAGGAGCCGTTTAAAAACAATTTATTACAAATGAAACAAACAACTTTTATTCTTTTATTATTTTGTGTTATAGGGTTATTATCATGCCGCAAAGACAAAATTGAGCCTACCATTAAACAGTACGATCAGCAGCAAATACTAAATTACATAAAGGTACATGGCTTAACCAATATGGTACGCGATACCGTTGGTGGCGATACTACCGGCATTTATTATGAAATTCTTTCGCCAGGAAACACTGCTCATAGGTTGCAATATCCCAGTTTGATTTCGCTAGTGTACACGCTTCGTACACTTGATGGTGTATACACATCAATTGATACTATTAATAATCACTTTTATGATTATTTGGGTCATATAGCTACTGATAACTTACCACTTGGTTTGCAAACTGCATTGATAAACGATTTGAAATATAGCGGTGGCCGTATGCGTGTGTTAATACCATCGCATCTGGCTTATGGTGTTAACGGTACAGGTTCCGGAAGCTCGCAGGTGGCTAACAATCGTATTACGGGTAATGAATGCCTTGATTATTATATTAATGTTGTGGATAGCCAACCGGTATACGATGATCTGGTAATTAACAATTACATGAAGAATAACAGCCTTACAGGTTATACTAAAATTACCACAGGCACAGGTGCAGGTACTTATTATAAAGTATTAACAGTGCCAACCGGTACTGATATTATAGATTCTTCAAAAACCATTACTTATACTGCAACCGGGCAATTGTTAAATGGTATTATTTTTAATAATCAGAATGTATCAGGTGTCACTAATTCTGGTGACGTTGACAATTTATATGTAGGTATACAACAAGCAATGTATGCCAGCCAGGCAAGTGTAGGTACTAAAATTTCAATTTTGCTTCCGTCAGCGCTTGGGATTGGAACAACTTCAAGTACCGGTACAGATCAAAATAATAACTCTGTTACCATACCTGCTAACAGCTGTATGCGGTTTACCTTTATTATTGATACGGTAACGCCATAGGGCTAAATAAAAAGTTATTAATGGGTTTTTAGTAATTGCTTTGAGGCAGCTATTCAAAACCCATTTTTATTTAGTCAGGGCCTCTTTAAAAACTTTTAAACATCTGTCGCGAGCGAAGGCGTGATCAATAATGGGTTGTGGATATTTGCTAATGTCGGCATATTCCGGAACCCATTTTTTGATGTATTTAAGTTCGGGGTCAAATTTTTTGAGCTGCGCATCCGGGCTAAATATCCTGAAATAGGGTGCCGCATCTGTACCGCAGCCGGCCGCCCATTGCCAGCCGCCTACGTTGCTGGCCATTTCATAATCCAGCAGTTTCTGGGCGAAGTAGCGTTCGCCCCAGCGCCAATCAATGAGCAAATGCTTACTTAAAAAGCTGGCTACCAGCATCCGTACACGGTTGTGCATATAACCGGTGGCATTTAACTCGCGCATACCGGCATCTACTAATGGAAAACCCGTTTCGCCTTTGCACCAGGCTTCAAATTGTTTTTCATCATTCACCCATTTAATATGGTCATATTCTGGCCTGAAAGCATGATTGGCTGTTTGGGGGAAATGATAAAGGATCATCATATAAAATTCCCTCCAGATGAGTTCATTGAGCCATGTTTTTTGACTGAAAGTACTGGCGGTGCTTGCCAGTTCCCTGATGCTAACCGTACCAAAGCGTAAATGCAAGCCGATATGGCTGGTTCCTTTTATAGCGGGGAAGTTCCGCTTTTCGGCATAATCAAGTATCAGTTCTTTATAGTGAATGGCAGGAAATTCAAGATCGCTCTTTTCAAACCCCAGGTCTTTTAAAGCAGGGAGCGGGAATGGTTTTGTTTTAAAAAGATGAGCAAAATACTTTTTATTGGGATAGGGCTTCAAATAAAATGGGGTAAGCTTGCTGTACCATTTGCGGTTATAAGGTGTATAAACTGTATAGGGCTTGCCATCATCCTTTACTATTTCATCTTTTTCAAAAATAACCTGGTCCTTAAAGGTATTAAAGCTGATATTGTGTTTTTTTAGATTTTGGGCAACTGCTTCATCACGTTTTTTAGCGTATGGCTCATAATCATGATTGGTATAAACCGCTTTGATGTTGTATTTAGTTAAAAGCTTTTTCCACGCTTCTTCAGGTGTATCATAAATTACTAATAAACTACTGTCCAGCTTTTGCAACCCCTCATTAAGTGCTTTAATAGTTTGATAAATAAAGGTTACCCGGGCATCGCTTTTATCTTCAAGGTTTTTGAGTATCTCTTTGTCGAAAATAAAAATGGGTAATACAGGTAATCCACTTTTTAAGGCATGATACAAACCGGCATTATCCTCCAAACGCAAATCGCGCCTGAACCAGAATATCGCTATTGCATTATCCATAAATCTGTTTTAAGGCGGGTACTATTTCAGGATATTTAAATTTAAACCCGGCGTCTGCTATTTTTTGTGCCGATACTTTAGTACTGCCTAAAACAATGGTACTCATTTCGCCCATAATCAGTTTTAACAAAAATGCAGGTACATTGGGCGCCCATAAAGGTTTGTGCAAAGTTTTGGCCACTGCCTGGGTAAGCTGTTTATTGGTAAGCGGGTTAGGGGCAACCATGTTGTAAATACCTTCGAGGTTTTCTTTCTCAATAGCAAACAGGTACATGTCAACCACATCCTGCCAATGGATCCAGGGCACCCATTGCCTGCCATTGCCTAATGGCGAGCCTACCCAAAGTTTGATAGGCATAGCCAGTTTTGCCAGCGCACCACCTGTATCCAGCACCACACCGGTTCGGTATTTTACTATACGCAGACCCAGGCTTTTACCTTCATCAACCACGGCTTCCCAGTCAAGGCAGCATTGTGCCATAAAATCGGTATTAGGGGGGCTTTCTTCGGTTTGCAATTCATCCCCCTTGTCGCTATAATAACCTATAGCCGATGCAGAAATTACCGATTTTACCTGATGAGGTTTTTCATGCAGTAATTCATAAATCAGACTAATGGATTTGGTACGGCTATCAACCAGCTCCCGTTTGCGAGCATCCGTCCATGGTTTATCAGCAATACCTGCCCCGGCAAGGTGAATGATGATATTAACCCCATCAATAGCGTGTTCATCAATCTGGCCCTTGTCAATATCCCACAAAAAAGTTTTCACCCCTGCGTCTTTACCCGGTGAGCGGCTTAAATGGCTCACGCTATAGCCCTTTGCCAATAATTGTTTGGTAAGGCTAAGGCCGATAAGACCCGTGCCACCGGTGAGGAGGATGCTTTTTTGAGAATGGTTCATAGCCGGTAGTTCATTGTTCATGGCAGGATGATTGTTTTATTGTCTGCTTAATTTAATATGGTGTGCTCATATCAATAAATTGTAGCTGCTATGAACTATTATCAATACGCCATTAACTAAAAAACGTTCACACTATCAGATACAACAACCTTGCTGCATAGCGGTTTTGCATAGTTTTCTACAAATAATAAATGGATAGGATCATCCTGATAGGCTTCCTGTGCTTCAGGAGTATCGAATAATATTAAAAGAGATACATCATAGGAGCGATCAACCACATCGCGAAAAGTTTCGGCCGCAACACCGATATGAATATCGCGGATGTAGGTAATAGGCACCAGGGTGTATAATCCCTCAATTAATTTTTGTTTGTCGGCTTTATCTTTCAGCCATAAATGTACGTGGTGTACGAAGGTGTTTTGGAGTAGCATGTTACGGTGGTTTTATTGCTGAAAGATGCTAAGAATAATGCCGTTTTACAATAGCGGCTCGGTGGTAAAGGAAATTTTACTATCAGATTAATATCTATATTACTGTTAACCTCTTCATCTATACCTTAAAAATGGGAACGAAACCAACCGTCCGTTAATACGCCAACACCACATGTGGCTTAAAAGTATCCGTTTTTACCTCAGCTTTTAGCTCATGTAAAATATTGTATAAACCAAAATTGGTGCGGTTTACATAAATAAAGTGCTTTACACCACGTGCCTGTTTAAACTCGGGCATTTTTGATACCTTTTCGCCAAAGCCATATAGCTCTTCAAAAAAAGCAGTTTGGCTAAAATCAAAACGATCATTAATATAAGGTTTGGCAAACAGGCCAATCATTTGCTTATACATGGTATAATAAAACTCAATTTGTGCAGGGGTATCATCCTTATGGATCATTTCCAGCTGACGGAAGGCTTTTATGGTTTCGTCCTTATTATCCATCAAACCGGTTGAGGTAAGCGAGAAGAAGGGATAATAAAAATCTTCGGGCATCTCTTTAATACAGCCAAAATCAATAATACCCAGTTTGCCTTCGGGCGTTATCATAAAGTTGCCCGGATGTGGATCAGCGTGTACGGCGCGTAGTTCGTGCTGCTGAAAATTATAGAAATCCCATAGCGCCTGACCAATGGTGTTTCTTAATTGCTGCGATGGATTAGTATTTAAAAATTCACGCAGGTGCTGTCCTTCCAGCCAATCCATAGTGATGATGCGCTTGCTGGATAACTCCGGATAATATTTAGGGAAAACCACATTATCCAGATTGGCACATGCGGTAGAAAATTCAATGGAACGGCGCACTTCCAGTTCATAGTCCGTTTCTTCCAGCAGGCGCTCTTCTACCTCGCGCATGTAAATATCCAGTTCTTTTTCGCTCATGCCCAAAAGGCGGAAAGCAAAAGGTTTTACCAGTTTTAAATCGGATGATATGGAATCGCCCACGCCTGGATACTGGATTTTTACAGCCAGTTTTTTGCCATTCAGTTCTGCCTCATGCACCTGCCCAATAGAGGCTGCATTTGATGAGCGAACGTTAAACTTATCGTAAATCTTCTCGGGTGATTTACCGAAATACTTTTTAAATGTTTGAACAATCAGCGGACCTGATAGTGGCGGGGCATTATATTGCGATTGCGAAAACTTATCAGTGTAAGCTTGCGGCAGCAGGTTTTTATCCATGCTGAGCATTTGCGCTACTTTAAGTGCGCTGCCCTTCAGTTCACTTAAAGATTCATATATATCGGCTGCATTATCCTCATTCAATTCTGATTTATCCATATCCGGATTAAACAGTTTTTTAGAATAATGCTTTATATAATTGCCACCCACTTTTATCCCTGTTTTTACAAACTTGGCAGAGCGTTGAACTTTGCTGGTAGGTATGCTGTTTTGTTCTTTCGGTGTATCACTCATCTTTCTGTTATTCAAATAATGCAGCGAGCCTTTGTACACTCAACTCTGTATAATCATTTATCACCAGGTTTACCGGCTGTAAATCGGCTGCCGGGTGCCCGGTAGTGATGCCTACAACTTTCATACCCGCGCTGTTACCGGCCTTAAGGCCAGCTAATGAATCTTCAAATACGATGCATTTTTCAGGCGGTACGTTGAGCATTTCGGCAGCTTTTAAAAATATATCAGGATTGGGCTTTGGCCTGCTCACCATGCTTGTATTTACAATCTCTTCAAAATCGCTTCTTATGGGTACCCTATCCAGTATGAAATTAATGTCTTCAACTGTTGCTGAAGTTGCCATGGCCATTTTTATGCCTGCCTCTTTTAATTCGTAAAGGAAGTTTTCCAAACCTTTTATTGCGGTAACAAAGGGTGCATACAATTGCCTGTAGTAACTTTCTTTTTCGTTTAGCAGCGCTTTTAAAGTTGCTTCATCATCGGTATTAAAAAGCCTTTTCAGGGTTTCCTTTATTGGTACTCCGCTTATTTCGGTGTAATAAGTTGTTTTGCTTAGCTCACCTTTATCGTACTTTTTAAAAAGTGCCTGCCATGATTTGTAGTGATATGGTGTATTATCAATTAGTGTCCCATCCATATCAAAAATTACTGCGAATGTATTAGTTGCTTCCAAATCCCATACTTTCTTTAAGACCGCCATGTTTGGCTAAAAATTTACCATACTCAAACAGGTTGTCGATAGGAGAACGCTGAAACAGATCAAAAGTAACGTTGATGCCTTTTTCAATGGCTTCGTCAGTTTTTTCAAACCCGGTAGAATTATCGTTTATCCAGAAGTTAAGGATAAAAACAAACTGCACCCAAAGGGCATCTTTATAGCGGTTAGAAAAGAATTTACGCTCGGACAATTCATTCGATTCAATACCTTCTGCAATAAGCGATTGACAAAAGTTTTCAAAAACTTCTTTCACTCCGGTAAATGTTTGCGGAGTTGAAAAACTTTTGGGTTGTTTTTTTACGCTGTAAACCACAAAACTCCGGTTACCTTTAATCAACTCAAAAAAGCTGTAAAAAAACGACAGTGCTTTTTCGCGTGAGGTGTATTGCGACCAAACTTCCTGGGTTTTTATCTCAGTGATGGTTTTTACCGCAAAATTTGTCCAAAGATTTTGTTCAATCGCGTCGAACGAGGAGAAGAATTGGTAAAATTCTTCCTCTGTCATTTTGTTTTTTTTAGCAAAAATATAAACCGACTTGGGCTGCTGGCCCTCTGTAAGTACAAAGTCTATATATGCTTTCCGGATGCTCTCAACAGTAGCCATAAAAAGAGATTTTTAATGATAACTATAAAAATATAACATTATCACAATGAAAATGTCATTACTATCTATAATTAACGATTGGTTTTGAGCGATAGTACAAAAAGTATTAATTGAAGGTGTTTAGCGATTGAGATATTTAGTAAAAAAATAGAATAATTTGGAAAAAGATCATGCATAATCACTGAAAGATGGCACAGTCAAGAGCAGACACTTGATGAGAATGTTCGTAAAAACCTCCTAAACAACAAAATCATGCAACGTTTCCTTCTAAGTTACCTCTTATTAAATAAATGTTTTATCAACGGTTTTAAACAATTAAAATACATTGTATGAATTCAGCACTATCTTCTTCGGTATTTTCAAAGCAAAAAAATCTGGTGAACCTTGTGTACTTATTGGCTTTAATAAAATTTATTCTTCCTTACCTCATCCAAAACCCGGTATACGAGCCGCACAGGGATGAGTTTTTATATCTTGCTGAAAGCCATCATATGGCATGGGGATATCTTGAAGTACCTCCACTGATGTCGGTATTTGGTTACCTCACCAATATTATGGGCGGTGGTATTTTTTGGATCAAATTATGGCCCTCTCTCTTCGGAGCATTCACTTATATCCTTGTTGCACGCCTCATATTTTTATTCGGGGGGCAATTGTTTGCCGTTATTGCAGGTTTTATGCCTTTTGTGTTTGGATATTTTATGCATGTTCATTTTATGTTTCAGCCTAATTTTTTAGACATGTTTTTTTGGACACTTATGGCCTATGGCCTTGTTCTTTATATAAAAACTGAAAAAACAAGTGGATTATACATCGCAGGTATTGCGTTAGGCATGGGTATAATGAGTAAATATTCAATTGTATTTTTCGCAATAAGTTTGCTGATAGGATTATTATTGACTACTGAACGGAATATATTGCTAAAAAAACATTTTTACTATGCATTGCTTATTGGCTTGATCATCTGTTTGCCTAATCTTATCTGGCAATATCTACATGGGTTCCCTTTCGTTACCCAAGCGAAAGAGTTACAGGATAAGCAACTTCAAAACGTAAACCGGATCGATTTTTTGAAATTTCAATTATTGTATAATATTCCTTGCATATTCACATGGCTATCAGGATTATATTGGCTGTTTTTTATAAGTGCCGGCAGGCAATACAGGTTTATTGGCTGGGCATTTTTAATTGTAATGGCAATTTTTGTGATGGGTCAGGGTAAAGGTTATTATGGAATGAGTGCCTATCCGGTGTTGTTTGGCTTTGGAGCGGTTTTCCTTGAACGCTTAACTACCGGCCGGTTTAAATACATGCGCTATGTTATTATAGGTTACGCTGTATTGATTGGCTGTTTCCTGAATACAATTACGCTCCCATTTCTTCCACCACAACAATTAGTCACATATTACGTGCACAACAGTATATTCAGGAAATTAGGGTTCCTTACATGGGAAGACCGGAAATCCCATCCCTTGCCCCAGGATTTTGCAGATATGCTTGGATGGGAAGAAATGACAGCAAAAGTTGCGAGGGTTCGTAATATTTTACCAGACTCGGTGAAAAATAAATTCGTAATTGATTGCGATAATTATGGGGAAGGTGCTGCAATTGATCATTATGGCCCGCTGTATCACATTGGATCGCCTATCGGACAGAGCGCAAGCTATTTATTCTGGACACCTTTGACGGATTTTTATGATAGAGATACATTTGTTATAGTTACAGATGATCGTGACGAAATTCACGCGGACTTTATAAGAGAGTTTGAATCTGCTTCTGTAATTGACAGTATTACTAATCGGTACTCACGTGAATTTGGCAGTTATATAATCTTATTAAAACAACCCAGCCAAAAATTCAGGAAGATTTGGAAAGGCCATTACGAATCTGCAAGGCAGAAAACCTCATTATTCAGCAATAAGGAAAACTAAATAAACTTTACAATATATCAACCATATCAAACACGGGCTTGCTGCTTCATTCTTAATCACTAAACAAGTTTATT
This sequence comes from Mucilaginibacter frigoritolerans, assembly GCF_007830615.1. Taxonomy (GTDB): domain Bacteria; phylum Bacteroidota; class Bacteroidia; order Sphingobacteriales; family Sphingobacteriaceae; genus Mucilaginibacter; species Mucilaginibacter frigoritolerans. Next base: position 108,652 of record NZ_VLLI01000004.1, read on the forward strand.
GAATATATAAACCTGTTGATGTCAATCAATCTAAATGAATATATTTAAAACCCATAATTGCTGCCATACGTAAACAGAATGGAGGATGATTTATCTTTATTGCTTTTAAACAGGGCTTTTATTGATGCTAAATCAAACAAAATGTTTACCCGGCGTCAAATATTGCTTACAATTGTTGTTAAGAAATAAATAAATCGCAAATTTGTACGCTGCGTTCACTTAATCCCTTTGAATTTACTATGAGTGAAAGAACGATATTGGTGTGGTTTAGAAATGATTTACGTATTCGTGATAATGAAATATTGTTAGAAGCGGTACGTAAAGCAGATAAAGTATTGCCTGTATATTGTTTCGATCCTTATTATTTCAAGAAAAACGCTTCCGGCAATTCAAAAACAGGCAATGTACGTGCGCGTTTCCTTTTAGAGTCTGTTGCCGACCTTCGGAAGAACCTTCAATTAATAGGTGGCAACCTAATTGTGCGGATAGGTAATCCCGCCGAGATATTGCCCCAACTGGCTGAAGAATATCATGTAAATGAGGTTTATCATCACCGCGAGGTTGCCTATGAAGAAACTGCAATATCTGAACAGGTAGAAGCTGCTTTATGGAAGATGAAGCTTAACTTAAAGCATTTTATTGGCCATACCTTATATCATAAAGAAGATCTGCCTTTCCCGATAAAAGACATTCCGGATAGTTTTGCTGTATTTAAAAAGAAAGTGGAGCGTGATAGTGACGTGCGCCCTTGCATAGGAACACCGGATGCGATCTATACTCCGGAAATTGCTGATGCAGGTGAATTGCCCACATTACAATCCCTTGGTTTGGATGATGTTTTTGAGGATGTCAGGGTTACCACCAATTTTATAGGCGGCGAAACAACTGCGCTGGCTCAGCTGGAACAGGTTTTTTCAGCTGGATTTCAGTATACTAATGGTAAAACAAATCGCAATCAATCAGCTGCAGGGCCTTCGTCAAAATTGTCACCATGGATAGCTTTGGGTTGTATCTCTTTGCGGCAGGTTTATTGGGAAATTCATAAACACCAGCATTCGGCCCCTGCTAATTACTTTAATGCTTTGGTACTCGATCTTTTATGGCGCGATTATTTCAGGTTTATGTTTAAAAAACATGGACAGAAATTTATAGCCGCCAAAAATGAAGATGAACAGGCTTTAATGACTATTAGTGAAGATGAGCTTTTTGAAAGCTGGAAAAACGGCGAAACCGGAGTGCCATTGGTTGATGCTGTTATGCATGAACTAAACGCTACCGGCTTTATTAATAATTGCGCCAGGCAGATAGTGGCGGTATTTTTAGTGAATGACCTTAAGGTTGACTGGATAAAAGGAGCCGCTTACTTTGAAGAAAAGCTAATTGATTATTCGCCTGCCAGTAACTGGGGTAATTGGGCTTTTATTGCAGGTGTGAATGATGCCCGCGAAAGTAAATATGCTATTGTAGCCAAGCCCGCTATTGAATTTGAAATAAGAAGTGATTATATTGATACCTGGTTGCCCATTGTAAAGAATGTTGATTACCAGGATTTTTCTGACACAGTTGTAGTTAAATAATAGGTTAAAGTGTAACTTTATTTTTAAATAAGCGTCAAATAAGTATTATGAACCCATTTGAACAATTTACAGTGATTATAGGTGTACTGGCCGTTCTTTTTGAGGGGATTTCCTACTTGCGCGGTTTCCTGCACAAACTGTTTCACTAAAAAGGCGGAATATATTTCCGTGCTTTTCAATTACTCAAAATATTAAAGGTGTTGTAAAATTATTTACTGTGCCACGTGTACCAGGTGGCACATCTGGTACACTTTTTTTAACCTTTAAAAGCGAATATTCGTTAAACAGTTGTAACAATAAGGTATCAAATAAAAAGCCGGTTAACTTTTATGAATAAATTATAAAGTTTGTTAACCGATATGCTTACTTTTGTACCGTTTTAAAGATTGGTTTCTCATGGATCGTCTAAATTATATAAATAGCGGAAACGCTGCCTACATAGATTCCTTATACGAAGACTATAAAAAAGACCCTGAATCGGTTGACTTTGGATGGCAAAAATTTTTTGAAGGGTTTGATTTTGGTCGTGATGCACAAGCACCCGCTGCTCAAAATACAGGTACCCCCGAGCATTTTTTAAAGGAGATAAATGTGCTGAATATGATAGATGGTTACCGTACACGCGGCCATTTATTCACCAAAACAAATCCCGTTCGCGAAAGACGCAAATACTTCCCGGGCAAAGAACTGGAAACATTTGGCTTAAGCGATGCCGATATGGACACCGTATTTAACGCGGGTGTTGAAGTTGGCCTGGGCCCTGCCAAACTGCGCGATATCCGCCAGTTACTGGAAGATACCTATTGCCAATCGATAGGCGCCGAATACCGCTACATTCGTAATCCCATTAAAATAAAATGGTTTGAAGACCGGATGGAAAGCAAGCGCAATACAGCATCATTCAAAGTTGAAGAGAAAAAACTGATGCTGAATAAGCTGAATGAAGCAGTGGTGTTCGAAAACTTTTTAGGTACCAAATTCCTGGGTCAAAAACGTTTCTCGCTTGAAGGTGCTGAAGCTTTGATCCCTGCGCTTGATTCTGTTATTGAGAATGGATCAGAACTGGGCATTGAGGAATTTGTGATTGGTATGGCTCACCGCGGAAGGTTGAACGTACTAACCAACATTATGGAAAAACCTTACAAAGAGGTTTTTTTAGAGTTTGAAGGTAAAAATTTTGACGAAGATACTCCATTTGGCGGCGACGTAAAATATCACCTGGGTTACTCAACCGATGTGGTAACTGTTGGCGGTAAAAAAGTACACTTAAGCCTTTGCCCTAACCCAAGTCACCTGGAAGCAGTTGATCCGGTTGTAGAAGGTTTAACCCGCTCAAAAGTTGATTTCAAATACAAAGGCGATCATGCTAAAATTGCTCCTATCCTTATTCATGGTGATGCTTCAGTAGCCGGTCAGGGAATTGTATATGAGGTGTTGCAAATGGAAAAACTGGATGGCTACCGAACAGGTGGTACAATCCATATTGTTATAAATAACCAAATAGGTTTTACTACTAACTTTAAAGATGCCCGCTCAAGTACATATTGTACCGATGTGGCAAAAACAGTATTATCTCCCGTGTTTCACGTAAATGGTGATGATGTTGAAGCATTGGCTTACGTAGTGAACCTTGCAATGGAGTACCGCCAGGTATTTCATGAAGATGTGTTTATTGATATTTTATGCTACCGCCGATATGGACATAATGAAGCTGATGAGCCTAAGTTCACCCAGCCTTTATTATACAAAGCGATTGAAGCGCATCCAAACCCGCTTGAAATTTACAAGCAAAAATTATTGAGCGAGGGTAGTATCAATGAAACCTATGCAGCAGAGCTGGAAAAAACTTTCCGCGCCGAGTTACAGCAAAAATTAGACGAGTCAAAAGCCGAAGACAGGTTTACCGATACCATTCAAATGTTTGAAGGTGCCTGGCATGGCTTGCACATAGCCAGTACCAGGGAGTTTTTTACACCAATTGATACTGCCGTTGCAAAAGAAGAGCTGCTGGCAATTGGTAAAAAACTAACTGTTTTGCCCTCGGGAAAAGAGTTTTTCAAAAAGATTGAAAAGCTGTTTGAAGAGCGCAATAAAATGGTTACCCAAACCCACGTGTTTGACTGGGCCATGGGCGAACTGCTTGCTTATGGTACTTTATTAAAAGAAGGCCACCCGGTAAGGTTAAGTGGTGAAGATGTAAAACGTGGTACTTTCTCTCATCGTCATGCCGTATTAACACTGGTTGATTCGGAAGATGAGTATACCCCATTTGATACCATTGAAGATTCAGCTAAATTCAGTATTTACAACTCTTTACTATCTGAATATGGTGTTTTAGGTTTTGAGTATGGCTATGCCCTGGCAAATCCTAACGCTTTAACCATTTGGGAAGCGCAGTTTGGCGACTTCTTTAACGGAGCACAAATTATAGTTGACCAATATATAGCCAGTGCCGAAACTAAATGGCAACGCGGTAATGGTTTGGTAATGTTATTGCCGCATGGTTATGAGGGGCAGGGTCCTGAACACTCATCGGCACGTGTTGAGCGTTTTCTGGAGCTTTGTGCCGATAGTAACATTCAGGTAGCTAACTGTACTACCCCGGCAAACTTCTTCCATATTTTGAGAAGACAGATGCTGCGGGATTTCCGTAAGCCGCTGATCATCTTTACACCAAAGAGCTTATTGCGTAGCCCTAAGTGCGTATCAAAACTGGAAGAGTTTACTGAAGGTAAGTTCCACGAGTTAATTGATGATACTTATGCTGATCCTAAAAAAGTAAAACGCGTATTGCTGTGCACAGGTAAAATCTACTATGATCTGCTTGAGAAACAACAGGTTGATAAACGTAAGGATGTAGCCATAGTAAGAATTGAGCAATTATATCCAACACCAGTAGTGCAGATATTAAAGATAAAAGCAAAATATAACAAAGCCACTGAGTTTTTCTGGGTACAGGAAGAACCTGAAAACATGGGGGCATGGCCATATATTTGCCGCAAGTTCCATAACGATAAAGTAATTAACCTGAATGTGATTTCTCGCCATGAGGGTAGCAGTACCGCAACAGGTTTTGCTAAACAACATGCTGCGCAGCAATTGCACATTGTTTCAAAAGCCTTTGAAGCACCTGCAGGCAAGGCGGTAAAAGCTGCTGTAAAACAAACAGCCGAAAAAATGGCTAATGTTGGAGCCGATTGATTTGATAATTAATTAGATTTTCATTGTAGCGGCGCAATACATTGCGTCGCTATCTAATACATACAAAAATTCAAATATGAGTTTAACTATCAAAGTTCCGCCGGTTGGCGAATCAATTACGGAAGTAACCCTGTCAAGCTGGATTAAAAAAGATGGCGATGCAGTTAAAATGGATGAAGTAATTGCCGAGTTAGAATCAGATAAAGCAACCTTTGAGCTTACCGCTGAAAAAGCCGGAATTTTAAAAACTGTAGCTAAAGAAGGTGATACCTTACCTATTGGTGCTGTTGTTGCCACGATTGAAGAAGGCGGCGCAGCCTCAGCAAGCGATGCTAAGCCTGCCGCACAGCCTCAACCAGAAGTTGTTGCAAATGCACCGGCTCCTGCACCAGTTGGGGGTACACCAGTAAATGCTACTCCTGCACCAGCTGCAGGCGGTTCTTTACAGGTGAAAGTTCCAACCGTAGGCGAATCAATTACCGAAGTTACTTTATCCCGCTGGATAAAAAAGGATGGTGATAGCGTTGCTATGGATGAAGCTATTGCCGAACTGGAATCAGATAAAGCTACATTTGAATTAACTGCCGAAAAAGCGGGAACTTTAAAAACTATTGCCAAAGAAGGCGATGTATTGCCAATTGGCGCTGTAGTTTGTACTATTGAAGGTGCCGGGGCTGTTAAAGCTGCCGCTCCTGTAGCTGCACCAACTGCAACTACCGAAACAACAAAACAAGCAACTTACGCTTCAGGTACCCCATCACCTGCTGCTGCTAAAATATTGGCAGAAAAAGGTGTCGATACCAAATCTGTATCAGGCACAGGTGTTGCTGGCCGCATAACAAAAGAAGATGCGCTGCTTGCTGAAAAAGTATCTGAAAATCCACAGGTTAGCAAGGATGCAGAGAAATTGCAGGTTTCCAGTCCGAAACCAGGCATTGCAAGCCCTGCACCGGCCCCTGCATCAACAGGCCCGAGAGGCGATCGTCGCGAAAAAATGTCTTCATTGCGTAAAACAGTAGCCAAACGTTTGGTAGCCGTTAAAAATGAAACAGCGATGCTAACTACTTTTAACGAAGTAGATATGTCGCCGATTATGGAGATCCGTAGTAAATACAAAGATAAATTTAAAGAAAAACATGGCGTAGGTTTAGGCTTTATGTCATTCTTTACCAAAGCGGTTTGTGAGGCATTGAAAGATTGGCCGGCTGTTAACGCACGTATTGAAGGTGAAGAAGTAGTATACAGCAACTTTGCTGATATTTCTATCGCGGTATCTGCTCCAAAAGGACTGGTTGTGCCGGTTATCCGAAATGCAGAAAGCATGAGCCTGGCTGATATTGAAAAGGCAGTTGCAGCATTAGCTGTTAAAGCCCGCGAAAACAAACTAACATTGGAAGAAATGACAGGCGGTACCTTTACCATTACTAATGGAGGTGTATTTGGTTCCATGATGTCAACCCCGATATTAAATTCACCGCAATCAGCTATTTTAGGAATGCACAATATTATTGAGCGCCCGGTTGCTGTAAACGGACAAGTAGTTATCCGCCCGATGATGTATTTGGCATTATCTTATGATCACCGTATAATTGATGGACGTGAATCAGTTAGCTTTCTGGTAAGGGTAAAACAATTACTGGAAGATCCTGCAAGGTTACTTTTAGGTGTATAAGCAAAAGATTTTAAATATTAAAACCCGGTTAAAGCCGGGTTTTTTGTTACTACTTTCTTTGTAATAAGGTATGCTTTTGAACCAACCCGCATTTTCTTTTTTACAATTCTTTCATGTCTTTTTTGAAAACGTCTAAATTTTCCTTTTGTAAAAAGATGCTTTTTAATATATTGGTAAAAATGATAATAAAAACAACTTGTTATAGATTTTAACTATAAGCTATCGATTCTTTATATATGATAGCTGTTTTAAAAAGTGGTATATTTGCATTAAAGAAATAAAAAAATTATCAATATGTTAACTATAGGACAAAAATTCCCTGACTTTTCTAAAACCGCGGTAGTAAGTATCGAAAAAGGTAAAGAGTTTGAAACCATCACTTCTGAGTTTCTTGTAAACGATGAAAACGTGTGGACAGTAATGTTCTGGTGGCCAAAAGACTTTACTTTTGTTTGCCCTACAGAGATCGCTGAATTCAACAAAAGCTACGGCGAATTCCGTGACCGTGATACCCGTTTAATTGGAGCTTCAACTGATACTGAATTTGTTCACGCTGCATGGAGAAGAGATCACGCTGATTTACGTGACCTTAAATTTCCAATGCTTGCTGATACTTCAAAATCATTAGCGGAAGATTTAGGCATATTAGAGCCAAATGAAAAAATTGCTTACCGTGCTACTTTCATCATCGATCCTACCGGTATCATCCGTTGGGTATCTGTTAATGATTTAAGCGTAGGCCGTAACGTAAAAGAAGTTTTACGCGTACTTGACGGTTTGCAAACTGACGAACTTTGCCCTTGCAACTGGGTTAAAGGTGAAGAAACTATAACTGTTTAATTAAAACTACCCCTATAGTCCCCGTATTTTATCATAATGCGGGGATTTTTTATACCTTAATATTTAAATAAATGAATGAATCTACCGAATTAGTAATCGAGATATTACAAGGCCTAGGCGTTGATCCCGCATACCGTAACAGCAGTTTAAACTTACTTGAAAAAGGCGAATCACGCTATTTACGTGACTTAAAACTTAATTTTACCAGCACACTTACTTCTGAGCATTTAAGTACAAAAGAATGTGCATTGCTTGGCTTATCAACTGCCATCAATAATAACAATACCATTTTAACGGACTATTTTACCCGTTATGCTGAAGAGCAGGGTGCTACTGCCGCTGAAACAGGCGAAGCTGCTGGTTGTGCCTCATTGCTGGCATCAAACAATGTGTTTTATCGTTTCCGTCACTTTACCCAAAAGGAAAAGTACACGCAAATACCTGCACGTATCCGCATGCAGTTAATGATGAAACCGGTAACGGGTAAAGAATTTTTTGAATTGATGAGTTTGGCCATTTCAGCAGTAAACGGCTGTGAAATGTGTGTAAACGCTCACGAAGATTCCTTAATTAAATTAGGAACTACCGAAGAACGTATTTTTGATGCAGTAAGAATTGCATCATTGGTAACCTCTTTTGGTAAAGTGATATTCTAAATTTAAATTTAATCTGTGATGGATGATCATTCATCACAGATTAAATATTATTCGCTTAAAAATCTTTTCATCGCCATAATATACCCAGGCGAAGTTCTTTGTGAAAAGATAAAAAACTATCGCATCATCAAAACCGGTACGTTTATAGCAATTGCCCTGTTAGCCTTATTGGTTTTATATTAACTTTGCAGTTCAAAAATTACCGCGTAATAAATGATTAACGGCACCCTAAATAAATCATCACAATCAGGCAAGATCGTTTTTTATTTTCTGCTGTTTTGGACGTTGTTAAACGTTATACAAGCATCTACTTTAGAATTACAGGGCGATGAAGCTTATTACTGGCTTTACTCAAGATACCTGGATTGGGGGTATTTTGATCATCCTCCAATGGTGGCCATCTTTATCCGTATTGGCGATAGTATAATGCACAATGAGTTTGGCTTAAGGATGCTTACCGTTTTAGCCAGCTCTGTTTCCATCTACTTGTTATGGCTTATCTTAAAGAAGTATGCGATTGATGCGGTTGCTTTTGTGTTGGTAATATCCGGCATTTTTATATTTCATATTTATGGATTCACTACCACGCCAGATGCTCCTCTTTTCTTTTTTACCGTATTGTTTTATTTCTTTTACCAGCAATATATTGAAAAAGATAAGCTATGGCTGGCATTGGTATTAGCAATTGTAATAGCAGGCTTATTATACAGCAAATACAATGGCGTATTGGTTATTGGCTTTACCTTATTGGCTAATTGGAAATTGTTAAAGCGATGGTCGTTTTGGTTAATAGTGGTATTGGCTGTTGGTTTGTATGTGCCACATATTATTTGGCAGGCGCAGCATGGTTATCCATCTGTAAATTATCACCTGTTTGAGCGCTCGGCAGATCATTACAGTTTTTTAAATACTTTTTCTTATATCCCTGGCCAATTGTTAATGGCTGGTCCGCTTATAGGGTGGTTTTTGTTTTGTAAGGCTTTTACCGTACGCATAAAGGATGCTTTTATCAGGTGCCTGCTGGTAAATTGTATAGGTACTTTTACCTTCTTTTTAATTAGCAGTGCCAGGGGCGAAGTACAGCCACAATGGACATTTATTCTTTTTGCACCTTTAGTGATGCTGGTGCTCATTCATTTTAAACAGCGGGGCGGCAGGCCAAAATGGTTAATGCCGCTTGCCATAGTAAATCTAAGCATCATTATAATTGTAAGGGTTATTATTATTGCTGGTTTTGGTTTTGCTAAAACCTACGGACATTTAAAAAGCTATTATGGATTTAAAGAATGGGCAAACGTGGTAAAGCAAAAGGCTGGTGACTCGTATGTAATAATGATGGAAGGGTTTCAAAATCCATCAAAATATGATTACTATACCAACAGCCTGAAGTGTTTTGCTTATGATACACGCTATTATCGCCTAACCCAGTTTGACATATGGCCAATGGAAGATAGTCTGCAGCATAAGCGGGCATATTACCTGACTTATTATCCAATAAAAGGACTTTCGACAGATACCATTAAATTACCTGCCGGGACATGGTATGGGGCTTGGGTTAATGATGTGCGTACCTATCAAAAAGTGAAGATTGAAACATCTTTATATAAGATAAATGCGTCAACAAAACAAAAGATTGTTTTTGATTTGAAAATAATCAACCCATATGCTTACTCCATTAATTTTGCTAATGACCCGTCACAGCATCAGGTTGTTATGGAGTCTTGTTTGTTTAAAGGAGATACTTTGGTTGATGTACAAAGAGCATCTGATAGCTTTAATAGTATTAAATTACAACCTGGCGACAGTACACATTATTCTTTCACCTTAACTTCGCCGTTGAAGAAAGGTGTTTTTGACCTCATTTTTTCAATTCGGACTGATCCCTTTCTGGGTAGTAAAAACAGCAGGATAATTAAATTGACAGTTAATTAAGAAGAAGATATAAAATGAAAAACCCTCGTTAAAGTGCATTTATAAATGGGCTTTAATGAGGGTTTCTTATTGTGATAAGCTTGTATGCTTAATCTGGATCTTTGAATCTGGCAATTATTTTTCTGCCGATATCATATACAATCTTGAAGCCGGGTTCGCTGTCAGTTAAACGCGCCGGCGATTGGTACAATGCTAAAAAGAACTGACCCTTTAAATGCTTGCCTACAAAAGCGGTATACATAAAATCAGCACGGTTGAAAATGGATTTTGTGTAAAAAGGATCGGCATAAGTTAAATCACTTGGGGTGCCTTTATAAAACTGATCATCCAAAGAGAAGCGTTTGTAGCCGATATAAACATTAGCAACAAATCCGCGGGAAAATTCGAACTGATACTGTGAACGCACTCGATGCCCTGTAAACTGGGCGCCTGCTTCAAATCGTAAGGAGTCAAATATGGTTTTGTGGCTATAATCTAAACCTAAACGAAGCTGGCCGCCTCCGCTATCCTGTATATCAGCTGCGGTGTCGCTTTTTGAACCCGCATTGTGCTCAAATAAGAAAGCATGCGAAATATAAAATGCATGGCCCGGATTTGGTATATAGGTGCCCAACTCTCCAGCCATAAACTGATTTCTGTTTGTTGCTGTTTGGCGGCTTACCCAATCAATAAACCCGGTTTCTACACCGTGTATGCCTTTATGGCTCAATAACAAACCTTCCACATTAGGACGGTAATATTGGGCAGAGTCTATATTGTATAATCCGCGTGGTAATTGAAGTAAGCTATCGCGTGGAAATTCACCAGCATTAAACAACCAGTTTTTATTTTTAAAACTATAGTAAGCAACCGGATTGACTTGCACAAAATAAGGAACACCTCCAAATTCATGCAGTGCATTTGTACCAACTACAAAGTGGTTTAAACTGTCAACATTGTAGCCAATGTCTATGGCTGTACGTGTGCCGGAGTTGGTTTTGCGTATAGGAATTAAAGCGTCGTATTCATGGTCATCTAAAAAAGCCAAACCATTAAAGTGAATATCAAGTGTGCTTTGTTTTACCACACCTGTAGTTCCGGATTTTGCTGTTTTTGAGGTATCAGTCTTATTTGTTACTTGCGTATTGGCTGAAGGTCCCTGCGCAAAGGAGGCAGAAACCACAAATAAAGAAGCAATAACAATAGCGTAAATCTTTTTAATCATATAGAGGCATTTGGGCGGTAAAATTACAACTATTAGCCGAAAAGCCTAATGTCATTGTTCTGTTATCCGTCACAAATGCATCATAATATGATGGTTTTAGCATACTTATAGGGCGAACTGCTTGTCAGGCCGCCCTATAAATTAACTCAAAATCTTGAAATATCCCCACTGCCTGTTTTTGAACTGGAAACATTATGTGCAGCACCGGTATAGTGAATATCGCCGGAACCATGGAGTGCCGCATCAATTTTATCACTCGCGTTAACTTCTGCATCTCCTGATCCTGAAAGACGAACTGCGGTACTTACGGTAAGCAGTTTAGCCGCAGTATAATCACCCGAGCCCACTAAATCTACCGTTGAACTTTCAGCACGGCCTGATAAAGTCATATCGCCCGAACCTGTAATGCTGCTTTCCAGCATTTTTACATCAATCTTTCCGCTCATATCACCCGAGCCGCTGATCTTCAATTTTAAGGAATTTGCCGCAAGGCCATCTTTAAAAGCAACATCCCCTGAACCAGATATATAAACGCTGTTGATGTTTTTTACGGTAACGTATATAATTATTTTTTTATGATGGCCCCACCAATCGCCCCAGTTCCAATTATCATGTTTGTTATAAATTTTTAAAACGCCATTATTTACTTCTGTTAAAATGTGATCCATTACTTCTGCCGGTGCATCTATATTTACCGATTCAGCACCTGTTTGGGCAATTTTTACATCAAACGAACCGGCAACGTTTACTGCGTTGAAACCTGAAAGATGACGGTCGACAATTTCATTAACATGAACTTTAACAGTTGGAGTTGGGATAGCATAGCTATAAACGCTGCCTGCTAAAATAGCCACAGCCAGTAGGATTTTACTCATTGATTTCATAATGTATCAGTTTTGAAAATAAGACGTGTTGAAAATTAATAAGGTTGCAGCCAATCAAAAAATAATGATGACTGGCGAAAACAACAAAGCCTGATGAATTTAGTATTCACCCGGCTTTGCCAGATTGAGTCCTTATGCAGTTGATTAGTCTATAAGCACCCCTATGTAATAATCAAAGGTATCCACTTCAATATTATCTTTGGTTGCATCTGCAATTTCAACTGGTTTAAAATCAGTTGTTGGGGTGATGAATTGATAATCACCACCTTTTATCCGAACTCTAACAGGCATATTAAAGCCTTTTGCATCGGCTATCCAGCGGCAATATAATTTGCCCCTCATATACATGAAGTTAAGAATTGGGATGTTTTTATAATGCAGGTACTGATCAAAAACAGGACTGAGATCTTTCCCCGCCTGTTCATTGATGTAGTTTACAACCTGATCATAAGTAACCGTTTGGTGATAAAAAGTTTTGTTTAAACCGCGTAATATGCTGCGCCATTTTTCATCGTCGTTAATAATGGTACGTATCATATTCAGCATGTTACCGCCTTTATAATACATATCACCCGATCCTTCTTTGTTTACATTGTAAGGGCCAATTATAGGGCGGTCATTTTGAATAGCCATCCTGGTGCCATGTACATATTCCTGTCCGGCCTGTTTGCCGTAACGTTGTTCAATAAACAGCGATTCTGAGTAATTGGTAAAGCTTTCATGAATCCACATATCGGCAAGGTCTTTGGAGGTAATGTTATTGCCAAACCACTCGTGCCCGCTTTCATGCACGATGATAAAATCCCACTTCAAGCCCCATCCCGTACCTGAAAGATCGCGACCAAGGTACCCGTTTTTGTAATGGTTTCCATAAGCTGTTCCGCTTTGGTGTTCCATTCCAAGGTGTGGTGTTTCTATCAGTTTATAGCCATCTTCATAAAAAGGATAAGGGCCAAACCAATGTTCAAAAGCTTTGATCATATCCTTTACATTTTCGCCAAATTGTTTTTTGGCTTTGTCAAGGTTATAAGTAAGTACCCAGTAATCAAGGCTCAGATTTCCCTTTTCGCCGGCGTAAGTATCACTAAAATGAGTGTATTTGCCAATATTGGCTTCAATATCATAGTTGTTAATAGGGTTTGCAACAAACCAATCGTACCGGGTATAGCCATTTTTAAGGTCAGTAACCTTACGCAGACGGCCGTTTGATACATCCTGCAGGCCAGTAGGTACGCTAATGCTGATCAGTGCGCTGTCCACTTCATCATATTGATGATCTTTATTGGGCCACCATATACTGGCGCCCACGCCCTGGCAGGCAGTAGCTACCCATGGATTACCCACAGAATCTTTGGTAAAAACCACTCCACCATCCCATGGTGCACGTTTAGCTATGGTTGGATTACCTGAGTAGTAAACTTTAAACTCATCCTTGCTATCCTTTTTTATAGTTTTAGGAAAGGTTATAAAAACGGCATTGTACTCGCGGGTATAAGGCAGCTCTTGGCCTTTATAAACTACTTTTTCAACCTTTAGGTTAGCAAAAAGGTCAAATTGAAGTTTGGTGAAATCTTGCGTGGCGGTAAATTTAAAAAGGTTGCTGCCGCTGATGAATTTCTGATCAATATCAAACTTAACATCAAGGTGATAGTAGTCAATATCGTAACAGGTACGTAATGGTGTTAAGTTTCCGCGCAATGAATCGGCGCGGGTAAATTTTTCTTTTGGAACACCTAATTGCGCCTTTGCACTAAAGGTAATTAGTGCAAGGGCGCAAATTAATAAGTTGTTTATTTTCATTTTCAATTTTTGATCTGTGTAATTTAACAATATGCAAGCTGTTTTTATTGCAATACTGTAACTTTTACACTCGATTTATTTGCGGTATCATGATAAATCCTGATGGTTGCCTTTTGGAAGTCTGAATCTTTAGCTTGGTTGATGTCTTCAAATTGCTGCGGATTGCGGTCAACCAAGGGGAACCAGGTATTTTGAACCTGAATCATAATGCGGTGACCTTTTCTGAAAGTATGTGCTACATCTGGAAGGTTATATTTTACCTCGGTTACTTTACCTGGTACAAATGGTTCAGGTTTTTCAAATGAGTTACGGAACTTGCCTCTGAAAACCTCCCCACGAACCAGCATCTGGTAACCAGCTAAAGTTACGTTTTTAGGGTTTGGAACCGGATTAGGGTAGTTATCAGGGAAAACGTCAATTATTTTCACAACATAATCTGCATCTGTACCTGTTGTTGAGGTTAACAAGTCGGCAATTACCGGACCGGTTAGGGTGATATCTTCATTTAAGGCATCAGTTTGATAAACTTTTACGTCTGGTCTGCGGCTTGCAAAACGCTGGTCATCAAGCATATACTCTCTTGTTCGGCGTGATTGGATCCCATCCTGATAAGGTACGGGTGAACTTGGATCACTTACGTATTCGTCAAAGCTATCGGTAGCACTAGGCTCATCAAATGATAATTTGCCGTTCGGTTGAAAATAAAGTGTTTTTTCAACGGTATTTTTTGGCGGCCATTCGCTGAATTTTTTCCATTCGTTGCTTCCGCTGATGAAGATAGTTGCTTTTGGCAAATCTAATTCTCCTTCACCTTTGAGGTAATATTTGAAGAAAGGAAGCTCTACGTTTTCTTCAAACCAGGCACTGGTTTTTGAACCAAAGTCCTGATCGCCAAAAAACTGACCATCGCCACGCTCCCAGCCGCCATGGAACCAAGGGCCCATAACCAGCATGTTTTTGTGTGTAGCCGGGTTTTGTTCTTCCAGTGCCTTAAATACGTGTAACGCACCAAAGCAATCTTCGGCATCAAAAAAACCGCCCACAGTCATAGTTGCAGGGGTAATGTTTTTTAAATGCGGACGGATGTTCATATCCTGCCAAAAGCTGTCGTAGTTTGGATGTGCCATCATGTTGTCCCAAAACTTAACAGAATCACCGAAGTAATATTTTTTAAAGTTTGGCAGCGCACCTAATTCCAGGTAAAATTTATAGTTGTCGGCTTCTTTGTATTTAATCGCAGTTTTAAATTCTGCAGGGGTAATAGGTTTTGGTCTTGGTACGCCAAAGCTGGTAATAAATGCAAAAGCATCCATCTGGAACAAAGCACCATTGTGGTGAAAGTCATCACCAATAAACCAATCGGTAACCGGTGCCTGCGGCGATACTGCTTTTAATGCAGGGTGTGCATTTGGTAATGATGCAGTAGAGTAAAAGCCAGGATATGAAATGCCTTCAATACCTACTTTGCCATTATTGTTGGGGATGTTTTTTACCAGCCAGTCAATAGTGTCATAAGTGTCAGAGCTTTCGTCAACATCTTTTTTGCTTTTTTTATTGTCGATATCGGGGCGTACATCTACATAATCACCTTCGCTCATCCATTTACCGCGTACATCCTGGTAAACAAAAATAAAGCCTTCTCTTTCCAGAAACTTGTTTTGACCCAACGATCTTTTATAAGCATTTGCACCATAGGGAGCCACTGTATACGGCGTACGCGTCATCAACATTGGGTATTTTTTTGATTGATCCTTCGGCATGTAAATGGATGTGAAAAGACGTTTACCATCGCGCATGGTAATGTACGTTTCCATCTTGGTGTAATGATCCCTTACATAGGAAGTGTCTTCGGCTGCGGGCGCCTGGGCGAAGGTAATGGAATACCACAACACCAGCCCGGTTAAGAGTAGTAATTTTTTCATAATGAATTGGTCAGTTAATAGCTAATTAGAGGCCTAATTTAGTAAGTTAATCGTTTATTGATGTATTGGTGATAATACTGTTACAAAGCACTAAGAAAGAAATGCTTAAAAAAAACGATTTTGTTTCTTTACAATGTTAATTTTAATAAATTTAACATCGTTATAAACCAAGTGTTCATCAGAGGAGTTACCGGAAAATAATTAATGGGATATTTTATGTAGCCCAATTAATTCTATAACGGCACTTTGAATAATTTAAACCAATTATAAATGCCCCATATACCATTAGATGAGAATCTGCCCGGTATCACCGGTTTGCTGAGTTACCGGCAGGATACTGCTTTGCCTATCAGGCAGCTTACGCAAATATTGTTACGCGGCGAATCAACCTTAACCGAAGGTGAAAGGGAATTGATTGCCACTGTTACCTCACAGGGTAACCAATGCAGGTTTTGTACTGCGGCCCATACCGCAGTTGCCGATGTACTTTTAGGCGAACGGGAGACAGCTGAAATGGTAAAAAACAATCCCGAACATGCACCGGTAAGCGCTAAGATGAAGCAATTGCTTGAGATAGCCCGGCGCACCCAGGCCGATGCACGAACTGTAAGCCTTGAACTGGTGGAAAAAGCCCGCGCCGCAGGTGCAACTGATTTGGAAATTCATGATACGGTATTGATAGCCGCCCTGTTTTGCCTATATAATAAGTATGTTGATGGTTTGGCCACCGTTACTCCAACAGATCCGGCTTTTTATGACCGGTTAGCCAATATTTTAAAAACCAGTGGCTATATGCCCTCGCCTAACCGCTATGCAAGCCTGAACGAAACCAAATGAAAAAGCGAAACAGATCAATAATTTTTTGGATAGGGGTAATTTTACTGGTAGTACCTGGATTAATTCATGCTTACCTGCTAATGCCGTTTCCTGGTAGCCAGGAACTCAATGCCATAACCGTATCTTATTACCTGGAAAAAATAGTAATGCCCTTACGGCTGATAGGTGCCATATTTATTTTGTGGTACCTGTTTAAAGGTTTTGCCAGAAATTCAACCTCGGGTAAATTGGTTAAAGGAACAGTGCTGGTACTATGCCTGGTTAGTTTTTACTTTACCGACGTAATGTTTAAAGCCGAAAGCATGTTTGAAGAGCCGCAAACTATCAAATTTGCCAATGCAATCCACAACAAAGTGCCCGAAAGCTTTATAATTATAGGTGTGGTTAATAATGGTGTGGCCAAAGCCTATCCGCTGGTGTATTTGGGCTATCATCATAAAGTGCAGGACAATGTGGGCAACGAGCCTGTATTGGTTACCTATTGCACCATGTGCCGTACAGGCAGGGTTTATAGTCCGATTGTAAACGGCAAAAGACAAAATTTCAGGCTGGTGGGTGCAAGGCATTATAATGCTATTATTGAGGATCAGGATACCAAAACATGGTGGTACCAGGCGACTGGAAACGCCGCCGTAGGAAAATTAAAGGGCAATCATTTGCAGGAACTGCCCTATGAACAATCAACCCTTAGCGCTTGGCTGGAAAAACACCCTGGCTCGCTTATCCTGCAGCCTGATGAACATTACCTGAATGACTATAACGACTTAAAAAACTACGATCGATTGCAGGCGGTTGATCGGGATAGCACCATCAAAAATAAGGACACCCTGATTAGAAAAAGCTGGGTATTAGGAGTGATTGTTAACGGGCAGCCAAAGGCTTATGATTGGCGCAAACTGTTTAAAAAACGTTTTATTAATGACCAGGTAAACAAAAGACCCTTGCTGGTTGCCATTGAAGATGATAGCCTAACCTACCATGCCTTTAACAGTACAGTAAATGGTAAAGCATTGCATTTTAAATTGGATACTGCTGGAATGCTTACTGACCAGGAAACTGCATCCATTTGGGATTGGGACGGATTGGCAACCTCAGGTTATTTAAAGGGCTGCAAGCTGGACAAGATTCAAGCCTATCAAGAATACTGGCACTCCTGGAAACACTTTCATCCGAATACGCTGTTTTTAAAAGAATAAACAGGTGTTCAAAGATGAACCCGTGGGAAAGTATCTTGTCAGTACTTATTAGATTATTTGGTAAGTGTGGTTTCGTAAATTACAGTGCCGTCAACGTTAATTACGCTTGCATGGAACCTGTTCGGATCAACCGAAAAATACATAAACCCATGTTCCGAAGCCTGGAATTTGCTGTAATCAATCCCTGCTGTTACATGCGTAAGCTCTGATCCGGCACCCGAAATAAACTGGTGGGTATAGCCTGCGGGCTTTAAATGCTGAAGGGAATGATCATGTCCGGACAGGTAAACATCCACTTTATGTTTTTCAAAAACATCAGTCATGGCTTTTCGCATGGTTAACGTATCATAATTGGTAATACGCGGGCCCACGGTATAATAAGGATGATGGCCAACCACAATTTTCCATTTTACATCAGCCGATGCATTGGCAAGCGTGTGGTTTATCCATTCCATCTGTTTCTCCACATAATCTTTCTTGGTTTCAAAAAGAAAGGGATCGGTATCTATCATCACAAATAATGCTTTGGCATCTTTTGCCAAATTCACCTCTTTGGTATAATAAAGGGCAGGCATATTCCACCTGCGGCTTACTTTGCTGTAGCGCACCTGTGCTTCTGGATCCGATCCATAGTCATGGTTTCCCAAAACCGGGTACCAATCGCACTGTAAAGAATGTGCAGTGTAAATATTTTCGAACGAATAGTGCCACAAAGGATCATTCTCACTTACTACGCCCAATGGATAAAAGTTGTCACCAACAGATATTACAAAGTTATTGGGATGTGTGGCTGCCCATAAACCCATTTGTTTGGCTACCTCTGTCTGGTCGTATTCGCCATTACGACCCCAGTCGCCAACTGCCAAAAAGTTTAAAGGGAAATCATTGGCTAATGCCGCTCTTGGAGATACATCTTCACTATTTAAATGAGTAACAGGAGTTTCGGCAAGACCGCTCAATGGATTAATTAACGATGCCCCTATGGCGGTTAAGGTAGTATTGATAACAAAATCTCTGCGTTTCATATTGATAAACGATTAAATAATAAAGATGAAAATCTGTAGCAGGCAGCAGCCGCCAAATTATCGATAATAAAAATTACTGGCTGATAAGGAATGTTTAAATAATTGTAAACAAATGCCTTGATGGAGTAGAAATTATAGTTGCAAAGTAAATTAGAAGAGGTGCACGTGTACGAAAAGAAAGGCTGCATACAATTTACTGTAAAATGCATATTTTTAAACAATGACTTTTGAGTTCACCGTTCAGCCTTCTTTTAATTTTGTAAAAAGCTTTGGCGAAAAGTTTAATATCCCTGTTTTTAAAAACAGTTTACAAATTCCTGCCAACCTGGGTGAGGGGCGCATTAAATGGGTGGATGTAGAGCCCGGCTTTAAATTTGTGCTGCATCATTATACCCTTAAACAGGACTTCCATTTAAAACGAATAGCGCCAGATGCAGAACCCAATGATTTAATTTCCATTGTATTCAATAGCAATGAAATACCAGCAGGCTTTACAGCCGATAGGGAAGATGCCATTCAGTTTTTAAAAAATAATGGTTCATCTATTCAGATAGCTTCTACCTCATTATCCACTGAAACTTTTTTCCCGGCTAATAGCGAAGTATATTTTTGTGTAATTGGCATTAAACGCCAGGTATTGTCTGCCTTGCTTCGTATTGAAAACGTGAACGGCCCTTTAGCAACTATTCTCAACAGTAACACCCTGTTTTTTTATCACGAAAAAATGAACCCCGAAGTACAACGGGTGCTGAAGCAGATTTCTGAAATTAATGATCAGAGTAAACTGAGCGATTTATACTACAGTATAAAAACGCACGAAATGATTTATCTTTTGTTTGATAAGTTGCTGAGCAGGGCCGATGAAAAACAAAGCCCCGTTAATAAGGCTGATATAGATAAATTGTATGTGATCAGAACTGCGCTGCTTGCAGACCTGAGCGTGCCACCACAGCTGGCTTCCCTGGCAAAAATGGCCGGGATGAGCGAAACCAAAATGAAGCAATTATTTAAACAAACTTTCGGCGATACTATTTACAACTATTATCAGAATGAAAGGATGCAGGAGGCTGGCTTTTTGTTGAAACATGCAGGCTATTCGGTATCAGAAGCAGGCTATAGGCTTGGCTTTTCAAACCTGAGCCATTTTTCAAGGCTTTTCGAAAAATTTTACGGCATCACCCCCAAAAAATACTCCCTCGCCGGATAGGACTATTTTGTAGTCTTTAAGCGTTATTTTAACCTGCCAGGCCGGGCTACATTTGTTCTGTCAATACAAAACAAATGACAGCAACAAAATGAAAACGATTTTAACAGCATACAGCAAAAAAGGGTTCAACTTAAAGAACCATATGGTAATGGCGCCGATGACCAGGAGTCGCGCCATCGATAATATCCCTAATGATTTGATGGCAACCTATTATGGACAACGCGCCGGGGCAGGCCTGATCATCACTGAAGGAACCGCACCTGCACCCGAAGGTTTAGGTTATCCCCGCATTCCGGGTATTTATAATGAGGCACAAATTAATGGCTGGAAAAAAGTAACCAGCAGTGTACATCAGTATGGCAGTAAAATTTTTCTGCAGTTGATGCATACCGGCCGAATAGGTCATATAGATAATTTGCCCGAAGGGGCAACACTGGTAGGGGTATCTAATATTAAAGCTGCGGGACAAATTTATACCGATACCGCAGGTATGCAAGATCACTCCGAACCAGTAGCTTTAACCACCACAGGTATAAAAGCTATTATTGAAGGCTACGTCTCAGCATCCAAAAACGCAATAGAAGCAGGTTTTGATGGTGTGGAACTGCACGCTGCAAATGGTTATTTGCTTGAACAATTTTTAAATCCCAATGTTAATAACCGTAACGATGAATATGGCGGAAGCATAGCAAATAGGGCGAGATTAACTATTGAAATTGCAGAAAAGGTGGCTGCAACTATCGGTAAAGAAAAAGTGGGTATCCGTTTTTCTCCTTTCTCAACCCTGGGCGATTTACAAGCCTATAATGGAGACGAAGTACACGAAACATATACTTACCTTGCAAAGGCAATGAATGAGTTAGATATCCGGTATATTCATATTTCTGCCAACCCGACTATCCCTCAAAAAACTTTTAATGCTATCCGCTCTGCTTT
The DNA here is from genome assembly GCF_007830615.1 of Mucilaginibacter frigoritolerans. GTDB lineage: Bacteria > Bacteroidota > Bacteroidia > Sphingobacteriales > Sphingobacteriaceae > Mucilaginibacter > Mucilaginibacter frigoritolerans. The sequence continues at coordinate 129,541 of NZ_VLLI01000004.1, forward strand.
TTCAAATACCATTATTTTATGTAACGGGTTCACCGCCGAAACAGCCGAAGATCAATTACAAAAAGGCTTTGCCGATTTAATTGCATTTGGAAGAAGTTTTTTAGCTACTCCCGATTTTGTAACCCGTATTGAAAAAGGGATGGAGCTAAATCAGTTGGATTTTGCTACCCTGTATACCCCGGGCGAAAAAGGGTATATCGATTATCCTGTACTTTAAAAATACTTATACCATATCTGTTTAATAATTAACACTAAAATTTTTTGTTATGATAAACAACATTATAACCGTAGATGAAAACCAGGGACAAAGTCTCTCTGTAGTAGGCGACTCTTATCGGATCATTGTTTCTGGTAAACAAACCGAAGGTGCTTATGCCGTAATAGATATGCTTGTTCCACCGGGCGGCGGTCCGGGACCTCACTCGCATACTGACATCAGTGAACTGTTTTATGTAGTAGATGGTGAAGTTGAGTTTAAGACCGAAGCAGGCAAATATGCTGCAAAAAAAGGCTCTTTTGTAAATATTCCCACAGGAGGAGAAGTACATTGTTTTAAAAATACAGGCAATGAAATGGCTCATTTGTTATGTACCGTTATTCCAGCAGGGCTCGATGCATTTTTTGAAGAAATAGGCACACCCGTTGAGGCCGGCACATTTTTACCACCGCCAGTAATGAATGAAGAAGAGTTAACCCGGTTACGGGCTATTGCAGAAAAATATAGGCAAAAACTTTACCCGCCTGATTTTTTAGGTTAAAAATAAAACCAGGTCATTGCAAATGGATCGCAATGACCTGATTTGTTGTTTGCTCTATCAGCAGTTTTTCAGAGGTCCATCCGGCAAGTTGCCTTCGGGGTTTATCTTATGGTGAATTTTTTTTAAAATGCGACCGAGGTTCTGTTCAATTTCATGTTCACTCAAGTTGTTGTCAAAGTCAATCTTGTCCCACGTGGCAAAAACGTTCTTAAGCGAATTTTTTAACGTTTCGTTTTCAGCCAAAAGTTTATTTAACTCATTTATTTCATCGTCAGTAGCCTCGCCGGCCAATTTTTTAGCCGCCAGGTTAATGATATAGGCATCAGCTTCCATAGGCAGTAAGGTATACTGTAAGTTTAGTATACATTAGATGCTTTTTTGGAAAAATAAGTTGCAGATAATGTGAAAATTATTGAAAATATTCCAATAAAAAACCCTACCGGGAGGTAAGGTTCTTTTATTTATTAGCAGAAAAGCTGCTTTTTTACTGGACGCGTTTTAAAGTTGTATGCATTTTCATGCCATCATAATCTATATCTAATCCAGCTGTGTCGGCAGTAGCATAATATTTTCCTGTATGTTTTACATCGGTACCATTAACAGAAACACTAAAGCTAAAATCGGTACCGTTGGTTTTGCCGTCGGTAATGCCAATTTCACCCTGTGGTGATATTACTGTTCCGGTCAATTTACCGCTATCGGCCTTCAATACATAAGTAAGCGGAAATTCATTGCCATCAGCTGTTTTTACTGAGCCTGTCCATTTTCCGGATAGGCTTGCCGCTATTGCAAAGCAAACTACGAAGCAGCAAAGCAGCACTGTTGTTGTAAGGAGTTTCTTTTTCATGATTGAGTTTTTTACTAATAAGATTTAATTTTGGTTTAAGTGTTACAATTGGCCGGTGTAATATAAAAAAAATACCCCGCAAACGCAGGGTATCAAAAGTCTTTTTTACAGATAGTTAGCTTATTTGTCTGCTCTTTTTATAGTGAAATGCACTTTCTGTCCACCCAAGTCAATATCCATACCGCATGAGTCGGCATACATTTTTCCAGTGTGAGGGTAGTCAGTGCCGCCAACGTTAACACTAAATGAAAAATCGTTACCGTTAATTAATCCTTTGTCAATGGCTACTGTTCCCTGTGGAGAATCTGCAGTTCCGGTAAGTGTAGTGCCGTCAACCTTAAAATTGTAAGTTACCGGAATTTGTTGCCCATCTGGTGTGTTGATATTACCGGTCCATTTTCCGGTTAAATCTGCTACTATGGCAAAGCAAACCATAAAACAGCATAAAAGAGCTGTGGTAGTTAAAAATTTCTTTTTCATTCTTTAGTTTTTTTATAAGATGCTATTAAGCTATATTGGTTACAATAAATGTATAAACATTTATTTAAAATATTAAAAGCCTGTAAAATAAAAAGGTATAAAAAGCGGGCCGGTGTTTATCAGTCCGTTTCTCCCTTATAAAATCCCTTTATTTTAAGGATTTATCCTTTTTAAGGTAGCATGCGATTTTGCATCGCCCATACTGATATCAACCCCAACAGAGTCGCCATAAAATTTACCGCTGTGGTCAATTTCCATATTGTTTACAATTACATTGAAAGTAAAAGTATCCCCGGTTATTTTGCCATCATTTATGGGCATATCACCCTTTGGCGTTTTGGCAGTACCGGTTAACTGGTTGCCCTCTATTTTGAAATTATATAACAGTGGGTATTCATCGCCCTGGTCGGTTTTTAGTAAACCTGTCCATTTACCGTTTAAATTTTCAATAGCGGCAAAGCTTACAAAAAAGCACAATAACAAAAATGCAGTAGTGATTAACTTCTTGTTCATGATGTTGATTTTCAATTATTAAAGGTAGAAATGGTATTAAATTAAATCATAAACAATGTGTTAAGTTTGCTATAACAATTTACCCGGTTAAAAATCTTTATTTAACATTGCCAGGTTTTGGACACCCAAAGGCTAACCGATTAATTATGAGTATAACGTTTCATTTAACAACGGCATTGCGCTGCTTGTTTCTTTTTTAGCTTTCTTATGTCCAAACTTTTAGCATTAAGCATTGTGAAGGTCTTAAATGATGGTGAAATTGTAAATAACAGCTATTCAAAAAGCAGTTGATCCATGGAATTTGTCAATAGCAAATTAAATAGCGTAATGGGTGGTAATATTGATTTAGGCGGGTACCTGGATGAGCGCTAACAATTGTTTGAATTAATATATCCGGTTTAACGGCCTGACGCTGAATGATTTTAAACTCACCTGGGACTATACCATCAATCAGCCTTATTTTACCAATGGAATAGAGGTGAACAATTTTAAAGATTTAAAACTTGTTGATTTTAGAGGAACATCATCGCCCTCAAATAAAAATTTGCCTGTTATTTTATTGAAGGATGGTTTAATGCGGCTATAGAAGGTAACCTGACTATCAATAAACAAAACGTTGATGGTTTTGAAAAGATAAAGTAAAATTGATTTAAGGTTACCCTCAATATTCCAATTCCTGGCAATTGAATCCGGCTGTTTGCAACAGATTTTCGATATACCGCGGAGAAATGTTGTTGGCTTCAATCCTTAAAATATTATCACAATCTTCCAGATCAAAATTCCACTGACTAATTGCCGGAACCGAAGTTAATAGTGGTTGTACAGCAGTAACTTGTTCTGGCTTTTCAATGTTGGTTGTAAATATAAGTATATCCATTTTTCGAGTTTTAGGTATGTTTCATTAGTCTCCGGTCCCGAGCACTTAGCCGATAAATTTGGCTTCAGGCTCAGGACTTCAGACTTTCAATTTTATTCTGCTGTTTTCTCAGCCTCAGGTGCAGTAAAATCATTCCATTTATCAAATGGATGACGGCCTTCTCCTCTCCATCTGCCATGAACACCGCATCTTTGTTCCCATTTTTCTTTAAATTTTTCTTTTTCTTCAGGACTCATATTCCTAAATCGCTCTTCCATTTTGCGGCGCATCCATGGAGCGCCACCGTTGCCACCAAAACGGTGACCACCTCTGCCAAACCCGAATAGTATTTTGCATAATATAAATATACCCAGGGCTTGCCAGAAGGTAATGGTGCCCACGTGTAGTATGCCTGGTAATAGGTAGTTCCACAAACCCATCACCACAAAGCCAATCAATGCAGCAAATGCTGCTATGGCGAAGGGAGCAAAAAATAATTTCTTTCTATTATTTAACATTCTCATTTCTTTAATATTTAATATTCTGTAATTTCCTCATACAGTTGTTTCAGCCTTTTGCGCAGATGCAATACCGCATACCGCTTGCGCGATACCAGCGTTTGTACCTTTTCTCCGGTACGGTCAGCAATTTCAGCAAAGGAAATGTCGTCTAACTCATGCCATATAAAAACCTGTCTTTGTTCTTCGGGCAATTCATCCAGTGCGACAAATAGCTGCTCCCAAAAAAGGTTACGCAGATACTCTGTTTCCGGCGTTTTAGCTTCCGTCATCAGGATGGCTTTAAAGTCCGCGGCTTCATCCTCATCATCTGTTTCGGGCAGTATATCATCCAGTAGGGTTTCGGTATGCTTTTTATGCTTATCGAGTATTTTGTTGCGGGCTACACGATATAACCATGCCCCGGTTTGCTCAATAGGCTCCGAATTTATTACCGAACTAAACTGGTACCAAACATCCTGCAGAATGTCTTCGGCATCGGCATCGTTGTTTACCCTGCGCCGTATAAAGCCCAACAAGTTTTTACCATACGCTGTTATGGCGTGTATGATAGTGTTGTTTTTTTCTTCGGGCATTACGGCTGTTATCAATGTATTATTGTTTTATAAAGATAGGACGATTGTGAAATCAGAACATTTTAATTTATTTTTAAAAAATCTTACTTTTTTTAGTTCATGGTATCATTACCAATGAACTAATGACCCAATGAACGAAATCAAACTCAACCGAATAAATTATCTGAACATTGCGGCTATGCTGGCATCAGCCTGCCTGGCGTTTATTATTCCGTTCGAGCTTGTACTTTTGTCCTATGCCATATTAGGTCCGGCCCATTACCTTACCGAAATATCCTGGTTAAATGCCCGACAGTTTTTCACCCTAAAAAAGTACGATTACCTTCTTATAGCTGCCGTAGTTATTTTAGCGTTGCTGCTTAAATTACCTGCAGCCAATTTAATTTATTACACATTTGGCCTGTCGCTTATTTTGATAGTGGTTAGGGGGAGCATTAGCCGGATACTGGCTTTTATTGTATTAATAATAGCTGGCTACTTTTTACTTACCAATAACCTGTTGCGCACCATTTTTGGCTTATATGTGCCTACCTTTATCCATGTGTATCTTTTTACAGGAGCATTTATACTATTTGGAGCACTGAAAGATAAAATTGTTTCAGGTTACCTGGCGTTTATTTTCTTTTTGCTTTGCCCGGTTTTATTGTGCGTTTTGTTTACCTCTTACCATAACACCCCGGCCACATGGGCAATAAATAATTATGATAGTTTTAAAAAGCTTATTACTGTTGCCTTACGCAGCCCATCTGTTAATGTTTATACCAGTCCGGCTGCTGTAATGTTAACCCGGTTAATTGCCTTTGCCTATACTTATCATTATTTAAACTGGTTTACCAAAACAAGGGTAATTAATTGGCATAGGATATCTGTTACCAGAGCTGTAATTTTAGGGATAATATGGGCAGCCTCCGTTACTTTATACTTTTATAATTACCGTTTAGGTATCAAATGGCTGTTTCTTTTAAGCCTGATACATGTTATACTGGAGTTTCCGTTAAATCATAAAAGCTTTATAGGCATAGGCAAAGAGATAAGGTTCAGGTTAAACGGAGCTGATTAAAGCTAAACACAGACCCAATAACCAACAACTAAATAATATGGCCTACAATACAAAACTAGCTGACAGGATAAGGGAAGCCTTGGTTGATTTGCCCAACATAACCGAAAAGGAAATGTTTAGGGGCGTTTGTTTTATGGTTAATGATAAGATGTGTGTTTGTGTAAGCGGCGATGAAATGATGTGCCGTATAGGTGCTGAAGAGGCGGAGATGGCTTTAGAGAATAATTACGTACGTCAGATGATGTCGCGGGGTATCCCTATGAAGGATTATGTGTATGTAAGCGAAGAAGCCTGGCATAATCAAAAAGATTTCGATAGCTGGGTAAAGCTTTGCCTTGATTTTAATCCGAAAGCCAAAGCATCAAAAAAGAAAGGTAAGTGAGTGGAAGTGTACGTATATTTCCGGTTTGTTTTTCTAATTTAAAACTAAAAAATAGTTATGAATGTAATCCCCAATATATCAATACGGCATGTGGTAAAATATGCCGTGTTAATGCTCTTTTCTCTCGTTGGCAAAGTACAAGCTCAGGTAATTGATACCGCTATTGAGGCAAAAGAAATTATAAGAACTATGAACAGTTCAACTGATGAATGGAATAAAGGTCATCTGGATGCCTTTATGAATATGTATGATCCATCAGCAACTATGATGATGTCCACCGGACCCGTAGGAATCCAATCTATAAGGGGACTTTATGAAAAAAAGTATTTTAACGGCAGTATGCCCAAACAGAGCTTGCGTTATTCTGATATGCAGGTACGCTTTTTAGGAAGCAATTATGCTCTTTTAACTGGTGCGTTCACCTTATATGGAAATAACTTGCCCGATCGTTCAGGCAGGTACTCCATAGTGATGGTACATGGTAAAAACGGGTGGAAAATATTGCACGACCACTCGGGTTGATTGCATGGTATGCAAATGTTTTTAATCCAGACCCAGATATTCTTTCTGCTTCACTTCAATCATACCCGATGTTTGGTCGCGACGAAGGTAGATGCTTACCTTGTAAAAATTACTATCGTATAAATAGATAGTATTGGTTGAATCGGCACCCTGGAACTTAAGATCGAGGCCATATCTTTTAACCTGGCTAATCATATTGATGATATCCTGTTGACTGTTTGATGTATAATTAACAGTACGCAACATAGTTCCATCATTTAGTTTGGAATACTTACCGACTTCAATTTTTTCTATATTGGCTCTTGCACCAATGCTTTTAAACGATTCAATTTCCTGGCCATTCACCTGCATGGTGTAATCCTGCCTGAAAGTATTTCCTCTCATCAGGTTATCAAATACCTCCCTGTTACTAAGGCTGGTGAAGTAAATCAGGTCACCAAATTTTATGCTTTGCCCATATAGGTTTATGCCAATCATTAATAGTACAGGAAAAAGTAAAAGTTTTTTCATCAGCCTTAATTTGTTGCTAAATATACTTGTTTTTAATATTTTACTCAATAACCGGGATGATAGGTTTTTTCAGCATGCTTTAACACATCTTCTTTATAAAATAAAACATCTTTAAACTTACCTTCAATATATATGCCAGCTTGGTCGGTGAAGTTTTTTGAAGCGGGATCGAATGATTGTCCGCCGGTTATTACTGTTTTTGCTTTAATACGGGAACCAAATTCCACGGCAGCAATAAAACTGTTGCCCGAATAGCCGTAGCGTTTTTTAGTATTCATGGTGCGGCTTACAAAAGAGGGTAGCTGTCCAAACGCTGATGAAGTAAGACCAACCGGCAAACTTGGCAAGCTGTCATTAAAACTAATGCCATTGGCAGGGCGTTGGTAACGGTTAATATCGCCCCAGTTAATTTGCCAGTTGCCATAAAGTTGCTGCAGGTTACTGAGTGCTTTGCCAAATAATTCAAGTATTTGTTTATTGCTAATGTTTTTAAGCATGATATTTACCCGTTCTGTTTGATAGGTGCCTGCTTCAGCTGTTTTAGCGGCAGGCAGTTCACGTAGCATTAACGTTCCCCATTCAACAGCAAGGGTTGATGCTACGGAGTTTGCAGCCGTGTTCCTATCCCATTGTTGTAAAACTTTAATGGGTTCGGCAAGCTTTTGCCTGATCGAATCTTCGGCTGTATTATACGCATTAAACAGCGGGGGCAATAACACATCAAATGCTGTTAAATAATGATCATAACCTTTACTAATCAACTCATCAATGCTTAGTTTTTGATTATTATCTAATAGTTTGATCGCATTTACAGCTCTGAAGTTTTGTCCGTCAGGTGCCATGTAAGCAGGGTATTGTGTTTTATCCGGACTGCTTATGCCCGACGAAGTAAACGGCGTAGAGTTACAGTTTTCAATCCAACCGGTTGCCGGATTATATACGTGTACAATTTCATCAAGGGAATGCAAGCCCCTCCACTCAGTTGCAGGGGTACTGCCGTCAACAGGCAAGGTCCAATCTAGCTTAGCGTCACGGTTGGGCATAAAGTTGCCGTACCAGAAGGCTATGTTGCCCCGGTCATCAGCATAAACGGTATTGTTAGTGGCATTTGAAAGCAAACCCATTGCTTTTTTATATTCGGCAAAAGTATTGGCTTTGGTAATGAGCCATGATTCCAGCAGAGCATTGTACGAACGATTATTGGCTTTAAGCGCCAGCCATTTTCCATCTCTGCTGCCTAATATTGGGCCATGATGGGTAAAATAACCCGTTATCTCTTTTTGTTCGAACTGATCGCCTTTTCTAATTTTCAGTATCAGTTTGCGAGTACTTACCGGTTTAAGTTGCCCATTATATTCATAAAACCATTGCCCGTCTTTTTTGGTCACTTTTTCGGCATACAAATCACCAACATCGGCATTGCTGCTGGTATGCATCCAGCCACAGTGCTGATTAAAGCCCTGGTAAACAAAAAACTGTCCCCAGGTAACGGCACCGTACACATTTAATCCTTCGTCACTCACAAGTTGTACCTCGCTCCTGAAATAAAAGGGCACATGCGGGTTAATATACAGCATTGCATTTCCGCTTGCCGAGCGGGCCGGAGCAATAGCAAACCCGTTTGATCCGATTTCCCTTTCATCAATATTGTCAGATTTATAAACGGCACCCAGCGTTTCTGGCTCTGCCCCATAAAATTTGCTGGTTTCATTTAAGCTGATGCCACCAGTTACCGTTGCTGATACGCTGCCATCTGTGAACATTAAGGCAAACCAGGGCTCAAAATGTTGAAATACAAGTGGTTTAACCTCTGGATGTTTGTATAAATAATAGTTTATGCCGTCTGCAAAAGCATCCATTAATTTCCTGAACCACAGCGGACTGGCTTTATAATCTTTAATGGCATCGGTAGTATCAGCAATTAATTGCAGCTGCACATCAGTATAAAGGTTTTTTTCACCAGCGGCCTCGGTTTGTTTGCCCAATTGGTATAAATAGTTTTGTTCAATCCCTTTAAAGTTGTCTTCGCATTGGGTATACATCAGCCCAAAAACAACGGCAGCGTCAGTTTTTCCATAAATATGCGGTACACCCCAATTATCGCGTATAATAGTAACCGACCTGGCTTCCTGTTCAAATCTGCTTGTTTCTGTTGTGGCATATTTTTGCGAAAATGAAAAAAATGGTAGCAGAAAAAAAGCCAGGAATAGTTTGTTTGTCATAGTAACAACAGTTTTGCTGTGTAATTTGAAGCAAATAGAACAATTTTATGTAAATTTTTGAATAAATGTTAACTTTACACTTTTTATTATGGCAATATTAACTTTGTGGTATACCAAAGTTAATGAAGTATCGTTTTCACTATTTATTTGAGACTAATATAAGTGAAATTATACAAATGGGTGTGGCTTTTGTGTGCTTATAATGTGCCTGAAATTCAATTTACCAGCCGAAAGGCTTGCAGATAAATAAAGAGCTTGGATGATTATTGAACATGACATCTGAGATTTAGTTGATCAACATTATTTGATATGATGTTGTGTGCGTTCCGGGGTGAGATACGGAACGCATTTTTTTTTGCCTGTTTATTTTTATTGCTTAATTATTAAGCAATATATAAATAAATTCAAACATTTTAAGTATTTGTGCATTATGGTATTAAACCTAAAGTTATGAAATACGCATATGTTATTGGCTCAAATGCTTTTATAGTACCCAGCAAAGCCATATTTGTTGGTGAAGGAGAAAATGAAAGGATGTTTTTGAAGATAAACTCAATTCATCATGATACGAATGAACCTGTTCAGTCATTTTTAGATATTGATCTGGATATTAAAGATACTGATGGCTCTCCGGTTACTATTGTATCCAATAAACCTGTAACCGGAGCTCCCTACCAGATTGTAAAAAAAATAGACAGTGTAAAAGTATTAAGGTCTGATGGCTCAACTATTATTCACGTGCACCAACTGGATGATAAAGCAGCTATGGGGCTTGAACATAATATTACTGCCGAATTGGATGTAAATGCACCAGTAGCAGTGATACGTTTAAACGGCGATTTTTTGGTTGATAGCCTGCGTGTAAATGCCGAAAACGAAAAGCTTTATATTAATGAAAACGGGTATGCTTCATCTGCAAGCTCAGGTAAAAATAAATTGCTTTTTACTTCAAACGGAGTGGTAATGTAGTTTTGGTTTAATATAACCAGGCTAAAAGCTTTTTCTATACTTAGCCATTACCAATAACACCATCCGGTTATAGGTTGCAAGTCCTTGTGGCTGGTTGTTTACTTTTAAAAACCTATCATAAAAAATGCTGCTAACTACATCCATCTTGCTTTGATAAGAGAGCCAATAGGCACGTTCAATAACAAAATCATGATGAACGGCTGTAGATACCCTTGGCTTCAGCGCCTTGTTTTCAAGACTGTCGCGATAAAAAAGAGCATGCATAAATTCGTCAACTGCTAAATGGTAGGCCGAATAACGCAGTAAGCGATCATGCGAACCAATGCCGGCCAAAAAGCCCGAGAAGTCGGCTTCATCTTCAGCTCCATATCCCATTTGGTGCGACATTTCATGACAGGCAATAACCGGACGGTTAAATACAGGCATCTGACAATTAAGCTGTGCCTCACCGGTAAACGGATTGTAATAACCCGAAGTGCCGATATAATTAAGCAATGGTGTTAACAAAGAAGGTTTAATATTGGGCCTGTAGGTTCGGAAGTTTACAGAATCAGCTGATAACTTGCTTACTGCCTCAATAGCGGTTTTATAAATGGTGCTGTTATCTTGTTCAAGGTCCGCAGGTGTAATGCGGGCACGGCAGGCGTTTGCACTATCAATCAGCATGGTAGTTACCGTTTTCAAATCGGCAGTGCTGTAGCTGGTATCCCGCAGGTTTAAACGCTCACCGGCCGGCAGCCTGAAATAATTCATCCCCCAAAAAAGATAAAAAATTAACATTGCGCTTTCTACACCTGCTATAAAACCAAGCAGCAGGATGCCGGCTTGCTTAAAATCTTTTTTAAACAAGAGTTTTATAAGCCTGAATACAGCATAAATGAGGTAGACTGTAACTACCAGGTATAACAGATCTCCAAAGCTAAAAGGGAATAAATTTAATACCGGATGCAATATATGGCAAACAACTGGATAGAAACCATTGGAATAATAATGCTCTACAGCAAAGGGATGATCTGCAAACAACATCAGCAAAAATATACCAATGGCAAGTGTGCCTATGGCGATGAACCTTGTTTTTAAGCTTTTTTTATGTTTATTTAGCTTTCCCGTCATTTACAGCAAATATAGCATTGTCATCAACTTAAAATAAAAAAGCCCCCGGAGATTATCTCCGGAGGCTTTGTATGCGTTTTTAATTACTTATTTAACCTTAACAGGTACTGCTAAGTTTTCCCAAAGTATTACAAAGCCTTTTGAATCAATTTTAAAGGTTAAAGCCTCAGTAAATTCTTTAGATTTCATTGAGCTTACGGTTACTTTTAAAACATCTTTTGATGGATCATCATTTGCTGAACCGCCATTTTTAATTCCCCATTGATTAGTTACGGAGTTAAATATAATAGTCCACTCTTTTTCTCCTGGAGTTGCAAATACACTGTATTTGCCTGCAGGTAAAGTTTTGCCTTCAATTTTTAAGTCTTGGTTGCTTTCAAACGTGGTCATTTGGTTAGCCCCTAAGCGCCAAACTTTGTCGTAAGGTACTAAGCCGCCCCAAATTTTACGCCCCCTTACTGAAGGGCTGCCATAAGAAATTTTAACAGATGCACCACTAATAGTTCCGCTAACACTATCACGTGGGCTTGCCGGTTTTTTAGCCATGTTTTGGGCCGTAGCTACTGACGATACTAAAAAAGCAAATGCAACCAGGGCAAATGCTTTTAATAAAAATAACTTTTTCATAAATATTAAGCTGTTGGTTTAAAATTGGGATAAATATATGCTGAAATAGCAACTTTATATAGTGGACTGTTAAATATGATTTTAGTTACACAATATTTATTTTTTAGTTAACAGTACAGATATTAAAAACCAATAAAGTGTTTTATTGTTTGAAATAAAGAGTCATAGTGCAGTTAGGAATTGACCGAAAGGTTAAACAATTGTTGTGATTTTGGCCTCATGTCAGCTGGCATGGGGCTTTTTGTTAGCTGTACATAATTTTATTTCTATAATCAGCATTTAGCGGAGTATGCCATATATTTGCCCAACATACTACCAGTAGTAGGGCAACCAATTGTAAATGAATGATTCTAAAAAAATAGTATACTTTTTAATATTTGTATTAGCACTTATAATAAATTTTGCTGGTATTAATCTTGACTTTTTTTCTGATGATCAGGGGTTATATGCTTCGATAGCTAAAAACTTGCTTCATAAAAAAGAGTTTTTTCAATTATTTACCTATAATCAGGACTGGCTGGATAAGCCACATTTCCCGTTTTGGATGATATTGGTAAGCTTTAAATTATTTGGTGTAAGTACCTGGGCATACCGCTTGCCGGCTATGCTGTTTTTTTGCCTTAGTCTTCTTTATACCTATCTTTTAGCAAGTAAATATTATGGCCGGGAAATAGCTGCCATAGCTGTGCTGATATTGATGACCGCGCTGCATGTAATGCTTTCCAACACAGATATAAGGGCCGAGCCTTATTTAATGGCCTTAATTACAGGCAGTATTTATCACATCAGCCAGCTCGAAAATAGGTTTACCATAGCCGATCTCTTTTTGGCCGCATTGCTTACCGCATGTGCCTTAATGACCAAAGGGCTATTTGTTATTATTGCTATTTACGGAAGCTTAGTCGGGCAATTAATATTTCAGAAAAGGTTTAAAGAACTCTTTAAGCTAAAATGGCTAATGTTGGGATTACTCACCGTTGTATTTACCCTGCCTGAGCTTTATTCTTTGTACCTGCAATTTGATCTTCATCCCGAAAAAACTGTTTTTGGGGTACACAATGTATCAGGTATAAAATGGTTTTTATGGGACAGTCAGTTTGGTCGGTTTGTAAATAATGGCCCTATTAGCCGTAAAGCATCCGGAAGTGTATTTTTTTTCGTTCATACCTTGTTATGGGCCTTTGGACCGTGGTGCCTGATTTTTTACTATGTGCTTTTTAAAAACATAAAGGATATTTTTAAAGGTAAAAAGCTAGCCGAGTATTATTCTTTATGCGGGGGAGGGCTATTGCTGTTGCTGTTTTCATTGTCGCGCTTTCAGTTGCCGTTTTATACCAATGCCGTTTTTCCGTTATTTGCAATTATAACAGCGCCATTCTGTTACAATCAAATAAGTCGTTCCGAAGCAAAATTCAGGCTTGCTGCACAATGGATTTATATAGTGCTGTTAACTATTATTGTTATCGTTCTTAATTTTTTATTAAGGCCTGCTCACGATATATTTTTTGGAGCTGATTGTATTTTGTTGGGAATCTTTGTGATTTTCATCCCGATAAATTTTAAAGAGGCTTACAAAAAAACCTTCTTTTTTAGTATTGCTTCAGCCTTATTCGTTTGCTTTTATTTGAATGCTATTATCTATAGGGTAATTATTCCCTATAAGGGTGAAATAACGGCTGCAGAATATGCTAACCTAAAGCCATTAAGTAATTTTCCGGTTTATTCGCTTAAAGCAGGAAACAATATTTTTCAGTTTTATTGCAACAAATCTGTTGACCTGATACCTTTAGATCAATTTAATAAATTTACACCCAAAGAAGCGTCTCTCTTTTATGCTGATCAGCAATCGGTAAATTATCTGACACAAATACATACCCCTTTCAGAATAGTAAGATCATTTATTGATTATCCGCAAGAAAACATTTTGCCTGCATTTATTAATAAATCAACAAGGTATAAAGTGCTTGATCATGTTTATTTAATAACCAAATAATTTGTATATAATAAAATATTAAACCGTAATGATGTATTTTATTTATTGCTTATGATTTTAAAGAAATCGCGGGTAAGACGTTGTAATATGGTAGCATCCTGTGTGATAATCTCCGCATCTGCCATCATTCCCTGTTTTAAGATGATGGGTTTTTTAAGATCGGAGGTATTTTTTATTTTAAAATCAACCTTTGATATAAATACGCTGTCTTTGAAAGGGATATCTGAAATATACCTTATTCGCCCTCTTATCATCCCATATTCTTCAAACGGATAGCTTCTTAGTTTTACCAATACCTGTTGCCCTTCTTTTACCTTACCCATGTTGCCCTGTGATATGGCCATTTCCCCAAAAAAAGCTTCGTTCCCGGGGTTAATGTAAAATACCTCCTGGTTGGGAGTAAGCACCTGGTTTTCCTGTATAATGCCTGCAAATGAAAGCTTACCGCTTTGCGATGCCACCAATACATACCTGCTTTTCCAATCTTCGGCAGTACTGATCAGGCTGTTAAGTGCCTGTAGGAATTTTCCTTTTTCTTCCTGTACCTGGTTGTCCAGTTCCAATATTTCGCCTTGTTTGGCAGTATAGTTATTGGCCCCTGTAATTAAAGCCGATTCGGTTTGTGCCAATGGTGTTTTTTTTGCCAGATATTTACTTTCTTCCTGCCTTAACTCCGCTAAGGTTTCAACCTTTTGCTGGGTGAGTTTTTTGTGCATTTCATATTCATCGCTGGCCAAATTAAAATCCCTTTGCTCAATAGATTTTTCAACCTCCAGCTGCTGTTGTTGCTGTGCTAGATTAGCCAGGTCTTTCTGGAGGTAAGTTTTCTTTTTTAGTAAAAAACCATTTTCAACGGATGATTTATAGGCTAGATATTCCTGGAAAAATACCTGATAAGCTGATTGTAACTCACCGAACTGCAAATTGTCGGCCTGGTTAAAAAGTGCAGTGCCCAGTGTTTTGTTTTGTAAAACTTCAGACTGCATTGTTTTCAGATTAGTAAGTAGGGCGAGCACTTTTGTGTGATTAGCCGTACTTTCCAGATAGCCCAGTGGCTGCCCGGTTTTAACCATTTCGTTTTCTGCTACCAGTAGTTTAACCAGTTTTCCCGATATTTTTGATACCACTGGTTTAGGTGAGTTGGGTGAATCAACCTTTAATTGTGCTTTCACAATATCCGGATAACGGATAAATGCCGAGAGACCGATAATCAATACCAAAACGCCAAAAAACATGGTGATGCCATATCTAAGCACCCACGAAGGTACTGCAGTAATAATGTCCTGCATATCTTCGGTATGCCGGGCGGTTTCATTATCGTAATTATATATGGATGGCATTGAAAATTGATTTAAATAAATGTGACGTAAATAAAATTAGCCGGTAGTTTATCAGGTTCCTAATTCCAGTTGATTTTTGACCAATTTATAATAGTCACCTTTTAAAGCGGTTAAGTCATAGTGGGTGCCTTGTTCAATTATGCGTCCTTTATCCAGCACAATAATGTTATCGGCATTGCTAACAGTACTTAGCCTGTGTGCAACAATAATTACTGTGCGACCTGTAAAAAACTCCTGCAAGTTGTTCATAATCACCCGCTCGTTATTGGCATCGAGGGCATTAGTAGCCTCATCAAAAAATATGTATTGCGGGTCTTTGTAAACAGCACGTGCAATAAGCATTCGCTGCCTTTGTCCCTGGCTTATGCCGTTACCTTCAGAACCTATTTTGGTGTTTAGTCCCAGCGGCAAATCATCAATAAAATCCTGAATATTGGCAACCTTTATGGCGTGCCTTAATTTAACCTTGTCAGGGTATTCATCGCCAACGGCTATATTACGTTCAATGCTATCCGAAAAAATAAAACCATCCTGCATTACCACACCACACTGACCGCGCCATGTTTTAAAACTAATATTGCTGATCAATTGCTCCCCAACCTTTATATCGCCTTTTTGTGGCTCATAAAAACGGAGCAGTAGTTTAAGTATGGTTGTTTTTCCGCTGCCGCTCATGCCAACAATAGCTGTTGTTTTACCTTGCGGAATATGGAGATCAATATTTTCCAGTACAGGTTCGTTACCTGCACCCGGATAACGAAAGGTGAGATTGCTGATGGTTAAACTTTTATTTTCAGGAATGTTATTATTCCACTCTTTTCCGGCAGGTTCCTCATCAGCCATTTGGTGGATCTCGTTTAAACGTTCCAGACTTATTTTAGCATCCTGAAAGCTTTGTATAAAACCCAGTAATTGCTCAATAGGGCTGCTGAGCTGACCAACAATATATTGCACAGCCACCATTGCTCCCAAGGTTAAGTTACCGTTTATTACCGCTTCGGCACTTAAAAAAGTTATAAATATGTTTTTACCTTCATTAATAAAAGTTGCACCACCCTGTTGATATTGACTAAGGGCCAGTGATTTTACGTTAAATTTAAATAAGCGGGCTTGTATGTGCTCCCATTCCCAGCGTTTTTGCTGCTCGCAGTTGTTTAGTTTTATTTCCTGCATACCGCCTATGAGCTGTATAATGCTGCTTTGGTTTTTGGCAGCAACTTCAAAACTTTTATAATTGAGCGCCCGACGACGGCTTAAAAAAAGTATTATCCAACAGGTATAAAGTATACTGCTTAAGGCGTAAACGAAAAATATGGTAATATTATAGTAAGCCAGTACAACCGAAAAAACCAGCAGGTTAAACATGGAGAATATGGTAGTTAAGGTTGACCCTGTTAAAAATGATTGAATGCTGCGCTGGTCATTCATGCGCTGCATAATATCGCCGGTCATTTTGGTATCAAAAAAGCTCATGGGTAGTTTCATGAGTTTAATTAAAAAGTCGGTTAAGATAGATATATTGATCCGGGTACTGATATGCAGTAATATCCACGAGCGTATAAACTCCACACTTGCCCTGCCTATAATGAGCGCTATTTGGGCTATAAGAATAATATAAATAAAGCCCAGGTTACGGGTGTTAATGCCAATATCAACAATTGATTGTGTTAAAAATGGTGTAATTAACTGCAACAGGCTGCCAATACCCAAACCGAACAATAATTGTATAACCAGCTTGCGGTATATAATTAAATATCGCAGCAGGAACGACCAGCGTACTTCACTGCTTTTTTCATCCTCCTGTTCATAAAACTGAGGCGATGGGGTAAGCAGCAGGGCAATGCCCTCGTTTGTTTCTTTATCTCCAAGCCAGTTGCGGGTAAAGTCGGCCTCGTCAATAGTAATTAACCCGGTTGCAGGGTCAGCAAGGTAATATTTATGATTTTTAATCTTATAAAGTACAACAAAATGGTATTGCCGCCAATGCAAAATACAAGGCAGTTCGGCTTGTTTTAATTGTTCGGTAGTTATTTTAACTCCCAATGAACGGAAACCTATTTTTTCGGCGGCATCACTTATACCTAAAAGGGAAACGCCCTCACGGTTAATTTCACAAAGCTTATTTAGCGTTTGTTGCTTAAAGTTACGCCCGTAATGTTTGGCAATCATACGGAGGCAAGTTGGACCGCAGTCCATGGCATCAAATTGTTTATAGAATTTAAAACTCATTGATTATCAGTTTAGGATTTTTACAATGATATATTTTAGAAGGGCTGATTTTAAATAAATCAGGTATAGCCTCCTTCTTTAATGTTTGAATATACTGTTTTTTAAAGTAGATAAGGTGATAAAGCAGTATTTCATACTTATTACGGTAATACATTTTTCCAGTTTCCCATTTTAATTTTCCGGGCAAGCCTTCAATAATAAAGAATTCAAAAAATGGTTTTATATAATTTTCGGCTTCTAGTCTTTTAACTACATGCATCATGCTTTCAATGCGTGTAGGTACCTGGTGCCATTCTTTTCCTTCGGTAAAAGCATCATGAGCAAAGTTGGTTTCGTCAAAACAATAATGATGATAACTGGTAAATACCATTTTATAATCCTTACTGTGTAAAAACAGTGTGTTTATTTTAGGGATGTTTTTATAAAGAAGAAAACATCCGGAAAGCCAATCGTGCCTTACGCTTATCAACTCGTAATTGCTGAGTAATTCATCGGTGATGAACTCGCGTATATCTCCAAAAATAATATCTATATCGCAATGGCCCCAAAAATCATAATCTTTTAAAATATCCGAAAAAATGACTCCATAAGCAGGTTTAAAATCACATAGTTTATAGCCGTATTGAATGTCGACTTCAAAACCTAATTTGGCCGAGGCTAAATCGCTTATGTTTTTTAATGTTGAGGGGATGATTTTTACATTCTTTGACGTTTCTTTCTTATAGTCATTATCGTCTATATAAACAAAAAAATCAACAGAAGGGTTGTATTTGCACGAGTGTACAAAATAATCGAAATACCAGGGTAGCTTCCCAAAATAACAAACCAGTAATGCAATTTTCTTCTTAGTTGTCATATAAAATAAGCCTTGAGTTTTGCAATACTGCACAAAAGAGAACTTTAATAATTTAATAAAAAGGCCACCCCAGGGCAGCCTTTTATTAAATTAAAATAGTACCCTTAGCAGGTGCAATCTGAATTAGTGCTTACAGTACTTGAATAGCCTGCAGTATAGCATGCCTGTAACTGGCCTTCAGAATTGCAGGTAGTGGCCAACGTGGTACCTATATTTGCACCTGAGCTATTGCGACAGTAAACTAACACAGAGTTTACACAATTTGGGGCGCATGGAATTGGGCAGCCGCCACCGGTACCACCACCACCGCCGCCACCGCTACTGCCGGCCATGATGTTTCTTAACTCAGTTCTGCTTAAGGCATTCTTTACGCCTTTAAAGCTCAATTTTTTTGTTCTCATTGTTTTTAGATATTGAGTTGATTAATAAATCACCGGCGTCGCCCCGGTTACAAAACGGCATGTATTGAAAAGGGCATGCTCCTTTACTTTTGCGCATAAGTGCCTTTGGCTTTTCAGATAGCCCTTTAATATTTTATAGTTAGATGTTTTTACGACTTGCTGATTACTTAATCAGGGTTTGGTTAACTATGTATATTTCTTGATATGTTGTAAGCTCCGCTAATAATTCAGATATTTACTAATGCCACGCTTTCAATTTAAGCAGCATGTAATGTAAAGTGCATGTTCCTTTGCTTTGCGCATAAGTATTGTTTGTTGCAACGCTTTTACTGAAGCATGTACTTTAAATCGGGTAGCTGGTATATTTGAGGCAGACGGTAACCGTTAAGCAATAATGTTGGCGTAGCGGTAACCTCTGCCATTTGGCACCACTCATGTTGTTTGTCCAGCTTATAAAAATCAGCTTCATTTAATTGTACCGGATAAATTTTTGCCCACTCATTATAGTTTTTTTGTTTTTGTTCATACCAGTCATGCAATGCTTGTTTTACATTGGCTTTGTCAGCATTTGCATTTAATGCCATCAGGTGGCGGCTTACCGGTGTTTTTATATCATCATCAATATTTTGTGCCGTAAATACTATCCGCGCCTGTATGTCACCGTTCTGATTCAGCAGGTCATCAAGCAGTTTGTGCGTTGCGGAACATGGCGGACAATAAGGATTAGTAACCATGGTAATGATATTGTTTGCTTCCACATTGCCTAAAACAATACTCCATTCTTCATCAGGTTGTGCATATTTAGGCTGGGAGGTAAGCAGCTGATTAAACAGATCGTTATTATATTTAAATGTTCTTAACTGTTTTTTTAAGGGAGGTAACTGTTGTATTTCTAAAAACAAGGGTTTTACAAATGCCCATAAAATTATGGGCAATAAAAAACTGATAATAACAGCACTCCATACTCCGGCGTCCGGTATAATAAGCGGTGATTTAAATGCAACAGAAAGAAGCGGAACGAACTCCAGCCATAACAATGCCTGTACGGTACAGCATAATACGCACCATTTTTTAGCAACCCTTGCCTGGTAGTAAATTGAGTAAAAGGTATAAGGTAAACTAACCAGGTTTAACAAAGCCAGTACCTGCCATATTGCAGTTGAGCCGTTGCTGAACAATAGCAGTAACCAGGTGCCTGAAAAATAAAAAAAGCCTACCTCGCTCCAGGTAAGCCAATCAAATACTTTTGCCGCTTTTGATGATAATATGGCGTTACAATTGGTTTTCCCCTTGTTTTGACACAGTTTTTGGATCAAAGGGTTATTCCCATCAATAGACTGTATCAGCAATAAAACAGAAGTAACCAGCCCGGCGGTTTTAAATAAAGCCAGCGCTAATGATTGCCAGGTAATGGTTGTAAAGTAAGTTGAATGAAATACCAGTGCCGATGCCAGTACAAGCAACAAGCCAATGGCCAATAAAAGAGTCTTAAATTCTGATAAAAATGTAGCGAAGGTGGTGGTTTTGGTAAAAGCATTTGATGGTTCTGCCGTTAACACTATGCCGCCAAATATTTTTTTGAATGCTTCTGTTTCCAGTTTATGTTTCTCCCATTTTTCGCTCGAAACCAAAAGAAAGTCTTTGTTGATTTCGGTGACTACCCAAAATTCACCGCCGTTTGATTTAGCATAGGCTATGAAAGGACAGGGTACACTGTCAATTTCTTCTGCTTCAACGCGGAAAGCTGCATTTTCAATATTTAAAGCATTCAAAACGTCGCTTATGGCAAGCATACTTGGATAATCAGGATGTCTGAACATCTCTGAAGAAATTAACTCAGGTTCGATGTTGATTTTTAAGTATTTAAGTAGTTTAAATACAGCTGCTTCGGCGTTAGGGTGTTTGGTAAATGACAGCATTAAGGTTTAGTTTTAATCTGTAAATAAATAAACTATTTATTAAAGCGCAAAGAAAACTTAACACATTATTCTGTGTGCTTTAATTTATAAATAATTATTATGTAGAATAATAGGGTATTCTAATTGGTGGTTTAAACTTATGTATTTTTAATTAATATTAGAAAATTATTTTTATATAATTAATCAGAACTGTTAGTTATTCTTGTAACGGTTAATTTTTATGCCAGTAAATTAGGGTGGGAATCATTTATAGTTTTTTCAAAAACATCCCACCATAAAATTAACGATTGCTCCCATTTAATATCGCTCTTTCGTTTCAGTATTTTTAAATCAATTTCCCAGGGTTTGTATTTACCCCAATAATGTATTACAGCAATATTGGTACGCAATGATCGTCTTTTGTATTCAAAATAATAATCGGGTAACCTGCAATATTCATCAATATATCCCGAGGGTACATTAAACCGGTGATCAAGATGAAGTTGTTTATTGGTTGGCCAATTGCTGTAATAAACATTTAAAAACCCCTGGTCGCCGCCGTCTTTTGAGGGTAGTTCACTGATCGATTTTATTAATTTATTGAATCTGTCTTCATTTGGCTCAACTACTAAAAAGCCGGCATTAAAATCAATCCATGATTCATGCCCTGGATACAAGCCACCAGCCACAACAGCCGATAGGTCATCATGGTTAAAAAGCTCTTCAATATTATTGCAAACCAGCATATCGGCATCAATATAAACCACTTTGTCATATTCATACAGTTCAAATATGTGTAGTTTGGTAAACATCAGTTTAAAATTTCTTTCATCGTTTTCCAGCTTATGAGGGTTTTCAATAGCTTGTACGGTTTTATATTTTAGTCCTTTTGCCTTGAGAAAATCAATGCTTTTTTGAGTGATGTTTTCAGTAATAAGCACCAGTAAACCATAATTTTTGTTATGCCTTGATTAAGGGCCAATACTCCGGGTAAAAAGCTATCAGTCCCTAAATAGGTAACAAAAGTGCAGTTCATGGTGGTTTATTGGTTTTTGTTTATTTCTTCAAGCAGTGGTTCAAAGCAGGTATTAACATTAAAGTTTTCCGCTATAAACGTCATCGCGTTATGGCTGAGATAAGTTCTCAGCTCATTGCTTTCAATAAGTGATGCTATTGCATTAATAAAACCAATAGCATCATTAGCTACTAAAAATGCATGATCTTGTCCCGCCTCAATACCCCTGGCGCCATGTGGGGTAGTCACTAACGGGCGGCCATACGCCAGGGCCTCTACATTTTTAATTTTGAGACCTGCCCCAAAACGTACAGGATTTATCACGATATCTGCTTCTTCGTAAATTTTATTAATGTCGGGTTCAAAGCCTTTAATGCTGATGTTTTTTTGATTGTTTATGACTACGCCTTCGGCTACTGTACCATATATAGATAACTGCATTGCACTTTTTTCACTAATAGCGGGCCAGCAGTTATTGATGAAAAAGTTGATCCCATCCTTATTGGGTAAATAAGCACTTGCAATAAATACAATGTTTTTAACCTCCTTGCTGATGGAATGGTGATGAATTTGATGCGGATGTGGGCATAAAAGTGCTTTACCAGGTCCTATCATGGTATTTATTTGCTCATAATCGGGAGCGCAAAGCACCATTATTTTATCATAAACATTAAATATTTCGTTTTCTGTTTCACGGGGTAGCTCATAAAGGGCGCCTGCATAATTAAACCTTTTAAACTGAGCTGTACGCTCGCTGATAATATCGTGCGCATCCAGAATCAGTTTAACATCTTCCCTCAAAAAGTTTAAAAAGTAACTGCTGTGTATGTATTCAATAATCAGGGTATCAAAATGGCGGTTTTTCAAAAAAGCTTTTAGCTTTCGGCCGTAACTGTTGGAGTCGAGATATCGCTTTTTTTCGAGGATATGGAATTCGGCACTGTATTCGGCACTTAATATTTGCTCTATATTTTCGGGAGCAGGGCCGGTATTAACCACAGTTAACTGTACGTGGCTGGCCAGGTAAGCAATTAGCGCCGAAATGCGCATGCGGTGACCCGAGCATTTTTCCCAGAAACTAACATCCGTTACTAAAAGTACTTTTTTCATGTAAGGATTATTGCGATAGGGTTTATAAAACGAAACTATTAATTAAATTTAACATATCAAACTGCCTTGTAGATATTGTTATTGAAAAAAAATATTGCCGGATAGTTAATTGTTCTCATTTTTTATGCGATATTTTGCATCAGATTTTTTCTCCACCTAAATTGCCGATAACCTGAACCGATGAATAAAAAGATCAACGTTCCTCTTCCGTTAAATATAGGAGCCGATGAATTGCAGCTTTACCAACCCTACCAGCAATATGAGCTGGCACCGCAAAAAATCAGGAAGCTTAAGAACGTATTTGTGGGCTTTTCTGGTTTTTGTCTGAACAGCAAGGGGCTGATAAAAGAATGCCATCATAATTATCCGCAGCAGCATGATTATTATCTTAACGAGGCCGGCAAATATTATTTAGACGCGGAAGAACACCCCGAAAACCTGATAACACTTGATAACGACCAAACTTATCTGGCTATTCACCACCCATGGTTTAATTATTACCATTGGATTTGCGAATCCATTTTCAGGCTATGGATGGTAAGGCATCAATTGGATAAACTTGTTTTAGTGTTGCCTGAATATTATAAAGATGCCGATTTTATAATGGGATCTATAGAGCCTTTTAAGGTGAAGAACCTGATGTTTATTGCCAATGGGAAAAGTCTGTTGGTTAAGAATCTTTGTCTGCCGCAAATAAAGCCACTTTGCGACTCGTATAACAAAAAGCATTTAAAACAGGTAAGCAACTTTTACCGCAATTATGTATTAAAAGAAAAAAGACTTACCGTACAAAAAATAGAAAAATTATATGTTAGCCGGGAGCTGGCGGGAAGACGGGCAGTAGTAAATGAAGCAGAAATTTTAGCTGTTTTGAAAAAGTATGATTTTACTATTTTTCATCCGGAGCATTATACGTTTTTAAAACAAGTGGCTATTTTTAGTGATGTGAAATATTTGATAGGCACACACGGATCCGGCTTAACCAACCTGTTATTTATGCGTAAAGGTAGCGCGCTCCTCGAACTCCATAAAAATCAAACCAATGAATTGAATCATCCCAGTCCTTTGTTTTGGTACATGGCCGAAGCACTGGAGATAAATTATTACCACCAATCGTGTAAAACACATGGACGTGAAGATTATTTTGAAGGAGAGTATATTATTGACGCCGCCTTATTTGAAAAGAATTTGGTACTGATGCTTAATGGGTGCAACACTCATTAGCGAATGGGTTTAAAGGTATTGATCAAATCATTTAAATCATCTGCACTAACCAGCTCCGGGTTTTCAAATTGCTGCATGATAATGTTTTTTGGAAAGTAAAGTATACCACCTGTGGTTTTAACTTTCACCTCATCATCCTTAATACTATGATCCTTATAACTCCCTATCGATTGATCAATATTTGCTAAAAGCATCAACAACTCAACAATGGCATAAACGGGCAAATTGCTTTTAAACATATCGGCGAAAATACGTTAACAAATTATAAAATATAAATTATAGTTAAGTTAAGAAATTTGAAGTTAATTGCAATTTGTTAATATTTAATTGATATTAAAGGTGGTGTTTTTGTAGATGTATAACTAATTTTTGCTTGTTTATAAATTTACATAGCCGAGTTCATCCAGCTCAAAAATAGTTTTTATTGGGTGCGTTTTGGCATCTTTTAACAGGTATACGGTGTCGCTTACTTCCAGCAGATGGTTGTACATATGATCTGTAATCAACATGCCTTTGTTGGCTTTTTCTTCCAGCATAAACTGCTTTACGTTATCAATCTGGATAGGATTGAGGTGTGTAAAGGGCTCATCGAGCATGGCAAACAGCGAGGGCGTTTTTACGATAATATAAATTTCGAGTGTGCGCCATTGCCCCCCGGAAAGGTTACTTACCCTTTCATGCCGGCGGTCCTTAAAATCCGGAAAGCGATAAATAAAATCATCCATGCTGAGCTGGAAATCATTTAGAACAGTATAAATAGTAAATGATTTAGGGATGAAATTAAATTGCGGAAGATATAATAGCAAATGAGGCTTTTTACCCGCTTTATGGATCACGCTACCATCAAACCTTACCGAGTTGCTGCCAGCGTTGAGTGTTCCCAGCATGATATTCATCAAACAGCTTTTGCCCTGACCATTGCGACCTAACAGACCGGTTATTTTTCCGGTTTCGCATTTTAAATAAACGTCTGATAATATCCGGCGCAAGCCAAAATCAAGCTGAATGCCGTCTGCTTCAAGGGTGTGTATCATTTTTTGGTGTACAGGTATAAATGCAGCAATAAAACAAACCCCAGTATAAGGTTTAAGATGTATCCCGGTATACCCGCACTCATTTGAATGATGATAAGTAGCAGCCAGATTAAAAAATCAATTACTGAAGTAGCAATCAGCAACTGTATTTTGGAAACACCCAGACTCTGATAATAATACAACTCATTCTTTTTGTAAAACAATGCACCGTAAAACACAAGGGCTATGGTGATTACCTTATACCAAAACAATACGCCAATAATTTTATAAGCGTCATTACCCAAATGTGCTAAAAGAAAAACGCAGCTTAGCGATACCAGGAAATCAGCCAAAAACAGATCAAAATAAAACCGGGCAATAAGTTTAAGTGCACGCATTTAGGATTATAACGCAGGAAAACAATATAACGTATTTTTTAGTTTGAAAAAAAGATGCTGTAAATCAGTTATTAACCGGTGAGGGGCTTTGTTCCTGATCGGTTTTGAGTTTAGATACCAGGAAAACAATAAGGCCACCCAATAGCGCAATGATACCGAAGGACCAGCGCAGATTGGCATTTTGAGCAATATAGCCAACAAACGGAGGTACCAGCACAAAACCCAGGTAGCCCACCGTAGATATAGATGCCAGTGCCGATGAACTGCTCATGTTTTTTGATTTACCCGCCAAGCTAAATATCATAGGTACTATGCACGATACACCGAAGCCCACCAGTATGAAGCCTAGCGCAGCTATAACGGTATAGGGAAGAAAAACAGCTGTCATTAAACCGCAAAAAATAAAT
Source organism: Mucilaginibacter frigoritolerans (assembly GCF_007830615.1). Taxonomy (GTDB): domain Bacteria; phylum Bacteroidota; class Bacteroidia; order Sphingobacteriales; family Sphingobacteriaceae; genus Mucilaginibacter; species Mucilaginibacter frigoritolerans. Next base: position 155,377 of record NZ_VLLI01000004.1, read on the forward strand.
ATGCCGCTAAATTTTAGCACCGTTTTTATGCCGACACGGGTTACCAGTTTGTCGCCTGCAAAGCGGCCGGTAGTCATAGCTACTAAATAAATTACAAAGGCTGCGGTGGCTATTGTTTTATCGGGATTTACTTCTTTTTGAAAATAGAGTGCGCTCCAATCATACATGGTATTTTCGCAGGCCATACTGGCAAAACAGATAAATGAAAATTTGATGAGGTATTTATCAGGCAATGAAAATACAGGTTTGCGTTCCTGCTTAATGGGTACCTGGTAAACGGTATCCTTAATAAAATATAAGGTAAACACTGTAAGCGCTATGCTCACAAAGGCAAAATGATAAGCCGGAGTAATGTTTAAATATACCATCAGCAAGCCAACAGCGGCCCCTGTGAATCCGGCCAGGCTCCATATGCCATGAAAACTGGCCATAATTGATTTATGGTATAAGGCCTGTACGGCAACCCCTTGTGTGTTTATTGAAAGCGTAAGGAGGTTGCGTGCCGAGCCAAAGCAAAAAAGCATAATAATAAGCTGTAGCATGCTGTTTGAAAAGCCAATGAGCAGGAGCACTAAGCTTAAAAAAAGTGAACCAATCAGCATAATAACGCGGCTGCTGTAGGTGCTAAGCAATCTGCCGGTTAAAGGCATGGTAAGCATTAGTCCAATGGGCAAGGCAAATAATACCGTACCCAGTTGTGCATCATTTAAATGAAGCTCCTGTTTAATGGTTGGGATGCGCGATGCCCAGGTAGAATATCCAAATCCTGAAATGAAAAAGAAAATTGCAGCGCCTATTCTTAGTTGCCGGGGGGTTCTGGTATGAATTTCCTGTTCGCTCACTGAAGTAATTAACTGGACTAAAATACAAGTTTGGCTTTATGAAAGTGAAAAAGTGCCACAAATGCCTATAAATAAAAATACCCGGATCAAAATCCAGGCATTTTCATTATAGAGCCATTAATGTTTTTAAAGCTTATTTACCCACCACTACAATATGAAAAGTTCCGGGTACTTGTTGTGGCCTTGGGTGTGCATTATCTGCAGTTGGGGCAACCGGTTTTAGCTGGGCTGTAGGTAAGTACAATTTATGAGTGTAGGTATCCACGGCAATGGTTCGTGCGCCGGGTTCAGTGGGTATATTTTCAACAAATTCAAATTTACTGGCACTTAGTTCGCGGATTACCGTTATGGTACCTTCACCATTTGAACTGTAGGCCAGTTTAAGCCCCGGATCAAAACCAACACCATCGCAACGACCAATAGGGAATTTTGCTACCTGTGTGCCGGTAGTGGCGTCAAGTACAATCATGGTTTGGTTACCACCGCAGCCAATAAACAGGCGGTTGGTTGCGCGATCCATTGCCAGGCCTGATGGTTCTTCACCACCGTCAAGTTTCCAGCGGTTAATTATTTTATAGGTTGATGCATCAATTTCCAGCTCTTCGTTGGTGTCTTCAATGTTTACAAATATTTTGCCTTTACCGTCAGATACACCGGTTTCAGGCTTGCCACCCAAAGGTATAGTTGCCACAACTGCGTCGGTAGCTACATCAATCACCGTAGCATCTTTACTGCGGCCGTTAAAGGCATATACTTTTTTGGAGAAATCATCATAAAAAATAGCATCGGGATTGGTACCTGCATCTACCGTTTTTAAAACCTGGTTGGTTTTCAAATCAAAAATGGTGATGTTGTTTGCACGGCCATTACTGGTGTAGCCTTTGTTAAAATCAGAAGCTATGGCAATGCCATGTACACCTTTGGTATCAGGAATGTAACTTACAGAATCGCCGGTTGCTGCGTTCAGAATATTTACCTGGTTGCCGTGCGAAGTATAGATCCGGCTGTTAGCTCCATCGGCTGTGATATAATCCCATCCTCCGGTGCTTTTTATAGGGTAATCTGTTAATACGTGGAACCCTGTTTTCTCTTGTGCAAAAAGATGCAATGGTGTATTGAGCGGCAGGCTGAAAAGCAGCAGACAAAGTGGTTTAAGAATAGATTTCATTTGGCTAATTTTTGATATAGTTAGCAAATGATTCTGTATAAATCCTGTATGAACTTGGACTAACGTCGCTTAAAAATATTTGGTTTTACCAGTTGTTGATCAAAGTATTGGATAGCAATAAATATCACCGGAATAAGTATAAGAAGCCATTTATAAGGTACGCTTGTAATGTTAACTTTTGCAAATACAGTAAATAAGCCAAAGACCGCTGAAATTACAGTGATAAATATTACTGCTACTATTATATTTAGCCTTAGCTCGTTATTCCTTTTTTGTTCTGTAGCTATTTTGCGGGTAACTTTTGCCGCAAAATTGTAGGATAGCCCCGTTTCGGGTTCCTTACCCAGCGCTTCAAACAGGTTACGGTATGCTTCTGCATCATCATTCAGGGGTATATTTCCGTTTAGGGATGGTTTACCATCCAGCCATTGTTGTAGCTCATCATCACTCATTTCCTTCATGGTAATTCATTTTTTAAATAAACCTGTATTTTTTCCTTTAGCAGCTTGCGCGCCCTGAAAAGGTAATTCTTTATCGTTCCTTCGGGCATGCCCGTAATATCTTCAATCTCTAAGCAACTAAACTCATTAAGGTGGTATAAAGTTAATACTGTACGGTACTTTTCCGGTAATTGCAGTATTAATTGTTCCACATAATTGGCTGTTTCTTTTTTGTTTAACAAATGTTCTGGCGTTTCGGTTGTAAAATGATAGTTTTCAATATCTTCCGGATAATCGCTTAGTTGGGCGCGGTTATATTTCCTTAAATAGTTAATAGCAGTTAAATAAGCTATCCGGGCTATCCAGGTTGATAGTTTGGATTGATGATTGAAACGGGCAAGGCTTTTATGTACCTTAATAAAAACCTCCTGGCATATGTCTTCCACGGCGCCTTCATCTTTAACCAGGCGGTGCACTACATAAAATACCAGGCGTTCATATTGTTTTACCAAGGCCTCAAAAGCGCGAACATCGCCATTGAGTACTTTGGTAATAACCTCCTTTTCATTAAACATATGCTATTAGTCAATCCTTATGCTTTAAAGGTTGCAAAAAATAAATTAAAAAAAAATGCAACCCTCAATGCGGGTGTGCTGACTACTGTTATAAATTCACTAAATTTAAAAAACATGAATAAGAACATCGCACCCTTCATAGCAATTATCATATTATTTATCGTCATTGCTGTAGTTATTATTAATTGGTTTAATTACCGTTTAAAGAAACGCATCATCGACTCAGGTCCTATTGATGCTGACGCTATTAGTTTTCTGAAAAGATTGTCAGACATGGGCCTTGAGCAGTTAAAATGGGGCGCTGTATTATTTTCAGGCGGGTTAGGGCTGGTAATATTGAATTATTTACCCTATGATTCTGATTCTCCATTGCCATACGGCCTCGAAATTATGTTTATTGCCGCAGGCTTCCTGGCCTATTACTTCATCGTCCGCAAGGCAGAGAATAAATAGATACCCTTCATACTGCCCGGTTGGATCCGCCGGGTAGTTTAATCCAAATTTTCCTAAATAAAATTGAAGAGCTTAACAAGCCTATAGCTACTGCTTTGCTCAAAAAATCACCATAAAACAATTACACAATGAAAAATATTTTTATAAATCTCATCGTCTGCACGCTACTGCTTTTTCTTTGCAGGGATGTTGCCGCACAAAGTAAATCAGGATATAAAATTCATGGCACAGTAGCCGATTCAGCATCTCAAAAGCCTTTGGATTTAATTACCGTTACCTTAACTGATGCCGATTCACATGTTGCATCAACCCAAACAAAAAACAACGGTGGCTTTGAATTTACCGGTTTAAAAAAGAAGATTTATAGTTTAAGCATCCGCGCGGTAGGCTACCTTGAAATTAAAACAACAATCAACTTACAAACAGATACCAATGCAGGTGTATTTTTATTAAGGGCCGATGTTAAAACATTAAAGGAAGTACAGGTGCGTTCATCAAAGCCATTGATTCAGCAAAAGGACGGCAAAGTGATTTACGACATGCAGGCCGACCCGGAAAGCAAAGCCAAAAGCGTGTTGGATATACTGCCTAAAATCCCTTTTATTACTGTTGATGCCAGTGGCAATATACAGCTAAAAGGCAGCGCCAGCTTCAAGGTTTTTGTAAACGGAAAACCATCGGGAATGATGGATAACAACCTAACCAATGTATTGCGTACTATGCCAGCCTCCACCATTTTACGTATTGAAGTAATTACTGTGCCGCCTGCAAAATATGATGCCGAAGGTTTAGGTGGTATTATTAATATTGTTACTATTAAAAGTACCGTTGATGGTTACCGGGGAACTTTAAGTGTAAGTGAAAAAGGCCCGCAGGGCGGGCCAGATCTGGGTAATTCCTTTTCCATAAAAGATGGTAAATTTGGTATAAGTGGTTATGACGGAGGAAGCATTTACAATAGCCCGCAAACTAATTTTTCAACTACACAACAAAGTTATGGTACCAGTGCATCCTCGCTTACGCAGGAAGGGTTTAAGCATAATAATAGCAAAAATGGCTATTTCGGCACCACTGTAAGTTATGAACTTGATTCTCTTAACCTGTTATCGGGCGAGTTTAATCTTTATGGCAATAATTACAATGGTGCAACGCATCAAACATCATTACTGGCCAATGCGGCCGGAGTTTTGCAGGGCTATACGCTGGATAATCAAAACAGGGGAAACGGTGGCGGTGGCGATGCTTCTTTAAATTATCAGCTTGGTTTTAAGGCCGACAAAAACAGGTTGCTTACTTTTTCGTACCGATATGCGGGTTACAGCAGTTTTTCAACCAATAATGTAGATCTATCGCAATTGGTTAACTACCCAACGCCCAATTATCAGCAACCCGATAATGAACACACACATGAGCATACCGTGCAGGCCGATCTGGTATTACCGGTAAAGAAAGTGAATATTGAGTTGGGTGTAAAGGCTATATTCCGTGCTGATGAAAGCAATTCTCAATACCTGGCGCTTGATTCCGTCTCACATCAGTATCAGCCCAACCAGGCGCTCCAAAACCAGTTTCATTATACCCAGAATGTGTATGGTATTTATAACTCATACCAGTTTACCCTATACAAATGGAATGTAAGCGCAGGTGCCCGTGCCGAAGAAACAGTGGTAGATGCCAGCTTTCTTTCAACCAGCACGGTTGCTAAACAAAATTATTTTAACGTAGTGCCTACCATCAATATTAGCAGGCCATTGGGCGATGGTAATCTGGGTTTTTCTTTCGATCAGCGGCTGCGCAGGCCTGGCATTAACAGACTTAATCCGTTTGTGGATCGTTCAAATCCTAATTTTATCACCACTGGAAATCCTGATCTCAAAGCGTCGGCGTTTGATAATTTGGAGGTTAACTATAGCACCGGCAATGGCAAAAAGCTCTCGATTTTTGTAGCTGTAGACCGGATTTTTGTGAGCGATCTGGATTTACAAGTCTCCAGTTTTGATCCGGCAACACAAGTTACCAGTGCAATCTATCAAAATACGGGTAAAGGAGGCGCCTATACCTTTATCTTTAACGCCAACTATAATCCCAATCATGTTTATGGCTTAAGTATTAACAATAATGCTACTTATTTTATGTTGAATGGCTATAGCGGTACGTCGCTTATTAGTTTATACCGATGGATGGATAATTTATCGATTTCAAATAATTTCAGGCTCGATAAAGGATGGAATCTGAGCGCTAACCTGAATTATGCAACAGTTTCTCCGGCTTCATTGCAGGCCGTTACAAATGCTTATTTGGGTACATCATTCGGGGTAAATAAAGAACTGGTTAAAAATAAATTGTACATAGCTGCATCAGTAAACAATCCGTTTACCCGGTTCCGTAATAATATTACCACCACATTAGGCCCTAATTTTACCGAAACCAATATTAATCAAACATACTTCCGTTCGGCATCATTAAGCCTTACTTACAATTTTGGCAGGCTGCAGAGCGAAGTAAAGAAAAACAAAAAAGGAATTGATAATAACGATGTGAATGATAGAAAAGGGGGGATGTAAAATAGTTAGTAAAACAGTTAGTGCATACGTCATAAAACACAACATCCTCTTTACGAAAAGCAAAGAGGATGTTGTGTTTTATATAACCAGGGAAAGTTTATTTTCCCGCGTTGCCGCTATTGTCATCTTGTTGCTGGCCATTGTCATCCTTAGGCTTGTCCTTTTTGAACTCCATCTTGCCAAATTTGTACATTAAGCTAATACCAAACGAACGTAATGGAATTTGGCGCAGGCTGCTCTGGTTAAAGTTAGAGCCATAAGTTGTTGTGTTAACATTAACATACTGGTTAAACGGATTGGCCGCTGTTAAGCCAATGCTGGCTTTTTTCTTCATGATTTGTTTGCGCACCGCAAAGTTGTAAAATATAAAGCCCGGGTTGGTTCCCTGTATGCCTTTTTGCGATGAGCGGTCATTGATGAAAAACTCACCGGCCAGATCATGACCAAAGTCGTAGCTTGCATTCAAGTTAATACGGTAGGCAAAACCACTTACCTGCGGATCACCGGGATTGGTGGTAATCCTGTTGGCAAAAAACATGTTTGAACGGAAAGTTAATTTACCTACCGGGAGTGAAGCATATAAGTTTACACCCTCGTTAACTTCCCTACCGATGTTATAGTTTTGGGTAAGCGAAACATTTGTATAATCTACACCGCCGACGGTATAGGATGGTAAAAATGTAGTAAATGATTGCAGATCGTTAGTGTTATAACGATAAAACGCTGCTACATAAATACTGGGCCCTTTATCAAACGATTTATTGTATCCCAGCTCAAAGTTATGCCCCAACTCTGGTTTTAAATCCGGATTACCGGTACTGATATTGTGCGGATCGCTAATATTATCAAACGGGTTAAGCTGGTTGTAACCCGGGCGCTGTAATCTGTATGAATAGCTGAATTTAATGCTCTCTGTTTTATCCAATTTGTGAGATAACACAAATGAAGGCGAAAGGATACCATATGATGGTAGGGTGGTATTCGGAAAATCAGAAGTCGCTGTAGTATATTCATACCTTACACCTGCTTTACCATCAATAAAGTTGTTAAATAATGAAAAAGTGGTTGACAGGTAGTAAGCAAAAATTTTACGGTTATACTCAAAGGAGTACGATTGAAGTGGATTATAAACGTAATCGCCATCTGTTAAAGTTTGGGTAACTACGCTGTTGTTAATATCTTCAATAGTTGCCTTGGCACCGGTTTCAATAGTGACATCTTTGGTAACGGGCTGAGTATAGTCAACGGAAATGTCTGTTTCTTTATCCGTTCCAGGATTGGTGCCTATTGATCCGATAGATGGTGTATTAACACCAGTATAACTTTGCAGCTGTGAGTAATCATTAGTAGTATTACTGTAGCTATAGTTGTATAAGAAATCAAGCTCCTGGTTTTCCTTATTGAAAGTTTTTTTATAGGCTAAACTAAAGTCGGTAGCATTGGTGCTAAACTTACTGAATGAGTTGTTAACACTCATGGTATCAAGCGAGCCACCCGCGAAAGTTGTAGTTTGGTTTTGATTGATTGCACCGCTGCTTTGGTTGCCAAAATGATTGTAATTAACAGCGGCAGTTAATTGGTCTTTTGGTGTGATATCCCAATTTAAGCTAAACCCCGAGCGGTAGCCACTTCTTTTGGATGCACTGCTGCCTTTCTGAGCTAAATTAGTTATGGTATCTCTGGTATTGCTGTAGGAAGTACGGTTGCTGCTGCTAGGTGTTGTACTGGTAAGCTGGCCATTGCCGCTAAAAAATACGCCGACACCAATTTTGCCTTTTTTGGCATTTAAGTTGAACGATCCGTTTTCTAAACGAGTGCCTGCTGATAAGTTTACGCTGCCGTTAACCCCTTGTACATTATTATCTTTTAAAATAATATTGATAATACCGCCTGTGCCGCTTGCATCATATTTGGCTCCCGGATTGGTAATTACTTCAATATTTTTGATCTGGCTGGCCGGAATAGCTTGTAAGGCATCTGTAATGCTTGATCCGAATACCGTTGATGGCTTTCCATTAATTAAAAACTGAATATTGGTATTACCCATCAACTCTACGTTGCCGTTAATATCAACCGATACCATAGGGACTTTTTGCAATACATCAAGCGCAACACCACCTTGTGAGGTAAGATCATTTGCAGGGTTATAAACCAGTTTGTCAATCTTGTTTTCAACCGCCGGAACTTTAGCTGTAATAACAACATCCTTTAGCATGTTTTGAACTGGGGCAAGTAAAACAATACCGAGCGATACGTTTTTGTTGGCATCGCTAACCGTAACATTGTTAATGGTTAGCTTTTTATAGCCCAAAAACTCAATGGTTATGGTATAAGTTCCGGTAGGTATATTATCAATTTTGAAATTTCCTTTTGGATCTGTAACGCCGCCGTTAAAGGGCGAAGTGCTGCCGGTTTTAAAAACGCTGATGGTAGCGTAGTCAACCGGGGTATTGTTGGAGGCATCGTTTACCTTGCCGCTAATTTTGCCATTATTACCGGTTGCATTGTTTTGAGCCTGCGCCGCAAAACCTAAAATTGTTAAAAATAATATAAAACAGATATTTTTCATCGCTTGAGTCAAGACATTAATCGACAAAAATGCAGCAGAATTTTGGATTAAAACTGAATAATATAGCTATAGCAATGTAATTGTTACCTTGTAAGTGTAATTGTTACATATTTAAATAACAATTATTTGTGGGTGATGGGCTTGGGGTGTCGGGGGATTTATTAATCGTCTTTAAGACTAAACATCATTCTGCTTTAGTATACGGATAATCTGTACAAAACGGCGTTTGTAATTTTTATCCATGGCGGTTATGGTAACGCCATGTTCTTTTCCTGATGTTGAATGGATAAATTTAAATTCATCGCAGCTATTGCATAAAACTATACCTATGTGCCCAATTTTGCGGGTATGTTTTTTTGTGCCGGTAAATAATATAATATCGCCGGGTTTTGCATCTTCTAATCTTATCTTTTCGCCAACGCTGATAAACTCGCAGGAAGAGCGGGGTACATTAAAATTGAAGCTTTTAAAAACATAGCTTACAAAGCCTGAGCAATCAAAGCCACGCAAAGGATCGGACATTGCCGAGCGATAACGTACACCAATTAAACTTTGAGCAAAATGGATAATACTATCGGCTGATACACTGTCGGTATTGAATGTGGTTTTGGAGAGGTTAACTTTATGGTGATGCCTGTTAGTTTTTAGTGCATTGGCAGTATTTGTCAATACAACTACCAGGCATACAACTGTGATAAAAGTTAATAAAATTCTCCTCATTTGCGAGGGCAATTTATCAGATTTATTTACTGTGCCCTAATTTTTTATTAAAAATGTAAAATTATTTTTTAAACATCTGTTAGTCAATGGCAATTGTTTTTTACTTCAGCCTTAAAATATAAGCACTAAACTGCCGCAAATAATCAGGGAGGCACCAACAGCCATTTTCCAGGTTAAAGGCTCACCTAAAAATACTACTGCCAAAACAATGGCAATAGCAACACTTAGTTTATCAACAGGAGCCACCTGCGATACTTCGCCCAATTGCAAAGCTTTAAAATAACAGATCCATGATAAGCCGGTAGCGCATCCTGAAAGAACCAGAAAGGTCCAGTTTATTTTGGTTAGCCCACCAATGCCGGTGGTTGCACCGCGGGCAAAAGCAATGCCCCAGGCAATAATCAATATCACGGCAGTACGGATAGCTGTTGCCAGGTCCGTATCAACACCTTTAATGCCTATTTTTGCAAAAATGGCAGTCAATGCCGCAAAAAAGGCTGAGAGTAAAGCAAATATCCACCACATAGTAAACCTGATTTTGAATAAAAAAAGCTAATATAGATGTTGAATTTGTATAAAATCTATTGTTTTACAAGGAAGGTTGATTATAATCCAAAATCTTTACAAATTTGAGTTAGTACATTTGATAAAAAAAGTTTTGAAAATACTGATCATCGAAGATGAAGAGGGGCTGCGTGAAAGTATTGAAGAATACTTTACTGAAGACGGTAATATTTGTGAAACAGCCCACAATTACCAGGTTGCCCTATCCAAGGTGAATCTTTACCGTTATGATTGTATTTTACTGGATATTACCCTGCCCGATGGCAGCGGTATGGATGTTTTGAAAATTATAAAAGAAAACAATTATCCCGACGGGGTATTGATTATCTCTGCAAAAAACTCATTGGATGACCGACTCGATGGCCTTAACCTCGGTGCCGATGATTACCTGGTAAAGCCATTCCATTTATCCGAATTAAAAGCAAGAGTAACTGCCATCATCAGGCGCAAAACTTTTGGCGGCAGCAATCAGCTTGTATTTAATGAAATTACTATTGATCTGTTATCAAAAGAGGTAAAAGTTGGCAAGCAGCCCATAAAATTTACCCGTAAAGAATATGCTTTATTACTTTATTTTTTAGCCAATAAAGGAAAGGTGGTTTCAAAAAATGCTATCGCCGAGCACCTTTGGGGCGATGGTATTGATATGGCTAATAACTTTGATTTCATATATTCGCACATCAAAAATATCCGCAAAAAATTAATGGAGGCAGGTTGCAAGGATTATATTCAGGCTGCTTACGGTATGGGCTATAAGTTTATTGATTAATGAAACTTTTAGCTAAATATAATAGGGTAAACCTAATTACCACCATTGTAGTAATGCTGATAACCGGCATTATTTACTACCAGGCCATTAGCTGGATATTAACCAACCAGAATGATAAAGACCTTGTGGTTGAAGAGCAGGAGGTCTTTGACTATGTAAAACTTAATCATCAATTACCTCAAACCTTCCAGTCAGATGATCAGCAAATTACTTTTACCGAAGCCCCGCCGGGCTCAGTAAAACGGGAGTTTATCAATACCATATACTTTAAAAAGGTAGAGGAGGATGATAAGCCCGAAAAACACAGGCACCATCATCATCATGAATATGAAGCGGGCCGTGGTTTAGTAAGTTCTGTTACCGTTGGCAATCAATATTATAAAATACTGATAGTTGAATCGAAAGTTGAAACGGAAGATCTTATTCAATTAATATTCACCATTACCATTTGTGTTATTTTATTACTGCTGGTTACATTGGTGGTTACCAATCGTTTAATTTTAAACAGAATTTGGCAACCTTTTTACAGCATAATGAAAGAGCTAAGGGGCTTTAACATTGCAGATACCAAGGAAATACCACAGGTAGAAACCACCACCGATGAGTTTAAGGAACTAAACAAAACAGTGGTAGATATGGCTGCAAGGGCCAAACTTGATTATAAAGACCTGAAAATATTTACTGAAAATGCTTCGCACGAATTACTTACTCCAATAGCGGTAATTAATTCAAAGTTAGATACCCTTATCCAAACGGAGAACTTTAGCCCGCAGCAGAGTAAACTATTGAACGACTTATATGGTGCAGTATCACGTTTAAATCGTTTAAATCAATCGCTTTTATTGCTGGTTAAAATTGAGAACCGGCTTTTGCACGAGCAGCAGCAAATTAACCTGAAAGAACTGACAGAAGAAATGATAGGTCAGTTTGAAGAGATTTTTCAGGATAAAGATATCCAGCTCAATTATAATTTAGATGATAAAGAAATTTATGCGAGTCATTATCTGCTGGAAATATTATTGAGTAACCTTATCAATAACGCAATAAGACATAATTATCGTGCAGGCAGCATTAATATAACCTTAACTGTCCAAAGCCTTATAATTCAAAATACGGGTGAAAGTGTCCCTTTGGCAGAAGAGAAGATATTTACACGTTTCCATAAATCGTCAAAATCTGAAGGCAGCGGCCTGGGGCTTACTATTTGTCGGCAGATTTGTGAAAACTTTAATTATACGCTCAATTATTCGTATCAGAATAGCTATCACACCTTTACAATAACTTTCTAACTCTTGTAATTATATACTAATTTATAATTGCCAATATTGAGGCATCCCAAAATAATCCAAAATTATATTATAGTTTAGCATCAAAAACGGCATTATTTAATGAAATTATTTTTCAGCCTGTTCCTGTGCACACTTGTATGTTCTGTATCACTGGCGCAAACGTTAACCCTTGATCATTACCTTGATGTAGCAAAAAGCAACAGTCCATTATTAAAGGATCTGCACAATCAGGTGGCTTCCAACCAGCAGGATAGTTTACGTTTACGGGCAGGTTATAAACCCCAGGTAAACCTTAATAGCGCTGGTTTATATGCGCCAACTATTGATGGTTATGGTTATGCCGGCGCAATCACCAATGAGCATACTTTAAACGGCTTAGTTGGTATAAACCAGTCTATCGTCAGTAAAAAAAATCTGGATGCGCAGTTGCAGGCCATCACACTCCAAAGTCAGTCAATTACCAATGCTTCAAAAATATCTGAGCAGGATTTAAAAAAGGCTATCACTACTCAATACATAACAGCATATGGAAGCTTGCAACAATTTAAGTTTAACCATGAGGTGGTTGATTTATTGAGCAAGGAAGAGGAATTGCTTAAACAGCTTACCCGCTCAAACGTTTATCACCAAAGTGATTACCTTACTTTCTTGGTAACGTTAAAACAACAACAGTTGCAGCTTTTACAATCGCGCCTGCAATATAAAAACGATTATACTACTTTAAATTACCTGGCCGGAATTGCCGATACCAGTATGATTGAATTACAGGAACCGGTAATACAACAAGCACCAAGGCCCGATGTTAACAGCAGTATATTTTTCAGGCAATATAAAATTGATAGTTTAAAACTGATTAACAGCCGCCAGCTAATTGATTTTAGCTATAAACCCAAAGCAAATTTACTGGCCGACGGTGGTTATAATTCGGACTTTATGGGGCAGGCATATAAAAACTTTGGTGTAAGCGCCGGGTTTACTTTTACTGTTCCAATTTATGATGGCGGACAACGTAAAATGCAGTATAAAAAGCTTTCACTGGCCGAAGAGACACGTGAAAATTATAAGGCTTTTTTTGATACACAATACCGTCAACAAATAGCACAACTTAAACAACAAATAAGTGAGAACGAGAATTTGCTGAACCAGATAGATGAGCAGTTAAAATACACAGAGAGTTTGATAAAAGTGGATAACCAGCTTTTACAAACCGGCGATCTGCGGATTGCTGATCTGATACTTGCTGTTAATAACTATCTGACAGTGAAAAATCTGCGCACTACTACTAATATTAATAAATTACAGCTCATCAATCAGTTAAATTACTGGAACCGGTAATATGAAGACCTTCAACTCAAAATATTTACGCAACGGCCAATTATGTATTATTATTGGCCTTACATCGTTATTCATTTCGTGCCACAGCAATGATAAAGCTGCCGGTGATGATAGTGATGCCAAAGTGACCTCGCAAACGCCGGTTACGGTAACTACGGTTGATGATAGCACATTAACAGATTATATTGACCTGAATGCTACTTCAACCACGCTTCAAAAAAATTATGTAAAATCAAACGCCAATGGTTATGTGGAAACCGTTAATGCACAGCTTGGGCATAACGTTAACAAGGGCGATGTTTTATTCACCGTAAAAACAAAAGAAGCCCAAAGTATTGGTAATAGCATTAATATTTTAGATACCACCTTTAAATTTTCTGGCGTAAATAAAATAAGGGCATCGGCACCGGGTTATATTTCGCAAATGAGCCATCAGAAGGGTGATTATGTGCAGGATGGTGAGGCATTGGCTGTGATAAGTGACCGGTCGAGCTTTGTGTTTTTATTACAGGTGCCTTATGAACTAAAGCAATTTATAAAAATAGGCCAGCAGATTGACCTGATATTGCCCGGTGGAACTAAAATTCCATCATTCGCAAGCTCTTTTATGCCAACTGTTGATACCGTTTCACAAACACAGGGCGTTGTGCTTAAATTAAATTCGGCCCAGCAGATCCCCGAAAACCTGATTGCCAAAGCCCGTATCGTCAAATCGCAAAAAACAAATACGGCCTCGCTTCCAAAATCGGCAATTCTTTCAAACGAAACACAAACGGAGTTTTGGGTAATGAAGCTTATCAATCCAACAACGGCCATAAAAGTTCCGGTTAAAGAAGGCATCCGGACAGGAGATCGTGTGGAGGTTTTATCACCCAAATTTTCGGCTCAGGATAAAATAGTTGTTAGCGGTAATTACGGATTACCAGATACTGCCAAAGTTAAAATTGTTGCGCAATGATCCCTAAAATACCAATAAAGGAAACCTTTATAAGCCATCGTAAGCCTATCAGTTTGGTTTTGGCCATTGTTATTATGGCAGGTGCGTTTGTGTATACCAAATTGCAGACTTCGCTTTTCCCTGAAATTACTTTTCCCAAAATAAAAGTTATAGCTGATGAGGGCTTACAGCCGGTAAATAAAATGATGGTAACGGTTACCAAACCGTTAGAGAATGCTATAAAGCAGGTACCTGATTTGCAGAATGTTAGGAGTACCACAAGTCGTGGTAGTTGCGAAATTTCTGCGTACATGAACTGGAATGCCGACATTGACCTGAGCTTGCAGCGCATACAAACCAGTATTGACCAGATAAAGAATGATTTGCCTGCTGATGTAAATATTACGGTAGAGAAGATGAATCCATCTATTTTACCGGTAAGCGGGTATACGTTGGAGAGTCACAACCGTTCGCCTATTGAACTACGGCAGCTGGCAACTTATACGGTTAAGCCGTTTTTATCGCAGGTTGAAGGTGTTTCAGAAATCAGGGTAATAGGTGGTAAGGCAAAAGAATACTGGATCACGCTCAATAAGCAAAAAATGAGCTCACTGGGCCTAACGCCTGATATTATCAGCACCACTTTAAGTACTACCAATTTCGTAAAGTCTGAAGGTTACCTGAGCGATTATAAGATGTTGTATTTAACGGTTACTGACGCAACCATAAATGCTAAAGATCAGCTGGAGAACCTGGTGGTTAGTAATAATCGCAAAAGAGTGATTAGATTAAGAGATTTTGCAGATATAGCCATACAGGAAAGTATTGAATATACGCGCATTAATGCCAATGGGCACGATGGTGTTTTAATAGCTGTTATTAAACAACCCAATGCCAACCTGGTATCATTATCTGCAGATATGGATGATAAAATTGGGCAGCTGCAAAAAATATTGCCGCATGATGTTACCATTAAACCTTACTATGAGCAGGCCGATTTTGTTAACGACTCGGTTAAAAGTGTAAAGGATAGTTTGTGGATAGGGTTGTTATTAGCCATAGTTGTGGCTATCATATTTCTTCGCTCGGTAAAGGCAAGTGCCGTTATTTTAATTACCATACCGGTTACCTTATGCCTTAGTTTAATTGTTTTGTATACTATAGGCTATACCTTCAATATTATGACCCTGGGTGCTATTGCTGCAGCCCTCGGTTTAATTATTGATGATGCCATTGTGGTAGTTGAGCAAATACACCGTACCCATGAAGAACATCCGGGCGAGCATCCGCTTTTATTAATTAAAAAAGCAATTGATTATTTGTTTCCGGCTATGCTGGGCTCATCAATAAGCACCATAGTGATTTTTGTGCCTTTTTTACTGATGACTGGAGTGGCCGGAGCTTATTTTACGGTGCTTACCAATACTATGATTATTACGCTTACCTGTTCGTTTTTTGTAACATGGATTGGCCTACCAACTATTTATATTTTACTAAGCAGGCATAAGCAAAATACCGCTGTACAAAAGCAGGAAGAAGTACATCACGTTAAAAAGCAACGTTGGGTAAAATGGTTTATTTTGAGGCCCTACGTGAGTCTTATTATTTTAGCGGGATTAATTGTTGCCATTATAATTGTACCGCCATTGCTGGAGACAGGCTTTTTGCCCGAAATGGACGAAGGCAGCATTGTATTGGATTACAGCTCGCCGCCGGGTACCTCATTGGATGAAACCGACCGGATGCTGAGGCAAATTGAGAAGATTATCACCAATGAACCAGAGGTGGCAGCATATTCAAGGCGTACAGGTACCGAAATGGGTTTTTTTATTACGGAACCCAATCGTGGTGATTATTTAATTCAACTTAAAAAGAAACGTGATAAAACTACCGAAGAGGTAATAAGCGATCTGCGCGGAAAAATAGCAGCTAACCAACCTGCATTACGGATAGATTTTGGCCAGGTAATTTCTGATATGCTTGGCGACCTGATGACTTCGGTACAGCCTATTGAAATAAAAATTTTTGGCGATGATCCGGATAAGCTGCATAGCCTTTCAAAGCAGGTTGCAGAAGTAGTTAGCGGAGTAAAAGGCACTGCCGATGTTTTTGACGGAATAGTTATTGCAGGGCCTTCGGTAAGCATTGATCCTTATTATAGTAAGCTTGCCCAGTATAATATTACACCGGCCAGTCTGCAGTTCCAGGTACAAACCTCATTAGAAGGAAATGTGATAGGAAATATGCTGGAGCGCGAGCAATTATCGCCTATACGCATGGTATACCCTGGTAACCGTAGTTTAAATGTAGAAGGAATTAAAAACCAAACGGTATTTGTGCCTAACGGAAAACTGGTGCCCATCAGTGAATTGGCATCGGTTGTTTTAAGGTCTGGTGATGCCGAAGTTAATCGTGAAAACCTGCAATCAATTGGTATTGTTAGTGCAAGGTTAGAGGGCGGGGACCTGGGATCGGTTATTCCAGCCATTCAAAAAAGTATCACTCAAAAAATAAGTTTGCCGCAGGGATACCATATTGAATATGGAGGCGATTATGCCCAGCAACAGCAATCATTTAAAGAATTGCTCATTATTTTAATTACATCAAGCTTGTTGGTGTTTGCGGTAATCCTGTTTTTATTTAAACAGTTCCGGATCGCATTTTTAATATTGATAGTAGCCGTTTTGGGAATAGCCGGCAGTATGTTGGCCTTATTTATAACCAAAACCCCTTTAAATGTAGGTAGTTATACCGGCCTTATAATGATTGTAGGGATAATTGGCGAAAATGCCATATTTACTTTTTTGCAATTTAAACAAAGGGCCATTGAAAACCTGGTCAATAATGTTGATAATAGTATTGATGAAGCCATTATCTTCTCTATCTCAACCCGCTTGCGTCCCAAACTGATGACCGCCTTAGGTGCCATAATTGCCTTAATGCCGCTGGCTTTAGGTATTGGTGCCGGTGCCCAATTACATCAGCCTTTAGCCATTGCTGTTATTGGAGGCTTTATAGTAGCATTGCCACTCTTATTGGTTGTTTTGCCAAGCTTAATTCGCATTTTTTATCGCCATGAAAAATTTCAGGATAAGATAGAACAACTCGTAAATAAGCAGTAAAAGTTTTAGGAAATTAGTTAAATGTGCCTGGCAAAGTATTTTGTTCAGGCACATTTATTTTTAACAACAATTTTTCTACAGAATCAGGTTTGATATTTATAACATATAATTCTCTATAATATACATGAAAAAGTTTTTTTTAACCACACTTTGTGGTAGCCTGCTTGCATTAACCTTACATGCGCAAACCTATGTTGCAGACAAAACTATTGCTTTACCCGGCGATGGCGGATATGATTATCTTTCGATAGATAAAGTAAATAATCGTTTATACGTTTCACATGGTACTGCGGTAAATGTAATAGACCTGGAAACAGAACAGCCTATTGGTGTTATTGCCGATATGAAAGGTGTACATGGTATAGCTATTGATAACAAGGCTAACCGTGGGTTTATAAGTGATGGCCGCGCCGATGCAGTAGTAGCCTTTGATTTAAAAACATTAAAAACTATTGCAACCATCCCTGTTGATGCCAAGGGTCCTGATGCCATTATTTACGATCCTTATACTGATAGAGTATTCAGCTTTAATGGCGAAAGTAATAACTCATCGGTAATTGACCCTAATACATTAAAACAGGTTGGCACAGTTTCGTTAGGTGGCGGTCCTGAGTTTGCCGTGGCCGATGGAAAAGGAAAAATTTATAATAACCTTGAAGATAAAAATAGCGTAAACGTAATTGACAGCAAAGCCTTAAAAGTTGTAAAAAATTACTCCATAGCGCCTGCAGGTGGTCCTACAGGTATAGCTTTGGATGAAGCGAATCAGCGTTTATTTACGGTTTGTCGCCAAAATAAAGGAATGAGTGTTGTTGATGCTGCAACTGGAAAAGTTATTACCACGTTGCCAATAGGTGCAGGAGTTGATGCTGTTGCTTATGATCCGGAAACTAAATTGATATTTTGCTCAAACGGCGATGCTACAACAACCATTATTAAACAGCAATCTGCCAATGAGTATAGTGTAGTTCAAACGCTAAAAACTGCTACCAGGGCCAAGACGCTTGCATTAGATACCCGTACTCATAAAATATACCTTAGTGTAGCAGATTATGAAACAGGAACGAGGAAAGTAGTGCCTGGTACATTTAGAGTATTAGTATTCAGGCAACAATAATTTAATATAATTGTATTATAATGACATTAAATTAAATTATAGTTTAAGTGTTTAATTCCAATAGTAATAAGGCACAAAACTAAATATTCGCAATTAAATTATAATTTACATTCATATCGCTATATTTAGCCCCAGTTGCCCCTTAAAAAAAACATGATTAAAAGAGCCGATTTTGTTTACTCGCAAGAGTCAGAACCACACCGCATCCGGACGAAGAAAATTTTAAAACAGTTTCCGCATTTAAGGAATTTGATCGGAAAAAATCCTTACACCATTTTTGCAATTATTGGTCTGGTATCATTCCAGGTAGTAATGGCATGGCTACTTCGTGACCAATCGTGGTGGCTTGTTTTGGGTGCAGCGTATTTTTTGGGTGCATTTGCCGATCATGCATTATTTGTTATGATACATGAGTGTACACACCAGTTGTTGTTTAAGAATCGTAACGCCAACAGGTGGGCATCTATGTTTTCAAATTTGCCGCAGATATTGCCAAGTGCTATTTCTTTTGAAAAATATCATATCAAACACCATTCTTTTCAGGGTGTTCATGAACTGGATGCTGATTTACCAAATAGATGGGAAGCAAAACTGATCAGTAATTCTTTTTTAGGAAAAGCATTATGGTTATTGTTTTTCCCAATTTTTCAGATTTTCCGTTTATCACGCTTAAAAGAAATTCACCCTATTGATGGATGGATAGTGACCAATTTTGTTTTACAGGTATTGTTCACTACCGCAATATGGTATTTTATGGGCTGGCATGCTATTGCGTTTTTATTGCTAAGTTTTTCATTTTCAGTTGGTTTACATCCGCTGGGCGCACGCTGGGTACAAGAGCATTATTTAACCCACAGCGTTGAGCAGGAAACATATAGCTATTATGGAATTTTAAACAATGTAGCTTTTAACGTGGGTTTCCATAACGAGCATCATGATTTTCCTTCAATTCCATGGAACAAGCTTCCGGAGATAAGGAAAACAGCTCCTGAATATTACGACACCTTATACTATCATACTTCCTGGACAAAATTATTTTTCCGATTTTTATTTGATCGTGAAATATCCCTGTTTAACAGGATTTTGCGCAAGGAAAGAGGTAAAGTTGCTATTACAGACACTTCAAAACCTGATTTGGAGTTAATGAAATTGTAAATTTATTATTACTTTTACGTGACCTCATTAATTTAAATACCCCAAATGGACGAACTACGTGCTTTTTTTTCTAACCATGAAGATGTAACACAGCTTATTTTATATGCTGCTGTTATTACCACTTTATGGTTTTCAGAAACTTTGGTTTCTGCTTATGGTATCAAAAATAAATGGAAACATACTAAGGTAAATTCGTTATTTATCTTTACAGCTTTACCTATACAGCTTTTTTTAACAAGTTTTATTGTATATATTTCTGTATGGGCAAATGCCCATCATTGGGGACTAATCAATTTTATTCCTTATCATAAAAATGTATGGGTTTATTACATCAGCTTGTTTGTGTTGCTAGATTTTTGTGAGTACGTGTATCATGTAGTGATGCATAAAATTGATACCCTGTGGAAATTTCACCTGGTACATCATAGCGATCTGCATGTTGACGTTTCAACAACTGTACGTGAGCATCCCGGTGAAACTTGTGTGCGTACCTGTTGCTTAATGTTATGGACGTTTTTATTGGGCCCAGCTATAGGTGTTTTAATTTTGAGACAAACCTTTCAATCCATATCTAACGTTTCGGCACATACAGAGTTTCGTTTGTCTCCAAGGGCCAACAAAATCATCGGTTTTCTTTTTATTACACCAAACTTGCACCATGTGCACCATCACCATGAATTACCTTACACCGATTGCAATTATGGTGATGTATTGAGCATCTGGGACAGAATTTTTGGTACTTATACCGAGCTGGATCGAGACCAAACTGTTTTCGGCATTGATACGCATATGGACGAAAATATTAACGGTAAATTCCTGAATGTAATAAAAGTCCCTTTTCAGAAATTGGAAAGAAAGAAAGATCATTTTAAAGTTTAAATATACCTGAAGCTCAAACAATTTAACTTAAATTGTTTGAGCTTATATTAGTTTCATTTCTCCCCTTCAAATGATATGCCTCTGGTTTTTGGGCATTAAAATCATTATCTTCACATTAAAAACGTATATCTGCGTTATTAACATTACTATTTTTGCAACATAAAAGAGGAATGAGCCGCACCAAAAAAATACGAATAATAGTACCTATAGTAGTCATCTTATTTTTAGGTGCTTATGGTCGGCATCGTCAGTTAGACCAGGAAAGTAATATAGTTGGCAGGCTGCAGGAAAAGGACATGAATGAGATTTCTGGTATAGCGGCATCTGGTATAACCAAGGGATTGTACTACATTCATAATGACAGTGGCGATACCAGCAGGTTTTTTGCCATACTTCCAACCGGCGAGCTTAAATCAACCATTTATTTTAAGGGAGATAACCGGTCTGGATATGGTGTATTTGATTGTGAGGATATTGCTGTGGGGCCTGGCCCGGTAACAGGTAAAAGTTACGTTTACCTGGGCGATATTGGCGACAATGGTGCAACCCGCCCGTATCTTACGGTTTACCGGATGGAAGAAAAAAAAGAATGGGCCACCACCCAAAAGCTTAATGCCAGTGCCGATCCTATCCATTTAAAATATCCGGATGGTCCAAAAGATGCCGAGACATTAATGATAGATCCTATTGAAAAACTGATGTACATTGTATCAAAACGGCAGGACTCTGTTACGGTTTATACATCGCCATTAAACTATAAGGTTAATGATACGGTTGTGATGACCAAACGTTGTAAACTGTTTTTTAAAGGGTTAAAGTTATTTAAGTGGATAACAGCCGGTGATATTTCAAAAGACGGGCGGCAGGTTTTAATAAAAAGCTATACCAAGGTTTATTATTGGCAACGCATAGGTAACGAACCCATTTGGCAAACTGTACAAAGAACGCCGCAACAATTGCCCTATACCCAGGAAAAACAAGGCGAAGCCATAGGCTTTACACCTGATGGAAAAGGTTATTATACCTGCAGCGAGGGTGTTTATACACCAATCTATTACTATCCTATTCCGCAAAAATAAATTAGGTTATCATTTACTCAGCTTCAACAAAACCACTCCGTGCGGCGCTACTTTAGCATTAAAATTGGGCCATATGCCTACCACATATTTTTGCTGCCATACATCTCTTATCCGGGTATAAGCAGTCAAGTTATTTTCTTTACGGTTTAGGGTGATAGTTTGGTATTTATCTGATGTGTTAAATATGCCCACTGCTTTGCTGCCATCGGCAAGGTCTTTTATCCAGATTTGATAATTATCAGTTTTAATGGCCTGATAGGCTTGTTTTGCGAGTGCATCCTGGTCAATAGCCAATACTTCATCGTTTGCCAATAAGCCAAAAGTAAACCAATCGAGCCGGCCCATATCACAACCAATCAGCAGCGGAGCCGATAGTAAACTCCATAAACTGATGTGGGTATATTGTTCATCCGGTGTTAACTGACTTTTGTGCTGATTGCTTCCCCAACCCACTTCGCCTACTACCAGCATATCCGGATCATTAAAATGGCCTGGCTGAGCGTAAGGGCCATCGGCCGTTTGGTTAAAACCAATAGATGACATACTGTCCCAGCTATCATTAATATCTCCTGTAGTGCGCCAGCTGTTGCCGCCCACTTCTGCACCCCATTTCCAAACATCGCCCATTCCATATTGGCAAAAGCTGAACATGATATCCCTCGGTACTTTATCCAACGATGCACGCATTACCTGGTAAGGCTTTTTCATATCATCTAAATTTGGATTTTTGGCTGTAACAGTTGAGTAAGAGCACCAATCGTATTTAAGGTAATCAATACCCCAGTCACTATAGGTTTGAGCATCCTGATCTTCGTGCTGCCAGCTCCCTAGGTACCCACCGCAGGTAAGCGGGCCAGGCGACGAATAAATGCCCATTTTTAAACCCAAGCTATGCACATAGGCTGTTAATGCCCGCATATCCGGAAATTTTTCATTAGGAGTAATCTCTCCGTTTACCAGGCGTTGCGGTGCTTCCCAGCCATCATCAATATTAATATAGCTCCATCCATGCTGGCTCAACTTGCCGGCCATTGTTTTTGCCGCTGTACGCACTTTAGCATCATTAACACTAAGGCCGAATGCATTCCAACTGTTCCATCCCAGCGCGGGCGTTAAACCAATATTATCGCCAATAATGATGCTGAACTTTTTGCTTTTGCTGCTTTTGTTATTGTGTACGGTAAGTATTGCCGGGTAAGTGCCTTTCTGATTAACCACACCCGAAATAATGCCGGTTGAATGATCAAGCTTTAAACCATCGGGCAAACCTGTGGCTTCAAAAATTAGGGGTCTTTTCCCGGTAGCCGGTATCAGGTATAAAAATGGGTTTCCGGCCCTTGCTCCATAAACGTCTGCACCATTTATTTGGGGTTTTGAACTTGCATATGGGGTAAGCAGGTACGGAGTATTTTCAGTTTTGGTTATAACAGCGCCTGATTGTGTATCTGTAAATGTATAGCTTAATAAGTATGATTTTTTACGCAGCTTTTCAATACTAAAGGTGTATTTGAATGGCTTACCAGTGGCAAAATTAGCCTCGTTAGTGGTTTCGTATATTATTTTATTGTTCTCGGGGTCTGTAACAGTAAAATGCAGGCTGCCTTTAAACTGATAGCTGCCGGTAGTAATCAGCTTAATAGATTTGCTTAATCCTATTTTTTCATCATCATAAATGTAATCGGCATCGGTATTAATGGCTGCATTATCCATCACACCGGCCATGGTTATTTGGTGCTGAATGCCATATAAACCGCCATCGCCACCAGTATCAAAAATGCGTACAGCTAAAATATTTTCTTTATCCCACAAAATTGCAGGGTTATTTGCGGCGATAGTATAGTTGCGCGGGCCATAATTTGAAATTGTGATAGGGCCACGCTTGCCACCATATTTGGCAATCAATTTGCCATTTAGGTAAACCTCGTCGTTATCATCAACCACACCCAGGTTAATACGGATACTATCTTTCAGGTATGATTTTTCTTTTAAGGTTGATGGGATAACCACGTGCAGCCGGTACCAGCCGAAACCATCGTAATCAGGATAACCTTGTATTTCCCAGTTGTGCGTTACATCAATTGATTTCCAGTGTTGGTCGTTGTAATTTGGCGTGGCCCACTGTGTTGAATCGCCTGTTTTAAATTTCCATCCCTCGTTGATAGAAATTCCCTGCGCTGCGGCTTTTAAAAAAAAGACCGCAGCCAGTGAGGTCAGTATAAAAAGTTTTTTCATTAGGTGTTTAGTTCTGTTAGGCAAGCAATTTTATATCCTTTACTTGTGCACAGATCCCAAACACTAATATCACCCACACCCTGATCGCCAGGAGTAAAAGCTAATTTGTTTTTTATTTAGCTGTATGCTTACCAATAAGCTATTACCTTATTACGAGCACACCTGCTATAAAAGTTACTATGTGTGATTTTACCTTTTTCTCTCCTGTAAATTATCCCATTCGGCAGTAAATGTCGCGCTTATAAAGATAGCACAAAGAGCCATATGAGCAAATTTGAGCTGCGTTTATAACAATATTTATACAAACTGCTGTATTACCTGCTGTAATTGATTAGCCTGTACTACACCACTTTGGCGCCACTTGGTTTGACTGTTTTGAAATATCATTAAAGTAGGTACGCTTTGTACTTTATATGCGCTGGCAGCAGTAGGGTTTTTATCGACATCAATTTTTATAATGGTCACCTTATCGCCTAAGGCATCTTTTACTTGTTTTAGTATTGGCGGCATCATTTTACAAGGGCCACACCACTCTGCTGAAAAATCAACCAAAACGGGTTTTTCAGACGCTATTATTTCCTGGAAATTTGCCATAAAATTGGGTTTTATTAAAGTTAACACTTTTATAGGGCTAACGGTTTAACTTTTGGCATTTATTACAATAACGTGAGATCGATATGAGTGCCATGTTTGCCCCACCTAAATCCTCCCCGGTAGGGAGGACTTAAAAAATAAACGCTGGCGAAGTTAGAGTCTCCCCAACCGGGGGAGATTTAGAGGGGGCTGTTTTGAAAAATATTTATATCTTGAACATTGTTCTACTAACCCTAAAAAGCTTTCACAAATGGCAACTGATGCCCAACTTTTAGTAAAAAAACGGATTAGTTCAATTGATATTTTGCGCGGTGCTATTATGCTGATAATGGCATTGGATCACGTGCGGGATTTCTTTCATCACGTTGGCCCTAACAGTGACCCCACAGATATGGCTACCACAACCCCGATACTATTCTTTACCCGGTGGATAACCCATTTTTGCGCGCCAACTTTTGTTTTTTTGAGTGGTGTATCGGCTCATTTAGCGGGTATTAAACGTACCAAAAGTGAACTCAGTGCCTTTTTGATAAAAAGGGGCTTATGGCTTGTTTTTGTTGAGGTGGTTATACTAACGTTTGCTTTTTCACTGAATCCGTTTTACAACGTTTTTATTTTACAGGTACTTTGGGCAATAGGCCTCAGTATGATTTTGCTGGGGCTGGTGGTGAGGGCACCATTAACCGTAATAGCTGTTTTAGGAGGATTGATATTTTTCTGTCATGATATTCTGGATTACGTTACTTTTCCGAAAAGCGGCGTAGCAGCAAATTTAGATAACTTGTTTTTGGTAGCAAGGGGTTCGGTAATTCCGTTGGGAGGTAACCGTTTTGCATTTGACTTATATGCCATTATTCCTTGGACAGGAGTAATGTTTTTAGGTTATGTTTTTGGCAAGCTCTATACGCCTGCTTTTACGCAGCAAAAAAGAAAGAAGATATTGCTCTATACCGGTATTGGCGCGCTGGCCCTGTTTTTAGTTTTGAGGATTATTAATAAATATGGCGACCCGAACCCATGGGCAATACAGCGCGATGGTGTTTATACCGTTCTTTCGTTTTTTAATGTGAGTAAATACCCGCCATCATTATTGTATTCCTTTATGACTATTGGAACTTCGCTGGTTATCCTGTCGTTGATTGAAAACGTTCAGAACAAGTTCACCAATATATTGATCATCTACGGTAATGTACCATTCTTTTACTACGTGCTGCATTTTTACCTCATCAGATCACTGGATGTTATCCTGTTTTTTGCTTCGGGATATCATACTGACCAGATTCTCTCTAAAGACTCGCCATTCCTTTTCAAACCGGCAGATATGGGTTTTAATTTAGGTGGTGTTTACCTGGTTTGGCTGCTGGTAATAGTGATATTGTATTTCCCGTGCCGATGGTTCAGCAAATACAAAAAAACACATCATCAGTGGTGGTTAAGTTATCTGTAAGATTCGAAATTTTCTGGAAAAATTAAGGCCCCGTCATTGACGGGGCCTTAATTTTTTTAATGCATTATTTTAGGTTTTTCTGGTTGTAAAATATTGTTATCTGATAGCCAGTCGGCCATTCTTTGCGGCCAGCTGCTAATTGATTTTAATTTTGAGCGGTAACCCATATTAAATCCATGCTGTCCCTGTGTGTACAAATGCGCTTCAACAGGTGCTTTAGCTGCCCGGTATCTTTCAAGCAATTGCATTAATGAAATTGAGCAGCAAGGGTCATCGTTAGCTGCCAGCAGGAAAAGCGTAGGAGCATTCTTAGTAACGGCATCGGGTATAAAAAGCGGGCCAGGATATATCTGTATTAAAAACTTAGGCATTGCGCTTAAGCGGTCAATAGGGTCTGCTGCATTTGGATCGGGCTGATTTGGCCCGAAGGCTACCATATCAACCACTTCGCCACCGGCCGAAAATCCCATCATGCCTATGCGGGTAGTGTCTAAACTATATTCAGCAGCCTTGCTTCTAACTAATCGCATAGCACGCAAGCCATCTTCGCGGGCATGTACTTCTATTTTATAAGGCGATAGGGTATCACGGCCCAAGCGGTATTTTAATACAAACACGGTTACTCCCAGGCTATTCAAATACTTTGCCGGATCAATCCCCTCTGCTGTCCAAACTAATAACCTGTGGCCACCACCGGGGCAAATTACTACTGCGGCGCCGTTTGCCTTATCTTTTGGTGGCAAAAATACTGTAAGCGATGGGTTATGGATGTTTTTTACCCAGTAATCTTTAGCTTGTTCAGGTTCATTACGGCGGCTTTCAAAACCGGGAGCACCTTTTGGCCACAGCGGAATAACAGTTTGTTCTGTTTGTGCCCATAATGCACAGCAGGCAATAGTAAAATACAGACAAGAACTTTTAAGTATTTGAGCATGTTAATTACGGTTTATTAAATTGATTAAGAGCTTGGGTATTAAGTTTACAAAGCAATTTACCAACTAAAGCGGTATATCTATGTAAAAATATAATAGCTTTTTATGAAATAATTAATAGTTTGATATCAAACTATTAATTTTGCTGCATTAAACATCAAAAAGCTATGATTACTGAATTAGATAAAAAAACCGCGTTGATTTTAATTGACCTGCAAAAAGGCATTGTTGGGTTTCCATTGGTTCACCCGGTTGAAGATGTACTGGCTAATGCAGCAAAATTGGTTGAGGCTTTTCGCAAAGCCGGACAGCCAATAGTACTGGTAAATGTAAACCCTTCTGGCGCTAAATGGACAACCTCCCGCAAAGATCCTGCACCGGCATCAAACTTTGCATTTAAAGAAGACTGGACAGAAATAGTCCCTGAAATAAACGCACAGCCTGAAGATATTTACATCACCAAACATACCTGGGGTGCTTTTTTTGAAACCGCATTAGAAGATGAACTGAAAAAAAGAGGAGTTACCGGAATAGTAATTGGAGGTATATCAACCAGTATTGGTGTTGAAGGTACCGCCCGCCAGGCAAGCGAAAGAGGTTATAACGTTACCTTTGCTTTGGATGCCATGACTGATATGGTTGCAACTGCACACGAAAATAGTGTAAAAACGATATTCCCAAGAATGGGGGAGACCGGTGTTACAGAAGATATTATAGGTAAACTATAATAACGTTATTTATGAATTGAAGGATTATAAGATTAAAAGGATAACTTCTTAATCTTATAATCCTTCTGTATTTTAATTTAGCCTTTCAGCTCTTCATAAGCAGCGGTAATGCCGCGCTGAATGCCATCGCCCTGCCAGTCGGTTATGCCGGGAATTGAGGTAGCTTTTAGCAAGTCTTCCTTGCTTTTACCTGCATTAATGCCGGTTACTACATAGTCTTCCAGTTTTTCCATAAAGTTTTGCATGGCTATTACATCATCCATGGTGCCGGTTACTTTTAGCGGGTCATAAGCATGGCCAAATACAAAAAGGGTATTCTTGTCAAATTGCTTACGGGCATGTTCAAGCGCAACAGGCCAATGTTTTACGGATGCACCTGCGCTGTTGTCAACAAAAGGATAACGACGGTTAAATACCAAATCGCCGGTATGAACAATGTTGGCATTTTCAAAATGAATCATGGCATCGCCATTGGTATGCCCTGTGCCAAAGTAGTAAGCCTTAATGGTTTCATCCCCTACTTTTGTTTTCCAGGTATCTTTAAAGGTATTGTTGGGATAAAGCTGTTTATCCTCTGTTTTTTGTTTTACCGCAACGGAAGTTTGATTGATCAATGAATTCTCATGTGCCGCTACTTTGCTTACGATGCCTTTAAATGAAATGTTTCCACTGGTATGGTCGCCGTGGTGGTGGGTATTAATTAACCACTCAAAAGGCAGGTCTGATTGTTTTTTTAAAAGGCCTATCAGGTGTGTAGCCTGCTCCGGAAATTCAGCATCAACCACTACAATGCCCTCTTTGTTTATCATCCAGGCAATGGTGCCGCCTTGTTCTGAAAATATGCCTACATTATTACGCAATGCTTTAAACTGATAGTTTGGATCAGCAAATGTAGCGGCAAAGCTTCTTTTATTTAATAGTGCTAATGAAGCGGCTGTTATAGCAGTGTTTCTTAAGAAATTTCTTCTTTCCATCGGTAATTAAGGGTTGAAATTATTTATAGTTTATGACGGTGATTTTATACTTTGGGTTGCTTTGCTAATACCTTTTAATGTACTGTAAAAAGCTTTTTAGTTCTACGGCATAAATACCAATTGATTCGCACTTAATTTAACAGATATAAGCCAAATAAAAGTATAAAATTAGTGTAAAAATGTTGATAGAACGTTCATTAAAATCTGTTTACCTTTACCCCCATAAATTATGCCTCAAGCACAAATAACAGCCCAGTATAAATGGCTTTATCTTTTTATTGGTTTAGCAGCGCTGGTGAACTTTAGTGGGTTATTTATCCCTATCATGGGTCCTGATGGTGCTTTGTATGCCCTACTTGCTAAAACCATGGTAATAAGGCATGATTACATTAATCTTTATTATCACGGCGCCGACTGGTTGGACAAACCGCACTTTCCATTTTGGATAACTGCTATTTCTTTTAACCTGTTTGGGTTTACTACCTGGGCCTATAAGCTGCCAGGTATACTTTTTATATTGATGGGGGCCGGCTATACTTATAAGTTTGCCAAAGCAGTTTACAATAAGGAAATAGCCCTTTGGAGTGTGCTGATATTGCTCACTGCCGAACATATTGTATTATCAGATAATGATGTACGTGCCGAACCTTATTTAACAGGGTTAATTATAGCGGCTGTTTACCATTTGTATTGTGCGTATCAAAACAACAGTTTTTGGCAACTGCTTGCCGGATGCATTTTTACAGCTTGTGCCATTATGACCAAAGGCATGTTTGCAATTGTACCTATTGGCGGAGCTATTGCCGGACACTTTATAATTACAAAACAGTGGAAAGCGCTGTTCAGTTTCAGATCATTGCTGGGAATTATTTTAGTGATGATATTTATTTTGCCCGAGCTATGGTGCCTTAATAAGCAGTTTGATCTCCATCCGGAGAAAGTGATTTTTGGCCAAAAAGGAGTATCTGGTATTCGTTTTTTCTTTTGGGACAGTCAGTTTGGCCGTTTTTTTAATACCGGGCCCATTAAAGGCAGCGGCGATCCGTTCTTTTTTGTTCATACTGTTTTATGGGCCTTTTTGCCATGGTCGCTACTGTTATTTGCAGCCGTTTTTCAATATATTAAAGCAAGCAGTAAAAATGTAAAAGCGCACGAGTGGTTTTGTATCAGCGGAGCTTTACTTACTTTTTTGTTGTTTTCGGCCTCTAAATTCCAACTGCCACATTATTTAAATATCGTATTTCCGTTTTTTGCCATAATAACTGCACAGTACGTTTATTATATTAAACTGCATAAAACTATTCGTGCAGTTAATACTACGCAAACCATTGTAATTATTTTATTGCTGCTGCTGGTTTGCGTGTTGCAGTATTTTTTCAGGCCCGCCGTTTTTAGTTTGTACACTGCACTCACGCTGGCTGTACTGTTTTTAATGATGGTTATTTTTCCTGATGAGATGGGGCATTCCATTAATCATAAAATTATATACCGGTCGGTTTTAGCATCATTTATTATTAACTTATATCTTAATCTGTCGTTTTATCCTTCATTAATGAAGTATCAGGCGGCAAGTGAAGCGGCTATGTTTATTAACCAAAATAATAAGCAAAATATCCCGGTAGTGGTTTTGGGTGATGATTATGTAACGGCATTTGAATTTTATATAAACAAACCCATTACTAAAATAGATGCTGCCGGAAAAGGGCAATTACCTGCTAAACCATTTATGCTTTATGCTCCAGCCGATGTTATTAGCAGTTTAAATTCAAAAGGCTGGCAAACAAAACCATTAAGTACCTATGAACGTTATTGGGTAAGCCGCCTTAAACCTGCGTTTTTAAATAAATATACCCGCGTAAAAGAGTTAACAACAACGGAAGTAGCTTTAGTGAATTGATTTTTTTAGTTTGATTGTATCATTACGCAATCTGTTGCGTAATGGATTAATAACCAGGTGAACTAAATTGTTAAATCTAAGCTTTATGGTACAACACAAAACTCCGCTGTTAATATTATGTTCGTTTTTAATTGGCTTTGCTTCCTGCAAAAAGTCAAATGTAAATCCTCATTCGGGCCCGGGGAAAGACCTGGTGCTTTCTGCTATTGAGCAGCAAAAAGTTACCTATGACAATGCATTTACCCTGAAGCTGTTTAAAAACCTGGATAGCGCCAATACTACTAATTACAATCTTTTTGTATCGCCCTTGAGTGTAAGCTTTGCATTGGGTATGACCAGTAACGGAGCTAACGGTACCACCTTGATGCATTTAAAAAAGTGCTTAATTTTAATAATTTAACGCAAGATCAGGTTAATACCTATTATCAAACTTTATTAAATAATTTACCTGAGCTAGATCCCAATACTACAGTTAAAATTGCCAATTCAATTTGGTATAACCAAAATTTGAGCGTGTTGCCGCAATTTTTACAAACCAACAATACCTATTTTAATGCCAAGGTGCAGTCGCTTGATTTTAGCAATTCGTCATCCGTAAATACAATTAACAGTTGGGTAAATACACAAACTAACGGTGCAATTCCATCAATCGTTAATCAGATACAAGCAGGTGATGAAATGTACCTGGTTAACGCCATCTATTTTAAAAGCATCTGGAACGAAAAATTTGATCCAGCAAAAACAATTCCTCTGCCCTTTACCCTTGCAGATAACAGCCAGGTGCAAACCAGTTTTATGGATGGTAAAATTGATTTTAAAAGATATGATAACAGCGAAGTTCATGTTTTTGAATTGCCTTACTCAAACAACAGGTACAGTATGGTTATAGCAATGCCCGAAACAGGTACAAGTGTAACCCAATTAGCCGCCGGGCTTGATTCTGCCAAATGGAATTTGTGGATAAATAGCCTCAACCCAATCAACAGCGAATTAAAGTTGCCTAAGTTTAAATTTAGCTATAGCGCTAGTCTCAATGGCCCATTAGCAGAATTAGGAATGGGTATTGCTTTTTCTAATGCTGCTGATTTTAGTGGGATTAATGCTACGCTTCCGCTGCAAATAAGCCGTGTAGATCATAAAGCCTATATTGATGTTGATGAAAGTGGTACAACAGCTGCTGCAGCAACGGTAGTAGTGGTAGGAACAGCGGCAGCCCCAATCCCACCGCCAACTGTAATTGATCATCCTTTTATATTTGTAATAAGACAGGTGAATACCGGGTTGATCCTTTTTGCCGGGGTAATGAATAATCCTTTGCAAACAGACTGATTACAAATGTTACATTTTAGTAACTTAGGGCTTACTATATTGCACCATTAATTAAAAATCCTAAGTATTATGGACAATATTTTAGCTACACTGTTTGAGCTTCAGCTTAAAAAATTAAAGGAAGAAATAACCAGCTTTAAAGACGAGGCCAATCTTTGGAAAAAAGTTGATGGCATAACCAACACTGCCGGTATCCTGACGAGTCACCTGATAGGGAGTCTTAATTTTAGCGTCGGCACAACAATAGCCAATAATGGATATGTCAGAAATCGGGAAGCTGAGTTTTCTGAAACAGATATACCCCGCGAAAAATTAGTAGCCGGGATAGATAGTTTGATCGTAGTAATTAAAAGTACCCTGGGAAACATAAGCGAAGAAAAGCTGGAAGAGAAATACCCTATAGAAAAAATACAAGGCCCTAATACTACCAGATTTTACCTTACCTATTTTTTTGGCCATTTAAATTATCACCTGGGCCAAATCAATTATTTGAGAAGGATACTGGAAGCTTAAAGCAGATGATATCTATATAAAACAAAGAAAAAGGGGCTGTTTTCAATTTGAAAACAGCCCCTTTTGATATTTTATCCTATCATATTGCCCATTTTAGGGTCGCTGTATGATGGTCTGCCGGTTTCAACGCGGCCTGCATAACGTTTTTCAAAAGTTTCGTGACCAAGCACTTTTATGCTGAAATCGTACCACCCGTAACTGTTAACCAAATCAAGTACCAGCGTTGAGGTATGGCCGGCTTCCACTACCCGTTTACGGCTGTTGGTTTTATAACCATGATCTGTAATTTCAACAATGTACTGAGCTTTGCCTGTGTTTTTTAGCTTTAATTCAATGTTTCCACTTAGCTTTTTGCTGTCGGTAAGGCTGCGTTGATATTCGCAAACAGCATCAATAGCGGGGTCGGCAGCATTGCCTTTAAACTCGCGGAAAAAGCCGTTTGGCCCATATACACGTAAATGATAATTGCTGTTTTCAAATTCGTGTAATGGCCATTCATCTGCCAGGGTATCGCCCGCTATAGCAGTATAGGCCCAGGTGCGCACATCATCCATAATTTGCTTGCCATCTTTTTCCTGCAGGTATTTGCCCGGTGCATACACATTGAAAGGTGAGCCCGATGCATCTTTACCAAAAATTTCATTGCTGGCAGTAAAGTTTAAGTTAAAGGCAGTTTTATCTGCATTTAATTTACCATCAGCATATAATTGATAAGGCAACGCGCACGATGGCTTGATGCCTTTTTCCTGTTTTGGCAAATAAGATGAAGTATGAGGTGCGGTGTTAATTTGTGCTATTTCATCAGTAGTTAATACCTTATAATCATCGGGCACTTTTTTAAATTGTGCTTTATGGATGCTTTCTGCAAAAGCATCTTTGGGCAAAAATTCAGGTTTAGGTATTTCATCACCTTTATAAGGCCTGAAAACGGACGTAAGGTCACCGCAAACGGTACGTCTCCAGTCGCTGATGTTATGTTCTTTTATGTTTTTTCCTGTTTTTTGATTCAGGAATGTCTCCAAAAATTGAAGGGTAGAGGTATGGTCAAATACTTCCGAATTTACCCAACCACCCTTACTCCAAGGCGATGCAATAACCATAGGTACACGATAACCCAAGCCGATAGCGCTTTCTTTATTAAATACTTCGGGGAAGTTATTACGGGCAAGTTCCTGTTCAAGGGTCACAAACTCCACACGGGTGTCAATGCCTTTGGATACCTTGCCTGTACCATCTTTATGGGAATGTGGCGCTACAAATGGCGGAACGTGATCAAAGTAACCATCATTTTCATCGTAAGTAAGGATGAAAATAGTTTTTTTCCAAACCTCAGGGTTTTGGGTCAGGATATCCATTACTTCTGATACATACCAGGCACCGAACCATGCCGAACTTGGGTGATCAGAAAAATGCTCCGGTGCCGATAGCCAGGATACTGTTGGCAGGTTACCGGTTTTTACATCTTCCCTAAACTGATGCAATACATCGCCTTTAGGCACCTGAAATTCGCGTTCTGTACCATCGTCGTTATATTTTAAAGTAGTTAGTTGATGGAAATCCGGATCGTTTTTATTATTGCTGAATGCTTTTTGGTGGATGCTTTTCTCGCGGTCTGTTAGTTTATCAAACATACCCAGCTTGTATACTTCACGTTCTTTAATTACTGCTTCCAGGTATGATTTGGTTTCCCTTAATTGCTGTTTTAAATGCCATGCCTGTTTATCGCCTGCTGGTAGAGCATCAATTTTCTTTTGCAGTTCGTTAATTTTACCGGGCAGCTCATCTACTCTTTTTTGTAGGGCAATGATGTGCGGCTCGTGCAGGTGAACGTTATATTGTGCAAAAAACTCCAGTGGATTATCCTGGAAGTTTGACAACCACGGATCTTCTTCGCCATCAAAGCCGGTGTCAATGGCAACTTCGTTCTGATAGCATTTCCATGATATGCCTGCATCTTCCAAACGCTCTGGGAAGGTGGTCCATTTAAGAGTTCCATAGTCCATGTCATCGTTCCAAACATTAGCCTTTGCATTTTCATTTTGTTCTTCACGTACGGTGCCTGTCCAGAAGTAAAGACGGTTAGGGTTTGTACCTGTTAATGATGAACAAAAGCTCTGATCACATACTGTGAAAGCATCGGCCAGAGCATAATAAAAAGGAATGTCATCGCGGGTATGATAGCCCAGCGTTAAAGGCATGTTTGAATATTCAGGGATGCTGTTGCGTTTGTTTTCCAACCATTGGTCAAACTTGCCTTCATTACGCGCATTTACCTGGTTGCGCCATGAATGTGGCAACGAACTCATCCAGGTAGCTTTGGTGTTTTTTATATCCAGACGAAAAGGTGCATAAGTTTCACCTTTTTTATTTGATTGCAGCCAAACCTTGTTTTTGTTAGGCAGATCAATAGCACGCGGGTCATTATAGCCCCTTACGCCTTTAAGCGTACCAAAGCAATGATCAAAAGAGCGATTTTCCTGCATCAAAATAACAATGTGCTCTGCATCCATATAGGTGCTGCCCGGCGCAGGGTTAATAGCCATTGCTTTTTGAATGGCAGGCGGCAAAAAGTTAGTTATACCTGCAGCTCCGGTTAATAGTGCCGCTTTTTTTAAAAAGTCTCTCCTGGTATCCATGGTGATTATTGGGGTTCATGATTCATTGTTGATAGATCATGGCTGATGCAGGATCCATTTTTTATGATACATAAACAATATGCTATTTTTTTTAAATTATATTTTTTTTGGCTATGAACTATCGACTATAAACTCCTCTGCCCAATATATTGTTCGCACAATCCGAACGAAAGCGTCATGCCATTGCCGCCAAGACCATTAATCAGGGTTACGCCTGATGCCAGTTCAATAATAAGTTCGGTTTTTCCGTTGGTCATTTTTGGATAGATGCCGTGCCATGACTGCAACATTTTCCAATCCTTAAAGGTGGCAAAAGTATGTAAGTAGGCGGTTATCATATTATTAATAAATTCCTTATCAAAAGGGTCATGCACCAGGCCGTACTCGTGCGAGTCGCCAATGGTTAGTTCACCGCTGCCATTTTGTGATACCATAACGTGGATACCCCATTTAAGGTATTCGGCATATTGTTCTTCATACCGTTTGCGTAATGCGGGTAACGACGCTGCCGCCTGGAAACCCGGATAATGGATCATGGACAAGCCGCCACATAAAGAAGGGCCAATGCGCCACTCATCCGGCTGGGTTACCAGGCGCATCATTTGCAGTTTACATTTGGTGATTTGTGTTTCGAGGAAAATTTCGGGATAAAGTGTTTCAAAATCAGCCCCGCTGCAAACAAAAATCTCATCAGCTTCCCAACTGCGGCTGCCTGATATTACTTTTGGATGTTCTATTTGTGTAATAGCCGTGTTCCAGTGAAATTCAACATCATATTTTTCGGCAAGATATTTGGCTACCTGTCCAATAGCTACCCTCGATTCTACAATCATTTCTTCGCTGCTCCACAAAGCACCTTTTAAGTCCGAAGGGTTAACAGCGGGCGATTTATGCAGCGCTTGTTGAGGTGTAAGCAAGGCACAGTCCCGGTGCTGCTGGTTTACCTCTACATACTCGCTGATGGCCTGTAATTCGTCATCGTGATAAGCCAGGTGTAGAGAGCCGACTTCGTTATGCCATATCTGTGCTTCAGTGCAAACTTGTTTCCATATACTACGCGATAGCATTGCCCGTTCAAACATGGGGCCGGTTGCCTGCCCAATGGGCCATACCATTCCAAAATTTCGGATGGAAGCACCAACAGCACGTTCGTTGCGTTCAAAAATGGTTATCTTATAACCCCGGGTGGCCAGGGCGCGAGCGGTGGCAAGGCCAACTATGCCTGCACCTATTATAATGGCGGATTTTTGTGATCCTGTTTTCATGCAGGTTGTATATTTAATTCTGTCTGACTTTGTTTGCTCTTACGGGCGCTTTGTAAAAAATAAAGGAGCGATAGGGTAGCCGCAATTCCACCAATTATAGCAACAAAAACTACACCTTGTCTGAAAAAATCAGCCCAGCTAATATTTGGTCTGCCAAATTCTTTTACCAGCAGTAACGTAACGCTGCCCAGGTAGCCCAGTGAATCGGCTACATAGATAATAAAACCTACGTTACTTTTGTAGTGAAAAGTAGCTATCATCCGCTCAAAAAATATGGCGTTATAAGGTACATAACCAAGGTATAAACCTAATCCTGCCATAGTCATCCAGGTTGTAGGACTAATCATTTTTAATGAAAATAATACGGTTGAAGCACCAATTAACACACATCCCCCAATAATCAGCAGGTGGATAATACTAAAGGCACGCAGGTTTTTGCGCACCAGTATCAGCAAACTCATGGCAACCAATACAATTACTGATATTTTGGTATCGGTACTGGTAAATATCATATTACTTTTTACCCCAAGACTGGCCCAAATTTCTACCTCGAAATTATCACGTACATCGCGCATAACGGTTAACAGCACATAGATGATAAGCGTTAAGACTACCCCCGGCATAAAACGCTGCAAAAAATGACGGCGCTCTTCGGCATTCATTGGTGCGCGTTTGGTACGGAGCTTTATATCTTCGGCAGTAGGTGGTGGAACCAGTTCTAAAAAGAATACAAATAATACTAACGGAATGGCAAATACGGCTCCAGTTAAAAAGGGCATCTGGAAATCATTAATAGGCAGCATATGTAATAAGGTACGTCCCACGGTTTTTACAAAGCCCGAGGCAAATATCAGGCTGATAGATAGCACTGCAGCCATAAACTCGGTTGAGCGACGACCCTCCAGATAGCCAAAAACAAGACCCCATATTAAACCCAAAGGGAAACCGTTTACAAAAAGAAATATAATATTGTAAGGAGCCGGAACCAGCGCAAAGGCAAGCAAAGCTAACCAGGCAATGCCAACCAGTATTAAAATGGCTATGCCACGTTTGCTGCCTTTTATTTCGGCAATAAAACGGATGCCGTAAAACTTGCTTAAGGTATAGCCTAAAATTTGTGCAATTACCAGCCAAACCTTATAATCAACATGGAAATATTGTTGACCGGTAAATGTTCCGGCGGCAAATGCTTTGCGGAAAGCATACATAGAAGTATAAGCCCCAAACGACGAAACAGCTGCCAGAATTGACAGCAGTGAATAGGGCCATTTAGCAACTTTAGCGCGAAGGCTATCTATAACTTTCATATAGTTACCCTTTTATAATTTCAAGTAACTCTGTCATATTATCAATAATATGTGTGGGGTTATAGGGCTCCAGTTGCTCGCGGGTAAATATGCCGCTGGTAATACCTATTACATATTTACAGCCTGCGTTCTGACCCTCACGCACATCAACCTCTGTATCGCCCACTTTGGCAACTTCTTTTGGCCTTTCAATGCCTGCATCAAGCATCATTTTCTGAATCATGAAAGGATAAGGGCGGCCAAGCTCTACTTCGTCAGAGCCAACTACATGGTCAATAAGGCCTTTTTCAAGCCATTGTAAGCGGGTTACAATGGTATCGGCAATATCACGGCTAAAGCCGGTGTTAATACCTACCTGTATGCCTTGCTCATGTAGTTTGGTAAAGCTTTCTTCAACATTTGGTAACGGTTCAATGCCCGGGGCCGTCTGGTAGTGAATAATCATTTGCTTTACAAATTCCTTATGTATTTTGCTTACCAGTTCGGGAGTTATTTTAGCATCATTGTGCTCATGCAGCCGTAGAATTTGCTTTATAGCGAGCGTTTTTTCATAACCCATTAATGGATCTATCAGCTCAATAGGAACCTCATAATGAGATTTTTTTAAAGCGGCCTGAAATGCCTTGCTTACGTCATGATCATCTTTTACCGTGGTACCGGCGATGTCAAATACTACTAATTTTATGGACATAAATTGCTCAATGATTGTTGAGCAATACTAAACTTAGTTTATTAATACCAAACGAAATTAGTGTTAAGGTTTGATTAAGTTCATCAGTTGATTAGTTCAATTGTCCATTAGTGTTTTCTAACGATTGCTCTAAACACTACCAACCAATGAACTAATGAGCCAGTGAACCAATAAACCATTACTTCTTCTCCTCAAAAAAATAAATCACCAGCATACGGGCAGTGGTAGTGCCAAGGTTTTTAGGAGTATGAGGGATGCGGCCGTCAAATAGCATGGAGTCGCCTTCATTCAGCGATATAAAATCTTCGTTAAACTGGTATTCAACACTTCCTGATAAAATGTATTTGTATTCAAAAGCATCTGTTTCAACCAATGGCCTTAGGGCATCAGGTTCCAGTTCCAGTATTACAATATCAATAGTGCTTTTGTTTATAGACTGTGTGAAGATGCGCTGGTAATGAAAACCCATGGCATGCTCCTTTTCAAAATGACTGTATTCTGCTTTTCGTTTTACTAAAATTGGAACACTGTTGTTTTTGGAACGGATATCCTTGAAAAATTCATTC
Organism: Mucilaginibacter frigoritolerans; assembly: GCF_007830615.1. Taxonomy (GTDB): domain Bacteria; phylum Bacteroidota; class Bacteroidia; order Sphingobacteriales; family Sphingobacteriaceae; genus Mucilaginibacter; species Mucilaginibacter frigoritolerans. Next base: position 194,065 of record NZ_VLLI01000004.1, read on the forward strand.
AAATCAATCTCCAGTGATTTAATAATCTCAATCAGTACAATTAACGATGGGATGGTTCTGCTGTTTTCAATTTGAGATATCAGCCCTTTACTTACGCTGGCCCGTTGAGCAAGTTCCTGTACGGTAATGTTCTTTTCGCGGCGACGTTCTTTTATTCGGTTGCTGATCTGTATCAGGATATCTTCTTCCATTTTGGTGGTGGCGGGTTGACGCCGCAAAGTAAGTAATATTGCGAAGCGGCGCAAAATAGCTTTGTGTTAATAAAAGTTAAAATCATTTACGACAATACAATCAGCCAAAACAGATTTTTAAAAAAGAAGGTGACCACATATGTCACCCAATAGATGCTATCTATATGGCATACGTTGCATACTTGCCAAATGAGTCCGGATTTGATTATCACCGGCCGAACGATTGGTAAAGAGAATTATTGTATGTTAATATTGTCATAATATTAAAACCTTTTATTTGCAAAAAATGTATAATAATGCGGGTACCAAAGAATAATAATCAGGCCATAGTAAATGAGGTTTTTTCATTGTACGAGAAATTTGGCGATGAGGATTATATCGGAGAGCCCGTTTCCCAATTAGAGCACATGTCACAGGCGGCCTCCCTGGCCGAAGAAGAAGGTTATGATGATGAAGTGATCCTGGCTGCATTTTTTCATGATATTGGCCATTTATGTGCCGATGCCGAAGAAGCAGGCAGCATGGACGGCATGGGAAATGTTGACCACGAAAAACTGGGTGCCGATTATCTGCTCGAAAAAGGTTTTTCTGAAAGGGTAGCCGCTTTAGTACAGGGCCATGTATTAGCTAAACGTTATCTTACTTATAAATATCCGGAGTATTACAACAAATTATCGTCAGCCAGCAAAACTACATTAGAGTTTCAGGGTGGGGTAATGAGCAGTGCTGAGGCCGATGAATTTGAACAAAACCCGGATGCCGAATTAATAATACGCATGCGCTACTGGGACGATACGGCAAAAGAGATGAATGTTCCGGTAAATAATATTGAATATCTTAAAAAACTTGCTCTGGATCATTTAAACAGATAAATGATCGGCTATTGAATAGCTCTAATACAAAAAACAGGTACGGAGCCTCACCCAACCCTTTCCGGGAGAGAGGCTTTTGAAAGCGCGAAGTTTAAGTCCTCCCCCTGAGAGTATTTAGTGAGGCTAAATTAAGTTTTTGTAAGGCCAATGTAACCTTCCTGTTATAAAAATACCATTCTTAATCTGTTATACATCAAATGTTAAGCATTGCTTAATCTAAAATTAGTTTAGTGCTAATAAACAAAGTTTAGTATTGCTGAATGAAAAACTCCTTTTCTTCACTATTAAACATTAACAGATGAAACAGATTTACAAACAACTAAAAACCGTTGTAACGGTGATGTTATTCTGTATTGCCCCATCATTATTATGGGCGCAAACAAAAATTTCAGGCACGGTTACAGACGACACACACCAGCCATTGCCTGGGGTAAACGTAAAGATTGCCGGCACTAATAAAGGCGGTGTAACCGATATTAATGGTCGCTATTTAATTACAGCTGCAAAAGGCCAAACCTTAACTTTTAGTTTTATTGGCTTTGAACTACAAAATGTTGTGGTTGGCGATAATGCTATTATTGATGTTACCCTTAGCGGCAGCAGCAAATCATTAAACGAAGTGGTAGTAACCGCACTGGGTGTAAAAAAAGAAGTACGCCGTGTAGGTTATGCAACACAAACCGTTGATGGTGCTGATTTGACCACCGCCCGTGATCCTAACCCTATTACCGGTTTAACAGGTAAAGTTGCAGGTTTATCAGTAGGTGCATCAGCTGAGCTATTGGGTCAGCCAAGCGTTTTAATGCGTGGTGATGCTGTTACCCTGTATGTTGTTGATGGTTTCCCCATCAATACCGATACATTTAACCTTAGCCCTGATGATATTGAAACCTATACTGTTTTAAAAGGCCCTGCTGCTGCTGCATTATATGGTAGCCGCGCACAAAATGGTGCTATTTTAATTACCACTAAAAAAGGTGACAAAAATTCTAAAGGATTTCATGTTGAATTAAACAGCAGTACAGTAATTAATAAAGGCTTCCTTACTTTCCCAAGAACACAGCATTCATTCGGACCGGGTGAAAACGAATTTTATGAGTTTGTTGACGGTAAAGGTGGTGCACCAGGTGGTGTGGATAGTGATTATGATATTTGGGGCCCGTATTTTGCAGGCCAGTCAATTCCTCAGTTTGACAGCCCGGTAGTTAATGGCGTTCGCCAGGGAACACCATGGTTAGCGCGTGGTGCAAATAACCTTGCTGATTTCTTGCAAACAGGTTATCAAACTAATAATGATATTGCCTTATCATCAAATGGTGATAATTATACTACCCGTTTTTCATTTTCACAACAACATCAGCAAAGCTATATTCCTAACGAATACCTGGACATAGCAAATGCTAATATCTATGCTTCATTTAACCCAAGCCCGCGCTTTAAAATTGAAGCCAATGTTGATTACAACAGACAGAGTACTGATAACTATCCCGATGTTACTTATGGTCCTAACAGCTTAATCTATGATCTATCTATCTGGACAGGTGCTGACTGGAGCGTTAATCAGCCAATTATTAAAGCCGTATGGCAGCCTGGTAAAGTAGGCGTACAATCAGAATTTGAAGAATACACCCGTTACCAGAACCCATATTTTATGACTCAGGACTGGACCCGTGGACATTACAAAAATGATGTTGATGGTTACCTGTCAGGAAACTATAAAATTGATAATCACCTGAATGTAACTCTGAAAAGTGCTATTGATACTTATAATTTGTTACATACAGAAGATCTGCCTTATTCAGCTCACCCTTATGGTCGTGAAGGTAATGAGGGTGATTATCGTGAAGACCGTCGTGATTTGTTTGATAATAACACCGAGGCCTTATTAAACTTTGACTATACCGTTAAGAAATTCCTTAACCTGTCAGGTTTAGTGGGTGGTAACTTCCGTGATTTCTCCTACAATTCAAGCTGGACATCTACCAACTACCTTACTGTACCAGGCGTATATTCATTTAGCAACTCTTTAAACGCGCTTCAGTCTACCAGCTTTAGCTCATATATGATGGTTGCAAGTGCATTTTACTCATTAGATGCAAGCTTTGGTAAATACGCAACTATTTCAAGTACCGGCCGTGTTGATAAAACATCAGCTTTCCAGGTGCCAACAACTTATTACTACCCAAGTTTATCAGTAGCATCAGTTGTTTCTGATTATATTAAACTACCTGATTTTATTTCGTTCTTAAAAATCAGAGCTTCTTACTCAAACGTACGTTCTGATGAAACCAGTGCTCAAATTGGGCCTGCGCCTTTCAACTCTATCACTGCTTTTGGTGGTCAAACATCAGGTGGTAATCCTTTAACTTACAACCCGCTTGGTTATGGTGCTACTTATTTATCGCCATATAACGGTCCAAACTATTCATTAAATCCTGCTTATACGCAAGGTAAGCCTTACAATAATCAAGGTGCCGGTTATGCACCTACTGCTTTATATCAGGATAACATACAAACTTCAACAAGGGTAAACTATGAGGAAGGTGTTGATATTAAATTCTTACAAAACCGTTTAGGTGTAAGTGCAACTGCTTTCCAATATATTGACGGACTTGAAATTCTGAACAATCCTATTGCAACAGCTACTGGCTATACTTCTGAATACCTGAATGCTTTAAAAACTAGAAAAACAGGTCAGGAAGTTTCCTTAAGCGGCATCCCTGTTAAACTGAATGATTTTAGCTGGAATATTTTGGTTAACTGGTCAAGGTTCCAACAATATTTTGATCAATTGCCTCCGGGTCAAAGCCAGTATGCATACAATGGCGGTTACGTAACTGTGGGTACCCGCACTGATGCATTTTACGGTACCAAATTCGTAAGAACTGCCAATGGTCAAATTGTAAATAATTCCAATGGTACCCCAATGGTAAATCCGGTAAATCAGTTTTTAGGTAATGCTAATGCTGATTATAGCTGGACTTTCTCTAACAAATTCAAATACAAACAGTGGAACTTTGGTTTCCAGTTTGATGGTTCTGTAGGTGGTAAAATGATTGATTACATGCACCAAAAAACAATGGTGGGCGGAGCAAATGCTTTAACTGCTGAAGGTGCTATCGGCGCTGCCCGTTACCAGGATTGGTTAAACTTTGGCAAACCAGGTTATGCAGGTTCATATGTTGGCCCTGGTGTAGTAATAGCAAATGGTACTGCTCCTAACTTCGATTCAAAAACAGGTGCAATACTTAACTATAACCAATTACAATTTACACCAAATACGCAAACAGCATTTGTACAAGGTTATGTAAGCTCATACTATAATGTTAATGAGGCTAACCTGATGAGTAAAACTTATGCAGAGTTACGTGAAATTACTTTCGGCTATGATTTTCCTAAAAAATGGCTGGAAAAAACTTTCATCAAAACTGCATCAGCTAATGTTTATGGTCGTAACCTATTGTATTTCTACGCCAATTCAGAATTTAAAGATGTTGACTTAAACCAGTATAACGGTGTAGCAGGCCAGTCTGTATTGCAATCACCTACTGTACGTAGCTATGGCGTCAACTTTAAATTAACATTTTAATTAAAAGAGGAAAATGATTATGAAAAAGATATCAGGAATTTATTTACTGCCGGTACTTGTGTTACTGGTAGTAAGCAGTTGTAAAAAAAGTTTTAAAGACGATACCGTAAATAATAATTTACCAAACAGTGTACCATCTGCATTGCTTTTAACCGGTGTATTAACCAATCTGGTTGATTTACCTGATGGGGCAACTAGCAGCAGCACGCAAAGCGCTATGGTTTATCCAAATGCTTCTAATAAGGATGAAATTTGGGGTCAGTATTATATCTACAATTATGATTATTACGGTAACAATACCTATGATTTTGACAGTGGTGCTGATTACTATACAACGCTAACCAACGTAGTTGCTATGGAAAGTCAGGCTACAGCATCGGGTGGGGCAGCTATTAATCCTTACGAGGCCATGGGTAAATTTTTCAGAGCTTATTTTTTCAGTAAAATGAGTTTGGAAAGAGGCGATATTCCAATGACTCAGGCTTTACAGGGTTTGAAAAATCTTACCCCGGCTTATGATACTCAAAAATCAGTAATGATACAATGTTTGGCATGGTTGGAAAGTGCAAACTCAGATATGGCTCAGCTAATAAATAATCCAAACATCGGTGGTACTGGTGCAGGAGCAACATTAGGTGGCGATATATTTTATGGCAACAGCTTGGCCCAATGGCAAAAAGTTGTAAATACTTTCAGAATTAGATTATTGCTTGAGCTAAGTAAACAAGCTGCTGATCCAGATTTGAATGTTCCTGCTCAGTTTGCTAAAATTATTGCCGATCCGGTAACTTATCCGTTAATGCAAAGTTCGTCTGACAATATGCAGTACGTTTTTCTGGAGTCTGTTAACACCAACTACTACCCTCAATATCCGGAAGTTTTTGGTCAAAGCGGTTCAAGACAAAATCTATCATTAACTTATACTGCCCTTGCTGGAAGTTTGAATGATCCACGTGTTTATGCAGTAGCTGAGCCTTCACGTTACCAGGTAGATACATTACACAATAGCCCAACTGCATTTTCATCATTTGTTGGTGCTGATCCGGGTTTAGATTTGGGTACCATGTACAACAACGCAGGTTTACAACGCTATTCATTCATCAACCGTAAACGCTATTACTCAACTCACGTAGGTGAGCCAAGTATCCAGATCGGTTATCCCGAATTGATGTTTAACATTGCTGAAGGAATTAACCGCGGTTGGGCAGCAGGTAATGCTGAAACTTATTACATAGCTGGTATACAGGCTTCAATGGCATCTTATGGTATCCCGGTTAATGGTACTTATACCGCTTCTTTTTACCATCCGGTAAATATTAATGATACTTATCCAACGGAGGATAATGCCAATTACAATACATATACCATCAATATTAACTGGAATACTTACTATGCACAGCCATCGGTACAGTATACTGCCGGTGCAACCGGATTAACAGAAATATTGCAGCAAAAATACCTGGCATTGTTCCGCCACTCAGGTTTGGAAGCTTATTTCAACTACCGCAGAACCGGTGTGCCTACCTTTACTACTGGTCCGGGTACTGATAATGGTCAGCGTATAGCTATGCGTTTCCAATATCCTTTAAGTGATCGTTCAGGTAATACTGTAAATTATGAAAAAGCCCTTGCCAGCCAATACGGCGGTAACGACGATATCAACGGTATTATGTGGATACTTAAATAATTAAAAATAACAAAAAGAAGGTCATCCCCAAAAAGGATGGCCTTTCTTTTTAAACAAAAAACAGGTTTTTATGAAAAAGATGATCTTGTTATTGCTGGTTGTTGTAGCAGCCGCACAATTAAAGGCGCAAACAGGCAAAACACAAAACGTGATTGTTATTACGCTGGATGGTTTCAGGTGGCAGGAGCTTTATCGCGGAGCGGATTCAGCTTTGATCAATTCAAAGTTTACTGAAGATAAAAAGGATATGACTAAAAAATACTGGGCAGCCACGGCAGAAGAACGCCGTAAATTATTGCTGCCTTTTATTTGGTCAGTAGTGGCCCAAAACGGACAGCTTTATGGCGATAGGGATTTGGGTAATCATGATGAGGTGGCTAACCCGTATCATTTTTCTTATCCGGGATATAATGAAATTTTTACCGGTTTTCCCGATGTAAGAATGAACACCAACGAACCGATTACCAACCCTAACCAAAATGTGCTGGAGTTTTTAAATAAACAAAAAGGGTTTGAAAATAAAGTTGCCGTTTTTTCATCGTGGGAAAGATTTCCGCAGATTTTAAATGTTAACCGTTCAGGTTTATTGGTAAACTCAGGATTTATGGATTTTACCGCTGCCGATGCAAACGGCCGTTTGAAATACTTAAATGAATTACAGCATAAGGCCCCTTCTTACCTAAGCGATTCGACCAGGATTGATTTTATGACCTATGAGTTTGGTAAAGAATATCTGAAGCAATACAAACCAAGGGTAATGTACATAGCCTTTGATGAAACGGATGATATGGCCCACGAAGGTAACTATGAGTTTTACCTTGATCGTACCCGTCAGGAAGATGGCTATATTAATGAGCTTTGGCAATACCTGCAATCTGACCCACAATATAAAAATAAAACCACGCTGATCATCACCTGCGATCATGGTCGTGGCGATGTACCTCTTGAAAAATGGCGTGACCACGGTGCCGATGTTTTACACTCTGAACAAACATGGTTTGCAGTACTAGGTCCTGATACTCAGGCATCAGGTATTATTAAAACGCCAACAACCACTTATCATAAACAACTGGCACAAACTATAGCTAATTTGCTCGGCTTTGATTTTAAAGCCAATGCTGGTCATGAAGTAGGTGATGCTATTGGAAGCGTAACCGGTAATAAATAATAGTATTGTATTATGAAATATTTAGCGCTGTTATTAATACCTTTTTATTGGGCACTGCAAAATGGGACTCAGTTTAACCCCGTGCCTAAACTAAAACATAAATTTATCATTGTTGCCCACCGCGGCGATCATACCCACTATCCCGAAAATACCATTGAAGCCTATAACCAGGCTATAAAAGATAAAGCCGATTATATTGAGATAGATTTACGGACAACAGCCGATGGTAAACTGGTAAGCCTCCATGACGCCAGCGTAAACCGTATGACGGATGGCAAAGGACTGGTAAAAGATTTAACCCTTGATCAGATAGAAAACCTGAAGGTGAGCGTTAAAAATAAACCGGATACTACTGCCATTTATCATATCCCAACCTTTGAGCAGATACTAAAACTTTGCCGCAATAAAATCCATATTTATATCGATTTTAAGGAAGCTGATGCAACGCAAACACTGAATATGCTAAAGCAGTTTCACATGGAAAAGCAGGTGTTGGTTTATATCAATAAGCCATCGCAAATTACAGATTGGCGCAAAACTGATGCAACGATGCCGTTGATGGTAAGCTTGCCTGATAGTGTTAAGAGCACAGAATCTATGCGCCTGTTCATCAACCAAAATCGTCCTGATTTATTGGATGGGAACTATGCCGAATATGATGCACAGATGGTTGCCCTTGCCAATGCGCTTGGTTTACCTGTTTGGCCGGATGCCCAGGGACCGCAGGAAGGTCCCTCCGTTTGGGATAAAGCCATAGAAAAAGGTCTTAGGGGCCTGCAAACAGATAATCCGCCAGCCCTGGCAAAATATTTAAAAGAAAAAGGACTCAGGTAGTCCTTTTTTAATATCTTAATGTCAGATTTAAACTTATCCAATGAGCACACGCAGAAATTTTATCGGAACGGCTGCTGCAGGTATTGCCGCTGTGAGCCTGCTTCCCGCTGTTAATACTTTTGCAAGCGAAGACAAAGCTTATAAAAGGCAGTTTGCAGCCAAACCTAAGCTACGCTTTGCACTGGCATCAGATATTCATTACGGACAGCAGGGTACTGATTATGCTGCTTATACCAGTAGTATGGTTAGATGGTTAAATGATGACCATGCCAAAAATCACCTGGACCTGGTGATTATTAACGGTGATTTGGTACATAACCGACCCGATCTGTTGCCCGAGATAAAGAAAAAATACCTGGATAAACTGGATGTACCCTGCTACACCATTCCGGGTAATCATGATTTTGCAGATGCGGGGATCTGGAAAACCGTTTTTGGCTATGAGGATAAATACTTTATTGAGATGGATGAAGTGGCTTTTGTGTTTGCCAATACAGCTGATACCAAAGGAGGTTACGTTTGCCCGGATAATGCTTTTTTAAAAGATACACTTGATAAGCTTACCGATAAAAAGATTGTATTTGTAATACTTCATATTGCCCCGGTGCAATGGCTAAAAACCGAGGCCACCATCTTTTTAAACTGCCCAGAAACGGTTAGCTTGCTGCATAGCTATCCAAATGTAAAAGCTGCTTTTCATGGGCACGACCATACTTTGGATGGTGTGAGGTATACCGACAAGCTTCCTCATTTTTTTGATTCGCATATTGGTGGTAACTGGGGAACAGATTACCGGGGCTACCGCATAGTTGAGGTACATGAGGATAATACCATTTACACCTACCAGGTTAATGCCAGCCAGAACCCGGTTTTAAATGCCAATAAGTTTTAAGGGCCGAACCCTCCCTATTGAACGCGTCTTGTCCCGCAAATACATGGGACAGAAAAATACACCCGGTACAAATGAAACAAGCTATTGCTGTAAATCAATGAATTACATTAGCGGCTGGGCCAGCGTGGGCTAAAAATTCGCTGATTTCCGGAAAATCTTGTCTCAATCGGGTAGGTTAAAAATCAGGGGCGAAAAATAAAAAAGATGGGTAGTGTCTTAGTTTGGATTAGCAATCAATTTTGTTTGCAGTAGGTGTGTAGAGATGAGGAAGGGGGTAACACCCAACTAAAACTCAACTAAACGGGTATATAAAAGGAGGTTTAAAGAATTGTGATTGTTGTCATTTTGGCCGGTAAAATATATTTGTAACATTGTTAATAAATAGTTTAACAATTTAAATTTAATTATATCTTTATCGAAACCTAACTTACAATCAACATGAAGCCTCCCGATACTTTGTAAAGTAAATAGAATATACGTTATTAAACACTCATGACGTTTTAATTATAATTAAATGTACGTTATACCGTATATTTGGCGACTGAAAAAGTAACTAACTATCCACGTCCCTCCGCTTCTTATATAGATGTTTGATCCCATACTTAAATACCTTAGTGACCATTGGCCAAAACTAACCGCAATGTTTTGTGTTGTTTTAGTATGTGTATTGATCGCTATTTATATGACTAAGAAAATTTTACATTGGATGGGAAGAGTTGAGGAGGCTGAAAAGAAGTGTGATACTATTGATAGCCACATTGTTCCTAAATTAGCTACTATAAGCACTACCCTTAATTCGTTAAGTACAAATATTAATAGCTTAGTGGTTTATTTAAAGTCAAAAGACGGAGGTATGGATACTTCCTTGTTCGTTTCACGCAGTCCTGTTCAATTAACCCAATTGGGGGAGGATATACTTAAAGATACAGGCGGCAAAGACTTCGTTGATAATAATCTGTCTATGTTATTAAATGAAATGCAATATCAAAACATCAAAACAGCATTAGACGCGCAAAATTTCGCACCATTGGTAGTAAGTAATATATCAACCAATGAGTTATTTAAACCAATAAAAGACTATATTTTCAAAAATCCTCAGTATAAAACAAAAAACACAAATGGAGATGATGTATTCATAACTTTGGATATGAATGTAATTACTAACGTGATGGGTATTTATTTAAGAAATAAATACCTAGAAGTCAATCCAGATTTAGCTCCAGAATAATTCGGGCTGATTTTAATATTTATCAGCCAGCCTTACAATATCTTCAATACTAATTGGTTCTTTAGTTAAACCCACCTGCATTGCCGGGGTACCTCTTAGCGTCTTATGCACCTTGCAAAAGTTATAGTGAACAAAGTGTAAGGCAATCGCATGGCAATGGTTTTCAATCTTCTTACTAACCGAATTTGTAAGCCTTGTAAACCCGTGCATGTGCGTACACATAGTTAGATTTTGTCTTTCAATATAACTAGTACTTACGTGCTTTACATCAGGATTACCTGAAACCCTTTTTATCTCAACACCAACAAAATCACCGCGGCTGTAATGACACTCATTACGTTGAGCATATTTTTTTGCTCCCTTAGTGTAATCACTTTCATAAATCTTTTTAAGCTGTGCAAAGTCTATATCCTTACCAAAGCTGTTTTTAACGGCATCTATGTAGGTTTTAAGCCCGTCTTTGGTTAATCGTGCCCTATTAACTAATCTGCTCTTTATATCGCTTACTATGGTGTTTGCTGATAGTGCATCCCTGTCACCAACATACCAAGACACAACTATTTTACTATCCGCGTCAATTCCTACCCAAGTCCAAACATCACCCGCTTCGTTTTCCTTGCCCTCTGAAACATTGCTTTCTTTTGAATAAACAAACGACCAAATTTCATCTAATTGTACCCGTTCAGATGTTAAGCTGTGTACAGTTTTATCGTGAAATATTTGACAAGCTTTACCAGTATCAAGTAATAGTTTTGTAACTGTGTTGATGCTTACATCTGCTAATCTTGATGTTGCGCGTAAGCTCATACCCTCAATTAAGCAGTTGATTATTTGTACTTTCTTGGCTATTGGTAACCTATTCATATAGCAAAGATATTGAATTATTTATTGTCAAGCATAAAATTCAGTTTGTTTTATTTTGATGCTTTTATGCATCAAATATGTTAATTTATACTTGATTTATTGAATATAATGTTTATTTTTGTTATGTAAAACTGCATCGATAAATATAATGAGCGATAAATACGACGAAATAAATGCATTGTTGAATAACATTTTTAAAGAAGTTAGTCTTAGAGAAATGTTTGAAAAAAGACTTTATGAACTTAATATGTCTCAAACAGCGGCTGAAAAACTATTAGGAGTTGGTCACCGCTCTCTGAATGGACTTTTAGACGTTACCCAAAAGAAAGTTGATTATTCAACACTTAAAGCAGTTGCAATTTTCCTTAATATGCCAGTTGAAGAGCTAATTGAAATACACATAAAGCTCATTGAAAATAATTTTTCAAATGAAAACACAATATCAAATAAGAAAAAGTTTATCAGGGAAAACTTTGATTTAACCGTTTTAAGAAAAGCAGGTTTTATTGATACTATTAATGATTTTGAAAAGATTGAAAAAAGGATAACATCTTATCTCGGCTTACAATCGATTTTTGATTATAAAAAGATAGCTTTTAGCACAGCATTTTGGTCTGGTGCAGTAAGTTCAAAAAATCCTATTAAAACTTCCATGACCCGCAACTTTTGGTTAACATCAGCCAAAAACTTCATTGAAAAGTTAGATAATCCTTACCATTATAGTCGTGAAGAACTTATTAAGTTTTTCCCTCAAATACGTTGGCACTCAAGAAACGTTGAATTTGGATTATTTCATATTGTTAAAGCCCTATTCAAGCTGGGAATTACAGTAATATTTCAACCAAGGTTATCAACGCTTTATTTGCGTGGAGTTACATTTTCTGTTAATAATAAGCCCTGCATAGTTTTAACAGATTATAAAGGATTTTATCCCACCCTGTTTCATTGTTTAATACATGAATTATATCACGTATTATTTGATTGGGATGAAATAAAAGAAAATCTATATCACATTTCAGAAGGCACAGAAGATTCGATTGTTCTAGACGAACGAGAGGTTGAAGCAGATGATTTTGCACGACGGTATTTATTTTCAGAAGAAAAAATGAAAGAGGCAGCCCCTTACATACGCAGTGAAAAGATAATTGAAGAAATTGCAGAAGAACAAAACATACATTCAAGTATAATATACATATATAACGCTTTTGATAAAAGCAAAGTAGATAGATTAGTTTGGATGCGAGCCAAAAAGCAAATGCCCGATATAAAAAAGGCCACCTACAAGATTGAAATACCGTGGGATGACAAAAAACCACTTAATGAAATAATTAGACAGAAAAAAATAGAAATTTATAATTAAAGGAGATGGAAGAAGAAGAAAAGGGTCTTGAAAACAAGCCAATTAAAAAAGAGGAAATCGAAAAATCGGTTGATAAAATAATTGAGAAACAATCAATTATTGAAGGGATTGTTGAACAAACAGAAAGCTTAACCAAAAAGCAGGCTTCACGCAAAAAGAAGAACAGGCATGAGATAGTCAATTTAATTAGTGGTAAGCAGATTGATTTAGTTGTTTTGGCTTCTGAAATACAAAAACATCCATCACAATTTTCATTAGAGTATTATACCCCTGTTTTTAAGATATTGAACCTAACTGGCGATCCGGCCGCATGGATAAAGGACAAAAAAGTAGCTGACTTTACCGTTGAAAATATTTACAGTAGGTATGAAAAGAATGTATTGCCAACCATACAAGCTAAAAATAAATACGTTGGATATTGTGTTAGGGAGCATAAATATTATCAGTATTTTACTCAAGAAGGAATTGACATGCTTCAGGTGTTTATCCGGCAGGCAATAGAGACTATAGAGGAATCAACAAGCCATTACGATTTTAAAAAGAGAATGTTCGCTAAATATAAGGTGCCTTATCAAATCGAAAGCGGTATATAATTATTTATTAGCACCCCCATCTTTTTTCTGCGGCTTTTTTTGCTATTTCTGAACGTTGTTCAGCCGTTAAGCTATTTGCTCTTGCATTACCACCAACAAGGCCACCTGTACGGCCTTTAACCTCTTCGTTTGATAATTTTTTATCCTTATTGGTATCTTCTGTCTCCTCCATACTTATATCGATAATAAACTTAGCCAATTGGTTTAAATCTTTTTTTGTCATGAAGCAAAAATAAGCAATAGCGGTCAAGCATTAAAATGACCTCTTTTCAAACTGAGACATTACCAAAGGATAGTATACTGAGGTGCTCGAAGCATGAGGGTAAAGGCCTCTGCGCTCACCCTTCGAGTACCTCAGGGTGACATCCCTATTAAATTTGTAACAAAGTCTCTGTAAAACATTCGTAATTATAAATCCAGGCTAACAATAACTATCCCTATTGCTTTTTCAAAACCAGTTGTGTAACTTTATTGTTGCAAAGTAAATGTTATGATGGCTCATCTCTAAAAAAGCCATAACCAATTATAAAACTATTTTACTTAAAACAGGAGGTTGTAATGAACGTGGTTCATAAAATTGAAAACTGGGGCGATACACATCACCCTATGGTTTTGGATATTATTCGAATAGCATTGGGGATTTTTTTGATGCTTAAAGGTTTTGCTTTTCTCGATAACTCAACGTATCTGAAAGATATGATTGAAGATCAAAGTGTAGTTTATATTCCCACAGCCTTGTTAATGACGGCTGTTTATTACGTAATATTTGCTCATCTGGTAGGTGGTGTGCTTATAGCAATGGGTACTTTAACACGTTTTGCCTGTATTATACAAATACCAATTGTAATTGCCGCTGTGTTTATGACCGATTTTTTTACTTCAGCTATAAATACAATGGCGTGGCCATCAATAACTGCACTAATACTGCTGGTTATTTTTACAGTGATAGGCTCAGGACCCTTATCGCTTGACAGGTATTTATCAAAATGGGAGGTCGTTTAGTTAATTAACAGTTTGTAGTGGGTAGTTTGCAGTATTCAAGCAGTATTTACTAACTGCCAACTGTAAACCGTCCACTACAAACTTAATACTCCGCCATCATTTCATCTACATAGCACCATAGCCAGCGTTCGCCCGGTTCAGCAGAGATTACTACCGGGTGACCTGCTTCTTTTGCATGCTTACTGGCATGTTGATTCGGCGAACTATCACAACATAGAGTTACCCCACAGGTTTGGCAGGTACGCAGGTGCATCCACTCATCATGCGTTTTAATACATTCCTCGCACACATAATCTTTAGGATGCTTTAGTGTTTTTATAGCTTCAAGGTGTTTGCAAACATCGTCTTCCATAGTGTTTGTTAGTTAATGTATTAAAAATAAGAAAACTATACCTCCGCCAAATATTTGTGTACAAAGCTGATCGCCATTGATCCTTCACCCACGGCTGATGCTACCCGGTTCATTGCACCTGCACGTACATCGCCGGCAGCAAAAATACCGCTGCAACTGGTTTCCAGCAAAAACGGATCCCGTTTCATTTTCCATATTTTAGGGAACTGGTCATAGCGCCTCAATTCGCGACCGGTTTCAATAAAGCCTTTTTCATCTTTTAAAATGTCAAGCTTTATCCAATCGGTATAAGGTTTGGCCCCAATAAAAACATAAAGGGCCGCTGCTTCCCTGGTTTCAGATTCCTTTGTTTTAACGTTGATAAGCGTAAGCTTCTCCAGG
This sequence comes from Mucilaginibacter frigoritolerans, assembly GCF_007830615.1. GTDB lineage: Bacteria > Bacteroidota > Bacteroidia > Sphingobacteriales > Sphingobacteriaceae > Mucilaginibacter > Mucilaginibacter frigoritolerans. The sequence continues at coordinate 209,078 of NZ_VLLI01000004.1, forward strand.
CTGTTAGCGCCGCATGCTTCCAATATTTCGGTATCTGCTAAAACAGCAATGTTTTCAATGTTTTCTATCTGCGTAATTAAATAAGCTGACATGGTGTACGATAAACTATCCCTGCGGATAATGATATACACGTTTTTAGCATATTTTGACAGGTATACCGCCGATTGCCCCGCAGAATTACCTCCGCCAATAATATAAACATCCTTATCCTTGCAGGCAGATGCTTCCGTTATGGCTGCGCCATAGTAAACACCGGCTCCGGTGAAATTTTCAACGCCTTTAACGTCAAGCTTGCGGTAGTCTACCCCGGTGGTAATTACTACCGTACGACTTATAATTTCGGGCCCGTCATCAAGTATAATTGTTTTATAGCCATCTTTTTGGGTGATGTCGCTTACTTCCTGTGGCGATAAAAATTCGGCACCAAGGCGTTTTGCCTGACTAATGGCCCGCCTCGTCAAATCTGCCCCGCTTAATCCTGACGGAAAGCCAAGGTAATTCTCAATCCTTGAGCTCGATCCTGCTTGTCCGCCTGGTGCCCTGCGTTCAATCAGTAAGGTTTTCAAACCTTCAGATGCACCGTAAACAGCCGCGGCCAGTCCGGCCGGGCCGGCGCCTATAATTACCACATCATAAATTTCTTTAATTACCTGTGTGTTTTTACGCGCCTTTTCGGCTATGGCTCTTATGGTTGGTTTGCACAAATAGGTGCCATCTTCAAAAATAACCATAGGTAACTGCTCAATACCTACATTATTTAATTCAAGCACATCCTTTGCATCCGGATTTTTTTCAACATCCAGCCAACGGTAAGGTACTAGGTTGCTTGCCAAATAGTCCTTAACGGTATGTGATTGCGGCGAAAACTGGTAACCAACAACCTTTATACCTTTAAAAATCGGCTCGTAATTACTTTGCCAGTCGTCCAGTAAATCATTTAAAATGGGATATAATTTCTCTTCAGGCGGATCCCATGGCTTCATCAGGTAATAATCAAGCTTTACATCGTTTATGGCTTTTATGGCTGCTTCGGTATCTGAGTAAGCAGTTAAAAGCACCCGTTTTGCATCGGGGAATATTTTTATGGCTTTTTCTAAAAATGCTACACCTTCCATTTCCGGCATTCGCTGGTCGCAAACAAACATGGCAACAACATCCGAGCTGTTTTTCAGATCCGTTAAACTCTCCAGCGCTTCCAGTGCAGATGTTGTGCTTAAAATTTTGTATTCCTTACCGTACATCGTTCTCAGATCGCGGCTTATGGCACGTAACACCTGTGTATCATCATCTATCGAAAAAATTATAGGTCGCTCCATTGGGTATTAGTGTGTCTTTATTTAATTTATCAATATTCAGGAGGTTTAATTTACCTCCATTATCCATCAATCGGGAAGCAAACAATAAATTCTGTTTTGCCAGGTACCGATCTTACTTTTATTGAGCCATTGTGCTGCTGAACAATCCTCAGTACCACCTCAAGGCCCATTCCTGTTCCTTTTCCCATCTCTTTGGTGGTAAAAAATGGATCAAATATCCTTGTTTTTATTTCTTCGGGAATGCCCGGTCCGTTATCAATGATAAACACCTGCACAAACTCGCGCTCCCTTTCTGTTTTTATGATTAAAGTGCCTTTGCCGTTTGGTTCCATAGCGTCTAGCGCATTGTCAATCAGGTTGGTCCACACCTGGTTAAGCTCACCTATCATGGCTTTTACCGGTGGCAGGGTTTCATCGTAATCTTCAACAATGGTGATATTATCTTTCTTAACCTTATAGCCCAGCATAGTAAGCGTATTTCGTATCCCAACATGGATATCAGCATATTGTTTATCCGAACCGCGGTCCATATGTGTGAAAATTTTCACCGAGCTTACGAGGTCTGCTATCCTGCGTGATGATTCCTGAATATCCTCTACCATCCGTTCCTTTATCAGTAAATTACTGATCCAGCTAAAAACCGGTGAGCAATAATTTGATGGGATATGGTTACAAAAACTCTCCAGGTTCTCTACCGTGAAATTAAAATCAACAAACGTTTCGGCAATGTCATAGCTGTTTTCCACCTCATGTTCATCAAGCCAGTCAGTAAGCTCTTCTTCGCGTTTGGTTTTTTCTTTCAGTGTTAGATGCGGTCTTTCCTTTATAGCAAGTAAATCCGCCAATTCTTTATTGAGCCCATCAGCCTGTTCGGCAGTCATTTTTATGGCGATTACTTTTTTGAGCGATTGCGGTTCCAAACGTAAATGCTCTATCAGCGCTACCGAATCTCGTACAATAGCTGATGCCGGGTTATTCAGCTCATGCGCCAATCCGGCCGAGAGCTTACCTAGCGCCATCATCTTTTCATTTTGCTGTTGCAGCGCGGTAAATTCACGTACCCTGTTGTTCATTACATGTACCAGGGCCTGTGTTAGCTCAAAATGATCATTAATCATTTCCCTGATACGTTCTGTTGGGAAAGACAGGTAGTGCAGTTCGCCAATAGCCTGGCTGCTGGCTGTTGCCACCATGCCGCGCGAATAAGGCAGATAACCTGTTACATCGCCCGGGCCAAAAGTAGCAAAATCACGTCTGCTGCCATTTTGTACAAGGTAAAGCAATAGCCGGCCGCTTAAAATAAAATGTGGTCCGGTAAGCTTATCTCCCGGCTTGGTAAAAGCTTCGCCGTTTTGAAGCGTGTTTTCTGTGCAGTTGGCTACCAGCCATTCCAGCTGATCGTCAGGCACATTTTTTAACGCTTCGAATGTTTTAAGTATAGAAGATGTTTCCGTTTGCATGCATTTAAAAGTAAGTATTATTCTTTAATTTTATTACATAACCTTGATTTTTGACAACTGCTGGACATTAAATAAAAATATCAACCTTTATATTTGACTGATGGAAATACAAAATAGAAATGATGGCAAACGTGGCGCTTTTTTTATAGAGGAAGAAGGCAAAGAGATAGCCCTGATGCATTATACCTTTGCAGGTCCCACAAAAATGATCATCGATCATACCGAAGTAAACCCTGCTTATGAAGGTAAGGGCCTGGGGCGCAAGCTGGTAAAAGCCGGGGTTGATTATGCCCGTGAGCAACATATTAAAATTTTACCGCTTTGTCCTTTTGCCAAAAAGATATTCGATATTACACCTGATTATGCCGACGTACTTTTTTAGTCTATCAGCGTTAGCGTTAATATACATTTAAAAAATATCCATATGAAATACATACTGGAACATCCTGTAACCGCCGTTATAGGCACCGAAAAATATAAATGTACCGTTGAGTGGCGGCATGGGAAGTTTATTGTGGATGAACCTGAAGCTAAAGGAGGAAATGACCTTGGCCCTGATCCATACACGCTATTGTTATCATCATTAGGCACCTGTACCATTGCAACCCTGCGCATGTACATTGACAGAAAAGGCTGGGATGTACCACAAATTAGTGTTGCTGTAAACATGTACCAGGAAACAAAGGATGAAAAAACAGTAACTGTGATTGACAGGGACGTGAGTTTTTCATCGCCGGTAACGGATGAACAGCGCGAGCGACTGATACAAATTGCCAAAGCTTGCCCAGTTTCAAAAATACTGGAAGGTGAAATACAGATTCGCACATTTGCTTACAGCGATGGCGAAGACAAGGACAAACATACCTATACCAACGGAGAAGTTACCGTAGCCTGGAAGCCAGAGCTTTGTAAGCATGCTGCACGCTGCGCAACCCAGCTATCTACCGTTTTTAATCCGGCTGTAAAACCCTGGGTAAATATGGATGGCGCCACCAGCCAGGAAATTGTTGACCAGGTAAATAAATGCCCTACAGGAGCTTTAAGCATTGAAAAGAAGTAATAAGCAATTTGCTTCAAGAAGATCTCTGCTCCATTCGCGCCTTGTTCATTACCCGGTAAAAAAACAATCCGCCTAAAATATAAAGCAGTACGTCAATCCAATCGGCAGTATAGGTTTTGGAGAGATATGGTAAAAAGCCTTCAAATACTATTGCCACATAAATTACTATAAAGGCTACCTGGCGTTTTGATAATACGTAGTGGTTGCTTTTAATAATAAATACCCGGTTAAACCAAAGGCCCAGGTTGGCAATAACGGGTATGGCAAAGACATCATTAATATACCCATTAATATAGGGCAGTGGGTGGCTTGTTCTACGTAAAACAAGTACTATTGCCCAGGTAAGGCAGCCAATAATAAACCATGGGTTAAGTAACGTTTTCATTTATCCTGGCAATAAACTTAGTAACAACAGTATCAGGGTTATAAAAACAAAAAAAACTATTTGCAGGTAATAAGCCAGCCAGCGTAGGTTATTCAAAAAGGTTTTAAGGGTACGTGTAAATTCACTGTCCTCAGGCTTTATAAAAAAGTAATCATTTTCTTTAATTACTTCCTTCCTGATCTTTTTCTCCACCTCGCGCGAAAATCTTTTCGGCTCCAGAAAACCGTCGCAATACAAACAGCGGTCATCAATATCGCCGTTCCACAAAGTCCATTCCCCGCAATGCGGACACTTTATTTCCCTTATCTGGCTCATTTATTATTACAAATATAATGTTGACGATGGGTTTAATGCAGTGAAATTATGTCGCTTGCAGAGTTTACTCTCCCGGTCTACGCTACGCTGGACCTGCCCTCTCTACAACATTTGTAAAGAGGGTAAAAAAAAATAAAAACTTTCCCAACCCTCTTTGCCTCTCGCGGCAGAGAGGGGCAAAGAGCGAAGCAATGCCGGGGTGAGTTGACTCTCAGTCATGCATTTTCATCCTCCCTAAACACCTTTCCATCTATACATTAACCAATTTTATCGATTAGGTTTAAAAGTAATTATTTATATATTTACTTTTAATTGTGTCAATAAAACACAATGGTTTCTGGCCTCATTTTTAAAACCAATTATAAGATCAGCATTGATCTTGAAACTTTATTCCAATAATATGAAAAGAAAAATACACCTTTCTGCTGTGCTCTGTTTTTCTGGTGCTGCTTTCCTGTTCGTTTTGTCGGCAGGGATGAGTGGTAACAGTGCCATCGATCCATCAAAAAAATGGACGGCTTCCCTGCCCGATAGTGCGGGTATTGTTTTGGTGAAAAATCCAAACGGGCCAACTTTAGGCTATTCCACCACTTCGGGCGTAAAGATTTTAACCGTTGATGGTCTTGCCTTTAAGGATCTCAACAAAAATGGTAAGCTTGACAAGTATGAAGACTGGCGCCTGCCGGTAGACGAACGCGCCAAGGACCTGGCATCAAAACTATCAATCGATCAAATTGCCGGGTTAATGTTGTACAGTATTCACCAGGCTATCCCGGCATTATCTGGCGGTCCGTTTGGGGCAGGAACCTATAACGGCAAAAAGTTTAACGAAGGTGGTATCAATCCTGCCTGGGTTACCGATCAGCAGAAAGACTTTTTAATAAAAGATAATTTAAGGCACGTGCTGGTTACTTCAGTTCAAAGTCCGGAAGTAGCTGCACAGTGGAATAACAACGTGCAGGCCCTGGTGGAAGGTACCGGCTTTGGTATTCCAGCCAACAATAGCTCCGATCCACGCCATAGCACTAATTCGGGTGTGGAATATACTGCGGGTGCGGGTGGTAAAATATCGCAATGGCCTGATCAGTTGGGCTTGGCGGCTACGTTTGATCCTGCTGTGGTACAGCAGTTTGGAAATATTGCCGCAAAAGAATATAGGGCATTGGGCATTGCAACGGCCCTGTCGCCCCAAATTGATTTGGGTTCAGAGCCACGCTGGGCACGCATCAACGGTACTTTTGGTGAGGACCCGCAACTGGATGCCGATATGGCGAGGGCTTATGTTGATGGCTTTCAAACCTCAACCGGCGATGCGGAGATAAAAGATGGCTGGGGCTTCAATAGTGTAAACGCCATGATGAAACATTGGCCGGGTGGCGGCCCCGAAGAAGGCGGCCGCGACGCGCACTTTGCTTATGGCAAGTTTGCCGTTTATCCGGGTAATAATTTTGATGAACACCTGGTATCCTTTGTTGATGGTGCTTTGAAATTATCGGGCCCAACAAAAATGGTTTCGGCAGTAATGCCTTACTACACTATTTCGTACGGAAGGGATAAAATAACCGGCGAAAACGAAGGTAACAGCTATAATAAATATTTAATAACCGATTTGCTCCGCAAAAAATATGGGTTTGATGGTGTTGTTTGTACCGATTGGCTGGTTACGGCTGATGAAGGTAAAACGCCCGATGTTTTTGCCGGGAAATCATGGGGAATGGAAACCAAAACCGTTGCCGAGCGCCATTACAAAGTGCTGATGGCCGGGGTTGATCAGTTTGGTGGTAACAATGTGGCCGGGCCGGTTATTGAGGCTTATAACATGGGTGTTAAAGAGCATGGCGAAGCATTTATGCGTGCAAGGTTTGAGCTATCGGCAGTGAGGTTGCTGCGCAACATATTCAGGGTTGGTCTTTTTGAAAACCCCTACCTGGATGTAGAAAAATCAAAAGCCACTGTGGGTAATCCTGATTTTATGACCGCTGGTTATAATGCGCAGTTAAAGTCAATTGTAATGCTAAAAAATCATGATAATGTGCTGCCGCTGCAAAAGGGTAAAACCATTTATCTGCCTAAAAAATATACTCCGTCAATAAAAGGCTTTTTTGGGCCGCCGTCAAAAGAGCGTTGGGACGATGCTGTGAGTGCGGAATTGATCAGTAAATATTTTACCGTGACTGATGATCCGGCCAAAGCGGACTATGCCATTGTTTTTGTAAGCAGTCCAAGTGGCGGAGCAGGTTATGATGCCGATGATGTGGCTAAAGGAGGTAATGGATACGTACCCATCACTTTGCAATATGGAGCCTATACTGCAACTGACGCCCGTGAACATAGCATAGCTGCCGGCGACCCTGCCGAACCAACCGTAAAGGATCGTACCTACAAAGGCAAGAGCATTACCGCGGGCAATTACAACGACCTGAAAACTATTGAGGAAACTAAAAAAGCCATGAACGGCAAGCCCGTAATTGTAGCTATTACTTTAACCAAACCGGCTATCCTGGCGGAGTTTGAAAAAGATGCTAATGCTATTGTTGCCAGCTTTGGCGTGCAAAACCAGGCCATACTGGATATTTTAACCGGTGCAGCCGAACCATCGGGCTTATTGCCATTCCAGATGCCTGCCAATATGCAAACGGTGGAGCTGCAGGATGAAGATATCCCGCATGACATGATCTGCTATACCGATGCCGACGCGCATACCTATGATTTTGGTTTCGGCTTAAACTGGAAAGGAGTAATACATGATGCCCGCACCGAAAAATATGTAGGGGTAGTTGCTAAACCTGTTATCAGCATAAAAGGAAATACCGCAACCATTACTACCGCTACACCCGGTGCGAAAATTTATTATACCACCAATGGTACTACACCATCCTTTGTGGAAGCCAATGAATATTCAAAACCAATCAGCCTTAAAAAGGGAACAACCATAAAGGCTATTGCAAAAGTTTTTGGGGTTGATAATAGTGGCTTAGTGGAAGCTAGGGTGGAGTAAATGCCTTCCCCGCCCTCTTTATTGCTCACAATAGAGAGGGCAGATCCAGCGAAGCGTAGATCGGGTGAGTCTACTCTGCGGGCGGCGTTAACGTAAATGCATTGGCGGTGTCTACTCATCCCGACGTTGCTTCGCCCGTCGACCTTCTCTCCGCTTCGCGCAAAGAAGGTAATAAAAGCATTTTTCCTCAACAAAAAGCCATCGCACAGTATGCGATGGCTTTTTTATTCACAATATTTAACTTTTCTGTATAGTATAAATTGGCATTTCAACGCGTGTAACAAACCCCAGCGATTTATAAAGGGCAATAGCCCTGGCATTGTCTGTTAGTACGTTAAGATAGGGGATTCCGCCCAATGCTTTTATCCGCTCCACATGGTATAATAAAAGTTTGGCGGCATAGCCATTCCCTAAATAGTCGGGATGGGTACAAACAGCGCTGATTTCAGCATAAGGTTCGGGGTTCATCCGTTGGCCGGCCATGGCGATAAGCTTGTCTCCATCAAAAATTCCTTTATAGTGACCGAATTCTATTGTTCTTTCAGCAAATGGCCCCGGATTGGTTAACTTGGTTAAGGCAAGCATCTGTGGGATATGCTCATCGTTTAAAGGCAAAATAGATACATTTTTATCTACATCCCTTGTCGGCGTTTCACAAACCATCTGAAATATTCTAACCTGGCCAACTGTTTTCCAGGGTTGCGGAATGGTGCGTTCAACTAACGAAGGAAATGCCACATACCCGGCAGGTAGCAGATTATACAACTCTTCAAAATGGCTATCGGTTGGCTCCGCAACACCAACAAAAGGCGATACATCCTTGGAAAAGTATTTTGCCTTTTCGTTTCCGTGTGCAATTGATTTATTTCCGGAGTTTAAGGCGTTCCAAATAGGATTATCGAGCGGGTGATACATGGCGGTATATGGTAAAATTGAAAGCGTGCCTTCCGGTGGCAAAGCTATCAATAATCATAAAAAGAACAACCGGCTACTTATCATTTCAAAGACATGAAATACGATTTCTGGTAAACAAGTTTCTCAAACAGCTTATCTTTTCTATTTTTGAGATATGAGAAAATCTATCGCGATTGATATGGACGGGGTTATTGCCGATACCGAAACCCAATTTATAAACTGGTATGAGCTGGATTACGGCGTAAAAGTATACCCGCATGAAATACTGGGGCGCGAAGAAAACGAAATGTTTCCTGATAAAGAAGCCGCGCGGAAATTTGCTTTTACTCCCGGTTTTTTCCGGACACTGCCGGTAATGCCAGGTGCTGTGGAAGCGGTACAAACACTGATGGAAAACTTTGATGTATATATTGTTTCGGCAGCAATGGAATTTCCGCAGTCATTACCCGAAAAACTGGAATGGTTGCAGGAAAACTTTCCTTTTATAGGCTGGCGCAATATTATTTTTTGTGGCGATAAAAGTGTTATCAATACCGATTTTATGATTGACGACCACATTAAAAACCTCGATTATTTTAAAGGGAAGCCCATTATGTTTCATGCCTTTCATAATGTAAACCATAACCATCACCATAGGGTAAATAACTGGAAAGAGGCAGTAGCGTTTTTGGAAACGCATTTGTAATTAGCCGTTCCTGATGAAAAAAATAAGCGCCCCGTATCTCACCCCGGGGCGCTTTTCAGTTATTGATAAAATCAACAACTAATCAACTAAATCAGGATCCCTACTGAACCCTTTCTCCGATAAACTGTTTAAAGTTTACAAGCTCTTATTAACCATTGTCTTTAGTCAACTGATGGGCCACCACCCGGAGGAGGGCCTCCAAAACCACCACCCGGAGGAGGACCCATACCACCAGGACCAGGGCCCATTTTTGGTGCAGTACCTGCTGTTTTCCTGAAACGATAGGTAAACGTTAACAGGTAATACCTGCCCAAACGGTTGGCATTGGTTTGCGTAGTATAACTGCCGTTTTGTGTATTGGTATAACCGGTATTCTGGTTAAAAACATCCATTGCCGAAAGGCGTAGGGTAGCCATATTACCCTTTAAAAACCTGCGCTCAACGTAGGTGTTAAAAATATTAGGGTTGGTTGCTCCTTTATAACCGTAATAAAGTGTTTTGGTGTAATCATAGCTGTAGGTCCAGTTATTCCAGATATAGTTTTTACCATTTAAGCCTAACACCAAACTTCTGAAATTGTCCTGTATACCTGATTGGCTGATGGAGTTTTGTGAAGAGTTAACGGTGTAAGTACTACTGGCCTCAGCATCAATTATATCGGTAATATCAACCCTGAAACGGATGCCTTGTGATAATACCAGCGTTTTGGCAATATTCTTTTCGGTAGTTTCACGATAGTTAGTTGAGTCAACATTGCTAATGTAACTGATGTTATTGGTGTAAGAGGCATTACCTACAAAAAACAGGTTATACTTCCGTTTTTCCCAAGGCTTGGCAAATACATAAAATGCCGATGCCGAATAATAGCCTGGGGCGTTTAAATAATCGGTAGCAATAGTGCCTGCCAGCTTATTATTAAGCGTATATTTTTTGGGGTAAGTAATGGTATTGGCAACTATTTTATTATCCGTTTGAACAAAAGACATGTTGCTGAAAAATACATTTCCGGACGTAAAATCGAAATTATTGTACCTTACCGAAAAGGTATTGTTATACTCCGGCTTCAGATCAGGGTTACCGGTTACGGGATAAAGTGCGCTTGAAAAATCTGTTACCGGCTGCAATTCCGAATAAGTGGGCTGGTTGCTGGCGCCGCTATAGTTGGCACTGAATGTTTGCGTACGCGAAATGTTATAAACGAAATGCGCATTGGGCGAAAAATTATAGCTGGTTAAATGCGTAGGTGCACTGTCTAATGAACTACCTTCCAGCAAAGCCGATTGGCCCGTAACACCTAAAACATAATTGTATTTCTTTTGAATAAAGCGGTAGTTTAAACCTACCCTGTTAATAATGAAATTATAAGTATAATCATTGCTCAACAACGGGTACATATTTATACTTCCATCGGTAGACAAGGTATCGGTTTCTTTATCTGCAACGGTGTTGGAATGTTTGTAATTATAATTCAGTTCGAGGTAAGAGTGCTTCGCAATCGGTTCGATATATGAAATATAGGTACTTACTGTATCAGTATGGCTGTCCGTTGTAATATATTGGTTTAATGGGGCATTAGGGTTGCCGCTGATATAATTGTAAACCGGGTTTTGATACTGATCAGTCTCCGAACGGCCTGCACCTAAATTTACACTGAAATTGCGTCCATGTCCGTTAAACCTGTGGTTGTACAATACATTCAAACCATAGTTGGGAGATGATGAATGCACCAGCGAATTGTAGCTATAATCTGTTAAGGTTAATGCTGTGTCAGTTCTTGCCAGTATGTTTGAACCGGTTTGAATGGTATGCACACCAGCGTACGAAAACGAAGGACTGATTTTTAAATAATTCACCGTATCGGGCTTATACTCCATATTGAAGGTAAAACGATGGTTTACCTTTCTGTCGGTTTCGTTACTGGTTTGGGTATTGGTAGTAGGATTGGACAGCGAAATATTGTTTTGTATAGTTGTGCTGATAGTGTTTACCGTATTGTCCGAAAAACTGTAGCTACCATAAACGGTAATCTTTTTCCCCCAGCTATCGCGGTAATTTAAACCGATGGATCTTTGCGTAGTAATACCATTATTTGTGGCAGATGAACCCGGTCCGCCACCACCCTGCCGCCCACCGGGGCCGCCAAAGTTGAACAAGCTGGTATTGGTGTTGTTTAAATTAGCCAGTACCGCTATTTGCTGATCACCATTAAAGTTAAACAGATTGCCTTGTGCAATGTAGCGGTCTGCATCCTTAGTGCCTGCAACCTGCGGAATAGCATCTGCGCCATCGCCTGCGCTTACCTGTCCAAAATAACCATGGTTGCGGCTGGGTTTTATATTGATGTTCAGGATAGTTTCGGGGTCACCGCTTTTTATACCGGTAAGGTTGGCCTGGTCGCCATAATCATTTACAAACTGCACATTCTGCACGGCATCGGCAGGCAAGTTCTGTGTAGCAGTTTTTAAATCGCCACCAAAAAAATCCTTACCGTTTACACGTACTTTGGTAACACTCTTACCCTGAAAAGTAATATTGCCGCTGGCATCAACATCTGCTCCGGGCACTTTTCTGATCACATCTTCTATGGGTGCACCATCACGTACCGGGTAAGCCGCAGCGTTAAACTCTATAGTATCTTCCTTTACTTTTATCGGCAATGCATCAGCAATAACAACCGTGTTTAGCATGGTTGTTGATGTTTTTAAAATAATGGGCCGTAAAAAAACAGGCTGATTAGTATTATCTAAAGTAATACGTCTCCTCACCGGATCAAAGCCAATAGATTGTATCACTAAACTGAACTGAGTAGCTTTTACGCCAGGGAAAACAAAAGCTCCTTTGGCATCGGTAACAGTAGTAATGCTGTCAGTTGCTGTTAGTAGTTTTACTGTTGAGCCGGGTAAGGTTAACTTGGTCGAATCGGTTACGGTTCCGTGAACATCCCTGCCGGTTTGCGCGTAAGTCCGTATACTTAGCAGCAGGATAAATGTTAAAAAAAAGTATGCTTGTTTCATTTTTTATTGTTGGATGATACAAATCAATTGCATTATTCATCCATAAAAAAACAGAATAGACGGCAAACCCGATTAAGTAGATAAATGCCTTATTTTAACCCATAAAAGCTTCATCTTAAATACCACGATCAAAATGGCTTTTTTAAAGATAATAATTGCCTCCCCGTCGGTATAATATGGCTGATGATAGATTAGCATTGGCTTTATGCCGATTTGATTTGTAATATTGTTTGTGGAATAGTGAAGTTAATCAGATTTGTTGATTACTAACCTGTTAGCACAGTTAAGTTATTCCACTCAATCCACTCAAAAAAAATGATAGTTACCAAATCAAAGAGCAAGCTGGTTACCGTGTTGATCCATATTTTAATATGGTTGGTATTTGGTTTAATGTTTTATACTCAGCCCCTGTCTTGGGGCATAACGGTTCCCGTACAGATATGGGTAAAAAATGCCATAATATTTATTTTACTGGTAGCTGCCTATTATTTAAATGCTTTTGTATTGGTGCCACGGTTTCTGTTAAAAAATCACACCGGTATTTATCTGCTCACTATTATAAGTATTATAGCATTGGTGGTAATATTAAATAGCTACGTAGATTACTGGCTTAATGTACGTCAGCTTTTAGACGTGGCCTTCCATAAAATGGGGCCACCAAGGCGCCCGCATGGTCATCGCCGTGAATGGGATTTGGGTATGATGGGCGCCACAATAGGTACCATTGCGCTGGTTTTAGGCATTAGCACCAGTATTACTACCATTGTGAAATGGCAGCACGATAAGCAGGCAAATCTTGAAAAAGAACAGGAGCGGGTAAGCTCGGAGCTTTCATTCCTAAAGGCGCAAATTAACCCGCACTTCTTTTTCAATACCCTTAATAATATTTATGCGCTTACACTGGTAAATGCTGACACTTCGCGGAAAGCTATTCATCAGTTATCGCGGATGATGCGTTATGTGTTGTATGACAATCAAAGCAACACCACCCAGCTTACGCAGGAAATTGCTTTTGTAATGGATTATATCAGCCTGATGCAATTACGGCTTACGGATAAAACAAAAATTAATTTTACTTCGCCGCTTAATTTAACCGATATGCCTATTGCACCCATGATATTTTTGCCATTTGTTGAAAATGCTTTTAAACATGGGGTAAGTTCCGTTCAGCCTGGGTTTATTGATATTAACATCGGTCAGCACGGATCAATTATTGATCTGCATGTGGTTAATTCTGTTTTTAAAGAACAAAGTAATAACTTAGAGGAAGGCAGCGGTATAGGCCTCAATAATACCCGGAGAAGGCTCGATCTGTTGTATCCCGGCAATTACTCATTAACTATTAATGACGATGTAGACCAGGCAATTTATTCTGTTCACTTAACTATTACGCTGTCATGATATTAAACTGCATAGCTGTTGATGACGAACCCCTGGCATTGGGCCTGGTAAGCTCCTTTATTGAGCAAACGCCGTTTTTAAAACTTGAAGGTAAGTTTGCGAGTGCTGTGGATGCTTTAAAAGCCATCCATTCAAAAAAAATAGATCTGGTTTTTCTGGATATCCAAATGCCCGACCTGAACGGTATTGAATTGGCCCGCGTGCTGGACAACAGCAAAAGCAATAAGCCCCGCATTATTTTCACCACTGCATATAACCAATTTGCGCTGGAAGGCTATAAGGTTGATGCTTTGGATTATCTGCTGAAGCCCTTTAATTACGAAGAGTTTTTGCATGCGGCCAACAAAGCCCTGGCTTATTGCGAATTGCTCCAAAAATCAACCGCTGCGGTAAATGCTCCAACTGCTTCAACTACTGCTGAAGAGCATATCGAAAATGAATATTTATTTCTAAAGGTAGAGTATCAGCTGGTGCGCATAGCCCTGAGTGATATCCTTTATATTGAAGGATTGAAAGATTATGTTAAAGTTTGGCTGAAAAGTGCCGAAAAACCTGTGTTATCACTTACCAGTTTAAAATCGCTTGAAGAAAAATTACCAGGCAAGCGTTTTATGCGTGTACACCGGTCCTTTATTGTTTCTCTTGATAAAATTAATTCCATTACCCGCAATGCTTTGCAGATAGGGAAGGTCAATATCACCGTGGGCGATCAGTATAAAGAAGCGTTTAGCGGGTTTTTGAGTAAATGGGTATAAAAAAGGTGTCATCCTTTTAAAGAATGACACCCTGTTTTATATGTTTCTTGTTGCATTATGGCAACAATGGCTTCCCGTCATAAGTGGCCGATTTTAATATTTTTTCGGCAACTGTTACCGCCGCCGGCGAAAGCGGGGCATAGTTTAAGTCTTTACAATATTTTTGCCCTTCGTGAATGTTCCACCAAAGTAGTTTGACTACTTTTTGTGCCCTGTCTAATGTTCTGCCGGTATAGTTTTGCTCTTTATAAATTAGGGCCCAGGTAAAGCCGCTGATAGGATAACCATTAGCAGCATCAGTATTACTTAATAAAACCTTGGCATCATCGGGTATTGTTATATTACCCGCAGCACTGGTCGATTCAACCGAAGGTTTTATAAAATTGCCGCTTTTGTTTTGCAGGTCAGCAAAAGTCATCTTGTTTTGAATAGCATATGATAGCTCAATATAACCAATAGCACCCGGAGTTTGCTTAATTAAGCCTGCTACTCCTTCGTTTCCCTTGCCGCCAATACCCACCGGCCAGTTAATAGCCGAACCCTTACCCGGGCTGGTATTCCACGCTGCACTTACTTTTGATAAATAGGTGGTGAAAATATTGGTGGTTCCGCTGCCATCACTGCGGTGTGCTATAAATATTCCGGTTTCGGGCAGGGTTACACCCTGATTTACTTTGGCAATTTGCGGATCGTTCCATTTGGTGATCTTCCCTAAAAATATGTTGGCCAAAACATCAGGACTTAGTTTTAAGGTTGATTTTACTTCGGGCAGATTATAACTGATTACCACAGCGCCCGAGCACATGGGGATATGTAAAACATCGGCTCCCATTTTTTTAGTTTGATCGTCATTTAACGGGGCATCTGAGTCGCCAAAGTCAATGGTTTTATTAGTAAGCTGTAAAATTCCGCCGCCCGATCCTATAGACTGGTAGTTAACCTTAATGCCGGTTTCTGTATTGTATTGTGCAAAGAGTTTTGAAAACAGCGGGTAAACAAAAGTACTGCCCGCACCCAGCAAAGTATTTGCATCACTGCCTGATGATGCAGTTGAATTTGAGGTGCTGTCTGTAGCTGATTTGTTGCTGTTCCCACTACATCCCGCAAAAATTGCGGTAGTAAGAACAAGCGCTGCCAATGCTAATTTTTTCATAACGATGGTTTGATTTTTAAACAATGATTTTGGTTTACAACAATTAAGGTAAGTATTTAGTGTTGCCGGCCTGTGTTTTATTTTCAACATACTGTATAAATAATTATGCATGCATAGTATTTTTGGGGAAGGAAATCATGATTTAACTGTGATATTTCGTTTGTTTTAAAAAAAATCAGAATAGGAAAATTATTATCAAACTGATAAAAAGGTATCAAACTGATAGGTTAAAATGGGCATCCCGATAAAATTTATAAGCTAAGAATGCCTTTATTGATAATTTAAAAGTAATGTTTGCGCTCTATGAAATAATTTGGCATTGATTTAGCTTTGTAATGCACGATGGCACTGGTCCTGAAGTAATTAAACCAGGAAACTATTTTCCTCGTATTTAAATTAAGGAAAGCGCTCTCGCTATTTTGTTTACTTAGTTTGGAAATTATGCTTATTGATCTATTAAAAATCTGCGCCCTGATGACGGTTATACTTTTGCCTTTATTTTATCCGGTAAAAAAGAAAGCCAGAGCAATCAGAATACCTAAAAATTACAATGATACCTCCGATTCCAGATATGCCGTAAATGAGCATGGTTACCTCGAAGAGATCCATAATGATAAGTTATCCAGCCACGCGTAATAACTAACAGGTATAAAAAAGCCTCTCTGGAAAATTCAGGGAGGCTTTTTTGTGAGGTAGCCTCACCCAACCCTCTCCGGAAGGAGAGGGCTTTAAAAAAGTGCGAAGCTTAAGTCCTCCCTACCGGGGAGGATTTAGAAAGGGCTGTCTCAACAACTCCTCAGTCAACCCCTTTAAACTTACCGATGCACAGGCTATCAATTCATCGGCAGCACCATAATAAATGTAAAGTTGGTCGCCTTCCAAAACTGTTCCGGTAGGGAAGCATACATCATCTACATCGCCGCCTGCAAGTTCATAATCCTGGTCGGGTTTAAAGAGGGGATATGGCAGCCGCGCAATTTCTTTACCCGGGTCATTAAGCTCCATTAATGCTGCACAGCACGAATATTCATAATTTCCATGTACTCTTTTTACCCCATGGTAAAGCACCAGCCAACCATGTTCCGTTTCAATAGGAGGGCAACCGCTACCCACATATTCAGCCTCATGCGGGTATTGTGATGATAAAAAAATATGATCTTTCAGGCGGGAGAAATAATTGATCCAAAAATCGTCGGTAAGATCCGAAAGTTCTTTTACAGCAGTGATTTGAATATCTGGCTTAATGCGGTGTGTAAATACCAGTTTGCCATTTATTCTCCGCGGAAAAAACACCAGGTCTTTATCTGCAAGGATATTGGCGCCTTCATTATAAACCAGGTATTTTTTATTCAGGTTGATATTGTTTTGTGTAAGCAAATCAAAATCAGTATAAGTTATTTTAGGGACGATAATTCCCTGCTTTTTAAAGTTGACCAGATCTGTTGATGTAGCTAGTGCTCCCAACGCATTATCACCATCAAAAGCTACGTAGGTAAGATAATAAACCCCATCAATTTGTACTATACGCGGATCCTCTGTTCCGTGTTTCTCATAATCAAATTCGGGTGATAGTATGGGTTTCTCCCAGCGTTCTTTTATAGTTAAGGGGCTATCCATGTTACAATAGCCTATGCTGGAGTAATTTTTAATGTGTACTGCCCGATAAAAAATATGGATTAGATCCCCTTCCTTTATAACGGCAGGATTCAGCACACTTTCGTTTTCAAAACTCAGCTCCGTTTTGCGGAATATTACACCTTCTTTTTTTGCTTTGATCATAATTTATAGTAGTGCTTGGGGTCAGAGAATTTTAAAACCCTTTTTTAAAATGACCGTCATCATCCAAACAAGCTATAATACCTTCAATAACGGTTTTTGTTTCGTTTGGATCTTTAACCCTGATAGAAAAAGTGCCGGCCTCTTTTGCCGGATAATCATTCCCTCCCGGAAAAATAGCATCGCCAATAAATATCATCTGGCTTATTTTTATATCCAGTACATCGCGCAGTTTATGGATGCCATATTTTTTGTCGATCCCTTTTTTAGTAACATCAATAGATGTGGCACCACCCAGGTTTACGGCAAACTCCGGAATCATTTTCTCTAGGTGTTTCTTTATTTTATCACGCTTTTTAAAATCAGGATCGTACTTTTTCTTTTCATCCAATGGTGCCTCCTGTCCCAATGCCGAATAGGTAACCTGGCTCCCCCTGTCCTCAACGGTTTCGCCCCAGGTTTTGGTAGCTTTAAAGCCCGAGTCATCAACCGCTTTATTTAGTGAAGCAATAATTTTCTCCTTTTCGGCATCCGTAAAGTTTTCGGCATATAATAGCTTCCACTCTTTTTTATATTGATAGTATTTGGTTCCGCAGGTAGGTAAAATAGACAGGTTTTTGAGCTTTTTTCCTTTAGGCAGATGGCTGAGCACCTGTTTCTCAAATTGAGGCCAATCTCCTCCCGAAATGATGGCTACTTTGGCAACCGTTAACAAGGCAGCAAGCCTTTCGGACATATCTTTATCAATAGCCGCCTTACTTTCGGCAAGTGTGCCGTCAAGGTCAAAAACAATTAGTTTCTTCATGTATTTTTATTATTAATAGCCCCCTCTAAATCTCCCCCGGTAGGGGAGACTTTGGCTTGGATCACGTTTATTTTTTTTTAAGTCCTCCCTACCGGGGAGGATTTAGGTGGGGCTGACTCAATGATATTATTCTGGCAAAGCTAGTTCAAGCAGGATAATTTCACCCTTGGGTACAAACGGGCATGCACCAATAGATGCAGGTAAAAGCATCACATCTCCCTTTTTTAGTGAATAAAAGTCACTATTATGTTCCAGATCGCCCTTGCCGTCAACACAGATCAAAACATGGGGTGTGGCTTCTTTGCCAACCATAAAGGGAAGCTCGCCGGTTATTCTGCACAAATCAAAATGTTCATTCCGGATCACTATCTCTCTTTGCACCGGAACCTCACTTTTTATAACTAGAGTAACTGGTTTTATATCAGTTTTATTAAAATCAATGCAGGCAATGGCTTTATCAACCTGTAAATCGCGTGGTTTGCCTGTTTTTTCATCAATGCGGTCCCAGTCGTACAGGCGGTAAGTAACATCACTGTTTTCCTGTACCTCAAAAACCACCACATCGCCAAGCGTATGCACCGTGCCTGCTTTTATGAGTACGCTATCACCAATAACCGGGGTAAAATGTGCCAAATCATCGGCCACTTTATGTTCATCCAGTTTTGCCCTCAGTTTTTGTTCTGTAGTGCCAGGTTTCAAACCGGCATAAATAATGGCTTTATCACCTGTTTCCAACACCACCCAGGCCTCTGTTTTACCACTTTCGCCCTTGGGGATATATGCTGTCAAATCATCAGAAGGATGTACCTGCACAGAAAGCACCTGTTGACAATCTAAAAACTTAAGCAATAACGGGAAGCGTTTAAACTGGCCGGCAAACTTGCCCATCAGTTTTTCGGGAGCGTTTTCCATTAGCCATTTAATGGTTTTCCCTTTCAGTTTTCCATAGCTTACTTTACTTGGCTGATCATCACGATCACTTAAAATCCAGGCTTCGCCTATAGGGTCCTTAGGTGGTAAGGGTTTTGATAGTAGATTTTCGAGCCTGCGGCCGCCCCAAATGCGGTACTGATAAATAGGCTCAAACTTTAACGGATATAAGGTTACTTGCTCCATGTTTTTAATTCATTAAGGTAACAAGGAATAAAGGGTTTAGTTTTAGTGAGAGAGGTCTTAAGTCTGGAGTTTTTAGTCTGAAGTCTTTTTATGACACTAACATGGAAGTCAATTTATTTTTCGAATCGCCATAATTACCTTCTTTGCGCGGAGCGGAGAGAAGGTCGACCATCCGCCTAAAGGCGGAGAACGTCGGGATGAGTCAATACGCCAATGCATTTACGTTAACGCCGCTCGCAGAGTAGACTCACCCGAATATCGCTACGCTCGTTCACCCTCTTTTTTGCAAGCAAAAAAGAGGGTTGAAAAAATTACTTCAGACTAAAGACTCCGTACTCAAAACCTAGGCTTCCATTTGCGGCGTATACTCTCCACGACGGGCAGCATTGACTAAGCTGGCGCGGAAGTGAAGCATTTTTTGAGCCTTTTCTACATTTTCATCTTTACCTCTCCATAAATCCATTACTGGTTGTTGTATAGCGCGGGAATAGGAGAAAGTAAGTCCCCATGGCAATTTGCCTTTATACAATTTATGCATGGCGTTAAGGTGAGCTGCTCCATCCGCAGGTGATTGACCGCCTGATAAAAATGCCACTCCCGGAACCGCCGCAGGGACAGTTTCCAACAGGCAGGTTACGGTTGCATGGGCTACCTCATCAATAGTGGCATGCTTTGGTGCATCAAAAGCCGGTATAACCATATTAGGTTTAAGCACCAGGGCTTCTAAATCAACATTTTGAGTATACAACTGGTGGAAAAGTTCGTGCTGCACATTTCTGGTCACCTCAAAACATCTTTCTAAACTGTGCGATCCATCCATCAGTACTTCTGGTTCTACAATAGGTACAATTCCGGCTTGCTGGCACATGGCAGCATAACGGGCCAGGGTATGCATATTGGCTTCAATAGCACCACGCGTTGGTATAGTTGCACCAATAGTAATTACTGCGCGCCATTTAGCAAAACGGGCACCCAATTGGTAATATTTAGCCAAACGATCATCCAGACCATCCAAACCTGCAGTGATTTTTTCGCCGGGGAAACCTGCCAGATTTATGGTGCCTTCATCAACCTTTATGCCGGGTATGATGCCTGCTTCTTTCAGTTTATCAATAAATAAAACACCATCCTTAGTTGCCTGATAAATGGTTTCATCATATAAAATGGCCCCGCTTAAACAATCACCCAATTTGGGCGTAGTTACAATTAATTCACGGTAGGCACGGCGATATTCAATGGTTTGGGGGATACCCGCTTCAGCAAAGCGTTTGTTGCAGGTGCTGGTACTTTCGTCCATAGCCAGCAGGCCCTTATCGCCCGCAAAAAGTGCGTTTGCGGTATTGATCAATTCTTGTGTTTTCATAGGATAATAATGCTTCTATTGGGTTGCCGGTATGCATCCGGACTGATTTTTATTAAACAATGTCAAGTTAATAAGTTTGCTTTTAGTTTTTAACATAAAAACAATCATTTTACAATTTAATAGCAAGAAGCATATTATCAACAATAATTAATATAGGAATCACTCACTCCGTAAGCTTTTTACCGGGTTAAGTGAAGCCGCACTTATGGACTGGTAACTTACCGTAAACCACGCAATAAATAGAGCAGCTGCACCCGATGAAATGAATATCCATACAGAAATTTGAATATGATAGGCAAAGTTTTGCAGCCAAACCTGCATAAGCCACCAGGCCGCAGGCGAGGCAATGAACAAGGCGATGATAACCAATTGTGTAAAATCTTTTGATAACAGGAGTGCAATGCCGGTAGATGATGCACCCAATACCTTACGGATACCAATTTCTTTTTTACGCTGCGCTGTGTTGAATGTTGATAAACCAAGTAGACCCAAACAGGGAATAAATATAGCTAGTATCGAAAAACAAATAAATAGCTGCCGAAACGTTGTTCCGAAATATATTGCTGGTTGTAAGCTTCATCAGCAAAATAATAAACCAAGGGTAAGCCTGGGGCAAGTACTTTCCATTGTTCTTCAATTTGACTAATGGTATTTTGGATATGATTTGATGCGATATTAAGCGAGATACAAGTAAAAAAACCGGTGCCATAACATATTGCCAATGGTTGGATAGTTTCCTGAAAAGAGTGGAAGTGAAAATTTTGGATAACACCAATAATTAACCCATGGCTGCCTAACAGTGTATAGGCTTTGCCAATGGCATCGGCTGCGTTTGCATAGCCCAGTTTTTTGGCCATTGTCTCGTTAATCAGCATAGCCTGGCTTGCGTCGGTGCTAAACTGCTTTGAAAAACCACGACCGGCAATTACCTTAATATTATATTGTTTTAAAAAAGCATCATCAATAAAATAAGCATCGCTTCTTAGTTCCTGGTTTATGTTGTCGTGATTTTGGATGATAGTGGTATATTGATTATTGGGCATGCCCGGTGTGCTCATTGAAAAGCTTACTGCATTTACACCGGGAATAGCAGCTAACTTCTGTTTTACCAAATCAACCTTATTGCCAATACGATTATCAAATTGAAAATCAATAACCAGTTGATGATCTTTTTTGAAACCTAGTTGCTGGTTCTGCATAAAATCAATTTGGTTATATACCACAATGGTGCCTATAATAAGCATTATAGATACGGTAAACTGAGTAATCACCAACCCTTTGCGCAGTACTGATCCGTTACCCGTAGGGTTAAAATTGCCTTTCAGTGTTTTTAATGGTTTAAAGCCCGATAAAAACAAGGCAGGGTAAATGCCCGATAGCAGGCCCACACTTACAGCAATTAATAATAACCATAGTATATTATTAAAGTTGTTAAATAAACCCGTACTTACTACCGTGCCGGTTAGGCTATTAAACAGTGGTAGTAACAATGCTGCTAATAATAATGCTATAATAAACGCAATAAGGCACAATATAACAGCATCCATAAAAAACTGGATAACCAATTGATTTTTGGATGCCCCAAGTACTTTGCGTACACCAATTTCTTTGGCCCGTTTTAATGAAAATGCAGTAGTTAGGTTAATGAAATTAAAACAGGCTATAAAAAGTACAAATATGGCAATTACCGAAAATATATAAATATTGGTAATGCTGCCACCTGCCGAACTGCCTGTACGATGCCCACGTGGTTTGCCATACAGATATACCCTTTTTAAAGGTTCAATAGATAAAATATATTTAGCCTGATCGGGACTGATATGTGACTTTATAAAAGCCGGAAACTTTGCGCTTAACTTAGTAGCGTCGGCGCCTGGCTGTAATAACAGGTAGGTATAAAAGCCAAATCTTTTCCAGTTTTGGTTCCAGTTGTTATTTATTAAGGATGATATAGAAAATAACATATCAACCTTTAAATGGGAGTTACTTGGTATGTCCTGCATCAGCCCTGTTACCGCAGCTTTTTGACCGCCGTTAATCAACAATGTTTTACCGATAGGATCATCATTACCAAAATATTTTTTGGCCGCACTTACTGATAGCACAACATTATAAGGGGCATCAAATAAGTGTTTTTGATCTCCTCTTATCAGGGGCCAGGTAAAAATTGAAAATACATCAGCATCAGCATAAGCTATTTCTTCTTTGGCCGCATTATCGGGAGTACTTTGAACAATCATATCATCCATAAAAACCCTTGCAGCAGCTTTTACCTCCGGAAACTCTTTTTCAATGGCAGGGGCCATGGGAGCCGGGGTGCTTTCATAATTGGTGGTTAGAGGTGTTTTAACATCTGTTACCAGCCTGTAAATTTGGTTTGATTGTTTGTTATAGCTATCGCGGCTTAACTCAAACTGAACATACAACAACGCAAAGAAGCATACGCAGATGCCGGTTGCCAAACCGGTTATATTAATAAGCGTAAAAGTTTTATTATGAACCAGGTATCTTAAAGTAGTTTTAAAATAGTTTTTAATCATAATGCTGCGCCTTTATTTGACTGAAAAGGAATGGATTGTGAAAATATGATGCCAGTCAATCAAGGTATTGATTATAAATAAATTATAAATTTATAAAACCTGAAGCTGTATCAAAAGCGGACACGCTGCGTCCGCTTTTATAGCAACGAATAACACGTAAAAGCATAGATGTGTTCCATAGTATGCTTTTACGCCATTATTTATCCCTTAGCAGCTATTATTTGTATAGGCTATGCTGTTTTATTACCCTTTATAATCCGCTACCACCTGCCTTGCTTCACCCAGGCCATCAATACCCAATTCTATCACATCGCCTGCTTTTAAATAAACGGGTGGTTTCATACCCAGACCCACACCTGCAGGTGTTCCGGTTGAAATGATATCGCCGGGCAACAAAGTCATGAATTGGCTGGTGTAGGATACTACCTGAGGAATATTAAAAATAAAGTTGGAGGTATTGCCATCCTGCATGGTTTGCCCGTTTACCTTTAGCCATAGACGTAGCTGGTGCGGGTCGGTAATTTCATCTTTAGTGGCAAAAAACGGACCGAGAGGTGCAAAGGTATCGCAACCTTTTCCCTTATCCCAGGTGCCGCCGCGCTCTATCTGAAATTCACGCTCTGATACATCATTGTGCAGCAAATAGCCTGCCACATAATCCATAGCATCAGCTTCGCTAACATAACTGGCTTTTTTGCCTATTACTACCGCCAGCTCCACTTCCCAGTCGGTTTTTTTTGAATTTTTCGGGATGGTGATATGATCATCAGGGCCAACAATGGCCGATGTTGCTTTCATAAATATTACCGGCTCGGTTGGTGGCGTAGCATTGGTTTCTTTAGCATGATCAACATAGTTTAGCCCAATGCATATCAGTTTTGATGGCCTTGCCAGTGGACTGCCCAGTCTCACATCTTCAGCAACTTCAACCAGCATGTTATCTTCAATAAAGTTGGTTAAACGTGCTAGTCCGTCCGTTTCAAAAAAGGTCTCGTTATAATCTTCCCCAAATGCAGAAGTATCGTATTTTTTGTCTTTTATTATTATTCCGGTTTTTTCTTTTCCGGACTCGCCAAATCGTATCAGCTTCATGTTTTTATATTAGTTTGTTGTAAGTTCAATAATGGTATCAACAGCGTCAGGCTTTATGTTATTGATATAAACAAAAACACCTTCGGGCTGCTGTTTAAATTTAAGGCTGCTGCCATCTGCAAATAAAGCAACTTTAGTTATTTTAGCTTTCACATCCGGTAAAAAAATGTAAGGCTGTTGTGGCTTGTTTAATACATGCGCATACAGGGTTTTGTTTTTATAGGTAACTACACCCCATGGCTGCGGCGCAATAAAGTTACCGCGCGTGCCATAAATAGTTTCGCCATTTTTTTGCATCCAGTTGCCTACTATTGCCAGTGTATCGGTAAATTCAGGTTGTATTTTTCCGTTGGGCATGGGGCCAATGTTCAGTAAAAAGTTGGCATTGCGCCCTGCTGCATTTACCAGGTAATGAATAATCTGTTTGGTTGATTTATAGCTTCGGTCGTTAATATTAAAGCCCCAGCTGCCGTTAATGGTTTCGCAGGTTTCTAATGGTAATGCGCCTATTTTTGATTTGGCACTAAAACCAGTAGTGTTGTTTCCTGGCAAATCTTTTTCAAACATTTGAAAGTCCTCACCATCTTTTACTGCTTCGTGGTGATTGTTGCCGACAATTATAGCAGGATTGAGTTTATGTATCAATCCATAAATTTCATCCAAATGCCAGTTAACATCGGTACGTTCCCAGTAGCCATCAAACCAGATGCCCTTAACTGCAGGATATTTGGTAATGAGTTCAGTAAGCTGATCTTTCATAAATTTAATATAGCTGTCCCAATCGCCCTGTGTAGGTTTGCCATTAACTATAGGGCTTCCAAAAGCATAGTCGGGGCGGCCCCAATCCAGCAAAGAATAGTAAAAGTGGAGTTCGATACCTTGTTTCTGGCATTCCTGTGCCAGCTCCATCAGCGGATCGCGGTGGTAAGGCGTAGCATCCACAATATTGTAGGGCGACATCTTGGTTCCGAACATACTGAACCCATCATGATGGCGCGAGGTAATGGTAATGTATTTCATACCTGCCCGTTTAGCAAAGGCAACCCACTCTTTAGCATCAAATGCCTGCGGGTTGAAAAAATCGGCCAGGCGTTTATAGCTATTATAAGGAATTTTTTCGGTATGCATCACCCACTCTCCATCACCCAAAATACTGTAAATACCCCAATGAATAAACAGGCCGAATTTCATGTCCTGGAAATTTTCGCGCGCTGCCAGGTTATCGGCGGTGGGGGTATAAGTTGTTTGTGCACCTGCATTTAAGCAATAAAGCAGGAATGCTATAAGTGTAAGTTTTTTTGTCATGCGGGTATTTTATTTCATAGGTATACAGAAGAGTTTTTAGGGTGATTAAATTTGTAGGCAGAATAATCCACTCCATCTAATTCAATCATCTCTCAAATACAATTGGTTAATACAAAGAAATAAGATTATGCCAAATAATCAGCATAAAATGTCAAAAAAACAGGTAAAGGATTTGCTGCAATTAAAACATCTCGCCCAGGTTAACAAACAAGCCATGCGATCCATACAAACCGGCGGCATAATCCAGGCAAACGTTGGTATCTGAGTGTTTGTTAACTTTTATGCGCAAGCCTGTTCCAGCTGCGGGGGCAACTTTTTGAAACCTGTTGGTTTGAAACTCCGAGAGGCTTTCGGCATTAGCAAACACCACACCGCCAATTAAACCATTTTTAGTGATGCCGAAGCGATATTCGCTTTCCAGGTAAAGGAAGTTTTTACCCCTGAATCTATCCTGCTCATAACCACGGCCAGAATTATTATACATGTCCTCTCCATTGGCCGGAAGGTCAAGATAAGGAACGTTGCCTGATGTAAATTGAGCAATGCTCCAAAAAGCAAGGATGTTGTTTGATTTATCGGATAGTTTTAAAAACTTCTTGAACTCTAAATTCAATTCCTGCCAATTATGATCGCTGCCTAAAAAAGTATAATTATCACGATAAGTAATGGAAGCTAAACCACCGCCAAGCGGATTTATTTTATTGCGGCGGCTATCATACAACAAGTTTAAAGTAAAGCCCGATGAGGTTGATTGTGGAGCAAATCCATATTTGGTAAAATCAGATACGGTATTATCAGCATTGCCTTTTTGTGTGATGTTGTAATGATAATCAAGATTATAACCTACGCCACCGTAAAAATCAGGAAGCATCTTTTTAAAGACGGTGAAATAGGTTCTCATGTAGGTAAAGTCAATTGGATTATCCTTGGCTTGCCTAGTGCCGGCACCTAAACCATAAGTATCTTCCGGATATCTTTCCAGGCGCAGATCGGTAACTAGTTTGTAATCATTACTATGGGCCCAAATTTCCGATCGGCTGGTAAATATAATCTGACCCTTGGTATCGTAAATCGTTTCAGCATCAATCGCCGATAAATTTTCTTTATGGCTGCTGCTGGTGTAAAAGGCAACATTTCCGGTTAAATCAACTGCAAAACCTGTTGACAAAGAATACCCGAATGCTGGTACCAGTGAAAAATTCAGCTTACTTGATTTTTGACGTTTGGTTTCAGCAGCTGTTTTACCTAAAATCCGGTAAAGAATATCAATAGCATCCAGCTGTTTTGACGAATCAATAATGGGCAATTGTGTTTTTTCTGTTGTATTGGTTTTTACTAATAAAGTATCCTTTTGGGCATAACCGTTATAAAAACTTAGAACTATAAACAGACAGAATAAATATTTCAACTTTTTCAAAATGGGGTATTTGTAAAACTAATTTGATGCCGTGTAATAAGATTTTAATGATATCATTTAAAATTGTTATCCATTCATTTGCTAAAATAACAGATGTATGTAATTAAAACAATTCCCCAAGGTTAACAAAAAACCCATGCGACCCGCCTACACCAACACCATAATCAATACAAATGTTTGTATTGGAGTACTTATTAAGTTTTAAGCGCAAGCCAGTACCTGTTGCAGGTGCAATTTTTTGAAAGGTATTTGACGGATATTCGGTAAAACTTTCAGCATTGGCAAAAATCACCGCGCCAAGCAAACCATTACGGGTAATTCCAAACCGGTATTCGCCTTCCATATAAAGCATGTCGCGCCCTCTGAACCGGCCCACCGCATAACCACGACCACTGTTGTTATACATGTCACCACCGGTGCTTGGCAAATCAAGGTAGGGCACATTACCTGTAGTAAATGCTGCCATACCCCAAAGGGCCAGCACATTGTTGGATGATGGCGACAAGCGGATGTATTTCCGGGCATCCAACTGTAACTCTTCCCAATTTGCATTGCTGCCTAAAACGGTTAAATTTTGCCGATAAATAACGCTCAAGTAACTGCCTACAAGCGGATTTAGCTGATTTTTTCGGCTATCAAACAAAAAATCAAGATTAATACCAGAAGAGGTTGATTCACGGGTTTGTCCGTATTTAGTAAAGTCAGAAACGGTACCGTTTTGGTTTCCCTCTTGGGTAATGTTATAATGGTTATCCAGATTATACCCTATGCCGGCGTAATAATCATTTCCCAGCTTACGCAGTACGGTTTCATAAACGCGCAGGTAGTAAAAATCAATGGGATTATCTGTAGCAAAGGTGGTAAAAGTACCCAGGCCGTAAGTATCGGTTGGATATTTTTCCCAACGCAGGTCGCTAACTAATTTGTAATTGTTGCCCGGCAGCCATATTTCTGAACGCGTTAAAAAAGTTTTTTGGCTCTCGGAATCGTAGCCCAGATCGGCAGCAATAACTGAAAAATTTTCATGATGGTCTGAACCGGTATAAAAGCCCACATTGCCGGTAATATCAATAGTAAGCCCTGTTGATAGGGTATAACCACCGTAAGGTACTACCGAAAAGCTAGCCTTTTGTGCTGCTTCTTTTTTATTGGGCGATGAATTTTTATCAAAAAATCTTTCAACAATGTCAATCATATCCCGCTGGCCACCGGAGTCGGCAATAGCACTGCGTGAACCGTACGGAGCAGATGGTTGCAGCAAAACGGGTGGGTCTTGCCGACAGCTGGCACGTGTAGAATATAAAATTGCGATTAAGATGAGTAAATAAATAGGTGTCTTCAACTACAAGCGCAATTAATTAGCATAAAATTATTTCAGGGATATTATGCCCCTGTGACTTCAGTTTTATCAAATCGTTTAACCCGCCCAAACTATTCCCTGCTACTCAAAACTTTCGAAACTAAACCAGTTTAAGGTGCATTTATTGTTAAGTTTTAAGGATAAATGCCTATTGCTTCAGCATTGTTACATTGTAAATAATGGCATTAAATGGGGGTAATGCTGACTTAACTTTGAGGGTCTGGATGTTAAGCAAGCCCCACCTAAACGGCGAAGCCTTCATGAATACCTTGAAACATTCAAACAACATATGAATAATCCTCTCCGCCTATAGGCGGAGAGGACTTGAAAAAAAAGCACGGTGAAGCTAAAGTCTCCCCAACCGGGGGAGATTTAGAGGGGGCTTTTTTCCGAATTTACCAAATGGTAAGTGCCCGCCATTTTATACTGCTGAAATTTGTGCTATTAAATATTAACACAATGGAAAAGCAATTTAAAAACAACGCTTCATTACAAGGTAAAAGGATAGTTATATTAGGTGGAAGCTCAGGCATTGGACTGGCAACCGCCATAGCAGCATCTGCCGAAGGCGCTGACCTGGTGATTGTATCAGGCAACCAACAAAGAATAGATAATGCATTAAAGGAATTACCCAACCAGGGTACCGGCTTCGCTGTAGACTTAAGTAAAGAAGAAAATATCAAAAACTTTTTTGATACAATTGGTAATTTCGACCACCTGGTTTATACCGCTGGCGAAAACTTAACGCTGAATGCTTTGGCTGATACGGAAATTGAAAAAGCCCGTGATTTCTTTAATATTCGTTACTGGGGTGCTTTTGCAGCCGTTAAATACGGTGCAAAACACATTAATGCAGGTGGTTCAATTAGTTTAACAGGTGGTATTGCAGGTGCTCGCCCCGGAGCGGGCTGGGCTATTGCAGCCAGTATTTGCGGTGCCATGGAAGGATTTGTAAGAGCAACTGCCGTTGAGCTGGCACCTGTAAGGGTTAATAGTGTAGTACCCGGCGTAGTAAAAACCAACTTATGGAACAGCTTTAGCGAAACAGACAGGGAAAATCTTTATAAATCAGTAGGTGATTCCTTATTGACTAAAAGGGTTGGCGAAGCCGAAGATATTGCGT
Organism: Mucilaginibacter frigoritolerans; assembly: GCF_007830615.1. Classification (GTDB taxonomy): domain Bacteria; phylum Bacteroidota; class Bacteroidia; order Sphingobacteriales; family Sphingobacteriaceae; genus Mucilaginibacter; species Mucilaginibacter frigoritolerans. The sequence continues at coordinate 238,432 of NZ_VLLI01000004.1, forward strand.
TAGCTTTCTTATATCTGATGAAACAGCAATTTGGCACCGGCCAAAATATAATTATTGATGGCGGGGCAGTACTGGTTTAAGCCAGTATGCTTCTTAATGGAGATGTATTATTTTAACAAAAGGCTGTATTATATTGTCTGTTATTTCACCATAATCATTATTTAGTTTTACTTTGTGTTCAAATTACACCAATTGATAAGCTTATCATCAGGCTATTGAACCAATAATCATGAAAACTAAAATTTACAGGCATATTTTGTGCGGCCTTTTTGCTGTCGGCACGCTAAATTATGCATCGGCACAAACCAAAGCCGACCAGGCAACAGATGCTCAGATCAGCGCCATTATAAAAAAGTTAACCCTTGAAGAAAAAATAACCATGCTGCATGCCAGCGGTGTGTTTACTGCAGGAGGTTGTAAAAGGCTGGATATCCCGGTAGTGAAAACAGATGATGGTCCGCTGGGCGTACGTGAGGAAGTTAAGGAAGGATGGGGATCAGCCAACCTGACTACCGATTCAGCCACCTTTTTTCCAAACGGATCTGCTTTAGCAGCTACCTGGAACCCGGAACTGGCTTATCGTTACGGGCATGATATGGGCGAAGAGGCCCGCGCACGTAATATTACGGTGATGCTGGCACCGGCATTTAATATTTGCCGTAACCCGCTTTGCGGCCGTACTTATGAGTATTACTCAGAAGATCCATTTTTAAATGCAAAACTGGCGGTACAGTCTGTAAAAGGTATCCAAAGTCAGCATGTTGCTGCCTGTGTGAAACACTTTGCAGTAAATAACCAGGAAATTAACCGCGGCAAGGTAAGTGTTGATGTTAGCGAACGAGCGCTGCGCGAAATTTACCTGCCTGCTTTTAAAGCATCTATTATAGAAGGTAAAGCCTGGACCATTATGTCGGCCTATAATAAACTAAGAGGTGTTTATTGTTCTGAAAATGACTATCTGCTAAATAAAGTACTAAAAGGCGAATGGGGATTTAAAGGAATAGTAATAAGCGACTGGGGCGGTGTGCACAGCACAGTTGCGGCCGCCAAAAATGGCCTCGACCTGGAAATGGGCTCCAATCCGCCATACAATACGTATTATTTTGCCGATAAACTGCTGGACTCTGTAAAAGCCGGGAAAGTGAGTATTAAATTGATTGATGAAAAAGTTCGCCGTATTTTATGGGTGCAGTTGCATACCAATATGAGTAAAAACCAGCCCGAAGGAAAAATGAGTACGCCGGAACATGGTAAAACAGCTTATGCTATTGCATCAGAATCAATCGTGTTATTGAAAAATGAAAAGAACCTGCTGCCATTAAATACATCAACCATAAAAAGCATAGCCGTTATTGGTGATAATGCAACCCGTACATTCCACCTGGGGGGCTTCGGTGCCGGTGTTAAGGCCCGCTATGAAATTACTGCACTGGCAGGTTTACAAAACAGGCTGGGTAAAACCATCGACATTAAATTTGCGCAGGGTTATTCCGGTAAATACAGTGCTGTGGGCGAGGTAAATTCACCAAGCCATGGGCCTGATTCTGCTTTAATTGCACAGGCCGTTGCAACTGCAAAAAGTACCGATCTGGCCATCCTGTTTATAGGAGGCAACCGCGATTATGAAAGTGAAAGCCGTGATCGTAAAGATTTAAGTCTGCCTTTTGGCGAGCAAACTTTGGTTGACGCAGTTACAGCTGCAAACCCTAACACCATTGTTGTGGTAGTAGGTGGTGCACCATATGATATCGGCCAAATCAAAAAGAACAACAGCACCATCGTATGGTCATGGTATAATGGTTCTGAAAACGGAAATGCTTTGGCTGATGTGCTGACCGGTAAAATTAATCCATCAGGAAAAATGCCGTTCACTTTCCCGGCAGAGCTTAAAGATTCGCCTTCTGAGGCACTGAATGCATACCCCGGTGAGAATTTAAAGGTTGATTATAAAGAAGGCATTTTGGTAGGCTACCGCTGGTTTGATACCAAAAAGATTGAGCCGATGTATTGCTTTGGTTACGGCTTATCATATACTGATTACAAATATTCGGACCTGTTTACCAACAAAAAAAGCTACAAAGCAACAGATGTAATTACTGCAACCCTAAAAGTTAAAAACACCGGGAAATATGCAGGTAAAGAAACGGTTCAGCTTTATGTGAGCAAAACCGGCTCAGCTGTTGAGCGTGCGGAGAAAGAGCTTAAAGCATTTAAAAAAGTAAACATTACGGTAGGGGAAACTGCTAGTGTGACTTTAAATATCCCGGTTAAAGATTTAGCTTATTACGATACCAAAACCAGCAAATGGGTGGTTGAACCAGGTAAGTATAAAATACTTGCAGGGAAATCATCAAAAGATATTGAAGAAAACGCCACAATTACTGTTGAGTAATTTCATCATTATAGCGATGGTTTTAAAATCTTGAGTATTTAAAAATTAACATCATGCCGAACTTGTTTCGGCATGACGTTAATTTTTAAGATTATCCTCTCACCTGTTTTATCACTGCAATTATATCCTCGTTACCCAGTTTAGCTTCTGCATCCTGAAAAGTTTGATAAGTCACTTTACCCAGCGGGGTTGAGAGGCCGATATCTTTTGCTAATCGTAAGTCCTTAGCAATATGTTTCAGCGCAAAAGCTGCGGTATAGTTATCTTTAATAATAGCATCACCCTTAATTTTAATATACGGGCTACCCATAGCGCCGTTATTAAGCAGCGTAATCAGATCTTCGGTTTTGATGCCATTTTTTTCTGCAAAAAGAACGGCCTCTGCCAGGCCCTGTGAATAAACGCCCAGCAAAGTATTAATAACCAGTTTAGCTTTATTACCTGCCCCGGTATCGCCAACCAGTATGGTAAGCTTACCTATTTTTTCAAGAACAGGTTTGGCCTGCTCAAAAGCTTTTTCATCGCCCCCAACCATAATAACCAAAGTGCCTTCTTCGGCCTGTTTAACACTGCCTGATACAGGTGCATCCAGGTAATAATTACCCTGCTGCTCACACAAATCAGCCATTTGTTTACTAATTGCAGGCGAAACGGTACTCATGTTAATAATGATCTTTCCGCTAACCTTGGCACTCAGTAAACCATTTTCGCCACTAAAAATAGAGGTAATTGCCGCATCGTCAGATACCATAATCACGACTGCATCAGTATCCTGTATCAATTTTTGAGGTGATGATGCTGTAGCGGCGCCCATCGCTTTCAGCGTTTCTTCTTTATCAGTACTGCGGTTATAAACGGTTACCGCGTAACCAGCTTTTATCAATTGCTGCGACATGGGGATCCCCATTTTGCCCAGCCCTATCCAGCCTGTTTTTGTAATACTCATGATCTTATTTTTTATGTAGATGTTAAATAATTCAAAATTAAATATCTTGTTTGCAAAAGTTCTTTTTTAGAACCCTCTCTCCTGGAGAGGGCAGGGTGAGGCTACTACCCCCGACAGTCTTTCATATTCTCCCAATAGCAATTCCTGCTTGCTCACATCATTTGCCGATTCACAAAACGGGCGCAATTGTTTATGGTAAAAATATTTTCCGCTTACTAATGCTGCTTTGTCATTACTTGCTGCCAGCCACGCCTGCGTAACCGGAGCTTCAGCCAAATTATCAGGCGCCAGCGGCCCACCCATTTTTGTGGCAACCCAGCCTGGCTCCAATGCATTTGAATATACTTTAGGCAATTTACGGGCTACGGCAAATGCCAAAATTACGTTATGCAGTTTGGAGTCGCTGTAAGCACTAAAACCATTCCATGGACGATTTTTCCAGGCAAGATCTTTTAGGCTGGCATCACCATCACGGTGCAGACCTGAGCTGATGTAAATTAATCTTTCGGGCTTATTAATTAAACAGGTAAGAATATAGGGCGCCAAACTATTAATAGCAAATACATGCGGCAAACTATCCTTTGTGGTAATTCGGCCCTCCAGGTAACCTACTCCAGCATTGTGGATCACCGCATCAAAATGCCCCAACTCATTCACTTTCTTTGCAAGGTCGATAGTTTCTTCAATGCTCGATAAATCGGCACTCAGCGCAGCTTCTGCACCGGGTACTGCTTTTAAGGCGTCACCGGCTCTTTTTTCATTACGGCCATGAAGTACCACCTTATGCCCTTCATTAACTAATAAGCGTGCGGCCATCATCCCCAAACCATCTGCAGAACCTGTTATAAATATTCGCGCCATGTTAAATTATACTTTAATAACAAAGGTGAGTAAGTAAAAAACAATATCAGTTAACAAATGGTAAAAAAGCAGTTACTTGATGTTTTTCCGGATGCGGCTTAAGGATTGCGGGGTTTAAACTGTGTTACGCCAGCTGCTTACCTGGTATTTTGTCCTTTTTTCATTTTCCAGTCCGCCGTAAATTAGCGTTTTTTCTACTTTAGCAGGTGTAGAAATATCTTCAAAGCGATCTAATTCTTTAAATAGAGAAGATGAAACAGTTTGAGTCGCTTTTATTTCAAAGATGGAAAAACCTTGGCCTTTCTTCATTAATAAATCAACTTCATGACCATTACTGTCCTGCCAGAAATAATAATCTTCGTGCAAGTATAAATGATGATTGTTTTTTTGAAATTCAGCTACAATCATATTTTCGAAAACATTCCCTTTTAAACGGTTGTCTTCCATTTCGACGGGTGTTTTATTTCCAAGCAGGTAGTTTAATAAGCCGGTGTCATAGAAATACAACTTGGGACTTTTGATTAGACGTTTATTAAAATTCTGATGATAAGGCTGTAGAAGAAAAACGATATAACTGCTTTCTAAAATTGACAGCCACGCCTTGGCTGTATTATGAGAAATATCACACTCGTTGGCTAATGCGCTGAAGTTAAGCAATTGGCCGGTACGCCCGGCACACAAACCTAAAAAGGTGCGGAATACTGTAAGGTCTCGAATATTCATCAGCTCCGTTACATCTTTTTCAATATATGTTTGAATATAGTTTGAATAAAATACAAAGGGATCTATTTCCCGGTCGTATATCGCCGGATAAAATCCTCTTATAGCAACTTCCGCAGCTGAATCTCCAAGTAAGTTTTTTGACTTTAGTTCACTAAAGTCAAGGGGGAGCAACTTGAATAAAGCCACCCTGCCCGCCAGCGTCTGGGTAATGCTGTTCAGTAAATGGAAATTTTGCGAACCGGATAAAATGTATTGTCCCATCAGATGCGATTCATCTACCCGGCCCTGTATATAAGAAAACAATTCCGGCACACGCTGAACCTCATCAAATATTACTTTATTATCGTAACGATTTAAAAACGCAATGGGATCTTCTGTTGCAAACGAACGTGTATTAGGGTTTTCAAGTGATACGTACCTGTAGTCATCGAACAGCTCCCGAAGCAAGGTAGTTTTGCCAGATTGCCTCGGTCCCGTTAAAGCTAGTATAGGGAATTTTTGCTGTTGTGCTTTAATAATTGGTGCTATCTGCCTGGGAATAAACATAGTTATAGAATGTTTGGTACAAAAATAAGTAATAAACTTCAGCCAATTTATAGTTTACATGATATTTACTTACAAAATACATAGAATTTAAATGCAAAATACATAGAATCTACTTGCATAAGTAAACAACAATACTGCTTAACAAATGGTAAAAAAGCTTTACTTGATGTTTTTCCGGATGCGGCTTAAGGATTGTGGTGTAATACCCAGGTATGATGCAATGTCTTTTAACGGAACCCGTAAGGCAATATCGGGATGTTGCATGGTAAATATGCGGTACTGGGTTTCGGCATCCTCGCCCAGGTAGGCATTGCGGGTATTTACCTTTCTAATTAGGTTCAGCTGGTTTAGCTGATCAATCAATTCTTTTAAATAGGGTAATTGCTGATACAATTCAAGCAGTTTGCTTTTGCTGATGCTCAATACTTCGGTATCGCAGCAGGCCTGTATAAATGATGCGGTATGTACTTCATCATTAAAGCTTTGCAGTATGGAGCAAAGATGATTTTCGTTGTAAAAAATATGCGTAACCTCGGTTCCTTTATCATTTACTGTCCCTATCCGTACCACGCCCTTGCAAACAAAAAACATTTCGCGGGCCACTTTATCCCCCTCAAATAAAAAATCACCCTCTTTAAAAACCTGAGGTTTAAAATATCCGGCAATAATATTCCCGTCGGCAATGGTTATCGGCCTGAATAATTGTAAATAATTGATCAGCTGCTTATCCATAAATCAAAGATGCATTACATCTAACTAAAATGCGTTATATAATGTTAAAATTAACTATTTAAAAGAAACTAATTTATTTCTCATACAACTCAATAAACGCCTTTAACTGCCTTGATGCAGGTACGTTTTTACGGTAAATTAATACGGTGGTCATGGTGCCGAGATCTTTACTAATAGCAAAAGTATTTATGGCCCGGCCTGCGTAATATTGGGATATTATTTCGGCAGGCAGGATGCTGATGCCTAATCCTGATTCTACAAAATTAATAATGCCTTCAATGGAATTCAATACAATGGGTTTGTATTGGATAATTCCTTTTGAGCCCAGCCAGGTTTCAAGTCTCGCCCTAAAAATGCAGCCCTGGTCAAATACAATAATGGTAAGCGGTTGCTTGGTAAGGATATCCGCTAGTTTGGTATATTTTGCCGGAGCAAGTATAACCAGTTGCTCATCTTTAATGTGGATCTGTTCTAGCTCGGGCATATTAACAGGGGCCGATACAAAAGCGGCGTCCAATTTATAATTCAGCACATCATTGATCAGGGCTGTGCGCATGGCCGATTTAAACTCTAGCTCCACATCCGGATATTTTTCCGCAAACAGGTTGATAATTTCAGGTGCCTTAAGGGCCATGGTGGTATCAATGCAGCCCACTTTTAAACTACCAATTATTTGCCCCGCATTTTGGATGTCCCTTTTAGCTTCGTCAATTAAATGGCTTATTTTTTTATGGTACTGCATCAGTGTTTCACCAGCCGATGTTAGCTGCACCTTGCGGGTGGTACGGGTAAAAAGTTCAACGCCAAACTCATCCTCCAGGTTCTTAATCCGCGCCGTAACGTTTGATTGTACGGTAAACATAGCTTCGGCTGCTTTGGTGAAACTTCCATTGGCTGCAACTGCTTCAAATATTTTAAGATCTTGCGTGTTCATTAATCATTAAATATGATATTTATTATCATTATTAATCGTTTTTAATAATCAAATATCTGCATTAATTTTGATTTAAAGAAATAACAAAATGAAAATAAAAACATTGATACAAATAGTGTTGACCGGATTAGCCGGTATTTGCCTGTTGGCAGAAACTGCGACAGCCCAATCGATAAATCAATCTCAATCAAAAAATAAAATGGAAACAAACGCAATTCATTACCAGAAAATTAAGGCCGGTGGTTTAAATATTTTTTATCGCGAAGCCGGACCAAAGGATGCACCTGTAGTTTTATTATTGCACGGTTACCCAACATCATCACACATGTTCCGTAACCTGATACCAATGCTAAGCGGCAAATACCATGTAATAGCGCCTGATCTGCCGGGATATGGGTATTCAGATGCACCCGACAGAAGTCAGTATACTTATACTTTTGATAACCTGGCCAAAACCATGCAGGCTTTTATTGACGAAATGGGCTTGAAACGTTTTGCCGTTTATATATTTGACTACGGCGCGCCGGTAGGCTTGCGTTTGGCTATGGCTAATCCCGAAAAAATAACAGGCATTATTACGCAAAATGGCAATGCTTATGAAGAAGGTTTAAGCACGGCATGGAACCCTATCCAAAAATACTGGGAAGATCCATCACAGCAAAATCGTGATGCGTTGAAGGAGTTTACTACCATAAAGCTAAATAAATGGCAGTATGAAGAAGGAGTAAGCGACACCACCCTGATTGCCCCCGAAACGTATACACTTGATCAGCATTTTATGGATCGCCCGGAAAACGTGGAAATTCAGTTGGATCTGATGAAAGACTATGCGAATAACGTAAAGTTATATCCAGCGTTTCATGCTTATTTCAAAAAATATCAACCAGCTTTATTGGCTGCATGGGGTAATAAGGATCCGTTTTTCCTGCCTGCCGGGGCCGAAGCTTACAAAAAGGACCTGCCCAATGCAACAGTTAAATTTTATAACACTGGTCATTTCGCGCTCGAAACCCATTGCGTTGAAATAGGCAACGATATCCTGGTGTTTTTGGCGAAATTGCCGAAGTAAGAATGGCGATGATATGATGTAAGCCCCCTCTAAATCTCCCCCGGTAGGGGAGACTTTAACTTTGCACGCACTTATTTGTAAGTCCTCCCTACCGGGGAGGATTTAGGTGGGGCTTAATTGTCACCACCAAACGTTCCCCATTAGGTACATCGAGGTTCCAGAGTTCGGCTATGCCCTCCAATTTTACTTTAATAGTGTCAACTTTAAGTTTGCCCGTTGCAGCTAACTGAAACATCTCTGGCAATATTTCGCTAAAAAGCTGACCAACCTGCGCTTTTGACCATGCTCCCAGCCCGGAACCGGTTAACTGCAGATCAATGCTTCTGAGATTTGCTGCCGATAGCTGAATCAAATCGCCAGCCATATTGCCTACGGATACATATCGTATTTTATTGGTAAAAGAACCTTTACCTTTTATACAGGCCAGTATCATTTCAGCGGTGTGTCCCCACAGGTAATCAATAATAACATCAATAGGCGTAAGAGAATGTATTCCGGTAAGCTGTGCTTTAAAACTTTCATCATCCTGCAATAAACCAACCGTTTCATCTGCGCCAAGCGACAAAAGATCATTAAGAGATTGTTGATTCCTGCCCGTTACGATCACTTTTTTTGCACCGTAATGTTTGGCTATCTGCACAGCAACACGCCCGGTAAAACCTGTTGCGCCATTAATCAGCACCACATCACCCGGCTGAATATCTGCTTTAAATTTCAACCCCATGGCTGCACCGATAACGGCATTAGGAAGTGCGGCGGCACTAACATCATCCAGTCCTTCGGGGATTTTCACTATCCGGTCTTTATGGATTGTGGCTTTTTCAGCAAGCATACCACTAATGCCCATGCCGTAAACTCTTGTTCCATCTGCCAGTACGCAAATTCCATCACCGCCAATTACACGTCCGCTTGTCGCCTTTTCATCGCTTGAATAATGTTTGCCGGAAGCCCTGCTTTTATCAAGGTGTTTTATAGCAACTGCTTTTACAGTAACTAATAGTTCATCATCATTTTGAGCAATTGGCTCGGGGAAGTCTGTATATTGAGGTAATCCTCCTTGTTGATACATTACTGCTGCTTTCATTTTGTTTTTCTTTTTGTTGATACAAAATTAGATCGCGAAGCAGTTTTGGGACGATAACATATGTTATCAAGTTCAGAAATGCAGTTTGCCCTTTGCCAGTTTGCTTTTAATGCGACTCAAATGCACCGTACTCACTCCCAGGTATGAGGCAATGTAATGCTGTGGCACCCGCTGAATAATGTGCGGCTTGTTGTTTAATAAATTTTGGTAACGTTGTTCGGGCGTATCACGGATGATGGAAACAAATTCATTAATATAATGTGTTTGCCGCGTTGACATAACCTGCATCATCATTTTTGTAAAGCCCGGCTCGTTATTCAACTCCTCCATCAATTTATTTACATGTTTTTTGGGCAACTGATAAATAACAGAAGGCTCAATAGTTTCTATAGAGAATGCGCTGGGGGTATTGTTCAGAAAACTATCGAGAGAAGTTAACCCTTCGTTTTCGAAAAAGAATTGCACCGTATTATCGCTGCCATTGTTGTTAAAATAGAGGCGTACGCAGCCTTTTTCTATAAAGAAATAATTTTCAGATACCTTACCTTCATCCAGCAAAATTGTTTTCGGCGGAATTTCCAGCCGTTTCTGAAAGGGCAGGTATTTATCCCAGTAAGGATTTAGTTGAGGAAATATATTTCTGAAATGAAAAAGCATTGTTTATTAAATGATAGCTAAGGTAAGGTTAATTTGAAATATGGGTTCATGAACAACTTTAGTCATAGCGTAAGAGAGTATAATTAAGAAACTAATTCCCCGCCCTCTTTATTACTTGCAATAGATCGGGCGGATCCAGCGTAGCGTAGATCGGGTGAGTGAATTCTACGGGCGACATTAACGTAAATGCATTGACTGTATCGACTCATCCCGACGTTCTCCGCCTTTAGGCGGATGGTCGACCTTCTCTCCGCTTCGCGCAAAGAAGGTGAGAAAGAAATTGAAAAAGCATTTTCCATGACTCTATGACATTACGAAGAAGATCTGGGTTGCCCTTTTGTAACGTATTCATATCATATCAGAAGATTTTTTGCAATCGATTGCGTAAATTGTATTTTTACGGTAACCATTATTAAATCCTGTTATAAAATTTTTATGAAATCAAATTTTAGGTACGCTCCTGTAATGCTGCTGCTTATTTTATTTTTTATGATACCGGCATCATATGCTACTATTAAGTTACCGGCCCTGGTTAGCAACGGCATGGTATTACAAAGGGATGCCAAATTAAAAATATGGGGCTGGGCCGCTCCTGGCGAAAAGGTAAGCATCAGCTTTAATGGAAAAAAAGCCGCTGCCATTACAGGAACCAAAGGAAACTGGTTAATATGGCTGCCAGCCATACAAAGCGGCGGACCATTCACCATGAAAATTAAAGGGAGCAATGAAATAATACTAACTGATATTTTAATTGGTGATGTTTGGTTTTGCTCTGGTCAGTCTAACATGGTTTTACCGGTTGAGCGGGTAAAGGAAAAATATCCCGATGAAATACCCGGAGCGAACTATCCCGAAATCAGGAATTTCTTTATCCCTACTTTGGCTGATGTTACCAAACTGCATGATGATTTGCCACAGGGAAGCAAGTGGCTTGCTGCAACATCTCAAAATGTTGGCAGCTTTGGTGCAGCAAGTTATTTTTTCGCGAAAGATCTTTATCAAAAATACCACGTCCCCATCGGTATAATTAATTCAAGCGTTGGCGGTACGCCTATTGAAGCCTGGATCAGTGAGGATGGTTTTAAACAGTTTTCGAATGATGAAACGATGATTAAGAATTTTAAGGATACCGCTTATATGAACCGTTTGGCTCTGAAGCAAGCGGCATTGACAAACGCCAGTAAAAATGAACCCACGCCTGATCCTGATAAAGGTTTAACCGGTGCCAAACCATGGTATGATACCACTTACGTACCCGAAGGCTGGCATAAATTCTGGCTGCCGGGTTATTGGGCAGATCAGGGTGTGAAAGGACTTAACGGGGTAGTATGGTTCAGAAAAGAGATTGATCTGCCTGCCTCCATGGCAGGAACAGTCGCCAAACTGTTTGTGGGTCGTATTGTAGATGCTGATGAAACCTATGTTAACGGGATAAAGGTTGGGGCCACAACTTACCAGTATCCTCCAAGAAGATACGAAGTGCCTGCCGGATTGCTTAAACCAGGCAAAAATATAATTGTAGTAAGGGTAACCAATACTGCCGGAAAAGGCGGCTTTGTGCCCGATAAAAATTACTCCCTGAATGCCAACGGACAGCGTATTGATCTGCGTGGCGATTGGCAATATAAAGTGGGTCAGGTATTTGTTCATACTGATGGTAACTATGGAGACGGAGGGCTGTCCATGCAGAATTCGCCAACCGGTTTATATAATACCATGGTTGCCCCTGCTATTAACTACACCATTAAAGGCATGGTTTGGTACCAGGGAGAAACCAATGCGAACCGGGCCGCAGAATATGGGAAATTGTTGCCGACACTAATAGTCGACTGGCGCAATAAATGGCAGCAGGGCGATGTACCATTTCTATTTGTACAGTTGCCCAACTTTATGGAGGTAAATTATTCGCCATCCGAAAGCCAATGGGCAGAGTTGCGGGAAAGTCAGCGTAAAGCACTTGCAGTAGCCAATACCGCCATGGCCGTAACCATTGATGCGGGCGAATGGAATGATATTCACCCGCTGGATAAAAAAGATGTTGGCGACAGGCTGGCACTTGCTGCAGAACATTTGGCCTACGGCGATAAATCTGTTGTATATTCCGGGCCGTCTTATCAATCCTATAAAATTGAAGGCGATAAAATTATATTAACGTTTACCAATATCGGCAGTGGTTTAATGGTGAAGGGAGGTGGCGATCTTTATTATTTCGCTATCGCCGGAGCTGATAAAAAATACTTCTGGGCCAAAGCTATTATCGATGGAAATACCGTTATTGTACATAGCGATAGGGTAAATGCCCCGTTGTACGTAAGGTATGCCTGGGCCGATAATCCTGAAGGTGCAAACTTGTATAATAATGAGGGTTTACCTGCTTCTCCATTTGAAACTGATGATAAATAATATGAATATTAAAATTATACCACTGGCTACTGTTTTATTAATTGCAGGCTTGTTTGCAAAAGCCCAAAACACACCGGGCATCAAAGTTTGGAACAATAAGCAATGCGCCGTTGTGCTTACTTATGACGATGCCATAGATGTTGATTTGGACAATGTGATACCCGCACTTGATTCCTTAAACTTAAAAGGTACTTTTTATATAATAGGTTCATCACCGGTGGTAAATAAGCGCCTTGATGAATGGCGCTTAGCTGCCAAACACGGGCATGAACTGGGCAATCATGCCCTGTTTCATCCTTGCGATGGGAGCCTGCCTGGTAGGAGTTTTGTGACTGCTGATAATGATTTAAGCAAATACACTGTAAGCCGTGCAGTAAGCGAAATAAGGGTGAATAATACTTTGCTGAAAGCCATCGACGGAAAAGATAAAAGAACTTTTGCCTATCCCTGCGGAGACCTGAAAATTGGGGATGTTTATTTTTATAACGAACTGAAGAAAGATTTTGCAGGCGCGCGTGGCGTTAGTTCAGGCCTGCAAACTGCTGCCGAGGTTAAGCTGGATAATATTGATTGCTATGCCATTAGCGGACAATCCGCCGATTATATGATTGATCTGGTGAAAAAAGCACAACAAGCCCATACACTGCTCGTATTTCTGTTTCACGGCGTTGGCGGCGGTCATAGCATTAACGAGAGTCTGGATGCACACAGCAAACTGTTGCATTATCTTAAAGATCACGAAAAAGAGATCTGGATTGCCCCGATGGTTGATGTTGCTGAAAAGGTCAGTGCCTATCAGGCGGAGAATAGGGCGAAGTAATTGGGAGAAGCCCCACCTAAATCCTCCCCGGATGGGGAGGACTTAAAAGAAACAAACGTTGGCGAAATTAAAGTCTCCCCTTCCGGGGGAGATTTAGAGGGGGCTTCGTACCCAATAACTCTCCGGCGGACCTAAATAACTTGGTTTCTCGCCGCCTGCATTAACTACTATTTTTTGCAATACCACTGCCGGGTTCACCATCCAGTATTTTAAAACATGTCTTCCGGGTTTAGCAATATGATGACTGGTTACCAGTACTTTTATATTATTGCTCACATCCTTACTCCAGGCCGCTTCTGATTTGTCTGCATTGATATTAACCAGTTGCGGCTGCTCGTCATCAATAGATATGGCATAATGCAAGCCGCTGGTATTGGTAAAATCGATGGTTGGCGAAATATAGGTTTCCACTTTTACCACACCGGTGTCAACCAGATTGATTTCATACTCAAGCCGAGGACTGTTACCACCGGGCTGCTGGTTTTTTGCTGTTACCGGCGATGGCATCATTCCGGATAACGTTCTGCCATAATCGGGAATCTTCACCCATTTTACATCAACACCATTTACCGCTTTTGTATAATGCTCAGCCTCGATGGACATATAGCCATTATTTTCATGAAATCCGGGAGTATTAGCAGGAATCGTATTGTTGATCACTGCTTCAATAATAATTTTATCACCGTTGGCCTCGGTAATGGTAAGCGGTATGTGTTGTATCCCTGTCGGGACCTTTGCCCAGTCAATATTTATCCAAAGCCGTTGCTGGTTGCTCACATGGCCGCTTTGTGGTTTAATACTTACGAAGGGGGCTGCCGAAGTAGCCGTAAAATCAAAAGAACCTTGTCCACGGTTAAATATTTCTATGTAGTGGCTCTTTCCACCTGCCGAAAATTCGGGTAGTATAGCTTTTGCCTGTTCCTGCGGCCACCAGGCAGCTGAACCTTCTATGGCTACACCCATTTGTGGCGTGGCGGGCAGGTCAATAGTAGTTACATTAGGTACTTTATTTACACGGGGTTCCTGCCAGTAGGTATAGCCAATATGGGTTTGATCCATCATATGGTCCCATTTCCCATTGGCCATTACTTTATTATAATAGTGCGATATGGCAGAATCTTTTGCATACAATTGTTTCACGCTATCGGCCATTATATTGGTGGCGGCTCTACCTTGTATGGCGTAAAGTTTGTTCTTCGCGGCAGCAAAATACAGCTCGTTAAGGTTTGAACAAGCTTCCACCGGGTGCAGTACTAATTGGTAATAAGCATCCTTGTATTTCGGGTCTATCTTATCATTCAGTTGCTGCGCTTCATTCCGTAATTTGTTGTACTCGTTTACCACGGTTTCAAATTCGCGGTAATCGGTAAGGCTATAGGTGTTCTGATCCAGTAATTCGGGTTTGCGCCTGCTGTTATATTTGGTGTATAGGGTTAAGATGCGGGCAATTTCGCTGCTATATTGAGGCCCAAATTGCTGCGCGGCCCATAGTTTGGTGTATTCATCCAATCTGGCGGCCGGCCATTTATCAGGATTCCAGGCGTAATCAAGGAAAAAGCTGATCGGGAACTCCATAGGTTTTAAATCGCCCACGTTTACTACCCATACCTGTTTGGCGCCGTACTCATAGGCCAGATGCATTTGCTCCCACGTTTTGCTGATGGGGTTGGTATTTAGCCATTTATAATTCCGCGGACCACCAACATAATCAAAGTGATAATAAATACCATAGCCACCTTTGCGCGGCTGTTCGCCTGATTTGGGAAGCTTGCGGATGTTGCCCCAATTATCGTCGCAAAGCAGTAGGGTAACATCATCGGGTACACGCATACCTTTATCGTAATAGTCCTGCACCTCTTTATAAAGAGCCCACATTTGCGGCGTTTTTGAGGCATCTTTCCCGGTTACATCAGCAATAATCTGTCGCTGGTCGCTTACAATTTTTTCCAGCAGTTTAATATTGCTGCCTTCGGTCATTGGCATATCGCCATCGCCACGCATCCCTACGGTTACTATGGTTTCTTTGGTGCCCATGTTCTCGATCCCTTTTTTCCAGAAATCGCGTAGCACCGGGCCATTGGTATCATAATTCCAGGCACCGGTGCCACAGCGTTTCCATTCCTGTTGTGCACGATCCATAGGTTCATGGTGCGAGGTACCCATCACTATTCCATATTCATCAGCCAGTGCAGGGTCCAGCTTGTCATCATCATTAAAAGCATTGCCCCACATGGCGGGCCACAGGTAATTTCCTTTTAAACGCAAAATAAGCTCGAACATTTTTTCATAAACCAGGTGATTTACCCCACCAAATTTTTCCTTCGTCCAGCCGGAAAATGCCGGTGCTTCATCATTAATAAAAATGCCCCTGTATTTCACCTTCGGTTCGCCATCAGTATAAGCACCCGGTAAAACGTATAAGCTGTTTTGCTGTTTCACAGGCACATCGGCCCACCAGTACCATGGCGATACGCCAATTTGTGCCGATAAGTCATAAATGCCATAAATGGTTCCCCTTTTATCGCTACCCACTATTACCAATGCTTTGCTTACGCCCGGCAACGGGTTTTGCACCACCTGGGTAATATGGGCTTCCCACTTGCCGGAAATGGTGCTTACATTTAGCTTTTTGAATTTTATCAGTTTATCTATCAGGGCGCTTTTGCCGATAGTACCAATT
Organism: Mucilaginibacter frigoritolerans; assembly: GCF_007830615.1. Taxonomy (GTDB): domain Bacteria; phylum Bacteroidota; class Bacteroidia; order Sphingobacteriales; family Sphingobacteriaceae; genus Mucilaginibacter; species Mucilaginibacter frigoritolerans. The sequence continues at coordinate 254,279 of NZ_VLLI01000004.1, forward strand.
ATCACTACTTGTTTGGCATTCGTCGGATTACCTGTTATCAACTGAGGCTCGGCATTGGTAACGTATTTAATATCAGTCTGCAAACTTTTTATGGCCCTGATAACACCCGGATACTCTGTTTCACTGCTGCAAAGCGGTGCCGATAGCCCATCTGCCGAAAGGCGGAAATAGCCCGGCGCATCCTTAACCGAAATGTAGGAGGCTGTTCCCGGCGTTTGTGCTTTTGCGGTACTTACCGTAATAAACAGCGCCAGTGCAATTAAAGAAAAATGACTTTTCATTTTGCTGAAGGTTAAGGTTAAAAGTTAACAACCTGCCAATACGCTTTTTTAGGCTGAAAATTCTGATCGAACAATAGCGGATAGTTTTTACGGCCAATAACCGGATACTCATCCAGCCAGGTATGTTTATCCGAAATATTCCAGAAAGTAACGCCGCTAATAACATTCTTATAATCGCGGAATACTTTAAATACTTCCGCATATTTATCGGCCTGTTTTTTCTCCAGATCGGCTGTATAGGCATCCGATTCCCCCGGGCGCAGGCTTCTTTTATTCTTCTCCCACGGGTAAATAGAAATATCCAACTCGGTGATCTGTACTTTTATGCCCAGCGATGAAAACCGCTTTATCGTTTCGATCAAATCTTTCTGATCGGGTTCATAAATTGACCAGTGTGCCTGTAATCCAACACCATTAATAGGCACTTTGGCATCTACCAGTTTTTTTAACAGTTGATAAACGCGTTCGCGCTTTTCAGGACGCTCGGTATTGTAATCGTTATAAAATAATACTGCATTTGGATCGGCTTCATGGGCATATTCAAATGCTTTCACAATAAAATCTTCTCCACAGATCTGGTACCATAGTGAGTTACGTAAAAACTTGCTGTTGTCATCATCAATGGCCTCATTTACTACATCCCAGGCGTAAATTTTACCTTTGTAGCGACTTATCACAGCGGTGATATGGTCTTTTAACCGTTTTAGCAGCACTTCTTTAGTAACCTGCTTGCCGTCGGCACCTTTAAATAACCAATCGGGCGTTTGCTCGTGCCAGCATAAATTATGCCCGCGAACCCGTAAGCCATGCGCTTGTGCAAAGGCCACTATGGAATCAGCATCTTTCCAGTAATACCGGTTTTCTTCAGGATGGATAGGCCCCATCTTCATGGCGTTTTCGGGAGTAAGGCTATTAAACTGACTCAATATTAATGCTGCCTGCTGCGGATCTTTAAGTGACTGCGGTGATACAGCCACACCAATAGGGAAATAATCTTTGTAATAATCTTTCAGTCCTTTTGATTGAACAGTTTGGGCTGTTGATCTGTTGTTGAGCAGCAAGCCACCTTGTAGTATTATACAAAGACTAAGCTGTTTTATTTTTTTTAGATTGATACTCATATGAGTTAAAATTTTATCGGTTTAAACTTGGGTACTATAGTGTGCATAAGCAGCCACGCTAAAATGTAGGCGCTGCCGCATATAAAAAACATAATATAATAGGCGGTTTCAATTTGATGAATTGATCTGTAATGTACAAAAAGGCCTTTTTGGACCATAATAGATAGCAAAACACTCCCAATTGACCCAAACATGCCGCCAATGCCCGTTACCGAGCCAACAGCCTTTTTAGGAAACATATCAGAAACGGTGGTAAAAATATTAGCGCTCCAGGCCTGGTGAGCTGCTGCTGCAACACCTATAATAATAACCGCAAGCCATAAGTTAATGCTTCCTAATAACTGCGCAAATACAATGGGTATTACCGCTATAGCATAAATAAGCATTGATGTTTTGCGCGCCCTAAATGCGGTCCAGTTTTTATCAATTAAATATTTAGGTAAATATCCGCCCAAAATACTGCCAATTGCCGACATGGTATAAACCAGCGCCACAGGTAAGGCAATGGCTGTGCCTTTTAAGCCATATTCACTTTCCATAAAATCGGGGAGCCAGAACAGGTAGAACCACCAGATAGGATCGGTTAAAAACTTGCCAGTTGAGAAGGCCCAGGTTTGTTTAAAGCTTAATAACTTAAACCATGATACTTTTTCTTGGTCATCTAATTTATCATCTGATTCTGCCTGCTGGCTGCCATCGCCATTAATATAATCAGCTTCTGTTTTCGACAGGCGTTTTTGTTTTGAAGGAGTATCGTAATAAATATACCAGAGAACGAGCCATAAAAAGCCCATTGCCCCGGTTATAATAAAGGCCCATTGCCAGCCCCAGGCTACCACAATAAAAGGGACAGTTAAAGGTGCAACAATGGCCCCTATGTTTGCACCTGAATTAAATATCCCCGTAGCCATTGCCCTTTCTTTTTTGGGGAACCACTCGGCAACAGTTTTTATGGCCGCCGGGAAATTGCCTGCTTCACTTAAGCCCAATGCTGCACGCACCACACCAAAACCCAAAGTACTTTTAACAAGGGCATGGCAAACCGCAGCAATGCTCCATAAAAAGGTTGACAGAAAGTAACCCGATTTGGTGCCTAACTTATCAATGAGCCTGCCTGCACCTAATAACCCAAAAGAATAAGCAATTTTAAAGGCAATTTCAATATTGGCATAATCACCATCATTCCAGTTAAATGTTTTGGTTAAATCTGATTTTAACAAACTGATTACCGCCCTGTCCAGGTAGTTTATAGTGGTGGCAAAAAATACCAGCGCACATATTGTCCATCGGTAATTACCTGTGTTGCTTGGTTTCACGCTGTGTTGTTATTAATGGTAATAAAAACAAAAGTTGCCTTTCTCCATAGATACTCAGCAAAGCAGAGGACCTTAATCCGGAGCGGATGATAAATTTTATTGGTTTATAAACAAATTGGCCCAATCCGGGTAAACGTACACGGAAAGTTTACTGCTCCATAAAGATGAATAATTCATCTGTTTAAATTAAGCAATCGATTACAAATATATAGGAATATACGAAGAATAAAAGTTGAAAATGACTTCGTAACAAGCATCTTACCGAAAAAGCCAATTGTGGTTTTTCATCGTTTTGCGAAAAAAATAACTCGGCCACGATTTTAGCTGATTAACTTATAAGGCTTTTTAAGTATCATATTATAAGCTAATTAATGAGTAAATTATTAATTTGATTAAATAATTATAGTTGAGTTATCAAAATAATAAAAGATTGAATGTGCTGGATACTTAATATTTGGCAATGAAAATATTTTTTTAAAATTTATTGCAATCGATTGCATTTTTAATTTTTCTTTTCTACATTTATTCCAAGATTATTTACCAATTATAATTTTTCTTTAATAGTAGTTTTTCAGGGGGAGTACCATGTGCTGGTAGATTATAATATTGCTTGTAAAGGCAATAATTACACCTGCTGGTTTTACGGTTAATATCTGTGCTATTATAAAAGGCAACCTAAATAAAATTAATTAACCGATAGCCATGTATAAAACCTGTCCAAAATGCCCCGGATAAAATGATTTACCTACAGGTATCCAAAGCCTGTATGCTAACCGTACCAATCAACTAACCTTTTATATAAAATGAATTATGAAAAAACTTAGACTAATTAAATACTGGAGCGGATTATTGATGCTGATAAGCCTTAACCTGTTTTCTTTATCCCTTCGGGCGCAAACCACTGCCATAAAAGGTACCGTGATTGACGAAAAAGGAATGGCCGTAATTGGCGCTACGGTAAAACTGAAAAATCTTCAAGGTGCTACCTCAACAGATGTTGAAGGAAAATTCAGTATCCAGGCTCCTGCCAACGCAACCTTGGTAGTATCATATCTGGGGTATGTTACACAGGAAACGCTGCTTAAACCCAACAGCAATAATTTGAAAATAACGCTGGTTCCATCGCCCAATAACCTTAATGAGGTAATAGTTGTAGGTTATGGTACACAGAAAAAACGTGATGTTACCGGCGCAATTGCTACCGTTAGTGGGGCCACTTTAGCATTGGCTCCCTCAACAAATGTGGTTGACCAGTTAAAGGGTCAGGCTGCAGGTGTTGACATTGTAAGCAATGGCTCCGGACTGGGTAGTCCAGATCAGATCCGCATCAGGGGCAGCCGTTCATTATCAACCAGTTCAAGTGCACTGAACAGTCTTGACCAGCCGTTGATAGTGGTTGACGGAATACCCTTTGGTGGAAACATCAACGACCTTGATCAGGACAATATTCAAAGTCTGGACATATTGAAAGATGCATCGGCCACAGCCATATATGGATCAAGAGGATCTAACGGGGTTATATTAATAACCACCAAAAGGGGCACTAAAGGCAAAGCCACAGTGAGCTATAATATGTACTATGGTAACTCCAATATATTAGGCGAATTAAAGGTATTTAACGGTCCTGAATACGCACAGTTTAAAGCATATTCTGCTCAACTAAACACTTTAAGCCCAGGTTCAAGCGGTTATCCCTTAACCCCTGCCGAACAGGCCGGTGTTAAAAGCGGGACTTCAACTGACTGGCAAAAACTTATTTATCAAACCGGTCATAATTTAAATCAAAACATCACCTTATCTGGTGGTGATGATAATACACAATATGGCATGGCTGCTGGTTATTTATATCAAACTGCAACTATACCAAACCAAAACTTTACCCGGTATTCATTGCGTACCACTATTGATCGCAAAATAAATGATGTAGTTAAAGTGGGTATTAACAGTTTAACTACCTTAAGCTACAACAACAATCCCGGTGGTACCGGAATTACCAGCGGATTGATGAGATTAAGTCCCTTAACATCTCCATACAATGCCGATGGCTCTTTAAATCTTTTACCGCAGGCCGGCTCTACAGATGCATCAACAGTTAACCCGTTAACACTTAAAACTGATGCCAGTGCCATCTACTCAAATACAAGAGAGCTAAGAACTTTTAACAGTTTATACGGCGAAGTAAATATTTTGAAAGATTTAAAATATCGTATTAACGTAGGTTTGGACTTTACCCAGGTAAATGGCGGTAACTACACCGGGGCCTATACTTATGCCAACAGCAATATTACTACCCTTGCCCAGGCCACTGCCCAGGTTACTAATGATGAGGCTTATACCTACACCATTGAAAACTTGTTGACTTACGATAAGGTGTTTGCGAAAAAACATCACCTTACTGTTACTGCCTTATTCAGTTCGCAGAAAGACCATACGCAAAACTCTCAGTTTAACGGCATTGGTTTGCCAGCCGACTATATTCAGGATAAAAACCTTTCCCTTGCAGGTACAATCAACGCAACCTCTGCCACCGTTAATCCTACAGCCAATTACTTTGCTGAAAGAGGTTTATTATCAGAAATGGCCCGCGTAAATTACGGCTTTGACGATCGCTACCTGATTACCGCTACCGTACGTCGTGATGGTGCATCGGTATTGGCACCAGGGCACCAATACCTTACTTACCCTGCAGTAGCATTGGGTTGGAACATTATCAATGAGCAATGGATGAAAAATACCACCACTTTTGATAACCTTAAATTAAGGGCCAGCTATGGTGTAACCGGTAACCAGGGTAGTGCGCCATATCAAACACTGGGTGCTCTTTCTACCAATTACTATAATTTTGGTACAAGTACCGCAGGTCAGTCAGCAGCATACACCGTAACTACACTGGCTAATACCAATTTAACATGGCAGTCAACCGGAGAGTTTAACTTTGGTTTAGATTTTGGTGTATTAAAGAACCGTTTAACCGGTACCATTGATGTTTATAACCAGGATACCAAGAATATATTGGTGTCAAACATATTGCCGGCAAGTAATGGCGCTACCAGCCAGATTTCGAACCTTGGCAAAACGAATGACAAAGGTTTGGAAATAACCTTAAGCAGCATCAACATACAAACCCATGATGGATTTACCTGGACTACTGATTTTAATATATCTTTCGACAGAAATAAAGTAACAGCACTACCAAATGGAAGTTTGGTTGATATACCTGACGGGTGGTTTGTAGGATATCCTTCAACAGTAATTTATGATTATAAAAAGATCGGTATCTGGCAGACCGGTGATCCGGCTCTTGCAAAACAAACATCGCCGGTTCAGGTGCCAGGTCAGATAAGAGTTGAAGATGTAAATGGCGATGGTAAAATTACACCTGCTGATGAACAGATTATCGGCAATTTTCAACCACAATATACTGCCGGTTTAACCAATAGGTTTTCATACAAACGTTTTGATTTAGCCATATCCATGTATGCCCGTATGGGTATGCTGGTTGAAGTGCCATACCTTGGTGCTGATAATGGTACCGGCGGTTATTCTTTCTTCGAACAAGGAAGAAACAACCAGCTAAAGGTTGATTACTGGACACCTACCAACCCAACCAATGCATTTCCTAAACCCGATGCCAGTGCGTCTGCCCCACTTTATGGTTCTACTTTAGGTTACGTTGATGGCTCATTTATAAAAGTACGCAGTATTAACCTGGGCTATTCGTTCCAGCCAAAACTGCTTGCGCGTGCGGGCATCAGTTCATTAAGGGTATATCTTACTGCCGAAAATCCATTTATCATATATTCTCCTTTTGTTAAGAATGGTTATGGCCCGGATCCAGAAGGAAACGGCTACGGTGGTGGCGCTAATGCACAAGGTTCATCCTACCTGGGTGCACCTTCAAGACAAGTGAGTGTTAATGCTAACGACCCCTCGGTACGTAACTTTAATATTGGCCTAAGTGTGAAATTTTAACCGATTATAATTTACAATTATGAAAATATATAATAAAATATCGATCATCACAACCACGGTAGCTTGCTTGCTAAGCGTAACTAGTTGTAAGAAAATACTGGATGAAAATCCAAAATCAATCATCGTCCCCTCATTTTTAGGCACTCCGGCTGGTATTGAAGGGGGTATTGCAGGCGTTTATAATGATTTACGCAGTAGTTACGGAACCGAAGGTTTTGAATTAACCCAATATGCGGGTACAGATGAGAACTTTGCCGGTGTAAGCGCACAAAGTAACGGTATGTTTAGTACCTATAACGGCATCAATGGCGGAACTTTCAGCGGTTTTTGGGGCACCTGGTATCAGGATATTAACACGTTGAACGGTGTTTTGAAATATGGCCCATCATCAGGTTTGCCTGCTGCTACATTGAACCAATACCTTGGCCAGGCCAAATTTTTACGCGCGTTTTGTTATTATTACCTGGTAACTACTTACGGTGCAGTACCATTACACACCACCTTTATTACGCAGGCAACTACTTCAGATACCCGCGCCTCTGTAGCCAGCGTTTATGACCAGATCATCCAGGATTTGACAGACGCCAGTACAGAATTGCCCGCACAGGTTACTTCTCCATTTTTAGGGAAAACAGCTACACAATCTACAGCCCTATTTATGCTGGCTAAAACTTATCTTACCCGTGGGTGGTCAAGCGTTGCACAAGCAAATGACTTTACACAGGCTGCAACTATTGCCAGCACCCTTATTGCCAATAAAGGCACTTATGGGGTTGATTTATGGCAGAATTATGCCGATGCATTTGCACAGGCAAATGATTATGGTAAAGAAGCGCTTTTGGTAAGCGACCATGATAACAACACCATATATGGCGATTATACTGCCGGAGCATCTGGTGGTAATGGGCAAAACGTATTGCCTAACCTTTTCAGGTGGAACTACGTGACCATGACTTCTGCTGCTTCTGACAATGAGGAAACTATTCCTATTAACCTTAATACAGGCGGCGGCACTTCCATGATGTTCAGGGATGTGGCTAATGGCCGTCCTTATAGTCGTGCAATGCCTTCTCCTTATGTATTTACCCAGGTTTTTGCTGAAAGATCAGCAGATACGCGGTACAATAAAACATTCCAAACCGTATGGATAGCTAATACCACACCAACCGGTGGAACGAATACAGTTATTGGCTCGCCAAGTGTTACTACGCCAAGGGGTACTTTAATTTGCGGAGTAGATACCGCTATATGGATGCCCGGATATGAAGTAACGGATGCGCAAAGGGCTAAATTTAAGGGAGTAATTGTTACACCTAGCCAGTATAGCCCAACCGTGTTTCCAACTACAAAAAAGTTTGATGACTTAACCCGTACAGGTGCAAACGACCCATCAACACGCCCGCGTTGTATTATCAGGTTTGCTGAAGCATACCTTATTGCTGCAGAAGCTTATTTTAAACTGGGCGACAATACCAATGCCGCTAAATATCTGAATATTATACGTGAAAGAGCAGCATATGACCCAAGCAAAAGCAGCACGCAAAATACTTCAGATGCCCTGGCAATGGATATTACTCCTGGCCAGGTTACGCTTGATTTTATTTTGGATGAATATTCGCGCGAGTTTTACAATGAACCCCGCAGGTGGAATGATCTGGTACGTACCCAATCATTGCTGCGCAGGGTAGCCATGTATAACCCTCAGGCTAATCAATACATTAAGTCATTTGATGTTTTAAGACCGATACCACAGGATGAGCTTAATGCTATCCTTACAGGCCCGGCAATGCCTCAAAATCCCGGTTACTAGTTGTTTATTATATTTGATTTATTTGCAAAGGCTGCCCGAAAGGCGGCCTTTGTTTTTTCCTTTTGTCAATGTTCATAACAAAAGAAACGCTGACATTGTTTTGTCAGTGTTCACGGTGTTCATGCATTCAAAAATGAACGTTATTAATAAATACTTCTTTTTATCCCCATTTCCAGACCTCTTAATTCGGCAAGTCCTTTTAAACGACCTATAACCGAATAGCCCGGGTAGGTTTTATAGTTAAAATCATCCAATAACTTATGCCCATGGTCAGGACGCATAGGAATGGCAATATCGGTTCGGCTTTTGTCTTTGCGTCTTTTTTGTTCGTTGATGATGCTTTTCATAACGGCATACATGTCATTGCTGCCATTTAAATGGTCGGCTTCATAAAAGCTGCCATCAGCTTCACGTTGTACATTACGTAGGTGCAAAAAGTGGATGTGTTCTCCAAGGCGGTCAATCATTCCCGGCAGGTCATTGTTCCCGTTTGCGCCCAATGATCCGGTACAAAAGGTAATGCCATTGGCAGGAGAGGGGCAGGCATTTACCAAATCTAAAAGATCCTGTTCTGTACATACAACCCGTGGCAAACCCAGTATCGGGAACGGAGGGTCATCCGGATGGATACACATCTTTATGCCAAACTCTTCCGCGTATGGAATAATGGCACGCAGAAAATAAGCGAGGTTGCTTTTTAATACAGCGGCATCAACCTCTTCATATTTTTTCAGGTGTTCTTTAAACTCGGCAATGGTAAAAACTTCATCAGTGCCCGGCAAACCCGCCATTATGGTGTTAATCAAGTTTTGTTTAGCAGTCTCATCCAGCGTTTTTAGATGTTTTTTGGCCTCTAATTGCTGTTCAATGGTAAATTCATTGTAAGCTTCCGGCCGCTCTAAGATATACAAGTCAAAGGCAGCAACAGCCGGTGCATGATACCTCAGGGCCGATGCCCCGTTTGGCAAACGGAAGTCCAGGTTGGTGCGTGTCCAGTCCAGCACCGGCATAAAATTATAACAAACTGTATGGATGTTTGCTATTGACAGATTTTTAAGAGTTTGTATGTAATTCTCAATATGCTGATCGCGACCCTTCCCGGCAGTTTTTATGCTTTCATGGATATTTACACTCTCCACAACTGACCATGTGAACCCAGCTGCTTTTATAATATCATTCCGCTTTTTTATTTCGGCGCTACTCCATATTTTGCCGCTGGGGATATGATGCAGGGCATTTACAATACCGGTTGCCCCGGTTTGCTTAATTGCCGCTAAAGTAACCTCATCCGAAGGACCAAACCAACGGAAGGTTTGTTCTAAGTTTTCAATCATCCTTATATGCTCTAAAAATCTATCTTATTTAACTGTTAAAACGGCTTCAGCACCTTTGCTCATCCCTAAATCTGCACTTCTTTGGGTAGGTACTGAGTCGGCAATATAAATGTGGTAATCTCCACTTAATTCGGTTGATTGTCCATTGTCCTTAATGCTTTGCAATAGTTCGGGAGTGATGTCAAACTCAACTTTTTGCGCGTCGCCCGGTTGTAGCTTTATGCGTTTAAATCCTTTTAAAGAGTAAAGTGGATTATTGCCGGTTTGCGGTACGGTAATGTAAAGCTGCACCACTTCGTCAGATGCCATTTTGCCGGTATTGGTAACCGTTACTTCAGCCTTAAGCGGTGTTTTTTTATTTGTTTTTTGTGCCGATAACTTCATATCCGTAAAGCTGAAGGTGGTATAGCTCAAACCAAAACCAAAAGGATATAATGGCTCGGCAGTCATATAACGATAGGTGCGTCCCTTCATGGAGTAATCTTCATATGGTGGCAACTGATCCAACGATTTTGGGAAAGTAACCGGGATACGGCCCGATGGTGATGTTTTACCAAAAACAATATCTGCAATGGCATGTCCACCTTCTTCACCCGGATACCAAACCAACAATACTGCATCGGCCAAATCCTGTACCTCGGCTAAATTCATGGGACTGCCACCGGTCACAATGGCCACAATTTTATGTTTATTGCCTGCACGAAGTTTCTTCAGGAAATCTATCTGGTTTTGTGGCAGGTTATAATCCAGCCTGTCGCCAAAGTTGGGTGAGGCAATGGCTTCGCCTTCTTCGCCCTCCAGCATGCCGCTAATGCCCATCACCAAAAAAGTAACATCCGATGCTTTGGCATCGTCGGTGGTCCAGTCTATTGGGTTAGCATTGGGTCTGTCCAGCAAAATACCGGCTTTATACTGCATCTGGCTGGCTGGCGAAATACCGGATGCCAAACCTTCCAAAACGGTGGTCATTTGCGGGTTAACACCATAATAATTGCCCAGCAACACGTCAACGCTTGATGCATTAGGGCCGGTTACATAATATTTTGGTAAGTCGTTCCTTAAAGGTAAAACCCCGTTATTTTTTGTTAGTACGATAGATTCAAGCGCTACTTGTTTTGCCAATTGCCTGTGCGCATCGCTATTGATCACACTGGTTTGTATATTATCATAAGGACTGCTACCTTTAGGATCAAACAGACCCAGTTTAAAACGGGTTTTTAATAAGGTGGTTAATGCGGCATCAATTTCTTTTTCGGTAATCAATCCGCGTTTTACGGCATCTACCAATGCAGGGTATTCATCACCACAATTTAAATCAACACCATGTTTTACGGCCAGGGCAACGGCTTCCGCTTGTCCTGGTACCACGTGGTGGCCCATGTAAAAATCGGCAATGGCGCCGCAATCAGATACCACATGGCCTTTAAAATGCCATTGATCATGCAATACGGTATCCAGCAAAAGGTTGCTGCCACAGCAAACCTCGTTATTGGTACGGTTATAGGCGCACATTACCGCTTCCACGTTGGCATTTACCAGGGCTTTAAAGGCGGGTAAATAAGTTTCGTACAAATCTTTTGGTGATGCCTGTGCATTAAAGGTATGGCGCAATCTTTCCGGTCCGCTGTGTACCGCGAAATGCTTGGCACATGCTGCTACTTTTAAATGATCGGGATCAGTACCCTGTAAGCCGGTAATAAAGGCGACACCCATTTTTGAGGTTAAAAACGGATCTTCACCGTAGGTTTCCTGCCCACGGCCCCACCTTGGGTCGCGGAAAATATTGATATTGGGTGTCCAGAAAGTTAAGCCTCCAAAACGCAGGTGATAATTATCGGCCTCAGCTGCATTATACATGGCCCGTGCTTCGTCAGATATAGCTGATGATTCCTGCCCGGCCAGTTGATCATCAAAAGTAGCAGCCAAACCAATAGCTTGTGGAAAAACGGTAGCCACACCCGAACGGGCCACACCATGCAATGCTTCGTTCCACCAATCATAAGCCGGAATATTTAAACGGGGAATTGCCGGCGCAGCATTCATCATCTGGTGCACCTTTTCATCTAAAGTAAGTTTTGATACCAAATCCTTTACACGGTCATCTATGGGTTTGGATGGATCGAGGAAAATGCTTTGTGCATTTGCTGCATTTAAAAACAAGCAAATACCTGCTGCCAGCAATAGTTTAAGTTTATACATATCGGTTTAATAATTGGTTTATCGGTTATCTGTAATCCTGACGCCTAATATTTTTTAATTAATTAAGTATTAAGATTGATACAAATTTATATTTTTGCAATCGATTGCAAAATGTTATTTAATTTTATTTCACTCAATTAAGGTGAGGAGTTAAGCCCCTCCTAAATCCTCCCCGGTAGGGAGGACTTAAAATAAATGTAGTTGAAGCTAAAGTCTCCCCTACTGGGGGAGATTTAGAGGGGGCTAAATGCTTATTGCTCCCTTAATTTAATGAGATTGAACAATTAAATAGCCGCTGTTAAAACAGGCTTTGCGGATAATTTGATATAACCGATTGTATATTTACGTATAAAATTATCAATCCATTTATGAGTGACCAGGAAAAAGAAGTTACCATTTACGATATAGCCAATAAGTTAAACATATCAGCTGCAACAGTAAGCAGGGGATTAAAAGATCACCCGGCTATTAATAAAAATACAAAAAAGAAAATACTGGCTGCCGCCGCCGAAATGGGTTACAGATCTAACTCTTTTGCCAGTAACCTGCGGAAAAAAAGCAGTCACATTATAGGCGTAATAGTACCGCGCCTCAACAGCAGCTTTATGAGCGATGTTATTGCCGGTATTGAAAAGGTAGTGAACGAAGCTAATTATAACCTTTTCATCAGCCAGTCGCTGGAGTCAATGAAAAAGGAAGTGAGTAATGCCAAAGCAATGTTCAATAACCGGGTGGATGGTTTAATGGTATCATTGGCTTATGATACCAGCGATATTGCCCATTTCGAATCATTTATAAACAGGGGTATTCCATTGGTGTTTTTTGACCGTATTTATGAACATGAAAAATGCCCAAGCATCTACATTAATAATTATAAGGCGGCTTATGATATTACCAGCCACCTGATAGAGCAGGGCTGCAAAAGAATAGCGCATATAAGCGGTAACCAGTTGCGCAATGTATATGCCGAACGTACGCGTGGCTACCAGCAGGCGCTAAAAGATAATCATGTACCTTTTGATGATACGCTTTTAATTATTAATGATTTAAGCGCCAGGGCTGGTAATGAAGCAGCAAATCAGTTGCTGAACTTACCGGTTAGGCCCGATGGTGTATTTGTAGCAAATGATATTTGCGCCATTAGCTGTATGCAGGCAATGAAAAAGCAAGACATAAAAATACCTGATGATATTGCTTTTGCAGGTTTTAATAACGACCCAACATCGTGCGTAATTGAACCTAACTTAACTACCATTGATTATAAAGGATATGAAATGGGCGAAACTGCAGCCCGTATTATGATTAATCACTTGGTAAATAATGATGATCTGCAAAAAACACAAAGCCTCATACTACGGTCGGAATTGATTATCAGGGAATCATCATTAAAAAAAGGCAGCAAAACATAAAAATATTTATTGTTAACAGTTAAATGGATAAAAAAATAAAGCTGGCAATTGTTACCGGCGGCGCATCCGGATTGGGATTGGCCACTACTAAAAAATTTGTTGAGAACAATATTAAAACCATTATTATTGGCCGTAATGAAAAGAACCTGGCCGAAGTAGCCGGTAGCCTTGGCGAACTTTGTACCTATAAGGTTTTTGATTTGGGTAATTTAAAAGAGATTCCCCAATTAATAACAGAAATAATAGCTGAACACGGACAGATTGATATATTAGTTAACAATGCAGGTATCAACCAAAAAAAGGCTTTTACCGAGGTTACTGATGAAGATTTTCAGCAAATTATCCAAACTAACTTAACCTCGGTATTTGTATTGAGCCGGGAGGTGGCTAAAGCAATGCTAAGCAAAAAATCAGGTACTATCATCAATATCAGCTCAATGGCGGCGCAATATGGTATCCCTTATGTAATTTCATATACCGCAGCAAAAAGTGCTATTGAAGGAATGACTAAAGCTATGGCGGTTGAATTATCGCCCCAGGGCATCAGGGTAAATTGTGTGGCGCCGGGTTTTATAGCTACCAATATGTCGGCAAAGGCACTGGATAGCGATCCGGAGCGTAAAAGAAAAGTACTTTCACGTACCCCAATGGCAAAGCTCGGTGAGCCGGAGGATATTGCCGAAGCGATACTCTATCTTGCATCAGATGGGGCTAAATATGTAACCGGTGTTATTATTCCTGTTGATGGTGGGAATTCGATAGGGTTTTAAAATCAGCTTAAAAAGCATAAAAAAACAGCGATGAGTTTTAAATTCATCGCTGTTTTTGTTTTAGGGCTATGTGTAAAATAGCTTACCAGAAAATGGTGTAGAGTGCTACCAGTATGCCTGTTATAAGAGTAGCACCAACGGCAAAGCCGGTTGATGTACGAAACATTTTGGTATCCACTTCGAGTGCATTTACTTTGGTGCCTTTGGCATTTTCAATCATCGAAATAATGTACATGCCAACTATACAAATTACAAATACTATTCCCATACGGTCAAGAAAAGGGATTTCATATAACTTAGTTACGCCATCTTTTTGAGTTACCAGTGTGGAGAAACCGTAGTTTTTCAGAAACTCCAGGTTGATATATTGGGGCATCCATTTAAAGATCACCGAAAGTAGAAACCCGCCAATGGTTGAAAAAAGTGCCGCGTTTGAGGTGCTCTTTTTCCAGAAGAAACCAAGGATAAACATGGCAAAAATACCCGGCGATACAAACCCGGTATATTCCTGTATAAAATCAAAACCACCTTTTTTGTCGATCCCTAAATGGGTGCATATTAAAACACCAACTATCATGGCTACTACTACCGTAATTTTACCAACTACTACCATTTTTTTATCGGTCATGGCTGGGTTGAATTTTTTGTAGATGTCCATGGTAAAAATGGTGGCAATACTATTAGCCTTGCCTGCCAGTGAGGCAACAACTGCTGCGGTAAGCGCTGCAAACGATAAGCCCTTTAATCCCGAAGGCAATAAGTTAAGCAAAACGGGGTATGATCTGTCGGGATTTAACTCACCGTTTTGCATTAACTCGCTATGAAATACATTTTCTTTATAAAGTATGTAAGCAGCAATACCAGGCAATACCACAATAACCGGCATTAATAATTTTAAGAATGCTGCAAAGAGAATACCGCTGCGGGCAGTTTTTAAATCGGCACCTAAAGCACGTTGGGTAATGTATTGGTTGCAACCCCAATAGTTAAGGTTCACAATCCACATACCGCCAATTAATACGGTAAGGCCCGGCAATGAGGAATAATTAGGATTATCCCTATGCAAAATCATGTGGAAGTGATCGCTGGCCTGGCTACCCATCAGCTTAAGGCCGTTAAAAATACCCGAAGTATGATAATGTGTTGATACCAGGTTAATGGCAATATAGGTAGTAACCAAACCACCCAGTATTAAAAAGAAAACCTGGATAACATCGGTATAGCCAATAACCTTCATGCCGCCCAGTGTAATAAAAACGGCAAATGTGGCCAGGCCCAATATACATATCCAGGTATCAATGCCTGATATGGTATGAACCGCCAATGCACCTAAAAATAATATGGACGTTAAATTAACAATTACATACAGCAATAACCAAAATACCGCCATAATCATAGCCACGGTTCCGTTGTACCGCTGACTAAGGAATTGAGGCATGGTATAAATCTTATTTTTAAGATATACCGGGATGAAAAATATGGCAACTATTACCAGTGTAGCAGCGGCCATCCATTCATAAGTAGCAATGGCTATGCCCATTTTAAATCCGTTACCGCTCATTCCTACCATTTGTTCGGCCGAAATGTTAGAGGCGATGAGTGATGAGCCAATTGCCCACCAGGTAAGGGAACCTGCGGCTAAAAAGTACTCTTTGGATGTTGCATCCCCGGTTTTTTTACGCCGGTATACCCAATATCCGTAAAGAGATACTATTAAAAAATAGACAATAAATATCAGGATATCAGCAGTTGTTAATTGTTTGTTCATAATTTATTTTTAGGTTTTATTGGTTGGTTTGAAAATTACGAACTAAATGTAACGATTTATCAGGTTCTCCAAATACTCTTGTTTACCGCTGATGGTTTTAGGTTCACCATTTTCGGCAGCAAAGTTTCTTAAATCTTCTAAAGTAAGTTTTCCTTCTTCAAAAGCTTTTCCTTTACCACTGTCAAATGAGGCATACCTGTCTGCTCTGATTTTTTTGTAATCTGATTTTTGCAGAATCTGATCAGCAATAACTAAAGCCCTTGCAAAAATATCCATGCCGCCAATGTGTGCGTAGAATAAGTCGGCCGGGTCAGTTGAGTTTCTGCGGATCTTAGCATCAAAGTTGATACCGCCTCCCTGAAAACCGCCAGCTTCCAATACAATCAGCATGGTTTCGGCAACTTCATTAATATTGTTCGGAAACTGATCGGTATCCCAGCCATTTTGATAATCGCCACGGTTAGCATCCATCGAGCCCAATAAACCGGCATCAGCAGCTACCTGTAACTCATGCTGAAAAGTATGCCCAGCCAAAGTAGCGTGGTTAACTTCAAGGTTAAGTTTAAAGTCGTTTATCAAATCGTATTTCTGTAAGAAGCCTAATACAGTAGCCGCATCATAATCATACTGATGTTTGGTTGGCTCGCAAGGTTTGGGCTCAATAAAGAACGTTCCTTTAAAGCCTTGTTTGCGGGCATAATCTTTTGCGGTATGTAAAAATTTGGCCAGATGTTCCTGCTCACGTTTCATATTGGTATTCAGCAATGACATATAGCCTTCGCGACCACCCCAGAAAACATAGTTTTCGCCGCCTAAAGCAATGGTAGCATCCATAGCTGCCTTAACCTGTGCACCTGCATGGCTCAGTACATGAAAATCAGGATTGGTTGCTGCACCATTCATGTATCTTCTGTTCGAAAACAGGTTGGCTGTTCCCCATAATAATTTTACACCGCTTGCCGCTTGTTTTTGTTTGGCATATTCAACCAAAGCCTGCAGGCGTTTTTCATTGTCGTTCACGTCGTTGGTATAGTCAACCACATCAACATCATGAAAACAATAATAAGGCAGGTTCATTTTGGTGATAAACTCAAATGCTGCATCCATTTTATCTTTGGCACGTTCAACAGCATCCTGTTTGGTGGCCCATGGAAATAAATGGGTAGGTTCGCCAAACGGATCGGCGCCGTTACCGCAGAAGGAGTGCCAGTAAGCACAGGCAAAGCGCAAATGATCTTTCATGCTTTTACCGGCAACTATTTTATCTGCATCGTACCAGCGGAATGCAAGTGGATTATCTGATTGTGGCCCTTCGTATTTTACCTGGCCAATTCCCTTGAAAAATTCTTTTTCACCTACTGTAATGTTCGACATATGTGTATGAATTAATTATTTGATTATTGATTTTATATTTCTGTTATTTCTTTCTATAGTTTAGTTTTCCAATTGCCATGATTACCTTCTTTGCGCGAAGCGGAGAGAAGGTCGACCAGCGTAGCGTCGTCGGGATGAGTCGACACCGCTAATGTATTTACGTTAATGCAGCTTGCAGAGTTGACTCACCCGAACATTGCTTCGCTCGTTCACCCTCTCTTTTGCCAGCAAAAAAGAGGGTCAGCCCTCTTTTTTAGCCTCCTGACACCCTCTTCATCTTTCGAAGGCCCTGTGTTTAAAACCCATCGTTATAGTTCTGCCAGCTGTTTTTCAAGCAATACTTTCCATTCCTGATAAGCTGTTTCCAACTGCTGTGATTTTGGCTCAATTAATTGTAATGGATGCATATTGCTAAACGCTTCGGCCGGCGATTTAAATATTTGTGATCCTATGCCTGCCCCTAATGCTGCACCAACACTGCCATCGTTTTTGTAAAGCTCAACAGGTACGCCGGTTATATTTACAAATGTTTCTGCAAAAAGGCCGCTTAAAAACAAGTTGGCTTTGCCTGCCCTTATCACAGATGGATTCATGCCGTTGCTGCGCATAATATCCAATCCGTAACGGAATGAAAATGCAATGCCTTCCTGCACCGCCCTAAACAGGTGTGCACGGGTATGTAAGTTAAGATCGATGTTTTGCAGGTGTACGCCAACCAGCTTATTGTTCAGCATCCGTTCGGCACCATTGCCAAAAGGTAAAATGCGGAGTCCGTCGCTGCCAACAGGTGCGCCTGCCGCCTCATCATTCATCTGCTGGTAACTTACCGATGTACCGAATAAGCTTTTTACCCAGCGATTAAGGCTGCCAGTGCCGTTAATACATAGCAATACGCCCAGTCGTTTTTGTTCTTCAGTATAGTTAACGTGGGCAAACGTATTAACCCGTGATTGTTTGTCATAAGCAAGCTGATCGCTCACGCCATAAATTACGCCCGATGTCCCTGCGGTAGCCGCTACTTCACCCGGATTTAATACATTTAGTGAAAGCGCATTATTAGGCTGATCGCCTGCCTTATATGCTACCGGGATACCCGCTTTTAAGCGTAGTGCTTTTGCAATTTCGGGCAATAAACCGCCATGATTAGAAAACACCGGACGGATCTCCGGAAAAAGCGAAAGGGAAAATCCAAAATAGTTAGTCACGTCTTCAGACAATCGATTGCCGGAAAAGTCATAAAAAACGCCTTCAGAAAGGGCCGATACAGAGGTGGTAATTTCGCCGGTTAAACACATGGCAATAAAATCGCCGGGCAGCATTATTTTGTCTGTCTGCTCATAAATTTTTGGTTCGTTTTTCTTTACCCATGCCAGTTTTGAAGCAGTGAAATTTCCGGGAGAGTTTAGTAGATGCGAAAGGCATTTTTCTTCGCCAATGGTTTCAAATGCTTTATCGCCAATTTCAACAGCGCGGCTATCGCACCAAATAATGCTGTTGCGCAATACCCGTTGCTGCTTATCTACTAAAACCAGCCCATGCATCTGGTAAGCAATACCAATAGCCGATATATCAGCAGGTTGATATTTGCCCGAATGATGGCACAAATTAATAGCATGCTGTACATTTTCCCACCACATATCAGGCGATTGCTCGGCCCAGCCCGGTTTAACGGCTATAATAGGTGTCTCCTCATCGGGATATTGTGCCGATGCAACAACCGTTTGTGTTGCGGCCTCAACAACAGAAACTTTAATGGACGAGGTCCCGATATCTATACCTAATAGTAACATTACTTTTGGTGATGATTTAAATTTATTTAATAATGACGGTTTATAAACTGGTAATGATTTACAGCAACGAAATTAAATTATTTTTTTAATCCGCAATCGATTGCGGAAATTTATTTTCATATTTTTACAAAAATCATGAAAAGTAAAAAAAGAACTACCATATATGATATTGCCGAAAAGCTGAATATTGCTGCTTCGTCGGTTTCAAGAGCATTGAGCAACAGCAACCATGTTAATGAAGCCACCAAAAAATTAGTCCTTAAAACCGCAGCCGAACTAAACTACAAGCGCAATACCCTGGCATCAAACCTGCGCAAGGGCAAGTCAAAAACAATTGGAGTGGTGGTTCCCTTTATTAATCAAAACTTTTTTTCCAATGTAATTGCCGGTATTGAGGAAGCTTCTTACCAAAAAGGATATAACCTGATCATCTGCCAGTCCAACGAGTTGCAGAGTAAAGAGATAAAATGTGTTAATACACTCATTAATCAGCATGTTGATTGTATTGTGATCTCGCTTTCTGTTGATAGCTCTGATCATCAGCACCTGCAAAATGTAATAGATAATGGTATTGAGCTGATTCAGTTTGACCGTGTGGCAGATGAACTGGAAACATTGAAAGTAATAAACGATAATGAGCAGGCCTCATTTGAAGCGGTATCGCACATGATAGAACAAGGCTACAAGCGTATAGCTTTGCTTGAAGGACCACAGAACCTGCAAATTTTCAGACAACGGAAAGTAGGTTACCTGAATGCGTTGAAGAAATACGATATGCCCATTTTGGACGAGCTGATTATTGAAAATGCCTGGACAAAAGAATTGGGTGCAAACGCTACCCGCAAATTATTGAATTTACCCGAACCTCCTGATGCCATTTTCGCTTCCACATCTGATTTTTCGGCACTCGGTGTGCTGGAAGTAGCATCAGTAATGGGCATTAAAGTGCCTTCACAATTAGGCATCTGTGGCTACTCAAACGAGGCCTTTACAGAAATTACCAGCCCATCCATTACCACCATTGATCAGTTTAGTGTGTACATGGGTAAAACCGTTGCCAACCTGTATTTTCAGGAAATGGAAAATAAAGATGAAACGGAAGTTGTACCTAAAATAATCAGCATTAAACCTAAACTGCTTATCCGGTCATCAACCCAACGAAAAACGGTTTAAATAACTAATAACCGTATCCTCATCATAATAATTGCTGTTTACTGCGGATATTTAACATTTCATATACAATATTTAAACATTCGTAGCATTTGATAACTGGCGCTATCAATACATTTACAACCAATTGTATTACCTAAAAAGCCACCACTTAATAAATACTATGTTAAAAAGAAGAGCGATCGCCAAAAACAAAATTTGGGCACTGTTAATGCTGTTATCTGGCCTTACAGTTAATTTTTCTGCCAAAGCAGCCATTAAATCATACAAAAAGGACGCAGCCGGGATAACCTTTTCATTAGATAAAGGTTTGATGAGGATAAAAATATGCAGCAGCGACATTGTTGAAGTTAAGTACACCATATTTGATGCTTTTGAGAAAAAGGAATCACTTGTAGTTAATAACCCCTGGACCAATAAAACCACTTTTTCGGTAACTGAAGCCAATGGTAGTATTATTATCACCACTTCGCGCTTAAAGCTTATCGTAAACAAAGCCACCAATGCCATAACTTATGCTGATAAGAATGGGAAGGTGATTACCGCTGAAGATAATACTGAAAATAAAACCATGCAGGCTGCAACCATTGCAGGTATCAATACCTATAACGTTAGCACACAATTTAAATCGCCGGCAGATGAGGCACTTTATGGGCTGGGCTGCCATCCGGAAGATTCATTGTCAATAAATTACAAGGGCCGTAATCAGGAAATGCTGATTAAGTACATGACCGGCGCTATTCCGGTACTGTTATCAACCAAAGGTTATGGCCTGTTGTGGGATAATTATGCTGCCTCCAATTTTTATGGTGGCGAAGCCGGGAACACTAAATTTAAATATGTATCTGAAAGTGGTAAGCAGGTTGATTATTACTTCTTTTACGGTCCAGATTTTGATCAGATAATTAACCTTTACCGTATTGCAACAGGTAAGGCTCCTATGTTTCCGAAATGGGCATTTGGATTGTTCCAATCGCAGGATAGGTATAAAACGCAGGAGGAGATTTTGTCGGTTAAAAATAATTACCGCAATAACCATATCCCGGTTGATGCCATTGTGCAGGATTGGTACTGGTGGTCGCCGCTACCCATTGGTTCACATATCATGAACCATGAGCGCTATCCTGATCCTAAAGCAATGGTTGATGAACTGCACAAAGCAAACATGCATGCCATGATATCCATATGGCCCGTATTTGGCAGTGGCACCAATAACTTTGATGACCTCAAAAGCAAAGGTTATTTAACAAGCATTACCTGGGATAATTTTGTTACCCATACTTTTGATACTTATTACGATGCGCACAACCCCAAAGCACGTGCATTATACTGGAAACAGGCAAAAGACAGCATAATTGCCCGTTATGGATGGGATGCCTGGTGGGTTGACCAATGCGAGCCCGATAACGGCTCATTACTGGATGAACGCCGCAAAGCCGATTTTTCGGTAGGCAAGGGGATTGATTATTTTAATACTTACTCTTTAGAACATTCAAAGGGCCTTTATGAGGGATGGCGCAAAGATATTCCGGGTAAACGAGCTTTCCTTTTAATCAGGCAGTCGTTTGCGGGCGAGCAGCGCAATGCCGCTACTTTATGGTCTTCTGATGTTACAACTACCTTCTCATCTTTACGCAACCAGGTTCCGCAAGGTATTAATGCTTGTGTTTCTGGTATTCCATACTGGACATCAGATATTGGTGGTTACATATCGCATGTATCGCCTGATGGCATTCCCGATTGGTCAAAACCAGACTACCGCGAGCTATTTACCCGCTGGTTCCAGTTCGGTACTTTTAGTCCTATTATGCGCATCCACGGCAAGGGCGAAAGAGCTTTGTTCTCCAATAACTGGGATGATAGCACCAAAGCCATCCTGTTAAAATATGATAAACTGCGTTACCGCTTGCTGCCTTACGTTTATTCGCTTGCAGGCCGTGTAACCAGCCAAAATTATACCATAATGCGCGCCCTTACTTTCGATTTCAGGAATGATCCGGGTGTGTATAATATTAAGGATCAGTATATGTTTGGCCCGGCTATTTTGGTTAACCCGGTAACTGAGCAGCTTTATACAGGGCCAAAGGCAGCCGAAGGCAAAACCACACGTAACGTTTACCTGCCGGCATCGGCTCAATGGTATGATTTTTATACCGGGCAGTTATACCAGGGCGGTCAAACCATCGCGGCAGCAGCGCCTATCAGCATTATACCTTTATACGTTAAAGCAGGCTCAATAGTGCCAATGGGCCCTGAGGTTGAATACGCTACCCAAAAAACCAACAAGGTTATTGAAGTACGTATTTACCCGGGAGCAAACGGACAGTTTACTATTTATGAGGATGAGAATGACAGTTATAACTACGAAAAAGGACAATCGGCAACCTTTACCTTAACCTGGAATGATAAACTGCACCAGCTAAATATTTCAGATACTAAGGGTAGTTTTCCGGGCATGCTTAAACAACGTACACTTAATGTGGTACTGGTAAAAGGCAGCCACGGATCAGGTACCGGCACTGTAAATAATTTTGATAAAACCATAAAATACGCTGGCAAAGCCCTGTCAGTTAAGTTATAAATAACACCCTTTAGTGCCCCTGCAATCGATTTTAAAGATTGCAGGGGCATTTTTTATTTTTTATCAATTAGTGTTGTTTTAACATTTATTTTTATCTTAGTAAACGGTATTTCGTCCTGAAAATACGTTGAACCAATTATAATTATGCGCCTGAAAATTATTATACCAGTAGTTTTACTTTTTGCTATACACCAATGTTTGTATGCACAAAGTGGTGCTTATCAATTTTCATATCTGGATATTAATAATGGTTTATCAAATAACCAGGTTAATTGTGCTTATAAAGATGCCAATGGCTTTATGTGGTTTGGTACAAATACGGGCCTCGATCGTTATGATGGTTATAAGTTTAAAATATTTAAACACGATCCGGATAATGTCCATTCATTAACCGGCAATTTTATCATCAATATTTATGAAGGCCCGGGCAACGAAATGTGGGTTTATGCACATAATGGCATCAGCGTTTATAATTCAAATACCGAAGCGTTTTCCAATGATGTATCCAAAGAACTTTTAAAATATAAAGTAAATACCACTAAGCTAACCGCTATAAAAAAAGATAACGAGGGTCGTTTTTGGTTTTTAACTCAAAATGATGGGGTGTATTGCTATAATCCTCAAAATAAAACAACCATTTTTTATAATGCTGCTAACAACTCAAAAATAGCATTACACTCTAACTACGTTACAGAGGTAGTTGGAGGTACTGATAATGTAGTATGGTTAATTTATAAGGATGGTGTTATTGATAAGCTGGATACCCGGAACAACAAAATCCTGCTTACAGACAATGTTTTAAATAAAGCCAATAACAACAAGCCCGAGTTATATGCAGCCATATTAGGAACCGACCATAATTTGTGGATTTATGCTACCGGCAGCCTTCTTGGGGTTTATAC
The DNA here is from genome assembly GCF_007830615.1 of Mucilaginibacter frigoritolerans. Lineage (GTDB taxonomy): Bacteria > Bacteroidota > Bacteroidia > Sphingobacteriales > Sphingobacteriaceae > Mucilaginibacter > Mucilaginibacter frigoritolerans. The sequence goes on from NZ_VLLI01000004.1 coordinate 278,076, forward strand.
CTATAACACCCAAAATAATTCATTAAAACATTATGATAAGGATAGTCCCGAAATTCGTCTCAATTCTAACGTAATTAATAACGTGGTTCAGGGCGATAATAATAATATATGGCTCGGTACCGATCATGGTGGTATTAACCTTATTAATGAATCTACCCATAAGGTTAGCTACCTGTTGAACAGGGATGATGACTCCAAATCATTAAGAGGCAACTGCGTAATGCTGTATAAAGACAATGCTGGTATTATTTGGGCGGGAACGTATAAACAGGGCATTAGTTATTTTCATAAGGATATTATTCAGTTTCCGCTCATCAGGCATTATGATTCCAATAGCGAAAGCCTGCCTTATGAAGATGTTGACTGCTTTGTTGAAGATGCAGCAGGTAATTTATGGATAGGCACCAATGGCGGCGGCTTAATATTCTACAACATCACCACAAAAAAATATACTCAATATAGTCATGATCCGCGTAACTCAAAAAGCCTGTCGAATGATGTAATTGTTAACCTTTACATTGATCATCAGCATAAATTATGGATCGGTACCTATTTTGGCGGATTGGACCGTTTGGATGGCAATGAGTTTACCCATTATCGTCATAAAGATAATGTGCCTTCAAGTATCTCAGATGATAGGGTTTATAGTTTTACAGAAGATGCATCGGGCGCTTTGTGGGTAGGCACATTTGCTGGTGGACTTAATGTTTATGATGCTGCAACCAACAGCTTTAAACACCCGCACTATAACATGCTATCCGACTATACAGCCGTTTTATATACCGATAAGAAAAAAAATATATGGATAGGACGGGATAAGGGGATTGATGTAATTGAGGCAAATACCGGCAGGGTTAAGCATTATATTAATAATCCCGGCAACCCCAATAGTTTAATTGATAATGATGTAAACAGAATTTTTCAGGATGACAGGGGTCTGATGTGGATTGGGACAAAAGAGGGGGTAAGTATTTTAAATGTCCAAAACGGAAAGTTTATCAATATTGATGACAAAAAAGGATTGCCCAGCAGTAACGTATGGAATATTCTGGAAGATAAAAATGGAAACATTTGGCTAAGTACAGCCAACGGTGTGGTTAATATCAACCTGATAAAAGATGATAAAAGCTTTAAATATACCATTAAAAAATACGATGAGTTTGATGGTTTGCAGGGCAATGAGTACAATGCAAATGCTGCTTTAGAAACCAGGAATGGTAATATGATATTTGGTGGCGCCCACGGGTTTAATCTATTCAATCCGGAAAGTATACACAGCTATGCGCTGAAACCTAAACTGATATTTACAGATTTACAGCTGTTTAATAAAAGTGTTAAGGTGGGCGATACTGTTGCGGGGCATGTGGTTTTACAAAAATCAATCACCGGGTCTCAGTCACTGGTATTCAATCACAATGAAAATGTGTTTAGTCTGGAATTTGCAGCATGCGATTATTTTAATCCCAATAAAATAACCTATCAATATAAACTGGAAGGCTTTGACAAAGAATGGCTGGTAACTCCAAAAAACTCACCCAAAGCCACCTATACCAATTTAGATGCCGGCGATTATGTTTTTAAAGTGAGAGCTAATAACGCTAATGACCCGGGCAATTTTAGTTTAACCACCTTAAATATTACAGTATTACCACCCTTTTATAAATCAACAATTGCCTATGTATTTTATGCAATGATGATTATTGGTCTGCTGTTCTACATCCGTCATAGAGGGATAGTTAAATTGAAAAAGAGCTTTGAGCTAAAACAGGCTCAATTGGAGGCCGAACGCAAAATAGCCAAGGAGCGCGAAGAAGCACGCCGCATGCACGAGCTGGATTTGATGAAAATTAAGTTTTTTACCAATGTAAGTCATGAGTTCCGCACCCCTTTATCACTAATCATATCACCAATTGATACGCTCATTAAAAATAACGACAAACCGGCGCAGCAGCAACAACTTTTAATGATAAAAAGAAACGGGGCCCGTTTATTAAACCTGGTTAACCAACTGCTCGATTTTAGAAAAATGGAGTTCAATGAACTGAAGCTGAATCTGAAAAAAGGTGATATCATCCAGTTTATACAGGATGTTTGCTCCTCGTTTACCGATATGGCCGAGCAAAATCATATTGATTATGTATTTGATAGCGAAGTAAATTCAATAACCACCAGTTTTGATCATGATAAAATTGAACGTGTATTATTTAATCTGCTTTCAAACGCATTTAAATTCACCCCTTCGGGCGGCCATATAAGCGTTTTCTTAAGTCTGGCTAATAGTGGTGATACTACCAATAGCAACGAACAGTTACTGGAGATAAAAATAATAGATACAGGTATCGGTATTGCCAAAGACAAGCAGGCGAAAATATTTGAACGCTTTTTTCAGGATACTTTGCCCGAAAGCTTGTTAAACCAGGGAAGCGGTATCGGTTTATCCATCAGTAAAGAGTTTGTGAAAATGCATGGCGGCGATATTGCTGTGGAAAGTATACCTGGCGATGGTAGCTGCTTTACCTTGCGTCTGCCAGTAAGTATGGAACATATTAAAGATGTGTCAATACCTCTGCAGGATAAAGAAATTAATGCCAATTCAAAAAAAGCAGACTATGTGCTGGATGCAGCTAAAAAGCCTGCTATATTGTTAATAGAGGATAATGACGATATGCGCTTCTATTTAAAGGATAATTTGAAACATACCTTTAACATTATTGAAGCCGCCAATGGGAAGGATGGCTGGCAAAAAACACTGGCACTGCATCCTGATTTAATTGTAAGCGATATTAACATGCCCGAAATGAATGGGGTGGATTTATGTAAAAAAATAAGACAGGATAACCGTACGGCACATATCCCCATAATTTTACTAACCGCCCTAACCGAGCAGGAAGATCAGCTGGCCGGTACCGAAAGTGGCGCCAATGATTATATGACCAAGCCGTTTAGCTTCGAAATTTTACTGTCGAAAATTAACGGCCTGTTGCAGATGCAGCAAACGCTCAAAAAAACCTACCAAAAGCAGGTTGATATACAGGTACAGGAAATGGACATTGTTTCGGAAGATCAGAAGTTTTTGAAAAATACCCTTACCTGCATTGAGAATAATATTACCAACCCTAATTTCTCTGTAGAAGAATTAAGCCGCCAAATGGCCTTGAGCAGAGTTTCGCTTTATAAACGATTGCTAACCCTAACCGGCAAAACGCCCGTTGATTGTATCCGTACCATCCGTTTAAAAAAGGCAGTTCAATTGCTGGAAAAAAGCAAGCTGAGCATAGCCAGTGTTGCTTATGAGGTAGGCTTCAATAACCCCACCTATTTTTCAAAAGTGTTTAAAGAAGAATATGGAACGCTGCCTTCTGAGTATCTGAATGAAATCCGTAAGAAGGGAAAAGAATCGCTGCACCCGGTTAGTGAATTTGAATAATATATCCCTTAATCACCGATTAATTTGCGGATAGCTTTTCTATGAAAATAATAATAATTGTAACACTCATTTGCGCAGCCCTGCTGGCTATTGTTTATTTACAATTCAGGGATAACCATACCGATCAGGATCCCAGAGGTAATTTGTATGTAGGGTCTGCAGCATGTATTAAGTGTCATAGCAGTATTTATAAATCATATTTACATACCGCCCATTACATTGCATCGGGCAAGGCAACAGAAAATACGGTACATGGCAGTTTTACCCCGGGCCCTAACGTATTTGCGCTGAGTCCGACACAAAAAGTAGTAATGGAAAAGCGCGGCAGTGGCTTATTCCAAACGCTGTACATTAATGGAAAAGAAGTACAACGTCACCGTTTTGATATTGTTTTAGGAGGAGTAAAAGGAGAAAGCTACCTTTATTGGAAAGGTAATGGCCTGGCTCAGTTACCCGTTTCCTATTATTCAAAACAAAACCAATGGCTCATAAGTCCAGGATATGCTCCCGGAAATATTAATTATGACCGGTCCATTACCCGGCGTTGCCTGGAATGCCATGCTTCTTATATTAGTGATGATCCCAATACTACCCAGCAGTTAAATGTTGCTGAACAATTTGAAAAAAGCTCGTTGGTTTACAGCATTGATTGCGAAAGGTGCCATGGCCCCGGTGCGCAGCATGTATCATTTCAAACAACTAATCCGAAAATAAAAACTGCAAAATTTATAAAGAGTTATAGCTCCCTGTCGCGGTCGCAAAAACTGGATATGTGCGCGGTGTGCCATTCTGGTAATAAAAGTCCAATGCTTACATCCACTTTTGGTTTCCGGCCCGGCGATACGCTTTCAAAATTTAAACTGCAGGAATATATGGCTGCTGTTGATACCACCCATTTAGATGTTCACGGAAATCAGCTGCAACTGCTGGCAAGTAGCAAATGTTTTATTTACAGCAAAATGGATTGTGCCACCTGCCATGATACGCACCAAAATCAGCGTGGAAATATTGTTTTGTATGCGCAAAAATGCGCTGGTTGCCATAGTACGGTTAATCATAATTATTGTAAAATGGCCAATGCATTAAATGCACAGTTTATTAAAGTTAACTGTATAAAATGTCATATGCCTGCCTTGCCATCAAAGGCAATAATAGCCCCAACCATTAATAAAACTGCATCTCCTGATATTCTTGTCCATACCCACCATATTGCCATATACCCACAGGAAGCGAAAAAAATACTGGCATCTATTAAATAAGATTAATAACCCGGTAATATTAGTCCTGGTTAAAAAAAGCGCTTACAGATACAGGCAAGACGGCGTTTAAAATGCAATTAGTGCTCAAAGTGCCCACTAATTGTTAAAAAAGTACCGATTAACATTTGTTCTATAAACGTTAACATTTTTGTTACAATGCTAATCGTAACTCTTATAATTTCACATTCTACAATAGTTACATAAAGTAATTACTGTTCAACCAACAATTATTAAATCTTCTTCAAGCCAAATTTTATGGGAAAAAAACTACAAATTAAAAATTTTGTGGCTTTAATTGGACTGGGCTTATCTTTTTTGCTGATAAGTGTGTCTGCTTATGCACAAGACCGGATAGTTAAAGGTACCGTTACCGAAGCTTCAAACGGATTGCCTTTACCCGGCGTAACAGTTACGGTAAAGCAAACCAAAGTTGCGGTAGTTACTGATGCTAACGGGGGCTATTCTATTAAAGCTGATCAAAACAGCATACTGGTATTCAGTTTTGTCGGCCTCGCAACGCAGGAAGTTGCCGCAGGTAACAATACCACCTTAAATGTATCACTAGGTGCAGATAATAAAACACTTAATGAAGTGGTGGTAATTGGTTACGGTACAGCAAAACGTACCGACCTTACCGGTTCGGTAAGTTCCATCAGCGCTGCTACCATAGCAAAGGTTCCGGTTATATCGGTTGATCAATCTTTACAGGGCCGTGCGGCCGGTGTACAGGTTACCAATAACGATGCCCAGCCGGGCGGTAGCGTTTCGGTATTAATAAGGGGTACCGGTAGTTTAGCGCCATACGGCAACGGACCGTTATATGTTATTGACGGATACCCGGTAAGTACAGGCATTAACAATGTTAACCCGAATGATATTGCTTCTATCGATGTACTGAAAGATGCATCGGCTACCGCCATTTATGGTATCCGTGCGGCTAACGGTGTGGTAATTGTAACCACTAAAAAAGGTAAAAAAGATGGCGTGCAGGTTACCCTGGATGCTTACGATGCTTTTCAAAGCAAACCAAAAGAGTATAAAGTTCTTAATGCTCAGCAATTTGCAACACTGGCCCTTGCCCAGCAAGCCAGCGATCCGGCAAAACAGTTTACCGTATTACCAAACTGGAACAACCCATCATCACTTACCGAGGCCGATTGGCAAAACGCTGTTTACCGCAGTGGCTTAACACAAAGCTATAACTTAGGTATACGTGGTGGTAATCAGCAGTTGCAATCAGCAACGTCTTTGGGTTATTATGATCAGAAAGGCATTGTAGAGGGTTCCTTTTTTCAAAGGATCAGCTTGAGCCAAAACCTGGATTATCAGCCTAAAAAATGGCTTAAATCTTCAACAAGCGTAAAATACGATTATCAGAATTCTAATAATCCTTTTGGTACCGGATCTTTAGGGCAATTGGCCCAGCTTCCTCCAACGCTTGATGGTGGTAACAGTGTAACCAGTCAGATTAGCGATGGCAAGGGTAACTACGGTTTCTATAACCCGGTTTATACTTATGTTGCTAAATATACCAACCCGCTATTCACTATTAATTCTAATCGTTATAAGAATATAAATCAATATTTATTAGCCAATTCATCATTAGAAGCTACCATAATTGATGGGCTTAAAATAAAAACTAATGCCGGTGTAAATGTTAGTGGATTTAATGGCTATTTCTTCCAACCCGAAGATGATCGTTTGGTTAACCAATACGGATCATTGGCAGGTGCAACACAAAATGCATTATACACCCAACACATCAACAGTACATTTGAGTGGTTGTGGGAAAACACTATATCATACGATAAAACTTTTGGTAAACATGCCATCAGTTTTGTGGGTGGTGTTTCTGAACAGGAAAATACATGGTCGGGCATGGGTGGAAGCGGTGTTCCTCCAAATAACACCGTTATGGATTTGAGCCAGGATACCGGTGTTAAACTTGATCCTAATATTGCCGGTACAAATACAGGTAATGGCGAAAATATCTATTCTTTGGCATCACAATTTGCAAGGTTAACTTATAAGTTTGATGATAAATACCTGATTACGGGTACCGTAAGAAGAGACGGATCTTCAAAATTTGATGAAGGTCATAAATATGGCGTATTCCCCAGTGGTGCAGTAGCCTGGAAAGTTAAACAAGAGTCGTTTTTGAAAAATGCCGATTGGTTGTCTGACTTTAAACTAAGAGGTAGCTATGGTGAAGTTGGTAACCAGGGTTCTATCCCGCTATACCAATATCAGCAGTTATATTCATACGGATCAGCAGCTGTTACTTCAGGTAACTTAGGTTATCCTTTTGGAGGTGTTTATCAGGGTGGTATTGCAGCTATTCAACCTTCAAATCCTTATTTAAAATGGGAAACAGATTACCAAACCGACATTGGTACCGACTTCTCATTTTTACATGGCGATTTGACCTTTACAGTTGACTGGTTCAACAGAAAATCAAAAGATTTCTTGTTAAATATTGCTGTACCGGCGCAAACAGGTTATCTATCCGAAACCAAAAACGTGGGTACAATGGATAACAAAGGTTGGGAATTTGCAGCCAATTATAACCATGCCTTTAACGATTTTCATTTTGGGGTTGGTTTAACCGTTTCGGCAATTCAAAACAAACTTACCTCTTTACTTTCAGGTACAACGTTTATTACCAACCCACAGGGGAGCCCAACAGGTGCTGTTAATTTGAACGGTAACGGCTGGCCAATTTATAGCGAAACAAACATAGGCCAACCACTTGGTGAGTTTTATGGTTATAAATCATTGGGTATTATTCAAACACAGGCTCAAATCAATGCATTAAATGCAAACGCTGCAGCCAAAAGTGGTGGTGCGGTGCAATATTACTACATGGGCGCCACAGGGCCGGGTAACCGCTACTTTGCAGATATTAACGGCGATGGCCACGTAGATGCAAGTGACGAAACAAGTTTGGGCAGCCCGCAACCAAAGTTTTTTGGTGGACTTAACCTTGACGGATCATACAAAGCATGGGATTTCAACTTATACTTTTACGGCGTTTATGGAAACAAAATACTAAACTACGAAGAAAGTAACCTGGAAACCTATCAGAACCGTGGTTTCGTAGGGATCGAAAACATCAGTCAGGAATATTATCAAAATGCCTGGACTCCTGCTAATCACTCCAATACATACGCCAAAATATATTATAACGATAACTCTTATGGTGATTCTGTTCCATCAAGTGCATGGATTGAAAACGGTAGCTTCCTGAAATTGAAAAGCGTAACTGTTGGCTACACTTTACCTACTGATTTAGCGAGAAAACTTACTTTAACCAAGGTAAGGGTATACGTATCATCACAAAACCTGTTCACTATTACTAGTTACAAGGGCCTGGATCCGGAAATCGGAGCGCAGGGAGGTTATGCTACACAAAACGGTGTGGATAATGGCACCTATCCTTCATCAAGGTATTTCACTATTGGTTTAAACGTAACTTTTTAATAAAAGAGAAGATAAAATATTAAGGATATGAAAATCAACAAGATAAAGTTTACAATTATAGCTGTGTTTTGCGCGGCAATGGTGATCCCACTTAGCTGCAAAAAGAACTTTTTAACGCAGACAAATACATTTAACTCTACGTCACAAGCTACCTTCACTACCTCGCAGGATGTTGTGGCCCTGGTAAATAGTATTTACGATAGTTACCAAAATGCCGATTTGCTGAAAAAATCAATTTGGTATTATGCTAACTTCTTAAGTCATGACTGGTATAATGATGGTGCCGATATTGCATGGAACTCTTATACCATCAATTCTAATTTTGCTGCCCTTTCTGTTTTCTGGAACAATGCATACATCGCTATAGGCCGTGCTAATGCTGCTTTTGGTATTATTGCTACAGCAAAGGCCAACGGGGTTGTAACAGCTGCTCTAGCAGACCGTTTAACAGGCGAGGCTTATTTTTTGAGAGGGATGAGCTATTATTACCTGGCAGGAACTTTTGGTGGTGTGCCTCTGGAAATACAGGAAATACCGGGAAACAACGGTTTAACTCCACGCAGCACCCAAGATCAGGTATTTGCGCAGGTTGTTGCTGATATGAAACAGGCAGAAACCTTATTGTTATCAAAATCAACCTTACCGGCAGCTGATTTGGGCCGTGCCACCAAAGGCGCAGCCTATGGTTATGAAGGTGCGGCGCAAATGTGGTTAAAAAACTATACTGCTGCTTTAGCTGCCTTTAACAATACGGAGTTAACCAGTAACTATCATTTATTGCAGGACTTTGAACAAGTAAATGAATTTGATCATCAAAATAATGATGAATCACTTTTTGAAATTCAATTTGATCTGGTGGCAGGTGCATCAGCAAGCTGGGACGGCGGATGGCAAAATGGTGGTGAAGAAGCCTGGATTGATGACTTTAGCTGGCCACATGAAATTAGCGGCTTTGGCTATGATTACGGTAACCCTGGTCTTTGGTATTCTTATGCTGCGGGCGACAGACGTAAAACACTTACCATAATTGGCCCTGGAGATACCATTCAAAGTAAAGGTATTATTGCCAAATGGGGCGGCATAAAAGGTTATGCGGTAGTACAGGCAGGTTTTGCTTCAGGTAGCCAAACTTATACCGGCGATGATGGTAAAATCATCAACTCTTGCGGATCACTTAAGCACCCATGGTATGGTGATGACCTTACCCGTTCAGGATATTATTGTGCAAAAAAATGGCGCGATCCAAACCTTACCGGTGCCAATGGTACATCAGCAATTTTCGGTACCCAAAACCAGGTATTGTTGCGTTATGCAGAAATTATACTGGACAGGGCCGAATGTAAGGTACGTACCGGTGATATACCGGGTGCCATGGCTGATTTGAAAATAGTTAGAGACAGAGCATGGGGACTTGGATTGGCAGGTGGTTCAGCATCACCGGTTGATGGTGCCGGAAATCCAATTGTGCAGGATGGACTTACTTATGATGGTAAAGCTACCCAGCCAATAACTGATCCATTACAAATGGTATTGAGCGAATACAGGCATGAACTTACAGGTGATTTCTCTCTTTTTTATAACCTGCGCAGAGCAGGCCCTGGAGTAGCCGCAGCGTTTATCCATGCCAATTATAATACAGATAACTCATTGCTGCCTGAACCTTATCCATACGGCCCAACAGCCGATGGTCAGCTTCATGGTGTTTGGTTTACGTCGCTTCCGACAGGGCATGATATATTGCCTATTCCGCAAGCGGCAATCGGGCTAAATCCAAACTTAAAGCAGAATCCGGGTTATTAAACATTAAAATCTGTTAAATAAAATGCGAGTTGTTAGTTGATTTATTTATAAGTAAGGCTTTCTCTTTATTGAGAAGGCCTTTTTTGCCATTAATACTTTAAATAACCCAATCAGACTCATTTAATCGCTTTTAAGTATTAACTTGAATATATTATAAGTCCTGTTTTATCAATCGTAATCAATAGAAATAACAATTATTGTTTCTCAATTGTACCATAATCTTTAATGAAAAATCTTTATAACATTGTTTTTGTTCTTTGTGTATTAGGCTTGTTTTCGTGTAAAAAGAAAACGCTGTTTGAACAAATTTCATCATCGCATTCGGGTATACACTTCAATAATAAAATAACCGAATCCGACTCCATCAATCCCTTAGATGTAGTAAATATTTACAATGGCGGCGGCGTTGGCATAGGCGATTTTAATAATGATGGCCTGCCGGATATTTATTTTACCGGTAATATGGTTTCTAACCGCTTGTATTTAAACAAAGGCAATTTTGAGTTCGAGGATATTACCGAAAAAGCAGGCGTTGAAGGTATGGGCAGATGGGGACGGGGCGTAGCCATAGTTGATATTAATAATGACGGTCTGCCTGATATTTACATCTGTAACACCATTTATAAAGATTCGCTTAGAAGGCGTAATATTCTTTACGTAAACCAGGGCGTGGATAAAGATGGTATTCCTCATTTTAAGGATATGGCCAAAGAGTATGGTTTGGACATAGTTGCCGAATCAACAATGGCCAGTTTTTTTGATTACGATAACGATGGCGACCTGGACATGTACCTTACGGTTAACAACGCCAGCGCAAAATATAATCCCAGTGTTTTTGGTCCGGCTAATACCCATGGTACAATAATAAATACCGGGCGGCTGTACCGCAACGATTGGGATAGCACTCTGCATCATCCGGTATTTCATGATGTTTCACAAAAGGCAGGGATCAATCAGGGGGGATATGGACATGCCGCCACAACGGTTGATTTTAATGGCGATGGATGGAAAGATATTTATGTATCTGATGATTTTATTTCCGACAATATTCTCTACATCAATAACCACGACGGTACTTTTACCAATCGCTCAAAAGAATATTTTAAGCATACCTCATTAAATGCAATGGGGCAGGATGTGGTTGATATTAACAACGACGGTCTGCCCGATGTGGTGGAGCTGGATATGAACGCTCCCGACAATTATCGGAAAAAAATGATGCTTAATGCCAATAGCTATCAAACCTATCAAAGCTTTGATCTTTTTGGCTATCAGTATCAGTACATCCGTAATACCCTGCAACTTAATCAGGGCCCCCGGGTGGGGCAGCAGGGGCGTATCGGTAGTCCGGCATTTAGCGAGATTGGCTTTTTGGCAGGCATGGCCCAAACAGATTGGAGCTGGACGCCCTTGGTGGTTGATTTTAATAACGATGGCTTTAGGGATATTGTAATAACCAACGGCTTTAGAAAAGACTATTCTGATCACGATTTTATGGTTTACCGGCAGGATGCCTATGCGCTCACTCCTAAAAAGAAGGTGCTTGAACAAATTCCGGAAGTTAAATTGAAAAATTATGCCTTTGAAAATAAGGGCGATCTCACCTTTAAAGATGTAAGCGATAACTGGGGGCTTGATCTTCCAACGTTTTCTAACGGTGCGGTGTATGCCGATTTGGATAATGACGGCGCCATGGACATGATTATTAACAATATTGATGATGAGGCTTTAATTTACAGGAACACCTCCAGGGATGATAAGAAAACGGTTAATAATGCGCATTTTCTGCAAATCAGCTTTAAAGGCGGCAAGCAAAATATAAATGGCCTGGGTGCAATAGTTGATATTTATTATAACCATGGCAAGCACCAGGTATATGAAAATGATCCTTACAGGGGGTATTTGTCAACCGTACAAGCCATGGCCCACTTTGGATTAGGAAAAGTGAGCCTGGTTGATTCTGCCGTTATTAAATGGCCAGGCGGTAAAAAACAAAAACTGTTAAATATAAAGGCCGATCAGAAAATTAAGGTAAGTATTGATGATGCTAACATCAACTACACATTAAGCCAGCCCGAAATTGATTTTAAGGCTTACTTTAAAGAAGTAACCGACTCACTTGGCCTTCATTATTTAAACAAGAAGATTGATTTTGTAGATTTTAACATTCAAAAGTTATTGCCCCATAAGCTATCAGAATATAGCCCTGCTTTGGCCGTTGGTGATATAGATGGCAATGGCTTAGATGATTTGATAATTGGGGGCGATAATTATTACCCTACACAGGTGTTTCTGCAACTGCCAAACGGTAAGTTCAAACAACGTGACTTTTTACCGGGCAAAGTTGATCCGTACAAACACTTTACTGATGAAGGGCTGTTGCTTTTTGATGCCAATGGCGATGGTAAGTTGGATCTTTATATAGCCAGTGGTGGTTATAAAGACGAACCCAATACCCTGCCATACCAGGATAGGTTATATTTAAATGATGGTAAAGGAAACTTTACGCTTGCAGCAGATGCTTTGCCCGTAAATTATACCAGCAAGCTGTGTGTAAGGGCATGCGATTATAATAAAGATGGCAAGCTTGACTTGTTTATATCGGGCAGGGTTGATCCATGGAGTTACCCAAAACCTGTTTCAAGCATTATTCTCAGAAATGATAGCAAAAACGGTCACGTTAAATTTACCGATGTTACCAAAGAAGTGGCACCGGGATTAAAAAATATAGGCCTGGTATGCGACGCCATTTTCACCGATTTTGATAATGATGGCTGGCCTGATCTTATTATGGCGGGAGAATGGATGCCTGTAACCTTCTTTAAAAACGAACATGGTAAGTTTGTGAATATAACACCTCAATCTGGTATTGGTGATAAATTGGGTTGGTGGAATTCTATCGTTGCGGGCGATTTCAGGCATACCGGGCGTATGGATTATATTGTGGGTAACGTTGGGCAGAATAGTTTGTTCCAAGCCAATGATCAATACCCGGTTTATATTACTGCCGGCGATTTTGATCATAATGGCGCATACGATGCTATACCATCGCTGTATTTGAAGGATAAAAATGGCGAAAAACAGGAGTTTCCTGTGCATGGAAGAGATGATGTGTTTAAGCAGATGATCAGCCTTAAAAAGAAATTTACCAATTACAAATCATTTGCCGTAGCTACTATGGATGATATATTATCGCCCGAGCAGCGCAAAGGAGCATTACGGCTTAAAGCCAATATGCTGAAATCATGTTTTTTGAGGAACGATGGAAATGGCAAATTTACCCTTATCCCATTGCCCATTGAGGCACAGTTTTCGACCCTGAACGGTATGCAAGCCGGTGATTTTGATGGCGATGGAAACTTAGATGTTGTTATTAACGGAAATGATTATGGCACTGATGTATCCATAGGGCGCTATGATGCACTAAATGGCTTGATGCTAAAAGGCGACGGCAAAGGCGGCTTTAAGCCCTTAAGTATTTTACAAAGCGGTATTTACATACCCGGCGACGGGAAAGCATTGGTGCAGCTACGGGATACCAGGGGCAACATTATGTTAGCGGCCAGCCAGCATAAAGATTCATTAAAAGTTTTTAGGCTTAACATCCACGCCAAAACAATTGCTGTTAAACCAACTGATGCTTACGCCATAATTAAATACAAAAATGGCAAAACCGAAAAGCAGGAGTTTTATTTCGGATCATCCTTTTTATCACAATCTGCCAGGTTTATAAAGCTGGATGATAACATCACCAGCATAGTGATCTTTGATACACAAAATAAATCAAGAGTGGGAAAATAGACTGTTGGTTTACTCTTTAAACCTTGTACAATTGGTTATAAAAATGAGCTTCGGCTTCCTTAGGGAATTCGAAGCTCATCTTTTAATATGCGGAAGCCTTAAACCTTTTATTAAATGATTTAATTTTCTTCAAGTACTGGTGCGTCTTTAATTTTATCCAGTACAGATGTTGGCAGATAGGGCCGTCCTCCGGTTGCAGGCACGCAGGTTCCGGTAAATACGGCTTTGGTCATTACCTTATTGTTGAAAATGATAGACTGCTTAAAATGCAGCTTAGGTAAACCTGCTTTATCTTTATATAAAGTACAGGTAACCGAAAATTCATCCCCTCTTTTTAACGATCTTAAAAAGCTGATGCTATAATTGGATAATACCATATAAACACCATTTTTAGCTTCAATCTCAAAGTCAAAACTCAGCACTTCGCGGATATAATCGTGCCGGCAGTATTCCATATAAAAAGGATAGTATAAGCCATCCATTATTTCCTGCACGTCTATGTGTTCGTTTTTTACTGTATAAGTTTTAGTGTATTCCATTGTGTATGATGTATTGTTTCAAGTAACTGTTGTTGTATTTAACGGTCGCCAAAGATTAAGATTATAATGGAATAAATATTGTTGTTTATCTGTAATTTTTATGTTAACCAGATATGAGGAATGCTTATTTCACAAATTTGTTTTCGTGAGCGCGGACGCTCGCTATTATGTGCATTCAAGTGTAGACCCTTGAACGGGCGGAGTTGTCACAACAAATCCAGAACTGCACTAATCATCCAACCCTTTTCCACCCAGAATTTGCGGAATATATTTTTCAATCCTGGCTTCGCGGGTTTTGGATTGCTTGGGTTGAGAAAAATGAAGTAAGTATCCCCGTTGTCTTCCTGGTGTTAATGCCTCAAAAGCGGCTTTCAAGGTTGGAATGGCATTTAGTTTACTTTGAAATTCTTCAGGAATAATAATTTCTTTTTTTAATTCCAATTTTACACCGGCTTTTTCAACTTCAATGGCTTCATAAATATAGGCTTTCAGGATAGGCTCCAATGTTGTTATTTCTTTCACAGAGGTAAACTTAATCCAGCGTCCTGCCTGTGTATGCTCGCCGGGCTTAATCAAAATACTATAGGCATCTTCTAACAGGGCCCCTTTAAAAAAGCTAATTGCGCAACTTTCTTTTAATCCATTTATACCAACAATATTGCTTTGCCGAAAAGTATAAACAGGAGCCGCCCACTTTAATTCTTCTGTTAGTCCGCAATCGAGACAGATCCTTCTCAACTTATCCAGTTCGGCCTGCCACTTTTCGGCATTGCTTAAAAATTCATCAACCTTAGGATTCACGGTATTCTTTTAAACACTTTGTCCAAAGGTCAGCAAATTACTGTCTGGGTCAAGCAAAGCAAACTCTCTTTGTCCCCATGGTTTGGTTTGCAAATGCCCTGCTGGATGTATGGTTATATTTTTGTTCGATATGGATTGGTATAATTCATCAATATCATTTGTACGAATATAAACTTGCCCATAGTTCTCTTTTGGATTGAGTTCTTTAAACTCAAAAAAATGAATTTGAATATTGTCTTTTTGAACCATCAGGTATCCGTCATAGTCGTTGCCGAATTGCTGAAATCCCAATTTGTTCAGATAAAATTCTTTGGTAAGTGCTTTATCACGCATGGGTAATTTGGGATTGATGTTAATAAGCATATTCTTTTTAAATTATGTATCAAATCAAATAGTTGCCAATAAAAATCCAGAACTGCACTAATCATCCAATCCTTTTCCACCCAAAATTTGCGGAATATATTTTTCAACTCTTGCTTCGCGGGTTTTGGATTGTTTTGGTTGAGAAAAATGAAACAAATATCCGCGCTGCCTGCCCGGCGTTAATGCTTCAAAAGCGGTTTTAAGTGCGGGGATATGATCCAGTTTATATTGAAATTCGGCGGGAACCGAAAAATCTTCGGTCTTTTTAAGTTCCACTTTTAAGCCTGCTTTTTCTACTTCAATGGCCTCATAAATATAAGCTTTCAATGTGGACTCCAAATCCATTATTTCCCGGAGGTTGGCGAACCGGATCTGCCGGGCCGACTGCACATTTTCGGTTTGCTGAATCAGGATGCCATGTATATCACTTAACAAAGCGCCTTTAAAAAACAGGAATGCGCAATACTCTTTAAAGCCGTGTATTAAAACAATGTTTTGCTTGTTCAATACATAACATGGGCAACCCCATTTTAGTTCTTCTGTAAGGCCGCAGTCGAGAGCTATCATTCGCAATTTCTCATACTCTTCCTGCCATTGTTTGGCTTTATCAAAAAAGAAATTAACCTTTGGATTCATGGTGTTCTTTGTAATAGCTTGTTGTTTACACAACCGTAATTTATAAAATATTCGTGGCTTGCTTCAGCGATCTCCGGCAAGCCACGAATTTACTTTTTACATGATATAGTTAAATTTCAACTACCACTCCTGTTTAACAATATTGAACATCCAGCGGATGCCAAAGCGGTCTTTACAAGTACCCCAGTATCCCCAGAATTCGTCGTGTGGTGCCACACTGTCCGCTCCGCCTTCCGATAGCTTGTTGTACAAGCTGTCGGCCTCTTCTTTGGTATCGGGACTCAAATTGATAGTGAAATTGTTGCCTTCTACCAGTTTTTGGCCCATACTTTCCAGCATATCCGTTCCCATTATTTGGATGCCGCTAAGTATAGGCAATGCCACATGCGCTACTTTGTTTTGATCAGCTTCTGGTAGCTCCGGTGCGCCGGGCTGTCGCGGTGCATCCTTGAACCGCATTATCGGATTGGAAAACGCTGTTCCAAAAGTTTTTTTGTAATGGTTAAATGCTTCCTCGGCATTACCATTAAAGTTTAAATAAATTGATACGCTTGCCATGGTTATGTTGTTTTTATAATTGGTTTTTTTTGACTTTTGTTTAACGCCGCTAATAATTTTTATTCATTGACGGTGCTGATTTTTCTATCCGCGGGCCTTAAATACCATGATAATACGGTAAAAATGGCCAGCACAACTGGGGCTATTATCTGTACAGAAATATCATTACTGGCAATATGCGAAATTACCGCACCGGTCATGGTGAAAAATATGCCTGCATAAGCCCATTCTTTAAGCAATTTAAACTTTGGTATCAATATCGCAATGATGCCCAATACCTTCCAAACGCCGATGATAGAGATAAAGTAAGTTGGGTACCCCAGGGGTTTAAAACCCTGCACCACTCCCTTTACCTGCAAGGCCTGCGCCAAGCCACCCGAAAAAATGCAAAAGGATAATATTGCGGTAATTATCCAATACCAAATTAGCTTTCTTTTTTCCATTTTATAATTATTTTAAGGTTTTTAATAGTTCTTCCATCCGGTTATGCGCCATGTTTATGCCATAGGCAAATGGCAGTTTCAGCAACTGGTCCCTTTGTGCAACCGACTCATATATCACGTGCATATTAATTTTGCTGGTGTCATCACTTAGCTTTTCAAACTCCGTTATCTCCAGCTGAACACCAAAAGGAGTATTGGCCATTTCAAATGTGCGGATTATCTTCTGGTTAGGAATAAACTCATGGATCACTCCGCTGGCTCGCATTGCAACATTTCCTTTTGCATCGGTTGTTTCAAACTCCCAGCTGCCATGTTTTTTACTCTCCAGTTTCAGTACTTTTGTGCCCATCCATTGCTCAACAAGTTCTGGTTCGGCATATGCTTTAAAAAGTAAGTCCAGCGGCAAATCAAACTCCCGGATAATCAATATATCGTGTTTGCCATCTTCGGCAGTAACCTTTGTTTTTCGTTCCATAATTTTATTTCCTGGTTTGATATTCTTTCATGATGCTTTCCAGTTTATTAAAGCGGTCATCCCACATATTGCGAAAGGGTTCAATAAAGTCGGCTACTTCTTTCATCTTTTTTGCATTAATATGGTAGTGAATTTCTCTGCCGTTTTGTTTTTGTTCCAATAATTCGCACTCGGTAAGTATTTGCAGATGTTTGGAAACTGTCGGTCGGGCGGTATCAAAGTTTGAGGCTATTGCTCCTGCTGTAAGAGATTGCGAAGCCACCAATAGCAATATGGCCCTTCGGGTAGGGTCGGCTAAGGCTTGAAATACGTCTCGTCTTAAATTCATTATGTAGTTATTTGACTACAAATATAAATGTAGTTATTTAACTACGCAATTTTTTTTTCACATATTTTATCTTATATACCATAAAAAAAGCAGCCGTGTTAAACAGCTGCTTTTAATTAAATTTTGCGCTTAAACTTTTTTAAACCTGTATACCGCTTAGCTGTATTTCAGAATTAGTTAATTCCTGTATCCAGTTTTGCAAAATCTGGGTGGTGGTATCAGTTGGTGCGGTAAATAAGGCCTTGTAATAGTTAATGCCTTCCTGTAATTGTATTTTAAATTTTGATAGTTGTTTTTTCTTTTTCTCATTCAAATCCCTCAACTGCGCTTGCAGATCTGTCTGCAAATAATTGATATACAGGTTAAGCTCCTTTATAAACATATGGGGCCGTTTTATCTTGTCAAGCAAGTCGGTTGTTCCATAAATATGCTTCACCATTTCATCTAATGAATAGCTCCTGGAAAAATAGGCCAGGTTAGGACCGGGGCAAATGGCTACTGCTTTATTTTCCCTGGGTTTCAGCAAATCATATTTCAGGTAGGCTGATGCACAAAGACCCTCGCACAGGCATATTTTTTCTGTTATTTCCTGGTACTGGGTTTGATAATCCGGTTCGGGAAGATCAAGTGTTTGTAATTGCTTGATTTTTAAATGCTGGTATTCGCGCGAAGCGATACAGATGGGCTGTTCCGTAAATTCTGTATTGGTGCACAGGTACTTCTTGGTACAGGGGCTGCCGGGCCGATTATGTTCCAATCGTTTTAAACGCTGGGCCTCCGCTGTGCTATTTTTAAAGTTATTAAAAAGGATACCCAATGGCGAAGAGCCGCTCAGGTAAAAGTCATCTTCTCTGGCATTTTCCAATTGTAAAAGCGTGCTCTTATCAACATTGGTAACCTCGGGTACCAGCAAAAAAGGGCTGCCCCAGCCGGTAGCATCAACCTGGTAGTGCTGCAGCAAAAACTCGTTTTCTGCGGCGGTACCTATTCCGCCCTGTACGCTCAGGTTTTGCTTTGGTGCCAAATCGCAAACAATTCCCTTTTCCTGTAATACTAGTTGTACGCTCTGAAAAAGTTCATCGCGCATTTCATTGCGCTTTTGTTTAAATTCTTCCAGTATCGGCCCTAAAAGGAAACCTTCCGTGGCAAAGGCGTGCCCACCGCAATTCAGCCCTGATTCTACCCGGAACTCGGATACCCAAAGTCCTTTTTTTGCCAGAAACTTAGCCTGGATATAAGCAGAACGGAAATCACTTACTTTTAAAATAATTCTTTTCCTGATATGCCCCTTCCTGTCGGGAAAGAAATCATTAAATGATTCCAGGTAGCTGTAAAGTCTGGGGTTCATGCCGGCAGATAAAATAACTGCCGATTCAAGTTTGCTTTCTGCAAATCCGCGCAATGCCGCCAACGCATCGGTATATTGATCACCAATGGATAGCCCTTCAGCGTCATAGTTCATCTTATCTACTTTAGCCATGATGTTAACATCAATGGAGCCTTTGGTCATTTCGCTCTTAAGCAGGTCCTGAAATAACTGTTTTTGGCTATCATCGGGATAATCCATCATCAAATCGTAACCTTGTTTCAGTCTTGTATTTTCAGGCAGCAACTCAAAATATCGGCAAAGGTCATTCCCTGCTTCAAAAGGCAGTTGTTTTAATTGCTGAAACTGTTGGTCAACTAACCTGGCAACCATGTTAAGGTAAGCTGTGATGCGTTTTGCCCGGAAATCTGGCTCATTCTTTAATATTGGTATATAGTCCTCATGGTTTAGTTGGGCATGATATTCACGCATCCTTTCTATAAGTTCATCATCAACAACAGACATTACGGACGAAATGCCATATCTGGCAACTTTTAGCGGTGTATCAATAGAATAGCCCAAGCCCAAAACCGGGATATGAAAAGTATGACTCATGGTATGTTTTAATTGATAGTTTTGATATAATTAATTGAGGGGTTCAGTTTTATTCAATATTCTTTTTCTTCATCATTTCATTTTCCATTTGAATAACTTTGGGGTACAGGATGTTGTTTTCAAGATGCAGGTGTAAGTAAACGTCATCTTCATACTCTTGCAGCATTTTATAGAGTATGCCATAACTATGTGGAACATACTGGGGCAACTGGTAATTATTTGTCAGGCTACGAAGCTCCCTGAAGTTTTCAGCAACCTTTTCATGTTCAGCCTCCATAAGGTAAATCAGGATAGAAACAGGACTGGCTTCTTTAATTATAGAGCCATTTTTATAAGCATTATTTAATGCAATGATGTACGGAAATACGCTTTGTTCTTCTTTAACCATGTTCTGCATCAGCAGGTTACTGGTGTACTCAAAAACTTCAGTTATCCGGATAATCTCCCTGTGTTTTTCAGCATAGGTTTTACATATTTTGTGTGAAAGCTCCTGAATAAAGGGCGTGTTATTTTTTAAATATAGATGATGCAGTTGTATCATATACTTACACATAAAGCCAATGTCCCAGCTTTGGAAATCCATGTCAGGCATACCTGACAGGGCAATTACGTTATTAAGTTGCTGTAATACTTCTTCTTCAACCAGTCCATGCTGTTTGCAGGCATCTGCAATAGTTAATTTACCACCGCAACTGAAATCAATTCCCAGGGTTTTAAAAACCGTGGCTTTACTATAATCCCGGGCAACTATTTCGCCAATCGTTTCTTCACTATCTGGTTCTTCCATTTAAAGTATTTGCCGGCAAAGCTAAGTACGGGGGGAGTCCCAATAAATGATGAAAATCACTTATTGAGCTTATGCTAATTATTATAATAGAAAGGTTTATAGATAATGGGTTACTTATAAATGGGCATGCCGATAAATATTTTAATGATAATACGCCAATAAACGCATTTGGCCCACATCAGGGCTGTTTGTGTGGAGGATAAGGCTGCTTAATTTGTTAAAAAATGATGTGGGTCACTTTTTTAACAAATTAAAATCATTCTACAGCAAAACTTTAACTGTCATTTTTGAACAAATTAAATTTTTAAGAAATGACAGAAGGAACAGCGCTGATAAAAACTACCTGCTATCATTGTGGCGACGAATGTCTGACCAATTCATTCAGCATTGATGATAAACAATTTTGCTGTAGTGGCTGCGAAAGCGTTTATCATATTTTAGCCGATTCTGGCCTATGCAATTACTATAGCTATAATGATCATCCCGGTGCAAACCGCGTTAGGGTTGATAAAAGGTTTGATTACCTGAGTGATCCAACTATTATAAACGCGCTGTTAGATTATGCTGATGATCGCATCTCCATTGTTAGTTTTTATATTCCGCATATTCATTGCAGTTCATGCCTTTGGTTGCTGGAACAGTTAAATCGCTTTAATCCGGCTGTTCATTATTCCAGAGTCGACTTTCTTAAAAAACAACTGGTAGTAAGGTTTGACCAAAACCAGATGAGTTTACAGCAATTGGTTGAGCAGCTTTACGATATAGGATATGAGCCGCTGATTAGCTTGCAGGATGTTATTAAAGAACAAAATAAAGCCGAAAAAGGCAACATCGTACAACGGATTGCTGTTGCCGGATTTTGCTTTGGTAATGTAATGCTATTGAGCTTTCCTGAATATTTCGGGCTCTCGTCGTACGAACAGAATTTCAAACATTTTTTCGGCTATCTTAATGTAGTGTTTTCCTTGCCGGTGGTGTTTTTCAGCGGGCGCGAATACTTTGTTTCTGCATGGAATAATTTAAGAAAACGCGTTCTTAATATTGATTTTCCGCTGGCACTGGGCATTGCAGTACTTTTTCTGCGTACCGTGGTTGAGATATTTACCCATACCGGAGCAGGCTTTGCAGATACACTTTGTGGCCTGGTGTTTTTTCTGCTAATAGGCAAGTTTGTTCAGCAAAAAACCTATCATCATATTTCCTTTGAACGAGACTACCGCTCTTTTTTTCCGGTGGCTGTAAACGTATTAGTTAACGATATTGAAAAGCCAGTTCCCTTATCTCAACTTCAAACTGGTCAAAGAATCATCATCCGCAATAATGAAATTATACCAGCCGATGCTATTTTATTAAAGGGCCAGGCAATGGTCGATTTTAGTTTTGTAACAGGTGAGTCGATCCCGGTTAACAAAACATTAGGAGAAGTAATTTACGCTGGCGGCCGACAAACCGGTGAGGCCATTGAACTGGAAGTGGTAAAATCTGTATCTCAAAGCTATCTTACCCAGCTATGGAACAATGAAGCTTTTACGAGGCAAAAGGACACCGGCGCCAAAACGTTTAACGAAAGGGTAAGTAAATATTTCATTATTGTATTGCTGGCTATTGCCTTTGGTTCGCTGCTCTTCTGGCTGCCCTTTAATGTGGGGCGCGGATTGGCTGCGTTTACTGCGGTATTAATAGTTGCCTGCCCTTGTGCGCTGGCATTAAGTACTCCCTTTACTATGGCTGCTGCGCTAAGCATTTTCGACAGAAACCTATTTTATTTAAAAAACGCCGGGGTGGTTGAACATATGGCAAGTGTTGATACCATAGTAATGGATAAAACCGGAACCATAACAAACGGAGATGCTAATTCCATTGAACAAAAAGGTGAGTTAACCCGCTTTCAGCGGCAATTGGTGTATGGCGCCTGCATAAATTCTATGCACCCTTTATCTCGGATGATATGTGAGTATTTGGGGCCATTATCAAAACTTCCGGTAAAAAAATATGAAGAGATACCCGGTAAAGGCATTGTAGCAAGGATAGAAGATCATCAAATACTTATTGGCAGCAGGGAATTTGTTTTTAACGATGTTAATAAGGAATTTAAAACCACTGCCGTACATATTTTAATTGACGAAAAATACCTGGGGTACTTTTCTATTAAGCACCATTACAGGGACGGAATGCAGGACGTAGCCGCCCTTGATTCAATATATCAGCTTTATCTGCTGTCAGGCGATCATGATTATGAAAAAAATGATTTGGTACGGTTTTTTAAATCAGACAATCAAATGTATTTCAGCCAGTCCCCGCAGGATAAATTAGATTTCATACAATCCCTGCAACAGAAAGGTAACAGGGTAATGATGATTGGCGATGGACTTAATGATTCGGGTGCGTTAAAGCAAAGTGACCTTGGAATAGCCGTTACAGATAACGTAAATAATTTTTCGCCGGGAAGCGATGCCATTATGGATGGCAAGTCGTTTAAAAAACTACCATGTTTTCTGCGTTTCTCTAAGGATACGGTAAATATAATCCACTGTTCATTTGCTATCTCTTTAACATATAATCTGATCGGTTTAAGCTATGCGGTTAGCGGTAAGTTATCGCCATTGATAGCGGCTATTTTAATGCCTTTAAGTACAGTTACTATTATTTCATTCACCACGCTGGCAACTCATTTGGCAGCCAGAAAGCGAAAATTAATATGAGTATAATCTATTTTCTGATTGGTTGCAGCGTGCTGCTGGCGCTGATCTTTTTGGGCGCATTTTTTTGGGCCCAGCAAAGTGGACAGAACGATGATTTATACACACCCTCCATACGAATCCTGTTGGATGATAAAGAGTCGGAAGTGGATGAAAAATGATCTAAATCACTTTTGATGACAACTGTCATCATTCTGTCATTCAAATACCCTCAATAATTTTACATCGATAAACAAAGAACAATTTATGCAGCCTGAAAAATTTTACTATGACAACAAGATCGTCCGGAATTTCGGTATAGCTACCGTTATTTGGGGGATAGCAGGGATGACTATAGGTCTTTTGATAGCTATACAATTGTATTATCCGGGTGCTAATTTGCACAACCAGTATACTACATTTGGAAGGATCAGACCCTTACATACCAATGCGGTAATATTTGCATTTGTTGGTAACGCCATTTTTATGGGCGTTTATTATTCGTTGCAAAGGTTACTAAAAGCACGTATGTACAGCGATACCCTAAGCGCCATACACTTTTGGGGCTGGCAGCTTATAATAGTGAGTGCCCTTATTACTTTGCCACTGGGTATTACCACCTCGCACGAATATGCCGAACTGGAATGGCCAATTGATATTGCCATTACCGTTATATGGGTAGTGTTTGGCTGGAACATGTTTGGCACCATATTTAAACGCCGCGAAAGGCACCTTTATGTAGCTATATGGTTTTACATTGCCACATTTGTAACCATTGCAGTGCTGCACATTGTAAACTCTGTTGAAATACCGGTTACTTTCTGGAAAAGCTACATGGTTTATGCCGGTGTACAGGATGCCCTGGTGCAGTGGTGGTACGGGCACAATGCAGTAGCATTTTTCCTTACTACGCCTTATTTGGGTATGATGTATTACTTTTTGCCGAAAATGGCAAATCGGCCAATCTATTCGTACAAACTAAGTATACTACACTTTTGGGCGCTTATATTTATTTATATATGGGCTGGCCCGCACCATTTATTATATACCACATTACCAGGTTGGGCACAATCATTGGGTGTTGCTTTCTCTATCATGCTGATTGCTCCAAGCTGGGGTGGTATGATCAACGGTTTGTTAACGCTCCGTGGTGCATGGGATAAGGTGCGTGATGATGTTACGCTTAAATTTATGGTGGTTGGCTTAACGGCCTATGGTATGGCCACCTTTGAGGGGCCAATGCTGGCATTAAAACAGGTTAACGCCATAGCGCACTTTACTGATTGGATTATAGCACATGTACACATGGGTGCTTTAGGCTGGAACGGTTTCTTAACCTTTGCCATATTATACTGGTTAATACCACGTATTTACAATACGCAGCTATACTCCAAAAAACTGGCATCGTTCCATTTCTGGATTGGCACACTTGGTATCTTATTCTATGTGATACCTCTTTACTGGGCAGGTTTTACTCAGGGATTGATGTTGAAGGAATTTACTCCCGAAGGCATATTAAAATATAACTTTTTAGAAACCGTATTGCGCATTGTACCGATGTGGGTAACACGGTCATTAGGTGGAACCTTGTATTTAACAGGTGTAATAGTAATGGCTTATAACCTTACCCGCACAGCATTACAAGGTAAATTGGTGGCAAACGAAGCTGCACAGGCAATGCCGTTAGAGCCGGTGAGTACTATTGTTAGAGAAAACAGCTGGCACCGCAGGTTGGAACGCAGGCCTATACAATTTATGATGGTAGCATTGGTAGTTATCTTAATAGGATCATTTGTTGAGTTGATGCCTACATTAACCATATCATCAAACATTCCAACAATTGCCAGTGTAAAACCTTATACCCCGCTTGAATTACAGGGAAGAGACCTTTTTATAAGAGAAGGCTGCTTGGGTTGCCACTCGCAAACAGTACGACCGTTCCGGTCTGAAACGGAGCGTTATGGACAATACAGTAAAGCTGGCGAATTTGTTTATGACCACCCATTTCTTTGGGGATCAGAACGAAAAGGACCTGATTTGGCTCGTGTAGGTGGTAAATATCCTAATGCATGGCACTATAACCACCTGATGGATCCGCGCTTAATGTCGCCGGGAAGTATTATGCCTGATTATGATTGGCTGATAACCCAGAACCTGGATACCACCACTACCATAGCTAAGATAAATGCTATGCGCAAAATTGGTGTTCCATATCCGGCTGGTTATGAATACAAGGCCAACCACGATCTGGATGTACAGGCAAAAAGTATAGCAGTGGATCTGGCACAAAGCCATATAAAGGTTTCGAGCCGTAAGGAAATCATAGCCATTACAGCTTACCTGCAAAGATTGGGTCAGGATATTAAAGCAGATAAAACAACCTCTAATAATTAAGCACATGTTTGATCAATTTGTAAAAGATGTTTCGGGAAAAGAGATGTATCTGATTTTCTCGCTATGGATATTCCTGGTATTCTTCGTAGTAGTATCCTTCCTGTTATTTATCACTAAAAAGAAACACTTGGATCATATGAGTGCATTGCCTTTAGAGGATAGCACAATAGATTCAACACAAACCTTACAGCTATGAAATATTTACGTGCGATAGTATTAATTAGCTTATGCATGGGAATTACTCCAGCATTTGCCGAAGTTGATGATCACAACCTGCTGTCTCCCACTTTAGAAAACTATATCGGTTTTGGCGCCGTTGTGGCCATGCTGATACTGTTTATTGTGGTGATGCTGGTTTTGCTGAGTACTTTCAGGGTATTAACCAGGCTGGTATTAAAATCAGAAGGTTATACCAATGCCCAGATTGCTGCCGAAATGAACCCAGTTAAAGTAAAAAAGAGGCTAAGCCCAAAGGCGAGGTTTGGAATAAACTACTCGATTTAAGGCCGCTATCAGAAGAAAATGAGATTCTGATTCAGCATGATTATGACGGGATACAGGAATTGGATAACCCCATACCAGGTTGGTTTATGTACCTGTTTTATGCAACTATAGTTTTCGGGGTTTGTTATTTGCTTAATTACCATGTGTTTCATATCGGGCAGCTGCAATATGACGAATATAAAACCGAAATGGCTCAGGCAGATATCGCTAAAAAGTTATATCTAAGTAAAGCAGCTAATCAGGTAGATGAAAACACAGTTAAATTGGCGCATGATCCAGCAGTTATTGCTTCTGGAGCGGCTATATTCAAACAAAACTGTGTGGCCTGCCACGGCGATCATGCCCAAGGCGTAGTAGGCCCTAACCTCACAGACGACTACTGGCTGCATGGTGGTAAAGTTAACGACTTGTTTAAAACAGTTAAATACGGTGTATTAAGTAAAGGTATGCCAACCTGGGAAAAGGTTTTATCTCCCAAACAAATATCAGATGTAGTAAACTATGTAAAATCATTACATGGGTCAAATCCGCCTAACCCTAAAGCACCGCAAGGGGAAAAAGAAATAGACAGCAATGTATCATCAACGGTAAAAAAGGCCAATAGTAATAGCTAATTGGCTTAAAAAAAATGAATGGATTATTAGCGGCGAAAGAGAATGGTGAACGGAAATGGATGTATCCTTCAATCCGTAAAGGTGTTTACTATAAGTGGCGAAGCTGGCTGAGCTACGTTTACCTGGTGTTGTTTTTTAGTGGGCCATTTATCCGCATAAACGGCCAGCCAATGCTGATGCTGAATGTAATTGACAGACAGTTTGTATTGCTTGGACAGGTGTTTTGGCCACAGGATATTTTCATATTCATGATAGCCTCGCTGGTATTTGTAGTATGCATAGTGCTTTTTACCATTGCCTTTGGCCGTATATTTTGTGGCTTGATATGCCCTCAAACCATATTTATGGAAATGGTTTTCCGTAAAATAGAAATATGGATTGAAGGTAATGCCAATCAACGTAAAAAACTGGATGCTGGCCCCTGGGACAACAATAAGATATGGAAAAAAGTGCTCAAGCATTTTTTATTCATCATTATATCTTTTTTAATAGCCAATACTTTTTTGGCCTACATTATTGGTAGCGAAAGTTTAGTAAAAATAATAGTTGAGCCGGTAAACCTGCATTGGGTAGGTTTCTTCAGTATCTGGGTTTTTACCATTGTGTTTTACCTGGTTTACAGCCAGGTGCGTGAGCTGGTTTGCACCGTAATTTGCCCCTATGGCAGGCTGCAGGGCGTGTTAACAGATGAGCATACACTAGTTGTTGCCTATAACGATGTACGGGGCGAGCCTCGCGGTAAGCTGGATAAAACCGGCTTGTTGCAAAAGGGCGATTGTGTTGATTGTAGTTTGTGCGTGGCCGTTTGCCCAACAGGTATCGACATTAGAAAGGGCACACAGATGGAATGCACCAACTGCACAGCCTGCATTGATGCCTGCGATGAAGTAATGGACAAAATTAATAAGCCGCGTAACCTGATTGGCTATTTTTCGGAAGATATGATCCGCGCCAAAAAGAAACCAACTTTTAATATAAGGATGGCTGGATATAGTGGGGTTATACTTATACTGCTGGTAGTATTATCCTATTTTATTTTTAGCCGGAAGGATATGGATATAACAGTGATGCGCGGTGCTGGTATGTTATACCAGGAGCAGCCGAATGGTTACATCAGTAACATTTATAATGCTGATATAACCAATAAAGCCAACAGCAGCAGATCGGTTACTTTAAAGCCGGAAGATCCGGATGTGAAAATAAAATACATACAGGCGCCGGGGGTAGTGGCTAAGGGCAGTGACGTAAAAACAGTGTTCTTTGTTTTTATCCCGGCCAATAAGCTACAGTCGTTAAAGACTGATGTGCGCTTGCAGCTTATATCAGGCAACAAAATTATCCAAACCGTAACTACAACGTTTGTAGGACCAGTAAACAATTAAAATCATGAATTGGGGAAAAGCAACAGTAGCTATCTTATTAGTATTTGTATTATTTATTTGTGGTATGGGGTATTTTATGTTCAAGGCCCCTGCGGATGATTATGATCATCAGTATTATGAGGACGGCCTTAATTTTGACCATGATTACAGTCGCGAAATGCAAGTAACCAGAGACCATGCAGAACCGTCAATAGTAATGGATACCTGCTGTATCAGATTTATATTTCCACAGATAATAAAAGGGCAGGTGAATTTCATGCGGCCCTCAAGCGATGCTAAAGACGCTTTATTTCCGCTTGATAACAAGGGCGGTAAGGCTATTGAAATTATTACCAAAAACATGGCCAGGGGTAAATGGCAGTTAGTATTCAATTGGAAAAGCGGTAATAAGGATTATTTGTACCAGAAAGAGGTTTATGTAAGATGAACAGTAACACAATTGCATTTTTTATAGGGCTGTTTGGCAGTATTCATTGCATAGGCATGTGCGGTCCGCTCGCATTTGCTGTTCCTGTTTTTGAAAATAAATGGTGGCTTATATTAATTGATAAAACGCTCTACAATTTTGGCCGCATTATTACCTATTCTTTGTTAGGGTTATTGATTGGACTCATTGGTAGGCAGCTGTGGGTTTATGGTTTTCAGCAAGGTATAAGCGTGGCCAGTGGCCTATTTATTATTATGGCAGGCTTTTCAAGGCTTTTTAAGATAAAATTATCCCGGGCAAAAATGTTCCCGGCAATATTTGCCCCGGTAAATAAACTATTAAGCTATGCACTGACACATCGTGGGGGCCATTTTGTTATAGGACTAATAAACGGTCTTTTACCCTGCGGTTTTGTTTACCTGGCAATGGCAGGAGCCATTAATACCCCAAACCCCATAAGCGCAGCACAATATATGCTGTTTTTTGGCTTAGGTACTTTTCCGCTTATGTTATTGGCTACGGTTAGCTCGGGCTTTGCCGGTCCGGTATTCAGGCGGCGTATAAATAGGGTAATGCCTTACCTTATGGTTTGCCTGGGCTTTTGGTTTATACTACGGGGATTAAATTTAAATATCCCGTATCTTAGTCCTGCTAAACAAACATCAGGAATAAGTAACTGCCGCTAAAATGCTCAGACATCTTGGTACTAAACGAACCAACAAGCATAACATAAAACTGGCTTCGTTGCTCGGTTTAACCGCTGGTTTTGTAAATGCTGCAGGTTTTTTAGCTTTTTCGGTACTTACAACAAACGTTACGGGCCATGCCGCCCTGTTTGCCGAAAGAATTGCCCAGCAGGATTGGAAAACAGCCCGCGTAGTGGCGCTATGGATGTGTCTGTTTTTAGCGGGCGCATTTGTTTCAAGTCTTATTATTTCAAGAATCGGTAAAAATCAACGATTTTCATACGTTATTCCCATCTTAATCGAAATTGCCATATTAACTTCTGTAGCTGGTTTTGGCTATAAGTACAATGGTTCGCTTGTAGCTAAAGAGGTATTTGCTGGCAGTTTGTTGTTTGCCATGGGTTTACAAAA
The DNA here is from genome assembly GCF_007830615.1 of Mucilaginibacter frigoritolerans. Classification (GTDB taxonomy): domain Bacteria; phylum Bacteroidota; class Bacteroidia; order Sphingobacteriales; family Sphingobacteriaceae; genus Mucilaginibacter; species Mucilaginibacter frigoritolerans. The sequence continues at coordinate 307,790 of NZ_VLLI01000004.1, forward strand.
CTCGCTGGTGTCAATGATATCAGGCTCAGTAGTACGAACAACTCACCTTACCGGTACTTTTACTGATTTGGGTATTGAACTTGGACAAATTTTTCAAAAAAACCAGGACAAGCGCATATTGTACTCCAAAATAAAACTGCGCTCAACCATTATATTTTTCTTTATGACAGGGGCATTAGCTGGTGCATACATGTTTAGGTATCTTAATTTTTACTCGTTTTTTATCCCCGTTGTTTTATTAATTTTTGCCCTTTTAGGCGACATCTTCCGTATCAGGATACAGCATTATTACAGGATACTTAGCCACAGAATGCCTTAAATCACTTTTTTGAAGGTATAAGATCATGGATGGCTTAGCGTATTAGTGGCATTTTTGATAATAAAAATTTATCAATCATGGAGACTACATTAAACGCTCAAATCAATTGGATCGAAAAGACTAAAGCACAATTAAAAGCTGATCAGCCTGAAAATAAACTGACTACATTTATTAATAGCCAGGAAAAAAATACAACTGCCTGGTTCTTAATTTCTATGATGGTTCAGGGAGTGTTTTTCCTGCCTATGCCCGCAGTGCTTATATACAGTTTTAATGCACCGGCCTATATTTTGATTTTTACACTGGGTTTGTTTTTTGCCAATATTATTGCCGGTATGAGTAATGCAGGCGTAAAAACTATCATATATCTGTTTGCTGCAGGCGTTGCAGTAAACTTGTTGATGCTTGCCATTTTTGCGCTTTAAACCTTATTTTAAAGCCTTAACATTTATTAATATGCCGTGTTGGATGATTAAAAACCAACACGGAAAATATATTCCATCATATCGGATATAGTAATGAGTTTCAGAACCCATTGCTATATCCAATAATTGAATTATAGTTTATCCTGCCGCATTCTCCTGATCCGATTCATCTGCTGGCTCCCAAAGCTCGATAATGTTCCCTTCCGGATCCAGTATATGAACGAATTTTCCATAGTCATACTCTGCAATCTCATCAACAATGGTCACGTTGTCCTTTTTTAGTTCTTCTACCAGTGCCAGGAGATTCTCCACCCGGTAATTAATCATAAATGGTTTAGTCGATGGGTTGAAATATTTGGTATCCTGCGGAAACGTGCACCAGGATGTGGATCCTTTTATAGACGGATTCTCGTCCTCCCGCCACTCAAACGTTACGCCGTATTCACCGGTTGGCAATCCAAGGTTTTTGGTGTACCATTCGTTCATGCTTTTCGGATTATCGCATTTAAAAAATACGCCGCCCAGGCCCGTTACTTTTTTCATGTTTGAAAGTGTTGTATGATTAAAAATTGATATAAAAATGGAAAAGGATTTGTGTATTATATTGATGCTAAATGTTTCTTTATGCACAATCTTTTGAGCAATTTCCATCAATTTTTGGACATTACCAAATCTGTTTTAAAATCTTGTATTAATGATGATGGTGATTTAATTTTTATTCGCGAAAATCAAAAAATGTCTGATTGTTAAATGATTATGCTGTAAGCAAGCGCTCAGTTTATCAGTACCCATTGAAAATAATAAACCGCTAAAGCATCTTAAATATACTTTAGCGGTTTAACACGTTATTGATAAAATTTACTTGGTATTTTTTATATGGCCATACTGAATAATTGTGTGGTTGGTTTATCGGCCCATAAACGTGCGTCAAGGCACAGGCATATATTTCTGAGAAAACGTTTGCCGTCTGGCTTAACTTGCACGCCTTCCGTACTAAGCTCAATCAATCCGTCATTCTCCAGTTCCTGCAACCTTATCAATCCGTCAAACAGGGCTTCTAGATGCCCTTCTGTGCTACGCCATAAAGTATGCCCCTTGCACATAATATCCAGTATATGCCTGCGCAAAATAAGGTCCTCTTCACTCAGCAGGTGCCCCTTCATTACCGGTAACTCACCCGCACTGGTCAGTGCTAAATATTCTTCTACCGTTTTTACATTTTGTGCAAAGCCATACCATGAATCACTGATAGAGGAAACACCAAGGCCAATCATCAGTTGGGTATGTTGTTGGGTATAACCCATAAAATTACGGTGCAGGTTTCCTGACTGTTCTGCTTCCAGCAGCACATCGCCCGGCAGGGCAAAATGATCCATACCTATTTCCTGGTAGCCATAAGTGGTAAGCAGGCTCCTGCCTATCTCATGCAGCCTTCCCTTCATTTCCGGATCGGGAAGATCATCTTCTGTAAACCTGCGTTGTCCGGGCTTTAACCAGGGCACATGGGCATAGCTGTAAAAGGCAATCCTATCTGGTCTTAAGCCACTTACAATTTTCATGGTATTAATAAGGCCATCAAGGGTTTGCAGCGGTAGTCCGTAAATCAGGTCATAATTTACGGAGGTATAACCAATTCTGCGGGCTTGCAAGGTAACAGTCTGCACCTGATCAAAGGTTTGATGCCGGTTGATGATGAATTGCACCTTGGGATCAAAATCCTGTATGCCAAGACTCAGCCTCCTAAAACCCAGGTCAAACAAAACCTGCAAATGATCTACAGTAGTGTTGGCGGGGTGAGCCTCAAAACTAAATTCCGCATGTTCGTGAATGTGCACGCCTTCCAGTAATCCATTTATCAGTTTATGGAGGTTATTTGCACTAAAAAACGTTGGTGTGCCACCCCCCAAATGTATTTCGCGGATAACCGGCCTGTCTTCAAAAATGTTGCGGTATTGCTGCCATTCTTTTAGTACTGCTGCAATATAAGGTTCTTCTACCCGGTGGTTTTTGGTGATCCGGGTATTACAACCGCAGTAGGTACAAAGGTTTTCGCAAAATGGCAGGTGTATATATAAACTTATCCCTTCTTTGTCATTGCTTTCCTTAAAGGCCAGCTTCACCGATTTTGTCCATTGATCAGTGTCAAACGATGCCGTATCCCAATAGGGCATGGTTGGATAACTGGTATAGCGGGGCACCGCTACATTATATTTGGTTGTTAAATAATCAGGGCGCATTTTATAAGGTTTAGTTTTTTCGTGATAATATGGTTTTGCAGTCTTTTGCGCAGGCACAATCTTCGCCTAAGCATTTATTTTGCTGCCAAAAATCAAGGTTACTGATAGTTTGGACAGCAATTTCCTGTAAAGCATCAAGGGTTCGCGTCTGTAACAGGTCTGCTGAAATATGTGCAATCTTAATTCCATTAATTATTTTGGCTTCTCCTTTGGCTGTATCCATTTGGGCGGAACAGGTTACCATGTATTTTACACCCAGACTGGCCAGTTTTTCAATAATAGCAGTAGTCATATCACCATTTTCATAAACAATAACCGCGTCTTTTCCATCAGCGTAGTTAATTGTATCATAGCTTAATTGATTGGCAATCAGTGTGATGTCATGTTTTTTTTGATTGGCTTTTGCCAGGAATTCCCTCTCAAAAGGGTTTATATTGTAGGCTACCGCTTTCATTAGCTATATATTTATTCAACAAAAATATAGCTAATGAATGGGGCTGGTAATGAGCAGGGTCAGTTAGAAAAATGATTTGAATCAGTTTTTCATTTTAGAAAGGCGTGTGAGGTCCAGAATGGTAATGGTGCTGCCTTTTTTGTCAATCAGGCCCTCATCTTTAAAATCTGATAAGGTGCGGCTAACTGTTTCGGTGGCCATGCCTGCCATTGCTGCCAGGTCCTCACGGGTTATTTTAAAACTTTCATTGGTTTGCTGGCGCGATAAACGTACCATAGCCTCTGCCATTCTTTTTCTTACAGAATAATAGGCCAGTTGCATCAGTTGGTCCTCTTTTTCCTTGATGTTATTAGCCAGTAGTTTAATAAACTCCCTTGCAATTTCAGGATAAAGGTTAATCATTTGCTCCAGTTGGTCTTTGGGTATATGACATAGTACACAGTCTTCCAGAGCGGTGGCAGTGTCAGAATAAGGCTCGTTAGCAAGTAAGGCATTAATGCCCAGGTATTCATCTTCAGTATAAATACCGGTCATCAGCTCGCGGCCATCTTCAGCCAGTCTGATGGATTTAACTTTTCCGCTGATGATAAGATAAAGCCCGGTTCCTTTGTCACCATCGTAATAAATAACCTGGTTCTTTTTAAACTGCCGTCCTTTGCGTTCAAGAACAATTTTTTTCAATTCGGCAAGGCCATTGTTTTTACTTATCAGGTTATTTAACCTGTCAAGCGCTTTACTATAGAAATTTTGCTGTAGCTCTTTTTTCTTTAACCTGCTTTCAATGGCATTGAGCAGGTCCATATCGTCAAAAGGCTTGGTCAGGTAATCATCGGCACCCATTTCCATGCCTTTTCTCAAATCCACACGTTCTGCTTTTGCGGTTAAAAATATAAAAGGCGTGGCAGCGGTTTCCGGATTTTTATTCAGCATGTATAAAACACCGTAGCCATCCAGCTCAGGCATCATAATATCACATAAAACAATGTCGGGCAGGTTTTTGGTGGCAAGTTCAACGCCGGTTTTTCCATTATTGGCTTCAAATACCTGGTAGCCGGCAAGCTCAAGAATTTCAACCACGTTTTCGCGGATGTCATTATTATCTTCAATGATCAATACTTTTTTATTCATGATATTGGAAATGTAATGGTAAATATAGTTCCCTGGTTAATATTACTTTTAAATTTAATCTGTCCATTCATTAAACGGGCATATCTGGCTACAATATTTAACCCTAAACCAGTACCCGGAATATTGCCGGTATTATGTGCCCTGAAAAATGCTTCAAATAAATGTTTCTGGTCGGTATCCGGAATGCCTATGCCATTATCTTTAATGGTAATGATACAATCCTTGTTGGTTATCTCTGTTAAAAATTCAATAAAGGTATCCTCTCCCGAATATTTAATGGCATTGGTGATAAGGTTAATTACGCAGTTTTTCAGCAGGTTCTGATCAAGGTTAACAATACTGCTGATACCGGTATGCTGATACAGGATACTTTGATTTTGTTTGGCTACCATCTGCAATTCTTCTGTAATCTCTTCTGCTAGCTTCACGAGGTCAAACGGGGTACAGTTTACTTCCACCTTCCCCGCTTCCAGTTTTTCCAGCGAAAGGAAATCATTTAAGATTGCTGTAAGGTTGCCAACGGAGTTTTTTATCTTGGCCACATGCTTGCGGATATGGTCGTTATCATACGGTAATGCATATTTCTCTATTAACGAAGAAGATAGCTGAATGGCGCTTAAAGGCGTACGAAACTCGTGCGAAGCCATAGAAACGAACCTGCTTTTTAAATGACCCAGTTCCTTTTCTTTCTCCAGCGAAAAACTGACTTCTTCTTTTGCAAGCCGCAAGGCCTGTATCGTTTCTTTAAGTGAATGTGTACGCTTTTCAACTAATTCTTCCAGATGAGCAGCGTATTCCCGTAACTGTTCTTCTGCTTCCTTTTCTCTTGACAAGTCATGGATAAAACCGGTATAAATTTTCCTGTTGGCGAAAGATACCTGACTTACCCCAAGGCGGAAAGGAAAAGTGGTGCCGTCTGTTCTGAGTCCTGTTACTTCGCGCCCCATACCGATAATATGAGGAACGCCTGTTCGCTGATAGCGATGAATGTATTCATCGTGCTGTTGCCTGTCTGGCGGAGGCATTAAAACCGATATGTTTTTTCCGATAACCGCATCAGGTGTACATAAAAAAAGCTTACAGGCAGAAGGGTTTATAGATTCCACAATGCCATGTTCATCAATGGTAATGATGCCATCAATAGCATTATCAATTATAGCTTTTAAAAGTGCGGTGTTTTCCATAAACAGGTTCTATCTGCAATTGATAATCGTCACAATTATCAGCATTCAATATCGCATAAAAAATAATTGTTTTCACGTATAAATGTGATCATGGTCATTTTTTCTGCTTTACACATTAATTAGTCTTGCAATAAATGTAATTGTATCCGATGGTTTGTTTTTAAAGGATGGAAATATCGGCAACGGTTTAATCTCAACAGCAATTATTAAAATAAAAACGGATTCTCGAGTTAATATGCCTACAGCAATAAAAATGCCTGCCCGATCATTGCAATACTATGTTTTAGCAAAACGATGGTTGTCTGATCTTGAATTTTTTAAAATAGAAGCTGCTTATCTGCACCGTTTAATTGATAATTATAAGCAGCATTTGCTGGATATGGAACATCAGCAACAATTAACTGCAATAAAAGCAGACTTACTGAAGCTTGACGATGGGGAAACCAGAAGCCTGCTTTCTGAGCAGATTTGGCAATTGGAGCTAATGGCTGATGATATCATTGCTGAAGATGCTGAGTCTATTACGGCTACCCAGGTAAAATTGGAATGTTTTATGACCAACCTAACCAATGAATTCCGTTTGATAAAGCATCAACTATACAGGCTTTTGCTGGATGGAAGAAAGTAAGACCATAAAATAAATTAGTATTATCCCTTTCCCTTTAATTTACAATAGGTTTATAGTTTTTGAAGCCATGCGCTTATGAAATGCTATGCCATTGATCCTCATTGTTCAGGTTTTTAACAATGTTTAATTTCTTTTCCTTATCGTCGTGAAAACAATTTCACCATTAAATTCTTGTCTTTTTAAATAACCGGGGATATTTAAATGCATATCGGTCATAATGCACCTGCATTAATGATTTTTGTCATTTTTTTATCCATTGCCTTATCATTTTCAGCCCCTGCCTGCAGCTTTAATTTTGTACAGGGTTCTCTAAATTGAATACAAGTATAATGCAACGCTAAATATTAAACTACTATGGAAACAGCATTGATTAAAACTGACACCGCAACGATATCTTCTGACCTGATAAAAAAAATGGATGCCTATTGGCGTGCGGCAAATTATTTGTCGGTGGGGCAGCTTTATTTACGCGATAACCCATTACTTAAAGAACCCTTAAAACTGCAGCATGTTAAAAATATGCTGCTTGGGCATTGGGGAACTACACCGGGGCAAAATTTTATTTATACCCATTTAAACAGGGTGATTAATAAATATGATTTGAACATGATCTATGTTTCCGGTCCAGGGCATGGCGGGCCTGCGGTTGTTGGCAGCACATACCTGGAAGGCACCTATACCGAAGTTTACCCCAATATTACGCAAGATGAAGAAGGGCTTAAGAAGTTGTTTACCCAGTTTTCTTATCCGGGTGGTATTTCCAGCCATGCTTCACCGCAAACGCCTGGGTCTATTCATGAAGGTGGCGAGCTTGGTTATTCATTGAGTCACTCATTTGGTGCAGTGCTGGATAATCCCGACCTGATTGTAGCCTGTGTGGTAGGAGATGGCGAGGCCGAAACCGGCCCTTTAGCTACCGCCTGGCATTCTAATAAGTTTCTGAATCCGGCTACTGATGGTGTGGTATTGCCTATTCTGCATTTAAATGGGTATAAGATATCAAACCCAACTGTTTTGGCCAGAATATCTCATGAGGAACTGGAACAACTATTTCTCGGTTATGGCTGGACACCTTATTTTGTAGAAGGCGATGAACCCGAATTGATGCACAAGGCTATGGCCGCTACGCTGGATAAAGCTATTGAGCAAATCCGCGAGATAAAGAATGCCGCATTTGACAAAGAAAATAATGACCGCCCGCGCTGGCCAATGATTGTATTAAGATCGCCAAAAGGCTGGACCGGGCCAAAAGAGGTTGATGGTTACAAAATAGAAGGAAACTTCAGGTCACATCAAATCCCACTGGCTGTATCAGCGTCAACTCCTCCTGAACATTTGCAAATACTGGAGAACTGGATGAAAAGCTACAAACCTGAGGAGCTTTTTGATGAAAATGGAAAACTAAAAGCCGAACTGGCCGAACTGGCACCCAAAGGAGAACACCGCATGGGTGCAAATCCGCATGCCAATGGTGGTCAACTATTACGTGACTTGCGTATACCCGATTTTAGGAACTATGCAGTATCTGTTCCTTTTCGTGGTGCCGGGGGCGAGGGAGATACTTATGTATCAGGCCGGCTCCTGCGGGATGTGATCAAAGAAAATCAACAAAAACGTAATTTCAGGATCTTCGGACCAGATGAAACGGTGTCAAACCGGTTGGATATTATTTTTGAAGCAACAAACCGTCAATGGGACGCCCCGGTTGATCCGCATGATGAATTTCTTGCTACCGACGGCAGTGTTATGGAAATGCTGAGCGAACACCAATGTGAAGGCTGGCTGGAAGGTTACCTGCTTACAGGCAGGCACGGCTTGTTTAACTGTTACGAAGCTTTTATTCATATTGTGGACTCCATGTTTAACCAGCATGCCAAATGGTTAAAGGCAAGCCGCGAACTACCATGGCGCCGTAATATCGCCTCTTTAAATATTTTACTTACCTCTACCGTTTGGCGGCAGGACCACAATGGCTTTACTCACCAGGACCCTGGATTTATAGATCATGTGGTGAATAAAAAAGCCGGCATAGTACGGGTTTATCTTCCACCCGATGCCAATTGCCTGTTATCAGTTACCGATCATTGCCTGCGCAGTTATCACTACGTTAACGTTATTGTTGCCGGGAAACATCCTGCTCCGCAATGGCTTTCAATGGATGAAGCGGTTGCACATTGTACCCGTGGAATAGGCATTTGGGACTGGGCCAGCAACGATCAGGATTGCGAGCCTGATGTAGTTATGGCCTGTAGTGGTGATGTGCCAACGCTGGAAACACTGGCAGCTGTAACCTTACTGCGCGAACATTTGCCCGAACTAAAAATCAGGGTAATTAATGTGGTTGATCTGTTTAAACTCGAAAAAAATACAGAACATACTCATGGTTTAAGCGACAAGGATTTTGATGCTTTATTTACTACAAGTAAACCGGTAATTTTTGCTTTTCATGGGTATCCTTGGCTGGTACACCGCTTAACCTATAACCGTACCAATAACAAAAATATACATGTACGTGGTTATAAAGAAGAAGGAACAATTACTACTTCTTTTGATATGACAGTGTTGAACGAAATGGACAGGTTCCACCTGGTGATTGATGTGATAGACCGTTTGCCTGAGTGTGGCAGCAAAGGAATTTACCTTAAACAGCAACTCTTGGATAAACTGACAGAACACAAACATTATATCAATGCCAACGGCAAGGATATGCCCGAAATACTGAACTGGAAATGGGAGAGTAAGTTAAATGATGAAACAAAATAATGCAGGAGGGCCCGCTTACTCTTAATAAAACTTTGGCTTATGTTAGAAATTAAAGCTGATCTGAATAACAGTTTCTGGCATTTAGACAAAGCGGAAGCATTTAAACAATTATCTGCCAGTGAGCAGGGACTTAGCAACCAGGATGCTGTTAACCGGATAAAGGAATATGGTCCCAATAAAATAAAGGCTGATTCTAATAAGTCGGCCTTTATTTTGTTTCTGGCACAATTTAAAAGTCCGGTTACTTTACTGCTGATAATTGCTGCTGTGCTTTCGGCATCATTAGGTGATGTGGCAGACACATCCATAATTTTTATTATTGTATTAATAAGTGGTTTTCTGGGTTTTTGGCAGGAAAAGGGTGCGGCTAATGCAGTAAAGGAGTTGTTAAAGTTAGTGCAGTTGCATTGTGATGTTTTAAGGGGCGGTCAAAAAGCAGAAATACCGATGGAAGAAGTAGTACCGGGAGATATTGTTATCCTTTCAGCTGGTGATATTATTCCTGGTGACTGCCTTGTTATTGCATCGCAGGAGCTTTTTACGGATGAAGCAGCATTTACCGGAGAAACTTATCCGGTAGAAAAAAGTGCCTGCGTAATGCCTGTTGATACGCCACTGGCCAAAAGGGTCAATACCTTGTTTATGGGTTCGCACGTTATTAGCGGTAAAGCAACTGCTTTGGTTGTTAAAACAGGTATACAAACTGAATTTGGTAAAATATCAGCCGGTTTACAAGCAAAAGCACCCGAAACAGATTTTGAAAGGGGGATACGCAAGTTTGGCTATATGCTGATGGAAATTACCTTGCTTTTGGTAATCATAATTTTTGCCATCAATGTATTGCTGCATAAGCCCGTGCTCGATTCTTTATTGTTTTCACTGGCACTTGCCGTGGGTTTAACGCCGCAATTACTGCCTGCCATAATTAGTGTAAACCTTGCTACCGGAGCAAGGCGCATGGCCAAACAAAAAGTAATTGTTAAGCGATTGTCTTCTATCGAAAATTTCGGCAGCATGAATATCCTTTGTTCGGATAAAACAGGAACAATAACCGTAGGCAAAGTAAATCTTAAAGATACTTTAAACATTAGTGGGGCGCATAGTGAAAAGGTATTACAATACGCCTGGCTCAATGCTTCCCTGCAGCAGGGGTTTCATAATCCTATTGATGAAGCTATATGTGCCGGTTATAAGGGAGCCCAAAATACTTATACGGTACAAACTGAAATTCCTTATGATTTTATCCGTAAGCGCCTTACTATCCAGGTAAAAAACGAAACAGAAAACCGGGCCATTACCAAAGGAGCATTAAATGTTATTTTATCCATATGTAACCGTGTTGAAAAGGAAGATGGGACGGTAACCGATATGGAGTCTTGTAAAAAGAACATCCTTAAAAAATATGAGGAATTGAGCGAAGCCGGTTACCGAACTTTGGGTGTTGCTTATAAACCTGCTGATGCCTCGCAAAACTTTACAAGGGACGACGAAAAGGATATGATCTTTTTAGGTTTTGTAACCCTTTTTGATCCGCCTAAGGCTGGTGTTGAAGCCATTATTATTAAGATGGGCAATTTAGGTGTTAAGCTGAAGCTGATAACCGGCGACAATGCACTGGTGGCAAAAAGCCTTGCATTGCAGATAGGTATTAAAAATCCGCAGATCCTCACCGGAGCAAAATTGTTAAAAATGAGCAATGCCGCGCTCATTCACCAGGCACCTTTAACCGATATTTTTGCAGAAGTTGAACCCAACCAGAAAGAACGGATTATTTCCATCCTGAAAAAAGCAGGCAATGTGGTTGGTTTTATGGGCGATGGTATTAATGATGCACCTGCTTTGCATACGGCAGATGTAGGCATATCTGTAGATACCGCCGTAGATGTGGCCAAAGAAGCTGCCGATATTGTTTTACTGAGTCAGGACCTGGGTGTGTTAACCGATGGAATTATTGAGGGCCGCAAAACCTTTGCTAATACCATGAAATATATTTTTATGGCTACCAGCGCTAATTTCGGCAATATGTTCAGCATGGCGGGGGCTTCGCTATTTCTTTCGTTTTTGCCGCTATTGCCCAAGCAAATATTGCTAACCAATCTGCTGACTGATTTTCCCGAAATGGCCATAGCCACTGACCGGGTTGATGACATAAATATTCAGTCGCCACAACGGTGGGACCTTAATTTTATAAAACGGTTTATGATCATTTTTGGCTTGTTAAGCTCTGTGTTTGATTATCTTACCTTTGGCGTTTTACTTTATGTGTTTAAAGCGAATGAAAAAGTTTTTCAAACCGGCTGGTTTATAGAATCTGTAATATCTGCCACATTAATTGTGTTGGTTGTGCGCACCCGGTTACCGTTTTTTAAAAGCTTACCCGGTAAATACCTTTCTATTGCTACCGCTGTGGTTTTGTTGTTGGTGCTGATATTTCCGGTAACCTCGCTGGCCCGCTGGTTCGCTTTTACAAGAGTACCTTTTAGTTATTATGGCTTGATGCTGCTGATAGTTGCAACTTACATAGTCAGTGCAGAATTGGCTAAACGGTGGTTTTATAAAAAAGCCATAAACTCAAAAAGGCTCAAATATCCATCGCTAAATCTCCCGTCATAATAGCTAAAAGGTTTAGCTGGTATGATGGGCTTGTAAGTGCATTTTAGGTAACTCAGGCACCGGATTCTTTTTGTAGGTAAATTTTTATTGTGTCGTAAATCAGGGCCTTGCGTGACGGATGTCATTATATAGCTACCGGTTTTAACGCAACTTTGAGATAATCAAAGTAAACGTTATGAAAAAGCTCATCAGTGCAATACCAATCTTAAAGCTTATAATGCTTTTGATTATCCTGGTAGCAACTACCGCTACGTATGCAGCATCAGTTACCCATTCAGATAGTACGCTGGTAATCGAAATTCATCATCAGTTAAACGCTAATGCAACAACAGCGTCCTTGTATTATCCTGCAAGTGTAAAGCGGTTTTATAACCATATCAATTTTCAACCAGCCTGGATCAAACCACAAAATGGAGAAGGGCAAACCTGGCAGGCAATCCTTCTGCTCGATTGTGTATTACAGTATGGGCTTTCACATAATGATTATCATCCCAAAGAATTATCAGATAATAACTTATATAATATTTTAGATGCACCAGGCAAACTAAGTATCAGTGCGCAGGCAAGGTTTGATATTATACTTACCGATGCCATGATTACACTAATAAACAACCTTCATTACGGCAAATTGAACCCTGAATTTTCTGCAGTAAGGGTTGATTCAGAAATTGAAGGCGGATTTCGTGCTGAGGTAAGTTTACTTACAGCATTGCAGCTAAAAAGAGGACATGAATTTTTAGCAGCTATAGAAAATGTTCAGCCAAAATCAAAAGAATACCGTAATCTGCAATATCATATGAAAGTGCTAACCGGTTTACGTACCGGTGATTGCTATGATATTCCGGAAAGTGATATCAGGAAAATGGCCATTAACCTGGAACGTTTAAGATGGGCAAACATGGATGATAGCAGCTTTATACAGATTAATATTCCATCTTATAGTTTGCAGTTTTTTAAAGGAGATACTGTTTATCAATTCCGTGTAGCCGTTGGTAAGATATCCAGCCCTACCCCAACGTTTAACAGTACTATCAGCTATTTTACCACAGCTCCTGACGTTAAGATGCTGCAAAGCGTATTCGTGGATGAAATACTGCAGAATATGATAAACGACTCCAATTATCTCAAAAACAATCACCTGGCCGTGTATAACAAAAAGAACCAGTTTATAGTGGTTAATAAAGATAATCTGGCACAAATAGCAAAGCATCCCAATGCCTATTATGCAAGGCATGCTTCCGGTTGTAGTTTGGCACAGGGCAACCTGGTATTCCATTTTGCCAACCCGTTTGAATTGGACTTGCATGATATGCCCGCACAAGGCTTTTTTAACCAACAGGACAGGGCCATCAGTAGCGGATGTATTTGGGTTGATAATGCCGAGAAATTAGCAGGCTTGCTATTGAAAAATGATGGCAAAGGAAAAGATTTGGGCACACTGCACGAAGCAGTAACTAACTATAAACGGGAAACCTTTATGCTTAATAAACAAATGCCCATAAAAGTTACCTATCTCACCTGTACAGTAAAGGAGGGTGCCCTGATCTTCTTTAAAGATATCTATAACCTGGATAACAGTTTAGAAATGGCTTTATATAACGTTAATCAAAACTTAGTAATGCGTTAGGGTTTGTTTTACTGCAAAATATTTAAGCTCCCTTTTTCACCAGAAAACGTTTTTTTAACCATTCGCGAACGGGTTCGTCATAAAGTTTTAATGATGCGTATGCAATGGCTACACTTACAATTAACAGCAACAATCCGACCCAGAGGCCTTGTTGCATCGGTACCTTATTGTTGCTTACCCAGGCAATATGCATATAAATAAGCGGGTAATGAGTGATATAAAGCGGATAGGAAATAGCTCCTAAAAATCTGCAGATTTTGATAGAATATTTACCGGTGAGGTTGCCACCAGCGCCTATGGATACAATTAACGGGAAAATGATAATGATACAAAGGGCTTCGTATAAACCATTCATCCAAAGATGATCCGGTCCACCAATTCTGGGGATAAATAAAACAATAATTATCAGTAAGCTGCAAAAAGCAAAGGCGCTTTTAATGTGGATCAGCTTGCCCATGCGCCAAAGCAAAATACCCGCAAAAAAAGGATAAAGCAAACGCGTAAAACCAATGTTAAGCTGGGTTGCATTCAGGCTCCAGCCGCCAATAACATCGCCTTGCGGGCCCAATACTAACAAGTTGATCAGTAAAAGAGCAAATATGATTACAAATATAGTAAGCAGTGTTTTGGAGAACCTGCGAATAACCACTGCATAAAGAATATTAGCAATATACTCAAAAAAGAGCGACCAACCGGGTCCATTTAGAGGGTGCATCTCCTGCCAGCCGCGGATATCCAGAGAGGTCGGTAAAGGAATAAGTGTACAACTAACCAGCATCACCAGCAGCATTTTCCAAACTGGTGTAGTGGCTATCAGCGGAAATTCTCCGCAACTTTGAAAATAAAAAAGTGCCGCGCCAATTATACTGCCCATAATAACCATCGGCTGCAAACGAATAAGTCGGCGTTTATAAAAGTCCCACTGGGTCATCTTTTCCCAACGGTCGTCATACGCGTAAGCCACAACAAAGCCCGATAAAACAAAAAAGAAATCTACCGCCAGGTAACCATGATTAATAATCTGGTGGAACCTGTCGCCAGAGTATGTTTCAAAAACGTGAAAAACAACTACTAAAATGGAAGCTACGCCACGCAATCCGTCAAGGATTTCATAGTGACTTTTTGTTTGCAAATACGCAGGCGTTTTTGACATTGCTTATTATAATTGGATAAAAGGTTTTATATTGGATTGATTACCTGTTACCAGACAACAGGATTATTTTTATAAACATAGTTATCTTTTTGGACATACTCAAATAGATAATTATGTTTAATCAGCATTGCAAACCCACCCATTCTATTATTTCGCCAAACAAGTTTGGTGAAGATATTGGGCAATACGGTATAAACTTTTATATAGCTTTGTCAAAAAAATATTCTGAATGATACAACAGTTACCTGCTTTAATTAAAAGCCTGAAAGAAAACGCAATTGAATTTAAAAGTGTAATTGAGTTTATAGAAACTTACTACCAACACCAGGCTACAGCCTTTAAAAACGGAGATGCATTTAATGAGGCCACTCAAAATCAAGGCAGCGCGAAGGTGTTTGCTTTTGCCCAAATAAATAACCTGAATAAAGAAGATACGCTTTACCTGTTTGCTGAACATTACCGCTCGGTGTTAGATAATCCTGATGGAACAGATCACCAAAATATCAGGCAATTTATGGCTCATGGTTGGCCGGGTGTGGTGTTTGAAGGGCAAGCGCTATTGCCCAAATAACTGATTTACACTAAACTTAAGCTATTTAATAAGCTTGTTGTTTAAGCAGTCTTAATATAATGGTAATATTAAAATCGGAATTTTACAGCGTAGATTACCAGGGCAGGGCAATGCAGGAAGAAAAAAAGCAATTGGTTGAAAAAATATATGACAAGTTCTGGAAAGAGCTTTATGTTATTGCTTTTCGCCGTTTGCGCTCAGAAGAGGATGTAGAGGATATTTTACAGGATATTTTTCTTTCTTTGCTTACCGGGGACGTAAAACTTAATAATGATGAATCGATCCGTGCTTTTCTGCACCAGCGTCTTAAAAGCAGGATCATCAATTTTTACCGCAAGCAGCTGGTTCATCTTACTTATAAAGAAAACGAATCTTTAAAAACAGAACTATCAGACACAGATAGTGAAACCCGTTTGATGACCCGGGAACTTGAGACGCTGGTACAGCAGGAAATTGATCGTATGCCTGAAAAAATGAAAGCTATATTTTTGCTCAGCAGAAACGAACTGAAAACTACCGAAGAAATCGCTACCCAATTAAATTTGTCCAATCAAACGGTACGAAATCAGATCAGTTCTGCCATTAAACGTATACGGGTGGCGGTTAGTCACTATAACCATTCAGAACTTTCACTTTCTCCCGAAATGCTTCACATTGCCATAACAATTGGCGCCCTTGTGTTAATTAATCATTAACAAATACCTATTCAAATATTAAGTTTTACAAGCGCATAGTACATTGCCTTTTGTTAATTGGTTATGTTGTTGATGGCAGCATTAAACAATACAGAACTAAAACAATTATTAGAAAAAGAGCAGCTGGGCTCGCTAACACCGTCTGAACAGCAACTGTTGGATGAATGGTACAATTCATTCGACTTAAACCAGCAGGACCTGCTGGTATTCAAAGACCCCACCCATGAATTACAAGTAAGGGAAAGGCTTTTAAACCGCATTATGGAGGCCGGGTTTACTAATGTGGCCCCAGAGAAAGTAGCTAAGCAAAGAAATTTAATACAGTGGTTCTCAGCAGCTGCTATTTTCCTGATGATAATAGGTGCGGTGGCCTTTTGGAAATATGCTGGTTCGTCAGCTGAAAAGAAGGAAGTACTATTATCCGCTGTTACCGAAAACGGCATGTTAAAGGAAATTAAATTGGATGATGGTACAGCGATCTGGTTAAACGCAGGCAGTAAAATAACCTATCCTGAACATTTCCTCAATCGTAAAAGAGAGGTATATCTGGATGGCGAAGCTTATTTTGATGTGATTCATGATGCCTCTAGGCCCTTTATTGTACACACCAATCATTTAATAACTACGGTTTTGGGTACTGCTTTCTCGGTAACCGCCTATAAAAATACATCTATTCAACTTGTGACAGTTAACCGGGGAAAGGTGGCAGTGGCACATGACCACAATACATTGGGTTTTCTTACACCCAATAAGCAGATTGAATACAACATAAAAAGCGGCAAAAGTTATTTAACTGATGTTGATGCCTCCTCGCAAATGTCATGGAAAGATGGCAAGCTGCAATTTGAAAACCAGGATATGCAAAATATTGCGGCAAGGCTTGGCCGGTGGTATGGCTACTCCTTTAAGTTTGAGCATCGCAATATTGAAAACTGCCGTTACACAGCCAGCTTCAATAACAAAATTCCACTTAATAATTTATTAAGAATAATGAAAGCCATCAGCCTTGTTAATTACAAAATTGATGATGCTGCCAAAACCGTTACTTTCTTAGGAGCAGGATGTAATGAATAATCAACTTAAAACAATAATCAAAAAATGAAGAGAAAAACTACCTGATTGGCACAAAAACAAAACCGCTTTGTGGTCAAGACAAAACGGTTTTAAGTATGACTTTAACCATTAGCAATTAACACTTAAAATCCAACGAATTTATGAAATTTCTTTTGAAAAAAAAGAAACCGGCTTTGTTTTGCCCGGCCGGGGGCGGAACGTCTCCCCAACACATTAAAATAAACATTAAACAAATCATGAGAATCTCGGCGGTAATCATTTTCCTGACTGGCATGAGCTCGCTTGTTTTACAAGCTGCTCCGGGAAAAGCACAGGCGCTCGATCAAATAAAAGTAAGCCTTACGGTAAAGAACGAATCTCTCAGCAGCGTACTGAAGCGAATGGAGCGTTCTACAAACCTGCATTTTGTATATCCAAGTTCAAAGATTGATAATCTTCAGGTGGGCCTATTTACGGTGGAAAATACCAGCGTTACCAAAACGTTGGACCTGCTGTTACAACCATTTGGCTTAATATACCGGCAAATTGGTGATAATGTGCTCATCGATGCGGGCAAGAAAAATGCCGGTGATAAAGTAATGGCTTCACAGATTAATATCAGTGGAAAGGTACTTGATGAATCAGGTTTACCATTACCGGGAGTAACGGTAAGGGTAAAAAATAGCCCAAAGTCAACAGTAACCGATAATGCTGGAAATTATCATATCAGTGCCGATGAAAATGATGTTTTGATATTCACTTTTATAGGTTACCAGCAGCTTGATCAGCCTGTAAATGGTAAAATCAGTATCAATGTATCGCTCAAGCCAAGCCTTGGTCAAATGAAGGAAGTGGTGGTTATTGGTTATGGTACGCAAACCCGTAAAGATGTAACCACTGCGGTATCATCATTAAGTGCAAGTGATGTAAATGATTTTCCTTCCACAGGTGTAGATAAAGCCATGACCGGGAAACTGGCGGGCGTACAGGTTTTACAGCCAGATGGTGCGCCTGGTGCCGGTATCTCTATCCATGTTCGTGGAACAGGTACCATTACCGCCGGAAGTGATCCCCTATATGTTGTTGATGGTGTGCCATTGTCAGATAATGACATTAACGGACCGGGTTTTAAGGTTAATCCCCTGGATGCTATCAACGTTAACGATATTGAAAGTGTTGATGTATTGAAAGATGCATCCGCAGCTGCTATTTACGGATCGAGAGGATCAAACGGAGTAGTTATTATCACTACTAAAAGAGGGAAAAAGGATAAAGTTGATATTAGCCTCAATAGTTATTATGGTATACAGTCGGTAACCAAAGAAATCCCGATGCTGAATGCTACGCAATATGCCCAGTTAATTTATGATGCTCATAATAACACCTATTTTAATCAGCTGGCAGCAAAAGGATTAACAGGCAGCGCTACTGACGATAATGCAACGCGTTTAAGCAAATTAGGCGCTTCGCCTACCAATACCAGTTTGGCCTATCTGTTGCCTCCCGAAATTTTCCCTTACCTGGATGGGCAAAAAGGATTAACCAATACCAACTGGCAAAATGCTATTTTCCAGCAGGCGCCTATGCAAAGCCAAACGTTAGCTGTTTCAGGAGGATCTGACAATGTGCAATATTACATTTCCGGCAACTATTTGGACCAGGATGGTATCGTCATAAATTCGGGTTATAAAAGATATGCGGGCCGCGTAAACCTCGATGCTCATTATAATCATTTAAAGCTGGGTGCAAGCATCAACTATAACTATGGCATTATAAAATACGATAATACTGAAGGCGCATTTAATAATGGTAACAATAATATTATTGAAGGTGCATTGGTTGCATCGCCGTTTTTTCCTGTAAAAAATCCTGATGGCACCTATAATTACAGTCAGTATGCCTGGCAATACTCGCAATCAAATGGTATTAACCCGGTTGCGTTGGCCATGCTAAGAACAGATGTTACGAATGAGAAAAAATTATTGACCAATGTTTATGCTGAGTACGAAATTATAAAAGACCTGAAATTTAAGATTTCTTTTGGTACAGACATCAGCGACTTTAACAGAAGCGAGTTCAATCCTTCTACACTGCCAAATCCTCTTACCCTCACCACGCCATCGGTGCCAACGGCAGATTATATTACCAATCAAATCACCAATTGGGTAACCGAAAGTACCTTAACTTACAAAAAGCGATGGGGTGACAACTCTTTACAGGCACTTGGAGGGTATACTCTGCAAAAGGAAATGGCCAATGCTACCAATATTGCTGCTACAGGCTTCCCTAATGACCTGGTAAAAACCATTAACGGCGCAACTACGTTAACCATTCCTACTACAGGCAACGGTATTAATGAGTGGTCGCTTTTATCCGGATTGGCCAGACTTCAGTATAGTTATAAAGACAGGTACCTGCTATCTGCTGCTATCCGAGCAGACGGTTCATCACGCTTCGGGCCAAGTACTAAATATGGTTATTTCCCTTCGGCTTCGGCAGGCTGGATATTAAGCGATGAAGACTTTATGAAAAGGATAGACTTTATCAGCGCCCTTAAATTAAGAGCCAGCTATGGTGTAACCGGTAATTTTCAGATAGGTAACTATGCTTATTTATCAACCCTGTCACCATCTAACTATATTTTAGGTGCTTCAAGCGGCAACCTTGAGCCAGGATTATATCAATCAACACAGGGCAACCCCAATTTAGGATGGGAAAAAACATCGGCCATTAACTTAGGTGCTGACATTAGTCTGTTTAAAAATGTATTGAATGCTACCATTGATGTGTATTCAAACAATACCAGCAATTTACTGCTGAATGTTCCGGTTTCCCTGTCTACAGGTTATAGCACTGAACTGGTTAATATTGGAAAAGTAAATAACCGGGGCCTTGAGTTAACACTTTCTAACACCAGCCAATTGGGTAAATTCAAATGGACAAATAGTGTAAATTATTCGGCCAACAGAAACAAAGTACTGAGTCTTGGCGGCCAGCAATCCATTATTACCGAAGCCGACAACGTAATTTATTTTATTACGGAAGTAGGTAAACCAATAGGCAATTATTATACCCTGGTACAAACAGGCGTGTATAAAGATGCTGCCGATATTGCCAACACGCCCGCTAAAGTTCCTGGCGCGCAGCCGGGTGATTTTAAATTTAAAGATGTAAATGGGGATGGAGTTATTGATGGTAATGATAAAACAATAACCGGTAACTATCAGCCCAAATTTACTTATGGATATTCGGGTCAACTGCAATACGGCATTTTTGATTTAAACGTAGCCGCACAAGGTGTTTACGGCAATACTATAGCCAATATTGCTCAACGGCATTATAATTCAACAGAAAGCTATGGCAATAATACTACTGATGCGCTGAATAGGTATGTTTCACCGTCTGATCCGGGTAATGGAAAAGTAGCTATTGCTGACAGAAGCGAAACTGGTTTAAATGCACAGATCTCCACTTATCATTTATCATCAGGCTCTTATTTACGTATCAGGGATTTAACCTTAGGTGCAACCCTTCCGCAAAAAATGGCGAGGTCAATTGGCTTTGCAAGTGCCAGGTTATATGTAACTGCCGAAAACCCATTTACTTTCACCAAATACAATGGTTATAACCCGGAAGTAAGTGTAGAAAGTAACCCCCTAACACCCGGAATAGATTATGGTAGCTACCCTGTTTCCAAAACTTTCCTCATCGGTGCAAACCTTAAATTTTAACCGCTAAAAAAGTTTAAAAATGAAAAAATCATTATCATTGATCATTATATGCTGCTTTACATTGCTATCATGTAAAAAAAGCTTTTTAACGCTGCTGCCGCAATCGCAGGCAACGTCTGCTGCATTTTATAAAACTACGGCAGATATTACCAACGCAGTAAATGCCTCCTATGCACCACTTCAGGGCATGTATTACGGAACATTCATAGATATGATGGAAGCCCGCGGCGATAATGTTGAAAACCTGAATCCGGGCGCAAATGCCGGAACGGAATACAACATTGATCAATTTTTGGCAAAAGCCGATAATACAGATGTACAAAATACCTGGGGCAATATCTATAATGGCATCTCCAGGTGCAATAATACCCTTATTCATCTGGATGTAGTAACATCACCCACGCTGAAAAACCAGTATGAAGGCGAGCTGAAGTTTTTACGGGCGCTTCATTATTTTAACATTGTAAGGATGTGGGGTGCTGCACCTTTGGTTTTAAGCCCTATAACTGCGGCCGATGCTGCAAAGATCAACAGAAGTTCGGTACAGGATGTTTACGCGGCTATTGAAAGTGACCTTACCCGGGCAATATCAGTTTTACCCGTATCCTATACCAGTGCCGCAGATTTGGGCCGGGCAACACAGGGCGCGGCAAAAGCTTTGTTAGGGAAAGTATATCTTACGGAAGCAAAATATCCGCAAGCAGTTAGTATTTTAAAGGATCTGATCGGCTCAACCAATGCTTATGGCTATACATTGCTGCCAAATGTGGCCTCTGTATTTGATGTTAATAATAAAATGAATGCCGAGATTATTTTTGCAGTGCGCTTTAATAAAACTATTGCCAATCAGGGGCATAGCCTTCCTCCTTATTTTAATCAGCCGGGCCTGGATCCAAAACTGATCAGTGCATACGGACCAACAGATGCCAGGGCCGATCTGCTAAATACCATTACCCTTGATGCGAATGACAAGCCGGTAAAAAAATATTACGATACTTTTGATCCTAATACCAAAACATTGGGTAATGATTTTATTGTATTGAGATATGCTGACGTTTTATTAATGTATGCTGAAGCGGAAAACGAAATTGCTTATTCTGCCGATGATTTTACCTACCTGAATGCTGTACGGGCAAGGGCCGGAGCTACCACTTTTTCACAAACGGACTTACCAGATCAGGCAAGCTTCAGAACAGCAGTATTGCAGGAACGAAGACTGGAATTACCGCTTGAACTGAGTAGGTGGTTTGACCTGATCCGTACCAACACCGCTATTGCGGCACTCAAAAATTCAGGCCTTACACCAATTACTATTCAAGCTTACCAGTATCTTTACCCGATACCGCAAACCGAGCTTAATATATCAACTAACAAATCTGGCTTTACTCAAAATCCGGGTTATTAATAAAAATTATAAGAGAGCATCTATTAGGATGCTCTCTTAATTAGCATACTATTATGAAAAACTTTTTTAAAAATCTGGCTTTATCCGCAGCAATGCTTTTTAGTTTGAGTTCTTACGGACAGGTTGAAAATATTTTAAAGCATCTGCATAACCCGAATGATAATGGAATTATGGTAACTGCCCACCGGGGCGACTGGCGCAATGCTCCCGAAAATTCATTGCAGGCTTATAAGCTCGCCATTGAAATGGGAGTTGATGTAATAGAGGTGGACCTGAATAAAACCAGCGATGGAGTAATTGTGATAATGCACGATGAAACGATTGACCGTACAACCGATGGTAAAGGAAAACCATCAGACTACACGCTTGCACAGCTTAAAAAGTTTCACCTCAGAAATGGCATAGGTGTTATTACTAAACATACCATTCCTACACTGGAAGAAGTGATGGAACTGGCTAAGGGGAAAGTTTTGGTTAATCTTGATAAAAGCCTTCCTTACTATAATGAAGCCTACCAGGTACTAAAAAAAACGGGGACATTGCAGCAGGCTATCTTCAAAACAGATCTTCCATATCAGGATGTTCGTGTAAAATATCCGGTTATATTAGATAGTATTACTTTTATGCCTGTAGTTTACCTGGATAAGCCAACCGCCAAACAGATAATTAACGAATATCAAAAAGAGATAAAGCCGGTTGCATTCGAGCTTATATTTCATAAAGACACTTCGGGTGTTTTGTCAGACAATGCTTTCATAAAAAAGCATGGGGCCAAGATCTGGATAAATTCACTGTGGCCAAGTTTAAACGGCGGTCATAATGATGATTTGGCTGTAGATGAATCCAATACCAAGGACAGTTGGGACTGGCTGATTGCTCACGGCGCAACCATGATACAAACAGACAGGCCAAAAGAGCTTTTAAATTACTTACGAAAAAGGTCATTACATCAATAACGATAACGAAAAAGCCACTTAAAAAGTGGTTTTTTTTATTTATGACAGATAGGTGACCATCCTGCAAATGGATGATTATTTATCCCACCAAACCCTTGAGGTTAAAACGTCACCACCGGGCAGGCGGGCAACAGCAGCTTTATAGTTAGTTGGGTTAGTTAATATTTCTGTCGATAGGTAAATCATTCTTCGGGGTATGGTTCCCATTGTTACATTTCCGGAATAATTTATGGCAGTAAGCGCCGGATATCCTGACCTTTTCCAGTTAAACCAGTTCTCAATAAAGTTAAAATTTGTTCCTGTAGCTATCCAGTATTGGGTATTGATCATTTGCAATGAATTGTTCATCGTCGACATATCCAACGGATTTGAGTTCAGGTAGTTAGTAATGGAAGCAGCACTTACACTGGTTTGGGCATCCAACTGGGTGAGCGACTGGAAAGCGCCGGTTACCCCGTTTGCATAATGTTGTTGGGCAGAGCCCTCGATATTCCATCCGCGTACTTTTGCTTCGGCTAGTAATAGCTCCGTTTCTGCATAAGTAAACACCAGGATAGATTCGCCTAATTTAAGATATACATTGGTGCGGGGTCTGGAGTAATTACCTAATGCCGCAAAATCGGCCCCTGTTCCGGTTCCTCCTGGGTAGCCCGGAGATTTGCTGATATCTGTGGCTCCGCCTAAAAGGTCATATCCATTTGGCATGCCTCGTTGTAATGAGGAATCCGGATTGCCAGAAAGTGTTTCATCGCCGTTATTGGCTAAACCGGGTGCCGGTATTTCTCCAATTACGCTAAGCCTGGGGTCCTGCGTTTGTCTTAAATAATCAATCAGCGTTTTGCTCCATCGTACCTGTTCATAGTCAGTAAGTGTCCTCATGGCTATTGAGGTACCGTTCTGGCTGGCTGAATTTGTTGCATCGGTTTGTACAATGGCATTGTCGCTTACATCATTAAAAGTACCGCCTGTCGCTGCTTTTTCTGCCCATTTTTGGGCTGTAGCAGGATCAACCTTGGTAAGCCGCATGGCTATCCGCAGCATTAACGAATAACCGAATTTTTTCCAGCGTGTTATGTCCCCATTATAGAAGAGGTCGGCAGTTGGTTTTGGCCGGTTAACATCCAGTTTCGAAATGGCGTTGTCAAGATCGGTTAACATCTCATTGTAAATGCTTTGCTGGGTATCATAAACCGGATATTTAATACCTTGTTGGGCCATATCAGCCTGCGAATAAGGGCAGTCGCCATACATATCAGTAGTTCGTTGTAAAATGAATACAAACATAATGTTGCCGATATTGATAAGGTTGGAGTATGCTGCCGAATCTTTTTGAATACAAAGCTGCTGCATTTCCCTTATGTTGCCTGCTTCCGTATAACCTTCCCTGAATATCGCCCCCTGATAATCGGTAAAATTTCCTTCGTTAATATATTTATCGCCGTTGTTGTAATAATAATAAGTTGATGCCAATACCTGCATCATGGTACTTTCATAAACTAATTGATAGTAACCGGTATTTGCATAATTTAACTGTGCCGTTGAGAGCAGGTTGTTAGGATCGAAATTGGCAGATGTTGATTTTGATGGATCTGTGTTGATGTTATTTAACTGCGATTTAGTGCAGCTGGTTAAAAAAATAATCCCCGTAAGTATGGTAAAAAAAGTTAGTTTCATCTCACATCACTTAAATTTAAAATTCAGGTTAAATCCAAAAGTTCGTGTAGCCGGTAATGATTCACCTTCTATGCCAGCATAAGTAAGATCTGGCGAAAACTCCGATTCAGGATCAATATTTTTGGTATACTTTAATATGGTGAAAATATTACGGCCTACCAGGCTCACTGTAACAGTACGGAACAAATTCCCCAAAAATGATGGCATAATTTCGTATCCGAGTATAAGCTGCCTGAACTTAATAAAGCTGCCGTTTAATACAGACAGGGTTGAAATATTGGTTGCAAGTTGCGGATAGTAATTGTAAGCCGGTACGTTTATGGTATTGGTCTGCCCATTATCATTTACACCTTTTGCCACTATCCCGGTTTCGCGCCCAACCAGGGTTGCTTTGTTAAGCCCATACACGTATGAATAATCCTCGGTAGCAGAAAGCACCTTGTTGCCAAACTTGTAATCTATCAAAAATGAAAGATTGAATTTTTTGTACTTGAAAGAGTTGGTAAAACCGCCGTAAAAAGTGGGCAAGGTGCCGCCCATTGCCTTTAACGGACCACGCTCGGGTATGCCATCGCTGCCGATAATGATGTTTCCCGCACTATCCCTTTTATAATCATAAGCCATAACCTGGGTAATAGATTTGCCAACCACCAACGCCGTGTTTGCGTTTAGTGGCCTGTAGGTGCCGGTTAATAAATATTGACTTGAGCCATCAATAGATAACAGCACATTATGTACCTGGCTAAAATTAATACTGGCGTTCCATGAAAAACTTGTTGTGCGGATCAGCCCGCCCGACAGCATAAGCTCCAGGCCCGTATTTTGGGTTTTCCCTACATTAACATATGCCGAAGTAAAGCCGGTGGCTACAGATTGCTGTGCATTGGTAATTTCATTGTGCGTTATCCGGTTAAAATAAGTGGCATCCAGCGTAAGCCTGTTTTGAAAAAAAGATAAGTTTACCCCTGTTTCAAATTCGGTTAGCGTAAATGGTTTTAAGTTATAGTTGGGTAACTCGGCCGAAAAACTTCCTAACGGGATACCGTTTACCGTATTGTTTGAGGTAAAATACAGCTGCGTAGTATAGGGTTGCGAAGGCTCGCCGCTTGTTTTTGCGTAGCTGATCCTGAATTTTCCGGAACTTAACCAGGGGATTGCCAGCAAGTTTGAAAATAAAAAACTCCCGGAAACTCCCGGCACAAAAATGCCGCGGCTAACCGGGGGCAGCGTTGAAAAAATATCATATCTGCCCGTTGCCGTAATATCGAGCAGGTTTTTAAAATCGAAGTCGGCCGAATAATAAGCAGATTCAGTTACAATTTCCGATATATCATAATTGGAGCTACTGCTCACCAGGTTAGATGGTGTATACAAATAAGGTATGATAAATTGCGAGCCGGTAATTTCGGTAAGATTGTACTGCCGCCGTCGAAAGTTTCCTCCTGCAGAAAAATTTAACGTAAGATCACGCGCTAGTTTTTTATTTGCCAGAAAAAGCAGGTCAGCATTCAGCTCACCCGTTTGCGATTTGCTGAGCCCGTTTAAGCCGCCCTGTTCATTAACCGTAAATGCAGTGCCCGTCGGCAAAACATTTAGCAAGCCATCATTACTGATGTCATAGCCAAGCCTCCCCTGCAAATAAACATTATCAGAGAAATTGTATTTTAAAACGGTTGCCGTTATAAAGCGGTTGCGTGTTGAATTATCAACCTGTTTATTAATAACAAAATAGGGATTTGTAATATAAACATTGCTGTTCCATTGCGATTCGTTGCCCGTTACCGGGTTGTAGCCCGGTTTTAAACTGAGTTGATTGGCGCTGGTAGCCAAAAACTCAATGCCATAATTGGCGTTCATGGGCCCGTCGCTTAAATACGACCTGGTTTTAGCCATTTCGTAAATATAACTTCCGTTAAAACTAAGTTTTAATTTATCGGTGATATCATAAGAAGTATTAAGGTTAAAAGTTTTCCTGTTAAGGCCGCTGTTTGGAACGATGGATTCGTAGTTAAGATTGGAGGCCGAAGCCCTGAATGCAGCCTTTGAGTTACCGCCGCTAACCGAAATGGTATTGGTTAAGGCGGGTGCATTGCGGTAAAACTCATCAATATTGTTTTTTACTGCCGAATAGGGATAATAATTGCCATCCGATTGTATGGTAGGCTTTCCATCAAGTTTTTCGCCCCAGCTTAACATGCCCGATGCTATGGCACTCTGTACATTTTGTGGGCGCTCGTTTTGTGAACCCTGCCCATATACATATTGAAAGTCAGTATTATTTACGGCATGATCGAAGGAAAGATTTAAATTGTATTCTACCAGCGTGGCGGAGTTTTTTTCTCCTGTTTTTGTGTTGATCAGGATCACACCATTTGCTGCCCTTGCCCCATAAAGTGCCGAAGCTGCCGAACCTTTCAATACAGTAATGCTCTCAATATCATCAGGGTTGATATTGCTGAACCCATCGCCATAATCGGCGCCCCCATATTCATTTGCACTGCCACGCTGTGTATTATCAATCGGAACGCCATCTAAAACAAGCAGTGGCGAACCTGCATTCATACTGGCAGCGCCCCGGAGCAATAACCTGGAAGACGATGCTGGCCCTCCGTAAGTGCCACTTACGTTCAAACCGGCCACCTGGCCCTCCAGTGACATGGCAACATTAGCCTCCCGGGCCGTTGTTAAGTCGGCTCCTGGTATAGAGGCAACGGAGTAACCCACTTTCCAATTTTCTTTTTTGATGTTTAAGGCGGTAACCACTACTTCATCCAAACTATGGTAAGCGTTTTGAAGGGTTATTTTCAGGGGTTGATCGGTTGCTGTAATTATCGCCTGTTGCGTGTTATAACCAATATTTGAAACTTCAATTGTTGCCCCTTTTATGCTAGTAATTACAAATCGGCCTTGCTTATCAGTTTCAGTACCATAGTTGCTGTTTTTTATCCTGACAGATGCTCCGCTGATGGGCTCGCCTTCTTCGTTAGTTACAATGCCGCTAACTGCTACGCTCTTAATCGAATCTTTTTCTGTTCCAATGGCAATCAGGTTATTAGAGGTTAACCTATAATAATAGCGGGTGCCTTTAAGCAAATTGTCAAGCAAGGGAAGTACTTCTGCGTCTTTTACCGATAGGGTAATCAGCTGGTTCGGTAATTGATCTGCCCGGTAAACAAAACGGTAAATGGTTTGATGCTGTATAGCGGTTATAATTTCTTCAAAATGTACTTGCTGGTAGTTAAAGGTAACTTTTGTTTGACCGCAGGCTCTTTTTGATGCGAGGAAAACTAAAATTAAAATAAACAGCCTGATTAACTTCATTAATTAATCTATAAAACGATACAGCACATTAGCATAGGCCCCGAAAAAATATCTTCAGAACTTATCCTTTAAAAAAGAGCTATAATTATAATTGGTTAAAAAATATAAATGGTGTTACCCGCTACTTTGTAGTTAAACTTTGTAACTACCTGCAATGATAGTAAAACCTGTTGTATATTTTCGTTTTCAAATTCACCAGATAGCCTGATGGATTTTAATGTCTTATCTTTAAATATAATGTTTTGCCCGTATTTCCTCACTAAACTATTAGCCAGCAGGTTAAATGGCTCATTCTTAAAAATGAGTTTATGCTTCATCCACGCAGTTTCGGCATAAGTTTCTTTGGTTAATTGATGGCCCGAATCGTTAACAATCAATTTATCGTCGGGTTTTAACAATACGGTCACTGTAGGCTCATTATTTAAAGTAGCCTGTATACTCCCTCTGAAAAGCGTGGCTTCAAACTGCGCATCGTTGGCATAACTTTTCAGGTTAAATGCCGTTCCCAATACTTTGATAGCAGCTTTTTCAGTATGGACAATAAAAGGGTGGCTATGATCACTGGCTACATCAAAATATCCCTCGCCGCTTAAATAAACCTCTCTTGTTTGGCCATTAAAATGATTTGGATATTTTAAAACCGATAAAGAATTGAGTGTTACCATTGTGCCGTCAGGCAGTTTAACCTGCGCTAATGCGCCCTGTTTGGTTTGTAACTGTACCAGGCTGGTTTCCTCAACAGACTTTGTTTTAAACAGGTATAAACCAACCGCAACTATCATAATAGCCGCAGCAGCGGCAATGGTACGTAACCAAGGGAAGGTGTAACGGGCTTTGCTTATTTCCCTGATGTTATCTTTTTCGGGTATCTTAGCCTCTATACCGGCCCGTTTCTTTATGTCTTCAAATATGGCCACAATGTTTTCATACGGTTCATCGTCTTGTGCCCAATATGATTTTATCGCATCGTAATCTTTTCGAAAAGAAGTATTATCTGCTACAAGCCGGTTAAACTCAATAACTTCATCAGGAGTAATATCTCCTGATAGCATTTTTGAAAGTAATTCGGTAAATAGCTCTTCTTCCATTAGTGTATATTGTACAATATTATAATTATAATCCTGCTTTTAAAAAAAATGCCTACAAGCGATTGAAAAAATAAAATAATATGATTAAAATATTCAAAATTTTGCCGTCTTTTTCTCTGCTTTTTGAATTTTCAGGCAATGATTTCAGGGTTTGCCTTAATTTATCAATAGCCCTGAACAGTTGCGTTTGAACGGTTCGGGGAGAGATACTGAGAATCTCAGCAACCTCTTTATATTTCAGGCCATTTTCCTTTATCAGTCTGAAAACAATTCTGGCCTGCATAGGCAACATTTCTATGGCCTGGTCAAGGCGATGATGTAATTCTTTTCTTTCCAGTTTTTTTGACGGGTCAGAAAGATCAACCAGTTGGAATTCATTATCTTCCAACTCAACCAAATGTATGTTCGAATATTTTTTACGGTATTTTAACGATTGATTTTTTACTGCTATAAATAAATAACTCTCGGGGTAATCAATATGGCTTAATGATTTGCGGTTATTCCAGCACTTTACAAATACTTCC
This sequence comes from Mucilaginibacter frigoritolerans, assembly GCF_007830615.1. Lineage (GTDB taxonomy): Bacteria > Bacteroidota > Bacteroidia > Sphingobacteriales > Sphingobacteriaceae > Mucilaginibacter > Mucilaginibacter frigoritolerans. The sequence goes on from NZ_VLLI01000004.1 coordinate 337,339, forward strand.
GAAACTATTTCTTCAGCAACTTCGCGCTGATGAACATAATAAACACTGAATTTGATAAGCTTGTTGAACAAGGCATAGTAAAGCCGTTCAAATGCTTGCGCATCATCATCCAGGCAAATTTTTCCCCAAAGTTCAGTTAAATCGGGCCTCAATCGTATTTAAAAATGGTAATTGATTTTATATCAACGCATGGCAATGTAGCAAATGCCTGATGTTTTTCGGCAAATAATTTTTAACATGTTTTAAATTAATAACCATTAGGGTATTTTCTTTTCTTTAGGTTAAAAAGGTAGTCGCAAGCAAGGAATAATCTCAGCCCTGTAAGCCTTTCAAAAAAAAAAAAAAAATTCTTGTAGGCAATTTTCCCGAAAAAGGGAATATAACCTTATAGCCGGGGGCATTCACTAGCCCGAAGCAAACGAGGCCCGTGCTTTATGCCGGATTAAAGCCTCATAACCAATTTATTAACAGTTTATCAATTTCTAAACATGAGTATGAAAAAAAAATTACTTACATGCTTTATTGTTTGCAGTTCGGCGGGGGCATTTGTTGCCGGCAGCGCTATGGCGTCAGCAAGCAGCAGGCATTTATTAGCTAAACATGCACAATCACTGCAGGTAAAGGCCGATCAGACAATTAAAGGCACCGTAAAGGATGAATCAGGAGTATCGTTGCCAGGTGTGTCTGTTGTGGTAAAGGGCACTACTAAGGGAACGCAGACAGATGTTAACGGCGGGTTTACTTTAACCGCGAACCAGGGCGATATACTGGTTTTTAGCTATATAGGTTATAATACCAAAGAGGTTACAATAGGTGCCAATGCGATAATTTCTGTAACGCTTGTGTCTAATGCTAGCCAGCTTGACCAGGTAGTAGTAACTGCGTTAGGTATCAAAAGATCTCAAAAGTCACTTACCTATGCACAACAACAGATTAGCGGAAGCGAGTTAAATGATGTTAAAACAGACAATTTAATGAATTCGCTTAATGGTAAAGTTGCCGGTTTAGCTATTGAACCCAGTGCTTCGGGTGTTGGTGGTTCGGCCAAGGTGCTTTTACGTGGATCACGTTCTTTTGCCGGTAACAATCAACCCTTGTATGTTATTGATGGGGTGCCAATGGCTAACCCGGTTAACTATAGCGGAACCACTACCACAAACGGCGGCCAGCCGGGCGACAACTTTGGAGGCAGCCCTGATGGCGGCGATGGTATATCCAACTTAAACCCAGACGATATTGAAAGTGTAACCGTACTGGAAGGCGCCTCTGCTGCAGCCCTGTACGGAAGCCAGGCAGCTAACGGCGTTATCGTTATTACCACCAAAAAAGGTAAGGCTGGCAAAACGGAAATTCATTATTCATCCAGTTTCCAGGCATCAAATGCGGTGTCGGAACCAAAGTTCCAGAATCAATATGGACAGACAGCCGCTGGTTCTGCAACAAGCTGGGGCCCGGCAATATCAACTTCTGAAAATAATTTGAAAGATTTTTTCAGAACAGGTACTAACTGGACAAATGCTATTAATCTTTCTACTGGTACTGATATTGGCCAAACCTACGCCTCTTATGCTAATACATCTGCCAATGGCATTGAACCAGGCAATGAGCTAAGAAGGAATAACTTTGATTTACGCGAAACCGGTCATTTCCTGAATAATAAACTGACTGTTGACGGGAACGTTAATTACATTGATCAGGATATAAAAAACAGCCCGGGATTGGGTTTATACATTAACCCTTTAGTAGGTTTATATCTTTTTCCGCGGGGTTTAAATATATTGCCTTATAAAAATCAGTATTTACTTCCCAACAATACAGGTACTGCACGTCAGAACTGGGTAACACCTAATGACGACAGTCAGGAGCAAAATCCATGGTGGGTAACCAACATGAATACTAATAACCTGCAGCGTAACCGTATTATTTTTAACGGAAGTGCTAAATACGATTTTACCAAATGGTTTAATGTACAGATAAGGGGAAGCCTTGACCGCACTAATGATAGCTATAACCAGGATCTTTATTCAGGTACGATAGCCACGTTTAACAGTAATGGTAATGGACATTATTCTTACAGCAACCAGGTAACCGAACAGAAATATGCGGATGCGATTGCGAATTTTACCCCTGCTAAATTTGGTGCTTTTAAATTTGACGGATTAGTTGGTGCCGCTATAAACGATTCACAGCTAAGTGGTCTTGGCGCCAGCGGCGATCTTTCTACCCCTGATTTTTTCACACCTTATAACATCATAGCAGGCCATAGCGCTCCTATTGCTTTTAGCAGCCATACCCAAATCCAATCTATATTTGAGGCGGCCAACCTGTCGTATAAAGATTATTTGTACCTGGCATTAACCAACCGAACCGATTGGAACTCAACCCTGGCTTTTACTAATAAGCTCGATTACAATTATCCATCTGTTGGTTTAACTGCAATTTTATCACAGATGTTTTCTTTGCCTCAGGCTATATCTTATGCAAAGATCCGCGCAAGTTATGCCGGTGTAGCTAATGGATTACCTGCCTTTACAACTATTGCACAAAATACGCAATCTTCTTCAGGTGCATTGATCTTTAACACTACTGCGCCATTGCATACCTTAAAGCCTGAAGATACGCACTCTTACGAGTTCGGTACCGACTGGAAATTCCTTGGGAACCGCATCAATTTTAGCTTTACTTACTATAATACACATACCTACAACCAGTATTTTGCTTTAACCCCTCCAGCTGCTACATTAATTTCTACAGGTTATGTAAATGCCGGCGATATACAAAATACAGGGTTTGAAGTATTAATTGGCGCTGATATTGTACGCAGCAATAATTTTAAATGGAATAGCTCAATAACAGCTTCTGCCAATAAAAATAAGATCATTTCACTGGATCCTGCCGATAACCTGAACCAGGCTATTTTGACCGGTAATGATGGTGGTGGCTTTGGTTATGAATCAGTTATAGCAAAAGGCGGTTCTTTTGGCGATATTTATGGTTACACTACCGTACGTAATTCAGCTGGCCAGATGGTATTATCAGGCACAAATGCAAGCAATTATGCTCCGCAAAAAAATAGTACAATGAGTTTCGTAGGCAACCCTAATCCTAAATTCCAGTTAGGTTGGAGTAATAGCTTTAATTTTGGTCCTCTTAACTTTGATTTCCTTGTTGATGGAAAATTTGGTGGCCAGGTACTGTCTTTAACGCAGGCTATGTTGGATAGTTATGGTGTTTCACAGGTTTCGGGAACTGCACGTGCCAATGGAGGTGTTACTGTAAATGCTGTTAACCAGGCCGGTACCCCGGTAACTACGGTTAATGCCCAAACATGGTATCAAACTATTGGCGGCCGCAATGCCTTAACAGACCAATACATATACAGTGCTACGGTTGTAAGATTGCGCCAGGCCGCATTGGGTTATACCTGGCCGGTTGCTAATAGTGTAGTAAAAAATGTTAAACTTTCATTAATTGGCAGGAACCTGTTTTATTTTTATAAGAAAGCACCTTTTGATCCTGAAGTTGCTACTTCTACTGGTAATGGTTTGTCAGGTGTTGATCTCTTTAACCAACCGGCAACCCGCAATGTGGGTTTAGACCTGAATGTTTCCTTCTAAGTTAATTATTAAAAAAAACACAATAATGAAAAGACATTATAAATATTCGAAGCATATTACCGGGAACAAACTAGGCTTTGTACTGGTTTCTGTTATGGCTTTGGCATTAACAGCATGCACCAAAAATTTTGAAAAATACAATACTAATCCCAATTCCTTAAGCAAAAGCCAAAGTGCATCTATAGCATCTACTGCATTTGGCCCTATGGAACAAGCCATATACTCCAACTATCAGCGTGCTCAGAATTTGAGTGCCGATGGTTACAGTGGTTATATGCAACCCGGTATTGCGTTTGGCGGCGATCGCAACAATTTAACTTATGCGATGAATGATGGCTGGAACACAACAGGTTTCAATGATCAGTATACGCTGGTGATGTCGCCGGTTCATGCAATTGCTACTACCACCACCATTAAAACAACAAATCCTGAAATGTGGGCCGTTGCTTTGCTAATCCAGGTGGAAGCTATGGATAGAGTGACCGACAGGTTTGGCCCTATACCTTATACCAGGGTAGGCACATCGTTAACTACTGCACCTTATGACGACCAGCAAACAGTTTACCAAACATTTTTTAAACAGATTGATACTGCGGTAACCAATCTGAAAGCCTATATAGCAGATAATCCGGGTAAAACAAGCTTAGGTACAAATGATTATATCTACGCAGGTAATTACACCGAATGGCTGAAATTTGCTAATTCACTGCGTTTGCGCCTGGCTATGCGTATTGTGAAGGTTGATCCGGCTACTGCGCAGACACAGGCAGTAGAAGCTTTAAATGATTCAGGTGGTACATTATTAACACCAACTGACGATGCCGCAATTGCCCAAACAGGTGGCCGCGAAAACGATTTGCACCAAATCTCTGGCGATTGGAATAACACCAATATGAGTGCAGCAATTGAGTCGTATATGGTGGGTTATAATGATCCACGCCTTTCTATCTATTTCCAGCCTGCACAAGCAGGTGCCGGTGCCTACGCCGGTCAGTTTGTAGGGATACGTGCAGGCTCATTAATCGGCTCAAACCAAAGTACCTATTCCAATTTTGCAAACCTCAATACTACCCAAACTTTTCAGTTCTCAACCCCACAGTTAATTATGACTGCTGCTGAAGTTTGGTTTCTTAAGGCCGAAGCTGCTTTACGCGGATGGACCGCAGCAAGCGTACAAAGCAATTATGAAGCAGGTATTGCCGCTTCCATGAATCAATGGGGCGCCAGCATAGGTTCGTATTTGAGCGATGCTACAAGCACCGAAGCAAATTTTACCGACCCGCTTAACGCCACTAATAATGCCACCGCATTATCAACCATCACCATTCAATGGGATGATAGCGCTACCCAGGAGCAAAAACTGGAGCGCATCATTACACAAAAATGGCTGGCTATATTCCCTGACGGACAGGAAGCATGGGCCGACTACAGACGTACCGGTTATCCTAAACTGTTCCCGGTTGCCAATAACTTTAGCGGCGGTACTATTAGTACTGACGTGCAGGTTCGCAGGTTGCCGTATCCATCAAGTGAGTATACTACCAATACTACTGCGGTAAATAATGCCGTAAAACTATTGGGCGGAGCCGACAATGGCGGTACTCGCTTATGGTGGGATGTGAATAAAGCTAATTTTTAGTTGATTTATAAGTGGATGAAAATGAATTGTTTTCATCCGGGAGGGCCCCCCGCAAAGGGGCCCTTTTAATCGATAGGTTAATTTTAGTAACTATCGAGATATACATAAACGTATAAGAAATAAAACCTAATACCCTAAACAGTAAAACTTACAACCTGCTGTTAGTGATGCCTATGAATAAAATCAATTAATCTTTTTTATACACCAAATCAAAATCAAAAAAATCATGAGAACATTTAACAAATTATTCCTGACAAAGGCAGCTTCCTTTGGTATGGTACTAACACTTTTATTTTTTTCTGCATGTAAAAAGGATGCCAGTAACGCATCGCCCCAAACAGCTCCTGCAAGTTCTTTAAAGGGTCAAAGTAATTTAGCGGCGAGCGCTACTGCCCCGCAGACGGTGTGTTATGTTGAGGTGAACACTGAAAATTTACTTAATGTTGGTAATTACCAACTGGCCAACGGTAAGCAATTATTTAGCATAGGTATTATTTTTGCCGCCAATATTAATTATGATACTACTGCCGATACTGCGCAGCTTTATTTTAATTCGCAGGTAACTACTGTTTTGAGCGGCGCCGCCACCTATATTAAGCCATTGCAGGCCAAGGGAATAAAAGTGCTCCTATCTATACTGGGCAACCACGAAGGTGCAGGGATCTGTAATTTCCAAACACAGGCAGCTGCCACCGCTTTTGCAAAACAGCTAAGCGCTGCTGTTACCAAATACGGCCTTGACGGGATTGATTTTGATGATGAATATGCTGACTATGGAACTAATGGAACCGGTCAGCCAAATGCTTATTCTTTTGTTTATTTGGTAACCGCTTTACGTCAATTGATGCCGACTAAAATTATTTCTTTTTATGATTATGGCCCCGCTGCATCTGAGTTATCATACAATGGTGTAACGGTTGGTTCAAAAGTTAATTACAGCTGGAATGCCATTTATGGTACATACTCAGTTCCAAATGTGCCCGGCTTAAGCAAAAGCAATTTGGGCCCTGCGGCAATTGATATTCAAAATACAAGTGCAAGTACGGCTGCTTCCCTGGCAACTCAAACAGTAAGTGGTGGTTATGGTATCTATCTTACTTACAACTTGCCTAATACAGACGTTCATACTTATCTGTCCAGCGTATCAAAGGCTTTATATGGTCAGGCAACAGTATACAAGTAAAGTCAGTAAAAATTCAATAAATTAAATAAATAAAGGTCGGTCTTTGCAAGGGCTGGCCTTTATTGTATAATCGCATATGTTAAAAAAATTAAAGTATCAGCTATTCTTATTACTCCTGGTAATTTCCTTAAAGGGTTTCTCTCAGGAAAAATTAACAAAATATGTAGACCCATTTATAGGTACAGGCGGGCATGGGCACACTTTTCCCGGGGCCGCAGTTCCATTCGGGATGATTCAGCTTAGCCTCGATAATGGCCGCAACGGCTGGGATTGGTGCGGAGGGTACCATTACAGCGATTCTGTTATCGCCGGGTTTAGCCACATGCACCTGAGTGGTACTGGTATAGGTGATTGGTGCGATATATCCGTAATGCCCGAAAATAAACTCATTACTGACACCGCCGATCATGGCCTGGCCAAATTCAAACATCGTAATGAAATTGCAAGCCCGGGCTTTTATAAAGTAACCATGGATAATGGTATCAGCGCTGCTTTTACCGTTACGGAACATTGTGGTTTCCACGATTATATTTTTCCGGCAAACGTAAGCCCGGTAATTAAGCTTGATTTGGGGTATAAGCAAAACTGGGATCAACCTACAGCAACCTACGTTAAACAACTCAATGATTCAACCCTAGTGGGTTATCGTTATTCTACCGGATGGGCGCAAGTGCAAAGGGTATATTTTGCATTACGTGCATCGGTTCCGTTCAGCAAACTATCCATCATTGCAGATGGCAAACAAATATCATCATCCGAAGCAAATGGCACCGGTGTTATTGCTCAAGTGCTGTTTAATGAACAAAAGCATAACCATATTATGCTGAAAGTGGCGCTTTCTACGGTGAGTTCAGATAACGCCGTTCAGGCCCTTAAAGAAATTAAAAAATGGGATTTTGATGGTGTCAGGAAACAGGCTGCCGAAAAATGGGAGCATGAACTATCAAAAATTCAAATCAATACTAGCGATATCCGGATTAAACGCATTTTTTATACTGGCCTTTACCATACCTGTATAGCCCCGTCGCAATATTCTGATGCTGATGGGACCTATCAAAATGCAAAAGGAGAGATCCATAAAATGCCGGCCGGGCAACAACGTTATACCACTTATTCACTTTGGGATACTTTTCGTGCCCTAAATCCTTTATATACCCTTACGCAAACTGAACGTTATGCAGGTATTTTAAACTCCATGCTTGCCTTTTACAAAGAAAATGGCCTGCTACCTATTTGGGACCTGAGTACCAATGAAACCAATTGCATGACCGGTTACCATGCCGTACCTGTTTTGGCTGATGCTGTTTTAAAGGGTATAAAAGGCATAGATGATCAGTTGGCTTATACCGCCATGAAGGCAAGTGCAATGGAAAACATAAGAGGCTGCAACTATTACCGGCAATATGGTTATGTGCCGTAGGACAAATACGGTGCAAGTGTTACCAATACCCTTGAATATGGTTATGACGACTGGTGTATTGCCCAGGTGGCACAAAAGCTAGGTTATAGTGACGATTATAAATATTTTATGAAACGCTCTGCCAGCTGGAAAAATCTATACGACCCTGTTACGGGTTTTATGCGTGCAAAAAATGCAGATGGCAACTGGGTAACACCTTTTGATCCTTTTTACTCAGAGCATAACCCTGATAAGGCTATGTTTATGGAAGGGGATGCCTGGCAATATACTTTCTTTGTACCCCAGGATGTTGAAGGGTTGATCAGCGCTTATGGTGGCAAGCAAAAGTTTGTCACAAAATTGGATTCCCTGTTTTCAGTGACCTCCGTTATGCATGGCGAAGATCAGTCGCCCGACATTAGTGGTATGATTGGTCAGTATGCACATGGAAATGAACCAAGTCATCACGTAGCGTACTTGTATGATTATGCCGGAATGCCATGGAAAACCCAGTCGCGCGTGCGGATGGTTGTTGATTCTTTATATCACGATCAGCCAGATGGGTACGCAGGGAATGAAGATTGCGGGCAAATGAGTGCCTGGGCCGTTTGGACCATTACCGGCTTATATCCGGTTAATCCGGCCAGTGGCAGGTATATGTTTGGCAGCCCATCTGTAAATGAAGCGGTTATTAAAACCAAAGGCGGCAAATTTACTATCCGTGCTAAAAATAATAATAAGGCCAATGTTTATATTCAAAGTGCTACCTTGAATGGTAAGCCCTATCATAAATTGTATGTTACTCACCAGCAAGTAGTAAATGGCGGCACATTGGAATTTACAATGGGACCGACGCCAAATAAAACCTGGTTTACAGCTAAGTAATTATACCGGTTAAATTATTATTCAATAGCCTGCTTAAGAGTAATCTTTTGCAGGCTAAACTTGCTTTGGTTGAATAATAAATAAGATGAGAGCCTCTTAATGGCAATAAAATCTTTATTGGGAACAATAGATAAAGAAATTACCTAAGATAAGCGTATTTGATCATAGATAGATTGCCGAAACACCTCCATTAAATAAACAAGTAATTTATATAGACGCCAGACGAACAAATATAATTTACTGTTTTTTCGCTCTTTAAATTCTAATTTAGCATCATAAATTTAGTATATCATCAATAACATTAAAACTTAAAACGCTTAATGCCAGAATCTGATAACTTCTTATTGGTCAACATTAAATTTTTTAGAATTGCTTTTTGCTTACTTTTATTCTTTAAGCTTAATGGTGCGCAGGCCCAGGGCTTAATGTTTAACTCCAATGATAGCCTGTTAAACAAGCGTACTTCTTATTCCGTTTTTTATACTAATCCACCGCTGTTTCGGGATAACTTATCTATAAAGTTTGATCTTTCATTATGGGACAATAAAAACCTGGGATATATTTTTAACCTGAGCAGTAAAAATAATTCCTACAGTTTAAGCTATCTATATTTTAATGGCGCAGGTTATCTGAACTTTAATATCGACAGAAAGAGCAACAAGCTGAAAATTCCTATACCAGATTCCCAGTTGCATAAACGTAAGTGGGTGAAGGTAAAGGTGGATTTCAATTTAAAAGATGACAAGATCAATATTTACATAGGCGATAAACTATATCATGCAGATCACCTGGGTTTGGAAGATACGGTAACCGCTAAAATAGTTTTTGGTAAAAATCAATACTATACAGAAGTGCCTGATATGGCTATCAAAAATCTTGTGGTTGGTAATAATCAAAAAAGTTTTTCATTTCCATTAACGGAGTCGGCTGGCACTATCGTGCATAACAGCGATGGTGATGAAACAGGTATGGTTGAAAACCCGGTTTGGCTCATCAATGAGTCTTATTACTGGAAACTGGCATATAAGCATTCATTTAATCAGGTTGCGGGCCTTAATTTCACACCGGTTGATAACAAGCTTTTTATCTTCACCCGCGATTCCATCATTTTTTATGATAGCGAAAGTGGTAGCATCGTTTCATCCGCATTTAAAAAACAATCGCCTGTTCCCTTATTGCTGGGTAAAAGCATATTTAATACCAAAGAGGATAAATGTTATATCTATGAAGTTTACCACGAACATCCAACAGAACCTAGTGTTGCCTCTTTGGATATGCGCTCACTTACGTGGAACGCTATTGGGAAGATAGAATTTAAAGGGCAAAGGCACCACCACAATATTTTTTTTAATTCCAATCAGGATAGTATATACATTTTTGGTGGATATGGTTCTTATAGTTATTACAATAATTTTTTAAAATACAACCCCGCTGCCGACCAATGGGAAAAGGTAGCATTTAAGGGAGATACGATTACCCCGCGTTTCTTTTCGGCAGTAAGTAACGTAAATAAAGCTGATGAGGTTTATTTATTTGGAGGTTATGGTAATGAATCAGGGAGCCAGGTGGTAGGTGGCAGGCAATATTATGATTTATATTGTATCAACCTAAAAAATCATACTATCAAAAAATGCTGGGATATACACCCGCATAAGGATGTCTTTGTGCCGGCAAATAACCTGGTACTCTCTGATGATGGAAATTATTTTTACGCGATGTGTTATCCGCATGAACAATTTAAGACCAGCATTAAACTCTACAGGTTCTCTATTAAAGATGGCTCATACCAGGTTGTAAGTGCTTCCATACCGGTTATATCCGAAAGAATAGAAAGCGACATTAATCTTTTTCTGAATAGTAAAACCAACCAATTGCTATGTACCCTGCAGGAGTTTACCGATCCTAAAAAGTCTATTATAAAAGTCTATTCGCTGGCGTATCCTCCGGTTAGTAATGCTGGCTACCTGAGCACCGGAAAATGGCAGGCCCAATCTACTGCCAAATTAAAATATTTGGCAGGGCTACTGTTGCTGATGCTTGCAGTTGCACTGGTATGGTTATATAAAAGAAGAAGGCCCCAACCGCTCAGCACTGTTATAGTTGAAGCCGAGAATGACTTAGTGATTGATGAAAAACCAATAGCGCAAAAAATGAATTCCGTTTATTTGTTGGGCGAATTTGCGGTTTTTGATAAAAAGGAAAGGGATATTACCCACTTGTTCAGTCCTAAAATTAAGCAGCTGTTTATACTCATTTTGCTAAACAGCAAGAAAAATAACGGTATTGTATCCAAAAAAATATCTCAGCTGTTATGGCCCGATAAAGATATTTCCAAATCGAAAAATATTAAAGGTGTTACATTTAATCACCTGCGTAATGCCATTGGTGATATAGATGGTATTGAACTTAGTTTTTTAAATGATAACTACATCTTTAATATTAATGCCCCTTTTTTCTGCGACTACTATGCAGTAATAGACACGCTTAAAAAAACCGGCGATGAAAAAGAAGCATTAATTACGGATTGTTTTGAGATGATTAACCGGGGGGCATTTTTAAGTGATATGACCGATGTTTGGCTGGATGATTTTAAAGCTGATTACGAAGAGTTGCTAATGAACGGCCTGCTGCCCCAACTTCAAAAGCTATATGTTGATGAAAATTATAAAGTAGTATTAGAAATAAGTAAAGCAATATTAAATACCGATCCTTTTAATGATACCGCTTTAAAATATCAGTTAAAAAGCTATCGGAGGTTAAAAGGTATTGACTACAGTAAAAAAATTTATGATCAGTTTGTAGCCGAATACAAAAAATCATTAGGTGTCGATTATCCTTTCAGTTTGGATAAGATCCTTCAGTAGCACCATAATTACTTATCTTTTTGTAATTCATTGCCGGCATTGAATAGTACTCATTAATATTTCTTCCGTAAAGAAAATTATAGAATTGCCAATAAAGTTAATAGCTCTTATTAACGGCGATATAATATCCGTTTATGGTCTGTTATTATTACGATTAATATGTTTTTTCACATATTAACCCAGTTATTAACCCATTTTTTAATACTGTGCGGTTTATTATTGTGCTCAATAAACCAGGTGAATGCCTTCCACAATAGCCGTCCTGGCCCCGGTAGGTTTCACAATTTTTAACCAATTAACCATTTATTATGAAGAAAATTTTTACTAGTTACGGCCGGCTTGTAACCCTTTTTCCGGCAAAGCTAAAAGTGATCCGATCTCCGCACCTGTTTCTTCTGGTGTGTTTGTTAATGCTTCCCGCATTTATTTTTGCGCAAGGTGCCAGCAAGGTTCAGGGTACGGTTTTAGATGAAAAGGGCGAAACCCTGCCCGGCGTAGCTGTTATGTTAAAAGGAACCAATTATGGTACAACCACCGATGTTTCCGGAAAATTTACAATTAGTGCCAATAAGGGTGCTACACTTGTTTTTTCTTTTGTAAGCTATACAACAAAAGAAGTGGTTATTGGCGACCAGCAAGTCCTCACGGTAAAGTTGACCCCAACATCCTCAAACCTGGAAGAAGTTGTTGTTGTTGGTTATGGTACCCAGAAAAAAGTATCATTAACCAGCGCGGTAACATCTATCAATTCGTCTGAAATTATTACCACCAAAAATGAGAACGTTGAAAATATGCTTACCGGTAAAATTGCCGGTTTACAGGTGGTGCAAAATACTGCTGAACCGGGTGATTTTGCCAACAATATTTCCATAAGGGGAATGGGCAATCCTTTAATAGTTGTTGATGGTGTTGAAATGCCCGATTTTAGTGTTACGGGCGGTAATGGTGATAATAGCGTAGGCTCGAGCAATATTTTATCAAGGCTTGACCCAAATGATATCGAAAGTGTCTCTGTGTTAAAAGATGCATCAGCTTCGGTATACGGTGTAAAAGCTGCAAATGGTGTTATTCTGATTACCACTAAAAAAGGTAAGGCTGGTGCCATGCAACTTACTTATTCGGGCACATTTGGTTTGCAGGTACCATCGGGTTTACCGAAACCGGTAAACGCCACACAATACATGACCCTGGTTAACCAGCAATCAGAGCATCAGGCTAATGGCGGCAGAATTATTTATACTCCTGCGGATTTTGAAGCCTATAATAATGGCTCTAAACAAAGTACCGACTGGTATGATGCGGTTTTCAAAAAAAACGCCATGCAAGAGCAGCATAACTTAACTGCAACAGGCGGCAATGAAAATACCCAATACCTTTTGAGTACCGGTTTCACTGATCAGGATGGGATATTAACCAGTAATGATTTGAATTACAAACGCTACAACGTACGCTCAAATGTTACCAGTAAAATTGGTAAGAACATTACAGTTAATTTAAACATGAGCGCTATCTATGATCAAAAGAATTCTCCGGCTCAATCTTTTTGGTATACAACCAGGGAAACATGGAGGGAACTACCTACCGAACCCTTTTATGCTAACAACAACCCCATGTATTTATGGCAGGGTAGTGTTGATGGGGGAAATCCTTTAGCATATGGAAACTCAGCTATCAATGGTTACAGCACGCAAAGTAATAAATTCTTTAACGGGGCCATCAGCATTGATTACAGATTGCCATTTATCGACGGCCTTACCATTAGAGCATTGTATAGCTACAACGACCAGATTCAGGACAATAAACAATACCAGGAGTCTTATAACCTGTATACTTATGATTCATCTACACAGGCGTATACTGCGCACTTAAACAACTCACCGGCATTTGTTCAAAGGCAGTATTATGATTACCCGCAGAATACGGATCAGCTTTCATTAAATTATGCGCACACTTTTGGCTCTAAACACAATGTAAGCGCCTTGCTGCTTTACGAAGGCAATGACCAAAGTGCTGATAATTTTGAGGCGTACAGACAGCTTTCCATACCGGTTGATCAAATCATTGCAGGTAATGCAGCTAATCAAAATGCATCGCAAACTGCTAACGGATTATCTGACTATGCAACCAATTCACTTGTAGGCAGGGTTACTTATGATTACAGTGGCAAATACCTGGGCGAATTCAGTTTCAGAAATGACCAGTCTTCCAAATTTGCGCCGGGCCAGAATTCAGGCTTCTTCCCTTCAGGTTCAGTAGGATGGCGCGTATCTGAGGAGGGATTTTGGAAAAACTCATCTGCATTATCGTTTATTGATAACTTGAAATTCCGTGCATCATATGGTGTTTTGGGTGATGACGGTACTTTGTTTTACCAGTTTCTGAGCGGATACAATTACCCTGCAAATGGTTCAAACAACCAGTTGCCTACCGGTGCGGTATTTGGTAACAACTTTGTAAATGCTGTACAAAGTACCGGTTTGCCAAATCCAAAAGTAACCTGGTCAACCTCGCATACTTTTGATGCAGGCGCCGACCTCGACATGTGGAAAGGCTTGCTAGGCATTACTTTCGACTATTTTATACGAGACAGAACAGGGTTATTGGCAACCTCCATTTTACAGGTGCCCGATGTACTTGGTGCTTCGCTGCCGGAAGAAAATATTAACGGCGACAGGACCAAAGGTTTTGATTTTGAGATCAGCCACAGAAGCCATATTGGTAAATTCAACTATAACGTAAAGGGCACGTTTTCATTCGCTCATACCATGAACACGCAGTATGCCGAATCTAAACATGGTAACTCTTATCTGGATTGGCTAGATAACCAAACCAACAGAAATCAGGGTATACAATGGGGATACAGCGGGGCAGGGCAATACCAGAATTATAGCCAGATACTTAACAGCCCAACTTATGTAAACCGTGGTACAGTGGTCGGCGATTATATTTATCAGGATTGGAATGGCGACGGGCAGATTGATGGTAATGACGTACATCCAATAGCTTATGGTGGTAACCCTAACGGGACACCAACCACACCGTTAATAACATACGGACTTACTCTTGGTGGTTCATATAATGGTTTTGATATCAATATGCTATGGCAGGGAACCGGTAAGTACAGCGTTTCCTATATCGAGCAATTAAATATTCCGTTATGGGGCGGCGGTAGTGCATTAACCCAGTTTTTGGACGATTATCATCCCGCTAATCCTACTGCAGATCCATACAATCCAAACACCGTATGGATACCGGGCCATTTTGCTTACACCGGTACTACTGCCAACACTAACTCAACATTTAACTTTCAGAATGCTGCTTATTTAAGGCTTAAAAGTTTAGAGATTGGCTATAGCCTGCCTAATAAATTTCTATCGCAGATTGGGGTTAGGGGAGTAAGGATTTTTGTAAACGGTTACAACCTGTTTACCATTACCGATGTAAAGTATGTTGACCCTGAACACCCATCAGGTACGTACGGCTATTTGTACCCGCTTGATAAATTGTACAACGTAGGTTTAAATGTCAAATTCTAATGGAAAGAATCATGAAAAGATATAATTATACATTATTAATAACATTATTGGTGAGTTTAATGGCTTGCCGCAAGCTCAATATACCACCCAAAAACATCATTCAGGATCCGGACGTTTTTTCTACTCCGGCTGGTATACAGGCATACATGGCACGCCTTTACAGTGAGTTGCCTATAGAAGATTTCAGATACTCACCTCAGCGCGGGTTAAACTTTTTCTGGATCATCAGCCCAACACCTGCAACAACAGGCGAGGCATTGAGCCGCGACCAAACAAGCTCCATGCAGGAAGCATTTGGAAGCTGGAGCTGGGACATATGGGGCGGCTCGTATACCACCATTCGTGATTGCGATTATTTTATTCAAACACTGCCCTCCTATGCAAGTAACTTCAGTACAGCACAAGTAAATGCCTGGCTGGGTGAAGCGTATTTTGTGCGTGGCATGACTTATTTTGCATTAGTAAAACGCTTTGGAGGTGTGCCCATCGTAAACAAAACATTAAACTATACAGTAGGTACAAGTACCGATGAACTTAAAATACCCCGCTCATCAGAACAAGCAGTTTGGGATCAGGTAGCCAGCGATTTTGATTTTGCTATTGCGAATTTACCGGCAATAAATGGTGATGATGGTGACGGTAGCCGTGCAAACAAATATGTTGCGGCTGCATTTGAATCGCGTGCCATGCTTTATGCCGGTACCATTGCCAAATACAATGCCACCACTTTATTTGATGGTCAAAAAAATCAACTCTGTGGTATACCAGTAAGTGCAGCGAATGGTTATTTTCAGAAAAGTTATAATGCTGCTGTAATGCTTGATGGTATTTATAGCTTGTATTTAAAATCATGGTCGTCCACAGATAAAACTGCTCAGTACCAGAACTTTGTTAACCTTTTCTCTGATGCAGGAAGCAACGAAAGCATATTTGTGCGCGAATACCAGTATCCAAACTCGGTTCACGGTTATGATGCTTATAACGTACCGCGCCAGCTGATAGGGCCAAATGGTTATTCATCCGAAGTAAACCCAACCCTTAATTTTGTGGAGATGTTTGGTGGTATACCTAAAAATTCAGATGGCACTATTCAAACCCTTGATGCGAGCGGGCGCTACATTTTATTCAACAATACTATGGATCTGTTTGCAAACGCTGAGCCAAGGTTGCGTGCTACCGTTATTTTACCTGGCGATGCATTTAAAGGGCAAAACATTGAAATTCGCCGTGGGATCTACACAGGCCCCGCAACCGGTGGTATAAACCCCTTGTTGCCTGCTGGTTCAAAATCACAATACCCACTTACAAACCTCGTAGTATCGGCTACCGCATCACAAACGTCATATACTTTACCCGATGGGTCGCTGATGAACCCCGCCGGTTTAAGCGGTATTTTTACTGGTGATCAAACCTGTGCAATTTCGGGCTTTTCAGTACGTAAATGGCTTAACCCTAATTTGCCAACATCGCAAGTATTGGAAAATAATGAAACCCAAACCTGGATAGAAATGCGTTATGCTGAAGTTTTATTGAACCGTGCAGAAGCTGCTTTTGAATTGAACAGCGGCGGTCAAAAAGGTACTGCAGATTATACACAGGATGCCTTTAACATTATCAACCAAATTCGCTTAAGGGCTGGGGCAACGTTGCTAACTAGTTCCGGATCTATGACCATTGATACTATACGCATTGAAAGAAGAAAAGAACTGGCGTTTGAGAATAAAACTTATTGGGATCTTAAAAGGTGGAGGACATTCTCCAAAGAACAAAACGGCACCATATACCGTATCCTGATGCCATTCTATTCATCGGAGGCAGGCAAATATTTCTTTGATGCCCGTACCGATGAGCGCAATGATGTTTATACCTACGACCCAAGATGGTATTATGAGCAGATACCGCAGGGCGCTATATCAAAAAGTCCAAACTTAGTTCAAAATCCAGGCTATTAATATATTGAAAATGAAAAAGCTATTTTATTATACCGCATTCTTTCTGGCAGTTATTGCCCTTAATTCATGCAGCAAAATTGATAATTACCCCGCGCCCTCCGATACTATAAACGGCAGTACTATTGACGAAGGAACAGGAGCTACAGTACAAACAGAAATAGGGGGTGGTGGCACCCGGGTTAAACTACTGGAAATTAGCTATAGCGCAAATCCAACGCCTGAGTATTTTCAGTCCATGCAGGATGGTACGTTTAACGACGATAAAATTTTTGCTGCAACCTACAAGGTTTCTGTTGAAGGCCCGTTTGTGCCATTGGTAACTACAGATAATACAGGCACGGTTACAGCCGATTCCAGCCAAACAATTAAGTTAACCAGCAAAGCAACGCTTAACTTTAAAGTTCAGCCTTTTTTAAGAGTGCAGTGGGTTGGCAAACCGGTATTTAATGCTGATAGTACGGTTACCGTGCAGGTTAAAATTACCCGGGGTACCAATAATGCAAATTACCAGCAGGATATTACCGATATTAACTTGTATGTGAGCAATACCCAGTACGATGGTAATAATAATTACGACCCAAGGTATTCAAAATTGGTTTCATACAGCGGTTCAAACGGTACTGCATTGCTGGGCCAGGTAATAACCATTACCACAACAGGCGGCGCATTACCACAACAAGATGTTTATTTCCGTGTTGGTGCAAGAATCAACGCCGGACTTGACGAATATAATTACAATACACCAATGTCTGTTACCTACCCGTGATAAGCATTTTTTTAGGGAGGGCTTAACAGCCCTCCATTTTTATAATATAAATAATATACAATCTGCATGAAAAGAACTATCCTGTTTTGTAGTTTAATAACTATATCATTTGCCGGTTTGGCACAAAATAATCCGGATAACGGGAGGCAAAAAACAGCTTTCCAAACCAGTAGCCCCTGGATCCCACAAATTGATGTCCGGTCTGATCTGGCCATTGTATATGGAACTAATGATCAGGGCCAAATGACGTTTGAACAGCGTGTACAATCATGGCGGGACAGGGGATACCAAACCGCTTTTATGACAGGTATTGCCTGGGGATCGTACTATGATTATTTCCTGGGTAAATGGGATGGTAAAAACCATTTAGGTATAGGGCAGGTTACCCAAAAAGGAGATACTATTTTTCACGGCAAAAACATGCCCTACGTGGTGCCGGTGCAGTCATTTATTGAATACATGAAAACTGCTGTGGTTAAAAGAGTGATTGATGCCGGAATAAATACTATTTTTCTGGAAGAGCCGGAATTTTGGGCCCGCTCAGGCTATAGCCAACCTTTTAAAGAAGAGTGGCAAAAATATTATGGTTTTCCATGGCGCCCTCAGGATGCTTCGGCAGAAAATACTTATTTGTCGAGCAAATTAAAATATCAGCTATTTTATAACGCTATAAAGCAGGTTTCAAATTATGCCAAAGCCTATGGCAAAACTAAAGGCAGGGATATTAAAGTTTATATAGCAACACACTCGCTGGTAAACTATTCCTCATGGCAAATTGTAAGTCCGGAGGCTAGTTTGGCATCATTACCGGGTATTGATGGTTACATCGCCCAGGTTTGGACAGGTACCTCGCGCGAGCCAACTTATTTTAACGGTCAGCGTAAGGAAAGGGTGTTTGAGAACGCATTTCTGGAATATGGCTCCATGGTATCCATGACTGCGCCAACAGGCAGAAAGTTATTCTTTTTAACGGACCCGATTGAGGATTGGCCGCGTGACTGGGCCGATTACCGCAAAAACTACGAAGCAACTTTTACGGCAGAGATACTTTACCCCATGGTTAATAATTACGAGGTAATGCCCTGGCCCGAGCGTATCTATACGCGCCCTTACAAACTTGCCCACAGCGATTCGAGCGTATTGATACCTAAATATTATTCAACACAGATGCAAATTATGATCAACGTGTTGAACAAGATGCCCTTATCGCCAAACAAAATAACAGGGGTAAATAACATTGGCGTGCTCATGAGTAATTCATTAATGTTCCAACGTTTTCCGACGCATAATGGCTTTGAGGATCCGCAATTTTCTAATTTTTACGGACAAACACTTCCGCTGTTAAAACGTGGCATCCCGGTACAAACCGTGCATATGGAAAACCTGGCCTATCACCAAACGCTTAAAAACATAAAAGTATTGGTGATGAGCTATTCTAATATGAAGCCAAACAGCCCGCAGGTGCATCAGCAACTGGCAGATTGGGTAAGGAAAGGCGGTGTTTTAATATACTGCAGTCGCGATGACGATCCTTACCAAAGCGTAATGGAATGGTGGAATACCAAAGGCGCCAAATTTACTGCCCCATCACAACACTTGTTTAAATTACTGAATATTGGTAAGGGTAATAATGCAAGCGGTTACCGCGTTGGCAAAGGCAAGGTTTATGTTGTAAGACAAGATCCTAAAGAGTTTGTTTTACAGCCCGATAAAGATGCTGAATATGTTAAACTGGTTAAGCATGCTTACGAAAAAGATGCGCATCAGGGTAAAATAGAAGATAAAAACAGCCTCTACCTGCAAAGAGGGCCTTATGATATCATTTCTGTGATGGATGAGAATGCCGACAGTAAACCTTATCAGGTAAAGGGTCCTGTAATAGATTTATTTGATCCTCAACTCCCGATTTTAACCGATAAGACTGTAAACCCGGGTGAGCAATCCTTATTGTACGATATTAAACGTATAGCCGATAAAACTAAGCCGCAGGTTTTGGCATCAGCATCCAGAATATATGATGAGCAAGTAGCGCCAGGCAGCTATTCGTTTGTCGCCAAAAGCCCCCAAAATACATTGAACAGCATGCGTGTGCTATTACCATTGCAACCAAAAGAAACTGTTGTTACCGATCATAATGGCAACACCATAAGCGATGTTAAAACATCGTGGGACAGCACCAGCAATACCTTGTTTGTGGGCTTTGACAATAGCCCCGATGGTATCAGGGTCAACATCAAATGGTAATCCTTATCACAATTGGTCAGTCGCAGCTTTACTTCCTTTACCTGGTATCCGGGTAAGGAAGTTTGCTGCTTCAGGACGTATGGCTAAATGCCGGTAACGCCTATCCAATCAAATAATATAAATATAATATACCAGGGTAATTACCCAAAACAAAAATGATGAAAAAAGTATTTCTTACGGCATTAGCCTTCTTTCCCTTATTCACCTTTGCACAAGCCACCAAACAAGCAGATTTGGTTGAATACATCAACCCGCTAATGGGGACTGCCTCCAAACCTATTCTGTCTAACGGTAATACGTATCCTGCTGTAGCGTTGCCCTGGGGTATGAACTTTTGGACCGCACAAACCGGTAAAATGGGTGATGGCTGGCAATACACTTATGATGCCGATAAAATACGCGGATTTAAGCAAACGCATCAGCCTTCGCCCTGGATGAACGATTACGGTATGTTCTCTGTATTTCCGGAAACAGGGAAAGTGATCATCGACGAGAATAAACGCGCCAGTTGGTTCTCGCACAAAGCAGAAACATCCAAACCTTATTACTACAGCGTTTACCTGGCTGATTATGATGTAACTACCGAAATTGCCCCAACTGAACGCGCGGCGAACTTCAGGTTTACCTTTCCGAAGGGCGATAACTCACATATTTTGATAGATGCTTTTGATAAAGGATCGTACGTAAAGATCATCCCCGAAAAACATGAAATTATAGGTTACAGCACCAGGAATAGCGGTGCAGTACCAGAAAACTTTAAAGATTATTTTGTTATTTATATTGATAAGGATTTTACCGCCACTACCTGGCATGATAGTGTAACAGATAAACAATCACTAGAATATAAAGGCAACCATGCGGGAGCCGTTGTCAGTTTTAAAACTACAGCGGGAGAGAAAGTGCACATGCACGTGGCTTCATCTTTCATCAGCATTGAGCAGGCCGAATTGAATTTAAAACGTGAGCTTGGAACCGATAGTTTTGATGTTACCGAGCAAAAAGCCAAAGCGGTATGGAATAAAACCCTTAACCATGTGCAGGTTGAAGGCGGTACCATAGACCAGATGCGCACTTTTTACTCGTGTTTATATCGTATGCTGTTCTTCCCTAGTAAAATGTATGAGGTTGATGCCAAAGGGCAGATTGTACACTATAGTGTTTACAATGGTAAAATTATGCCAGGTTACCTGTTTGCAGGCACGGGTTTTTGGGATACCTTCAGGGCGCTATATCCATTCCTGAATCTGATGTATCCATCCATCAATAAAGAAATGCAGATGGGGCTGGTAAACGATTACAAAGAAGGCGGCTGGCTGCCAGAATGGTCCAGCCCGGGTTATGCTGATTGTATGGTTGGGAATAATTCTGCATCCGTAGTAGCTGAATCTTATGTAAAGGGGCTTCGCGGGTATGATATTGAAACTTTGTACCAAGCCTTGATACATGGCGCCAATAATACCGGACCAAACGCTACCGGCCGTATTGGGGTTGATTATTATAACAAATTGGGTTATGTGCCTTATGATGTAAACATTCATGAAAATGCTGCCCGCACCCTGGAATATGCTTATGACGACTTTTCGATCTACACTTTAGGGAAAGCACTTGGCAAACCGGCAGCAGAGATTGATGTTTATAAGAAACGCGCCATGAACTACAAAAACCTGTTCGACCAGGGTACAAGATTAATGCGCGGCAAAAATAAAGACGGATCATTTGAAACACCTTTTAATCCGTTTAAATGGGGCGATGCCTTTACCGAGGGCAATAGTTGGCACTACACCTGGGGCGTTTTTCAGGATGTACAGGGATTGATTGGACTGATGGGCGGAAGGCAAAACTTTGTTGCCAAGCTGGATTCGGTATTTTCACTGCCACCAGTATTTGATGACAGCTATTATGGTTTTACTATTCACGAGATCCGCGAAATGCAGATTGCCAACATGGGGCAGTATGCGCATGGCAACCAGCCCATACAGCACATGATCTATTTATATGGTTACGCTTCTGAACCCTGGAAATCGCAATATTGGGCACGTGAAACAATGAACCGCATGTACCGCGCAACTCCCGATGGTTATTGCGGTGACGAAGACAATGGACAAACATCGGCCTGGTATGTGTTTTCGGCCATTGGGTTTTATCCGGTATGCCCGGTTAGTGGCCAGTATGTATTAGGCGCGCCTTTATTTAAAAAGATTACGATTAACTTAGAGGATGGAAAAAAAATAGTAATCAACTCACCAAAAAATAGCGTCGAAAATAAATATATTAAAACCATGACCTATAACGGCAAGCCTTATGATTTAAACTGGGTTAACCACCTTGCATTAATGCAGGGAGCCGTTATTAATATGGATATGTCTGCCACACCGAATAAAACCCGTGGCATTAAAGCATCGGATGTGCCTTATTCTTTGTCAAATGAAAAATAAGACCAATAAAAGCCCAATAATCATCTTTATGAAAAAAAGCAGTGTATTAATTGTGTTGTTAAGTTTAAGCCTCAATTTGTTTGCCCAACAGCGCAAGGCACCCGCATATCCGCTGATTACACATGATACTTATTTTAGCATTTGGTCTGACACAGACGAGCTGATTGCATCTACAACCAAACACTGGACAGGGGCAGATCAGTCATTAATTGGTTTAATAAATGTTGATGGAAAAATATACCGGTTTTTAGGTCAGGAGCCTAAAAGCTATAAAACAATTTTACCTGCCTCTGATGAGGCATCCTATCCGGTGAAGTATACCGAAACCGAGCCTGCCGGGGATTGGCAAGCAGTTGGTTTTAACGATTCCGGGTGGCAATCGGGCATATCCCCAATTGGGAATGACGAGGGGCACGATAAAACCCAATGGAAACAACGCGATATTTGGATAAGGCGGACTTTTAACGTGCAAAATGTAGTCGATATCCACCAACTTTTGTTGAAGATATCTCATGACGATGACGCCGATGTATATTTAAACGGGAAAAAAGTATACAGCAAGACCGGCGTGGTGAATGATTATGGGATGGTCCCCATAACCGAAAAATTAATAAACGGCGAAAATATTTTAGCTATACATGCCGTAAACACTGGTGGAGGAGCAAGATTTGATATTGGTTTTGTTGATGAAGAGGAGAATCCTTCTTCTTTAGCAATAAGCATCGCTAAACAGCAAAGCGTTAATATCAATGCAACGCAAACCAGCTATGTTTTTACCTGTGACAAAGTTGATTTAAATCTCGTTTTTACCTCCCCGCTGCTGCTTAATGACCTTAACTTATTATCGAGGCCGGTATCATACATTACTTACACGGTAAAAGCAACCGATCATAAAACGCACAAGGTAAAAGTATATTTAAGCGCGTCATCTGCATTGGCTGTTAACAAACCAACGCAGCAAGTTATGGCCGAAACTGATAATACACCCCTGTTATCATGCTTAAAAGCAGGAACAACAGAACAGCCTGTACTTCAAAAAACAGGTGATGATGTGCGGATTGATTGGGGATATATGTATGTTGCTGTCCCTAAATCATCAAATGCCACCCAGTTTATAACAAGCGAAAAGGATGCTGTAAATGCTTTTGGCACGGGTGGAATCACTTCAAACAAAATGTTGGGCCAGCACCTGGCATTAAATACGGTTATCCCGTTTGGTAAGGTAGGTATACAGGCAGTATCAAAGTTTGTTGAAATTGGGTATGATGATATTTACGCCATTCAATACTTTGGCCAAAACTTAAGACCCTGGTGGAATGCTTCGGGCAAAAAAAGCATAACAGGCGAGCTCACTTTGGCGGCCGAACAATATCCATCTATCATCAAAAAATGCGAAAGCTTTAATAAACAAATGTATGCAACAGCTGTAAAAGCGGGTGGTCAAACCTATGCTGATTTGTGTGTGCTGGCCTATCGCCAAAGTATTGCTGCACATCAGTTGGTAAAAAGCCCGCAAGGTGAACTGCTTTGGTTCTCAAAAGAAAATTTTAGCGGCGGTTTTATAAATACGGTTGATGTAACCTATCCATCGGCCCCATTGTATTTAATCTATAATCCCCAATTAATGGAGGGGATGCTAAACGGCATTTATTATTTTAGTGAAAGCGGCAAATTTAATAAAGATTTTGCGGCGCATGATTTGGGCTCTTATCCACATGCAAACGGCCAAACTTATGGCGAGGGTATGCCAGTAGAAGAATCTGGTAACATGATCATTCTTACGGCAGCAATAGCAAAGGCAGAAGGCAATGCGCATTTTGCACGCCTGCATTGGAAATCACTCAGTAAATGGGTCAATTATTTAGTTAATGAGGGCTTTGATCCGCAAACACAATTATGTACTGATGATTTTGCAGGGCATTTGGCCCGCAATGCTAACTTATCAGTAAAAGCTATTGTTGGTATAGGTTGTTATGCACAGCTTGCCCAGCAACTTGGCTACAGCCAAACTGCCGCTAAATACAGGAAGATTGCCCAGGCTATGGTGCCAAGGTGGATGCAGCTGGCAGGAGATGGCGATCATTACACATTAACTTTTGAAAATAAAGGCACCTGGAGCCAAAAATATAACCTGGTTTGGGATAAAGTGTTAGGGTTAAACCTGTTTCCAAAATCTGTTTATGATCAGGAAGTTAAATTCTATTTAACGCAACAGCATCAATATGGCCTGCCTTTGGATAGCCGCAAAACCTACACCAAATCAGACTGGATAATGTGGACAGCAACGCTTGCGGGTAACCAAAATGATTTTGAAAAACTGATTAACCCGGTTTATAAATATGCCCTTGAAACACCATCGCGCGTACCGCTAAGCGACTGGCATGAAACTACGGATGGTAAGCAAGTCGGTTTCCAGGCCAGGAGTGTTGTTGGCGGCTACTTTATGAAAATGCTTTACAATAAAATGGTTTTTAGTGCAGCTAAATAACACTGAACTGTAAATAAAGCGAGTGTATTTTAAGAGAATAAATTTCATTCTCCGTTCGCAATATAAAAGCGGGAGTATCATCAATATGATATTCCCGCTTTTGTGAAAAAAAATCGTGTAAGAGCAGATTTTACCGTTGCGCCGGGGCTTTGATTAATAAGGGCACGATCACAGATACCGCCATAATCACCGCGATGATATGTAATCCGCTGCTGAAATTTCCGCTCGACTGGCGCAAATGGGCAATTAATAACGGACCAAAAGCACTGGCAAATCCCCAGGCTGTAAGTATCAATCCATATATCGACCCCACATTAACAGCGCCAAAATAATCCGCCACAAATGCCGGCATTGTGCCAAAGCCTCCTCCATAACACATTAATATAAAGAATGCAATTATTGTAATAGCGGTTACGGAATGAAAATTGGGCAGTATCCAAAACAACACAATCTGCACAATAAACATTGCTGCAAATGTCGCCCTTCTGCCAATGAAGTCAGATGCCCAGGCCCAGAATACACGGCCAAACGCATTTCCAATGCTGACGATACCCACCATTCCGGCTGCAATTATTGCTGAAATTCCTGCAAATTCCTGAAACATCGGCGCTTCCTGCGATATAACTGAAATACCGGCGGATGTATTTAAAAACAACAGCAGCCATAATACCCAAAGCTGCCATGTTTTTAAGGCATCGCCCAAGGTAAAATCGGCAGCAGTTTTTATCGTTTGTTTTTTATCTACCGGGAGCCACCCATCAGGCAACCACCCTTCAGGAGGGTTTTGCATAAAATAACCGGCAATAACCGAAACAACCATATAGGCTATTCCCAAATAGGCAAAAGTTTGCAGTACGCCGATTTGCTGGATTAGCCGGGTAGCCACAGGTGCCGTTATCAAGGCCCCGGCTCCGAAACCGCCAACCGCTATACCGGTCATCAGCCCGCGGTGATCAGGAAACCATTTTACCAGTACAGCGATGGGAACGATATAAGAAAAGCCAAGACCAATGCCCCCTATAAGCCCATAGCTCATGTAAAGCCACCATAATCCGTTACTCGAAAAACTTGCCAGGAACACGCCCGCGCCATAAAGAAACCCACCGGTCATGGCAACTGTTCGCGGGCCGACTTTCTTTAGCCATATCCCGCCAAAAAATGCGGCAAATCCTAAAGCCAGTATCGCGATGGTAAAAGTTAAGGTAACCTGTGCAATGGACCAGTGGAACTGTTTGGCGAGCGGAGTCCTGAAAACACTCCAGGCGTACACAGCTCCAAGTGCAATTTGCAGCAGTACCCCTGCCGCAGCTATTCCCCAACGTTTCGTGTTGTTCATAATCTTTGCTTTTTTTGTTGTAAATAAATTTAAACTCTTTTAGATTTTATTCCTGTGCTTAATGGTAACAGGCGCTTAAACAGCTGTTTAGTGCGAGTGCTTTAACGTAAATGTAATGATATTTTGTTTTTTATTGAGTATCAATATTATTTCAATTGATAAATATTTGCACTGATCTGTATTAGGTTTTGAACAGTGGATTTAAACGAAAAAAGCCACTTTTTCAAGTGGCTTTAGTTCTTTTGAGATGGTTTGGTGACCTCTCTGTGATCCCGCTGGGATTCGAACCCAGGACCCCAACATTAAAAGTGTTATGCTCTACCAGCTGAGCTACGGAATCGTACTTTATCCCTTTTGTTTAAAGTGGTGCAAATATAGGACTATTATGTATTGTGTGCAAACTTTATTTTAATTTATTTTTAAGGGATTTTAAGCGCTTCATTGCCAGTAAACTACAGTTTTAATATGCCTGTTTTTCCGCCATTCCCAGCTAAAAGAACCAATTTTCCGTGTTTGGCTTTGCCACAAACGTTAAAACTTGTATCATCAATTTTTAGCCATGTTTTACCTCCATCCATTGTAATATTGCTGCCGGCAGTACCTGTCGAGATAAAAATAGCTACTCCTACATGTTCCACACATGATTGAAAACTAGCCGGGCTTTGCTTAGGGGAAATAAATTTGCTGCTATTATTTAAAGTGTAACAAGCCACTGAGTCTGAGCGTTTATCGTTTGCATAATCACCACCAACAAAAACTTCAGTTGAACCATTCATCGCAACAGAAAATGCTCCCTGACTTGCTTTTTGATGTGGAAAAGGTAGCTTTTTTTTCTGCCAGCTATCTGCTGAACTGCCTTTTGTTATTAAAGTTAATTCGGAACTTGCAAATCCTCCACTGGCTATTGTCAGTTTATCTTTGCTAACTCTTAAACATGTGCCGCTTGCCGCAAAAGCAGCTTCACCTGGTAAAGCATCCGGTCGGTTTTTGAATAAGTTCCAGGTTTCGCCACCATCTTTAGTTTCCATTATAAGGAATTTGCCGTCTATAGGATCTCCAAGTATGTAGCCGTGTAAGTGATCAGCAAAACCCATCGCATCAAAAAAATAACTGGTATCGGCGTTTTTGTATTTTACCTGCCAGTTAGCCCCACCATCAGTAGTTTTTAATACCAATGCGGGCGTACCCGAACTCATTATAATGGCCTCTTTATCTGAAAATGCTTCAATTGCTCTGAAGTCAGCTTTTTCAAAGCCTTTTACCTGCTGCCAATCCCAGCTTTTTCCGCCGTTATGGGTAATGACTACAGTGCCTTTACTGCCGCTTATCCAGGCAAGGCTATCGTTAATAACAGACATGCCTCGAATGCTGGACGGTTGTTTGCCCTGCTGAATATTAACAATGGTTTGTGCACTTAAAAAATTTGCAACAAGCAAGATGCCTGATAGGAGAAGAGTAGTTTTTAATTTATTGATCATTATTTTACACGTTTCCAAACTTCTGTGCGGCCAAATAGCGAGATGCCTACGTAACCGCGTATTTTTAGCGACTCACCTTCGAGCGTCATTTTACAACTATAGGTTTTTCCGCTTTTAGGATCGTAAATGGTACCATCCTCGTAAACATCCTCCCCGTTAAAGGTAAAATCCTGCAAAAGTTCCAGTCCCAGTTCCGGGCGCGATTGTAAGGCTTTATCAGGGTTTTTGATATCTGTTTTAGGTTTGCCGTCGCGGTCCGGAATTTTCAGCCAAACCAGTTTGCCATAAAACTTGTTATCCTTTTTGTAAATCAAAACCTGACCTTCGCCACTCGGGTTGATCCATTTCCCTAAAATATTATCAGCCTTTTGTGCCGATGCCGCAAGGCAAAATGATATTGCCATTAGCAGGGTGATGCTTAATTTCTTTAACATAATCAGATAATTGGTTTGTGAATTTACCCTTTATATCGATTTTTACAAAGTTCTGTACCGAAATTTAATTTATTGCCCGCCATTTTCCCCGAAACGATTATATTTGCAACCTTGTTATAAATTAATCTGCTAAAGAACAATTTGTGCAACAATGCCCGGATGGCGAAATTGGTAAACGTTGCGGTCTCAGAAGCCGTTGAGAATTGTCTCTTGAGAGTTCGAGTCTCTCTTCGGGCACATCCATTTTAGATTTGGGAAATGAGATATTAGGTGTGAGATTAAAGTTAAATTGATTTCATGTCTCAAATCTAATATCTCACTTCTCTTTAAAGCCCAGGTGGCGAAATTGGTAGACGCACCATCTTGAGGGGGTGGCATTCGTAAGGATGTGGCGGTTCGAATCCGCTCCTGGGCACATCTCTCCTTGTTTAATTAAGCAGCAGTTTTGTAGTCATTTTGATAGTACCATTCTAAAATGGACACGCCATCGGCCCAGGTTAATTTGCCGTTTGAGGCAACCTGTGCAATAAATATGGATAGATTGTGCAAAAATGCACTCTTAACATCACCATCCAATCCTTGCAATACCTGTATGGCGCAGGCAGTAATTTGTTGCGGATCTGTTAGGCTGCTACAGCTGTCGGCCAGTTTAAGTTCGGTTAATACAGTTGGCAGTTTGGCTCTCAGCCAGTTTTTTATGTCGTCGTCAATATCGCCGGGGATAAT
The DNA here is from genome assembly GCF_007830615.1 of Mucilaginibacter frigoritolerans. Taxonomy (GTDB): domain Bacteria; phylum Bacteroidota; class Bacteroidia; order Sphingobacteriales; family Sphingobacteriaceae; genus Mucilaginibacter; species Mucilaginibacter frigoritolerans. The sequence goes on from NZ_VLLI01000004.1 coordinate 366,321, forward strand.
TGCGGTAAGCACATCCGCAGCTGGCGAGTCAACAAAGGCTTTAATATTTTCTGTTATCAGCACACCAATGTGAATGGCGGTTTTTAATTCTGTTGGGATGTTTTCAAATAGGGTTTTAACATCGGCCCATATTTTTTCGATAAAGGTTTTTAAACTCATTTGTGTTTTTAAATTTTATGATTTAGATTTTATTATTTAGCAGCAACCGCACTTAATAGTACAGTGCCTGTTGTTTTTAATGCAGATGGGTTTTTGTTCGGTGATGTATTTGCAGTACAGATTTTAATCTCATCTACTTGTTTCTGCAATAGCGATACTTCATCCTCCAGAACCTTTATGCGGATATTATTAATCCTTGATTCTGTTTCCTGGCTATTCTTGATGGCATGTATATCATCTTTCAGTCCAAAATAGGTTGTCATTACCGATGCTACAATACTTGCCGTGCTCATAATGGTAACCACCAGATTTTTTACCGTTATGCCTTTTAGTTCCCGGTGTTCAATAGTTGTCATGTTGTTGGTGTTAATTTTAACAGTGACTGATCTGTTATTTTTTATATTATTGCAAAGGGTAATGCAGAATGGAGCGTATTCAATATCCAAAAGCTAAAGGCGATATGAAAGTATTAGAAGGTATACTAAAAAGAGATAATAATAATTTTGACCTGATACGCCTTATTGCTGCTTTAATGGTGGTTTATTTTCACACCTTTTACTTGTTTAAAGATAGCAGCCATTATGACCACGGCTCATCTTTGCTAAAAGGCGATTCAATTGGCGGTTTGGCCGTTTATATATTTTTTTTTTTAAGCGGGATGTTTATTACCTCCAGCTATATCAACCTGAAAAATAGTTATGCATTTGTTATAATGCGGATATTCAGAATTTGGCCGGCATTAATTGTGTGTATTGTGTTTACCGTTTTTGCTGCCGGCCCCCTAGTATCAAAATATTCAATAAACGCCTACTTTACCTCAAAAGATACCTGGAATTATTTGATTCATGATATTTTGCTTTACCGGGTTAAGTATACGCTACCGGGTGTATTTGATGCTAACTATTACCCCTCTGCTGTTAACGGGTCTATCTGGACATTGCCGCTTGAAATATTATGCTATTTAATGGTATTGCTGATAGGGATAAGCCAGGCTTATAAAAGTAAAATAGCTACTATATTGATCTACTCGCTGGTGATTGCATTGTATATTATCAATTTCCATTCAATGCGTGATTATTTGAAGATTCCTTTTCCTTTTTTTGTTGCAGGTAGTCTGTTTTATATGTTCAGAAAATATATCCCTGTGGATTACCGCATTTGGATTGCATTGATAGTTATTTATGCTGTTTTCTTTAAGCTGATCCTTTTATATATCCTGCTGATATACTCGGTGCTTGTTTTAGGATCATCTGCTATTTTTAAGAAAATTAAACTACCCGGTGATTACTCTTACGGCATTTATATTTATGCTTTTTTAGTACAACAATTGGTAGCCAATTATATCCCGGAAATATCGCCTTATAAGAGCTTGCTTTTAACCGTGCCTTTAACTGTTTTATTGGCAGTGCTATCATGGCATTTTGTTGAAAAGCCTTCCATTCAAATTGCAAAAAGAATAACAAAGGAAAAGATACAGCTGCAGCCGGCTGCTTTGCCTTTAAGCAGCTAAGAATAACTGGCTTTCCTCACGACGGCGTTGAACCAGTGTATCGCAAATTATTTTGTTGCCGGTTTTGGGATCGGTGATTTTATCCCAGGCTAAAAAATGTGCCGCTGCTTCGGTATAATTTTTTTCGTTGAGCTTTACCAATAAAGTTGAACCCTGCAATGCGCCGGTACCTTCATTGTAGGTGAATGAAACCAAAGCATCGAACTGGTTTTGTGTTAGCGGAACTTTTACTGCTTGGTTTACGGCATCTTCATATTGACCCATGGTGTTGCGGAAAAGTGCGTCGGCCTGTACTTCGCTAGCTAATTGGTCGCCAGGTTTTACTTGTTTGCCATCGTGATAGCGGATGGATCCGTAGCCTATGGTCCACACACCGGCATCCCTGCGTTGCCTTTTTACCAATACCGAAAAACAGTCTTAAAGCCATACAAAAAGGGTTATCCAATTATTCCGCAAACGTTAGGTGAACATATCAAAAAAGTTCGGATGGACAAAGGCTTATTACAAAAGGAGGTTGCAGAAATTATTAACGTATCCGAAGACACTATCACCTATTGGGAAAATGGCAGGTTCGTTCCTCAGATACAATATTATCCTGCTATTATTTCTTTTCTTGGATACTATCCGTTTACGCACGAGACAGAAAGCATGGCCGGAAAGTTGAGACAAGTTCGGTATTGTACTGGGTTAAACATTGCAAAATGTGCACAGCTATTGGGAATTGATATAGATACCGTTAAGCGTTATGAAGCTGGTCGTCCAATAAGAACAGTGGCTATTAAATCAATAATCCACAAGATGTGGCTTGAACTTTCGAAATCGCAAAAAACACAATACCGCCAAGATTGAGCGGTATTTTTTATATTTCAATTTAACTCCCTTGTTTTTGCATATTACATTTCAAGAGATCAATATAGTGTTGCATGAATTTCTCTTTCTGCAATTGATTGCCTAATTGCAGAATAACGAACATGTAATTCTACAACACTTTATCCATATCAATCTATTGATTAATAATTGTTGTTTTTCCTATGTGTCTATACAAAATAGTACTCAGAGGCACAAAATCGATTGGTGAATGTCCCCAAATATCAACCCGCACTTTTTATTCAATACAATCATTTATTGTATCTTTACAGTCATGAATGAGTTTGATATTAATGACCCGAACTATACAAAATGGGGGATATTTTACTTTAATCCAAATGATCCAAGAGCAATTTGCAGAGTCAGAAATGATAGTAGAACTACTTGGTATACATTTAATTTCGCACACAGAGTTTCTTATTTCTATGCCGCACTTTTATTATTGGTAATTGCATGTGTAATTATTTACGGCAAGTGGTTCTAAAAATGACTACAATTAAATTCTTAAATTATATTTCAATATTTAGTTAGACATTGACCGTTTTACTATTAATAAGTCGAAGAGAAATACAATATTTCTCTTCGACTTATTAGTTAGACAGCCAATTATTACCAACGTATAAACAAGCCATCTGAGTTTTATTAAACTCAATTTATTAATAGTTATTCATCTACTAAAAAAGTGTCAAAAAGGAATCACCCCAGTCTAATTGCCCGAACAATATTTAGCCAAATATTGAGCAGCGTCTTGATTGTTCATTTTTGCAGCTTTTCTCCAATCAGTACAAGCATTTTTATAAGTTTTTTAAAAATATTCAGCCATACCTCTATTGAGGTAATATGTCGACTCTGTTGAATCTAATTGAATTGCTTTGTTATAATCTAATAATGCACTATCGGGTCTATCAATGGTATTGGGTTTGTTACTTGAAGTAGTGGATTAAATGGGCAATCAATCGAACTAAAGCCTTATAAAGCACATCGAGTATTACTACGCATAATCCTGCACCAAAGATGAGTTGCAGGATATTTTCATATCTACGATTTCTGACTGGCATACAAAAAGAACTTAATGGACTTTATTTCCATCCATTATATTCTCTTGTCAGACGGCAAAATAGGGAGGCTGAGGTACGGATTAATGATAATAAAAGCTCGAAGCTTCAGTTTTGTAATTGCTGCTGCGCATATCCCTTATTAGAAATAGTCACAACTTATCGTTTGCAATACTTCCACACGAAGCCATTCCATTGTTGGTAAATTCCTTTTGCTACCTGGATAATGGCCTTATCATCAATCTTATTTTGCCGGGACGCTTCTTTAATGCTTGGATATTGCTTGATAAAGTTGCCATGCAGATCATATTTAGTGGAAAAATTCTTTTTCCAATTGGAACGGTCAGCCGTTTTTAGGATTGATGGCAGTACCCGTCCCTGTGCAATAGCTCGTAATTGCTTTTCACTTTTAGTCACTAAGGCCAAGTTTTCAGGCCTGTTGTTATAGCCGTCACCGTCACTATTTATTACATACAATCCATTTTTCTTGTAATCAAGATGCGGGTCGATAAACGTTTTATAAATGAGCCTGCGGGTATTGGCATAGTATTGTTGTTTTCTAAAGTCAGGGTTACCCCTAAGTCAATGGTGGGTTCTCCGGTCTTCACATTCCTGTTTTTATTGACCTTCTGACTTAATATGCGTCCTGTAACGAATTGCTGATACAAACGTGGATGCGGAATGATACGGTCAAGAGACTTTATCCTTCCCTTTGTTGAAGCCTGGTAGTATCCTTCAAAACCGGGGATGTCTTTCCATTCTTCTCAGGGAATGTCGATGAGAGACTTATTTTGATGAGCAGGTATCTGATCCAAGGCTGAATGTATAGTTCTTTTAAAGCACAAATATCAGGAATACTTTTTTGTTTTAAAGTAGCTATGAAATGCTTTAATAATCTCATTGCGGTTTGCTTCGCTTAAATTACTAACAGCTTCGATACATCTGTTAGTTTGCTAGCAATTAAGCTCCAAATAATCGCCTAAATTAAAAAGGATGGCATTTTAGTACCATTCTTTTTAATTGTTTTTAGTGTACGGAATCTTAGTTGCCTTGATTATCATGTTGTTAATTGATTAACAACATGATTGATACACTACCCTTTAAAACTGAAAATAAATAAATTGGCTATTATCAAATACGCCAAACATCAGTATTAATAAAATTGTCAATACATAAGATAACCGTCTGATAAAAATATTTTGATTATAAAACAAAGTAAATCCATTGAAGAGTTTATATTCATTTATTGCCTCGATTATAACCAACATTACTATAAGTGAGCTGGATAAAATGAGATCGCGTTTGTCACTTATAAAAAGCGGACCATGCACCCATATTATTTTATAAAGAATAGCAGCAGCATCTTTTAAAGTAGGAGCCCTAAAGAATATCCAGGTAAAACAGGCGTAACAAAAGGTCAATAAAATGCTCGCCGGTTGGTAAATAGCCCTTGGAATTAGTTTCGACAGCTTTTTCCGTATTTTTTTGGTGAAAAATTCATAAACCAATCCAACAGCGTTTAAAACACCCCATATTATATAAGTCCAGTTGGCGCCATGCCATAACCCACTTACAGTAAATGTAACTATTATGGCAAAAACAACAGAGTATTGACCCCAGCTCCGTTTAGCGAAAATAATGGGGTTAAACAGGTAATCATAAAACCAGGTAGACAGTGAAATGTGCCATCTGCGCCAAAACTCAGTAATGTTTTTACTAAAAAAGGGAGCATTAAAATTAGTCATCAACTTAAAACCCATTACCCGGGCAGCACCAATTGCAATGTCCGAATAACCGGAGAAATCGCAATAAATCTGAAATGCAAAAAATACAGTTGCCACCAGTAGCGATGTGCCATTGTGCTTATCGTGGTTGGAGTAAACAGCACTAACATACAATGAAAGCCTATCAGCAATAACAACTTTTTTAAACAGCCCACACACCATTTTTTTAATGCCAGTAACCGCATCATCGTAATTAAAATCGTGTTTCTCGTAAAACTGGTGCAACAGATTCTGTGGCCGTTCAATAGGACCTGCTACCAGTTGAGGATAAAACATAACGTACAAACTATAAATACCAAAGTGTCTTTCAGCTTTTTGATGCCCTCTGTAAACTTCAATTACATAACTTAAACTTTGAAAGGTGTGGAATGATAAACCTATCGGTAAAATAATTTTAAGCAGCGGCAACGCATAAGTTAAATTAAAGAAACCCGCAATTTCAGTTATATTGCCACTAAAGAAATTGAAATATTTAAAAATAAACAGAACAAAACAAGTAGATAAAATACTAAAAATCAACCAAGCCTTTTTGCCCCTTCCTTCACTTTTTTCGATGTTTATCCCTGCGAAGTAGTCAATCAGAATAGTGACTAACAGAATTAAAATATAAGCTGGAATAAAGAAACAGTAGAAAACACAGCTCGCTAATAGCAGATGAACCCACCGCACTTTATGGGGAATTAAGAAATAGATAAGCGTAACAACCGGAAAAAAAATCAGGAAGTCAAATGAATTAAATAACATGATAAATTACGTTTAGTAAAAAGCACCAGGGAGAGCTTACTAGTCACTTTTAAAAATTAAAGCTTTTTATGGATACTGTCAATCATATCTCCCACATTTTTCCAATTTAAAATTTCGCTCGCGCTAAAGTTAATTTTAAAGCTTTTTTCAATAGCATAAACCAATTGCATATGGTTCAGTGAGTCCCAATCATCTATATCTTTTGCGGTGGTATCGTTTTTTAAAACAATATCTTCATCATCAAGAATATTTATAAAAATCCCGTTTAACTTTTTTAGTATTTCATCTTTTTCCATCGCTCATTAATTTATTTTTTGTCGATAAAACATCTCTTTTTTTGATACCCCGCAATGCTAAGCATCCAATAATCACCGTTGGTCGTAAACCCCAAATCTGCATAATGATTTTTCACCATTGCGTTTTTTGCAGTTGGGATGTACTCTCCTTTTATATGTTTAAAGCCATTCTTTTTGGCTGCTTCAACAATGGTATTCATCACAAAACTTTCCATGCCCCGTTTTAATACCCGACAACTCATCAACCAAGTATCGATAAAAACAGTGTCGTTCGTTTCTTTCTTAAGGATAACGATACTTATCAATCCGTTGTCACCAAATTTATCTTCCAGGCCGAATATAAAGGAAAATATTCCTTCAGATTCGGATAGTGTGGATAATTCTGATTCGTCGTATCTAATTGTCCGTAAGTTAAACTGATTTGAACGTTGCGATAGTTGTGCAACCCTGGGAATGTTGAATTTATTTAACGGTTCAACAAGGGAGTACATTTCCAATTTTTTAAAAAAATCATCAATATTAGTATACTGATGCTGAATAGCTGCCCGTTTAGCTTCCGTTTGGTACAGTTTGGTACGTTGGACATCTTCATGAGAGGAAGACACGGTTTCAAACAAGTTAAGCGAGTACAAATACTCTAAATATTTACTTGGATCTTCGGGTAATTCAGGAACAGTTAACTCAGGGATATTTTGTTTTACAATATTTCGTTCAAACGCATTATCATCCAAAAACACCATCGAATCAAAACTAATATTTAAAACATTTTGAATATAACGGATATTGTCGGCCTTGTTTTCCCAATTAGCAACAAATACAGCAATATCTTCTAGGTGGAGCACCATATCACTATGTTTTTCAAACGGCTCTTTGGCTACAGATTCGGTATTTTTACTGCAAACCGCAATAATTACACCCCTATTTTTTAACTTTTTAACCCAATACTGAAAAGCGGTAAAAGCTTTTCCAATTCCTAAGGCCCCAAGTTGTATATTTTCAACGCCATCATCGCCTATTACACCGCCCCATAGTGTGTTATCCAAATCTAATATCAGGCATTTTTTAAATTTACCTTCCAAAGCGCTAAGCAAGTCAAGTGTCCGGGCAGCAACGTGGGGTAAAATATTAAAGCTCAAAACCATTTCAGAGTTGATATAAAACTGGGCATTAAAAAAAATCTCTTTACCGTATTGATTTTGAAGTGTTGATAAATCAACAAGATGAAATGCTGCATTGTTAGAAGCATATTTCATCAATTCATAATTCAGTTTTCTTAGTTGATATAAAAATGACGATGGAGTCTTTGAGGCATAATTACCAAACACAGCATCGTCTATTTCGGCATAATTATAAAAAACGATTTTAATGTTATTTTCGTGATTAAGTTGCACAACCAGACTCTTAATTACATCCAGCTCTTCATCGGCCAAGTTTTGGTAGTGTTCAACAGAAAGTTTATTATATTTTTCGAGTAGCTTATGGGATGACTTATAGATGATCACCACCTCTGGATTATGTGCATATAATGCCGAACATGGGTCAAACACTTGACTTTCAATTTGATTAAAATCAGCCTCCCAAATATCTAGATCAAGTTTTAAATCAAATCCGGTGGCACGTAAGGCCATTGACAAGAATTGCGTTGCTGTATCACCTAACAAAGCAACCTTGATCTTTTTAAAGCTGGAAAAGTCGCGCTTTAATTTTTTTTTTAGCTGATTAAAGTCATCAAATAAAAACATTTATACCTAATTAATTGAATTTAAAATCATCGATGTAATGATTATCATCGGAATTTAGTATTTAACAAGAATATTTTCGACTGTAGATGTGTAGATTTTAGCTCCGGTTACATTTAAATGACCAAGGTTATAAAAATACTTTTTGTTTTTAAATCGAACGGAATCGGAATAATCAAAAAAAGGAACCTTATTAATGGCCGCAATTTTTGCCGCTAGCTTTGTTGACGGCCGCTTTAGTTTAAAATCCACTAATATAGGGGAAACAAATATATAAAGTTTTATATGGCGGCTTAAACAGTCATTAATAAATGATTTGTAGGTATTCACGGCATCACTGTCCAATGGAGAACTATCAAAATCAGTATTAACGAATTTATCTCCTTTTTCATCAACGACTCCATCGTTAGCTTCAAAACCATTTTGATCCCTTTTTGTAATTTCATTGGGACTATACCTGTGAAGGTTTTTGCTTATTGTTTCCAAAACAAGGTTATTGAAAGGATAAATTTTTGATAACAATTTTATATTTTCAAATCGCGACTTTAATTTAATAACATCCCTTATTTCTTTATGGTTTTGATAGTAAGGCAACAGAGCAGCTATCCTGTCGTGATAAACTTCATTAACATCAAATTCCTCTGGAAGGAGATCCAAAATGACTACTTTTGGAGTGTAGCGAGCCAAAACACATTTCAACAGTCCATAGGAGTAAAAAATATTATATCCCGCTAATCCGGCATTAAAACAGCTTAAATTGGTTTTTTTTGCAATATCATTAGAAATATAGTGTTGACAAGCCCGAGATGAGCCAAATATGAGTAAATCCTGATTGCAATGATCTGCTACATATGTGGTAGTGCGATCATCAATTCCTACTTGTCTAAAGTATAAATAATTTAACGTTTTTCCGATACCATAGTCCAATATAAAGAGCAATAATGATATGTAGAAAGCGCTTTTTACAAATTTTATTTTGTCATTCATTAAATAAGGTCGGCTAAAGAGTACCCGGCAACAGCCGACAAAAATAAAAGAATTATAACAATATCATAGAAAGATGAGTGGCAAAAACCTGGTTTATCTGCTAAATACAAAATGTTTTACCACCATTGACACACTCTCTCTTATTCAAATATCGACACTTGAATGAAGATAGTTGCGACATGCCCGCTATCCGCAGTTTTTAAATTACGGTCTTCGCTGGCATTAAATGGGCTATTCATTGTATACCACCATGTGAAATCGCGACTTCAATCAAAATTGATTCAGTCCCAATGCAAATAAGAACAAAAAGGCGAATAAATTTATGAATGAAAAGGTGTTAGCATTCAACAACTTCCTGATCGTGAGTATATCTTGTACTCATTGATGACCTCATTCAACATGCTAAAACAAGGTTGGCTTATAAGAAGTAAGGGCATCTGAACAACAAAAAAACTAACCGTGGGCCCAGTTCTGCTACAATGTTGACTATAAGCTTAATCACCAATAGAATCAAGTTTGCAACCTTGTGTTCTATTGGTGATTAAGTATAATTAGATCCCTACATTGTAATCTTAAACTTATCTTTGAACTTATATTCTACCTCGTCATAATTATCTTCATTAACTGAAATAATAATCCTCCGATTTTCGTTTTGGAGATTAAAATCCGCATAAAATAAAATGTGTTTGTTTTTTATTTTATAGAATTTAATATTAGTTATCGACATGTTAAAATACCTTATATATAAATAATCATAAAAAGATTTCGGTTTACTTTTGTCTAATTGAAAATCAGAAGCATAAGAAGATAAAAAGAAATCACCACTTAAGAAAATCGGTGTATCAGTTATATTATTTATACCAACTAAGTAATCTTGACCAGATAAAAAAAGGAAATGATACTGATCTCTTAAGGTATCATCAGGAAAAGATAAATTTCGCAACACTATGTAAAAAAAATGAAATTTATTATTCGGGTAATCGATTTTCACATTTGATACCTCAATATGCAGTGCAGTTTTTTCGCTTGTCCATAAATCTCTAAAGAACATGGTATTTTTTGTCAGAACTTGTTTGTTTAGTAATTTTAGCTCCCAATTTTGTCCATATCTAAAACGGTAAGCAATTATATTCTCTGAAATAAGAGCCCGATTTTTTTCACTAAGCTCTTGTCCATTAGCTATATAGCTAAAACAAAAACAACAAACAAATAAAATGCACTTACTTGACGCGGCAAAGGGGGCCTTTTTGAGGTGGCGAACCGGGGGCACTTTCACCTGTTTTATCCACTTAGCCCATCTAAGCCGGGGAAATAGGAAGGTTTTAAAATTTCAGGAATTTCTGTGATGTCCGAAGTTAATTTATTCCAAAGTGTGTGCAGCTCTTTTTTAAAAACCATATCCCCAAATAAACTAATTTTAGATGGAATTTTGGAAAATAAAATCGCATCAAGGAAAATCTAAAAGGTAAGCGTCAGGCCTTAATGTGGATCAATACTCTTTGAAAAGGTATTAGGCATTCAACAATTGCCTAAAAAAAGCAGAGAAGGCATTCTTTACTCTATTGATGGCTTAATACGGCCCTAAAACTAGGTTGGTTTATAAAAAGTAAAGTCTGGCGCTGGGCCAGACTTTACAATAGTGTTAAATACAACCTTAAGCATTTTAGGTTAAGATTTGCAAACCTTGACCAGCTAGGCATATAAATCGAAATAACTAAGCGGATATTGGCTGTCCCATAAAAAAGTACTTTTATTCATTGGTGTTTTTTGTGTGGCAACTTAAAACTACCAATATCAGGAAAACTTAAAATGCTTCCTTCTCTCTTTACTATTTACCAGGCACTAATAATTGCACCCCTTGACCAGTTAAAGTAAAGGATTAGGCTCCTCTTCACTATCGTTTGCAATAGTCATTTTTTTCCGTTGGCCTGCTGATTGTGACAATATCCTTTGAACTGCAGGTTGAACAATCCATAATCCTACAGGGTAAATCCAAATAGCAAAAAAAAATTTGTAACTTTTATTGAAATCTACTATTTCTCCTTCCACTATTGACATCAACATTTTTGCAGCAAAATAAACTATGTAGATCAAACTCCACATTAAAAATAGCTGTATAAATAAAAACACCCAAAACAACTTTCCATAATTCTTATAGTTGTCCTGATTAATTGAATATCCGCCAAATATCATCAGTATTACTATAGTGCCAACAATAAGAACTAGGCAGCTCATCCTAAAATAGGTAATTTTCGGTCTCAATTTATTTGGAATTAATTCTCTCATCAAGCTTCCAATAGAATAAATCCAAACTATATACACACAAAAGGACAAACACCCTACAATTCTCCCTAGGACTGAACCGGACGCTAACAAAGCAGAAACAAGGAATATCAAAAACAATTGATAATCTTTAACTCGAACTAAAATATTAGTCAATTTCATAGGAGGTTACTAGTTTTAATAATAATAATGGCGAATGTAAATTAGGGTTAGCATTATCAAGAAAAGCATACTTCTATAGAAATGCTGCTTATAGAATGGTGTCTTAATTTTAAATAAACAATTCAGTAAATGACATAATAAAATTGTATAACCTGCCCCTACGATTAATAAAACTCCATATAGGTTAAACAACAAGAACATAAAGACCAAAATTGTAAACATATAGACGAAGCCTATCAAGACTTTATATATTATCCGTATTGCGGAATCTTCGAAAAGCCAAAATGAAAGCAACATATACATTATCATCAGTAAGAAGCCATCAAAGAAAATTATCCATGATTGATAAGGAATATTTATTAATTTTAACAGTACTGCTACAATAAATATACCTAACGGTATTAATTCAACAAGAAGCCTTTTCATTTATTGCGCTTTAACAGTAATTTCAATTCCGAGAAACAATTTCGCACCAAAGATATATTCGGTTTTGTCTGTAGTTGTATGATTAGGACTGTTTTCGTTTTTATACTCTCTAGTTGTAGTCGCTGTGCCATCGCCCGGTAAAGTCGCCCCAAATTTTGTATAACCAGTAGTACTCGTTACATTAATTTCGCTACCTGCTGTAACATTACTAACTGCTCCCGCCTCCAATGCCAGTGGTCCCGAGCTAACACCTATTTTATTTTCCATCTGCATAAAACCTGAATTTGTCCACTTTTTATCTTTGCTTTGATATTCCATTGAGCCGACCTTTGCGGACCCTTGATATTTCCCTTTTGTTAGAGATTCTTTAGATGTAACTAAATTTACAGATAACGCGGAAGCGTCAGCTGAAACCATTGGTGTTTTAACACCTATTTGCACTCCAAGGGTTAGTTTTCCTTCTACTGAAAAGGAATGTTGACTTACATATTTTTCTGTGGCTGCAACCGCCTTATTATATGAGTCTTTTAGTTTTTTCTTTATTGCACCGAAATCTGGCCACATCCCATCAGGGTCGGTAAAACGCATTGGATTGTCGAATGCATAGTTGTAACCGGAAAGTCGCCTATCCTTCTCGGCCAAAGGATCAATTACAGACCATCGTGCGATTACAGGATCATAGAACCGCGCGCCATAATCATATTGCCCTAACTCCTCCTGTAACTCTTTCTTGTTGTAAAGATATTCATTTTTAGGACTGGTTACTGTACCTCTTGATATTTCATATCCAAATGGTAAATAATCATCCTGCTGTAACACCGCTGCTGTACCTGTTTTGGTATCGAAAGTTACCCTAGTATTCCCCAGATTGTCACCCATGTAGTAGTAATAATCATACCCGCCGGAACTGATAGGTACAGCCTTGCCCACTTCTGTTTGGATAAAGCTAAGGGTTGAACTACTTGCACCGCTTGGCTGGTCATATTCAATACCGCTGATATAGTCAGTACTTCCGGTATTGGCACTTATCCTTCGCAATTTATTGCCTGCAGCATCATAGGTATAGGTAATGGTTCTGCCGCCTGTAATGTTTTGCGGCAGGTTAAGCAGGTTATACTGAATATTAATATTCGCTGCAGGAGTGCCGTCAGGCGGAGTAGGCATAACCGTCATATTCCCATTCGCGTCATATTGATATCCCGTATAATTTCCTGGCCTGTAACCGTGCGCACTGTTATCCGTGGCCAAATCATTGACACCCTGTATCTGGTTGGTAGTATTTCCGCTGCTATTAACATAATTATATATCAAATTATCAATCGGCGTCGTACTGTTATAAGTACGCTGCAGGCTCATAATATTACCTTCATAGTCATAACTGATCCCGCTCTCGTTATAATTATCGCTGGACGTGCCGCTTGTCAGCCTGTTTAGGTTATCATATAAGTAGTTAAAACTTTTAGCGGGTTGATTATAGGAAGTATAAATTTGATTGGCAATATTACCATTGTATTGAGCCGTAAAACCCGAAATATTATTGGGGTTCGTATTATACTGCAATTGCATCGAAAATAGTGGTGCCGTGTTACCAATGAGCCAGCCCCTTTCGTTATAGGTGTAAGCAATAGCCTGCAAAAAGCTCGCTCCATTATTCGTACTATGCAGGTGCTTGGTCATTATCTGACCTATTTCATTATAGTCAATTTGGGAAAGCAATACATTAGTCCCTCCGTTGATGCTTTCAAATGTTTGCGTTTTTCGCCCCATATGGTCATACACATAGCTGTTAACGATGGTGGCATTAATGGTTGAGCCTGTATTATTGGCGTTAACAGCATTATGCTGCCGGGTAGTACCAACTACTTCATTGGTAAAATCGTACGTGTTGGTAACAACATCGTAATTATATGGGCTCAAAACGCCTCCGAGATAATGTTGCGCATAGGTTTGCGTAGTCCTCCCCAGGTCATCATAATAATGAACCGTCCACAGCATATCAGGAGGGCTTGCCGGATTGCTTACTGTATTTAGTACTGCTGTCTTTGCAGCTGTCAACAACCCCCTGGTCATAGTACTGGCCCCCGCAGGAGTTACAACAGTTGTTGGCTGTCCCTGAAAAGTATAGTCGTCGTAATAGTTTACCACGAGAGGAATTTGATTGTTTCCCCATGGAAATGCCGTATCGGTATAACCTTGTATACCATTAGTGGTAGCGGGTACCTCCCATTGGCTAACTGTATCTGTCAGGGTGATCATATTGGTCACATAGTTCTGTAAGGGAACCCTCGAACTTGTATCTATCGTAATACCTGTCATTATTACCCGTCCTTGCCCGTCATACTTTGTAAATCCCCATTGACCAAGATTTTTCTGGTTGGCATCTCGCTTATATAACAATTGGTCAATTTGATCATATACCATTTCCTCCGCACCCTTTCCAGGTAATTGTTTGGTTATTAACCTATTTCGTCCATCATAACCATATTGATAGCATAAATTATTCAGCGTTGCCTGGTTACCGGCACTGGTTAAACCCGCATCGGGGTTCGCACCCGGCGGCAGCACAAAAGCAAGGTCGCCCAAATTATCGTAGACGTAGTAGGTACTTAGGATTTGAATACTGCCTGCGTAGTTATAGGTCCGTTTTAAAACGACGTGACCTTCTTTGTCTTTATACTCCTCTGTGGTATTTAATCGCGGATCGTTTATTGTATTAGGAGCAGTCTGCGTACTCATCCAATTCTCATTCTGAGACACGGTCACATACAATTGATTTTTACCGTAAGACCCCGGACATAACAGGATTCGATTACCGTTGGCATCTATGTTCACTGTGTAAAGCTTCGCCCAATAATTAATGCTGTCATTGCTGGCATAAATAATTTTTTCTGTATGGCCGGAAATTGTATTCGGCGTGGTCACTACTGTGCCTGTCAGTTGCCAAGCGTCACCAGGTGCTCCTTGTTCTATTGTTCGATTTAATGGAGATGGTTCAAACGCAGTCACCGACTGTGGGGTTGTAATTGTGCTCACGCCAGTTGGCGGAGCGGTATAAAAAGAAGGTTGATCCGTTAAGGCTGTCGCTTTATAACTTCCATCGCTTATCATGGCGCCGGTTAAGACATAGGGCAAATATTTGATAGACTCTCTGCCAAATTGGTCATAAGCAATTGGCTGAACAATATCGTTGCCCGCTGGTGACCCTTTTACCTGTACGGTTTGGATGGGACGCCCAAGCCCGTCGATGTATTGAACAGTTTGCATAAGCTGGCAAGTACCCTGGCCCGAAAGGCTGCTGGCATTTAGGTAACCACTCACTCTTGGTGTGGTGGTGAGAATGTAGTTTTGGTTAGCGCTAAAATTGGTATTCAGCGGGAAACAGCCACCGGTCTGTATATACAATTTTAAACTCTGACCTGAGGAAGCGATAAAACTAAAATTAGGGTTTAGTACGATACTGCTGCCGCTGTAATATGTCCCTGCTGCTGGCGTACCTGTCATAGGTGCAGTCACTAGGGTCTGTGCCTGCAAATTGCCTGCATAATATATTATCACAATTAAAGATGCACTTAAAAACTTTAACCGCTTTGGTAAATTTATTTTTTTAATAAACATTGATGATAGGTTTTAAGGTTGATGTTTATTGTCCCTGGTAGTGGTAATCGGTATGTTTAATAATATTGCCGTATTGATCTTTGATATTCATCAAGCGTAAAAAACTATCGTACTCGTAATAATTAATCTGGCTTTTAGCATTAATCATACTGGTTATACCAATTGGTGGATTATAGGTATATGATGTCATTTCTGTTCCCAAAGGATACAAACGCAATTCATCAATGGTGCCGCCCCCACTTAAGGTAATAGTAGTTTGCCCGGTAACCAGATATTCATAATAGGTCCATCCATTTAAGGTGAGGCCCATTTTTGGATACCCAGAAACGGTTCCCGCGATAGTTAAAGGCGTGCCAGTATTTGTCCAATATGAAACAACATAGGTTTTAGAGGCTGTTAGCCCTGATTTGCTTATTGTACCACCTGCTAAGGTACATGAGTAACTTCCAGTAATACCTACAGGATTTGCTTTAGCAGATGGATCTATAAGCCAGTTTCCAGACTGGTTGGGTTCAAAACTGCTATAGGCAATATCAACAATATTAGCATTATTCACTTCTGCTATTACGTAGGTATTGGTATAATCCCATATAATCGAAGAAGGCTTCATACCCCGATCAGATACCTGCTGAATATTCTTATTTGGCCCGTATTGATTAAAAATAACATCAGTAAATAATGGATTTCCATTATAAGAACGATCTAATTCGCTTCTTACCAATTGATTATTAATAATTGCATAATTAATCTTAACCTGTGAGGTTTCGACCTCATTATTGAGCTTGTGTTGCTCCAGAATATGATCATAAAAACTTGAATCAACCAACTGTTTATTAGTAAGATTATTAATGGTATCTGCATCATTGGGAAATTTGTTGTAAGTAGTTAAAATTTCACCTCTGCTATTGGTTATGCTATCTCTTACTAGTTGTCCTATATTATTATAAACATAGCCTTCTGTTGTAGTGATAATGCCGTTGCTATTATAATCTTTGGTTTGTTTACTGTTTAATAAATTCCAGGAAGATTTGATCGGGTAGAAATCAATCTCATATTTATTGGGCATGGTAGTGGGGTCATAATTATATTCCCCATTTATTGGTTCTTCAAATTTGTAACAAGGATCCGGACCAATGAAATTATTAAATATCTTGACTCCTGTAAAACTATTGCCCTTGGGATTTATTAATAGATTGTTATCACTATAAAAGCTGGTTATTTTTTTCAGGGTGTCACCGTTGGCTTTTAGAATATCCTCTTCGGCAACTAAACCATTTCTTAAATCGGGGACATTGGGATTATTAACCTTTGTTTGATCTGGCGTATTAAAATAATAATAAACATGTTTGCCATTGGTGGTATTGTTTGGACCTGTATTAATTTCTTCAACCCTTGAATATCCTACAGGGTTACCGCCAGCACTGTTAGAATAAGGAATAGCACTCTGAGAACTGACATACCAAACAGTTTGCAAGGCAGCAAAAGCTTGGAATGAAGACCCATCACCGGTTTGCAGATCTCCGGTTTGGAGCGAACTTAAAATATTTCTTGCATATAAAAAATTCAGATTCGACATAAGTTTTCCAGAAGATGTCCCATCTGTATTAATATATTTAAGTACCTTATTATTTATTAAAGCCCCTGTGTTATCATAATCCGTTATTGTCGATACACGTAAACCTCCGCCATATGATAATTGCGGAGCGTTTGTGGCTGGAGAGTAATAACTAAAAGTAGACAACACTACTGCCTGGGCACTTGCAGTGTTTTGGGGTCCTAAAGCGTCTGGTAACTCAACGGAAATGGTATAAGGTGTATTTGCAACTAAGTTAACAGGGTCATTCAGCCATGAAATTACGTCATTGCCTGCATCATAAGCCTGCTCGTTGGCATTTGTGGTTACCGTCCACTGTTTTACTATACTGGTTACACCATTTACCGTACTGGATAACGTTATAGTTGAGGGTTGAATTGCAGAAAATGAAGGTGCTGTCGGTGTTGGCCCTCCTTCTACATAATTATTAAATTGTACTGTTTGATTGGTAGCCAGCGTAAATGTTGCGGATTTGACATCCGTGCTGTTATTCTGATCTGAAACCCGGATAGTTGTTGAATTATTTGTTATAGCATTTACATCAGGATAGCTGTAGTTTGAGAAATCATTGGCTTGATACTTGAATGTAGTATAGCCTCCTGTTGGATATTTGACGGAGGTTAAAATACCGACCTTCATAAAATTGGTATCTACGGTTCGGTTTGCCCCCACAAAAGCGTTTAATGTTGCAGGAGGTACACTTTTATAATTGTTAAAATTGGAATAATAAAAATAATTTAAATTAGGAAGTAGCTTATTATTTATAACCCCATTATAGTAACCCCAGAAATCTCTTGAAAAGGATGCTTTAGAGGGAAATGCCACTGATGTGTTATAAGTAAATACATAGGGGGGATTATAAACAGGTAAACCTGCCGATGTATACCCGACTTCTTTAACCGAGTCAAGTTTTAAACGTGCTGTAGACGTTACAGGAAGAGATGCCGAAGTTGATGAATAATTAAGATAGGTGTACGACGTATCAG
Source organism: Mucilaginibacter frigoritolerans (assembly GCF_007830615.1). Classification (GTDB taxonomy): domain Bacteria; phylum Bacteroidota; class Bacteroidia; order Sphingobacteriales; family Sphingobacteriaceae; genus Mucilaginibacter; species Mucilaginibacter frigoritolerans. Next base: position 384,528 of record NZ_VLLI01000004.1, read on the forward strand.
CAGAACTGTTAAAATAGCTATAGTTAAAATCGAAAGACTTTATCGTCTGCCCTGTCACAGTACTGACAATATCTACCGAATTTACTTGTTTCTGACTATATTGTGGTCCGCCTGGATTACCCCCTGAACTGATATCCTGTCTGCTACCAAGGTTAAAATTAACAGTTACATTATCAGTTTTAATTTGCGTTAATATCTGAGTCGTGTTTTCAGGGAAAGCAAAATGCTTTACCACACCATAATCATTAATTGCTATTGGCTGATATGAATAGGGATCGTGATAAGTCTCATTATAGGAAATTGACGAATATCCCCCAACAGCATACGAGAAATTGATTATTTTACCGTTACTTAATGTAATTTGGGTAAGTTTCCAGGTCTCTCCACCATAATTTGTAAAATTATCGGTATATGATGTCTCCTGAGATGCAAATAGATATTTGTCGCCATTTAATGTTTTTATTATCCATCCGCCCTGGTTGGTTGAAGCTGGCGTTTCAACAACTAGACTATCTTTTTTATCGATCAAAACAGGCAACCCGGTTTTGGGATTGATGTAAAATTTACCTGAAGTACCACCAGGGAGACTATATTGATAAATATCAGGCTGACCTTGCCCGGCAATTATCGCCCCTAATATTGGAGCCGAATCATTAGGACCGGAGAATACTGTGCCACTACCGTCACAAACCCACATGGAAGTACCTACTTCCATTGTCTGCGAATAGATTGTTCCAGGAACAGTAGTAGTATCATTTCTAGAAAATAAGTATTGATAGCCGGTAGCGTCAATAAATGGTAAATTATCTGCTGTTATATTGTCATCCTTACCATTTATTATTTTTATTATCGCTCCCTCTGGTTCCATACTCCAGCCCAAGCCCACCCATGTCGCCTCATCTTCCACCTTAATTCCTGAACCATGGTAGCTTAAATTGATTGGAATAGTTAAATCACCTTCTTTGATTGTATACAATGGGACCGAAATATTAGCAGTGCCCGTATAGTAGCCAATGGGAATATCTCCAAACCTACCTAACATTGCTGCTTCCGGTGAGGTTGGAACCGTTTTCTTGATATCAAATTCGATATAGTTTGCATTCGCGTCGGTTGTATTTTGGGCAAAACTTTTATCAACCAGTATCGTAAAAAAAGGTATTAGAAATAATAGGTATATATACCTTTTATGAATGTACAATTCCATGTGTAATGTATGTGAATTAATAATATGCAATCACTTTTATGACTCGATTATTGTGCCTTGTTTTGCACTACTTCGATTTATTTAATGATTTAGCAATGGCATTTAGCTGTTCCCTGAGCTGGTTTATTTGCGCTTGTTGTGCCTGATTAACCTGCTGCTCTTTTTTTATTTCGTTGTCTTTTTCTATCAGATATAGCGTCAATTCCTCTACTTTTTGTAATAGTTTTGTTTGATTCTCACCTACATTCAAACCATCTGTTTGCATTTGTTTGGCAGATTCAACTTCCGGCAGGTGATGATTTTTACCGACATATTTTGCGAGGTAGGTTAACGAATGTAGGTGATACGAAGGTTCAAACACAAAATCGGCGCCTGTGGTATTGACCACTACTCCATTACCTCTTATAGTGCCGTTAACATCCAGTAAATAAGAAGAATTACCTTGGGTGTTTTTACCAATAAGTACATTGCCACTGCCCATGATATACATAAGTTGTGTTTCAGGACCCGTGTTAGGATGATTATAAAATGCAAAACCGCCAGTAGTGCCGGCTCCCGGATTGGCAATAAAATCAGTTTCGCCAACGCCTGACGACCGGTTCCATCCGATCAGCATTTGACCACTATTGGATAAAAAGGCCAATGTATTTGCCGGATTGTTCGGATCTAGATTGCCGTAAGGGCCCGAACTCAATAATGTACCCATAAGATGCAAATTGGCCTGAGGGCTAGCAGTTCCTATTCCTACATAACCATCTGAACGGACTGCCAACCGAGCAAATCCTCCACTTTCTAACCTGGTGATATAAGATGCTGGATCGATTGAATTGGTCTTTACCAACAAACCTCCGGTATACGCGCCGGTTTGACTATTGGTAAATATGGCTGCATAGCCTCCGCTGTTATTTAACCAAGTAAAAGAGCTATTACCAATACCCAGACCATTTGCATCCCCCAAACTACCGCTATAAGTATTAGGAATATTACTTAGGGTACTTATTGGTACCGCCGTATTGATCCCCACGGATCCATTACCAATGTTAACGGATGCATTGGTATAGGGAACTGCCAATGAAAGGATCTGGTTTGAACTACTGCCGCTACCAACACCGTTAGCATAATAGGCCTTAATGCTTGCCATAGGCATAGAATTTCCATTCATGAAATTAAATCCCACAGTAGGATTGGTGGTTGCAGTGGTACTAATAGTTAAAGGGAAGGCTGCTGTAGAAGAAATATGTAATAAACTTACTGGAGATGTCGTACCCAGGCCGACAAATCCCGTATCGGGTAGGATATTCTGACCATAAGAAACCTGTAATAAAGCCATAATGCTTGTAATGATGAGTAGTAATTTTTTCACAATGATTTATTTAAGTGGTTGATAAGATATTAGTGTTATAGAAAATGGGGTTATTTTTATGATTCTTTTCTTCAGATTGATTTAACATCATGCTCTCCAAGTAATGACAATTGATAGCTATATTTTTTCAGGAGGAGAGAGTAAAACATTGGGCTTTCATTTCCATCAATAGAGATTTCAGGTGATGTCTATTTATTCAAAATATATTTGACAATTGTTAGCATCATAAATCTATTTGAAAAAGTTCAGGTAACTGTATGCTATTTGCTAGAGGCATAGTGGAAATTTGAGAACCAGTTGAAAGTCAATATAATAAGCGTGGGGAAACGTATGTAAGATTCTCATTTCTTGTGATAACGGATTTAATAAATAGTTATTAGGATTTTTTGCTAAGATATTGTACGGTCCACAATAATGCAAACGTATTTTTACGCATTTGTTAATTTGTAAATAACTGGGCGATTCCATGTACCTTCATAAAAACTTTTACAAAAAAAACACCTCTACTAAAGGTGTTTGAACAGTATCATTTAAAAAAGTGCTTAATAATTCGCACAATGAAGTTGCACAAGACTTGGCACAGAACAAGAACAATGAGTGGAGATTATGATGAATGAGACCACACCATTTCGGCGCAAGCTGACCCACTGTTTCGGGGCAAACTGACCAGGGCATTTCGGGGCAAACTGACCCACCAAAACGCGTAGCAAATTCTGTAGAAGCAACCATCTTTTGAGGGCAAAAGACCCGTTCTAAGATGGCCAATTTGACAATCAGCATGAGTAAGATTAGAAAGATTTTAAGGATGAACAGCCAGGGTCGCAGCACGCGATTTATAGCTGCCCAGATTGATTCATCCCGGAATACCGTAAGAAAGTACCTGGCCGTCCTTAAGAAGAGCGGCTTTACTTTTGACGAAGTTAATAACCTGAATGATAAGGAACTGGAAGACCTTTTCGGCAAGACCAGGGAAAACAACCAGCCAAGCAGCCGTATGCAATCCATGCTGCGCTGCTTCCCCCACGTCGATAAAGAGCTTAAAAAGACTGGTATGAACCGGCAGATCTTGTGGGAAGCCTATATCAAGGAGTTCCCCGAGGGCTATAAGTATACTCAGTTTTGCACGTATTACAACCAGTGGAAGACCAAGGTCAATCCGACCATGCACATGGATCATAAGGCCGGAGACAAACTGTACGTCGATTTTGCGGGTGAAAAGATGAGCTATACGGACAAGGAAACCGGTGAAGTCATTGAAGTAGAGGTCTTTGTAGCAATCCTTGGTGCCAGCCAGCTCACCTATGTAGAGGCTGTTATGAGCCAGCAAAAGGAAGACTTTATCGCGGCCTGTGAGAATACCCTGCACTTCATCGGGGGCGTTCCTGCCGCCATTGTGCCGGATAACCTGAAGGCGGCGGTAACCAAAAGCAGTCGCTATGAACCTACCCTGAACGAAACATTTGAAGACTTTGCCGATCATTATGGCACTACCATATTACCGGCGCGGGCGTACCGCCCACGCGACAAGGCATTGGTAGAAGGTGCGGTTAAGATCATTTATACCAAGGTATACGCCCCTTTAAACAAGCATATCTACCATTCTTTAACAGAACTCAATACAGCGATCTGGCAGGCCCTGGAAGCCCATAACAGCCAGTTGCTTAAAGGCCGCAATTACAGCAGGATACTACAGTTTGAAGAGATAGAGCGTGGGACCTTGTCACCGCTGCCTGTCCTGCGTTACCAGTT
>NZ_VLLI01000005.1 GCF_007830615.1 Mucilaginibacter frigoritolerans
CGTGAATGGAAATGGTGAGTAGCAGGTAGCAATACCTTGCTACTCGCAAACACCAAACAAACAGATAATCAAAATGATACTGTTGTCTTTTCAATTACTTACTTCTTTCAATCATTGTCTTAGATAGGAGATAATAGATGTGAGACATGAGATAAAATCTCAATACTCAGATCTTGATACTCAAATCTAATTAAAATATTCAGGTGCCTATATCGGCGGTGTCCACCTCTTCCCATTCCGAACAGAGAAGTTAAGCCCGCCAGAGCCGATGGTACTGCAGTAAAATGTGGGAGAGTAGGTCGGTGCCAAATTTTAAATCCCGATTTAAAATCGGGACTTAAAGTAACCCTTCATCTAATTGATGAGGGGTTTTCTTGTTTTATATAGCCATCTTGTCTCTAGCGCAACTCACTAGGCCGTGTCCACCTCGTATAAAAGCAATTAATAAACAATAAATTTTAACGACATGCAAGTCTAGAATAAGGGTAGTTAATGGCCGGTGTATGGTTATTTGATGGCTCAACTCTTTCAGCTATATGCAATAAACTTTCAAAAGCAATTTTGAAAGTTTATTGATAAACCTCATATTTATGAAACCAAATATGTTGTAAGCTTGAAAAAGACTATTGCTGTAGCGTTGATCACGATTTACCTGTGTAATATAGGTGGTCAATTGGTGTTGCATCAATATCTTTCCTATTTATCAGAAAAGTTTTTTAAGGAACAAACCAATAAAGGGCTTTATGATAAAAATGACCTAACCGAGGTTAAAATACCTGTAAATATGCCCAATATTACTGACTGGACAGGTTATGCATGCGTAAGCGGACAAATTCAATTTGAAGACGTTAGTTATAATTACGTCAAAATGAAAGTGACCCGTACCGCCATCTACCTGAAATGTGTACCCAACTATAATACTACACATTTATTCAGTCAGAACGTAATTGTAGCTAAAAATATAAAAGGGCCGCCGGTGCTGCCGAAGAATCATGTTCCCTATAGCAAAAATGCATTACTGAGTCAGCTAACTGTAGCTAGTACCTCTTATGAATTTACCACGCCTGTAAAATATACAAGGCTTATGCTGATACGGCTTTTTCAACCTTTGCTTTATCGTCGCCAGGCCATACCCGATCAGCCTCCGCGTTCTATTTGCTGACTTTCCTCTCTTTTTATTAGTTATCTGTAACACCTGCTAGTCTGATTTAACAATTCATTTATTAAGTTTCTTTAATTGTGCCACTGATAAGGGCGCCTTATGTGCCTTGAAAATATAGCCGGTTTTATTGCACGTTTTTGCATTTAAAGCTACCTGATTTACTCAATAGTGCCTTTTGAAATGATTTGTCAGGTTATTAAAAAGGCGATTAATCTTGATTAGTATTGCTTAATTGTTAAAGGCTAATAAAAGGAATTTGAGACTAAGAATTATATTTTAACACCAACGAATATTATTATTTATCACCAAGCAAATTGTAAACATTATGAAAATACCTACAGAACCTATTGGAAGCATTCCCCGCACTCCCGCGTTAATCGCGGCCATTACCGGTCAGTCAACCGGTGCCAATTTAGATAATATTTATGAAAGCGCTATTGACGATACCCTTAGCGAATTTGAAAAAACAGGGTCGCCTGTAATCACCGATGGAGAACAAACCAAGTCAAGTTTTGCCACTTACCCTCTTGAGGGCTTGTCTAATTTAACGGCAGACGGAATGATCATTAATTTTGAGGACGGTCATTCACGGCAATTGCCATTATTAGCAAGCGGACCTTTCAGGTATGGCAATTATGCTGTAAAATATTTGAAAGCGGCTCAAAAAAAAACGAATACGCCCGTTAAACAGGCGGTAATTTCGGCCTCGGCACTGAGTTTAATCTACCCGCAAAGCGGCATACCGGGTTATACACAAGCTGAATTTATGGCAGACCTGCTCAATGAGTGCGAAAAAGACATCCGTCAATGCCTGGAACAGGGCGCATTCAAGGTGCAGATGGACTTTACTGAAGGCAGGCTATCGCTTAAGCTTGATCCCTCTGGCGGTGTTTTGAAACATTTTATCGATGTAAATAACCAGGTATTCGACCGTTTCAGCAAAGAAGAACAGCAAAAGCTGGGGGTTCACGTATGCCCGGGTGGCGACCATGATTCAACGCATAGTGCGGATATTGATTATGCGGATTTTTTACCGCAGCTTTTTAATTTGAATGTCGGTAACTTTTATCTGCAGCTGGCCAGTGAAGCAGACAGGATAAAAGTATTGAAAACGATAAAGCAATACCTGAAATCTAATCAAACGGCATTTATTGGTGTAATAGATGTGCTCAATCCTGAAATTGAAACAAAAGAAGAAGTAAGAGACAGGATATTGGAGGCCGCTAAATACATTCCGATAAACCAATTGGGTACTACGGATGATTGCGGGTTTTCTCCGTTTTGTGACGATGTATCCACTACGCGTGAAACCGCTTTTGCTAAAATAAAAGCACGTATTGAGGGTACAAAACTGGCGGAAGAGCAATTATCGGCTTAAACATAAAAATTTAATAATATGCCACATATAGAACTTGAATCTCATTTACCTGGTATAACCGGCTTGCTTGAATACCGCCGGGACACGGGTGAACCCATCCGCGTTCTTACCCAAGTCTTGTTGCAGGAAGTATCTACTCTTACAGGGGCCGAACGAGAGCTGATTGCCAACGTGATATCACACGACAGTCAATGTCGCACAGCTGCCTATATTGCCGCAGATTTAGAATTGATAGTAAATGCCCCAGACAATCTGGGGCTTTACTTTACCAAAAACTTCCGGCCCTAACCAAAGATATGCTGCGAAAATAATGGTGACCCGCACCTTTGGTAATCCCTATTTTGCAAAACCCATTCAAATTGCTTAGTGAGAGTCTCTTATAGCAGGACTTTCAAAATCGAGTTTTTTAAGACCATGCTGAACTTCGGGACAGCTCATAAACAGGTTCCACAACAAGCCGCTGCGGTAATTTTCTATCATTACAACAATTGGCCCCTGGTCAATAGCTAGATATGATTTTGCATACCAGTTGTGCGACTCGCTGAATGCATCTGTAAAGCCGTAATCTCCCCATATTTTATCACCCAGATCATAGTAAAAATGACGTAGTGCTTTCATTGAATACTCAGGAGTATAAGGGAATGCTGAAAGTGCAGCTGTAGGGGAAATTACTCCTAAATCATTTGTTGGTGAATGGGCATTATAGCCTTCAAAATTATCACTTGCAGTAAGTCCCCAGCAGTTTTCGCCGTAACCTTTAAATTTCTTAGGATTATCAACACAGTAATCGTGATTAATGAGGGTATGATTGGTGTTTTGTACCCAATAATCTGCATAATTGTCCTTTAGTCCTTTAGGGTTTAGGCCCAGAAATGAATATTGTGAAAAGAAAAGCGGTCCACCATAATCAAATCCCAATGGCAGTTGATGACCATAAAAAGATTTTCCATTTTTAAAGAAATCACTTTGTGCCCAGCCACGATGATAAATTTCGGCAGTTACCGGATATCTTTCACCTGATTCGGCCAATACATAAACAATCAAACATTCATTGAAACCACGAATAGGAAAGTTCATGGCCCAGCCATTGTTAGGCGACCAGTGCCAGTAAAGGTTATCCCGGCCTTCGTGAGTATACCAGCTCCATTCAATATCGTTCCACATCCAGTTTATTACATCTCTTATATGGAGTTCTTTATTGTCATCGGCATTAAAATATTGTCGTGCACATAGCAATCCCTGGAAAAGGTAAGCCGTTTCTACCAGGTCGCCGCCATCATCTTTACGTCCGAAGCGAATGGTTTTGCCGGTTTCTCCGTTCATCCAGTGCGGAAACACGCCATGATAGGCATCGGCTTTATATAAAAAATTAACAATTTTAAGCATCCTGTCAACTGCCTGTTCGTGACTGATCCATTTGCGATGATCGGCAACAATTATGCTCATAATGCCGAAGCCAGAGCCGCCAATAGTTACGGTTTCATTACCATAGTCATAGGCAGCATTACTGCGCTCACGGGCCAAACCACTTACCGGATGTCCAAAATCCCAAAAATAACGGAACGTTTGACGTTGTACCACATCAAGCAGGGCACTGTCAGTTAAGTTTTTAATAATGCCAACAGGTTTAATTCCTTCTTCTGTTTTTGCCGGTTTTTGAGCCAGGCAATGGATAGATGTGAATACTATTAGGGTGAGTATTATTTTTTTCATTTTTATTCTATTCTAAATATCAGATTGTTTTATTTACAGGTTAGGTCCCTGGAACCCCAAACTTTTCATGCCTGTTTTTATCTCGGGACAGCTCATAAACAAGTTCCATAATAAGCCGCTCCTGTAATTTTCTATCATATCAATTATTGGCCCTTCATCAATTGCCACATCTGATGTGGCAAACCAGGTATCATCCAGGCTAAAGGCATCATAAAACCCGTATGGCCCCCACATTTTATCGCCAAGCTTATAGTAAAAAAATCGCAGGGCCTGCATGGATTGAGTAGGGGTATACGGTAGCGATGCTATAGCTGCAGTTGGTGCAATAACGCTAACATCATTGGTGGGTGAGCTTGCGGTGTATCCGCCATTTTCAATATCGCTTGCGGTTAATCCCCAGCAATTGCTGCCGTAACCATAATAATTATTCGGATTAGCTATACAATAATTATAGTTGATGATAGCATGCGCTTTGTTCTGGACATCGTAACTGGCATAAGCATCAGATAGCCCATTTGGGTTTATCCCCAAAAAAGAATAATGGGCAAAAAATAAAGGGCCGCCATCCGCAGGGCCTAATGGTAAAACGGTTCCGTAATAAGTATTTCCATTTCTGATACTTCCATTACCAGCCCATCCATTATCATAAACTATTTTAGGGATGGGGTGAGTAGTTGATGATGCTGCCAAAACGTAGGTGATCAACGCTTCATCCCAACCGTTTACCTGCATATTGGTTGACCACCCGTAGTCGGGGCTCCAATGCCAGTACAAAGTATTTTGTGCGTTTTGCCTGAACCAGTCCCATTCTACATTATTATACAAGGTATTAATATCGGCCCTTAAATTGGTTTCATCAGTACTGGCAGCATTAAAATATTGCCGTGCTGTAAGTAATCCTTCCATTAAAAATGAAGTTTCTACCAGGTCGGCGCCATCATCCTGTGTGCTGAAAGGAACAACCGCACCGGTAGATCCGTTTAACCAATGCGGAAAAGCACCATGAAATGTTTGTGCTGTATTTTTCAGGAAGGCAACGATCAACTGCATACGGGCCAATCCCTGTGCGCGGGTAATGTATTGCCTGCTCACTCCGGTTACAAGGGCCATAATGCCAAAGCCTGAGCCTCCGGTAGTTACCACATCGCCTGATGTATTTCGCTCGCGTGCCAGGCCGCTTACCGGGTGACCGAAGTCATAAAAATATTTAAAGGTTTGTTTTTGTATGATGTCCAGCAATTGGTCATCACTTACTACCGGAAATTTATTGGTTGTATCAATAGCCGTTGTAAGATTTACTGTTATTACTGATTGTAAGTTTCCGCCTGAAGAAGATTTGAGATCAGTGGAGACATTAAGGGTATATTTGGTTATTGGTTGTAAAGCAGCAGGAGTAATCACTATGGTACTATCATTATTTTGGTAAGCAGCGGTGTAACTTATTGCCGTTCCTGCTGTATTTTTAAAAGAGATGCTATTAGCAACGGAAGCAGTGTTTACGGCTGCAGAGAAAGATACCCTGATTACCGGAACAGTGTTTACACCTTTATAGGTAAATCCATTAAAAACGCCGTTCACCTTTAAGGTATTGAAACTAAATGAAGATGGGTTTGGAGGAGTTACAGGTGTTGGCTGTTTGCTTTTTGAACATGCGCATAGGATGCAAAACACCGCCAAAATTAAATAAATCCTAATATTGCTTAATCCTGATACCATGTTGAAAAAATCTAAAAAATTACAAAAAGAGGCTGCCTGATCTGCCCTGCGGCAGACAGACAACCTCATAACCAAATCAAATTACCAATAATCAAACTATTTTCCTCTGCGTTGTAGTGCAACAAGTGAACCAACCTCAACGCTGGTTAAGGCTTTGTTGTATATTCTTACTTCATCGGTTTCGCCGGTATTATAACTTGCCCAGCTTTGTGCGCCGGTATTGGCAGTTAATGATGGTGTAGTTTGGAACTGTAATGTTCCAAACACCATTTGTTGTGCCGCCGTCCAGTTAAGAGGTGCAAAACCAGCCACTTTAGCTGTACCAACAGACGACCCGTTATAATAAACTACAAAGCTTGAAGCGGTATCATCATACGTAACAGCTACATTTATCCAGGTATTCCATGGGTTATTAACCGTATAGCCTCCCAGCCATCCGTCAACGCCATTGGGGCTGCCAGCTATGCTGAACGCATGCACTTTAAGCACGCCAGTTGTTGCGGTGGCGCCATTGTCAAAAAAGATAGCCATGCTACCCCAAAAACCAGCGCCTCCGCTTTGGTTATTGGCCATATCCATTAAGCCTACTGCGCCATCGGTATTTTCAGGCATTTTTACCCATATACTAACGGTAAAGCTATGCAGATTTTGTATTGCTGTTGGGGTATTGCTAAGAACATAAGCGTTGTTTGCACCTTGCAGGGCGGCTCCCTCCAGGCCGGATGCAAAGCTGGTGCCTGTTGCCACCCCAACAGTTCCTGAAAGCGAATCGGCAAGCGTATTGTTAAACGACCAGTGTGCTACTAAGTTGGTTGTAGCAATTTGGTTTGCGCTGGTGTATCCGTTAATGTTTAAAGGCGGCGCATAACTTTTAGGATCAAATTTCTTTACGCAGGATAATAACCCTACGCCTGCCATTATAATAGCTATGGTATATTTATTGATGATTTTTTTCATGATGATATTTTTTAATAACCAGGATTTTGTTTTAACACGCCACCACTTAAAGTGATCTCTGATACCGGAATAGGTTGTACTTCATTTTTCCCGGCTTTGAAACCACGGTTTCCAAACAGTGCAGCTCCACGTCCCTGTCTGATCACGTCAAAGAAGCGATCACTTTCCATGGCCAGCTCTACCTGGCGCTCATGCCAAATAGCTAGTTGCAATTGATTCTGATCTGTTGTGGTCACTTTTGGCAGTATGCTGGTATTACTCCCTCTGGCGCGTGCCCTTACCATTTCGAGTGTAGTTAATGCCTGTGTGGTATTGCCAAGGTTATTAGATGCTTCAGCATTCATCAATAAAACATCGGAATAGCGGATAACGCGAACGTCCTGACCAGCACCCGGATTACCATTTAATATCGGATCACTGTAAGGAACATATGATTTATAATTATACATGGTATCTACATGTCCGTTTCCTAAAGCTGGTATAGCATCACCTTCTGCTGATGTACCGCCTGCAAACAGGATAGTACCATTTAGCCTTGGATCACCCGTCTCAAATGCAGCTACCAATACAGACGTTGGTACATTAAAACCCCATCCGTAAGTAGGAGCAATTCCCTGCACCTGTGAGTACTGACTGGTTGACGCCAATGAATTACTGGCAGTATTAGCATTCTGAATCTCAAAAATTTCCTCCGGGTTATTCTCATTGGTTTCGCGGAATGACTTTTCAAAATCAGGGAATAAAGAATAAACACCCGAGGTTATTACCGCATTGGTATAAGTAAGCACATCGCTCCATTTACCTTCGTACATGGAAACCTTTGCATGCAATGCAAGCGCGGCTCCTTTGGTAGCACGACCAATATCAAGGCCACTGTAGGTTTGTGGTAAAATTGATGCTGCGTCTGTAAGATCTTGCTCAATTTGCGCATAAACCTGTGCTTTTGGTGTGCGTGGTAAGTTAAAATCAGCTGCTGATTTTGGATAGTGCAACCTTAACGGTACATCACCATAAGCTCTTACAAGCCTGAAATAGTTGTAAGCCCTTACAAATTTAGCTTCGGCAACATAGCGTGTTTTTAATGAAGCATCCATGTTTATTTGCGGGATGCTATCAATGGCCTGGTTACATAAGCTGATGGATACATACTGGCCGCCCCAAAAACTGTCATCAAAGCCGGATTCAGCACCGGTTTGGGTAAAGTTGTGATAAACGCCCATATTTGGTGAGTCTCCAGGAGTACTTCCTTTTTGTACCTCATCGCCACCCATGCTTTCAATTGCAAGAGCAGGGAAAGCTGTTTGTGCATATGTTCCCAAATTAGCGTATATGCCGTTGATGCCTTGTGCAGCACCCGTAGCGTTGGTATATAATTGTGCAGATGGTAATGACCCCTGCACAGGTGGATTTAAAAAACTCTTTTTACATCCGCCCGCCAAAATAATAGTTACAGCCATAAATGCTATACCTGATACCTTGATAAAGTAATTGTTCTTACTTAACATAACTTAATATTTTATAGTTAAAATGTAACGTTTACACCTAAATTAAATATGGCATAGATAGGAACCAAACCTGTGTCAATACCCTGGTTAATGCCGTTAGTTCCGGTAGATAGTACTTCCGGATTAAAGCCTTTATATTTGGTAAATGTTGCCAGGTTTTGGCCCGAAATATAAACACGCAGATTGCTGATCTTCAATTTTTGTAGCGCTGACGGAGGCAGGTTATAACCAATTTGCAGGTTACGAATTCTTATATAGCTGCCGTCCTGTACATAGAAAGAGTTAGGCTGACCATTTACTGCATCGCTCAAAAAGGCCGAAGGAGTGGTATTGGATGTACCTGCACCGTGCCAGCGATTATTATAAAAATCCCGGGTCCAGTTTTCATCGCCGTATCTGATGGCTTCATTGGCGTTATACAGACTTACTTTGCCAACACCGGAAATATCTGCTTCTAAATCAAAAGATTTGTATTTAAAATAGGTGTTTAAACCATAAAGGTATTTAGGATTTGGATTCCCCAGGTTGGTTTTTTGACCGTTGTTGCCATATATTACGTCACCAGGCTGAGCATTTGGCTGGATGGTTTGTGCTGCCACCTGTGCAGGCGTTTGGAAAATGCCAACCACCTGGTAGCCATAAAACTCGCCAATAGGTTGTCCAACAATGGTTCGCGTTGTAAAGCTACCACCCGATGCACCGTTACCACCACCATAAAGTGGAATAGCACCTGATAATACACTAAGAACTGTATTGTTATTGATACTGAAATTTCCGTTTAGGGAATAGCTAAAATCATGACCGATATGGTCTTTCCAGCCGGCGGTAAACTCCCACCCTTTGTTTTCAAATGTAGCCTGGTTAGCCGTAAGCGTGCCGCTGCTTGCGCCTAATGAACCTAAAATAGGTACGGGGAATACTGCGTTTTCTGTCTTTTTAATATAATAATCAGCTTCAAAAGTTAGCCGGTTATTCAAGAAACCTGTTTCCAGGCCAATATCAGTACCTACACTTTTTTCCCAATAAATAACCGGTGGTGCTAAAGACGTTAAACCCGAGCCGATTTGTAAATTACTGCCCCCGCCAAGGTTTGATATATATTGCTGGTTTTGTAAGGTTGCCAGGTTAGGCGTAATACTTCCGTTACCGGCTTCGCCCCAGCTGCCTCTTAATTTCAGGTTATCAAAAATGTGCTGGTTCTTCATAAAATCCTCATTGGATATTACCCAGCCTGCACCAACCGAAGGGAATGTACCCCATTTGTATTGATCGCTATAAACAGAAGAAGCATCGCGCCTTACGGTTGCATTTAATAAGTATTTATCCTTAAATGCGTAGTTTACACGTCCAAAATAAGATTCGCGGGTTTCCAGACTTCCTGCATCCGTAAGCGTAGGGTTATTTCCCAACTTAAAGTACAGATCGCCACTGGTATAGTCAGGAACGTTTTGTGCGGTTGCATCTTCACTGTATTCCTTGTAACGCTGTGATGATTGTCCAACTAATACAGTTAAATGATGGTCTTTAGCAAATGTTCTGTCAAAAGTTAAGGTGTTTTCCCAAATCCAGTCACGATCATCAACGGTATTCCGGCTTAGTTCGCTAATGGTATTAAACTGACCCTGTGTTGCCTGGTAAACAGGGGTATAAGCCTGTACCTCCTGGTGAGCAAAGGTGCCACCAAAACTGGTGCGGAATGAAAGATAATCTGTGAACTTTAATTCGGCAAATGCATTACCATTGAACCTGTAGTTTTGAGTAGTTTGGTTAAAATAATCCAATGTTACCTGCGGATTGCTTACCTGATTACCAACCGGAAAATCGCCGGGATCGCCATAAGTTCCGTCAGCATAACGTACAGGTACAACAGGTGCGGCGGTATAAGCCTTGTACATAATCCCACCCGGTAAATCCTTTGAATGATCACCTTCTAAAATGGCTGTATAACCGATTTTTAGAAATTTAGATAATTTTACGTCCTGATATAAGTGAGTAGTGATCCTGTCGTAGGTATTGTAAGAAACGTTACCATCCTGCTGGAAATAACCTGCTGAAAAATTGTAAGAAGTTTTGTCTGTACTGCCTGCAATACCAATATTATGATTTTGTGTAAAAGCATTGTGCAATATCAGATGGATCCAATCGGTACCAGTACCAAAGGCTGATGGATTGGGGAAAGTTGGTGCCCCGTTAACTTCATTAACCATAGTGGCATATTGAGTAGCATTTGCCATTACCGGTACATTGGTAGGGGTTGAAAAACCAACATAAGCGTCATATCTTACCTTCGGAGCCCCATTGCCTTTTTTAGTAGTAATGATAATTACACCGTTGGCTGCTTCCAAACCATAAATGGCTTCACTGCTGGCGTCCTTTAATACACTCATAGTTTCAATATCATTTGAGTTGAGGAAACTGATATCGTGATACCAAACCCCATCAACCACAAATAATGGCGTAGTGCTGCCAAAAATAGTACCTACACCCCTTAAAGTGATTTGCGGAGATGAGCCGGGCGTACCTGAATTAACAATTTGGATACCTGCTACCTTTCCTTGCAATGCACTTATTGGGTTAGGATCTGGTTGGCTGGCAAGGTCGCTCCCTTTTACCGTTGAAACGGAACCTGTTACGTCAACCTTCTTTTGCGTACCATAACCAATAACAACTACCTGCTGCAGTTCATTGTTTTGTGATTGAAGCTTTATATTAATAGTACTCTGCCCGTTTATGGCAGTTTCCTGTGTGGCATATCCTATATAAGAAAATGCGAGGGTTGCATTAGATGGCGCATTAATTGAAAATGCTCCATTTACATCGGTTTGTGTACCTGTTGATGTTCCTTTTACTGAAACGCTGACGCCTACAAGGGTCTCGCCTGTGATGGCATCAGTAACTTTACCTTTAACGGTAAGGCTCTGTGCCCAGGTAGCATTGGTAAAAAATAAACACAATAGTACTAACCCTGAGATTGTAAAAATTCTCTTCATAGTGGTTAATTGAAATTTTAAAGAAGTCGGTTAAAAAAATTGGTTTTTTGTAATTCGAAGTTGAGGAGATAATAGATTTTTAACAAATATTATTACTCTACATTATTACATCATCAAACAAACACTTTCTCATGTTGTTTTTATTTATTTTGTAATTATTTAATAATGAATTATTTATAAATAGATAGTGTACAATATACATACTACAAACTTGTTACAGGCACTACATCATGTAATAATGGCTATGAGAGGTAATGATGTAGTATTAAAGCTCGATGAGAAACTCAACCAGATTCTTATCATGTTCCAGATTTAGCTTTTTGCGTAGTCTGTAACGTCTTATTTCAACTCCGCGCAATGAAATATTTAAAAGTGATGCCATTTCTTTACTGCTCATATTCATGCGGAGATAGGCGCAAAGTTTAAGGTCATTAGGAACCAGGTCGGGGTGATTGGACTTTAATTTTTTGAAGAAGTTTTCGTGCGCCTCATTAAAACTACTTTCAAATATGTTCCAATCGCGTTCGTCGTTCATACCCTCATCTATTACCTTCTGAATTCTGCGTAGCTGCTCTTCTGATAGGTTTTTTCCCGAGCTATCTTTTAAATGTGTAATTTCTTCACTTATTTTCAGCAGTAATTCATTTTTGTAAACCAAGTTCATTGCCGAGTTGGCTAATTCCCTGCTTTTACTAGCCAGGTCGGCCTGTAATTGCTCATTTTTAATCTTTACTATCTGTTGCTCATTGGCAATACTTTCCTGTTTTAGGAATTCTTCTTTTTCGCGATCAAGTTTATCATGAATAAATTGCTGATGCCTTTTTAATTTTAGGCGATAATAATATCTGAAAATATAGAAAGCCAATACAATGAGCAGTAAATAAAAAATAATGGCAAAACCAGATAAATACCATGGAGGTAAAATGGTGAAGGTGTAAATAGTTATATGTGATATGGTTTCATCATTAATTTTGGCCCTTACGCTGAATTTGTAAGTGCCCTGATTTAGGTTGGTAAATTCCTTTTGGCTTTGTGATGTCCAATCGCTCCACTGTCTTGAATATCCATCCAAATAATATTGGTATTTAATTTTAGCTTGACGGTAATAGGGCAGGGAGTAAGCAATGCGGATATTATTCTGTGAATAAGAAATTTCTATCTTTTGAAGGTTATTGCTGGTTTCGCTGATTGGTATTACTTTGTCGGTAATATTTTCCACTTTTCTGATCAATACTTCCGGCAATTCAATTTTATTGGATAAAAGCGCGTCATCATCATTTAATATCACAAAGCCATCATCAATACTTATCAAATAAATGGAGTTATTAATAAGATTAATATTTTCATAATGCTGAACCATCTGTCCGTTAAGTGAGGCAAAACGATTGGAGTCAATAGTTAATTTCCCCGGAACGGAAAGATCGGCAATAGCAACACGCCCATGATTAATAAACCAATATTTTTTACCGATAGCTGCAATTATTTTGTTTGATGATGCAAATGTGCCCAGCATTTTGTTAAGCTGTTCATATTTATAAAACCGGTCGCTGATATCGTCATAAACACAAAAGCCAGAGTCGGATGAAAAAACAATCTGGTTATCCAGGGTAAAAACATTTACATTATAGCTGTCAGGTAACCCCGATTTTTTATCATAATATTTTTTGGATACAACTTTTTGAAGATCATTGCTTAAAACAATTTTGTAAATACCCTTATAAGCATGGCTTACCCAAATCTGTCCTTTGCTATCCTGCTCCACATAGCGGGATGGTTCACCAAAGCCAGCTATTTTATGGTCAAATATCCAATTGCCACTTCCGTCTTTTTTGTAGATCACCAGGCCGGTATATGTTCCTTGTATCAATAGGTCGTCCCGCAGTTTCCTTATAGTCCACCCGCCATTTATATTGGATATCTTATTAATGGTATTGCCGTTTATTTGAAATGTTCCATCGTTATGCCCGCAAAGCAGGTGATTATCCAGCAAGGAGAGGTCCCATACCTGACCCTGGGTTCCCGGAATGAGTTTAAAATCAAATGTTTGCAGGAGCTGACTATTTCCGCCGGGGAGCCAATTGCTATAAAAAAGTCCCTGGTTGGTACCCAGGTATATTTTTTTATTAAAGATAATGCTGGAATAGACGGTGCCAAATCTACCCGTTTTATCAAAATAAAAGTAAAGGGGCGAATTAACCTCTATTCGGTCGATACCGTTATCAAGGCCGGCCCAGAGATTTTGCTCAGGATCGGTAAACAAACTCAGGACAGTATTATTTTGCAGCCCGCTCGATTTGTTAATGTGCTGTACAACATTTCCAAGGGTATCAATAATTACAATGCCGTTTAAAATAGTGCCGTACGCGACATATTTGCCGGAGATAGGTACACCATTATTTAACTGGTAAGTTTTTAAAAAATCATTGGCCTGATTATTCCAGGGCTTAATTTGAATGCCATCATAAATAAACAGGCCATTTTTTGCAGTACCAATAAGGTATTTATGTTGCTGAAATGGTAATACTGATAATACACCGCTATTTCCCAGTAATTTACTTCCGAGTAGCAATTCCAGATGATTGTTTTTAAGCTCAAAAAGACCTGCATTTACCTGTTCAATAAAGTAGCGGCTGCCGGTTTTAAATAAGAAAAGAAATGGATTAGAAGCCCTGATAACCTCTATTTTACCATTTGAGTAGATAAATATGGCTCCAAATGACTGAAATAAAACACGGTCTTTGTCTACATATATTTTCCAGATTTCTTCATTGGGTAAATAAGATTTTGCCAGCTTGGTTAAAGAGTTGTACTTTAAAAAGCCCTGTTTGTTATTTTCCCAGTATCCAAATTCGCCAAAGCCGCCAACATATATTTTCCCTTTTCCATCAGCAGCCACGGAACGTACAATGAGGCCATTGGGCATGCGGTATAGCTGCCAGTATTTTCCATCAAATGATAATAAACCTTCTGCATTGCCGAAATACATTACCCCATGTTCATCTCTGGTGACTGACCAATTTTGGTTGCCGGATTGATACAGGGTCTTACTGTAAGTTTGAACATAGGGAACACCAATACTTTTTATATTAGCAGCATGTGCATGCCATAGCCCAACAATAATAAAAATGATAATCAGGACTTTCTTGTACATAACAGGGCATTGAAAAACAGACGAGAAAGATAAGGAAATGTTTATTGAACTAAATCCCCAATTTAAATAAGTATAATGCCAATGAAATGTTTGGATTTTATTGAAAGCGTCTTATCCCTACCAAGGTTTTGCTGTTTTTTTAATAAAGCAAAAATGTGAAAGCGAGTGTCCGGGGCAAATGCTGGTAGGCTTCTAGCCCTATGTTCATATCAAGGGTGCTGGATACTGTTATGCTGATCCTGTAGAACTCTGATTTCAAAGGCCCCATTGAGGTTATTAATCCGTCACTCGAATAGAGTTCAAAGCCTTCTATGATCTTCTTTGATGTTTGTATTTGATTAGACCCAAATTTTGAGGGATTATTGTCCTGACGGTGTACGGGTTTGAATTTTTGTAGACTATATTGTGGTATATCTGATTTCTTGCTTTTTAATGTCTTTGGCATAAGCTAATCAACGTTGTTTCACATAGGTAAACAACTTGGTTTATCATGACGATTAGCAATGGTTGATATATGGGGCATTGCTAATCGTCATGAATAGTTTCGCTTCAGGTAATTCAACGATATATCCATTCTTTGCTAATTGTAATCTGACGTCAATTTAATCATTGCTATCATGAGTTGGGCAAGATCTATAGGATGGCATTAAAGGACAATATTCATTTTTAGGTGCTTGATCAAAAATGATAGGTTCAATTACCCTCAATCATCAATTCTTGACACGATTTTCCTCGCTTTGAGCGCCATTGGCCTCATGCTGACGCTGATTTTTGATGGTTTTACCAAACCTGTATGATAGTGATAATTGCACATAGCGGCTATCGCTCACATTGCGGTAATTGGCTAGTTTGGTACCAGCCAGGTAGTTGATCATACCACTGTTTACAGAACTATGGAATATATCATTTGCGGATAATTTTAACGTAGTGCTTTTTGAAAGCTTTTTAGAGACCGCACTGTTGAATTGTTCCCGTTTGCCGATCAGGAATTGCGTGGAAGTGAATTTCGATTGATAGAGGCCATCGGTTTGTATCGTCCAGTCTTTTCCTGGTTTAAAAGTGAGCACCGGATGTGCGAAGTATCTTACGCCATGTGTATCCAAGGGCCCGGTATAGAAATTACTGATGTAGTGCGTGAAATTAATACTGGTAAATAGTTGAACGTTCAGCCATTTTGCTGCGTCGAACCCGCCGTCGATATCGAGTTCCTTAGTATAAGTTTCGCCGATATTACCTGGCCGGCTGTAATAGATACCATTCTCAATTTCGATTGTTTCGTCGACATCATCTTTGGTATGAGAATAGTCGAGCGTAAAAGTCACCCATTTTAGCGTGTACGATAATTCGTAATTGTCTGAATAAGTAGGCAACAGGTACGGATTGCCTGTATAATAAGTAAACTTATCTATCGGCGATAAAAATGGGTTCAGATCTGCGTAATAGGGCCTGTCAATGCGCCTGCCATAATTGAATCCCAATTGTTGGTTTCCCACCGAATCGAGTTTATATTGCATGTAAAAGGTAGGAAAAAGGCTGTTGTAATTCCGCTTGAAAGAAGAATCGCGTACCTGTACATTGCCCAATTGATGCCCTTCTGATACCGTGTTTTCAAATCGTAACCCAAACTGTATAGACAAACGCCCTAAGTCCTTCGAAGCATTGACATAAGCCGCATTGATGTTTTCCTTATAAATAAAATGGTTTGTTTTACTATAATCGGGTGTGGTTACGTCATTTACAGTATTAAAATAATCAGCAATGTTATTGGTTTGCGTGAAGCTTGTTTTTAAACCGGCATCCAGTTTAAACCCATTGATCAAAGGGTGCGTAAAATCTGTTTTGATTGAATAAATATTGATATCAGAAGGCAGGTTACCTATTAGCAGATCGTTGTAGTAAAGCGTGCCATCGGGATAATAGCTATTGTTGTCATAAGACTGATTCTGCTGAGTATTGTAATTAATATAATCCGCATCAAAGGTTAGTTCTGTACCTTTTTTATCAAATTGATGACGGTAATTCAGGTTTATGCCCCCATTTTTAAATTGTCTGTTCTGGTAATCATTGGCAATGATGGTAGAGTCGAGCTGATTTTGCGTACTAAGCAGTTTGCTTGTGCTCAGTGTTTTGGTTATGAGTGGATTAATCAATCCGCTCAGGCCAATTCCAAAAGTTGTTTTATCGGAAGCATAATAGTCCACGTTAATTCTTCCACTGTAGCCCCGCGCGGTACGGCGTCTGATCGACTCCTGTAGAAAAATGGGGCTAACACCTGTAACAGACTGATCGAAATAACGGTTGATGTCGAGATCGTTATAAAAATTATTATTGAAATAATTAAAGCCCGCGGATATGTTGAGCTTACTGTACCGGTAATTAAGGTTAAGGCTATTGTTACTGCGCGTTTCCCTACCCTGGTTAATGGAAAGGTTGAGGTTGCCGTTAAAACCAACCTCTTTTATATGATTAGTGCGTATGTTGATCACACCACCGTTACCTGCAGCATCGTATTTTGCCGGAGGGTTAGGCATCAATTCGATCCGGTCGATATTCGCAGAGGGCATGGCACGCAGGTAATTGGCAAGGTCGTCGCCCGAAAGGTAGGTGGGTTTGTCATCAATATACACCATCACGCCGCTTTTCCCCTTCAAGCTGATGGTGCCATTTTCATCAACCATTACCCCAGGCGATTTCTCCAGTACTTCCAGCGCAGAAGTACCCGAGTTACTGATCAGTGCACCGGGATTAACTACTGTTCGGTCTATCAAATGCTCAATTAAGGGTTTGGTTGTAGTTACAGCCACCTCTTTCAATACCGTGCCTTTTTGCTTTAAAATAATTGCAGGCAAGGTCAGGTCTTTATCCAGGTTTATAACAGCGCTTTTGTAAGTTTCAAAACCAACCATGCTGACGGTTACCTTATAGGCGCCTTGCGGGATGCGGTCGAAAGCGTACATACCATTTACTTCGGTAATTGCCGTTTTAACCAGCGTTGAATCTACCGCTCGTACCAGATACAATGTAGCGCCATCCAAGGGCTTATCATCCGTTCCGGTGACTTTGCCTGTAAATTTAAACCCTTTTTGTGCATAGGCAAAAGTTGAGGCAATAGTAAGCCAGGCGGCTAAAAAAGCCGTTATTTTTATTTTCATATCTTGTGGGGTTAAGTGATTTTTTTCTTTTTTATTCAGCTAGTATATTTTCCAAAAAGGACATAGCTATCCTGGCATACTTTGGCATGTAATTTTTTTATGAAACTTTAGGGTTGCTTAAAAGGCGTCTTTAGGGTATTTTGTTTATTGCAGCTTTCTATTCTCGTCGAAACGATAATACCAACCCCAATTGCCGTTTTGCTTGTCCGCGACATATTTGGCACGGTATTTTTGATAAATTTCTTCCGCTTGTTTTTTGTAGTTTACGATAAATCCATTATTTCCGATCTTAAATGAGAGGTCCTTCGGACTGGTAATAATTCCGTCTTTCATCAGGTCGCTGATCATACTATTTGTCCGGTCAGCATCGGTTTTTGCGTCATCTTCGGTACGGGAATAATAGTCGGCTGCCCGTGCATTGTATGCATTTGCAGTTTCGCTGTATTGATTTGCAACATGCTCATATAAACGGGAAGATTTGTTTATTGCGGCGTATTTATCCTGGTCGAACTGGTAATACCAAGTCCAATCGCCACTTTGCTGGTCTGGTACGTATTTCGTCCTGTATTTTTTGTAGATATCTTCAGGTTGTTTTTTATAGTTTACAACAAATTCATCAGTACCTATCTTGAATGATAGATTGTCCCGGCTGATAACAATACCATCGTTAATCATGTCGCTGATGATACTGTTTGTCTGGTCGGCGTCATGTTCAAACCTGTTTTTTGCTGCTTTGGGGTCATTTCCTAGAGTACTTAATTTTCCTAGGCTGGTGTTATTGTGGATAAGCTTTGTAGTATCGTGCTGAACCACATCATTATTATCAGTTTTGTTTTTTAACTGTTCAGCAGGCTCTGCAACTTCAGCAACGCTTAGCGCTTCATTTGGTGCGGGCTTTACCTGTTGCAGATTGTCTTTTCTGTAAGACGATGCCTTGCTGCTTTTGTTGTTGTTATTTGATGAGGTAAGAGTTTCAATTGCCCTTTTCCTGGTGGAAATGACCAGTTTATTAAGCTTTTCGCCATTTGTGAAGGCTGTAGCAAATATACCTGTTGCAATTAGGCAAGCCGCCAGTAAAGACTTTTCCCTGCTATTCAACGACAAGTTTTTGTTGGAAATGATGCGGTTAACACGGTTTTTCAGACTGCCATGATTACCTCTTAAAGCCATAGCGTAAGCCAGAAATGGCTGATTATATTCCTCGCATGCCACCAGTGCCTTGATATAATTGACTTTACTGCTCCGTAGCAATGCCATATCGTCGCAGCAGTTTTCGCGCTCAGCTTTTATCAGTGCCGATAGCCAAAGCACAGCTGGGTTAAAAAAGAACACAATCTCCATTAAGCTTTGCAATAGGTTGATCAGGTAGTCGGTGCGCCGGATATGTGCGAGTTCATGAAGCAGAATAGCTTCTGCTTCTTCTACCGATAATGAAGTAAACATGCCGACGGGGATTAATACCAGGGGCTTAAAGTGGCCGATCACCACAGGGGTTTTTATCCTAGCCGATTGGGCTATGCCAACCAATCGTTTAATGCCCAATTGCACACAAAGCTGATGTGCCCGTTCTTCCCAATAACTACCGATGGCGGATATATTTTTGTGGCGCAGGTTATATACACCACGAAGGCCGACAGTTAGCTGTACGCAGCGCACGCACATGATCAAAAGCCATATCCATACTATACTTGCTGCATATCTGTTAAGATACGAACTGATGGTTTCAATAATGGAAACTGGAGATGCCGCCGAATGCACTGTTACTCCGGTCTGGATAGGCCCGGGATTAATTGCAGGATGTTCTGCGGATAACAAGATAGGGGATCCCGTATTGTTAAATTCAATGATAAATGTGCCTGCCACAGCAACAGCAAATAGTGTCATTGCTCCAACCAACAGGTTGTAACGTTTGGCAGACGATGCCTTAGGTGTACAGGTCATCACTAGCCCTATTACAGCAGAAAGCACCGCACCCTGCCATAAAGAGTGAATAAGCGTACTGCTAATTGCAGTCATCAAATGGTCCGAAAATAGGTTGTCAATGATGTGTTTCATGGCTTTATTTTTATTCTTCTTCCAATTTTTTGATCAGTTCTTTTATGTCCTGCAGGTCCTGCCTGGATGTGTTTTTATTGCCGAGTATTTGCAACACAAGCTTACTGGCTGAACCTTTATACATTGAGTCTACAAACTTATCCAATAGGTACGCCTTGGTTTTTTGCTCTTCCTCGGCTACGCTGTAAATATGTTTCATTTGGCTTTCATCGCGGCTAAGGATACCTTTATCCGCCATGATCTGCATCAACTTGAGGGTAGTGGTGTAGTTCACCTCTTTTTGTTTAAGCAATTCGTTGTTAACTTCACGGACAGTTGAAGGCCCCTTATCCCACAGTACCTGTAGTATTTCAAGCTCAGATTTGGTAGGATCTACCTGTTTATTTTGATCTTTCAAATTCATCTTGATACAAACATAGGAAAAATTTCGTACGAAACAAATTTTACATAGGAATTTTTTCGTACCTTTTATAATCATGCTCATCAATATGCTCTTAATCAAATGAGTATGCAGAAGATAGCCATAAAAATCCTTGTTCCAGACTATCAGTACTGAATAAGAAATAAGAACAGAGAAACTATTAAGAAATAGCAAATTTGAATATTGTCCTAATGGGCAGGAGGCTATTCCCATTCCCTTAATTGAGCAAGTTAGTAGATGGGGAAAAGTTCAAATAACAGGTAAAATAGTAATATTTTACCTGTTAGCTACTAAGTAGTATTCAGATAATCTAAAGATTATTGTTGTTGCTTTAACTAAGCTGTTTTGTATTTTTTTGCCTTTCTGTTAAAACACGATTACTGGCCGACCACGTAATCCCCCGGCTGCAAGCGCTAGTTGTGCGTCGGCAACCTGTTCAGGCGCATACACTCCGGCAACCTTAAGCTCAATTTCACCGCTTTCAACCATTTCCCGCAGCAAGTCGAGCCCCTTCGTATTTTCCAATACATCTGGTACCCACACCATCTTAATTTGGATGTCTCGCTCTTTTGAAATGTCACTTAGGCGGCGTACGGCAATGTATATGCCCCCATTACGAATTGCAGGGAAACTCTTTGTGACCAACACTGCTGTATCAATAAGCGCATCAACGCCTCCTGGAAATTGCCGACGAATCGCATCGGTGAAGCCATCTCCGCGTTCTACAACGAAGTTAGCGCCATAGCTGCGTACCAGGTCGCTTTCCTCCGGTTTTGCATCAGCGATAACTGTCAGCCCCAGTTTTTTAGCAGCAGCAATAGTGTAGTGCGCCAGAACACCTGCGCCACCGGTAATAGCTAGAACCTGTCCCGCTTTCAGTTCCGTCAATTCAATAGCACGGAGAGCGGTTAATCCGTTCATGGGCAGGCCAGCTGCTTGCTCGAAGGTTGTTCCTTTGGGCATAGAAACAACTGACGATGCCGGTACAACAATGTATGTTGCCTGGGCGCCGCCATCCGGCCGGTACGCCGTTAGAGCCGCCATTACCTCATCGCCGACCTGAAACCGTGATACGCCAGGCCCGACCGACTCAATCAAACCTGCCGCATCTGCGCCGGGAACTACAGGGAATCTTACTGTGCTATTTTCAATTTCACGCAACAGTTCATCAGTTGGGTTAACCCCAGCAGCTTTTACACGGATGCGAACTTCTCCTGCTTCAGGTGGCCGCACGGTTCGCTCAACAATTTTAATTATTTCCGGGCCGCCCAGGCCTTCGTAGGTAATAGCTTTGCCAGACAATGTGCCTGGAGTTGATTCAATTATCTCTGTCATATGTTTTATTTTAGATGTCTTTACCTTTAGGGGGCGACTGCTCAATTATCTGTTTTGAAATTTTAACGGGAACGGATTGTCAGCGCTCACTTTTGATTACTCTTTATTGAAATTTTAAATATGTGTGTTCCCCAGTATTACCATGGGTTGTTAACTACGTGCTCCTCTACATGGGTAAAAAAGCATCCGGTAGGGCCATCATCATCAAGGCAAGCTAACCATACAGCCGGCCGGGCGCCTTGTTCAACGGTATAAGGTGCATTCGGTCCACCGGCGTCCGTTTGGGTAAGACCGGGATCGGCGCTGTTAACTTTTATTCCGTCCTGTCTCAGCTCTTTAGCCAATATTACAGTGAACATGTTTAATGCTGCTTTTGAAGCAGCATATGGAATGCGTGGCGGCTTAGGCCCATTTTGATGCAAGTGTTCGCTGGAGATAGTTACCGACCCAATTGAAGAAGACATATTGACGATACGACCAGCTGTACTTTGCTTAATCAATGGTAGAAAAGATTGGGTTACGTTTACTTGTGCCAGAAAGTTAGTTTCCAGAAACTCAAGTAATAGTTCCTGACTTACCTGACTTGGTAAGCCGCTATCAGTTGCTTTAGGTAAGCGAGCGGCATTATTGACTAAAATGTCCAAATAGCCGAACTTTTCAGTAACAATCCGGACGGCTTTGTCAATACTGTTGGTTTCGGTTATATCAAGTAGAATAAATAATGCATCAATACCTTCGGCTATCAAACCATTAACGGCTGCCTGGCCAGCGGCGGCATTTCTGGCACCTATCAAAACTTTGATTTGCCTTTTACCTAACTGACGCGCAATTTCGAAGCCTAACCCCCTGTTGGCCCCGGTAATTAGAGCTATTTTTGATCGTATTTCCATCTTGTGTTTTTTTGCAAGATAGTACGACCCGAAGTTGTTTACGCTTGCCTAAAGACAAGAAATCAGCCAACCAATTGTCGCATGTTCCGGCGAATGCGGCTCAAGCTTGTATCGGTTACACTTAGATAAGAGGCAATATACTTTAATGGGACCCTTTTGATGAGTTCCGGCTCATTTTTAATGAAATGAAGATAACGTTCACGCGCATTAAGCCTTACCCTGAAAAGGTTACGCTGTTTGTAACTGACAAGAACCTTTTCATATAACAGCCTGCCAAACCTTTCAAAATTGGGATAATCTCTGAACAGGGAATCTAAGGTGGCCCTGTTTACACAAAGGATGACGGAATCTTCCAACGCTACCACGTTGGTCTGGCTGACTGCAGCACCGGAGAAACTTACTAATTCACAAGTAAACGAGCCTTCCCTGAAAAAGCCATTCGTGTATTCGGTGTCTTCGGTATCATACGAATAAGACCGGAACAACCCCTGATAGACGAACCCCCACCAATCACCATATTGGCCTTCCTTAAGCAGGAATTCGCCTTTGTATACTTTCCGGCAATTGAACGAAGCGGCAATGTTAACGGCGGCCTCATCCGTCACGGGGATGTAATGGCGAATTTGTTTTGTAAGCCAGCTAGAGATTCCTTTTTCAGACATAGTTATGTAAAGTTAAGCAAAAGTAAATCGATGACAATTTTATGCTTTTTATTATCACCAGACCCCCATACTGGGCAGAATTCGAACCACTTATTAAAACAACTAAAACTCTTGAACGATCTAAAGTCTGTTTAATCAGATCTAATACTTTCCGGGCTATGGGGCCGATAAGTACATTTGGATTCTTTAAATTAGCGGGTCACACTTGTATATACTACTTCGTTAAAAATAAGTAAGCCGCATGAATAATAACGATACCAGGAGAATTTCAAGACTTACAGCAATCTTAACGCAATTGCAATCTAAAAGGATTTTAACTTCCACTACACTTGCTAAAAAATTTGATGTAAGTGTCAGGACAATTTATAGAGATATTAAAGTTTTGGAACATGCGGGTGTTCCTATATACACGGAAGATGGAAAGGGATATTCATTAATGGATGGGTATAGAATTCCACCTGTTATGTTTACAGAAGATGAGGCAAATGCTTTGATAACGATTGAACAGTGGTTATGAAAAATAGTGACAGCTCTTTAATTACCGCATATTCAGGAGCAATCAATAAGATAAGAGCAGTACTATCATATACAACTAAAGACAAAGTAGAATTATTAGAGAACAGAATTGCTGTAAGCCCCGCTATACCCAATTCTATAACGAGCAACTCTTTAACTGTAATTCAAAATGCATTAACATCCTTCAAGGTATTAAATATCACTTACAGGTCGGCATCTAAAAATGAAATTACAAAAAGAAGCATCGAGCCATTTGCCTTGTATTATACGCTGCAAGAAAACTGGTCGCTCATAGCTTATTGCAGATTAAGACAAGATTACCGGATGTTTAATCTAGATAAAATAATAAACGTCACCCAGATTGATACAAGTTTCAAACCCCATGAATTAACACTTGCCTCATATTTAAAGGATAAAGAAAAAAACTTCCGGCACCCCTGACATACTGTTGTCATAGCGCCATATTACTTTTGTAAAAACATTAAGTAATAAATGGCAATATCATGAAATTAACATCCTTAAGAATTATAACTGCTAACATCAAAACTTTAGTTCAATTTTTTGAACAGGTAACCGGGTCATCCGCTCAATGGTACACTGATGACTTCGCAGAATTAGTTACCGGAACGGCTACCCTGGCTATAGGAAGTACAAGAACAATGAGCTTATTTGGTGAAGGTTTAGTAACCCCGGCCAGTAATAACAGCGTAATCATTGAGTTTCGAGTTGCGAATGTGGATGAGGAATTTGAGAGGATCAAGTATCTTATTGATAACATTGTTCAAGAACCAACCACAATGCCATGGGGTAATCGTTCGTTATTATTTCGGGATCCGGATGGCAATTTAATTAACTTTTTCACACCGGTTACGG
This sequence comes from Mucilaginibacter frigoritolerans, assembly GCF_007830615.1. GTDB lineage: Bacteria > Bacteroidota > Bacteroidia > Sphingobacteriales > Sphingobacteriaceae > Mucilaginibacter > Mucilaginibacter frigoritolerans. The sequence continues at coordinate 24,477 of NZ_VLLI01000005.1, forward strand.
CCGATGCTATAAAAAAATTTAGTTAACTGGCAGAAGCGCGCAATTTGCGCGCTTCTGTATAGATTAAATTTTTGTCCCCAGAGTGGGCTCGAATCGTTACATAAAAAGTGACTCACTTGATTTAAATTTAAGAGACATTAAATAACTAGCCTTTTATTACAGATTAATATGAACAAGGAACTTTTTGAAGCTGTAGTACACGATGGCATAGCCATAGCTGTTGTAAAATGAATTTTTGCTGTACGGCTTTAATTAAAGCTTATGGTAAATAAAATTTCGATAATCAGTTTATACCAGCTCCAAATCTTTAATAAACCTATGGGGGTTTTGATTTATCCGTAGATGGACCTTAAAATTCATTAATAGAGCGCTGCAAAACTGAGGCAAAATCTTCAACATTTGGATGCAAAAGCATTGAGAGATGGTCGCCCGGGACTTCATTGATTTCAACTCCTTTTTTAGCATATTTTTTCCACCCCAGAAACTCGGTATCATCTATATAATGCGTACATATCTTTGCCTTAAACAGGTATACATTGTCGTTAAATGGTTCAATTGAATAATTGGCCAGGGCGATTCTTAACTTGTTTCTTACTTTTTTTATCTGCCTGTAAAACTCCTTCGATTCCTCGTTTTGCTTCGGTTTGACGCGCAGTCTTTCTAACACATTCCGAAATGCACTGCTGGGGTGGGACAATGAATACTTTACCGATGCAATAACAGTGGGCAAATGCCTTTTTATTTTTCGGGGAAGAAGGTACGACCAGCTTTTGTATTTTGACTTTTCGGCATCAGTATCAAAAATTATTACCCTAACGTTTTTTCCTCTTTCAACCAGTTGTCTTCGCATCTCCACTGCAACATATCCGCCGAAAGAGTAACCAGCCAGCAAGTATGGACCGGTTGGGTTTTGATCCAAAATTTCTTTTACATAGCTGGCGGCGATTTCTTCCATAACCTCCAATGGCGCGTCTCCTTCAAGTCCCCTTGCCTGTAATCCATAAACGGGCTGTTCTTTATCCAGGTTAATGGCGAGGGAACTAAAATACAGCACATTTAAACCTTCACCATGTATAATATAAAGAGGCGGTTTGGAGCCATTTGGTTTTATTGCTACAAGGGCCTGCCAGTTTGAGGCTGTGTCATTAAGGTGTATAGACAATTCGCCAATCGTAGGATATTTTAATAAAGCAGCAATAGGCAAACGTTTGCCGGTAACCTTTTTAATACGGGCCATTATCTGCACAGCAACAAGCGAATGGCCGCCTAGTTCGAAAAAGTTGTCGTAGATGCCTATCTGTTCAATCCCCATTAAATCTCTCCATGCAGATGCAAGTTGTTTTTCCAATTCAGTTACTGGTGCTATGTACGGAGTATTGTTGTGTTCTCCAGTGATGTTTGGTTTTGGCAATGCATTTCGGTCAATTTTTCCATTGGGTGTTAATGGTACAAATGGTATGAAAACAAAATGATCGGGAACCATATAAGCGGGAAGGTTTTTTAACAACATTTTTTTTAGTTCGGCCTTTCTTAACTCTGTACCAGTATTCTTGGCATCAGCATTTAAAACCATATAAGCTGCCAGACTAGCACCGCCTGGACTATCTTTTCTTACGGTTGCTATAGCATCTTTTATGTCTTTTTCCTTCATTAAGGCATGTTCGATCTCTTCAAGCTCTATCCGGTAACCACGCACTTTTACCTGGTTATCCATTCTCCCAAGGCATTGTATCTCACCATTTTTGGTGAATCGTCCTAAATCACCCGTACGGTACATTTTTGCAAGTGGTTTTTCTGAAAAAGGATCGTTGATGAATCTTTCAGCCGTCATATAGGGCTTATTGATGTACCCTTTTGTTACACCGTCGCCTCCGATAAATATTTCTCCCGTCTCGCCATGAGAGAGGTTGTTCTGCAATTCATCCAGGACATAAATGGTTGTATTGTTTATTGGTTTACCGATTGTAATATCATCAGCACTTTTAATCAGCTTTTGTGTTGAATAAACAGTGGTTTCTGTTGGCCCATATTGGTTCCAAAGTTCATTACAGCGCGATAAAAGTAATTCGGCAAGGTGCCTTGTCAGTGGTTCGCCCCCGCAAATGATTTTTAAAGGCAGAAAGTAGTCCCAACCTGCCGCAATTATCATTTGCCATGCATAAGGGGTGGCCTGCATAATGGTAATCTTTTCCTTTTTTATAACATCAAGCAACAACCATCCGTCCTGTGCGGTTTCGGTACTTACCAATACGATTTGTGCTCCGCTGATGAGGGGCAGGTATAACTCAAGACCAGCAATGTCAAAGGAAATGGTAGATATTGCCAATAGTTTATCTTCTGCATTAATGCCGGGTGTTTTTTGCATGCTGAACAGAAAATTGAGCAGGTTTTGATGAGTGACCATAACTCCTTTTGGGGTTCCTGATGAACCTGAGGTATAGAGGATATATGCGAGGCAATTTAGATTAACAGATATTCCAGGCTCTCCGGGATCGTAGGTTTCCAACTTTTCCCAGGCATCTTCGATTAAAAGTTCGGTGGCATTGCTGAGGAAATATTTTTGGTATTTTTTTGATGTCAAAAGCATCGTTGCACATGAATCCAATAACATGAACTCAACCCGATCCTTTGGATATAAAGGATCGAGCGGAAGATAGGCTGCTCCTGTTTTAAGGATAGCTAATAACGAGACAATCATTTCAGGGGAACGATCAACCGCCACGCCGACGATGTCGCCTTTTTGGATGCCATTATCTATTAATAATTTAGCCAGCTTATTTGAATGTTCGCATAAGGTTTGATACGACCAAATACTGTCATTAAATTTTATTGCAGTACGATGGGGGTATTTTTTTACGCACTCATCAATATAATGATGGAGTGCTTTGAATGGAAGATGATCCTTAGCCAAATCAGGAGGATTCCCATTGTATGTAGATATATTGCGATTCATGTAATTTGTATTTTTTATCAACCATTAATCAAACAAACTTCAAAACGTAAAAAAAGGTTAATTAATGGATCCATTATATTTTTCAAAAAAAACCTGCTAGGAATGATACGTTTATAATTTTCTTACCCCAAAATCGGCTACAATTGTGCGAATAAAACAATAATCAGCATTTCAGGTTATTGGCTCTAATTCGGTAATGCTGCTACTTTAACAGTATTCCATTCAATGGTATTATATCGCCCGTACCAGAAGTTAGTGATCATGCGGGGAATAATCCAACTCCTTTTACATGGCTCGGTTTCCAGGAAAATCAGCGTAGCCAGCAATTCATCTCCCATAATTTTAAAACTCATGGTGTCAATAATCTCTAGCGACCTGGTAGACATCATTGTTTTTGCAGCGTCAGATAATTGTATGAAGTCCAGAATTTTATCCTGTAATTCTAGTTGATTGCTTGGGTCAAACACATAGCCATTTTCACCATCCTTTAAAAGCGTTAATCCCGAATTTATCTTGTCACTAAGTAGTACCGGCAAACCTGCAGCCATGGCTTCATTGACCACTAATCCCCAACTTTCATAAAAACTTGGCGAGATAAAAGCGTCGGCCGAATATAAATACGCCGGGATTTTGTCGTTATCAATAGCCCCTAAAAAAATTACTTTAGTGAGGTTCATTGATAGGGCAGAGCTTTTTAGTTCAGGAAATAAAGGCCCATCACCAATTATTATCAGGGTATAGGTGTCATCGTGGCTTTCAATAAATTTCCACGCTTCCAGCAAGCCCAGAACGTTTTTCTTCTGAACCATTCTTGAAACGCAAATAATCTTTTTGTTGGTTATCTCCTTATTGTGTGCAAATTTAAAAAGTTCGTTATCTATACAATCAAAGCCATACAGATACCGCATATTTTCTTTACTGTACACTGGGACATATTCAGAATCGTATTCCATTGAAGGCAGCCAAAGTGCATCAACCTGATTTGTAATCAAGTTTTTGATTCCCTGTATTATTAAATTTCTTTTTATCCATGATGGCTTACCGTCGTCAAACATAATGAGCTTCTTTTTGTTCTTTTTCGCCCATCGAAGGCCCAACGCCCCGGAATAAAAAACAATTGACCCGGCAATAATCACATCGGGATCCAGCTCATCTAGTTTCGAAAATACTTTATCTCTTATCTGATATTTGGTAAGCTCACCGCAACTGTCTTCCGGGAATAAGCAATCCCACCAAGTCTCGGTTTTATTAAAAGTTTCGAAATCATAAGGGGATCCTTTACCAAACAGCTCAATTGCATAAAAATCAATCCCCTGTGACTTTAAAAACTTATGCAGAAACATTAGCCTTCCCTTCCAATAAACACGGAGGTCCGTGTGTATTATTACTACTTTCATATTGTAATTTGCCTTACTTGTTTTGTTTATATTGTATTACCGGGTATGGAAACCTGAAGCCTTTATTTTAAGGCAGGTGATTTGTTGAATAATTCAATTTTTCACCTTCTCTTCCTTTTTAAACACGTCGTACACGATTGGAAATAATGTTTTGACCCAAAACTTAATGTGAGTGGTTGGCACCGACAAAGGAAAATGCTTCTTTACATATAACATATGTTGTTTATAGGCCAAGCCTTTGGGGCTATACAAAAATTCGATCCGCTTTTTTAATGGGGTACTTTGGGAGAGCCAGGTTACGCCATGGTCGTCGTCACAATGGCCGTAATAACCAGGCGCTATCCAAACATTTACTCCGTTTTTTATAGCGGTCAAGGTATAGTCATAGTCGGCAATGCCATGTGTGTAAGAGCCTGATAATATTCCTATCTTATCTACAGTTGATTTATCCACCAACATGATATTAGCATTGCCAATTTCACAGGCAGTAAGCAGGAATGGATCGGGTGTTACTGTAATTGTATCGCCACTGAATTTATTAATGATTTTTTGGCCACCATAGGTTATGGCGCTTCCATTGCTATCCTGTAAGGTTCCTAATATGATGTTTCCAGGATCGGGCAGCGAATTACAGGCCGAAAGCAAGCGCCCCAGGGCACCTTCAAATAACACAACATCATCGTTAAACAAAAGATAGAAATCATAGTCTTCTTTTTTAACTACATGCTCCCAAAGTGTTCGCATGCCGCCCGCCCAAAACAACGATCCAGAGCCGTTTAAAACATTTACAGTAGGAAAATGAGATTCAACATAAGAGGCTGTACCATCGGATGAATTATCATCCAATAAATAAGCATCAATTTTGTAATTATCAGAAACTTTTTGATTTACCAGACTTGTTAAAAAAGCTGTCGTTTTTTTTAAGCGGTTATATGAGCAGCTTAAAGCTGCAATCTTTATTTCCTTCTTTGGTCCACCAGTCATTTTATCCGTCATCTCATTTACACAACCATTTGAAGCACAACTTGTTTTAAAAAGAGTGCTAATTATTGCTTTTGTAAACGATGGTGCTATTTAACCGTTATTAAGGGATCTGATTGCTTATGTCAATAAAAGATTTACTTGTTTTATCGCTAAAAAATTAAGTTGATAAAATGAACTATTTGATGTTTTCTTTGTTGTTTAACATACTTCGGTGCCTTATTATGTTAATAAAAGCTTGGAGTGTACAAACAATCAAAAAACACTTATCCCATGCTTTCATTTTTCATAAGATTAATAAAAAAAAGAACATTTAATTCGCACCTAAGGGAGATTGCAGATTATGTTGATGTTGGTAAATCTCATTTATTGATGGGTTTTAAGCTCAATTTGAATCGGCCAATAGATAAAAAAAAATATGTGAAGATTGGAGACGATACTATTTTGGAATGTACAATTACTTTCGAATCTCCCAATGGAGAAGTAATTATAGGGAATAACACATTTATAGGTACAAGTACCATTATTTCCCGTTCGCAAGTAGTAATTGAAGATAATGTTTTTATAGCCTGGGGCTGCTATTTGTATGATCATGATTCTCATTCAATTGACTATAAAGAACGAGAGAACGACATTTTGCAACAATTATCAGATTTGCGTGCCGGCAGAAATTTTATTAAAAATAAAAACTGGGATGTAGTGAATTCCCGCCCAATCAAAATCTGTTCAAACGCATGGATAGGAATGCATTGTATTATATTAAAAGGCGTTACAATAGGTGAGGGGGCAATTGTGGGGGCAGGCAGTGTTGTAACAAAAAACGTTCCTGCGTGGACAATAGTTGGCGGTAATCCTGCCAGAGTGTTGAAAGAAATACCCGAGCATTTGCGAAAAAAATCAGATCATGATAAATTACTATATACCTTATAAGTTTGTTCGGCTGTTATTTTCCAGCTAAATCTCTCCAAAACCTTAGGCTGGTGTTTCAATAATTCTTTTTTTAATTCACCATTTGACAAGATCATCTTTAATTGATGGGTGAAGTTGTTAAAACTAGCTGGGTCAAAATATAATGCGCCGTTCCCGCCAACTTCAGGCAAGCTTGATGAACTACTGGCTAAAATAGGGCAACCGGCTTTCATTGCCTCGAGTAGGGGGAATCCGAACCCTTCGTAAACTGATGGCAGTATAAGGCAGGCGGCATTTTGATAAATAGAAAATAGTTCCTGATCAAGTGCCTGTACAGATTTAACAGCATTACGCAAACCAAATTTATTAAGCCCATCCTGTTCCAACTGCGTAAACGGAGATCCAACACACAAGAGTTTTAATTCATCATTGCCATCTAATATAGGAACTAAATTCTCAATCATTTTCCAGAAATTCTTATACGGTGTTTTCCTGTCCCCAATGTATAAAAGATATCGTTGTGGTTGCTCCGTTTTGCTATTTAAAAGGTTGAATTTCTCGCCTTCAACCATATAGTCGGGTGGGCCGTGGTAAACCATTGAAATTTTGTCTTCGCTAATTCCATAGATATCTTTCAGGTCTCGTTTTGTTGATTCGGAAATACAGATCAGATGATCGGCTCTTTTAAAGGTGTTTTTACGTTGCTTAAGCCAGTTTTTTATGTCGGGAAAATCTGATGGATATAATTCAGCGATCAGGTCGTGTACTGTAGCGACTATTGGTTTTTTTAAATTCGCCCCTTTTAAATATTCAGAATCATCAGCAGTAACGTGTATCAAATCTCGGTCACTGTTTCTAAGCCGATGAAATGCGATCAGCTCATTAATTTTCCCCATATATCTAAGAGCTGTTGAGGAGCCTGCAAGTTTATCAATTTTTTTAAGACCCAGCGGCCTCAAAAAAATGGCGCCATTCCCTTTGCCCAAATAATAGTTCCGGTAAATAAAAGCCCAGTTGTCAACTTTGCATAGTTTGTTTTCAATTAACGCTTTTTTTAAATTATAAAAATACCGCGACACGCCGCCTACCCTTTGTATTAAAAAAATCTGATTGTCAAAGTATACTTTCATGGCCGGTTGTTAATTTTTAATAAAGTTGTTTTATATTATTTGCGAATTGATTATTAAGGATTTGGTGATTTGTTTTTGCTTGGCCAAATTATCCTCATCTACAGGCAATTGTTCGATAAAAGACGCCGGCAAAGAATAATGATATAAAAACAAAAAGCACAGCATTATAGAAGTTATAAAAATGCATTCGCCAAAGCCAAGAATGAGAATTATCAAAATGGCGTAAATACTAACTTCGATATTTCCGTTTAATTTTTGGAATAAAGAATAACTTTTAAACAGCAGAAAACCGAGCCCTATCATCCCAAATTGTCCGAAAAAACTAAATATTCCATTTGAAAGTCCTATGTTTTTTAATAATGGTATGGATTGCTCGTAAATATTGGAAACCCCCCAAATAAGGTTAAACCTAAGAGCATTTATAAGGAATAACATGCTTCCAAAACGGTTTAGCGGCATAATCTGCCCCATATGGATGTACGTTTGATTTAGAGTTTGTATATTTTTAAGATCTTGCATATCCCTGTTATACGTAACACCAATCTTATCGAATAAGAATGGAAGCGATGTAGCAAAAGCTATAACCACAGGTACAATTAAAAAGAGCAATTTTGTAAATTTCACCCCTCTTGCGCGAAAAAATAATAGAAGAACTAACACGAATGCGATATAGGCAGTTGTGGATAAAGTGGTAATTAATGCTATAGACATCCATATGGCTTTTTTATCGAACGTGAAATTGTTAGTGAAGAAATTTAACAGCAGGCCGATAACTAAGAAGAAACCGAAAGCACCAGGTTCCCATGCAAAGCCGGAATTTCTGATAGTATGAACTTTTACATAAGTAAAGAATATCATGTTTACGTACCCGTTAAAATGAGCATACGGGAGATTGAGCATTTTGCCAAATGTGTACACTGTATCGCCCGAAATTAGTTGTAAGCAATAAAGCGGTAAGGAGAGAATTGCCAGGTGGCAGATCACTGTTGCAAGATATTTGATAGATTTCTCTCTTAGAATAACACAAAAAAGAAAACTTGGCAGCACATATTTAAATAGAAAAATGACATCACTAACCCAGTACTGCAATGGCAATTGGATAAGAAAAAGTGCGCGCAGTGTACAAAAGGTTAGGTAGATTAAAGCAAATTTTAAAAACAATTGGATGTCACTTTTTAAAAGACGTCCTTTTTCAAGAGCTATCCACAAAAAGAGGCCGTCAATCAGAAACCAGCATATATTCATACCATCGATGAAAGTTGCCTTACTGGAAAGAAGTATGAAAATCAAAGTGACAAAATAATACATAGCTAATATTTACTGTCTTCAACCAAACTCGGTTCAGATAATATAATTTCCTGTGCTTTTTTAGGGTTTTTTAAAACTGCTTTTATTTCCCTTCGCCATACTATCAACTGGATTGTAACCCACAAAGTGGTTGCGTAGGTTAACGAATTTAATCCCCAATGAAAATACTTTATAAAAAACAATACCACAGGTACATGTAGAACACCCGTGATAATTGAAACGATAGCCTGCAGTTTTATTCTGCCTGTTCCATTTAAAACCATAGAATACATCGCAGTAAATAATACCACACTGAAATATATAGCCATATTGAGGCTTAAAATAAAAGGTACGTGGATTTTTGGGCCAACCCAGATCTTAAATACTGGAACAACTAATAACAATTGTGCTAATATCCCTGCGAACAAAAACCAGGATGTTCTCACCAATTTCCGGATACTATTTCTGATCCAATCAAAATCATTTAATGCGAAGGCATTGGTGAAAGCGCCCCAGTAAGTAGCCAGTATGATATTGAGTACTAAAGTGGTGGTTGAAAAATACTTATATAATAAATTATAAAGCGTGACGTCAGCACCACCGAATTCGCGGGTTATAATTATCTCTGAAGTTGAAAAAAGAAATACACCTGCTATCTGTACTATAAAAAAAGCCAGGCTCAATCCAAATAGAGACTTACTTTTTGCTAAATTAATATGTTTAAAAGAAGGCCTTATTATTTTATATTGGGTTTTAAATAATATAAGCGTATATAATAGAAGGACAAAAACCGGCAAAATAGTTTGTGCAAATGCCAGGCTCACCATTGATCCTTTTAAAAATTTGCTGAACAAAACAATAGGGACAAGCGGAATAAAATTGCATATCAATTGAATAAGATTGGCCTTATATATTTTCTGATCGCCCTGGAGAATGGAAGAGATTGGTTTTAGAAAAAATTGCAGCAGAAGACCCACAAAAACTGTTGCAACAGTATACAGCAATTCCTTTTCAACCAGCCGGGTATTAAAAATCGAATTCCAGTTAGCAAACTGGAGGAAGATAACAAATAGCAGCAAAATGGGGACAACGATCATCAGTAGTATGGCATAAGTGGATGATACGGCAATTTTTGCATCTTCATATTTCCCAACAGCAAAGTACTCGGCTACCTTGTTCCGGAGTCCGTTTGCCAAACCTATGTCCAGTATGCTTATCCAACTTACGGTTGAAGAAATGGCCAACCAGATGCCGTATTTGTTGGTATCGAGCAGCTTAAGGGAGAAAGAGATAGTGAGAAAAGAAACTATAATGCTAACTGCCCTTAATAGAAAAGAGACAACAATATTGAAATTAACCTTGGCCGTTCGGCCACTGCTTTGATCAAATAACGATGTTATATTATTTTTTAGAAGTTTTATCACGCGTTCAGTATTTATGTTTTTCTCTTACTTTTTTAGCTGTTATAAAATCGCGATGTTTTAATTTATTTAACGTTGGAAGCTCCAATTACCTGGTCGCCTCCCGGGAGTAATGTTCATACTTATATCCCTCGCTGTCGCGACCATTTTTTAAGCCATTATATATGATGTTCATTTTTTGAAAGCATTCATTAGAATTAAGCTTTCTGATAAAAGGCAACAGCGATTTTGAGGTATAGTTATGTCGGACTACATAAAGTGTCACGTCACAAAATTTTGCAAGGATATGAGCGTCATTGATAGCATGAACAGGGGGACTATCAAACAAAATGTAGTCATATTGTACACGCCATGCACTGATCAGCCGCAGGAATGATTCTTGTTCCAGCAGTTCAGAAAAATTGTCTACAAATGGGCCGGAACCAATAATGCTCAAATTTGGATATGAAGGAACCTCTTGCACAATATCCTGTTGAAACGCCTGGTTTGTTAGATAACTGGTTAGGCCAGTTAAAGGTGCGAGTCCGAATGTTTTCGAAATAGTAGGTTTATAAATATCCGTTTCTATAAGCAGCGTTTTCTTTCCGATACTTGCCAGTGAAACAGCCAGGTTGCTGCTTACCATACTTTTACCCTCATTTGCCACACTTGAGGTTACCAGAACAAAGTATCCTCCGACGATAGATTCGTTTAGCAGATTAAGCTGTGTGCGTAAATGCCTGAATTGCTCTATAAGCGCGAAGCTCTCCTGGTTAGCGCGGTTTTCAAATACAATTGCAGATGGTAGTTTTATGTAGCTGAATTCAGCAATTACCGGTATGCCAGTTGCTTGCTCAATTTCTTTGCGACTACCTACCCTGTATTTCACTATATCGCGGCTGTAGATAAACCCTGCCGGAAAAATTAAACCGATTAGGAAGGCAATACCAAAAGGCATTATTTTTTTTGCGGCTTTTAGTGGCAATGTATGGGCAGCATCCACCAAACGGACCTCGGATGCTGACGATGCATAGGTTAGCGCAATAGTTTCGCGCTGCTGTAGCAAATAATTATACAAAGATGATTTAGTGGATTGCTGGCGACCCATCCCTGAGAGTTGCTGCTCCTGGACAGGAACATTTTTGATAGACGACTGAATATTTGATTTAAATGATGCCAAAGACCCCTGCATCGTTGTTAAAGAAGACTTCATGCTCTTAATATCCTCTTTGATTTCTTGTTTCAGGGAAGCGATCTGACTGTTTATGGGGTCAAAAGCGGGATTTTTTTCGGGCAGTGTAGCCAGCATTTTGTCTCTTTCCAGTTCAAGGTCCGATAATTTTTGGATTAGTGCTGATAGATGCTGGTCAGAGATGCCGATGGCAGAAGGAATACTTGAATCATTGTTTCCCGGCTTATCCAAGTAGGCTTCCAGGTTTTCAATCACGTGTAATTGAACGTTGATTTCATTTAGTTTTTCATTATTGGACTGGATGCCCTGCAGATACATTTGTGATTGAGCGTTAACATCCGTCAAGCCATTATGACTGCGATAGCCTTCGATGCTGTTTTCTGTATAATTTAGCTGACCCGAAATAGAATCAAGTCGCTTATCAATAAAATCTAAGGTGCTTTTAGTTATTTTACTTTTTTCAGTAATGTCAGATCGCTTGTAGAAATAAATGAGATAATTTATAAAATCTTCCCCTTTCCTTACATTGGGGTCGCTTAAAGAGATATTAATAACTGTGGCCGGCTTTTCCTGGGCTTCTACAGTAAGCGCATTCTGGTAAGCTAAAGTGGTAGTTTCCGGATCGGTTATGCCGATTTCAATTTCGTCACCAATATAGTGTACAATGCTGGCATTTTTACTTATTGTCCAAGAACCGAGAGCGTTTTTTATAGTGTCATTGAAGCGATGTTTGGCTGAATTGCCTTTTTTGTCTAAAAGTAAGTAGGAGCTGGTATCCAGTATAAGTAAATCAATTTTTGGAGACGGTGTTAGCATGCCCGCATCAAGTAAATTAATCTTAACCGGACTTATGCCATAAAGGTCGCGATTCTTAATAATGCCGCCTTTTAACTCATAATCAGCCCAAAGCTGAAAATAATTCACTACGTTTCTTATCAATTGGTTGGATTTTAGTACTTCTATTTCATTTTCAACAACCTTGGGCGCATTAACCTGCTCAAGTGACTGAAATTCAACTAATGAGGATTTTTGTTCAGGCGGTTGACTATTATCACTCTGTATCATCATGGTTGCCATTATTTCATAAGCCGGTGTTTCACGTATGGTGTAAATAAAGGCTATAGATAAAGCAATGAGGATAGATACAACAAATAAAGGCCACCACAAGCGATATTTAATTAAAAACGCTCTTATATTAATAGCCTCGTCATTGGTGTTATTTTGACGGGTATTAATGTTCCCGGGTTGTTTATTATTCATAATAGGAGGGATAAACAAGGATAATAAACTAGTGATGGTAAACTAAAAATGCAGAAACTAATATGGCAACTACCGAAATTCCGGAAATGACTAATGTGTTGGTCTTGTAACTACGCGCAACGTTATCATATTTTGTCTTATCAGCATCTACATAGATAACATCATTGTTGTGTAGATAATAATAGGGCGAATCAAAGACATACTTTTTAGTTAAATCAAGCGTGATGAATTGCCGTTTCCCGTTCTCCTCACGGATCAGTAAAACATTTGTCCTTTTTGCAGTGATACTCAGGTCGCCTGCCAAGCTTAATGCTTCATTAATATTTATGTGTTCGTTTTGAATGGTATAAATGTCCGGCTTCATAACATCGCCTAAAACTGATATTTTGAAATTGAGAATACGAACGTTTACAATAGGCCCTTTTAGATATTCCTGAAGATTTGCAGTTAGCTGTTTTGCAACCTCGTCTGTTGTTAGTCCATATACTTTCATAGTTCCAACCAAGGGTAGTTGCATCTGTCCGTTAGCGTCTACTTTAAAGCCATAGATTGGATTTGTTGTACTATTATCAAGATTGTTTCCGCTTACGCGAGCAATGCTGGTGTTAAATACAGAGGCTGCTTCAGGGTTTAAACTGTTAACATTGATTCCCAGGATGTCTCCCGGCTGAATTTTAAAGGGCTCATAGTTTTTAATTTCTTCTTGAATATCGCCTGAACGATTAGCGTCTTGGTAATAAGAAACTTGTTGGTAACCTTTGTCTTTATAAAGGCCACAAGCAGACAATAAAAGCGCAAAAATTGCGACTAAAGGGAGCGGAAAAAAATTTTTCATGGGGTCTCAAAATATTCGATCTTAATCTTAATTTGTGACCCCAGTTTAGCAAGCGCTTACTGAAACATAAATTTTTAATCAGAACGTAAAAGTTCGTAAGTAAACAGATGTTGTACAATGGCATACAAAGTATATACCACCACAAGCATAACTATGTTAATAAGCAATTAGTTATATAATTGTTTTAAATTTTTTATGCGTTTGGAACGAAAAAAAAATCTAAAATGCAACGCGATACTTTAACCGCCTTTTATCATCAATTCTATATAACTTTCATCGGTTGAATTTCAACTGCGGGGGATTTGTTTAAACATAAAAACGTACTGCTCCGTGCTGATATAACCCTCTTTATTATAAAATTTATAGGAGGGCATGTATTTGTTCGTCATCAGTACAATCGAATCAATTTGATATTTCGCTGCATAAAGATCACAGTAATCCAACATTTTTTTACCATAACCCATCCTTTGCTTTTCTTGCGAAACAAAAAATTCATCAATCATCAGTTGTTGGTTAGTCCACCACGTTTTTACGTGCGCAAACACTGCTCCTGTTAGTTTATCATCATCATATAATGCAAATCCAATAAATTGCTGACAACCCAAATATTCCACCAGATATGCCTGTGCTTTGCTATAAGTCCAGGCATAGTTCCATGGCGGACAGTTATAAGCCTTTATATATGCGGGGACACATTCGTCCACATTTTCGAGTGTTATCGGAACAATCATCGTAAATTGATTAGTAAATTTAGTTTAATAAGCAGGTGCCGCTTGGTTAATTTTATATCTTCCGGCTGCGCTTAAAAGCTAGCCCCCAGAGTTTTGTTCGTTTTTATTTTATGTTGATCATGAGTCTCAGCATTGTCCAATACTGCCTCCAATATTGATGCAAATTGTTCAACGTTAGGTGGCAATAACATGGATAAATGGTCTCCCGGGACTTCATATAGTTGGACTCCGTCTTTTGCATATCTTTTCCATCCCAAAAATTCAAGGTCATCCACATAATGCACACATATTTTCGCTTTGAATAAATAAACCCTATTATTAAAGGGTTCCATCGAATAATTTCTGAAAGCGCTCAAATGTTTTCCCTTAATTCTTTTAATTAATTGATAGAATCCTTTAGACTCTTTTTTTGATAAATAATTAGATAAAAAATTAGGTGGGTGATTTATAAATTGTTTTTTAAAGGTCGCTAATGGTCGCTGAAATGATGATTTTAGAAATGACATGAAGATAGGAATGTTTCTTTTTACCTTTCTGGGTAACAAGTAATACCAGTCTTTATATTCGGTCTTTTCAGCATCCGTATCAAACATAATTAACATTTGTACCTCTTTACCCATAGCTACTATTTGCTTTTCTATTTCCACTGCCACATAACCACCAAAAGAATAGCCTGCTATCAAATACGGGCCGCCTGGATTATGCTGAACTATTTCGCTCAGATAGGCCGCGGCAATTTGTGTTATAGTTCCTAATGGTTCATCAGTTCCGTTAAGTCCACTGGCCTGTAAACCAAAGATGGGCCTTTCTTCGTCTATATAGTCCGCAAGGCTGCTGAAGTTAAGCACATGCAACCCTTCTCCGTGGATAATGTATAGCGGAGTTTTGCTGCCCGATGGTTTAACGGCCACCAATGATCTGTAAACGATCTCTTTTTTTTCGCTTTCAATAAAAGCTGCAAATGACCTTATAACCGGATATTTAAAGAGAACGGATAATGGTAGCTTTTTCCCAATTTTCCTTTCAAGTTTCGATAGAATCTGCACCGCCATTAACGAATGACCGCCAAGTGCAAAAAAGTTGTCATCAATGCCAACTTCTTTGATTCCTATACATTCCTGCCAGATAGCAGTAAGCATTTTTTCTGTTTCTGTCTCAGGCGCCGAGCGGGTTTCTGTAGGCAGGGCAACTTCTTGTGGGGTAGGGAGTGCGTTTCTATCGATTTTTCCGTTAGATGTGAGCGGTAGTTTGTGCAGGTCTATCCACGTGGAGGGCATCATATATTCAGGGAGTTTTGTTTTTAAAAAAGCCACCATATCTTCTTTCTTAAATTCCCCATTTGGAACGATATAACCAATGAGCCGTTTGGTACCGCTTGCAGTATCCTTTGCAAGCACTACAGCATTGCAAACGGCAGAACTACTGTTTAATACGCTTTCAATTTCTCCTAACTCAACGCGAAATCCATTGATCTTTACCTGGTTATCCTGCCTGCCCAAAAACTCCATATTGTAATCATTCATCATTCGCCCCAGGTCACCGGTACGATACATCATTCCTCCCGCTGTTTGATTAAAAGGATCCGGAATGAAAGAAGCCTGCGTTTTCTCCTCGTCATCTGCGTAGCCGCGGGCAACGCCAACGCCGCCTATGTAAAGATCGCCGATTTCGCCCATCGAAACGGGGTTTAACAACTTGTTTAATATATAAAAGAAATTATTTTGGATGGGTTTGCCGTAAGGAATACTCTTCCATGTTTTTTCGGTTTGATCAATGATATAATAATTTGACCACACTGTAGCTTCTGTAGCACCGCCTAAACTTACCACCTGTGCTTTTGGAAAGAATTTTTGCAGGCGCGAAGGCAGCTTGACAGGGATCCAGTCGCCACTCATAAAAATTGTTTTTAATCCTGTATAACGGTATCCTTTGCGTGCCTGTTCCAGATCTTTTACCAGATAGTCGAGTGTTGTGGGCACGGAGTCCCAAAAGGTAATCTCGTATTTGATTAACATGTCCTGTAGTGCTTGCACATCCTGAATTTCCTTATTTTCAGCAATGACAAGCGAACCGCCGGCAGCTAATATTCCGAAAATATCGTACACCGACAAATCGAAACACATAGAAGTGATAAAAAGCAGGCGATCATCTGATCCAATATTGAAGCGTTTATTAACCCATGAGATTAAGTTGATGGCCGAATGGTGTTCGATCATTACGCCTTTTGGCTGGCCCGTTGAGCCCGATGTATAAATGGTATAAGCCAGCTGCGAACTGCTAATGGCCAAGCCTGGATTGGCATCGTTAAGTTCCGAAATATTACTAATGTCTACGTTAAGAAAATTTTCCGCCCCAATCGTATTTTTCAAAGGATAAGCATTCGTTGAGACTACCATTTTTAAGGCAGACTTATAGAATATATGTTCCTGTCTGAGTACAGGATATTCCGGATCGATGGGTACATATGCCCCTCCGGCTTTTAATATGCCAAGCATGCCAATAATCATATCAAAATCACGCTGAACTAACAAGCCGATATTATCCCCGGGAACAACGCCCTTTTTAATAAGGAAATGAGCTAAACGATTTGACGCTCTATTTAGCTCATCATAAGTCATTGTGCATTCACCTTTTCGTAGGGCAATTGAACCAGGTGATCGGAGTGCCTGTTCTTCAAAAGGGGCAAACAGCGTTTTCTCTCTGGCGTATGGAACGGTTGTATTATTGAACTCGTCCATCAGTTGGTCGTCAGCAGCATCGGTATGGATAATAGTGGGATACATTGGACTTGATAATGATTGTTTTTTCACACGGATTACTTCAGCGTTTAATAAACTCAAAAATTCACCGTTAGCATAGTTTTATGATTTGCTTTTATTCGTATTGATTTTTAACTAAATAGCCTGACTCTTTTAGTAACCTTTCCCTGTTAAATAATTCAACATCAGCGCTTACCATCTCATCTACCAAAGCTTTCAAGTCATATTTGGGTTTCCATCCCAATTTTTGCTGGCATTTTGTGGGATCACCTATTAGAAGGTCAACTTCTGTTGGCCGGAAATATTTAGCATCAACACAAACTATTTCTTTCTCAGTCTCTAATAAGTAATCGGGATTGCTACAGGAGGTTACATATCCTTTTTCATTAATGCCCTCTCCTTTAAAATCAATGGTTATCCCCAATACGGCAAAAGCTAATTTTACAAAGTCTCTAACCATGGTGGTAATACCGGTAGCAATAACAAAATCTTCCGGCTTTTCTTGTTGCAACATTAAATGCATCGCTTCTACATAGTCTTTTGCGTGGCCCCAGTCACGTCTTGCATCCAGATTCCCAAGGTAGAGTTTATCCTGCAGGCCCATGGCAATTTTAGCTACGCCCCTGGTGATTTTTCGGGTTACAAAGGTTTCGCCGCGTAAAGGACTTTCATGATTAAATAATATTCCATTGCATGCAAATAAACCATATGCCTCTCTGTAGTTTACGGTTATCCAATAACCATAAAGTTTAGCAACTGCGTAGGGTGAGCGGGGGTAAAAAGGAGTGGTTTCGGATTGAGGTACCTGCTGCACCAGGCCGTATAATTCAGACGTAGAAGCCTGGTATATTTTGGTCTTTTTCACCAGGTTGAGTATCCGAACAGCCTCAAGTATCCGTAAGGTGCCGATGCCATCAACATTTGCAGTATATTCAGGTGTGTCAAAGCTTACTTTCACGTGCGACATGGCTCCTAAATTATAAATCTCATCAGGTTGAGTTTGCTGTACTATCCTGATCAGATTGGTAGAGTCAGACAGGTCGCCGTAATGCAAAACAAAGTTGCGGTTCGATTCATGTGGGTCCTGGTACAAATGGTCAATCCTGTCGGTATTAAACAAAGAACTTCTTCTTTTTATACCGTGTACCGTGTAGCCCTTTTTGAGCAAATATTCTGCTAAATAAGAACCGTCCTGGCCGGTAATGCCCGTAATAAGTGCTACTTTGTTCATTTTTATTTATTTATTAAGTCAAAAAAACAGTCCAATATTTCAATAATTGTATCATTAAAAAGCATTTTCATCGCCAAATAAAGTTTTAATCACCGTGAGATAAACGATCTTAAAATCGAGTGCAATGTTCCAGTTTTCCATATACCAAATGTCGTGTTCAATACGTTTCTGCAACTGTTGTGGTTCTTTTATTTCGCCCCTGTAACCGTTTACCTGCGCCCATCCGGTTATCCCGGGTTTAGTGGAATGACGAAGCATATAATTATTGTGAAGCAGGGCATATTCTTCGGTATGTTTTAGCATGTGGGGCCTTGAGCCTATGATTGACATGTTACCGGCTAAAACGTTGAAGAATTGTGGTAACTCATCTAGATTTGTTTTCCGTAGGAAACGCCCTAGTTGAGTAATCCTTCCATCTCCGCGGGTTACCTGACGACTGTCTGCATCAATATTTCTTCTAAGTGACCGGAGTTTAATTATTCGAAAGGGGATATTATTTTTACCAGACCTGAGTTGGGTAAAGAAAACCGGCCCCCTGGAATCGAGTTTTATGAGCACGGCCAGGATAGGAATTAGCCATGACAGTAGAAATAATAATATAAAGCTTGCAATAATTACATCAAAAACTCTTTTCTGCATCAGTGCTGAAATATCTGAAAGCGGATCATTGCGGAGAGATATTGCCGTTGTGTTTTTTATAAAACCTGTTTGATATTTGTTTTCTAAGAAACGATTCGACTTCAGTTCGAACTTACATCCTGCAAATGATTGACTGTTTGGTTCGGCCAGCTTGTATAGTGCCGGTTGTGACTTTGCCTGTTTGGTAGCGTAACTCTCTGCAAATGGGTTTTCCTCATCATAATTAACGCTACCATTTATCCCGTTTGCTGATGATAAACTTGAGTTAAGGTCATTACGATCTATAACCCCATTTTTCTTTGAATGCCCATCTGTTTTATAAGTATAGCTGCTTAAAATAATGTAAGATGAACGGGTAAATGATAAAAATAAAGCGAAGTAACATATATCGTAAAAAATGTAAGAATTGTTTCCGGAACGTAGTAACGATAATGCAAATAGGTAAGAAAAACAGTTGTAGCAAATAAAAGCGATGCAGGTTCTGCTAAATATCCGTTGACTGTTTAGCCAACCACTATTCAGATACATCGCTGATGTAAATGAGCAGATTGTCCAGCATATATTGGAAAAAATGCAGAATACTATGTAAAGAAATAAATTGACTGAGTATCTATCTATGTAAGAAAGTGTTGCAAGGTTGATGATATTAAGAGCGAAGAGATCGGAAAACGCAAAATATACCTTATTGAAATTTTTGTGCTTGGTATTCATGACTTTAGCCTGTGGTAAATGTTGTGTTTTAAAAGTAGATCTATCAGTAAATTACGCGTGTTCTTCGTTATCACGTTATTTGGCTGTTGGAAGCGAGTGCGGGTGATTCCTTAACTTTTCTTTTAACAATGCCCAGGCAAAGACAGGGCCGTAGTAGAAATACCTTTTCCACATTCTTTTTGGCTCCTTACACAAACGTATGAACCACTCAAGCCCCAGATCGATCCAAAATTTGGAGGGCCTTTTAACTGTGCCCGCATAAAAGTCAAACACAGCTCCTATTGAGCAAATAAATTGAGCGTTGATTTTACCCTTGTGCTGGTGTACCCATTTTTCCTGTTTTGGCGCCGTCATTCCAACGAATAAAACATCAGGTTGAAACAGGTTGATGGCATTAATCATTTCGGCATTTTCCTCATCACCGAAATGCGCTTTGTAGGTGGGAGAGTAGGTTTCACAGGTTATAGCCGGATATTCAAGGTTCAAGCGGTCGGTGATTTTTTGCAGCGTATTTTTATTTGAGCCGAGGTAAAAGCATCGCCCATTGTTACTATTCAATCTTTCTAAAAGGTTTTCATGTAAATCTGTTCCTGATATTTTCTTTAAGCCATGACCTGTAACACTTTTTACTGCTAACACTATTCCGATACCATCGGGTAGAAGAACATCAGAGTCCATTAATGCTTCTTTAAAGTCATTATCTCTTTCAGCTACACAGAACGAATATTGATTGATTGTATTGATTACAGTTTTTGATGAATCGGAGAGGTTGTTTAAATTACCGTTAAACAATTGATAGCTCATAAATGAGTTGGGCGGATGGTTCATTTTAGAATAATAAAATATCAATGGAACTTCTTGAACTCATTAATTTCCCTGTTAATCGAAATTGGCCGAAGGCTTTGTCCTATTTCAAATTATTAAAAGTGCTTTAATGCAGGGAAACCTTATTACAATAATTTATCTTGATTCATGGTTTACAATAAGTATTCCATAAAATTCTAGAAGGTTTGGCAAGAGTTTGTTTGAGAAGGCTTTATGAGGCCGAATGCCGTATGTTAGAGAAAAATGGCACTTATGCTGCTTATGGTAATGATGTTATAACTTACTTATGAGTTACAATTGTTCAGTTTATTTGTAATAACAGGCTGTATACTATTAAAGCCATTGAATCGTTAAAAGCGGAATAATTTTGATTTGATTTTAAAAATAAGCTTAATCAAATAGTGCAACAGGGTAGTTGAAAAATGCTCTTACGGAGGATTTTGCATCAATAAAAGATGCAGTAATAACATGTTTTAAATTATTACTGCATCTTTTAGCTTGGTTGGATCAGTTAGCTAATTATATTGTCCAAATGGATATCAAATTGTTCATTTCGAACAGACTGCCTGGTCTAAAATGAGACGATGCTGGCTGGTAAAACAGATTCATTAATGTTAGCTCCCCAGGTATTTGAACTCCAACCGGTTGGGGTTGCTTCCCCGGCAGCGAGCCAGTTGTCGTTCTCCACATTGCTACTGTTGCTAAAGTTAACCTGGTTGCCACTAACAACACTATTTGTCACTGCTATACCACTTTGTCCCCAAACATAAATTCCCACATTGGTGAATGACTGAGTTTTAGCGTAAACTGTATTGCCGGTAAATGAAATGTTGCTGCCACCTGTTATGGCCAGACCAAATTGACCAGGGTCAACAAGGATGTTACTGGATGCCACCTGGAACGATCCTCCGTTGTGACCCAGAACAATTCCGCCACCTGAATTGTTGGGGCCGCCGCCCTTTACCCAATTAGCGGCAAGAGTGATAGGGCTTCCTGAAGTACCGTTGCTATTGACAATGTCAATAGCATTCACCGGGTTGCTTTGTCCAAGAATGTTTTGGAGCTTATTGTAACTGATATTGTTGTTACTGCCATTTACGTTTGCAAATTGAACGAATGCACCGCTATGTGCAGGGCCCTGCATGTTTTGCATTTGGTTGGTGAAAATATTAATCCCACCATTAGGACAATTATTAGCAATTATACCCGCTGCAACATTGAAAATATTATTTTTCTCAATGGTAACATTTGAACAATTATCCAGCTCAATACCTACGTCGGTCGAGTTTTCGAGGTTACAGGCTGTTATGTAGACGTTAGTACAATTGGTTAGTTTGATGCAGGGAACGCTGCCGCCAATGATAGTCATATTACTTATGGTGACATTACTTTGTCCGCTCATAACAATAGGCGCGGATTGAGGACTTGGAGCAGCAGTTACCGCTACGCTTGGTATTGGGATAGGAGTTCTTGATGCAGAAGCTGATATTATTACCGCAGGGAGCACTGATGCATTAATACTTGCACCCAATATATTTGAACTCCAACCAGCAGGAGTGGAGGTTCCTGGGCCTATCCATTGGTCGTTTTCGACATTAGCGGAGTTTGTGAAATTGACCTGATTACCACTAACAGTGGCATTAGTTACTGCGTAACCCGCCTGACCCCACACTACTATACCAACATTGGTGAATGATTGAGCTGCTGAGAAAATCGTGTTATTTGTAAAAGAAATGTGATCGCCACCGGAAACAGACAAACCCATTTGACCGGGATTGACCAGGATATTACCTGACGCTGATTCGTAGGAGCCACCGGTATCGCCCAGTTGTATGCCTCCGCTTGCATTTCCCGGGCCGCCACCACGTATCCAGTTGCCTATAACTTCGATAGGGCTAGATGCAGTGCCATTGCTCATGTAGAGGTTGACGCCTTCCTGTGTAGAACTTTGACCTGAAATATTTTCGCATTTATTATATTCAATCTGGTTGCCCGTTCCGATTACTGTATTAAACTGTACAAACTGTCCGCGGGGAGCAGGCCCTTGCATATTTAACATCTGGTTATTATTAACCACTGTGCCGCCAGCTGTTGGATGATCCACATAAACACCGGTTGATACATTAGCTATGTAGTTATAGTCGATAGTGATATTATAGCAATGGTATAAATAAATACCTACATCAGTTGAGTTTGTAAGTGCGTTTTGAGTAATATGTACATTATAACAATTACTTAAACTAATGGCCGGAACGGTGCCGCCTGTAATTGCTTCGCCACTTATCGTGATGTCGTGTGCGCCGTTTAAATTTATTGAAGGTGATGTTGTATAAGAAGTTAAATTAAGCGATGTAGTTTTAAAATGTATTGAAGGTGCATTTACGGACTTGTCTGTTGGCTGGTTGGTTGCTGACTTTGTACAAGAGTATCCTGTTAACACAGTGATTGTTAAGAATAGTAGGTGAATTCTTTTCATAGATTGATTTTTTAAATGATAGGTGAGTTTACTAAGCAAATACACTGTAAAGACTTTTAATCTTTTCAGTTTTTATTTGCATCATTAAAAGAAATGGTGAAGGTGTTATTTAGATATTAATCAAATTCTTTGAAAGTTGGAACTTTCAACTCGAACCAAACAATTTGAAAACGGAGATTTTTCAAGCGTTCTATGCAATAAGGCAGATTAGGCAGATGAATTCAATATTTTAGTCGCTTCCTGGCCACAAAACGCGCAATGCACAATAAAATTGCATTAAAAGCAATTATATATTAAATTACTAAACCGCATATATGTTAGACGCATAATAACAACCATAATTATCGTAATTATTTGATAATATCGTTGTTCAACACCAATTAAGACTAAAATAAGTGTAAAAAGTCCTTATAAGGGCCTTAAGCTTAAGTTAATAAATAATATGCTTTCAGTTCTAAATGATTGAGGTTTAAAACTATATTAGAAATAGTATTCTTTGGTGCTAAATTAAAGGGTTGGTAAAGTAACAAAACAGTGTTTGCATTGTAGAATAGGTTAGTTTAATTAGTTAGCATATGCAAAGCAGCAATTTGAATACAATGTGCATCAGGATTCTGCCGTTTTTTATATCAGCAATTGTGATTTTTATACTGCTAAACGCCGTGCTTGAATCAAAACGGATTATTCCAAGAGTTTTGCAAGATGATCCAAACAATCTGCCTAAAGCAGCAACTGCAGGTGATAAGGTCGGTATAAATTCAAGCCCGGTGTACTTAAAAGATGCACATGATTTAACAATTACCGGGAAAACGATTGTTGGGGGACTTGTGGCCGATATCACTTTAATAAATTGCTATAATATACATATTACCCGAAATAAGCTTTGCCATTCTGTTGATGTGGGAATACGTCTGTATAAATGCAAAAACATACATGTAGATAATAACTACTTTAATGATGTAAGTAGCGGTCTCTATGCTGAGAAAACAAACGAAGGTGGTATTGTAGTTGATCATAATCAGTTTTTAAATATGCAGGGGCCATTTCCCCGAGGGCAGTTTGTGCAATTTAATAATGTGAACGGGCCAGGGAATGCTATTAGTTATAATAGGTGTGAGAACATTTTAGGGAAGAGTAACCCCGAAGATGCTATCAGCCTATATAAAAGTAATGGAACCTCCCAAAGCCCAATAATGGTGAAGGGCAATTGGATACGCGGCGGTGGTCCAAGTAAAACAGGTGGAGGCATTATGCTTGGCGACAATGGTGGCTCATACCTTACCGCTTCTTATAATATACTGATTGATCCCGGGCAGTACGGCATTGCCATATCAGGCGGCGATCATAATTCAATAGTCAATAATTTTATTTATTGTCGTTCTCAAAGTTTTACTAATGTGGGCTTGTATGTGGCCAGTTATAGCGGAGGGCCCATCACCAATAGTAAAGTGGCCCAGAACAAAGTTAAATGCTTCAATAATAAAAACAACGAAAATAATGTATGGCTCAGCCCCGGTACACCCATGCCTATAGGTTGGGAAACCAACTCCTGGGGAGCCAATATTGGCCCGTCTTTACTTCCCGCAATTATCATCACCCGCAACTAATTCCCTCCTTTTTGTTTACCGAATTTAAAGCCGTGTGAATGGTTGAAAAATACAGAGTGTCCATGTTTTAAGACTTTTTGTACCTAAAATAAGACAATGTTGTAAATTAATAATTAATTAATTTAAGTATTAATATAATATTATAATGTTGATAATCAAGTATTTGTATTAAATTTTAACTAAAAATACTCAATTTGGAAAAATAAATTAATTTTTGGCCCGTAGTATTTCTTTTTAATTAGGTATCATTGTATTCCTAATTAATTTAAACATGAGCCAAAAAAACCCATGCTGGCACTGCCATGTTCTGGCGGTAGTAGCGATTTCAGTGCTATCCTTTTTATCTTCCTGTAAAAAGGACCAAGCCGTTAATGCGGACAGTTCAACAACTGCAAATTCAAGTATTACAGGCACCAAAAAAGCTGCAGGGGCAGTTGCAACCGCAGGCACCCTAGCGCAAACCTATGTCGTCTCCGGGGTCGTAAACCTCACCGGAGCAAGTAATCTTACTATTAGCGGAAAATCAATAGCTGGCGGTACGGTGGCTGCAATTACCTTAAGTAATTGTCATGATGTGGTAATTAGTAATTGCAAGTTGTATAACTCCACAAATGTGGGCATCTACTTGTATAACTGTTACAATATAACCATTAAGCAAAACTATTTTACCAACGTAAGCACAGGTGTGTATGTTGATCATTCTGCAAATGGTGGAATTATTGTTAATAGCAACCAATTCTTAAATATGCAAGGGCCTTTACCACGCGGGCAATTTGTGCAGTTTAATAATGTGATTGGTATCAATAACCAGATAAATAGTAATATAGGCGAGAATATTCTTGGGCAGAGCTATCCTGAAGATGCGATTAGTTTGTATCAATGCCAGGGCACGGCAACATGCCCTATCAGTGTTAGCGGGAACGAAATACGCGGCGGCGGCCCCAGTACCAGCGGTGGTGGCATTATGCTGGGCGACAGCGGCGGTGCATATATTGTTGCTTCAGGTAATACTTTGGTCAATCCCGGTCAGTATGGAATGGCCATTTCCGGTGGTAGCAACAATTCCATTATTAACAATCTGATTTATGGCGTATCTCAATCTTTTACCAATATAGGCTTATACGTTGATCCTATTGGTGGTTATACCATAACAAATAGTACTGTTTCTGGCAATAGGATAAAATTCTACAATGCGGCCGGCGCAGTTAATGGAGCCTGGCTTGCATCTGGCGTTACTACTCCTAGTGGTTGGAGTACAAACAATTGGGATGCCAATATTGATGCTTCAATATTGCCAGCTACCTTAATTACATATCACTGATAAATTTTGATCGTAAAAATAAGAATCATACAAGAGGGGGCTAATATCCGCCTCTTTTTTTTCGTACCTATATTTTAACAATAGGAAAGGCGCTTTTAAATAGGGGAGGATATCAAGCTTTAGTTTACAAATTGATAATTTCTTTCAAAACATATATTTAAAAGTTATTACAAACAAATAAGCAATTAAAGAGTTATTTCAACATAAGCTTTATATATCTTATAAATGCTGCCCTTTTTTGTTTTTGTCCGCAGTATATTAACGGTTAATCAACAGCGCAAATTATATTTTATTGCGCCTCAATAATCAGGCAGGTCCTAAGCAATTCGGAATAAAACTAACCGGTTGCTCATCAACAACATCCGTGCACCCTCCTTAAAAAAGGTATCATGCCTGTTATTTTATTTACGTTAACCTTGTTTTTATGATCATCCAAATACTACGCATTTAAACTTTCTGTTGCTGGACGAACTGTTTCAGAATAATCAACATAGGTATCCTAATTGTGTCAAATTCCAAAAAAGCGACCCGGATCGCCCCGTTATTCTGCTATTAAGTTAATGCCCTAATCTTAAACATATATGCCCAATCTTGAAATTTATTAGCAGATGCCCTTTTTAGATTATGTACTCCAAACCCCTTCTTACGGATGGAAGGATGAAAACGGAACTTTAGTAAAGCCGACCGTGAAACAAATCATATCCGAATTTTTCTCCAGGTTAAACATTTTCGAAACACGTAAAAACTGGCTGCCATTTTTTAGCTGGTTAAAGATATTGTGCCTGGCGCCGTTCTTTATCCTGTTCCTGATTTTTTTTATGCACTGGTGGACCATCCTTGCCGCTTTTGTATACAGTATGATTATTATGGGCACACATGGCACCATCTGGCACCATCGTTACTGTACACATGGCGCTTATACTTTTCGTAATAAATTTTGGCGTTTTATTACGCAGAACCTAACTATTAGTGTTATACCAGAAGAGATTTATGCCATATCGCATCACGTCCATCATTCTAAATCAGATCAGCCGGGTGATCCATATAATGCGCAGGCTGGTTTTTTATATTGCTTTTTGGCAGATGTTAATCATCAGCCTATTGCTAAAGATTTGGACAAAAATGATTACCACCGGATAACCCTGCTAATGCAGCACACCGGAATCAAGGCAAATACATACATGCAATATCAGTATTGGGGTTCATATGCAAACCCGTGGCGCACCATCTTGTCATGGGTACTTAACTGGCTCTTTTGGTATACCGCATTTTACCTAATTGGCGGAAATACATTGGCGGTCAGTCTTTTTGGTGCGGCAGCTTTCTGGGCGGTGGGTGTCCGCACTTTTAATTATGAAGGCCACGCAAAAGGAAAGAACAAACAGCACGAAGGTGTTGACTATAACCAAAAAGATAAATCCATTAATCAGTTATGGCCCGGTTTTGTAGCCGGGGAATGGCATAACAACCATCATTTATTCCCCAAAAGTGCGCGCAGTGGCTTTAAGCCTTACCAGGTAGATTTTGCCTGGTATTACATCAGATTTATGAGTTGGTTAGGTGCTATAAGTCACTATAAGGATGCAAAAAAGCAATTTTATCTGCGATATGAGCTTCCTTATTTGCATCTTAAAAAAGAAAGAAAATTAGCTAAAAATCATTATTAAGGTTTTTCATTTCAATGCCTTGCTCTTAATAATAAGTTTCTCATTATCAAAAAAATAATGTAAGTTTGATAGTCTTCATTTTACCTCCTACCAGAATTTGATAAAGTTCTGCAACTTCTTTTAAATTCTACCGTATATGCTTGCAGTCCAACCTCACCATATAATTGCCATTGGCGCTTCTGCCGGCGGTATGGAAGAGATTAATTCCTTTTTTGACCATACCCCTTTAGACGGGGTATCCTATATCATTGTCCAACACTTATCGTCTGACTTCAAAAGCAGAATGGTGGAGTTACTGGCCAAGCACAGTAAACTTGTTGTTAAACAGGCTGAAAACAAGATGAAAGTGCAATGTAACGAAGTGTATCTTATCCCGAGTGATAAGTTTATGACGATACGTAAGGGGGTCTTGTATTTAACCAATAAAGAAAAAATTAAAGGCCCTTATCTGACGATTAATATTTTTTTCAACTCACTAGCGGCAGATTACGGTGAAAAAGCTATTGCTATTGTATTGTCCGGACTAGGATCTGATGGAACCGAAGGTATTAGGGCAATAAAAAAGGCGGGTGGAATAGTGATGGTCCGCAATCCTGAAACTTCGGATTTTAGCAGTATGCCTTCCCACGCTATTGCTACCGGCTTAGTGGACTTTGTTTTGGAACCAGCTCAAATGCCCGGCGCTATTGAAGACTATGTAAAACACGAAGGAGAATTAGTGGCTAATCACGAAGATGATGAAAAGAATCTCGCAGCAATTATTGACCTGATCAAACAAAGATCGCCGCTTGATTTTACGGACTATAAAATGACCACGATATTAAGAAGAACACAAAGAAGGGCATCCCATAATAACTTTACCACACTGGAAACCTACCTTAACTTTTTAAAGTCGACACCGGAAGAAGTAGAAGCCCTGGCCAAAGAATTCCTAATCAGCGTTACTTCATTTTTCAGGGACAATGAAGCATTCAATTTTATACAAAATGATATATTACCCCATATCCTTGGTAGGTTATCACCTGATGAAGAACTGAAAATGTGGATAGCTGGTTGCGCTACCGGCGAAGAGGCTTACTCTATGGCCATACTGATAGCCGAACAATTAACCGGCAGATTAGAAGATACCGTAGTAAAGATCTTCGCTACCGATATTGATAGCGCAGCTCTGTTGCATGCAGGTAAGGGTGTTTATAATAAAGGTATTGCAAAACATATATCTCCAGAAAGGCTTAAAAAATATTTCATAAAAGAAGGGGAGGGTTACAGAGTAAGCCCTGTTATACGCAAGATGCTGATTTTTGCGCAGCATGATTTGGTTAAGAACCCACCCTACTGCAATATGCACTTGATCAGCTGCCGCAATTTATTGATCTATATGGCTCCGGTTTTACAAAAAAAAATATTTGCCATGTTGCTTTTCGGGCTTAAAAGGGAGGGTTATTTATTCCTGGGTTCCAGCGAAAGCCCTACGCCTATTATAAAAAATCTGGAAGTGGTTCATAAAAAATGGAAAATATATAAAAATCTGGAAACAAAACGAGGGGTAAGCTTCGATGCCTTTTCATTACCAGAATTACTGGATACCAAACAGACACCTTCCCGTTTTTCGCAGGATAATGCAGGTAAAAACACCAGTCATACAGTGAGCGATGCGATACAGCAAGGGTTAGCCAATCAATTGGATTACTTTGCTGTTTGTATAGATGAAAACAATCATGTAGTGAAATCTTATGGTGATCCTACAAAATATTTACTTCAAAAGCATTTTATCTCAAACCTGGAAGAGTTGTTGCCTAAACCATTGGCAGTTGCATTTAATACATTGAGCAGGAAGGTTTCAGAAACAAATGAGATTGCTGAGGTTAGCGGAATAAAAATTAAATGGGACAAAGTTATTATTAGTGTAACCCTTGCGGTAAGCCCTTTGATTGTAAAAGGCGAAGGGAATTTGTTATTGGTAACATTCAATAAGGATACATCACCGGCATTGGTTCAAAACGATATTGTATTTAATGAGAAAATATATCTTGACCAATACGTTGTTAATTTGGAAGAGGAATTGAGGGAATTAAAAGGTAAATTGAATTCCTCCAATGAAAAACTTGATGCCTACAATGAAAATATGCAATCTTTTAATGAGGAGCTGATCTCCGCCAATGAAGAAATGCAAAGTACCAATGAGGAAATGCAATCTGTAAACGAAGAATTGCATACCATTAATTCTGATTACCAGCTAAAAAACAAAGAACTGCTGGAAATTAATGATGATCTGAATAATTATTTTAGAAGTAATATTAACGGGCAATTATTTATTGATAATGATTTAAAGTTAATGAAATTTTCACCCGGCACGGTAAAACAAATTAATCTGCTCGAAACGGATATAGGCCGGCCTTTAAGTAATATTACCACCAATATCAAATTTGAAACCATAATAGATGATATAAAAAAAGTGTTGACCGAGGGATGTGTTATTACCAAGGAAATTGAAACGAATAATGGTAAATGGTATCAGATTATGACGATGCCTTATATTCAGCAAGCAGATCAAAAAAGGAATGGCGCTATCATTACTTTTAACGATATTACTGAATTGAAAAAAATACAGCAGGAGCTTGATATTAGTAGTAAAATGCTCGGCATAGCAATAGATTCAGCTGCAATGGGCATTTGGTCAATTGATGTTCAAACCCGTGAATTTATTCCATCTCAACGCCTTAAAGAGTTATTTGGCTTTCACGCTAACGAAAAAATGAGTTATGAATCGGCCATAGCGCAAATTGATAGTCAATACCAATCTTTGGTAACGGGTAGCGTTGAGGCTACCATTAGCCGTGGAGAAGTATGCGATATCGAATACCCTTTAAGAGGTTTTCATGATAAAAAGCTACGTTGGGTTAGGGCAAACGGCAACCTTACTCATGATCAGGAAGGTAAACCAGGATATTTTACGGGCGTAATGCATGATATTACCCTGCATAAGGAGGATGAAATTAGAAAAAATGACTTTATCGCCATGGTAAGCCATGAACTCAGAACACCGCTTACAACCCTGCAAGCTTATGTGCAAATGTTAACTAGCAAAGCAAGGAAAGATGAAGATAGTTTTAGCGTTAATGCATTGAATAAAGCTAATATGCAAGTAAAAAAAATGACCGCTCTAATAAATGGCTTTTTGAATGTATCAAGCTTTGAGGCTGGGAAAATTTACTTAAATGAGCAGACTTTTGATATGAACGCCTTGCTGAATGAAATAGTAGAAGATGTGGTATTGACCACTACAACAAACCATAATATTGTGCTGGTCCCAGGCTCGGCATTGGCGGTTAGTGCAGATCGGGATAAGATAGGGCAGGTAATTAATAACTTTCTGAGTAATGCAGTGAAGTATTCTCCAAAAGGTAAAAGCATTGAAGTATGCTGTAAACAATTAAATAATACCTTAGTGGTAAGCGTAAAAGATGAAGGCATTGGGATAAAACTACAAGATCAGGAAAAGCTATTTGATCGTTTTTACCGGATTGAAAGTGAACAAACTCAACACATTTCCGGTTTTGGACTGGGCCTTTATTTATCTGCTGAGATTATTCGATGGCATAATGGAAAGGTATGGGTGGAAAGTAAAACAGGTAAAGGCTCAACATTTTACTTTAGTTTACCATTATCTAAGCATTCCGAAGCAGTTGATCATCTATAAATTTCCCCTGGCAGGCATTCTTTTACATTTTGACTTTAGTACTCTACTGATTGTAAGTTGCGTATTTCTTCAACGCCAACGTAATTAGGTGCTCTAATACGTAATATTTTTCATCTACTTTTACTGTTTAAATAAAACAGCATAAAATTATAGACCTTGAACGAAGGGATTAAAAATAAAGAATTGCTTTTAGCGCATATGAGTTCGGCTTTTTCCTTAACAGATAAGGAGATAGAAGAATTGATTGCCTTGTTTACTGAACGGAAAATTAAACGCCGTGGTTTTGTGCTGCACCAGGGCGACGTTTGCCGGCATTTTACTTTTGTTGTTTCCGGATGTTTAAAAATGTATGCCATTGATCCTGCCGGGAAAGAATACAACCTGGAATTTGCCGCCGAAAATGAATGGGTGAGCGATCTTTTCAGTTTTTACTCCGAGAAACCGACTGGTATTTACATTGAAGCGATAGAACCCTCGGTAATTCTGCAAATAACCAGGCAGAACCTTATATACCTTTATAGTAACTACCCCAAATTTAACAGCACTTTCAGGATTATTATTGAGCGTAAATATATTGAACTGCAAAACCGGGTGCTGCAGAATATCAGCGCAACAGCAGAAGAACGGTATGAGAATTTCTTAGATCAATTTCCGGCACTGGCTTCGCGGTTACCCAATACACAGATTGCTTCTTATCTGGGCATTACTTCAGAATTCCTGAGTAAGATAAGGAAAGACCTGGCTCAGAGACGCTGAACCCTTAAGATATCTTAAGGGTATTTCTTAAGAATGCTTATTGGTCACTTATTCCTGGTATCCGGACATTTATATTGTTATTAAAACAATATAAAATGAATGAATTAATGAAAGCAATTGTGTTGATGGATGATGTTTTGACTGTGCAAAATGTTAAAAAACCAACAAAGGTAGAACCGGGTCATTTGATTATAAAAATGGACTCGTCTGCAATAAATTCCGGAGATAAGTTTTTTCTGAAACATCCAACGCCTCCGGGGGCGGTAAAAAGTCTGTTCGATATAAAAGGGGTATCTGGCGCGGGTGAAGTTTTGCAGGCCGGGGAAGGCGTGCCAAAGGAATATCTTGGGAAAAATGTGACCTTTTACCGTCAGCTAAGATTCAGCGAAAGTGTTGTAGGTTCGTGGAGTGAATACACTCATGTGCACTTTTTAGATTGTGCAATTTTGCCCGACGGGGCGGATCCAACTGAATATTCGGGATCAATGGTAAATATCATCACCCCACTAGCATTTTTAAAGCAGATTATTAATGAGGGGCATAAAGGCATTATCAGCACTGCGGGTAATTCGGCTACAGGAATTGCGCTGCTGGGTTTTTGCCTCACCTATAATTTCCCTTTGATCTGCATTGTTAGAACCGAACAGGGCAAGGAAGAATTGGAGGGGTTGGGCACCAAAAACATTATTGTTCAAAGTGATCCTGATTTTAGCACACAGCTAACAGATATGGCTCAAACGCTAAATACAACTGCTATTTTTGATGGGGTAGGTGGCGATATCCTGAATAAAATATTACCGTCAATTCTGAGAAATTCAGTGATCTATTCCTATGGCTATATTGGCGATGCGGTACCTTTTACATTTCATACCAGCGTTTTAGCTCTCAAAAATATTATCATCAGGCCGTTCTCCAATTACAACACCGAAACAGTTAAAAATCCCGAAAACTTAGAAAAAGCGGTAAAAGAAATTAGTGAACTTATTCACTTGCCGCATTTCAAAACCAAAATAGGGAAGAGATTCCGGCTGGAGGAAATTGAGGATGCGTTAGCCTATAGCGGGGGCAACGGTAAAAAGCCTGTTTTATATCATATCTAATTTGCTAAAGCCCCGAATATTCGGGGCTTTTATCTTTAATCATTTTGTGTTGGGTAGGGATTCCCTTTCCTAAAAACTGTCAACCAAAAAGCAGACATGACCAAGTGTCTTGTCCTGAAATAGGTTGACAAAAACAGTCAACAAAATGGAACATGAAAGACTAAGGGATCAAGTAAGAAAAGATTACTTGTCGGGTTTGTGCAGTTATCGTAGTTTAGCAGAGCGATACGGCTGTTCATCGAGCACGATCCACAGATTAGTGATGGGAAAGAGTAAAAAAGCACCAAAGCGAGGAGCCGAGCGGATAGAGGGTTGGGTTCAAAGAACTTCAGGTCTAAATCAGGAAATGCCAACAGGAGTTGACGAGCTACAAGAGGAACTCCGAATGGCAATGCTGAAGATAGAGCTGCTGGAGACGATGATAGACATAGCCGATGAAAAGTTGGGGGCGAATATCAGAAAAAAAGCCGGGGCCAGGCAATCAGGAGAATAGTACAAAGACAGGGGAAGGGCAATTTGTCGCGTCTTTGTACATTGTCAGGCTATTCCCGTCAGGCATATTATAAGGGTCAGGTTTTAAAGGAGCATCAGGCATTCGTTGGCGAGGTTATCATTGAAAAGGTAAAAGCTTACCGCAAGGTACAGCCGAGGATAGGTGCTCGAAAGCTGCTGTTCATGCTGTCGCCGTTTATGCATCGGCATCAGTTAAAGATAAGCCGGGATCGTTTTTTTACGTTATTACGTGATAACTGGCTTTTGATAGGCAGAAGACGACGTGGCAAGCCAAAAACGACGGATTCGAGTCATTGGATGCGGAAATATCCCGATTTGGCAAAAGACCTTAGCCCTGTGTGTGCAGAGGGCTTATGGGTAAGCGATATTACCTATGTAGACCTCAATGAAGGCCATTGTTATCTAAGCCTGGTGACAGATGCCTACAGTCGTAAAATAGTAGGCTACCATCTGAGTGACAATCTTTATGCCCGTGGGCCTGTAGCAGCGCTGGAAATGGCTATCAGTGGATCTCGCGATATGACTGGGTTGATCCATCATTCAGATCGCGGCTCACAATATTGTTGTAATGATTATATAGGCATTTTGCAAAAGCATCAGATCGGCATCAGCATGACCCAAAGCGGGGACCCACGGGAGAATGCAATAGCAGAAAGAGTGAACGGCATATTAAAAACAGAAGTTTTAAAACAAGAAGTTTTTGCGGACATAGCTTCGGCCAAAGTAGCAGTTAAGGAGGCAGTTGAAACATATAATTACCTAAGACCACATAGTAGCGTCAGCATGTTAACTCCAGCATTGGCACACCGGGCACACGGCGGACTTGAGCAGAGTTGGAAAAACTATTACAAGTATAAACCAGAAACTAGCGAAATAATGGATGGTTGAGGAGTACGGTTTTCTCCACAAAAAGCAGGAGTTCTTTAAAAAGAAAAAGAAGCAAAAAAAGAAAAAGGGCATTAGAATGTTGAAAAGGCGTTGCCTTTCCAACATTCTAACACCACAAATAAGTAACCAATAATTATTAATTTTGAATGTCAACTTTTCTCAGGACGAGTCATTGCCCCAGGTGTTTCTTTTTGTTTCATGTTTTTGAGGGAC
The DNA here is from genome assembly GCF_007830615.1 of Mucilaginibacter frigoritolerans. Classification (GTDB taxonomy): domain Bacteria; phylum Bacteroidota; class Bacteroidia; order Sphingobacteriales; family Sphingobacteriaceae; genus Mucilaginibacter; species Mucilaginibacter frigoritolerans. The sequence continues at coordinate 58,958 of NZ_VLLI01000005.1, forward strand.
AACATAAAACCAGCGTTGATGCCCGGCCTCAACTGATATCAGTTTGATGAATTAATTATAGTAGAATAGTCTTAATATATTATGGAAGTTTTGGGAGTATAATTACTGGTATATTAATGTGGTAAGTGGCGTACAAATTTGTACCCCGATTAAAAAACTTAACCATCTGTTCTTTTGGCCCTTGGACTACCGCAAGCAAGTCTGTTTTTTTGTTAGCTTTTAACCAATCCCAATTTTTTTGGTGACCAGTATCCGGAATGCTACGAAAATAGACACCACCGCAATTCAGTTTTCGGTACAGGTCTTGATTAAGTTGCTTTTCCGCATCTTGGACAATGGGGTCAGAAGGGTTTTCGTTCAAATGGGCCACCATCAACTCGGCAGCGAAACTTTCCATCAGGTTGCCAAGCTCCCCAACAGAATCGATATCGTACGCGTGAAGCATTGAGGCAAACGCTATTTTTTCAAAATTTTTAATAACTGCATATTCAGGAACGAGCATAACCGGAACGGTGGCCCAGTCAATGATACGGGTAAAAGCATCGCTAAGAATAAAGTCTGCCATATCAACATTAACAGGAGGTGCCATTACAATCATCGAGATATTTTTGTTTCCCATTATGGTTGTCATAATATCGACTAATTCCGTATCTGTGTTATTAAAAGATATTTCTGGCAAATAGGACCCTTGAAAAGCCCTGTTTTTCAAATCCTGTTCCATACAAGAAGCAAAATCTTCAATAGGATTACCTACAATAAAGGAGGGCTCCGTTTCGCCTGCCGGTACAAGGTTTTTGATAACAGCAACAGGACAGAGACTGAATAACAGTACTTTTGCTTTCATTTTTTTTGCAATACGCAAGGCAAAGCGCGTTGTATGATTGGCGTTTGCTGACAAATCGGTTAACACGGCTATGGTTTTCATTTCTTTACGGTTTACTATAAAATGGCGTTAGCCGGTGATAAGGTAGATTTAGTATAACGAAACAGTTCTTTTTTAGTAGACCGTACGTCTGCAAATAGCTCCTGTAGTTCGGTTTGCAGGTTGTTATATTGTTCAAGTAACCTGAAGTTCATTTCTTTTTTTAAGTCGCTGATGTAAGGTTCAATCAATGTCAGAAATTCAGATATCTTAATTTTTAAAGCCTCAAGTTGTTTTTCCTGGCCATTAATCATCAACAAGAATCGCGATTTGTCGGTTGGGGGAGTTGCTTCCGGCAAGTAACTATCTATTCCCTTCCTGAAAAAAAGAGTTTCAGATTCAAGAAAAGAAATATCCTGAAGCCAATGTGTTACTTGGATATAGAGTTCTTGTAACTCTGTCTCCAGCCCTGTATCATATAATGTTTTCGTCATGATGTGAAAATTTGTTGGTGAGGATTATTGTTGATTTGTAACCTTGAAAATGAGCAAAGGGACAGTTGATAAATCGGCCATTTTTTTAGTATGGCTACGCTCAAAAAGCTCTGCAAAAAGGTTTCTTGATTTATGCGCCATGGCCAATATATCTACTTGACTGCGCCCACAGAGCCACTCAAGGCCATCTTCAATATTTTTATTATCAATCAGCCTGTAGTAGATATTCGGATAATCTGCTTTGTTGGATAGCTCAATCAGGCAATCTGAAATCCTTTTTTTCAGAATATCTGTTTGATCGCGATAATTTGTAATATGGGTTAGTAAAATTTTGGCATTTAGAGGCTTGGCAATTTCAATAAGTCTGTATATAGTGTTCAGATCATTATCGATATTTTTAAATTCTGTAGCAAAAGCGATTTTTCTAATCTGTTTGTAAACTGTTCCGGGTTTAACCAGCAGTAAAGGTTGGTTTGAATTGTCAATGAGTGTATTGGTATGATTTTCAACTAATAGGCCAGATAGAACGCCTCCTTTATGCGTTCCTAAAACGATAAGGTCAATTGTAAGGTTTTCTGTGATCCCCTTGATCACATCACTAACTCTTCCTGCTTTGCTAATACAAATAACTTTCGGTTTATAACTTTCAGGAGGTACAGTTGATTCTAATTCCTTTTTTAATTGGTCAAGATCAGTCTTACAGTCTTCTATCAAATTATCAAATTCATCAGGGGGCCAGCATACGAATGATGACTGCGGAATTTCTGCAGGAACAATCATTGCGCTACAAAGCAGCACATTTGCTTCTATTTGTCGGGCCATGTCATATCCATATTGTACGGCCTGTTTGGAGCTTTCTGAAAAATCAGTTGTCAGGAGTAATGTTTTCATGTCCTAATGAGTTAAAATTTCATTGGTAAAACTCCGTAATTTATGGCAGCAGAAAAGTGACCCCGGTCACTTGTTGAAATGATCTTTAATCAAAAATGTGACAAATGATTATACAAAAAACCATAATTCTACCAGTTTTGACGGTGTAAAACGTTTTTAGCTAATTACGCTTAATTCTATACTAGATTAACTCCGGTAATTCAGCAACGTGCCAAGGGCAATTATGTATAATATCATTCTACAGTTTGATCAAAGTCATTTCTGTGCTTAACTTCAGTATTTAAATTTGATTCATAATCAACATTAAATATTAGGTTATGAAAAATATCTTAGTCCCTACCGATTTTTCTCCAGCTGCAAACTGTGCAGCACGATATGCGTTACATCTTGCAGCCTTTTTAAAAGCAGATTTGACACTTTGTAACGCCATGTTGATACCAGTTAATGCTATAGCAGCCGCTCAGGTTGCCTGGCCTTTGGAAACCTATGATGAAATTAAAAAAGAGGTTACTGAACAATTGCAGCAGGAAACTGAAAAGTTGAAACACTTGTTAATTGAAAGGACTGACTTTTTTCCAAATGAATTTCGTCCAGATATTTCTTACACCAGCGAAGTTGGTGAAGTGACCGATGTTATCCAAGACGTAATGGATAAATATTATATATCACTGCTTGTTATGGGAATGTCAGGAAAGAGTGGATTGGAACGTTTCTTTATGGGTAGCCCTAGCCATGAAGTAATTGAAAAAGGTAATTTCCCGGTTTTGCTGATTCCTCCATCATATACTTTTCAGCCAGTAAAAAAAATAGCATTTGCTACCAACTTTGATAGGGGAGATGTGAATGTGCTGCATACACTGGCTTGTTTTGCCAAGACATTAGACGCAGAAATTGAGGTATGCCACATTTCAGATAATAAGTTTGAAGAAACAGAGGGAAAATATCTGGCTGATGTTTTTGTTATGGAGATTTGTAATAAAGTAAACTATCCAAAAATTCATTATAATCACATAAAAAGCAGGCAGGTAAATCAAGGTCTAAACTGGTTACATGAACATGCTGGGGTGGATATGCTTGTAATGGTTCACCGACCACATAGTTTCTTAGCTAATATGTTTTTGAGTAGTCATACACAGAAATTGGCCCAACATGTAAGTTTGCCGTTGCTGGTATTCCCACCAGAATATGGTGCAGCTATTTGAGTCGCAAAATATGGTAATAGTTGTATTGGGATTAACCGGACAATTTTATTTCAAATTGGCCTGGTGATATTTTGAAGTTGCGAATTACATGAGCTAAGCAAGAACTTTATTTGATGACCAGAAGGTTACTGTGTAGTAAGTAGTAATTAAAACTCAATTTTAAATACGTGAAATGATGTTTCGTGGAAATAGCTTATTGTCCAATTATTAAGGGTACATATGTTTTTTACTATGGCTAAACCCAATCCCGTACCTTCTGATTTATTGCCTTTTTTAAACCTATCAAACATATTGCTCTTGTCTAAAATCTGGGGTAATCCATCGTTTTTAAACAGAAGTTTATCAGTGTTTAAAATAATGATCAATTTTCCTTTGCTTATATTATGCCTTATAGCATTACTGAATAAATTATTGAGCAGTATATCAATCAAATACTTGCTGGCAGAAATTTCTTTAATAGCCAGATGAGTTTCTACCTTTATTTGTTTATCATTTGTTAACTCATAAAACTGTTTTATTTTTTCTTCAATTAAAATATCCAGCCTCAATAGTTCAATATCAGCTATCAGGTTGTTTTCAATTTTCACCAGCAATAATAATGATTGGTTTAACCTTGCCAGTTTGTTTGTAGCAGCATATATATCATTTATTTGTTCATATTGATCCGTCTTTAGGGTTTCATCCTGTATTAATGTATCCAGTTTTGAAGTGATTACTGCCAATGGGGTTTGCATTTCATGAGAGGCATTTTCCGTGAACTCTTTTAAATTTTGAAAGTCGTTTTTTACATTTAATGACATCAACTGAACGGTATCATTCAATTCATTAAACTCATCAACTTTAGTGCTTTTTAAAATGAGGCTTTTATTATCTGAAATATTGAAAGATTTTAATTCGGCAAGTGTTTTATAAAAAGGTTTCCATAAACCGTTTAAAATATATCTGTTGGTTATAAAAAGAGTAAGTAATAATCCAATTGATAAAACTAGTGTTATTAAACCTATTATCTGCACCAGGTACTCTGTATCTGCTCTGGATACAATGAGTGTAGTTAAATAATTGTTGCCATTTAGCGTTATAATGGATGAAACAGCTCTTCCTTCTTCCTTCTTCCTTCTTTTTCTCTTTAGGATTAATATATATAGTATCAAAAAAACGCTTGTTAATTTCTTGCTTATTGGTTTTTAAAAATATTACGAGGTCCTCATCAAAATCAACCTGCCTGGGTAATTTATGGTTTGCCTTAATATAATCTTTAATCCCGTCAATTTCCTCTATTAAATTTAGGTCGAGCTGTTTTTTGGCGATATAATTAATTGTGAAAAAGTAAATTATAGCCCCTATAAACAATACAGAAATGGTAATAATAATACTTGCTTTATTGTAATGGACCGAAAGTTTCATTAAGCTTTAAATTTATAGCCAATGCCATATACCGAACCGATATAATCGTTGCATTTAGCATCCAAAAGTTTTTTTCTGAGGTTTTTAATATGCGTATAAATAAAATCAAAGTTATTATGCATGTCCATTTCGTCGCCCCATAAATGTTCGGCAATTGCATTTTTTGATATTACCTTTCCTTTGTTTGCAATGAAATATAATAGCATATCATATTCTTTGCGGGTAAGTATAATCGGTGTATCATTAACTTCTACCGTCCTTCCCTGTAAATTGACAGTGATTTCATTGAAAATTATATTGTTATTACTATTAGCAGCTTTTCGCCTGTAAACAGAAGCAACCCGTGCTTTTAATTCTGCCAAATGAAAGGGTTTTGTTAAATAATCATCAGCCCCTATGTTCAAACCTTTAATTTTATCATCTAATGAGTTTCTGGCTGATATAATGAGCACAGCCTCATCTTTCATTGCTTTTTTTAAAAAATTAAGCACCTCAAAACCTTCACCATCGGGCAGGCCTATGTCAAGTAATACACAATCATAATTGTAGCTTGATAATTTATCAATAGCGCCAGCGAGGTTAACTGTGCTTTCACAAATATTACCATCTTCATTAAAATAGGTGGTTATATTTTCACGCAGAGCTTGTTCATCTTCTATTACAAGGAGTTTCACTTTGGGTTTTTATCAAATATAACGTTAGATTTTTTTTAAATATATTGAGTGCTTGTATTTATAAAAGTTATAAATAATAATAATATTTATTAAACACTACAGAATTGCTTCAAATTCAATAAGTACATTTATATAATAAACCCATATGAGTAAGAATACAAAAGCCACATTTGTTATACAAAAGGTACAACCTGGACTTTTAGGACTAATGGACGGCTCGGTCTCAACACTCGCACCCATATTTGCCACAGCAGGTTTAACGCATCAGCCTATTAAGGCCTTTTATGTAGGGTTGGCTGCCTCATTGGGAGCCGGGATTAGTATGGGCCTGGCCGAAGCATTATCAGATGATGGCACAGTTACAGGCCGCGGTAGCCCGTTAGTTAGGGGAGGTATTACTGCATTTGCCACGGCATTGGGTGGTATGCTGCATACCTTGCCATTTTTAATAGACAATTTGCGTATTGCACTGCATTTTGCATATGTTGTGGTTGTATGTGAATTGTTAGTAATCGCCTTTATCCGTTACAAATTTATGGAAACGCCATTAGTGAAAACCATATTACAGGTTATTGTAGGTGGCGGAATTGTATTTCTGCTGGGCATTTATTTAGGCAATGTAGGGAGTTAATAAATTAATAATGAATATAATAGAACCAACAAGTAAAAATCTTAATAATCCATCTACAGTTAAAAGATATTCAGCAAGCCTGCGATTATGGCATTGGTTAAATATGATCGTTATAAGTGGGTCGCTTATTACGGTACTCATAAATTCCACCATAACCGATAAACATGCAATTACTGATCTTGTAAAAGTAAGAATACAGGAAACAAAAGGAGTTGATAATGACCTGAGCCGTTCAGTTGCCGGTGCTCTTGAAGATAAAGTTTGGGATATACATATTTACTTTGGTTACTGCCTTGCCGGGTTGCTGTTTTTTCGTTTGATACTTGAATTTTTTCAGGTAGCCGATCAGAAATTTATAAGAAGATTAAAAAAAGCCTCAGCTCAATTTAAAGCAATTAAAAAAGATCGTCAGGAAGCTTTACATGAACTCACTGTTAAAATAATATATGCAATTTTTTACTGCTTGTTAGCCATAATGGTGGTAACAGGCCTGTCACTTGCGTTTGATGATGATTTTCAGGTACTCAAATCAATACATCGCCCGGTTAAAAATGTTCATGGGTTTTGTATGTACCTGATATTGGCATTTATTGTTGTTCATTTAGTAGGTGTATTTTTGGCCGAACGTAAAAAGGATAGTAAAGGGATTGTTTCTGATATGATAAATGGCGGTTAAATAAATAAATGATCATGAAAGCTTATTCAATTATTGTTGCATTATTTATTTGTTCTGTAAATAGTGGTTTAGCTCAGCGCTATATACCTGTTGAACAAAGCTCATCGGTACAATTTAATGTATCACATCAAATGATATTTAAAAGTACAGTTACAGGTACATTTAAAGGTTTAAAAGGGACAATAGTGTTTGATCCATCTAATGTTACAGGGGCTACATTTGATATATCGGTAGCCGCAGGTACTGTTGAATCGGGAATTGGTATGCGAGATAATCACTTAAAAGAAGAAAGCTATTTTGATGTAAAGAAATATCCATTAATAAGCATTAAGTCCCAGTCCATTATCAAAACATCAGGAGAGAATACTTATACTTTCGTTGGTGCACTTACCATGAAAGGCGTAACTAAGACCATCTCATTCCCATTTACAGCCAAAGCCGAAAATGGAGGTTATCATTTTAAGGGGAATTTTAAATTAAACCGTTTGGAATATAATATAAGTACTGATAATTCAATTGATAAGAATGTTGAGGTTGATCTGGATGTTGTTGCCAAATAACCTCAACACTGTTTGATCCTATTTAAATCCAACACTTACGATACTACATTGGATACCAGATCCGTAGTTTGTCTGAACCCTGGTCTTTAGATAATGATTTTATAAATACAAAACAGGCAATAGTGCTACCACTGTTGCCTGTTTTGTATTGACTGCTTTTAATGGCGGGAATTCCTTTATTAAGGAAAGAATATTCAATATTCTAAAGATCCACCTTAAAGCCATACTTTGAACTGAACTTTTTATAAAGTTGTTTATGCAGATTATCAAGGTTAATATCGCGGCCCTGTATAAATGCTTTCTGGACATTGAGGGATATCATATCTAACGCATCACCACCGGAGATAAAAAGATTGGCATCCTTACCAACTTCCAGCGTGCCAGTAGTTTTATCAATACCCAAAATTTTTGCGTTGTTAATAGTTATCATACTTAAGGCTTGTTCCTTGGTTAAGCCATAGCCAACTGCCTCTCCAGCCTCAAACGGCAAATTACGCTGGCGCCAGTAGCCAATTCCGGTTAAACCGTACAGCACCCCTGCATCCTGCAATATTTTGGGCAATTTGTATGGTTGATAAACATCATCATCATCTCTTGCCGGCAAACGTTGTGTTTCCTTTAAAATAACTGGAACATTGTTGTCTTTTAATACACTGGTAACCAAATATGATTCATAACCGCCAACAATAACCTCGCTTATCCCGAATTTTTTAGCAAAGCTAACCGCCTGTATAATTTCCTTGGCGCCATCAGCATTTACAAATAATTTTTTGGTGCCGTTAAAAAGCCCTTTCATTGCTTCAAAGCGGATATTTATAACAGCTGGTTTTGCAATTTCGGAGTAGGCTTTGGCCTCGGTAAATAATTCTGTTATGGCATCAATGGCCTTTTGTGCCTTTTCTGCCGGAGTTTCTTGTTGGCCGGTAGTAGGGGCGGCAGTTCTTCTTCTGGTATTGGTAACAACAATGGGCCAGGTTAAATGTATACCTATATCAGTTTTATAAGCAGCATCTTCCCAGTTCCATGCATCTAATTGCACTACAGATGATTGTCCGGAAATTACACCGCCATCTGGAGTTGTCTGCGCTAATAAAATTCCATTGGAACGTACTGTAGGTATTACTTTCGAATCTGTGTTGTACGCTATTAAAGCACGTGCATCAGGGTTCAGTTCGCCGGTTTCTTCATCGTCAACATTGCCTCTGGCACCCTCTTCAATTTCAATTAATCCAAGAGTTGTTATCGGACAAATAAAACCCGGATAAACCTGTTTGCCGGTAGCGTCAACAACAATCGCACCTGCAATATTTGGTGCTGAACCTTCGCCTATGGCAGTTATCTTACCTTTATCAAAGGCCACGTAACCATTGGTTATTACTTGTCCATTGCCAACATGTATAATACCGCCGGTTATAATTATGGCTTGTGATTGTGCTGGTGCAGGCGAAATATTTGCCTGTCCATAAGTGAGGATAGTGGTAAACAATAATCCTCCAATAATTAAAAATATCTTTTTCATCTTAAAATCAGTTCTGGATTATTGATTATTTTGAGTTTGAATGTTTGTTTGTGTTGCGCCAACGCTGCTTTCTCCAACTCCGTCATCATCGTTGTCTTCATCTTCATCTTTAATACGCGGTCTTCTGCCGGGTGGCTTTTGTGTTAATGAGCCTTTGTTTTTTGCAGCTATCATTTTTTGGATGATCCTTGCTTCATCAGCCTTCATTGTTTTCTGATTTTCAGCATCTTTTTCTATATCCCAATAAGGAATACCATCCACATAAGTTTTTTCGGCAACAGCGTAAATAGAAAGCGGATCGGTTGACCAAAGTACCAAATCAGCATCTTTACCCACTTTTATACTGCCTACCCGCTTATCAATGTGTAGCATTTTGGCAGGATTAAGGGTAACAAATTTAAATGCTTCTTCTTCGCTTACGTGTCCATAAGCAACTGCCTTGCCTGCTTCTTGATTAAGCCTGCGGGCCATTTCCTCATCATCTGAGTTAAAAGCTACTACTATTCCTTCTTCATGCATGATTGCACCGTTGTAGGGGATTGCCTCGGCAACTTCGTTTTTGTAGGCCCACCAATCAGAGAAGGTTGAACCTGCAATATTACGGGCCTTCATTTTATCGGCAACTTTATACCCTTCCAAAATGTGGGTAAAAGTATTGATTCTGAAGCCCATTGAATCTGCAACGTGCATCAGCATATTCAATTCAGATTGTACATAAGAGTGACAGGTTATGAAACGTTTGTTATCCAAAATCTCAACTATGGCATCTAGTTCAAGATCACGGCGTACATTGTTGCTTTTTACTGCACGGGCAGTTTTGTATTCTTTAGCACGGGTAAATTCATCAACATAAACCTGTTCTACTCCCATACGGGTTTGAGGATAGCGCAGCGTTACGCCAAATGGCTGATTGTTATTACTGCCCTTAACATTTTCTCCTAATGCAAATTTGATAAAGCCATCAGACCCTTCAAATTTCATATCATCAGCCAATACTCCCCAGCGGTGTTTAATCAATTGTGTTTGACCGCCAATAGGGTTTGCAGAGCCATGAAGAATGTGGGATGTTGTAACCCCACCAGCAAGTTGCCTATAAATATTAATATCTTCCGGATTTAATACATCAGCAATCCTTACTTCCGCGGTAACAGCCTGGGTGCCTTCATTTATACCTCCTTCGGCTGCAATATGGGAGTGTTCATCAACAATACCTGGCGATAAGTGCTTGCCAGTAGCGTCAATAACTTTTGCTTTTCCGGCGGCAAGATTAGTGCCTACTGCTTTTATCTTTCCGTTTTCAATTAAAACATCTGCATTTTTTAGAATACCTTCTTTTTCATTGGTCCAAACAGTGGCATTTTTAAATAAAACGGTTTCAGCCTTCGGTAATTCGGTATAACCATACGCGCCGAAAGGATAAATAACGGAGCCATTGGTAATTGTTGGTTTAGGAGCTTCATGTGCTGTTTGCGGACCTGCAGCACTGATGTAGGTGGCTGTCCAGGTGATGTCAGTACCATCAGGCATTTTACCGTTTCCATGAAAGGTAAGCGGCGATATTGCCGTAATATATCCTGTTAAACGTACATTGCTGCCTGGTTTATTTTTTGTCTCGAAGAAAATACTCACGATGTCACCGCTACGGTTAATTGTACCTTTGGTACGAACACTGTCATCGCTTCGCTCAACACTTAGGTCATATGAACCAGGTGTTCCGCTGATTTTAAGTGTTAATCCCTGCAATACATCGCTTGCTAAAGTATAGTTGCCGCGCAAATCTGTAACATCAAGTTTAGTTACTACGTATTTGCGACCTTCTATCCAATTTTCATAAATAACATTATCTTTTTTAAATAGTTCATTAGAAGTAATGATGAAATTGGCCATCTTGCCTTTCTCCAGTGTTCCCACCTTGTCTGCTATGCCCAGCATTGTAGCCGGGACAATGGTCAATGAATTTAAGGCTTGTTTCTCGCTGAGCCCATTATCAATTGCTGTGCGCAGGTTATTCCAAAAATCTGTAGGTTTTTGCAACCCAAATGAAGTTATGGCAAAATTGATCCCGGCTTTTTCTAATGTAGCCGGATTAGTAGGAGCCAGTTCCCAATTTTTCAACTGGGTATAGCTTATATTGCGTGCATCCAAAGGATCTTCTACATCGTATGGATCAGGAAATGTAAGCGGAATAATGAAACTGCTGCCGGTAGCCTTCATTGCATCTATGCGCCGGTATTCGTTTCCGTCAGTTTTAAAAATATATTGTTTGCCAAATTCCTTTGCTATTTTATTGGCACGCATTACATTCAGTGCATCGGTAGTTTCAAAAATTTGTGGAATATCCTGTGTATGATTAAAAGCATCTAACGAAATATTGTATTCTGCTGTTTGGGTTTTATACCATTGTGCATCATAATAGGTTTGGCGGAGCAATGCAATACTACCCATCAGTGATGAAGGGTAATTAGTTGCGGCAGTGCCTTTGCTAAATGAATAGTTTGCCGCCGCCTGGTCGTTTAGCATCACCTGGTTATCACGTTCATCGCCAAGGCTAACAGCTACTGATGTGCCTCGGGCAATGCCATCATGTATTAAGGATTGTACAACGCCGAAGCCATTTTTCTTATAATCTTCGGCAGCAGTTGCGTTGGCATGAAATACCGCTTTTGCACTCATCTCTGGTTTGATGGATTCATTCCATCCATAGGCACCCTGTTTGGTTGAAGTATAAACCGGTACTCGACCAAAACTTACTTGTTGAAAAGCTGCACGTGGTGCTTCGGGCATGCCATAAGTAGTATAGGCATCAATAAGACCGGGGTAAATGTATTTACCTTTTAAGTCGATGACTACATAGCCAGCCGGTACTTTAACAGCAGGGCCTACTTCTTCAATCTTCCTGTCTTTAATTAGTAAGGTACCATTGGTGATAGTTTGGTTGGCGCTTACCACAATGTTGGCATTGGTGAAAGCGTACAGTCCCGGTCGGATATCCCACGGGCCATTAACGGGGAATGTTTCCTGTGCCAAAACAAATTGGGTTAAGAAAACAATACAACAAATAAGGTATAGTTTTTTCATTTTCAGTAATAGTTATTGCTAATATATTAAATAAACGAATACTTTTTTTTCCTCTGGAGGGTGAGAAGGCTTACATTTTCGCCAGATGATATAATAAACGGGGAATTTGTGTTCTTGTCACAAAAAAATCACAAACCAGACACTGATTTCTATGATTATTTAAGTGGGATTTAGAGATTACCCTTTTTCTTTTAAATTATTCGCTTTCTTCTTCAAGGCGTTCTTCTTCCAAATCAAGCCGGTTTTCAATTATACGGATCACATCATCATCATAACCATTCTTTCTTCTGAAGGCATGCAATTCCCGTCGCTCATGTTCAATGATCTCAATCATTACTTTCTTAAACCTGCCAATTAAGTTTCCTGGCTTTGCATCCATGAGTAGCTTCACCTTAAAATCATATAGCTCGTGTTTGTTTTTTAGCAGTGCATTATCCGTAATATCGGCAGGATATGTTTCCCTTAACTTTTTGAGTGCCGAGTTATACAATTGCAGTTCAATTTCTAAAATTTGCTGTTCATCGGTTTTTGCGGGAATAAATTGTGGTTTTATTTTCTTGATCAACCACGGTAATAACAGCCCTTGCCCTACAAGAGTAATAATGATAACCACAAAGGTGATGAACAAAATCATATCCCTGTTAGGAAATGACCGGCCTCCGGGCAGTAGCAAAGGTATGGATAGTGCAGAGGCCAGTGATACTACACCACGCATTCCCATAAAGCTGCTGATTAACGGATTTCGCCAGCCGGGCCTTCTTTGAGCAACGGTTATGAAACGGCCAATAAACCTCGTAAACACAGATGAAAAAAGCCCTGAAAATAGCCTTACAAAAATCACTACCAGTGATATTAATGAGGCAACCATTAATGACTCAGTTAATGCTCCATCTTTAACACTATGAATAATTTCAGGTAATTGTAGCCCTATCAGAAAAAACACTACCGCATTTAGTATAAAAACCAATGCCGACCAGATGGCATTTGATTTAAGACGACTGGAATGAGAAAATACAAAATGATTTTGGTAGGCGATAAATAAGCCTCCGCTAACCACGGCCAGTACACCCGATGAGTGTAATGCCTCGGCAGTCAGGTAAATGAGATAAGGTAATACGATAGATAAAGTAATATTGAGGTTTGCAGTAGTTGGAAGCCAGCGAAAAATGGCATAAAAAATGAAACCAATAACCACGCCAATTATAATGCCTGATATAACCACCATTATAAAACCGAAAGCCGCCTCGTGCCATACAAAATGGTTACTGATAATTGCCAATAACGCAAAGCGGAAAATGGTTAAACTGGTTGCATCATTAAGCAAGCTTTCACCTTCAAGAATGGAAGCCAGTGCCTTTGGGATTTTTACAAATTTCAAAATGGCTGATGCTGCAGCGGTATCGGGCGGTGAAATGATAGCGCCTAATAAAAAGCCCTGTGCCAGCGTAAATCCTGGGATAAGATAATAGCTCACTAAGGCTACGGAAGTAGCTGTTAATAACACATACCCCAGGGCCATTACGCTTATAATACGGCGCCAGTACCATAACGCTTTCCATGAAGTGTTTTGTGCTGCGTCATACAAAATAGGGGGTAATATGATAAGAAAAACCAGATCGGGGTTGATATGTGTATTGGGGATGCCAGGAATAAAACCTGCTATTAAGCCAGCGATTACTAAGAATATTGGATAGGCAATTTTAAGCCTTTGTGCAAGCAGTACCAGAAACGAAACGCTTAGTACTAACCCTAAGCAAAGGAGTAATATTTCATGCATGTTTAAAATTGCAGTTTTGATTTTAAAATTGCAAGGCTAATGGTCATTACTAATTTGTAGTATTAACAATAAAGTTTTAGAGGTTAAATTTTATTTGCCTATGTATTAAATTAGTTACAATGTTCTAATATGATAAAAAGCATGACTTTCGAAACAAAAAATACGTTAAAGGAAAAAAAGTTAATTGCTAATTTTATTGTAAATTTTTCTGAAACAAAAATTATATTTAATTGTAGTTGTACAAGTTTTTAAATTTAACCCCTGTTTTTTATCCTAAATTATTTATCCGATGAAAGATGATATTTTGGAAGCGCTCTTAGAGCCCGTAACGTTTTCCACCCCAACTGATAATGAATCCCTTGATTTGAAAGAGTTGTTACGCGTGTTGTCATTGGTTAAAAACGGAAAGTTAAGCACCCGGATGCCGGTTACTCAAGCAGGAATTAACGGAAGGATTTGTGAAGTACTGAATGATATCATTGACATGAATGAGCGTTTAGTGGCAGAAATTTCGTCCGCAGAAAAAATTATAGGTAAAAAGGGCAACTTGTCAAAAAGAATTGAATTATTAGATGCACGAGGGGATTGGGCAGGTGGAGTAACATCGTTAAATAATTTAATATCTGATTTAACATCTCCAACACTTGAAATTGCAGGGATGATTAATTCGGTAGCCAATGGCGATTTGTCCAAACATATTCCGCTTGAAATTAGCGGACATCCGTTAAAGGGCGAATTTTTGCGTATTGCAAAAGAATCCAACCAGATGCTTTCCAAGCTTCAATTATTTTCGATGGAAGTAACACGGGTAGCCAGACAGGTGGGTTCTGAAGGGAAATTGGGTGAACAAGCGCGTATAAAAGGCGTTGCAGGTGTATGGGCAGAGTTAACAGATTCGGTAAACCAAATGGCAGGTAACCTTACAGCCCAGGTGCGAAATGTAGCAGCGGTGACCACCGCGGTTGCAAAAGGTGACCTTTCCCGGAAAATTACGGTAGAAGCCAAAGGGGAAATACTCGAATTAAAAAATACCATCAATACAATGGTGGATCAGCTGAATTCATTTTCATCAGAAGTAACGCGTGTGGCGCTCGAAGTGGGTACGGAAGGAAAGCTGGGCGGGCAGGCAAAAGTACCCGGTGTTGCAGGTACATGGAAGGATTTAACAGATTCGGTAAACCGTATGGCGGGTAACCTTACCTCGCAGGTGAGAAATATAGCCGGTGTAACAACAGCAGTAGCAAATGGTGACCTTTCCAAAAAAATTACAGTAGACGTAAAAGGGGAGATGCTGGAATTGAAAAAGACCATCAATACAATGGTGGATCAGCTGAACTCTTTTGCATCAGAAGTAACGCGTGTGGCACTTGAAGTAGGTACAGAAGGTAAATTAGGAGGCCAGGCCAGGGTAAAAGGAGTAGGTGGGGTATGGAAAGATCTGACAGATTCTGTAAATCAGATGGGTAGTAACCTTACCGATCAGGTACGAAATATAGCCTGGGTTACCACTGCAGTAGCAAAAGGAGATTTATCAAGAAAGATTACAGTAGATGCCAAGGGCGAGCTTTTGGAGCTGAAAAATACGATCAATACGATGGTGGATCAGCTAAACTCTTTCTCATTTGAGGTTACACGTGTGGCTCGTGAGGTGGGTTCAGAAGGGCAGTTGGGTGGCCAGGCTAATGTGCCGGGTGTAGGTGGTACATGGAAAGATTTAACAGATTCGGTAAACCAAATGGCCGGTAACTTAACCGGACAGGTGCGTAACATAGCAGAAGTAACCACTGCGGTGGCAAAAGGTGATTTATCCAAAAAGATTACGGTTGACGTACAGGGAGAAATGCTTGAGCTTAAGATCACCATTAATACGATGGTGGATCAACTGAACTCCTTCGGATCGGAAGTAACACGTGTGGCCCGTGAGGTGGGCTCTGAAGGGCAATTAGGTGGTCAGGCGAACGTGCCAGGAGTAGGTGGTACCTGGAAAGATTTGACAGATTCTGTAAATAAAATGGCGGATAACCTTACCTCGCAGGTAAGAAATATTGCGGAGGTAACCACCGCGGTGGCAAAAGGTGACCTTTCGCGTAAAATTACAGTAAATGCAAAAGGTGAGTTATTGGAGCTGAAGGATACTATCAATACTATGGTGGATCAGCTCCGTGGCTTCGCATCAGAGGTAACGCGTGTGGCCCGTGAGGTGGGTTCAGAAGGGCAGTTGGGCGGTCAGGCTAACGTACCGGGTGTGGATGGTACCTGGAAAGATTTAACTGACTCGGTAAACAAGATGGCCGGTAACCTTACCGCACAATTGAGAAATATTGCTGATGTATCCATCGCGATAGCAAATGGAGACTTATCTAAAAAGATCACGGTAGACGTGCGGGGAGAGATTCTTCAGTTAAAGGAAACCATCAATACCATGGTGGATCAGCTTCGCGGATTTGCATCAGAAGTAACGCGAGTGGCCCGTGAGGTGGGTACCGACGGTAATCTTGGTGGACAGGCCTTTGTGCCGGGTGTTGCGGGTACCTGGAAAGATTTAACGGACTCGGTAAACCAGATGTCGAGTAACTTAACCTCACAGGTACGTAATATTGCCGAAGTAACCAAGGCGGTGGCTAGCGGTGACCTTTCCAAAACGGTAATCATCGACGTAAAGGGTGAAATTATGGATTTAAAGAACACCATTAACACAATGGTGGATCAGCTGAACTCCTTTGCATCAGAAGTAACGCGTGTGGCCCGTGAGGTGGGTACCGAAGGAAAATTGGGTGGCCAGGCGCATGTAAAAGGTGTGGGTGGTACCTGGAAGGATTTAACGGACTCGGTAAACCAGATGGCATCCAACTTAACCGGTCAGATCCGTGGTATTGCGAAGGTGGCAACCGGTATTGCTAAAGGGAACTTAAAACAGCGCCTATCTATCAATGCCTTGGGTGAAGTGGCGCAGCTTACAGATACCATTAATGAGATGATTGATACCCTGGCGGTATTCGCAGACGAAGTAACCACAGTTGCGCGTGAGGTGGGTGTACAGGGACGCTTGGGTGGGCAAGCAAGTGTGCCGGGTGCATCTGGAACCTGGAAAGACTTAACAGAGAACGTAAATCAGCTGGCACAGAATTTAACGGTGCAGGTGCGTTCTATCTCCGAAGTAGCATCCGCAGTAACCAAGGGTGACTTAACCCGGACTATCCGTGTGGATGCCAAGGGCGAGTTAGAGGCTTTGAAAGATACCATTAACCAGATGATTGCCAATTTGAAGGGTACTACCCTCAGAAATCATGAGCAGGATTGGTTAAAATCAAACCTTGCAAAATTTGCCCAGATGTTGCAGGGGCAAAGGGATAGAAATGCGGTGGCAAATAAAGTTCTTTCGGAATTGGCCGAATTGGTAAACGCCCGTTATGGTGCATTTTACATTTTGGAACAGCGGGAATTTGCAGATGAGCCTACGCTTAAACTATTTGCCGGCTATGCCCAAAAGAATCGTAAATTAATTAACCAGGAATTTGAATTAAGTGAAGGTTTGGTGGGGCAATGCGCAAAGGATAAAGAGCGGATCCGTTTATCGAATGTTCCGGCAGAGTATCTTCAGATAAGTTCCGGTATTGGCAGCGCTGCGCCTATTGACCTGGTTATTTTGCCGGTGTTATTTGAAAACAATGTAAAAGCGGTAATTGAGCTTGCTTCATTTGATAATTTTAGCGACACACACATTGACTTTCTGGATCAGCTAACAGAAAGTATTGGTATTGTATTGAACAATATTGAAACCAATACCCGTACAGAGGAACTTCTGAAGCAATCACAATCACTTGCTGGTGAGTTATCTGCTCAACAGGAAGAACTAAGAAGGGCTAATGATGAGTTGCATGATAAAGGACGTTCATTAGAGGAAAAGGCTGAGCAGCTTACGCTAACATCTAAATATAAATCAGAGTTCCTGGCAAATATGTCGCACGAGTTAAGAACTCCGCTTAATAGCTTATTGATTCTGGCACAACAGCTTTTTGAAAACCCGGAAGGGAATTTGACCGAAAAACAGCGAATGTTTGCTAAAACAATTCATTCATGTGGGGATGACCTGATCCAGTTGATTAATGATATTCTTGATCTTTCGAAAATAGAATCGGGAGTGATTTTTGCAGATGTAATGCCTGTTAACTTTAAGGAGATTGCTTCGTTCGCTGAATCAACATTTAAACCGATATCAGAAGCCAAGAATCTTAAATTTGAGATAGACATTGAAGAAGGGCTGCCGGAAATGCTGGAGACCGACATGCAACGCTTAAACCAAATCTTAAAGAACCTTTTATCTAACGCATTTAAATTTACTGAAAAGGGCGGGGTACGGCTTGAAATATTCAGACCAAGTTTAAAACATGAAAATCCTTTAGCCAATGCTGAATCAGTGATTGCCTTTTCAATTATTGATACTGGTATAGGTATTTCAAAAAACACACAGGGAATAATATTTGAAGCATTTCAACAAGCAGAAGGTTCAACAAGCCGTAAATATGGGGGCACAGGTTTGGGCCTATCAATCAGTAAGGGTTTTGCAGAACTTTTGGGAGGTACAATAACTGTAGGCAGCGAATTAGGTAAAGGTAGTGTATTTACTTTATTCCTTCCATTAAAGTATAATGAGGGTACAAAATTAACTGTTAATAATCCGGTAAAAGAAAACCTTCCGGCCCAGCATTCCAGAACCAATTTGCTGGATACAACGGAGTTAATGATAGATGATGATCGTCATAATATCTCGGCCGAGGACAAGGTTTTACTGGTTATTGAAGATGACCTGAGGTTTACCAAAATAGTTGTTGATAAGGCACATGATTTTGGTTTGAAAGTACTGGTGGCTATTAGTTATTTAGAGATTTTTGAAAGCATCCAGAAATACGACCCGATAGCGATCACGCTGGATGTTAATATGCCCGAATCAAATGGCTGGAAAATAATTAAGCTGTTAAAAGCTGATATTAATTTCAGACATATCCCAATTCATATCATTTCAGGTGAAGACAGCAAGCTGATGGCAGTGAAGTTAGGTGCCAAAAGTTTTAATCTGAAACCGCTTTCTAATAATTCGCTGGATGACTTAATTTCTGGGATTGTTCATTTTAGTGAGCAAATAAAAAAGAAATTACTGATTATAGAAGATAATGAAAATGAACTGGAGTTGCTTACCAGGATGCTGGCTGGGGATGGGATTGAAGTATTATCTGCTAATACAGCTAAAAAAGGGTTAGCTCTATTAAAGAAAGAAGCATTTGATTGCATTATTTTGGATTTTGTTTTGCCTGATGCTAATGGGCTTGACCTGCTTAACCGGATAAATGCACTGAAGAAGCCCCAAACAACCATTATCTTGCATTCGGCCCGTGACTTTACACAAAACGAATTGATTTTATTAAAGCGGCTTAATCATAAAATTATAACTAAAACATCAACCTCACATGCCTATCTTTTAGAGGAAATATTGAACTTACTACATATTCATAAACGTTTTATAAGTGCAGAAAACTTGAATCTGATAGGAAGTATAAATACCAGTAGTGACGTTTTGGAAGGTAAAAAAGTGCTGGTTGTTGATGATGATGTGCGTAATTTATTTGCCTTAACTGCGGTATTTGAACGCTCAAATATAGAAGTGATAACTGCTGAAAGTGGTAGGGAAGCGCTTGAATTGCTAAATAGCGATAAAAAAATAGACATTGTATTAATGGATATCATGATGCCCGAAATGGACGGCTATGAAACTATCCAGATAATAAGGAAAGAGCCGAAACATAAATATTTGCCAATTATTGCGGTTACTGCAAAGGCAATGATTGGTGACCGTCAAAAATGTATATCTTCGGGTGCATCTGATTATATTACAAAACCGGTTAAAACGGATCAATTGCTGTCATTAATGCGGGTGTGGTTAATCAAATAAATATTGTCAAAAAATGATATCCAGGTTCAAAAATGGTTGCTGATATTCCTATTAAGATTTTGCTGGTTGACGATAACGAGAACAATCTTATGTCGATGGAACTGGTGTTGGAGAGTGATGATTACTCTTTTTTTAAGGCAACGTCAGGAAGGGAAGCATTGCGCATTTTATTAAAAGAAGAGGAATTTTCACTGATATTATTGGATGTTAAAATGCCAATAATGGATGGTTATGAAACTGCAGAGCTTATTTATGAAAGAGACAAGCTTAAAGGCATCCCTATCATTTTTATTACCGCTCATGACTATGAGGAAGAAGCCATGTTTAAAGGCTATAAGGCTGGTGCTGTTGATTTTATCAGAAAACCTTTTAAACCCGAGATATTAAGATCAAAAGTTGCTGTTTTTGTTGAACTGTACAAAAAAAACAGGCTTTTAAGGAAGCAGGAAGAAAGGCTTCAACTAATAAATAATGATCTGACACTATCCAACCAGGAACTGGAGCAACGGGTTTTAGAACGGACAATTGAGTTGGAGAATTTAAACAAAGAATTGACTGAGTTAAATTTATCCAAGGATAAATTCTTGTCTGTTATATCTCATGATTTAAGAAATCCTTTAACTTCATTGCTTATTTCATCCAACAACCTGTACACTAATTTAGAAAATATCGGTCCAAAAGAAATAACCATGTTTGCAGGCATTATTCATCGTACCTCCAATAAAATATTGGAACAGTTGAATGAGTTGGTTGAATGGGCAAAAAAGCAGCGCGAAAAAACAAATTTTAATCCGGAAAACTTTCAGCTGCTTAAGGGAATAAACCAATCTTTTGAATTGATAAGGCCAAATGCTGTGCAGAAATCCATCACTATTAAAACAGAAATTGATGAGGATATTTATATAAGTGCAGATCCGCCAATGTTCAGATCAATTATACAGAATTTGGTTACTAATTCTATAAAATTTACTCCTCATGGAGGGGTAATAAATTGTATGGCAAAATCTGTTGGTTCAATGATTGAAATTTGTATACAGGATCACGGTGTTGGGATGTCTGAGGAAACCAAGACCAATCTTTTGAGTAATAATACTTATGTGTCAGAAACAGGAACTGATAAAGAGCAGGGGAGTGGTTTAGGCTTATTTTTGGTTAAAGAATTTATAACCCAGCATGGCGGAGCGGTAACCATAGATAGTGAGCTTGGAAAAGGCACCTCGTTTTTCTTTACTATGCCCAGAGTGGAGACTTATATTACACATTAAGGTATAGGACTAACACCCCATAAAAAAACGGGATGGTCAAAGACCATCCCGTTTTTTTATGGGGTATAGAAAATTCTATTAATTCCCTGGTTCGTCTGAAGGAGTACCTACAATTTTATAAACCTTGTTGCCATTATTATCTGTAGTTATTTGATAATAATAATCATCAGGCGATACATAGAAAGTCTCACCATTGATTTTTATTTTCCTTGAATCTTGTGGTAACTCATTATACACATCCCCAATTTGCGGAGCTTGCTGAGGTGCTGCACTTACGTTATTTCCGTTTGGTTGTCCGTTAGCTCCATTACCTGTGTCTAAACGTCCGTCTTTACCGGCTATTACATAAGTGGTAGAACCATCATCTTTGGTTACGGGTTGATAATACACTCCATTCAATTCGTAATATTGCTGCCCGTCAATTGTGATTGGCTGAGCGTTATTTGGTAAAGTAGTTATTTCGGCGCCCAATGGTGGCTCAACTACAGTATACTGGCTATTGTTGTATTGGTAGTAGAAACCGTTACTGTAATAATATTGTGCGTCGCCCCAATAAAACGGATAATAGCCATAAGGTAAATAACCTATACTGAAGCCAAGTCGTGGCCAGTAAAGGCTTGCATAGAAGCCACCGCCCCAATAGAAACCACCACGACCTCCCCACCAGCCGCGTGCACCCCAGTAATGAGGTCCATAATAACCGCGGCCACCATAATAACCACGACCGCCATAATAACTGCGACCGCCATAATATCTTCCTCCGGCATAGTGGCCAGCATAGCCACCGTGTGCAACTACTCCTGTACGTACACCGACACCGCCACGAACACCAACTGCACCGCGAAAGCCATTAGTTACTGCAGCATGTCCGGCTGTGCCTCTAAATCCGCCATTGGTTCGCGGGGCAAATGAGCGTGATGGAGCTGCTGACATTGAACGGCCACCGCCGCTAAAGTGACCGCCGCCACCGCCAGAAAAATGACCTCCGCCACCGCCAGAATGACCTCCGCCACCACCGTGACCTCCACGCTGAGCGTTAGCAGGAATAACTAAAAACAGACACATTAGTCCGCTTAGTGATGTTAGAATTAAATATTTAAATGCCCTTTTCATGATTTGTAATTTATACAGCTTTTTAGCTTGTTATTTTATAGACTTAATAAATAGTCAACGGTTTAATGTTGCAAAATAATTATTTTAATATTTTTAATTGTGAAGTTATAGTCATTTAATTCAAATGAATTTATCGTATGGTTTCCTTGTAAAATAGCTTAAATTTATACCTTAGCGTCATCACAAATTGCAGTAAATACAACTAATATCTAACAAAAAATGATCATAAAAGACACTAATGCACTGAATCAGGTAGTTGAGTTTCATACTACTTTTAAACATCCGGTTATTGAAAAACCGGCTATTCCATCAAAAGAAAGATGCGAACTGAGGGTTTCTCTTTTGGCTGAAGAGTTAAAAGAACTACAGCAAGCCATTGATGATAATAACCTGGTTGAAATTGCCGATGCATTGTGCGATCTGCAATATGTACTTTCGGGCGCTATTTTAGAGTTTGGCCTTGGCGAAAAATTCAAAGAACTATTTGATGAGGTTCACCGCTCCAACATGAGTAAAGCATGTAAAACAGTTGAAGAAGCTAATCTCACTATCAATCATTACAAAAACACTGCCAATACAACATCATACCATAAGGAAATTGATGGCCTGTTCCTGGTTTATCGTACGGCGGATAATAAAACGTTAAAGTCTGTTAATTATTCTCCGGCAGATTTAGGCGGAATATTGGAGGCTTAATACCTCCAATATTTATAGTTATACCCTTAAAAATGTTTTCTTTTCGTATAAATATCTTAAAAATAGCCATTTAACCAGTACAAAGGTTGCGGCCATTATTACGGCGCCATAGGGTTGACCTGCCAGTTGCCCCAACCAACCAAATAAGCTGGTATTAGTATATGTCCATTTAATAAAATGACTTGAAATATAGATTAGTATAGAGTTCATACCAATCACTTTGAAAAAGAATGCCCATTTTTTGTATCCCAGAATGTCAATTATATAATAGAATAACGACATTAATAACAAACTGATCCCGCCCACATGGAGCACAAACGAACTTGACCATAAATTTTTATTGATAGGAAAATCAAGGTTCCAGATTTGAGCAAGTATTAAAAATATAACACCGGTAATAGCCAGCCATAATGCTTTACGTGTTGGCTCCATGTTTTTTCTTTTCAATATAGTACCCGCCCATATGCCCAGTAAACCAGTGCTGATTGCCGGGATAGTAGAAAAAAGCCCTTCCGGATCGTGCATGTTTATTTTGGTACCCGGGTAAGGAACGTATAATTTACCAGGTAAAATTGTTCGGTCAACATAAGAGGCAAAGTTGCCGGCGGGCGTAAGGTCGCCAGGATGGAAGCCAGGTGCAGAGCTGAACTTAAGTAACAAATAATATCCCACTATAAAAAAACAGAACCAAAAGATCTGCGCCCATTCTTTGGCATACAGGTAAATAATGTTGGCTATCATATAAGCAATACCAATACGACCTAATACGCTTGGGAATCGGATATCGGCAATCGGCTGTATTTTTAACCCGTTGTTAACAAAAAGGCCCAGGAGAATTAAAAAGATGGTTCTTTTAACAACTCTTAATAGCAGTTGTCCGCGGGTTTTTCCTTTTTCAAACTCACGGCCAACAGAGAATGGAGTTGAAACACCGGCCATAAACAAAAACAATGGGAAGATGGTATCATACGCATGAAACCCGTTCCAGTCGGGATGTGTAAATTGTAACGACAAGGTATTCCAGAATGCCGATTGGTGATTGGTTGCGGCAGCCATGGTATGAAAAATTTCTTCTGCTCCAATAATCCAGAACATGTCAAAGCCGCGTAGGGCATCGAGTGAGTATAACCGGGTTGGGGCAGAATCTAAATCATCAGTGGTTGGTGCTGTTTTTGTGGTTGAGGCCATAATAGTTTAAAAATCAGGTAATAATTATTGGAAAATTAAACTATTAAATTTTATTTTCAAAGCATCCGCCACTAAGTTTAATTATTAAAGGAGTTGGGTTGATATTCACGGTGTTCAAAAATGAACTGATAAACACCGTGAACTTTATATTAATTCGTGTCGATAACGGCCGGCAAAATGTATCGCTCCATCATTTGGTCAACCTGTGGATGGGCATATGGCGCACCATATGCCGTTGCTGTAATAACAATAACCAGAGGCTGATCTTTAAATACAAATATGGAATTACCCCCGTTGCCCGCACAATAAAAAGTTTCGTAAGCTTTATTCTTTACTACATATTTTTTATTCCAGAACAGGTAGCCATAATACTCTCCATTTCTGCCAGGGAGTGCTTTATATTTGGTAAACGTTTTTTCTATCCAAAACTTTGGGATTACTTGTTTGCTGTTCCATTTTCCATCATTTTTATAAAGCTGACCAAACTTGGCAAAATCCAATGCTTTTAACCTGATGCCACCAGCTGTATTTGGTACATGCTGCGGGGTATATTGCCATTTGTAATCCCTGATATTTAATGGCTTAAAAAGCTTTTCATCCGCATATTTGTCCAGCCCCCCGGGAACGGTTTTGTTTAAAATGTCGCCTAAAAGAATTACACCAGCAGTAAAATAATGCCATTCGTCTTTTGGCCGGGTTAAACTTACCGGAACGCTTAATGCAAATTTTACCCAGTTATCTGTTGGATACATATTTTCTTCATTGCCAGGCGAGGCATCTATATCATCATTACCGTCAAAAACAGAGCTCATAGTGAGCAGGTTTTTAATGCTTACTTCCTCTTTTAATGGCGAATAATGGTCGAATGATTTCAAATCATAAAACTCCTTCAATGTCTGATCTTCGCTTTTTAAGTAACCTTCACCCATGGCAATGCCGGTAATGGCTGATGCAAAAGATTTCCCAACCGAGCGTGGGTCGTGGAGTGTATCGCGTCCTTCGCCATTAAAATATTCTTCAACCAGCAGCTTACCATTTTTGATAACTACCACACTGCTGATGTTTTTAAATACGGCAGCGTCAATATAGGCCTTTAACTCTTTGATTTTATTGCTATCAAGCTTTTCTGTCGAAACAGGAAAACCATCATAAGCTTTAACCGGGTTAAGGTTGATTTTAGCAAGGTCGATCTTGGGTTTCCGGTTCACGGTTATATTTAGTTCGCCTTTGGCTATCAGGTTACCCACTTTAAGCGTTGCTAGTTGTACATAGGGCCGTATTTCCATTCGTAGCAGGTGCTTCCCTTCGGTTAAGGCGCTATCGCCTCCAAAATGCATAAATCTGCCCCAAAATGATTGCGTCCACAAGGTATTTTCTGCCTGGTAGTTTATTAAAGGTTTGCTAATTATGGTTTCAAAGTTTTTGATACTGCCATATGGTGCACCTGGATGCAGGTTACTGCTGTACACCAAATGATCATCAATAAATAAGGAAAATTGATAGCAGCCAATTTTTACCAATGAATCGGCATTTAATTCAGGAGCTAACTGATGCATGTAATTGGTGAGCGAGTTGCCCATAAAAACGGTAATAAACAGATTGCTTTTATTGGTAAGGGTATAGGCTGATAAGAAGTCTGTTTTCTTTAACTCAGCAGCAGTAATAGCTTTCTCCGTAAAAATGATCTGGCCAATATTGTTCTGGTGCAAGGCCGAGGTAATACCCTGTGTTTTAACAATATCATTTTGCTGTGCCGAAAGCTGCAGAGAACAAGTCATTAACAGCACTAAAAAGTAATAATGGCGCATAAATAGTTTTTTAAGTTTCATACCCAAAGCTAAAGTGAAATAAGGTCCCAAAATAGAACCATATTAACATCGGTTTTATAAAAGCCTTCGGTATTGTAAAGGTGATAGGTGCTGTAATGATTTAAATGAGCGGATAAAATGGCTTTGATCTGCAAAGCCACATTGAAAGGCTATTTCAGTTAGTGAAAGGTCGGCTTTGGGTAATAACGAAAGGGCCCGCTCAATCTTGAGGGCTCTCCTGTAATCCCCCAGTCTGCAGTTAAAATGTTTGTAAAAATCACGGGATAAATGAACAGGATGGATGTTCAGGGTTTTAGCTATATCAGTTAAACTTAGATCTTCAATCGTATCGTTCAATAATTCCCTGATCTGATCAACCCATTTGGGCTTTTTCTTGTCGCCTGTTACCTGAATGTTATTCATCAAGCTAAACAATTCAACCAAAAGCACATCAATAGCCAAAGCTCCATTATGCTGATCGAGTTTGCTTTCCCTGAATAAGTTGTACATCAGCATTTTTGCATGCGGATCTGCAAAGTTAATGCTCCCCTGTATGCCTGCATTGCTTATTTCGTATTTGCATAACCAATCCTTCTCCAGCTCAATATGAAAGCCACGGGTGAAGCCATTGGGCTTAATGTTATAATGTGATTCCTGCCAGTTATGAAATAATAAACTACCGGCATCACAATGATAAGTTTCTTTTTTATTGCCTTCAACTACGCGGCCTTCAAGAATAAAAGTGAAATATGCATTTTCATGATAATGCCAGTCAACCTTTTCGTGGGTATATTCTGTATCGGTTAAGGTTAAACCATCAAGCCTGATGGTCTCATTTGTAATGCCATAAAACTGACCGGTTTTTAAATTATTCATTCAGGTATGCATATAACATACTTGTTGACTTTAGGATTGGGGAAATGTTACAGAATTAACTAATTAAATCCGTGTCGTTTTGTATCCCCGCAGGAGGGTCTTAAGGATTTCTGCGGGGACAATATTTAATTATTAAGGCAAATCAATCACAAATGTAATTGACCCACTCAGGGAGAAAGTAACATTATTAAACGTTACATCCGACCCAACCTGTGATGTAAAGCCTGTTACCATTACAGTAGCCGTATTGGCTCCACTTATTTCAACATTATAAGTACCTACGGGTATAGAATATGGCCCGGAGCTGTATCCTGTAGGTACGCTAATTACTGTTACAGGATGCCCGTATTGCCAAAAAATGATAGAATAGGGTACCGGATTGCTATTATAGAAATAGCCTGTGGCATTGGTAATGTTTAGCTTTACGTTTTTAGAATTAGCGCGTTTTGCAGGTGCAGCATTTACTGCTTTTGGAGCTGGCGCAAAACTGGTTTGACTTAAAAGGCATAGCAAAGCCAGTCCGCAGAGGATTAGGTTCTTTTTCATAATGGTTATTGGTTAATTATTTAGTATAGATTAAAATTAATTATTTAAAATAAATAAACAAATGGTATTAATCTTTTCTTGTTTAATTATAATAAAAGTTAATAATTTAAATTAATTTGATCAAACCCATTAGCATTTTTGCTGTTTTTAGATTAATGGATCTTCTGATTAAAAAACTCGAAAAAATAGGACGTGATCCTAAAACTACCGCTAAAGTAATAGGTTTGCGTTACGTGGCAGATACCGTGCCCGGGTACACCCGGAAAAAGTCAGGTAAAGGATGGAGTTATTATGATACCGATAACAAGCTGGTTAAAGATAAAGCGTTAATTAGTCGTTTTAATTATCTGGTGATACCACCAGCTTACACCCATGTATGGATCTCACCATTTGAAAACGGGCATTTGCAATTTACCGGCAAAGATGCTGCCGGCCGCAAACAATACCGCTATCATCCCGCATGGAACAAAATTCGTAATCAATCCAAATACTATCGCTTGCAGGCATTTGCGGCTTACCTTCCGGCAATCAGGAAACAGGTTGATAAAGATCTTAGTAGAAAGGAGCTCGATCATGATAAAATTGTTGCCCTGGTAATCAGGCTAATGGAGCTTACCAGCATCAGGATAGGGAATGAGGCCTATAAGAAACTCTATGGATCATTTGGTTTAACCACTTTAATGAACAAGCATGTTAAAATTGAAGGCTCTGCTATTAATTTTGAATTTAAGGGTAAAAAAGGAGTTTATCATAAAATAGCATTACACAGCATTAAACTGGCCCGACTGGTAAAACAGTGCCGCGATTTACCAGGAAAGGAACTTTTTCAATATTATAATGATGATGGAAGCCGTTGTAATATAGGATCAGAAGATGTAAATAATTATTTAAAGGAAATTACGGGTGAGGATTTTACCGCAAAAGATTTCCGTACCTGGGCAGGCAGTGTAAACGCCCTATATGCTTTTAAACATGCGGGCGAATTTGAAACCGTTGTCGAATGTCGTAAAAAGATTATAAACGTGCTTGATGAAGTGGCTTTAAATTTGGGTAATACGCGTACCGTTTGCAAAAAGTATTACGTGCACCCAACCGTAATAAAAAGCTATGAAGATGGTGCATTGTTTAAATATATTAGTCAAATAGATGACGATAAAAACACCAATTCGGCTGATTTGAACACTGCCGAAAAAGCATTATTGCTCATATTGGAAAAGGAAAAGCTGGCCGAAGCGAGTTAGTAACATTATTTTTTGTGTAACTGAAAAATTACCTCCTTAGGTTATAGGAAGATTCAAGCTAATCATTTAATTTAGGTGACTTAAATATGACAATATGCTGATCAACCGAAAAGTCTTAGCTACCCTGGGTTTGGCTGCTGTAGTAACAGTGGTTTCATTAACCTCTATGGCCCCCGAGAAAGAGGGATTTAAAAATCTGAAAGTACTACCCAAAAACATTACAGACAAGCAATTGGACCATGTTATGGATGAATGGGCACATTCATTAGGCGTACGTTGCGGCTTTTGCCATGTACGTGATGAAGCTGCCAAAAAGATGGATTTTGCCAGCGATGCTAAGCCTGAAAAAGAAATGGCTCGTAAAATGTTCAAGATGATGAACAAAATCAACGAAAAATATTTTGAAGCTAAAAAAGATTCCTTAGGAATGATAGCTGAATCTGGAGTAAATTGCTACTCTTGTCACCGAGGTGAATCACATCCTGAAGTTAAAATGCCCGAAATACACAGAGGTCCGGGTGGGCCGCCACCTGCTCCAGCAGCTCCCGGAACAACGCCTCCTCCGCCGCCACCTGCTCCTCCGGGAAATAATAATTAATAGCATAAAAAAACACCCTTTAGCATTATGCTAAGGGGTGTCTTGTTTTAGAGGATTGCTGTTTATAATATAAAATAAACTAAGCAGCAAAACATAGTTTAAAACAATACTTACTTTTCAGCTCTCTTTATATATTTTTTATAAAGATATTCAGCGTAGCCCACACTAACATAATCCGGGAATTTCCAATTAGGCCAGTAGGTTCTTTTCAGGTATTTAAGATAACTGAAAAATAACACTCCGAGGAATAAGATTACAGAAAAACATAATAAAACTTTTACAAGAAAAATGATAGCATCCATTTTATGATAAGTTTGTTTTTTTAATTGTACGGGTTATTTAGTCATTGGGTTACAGTACATTGGTGAATGTTTGTAACTTTTAAGCCAATAATAAATTAGACTTGTATACTTTGGTTAACAGATAATCAAAATTCAATAAATCTGCTACCTTTGAGTTTATACTATGCAGAAAATTCTTGTTGCCAATCGTGGAGAAATTGCTTTAAGAGTAATGCGCTCTGCCCGCGAAATGGGTATTAAAACAGTCGCAGTTTATTCGGATGCCGACCGGGATGCATTACATGTTCGTTATGCGGATGAGTCTGTTCATATTGGCGAGGCACCATCAAATAAGTCATACTTAGTGGGTTCAAAAATAATTGATGCTTGCATCAAAACGGGGGCAGATGCTATACATCCGGGTTATGGCTTTTTAAGTGAAAACGCGGCTTTTGCCCGGCAAGTAAGAGAAGCCGGACTGATACTAATAGGTCCTTCGCCCGAAGCGATGGAGGTGATGGGTAATAAGCTTTCAGCCAAAGCTGCCGCCCTTAAATATAACATTCCTATGGTACCTGGTACCGAAGAGGCTATAACAGATGTTAATGAAGCTAAAAAACGTGCTGTAGAGGTTGGTTTTCCTATTCTGATTAAGGCAGCTGCAGGTGGTGGTGGCAAGGGCATGCGTATTGTTGAAAGTGAGCTTGTTTTTGAAGAACAAATGCAACTGGCCGTATCCGAAGCTGTTTCGGCTTTTGGGGATGGCTCAGTGTTTATTGAGCGGTATGTTTCATCACCAAGGCACATTGAAATACAGGTGTTAGGTGATACACATGGTAACATCCTGCATTTATTTGAGCGTGATTGTTCAGTGCAACGCCGGCATCAAAAGGTAGTAGAGGAAGCGCCGTCATCAGTTTTAACACCCCAGATAAGGGAGCAAATGGGCAAATGTGCGGTAGATGTGGCTCGTTCGGTTAATTATAGCGGAGCCGGTACGGTTGAGTTTATAATGGACGAAAATCTGAATTTCTATTTCCTTGAAATGAATACCCGCTTACAGGTAGAGCATCCGGTAACGGAATTGATAACAGGAATTGATTTGGTTAAAGAACAGATCAAAATAGCCAGAGGAGAAGCTATTAGCTTTAAACAGGATGGCTTACAGATAAATGGCCATGCAATTGAACTGAGGGTTTATGCTGAGGATCCTGATAATAACTTTTTGCCTGATATCGGTACACTTAAAACCTATATCACCCCAAAAGGGCCTGGTGTAAGGGTAGATGATGGTTTTGAACAGGGTATGGAAATCCCTATTTACTACGACCCGATGATTGCCAAGCTGGTAACCTACGGCAAAGACAGAACAGAAGCAATAGATAGAATGATTCGCGCTATTGATGAGTATAAAATAACCGGGATAACAACCACATTAGGTTTCGGTAAATTTGTAATGCAGCATGAAGCATTCGCTTCCGGAAATTTTGACACTCACTTTGTAAGCAAATATTTTACTCCTGGCAGTTTAAATAAGGGTAATGAGGAAGAGGCCTTAATCGCTGCTTTGGTTATGGAAACCTTGCTGAATGCCAAAGCCGTGGCAATAAATAACAACATACAAACCGAAGACTCCAATTGGGTTAAAAACAGGAGAGGATAGTTTTGGGTATTTAGTCAGGAATATTAAAGTCTTTAAGCCTAATACGATTTCATTATTTGGTCAACAAACGCAACCTGTGCTGCATTGATTTTTTGCTTAGCTGTTTCGAAATCAAACCAGGCCCCTTTATCAATTTCAGGGAATGATTGTTTTTTGCCTGATTTGGGCGGCCATTCTATCTCAAATTGATTACTTACTATATTATCGTGATTAATATCACCTTCTAACGCCCAGGCGTAAACCTTTTTGCCACTTTTTAGTATAACCGGATTTAACAGGATAAAATCACCGTCAATAGAGGAGCCGGTTTCTTCAAAAAACTCACGTTTGGCGGCATCAAGGGCCTTTTCATCATCTAAAAACTCACCCTTGGGGATAGACCATGTGCCCAGATCCTTATTCTTAAAGAACGGCCCTCCAGGATGCACCAGGAAAAACTGCAATTGATTATTAATTCTTCTGAATAGTAAGATTCCGGCACTTTGTTTGGACATGGGTAAGATTTAAAACTAAGTTAATAAAACTCAAAGCTATTATCATTAAATTTGATTTGAACACAAAAGTTTAACATTTGATATGATTGACAGCAAGTGGAAAAGTTTTAAGGTAACCGGCGATTATAATATTGACATCAGAAGCTTATATGAAGCGTGGGCAACTACGGAAGGTATTGAGAAATGGTTTTTACGGAAAGCAAATTATTACACCGTACCCTTACGCCTGCGCGAGGTGGATGAATTTATTTTAAAAGAGGATACTTACGAGTGGTATTGGTTTGGTTATGATGATGATATGGTAGAAAAGGGTCAGATACTGGAAGCTAACGGAACCGATTTTATAAAGTTTACTTTTTCTGGTGGTAGTACGGTAAGTATCAGTATTTATAGCCGTAATGGCGTTTCCATTGTTGAACTTTTACAGGAAAACATCCCATTGGAAAATGACCCCTCACAGAACCTTTTTGTACAATGCCAGATAGGGTGGACCTTTTACTTGGCCAACTTGAAATCGGTACTGGAAGGCGGTGTTGATCTCCGCAATAAAAAGCTGGAGGTAAGCAGCAATTTCAAATAGAATAAAAAGCTTTAGGCTGACAAAAAGCTAATGGCATTTAATTAGTTTTGCCAGCAAATACTCCATTTTAAGGAGACTTACGCAACATGTTTACAGGAATAATAGAAACTTTAGGAAAGATTACTTCTTTGGTTCACGATCAGGGAAATTTACATATCACAGTAGAATCATCTATCTCATCAGAGCTGAAAATTGACCAGTCTGTTGCCCACAATGGTGTTTGTTTAACGGTTATTGCACTGGCAGATGGTAAACACACCGTAACTGCTATTGAAGAAACGCTGAATAAAACCAGTCTGGGTCATTTAAAACATGGCGATTTGATTAACCTGGAACGCTGCATGCAAATGAATGCCCGCCTGGATGGCCACATTGTACAAGGGCACGTAGATCAAACGGCTATCTGTACCGCCTTTAAGGAATTAGATGGCAGCTGGGAATATACTTTTGAGTACGATGCCTCAAACGGCAATGTAACGGTTGAAAAAGGCTCTATCTGCGTAAACGGCATCAGTCTTACAGTTGTTAATTCAAAAATCAATAGTTTTTCGGTAGCTATAATTCCTTATACATTTGAACATACCAATCTGCAACATGTGCGCGAAGGTTCAACCGTAAACCTGGAGTTTGATATTATAGGAAAATACGTTGCGCGTTTAATGCAGCGTTAATGCGTTAGTTCAACCATTCGTCTTTTGGCATAAGCTACGTAGGACTGCTGCTCCTGTGGCGGATTACTTTTAAGGTACTTTCTATAGTTTTGTAAAGCCTGTTTCCTGTTTCTTAGTTCTGTATCATACATGTTTGCCAGTGCATAATATGTTATGGGCTTCACTCCGTATAATAAGCTTTTTTCATAGGCATTTACCGATTTCTTAAGCTGATGTATTTTATCATAAGAGTCGCCGATTTCACTGTAGTATGAACACGCATTAGGTGATACTGCTTCTTTAATGGCCTTATCAAAGTAAACTATGGCCATTTTTTGGTCTTTCAGCGCTTTATAACTCATCGCAGTATAATAGTATGACGTTTCGCTCGGTGTTTGATTTTGTTCCAGTATTTTAAAAGTATTAATGCTGTTAACATATTGATTAAGATGAAAATATGAAGTCCCCAACATATTTATTACCACACTGATCTGATCACCTGACTTTATAAGCTTATTGCATACTTCAACAGTTTCCGGGTACTGTTCCAGGCGGTATACAGTTTGCGCCTTTGCAAATAATAGCAATAGGTTTCCGGTATCAGCCTTAAGGGCAATGTCTACAACGGTATCGGCATTTTTATAAAATTTAAAGTTGAGGTAAAAGGTCGCCAGATCATAAGCCACGTCAGGTTCAACAGGGTTAATTTTGTTGGCTTGATGTAAGTACTTTATTGCACCAGGAATGTCCCCTGCATTTTGTGATAGAGTACCCATTTGTTTCAATACATTAAAGTTCGTACTGTCTTTAAGTAATATTTTTTTGTAGTAGCCAATAGCCTTAACATCGTTTCCGCGGCGGGCATTTATACTGCCAAGATTAAATAACGCAGCTATATTGGTGGTATCAGCATCATAAATACGCTGGTAATATCCATCAGCATCAGGGAGCCTTCCGGCCATCTGTGAAGCATATGCCAGACCTGATAATATTTTCACATCGCTTACGGGCTCGGGGTGTGTTTTCTTCAAATAATCTGCAGCTTCAGAAAATCGTTGCGTTTGATAATATTCAAGCAAAAGTGAGTCGGCAGCTTTAGTGTTTGGCTGGGCTATTAATAATTTAAACAAGGTTATCAGAATGGTAGTGAGTACACTTTTTTTCATTTAACTAATTTATTAGTTAAATGTGATAAATCCAAATTGTCAAACATTTTCCGGAAAATGATGTTCCTTAAACATTACCAAAACATAACAAATATGGATAAGTTAAAGAAGTTCGGATTGATGGAAAAGATTGTCCATGAATTGGAAGATTTGAAAAATAGTCAACAAGCCATTATTCAAAAACTGGCAAAAATTGAAGTTGACAATATAGAGTTAGGGGATAAACGCCTTGAAAAGGACCTGCCCGACATGCACCAGCGTGTAACTGATAACCTTGATACTATTGCAAGTATTCTGG
Source organism: Mucilaginibacter frigoritolerans (assembly GCF_007830615.1). Taxonomy (GTDB): domain Bacteria; phylum Bacteroidota; class Bacteroidia; order Sphingobacteriales; family Sphingobacteriaceae; genus Mucilaginibacter; species Mucilaginibacter frigoritolerans. The sequence continues at coordinate 93,136 of NZ_VLLI01000005.1, forward strand.
AGGATTTTGCTTCACAAACCGATAAGTTTAGTGATAACAACAATATTGCTGCGCTAAAAGAGCAGGAAGCCTTAGCTAAGCACTAAATAATAAAAGACCTGCGAATAAGCTTCGCAGGTCTTTATTAATATTTGCAGGGAGTATTTTAGTCTCAGTTACTGGTACTGAATATAAATAGGAGCAGGTTTTAATTTCAGTAGTTCGGCCGGTGTTAACATACGGTGAGGCTCATTTTTTATATCATTTTTATAAAACAACTTAAAGCCTGTAAATTGTACCGGTTCCTGCTCTATAAAGTAAAAATAAGATCCCTTTTTCAAATCAGGACCGCCCCAGCCATCCATATCCATTACCAATTGAGTTTCAGGACGTAGTTTGATGTTTTTGTAATTGGTTACCATTCTTTTGGTAAAGCGGTGTATAATGAAAATTTTAGGCGGCAGGTTATACTTATTTACTAATGATGCCAGGTATTTGCTTACATAATTAACATCTTCTGCATCAAAAGTACCTATCCTTTTACCGGGAATACTGCCTTCTTTCATCGAAAACTCCGGATCAATGCCTAAATGAACATTAGGCATTTTTAAATATTTTTCTAATAGCGGAACTTCTTTTTCAACCGTACTGAAACCTACCTGCAGATCTAAAAATACAATAGCATTTATAGAGTGCGCCATGTGTATTACGCTATCAATCTGCTTAAAGGGCATGCGCAGGTTGTGCAGGCCATTGGCACCAGCGTAAGCCTGTGCAGTAACGCAGATATAATGTAAGGCAGGTTTTACTGGTGTATTGGGATCTGCTTTTTCCCAAACCTTTACTTCACCTTGCAATTTGGTTAACATCACTTTTGGTGGATATTGACCCAGCACCCCCATGTTTTTAGAATACATGTTGCCATAATAGGCTACCACCCGGTAAAATGGTAATATAGCACCCGGCAAAGGATAAGGAGCATTTTTTACAGGCCATCTGCTGCTTTTTCCATTAGCCAATTTTAGTACTAATGAATCGTATAAAGTTGTGTCTAAGGTTTTAACAGTTGTGTCTTTGTATTTTAGATAATTAACTTTCGCAGATGCGGATGTATAGGTTAAAAGAACCAGGGCTAATATTGAAAAAAGGATAGATTTGTTGTTTTTCAAAATAGGTAGTTTATGATTAATGATAAATATTTTGTTAATGCCTTATTGCCTTTTTGTAAAGACTAAAATAGGTTTGCAAAGCATATCGCAAATGTGCAGGTAATTTATTTAATTTATCAATTCATTTTCGAGATAATCTCCATTTTATTAGAATAAGGGAGATTGTTATATTTTTTATCCAGACTGGAAAAAGTAGACTTACGGCGTTTTTCAAAAACACCGTAAGTCTTTTTAATACTAATTTTAATTTGAGGATGTTGTGGTTGTAGTTGGCGCCGGTGGTGTTGCCGGGGCAGGCGCTGTGTCCGACGCATGTGGTTTGTAAATTGCACAAGTAGCAAAATCAATAATAGCACCTGGCCAAAAAATTAAGATAAAGGATTTCGAAAAATAGAATTCCAATAGTTGACTTTGGGAATAATGAATTTTGTGATTTAATAATTGCATTAATAAGGGATTTGGGTTTCCCAAATATATAGGATTAAACGAAAAGAACAAACCCAAAACTTTAGTTTTGGGTTTGTTCTAATTATCTATTCAATACTTTTTCCCTTCATTGCAGTGCTTATAGCTTCATCCATCAAGCGTTCAGCAAACGGACGGGTAAACTCATTCAGCTCATCAATTGATTTGTGAATCAAATCTTTGTCGCCGCTGGTTAACGCATCTTTTAACTTTTGGACGTATTGGGTTGTTTCGCTTATTTCAGTTATCGATAAAAAGTTGCTGTACTTTTTTATAAAGTTCTCAACTGTATATGTCATTTGTTCACCTTCTGTGCGGGCTTCAATCAGCATTCGCTGTGCTACATCATCTTTAGCATGGGTAATACTGTCCATCAGCATTTGTTCAACCTGGTCGTCTGTTATGCCGTAGGTGGGTTTTACTTCTACCTCTTGTTTCACACCGGAGCGAAGCTCAATGGCCTGAATTTTTAAAATGCCATCTGCGTTTAACAGAAAGTTAATATCCACTTTTGGGAAGCCAGCAGGCATAGAAGGGATACCTTTCAAATCAAATTCAGCCAGTTTACGGTTTTCTTTAATCAGATCACGCTCACCCTGGTACACGGCAATTTTCATATTTACCTGCCCATCAATAGAAGTTGTGTACTGTCTTCCGGCTTTGGTGGGTATTTTTGAATTACGCGGGATAATTACATCCATTAAACCACCCATGGTTTCAATTCCAAGCGAGAGGGGAGTAACATCAAGTAGTAAAATATCGGAACGGTTACCGGCTAAAACATCGGCTTGTATAGCTGCACCAAGAGCAACTACTTCATCTGGATTTACTTCATCATGTACAGGGCGTCCGAAAAACTCAGCTACCATTTTTTTAACCAATGCCGTACGAGTTGAGCCGCCAACCATAATCACTTCATCGATCTGGCCGATTTCCAGTTTGGCATCTTTTAAAGCATTCTGGCAACAGGTAATGGTTTCCTGTACTTTGGGTAATATTAGCTCGTTAAAAGTATTACGATCTATAGTATACCATATATCGCCTATTTTTTCGTTAAAAAGACTTTGATGTGCAAATGCCTTTTTTGCTTCTTCAGCCTTTAAACGCAGTCGCTGGGCTAGTTTATTATCGGCAATAAGGTCAGCTTTGTTTAGTTGGTTTTTCTCTATCCAGTAGTCAACAATGGCGCTGTCAAAATCATCACCTCCTAAAAAGGTATTGCCATTGGTTGATAAAACCTCAAAAATGCCGTTTTGGATCTGTAGTATCGAAACATCGAATGTACCGCCGCCCAAGTCGTAAACCGCAATTGTCTTTGTTTCTTCCGGATTTAAACCGATGCCATAAGCCAGACTCGCTGCGGTAGGCTCGTTTACAATACGTAAAACATCTAGTCCTGCAAGCTTACCTGCATCTCGGGTAGCCTGGCGCTGTGAATCGTTAAAATAGGCGGGAACGGTAATAACCGCGCGGTTAACAGGCGTTTTTAAAGCATGTTCGGCACGTACTTTTAATTCTTTTAATATCAGGCCGGATAGTTCTATTGGCGTATAAAATTTGTCACCAACTTTTATTTTTACCAGGCTTTCGCTATCATCATCAATAACTTTATAAGAAAAAAAGTCTTTATAATTCTCGATGTCTTTATAAGAACGACCCAACAGACGCTTTACCGAGAAAACAGTGTTTTGCGGATCGGTTATTAAATAGTCTTTAGCCTCATTACCAACGGTAATATCTCCTGTTGGGCCAAAATGTACAACAGACGGCACCAAAACGCCCTTGCCGGTATCATTAATAACCTGTGGGTTTTTATCAGGGTTGATAAAAGCCACTAGGGAATTGGTAGTTCCAAGGTCAATACCTACAATTAATTCTTCCTTTTGTATAGAACCTGTTGCCAGGTTGATAGAAACTTTAGCCATGATATGTATAACAACGGGCAAATGTAGGAAGTTTTACAAGATGCTGTGTCATATCAGTGTTTTTGATTTTAGAAATTGTATTATGCCCGAATTTTACGTGCCGAAAATTTTAGTGCGGATTTTTACGTTTATAGGCAAAAGAATTCTTTATAATCTGGTTCACACATTTAATATTTTGTCTTTACTTTCACATCTGATGAAATACCCCTTACTTTTTACCTTATTATTAGTTATTGTATCAGCCACAAACACCTTGGCCCAGGAGTTTGGCGGTAACCCTCCATCCATTAAATGGGAACAGATCAATATGCCAGCTGCCAAGGTGATATTTCCGGTCGGTTTGGATTCTGCAGGGTTACGAGTAGCCAATATTGTAAGGCAAATGAACAAAGCCATACAGCCGACTATCGGTTTTAAACAAAGGCAAATCAGTATTTTATTACAAAATCAGACTACCATAGCCAATGCCTATGTGGGTTTGGCGCCTTTCAGAAGTGAATTTTACTTAACGCCCGAGCAAAACAGTTTTGAGATAGGCAGCCTTTCGTGGCCGGAGCAATTGGCCATACACGAGTTCAGGCACGTACAGCAATATAATAATTTCAACGTGGGATTTTCACATGTATTAAAAGTGTTTTTTGGCGAGGGCGGGCAGGCCTTAGGTAACGATGCTGCCATTCCCAATTGGTTTTTTGAGGGCGATGCTGTTTTTAATGAAACGCATGTAAGCGAACAGGGCAGAGGACGGCTTCCATATTTCTTTAACGGCTTCCGTGCTTTATGGGTAGATGACCAGGATTATAGCTACATGAAGATCCGTAATGGCTCTTTACGGGATTATACGCCCGATTGGTACCCTCTGGGCTATATGCTGGTATCATACGGAAGAAATACCTATGGCGACGATTTCTGGAAAAAAGTAACCCACGATGCCGCCGCTTACAAAGGTGTTTTTTATCCTTTTCAAAAAGCGATAAAAGATTATTCGGGCAAAGATTTTACACAGTTTAAAAATGATGGACTGAACTTCTATAAAAAACAATTTGATTCCACGCTGTCAGGGAATCAATCCGTTAATAGACCGCCAATTAAGCCCCATCAGCATTTTATTGCCGACCGGGAATATCCTGCCTATGTAAATGACAGCACCGTTATTTACATGAAGAGTACATATAATCATATCCCGGTATTTGTACAAAAAAACGGAGCATATGAAAAAAAGATCAGTGTTCGTTCGGTTTCGCTGGATACTTATTTCGCATATAGCGATGGTAAAATTGTTTACGCGGCTTACCGCCCGGACTTACGCTGGAACTATCGCGATTATAGCGAATTGATGGTGCTCGATGTAAAAACAGGTAAAGAGCACAGGCTTACCAAAAACACTAAATATTTCTCGCCCGATTTTAGTCCCGATGGAAAAACAATTGTAACGGTTAAAGAGGGGACTAACGGTAAATGTGAGGTTCATTTGCTAAACGCTGCTGACGGTAAACTGATTGGCATTGTTTCTAACAAGGAAAACCTGTTTTATACCTATCCAAAGTTTTATGGAAACGATAAGCTGATTGCTGCCATACGCACGCCTAAGGGCCAGATGTCACTGGATTTAATCGACATAAAAACCGGAAAAAATCAATATCTGCTGCCATTTTCTTATCAACCTATAGCCTTCCCCATGGTGAAAAACGATACGGTTTATTTTTCAGCAACATTAGGAAAAGACGACCGTATCTTCGCTTTAAGCCTTATTGGTCATAAGCTATTAGAATTGAATAACTATAACGTCAATTATTCTGTGGGGAACTACGAGGCGGCTATCAGCAATAATAAATTTGCTTGGGTTGGCCTTACCGCCTTTGGATACCAGGTTAACGAAGCAGATAAAACAAAACTGCAATGGCAAGCAGTTGATTCGTTAGAGGTAAGAAACTCATTATATGATTTTGGTATCAGCGTCTTAAAAAGGGATAGCTCAACCGATTTGCTGGCTTCAGTAAAAAATGATTCATTACCCATTACTAAATACCATAAATCGCATCATCTTTTCAATTTTCATAGCCTCGTCCCCAATTTTAATGATCCTAATTATACGCTAAGCCTGCAAGGCGAAAATGTGCTGAATACTTTGCAATCGGCACTCTCTTTTACCTATAATCGAGATGAAGGTTATAAACAGCTCGGTTTTGATGCAGTTTATGGCGCTTTATTCCCTTACTTATCTGCCGGGGCCGACTATACTATTGACAGACGAAGTTATTACAAAGGCTATAATGTTTATTGGAATGAAACCGATCTGCACGGCGGGTTCGAACTGCCGTTTAATTTAAGTAGCGGGAAAAACTTAACAGGTTTACAAATCGGGAGCGACATATATTATACGCAAAGTATGTTTCAGCAGCCCTTCCGTAATGTCTTCGCTAATCAGAATTATGCCTATAGTAATGATTATATCAGCTTTAGTAATAATATTCAGCAGGCAAGGCAAAATATATTCCCGCGTTTTGGGCAAACTATTATGCTGAATTATAAAACTGCCATAAGCGGCATAAATGCCGACCAGTTCCTTGCAAACGGGTCGTTTTATTTCCCGGGTTTTGCCATCAATAATAACCTGGTTATCAATTTGGCCTATCAGCAAAAAAACAAAAATAGTGTTATTGATTTTTCGAATGATTTTCCATTTTCGAGAGGTTACACTGCAGAAAATTTATATAACATGAATAAATTTGGTGCCAATTATCATTTCCCAATAGCTTATCCCGATGCAGGGTTTGGTAATGCCTTTTATCTATTCAGAATCCGCGGCAACGCTTTCTACGACGATACTTATGCTAACGATTTTTATAGTGATGGCAGCAAATTCAAAGCCACCTTCCGCTCTGCCGGAGCAGAGATATACTTCGATGGGCAATTATTTAATGAGGGAGCAGTATCCTTCGGTTTCAGATATAGCTATTTGCTTGATCCGGATATTTTTGGAGGCACAGGGCGTAGCCGCTTCGAGATCATCGTTCCGGTTACGGTATTTTAGAATAGCTCAATCTGTACGTAACATAATTGGGCCAGTTTCTACTGGCTTTAATAATTTTGTGCCGTTAACTTCAACATCTTCATAAGTTAGGTGTTCGGCATTATCAACAACCTGGTCTTTAGGCGTACTTTTAATAGTTACTTTTTTTAGGCTGATGTTTTTTAGCGGGTTTCCCTTAACACCAACGGCATAAATTCCTGCTTCGCCTGAATAATTGCAGCTCACATTCTGAATAATAAAATTATTAAAGCGCGTAGGATAATGTCCACCGCGCGAGCCATGATAGTTATTTTCAAAGCGGATAAATGCCGAGAGGGTGCTATCACATTGCACGTCGCTTACATGAATATCTTCTATAAATCCTCCACGATCCAAATTTGATTTAAAGTAAATGGCACTCAGGCATTTTTTTATTTTAATGTTATACATATAAATATTCCGCACCCCTGCAGACATTTCGCTGCCAATGCAAAGCCCGTTAGTTTTAGAATTAAAAATACAATCTCGCACTACTAAGTTTTCCGTTGGTTGGCCAATGCGCCAGCCATCTTGGTCGCGACCAGCTTTAATGGCAATGCCATCGTCGCCCGTGGTAAAATTGCAATGTTGAATTAAAACGTTGGTACATGCTTCCGGATCACAGCCATCGTTATTCAGGTTCATGCTGTTAATGGTTACATTTTGTACGGTTACATTATTGCAAAGCACCGGATGAATTACCCAATAGGGGGCATCAATAATACTGATACCATCTACCAATACATTTTTACAACCAAAAAATTGGATCATATCGGGTGGTAAATATGATCCGGCGCCGAATACCCTTTCATAAACAGGGGTGCCGTCATGTCCCATTTGTCTTAATTTATTTTGTTCTTCCGAGCGTTGCGGGCGCCATTTGGCAAAGTTTTTACTGGCCGATCCATTTATTTTTCCGTTGCCGGTAATAGCAATGTCTGAACATTGATAAGCATAAAAAAGCGGTGAATAATTAAATAATTCGGTGCCTTCCCATAAAGTTAATACAGCAGGCAAATAATCTTTGTCATCTGCCGAAAAAATAAGCTCGGCGCCATCTTCAAAATGAAGGTTCACATGGCTCTTTAAAACGATGGCCCCGGCAATAAAAAAGGTGCCTTTCGGTACAATTACTTCTCCGCCACCTTCCACACTGCATTGATTAATCACTTTATCAAATACTGCTTTCGTATCTGTCTTTCCGTTGGCAATGGCGCCAAAAATGGTAATGTCGTATGTCGCCTTTTTAAACTCAGGTACTTTTATGTTTAGGAGAATATCGCCAACAGGGGTGCTCACTTTTTGCTGTGCAAACGAGATGAACGAAACCAAAAGCGAGGTTAGTACAAAAAAGGCCTTTTTTAAATTAAGGTAAAACTGGTTCATAATGGAAAATTGACTAAAGATATAAGGAATATGTATTCGTCCAAATGTTGTAACAAGGGATATACATTACTTAATCATATTTTTTATCAGTTCGCCCAAAGTTTTAAGGCTTTGTTCAATTATATCGCTAAAACTGATGCCAAAGCTGATGCGGATAAAATTGGTGAATCGGGCATCAGTACTAAAAATTTGACCAGGTGCTATGCTAATGTTTTGTCCCATAGCCACTTGGTAAAGCTCAAAGGCATTAATGCTTTTGTCTAGTTCTATCCAAAGGGCATAACCACCCTGAGGGCGACTTATTTTGGTGTTTTCCGGGAAATAACTGGCAATTGCCTGTGTGTATTTTATACATTGGGTGTTCAATTCCCGGCGTAAATTGCGCATGTGTAAGTCGTATCTGCCCGTTTCAAAAAAGTGGCCAATAGCCGCCTGGGTAGGAGTGGCTGAACTCACCGTATGCATCATTTTTAGGTCGATAATCTGCTCTTTAAACCTACCTGGTATGCACCAACCCACCCGGTAGCCCGGTGCCAGCGATTTGGAGACCGACGAACATAACATTACCCAGCCTTCAGTATCGAAACTTTTACAGGTACGGGGGCGGCTTTTGCCAAAATAAATCTCACCATAAATATCATCCTCAATTAAAGGTATCTTTCTTTCAGTAATTAAGTTAACCAGTTGTTGTTTTCTGTCATCAGGCATACAACTGCCAACCGGGTTGCTGAAATTGGTTACAAACAGGCACGCTTTTATATCTACCTTATTCATCGCTTGTTCTAAATAATCAATGTCGATACCGCTTTCCGGATCAACCGGGATTTCCAATACCTTGAGGTCTAGGCTCAACATTACATTAAATATCCCGAAATAGGTAGGACTTTCAATAGCTACTGTATCCCCCGGCTTGGTTATAGCCCGCAGGCAAAACACCAAAGCCTCCTGGCAGCCTTGGGTAGTTACCACATCGTTTTCGGTGATTTGTCCACCCCAGTTAAAAGCGTTTTTAGCAACCTGTTTGCGCAAGGATAAATTCCCCTGTAAAAACTCATAGTTCACATTTCCACTAGGGCTTTTGCGAATGGCTTCCATCATTGACTTGTTGAGCCGAGCCAATGGTATCAAGTTTAAAGATGGAGAGGAACGAGACAACCGTAGCACACTCTCTTCCGTCATGTTTCTATAAACCATGGAAATCATTTCTTTAACGCTAACCTCTTCAATCTTTTTTAACGGAGGTTTTACCGTAGGCGTTTTTGAAAACCTGGAAGGTAGATATTTAATGTAATAGCCCGATTTTGGACGCGCTTCTATGAGTCCCATGTTTTCCAACTCAACATAGGCTTTATAAGCTGTACTGATACTTATACCCTGTTGTGTACTCAAATATCTTACAGAAGGCAATTTATCACCTGAATTAAGCAGATTCTGCTTAATTTGATTTTCAATGCGTGAAACTATTTTGGAGTAAAGGAACTCCTCTTCTGCAATGCCGGATAAATTTTCCATAATAATCTGTTATGGTCAAAATTAACGATTCTGTATCTGTTTTGCTATTCACTAATGCTTTAATTTTGTGTTGATAGAAAATAAATAAATATGGAGTTGCAAATAATTGATTACCGGCCAGAATATCAGCCCTATTTTGAGAAGTTTAACAAACAATGGCTGGAAGAATATTTTACTGTTGAACCTCTTGATAAGTGGGTACTGGAGCAACCGGAAGAGGCCATTATAAAAAACGGTGGAAAAATATACTTTTTAACATCGGGCGATAAGGTGGTGGGTACTGTTGCTTTGCGATTTATTGAGGAGGGCGTTTTTGAGTTAACCAAAATGGCGGTGGATAAATCATACAGAGGTACTGGTGCCGGTCAGTTTTTATGTCAGGCTGGAATAGACAAAGCGCATGAAATGGGTATACAAAAGCTTATCCTTTTTTCCAACCGGATATTGAAAAATGCCATTCACATTTATCATAAATTGGGTTTTACAGAAATACCCGTTGAACAGGGTACTTATGGCAGGGCCGATATTATGATGGAAATTAATTTCTAACATCAATTAACCAGAAATGCAAATCAAATCAATTACCGACCAGGAAGTACAACAGTACAGGGCCGAAACAAGGGGAACCACTCAGCGTATTCATTTTAACAATGCAGGATCATCGTTGCCGCCGGATGTTGTGGTGGATACCGTTGTTAACTATTTAAAGGAAGAAGCTATTTATGGCGGATACGAAACCGAAGCTAAATATAAAGAACAGCTAAACAATACCTACAGCCTTATTGCCCGGTTAATAAATGCTGATAAAGATGAAATTGCCCTTGTAGAAAATGCCAGCTCCGCCTGGGGAATAGCATTTAATGGGATAGAATTTAAACCTGGAGATGAGGTGATTATTTCGGAAATGGAATATGTAACCAATATAATTGGTTTTTTAAATGCCGAAAAAACACGTGGTATTAAAACAAGAATTGTTTATAACGATGAACAAGGTAATTTTGATTTGAAAACTCTGGTAGAAGCGATATCGGCCAAAACAAAACTGATTGCTGTAACCCATATCGCTTCTACCACAGGTGGGGTGATGCCTGTTGTTGAAATTGGTAAAATAGCGCGAAAACATAACATCTTATACCTGGTTGATGCCTGTCAAAGCGTAGGGCAGGTGCCGGTAGACGTAAAAGAGATTGATTGCGATATGCTTTCAGTAACCGGACGTAAATACTTGCGTGCTCCAAGAGGCACCGGCTTTTTATATGTCAGAAAACACATTTTGGATAAAATAAAACTCAGCTTTATTGATGGTTTTGCTGTCAAATCTGTGAGTCAGGATGAGTTTAAGCTAAAGGACGACGCGCGCAGATTTGAATTGTATGAAAAGAACAGAGCGATTACGTTGGGTCTGGGCAAAGCAGTGGAATATGCACTCAATATCGGGGTCGACAGGATATGGCACCGCGTTCAACAGCTGGCAATATTAATGCGCAGGCACTTAAATAATATTGATGGTGTAACGGTTCATGATATAGGCGATCAGCAATGCGGTATCGTCACTTTCTCAGTAAGCGGGTTTGAAGCAGTGGCCATAAAAAATAAACTGGCGGAAAAGCAGATTAATGTATCCGTCGGCCTCGCCCAATCAACATTAATTTACATGGACAAATACCATTTAACAAGTGTGGTAAGGGCATCGGTACATTACTATAATACCGAAGAGGAAATATTGTTGATGTGCAATGAGCTTACCCTGTTATTAAAAACGGTAGCCTCCGAAGTTTACCCTAAATAATATGCAGGCCGCCTGTCGTTCAACAAGTCGTTAAACTCATTAAAATGTTTGTCGCGTGTTAATAAAGGATCAATTTCAAGTGTGATGACCCGTTCTTCCGTTTTATTAGCTTGTTCAATAGGTTCACCGGTAAAGTTGTATAATACGGATCCGCCGGTAAAGGTAAGAGTTTGGGTGCTTCCATCTTCAAGTTGGCGGGTTTCTGTTCCGCAGCGATTGGTTACAGCAACAAATACCTTGTTTTCGAGTGCACGGGCTGGCAAACCTATGCGCCATACGTCCGAAACAAGGTTGGATGGACAGGCAATCACGTCGGCGCCTAACAGCGCCAGGCTGCGCGCAGCTTCAGGGTAGCGCCAGTCGTTACAAACCATAATGCCCACTTTGCAATCTTTTAAAGGGTGTTCAACTACAAAAAAGCCTGAATCTCCTTCATTAAAACATCCTTTTTCGCGGAAAAATAAATGGGTTTTGCGGTATGACTTCACTTCACCATTAGGGAGAGCTATTAAAGCAGCATTGTATACGTTACCTGCACTTTTCTCTACAAACCCGGCAACTACCATAGCTTGGTGATCTTTTGCCAATTGTTTAAAAAAAGCTATACTTTGTCCGTTGAAATCTTCCGCAGCAGTTATAGTTTCTTCGCGGGTTATGAATGAGTATCCGGTTGTACTCAGTTCGGGCAGCACAATAATATCTGTCTGTACATCTTTTAACAAATGAGCTATTTGCTGTAAATTCAAAGCAACATTGCCCCAAACCGGTGTGAACTGTACAAGACTGATGTTAAGCATATAAAGATTATTTTAAAATAGACCTAAGCAAAGCTAATCTCTAATTACTAACTTTCAATCTCTGGTAAAAGTATTCTGAAAATTGATCCTTCGCCCTCATTACTTTCAACTTCAATTTTGCCTTTGTGCTTTTCAACAATCTGTTTCACAATGCTCAAACCAAGTCCGGTGGATTGTTCACCGTTAAGACCCGGTCTTCCTGCTTTAGTAAATGGATCAAAAATAATAGGCAATTTTTCTTTTGGGATACCGATACCTTTATCCTTTACTTCAATAACAACATGTTTCTTGTTTTTGCTCAAAATAACATCCACCTTAGTATTAGGTTTCGAAAATTTTAGTGCATTCCCAATCAGGTTATCCAGTACCCGTTGAAATTTTTCCATATTTATCATGGCATAAGCTGGGCTGGCCCTGCTTATCAATTCAATATTTTTGGTATCTTTTTGAATTTTCCAAATATTGGCAATATCAATTAAAAACTTATTTATTTCCGTTTTTTTGGTGACGAGTTCAACAATGTTTTCGTTACGGGCCGACTCCAGTAATTCATCAATAATACTACGTGCTTTACCACATGATGTCTTTATCAGATCTAAGTTTTCTTGTGTATCCTCGTCAATTTCGTCCATTTCCATCATCATCGCTATAGATTCAACTGCAGCTATTGGGTTACGTAAGTCATGCGCTACCAAGCCAAGCAACTGGCTTTTAAATTCACTCCCCCGTTCAATTTCAGCGTTTTTTTTCCTTATCTCTATCAATTGCATGTAATAATTAGCCTTGTAGGTAAAAAAATACCTTGATACCAAATAAAAACCACCCAGTAAGATAAATGAAATTAACTGGTTATAAAGCATTTCCGTGTCAAATGCATGATTATGTATAAGTAATGAAGTAAACAGCAATTCGGCTGCAATCATCAGGATAATAGTTTCAAAATATTCAAAAACAAACAGGATACTTACAATAATTAATGCTATAAGGTACAAAGTAAGTGCATTGCGCGGATCTGAAGTAGCGATAAAACTGGAGTACATACCACAAGAGATGAGGTACAGAGAAAACGAAAAAACAAAAAACGACATTATGGCAGTTGATCTCTTTGTTTTTCTAAAGCTATCTATCAGAACGTTACTTGAAAGATAGTAGATAAAACTGCCTGCAATAAACACCCAATTGGTTACATTAAATTCGGGAAAGTTTTCGGCTTTGGTGAGGCTCAACGGAAAAACAAAATAAAGCAGCCTGATAATTGAATTTAAAATTAAAAAAATGACACTAGCTATTCGCACCGATAGCAGGTTTTGGCCCGTATAGTAGTGGCGGTAGGCAGCTTTATACTTACCTGGCAAATATTTAAAAAAGCGTTTATCCAAGGGTGTATAAGAATTACATAGGAACCCAAAAATAGGGATTATTTACTAATTGTTAAATGTAATTATCACAATAATAGTCAATGACAAATTAACCGACCGGTAAAATTTTAAGAGACAATTTAACAGTATTGATGCACTGGCAGGGGATTTGATCGGCTTAGACGGATTAAGTTGAGCGGATGATTGAGTGAATTAAATGTAATGTTTTATATAAATATTTTGATTCAACAAAGCATCCCTTAACCAGTCTTCAAAAACAAAAACTATGAATTTTAACAATTTTACCATAAAAGCACAGGAAGCCGTACAAAAGGCTTCCGAAATAGCAACGGGCAACCAGCAACAAGCTATTGAAACAGCGCATCTGTTAAAAGGTTTGTTATTGGTTGATGAAAATGTTATTTCCTACTTATTAAAAAAATTAAACGTAAATATTAACCGCCTTAATGAAACACTTGATCAGCAGATTGGTTCGTTTCCTAAAGTTAGCGGCAGTAATGTTTATTTATCATCAGGTTCCAACTCAGCCTTACAAAAGGCACAGTCATATTTAAAAGAGTTTAAGGATGAGTTTGTATCTGTTGAGCATATTTTATTGGGAATTTTATCAGTAAATGATAAAACCAGCACAGCGTTAAAAGATTACGGTGTAAACGAAAAAGACCTTAAAAAGGCTATTGTAAGTTTAAGGGGTGATAATAAAGTTACAGATCAAAACGCCGAAGCTACTTATAATGCTTTAAATAAATATGCACGTAATCTGAATGAATATGCCGAATCAGGCAAATTGGACCCGGTTATAGGCAGGGATGAAGAGATTAGGCGTGTGATACAAATATTATCGCGTCGTACTAAGAATAACCCAATACTTGTTGGCGAACCAGGGGTTGGTAAAACTGCTATTGCAGAAGGTATCGCTTTCCGTATTATAAAAGGCGATGTTCCAGAAAGCCTCAAATCAAAAACCGTTTATTCGTTAGATATGGGAGCCCTAATAGCTGGTGCCAAATATAAGGGCGAGTTTGAGGAACGTTTAAAAGCTGTTATAAAAGAAGTTACCCAGGCTGATGGTGAAATCATTATGTTTATTGATGAGATCCATACGCTGGTAGGTGCAGGAGGTGGTGAAGGTGCCATGGATGCAGCTAATATATTGAAACCGGCTTTAGCTCGTGGCGAATTAAGAGCTATTGGTGCAACCACATTAAACGAATATCAAAAATACATTGAGAAGGATAAAGCGCTGGAACGTCGTTTCCAGATGGTGCTGGTGGATGAACCTGATACAGCCGATGCTATTTCCATTTTACGTGGTTTAAAGGAACGTTATGAAACCCACCACAAGGTGAGGATTAAAGACGAAGCAATTATTGCCGCTGTTGAAATGTCACAACGCTATATTTCAGACCGTTTTTTACCAGATAAAGCAATTGACCTGATGGATGAGGCTGCTTCTAAATTACGTTTGGAAATGGATTCTGTTCCCGAAGCTGTCGACGAATTGGAACGCCGTATTATGCAATTGGAAATTGAGCGCGAAGCCATTAAACGTGAAAAGGATGATAAAAAGGTAAAAGAACTAAGTGTAGAAATTGCTAATCTTTCTGCTGATCGCGATTCTTTACGTGCTAAATGGCAGGGTGAAAAAGATATTGTTGATGGCATTAACCTGAAAGTTGAGCAGATTGAAAACTATAAACAGGAAGCAGAACAGGCGGAACGTGCCGGTGACTATGGTAAAGTAGCCGAGTTACGCTATGGCACCATAGTAAAAGCCCAGCAGGAAGTTGAACAGTTGAAAGCTGACTTGCTTGAAAATCAGAGCGATAGCCGCATGCTGAAGGAAGAAGTCACTGCCGATGATATTGCAGGGGTAGTTTCACGCTGGACAGGCATCCCGGTTTCAAAAATGATCCAGAGTGAGCGTGAGAAATTGCTGCACCTGGAAGAAGAACTGCATAAACGTGTAGCAGGGCAGGAGGAAGCGATAGAAGCTATAAGTGACGCTATCCGCCGTAGCCGTGCTGGTTTGCAGGATAAACGCAAACCTATTGGTTCGTTCATATTTTTAGGAACAACAGGCGTGGGTAAAACAGAATTGGCCAAAGCTTTGGCTGAGTACCTGTTTAACGATGAAAGTGCGATGGTGAGAATAGATATGTCAGAGTACCAGGAGCGCCACGCAGTATCCAGATTAATTGGAGCGCCTCCGGGCTATGTAGGCTATGATGAAGGCGGCCAATTAACCGAGGCTGTACGCCGCAAACCATACAGTGTAATATTGCTGGATGAGATTGAGAAAGCGCATCCGGATGTGTTTAATATCCTGTTACAGGTTTTGGATGATGGACGTTTAACTGATAATAAAGGCAGATTGGTGAACTTTAAAAACACTATCATTATCATGACATCCAACATCGGTTCCAACATTATTCAGGAAAACTTCCAGGATTTTGATGATAGTGATAAGGATGAAGTGATCGCTAAAACTAAGAATCAATTGTTTGATTTGTTAAGGGCAACCATTCGTCCGGAGTTTTTGAACAGGATTGACGAGATCATTATGTTTACACCGCTGAGCCGTGATGAAATTACAGAGATTGTGAAATTGCAGTTTAAACAGGTTCAGCAAACTTTGGCAGAAATGGGTGTAACCATTGAAGCGTCAGAAGAAGCATTGGATTGGCTGGCACAACTAGGTTATGACCCTCAGTTTGGAGCAAGACCATTGAAACGCGTTATCCAGAAGAAGATACTGAACGAATTGTCAAAACAAATATTGGCAGGAAAAGTAGACAGAGACAGCAAGATTAAACTGGATATGTTCGACAATCAGTTTGTGTTTTTAAATGAAAATAATGTGGAGGAGCAATCTGTTAAATAAACAGGTTGGGTATTAAGGAAAATAACTACACAATATATATTACAGCAGGAAGCCGCCTCAAAATAAAATTTGCGACGGCTTCTTTATTGATATTATAATACTATCAAAAGTTGTTATTTTAGTGTTCATCATCTCATATAATGAACAATATTTTTTCCATTCGCCTGATTAAACCTGAAGATACCCAAGGGGTATTAGCTATCTATGCTCCATATATTACTGACGCTGTTATATCTTTCGAATACGAAGTGCCTTTGGTGAGTGAATTTGCTGAAAGGATCAGTACCATAAGTAAAGAATACCCATGGTTGGTTTGTGAGTATAATAATGAAATTATAGGGTACGTTTATAGCAGCAAACACAGAGCGCGAACTGCTTACCAATGGTCTGCAGAGTGTACGGTGTACTTATCTGAGGGTTTTCATCGTCTTGGACTTGCACGGATATTGTACAAAGCTTTGTTTGATATTTTGAAGCTTCAAAATATTATAAATATTTATGCAGGTATAACGGTGCCTAATATTAAAAGTGAAGAATTTCATAAATCGATGGGCTTTTATCTGATAGGGACTTATAAAAATGTGGGCTACAAATTCAATAAATGGCATGATGTTGCCTGGTTTCAGCTTGACCTGGGCGAACATGCCATCAATCCGCCTGATCCAAAAAACATTACCGAAATTAGTGATAGCGTTGAAGTAACTGCAATTATACAGAAAGCGAATAAATCCTTATCTCACATAAAGTTGGTGTAATTGGGGCTTTACCCTAAACTAAAACGGCTGCCCATTTACACAGGCAGCCGCTTTCTATTTAATCTGTTTTATTTCGATTTTTTGTCAGATGATTGTTTTACCTGCTTTGTAGGTTTCTGTCTTGATTTGTTATTGTTGTTTCCGTTTCCTGCATTACCAGGTCCTTTTGGCACGGCAGGAGCGTTTGAAACACCAGGTCCTCTTGGTACACCTGGACTATTTGTTGTAGCTGCCGCGTTTGATCCGCCTGGCCTGGCTGATGTACCAGGCGTATTAGATGCGCCTGGTCTTGCCGTATTGGAGGCGCCAGGAGTATTATTAGAAGCCACTGGAGCAGCTGGCCTTGCATTGTTATTTTGAACTCCATTTGGTGCAGGTCTTCCGGTATTAACCGGACCTCTTTCCGGTGCTCTTTCTGCTGCAAAGTTTGGTTTACCACCACTTCTGAACTGGTTCTTATCTTCACGTGCTACCTGTTGATTTCTGATCTGTTCAGGAGTTGCCATAACATGGCGCTCGTGCATCGCTTCCATTTCGTGTGGTGTTGGCCGGGCTACTACACCTCCGTTGCCGTTAAAGCTGTAACGGTTTCTGGGGCCTTCATTAACAATTACGGTTCTGTCGACATAAGTGTTATGTACAATAGTCACATTTACCCTAACAACTGCAGTATTATAA
The DNA here is from genome assembly GCF_007830615.1 of Mucilaginibacter frigoritolerans. Classification (GTDB taxonomy): domain Bacteria; phylum Bacteroidota; class Bacteroidia; order Sphingobacteriales; family Sphingobacteriaceae; genus Mucilaginibacter; species Mucilaginibacter frigoritolerans. The sequence goes on from NZ_VLLI01000005.1 coordinate 110,906, forward strand.
CGGAAATGACCTTCACGCCATTCCCCGCCACCGTAACCAACGCCACCGTAGCCACAACCGTAATTTATACCGCCGTAAAAGCCAATACTATTTCCCCAATATCCAGAATGGTAAACATAAAAATGGCCTACAAACCCCCAGTATGGAGGTGTCCATAAAAGGCCTGGACTTGGTGGAGCTACCCATACACCAGGTACCCAATAGTAATCATTTCTTTGCGGGCTATATGACCAGAATCCCGGCTGCCACAGGTATCCGTCTTGCGGGCACTCAGGCTGCTCATAATCTGGTAATGGAGGTGGCGCTGCTTCAACAGATAAATTTGTATCAACCGGAGCAGTATTGTCAACTGCAGCATCGTTTGCAGGTGTACCCTGATTCATACCAGCAGGTACCGGAGGTGCAGCCTGAACAGGAGGTGGGGTATTAAACTTACCATATGTCAAACAATTGTTCAGGTTATTTACATTGTACCCTTGTATTAGTTGAGGGTCCCAGTTTTGTGTATTGGGATTGTAGAAATACAAAGTGTTCTGATCAACATTATACAAAAATGTATAGATGGGAATAGTTTGCGTGTAATATTTGCTTTCGTAGGTAAGTTGATAAGCGTTTCCATTTGTTTGCGGATCGGCTTGCGAAATTACCACGCTTCTACGGCCAGGTGTCATTCTTGATGGCATCCTGCCTATATTGGTATTTAGTACCAGGTCAATAAATGCATCTTTAAACATAATTGCTGCATCACTCATAGCCGGGGTTTCCTGTCCGGTTTGGTAGTCAATAGCAAAAATGCTTGCTTCAGGATGCCTGTCCGGGACGTTGTTTTGCGCACGTACCATGGTTGTTAAGCCCAGTACAAGCATTAAAATAAAAGTAAAATGTTTCATGTTTTAACAAATCTTGATTAATTAAGGCAAATAAACAGGCGGATTTAAAAGTGTTTGTTGGTTCAAAATCAATGAATTAAGATGGGTATACATCTGTTTTTGCTCATTTAATTTGAAGCTTTAAATATAATACCGTTCCTGAATAATGCAAATTATCATTTACATGTTATACGTTTTGTTCATTTATATTGGTTGCCGGATGTATGTAACTTAATTATAACATATGTTTATTTATGTACAGCCCATCTATTTTAAATGCACTGCAAACAAGCCGTCTGTTTTAGGGTTAAGTAAGATATTACTCAAATAAAAATTGCCATGCAAACCTATAATAACCTGGTTGAAGCCACCAATGATCTTATGAAAAGAGGATACACAGAGAATCTTAGTCTTGAAGGTGATACTGTTGACGATAAAGAAAAGAAAATCAAAATGACTGCTGACGATTTCGAGATTGATGAGTTTTACCGCTTCGAAGGTGCCAGCAATCCGGATGATATGTCTATTATTTATGCAGTTAATTCTCCGAAATATAAATTGAAAGGGATACTAGTAAATGCTTTCGGCACTTATGCCAATAATAGTAAATCAGCAATTTTGGCCAAGTTGCATCATTACCAGGTTAATGATCATTTGAAATAACCCAAGGTGCATTTATGTTGTTAATTTATAAACGTTAGAGTTGTGCTAATATCTTTTTGCCCCTTGATTGGATTCCGGCAGAACCGTTACGCATCAAAAATTTGATCTGGTTGGCTAATTCTTCTTTTATCCAGGGGTAACGATACCTTAAATTGAATAAGGTTTCTGAGGCAAAGCATTTCACTGCCACTTTAACTTTGGGGTCAATCATCCAGTCAAAACATTGTTCAACTACAGGTTCCATATCCAGTCCGGCGAGTTTGTTTTTTATGGAGATAGCAACTTTCGCCTCCGTAATATGCATCATAATTTTAGCGTAGTGCCTTTTGCAACTGGCGTGTTTAACATCTTTTATACGTGATACGAAATATTCCAGCTCATTTCCGTATCGCTCCGGATGCTGCAGAAAAACATTTTCCAGGATCCATGCAGCACGAAAAGCGATGTTTTTATCCGGATGAAAAGTAAGCTCTATCAGGTTGTGCAAATCAAATTGCTCTTCTTTTAAAATACGGCTCAGTTCCAAAACTTTGGTTTTGCCGATAGTATCAGATATTTGTTCAAGCAAATTGTCCATAATGGATATGCTAAATTCAATATTATACTCTGAAAGTTATAATTTATTCATTTTCAAATTTTAAGGCCAACAAATACTCAAGTGGTATTCTCTATCAACAAAAATTCTACCTTTGCTTTCCGTTAAATCAAAGTTTACATATGGTTAAATTCAACCGTTTCACGCTGGACAATGGCCTTCGGGTGCTTGTTCACGAAGATAATACAACCCCTATGGCGGTGCTAAATATTTTATATGATGTTGGCGCCCGCGATGAAGATCCTGATCAAACCGGCTTTGCCCATTTATTTGAGCACCTGATGTTTGGCGGATCTGTAAATATACCCAACTATGATGAACCGCTTCAACGCGTAGGAGGCGAAAATAACGCCTTTACCAGCAATGATATTACCAATTATTATATCACCCTGCCTTCGGCAAATTTAGAGACTGCATTCTGGTTGGAGAGCGACCGCATGTTGAGTCTTGCTTTCAGCGAAAAAAGCCTGGAGGTACAGCGTAATGTGGTTATTGAGGAATTTAAGCAACGTTATTTAAATCAGCCTTATGGCGATGTTTGGTTAAAGTTAAGACCACTGGTTTATAAAAAACATCCTTATCAATGGGCAACTATTGGTAAAGAAATTAAACATATTGAAGATGCTAAGATAGAAGATGTAAAAGCTTTCTTTAAAAAGCATTATAATCCGCAAAATGCTATAATAGTGGTTGGCGGCAATGTGAAAACGGAAGATATAAAACAGCTATCAGAAAAATGGTTTGGGTCAATCCCGGCAGGTGAAAAATATCATCGTAATTTGCCACAGGAGCCAGAGCAGCATGATGAACGCCGGAGCACAGTTACCGCAAAAGTTCCGCTTAATGATGTTTATATAGCGTTTCAGATGGGAGCGAGGCTGGACAAATCTTATTATGCTGCTGAACTTATTTCTGACATTTTATCGCGCGGTAATTCATCTAGATTATATCGTAACCTGGTAAAAGAAAAAGAGTTATTCAGCGAAGTACATGCTTACATGTCGGGCAGTTTGGACAAAGGCATGTTTGTGTTTGAAGGTAAACCGCTTGAAAACGTGAGTACAGAAACAGCTGAAGCAGCCATTTGGGAAGAACTGGAGCGCATTAAAACAGAGTTGATACCTGCTGATGAACTCATCAAGGTGAAAAATAAGATTGAATCGACAATGATATTTTCGGAAATGGCTTTGCTGGATAAGGCAATGAACCTGGCTTCGTTCGAGTTGCTGGGCGATGCTGATCTGCTAAACCATGAAACAGGGAAATATTTGGCAGTAACAGCGGAGGAGATTAAGAATCTTTCAAATGAAATATTTAGAAGAGATAATTCATCAACACTTATTTACCTGGCTGAGAAAGCGTGAATCTGAACTTTAGTTTTAATAAAAAACGACCAACGAAACAATGATTATAGATAGAAAAAAAGCCCCGGAATTCAGGGCCATTGATAATATAAACCTGATAAAACCTGTAAAGCAAAAGTTGGATAATGGTTGTAATGTTTTTTCGTTTAACTCCGGCGATCAGGATCTGGTGCGTATTGAATGGATATTTGGCAATCAACGCTTTGACGAAAAAAAGCCTTTACTAAACGTTGCTGTTAACACGATGCTTACGGATGGCACCAGTACTTTAACGGCAGCACAAATTGCTGATAAGGTTGATTTTTATGGCGCTTTTTTACAAGTAGATTATGGGTATGATAATTCGCAGGTTGTGTTATATAGTTTAAATAAACATTTACAGCATACCCTGCCCGTAATAAAGGATATTCTTACAGATTCAGTATTCCCTGAGAAGGAACTGGAAACGTTTATCCGTAATCAGCAGCAGAAATTACAGGTAAGTATGCAGAAGAATGATTTTGTGGCCCGTCGTGGTTTTAACAAGGCATTGTATGGCGACACCCTGTATGGTTTAGGTGCTGAAAATGATACTTACAAAACGCTTCGCCGCGAGGATATGCTGCTGTTTTTTAAACAAATGTATCAGCCATCCAATTGCACTATTATTGTTGCCGGTAAAATTGAACCGGGAATATTAGAGCTAATAACCGACACTTTTGATAAAAAATGGGTAAACTCTTCCGAAAAATCAGATACCAGCCAACCTGAATTAAAACCTTCGGCAGAGCATTTTTACTTTATTGAGAAGCCCGATGCCCTGCAGTCTGCTATTCGTATGGGCATTCCGGCTATAAATCGTAATCATCCTGATTTTGCAGCATTGCAGGTTTTGAACACGATTTTGGGTGGCTATTTTGGGTCAAGATTAATGGCTAACATCCGCGAGGATAAAGGATATACGTACGGAATCGGATCGGGCATGTCGGCCTTAAAACATGGCGGGGCATTGTTTATAGCTACCGAAGTAGGAGCCGATGTTTGTAAAGCAGCGGTAAATGAAATTGAGAAAGAATTGAATTTATTGCAGACAGAATTAATTACAGAAGAGGAATTGTCCCTTGTGCGTAACTTCTTGTTAGGTTCTTTATTGGGCAGTTTGGAGAATGTTTTTTCTCATGCCGATAAATTTAAGAATCTGTATTTCGCCGGATTAGATTATGATTATTATGATTATTATGATCGTTATGTAGAAACGGTTAAAACGGTAACAGCCGGACATTTACAAGAACTGGCTAAACAATATCTGAACTTTAACCAGTTTTATAAGGTTATTGTAGGAAAGTATTAAGGTGGATTTCGGATTTCGGAATTTCTATTTCGGAATTGTTATTTAAAAAGTTGATAGATCGGCGTTGTTTTGAAATATAGGCTGTCATTAGAAGGCAATTTTAATAAGCTATCATTCCAAATGATAAATAAATCCGCAATTGAAATTCCGAAATCCGAAATAAATAGTATCTTTGCCCGGCAAATAACAAATATTTGCCATGCAATTAGACCCCCAGAAATTTGTTGCCGAAGGATTAACTTACGACGACGTTTTACTACTCCCGGCTTATTCAGAAGTTTTACCGCGCGATGTTGACACCAGCTCATATCTCACAAAAAAGATCAGGATAAATATTCCTATTCTTTCTGCTGCTATGGATACCGTTACGGAATCAGCTTTGGCAATTGCTATTGCTCAGGCCGGCGGTATTGGTATTCTGCATAAAAACATGACCATTCAGGCACAGGCTGACGAGGTACGTAAGGTAAAACGTTCAGAAAGTGGCATGATTCAGGATCCGGTTACCCTGCACGAGGCATCAACCGTTGCTGATGCAGTGAAAATAATGCGCGAATACCGCATAGGTGGCATCCCGATCATCGACGGAAAAAATAAATTAAAAGGTATCATTACCAATCGTGATCTTCGTTTTCAAAAAGAAATGACGCGTCCGGTTAGTGAAGTAATGACCAGTGTCAACCTGATTACTGCACCACAAGGAACTACCTTATTTCAGGCAGAAGAAATATTACAGAGCCACAAAATTGAAAAATTACCGGTAGTTGATAACGAAGGTGTTTTACGGGGCTTAATCACTTTTAAAGATATTCAGAAATTCAAAAACTTCCCAAGTGCCTGTAAAGACGAGTTTGGTCGTTTACGCGTTGGCGCTGCCGTTGGGGTAGCTGCCGATAATATTGACCGGGTTAAAGCATTGGTTGCGGCAGGGGTTGATGTTATTACTGTTGATACCGCACATGGTCATTCAAAAGGGGTTATTGATATGGTTAAAAATGTGAAAGCTTTATACCCTGAATTGCAGGTAATAGCTGGTAACATAGCAACCGGCGAGGCTGCCATTGCCCTTGCAGATGCAGGTGCTGATGCGGTTAAAGTAGGTATAGGTCCGGGTTCAATTTGTACAACCCGTATCGTGGCCGGTGTTGGTGTACCGCAGTTATTTGCCGTTTATGAGTGCGCCAAAGCATTGGAAGGCCGCGGTATTCCGGTTATTGCTGATGGTGGTATTAAACAAACCGGAGATATTGTAAAAGCAATTGCTGCAGGTGCAAGCTCTATAATGGCAGGTTCATTGTTTGCAGGTGTTGAAGAGTCACCGGGTGAAACCATTATTTACGAAGGCCGCAAGTTTAAATCATACCGTGGTATGGGTTCTGTTGAGGCAATGGACAAAGGTTCAAAGGATCGTTATTTTCAAGATGAAACAGATGTGGTAACCAAATTAGTACCGGAAGGCATTGTGGGCCGCGTACCATACAAAGGCACCCTTGCCGAAGTAATTTACCAATACATAGGAGGATTGCGTGCCGGGATGCATTATTGCGGTGCCGCCAATATTGAGGATTTACAAAAAGCCAAATTTGTGCGCATTACAGCTGCCGGAATGAAAGAAAGTCATCCGCATGATATTACTATAACAAAAGAGGCTCCGAATTATTCAAGATAATAGGAAAGCCTATAAATTATACAAAGTCCGGGAGTGAATACTTCCGGACTTTTTTGCTTTATAAAGCATCGTAAAACAAAGCTGAGGCACCTAATATAGCACTGTTGGCTAATTCAGATGTTAGTATTTTTAAGCGATCAATACTTTTAGGGTAACCAAAGGTTTTTATCTTTTCCCACATCGTTTTTTCAAAGAATTTAAAAGCCGAAGAAACGGATCCGCCTAAAATAATCAGTTCAGGGTCGTAGGTATACATAATAAGCTTTATGGCATTTCCCAAGTGAGAGCCTAACTCGGCATAAAGTTTTAATGCCTGTTGTTCTCCCTTTTGGGCATTTTTAAAAACATCTTCTCCGTTCAGACTATATACATTTTGAAAAAATGAACCGCTGCAATAGTATTCATAGTTATGGTCAAGATAATCAACCATTCCAAATTCTCCGGCACCGCAATTTGGCCCAGCATAAAGTTTATTATTGATAATAATGCCAGCCCCAAGCCCGGTACCAATAGCTAATCCCACCATGTCAGCGTGGTTTTGGCCTTTACCGAAGTAATGTTCGCCCATGGCAAAGCAGTTGGCATCATTGTTTACATAAATCGGGATCTGATAGCGAGCTTCCATAATCTGTTTTAAGTGAACTTCTTTCCACGATGGAATATGCTGTACATCGTAAACAATACCTTCTTTTACATTCACCACGCTGGGTACACCTATACCGATGGCTTTTGCTTCACTATCAACCAGTTGATCTGCAATGAAAAATACATCTTCCAAAACCTGTTCTTCCGTACCGTTTTTGTGGATAGGCTGGGATATAATGTTGCCGATGTTACCATCAATAACCGAAGCGCCCCGTATGTTGGTGGCACCCAGGTCAATACCGATCAGTTGTGCGTTTTTCATAGGTTATTGGTATTCAATTTTACAATAAGTTTTTGAAAATATTTGTTTTTAAGAATTTACATATATCCCTTAAATAGTAATTTTCAATGCTTTTGTTGATAACTCCAGTGTTAATAAGTGTGCAAAATATAAGTATTTATTGCTAAACTGATTACATATCAGTGAGGAAGTGCTGTGGATGGAATTGTTAGAAACATGTTAATAAAAAATGAAAATAATGCTTGACAAATATTCATTAAGCTCCTATCTTAGAAATATCAAGAACGACGTACTTTGACAGCCTTACAGGAATACAGAAATTGAATCGGGCAAATCCTCGGAGGAGCTAAAGATCATGGAAGTACCTGAATCATCTGGAAAGTAAAAGGCGAGAGCTTTGGAAAAGAAAGATAATTAAAGAGGTATTAGCAAGGATTACAATTTTTTACGGAGAAAAGTAAAAACCACTAATGTACTGAAAGAATCAATGTTTGCAAGAACAACAGAATAGCAGTCGGTCAGCTTACACAAAACTTGGTGCTTTTTGAGTAACTACGGTTAAGCAAAGGGTTAGAAAACGGAAGTCAAATCGAAAGAAGAGGCTTCCGTTTTCGTTTTTATAAGCTTTTTTTTGACGGGTAACATTGTTTTTCATTTTTGTGGCCGCCTTAAAATCGCTAATTTAGCCATAACATGAGCAAGGACGGCAAAAGCAAGACCAACGGAAGACCGAAAATATTTGTTTTAGATACCTCAGTAATCTTATACGATCATAACGCTTTCGAAAATTTTCAGGAACACGATGTAGCCATACCCATTCAGGTATTGGAAGAACTGGATAATATGAAAAGCGGTAATGATACCCGCAATTTTGAAGCCCGCAGCTTTATCAGGCTGATGGATGAGTTATCACACAACCGTCTTATTAATAAATGGCAGCCGCTAAACGGAAAAGGCAAGGGGAATTTTAAGGTTATTATTGACACTAAAAATCTGGCTGCTGATGCCGAAACCGTTTTCGGATCGGCAAAAACAGATCATCGCATATTAAATGCTGCATTAGGTTTGCAGGAAGAACATCCTGATAAAAAAGTGATACTGGTTTCCAAAGATATATGCCTGCGTTTAAAAGCAAAAGCACTTAACCTGCATGCGGAAGATTACGAAACAGGTAAAATTAAAAATCTTGCAGAACTTTATACAGGTGAGACCACTTTAAGCAAGGTTGCTGAAAAATTGATCACCCAACTAAACAAAGCAGATAGTATCCCTGCTGGAGATTTAGAGCTGGAGCATCATACCAGTAATCATTTTTATATTCTGAATGGTAAAAAGGGTTCTGTCCCTGGTTTTTATAATTCAAAAACTGCTCAACTCGAGAAAATAACTGAACAGCCTGTTTTTAATGTACATCCCCGTAATGTTGAACAATCTTTTGCTATCCACGCTTTATTGCATCCGGATATAAAACTGGTTACCATACAGGGTAATGCTGGCACTGGTAAAACGCTATTGGCTCTTGCCGGGGCTTTGGAGCAACGTAAATACTTCAGGCAGATATTTGTTACCAGGCCTATTGTACCTTTAAGTAATAAGGATATAGGCTTTTTACCCGGGGATATTAAATCTAAAATAGATCCATACATGGCCCCGATTTGGGATAATCTTAAATTTATAAAAGACCAGTTTGCAGAGGATGAGAAAATGCAGGCTAAAATTGATGAATTGGTGGCAAACGAAAAAATATCCATTACACCGCTGGCCTTTATCCGCGGACGGACGCTGAGTAAGATATTTTTTATAGTGGATGAGGCACAAAACCTTACCCCGCATGAAGTAAAGACCATTATATCACGTGCCGGAGAAGATAGTAAGTTTGTTTTTACGGGTGATATCTATCAGATTGATACCCCGTATCTGGATGCCGAAAGTAATGGCCTGAGCTACCTGATTGATAAAGCCAAAGGACATCCGTTATACGCACACATTACCCTGCAAAAAGGGGAGAGAAGCGAGCTGGCTAATTTGGCGACGGAACTTTTATAGTGCTATTCACCATTTGCTTCAACTATGTGATCTGTTACCCTTGCAATATCATTGCTAATCTTATTAATAAAACCAAGCTGCTCTTTTAGCAAAATTTCATCGGCAGAAAGTTTAACAACCGATTCATTTTCCACAACCGGATGAGTTTTACCCGTATTAAATTCAACGATTCGTCCATTGAATTTTTTGTTGCACTCATTCAGTACCGATATACTCTTTTTTATGAGTTTTAAATTTTCGGATGGGGCAGCGTGTAATGCTTTGTTTGACACTGAAGAGGCAATAGTAGCAATGTACGATGATAAAATATGGTTAAGTACAACAAATTTGTGCAGTTCTTTTATATTACGCTGCTTGCTCTTGGGTTCAGAGGTCATCCTCTCAAAAGCGGCAGATAAATTGGCCGATTTTACGAATACATCCTTGCGGGCCAGTTTATATTCAATAGTACCCACTTGTTTCCCTATAATGCTTTCGGCTATTTTTACCAGGTAATTAATATTAGCGGTAATAACACCTACCAGGTTATCCTGTATCTTTTCAAACTCCCAGCTCGGGAAAATGATATAGCTGGCAATAAGCGCAATCGATGAGCCGATAATAGTATCAATAATACGCTCTTTTACTACTAAACCTACTCCTAAAAATTTAAAAAGGATAAGTACATAAGGAGTCATGAAAATTACACTTACTACATAATTTAACCGTAAAAAGCTGTAGGTGCCAATCATTAATATCACCAAAAGTGCAAACTGGATATTTTTATCAGGAATAAACATTAATATAATAATGCCTGCTATACCACCAAAAATGGTACCAATTAAGCGCTGGTAATTACGCTGCTTGGACAGACTGAAACCGGGTTTTAGGATTACAATAATGGTAAGTAATATCCAATAACTATGATGCCCAAGTGAAATACTCTTAGCGGTTATAAAGCCAACCAGACATACCATAGATACCCTTAAAGCATGTTTAAAGGCTGCTGAGCCAAATGAGAAATTATCGAAAAATACATGTGGCGCGTAATCCTGCTGAGGTACAAATTTTGCAAACTCCAGTTTGTTTTCCGAATCTTCCAGCAAGGTTTTGGACGATTTGAAGTGGTAATAATTACCCATGCTTTTTATCCTGTCGTTCAGATCGCGCAGGTTGATCAGTATTTTTTTAAGGGCAATATTGGTAGCAGTTTGATCATTGGTTTTTATTTCATCAATTTTAAGTTTTAACTGTTCAAGTACCGGGTCAAAATCAAATTGACTCCTGTTTCTTTTATTTGTTAAAACCATGTAAGCAATATTGTCCATCTCATCAGCCATTTGCCTTATAATCAACGATATGTCATCTAAAATACCTGTGGATTTGAATTTTTCATTGATATGGCTATAATCATAATGGGTAGCCATTACCTGTTCAAACATATCCACCAAATCAACAAAAGTAAGCACAAGTATCCGGCTAACATTTGTTGATTCCTTGACCATGATCCTACTTTTAAAAAGCAATTCCCTTACTGCATCCTGATGTTGGCTAACAATTATTTGCTTTGAAACCAGCTTGCGATAGTTTTTATCGATATCTGTATTTGGTGAATAAAAATCGGCTTTGATCCTTAAAAAATCAGCTATATCAGCAATGTTCTCTCCTAAAACCTGTTGGGCAGCACGATAAGGCCTTATGCCGAAAAATACCAGGCTAAACAGCATATACCATATCCCTCCGGCTAAAATAGTTGCACTTAAAGGCAAAACCTCGTTAGGTTTGGCTGCTTTATCCATCATAAAGATCATTACCAGCAAGGCACATGTCCCTACAGAGGCTGCCCGGTTGCCGTAAACCGTAAACATGGAGAAAAAGAAGGAAAATAAAGTGATTTCAGTGCCCAGGGTAAACAGGCTTAGTCTGGCAAATCCGGTTGTAACAGCCACCACAAACAGAAAAAAATTCCCGATGGCCATGGCATTCCGTTTATGCGAAACAGGACCCGGACTATCAATGGTGCAAATACAAAGTGCTCCTAATGAAAGGGTTAATCCTATATCAAATTGATTGAATTGGGCAAATACCAATGAAGGCAGCAGGATGCCGATAGTCATACGCAACCCATCAGAGAAATATTGGCTGTAAAAAAAGCTTTTAATCTCCCTGATGTTTGTTTTCATATACGTTTTTTTTGTGCTTAAATTGGTTGTCAAATTTACATAAATTAAATTTATTGGTTACTTTTTAATAGATATTGCATTAATATTTGATAACCATTATAAATTACTCATTTTTTTATAAATTTAAATTTTAGATATTTAAATTCACGCCCTGAAAAGCACGGCTAATTTGATAAATAATATCTGCTGCTATTTAACCAATTATAGTAAACTTACTTTTTATATCCAACTTATCCTGATATGCCTTTAACGTTAAAACTCAGCCAAAGAGAAACAGCTTTTAATAACGAAGTTGTAACCCGCTTTGAGTTATATAACAGCTTGTTTCAAACGCTGCCTTTTTACCAGGTAAAAGATACCGGCATTCTGTTGCCGTTTTTTAGCTCCCATTGCGAAAAGGAAGTAAGTAAAGAAGTATCGCCAACCACTATTATTGAGTCGTTCTTCAAAAAATATGTCCCGGATATTGAGCACCAGGAGCAGATAAACCGTTTGTTTCGCTTTATTCAATACATTGAACGCCAGGTAGTATTATTTGATGCCATTGAAGATTCTTCCTTTAGTAAAATTGGTCGCTCTGACGATAGCGGAACGCTGCAAAGTTTGTTACAACAGGCCGCAGTTAGTGATCAGGCACGCAATAGTATCAGTGAAAAGCTTAATGATTTTTCATTAAGGTTGGTATTGACTGCACATCCAACACAATTTTACCCAGGAAGCATACTTGGTATCATGACTGACCTGATTGAAGCACTTAAAACTAATGATATTAACAATATCGACGTTTTATTACAGCAATTGGGGAAAACCCCGTTTTTCAATAAAACATCGCCAACCCCGGTTGACGAGGCCATTAGCCTGGCCTGGTTTCTGGAAAATATATTTTATCATGCAGTATCTGGCATTCAATCAAAGCTTGATGAAGAGTTTGATTTAAAGGCCGACCGCAAAAGTCAGCTGCTTGAATTGGGCTTTTGGCCGGGTGGCGACAGGGATGGGAACCCTAATGTAACTACAGAAACCACAAAAGCGGTTGCCAGCTTTTTAAGACAAAGGGTATTTCGTTGCTACTATCGTGATATTAGGGTTTTAAAACGCAGAATAACCTTCCGTGGTGTTGAAAAAGCAGTGGCTACACTTGAGCAGATTATTTATGATAATGCCAATAATAAACAGAATCCGGAAGATTTGCAGGATGAAATATTAGAGTTACTGCAGTCTATTAAACATACCTTAATTACCAGTCACGATAGTCTTTTTGTGAATATTGTTGATGATCTGATTAAGAAAGTTCAGCTGTTTGGATGTTATTTTGCCACGCTTGATATCAGGCAAGATAGTAGGGTGTTACGTAACGTGTTTAATTTCAGTACAAAACAATCTGAAATTAATAGTGGAATTAAAGCAGGGTATGAAGATCTGGACGAGAAAGATAAACTGGATAACCTGCAATTTAACGAAGCAGATTTCCATTGCCCGGATGATGCTGATAAATTGATTTGCGATACACTAAATACCATCAGGCTGATGAAAGAGATTCAGCAAAGTAATGGTGAAAAGGCTTGTCAGCGCTTTATTATCAGTAATTGTCAGCAGGCATCAGATATTTTGCAGTTGATTAATCTGTTTTTGTGGAGCGGTTGGAAAAAAGACAATTTGAGCGTTGACTTTATGCCTCTGTTTGAAACAGTGAACGATTTGAAACATGCAGCCGGGGTAATGGAACTATTGTATACGCATCCTTTTTACAAAGAACATTTACAGAGCCGTGGCAACCTGCAGAGTATTATGCTTGGTTTTTCTGATAGTACCAAGGATGGTGGTTACCTGATGGCCAATTGGTCAATTTATAAAGCTAAGGTTGAGTTAACTGCTATAGCACGCAAATATGGTGTATCGTTGGCGTTTTTTGACGGCAGGGGCGGCCCACCGGCACGTGGAGGTGGTAAAACCCATCGTTTTTACGCTTCAATGGGCGAGGAGATTGCTAATGAACATATCCAGCTAACCATTCAGGGACAAACTGTAAGCTCTCAATACGGCTCAGTAGAAACGGCAAGGTTTAATATGGAGCAATTGATTAATGCCGGTATTACATCGGCATTAAACCCTAATAAAGATGATTTATTGGATACCCGGCATAAAGAACTGATATCAGCCATGGCTGATGAGAGTTTTAAGCTGTTTATTGACCTGCGCCAGCATCCATTGTTTGTAGAGTATCTGGAGAAATTTAGTCCGCTGAAGTTGCTGTCACACATCAATATCAGCAGCAGGCCAACCAAGCGCAATTCTGATGCTCAGCTTAAGCTAGAAGATTTAAGAGCTATTAGTTTTGTTACTTCATGGAGCCAGTTAAAGCAAAGTATCCCGGGCTTTTATGGAGTAGGTACAGCGCTAAATAAGATGAAAACAGATGGTAACTGGAACGAGATAAAGGAGTTGTACAATTCATCTGGTTTCTTTAAAACAATGGTTGATAATTGTACCATGTCCATGACCAAATCTGATTTCAGGGTAACAGCTTACCTGGAGAAAGATAAAAAGTTCGGACAGTTCTGGAAACTGTTAAAGGATGAGTTTGAGCTAACCAAAGCCATGCTGTTTGAATTAACCGGTACTAAAGTTTTGATGCAGGAATATCCTGTTGAACGTCGGTCAATCGCTATCCGCGAAAAAATTGTATTGCCGCTGGTTATCATACAGCATTATGCATTGCAATGTTTAAACAATTGCAATGATGAAGAATTAATTAAAATATATAATAAGCTGGTTATCAGAACAGTATATGGTATTGTAAATGCCGGCCGTAACTTGGCATAATAGATTTAATAAAATATCTGAATTCCTTAATTGAATAGGGATTCAGATATTTTAATTTTTGAAAAGGTTATTAAAATCAGCATAGGATTTTACCCCATTTACATAAGTAAACGTACCTTTTCGCAGCACTTCTTCTGCTGCATTGAAAAATGCGCCATAGGCGGCTCTCATAAAAGAAGAACCAATACTTACCCTTTTTACTCCAATTTTGGCGAGCATATCTACAGTAAAATTGCTTCCTGATATTCCCATAATTACATTTACCGGTCGGGGAGCTACCGCCTTAACAACGGCCTCAATTTCTTCAGGAGTTTTTAGTCCTGGGGCGAACAGTACGTCGGCGTCGGCATCGGCAAATGCCTCCAAGCGCTTTATAGTGTTTTTAAGATCGGGCCTACCATATAAAAAGTTTTCGGCCCTTGCGGTAAGTGTAAAAGGATGAGGTAAGCTTTGCGCTACCTGCACAGATGCTTTTATACGTTCAACGGCCAACTCGAAAGGGTATATTGGGTTGGCTGGATCTCCTGTAGCATCTTCAATTGAACCGCCTGCAAGGCCGGCTTTAGCTGCTAAAAGGATAGTTTCGGCACAGGTTGCTGGATCATCACCATAACCATTTTCCAAATCGGCTGATACGGGCAGGCCAGTAGCATTTATAATGCTTTGAGCATTTTTCAAACTGTCTTCACGGGATATTAATGAAAGTCCGTCTGGCAGGCCAAGTGAAAAAGCAAGGCCCCCGCTGGTAGTAGCAAGCGCTTTGTATCCAAGGCTCTCCAATATTTTTGCTGAACCTGCATCCCAGGGATTAGGAATAACAAATATTCCTTCGCGCTGGTGCAGTTTTTTGAAAGCTTCTGCTTTTGTCTTAAATGAATGGTTATCGCCGGTATTCATCATCGTTAATTTTATAGTAAAAATAAAAGTATGAATATTTTTATCTGGTACTTTGAAAATAATTTTAGTTTTTAGCTTTAATTCTATTGGCTGTTCAACTATTTTGCTAAATTGTCACAGGATTGTAAGTCAGGTAAGGATGTCAATTAAGCCCTAACATATTTATATCAAAAAATGAAGAATTTAATTACCCCGGTTCTTGGATTGATTATTTTATTAACGATAGCTTGTAATAACCGGCATGCTAAAAATTATAATAATTCAAGTGTGGAT
Organism: Mucilaginibacter frigoritolerans; assembly: GCF_007830615.1. Classification (GTDB taxonomy): domain Bacteria; phylum Bacteroidota; class Bacteroidia; order Sphingobacteriales; family Sphingobacteriaceae; genus Mucilaginibacter; species Mucilaginibacter frigoritolerans. The sequence goes on from NZ_VLLI01000005.1 coordinate 126,483, forward strand.
TCGGCGGGAGCATCTTTTATAAAAAACGGAATTACCGGGGGGCTTACAGAAATAAAAGCATCAGGTGAAGCTATAACCAACTCTAATAATCAAAGAGTAATTGCTTTAGCGAAAATGATGATTGATGACCATACCACTGCTGGAGATGAATTAACAAAGATAAAAACAGATAAACAGGTGAGTGGTGCAGATTCGATTAGCGCGGAGCACCAGTTATTAATTGAAAATCTTTCGAAAAAAACAGGAACCGCATTTGATAAGGAATATTTACAAATGATGGTTGCCGATCATATTGAAGCTGTAAAGCTATTTACAGCAGGTAGTCATAATCCAGATACAGAGATCAGTAAATTTGCTGCAGCCACATTGCCGGTTATCCAAACGCACCTGGATTCTGCTAATGCTATTTTGTTATCATTGAAATAATAAAACCTAGCGACGTAGTACTTTGCGTATCTGAGTTTAGAATGATTGTTTTTTTGGCCGTATATTTGACCCGAGACAGATAAATTGATGAAGAAAAACTTTTTTATTGCCTTTGAGGGTATTGATGGTAGCGGTAAAAGCACACAGGTAAAATTATTAACAGATCAGCTTACAGCGGCAGGGCATAAGGTTTACGTAACCTGCGAGCCTTCAGAAGGCCCGATAGGGAAGATGATAAGGGATATCTTCACCCACAAGATGGAAGCCGATCACAAGACAATAGCAGGGCTTTTTGTTGCAGATCGATTAGACCATTTGCTTAATAAAAGAGATGGTATTCTTAAAAAACTGGAAGAAGGTTATACCGTATTAACGGATCGTTATTATTTTTCTTCATACGCTTATCAAAGCCCTTACATGGATTTAAATTGGGTAATTGAAGCTAATTCATTAAGTGCTGACCTGCTGAGGCCAGATTTGAATATTTACATCGATATACCTGCAGAAATTAGTGTTGACCGCTTAAGGAAGGGGCGAAGTTCAACCGAACTTTACGAAACACTTGAAAATCTACAGAATGTTAGGAATAAATATTTTGAAGTGATGGAGTTGCTGAAAGATGAAGAGAAAGTGATGGTTACTGATGGCAACCGACCACCTGAATTGATTGCTGAAGAAATCTGGAAAAAAATATCTAAAGAATTTATAGAAAGTCCGGTGCTGTAAACCGATTCAAAAAAAATATCCTATGAATTTTATCAATTCATAGGATATATCATATGTTTTAAAGCTGTTAAAGCTTAAAATTTTCTTGCTTTTACCGGAACATAAACCGGTTTCAAGTTAAAGTTATCAGGTACTTTACCATAATACTTGTTATCAATTCTTACTGCTAAGAAACCATTTCCGATTAAAAATTCAACACGTGGCTTACGGTTCATAATAATTTAAATTAAATTTAACTAAGTCAACAACAATTAGATCTTGATATTGTTTAATCAAATATTGCAAATAATTATGACAATTGCAAGCTTTTGATTTTTTAATTATATAAATATTAAGAATATGACTTTTTTATTAAAAAAATATTCTTGAAAGCGCTAAAATAAAGTTAACTGCTGTTGCACAGGTGGTTGTACCTTGCCCATAACCGTACGGCCCCCGTATTTCCATGAGTTTTCCCGCTCCTGCTCAATCACTTTATCGAAATTTGCATTTGGAATAAAGTTTTCTTCAGCACGTTGCGTTATTTGTGTTAATCGTTTAATGGCTTCATTTTTTTCTGAATTACCAAGCTTGGCTTTATGAATGGCGTTTTGCAATATGCCAATAGTTTCATTATATACTTTTACTGGCACTGGGAAAGGATGCCCATCTTTACCGCCATGTGCAAATGAAAATCTTGCAGGGTCCTTAAATCTGGAAGGGGCACCGTGAATTACTTCACTAACCAATGCCAGCGATTGCAACGTACGCGGGCCTAATCCCTGTAGTAGCAATAAGTCTTCAAAATCTTTGGGTTGTTTTTCCTGCGCCAGCCATAAAACAGCGCCCAGTCTTTTGAGGTCCACATCCTTCGCGCGTACATCGTGGTGAGCTGGCATAACCAGTTTGCTGATTTCTTTGAGCATCTGATCCGGATTTTCTCCTGCTATCAGCATTACGCTTTTGCGGGACCCGTCAGCCTGCTTATCGGCCATGTTTAAAATATTTCCGATATTTTGGCCGTAAATGAAAGTATGCGGATCATCCACAAAAGAGGTAAGTGTTTCTGAATGCCAATGATAACGGCGGGCAGTGCTGGTTTTATCGCTCATGCCTTGCTGAACAACTGCCCATTGTCCGCTACTGCTTAAAATGAAATTGTGAGTATATAGTTGAAATCCATCCTGAATGGCGGTATTATCTACCTTGGCACTTAGTTTACTGCATTTTACCAGGTGATGACCATCCAGGCCAATGGTTTCGCCAATCTTTAACAGTTCATCCGGTGTTTGTTTGGAGTATTTGCCTTTGCCACCGCAAATGTAAATTCCCAGCTCCTTGCTGTGCGGGTTAACAGAATGTTTTAAAGCGCCCATTACTGAAGTGGTAATGCCTGATGAGTGCCAGTCCATACCCATTACAGCACCAAGACTTTGAAACCAGAATGGATCACTAAGGCGGCGTAAAACCTCATCCTTGCCATAATCCATCACAATATTTTCAACCACAGCCAAGCCAAGCTTTGCCATCCTTTCGGCAAGCCAAACAGGTACATGGCCATAGTGTAAAGGCAAATCAGCACTTCCCGAACGCTTCATGCTAACAAATTTAGCAAAATTTCTGAATTTTTGTTTGAACCGGAATTTATTGAATTAAAGAATTAATAGAATTTTAACTTGTCATTCCAAAAAATCCGGTAATTCAATGAATTCGGGTTCTGAAATTATTTCAGCGCATCAAACCCATATTTGGCATCGCTCCAAAATTCATCCAATGCGATAATACGGGGTTTAAAGAAAGAGATCAGTTCGGGCCAGTCGCTTTTGTTGAAGATGCTCACACCATCTATTTGTTTAAATATACGGCTGATGGTTTTGCCATATTCATCCCTGCCATGTAATTCCCAGCTCCATGGTTCATTTTGATAGGAGGTAAGAATGTTTTTATATTCCAGAAACTGTTCAAAAAACAATTCCTGGATACCCGGATCGGGATGAATAAGCTCAATTGCTATGGAAGCCGAGCGTTTATCGGCCTGCATTTTGAAGAAAACGTGTTTGATACCGGTTTTATAGTTTACCCAGTTTACCCTTAAACCTTCGGCTGATAGTTGCGGGGCAATATACTGGCCAAAGGTTGTCCAAAAGGCTTGTTTTAGTTGGGATGCTTCTTCTTTTGAATACAAAACGCAGGTTTACTTTATTTAACAACAAAAGGCAACGTTATCTTTTCGTCGCGTGAGTTATCGCTCAATATTAATTTATAATCGCCCGGATAAACTTTCCAGCCGTGGTTGCTCAAGTCCCATTTCTGCAATTCCTTTACCGGTATTTTGATGGTAACAGATTGTGAATTGCCTTGGGGTATTGAAATCCGTTTAAAGCTTTTTAATTCTTTTACCGGCATGCGGTCAATTTTCGGGTATTCGATATAGGCTTGTACCACTTCATCTCCATCCATTGGCCCTGTATTTTTAACCTGCACGTTAACGCTCAGTGTATCGGTTGTTTTGTATTTACTGTTTAAATTGCCTTCCTGTTTATAATCAAAAGTGGTATAGCTTAAGCCAAATCCAAAAGGATACTGTACCGGGCCGTCATAATAACGATAGGTACGCCCTTTCATGCTATAATTGCTATAATCGGGTACATTGCTTAGTGATTTATAAAAAGTAAGAGGCAAATGCCCTGATGGGGAAATATCGCCAAAAACAATATCAGCCAAAGCATTTCCACCTTGCTCGCCAGGATACCAGGCAAAAATAATGGCATCGGCGTATGGAGCAATGGCATCAATATTTACATCGCTGCCTGCGGTAATAACCGCTATGATGGGTTTGTTTTTTACTGATTTTCTTAACTCTTTCATAAAAGCAATTTCACTTGCAGGCAAGTTCAAGTTCTTTTTATCGCCGCCGCCTTCTGATAAAAAAGCATCACCGGCTTCGCCCTCCAGAACAGGAGACAAGCCGATTACTGCAATAGTGGCATCGCAATTTCCGGCAGCCCAGGTACCACCAAAATGGGTAGTGTCTTTATAATCCGATCCCTGGTCATACTCTACTCTTGTGCCCGGCCCAACGGCTGCTGTTATGCCTTCTACAAAGTTTACCACTTTGCTGCTGGTGCCGTGATAATTGGCCACCATAGCATCAAACGAAGCGGCATTAGGACCTAATACCATAATGCTGGAATAGTCGCTTTTTTTCAACGGCAAAACATGATTATCGTTTTTAAGCAGCACCATAGTTTGTTGTGCAGCTTTACGTGCAAGGGCAATATGTGCCGCATTGTGCACACTATCGGCTCCATAAGTATGGTATGGTATTAAAGTGGCATCATCATAAAAGCCCAGCTTAAATTCGGTGCGAAGTATGGCTGATAAAGCGCCATCAATTTCTTTTTCGGTTAATAGGCCCTGTTTAACGGCTTTTATGGCATCTTCCTGTAATACCGTAGAGCAATCAAGATCTATACCTGCTTTGATGGCTGCAGCAGCTGTTTCAACCGGTCCAGGCAAAGTTTTGTGGGTACTGTACACATCATTTAATGCACCGCAGTCTGTAACTACATGGCCCTTAAATCCCCATTCTTTTCTTAGGATATCGGTTAACAAAACTTTATTAATGGAGTTAGGCACACCATTAACACGATTATAAGCGCTCATTACCGATTCTACGCCGTTATTAACCAGTGCATGAAATGCATAGAGATAGGTTTCGCGGAAATCCTTCTCATCAATTTTAGCGTCAAAATAATCACGTGTGGCTTCGGGGCCGCTGTGTACAGCAAAGTGTTTAGCCGTGGCCGATGTTTTTAAGTAATGCGGATCATCGCCTTGTAAACCTTTTACAAATGCGCTGCCCATTATGGAGGTTAAATAAGGATCTTCCCCATAAGTTTCCTGTCCGCGGCCCCAGCGCGGATCGCGAAAGATATTGATATTGGGCGTCCAAAAGGTAAGGCCCATGTATTGTAAATGACGATCTTGAGCTATAGCCAGGTTATACTTGGCCCGTGCCTCTGTTGATATAGCAGTGGAGACCTGCTTCAATAAATCATTATTAAACGTTGCCGCCATTCCTATTGCCTGGGGGAATACAGTTGCCTCCCCGGCCCGCGCAACGCCATGCAGTGCCTCATTCCACCAGTTATAAGCTGGTATGCCTAAACGGGGTACAGCTTTACTCTGATAGCCCAACAGGCTTACTTTTTCTTCTAAAGTTAATCGTGAAACCAAATCCTTCACCCTTACATCAATTGGCTGGGATGAGTCTTTGAAAATTAGTTTTTCCTGTGCATTAGAAATAAAAGGAAGAAGTAGTAGCGAAAGCTGTAGTAATTGCTGTTTTAATTTCATTTATTCTGAAGTATGGAGTCTGGAGCCAAAAATGATTAAAATATTGGATATTTTTTCTTGTCATTAATCATTTGGTCATTATTTCATTAGTCATTGGTAGGAGTGGCCATGGTCGATAGTCCATAGACCATGGTAGCAGTTTGGTTGATACTGATGAAATAATCCCTTCTGCCACGAGTGGTAACAATGGTGAGGGGAATGAGGTTTGACAGCAAAAACAATTACTTTAGCCCACATATTATAAAGACCGGAAAGGCCGGATGATTTTTATTTAGATTTTAATGAAACGGATATTTTTATTTACAGCGATTTTGTCGCTTATTCAGTTATCGCTTAGCGCATTTGGACAGGATACTTTATTGTTTGATACACTTGTAAAACCGCAGTTAATATCTAGACAATTTAGCTTTACTGAAGGCGCCTCGGTTGATAAAAAGGGGAATGTGTTTTTTACCGATCAACCCAATAACAAAATATGGGAATACAGTACAGATGGCAAGCTATCTGTTTTTCTGGATAGTGCAGGAAGAAGTAATGGGATGTATTTTGATAAGAAAGGCAATTTGGTGACCTGTGCCGATGAAAAAGACCAGCTTTGGTTAATCAGTCCGGATAAAAAGATTAAAGTACTGCTGAGCGAATATAAGGGGCATTTAATGAATGGCCCGAATGATGTATGGATTGATAGGAAAGGAGGGATCTATATGACCGATCCATATTACCAGAGGCCTTACTGGGCGCGCACCAAGCCTGATCTGGATGGACAAAGAGTTTATTATTTACCAAAGGGCGCAAAGCAGCCCGTTATTGTAGATGCCGATTTAAAACAGCCCAACGGAATAGTAGGCACGCCGGATGGAAAATATCTGTACGTGGCTGACATTGGTGATAATAAAACCTATAAATACACAATTAATAAAAACGGGACTTTAAGTGATCGTGTACTTTTTGTTAAGCAGGGGGCAGATGGGATGACATTGGATATTAAAGGAAATGTTTATTTGTGTGGTAAAGGGGTTACGATTTATAATCCGCAGGGAAAAAAGATAGCTCACATAGATATTGATGAGCCATGGACAGCTAATCTGTGTTTCGGCGGCATACATAAAGATGTACTTTTTATCAACGCTTCAACAGCACTTTATACCGTTCAAATGAATGTGAAAGGGGTTGAATAAATTGTTTTATTATGTTGATTTTAAATAAACTAATGGTTAATTAGTGTTAATAATCAATATTATATGATTGTTAATTAAAGTTTTTAATTAGGATAATTAAATGGCGGTAGGGTAATTGTTAATTATTTTATTCCTCTAGGTTTAAATTTCTATTGATGCTAAGCCAGATGCGTCCCATTGCCGGTGATACCATTGCTGTATTATTGTATACACACCTTTAATAATAAATCAAATAATTTAAAACTCCAGGCTGTAAACCAATTATTTTTCTAATTTTATACAATAAACCATTATAAAATCCAATACCCTGTTAATGTGCTTATGTTGCAGGTAATGAATGTTTTGATTAATTGATTTGGCTGCATGAAACGAATTTTACTGCTAATTTCTATCTTATTCTTATTTCGTTTTGTTTCCCTGGCACAGGGTTATGACAGTCTTTTGGTGAAGCTTAATAATACCGTTGATACTAAAAAAAAATACGATAGTGAAAAGTTAGCCCGCATTGAAAAATTGCAGCAGGATCTGGATAATGCGGCGAATCCCGATCTGAACTTTAAGTACAATATCTATTTAAAGTTTTACGAAGAATATAAATCATTCAACTACAATAAAGCTTTTAGCTACGCCAAAAAATTACAGCAAACAGGTGTGCTATTAAAAGATCCAGCAAAAATTGCCTACAGCCGTATTAAATTCGGTTTCATACTGTTATCATCGGGAATGTTTAAAGAAACCTTTGATACGCTTAAAACAGTTAATGTGAAACTGCTTAATAATGAAGAGCGTAAAGAATACTACTTTTTAACGGCCCGCACCTATTACGATCTTTCTGATTTTGATAAGGATGATTATTATGCACCCATTTACAATGCCCGGGCAGGAAAGTATATTGATTCGGGAGTTACCTTATGTAAGTCAAATTCGTTTGAACATATTTATTACACTGCTTTAAAATTTCTTAAAACGGGGCAGCCCGATAAGGCCATTAATAATTTAAAAACGCTTGTTCATGATTATCATTTAACCGATCATCAGTATGCTGTAACCGCTTCTACTTTGAGCGATATTTATATTCGTAATAATCAGGTTGACAGTGCTATTGGGTTATTAATTTCTGCTGCCATGGCTGATATCCGGTCGTCAACAAAAGAAGCTGCTGCTATGACCAATTTGGCTCAGTTATTATATAAGAATGATGATGTAGAAAATGCTTATATCTACATTAAACAAGCTTTGGATGATGCTATTTATTATGGTGCAAGGCAAAGAAAGATACAGGTTAGTGCCATACTCCCGATAATCGCAGGCTCCCGTATCAATTCTGTTGAGGGGCAACGGAAGGCTTTGTTCTTTTATGCATCATCACTTACTATTCTGGCTCTTATTATTGTTGTGTTTGCGGTTATTATTTATAAGCAGCTCAGGAAGTTACGCGCCGCTGATAAAATCATTATTGAAACCAATCACCATCTTCAGGAAAGCATCAATAAACTAAATGAGGCCAATAAGATAAAGGAAGAATACATAGGATATTATTTTAATCTGATATCTGAATACATCAATAAACTGGATAAGTTTAAACGCTCAGTTGATAATAAATTAATTACCCGAAGGTTTGAAGATATCAGCATACTTGTAAATAATATCAACCTTACAAAAGAACGCGAAGAGCTTTTTATAAACTTCGATAAAGCCTTTCTTAAGATATTTCCCAATTTTGTAGATAGTTATAATGCTCTTTTTGGAGAGGATAGCCATGTTAAACTTTTACCCAACCAATTACTGAATACCGACCTGCGCATTTTTGCTTTGGTACGGCTTGGAATTAATGATACCGAAAAGATAGCTCATATCCTGGAATATTCTGTTAATACCATTTACAATTACAAGGCCCGGATAAAAGCCAGATCAATTATCTCCAACGATGAATTTGAAGAGGCGATTATGGCTATAAAAGCCATTTAAATTTCCACTCTGCATTTATATTTGATTATACTACGTTTATATTTTACACTTTTGGATTTTTAGTTAAATAGTTGATATTTAATTAATTATATTTTAGCTTATTCCGCTGTTGTTTATATTTTGACTGTGAAATTAGCAACTGCATTTATAATCTCTTCTCTTTGGTATGTCAATTAAAGCCAATCTGTAGCGCTTAAATAATTGACTTATTTATAAACCAAGTTTCCAAATCTTATTGTGTCATGAAAATGAAAAGAACACCTTTCGGGTTGTTTAAGTACATTTCTGTAAGTGCATTGTTATGTGCCAGAAATGCTCCTGAAGCAAAGTATTTAAACACCTGTTTCCTTTCGGGTTAAGTGTCTTATAGCAGTACAACGTGCTATACCCAGTAACCACCAATCAACCAATTAATAAACTCTAATTTTTAAGCATTATGTATAAAAAACAATTACTAAAATTATTTTTTTGCTCTTTGTTTTTACTGTTATCATCATGGGCTATGGCTCAAAAAATAACAGTTACCGGTAAAGTTACCGACGAAAAAGGGCAAGTACTTCCCGGCGCTTCTGTTGAGATAAAGCAGAAAAATACAGGGACTAATACAGACCTTAACGGAAAATACTCGTTAAGTGTAAACGCTAATGATGTATTGATCTTTTCTATGCTTGGGTATGCTAAACAGGAAATACCTGTTAAAAACCAAAGTGTAATAGATGTTCAATTAGCTGAAGACAACCAAACTTTAAATGAAGTAGTGGTAGTTGGCTACGGCACTCAAAGAAGAAAAGACCTTACAGGTTCAATTTCTTCTGTTAAAGGAGCTGTTTTTAAAGATCAACCTATTACTAACCCAATTGAAGCGTTGCAAGGTAGGGTGGCAGGCGTTAACGTCATTGAAAGCTCTGCCGCTCCGGATGCGGTACCTCAGGTGATCATAAGGGGTGTAGCATCTTTTTATCAGCCTAATCCGCTTTACATAGTTGACGGCGTGAGAAGATCGGATCTCAATAATGTTAATCCGCAAGATATTGAGTCCATTGACGTGATGAAAGATGCAGCATCTGCAGCTATTTATGGCTCAGCAGCGGCAGGTGGGGTTATATTGGTTACTACCAAGAGAGGTTCAAACGCCGGAGCCCCACCTTCCATCAATTTTAGTGCGAGATATGGTGTTACCAATCCAAAATTGGTTCAATTGCTTAATCGGGATGATTATATCAAAATGGAGAATGTGGTTAATCCTAAATTCTTCAATGGCGCTACCATGACCGATACTTTAGCAAACACTAACTGGGTTGATGCATTGTATCGCAACGGTACCGAGCAAAACTATAATCTTTCTATTTCTGGTGCTTCAACCAATGTGAATTATCTGGCTTCCGGATTTTATAATCAGCAAACCGGTATTTTCATCAAAAACTATTCAAATATCGGCGGTTTCAGGGCCAATACTGATTACAAACTAGGCAAAAATATCACCATCGGCGAGCAGATTGATGGTTCACAACGCATCACCTCACCACTTGTTGGTGCCCAGGCCGATTTGCATAATGCACCATTCCGTACACAACCCATTATCCCTATTTATAACAAGGATGGTTCATACGGAACGGAACCTGCCGGCTACAATGGTCTTCAGTTTTCAGGCCCGAATCCATTAGGTGCGGTAAATTCCGCAATGGCTCAGGATACCAAGAATAATTTCCAGGGTAATGTTTACGCAGACATTAAACTTCCTTTGCATCTGGATTTTAAAACTACTTTAGGTTATAGCTATTACCTGGAAACAGAAGACTTTTTCCAAAATACCTATAATTTTGGCCCTGTTTCTTCAAACATTAATTCACTTAACAAGTCATATGCACAAAGCAGCCAGTTGTTAACCAACTATGTACTTTCTTATAATCAAAGCTTTGGTAAACATCATATCAATGCACTGGCAGGTTATGAGCAGATTGTTGATAAAACAAATAATATTTATGCCGGTGAAAGCCAGGTAGGTATTCCAGGTTATTCTTTCGTTCAGACTTCTTCTTCTGCGCTTTCGCTTTCAGGTACTTATGACCCTCAAAGCTTAATCAAATCGCAATTTGCAAGAGTAAATTATAACTTCAATGAAAGATATTTCATCTCTGGCTCAATAAGGCAGGATGCTAACTATACCCAGTTTGGTCCTGATAAGGTAAAAGGTGTTTTCCCAGCAGCATCTGCTGGTTGGACAATAAGCGAAGAGCCTTTCTTTAAGAAGATTGCACCGGGTGTTAATAGTTTGAAATTACGTGGCAGCTATGGTAAATTAGGTAACAGTACAGGTTTTCCTGCATATCTGTTTACTTCAAACTACAGCCAGTTTAATTTAAGTACAGGTATAGCCGGTGGCGCACAAGGATTCGCTCCTGGTCAGCCTTTCCAAATCGCTAACTCTTTAAATAGTATCCCTAATCCTGATTTACATTGGGAAACCATTACCGAAACCAATATCGGTATTGATGGAGAAGCACTACATGGTAGCTTATATTTCACAGCCGAATATTACAACAAAAACACTTCCGATTTAATTTACGCCCTTTCCCTGCCAACAAGTACTGGTTTTACACAATCATACATTACCAATATCGGAACAGTTAATAACAAAGGTTTCGATTTTATGGCTGGTTATCGCAATAAAATTGGTAAACTGGGTTTCGACATAAGTGCTAATGCAAGCTTTAACAAAAACAAAGTAACCAAGCTTAGCGGAGCAGCAACTGATGCAGTTTATGGTGGTTACAATTACTATAACATGGGTGATAATGCATTTAACACCATGCCAAACCAACAATTAACCATTACAAAGGTTGGACAACCATTTGGTGAATTTTATGGCTACAAGGTTCTTGGAATATTCCAAACTGATGCGCAAGCCTCACATCAAACGGTAAACGGAAATGTGGCTCATGCTGGTGACCTTCAATTCCAGGATTTAAACGGCGATGGAAAAATTGATGCTAACGATAGGCAGGTAATAGGTAACCCTAACCCTAAAATGACTTACGGTTTCAATATCCGTCTTAATTATCAGGGCTTTGATTTGGCTGCTTTGTTTAATGGTGTTGCCGGGGTGCAGTTGTTTAATGGTGTAAAATCATATGAGCAATATCCGTTTGCTGATGGTAACACTACCAAACAAATTTTTAACGATTCATTCTTTGGTAGCAATGGTTTAACCTCACAACCAAGGGTTGGTATCCCATCAAATGGTGGCTTTATTTTAGATCCAAACCAGAACTACACCTCTGTAAATAGCTACTTTGTTGAGAATGGGGCCTATTTAAAGCTTAAAAACTTACAGTTAGGCTATACTTTTTCCGGTAATGTGTTAAAACAAATCAGCGTCAAAACTTTAAGGGTATTTGTGATGGCAAACAATGTATTTACTATCACCAAGTATAAAGGACTGGATCCGGAGTTAGGCAGTGCATTTACTACCGGTGGTACGGTTAATCCTACTACGCAAGGTATTGATGCGGTAACCAATTATCCACAAGCAAGGATTTACTCAGCAGGCGTTGATGTTAGTTTTTAATAATAAACCTTAAAATTTACGAAGATGTTAAAGAAAAAATATATAGCAGCACTCGCACTAATTTTACTGGCGGGATGTAAAAAAGATCCAATTAATGTTGGACCTCCAAATCAATATAGTAGCAGTACTTTTCCAAAAACTGTAAGTGATTTGCAAAGTGTGCTGGTTTCATGCTACGCCAACCTGCGCGATCAAGGCATATTTGGCTTCCACTTTTTGCCAAAGGCACTATCAAATTCCATGCATACGGTTAACTCCGAATATAACGGTGATCCGGGATGGAACGAAATGGCTGCTAATAATCTTTCCGTAGGCAATGAATACCCTTCAGAAACCTGGCAGGCGCTTTATACAGGTGTGAAAAACTGTAACGTAACCATTTATGCTGCCGGTACTTTATTGAAAAATAACCCATCAGCTGATCAGCAGACTATTAACCTGGTGCTTGGACAAGCATACTGTTTAAGGGGGTGGTATTATATGGAATTGGAATGTTTGTTTGGCGAGGCCTACATGCAGGCTGGTGGTGTAAATGGCGACAAAATGGGCGTGCCTTTGTATACCGAAGTGCCACAAAATTTAGCACAAACACAAGTTGCACGCAGTTCTGTAAAAGATACCTGGGCCTTAATCATCAGCGACGAAAAACAGGCTGCTGCTTTATTAAAAGGACAAGTTTGGCCTTCAACGGATGCGGCAAGAGCTACTGAATGGGCCGCTAAGGGACTACTGGGCAAAGCATATGTTTATACCCAGGATTGGGCCGATGCAGTTACTACATTGAAGGATGTAATACAAAACAGCGGTAAAACCTTAATGCCGTATACTACTTATCATGATGCATTTAATGGTAATAATAAATTTAACAGCGAATCACTGTTGGAACTTTATATTGACCAAAATTCAATGGGTGGTTATGGTATTTACAGTGGTGCTGCCAATTCATCTACCATTGATGGTTTAATTTGGGCTCCACGCACATTCGGAGGTTACAATGGAACTATTCCTTTTGATGGTACTGAGGGCACTACACAGGCGCTGGGTTATCCAAACGAATTTGTGCATGATCAGAACGTTGTCCGTTTTGGTTATTCTATTGGAAGTGCCTATAATCTGGTTGCTAACCCGAAATATACAGGCTCCAATCCGTCATTCCTTAATCCGCAATTAATTCAAGATCCTGCGTATACAGCTCAAGCTATAGCAGTAAGAACAAGTCAAACTGCAGATCCGCGTTTATATGTAAATACCCTGCAACCATGGGTAGACTCTGTAAAATTCGATGGTGTAAACTGGGCAAAAGTGGCAAAACCAGATGTGTACGCTTTTCAGCAAAATCATTACGGGTTTAGCATGAGGAAATACTCACCAATTGACTATAACGAGAATACCATCAACTCGGATAAATGGGATTATTACCTGCTGCGTTTAGCTGATGTATATTTATTGTATGCAGAAGCAAGTGTAGGTGCCGGTGATGCAGTAACAGGTCTTGAATATCTGAACAAAGTAAAACGCAGGGCTTACGGTTTATCAATCAATGCTGCTTCGGCAATTGACTACAAATCATTAACAGATCAAACCAGTGCTGCAAATCCAGTTAGCCCCGATCCGGTATTGGGTCATAATCCTTTATATTATGAGCGTTGGGCCGAATTATTTAATGAAGGAACCTGGTGGTTTGATGTGTGCCGTTGGAAAATAGGTGATTCAGAAGCAGCTTATTTTGGTTCAGCCATTAATGTTACTCAACCACTTACCGCAACCTTTAGCGATAATAAATCATATGTATGGCCTATTCCGTTAAGTGAGATTAATACAAACTCAAAAATCAAGCAGAACCCGGGGTACTGATATAGTTGATTAATAAGTGTAAAGCCGGTGAGATGGCTTTACACTTTTTTGTTTGTTACTATAAACCAAACATCCCAGGTATGATTTATAGTAACTTGCTTCTTTGTACTATTATCAAATAATGTAATCCTTTATTAACAGCAATAAAAAGGCATCAATAAATGCTTGGATTATTTGAAGCTGGGGAATTTTAACCGAATAAATTATACAATAATGAAAAGAATATTTGTCTGTTTATTTAGCCTGGTAATTTTCAGTGCTGTAAAAGCGCAGGATATACCGGCTATCAATGCAAGCATGAACAAGGTTAAATTGAATTTTATGCTTGATGCAGATGGCAAACCTGTTTACAGTGTTTTTTATGGCAATAAAGCAGTCATAAATAATTCTTACCTCGGAATTAAGCTGGCTAATGACAGTGCATTCGATAAAAATTTTGCTTTAACGGGCTCAGAAAAGACTGATGTTGACGAAACCTGGCAACCGGTTTGGGGCGAAGTAAAAGACATTCGTAACCACTATCAACAGGTTATTGTTCATCTGAAACAAAAGAACGCTCCGGGTAGATTGATGAATATTATTTTCAGGGTATTTACGGATGGGGTTGGTTTCAGATATGAATTTCCAAAACAGGCAGGTCTTAAATATTTTACGGTGGCTGATGAATTAACTGAGTTTAGTTTAACCGGTGATCATAAAACTTTTTGGATTCCAGGTGATTACGATAGTAATGAGTACCAATACACTATTTCACCTTTGAGTAAGGTAGATGCGTCTGTACTGGCAAAATCAGCAACGGATATTGCTGTACGTTTTGTACCTGATAAGTATGGCATACAAACGCCTTTGATGATGAAAACTGTCGATGGACTTTATATCAATATTCATGAAGCGGCTTTGTCAAACTATACCTCCATGCAATTGCATGTAGATGCCAAAACATTTAAACTAACAGCTAATTTGGTGCCTGATGCAGTGGGTAATAAAGCTTACATGCTTGCTCCCTGCAGCACCCCATGGCGCACAATTATTGTAAGTGATAAAGCAGCTGATATCTTGTCATCTAAAATGATTTTGAATTTGAATGAGCCATCAAAAATTGAGAATACTTCATGGATAAAACCAATGAAATTTGTTGGCGTTTGGCTGGAAATGCAAACTGGAAAAAGTACATGGAATTATGCCGATAGGGCAGATACGCTTGGTGCAGATGGAAAACTTATTCCGAATGGAAAACACGGAGCTAATACGGCGAATGTAAAAAGGTACATTGATTTTGCTGCCAGTAATGGAATTGGAGGTGTTTTGGTTGAGGGATGGAACGTAGGCTGGGAAGACTGGTTTGGCAACTGGAAAGAGAATGTGTTTGATTTTGTTACACCATATCCTGATTTTGATGTTAAAGCCATTACTGATTACGCCGCTTCGAAAGGTGTAAAAATGATTATGCACAACGAAACCTCAGGCTCAGCTACCAATTATGAGCGACAGATGGATACTGCTTTCCGTTTTATGAATAAATTTGGATATACATCAGTTAAAACCGGTTATGTAGGAAAAATTATTCCGCGAGGCGAGCATCATGACGGGCCCTGGATGGTTGCCCATTATGTTAGGGTTGCAGAAAAAGCTGCACAATATCATGTAATGTTGGATGCCCATGAGCCGGTTAGACCAACAGGTTTACAACGTACCTATCCAAACTGGATGGCTTGTGAAGCCGGACGTGGAAATGAATATAATTTATTTAGTAGTGGCAATAACCCTGGACATGAAACCATTATGCCCTTTACCCGCTTAATGGGTGGCCCAATGGATTATACGCCTGGAGTTTTTAATATTAATGGATATTCTACTGTTCCTGGAAGACAAATCCATACCACATTAGCCAAACAACTGGCTTTATATGTTACCATGTACAGTCCGCTGCAAATGGCGGCTGATATCCCTGATAGCTATGAACAACATATGGATGCTTTCCAGTTTATAAAAGATGTAGCTGTTGACTGGGATGATACCAAAATTGTTGAAGCTGAACCGGGAGAATACATTACCATAGCCCGTAAAGAAAAGAATGCACCTAATTGGTTTGTAGGTGCCATTACAAATGAAAATGCACGTAATGCTGTTATACCGCTCGATTTTTTGGATAAGGATAAAAAATATGTTGTTACTATTTATGCAGATGGTGCTGGTGCCGACTGGAAAAAAAATCCGGAAACATATCAGATCACCAAATGCTTAGCAAAATCAGGAACAATACTTAATATCAAATTGGCAAATGGAGGCGGAGCCGCAATCAGCATAAAACCCGCTGCCGAAGAAGACAAAGGCCTGAAGTTTTATAAATAGATATTATCTAAACCTTGTTGTTTTTTAAAGTGTGCAACTTTGCACGCTTTTTTTGTTTCTAGCTATTTGTGTAATTAAAAGCATTTCAAGGTTTAGTTATAGCTTTTTTTAATTGCCTTTTTTAATATATCCACAGCTTCTTTTAATTCACTATGATTTAATGAAGCAAAACCTAGTCTTATCGCGTGGTTTTTAAAGTTTTTATCATGGTAGTAATCAAGCCCGTTACTAATAGAGAGCCCCATTTCAGCTGCTTTTTCGGCTACTTTTGCGGTATCATGTTTATTAATATAATTAATCCATATGGCAAAGCCTCCTTCAGGCACTTTGAAAGATATTTCGTCTGACAAATGTTCATTAAGTAAACGACAAAGCTCATCGCGCCTTTCATGGTAAAGTTTGTTGGCTTTTTTTAGGTGTCGTCCAATATCCCCGTTTTTTAAAAGATTAGCCATTGCTTCTTCCAGCAAATGCTCTCCCTGACGGTCAATTAGTTTACGAAGCTTCGTGACTTGTATTAAAAAGTTCTGCGGTGCTACCATAAAACCAATTCGGATACCCGGTGCAATGGTTTTACAAAATGAACCAATATAAATTACATTGCCATAATAATTGGCGCTGGCTAAAGGTAATACAGGACTACTGGTATACTGAAAATCAAAATCATAGTCGTCCTCAATAATTGCAAACTTATAGTTTTTGGCCAACTCCAACAGACGCATTCGGCGGTCAGGACTAAGCGTTACCGTAGTTGGAGTATGATGATGAGGGATCACATATAATAACCTTACTTTTTTCTTTTTGCAAATAGCTTCTACAGCATCCATATCAATTCCATACTCATCAACCGGTACCAATTCCAGCTTTCCACCAGCCTGCTCAAACACTTCATTTGCCCCAGAATAACCAGGCTCGCCAACAATAACGATGTCATTTTTAGTTAATAAAATTTGTGCTGTAAGGTAAAGTGCCATTTGTACTCCCTTGGTTATCAAAATATCCTCTGACCCAATATGAAGGCCACGGGTTTCAAAAAGAAAGCTGGCAAGTTCATTTCTCAGGTTTTCTGAGCCCTGTTCCGGCCCGTACATCAGGTATTTATGGGTGAATTGATAATTTGCAAACCGCCTGTATTCTCTAACAAGCAACTCAACAGGAGCAATGCGGGTATCCGGAAAGCCGTCATTAAAAAAAAGGTTACCTTCTGCGCTCTTTTTAAACAAACTGATGCCAGTTGTTTTATTTTCAACATTAAAAGAAGTTTCATTTGGTAAACTATGCGGTTTAACCAGATCCAATATGGGTCTTGGCTTAACATCCGGGAGTTTTTTGGCCACAAAGATTCCTTTACGCGGATATACATCTATCCAGCTTTGAGCATACAATTCATCATAGGCGGCAACAATAGTTTTCCGGTGAACTTGCATGCCGTCTGCCAGTGTTCTGCTTGAAGGTAACGCAGAGCCAGGCGATAAAGTTCCTTGCCTTATATGAGCAATTATACCATTGGCTATCTGTTGATAAACAGGTATATGAAGATTTTTGTCAATTTTTAAAAGGTTTTCAGTTAATATCATTCTGGACTACCTTGTTTGTTGTTTGTGGACTACTAAAATAGTCCAATAGTCTGGTATTTTCGGGTATAAATAATAAAATAATTATGGAAAAGAATTCAATAGTTAAAATCATATCAGTATATCTAAGAGTTGCAATTGCAACTGCATACCTATGGGAAGTTGCTGATCGTTTAGGTTTTCTTGGTGCACACGGTCAGCCACACGTAGGTTGGGGCGATTGGGCACACTTTATTGATTATGCAAGTCAGGTAATGCATTTTTTACCGTCTTCTTTTATTCCGGTGCTTGCTGTATTTGCATCATTGGGCGAAGGCCTTTTTGGACTGATGCTGTTATTCGGCTTGTTTACCCGTATAGCAGCTTTAGGCAGCGGTGTTTTAAGTTTATGTTTTGCCATAGCTATGGCCATTTCTTTTGGTATTGATTCACCTTTAGGTTATTCTGTTTTCACACTAAGTGCTGCAAGTTTCCTTTTGGCAATGCAACCACAATACGCTTTTAGTATTGATGCACTATTGAATAAAAATAAAGTACAAAATGATTTATCAACCTTATAAATAAATACTGAGCCATGAAATTGAAACACACAAAAACTTTATCAATAATTCTCTTGATGATCCTGTCCGCCATAAAAGTTTGGGCGCAGCAGCCTGTTCGCCTATCATCAGCTGGGAAGATTATGGATATCACAATTCTAAAAAAACTGATTAATGAACCTGGCATTAATAATAAAGAGGTAAGGATAGAGGTAGTCAGTTTTCCTCCAGGGAGTACATCACCGCCACACATGCACCCATGCCCAACCTTTGGCTATGTACTTGAAGGAGAAATAGAATCAGTTTTTGAAGGTCAAAAGCATATTTATAAGCAGGGTGATTCCTTTTATGAAAAGTCTTTTGGATTGCATTCTGTTACGCATAACAATAATCTTTCAAAACAGGCTAAACTATTGGTGTTCTTTATTGCAGACCCGAATCAATCAACCAGTGTTCCACCTAAAAATAGTTCAAAAGTGGACAGGTAGTTTATTAAAATGAAAGCAAAATAACTTATATCAATAAAACAAAAAAATGAATAAAGCTTTGATATGTACCACTTGTGGTACTCAATATCCACCCGATAAGGAAGTGCCAGACTTATGTACTATTTGCAATGATGATCGTCAGTACATTGCTGAAAACGGGCAACATTGGACAACAATGGATGAACTTAAGAAAACCTATGCCACTAGAGTTGAACTAATTGCAGAGCAGATATACAGTTTAAGAGTACAACCTGATTTCGCCTTAACTAACCGGGCGCTGCTGGTAAAATCAGCTGGTGGTAATATTTTATGGGATTGCATTCCACTTCCCGATGCGGAGACAATTGATTTTATCAAGGCGAACGGGGGGCTTAAAGCAATTGTATTTTCGCACCCGCATTATTATAGTACAATGAATGAGTGGGCGTCATTGTTTAATTGTCCTGTTTATATTCATGAAAATGATAGGGAATGGATTAAGTATAATAACGAACATATCCACTTATGGAGTGGCCAAACCCAGCAGTTATGGGACGATATCCGGATTATTCATACTGGTGGGCATTTTCCGGGAAGTTGTGTGCTGCATATTCCTGCTTTGTCAGAAAAAGGAACGATTTTATGTGGGGATAGCCTTTATATTTCATGTAGCAAACGCCACACGGCTGTTATGTACAGTTATCCCAACCAAATTTTATTACCCCGAAACGAGTTTGCTACTTTTTATCAAAAATGGGATGGAATAACGTTTGACACTATGTACGGTGCTTTTGACAACCAGGATTTAAAAGGAAATGCCATGCAGGTATTTGAAGTATCAATGCAACGGTACAAAAAAAGTTATGGGTTGTAGCATTATTTGCTACAACCCATAATAATGATAAAGATGAGTATTTTAATTACTCTCCTCTTTTTAAACCGAATTTCTCTATTTTACTGTAAAGGTGGCTGCGTTGTATATCAATATCATCGGCAGTTTTTGAAACGTTCCAGTTGTTTTTCTCCAATTTAAATTTGATATACTCCCGTTCGGCGAAATCTTTGTACTCCTGGAAATTTGCAAACTGGTCATAGTCGGTTTGCTGGCCCGCAGGTACATTGGTTATACCTGTTGATGATGATGGATTGGCAAAAGCCTTTACATCGGCATCAGTAATAATTTTATCACTTAAAATAATTAAACGTTCCACCATATTGCGCAACTCGCGGATGTTACCGGTCCAAGGCAGTGATTTTAAGGCATCCATAGCAGCTTCTGATATTTTTTTAACCGGCATGCCGTAATCATTGCATATCTCATCTAAAAAACTCTGTGTAAGTAAGCCTATGTCGTCTTTACGATCGGTGAGGGAAGGTACGTGTATTAAAATAACACTTAAGCGGTGGTATAAGTCCATCCGGAAGTTACCTGCTTCAATCTCTTTTAAAAGATCTTTGTTGGTAGCGGCTACTACCCGCACATCTACTTCAATTTCTTTTTCACCGCCCACACGGGTAATCTTATTTTCCTGTAATGCACGTAATACTTTAGCCTGGGTAGGAGGACTCATATCGCCAATTTCGTCCAAAAATAAAGTTCCGCCATTAGCAGATTCAAACTTGCCTATACGTTGTTTGATGGCAGAAGTAAATGAACCTTTTTCATGCCCGAATAGTTCACTTTCAATTAATTCAGAAGGTATGGCAGCGCAATTTACTTCAATAAGTGGTGCACCAGAGCGGTTTGATTTTTCATGCAGCCAACGGGCTACCAGCTCTTTACCGCTTCCGTTTGCACCTGTAATTAATACACGGGCATCCGTAGGCGCAACCCTTTCAATGGTTTCTTTGATTTTCAGTATGGCCTGGGAACCGCCTAAAATAGGCCTGACTTTGGATACCCGTCTCTTTAATACTTTAGCTTCTGATACCAGACTCCCTCTGTCGAGTGCGTTGCGGACAGTAATAAGTAAACGGTTAAGATCGGGTGGTTTTGATATAAAATCAAATGCTCCTTTTTTACTGGCTTCAACGGCTGTTTCTACAGTTCCATGGCCGGATATCATGATAAAAGGAAGGTCTGGTTTAATATAAAGACCTTCAGTTAGCACTTCCATGCCGTCCATCCGGTTCATTTTAATATCACACAAAACTAGGTCATAATCATTCTTTCTGATTAATTCCAGGCCGTCTATTCCATTATCAACATCTTCAACTTCATAATCTTCGTATTCCAAAATTTCGCGTAGTGTACTGCGAATAGAGCGTTCATCATCAATAATTAAAATTTTTGCCATATTCTATAAAAATATTCTCGGGTGGGGTGTGAAAATGCTAATATATGTAATTGTATAGAAAAACAAACACTTTTTTAAGTATATGGTTTTGCAGATATGCAAATAAATATATAAGCCCACGCAAAATGGTGTTTGAGCGTTTTTTAATTATGTAACATGTTTATAAACAGAGGATAGCGGTGCCCAAAGAGAAAATAAAATCAGGCCAATTGTTCAAAATCTTCCAAAGTATCTATATCTATCTTTCCTTTTTCAAATGGAACTATAGTTACCGTATCAGTATATTTTGTAAGTAATTTTTTAGCTCCTTCAGTTCCTTTAAGGCCCAGTAATTCGTCAAAGTATGCTTTATCAAACAAGGCAGGCGGTCCAACTGTATCATTATATCCACAAGCCGCAATGCCCGACTTAGTTTTGGCAAGCGTTAGCATGTTCAAGATGTGTGTATCAATAAATGGCTGGTCGCAGAGCATCAGGATTACGGAACTTATAGCCGGATTAAGTTCTTGTATTTTGGCAACACCCAGCCTGATAGAAGAAGCTATACCTTCAATCCAGTTATTGTTTTGAATGATACTTATCTCAGGTTCATTAATAGTTGGAATAATTACTTCTGCATTGGCACCTAAAATTACCATTATTGTTTCGCATGCGGATGAATGTGCAGTTTCAATTGCCCGTTGTAAAAGTGTTTGCCCTTTGTAAACTAAATTTTGCTTCGGTTTACCCAGTCTGGAAGAAGAACCGGCTGCAAGGATAATAATTCCGATTACAGGTTTACTCATGGTTTTATTTGCATTGATTTTGTTACCCAACAAATGTAAAGTTATGTTGTTGATAAGCTTGAATTACCTTTGGTTTACAAAAAATACAATTAAACAACACTCTGTAAATTTGTAATAGGTATTTTTACAGAAGGAATATCTGTATAATAGCCATTGATGGTTATTTATTTTTGAACTATATAAATACTTAATACTTGTTACTGGATAATCACGGAAGAAAAATTAATTACCTGAGACTGGCGGTGACTGACAGGTGTAATTTACGTTGTTTTTACTGCATGCCCGAGGAGGGATTGAACTGGCTTTCGCGTAAGGAATTGATGACCTACGAAGAAATGCTGTTGCTTTGCACCGTATTGGTACAAATGGGCATCGAAAAAATACGGATAACAGGAGGTGAACCCTTTGTACGTAAAGATATTATGCAACTTTTAACGGCTTTATCAGCCCTTGATGGATTAAAGGAACTAACTATAACTACTAACGGTGTATTAACTGCGCCTTATGTAAAAGAATTAAAAAGCATTGGTGTGAAATCAGTAAACCTTAGTCTGGATACATTAGATAGCAATCGTTTTTTTTCTATAACCGGCAGGGATGAATTCGCAAACGTTATGGCTACTATGGATGAACTGCTAAAGAATAACATGGAGGTGAAGATAAATGCTGTGGTGATGGATGGTAAAAACACACAGGATATTATTCCGCTTGTTGAATTAACAAAAGAATTGCCTTTAAGTGTTCGCTTTATTGAAGAAATGCCTTTTAATGGCGATGGCCATGTTTATAATGGTTTAAAATGGGACTATGTGCGTATTTTAGAGGAAATACAAAATCATTATCCGCAAATTGAAAAGCTTACTGATCCATTATATTCTACCTCGTATAATTATCAGGTTAAAGGACATAAAGGTAGTATCGGTATTATAGCAGCCTATTCACGCACTTTTTGCGGTACCTGTAACCGTATTCGTGTTACACCTGTTGGTGAACTGAAAACCTGTTTATATGATAGTGGAATATTAAATGTAAAAGATTTGATTAGAGAAGGACGCAATGAAGAGCATTTAAGAAATATAATGATAAATACTTTTAATAACAGGGCAAAGGATGGTTGGGAAGCAGAGCGTTTAAGGCCCGCTAATAACAACGTTCATGAATCAATGGCTACCATTGGGGGCTGAGAGAAGTCATAACAAGAAATAGTTGCACAAATGATAACCGTAGAAGAGGCAGAAAAAATAATACTTGAACAGGTAACTGATTACGGGGCCGAGATTATTCCGTTTGAGCAGGCATTGGGTAGAGTGCTGGCTGAAAATATTAAAGCCGATAGGGACTTGCCTCCGTTTGACCGTGTAACTATGGATGGTATTGCCATAAATTATAATGCGATTGAGAATGGTATAAGTACCTTCAGGGTTAAATTAACAAAGGCCGCCGGTGATGAACCTGTTGATATTGATGAACATGCAGAATGTGTGGAGATTATGACCGGAGCTATGTTGCCTCCTTCAACAGATACTGTTATTAAGTATGAAGATCTGGAAATGCGGGCCGGGTTGGCAACTTTGGTAACCAACGACATAAAAAGAGGCCAAAATATCCATTATAAAGGGAATGATAAAAGGCAGGATGATATTGTAGCTTCAATAGGACAATTAATTACGCCTGGCATTATAAGCATGGTAGCATCTGTAGGGGAAACAGAATTACGGGTAAAAAAAATGCCCAGGGTGGTTATTTTGTCGTCAGGTGATGAACTGATTGAGGTAAATCAAACACCATCTCAATATCAAATCAGGCGATCAAACAATTACACGGTTAAAGCAGTATTAAAGCAACATAATCTGGATGCAGAAATGCTGCATTTGCCGGATGATGAAGCAATTATTAAAAAACAATTAAAAACCTGCATTGAAAAATATGATGTGTTGCTGTTAAGCGGCGGCGTATCAATGGGTAAATTTGATTACATTCCTAAAGCATTAGATGAATTGAATGTAACCAAGCTCTTTCATAAAGTTCAGCAGCGTCCTGGTAAACCATTCTGGTTTGGCAAACACGAAAAAGGAAACCTGGTGTTTGCACTTCCAGGTAACCCGGTTGCAACCTTTATGTGTATTTACAGGTATTTTTTACCCTGGCTTAATGCCTCACTTGGTTTGGAAGAGAAGCCCGTAATGAGGGCAGTGTTAAATAACCGGGTAAGTTTTATTCATCCCTTAAAATACTTTATGCAGGTTAAATTGCATTATAATGAATATTGCCAGCTAATGGCTACCCCTGTAGAAGGTAATGGATCGGGTGATTTTGCAAATTTGGCAGATACTGATGCCTTTATGGAATTACCTTTGGAAAGAAATGAATTTAAAAGGGGAGAGGCTTTTAAAATATGGAAGTTTAATCACAGATTTTAATGATTGGGTTGATTAGACAGATTTTTAATGGACGATTATAAGTATTCAGAGATAACACATAAAATAATTGGATGCGCTATGCGGGTGCATTCTTTTTTAGGTAATGGGTTTCAGGAATTTATATATCAAAGAGTATTAGCACTTGAATTTACAAAGGCTGGATTGAGCTTTAAAAGAGAAATCGCAGTGCCAATTTTTTATAAAGATTATGCTGAGCCCATAGGAACAAGGAGAGTTGACTTTTTAGTTGAAGACTTAGTATTAGTTGAATTAAAAGCGTTGATTGTATTGGAGGATGTGCATTTAAATCAAATATTAAATTACTTAAGAGCTTACAAAATTGAGATTGGCTTATTAATAAACTTTGGAGAAAAAAGTCTGAATTTCAAAAGGCTAATTTTATCACCAAGAAATATCAGTCAATAATAAAATTATCTGTTAAATCAATTAATCATTCAAAATCTGTGATCACTCATCTCGACGATAAAAATAATCCAACAATGGTTGATGTTGCCGGTAAGCAGGTTACACACCGTACTGCTGTTGCACGGAGCATAGTTTCATTGCCTGATGAAGTATTAAATTATCTGGTTGATGGTGATTTGAAAACTAAAAAAGGTTCAGTATTTCAGATTGCTATTATTGCTGGTATAATGGCCGCTAAAAAAACCGGTGACCTCATTCCTCTTTGCCATCCGCTGGGTTTGGATAACTGTAACGTTGTTATCAGCCTGAATGAAAAACAGGAGGTAGTAATTGATTGTACAGCAAGTATTACCGCTAAAACCGGGGTAGAGATGGAAGCATTGGTTGGGGCATCAATTGCAGCTTTAACCATTTATGATATGTGTAAAGCAATGAGTCATGATATCGTGATAAAGGAAACAATACTGTTATCAAAAACAGGAGGTAAACGTGATTTCAAAAGAACATAAAAAGCATACTAATTTGCAAAGACCTGCATTTGGTAATTTTAGCCGGAATGAATGGGCCATTGTTGGTGCACCCTGTACTACCATAAAATTATTGGCAGATCAGGTTATTAACGCTCTATCTTCGAAATATAAATGTGCCTATGCTGATACTGCTCATAATGATGATACGATCTTGTCGCCTGGAAGATTATCAAATGGAGCAGCATTAGAGTATACTGATCAGGTAAATTACAGACAATTAGATTATGCCGAATCATTTAACTCATTTAAGCTGAAAGAAATTTTCTCATCGTCAGATTTGGTTTTGGTTAATGGCAACCATCAACAGGCCAAAGCGCAGGTGGTTATTATTTATGCTAACAAAAAGGCTTCTCTACACAAAAGAATTGAACAATTAACCAATGTACAAATGATATTATTGGCAGAAGATGTTACCGAAGCTTTTGATTTTGTAAAAGAAGCTATTCCCAATTGGCAGCAATTACCATTGTACAGACTTGATGAAACCGAAAAGATCATTTCGTTTTTTGAAACTCAGATGCAACATGCGCGCCCTGTTTTAAATGGGTTGGTATTGGCTGGTGGTAAAAGCGAAAGAATGGGTTTTGACAAAGGTTCCGTTAATTGGCATGGGAAAGAACAGCGCTATTATATGGCAGATTTGCTCAAATCCTTTTGCAATGAGGTGTTTATATCATGCCGATCCGATCAGCAGAAAGAAATTGATGCGAATTATTTAAGAATTGCCGATACATTTACGGGCTTGGGCCCTTTTGGTGCTATACTATCTGCATTTCGTGAGAAACCTGATAATGCATGGTTGATTATAGCCTGCGATTTGCCACTCATCGACGAAAATACCCTTAAATATTTAACTGCTAACAGAAATGTTTCGTCAATAGCCACAGCTTATCAAAGTACCTTTGATGATTTTCCTGAGCCTTTAATAACTATTTGGGAGCCAAAAAGCTATCCGGTTTTACTTTCTTTTTTAGCGCAGGGATATTCATGTCCGCGTAAGGTATTGATCAATAGTGATATCACTTTGTTAAATGCACCTAATCCTGACGATTTAACCAATGTGAATACACAAGAAGAGTTGGATAAGGTTAAACATTTACTTAATCAAAAAATAGCTATACAATGAACCCTGACTTTTTGAGATACAGTTGCCAGATAGCACTACCCGGCTTTGAAGAAAAAGCTCAATTGCTTTTACAGAAAGCGAGGGTGCTGGTAGTGGGTGCGGGGGGGCTGGGCTGTCCGGCGGCGCAATATCTGGCTGCGGCTGGTGTGGGTAATTTAGGCTTAGCGGATTTTGATATTGTATCTGTGGGTAATCTGCACAGGCAAATATTGTATACACCAGAAGACGCAGGAGAAAAAAAAGTTTCTATTGCTTGCGAACGTCTGCAAAAGCAAAATCCCGGCATAAAATTGATACCGCATGATATAAGGGTAACATCTCAAAATGTAATGGACCTGCTGTTGCAATATGACATAATAGTTGATGGTACTGATAATTTTGATACCCGCTATTTATTGAATGATGCCGCTGTAATTTTGAATAAGCCCGTTGTTTACGGAGCGATATATCAGTACGAGGGACAGGTTGCTGTTTGGAACATTGAGAATGAAAGCGGAGTTAAAACACCAAACTATCGAGATCTTTTTCCAAATGTGAATGCATCACAAATACCTAATTGTGCCGAAGGTGGGGTAATACCAACACTTGCTGGTATTATTGGTTGCATACAGGCTAATGAGGTAATTAAATATATTACTAAAACAGGTGAATTATTAGTCGGAAAAGTCATGATTTTTGATGCGCAAACTTTGCAAAGCCGTATCATAAAAATAGGGGAGGTTACTGGTACACACATAGTACGTTTAACCGAAACTGTTTTTGTGCCTGAAATTTCTGCCGCCGATTTAAAAAGGGAACTTCAAGAAAATGCAGTTGAATTGGTGGATGTGCGAACTATAGAAGAGCGTGAAGACTTCAATATAGGTGGGCAACATATCCCAATAGATGAATTGTATAATCAGATCAATGATCTGGATAAAAACACTAAAACTGTTTTTTATTGTGCTTCTGGCAAAAGAAGTGCAGAAGCTATCAAATTCATCAAAAAACGATTCCCTGATGCGCCTTTTTTTTCTCTTGAAGGCGGATTAAAAGACTGGCGGAATTAAAAAATGTAAGGCTTGCCTTGATCGGCATTATGGATGTGCTGCAACCCAAACTTCCCCATCCTCAAATATTTCTTTTTTCCAAATAGGAACGGTTTGTTTCAGCGTATCAATAATAAACCGGCAAGCATCAAACGCAGCAGCCCGGTGCGCGGCAGAAACCGCTATAATTACGGGTATTTCTCCAACTTCAAGTACACCTGTTCTATGGTGGATCAGTATTTTTTGAACCGGCCATTTTTCGAAAGCCTGTTTGGCAATTTTCTCCATTTCTGCTATTGCCATTGGTTCATAAGCCTCAAATTCAAGCCGAATAACCGGTTTCCCCTTTGTAGCATTACGCACTGTTCCAATAAAAACGTCAATACCACCTGATTCAGGAGACATAATCCAATCCGTTGCTGATTGAATGTTTAAAGGAGCTGAAAATATTTTGATTACTGTATTCAAGAAATTGTTTTTGATTTTATCAGCCTCCGCTTACAGGTGGTATAATGGCAATTTCATCCCGCTCGTGGATAGTATCTCCGGGTAATGCATATTCATTGTTTACTGCTATCATATATGAGGCTAATTGCTTTAGCCTGGGATATTGATGCTCAAGAACATATTTTAAGTTGTAAACCGTAGCATCATTGGCTAGTTCTAAATTAACTGATGATCTGCCAAAAATTTCCTTCGAAATACCAAAGGCCAGTACTTTAATATTCATTATTCAAAATTAGTTACAAATAGTGATAGTATGACAATCTGGAAGCATAATTGTTGTTTATTGAGCTTTAATTAAATGTAAAAAAATAAATATGAATTGTATATTTGACTATGGCTGCCGTTTCAATAAAAAAAATCTCCATTACAAGGGTCAATAATCTGGAATTTACAGATACCACCGACGCCCTCGCCATTGAAGAGCCCTTAGAAATAAGGTTGGAATATGGCCCTGAAACAGAACGTAAAGTTCAAAATATTTCTGTAACCATGCGCACACCAGGTAATGATGCAGAATTGGCAACAGGCTTTTTATTTACAGAAGGGATTATTAAAAGCAAAGCAGATATAGCAAATACAGGTTATTGTTTTATTGCGTGTGCAGAGAATAAAGAGAATGTTGTGCAAGTAAGCCTGGTACCTGGCGTTATGCCTAATCTGCATAATACCGAAAGAAATTTTTATACAACCTCAAGCTGCGGTGTATGCGGAAAAGGTTCTATTAATGCTATTCGTACAGTAAGTACATTTACTCAACAAAAAACAGGTCAAATTGCTGTAAATGCCGAATTGCTTTACAACTTACCGATAGTTTTACAGCAACACCAGGCAGTATTTGCTGATACAGGGGCGCTGCATGCCTCTGCATTGTTTAATTTGAAGGGGGAGTTACAGCTGGTTAAGGAGGATGTTGGGCGTCACAATGCATTAGATAAGCTGATTGGGGCTTCTTTAAATAATAATCAACTTCCTCTTGATAATAGTATTTTGCTTTTAAGTGGTAGAGCCAGTTTTGAACTAATACAAAAGGCCGCTATGGCAGGTATTCAAATTGTTGCGGCTGTTGGGGCGCCATCAAGTTTAGCTGTTGAGCTGGCTGAAGAATTTAATATTACACTTACAGGATTTTTGCGAAATAACCGTTTTAATATTTATACTGCGGCACACCGCATTTTACTACCATCATATGAAGTTACGAATTAAAGGCAATTCATTAAGATAC
Organism: Mucilaginibacter frigoritolerans; assembly: GCF_007830615.1. Taxonomy (GTDB): domain Bacteria; phylum Bacteroidota; class Bacteroidia; order Sphingobacteriales; family Sphingobacteriaceae; genus Mucilaginibacter; species Mucilaginibacter frigoritolerans. The sequence goes on from NZ_VLLI01000005.1 coordinate 155,814, forward strand.
CGCCTTACAAAATCAGATGTTTCGCAATTAGCAGAAAAGAGCTATGTGGAAGAAAAAGTGGATTTTGGAGAACAGGTATTAATTTATGCTTTAAAAATCACTAATGATGCTGTTTTAATATCAACCTTTAAAAATAATACCATTACCTTATGTATGCCAGTTAACATGTTAACTGAATTACAAAATACAGATAAGGTTGGTTTTGAAGGTGAGCATGGAAATCTGCATTTATTAATTGAAAAGGATTTTACTTGTTTAGATAACGTTATAGAAGATCAAAGTGATAATTATCCCAACCCTTTAGCCGAAAAGTTTTATGAAAAATAATGATAATTTACCTGCATCAGAAAACCCAGAAGAATTATTAAAGCTAAAACTCACTGAACCTAAAAAGTGGGCGGCGGGGATCCCTGCTGTACTGGTAGCCGGTACTGACGTTATTGAAGAAGCCGGACTGGTAAGAGGATTAACGGGTTTATTCCACATGAATAAAAAAGGTGGCTTTGATTGTTCAAGCTGTGCCTGGCCTGATCCGGATGATGAACGCTCACCAATTGCTGAGTATTGCGAGAATGGCGCTAAAGCATTTGCGGAAGAAGCCACTACCAAAAAACTGGATGCGTCTTTTTTTGCAAATAATGCCGTAGCTGATCTGGCTAAACTTAATGACTATGAAATAGGGAAAAAAGGTAGGATTGCACAACCTGTTTATTTACCAAAGGGAGCTACTCATTATCAACCTATAAGCTGGGATGAAGCTTTCAAAAAAATAGCATCTCAATTAAATAGTTTGGACACTGCAAACGAAGCTGCCTTTTATACCTCGGGCCGAACCAGTAATGAGGCTTCATTTATGTACCAATTATTTGTGCGGGAATTTGGTACCAATAACATGCCCGATTGCTCCAACATGTGTCACGAATCAACCAGCGTGGCTTTGGCTGAAGCAATAGGAATTGGTAAAGGCACTGTTAAGCTTAATGATTTTTATGATACTGATGTAATTATCATAATTGGGCAAAACCCTGGCACTAATCACCCAAGAATGCTATCTGCTTTGGAAAAGGCAAAAAATAACGGATCAAAAATAATAGCCATAAATCCCCTGCATGAAGCTGGATTGATGGCATTTAAAAATCCTCAAAAAGTAAAGGGTGTTTTAGGCTTTGGCACGCAATTAGCCGATTTATATCTCCAGGTTAAAATCAATGGCGATATGGCGCTTATTAAAGCCATAGAAAAGCTGCTTTATGATGCTGAACGTGAAACACCTGGTAAAGTATTTGATAATGAATTTATACAAAACAAAACAGTGGGCTATGAAGAATTCATTGATCATTTAAAAAAATACAATCCATTAGAACTTGCAGAAGAAGCAGGTGTTCCATTTGCACAGGTACAGCAAGCTGCTGATATGCTTAAAGATAAAAGCAGGATAATTATTTGCTGGGCAATGGGTGTTACACAACAGGTTAATGGTGTCGATACAATTAAAGAAATTGTTAACCTGGCCATATTAAAAGGTAGTATTGGTAAAGCAGGTGCAGGCTTATGTCCGGTGCGTGGTCACAGCAATGTGCAGGGTAATCGTACAATGATGATTTGGGAACGTCCCAAAATGTCACAATTGGATAAACTTAAGGAAGTATTTGGCTTTGAACCACCACGCGAAAAAGGGTATGATGTAGTAGAATCAATAAAAGCAATGCATGAAGGGACGGTAAAAGTTTTTTTTGCCATGGGTGGTAATTTTCTGTCAGCTACACCGGATACTGTATTTACAGCTGAAGCAATGCGTAAATTGAAGCTATCTGTCCATGTATCTACCAAATTAAACCGTAGCCATTTGGTGCATGGCGAAGAAGCTATTATTTTACCCACCTTATCAAGAAGCGATAAAGATGTGGTAAACGGCGAGGAGCAATTTATAAGTTGTGAAAACTCCATGGGGGTAGTTCAAATGTCCAAAGGGATTTTAGATCCTGTTTCAACGGATTTATTAAACGAAAACCAAATTGTATGTAAGCTGGCTAAAGCAACTTTAGGAGCTCGTTCTGTTATTGATTGGGATAAATATGCCGTTAGTTACGATGAGGTGCGTAATGCCATAGAAAAGACTATTCCCGGGTTTACTGATTATAATATTAAGGTTCGTAAACCGGGGGGATTTTATTTACCTAATGCACCACGTGAAGGCCGGTTTGAAAATACAGAATTTAATGGGAAAGCTCCGTTTACAATAACTAATTTGCCTGAGCATAAATTGGCGGAAGACGAATATATGATGACCAGCATCAGAACACACGATCAGTTTAATACTACCATTTATGGATTAAATGACCGGTACCGTGGAATACACAATGAGCGCAGGGTTATTTTTATGAATGAAAAGGACATAGAAAAGGGAGGCTTTAAACCTGGTGAAAAGGTTGATCTGTTTAATTATTATGATGGCATTGAAAGGGTTGCCCGGCTTTTTATAATTGTACCTTATAATATACCCGAACGTAATACTGCAACTTATTATCCCGAAACAAATGTTTTAATACCCATAAATAGTGTTGCGCTTAAAAGTAATACACCAACATCAAAACTTATTTTCATCAAAATAAAGAAACATATTCCGGTTAATTTAAATTAACCGGAATATCTAATTCCGTTGATTGGTTAATCCAACAAAAAAAGGCGGTCTTTTAAAATGCTCTTTTAATGTTAAGAAATTATCAATTAAAAGGGCATTTTTTGTGTCTATATAACGCCTGTGTTATCCCAAAAAAACCATTGCGTTAAGGAATTGTAATTGGCTATAAAATTCAGAATTTACACAGAATTGAGGAGGTTTCTTTGTGAAAAAAAGCTCCTTAATGAATCAAATTACCAAATATTTATCCCTCTTTTTTAAAGCAAATCTCAATTGCTATAGTGAAAAAGATTTGGCAATAAAACCGGTTCATGAAAATGAAATACCGGAACTGAAATCTCTTTTGTCAGGCATTTATTGTACCGGAAATTCTATTCAAAAGGATTTTTTATATGGATGTAGCTTAAATTTTTAGCCTACGCATGCTCAATTGAAAAAATGAATATCAGCTTATTATTAATTAACGCAAAACTCACTTAATGGAATCAAATTTACTTATTCACAAAAAACTATACTTATTCATTTTACTACTTGTTTGCAGCACTACACTACTGCAGGCACAAACCATTAAAGGAAACATTACTGACGCCAAAAATGGTGAAACTTTAATTGGAGCTACTGTCCATATTGAAAAAGGCACTTACCAGCAAAATACAACAGTTAAGCTTGATGGTACATATGTATTTAAAAACGTTCCGGCTGGCGAATACAAGTTACAGGTAAAATATGTTGGCTATAAAACCACTAAAGAATATACAATTGAAGTAAAGCAAGATGAGATTGCTGTTTTAAATGTGGCAATGGTTGATAATTCGACCGCTCTTAATGAGGTAACCATTACAGAACATGCCGGTAAAGCAACTGACAGATCAGCAAGAAGTGACGAAAAAAACTCAAATAATACCATCAATGTGGTTTCGGCCCAAAGTATTGCCATTTCTCCGGATGTGCTGGTATCTAATGTATTGAGCAGAGTATCCGGCATTTCAATAGACAGAAGCAGTACAGGTGATGCACAACATGTTATTATTCGTGGTATGGATAAACAGTACAATACTACTTTAATAAATGGAATTAAAATACCGAGTCCGGATAATAAGAACAGATTTGTTCCGCTGGATATTTTCCCTGCTGGATTGGTGGATCAGATAGAGGTTTTTAAAACACTTACTCCTGATATGGAAGGTGATGCCTCAGGAGGTGTGGTTAATTTGGTAATGAAAACCGCACCTGACAAATTGAAAATAGAAGGTGATTTTGGTACAGGCTACAGCCAGTTGTTTTTTGACAGGCCATTTGCAAGCTTTGATCACAGTACTGTAAATAGTAAGGCCCCTGGCGAGATAAATCCAGGTGGGATTGCCAGTCCCAGCGATTTTCCATATCAAAACCTGTTAACAAAAACAGGTAATCCGCCACCCAACACCAATGCCAGTTTAACCATAGGAAATAGGTATTTGAATAATAAGTTAGGTGTATTATTTTCAGGAAGTTACCAAAACCTGTATCAAGGTAGCAATAGTTTTGCTGTAATCCAAACAAATGATATTGGGCCGGCACAGGGTAACTCTAAACAAAATACCGAAACAGGTTTTCAAGATACTTACAATCGTCAGTATTCAACACAACTTCAACGTTTAGGGGCCATTGCATCTATTGATTATAAATTCGATAATAACAACGTTATCAATTTGTTCGCCACTTATCTGGAGTTAAATCAATACCGCGTACGTCAAACACAGGATGATACTTATGGTGGTTATACTTATCAAGGATACCGAGGTACATTTTCTGTTGATAATTTAACAGAAACCAGGAGCGACCTTCAAAGCATTTATAATATAACGTTAAGTGGAAAACACAAAATAAGCAGCCCATTTTCATTGGACTGGACAGTAGCAAATTCTCAGGCTACACACAAACTACCTGATGACGCAGAATTTGATACAAAGTATGGAACAAGTCCCACTACAACAACTAACGAGGCAACCGGTAATCCTGCCGAACCTTATGTTTCGGTTGCACAAGGTGTAACCAATGGGCCAGTATACGTTCAGAATGAGTCAAGAACATGGACACATAATACAGACAAGGACCTATCAGCTTATTTAAACCTTCATTACAATGTTAAGATATTCGGCAGGACAGCAATTTTTTCAGCCGGAGGAATGTTCAGGCATAAAACCAGGGATAATTTTAACGACTCCTATAACTTGCCAAATACAATAGTTAACGGTGAACCGGAAGTCTACACTTCAATTCCTGCAGCAAAATTCATGTTTACAGGCTCGGATACAGTTAATGCAAAAGGTTCTTCAGCAACCGACCCAGGTGTTTACACCTTCGTTGAAAATATTCATGCGTTATACGGTATGGTGAAATATTATATAACAGAGCGGTTAGATGTAATAGCGGGCTTAAGAGGCGAACACACCTATCAAAATTATTATTCGCTACTGCCGTCGTACCTGCCCGGCAAAACAGCCACAATAACCTATCTGGATTACCTTCCAAGTGTAAATATTAAATATGCACTTACAAATGAACAGGCATTAAGAGCATCATATTATGAATCTATCCTAAGACCGGCATTTGCCGATCTTATCCCTTACCCGGATCCTATTGCTAATGAGGAGTATTCACATGTTGGTAACCCTTATTTACAACATACTGTAATTAATAATTACGATTTACGGTATGAGTTTTTCCCGGGAGCATTTGATGAGTTTATGTTAGGCGCATTTTATAAGCAATTAACTAATCCTATTGAAACCGAACTTGCGCAATCAACAACTGGGGCCGGAGGCCTATCGCTTACTCCTAATAACTTCGGTAACGCTACAAATTATGGGCTTGAACTCGAAGCAAAAAAGTTCTTTGGTAACATTGGGGCTTCAGTAAACTATACTTATACCAATTCTCAAATTACTACTCTGAAAACGATTACACTAAACAATACACTTACCCATATAGATCAAACCAGGCCATTGCAGGGGCAGGCGGCCAATATAGGCAATGCATCCTTATTATATAAAGATCAAAAGATCGGAGTAGATGCGCAATTATCATTATCATATATAGGTGAAAGGATAGCGGCCGTGTCAAGTTATTATGGTTTAGATACATGGGAGCGACCTTCTACCTTTCTTGACTTTTCGGCTCAAAAGAAGATTGGCCCCCATTTTATTATTTACATAAAGGCTAATAACCTGTTAAATACACCTTACCAGCTGATCTTGAAACAAAATAATACCTATCTGTATTCAGGGCTGGCCAAATTACCGCACCAGGAAAGTGCCGATTATACCACATTACAGTACGATCAATTTTATGCACGTTACAACTTAGGTATTAAATACAATTTTTAAAAACTTCAACAACAATTAATAAAATCAATTAATCAATTTCATCATTTTATGAAAAAACTACAAATTATTGCGTTGGGCATATCACTTCTTGCACTTGCTGCATGCAGTAAGAAGAGTGATAACGCTGTGGTATCTGTACCACAAATTCAAATCGGCAAGGCAATTCCTAATACAGGAGTTTTACCTGCTGGTAGCTACAAAGGTACCTTGCTTGCAAATCAAACCTACACTGTAGGCGGTGATATTACCATTAATGCTGGCGATACCCTTTTAATACAAAAAGGTGTTAAAATTAATATGACAAATGGCGCAAACTTTATTGTAAATGGTGATTTAATTAGCCTTGGCACAAGTAGTTCACCAGTTACTATTACAGATCCCCGCAGAACTAAGGTACCAGGTACATCTGTTTTAGGTCAGGATTCAGCATATGTTGGTGGATGGGGTGGTATCTACGCAGGTCCTACAAGCAAGTTAGTAGTACTTAAATGGACTCACCTTGACTTTGGTGGCGCTGCTTTGAAAGCTCTTCCTTTTACTGGTGCTAATTCATTAAAAGTAGGTGCTCAATACATCCTTTATTTTACCAACCCAAATGGAGTTTTTATAATGGAAGATTCATGGATGTACGGTTCTCCTGATGACGCAACCCGTTTTTATGGTGGTTATTATAATATTATGCGTAATACCATGGAAAAATGCGGTAGTAATGGTGGTGACGGTTTCAACGCAAAAGGTAGTGCTGTTGGTAACATGGCTTATAATTTAATTATAGGTGGTGCAACAAATGGTACCAAAACTGCCAGTGACGGTACTACTGCCGGCGAATGTCAGTTTACCATGTACAATAACACCTATGTGAATGATGGTTTCAGAAATAATGGTGTATACGGCGCAAGAAGCGGTTCTGTAGAAATAGAAAACAATTCAAGGGCATTAGTATATAACAACCTAATCGTTAATTGTGATTTTGGTGTACGTATAGCTGGTGGCCCGGCTGGTGCAAAAGTTTATCTTGCTGATACAACTTTAGTTACCAATGGTAGTGTTTTATTCCCACAAACCAAATATGGTTATAATTTTTATTATGCTGATGCTGCCTCAATAGCAGATCAGTTTGTGCCTACAAACGTTGCTCAGCAAGTGGTAACTCATCCTCAATCAACTGATATTCCTAATATGGCTGCATTCTTAGGTGTTAATTATACTTTTGGTTTAGTTTATGACGGTTCTTCACTTGTTGGAAAAAACAATCCTATGTTTACCAATTTCCCACTGCCTGCAACTGCTGGTTCATGGGTAACCCAATGTTCTGTTGATGGTTATAATTTCCGTTTGCAGTCTGGTTCTCCTGCTGCAGGTAAAGGAACAACTACTGCTTTCCAACCTATTACAACTGGTATTCCTCTTGATGCTAACTTTGGTTCAAGTGGTATTACGCCTCCGGGACAAGATATCGGTTGCTACCAGTTAAATGGTACTGGTAACCAACACTAAGAAATAAGGAAATACTATCAGGTATACTCCTGTAACCCATTTTTATAAGGCATTGCTTTATAGAAATGGGTTTTTTTGTACAATAAATTCAGATCCTTCGTTTAAGGGTCATTATTACCATATCATGTTTGTTGTCATGAAAAACCTCAAGCACCAGGTTACGGTCATTTTGTGATTTAAATATATCATCAATTTGTTCAAGACTCATAGTGGATGTTGGTTTTAAATTGATGGATAAAATTTCATCATCTTTCTCCAGCCCAATTGTGTCGCCGGCGGATCCTGGTTCGACCCTGCTGATTATAATGTGTTTATAGTCATCGCCCCCGGCATAATATTCTAGCCCACTCATGTCATGTTCAAATGGTTCTTTGAAATTCGGACCGGGCTTTAAATAAATTAAATTGTTATGATAATCAAACACTATAATAAATCTTTTTAATATTCCAAGACCTAAATTCCCATCTCTTTTTATATCCTCACTTTTACAAATCAGGGAGTCGCCTGTTGGAAAAGAAGATACGATGTTCCTGATTTTGTATTTGCCCAATTCAACCTCACTTATCCGGCTTATATAGCCGCTAACAGGTCCATTAAATCCCATTCCTAAATTAGCTGCAATGCAATTTTTAGGTAATGCCTTCTCCATGTTTTCTAATAAAAGGGGATGACCTGCTCCCAGGTCAATAACAAGTTTGGTTTTCTTTATACAACCATCGGGCATATTAACATTTGTTTCCAGGTAAGGCTTATGATCTTCAATAGTAATTGGTATTTTTTCACCCTTTCCATACAGGCGGACATCTCCTGGCCTGTAAACTGTAAGTGTTGAATCGCTAAAATCAACTCTAACAGCCAGGTTATTAAAGAACTCATATCCAAGCAAGCCATGTATGGGCATTCCGGCGTAGTTGGATAATCCAAAATTGTCTTTTTTAAGTATGGCCGCAGCCACATCATGGCTAGTTAATCCCGGTATATTTATTTGCAGAGGGGCCGTAGCATAAGCCTCATAATCATCTCCTTCACCCAATCCGCCCAATTTCAAAGTACGGTTTTTGCAAACTTTAAGACTGTCTATTAGCTGTGGATCGGTAATAATCATCAAACCCACACCTGTATCCATAATAAAGTTAAACGGCCCTTTATTGTTAATTTCTACCTTAATAATGATCATGTTCCGTACCAGCCTGAACGGGATTATTACCCTTTTTTTATGACCATTGATATCAAAATATTGAGCGTCTACTGATGATGCTAAAAAGCAGCTCAAAAACAATAGCCAAAATACCCAGCCATGAATAGTTTTAGCATGCATAATTCAAATTTGTTGGTTTACACTTTAAATATTGAAAATGTAAACCCCTTCCTGTTAAAGTATATTTAGGTATCCGGTATGTCAAAGAAACTTAATGTTAAAAGCTCTAAAATTATTAGCTCTAAGTAATTAAGATTTCCGTATATTTTTTATAAATTGAGGTTTTAATTGGCTCCGGACCTTATATTGTTGTAAAGATTTTTACACTTTCAAAGTATAAATTTAAGCATGATTAATAAATAAAGCTATTCATAGGCTGTACAAGTTGATACAAGTTTGTACAAAAGAATCTGTTCGTTAATCTGTTATATTTTTGTTTGAAATTTGATTTTAAGCTATGCACACTGATGAGTTTTTAATAGAGAAAACCAAAAAACTGTTCGAATCCAATACCGGATGGGGGGATAGTGACGATTGGACAAATCAGGATTTTGTTATATTAAGCGAAAAGATACAGGAGCGTACGGGTGTGGCACTTAGTCATGTTACTTTAAAAAGGGTATGGGGGAAGGTGAAATATGAAAGTTTGCCCAATACACATACTTTAGATACCCTCGTACAGTTTCTGGGGTATCAAAACTGGCGGGATTTTAAATCACAAAATGGCAATGGTTCTGTAAAAGAAAAAACAGCTCAGCCGGTAATTGAAATTGAGAATAGTTTAGCTATACAATCGTCTCCAAAAAAGAAAAAAAAGGTTTTAAGAGGCATTACAATTATAGTTACGGTGTTAGTTTTAAGCGCTTTAATATTCTATATCAAAAATTATAACCGTGCTGTTGAAGATAATGAGTACAGCTTTAGTAGTAAAAAAGTAGTTTCAGAGGGGCTGCCAAATTCGGTTATCTTTAATTATGATGCTTCTAAATCGCCTTATGATTCTGTAATTATTCAGCAATCATGGGACAAGAATTTGCAGGTAAAAGTTTCAAAGTATCAACATCAACATACTTCAATTTATTACTATCCTGATTATTATAAAGCCAAATTGATTGTTGGAAACAGTATTGTAAGTATGCACAGGCTTTTAATAAAGTCAAATGGTTGGTTACCCATTGTTCCTCAATCGCCGGTACCAGTTTATTTTAAAAAAGAAGATGCCATATCCAATGGGAAAATGACATTATCTATCGGAAAATTGCAGGAAAGGAATATAAAAATGCAGCCAACGCCGCCAAGTGTCCTTTTTGCCAATGTGCAGGATTTTGGTGAGATCTACAGTGATAACTTTACTTTTGAAACTTCCCTTAAAAATGACTACCACGAAGGCGCCGCGGTTTGCCAGTCGACAAAAATATACCTGTTGTGTGAAGGAACTGCTGTTTATATTCCGCTGTGTAATAAAGGGTGCATCTCTGATGCTGATTTGCTTTTTACCAATTTTTATACATCAGGCAAACAGGAAGATTTGTCCGCTTTTGGGGTCGACTTTAATGCATTTGTAAAGGTTAGGATTGAAACAAAAAACAGGAAGGCCAATATTTTTATCAATGATAAATTGGTTTATAAAGTTAACAAAGACATTATCCGCTCAAAAATAATTGGCATTGATTTTCTGTTTCAGGGAACAGGCTCTGTTGATTATGTGAAGTTATTCAACAATAAAGTAAATTATGAAGATGATTTTTAGGTATTATCTTATTTACAGTATTTTTTAATAGCCTCAATTGCTTCTTTTGAGCCCAATTGAAGGGCTTTATTAAGGTCAACACATCCATTCTTCACATCGTAAATTTGCGCTTCTGCAATTCCGCGATTTAGCCATGAATCATAATTTTTGTCATTTAATGCTATTGCAGTAGTGAAGTCTTTTATGGCTCCGGGCTCGTCTTTTAAGTTCAACTTAGCTTTGCCGGATAATATATAGTTGTTTTCGTCTTTAGGGCTTAATTTTATAGCACGGGCAAAGTCTGCATGCATTGCTGTTGTATCAAGTGTATAACTTTCAGCAAGGCCACGGTAAGCGTAAGTTTTAACATTATCAGGGTTGATCAGCAACACACTGATATAATCATATACGGCTCCTTCATAATTCTTTTGAATCATTTTTAAATTGCCCCTGTAAAAGTATGCCTCATCATTATTCTGATTGCTGTCCAATGCCATTTGAATATATTTTGCAGCCTCATCGTAATCCTTTAAACCAAGTTTTACATTCCCAATGTTTGCATTGGCTATGGAATACATTTTTTTTCCAACAGTTATAGCTTTATTAAACTCAGCAATTGCTCCTGTATTATCGCCTAAACCTTCCATTGCCTTACCGCGCTCAATGTAAAACTTTCCGTCTTTGGTTTGGGTATTGATAGCCTTATTGAAAAATAACAATGCTTCCCGGTATTGGTGATCAGCATTGAGTTCCTGGCCAAATCTTAATTGTCCATCCAGGTTGTTCGGATCAAATTCCAATTGTTTTTTAAAATCTGCTATGGCTCCTTTTTTATCGCCCAGCCTGCTTTTAACCTTTGCCCTTGTAGAATAGGCGTATCCGTTGCTCGGAAATAATTGTATAGCTTTATCCAGATCATTTAAAGCACCAACATAATCTGCCTGCATTGACTTTACTTCGCCACGGCCGCCATATGCATCTGAATTTTTAGGTTCATTTTGTATAGCTGTATTAAAATCAGCAAGGGCGCCTACGGTATCATGTAATGCTGTTTTGGCTTTTGCTCGCGTAATGTATGCATAAGCATCGCCATTATACATTACTGCAGAATCGCCGTCAAGCAAAGCTTTATGATAATCTTTTAACGATATCTCTACATCACCACGATTTTGAAATGCCTTTGCAAATTTATGATCAAGCTGTAAAGCATGGTTAAAATCGGCTATTGCAGCAAGCGTATCATTCAATTTGCTTTTTGAGATACCCCGGTACAAGTAAAGTTCAGGGTTATTAGGGTTAAGTTGAATAGCTTTATTAAAATAATCAATAGCCTCTTTGTTATCTTCTGTATTGCTGGCCGCTTTTGCCAGGTAATAATAGCCGTTAGGTATATTGGGGTTTATGGCAATAGCTTGTTTATAATCGTCAATGGCACCTTTATAATCTCTTAAATTTACCTTAATGTTGGCCCGGTAAAAAATAGCTTCTGAATTTTTAGGGTTCATCCGGATAGTTGTATTGTAATCTTCAATGGCGCCATTATAATCAGCAATCGTGCCTTTTGAATTTGCCCTGTAAAAGTAGATGTCGGCATTTGTTGGATTAAACTTTATAGCGGTACTATAATCCTGTATTGCTCCTTTATTATCACCTAAATTAGTTTTTGCAACACCCCTGTATTCATACAGTTCCGGATTGCTTGGTGCGTATTCCATTGCTTTTGTAAAATCATCTACAGCACCGGCGTAGTCATTGGAGTTTTCTTTAGCATTTGCTCTATAGTGATAAACATCAGCAGTATGTAAGCCTAAACCAATGGCCTTAGTATAATCATCAATAGCTTTTTGGTATGCTTTGATATTTTGATTAGCATTTGCCCGATAATAAAATACTTCAGCATTACCCGGATCAAATTCTATAACTTTTGAAAAGTCTGCTATTGCTGCCTGGTAGTCATGTATATTGCCGTTTGCATTTCCACGATACAGGTACGCTTTTGCATTTTTATTATTCAGATCTATAGATTTGGTGAATTCAGCTATTGCACCTTTATAGTCTTTAATATTAGCTTTATCATTGCCCTGCTTCAGAAATTCCTCAGAAGTTTGAGCGAAGCAGAGATAAGGTAAAAAGGAAATTATAAATAATAGTCTTTTCATGATTTTAGTAACATCAATTATTGGCAATAAATAAGCCAAATATTTAAATGATGGATATATTATTATCTTTTAGTTAAGAATGGTTAATAAGTTAATAGTTTATTGTGCCAAGATAGCTAAAACAAAGAAAATCACGCTTCATTATTGCTAAATATACTTAAAATGAATAATTGCACCTGTTAAAAATGGTAGGGGCATTAATACGACAATATTCGATAAATGGTTGTATTAGTTAAAATAGGGAATAAGTTTCTAATTATGGGATTTATAATCCCCAGATAAAGAAAAATTAATTCATTCTTCTCCAGAACTAAATGAAATAAAAAAATATTATTTAATTCTACTAATTATATAGATTTAGTAGTATATTTGTTTCGCTGAAGAAAATGACAACTAAAAACGCACATATCATTAATCAAATTACATACGGAAAAAAGCCGGAATGTATATTGATGTGCTGTTGTTGTAAAATGTGAATCGCTCTCAGCGGTTTATCATCAATAGCTCAATTTAATACCTCATTTTAAATTTCTTTACCCATTCACTTTATAAAAGATGTTAGTAACAGCAAGTAAATATCCAACTTTTGATCTTTCAGAAATTGTAACTGATAATGATCTTTCATATAGGGCTTTCCAACCGTTGCAACCGGTTAAAAGAGGTAACTTTGTTCCTGATTTTAATTTGAACAATGAATACGCCCTTTGGCAGCGCTTTAGTAACGGAACCGAAACACATGGGCCGGTTTCAGTAAGGCAATTATTAAATAAGCCATTGGTAATTAGCTTTTACTCTAAACACTGGCTTAACTATGGTTTGCAACAATTAAACTTGTTAAATGCGTTGCAGCAAGAGATTAAAGCACATGGCGGTAATTTATTGATCCTTACTGCCGAAAAAGATGAAGAGCTGACAAAAATTGCATGGGAAAACAACCTGTCATTAAATTTTTATTATGACAGGAATAATGTAATTGCAGAGCAATTAAGGGTTTACTCTGATAATGACCCGGTATGGAATAAGTTTTCGGGCATTGATACCAACGTTCCTTTACTGGCAACTTATATTATTAATACCTCTAAACAAGTGGTTTATGATCATATTGATACTGATTTTACCGGAACTTTTTCTGGTAAGGATATTCTTTCTGTAGTATATGAATCTGCCTTACTTCAAAATAATAAAAAGTCAGCTTGAAAGTTATAACTACATAATCTTAATTGACAAATAATAAATGAACATGCACGTAAAGTGGTTGTATATTATTCTGATTTTGATATGTATCAAAGTTCCGTTGTATGCTCAAACCACAACACATTATGATTATGCAGCAATAGATGCAGGTTTGAAATCAACTATAACTCATTCAAGTAATAGTGATTTAGCTGTAAGCAACAATAACGAAGAGTTAAAATTATTAAACGATCTGGAGAATAGTTTTGATAAAAAACCAAGCCGTAAGGCACTGTTATTGTTTTTAAGAAAGATAAATGCAGATGAAAATTTAAAAGACACCCGTTCAGGATCGAAGCTTTACTTGCATATGGCAACAGCATTTGCCAGGTTGAAATTATATCCGCTGGTAATGAAGTGTTATTTTAAAACCATTTTGCCTTACGATGATATTTATAAGGAAGGACATTTCATTAAACAATCAAGTAATGATAGCACAACATCATTGCAACAAAAAGATGCTGATAGTTCAGTTGATGTTACTGGTCTTTTAGCCATTAATAATCGCGATAGTTTACTTTTGAAAACCGACAGTGACTTTTATAATCACGACCGAAAAGAGGTTAAATCAAGGGCAATACCTGAATATGATATTGTTAGTCCTTTTAATGATGGTAAAACTGCGGTTAAGTACGCTATGCTGATTCATATTCAACAGCCGGTATCAGGTAAACCTAAAGTGTTTGTAAAAATAAATAGGGTAGGACATACATTTATTACACTCATCAAATACAATTCAGATTCAACCTATGTTGCCAGATCATTTGGCTTTTATCCACAGAAAGATAATATTTTATCAGCAACACCTATTTTCCCATCATCAACTTCCGAATTTAAGAATGATAAAATGCACGATTGGGATGAGGTAATAGGGAAATTTATTTCAAAAAGAAGGTTTCAAAAGGTTCTGGATTTGGTTAAACAGTATGACCATGAAAAATACAACCTCAATAAAAATAACTGTACCGATTTTGGCCTGAATGCAGCCGTAATTAGTGGTATTAATATATCAGGTACAGCTGGCAAATGGCCCCTTGGTCATGGTAATAATCCAGGAAATACAGGCCAGAGCGTTTTACAGGGAAAAGTAACTAATGCAGATACCGGAAACAAGGATGATTTGTTTATTTATAACGATCTGATTCCTGCCAATTAAACCTGCCTATTTCAAATTTATGGTAAAAGAATCTAATAATGAAGCTTGCTCATTTAATGTGCCTTCGGTAGGTATAGTATAGTAGTTACCTGAAAGGTTAAATTGATCTGCTGTTTTTTCAATAGCAATTTTTAAGAACCCGTGCTTATTATCACAATATTTTTCAAGAAAAACATTATCCAGGTAATTACTGGTGTCTGGAAATTCAGCATCATTTAATGGGGCAATAGCGTGAAGTTGTGCATAACCACCGGCTCCGGCTACTACAAATGGCAGTACCTTTCCATCAGGATAATGTTTGCTAAATCGTTGGTAGTTGTGAACATGTCCGCTTAAAACAATATTAGGTATTACATTTGCATCCTCAAAACACTCATTCAAAAATAATTGCATGCGCAAGCTCGATCCATGATTGGTATCTGCAGAATATGCTGAATGGTGCAAACAAATAACTATTGCCTTTTCATTTTTCTGATTTCCGGCTTTTTTCAGCTCTTCAACAAACCAGTCCTTTTGTTCGGGGGTAATAGTTCCAAACCTTGGCACATTGCTGTACAGACAAATAATATTGGCTAAGGGTGTTTCCAGCGTCCAGTAAATATTAGGCTGAATATTGCTTTTAAAATTGGTATCTCCCGCAAATGGAATAGGTCTTGATTGGGTATCACAAAACACTTTTAAAAAAGCATCGAGACTTTTAGGTTTAAGCGGATCATTAGCATCAACATCCGCATCATGATTACCAGATATTGCAAATATAGGTGCAGGGTAATTTTTAAAAGGCTCAAAAAACTGAGGGTAGTATTTATGTTCCTGACCAAAATTGTAAACCAGGTCGCCCAGATGAAAAAAGAACTGCGGCTTATCTTGTTCTACAATTGTTTCATCATATTGCTTCATCATTTCGCTTACCACCTGGTGCTGAAAAGTTGGAAGTGTAATACCACCGGTATCGCCACAAATGTGAAAAACCATTTTGTTTTCCGGCAGATTTGGCTTTAATTCTTCAAGTACTAAATGGTAGGGGTAAGAGCCCACCGGAGGTGGTAGCGGACGGAATTTCTCCTGATCATCAATAGCAGCAATTTTAAAAACGGGTCTTTTACGAGGGTTAGTGGAGAATGATGGCATTTAAAATTTAAAGCTTAAACGTTAAGGGATGTTTAAAGCAAATATAGTTTTCAGCTGTAAATAAATGACTAAATACCACTATAAATTAGCAGCAATTGTTATTTATTAACATAGTAACTCCATTAATTTCATGGTAATTAACTAATTTACATTATCTATTAAATATTTATGCCCTGCTATTTTATTGATCCTGATATTGCGAAAGCCAAGACCATTAATGCTGATTTTTACACCAGTGCTGCGGTGTTTGAAGAATGTAAAGAGAAGCTATTTGCTACTTCGTGGCAATTTATTGGCAGTGAGGAACTGGTAAGTGAAAACGGATCAGCGTACCCATTTATTTTATTAGAAAACTATATAAATGAACCATTATTACTTACAAGAGATAAAAAAAATGAGCTGAGTATTTTATCAAATGTATGTACCCATCGTGGAAACCTGGTTGTTGATAAAGTTTGTAAAACCAATAGCTTAAAATGCAGCTATCATGGGCGTATGTTTGGCTTGGATGGAAAATTTATTTCAATGCCTGAATTTAAGGAGGTAGAAGATTTTCCTGCAGCATCAGATGATTTACACCGTCTGAACTTATTTAAGTGGAGCAAATGGTTATTTACTGCAATTGATCCGCAATACCCTTATGAACTATTCTTTCGGGATATGATGGAGAGAGTGGGCTGGATGCCTTTGGATGATTTTGAGTTTGAACCGGCTTTATCCAGGGTTTTTAAGGTAAAAGCGAATTGGGCCCTTTATTGTGAAAATTATCTTGAAGGATTTCATATTCCATTTGTACATGCAGGTTTAAATGCTGTGATTGATTTTGGTGAATATGCTACCGAGTTGTTTTTTCCATACTCCAGCCTGCAGATTGGTATTGCAAAAACTGATGAAGACTGTTTTGATTTGCCGGTTTCATCGCCAGATTATGGTAAGAATATAGCTGCTTACTATTTTTGGGTATTCCCCAATATGATGTTTAATTTTTATCCCTGGGGGCTTTCAGTAAATGTAGTGGAACCATTATCTGTTGGTGAGTGTAAGGTATGTTTTTACACTTATGTGTGGGATGAATCAAAACTGAATAAAGGGGCGGGAGCAGGGCTGGATAAAGTTGAACAAGAGGACGAAGAAATTGTAGAAAATGTTCAGCGCGGAGTTCGGTCTCGCTTTTACAAAAATGGGCGGTATTCCGTAACCCGGGAACAAGGCACACATCATTTCCATAGGATATTGGCCGAGTTTATGAATAAATAATAAAGCCCTTAATAAATGCATTTTTTGATAGCAATATTTCAATATTTATATAACAAAAATAGCTGTTAATGGTTAACAAATAAAGTTTTGTATAGTGAGTGTAAATTTAATGCTGAATTTATATGTTTAAACATCTATTTATCTATATTTGTTCTCAATAAAACAAAACGAAAAACAATCAAAAAATAAAATCATGGCAACAACATCAAAATGGGTAATTGACCCAATGCACTCAGAAGTTCAGTTTAAAGTAAAACACCTGGTTATTTCAACTGTAAGTGGTTTTTTTAAAAGTTTTGAAGGGACCCTTGAAACTGAGAACGACGATTTTGAGAATGCAAATATTTACTTCGCATTAAACATTGATAGTATTGATACTAATCAATCACAAAGAGATGAGCACTTAAAATCAGCTGAATTTTTTGATGCAGCTCAGTTTCCTCAAATTACTTTTAAATCAACTTCATTCAAAAAAACTGATGATGATGAATTTAAATTAACAGGCGATCTTACTGTAAAAGGTGTTACCAAAACGGTAACGCTTGATGCTGAATTTGGTGGTTCAACTGATGATTTTTATGGCAATACAAAAGCTGGTTTTGAAGTTACCGGTAAAATTAACCGTAAAGATTTTGGTTTAACCTGGGAAGGTATAACTGAAGCTGGTTCTGTTGTTGTTGGTGAGGATATAAAATTGCTTATTAACATCCAGTTTGCAAAACAAAAATAATTGTTGATTTGATAATGTTGATGGCATCGATTTGCTCTCAATTATATGACAAGCCCCATATCAAAAGCCATTTGCGGAAGCAAATGGCTTTTTGTCTTCAACTTATTGCGGTATATTTGTAATATCATCATGCTTATAAAAATCTATCCTGAAAATCCTAACCCGAAAGCAATAGAACAGGTTGTTGATGTATTGCGCAAGGGCGGTTTAATTATTTACCCTACCGACACTGTTTATGGTCTTGGATGTGATATTACCAATCACAAAGCTATTGAGGCTATTTGCAGGATCAGAAATATTAAACCAGATAAGGCCAATTTTTCTTTTATCTGTTATGATTTAAGTCATATTTCTGATTACATCAAGCCTATAGATAATACAACTTTCAGGGTGTTAAAAAAGGCGCTTCCAGGTCCATTTACCTTTATTTTTAATGCCAATCATAACGTACCTAAATTGTTAAGTTCCAACAAAAAAACGGTAGGTATAAGGGTGCCCGATAACAATATAGCCCGTGAAATTGTAAAGATTTTGGGTAATCCTATTCTGTCAACCTCTATAAAAGATGACGACGAGATCATTGAATACTCAACCGATCCTGAATTGATCTACGAGAAGTATGAAAATATGGTTGATATTGTCATTGATGGCGGCTATGGTGAAAATATACCCTCAACAGTGGTGGATTGTACAAATGGTGACTTTGAGATCATCCGTGAAGGTAAAGGCGAGTTGGAGATGTATTTGTAATTTTAATGTATGCGTCTCAACTGGAGGATGGTGTTAAACTTCCTTCTTTTTTTATTACCAGTTTATGTATCTTTTCATACAGTTCTTTGGTATCAAATGGTTTAGAGATAAAATCATTCATGCCTATTTCAATGCAGTGTTCGTATTCGCCTTTAAACGTATGGGCAGACATTGCAATAATAGGTATATCCTTTTTGTCAGTCTCTAATTCCCGTATCTTACGTGTGGCTTCATAACCATCCATTTCGGGCATCTGTAAATCCATCAGAATAATATCAAAGTTACTGTTGCAGTGTTTTTCTAGCGCAATTAATCCATTTTCGGCCACATCGGTTTTAAAACCTTGTTTTTTCAGCACTTTTATCACAAGCATTTGGTTTATCATATTGTCTTCAACAACTAAAATATTAATGCCTTTACCTTTTTGAATTAATATTTCTGTTTGCACTGGAACTGTAATGCTTGTTTTATCTGTGGACTTCAGAAAAGTGAGGTTGAACTGAAAATCTGATCCAAAACCGGGTTTGCTATTTAAAAATATTTCTCCGTTCTGTAATTTTACCAATTGCTTTACAATACTTAACCCAAGCCCTGATCCTCCGAATTTACGTGCGGTGTCATTGGTTGCCTGTTCAAAGCTTTCAAATATTTTTTCCTGTTTATCAAGCGGGATTCCAATACCGGTATCTTTTACACTAAATGCAAGGGAAATGTTATCTGTATTTTCTTCAACGAAGGTTACGGAAATTTTTATTTCTCCTTTTTCAGTAAATTTTATTGCGTTTGAAACCAGGTTAAGCAATATTTGATTTAGGCGGACAGCATCACCAATTACCATTTCAGGAACGCGCTCATCAATATAACATTTAAGATCAACACCTTTTTGTTTTGATTTGGGTTCCATCATTAGTATGGTGGTATGGATAATATCCCTCAAATTGAATGGTATATTTTCAAAAACAATTTTACCGGCTTCCATTCTTGAAAAGTCAAGAATATCGTTCAGAATAACCAGCAGGTCATCGCCTGATTTAATAATGATGTGGATATATTCCTGCTGTTCTTTGGTTTCTAACGATTCTTCCAGCAATCTGGCAAAACCAAGTATCGCATTCATCGGCGTCCTGATTTCGTGGCTCATTTTGGCCAGGAAAAGCTGTTTGGTTTTCTCGGAGGCTTCGGCCCTTTCTTTTTCTTTTTTAAGTTTTTCTTCGGCCTCTTTAAGCTCATGTATATTGCGCATGTTATGCTCAAGGGTTTCTATCATCTGGTTAAAGGACCTTGCAAGCATGCCAATTTCATCACGCGAATAAACCTTTACTCTGGTTTCTAATGATCCTTTACCGATGAGGGTAGCTCCGTCAATTATGGCCTTTATACCCTTTTCAATACTACGGCTTACAGAAATAGTTATTAATATACTGGTAGAACCTATGGTAAGTGATAAAGTAAGCAATAACCGTAATACAATGTTTTCGAGCCAGCGAGAACCTTCGCCAAGTGTAAATGAAAAATCATCTTCAAGTTTGGTGAGTTTTCTGTTTATAAGTTCTGCTTTAGCAAGCTCCTTGTCAATATCGTCCTGAGAAACTGTTTTGGAAAGTATCATTGCGTGAAGCTTATCACTGATAGCTATCAATTGTTCCATTGTTTGTTCGGCTTGTCCCCAAATAACAATTACCTTACTTAAGTATGATACCCTATAAAAGCGCCTGAGTAGGCTAATCATTCCATCTACATCAACGGGTTCATTGCGGCCATCAATAAATCCCTGGCGGGCAATCTGCAAATCGGGTTTGGGCTTTAATAATTCGAGCCGGGTCCTGTTATCACCAAACGGCACCTTTAAAAAATCCCGAAAATCCTTATAATCCTTTTCATTATGTGAATGGGCATATATTTGCAAGCTGTAAACGGCATCTTTTTGTGCTTTCGACCATAATCCCTCACCATTTACAAAAGCTCTGACAGAAGTTAAGGTGCTAATGGCAAACCATAGTGTGCATAATTCAATGGTGACTAATAAGGCCATTATACCAACTGTGAAATACAACTTTCTGGCAATGGAGATGTCTTTAAGCCTTTTTTGAAAAAAAGAAATTACCATTTTAAAGGATTTAGGTATAAAAATAACGTTTAGTTATATATTATACGAAAACTATTAATTAATAGTTATGCGAAACGGCTTTATGTGATAAGTATTTTTAATGTTTTGTTAAAAGTGCTTATTTATTGTCAATATTGACATTATTACTGATAATTGGAACTTTCATTAATTAGCTTGTAATTAATGAAAGTTTGAAAGGAAGGGGTAAATACTCACTAATCCCTTTTACAATTACGCGTGAATAGATACAGAATTTACTCAAAACAGTGGGGTTTTATTGCTGAATCTATCTTATTGATTTGATGAATGCAGGGATTTTTTCTAAATAATTTTCTGTTCCCAGCAGTTTTACAAAAGCGCTACCCACAATAGCCCCGGCAGCATATTCCGTTGCTTTTTTAAATGATTTATTATCTGAAATGCCGAAACCAATAATGGCCGGATTTTTTAAATGCATAGCTTTAACCCGTTTGTAGTAATCTTCAATGTTTACAGATACCTGCAAATTGCCACCGGTAATTGATGATGATGAAAGTAAGTAAATAAAGCTGTTACTTAACTCATCTATCTTATGGATACGATCATCTGATGTTTGAGGGGTAACCAGGAATATATTGCTCAGATTGTTGTTCTTAAAATAATCAGCATATAAGGTTTCGTACTCATACATAGGTAAATCGGGTACAATGACGCCATCAACACCTACTTCGGCAGCCTTTTTGCAAAAGTTTTCTACACCGTACTGAACCATTGGATTTACATACCCCATTAACAGTATCGGTATGGTAACGCGTTTGCGTAAATCAGCCAATTGATCAAATAACAGATGCAGATTCATGCCTTTTTCCAGTGCTACTTCTGAGCTATGTTGTATGGTTGGGCCATCAGCAACAGGGTCAGAATAAGGAAAACCTATCTCCAGGAAATCAGCTCCAGCTTTTTCCAATGCTTCGGCAATATCAAGCGTTGTATTGGGTTCAGGATAACCTGCGGTAAAGTATATAGATAATAAATTATCCTTTTTTGAATTGAAAAGTTGATTTAAACGGTTCATGTCTTTGTTTTTTGTCCATAGTCGATAGACCATAGCCTATGGTATGTTTTTATTGTATTTATTGCCTTTGCTATCGTCTATGGTCTATCGACCATTGACTTCTAATATCCAAAATATTTTATATAAGTATCCAGATCCTTATCTCCACGGCCCGAAATACAAATCACTACGTTATCATCTTTTTTGAATTGCATTTTTTCCAGTTGCGCCAGAGCATGTGCCGTTTCAATGGCTGGAATGATGCCTTCCAACTGTGAACAAAGCAAGCCGGCCTGCATAGCTTCATCATCAGTAATACTTACATATTGGGCCCTTTTTATTTTATATAAATGCGCATGTTGCGGACCGATTCCCGGATAATCTAAACCCGCTGATACAGAGTAAGGCTCAACTACCTGGCCATCATCTGTTTGCATCAATATGGTACGGCTGCCATGTAAAACGCCCTCGCGGCCAAGGAAAGTAGTGGCTGCTGAATGTCCGCTTTCAACACCTTTACCCGCAGCTTCAACGGCAACCAGTTTTACGCTTTCATCATCTAAAAAATAATAAAACATACCCATGGCATTGCTACCACCGCCTACGCAGGCTATTGCATATTGTGGTAATTCATTACCTGTTTTTTCCAGTAGCTGTTTTTTGGTTTCGAATGATATAACTGATTGAAAACGTGCTACCATATCCGGATAAGGGTAGGGGCCAACTACCGAACCTATAATATAATGGGTATCAACCGGGTTACCTATCCAGTCGCGCAGTGCTTCATTTGTAGCATCTTTTAAGGTCTTACTTCCAGAAGTTGCAGGAACAACTTTGGCGCCCAGCATTTTCATACGGGAAACATTTGGCGCCTGGCGGGCCATATCAATTTCGCCCATGTATACCACACATTCAATACCCATTAACGCACAAACAGTAGCAGTGGCTACGCCATGCTGCCCTGCGCCAGTTTCTGCAATGATGCGTTTTTTACCCAGGCGTTTGGCTAAAAGGATCTGTCCAATGGCATTATTAATTTTGTGCGAACCAGTATGATTTAAATCTTCGCGTTTAAAAAATATGTTTGCACCATATTTCTCTGAATATCTTTTAGCGTGATACAGGGGAGATGGCCTGCCTACATAATCTTTTAAAAGATTATCAAATTCGGCTTTAAAGCCCGGATCATTTATAATGGATAAATATTGCTGGCGCAATTCTTCCACATTGGGATACAACATTTCGGGAATGTAAGCGCCCCCAAAATCTCCATAATATCCATGTTCATTAACTCCGTAATTCATCAGTCTATATTTTGTTTAATGATATCAAATGCTTGTTCTAATTTTTTTATATCCTTTATTCCCGGCGAAGTTTCAAACTTGCTGTTCAGATCTACACCATAAAATTGAGGGTGGTAAATACTTTTTACAGCATCCAGATTATCCAAACTTAATCCGCCACTTAAAAAGAAAGGGATATCTAATTCATATTTATCTAGCACATTCCAATCAAACATAATGCCCGAGCCACCGTGAGCCTTTGTTTTAGTATCGAAAAGGAACAGGTCAACCTTGTTTTTGTATTTATCTAATTGTTTAAAATCAAAATCATTGTCTATACCAAATGCTTTGATCACTATGGCTTTATTTCTGAGTGTTTTGCAAAATGCCGGGGTCTCATTACCGTGAAGCTGTATAAAATCAAAATCGTATTGATCGATTAAACGATTTATAGTATCCATGTCCTCATTTACAAAAACTGCAGTTTTGTTAATTGAGGTCGGGATTATTTCAAGTTCATCTGATGGCAGGTTATCTACAAACCTGGGTGAATTGCCATAAAATATAAATCCCATATAATCAGGATTTAATGCGGCAACTGCTTTTATGTTTTCGGGGTCTTTTAAACCGCAAATTTTTATTTTCATTTTAGTTCTCCACCAAAGTTCTAAAGCTTCTTAATGCTTTTTTGCTAATCAGTGCTTCTTCTGCTTCATAAAAGCTATCTGCAAAGCTTTTTTCAGGATTAATAGTTTTGATGGCAAGGGCAGCATTGCATAATACAACATTGTTTTGGGCAGCAGTAGCCTCCCCATTCAATACCGTCATAAAAATACCGGCCGATTCGCTTACAGTACTTCCTCCTAATATTTGTTTCGGATCCAGTTGTTCAAATCCCAACTCTTCAATGCTGTTAATTCTTTCACCTTCGGCAGAAAACGTTTTGAAATCGCAGGTTAATGAAACTTCATCGTAACCATCCAAAGCATTTAAAATAGTATAACGGGTATTTGATTTTTGGTACAAATAAGCATAAACCCTTGCCAGTTCAAGGTTAAACACACCTACCAGCTGATTTTCGGGCTTTGCCGGGTTGACCAATGGGCCCAGCATATTAAAAAAGGTTTTTACACCGAGTTCTCTGCGGATAGGAGCCACCGTTTTCATTGCAGGATGGAACAACGGAGCGTGTAGAAAACAGATGTTAGCATCATTGACATTGGTTTTAAGCTTATCCCCATCATTAGTAAACTTATAGCCTAAAAACTCCATCACATTTGACGAACCACAACCTGAGGAAACACCATAATTACCATGTTTAGCTACTTTGTACCCAGCACCAGCCACTACAAATGATGCAAGGGTTGATATATTAAAAGTATCTTTACCATCACCGCCGGTACCGCAAAGGTCTATTAATTGATCTGTTTCCAGGTCTATTGGCAAACAGAGCTCCAGCATGGCATCGCGGAAGCCTTCCAACTCGTTAACAGTAATGCTACGCATGCAATAAGCAGTCATAAAGGCTGCCATTTGCGAGTTATTGTATTTACCTTGAGCAATAGCTGTCAAAATATCTTTTGATTGCTCGCGGCTAAAGGTTTTGTGTTCAAAAAGATGGTTTAAAATCTGTTTCATTTTAGTGTATAAAAAAAGGGTTACCAAAACTGGCAACCCTTCTGAATATGTTAAAAAAACAAAAATGGAATTGCCTTACGATTACTCGTTAAGCCACCACCAATTGTTGTTTAATACTTTCATTTGTTGTTTAATGGCACAAATATGGAAATAGTTTTTACTAAAAGCAAGCAGAATGATATTTTTACATGGAAAGTTCAATTAATTAGTAATTGATTTGAATAGTTTGAGGATTATTAGCTTTAATCATTATTCTATCATTAGGACTTTCCGGAAACAAACAAGCAACTATGGCTATTCATAATCAAAAAATAAACCCTGAAGATGATCTTGGCTTTGGACCCCAGCCGGTAATTAAAAACCAGCCTTTAATTAATAAGGATGGAACGCCAAACGTAAAACGGGTTGGTCTGCCATTTTTTAATACAGCAAATAATTACCATAATTTAATTACCATGAGCTGGACAAAGTTCTGGGTTTTGGTAGTAAGCGGTTATTTGATCATTAATATCTTATTTGCCTTTATCTATATGCTCTGTGGGCCCGGAAGCCTGGATGGTACATCGGGTAATACCACCTTTCATCATTTTATGGATTCTTTGTTTTTTTCGGCACAGACTATATCCACTGTGGGATATGGACATATTAGTCCGAGAGGGATGGCATCCAACAGCATAGCTGCTTTAGAATCAATGATGGGTTTACTTGCTTTTGCTTTGGCTACAGGTTTGCTTTATGGTCGTTTTTCAAGACCATCTGCCCAGATAGCATTCAGTAAAAATATTTTAATAGCGCCATACCTGGAAAAAAGCAGGGGGTTGATGTTCAGGTTAGCGAATTTACGCCGGAATATGCTTATTGATCTGGATATTGAGATTATGTTTTCTTTTAATGAAACGGTTGATGGCAAAACACTCCGCCGATTTTACCCGCTCAAGCTTGAACGACGTAAAGTAAGTGTGCTTACTTTAAACTGGACTGTTGTGCATCCGCTTGATGAAAATAGCCCCCTGGTTGATATGACACTGGATGACCTGGAAAAATCAGAAGCGGGTTTTACCATTTTGCTGAGGGCCTTTGATGATACTTTTTCGCAAACAGTACATGCCCGTACATCTTATCAATATGATGATGTTATTTGGGGCGCTAAATTTAAACCTATATTTAACCGGGATGCGGATGGAGGAATAATACTTGATTTAAGCAAGATTAATGATCATGAATTGATTGAAGTTTAGCGGGAATAGGAGGGTTTATATGCTAAATTACGATTAACATATAAACCATTATGGTTATTTCAACAAGCTGTTCTTTTCTTTCGCCATAGTATTATAAACCATTTTATCCAAAAGGCCAGGCAGGAACTTACTCAGAAAAACAACCAGTTTTCCTTGTGTGGTCATAATTAATGTTCTGGCTCTTTTTTCAACGCCATCTGCAATGATTTTGGCAACTTCATCTGAAGTCATCATCTTTTCTTCGTGAAGAGTGCTTTCTCCCTGCTCAATTCCATTTTTGTCTAAAGCTGTATTACGAATGTTCGATGCGGTAAAACCAGGACATGCAGTTAAAATGTGAATATCGTTTTTAAGATTTTCGACTCTTAAAGCATCCAGAAAACCATTCATAGCAAATTTTGATGCCGAATAGCCAGTACGACCTGGCAATCCTTTGTAACCAGCAATAGAGGATACGCCAACAATACTTCCTTTTGTTTTTAAAATTTCTGGCAATGCATATTTTGTGCAATATACTGTGCCCCAAAAATTAACATCCATAACTGATTTTAATACATCAACACCAGCATCGTTCAACAAAGCCCGCATAGAAATGCCGGCATTGTTAATTAAAACATCAATGCGGCCATAAGTAGTAAGGGTTTGTTTAATTAAGTGACGGCAATCTTCCTCAACGGTAACATCACACTGAACGGCAATTGCTTTTACCGCGTATTGTTTTTCAATGCTTTCTGTTAATTGGCACAGTGTAACATACTGGCGGGCAGCTAAAACAAGATTAGCACCGCGTTTGGCAAATTCAATAGCTAATGATTTTCCTATACCTGAAGAGGCTCCGGTGATGACTACAATTTTATCATTTAACTTCATAAGTGGAATGGAATAGCTGGGGAATACCCTGAATTCTTATTTCGGGCATCCTTATTAAATATTTGACGGCGAATATAACCATTGCACCATAAAAATACTTAATGTAACTCCAGCTTAATTTCTCCAGCTCTTTACTTTCTAAATTGATAAAATATGTTTTTGGGAAATAATAATTTTTGAATCCTGCAACGCGTATCCGGTAGGACAGATCAATATTATGGCCGTACATAAAGAAACGTTCGTCAAACAAACCAATTTCATTTAATACCGATTTGCGAATAAACATACAGTCGCTGCTTAAAATGTCTATTTCTGAAATCTGAAACTCTTCAACCCAGTCTTTACGGTTACGATCATACAGACGGGTTTTTGATAAAAATTTAGCAAAGCCAATGAATTTTAAAAATGCGCCCCATGTATTATTTAAACCATGTATAGATTCGGGTAAAAAACGCCCCTGTGGATTAAGCATTCTAACAGACAAACCTCCAGCATCTTTGTGTTCGTCCATAAAGACTATCATTTTTTCTAAAGAGTCTTTGCCGCAAATTGTATCCGCATTGACCAGTAAAATATACTCCCCTGTACATAATTGTAAAGCTTTATTATTTGCTTTTGCAATTCCGGTATAGGTTTCGTTGGTAACAACTTTAAAATCAGGGAAATTAGTTTCCACCATTTCCAATGATTTATCTGTAGATGCATTGTCTGCTATAATTATCTCATAATCAATATTTTTGCAGGCAATGATAAATGAATTTAACGCTTGTTTTAACAATGCGCAAGCATTGTGATTAACTACAACTACAGATAATTTCATAATTACTTGGATAATGAATTAGTATACGGAACCCTTGTAGTGATAGACCTCCCTAAGGTGATCTCATCCACGTACTCTAATTCACCACCAAAAGCTATGCCACGAGCAATTGTTGAAATGGTTATATCGAATGATTTTAATCGTTTGTGTAAATAGAATATAGTAGTATCACCTTCCATGGTGGCGCTTAAAGCAAAAATAATTTCTTTTACTTCATCGTTTTTAAGGCGTTCAACCAATGAATCTACCTGTAGATCTGATGGGCCAATGCCATCCATAGGGGAAATTAATCCGCCTAAAACATGATATACGCCATTGTATTGATTGGTATTTTCAATAGCCATAACATCACGGGTATCTTCTACCACACAAATTACACTATGGTCACGTTTAGGTGAAGCGCAGATCTGGCAAATGGTATGATCAGATATATTTAAACAAACCTCACAAAACTGAATCTCGTTACGCAGTTTACTTATAGAAGCACTAAATTTTTCCACATCGCTTTTATCCTGATTAAGCAGGTGCAATACAAGGCGTAAAGCAGTTTTTTGACCAACTCCCGGTAATTTAGCAAATTCGGCTACAGCATCTTCCAGCAACTTTGATGAAAAGTTCATGTTGCGAAGATAGTGAATAGTCCGAAACACAGGAAGTATGGAATGGCTACCATTTTATTAATGGCATTGAAATTATTTTGTTTAATAAAGTACTATACATAACTTGTCGGCAGGAAAACTATTTACTGTTAAACATCTCTCCGGGCTTTACCGATTTTACGGAATCCGGACTAAAATAAAAACATGTCTCCCGGAATATTACTCTCTTTCATAATAGGTTATTTTTTAGTGTTGCTGGTTATATCGTGGTTAACCTCTCGTAAGTCTTCTGATAATGACACTTTTTTTGTAGCCAACCGCAACTCAAAATGGTATTTGGTAGCTTTTGGGATGATTGGTACCGCCTTAAGTGGGGTAACTTTTATCTCTGTTCCCGGAAAAGTTGGTGCTATAACCGGTGATCAGTTTGAATACTTCCAATTCGTTTTAGGGAATGCTGCAGGCTTTATAGTTATTGCAACCGTTTTATTGCCGCTTTATTATCGATTGCAGCTAACATCCATTTACAGTTATATTGAAGGAGCATTGGGAAAATGGAGCTACAAAACTGCTGCCGGAATATTTTCCATTAGCCGCATAATCGGTTCTTCATTCAGGCTGTATCTGGTAGTTATTGTATTACAGAAATTTATTTTTGATAGTTACCATATACCTTTTGCTGTTACCGGGCTCATTTGCTTGGTATTAATATGGTCATATACCTTTAAGGGCGGCTTAAAAACAATTATTATTACGGATAGTCTGCAAACACTGTTTTTAGTTTCATCGGTATTTTTATCTATCTATTTTATATGCCAGAGTTTGCACTACAATATTTTTGAAGCAGCCGATGCCATTAAGAACAGCAGCTATTCAAAAATTTTCTTTTTTAATGATTTCTTGACCAGCAAATTTCATTTTGCAAAGGCCTTTTTTGGCGGTCTGTTTATTACCGTAGCCATGACCGGCCTTGACCAGGATTTGATGCAAAAAAACCTGAGTCTGAAAAATATCCGCGAAGCAAAAAAGAACATGTTCAGCTTTACAGCCGTTTTTGTGGTGATCAATATTTTCTTTTTAAGTGTAGGTGCATTGCTTTACCTGTATGCTACCCGTTACGGCATAAAGGTTGAAAAAACAGACTATTTATATCCTACCATTGCTTTAAAATATCTGGGTGTTGTACCGGCAATGGTGTTTATGCTGGGATTAACAGCGGCTACTTTTGCTACAACAGATTCGGCTTTAACAGCGCTTACTACTTCTTTTTGTGTTGATTTTTTAGGTTTTAATAAAAATAAAGACTTGAACAGTAAAAAAATGGTAAAAATGCGCCATTATGTACACATTGCCTTTTCAGGTTGTATGTTTTTAACCATTATTATATTTAATTCAATTAATGATGGGGCAGTGGTGAGTGCTATATTTAAGGTCGCATCATATACTTACGGGCCATTGCTTGGTTTATACTCTTTTGGGTTATTTATGAGCAACAGACAGGTTAATGATAAGCTTGTGCCGTTTATCTGTTTAATATCACCGGCAATCTGTTATTATTTGAGTACACATTCAGCTCAATTACTGGGGGGATATGTTTTTGATAACGAACTGATAATAGTTAACGGTTTAATTACATTTGGTGGATTGCTGCTTACATCCAAAAAATCTGAAAGACGGGGAGATCAAAGATCTTTAAGGTTTAATGAGGCAGGAATATAGTATTTTTGAAAATTAATTAACATCTACCGGATATTACCGACATCCGGACTAATAAAATAATATGACAGGTGAAGATAAAATAAGACAAGCGTTTGAGAACAAAAACTGGCAGGAAATAAAGGTTACTGATTCATGGCAGATATTTAAGATAATGGCCGAATTTGTGGATGGCTTTGAAAAATTAGCTAAGATAGGGCCATGTGTTTCTATATTTGGTTCAGCACGTACCAAGAATGATAATAAATATTACAAGCTGGCAGAAGATGCGGCCCGTTTATTAACTGAACGGGGATATGGTGTAATTTCTGGTGGCGGCCCGGGTGTTATGGAGGCTGCAAACAAAGGCGCTTATGAAGCCGGGGGTAAATCAGTAGGATTGAATATTGAATTGCCGTTTGAGCAATTTCATAATAAGTATATTGACAGGGATAAGATACTGGAGTTTGATTACTTTTTTATCCGTAAGGTAATGTTCATGAAATACTCGCAAGGATTTATTATCCTGCCGGGAGGTTTTGGAACGATGGATGAATCATTTGAAGCGATTACCCTAATTCAAACAGGGAAAATTGCCCGGTTCCCGATTGTTTTTGTCGGCGTTGATTACTGGAAAGGGCTTTTTAACTGGGTGGAAGAAAAGATGCTTAACGAAGAGCATAATATTCATCCGGATGATTTAAACCTGTACCGCGTGGTTGATACTGCAGAAGAGGCTGCTGAGCACATCTTCAGGTTTTATGATAAGTACGTTCTTAAACCGAACTTTTAATTAATACAACCATTTAAAAAGTATTGAACATCATTTTTAATAAGCAGGTCTATCACTTATAGTGTTTACCTGCTTATTTATTTTTAACCGGATTAAAACTTTTTAGCAAAATGGTTATTTCTCATCAATATGGCAAAAACTAAACAATCTGCAGCACTCGGTTTTATATTTATTACCATTTTTATTGATGTGCTGGGATTAGGGATTATTATTCCCGTTTTGCCAAAATTACTGCAAATACTAGGGCATATTGATGTACGCGGGGCATCCAGATATAACGGTTTGTTAACCTTTGTGTATGCCTCCATGCAGTTGATATTTGCAAGTATTATGGGTAACCTGAGCGACCGATTTGGCCGCAGGCCTATTTTACTTATTTCACTATTTGGATTTGGTATTGATTATATGGTGATGGCTTTTGCACCAACTATTTTATGGTTGTTTGTTGGGCGTACCATAGCAGGTATTTGCGGTGCCAGCACATCCACCGCTACTGCATACATTGCCGATGTAAGTACGGGTGATAAAAGGGCCGCTAATTTTGGATTAGTAGGTGCCGCCTCTGCTGTGGGGCTGATATTTGGGATTGCGCTTGGTGCGTACCTTTCGGCCATTAATTTAAGATTACCCTTTATTGCAGCCGGTGCTTTTGCATTCAGCAATGGGCTTTACGGCTTGTTTGTCTTACCTGAATCACTAACGCCAGAGCATCGCCGGAAGTTTGAATGGAAGCGCGCCAATCCATTTTTAGCCTTGTTAAGAATCTATCAAAAACAACCAGCCCTGGCGAGTTTATTGGGTGCAACCGCGATAGTTTATATCGCCCAAAAGGCGGTGGAATACCTGCTTTCGTTTTTTGTGTATGAAAAATTTAACTGGACTCCAGCCAGCGTTGGTACCCTGGGGATATTTATAGGTTTGGTTTTGGTTGGCATACAAGGAGGACTCATCAGGTATACAGTGCCCAAATTTGGCCAGCAAAAAAATATTATAGCAGGGCTGATCTTTTACGCTATCGGATTAATACTTATAGCATTTGCCAGCCAGGGCTGGATGCTTTATTTGTTTATGATCCCGTATTGTTTGGGAGGATTGTCGGGCCCGGCATTACAAGGCATAGCAAGTAATAAGGTTGCCCAAAACGAACAGGGAGAACTACAGGGGGCCTTTGCTATTTTAAACAGCATAAGCCTGATAATTGGACCTCTTTTGTTTAGCTATGTGTTTTTCTTTTTTACAAAAAAAACATCATCTGTTTATTTTCCAGGTGCGCCGTATCTTCTGGGTGCTATATTGATGCTTGTCAGTACTGTTATTACTGTCCGGAGCTTTAAAAAAGCTTAATCGTTTAAACCACTAACACCGCCGGATATTACAAACTTCATCATATCGGCAGCACTTTTATCAATGTGTTTTACTTTGTCACTTGAAATGATAACCACTTGCCCTGCAAACGAATAGGAGTAAGGGAAATAAACGGCTACTTCGCCGGGTAAATTTAAGGATGACAGGTCTTTTTGAACCAGGAAGCCGATTTTTTTTAGTCCGAATTCATTTACCTCCACCAAAACCGGCTCATTAAACTTTTTCTCTTCGCCTACAAAAGCTTCTGTTAAATCTTTTATGGATGAATACAGGAATTTGAAAAGGGGCAAACGGTTAAGCCAGCGGTTAAACCAGCGCTTAATAGGATCGGTAACTACGTTTGTTATTAAAATCCCCGCAATAAAAATAACCAACAGTACATTTAAAATGCCCAGACCAGGAATATATATGGGTTTCCCCGTTTTTGACCCGGGCCAGAAAATGTCACTCAGGTTAAGGGCATTGTCAATGCTTCTGACTGCCCAAAATATCAAAAAAAAGGCTGCCCCAAGCGGTACGACTACTAATAGTCCTTTTACAAAGTAATTTAATAAGGCCGTGGCTATCTTTTTCATCTGGTATTAAAATTTACTCATAAAAGTACACTCTTTTCACCCTCTGCGAAACATTTGTTAGTATTTCATACGGTATGGTGCCAATTTGGGTTGCAAGTTCCTCAATCCGTAACTGATCATTAAAAACGATTACCTCATCGCCCTCTTTAACATCCGTTCCAGAAACATCCAGCATACACATATCCATGGTGATATTACCTACGGTGGGCGCTTTAACGCCTTTTATCATCATTTTACCAACGCCATTACCAAAGGCACGTAAATATCCATCAGCATAACCTATACGTACAGTTGCAATTTTACCATCTTTTGCCAGCTTGCCGCTGCGGTTGTAGCTTACAGTTTCATTTGCTTTAATCTTTTTTACCTGCGAAACACTGGTTTTTAAGCTGGCTATTGGCTGTAAACCGCCATCAGAAGCTTTTACAGCGGCGTCAACCCCGTATAAGCCTATGCCGAGCCTTACCATGTCATAATGGGCATTTGGCCAGCGTACAATGCCCGATGTGTTGCAAATGTGTTTAATCACTTTATAACCCAAAGTTTTTTCAATTTGCTTAAAAGCTTTTTCAAAGTTTTTGATTTGCTTTAAGGTAAATTCATCGTGCTGGCTGGCGTCACTTGCTACCAGGTGTGAAAATACCGACTGTACGTGCAGGTATGGGTTCTTTTCCAGCAGATCGCATAAGGTCTCAATCTCAAAATTTTCAAAACCCAGGCGGTGCATACCAGTATCTATTTTAAAATGGACAGGATAGTTTAATACATTTTTATCCTGTGCGTATTTAATGTAATCATCAAAAAGGCCGAAGCTGTAAATAACAGGCTCAAGTTTATATTCAATCAGTTTATCAAAGGCCGATAATTCGGGGTTTAACACCATTATGGGCAACGTGATTCCGGTTGACCGTAATGCCACGCCCTCATCTATATAGGCTACTGCCAGGTAATCAACCTTGTTGTATTGAAGCATGTTGGCTACTTCGAAAGTGCCGCTGCCATACGAAAATGCTTTTACCATCGCCATTACCTTAACTCCTGGCTTTAATTTATGGCGATAATAGTTCAGGTTGTTTAATAATGCATTCAGGTTTATTTCTAAAATGGTTTCGTGCGCCTTTTGTACCAATGCACGGCTAACACGTTCAAATTCAAAGCTGCGCGAACCTTTTATCAGGATGGTTTCCTCTTTAAAATTCAGTGCACGCAGGTTTTGCAGCATGGATGCGGTGTCGGGATAGAAATGTTTTTCAGGTACATCGAAATAATCCTTGTGCGCCAGCAAAGCTTCGCCAACACCAACAAACTTGTCGACCTTTTTTATGCTGATCATATCGGCAACCTGTTTATACAAAACATCCGGCTGCAAGCCTGATTGGAAAATATCTGACAGGATCAACGTTTTTTTAGTGTGCTGATTTTGCTGGTTCAAAAAGTTTAAAGCAATTTCTAACGACTGTATATCAGAGTTGTAAGAATCATCAATAACCGAGCAATCATTAATGCCGGTTTTCAGTTCCAGGCGCATGCTTACCGCATTTAGGTGCTCAATCCGCTTGTCGGCTTCTACCGGGATGTAATCCATGGCCAGCATTACCGCCCAACAAACAATGGCGTTTTCAACCGATGCTTCATCCAGAAAGGGGATAAGACATTCTATCTCACGCTCCTTGTATTTCGCACGCAGGTAAAAGTTTTTCGAAATTACTGTCTCACTAAAAACATACAGGTCGGCCTGTTTAAATTTAGTACTCCATGTAAAGCAAGTTTTGGCTTTTATGTGCGTTTTAAAATCTATCAGCTGATCATAATTGTGGATCAGCAAACGGCAATTTTTAAATAGTTGCAGCTTTTCAATTACTTTTTGATTCCGGCTTTCAAAGCCTTCATCATGGGCCGGGCCTATATGGGTTAACACACCTATAGAAGGTTTTATCATCGCTTCCAGCTTATTCATTTCGCTGGTGGTGGAGATACCCGCTTCAAATATGCCCAGGTTATTCTTTTCATTTATCTGCCAAACAGAAAGCGGGACTCCGATTTGTGAGTTATAACTTTTAGGATTGCGAACAATATTTTTATCATTACACAGCAATTGGTACAACCATTCTTTTACAATGGTTTTGCCGTTGCTGCCGGTAATGCCGATAACTTCCAGATTAAAACGGTTACGGTGATAAGTGGCAAGGGTTTGCAAGGCCTGCAGCACATCATCAACAATTAAGAAATTAGCTTCCGGTACTTTAATTTCCGGGCCTTGCTTTACCACAAAGTTGCGTACACCGGCTGCGTAGGCTTCGGCTATAAACTCATGCCCGTTTCTGCGTCCGCTTAGAGCGAAAAATAAGCCTTCAGATGGATTACTGATCCTACGACTATCTGTTAACAAGGTACTGATGGTATATTCATGTCTGATGTTTCCAATGGCACGAATGATCCGTTGAATGTCTGAAATGAGGTATTGATTATTGGGCATGGCACGAAATTGCTTATATTTCTGTAGATAGAAGAATTTTTAACGAATTTTGGTTTGATGGATTATCCAAAAACTAATAAAATTTTTACCGAAGCAGCCGCACAAACCAAAGCCGAGCATTATTGCGCCTACCAGGAACGCTCGCAACAGGAAATGCGCGATAAATTATACGAATGGGGTTTACACAGTTTGGCGGTCGAAAATATTATCAGCAGGCTGATAGGCGATAATTTTTTGAACGAAGAGCGTTTTGCAAAAGCCTATGCCATCGGGAAGTTTAAACAAAAAGGGTGGGGGAAGATGAAGATAAAGCAAGGACTGAAATTGAAAAGGGTACCCGATGTTTTGATCAAAAAAGCCATGCAGTTAATAGACGGCGATGAGTATTTATTGACCCTGCAAAAGATTTTAATCAAAAAAGCAGCTTTGACAAGCGAAAAAGATGCCTACAAACGCAGGTATAAGCTGCATCTGTATGCTTTAAGTCGTGGATATGAAAATGATATCATTTCTGATGTTTTGAAATCCAGTGACTTATAAAATAATTAAAAAAAAGTAAAATTATTCCTTGCAGAATATTCTTTTCTGTCTATATTTGCACTCCGCAAGCGAAAAGGATATAGAAGTGATTGAAAAGCGGAATAAAATGCGAAAGTAGCTCAGTTGGTAGAGCACGACCTTGCCAAGGTCGGGGTCGCGAGTTCGAATCTCGTCTTTCGCTCAAATCCCTTTCTAAAGAAGGGATTTATTGTTAAAAGGTTTAAACACCTGCTCAGATGGTGGAACTGGTAGACACGCAGGACTTAAAATCCTGTTCCCGTAAACGGAGTGCGGGTTCGATTCCCGCTCTGAGTACAAATCCCGATACCGGCGTATCGGGATTTTGTGTTAATATGAATACCTATACCAATGCGAAAGTAGCTCAGTTGGTAGAGCACGACCTTGCCAAGGTCGGGGTCGCGAGTTCGAATCTCGTCTTTCGCTCTGAATCCTTTCCGTATCCGGAAGGGATTTTTTGTTTCTAATGGACGTTGGTCTTGTCCCACGAATACATGACACAGTACGAAACACGCCGGGCCAGGCGAAACAAGCGATATCTGTAAATCAATAAGTTAACCTGCCCGATGGGCTATGTTGGGACAAATGGGCCAAAAAATGTGAAATTTTAGCGAAGAAATGCTCGCCTCCCGGGACAAAATCAGCATTGTGTCGTTTTATGAGGAGATCGCTGTTTCAGGATGGTATATAAAAGCTCGAAAATATTTATCGAAGCATCTTTTTAATACCAGATACAATTATGTTTACTTTAAAAAGCCATCCAGATAACCTAATATTGTGTTCGTCTGCATCATTAGGCTGACATGCCCCTGCGAAGGAACAATGGCCAAATGCGATTTTGGCATCGGTACCAAATCGGCAGATACGCCACCCCCAAGTAATTGATATGTTTTCATCAACTCAATTTTATCCAGGCCATCGTTGTCGCCTGAGATGATCAATACCGGCGAAGTAATTTTCGCAATATTGCTGTCACCCATGTCGAATGGCGTCCCGGCAAAAGCAATCATCTGTTCTAAAAACTTTGTCCATTTTGTTTTGTCCGGTGCTACAGCATCATATGCTGCTTTCATGGGGGTATTCGTTAAAAATTCGGGTTTCAAACCTTTAAGCGCATTAGTTACTACTGGCAACCAACCACTACTTTTATAAGTAGAAGAAATGATCACTAATTTTCTTACCCGTTTAGGGCTTTGTATTGTCAACTGGTAAGCCACGGAGCCACCCATGCTATATCCGGCAACATCAGCACTGTCAACTTTTAAGTAATTCATTACTCCTTCCACATCACTTGCCAGGGTAGCCAAGTCTAATTTTCTGTCTGAAAATGGTGTGTGCCCATGCCCTTGCATTTCAATGGCAATTACTTTTCTTGTTTTTGACAATTCAGGTATTAATTGCCCCCAATTCATCTCAATGGTATAAAAAGCACCATGCAGCAAAACGAGAGGCTTACCCTCGCCATATACTTCATAATAAACTTTAATGCCATTAACAGGTACGTAGCCACTGTCAGCCGGTTTATTCTGTTGCCCTTTAGACTGAAATACTGTAAAAAAAAGCATAGCAATAATTATTAATATTGGTTTGGGGACATTAGATTCCTTAAATACTCTTTTCATAAAACGTTATTTAAATTACTTTTTTACTTTAATTTCATGCTTACGCTACCCGGTTTCCGGCATTTTCGTGTTAATGTTACTATATGTTCAAAGATTCTGATCTTTCTCAGTTTGTTTTCTATAAGTTTAATATTTGTCCAAAGTTAAACTGGTCAGGGAACACGCGTGAGGGGAATACGTGACAATATGAGGGGCATTTGTGACCATTTGGATTTGTCCAAAGCGGGGGGATTTAGCTATATAATTACCCTTCCGGTTTAGCGGTGGTAAAGTTGAAGGCCTGCAAAAAGCATAAGAAAGGCTAAAAGGCCAAATAAGATAAATGCGATTATTGTCACTAGCCAGCGTGGCAACTTAGATACCTCAAATGAACGTTTTTTCATTTTTATGTGGTTAATTATAAATATTAATCTGTTTTGCCTGTCAATTATTTGTTATAACGCATTCTCTGAATTATTATTAGTGAAGCACGAAATATTATAAATCCATTGAGGTTTCATATGGCTATAGGTTTACCATTTGTTCGCATAACCAGATTTCTGGAAAAATTCATGCACCTGATTATTATCACTATAATTCAACTCGATAATTTTGCGGATCGCCAGTTGTTTAT
The DNA here is from genome assembly GCF_007830615.1 of Mucilaginibacter frigoritolerans. GTDB lineage: Bacteria > Bacteroidota > Bacteroidia > Sphingobacteriales > Sphingobacteriaceae > Mucilaginibacter > Mucilaginibacter frigoritolerans. Next base: position 193,948 of record NZ_VLLI01000005.1, read on the forward strand.
CTTTTTCGTTATTATAATAGGACTTGCAAATTTCGTAACCCATAAAATATCCAAGATCCTGAATACCACCAGGTGCGGTTCCTCCATTATAAAGCCAGCCTTTAATTTCTTTGTCATACATTTCACCTTTAAATTTCTCCCAAAGTTCCCGTTCATGCAGTCGCCCATAAGTCATGTAAGGGAACATTAACTGCTTTTTTACAATTAACTCGGCAATAAATTCACAAGCCCCTTCTTCAATACAGTAAGCCATCAGGTTCATGGTGCCCTTATCTTCGGCTTCAAGCCCAATCTGCTGTGTATGGGTGGCCTCATGTGTTACTATATAAACTACGTTAAGGTTATTTTTGAATACATTTTGTAAAAATGGAGATAACTCTGATGCGTCAACAGAGCTGTCTGCTGCGGCCATTTCAGTTCCGATTAAAATCCGGCCGGTTGAAGTTGTACCGCCGGTATTTAAATGAGCTATGGAAAAAAAGATTTCAGGTTGTTTAAAATTAGGATAAAGTAGTTTATAGCTATTCATGTTATCCTGTATGGCTTGCTTGTATAAATCAATTTTCAGTGTTTTCGCTCTTATTGATTGCCAAAATTTTGGATATTTATTTATTGATTCGACATATTTACTGGCGTTAAGCTTGGGTCTTAATTTTATAAAGTCCCGCATTCCGGAAGATGCTTTGTCAATAAAAAAAGTTTGCAAAACCTGCTTCTGTGCTGTTGTATCCTTAAGTTCAATCACCCGATCATAAGCCGCCCAGAAGTTGGTGATATCTGTTGTGTGAATTTTTGACAACTGCTGGCCTTGTGAAAAAGCCCTTCCCGAAAAAATGATTAAAAATTGCAGAAATATAATGGTGGTTCTTTTCATAGTCTCAACCAAATATAAGATGAGATTAAGGTAAAAGGAAATAAAAAACAGCAGATAATAAAGCCTGGAATAGCATGCGAGTTAATGTGTTTTTTATTATTAATAAATTAATTTTCAATGATTTGTATATTGTATTTATAGTTAGCGGATTGATATTTCATGCATATTTACTTATCAATATCTCACACGCGTAATTCGTTATCTTTAAGACTATAAGCCTAAAACTACTTTTCTGCTTATTTTTACCTGAAAAATTGCTTTAAATGGATGTCCTGATCGAAAATATAAAAAGCTACGTGCCGCTGTCATTGGCAGATGAAGAAATTATCAGGAAGCTATTTCATAAAAAAATAATTGAGAAAGATGAACATTTGCTGGAAGCAGGCCAGATTTGCCGCCATGTTACCTTTATTGAACAGGGACTGGTGAGATATTATTTTTTCACTAACGGTGAAGAGCAAACCAATTATTTTAGTAAGGAAGGAGATTGGGTTTGCCATTACCCAAGTTTTATACCCAAAACGCCCACAACTATGTATATACAAGCGGTGGAGCCTACCACAGCATGGACTATCACCTACGACGACTTGCAAATCTTCTATCAGGAGGTTAAATACGGAGAAAGATTTGGCCGTTTAGGTATTGAACATGTCTTCAATAGTATTATTGGGCAGGTTACATCACTCTATACCGACAAACCCGAAGTACGTTATGAAAAATTTATAAAGGCCTATTTTGGTATTGCCCAGCGGATACCCCAATACTATATTGCCTCTTATGTAGGTGTCAAACCTCAGTCACTAAGCCGCATCCGTAAAAGAATTTCTACTCAATTTTGATTTGTTAACCCAGGTGCATCAATACTGATTGCTGCCACGATAATTTTGTTTCAACATTTAAAAACAAATTATCATGACAACTAAAATTTCTTATTCAATTGCATTATTAGTAGGCCTGGGAATGATTTTCCTTGGGGCCCGTTTCTTTTTCTCTCCTGAAGTAGCAACAGCCGGATATGGCATTCACTTTAATGCAGGTGGAGATTATTCCTTTCACCATATAAAAGGTATCAGGGATATATTTTCCGGTATACTTTTGTGCGCCTTTGTTCTGCTGGATGAAAGACGGGCCGTGGGGGTGACCTTGTTAACCGGGTCAATAATTTCCTTTACCGACATGCTTATTGTGCTGAGCAAAAGCTATAATGGCGTTGTCCAGGCAACGCCGCATATCGTGGCAACCATCCTTTTAATTGTTTTCGGAGTTCTTTTATTGGCAACTAAACCTCAAAAAAAGGCGTTATGAAAACCTTCGCTGGCGCACGCGTGCCGCGTGTGTCCATCAACCAACCAGGCTTTATAAGTACGAAATGTTAATCAACCGGTCGCTGGCGCACGCGTGCCGCGTGTGTCCATCAACTAACCAGGCTTTATAAGTACGAAATGTTAATCAACTGGTCACTGGCGCACACGTGCCGCGTGTGTCCTTCAGCCAATCAAGCTTTTATAAGTACAAAATATCAATAAGTCCTTTACCGCCCGAATAGTCAATAGCACCTGAGTATTTCCAATGCCACGGCTCAACAACAAATCCGGAAGCGACCGGGTTATTATGTATGTAATCAGCTTTTTGCTCGGTTACTTCCGGGCTCCAGAGTTCTATCGGATGGCTATCATGCTGCCAAAACTGATAGTTGGTGTTATTACTGCTTTTTGCGGCAGCTCTTTTAAACATCCACAACATCCATTCTTTTCGGGATTCCTGCGTGTTGGTACTTATAGTTTTTATTAATTGTTTTGACGTAAATTCTTTAAACCTTCCTAATATTATTTCAGGATTATTATCCCTGGCACAGTAGATTAAATGGATATGGCTTGGCATAATGCACCAACAATATAATTCCATACCAATGTATTTTGACAATAGGTTAAACTATCAATTATTATTTCATTGTATTCTGGGCGGATAAATACATCTATCCAATTAACTGTTGCAAAGCTTACAAAATACAATCCTTCTTTATTAGCAAATTTATATTTCCTGCTCATGATTAATATTTATTGCAATATAGATGAATTGTATAATAGATATATGTATGCAATAGGTATAAAGGACACACGCGACACGCGTGCGCCAGCAACGGATTTGTTTGGCTTACGCGGTGGTTGTTGAGAATTATCCTGTTGTGTTGTATGTAATAAATACTTACTTTAGGTCTTTCCTAAACCCAAAACACATACACAATGAATCATCCCAATTGGATGGGCGACCTGCTTGCCTCTCGCCCTAATTTCGGTAATCTTAAAATTAATCAGGTAATGCTTCCCGGCACTCATGACTCCGGCACTTTCAGGATCGGCGCTCCTCAGGAGAGCGATCACACGGCGCGCACACAATCATTAAGCTTTGCTCAGCAATTGGAGTTAGGCGTAAGGTATTTTGATCTGCGCGTAAAACTGAAGAATTCGGCATATTATCCTTATCATGGCCCCTGGACCTCTGATAGTGACCTTTGCAGAAAGGGAGACAATCCTGACGACCCCAACAATAAGCTCCAATTTAAACAGATGCGCGATTTTCTGAAACAGCATCCCAAGGAGATCATTATCCTTAAATTCCAGGGTTTCCTGGATTTGACAAGCGATCAGGATTATTACGACCTGGTAGAGCTGCTGAAAAAATACTTTAATTTTCCAGGCTGCAATTTGGTGACGCTGCCGCATGGTACCGCAGCAGAAATCAATAAGCAAACCGTAAACAGTTTGCTTGCTGCCAACAAGCGCGTATTTTTATTTTTTGATAAAACCGATGTGCCCATACAAAAAAAGGTATGGGATTTTGCTTTTCAGTATTTACCAACGTTAAAAAAACTCATGTACGGTCTGTGGGATCCTTATTGGCATGATGAAGGCGCGAATATAGCTGATGACAATATTGACCTGAATATACGCTGGTGGCCCTTTCATCTGCGCAACCTGAGTACTTGGAACTACGACGGCTTTTTTGTGCTGCAATCGCATATGCAGCAACTCCCCGGCAAAGAGAGCGACGCCTACTTCAATATTTCAGAACAGGTAGCTGCCGCAACCTATTACATGGATAAAGACCCTCAGGGGAACTTAATCCGTAACAATGCCCGTAACATTGCGAAATATATTGAATGGTATAATGCCGGTAAAAAGGTAAACATCGTAACATTCGATTTTATCCAGCATGGCGATGTTTGCGATGCAATTGTCAATAACTACCTGAATAAGGTATTTTCTTAAGCAAGTATTGCTAACGCCTAACAATAAAGCCTGATATTTTGTATCAGGCTTTATTGTTGTTGAGCTTCCACTATAGGTACTAAGCGTAAATTTCAAGTGTTTATATTAATGTCCAAATTTTGCGGGTGACAATACCTGCGAAGGCTGTGTATTTTGCATAACGAAGACTAAAGGACACAAGCGACACGCGTGCGCCAGCAATGGGGAGCAACCCCGCTGTGACGTAAGGATATCAGGTGTTAAACAGTTTCCAATTACCCTCGGAAACCACCTCGACTGCGCCGTCTGTCACTTTGATGGCGGTATTGTCGTCAATTGCATATACAGGTACCGGAAGTTTTGCAGCCCATTTTTCTGCATTGGTTCCGCAAGCGTCCGGGTGCTCATTGTTATCAAAGTGGGGGATCAGGGCAAAGTCAACCAGTCCTGCTCCCTGGGCTGTAACAAATTGCCTGCTGATTTCTCCCTGCGGTGTATCGAATACCATGGCCTCTGATGAATGCACGCTATTGATGCCATTCGGCGGGTTACGGTAGGTTTCGCCGAAAAAGGAAGACACCGCCATACTCCCTGCGCTTACCCCAACATACACCAAATCCCTGGGTAGTGATGGAAATAGGTCGGCCAGGCCAGACTGCCGCATCCAGTACGCCAGGTATACGGGGTCGCCGCCCCAAACCAACAGCGCATCGGCTTCTTCAACCGAAGAAACCCAAGCTTTTTTATCAATGCCGGGCAGCGCTGTGAGTTCCAGCACACCAACAGACTTCCAGCCCAATTGGACGAGTGGTGATTTGACGTTTCCGCAGATAGCCTGGTGCGCAAAATAAGCACCACCAGGGAAGGGGTGTATAGCAGTGGGAATGAACAGCGCATTGCACTCCGTTATTGGTTTGCCCAAAAGACTGACCAGTACATTGTGAATGCTGCTGTTATTGATACCTGAAGAAGTGAGAAGGAGTTTCATAATTTGTTTTTGTGTTTTAAGCTGAACGTTTTATGCATTTTAAAGCGGGGATGATTTAGAAATGTTGCTCAAACCGCAGGTTTACGCTCATTGTTTCAAGTACCGAAGCGCAACGGCCCCTGATTTAAAAACCTTCGACTCAACCAATTTTAATTGTAACCGTTCTGGCAGGCTGCCTTCCACCAGGCGCGTCCCCCGGCCAACAATTACCGGATGAACAACGAGGTGATATTCATCGATCACGCCCGCCTGTGCTAATTGTGGGATCATGCTTACCGTACCAAGATAAATGTTTTTGCCAGGCGTCTGCTTCAGTTTCAACAATTCAGCTGCTGGGTCTGTGCTGACAACACGCGTATTGTATTCAGCGTTGGCTAAAGTTCGCGAAAAAACAACTTTGTCTAAGGCGGTGAGCCTTTGACCAAATTCAGTATCTAATTCGTCGTTCCAATTGGCCTCGTCGGCCCAATAGGGAAACATAATCTCATACATTTTACGCCCGTAGGCGATAAGGTCAACGTCCTGATTCATCAGGACGTTAAAATATCCACCAACTTCCTCATCGGGGCCAGGAAGACTCATGTGGCCGACGCAGCCGTCGATACTCATGTTGATGGCTAAGATTACTTTTCTCATGGTTTAATTTAGTTTTAATTTTCACTTGGCGCCTGCACCGTTTACATAACAAAGTTACGGGCGTGAATAAGGATAACAACCCCCAAATGCGACATTTTTAAGGGGTGTTTACGACCTTGAGTTGTATATTTACAATATAAAGCATGTTTCCATCCTGGTGCCTGATAAATGTGTTTAATTAATTTCCGGTATCGGTACATTTAGAATCGAACAATAAAGCCTGGTATGAAAATATCAGGCTTTGTTGGTATGTACTGTCCTGCTCGGTAATGATTTTCAGTCCCGATAATTCCGATAGTCAATAATATGTGCAATAGTTAGGGGGCAAATATCATAATTCCTGACTACATGGACATGATATGCAGGGTTGTATCTGACAGATCCTGCGAGAATATAAAAAACTACAATTGTAGTTGTATAATTACAAAATTAGTTTTATAATTGTATATGAAACGACTAAGCGAAAAAGAAGAAACGCTGATGCAGGCAGTTTGGAAATTAAAAAAAGCCTTTGTTAAGGAGGTGCGCGATGAGCTGCCCGATCCTAAACCCCATATAAATACTGTATCAACTATGATGCGCCGATTGGCAGATAAGGGGTTTTTAAAATTCGAAGATTTTGGCAGTACCTACCGCTATGCGGCGGCGGTATCGAAAATGGAATATACCAGGAAATTTGTAACGCCTCTTTTGGCGGGGCTGTTTGGTAATTCTATGAAAAATGTGGTATCGTTTTTTGCGGAAGAGGACGAAGTATCCTTAGATGAACTAAAGGAGATCATTAAAATGATAGAAGATAAGAGCAAATAAATTTCAGTACTATGGAACCATTAATTATCTACCTGTTAAAGGCCAATGTGGTTATATCCATATTGTTCCTGTTTTATTTATTGGTGCTTAAAAACGATAAATCATTTTGGCAAAATAGGTTTTACCTGCTATTCAGTTTATTGTTATCGCTGTTTTTGCCTTTGTTGCCGGGGATGAATTTTTCGAATTTAGACGGGCTACAACGTAAAATAACGATGGCTAACCCATTAAATAGCCTGTATATAACTTTTGGCAATTCGCAAATGGTTAACACGCATGTTAGTACGGGTGTTAACACGGCTCATGTTGCTATTCAACAAGGCTTTATACTTCCGTCACTCATGCAAACCTTAGTTGGTATTTACTTATTGGTAAGCCTCATTTTGCTGATAAGATTGGCTATAAAATTACTTAAACTCGGCATCCTGATCAAAAAGACCGATAAACATTTAACAGAAGGTATTTACCATTGTGCTTTTGATGGAACTGCTCCGTTTTCCTTTTTCAAGTACATGGTTATCAATAAACAACTTTTTAATGATCGTGAATTGCGGCAAATTATTTCGCATGAAAAGGTACACATACAACAATGGCATAGTATAGATATACTTTTTGCAGAACTGGCGCACACCATATTATGGGTTAACCCGCTAATGGTATACTTAAAACGATGCATCAAGCTTAACCACGAATACATTGCCGACAGTGAAGTAATAAATAGCGGCGTTGATAAAAAAGACTATCAGTTTAGTATCCTGCATAGATCGTTTAAACTCCAGGCCTCCCAATTAACCAATTTATATGGTTCTTCAAAAATTAAAACCCGTATCAAAATGATGAATTTAAAAAAAACGCCAAACGCAAATTTGTATAAGTATGCCTTTGTATTATTATTGGTTGCAGCCAGTTATTTCTTAATAAACCCATCAAGCGCGAGTGCCGCGTTGCAGAAAGACGTGACCGAAAAAGGCGCGACTGACGTTACCGATCCCTTAAAAGCTATTGAAGGTTTATATAAGATGCCTGATAAAAGCGCTTTTATAAAATTAACCGAAGTAAACAATGCCTTAGTGGTTAAACAATTATGGAACGGGGTCGAATTTTCACTAAAACAAAAAAGCGAACTTGAATTTACCATGACGGATGGTGCATCATTTAAGTTTACAAAAGACAAAGATGGAAATGTGACACAAGTACTGGCCTTTGAACACGATACCTGGCTGAGGGCAAACAACAGTGACCTAAAGGAAACAGCACTTAATACACAGCAGCTTAAAGCCTTGGAGGGGATTTACCAAAGTGAGGCGAATAAGGCGGCATACGTACAGGTTATTGCAAAGCAAAAATCAATTATCGCTAAACAACTTTGGGATGGCAAAGAAATAACTATGTCGGCCCAATCGGATGTCTCGTTTCTTGTTAATGTTCCCTACTTAAGAATGGTTAAATTTACAAAAAATGATAAGGGGATCGCTACAATGTTCATGACCTTGAATAAAAAGGAGTGGAACAAAGTTGATAGTTATCACCCCGCCGATCAAATAAAATTGCCTGCACAGGACCTGAAAAAATTTGAGGGCTATTATGAGTTTAGAGACAGAAAAGGGCAATTTTTACAAATTACCGCTACCGGCAATGGCTTAGTTTTGAAGGAATTATGGGACAACAGGCTAGTTGATTTTACAGCCACAGGCCCCCTGGCGTTTTATACAAAAGAGAACCCGGAGTTTACCCTTGAGTTTACTGCTGATAATACCGGCCGCATTACCCAGGTTTTGGCCTGGGGAAAGGATGTTTGGAATAGAAATGATAACTATCACGCCCTCGTCGAAATAAAATTAGCATCACAGGACCTGAAAAAATTTGTGGGCAAGTATGAGTTTAGAGACGAGAAAGGGCGATTTATACAAATTAGTGCTACTGACAGTGGTTTAGTTTTAAAGCAATTATGGGATAACCAGCAAATCGGTTTTTCAGCCGCAAGCCCGTTAGAATTTTTTTCAAAAGAGCATACTAACTTTACCCTTCGGTTTACCAGTGACAATGCCGGCCACATTACCCAGGTTTTGGCCTTTGGACAAGATGTTTGGAATAAAGTGAATTAAAGGTAATGCTACTTACGCAAGCATCAACTATTATTAAACCGATTGAACCATGAAAAAAATAATATTATTCCTGTTAATAATCCCCTTCGCCTGTATGGCGCAGGAAACGCGGCCCGTTGCCGTAGAGTCAATGACGCCGGAGCTTACAAAGGTGGTGGTTGATACTTTGTCGAAAGCATTGATTGCTAACTATGTTTTTACAGATAAAGCACAAGTGATGAGCAAGTATCTTTACGGGCAATTGGCAAAGGGCGTTTACAATAATATCAAGGACCCGCAAGCTTTTGCTGAACAAATCTCGACCGACTTGCAAACAGGCTGCCCCGACCTCCACATGGGTTTCCATTATAATGCCCGGCTGGCGCAATTGGGCCCGCCACCACCAATGAATGGTCCTGACCCACGCCAGGATTCACTTCGAAATGCCGACATGGCGGCACGTAATTTCGCGTTCACGGCTTCAGAAATTTTACCCGGCAATGTAGGCTACGTGAAATTTAACGGCTTTGTGGATGTTACCCCCCCCGCCATACAAACCGTTACAGCGGCCTTTCGCTTCGTACAGCATACCAAAGCATTGATCATCGACCTGCGCGAAAATCATGGCGGCAGCCCGGAGATGGTTAAACAGGTGGCAAGTTATTTCTTCCCGGAAAAAACACGGGTGAATGATATCATTGTCCCCAATAAGCGTGATACCTCCAAGGGCTGGACAGATCCAACAGCCACCGACGGGGTTATCCTCCGGATGCCGGTGTATATATTAACCAGCTCCCAAACGGTTTCTGCAGCCGAAGACTTGGCTTACGCGATGCAGGCGACAAAAAGAGGAACTATAGCAGGTGAAAAAACAGCAGGTGGCTCCCATCCGGTGGGTCCGGTCTTTTTGGGTCATGGCTTTGTAGCGGGCATTCCGTTTGCTCATTCGTATAATATCCATACCGGGACAGAATGGGAAGGTATCGGGGTTGTACCGGACATTGCGCTTAAGGCGGATGCATCGCTGGATGAAATCAGTTTAACCTTATTCCCCAATTCCTGGTATGCAAATCAGCATAAAGCTGTAGACCGGCCGGTAGAACCCTCTACCGTTCAGGCTTATCTTGGCACTTATGAGGGCGGGCTAAAGTTTTATATAAAAGACGGCGCTCTGTATTGTGAAAACCCGGAACGAGGAAACCAGGTTTTTAAATTGCGTTATATCTCACCCGGATTTTTCCAGCTGGACGAAAACGTACAGGTTAAATTCGGTCAACAACAGGGAGCTGCTTCCGGGATGCAGTTTTATTGGAGCAATGGCAACATCTCGTTTAAACAAAAGAACCAATAAAAAGGTATAAAATTTCTTTGTAGAAGAGCACATTGGGTCATCATTATCCTGCTGGTTTTGAGTGCTTCATCTCAGCAGGGCCTCCGGGGCGGCACGCTTGTTTAGTCACTCGAATTGGCAGAGGATTAGGTTTGCAGCTGCCCTACGTATTGATAAGTGTTGATGAGCACGCCCGTGGGTGTGGCTTTTGAGCTAACGAAAGCGAGTTCGCTCGGCTCAACACTGTTTGTAAAGAAGCGTTTGCCCTGGCCCAGCAATACCGGGTATACGAATAGAACAACCTCGTCAACCAATCCCTGTCCGAGCAGCACAGACGTTAGCGTGGAACTTCCCCAGAGGATCAGGTCAGGGCCGTTCGTTGACTTAACGCCGCGGATACCTTCGATGATGTCTGCACCCAGGTCACTAACTGGGCCCCATCCGAGGCTGTCAGACCTGTGGGTCGCAACGTATTTGGTGGCGGCGTTTAACCCGTTCGCCAGCGGACTGTCCCCGGCATTTGGCCAGAAGCCGGCCCATATATCGTAGGTGCGGCGGCCAAGCAGCAGATCAAAGCTTGTGCCTTGTGCCTCAATGACGGCCTCGCACCCAGCCGGACTTCGAAACGGTGCAATCCATCCGCCATGCGGGTAGTCGTCGCCGTCTTCGCCCCGTCCGCCGGGTGCCTGGATCACACCATCCAGCGAGATATGTTCAATAATTCTGAGTTTTCTCATTTTGTTTGCTAATAGTTTATTATTTGTCCAAAGTTAAAACGGACAAGATACATACATGAGGTGCAATCGTGACAATAAGAGGGCGTTTTTGTGACTGTTTGTGTTTGTGTAATTGGAGGAAATAATTAAAAATCAAATGCTGATTTTCTCACTTTGGTCGTCCTGCTCGGTTATGCAGCGTTTACAAGTTGGCCGTGTACTCGTGTTATTTTACTTTAGCACAGCACAATACTTAACCCACTGGTAGCTGCACATAAAAAGTAGTTCCGTTGCCCTTATCGCTGTTAAACCAGATACTGCCCCCATGTGCTTCCACTATCTGTTTGGAAATGGCCAACCCCAGGCCGAAGGGTTGCTCACCAGCTGTTCCCTGCCTTTTGGCCTCGGTGAACATATCAAATATTTTATCCTTCATTTCTAAAGGGATTCCTATACCATGATCTTCTACCTGGATAATAACATGGTTGGCATTTTCTGTCATTTTTACCAATATATTTGCCCCGGTAGGGCTGAATTTAATGGCATTGGCGATCAGGTTGCTCACCACCCGCCACATTTTTTCGCGGTTAACAGACAAGGTAACGGGCGCTGCCTGCAAAGTGATTTGCTGCATCTTTGCTTCGGCTTTGAAACGCATCAGGTCTACACAGTAATACAACATCTGGTACAGATCTATCGGTTCTTTTTTCATGTCCTCGACGTGAGAGTGCACCTGCAAAAGGTCGCTAACCAGTTCAAGCGAGTTTTGCCCCGAGGTTTTAATCAGTTCCAGCATCATTCGGTCATCTTCTGAACGGTCTGGATCATCCAGCATCAGCGTGGCTACCGAGGTAATGCCGCCAATTGGGTTGCGCAGGTCATGGGCGGCAATCTTCATCATCCGGGTATTGTCTGCCTGGCTTTGCTCTAAGTCGCCCAGTGTTTTTTTCATCTGATTGTTCTGTTCACGGCTTTGTTTATTTAAACGATTGGAAATCTGGTACATGCGGTAAATAATCACGATCAGTAGGATGCTTATCATGCAAACGAAAATCAGTAGCCAAATTTTTGTCTTATTACTTTCGTTTTTGGTTTGAAGCAGTGTGTTATCATCCTGTATCGCATTATACTTTATATAATCGCCTATAAATTTTTTCAATTGATCGTTTTCGGCTGTTAATGCTGTTTCTATTTGGCGGTGAACACTAATTATTTTATCCTTATCGCCACTTATTTCGGTATATGCCAAAATGACCTTTAATACCTTTACCTTTAAATAAACATATCCCTTTGCATTGATAAGCTGATAAGCACGGTTATAATAGCTCAGCACGCTGTCCGGCTTGTCTTGATAATAAGCGGCAAACTGGCCAAGTGAATTAATTTCAAAATATTCCATCCCTGCATTTCGTGAGTCGGATAAGGCTCGTTGGATCATAGATAATGCCTCTTTCTTGCGCCCTTCATCAAACAGCTCACTGGCTTGCAACTGCATAATGACTATCAGCATCTGCTGATCCTTATACCGGGTGGCAATTTTCTGCGACTTATTAAGGTAATACCGAATGCTATCGTGCGTAAGGGCAGCATTGACGATACAATAATTGGCATATACCATGCTCATCATGCTATCCTTTTTTAACTTTTGGCCTGTTTTAATAGCGAGGAGGGAAAGGGATTTAGCGCGTACGGTGTCTTGCATACCAAGGTACACGGTGGCCATATTCATCAACACCTGCGTTGTGTTTGCTGTATCAGACTGTAATTTGGAAGCAGACAAAACCTTGCTGAACAATTGCAATGATTCCCGGAACAGTCCTTTTAAAAAAAGTGCTGAAGCGATAACATTGTCGGCTGCTGTTTCGCCTTTGAGATAGTGTAGCCTTACTGCCATCGTTTTGGCTTTCCTGCCGTAATAAAAGCAGCTGTCGGGGTTTTTGAGGTAGTAGAGCATCCCTATCCGATTAAGGCTATTGACCAGGCTGCTGCTATCTTTGATGGAAGAAAGTTTGTGTTGTTCTTGTTGTATCAGTGCGGTTTGGCCTTGCGCCGGGCTGTAGCAAAGGTAAAATAACAGGAACAGTATAAGATAGCGAATTAGTTTTAGTAAATTCATTTGCTCATGGGTAAAAACTTGATCGTAAGTTACAATTTTCCCGGAGTCTAAAATATTAGTTATTATTTATTGTATGCAGCCTCATTGACCCAATGAAACCCCCGTTGCAACAGCGGGAAGCCATTAGGATCTAACCTTCTCATCCAAACTTCAACTGAATCTTTTTTCCACACTCCTTTTATTATCAAATAAGTAGCTGTATCGGTCTTTTTCACACCTTTGAAATTTTTTAATTCTGCAAGTCCTAGCTTTGTTAAATTGTATATTAAATGGAACTTATGTGTTGTATCTGAATAGGTATAGGCTACAATTGTATGTTTTTTTAAATCAGGCTTAAAGCTGTAATTACTAACGCTGTCATCCATCATTTGAATTTGCGCGCCGCCATCACGACTTATCATAAATTTTCGCCAGCGGGTAGTGTCAGTTGTTAAAGGTTTTAATGTGTCCTTGTTTTTTATAAAAGCTTCTACATTATATATACCGTATAATGGTGGTTTTTTAGCCTTGCTGCCGTATTGTTTTTCCCTGGCAAGGGCATCGACTACGCCGAAGTAAAGTGTATAGAAAATCAAAGCATATTTTACAACAATTAGTGTGGTGTTTTTCCATCTCGCGTTAAAGCGGCGGGGCATAAGGTTTGACGGAAGTGTGTCCCTGTTTCTAAAGAAAAAATTTATCAGCCGGTCTGTATCCCTAAGCATTAAAAAGATGCACATTACAACAAGCATAGTTGCAAGCAGCTTTACCGGTACATCAAAACAATAATTAATGGCCATTATATTAACGGCAACAACCAGGCCCACTATGGCGCCAAGCGTGCTGGTTTTTCTGAAAAATAACAGTAACCCTGTAATTATTTCGGCAGAGCCTGTAAAATAGTTAAAGCCTCTTGAATATCCCATATACGTCCATGCAAGGCCCATTGGCGAAAGTTTGCCAACAGGTTCCAATAACCTGCTAAACGATGGAGCCGGGAACTGCAGTTTGATTACCTTATAAAGCCCGTAGCATATCATGGTGATAGCAACATAGTATATAGATTGCCTGTAAATTATCAGAATAGGGGATCACTCCATTTGGATTAAAAAATATGTACAAAATGAAAAACAACATGAAGAATCGGAATGCTACTTTTTGGGCGATTGTCCAGTAGGCAGGTTCAGCTGGTATGGTTGTCATGCAGTTTTTTAGGTTATTAAATTGTGATTATCAACCTCTAAAATAAAGAATTAATAATAATAGTTTGGTAGCTAATATTTAAGCCCGGGCAATTCATGACTGAGGTGAAAAACTCAAAAGTTAAAATCGATTTGACAACGGTTTACTTAACAATCCAGTAGGCAGTCTAACAATAAACAAAACGCGCTCTCTCAAAACTGAAATGATACGCAGCGAAGTAGCCCCAATAATCCGTCCGGCTAAGCATGTCGCTTATCTGAAATAACGAAAGGCTTTTTCAGTCATAATCAGTTGTACTGATTATGACTGACAGTTAAATGTATTTAAAATTTATCAATCTGAAACGATTGGATAAGCTTTTCCACTAGTCCAGGCATATCGGTTGGACGAAATAATGGAATCTAATAAACAGACAATGCCGACCGGGGGATGTAATAATTTGTGCCAATTTGGTTAGTTATTTCTCTAAACTCCAACCTTTTTCAAAATAAAAAAGGAATCATCCGGATAATTAAACGTATCTTGCCACCTTAACCAATAATTATAATGGCAACAGGAACAGTAAAATTTTTTAATGAATCAAAAGGCTTCGGCTTTATTACACCAACAAGTGGCGGCAAAGAAGTATTTGTACACGTAACAGGACTGATTGATCAGATCCGTGAAAACGATGAAGTTAGCTACGAAGTAGAAGAAGGTAAAAAAGGCCCGAGTGCCGTTAAAGTAAAAATAGCATAAGCATTGGCAAGATCAACAGAAACATTTAGTAAAAAAGAAAAAGAAAAGGCCCGCTTAAAAAAGGCGAAAGACAAAAAGGAGAGGGCAGAAGACCGCAAGGCTAATGCTGGCAAGGGCAAAAGTTTGGAGGATATGATGGCTTATATTGATGAGCATGGTAATATTACTTCAACTCCGCCCGATCCATCCAGGAAGATAAAGATTAATGTAGAAGATATCCAGATTGGCGTTGCCAAGCAGGAAGATGTACCGCATGATACTGTACGAAACGGCGTGGTTACCTTTTTTAATGAAGCAAAGGGCTACGGTTTTATTAGAGACATGCAAACAGAAGAAAGCATTTTTGTGCATATTAATGCCTTAACTGAGCCTTTAAAAGAAAACAACATGGTCACTTTTGAAACAGAACAGGGCCAAAAAGGACTGTCTGCAATTAAAGTGAAAAAGAAATAAGAACCGGATAAGGGTTGGTTTAATTTCAATAATCAAGGTTAGTACTTTGATGAGATTTTTTCTTTCCTTTCAACATAATTAATTCTAAACCATTCGTCGCGCTATTTACTGAATATTTTCAATAAATTGATTCGGAATTTGTTTTGTGCTATGCTAAGTAGCATCACCGTATATTCAACATAGGTTGGGTATACGGTTTTTTGTTTAGGGAGATATTCAAACAAGAAAGCCTGACATTAAAAATATCAGGCTTTCTTGTTTTGAGAATATATCAGAAAATAATTAGATCTCTACATTCGCCACAAAGGATTTCATTACGTGATTGATATCCAAAAATTGAGAAGCAAACCAAAGCGCATTGTTTCTTTTCTCGGTAAATGAGCTATCCGGTTTTAAGGTGCCGATTAGTTTTGATAATAATTGTGGGTTGTCTGGTTCGGCTATATACCCTAAATCATACTCTTTAATTAAATCATACATTGATGTTCCGGGTAAGGCTGTTGCAATGCATACGCCTCCCATACCCAAAATAGTGGTGAGTTTTGATGGCATCATCAAGTCGCCAGCTTTGGCTTTCTGAAGTACCAGGTGATAATCGGCCATGTTTAAAAACTCGTTAAAGAGAGCTTTATCCTGTACTGGCAAAAATTTCACGTTTGTTAATTTTTTCTGTTCAGTTATTTCCATTAACCGCTCTTTGTAAGGTCCTGATCCGCAGATAATGAATTGGATGTTTTTATTATCCATATGGTTTTCGGCCGCTAAAAGAATATGGTCAAGAGCTTGTTTTTCGCCAATGGCTCCAGAATAAAGGAATAAAATATCATCGTTTTTATAGCCCCAGTTGGTTTTAAGCTTATCGCGGTCCTTAAGCGGGAATATATAAGAAGAGTCAACCCAGTTAGGGAATAAGAAAACATCCCTGTCGAGTTTTTGCTTTATTTTATTAACCATACCAGAAGAGATACTGCTTACATAATTAGCTTTTGAAAGCAGATTTTTTTCGCTCTTGTAGATAATGTCAAAAAGCTTCTTGTTCGACAGCATATTCAGCTCTTGTGCGGCATCAATTTGCAAATCCTGGATATGATAGAGTAATTTGCTGCCTGTTCGCTTTTTAAGCATTAAACCAAGGTATCCCAAGTGAAAAGGCGGGGCAATGGTGATGATTAGATCGAATCTTTTTCCGGTTATAATTAAACCGAGTATTTTCCAGATCATTGAAGTCCAGAAGGAAAAATCTTGTATTATTCTTTTTTTGCCCGATGGATTAGAAGGTACATATAGCGGACAGCGATATATTGTTGTTGTGGTATTAGATTCCGGGTATTTTATGATTTCTTTTTTAAACCAGAATGAACGTTTTTTGTAAGGTTCCTGTACTTCCCATTGTGGATAATATGGATAAGTAGTAATAACAGAACAATCATAACCATTAACAGCCAGCCAGTTCATCATTTCACCATTATATTTACCAATACCAGTTGGCTCTGGCGTAAAATTTTGGCTAATAAGTAAAACTTTTTTATTAGCGATCAAATTATTTTTACTCGAACTCATTTATTGATATTTTAAGATATTTTTAAATAGTGTATTGCGTTATTATTAATTTGTTTTTGTACGAAACTTGAAAACCTGACAATTGCCAGGTAAGTGAATTCCGGAAAACTATTGTTGCTTTTGGGGCCAGTAGTAACGATACTATTAAGTTTTTTATAAACCGTGTGTAATTAAATGTTAGTAGTAAGAGCCATTAAAACCGCAACAGAGGAACACTGTGACGTCCAAAAACAGCCATTGTATATTCAATACCTATAGAATAGAAAGAATAAAAGTGTACAGAAGCAGGTACTTGAACGTTATTAAAGCCATCAAGACCAAGACCGGTAACATAATTAAGGCTATACGATAAATTGATTTTTAAAAGCGGGTCATTATAATAGCTTTTTATATTAATATTATAACCAAACTCCACCGGAATAACAGGTGTTTTATAGCGAATATAAGTTGAAGCATCAGGATATATATCATTTATGCGGTTATGTAAATAACCGATTCCTGTGGCGGCATAAAAATGCCTCATAGGATCTAAAAAAGCATCTTCATCTATAAGAGTTCCGAAGTGTAAATTAGCTTTGACAATAACTGCCTGGTATTTATTTATAAAATTGACGTTATTCAGGCTGAACGGAAAGCCATTAGGTGTTCCTGCACTTAAAGTGCCAAATTGTGTTTCCAATGATACATCAAAAAAGTCAGAGGGATAATAATTGACTTTTACGCTATACCCAAATGATGCTTTTGAATTTGTAAAATAAGTATTTACACCACCGGCATTAAACCCTAAATTAAGTGATTGCTCATCGTTTTGTGCTTTTAAAGTGCCGCAAATGAAGATAAAAGCTATTAGTAGAAGTACTTTGTTCATATGATATTTTTTAGGCGCATTAAATATCAAGCTGTTTTAGTCTTATTTAAAAGACGATAAATTACTATTGAATATTTAATGCTTCAAATCCTGATTGAACTTATACGAAACTTTACGATTTGAGTTCGCTATTAATAATAAAATATTACATAGATTTATTAAAAGCGTTGTATCAGTTGTTTTGCCTATTCAGAATTTCCCTTGTTTTGATGACAATAAAATATTCATAAATGGATTGAAGAGCAGCATAAGTTAAGCCTGCCCTGCCATCTAAAAATGCCCTGCGCCAAATAACCATATAAAACCATTTAATAAGCGTACGGAAAGGCAGCTTATAAAAAAAACCTTTTTGATGATATCTGCGTTGAGAAAAGTCGCGGCTGAATAACATTTTTTTCAGTGAAAACTTTTCGCCGCCGGTATTTTCTTCTATCCATCGTTTAGCTTCCATGGTAGAGTACTGGTTATGCTTTGTTAACCAATGCGATATTCCTTTTGAAAAGGGATAATGATCAAAGTAGCCCGGTAAATCTTCCACCTTACCGTCAATTTCCAACACCTCATTAATTTCCCTCATGTACTTTGCTTTACCGAGCCTAACCAGGCGGATATAGTAGGGCGAAATTTGAGCATGTTTAAGCCATGTGCCCCATAAATAGTCTTTTCTGCGTATTCTGTAGGCATTGGTATCCCCGTTATTATCCTTTAATGCTTCATTTATAATTTTTATAAGTGATTCGGGAATACGTTCATCAGCGTCCAGAATCAGCAGCCAATCATATTTATACTTAATAGATTCCAGTGCCGCATTCCTTTGGGATGCATAGCCGTCAAACTTTCTTTGTGTTACGGTTGCATTGGCTTTACGGGCAATTTCAATGGTTGAATCATCACTGAAAGAATCAAACACGTGTATATCATCACACCAGGATATTGACTTTAAGCATCCCGGAAGATCATTCTCTTCGTTTTTAGTAAGTATAAGAACTGAAACCATAAAAAATTAAAGCTATTACTACGAATACCCTGGTTATTTTGCAGGATTCCCTTTTACCGTTGTATTTGGCAAAACGTTTTTGGTAACTACACTACATGCACCCACTATGGCATATTCACCTATAGTTACACCCGGCATAATAAATGCCCGGGCACTGATAAAAGAATATGCACCAATTATAATAGGAGAGGTAACAAGGTTTCTTGCAGGTTGTGTGAAATCATGCGTACCTGTGCAGAGATAGGCCTCTTGTGCCACAGTAGCATGTTCATGAATTTCAATAACACCCAGTGTGTAGGCGTTTGCCCTGTCGCCTAAGCAAGCACGATGGTGCATAATTAAGTTCCATGGAATCTGAATCCGGGCTCGTTGGTGAACAAATGGACGTCCAGAAATTTTTGCGCCAAATGCTTTTAACCAAAATAATCTCCAAAAATTTGCAGGTTTTGGTGTCCACGAACAGAAAATTAACCAAACATATTCCCACAAAACCATTTTAATGCGCTGGCTTTTGCTCCACGGACTATCATAAGGAGTATTTTGAGCGTGAAGTTTTTTAGCCATTTTTCTTTTCGTCCAATAAATGCTTAAATTCTTTGATAAATTGATGAGCTATATTTGATGCAGAATGTGTTTTCCGCACTTTAGTAACTTTATCGGCGAGCGTTGTCAGGTAAGCCTGATTATCCTCTAAAGATAAGATGAGCTTTGAAAGCTCGTCAATAGCGTTGTGGGAGCGATGATTGAAAACTAAACCATTTTCGCCATTTTTTATAAAGTCTTTGAAGCATAAAAGATCAGAAACTATCGGAACACAGCCCCATGACATTGCTTCCAGTGGAGATATCCCAAATGTTTCCCCTTTTTCGGCTAAAGATGGATAAATAAAAATGGTTGCCTTTTTGTAATGTTCGTTAAGTTTCTCTATATCAAAAATTGGTTCCAGGAATTCAATAGGAGCATTTCCGGCCAATACTTTTAAAGAGTTAATATAATCTGCACCGCCGCCGCCCATTGAAATTTCCCATGGGCCAATGATCCGTAGCCGGTATTTTGATGAAGATTTTTTAAATGCATTAATCAGCATATTTAAACCCTTTTCGGGATGAATGCGGCCTGTGAATAATATTATCGGTTCTTTTTGATTAAAATCAACTTTCTCTGCCGCATCAAATGGGAGAGGATTGGGAATCATTGAAATCTTATTTTGATAAACCAACGGAAGTTCCTCTTTAATAGCTTCAACCACAGAGTTGGAGTTAGCTCTTAAACAAAGTACTTTTTTATAGAATTTCATTTGCCCCTTGGGCATGCGTTGCACGTCTACTACTGCTGATTTTATTGCTTTTTTGGATAGAATTAACGGGGCCCAAAATGTGCTTGTAATGATGATATCAAAATCTTGAGGGATCACTTTTTTTACCCTCATCGTGTAAATGAGATCAAAAAATTTCAGAATAATTCCTGATTTTGGAGTTTTAAATCCTTTTACTCTCAGATAGTTAACACCATCAATGGTTTCTGTTTCGCTTAATGTTTCAAATTTTTTAGAAATGTGGGTTACCTCATGCCCCATTTTAGCGAATTCTTTTCCCAGCGAAAACCACATTTTTTCTACGGCTCCCCCCAACAATGCAGGAACTGGTAAAAATGCTCCTTGTACGATAATTATTTTCAAAATAAATTAGTATTAGATATTTATAGCCAATTTAAATTGGGTTATGGTTAATAAAGGCATTGAAAAAATTGCTTGCCGCTTTACTGGTGGTAAACAGCTGTTGATAGGTGTTTAATGCACAATTGCTCTCTTTTACTTTTTCTGCAGCATCTAAGGATATCCATTTTTCTAAAATGTTCTTTATCCCGCTAATAGTGTCGTCACAAATTAAGCCACCACCTGAGTCCATAATTTCTCTCCAAATATTTACCTGATTTGATATTAATACGGGTTTACCACATGCCAATGCCTCAACAACAGCTATCCCGAAGTTTTCCTGGTGACTGGGAAGTACAAATGCCTCACAGCCATAAAATGCACCCCATTTGGCATCTCCGGTAAGCATCCCTGGAAAAAATACATCCTTTTTAATTTCAGGTTCATTTTCTAGCAGTTGTTGTATCATTATACCAAATGGCGTGTCCAAACCAGGCCCGGCTATAACCAGTTTGGGCATGTTTTTATTAGCCAGCCTTTTATGAAGACTGATATAAGCGTTTAAAAGCAGATCAACACCCTTTTTTTGGTGCACCCGGCTTAAAAATAGTAAATAAGGCGATCCGTTTAAACCTGGGCAAAGCTGGTTAAAAGCAAGTGATAAATTATCATTGTATGGTTGTGGGGTAGCCACTCCATAGCCTACATTATATTCTTTTTTAGGACGATACGGCTTAAATGTTTCGCGGGCTAATAGTAATTCAGTTTCACAAGTAAATAATAAACCATCTGCATCGTTAACTACTTTACTTTCAATTAGTTTCCAATATAGCCAATTTCTTATTGCCTTTAGTTTTCTGCCACTGGCCCGTTGAAAATAAGGATCAAGCATACCATGTGGCATTACCAGAATGCGGGGAAATGGTTTGCCGGCAGTTTCTTTTTTTAGCTTTTTTAATACTTTCCAGGCTGCGTAGCTTTGATACAACCATAGCCCGTTAATCATTACTACATCAAATCGTAATATATTGCTTTTTAACCAATCAATTAGCTCGGGCGAATAGCACCAGGGGCCTTTAGCTGGCCCCAGCGCATGTATCTTAAATTCATCTTTTCCTAAATAGGCTGAATCCGGTGCATCAACACAGGCTACTTCACGGATAACTCCCATTCCAAGCATTGCGTTGTTAAGGGTCCGTATTCCCTGAGCGGGGCCACCATTTTCAGGGCTCATACTGGTTATAACATGCAGTAAATTCATAACCTAACTTTATAACAGACGGTGCAATTTATTTTCTGATTGCAAGGATATATTTTTATAAATACTTTCAATTTGTTCCAACACGGATTCAGGCTCAAACCTTTTTACATTTTTTAAGCCGCTTTCAATTACTCCATTTAATACTGTCTCCGGTAATTGTAATACATAGTCAATTAAGTCTGCAGCTTCCTGAGCCCAATTATTAACCTCGTTTATATTGTAAGGTCGTTTGGGTATAAAAAAGGCTGCTTTACCGGCAACTTCGGTCATGGGTGCTTCATTAGTAGTAATTACCGGACATGCTGATGCCATAGCTTCTGCAATTGGCCACCCGAAGCCCTCTGCAAGCGAGGGGAATAAGAAAACTGATGCACCAGCATATGCCATCCTGACAAATTCATCGTTTAAGCCTGATATCAAATGTATGTCAGCTTTATATGGTGAAAGGCTGTGCATTTCTGAAATTTTTAAAGATGGAGAATAGCCAATCATTAAAAGAGGCAGATTAATTGCCGATTTTTTTCTCCATGCATTATATATTTCAATAACACCAGTGCGGTTTTTATACCATTGATTACCACCTACATGAAGAATAAAGCCATTTGCTAAATCAATGCCAAGTTTTTTGGTTAATTGATTTCTGCTTTCTGCACGAGATTGGTATGAGAACAATTGATTTAAACCATTGTATACAACCTCCGAAATCAAGGGCGCAATTTTGAGCATTGAATGCAGATCTGACCTGGTTTTTTCAGACACGGAAATGAAATTTTTTCCGGTTGAATATCCTCTCTTAATTAAGGCCTGATATTGACGACCAGACCATGATACAGGGTTTTCGGGGATTTGCCTTAATGCCGAACGCTGAGCCAAAAAATCATGACAGTGAATAACATGTAGCCTATCGGCAACCAAAGGCACCCAGGGGCCCAATGCCTGATCGCAAAAGGCAAATATGGTATCCTTTGAGCATCTTTTTATTCTTTTGCGTATAGTTAAAGGGAAAATAAGATATTGATCAGTATAACCCATCCACTTTTTCAATGAAGCAGGTACTTTTAAGTTGAAAAAATATGGTTTTGGAGTCCAAATCTCAACCTCATGCTTTTTGCTTTTCATGCCGTTGATAAGCATATTTGCAAAACGCGGCATGCTTTGGTGATTTGAAAATTCAGGATGAGTGAAAAAAACAATCCTCATTAAATAAAATTCAAAGTTGAGGTTAAATGACCAAAAAATGGAATAGTCATCTTAAAAATAATTTTTCAAGGAATAATCTGAATTTCGGGGTTTTATATTCAGTAAATATTGCCACAATGTATGAACAAATGAATATGAATACGAGTACAGAAATGAATATTAAATAACCAATTAAGCTTGGGGCGTTCCAAATGCCAATAAAGTAATAATTTCTGATGATTGTTAATATTAACATAATTATTGGAAAATGAATAAGGTAAGTGCTATATGAAAAGGACGAAAGTTTTTCGTTGGCCTTTAAAAAAAAACCCTTAGCTGGTTGATTATAATTCTCAAAAGACGAAATTCCAAAAGCAACAATTAATGCTAATATAAAATCATATAAAAAATCATCAATATGAACCACTTTTTTTAATGCAAGCCAAATTGGTAATGCAATTAAGGATATAAATTTATATGGTTTTTTTAATGTTATATAAAAAGGTATTAAGCCAATAAGCCATATGAAAAATGAAAGCTTAATGCTTTGGGGTAAAAAAGTAAACATTAAGATTAATAATATTGCACATAAAAAGGCATATTTATTTTTACTTTTTATAAATATTAATAATAATGAACAGCACGGAAAAGCTACATAATACCAAAATTCATATGCTAAACTCCATAATGGACTATTACTTCCAATTGGTGGTAAAATAATTGTTTGCATCATACAGAGGGACGTTACAAAATATTTAAATGACAAACGATTTGCAATTGAAAAGCCTAAAGTTGCGGTTTTGATTTTGTCTGTATAAAGTCCCACCTGATCAAAATAAATTCCGGTGTGGTCAAGTACAATTGTAAGAACAAGCGCGAATAACAAAACGGCGTAAAGGCGGCTGATTCTTTTTAGAGCATATAGTTTTATATCGAATTTCCCTTTTCTGATTTCTGAAATTACAGAACCCCCAACTAAATATCCGCTTAAAACGAAAAAAATAACAACTGCTTGGTGCCCCAGGCTTGTTAATAGATAGAAGAATTTAGTAAATGCATTAGCATGCTTTAGCAACGGATAATCTTTAAATAAAATGGATCTTAAGTGATTAAACACCACTAACAATGCCGATCCCCACCTTAACAAATGAATGAAATTTGACCTTGAAAGCCTTATGTATGTCATTTTAATAGATTCAATTAATTGATAATAATTGGGTTATAATTATTAATCGATTTATCATTGGTTAATTCGATAAATAAATCTTTCATTCGGCTTTCTATTGTCCAATTATTTTTTTTAAAAGTTCGTTCAGCATTTTTTCCAATTTGCAAGGAAAGACCAGGCTGTGATAAAACCTCAGTAATGATTTTTGAACACTCAGCCTCATTATTGTAAAAAAAAGCTGTTTCACCATTTGTAAACATTTTTTCGTGAATTGGTGTTTTTTTAACTAATGCTGCAGTAGCACATCCAGGTATCTCGTATGATCGCATAGTCCATTCATCGTGATTGGAGTCAGATACCGTACATAATGCTAATTCTGAAGAACGGATAACATTAGCATAGTCTTCACCCCAAACTGGCGGATGAAAGTTATTAGGAAATCGATTTACTAAATTTCCGCTTCTTTTATTCCATAATTGGCCAAAAACGTGTATGTCAATGCCATCATTTAGCAATCGTTCAATAAAGGCCCCTCTTTTATCCATACAGGTACCAACAAAACTAACAGGGTAGATTTTTATTTCATTTTTAGAAGGATGATATAACGGACTGTAGATTCCATGTTGCCATAATCGGCATTTATTTGCACCTAGAGATTGAAGATTTTTAATATCATTTTCACGCTTTACTAAATGTAAATCGAAATAGGGAACCAGTTTTAGGTAATCCTTCCACATCCATTTATCTCCATTTCTATCTCCCCAGGGATTGTCATCCTGCATAGAGATTAGATAGGGCCGGGGATTAATTTTTTTTACTTCTTCTAAAACAGAAGGCTGTATTTCACGGGGCCACTCAAGCCATATTATATCAGGTTTATTAATTTTACAAATGTTGATAAAATCTTTTTCAAGGGACGCTGAATTTTGTCTAAACCTTGGAGTTTGTAAAATTTTGGCAAAAGATTCTGCTCGTTTTCCAAGTTTGGAGGGATAATTACTTGTATTAAAAACAACTACCTCTATACCACATTGCTGTATAGCCCAAAGCCTTTGAAAGCCAGATGCACTTGGGTTATTGAGGTAAGCAGCAAAAATTATTTTCATATATTAAAATAAGTTGTGTTCAATACAGAGTAGATCTTGTAATGAATCAGTCTATTTGATCTAAGTGGTTAATTTGTAGTTATTTGAAGTTTTTTAATTGTAATTCACCTTTGTTATCTAGCTCTCTTGCTTTAAACATATCAATGGGAGATCTTAGTTTTCTTAAAATCCATAATGTAATAGCATAAATTAAAACTCGTTGTATTATTCCTCTTATCAGACTCCCTTCCAGAGCATCCACGCCATCTAAAGAAATATCAAAGTAGATTGTAAAAGTTAATAAAAGCGCTAATGTGGGTACTTTTATATTGGATGTTGATTTTAAATAAAATGGAGAAAAAAATCCATGATAAATACTAAATATAAGGTAATAGTTTAAAGCCAGGAAAAGTGGGTACCACCAGGAAAATAATGCAAATGCATTTGTAGGAATAGAACCAGTTTTAAAGCCCCCAACTTCGGCTCCAGTCGCTAGATTATCTATTTCATCTCCAACCGAGTGAGAGCTTACCTTTATTTTATCAACTTTTATGGAAAACAAACTCAGAACAGGCTGAGGTAGTTGAACCATTATTCTGTCAAAGGTAAATGCTCTTAATTTATCGAAATCACCGTTATTAAATAGCCCAACTCTGTATAGGCAATTATCATCAAATTTTATTTGAATAAAACGTGCCAAAAAGGGATTTCGGACATAGTTTTCTTGCCATTCTTGCTCCGCTGATACGCCTTTAGTTAGTTCTACCTGTTGATCTTTATAATCGGCAATAGCTCGTTTGTCAAAAAAACGATCAACAGTTGCTTTAAATTGCTCGGAACTTGTACGGTTTTCCCGCGCTCCTCGTTCAATAAGAATAGCAGTGGATAAGTCTGAAAATTGCCCAATTACCGCGATACCTATTACTCCTCTGATTAGCCCTGTTTTTATTGATTTTTGAGTAACAATTGTTTGGCCAGACAACACGGTAAGTAACCAACCGGCTACAACAATACCAATAGGTTGAACCATGGCTATCCGAGTATTATAAACAAACGAAAAAACCACCTGTACAAGGTAAAATAAAAATAACCATATTCTTTGCTTTTTTATAAAAAAACGGTTATAATATGGAGGAAGCAGCATTAGAAATGGTGCCATCATTAAATAGGCAAAACCATCTAAAAGTTTAGAAACAATTATCGGTGGATGCAGTGTTTTTAATAAAATTGCAAACAACCCAATTAGTCCGATAATCCATAAACTTTTGGATGGTAATGTTATTTTAGATTTTAGCTTTCGACTTAAACTGCTTACCCCTTTACGAATATATAAGGATGATTCTGAGCATGATAAATAGTGCGCAAAAAGAATACAAAATGCAAATATTAATCGATGTTCAAAGGTTTGGACAGGAACTACAAGTGATTCAATAATCGGATTCCCTTCAAGTAATGTACCAACCATTGGGGCAATGCTATTTGCCGATATCATTAGAAAAACTACTGTAGCTGATAAAGCTGCTCCAATGCTAATATTGCGGTAACTGAAAACAATTATACAACCAGAAATGAATGCGGTAAGTGCAAATAAATTTGATATTATATTTGCAGGACTTACATCCAATAACATTTGTCCGAAAAACACACATATAGACCCCGTTATTAGTGTTTTACGAATAATACTTAAACTTTGGATATAGTTTTTGTTATACAGCACGGGTAAAATTAAAAATCATTTTTATGGTAAAAGGAGCTTAAGCTGTAATCTATTGTTAAGAATAGTTTCATTTTGTGGAGATATTATAACTAAATTTTAAGTAAAGTGGAGCCTTTAATACACAATCTACCACCAATTGCATTGTTGTCCAATTTGAAATGCCCAATCTTGTTCTGTAGGCAAATTTTTGATGTATGAGTTATCTGGGTATTGCTCTTTAATTTTAAAAATATGATTTAATACTTTATTTCTAAAATCATCAACTGTGTTATCAGATATTAATACCCATGGGTTATTTGTAAACATCTCAGAGATATGTGATTCAACATTAATAACTACTGGAACATGCCTATACAAAGCCTCTAAAACGGGTAATCCATATCCCTGGCGTGCAGGTACTAAAAATAAATCACATTTACTATATTGGTCTTCAACTTGTTCTGTAGTTAAAAAACCAGGAAAACTAACGTTCTTTTCCAAGCCCATTTCTTTCGACAATGTCTGCAAGTAGTTCATTTGAGGGCCATTGCCAGCAATAACCACTTCAACATCTTCGAATCCAATTTTACTGTTTTTAACAAGGTATTGTGCAGTTTCTAATATCCAGTCTAAATTTTTTGAGGTATTAAGCCGTGAAATAGAAAATATGCGTAATATTTTACCATTAAAACGCGGTGACTGGTTAATACTGCGGGTAGGGGGAAGCCCACCCTGATATATAACACCAAATTTTCTGCGGTATAATGATTCAAGCTCTTTTGTATTCCAGTTTGTCATAGTAAGGCAAACTTTTGCACGGCTAACTCCATTAAAAGTAATAAAATTGGAAATATGGCTTCGAAGGGTTGCAATCCAATTTTTTAGTGCAGATTTAGGTACTGAGGGACTTAGTAAACTTGGAGGATCAGTATAATGAAGAATATAATTATTATTAAAAAATGCACCGTAGAAACCAGCCTTTCCTCCCATAAAAAATGGCAAACCCAATAACTCGTTTTTATTTTGTTTTAACCACCTTTTTAATCTTAATGATTTAACCAGTGGATTCCAGTGATCTTTAATCTCTACTGTAATAAGCTGGTCTAAATATCCTGGCATGTTTATATGATCATAAAAGCAAACTAACACAGGTATATGCCCATTTCTAATAATTTCTGATGCAAGGGCAATTATATTTCTCTCAATGCCTCCGTATTCGCCAATATGTGGATAAAAGATGATTGCTTTTTTCATTAACGGTATGAATCCTTTTGTATTAATTTCTCAATTTATTAGCACAAAATTTGGCTAGTTTATGTGATGGTTTTTCAATGATAATATAAAATGCATAAACTATAAGGTGTAAAGTCGCTAACATTAAAATCCAAAAAATTAAATAGCCGGGAAAATAGGCAGCCGGATATTTATTGAAGGCCCAAAATACCAGTGTATGTATTAAATATAATGAGTAAGATGCTAAACCAAAGCGTTCTAAAAGCACAGAAGATTCTGCATTACCAAAATTGTGATATAAAACTTCTTTTTCTATCCAAAAGAAAGCATACAATCCAAATAATAAGATGGTAAATTGGGTAGTAAATATCAAACCAATAAATGGCAGTGTAACAATTTTTAAATATAAGCCGAGCCTGTATAGCGGAAAAGTAAATCCTGAAAAGAAAAGAGCACCCAACCTCCATCTTAACAATGGATTTTGTTTATCATTTGAAATCTTATTAGTATTAGATGCATCAGAAACTCTTTCTGCTATTAAAACACCTGCCAGCCAACAAGGAAATGCCAATAATGCTGGCTTCCAATCTAAAAAACCACCATCACCAATTTCATGAAAGTACATTTGCCTGTCTGCAGCCCATGTAATAATCAGCACAATTGAAATAAGACTCATTAATAAAATTAATTGAATAAGCATTCCCTTTTTTATTACTACCAAAATTAGCGGGTAAATAAGATAATAAAATCCTTCGCAATACAATGTCCAGATAGGTACTACTCTTAGGAAGCCATTTGGGTGTTGAAAGTTGGCTAATTTTCCAATAATTAAACATGCAATTAAGGGTAACGATAGTCTTAAAAACCTAGCAGTATAAAATGATTTAAGATCTAATGAATTTCTGCGAATATTGGGATAATGGATACAAAGTCCGGATATAATAAAAAAACATATTACCGCAGCTTGTCCATTAATAAGCCACCCATATAAATGCTCTAAAAACTCAAATGCTTTTGTATTAACATGGCCAGCAAAGAGGGGCGGTAAGCCACCATGAAAAAAAAACACCCACAAAGCGAAAATATATCTAAGTTGGTCAATACCTAAAATATGTTTTAATGGCGGTGCTGTAATTTGACGGTTATAGCGATTTAGAATTAACATGTTTAGTTAAATGTATTCGGGTTTGTTTACTGCGAATTTATCATCAATCAAAGCTAATTTTATTTAGCATTGGAAACTTCTGTCTGCTTTAATTGTTGGTTGTTATTGTTATTCAATAGCATTTGGGCGATTTTTTTACCAATGCTGATAAAGTAAGTTTCGATATATTTATAAGTGAGTTTTGAAAAAAAGAATGATAAAATCGTAACAGTAGCAAATACAAGTATTACAGCTAAATTACTATCAATATCGACACCTGTAATTTTAAGGAACTCAAGAACAATCCATAGAAAAGCAAAATGAGATATATACATTGAATAGCTTACCTCACCAATGGTGGGAAATAGTTTATGCAAATGGATTTTTGAAATTAATTTTGCTGTTAAACAGGATATTACACCGGCAACAGGAGGGAGAATAATCCATGACCAGCTTGAAAAACCAAGATAATAAGATGCGATAATTGTAATTACACCGGCAATTGTTCCCCATATTAATATTTTGAAGAATGTTTTACTTTGCCAGTAAAAAAAAAGTAGTATTCCCCAAACAAAAAGAGACATTTGATTTGCGATAAAATAATAGGCAAATGCCCCTCCTCCTTGACCGTGATGTCCATTTAATTTTGCAACAAATAGAAGAGCCCCTACTGCAAACAATGAAAAAAATTGCACAGGTAATAGATAAGCTCTTGAAATTTTAGTTAAATTAAGTATAAACGGAAAAAAAACATAAAAGAGCATTTCGCATCCTATTGACCAGCCGCCAGGTACTATATTGTTATTTGCAGCAGGGTACAGGCCGTTAAGAAATAAAATATTACATAAAATGTTCTTTTTTGTATAGTCTTCAATATTACCGGGATGCCATATTCCAATATTATTTGAAGTAATAGATGATAAGTAGTAATACGCAATTATTGCGATATAATACATCGGAGCTATCCTGAATAGTCTTTTGATATAGAAACCAGCCAAACTTTTAGACCAAAGCGTTAATTTTGAACCGGTATAGCATAACGTAAAAGCAGACATTACAAAGAATAATTGAACACCACATTTTCCCCACTGTGAAAATATGCGAATAAACGCTGCATTAGGAAATACTTCGCCTGCATGATGGAATATTACCAATAAAATCGCCAAGGCTCTTAAATTATTAATAAATTGAAGCTTTGGAGGATGAATAGAATCAACCGAGCTAAATGAATAGTTTTGCATGCTATTTAACCAATTAGGGGTCTTTACGGAAGATTTTGATTGCTAATGAGTCATTGCTGTGTTCCGTATGTTCACCTTGGAACGCTTTTATGTTTTTATTATTTTGAAGCTATATTTTTCGCTTCTTCAGCAACAGCTACTATCTGCTTTGCATAGGTTTGCCATCCACCCAATGCCTTTACCTTTTCAAGGCAAGCGACACTCATACCTTTACGCATATTTTCGTCATCGGCCAGTTTTGTAAAAGCTTCTGTCAAAGCTTGTGGGTTACGTGCCGGAACAATTAATCCCTCATGCCCATTTTCAAACAGGGTTTCAGAACCTGTATTTGGGGTTGCAATAATTGGGCACCCGCATGCCATTGCCTGGATTTGTACAAGAGCTAAGCCCTCTTCAATGCTTGGTAAAACCAATGCATGCGCAGATGATAAATATTGTTTCACACTGGCACGTGGCACCATGCCTACAAATGTGACATGATCAGTTCCTATTGAGTTAATTAATGGTTTGATATCATCAGCGACACTTCCAACTACTATTAATTCTTTATTTGGATGATCAAATGCCTTAAAAGCTTCCAATAAGTAAGGAACTCCTTTTCTCAAGGAAAACTGACCAACAAATACAAGTCTAAAGGTATTATCTATAGGGGCACCTGTTGGGAAAAACTCTTTTAATGAAACGCCGTAAGGGACAACTCTGATTTTATTTGCATCGGTTCCCTGATCTATAAAAGTTTGTTTTACAAAATGAGAAGCAACGGTTATAAGAGTTGCCTCATTAGCTTCGGCTTCTTCATTTTCGATAAGCCATGGATGTACTGACCTATAAGGCATATTCCATCTTTTGTGCTCATCATTTAATGAAATATCGGCATGTCTTATTTGTGTTGAGCCACGGTCCATAATATAACCGGCCCCCCGACTTTTTGCTACTCTTCCTGCATGTAAACCGGAACCTGAAATCCCCATATAGGCATCACACTCCGGCAGATTACGACCAACCCATCTTGAATAAAATTTTGTATTTAGGACGGCAATTTCATCATCCATCGTATTGGTATAAAATGGTAATTTATGTCCAACTCTACGAATTCCTTCAAATAAAAAATTACATGATATCAAATCACGTGGTATTTCTTGTTCATTTGATTCCTTTTTCGCTTTCCACCAAGGTAATGAAGTAAATATTTGTTTTAAGTTACCCATTTGGTATAGTTCCCGGGCAAGATCCATATGATGATATCGAACCCAGGTTGATTGAACTATTTTCATTTAACAGGATTTTATAGTGATGAGATTATAGTAAGAAGTTTTGCTCTATTCTAACGAGATCTGCTTATCAATTTGTTGGCTGTATGTAAGCCCGATTTAATTTCATCCCATATACCTGAAAGAAAGTTACTTAAATTATCTCCAGTTAATTGTAATGAGCGCCTTATAACATATGGTATTAAAATAAAATCAGCAATTAATGTGGAAATTGCCGCACCTTCAACACCATAATAGTAAGATAGAATTGCACATGTTAAGATAGCCATTGTACTTGCAATTAAATATCTTATAGCTAAGCCTTCATGTTTATTACATGATGTATGAACAACGCTGCTGGTATACCAGATTGCGTTGAAAATAATAGGAAACAGAAATAAAATAAGTAAATGTTGAGGCAATGGTATGGCTTTTCTAGTCCATAATGCATAGATATCATGCCCGAAAAAGGATAATATCAATACACACAGTACCGAAGCTATAAATGTAAAACCAACCCCCAACCGATGTAGTCGTGCTGCTTTTACCAGGTTATTAGTGCCAATTAATATACTAAGTTCCGGCCAAATTATTGCGTTTACCATTTCCATTAACTGATTTATTGATCTAACCATTGTTCTAACCGTTGCAAATAAGGCTACAGCAACTGGCCCCAGAATTCCTTGTATAACTAAGATGTTTCCTTGAAAAATAAGTGCGTTACCTAATGGAAACGCTTGGAATGCTATACCTTTTCTGAACAATAAACGAAACCGGCTTACTTCAATATCTTTAAATGAAAAGGAAAGGATAGGTAATGATTTGCCGCTGAGCCAGGTATTTATGAAAAGATAAACCAGCATGGAGGAAAGTAATGACAAAGCAAGATAATCATAGCGGGTGGTAAACCTTAACACTATAACCATTAACAATAGCTCCAACCAAGGTTTAAAGCTATCGAGTAACATGGATAAATGCGCCCTTCTTGCTGCACGAAAGCGGCCGCTCAGCACATCGGTAGTAAAGGATAGAAAAACAGATGAACAAAGCCATATCATGGTTAATGTTAACTCTTTATGCCTGCTTCTGGAAAGATTGAAAAAGCTTTCCCATGGGATAAATGGAGCAATCAACACAACCAGTAAAATACCAATTGCACTTATTGTAGCAATTAAAGCAACCGTGCTGGATAATATTTTCCGTGCTTTATCAACCTCACCATTGGCCATGGCTATTGACATTTCATTAGCTGAAACACTACCGAAGCCCATGTTTGCTAATGTTAGCCATGATGGAAGTGAAGCAATAACAATCCAAAGTCCATATCCTTCAACACCCAAATAGTACAACAATAACGGTACCTGTATAATGCGAAAAAGGAGTGTAGAGATTTTAGACCATACGCCAACAATAGAATTTTTAATTAATGCTTTTTTAACCTGCATATAAAATTGCTGCTATTTGAAGAGCTTAAATTTTAATAAATTGATCTGAGGAGGATTGAGCTAAAGCTTTTTGATAGTATCTGGTTATAAAACAACTTCTACATTATCAGTGCTCATTGCTATTAGTGCAATATTTAAACTGGGTATTTCAACTTGTATTTGTTTGCCTTTCAGGGAAACTACAGTTCCTTGCATGTTTCTGAAAGCTCCCGAGGTAACTTTGATTTTGTGGCCCGCTGCAATATTAACCTGCCTAATAAAAACGTTATCGTAAGTATGTAAAAAACATTTTATCTGTTCTATTTCCGCTGCCGGAACTATAGCTGGTTTACTAAGCCAATAGATATAGCTAACAATGCCTGGAATCCCAGGTACCTTCCATTTTTGATCTTCTGAAACCCGAACAAAAACGTAAGACTTAAAAAAGGGCTCCGAAACTATTTTTTCTCTATCACTCCACTGGCGTGTTACTTTATTAAGCGGACAGTAATTTTCAATCCGGGCATTTGTCAATAGTTCTGCCACTTTTTTCTCCCACCTTGGTTTTGTATAAACTACATACCAATGCTTGTCAATTTCATTATTTACAAAAGCAGCCACACTCATCTTTAGCTATGTTTTTTATTTACCAAACCTTCTTCCTATGTTTTTAAATATGTTATTTGATTTCTTTATTGCGGTATCTTCGGCATAATTATAACCGTAACCATATCCATAACTTTGACCGTAGCCCTGACCAAAGCCCTGACGGAACATACCCCTTGGTTTAATGCCATTAAATATGATGTTAACATTGTTTAATTCATCGTTATCATAAATTTCATCAATCATCTTCAAATACAATTTCGGCGTATAGTTATGACGAATTACATATAAACAGATGTCGGAGTAAACGTTTAGTAATTTGGCATCTGTAATTAAACTTACAGGCGGCGAGTCAATCAGGATATAATCAAAATCTTTTTTCAATTCCTTTATTAACAAATCCAACTTCTCGTTAAGCAAAAGTTCAGTAGGATTAGGTGCTATTGCTCCGGCCGTAAAGACAAACAGATTTGGAATTTCAGGTAGGGGTTTTTTGATTTCATCAATGGTTGATAATCCGACAAGATAGTCTGAAATGCCATTTTCGCGATTTATTTTTAGCATTTTCGCGAATTTAGGTTTACGTAAATCCAGCTCAAGTAGTGCAACCTTTTTGTTTGCCAGAGTCATGGCTATCGCAAGGTTTATGGCCATAAAACTCTTCCCTTCGCCCGAAATAGAGGAGGTCATTAATATAACCTTCTTATCGTCCTGAATTCCAGAATAACTGAGGGCAGTGCGGAGGGCTCTGAATTGTTCGGCAATTACCGTATTATTACCATCTTTAATTTTAATAGGCTCTTCTCCTGGATCAAACAATATTTCTGCTATGATAGGTGCACTTGTACCATTTTCAATTTCGGAGCGAAATAGTATCAGTTTATTATAAACCTCACGTGCCAAAACAAAAATTACTGCTGCAAATATTCCTAATACTATAGCAATCATATAAACATTGCTCGCTACAGGCTGTATTGGATTAGGGTTGCTTTCAGCAGCATCAATTATACGGCTATCAGATACTGAAGCTGCTAATGATAATTGTGTTTCTTCTCTTTTTTGAAGCAGAAATGAATAAATTCCGCTTTTAATGAGTTGATCACGGCTTATCTGAACCAATGCCCTTTCCTTCTGAGGAACTGATTTTAATGAGCTGGTCAATCTGTTATTATTGGCTTGCAACTGAGCCCTTGAAGCTAGTAAATTTTGACGAATAGTATGAATGTTCTCAAGAATACTGGGCTTCAGTTGTGCAATTTGAGTTTTTATATCAATAATAGAAGGGGAATTTTCTCCAGAAATTTTTCTTAACCTTTCCAGCTGGATATCATCTTCGTAAAGCTTTAAAAGTAATTGTGTTAACAATTGATCAGTAATTATAGCTGTACCGGGAACAACACCGGGTTCCTCACCTTTTTTGACAATATATTTTTCAACCTGATCAAGAACAGATAATTGAATATTAATCTCATTTATTTTAAGATCGCTTTCCTGAACGCTGGTTAAAAATATTTTACCTTCTTCAGACACGTCAACAATATTCTCTTTTGACTTGTATTGCTGTATATCACCTTCAACTTTCGAAAGCTCGCCGTTTACAATTTTGAGTCTATCCTCCAAAAATGTAAGTGTTCGTGCAGCTATAGTGTTTTTATCTTCAATTCCATTTTTACTATAATCATTAATCAACGTATTAAGAATGCTTTCAGCACGTAATGGGTTCTGATCTGTAAATTTCAATGAAATGATTGAAGATTGTTTTGAATTGGCCGATACTGAAAATGCACCTATAAGCTGTTTTGCGGAAGCTTTAACAGATTTTAGTTGAAGAGAAAAAGGGTGTTTCGTGCTGTTTGCGGGTAATGAACTTAATGAATCCGCAGATTTATAAATCACGAAATCACCATAAGGAGTATTAACGGGCGTGTTTAATGTATATTTTTTGCCACCTATTTTCACTGCATTTTCTGCTGATAGATATTCGAATGGAATAGGGGCTATTGTACTTTTTATATTTTCAGGATGTAAGGCAACAAAATTAACAGGATAAGAAGGGTAGGATAGAACATTTCTAACCTGCCCTTTTTGATAAATTTGAGCATACAATCCCATCTCTGTTACCACTTGGCGCATTAATGAGTGTGATTTTAATACCACTAACTCGTTTTCAACATTTTTTTTGGTTCCTGATATATTTAATGATTCTAATATGTTAGTACCCTGATCGTCATTTTTATCATCTTTTAATAAGATTGATGCGCTAGCTTCATAAACAGGTGATTGATAATGAATATAAATCGATGCACCTACTATTGATAGAAAGAATGTCAGTAAAAAAATAGGCCAGTAAGGGACATAACGATAAGCAATGCTCTTAAAAATGTTATTTGATTCATCCAGTTCAACAAAATCTGAATTTTCCCTTTTTTTCGTGTTATTCATCAATGAAAAATTACTATTTACGAATGGCTAAAGTTAATATGACTGCTAATAATGATAATGCGCTTAAGAAAATGGGAATTGTTTGCGTGCTTCGTTCACTTAGTCCAGCCTTAGCTTTGTTACCTTCAATATAAATCAAATCATTATTTTGAAGATAATACAAGTCCTTATCAAATATTTGATCGTTGTTAAGGCTGAAGCGTTTGTAAACTAATTTATTGCCCACCATACGAACCAGCAAGGCGTTGTCTCTTCTGCCGTAAACTGTTAAATCACCGGCTAAACCTAAGGCTTCAGGAAGTGTGATTTTTTCATTTGGAACTGGAATCACTCCGGGATGATTAACTTCTCCCAGTATAGTTATTTTATAATTAAGTACACGTATAGTAACTATTGGATCAAGTACAATTTTTTTATCAATAAATTCCTTTTTTATTTCTTCTGCTAATTCTTCTTTAGTTAACCCTTCAGCTTTGATTATACCCAGCAATGGTAAAGTAATATAGCCTTTTTCATCAACCAAATTTCCTGTCATTGATCCACCTGAAGATGCGCCACTAGCATTCGCAGTCGCTGCTGAAGGTAGCGTGCCAGTTGAAGTAGTACTAACACTGGTTTGATTAAAAACAGCCATAGCCTGTACATCCAAACTTTCGATAGTGATTTGAAGTAAATCGTTTTTATTTATTTTGAACAATTTGGGGATGGCTTGCATTTGGACTGTAGTGTCCCTGGGGATATTATTAAAGTATGCTAACCTTTTACTATTAACACATGAATTCATAGTTAACATTACTATAAAAACTGTGAGTGGAAAATACAAGCTGTTTTTTGTGAATTTCATATAGCTTCGCTTTTCTCAGTCACAGATTTTTATTTTGCAACCGAGCTAAAATTGGGGCTAATATCTGTTTAAAATGATATTAGGGATTCTTTTAAATTATATCAAAAAAGTGAATTTTGATTATAAAAAAAACAATAATACGTGTGTTTTTTTAAAAAAAACGTATATAATACTATATTTTTATTAACATTAATCAATAAGAAAATATCAATTCTTTTTAAGAAGTAATAAAAAAATTACACTTTATTTACTCCTCATTAATCTCAACATTTTGATTAAATCAAAATGTTACTTTTTTGTCTTTTTTTAATATTAGAAAATAGTAATAAGTATATTCCCGTTTTCTGATATTTAGCCTCTATACGTAATTAAGCCTTAATAAGTTAGCCGGAGGAGGGATTTTATACGTAAAACGTTGTAGAGTCCTGAAGGTGAGTAATTTTAAAACAAAGAACGCAATCTGAATTAAATTGCGTTCTTTGTTTTTGACTATTTTTTTATTTAATTATTAGGGAAGGAGATGAAGGAAAAAAAATATTAATTAATCAATAAGTAATTAACCCTGATAAGCCATTGATTTAGATAATTCTTCATTTAATCTGAATGTTTTATCAAGAAATTCCAACTTTTGTATTGCGCGGTTATAAGCGTCTTCTCCCAATAATAAATGTGTTGGAGGATTTTCGTCATAGGCAATTTGTATCATTGCTGCAGCGGCTTTCTCTGGGTCGCCAGCCTGGTTACCATTAAGCTTTTGATAACGTGCATGTGATGCTCTTACGTCCTGATAATCTTCAATTGCATTTTTTGTTAAAAATAGTGAATCAGCGGTTAAAAAACTTGTACGGAATGCCCCGGGTGCAACAACTGTAACTTTAATACCCAATGCTTTTACATCTTCAGCCAACACCTCTGATAAGCCAACTACAGCAAACTTAGTAGCAGCATATAAAGCCCAGCCAATCCCTCCTGTAATACCAGCAATAGACGAAATGTTTATAATATGCCCTGACCGTTGTTTGCGCAGGTAAGGCATTACATTACGAATTACGTTTAAAGTGCCGAAAATATTTATATCAAAGCAATCCCTTACTTCGCGGTCTGTTAGTTCTTCAATACTGCCGCCAATACCATAACCGGCATTGTTAATTACTACATCAATTTGCCCGAATACACAATTTGTTTTAAGCAATGCATCAGCCACACTTGCTTCATCTGCTAAATCAACCTGAAGTGGAAGGAAATTATCAGATATCTCGTTAACAGCTGTAGTAAGTTCTTCAATATTCCTTGAGGTTGCAGCAACCTTTTGTCCTTTCGCTAATAATTGTTTTACCAGGCTTAATCCAAATCCTTTAGAAGCACCTGTTATAAACCATGTTTTATTGTTTTGTATCATACGTTGATTTTTGTTGATTCAAAGATATATTGAGGATGAGACAAATGAATTACATCATTCAAACCAATGGTTACAAAATTCAAACAATTCTATAGGCGGAAGGTGTGGTTTGGGTATGCTTTTTGAAAAAGTTGTTAAAATGCGTGGGTTCTTCAAATCCAAGGCAATAGCTTATTTCAGCAATATTCCAGTTAGTATGTTTGAGCAAAGCTTTAGCTTCACTGGTTATGCGCTCAAATATGTGATCAGTAGTTGTTTTGCCCGTAGTATGGCGTATTGCACGGTTTAAATGGTTAACATGCACCGCTAATTGATTGGCAAAATCTTTAGGCGAACGCATGTCAAATCTCTGGTTAGGTGATTCAATGGGAAATTGCCGTTCAAGTAGCTCTGTAAAAACTGCAGTAATGCGGGAATTGGCGTCCGGATGCTTATAAAGTGTTTCTGACGGTTCAATTTTCATTGCGTAATGAATCATTTCCATTACGTAATTGCGCAACAGATCATATTTAAAACGGTAGTCTGAATTAATTTCAACTAATGCTTTTTCAAATAAGCTGCTTATATAAGCATCCTGATCAGTGTTAAGTATATAGACAGGTTTGCTGCCTATAGCAAACATTGGAAGTTCATTTATGTTGCTCCGGAGTGTTTCGGTAAAAAATGGTTCCTTAAAGATGCAAAAGAAGCCAGAAGATTCATCAGATAAATATTCAAAAGTATATGGTACCTGCGGATTAAAGAAAATAAGCGCTGAACCATCCACTTCAATACTTTTGTCGGCGTAATGATAAATTGTTCTGCCACGAAATAAACTGATTTTATAAAAATCCCTCCGGCTATACTTTATTGCCTTTGTGGTTATTGCCTTAGTTTTTTCTGTTTTGAATACGTTAAAGTGCCCTGCTTCTTGACCCGTATTTTCAGGTAAGCAATTAAATTTTTGTTGGTAAAACTCTTGGAGTGTTTCAGTCTCTGCCATATGGCAAAGTTACGTAATTCAAACCAATTACTTTAATTATCCAAGTGCTGCAGACAAATCTTCAATTAAATCATCAATATGTTCAAGGCCAACAGATACTCGTAATAAATTCAATGGTGTTTTGGTATCCGGCCCTTCCACAGATGCACGGTGTTCAATCAGACTCTCTACACCACCTAAACTGGTTGCCTGGGTAAACAATTTAAGGCTATTGATAACGCGTTTTGCTTCCTCTTGTCCATCTTTAACGCAAAAAGAAAGCATGCCACCAAAGGCGGTCATTTGCTCTTTAGCAATTTCATGCTGCGGATGAGAGGGCAGCCCCGGATACATTACTTTCTCAACTTTGGGGTGCCCTTCTAAAAATTCGGCCAGCAATTGTGCATTATGAATATGCCCGCGCATACGATAAGGTAAGGTTTTGATGCTTCGTGCCAGCATATAACAATCCATTGGCGATGGTATAGCCCCCCCCATTTCCTGCACCTGGCGTATTTTTAACCATCTTTCATTCTTCTCTCCAGTAATTACTACTCCACCCATCAAGTCACTATGACCACCAAAGTATTTGGTTGACGAATGCATTACCAGATCAGCGCCTAAAGCAAGTGGCTGCTGGCAAATAGGAGTGGCGAAAGTATTATCACAGGCAACCATAATGTGTTTTGCATGTGCTATGGCTATCACTTTCTTAATATCTGTAATTTTGAGTAATGGGTTTGATGGAGTTTCAATCCATATTAAGCCAGTTTCGGGCCTGATATGGTTTTGCAAAATATGCGGATCATTGATATCAATAAAATCAAATGTTAAAATATCTGAAAACAAGGTTTTAAGCTGATTACATAAACCATGATACATATCATCTGGTGCTATAACATGTGTACCTGCAGGTAACGATTGAAATATAGCCATCCCGGCAGCATTACCTGAGGCAAAAGCAGCGGCATCAGCACCACCTTCTAATTGTGCCAGTACATTTTCAAGCATTTTACGGTTGGGGTTGCTGGCACGGCTGTAAATATGCCCACCAAGGTAAGTGCCATCAGCAGAACGTTCAAACGTAGTAGAAAGTACGATGGGTTGAATAACTGCCTTTGATGAAGCATCAGTGTGATTGGCTGCATGTATAGCTATGGTTTCTATCTTCATTTAAAAATAATTTGTACAAACTTAATGTTTTGGAGCAAGCACGCTTAAACATTTTAAAAGAAGTAAAATAAAACCAATAAATTAGTACACGGTAAATATAACCATGTTCACATTTTAAAGTATTATGGATAATATGCAGGATGCAGTCACTAAGCTAAATGATGCTTTAGATTATTTTTTTAAGCAAGATTTAAAGGCAATTAATTGGGATAATAAACCCGCTGTTGAAAAGTGGTCAAAAAAAGAAATTATCGGGCATTTAATTGATAGTGCGCAGGTAAATCTGCAACGTTTGGTTCGATGTACTTATGAAGAGAATTTTAAACTGATATATGAACAGGAGCAATGGGTAAAGGCACAGCATTACCAGGATGCTGACATTGATTTTTTATTGACTTTATGGAAATCTATCAATGTCCAGATCATTAGAGTTATTGAAAATTACCCGGCAGATAGATCTCAAATGCAATGCGATACCGGAAAAAAAGAGAAGAGTCTGCATACCGTATCATGGCTGGCTCTTGATTATGTAGATCACCTTAAACATCATCTGCAACAAATAGTATAATTTAAAATTGATGGGAACGAATGACAAATCAATTGGCCAAACAGCAGGCTATTCGGGTACGCCCTTAGCAAAGAAACTTGGCTTAAAGGCGGGTTTTAATATCAGGTTGATAAATGCGCCCGAAGGCTATTTTGATCTGTTTACTGATTTACCTATTAATCTTGATTTGAGCGATAACGAATCCGCTAAAAAGGATTTTATTCATTTTTTTGTAATGAATGAGAACGAATATATCAGCAAGCTGCCTGTATTGAAAAAACAGATAAAGCCCGATGGTATGATATGGGTTTCATGGCCAAAAAA
Organism: Mucilaginibacter frigoritolerans; assembly: GCF_007830615.1. GTDB lineage: Bacteria > Bacteroidota > Bacteroidia > Sphingobacteriales > Sphingobacteriaceae > Mucilaginibacter > Mucilaginibacter frigoritolerans. The sequence continues at coordinate 235,179 of NZ_VLLI01000005.1, forward strand.
GGCATCAAAAGTGAATACAGATATTACAGAAAATACGATCAGAAGCTATGCTATACAAATAGGCCTGGTTGATATAAAGGTTTGTGCAGTTAATGAAATATGGTCGGGCCTTAAGTTAGTTATACCTGTAAAAGAAAGATGACTTAATGAACATAATTGTCAACCAAGCTAAATTAAACAAAATGTGTAACTTCGTACTCTTTTAATAAGGATATGCCTAAAATTGAACTTTCCCGCGTTACCGGCGATTATGGCTTTGAAGCCACAGATGAAAACGGACATGTTGTAAAAATGGATAGTAGCCCCGAAAGCGGTGGCCAAAACTATGGTGTAAGGCCTATGCAAATGTTATTAATGGGTCTTGCTGGTTGCTCGGCAATTGATGTTATTGCTATTCTTAAAAAACAGCGCCAGGAAGTTAAAGACTACAAAATGGTTGTAAACGGTGAGCGTGAAGCAGGGAAGGAACCTTCTTTATGGCAAACTGTAAATGTGGAATTCCATTTATATGGAGATATTGATGAAGATAAGGCCGCCAAAGCCGTTGAATTATCACTTAATAAATATTGTTCCGTAGCCGCAACTCTTGAAAAGGCCGGCGCAGATATTAAATACAAAGTATTTGTCCATTCGGCCTGATTGGTGCTGAATAACTCAAAACCTTCAGTTATTAATTAATGCAATACTGGTGTAAATCTTGCATCAGTATTGCTTTGTATTTTCAGATCTTCCCAAACATTTGGACATTGATTTCCTATGAGTTTTTTTTGATGAATCTATTTAATAACATTTTTTTAAATATCAATAGTATACATAATAAATATTATTAAACTTTTGAAATTTTTCTAATTCATTCAAAAGAATAGGGCAGTTTATTTAGATGGTGTTAAGAATTCAGACTACTTACGATTTAATAATAATATTAATTTAACATACATAACTGTACTCTTTTAAACTCATATTTTTAACACTAAGTGCTTACTGAGCTTCCATTATAATTATGGGTAAACATATAGTGCTATTTATTTAATAAGGTGTTTTACTTTCAATTGTTAATCAGTTAGTTATATAATTAATTTAATAATTAATATTTGTGTTTTTATGTGATAGATATTCCATTATTCTGAATGTTTTTTTTAGTGGCACTAATGTTGACTTCCTTCATTGTGTGTTATTATAAAAAACACTAACTAATTTTTAACCATATGAAAACAAGTTTAAAAAAGGCCTCTCTGGTGTTGTCCGGAATACTGGTAGGAGGTAAGTTATTAGCCCAAACAGCTGATTCTTCGCACGTAGCAACAGATTATGTAAAACCTTTTTCAGCCAATACTTTTTACAATACCTGGTCAATTGGTGTTAATGGCGGTGTCCTAACTCCATATACTATTTTTGGATCAAACAGAAATCAGGATTTTACGCATCCAAAATCAGAGATTGGTTATGGCGCATTTATTAAAGACCAGATAACATCAGCGGTAGCATTCCGGGTTGATTATCTTGGTGGCAAAGTTGAAGGCAACGACAGCCAGGTTGATCAATTAGGTGATAGTTACAGTCATTTTACTACAAAACTCCATTACGGACTAAGCTTAAGCACTGAAATAACAGTTGGTAATATTAGCTGGCACGATAATAAAAGTGCTATTCAGCCATATTTTACTGCAGGTGGTGGTATAATGAGTTATACACCTGTTATTACTACAGCAGCAGGAGCCACTTCAAATTTTAAAACTGACGGAAGTGGATCAATTAATGAATTTTATGTACCCGTTGGCGTAGGATTGAAGTTCGATTTGGCGCCGGGAATAAATCTTGATCTTGGTTATCAGGTCAACTTTGTTTATTCTGATAATTTTGACGGCTACAAATACGGTTTAAATAATGATCGTTTTTCTTATGGCCACATAGGTCTTGAATTTGCACTGGGGGGACACAAGCCACAGTTGGCTACACATAATCCTGTTTCTTCAATGCGCCAGGAATATTTATGGGAAAACCAGCATACCCGAAAAGAGTTACAAATGCAGATTGATGCCGAAAAAGCACAAAATGATCAGTTAAGAAATGATTTAAACACTACTAATGCTAATCTTGCCAAATTTACTACAGATAGTGATGGCGATGGTGTTCCAGACTTTTACGACAAATGTCCGAATACTCCTCCCGGAACTAAAGTTGATGGTTCAGGCTGTCCGCTTCCAAAAGCTGAAGTAAAAGTTTACGTAACTGAGCAAGACAGAGAAATTGTTAAAGAAGCGATCAGGAATCTTGAGTTTGATTTTGGAAAATCAACTATTCGTGAGCATTCTTTTCCAAGTTTGGATAAAGTTGCACAATTACTAATCGACAAAAAGTTCCATTTAAAATTAGCCGGTTATACCGATAATGTAGGTTCAGTTGCTGCCAACTTAAAACTTTCAAAAGATCGTGCTGAAGCTATCAAAACTTACCTGGTAGGTAAAGGTGCTGATGCATCATTAATAACAGCCGAAGGTTATGGTAAGGCACATCCTATTGCCACCAATAAAACTGCTGCTGGTCGTCAAACTAACCGCAGAGTTGAATTCTCTTTGTATTAAGATGTAAATTCTTAAACAGCTATAAAATAACGAAGCCGCTCAATTGAGCGGCTTTGTTTGTATAATTTAAATCGGTTATTCAGCTTCAAAAAACTCGGTTAAGGCTCCAAAATAGGTACCGTCCCATCCGTCTACAAAATCCTTGTATTCGGCATCTGGGATGTTGGTGTGTTTTAGTTCAACAGAAGTGGCCGTTTTATCAGCGTGCAATTTTATAGTTACTATTGATGCTTCAGGTTGCCCGTCAAAATACCATTGCTGGACGATTTTTTTTCCTTCTTCAAATTCCAGGTTTTTTCCTACAATACTTCCTTCCCACATAGAAAATTCAGAACCTGGCTCAGTCGACATCTCTGCCGGTTCCCCTGTCCACAATTCTATGGTAATTGGATTAGTTAGTGCTATATAAATTTCTTCTGGCGTAGCGTCAATGCGGTAATATTTTTTGAAATCCTTCATTTTTATCGGGCTGAATAAACATTCTCAGTGGTTCAAAATTAACCTAAAGGCAGCACAGTTTTACCATAAACTTCATTTAAAACATTTGCAATCCCTGCATAAATAGCTGATGCACCACAAAAAATGCCTTCATATCCGGCAAATTTGCCTATAGCGCCGTTACCGGTAGCATGCTCCGCTGCAAGTAAAAAGAATAGTATAGTTAAGCTTGCAAAAACCACTTGGAGTGCGCGATTCAATTTTAAGGTGCCAAAAAACAAACAAAGTGTAAATATACCCCACATAATCAAATAAGCGCACATCGCACTGTCTGAAGCTGCTGGCGCCCATCCCAACTTAGGGATCACTATTAATCCTACCAGCGATAACCAGAAAAATCCATAAGAAGTAAAGGCGGTTAATCCGAAGGTATTATTCTTTTTAGATTCAATAATACCGGCAATTACCTGTGCCAGACCACCATAAAAAATGCCCATAGCCAATATCATGGAGTTAAGCTCAAAGAAGCCGGCATTATGCAGGTTTAATAAAACAGTGGTCATACCAAAGGCACAAAGACCAAGAGGAGCGGGATTGGCAATGCCATCCTTCGCCGGAACGGGAGTAGTTGGAATCATGATAGTTTAAAAGGTTTTAATTGGTTTATCATGCAATTTAATTTATATAAATGCCTTTAGCAATTTTATTTTACAAACCGATCATTAACTTTAGCGTTAACTAATGAGCTATGCAGAAACTAGTTTTATTACGCCACGGCGAGAGTGTTTGGAATAAAGAAAACCGCTTTACCGGCTGGACCGATGTAGACCTGTCTGAAGAAGGCGTAAATCAGGCTAAGCATGCCGGTGAGTTACTAAAAAAGCATGGTTATACTTTTGATGTTGCTTTTACGTCGCTATTAAAACGGTCTATAAAAACGCTTCATTCAGCATTAGAAGAAGTGGATAACTTGTGGATCCCGGTGCAAAAATCATGGCGTTTAAACGAACGGTTTTATGGTGCCTTGCAGGGACTTAATAAAGCTGAAACAGCAGCCAAATATGGCGAAGAACAGGTTCATAAATGGCGGCGCGATCCGAATGAATTACCGCCTGCTATTACAAAAGATGATGACCGATATCCTGGCAAAGATATTCGTTATAAAGAGCTTACAGAACGGGAATTGCCTTTAACCGAAAACCTGAGCCAAACAATGGCCCGGGTATTACCTTTCTGGAATGAATTTATTGTAAGGGATATAAAGAAGGATAAAAAGGTAATAGTATGTGCACATGGCAATAGCCTTCGTGCTTTAGTTCAATATATTGATCACCTTACAGATGAAGAGGTAAGTAATCTGGATATTCCTACCGGGACGCCTCTGATTTATGAACTTGATGAAGGTCTTGAGCGGATAAGGCATTATTATTTGGAGTAGCAGCAAATAGCAGAGGCGAAATATATTGCGCCTCTGCTATAAAACTTATCCCATTGCTTTATTTAAAGCGATGATCGCTTCGTCAAAATCCTCTCTCGCTATAATAAACTGAATATTTACTTTTCTCAAAGCAAAGCCCGCACTTTTTATGTTGATGCCTTTTTCGGCTAAAGATGCTGCTGATTTGGCTAATAAACCGGGCTGATCCATGTTTGAACCGATAAGGCAAACCATAGCAACTTTTTCTGTAGTAACTTTTTCAAATTTATCTTCGAGTTCGTGTATCAGCTTTTTATTCAGGTCTTTTTCCCAAATAACTATTGAAATACTGTTGGCGCTTGTAGCCTTAAAGCTATAGCTTACGCCAAACTTATAAAATAACTGCATAATTTCCAGGTCACTACCTGGTGTGCCAACCATCGAAGGGTCGTAAATATCAATGATCAATACCTTTTCGGTGCCGGTAATTACTTCAACACGTTTGTGCTCGCAAACATACTCACGGGTAATAAGCGTGCCTGGGTGCTCTGGCTCAAAAGTATTTTTTATGCGCAGATTAATGTCATTGATTTCCAAAGGTTTTGATGCTTTGGGATGGATGGCTTCCATACCAACATCAGCCAGCTGGTCGGCAACATCATAATTGGTATACCCAACAGGATGACAGTTGTCAATGCCTACTAAAACAGGATCAGCAGTACATAAGTGATATTCTTTGTGAATTATAGCTTCATGTGGTTGTACTTCAACCGCTATTTTGCTAAAGGTAACTTCCGAGTAGCCACGGTCAAACTCGCGCATAATGCCTTCAGTTCCTTTGGCATAACCAGTTGCAATGCAAATGGTGTTTTCAAAGTCGATGTGTTGCAGGTCCTTTTTAATACGCTGATCAATAGTGTAGGAGTGATGATCATGAAAGCCACTCAAATCAATTAAAGTAGCATTAATGCCCATATTTTGAAGGATATTAGTAAAGTTAAAAGCCGAATGACTTTCACCTATCGAAGCCAGAATTTCTCTAGCCGCCTGTAATATACCTTCTTTGCTTACATAACCAGATGCCAGGATATTGGCAAGGTTTTCCAGGTAGGTTTGTGCATCTCTTATCCGTTTTTCAATAAATAAATTTGCCGTAGTAAGTTCAAGGCCAAGGTGTTCATATGTTTTGTTAATGGCCTTTAATTTGACGATAAGTTCATTTAAAGGTTTGTGAAAATCCTGGTAGTTAGCCAGTTTATGATAAACACCCGGCTCACCGGTCTTTTTATTTTCCAGCAGCATATTGGTAACACCAGAGAATGCTGATACTACAAATATGCGGTTATATAACTGTTGTCTTTCGCGTTCAAAAAGTATGATATTTTTTATTACGTCGCCTAATGCGGTCATAGATGTACCGCCAATTTTTTCTACTGTTAACATTTTAAAATAACATTTTGCTGCCCTGGCACTAAAACTATACCATCAGCAAAATAATGGTTTAATAATTGGAATATTTAAATTATATAATTGATTGTCAATTGTTTTTGTATATGATCCATTCCGTATGAAAAGTATCAATCTGATAGCCTTTTATTGAATTGATATGGTCACTAGTGTTTCAACTCGCAATGCTTATCCCTGGTAAAGGTCTCCTGCCTTTTCTGCCGACAGTTTGATCCCCTTTATCATGGCTGAACTGAAACCGTTATGTTCCATTTCATTTAAGCCGGCAATGGTACAACCACTTGGTGAGGTTACCTTATCAATTTCTTGTTCGGGATGCGAGGAAAGTTGTAATAACAGGTCGGCTGCACCTTTAGCTGTTTGAGCGGCCATTTTTAAAGCATCATGCGCATGAAAACCAATTTCTGTTCCACCTTGTGATGCTGCCCTTATAGAACGCAGAAAAAAGGCTATTCCACAAGCACAAAGAGCTGTTGCGGATGTCATTAACTCTTCATTGATCTGTATGGTTGTGCCAACGGTATCAAAAAGAGATCGCACAAAGTTAATATTCTTTGATGTACCATTGTCTGTCGCTATACAAGTCATCGACTGGCCAATAGCAATAGCCGTATTGGGCATTGCACGAATAATCTGAACGTTCATATCCAGTTGTTTACGAATATCACTACAGCTAACACCAGAAATTACTGAGATAATCAATTGCTTTTCGGGTTTTAACGATGCTTTTATTTCATCCAGTAATTTATTAAGCTGTTGAGGTAATACCGCCAGTACAATAAAATCAGCCTTTTTTACTGCTTTAAGATTATTGTCGGTTGTATAGTAACCCATATCTGAAAGTTCGGCCAAGGCGCCAACATTTCTACGGGTGAGCGAAATTTGCTGTGGTTTACATTTTCCGGATTTTACAAGTCCCTTAGCTAATGATAAGCCTATATTCCCACTTCCTAAAATTGCAATATGCTGTTGTGAATTCATAAGCTTTTACTTAAACGTGTTCCAAATGGTTGATTATGTTTTAACTTACCCAGATCGTCTGAATGCCCTATTATAACGGCTTTAACACCGCTTGATATTGCTGTAAAGGCATTATCCAATTTCGGTAACATCCCGCTGTGGATGATCTGCTGTGTTTTTAAGTCCTCATATTTTAAAGGATCAATATCCTTTATCAGAGAATGCTCATCATTTATATCTTTTAAAACGCCCTTTTTTTCAAAACAATAAATAAGGGTAGTTTCATACAATTTGGCTAATGCTACAGCTATTGCTGATGCAATGGTATCGGCATTGGTATTTAACAGTTGTCCGTCACCATCGTGCGTTATTGCACAAAAAACGGGTGTAAATCTGGCCTCCATTAAATTACTGATGCTTTGAGGATTAATAGAATTTTCATCAATATCGCCCACAAAGCCATAATCAATTGTTTTTACAGGGCGCTTTTTGGTGCGGATAAAGTCGCCGTCGGCCCCGGTTAGCCCTATTGCATTATTGCCGTTGCGTTGTAGTTGCGCCACTATGTTTTTATTAATTAAACCACCGTAAACCATGGTCACTACGCGCAAAGTTTCAATGTCGGTTATCCGCCGTCCATCAACTAGTTTTGGCTCAATGCCAAGGGTTTCAGATAATTGTGTAGCTACTTTACCACCACCATGTACCAATATTTTGTAGCCCGGTAATGCTGTGAAATCCTTTAAAAACTTATATAGGTTTTCAGAATTATCAATAACGTTTCCGCCTATTTTTATAACATACAGTTTCTTATCATCCTTAATTGTTTCTGATTGTGTTGAAACTGTGTCACTTTTACTCATATTAACCCTTTTATTAATCAATAGAAGTTAAAAATCTTCTAATATTTCTTGTTTGCGGATAAAATTACTAAAAAATGCCCTATTTTATTTAATATTTGATTCAAAACAGGTGTTTTTGTATTGAAATATTTAATCAATGTTAATTTAAGTTAAATTTAATATAAACACATAACATTTATTCCCAATTGGGTATTTTATTTATATGGCGAATTTCAAAACCAGCATAGCAGTATTTTGTTAGTAAATCTATTGTTTGTTATAATAGCGTAAGGATATTTAAGATTGCAATAGGTTTGTTAAAGATTATGTATAATTGAGTTATAAGAATAGCATATGTTTACTGTTGACCAGGAAAAAAGTAAAACGCAAAGACCACGTGTAGTTATTATTGGAGGAGGATTTGGAGGGTTATCACTGGCTAAAAAATTAAAAAAGGCACCTGTTGATGTGCTTTTGATCGATAAGCATAATTATCATACTTTTCAGCCTTTACTTTACCAGGTGGCTATTGGCGCAATAGCGGCTGATTCTATTGCTTTTCCTATCCGCAGAATATTTACAAAATTTAATAACTTCAGCTTTAGCATGGCTGAGGTTGAAAAGATTAACCCGGAGTCAAATACCCTCACAACAAATATAGGGGATATCCATTATGATTACCTGGTTATAGCAACAGGTTCCAATACCAATTTTTTTAATAACAAGGACATTGAGCATTTTGCTATGCCCATGAAAAATATTCCGGAAGCGTTAAACTTAAGGAGCCTGGTTGTTCAGAATCTCGAAACAGCATTGGTAACGGCTGATATGCGGGAAAAATTTGCACTCATGACCTTTGTGGTAGTTGGCGGAGGCCCTACAGGTGTTGAATTAGCCGGTGCACTTGCCGAAATGCGTCATTTGATATTGATGCAGGATTACCATGGCCTAAGCAAATACGATATGCGTGTTTACCTTGTTGAAGGTAAAGACAAGCTGCTGGCTGCCATGTCTCCAAAGGCCTCAATAAAAGCAAAGGAGTTTTTGCACAATGCTGATGTAACTATATTTAATAGCGCCCATGTACAAAGTTATGATGGCTTTTACTTGACTATTGATAACGGTAAAACCATAAAAACACGCAATGTTTTATGGGCTGCCGGTGTTAAAGGCGAAATGCCCGAAGGCCTGCCTGCAGAAGCGATAAACAAGGCAAACAGGATTTATACTGATACCATAAACAGGGTTAAGGGCTATGACAACATTTTTGCAATTGGCGATGTGGCTATAATGATAACAGATGAATATCCTAACGGGCATCCTGGGCAAGCACCTGCTGCTATTCAGCAGGGAGAACAACTGGGTGAAAATCTTATACGCCTGGTAACGGGAGAGGCCACCATACCATTTAAATATAGAGACAAAGGCTCATTAGCTACCATTGGCCGTAATCAGGCAGTTGCCGATTTGGGTAAATTTCACTTTCAGGGCTTTTTTGCGTGGTTATTATGGGGAGTGGTTCACATTATGTCGTTGGCAGGTTTTTCAAATAAAGGCGTTGTGTTTTTAACCTGGGTATTCAATTATATTGCTAAAAATAGTGATAACCGCTTGGTGGTAAGATATTTCAATACAGAAACCCGCATGGCTGATAATGATTCGAAATAGTCCGGCAAACTTTTTATTTGCGTTGAAGTTTTATTACCTTACCATAAGTAATAAATGTATAGATGGATATATTTCTGGTTATTACCTTACTCGTTTTAGTTAGTGCTTTCTGCTCTTATTTAAATGCACGCTTTGTAAAACTTCCTGGTGCTATCGGGATAATTACCATAGCTATTGTAGTTTCCGTAATTACTATTGTAATAGATAAATTAAATCCGGATGGTGCTCATTACCTTTCCGTATTAGCCAAAGAAATCCATTTTCCCGAAACTGTTTTAAATATAATGCTTGGGTTTTTGTTGTTTGCAAGCTCATTTAACGCCAATAATAAGAATCTCAAAAAAGAAGCCAGAGCTGTACTTGTTTTAAGTACCGTGAGTATTGTAATCTCTTCGGCAATATTTGGTGTTTTATTTTATGGTTTATCATTTGTTTTTAATTTGGAGATACCATTACTCTATTGTCTTTTATTTGGAGCACTGATATCACCAACTGATCCTGTAGCGGTATCGGCAGTTATTAAAACCTCTAAAATACCTCAAAATTTGGCCACCATTATTTCCGGCGAATCTTTGTTTAACGATGGGGTAGGACTGGTTCTTTTTGTTACCCTACTAGAAATAATAGATTCAGGAATAGAGCATATGACCTTTGCGAAAACTGCCATGCTATTTGCACGCGAGGTCTTCGGCGGAGGTACTCTAGGTTTAATATCAGGTTTTATTGCATTCCGTTTAATGAAATCAATTAACGATTTTCAAACCATTGTGCTGATCTCCTTATCATTGGTATTAAGTATTTCGGTTATTGGCTTGTATTTACACTTGTCTGTCCCTTTGGCTGTTGTTTCAGCGGGCCTATTTGCGAGTAATTATACTATCAATGGTGATGAGCATGAACATTCGCATGAAGCACTCGGGAAATTCTGGCACCTGGTTGATGAAATGCTGAATACTGTTTTATTTGTAATGATCGGCTTACAAATGATCAATTTTCCGTTTTTAAAGGATTACTGGCTAACCGGCGCTGCTGCAATTATCATTACGCTTTTGGCCAGGTGGATAAGCGTGGTATTTCCATTAACTTTCTTCTGCCGAACATTAAAAATAAATTTCAATAGTATGAATGTACTTACCTGGGCCGGATTAAGGGGAGGGATCTCTATTGCACTGGCCCTGTCATTGCCGGATAGTCCGTATCGCGATATTATACTCTCGGCGAGTTATTTTATAGTGATCTTCTCTATTGTAGTACAGGGATTAACTTTAAATAAGGTAATCAATCGGCTAATAAAACCACTTTAAGATATTAGCTGTCTTTTTTCTTTAATTGCGACATGTAATCAGCAATATCTTTCTCATTGGAGTTTTCGGAATGTCTCAGTTCCTTAATAATGCTGTTTATTTCCTTTTGAGTTTTATTCTGACTAAGCTTACTTTTTGCCTGAAGGTCATCTACCACAATTTCAAAGGCTGTAATACCTTTCATCATGTTTTGTTTAAAGGTATCAGGCAAGCTATCCCATTGTTTTAAGTAGTCAGCCTCGTAATAATTGATGGTTTCTTTTAATAAAGCAGCTTTTTTATCCGCACCTTCTAATAAGGTATATTTACCATAGGCGTGTACAGCAAGATAATTCCAGGTAGGTACATTTTCTACCTTTTCATAATGTTTGGGGGAGATATAAGCATGCGGCTCAGTAAATATTACTAAAACACGAGTATCTATACTATCTATAGCCTGTGGATTAACTTTTGCAAAATGCGATTTTAATATAAGCTTGTCATCCTGCTGACTAATTATAAAGGGTAGGTGAGTAGCAACCGGTAGCCCATCCTTAACAGAAACAATAGTTGCAAAGCTGTACCGCTGCATAAAACTAATAGCTTCCTTCGGGTCTTCGAGTTTATTAAAGGATGGAATGTACATTACCTTAACTGATTAAGTTTGTGAATAGTTAACTAAGGCCTTCCAGCATTCTTTTTAACACAGCCTGTGCAGCCCAAACGCGATTTGCTGCTTCGTGAACTACTACAGAACTTTCACCGTCCAGAATTTCGTCAGAGAGCTCTAAATTACGTCGTACAGGCAGACAATGCATTATTTTTGCTTTGTTGGTGTTTTTTAGTCTGTCATTGGTAAGCATCCAATCCTCGTTTCCACCAAATACTTTTCCGTAAGGCTCATAAGCCGACCAGTTTTTTACGTAGATAAAATCTGCATCAGCAATAGCTTCCTCCTGGTTATGTGTAATGGTAGCTCCTTGGGTAAAATCACTGCAAAGTTCATATCCCTTTGGATGAGCAATGGTAAAATCAACATCAGCCTTACACATCCATTCGGCAAATGAATTAGGTACTGCCTGTGGTAGTGGTTTAATATGCGGTGCCCAGGTTAATACTACTTTAGGCCTGGCCCGTGTTTTTAATTCTTCAATGGTTACCAAATCCGCCAGACTTTGAAGTGGGTGACGTGTTGCCGACTCCAGGCTTACTATCGGTACACCGCAAAACTCAACAAATTTGTTGAAGATCATCTCGCTGTAGTCTTCCTCGCGGTTCTTTAAACCAGGGAATGAACGTACCCCAATGATATCCGCATATTGGCCCATTACGGCTGCTGCTTCACGGATATGCTCAACCGTATTGCCATTCATTATAGCCCCGTCACGAAGCTCCAGTGCCCAGCCTTCCTTATCAATATTTAGCACCATTACATTCATACCCAGGTTTAAAGCAGCTTTTTGTGTGCTCATGCGGGTACGTAAGCTTGGATTTAAGAATACTAATGCTATGGTCTTATTTTCTCCCAGATCCTTGTAAGCATAAGGGAATTGCTTTAACTGCAAAGCTTCTTTAACAAGTGCGTTAACGTCGGTAACATCATTAACAGAGGAAAATAATTTCATGGCTTTATTGAGAGTAGTGAAAAGTTATTGATTGAGTACGGTTGTAAATGCTTCTAAAAATCTGTCGGCGTGTGCTTTGGTTAAATTAAGCGCAGGCAACAGTCTGATCACATTTGGCTTAGCTTCGCCAGTAAAAATATGGTGCTTAAATAACAGATCTTTTTTTACATGAGACAGTTCGGCAGGTAATTCAATGCCGATCATTAAACCTCGTCCGCGTACTTCTTTTACCTGGGTAAATTTCTTCAGTTCAGTAATTAAATAGCCGCCAACTTCTGCTGCGTTTTGTAACAGATTATCGCGTTCCATTACTTCTAATACAGCTAAACCAGCGGCACAGGCTAAGTGATTTCCGCCAAAGGTAGTACCCAGCATACCATAAGCCGGCTGTATTTTGGGCGATATGATAATGCCCCCAACCGGGAAACCATTACCCATACCTTTAGCCATGGTATAAATATCGGCATTTACACCTGCAAAATCGTGCGAAAAGAATTTGCCTGTTCTGCCATATCCGCATTGTACCGAATCGGCAATGAATACAGCATTGTGTGCATCGCACAGGCTTCTTATTTTTTGTAAAAAGCTTTCTGGAGCTACCTGTATCCCACCAACACCCTGTATGCCTTCAATAATTACCGATGATATTTCATTTTCAGCAAAGGCTTTTTCTAACGATGCTTCATCTTTCCATGGTAAAAAGATAGCATTTGGGGTTTCGTTAACAGGGGCAACAATTTTAGGGTTATCAGTAACCGCAACTGCTAAAGAGGTACGGCCATGAAATGATCCGGTAAAGGCAATCACTTTCTTTTTGCCATTGTAAAATGATGCCAGCTTTAAAGCGTTCTCATTGGCCTCGGCTCCTGAGTTACACAGAAACAACTGGTAATCTTCTTTATCCGAAACATGACCCAGTTTCTCAGCTAGTTCTTTTTGCAGAGGAATCTCGATAGAGTTAGAGTAGAAACCTATTTGATGCAACTGATCTTCCAATCGTTTTACATAGTGAGGGTTAGTATGGCCTATGGATATAACAGCATGACCGCCATAAAGATCCAGGTATTCCTGCCCTTTATCGTCAAACACCAAACTGCCAACACCTTTTACAATGTTGATTGGATTAATGGGATATACGTCAAATAGTTTCATTCTGTGTTAAAGTTTAAAGCTAAACAACAAAGCAAGGCTCGTTTATTCAGTTTTATAATAATTAATTTATCAAAAGCTTTCGGCTTGCGGCCTCCGGCTTAAAATCCTGTTGCTTTTAATCTTAATCCGGCTTTTTCATCCAGCCCAAACATTAAGTTCATATTTTGAACGGCTTGCCCTGATGCTCCTTTTAAAAGGTTATCGATTATGCTGATGATTAACAGTTTGTTACCATGTTTTTTCACCTGGATAAAGCACTTGTTGGTATTTACCACCTGTTTCAAATCAATATCATGATTAGTAACATGGGTAAACGGATGCTCTGCATAGTATTGCTTGTATAACTTTAAAGCCTCAGCTTCGGTTATGTCACAATCAATATACATGGAGGCTATAATGCCACGTGTATAATCACCGCGATAGGGGATGAAGTTTATTGTCTGTCCAAACTGTGGCTGTAACTGGTTAAGCGATTGCCCTATCTCGTTTAAATGCTGATGTTCAAAAGCTTTGTAAACCGAAAGGTTGTCGTTTCTCCAGGTAAAGTGGGTAGTGCCTGATAAACTTTGTCCGGCGCCTGTTGATCCTGTAGTTGCTGTGATATGCACCTCGTGGTTCAATAGTTTTTTTGAAGCAAGTGGCAGTAAACCCAATTGCAGGCAGGTAGCAAAGCAACCCGGGTTAGCAATGTTTTGTGCCTGTTTAATTGCATCGCGGTTTAACTCTGGTAGACCGTAAACAAAGGTTTTGGTTTTATGCTTTGCATTTTGGGTTAACCTGAAATCCTGACTAAGATCAATTACCTTAATATGGTCGGGAATATTATTGGCATCCAAAAACTTTTTAGCATCGCCATGACCTACACAAAGAAACAATACATCAATATTAAAGGCCAGTTCGGCAGCAAACTTCAGGTCGGTATCGCCAAACAGATCGGTGTGCACGGCATATACATAGTTACCGGCATTGCTGGTGCTATGTACAAAGGCAATTTCCACATCAGGGTGGTTAATCAGAATGCGCAGCATTTCGCCGCCTGTATAACCTGCTCCGCCAACTATGCCCGCTAATATTTTTTTATTGTTATTCATTGTATTAAACTTAAGAAGTTTGGTTAACCTTATGATAGATCATTACCTGGTTGCCAAATATTTTCGAAAATCCTTTCACATCTTCACCTGTCCAGGCGTTGTTCATCTCACCATAGCTGCCAAATTTATTTGACATCAGATCATGTGCTGACTCTATGCCAATTACCTGGAAACGATATGGATGCAGTTGTACAAATACCTTACCGCTCACATTGTGTTGAGTGTCTGACAGGAAAGCTTCGATGTTGCGCATGATAGGATCATGGAACTGACCTTCGTGCAACCAGTTACCGTAGAAGCTGGAAAGCTGGTCTTTCCATGATAGCTGCCATTTGGTTAATACGTGTTTTTCTAAGGTATGGTGTGCCTTGATAATGATCATTGGTGCAGCAGCTTCAAAGCCTACGCGGCCCTTAATGCCGATAATGGTATCGCCCACGTGGATGTCCCTGCCAATTCCGTAAGGCTGTGCAATGGCCTGTAAGGCTTGTATGGCTTTGGTTGGATGATCGAAAGTTTCGCCATCAATGCCAATCAATTCGCCTTTTTCAAATACCAGTTCCAGGTTTTTAACTTCTGATGATGTAACCTGTGTTGGCCATGCTTCTTCAGGTAAACCTAAGTTTGAGGTCAGTGTTTCTTTACCTCCAACAGAAGTTCCCCAGATACCTTTATTGATAGAGTATTTTGCTTTTTCGAAGTTCATATCCACACCATGATCTTTCAGGTATTGGATCTCTGCTTCCCTGCTCAGTTTTAAATCACGGATAGGAGTGATGATCTGTACATCAGGAACCAGGATATTAAAGATCATGTCAAAACGTACCTGGTCATTACCGGCACCGGTACTGCCATGTGCTACAAATTCGGCACCAATTTCTTTTGCATAGTTAGCAATAGCAGTTGCCTGGCTAACACGCTCTGCACTTACTGATAACGGGTAGGTGTTGTTTTTTAACACGTTACCATAAATCAGGAACCTTACGCAGGTATTATAAAAGTTTTTCGTTTCGTCTACTACGTGGTGCGAGGTAACACCCATTTTATAGGCACGTTCTTCAACGCCTTTCAGCTCTTCATTACTAAAACCACCTGTATTTACAATTACTGAGTGAACTTCATATCCTAAATCCTGTGTCAGGTAAATACAGCAAAATGAGGTATCTAAACCGCCGCTGTAGGCTAAAACTACTTTCTTTTTCATATTATTTGTTGGAGCTAAAATCACAAGCCTGTCAAACTAAATCTTTTATCGCCTGCTGATCTTTTGTTATTTATTTTTCTGATTATGCCAATTAACATGGCTTTTACTTCATCTAATAGTTGAGTTGTTTTAAGTTGTTCGTCGCTGTTAAAATAAGCTAAGTCACTACTTAATAAACAACAAAACTCTAATTCGTAAACAGCGCCTAATGCTGCTTCTAAATAAAGTGCAAAATCTACTTCCCTGAATTTGCCGCATCCTTTAACAATATTGGATGAAATGGCGAACGCTGCTTTTTTGGTTTGACTTAATAAATCTTGGTGTTCACTTAATGGAAATTTTGGAAGAAGATTTGAGTAGACGAACAAATTCAGTTCGTGCGATTTTTTCCATACTTCTAATTTTTTAAAATCTCTCATTTTATGAACTAAAGGGAAGCCAAAGCCGTGACCTCTATTTTAAATTGTAAACACTCAACTTTCCGAACCTATACGTTTCTTAATGGCATTTTCAATACGCTCCAGCAGGGTAGCTTTATGCGTAATTTTTTTCATTTTGTCTTCGTATTCTTTTTGTTTTTCGGCAGGATCAAACAGCATGGCTGTACACATACAGTTTTTGCGGTTTTTGCTCATCAGGATGTCGTAATTAACGCAGCTTTTGCATCCGGCCCAAAAATCTTCATCCTGCGTAAGCTCTGAATAGGTTACCGGCTCGTAACCCAAATCAGAATTTATTTTCATTACGGCTAAGCCGGTAGTAAGGCCAAATATCTTAGCCTCCGGGAACTTTGTACGTGAAAGTTCAAATATTCGTTCCTTAATGGCTTTTGCTAACCCGGCTTTTCTGAAGATAGGGTTTACAATTAAACCCGAGTTGGCTACGAAATCGCCGTGGCTCCAGGTTTCAATATAGCAGAAACCTGCCCAGGTGCCATCTTTATGTAAAGCAATAACGGCTTTACCTTCTAGCATTTTATTAGCAACATATTCAGATGAACGCTGCGCTATACCTGTGCCGCGTGCTTTAGCCGATTCGGCCATTTCTTCGCATATATGAGGTGCAAAATCAACATGCTGTGCTGATGCTACCTGAATATCAAAATCTTGTATGGTCATTGAAATAGAAAAATTACCGTTAAATTATTTGCCTTTTACAGCGTTAAATAATTAGATGATCTTTTAGTTGTGAAGTTTAACGAAAAAACTCCGGGAGGGTTTGTAATCAGAGGAGTAAATCAAACCCGTGGCATATAGGGCCTTCGTCGTGACGGAGAAAATACAAAAACGGTTGAAATCAAAGCAGCGGCAACAGGAGCAAATATTGCTCTTATTGAGGGCTTGTTTAAGCTTTGTTGTTTCATTTTTTAGCGTGTTTTGTTCTTTTTTTAATTTTGGTGCAAATTATTGCATTAATTTTTACTTATGCAAGAAAAAAGTTAATTAGTTTACCTGTGCTTAGTGCTGCCAGAGTTTTTTTACTATCAGATGATTAGTTTAACCAGTCTGCCCAACCAAGGTGGTCATAATCAATCAAGCTTCTTCAAAATATCCTCCATAATCATTTCGGCATGTACCCTTGAGTTTTCTATGAACCATAAATGAGTATCAAGCCCGCCACACACCACGCCGGCAAGGTATAGGCCCGGTAAATTGGTTTCCATGGTATCCGGATGATAATGAGGAATATACTTATCATCAGATAATATGATGCCTAGGCTTTTCAGGAACTCAAAATTAGGCTTATAACCCGTCATAGCCATCACAAAATCATTGGGGATGGTGATAATGCCTTCAGGGGTTTCAATGTCTACTTCCTGCTCTCGGATGGCCCTTAAATGGGAATTAAAATGCGCCTTGATGCTGCCCTCTTTAATACGGTTAATAATATCGGGCCTAACCCAATATTTTACGCGGCTGCTTACTTCATCACCACGAATAACCAGTGTTACTTCTACGCCCTTACGGTAGGTTTCCAGTGCCACATCAATAGCCGAGTTGCTTGAACCCACTACCACCACCTTTTGCATGGCATAATAATGCGGGTCCTTATAGTAATGTTTTACTTTGGGCAGCTCTTCGCCGGGAATGCCCAGCTTAACAGGAATATCATAAAACCCGGTAGACAGGATCACCTTTTTAGCTTGGTAGCTTGTTTTGCTGGTAGTGATGATAAATGCTTCCCCTTCTTTTTTTACCGATTTTACTTCTTCAAAAAGATTAATGGGCATGTTGTTTGATGTAGCCACACGGCGGTAATATTCAAGCGCTTCGGAGCGGGTAGGTTTGTTGCTGATGGTTACAAAGGGGACTCCGCCTATTTCCAGTTTTTCGGAAGTTGAGAAAAAAGTCATGGTGGAAGGGTAGTTATACAGGGAGTTTACCAGGCAGCCTTTTTCAACAATTAAAAAACTTAGTCCTGCCTTTTGTGCTTCCAATCCGCAGGCAATACCAATAGGGCCGCCGCCTATTATTAAAATATCAAGCATAGCACAAAAATACGAATAAAGGCTGATTTTCGGCAGAATTTAAAGTACAGGACGTTATAATTCTTCTCATATTTGATGTTCTAATATGTCGGAAAACAAAACAGCGCATCATTTATTCGTACTGGAAGGCATCACCTTTCAAAATTTAACCGAAACGGAGATTTCAAGACATACTGCTATCAATTTTAATCCTGATCAATTGGATGCCCGCTATGTTTTCCCTTCGGAGATAAGTATTAATAAGGGCTCATTTAATAATAAGGATGTAAAGCTTACCTTTTCGGATGTAACCTTACTGCAAGAAGATAACCGGCTGATTGTGGGTTGTGAATGCGCCGCTGCTCCTCATAAAAAATTATGTGCCCACCAGGCTGCTGTTTTATTGGCAGTTTTAAAAAAGGATGATTATCGCGTTTTCTTTGATAAACCACTTCGGGATATAAAATTAAGAAGGTTTGCAGTAGATTATGGAATGGAGGATGAAGCCGGTCTGGATGATTTTTTTCAAATAGAGAACACCAGGAATGGCAACACCATACATGCACGATTACCATCATTGTTAGCTGTCAATAAAGAAAGTATAAATGCGCTCAGGGCCGTGATAGTGCCTGATGCCGAACCTGTGATAAACGAAGAACAGCCCATTTGCATCATTATAAGGGAACATAAGTATTACAAATACCTGTATATTGATCTTTATGAGGCTCAGTTTACTAAAGATGGTAATATAAAGAATCCTTTAAAAGCTGTTGCTCCGCTTGATTTGATGTGGAAAACCAATGATGCAGAACAGTTAAAGTTTTTTGCAGGGGTACATAAGTTTCAAAATCATTTAAACAAAACACCTGCCGATGCAGATATTACGGCATTAAAAGCCATTGTCAACAACCCCCTGAAATATGATTTCTATTTCCACGATGCAGAGGTTTCTGAAAAAATAACAGCCAGTTCTGTTTTTCCGGTTAAAGTTGGTTCCATAACAGACGAGCCCAAACTGGCAATAAACCCCAAAGAGCAATTTTTTGAGCTTTCGGGAAGTATCTCCATCGCGAGGCGGATATATGAGCTAAAGGACCTGGCCGTAAGGTTTACCTATTTTGTTTGGACCGGCGATGGGCTGTATCTGGCGGCAAACCTGCAGCAGCTAAAAGTTATGGCATTGCTTACCCGTAAAAGTGATAACCTGCTGGTGCATGCCTCTAAGTTTGAGGAATTACGAAAACAATTACTTTCTCAGCTGGAAGATAAAGTGAGCATTGACTATAAGCATATCCCTGCTGCTACACCAAAACAATTGGAGGCCGAAGGATTCAATAAAGAGACAGAGCGGATTATTTATCTTTCAGATTTCGGTGCCCACGTAATGATTATCCCGGTGATGCGCTATGGCGAAGTGGAAATTTCTATCCGCACAAAAAAACAAATCTATTCAGCTGATAAAAAAGGAAAGCCGTTTCTGGTAGCCAGAAATTACACTGAAGAGGATGATTTTACTGCCCTGCTGGTTAAACA
The DNA here is from genome assembly GCF_007830615.1 of Mucilaginibacter frigoritolerans. Taxonomy (GTDB): domain Bacteria; phylum Bacteroidota; class Bacteroidia; order Sphingobacteriales; family Sphingobacteriaceae; genus Mucilaginibacter; species Mucilaginibacter frigoritolerans. The sequence continues at coordinate 254,908 of NZ_VLLI01000005.1, forward strand.
ACATACCTGGTTTGAAGAGCAGCTGGAAGATGATCTCTACTATTTTTATCTGCATAAAAAGTATTTTTTGGATGAAGAATGGTTCCTGAATGTGTTTGAAGAGTGGCGAACCCAGGGTATTACCATACTTGGATTTAATGAGCTGGAGGGCAATAAGCTAAACCCCTATAAGGTTAAAATAAATATAAAGGTGCTCAGTGGCATCAATTGGTTCAATGTTGTGGTCGACGGGCGTTTCGGCCGGAAAAAGGCTGCGCTTAAACAGATATACCGTGCCGTTAAAAACAAAACCAAGTATGTGCAGCTGGATGACGGAACGCTGGGTATTTTACCGCAGCAATGGATAGAAAAGTTTACCGATTACTTTAACGCCGGCGAAGTTGCTGAAGATGACTCTTTGCAGGTATCCAAATCTAATTTTACAACTATTGAGTGGTTATTTGATAACGCTATGCTGGATGAGCGCGTTAAAGAAGAGATCTCCGTTTATCATCAAAAATTATCGGGCTTTGAATCGGTACAAAGCATAACCACACCTAAAGATTTTAATGGCGAATTGCGCCCTTACCAGCAGCAGGGACTCAGCTGGCTTAACTTTTTGGATGATTTCAACTTCGGCGGTTGCCTGGCCGACGACATGGGCCTTGGTAAAACAGTACAGGTTATCGCATTCATTCTTTCGCAGCGCGCCAAGGTGAGCCATAATGTGAACCTCATAGTGGTACCTACCTCGTTAATATTTAACTGGCAGCATGAAATTGAAAAATTTGCCCCTTCCATACGTGTTCATACTATTTATGGGGCCGAGCGTATTAAGCATACCGAATATTTTGGCCATTACGAAGTGGTGCTTACATCATACGGCACTTTGCTGGCTGATATAGTGTTTTTAAAGAACTATGAGTTCAATTATATCTTTCTGGATGAGTCGCAGCAGATTAAAAATCCCGAGTCGCAGCGATATAAAGCCACACGGCTTTTAAAATCAAGAAACAAGATAGTACTGACCGGAACCCCTTTTGAAAACAACACCTTTGATTTGTACGGGCAATTGTCTTTTGCCTGCCCGGGGCTTTTGGGAAGCAAAACCTATTTTAAACAGATTTACTCCATGCCGATAGATATGTTTAAAAGCAGTAAACGGGCAACGGAGTTACAGCAAAAGATAAGTCCGTTTGTTTTGCGCCGCACCAAACAGGATGTGGCTACAGACCTGCCCGAAAAAACGGAAATGGTATTGTACTGCGAAATGAAGCCGGAACAACGCAGCATTTACGAGGCCTACGAAAAGGAGTTTAGGGATTATATTGCGGCAACTACCGGCGAAGAACTGAAAAAAAGCCCGATGAACGTACTGAAAGGCTTAACACGGTTAAGACAAATATGCGATTCGCCCTTATTGATTAAGGGAGAAAAGATGCCAGGCCATTCTTCAGCTAAAATTGATATGCTGATGGAGGAGATTGAAGGCAAAATGCACCGGCACAAAATCCTGGTTTTTTCGCAATTTGTTACTATGCTTGATTTGATCAGAGCAGAACTGAAGAAAAAAGCGATAAGGTTTACCTACTTAACAGGGCAAACCCGTAACCGGCAGCAAGTGATAGAAGAGTTTCAAAACGATAGTGAAGTAAGGGTTTTCCTCATAAGCTTAAAAGCAGGAGGGACCGGGCTAAACCTTACCGAGGCTGATTATGTTTACCTGGTTGACCCCTGGTGGAACCCTGCGGTAGAGAACCAGGCTATTGACCGCTGCCACCGTATAGGACAAGATAAGAATATTGTTGCCGTGCGGCTTATTTGCCCGGATACCATTGAAGAGAAAATAATGGTTTTACAGGAAACTAAGCATAGTTTGGCTAAAGATATCGTGACAACCGATAATTCGTTTATTCAGTCGCTATCCAAAAAGCAGCTGGTGAGGCTTTTTGATAAGGACGCTGAGCAAAGAGTCCTGTAAAATCATGCTTATTGTATTAGTAAATCTGAACCGTTGATAGCTATGGAGAACAGGGTAGAAGCTTGTTTATCCGTTAGGGAAATAGCGTAATTAAAAATCAGGCGCGTGATAGAAGGGGATGTTTTCCGGACATGGAAAAAAAAGAAAATAAAAAAGGGTAAGCTACTTCTATCGCGCCGCTCAACTCTCTACCCTTGCTGTGTTCCCACCCTGGGGGAGTTCAAGAGGAGCTGGCCGTAAAAGACTTACCCCGGCGCAAAGATAGAAAAAGGTTTGTTTTTGGTTAATAAATTGTTAAAAAAGACTAAATTGCTGAGTGTTAGACTTGTTAATGGTTAAAAGAGGCGTTTTTAGCTTCAGGTTGGCAAAATCATCAAAGTTTATATGCTGGTTAAACGGCATTTCCTTGTAAATTTTATAGCTTTTATCGTAACCGATGTGTTCACGCCTCAGTATGGTGAGCTGATCGACCTTAAATTCATGCCGCCATTGCTTGTTTTTAAAGTGTGGCCATAGCTTGTTAAAGTTATCCTTGCTGATTGATCTTGCTATGGTGATGTGCGGCTCGAAGGGTGGCGTATTAAAATACCTGCGCAAAGTTTTAAACCACACTTTAGTTAATGGGGTTGAAACCAGTTTGGCATAAATAGAGGCGGTTTCCTGCTGATCGAAATAATCAAAGCCATCAATAGTTAGGGTTATTGGCGGCAGGTTTTGCAAGTCGCGTTCTAGTTTAGGGATAAGCGGACCTACCCAAACCGGCTTTTTGCGCATCCAGGGTTGAACGGTAATATGGGCCTTAGAGAACAATCCCTCGTACTCACCAATTACGGCGGCACTGCTGAGCTTTAGTTTTTTTACCTGTTGGCTTACTTCTGCCGGTGGGGCAAGTATAATTAAATAGTTCTGGTAGCCTGTCATCGCTTTAAAATTTAATAAAACTAAATTACTAATATTTTTAGTAATTGTAAAATTAATTTGAATTTTTTTAGCAGATAAAATGCTGATAAAGCTGAGTGGCCGGCCGGCCGTAGGGGTGGACAGGCCAGCCAGGAATGGTTACAACCTCACAAAAAAATAATAAAATTATATTTAGTGATTAAAGTCATTTTAATTTAGTGATAATGAGTTAGTTTTATATGCTGAAACTGGAGGTAATATGTTAGATGACGAGTTTGCCATAGCATATCTTAAAGCAGTTGAGAAGAAACATAAGGATTACTTTAAATCTTCAAAACTGGGTATAATGAATTGTGTGGTTATTAAAGGCAAATCACTCGTATCTGTTCATGTTATAAACAAAGACTTACCATTTGAAATCAGGCATGACATCGAAATGATGTTTTGGGTAGAATGATTGTGCCACCCTTAATCAAACCCTTACTTTGTAGTAACCTTAGTCAGTTTGCTGTATTCGGCGTCGTTGGGTTCCCATAGTTCAATCTTGTTGCCTTCGGGGTCCATAATATGTACAAAGCTGCCGTAGCTGGCTTTTTCTACACTATCAACAGGCAGTATTCCAGCGGCTTTAAGGTTGATGAGCAACTGGCTCAGCTGTTCTACCCGGTAATTGATCATAAACTGCTTGTCTGACGGTTGGAAGTATTTAGTGGTTTCCCTAAACGGAGCCCAAAGGGTAAAGCCTTTTTTGGTACTATCCAAGCCCTGGTGCCATTCAAAACTGGTACCGCTCTGATCTATTTGCAGACCCAAATTTTTGCCATACCAGGCCTTTAACGCAGCAGGATCTTTCGCCTTAAAAAATATACCGCCAATGCCCGTTACCCGCGGACCTTTATTAGCAGTATTGGTTAAGCGACTAAAGCCATAGCCGAGCAAAAAAGCAAGGCTCAACATAATGCCCAGGGTTAGTTTTTTCATTGTAATGGTTTTGAGTATTTAAAGATAGGGAATTTGGATGGAGAGATGCAAGCTGTAAAATGCTGTTGTTTGAAGGGTTGGTAAGGGGCTATAAAGCTCAATAATTTTTTTCGTTTGATATATTACTATATTAGTAGTAAATAATTGAATTTAAATTAGATATATAAACATATGGACGAAGTCAGTAAATTCATATTTGGCTCAGGAAATGGATACAATGGATTTGATCGGGTAGCTTTTTGGACGTCTTTACTAGGATTAATTGCTTTGTATCAATTGATAGGGCTAAAAAAAGTCTCGAAGGCTGATTTTATTAATCAATTTACAAAAGACTTTTTTAATGCCTCAACGCAAAATCTAATAATTCTTTTAAACTACAATGCCTTGGACTTTAAAGTAAAAGAAGTAAATCTTGGCAATGATGTTCCCTGTGAACATTTTCCTTATTTTGAAGTAAATAGAAAATCTGTCAAGCAACTTCCAATTGATGGAAAAAATGCTAAAAAGTACTTGTACAGAGACAATTATAGCGGTTTTGAAATGGACGACTTGCTTTTGGGCCTTTTTGAGGATATTGGGTGCTTTGAAAAACAGGGTCTAATTGGTATTCAAGCAGTTTATGATACTTTTAGCTGGTATATTGAAACGGCATGGAATAGCCCTGCAATTAAGAATTATATAGAATATAGCCAAAATTTAGAAAAAGATGGTGATGATATTTATGAGAATTTTAAATACATCTTCACTAAAAGCGAATCATTCGGTAAAGCAAAATTAAATGGAGACTGGATTTGGTTTTGGAAATTAAAGTGGTTTGTTTCCAATAAAATTTTGAAAAGATAGGTCTAAAGAAATTGAGTCATAGACCTGTCCTGTGAGATTTACTTCTGACTAATTAATAAAGTACTGTTTCTTTTCCTTTATGAAATTTGCTACTTTAGAATCTAAAATGATGTCTTGATACCTAATTTGTGACTTCAATACAATACCCTCTAAGGAGGTACATCTGCTTAAGGCTACATAAGTCTGACCATGAGCAAATGCACCATTACCTAAATCAATTATTACGTTATCAAATGTTTGCCCCTGACTTTTGTGTATGGTCATGGCCCAAGCTGGTTTTAAAGGATATTGAGTAAATGAACCGGTTACTATGGCTTCTATCTTATTTTCTTCTTTATTGTATTCATATTCAATCACTTCCCATGTGGCCTTTTCAATGGTATATGTGACATTATCTATTTTTATTAAAATATTAGAACTTGAAAGATCTTGAATGATACCAAGGCTACCATTCACCCATCTTTTTTGACTGTCATTTTTCAACATCATGATTTGCGCACCTTTTTTTAAACTAAGATAAGGTTCAGTAGGATAAGAAGCCTTGTCGAATTTACCCGAAATTGTAGCATTGTAAATATATTCTTTTGATTGTAAACTGTTCATCTGATTTCTATTCACATCATCAGCAATATTATTTGTGGTAGTTAACGTTAAGCTCACATTTTTTGTATCGTTAATATAATAAGGAATATATCTTTTATTGAGTACTAGTAACTCTAATGCAGATACTTTAGCTTCCCTAATACTGTTCAATATGTCTTTAAAATCGGAATCCTTTTGGCGGAATATCTTTTGTAATTCAATATATTCCAAGTTTATTTCTCTAAAGACTTTCGCATTGAAAAAATAAATGCCCCCAAAATGCTCTTCAAAATATTGAGTAAGGTCTTTTCCTACAACCACCGGGGGCAACTGATAAAGATCACCAAAGAAGACCATTTGAACGCCTCCAAATGGGGTATTATTATTCCTATTTATTCTAAGTGCATAATCTATGCCATCCAATAAATCAGCTCGCACCATTGAGATTTCATCGATAATGATCATGTTGACTTTATTAAATAAGTCTTGCCTTGCATAATCCTTTGATATGTGTTTCTTTTCTAAAAGTTGAGGCGCAAATCGAAAAAAGGAATGTATTGTAGATCCTTCTACCTGAATAGCTGCTATACCGGTAGGGGCCAAAACAATTACATTTTTTCGAGTCTTTTGCCTGAAATAAGTTAGTAATGTGGATTTACCTGTACCAGCCTTACCTGTGATATATGCACACTTGGTGCTATTTTCCATTAAATCAAAAGCTTTATTAAATTCATCAGTAATGATTAAGCCTTCAGGCAACTTATTTTTGCCAATAAACTTTTTTTTTGATGGTATGCTGTAATTAGTTGGTGCTTTTTTAGTGACCGGATATATTGTTGGATATTTTGTAATAGCTTTTGTGGTGCTTTTACTTCCAGATTTAGAAAACATATTTGAAATAACTATGATAAAAATAATTAAAAGAATTATCCACATGTTTTAGGTTTAAATAGAAATTTAACTAAGTAACATTAAATTAACTATAAAAGTAATGTTAAACATTGTAAATTTAGTTACATATTTCTTTACCCCCTCACTCCAAATCCCTCAAACCCCATTCGCGTTCCATTTCCCATTCCAGTAGTTTGGTTTCAATAAATTGGTCGGCTATGTTTTGTCAATAATAGCTGTTTATGATAAAATCTGTTATTTTTACTGCATAGATCATATTCAGCTATACACCTTATCTAAATGACTGAACCCGTAACTTCAAAATTCGCCAGTTATTATTGGTTAAAAGTAACGTTTCTATCCATTTTTGTACCCTTGGCAATAAGCGCCTGCCTGTGGGCTGTTATTGTAAAACATAATAACTATAGCCAGGTGCAATTAATAGCATTTACGCTATTTCCGGCATGGCTGGTGCTATTATACATTTACCAGGTTGTATTTACATGTGTTAGGATCACCACTGCCCCCGAGGGGCTGATTTGGCTTAATTTGCTCACCAAAAAGAGGATGGTAATTAATTACTCAGATATTGAACACGTAGATAATCATAAAGTGATTGACAATAATAGGGGTATGTCGCCTTTTACCACTGCACATAAACTGGTAATTGAACTATCAACCGGAAAATTCCTTAGTTTTAAGGATGACCAGTATGCAAATTACGAAGAGCTTAAAGAAGCGGTAAGGCGCCGCCGGTTTAATTTGGATTGAAATCTACTAAAAGCACGTCATGCTGAGTTTGTTTAAGTACCCCAATTGCAAAGTATACACCAAGCAGGCCGATTGCTAATAACTAAACCCTGCACCATCAGGAAGTTTTACAACCAGATCGTTATTTTTCGGACTGCCACTTTCATATCTAACAATTACAGTATCGCCCACCTGACAACATTTATGGTTGCATTCGCTACAGAAACTGCTTGGCACAAATCCTTTAAAATCATCTCCATACGCTGAAAATGTATAATCTAAGGTGAGGTTGCCTTTTACTCCCTTATTTATTCCTTGAGATATTCCCTTTGTATAAACAGCATTTTTTTCCCTGTTGTATTTCTTCAAAAAAACAAATGAGAATATTATAATAAAAAGGAATATTATAGTCAGGTTACTCCAACCAATTTTTTGTGTTATTTTTTCTATCATTTTTCTATTCTGTTGTTGGTTATAAAATAAATTGAGCGATAAGTCGCCGCCGGTTTAATTTGGATTGATGGGAGGAGTCAGTTTTAATTATGATTTTTGGCAGCTAATTGCTTTCGCCATTTAGCTAAGGGGATAAGCTTATCGTTTATCACATCCCAATAATAAATAGCATAGGTTTTTGAGTCGACCATAAACTTAAAGTGAGGAACCATATTCATTCCGTTATCTTCTGATACAGTTAACTGATAATACTTTCCATCTTTGCGTGGCCTGTCTTCAATATAGGTTTGCAAATGCCTTTTGCCTTTGGTGGTTTTAATCATGTAATTATCAGCCTTAATTACTTCGGGTAAGGATGCAATAAGATCACAGATTTTGTCTTCCTTTTGCGCTACCGATAATTGATGTTTTTGGGCATAATCCCCTTGCGAAAACAGGACAGCAAAAAGTAAAAAGGTTAGGGTGATTTTTGTCATTTAGTGAAGTAAAGCTAATACTTATTGGCAAATTTCAAAACTGCAATCCTCAAAAAGCCAGCAACCTGTTACCAAAGGTTAGCTCCTTGTACAATGTCCATTCGCAGTACTCAGCAAAAGTGTCACGGTGCAGTATGGTGAGGCTGTTTACAGTAAATGAAGTAATCAGGGGTTTACTTACCAGGTTGGGCCATAGCTTATTGAAGCCTGTTAGTGGGATATTGGGTACCAGCGGGATATGCGGAACGGCATTGGGCGTTTTTAAGCCTATTTGCTTATTTAGCAGCCTGAACCAGTTATTCACCTTTTCATCTGCCGCAATTTGGGTATAAATTGTTTTGGCATTATATCCTTTGCTACAATTACCGAAGCCGTTTATCTGCAATTCAATGGGCGGCATGGTGCTAATTCTTTTGGCCATTAATTCAATAGCCGGTTGTACCAAAAAAGGCTTGCAGCGTACCTGGTGCGTAATAATTAAGTTTGGTGTTCGCTTTATCCCCTCAAACTCACCAATCAGCTTTGCCGATGCGCGTTTATATCTCCCTATCTGATTTTTTACATCATCGGGCAGCGATATAACAATCAAATAATCGGCATAGCTTAACATTTACAACAGATTTTTCGGACCGCTAAAATGCTAATTTTTTTAGTAATTTCAATTTATTTTTTACCTTTGTTCAATGTCTTTTCAACGCCAAATTGTACATATTGACCTCGATTCGTTCTTTGTATCGGTTGAGCGGAAGTTTGATCCTTCGCTTATCGGCAAGGCGGTAATTATTGGTGGCTCGGCAGATAGGGGCGTGGTGGCATCATGCAGTTATGAGGCCCGTGCATTTGGCGTACATTCGGCTATGCCTACGCGGCAGGCTTTGCAGCTGTGCCCGCATGCTATACTGATAAGAGGTAGTCACGGGCGCTATGGCGAGGCTTCACGCGAAGTTACGGAGATCATCCATAATGCAGTGCCACTGTATCAAAAAACATCGGTAGATGAGTTTTATATCGATTATACAGGCATGGATCGTTTCCATAACGCTTACCAGCATGCCAGCGAGTTAAGGCAGAAGATTATGCGGGATACAGGTTTACCTATTTCCTTCGGGATGGCATCGGGCAAAACGGTGGCCAAGATGGCTACCAACGAGGCCAAACCTAACGGACAATTGCTGATACCACATGGTAAGGAAAAAGAGTTCCTGGCACCCTTAAACATTAACAAGATACCGGGATTGGGCGAAAGCACCAGCCAGAAGCTGTACCAGTACGGCATTGAAAAGATAGGCGACCTGCAAAAGGCAGATATCCGCTTTCTGGAAGCCATTTTGGGCAAGGCGGGCAAGTTTATCTGGGAACGGGCCAATGGTATTGACCATAGTGAGATTATTCCGTATAGCGACCGTAAATCCATCTCTACCGAGCATACTTTTCATACCAATATAGCCGATAAGAATGCCATAGAAACCATCCTCGTATCCATGACGGAGGAATTGGCCTACAAGCTGCGCAAGGAGAACAAAGTAGCTTCCTGCCTGGCTATAAAGGTGCGCTATGCCAATTTTGAAACCCATACCCAGCAGGAAAAGATAAGCCTAACCGCAGCTGAGCATATTTTAATACCGGGTGTTAAAAACCTATTGAAAAAAGCCTGGAACCAGTACCGCCCCATCAGGCTGATAGGCGTAAGATTGAGCGACCTATGCAGCGGCAGCTATCAGATAAATCTTTTTGATGATAACGAGGAGCGCATAAAGCTATACAAGGCCATGGATAAGATCAACTTTAAGTTCGGCGAAAAAACCGTGTGCCGGGCCGCCGGTATGGAAATTGGTACGAGGAACTTTAATCCGTTTATGAGGGGGTAAGGAAGGTGAAAGTTCTTAGGCCTTAAGCTGTTAAAAAACAGTATATTTATAACCTATGATCTTATCTAAAAGATGTATTCTGTTTGTAGCCTTGTTTATTTTTGCTGCCTGTAAAAAGCAATCCCAGCCTCCTTTAAAACCGGTAACACCATCATCAATTTATAAAATTGAGCTGGTTAGCGGGGCTAATCAAACCGATACGGTTGGTCATCAGCTTAAAACAGAGGTGCTAGTTAACGTTTATAAAAATGGCGCTCTTTATGGCAATTCATTAGTGTATTTCCAGGTTAGCGGGGGCTGTTCTGACGATTATTCGGTATATTCTTTTACCGCAGTGCAGGAGGGTATTAATGGCTACAACTGGAACCTGAATGAAGTACCAGGTGTACAAACCTTAAAGATAGTTTTGTGCGATCTTCAAAAAAATCATCTTGACTCTATCTCCATTACTGCAAATGCTTTAAAAGCTTCAGGAAAAGGAATACTCACACCAGCTTGTGTAGGGGTTGTACCAACCAATGGCCCCGAGTTTTATAAGCTTAATTCAGGCCGTATTATTGCAAACTTTGTTGGCTCACCCAGATATTCGGATGATAATGGGATAAGCTGGCGGCCAATCACTGCGCTTAATAACGCTATGGTTCGTAAAATGGTAATAGCTCCCGATGATAAGATCTTCGCATTGGTGTCAGGCGGTTTAATTTACTCTGCCGATAAGGGCATTACCTGGTCATTATTGGTTAAAGATGATCCGTTTAATATTTCCCTTACAGATATTACCTATACCCGTAACGGTAAGCTTTTTTATGCCGATAATACCGGTTCAAGAAATATTTACCTGTCAACAAATAACGGTAAGTCGTTTAAAACAATTTCCTTACCTGGTATTTATGGAGATTTGAACTTTTATGGATTAGCTGAACAAAGCAACGGTAATTTATACATTTTGGGTGATGCCGGAGCCTTATTGAAATCAACAGACGGAGGGGTAAACTGGAGCCTGGTTAATGCTTACAATAGTGCCAGCAGGGTACTTTACGAAGCTATGTTTATTGATGATAACGATAATATTTACCTATGGAGGAATGATTATACCCCGGGTTTATACGTATCAACAGACAATACCCAAACTGTTAGCCGGATAAACTTTAACCCCGATGTTTTTGCTGCGCCCGATATTTATGCTGACCAAATAACCAAACAGCATGATGGTTATTACTACATCCGTACAGTGGTGGATGGGGTTTACCGTACAAAGGATTTTGTAAATATTGAGCATCTGAACTCCAGGTATAATTTAAAGGTAACTGATGCAGTGATAGCTAATAATAATAATCTGATAGTGGCAACAGGCGAATACAGGGCATTATGGTATATTCCTAATTAACAGGTTATGTTTTATTAGAAAATGCTTTTTAACTTTGTGAGCGTTGTTTAAATAGAACTTAGTTATAGCTCTTTCCTCATCAGTAAATCAACCTGGCGGTCATCGCCTAAAAAGAAATCGTGGCTGCCGAATGGTTTAAATCCGCTGTGTTCATAAAACCCGATGGCTTGTTTGTTATGTTCCCATACCCCCAGCCAGATATAGCCGAATTGTTTGTTTAGGGCGATATCTATGGCAAAGTTCAGCAACAGTTTCCCGATTTTTTTACCATGATGTTCGCCCGATACGTAGATGCGCTCGATCTCCAGCGTGTCATTACTCTGTGGTTCCGTTTGGGCATTGCCGAAATTTAACTTCATGTAGCCACCAATTTCATTGTCAACAATGGCAAAATAAAACTCAGAATCAGGATTACTCAGCTCGGTGTGGATTTTTTCGGGAGTAAAAGCCACAGCAGAGTAGGCCTCCATGTTTTCGGGCGTATTTAAATGGGCAAAGAATTCGTAAAATGTTTTTTACTGAACGCTCGCAAAGCATCCGCATCGGCTATTGTTACTTTTTGGATAGAAACCATTTTGACTTGAATAGGACGCTAATTTGAAAATGTTTTTTAATTTTTTATAATCAATTCCTTAGTCAAACTGCTCTTGCAAACGTATCAGCCTGTCGATCATTAAATTGAGCTTTTCCTCTTCGTTTTTAAACATGCGTGGTTTCACGTAAAAAGTAATAAACAGAAACCAGGTAGTGATGGAGCCGTAAGTGATTAGCTTAAAATATAGCGGGGCATCTTCCAGTACTTCAACAAAGTAAAGGCCAAGCCCGGTGCTGATCATCAGCATAAAAATATAATAAAACCAGCCTATAACCTTGCTGCGGTTGCGTTGATATTCTTTTAAACTATTGAGGTATTCGGTTGGGTTAAGGGTTAAATCGTGTTTGTTTAAAATATGGTAATGCCTGATAACCAGTGACAGGTAGGTGATCATGGTAACCAGTATAATTAATATACCGATGGTGGTAGCAGGGGAGCGGAAGGCAAAAAACAACGTGACGATAAACGAACACACAATAAGGGCTATCATAGCCACAATAACCCAGTATAGTTTATTGGTTATGCCCCGGATACCTTTTTTTACCTGCTTCAGCACATCATCCACCGAAAGCTTGTCGGCTGCTGGCTGTCCCTGCCATACCGACATTAAGTGCTCAAACTCTTTCATAGTGGTTGTATAATTCTGTTAATTTCTGTTTTATACGATATATTTTCACCCGCAGATTTCCCTCCGATATCCCTGAAACTTCCGCAATTTCAGGATATGGCACCTCATCAAGCACCAATGTAATAATTATTCTTTCCGACTCTTCCAACTTCGATATACATTTATAGAGCAGTGCAACCTGCTCGTTTTTTTCTGATAGTTCTTCTTTTTTTGTTTCTGCAATAAGTGGTGTAAGTTCATCCTTTGCCTGTCGCTTTTCCGAGCGCAGGTAAGTTAAACAGGTATTAACAGCAATGCGGTAAATCCAGGTTGATATCATGGCCTGATTTCTGAATTTATCGAGATTTTGCCAAACCTTTAAAAAAGTTTCCTGTAACAGATCGCTCGCAGCATCATCGTCCCCCGTATAGCCATAGCACAAGTGATAGATCTTTTTTGAATTGGCTTCGTAAATCTTCTTAAAAGCTGCTTCTTTGTCTGCCACTATCAGTTAATTTTTATTGTTTAGATGTTGTGTTGTATCAAATGTTACAACGGATATTCATTCTTATAAAACCACGGAAACTTCTTGTCTGCCTCTTCCAGCAAAGTGTTGTATTCCTGGTGATAATCAAACTGCATATCCTCGTGCAATTTACTAATCAGTGTTTTTATTTTTTCTACCTGCCTGGTCAGTATCAGCCTTAAAGGCTTGTATCCTGATTTTCTTTCTGTATACTGGAGGTAATTATAGCAAAAGTTCAGCAACAGGTCAATCTCCGCCTGTTTGGATGCCATAAATTTGGTGTACTTGGTTATCAGTCTTAAAATTTTACGGATGCTCTTAGCCGCCGCATAGCTCTGTGATGGCAGCTGACTAAACATAAAACCAACCTCACCCTTCACTTTCTCTGTAAAGGCTTGCTCATCGTTCGCTTCAAAAAGAAGGTAAGCCAATAGCTCCTTATTCTCTTTTTTATAACGAGCCAAACGCAGGCACAGTTCGGCAACTTGTACGGACGACAAATGCTGAACTTCTTTCTTTATATCACTTAATCCATAGGTGGTGATGCTCATGGTGGTGCAAATTAGTAAAATATGGTGAAATTATTAACTCACCCGATCGACGCTTCGCTGGATCACTCTCTCTACGACAAGTCGTAAAGAGGGAAGAGAAAACAGTTTAAATTATTCACCTATCCATTTTTATTCCCTCTTTTTTGCTTGCAAAAGAGAGGGATGTCGAGCGAAGCAATGACAAGGTGAGTAAACTATGCGCCATACACAGTAACAATTTCATAGTTAAATGTTTTATCAACAATTATTCTCTTGATAATTTGGTTTAAATGAATAATATTGTGTTACCAATTATTAATCCTTTACGTGCTTTAATTTCTTTAACCAGTTAAATTATGTCTGCAGACACTGTTAATATAAACGGTAAGGCTAAGGCCAATAATACTTATGATGCAATTGTAATAGGCTCCGGTATAAGCGGTGGCTGGGCAGCCAAAGAGCTAACCGAACGTGGTCTTAAAACGATTATGTTAGAGCGCGGACGTAATTTTGAGCATCTGAAAGATTATAAAACTGCTGCAAAAGATCCCTGGGAATTTGAACACCGGGGTGCCATTACACTGGAGCAGCGCAAAGTTAGGCCGGTAATATCACGCGGATGGGGAGCTACAGAGCCTATAATGGACTACTGGGCCAACGAAGAAGAGGCCCCTTATACGGAGATTAAACCTTTTAACTGGTGGCGCTCATACCAATTGGGCGGTAGATCTATTTTATGGGGCAGACAAAGCTACCGCTGGAGCGATTTTGATTTTGAAGCGAATTTAAAAGATGGCTGGGCCATTGACTGGCCTATACGCTATAAAGATTTGGCACCATGGTATGATCATGTAGAGAAGTTTGCGGGAGTAAACGGCACACTGGAAGGGCTTCCCCAATTACCGGACGGACACTTTTTAAAGCCGATGGAGCTGAATGTAGTGGAAAAAGATGTAGCGGCACGTATCAAAAAACACTATAACAATACACGCCATATGATTATTGGCCGCAGTGCCAATTTAACGGAGGCCATACCGGGCAGAACAGCTTGTCATTTCCGCAACCGTTGCTGGGAGGGATGCCCGTTTGGAGGATATTTCAGTACACAATCATCAACCTTACCGGCCGCAGTGGCTACTGGTAATTTAACGGTGAGGCCGTTTTCTATCGTTACCAAAATCATCTATGATAAAGATACCCAAAAGGCTACCGGCGTAGAGATTATAGATGCAGAAACGCATCAAACCTATGAATATCACGCTAAAATAGTTTTCGTAAATGCATCCACCCTAAACAGTGCCTGGGTGCTGATGAATTCGGCTACCGACATTTGGCCGGGTGGCTTAGGCAGCAGCAGCGGTGAGCTGGGGCATAATATTATGGATCATCACTATAATCTCGGTGCATCAGGCGTAATGGAGGGTTATGAAGATAAATATACTTTCGGGCGCAGACCAAATGGTGTTTATGTAGTGCGTTTTGCCAACCTGTTTAATGATAAGCGCGATTATATCCGCGGCTTTGGTTACCAGGGCGGTGCGGGGCGTGAAGGATGGAGCCGCAACGTAGCGGAACTGAATATCGGTGCAGCCTTTAAAGAAGCCTTAACAGAACCGGGACAATGGACGATAGGTATAGGCGGTTTCGGCGAATTGCTGCCTTACCACGAAAATAAGATCACCCTCGATCCCGTAAGGAAAGATAAATGGGGGCTGTCTATATTGGCTATGGACGCCGAAATAAAAGATAATGAGAAAAAGATGCGGGTAGATATTGTGAAGGAAGCCAGGGAGATGCTGGAAGTTGCCGGAGTGAAGCAAATTACCACATGGGATCATGGACATAACGTTGGCGATGGCATCCACGAGATGGGTACTGCACGTATGGGTCGCGATCCTAAAACATCAGTGTTGAATGGCAATAACCAGGTTTGGGATGCTAAAAACGTATTTGTAACCGATGGTGCCAGCATGGTATCGTCAGCCTGTCAAAATCCATCATTAACCTACATGGCTTTAACTGCCAGGGCTGCTAACTTTGCTGTAGATGAATTAAAAAAAGGGAATATCTAACTATATACACATCATGAAAAACAAACTGCTTCTTATCATTCTTTTGAGCCTGTTTACCTCAGGTTTATTTGCTAAACAAAGGTTGCTGATCTTTAGTAAAACAGTAGGATGGCACCATACGTCAATCCCGGCAGGTATTACCGCCATTATAAAATTGGGACAGGAGAATAATTTTGATGTAGATACTACCATTGATGCCCGCAAGTTTACTTATGCTAATTTAAAGCAATATGCCGCCGTTATCTTTTTGAATACCACCGGCGATGTTTTGGATATTGCACAGCAAGCCGAATTTGAAAAGTATATTAAAGCAGGTGGTGGTTTTGTGGGCGTACATTCGGCTACGGATACAGAATACGATTGGCCATGGTATGGTAACCTGGTTGGAGCTTACTTTAAGAGCCATCCTGCCCAGCAAACTGCCGTTTTTCATGTGGTTGACCGTGATTTTATTGCTACCAAACACCTGCCTGCAGAATGGAAAAGGTTTGATGAGCTATACAATTTTAAATGGATATCGCCGGATATTCATGTGCTGATCACTATTGATGAAAAGACTTATACTGGTGGCACAAACGGTGATAACCATCCAATGAGCTGGTATCACGATTATGATGGAGGCAGATCATTTTATACTGCTTTGGGTCATACCGATGAATCGTACGTTGATCCGCTTTATTTGAAACATTTACTGGGTGGTATTGAATATGCCATGGGTAATGCCGGTAAATAAAGACGATGCAGCAAACGACCTCCTTATTTTATTTCACTATAAATGTTTCTGTTTGTGTAGTATGGGCGCTAAAATAGCCTAAAGTAGTAGGGGTAATATTAGTAGGCGGATTGGAAGGGGTAACGCCACCACCAGGGCCGTTTGGATCTTGCTGCATCAGGGTATACCAGTAAGTGTAAATGGGTTTGTCAATACATTGCATTTCAACCTTGGCCGTATCGCCCGGATGAATGTCAATGTCATTTTCAATCAGATCGATATTGGAATAGCGGCCATCAGAAAAATCATCATTAAAAGCAAAAACGCTTTTCACCTGAACCGAGTTAACATACAATACAAAGCGGTATTGATTCGGTATTCCTGCCGGATCCTGAAAATGGACAGTTACTTGCCTTAGGTTTTTACTGGTGTTAAAAAAGCTCGCTCTGGATGTTATCGAATCAAGGTGTACAAATCCAGGCATGGTTGATTTAGCTGTGTATGTTTTACCACCGGTTACCACTGTCATAGTGTAAGTGTTTCCCGTTTTGCCCGCCATTGAAGGTATTGAATACGTACCAGCAGGAGATTCAGTAAAAGGATAGATATTACCCAGGCTGTCTGTAACAGAAACAGTAGCGCCTGAAACAGCCGGATAAGTATTGGTGCTGGTAAATGCTACATTTCTACTCAGTTTAATATATTGAGGGCCTGGTACCTGTGTAACATTGCCTTCAATTACCAGCTGTCCACTAACATTTCCCAGTTTAAGATCAATTACTTTGGTACATGATGTTATAATGCCAAGGATGATAAAGAAGGATATATATAGTTTTATAGTTCTCATGGTGTCAGCTGCAATTAAAATTTAAAATTCCAGGTAACGGATGGTATCCTGGTGGCAAAAATACTGGTTTCAACCGCTTCGGTAGTGTTAGGTACCGTTTTGCTGTCGCGGAAAGTGATAATATAAGGGTTCCTGTAGGCAAAAACATTGTAGATACCGAAGGTCCAGCTGGAGTGGTATTTTTTATGTTGTTTTCCTTCTAGCGTAGCACCAATATCCATACGTTGGGTTGGCGGCAAGCGGTATCCGTTACGTTCGGAATACGAAAAGGTTGTTAATCCGCCAATTTCATATTTACCGGTTGGGTAAGTAACGGCATTCCCTGTTCCATAAATATAGGTGGCTGAAAGATTCCAACGTTTGGTGAGTTGGTAGATGCCCACTACAGAAAGATCGTGTGTGCGATCCTGCCTTGCAGGGTAATAATTGCCGTTATTAATATCAGCAAACTTTAACTCCGTGCGCGATAGGGTATAACCTATCCATCCGTTAAAGCGGCCATATTTCTTCTTTAAAAACAGCTCCAATCCGTAAGCTCTTCCTGATCCATATGTCAATTGCGATTCTACATCCTGGTTGGCTATAAGCTGGGCGCCGTCTTTATAATCAATCTGGTTTTGCAGCCATTTATAGTATATCTCAGCAGAAAATTCAAAGATATTATCGCTAAAATTTCTGAAATAACCGGTAGATACCTGGTCGGCTATTTCGGGTTTAATGTTATTACTGCTCATCACGTAAAGGTCAGTAGGTGTTGCACTGGTTGAATTACTGAGCAGGTGAATGTTTTGTGTATTACGGTTATAGGAAGCCTTTATTGAACTTTCCTCATTAAGTAAATAGCTTCCGGAAAAGCGAGGCTCCAGGTTAAAATAATCTTTTACCAATTGGCCCGAAGTGTAGGTCTTGGAGGTTATCGTATTACCCGCTTCGTCATACGTACTGAAAGTGCCTGGACCCAGTAAAAACATGCCGCTAAGTCTTACGCCATACAGAAAGGTTAGTTTGCTGGTTACGCGCCAGTCGTCGCTTAAGTACGCAGCGTTTTCGTAGCCATAGCGTTCTTCAATGCTTTTGTCATTAAAGCTGGAGGTGGAAGAAGTGGTGATATTACCTGGTGCAATAGTATGATGCAGCACATTCAAGCCAAATTTTAAGGTATGGTTATTAGAGATAGAATATTGCAGATCTTCCTTGAAATTAACGTCGGTAATTTGTGAGGTAGCCTTAAAGTTATCATCGCTTTCAAAATCCTGTATAGCATAGTTGTAATTACTGTATACAATGGAGGTATTTGAAAACAGGCGATTATTAAATATGTGATTAAACCTGAGAGTACCGGTTGAATTTCCCCAGTTGGTACCAAATGTATTCTTTAGGCCCAATACGTCCTTACCAAAATATCCCGAGAGATAAACAGCATTCTTATCATCAAAATGATAATTGGCTTTGGCATTCAAATCATAAAAATAAAGGGAGCTGCCTTTTACGGTAGAGTCGGATGATGCTTTCAGGAATAAATCGATATAAGTTCTGCGGGCACTGATCATAAAGGAACCTTTATCCTCCACTATCGGGCCTTCAACCTTGATGCGGGAGGAAATTAGCCCTAAACCGCCCTGAACGGTGTAATCTTTGTTATTACCATCATTCATCTTTACATCCAATACTGATGATAACCTGCCTCCATATTCTGCAGGCATACCGCCTTTGTATAAACTCACATCCTTAATAGCATCCGAGTTAAAAGTGGAGAAAAAACCGAACAGGTGAGACGCATTGTAAACGGTGGCTTCATCTAGTAAAATCAGGTTTTGGTCAGATCCTCCGCCACGCACGTAAAAGCCTGTATTGCCCTCGCCGGCTGATTTTACACCGGGTAACAGGGATATTGTTTTTAAAATATCTTTTTCGCCCAAAAGCACAGGTACGTTGTTAATCTGGCTCATGTTGAGCTTTTCGACACCCATTTGTGGCGCGGCGACATTGTCGTTATTGGGTTTGTTGCCGCTGATCACCACTTCCTGCAATTCGCTTTTTGAGCTTATAGCGACATTGATGTCGAGGTTTTTTGTTAGTGAGATGCTTTTTTCAATGGTTTGGTAACCAATATAGCTGATCTGTAAGGTATAGTCGCCTTTTGGCGCGGTTAGTGAATAAAAGCCGTAGCTATTAGTCGCAGTTCCAATTTGCGGAAGCTCTTTTATGCGTACAGAGGCACCAATCAATTGTTCACCGGTTGCATTGTCTTTAATAGTGCCGCTTATTGTAAAGTTTTTCTGGGCAAATGCCTGAAAAGTACTTAGTAAAATTAAAATAGGTAGTAGAATTTTATTCATTTATGATACTAAGATGCAAATGTATTGGATTAGTTACTGTAATTATTAACAAAATGGTAACCGTCGATAAAATTAATTATAAGATGTTGCAGGCTTAATGTATGTTTGATGTTAGCGATCATATCAGCCTGAATAACGACCATGCTAACAATAAGAAAAGCCCTGCCCGCAGATAACGATGAAATATGGCATATTATAAAAGAGGTGATAGCTTCTGGTGATACCTATGTTTTTTCACCGGATTCATCGAAAGAAAAAATGTTAAACTTTTGGTGCAGCAATGATAAGCATGTTTATGTTGCCCTTTGGGATGATCAAATCGCCGGGACATTCTTTTTAAAGGATAATCAGCCCGATTTAGGTTCGCATATTGCCAATGCGGGATACATGGCTTCATCCCAATTTTCGGGAAAAGGTATTGGAAAGCAAATGTGCCTGTTTTCGATAGAAGAAGCTAAAAGGTTAGGATATAAAGCAATGCAGTTTAATATTGTGATTAAAAGTAATGAAAGGGCTGTAGCTTTATGGCAAAAGTTAGGGTTTGCCATAATTGGTGAAATTCCGGATGCATTTAACCATCAGCAAAATGGAATGACTAATGCTTATATTATGTATCGAAAAATATAGATATAAACTATTCTTTCTTCTTTATTTCAAAAACGCCATTTTTGTAATCCTTCACAAACTGCTCATAATCCTTTTTTACCTTTTTAGCGTATTTTAAGGCATAACCCAGCACTTCTTGTTGCCACTCAGCCGAAGTTCCGAAAGCAGAAAGGTCATCAATATTGGATGAGCCCTGTATGCCACCGCTACGTAATTGTGCGGAGGCCAGGAGCGAGGCCATATCATCAATTACCTGGTAAATATCACGGTATTCATCTTTAAGCAGTTTAAACTTTATAGTGTCTTTAACAGGCTGAAGCTCTTGTATTACGTAGGATTCATCTCTGAATACCGTAGTGCTTAAAAGTGATGACGATACGTTTTGCATCCTTTTTTGAATAGTGATAATGCGTTCTGCCTCAGTTTGCCATTGTAACTGCTTTACCTTTACATAAGGAGCTACTGACGACATGGTTGATTGCTTCATGTCCACCAGTAAGTATTTGTTTTTGGTGTTGGTACTTTTAAGTAAAAATAAGTATCGTTTTAAACCTAAACTGCCGGTACCTGCTAACCTGAAAACAACACCTTTTACCTCGTAATTATAAGGGCCATCGCTGCTGTTGGCTATCCACTCATTAACATGGGCCGTTAACTCATGCTTCAACTTTTTATCAACCTTAAAATGCCTTTCATCTTGCAGTGAGAGCATTATTTTCTTTTTCTTGCTAATGGTGCGTTTTTTAAGCAGCTCTTTTTCTGTTGCTTTATCAGCTGAGTTTAAAAAATTACAAACTATGCCTTTAGCTGTCCTTGGCTCAATACTTATAGCTTTTCCTTTAGCCAGAGTAGTTGAGTAAGTTTTTAAAAACAGCTGCACCATCTTTTCAGCTTTCTCTGGCTCTATTTCTAAGGCATCAAAGGCGATAAATATACTGGTTGCCATTCTGGCAACTTCATAACATGCAGGAGCCAATATGCCTTCGTCAAAATCGTTCATATCAAAATAAAGCAATTTGTTGTCGCCTTTATAACTGCCATAATTTTCTATGTGGAGATCACCGCAAATCCATGTTAAGGGGGACAAAGGAAGCGGATTGGCATTTGCCAGGTCTTCATAAAACAAATGGCAGGTTCCACGATAAAACCGGAAGGCATTTTCGGTCATGGCTTCATACTTTAGTTGTACCATTTCGGGCAATAGGGGGGCGTTGAAGGTTTTTAACCTTTCGGCGAGTTGAGACATTGAATTTTGATTTTTTGTTTAAGCCCGCGTGATTTTTGAGGGATTAATTATCAATAAAGGTTTAAGCTTTGTTTATGTTTGAAATAAAATTTGTTGCGTATGCAAAAGCCGGAATTTAAACTTAATGGCAGGATATGGATTGAAACACCAGAAGGCAAGGTATTAGGTATGGGGCGTGTTGAGTTACTGGAACGGATAAAAGAGTCTGGGTCGATAAGGCAGGCTGCCTTGCAAATGAAAATGTCGTATAAACAAGCCTGGGACATGGTAAACCATATGAATGATCACTTTGGGGAAGTGCTTGTGATTTCGCACAGAGGCGGCAAGGGTGGAGGGAATGCTATAGTAACCGAATATGGATTACAGGTTATTGTACAGTATCACATTCTGCAAAGCAAGTTTAAAGCGTTTTTGGAAGATAACCTTGGCAGCGTAGTGTTGTGAATGATTTCTTTAGGACTTATTAACAGGAATAAATTCTTGATCTTTGGGTTATATTTTAATAAATATAATGAGGCGTTTACGTAAAGACATAAAGATCGTGAATTATCTGCTCAAAATAAATCTATAAATCCATCTAAATGAAAAAACAGTTTATCATCATTTTATTAAGTATTACCGGATTAACCCGCGTTGCAATTGCACAGGCACAAAATACTGGCAAGCAGCAAACAGTTAAGATTAGTGGTGAAGTTATTACACCACTTGAACTTAAACTGAGCGATCTGCAGCAATTCCCACAAGCAACAGTTGTGCGTAAAGACAAGGATGGTAAAGATCACCAATATTCGGGTGTTATTTTAGCTGCGATTCTGCAAAAAGCAGGAGTTACTCTTGGGAAAGATTTAAGGGGCAAAAATTTAACCAAATATGTAAAAGTTGAAGCCAGCGATGGTTACCAGGTGATTTTTGCATTGGCTGAGCTGGATAAGGATTTTACAGATAGAACTATTATATTAGCTTCACAAGTTGATGGCGCTCCTTTAGCAGCAGGTGATGGCCCCTTCCGGATCATTGTACAGGATGAAAAGAAACCTGCAAGATGCATTAAGCAGGTTACTGCCATAATTATTCAGTTTGCCAAATAAGTTGTATTTTGGTGATGTGAGCCTCAATTAAAATCAATAATATATGGTTATGGCTGATGAAGTAAACAATAATCCTTTCAATATTTCAGGTGTTACAGCCCTGTTTCAGGTATTTGATATGCCTCAATCGCTTAATTTTTACAGGGATATATTGGGATTTAAAGTAATAATGTCATCTGGCGAAGGTGATGATGTTGACTGGGTTTTAATGCGGTTAAACGATACGGAACTGATGTTGAATACCGCTTATGAAAAACCTAACAGGCCACAATCGCCCGATTCACTCAGAAATGACTGGCATAATGATGTCAGTTTATATTTTGGTTGCCCGGATACTGACGATTTGTACGCCTACCTTATTAAAAAAGGTTTAAAAATAAAAAAGCCTGAGATAACCGGCTATGGATGGAAAGCTTTGTCACTACATGATCCGGATGGTTACCGTTTATGCTTCCATTGGCCATTACAGAATGCATGATTTAAATGAGAAAAGTCTTAACTTATCCAAAATCTATATTTCCCTAAAAAATATTACTTGAATAGTTGATCCTTTATCTTCACAAAGATTTGATATTGATAACCACAATTTTACAAATGTCTATCTGAATGAAATATTATTAGTGTGATTTGTTGATTGATTATTAAAAAAGATCCATCCTCAGCTTAAAATATTTGTTAAAACATTTTTCCTGTTTTTTTATTAATATGTTGCTGATTATCAAATGGAAATTAAAGCTTTATTTCGGATTTTGTGCTGTAACCTATATCCGTTTCTTTTGCATATCAACCTAAAAAAATATAATAACTATTCTTTATCCAATGAATTAATAAATCAAACCAACCAGATATTATTTGAACCCTATTAAGTAACAAAAGCATTCGATTAAGCCCGGTAACATCAATTTAACAATATTGTTACCTTAAAGGTGGTATGTTTTTATCAATTTTACAAAGTCAACCAGATAGCCGTAATTGCTAAGCAATCCGGCTATCAAGAATAGTAATATTCACTTATATGAAAACTTATACATTAAAAATACAAATCATACTGTTTTAAAATGGCGAAGATATATTATAATAAAAGTGCTATACGTGCTTCCCTGCTTATTACCTGTTTGTTTTGTTTGCCTTTTATTTCTTACTCACAAACTAAAACTGCCACAAATGCAGGTTCTAAAAGCATTGCCCCTCCGCTGGTAGTGCCTGATACTACCAAAAATAGCTTATTGCTGCCGGTAGTTATTAAGGATACCGGTAAAGTTCAATATTTTACACTAAAACAATGTATCGATTATGCTTTACAACATCAGCCGGGTTTAAATATAGCGCTCATCAATGTTGATGTTGCTAAAACAACCAATGCAATTTCTCTTTCAGGATGGCTGCCTCAAGTAAATGCCTCTGGTGATCTTATTCATAACATCCAGACCAACGGTTCAACAACTACTACTAATAATGGCAGTGGTTCAACAACCACAACAACAAACAAAACAGGGTATACCAATAGTTTTGTGCCGGGCGTTGCGGTTACACAAACTATATTTAACCCAAGTTTGCTGTATGCTTATAAAAGTGCGCCATTGTATGTTAAACAGGCTCAACAGGTAACGGATAGTACTAAAATTTTCCTGGTTTCATCAGTCAGTAAATCATTTTATACCTTATTGAATACGCTTGAGCAGATCAATGTTTTTAAGGAAGACACCGCACGTTTAGGTAAAAGCTTAAGGGATGCCTACCATCAATATAAAGGTGGTATTGTTGATGAGACCGATTATGAACAGGCAGATATTACCTTAAACAATTCAAAAGCGCAATTAAAACAGGCTAATGAAAATGTTGTACCACAATATGCAACCTTAAAAAAACTATTAGGTTATCCTGTTGATAAACAGTTTAATGTTGTTTTTGATACTTTAGAAATGATGAACAGCATTCATATTGATACTACCGAACAGCTTCAGTATGAAAAACGCATTGAGTTTCAATCATTAAAAACAAGTAAAGATTTGCAATCACAACTTGTAAATTATTACAAGTTCGCTTGGTTGCCAACATTATCGGCCTTTTTTAATTATGACCTTACATTTGCCAATAATAATTATAACAACCTGTTGAGCTCTTCGTATCCTAACTCCTACGTAGGTTTATCATTCAGTTTACCCATTTTTACCGGCTTTTCAAGAGTGAACAATGTTAAAAAAGCCAGATTACAGCAACAGATACTTGACTGGGATGAAACTGACCTGAAATCGGCCATAAACGTTGAGTATACATCGGCATTAGCCAATTATAAGGGCAATTACTATAATCTGCAATTACTGCAAAGAAATGTTAACCTGGCCAGAAGGGTTTATTTTGTGGTTGACCTGCAATACAAACAAGGTATAGTAGCCTACCTGAATGTAATTACTGCCGAATCGAACTTAATGACATCAGAAATAAGTTATTTAAATGCTTTATTCCAGGTTTTATCAAACAAGATAGATCTGCAAAAAGCAATGGGAAACATTTCATATTAACTGTATAAAACCAACAATCTCTATGAATAGAGTAATATTAAATACCATTTTTATTAGTTGCCTTATTGTTACTGCCTGTAAAAAGAAGCAACCGCCTGTAAATCCAGAGGTGCCTGTTAATTTAATGACCTTAAAAGCAAAACGGGTTTTGTATTTTGATAAGTATCCTTCAACAACCCAGGCACTGAGTCAGGTTAATTTGCTGCCGCAGGTAACAGGTTCTATTACCGGCATATTCTTTAAAGAAGGTACCCATGTTGAAAAAGGACAAAAGCTATATGAAATTGATCAACGCCTTTATCAGGCAGCTTATGACCAGGCTGTAGCCAATCTGAGGGTTTCACAAGGAACTTTGGTGCAATCACAACAGGATGCTGACAGGTACGAGTATTTAAATAAATATAATGCGGTAGCCAAGCAGCTTTATGATCACGCGGTTATTACGCTTGAAAATGCAAAGGCTACTGTAAAGGCTTCTGAACAGCAAGTGAAAACAGCTAAAACTAATTTGGCTTATTCTGTAGTTTATGCACCATTTACTGGAACAATTGGTTTTAGCCAGGTAAAGTTAGGAGATGTGGTGACCCCCGGAACAACTATATTAAATACAATTTCGACAGATAGCCCAATGGCGGTTGATTTTATCATTAATGAAAAGAATCTGCCGTTTTTTGAAAAACTGCAGATCAACAAAGTAAATGTAGATTCATTATTTACCATTTTGTTGCCCGATAACTCTCTTTATCCATACAATGGAAAAATATCAGTGATTGACCGCGCTGTTGATTCCCAAACTGGTTCTATACGGGTAAGGCTTGTTTTTGATAACCCTAAAGGCATATTAAGAGTAGGTATGAGCTGCGTTGTGCGCGTGCATAACCAGGAAACCACACCGGTATTGGTATTGCCAAGCAAAGCAGTTGTTGAGCAAATGGGCGAGTACTTTGTATTTACAGCAAAGGATAGTGTTGTAACTGTATCTAAAGATAGTTTGGCGAAAAACCCTAAAGCTGATGTATCTGGCAAACCAAGATTATTTGCGCATCAGAAAAAAGTGCAGGTTGGTCAAACTATTGGGCCAAATGTAATTGTTAAGAGCGGTGTTAATGAGGGTGAAAAAATAATTACTGATGGTGTACAAACACTTCATGACGGAGCGCCGGTAACAACTGCTAATAAAGTAGCGCCTACACAAGGTGGTAAACACTAACAAAAAACCAGGTTTCTTTATAATCTGTGTGTTTTAGATGATGATTAATGTATGATTGCTAATACCTTTATTAAAAGACCCGTTACTGCTATAGTTATATCCATTGTATTGGTAATAACAGGTACAGTAAGTATTTTACTTTTGCCGATTGACCAGTATCCGGATATTACCCCGCCTATTGTACAGGTTAACGGGCAGTTTACCGGTGCCGATGCACAAACGGTTGAGCAAACCGTTGCCACACCTATTGAAGAGCAGGTTAATGGTACACCGGGGATGGAATACATGCAAAGCAACAGTACCAACAACGGGCTGATGACCATGAATGTTACCTTTAAAATAGGTACCGACATTGACGTTGCCGCGCTGGATGTTCAAAACCGTGTTAGTATTGCCACGCCTTTATTACCGGCAGTAGTGAGCAGGCTTGGCTTAACGGTGCGCGCACTTAACCCCAGTATGCTGATGATGGTGGCTATTTATGCACCAAAAGACAGTCATAATATTACCTTTCTGGATAACTACACCAATATCTTTATACAGGATGCGCTTTTACGTGTGCCGGGTGTAGGTAGTATCAGCAGGTTTACAGATGATTTTAGTATGCGTATCTGGATGAAACCGGATAAAATGGCATCCTATAGCTTAACGCCCTCTGATGTTATTGCCGCTTTAAATGCGCAGAACGTGCAGGTAGCAGCCGGTACAGCCGGTGTGCCGCCTCAATCGTCCAGCCAGACTTATGAGTTGGGTATCCTGGTTAATGGCCGTTTGAGCAAAGTATCAGAATTTGAAAATATCATTGTAAAAACTATCCCTGCAACCGGCGAACTGGTTTATATGAAAGATGTAGCCCGCGTTGAGCTGGGTAAATTTACTTTTTCAAGTAATTCATTTGTTGATGGTCACCGGGCTTCGTATCTGCAAATATACCAGGCTCCGGGTAGCAATGCGTTGCAGACAGCAAATGGTGTTTATACCGAGCTGGCTAAACTGCGCCAAACCTTCCCAGCCGATGTTGAATACAGTGTACCATTCGAATCAGTTACCGTAGTAAAGGTTTCTATGCAGGATGTTGTTGGAACCTTGCTTAAAACACTTGCGTTAGTGGCAGTAGTAGTGTTTTTATTCCTGCAAACCTGGCGATCAACACTTATACCTGTATTGGCTATCCCTGTATCCATATTTGGTACTTTCTGTTTCTTTATACCGTTGGGCTTTACTATAAATACCCTTACCATGTTTGGTTTCGTACTGGCCATAGGTATTGTGGTGGATGATGCCATTATTGTGGTAGAGGCTGTACAGCATTATATCGACCATGATAAAATGTCGCCTAAAGAAGCTACTTACCAGGCGATGAAGGACATATCTGCACCGGTTGTGGCCATTGCGCTCATTCTGGCTGCGGTGTTTGTGCCGGTAGGATTTATTCCGGGTATAGTTGGTCGTTTATATCAGCAGTTCGCTATAACCATCGCTATATCGGTAATGATATCTGCATTTATCGCATTGTCATTAACCCCTGCGCTTTGTACCTTATTACTAAAACCAACCGATCCCGACAGAAAACCAAATATACTGGACCGTGGCTTTATTAAATTTAACGCATGGTTTGATCGTATTACAGCAAGATATACAGAAGGTGTTCGTAAAAGTATAATCGGGGCAAGATATATTATTATCCTTTTGCTTTGTGTTTGTATCGGAACTTACTTTATGTTCCAGCATAAACCGTCAGGATTTATTCCTTCCGAGGATGATGGAAACCTATACGTTACTTTTCAATTACCTCCGGCGGCGTCTACTGCTGCTTCGGTTGAGGTAATGCAGAAGATAATGAAAGTTGTTGGTGCAACGCCGGGCGTAGCGCATTATGCGGCGCTATCGGGCTTAAACGTAGTAACCAATGCCAGTAACTCTAATAACGGTACTATTTATTGCCAGTTGGCTCCGTGGGATGAACGTGGTGAAGAAAGCCAGCAGGTGCCGGGTATCATCAAGGTTTTACAAAAACGAATAGAGGATGCAGGTGTAAAAGATGCTAACGTTCAAGTAATACAACCTTCACCATTACCTGGTGTAGGTTCAACAGTTGGTTTCAGTATGCAGATTGAGCAGCGGAGCACCACCGATGATATTCATCAGTTTGAAAATGTTGTAAACAAGTTTGTTAATGATGCCAATAAAAACCCGGCAATTACCAAATCATTTAGCTACTTTACTGCCCATACACCAAACTTCAACCTAAAAGTTGATCGTGAAAAATGCGAGAAACTGGGTGTAAATGTTTCTGATGTGTTTACCACCATACAGGCATTTATGGGTAGTTTGTATATTAATGATTTTACAACCTATAACCGTACTTTCCATGTGGTTGTACAAGCCGATACAGCGTACAGGGCCGATATAGCCGAAATGAATAAATATTATGTGCGTAACCAGGCAGGAACCATGGTTCCGCTCGGAACTTTAATTAGTTACACGCCTACTGAGGCAGCACCGGTTATTTCACATTTCAATATCTTCCGCACAGCGGAAATAGATGGCTCGTCAGCGCCGGGTTACAGCAGTACCGATGCCTTAAATGCATTGCAGCAGCTGGCAGCCAAAGAATTGCCTGAGGGGTATACCTATGAATTTTCGGGATTAAGTTATGAGGAAGTAAAGGCCGGGTCTACCACCATTTACATCTTCATGTTTTCTATCACGTTCGTATTTCTTTTCCTGGCGGCGTTATACGAAAGCTGGTCGGTTCCTTTCTCTGTATTGCTCGCTGTACCGATAGGTGCATTCGGTGCGATACTGGCATTGGAATTGGTTCCAAGTCTAACAAACAACGTTTACGCGCAGATAGGTTTAATAACGCTGATAGGACTTGCAGCGAAGAACGCTATCCTGATAGTTGAGTTTGCCAAAGTGCGGGTTGACAGGGGAGAGGATCTGCTGAAATCTACACTGGATGCAGTAAGCCTGCGTTTGCGCCCCATTATCATGACTTCGCTGGCATTTATCTTGGGTGTATTACCACTGGTACTGGCAACAGGCGCAGGTGCAGTAGCCCGCAGAACCATTGGTTATACAGTTTTAGGCGGGATGCTCGCAGCGTCAACTATTGCGATATTCGTTGTTCCGGTATTGTATGTACTGATAACCAGGATGTCGTACGGTAAAGAAAGACTCGAATATCTGAAAGCCCACCACGAAGAGTTGATGGAGAAAGAGCGAAAGGTTGAAGAACAAAATATTGACCCTGAATTGGAATTCGAGATACAAAAATCACGTGAACTGGGTAAATCTGATAAAAAATGATTGCGAATACATTTATTAAAAGACCGGTAACTGCAATCGTTATATCAGTTGTATTAATGATTTCAGGGACGATATGTCTTTTTAACCTTGCTGTTGACCAATATCCGAATATATCTCCGCCAAGTGTTGGTGTAAATGCATCCTATACAGGTGCTGATGCCGAAACTGTAGAGCAAACGGTTGCCATCCCTATTGAAGAACAGGTGAATGGTACCCCAGGCATGGAATACATGCAGAGTACCAGTACCAACAGTGGTGGTATGAGCATTAGGGTAACTTTTAATATAGGTACCAATGTTCAAATTGCGGCCTTGAATGTGCAGAACAGGGTGGGCATTGCTGCACCTTTACTGCCGGCTGTAGTAAGTAAACTAGGCGCAACGGTGCGGGCAAGTAACCCCGATCAGTTAATGCTGATCGCCATCTACTCCCCTAAAAAAACGCACGGAATAACTTTCCTTGATAACTATACCAGTACTTTTATTGAAGATGCCATTCTTCGTGTTCCCGGAGTGGGTGACGTAAGCGCACGTACCGATCAGTTCAGTATGCGTATCTGGATGAATCCGGATAAAATGGCTTCCTATAGTTTAACCCCGGCTGATGTAAGCGCTGCGTTAACGGCGCAGAACGTTTATGTTGCAGCAGGATCGGTAGGGGCGCCACCCCAAAATAATTCACAAGCTAATGAAGTGGGTATTTTGGTAAACGGGATGCTCAGTAAGGCAAAGGACTACGAGAAAATTATTGTTAAAACCATACCATCAACCGGCGAATTAGTCTATTTAAAAGACGTAGCCCGCGTTGAATTAGGGAAATTTACCTTTTCGAGCAATGCATTTGTTGATGGTAACAGGGCCTCTACTATCCAGATATATCAATCACCCGGAAGTAATGCCTTGCAGACTGCTGATAATGTATACGCTGAGTTAGCTAAACTGAAAAAGTCGTTCCCTAATGATGTGGATTATATTGTGCCATTTGAATCGGTAACCATTATAAAGGTTTCGATGCAGGAAGTGGTAGGCACTTTGTTAAAGGCACTTGCACTGGTGGCAATAGTGGTATTCCTTTTCTTACAAAATTGGAGGTCAACCATAATTCCTATTCTGGCTATTCCAGTATCCATATTGGCTACATTTTGTCTTTTTATCCCATTAGGCTTCACCATAAATACGTTAACCATGTTTGGCTTTGTACTGGCCATAGGTATAGTGGTGGATGATGCCATTATTGTGGTGGAGGCGGTGCAGCATTATATTGATGAACAGCATATGTCGCCCAAGGAAGCTACCTACCATGCGATGAAAGAGATTTCGGCACCGGTTGTAGCTATCGCTTTAATTCTGGCTTCGGTGTTTGTTCCGGTAGGCTTTATACCCGGTATTGTTGGGCGTTTGTACCAGCAGTTTGCTATAACCATCGCTATATCGGTAATGTTTTCGGCTTTCATAGCCTTGTCATTAACACCTGCTCTTTGTTCTTTGTTGTTAAGACCATCACATCACGCTAGCCAAAAATCAAACTGGCTGGATAAGTTTTTCGACTGGTTCAACAGTGGTTTTGAAAAAATCACCTTTAAATATTCAAATGGCGTAAAACGGAGTATCAAACACTCCAAATTGATTGTTATACTATTGGTAATGATCTGCGCAGGTACTATTCTTTTGTTTAAAACAAAACCATCAGGATTTGTGCCTTCTGAAGATGGCGGACGTTTGTATCTTACTTATCAATTACCTGATGCATCATCAACTACTATGTCAGTAAACGTGATGGAGAAGCTGATGAAAATAGTGAGCTCAACGCCAGGGATATTGCATTTAACGGCTATATCAGGTTTCAATATACTAAACGGAGGTGCCAACTCCAACGCCGGTTCTATGTTTTGTATGCTTACGCCTTGGGATGACCGTACGACGCAGCAAACACAAATGCAAGGCTTAATGGATAACCTTAGAAAAAGGATTGCCAAAGCCGGTATTAAAAATGCAAATGTCGTAGTGATCCAGCCGCCACCAATAAGGGGCATTGGTTTAGCTGCCGGCTTTAGTATGCAGATTGAACAAGGTAACTCAACCGATGATATTCATCAATTTGAGAAAAATGTACAGAAGTTTGTAGCTGCTGCGAAAAAGAATCCGGCAACATCAACAGCGTTCTGTTATTTCTCAGCGCATACCCCAAGTTATAACCTTACTGTCGACAGGGAAAAATGCGAAAAGCTGGGCGTAAACATTTCTGATGTATTCTCCACCATGCAATCATACATGGGTAGTTTGTTTGTAAATAACTTTACACTTTACAACCGTACATATCACGTAGTAATACAGGCAGATACTACTTATCGTGCTTTAATCAGCAATATGAATAAGTATTATGTGCGTAATTCGGTTGGCAATATGGTGCCGTTGAGTACAGTTATTACCTATAAACCGGATATTGCTGCGCCATTGATTACCCACTTTAATATATTCCGCTCTGCCGAGGTTGATGGTTCCATACCACCGGGATACAGCAGCGGTCAATCACTGGATGCTTTGAAGCAGATTGCTACTAAAACTTTACCAAGGGGTTATACTTATGATTTTTCAGGATTAAGCTATGAAGAGATCAAGGCAGGTTCAATTACGGTTTATATATTCCTGTTCTCCATCATCTTTGTATTCCTTTTCCTGGCAGCGTTATATGAAAGCTGGTCGGTTCCATTCTCTGTACTACTGGCGGTGCCTGTGAGTGCTTTTGGGGCTATTGTGGCGCTTTTCTGTATGCCGACTATAACTAATAACGTTTACGCCCAGATAGGCTTAATCACGCTGATAGGATTGTCTGCAAAGAATGCCATCCTGATAGTAGAGTTTGCCAAGTTAAGGGTTGACAGGGGTGAGGAGCTATTGCAATCAACACTGGAGGCTGTGCGTTTAAGGCTACGCCCTATTATCATGACTTCTATGGCGTTTATATTGGGTGTATTGCCACTGGTATTTGCAACAGGAGCAGGTGCAGAATCAAGGAATACTATCGGTATAACCGTTTTGGGCGGAATGATCGCATCGTCAACTATTTCCATCTTTATTGTGCCTGTATTGTTTGTGTTGTTTACCCGCTTATCCTATGGTAAAAAAGAATTAGAATGGTTGCAGGCTAATCATGAGTTACTGATGGAGAAAGCCAAAAAAGTAGAGGAGCAGAACATCGACCCAGAATTGGAATATGATATAGCCCAGGCTAATGCTCAAAACAAAGCTGAAAGGGATGAAATTTACGGTAAGGTAAAAGACAATAAAGACAAAGACGAGAAATAGCATTCATTCTAAATCCCTGGCATTGATTAGCCGGAAAACAATATCTAATTAATAATCATGTAACAGGTGGCCGGCCGGATGGTAACGCTACCCGGGCCGGCCACTTAGCTTTTGTCGGGATCTATCCCCAGAACAAATAGGATACAAATATTGCGGCAATAATTCCGGCAAAATCAGCTATAAGTCCTGCCGGTATGGCGTAACGGGATTTCTTTATACCTACTGATCCAAAATATAAGGCTACGATATAAAAAGTAGTATCGGATGAGCCATTGAATACGCATCCCAGGCGGCCTGCAAAGCTATCGGGGCCATAGGTGGTCATACCGTTAATCATCATGGCTTTTGATCCTGAACCGCTGAGCGGTTTCAAATAGGCAACTGGCATGGCATCAACAAAGCGTGTGTCGAGGTTAAGGTGTACAATAATCCAGCGCAAACCATCATTAATATAACCCAGCGCCCCGCATGAGCGGAATACACTGATGCCCACTAGCATAGCCACCAGATATGGGATTATTTTTACTGAGGTTTCAAAACCTTGTTTGGCACCATCAATAAAAGATTCAAATACATTTACTTTTTTATACAGTGCGCCGGTTACAAATATTACGGGGATAGAAAACAACATTAAGTTGCTCGCCACTTTTGATACCAGGCTGATCTGTTCTTTGCTTAAATGGGTATTAAAATACCAAACCAGTAACAGAATAAAGGCCGTTATACCACCCAACCAGCTAACAATAACCCTATCAAACAGGTTGATTTTTTGTTTAATGGAAACTGCTATAATACCAATCAAAGCCGCCACATAAGTTGCAATGATGCAGGGAATAAAAACATCTGTAGGGTCTTTAGCGTGCAGAATGGCCCTTTGGGCAATAATGGTAACCGGCAGCAATTGTAAGCCGGAGGTGAGCAGTACCAGGTACATGATTTGCGCGTTAGACGCTGTTTCTTTGTCTTTGTTTAATTCCTGAAGACTGCCTATGGCTTTCAATCCTAGTGGGGTGGCAGCATTATCAAGTCCCAATAAATTTGCCGAAAAGCTCATTAATATTTGTCCTGTGGCAGGGTGGTCTTTAGGCACTTCGGGAAATAAGCGGCTAAAAAATGGGCCCACTATACGTGAAAGGAACCTGATGGCACCTGCTTTTTCGCCAATGTTCATAATACCCAGCCATAGGGCCATATTACCGGCCAGCGGCAGCGCAATATCCATTACCGATGCCTTTGATGAATCAAACATGCCGGATACCAGATGCATAAAAATTTCAGTATCGCCAAAAAATATGAGCCTGATCAACGCAATAACAAAGGCTATCAGAAAAAAGGCTATCCAGATATAATTAAGGGCCATGTGGGATTATTATTAAGGCTTTGAAGATAATGGTTTTTGATAATTAAAGAAGACATCTATTCCAAAAAAATCAACCTGACCTTGTATTCGAAATAAATTAATGGACTTATAAATAAATGTTACACCATCATTACATTAACATTTCCTATTTTTGTACAAAGTTTTTTGAATGGAAGCTGAAAATAATTTACTGCTATTACTGCAAAATCCTCATTTACCCGCCGGTTTAAAAGACATCGTCCAAAAAGTGCTAAACGGTGAACGCATTACATTTGATGAAGGTGTTTTACTATATGAACAAGGCGAATTGGGGTATCTGGGTGTTTTGGCCAACTATATCCGCGAAAAGCGTCACGGTAACAAAACCTATTTTAACCGTAACTTTCATATTGAGCCAACTAACCTTTGTGTTTATGACTGTAAGTTCTGCTCATACTCCAGGCTGTTGAAACAGAAATCAGAAGGGTGGGAGTATACGATGGAGGAGATGCTGGCCATGGTGTACAGATATGATAATGAACCGGTTACCGAAGTGCACATTGTTGGCGGGGTTTTACCGCAATACGATGTTGCTTTTTATAGCGAACTATTCAGTAAGATAAGAGAACACAGGCCAGAGCTGCATGTAAAAGCCTTAACCCCGGTTGAATATCATTATATCTTCAAAAAAGCTAAAATTGATTATGCTACAGGGATGCGCCTGATGTATGAGGCTGGTCTAGGGTCGATTCCAGGCGGAGGGGCGGAAATATTCCATCCGGAAGTGAGGGATCTGATCTCCAAAGATAAATGTACCGGCGAGCAATGGCTGGCAATACATGAAGAATGGCATAAACTGGGCGGCCGATCAAACGCTACCATGTTATATGGCCATATTGAAAAATTCTGGCACCGGGTGGATCATATGGATCGCTTGCGTAATTTGCAGGATAAGACAGGTGGTTTCCAGACATTTATTCCACTGAAATTCCGTAACCAGGATAACCAGATGTCGCACGTACCTGAATCAACAGTGGTTGAGGATTTGCGTAACTATGCCATAGCAAGAATCTACCTGGATAACTTTGATCATATTAAAGCTTACTGGGCAATGATAAGCCGCACCACCGCGCAGTTATCCTTGAATTTTGGGGTTGATGATATTGACGGAACGCTTGATGATACTACCAAAATTTATTCAATGGCCGGTGCTGAAGAGCAAAATCCGGGTATGAGTACTAAACAATTGGTTGAGCTGATAAAACATGTTGGCAGGCACCCAATTGAGCGTGATACTTTGTACAATGTAGTTACGGACTATACCAACTTTGAATTTCCGGAAGAAGTAAAACCACAATTTTATAAGTTGCCGGTTATTAATTAGGTTATTGATTCATTGTCCATAAGTCATTTCTTATTTAAAGATGACTCAATGTTGAAATGACCCAATGACAGAACGACCTAATGATATAATGAACAAAACACTATACATTGTCCGCCATGGGCAAACTGATTTAAATAAGCGTGGGGTTATACAAGGCCGGGGGATGGACACGGACCTGAATGACGAGGGGCGCAAACAGGCACAACAGTTTTTTAATGCTTATCAATCAGTGCCTTTTGACAAGATCTACATATCAAAATTAAAGCGTACCCAGCAAAGTATTCAGCCTTTTATTGATTTGGGCATTCCTTTTGAAAAGCTTGCCGGGCTTGATGAGCTTGGATGGGGAATTCATGAAGGACAACCATCAACACCTGAAAACAAGATTGAGTTTATGCAGATTATGCGTAACTGGATTGATGGTAAACTTGATGCCAAGTTTGAAGGTGGTGAAAGCCCTAATGAAGTAAAGGCCAGGCAACTGGAAGCACTTAAAGTTATAATGAGCCACCCGGAAGAAGAAACCGTGCTTATTTGTATGCATGGCAGGGCGCTGCGTTTATTTTTGTGCCTGCTTACTGAAAAACCACTTACCGAAATGGATACCTTTCCTCATCAAAACCTGGTTTTATATAAAGTTTTTTATGACGGTGAAAAATATACCATTACCGACTTTAATGATGCCAATCATCTCAAACAATCTTAATACTTCTAATTTATACTTGTGAACAAGATCAGAATATCAGCAGTTAGCTATACTAATACCAAACCATTTATTTACGGCCTGCAGCATACAGGCATCCTTGATAAAATAGAATTGAGCCTGGATAACCCAACGGATTGTGCTCAGAAATTGATTGATGATGTTGTGGATATTGGCTTGATTCCGGTGGCCGCAACGCTGAGTTTACCTCAATGGAATATTGTATCAGATTATTGTATTGGCGCGGTGGGAGCGGTGAATTCAGTATTCATTTTCAGTAATTGCGATATTAGGGAAATAGAAACCTTACAGCTTGATCCTCAGTCACGTTCGTCAAATAATTTGGCCAAAGTTTTACTGAAGAATTACTGGAAGTCAGATTATCAGATGATTTCTGATTCGCCAGATTATTCAGAGTCAAAAGATCCCAAAACAGCCTTCGTAATGATAGGTGACCGTACGTTTGGGAAGAAGGATAAATACCCATTTGTATATGACCTTGCGGAAGAGTGGCAGCATTTTACAGGCCTCCCATTTACGTTTGCTGCATGGATTGCCAATAAACCAATCCCTAAAGAATTTATGGACGAGTTTAATAAAGCACTCAAATACGGACTTGACCATCGTGCCGAATTGTTAAAGGAGCTTCCGCATAGAAATGACTTCGATTTAGAAGATTACCTGATGCATAAGCTTGATTTTAATTTGACAGATGATAAAAAGAAAGCCTTGTATTTGTTTCTTGATTATATAAAAGCACTTTAAAGGCTTTTGTGCAGCTTTACTCTTCGTGGTTAAACTAAATTCCTTAAAATGAGTTTAATACTTGTAAAGGATAATTTATTGGTTTGCACCGGTCATGAAGGAATTACTATAGCTTTAAGCCACCTAACAAGTGGCTTTTTTTATGACCAATAATCTAATATTTCTTTTGAAAAAACTTTCTTTATTGTGCTTATTGCTATTTACTATTTTAAGTTTTATTGTGGGCTTTTTCTGTATTGATGCACGTATACACCCTCACGAAAAAGGAATTTCAAAAACAGACATTTTAGACTACATATACGTATCTGTAACACTTTTATTTCTATACATAATCTGCAAGATCATTACCTTTATTTTATCTAAAAAATTAAGAGCATAAAAAAGCCTTAATTTTCCTCATGGTCTAACATATATAGTCTTGTATCAAGACAAAAAGGACTAGCCATCCCGCGGCAATTTAGCGGGACGATGATTGTATGAAGCAGAAAATCCTTTGTTTACTTAATCCTGTTCGAATTATAATATAATTTGCTGAAAGATTATCAATTAAAACATATTCTGTTTATCTTAAGCTCATAAATTACACCTATGAGTACAACACCATCATTAAAAGGACAATCGGCATTAGTTACCGGTGCCGATAGCGGCATTGGTAAAGGCGTTGCGCTGGCATTGGCCGCCGCGGGCGCTAACGTTATTATAAACCACGTAGATGCACATGAAGTTGCACAGCAAACCGTCGATGAGATTACTGCGGCTGGCGGCAATGCTTATGCTATACATGCAGACATCAGCAAAGAAGATGAAGTGCAGGCCATGTTTGCCGAAATGTATAAACAATATGGTACCATTGACATATTGGTAAACAATGCAGGCTTACAAAAAGATTCGAAATTTGTTGATATGACGCTGGATCAGTGGAACACGGTGATCAGCATTAACCTAACCGGTCAGTTTTTATGCGCCAGGGAGGCAGCACGGGAATTTATCCGTAGGGGAGTTATTCCTGAAAGGAGCAAGGCCGCCGGGAAGATTATTTGTATGAGCAGTGTGCATGAAGTTATTCCCTGGGGTGGGCACGTAAACTATGCTACCAGTAAAGGGGGGGTAATGATGCTGATGAAAAGCATGGCGCAGGAACTGGCGCCGCATAAAATACGCGTGGTATCCATTGGCCCCGGTGCCATACAAACCCATATTAATCAGTCCGCATGGAACACCCCCGAAGCTTTGAACAGTTTATTAACACTTATACCTTATAATAGAATAGGTGAGCCTGATGATATTGGTAAAGTAGCCGTATGGCTTGCATCAGACGAAGCAGATTATATAACCGGCACTACCATTTTTGTAGATGGCGGAATGACACTGTATCCCGGATTTGCAGACAATGGATAAAAAAGGAAGTTTATAGTTTAGTTTATTTCAGGTAATTTTACTGGTTTGTGTCAGCCGAATCTCATCTTAAAAAGATATCAATCAGTAATTTAAGTTTTAGGGGATAAAAACCACATAAAATTCAGGTTACTTTAATGTAAAGAAGCCGTTACGATACAAGTAATGGCTTTTTTTGTGCTTTTTGTGATTGACATATTGTAAAAAATACACTAAGTGGGTTGTGATAATTTAAATTTTCTATCAAAAAAGAGCTATAATTATGAAATATTCATAAAAGTGAATTTTAATTGCGATGGTTTGCAATTATTAGTTATTTTTGTTGCGGATTTAAAATTAAAAGAAACATGAAAAAAATATTTTTAACAATCGCAGCCGCTGCCCTGTTCAGCGTTAGTGTATTTGCCGCAGATGGTGGTAAAAAAGCAACTGAAAACACAGTTAACATTTCTTACAGCGTTCAGCAAGCTTTCAGCGCTGATTTTGCTGAAGCTACTAATGTAATCTGGTCTGCAGATAAAAACTGCCAAAAAGCTGATTTCGTTATTGATGGTGTTAAGAAAACTGCATTTTATACTCCTGCTGGTGATTATTTGGGTTTAACTCAGTATGTTGATTACAAAGCTATCCCAGCAAAATCACAAAAATTAATTGCTGATCAATACAAAGGCTACGAAGCTAAAAGCGTAATCGTTTTCCAGGCTTACGTATCTGTTGATTCAGCTATTGAACCAACTACTTATTTTGTTGATCTTAAAAACACAGATCATGAAGTATTGGTAAGAGTTACTAACTCTGGTAACATAGAATTTTTCAAACAGGTAAAGTAATTATCTGGTTTATATTTTTGGTTTAGTTATAGCCACCCTTCTGTTTAGAAGGGTGGCTTTTTTGTTTTTTGTGCTTTTTTGAGGCTTATTTGGCATTTTTTAAAACAACTGGTGGCTTAAAACCTTTTTAAGGAAATGATTTTGTATGGCAAAAACTATAATTGTTTCCAATAGGTTACCCGTTAAAATATCAAAAACAGACAATGAATATATGTTATCTACCAGCGAAGGTGGTTTAGCTACCGGTTTGGGTTCAATTTATAAACAAGGCGATAATAAATGGATAGGGTGGCCCGGAATTGAAATTGATGAAAAGGAGGATCAGGATAATGTAAGCGCCCAATTGGCAAAACTGAGTCTGGAACCGGTGTTTTTAAATCAGGAGGAGATAAATCAGTATTACGAAGGCTTCTCTAATGATGTTTTATGGCCAGTGTTTCATTATTATGTTTCAACCTATAGTGTTTACAAACAATCCAACTGGGATTATTATCAAGCGGTAAATAAAAAATTTGCAGAAGCTGTTTTAAAAATAGCAGAGCCTGGCGATGTAATATGGATACATGATTACCAGTTATTGCTTTTGCCCGCGTTAATAAGAAAAGAACTACCTGATGTATCTATTGGCTTTTTTCAGCATATCCCGTTCCCTTCAAATGAATTATTCAGGCTGATACCCTGGCGCAAAGAATTGCTGGAAGGAATGTTAGGGGCAGACCTGATCGGTTTCCACACGTTTGATGATGTACGCCATTTCTTGGGTGCTGTAACACGCGTTTTACCTGTGAATGCTTCTGCTAATGTTTTAACAGTTGACGAACGTTTGGTAGTGGCCGAATCATTCCCGATGGGAATTGATAATGAAAAATATGCTTCACTCCCTTTACAGAAGGGTGTCCTTGAACAAAAGGCCTTAATTAAAGAAACTTTTAAAAATTCAAAGCTGATCCTGTCTATTGACCGTTTGGATTACAGTAAAGGTATATTACAGCGTTTACAAGCCTTTGAGCAATTGTTGCAGCAACATCCGGAATATTGCGAAAAGGTTACCTTATATATGATTGTGGTACCATCAAGAGACTCGGTACCTCAATATGCCCATCTACGGGAGGAGATTGATAAAAGGGTTGGCAACATCAATGCATTATACCGTAAAATGGATTGGACGCCTATTCATTATTACTATCGTTCATTTCCTATTGAAATGCTATCGGCCTTATATTCTTCTGCTGATGTTTGCCTGGTAACCCCCTTAAGGGATGGAATGAACCTGGTGAGCAAAGAGTATGTTGCCAGTAGGGTAAATGATGATGGCGTGCTGATATTAAGTGAAATGGCAGGCGCATCAAAAGAATTGATAGATGCTGTGATTGTAAATCCGAATAACAGCGGTGAAGTATGTAATGCGATAATAGAGGCCATTAATATGCCTTTAGATGAACAGAAAAGACGAATGAAGCAAATGCGTCAGCTGGTTTCTAAATTTAACATTACACACTGGGTTAAGGTGTTTATGGATAAACTGAAAGAAGTAAAACAGATGCAGCGTTCCATGCAAACCCGGCATGTGAGCTTTGCAACTGAGCAATCAATCGTTAATCGTTATATTAAAACGAAGAAAAGGATCATTTTTTTAGATTATGATGGAACCCTGGTGGGTTTTAAATCAAACATAGCACAAGCCTATCCTGATGAAGCCCTTTTTTCGATCATCGATAAGCTTAGTGAAGATCCGGCTAATGAACTGGTTTTGATCAGTGGACGCAAACACCAGAATTTGGGTGATTGGTTTGGCGATAAGAATATGTACCTGATAGCCGAACATGGGTCGTGGTTTAAACAGCAGAATAAATCGTGGCACAAGATTTCAGGACTTTCAGATGCCTGGAAACACGATATTTACCCGATATTAGATACTTATGTTGACCGTACACCCGGTACGTTTATAGAGGAGAAAACCTATTCGCTGGTTTGGCATTACCGTAATGCACAAAAAGGTTTAGGCGAATTAAGGGCGAATGAACTGATGAATAATTTGAAGTATCATGCCACAGATAAAGGCCTGCAATTACTACCTGGCGATAAAGTGCTTGAAGTTAAAAATATGGAAATAAACAAAGGTAAAGCTGCTTCTATACTGCTTGAAAAAAATGATTATGATTTCATAATTGCCTTTGGAGATGATTATACCGACGAAGATGTTTTTAAATCGTTACCAGATACTGCTATCACTATAAAAGTAGGGAGTAATGTATCTGCAGCTAAATTTTACTTACGTAACCCGATGGAGGTACGCAATATGCTTACCCGTTTTACTGAAAGTACTGTTTTAGAGGTAAAAGGATAGATAAAGCATCTAAAAAGAACGACACTATTTCATCAGTGTACATGGGGTCCATTTTTGAACACCATGTGCACTGTTTTTATTTTACAA
Organism: Mucilaginibacter frigoritolerans; assembly: GCF_007830615.1. Taxonomy (GTDB): domain Bacteria; phylum Bacteroidota; class Bacteroidia; order Sphingobacteriales; family Sphingobacteriaceae; genus Mucilaginibacter; species Mucilaginibacter frigoritolerans. The sequence continues at coordinate 296,366 of NZ_VLLI01000005.1, forward strand.
GAATATTGGCCGGTCAAGCTTCATTGCTATGCGGTAGGCTGCATTCATTAAACCCACATGACTGTAGGCCTGTGGGAAATTCCCCCATTGGCTGCCGTCATTTTCATCTACATCCTCACTAAATAATAGCAGGTGGTTGGAGTATTGGAGTAGGTTCTCAAATTCGCGCATAGCATCGTCAAGTCTGCCTACACTAGCTAAAGCTTCTACATACCAGAAAGCGCATATTAAAAACGTTGTTTTTGGGCGGCCAAAATCATCTTTATATAAATACCTGTAAAATAATCCGTTGGGAGTTTTTAGTTCTTTTTCCAACGCAATGAGATGGTCTTTAGCCCTGTCAGACGCAGGGTCAAGGTAATTCATCATAATTAGCTGCAAAGTGCTGGCATCCAGATTAGCGCTGCCTGCCGAATTGGTATATACTTTTCTAACCGGGTCGTAACAACTTTCAATATGTTCTGCTGCACGGTTTTTAAGGGCGATGGCTTTGTCTGTCAGTTCTTTATTGTCAATAGTACGGGCCATTTTTTCGGCAGCCGAAGCACCTGCCCACTGGAAAAGGTTACTATAACAATGCACATTCGCCATGTTACGGAATTCCCAAATACCAGCATCTTTTTCATCAATAGTATGTTCTATTTTCTTGAGTAAAAACTCTATCCATTTCACAGAATCCTTTCTTTCTGAAAAAATGAAGCGATGGTCTGTGTAGAGTGGGAGTACGGAGATCATCACCTGTCCGTAAATATCATTCTGAATGTGCTCATAAGCCTGGTTGCCAATCCGCACAGGCTGGTTACCCATATAGCCTTCCAGGTCGGTTAATATTTGCTCGGTTAGCTGTTTCTTGCCTGTTATGCCGTAAAGTGGCTGGTAGCGCTCCGTTTCATTAAATGAAATATCGGTAACGTAATTGAAGTATTTCTCCATCTCCTCAAAATGGCCAATGTGATTCAACGAGGTTAATACGTAATAGGTATCGCGCAGCCAACAATAACGGTAATCCCAGTTACGGCCGCTGCCAGGAGATTCGGGTAGGCTGGTTGTGCTGGCGGCTATAATAGCTCCGGTATCTTCAAACTGGTGTATTTTTAAGGCCAATGCAGACCTTATTACAAAAGGTTGGTAATAGGTAGCTATTGACGAGTGTTTTATCCATGTGCGCCAGTATTGTGTGGTTTCACGTAAAAAACGTTCAGCAGTGCTTATCAGCGGTGCTTCTAAAGGCTCGCCATAGGTCATTACCAGATACTTGGCTTCACTTATCACAAATGGCTGTTCGTCAAAAACATAGCTTATTGGTATGTTTGTTGTAAGCCTGATGTTTTCTTCGCCACCTAAAAACTGAATATGGTTACTGCCCCGGTTTACATCAAGTTTTATATTGCCATAATCAGAGACAGGTTCACATTTTACCACAATCTGCGGCGATCCGTTCAGTGGCTCTACCTTACGGATCAGCATTAAGGATTTATAATAACGCTGGTGTTCAAAAAAACGTGGAGCAAAGTCTGTAATGCGGTATTTGCTGCTGTTTTGGGCAGTTATTTCGGTTATCAATACATTGGTGTTTTCCAGGTAATACTGATGGGAGGTATAATCACTTGTAGGGAGTATTGAAAATGCGCCACCCTTTTTTTGATCCAGTAAACCGCCGAAGATAAAAGTGCTGTCAAATCGCGGCCAGCAAAGCCAGTCGACATTAGTATTTTTATTAATGTGCGCCAGGAAAGCGCAATTACCGATTATGCCGGTATCATAGGTGTGTCTATCCATAAATAAGCTTAAAGTAGGAGCAACAAAGTTTGCCGTATAATGTTGTGATAGGTTTAATTAAGTTGGATTACCTTTAACTGACTGTTTAATTAAGAATAAAACTATAATATCTATGTAAATTGTAGTGTTTTTTCAAAATCACTATTGATTAATGAAACAATCAGCTTAACTTAGTGCATTATTAAACAAATAAATTATTAAATTATGAGTTTACGATTAGGAGATAAGGCTCCAAATTTTAAAGCAAAAACATCCGAAGGCGAGATAGACTTTTACGAATATCTTGGCGATAGCTGGGGTGTGTTATTTTCCCATCCTGCAGATTATACCCCGGTTTGTACCACTGAGTTAGGTAAAACAGCTTCACTAAAAAGTGAATTTGAAAAACGCAACGTAAAGGTAATTGCATTGAGTGTTGATTCAGTTGAATCGCACAAAGGATGGATAAAGGATATTAATGAAACACAGGGTGTTGAAGTTAATTTCCCGATAATAGGGGATGAGAACCGAGAGATTGCACTTGCATATGATATGATTCATCCTAATGCGTCATTAACAGCTACTGTGCGGTCATTATTTGTAATAGCGCCCGATAAAACCATTAAACTGATCATCACTTATCCAGCCTCAACCGGAAGGAATTTCCAGGAAATATTAAGGGTAATCGATTCCCTGCAATTAACGGCCAATTATAGCGTGGCTACCCCAGCCGATTGGAAGGATGGTGAAGACGTTGTGGTGGTACCTGCAATTAAAACAGAAGACATCCCCGCAAAATTTCCAAAAGGTTTTACACAGGTTAAACCCTATTTAAGGTTAACCCCACAACCAAATAAATAATTTTATTTGGTTGTTAATTATTTTATATATTTGAAAAGATTGGTTTTTCTATATCTTTCTGATTATAATACTATTTTATTCAGTTTGGCATAGGTTTTTAATCTGTAACACAATTTTTTATACAACAATTATAATATTTTATGAAAACTGGAAAAGTAAAATGGTTTAACACACAAAAAGGTTATGGTTTTATTGTTACCGACGATGGTAAGGATCTTTTTGTACACTTTAAGGATGTACAAGGCGGCGTAAATGCCATTAAAGATAACGATAGCGTTACATACGACGTAGAAGAGGGCAGAAAAGGATTACAGGCTGTAAATGTAAAAAAAGCATAATTTTTCTAATTTTTAATTAGGAGAACCTCTGCCACCCAGAGGTTTTTTTGTTTTATTTTTTTTGGGTTTTTAATAATTCTGCTACATTAGCCAACCAATTTGTTTAAACTATGACTGATGCAGCTTCGGCTAAAGCCAAAAGAAATGTGATCTTTTTAGTTCTCGTAGCTTCCTTAGGCTACTTTGTAGATATCTATGATTTACTGGTCTTTTCTATAGTAAGAAAAAGCAGCTTACTCTCTATTGGCGTTAAACCTGCCGATATACTGCCCCAGGGACTTTTTATCATTAATTTACAAATGTTTGGCTTGCTTCTTGGCGGTATTTTGTGGGGTATAGTTGGTGATAAATTAGGAAGAATAAAAGTACTTTTTGGTTCTATATTACTTTACTCATTGGCCAATTTCGCTAATGCCTTTGTACACGACGTAAATACGTACGCAGCTATCCGCTTTATTGCAGGCATAGGCCTGGCAGGTGAACTAGGTGCGGGAATTACATTGGTTACAGAAACATTAAGCAAAGAGAGAAGAGGTTCGGGAACAACGATTGTAGCTGTAATTGGATTATTTGGTGCAGCGCTTGCCGTAACCGTGGCCAAACATGGTTGGCAAAATGCTTACATTGTAGGTGGAGTTTTAGGTATTTTATTACTCTTGTTGCGTATAGGTACCTTTGAATCAGGAATGTTCAAAAATATAGAACAAAGTGAAATTAAAAAAGGTAATTTCCTGATGCTTTTCAATAATTGGGGCCGTTTTAAAAAATATATTTATTGCATTTTAATTGGTGCACCACTTTGGTACGTTGTGGGTGTTTTGGTTACCCTTTCGCCCGAGTTTGGCAAAGCACTGGGAGCCACCGAGCCATTAAGTGCTGCTGATGGTATTTTATATACCTATATCGGTATAGCGGTTGGCGGTATATTTGCCGGTTTGCTGGCGCAGTTTACTAAATCAAGAAAAATTACTATGGCGGTTTTTCTGTCACTTTCAGCAATTAGCGTGGTTTGTTATTTAAGTGCCAAAGGATTAAACAGCAGGGAATTTGTTTGGCTTTGTTTTTTTATGGGCTGTGCCGTTGGTTATTGGGCAACATTTGTAACCATAGCTGCGGAGCAATTCGGTACCAATATCAGGGCAACAGTAGCTACCACGGTCCCAAATTTTGTAAGGGGATCATTAATACCTATCAATTTGGCTTTTACCGCGTTGGTGGTGCATTATGGTATGGTTACCAGTGGCTATATTATGATGGCCATTCTTACTGTTATTGCTTTACTATCCGTTAGTCAGCTAAAGGAAACGTATGGAAAAGATCTTGATTACGTTGAAGCTTCCTAACCACATAAAACATTACGAGTCTACATAAAAAATCTGCAACTTTGCTTCCATGATAACCAAGGAACAAATAGCCGCCGATTACCAGCAAATTCAGGATGAAATATGTGCGGCGTTGGAATTGACGGACGGAAAATCAGTTTTTGAAGAAGAAAAATGGGAGCGTGAAGGCGGCGGCGGTGGCCGCACCCGTATTATCCAGAATGGTAATATATTTGAAAGAGGAGGAGTGAACTTCTCAGCAGTTCATGGACAATTACCGGATACCATGAAAAAAGCCCTGAAAGTTGATCAGGACGATTTTTTTGCTACAGGTGTTTCCATTGTGATCCATCCCAATCATCCCATGGTTCCTATCATCCATATGAATATCAGGTATTTTGAAATGCCTTCTTCATTCGGAACAGGAACTGAACCTGTAAGATGGTTTGGCGGTGGTATAGATTTAACACCACACTATATTTTTGATGCTGACTCAGCCTATTTTCACGAATACTTAAGGTCGGTTTGTAACGCATACTCTTCCGACTTCTATCACCGTTTTAAATTATGGGCCGATGATTACTTTTTCATTAAACACCGTAATGAGACCAGGGGTATAGGCGGTATATTTTATGACCGTTTAACCGCAACTGAAGATACCAGTTGGGATAATATATTTGAGTTTTCAAAAGCTGTTGGACGCTCATTTATCCCAATTTATACAGAATTGGTTAACCGAAATCGGGGTAAAGCTTTTAATGAAAATCATCAGCAATGGCAGTATCAGCGCCGCAGCAGGTATACCGAGTTTAACCTGGTGTATGATGCGGGTACCAAATTTGGTCTGGAAACTAACGGACGTATTGAATCTATTTTGATGAGTCTGCCACCAACAGCCAAATGGGTTTATAATTATCAACCCGAAGCTGGTAGTGAGGAAGAAAAGACTTTATCGCTTCTGAAAAAAGGAATTAACTGGGTGTAAAAAACTGTTTTCAATGAAAAACTGGTTGCTTATTTTATCTGCTTTGCTATTATGCTCTTTCATAAAGCCGGTTAGCCTTAAAGGTAACTGGGAATTTGAGGGCGGTATTTACAATGGTAAAAAAGAAGGTGCTCCAACTGCATATGCTTTACACCGCAAGTACAATGAAAATAGTTATGAAGCCTTTGTGGTAGAAAAAGGTTATGAACCTGAGAAGTTTGAAGCTGGTACCTATGTGTTAAACGGTGATACCTGTGTTGATACAGAAACTTTTTGCACCCAGCCCTCAAAAATTACCAATATTCCAATCCATTACCTGTATACGATAAAAAATGATACGCTTACTTTAAAGGGTACTTTACCTACCGGAATGCAGGTTGAAGAGTACTGGAAAAAAATAAAATAGCAATACCCAAAAAACCATTACCAAATAAAACCGTCAGCCGGTATAAAATACCCCATTTTGTGGATAAAACCTATAAATGTTACTAAAAATGGCATGGTAAAACCATTAATTTTCTTAACTTCGCAGGTCGTTTAAAAACACTTTTTGAACGGGCAATTATAGAGAGAAGATTCTACAACGAAATAAAAAATGGCCGAAGGAACAGACAACGATAATTCACAAAAAGAAGACAGAATAATTTCGATAAATATTGATGAAGAGATGCGGTCAGCCTACATTGATTATTCAATGTCGGTTATTGTATCAAGAGCATTACCAGATGTTCGTGACGGCTTAAAACCAGTACACAGACGCGTTTTGTACGGTATGCTTGATTTGGGCTTAAATAACAATAAACCCTATAAAAAATCGGCCCGTATAGTAGGTGAGGTGCTAGGTAAGTACCACCCGCATGGTGACAAGTCTGTTTATGATGCCATGGTACGTATGGCACAGGATTGGAGCTTACGCTATCCGTTTGTTGAAGGACAAGGTAACTACGGATCAATTGACGGTGATGAACCGGCGGCAATGCGATATACAGAGGCAAGGCTTGAAAAGATTGCCGAAGAAATGTTGGCTGATATCAATAAAGACACCATTGATTTTCAATTAAACTTTGACGATTCCTTACAGGAACCAACGGTGCTACCTGCAAAATTCCCTAATTTATTAGTAAACGGAGCCTCAGGTATTGCGGTTGGTATGGCCACTAACATGGCTCCGCATAACTTAACAGAAGTAGTTAACGCAACTCTTGCACTAATAGATAACCGCCAGATTGAGGTTGGGGAACTGATGAAATACATCAAAGGCCCGGATTTTCCTACAGGAGGTATTATATACGGCTTTGAAGGTGCCCGTGAAGCTTTTGAGACAGGAAGAGGCAGAATTGTAATAAGATCGAGAGCTGAAATTGAAACTTATAATAACGATAGAGAACGTATTATAGTAACTGAAGTGCCTTATCAGGTAAATAAATCATTAATGATTGAGCGTACTGCTGAGTTGGTTAATGAAAAGAAACTGGAAGGGATTTCTGCTATCAGAGACGAGTCTAATAGGTTAGGTATTCGTGTTGTTTACGAAATAAAACGTGATGCCAATGCTGCTATAGTTCTCAATAACCTGTATAAGTATACCTCACTGCAAACATCATTCAGCATAAATAATATTGCGTTGGTGCATGGCAGACCAATGTTGCTAAACCTTAAAGATCTGATTCATCATTTTGTTGAACACAGACATGAGGTGGTTATCCGCCGTACGAAATTTGAGCTTTCAGAGGCTCAGAAACGTGCCCATATACTCGAAGGATTATTGATAGCACTAGATCACCTTGATGAAGTTATCCGGTTGATACGTGCTTCAAATACACCTGATGACGCGAGAGAAGGTTTGATAACCCAATTCGGTTTATCAGATATACAAGCCCGTGCTATTCTGGATATGACGCTAAGAAGGTTAACAGGACTTGAGCGTGATAAGATTAAAGATGAGTATGAAAGCTTAATGAAACTGATTGACTACTTAAACTCTGTTTTGGCTGATGAAGGGCTGAGAATGCAGATTATTAGAGATGAGTTAATAGAAATAAGGGATAAATACGGTGATGAGCGTAAAACTGAAATGGTTCACTCATCTGCAGAAATGCAAACTGAAGACTTTATTGAAGATGAGGACGTAGTGATTACCATTTCGCGTGAGGGGTATATTAAACGTACTCCGTTAACAGAATACCGCAGGCAGGGTAGAGGTGGTAAAGGTTCGATCGGTAGTAACAGTCGCGATTCTGATTTTATTGAACATTTATTAGTGGCGTCAAACCACAACTACATGCTGTTCTTTACCGAGTCGGGTCAATGTTTCTGGCTGAGGGTATTCGAAATACCTGAAGGAACCAGAACATCAAAAGGCAGAGCTATTCAGAATATTATCAATATTCCTAAAGAAGAAAATATCAAGGCATATATCAAATTGATTAATTTGAAGGATAAAGAATACCTTGAAAATAACTTCATTATTATGTGTACCAAAAAAGGTACCATCAAAAAGACTTCACTTGAGGCCTATTCACGTCCGCGTGCAAATGGCATCAATGCTATTAATATCAACGAAGGTGATTCATTGCTTGAAGCAAGCTTAACCAGCGGCAGCAGCGAAATTGTAATGGCTTTAAAATCTGGTCGTGCAATACGCTTTAATGAATCAAATGTACGTCCGATGGGTCGTACCGCAACAGGTGTACGTGGTATTACGTTAGAAGATGATAACGACGAGGTTGTAGGCATGATCAGTATTGATAATCCTGAAACAACGGTATTAGTGGTTTCTGAAAAGGGCTATGGTAAACGTACTGATATTGACGATTATAGAGTAACTAACAGAGGCGGCAAAGGCGTTAAAACCCTAAACGTTACTGAAAAAACCGGAAAACTGGTTGCCATTAAAGGTGTTACTGATAATGAGGATCTGATGATTATCAATAAATCAGGTATCATTATAAGGATAGCCATTAGTGAACTCCGTACTATGGGAAGAGCAACACAGGGCGTTAGGTTGATAACCTTGAAAGGAAATGATGAGATTGCATCAATTGCCAAAGTTGAACATGATGAGGATGAAGATAAGGAGCTTGATGAAAATGCAGAAAGCAACGGAACAGAGCCTGATGCAGATGATACCATAGAAACAAACGAATAAACAGCATGCAAAGCCGTAAAATAATAATACCGGTTTTAGTCCTTTTGTTCACCACTTCTGCAGCCTTTTCCCAAAAAGAGGCTTTAAAGAGTGTGGTGAACAATTTGGCTTTTTATAAGCAAAAAAAGGACCTTAAATATTTAGCCAGCGCCAAAAAGTCTGTAGATAGTTTATTTACAACCCATGAGGACTCATTAGACGTTGAAAAGTTAGTTTACAGGGCTATAGTCAATACAAGTATTTTATACATTGACAGCTTGAATAAACTGAATCAGCCTGCAAAGTTTTTTACGCAAACAACAGATTTGGTTGATAAGCTAATTGCCAATAGGAAAATTTACAGATATCCGGAGGAAATTGATTATGTAAGGCGATGTTTAACAAATGTTTATGTTAGAAAAGCATTTGAATACGTCAGGACTTCCGATTTTATAAATGCTATTCAGTTATTCGAGGCTGCACAGAAATATTCCCCGGACTACAAACAATTAAAGGCTTATATTGCTTATTCCAATAATAAACTAGGTAATTTACAACTGGCCGCAAAATATTATACCGATTTAATAAATACAGATAGTGTTAAGGCAGAATATGTAGAATCAGCATCTAATATTTACAAATCAATAGGGGATACCGTAACGGCGCTTGAAATTATTAAAAAGGGTCGTAGATTATTACCCGATAATAAGTCTTTGTTGCTTGATGAAGCAAATATTTATAATAACAGAAAAGATTATAAGGCATTAGGGCCATTATTGCCGGCATTACTTGATATCAATATTAATAATGCAGATATTGCCTTTGTTGCTGCAAACTGTTATGACCATTTGAACCAGTATGATAAAGCGGAATCGCTTTATTTAAGAACCATTGAATTAAATAGTTCTGCATTTGATCCTATATTTAATTTGGGATTATTATACTTTAAACAAAGCTTGTTAAAAAGGGAGAAAGATACTGAACAAAATGCAGCCCGTGCAGCACAATGGTTGGAAAAAGCGAATGAAATAGACCCCAATGATTCGAAATGCCTGGAAGTATTAAAATTAGTTTACGCTCAAAGTGGAAATCAAAATCAAGTAAATAAGATAAATAATAAACTAAAACAGTTAACCAATTAATAAATAATCATGAAAATCAAACTATTGATGGTGGGCCTTTTGGGCTTGATATCAGCAACAACGTTTGCACAAAAAGGGGAATTAAATAATGCCCAGGACAAATACAATCAATACCAGGTTTCTGCCGGATCAAAAGTTCCGGTAATTGTGGCTCAGGGTAAAGCCAGCATTACAGATGCTAAAACATCTATCGACAAAGCTTCAGTTAACCCGAAAACTTCAGCATTACCGCTTACATACGCATTAAAGGCTGCTATTTATGCTTCCATAGCCGTTGATGATTCAGTGCAAACTACTTCAATTGTTGAGTTTAATACAGCATCCGAAGCTTTAAAACAAGCTAAAACGCTTGATACCAAAAATGAAAATGCAAAACTAACCGACCATGCCAATATTCAGTTAGCGCAATACTTATTAAATAAAGGAATTACTGATTTTCAAAACAAGAAGTTTGATGACGCATACAAATCCTTTGATAGTGCGCGTCAGTTAATACCAACTGATACCACAACCATTTTAAATACCGCTATTGCAGCCATCAATGCCAAAAACTATAATGCAGCAATTTTAAATTATAAAGATTTATTGACGACCAATTATTCAGGCAAAAACAGGATTTATAACGATTTGCCTAATATTTACCTAATGAATAAAGATACAGCAGGTGCGGTGAAGATTATTGACGAAGCTTTAGTTAAATATCCCGGAAATACTGCTTTACAAAGAGAAGAGATAGAAATTGCCTTACAAACTGGTAAAACAGCAGATATCACCGGTAAATTACAGGCAGCAATTGCTAATGATCCTAAAAACAAGCTTTTATATTACTATGCGGGTTTAACTTACATCCAAATCGGTGATGCTGCAAATACAAGTTCAGCCAAAATGAAAGATGATGCAGCAAAAAAAGCTACTTATCAAACCGCTTTGGACAATTACTCAAAAGGAGTTGATTACTGTAAAAAAGCTATAGAAATTGACCCGGATTACTTTGAAGCAAACTTAAATTGTGGCTATGCATTAATAAGACCGGCAGTTGATTTATATAATGTTGCCAGAAATATCCCTGTAAATAAAGAAAAGGAATATCAGGCAGCCATTGCAAAAGCAAATGCACAGTTTGATCTGGCAAAACCGTATTTACAAAAAGCTGTTGATTTGAATCCGAAATCTGTTGATGCCTTAACCAACTTAAGAAACTACTACAGAGGAAAGACTGATCCGGCTCATGCTGCAGAAAACACTGCAAAAGCAAACGATTTGAAAAAACAAATTGATGCCTTAACAGGAGGCAAATAAAATAGAAAGGGACGTGTAGTCCCTTTTTAAAGGAATTATTACTTAACATAATGTTAATTATATGAATTAATAGGATATGTTTAAAAGGACTTATTTGTCAATAATATTCCATCTTTTTTATTGGTTTATTATCATACACAAAACATGTCTAACTTGTATCATTTGATATAAGTTAATTGAGATCATGGATTTTAAAATAAAAAACAAAACAGCATTAGTAACCGGATCAACTGCCGGCATTGGATACGCGATTGCTAAAGCATTAGCAAATGAAGGCGTCAATGTAATTGTAAACGGACGTAAAACTGATCGCGTAAATGAGGCTGTAGGAAAATTAAAAAAAGAAACGGGAATGGCAAACATTACCGGCATAGCTGCTGATTTTGAAGATAAAGAACAAGTTGGGCAATTAATTAATCAGTTACCAGAAGTTGATATCCTCATTAATAATGTAGGCATTTTTGAACCTAAAGCTTTTAATGATATTACAGATGAAGATTGGTTTAAATTTTATGAGGTAAATGTGCTGAGCGGTATCAGGTTGTCGAGAGCATATTTTAATAAAATGATTGCTAAAAACTGGGGCCGTATTATATTTATTTCAAGTGAATCTGCCATTCAGATACCAGAAGAAATGATTCACTACGGAATGACTAAAACTGCCCAGATTGCTGTCGCACGAGGGCTTGCCGAATTGACAAAGGGAACCAATGTTACTGTAAATACCCGTACTACCGGGCCCAACTTTATCCGAAGGCGTGGGTGGTTTTATTGAAAACCTGGCAAATGGTAAAGGTATTACTACTGACGAAGTTGAAAAACAATTTTTCCAAACAATGCGTCCTACTTCACTTTTGCGACGCTTTATTGAGCCTGATGAAATTGCCAGTTTAGTAACTTATCTGGCAAGTGATTTATCAATAGCAACCAACGGTGCAGCTGTACGGGCTGATGGCGGTGTAATTAAAAGTGCATTTTAATAGAATAAAAGTTAAAAACAAATGGCCGGAAAAGTATTCCGGCCATTTGTTGTATAAAGATATTAATGATGAGTGGTGTCTTTTTTCACGGCTGTGTCCTTTTTTATGGTATCAACCGTTGATGCCGGAGCACTCATTTTACTTGTATCTTTACTGGTAGTATCACTGCTGCTTGCATTTTTTTGCGAGCTGCAACTGCTTGTAATCGTGCAAATCATTGCCACTATTACCGCGAAACTTAAAATTTGCTTTTTCATAGGTGTTTTAGTTTTATTCATTTATCAAATTTCATAACACTAAAAGTTTCAGCATTGTTTGTATAAAAACAATCAATTAAGGTAAATGATTACATTATAAAGATGTAAATTATTGTAAGCCGAGTTTAAACATTAACGGATTTTTCTGATATTTAGCCAATATGTTAGTATCTGAAGGTGTATTGAAATGGGCTATCAACCTCTACCCTCCTCTGTTTTTTCAGCGCATCCGGGTAATTAAATTTGATAAAGGATTTACTGGTGCCAGCATTAAAGTCAGCAAAAGTATTTTAAATACAAACTATCATGATTCTATTTTTGGCGGCACCATATTTTCCGCAGCCGATCCATTTTATCCCGTTTTATTTTACCAGGTATTAATTCGCAAGGGCTATAAAGTTAAAGCATGGTCACGATCATCAGCTATCAGGTTTGTTAAGCCTGGAAAAACAGATTTATATTTCAGAGCACAGATTACAGAAAAGGATATATCAGGTTGTGAACATCAATTGAATACAACAGGAAAATTCAGGAAATCGTTTCAGGTGGAGATTTATGATAAAATGGATAAATTATGTGCATCCCTTATTAATGAAATTTATGTACGTAATTTAAATTTCATTGATGATAAAACGGATGATTTAACTATTGAAGATTAATTAATAAAAGTTCAGAATTTATAAATGCTTGTAATAATGAATGATGACGTTTTCCTTAAAAAAGGGTTTCAAATATCTACAGATAAAAACCTTTTAGACATTGAAGTGATTTACAAATATCTGAACGAAGATTCTTATTGGGCGCAAGGTATCCCTTCTGAACGATTAACAAGGGCTATTGAAAACTCACTTTGTTTTGGCGTTTATAGTCAGGCGCATTTGGCAGGCTTCGCAAGGGTAATAACTGATAAGGCTACTTTTGCATACATTTGCGACGTTTTTATTTTGCCGCAATTCAGAGGTGTCGGTTTATCAAAATGGCTGATACAAACCATTGTTGAGCACCCAGAATTGCAGGGATTAAGAAGATGGTCATTAGCTACATCAGATGCACATGGCTTATATAGTCAATTCGGGTTTTCGTCAATAACAAAGCCCGAAAGTTGGATGGAGATATTTAAACCTTATCAACTTATAAAGAAAGAGGAAAAATAACTATGAATGTGAAAAGGCTGATTTTTGAAGGAGAAGGGGTATCACTAGATTTTAAGAAGACCATTACAAGTTGCGAAAAAATTGCGCGTACAATGGTGTCTTTTGCTAATAACAGAGGTGGTAAATTATTGATTGGTGTAGCAGATGATGGCTCTATAAAAGGCGTAAAATCAGAAGATGAAGAACGTTACATGATTACCAAAGCAGCTCACCTTTTTGCCCGGCCAGCCCTCGACCCTAGCTTTGAGGAGGTTTATGTTGATGAGAAACTGGTATTAGTAGTTGAAATACCCGGAAGTAACCTGAAACCTCATTATGCCCTTGCCGAGGATGGTAAATGGTGGGTGTATGTAAGGGTAAAAGATAAAAGCGTACTGGCCAGCAAAATTGTAGTTGATGTTTTAAAAAGATCAGCATCAAATGAAGGTGTTCTAATTGAGTATTCAACGCTCGAAAAAACACTTTTGGAGTATTTGGACAAAACTGTAAGGATAACCATAAAAGAGTGCTGTGAGTTGCTTAAAATAAGTCGTAAGCGTGCACAGCAACTACTGGTAGATTTGATCCTGTCAGGTATCATCCGGATTAATACTACTGAAAAGGAAGAGTTTTATACAGCAGTAAGTTAATTTGATAAATAGGGATTATCTGAATCGGGTTATTGAATGGCAGGAATAATATAATGGATAAATAATGCCTGAGAATCATTCCTTAAGCTTTTACCATAATTACCGACTGTTATAATTACTATCATATGGTATGGGTTTAATACAAAGATGCGCTGTCCTCCATTGCCCTTTGCAGCTACTGCTTCCAACCCTTTTCTGTTAACTTTTATGCTGTCTATCCAAAATTGGTAACCATATCCTCCAGGGCCTTCTTCTTCAGGACGTTTTATTGCAATGGTGCTGGAGGAATCTACCCATTTTGAGGGTAGTATTTGCTTTTGGTTGTATATGCCATGATTGGCGTATAACATTGCAAATTTTAAAAGATCTCTTGATCGCAAACGTAATCCTGATGCCGCTGCCGGGTCTCCCCCATCCATTTTTATCCACACATGACTAGTTATCCCCAAAGGGGTAAACAAGTTTTTAGTTGCATAGTTGTTAATGTCTTCACCGCTTACTTTCTTTATAATGGCTGCAAGCAGCTGTGTTCCGCCACTGTTATAATTCCAGGTTGTTCCGGGTGTAACAGCAATCGGTCTGCTAAGAATAAAGGCAAGCGGATTGGAACTATGTTCCATAATGGATTCGCAATTTTTCAATTCATCATTATTCCCTTCATCCCAACTTAAACCCGAACTCATGGTGAGCAGCTGGCGGATGGTTATGTTTTTTTTCTCACTGGTATTATATTGACTATACTCGGGAAAGAATGAAAATACAGGCTGATTAATATCCTTGATCAGGTGTTGATTGATGGCAATACCAATACATGCTGAAACAATACTTTTAGATATGCTTCTCACATCATGCAGATCGTTAACGGAATGCTCCGCATAACCAAGGTCTTTACCCCATATTTCATCTTTCCCAGCGAAATATTGCTCATAAATCAATTTTCCATCCTTTTCGATAAGCAAGCTATGAATGTTAGGAATACTATCTGCCAGGATAAGCCGGGTAAGTTTATTTATTTTTTGTGAATCCAGTCCGCAACGATTTACAGTACCCACCGGGATATCATCATTCAATGGCCTGGGTGTTGAATAAGCATAAAAAGAAATTCGCCGATGTTTGTTGCTACATGAAAATAACACAAATAATAATGCTGCATAAAAGACAGACTTAAGTATATATGCCCTTTTAACAATTTTCATAAAATGAACCGGATGGTTTAATTACTGGGAAACTGTATTTAGTAATACATGACAAGAAAGAAAATCTGATGTTGCATAGATTTATACCTATTAAACGATTTTACCTCAATGGAGGGCATTAATAAATCTTGATATTTTGTAAATATTGATTACCATTGTTTTATTAATTCATCTTATACCTTTTATCATAATTAAAAAAACAATGGATCAGAAACCATCAAACGCGTTTATAGGCGCATCATGGGCAGCTTTAATCATCGGTTTTATAGCATACAACATCGGCTTGTGGAATGCCAAAATGGTACTTAACGAAAAAGGATATTACTTCACCATATTGCTTTTTGGACTCTTTGCTGCAATATCAGTACAAAAAAGTGTTAGGGACAGATTGGAGGGTATCCAGGTTACCAATATTTATTATGGCTTAAGCTGGGCCTGTACCCTTATTTGTGTCTTGCTTCTTACTGTAGGTTTGTGGAATGCAGATTTAACCTTAAGCGAAAAAGGCTTTTATGCCATGTCGTTTTTACTTACCTTATTTGCAGCTATAGCTGTACAAAAGAATACCAGGGATCTGATTAATTTTGACAAGATTGAACGAAAAAGTAACCTTGTCTAACTAGTAGAAGGTAGTCAATTCGGACATTAAATAATAAATCCTGCTGAATTTTGACTAAGCAAAAGCCTTGAAAGTATAACTTTCAGGGCTTTGTTGGTTTTAATAAGTATCCAGCAAAATGAATGCTTTTATTTTAGGTAGGCGTATTTTTGATTCTTAACTTCGGCATCTCAAAACCAAAGTTGCCGTATCTCACATTTATTATCAATGAAATCTATCTACCAAAAATATAAAGGTCATTATTTTGATAACCTTAACCTGGCTATCCCGGTGGTAATATCCCAATTGGGCCATACGCTTGTACAAACTTCTGATACTATTATTGTAGGTCACTTTGCTGGTACCGTTTCGCTGGCAGCGGTATCACTGGCTAATAGTATTTTTGTGATTCTACTGGTTATAGGTATTGGTGTATCTTATGGGATAACACCTTTAATTGCCCAGCATAATGGCCGTGATAATTATGCCGAGTGCGGACAGCTGCTTTCAAATAGTTTGTTTATAAACGTACTAACAGGTATAATACTTTTCACTGTTACAATAGTTGGCTCCATATTATTACTGAATCACCTGCATCAAACCCCTGCTGTAGTAAGCCAGGCAAAGCCATTTCTGTTCTTACTGGGGCTGTCAATTATACCTATGCTGATATTCAATACCTTTAAGCAATTTGCCGAAGGTCTGGGCTTTACTAAACAGGCCATGCTTATTTCAATTTGGGGTAATGTACTTAATGTTTGTGTGGGTATAGTTTTTGTAAAAGGGCTATTTGGTATTAGCCCAATGGGTGTTAAGGGTGTTGGTTACAGTACCCTAATAGATCGCTGTTTAATGGCGCTGGTAATGAGTATGTATGTTTTCAAGTCTGTTAACTTTAAAAAGTATCTCAAAGGCTTTTACCTAACCAATATAAGTAAGGTCCGTTGTTTACAAATTTTAAGCATCGGTGCGCCAGTGGCCATGCAGTACGCTTTTGAGATCAGCGCGTTTAGTGCGGCTGCAGTAATTATAGGTACTATCGGTTACCACGAGCAGGCCGCTCACCAGGTGGCCATTAACCTTGCATCTATTACTTATATGATGGCTAGTGGCTTATCAGCAGCAGCAGCAATAAAATCAGGAAACTACTTTGGGGTAAGTGATCATCAAAAATTGCGGCACTCGGCTATATCCAGCTATCACATTGTTATAGCCTTTATGTGTTGCACAGCTATCCTGTTTACTTTGCTTAATCATGTACTTCCGTGGATTTACACTTCTGATACCATGGTGATAGGTATTGCTGCACAGTTACTTATCATTGCTGCGCTATTTCAATTGTTTGATGGTACGCAGGTAGTGGGCTTAGGTATATTGCGTGGAATGGGTGATGTGAACATTCCGACATTAATCACTTTTCTGGCATATTGGGTGATTGGTTTACCGGTTGGGTATGTTTTGGGGATCATCCTTCATCTGGGTGTTAAAGGCGTATGGTACGGATTGGTGCTGGGTTTGATGGTGTCTTCTATCTTGTTGTTTTTTCGTTTCCAGTTTATCAGCAAACGGAATGAGGATAAAACGGTGATGATACCAGCGCAGGACTAAAAGTATAACTCGTTAGCTACCCGGTAGGTATTACAATGTGCATCAACAATATCCCTGATGTTAGGCGAATAGCCCCCTCCCATGCTTACCTGAACCGGAATGTGGTGTTTGACGCATTGTTCTAATACAAATTGATCGCGGGCTTTACAGGCGTCTCTGCTTAAAGCCATCTTGCCAAGCTTATCTGTTGCCAGTACATCCACACCCGAAAGGTAAAATATAAAGTCAGGCTTTTGCTGTTCAATCAATCCGGGCAGTGTTTGTTGAAGTATTTGCAAATATTCTTCGTCACCGGTACCATCCGGTAAGGCAATGTCAAGGTCGGATTTTTCTTTCCTGAACGGGAAGTTATTAGCCCCATGCATAGAAAAAGTAAACACCCTTTGCTCCTGTTCAAATATCTGCGCGGTGCCATTCCCCTGGTGCACATCTAAATCGATGATTAATATAGATGTAGCTAATTTACTGTTTAATAAATAATTAGCTGTAATTGCCTGGTCGTTTAATAAACAAAAGCCTTCTCCCCAATTGGTGCCGGCATGATGTGTTCCTCCGGCAATGTTAAAAGCCACGCCATACTGAAAAGCATAATGGCAAGCCTCTATTGTGCCCTGAGCAATGCGCTGTTCACGCTCCACTAATTGGGTAGATAACGGGAAGCCTGTCCGGCGTTGTTCTTTGGCAGGTAGGGTTAAATCCCTTAATTGCTCCCAATAGTTTTTCTCGTGCGTCCAGCAGATCACTTCTTCTGATGTCAGAGACGGTGTGAATAAATTATTCTTACTGATTAATCCCTCGTGAAGTAATTGTTCAGGTATCAATTCATATTTCAGCATTGGAAAACGATGTCCCTCTGGCAGCGGATGGATATATATCGGATCGAAGGCTATTTTGAGCATTAATATTTTGTTGAAATCGGACTTAGGCAAATTTGGAAAGAAAAATGGAATTTCAACAGGCTAACAATAAAACGAACGAATTAGAGAGGCTATAATCAATCCTTTTTTCTCAGACTTATAAATGTGAGTCCAAGCGGTTGAAGTTTATTCTGGCGGCCTTTAAAGCGCCCTGGGTAGGGATCACTAACGATTGTGTATACCCGGAAGTCAGATATTATCATTTTCGAAATTTCTATCGGACAGTAACATTGAACAGTGATTTGTCCATACCTAATGATTGATTTTTTGCTTTAGTTATTAACTATAAACACTTGATTATTATTATATTATATAGTTTAATATAATGGAATAAACCTCCGGTTTATACAGCATTGTAAATCTTTAGTTTAATTGAAATTTACTCACTCCACGTGTTTGGAAACTGAAGATGAATCAGTCTGCAAAAAACAATTACTTAGTCAAAATGAAAAAAAAAGCGACAAGGCATTTGCAATGATGGTTAGTTTTTTTAAATCGATTTTAGGCCGCCTAATCAATTTTCTCCCAGTGAAGCTGCGAGAATACCGGCAACGTCAAAAACTTGCTTAAAGCTGTTATAAAGCGGCACCGGGCTTAGGCGAATTACGTTAGGTTCGCGCCAATCGCCAATAACGCTATGGCTTGTTAAAAAATCAAACGTTTTGCGGGCATTGTTTTTGCAAACTATTGAAAGTTGGCAACCCCGTTCGTCTTTGTTTTTTGGGGTGATTATCCTAAGCACGTCTTCGCCTTTGTTCTGGTTAATTTGTTCAATAAGGAATTCCAGATAGCCTGTTAGTAGCTGACTCTTTGCCCGCAGAGGCTCCAATCCGCCTGCCTGTTGAAAGATATCCAGTGCAGCCTTATGCAGGGTTAGTAACATTACCGGGCTTGTACTGAGCTGCCATCCTGCGGCTCCGATTTCCGGCTCAAAATCGTGCGTCATCAAAAAGCGTTTATCTTCACGGTAGCCCCACCACCCCTCAAAGCGGTTAAGTGATTGATTATTAAAATGCTTCTCATTTACAAAAATTCCGCTGATACCACCAGGGCCCGAGTTCATGTATTTGTATGAACACCATGCTGCAAAATCCACATCCCAGTCATGTAAATTCAACAACACATTCCCGGCAGCATGCGCCAGATCAAACCCTGCAAACGCCCCAACCTTATGGGCCGTTTTGGTAATTGCTTCGATATCATAGAATTGCCCGGTGAAATAATTTACCCCGCCAAACAGCACCAAAGCAAGATCATCAGCATGATTGTTAATCGTTTTCAGGATGTCTTCTGTCCTTAAAATTGATTCCCCTTCTCTTGGAAAAATTTCAATAATAGCCTCTTTCGGATCATAACCATGAAACCTGGCCTGGCTGGCAAAAGCATATTGATCTGAAGGGAAAGCACCGCCTTCCATTATTATTTTATAACGTTTACTAGTTGGTTTATAGAAGCTTACCATCAATAAATGAAGGTTAACTGTTAGCGAATTCATTATAGTAACCTCGTCTTTTTTGGCACCAAGCAGGTTGGCAAGTATCCCGGTTAGCTTTTTATGGTAGCCCAACCAGGGATCATCACCCTCAAAAAAACCTTCAATGCCCAGGTTTTTCCAATTAGCAAACTGATCCAAAACATACTGCTGTGCTGTTACCGGTTGAAGCCCCAGGGAATTTCCGCAGAAATATATTACATCCTTCCCTTTATTTTGTGGTACCAAAAATAGTTTTTTTAAATCTTTTAATTCATCCTGTTCATCAAGCGCAGTAGCAAATGCTAGTGTATTCTGGTAGTTCATTGGTCGTTTTAGGTTCTTTTTATATTACAAGTAATAGGGTATAATTTACTGTTTATTAACCGTATATGTGTTTTATTGCATGTCAAAAAAATTAACATGCCTGGTCATTGCTTTGCACAACCTGCTCTTTCTACAACAAGTCGTAAAGCGGGCGAAGAAAAGGATTTGACCAAAATTAGTTAAATTATTTGTTTGGCTTGCTTACGTAAATATTCCCTTTTACATAAAACCGGTAAGGCAGTAAGGCATCTTCGGCGGCATAGGATACACCTATTCTTGGACCCGCCATGATTTCACTGTCCGGATAAGATAGGCCGCGATCTTCAATCCAGATAACATCGCTCTGCAGACTTAATGTATTTATTTTACGCGATATGCCCAATGCTTTAGCTACAGAGCCAGGCCCTGAAGTGATATTGGGTTTCACAACCGGCATGTTCCGGCGCAGTTGCATCAGCTCCAGGCCTTCAGTCGGATTAATAGCTCTGATCAGTATGGCATGTGGTTGCCCTTCTACCGAAGTCACGATATTGAACATCTCATGAATGCCATAGCAGAGGTACACATAGCTGATACCTCCCTGCATAAACATGGTTTGTGTTCGGGGCGTTTGTTTGTTGCCATAAGCATGTGATGCTTTGTCAATAGCGCCATTATATGCTTCTGTTTCAACTATATATCCACCTGTAGTTATACCGTCAATACAGGTAAATAGATATTTACCAAGTAGGTCCCTGCTCAGTGCAACTACATCAGCACTATGATAATATGTTTCCGGCAGCTTCATTTTTAATTCAATATAGACTTTAGTATCTTATTTATTTCTTGCGCCTTATCAAATATCATAATGTGAGTGCCACCTTTTACAATAATAGCATCTTTGATCCTTTTATAAGAAAAAACCAAATCTCTATCGCCGGTTATGTGAATGACATTTGGAGGAATGGTCTTGTTCTTCCATTTTAAAACTGCTCCCATTGCCCATTTTATAAATACAGGTGATGATTTTTTAAGCATATCCCTAAAAAGCCAGCTATCCGCTTTACTCATATGCCCGAATAGTGGTTCTACCAGGGAATCCACGCTGGTAAATGCTTTGCCAGGAATGATTTTATAAATAGGGAATCTCCTGAAAAATTTAAAATACCCAGGCGCCTCATCAATAGTTTTAATACTTGAAATGAGAATTACTTTTTTAACCGGAAGGTGTTTGGCTATTTCAATGGCAATCATTCCACCCAATGAATTGCCAATTATTATTGAATTATTGCTTATATTGTATTGTGATACAATCTTTTGTGTATAAGTGGATAAAGTGTCGGTGCTATCAGGTGCTATCCAATCAACTCGGGTAACGTCGAACCCCTTTAAGTCGATATTATTATATACCCGGGTATCGGCCCCTAATCCGGGTATTAAAAATATTCTACTCATTTAAAAATTTACCAGTTTTACGATGGCTTCCAAGTATTGGGCATCGGTTTCGTCAAACTGATCCAGTTCTTCGCTATCCACATCCAGCACGGCTACTACCCTGCCATTATGAAATACCGGCACTACAATTTCGGATTGTGAAAGCGAGCTGCAGGCAATATGTCCGGGGAACTGTTCTACATCCGGAACAATTAGTGTTTTTTCCTGTTGCCATGAAGTGCCACAAACACCTTTTCCCAATGCAATGCGAGTACAGGCCACAGGTCCCTGGAACGGACCCAATACTAACTCATTATCTTTTACCAGGTAAAAACCAACCCAAAACCACTTAAATTGTTCTTTTAGAGCAGCACATACATTGGCAAGGTTTGCCACCAAATCAGCTTCGCCATAAAGCAAAGCTTCAATCTGGGGTAATAGTGACTGATACTGTTCTTTCTTGTCGGTTGATGCGGTTATGTTTAAATCTTCGGCCATGGTGCAAAAATAACATTGCTATGTTAAAAGTAATTAAGATGAATCTCATATTTAATCTTTTATTTAGCACACCTTACCACAAAAAAGGTAAAGCATCAAAACTTTTGAAACATGAGAATTATTGCAGAGCTACCACATCCCGAATTTAAAATATCCATTCTGAATATGAACCATAAGTTTATTGTAAAGATGGAGCAGGGGAACCTGGAACAGATCTATAAAATTGCAGAAGCCGATTTACTCGACGGGGTTAACAGTGTATTTGAATTGTTGGATGATGAATTTTTAAAAACCGTTTTGGCCCGCTTTCATGAAATGCGTAAGGATTTTAAGGAAAGTTATAACAGGTATAATTATTAGTTTTCTGTTTAATATATAATTATCTGAAAATTAAATACTTATATAGGTGTTAGGCGTTAAACAAAATTTAATTTGGCAGGTTTTATTAAAATTCAATTAAGAAGTACTTAAAGTAAATGAATTTACTATTCATGTATTTTAATTAAAATATTGATAATTAATTAGTTATAAAAAACACCAAATTATATTTGGCAATAAGAATATTATAGAAATGAAAGATTTTAAGGTAAAAAAGGTTGAAAAGTCGCTTGAAAAGGAACTTCAACACAAAATTGATTATAAAACGAAACCACTTGGTTCACTTGGAAAGTTGGAAGATATTGCATTGCAAATTGGGCTCATTCAGGAAACATTGAGTCCGAAGATCAAGTCCCCCACGGTGTTGGTTTTTGCCGGCGACCATGGAATTGCCAACGATGGTGTTAGCCCCTATCCGCAGGAAGTAACTTACCAAATGGTGATGAACTTTTTAAACGAGGGTGCAGGTATTAATGTATTTGCAAGGCAAAACGGCCTTGTTGTAAAAGTTGTGGATGCAGGAGTTAATTATGATTTCGGCAGCCTGGGCAAATTGCTTCATTACAAAGTAAACAAAGGAACCCGCAGCTTTTTGAATAATACTGCCATGGAGCGCATAGAACTAAGCGAGTGCTTTATAAAAGGTTCGGCCATTGTGAATGATCTTTTTGAGAAAGGCTGTAACTGTATTGCTTTTGGCGAGATGGGAATTGGTAACACTTCATCGGCTGCTATGCTGATGCATTACTTTACTGAAACCGATTTACATGACTGTGTTGGCCGAGGTACAGGCTTAGATAATAAAGGACTAAAAAAGAAAATCGGGGTATTAGAAGCCGCCGTTGAATTTCATGGAGAACTCGAAGATTGGGAAAAGATCATGATGGCTTTTTCGGGTTTTGAAATTGCTATGATGACGGGAGCCATGTTGCAGGCCGCTGAAAATAAAATGGTTATTTTACTGGATGGCTTTATTGCCACTACCGCTTATCTGGCAGCTTATAAACTATACCCGGAAATAAAGAATTATGTAATTGCCTGCCATTTATCGGATGAAAAAGGTCATAAACTATTACTGGAATATCTGGGAGTATCACCCTTGTTGAGCTTGGGTATGCGGCTTGGTGAAGGTACAGGAACCGCCATTGCTTTTCCAATAGTAAATGCATCTGTTAATTTTTTGAATGAAATGGCCAGCTTTGAGTCTGCTGGTGTAAGTAATAAGGAATAATGAAAAAAGAGGTCCGTATTTTTTTTACCGCATTAATGTTTTTCACTCGGATCCCCTGTCCTAAATGGGTTGATCATTCCGAAGAATATCTGAATAAATCATCCCGGTATTTTCCGATGGTTGGTATTTTGGTTGGATCGATAAGTGCTTTGTTTTTTTATGGGTTTCAATTCATTCTCCCTAAAGAAATTGCCCTTTTATTAAGTATGGCTGCCTCGATATTAACCACCGGCGCTTTCCATGAGGATGGCTTTGCCGATGTATGCGATGGTTTTGGCGGCGGCTGGACTAAAGAGAAGATTTTACTGATTATGAAAGACTCGCGCCTGGGTACTTATGGCGTAATCGGCATTGGCTTAATGCTGTTATTAAAATGGACGAGCCTGAATTATCTGCCAACAGAAACTATTGTTATAACTTTAATAGCAGGGCATGCGATCAGTCGGTTAAATGCCGTTTCACTAATCTTTACAGATGAATACGCTCGCGAAGATGATACCAGCAAAACCAAACCACTTGCTACCAAAATGAGCACGGGTGGATTAGCATTTGCCATTATTACCGGATTGCTTCCTTTGTTATTATTTGCCACTGTTTATGTTTGGATTACTTTAGTTCCGTTGTTGCTGGTGCGCTGGTATTTTTCAGGATATTTTAAAAAGTGGATAGGTGGTTATACAGGCGATTGCCTGGGAGCTGTCCAACAAGTGTCAGAAGTAGTGTTTTATCTTTCCTTACTGGTTATATTTAAATACGCTAACTAATGGAAATTTATCTAATCAGGCATACTGCCGTGCATAACCCCGGCAAACTTTGTTATGGACAATCAGACATAGCCCTAAAAGCTGACTGGCAGACGGCATTTAATACATTGAAAGAAACCTTAGGCGACAAAACAGACGGTGCCGTATTTTACTCGAGTCCTTTTGAACGTTGTACTCAACTAGCCCAGTTTTTGTCGGACGACAACTATCAAGTTGATCCGAAACTTTCCGAAATGCATTTTGGCGATTGGGAGCAAAAAGCCTGGACCGAAATTGATGAGGCTGTTTTAAATTTATGGATGGCCGATTATGTAAACTTCCGAGTTCCGGGAGGCGAAAACTTTAATAATCTGTATGATCGCTGTGCTCAATTTTGGGATGATTTGTTATTACAAACGCAACCCAAAAGTTACATCCTGAGTCATGCAGGTGTTATCCGGTCGTTGCTTGCTTATGTTTTAAAAATTCCGCTCGACAAAGTTTTTCAACTGGATATCGACTATGGCACCATTACAAAAATTACCACAAGCGGCAAAGATGACCAATATCAAAAAGTGAATTATATCAATTATCAGGCAACAGATCACAATACCAAAAACCAGATATTGTAGTAACCGGGTTGGATGAAAAGCAGGTGTCGTCTGTATTTTTCGGTGCGGCATATTGCTTAAATACCTTTTCACCTGTTTTATAATTTATTGGAGTTTTGAATATCGGTCCCTTAAAAACGAAGGTATGAAACTCTCCATTTTCGCCACAAACATCCACATCAACGGGTAGTTCACTAATCAGTTCGGGACTAATTTCCCGGCCAACAAAGTTTTCCAATCGGGCCTGTGTGCAGGCTATCACGGTTCCAAAACCTAATGTTAGAAATTCATTGATCAGTTCATGCGAGTCGCGTTTCCAGAGCGGGTAAATACCCGTCATGCCAATTTCTGCAAGTCTTTCATCACGATACTTTTTAAGGTCTTCCAAAAAAATATCGCCAAAAATAGAATGTGTAATCCCTTCTCCTTTTAATTTTTGCAGATGATGGCTCATAGTATCATCATATTCTTTCATTCCCGGCATTTCAGGCAGTCTGATCTCGTATAATGGAACACCGATACTTTCAGCCTGCATAACCAATAACTCTTCCCTTACCCCATGCATAGAAATACGATTAAGGGCATCATTAACCGTGGTAACCAAATATTTGATTTCGATATCAGGATTCTGCAAACAATGATATAGTGCAAGCGCACTATCTTTTCCACCGCTCCAGTTAAATATGCATTGTAGTTTTTGAGGCATGATGATGTATTGGTATTACTGTTTTAATAGGTTTCGTTAAAAATTAGTTCTGAAAGCTTTTTGCGGTTTTCCCATTTTAGAAGTTCTAATTCGGGTTGTTGTAAAAAGCCATTGGTATATCCGAGACAGAAATAGCCTATCAGTTTATTGTCTTTAGGTGCTTTCAGTATCTGCTTAACCTTTTCCGGGTCAATAATACTTACCCAGCCCATGCCAATATTAAGTGCACGGGCCATTAACCACATGTTCTGTATGGCGCAGACTACGCTGTACATACCCACTTCGGCCATGGATGTTTGTCCAAGTATGGGTTTGTCGGAACCTGCATAAAAGATGGCGATATTTAACGGAGCTTCAAAGATACCCTCCAGCTTTAGACGATTATATTCTTGTTGTTTTTCATCTTTGAAAAGTTTAGAAGCCTTTTCGTTTTCCGTGTTGAATGTAGATTTTACCTGTTCTTTTATCTCTTTACTTTTTATGATTACAAATTGCCAGGGCTGTGAAAAACCAACCGAAGGTGCATTTACCGCTGCCTCCAATATCTGACTGATCTTTTCTTCTTCGATAGTTTCATCGGTAAAACGGTTTCCTCTTACATCCCTCCTGTTCGTAATTATTTCAAGCAATAAATCCGCTTCGTGCTGCAGAAACAATCGTTCATTAAGATCTTCCATTTAATTAGGCATTTAATAATTCGTCAACCAGTTTGGGAACTCCAATAGTTGCTTTTTCTTCTATTTTAACCACGCCAGTTAAGTTATAAACGGTTGGT
This sequence comes from Mucilaginibacter frigoritolerans, assembly GCF_007830615.1. Classification (GTDB taxonomy): domain Bacteria; phylum Bacteroidota; class Bacteroidia; order Sphingobacteriales; family Sphingobacteriaceae; genus Mucilaginibacter; species Mucilaginibacter frigoritolerans. Next base: position 322,690 of record NZ_VLLI01000005.1, read on the forward strand.
ATTTTAGGATCGATGATGTATTTAACAATGTCAGTATCGACATAACCGATTAGGCCTGCCGCAGGATACACCGCTAGTGATGAACCTATTAATACAAAAATATCCGCTTCTCGGCAAATGTTCATGGCGGGTACAATCATAGGTACATCTTCGCCGAACCAAACTACGTGCGGACGCAATGGTGAACCAAATTCGCATTTCTCATTCATGCCGATCTCCCACCCGTCTATCGGGTAGGTAAGGGTTGCTTTTTTGCTTGATTGCGACCGTGTAATAACCCCGTGCAGATGGACTACATTGCTTGACCCGGCACGCTCATGCAGGTCGTCAATATTTTGGGTAATGATGGTAACCTTGTATTTTTCTTCTAACTTGGCCAAAGCAAGATGGGCTGCGTTTGGTTGCGCTTCCAATACTGATTTTCTTCTTTCATTATAGAACTGTTGTACTAAGACGGGATTGCGATGCCAGGCTTCAGGCGTTGCAACATCCTCAATATCATAACCTTCCCATAAGCCATCGCTATCGCGAAAGGTTTTTAGGCCACTTTCGGCGCTTATGCCGGCACCAGTAAGAATAACTACGTGTTTCATTACTTTAAGTCTAATGGTAGCCCTGATACCATAAAAATAGCTTTATCTGCCTTTGCGGCAATATGTTGGTTAATCCAGCCTTGCAAATCCGCAAACTTCCGACCTATTTCGGTATCGGCGTGCATTCCCATACCAATTTCGTTAGAAATAATGATCCAGGTGGCATCAACTTCGGCAAATTGATCAAATTCCTCTTTAATTAAACTTAAAGTTTCATCCACATGGTATTTGGTATCCGAAAAAAAGTTGGTGAGCCATAAGGTAACACAGTCCAATACCACTACCCTACCTTTTAAGGCTAGTTTTGAAGGATTTTTTTCTTCCTCAATGTTTTCCCAGCGTTCATCTCTATCTTGTTGATGGCGTTTAATGCGGCTTTTAAAATCATCATCCCATTTTCGGGCGGTTGCAAGATAAACAGGATTATCGCTTAAGCCTAAAGCCAGCTTTTGTGCATAGCTGCTTTTGCCAGACCGTGTGCCACCTGTAATATAATAGATCATAAAATTCAGCCTATAAAAAAAGCGACCTGCCTGAAGACTGATCGCTTTTTATTGATTTTTTATATAATTAAATAGCTAACTCTTTATTTAAACGCAGGAAAGTGAACTTTCTTTGAGCCAGTTCAAAGCCGCCAAATAGAATTGCGCTAAAAATAAGGGTAGCATAAAGCCCATTTAATTCAAAAGGAATTGCTGCGGCCAGTGATTCAAAGTAACCATAAAAGCTCTTTGAATATAATGTTCCTTGTAACCAGGGATCAATATCGGTAACTAACCAGTGAATAACAATAGTAAGTACTGAGCCTGCTGCAACATTTATAACAGTTACCTTTCTGATAAAGGTTCCTACCAGCACCATCAAGGCATAGGCTATATAAACCGGCAAAGCGCCGCTATAAAAGAGCATAAATTTGCCGAAATACATATAGTCCAGCGGTATATCACTTATAAATAAAATAACTAAAGGAACAAGAAATGCTTTCCATTTATCGGCAAAATAAGCTCCACCAAACATTGCAATTGCACCTACCGGAGTGAAATTGCTCCAGCCAGTAAGATGATTGAAATTGATTAATCTGGTAGCTGCGGCACAAATAATCATGAAGATTAATGCGCCATTTCTTAAGTTTATTTTTTTTAGTGACATAGCTAAATTTATGAGGTAAAAATACGGATTATACTTTCAAATAAACAATTCCTAATTGATCTGATATTTTACTCCGGCCATAAAATTAAACCTGGAGGTATTATATCCCAACCAATCGGTATATTTTTCATCAAGCAGGTTTTTTAAATCGGCAAATAGACTGATGTGTTTGTTTGCTTCAAATTGCAGATGCGCGTCAACCAGATTATAATGTTTTAAGGTTACATTGGAACCGGTTGTGAAATTCTCATCAGTCCTGTCACCAGTATACCTGTAATTTACACCAGCTGAAAAGTTGCTGATAAATTGATAATAGATATTAGCGCCATAAGTGTTTTTTGGTCTGCGGATAAGGTAATTGGTCACAACTCCGTTTACATCAGTCAATGCTCCGGTTACATAAGCATAATAGGCTGATGCTGTAAAATCATTGTTTTTATACTTTAACTCAGATTCAAACCCTTTATTTTTTTGGAATGAACCATTTTCATATTTTCCGTAAGGAGGGTCATTCTCTTCAATAAAATAGATTACATTCTTTGTATTGTATTTATAAAAAACGGTATTGAATGATAATGTGTTTTTAAGTATCTCCCAGTCAAAGCCAGCTTCATATGAAGTAGTTGTTTCTGGTTTTAGGTATGTGCCTCCATATTGGGAATATAATTGATAAAGGGATGGAGATTTAAAAGCAGAAGCTGTGGTTGCAAATATTTTAAGCTGATCAAATAATAATACAGAAGGACTTACTGTATAATTATACTTACTACCGTATTGGCTATCATGGTCATAGCCATTGCCTAATTCCATATGAAAAATTCCGGCTTTAAAGAATAGAGAAGCGTAAGCATTGAAAATATTATCTGTTGCTTGAGTTTTAGGTATTGTATCAAATGTGCTGAGTTGGTTGGTACTTCTATGTTTAAAATCAGCACCAGTTACAATACTAAAATACTTGCAAAATTCGTAATTGAAAATAGCCTCTGCATCTGTAATATTTCCGGTGTTTTTTTGGTATGATGCAAAATCAAAATTGGTTGGGCCCGCTAGGTCATTATAGTTGTTCTTAACATCAGTTTCGCTAATGTTGATTTTCAGGTCACCTTTATGAATTTTTAAATCGGCACCTAAACCGCCAAATAGGAATGTATTGGCATAGGTATAGTTCTGGTCGTCAGTAAAAGCTTCCTGGGGTAAATGCCCTGTATTATAGCTGCCTTGAAAATTTCCATTTATTACCAAATTGTCGGATACCTTTTGATTCAGATTTACGCTTGCTGAACGCTGATGAAAATCATCATTCCTAAACCCACCTTTACCAGTAGTATCTGTAGCTGCTGGAAAACCATGCGAATCGGTATTCGATAAATTGATAGCAACTCCGGTGTTTTTTATATTTCCGTTAATACCTGCCGACTCTTTAAAGGTGTCATAAGAGCCGCCACTAAGCTGAACGTTGCTTTTTAAGCCTTGCCCTTTAGCGTGTTTGGTAATAATGTTGATTACACCAGCAACAGCGTCCGATCCATATAATGTAGAGCCACTGCCTTTTAATATTTCGATGTGATCTATCTGGTCGAGTGGAAAAGCATTAAGATCATAACTGCCATCAATTGTCGATGGATTATTTACCGGAAAACCATCAATAAGGATCAATGTATTACCGGTTGTAGCCCCGCGCATATAAACATCGGAGCTAATTCCAGGAGCATTATTGGCACCTGAAAAAACAATACCCGGAACGGTGTTTAATAATTGAGGCAGCGTTTTACCTTGTGCGTGTTTGATGTCATCTGCTGTAATTACACTAACTACACGGCCAATTTCTGATTGCTTTTGTGGCGAACGTGTAGCTGTTACTACTACATCATTAAGTACTTTAGTAGTGTCTTGTGCGTGTGCTGCTGTATTAAGCAACACCAGTTGGACAAGCCCCAGGCCTGTAGCAACTAAAACATAATTTTTTTTCATGTTGTTGTGAGTTTTAACCCACAGCATACAGAAATGAACAGAATGGAAACAAACAACCAACAAAGAAGAGTTTCACATCCAAGCCTCAATCCCCGAAAGCTATGAATAATATAGTGCTGAGGCAGGTCTTCTGACTTACTCCCCGTTTGCCCGGTCTTCCCATTCCGTTTTAGCGGAACAGTGACTAATTGATTGGACAACAGTTTATGGAGCTTACAGCTGCGGGACAGTAACGGAATTACACCGTATTCCCTTTTAATTTCTTATGGTATTATCCTTAAGAAAACCTAAAGCGATGCAAAAGTAAGATAAGAATTAACAAACACAAACTATCATTCGTATATTTAATTTGATGAAATATTTTTGTACTATAACCCTGTTAATGATCAACATGCTTTCGTTGGCACAATCGCCCGATACAACTTTTCTTAAAAATCTGGTAGAATCCCACCAGGAGCTATTTAGTCACATTCTTAATCATCCTACACATAATGAAGTGCAAATACTTTACACTCAAATAGACAGGGATGAAAACAATGTGCCGCACTTTAAATCATTTAGCTACCGGCTTAACGCTAAACACTATTTTTATCCTGCCAGCACTGTAAAATTGCCTACAGCTATCTTTGCACTTGAGAAACTAAATGAGTTGAATATACCTCATCTGAATAAAAATACCGTAATGAAAACGGATAGTTCCTTCGAGGGTGAAACCAGGATGATTCAGGATAGTTCAGCTTATAATTTGTTACCCAGCATTGGTAATTACATCAAAAAAATATTACTGGTAAGCGATAATTATGCTTATAACCGGCTTTATGAGTTTGTTGGCCGCGCTGAAATTAATGCAAAATTAAAAAAGTATGGTTTAAACAATACACGCATTATTGGACGATTAGCTATAGGCGATGGCGGCGATGCCGCAAAACACACTAATGCAATTGATTTTTATAAGGGAGAAAAATTAATCTATCATCAGCCTAGCCAATATGACAATAACGATTATCCTATGCATTTGGATAATATGTTACAGGGTAAGGGGTATATTAATGGCAATAATCAGTTAATAATGCAACCATTTGATTTCAGCAACAAAAATGTTTATACTATTGCTGATCAGCAAATGGTACTGAAGCGTTTATTGTTCCCCGAGGCTTTTCCGGAAGATGAGCAATTTGATCTGAAACCTACCGATTACGATTTTTTGTATCATTATATGAGCATGTTTCCCAACGAGAGCCACTACCCTTCTTATAGTTCGGACTACTATCCTGCTTTTTGTAAATTTCTGTTTTACGGAGGTGACAGTACTGCTGTAATTAATCCTGATATCAGGATATTTAATAAAGTGGGCGATTCATATGGCTACGATATTGATAATGCTTACTTCGTCGATTTTAAAAACAAGGTTGAGTTTATACTTACTGCTGTAGTTCAATCAAACGACGATGGTATTTATAACGATGACAAATATGAATATAAAACGATATGCCTTCCTTTTTTAAAAAACCTCGGTCAGGTAATTTATCAATATGAACTAAATCGACCTAAAAAATATTTACCCGATTTGAAAAAGTTTAAGTTTAGCTATTAGTATATTCTTTTAGTGATGTTTTTGTTTAATTTCATTTAAAGAAAACCTCCTGTATTAATGTTTGTTGAAATAATAAACCTCTTTAAACATTATTATGGCAACAACAACATTGCAAAGGATAAACGGATACGAACCCGTTTCTGCACATAACAGCATAAATTTAAACTGGTCCGAGCGCTATGTGTCTATAGCTGCGGGCGTACAACTTAGCCTTTCAGGAATAAAACATTTATTTAAAAGTCCTTTTACCAGCTTGCTGAAACTTGGAGCAGGCGGTTATTTGTTAAACAGGGGTGTTACCGGGCATTGTGAATTGTATTCGCAGGCTGGGAAGGTAAATACCGATCCGGTTAATATCAGGATCAAATCTTCCTTTAAAGTAAATAAATCACGAAAGTTTGTTTATGAGTTTTGGCGTCAGCTGGATAATTTGCCGTTGTTTATGAATCATTTGAGCCGTGTTAATGTAATTGATGATGAACGCTCCCACTGGGTACTTAAATTGCCCACCGGAGTTGCCAAAATAAGCTGGGATGCCGAAATTGTAATGGATGTGCCCTACGAACTCATTGGCTGGAGCTCAGTTCCTGGTTCTGCGATTGATAATGCCGGTAAAATAAGGTTCAGGGATGCGCAGGATGGCGGAACGCTGATTGATCTGATAATCAGTTATCAGCCCCCTGCCGGAGGATTAGGTGCAGGCCTTGCCCATGTACTTAACCCTGTGTTCAAAAACATGATTGATGCCGACGTGCAAAATTTTAAGCAGTTTATGGATTTGGAAGATAAAGATGATGTGGTAATTATTGTGAACTAGAAGCAATCCAACCATTATCAACAGATTAATTTAAATACTAAGGGGCCGCCTCAATAATATGAAGCGGCCTCTTTTACTTTTACTTTTACTTTTGGGTGATTTACTTTTGATTAGTTTTGATCACTTACTCAAGACTCAAAAATGGCTCCGATTACTATAAACATAGATTCTATTGAATTTCTGAAAGATCTCTCCAAAAACAATAACCGCGAATGGTTCAATACCTATAAAGACCGCTATGTTGAAGCACAGAATAATATTGTTGCCTTTGCTGATGCCCTGATTATAGAAATGAACAGGCATGATCAAATCGAAACCGCCTCAGGTAAAAAAAGCTTATTCCGGATTTATAAAGATGTACGTTTTTCAAAAGATAAAATGCCATATAATACCCATTGGAGCGGATCTTTAAAAAGGGCTACTAAAAAGCTTAGAGGCGGTTATTATTTTAGGCTTGAACCAGGAAATTCATTTATTGCTGCCGGTTTTTTCGGGCCTGAACCAAACGATATGAAAAGGATAAGGCAGGATATTGATGCCAATTATGAAGACTGGGGAAAACTGCTTGCTAACCCAGCACTGGTAAAAACATTTGGGAAAATGAGAGGAGCGCAGATCAAATCCGCTCCGCGGGGATATGCAAAAGATCATCCTGCAATTGATCTCTTACAGTATAAACAGTTTTTGTTTAAGTACGAATTTAGTGATGAGGAGATACTCAACTCCGATTTTTTATTTAAGGTGAATGCAATATTTAAAAATATGCGCCCTTTTTTAGATTATATGAGTGAGGTATTATCAACCGATGCCAATGGTATATCTATTTTAGATTGATATTGTATAGATGGTGAGGCCTAAAAGCAAAAAAAGCTGTCTCTTTTTACAGAGACAACTTTTTTCCTTGTTTTTAAAACGATATTTTTAAATTATTTTACTGCATCAACAACTGCTTTAAAAGCATCCGGATGATTCATAGCTAAATCAGCTAATACCTTACGGTTTAAACCAATTTCTTTTGCTGTTAATTTACCCATTAATTGAGAGTAAGAAATTCCGTGCTGACGGGCACCAGCGTTAATACGTTGGATCCATAAAGCTCTGAACTCTCTTTTCTTGGTTTTACGGTCGCGGTAAGCGTACTGTAAGCCTTTTTCAACTGTGTTTTTAGCAACGGTATACACCTTGCTACGTGAACCCCAATAGCCTTTGGCTAGGTTCATGATTTTTTTCCGGCGTCTTCTCGACGCTACTGCGTTAACTGAACGTGGCATGATTTTGTTTTTTGGTAGTGAGTGCCAGTTTTAATACTGAACTTTAAACTCTAATACCTGGTTAAAAAATTGTTAATTACTTACCTATGCAAAGCATACGTTTTACGTTACCCATGTCAGCATCAGAAACTAAACTGGTGTGAGTAAGGTTACGCTTACGTTTTGTCGACATCTTGGTTAAGATGTGGCTTTTGTAGGCGTTCTTCCTGGTGATTTTACCTGTTCCAGTAAGCTTAAAGCGCTTTTTGGCACTGGAATTGGTCTTCATTTTTGGCATAACCGTCTGTATATGTATTTATTTAATTAATTCTTTTTTTTAGAACTGAGATTTGGGACGTGAGATTTGAGAATTCTTTTGTCTCACATCTCCAATCTAATATCTCACATCTATTTCTTCGCTCCCTTAGGGGTAACGGTTAAAAACATGCGTTTACCTTCAAGCTTTGGTAATTGCTCCACCTTACCCACTTCTTCAAGCGCCTGTGCAAAACGCAATAGTAATATTTCACCCTGCTCTTTGTAAACAATTGCACGCCCTTTAAAGTGTACGTAAGCTCTTACCTTTTCGCCCGCTTCCAAAAACTTAATGGCATGCTTTAATTTAAATTCAAAGTCATGATCATCGGTATTCGGTCCGAAACGGATTTCTTTGATAACGGTCTGCTTGGCGTTACTTTTAATTTCCTTTAACTTTTTCTTCTGCTCGTAAATAAACTTGTTATAGTCTGTTACTTTACAAACAGGAGGCACCGCATTGGGAGATATCTCTACCAGATCCAATTCCTGCTCCTCTGCTATTGCCAGGGCATCCCGTAGTGAATAAACTCCCTGCTCCACATTATCGCCCACAAGGCGAACTTCCTGAGCACGGATAAATTGATTGATGTTGTGTTCAGCTTCCTTTTTCTTAAATGGTAGCCTTGGTCCTCTGTTGAAAGGTTTGTTTAATGCCAATTTATACTGTTATTTCTTTAATTATTTGTTTTTTAAATTCCTCTATGCTCATACTTCCCAAATCACCCTGGCCATGTCTCCTTACAGAAACCAAGCCTTCGGCTGCTTCTTTTTCACCAACAATCAGCATATAGGGGATTTTTTTGACTTCAGCATCACGTATCTTACGTCCTATTTTCTCATCCCTGAAATCAATAAGCCCGCAAATATCGGAATCTTTTAATGATTCTGAAAGTTTTTTTGCATAATCTTCATATTTTTCTGAAATAGGCAAAATAATAAACTGCTCAGGCGATAACCACAACGGGAAATTACCAGCGCAATGTTCAATCAATACGGCAATAAACCTTTCCAATGAGCCGAATGGCGCCCTGTGAATCATTACCGGGCGGTGTTTCTGGTTATCGCTTCCGGTGTATTCCAGTTCAAAACGCTCAGGTAAATTGTAGTCAACCTGTATAGTTCCCAGCTGCCATTTTCTGCCTAAAGCATCCTTCACCATAAAATCAAGCTTAGGGCCGTAAAACGCTGCTTCACCTAATTCTACAACAGTTTTTAATCCTTTTTCTTCAGCAGCCTCTATAATAGCTGATTCGGCCAGCGCCCAGTTTTCATCAGTGCCAATATACTTGGCCTTATTTTCCGGGTCGCGAAGTGATACCTGTGCAGTATAGTTTTCAAAGCCCAGGGCTGTAAATACGTATAATACCAGGTCAATTACTTTTTTAAATTCTTCTTTTACCTGGTCAGGACGGCAAAATAAGTGCGCATCATCCTGAGTAAATCCACGTACACGGGTTAAGCCATGCAGCTCGCCGCTTTGTTCATAACGGTAAACAGTACCAAACTCCGCATAACGTACCGGAAGATCCTTGTACGAACGTGGCTTGGTTTTATACATTTCGCAGTGATGCGGGCAGTTCATCGGTTTTAAGAAGAACTCCTCACCTTCCTGCGGTGTTTTTATAGGTTGAAAAGAATCCGCACCATATTTTTCATAGTGGCCCGAAGTTACATACAGGTTTTTATGACCAATGTGCGGTGAAATTACCTGCTCGTAGCCAGCCTTTACCTGTGCTTTTTGCAGAAAATTTGTAAGGCGTTCGCGCAATGCAGCTCCTTTAGGTAACCATAATGGCAGGCCCATGCCTACCTTTTCAGAAAAGGCAAACAGTTCCATTTCTTTACCCAGCTTGCGGTGGTCGCGTTTTTTGGCTTCCTCCAGCAATTGCAGGTATTCGGTAAGCTCACTCGCTTTAGGGAAAGTTACGCCATAAATACGGGTAAGCTGTTTACGGCTCTCATCGCCGCGCCAGTAAGCACCGGCAACGCTCATCAGTTTTACAGCCTTTATAAAGCCTGTATTAGGGATGTGCGGCCCGCGGCACAGATCGGTAAAGTTACCTTGTGTATAAAAGGTAATAGAGCCATCAGGCAGATCCTTAATCAGGTCGAGCTTGTACTCATCGCCTTTTTCGGTAAAATATTCAATAGCATCGGCTTTGCTAACTGGTTTGCGTACAAATTCTTCTTTGGTTTTAGCCAGTTCCAGAATTTTGTCTTCTATCTTTTTAAATTCTTCTGATGAAAATTCGCGATCACCAAAATCAACATCATAGTAAAAGCCGGTTTCAATTGCCGGACCGATACCAAATTTAGTGCCCGGATAAAGCGCTTCCAAAGCCTCGGCCATTAAGTGGGCCGATGAATGCCAGAAGGTTGATTTACCCTGCAGATCGTTCCAGGTTAACAGTTTAATAGAGGCATCCTGCTCAATAGCACGACCTGCATCCCAAACCTGTCCGTTTACTTCTGCTGCTAATACGTTTCTTGCTAATCCTTCAGAGATCGACTGTGCGATTTGAAAGGAACTTGCTCCTTTTTCATACTGACGTACAGAACCATCAGGGAGAGTAATGTTAATCATCTACAACTATGATTTAAATTTTATAATTTGTGTTACTTGTTTAATCACCTACCAAGTGATCTTTAATTTTTGTGGTGCGAATTTAAGGAATTATTTTGAAAGGGATGTGTTGATATTGTAATGATTTTTAGAGGATAATTTTGATGTTGTAGCCAACAAGAGTAAGTGGCCGGCCACTTACCGGTAAGTATTCTTTGTTTTTATTTTGGTGCTATAATCTTGACCTCATTAATTCCGCAATCGAAATTCCGACTTCCGCAATCCCCTATACATTCCCCCATCCCATCGCCAAAACATCAGCCAGGTGGTAAGTTTTAATGGGAAGGTTGTTTTTGTCGATATAGCTTTGAAGGTGCATTAAGCAGGATGCATCGGTGGAGATAATATATTCTGCTTCTGCCTCAAGCGCATTGTCAACCTTTTGTTGCGCCATGGCTGTTGATATGGCATCAAACTTAACGGCAAAAGTACCGCCAAATCCACAGCAGGTTTCATTGTCCATCAAATCTACCAGATCCAATCCCAGTACTTTTGATAACAGCTGACGTGGTTCGGTTTTAATTTTGCATTCGCGTAAGGCAGCGCAGCTATCGTGATAAACGGCTTTACCGTCCAGCTCGGCACCAAAATAGTCAACCTGTAAAATATTCACCAGGAAGTCTGAAAGCTCATAGATATTGCCCTGCACATTGCGGCATTTGTTGTGTACGGCGGTATTGGTAAACAGATCGTTATAATAGTTTTTCACCATGCCGGTGCAGGAGGCCGATGGGGTTACAATTACGCTATCGGTAGGAAAATCATTTAAAAATTTGCTACCTATTGCTTTGGCATCGTCCCAAAAACCGGCGTTAAAGGCAGGCTGGCCGCAACAGGTTTGCGATGGATTGTAGTTGACTGTGCATCCTGCTTTTTGAAGTACTTTTACGGTATTAAAGGCAGTTTCAGGAAATAATTGATCAATAAAACAAGGAATAAACAGTTCAATATTCATCAGCAATAATTAAAGGCGCTAAATTCCGAATTTTCCTTAAGCTTTCTATCCTTTACGGGTAAAGAAAATAAAAGGAATATTTTGGATCAGATAAATATACAAATACCGGGAGGATTTGTGTGGAGTATTGCAGATTATTAGGTTTTCTTTATTTCATAGTGATAAAAAGATCTGTATTCACCCTGTTCAAAATACTCCTGCGTAAACCCCAGTTTTTCAATTACCCTTATGGATGCATCGTTACCTGCCTGTATACTGGTTACAATACGTTGTATATCCAGTTTATTAAAGCCGAATTCAATAAAAGCACGCCCAGCTTCAGTAGCAAATCCGCGACTCCAGTAAGGTTTTGCAATATAAAGTCCCAATGATGCCTCGCCTGCGATCGGACTGCCATCTTTATCAAAATGTGGATAAATTCCGCATCGGCCTACGTATTTATTTTCTGGCTTATAAATGGTGGCCCACATAGCTAAATTATTCGGAGCGCGTACCAAACCCGGTAGGAATCGGTTTTCGGCTTCTTCGCGGGTACGCGGCTTTCCACCCACATAGCGGCGCACATCCGGGTCCATCTCCATAGCACAATAAGCATCTATATCTCTCAGCTCCTGCTGCCTGAATAATAGCCTCTCTGTTTCCAATAAGATCATTTATGATATTGATGTTTAGTTTTTAAATAATTGATTATTATTGTTACATAATGGGACATTGGTAATTTATAAATTTACAATACAGTTTCATTTCCTCCATATCAATTTTAAACCAATTTATGAGAACTTATTTTAGTTTTTTAACGCTCCTGATATTTATGATGAGCAGCGCAATGGCACAAAACAATCCGCAGGTTAAAATCAGCAATGGCACTTTAGAAGGCACCTTCAATGCTGCTACCGGCATCAATAGCTTTAAGGGCGTTCCGTATGCATTACCACCGGTGGGCGATCTGCGCTGGAAAGAACCGCAGCCTGCTGCCAACTGGACAGGCGTACGCAAGGCTGATCATTTTGGCCATATGGCGATGCAAAAGCATGTTTTTAGCGATATGATATTCCGCGGAGATACCACCAGCGAAGACTGTTTATACCTTAATGTATGGGTGCCTGCAAAACAATCAGCCAAAAAACTACCTGTGTTAGTATATTTTTATGGCGGAGGATTTGTTGCCGGTGATGGTTCAGAAACTCGCTATGATGGTGAAAGTATGGCACAAAAAGGAATTATTGCCATAACTGTAAATTACCGTTTGGGCATATTCGGCTTTTTCTCCCATCCTGAATTAACCAAAGAATCGGCACACCATTCATCCGGAAATTATGGTTTGCTGGATCAAAATGCGGCCCTACGTTGGGTGCAAGCCAATATAACCACCTTTGGTGGCGACCCTAAACTGGTAACTATAGCAGGCGAGTCGGCAGGTTCTATTTCTGTATCTGCACAGATGGCCTCTCCCCTTTCAAAAGATTTAATTAACGGTGCAATTGGCGAAAGCGGCGCTATGATTAAACCGACCGCTCCGGCTATACCATTGGCCGAGGGAGAACAAAATGGTGTAAATCTGGCTACAAATTTAAACGCAAACTCGTTGGCCGACCTACGCGCTTTTCCAGCGGCGCAATTACTTGATTATGCATCAAAACCAGGCAATTTCAGGCTGGCAGCAACGGTGGATGGTTATTTTCTGCCAAAAACACCTGCTGCCATTTTTGAGGCAGGAGAACAAGCTCATGTGCCCTTGCTGGTTGGCTGGAACTCTACCGAAGTACCTTATCAGGCGCTGATGGGTGGAGATATGCCAACACCAGAAAATTATGCTGCAAAGGTAAAGCAGCAGTTTGGGGATAATGCTGCAGAGGTTTTAAAACTCTATCCCGGAACAACACAAGAAGAGGTAATTAAATCGGCCACTGCATTAGCCAGCGACAGATTTATAGCCTACAGCACCTGGAAATGGGCCGACTTACAAACAAAAACCGGAACTAAACCGGTATACCGTTACTTATTTTCATGTCCAAGACCCCCGGAAGTTAATCCTGTTTCTATCTTTAATAAATTGCCACCAGCATTGGTAGGTGCCTCACACGCATCAGAAATTGAGTTTGCAATGGGCAACCTGCAATACAATAAAGTTTACGCATGGACACCTGTTGATTATAGTGTATCGGCAGCTATGCAAAACTACTTTGCCAACTTTGTTAAAACGGGCAATCCGAATGCAGCAGGTTTACCTGTGTGGACACCAAATACCAATGGCAGTGTGGTAAAGTTCATCAATATCAATTCTAACACCGAGCTTCAAACAGAAACCAACGGTGCTCGTTATTTGTTTCTGGATAAGTTTTACAGTAAATAAAATATCAATATTAAAGCGATGGGTTTAAAACCCGTCGCTTTGAATAATTACTCATCAACATGTATCCGCAGCTGCTTGCTCATATAAAAAAGTACGTACAGCTAACACTGCAGGAGGAGCAATCGCTTTGTGATAAACTGGAACTTATCAAACTAAAAAAGAAAGCTTTTTTACTGGAGCCTGGCGAACATTGCAAAGGAAATTACTTTGTGGTGAAGGGGTGCATGCGGCAGTTTCTGGTGAACAATAAGTTGAACGAGCAAATTATACAGTTCGGTATTGAAAACTGGTGGATTGCCGACCAGGATAGCCTGATGGCCAATAAACCTTCCAATTGTTTTATACAGGCTGTAGAGGCTTCGGAACTGTTGCTGCTTACGGAAAAAAGCAGGTCTCCCCTATTTGAATCGATACCTAAACTGGAAAGCTATTTCCGTATTATGATGCAAACCGCTTTTGTGGCTGCGCAGCGCAGGATAGGTTTTATTTTTAACATGACGGATGAGGAACGTTACCGATACTTCGCCCGGCTGTATCCTGATTTTATGCAACGCGTACCGCAATACATGCTGGCCTCTTACCTGGGCTTCACACCACAGTTTTTGAGCAGACTAAGGGCTAAAGGGGCCTCACCTAAATCCTCTCCGGGAGAGAGGACTTAAACTTCGCGCTTTTTAAATTTAAAGCCCTCTCTTCCCGAGAGGGTTGGGATAGGCTAATTGATTTTCTTAAACTCAGTTCATTTTTTGAAGGGCTTTTGTTGCTGAACTTTGATTTATCAAATAAAACAAAATGAGCAACAGAATTAAAATTAACCAGGCAGATCCGGCCGCATACAAAGCTATGATGGCAATGGAACATTATGTAGAAAGCACAAGTCTTACCACCAAACACAAGGACCTTATAAAAATAAGGGCATCACAAATAAACGGCTGTGCTTACTGTATCGATATGCACACCCACGATGCCCGCAAAGCCGGTGAAACCGAACAAAGGATTTACGCACTTAATGCATGGCGCGAAACGCCGTTTTTTGACGAACAGGAAAGAGCCATATTGGCCCTTACGGAAGAGGTTACCTTAATTAGTAACAAGGTATCTGATGAAACCTATAACAATACAGCAGCGTTGTTTGATGAAGCTTATTTGGCGCAGATTATTATGGCTATTATTACTATTAATGCCTGGAATAGAATTGGTGTAAGTACTAAGATGGAACCAGCTTTGGTTTGAATGGAGTTAAGCATTACGAAGCTCTGTACTTCGTAATGCTTATTTATCTTTATTGAATTTGATAGACCACCGCCTGATATGGCAGTAACTTGCTTTTATCAGATATGGATCCCTCATAATTACTTAAAACAAGTTTGGCAGTTGACAGATCATATCCGGTTTTTACTTCGGCAACGGTACTGGTAAAATTGAGTACGATGAGCAGTTTCTTGCCATCAAGTTCGCGGGTGTAGGCGTAAACTTTTGGGTTGTCTTTATCCAGCAGGGTGTATTTGCCATAAACCAGCACCAGGTTTTCCTTTCGTAGTTTGGTTAGTTTTCTAAAATAATTTAAACAGCTGTTCTTGTCCTTTTCTTCCGCAGCAACATTAATGGTTTTGTAATTATCATTAACCTTTATCCAGGGTGTTCCTGTAGTGAAACCTGCATTTACAGAACTGTCCCATTGAAAAGGTGTACGTGAATTATCCCTGCTGCTGAATTTTGCTTCCTTTAAAAAATCGGGAATAGAACCGCCGATATTTAGCTGGTGATGATATTCGTTTAATAAGGATACATCCCGGTAATCTTCAATTTTAGTAAATCCTGGGTTACTCATACCTAATTCATCGCCATTATAATAATAAGGTGTGCCACGCATGGTCATTAAAAAGGTAGAAAGCATTTTCGACGATACTTCCCTGAAT
Organism: Mucilaginibacter frigoritolerans; assembly: GCF_007830615.1. GTDB lineage: Bacteria > Bacteroidota > Bacteroidia > Sphingobacteriales > Sphingobacteriaceae > Mucilaginibacter > Mucilaginibacter frigoritolerans. The sequence goes on from NZ_VLLI01000005.1 coordinate 338,232, forward strand.
TCGGGACTATCATTGCCATATCTGCTTACTAGCCTCGCCTGGTCATGATTAGCCAGGAAGATAGAGAGCCATCCCTTATCAGCAAAAACGCTGTCCCATTTACTGAATACCCGCTTAAACTCTAGTAAATTGTACCCGCTAGATTTTGCAATACTAACGCCATCAAAAGCATAAGCCATATTTAATTCATGACGATCGGCATCTACCATGTTGTGGGCATCTTCGTAGGTGTTACCTGCACCTTCGGCTACACTCATTACGTTGTACTTGCTTAATACCTCTTTGTTAATTTGCTGCAAGTAGCCGTGCAAGCCGGTAACCATGCCATAGTATTGATTGAAATTCTTTTCAAATCCCTTCGGGAAAGCCGGGAAGGTAGTGTCTTTGGCAGCATACTGAAAAGCATCCATGCGAAATCCGTCTATCCCCTTATCGGCCCAAAACTTCATGATATTAAAAACCTCCTGTCTTACTTTGGGGTTTTCCCAGTTCAGGTCTGGTTGCTTGCGCGAAAAATAGTGAAGGTAATAGGCATTAGTCAGGGAATCGTACCGCCAGGCATCATGATTTATATCGAACAAGCTATAACGATATGGCGGTTTACCATTTTCGGCATTCAACCAGTGATAATATTCGCGGTAAGGGTTGGTTCTTGAACTGCGGCTTTGTTTGAACCATTCGTGCTCATCGCTGCTATGGTTTACCACCAGATCCATCACCAATTTTATACCACGGTAATGCAGACCCTTCAGCATTACGTTAAAATCTTCTATGGTGCCGAAGTCGCTCATAATGTTGCGATAGTCGCTCACATCATAACCGTTATCATCATTAGGCGAGCTATAGATGGGGTTGAGCCAAACCACATCCACACCAAGACTTTTGATATAATCTAATTTCGATATGATTCCTTTTAAATCGCCAATACCATCACCATTATTATCCTTAAAGCTTCGCGGATATATTTGATAAACCACTGCTTCTTTCCACCATTTACGGTCAATTTTGTGGGTTGTATCAGTCTGTCCGAAAACGTTTCCGGAACACAGAATGATGATACAAGCTACAACGATTTTTTTTAGGTTGAAGGCAGGTGATGACGGAATATAACTATTCATGGCGTTTTTAAAAATATGGCTCCTTATGAAAGGATAAAAATAGGTTTACGGGATAAAGATAGGAATGTTTTGGCTGATGTGGATAAAAGAGCTTTTTCAAATAAATGATACTGAGTGATTTTATTTTAAAAATGTTTATAAGATATTGGATGTTAGTTATTTTCAACATATAGATCTGATCATCTGACTTATTGTTGTTGGGGTTATTTTTCCGTATTAAGTCAAATTATAAGTAGTAATTGATTGTGGTAAAAACAGAAAAAATTAAATAGATTAGATGAAATTAATCACGATATGCAAAACACATTTTTTGACCAAAAATTGCATGAAGAAGATATCGACCTTGGTACTAATGAAGATGTTTTAAAAAGAATTTACAAGGATAATGTAAAGCAAACCGATATGCTGCCTGTGGAGTTCTTTTTTGTTACGGATAAAAAAGCTAAAGCAACAGCTTTTAAAAAACAGCTTAAAGAAAAATTCCCGGCTTATGATTCTTTAGAGATTTCGGATTACGATGCTAATTTTGAGATATCAGGTATAACCGATCCTATAGAAATGAGTTTATCGGCAATTAATAGTTGGAATCAGACAATGTGGGATTTTGGTTACCAGTTTGATTGCAAGTTTGATGGATGGCAAGCGGAAAGTTGATTTAACATATAATATTTTTGTGACCACCGGTGTCCCTGATATCATCCCCGGGAAAAGCAAATAAAGTAACATCCCATGGAAGAAGAACAAATACGTGAAGCGCTGGATGCGCACTGGCAAGCATCTGCAATTGGTGATGCAAACGCAGAGCATGATATTTATGATGATAATACCATTTGTGATTATCCGCAGTCGGGCGAACGAATCTTCGGACGGAGTAATTTGCAGGCTTTACGCAGTCATCATCCGGGTAAGCCTTCAGGCTTTAATGTAAGGAGAGTCCTGGGAAAAGGTAATCTTTGGATCACGGAATATACCATCACCTATCAGGGGAAACCAGCATTCACCGTAAGTATTATGGAGTTTCGTAACGGTAAAGTTGTACACGAGACACAGTACTTCGCAGACCCTTTTGAAGCGCCGACCTGGCGAAGCCAATGGGTTGAGAAGATTGAATGACGCAATTTTTAAACAAAAAAGCCGCCAACTTTTCAGTTAACGGCTTTAAAACATTCAAGTGCGGAAGAAGGGACTCGAACCCCCACGCCTCGCGGCGCCAGATCCTAAGTCTGGTGCGGCTACCAATTACGCCACTTCCGCGTTTTTGATTTTTAAGAGGCTGCAAAGATAGATTAAAATAGCAGATTTAAAAATTGAAATTAAAAAAAATCTTAATCTATTACCTTAATGCCTGATCCTCAATAAAAATCAATTGTTTAATTCTTTGTTCAACCATTCAAAATATGCCGGGGCATGCAATAAACGGCTGCCATACCACGAAAATATTTCACCATCCACCAGTTTTATAATGGCATCAGGCAGTATCGCTTTAAGCTCTTCTATATGCTTTTCTTTAAAGGGATAAGGTTCTGAAGATAACAAAACTACCTTCGGATCGGCGCTTATCAACATATCCACATTTATTTCCGGATACCTGTCTGCTTTAAATACATTCATTAAGCTGCATTTTTGCAACATATCATCTATAAAGGTATTTTGTCCTGCCACCATATAAGGTTTGCGCCAAATGAAATAAGCGGTGCTTAAGCAAGGCTTTAGGGTTAGCTTATTAAACCCTTGTTCAATATCATCCTTTAATATTTTTGCTTCTGCGGCTTTGCCAACCAGGACTCCTACCCTTTCAATCATATTCAAGGAACCTGCAAGGTTGCTGATGTCACTTATCCAAACCGGGCAAATATCCATTAAGCCTTCAACCTGGCTACGTTCATTCTCTTCTTTATTGGCGATGATCAGGTCGGGCTGAAGTGATTTTATTTTGGCAATATCCAATTGCTTTGTGCCGCCAATCTTAATGGTAGATTTAAATTTATCCTGAGGATGAATGCAGAATTTCGTTATGCCGATGATCTCCTCATTTAAACCCAAGTAAAACAAAAGCTCGGTTTGCGAAGGCACTACAGAAATAATCCGTTTAGGTACGGATGCTAATGATATCTCTCTGTTTAGCTGATCGTGAAATATTGGCATCAGTTTAATTGGATTGGATGGACTGAAAGAAAGTCCATCCAATTTGTACTCCTATTGATTATAAATCTGGTAAATACCGCTCACCTTTCTGTCGCTCGCAGAACCTACCAGAATGGCTGTAATTTTCTTTTCTATCATCAACTGTTCGGCATGATGGATGAACTCGTTTTCGTCAATAAATATCGGTGATCTGCTCATCATATCTATTGCTGTATGAGTGGTGGTATCTGGGTTTTTAATCAAGGCACGTCTCAGGTCACCATCTGTAACTACTCCTTTAACATCCTGTGCATCACCAACTATAACCATTCCTAAACGACCTTCAGACATGCAAAGCAACAATTCTGTAAAAGAAGCCGTCTCGCTGATGAAAGGCAAATTATCCGTTCGCATAAGGTCTTTTACCTTGATCAATAATTTACGGCCCAAACTTCCACCGGGATGAAAACGGGCAAAATCTTCATGTTGAAACTGGCGCGATTCCATCAATGCAACCGCCAAGGCATCCCCCATAACCAGAGTTGCTGTGGTAGATGAAGTGGGCGCTAAAGCCAGTGGACAGGCTTCCTGCTTAATGTTCACATTAAGGTGGTAATGGCTGTTTTTCGCAACGGTTGAATTAGGGTTACCGGTTATACCAATAATAGTGTTTTGATTCCATTTTAAAAATGGAATCAATTTTAATACCTCATCGGTCTCGCCCGAATAAGAGATCAGGATCACCATATCATCACCGCCCACCATACCCAAATCACCATGAAAGGCTTCACCTGGATGCAGGAAAAAACTGGGCGTGCCAGTGCTGGCCAAAGTAGCCGCTACCTTTTTACCAATAATTCCGGATTTACCAATACCGATAACGATAACTTTGCCATTGGCTTTCAGTATTACCTCAACAACTTTGGTAAACTCATCATCAATAAGGCTGGCAACGTGTTTTAAGGAGTCAATTTCTGTATCAAAAACCCTTTTTGCAATTTCTTTCATTTATCAAAGAATGCTGCTAATTGTAAAAATCAAAAACTTAGGCTTATCCTAATAGCGGTTTAATTACTTCTTCCAGCTCATGCAGGCGAACCATGTTAGGCCCGTCGCTCAGGGCATGGTCAGGATCAGGGTGGGCTTCCATAAAATAGCCACTGGCACCAAAGGCTTTAGCAGCAAGCGCCATCATCGGTACAAAAGTACGGTCGCCACCGGTTTTGCCACCTGCACCGCCAGGGCGCTGCACCGAATGTGTACAATCCATACAAACTGGATGACCAAAGGCTTTCATATCATAAATGTTCCTGAAATCAACTGCAAGGTTATTATAGCCGTACATGTTGCCACGCTCGGTTAAAATTACCTGGTTGTTTCCGGCTTCTATTACTTTTTGTGCAGGATAAAACATATCCTGTCCTGATAAAAACTGTGCTTTTTTAACATTCACAATTTTACCAGTTTTAGCCGCAGCAACCAGCAGATCAGTTTGACGGCATAAAAATGCCGGGATCTGTAATATATCTACCACCTGGCCAACAATTTCAGCCTGGAAGGGCTCGTGAATGTCAGTAGTCATTGGCAAGCCAAAGCGTTCTTTTACTTTCAACAGCATTTCCATACCGTGTTCAAGCCCCGGACCGCGATAAGAATGGATAGACGTCCGGTTAGCTTTATCAAATGATGATTTAAAAATAACAGGAACATTGTACTTCTGCCCTATTTCGGCTACCTTTTCGGCAACGGTGTATAACAGCTCCTGGTTTTCCATTACACAGGGACCTAATATAAAAAACGGCTTCTGCCGCATCTGATCAAATAGCATTGCGTTTGAAAATAACGTGTATGTTTTGTGAATTACTGCGTAAAGATGAGAATTATTTTGAGAAGTCAGCGAGTTGGTAATCCAGCAAAAATGTGAGGGCGGTCTTTGGGATTGTAAGTCCTAAACCATTTTTCACCCGCAGGCTCACCTACTTCTACACTTTAGGACTACCTTTGCAGCATGAATTACTTTGAGTTTTACGGTATCGAAGAATCGTTTACACCTGATGCTGCTTTATTAAAGAAGAAGTTTTATGAGTTGAGCAAGAAGTACCATCCAGACTTTTATGCCAATGAAGATGACGAGAAACAACAGGAAATATTAGAACTTTCCACCATAAATAACAAGGCTTATCAGACGCTTTCTGACCCTTACAAGCGCCTGGAATACGTTTTATCGCTCCATGAATTGCTAAAAGAGGGTGCAAAACCACAACTTCCAGCAGATTTTTTAATGGAAATGATGGATGTAAATGAGCGCCTGATGGAAGTGGACTCTGCAACTGAATTGGGTCATATCACCGCAGAAGTACTTGCTGTTGAGGATGATATTAACCAAAAGATCACGAGTGCCACGAGCGGCTATGCCCATTTGAATGACACTGCTAAAGAAGAAAGATTGAATGAAATTGCAGATTGTTATTATAGACAAAAATATTTGTTGCGTATTAAAGAGAGTTTGAATACATTTGCATCCCGCTTTTGAACGAACTAATCCACCGTTCATACAGGAAAGGCCCAGATGGCGGAATCGGTAGACGCGTTGGTCTCAAACACCAATAACTTCACGGTTGTGCCGGTTCGACCCCGGCTCTGGGTACTTTGGAAAAGCCCTTCGATACGTCGAAGGGCTTTGTTTTTTTAAATCAAAACCCGTTCTTCTTGAAAGTGTTGTCCCGCGAATACATGACACAAAAGAAACACTGTGGGATGGTGAAATAATGCATTCTGTAAATCAATAAGTTATAAGAAATATGGGCTAAACTGGGACAGCGTGGGCTAAAAATCTGAAAAAAAACTCTTTACATTGAGTAGAAAGGGTTTTAGTTTTTAGTGAATATTTAATGTGGCTTCATCGCTCGGAAAAAATCGTTTTGGTTCAATCTCTGGTAAGGATAATCCTTTTAATTATATCATATTAGTAGTTCACGATAAAGTTTTACAAATATCAATTGAAGTCTGATAAGATCAATTTCAGGGCGGGGAGATTCTTCTTAAGAGCCAACTTCAAGCTTATATCCCTTGCTGCGTATAACAACAATGTTGATATTCGGATCAAGTTCCAATTTTTTTCTAAGTTTTGATATGAACATATCCAGACTACGCCCCACAATAACACCTTCATCTTCCCAGATCTCTTTTTGCAGACGGCTTCTCTCTATAGTCTGGTTAGGAGACAACGCGAAAATGAGCAGCAGACGTGTTTCAGTTCCAGTTAGGTCTATGGTCTTTTTATTTATTACCAGTTGCCGCTCCTGCGCATCAAACAACACCGAGCCAAAAGTGAATATCTTGGTGCACTGATCGTTAGGTAAGGCTCTCCGCGGCTTAACAGATCTCAAAAAAATAAAACCAACAAATGCTAAAAATGGCAGGCTGCCCAGAAGATATCCATTCTTTGCGTTATTTATGCCTGCCGGTTTGAATTTAATGTTGATCATGTAACATGCTCTGGGTTGTTCTCTTCCTATACATGCTACAATATCATCTTTAGTATTTTGGGATATAGCGTATCCATAGGCTACACTGGAGTTGCTACAGTTCAGAACGTTAACAACATAATCACGTGCGAGCGGGTCTTTGGCCAACAAACGCCGGGTAGTATTCACCAGGGAGTCCGGTTGAAAAGTAAGATCATTCTCAAACGTGATCTGGTATTCATTTTCTGCGATCTTTTTTACCGGCAGCACCCTCGACGTACTGTCGCCAGACTGTAAGAGTAGCTCATGTCCGATCCTGCGGAGCAAAACTTCCCTTCTGGCGATATCAAAGTCGTCACTCCCGGTCATACTGAAAGCCGCGCAGATTACAGAGATAAACGAGAGTAATATCAATCCACACAGGTACTTGCGTTTCCCAGAGAGGAGATTTCGGCTATCAAACATAATATTTGCGATTTATTTACAAAGTTTACATTTTTATTTACAATCCAAATCTCTCAAGCCGAAAAATATCAAAGTAGATTCGCTGAATCAATTTTGATATGATATGAAAAATAAAAAAAATGTCTTATGCGGTCTGATTATTTTGCTGGCAGGAGTATTTTACTTTCCCGTACTGGCTCAACAAAAAAAAAGCGCTCAGGATGTTGTTTACCAGCTCGATGTTAAAAAGAGTAAACTGTTTTGGAAGGCTCCCAAAAACCGGCATAATGGTTTCATATTATTTAATTCGGGCACCCTTAGCAACATTGTCGCCGGCTGGCCTACACGGGGTACTTTCAATATAAATATGAACAGTATGAGGAGTATCGACAAACCCACAGCTGGCGGAAGAAAAAACGTTGACGATAAACTGAGCAGCGAAGACTTCTTTGCTGTATCAAGATATCCTACAGCCACCATGCTCGTTAAACAGATCCTTCCGGAAAAGAATACTGCTGCTACCTATAGGGTTTCGGGTGAGCTGACCATCAAAGGTGTGACTAAACCCATCGAATTTGCAACTATTATGAAGCAGAATGGCAGTACGATTACAGCAACGGCAAACACGAACATTAGCCGCGCAAACTGGAATATCAATCATCAACCACAGCCGACATCATGGGACTTCTTTGCACGCATGAAAGACAACCTTGTTGACGATGACATCTCTGTCAGTCTGGAACTGGTGTTTGCTAAGAAACAATTGTAATGTAATTAAAAGAAAAAATGAAAAGCTACTCACAGATTTACGCTTTGTTTTTGACGCTTGTTTTTTGCACTTCCTGTGGACAAAACCAAACAGAAGAAAAAAAAAACATTGTCAATTCCGAAACCAAAGGTGCAATTACCTCCCACGGACCTCAAAGCATCACTCGTAATATCATACAAAATAGAAACGGCAACATTTGGATTGCTGCATTTGATGGTATTTTTCGGTACGATGGAAAGTCTTTTACCAATATTACAAGTAAAGTGAGTTCGGCCCGCTTCTTTTCTGTTTTAGAAGATAGAAAAGGTAATTTTTGGTTCGGCTCCATTGGCTCAGGTGTTTACTATTATGATGGGAAATCCTTTCAAAATTTCACAACCAGGGAGGGACTTCTTAATAATGAAGTTACAAGTATTTATGAAGATAAAAAAGGCAACATCTGGTTCGGTGTTTCTGGAGGAGCAAGCTGTTACGATGGGAAGTCCTTTCGGAATTATATCATAGATGGAAATGCCATGATGGAGGATCGGACAGGGAAAACTTTTCCGAATAGACGTCCTTATGAGGTTACGTCTATTATTGAGAATAAAACAGGCAAGTTTTGGTTTGCTACAAGAGGCAATACCTTTGTGTATGATGGAAAAACATTTACCGTTTTCACTCATGAGGACAAACCTTTTACGAATGTTCGTACTATAATCGAAGATAAAACAGGCAATATCTGGCTTGGTGGAGCTGATGGCCTTTGGCGTTATGACGGCATTACATTTATCAATTTTACGCAAAAGTTTGTTGGTTATATAATCGAAGATAAAAAAGGCAATATTTGGACCAGTTCAGAAAGCGCTAATAGCCCAGCCTGGGTTGGTTCAGAAACCGGAAATATCCAAGTTTGGGCACTTTCCCGGTATGACGAAAAGTCCTTGTCTGATAAAAAGCCAACAGTAACCGAAATAACAAATAAAGGAATGATTTTCGGGATCTTAGAAGATGATAAAGGAAGTATTTGGTTTGGCGCTTTTGATGGGGTGCATCGTTATGATGGAAATGCCATTAAGAAACTTTAAAGGTAAAGAGGGTCGAAGTAATGTGTTGCGGTTCGAGTCCCTTCTTCCACCTCTAATATTAAAATCTAGTATTATTTAAAAAAATGCTCGATATTTAATATGATGTTTGGTTTCATGAAGAAAGTCCTGCTCCTTTTATTATTATCAATTTCTATATTTTATAAAGCCACAGCCCAAGAATCAATAAACACTACAGATACAATCGTAGTCGGCAGCATTGAAAAAAGCTTTCCTGGTGGTTTTGATGCTTTTAACAAGTATGTAAAAAAAAATGTCCGCCCACCTGTTATCGCTTATGAAAATAGTAAGGTAGGTATAACTTATGTAAGCTTCATTATTGAACCAGATGGTAGTGTAAGTCATGTTTGTACTATCCTTGAAGCCGGTAGTGGTATGGACGAAGAGGCAATTCGGGCTATCAATATCTCAAAGAATTGGTTACCAGTTGCAATAGATAATAAACCAGTAAGATCTTTTTGCAGAGTAGGCGTTCAGTTTTTTGCCAACTTTGATAAGGGGGCGATGTGGGTAGAAGCCAAAAAAATAGATTAATGCTGTCTATTTACTACATTCCAACTTGCAAATCATTATGAAAATTGGTTTAATATTTCTACAATTAGACTATAGAAAAGCCCTTCGATACGTCGAAGGGCTTTGTTGTTTTTATAGGATATAAACCTGGTTTGCTTTACCCCTCTTTTACCTTGCAGACCGGGTTATGGTAAACAGGAAAATTTAATGAGTTTGCTATAAAACATAATTCATTTGCTTTTTTGTGAAGCTCATTCGCTTTTTTCATCATCGAAATATCTGTTACGGTAGCTATTGGGTTTAAAGTTGCTTCTGTAAATTTACCGCCGCCATTTGCTGTTTCAATCATTATAGCCGTGGCGTGGTCAATATAATCTGTTATGATGATCCCGGCCACTGCGCATAAATGCAAATACCACAGCATGTGGCAGGATGTAATAGAAGCTAACAAAAGGTCTTCCGGATTATGTTTCGTTTTATCACCACGAAATGCCGGGTCAGAAGAACCCCAAATTTCAACTTTATTATCAATGTGTATCGAGTGATTTCTTTCAAATTCTTTATAACCTGACGTGCCTGTTCCGGTGTTGCCTGTCCACTTCACTATCAGGCTATAATTGTGTTGTTCATTCATGTTTTTTTTATTTATTTAGCTCCACCATTCTTTAATCCATTCTTCTGATACTTTTTTGCCTTTTTCATAGTCGTCAACAACTACAATTAATTGATTAGAATGATCACTGTATTGTACCAAGATATTTATATTGGCTTCTGCAATCTTCCTGCAAAACATACCTAATTGTCCTGGAACATCCTGACGAAGTTTTTGAACAATAACATCGCTTATTTTCACTACCTCAATTTGAACCTTTGCTAATTCTTCCCTGGCTCTTTCTGCTTCTTCCACTAAGAAATGAGCAATTGATGTTTTCCCATTTTGAAATACTCCGCCGCCTTCCAGTCTGATTTTGTTTTTCCCTAATGTTTCACCCATCAGCGCCAGCGCACCCGGCTCGTTCTTTAATAAAATTTCTATGTCTTGCATTTTCTATGTCTTTATTTTTTCAAAAGAACATCAATTATTACTTTTACATTTCATTTAAAACTGAATTATGACTGTAGAGGATAAATTTGTTTCCCTTTCTGCCTTGATTTGTGAACCCACAAGGGCAAGAATGTTATGGAACTTGCTTGATTTCAGGGCATATACGGCAAGTGAGCTGTCCATTGTTGCTGATACTTCCCCTACTTCTGCAAGTAATCATTTGTCAAAGTTATTGGAAGCAGGAATAGTTAAAGTTGAAATTCAGGGACGGCATAGGTATTACTCGCTTTCAAATCCCGAAGTTGCTTATGCTATTGAGGGATTGGCAAATCTTGTAAATAACAGTAGTGCTGCTAAAAGCGTAAAAAAAGAACCAGAAAAGAATGGTGTGAAATATTGCAGAACTTGTTATGATCATTTAGCGGGTTTTGTTGGTGTTAAAATTGTTGAAGCATTAGAGGGAAAAGGGTATTTAACAAAATCAGAGAACGGTTATCTGATTTCCGAAAGCGGTTGGGAATGGTTTACGTTTTTAAATATTATGAAAGAAGATTTTAAGAATAATCGCCGCCCTTTGACCCGTCAATGTATTGATTGGTCTGAACGCCGCCCACACTTAGCTGGTCAGCTTGGCGCAGAATTTCTAAGTAAAATGCTTGAAAGAAATTGGTTTAAAAAGATTCAGTTTTCAAGAGAGTTAGTCATAACAGGAAAAGGGTATCAGGAACTTTATGATTTGCTGGGTATCGATTTACAATAATCGCAAACACCTGATCAAACAAAACAATTTTAGACTATAGTTAAAGCATAATCAATCATTATAATTAAGATTGGTTATCACGATAATTGCATATCTTTAAATGCTTTTTCTTCATTAATAAATTTAGAGTATATGATATCAATCTATCCTGATCATGAAGAAAATAGACTCGCCGCCCTTAATTCCTACAATATTCTAGATACTGCTAACGAAAAAGATTTTGACGATCTCACTATTCTCGCATCTGCAATTTGTCAAACCCCTATAGCCTTTATAAGCCTGATTGATGATAAAAGGCAATGGTTCAAATCACGTAAAGGAATTAGCGAAAGTGAAACCCCTATAGATGTTTCATTTTGTGTTCATACCATCGCCTCTAATAATGATATCATGATAGTGGAAGATGCAAATAAAGATGAACGGTTTGCAGAAAATCCATTGGTGAAGGGTGAAGAAAAAATAACTTTTTATGCAGGAGTACCTTTAATTAACGAAGATGGTTTTGCACTAGGTTCGTTATGCGTTGTTGACCAAAAGCAAAAGCAATTGACGGATGAACAAACTGTTGCTTTAAAAATTATAGCCAAACAAGTAGTGGATAAATTAGAGCTAAGAAAAAAAGCGATTGAGTTGGAAATGGTGAATAAGGAACTGATTAAATCTAATTTGTTTATACAAAAATTTGCCTCCATGGCTGCTCATGATATCAGGAATCCTATGAGTAGTATTTTGCTTACGGCACAATCTATGAAGGCCAGGATGCAAAAGCTGGGTGACGCTAAATATGAAGAATTGGTAGATATAAATATCAATTCGACCAAACGCTTAATGGTGCTATTGGATGATATGCTGGCGTATTCAAAGACACCTGCATTATTATTGACTCAAAAGGAAACAATAAACTTATCGGAGTTATTGATGACAGTGACAGGTATGATAAATGTCCCCGTTAATTTTAATATACAACTTCCTGCTGAAAACTATTTGCTAACGGTTTCGGCCGTGGCGCTGCAACAAATATTTATTAACCTGCTCACCAATGCCATCCGTTATAACGATAAAACGCAGGGTGAGGTAAATATCAGGTTTAACCAGGATGATGAATACTATTATTTTGAAATAGAGGACAATGGAATTGGCATTGCCATGGAGTACTACGAAAAAATATTTAATAATAATTTTACGCTTAATATTGTGGACCGATATGACAAAAAGGGTTCAGGTATTGGCCTGTCAACTGTTAAAGAGATAATAAAATCTTTGCAGGGGAAAATTAGTGTGAACTCAATTATAGGGCAATTTACTACCTTCTATATTAGTTTGCCGAGATAAAGCAGCAACTGAAATTATTCTTTTAATAATTTCAGTTGCTGATACCCATAATTATCTTAATAACATTTTAGGGTTATAGGCAACCAGATATTGCAAGTCTTTATCTACCGAATTCGAATGATCTCCTGAATTTCCGGCACCCGATTTTATTTGTGCCAATCGTTCCTTTACCAGTTTAAAAAACTCCAATAGTACTTCAGGTAATACTTTTACTGATACTGTTGGATAATACTGTTTTTCAAGCTCCTTTTTTTTGCCTTCTGATGCAACCTGTAGTTCCCAGCCGTCATCGGCTTTAAAACCAAACTCACTTGCGCAATTGTTTAAATCATATACGTAAACCATGGCCTGGTGAGCTACTGTTTTATTTTTTACTGTGTTGCTTGTTATCATGCTCTTTTTTTACTGGGGGATGTAAGTTCCATTTTTGACACGGATCCTTTTCCGGTCTGGTAGTCCGACTGCGATTTATTGACGTTTACAGAAGGTGCCTTCTTTTTATCTTTAACTGAATTCTTTCCTTTCATAATCCTGTTTATTTATTGTTAAATATTAAAAACACACGATATACTTGATGAAACAAGTTTTTCATGAGTTGGTGATTTTATCTGCGTAAAGCTTAAATATTACCGGTGAGAAAAAATTGGTAATGCCTAAGAGAAGTAATTTTTTAAGGAATTAAGTAAAGATAGTCTTTTAAAATTTAGCATTGTCATTCCAGTAACACATTCGTAAGAATTTTGTAAATAAAAAAACCATTGAGTTAGATCCCAATGGCCATGAAAGCAAATAAGCTCTTATAAAATTAACTGGAAATTAGCTCTAATATTATTGCTTACTTATCCATTATCCTTTTATCAAGCTCATAATTCCCGAAACGGCAATTTGAAGCCCGACGCAAAAGATTAAAAAAGCACTGATACGATTTACTATTACTTCGCCGCTGGAGCCCAGGTAATTGATTATTCTTTTTGTATTGAGATAAAAAATATAAATCAGCATACATATAAAAATGATAGCCAACATTATGGCAATGGTATTTTCCAGATAATTACTGAAGTCCTTTCCTTCACTTTGTGCACTCAATGTAAATAAAACAGAAATGGTTCCGGCCCCTGTTGTTATTGGAAAGGTGATGGGATAAAACAACTTATCATCAATCCCTTCATGCACCTTTAAATCTTTGCCGGCCATCGGGCCATCGTCGTCAGGCTTTTTATCAGTAGTTAATGATTCCCAACCTATTTTGCATATCATAATTCCCCCGGCAAGCTGCACCACAGGTATAGAAAGACCGAATACCTTAAGAATGTAATGACCGGTGAATAACGCTACGGTACAAACGCAAAAGGCATAAAAAGTAATTTTACGTACAGCACTCCTTTTTTCATTCTGATCAAGATGACCAAAAAACGGACTAACAATAAAAGCTGAACCTATGGGGTTAACCACAGGAAATAAAGCAATGATCCCGATAAATAGTAAATGGATAAAAGTATTATAGTGGATGATCATGGGCTAAAAATAAGCATTTGCTATGCCCTGTTAAAATCCCTTGTGAAAAATTTATTATTGGATTGAAGATTGTTCGGTGTTCATTGTTTGATGCATGAACACCTTGAACGCTTGGTAAATTATTATTTTTCGTTAATTAGTGCCAGTAGCTTTTTAAATATCTCGTTATTATTATAAACTCCTCTAAAGTCACCCGAATGAGGCCCGTAAGCAAATACCGGAACAGGCGTGCCCGTGTGATCATTGGTACTAAAATCTCCCCATACATACCCTTTTGAAATATTACCATCCAATAAAGTTAAGCCACCTGTTTCATGATCGGCGGTTACAATTACCAATGTTTCACCATCTTCATCAGCAAAGCGTAGGGCATTACCCAGCATCCTGTCAAAATCGCTGTTTTCAGTTATTACCTGCTGCAGATTATTGCTATGGCCGCCATAATCAATCTGCGAGCCTTCAATCATCATAAAAAAACCTTCAGGATTGCTTTTAAAGGTATTGGTTACCTTGTTAAGTGCCAGCGATAAATAATTCCCCCTGCCCTGCATTTTAGGCCTAGTAACACTGTCATCCATTAGTGCCAATATCTTTTTGGCCGGCGAATTTAAAAAAGTATCAAAATTGCGGATAACAGTATATCCTTTTTGCTGCATTTTATCTAAAGGAGATTCATCGTTTACTTTCTGCGTGAAATCTTTATAGGCTGAACCTAAAAAGATATCAATTGATGATGAAACAATGTCATTTGCAATAGCTGTACTGCTAGATCGTTCTGATTGGTGCGCATAGAAAACTGCAGGTGTAGCGTCCGTTAATTCGCATACTACAATATCAGCAGTTTTTTTACCGGCTTCAGCACTATAATCGGCCAGTGATTTTAATGGCTTTCCCGCTGTGTCAACGCCAACAGCCCGGTCATTTGTTTTTTGCCCGTTGGCAAAGGCTGTACCTCCGGCTGCTGAATCAGTGATATAAGCATCTGCTGAATTGGTTATTGAAAAACCAATATTCAGCATTTGAAATATATTTAACTGACCGTGGTTGGCGGTATAGGTAGCATATATTTGCGATAAGCCCATTCCGTCGCCAATACATAAAATGATATTTTTAACCTTTTTTATTGCCCCATCCGAATGATAAGTTGGGTGATAAATTTCGTAAGGTTGATTTGACACATATTCATCTTTAGGCTTCTTGTTTAAAAAATCGCCTAATTCTTCAACCTTGTCTGTGCCTATAACATCAACCCCCAATCTGATGAGTGCCAACCAGCTGCTTTTAGTATCAGGAGTTTCCCAAAAGCGTATTTTTTTGCCCAGAGCATGTACACTATCAATGCCATTCTTTATCCTCCTGATTTCATCATGGTTGAGTACTCCTTTCCCATTCCATTTTACGTATTTGCTAAATGGAAAGCTTACCAACCCAATTTTACTCCATTGTTGCGGAGTAAATCCATCTAAATGGTCTGCATCAAAAAGTATCCAGCCAGGGTAGTTCAGCAGTTCATTGGCAGGTGGTACCGCCCCTGTCATAACTATTGATAACCTGCCCGGATGACCTGGGTAGGAGAAATATTTTTCCAACGGCTTAAGCTCTTTTATAACCAGAGGTATCACAGCTTTATAATCTTCTTTTATTTCAATAAGTAAGCGTAATTGTCTCTTCTGATCGACCCTAAGCTTTTTTATCAGTGGATCGGTGTATAAAATTTTCAGAGATCTGTCTGCGCTTATATATTTCTTATCATGCGCCACCATTAATTGCCCGTTAACAGCATATACATCAGCTTCTATTGAACCAAAACCTTTTTCGTATGCCCTGTAAAAGGGTATATTATTATTGTAGTCGTTATGTGAGTGTGCGTCAGCAACTGAATACTCTTTTATTTGTGCTTTTGCAATTATGCTTATGTTTAGTAACAGGGTTAATAAGGGGATTACCTTTATGGACTTTATCATGTTTGATTTTAATGCAAAAGCGCAAATTGCCCCTTATTTGATTATAAGGAGCAATGAACTTGTGAACAATATTTAATGTGCCAAAGTAAAAGCAGAATTATTAAGGTATTCTTAAGTAAATGTTAACATCTTGATGCGTTTTAATTACCTAGTTTGTCCCAATGGCCTTAATACAATATCATTCACATTAATATTTCCCGGCTGACTGATGGCATAAATCACCGCATTAACAACAGCTTCCTCGTTCATCTTGGGCATGTTGGCCAGATTTCCAAAAGCGGCTTTAATTTTAGGGCTCGTAATATCACGTCCTAATTCAGATTGGGTGGCGCCCGGAAATACGGTAGTAACCTTTATAGTTTGTGCAACCTCTTCGCGAAGGGTATCCATAATAGCCCGTACGGCGAATTTAGTGCCACTGTAAACACCAATACCAGGAGTGGTTTTTAGGCCTCCCACAGATGAAGTAGCCAAAATATGACCTTCGCCCCTTTTCAGCATGTACGGTAACACAGCATTAATGCCGTACAATACCCCCTTAATATTAATATCTATCATCCGGTCCCATTCTTCAACAAGCCCTTCGTCAAAAAAGGATATCGGCATTATTCCAGCATTGTTCCATAACACGTCAATATGTCCAAATTTGCTAATGGCTTGTTGTATAAGATTATCCAGATCAGCACGTTTGCTTACATCGGTCACTACGTATAAGGCATTATCGCCCATGTTTGCTGTTAATGTTTTTAGCTGGTCTTCTCTTCGTGCTGCAAGTACTACTTTAGCACCAAGTTCAACAAACTTGCATGCCGCTGCTGCTCCTATCCCACTGCTGGCGCCGGTAATGACAATTACTTTGTCTTTAATATTTTCCATTGTTATAGTTTATAAGTTATCAAAATTGGTAGATATGGTAACATGTTTCCATGTATCAAACTCTTCCTGCTCAGCTTTGCGTTTGTCGGCCAACATTTGCCAGGCATCAGGGCCCATTAACAAGTGTACCGGTGGATTAGGTTCTTCTGTCAATTTAACCAGCGCTGCAACCAGCTTATCGGGATCACCTTGTTGGTTTCCGTTCATTTGTTTCAATGCTGTTTCCCTTTCTTCAACATTATATTCCGCAATTCTGTTTTTAGCCATAAGGAATGAACCTTCTTCCAAAAAGCTTGTTCGGAAATAGCCGGGAGCAACTACAGTAACGTTTATGCCAAATTCTTTTACCTCCTCAGCCAGGGCTTCTGATAAACCAATCATTGCAAATTTTGATGAGGCGTAACTTGATGAATTAGAGAATCCTTTGTAACCGGCAACAGAGGAGATATTGAAGATATAGCCCGATTTTTGTTTCCTTAGATATGGCATAGCTGCGTGGATTACATTGAAGGCGCCAAATACGTTTACAGACATACAATCCCGAAATTCCTGCCCTGTTAAAGCTTCAATGCTACCCAATATACCATAGCCAGCATTGTTAACAATCACATCCAGGCCGCCGAATTTTTCAATAGTCTTATCAATGGCACTGTTGACGCTTTCTTCATTAGTAATATCAACGGTTAATGCCAATAGGTTTTCTTTTGTAGCAGATATTTTATTTTCAATATCTGTGGCATTGCGCGAAGTGGCGGCAACTTTATCGCCCTTTTGCAATAAAAGTTTAACCAGTGCAAGGCCCAAGCCTTTTGATGCGCCGGTTACAAACCATACTTTTTTCTTGTTTTTATTTTCCTGTATCATAAACAATGTTTTATGATACAAATTTAAGGGACTTCAATATTGCAAAATTATGCCAATCAAACACATAGTTATGAAATGACAACCAATTGTTTCCTGAATTGATTGGGCGATTGTGCCGTTTGTTTTTTGAAGAAGATATTAAAATTGGATGCATGTTCAAAACCCAGGCAATAACCAATTTCGTTAATTGCCCAATTGCTATGGAGCAACAGAGCTCTTGCTTCTTTAATTATTCTTTCTGTAATATGTTCTGTAGTTGTTTTGCCGGTTATTTCTCTTAATGCCCGGTTAAGGTGATTAGTGTGAATGGCCATCTGGCTTGCAAATTCATTTGCATTTTTAAGGCGTATAGTGTGCTGAGGTGAAGGGATGGGGAATTGCCTTTCCAATAATTTAAAAAACAATTCGCTAATGCGGGCCGAAGATGAACCTGCTTTATAATGATTCTCCGAAGGCTCAATTTTAAGCGCTTCGTGCATAATGATTTGCAAATAGCTTCGTATAAGGTCGTATTTATTAATGTATGACGACTGGATTTCTGTATTCATCTGCTCAAAAATTCCGTTTAAAAATATAACGGACTTTTCATCAGGCTGTAAAACATGATTGCCACTCACCTTAAATAAGGGTGATGTGGAGAGGCTATCCGTTTTCAAATTATGATTTATAAACTCTTCTGTAAATAGGCAGGAATACCCCCTGTTATTTGCTGATATAGGCTCCCATGAATAAGGAATCATCGGGTTAAAAAAGGCAATCATATTGTTTTTAATATGAAAAGTCTTATCTGCATACGATAGAATGCCTTCACCCTCAATTATAAGCGAAATTTTATAAAAATCGCGTCTGTTATGCGGTAATGCTATAGCATGACAATAATCCTCAGACCTGTAAATATTAAATTGCCCCGGCTCAGAGCCATCCTTTGTTAAACGGTGATGAAAATCGCCTGCGGTTTCTTTAGGATACATTTAATAAAGTTATGAAATTCAAACAACATAAAGCCAATAACTATTTTGAAAACCCATCTGGCTGAAAATCCAGCGAAATAGAATTCATGCAAAATCTTTTATAGGTTGGCGGCGGCCCGTCATCAAAAATATGCCCCAGGTGTGACCCGCATCTGGCACAGATTACTTCAGTGCGTTCCATTCCGTACGAATTATCCGCACGGTATATCACGCTGTTTTTTCTTATCGGCTCAAAAAAACTTGGCCATCCACAGCTACTCGCGAACTTGGCATCCGATTTAAACAGCACATTTCCGCAAACAGCACAGTAATAGGTTCCTTTAGCATTTTTATCCCAGTATTGACCTGTAAACGGTTGCTCAGTAGCTTGTTCCCTTGCGGTAGCGTATAAGGCCGGTGGCAAAATCTTTTTCCATTCTGCATCACTTACGTTTAACTTTTTAGTATCGGTATTAGAGTAATACGGATTGTTCTCGTGCCCCTTTGTTGTTTTAAGTTGTTGCGCGAAGGCATAGGAAACAGAAACGGATAAAATGGTAATTAGTATGAAGGTTGATTTCATTTTTTTAGTTTGTCTTTAAACACTTTTCTGAATTTTTCTAATTCTGGTTGAATTACATATTTGCAGTAAGGCTGGTCGCCATTTAAACTATAGTAATTCTGGTGGTAATTTTCTGCTTTGTAAAATATAGTATAAGGAACAACCTGGGTTACGATATCTGTTTTATAGGCTTTTTCCTGGTTAAGTTTACTGATATAATACTTTGCTTTTTCCTTTTGTTCGGCATTGTGGTAAAAAATGGCCGAACGGTATTGTGTGCCTACATCATTACCTTGTCTGTTAAGTTGGGTAGGGTCATGCGCTACAAAAAAAGCTTCCAATAATTCGTCATATGAAATTACTGCCGGATCATAAACAATATTACAAGCTTCGGCGTGTCCGGTTGTTCCGGTACAAACCTGTTCATAGCTTGGGTTGGCTACATGGCCGCCGGCAAAGCCAGAAGTGACTTTTTCTACTCCCCGTAATTCTTTAAATTTTGCTTCGGTGCACCAAAAGCAGCCGGTTGCAAATGTGGCTGTATCCAGCTTTTTTAATTTTGAAGGTTGAACAGAGGCTTTAGCCCGGATGGTTATAGAAAAACTTGAAATAAAGAGTACAATTAAAAAACAAATTGTTTTGTTCATATATAGTTTGCTAAACGTGTTAATAAAAGTTACATTAATATAATTAGTGTGAAGATTATCTTTTTCTGTTTATAAATACGGTTTAATAACAATTAAAGTGGCTTTTAGGTTTAAATTTGATTTGTAAATGACAAAGCTTTGGCAATCATTAATAGTTTGAAATGTGGATAACGTTAATGTGTTTATAACTAAATCTGCATTAATAAGCATTCTATTTTATCTTCGTTTATAATTTATTGTTGTAAGGTAATGGCGCGGCTTAAACTTTTTATGTTACTATTAGGTTGCAAACCGCCCGGGCGACATATTGAACAACACGATGTTTTCTTCGGCATTGCCGGATCATTGAGTGAACTTGTCCCGGAAATAAAAGCGTTTTGGCCAGAACCTGAAAAGATTCATATCGATGCCTGGCGAGAGGTGACAGCGGTTGATGGATACCAGATTAACATCATCAACAAGGGAGAAACAAACAATACATCAGCCGATCTGATGATGAGGTTGTTTTTTGTTAATTTAGGGGGCTATCAACCAGATAAGTTTGAAGAACAACACTATGTTATTCTCACTGCCAAAAAAGATCGTGCAGCCGCTTTTAAAGCTTCTAAAGAAACTTTATTTTTCCGGCATAATCATTTTGAAGGTGCCAGCTCGCATATTGACGATAAATATGGTATTGATGTTGATGATCTTTACCAAATTGAAGACATCCTTTCTGATTCTCAAAAAGAAAAATATCAGATTGAATTAACTCCTATGGCTGATTTATCAGATGATCAGATAAATTTGGGGTATTTCAAATTAGACAGGTTACCTTGACTGTTTTTATTGATTTCTTCCTGATATTTCTTTAATTGATATGTTTGATCTTAATTCATTCTGACCTATTTCCTTTTTTTCTGCAAATTCTCTTCTACCCTGAATTTTACAATTTTAGCAACCAGTTCCAAAGGTAGTGGCTGACTGAATGGAAATTGAACAGAGCCCTTCCCTGTTTTATAAACTGATAATTCGGTCTTAAATTCTTCAAGACCTGATCCTCTTGGATACAAACCAATGTGATTAGTGTGTGCCGCAAACCATACCAGCATGCCGTTTAATTTAAAAGCGGGTATTCCATAGCTTATTACTTCTAAAGCTTGCGGAGCAGCGGTTTTAACGATGGCCCTCATTTGCTCCAATAACTTTTGAATATCCGTAGGGAAACTTAAAATATAGGCATCTACATCAATTGGCTTGTTCATTATTTTACCGGTTATTATCTCAACATTACTTTATCCCCTTAAAAAAACTTCAACAAGCAGCAGCAAAGCAATTGTCAAAACGTAAAGTAGATTCTTAACCTTTAAAATTATCACAAAACTTCAATATAAAAAAGCCCTGGTTATCTTAACCAGGGCCTGTGTTTTTAACGCTTTTGAAGATGCTAAGCTATCTTATAAAACAAATATTTTTACATCATATGTTTTGCTTATAACAAATTGTGCAATACCACCATGTATGGTAACCACAATCTGGGTATCGCCCGTTTGTAACGAATTAAATGTCCAAACAATGTCGCTGTCCAATATACCTGCAGTTACTATTTGTAATATGCTTGGGTCATATTTAATATCAACGCTACCAAATTTCGGCACAATGGCATTTTCGGTGATATTAAATGGCAATTTAAATAACACATTTAGTTGTGTGGCGTCAGGCGATGCTGTACTTACTACCGCATCTGCTGCTGGATTAGCAGCATTGGATGTTTCAAGACCCGTAGTTGGAGGGATAATGCCGCTGTAGTAAATAGGTACGGCAACACCCTCCGGATTATTTGCCGTTACAATAAGTACCGATTTTGAATTAAAATTTGGTTGCGGCAAGTAAATGCTGAATGCCTGTTTGTGTTCATATGGCTGTTGTTTGCCGGTTATTGGACCTGTCCAACCCATTAACGAGAATTTAAGACCGCCAAAAAAAGTGTCCCTGTAAAAACTGATTCCGCTGGTAAACTCCAATGCCGAACCTTGTGCATACAAAGATAATTGCTTTGTACTGCTGTCATAAAATGCCGAAAGTTGATCTGCCGGCAATAATCCTAAAAATCCCATGATAAAGTAAATGATTTGTGTTGCTTACTCTGTTCAGTTTTCAGCTTCCCTGTTTAGCCTATTCAGAGGTATGCAGAGTACTTGGGCAGAGCAAGAACAAGTGCTGAGAATTTGTTCCTGCTCTGCAAAGCTTAAACTGTGTATCGGAATAGGTTATTCAAACTTAGGGCAAAAGCTTTTAAGCAGGCAGGGTGTTATTACGGTTTAACAAATAGTGTTTATACTGTATTTAGTTGCGAATAAACCGAAAAATGATAAAGTATCATTTAGCAATTTTACATCATTGTTAGCTTTATGAAATTAAATGTACTTTAATTACATTTATGGCGGATCGTATCTTTCAAAACCTAAATTATAAACAAAGGAATGTCAACACAGGAAATAGTCCCTTCAAGTGAAACCGGGAAACTAAAGCTTAAACATCTTAAACGTTACTGGAATAAAGCTCTGTTGAAAAGAGAAGGAAAGCTGGCTAATGATTCTTTTCCGGAAGAATGGAAAATAGATACTACTTTACTGACAGTTGCAGGACTTGGGTTAGAACAAACTGTACTTTACGTATACCGGCAAGCACCCTCGTTTGATGAATTTGAAGACTGGATTTTGGAAGTTTCCGGTGTACCTGATGCCGAAAAAGTTGCTCAGTTTAACCGCTTATTTGAAGATAAAAATATTTCCAGTTCAGCTCCTGTTAAAAGAGAATTATTAACGGATGAGGATTGGGCTTTTTGGAATCAGAATGGTTATGTCGTTATAAAAAATGCGATAATCAAAGAACAGTGTGATGAGGCCATACAGGCGATTTGTGAATTTATCAAAGTAGATCGTTATGATAAAAATACCTGGTATAACATTCATCCGGAAAGGCAAGGAATAATGGTTCAGCTTTTTCAGCATAGTGCGCTTGAGCAAAACCGGAAATCTTCTAAAATTAAAAGAGCTTTTGAAGAGCTATGGAACAGAACAGATCTGTGGATGAACACTGACCGGGCTGGTTTTAACCCACCCCAAACAGAATCATTTAAATTTACAGGCCCCTTTCTTCACTGGGACGTGAGTATTCATCCGCCTGTCCGTTTTGGGACACAGGGTATTCTTTATCTTTCTGATACTGTAGCCAATCAGGGCGCTTTTACATTAGTTCCGGGCTTTCATAATGTTTTGGAGGAATGGCTAAAGAATTTACCTCCAGGCACTGACCCAAGAAAAGAAGATTTATATGCGCTAGGTGCCAAACCGATAGCAGCAAATGCTGGCGATTGTATTATCTGGCATCATGCACTTCCACATGGAAGCAGCCCGAATACGGCTGATCTACCCCGTTTTGTTCAATACATTAACTACGCTCCTTTTGATGAAAAGGAAAGCGAAATCTGGCTGTAAAGTGACTATGTTATTAACTTTTTAATTTATACATATCTAATAATAAATACGTTAATACCAATTCATATGATGATATGATCTTGAAAATGTTGAAAAGAAATATTGATATGAATGATTGAAAACTCATAAATATTCGAAAATTGCACACTCATGAAAAAAGATTACAAAACCGAAATCGAAAGAAAAGGAAAATCAACTAAGCAGGGAATGGTTGTACTGGTGATATTTATTATCTTGTTTTTGATTGTTATGGTAAGAGTTGCTTTACGATCAGATTTAGGGGATACGCTTTCCAATGGTATGCCTTCTGATAATGATGCCTTCACCATTGCTAAGGACTATATTAAAACCACTTCAAGTTCAACAGATATCCGCTTTACTGATGATAGTTTTCGGGGGGATCATGAGGCTGATTCTGTGTATGTGATTAAGTCAACCTATGAATCTGGCCCAAATACTGATAAAACCAACTTTTCTATTACCTTAAAATATCATGGTGGCAACAAGTTAAATAATAGCAGCTGGTCTGTTATTAGTCTGATTGCAGATAATTAAAAAAGCAAGCCTGAAAAATCAAGCCTGCTTCAATCACTCTAAAACAATCACCTCTAAATTAGAAGTATTTTAAACTTACTATGAAAGTAGTATCTACAAAATTAAAATACAAAGGTATTGATTAGAACCTGGTATACAGGTAAATACATTTTCTTTTTACTAAATAGTGACAGAAGACGAAAATTAATTAAGCAGACCTTTTATAAAAATATCAGCAAGCAGCAGGCGCTTATTATGGATTTCTTCCAAATCTTCTTTGCGGTGGAACATGGTCTTTTTATTAGATATCGAGCTTACTCTTACTCCATGCAAAGCATCTAGCAATAAACTTATAATTTCTGATGGGTTTTCAACCGGTTTTATATTCCCTTTATATGCTTCAATATTTATTGCATTAACAAGCAAATCAATCTCTGATTGATGAACCTTTTCAACAATTTCCCATATGGCATCAGGCAGGTTTTGCTCGTTAAGTCGGAAAAAATCAAAAAAATTGTAGTTTGTTACAATAAAATCGTGCTGCGTATTTATTTGAAATACAAAAGCTTCCTTTAAGTTACAAAAGGTATTTATTCTGCTTTCTAAAATTTTTAAATAGTCGGTAGCAACTTTTTGCATTACAGCTACATAAAGCTGACTTTTATCAGGGAAGTAATAATACAACAAAGCTTTCGACATGGATAAATCCCCGGCTATCTCATTCATTGTAGTTTTTGAATAGCCATAATGTAAAAAACGCTGATGAGCGGCATCCAGAATTTTTTCCTTTTTAATATCCTGTTGATCAGTAACAGTAATCATTTGTTGAATTAATTATAAAATATAATACCAGATAAAGCTAAAATAGGTTGCTTGGGATTTACTGACTTTTTTAACAAATCTATCAAAATTTACAAAACTTTTTTTGTTTTAGCAACTAATAAAAAAAATAGCCGCTCCATATACTGGAACGGCTATTTTTTTATTGAAGTATAATAAGTTCCTGTTTTAATTAAACAGTAGCTGGTTCAAACTCTTCTTCTACTATTTTTTCCTTATTTCCACTTAGTTTATTTTTTAATCTTACCCTTATAATATACATACAAGGAACAAGTATAAGTGTGATAATTGTTGCAAATCCCAAACCAAATATCATTGTCCATGATAAAGGTCCCCAGAAAGCTACATTATCACCACCAAAATAAATATGTGGTTTAAAGTGAGTAAACAAGCCAGCAAAGTCAATATTAAAGCCTACAGCCAAAGGTATTAAACCTAATATGGCTGCACTTGCAGTAAGCAATACCGGTGTCATACGAGTTCTTGCGGCTTCAACTACTGCATCATGCAGGTTTAATCCCTGCTCTAACAGCATATCCGAAAATTCAACCAGTAAAATCCCGTTTCGGACTACCACCCCTGCGAGGGCAATGATACCAACACCAGACATTACCAGAGAGAAAGTCATATGGAAAATGCTCAGTCCAAGGAATACACCAATAATGCTAAAGAATATTTCACTCAAAATAATCAATGTTTTACCAATTGAATTAAACAGCGCCATCAGAATAACCAGGATCATTCCAAATGATATCAGTAGCGCTTTACCTAGGAAAGCGCCGGTTTCGGCCTGATCTTCCTGTGAGCCTCCCATTTTGATAGATACATTCTCAGGCAGCTTAAAGTTTTTAAGTGCATTTGATATTTGTGCGTTTACATCGGCAGGAGTATTTGGCTTAATTACGTTTGAGCCTAATGTGAGTACTCTTCTTTGCTGCTTGTGTTTAATATTAGCATACGTATTAGTATAACGAATATCAGTAAAGGCCGAAATAGGTACTTGTCTTATTGCACCACCAGATGCTAAATCACGGTAGGTTATCTTAAGATTTCGTAACGCATCGATATTATTACGTTGATCTTCCTGGGCACGTACATCTATTTCGTAGTTATCTTCAGTAGTATTTCTAAAATCAGATGCCTTGGCACCGTATATTGAAGCACCCAAAGCCTGGTTTATTTGATTAGTAGTTATTCCTTCACGATTAGCCCTTTCACGGTCAACATCAAAAATAATTTCAGGCTTATCACTTTGTACATCCGGAACAAGCTGTTCTATACCTGCTATATTTTGTTGTTCGAGGAATTTTTTTAGCCGACTTGCAGTATGTACCAGTGTATCCAAATTGTCGCCAGCTATTTCTAAACTAACATCCTTTTGTACCGGAGGGCCGCTGGCTTCCTGTGTAACAGCAATTTGTGCGCCCGGGAGACCCTGTACCGATGCTCTGATCCGATTTAATACTTTTTTAGTGTCCTTGCCATTCCTTTTGCCAAATTCAACAAATGCCACGGTAATTTTACCCTTATTATAATACGTACCCTGATCTTCGTCAGAAGGGTCAGTTACGCCTACGGAAACGTTTGATATAATGGATGTTACAATGTCTTTGTCTGGTTCAACCACCTGGGCAACTCTTTTTTCTAATTTAGAAACCACCTGGTTAGTATAGGCCTGATCTGTACCAATTGGCATGGTTACGTATACATAAGCAAAGTTTGGATCGGCAGATGGGAATAGTTCTAAGTTAAGCTTACTTGCTATTGAAAATCCAATGGTAAAAATAAAAAGGAATATTGTACCTCCCAATACCCACCACGGGCTATGTACAGCTTTTTCGAGTAAATTGGCGTACCAGGTTTGAAAACGTGGCCATGCTTTTTTCTGGAACCTGTCAATCACCTTTAACAATACAAAGTGATTGAAAAGGAATAAGAATATAATCAGCACCATAAAGTTACCTATACCAATGCTGACAACACCAGTTGCCGCAAGCAGGTAAAAAAACACGGTTATAGCAGCAAGTATTCCTGTAGTACGTGCTGTTTTACGGTCAAACGTTTGATGATCATGTTCACCTTCGTGATGCGGTTTCATAAAATCGACCGCAAAAACAGGGTTCATGATATAAGCTACCACCAGTGAAGCAAGCAAAGTAATAATTAGCGTAATAGGCAGAAAGAACATAAAACTACCTATTAAACTATGCCAGAATGCTAACGGAATAAATGGTGCCAGTGTAGTCATTGTACCTGAAAATACTGGCATAAATACCTCTCCAGCTGCTATTTTAGCAGCCTTTTTGATAGGTATAGCCCCATTGTTAAAAATACGATGTGTATTTTCAATTACTACAATAGCATCATCCACTACTATACCCAGTGCCAGTAGAAAAGAGAACAATACAATCATATTCAGTGTAAATCCGATCCAGGGCATAATTAAAAATGCTATAAAACAGGATAATGGGACTGAAAGCGCTACGAATATAGCATTAGTACTACCCATAAAAAACATCAGGATAACTGTTACCAATATAAAACCAATGATAATGGTGTTGATTAGGTCGTTCAAAGTTGAACGTGTTTTATCTGATTGATCACCAGTAACAGTTATACTTAATCCCTTTGGAAAAATTGTAGCTTGTTTTTGCTTAATGAGTGAGTATATCTCATCAGAAGCCTCGATCAAGTTTTCACCTGCTCTTTTGCTTACATTAAGCGTAATTACATTTTTAAAGTTAGGATCATTGGGCGTTTTTAAACGGGCATAGCTTTTCTGATCCTGAAAAGCATCTCTTACCTGGGCAATATCACTTAAATAGATTGCTCGGCCTTGAGGATTTCTGATTACCATTGCAGCAACCTGCTCAGCGCTTTTAAAATCCTCTTTTATATCTACGGCACGTTGCTCACCGTCAGCAGTTATAGTGCCAGCAGTCGAAAGTATATTTTCATTGCCAATAGCCTGTATAATATCATTATAACCAACCTGTGCCGCAGTCATTTTATTGATATCGACATTGATCTGTATGTTTGGTTCCAGGGCTCCAACTTCATCAACTTTTGATATTTGCTTCATACCTTCGATATCGTCTTTCAGGTTATCTGCATACTCTTTTAGTTTTTTAAGATCATAATCACCGGAGATATTTACATACAATATGGGTTGGTCGGCTATATTGATATCGGAAATATCAGATTCCTTTAAGTTATTATCGTTTTGTGGAAGATCCTGTTTTGCTTTGTCAACCGCATCCTTAACGTCTGTTTTAGCGTCCCTTATATTTACATCGGTATTAAACTCTGCAGTAATCACCGAAACATTCTGTTGCGTATTTGAGGTGACTTTTTTTAAGCCTTTGAGCGATTTCAACTGCTTTTCGAGCTGACGAGTCACTAATGTTTCAATATTTTGAGGCGATTGACCTGCATACGCTGTCGTTACGTAAATTTTAGGTATAGCTATATCCGGAAAGTTTTCTTTTGGCAAACTATAGTAGGATGAAAATCCCAATACCACAAGTAAGAACATCAGTACGTATACTGCCCGCTTGTTATCAATGGCCCAGCTTGAGGGGCCGAATTCTTTTTCCTGGTCTTTCATTTTAAATCAGTTTATATAATTAATTACCAGCTTGTAATATTCTTACTTTATCGCCGTCGCCAAGTTCACTGGCGCCTTCAGTTATGACCTGGTCACCAGCGGTAAGGCCTGATTTTACTTCGGTTAAATTGTTTGAGGTGGCGCCTTCTGTAATGTTTTTGCGTTTTGCAAAGCCGTTTACATTTACATACACGTAATCGCCTTCATCTGATTTTTGGATACTGTTTAACGGAACAACAATTGCATTGTGCCTTGAGTAATTGGCAATTTTCACAACAGCAGTCATATTAGGGCGAAACTCTTTGTTTTGTGGCAGTTGTACTTCAATGCCAAAACTGCGCGAGTTAGGGTCAATAACTTTAGCAGCAAAGGTAACCTTTGTTCTTAATGAATCATCCACATCAGGGAAAAGGATTAAAACACTATCACCCTGATTAACACTACCTGAATACGATTCTGGGACATCAGCTTTAACTTTTAAATAGTTAGCATTCACAATACGAATACCGGTAGTTCCTGGCTGTGCTATCTGTCCCAATTTAAGGTCCATCTGATCAATGGTGCCGTTTATGGGTGATACTATACGATAAAGATCTGCTTGCTGACGTAAAGAAGCCACTTGTTTTATGGAGCTTTGTAAAGCTGTTTGAGCCTGTAAGAATTGTACCTCGGTGCCAATTTTTTGATCCCATAAGTTTTTCTGACGTTCAAACAAAGTACGATTCAGATTAACCTGGGTTTCTGCCTGGGCAATGTTCTGAACTAAAACGCTATTGTCTAATTGTACCAAAACCTGTCCCTTAGTTACTTTTTGACCTGGCTTTACATAAATAGCTGTAATGGACCCTGGAGATTGCGGATAGGCTGTGACATTTTCCAAGGCATCTATACGGCCTTGGATTTGTACATAGTTGGTGAAATTACTTGCCTTAATAGTATAAGCACTTACATCAGTTGTTTTTACAGAGTCTTTTTTGCCAACTTCTAATTGTAGTTGAGTTATTTTTGAATTGATATCTGCCTGTTGTTTTTTCAGATCAGCCAGCTCAGCAGCTTTATCTTTAGGTTTACTGCAAGCCGCCAGTGCCAGTATTGCCGAAATGTATATTAGTTTTTTCATGTCTCTTTTTTATATGCTGTTAATAGTATAAGGTTATAATTATTTAATGCGCCCGTATGCTTTGTCTAAATCAACTTTGCTTACCAATGTATCGTACAAGCCTTTTATATAGTTATTATCAGCCTGTTCGAGGTCTGTCTGAGCCTGTGTAACTTCTATACTTGAGCCTACTCCTTGTTTATATTTGATTTCAGTTACCCTCAGAATTTCTCGTGCTAATTCTTGACTTTGCTTTTGATTTTTTAATGTTTGCAGACCATTTGTATAAGTAATCTGAGCCTGACTTGCTTGAAGAGTTAACGCATTCTTAAGATTATATAAATCATTCTCCGATTTTAACACTGCTATTTTCGACTGCCTTACCTGGTTTATTCTTTGACCACCACTGAAAATCGGGACATTTAGATTTACGCCTATATAGGTTGCAGGATATGAGGTTTTATAAAGCTGACTGAAGCTATTGTTTTGATAAGTAATAGCAGAATTTCCAACTGCCGACAAAGTTGGAAGATATTGCGATTTTTTACGTTGCAAATCAAGCTCATTAAGTTTCAAATTGGTTTCAGTTAGGCTATATTCAATTCTATTATGATAAAATGAAGTGTCAATACCATTGTCCGCTAAATTGTCTTCAAGTTTTATATCTTCAAGTTTGTCTATCAAAACCAACTTAGCATTGATAGGCATACCCATTTGGAATTTTAAAAGCTGATAATTTAAAACTAGCAGCCTAACCGTATTATCTCTATTGGTTAGCAAATTGTTATATTGAACCTGTAATCTTTGTACATCTATCAATTCTACAAAACCTTGTTTGTTTTGAGCAATAGTTTGATCTAATTGTTGTTTAAGTTGTTCAATGTTGGCATCTAGTAATTTTATTTGTTCATTACTAACCAATACCTGATAATAAGCTTTGGTAACGTTTACATTTGCTTCTATTTTTGAACGTGTAAACATACATTGAGATAACTCTTTATAAGTTTTTGAAGCCTTTAATCCCACAAGGTATGAGCCGTCAAATAATATTTGATTTAGCGTTACCCCTAAATTACTATTATAAGTTTGATATAAACTTATTGACTGTGGTTTAGAATTGCTTTGAGGCGCAGTTGCCGATATAACCTCATTAGTGGAGCTGTTCTTAACGTTTTGTTGATTCAGAATAGAGTAAATAGGACCTGATATAAAATCTGGGAATATAATTGACGGTGTTTTTAAATAATCTTGAAAACCAGCAGTACCACTAATCTGTGGCAAGCCAATTCCGGTTGTTTCTTTCACCTTATATTCTGCGCTCTTAATATCCAAAGCAGCATTTACAACAGAGTCTTGATGGGCGTAGGCATAATTCACACAATCAGCTACAGTATATTTATATATGCCGGTATCCTGAACCGCTTGCTGTGCCTGGCTTTTTAAGGCCATTGTACACAATATGGAAGCTATTAGTAATTTATATTTCATTTTTATTGGTTGTGTTTTGTGTATATCGATTTAAGATCTTTTAATTGGACATTATTATCAAAATAAAGCATTGTAAATGACAGCCCTATGTCAACAGCTTTACTCGTTAGCAATGTTTTTGTATTGATTGAGTAATTTATATCCCTTAAGTGTACAAATGCCATAGTTGAAATGTTCGTTAAATTGTTGCTGTACTGTCCATGTGTTAAATTCAGCAACAGGGAAAATAGTGGTGTTAAAGCCAAATTCTACCTGGTTAACCCGCATCCGGGCAATTATTTTAACATCAATCTCGGGTCTTATATATCCCTGATTAATTCCCTTATTTAAAAGCTCTTCAAGTGTATGTACTAATACCCCCGATTTAAAGTTCTGAAACTGCCTCCAGGCCTCAGGATGATACTTTTGCATGTCATGAATTACTATCGGGTTAATTCTTGAAAATATTTCTTCCGAACATTTCATCATATTAATCATCTCTTCAATCACATTGCCCGATTTGCTGATAATGTCAGCCATCTGATCTTCATCCTCTTTTAGCTTCTTCCTCACCAAAGCTATCACCAATTCATTTTTATCTTTAAAAAATTGGTAGATGGTTTTTTTTGACATACCCAGGTGCCTGGCTATATCATCCATTGTGATGCTTTTTATCCCTGCTGTTAAAAACAGTTCTTCGCTACCCTGAATTATTCTTTCTGTTTGAACCATTGACTTAATTGGTCAAAACTATGGAAACATTTTTAGATTTC
This sequence comes from Mucilaginibacter frigoritolerans, assembly GCF_007830615.1. Classification (GTDB taxonomy): domain Bacteria; phylum Bacteroidota; class Bacteroidia; order Sphingobacteriales; family Sphingobacteriaceae; genus Mucilaginibacter; species Mucilaginibacter frigoritolerans. Next base: position 370,066 of record NZ_VLLI01000005.1, read on the forward strand.
AAAGTTTCCAAAGCGAAAAAACAATTCATCCAAAGTTATTTTTAAGACATTGATTTTTAGATGGGTAATATTGCCATTATACAGGGCTTTTTGCGACAATCTTATCCCCTAAATCAGGACCTTTATGTATAAAGCCATCATAAAAACCCCGGCTTAATTGCTAACTTTGCAAAAAATTAACACACATGAACTTAACACCTCTTTCAGCAATATCGCCCATTGATGGCCGTTACCGTAATACTACCGCAGAACTAGCCTTGTACTTTTCGGAATATGCCCTTATAAAATACCGCGTGTTTGTTGAAATAGAATACTTTATAGCTTTATGCGAACATCCTTTGCCTCAACTACAAAACTTTGATAAAAATGTAGCGGAAAAGTTACGTGATATCTACAAAAAATTTAGCGAGGCTGATGCGGAGAGTATTAAAGTTATTGAAAAAACAACCAACCATGATGTTAAGGCGGTTGAATATTTTATAAAGAAAGAGTTTGATAAACTGGGCCTTAGCGAGTATAAAGAGTTTATACATTTTGGTTTAACCTCACAGGATATTAATAATACAGCGATCCCGTATACTGTTAAACTGGCTTTAAATAATACTTATTACCCAGCCATTAATGAGTTAATAGACATATTAAAAAAATACGCTGCCGATTGGGAAAATGTTTCCATGTTGGCGCATACCCACGGGCAGCCAGCCTCGCCAAGCCGGTTGGGAAAAGAAATTCAGGTTTTTATTGAAAGACTAGAGAATCAACTAAACTTGTTAAAACCTATACCCTATTCAGCAAAGTTTGGTGGAGCCACCGGTAACTTTAATGCGCATAATATTGGTTATCCTGAAATTGACTGGAAGGCATTCGGAAATAATTTCGTAAACAATATTTTAGGTTTAAGCAGGTCGCAGTTTACTACTCAAATAGAGCATTATGATAATTTTGCAGCACAGTGCGATGCTTTAAAAAGAATAAATAATATACTGATTGATCTTAACCGGGATATGTGGGCGTATATCTCGATGAATTATTTTAAACAGAAAATAAAAGAAGGCGAAATAGGCTCATCAGCTATGCCGCATAAAGTTAACCCTATTGATTTTGAAAATTCTGAAGGTAACCTGGGTATTGCAAATGCATTGTTTGAACATTTTGCGGCTAAATTGCCAATCTCAAGATTGCAACGCGATTTAACTGATTCAACCGTTTTGCGGAATGTTGGCGTGCCCGTGGCACATACTTTAATTGCTATTAAATCAACCGTAAAAGGTTTAAACAAATTACTGCTAAACCAGAATGCTTTAAATGCCGATCTGGAAGCTAACTGGGCTGTTGTTGCCGAAGCTATACAAACCATCCTGCGCCGTGAAGGATATCCAAATCCTTATGAAGCATTAAAAGAGCTCACCCGCACTAATCAGGGAGTAAATGCAGCAACTATTGCTGATTTTGTTGAAGGGCTGGATATAAGCGCAACTATTAAAGAGGAGATAAAAAAGATTTCTCCATCTAATTATACAGGCATTTAAACTTCAAACATATAAGTCACGCATAGGTCATAACTGTTTAATAGTACTGAATAAATCAAAAAGCTATCTAAATTTGTTAATTGATTATATTAATTTAAAACTAAGATGAATATCAACGTATATACAGAATCAACTCCAAACCCAGCAACAATGAAGTTCATTGTGAACAAGTTGCTGATTAACGGAAGCGTAGACTTTGCAACCAGAGAAAGTGCAGAAAAATCGCCTTTTGCTAAAGAGTTATTCAAATTTTCATTTGTTAACGGAGTTTTCTTTGCAAGTAACTTTGTTACTGTTACCAAATTTGACGGAGACAGTTGGGATGATATTTTGCCGATATTAAAAGAGTTTGTAAAAGGCGCTGTTGAGGCTGAATTGAAAGTTCAGGAAGAAGAACAAGCCGAAGCGGGCAACTTTGAAGGTTCAGAGACAGAAGTGAAAATACAGCAGATATTACATGATTATGTTCGCCCTGCGGTTGAACAGGATGGCGGTGCTATCACTTATAAATCGTTTGACGAAGGTGTGGTTACCGTTGAATTGCGTGGCTCTTGCAGCGGTTGCCCTTCATCAACAGTAACGCTTAAATCTGGAATTGAGAACTTGCTTAAGCGTATGGTTCCTGAAGTTACCGAAGTAATATCGGAAGCTCTATAATAATATTAGACGCTAATTAGATCGAATTTTTTCGAATTTCACGAATTATATCTGAAATGATTATTTGTGAAATTCGAGGAAATTCGATTTTTTTTATTCGTGTTTAATTAGAAATATTTTTGAATAGCTTCCAGCATTTCTTTGGTTATTTTGCCATTGGTTGCTAATAGTTCGCGAGTGTTGAGGCACTCCTGTCCTCCCTTAAAGTTAACTGCATCCCCTCCTGCCTGTCTTAAAATGACTATACCCCCAGCTACATCCCATGGATTTAAATTGTACTCGTAATAACCGTCAAAACGTCCGCAGGCAGTATAAACTAAATCAACCGCGGCCGATCCTAAACGACGCAAGCCATGACAGCTTTTCATCAGTTCGGTAAATAAAGCAATATAAGCAGGCTGTTTTTCAAAATCATAATAAGGGAAACCGGTAGCCAGTAAACTTTTATCAATAGTTTTATTGTCGCTTACTTTGATTACATTCCCATTCAGGAATGCCTTGGACCCCTGCCACGCGTAAAAACATTCGTCCTGGTTAACTTCATATACAACGCCTAAAATAAGTTCTTCATTCTCTTGCAATGCAATACTCACTGAATAAACCGGTAAGCCATGGATGAAATTGGTTGTACCATCAAGAGGATCAATTATCCAATTATATTTTTCGCCTTTTTTGTTGATGGTCTTTTCTTCAGTTAAAAAACCAGCTTCGGGTAAAACTTTTTCTAAGGCGGCAACAATAATTTGCTCGGCTGTTTTATCGACGTATGATACCAGGTCATTAAGACCTTTGATCTCAATTTTGTCTGCACTAAATGTTTTTCGTTGTTCGCGTATAAACGCTCCTGCTTCTTTAGCAATCTCAACTACTTTGCTGGTTACTTGTTCCAGTTGCATGGTGTCTTAATGATAAACTAAATGAAAAAAACTTGTGTACAAAATAGCTTGCAAAAAATAAGCTTAAAGCAGCAATTGGCCTGGCTACCGGAGGATATATATGTACATACTGAATAAAAAACTTTAAAACCATAAGGTTTGCAAAAAAACCAATGATTGCTACAGATATAAACCTGATGAATTGCACAACTGGAGATAGTTTGGATTCAGAAAACACAAAATAGCGTGTAATCAGGAAATTAACCACTACGCCCATAAAAAACGAAAGGGCCAATGACAGTGTGGAGTTACGTACTGTAAATGAAAATATAAGATATGTTTTTTCCGTAAGTAAATTATGGTAAAAAAGATAAAAAGCAGATACATCAACCAAAAAGCCCACACCCGCAGAGAGTACAAACCTGATAACCTGGTTTTTTAATAATTTTTGCCCCAGGGGTATATTAGCCATGTGTTGTTGATATCACTTTTTTATTTTTACCATTATAAATTAACGCAGCACCTCCAACTATCATTAATAGAGATATCATTTCAGCTTGTGTAAAACTAATACCGGCTACATGATATTTGGTATTTACCCGGATCAGCTCAATAAAGAATCTTTCAACCCCGTTTAATATCATATAAATGCCAAACATTACACCGGCTACTTTTATTCTACCTCGGATGCTCCACAAAAAGAAGAACAGTAATATGCAAACAACTGACTCATAAAACGAAGTAGGAAAAACAGGTACCGGTAATACATGGCAAAATTTACCTGTACAAAGCGGAATGGAAACGCCTTCGTCATTTACATTATGAGGAAAGTTAAAGGCCCACATCCAATCAGGTGCCCAGTTTAGCCAATGTGGTTTAGGAGCCAGGTTGTTAATACCCCAATCTCCATCTCCCGACATTTGACAGCCGATACGGCCCACCCCATAAGCCAGCATCATACCCGGGCCTCCAATATCAAGCATATCTAATGGTTTAATGCCATGTTTATGTGCAATGTATAATACTGCTGCTCCACCGCAAATTAAACCGCCATAAAAAGTTAGTCCGCTAAAACCTATCAGCATACCAACCGGATCTTTCATAAAATCGCCCCAGTTTTCGAGTGCATTAAATACTTTTGCTCCTGCAAAACCACACACTGCCGCCCAAAAAAGTATGCTGCCCATTAATTCGGCAGGATGAACAGTTACTTCTTGTTTTTTAGGTTCGGGTAATAACTGTTTTTTATTTTCATAAAAGGCCCAATAAGCAAAAGCTGCTGCTCCGATTATCCCCCCTAACCAGTTTCCACGGGCAGATAAAATAAAATCCTGTGGATTATCTAATAAATCGTGATAGTGCAAGATTGAATCCAGTAATTTGAATCCTAAAACGAAACCAAAAAAGGCATTGCCAATCAGCTCAGTGCTTGAAATTTTTGCACCTACAGTTATGGTCTTCTTAAATGAATGAACAACCCCAAGCCTTTCTTTACGATTAAACTCTTGTACAAAAGCCCAATAGCCTGCAATAAAGGCTATGGCTACAAAAAATCCAAATGTTTGTATAGGCAGAGGAATATAAATACCGGTAAAATATTGGATAAGTGAGGATAAAGTTGGAAACATGGATTAAAAAATTTGGGCCAATATAGCGTTTAATGAGCTAATATTTCTTCGCTTTCTGTAACTTCAACATCACCATCGAGTGAAATTTTTGTTAAATAAACCGCTTTCAGTTCGTTTACTAAAACCGGGTCGTATTTGGTTTTTACTTTCACATAGTTACGGGTAAAACCATGCATAAAACCATCTTTAATATCACCCTCAAACAATACTTCTTCTGTTTTATTTAAATTACTTTCGTAAAACGCTCTTCTTTTTTTATCAGACAAAATGTGCAACATTTTACTCCTATCGGCTCTTGTTGAGCCCGGTACAACACCGCTCATTTCGCTGGCCAAGGTGTTTTCCCTTTCTGAGTAAGTAAATACGTGCAGGTAGGAAACGTTTAGCTCGTTTAAAAAATTATAGGTTTCAATAAATTCTTCCCTCGTTTCGCCCGGAAAACCTACAATTACATCAACCCCAATACAACAATGGGGCATTAGCTGCTTAATTTTACTTACCCGGTTAGCATATAACTCACGTTTGTACCTGCGGCGCATGAGACCTAATATTTTATCGGAGCCTGATTGTAATGGAATATGAAAGTGCGGTACAAATCGTTTTGATTGTGCTACAAACTCAATGATCTCATCGGTTAGCAAATTAGGCTCAATGGATGAAATACGGAACCTGTTAATGCCTTCTACCTTATCCAGTTCTTTAACAAGATCGAAGAACTTATCATGGCGCTCCCCGTCACGGATCCCGAAATCACCCAGATTAACCCCTGTTAAAACAATTTCTTTTACTCCCGAAGCTGCTATTTCTTTAGCCCGTTCAATTACGTTCTCAATAGTATCGCTGCGGCTGCTGCCACGTGCTAAGGGAATAGTACAAAAAGTACAGGAATAATCACAGCCATCCTGAACCTTTAAAAAAGTACGGGTACGATCGCCAAATGACCAGGCTGAAACAAACTGGTTTGCTTCAGAAACAGGGTGATTATAAACTACTGCTTTCGGATTTTTTGTTAGATCGGTAATATAATCTACTATCTGGAATTTTTCAGCCGCCCCTAAAACCATATCCACTCCTGGAATTTCGGCAATTTCTTTTGGTTTTAACTGGGCATAACAACCTACTATGGTTACATAGGCATTAGGTGATATTTTAAGTGCTTCGCTTACAACTTTTCTGCACTTTTTATCGGCATTTTCAGTAACTGAACAAGTGTTAATAACGAAAACATCAGGTGTATTGGTAAAATCAACCGTCTCGTAGCCGGCATTATTAAACAGGCGACCTATGGAGGAGGTCTCGGAATAATTCAGCTTACAGCCTAATGTATAAAATGCTACTTTCTTGTTCATTTTTTGAAGCGGCAAAGATAGGTAATTTAGTCGGAAAGTTCGAAAAGCGTAGAAATGTGAGTAAAACGAACGTGATTTTTTACTTTCATTTTATTATTACTCACTCCACCTATAGCTTTCATTCTCCAGTCCAATTAAATCAATTATCCGGTTAACCACGGTCATTGCTAGATCTTCTATGGTTTTGGGTTTACTGTAAAATGAAGGAATTGCCGGACAGATAATACCACCTGCTTCAGTTACCGTTTGCATGTTACGGATATGAATAAGGTTGAATGGCATATCCCTCGCAACAAGTATTAGTCTGCGGCGTTCTTTTAAAATAACGTCAGCAGTACGTGTAATCAGATCATCGGATATCCCGTTTGCAATACGTCCCAAAGCTCCCATTGAGCAAGGAACAATAACCATGGTATCGAATTTTGCCGACCCCGAAGCAAAGGGAGCCATGAAATCTTTTTTGCTGTATGTTTTATAAGGGTGGTTGCTATAATCCTCACTATCCAGTTCAAATTTCCAAACATCTTTAGCATTATCAGACATTACTATAGCAACATCAGCTATTTGAGCATTTAACTGTTGCAGTTTTTGTAATAGCAATTTGGCATAAATTGAACCGCTGGCTCCGGTAATGGCTACTATAATCTTTTTCTTCATATATCTCAATAATTAGCCCGCTAGTAAAATTTCAGGCATAAAAAAGGGTCGAATAACAAGTACTCGACCCTACATCTACCTATGAAAAACATGCCCTTTGAGAGGGCATTACAAATATAGTAACAGTTATTTAATTTTTAAACAATTTCTTAAAATAAATTTAACCTGCATTGTTGAAGTTTTTTTCGATAAGTGTTTGAATAATACCGTCTACCAAACCGGCTGTTGGTACATAGATATTTTTTATGTTGGCGCATTTCATAACAGTCATGTAAACTTCGCATGCAGGTATAATAACGTCGGCACGATCCTGGTTTAAGCCAAGCACATTGATTCTGTCTTTCAGCGAAAATGAACTTAAGTAATTGTAAAGTGATTTAAGTTTACCAAATGATAATGGAGCTTTATCCTTTTCTTCCGATAATTTGTACAGTTTATTGATATTGCCACCGGTACCGATGCCCGATATCAGTTTAAACTGCCTGGTATTATCGCGGATGAAATCTTTCATTTCATTCCAGGTTTCTTCCGTATCCTGATTATCCAGCATGCGGATAGTACCAATATTAAAAGATTTTGAAGCCCATAATTCCCCGGCCGAAAACATGGATAATTCAGTACTGCCCCCACCTACATCAATATACAAGTAGTTTTTACTTTTATCTATATTTTGTTCAATGTGACTTGCGTAAATAATGCCGGCTTCCTTTTGTCCTTCAATAATTTCAATGTTTAAGTCAGCTGATTCTTTTATCCGTTTTACCACCTCATTTCCGTTTTTAGCTTCACGCATAGCAGAGGTAGCAAAAGCCAGGTAATCTGTAACTTTATAAACTTCCATCAGGTTACTAAAGGCCTGCATTGTTTTTAAAAGCTCAGCTGTTTTTCGTTCTGAAATATGATGGTCCAGAAAAGCATCGTCTCCCAGCCTCAAAGGCACCCTTATCAGGGTGTTTTTTTTAAATGAAACTGAACCTTTATTTTCAATTATGTCGGCTATAAGTAATCGTACTGCGTTTGAACCTATATCAATGGCGGCGTATCTCAATTTGTTTTTGTTTTATATTTCAGATAATTATAAATGTCAACCTGTGCTCTGTGAGGTACAGCTGAGTTAGTTTTGTGGTATTTATTAGTGTTATGGCTGTTTATTTCGCGCGATTTGGTATTATCCTCCAGCTGAAGATCAATGATCTCCCTGATTTCTTTCTTAAGCGGCTCATCATAAATAGGAAAGCCAACTTCTACACGGGTATCAATATTCCGGGTCATAAAATCGGCCGAAGTCAAATAAATCAGCTCATCTCCCCCATTGCAATAAATGTGTACACGCGAATGTTCCAGGTATTTATCGATGATACTTAATACCTCTATGTTTTCACTATATCCCTTCATCCCGGCAATTAAGCAGCACATACCTCTTATAATCAGCTTAATTTTAACACCTGCGTTGCTGGCCTGGTAAAGCTTGGCTATGATTTGCTCATCAGCCAGGCTATTCATTTTTAAAATCATATAGGCCTTTTTGCCGGCTTTGGCATTCTTTATTTCATTATCAATCAACTTGTAAATTGCCGGACGAGAGTCTATTGGCGATACGATTAGGCTTTTTAACCCTTTAGGCAGAATGTTTTTATTTAATGCTTTGAAAACATTAACCAAATCGGCAGTTATTCTTTTATCAGCTGTAAGCAAGGTGTGGTCGGCATACAACTGCGCGGTTTTCTCGTTAAAGTTACCGGTTGACAAACATGCGTAGTATTCAGTTTTTCCTTTATCAACTCTGGAAACAAGACAAATTTTTGAGTGGACTTTATAGTTTTCAATTCCATATAAAACGTTAACACCTTCTTCTTCCAGCCTTCTGCTCCACCCTATGTTGTTCTGCTCATCAAAGCGGGCCCTTAGTTCAACCAAACAAGTAACGTTTTTTCCATTCTTGGCAGCATTCATTAAAGCATGCATTACCCTTGAATTTTCGGCCAAACGATAAACGGCAATACTGATTTCTTTTACTTTTGGATCGATTGCCGCTTCGCGCAGGAAGTGGATTACGTAATCATAAGACTGATACGGCGTACTGATTAGATAATCCTTTTTTGCGATCATACCCATCAGACTTTTTCCAAATGATAGCCCCTCAACAGGTAAAGGAATGTTTTTTTCATACTCCAGCTCATGTCTGCCAACGTTAGGAAAAGCGATGAAGTTCTTGAAGTTATGATAACGATTGCCAGGTATCAGACTTTCGCCATGCAATCCCATTTTGGTAACGAGATATTTCAGCATATCCAGCGGCATTTCTGAATCATACAGTAAACGCATGGGTTTACCTTTTTTGCGTTTTTGAAGGCTTTTAGATAAAGCATCAATGAATTTTTCACTTACTTCTTTATCCAGATCAAGCTCCGCATCGCGGGTTAACTGAATGGAGTATGCTTCAATGGTATCATGCTCAAAAATGAAAAATATATCTTCTAAACTGTAACGAATAATATCATCCAGTAAAATGATAAACTTCAGGTTGTTGGTTTCTGGTAAAACCACAAATCTTGAAAGCATATCGGGAAATTCAATCAGAGCAAGACGTGATTTTTTGCCTTTAGTAAGTTTTACAAAAAAGTATATGGCCCTGTCCCGCAATTCAGGTAGAGGTAAACTTTCATCCAGCATTATAGGTACAAGCGTAGCCAGAAGCTTTTCTCGGAAATAATGCTTTACAAATTCTCCCCTGCTAACATTCAGCTGTTTGTCGTTAAGAATAAAGATCTTTTCTTCGGCCAGCTGTTTTACAATGATATTCTCATAAAGGTTGTTAAACTTACGTTCCTGCCTTACAACAATATTTTTAATCTGGTTTAAAATCTTTTTTGGATTATAACCCAAAATTTCTTTTGCTTTTAAATTCAGGTTTGATAACCGGCTTAATGTTGCTACCCTTACTCTGTAAAACTCATCCAGATTAGATGAAAATATAGCCAAGAACTTTATCCTGTCAATTAATGGTACAGTTGGATCTGCAGCTTCCTGCAAAACTCTGTCGTTAAAATACAACCAGCTTATTTCGCGGTTTATTAAAGGTACATGTTTAGTCTCCATATAAAAGGCAGGCTTTTCGGCCATTTTTACAAATCTGCTTATTTAATTGTTAAGTTAATATTAACTCATTGGTATGTAAATGTGTTTTTATTGTTAGGTTAATATATTATTCGATTTTAGCACATTACCTGTTTGAGTTAATTTTAAGGTGTAAAGCTGAAAAAAAATGATTGTTTTACTATATTTTTTGTCCGTTTGCTAATTTATAAATTCCTTAAATTAGGATTACCACAAATACTATCATTAATTTTGCTGCACCTAAAAAAGTACAAATTATGCCAACATTTGATATTGTAAGTAAAATTGACGGACAAACATTAGATAATGCTATTAATATCGCAAAAAAGGAAATACTTAACCGGTATGATTTTAATGGCACAAAAGGTACCATAGATCTGGATAAGAAAACCAATACTTTAACGATAGTTATTGAAAATGAGATGCGACTGAAAGCGATTCAGGATGCGATAATAGGCCGGATGGTTAAACAAAATTTGGATCCCAATGCCCTTGATTTTGGAAAAGAAGAGTACGCATCTGGCAATATGATCCGAAAGGAGATAAAAATTAAGGAAGGTATTGATAAAGAAGCTGCGAAAAAGATTGTTAAAAAGATTAAAGATAGCGGCTTAAAAGTACAGGCATCTATAATGGACGATCAGGTACGCGTTCAGGGTAAAAAGATAGATGATTTGCAAGCCGTAATCAGCCTTTGCAGATCCGATAACTTTGGTCAACCTTTGCAATATATTAATATGAGGGATTAAGTTGATTTCAGAGTTCTGGTGTTCGAAATAAAAAAGCCGCTCCTTATGGAACGGCCTTTCTAAACTAAACCAACTTATTATGAAAACACTCTTTTATTCTGTTTCGAAGTTCGAAAGTATTAGTGTCCGGTAAAGATTAAAAAAAAGCAAGGGAGGTTTTTAAAGACCTCCCTTTATTGGTAGTTTTAAGTTACCACACAAAAAAACACCAA
>NZ_VLLI01000006.1 GCF_007830615.1 Mucilaginibacter frigoritolerans
AGCCTTGGTAAGCCGTTACCTTACCAACTAGCTAATGTTCCGCATGCCCATCCATATCCTATAAATATTTGATCATTATACAATGCTGTACTGTGATTTTATGCGGGCTTAATCTCTCTTTCGAGAGGCTATCCCCCTGATATGGGTAGGTTACATACGTGTTACGCACCCGTGCGCCACTCTCATGAAAAGCAAGCTCTTCAATCCCGTCCGACTTGCATGTATTAGGCCTGCCGCTAGCGTTCATCCTGAGCCAGGATCAAACTCTCCATTGTAAAATGTTTTTGTTTGTTCACTGACCCTATTATTAATAATAGAATCTGTATTTTATATCTTTTTACAGTATCCTATCTCTTTGTTTTCATAACCGCTTCGATCCGAAGATCTCTACTGTTACACTACATGATTATCTATATCTTTTAAGAACTTTGCGCTTCCCCATCTCGGTTCTGCTTATTTCGTATCAGGCCTTTTAAAACCCTCACTATTTCATTTTTACTACCGGAAATCGCTTCCGGTCTCTTTTGCTTTTCAGCGCCCCTTTCTTTTGGGACTGCAAAGGTAAGAACCTTTTTCTTTTTTGCAAACTTTATTTTTTTATTTTTGTTCGCCTTTCTTGCCGCCCTAACCCCTCTTTTCCTTCCTCTCTTGCGGGCTGCAAAGGTAACAACCTTTTCCTCTTTTGCAAACTTTATTTTTTATTATTTTCGTTCGCCTTTTCCCGCATTCCCCTCTCTCTTTTTCTCCTCGTTTGCGGGCTGCAAAGGTAAGCACAATTCTATATTCTGCAAATAGTTTGGTAGAAAAAGAAGCACAATTAATATAACTCACTGCAAAACAGGCGAAAAAATTTAAGAACAATTGTTAATAGCATTAATAACCACGGTTAGTGCCCCATTATTCACAGCAACGTCTTATTAATTTAACAATTATTCAATATAGTTATATGTGAAATGATATCACCCATCAATAGTTCAATCGCTGACTATTGATCAGCTACTGTATATAGTATATAATATAGGTGGCGATTAGGGTGAATGATTTCTGACAATGAATACAGATCAATGGATTATCAATTAACAAACTATCCTGATCTAAATAATAAATGAAAACCTATGCTATAATAACAGTTGGTATATCTTTCTGCCATCTGGCAACCCCATACAGTATAATAATATAGATATAACCTGTTTGCTTTTATATTCAGTAATAATCTACAAAATATATTGCTCCACATATATACTATATAGCAGGCATTTTTTGTTTTAGCGTTAAACCTCAATTATGAGTTGTATTATATGGCCTTCTTATTAAAGCTACATGGTTATTTGGCATACCATTATATATAGTATCAGCTTTAAGTAAAGACGATGGATTGGTACGCATTACCGGGCCATCAAACCGCAATAGTTAAAAGATGTTAAATCATACCTATATATATACTACAGGTAAAACAAGCGTTATATATTAGCTGCTAAATAAAAAATTGACTGATTTATATTATTCACCTATCTTTGCAAAATGTTTAAAAAACAACTAACGTTATTAGCAAGCGTATTTGCTCTATTCATTATCGTACTGGCCGGCTGTAAAAGCAAATATGAAAAGCTTAAAGCCAGTAATGACAATGCCAAAAAATACGCTGAAGCTGTTAAATTATATAACAAAAAAGAATACGCAAAAGCGTTAGGCTTATTTGAACCATTGGTAACCCGTTACCGCGGACAGGAGCAAGCAGAAGATTTGTATTATTACTATGCTTATACTAACTATAAGCTGAAAGATTACACATCGGCCAGGTATCACTTTAAAACATTTGCGGATACCTACCCTTCCAGTGCAAGAGCTGAAGAGTGCCGGTTTATGTCGGCCTATTGCTATTACCTGGATTCTCCGATATTTTCATTGGATCAGGAAAATACCAATAAGGCAATTGATGCACTGCAATTATTTATTAACTTGTATCCGAAAAGTGATCGTGTTCCGGAAGCAAGTAAGTTGATACAAAATTTACGCGACAAACTGGAAGAAAAATCATACGCTAATTCAAAGCTGTATTTAACTATCAGTGATTATCAGTCGGCAGTAATTTCATTCGGCAACACCCTGCGTGATTACCCGGATACTAAATATGCTGAAGAAATTGAGTTTTTAACAATTAAGGCTCAATATTTGTATGCATATCATAGTCGTGAAGATTATCAGGTAGATCGTTACCACTTAGCTATAACTTTTGCAGATCAGTTTATTGAAAAATATCCAAACAGCAAATACCTGAAAGATGCAAAGCAATTTGAAAAAGACAGTCAATCTGGCACATTAAAAGCTAAAAGCGTATTAGCTGAAGCTTTGGGCAATCAAAAAATAGCTAAAAAAATAGCAGCAAAGAAAGATACAGTAATTAGTCAACCACCGTCTGAAAAAGGGAACGACGATAAAAAAATCCCTAATTAAAAAACGATATGAACAATAACAATAATATTAACAAGCCGACTGGTCCAGCCAGCAGCACTGTGACCCGCGACTTACGTGAGTTAGATGTAAACACAGGCAACATTTACGAGTCACTCGTAATTATGTCAAAAAGAGCTAATCAGATCTCTAATAATATTAAAGAAGAGCTTCATCAGAAGCTTTCTGAGTTTGCTTCATCAAATGATAATCTTGAAGAGATTTTTGAAAACCGTGAGCAGATTGAGATTTCTAAATATTATGAAAAACTTCCAAAACCTACTTTAGTAGCAGTTCAGGAGTTTTTAGAGGACAAGGTTTACTACCGTAACCCAACAAAAGAACAATAGTGCCAACTGCATTAGCAGTTATGCATTTTTAGAATCTGGCTAAATATCAGTCAGCATTCAAAAGCTACCAGCATCTTGAGAAAAGCATGCTGGTAGCTTTTTTATTATACATTATTGTGATATGGTATAGTACCTAATGTGTATTTTTGTTTTATGCTTGAGGGTAAAAACATTATTTTAGGCGTTTGCGGAAGCATTGCAGCCTATAAATCAGCATCATTTGTAAGACTTTTGGTTAAAAGCGGCGCTAACGTACAAGTAGTGATGACCCCCGATGCTACCAATTTTATCACACCGCTTACACTTTCAACTTTATCTAAAAATCCTGTTCAAACAGCCTATTTTATTCCTGAAACCGGCGAATGGAACAACCATGTGGATTTGGGTTTATGGGCGGATCTTTTAGTGATTGCACCGGCAAGCGCCAACACCCTGGCGAAAATGGCAAACGGTCTTTGCGACAATTTGCTTTTAGCTGTTTATCTTTCGGCCAAATGCCCGGTATACTTCGCTCCTGCTATGGATTTGGATATGTGGAAACACAGTGCCACCTATGAAAACATCAGCAAACTACAATCATTCGGCAACATCATGATTCCGCCGGGTACCGGCGAATTAGCAAGCGGATTGCATGGAGAAGGCCGCATGGCTGAGCCCGAAGATATGATTGCCTTTTTATCTGCTGATATAAAAAAAAAACTTCCTTTAGTTAATCAAAAAATACTGGTAACCGCGGGGCCTACTTATGAGGCTATTGATCCGGTACGCTTTATCGGTAATCATTCGTCAGGTAAAATGGGCTTTGCTATTGCTGATGAACTGGCTTTATTAGGTGCCGATGTTACTTTGATAGCTGGCCCATCGGCACAAAAAAGCAAACAACAAGCAGTTACGCGTATTGATGTTACCTCGGCAGCCGAAATGCTGGAGATCTGCCTTCTGTATTTTAAAGATTCAAATGCCTGTATTATGAGTGCTGCTGTAGCTGATTATACTCCTGCTACAGTATCAACTCAAAAAATCAAAAAAAGTGATAGCACCTTTAGCATCGACTTAAAGAAAACTACAGATATTTTAAGTACCCTTGGCGCTCAAAAAGTAAACGGACAAGTATTAGCCGGCTTTGCTCTTGAAACCAACGATGAAGAAAAAAATGCTATTGCAAAGCTCCAAAAGAAAAATCTTGACTTTATTGTGCTAAATTCGTTGAATGATGAAGGGGCCGGTTTTCAGAAGGATACCAATAAAATAACCATTATTGATAAACATATGCAAAAAACGGTTTATAACCTTAAAAGCAAAAATGAGGTTGCCCGTGATATTTGTCAAAAAGTGATTGAGCTGATAAAAGCATGAAAGTATTTAGCCTGTATATTTTTTTTACCTTATTAAGTATTGGTGCCTTAGCACAGGATCTAAATGCAAGAATACAGATTCTTTCGCCCAAAATACAAACAGCCAATAAGCGTACTTTTCAGGCATTGGAAACGGCAATGAAAGATTTTTTAAATGGCCGTAAGTGGAGTGCCGATAATATTTTACCACAGGAAAGGATTGATTGTAACTTCATCCTGAATATAACCAGTTGGGATGGCAGTTCTGCTTTTACCGGCGAATTACAGGTCCAATCATCGCGCCCTGTATACAACTCGACCTATACTTCTACCCTACTCAACACATTAGATAAAGACATTGACTTCACCTATACCGAAGGCCAAACCATTGATTATACTGATCAGAACTTTCAAAGCAATCTAAGCTCTATAATGGCATTTTATGCCTATATCATTGTTGGCCTTGATTACGATACTTTTTCCAAATACGGAGGATCGCCTTACTTTTTAAGCGCCCAAAATGTGGTAAACAATGCACAAACTGGCGGCAGTAAAGGCTGGAAAGCTTTTGATGGAACAGTAAACCGCTACTGGTTATCAGAAAACCTGAACAATAAACTTTATAGTTCATTAAGGGGTTTTATGTATGATTACCATAGAAACGGATTGGATTTAATGGCCGAAAACCCCGGAAAAGGCCGTAAGGTTATTGCTTCTTTATTGCCAACGCTATCTCAAGTGGATCGTCAGCGGCTCGGGGCTACCTTCCCGCTTATCTTCTTCACAGCAAAATGTGATGAGCTTATTTCTATTTTTACCAAAGCCGATGTTCCTGATAGATTACAGGCTTTAGATATTTTAAGCAAGGCCGACCCGGCCAATGGTCTTAAATATCAAACATTGCAGAAAAACTAATTCCATTTCGGAGTTCGGAATTTCGATTTCGGATTTATCTACAAACGTTACAAAAACATCTTCCTTTACTGTAACACTCCTGCTTTTCAAGCGTCTTTTAAAAAAAATCAATAATTAATTTGCAAATACGAAAACTATCGTACATATTTGTACGAAGAAATTCGTATAATAAATAAAATGGAAATAAAACCAACAGAAAGCGAACTGGAGATATTGCAGGTGATTTGGAAAAAAGGTCAGTGCAGTGTTCGCGACGTACACGAAGAATTGGCAAAAAACAAAGATGCCGGCTATACTACTACCCTAAAATTAATGCAAATAATGCATGATAAAGGTTTGGTTGAGCGGGATACTACGGCCAAAATACATTTATATAAAGCGATAATTACCCGTGAGCAAGCACAACAAACAGCTTTGGATAAGATTATATCAACCGTATTTAAGGGCTCAACATCTGACCTGGTTATACAGGCTTTGGGTAACCACCGTGCCTCAAAGGATGAAATTGATGCCATAAAAAATTATTTACAGCAATTTGAAGGTAATGATTAGTGATTAGGATCAGGGTTAGTTGATAGTTAATTAATAAAAATAAGAACTTACACCAATGGAAATCATACTATATAATATCAGCCAAGTTTTAGGTATCACCCTAATCCATTCTTTATGGCAGGGCTTACTAATTTATTTTATACTCCGTATAATTTTAAATGTTGCCCCCCGGTTATCATCTGTAAAAAAGTATAATCTGGCTGTAATTGCATTGTCATCCATCAGTTTATGGTTTATATATACCCTGTTTTTTGAGATACAATCCTATAACTGGGTAAGCTCCGGTACCGCTCATATTACTCCGCTAATCCCTTACTTCAACCTGGCGGCTAATGCACAATTACTGGCTGATAATCATACCTCCTTCTATTATAAAATAGCCGGTTACTTACCTTATGTATCTATATTATATATAGCGGGCTTGTTGGTTAACCTTGTTAAACTGAGTGCCAGTCGTAAAAGGCTAAAACAGATAAAAAAATCACTGATTCCTGCTGAGCAAATGCAGCAGTTTATCAATAGCTTCTCTAAAAGTCTGGATATCCGTAAACACATCCAGGTAAATTTCAGCTCATTAATTGATGTCCCTTGCGTTACGGGTTATTTAAAACCTATTATTCTGCTTCCTGTATCATTGGCTACCAGTTTAACAGCCTGCGAAATTGAAGCTATACTATTACATGAGTTGTCGCACATTAAAAGGAAAGATTATCTGGTAAACATATTACAGCAGATGATCACCATTATACTTTTCTTTAATCCATTTGCACGATTAGTAAATGGTATTATAAACCGTGAAAGGGAAAATGGCTGTGATGATATGGTAATTGAAAAGACCGAAAACCCATTAATATATGCCCATGCTTTATTAAAACTGGAAGAAACCAGGCAACCTAATATGGAGCTTACGCTTGCAGCAACCGGAAAAAGACATGATTTATTAAACCGAATTGAACGTATTATGAAAACTCAACAGCCAACAGGCAACTTTAAGCACCTGGTAATTACCATTGCTTTATTGGCGGGCAGCCTTAGCGGATTAGCTTGGTTTAACCCTAAAGCCAATAACCACAAAGTTATTGCAGAAGATAAAAAAACTGTAACAACGGTTATGGTAAGTGGATCGTCAAAAACAGCACAGACTTCCATAAGTGCAATACCCACTATTACCAAAACCAATATTATTAACTTTTTGGGTACCGATTCAACCAAAACAATCAGGATTACTGATACGTCAAAGCACATAAAGAATAAAATTATCATTATTGACGATAACGGGAATAAAAAGGAATATGGCTCCATTGATGAAATGCCATCGCCATTAAAAGAAGAGTTTTTGAAAAATAATTTTGGCATTAATCAGGCCCGGTTTGATTCTATCAAAAATTATTATTCAAGCCCTGAGTGGAAAAGCCAGATGGAAGCTATGAAAAAACAGGCTGAAGAAATGAAAAAGCAATTCAACAGCCCGCAATGGAAGTTTCAGCAGGAAGCTATGAAAAAGCAGGCCGAAGAAATGAAAAAACAGTTTAACAGCCCGCAATGGAAAAGCCAGATGGAAGCCATAAACAAGCAAGCTGAAGAAATGAAAAAACAATTCAGCAGCCAGGCATGGAAGGATCAGGAAATAGCCATGAAGAAACAAGCTGAGGAAATGAAAAAACAGTTCGATAGCCCGGAGTGGAAAGAGCAGATGGAAGCTATGAATAAACAGGCTGAGGAAATGAAAAAGCAATTCAACAGTCCGCAATGGAAGCTTCAACAGGAGGCCATGAAAAAGCAGGCCGAAGAAATGAAAAAACAGTTTAACAACCCGCAATGGAAAAGTCAGATGGAAGCCATGAAAAAACAGGCCGAAGCAATAAAAAAGCAATTTGATAGCCCGGAATGGAGAAAACAAATGGAAGAGATGAAGAAACAGGCCGAAGCTATGGGTAAACACAGATGGATTTTAAAAGATTCGGTAGGTGGCGTAAAAATATATGCTCCTGAAAAACCTGAAGCTCCCGAAAAACCAGAACAATAATAGATACGCTAAACGTTATAAATGATTAATACACCGGTTATGGAAAACATATTGTATAACATCAGCCAGGTTTTGGGTATCACCATTATCCATTCATTATGGCAGGCGCTGCTGGTTTATTTTATGCTTCGGCTGGTATTGATGTTTCCGGAAAGGCTTTCATCAATTACAAAATACTGGCTGGCCGTAAGCAGCATGCTGGTTGTAACCGGGTGGTTTATTTATACGCTGATTAATGAAATTAATATTTATAACTGGTTGGCTGTAATACCGTCAAGGTTAAATGCAATGCCTTTGCTGCTTAACCTTCCCACAGGCATTCACCAATTTGATGATCAAAGCATTCGGTATTATTATAATATTGAAGAATATTTGCCTTACATAAGCGCTTTGTATGCCGTCGGACTCCTTTTTAATTCGGTAAAGCTTTTACTGGCCCGTAAAAAGATCAGTCTCCTTAAGCAAACTATGAGTATTGATATTGCCCTTCAATATAAGGTGAACAAATTTGCCGGAATGCTTAATATCAGCCAAAAAGTAAAGGCCGGCTTAAGCAAACTGGTTGATGTGCCCTGTATGGTAGGGTATTTTAAACCTGTTATTTTACTACCATTTACGCTGTCAACTTATCTTTCGGCCGAAGAAATTGAAGCCATATTGCTTCATGAGATGGCTCATATTAAACGGCATGATTACCTGATAAACGTATTTCAGCAGGTAATAAGCATATTATTATTTTTTAATCCGTGTACACAATTAATTAACCGGATTATAAACGAAGAACGTGAGAACTGTTGCGACGACCTGGTTGTAAAGGCCACCGCAGATCCTATCATCTATGCAAAAGCATTATTGAAGCTTGAGCAAACCCGCCAAAACGACTGGAAGCTAGCGCTGGCCGCCACTGGCAGTAAGTACTATTTATTAAACAGAATTGAACGTATCATGAAAACCAAAAAACAAACTCCAAGCCTGCGCCCCGCATTGTTGGCCATGCTCATATTAACAGCCACAATAGGCATTGTGGCCTTATTAAAACCTGAAATTGCCCAGGGGAAAATATCCGTAAAATTAATTAACCCTACTTTAAACAGTCTATTTGCTGATACAGCGCATAAAGCTAAAAAGGCTGCGCCATTACAAGCACATGCCACTAAAAAAGTTAATCATACAACATATCAGGGAGATGCAAATCAAAAACTGAATGAATTATCGGCAGAAGTAAGTAAACACTCAGAGGCATTAAGTAAGCTTTATAGTAGTGAAGATTTTAAGATGACTCAAAAGCAGCTAGAAGAACACGGCAAGGTTGTGAATGCATATTATGACCGCCCCGAGTTAAAAAAACTACAGGAAGAGATGCAACAAGCCAGTGGTGATTATGCAAAAGATTACGGAAATGATCCCCAATTAAAGGAGATTACTGTCCAAATGAGTGAGGAAGGGCGGAAAATAGGCGCCTATTACAGCAGCCCTGAATTTAAGAAAGTAAATGCTGAGCTGGAAAAGAAATACGGTATTCCGCATGAACATGCCTATTATAATAACGATGATATTAAAGATGAGAATTACAAGAAATATCAGGCTGAACTCAACACTCATATCCCTGCAAATATCAAACAAATACAAAAAGACCTGGAAAAACAGGGCGAACAGATAAGTGCCAAATATGATTCACCAGATGCTAAGGCAAAAACTCAACGTATACAGATTTTGGGAGATAGCATGAGAATAGTTTATGATAATCCTGAAATTAAACAGCAACAACAAGAAATGGATAAGCTCGCTCAAAAAATGAGCACTTATCAAAATAGCCCGGAAATAAAAAGGGAGCAGGCACTACTTGACCAGGCTGTAAAAAGAATGACTGCTTACATCAACAGCCCCGAATACAGAAAATACGTTGCTCACGTGCAAAAGATGAGTTATAATTTCGATTACCATTATGACTACGACAAGCCAGAGAAACCAGAAAAACCTGAAGCGCCAGAAAAACCTGAAGTACCTGAAAAACCAGAAGTAGTGGCACCGGCACAACCTGTTCAACCGGTAGTACCGCCAGCGCCTGTTGATCAATAACTAACGAGCTTAGCCAATAGACGCTCCGATTGGGTTGAACAAAAGCTGCTAATTAAATTAGCTATTTCATCAACACCATAAAACATAATCAACTAAAACCCTTAATTTAGTATCCTCCAAACAGGGGATACTTTTTTTATGCTTCAGAAGCTCAGTATTAATAATTACGCCTTAATTGATAACCTTGAAATTAGTTTTGGCAGCGGGTTAAACATACTCACCGGCGAAACAGGGGCCGGAAAATCCATTATCTTGGGTGCACTTTCGCTCATATTAGGTCAGCGGGCCGAGAGTCGTTATTTTTTTAATCAGCAAAAAAAATGTGTAATCGAAGGATCATTTAAAATCGGTGCATTTCATTTAAAACAGTTCTTTGAGGAGAATGATCTTGATTACGAAGCCGATACGGTTTTGCGGCGAGAAATATCTGCCGACGGTAAATCAAGGGCATTTGTGAATGATACTCCGGTAAACCTTACAGCCCTTAAAGCTTTGGGCGAAAGATTGATAGATATCCATTCGCAACATGCTACCTTAGAGATTAATGATCCGGAGTTTCAGTTACTGGTGGTTGATGCCGTGGCTAAACATGATGATCTGCTGAACGAGTATCGTACAAAATTTAAATCGTACAAAAAAGCAACAAACAAACTGGAACGCCTAATCAGCGAAAGTGATCAGGCTAAAGCGGATCTGGATTATTTTCAGTTTCAGTTTGATGAACTGGAAAAAGCCAAACTTGCGGCCGATGAACAAGTGCCCCTTGAACAGGAACTTTATACCTTAAATAACGCCGGCGAAATAAAACGCAACCTGCTTGGCGCTTTTTATTTAATGCAGGATGGCGAAACCGCAGCTATTATTCAACTGCGCGAAGCCGGGCATCAGCTTTCAACTTTAGAGAAGTTTAATCCTAAAATTGAAGAGTTGCATCAGCGTTTAAACAGCACGCTAATTGAGTTAAAAGACATTGCTGCTGAAATTGAAATACTTGAACAACATACCATTACTGATGATGCCCGCGCCGAAGAAGTAAATACTCGTTTAAGCTTGATTTACAATCTGCAAAAAAAACATCGCGTTAGCAACAATGCGGAGCTTTTAGCATTACAGGACGACCTGTCAGGAAAAATACAGCAAGCAGTTTTCGGTGATGAGGCAATTGAAAAACTAAAACAACAGCTTAAAACAGATAAGGATGAGCTGGAAAAATTAGCTAAAACATTGTCTGCCAACCGCAAAAAGGTTATCCCCGCCATTGAACAGCAAGTATTGGGAGCCTTAAGCGAAATGGGCATGGGTAATGCTGCTTTTAAAATCAATTTGACTTCAACTTCAGCATCAGGCTCCTCATCAGTGGGTTTGAGTGCCAATGGAATTGACGAGGTTAAATTTCTTTTCACGGCAAATAAAGGCCATGCTTTATCAGAAATGAGCAAGGTAGCATCAGGCGGTGAGCTTTCCAGGCTGATGCTGAGCATTAAATCATTAATAGCACAGAACACGGCTTTGCCAACTATTATTTTTGATGAGATAGATACAGGAGTATCAGGCGAGGTAGCTAATAAAGTTGGGCAAATAATGAAGCAATTGGCTAATAATTTACAGGTTATTACCATTACCCACTTACCCCAAATTGCAAGCAAGGGACAAAGCCATTATTTTGTTTATAAAGATGATGAAGGCGCAACTACCTATACCCGTATTAAACAATTGGACAAACAGGAACGCGTATTGGAAATTGCAAAAATGTTAAGCGGCGATAAACCCGGTGAAAGCGCTTTGCAAAATGCGCGGGAATTGCTTGGCAGTTAACATTAAGCAGCTAGCAGTTTGCCATTTTTTGTGCAAAATACTAAAGCAAACTGCCTGCTATAAACTGCAAACTAATTTTATAACTTTACAGCCGATTATTAAACTTTAAACATGGCTTATAACTTATTAAAAGGTAAAAAAGGGATTATTTTTGGTGCGCTAAACGAGCAATCCATAGCCTGGAAAGTAGCACAGCGTGCTGTTGAAGAAGGCGCTGAAATTATTTTGAGCAACGCCCCTATCGCCTTACGTATGGGCGAATTAAATAAACTTGCCGAACAATGCAACGCGCCTGTTATTGGGGCTGATGTTACCAATACCGATGACATTGTTAACCTGTTCACCAAATCCCAAGAGCATTTTGGCGGTGGTGTAGACTTTATTCTGCACTCTATTGGTATGAGCGTTAACGTTCGTAAAGGCATTAGCTACCCTGAAAATAATTACGATTTTACCCACAAAGGGCTTGATATATCATCATTAAGCTTACACCGTGTATTACAAACGGCCATGAAAATGGATGCTATTAATGAATGGGGATCAGTACTTGCCCTTACCTATATCGCCGCGCAACGTGTGTTTCCTGATTATAACGATATGGCTGATAACAAAGCCTATCTGGAAAGTATTGCGCGTAACTTCGGCTACTATTACGGTACTAAAAAACACGTACGTATCAATACGGTATCTCAATCCCCTACCCGCACCACTGCAGGTTCTGGTGTTAAAGGATTTGACGGCTTTATTAATTACGCTGAAAAAATGAGTCCATTAGGTAATGCCAGTGCGGACCAGTGTGCCGACTACTGTGTTACCTTATTCTCTGATTTAACTAAAATGGTAACTATGCAAAACCTGTTCCATGATGGTGGTTTCTCCTTTACCGGGGTTACACAAGCTGTTATTGAACAAATGGAAAAATAAAAGATCCATTTTAATACATAAAAAAAGGTTCCCCGGATATATTCCAGGGAACCTTTTTTGTTTTCCTTTAGGTTATTATCTCTTAGTTAGAATCAACCAAAATAATTTTAACCTTTATTGGCAATGTTGGTTGTACAGCAGTAGTACCATCAGATGATTGGGCATAAAGCGTTACGTTACCTGCATTGTAAGTATAGCTATAAGCTATACCAGCATAAGTTTCGGGTAATTGCTCGTAAGTAGTTCCACCATCGTAAGAAATAGCAACTATAATACCGCCGTACTGTGCAAAATTGTTGCTTATTAAACTCACATTAATAGGAGCCTGATACGATTTGTTACCGCCATTATCGGTGTATAAAGTCCAGTCGGTAGTGGCCAGGTTAGCGTAAACCGTTTGATTGGTTGTGGCTGGTGAAACATATTGTTTTGTGCATGAAGTTGCTGCAAACAAAATAACGCAGCCAAGGATAGTCAAGATTTTTTTCATAAATAAGAGTTTTAACTGTATTATAAGAACAACGTTTTTGTAAAAGGTTTAATATAAGTTAAAGTTTTTTTCTAAAAAAAATCTATTAACCAACCCTTAACAAAAACTATTATCTTCAAATTTAAAATAATTCTTTAAACTAATCAATTTTATACCGATAAACCTGCCGGCCTAAATTGCCATCACTATCAATACCTTCCACTACAACACGATAATTTCCTTTAGTATCGGCATTAAAAAACTCAAACGAAGCATTGCCTTCTTTATCAGTTATGATATTGGGTTTCCAATAAATGGTACTACGTAAATCAGGAATTTTCGAATTGGTTTTGGGGTCGTCGTATTTCGGCGAATAAAACTCGCGTACCTTACTGTATCCTTTTGGGATAAATGTAATAACACCCGGCGCATACCGTTGATAGGCGTAACCCTCATTGCCATTTTTTGTGGTAATAATCAATAAGCCATTGCCACCTTTACCACCGTAAATAGAAGTATATTGTATGCTGCGTAAGACCTCAACACTACCTATATCATTCGGATTTAAACTACTTAAAACAACCCCATCAACGTAAACCCCATCAAGAATTATTTGCATGGGCCTGCTTAAATTTCGCATTAAAAAAGGTGTATCGTTACGAAAAATCACCCCATTTATGCGCCCCTGCAGGCAATCAGCTATATCTGCACATCCTTGAAGAGCATCTGGCGCTATTACCTGGTCGGCATTACCTGGGCCATTTAAGTTTGATGAATTTTTAACAGCTTGCATTTTTTTGTCTTTTATAACCACTTCCTTTAAGGCAATTGAACGATTAATTGTACCGTTCCTAATTCCACTTTCATAAGCTGCTTTACTATTCTTTAAAAAGGGGGATATTTCATCAACTGCATTTGCCTGCCAATCAGGCGCATTTTTATTTTCCCTTACCCGTTGCTGTAATAGATTATCCAATTCAACCTGGAGGTTTTTATGGTCTTTAGCACTGCGCCCCTGTATTAAAAATCTTATACTATCTTTAAAAACCAGGTTTTTGAAGGTAAAGCGCCCCTCACTATCGGTTAGCGTATCTATCATAAAGATGCTTTGATTAGCAGTAAACAAAGTTACCTTTCCATTTACTACGGGTTTGCCAAATAAATTTTTTAAATGCCCTGATATTTGTAGCGATTTCTCAGGAGAATAAGCAACAGTCTTAATATCATCTTCCAATACCTGTTTCCACTCAAACCGGTGGTATCCCTGGGTAAGCATAAGCGCATCCAAATCAGCATTAGTTTTTTCATCGTCATGAGCAAAGTAATAGCCCGGTTTTTCAATATATCCCCTGATATCTGCTGTAAGCAAAAGACCGGAAAAAATAGAACTTTCATTCTCATCAGCTGGCACTATCGATTCATTGGTAACCGCTACTGAAAAACTCCCAACCACCGGCTGGTCATTTTTATTTTTTGTATTGAGTTCTATTTTTACTTTTTGGCGAGGGGTATATTCTTGTTTGTCGGCTTTCAGATTCAATTTTAATTCATCATGATTTTTAATAAAAACCAAACGCTCGTTCAATGGCTCGCCAGATGAATTAAACAGGGTAAACTGAATTATCCCGGTTGGAAATTTACTTTTTGGGATAACAACGTTAAAGGATTTACTACCTGCCTGGCTCTTGCCTGCAAAATAAATGGTTCCACGGCTTTGTGCAATTAAGCTTATCACTTCTGTTGTTGAAGTACTACTTTCAACTTCCGCTCCCGGGATTATTTTAACTTCAATATTATCGTTACCTGTGTCATCTACGGTTAAAGAATAACCTGTATTAACAGCTGTAGGTAAACTGACTATATTAACAGATCCATCGACATAAGTAATTGCTGCTTTGTAAATTTTACCACTTTCGGGCTTGAAATTAAAAACGCCCATAGCCAATTGATTACTGTTAAACGTTGCAACCTGCTTATTTTCATTATCAGTAACTACTCCTTTTATTTCGGTTCCCAGCCCATTGGCAGCGACAGCCTTAAAAGCCATTTTTGTTTCATTGCCAGAAACAAGATTACCTCCTTCTGGAAAAAACTGCACATCCACGTTTGCAGAGGTTGCTTTCACCAAGAGTATTTTTTTTACTGATGATTTGTCTGCAAGCTTTATATCTGTGATGATACGTTCAGCTCCGTTGACGCCCGAAGGGTTAATAAAATTGATATTTAAATTTCCGTCTGTATCTGTTTGCCCCTTGCCATTGGCAATGTTTTTATTGCCTGTTTGCACCTGATAAGTAACCGGAATGCTTGCATAAACGGTACCATCCACATTGGTATATTTAATATGCGCATTCACCTGCTGAGTCCCATTTTGGTTACCATAATTGTAACTGGCTTCGGTGAGTACCTGGTTAGTAATTACATTACTGATAGTGATGGTTTTATCAAAAAAATATTCTTCACCTGCATTTCGCATCCAATTGGTATAGGCCCTTATGCGATAATTACCTTCATTAAGTGTATCAGGCAAAGAGAAATCGCCCCAGGTTAAGCCACTTACAATTGGGAGCTTAAGGCGCTGTTTAACAGAATCACGGTCATCAATCAGTTCAACATTTAACACGCCGCTAATACCTGATAATTGATGATTGCTACCCGCAGTTACATAGGCCTTAAACCAGATGTCATTACCTGTGGCATAATAAGATTTATCCAATTGCAGGTAAACATTCTCCTGCGGATGAACCACCATCCATCTATTAAATTGGATAATAATATGTTGTAATGGATCAATGTCAAAGCTGGAAAATGCTGATATAATGATAATACCGCCAAACAATAAAATGCCCGCAACTATCTTTCTGAAGTTCATATGGTAAATAAACTTCAATTTAAACAAAGGATATTATTGCTTTGGTAACAAGTATGTTAAGGTTTAATTTTTGAATATTTTTTGTTGTAAGAATACCATAATCTGGTCCTTTTATGAAGTTTATACCAGTACTCCTTTTTTATTCATTTCATTAATCAGAAGCGCTTTTAAAACCAGAATTCTTCTATTAAAAATACAGATAATCTCATTTTCAATAAAAATTAACAAAAGTTGAAATTTTTATTACCAAACGTTATAATAATTGAATAATTTTTATTTTTTTTATAATATAATTACAACCTTAACATAGGCTTGCTTTGCAACCAAAAGATTACTCAATGTTATCCATTTGTTAACGACGAGTTAACCAAAACACAACATTGATACCTCAATTTTGGAGGGATTCTGAAGAGGCTTAAAATTTTGCTTCTGCATTCTGAATAAATTAATTCTTATTCCATAATAAAAATGAGCATTATAAAAGGAATATTTACGTCCCGGAACCAACAAGCAGATACAGGCGATGAGGCTGGTTTTGAAGCTCTTTTTAAAGAATTTTATGACAGACTGGTATATTTCTCATTCCAGTTTGTTTATGATAAGGATCAGGCCCGGGATATTGTACAGGATGCATTTATCAAATACTGGAATCAGCACGAAGAAATATTGGATAATAAAGCAGCCATCAAAAATTTCCTGTACAGCACGGTACGCAATGCCAGCCTGAATCACATAAGGCACAGCAAAATTGTAGCAGGTTATATTCAACTGCATAACACTATTGAACCGGAGGAAGCCCCCATTATTGATGCCATTATTACTGCCGAAGTTGTTGCCGAAATCCATTCAGCTATTCAATCATTACCTGAGAGCTATCGCCAGGTTTCTGTTTTAAGTTACCTGGAAGGCAAAAAGAACCAGGAAATTGCCGATGAACTGGATATGTCTATCAATACCGTAAAAAAACAAAAACAAAGGGCCCTGCAACTGCTTCGCATGAAAATGGTGCCCGAAATGTACATGCTATTAATAGCACTTTCTGTTAAAACCTTTTTATAATCTAGTGCGCTTCACTTAAACTTATCTGACGTTTTTGAAGGATTACTTTCTATTTCTATAGCTATCAACTGCCTATCTCTGCTAATTCTAAACGTGTTTCTAAAAATTATTAAAAAAAAGTTTCATTCGCTTTATCCTTTTTAAATATTGAAGTGTCTTTATTGATGAAAAGGCACCATGAATAATTACCAACCTTATTTTAATACCGGCGAACTTATTGCAAAACATTTGAGGGGCGAGCTTACAGCTACCGAAAATGAACAATTAGAGCAATGGCTTCAAAGTGATCCGCATAACCGTGAATTATTTAATAAATTATCCGACAGCGTTTTAATTAATAGTGAGCTGGAAATTTATGCAGCATCAGAAAAAGAAAAGGCTTGGGAAAACATAGTAGCCAAAACCGGATATAAAGCAACCTCAAAAAAACGCAATTTAAAGCAGCTCATCCCCTACGCTGCTGCTGTAGTTTTACTGGCAGCCGTAGGGATAACTGCCGGAAAATATTTTTTAAAAAAAGAAGAGCGCAAAACAAGGGCTATGGCTATGCAACCGGCTGATCTTTTACCCGGCAGCAATAAAGCTATACTGAAACTGGCCGATGGATCGGAAATTGCACTGGACGATACCCGGAAAGGCAAAATTGCCCGTCAGCAAAATGTATTAATTGCAAAAACACAAAACGGGCAGATTGTGTACCAGACTGATGATAGCCAGGAACTGATTAAAAATATCACCCAATACAATGCCATTATTACCCCACGTGGCGGACAATACGAAGTTGTTTTGCCCGATGGCACCAAAGTATGGCTAAACTCAGCGTCTTCATTAAAATATCCTACCACATTTACCGGGGCCGACCGCAGGGTTGAACTAAGTGGTGAAGCCTATTTTGAAGTGGCCAAAAACGCAGCTAAACCTTTCTTTGTAAAAACTGGTACTCAAACGGTTGAAGTATTGGGCACCCACTTTAACATTAACAGTTATACCGACGAAAAAGCCGTTAAAACCACTTTGCTGGAAGGCAGTGTAAGAGTTAGCAGCAATACGAGCAAATCAGTAGTAAAGATTATCCCTGGCGAGCAGGCTGTTAATGGTGCAAGCGGCATCAATATTATTCACGATGCTGATATTGATGAAGCAATGGCCTGGAAAAATGGCAAATTCCTATTCAGAAATACGGATCTGCAAACTATTATGCGCCAGCTATCGCGCTGGTATGATGTAGATGTAGAATACCAGGGAACGGTTGCAGAACGCCACTATCGCGGAAGGATCTCCAGAAACGTACCTGTATCGCAGGTATTTGAAATACTAAAAACAAGCGGCTTAAACTTTACCATTAACGGGAGGAAGATTATCGTAAAATCATAAAAAACAGCTAGTGGAGCCCGGCCAGGCCGGTTAACCGTATTCAGCTAAAAAAGCCGAAAGTGCAGCGAACACTCCCGGCGTAATAAAGGGCTGACCGTAAAAAATAAATTATTGACTTATAAATCATACTTAACAACCCAAAACAAACTTATGGATTTTTCTACATTTTCCAAGCCACTGCATTTGAGCGGGCTGGCAAATAAAATCACACCGGTTATCAATTGTTTTTCCAGGATGACCCCTGAAACTAAAAGAAAATTAATGATGCGGATTAAATTAATTACCATTTTATTATTTGCAGCATGCCTTCACCTAAGCGCCTCCAGCTTTAGCCAAAGCATCAGCATCAGCGAAAAAAATGCAAGCCTCGAAACCGTGCTTAACAAAATTGAGCAACAAAGCGGCTATGATGTGTTTTTACAAACTGAATTGCTTACCAAAAGCACCAAAGTATCTATCAATGTAAAAAACACACCTATGGATAAGGTTTTGGACAAGGTTTTTAAAGACCAGCCATTTACCTATGCTATAGTTGGTCATACCATTGTGTTAAAAGAAAAAACCGCTACCAAAACTGCTATCGTTATTACGGCAGCTGCTGGCGTAATTACCGGTAAAGTTGTTGACGCCGATACTAAAGAACCATTGGTAGGTGCTTCAGTATTATTAAAAGGAACTTCGAAAGCTACTTCTGCCGGTTTGGATGGATCTTTCAAAATTGATGTGAGCGAAGCAACCAATCCTGTTTTGGTTATCAGCTACATTGGTTATGTAAGCAAAGAAATTGAAGTAGCCGACAAAACAAAACTAGGCGAAATCGGCCTTAAATCGAGCGCTACCGGTATGAGCGAAGTAGTAGTAAACGGCGACGTTGCTATTGATAGAAAAACACCTGTTGCGGTTACAACTATTGGCCCTGAATTTATTGCAGAGCACATTGGTGCACAAGATATTCCTGAACTTTTAGTAGGTATACCAGGGGTAATGGTTACTGCACAAGGCGGCGGTTATGGCGATTCACGTATCAGCATCCGTGGTTTCTCAAGCAAATCAGGAAACGGAAACGTGGCATTTACCATTAACGGTATCCCGGTTAACGATCCTGAAACAGGCGCTATTTACTGGTCTGACTTCTCAGGCATAACAGATGTGGCCAGCTCTATCCAGGTACAACGTGGTTTAGGTGCTTCAAAAATCATTATCCCATCATTTGGTGGTACTGTAAATATCACTACCCGTAGCACTGATATGCAACAGGGCGGCTATGTTTCACAAACTATTGGTAGCGATGGTTATGAAAAAACTGCAGTATTAATATCAACTGGGTTAAATTCAAATGGTTGGGCAGCAACTTTTCAGGGCAGCAGAAACAGCGGCAATGGTTTTGCTGATGGATTAAATTTCTTAGGATATAACTACTTTGCCAATGTTTCCAAAGTATTAACCCCTAACCAAACTTTATCATTCAACATTATCGGCGCAAGCCAAACTCACGGACAAAGAGCAGAAGAATCAATTGCTGATTACCAGCAGGCACCACAAGGCATCAAATGGAACTACTATGATGGCGTGAAAAATGGTCAGGAATACAATCCTTATAATAACTTCTTCAGCGAGCCATTGGTTTCTATTAATCACGATTGGACCATCAATGATAAATCAAGCTTGTCAACCGTAGTATACGGTTTGTTTGGTAACGGTGGCGGTGGTGACATAGGCGGTAGTGTAGCAGTAGGCGATTTGCCAAGAATAGGTAATTTCTATACTCCTCTTGACTTTGACGCCGTTCAAAGAACTAACGCAGCAAGCGCTGACGGTTCTGCATCAACCTACATTTATGATTCGCACGACCAAACTAACTGGTATGGCTTAAGGAGTACTTACAAAACTATATTAGGTAAATATATTGACCTATCAGTTGGTATCGACTTAAGATACTATGTAGGTAACCACTATGATGAAGTAAGCGATTTATTGGGTGCTGATTATGTGCAATATAACTATAGCGGTAACCCAGCTTTAGGTACTGCATCAGGCAACATTAACAACCCGGTATACAATGCAGTTGTTGGCAGCAAAATTGATTACTACAACAGGGATTACGTTGAATCAGGAGGCGCATTTGCACAAGCTGAGTACTCTAAAAACAATTTCACAGCTTTCGCTACTTTATCAGGATCAGAAGATGCTGACAAAAGAACCGACTTCTTTAACTACCTGAACAGCGATCCTAACCAAACCAGCCGTTGGGTTAATTACACTACCTACCAGGCTAAAACAGGCGCTAACTACAACATCAACAGCCAAATGAACGTGTTTGCCAACATTGGTTACCTAACCAAACCACCATATTTTGGCAACGTATTTGAAAACTACACCAACCAGATTAATAAAAGCGCTATAACCGAAAAACTATTCAGCTATGAGTTGGGTTATGGTTTCAAAACATCTGATTTTAGTGCTAAAGTAAACTTGTACAGAACACAATATTCTGACAGGGCATTTGCAAGCTCTTATTCTGATCCTACTACTGAACAACTATACACTGCAAACGTTTCGGGTGTAGGCGAACTGCACCAGGGTGCTGAATTGGAACTGAAATATCGCCCTATAAAAGAGATTTCTGTTGGCGGTATGCTTTCTTTAGGCGATTGGTATTACACCAGCAATGCGGGTCCGGTTTCTGTTCAAAACAATCAGGGCGCAGTAATAGGTACAGTTAAACAAATTTATCTGAAAAATGAAAAAGTAGGTGATGCTGCTCAAACTACAGCTGCTGCTTTTGCTGATTTCAACGTTTTACCGCAGATTAAATTAGGCGTTATTTATAACTTCTACGGTAACTATACTTCATACGTACCGTTCCAGAATTATACCAGTGCAAACCTGCAGCCATACAAAATACCTAACTACTCGCTTTGGAGTGTAAACGGTGTATTTAAATTTAAAATGGCGGGGTTTGATTCTGAGTTGATTGCCACTGTAAACAACTTATTAAACACCAAATACATTTCTGATTCTGAAGACTATTCAGGTGCAGGTCAGGCAAGTGGTGTAAGTGTTTATTATGGTTTAGGCAGAGTATTTACTACCGGCTTAAAAGTTAAATTTTAATTGATATACCCTAAAAAGATATTAAAATGAAAAAGATATATTATTTACTATTGTTGCTTCCACTGGCGTTTACTGCCTGCCAAAAGCAGCCTAATTTAATTCCATCGAGCTATACCAAAGCGATGACGCTTACCCTGCAGGCTTCTGATTATCAATTGCTGCCAAAAACAGATTATCCTTACAATACGCTTTCGTTTGATAATGTTGCTGATGCGAATACTTATATTCCTATCATCCTAAACGCCCGCGATCCTCAATTGGGTAACGGATCAACCGCTAAAGTAACCTATACCGTGTCATCACCATATTTGAAAGTGGCCGATAGTGTTTATGCTGACGTAGCCTACACACTTACCAAAGCCGATTATTTGTTATTACCCGGAAATAAGTACAGTGATTTTAGCATAGCACAAGTATTAAGCTGGTTACCTTATAAATATCCTACACCTGTTGCCAACCAATTGGCTGTATTAACCTTTAGCTATTATAACGTAAGTACTACCACAGCTACATTTTCATTTTTGTATTTAAACGGAGCCTGGCAACAAATTTACCAGGTTACTCCTACTCAGTATGCAGCATTGGGCCTTGGTGGTTACGATCAGTTTACGGCAGCAAACAATGCAAATTTGGCAGGCTTGTTAAATGCGCTTTTAAAAGCTGATCCGCTCGTTTCTGCTTCTGCTAAATACGGACAGGTAGAATATGTGAGCTTTAACTACTATGGCGGTGGTACTTTTCAAAGGGTTGTGCCTTTGGTATTTGATGGTAATAACTGGGTTGGTACGGCAACCACTACCAATACCCTTGCATTTTTGAAAAGCGGCGGCACCTGGATTCCTGATCCAACGGTTTATTACACCCTTACATCTGCTGATTTACAACTTATTGCAGCATCAGCTTTTGGTACAACTACCCAAAGGACCGATGTTGGTAAATATGGCGACTTTTCGGCATGGGCCACTGCCGATCTGGATAATGCTATCATTTTAGTACTTACAAAAGATTTCCCTACACCAAAAGTTAACGTGAACTATAACGTTACTTATTTGAATTATACCGGCGGTGCTGATGTACCAACTGTTGTTACTTTCCAATACAACGGTACGGCATGGGTTGCAAAATAATCAACCTTTAATATCATTAGTATAACAGAAAAGGACACGCTTAACGGCGTGTCCTTTTTTTGTTTCTTATCAGTCCAAATCCAAAAAACCATGGACTATCGACCATCGACTATGGACTTTTAATTTAAAAAACATTCTTCCACATCATACTCTCCACCGGGCGGGTTGATGGGGTGTTGTATTTGGCGCCGTCCTTGGTATTGTAAAACGTATCTATCTCGCCTTCTACCACAAAATAAATCAGCTGACCGATAGGCATGCCCGCATAAATTTTAACCGGCTGGGTGCAGGAAATCTCCAGCGTCCAGGTATTGCAAAAGCCCACATCGCCCTTGCCTGCGGTGGCATGGATATCAATACCCAACCTGCCCGTGCTGGATTTACCTTCCAGAAAAGGCACATGCTGATGGGTTTCGGTATACTCCACCGTTACGCCTAAGTATAGCGTACCTGGCTGTAAAACAAAGCCATCCTTAGGTATCTCAAAATTAATGATCTCATTATGCAGTTTGGCATCCAGCACCCTATCACGATAGGTAGCCAGGTGCTTACCCAAATGCACATCGTACGAATTTGTGCCTAAACACTCCGGTCTGAATGGTTCAATAATAATATTGCCTTTATCAATTTCCTCTAAAATTCGTTTGTCTGAAAGTATCATGGGCCCATGTAATTGAGGGGACTAAATTATAACATATTGCCCCGGCAGGCAATAACATATTGCCAACAAAAGTTGTAGCAGATTGTGGAAAGAAACTTCTGGGAATTGGTTCATCGGTTTAATAGTTCACTGAGGTATTGGTGGACAAACCTTTCTCTTTGTATCATTGAAAAATGGTAACATCATTAGAAACATTACCAACAAATAGAAACACTTGTTTCTAATGTTTCTATTTGTTACTAATCTCCAAGCGTTATTGTGGTAATACCAACATTTAATAACACTACTAACATTTGGTAACACTTGTTAGTAGTGTTACTAATCTCTCGGTATTATTGCAAATGTGTTAATAGTGAAGATGATCAATATCTATACTCATCATTAATATTTTGATATCAAACTTTAAAAACAATTGGCAACAGGTATTACTAAATGGGTAACGTTGAAATTAGTAAATAACTAAAAATAAAGCGAAATTTAAAAAGGCAAAGTAAGTAACCGTCATTTTAATATGGACATACAAGAACAAATAGAAAAGTATATTACCAGCCAACCTGAACCCAAACGGAGTGATTTGGAAGAGCTACACAGGCTCATACCTCAATTACTACCAGGCTGTAAACTATGGGTTTGATAACGGTAAAAACAGTGATAATAAAACCGTTAGTAACCCTAATATAGGATATGGAACCCATACCATAAAATACGCTAATGGAAAAACCAGGGAATTTTTTAAAATTGGGATGAGTGCAAACACAACCGGAATCTCTATTTATATTATTGGTATTGAGGATAAGACCTTTTTAGCCGAAACCTATGGGAAAAAACTGGGCAAGGCAAGCGTAACCGGGTATTGCATTAAGTTCAAAAAAAAAAAAGATATAGATATTACGATACTTGCAGAGGCGATACAGTATGGCGCTAAGCTTACCAGTGAAAATTAAATTTCAAACTGAAACATGACTTCTCATTAGCCGCCATCCTGATTAAAGAGGGATCTTCAGCGGGAATAGGTATGCAATGAAATTTATCTTAATAAACTACTAATTATCTTTCTTTTTGAGCGCGTCAATATCGCCCAAATCTTTCGAGCGGCCGGTTGCTATCTTATTGGCAATAAAATCAGTAATGTTAATAAATGATATGGACAAATCTTCGTATTGCCCTATTACTTTTCCTTTGTAGGCTTTGTCAAAGTTAACGCCAGAAATGTCATTTAAAATATCAATTCGTAATGGTGGATAACCCAACTGGGTAACGTAGTTATCTTTTAAAAAATCCTCTTTTTGAAGTCCAAGCGACTCAAACCCAAAATCGCGGAGTACCAGAATCATCTTTTCAGCATTTTCAACGCTGGGTTTAATCCAAATGTCTAAATCGCCTGTATGGCGGGGCCTGCCATGAAAAGCCAGTGCATGAGCACCAACAACCATGTATTCCACATAGTGCTGATTAAGCAATTCAATAAAGTCTACAAAATCATCCTCAAAAATCATTAATACGCGTAGTGATAACTTTTGTCATTTTTTCGGGGAACGCTCCGTTTAACCAGGTAAAATAGTTTTTACGTAGCCTAACTACCTCCTGCAATCTTTCGGCCATACTCTTTGAGCGCCAAAAAAGCACATCCAGGGCATCTTCATCGTCCATTTTAACATGGTTAACTACTTTAGCTATCTTCCTTTCCATACACAAATATACTTTAAAATACAGGTGTTTAAAATAGCCCTATCAGTGAATATTAAATGTAACCATCGTTTCTACAAGAGCTATAAAGCAAAGCCAGAAATAAAAACTTTTATCTGTTTTGCGTGCTACTCCATTTACAAAGAGTGTTAAAATATACACTATTGCTATAATACCCAAAAAGAATTCTGAAAGCCCAACCCCTTCACCACCCAACATTATTCCACTTTCACCTGGCTTTCGGTGTTTAAGTGCTTCATGAAATTGCCTAATCATTGTTAACACAGAAATACAAATCCATGTGTACAGGATAAAAAATATAAATGCTGCTAAGTGTCTAACTATAAATTGCAGAATTGGCTTCATAAGGATATCGGTCACTATCTGTTAATACCTGGTTATAGAGAAAAGTAACCCCTTATTAGTTATTGGTAACCCGATGGTATTAACATTTAACATTTTTAACACCTGTTATGAAATGTTAAAAATGAATATCTGTAACCCTGTCAGATGCCAACATTTACCAACACTACCAACAGGTGTTGGCATTTGTTACTAGTGTTGGTAATTGAAAATGGACAATCTCTACGCTGTCATCCTGAACGGAGTGAAGGATCTTCTGCGGATGATGGGTCTGCTGCATACTTATAGCGCGAAGAAGATGTTTCACTACCGTTCTACATGACAAGAGAAGAATCCTGGCGCGGGTATTACTAACATTTAGAAACATTAGAAACATGTGTTAGTATTTGTTACTAGTGTTTCTAAATGTTACTAGTGTTATTAAAGATTAATATAAAGGCTGCTGAATTCTCTTAACAGCGTTTTTGATACCAACATTTGGAAACATTAGAAA
Organism: Mucilaginibacter frigoritolerans; assembly: GCF_007830615.1. Taxonomy (GTDB): domain Bacteria; phylum Bacteroidota; class Bacteroidia; order Sphingobacteriales; family Sphingobacteriaceae; genus Mucilaginibacter; species Mucilaginibacter frigoritolerans. The sequence continues at coordinate 25,665 of NZ_VLLI01000006.1, forward strand.
CACTTGTTTCTAATGTTTCTAAATGTTTCTAGTGTTACTATTTAAAAGTTTGTAATCCAGGCAACTCCGATGAACTCTCAACCATGAACTATGAACCATCGACTACAAACCAATCTACCCTATCTCCCTAACCGTAACTTCCCCTGTAACCTTATGCTTCAATATCAGCTTATGCTCACCTGATGGCAAGATCTCCTTTTTTATGAGGTAATGGTCGTCATCGTATGATGCGGTTGCGGGGCCGTTATCTTCAGTGGTATTGCCTCGCCAGCCTTCAATCTGTACCGGTTCCCACCTGCCTGTTTTGGCCGATGCATAGGCGGCATCCAGTATGGCGTTTACTATGTAGCCATCATAAAAACTTTCCAGCGGTTCGGTTTTATTTTCAATGGAGTTAAACATATCGGTAAACATGTTGGTATAGCCCAGCTCGTGCACCTCATCGCCCACCGGGAACAACCATCCGCTGCTACTTTCGGCCTTTTCGGCTACATAACCACCCTTGCCGGTGCTAAACATCTCGAAACCGGTACGTAAAAAGTTATTGAGCCAAATAGTTCCCTCGGTACCCATCACCTCGTCGCGCAGGTCCATCCCACCCCTAAAGCACCAGCTTACTTCAAACTGGCCCATGGCACCGTTGGCGTACTTTATTAGTCCGATGGCGCTGTCTTCTGCCTGTATGGGATGTACCTGGGTAGCGGTCCAGCACATTACCTCCAGCGGCCTTATTTCTTTGCCTATAAAGTTACGGGCAATCTCCACGCAGTGGCAACCCAAATCGACCATGGCACCACCGCCCGATTGTTCGGCGTCCCAAAACCAATCGCTATGCGGCCCCGGATGCGCCTCGCGCGATTTGGCCCACAATACCTTACCAATACTGCCATCCCTTATGGCCTTTGCCGATTTAAGGAACTTAGGCGTATAGCACAAATCTTCCAGGTAGCCGCCCATTATGCCTGCCTCTTCTACCATATCCAGCATGCGCTTGGCTTCGGCAGCATTACGGCCGAGGGGCTTGGTACACAACACATGCTTTTTAGCTTTGGCACAGGCAGCAACGGCGGCTTCGTGCAGGTTGTTGGGCAGGGATATCACCACCAAATCAACATCCGGGCGACTTACCAGCAAATCCATATCATCGGTATAAAAAGAAAGCTGGTAATCATCAGCAAACTTTTTGGCCTTATCCAAATTGCGCGAGTATACGCTGATCAGCTTATCCTTTGCACGCTGGGCTACCAGTGCATCTGCATAAAAGCGGGCTATAAAACCCGAACCTAACATGGCTACGTTCATAATTTTGTTTTTTTTAATTGGTAGTCGTTGTCCATGGTCGATAGTCCATGGACCATGGTTGATTTTCTATTGTTATTGCTTTTTACTCTTTTTTAAACTATGCCTTTCTGGCTATGGACCATCGACTATGGACTCACTCTATCCACAAATATATTTTTTTCTATGGACTATGGACCATCGACTATGGACTACAATCTATGTACCATGGACTAATTTTTCAGTTAGTATTCGGTAATAACTTAAGGTAATGGCTTATAATTGCTGAAAAGCGATACAAATTAAATTAATTTGATATAAGTTTGTCATCCTTTTTGCAATTTTACATTTATGGCAATAGCATACAGACAGCAGGTTGATGACGATACAGAATTTGCTATCTGGAAAATAGAAGAAGAGGCTGATGAACTCTATAATCAGCTGCAATTGGATGAGCAGGAAAAAGCTTATTATGAAAAACTGAAAATAGGCAAACGCAACCTGCACTGGTTAGGTACGCGGGTATTGCTCAGAAAAATGCTGCGCACCGATGAATACATTGACTGCAAGGTTGATGCCCATGGCAAACCCTACCTGGTAAACTTGCCCTACCATATTTCTTTAAGTCACTCTTTTGATTATGCTGCGGTAATGATCAGTACACAGCCCGTAGGGATAGATATTGAGCAGGTAAAAGAAAAGGTAGAGCGCATTGCCCACAAGTTTATGCGTAAGGAAGAACTGGACTTTTTAAATGAGCGCCAAAAAATAAACCAACTATACGTTTGTTGGTGCGTTAAAGAAGCTGTTTATAAATGCTATGGCCAAAAAGAAGTATCGTTTGTAAACAATATAATACTGGAGCCTTTTGAGTTTGAGGGTCACGGGTTTGTAGATGCCCATCTTAAAAAAGGCGACGTGAACAAAAGCTATGAAGTTGGTTACCTGCAATATCACGATTACATGATAGGTTACGTAAAAGGATAATTTATTCTAATGAAAAACAAACAGGTATTTTTTCAGGATTGGGGATTGATAGACTATAAAGAAGCCTGGGATAAACAGGAAGCTCTTTTCGCCAATACCGTTAACTTAAAAATAGCGCAGCGCAACCGGCAGATAGCCTCGGAAGGCGATGAGCAAGAAGAAACCACGCCAACGCCTAACTACCTTGTATTTTGTGAACATCCGCATGTATACACCTTAGGCAAAAGCGGCAAACCCGAACATTTATTGCTGGATGAAAAAGGACTGAAAGAAAAAAATGCAGTTTACTATCTGATCAATCGCGGTGGTGATATTACCTATCATGGACCGGGACAAATAGTATCCTACCCTATCCTTGATCTGGATAACTTCTTTACCGACATCCACCTATACCTGCGCACGCTGGAAGAAGCCGTTATATTAACACTTGCCGATTATGGTTTACAGGCGGGCCGCTATCCCGGCTATACCGGTGTTTGGTTTGATGCCGATAATGAAAATGCCCGTAAAATTTGTGCCCTGGGGGTTAGGTGCAGTCGTTGGGTTACTATGCACGGCCTGGCATTTAATATCAATACCAATCTGGATTATTTTAAAAACATAGTTCCCTGCGGTATTGATGATAAGGCAGTAACCTCTATGCAACAAGAGTTGGGTCACGTGGTAGATATTAATGAAGTAAAAAAAATCCTTAAACAGCATATTTCCGTATTATTCAATATGGAGATATTATGAAAGCATTACAGATTATATTATTATCATTAACCACATTATCCGGCTGCGCCAAAAAACAAAACACTTTGCCAACGGCAACAACCGATACGCCATCTACCCAAAAAAGCATGACCACCACCGATACGCTTAATTACCTTGCCCTTGGCGATTCATACACCATTGGCGAGGCAGTACCCCAACCGCAATCGTTCCCATATCAGCTATACAGTGCCTTAAACGGACAAGGGTTAAGCGTAACCCCGCCAACCATTATTGCCACCACCGGCTGGACCACCGACGATTTAATAAGCGCTATTGCACGAAGCGGCCTTAACGGAAAGAAATATGCCTTTGTAACGCTGCTGATTGGGGTAAATGACCAGTATCAGTATTTAAGTCAGGATAATTACAAAGTAAAATTTGCAGAGGTACTAAATACGGCTATCAGTTTTGCGCATGGTGATATCAGCCGTGTATTTGTATTATCGATACCTGATTATGGGGTAACACCATTTGCAGGAGGTGAGGATGCGGTGATAGGCCCTGAAATTGATCAGTTTAATGCCATTAATAAGGCTATCAGCATGCAAGCAGGAGTACATTATGTAGATATCACCCCAATTTCAAGAGAAGCCGCCAAAGATCCAAGCTTAATAGCCCCTGACGGGCTGCACCCATCAGGTAAAATGTACCAGCTATGGGTTAGCTTATTAACGCCTTTGGTAGAGGCGAGGTTGAAGAGATAGGGTGAGCGCAGAGGCTTCCCTTAATACCTGATTGCGCTCGCTTTCCAATTTCTCCCATTTGTCATGTTGAACGTAGTGAAACATCTTCTTCAGCTGACAAGTCTGCTGCCTCCTTACCGCGCGAAGAAGATCCTTCACTACGTTCAGGATGACAAGGTGTAGATCTTGCGGCAACGAAAACCACATCATCCCCACTAACACTCCGGCAAACTCAGCGGGATATTAATAGCCAATCCACCATCAGAAGTTTCTTTGTATTTGGAGTTCATATCCAAAGCGGTTTGCCACATGGTTCTAACAACTGCATCGAGGCTTACTTTGGCATTATCCGGATTGGTTTGCAGCGCCAGTTGCGATGCGGTGATGGCTTTTATGGCCCCCATGGTATTACGCTCAATACAAGGCACCTGCACAAGTCCGCCAATGGGATCACAGGTTAAACCCAGGTGATGTTCCATAGCAATTTCGGCAGCCATTAACACCTGTCGCTGGGTACCGCCCAGGCACTCGGTAAGCGCAGCAGCAGCCATTGCTGATGACACGCCTATTTCGGCCTGGCAACCACCCATAGCAGCCGATATGGTAGCCCCTTTTTTAAATATGCTGCCAATTTCTGAAGCAGTAAGCAGGAACTGGATGATGCGCTTATCCGAATAGCCATCACAAAAAACCAGGTAGTATTGCAACACAGCTGGTATTACTCCCGCAGCTCCATTGGTTGGTGCAGTAACTACCCTGCCAAATGAAGCATTCTCTTCATTAACCGCCAGTGCGAAACAACTTACCCAATCTAAAGTATTCTGAAAGCTATTACCTGTATTACGGATAGCAGCCACCCACTCTTCAAAGTTATTATAAGGCTGACCTTTAATTAGCCGCTTATTTTGTGCAGCAGCTCTTCGGGCTACGTTAAGCCCTCCGGGCAATACACCGCTGGTATGGCATCCACGATAAATACAATCCCTAAGTGCTTTAAAGATGTTTAATACGCCGGTTAACGTTTCCTGTTCACTACGCCAGGCCAGCTCATTTTCCATCACCACTTCTGATATCTTGAGGCCGGTTTTTATGCACCAATGCAACAGGTTGTTGGCCGTATCAATAGGGAAAGGAAGATCCACTTCTGCTTTTTGAGCACCATCACTGCCTTCTTTTACTACAAAGCCACCGCCTATTGAATAATAGGTTTCGGAAATAGCTGTACCATTACTTAAAAAAGCCTGAAAACTAACTGCATTGGGGTGATAGGGTAAGCTCTCATTAAAAAGGAACAACAAATCATCATTCACAAAAAAGCTAATCTCTTGCTTGCTGTTTAATATCAATTTGTTTGATGATCTGATATGCTCGGTTTTGGGTCCTACCTGGTCAACCTCGAAGGTTACCGGGTCATCGCCGCTTAGTCCAAGTAAAATGGCAATATCAGTACCGTGTCCTTTACCTGTTTTGGCAAGGGAACCGTACAACAATACCTTCAACTCTACTACTAATGGTAACACATCTTTGTGTTCGAGCGATTGCACAAATTGCTGCGCCGCACGCCATGGACCTAAAGTATGCGAGCTAGACGGGCCTATGCCTATCTTAAACATATCAAAAACCGAAATTTGTTCCTTTTGCATCGGGGCAAAATTACAACAATAAGCCAATTCCTTATTTTTAAATAAATTTTCGGCTTTATTATATTTTATTTACTTTCCCAATATATTACTAAACAATCACTTAAACTAAAACCATTAATCAATGCAAAATTATGATCCAAATTCGGTCGGAGCGACCGCCGGTGTATTAGCCCTTATTGGCGTTTTAATTATCCCTATCATTATTGTCTCTTTAATTTCCATAATTGGACAATGGAAAGTTTATACTAAAGCAGGTAAACCAGGATGGGCATGCATAGTTCCTATCTACAATTTAATTGTTTTGTTAGAGATTGTAGGAAAACCAATATGGTGGATATTCCTATTCCTAATTCCATGTGTAAATATTATATTTATAATATGGACCATAAACCTGTTGAGCAAAAGCTTTGGACAAAGCGAAGGTTTTACTGTTGGTCTGTTACTTTTAGGATTTATTTTCTGGCCGATTTTAGGCTTTGGCAATTATCAATACCTGGGGCCTGCTGCTGCTGAAGCCGGAGGTATAAAACCTCGGGATTATCAGGATCCGCTGGTTTAAAAGATAATCAATGGTATTATTTCAAAATATGATTTGCAGCCAGCTAGTTTTTATTAACTGGCTGCAAAATCATTTAATACGTTGCCCCTTTAAATATTTAACCGGGATTGATTGCCCAGGCTGCGGATTTCAACGCTCAGTTTTAGCACTAATACAAGGAGATTTCAATAAGAGTTTCGGATTATATCCTGCAACTATACCCTTGCTCCTTTTTTTCATTTATGGACTAGCAGATAAATTCTTTAAGCTTGATAACTCAAAAAATCAACTAAAGAAAGCCTTGTTTATTATAGTCGGCTCAATTGTATTAATAAGCTATACCGTTAAACTTTTAGGCTATTATCAACATTACAAAGCATCAGCCTGAGCCGTTACATGGCTATAATCTTTGAGTATAGTTTGTAAAAACTGCATACTATTCATTTCCGGGGGTAAACTTATTTGTAAATGCCTCCTTATTTTATCGGCCATGTGGTAAACCACCTGTGTATTTCCCGTTTTAAGATAAGTTTGAATAACTTCATGAATTAAACCGATATCGCTATCAGACAACTGGCTAACCTGGGTAAATACAACGGTATAAGTATCATCAAAATGATTAAAAACAACTTTATCTCTTTTTGTACGCGGCACAGTTCGCACAACTGCAGTACCTGCTACCAGGTCGCCAACCCTTTGCCCCTTGTCGGTTAAAGCGATGGTAAGCACGCCACACACCCACCAGCTCAACGAAAAATCAACCATGCGGAACAGCCATCTTAACAAATACTGACTAAATTTTGCGCGGTTGCCATCTAAACTGATTACTTTTATTTTCATCACGTACTTTCCGGCGGTTTGTCCATTAAAAAAAGTTTCGCACAACAAATCGTAAAAAAGCAATAATAAACCAATTGCTATAAAAAAATATTTTACCGATTGGCCCAAAACGGAGCTCAAGGCAATGCCTCCGATAATCATAAGGGCTGCAAAGAAGCCTGCATCTATTAAATATGCCAGTATTCTTTCTCCAAGGCCACCTACTTCATAATCTATATCGATATTCTGGGTGGTATGTACGGTAATTGTTTCCATTTTTAACAAATATAAAATTGTTATTGAAATTTATAATTGCAGTTTAAAGTTTTGTGATTATTTTAAACAAAAATTTAAACTATAATGCGCGAAGCCCTTTTTGTAAAACAAAATACGCAAAAGTGGAAAGATTACGAGAACTCAAAGGATTTAAGTCCTGATGAATTGGCCGAATCGTTTATCAGCATTACCGATGATCTGGCGTATGCCAAAACATTCTATCCCAAATCAAATACAACTAAATATCTGAACGGACTCGCAGCCACCTTTCATCAGTCTATCTATAAAAACAAGAAAGAGAAAACAAACCGCTTTATAACTTTCTGGAGTTTTGAGTTACCACTGGTTTTTTATAAACACAGAAAGCCGTTGCTTTATTCGTTCTTGTTTTTTGCAGTGTTTAGCTTAATGGGAGCGCTTTCGGCAAAATATGATAATACTTTTATCAGGCTAATTCTGGGCGACGATTATGTGAATATGACCAACGCTAATATCGCCAAGGGCGATCCGTTTGGTGTTTATAAACAAGGAAATTCCTTTTTAATGTTCAGCCAGATAGCGTTTAACAACATAGCTGTAGAATTAACTACCTTTATAATGGGCATATTTCTATCTGTTGGCACAATATACCAGCTTATGAATAATGGCATTATGCTGGGTTCTTTTGAATATTATCTGTATAGCAAGGGTATTAGCGCCCAACTGATGTTAACGGTATGGATTCACGGTACGCTTGAAATTTCGGCCATCATTATAGCCGGGGGTGCGGGGCTGGTACTGGGCAACAGCCTGTTGTTTCCAAAAACCTATAAACGCATAGATGCCGTAAAAATGGGCGCCAAAGACGGATTAAAAATTGGAATTGGATTAATACCTATATTTTTAACTGCTGCTTTTTTTGAAGGTTTTGTTACCCGGCACACCGAAATGCCTTTATGGCTGAGTTTAACTATACTTATTTTGTCATTTACGTTCATTATCTGGTACGTAATTTTATACCCGGCAACCCTGAACCGAAAAATTAACAATAACACCACAACTATAAATGAAACAGCCTATTGAGCTTAGAAAATTACGTGATTTTGGACAAACTGTAAACGATTCCTTTACCTTTTTTAAAGAAAACTTTAAACCGCTTGTAAGAATTTTATTGGCAATATGCGGGTTATTTATTCTGATAGGTACCGTATCAACAGTATTCACCTACATGAACATCAGCAGTATGTTCAATTTCACCCCTGGTGATTATGAGTCGTCATCAAAACCTACGAGCTATATCATTGGCACAATTGCAAGTACCTTTATACTTATACTAACGCAGGCATTTATACATTTGGTTACCTTATGCTACATGTCTGTATACCTGCAAAAAAACAACACCATACCTACATTGGCCGAGGTTTGGGGATATTTCAGGTATTACTTTTTCAGGGTGCTGGGCAGTGGCATTGTTATGTTCTTCGTTATCTGCATCGGGTTTATGCTTTGCATTATTCCGGGTATTTACCTTACCGTACCTATGTACCTGGTTATTCCTATAATCGTTATTGAAAACGGGGCTTTTGGTTATGCGTTTAACAAAAGTTTCAAGCTCATCAAAAACAACTGGTGGACCGTCTTCGGGGTTATTTTCATCATGTCGCTGGTGGTTGGGGCAGCGAGTTCTATTGCCGCTATACCACTTACCCTGGTTTCGGTGGGAAGCAAATTTATTCCCATGAAAGCACTGTCCTTACCCATTATTATTTTTTTTAGTATACTGCGCAATTTGTTAATACTCGCTTACACCTTGCCTGCCATTGCAGTTTGCTTATGTTATTTTAATTTGTCGGAAGATAAAGAGGGTACTGGCTTGCTCGACCGTATAGAAAAACTTGGCCAGCATAACAACCAGAATGACGGTTTGCCTTCCGAAGAATATTAATCATATGAAAAGGTTAGTTATTGCTTTTCTTCTGCTTTTATTTGCACTTTGCCAAACAAGTTATACCCATGCTGCGGCCGTAAAAAAAATAAGCAGCGGCAAAATATTTATTGATACTACAAAAGTTGAATTAAAGAAGTTTAATGCCAAAGCGCTTGATAAGTTCAGAACCGATAAAAACTTCAACTACAACGGTGAAGCTGTAGGTACTCCATCGCTATGGGATAGGTTTTGGAAGTGGGTTGGGCAGCTAATCTCCGGGCTGTTTAAAGACATACCCTTTAGCGGCACTATTTTAAAATACCTGGCCTTAGCATTGGCAATAGCAGGACTTGTATTTATTATACTTAAGTCTTTAGGGTTAGATCCAATACAACTTTGGCGTCCGAATGCTAAAAAAACGGATGTGCCTTATTCTGAATCATTGGAAAACATTCACGAAATTGATTTTGATGCAGAAATCGAAAAAGCAGTATCTCAGCATAATTTCAGGCTGGCAGTACGTTTGCTTTACCTTAAATGCCTTAAACAGTTAAGCGATAAAAATTTAATTAACTGGCAAATTAATAAAACCAATGAAACCTATTTGTATGAATTAACCGACCCTACACAAAAACAAACCTTTAAACTGCTTACCCATCAGTTTGAATATGTTTGGTATGGCAATTTCGCTATCAACGGCGAAGCTTTTACAAGTATCAATCTTCTTTTTCAAAACTTTAAAAAGCAATTGCCATGAAGAGTTTAAAGCTATATCTTATTTTCGGAGGAGCGCTGCTGCTTATCTATATTATTGTACAGCTTAATCAACCTAAAATTGTTGACTGGACAGAAACGTTGAGCAGTAACGACAAAATACCATTTGGCACCTATATTTTAGATAAAAGAATTAATGACATTTTTCCGGGAGCTAAAATTATACGATACCGGCAACCGGTTTATAATGTTATTGCCGAAGACTCTATAAAAGGATCAACCTATATCATTATTTGCCCCGGAGCCAATTTCACCAAAGTTGATTTTGTACAGCTAAAAAAATATTTAAACCAGGGAAATGACGTTTTTATAGCATCAGACTACTTCGGAACAACGTTTGAAGATTCGCTGCATGTTAAAACTGAAACTTATTACAAACTGGGTTGGGGAAGTGTGGATGTTAAATTTGTTAACCCCAATTTAGACTCAACAAAGGTTTACAAAGTTAAGAAAGAAGCAGGAAACGGTTTTTTCAGCAAGTTCGATACATCAAGAGCCCAGGCAATTGCCAAAAACAGCTTTCATAAAGTAAACTTTATAAAGTATCCTATTGGCAAGGGTACACTTTACCTTTCTGCCAATCCTAAGTTTTTCGGCAACTATAGTTTATTGAAGTCCGACGGTGCACAATATGCCGCTACGGCCTTATCACTACTGAAGCCCACCCATAAGATCATTCTTGATCAATACTACACCCAAGGCAATGGAGAGGCAGACTCACCTATGCGACTGTTTTTAAAAAATCCGGTATTACAATGGGCCTATTTTATTACTCTTATCAGCTTGGCTATTTTTGTACTCTTCGAAATAAAACGCCGCCAGCGTATTATCCCCATTATTGAACCATTGGCAAATTCAACACTCGATTTTATTAACGTGGTGGGTCAGGTTTATTACGAAAAGCGAAATAACGTTAACATCGCACAAAAAAAAGTCCTTTATTTTTTAAGTCACCTCAGAGATGAGTACAACGTAAAAACAAATAAATTGGATGATGAATTTGCGGAAAGGTTAACCACCAAAATTGGTCTCGATCCGACTTTTGCCAATGAATTGACTAATTACCTGCTGTACATTACTGCACAAGCTAATATTACGGACCGCGAACTTATTGAACTAAATAAACTCATAGAACAATTTTATATCAAATCCAGATAAATATGGAAGGCGAAATATTTGAACAAAGAACAGATCTCAGCAAATTGAACAATGCTGTTGAACAAATAAAGGCCACACTGGCAAAAATAATAGTGGGCCAGCAAGATAGCATTGACTTGCTTATTGCCGGCATACTTGCCGACGGGCACATTTTAATTGAAGGAGTTCCAGGCGTGGCTAAAACGTTAACCGCAAAATTATTGGCTAAATCAATTGATGCACAATACTCCCGAATTCAGTTTACGCCTGATTTAATGCCATCGGATATTTTAGGCACTTCGGTATTTAATCCTAAAACTACTGAGTTTGAATTTAAGCATGGACCAATTTTCGGTAACATCATCCTTATTGACGAAATTAACCGTGCGCCTGCCAAAACACAGTCTGCATTATTTGAGGTAATGGAAGAGCGGCAGCTTACCATGGATGGTAAAACCTACAAAATGCAGGAACCATTTACAGTGCTGGCCACACAAAATCCGGTAGAACACGAAGGTACCTATCGTTTACCCGAAGCACAGCTGGATCGTTTTTTATTTAAGATAGAAGTACAATACCCTTCGCTGGATGAAGAAATAGCTATTATTACGCAACAGCATCAGCAAAAAACAACTGATCAGCTTAAAGAAATAACACCGGTACTTTCTGGGGCCGACATTGTTTCACTTCGCCGCCAGGTATTAAGTCTGCATGTGGAGGATAAATTATTGGTTTATGTAGCCAAACTTATTCATGAAAGCCGTAACAATAAATCATTATTTCTCGGTGGATCTCCGCGAGCCTCACTGGCAATAGTTAATGCCTCAAAAGCTATAGCAGCTATAAAAGGGCGTGACTTTGTTACGCCTGATGATATAATTCATGTAGCAGCACCTGTTTTAAGGCATCGTATTATGCTTACACCCGATAAAGAAATGGAAGGTGTAACCCCAGATGATGTGATAGCACAATTGGTTCAAAAAATTGAAATCCCAAGATAACGAAAGCTGCAGGTGAAGAACTTTTTTAATCTGTTTTATAAAAACCTTTTTTTAACCAACAGGCTTTTTACCGGGTTGGGCAGCTGCGCTGCGTTATTTGTGCTGGCCTTTTTCTTTCCGTGGTTGGGTGTTATACCTCAGCTGTTTTTTTATACGCTCGTTATATTGGTAATTGTTGATGGCACTATGCTCTATCGAACCAAAAAAGGTGTATTTGCCAAGCGGCATGCCCCCGAACGTTTAAGCAACAGCGACGATAACGAACTTGGAATTTATATCGAAAACTGGTATCCTTTTAATATCAGTATAGGTATTATTGATGAAATTCCAGTTCAGTTTCAAAAAAGAGATATCTGGTTTAAAACAGATTTAACGCCTCGTCAACGCAAGCTTATTAACTATGTTTTGCGTCCTACAAAAAGAGGTGAATATGAGTTTGGATTGATAAGGGTATACGTCCAAACTTCATTAGGATTACTCAGACGCCGTTATAACTTCAGTCAGGCAGAAACTTTGCCTGTTTATCCTTCGTTTTTGCAAATGCGGAAATACGAACTGATGGCCATTTCTAATAACTTAACAGAAATTGGTGTAAAGAAAATACGCAGGCTTGGCCATAGTCTTGAATTTGAACAGGTAAAAAATTACGTACAGGGTGATGACTATCGTACCATTAACTGGAAAGCCACTGCCAGACAAGGCAACTTAATGGTAAATAATTATACTGACGAAAAATCACAACATATTTATTGCATTATCGAAAAATCAAGGGCAATGAAAATGCCTTTTGAAGGATTAAGTCTGCTGGATTATGCTATTAATGCAAGCCTGGTACTGTCAAATGTGGCCTTATTAAAAGAAGATAAAGCGGGACTGATTACCATTGGTGAAAAGATTGGTGCAGTAGTCCCTGCCGACAGGCGCCCCACACAGATCAATAAAATACTGGAAGTTTTATATAAAGAGAAGACCCGATACCTGGAAACCAACATGGAGTTGTTGTACAGTACAGTCCGCAGCGTTATTAAACAACGTAGCCTGGTGGTATTTTTCACTAACTATGAAAGCATGTCGGCATTACAGAGACAGCTTCCATTTTTAAAGAGAATAGCCAAATTTCATCTGTTGCTGGTTGTATTTTTTGAAAACACGGAGCTAAAAAAAGTAAGCGAACAACCGGCAGCAGATGTTGAAGGCATCTACATAAAAACCATAGCCGAAAAATTCGCTTATGATAAAAAACTCATTGTTAAGGAGTTGGCTAAACATAATATCCAGTCTATTTTAAGCACGCCTCAAAACCTAACCATTAATACCATTAACCGTTATTTGGAACTAAAAGCGAGACAAAAGATCTGATTATCAGCCTGCCTTAGGGAAATTGACACCTGCTTCATTAAGCTGTTTAATAATATTTTCCATCAGGGATATCTTGGTAGTAAGAAAATCATCCGGCAAAACCCATACGTTTACCGTAAACCTGATGCTGTCTACATCCATCCCCACTACACCTGTACGGATGGGAAAATCGGCCAGTATGGTTGGTGTTGATTTGATGATATCTAAAACGATTGCTTTAGCCTTTTCCACGTCTGCAGCATAAGCCAGTTTGAATTCAAAATCAAGGCGTCTGCGGTTTTCCCGGCTTACATTTACTATAACCTCGTTAAATAACTTTCCGTTAGGTATAATAATGGTTTTGTTATCAACGGTTAGCAATACTGTATAAAATATCTGGATAGAGGTTACTTTACCTTCCTGCCCCTGGGCAACAATGCTATCATCAAGCTCAAAAGGTTTTAATAAAAGAATAAGCACACCACCGGCAAAGTTCTGAAAAGTACCTGATAACGCTAAACCTGCGGCAACACCGAATGCGCCTAAAATGGTAGTAAATACTGTTAAGGGCCATCCTACAATGTTCATTACCAAAATAACAAGCAGAACATATAAGGCTGTAATTGAAAGACTTAAAAAGAATGGCTGTAAAGAGGAATGGACCCCTCTTTTTTTCATCCGGTTACTGAGGCGTGCCCTGATGAATCTTATAAGTTTTAAACCTATAAATAGTATTATAACGGCTATGATAACCCTTCTACCGTTGTCTAAGAAATAGTTATAAGCCTGATCGTAATAATTTTGCAACTTCATAGAGAAGCGCAAAGATAACTATTTTAATTATTTACCGTAAATGGCTATAAAAAGTTCAGGGCCTTTATAAAACACCCATTCCACTATCTGGCTTTTTAATTGTCTGGTTTTTTCTGTTATGATTTTCATAGTATTTGCAGTTATTCAAATGTTGTGCCTAAAACCCAGCTTTTGATTTCCATCACAAAACTAATCCAAATTGTAACGCAAAAAATACTCAATCAATCATTTGATTAACTTATGACCATCCGTTTACCTTTAAATGACGGAAGACCCATTTTAAAAACAAAACCCTTGTCTATTTTTATAGACAAGGGTTTTTATTAGTGTATTGGTTTTTAAACCAAATGGGATTTTGATATTACATCATGCCGCCCATACCGCCGCCGCCCATTGGTGGGCCACCTGCAGGAGCATCATCAGGATCATCAGCCAATACGCATTCTGTTGTTAACAACATAGCTGCAATTGAAGCTGCATTTTCTAATGCTACACGACCTACTTTAGTAGGATCAATAACACCAGCACCAATTAAGTTCTCATATTTATCAGTACGTGCGTTGTAACCGAAATCAGCTTTGCCTTCTTTCACTTTTTGAACAACGATTGAACCTTCAATACCTGCGTTTTCGCAGATCTGACGTAGAGGCTCTTCGATAGCACGACGGATGATCTGGATACCAGTATTTTCATCTTCGTTAACACCTTTAAGGTTAGCTAAAGCTTCTACCGCACGGATAAATGCTACACCACCACCGGCAACAATACCTTCTTCAACAGCAGCACGGGTTGCATGTAAAGCATCATCAACACGATCTTTCTTTTCTTTCATTTCAACCTCAGTAGCAGCACCTACATAAAGTACAGCAACACCGCCTGATAATTTAGCTAAACGTTCCTGTAATTTTTCTTTATCATAATCAGATGTAGTTGACTCAATCTGAGATTTGATTTGGCTTACGCGAGATTTGATCTCTTCTGATTTACCTGAACCATTGATAATAGTAGTATTATCTTTGTCGATAATAATTTTCTCAGCAGTACCTAAGTAAGTAAGATCAGCATTTTCTAATTTATAACCCCTTTCTTCTGAAATTACAGTACCACCAGTTAAGATAGCAATGTCTTCCAGCATAGCTTTTCTGCGGTCACCAAAGCCAGGAGCTTTAACAGCAGCAACTTTCAGTGAACCACGGATTTTGTTAACTACTAAAGTAGCCAATGCTTCACCGTCCAAATCTTCAGCAATAATTAAAAGCGGCTTGCCTGTTTGAACTTGTTTTTCAAGTATAGGAAGCAATTCTTTCATTGAAGAGATCTTTTTATCGTAGATCAGGATAAAAGGATTTTCTAATTCTGCTTCCATTTTGTCGGCATTGGTTACAAAGTATGGAGAAAGGTAACCACGGTCAAACTGCATACCTTCAACAGTTTTAACTTCAGTTTCAGTACCTTTTGCTTCTTCAACAGTGATAACACCGTCTTTACCAACCTTAGCCATTGCTTCGGCAATTAATGAACCGATAACTTCATCATTATTAGCTGAAATTGAAGCCACTTGTTTAATTTTGTTATTGTCTTCGCCAACAGTTTGTGACTGAGCTTTTAAGTTCTCAACAACTGCAGTAACTGCTTTGTCAATACCGCGTTTTAAATCCATTGGGTTAGCACCTGCGGCAACGTTTTTAATACCCGCTGTTACAATAGCCTGAGCCAAAACAGTAGCAGTAGTAGTACCATCACCTGCAATATCAGCAGTTTTTGATGCAACTTCTTTAACCATTTGGGCACCCATATTTTCTAAAGCATCTTTTAATTCGATTTCTTTAGCAACGGTTACACCATCTTTAGTAATGATTGGTGAACCAAATTTTTTGTCAATAATTACGTTACGACCTTTAGGGCCCAAAGTTACTTTAACCGCGTTGGCTAAAATATCAACACCGCGTTTCAGGGCGTCGCGTGCTTCCACATTGTATTTAACTTGTTTTGCCATGATTTTTTTAGAATTTTTTGAATTAATAATTTATTGAATTACTGAGTTTAAGATCAGGAAAGAATCAGTTTATAATCCGATCCTTCAATAATTCACTAATTAATTTACAGAACTGCGTAAATATCAGTTTCACGCATAATTAAGTACTCTCTTCCTTCGTAGGTAATTTCAGTACCGGCGTATTTACCATATAAAACCTGGTCACCAACTTTAACAGTTAAAGGCTCATCTACTTTACCGTCGCCTACAGCAACCACAGTTCCGCGTTGAGGTTTTTCTTTTGCAGTATCCGGAATAATGATACCGGAAGCAGTTTTCTCTTCGGCCTGAGCAGCTTCTACTACTACCCTGTCTCCGATAGGTTTAATGTTTAATGACATAGTTATTCAATTATTAAATTTATTATAATTTAAGTTTCTACCTGCTTTTACTCATCAATTATGCCAAGCAAACACAATGCACCTTATTGGCATACAATTACTGTTTTATTGTCAGATTTGGGTAAGCTGTAAGTTTTAAGTTAATATTACTTTAACCTGAAATGCCAACGTGTCAGTACTATTTTTCAACATAATTGATAATAGAATAATTACCTATTTTAAAGGTGACAGCAATTGCAGTGCAACAAAAAAGGCTTTGGAATAATTCCAAAGCCTTTTAATATTTTATTAAACAGCGATTACTTTTTCTGCGTAGCTGGTTGAGTAGCAGGTTTTGCTGCAGGCAAGTTCAATTGATTTGTATTGGTTGGTGCCGCAGTTGGTGTTGAAGCTTTTTTAACCGTTTCACTCATGCCTGAATTTCCACTTTTTTCAATACCACCTTTAACAGATACGTTAATTGCCATTGAAAGAACCATTAAGGTAATTGCTAAAATCCAGGTTCCTTTTTCAAGGAAATCGCCGGTTTTTTGTACACCCATCAGCTGTGATGAGCTTGAAAAATTTGATGACAAACCACCACCCTTAGGGTTTTGAATTAACACCATAAGTACTAGAAGCGCGCACACAATGATCGCAATGATCAGTAATAATAAATACATTTCTTATATATTAATTGGTTTTCTTTTCTAACTGTTCAATCTTGGCTGCAAAGTAACGGCTTTTTTCCGGAAATTTCAACATCAATTTTTTGTATGATGCTATTGCCTTGTGATAAAGCATCTGTTCGGTATAAATACTTGCCAAAGTTTCGGTAACAAGCTCATCCCTGTCTTCCGAGCTTTTCTTTGCTTTGTTCTCATTATCCAGCTTATCGCTGCTCTGTGGCCTTATCTGTGGCTCTTCCTGTATAAAGCGTTCAATAATTAGTTGTTCCTTACGCTTAGCATCCGGAATTGGAGCATTCTCATTAAGAGGAGTGCCCTTATCTAATTCATCTACCGAAGTTATATGAAAAATATTCTCATAATATTGATGCTGTAATTCATCAGCCTGCTTTTTTACATTACTCTCAGGTTTTGCAACTTCACGGGCCTTTACATATGGCTGATAAATGCTTGCATGCTCCTTACGTGTCTTATCAAGCCACCACATAAAAGTATAAGGCATTTTGTCGTCATCATATCTTGATACATCATGCTGCTCAGCATCATTAGGTAAAGTAGAAACTTCTGGTTCTGTTATGGCTGACACAGCAGGTGCTTGCAACCCGGTTTCCTCCGGCTCAGTTGCTTTAGGCTCAACCAGGGTATTATCAAACATAAAATAGTCTGTAGAAGCGATACTGTCGGTAATCAGCTTTTCGGCCTCATCATATGCCAGTTCATCATCATCAATCTCCAACTCCTCACCTGGTGAGTCTCTCCAATTTGGATGAAAAGATGGCCGGTACATTTCTTCTTTATGTTCTGGTTCTTTATGCTCTTCTTCTTTGTTCTCTGCTGTTTCTTCAGTTTTAAGCGGTTCAGTTATGCTTACTTCCTCAATGCCGGTTATTTCGTCAAAAGTTTCTTCTTCAACTGAATTTAAAGCAACAGCTTCCTGCTCTTCATAACTTTCAGCTGTTTCAACTATGTGATTATTTAAATGATGATCTTCAACATTGTTAACAATATCTGCCGATGTTTCAGGTATTGCTGATACAGGTACTTCATCTATTAAACCAACAGGCTCTTCTAACGGTTTAATGTTTTCAATTTCATGAACAACATTGTTTAAATGCTGTTCTGTTATCTGATCATGTAAAACTGGTTCATTTGCAGTATCTGTATGGGAAATATTTTCATCGATGCTTTCATGCAGCAGATCTTCTACTTCAGCAGCGGGCTGTTCATTAAAATAATTTTCACCGCTTATTTGCTCTGTATTTGAATCAGTAGTTGGATAAGAGAATGTATGTTCAACAGCAGCAGAATCTTCATCTTCATAGTATCTGTTACTGCTAAGGCTTTTTTGAATATTGATTTTTTCATTAGGCACACCAATAAATGCCCCTGGTGTGTTGATTAGTTTATATAAAGCTTTAGGATTAAAATAAACAGATGCCTGCTTTAAATTCTTTTCATCGCTTGCATGTGCCAGTAGCGCTTGCAAAATACCGCTTTGTGGAAAATCATTTACAAGTCGTTGTAAATCATAGACATGTGCCTTTACATCACCAGCCGGGTCGGCTAATAATGTCCATAAAAATTCATTCTGACTGTTGTTATATTGATCCACGGTGCTCAAACTACTAATTGCTTACCAATTTGCAAAGGCTTTATTGAAAATATCTTCTGTTAACTGCTTATTTAAGTCAGCTATCAGCGTCTGTTCATGCGTTGCGATATCACCGGTAAAGTTCTCTGTTTTTGTAAACGTTTGCTCAAAACTATTCTTTTTATCCAGATTATCAATATATTTTACACTAACGGTAATGGATAAACGGCTTGCTCCCGCTATTGGCGCTACATTATTAGCTGTTGCGTTGATGGAAACCGGGGCAATATTATAATCAGTAATAGAACCCGACATCACGGCATCTGCTTCTTCTGATCGTACTATACTTAAACGGGTGGTATTTCTGATACGGTCTTTCAAAGCTTCGGTAAAAGTAGTACTGAGGTTGTTTACCACCAAGGCTGCGTTATTTTCAAAAAAATCAACCCTTATTGTTTTCATATTGGCGGGTATGGATGCACCATTTAAGCTTAGCTTGCAAGACGGGCAAATCAATATAAAACAAATAATGGCCACAAATAGCACCTGTATCCTCTTCATTCAATTACAAATTTAGTTCTTTAATTTTTCTATACAGGGTTCTTTCAGAAATCCCGAGTTCATTTGCTGCCAGCTTACGTTTTCCTTTGTGCTTTTTGAGTGCTTTACGTATCAAATCCGATTCTTTATCAACCAGTGAAAGTGATTCTTCAACCTCTTCAGCGTCATGGGTGATGTTGTACGGGTTAGCATTATTATTGTTACTAATAACGGGCTGCTGAATGGTAAATTGTGTTTCGGGTGCACCAGGTAATTCAATATCCCTGTATAACTGATTTATGGCCTGCGAATGACTTGCATGGTTAACAGATACTCCCCCATGTTCAATAATATCGGCAACCAGCTTTTTCAATTCAACCATGTCGCGCTTCATATCAAACAAAACTTTGTACAGTATATCGCGCTCCGAAAAATCCTCTTTAGGCTGATCTAAACGCATGGGCAGGTTGCGTCCGGTTGCTTCCATAGGGATATAAGAAAGCAGGGTTTGTGCTGTAATAATACGATCCCGCTCCAATACCGCCAACTGCTCGGCCATATTTTTCAGCTGCCTTACGTTACCTGGCCATGAGTAATTGACCAATACCTGCTGCGCATCGTCATCTAACTGAATGGCAGGTGTACGGTATTTATCGGTAAAATCGGAAGTGAATTTTCTGAATAATAAATAAATATCTTCCTTTCGATCACGCAATGGTGGTATTTTTAACGGTACAGTGTTTAAGCGGTAATACAAATCTTCCCTAAATTTACCATTCTTTACCGCATCATAAACATCAACATTGGTGGCTGCAATAACCCGTACATTAGTCTTTTCAACCTTTGATGAACCTACTTTAATATACTGGCCCGATTCCAATACCCGCAATAAACGGGCTTGTGTACCCAACGGCATTTCGGCAATCTCATCTAAAAATATGGTACCGCCATTTACTGTTTCAAAATACCCCTTGCGTTCGCCTACAGCACCGGTGTAAGCACCTTTTTCGTGCCCAAATAATTCTGAATCAATAGTCCCTTCAGGAATTGCACCGCAGTTTACTGCAATAAAAGGCCCATGCTTGCGCGGACTCATCTGGTGGATAATGTGCGAAAACACTTCCTTCCCGCTACCACTCTCGCCGGTTATTAATACCGAAATATCTGTTGGCGATACCTGGTTAGCTATATTTATGGCCCGGTTCAGCAACGGCGAATTGCCGATGATACCGAAGCGCTGTTTAATTTCTTGTACTTCCATACCCTCCGATCCCCTAAAGGGGGAGTTTTTTTTTAATATTTAATAAACCCCAAACAATTAGTCTGATAAACATCAGGACAAAACTCCCCTTTAGGGGGTTTGGGGGACAACTCTTCCTATCATGGTAGCTGTTGTGCTACGTTCAATAAACACGTTTGCATATTGGCCCGGCTTATAATTTTCAGTAACCGGGAAAACCACCATGGCATTCTGGTCACTTCTTCCACAATAATCCTGGTCTGATTTTTTTGAAAAACCTTCAATTAATACTTTTTGTGTGGTGCCTACCAATTTTTGTAACCTGATGAAGGAATGTTCCTGCTGCCTGGCAACTATCTCTTTCAGGCGATTATGCTTTACCAGATCAGGAATATCATCGGCATAACGTTTAGCGGCTAAAGTTCCCGGTCTTTCAGAATACATAAACATGTATGCAAAGTCGTACTGCACATAATCCATCATACTCAATGTATCCTGGTGTTCTTCTTCCGTTTCGCTGCAAAAACCAGTGATTACATCTGTTGATATAGCACACTCAGGTATAATACGACGAATAGCATCAACCCTGTTAATATACCAATCACGGTCATAAGTACGGTTCATCAACTCCAATACACGGCTATTACCCGATTGTACCGGCAGGTGAATGTATTTACAAATGTTGTCGTGTTTTTTAATGGTGTATAGTACCTCGTCAGTAATATCTTTGGGATGCGAGGTTGAAAAACGTACACGTAGTTGAGGATCAACCAAAGCTACCATCTCCAATAAATTGGCAAAATTAACCTCAACCTTACTCAAATCTTCTGAAACCTCAGCTATATCTTCGCCCACAGTCAGTGCATTTTGTTGCCGTTCTTCATTTGAAACTTCAGATTTCGGGCTTTCCATTCCTGATTTCCATTTGTACGAATCTACGTTTTGCCCAAGCAAGGTTACCTCGCGATACCCCTGGTTAAACAGGTCAGTACATTCCTTAACAATTGAATGAGGATCACGACTGCGTTCGCGGCCACGGGTAAATGGAACCACGCAGAATGAACACATATTATCGCACCCACGCATAATAGAAACAAAGGCATTAATACCATTACTATTTAAACGTACAGGGCTTATATCTGCATAAGTTTCTTCACGGGACAACAATACGTTCACTGCTTTCTGACCGTCATCAACCTGATCAATCAAATTAGGCAAATCACGGTAAGCATCCGGACCAACCACTACGTCGACCAGCTTTTCTTCCTCTAAGAACTTTGATTTTAAACGCTCGGCCATGCAACCCAATACACCTACCACCAAACCTCGGTTTTTAACCTTGGCAACGGTAAATTCTTTAAGACGATTGCGTACGCGCTGCTCCGCATTTTCACGGATTGAGCAGGTATTTATAAAAATAACATCGGCAACAGTAAAATCTGATGTGGTTTCAAATCCTTTATCTAACAAAATTGAAGCTACTATCTCACTATCAGAAAAATTCATGGCACAGCCATAACTTTCAATATACAATTTGCGGCCGTTGTTTTTCCCTTTTACGGGCTCTAAAACTAAAGCCTCACCCTGCCTGCTCTCATCATGTACTTTATCCGGAATTACCAAATCCATCATCTGCATTAAAAATTTAGATTACAAAAATACATAAAATTTAAATATAGCGTGACATATTGTCAGCAATAACAAAATCAAACTTTTCTTGTTGTAAATTGAGTTAAATCATAAATCAATGTCTGAACCAGAGACACATCCTAAAAAAAAGAAAAGAATATGGCCATGGGTCTTATTAGCAATTATAGTAATTGCATGTACTACAGGCTATTATTTATATAATAAGTACCTGGCCAATAACCGTTGGAAACCTATATTACAAGCACAACTAAAACAGCTGGTGCTTAAATCAAGCGATAGTTTATACCATATTGAATATTCTGATTTTGACTTAGATATTACATCAGGCAATGCTACAGTGAGTGATTTTAAACTGGTACCAGATACCGTAGTTTATGAAAAACTGGTTGCCTTAAAGAAAGCTCCCGATAACCTGTTTATTTTAAGCGTAAAAAAGCTATCTATTAAAAACGTAGGCGCACGCAAAGCTTACAAGGAAAAAATATTGGATATTGATAACATTTCAATTGATAAACCTGATCTTACCGTTATAAACAAGCGTTATAAATTTAACGATACGGTAAAGATAGGCAAGCCCAAAACACCATATGAGGTGCTTAAAAGCGTTTTTAAACAATTGCATATTAACGCGATCAACCTAAACGACATTAGCTTGAACTATATTAATAAAAACAAGCCTGTTGCTAAACAAACAGCCCTTAAACACCTGGATATTAAGATTTCTGACATTGTAATTGATTCTTTGTCTGACAGAGATCCCAACCGGTTCTATTATACCAAAGGGATAGACATTACTATTCATGATTATGAAATAAAAACACCGGATAGTTTATACAAGGTAAGTCTGAAAAAAATCTTCTTTTCTACCCAGCAAAAAAAGATGGTTCTGGAAAAAGTAGCCTTTGCACCCAGGTATAACCATACAGACTTTTACCGGGTATCTGGCAAAGCAGGAGACATTTTTGATTTAAAATTTAAACGTATCGATATTAATGATATTGATTTGCAAAGTATTTTTCGCGATCAGTTTTTGTATGCCGGATCAATGGATGCCATTAATCCAAGTGTAAATATTTATCACAATGGCTTTATAAAAGGCACAAACTCGGTTAAAATCGGTAAGGACCCCCATCAGGCATTGCAAAATGTAGCGCTTGACATGCGTTTAAAACGTTTAAATATTAAAAACGCCAGTATTATTTATTCAGAAACCGATGCCACCTCTGGGTTTACCGGCAAAATTTTATTTACGCACACCAATGGCTATATTCTGAATGTTACTAATGACGATGATCAAAAAAAGATAAACCCTTTTATGCGGGCTTACATTAATACCCGTTTTATGGAGGAGGCTCCTTTACAGGTAAATTTTAAATTTAATTTAGTAGCTAAAGACGGAGCGTTCAACTATTCAGGAACATTGGGAAAGTTTGATGGCCGGATATTGGATAAACTGGTAAAACCTTTAGCCATGGTTCACGTACAATCAGCTGATATTGAAAAACTAACTTTCAATGTAAACGCAAACAACTACAGTGGAAAAGGCCATCTTGAATTTTATTACAAAAATTTAAATATTCAGTTGTTAAAAAAGGTAAAGGGTAAAGCAGATTTGCAAAAGCAAGGTTTTATCTCTTCGTTAGCCAACACATTAATAATTGAAGACAACAATCCTGATAAAAAAGGAGTTTTCAGACCAGGGCCTATAGCTGTAAAAAGGGATTCAACTACTTCATTCTTCAGCTTTTTATATAAGGCTTTATTGGAAGGGTTAAAGCCGAGTGTTGGGTTTGACAAAAAAACAGAAAACAAAGTTAACGTAGCTGTAGCAAAAGTTAGTAATTTGGTAGACAAACTTAAGAAAAGCAAAGAAGCATATAAACAAAAGCGTGAGGAGCGAAAAAAAGAAAAACAGGCAAAAAAGGACTCTATAAATCAAAGCAAACAAAACCAGGGAATTAAATGACGGTTAACATTCTAAAGCGCAAATGGCATAAAGTAACAGCTGTTATTTCATTTATTTTAATTTTGCTTGTTTTCGCTTTTTCCCTATTTGTAAACAGCCATTGGTCGCCCATACTGGCTAAAAAACTTAAAGAGGTTGTTGCGACCAGCAGTGGCGGTTTGTACAACGTTGATTTTTCATCCGCAGAGTTACGTATACTTAGGGGTAGTATAGTATTTTATAATATCACCTTAAAACCCGATACAGCAGTTTATAATAGCAAAAAGAAATTGCATCTGGCCCCGAACAACTTGGTTGAGCTACATATAAAAAGGCTTACCTTATCTCATATCCATCCCTTAAAGTTATATTTCAAAAAGAAGCTTGACATAGGCGAGGTAATTATCAATAATCCGGAGGTCCATATCAGCTATCAACTAAACCATACTAAGGACACTGTACTTAAAGATAATCGTACAACGTGGCAAAAAATCTCCAAAAGCCTACGTTCAATTCATGTAGGTAATATTATAATGGGTGATATTAAGTTCAGATACGATGATTATTCGGGCAATAAATTGGCTATCTCCGAACTTAAAGAAATGAATGTAAGTGCACATGAATTGCTGATAGATTCAACAACACAAAAAGATAAATCGCGAATGCTTTATTGTAAGGAGATAATTGCCGAATTAAATAATTACACTTTTAAAACGGCAAATGGCCTGTACAGTGGTAAAATCGATCACATAAAACTATCAACCTTAAAATCGCAGCTAAACATTGAAGGGCTAACTTTAAAACCTATAAATGCTGAGGATTTTTTTGCTAAAAGCCATAAGGATAAGTTTACGATGCACATTGACTCGGTACAACTTAATCATTTTGATTTTTTAAGCTACCATAAATACCGCACGCTTAATGCATCCAATTTACTTTTAAAAAATGGAGCAATTGAAATTTTTAGTAATCCAAATCATTTTAAACCACCAACAGACAGGGTTGCAACTTTCCCAAATATTGGCATTTACAAAATAAATGCTAATATGAAAATTGATACTGCGTTTATAAACCAAATAAACATTACCTATACCGAATTCAACGCAAAATCAAA
Source organism: Mucilaginibacter frigoritolerans (assembly GCF_007830615.1). Taxonomy (GTDB): domain Bacteria; phylum Bacteroidota; class Bacteroidia; order Sphingobacteriales; family Sphingobacteriaceae; genus Mucilaginibacter; species Mucilaginibacter frigoritolerans. The sequence goes on from NZ_VLLI01000006.1 coordinate 50,738, forward strand.
CAAAACCGGATCTATCTATTTTAATCATACAAGCGGACGCGTTTTAAATCTTACCACTAATCCTGTTGCACTGCAAAAAAACAATGTATCCTCGGTGCAATTAACCAGTTACTTTATGAACCGGGGTAAGTTTAACCTGCAGATGTCATTCAATTTAACTGATGATGATAAAACCTTTGACTATAAAGGAAGCCTTGGACCAATGGATCTGAAAATAGTTAATTCGGCCACGGTACCCTTAACCATGGTAAAAATGACCTCCGGTACATTAAAACAATTCGACTTTGACATACATGCCAACAAAAACAAAGCAACCGGAAAAATTACACTTTTATATAATAACGCCAAAGTTGCTTTACTTAAAATAGATACTGTTTCAGACAACCTTAAACAGCGTGCATTTGCTTCATTGTACGCTAATATTTTTATACTTAAACGTAATAATCCTGATATTGAAGGAGGCCCCCCCCGGTCTGTTTTTGTGAATTTTGAACGTGAGTCTGATTTTCCATTCTTTAAATACATTTGGCAAACGTTGTTAAGCGGCATTAAACCCAGCATTGGCCTTGATAAAAAAACGCAGGATGCCACCGTTGAAATGACCAATCAACAAGCTATCTATCAACAAAACAGAAAGGTAAAAAAGGAGCAACGGCTACGAAAAAGAGCTGAGCGCCGTAAAAAACGAGAAGAAAAGAAATTGGCTGCCGGCAATTAATTCGGTTTATGTGTATTCCCGATTATCTGGATTTCCGATAACAAAGCAACGGGGTTTTAAACTGTTCTATCTTAATTATATTTCTTTTTGGTGCAACATTTTTAGCTGCATGTGCATCTTATCAATAAACAAAAATTATGAAAAAGATAGCATACTCCATTTTCGCTTTATTACTGCTAACAGGCACAACATTTAAAGCATTGGCACAATCTGAACAAAGCAGATCCGTTTCCGGATTCCACAGCATCTCTTCATCAGGACCATTTGATGTACATGTAAACATTAATGGCACCGAAAGTTTAAAGATTAGTGCCAGCTCTGATATTATTAATGAAATTGAAACAGTAGTTGAGGACGGAAATCTTGAAATAAAATTTAAACATCATTCCGAGAACCACGACAATATTGGAAGGATAGACGTATATGTTACCGCTAAATCCCTTTCAGGTTTAGCCAATGCAGGTTCAGGTTCTATAAAAGTAGAAGGCGTGGTCTCTGGCGATAACGTAAATATTGTTTTAAGCGGATCAGGCAGCATTTCATCTTCTGTTAAATCAGGCGATCTTCATGCTACCATCAGCGGTTCTGGCTCTATTCATTTAAATGGCCATACAAGCGAATCAAAAGTAACTATCAGTGGTTCAGGAGAATTGAATGGCAAGGAACTCAAAACCGGGTCGGCTTCAGTATTAATCACCGGGTCTGGTAATGCTTATTTTTCTGCCGAAAAAACCATATCAGCCCATATTGTAGGTTCAGGTAATGTAGTTTATACAGGTAGTGCTACCGTTACCGATAGTAAAACTATTGGCTCTGGAAGCGTTAGCAAAGCTGATTAATTTTATATAATTAATTTACTGTTAGTAAAAAAGGGATGCAAATTGCATCCCTTTTTTATTGTAGTATCAATTTCAAATTAATACCAAAATTAGTAAAAGCGGTATTAAAGGTTTGTGAAGTATACGGCCTGGTTATATTTGAATCATAAAACAAACTCAGGTTAAAACGTTGGTTAATTACATAATCAATAGTTGGCCGTACTGTAATATTTTGTGCTCCCGATGATACCTGTGCCTGTTGTACATCGGCCTGGTAAATAAGCGTTTTAGTATCCTGTAATGAAAAATCAATTTTAAAGTTAACATCATTATTCTGCTTGGTACCACTAAACCAGCCAAAAGGCCATCTGAAGCTTTTGGTATGATATCCCCAGCCAAACACCAATACATTTTGATTTTGCTGCGCCAGCTGACTGTTTAGTACACTTAAGCTTAAAGAGCGGCTTTGCCTGTACTCTAATGTAGCGGTCATGCTATTTTTAAAGCGGGCATTAAACCCTATCAAAGGCACAAATTGTTCAAAAATAGTTACGGTTGAAAACTGGTAATACGGTAAAAAGTCGTTATTGGCATCTCTTGAACTTACAGCTCCATTAGTTGCCTGGTATTGCAGCAAAGTAGTATAACCACTTACATTGTATGACGAACGATAACCATTGGTGACATCTAACGATTCAAAAATATTGCTAAAGAATGGAATATGGCTCAAGCCATTATAAGTTATTTGCCAATTCGGAATAGGGACATTTGGAAACTGGTTTAAGCTGGATGTTGATGCACTTTTGCCTGTATAGGCGGCAAGAAATGCAGGTACTACCACATTTTGTGAATTAGCGCTGTAACCATCGGCATAGCCTCCTGCAGCCAAACCATCTGAGTTTGGATTTTGTTGCCCTAATCTTTGTGAAATAATGACCCTGTCGGCCATAAACTTCTCAAATATTGGCGAAGTGTTATTAACGCCGCTGATTTTTGAAAATGCTGTTGCCAGGGTAAAATAGGAAACACTGTAATCACCTGTGGTAACCGGGTTATAGCTTTCGATATTAGTTGACCCATCAATTGATTTAAAGTTTGTTTGATAGGTATGATCCTGCGTTTTAAAAGCCATTAAATCTATCCGGAGGTATTTAAAGGGCTGTACAGTACTTTTCAGGTGCAGATCATAGTTATAGGTTCTAACGTACAACTGATTTTGGAGTGTATCTGTACTAATCCAGCCATGTTGAAGTGCGGTTTCACGTAAATCAGCCTGGCTGCCTAATAAAAATCCAATACCCGGCGAATTATAATTCAAGTCCTCCCCAAGGAAATTAGACTGTGGCAAATAACCCGGAATAAATGTACCCTGCGTATTGGTATAAGTACCGCTAATATTTTTCACACTGGTTAACAGATTTACCAGCATTTTGGTTAACCCATTCGTATTATCATTACTTGTTGCCCGTTTAATAAAAGAGAATTTTTTGTATAGTGCATCGAAATTAAGGGTTGGATTGAGCTGTATAGTACGGGCATTTTGTATACTGTTACCCACATCAAACTGCGGATCATCAATTGAAAAAAGAGCCTGTGCCTGCCAGGTAAAGTGGGTACTGTAATGTGCAACCAAAGTAGTCCAGTCCATTCCCGGTATTTTACCAATTGGTACGTTATAATTAATATTCAGTGTATGGTTATAGTTGGTGGTACGGCCCAAATTCAAAATACGATCCCAAAGGGTATCAATTTTTAAACCATTGATACGTCCGGCAGGCTCATCAACGGTTGACAAATTGGTAGCATCTAAATCCATGGTGAGCGATTTAGTCAGGTTCCATCCTATGCCGTATACCCGGGTAATGTTAAATGTTTTGTTATACGTGGTTGGTATAGGTACCTCATCCGTAGGGTCGTTGTTTCTTAATGTATTCTCCGAGTAAAAACGATCAAAGGTGATACTGTAATTCAACCTTGTTGGTGCCAGGTCAAAGTTAATATCGCGTATCAGGGCCAGCGTGTTTTTCTTAATGATTTTACTAAAAGGGCTATAATACTTTGGTTGTGTGGTATAATTATAAGCCAATGAAACATGATATGTTTTCTCCAGATCTTCAAGAGTTGTAAAATCATGGTGTTCATACTCTGTGTAAGCTACCGTAGCATTCCAGTTTTCAATATCCCATAAATGCGACGGAGCCTTTGGATCAGTTTTAGCTTTGTGAACATTGGTAAGGTTTACACTGGTTCGTTGCGTATAACTTTCTGCTGCGTTTTTAATGGAGTCTTTTTTCTGGGCGGTTGGCGCATTAGCAAGGCTTTGAGACAACAAAATATCAGGGGCTGCAGGATCATACTGCGGCATGCTTATTTGTTTGGACACATCAATATAAGCCGGGATGTGAACACCGCTTTTATCAGGAAAAACCTTTCCGAGTTCAATATTTGCAGCCACATCATATCCGGATACATTATCTGTACTGCGATCTTCCATTCTTGAATCCAGCGTGCCAAAACCGGCGGTAGTTTTATTACCTGATATAGTTACATTGGCAAAATCAGCCAGTTTCGCATTAAAGTGACCAATAGCTGCCCACCCACCCTGCTCATCAAAATCAGTAAGGCGCAATTCATCAAACCAAATCGTGGCAGATTTTTCCATACCATCATCAGTACTGGTGGTAGATGGTGTTTTTAATGGGTTACGCACACCCAGCATAACTGTAGTAACCTGACTCAAATCTGGTTCACCCACAATAGTGATTTTATTATGCCCGTTAACCAAAGTATACGGCATTGTTAAAGGCCATGGCTGTCCATTATATTTGGCATTATTGCGGGCAAGTTTTGCATTTGTTAATAATGAAAGCTCCAGATCAAGTTCATTTGCGGCGGGCCAAATAGAATTCACGTCTGAGCTACCGGGAGGAGTAACCTGTAGCGGTATTTCGTACTCATAATAATTATTTACGTAATCGGCCCCTAAACGAATAAAGGCACTTACATCATTATTTTTTAACGTTGCTCCGTTAGCCTCAGCATGTATAAACATCTGCAAGTGCTTGTATTTTCTTAAATCATTGCTAAATAATTTAAAAGCTGCTCTTGAATATCCGTCGCGCACGTTGGTTACTATTACCGATAACGATTGCTCATTTAACTTGGTATTGGTTTGCAGGTTGCTGTAATCTGTTTGCCTTTGAATACCAGGAGGTACTACATAAGGGATAGGTGTGCGGTTACCATTTTGCTCAATACTTACCGTTTCAACATCAATTGTTGAATTATCTAACGGAGGGTTAACTATCGCAGGGTCTGCAAGTACGTTGGCCGGGTTGTTTTCTGTATTAAATGCTCGCCAATCACCACGTACCAATTGCAGGGTGGCAAAACGCAAAATTGCCGTATCAGCAAAGTTTGTGAGGAATGTACGGATATAACGAATGGATTTAAAATCCTGAATACCACCAACGGTATTGGTATAAGCATTAATAGGGACACGGAACTGATACCAGGTAACATTTTCTTTAGTGCCATTGGCAAGGGTTACTGCCGATACTACCTTATCACTAATAAAATTCTGACCAACCACCATGCCACTGGGTTTTAAGGACACATGATACTCAAAATATTCATCATCCTGATCCATGTTGTTATCGTGATTCACATCTTCTCCATCGGGCACAGCTGTTGCGGCAGATGTTTGAAGGCCCAGTAACGCTTGTGACTGCTGGGTTGTTGGCGAGTTACCCTCTGTACCGTTGTACCTGCTATAACGCGACAAAATACCGGCACCTGCCCTATCCAAAGCCGGCCCCTGGTAATATTGATAGTCATCTGATGAGGGGTCAGCAGCAAAAGTGCTGGCTGCACTTGCGCTCACTGCACCTTTTACTTTTTGTACTACTGATGCAAATTTTGTTTGCTCGTCAGCATCTGCTAAACCATCCAGGCCCACATCCTGTAATTTGCGCGAATTTGGGTCACTATCGAATGAATTTACAACAGGCTGCAATTTGGGTACTCTACCCCAATTTGTTTCACTAACATTGGTTAAAGTACCATCAACAGGCAATCCGTTTTCCAAACTCTTTTGACCATCTTTTAATATATCTTCCGAAATATTACCCAAATCAAAATAAAGATCACCACCCTTTGAATTAGGTTTATTTATAAACGGATCCATCACCCAAAATTCAATATACTGAACATTGAGTGCCTGGAAGTCATTTGAATTAAGCCCACGGAAGATACCACCCCAACGTGAAGTTGGATTTTGAAGTGTACCATCAGGGTTTATCAATGAGGTTGAATAGTTATAAGGCCCGCGTATGGAAGGGTAAAAGGCAAGGTCAAAAGTGGCAATTGGCAAAGGCGATCCGGTTGGCGATTGCTTAAATGGGAATACCTCGGTCTCTATGATCTGCCTTACGTAATTATTGGAAAGTTCATTGTGATTAATCGGAATGGTTGAACCTGTATAAAAAATCGGGTCGATATTATAAAATGCCAAACGCGCACGATTATATCCATAACTTAAATCATTAAAATTGCCTGCTTCGGAAAACAATTGCGGTGTACCCGAAATTTGCCAGCCTGTAGCACTATTCAATTGAATTACGGATTGGCTATTCTCAAAATCGTCCAGGTAAGCTGTTCCATTTTTTGAACCGGCAAAGTTCAACGCAGATGGACTCCCTGGTACCAAATCAGCAAATTCGCCATTAAAAGATATGGACGAAGGTACTTTGGTATGTATCAATGGTATTTTATCAACTAAACGGGTAAGTAACCTTGATTGGGAATTATAATTTACATCGAAACCATAAATGGTATTTGAAATAGATTCCTGACCAACTAATTCATTTTGCGTTATTGGCTGCTCTGTTAAGTGCATTATAGTTGCGCCAAGATTTAAATTATCATCCACCTTATAATTAAACCTGGCACCATACAATGACTTTTGCTGAACCCCAAACAATGCATTATTTTCAACATTAACCGTAATAGGCTGACCTGATGCCAGCAAGGCTGTGTTTAAAATGCGGATTCGGCCGGCGCTATAATCAACAGTAAAATCGGTCCCCTCTACCAGCTTCAATGCACCAGCAGTTACGGTTACTGATCCCTGTGGAATATTAACTGCATTCAACTGATAATCGGACCCGCCTGTGGCACTGTATGTTCCGGATATGGTATATCTGTTCAGTTGTGGAAATAACTGCTGTGCAATGGTTTTAGTAGAATCATATAGTGGCTGATAAACATAACGATTTTTTAAATCCTGTTCGCCGGCGGTAAATTGGTTAGACAAATCGGCACCAAAAGGCTGCAGTACCGGGAAAATAAGGAGGCCATTTTGGGAATCAATGGTCACGCCTTCCAGATAATCAAAATAGCCATCGGGTTGTTTATTCTGTTGCTGATCAAGATTATCCAAATCTGTTAATTGTATCCAGAGTTTACTTTTGGTATTCTGGCCCTCCTCCATTATAGGTTTCTGGATACCAGATTTATCATCTAACCTTGAAATGGTAAGCTTAAAATTATTGGGACTGATTTGATAAGCATTTAAAGGATAAATGTTTTTCATCATCAGGTTCCAGGTAGGTAAATTTGTTTTTAACAGCTCATTTTTAAGCAATTTTACATACAAAACTTTTGGGGTATTCGGATCAACCGGCACATCTGTAGAAAATTCACCTACCTGGTACTGAGTGCCGTTGTAAGTATATTGGTAAGCAACAGCCAGTACCTCATCATTATTAAGCGGATAGTTAAGAGATATATACCCCAGCTGAGGGTGAAGGGTGTAATCCTTTGTGGTTAATAAACGGGCATAAGTTAATTTAGCATAGTTATCTGAAGTACCTGTAGAAGCAAAATAGGTTGCTATTGTATTTTTAGGATCATTGGTTAATCGTGCATTTACAGGTAAACCACGCAATAATGAGTTCGATTCTTGTGGAAAACCCGGACCCTGAAAACCCGCTGGAAGGCCAGAATAACCTGAACCGCCCTTTATTAAAGTTTTATTATAAGGATTGTTTTCTCCGAGGTCGGTAAAAGCCAATATATCTCTTGAACCTGTTGTACTGTTTATCCTGTTGGTTACCCAAACTTCAATTTTTGTGATGTTTACATTTGAGCTGATAATAGGAATATTGGCAAGTGCCTTATTGTAATTGTTTCTAAAAAACTGTGATAAAAAGAAGTGTTTATTGGCATCATAATCTGCAGAGGTCAGTTTAAAGCTTCCTTGCTGCGCTCCATTTTTTATGGTAATTGATTGCGATTGCGAACGCTGCTGCGACATAATGGTAGTTACATCAAGCTTACCGAATTTAAATTGTGCCTTTACTCCAAACAATGCCTGGCTACCAGTAATAAGCGTGGTATTTAAAGGCATGCTTACTGTACCTACTTCTATTTTTTGTATAATCTCATCCTTGTAGCCAGTGTATTCGAGCTTTATCTGGTTCTCGAAATTGAACTGGGCATCGGTATTGTAATTTGTAGTAATTTTTAATTTTTCGCCTATAGTTCCGGTGATATTTAATTGAATTTTCTGATCAAAATTAAAATTAAACTGGTTACGCTGCTGTGTACTATACAGTGGATTTTGGTTACTATTTACCTGACCAGACATAATAGCCTGGGCAGAACCCTGCGGCCTGATGTCAATTGTTGATCCACCAAATATTTGATTAAAAGTCTGGCTCCTGATCTTTATTTGTGGAATAAAGCCCGGCTGCTGCGACTGATAAGCATAATTATCCGAGAGCTGTTGAAAATAAGCTCTTTGGTTTTCTCTTTCTTTTAAATGTAAATATTGTTCAAATGTGAGGTATTGTGGTGGACGGTATAATAGGTTGCCTACTCTTTCATATAAAATGTACATATTGAGGCTTGGATCATACTCAATAGTACGGACAAGGTTGGGAGGATCCGGGTCAAATATCCCATCCAGGAGCCTTATATTTCTCGGATCTTTACCATTATCAGGTACTTGTACCTTTGTTGTATCACGGTTTCCTGCTGATTGTTGTGCAAAAACATTCCCCAATCCGCAAAATGCAGAAAAGAATAAAATGCATACAACTCCTTTTAAGGTAAAAATTTTAATCAAGGTCAGGAATTCAAATTCTATTAATTATAAACTTTTTAACGCGGCTTTAATCAATTGTTCAACGGTTATATCGCCAGTATTTCTGTTTAATTCCAGTTCAATTACCTTCTCGGCAGCATTGCGTGCAAAACCAAGCATCACTAAAGCTGATAATGCTTCTTCTCTTACTGTTTTATTTAAAGGTGCCGGACTCAAAGTATCTGGCCCCTCTTTTTTCAGTTTATCCTGCAATTCCAGTATAATACGCTGGGCCGATTTTGGACCGATACCCTTTATACGTTGAATCAATGCAACATTGCCCGAAATTATTGCATTTTGTATTTCTTCGGGTGTCACAGATGACAACATCATTCTGCCAGTATTAGGACCGATACCAGATATGGATATCAGGTGCAAAAATAACCGGCGCTCACCCTCATCAATAAAGCCATATAAAGTATGTGCATCCTCTTTTACATGCAGCCATGTAAACAGTTTGCAACGCTCATTCTCTCCGAGTTTTGAATAGGTATTTAATGAAATATTGATATGATAACCAACACCTCCGGCATCAATTACCACAAAAGCAGCATTCTTAAAAACTAATTTCCCATCAATATATGCGTACATCTTTATTTAGCTTTTAAAGCAGCGGCTGGTTTATTTTTTAAATATTCGTTCTCTTTTTCCTGGGCATCAATTACAGCAATGGTAATCATATTCACTATCTCCCTTACCGAACTGCCTAATTGAAGTACGTGTACAGGCTTTTTCAGTCCAAGTAAAATTGGACCGACAGCTTCTGCACCTCCCATTTCCTGCAATAATTTATAGGCAATATTTCCTGATTCAAGGTTTGGAAAGATAAGAGTATTTGCTGGTTTTCCCTTTAATGTTGAAAACGGAAAATTATCAGCAAGCAGGTCGGCATTTAAAGCAAAATTTGCTTGCATATCGCCGTCAACCAGCATATTTGGATATTTTTCGTGCAGAATACGCACCGCTTCACGTGTCTTTTCGGGTATTGGGCCTTCGTTTGATCCGAAGTTTGAATAAGACAGTAAAGCAACCCGCGGGTTGATGTTAAATTGTTTTACAGTACGCTCAATCAGTACCGTTATATCCACCAGATCCTGCACAGATGGATTAACATTCACTGTTGTATCACCAAAAAATACAGGTCCATTTTTGGTGATCATCATATACATACCGGCAACCCTGCTTACGCCATCGCCTGTACCAATAATTTGCAGGGCGGGCTTAATAGTAGTAACATAATCCTTGGTTAAGCCTGATATCAAAGCATCTGCTTCACCAAACTGAACCATACAGGCACCATAGTAATTCCTGTCATGCATCAATTTTCTTGACTCATAAAGCGTTACTCCTCTGCGCTGGCGTTTATTGTACAAATAATCAGCATACTCTTCCAATCGTTCGCAATTTTCACCGGGGTCAATAATGTGTACGTCACCGAGTTCAATCTCGTTTTCGCGCATTATTTGTTTTATCTTTTCAATATTACCCAGCAAAATTGGTGTGGCAATCCCTTCTTCTTTTACAATTTGAGCTGCCTTTAAAATCTTATAGGTGTCGGCTTCCGCAAAAACTATCTTTTTAGGGTTTTGCTTTGCCTTATTGGTCAAGCCACGAAGCAGTTTATCATTAATGCCAATTCTTACCCTTAGCTCTTCAATATAGGCATCCCAATCGTTTATAACTTTTCTGGCCACGCCTGAATCTATCGCAGCGCGTGCTACGGCAGATGACACCTCTGTTATTAATCGTGGGTCCATCGGCTTAGGGATAATATATTCACGGCCGAATTTGAGATTGGTGGTATTATACGCGAGGTTAACGGATTCAGGGATTGGCTTTTTGGCCATCTCAGCAATTGCTTTAACAGCCGCAATTTTCATTTCTTCGTTAATAGCAGTAGCCCTTACATCCAGTGCCCCTCTGAAGATATATGGAAAGCCCAATACATTATTAACCTGGTTAGGAAAGTCAGACCTGCCTGTAGCCATAATAATATCCTTGCGGGCATTTATCGCTAAATCGTAAGCAATTTCAGGTTCAGGATTGGCCATGGCAAAAACAATAGGGTTTTTAGCCATGCCTTTCAACATATCAGGTGTAACCACATTGCCGGCAGAAAGTCCTACAAAGACATCAGCATTTTTCATTGCCTCAGTAAGTGTCTTCACATCGTTACGCTCGGTAGCAAATTCCATCCTGATATCATCGAGATCAGTACGGTTGGGCGTAATTAAACCGTTGATATCAAACATTACCAGGTTCTCTTTTTTAACGCCGAGAGCCAGGTACATTTTTGAGCATGATACAGCTGCCGCACCGGCACCATTCACCACCATTTTTATTTTATCGAGCTTTTTGCCCTGTATTTCACAGGCATTAAGCAAAGCGGCTCCTGATATAATGGCAGTTCCGTGCTGATCATCATGCATTACCGGAATTTTCATTTCAGCCTTTAACCTGCGTTCAATTTCAAAGCAGGTAGGTGCCGATATATCTTCGAGGTTTATCCCTCCAAATGTTGGTTCAAGTGCTTTAACTATGTTTACAAATTCATCAACTGTTTTTGCATTAACTTCAAGGTCAAAAACATCAATATCAGCATAAATTTTAAACAACAATCCCTTACCTTCCATAACGGGTTTACTTGCTTCGGGACCAATGTTTCCAAGTCCTAATACAGCGGTTCCGTTACTAATTACTCCTACCAGGTTACCCTTAGCAGTATATTTGTAAACATCCTCAACATTATCAGCAATGCGCAGGCATGGCTCCGCTACTCCCGGAGAGTAAGCCATACTTAAGTCGCGTTGAGAATTGGTGGGCTTTGTAGGTACTACCTGTATTTTACCGGGGCGACCCTTTGAGTGGTAATTTAATGCGTCCTGGTTACGGGTGGGTTTATTCATTTTATCAGTTTCAAGTACACAAAATTACAACTCTTTTTAGCTGAAAGCAGAATGAAAAAGGCCCAAATCATAAAGATTAAGCCAAACAGTAAAATCGTTACGGAGTAGTCTGAAAATGAATACGATGTAAATTTAAACTGAATCATGATAAAGCGGTTTGCCTGGTTTTAGTAAAATTTTAAAGCTCCAAAATTGAAAAAAATCCAAAATTGAATGTTTATATCAATACTAACCTTTGCTTATTTTGATTGTCATTCCGGGCTGAAGGCGGTTTTTCTTTAGGCCATTCATTGATCTTATCTTTTCCACAGAAGCTCCTTCAAATTTTGATGCAATACTGCTTAATGTATCGCCTGCTTTAACTTTGTAGGTTATATAGCCATCGTGATTTTTCAAAGAAGGCTTCTCTGCAGATAAATCAGCATTTTCTTTTAATCGCAACCTTTGTCCAACCACAGCTTTGCCACTATGTAAATGATTCCATGCTTTCAGATCGTGCAATTCAATACCATAAGTATCAGCTATATCACCAAGTGTTTCACCTCTTTTTACTTTGTGATAGGATGGAATATCTTCTTCTTTCTTTGCTGTATAAGGCGCATAAAAACTTTTTGGCGCTGTAGGTACCAGGTTACTGTTATTTAAGGTTTCGTATAATGCACTATATTTCTCCTTATCAATTTGAGGTATTATTAACCGGCGCGGCAATTTATCAGTGCCGTTAATAATTTGTCTTTTATAAGCAGGATTTAAATTGGCTAAATCTTTAACATCTATATTTAAAACCTGTGCAACTGAACCCAGCGATACGTATTTGTTTACCAGAACCGTATCTGTTTTTAAGGCGAAATTACAAGGCTGCGGAATAATGTTCAGCTTGTTATAATAGTTCATGATGTAAGCCACCGCAATAAATGCAGGAACATAACCACGTGTTTCAACAGGTAAATATTGACGGATTGTCCAAAAATCACCAGTTCCGCCTGCTTTATCAATAGCATGTTCAACATTGCTCTTGCCACAGTTATAAGATGCAATGGCTAACAGCCAGTCGCCAAATTCTTCGTAAGCATCTTTCAAATAAGCAGCTGCTGCATAACTGGCTTGTACCGGATCACGGCGCTCATCAATATAATCATCAATATTTAAACCGTATAGTTTACCTGTAGTAAACATAAATTGCCATGGGCCTGTGGCACCTACGCGCGAAACAGCATAAGGATCAAGCTTTGATTCAACGATGGATAAGTATTTAATTTCATCAGGGATACCCGCATCATGAAAGGCTTTTTCGTAGATGGGGAAATAATACTTGGTTAAACCCAGCACATGTCCCATCTCATCCCGATTATGTGCATAAATGTCAATATAACTTTGTACATACTCATTATAATCTAACTGGATATCTTTTTTGATGGAATCCAAGCGACGCTTAAATACACCACTTTGTGACGTTAAGGGGGCCGGTTGATTAACCACCGGAACGACTATGGTATCCTGATAGTTGCTGGTAAGATTTTGAGCAATGTTTAACAGATTATCGCCATACACCAGAGAGTTTGCTGCCGGGGTAAAAGAAGGAGAAGCCTTAACGATTTGTAACGATAAAAAACAGATAATTAAAGTAAATAATCTCTTCATTCTTTAAGGGGTTTAAACCAATAATACGCCTACGTCACCAACTTACTAATATATTAACTTTTTATAGCTCAAGGAAATATTTGGAAAAATCCAGTAATTCCTGTTCTTCAAAATGTCGTGTTAATAATTGTAAACCTAACGGCAATCCTTTGCTATTATTGCCTGCAGGCAAAGAAATTGCGGGTGCACCTGTTAAAGATGCTTGTACGGTAAATATGTCAGCAAGATACGTTGTTACCGGATCTTTTTCTTTTTTGCCCAACGGTGGAGCAGGTTCAGGGGCTGTAGGAATGAGTATAAAATCATATTCCTTTAATATTGAATCCGTTTTTTCGCGTATTAAACGACGTACTTTTTGGGCCTTGGCAAAATAAGCGTCGTAATAACCAGCGCTTAATACAAATGTACCGAGCATTATACGGCGCTTCACTTCTTTACCAAATCCTTCAGAACGTGATTTTTTATAGGTTGATACCAAATCTGTAGCAGCAGGGCTACGATACCCATAATGCACACCATCATATCTGGAAAGATTGGATGATGCTTCGGCCATTGCCAAAATATAATAAGTTGGTACTATATAATCCAGGTATTCAAAAGCAATGGGTTTAACCGTATGCCCATCAGCACGGAGTTTATCAATATATTCAACAAGCGTGCTTTTAACATCCGGGTCAACACCTGGGCTTGATAATGCCTCCTGCAAATAAGCAATCTTTTTAGGGCCCGGCTTTTTTATATTCTCAGCAAATGCAGGGACAGTAATATTTGCTAATGTACTATCATATTCATCGGTACCCGCCATAACTTCTAACAGCAGGGCAGCATCTTCAACCGATTTTGTTATTGGCCCAACCTGGTCAAATGATGAAGCATAGGCAATAATTCCATGCCTTGAAATGCGTCCATATGTAGGTTTTAATCCAATTATGCCGCAAAATGAAGCAGGCTGCCTTACTGAACCACCCGTATCGGTACCTATTGCGGCATGGCACATACCCGCCTGCACTGCCACTGCAGAACCGCCTGAAGAACCACCGGCTACCCGGGTTTCATCTGCAAAGTTTTTTACCGGTCCAAAATGAGAGTTTTCGTTTGATGCCCCCATCCCAAATTCATCACAGTTACAACGGGCTATAATAACTGCATCTTCTGCCAGCAAACGTTCAACAATCGTTGATGAATAAATGGAAGTGAAGCCTTCTAAAATTTTAGATGATGCACTTACTTTGTGCCCCTTGTAGCAGATATTATCTTTAATGGCAATAACCATACCGGCAAGTTTACCGGCTGTGCCTTGTTGTATACGTAAATCAACATTACGCGCGCTTTCAAGCGCATCGTTTTCAAACACTTCATTAAAAGCGTTTAAGTGAGTATTCGAAGCAATTTTATTCAGATAGCCTTTAACCAGTTTCTCAACTGTAACACCTCCAATTGCAATCTCTCTCTTTATTTCAGTTAAAGAGTTAAAAGATTTAGTCATGGGGCTAAAATAAAAAACTTATCCGTTGAAATGTAAAATATCAACAGATAAGTTTATAATATGATTTTTTTCTAAAAAGAATAAAAAATTATCCTGCTTAAAATTAAGCTTTAGGCTTTTCTTCCGGAGTTGAAGTAGGAGTAGTTGTGGTGGTTGTGGTAGTATTATTATTAGTACTGCTACTTTCGCCATTTTGAGCATCTTTAAACTCTTTCATCCCCTTGCCCAGGCCTTTCATTAATTCAGGAATTTTTTTACCTCCAAAAAACAACACAAGTACTAACAAGATTAAAATAATGTGCTGCGGTTCTAATAGTCCCATGATTTAAATTTTTTATATATGGTTAATTGTTACTTTGAATTATTGATTAATTTAACTGTGTGATGTTCCGGTATTACTATCCGGTACATTACTATGGCTTTCTGACACATGTTCTGTATGCGATACTTTAGTATCATCAGCCCCAGTATCTGATGGCTGGCTATAATGAGTATCACCTACAGGTATTGAATTTATTGCCGGTCGAATAATACCAGCTGCTCCAGATTCAGCAATTGATGAAGATTGATCCTGAACAGGTTGCTGCTGATGTGCTATTGCAGCTTCATCCAGCTTCTTCTCTTCTCTCTTTTCTTCAAAACTATTTATCTGGTTATTAATTTCACGCTTTACCCCTTCAGATGCGTCTTTAAAATCACGAATACCCTTTCCCAATCCACGTGCTATTTCAGGAAGCTTTTCGCCACCAAAAAGCAACAGAGCAATAAATATAATTATTACCATGTCTGTGGAAAAGAGGTTGCTAAAAAATAAAAGAACTGAACTATGCATCTTTTTTAATTTAATCTACAAATATAGAGAATAAAAAATTAATATATTTAAAACTAGTTTGGTGCAAGCCAAATTCTAGGGTTAACTGGTGTCATACCTTTGTATAAATCAAACGTAACAATGGCTTCGCCTGTTGTTGCATCAGTTGCTACAGTACCAATAACCTCTTTGGTACTTACTTTTTGACCTTCTTTTACAGTATATGACCTCAAGTTTGAGTAAGCTGTAAAATATTCCCCGTGTTTTATTACCACTAAAAATGTGCCACTAACGTTTGAAATCCGTGTAACCTGCCCCTGGAATACTGCCCTTACAGAAGCACCAGGATTAGTTTTAATGTCCCATCCGTAGCTTTCGTTTTTAATGCCTTCATTATCAGTATATATCCCAAAACCCTGTTTCACACTTCCATTTGTTACCGGCCATGGCAATGCTCCACGGTTTCCTAAAAAGTCACTTGATAATTTAGCTGCCTCAGGAGTAGCGTTCAAAACTTCGCTGGTAGTTGAATTCTTTGTAATAGCCCGAACTTTGGGAATTACTGCCACTTCTTTATTTTCGGCTTTCGCTTTTGCTTCCGCAGCTCTTTGCTCTGCTCTTGCCTGTTCTTCGGCCTTGCGTCTGGCCTCTTCAATTTCTCTGCGTATAGCTGCATTAATCTCTCTGTTGGTCTTAGCTATCTTTTTCTGAACATCCTGCTGCTGCTGTTTAAGCATCCCCTCATGTTTCGATAAATCAGCTACTACCTGTACCTGGTTATTCTTTTCAACGCCAAGCGTTTCCTTTTCCTTTTCCTGATCAATTAATAAATTATTTTTCTCCTTTTTACTTTTGTCCAGCTCATCAATCTTTACGTGCAGCTCTGTTTGGGTTTCCTGTATGTAACCGGCCTGGCGCTCACGGTAAGTTCCTATCTGCTGTAAATATTTTAAACGTTTGTAAGCCTGGTTAAAGTCTTTAGCCGCAAAAATAAACATCAACTTATTATAAGCACTTTGATTACGATAGGTGAAAAGAACCATTGCAGCGTACTCTTTTTTTAACTGGGTTAACTGGCTTTGCAGGTTGTGGACAAAGTTATTACTCTCGGATATCTGGTTATCCAGGTTATGCACTTCGGAATTTATATTTTTAATTTTTTCCTCCCTCAGTCCTATCTGTTGCTTTAATAAATTTAGCTGCTTTAAAGTAGCTTTTTTATTATTTACCGTTTCCTGGTATTCGTGATTAAGCTCTTCCAGCTGTTTGGTGAGTTCTTCCCGCTGATGTTTTAGTTCAGCACTGCTTTGTGCATGAGCAGCAAAGGCAGCAAAAACAAATATTAAAAGGAATAGTACTTTTAAAAATCTCATCTTTTATTTAAACTCGTTTAACGCAGGCTTTGCCTTTATTTTTAATACTCTTAAATATGTTAATTTATTTTTGCGGGATTGTACCTTGAAGGAATGCTAAAAGGAAAATCAAGTGCCTGGTCAAAATCAACTTTAACGTAATGCAAATTAACCAGTATTTTTTTATCTTTTACTATTGATGATATATCTATTTGTGATGGCACGATTCTGGTGCCTGCCTGCACATACACACTATCAATCACTTTTAAAGATTGTGAAGCATTCTGATTGTCCAAATCAGTTTGATTAACTTTCATATCGGCACCAAGCAAAAGCTTATAAACAACATCCTGCAGGTTGCCATTTATGGTAGTGATGCCGTTAGTTGTTATAAAATCGGCATTTTCATTTAGTAATTCAGGAATGGCGTTACCAATCAACAATGATTCAATTGTTTTGTAGTTTACCTGATTACCGGCAAGCCTATTTAAATAGCTGAAAGGTTGTTTAACATACTCACTCTGAAGTCGGTTAATCAGCAAAACACTATCCGGAGTAATTAAAGCACGGGCAACTTCAATACCGGCTATAGCGGTTATTGAAACCCATATTTTTTGGTCGCGTTTAATGCGGATATTTAGCGTAACATCATTACTTTCTCCATTAATGTTTAGTTTGGTGCGGGCCTTGCCTGAAAAGGTATCAAAATTGGTTTGAGCCGCCTTAATTGCATTTATTTTCACCAATTTAGTATCAACTGCCTTTGTGGTGCTATCTCCTACTGGCCGTTTTATCACCAGCTGTTTTTTTGCTTTGCAGCTTACAATCAATAACAATAAACAAACTGTAAATAGCTTTATATAACTTGAAAAATAGTTATACAAATCTTTATTCAACGTATTTCTTCTCATTTATCTTTTGTTCTAAAAAAGGCGATTTACCACCGTTTGCTTTGGCTTTTTTCCAGTTTTCAACAGCGTCGTCAATATTACCCAGGTAAAACAGAATATCTCCATAATGCTCTAATTTTACAGCACTGATAGCTTTATCATCAGTAAGGGCTTTTTCCATCCATTGTTTTGCAGTGGCGTAATCCTTTTGTTTAAATAAAATCCATGCGTAAGTATCTTCAAACGAAGCATTGCTTGGCTGTAAATCATTTGAATGTTTGGACATCGCTGCTGCCTTATCCAGGTGTTCGCCCCTTACTGATAAGTAATAGGCATAGTTATTTAATGTAAATACGTTATCCGGATTATAAGAAAGGGCCTTATCATAGGCATCATCAGAGTTTTTATTGTCTTTCAAATCATGATAGCAATCGCCCAGTGATGAATAGCTTTGTGAAAGCAGGTCCTTGTCCTGAAACTCAAGTGAGGTTGCATTTTTTATATAAGATAAAGCCTTATGCGAGTCTTTTTTTTGCAGCCATGCAATACCCACCAGATAGTTCATCCAGGCCTGGTTTGGGAAAAGCGATAAAGAGTATTCACCATCTTTAATGGCACCATCAAGGTCATTACTGCCCAATTCAATACGAACCAGTTGCTCCTGCACCTCATAAACCTGGCTATTAAGCGATATTGATTTCTGATACATTGCTTTAGCCTCGGTCACTTTATCGTTTTGCAACAGCATATCCCCATAAATAGCATAAGCACGGGCATCATTTGAATGGGCAACTGTAAGAATCCGGCTTAGTTCCAATGCGCTGGCCTTTGCATCAGGATCTGGAAATTTAGGCAGGTAGCCTAAAACAATTTTTATTTTTTGGTTGATATCAATATCTGGAATGGCAAATGCAAATGAAAGCTGATCATAACTGGCTTCATAATCTTTTTTATCCCTGTAAATATCGGCCAATGCAAGGTGCACCAATCCATTATCAGGGGAGATTTTTTCGGCTGTTTGTAATACCTTAAGTGCCTTATCGGCAAAGCCGTTTGCATTATACAGTTCGGATAAAAACAGGTAATATTTTATCTGTGATGGATTGGCGTCAATCATTTTATCTAATTGTTGAGCAGCCAGGTCAACCTTACCTTGTTTCAAATATATTTTCTGGCGATTAGCCAACAGGTCATCATCCGGCCCTATTATTAGTTCCAACTGGTCATAAACCTTTAAAGCTTCATCATATCTTTTTTGCAAAAAATACACGTTGGCTTTGTCATAATAATAATCCGGTTTATCAGGGTTTATTCTTATTAACTCATTAAAAACGTTTTCCAGCTTACTTACATCATTGCTTTTTTCGTAACAGTCAGCAAGTGATAACCAGTACCATTCATTATCCTGATTAACGGTAATTGCTTTTTCTAACAGTTGTTGTGCTTCTTCGTAATTATTTTTTTGCTTTTTAAGGTTGGCCAGTTCATACATAGCGGCATCATTTGCTGGGTCCATTTGTATTACTTTATTAAATAACTCTGTAGCCAATGAAAAATTCTCGACAGTTTTCTCTCTCAGCGCTGAAAAGTAAACCTGCTTAACCATGGCACTATCCATATTGCTCATGGGTTTGCCAACAACGATAATAGCCGAATTGGCTTTTTTATCATTCTGGGCAATAACCTGTTCACTTATTAAAAAAGAAAAAGCAATAATAACCGAGGCAGTAAAAGCTTTACCTGCTTTTATGCTTAATAATTGTGTATTACGCCCTGACTTTTGAATGGCCATTATGTTGTTTTTTGCGCTTGTAAATTGTATTTTATCCTATTCCTGTATGTCCATAACCACCTGCGCCGCGCAAAGTTTCATTTAATACTTCTACCTGTTCCCAGTTTATTTTTTCGTGTTTGGCAATAACCATCTGGGCTATTCGGTCGCCGGTATTTATTTCAAATACCTGGTCCGAAAAATTGATGAGCAATACTTTTATCTCTCCCCTATAATCAGCATCAATTGTTCCAGGCGAATTTACTATTCCGATACCATGCTTAAAAGCTAAGCCACTACGTGGGCGAATTTGTGCTTCAAAACCTTCCGGTAATTCAATAGACAAACCTGTTGGAACTAGCTTACGCTCCATTGGCTTTAGTAAAACGGCTTCCTGCACATTAGCCCGCAAATCCATTCCAGCAGCGTGCAAGGTTTCATATGCCGGTAAACTATTTTCTGATCTGTTAATGATCTTGATATTCATCATGCCTTAATAAAAATAGCTTTTAAATTCTTCCACTCAAAATATCCTGCAACTGATATAAATATTAACAACAGTATATTCCCTGCAAATAAATTCCGCTTAAAAATACTGAATGATAAATAAACGATAACTATTGAAGATATGATATAAATAAGATTCTTTTTAAGATTATAAGGAATTGGATAATTTCTTTGTCCCCATACATAGGATAACACCATCATTGTTGCATAAGCTATTAATGATACCCATGCCGATGCCATATAACTGTATTTGGGTATGAACAATACATTTAATACAATAGTTAAAATGGCGCCCACCCCTGATATGTATAAGCCATATTTAGTTTGATCAGATAGTTTATACCAAACAGAAAGGTTCATATAAATACCTAAACTAACATATCCAAACACCAGCGGTGGTACCACCGGCAAGCCAACCCAATAGCTTTTATTCGGGATAAAATATTTGAAGATCTCAATATTAGCTATCAAACCAATAAATATCACACAAACGGTAATCACAAAATAATCCATAATGCGGGCGTAGGTTTGGCCGGCATTCTTGTTTTTGGCATGACTAAAAAAGAAAGGCTCGGCACCCAGCCTGAAGGCTTGAATGAATATACTGAGGAACAGCGATATTTTGGCACAAGCTCCGTAAATACCTACTTCATGAGCACTAATGTTTTGAGGTAAAAGTTTACCTAGTAGCAGCTTATCTAAATTTTCATTAATGATGAATGATATATTGGCAATTAAAACCGGCCAGCTATAGGTAAACATTTCCAGCAGCATTTTAACATCCAGCTTTAACCTTATTTTTGAAAATTCAGGAATCAGCATCAATAGCGTTATTGCGCTCGAAACCAGGTTTGATAAAAACACATACCCTACCCAGCCTTTTACATACCAGCTGTTTATCCATTGCGTTGCTGGTAAGTGGTGCTTAGTCCAAAAAGGCAATCCCCAAATAAAAATCAGGTTGAGCGCTATATAAATAAGCACATTAATAAACTTAATAGTACCAAAACGCCCGGGTCTGTTTTCGGCACGCAGCTTAGCAAAAGGAATAACACACCAGGCATCAATAATTAAAATGGCGATGAAGTAGAGGATAAAGCGCCCGAAATCATTTTGAGATGAATCATTACCAACTCTTATAAATTCGGCAATATGACTTATAAAAGGCAAGGTACACAGCACAAAAAGTATAGTAATAAAAAATACTGTGGCAAAGGCATTGTTGTACACCTTTGCTTTATTATCAGGATACTTGCTTAGATACCTGAAAAATGTGGTTTCCATTCCAAAAGCCATTATGGCATTCAAAATGGACGACCAACTGTACATGGTAGTTAAAATACCGTAAACCCCAGTTGCATAAGCCTTGGTATAAACGGGTGTAAGGAAAAAGCTTAATACACGGCCAGCGATAGTACTTATACCATATACGGCAGTTTGCCCGGCGAATTTTTTAGCGGTTGACAATGGATAATCTTTTATTAAGTGGTTAGTTCTAGGCCCATAGCCTTTTGTAAATAAAGACTATGAACTTAAGGCTCCGGCCACAGAGCTTATTACAAGCTCTTTTTTACGATTTCAAAATTACGATAGTTTTTTAATTCGCCTTCATTAGTTTCAACAGAAGTTACTTCAGCATCCTGGGGACCCTCGTTGCACCAGTCCAAAAACATTTCGAGAGAAACATTATCTCCTTCGGCAGCTATAACCACATCGCCATTGTTCTCATTTTTAATATACCCTTTAACCCCCAGCTGATCAGCAACAGCTTTGGTTGACGCACGGTAATGCACGCCCTGCACTTTACCTTTTATTATGATGTCGATGTGTTTAGTCATGTATGAGTTGATTGGGGTGAAAATTATTAAAATTAAATCAACTTTTTCACTTTAGTCTCCGGTGTTATTTTTAAACCATCAAGACCTGATATAAGATTCAATCCCGGTGTTTTGCCCGCTTCAAGTGTGCCTTTTTCGTCATCAATACCTAAAAAACGGGCGCCGTTGATGGTTCCCCATTCAATAAGCTGAGCTGTGCTCACCAACGGAAATTTTTCCTGAATAGTTCGCATCTCGCTTAAAATACATAGTTTGGTATTAGAAGCAAGGCTATCGGTACCCAGGGTTATGTTATATCCTTGCCCTATAAAAAGCTCAATTTTAGGCAGCTTATTTTCGATATACAAATTAGCATTTGGGCAAAAACAAAAATTTATTTTACGGTCAAAACGCTTTATAAAGTAAATATCCTTCAGATTGGTGCAGGTATTATGAACCAATAAAATCTCCTGTTTATCAGTTAATAAAGGAATTATAGTTTGTACTGAATTACGGGCCTGTGGCTTAAAAAAGCTAATATCAATGCCGAATGAAGCATAAAGGTCATTAAAACTGCCTAATTTATATCTGAAAAACTTATTTTCATCATCACACTCCTGGTTGTGGATGCTGATTAAATTATGCCCAACTTCTGAATGTTTTTGGATGAGCTTAAAAAGCTCTTTCGAAACAGAATAAGGTGCGTGCGGCGTAATGGAGCATGACAACGGCTTAAATTCATTCAATAGCTGTAAAGCATTATTGAACGTATCTGATGCCCGCGCCGGCAAAAAACTAAAGGTTTCAATAAAACTATGATAGTATAGTTTACTGGCTGTTTTAGGTTTGATGCTTATGTTGCTATTGGATATATCGCCAACGGCAACAATGCCATTTTCATACATTTCCATATCAGCTTTTTGAGCAGCATCTAAAACCATGCTACTTTCAGCACCTCTGAATTTTTGAACATCCGTTATAAAATTAACCAAGCCGGTATGTTGTTTAACTTTATCTTTAAGATGTGAAAGTTCCAGATGGCAATGGGTATTGACAAATCCGGGGCATAATATACCACTCAATTGTTCAATGGGCACATCCACCGGAGGAGGAGCATTTTGGTCGGTAACTGATAAAATTTTACCGTTATCATCAACAGTAACAATTCCATTCTTAATTGGATCGGCACAAACAGGAAAAACGTAATCGGCTTTAAAACTTTTCATTAAGATATAACTAACACTTGTCGTAACGTTTTCGATTAAATGGCACCTTTATTTAAAAACCATTAACTTTTAGTTATTGTTTTTAAATATAAAAAGAATGTCTTTTAAAAGATAGTTTTTTTTTATTTCGTACTTTTGCATCGTGAATATTGCAAAAGAAAAAATTGATATCCGTGGCCTCAGCCTTGACGCCTTGCAGGAACGTTTTATCCAAATGGATGAAAAAAGTTTCAGGGCTAAGCAGGTTTATGAGTGGCTATGGAAAAAATCTTGCGTTTCTTTCGACGAGATGAGTAATATTTCAAAAGAACTGCGCACTAAACTCAATGATCATTTCAGCATCAATAATGTTAAAATAAATAACTCACAGTTTAGCGCCGATAAAACTATAAAAAATTCTTTCATTTTACACGATAGTCATTTAATTGAAGGTGTTTTAATTCCAACTCCCGGCCGGATGACGGCCTGTGTATCGTCGCAAGTGGGCTGCAGCTTAACCTGTAAATTTTGCGCCACGGGTTATATGGAACGCAAAAGAAATTTAAATCCCGACGAAATATACGACCAGGTAGTGTTGATTAATCAGCAAGCCATGGAAAACTATGGTGCCCCGCTTTCAAACATTGTTTATATGGGCATGGGCGAGCCTCTGCTAAACTACAAAAATGTAATGGAGTCTATAGACAGGATCACGTCTGAAGACGGACTTAACATGGCAGCTAAAAGGATAACGGTATCAACCGCCGGGATAGCCAAAATGATTAAAAAGCTGGGCGACGATAATGTGAAATTTAACCTGGCATTATCGTTACATGCTGCCAATGACGAGAAACGTAATACTATAATGCCTATAAATGAGCAAAACTCATTAAAAGCATTGGCCGAGGCTTTGAAATATTATTATGCCAAAACAAAAAACCCGGTAACGTACGAGTATATTATTTTTGACGGGGTTAATGATAACATACAAGATGCTGTAGAATTGGCCCAGTTTTGCAAACACCTGCCCTGCAAAGTAAATATTATTGAATATAATCCTATTTCATTTGCCAACTTTATAAACGCAGGCGAAGATAAGGTGGAAGCTTTTGCCGACTACTTGCGTAAGCAAGGCGTTAATACCCATTTGCGTCGCAGCCGCGGTAAAGATATTGATGCCGCCTGTGGGCAACTCGCCATAAAAGAAAAAGCAAAAGTTTAGGAATAACAAAAATCTGTGTTAAATTCATAAAATGAATTTGAAGCGCAGTTATCTATCTGATTTTGTTTCCCTATTATTTCCAGAGCTTTGCGCTGCATGTCATGAAACACTATTGGCAAATGAGCATTTAATATGCACCAGTTGCCTTTATAACTTACCTTATACTAATTTCCATTTACAGCCCGATAACATTGTAGCCCGTCAGTTTTGGGGTAAAATACCTATTGAGGCTGCTTATACCCTATTTTACTTTGCCAAAGGTGGTAATGTTCAAAACCTGATGCACCAGTTTAAATATAAAGGAATGCAGCAGATTGGCCATTTGCTGGGAAAAATGGCCGGGGAGCAATTGATAAAAAACGATATTTTTAATACGGTGGATTTTATTATACCTGTACCTCTTCATAAAAAAAGGATGCAGCAAAGGGGATATAATCAAAGCACCTGCTTTGCCGAAGGCCTTGCGGAAAAATTAACAGGAACAGTTGATGATCAGAACCTGATAAGATTGAAGGCTACCGAAACACAAACTCATAAATCCAGATTTGAGCGGTTTGAGAATATGCTGGAGGTTTTTGAAGTAAAAAAACCTGAGAAATTGCTTAATAAGCATGTTTTATTAGTTGATGATGTAATAACTACCGGTTCAACATTGGAAGCCTGCGGTACTTGCTTACTTAAAATACCTGGTTTAAAGCTCAGTATAGCTACCATAGCTTATGCGGAGTAGAAATTTACAGATTAAAAATGTTTTTTAACACAGCACATTTAAGGCTAAGCGCAGTTATACTTTCTGATATGCGCTTAGTTTGTCAAATAAAGCTTTAGGATCAAAGGGCTTTAATACATAGTCATTCATACCGGCAGCATCAATCTGTTCCCTTTCGGTGCTCAGCATGGAAGCGGTTAAAGCTATGATAGGTAATTGTTTAAAATAAGGTTCGTCTTTAGCACGGATAACCTGGGTAGCTTCAATACCGCCCATTTCAGGCATATAAACATCCATTAATACCACATCGTAATTACGGTTTTGGGTGATTTTTTCCACCGCCTGCAATCCGTTTTCGGCAAAATCTGCAGTTGCTCCCCATTTTGATATTACCTTGTTCATTAATAGCCTGTTTATTTGGTTATCATCAACTACAAGCACATTTATTTTCAATCCCGTTTCCACTATATTGTTTTTTAGATTAATTTCAAATCGCCCCGTTAAACGTAACTAATAACTAAAAGGTTACGCACTTAAAACAGCACAATTTAGCAAAACTAATGCTATAAAACAAATTAAGCGCCGTTAAGCGCTTAGTTTGTTTTTGTATAATAATTTTAATTAGTCGATATCGCCATCACGGTAAAGCGGAAAATCGTGCATTAACTTGTGTACTTTTTTACGTACCTTTTTTAACATATGCTCGTCCTCTGGGTTACTCAACACCTCATCAATCAATTCCACAATTTCGGCCATGTGTTTTTCCTTCAAACCACGTGTAGTAATGGCTGCTGTACCCACCCTGATTCCTGAGGTAACAAATGGTGATTTGTCATCATAAGGCACCATGTTTTTATTGGCAGTAATATCAGCTGCCACCAAAGCATTCTCGGCAGCTTTACCGGTTATATTTTTATTGCGTAGATCAATCAATATCAAGTGATTATCAGTACCCCCCGAAACAATTTCATAACCACGATCAGTAAATGCCTGGGCCATAGCAGCACCATTCTTTTTTACCTGTAAGATATATTTCATATAATCTTCAGATAAAGCTTCACCAAATGCAATTGCTTTTGCTGCAATAATATGTTCCAAAGGGCCACCTTGTGTGCCTGGGAATACCGCCATATCCAGCAGGTTCGACATCATTCGGATCTCGCCTTTAGGCGTTTTTAAACCCCATGGGTTTTCAAAATCTTTACCCAGCAATATCATACCACCACGTGGGCCGCGCAAGGTTTTATGTGTAGTTGTAGTAACAATGTGACAATGCGGAAGCGGATCTTTTAATAATCCACGTGCTATTAAGCCGGCTGGATGTGATATATCGGCCAAAACCAATGCACCAACCTCATCTGCAACTTTACGGATAAATTCATAATCCCAATCGCGTGAATAAGCCGAAGCTCCGCAGATAATCAATTTTGGTTTTTCGCGTAAGGCAACCTCTTTCAACTGATCGTAATCAACCAGCCCAGTTTCTTTTTTCACACCATAAAAGTGCGGATCGTATAATTTACCTGAAAAGTTTACTGCTGAACCATGTGTTAAGTGACCACCGTGCGACAAATCAAAGCCCAAAATTTTATCGCCAGGCTGTAAAACCGCTAACATTACTGCAGCATTTGCCTGCGCACCAGAGTGCGGTTGCACGTTTGCCCACTCAGCATTAAATAATTGTTTAGCTCTTTCAATAGCTATTGTTTCAATTTCGTCAACTACCTGGCAGCCGCCATAATAACGCTTACCCGGTAGCCCTTCGGCATATTTATTGGTTGCCACAGAGCCTGCAGCTTCCATTACCTGCTTGCTAACAAAATTTTCAGATGCGATCAGTTCAATGCCCTCTTCCTGGCGTTGCTGCTCTTCATCCAACAGCTTAAAAATCAATTTGTCTCTTTTCATAATTATTTAAAAACGGCGCTAAGTTAAGGATTTTGGTTTAGAGATCGGTGGCTTGTGCTTAGAGATTAGAAAAAACTGACAAGACTGACTTATCCAGTTATATTTAAGCACTAATCTCTTTGCTCGAGATCCAAAAGTTATTATAGCCCAGGCCAATCTGTATATCAATCATCTCTTGTTGCAGCATTTCGAGAACAGCCAGGAAGTTGTAAACAAAATGCACCTTATTTTCGGAGTTGCCGGCTATCGCTTTAAAATCCATCATCTTGTTAATCTTGAGCAGGTTTTCTATAGCTTTTTTCTGTTGTTCAATAGTGTATGGATATTGCACTACGGTATGATGCACTTCCTCGCTCCTGCTCAGATAGCGTTTCATCAGTCTACCGTACATCATCATTAGCTTATATAAACTAAGTTCTGATAGTTCCTCCCCCGGTAAAGCTACCGCATCAGCTTGCTCTATGTCAAATTTTATATTTCCCCGCTTTTCCTGCTTAAACCGATCATCCTCCATGGGATGGAGGACTTCGCAGATCTCCTTAAATTTCTTATACTCTATTAGCTTACGGATCAGATCTTCCCTCGTATCGGTTTGGTCGGCATCAGGGTCTGCTTCATAGCGCGGCAGCAGCATTTTTGCCTTAATACGCATTAAAGTAGCCGCCACAAAAATGAACTCACTGGCAATCTCCATATTCAGGATAGTCATTTGATGAATATAATTCAAAAAATCATCTGCAATACGGGCAATAGGAATGTCATGGATTTCCAGTTCATCCCTTTCAATAAAAAAAAGCAGCAGGTCAAAAGGACCTTCAAACTGGGGTAATTTTATTTCAAAACCTTCTTCAACCATGAGAGCCCAAAAATAAAGTTAAATTGTTGTAAGTGGCTGAAAGTATATTAATTGTTGAAAAATTTAAATTTCATTCTGATTGATGATTTAAAGCCAAATAAGTTGTTAACACTTCCTAAAATTATTCAGTAAGTTTTATCCCTATTTTATTAATAAATTTCCGTAATTTGTAAGTTAAATAATTTACCAAATGTCAATGCAGGTACCGGCAGGCCATTTATTAGAAAAAATAAACTATCCATCTGACTTAAAGCAACTTAAAGTTGAAGAACTAAAACAGGTTTGCCAGGAACTAAGACAATATATAATTGACGTAGTATCGGTAAACGGTGGGCATTTTGCTGCCAGCCTGGGTGTAGTGGAGTTAACAGTTGCTTTGCAATACGTTTTGAACACGCCTTATGACCAATTAGTTTGGGATGTTGGCCACCAGGCTTACGGGCATAAAATATTAACCGGACGCCGTGATATTTTCCATACCAACCGTGTTTATAAAGGCATGAGCGGTTTCCCAAAACGTTCTGAAAGCGAATACGATACTTTTGGTGTGGGTCACTCTTCTACCTCTATTTCTGCAGCTTTGG
Organism: Mucilaginibacter frigoritolerans; assembly: GCF_007830615.1. Lineage (GTDB taxonomy): Bacteria > Bacteroidota > Bacteroidia > Sphingobacteriales > Sphingobacteriaceae > Mucilaginibacter > Mucilaginibacter frigoritolerans. The sequence goes on from NZ_VLLI01000006.1 coordinate 79,086, forward strand.
GTATGGCCGTTGCCTCACACTATAAAGGCGAAACCGACAGACAGCACGTAGCCGTAATTGGCGATGGCGCGATGACAGCAGGTATGGCTTTTGAGGCGCTGAACCATGCTGGTATTGAAAACTCTAACCTGCTGGTGATATTGAATGACAATAATATGTCTATTGACCCTAACGTGGGTGCGCTGAAAGAGTACTTAACCGACATAACCACTTCCAAGCCCTACAACCGCTTCAGAGATGATATTGCACATGTACTTGCAAAGATATCAGCCATTGGCCCTGATGCGTTTAAAATAGCTCAGAAACTTGAAAAAAGCATTAAGGGAACCCTGCTTAAAAAGAGCAATTTCTTTGAAGCATTAAAATTCAGGTATTTTGGGCCGATTGACGGGCATGATGTTGAGCACCTGGTAAAAGTATTAACTGACCTGAGAGATATACCAGGGCCTAAATTACTGCATTGCATTACTGTTAAAGGTAAAGGTTATGCATTAGCCGAAAAGGATCAAACCAAATGGCATGCACCCGGCTTGTTTGATAAAATAACCGGAGAAATTAAAAAGACAAAGCACGAAAAACCACAACCTCCAAAATACCAGGATGTTTTTGGTCATACTATAATTGAACTGGCAGAGCAGAACCCTAAAATAATGGGTATTACCCCAGCTATGCCATCCGGCTGCTCGCTTAACCTGATGATGAAGGCTATGCCTAACCGCGCCTTTGACGTTGGTATTGCAGAACAGCATGCGGTAACTTTTTCGGCTGGCTTGGCTTCGCAAGGACTAATTCCTTTCTGTAACATATACTCCAGCTTTATGCAGCGGGCCTATGATCAGGTAATACATGACGTAGCTATTCAAAACCTGAATGTGGTATTTTGTTTAGACAGAGCCGGTATTGCCGGAGCTGACGGACCAACGCATCATGGAGCCTATGATCTGGCGTTTATGCGTTGCATACCAAACATGACTGTTTCGGCACCGATGAATGAGGAAGAATTGCGCAACCTGATGTTTACTGCCCAGCAGGACGATATGGGGCCATTTGTAATCAGGTATCCACGCGGTAACGGTGTTATGGTTGACTGGCAACGACCTTTAAAAGCAATAAAAGTTGGTAAGGGACGCAAAGTTTGCGATGGTGAAGAAGTAGCCATACTATCAATCGGTCATATCGGCAACGAAGTTGTAAAAGCTACAGCAGAATTGAACTCTGCGGGTTATTACCCTGCACACTACGATCTTCGTTTTGTGAAACCACTTGATGAAGCCCTATTACACGAGGTGTTTAAAAAATTCAGTAAGGTAATTACGGTAGAAGATGGTTGTTTAGAGGGCGGAATGGGCAGTGCCGTTTTAGAATTTATGGCCGATAATAACTACCAGCTTCAGGTTGTGCGTTTAGGTATACCCGATATGGTTATTGAACACGGCGACCAACCCGAACTTTGGGCAGACTGCGGTTACGATGCCAAAAGCATTGCTGCACAGGTTATGGCCTTAGGCATAAAACAAAACAAACATACTATAGCTTCTTAAAAAGCCTCCACTTTATTTATAAAGCCCTAAGTTTTTGATAGACAAAACTTAGGGCTTCTTTTTTTTACTCTTTTTTTATATTGATTTAACTGCCTTACCAAGTGTGCCGCGTTTACCAGATGTGCCACGTGTACCGGGTGTCACAGGCACAGTAATAAGCTTATTCGAAATAGTTAAGCGTTTTAAATCCACCTTTTTTCAAATAATCATCCTTTTTTACCAGGTAAAGGTCAGATTGAACCATATCACTTACCAGCGATTGGAGATTGTATTTAGGTATCCAACCCAATTTCTCTTTTGCTTTTGTTGCGTCCCCAATTAATAAATCAACCTCGGTTGTCCTGAAGTATTTGGCATCAACCTTCACAACTGTTTGGCCAAATTTTAAAGCATCCAGGTTCAGGCCCAATTCTTTGGCTTTTTGTTCGTCAATATCAATAATTACTCCGCGTTCGTTTTCGTCTTTACCGCTAAATTCCACTTCTATGCCTAGTTCATTAAAGGCCATCTTTATAAATTCACGTACAGTGGTGGTTACTCCTGTGGCAATTACAAAGTCTTCGGGCTTATCCTGCTGTAGCATCAGCCACATAGCTTCGATATAATCCTTTGCGTGGCCCCAGTCTCGCTCGGCCGATAAATTGCCAAGGTACAGGCAATCTTGCAGCCCCATAGCTATTTTTGAAGCAGCACGGGTAATTTTACGGGTAACAAATGTTTCGCCGCGTACAGGGCTTTCATGGTTAAATAATATACCATTACAGGCATACATATTATAGGCTTCGCGATAGTTTACAATTATCCAGTAACCATACAACTTAGCAACCGCGTAAGGCGACCGCGGATAAAATGGAGTGGTTTCACTTTGCGGAACCGCTTGTACCAAACCATACAGCTCAGAAGTTGAAGCTTGATAGATTCTTGTTTTTTGCGTCAGTCCTAAAAGTCGTACAGCTTCAAGGATGCGTAATGTTCCAATACCATCAGCATTGGCTGTATATTCAGGGGTATCAAAGCTCACCTTTACGTGGCTTTGCGCGGCCAGATTATAAATTTCATCAGGCTGTACTTCCTGAATAAGGCGGATCAGGTTAGTTGAGTCCGTTAAATCGCCGTAATGCAATCTGAATTTAACATCAGGATCATGCGGATCATGATACAAATGGTCAATACGATCGGTGTTAAATAATGACGAACGTCTTTTTACGCCATGTACTTCATATCCTTTTTTGAGCAGGAACTCTGCCAAATATGCACCATCCTGACCGGTAATACCGGTGATTAAAGCTACTTTCATCTGGAAATATTTAAGTACAATATTATCCAAATAAATTACAAAAACAGTATTTGATATAAGGAGTAGAAATTAGAATTAGCAAGATGACTAAAGATCCGCCACTTTTTCTTCAAGTTCGTTATACCATTCTTCACCGTATTTACGAATAAGCGGGCCTTTTAAAAACTCATGCACACTCACTTTAAGCTCATTACCGAAAGAACATGCAGGGCTGCAAATGCTCCAGCGATCATAATTCAATACATCAAACTCCGGGTATTTAGTAATGCGGATTGGGTATAAATGGCAAGAGATAGGCTTTTTCCAATTGATTACACCTGTTTCATATGCCTTCTCAATGGCGCATTTGGTAATACCGTTTTCCCATATAACATAGGCACACTCCTTATTTACATCAACACATGGGGTGGTATAATCGCCTTCAAAATCTTTAACATAGGTGCCAACTTTTTCAATGGTGGCAATCCCTTTGGCAGTCATAAAAGGTTTTACTTTTGGATATATTTCATCCAGTATATCCAGTTCATTGGCGTCAAGCGGCGCGCCAGAGTCACCCTCCAGGCAACATGCTCCTTTACATTTATTTAAATTGCAAACAAAGTTTTCCTTCACCACATCTTCATGCAGCAATACAGCCCCAACTTCTATCATATTTATTTCTTTAAGGGATTTAGTGGGTATTTCAAGTTTTTTGCTCCCGTTAAATCCATTGTTACACTACCTACTACCAGTTCAACATGTGCTTTTACAGGTATACGGTTTTTATCATCTGTGATCCAAAGGTACAGTTTACTATCCTTTCTGAATACGCGGCCAGGAATAATGGTTGGGTTGAATTTTAAACAATTAAAACTACCCATTGAACAATTCACCTTTTCTACACCAACATAGGTAATACCCAGCGTATGTACTCCATCTTCTAAAAAATATTGAAGTTCAAATTTTTCTCCTTTTTGAATTTTTGAAACATCAATACTACGCGAAAAATAATAGGCTGATAAAAAATCAAACACCTTACCCTTATATGGAAAAACGCCTTTAGCGGCTGTTATCTTATCATTCTCATGATTAAAGGTTACGTTATCTGTATGCTTGTAATTTGCCTCATGCCTGTTCTCAGTATAAAAATAAGGCATTAAGGTTGATTGGTCGACATATGATTCATATCGGTTACGAACCTTATAAAATATATCAAAGGTTCCGGCTGTCCTACCATCTGCTACAATATGAAATACCGGATGACCATCGAATTTCTTGTCGCTTTCCTCAACATTTATAACAGCTTCGGCGGCTGTAAAAAATCCATATTTGAGGGTATAAGTCAGTTGCTCACCTGTTTTAAAAACAGGCTCATTAATACTGTTAAGTTCCTGAGCATATGATCCGTTAAAAAAAGCAATTATGACGACAATTATTAAAAAGTATTTTCTCATATTTTAGTCAAAACTGCTTAATCAACGTTTTAAGTTTATTTATGTTGTTAAACAATTTTTGGCATTATTAAAATAGAAAGCAAATTTGATAATCAATAAATTAGACAAAACTCGTTTTAATCTTTCTTTTTATAGATTGGTACAGTAGAGCAAGGTTCGCCAAACATAAGGCTTTTTACTATGGGAGTAAGTTTTTGAGTAAGTTCAACATAAGCCGAAACAGGTACCGGGATATCTCCGCAACCTTTTATTACGATGCGTTGATCCCTATATTGTTCAACATCCATTTTACCAATGCTTTTCACAAACAGTACAGTTTCCAATACCTCTTCGTTTCCAAAAACAACTTCAAGCGCATGTTGTGCAAGTTTATTTGCCAACAGCATATAGGCCCAAGCCGGTACAATTGCATCAGCGGTGCAGGTTACAGCAACAAACTTACCGGTATATTGAGTCCAGTCGTGTTCTTTTACAAATTCCCTGAAATCCTTTTCCTTCAAAATAAGGCCCATAAACAGGTTATCTGCAATATCATATATTACCCGTTCGCCTTCAGGGTAAAAAGCTGCGGGATCAAGTGTAACCAAACCACTTTGCGCTACCTTGTTTATTATATTTTCCTGTATTTCCATTATCGTAAAATAAAAAATCCGGGTAGAGAATTAACACTACCCGGATACAAAATTACTTTTTATTTCTTTTAGTATCTGTCTTTAACAAACAATGAACCATCTGTAATCATCCGTTTCATTATTTTTTACTTTCAGATGGCTGCTTTAAACTACTTCTTATAAGAATTTAGCTCTGTTATCTTTTATAGTAGCTTTATCTTTCAATGCTTCAAATATCTGCGCATCTGCACTCTGAAGTATAGTCTGAGCCATTTGTTGTTTTTCTCTAACTGCATTAGTAAGAGCCGGTGGATTAGTAAAGCTATTTAAAACAAACACATAAACACCTTGCTGACCTTCAACCGGTTTTGATAGTTTGTTAGGCTGTGAACCAAAAACAGTACCAATAACTTTATATTCAGCTGATGATCCTGGAATTACAGGGTTAGCAAATACGATATTCTCCAACGGTGTAACCTGGCTTCCTACTTTTTGGGCCACCTGATCAATACTTGATACACCATTTAAAGCTCCTGCAAATTTATCAGTTAATACTTTAGCTTTTACCTTGTTTTTAACCATCGGCTCAATTTGCTTCTTAACAGCATCAAGTGGCAATATTCCTTTTGGCTTAATCATTACCAAATGGGCTACGATGTATTGGTTATCAGAAATATAAACTTTATCTGAAAAATCACCATTTTCAGCATTGAATGCCCATCTTACAATTTCACGTGCATTATCAATACCTGGCAAGGCTGCGGCAACACCTCTAACATCTGTAGCCGTCTTTTTTTGAATACCTGCTTTTTTCGCTTCTTCATCAAAATTATCTTTTGTTAAAGAACCTAAAAATCCTTGTGCCTTACTGTAAACAGTTGTTTGTGTTTGACTGCTGGCCTTTAACGGTACATCAACAATAGCTACTTTAACAACCTTTGATGAACCTTTTTGATCTTCGATCTCAATTAAATGCACACCATATTGTGAAGCAACGATCTTCAGATCACCTTTTTTACCGCTGAACACAGCATCCTCAAAAACAGGAATCATTGCGCCACGACCAAAAGTACCCAAATCACCACCTTTAACAGCAGAGTTTTTATCTACAGAAAACATATTAGCCAGTTCTGCAAATGATTTGCCACCCTGAATAAGTTTCTTTAATGAATCGGCTTTAGCCATTGCTTTTTCAACACCAATGGTTCTGTCGTCAATCAGAATGTGACGTGCTTTTACTGAATCTGGTTCAGTACGCGCATCAACCAGTTTAGCAATTTTGTAGCTACCTGTTGATAAATAAGGACCATAAACAAATCCGTTAGATTCATTAAACATTACTGAATCCAATTTCGGCTCTAAACGGCCTTTATGAACATAAACTAGTGGAGCCTTTGTTTCCGCATTAATTTGAACAAAAAGAGAATCATCTTTAGTTGCTTTAAAGGCTGTCACTAATTTATCAGCCTGAGCTTTAATAGCTGCACTATCAGCTGACGAAGGTGCTGCATTAAAACTTACATAATCAAAGGTTCTGGTTTCCTGTTGATTTTTAAATTCGTTTTTATGCTCGTCGTAGTATGATTGATAATCACCGTCAGTTACTGTGATTTTGCTATCAGGTACCGAAGCATAAGTAAGCACGGTATATTTGAAATTAGCAAGCTTATTTTTTGCTTCGTAATCATCTTTTGCTTCCAAAGAGTTTACATATAAACCAGTAGTTACTAAAGCAACATATTTTTCAGACAATTTAGCTTCAATCATTTGTGAAATGAAATCAGACCATTGTTGTCTTACCGGATCATCAGCTTTAGATGCTGCAAGGTTATTTAAAAATGTGTTTAACTTATTTTTATCAACCTGGCCTGTTTTAGGATCGCCAAAAGCCTGAACAATCTGTGGATTTGGGTTATCACCGCTTACCATTGATTTTGCTTCATCGTCACTAACTACCAAACCAAGTTTATCAACCTCTTTTTTCAATATCAGCTGACTGATCATTTGATTCCAGGTTGTTTCCTGAATGTAGCTGGTAATTTGGGGTGATAAGTTTCCCTGCCCAGACTGTTGCCTGAATTGAGTACTGTTTTGTTCCACTTTTTTTGCAAACTCATCATATGCAACTTTTTCGCCGCTAACATTACCCAGTTCATTCCGGTCATCCCTGAAAAAAGAACCACCTGAACGTACTACCTCGCCAATAATAAAAGCAAGCAGCGCAAACCCAATAAAAAATGCGAGAATTTTCCCCATCCGGTCGCGCAAAAAACCCATTATACCCATATACTTATATAAATTATATTATACTGTTAAAAAGAGGGCGCAAGATACAATTTTTAGTAAAATTCTATAATACAATTTTTTGTATAAATAATTCCTGAATTTTAGGCTATTATAAACGGTATATCTTGCGGCATTAAGGCTTTTTTACATTTAAAAAACACTAATCCCTGATTATATTTCCTGCATTTTTATGGATTAATACCACTCTCTTTATCATTCACGTTGAAAATACCTGTGGATTGATCAATATGCCAGGGATACAAACTTTCATTACTGTTAAATCCGGTACCATTCATTATGTTACCATTGGTCATGATAATTTGGACCGGTTTCTTTGAAAAAAGCTTTTTATTGGCTTCATCATAAATCAGTTCATCTGATTTAAACGTTTCACCCTGTGCATTTTTGGCCACCACATTCTTGTGAAACTCAATTAAGTTCTCTTTATCTTTTTCAATAGCGTATTCTGATGTTATGGTTCCTTTTATAGAAAGATCATCTTCATAAAAGATAATCTTTACGCCTTTTGACATTTCCTTATAAGGTTTGGCCGCATCATCATAATCAATTTCGAGCGGAGCGGTAAGGTGCGCTTTTACTTTTGCTGAGTCACTATAAATAATATCTACAAAAGTTGAACGGGAAATTGGTTTATCCGCCTCTGCGGATGCTATTTTCTTTATATCATTCAAAGAGTTTTCACACGATGCCAGCAGCAAGCAAATAAACACTGCCGACAAATATAAATGTAAAAGCTTCTTTGCCTGACTGTACATTATCATTAAGGTTATTGGAATTTAAACCGTTGGAACCACTTATCATTTAAGGTAAAGCCTATGTGTATGTTAACATAATTCTCTTTCACCAGGCCATTGTTTAAAGTCCCTTCTCTGCCTACTTCAGCAGAAAGATTTATCTTATCAAAGGTTGAAAGACTATTTGGTAACGGTAATCCAAAACCAAAGGTCACTGCTTGTTTTTTAATATCGGTATTGTTAACGTTCAGGTAAGTGTCTTCATAAATAAAACCAAAACGATAATCAACCCTGGCCCAGTAGTTACGTAATGCATTAATGTTTGGGGTTATAGATCCACCTACATTTAATGTTTTACTGTTTTGCAGTCCAGCATTTGTACCATCAATAGTAAGTGATGACCAGTTACCTACGGTATAGTCCGCTCCTATTAAAAAGTGTCCATCATTTTGGAACGAAACACCAAAACGATTGATTCTTGGAAGTTTTATTTTGCTTTTCGTCCCAGTATTGTTTACCAGCGAATCAGCCGCTAGGTTTTGATTACCGCTGCTATCATAAGTGTATTGACTTACCACATAACTGCTTGTTGAATTTAAACTTGAACCTGTAGAAGTTGAATATCCAAATACCAAATGCTTGTTAGTATTGCCGTTAACATCAGCAAAATCAAACGAATATTGGATACCATAATCGTAATTAAAGCCTCCAACGCTATTGGTCTGCTGTACTTTCGAGTCAAGCGTACCATATAAGGTAGGTATTTCTGTTTCGGTTGATTCTGCCAGGTTACCAAATATGTATGACACATTACCACCTATTAACAAGTGCTTGCCAATATGATAGCCATAACCTATATAAGCCTTTGATAAACCGCCTTCACCATTATACAGATAATTTACAGCATTGGTATCAACCTTAGGGGTATTAGGATTAGAAGGCGTTGGCGACGTGCCGAAATTATTTTGAGTTATTTTGTAATTATAACCAAGTTCTGAATATGGCAATAAACCAAAACTTAGGGCCGAATGCCTGTTAACCGGCATTGCGAATGCAACATGGCTTAACCTGAAATTGGCATTTGTTACGCTGGTTGTTCCTCCCGTTCCATTATTCTGATTCAGGTTATCAATGGTTGCATAAATACCAGCATCAATAGTTGTATAATTTATCATCCCGTATGAGGCCGGGTTAATAACGTTAATATTGTTATAGCCGCTAACGCTATTTATTGCTGTACCGATACCCCCCATTGCAATATTTTGAGGAAGTAATGCCGGAGCATACTCACCTAGTCCGTACCTGGAATAAGGCGAGCTGGTTGCTGGAGTAGTGGTTGATTGCGCCTTTGCGCCAAATGCAATAACAGCAAGTAAAATTGTTACAAGGGCCCTGGAATATTTAATCATTATTGTTGTGTATGGCTGCGTTTAATCCTTTAAGAACCAAGTAAGGTTCAATTTTTATATAGGGGGCAAAGATGCTATTTTTCAATAGAGTATCAAAAAAAATACCGTCGCCCCCACAAAGTATAATATTTAGTTCTTCTCCGTCTTTTTTATAACTTTCAACGAAGCCTGTTAATTCATGTTTGATCCCGTTTTGCACACCCGATAATATAGCCGTTGTTGTATTATTTCCATAAGTCTCGACAAACGTCTTATCGGCACTAATTAAAGGCAAACCTGCCGTGTAATAATTTAAAGCCTTATAACGCATATTTAAACCCGGTGATATACTGCCGCCAAAATAATTTCCGCCGGCATCAACATAATCATACGTAATACAGGTACCACCATCAATTATAAGGCTATTTTGAGCCGGATATAAGTAATTTGCTCCTATTACTGCTGCTAATCTATCAAGTCCAAGCGTTTCGGGTGTAAGATAGTGGTTTACAATCCTCCCTTTCATCCCGGCATTAAAGTATAGTACCTTAACCTCTTGCCCGAGCAAAGTAATCCATTCGCTATTATCTTTTTTCTTAACTGATGAGATGATTGCTTTGGTAACTTTGTAATCAACAAGAAGTTTATTTGTTAAAATTGCATCAATGGTTTGGTATTGATTATTGAACAATAATTCATTGCTTTCAAAAACAGCAATTTTAGTATATGTATTGCCAATATCAATAACCAGATTGGCCATTAGGCTTTAACAAGCGATAAAATTGATTCAAAAATGGCCAGGCCATCTTCATTAGCTACCAACGAATCTGAAGCGCGTTCGGGGTGTGGCATAAAGCCAAATACATTACGTGCTTTATTGCAAATACCTGCTATATTTTCTAACGAACCATTAGGGTTTGAATCTGCTGTAATATTACCGGCTTCATCACAATACCTAAATAACACCTGATTGTTATCATTTAGGGATTTTAAAACATCGGCATCAGCAAAATAATTACCCTCACCATGTGCAATAGGTATTTTTAAAGCCCGCTGAGGATCAATCTGCGCAGTAATTAATGAGTTGTTGGTTTGTGCCTTCATGTAAATATTGCGGCAAATAAACTTACGGTTCTCATTATGAAGCAAGGCGCCCGGCAGTAAACCTGCTTCTGTAAGCACCTGAAAACCATTACAGATACCCAAAACATATCCACCATTTTCTGCAAATTGAATTACTTCCTGCATAATTGGCGAAAAACGTGCTATGGCACCTGAACGTAAATAGTCGCCAAATGAAAAGCCACCTGGTAACACAATAAATTCAGCTCCCTGTAAATCATGGTCTTTATGCCATAAACGTACTACCTGCTGCCCCAGTATTTTTTCTAATACATAGATGATATCTTCATCGCAATTAGATCCCGGAAATACTACTACTCCAAATTTCATGATACAAAACTAATATAACAGCTGTAAATTGAACGAATGTAAAAGTTAAAAAGTGTTAAACTGAAAATAAACGATGCTGATTAACAGTATAACAAACAACGTTTCATAGAACCATTTACGCTTTGAGTTTAAAAAATAATAAGAAAAAAACACCGATACCGGTACTACACACAATAAAAAATGACTTAAATGGAATGCTGCTTTGTTATAAAATGAAAAACCTCCTATTAAAGAAACAATAAACAAAAACTGAAATGATTTACGGACCTGTACGTAGCTCTTGAAAAAATTTTTCTGCAATGTAAAAAAACACAGTAACAAAATAATAACTACAGGTATTAATACTAGATAGTTATAATAATTTATGCTGTTGCCATCAGAAAACTTTGTACTCAAAGGCTGCCAGATATTATAAAACTGCCCCAAACTATCGTTCCAGAAGTAATATACTGCTAAAAAGAAGAATACCGTTATATAACCAATTACACCGGCAATAAGCTCGCGCCAATTAAAAGGCTTAAAAATAATTAGCCCTATCCATATGGCTAAAAAGAAATAAATAAAAGGTAAATAAATTATGGAACCAAGGGCAACTATCAAACCCAGGTCATAAGCTGCTGATTTGGCGTCATTACTTTTATAAAAACTGAGCAACTTAAACAGCATCCATATTAACAGAAAATTGCATAACAGCGGCGCACTTAGTACAAGGAAGTTTTTAAATAAACATGAAACCGTTATGTACATTAAAGCAGGTAAAAAAGTTGGTTTACCCAATAAATTAAAATGATTTACCAAATGATTTAACAGAAGTGCCTGCACAAATACAATAATACCTGCAAGAAAAACATTTATAGTCGGATCTAACGGAGATGGCGCTGATAACAATAAACGGGCAAATGGATCAGCAAAGGCAAATTCAATTTTCCCTGGGATATTAAACAAATAACCGGCACGTAAAGCGAACGATACAATAGCCAGCCATAAAATATTAAAGGGATTAAGCGATTTAAAAAAATTGATCATTAATGCGTATTTGCCAGCGCGAAATTACAGAAAAACTACTTATGCCGAAACTACTTATGTTTTTGCATACTGTTTTACCAAATTATCAACAATCAAGGCGGTTTCATCGGGGAAATTCACTATTACTTTCTTATCGTCACTAATCCAATTATTAATATGATAAACAAACTGATCGTCAATTTCATGAATTACGGGTACGCCAAGTCTTGATGCTGCCACAGCATTGCATTGCTGTTCGTATTGCCCCTTCATGGGTATCATCAATACTTTCTTCTTTAAGAAAAGGGCCTCGGCAGGACCTTCAAAACCTCCGCCTGTTAATAAACCTTCGCAACCGGCAAGACTAACATTAAATGCTTCATTATTTACAGGCAGTATTTCTACATTTCCCTTACGATGCGGTGTTTTTTGGCGCTTTGAAAAAATTTGCCATTGAATTTTTCCTGTTTTATTCAAATGCCTAGCTAGTAATTTATCATCATATGCCGGTAAGTACACAGTATAATGGCCCTGGTTAGAGGTTTCCATATTTCTGATCTCGCTGCGGATAACAGGGGTATGGATAAAATCATCATACCGTTCAAAATGAAAGCCTACATGATGAGTAGTAGGCGAATAATATTTAAGTAACCATTCCGCATAACTCCACTTTGCTGGCCGTGGTGTATTTTTTGAAACAAATGAACACTGATGACTTAATGACACAGAAGGAATTTTTTGCAGTTTGCATGCCCAGGCGCTTACCGGTTCAAAATCATTAATTATAAGATCGTATTGCTTTAAGGGTAGCGTGCGTATATCATGCCATAACAAAGGCAGATTCATTATTTTAAAAGTTGCCCAGTTATCAACCCCACCATTGGTTCCAAATACAAAGCTAAAACCATGAAATTTATATTTAAGCGGCTGCGACAAGCTAACTTCTGCCTGTGTACCACTTACTAAAAGGTCAACCTCGCCGTATTTTTGCAGCAGGGGTACAATTTCGCGCGCCCGGCTAATATGTCCATTGCCTGTTCCTTGTATGGCAAATAATATTCTCATAGTTGCTGTAAGGTAGTAAGTTGAAGCGTTTTTAACAGAAATATTTATTAACAAATATTTCTGTTAAAAACGTTGCTAAAATTCAAATATAAGCGGGTGGGTTAAGGTTTATCCTGGTTCCTGTTTAAATCTTTCAAATAAAATTTTAACATCCAGTTTAGCGTCCAGATCTTCGGCATCGGTTTTATCATCCTCGTCGGCATCGCTTTTAAAATCCTCAGGTTGGTATTTAAAGATAGTCCAGTTACCATCATTATACTCCAGCGCAGAAAGACTTTCAACCCAATCTCCTGAGTTTAAATACAATACAGAGCCAGCTTTATCGGTCGATTCCATTTCTCTGATCTCGGCATGATGGATGTGACCGCAAATTACATACTGGTAATTTTTATCAACCGCAAGGTCGGCAGCGGTTTGTTCAAATTGATTAATGAATTTAACGGCTTCTTTGAAACGGGCCTTCACTTTTTGTGAAAAGCTCATTTTTTGGCGACCCAATGATGTTAATAACCAATTGGTGAAGCTATTGATCAAAATAAGGGTATCATAACCTACGGCACCTAATTTTGCCAGCCATTTTGAATGCTGCATAGTAACATCAAATACATCACCATGAAATATCCATGCTTTTTTACCATCAATATTGAGTACTATTTTATCCAGCAATTGAAAAGAGCCCAGGTTAAAATCAGTGAATTTGCGTAGCATTTCATCGTGGTTTCCGGTTAAATAATAAACCGGGATGCCATCGGTAACAAATTTCAATATCCGGCGCACTACTTTCATATGCGCTTCGGGCCAATATGACTTACTGAACTGCCATATATCAATAATATCCCCGTTTAAAATAAGGATTTTAGGTTTAATGCTTTTTAAATACTTAAGCAGTTCCTTAGCATGACACCCATAGGTGCCTAAATGCACGTCGGATATAACAACAATATCTACTTCGCGTTTGGCCATTAAAATTGGGGGGAGGTTGATCCGGCAGATAAGTTATACCGGCAAAATATTAAAAAATAAGGTAAGTAACGATTACTCTTCCTCGTCGTCGTCATTAACTTTTAATTCAAATGGGCTGATATAGAACACGCCAACGAGCGAAAGCAACCCAACTACGATCATGTAAGCAAATTCAAAATGCATCTTCTACAATTTTTACAAATATCTGCCAATCAGATTATTTAAATGTTAAGACTTTGTTAAATGTAAAAGGTTTCATTTAATTTGAAATTTTTTTCCTGATACGATTCAACTGTTTTAAATGATGTTGTAAATGAATCCTGATAAATTTAAACCATTGAGGTGCATTAAGCATACCCAAACGCGGATGTTTATGCCTCGACGTTGCCAATGCATCCTTTATTAACGGTGCTATATCCTCAATTCGCTTGCGGCATTTTATAATTAAATTCCTGGCCTCCTCCTTGCTGATTTTAAGTGCAGGCATTTTTGTACCGACCTTCTCGGGCATTTTCACCCTTGGAAACACGCCCGTAAACAGCATAAACTTTCCAAAAAGGTTCAGTCCGTCTTTAGTTGGTTTGCAATTATGGTGTGTACAACGTTCCAGCGCAATGACTGATCCCAGTGTTGCTTGTAAAATATGCGAATAAACCTCAGCGTATGACCATCCTCCTTCCGGCGGCGTAAGCGTAAACATTTCATCAGGAATGGTATCCAGTTGCTTGCGGTAATTATCTAATGCAGCATCAATGGCTATACGTTCCCTGGCAATGTTCATAGTAATAAAGTTAGTTCTTTTAAATGAGTAATCTGCAATGGCACATCATCAGGTTTAGGTGCATTAAACGGATTAAAGTAAATAGCATCCATTCCGAAGTGCAGAGCACCGTAAACATCGGCCTCCAAACTGTCGCCAATCATCAGGCTTTCACTTTTTTGGGCACCGGCTAAACTCAGTGCATGTTCAAATATGGCCTTATCAGGTTTATTAAACCCTACAATTTCTGAAATAATAACGTGTTCAAAGTATTTCCCAATATTAGTATTTCCTATTTTTAAGGTCGAGGCCTCTTTAAATCCGTTTGATATTAAGTGAAGGGTATATTTTTCCTGCAGATATCGCAAAGTTTCATGTGCATATGGAAACAGGTTTGTTTTGGTAGGGCAAAGTTTTACATAGTCGTCCTCAAAAGCCAATGGAATTATTTCAGGACGGAGACCCAATTCTAAAAAAGTTCTCCTGAAACGGGTTTCACGCAACTCTGTCTTGTTAATTTTCCCAGTGTGATATTCGGCCCAAAGCTGATGATTATTACGGGTATAGGTTTCAATAAAAACCGGTGCCGATGGCAGGCCAATTTCACTTAACCTGTAAATATCATATAGCTCATACAAAGTTTCCTCGGCATTTCTATCAAAATCCCAAATGGTATGATCAAGGTCGAAGAAAAGGTGACGGTATTTTTTGATGTCGGATATCGGATTTTCCATTTCGGATGTTATTCTATTCGAAGAAGCTCAATTCTTCCTGCCGCCAAAATTAAACTTTTCAAATCCGAAATCGAAAATCCGAAATCGATATCACGCCTTTTCCCCAAACGCCAAGTCACCTGCATCGCCCAAACCGGGTACGATGTAAGCCTTGCTGGTCATTTCTTCATCCACGGCACAAAGCC
The DNA here is from genome assembly GCF_007830615.1 of Mucilaginibacter frigoritolerans. Lineage (GTDB taxonomy): Bacteria > Bacteroidota > Bacteroidia > Sphingobacteriales > Sphingobacteriaceae > Mucilaginibacter > Mucilaginibacter frigoritolerans. The sequence goes on from NZ_VLLI01000006.1 coordinate 94,561, forward strand.
ATATTTTGGCTTTAGGCAGGTTGGCCCGCACATGAGTAATGCCTTCTGTACTGGCTATTACAGCAGCAATATGCAGTTCTTTAATTTTATATTGAGCTAACAGCTCTTTGCAAACCTGTACTAAACTTTGCCCGGTGGCCAGCATAGTATCACACATAATAAGTATTTTACCGTCCAGATCAGGTGTTGAGATATGATCAATACTGATAATAAAAGTGCCATTCTTTTTCACCTTACGGTAGGCGGTTGCAAACAACGAATCGGACTTGTTGAAATAATTTAAAAATCCCTGGTGAAAAGGCAAACCGGCACGCAAAATAGTCCCTAAAACCGGCTGATCATTAATTAGATTAACATTGGCTGTACCTAAGGGAGTTTGTACCTCTGTTTCTGTATATTGTAATGTTTTACTAATCTCATAGGCAAGTATCTGACCGAGCTTTTCCTGGTTAAGCCTAAAAACCGCTCTATCCTGCTGAATATTATCGTCACGTAATTCGGCCAGAAACTGGTTGCCGATGGTATTGGTTTCATTCAGTACAAAAATCATGATTAAGAGATTAGTTGCCCACAAGTAACAGGCAAACAAAAATAACAATTACAATGTTGAAAAACTTTAAAATTTAACGTTGGCTAAATACTACTGACATAAGGCTGTCACTACCCGTTTATAATATTGATTAATATAAGGAAATTGGTCAAAAACGACAAACTAATGGCTAAACTCCAAACTCTAATCACTATTTTGTATTTTTACATATTCTATGGATTTTAACATCACCTCACAATATCAACCCACCGGCGACCAGCCCGAAGCCATAAGGCAACTGGTTGAAGGTGTTAATAATAATGACCCATTTCAAACCTTGCTTGGTGTAACCGGCTCGGGTAAAACGTTTACTATTGCTAACGTTATTGCGCAAACGCAAAAACCAACTTTAATATTAAGCCACAACAAAACACTTGCAGCGCAATTATATGGCGAATTCAAGCAGTTTTTTCCGGATAATGCCGTCAATTATTTTGTTTCCTATTACGATTATTATCAGCCGGAAGCATTTATCCCAACTACCAATACTTATATTGAAAAGGATTTGCAGATAAACGAGGAAATTGAAAAGCTAAGGCTGCGCACCACCTCTGCCCTAATGTCGGGCAGGCGTGATGTGATCGTGGTTTCGTCTATATCCTGCATTTATGGTATGGGAAATCCCGAAGACTTTAAGGATTCGGTATTTCGTTTTGCGGTAGGTACACGCATTAGCCGTAATGCTTTTTTACATCGGTTAGTGGAAATTCTTTATTCGCGCACCACTACCGATTTTAAGCGCGGTACATTCAGGGTAAAAGGTGACATTGTAGATATTTTTCCGGCTTATATGGATCATGCCTACCGTGTTTCTTTTTTTGGAGATGATATTGAAGAGCTAAGCACTTTCGATATTTCTACGGGTAAAACCATGGAGAAAATGACACACATGGTGTTATTCCCAGCTACATTATATGTTGCTCCGAGGGAACGTTTCACACAATCTATATGGGCCATACAGGAAGAACTGGAAACCCGCAAAAAACAGTTTATTGATGATGGCCGTTTTCTGGAAGCGAAACGTTTAGAAGAAAGGGTTAATTACGATCTTGAAATGATCCGCGAGTTAGGATACTGCTCGGGTATTGAAAATTACTCCCGCTTTTTTGACGGGCGCCAGCCAGGAGCACGTCCTTTTTGTTTGCTGGATTATTTTCCTGATGATTACCTCATGGTGATTGATGAGAGTCACGTAACTGTTGGACAGATCAGGGCAATGTACGGTGGCGACCGTTCCCGTAAAATATCATTGGTTGAATATGGTTTCCGTCTGCCTGCGGCTATGGATAACCGCCCCTTAAATTTCCAGGAGTTTGAAAGACTTGCACCACAAACCATTTACGTTAGTGCTACGCCTGGTGATTTCGAACTCGAAAAATCAGGAGGGGTTGTAGTGGAGCAGGTGATTCGCCCAACTGGGTTGCTTGATCCGGTGATTGACATTCGTCCTGTAATAAATCAGGTGGATGATCTGCTGGATGAGGTGGACAAAACCATAAAAATGGGCGACCGTATACTGGTAACCACCCTAACCAAACGCATGGCAGAGGAATTAGCCAAATACATGGATAGGCTGGGTATTAAATGCCGCTATATCCACTCAGAAGTAAAAACCCTGGAACGCGTAGAGATTTTGAGGGGGTTACGCTTAGGTGAATTTGATGTACTGATAGGAATTAACTTGCTTCGCGAAGGGTTGGACTTACCTGAAGTATCTTTAGTAGCTATTTTAGATGCTGATAAAGAGGGATTCCTCCGGTCAGAACGTTCGCTGATACAAACTATTGGGCGTGCTGCCCGAAATGACAGGGGCCGGGTAATTATGTATGCTGATAAAATTACTGATTCTATGCAAATCACCATGGATGAAACTAACCGCCGGCGTGATATCCAGATAAAATATAATACCGAACACGGTATTGTGCCTAGAACTGTAGGCAAAACCAAAAGCGAAATTATTGAGCAAACTTCGGTGATGGACTTTAAAGGCGGCGTTCAAAAAGCTTATGTGGAAGCCGATAGTGTATCATTAGCTGCCGATCCTATCGTACAGTACATGACCAAACCTGATCTGAAAAAATCAATAGAAAACACCAAAAAGGAAATGCTTGCCGCAGCAAAAAACATGGACTTCTTGTTGGCGGCCAAGCTACGTGATGAAATGTTTGCTTTAGAAAAAATGATGGAAGAAAAGTTTTGATATGAAGCTAACATAATTGTCATTTTCAAATCATGAACAGATTTTGTTGTAACAAAAGCATTTTATAACTAGTCAATAGTTAATGCAAAATCATAACGAAACATTTTTGCCGTTATAATAGTATATTTGCAGGCTAATTTTTTACAAAATGGGAGAATTATTAGATTTCCTTTTGATGGTTATTTTAGCCATCTACGTTATAAGGACACTTGCGCGTATTTTTTTACCGATGCTTTTTCAAAGTGTAGTGAACAAGGCGCAACAACAACAAAGTCAACAACACAATTATAATAACAACGCACCTACAGGTAAAATTAAGGTTGAGTATAAGCCTGAAACTAAAAAAGGATCAATTCCTGATTCGGAAGGGGAGTTTGTTGATTATGAAGAAATTAAATAATTATGATGCTACCTGAAGAAGTATTTAAACGCCGCAGAAGACATAATAATACGCCGGAGTCAATCCTTCTTATAATTGCCAATTTTATAGTTATTTCGGCCGATATAACTTTATTTTCGAGCCACAAACATGTTCATTGGTTTTTTTGGGTAGTGGCAGGCTTGCTTGCTGTGTACAACTTTTTCACCATCCGCAGAAATATAGAAGAGTTTAGCGGCAAGGTTGTATTAATTTCCTATATATCAAGCGTCCTGATATTAATACCTCTATACTTTATCTTAAACCATTAAAGTTTCCTGTTCAAATAAATCAATCAAACATATTATTCCTATTCTCATTCAAATTTCTATTTTTGAAGAAATAAAATAATCCCTTTTATAAAACTTAGATGAATAACTGGTTCAAGCGGAATAGCATTCACTTTTTAATTGCAGCAATTTTTTTAGTGATATGTTTCTTGTATTTTACTCCTGCGTTTCAGGGTAAAACTTTAGGGCAGGTTGACGTATTCGGCGCCCAATCCACACAAAAAGAAATTAACGATTACAAAGCAAAAGACACCACCATTTTATGGACTAACCAGATTTTTGGTGGCATGCCGACTTACCAGATATGGGCTCCATATGCTAATAACATAGCATCAACCGTAGTTAACGTATTAATAGCGGTTTTCCCGAATCCAATTTATGATGTATTGTTATTTCTGTTTGGGACCTACTTTTTATTCAGTGTTTTAAAACTTAATCCATGGTTTGCAGCAGCTGGTGCGGTAGCATTTACGTTTTCATCATATAACATTATATTATTGGTTGCAGGTCACTCCAACCAGGCGTTAGCAATAGCATTTTTTGCACCTATTATAGCAAGTGTACTACTAACCTTACGTGGGCGGTATATACTCGGCGGGTCATTGACTGCTTTATTTATGGCCCTTGAATTTAAGGCTAACCATATCCAAATGACTTATTACCTGTTAATGGCTTTAGTTATTCTGGTATGTATAGAGCTTTATCATGCTATAAAAAGCAAAACCACGCCGGCATTTTTAAAATCGATGGCTTATTTGGGTGGGGCTTTGGTTTTAGCATTATTGGTAAATGCATCATTATTGTGGAGCACACTGGAATATAGTAAATACAGCTACAGAGGCCCATCAAACTTAACCCAGCACACCAAAGAGCCCAGCAACGGCTTAAGCAAAACTTATGCTTATGAATGGAGCCAGGGTGTTGGCGAGTGTTTAACGTTCCTTGTTCCAAACGCCTATGGTGGCGCTTCAGGCCCTTCAGAGGCTATTGATCAAAATTCAGCTACAGCAAAAGTATTTTTAGATAAAAATATTCCGGCAGATCAGGCGGTAAATTATGCTCAGCAAATATCAGGCATACCTGGCCTTAATATGTACTGGGGTAACAAGCCAGGTACATCAGGCCCGTTCTATTTCGGAGCGGTAATTTGTTTCTTGTTTTTATTCGGCTTGCTTATAGTTAAAAGTCGATTAAAATGGTGGCTATTAGGAACGGTTGTTTTAACCATGCTGTTATCTTTTGGTGGTAACTGGCCATATGTGTCCGATTTATTTTTCAACTATTTCCCGCTTTACAATAAGTTCAGAGCAGTTGAATCTATTTTGGCAGTTGCCGGTATTTGCTTTCCTATCCTGGCATTTTTGGCCGTGCAGGAAATTGTTAATGCCACCGATAAAAATGCCATACTTAAAAAACTATATCTTTCATTTTATATAGTTGGTGGTTTAACTTTATTGCTGATAGCCCTGCCACAATTGCTTTTAAGCTTTAAATCAACCGATGCACAAACCGGAATCAACTACCTGACTCAAGCCTTTAAAGGTGATAGCGCAACTGCAAACAGTGTTGCCAATGCTATTGTTAGTGACCGGATTGACCTTGAACGAGCCGATGCTGTCCGCACTCTGATTTTTGTGGTTATCACTTTTGGATTAATCTGGTTGTTTATTAAACAAAAAGTGAACTTAACCGTTCTTTCGCTTGGTCTTTTTGCCATTGTTTTAATTGATATGTGGCAAGTTGATAAGCGTTATTTGAAAGAAGCCAATTTCCAGGAAAAACAGGACGCTAACCAGGTTGTTAAACCAAGGGAAGTGGATACTTTTATTGCAAGAGATCCGGATCCGGATTTCAGGGTATTTGATTTAACTGCCGAAATAAAAAATGACGAAACAAATCCATTCTTTCATAAATCAATAAGCGGCTATTCAGCAGCCCGTTTAAAAAGATACGATGAGTTAATGGACAACCAGTTGGCTACCAATCCACCAAATCATGATGTATTGGATATGCTAAATACAAAGTATTTTATTACACAGGGTCAATCACAAAGTATCAGCATGCAGGCCAACTCTACAGCCTGCGGACATGCCTGGTTTGTAAAAAGTGTTAAATTAGTTGATAACAGTGATCAGGAGATGCAAGCCATAAGCAGCTTCGCTCCGAAAGATGAAGCTATTGTTGACAAACAATACAAACATTTATTTGATGGTACTCAATTATCAACCGATCCTAGTGCTACTATCACCTTAACACATTACAATCCAGACCATATGACCTATCAAAGCGGATCAACTACTGCACAGATAGCAGTTTTTTCTGAGATATATTATGATAAAGGATGGAAAATGTACATCGACGGTAAAGAGCAGCCTTATTTCCGTGCAGATTATTTATTGCGTGCAGCTTTGATTCCGGTTGGGAACCACAAAATTGAATTTATATTCCACCCGGCATCTTATTATACCGGCGAAAAAATTTCACTTGCAGGTTCAATACTATTAGTGCTTGCTTTGGGCGGTGCAGTTTATACAGAAAACAAAAAGAAGAAACCAGTAGTTGCTGCTAAAAAAGCATAACAAAAGGTATACATTAAAACGAAAAAAGCGATGGGTTTATTCATCGCTTTTTTCGTTTATAAAATTCCAGGATTAATCATTAGTCCTTCTGTTCTTCAGCCAATACCATCCCAAATTAAAGGCTATTACAAAATGATTAAACAGGGTTGGTATTAAGCCATAATATCGTTTCATAATATCAAACCTCTCCTGCAAACTCTGGCGGTGCTTAGCTTTTGACATCCCTCCTACCATGTACCTGGCAACATAACGGTTTACGTTAACAACCTTTTTTGCTTTTTTCGCAGCGCGGATAATCCAATCAATATCGGCACTTAGCTGATACTGGCTATCGTAAGGTTCTGTTAATAATCTGCGAATATAAATAGCCTGGTGGCTAATACTCATGCCATATTTAAACCCTCGCCAGGTAAATTGTGCTGGTGCTTTATGCCTTCGCTGACCAAGGCTTTCTCCGGCATCATTAATCATTTCGGTTTCGCCGTAGTAAATATCAGCATCAGGAACAGCGGCAAATACACGTTCAACAGTATCAGGCTCATAAAACTCGTCGCCTGAATTCATGAATATCACATAATCACCTGTTGCAATTGCCAAGCCTTTATTCATTGCATCATAAATGCCGGCATCTTTTTCACTTATCAGTTTTGATATGCCGCTTTTGTATCTATTAATAATATCCAGTGTACCATCAGTCGATAATCCATCAATAATGATGTATTCAATATTGGCATAAGTTTGGTTGATAACCGATAGCATTGTCCGCTCAATATGAAGCGCATTATTGTAAACAACGGTTACTACCGACAAGGTTGGTTTAAAAGCTGTCATACAGTCAAAATTGATTGGTAAACAGCTATATATTGTGCAGCAACAATTTCATTAGTAAAGGTATTTAATACCTTATCTCGGGCACTGACAGCCAGTTCCCCTTTCTTATCCGTAGTTAAAACATAATGAATTCCTGCTGCAAAATCAGTTGCCGATTTAAATTCAGCCAAATAACCATTTTCTTTATGCTCAACCATATCCGGAATACCGCCCGTGTTAAAGGCTACTACAGGTGTTCCGCAGGCAAGGGCCTCCATTATGGTATTGGGCAGGTTATCTTCTATTGCAGAGGAAACAAACACGTCAGCCATGCTGTAAAGCTCTGCCAAATCATTTTGGGATGTTATAATATCAAGCGCATGAACTTTAAATGGCAATGAACTCACATCAAAAGATTTATTCTTTCCGAAGATTACAATTTCAACCCATTCCGTTTCCTGGTAATTATTCTTCAAGTCATTTAAAGCATCAACCAAATAAGTAATACCTTTTCGCCTGTCTAATATATTAGCCGCACCAAACAGTATTATTTTTGATTGCGGATTAATCCCCCACTTAGCGCGCGCAGTCAGCACCTCTTTTGGCGAATATATTTCTATATCAATTGGATTCGGAATAGCTTCAATCCGGAATTCTTTAAGCAATGAACTGTTTTTTGCCACATCAGCCAACCAATGGCTACAGGTTATAAAGGTTATATTTTTTGCGGCACTGAGCATATCATTTTTCCGCATCCAACCCTTAAAAGAAATATCTTTATCTCCTGCATCGCGCAGCATCCAGCAATTGCCGCATTCATTGATAAAATGATCACATTCGCCTGCATAATGACAGCCACCGGTAAACGCCCACATATCATGCAGGGTCCAAACAATAGGCTTACCAGTTTCAATGAGTTCTTTTATATTTTTTATAGACAGATAGCCGCCATTTGTCCAGTGCAAGTGTAAAATATCAGCACTCTTAATATCAGGCTGGTTAGCAATATCAGAACCAATATTAGCTGTAGAAAATGCAAACCTTAATGATTTTTCTTTTGCCTTAAACCAGATAAAAGGCAGACGCTCATATAAAAAGTTAAAACGGATTTTCAACCTGGTTAAAAAATCATCTCCAATATTTTTAACGCGTGGCTCATCGGTCTTTTTTTCCTGAACCTGCATATTTACATCAACCTGCTTTAATTCGAGGGCTTTAAGTAAACGCATACAAGCAGCAGGCGCACCGCCCCCGGCATCAGCAGTATTAATTAAAGTCACTTTCATTTTGGCGGTGCTATTTATATCGGCAATTATAACAAATCTTAAATGAAAACTTTACTTTTGGAGCATCTGTAATTACAGGCAGTTGCGGCTTTGCCATAACTACAAAAATGAGTAACTTAAAACATGAACTTTTTTGCTTATTTATTCCAGGACTGGAGCGCCAACCGGCAAAATTTTAAAGGACAGTTAGTTTTATTTTTATTCCGTTTGGTACAGGTATTTAATCGCTATACCATTACAAAAATTATATTCTATCCTTATTTTATGCTTTACCGTTTTTTTGTGGAATGGCATTTAGGCATTGAACTGCCCCGTAAGCTCACCATTGGAAAAGGCCTTTCGCTTTACCATGGACAGGCGCTGGTAGTAAATAAAAGTGTAATAATTGGCGAAAACTGTGTATTAAGAAACTCAACCACCATAGGGCATAAAAAATTAGCCAACGGTACATTCAGCAACTGCCCGCGAATAGGTAATAATGTAGATATTGGCGCTAACGTTTGTATTATTGGAGACATAACTATTGGCGATAATGCAATTATTGGCGCCGGTAGCGTAGTAATTAAGGATATACCTGCAAACAGTATTGCGGTGGGGAATCCTGCCCGTATTTTAGAAAATAAATAGATAAAAGACTCAACCTGAAGAAAGCAGGATATAATTATTAATGGAACAAAATTTAACAGACCGGGCATTCTGGAAAGCTTTTTGGGAATCAAGAAAGAACTTGATACTTTATATAAAACCTAATTATGTTTTTGGTGATATATTGGCAAAGATAATCCTCAAAAAAAAGATAAAAAACGCCATTGAACTTGGAGGTTTTCCAGGTTATTATGCTACCTATTTAAAAAAATATGAGCATCTGGACACTACCTTGTTTGATTATTTTATTCATGAAGGGTTAATCAATCAGTTGCTAGAAAAAAACGGGCTAAAAACCGGTGATATTAATATTATTGAAGCTGACCTTTTTGAATATAAGCCGGAGAAACCTTATGATATGGTTTTATCTTTCGGTTTAATTGAACATTTTAATGATACTAAGGCCATTATTGAAACTCACCTGCAGTTTTTAAAACCGGGTGGTGTATTGTTTATCACACTGCCCAACTTTAAAGGCATTAATGGGTGGGTACAACGCAAGTTTGACAAGGAAAATTACGATAAGCATAACATCAACAGCATGGATTTACAACTGCTAAGTAAATGTTGTAATGATTTAGGGCTAACGGAAGTAGAATCATACTATCATGGCAAATTTACAGTATGGCTAGAGAATAAGTCAGAGCAGGGCGCACTAACCAAGGCATTTGTTAAGGCCGTTTGGTGGATGGTAAAACTAGCTAAAGTTATACCGTTTCCTAATAAGGCGTTATCGCCTTATATTGTGGTAAAAGCAGTGAAATAATAAAGGTATATATGCTATATTGCTGCCTCAACCAAACTTATCTTTATCATGGCCGGAGGAATATCTCCCAACAAAATAATAACAATACCTTTAGAGGACTATAATTCAGACCATTACCTTACTTTACTATACCAGGCCATGCTCAATATGGGTTGGGATATAGGCTACTTTGATCATGATGGAATTATTGCCTATACCAAAATCTCATGGGAGTCTTACTCTGAGGAGATATCAGCGCGTTTAAAAGATAACATCATCGTAATTAAAAGTGAATGTGTTGGCTATCAGGGTCTGTTTACTGATTATGGAAAAAACAACAAAAACCTTGAGCTCCTTTTAGGTGAAATTAGTTATGCGGAATTTCATTTACAACAAAACCTGGAGCAAACTACCCAGGAATTAATAAATGGGATTCCGGAAAAACAATTTTTAAATCTGGAGGACCCTCCAATGGCCGGAAAAGAACAGCTCCGCGGTTTCTTTTCGCCAATCATTCCACGCAAAAAATACGTCATCACTCCTTTATTGGTAATTGTAAATACGATAGTATTTATACTAACATCGGTTGCGTTTGTTCTTTTACCTAAACTATTGTTTAAAAATAATATTAGTGATGATACCAGCGAAAAAATTTACATGCTGCTTGGTTTCAATAGCCGCACACATGTTTTAAACGGAGAAATCTGGCGCCTTTTAACCAGTGTCTTTCTGCATTTCTCCTGGCTGCATTTGGTGCTTAATATGATCGTTTTGGTGTATGTTGGCTCATTGATAGAATATAAACTGGGTAAATGGAATTTTTTGCTGATGTTTTTGTTTACCGGAATCATATCAAGTATGTTTTCGGTAATGTGGCATTTTACCGAAATCAGCGCAGGCGCATCCGGAGCAATATTCGGCTTATTTGGGATATTACTGGCTTTGCTGAGTACAAATTTTTATGAACGCAGCGCGCGCAAGGCATTACTAATCAGTACTGCCATAACCGTAGGAATCAACATCATCCCCGTTGGCGAAGGTATTGACCACGCAGCACACTTTGGGGGGCTTATATCAGGCTATATTTTGGGATGGATAGCTTATTGGGGGGTTACTCAAAAAAACTTGTTTATAAAAAAATGGGGAATTGCTTTATCAGGGTTATTATTGACGGCTGCGTTCGTTGCTTACGGTGTTTTATTTATGCCACAATATCAGGTAAAAGAATATGAAGCATTAATTCAAAAATATGAAACAATGAGTAATCAGCTCAATGTCGATTTCTATGGAGAAACCTCAGAAAGACAGGTCAAATTAGACTCGATGGAACAAAGAGGGCTTCCGCGGGTTACAGAGATAAAAAAGATTGCTGCACAATTAACTCATCTTAAACTACCTTATAAAAAGAAAAAAGATGCGGAGGTACAGGCGAAACTTATCAATCTTTACTGTCAGTATTATAACTTGCTTTATCTTGAATTTAAAGAGCAAAATCATTATAAATACCGCCCTAAAATAGATCATATAACCGACCAAATTAATGAGGTCCGTTCAGATTACTCAAAAAATAACTAGAATTTATTAGATTAAGAAAACGGCTTATCAATTACTTTTTTGTAAGATATTTTACCTGAAGTTGTTTTACAAAGCGTAATCCTCTTTGAACGAGGGTACCTTTTCGCTTTTTAAGGAAATGCCTGATCGCCTCATAAGCTTGTTCATCTTCTTTTATTTCGGCAGGGAATTCTTTAATTTCATTTTTGGCTAACTGAACATTATAGGTACTCTCTTTTTGAGAGTGAATGCCGCTACCATCGTTACCAATATTGTGAATAAGTGATGCAGATGGATTTAGGGTTAACCCACCTTTCAAAAATATTGAAGCATACCAACGTATGGCCCATGAATTATTTTTCCCCGCTTTAAAGCCTTCCAGTTGCTTCCAGAAATTCATGGTGCCTTCAATAGAGAACTGACTTGTTTTTTTGGCGTCGAATTGTTTTAACAATACATCAACATCTGGCTCAAATTCTTTCCATGCTCTGTCCCATGTTGCCCAACCCCAACTGGTTGCGGCTCTGAAAAAGAAGGTTTCGCACAGCTTATTACCGGCTAGGTTATACATATATGCACCAATATGCATTACCTTTTCTTCGTTAGCATATCGGATTAAGGCTTCATTAAAGTATTGCAACGTATATGGCGATGATAACATGTCATCTTCAAAAACGATAACCTTGCCATATTGATTCACCAATTCAGTAACTCCACTGATAATGGAGTCGGCCAAGCCTAAATTCTGTTTGCGGGTTATTATTTTCACCGACTTAAATCCGGTAGTTTCTTTTATTAATTGTCTAACCTGTTCGACCTTAACTTTATCCTCATTTGTTTTTGCAGCATCCGAGTAAATAAACAGACGCGATTCATCAGCCAGTAAATTTTTCTGTAAATAACTAATAGTACGCCGCGTATGTTCCGGACGATTGTAAACAAATAAAGCTATAGGTGCAAGATTTTGCATAGATAGAGGTTGACTATAATATTTATTTATAGAAATTCAAGCTTAAAACCTGGTTTTAGAAAATATTTAATTGCTCATCGGCTTTTTTGCAAAGTACGGTATAAGCATTTGCAAAACTTTCGTTCAGTTTTTTACCAAAAATTTTACCAAGACTATTTTTAACCGTGTACTCGGCGGTAATCTTCAAGTTAGTAACAAAATTCTTTGGCTTCTTTTGGTTGATATAGGTATTAAACCTGGTAACTTCCGGTTCTATCATTGATGTTAAACCATTTTCTATCTCAAATCCTTCAGTACGTAATAAATAACGCAGAGCTGTTGGCGTATAAACATTGATATGTCCATAAGCTAAAAAGTGTTTTATCCGGTTATCAACCCCGGTTTTATAATCAAGCGGCACTTCAATTATACAATGACGGGCCACCCGCTTAATTTCGCGTAATAACATACGTTCATGTTCCACATGTTCCAGCACATGCGATAGAATGATCAAATCAAAGCTATCGTTCTCAAAAGGTAAACGATAGCCATCAAATAGCTGAGCGGATTTAAGGTCTTTTATATTGCGTAATTTAATATGTTCTACTCCGCTTTCCGAAATTTCTACAGCATAGTATTCAGGCGCAAAATCCTGATCGGCCAGTAATTTTAAAATACTTCCGTCTCCTGCTCCTACTTCCAGCACTTTCTTAAATATACGCCCCTCACTAACTTCAACAATATGCTGTGCTTTATATTTAGCGCCCAACATACGCCACGCTTCGTCGTGCTTGTTATAAAATTCGTCATAAGCGCTTTTAACGCTATCGGTAATTATAGATTGCTGCATGATTTGCGAAGATAAAATTATAGCACAATATTCCCATGTTTTTAATATAGGGATTATTAAAAAGACAAATTTATAATTAATACAAAGGCAATTTTATTTTGCAGATAATCTAAAAAGCTAAAACATCGGGATTACATCGGCAGTGCTATTTGATTTTTTGCCAAAAATATAATTTAATGAAAGTTCAAATCCTCCCTGTCCGCTGGTTGCTGTATTTAATGCCGACGTATTAAAATCATAACTGATACCAATAACCATGTTTTTAAGATGATATCCCACATCGGCTATTGCCGCTTCATTAATTTCATACATACCACCCAATATCAGTCCATTATCATCCTGCAATTTAAATTCGGAATAAGCTCCTAATCCTTTGATTTGATTTTCCTGTTGGCGGATATAGATCAGATGAGGTGTGATATCAAAAAAATCAGAGGCGTTGATTTTAACACCACCATGAACAGTAAAACGCATTGGCAGTGTACTTTTTAAACCATCCACCGAAAAAGGATCTTTCTCATCTGTAAGATGTGCAACGCTTACGCCGCCAAACGGTTTAACTTTATTATCAGGATTTGCATCATAGTAAAACACTCCCACGCTTGAGTCAAATACAAATGTATTGGTTGCCGAAAAGTTTTCAAAGCCAGGCAATGTGGGATCAAATCCAACTTCAGGGTTATACTGATCATCTAACTGCAGTTTGCTTGGACTAAAACTCCTGTTAATGAAGCCCGCCTGCAAACCAAAATGCAATCTTTTATAACCATCGTCCGAAACAGAAATCTTATAACCAAATGAAAGGCTGCCTGTAAAATAATTATATCCAGCAGAACCTGCCGCCTGATCTAAAATATTTAAGCCTATCCCTACCTTGTCTGTAGGATGAAAATCCATTGATAAGCCTCCTGTTGTATAACCATTAGCTATACCTGCCCATTGATTTTTAAAATTGGCAGTTATACGCGTTTGTCCATCAAAAGCTCCTGTTAACGCTGGGTTAAGCCATAAAGGATTAGCATAATACTGTGAAAAATGTGGATCTACCTGGGCATTTGCTTCTTTTAATACTCCTGTCAGAAGCAATACTACTATAATTAATGTTATTTTTCTCACCGTAATAATGTAATCGTTCCTTTTTTATTTACTTGTTTCCCATCATTCATAATAGCTTCCACGTAATAAACATAAACGCCAACAGGTTCTTTTTTTCCTCTATAAGAGCCGTCCCAGCCATTTTGCAAACTTGTTGAAGTATAAAGTAATTCGCCCCATTGATCATAAATATAAAACTTCAAACTTCTTATGCTTTCGCTGTGTACGTATACTATATCATTTTTACCGTCGCCATTCGGCGTAAAAGCATTGGGCACATAAATTATATCAGTTAAGGTTAAAGGATCAACAGCTGTACCCGTAACAGCTGCTGAATTTTCACTTAATTGACAGGGTTGATTTCCAACCGCACGAACAATCAATGTAACACTTTGCGCTGGCTGTAGCCCATTAACGGTATAGCTTAATCCATTACTGTCAGATCCCGGATCAACAAATGTTTGTCCGTTATCTGTACTAACCTGATAACCTATAGCCCCGGCAATTGCATCCCATTGAAAAGTTACACTTATGATAGTACTGGAAACAAATGTTACTAAAGGAGCCGGCAATTGCTGTATCATTTGAACAGTTGCCACAGCCCTGGTAGCCGAAATGCAACCTGTTATATTATCTACGGCTTCGGCATAATAATTTGTTGCTGTACTTAATGTAGGCGTTGTGAATGTATTTCCGGTAAATAATATGGATGTTCCATTGGCATCTGCATACCAATTTATAATTGCATTGGGATCGGTACTGGTTGCTGTTAATGTTGCGTTAGTACCGGTACAAATTGAAGTATCTGTTACGTTTACCAATGGTGAAGGTGCAACGGTTACATCAACTGCGGCTCTGTCTGAGGCACAGCCAGCACTATTAACCGCCTCGGCATAATAAGTTGTATTACCTATTATCGTCGGTGTTACAAAACTAACCCCTGTAAATAAAGATGTACCATTTGTGCTTGTTGAATACCAGTTATAGGTTATTCCTGTTTGAGGAGATGCTATTGAAAGTGATGCAGTGCTTCCTGGGCAAATTTGAACATTTGATAATACCGGAACAGGAATAGCCGGAGGCGAAAAAATCTGTATGGTAACAACATTACTTACTAAGGGAACAGTACATACCCCAGAAGTCACTATCCGGCGATAATAGGTTGTTACACTTACAGTCGATGGATCAAAGTTTATCAGATTAGCATTAGTTACATCAACAAAATTTAAATCATCAGTCGAAGATTGCCATTGATAATTGTAAACGCTGCTCCCCCCCGTTGGAGTACTGCCGGTTATTTCGGCAGGATCTCCACTTGTACAAAAAGAGGTAATTGCAGGTGCTGTTATTACATTATTTGCCGTTGGCGATAATATGGTGAGGCTGTAAAACGAATCAAAACTGATATTACCGTTAATTGTTATTTGGCGTCTTACTGGATAAGTAATGCTTGAACCTGTATTATTGGTTATTGAAGAGGTTTGATAATCTTTATTGTTAGCTACACCTGGCGCATTAACCCAAACATTATTTTGCTGAATTTGCCATGCGTAACTTCCAGGAACCGGATTTACAACATCACCTGTTAACGTATTACTTGCAGAAGAACAAGTTGTATCGATCTTAGAAGCCTCTTCAACACTAACAGTAACAGTGTATTGTATAGATGAACATGCAGAGGCTACTGTATAAATAAAGGGGGTTGTGAAATTTTCACTCACACCAGAAGCAGGCGTTACGGTGCCATTATTACTAACCGTAATAGTTGGCGTTAATGCACTAATATTTGATCCTGAAGCAACAGTTATAGCGATAGTATGGTTGACGGCATCAATCACCGCAGGAGCTACCTGTTGAGGCATAGTAAAGCCTGTTATTTCACTTACCACATTATTATTTACAACTGAAAAACTAGCCAAAAAGCTATCAGATGTTGAATTTACAGCGGTATAGTTATCAACGGCACAATTGCCTGTATCAAAATCAGCTGTTTGACAAAAAGATCCTGCAACGTACACATTTGAACCAACCGCTACAGTTTCATATCCTAAGTTAGATGTACAGGTGCTGCCAAATGCACCTGATGCTATCGGACTGCCAGAAGAATTAAGACCGATGATAAAAGCAGACTGGCCACCAGTAGTATTTGAAAGCGTACCATTGCTTAAGGCCGCACCTACATTAATTATTCCCGAAAAATAACCAGTAATAAAAATATTATTGTTGCTATCCAACGTAATGTATCTGCAATTAGCATTACAATTACTACTTCCTATGTCTTTTGCCCAGTTAGGCGAACCATTAGCTTTATAATTAGCTACAATGATATCAGCAGGGCCCTGTGAAACTATTGGATTACCAGCGGAACCACTGGAATAAAAACTCCCTCCAAAAATCCCTGTAATTACAATGTTCGATTGGCTATCTATCTTTATAGAAGAAATGATACCTGTGCCTGATCCAGGCAGATAATTTACCCATTCGTAGGTTCCGGCAGCCGTATATCGAGCTACAAAATTTGAAACAGTATTATTATTAAATGTAGCAGCGGCTATGCCCGAATAGCTAAAATCAACATTGCCATAAAAATCTCCGGTTACTACAACATCATTGGTGGTTTTATCAATTGCAACCGCAGTTAAATTTTGCGTGTTTACATTTCCAAGGGGATGTGCCCATAAAAAATTACCATTGACATCATACTTTGCAAAAAAACAAGCCAATGAATTCTGATTGGGAAGATTGTATACTGCTCCGGATGGATCTACATCTACAGCCCCTGTATAGCTTGCAGTAATAATTACATTGTTTTGAGCATCGGTAGTAATATAATGACCTCTGTCAATATCTGAGCCCCCCATGCTGGTGGCCCACACAAAATCTCCATTTTGCGTATATTTTGCAATAAAAATATCGTCTGCCCCATTGGAAGATAAAATAAAGTTTCCTTTTGGATTAAAATTAACAGATGTTTGAAACTGACCGGTAATTAAAACATTACCTAAATTATCAACTGTCATACTATTGGTGAGGTCGATACCACTTCCTCCCATACTTATGGCCCAGATATAATTTCCGGTGGCTATATCATATTTCGCAATGTAAATATCAGCATCCCCATTGGAGGTTAGTTTTTGCGTACCGCCTTGCTTCAGATTAAACGTAACAGTACCCCTGATATATCCGCTCACATAAATATTACCATTATTATCTGCTGCAATATTAGTTGCTTTTGAATCGCCGGTACCTCCTATATCATTAACCCATACAGGTTTAAAATATTGAGCCTGCGTATAAAAGGAGATTGAAAGGAACGCAATGAGTAATATTAAGCAGCGTACTCCTTTTCTAAATAGGACAGAATGATGCACCGGGTAAAGTTTAAGCAATAGTGAATAAGGGTTATTTCAAAGTATCCACCAAGATAAACACGATACTTTAAAAACAATTCAATAAATCATAAAATTCATTGAATTGTTACAGGTTTTATAAAAGTTATTTGAAAGCAATTAAATATCCAGGCAATTATCCGGTCTATAAAATATAGATGTTGATTTGCGGTAAAATAAACCTGGTGAAATTCCGCTAAATGGTAGCTGCTTATATCCTTTATCTTTCAAAAAGTCCATGCCCTCATTATAGCCCTCACGTTCTGAATCATCCAAAACAATGACACCTGTATCAGAAACGGCATTGATGGCTTGCTTGCAGCAATTTACCCTATCCCTTCCATCAACTATAATAATATCAAATTTCTCTTTCAGTGTTAGGGGTATCCTGCAATATTCTCCATCCCTAACAAGTTCACAGAAAATCATATGGGAGTTTTCAGGTTTTGATTGTACTATTTTATCATACCATTCTTTATCGTGTTCAACAGAAACTACCTTTTTAGCATATTTAGCATAAAAAAAGGTTGAATTTCCTGATCCAAATTCAAAAACAGAGTGTTCTTTTTTTAATCTAGCCTGTATAAAATCAATAAATGAGTATGTTACCCAAGGAATTGGATTATTATGTTCATTAACTGGAAATCTGCTTTCAAAGGCATTAAACCATCCTATTTCAGTAAGGTAGCTATCAGGATTATTAAATGAAAGCAGCCTGCGCAGCCTTTTAGGATTTGAAAATACCTGGTAAAGTAATTTGATTTTACTCATCGTTTAATGATTTTTTGTGCCAGTGAAATTAAAAATAATGATTTAAACATCATTACTCCCTGGTCACTAACTTTTGGTATAAATATGATAAAGAAAGTAGCACTGGCGTAAGCCACCAATGTTGCAATAGCGGCACCCATCATACCCATGTGCGGTATTAATATTAGATTGAGCGCAATATTTACTATTGCTCCAAAACCTGTACGGATAAAGGTAAGCTTATTAAAATTTTCGGCTATTAAATACTGGCTGCTGGCTGCTCCTAAAAACACAAACACACCCGACCAGATATGTACTGACAAGGTTGGCGCAGCATAGGCGTACTCAGGCGTTAATAATTTGTAGATCAAAGGCGAAGCAAATGTGATAATAATGGCTACAGGCAAACTTAAATAAACCATCAGATCATACAAATGCTGGATCCTTTTTTTATATCGCGATATGTCATCGCGCTTAGCATTTAAAATGGCCGGGAATAATGAGGTTACAATTACTGCCGGGATAAAGTTCCAGGCCTCACTAAACTGGGCAACTGTGGCGTAGGCTCCAGCCTCCTTTACACCCGCAATATTTTGCAGCATTATGGCATCAATTTTCATATAAAGGGATACCATGATTCCCGATATTATTAAAGGCCATGAATATTTAAGCAGCTTAACCGCCAACTTGTAATTGAATGACCATTTAAATATGCTCCTTTGCTTACGCTGATAAGTAAAATAGTATCCAACAGAGATTAGCAAAAAATCAAATGTATAAGCGTATATAAAGTATATTAAAGGTTGTTTGGTATAAATTAACAGCAACTTTATAATTGCCGATATCAGGTTACCGGCAATTTGTACCTGCATGATATATTTTGACTGTACCTGCGATTGAAAATAAGCATCAATAACCGTAAAAGCCTGGATGATGCCTATGGTAGAAAAAATCAAAATGTAGTTATAAGGCGTGCCTTTAGCAGGATAAACAAGATAAGCAGTGTATATTATGGGTACGCAGCATAAGCCTGCCATTATTTTCATCCAAAAAGAAGTACCCAAAATTTGGTCGCGGTTATCTGGAAATTGGTGAAGCTCCTTAACAATAAATTGATCGAGACCAAGAGTAGCTATCGCCGAAAAGAAATAAATATAAGCCAGCCCCCCATTAATTATACCATTATTACCCCTGCCCAAATACCTTGCCAGCATAATACTAACAATCATCTTTATAGCTAAACTACCAATACGGCCAACAAATAACATTCCCGTATTTTTAAAATACTTTTCAAATGCCTGCTGGTCAAAACCCGGGATATTAGGTAAACGCATATTTGCACAAATGTATTAAAAAACACAACGTATACTACAATGAGGTTGTAATTGAAATGGAGCCTTGATTTTGCCATATTTCGAATTTTACAACAACTATAGGCTCATACATTTGTATCTGAATAACTACTTTGATTAACAATCCAATAAATTAAAAATTTTATCATAAATTAAAATAAATCAGCATTTAATTTAATATAATTAATCACTGTATAATTAAAAACACTTTAAATTAATATTATTACACAATTGTTTAAAAATAACATAATACTTTTTTTAATATCACTTACTATTCATAGCGAATATTTATACTTTAGATGCCATAACGATGTCGTTATAACTTAAACCATTCATGGAATGAAAAAAATCAGTATTACTTTATTATCCATTGTATTTGTTAGCTTTTTTGTTTCCTGCAAAAAAGACAACAGTATTTCAACAAACAACGGCGCTGCTGCATTGGGCGCAAAACATTTAGCAAGCCTTACTTCAACAGACAACTGGCAAGTGTTGCCGGGAACCGGAACGGACATTGGCATTGGAGCCAATGGTTCTGTCTTTATAACAGGCGATTCAGTTGTATCAACTACCGGTGGGTTTGCAATTTTAAAATGGAACGGAACCAGTTGGAGTACTTTTGGGGGAGCGGCAGTGAGATTATCAGTAGATTCATTGGGTGATCCATGGGTCGTAAATAAATCGCACCTGATTTATCAATATAATGGTAGTGCCTTTCATGTACTACCCGGCACGGCTACCGATATCGGGGTTGGTGGTCATAACACTGTATTCATAACTGACACCACAACATCAACAGACGGGTTCCGTGTATCAAAATGGAATGGAACCAGTTGGGTTGTACAATCAGGAATTTCAGGTGTCAGAGTTGCTGTGGATCCAACAGGAGCTCCATGGGTAGTTACCAAATCTAATTTGATTTATAAAAATATAGCCGGTACCTGGACACTAATACCTGGTACAGCTACAGATATTGGTATAGGTGCCAATGGTACGATATATATTGTTAGCACAACATTCTCTTCGTTAACAGGTGGAGATCAGATTTCAAAATGGAACGGAACAGGCTGGACAGCTACCGTATCAGGGGCCGGTGTAAACATCAGTGTTGATCCGCAAGGCCACCCATGGACTGTTAATGCCTCACACTTGATCTACAATAATCTTAATTTATAATATTTTTTTAAAAATAAAAGCCGCTTTACAAATATTTGTAAAACGGCTTTTATTTTAGACTTTATACCACAATGCTTTTGAAATAAACTTAGTTAAGTTTAAAAATAAAGCGCGAGTTGTCTGTCCACCATGGCTTACCTTGGGGAGATACCGAAATATTGATGCCGGTTATTCCTTCTATCTGGATCCATCCATTAGATGAATATTTGTATATGGGCGGATTAACAACATTATATAACCCTGTTACATACACCGAACCATCAGCACCAATACCAATATCGTCAGCAGCAACCCCATAAATAGGATTCCACAGTAAATTACCGGTATATTGATACACAATATTTGATTTGTTAACTACCCAGGGAATACCTTGTGGAGACACAGCAATACGTACACCGGCGCACTCTGGAAGTGTATCCCATCCTGTGCCATTCCATTTCATAATATTAAACCCTCCAGTCGGCGAAACATTTAATGTACCGATAATGAAAACGGAACCATCAGCACCTATGCCTATATCAGTACCAGTGCCTGGTAATTGATCCCATGAAGTTCCATTGTATCGTAATATAAGATTTGACTGAGTTATAACCCATGGTAATCCCTGTGGAGAAACAGCTACTCTAACGGCGCCACAATCAGGCAATTTTACAAACGTGTTTCCAACCAGTTGAAAAACACTGTGACCGCCGGTTGAAAGCGTATCGGCTCCCACAATATAAACGGCACTATCTGCACCTATACCAATGTCAGATCCCTTCCCTGCCGGAATTTGTGTAAAGCTGCCACTGGTCGACGGCTGTAAAACTATTATTAAACAGGTAGCAGTAACGGAGTGTGTTTTGTTGCTTATGGTGATTGAAGATTGTCCTATTTTTTTTGCTGTAACCAGGCCTGAAGCAGATACACTGATGATTGAAGTATCAGATACACTGCAAACAAGGTTATTAATAGCGTAATTTTTTGAAATGAGCTGATTGGTTGTTCCCACAGTAAGTTTCAAAGTATCTAACACAAGTGAAACAGATTTATCGGGATTTACAGTGATGCTTTTAACGCAGCTGCTAAAAATAAAAACAGAGCAGCATGTTAATAATAGTAATAGTTTGCGCATAAATTGTGAAATAGGGTTTTACAAATGGTAAATATATAAAAACGCCCACCGGATTTACCGGCGGGCGTCTAATTCTATGTAATTCAATCCCGAATTATTGATTCTGGAACTTTTTAGCATTGATCTTACGTTCATTTTCATTTAAGTAAATTTTACGTAAGCGAATGCTTTGTGGAGTTACCTCAATATACTCATCAGCCTGAATGTATTCCATTGATTCCTCTAATGAGAATTTAATTGCCGGAGCAATACGCACGTTAGTATCACTACCTGATGCACGCATGTTAGTTAACTGTTTGCCTTTGGTAAGGTTAATAACTAAATCGTTATCGCGGATGTGCTCACCTAAAACCTGACCTTCATAGATATCAACTCCCGGATCAACATGGAAACGACCACGGTCTTGTAATTTATCAATAGCAAAAGCGGTTGTTTTACCGGTATCCATTGATACCAATACACCATTTAAACGACCAGGGATACTACCTTTCCATGGTTCGTAAGCTTTAAAACGGTGTGCCATGATAGCTTCACCACCGGTTGCTGTAAGTACGTTATTACGTAAACCGATGATACCACGTGCCGGAATATCAAATTCTAAATGCTGTAAATCGCCTTTTGGTTCCATTACCAGCAAATCACCTTTACGTTGTGTAACCAATTCAATTACTTTACCAGAAACATCTCCGGGTACATCAACAATCAAGGTTTCAATTGGCTCACATTTAACGCCATCAATTTCTTTGATGATTACCTGTGGCTGACCTACCTGTAACTCATACCCTTCACGGCGCATGGTTTCGATTAATACTGATAAGTGGAGAATACCACGACCATATACTAAGTATGAATCAGGCGAATCGGTTTCAATAACCTTAAGCGCCAGGTTTTTTTCCATTTCTTTGTATAAACGATCGCGCAGGTGGCGTGAAGTAACAAATTTACCCTCTTTACCAAAAAACGGTGAAGTATTGATGGTAAATAACATGTTCATGGTAGGCTCGTCAATTTTAATAACAGCCAATTGTTCAGGTTTTTCAAAATCAGCAATAGTATCGCCAATATCAAAACCTTCAATACCCACAACTGCACAGATATCACCTGCACTTACTTCGGTAGCTCTCACTTTACCTAAACCTTCAAACGTATAAAGCTCCTTTATTCTTGATTTTTGGATAGTTCCATCGCGTTTTACCAATGATACCGGCATGTTTTCCTTGATGGTACCACGCGCTACACGACCAATTGCAATACGACCAACAAATGAAGAATAATCCAGTGAAGTGATTTGCATTTGCAAAGTACCTTCGTTAATAGGTGCAGGCGGGATGTTTGCCAAAATAGCATCCATTAAAGGGAAAATATCAGTAGTTGGTTTTTTATAGTCGGTGCTCATCCATCCTTGTTTTGATGAACCGTAGATAACCGGGAAATCCAATTGATCTTCAGTAGCTTCAAGGTTAAAGAACAATTCGAAAATTTGTTCATAAACCTCTTCCGGACGGCAATTCTCTTTATCAACTTTGTTAACTACAACAATAGGTTTTAAGCCTAATGCCAAAGCTTTTTGAGTAACGAAACGAGTTTGAGGCATAGCGCCTTCAAAAGCATCACATAATAACAAAACGCCATCAGCCATTTTCAATACACGCTCAACCTCACCGCCAAAGTCGGCGTGGCCCGGAGTATCAATAATGTTGATTTTAACGTCTTTATAACGAACAGAAACGTTTTTGGAAACAATGGTGATACCACGTTCGCGTTCCAGGTCGTTGTTATCCAGTATCAATTCACCGGTTGACTCGTTGTCTCTAAAAATAGCACAACTGTGTAAAATCTTATCAACCAGAGTAGTTTTACCGTGGTCAACGTGAGCGATGATCGCTATATTTCTTATTTTTTGCATGAAAATGCGCCTCTAAATTTTTCGCAAAGGTAAGTTTATTTAGTTAATTTTTAAAGTGTTTGCCACTTATTAGCATAATAATGATACCGCGTTAACAAATTGATTATAAAATATACGCCATTTAACTACTAAAAAAGCTTCTGTTCCGCATTGTTTATTATTAAAATGCACCCACTTTAAACATAAATAGCGATGAGATTAAATTCTCATCGCTATTTATGTTTTGTAGCTTAATTATTATAAGCCAAAGGCTTGCTTAACTTTATCTACATAGTCAAGTTTTTCCCACGTAAATAATTCAACCTCACGTTTTAACTCGCTACCATCATGGGCTATAAACTTTTTGATTACCACTTCATTTGGGCGGCCAAAGTGACCATAAGCGGCCGTTTCGCTATAAATTGGGTTACGAAGTTTAAAACGGGTTTCAATAGCATAAGGGGTCATGTTAAATATGGCCTCAACCTTTTTAGCTATTTCGCCATCGGTTAATTTAACTTTAGCAGTACCATAAGTAGTTACATAAATACCCATTGGCTGTGCTACGCCTATAGCATATGACACCTGTACCAATACTTCATCGGCAACGCCTGCAGCAACCAGGTTTTTTGCAATATGGCGGGTAGCATAAGCAGCTGAGCGGTCAACTTTTGACGGATCTTTACCCGAAAAAGCACCACCACCATGTGCACCCTTGCCACCGTAAGTATCCACAATAATTTTACGGCCGGTTAAACCAGTGTCGCCATGCGGGCCGCCAATAACAAATTTACCAGTAGGGTTAATATGATATTTAATATTATCGTTAAAGAAGTGGGCATATTTAGGATACTTGGCTTTAACACGAGGAATTAAAATGCTGATAATATCTTTGCTGATTTTAGCAAGCATCGCTTTTTCTTCATCAAAATCATCGTGCTGAGTTGATATAACAATGGCATCAATACGAATGGGCTGATTGTTATCATCATACTCAAGCGTTACCTGTGATTTCGCATCCGGACGCAAGTATTTGATATCGGTGTTTTCGCGACGAATAGCAGCAAGTTCAAGTAATAAAGCGTGTGCAATATCCAATGCTAACGGCATATAATTATCCGTTTCTATGGTTGCATAGCCAAACATCATACCCTGGTCGCCAGCACCTTGCTCTTCCTTTGCCTTACGATCAACACCCTGGTTAATATCAGGAGATTGCTCATGAATGGCTGATAATACACCGCATGAGCTACCGTCAAACATATATTCACCCTTAGTGTACCCAATTTTATTGATTACCTCACGGGCAATTTTTTGAACATCAAGATAGGCTTTTGATTTTACTTCGCCTGCCAGAATAACCTGACCGGTAGTAACTAATGTTTCGCAAGCTACTTTTGACTCGGGATCAAAAGCTAAAAAGTGGTCAATTAAAGCATCCGATATCTGATCGGCAACTTTATCCGGATGTCCTTCTGATACGGATTCTGAGGTGAATAAATATGACATATTTTTAAAAAATGGTAATTAAAATTGTTTACACACAAATAGATGTTCTACATTAAAGAAAGAAAAAAGATTTAACGGGATTGAGGTAAAAAGAAGCATGGTTTTAGCACTTTTTTACGTGGTTGCAATCCGGTCCGTCAATTATTTCCTATATCTACGGAAAAATCTATCGGGACAACTTAAAATCAGTCCACATTCAGGCCGCTAAAATAAAACAATTTTCACAAAGCGGAAAATACATTTACTTTTGGCCAGAAATTATATTTAGTTGGAACGGAAAGCGTTATTCATAATAAACCCCATATCGGGAGGAAAAAAAAAGGACGGGGTTCCGGAGCTGATTGAAAAGTACCTGGATCCTGCTGCATATAAACCCGTAATTGTTTTCAGCGACGGCGTATCGCATGCAAGACAAATTGCAAAGGAAGCAGTTAATAAATTTGATTTGATAGTAGCCGTTGGTGGTGATGGTACCGTTAATGAAGTAGCATCTGCCCTAGTTGGTGCAGAAACGCATTTTGGTATTATTCCGTTTGGCTCGGGTAATGGCCTGGCCAGGTTTTTGGGAATACCAATGGATTCCGAACAAGCTATTAAAACATTAAATACCGGCAATATTGAAGCCATTGACACTGCCAAACTAAATGGCAAGCCTTTTTTTAATATGGCGGGTATGGGTTTTGATGCACACATCAGCGAAGTATTTTCACACACTAAAAAAAGAGGCTTTATTAGCTACATCAAATCATCTATACAGGAAATTGCAAAATATAAACCACAACCCTATCAGCTTGAGATTGATGGTAAGGATTATCAACGCGAAGCTTTTATGCTGAGTTTTGCCAATTCATCACAATATGGTAATAATGCGCATATTTCTCCAAAAGCATCCGTGCAGGATGGTTTACTGGATATTTGCGTAATTAAAATGTTCCCTTTATGGCGGTTTCCTGAAATGGGTATCCGGATGTTAAACAAAACAGCCGATAAAACCAATTATGTGGAAATTATCAGGGGCAAAAACATTAATGTTAAACGTATTAAGCCCGGCCCGGTACATTTAGATGGCGAGCCTAAAGTTATGGGCACCGATATTAATATTGAAATAGTACCCCATTCATTAAAAATTATTGTAGGCAGTTCATATAAAAAGTCATCAATCTAAACCTAAAGTTCGTTTTTTTTTATTCGGATTTTGATTGATAATTGTCTGACTTTATAATTAAAGACTTAAAACATGTCAAAGAAAAACTTCACCGGCGTTGTTTATTCTACGGATCCCAGCTTCCAATACCAGGAAAACAGCGGGCATGCTGCGCAAACATTGCCTCCACAACAGCAAAACCTCAAAATTTATCTTGATCGCAAAGGTGGTGGCAAAGTGGTAACGCGTATAGCTGATTTTATTGGCGCCGACGCAGACCTTGAGGCTATTGGAAAAAAATTAAAATCAAAGTGCGGTGTTGGCGGCTCCGCTAAAGAAGGTGAAATACTGATCCAGGGTGATTTCCGTGATAAAATCCTCACACTACTACAGGCCGATGGTTATAAGGCTAAAAAAGCAGGCGGATAAAAGTCAAAGCATTTAATAAAGCGTACCACACTGCCTCAATCAGCATTATTAAAAAAATAGTTAGTGTATTGACTTACTACCACAACTATTTAATAGTCAAATAATTACATTATGTGTAAAACATACATTATGTAAAAAAATAAGCAATTCTGCTTGTTTCTTCCCTTTTAAAACCGCTAATTTTGCGGTAAATCAATTATAACTATTTCATGATAAAAAGTACTAACCACGTACCTGATCTGGGCTATTTACAGCTTGATCGGGCCAGGAATATCTATTACCAATTGAATCCTGCCGAATTGATTGAAGCAGCACTCAAAAGAGACGAAGGCGTATTGGCCGATAACGGTGCGCTGGCTATAGATACCGGGGAGTTTACCGGCCGTTCGCCCAAGGACCGCTTTATTGTTGAAGACGATATAACCATGGACAGTGTTTGGTGGGGTAAAGTAAATATTCCCTTTAGCACCGAAAAATTTAATACCTTATTATATAAGGTAACTAACTACTTTAAGGACCGTGATATTTTTGTGCGCGATTCATGCGCTTGCGCAAACGAAAAATATCATATCGACATTCGCGTTATTACGGAAACTGCTTACCAGAATTTATTTGTTCACCATTTATTTCTTCGCCCTGAAGTGGTAAGTCCGGATGCTATACCCGAATGGACAATAATTGCAGCACCTGGTTTTAAAGCCGATCCGGAAATTGACGGTACACGCCAGCACAACTTCTCCATTATTAATTTCACAAAAAAAATTATCCTGATTGGTGGTACAGGATATACCGGCGAAATAAAAAAGGGGATTTTTTCTGTACTAAACTTTATATTACCTTATGAGAAAAATGTATTATCTATGCATTGTGCAGCTAATACCGGAGCGAAGGGTGATACAGCTATATTCTTTGGGTTATCTGGCACGGGCAAAACAACACTCTCAGCCGATCCTGAACGTAACCTTATAGGCGATGATGAACATGGATGGAGCGATTACACCATTTTTAATTTCGAAGGAGGTTGTTACGCCAAATGTGCCGATTTAACTTCCGAAAAAGAACCCCAAATTTATAATGCCATTAAATTTGGGGCATTACTAGAAAATATTAATTTTATAGAAGATAGCCGCACAGTTAACTTTTCTGATATCGCTAAAACAGAAAACACACGTGTGGCCTATCCATTATATAATATTGAAAATTCCATAATTCCATCTATCGGGGCATCGCCAAAGAATATATTCTTTTTAACCGCAGATGCATTTGGTATACTTCCCCCTATTTCAAAACTCACTCCTGAACAGGCTATGTATCATTTTATTTCAGGCTATACCGCTAAAGTTGCCGGTACCGAAAGCGGGGTTACAGAACCCAAAACTACCTTTTCGGCTTGCTTTGGCGAAGCGTTTTTACCTTTAAACCCGGTAACCTATGCAACTTTGTTAGGTCAAAAGATAAAGCAATATCAGGTAAAAGTATGGTTGGTAAATACCGGCTGGACGGGCGGCCCGTATGGCGTAGGGAAAAGGATGAAGCTTAAATATACCCGCGCCATGATCACAGCAGCACTAAACGGACAACTGGACAATATAAAATATAAGGAACATCCTATATTTGGTTTGCAGATGCCCCAAAGCTGTCCAAATGTTCCGGATTCTATACTCGACCCTAAAAACACATGGGATAATAGTGAGTACTATGACGAAACCGCTAATGAACTGGCTGTTTCATTTGTAAAAAACTTTGAGCAATATGTTACATATTGCCCAAAAGAGGTTATAAATGCAGCTCCAAATGTCACCATATCTTCATGGTAACATAAATTTTATAAATTATTGTTTGCTATTATTAAAAAAAATAGGTTTCATTGTAAAAAATTGTCTGTACAAAAGACAATTTTTATTTTTTGAAGCGTTATGTATCCACTAATACATAAGGCTTTATAATTTTTGTATTAAAAAATTATAAAGAATAACAAAATAGTTTTTTTAATTCATTAAAATTCTATTTTTGTTATTCGCTAAATTATTGCATTTAACAAACTTATATTTATAAACTACAAACTAAAAACTAAAAACTAAAAGTAATGGCAAACGCACCAACAAAACCAACAACTCCTGTAAAGAAAGAAAGCTCTAACTCGGGCCTGTTTGCAACCCTAACTATTCCAATTTGTATAGTTGTTGCAATCATAATTTTTATTTACATACTAGGTGACCCTAGTCATTATACAGATGGGGATGTTGAAAAAGGCACAGCAACCGATTTCTTTGGCCGTATCCACAAAGGTGGTAACCTGGTACCACTTATCATGTCGTACCTGTTAATTGTAATTGTATTCTCTATTGAGCGTTTTGTTGTTATCGGCAAAGCAGCCGGAACCGGAAATGTTGACGCTTTTGTAAGAAAAATCCAAAGCGCACTTACTGCAGGCAATATTGACGCAGCTGTTGCAGAATGCGACAAACAAAAAGGTTCAGTAGCAAACGTGGTAAAATCAGGTTTGAAAAAATACCGTGAAATGGAAACTGATAACACACTTGATGTTGATCAGAAAACACTTGCTATTCAAAAAGACATTGAAGAAGCTACTACATTAGAAATGCCAATGCTTGAGCAAAACCTTACTATTATTGCTACCCTGGTATCAATCGGTACATTAACCGGTTTGTTAGGTACAGTATTCGGTATGATCAACGCGTTCGCTTCATTAGCAAACGCAGGTTCAGGAAGTTCAACAGCACTTTCAGCATCTATCTCTGAAGCACTTGTAAACACTGCATTAGGTATCAGTACTTCTGCTACTTCAATTGTAATGTACAACATCTTTACGTCAAAAATTGATAACCTGACTTACGCTATTGACGAAACAGGTTTCAGCATAGTATCTACATTTGCTGCTTCTCATAAAAACAGCAGATAATATAAAAGCTATTGCTTAGTTTTTACCGTCCCGATATAGTATTCGGGACGGTTAGTATATCTGTTATACACTACAAATTAAAACTTAACAAACTATGCCCAGAGTAAAAGTTGCAAGGAAAAGCACAGCAATTGATATGACAGCCATGTGCGATGTGGCCTTTCTTTTGCTTACCTTTTTCATATTAACAGCTAAACCTAAAGTGGAGGATCCGTCAAAAGCTGACGTTCCTACCTCATCAAAGGAAAAGGTTGTTCCAGAACAAAACCTGGCTACCATAAGTGTTGGCCAAACCAATCAGGTTTATTATTCAGTTGACGGCAGCGATGTACGTACTGAAGCATTAAAAGCAATGGGCGAAAAATACCATGTGTCTTTTACTCCTGATGAAATAAAAAACTTTTCAAACACAGAAGTGTTTGGTGTACCAATGAGCCAGATGAAATCATTTTTAGATGGCACCATTGATTCACAACAAAAGTTCCCGCAAAAAGGTATTCCTGTTGATACTACTTCAAATAATGAATTATCAAACTGGATCTTAACTTCACGCCAGGCTGATAAAGCTTTGCATGATAAAGATCTTGATATTGCCATTAAGGGAGATAAAAGGGAACAATACCCGATTATTAGCACAATAATCGAAATATTGGCAAAACAAAGGCTCTTCAAATTTAGTTTAATCACCGACCTAAAAGCGGCACCTAAAAAATAAAAAAATGGCAGAATTAGATACCTCCGGCGGGGGTAAACACAAAGGTGGGAAAGTAAGAAGTAAAAAAGTTTCAACTCGCATTGACCTTACTGCGATGGTGGATCTGGCTTTCTTATTGATCACATTCTTTATGTTTACAACAACCCTTGCCAAAAAGAAAGCAATGGATTTAGCCATGCCTGATAATACAGTAAAGACTAATCAATTGCCTGTTGCCGCTACCCGTTCAATGACTATCCTTTTGGGTAGCCATAACAAACTGGAGTGGTACATGGGTGAGCCAGGTAAATCTGCGCCTACAGTTGATAACTACGGAAAAGACGGCTTGCGCAAAGCACTAATTGAAAACGGCAAAAAAGTTGCCGCTACACATGCTGCACCTGATAATTTCATGATAGTTTTGATAAAACCAAGTGATAAGTCAACTTATGAAAACCTGGTTTCTACACTTGATGAAATGAGTATCACAGGTGTTCAATCTTATGCAATTGTAAAAATCACTCCTATGGAACTAGGTGATTTGCAAAAGAATAATATCTATTAGTAATATTAATATTACTAAAAACGTTAATTAATATTAAAGCCTAAAACAATGTTAGGATCAAAATTAGACATATTAAATCAGCAATGGATTGATGTCGTATTTAGCGGTCGCAACAAAGCATACGGTGCATACGAGTTAAGGCAAAATAACGGTAAAAATACCGCAAAAGCGCTTCTTATCGGCTGTGTATTCTTTGTACTTGCAATATCTGCTAATACGATTATCAACATGTTCTCTGGATTTATCCCAAAAGGTAAAGAGAAAGTTAAAATCACCAATGTGGTGCTTTCACCTCCCCCACCGGATTTGAAGAAACCACCTCCGCCGCCACCACCTGAACCACCAAAACCAAAGATTGACCAGGTTAAGTTCCCTCCTCCGGTTGTAAAACCAGACGTTGAAGTAAAGGAACAACCACCAACAGTTAAAGAACTGGCAGTTGCAGATCCAGGACAAAAAAATCTGAAAGGTGATAAAAATGCTGACGTAACTATTGATGAACCAGCAGGTACATCAGACCAAAAAGTAACCGAAGAGGATCCTAATAAGATCTTTACTTCAGTGGAGCAAGCTCCGGCTTTCCCGGGTGGTTTAGAAGCATTTTACAAATACCTTGGTAAAAACATCAGGTATCCTGCAGTAGCACGTGAAAATAACACACAAGGAAGGGTAATTGTAAACTTCGTTTGCGAAAGAGATGGTTCCCTTACTGATATTAAAGTTGTACGTGGTATTGGTGATGGTTGCGATGAAGAAGCAATTCGCGTAATCAAAGCATCTCCAAAATGGTCTCCAGGTATTCAGAACGGACGTCCGGTACGTTGTTCATACACGGTGCCAATTGCATTTACACTTGCAGAATAAAATCATTATGTTATTGAATAATAACCAGCAAAAATCGCCCAAAAGGCGGTTTTTGCTTATTTTAGGAGTATCAGCATTCATTGCATTTTGTTGCTTAGGACTGATGATTATCTTTTGGGACAGCATGTTACCCAATATGCCAAAGACTCAAAAAACAGTTATCGGTATAGCAATAATCATTTATGCGGGTTTACGTTTTTCAAGGCTTTTAAAGAAAGATCCTAATGAAATATAATAGAAATCTGAAATATTTTGCTGTTTTATCGCCTCTTTTGTTAATTGCCATTTTCTCGGGCTGTAAACAAAAAACAGATACAACTAAGGCTGTATTAAATCCTAATGCAAACAAAATGGTTGTTGATGAGTCATTTCAACCCATTGTTGACGAGGAACTGTATATTTTTAAAGCTGCAAACAAAGACACTTTACATCCGGTAATTTCTTATTCACCTGAAAATATCGCTGTAAACAGTTTTATGGATGACAGCGTTAGAGTTGCCATTCTGGCACGCGATTTAACCGCTAATGAATACAAGGCCCTTCGCGATACAAGAAATGCTGTGCCCAATATTAACCGCTTTGCTATTGATGCCATAACAATAATAGTAAATGAAGCATCTAATGATACCAGCATTACGGTAAGTGAAATAAAAAAAATGCTGGGTGGTTATACTAAAAAAGATAAAGTTATCGTTTTTGATAATCCAAACTCAGGTGTAGTAAGGTATTTAAAGGATTTTACTGGTTATAAAGATTTCAAGCAAAAAAATATTTATGCCCTAAAATCCAACAAGGAAGCAATTAAATATGTAGCCGAACACCCTAATGCTATAGGTATTGTAGGCTTCAGCTGGTTGAATGATCCTGATAAAGACTATTCAGCCGATGTTCAAAAAGTTAAAATTGTAGGTGTGAAGGATGATGTGAGCAAAAATAATGATAACGGATATATTACCCCTTCGCAAAGCTCATTAGCATTAAAGCAATATCCGCTTACCAGAAACTTATATATTTTATACAATACCAGCAAATTAGGCAAGGATTTTGAGGCTTTCATATTAGGTGATCGCGGACAGCGGATAATTCTTAAATCCGGCTTATTACCAGACATGATTCCGGTAAGAGATATTGTAATTGAAAAAAAGATTAAAACAAGTAACAAATAAAGAAGTTTAAACTTGTACAGTTTTGTTACTAAATTTAAATCAAAAAAATTATATCATTGCAAACTGAATATACTGTAAATCAAACTGCAATAAATAGCAGATATGTTTTAAACAGATTATAAACAGTTAATTAATCAACTAAAAACTAAACAAAACAATGCAGTACCCTAATGGTGCAGCTAAAAATTAACTAAAAACGAAAGATTTATTAACGATGAAAATGATCAATAAAGTAGCCGTCGCGGGGTTGGGATTGGTATTTGCGGGTTCATCAGTTTTTGCGCAAAGTTTAGCTGATGCAAAAAAAGCAATTGATGCCGAACAGTATCAGAAAGCTAAATCAATGCTTAAAAACCTTACTACCACGCAAGCGGATAAGGACGAGAACTTTTTTTACCTGGGCTGGGTATATTTAAAACAAGATTATGTTGACTCTGCAAAAGCTACCTTTAACAAAGGTATTGCGGTAAACGCAAAATCAGCATTGAATTATGTAGGCTTAGGCGCTGCTGCTCATGTTGAAAAAGACAACACTACAGCAGCAAATGATTTTAACCAGGCTATTACCCTTGCTGGTAAAAGCAGCACACCCTATTTGTATGCAGGCCTGGGCTATTTATTACCGGTTAGTGGTAGCGCAGCAGGCGCAACCGGTTCTGCCGTTACACCTGTAGATGCAGATGCAGCTATCGCCATATTAAACAAAGGCAAAGTTGTTAACCCTAAGGATGCCGTTTTACTGGTTGCTTTAGGTGATGCTTATCGCTCACAACTGAAAAGTAACGATGCTTACACAGCTTATTCAGCTGCTTTAGCAATTGATCCTAAATTACCTTCAGCAAACGTTTCTACAGGTGTTTTATGGAGGTATGCTGACAACTTTGAAGACTCTGAAAAACAATTTCAGGCAGCTTTAGCTATCGATCCTAATTATGGACCTGCTTACCGTGAGCTCGCTGAAACCAATATCCGTGAGGCATCAAAAGATGCAGCTACTTATGATGTAAAAACAAAAGAAGCTGTTGAAAACTACAAGAAATATATCAGCCTTACTGATTACTCTGTTGAAACACAAATGCGTTATGCAGACTTCCTGATCCGTACTAAAGATTATGTTACTTTACAAAAAGTAGCTACAGATTTAAGCGCATCAGCAAAAAGTAATTTAAGGGTTTACCGTTATTTAGGTTATGCTGCTTTCGAAAATAAAGATTATCAATCAGCACTAACCGCTTTAAACAAATGGACTTCTGAAGCTGATCCAAAACGTTTAATTCCTAATGATTACCTGTACTTAGGCCGTACAGAACTGGCTCTTAAACAAGATTCATTAGGTATACGCGATTTACGTAAAGCTTTAACTTTAGATACTTCACAAGTTGATATCTATGGTGAAATAGCCAAATCACTATATGCTTCAGGTAAATACATTGATGCCGGAGAAGCTTACCATACCTTTGCTGAGAAATCACGTCAGGCTAAATTAACTGACCACTTTTACGAAGGTTTTAGCTATTACCAGGCTTACAAAGACCAATTGATAAAATCACAGACAGTTAAAACTTTAAAACCTGATTCAACATTACTTACCAAAGCCGATTCAGCATTTACTTATGTAGAACGCAAATTGCCTACACCAAATGCACAAATCATATATTTTCACGCAAATGTGAAGGATTTTGAAGAAGGCGATAGAAATAATATTAAAGGTTTAGCAAAACCACTGTTTGAACAATACATCCAGGTAGTAACTGCAAAAGGTGCACCAGATGATAAAACTAAAGGTTATTTAGCTGCTGCTTATGTTTACTTAGGTAACTACGCTCAGTATAAAGAAAAAGATGAAGCAAAAGCGCTTGATCTTTATACCAAAGCAAAAGATATGGACCCAACCAATCCACAGGTAGTCTATTACTTCGCTAAAAAAGGCGGTGCTAAAAGCAAATAAGTAATTAAAAGCAAATAAGAAGCCTTCTGATTTATCAGAGGGCTTTTTTATTATAGTTCCATTTGTATATTTGCATCATGGAAGTACAAAGTTTGCCCATTAATTATCTGCCCATCATATTTCAAATGTTGGTGGCTTTAGGTTTTGTGGTTACCACTATGTTTGTAACACATAAAATAGGCCCTAAAAGGGTAACCAAAGATAAATTAACCCCGTTTGAGTCGGGTATTGAGGTGGTGGGTAATGCCCGTACCCCTATTTCTATCAAATATTTCCTGGTAGCTATCCTTTTCGTGCTGTTTGACGTAGAAGTGATCTTTATGTACCCATGGGCGGTAAATTTCCGCGATTTGGGTAAAGACGGCCTGATAGAGATGTTTATTTTTATGGGAACGCTTTTACTGGGCTTTATTTACGTAATTAAAAAAGGCGCACTAGACTGGGACTAATCTCGTCGCTCAACTCCCCTCAAAAGGGGAGCTCGTTTATAGAAAAAGAAAAGATTAAAAGTCTTCTGCAATATTGAAGATTTAAGAAAGATCAGTTTAGACTGTTTCTAAATAAATTTACCATATTACATAGTGTAAGCCTTACATAGTAAAATGT
Organism: Mucilaginibacter frigoritolerans; assembly: GCF_007830615.1. GTDB lineage: Bacteria > Bacteroidota > Bacteroidia > Sphingobacteriales > Sphingobacteriaceae > Mucilaginibacter > Mucilaginibacter frigoritolerans. The sequence continues at coordinate 130,085 of NZ_VLLI01000006.1, forward strand.
TGTAAATTTGTCATATATAAGCATAAACATAATATGCTCAAGTCTTTTAAAAACGTTAAGCTATATATAATTGGACTAACGTAAATATTAAAGGCTTTTGACTTAAAATTGATGGGTTTTTGTATCAAATAAATCATGAGTGATATTCAATTAGTTGATGCCCCGGCAGGTGTAGAAGGAGCAGGTTTTTTCGCAACCTCGCTTGATAAAGCAATCGGTATAGCACGTTCAAATTCATTATGGCCATTGCCATTTGCTACTTCGTGCTGCGGAATAGAATTTATGGCAACCATGGCATCTCATTATGATTTGTCGAGATTTGGTGCCGAGCGTTTAAGCTTCTCGCCAAGGCAGGCAGATCTTTTAATGGTTATGGGTACCATTGCCAAAAAAATGGGACCAGTTTTAAGGCAGGTTTATTTGCAGATGGCAGAACCCCGCTGGGTTATTGCCGTTGGCGCATGCGCATCAAGCGGTGGTATATTTGATACTTACTCTGTGTTACAGGGTATTGATGAAATTATTCCTGTTGACGTTTATGTTCCGGGATGCCCACCGCGTCCAGAAGCTATTATTGATGGCTTTATGAACATCCAAAAGCTGGTTCAAACAGAAACTTTACGTCGTAGAAACGAACCACAATACCAAAAACTATTAGCTTCATACGGAATACAATAATGGGCAAAATAACAAACGAAGAGCTTTTAAGCAAAATAGGTGCTCAGTTCAACGATAAGGTAACTACAATAGGCGAACCATTTGGCTTGCTTACACTGGAAACTACCAGGGAGCACATTATTGACGTTTTAACTTATTTAAAAAACGATCCCACTCTTCAATTCATTTATCTAACAGATATTACCGCTATCCATTATCCTGAACAGGAAAAAGCTATCGGTATTATTTATCATTTACATAGCCTGGTACACAATACCCGTATCCGTTTAAAAGTTTTTTTAACTGATGGTGATGTACACATCCCTACTGCCACCGTTTTATGGAATGGCGCTAACTGGATGGAAAGAGAAACTTACGATTTTTTCGGGGTAATATTTGACGGACATCCTGATTTACGCAGGATATTGAACGTTGACGATATGACAGCGCACCCTATGCGGAAAGAGTTTCCATTGGAAGACCCTAACCGTGTTGATAAGAAAGATTATTTTTTTGGAAGATAACAGAAAATGCAGAACCACCCGGTATTTACAGATAACGATCCGCAAAGCGAGCTTTCAACCCTTAACTTAGGGCCAACCCACCCTGCAACACATGGAGTATTCCAAAACGTGCTGCAATTGGATGGCGAAAGAATTGTAAGCGGTGTATCAACCATAGGTTATATTCACCGTGCATTTGAAAAAATTGCCGAACACAGGCCGTTTTATCAAATCACACCATTAACCGACAGGTTAAACTACTGCTCATCCCCCATTAACAATATGGGCTGGCACATGACAGTTGAAAAACTTTTAGGCATCGAAACACCAAAACGTGTAGACTATCTGCGTGTAATTGTAATGGAGCTGGCCCGTATTGCCGATCACATTGTTTGTAACGGTGTATTAGGTGTTGATACAGGGGCTTTTACAGGTTTCCTTTACATGATGGAATACCGCGAAGCCATTTATGAAATTTATGAAGAAGTTTGTGGCTCACGCCTTACTACCAATATTGGCAGGATAGGTGGTTTTGAGCGTAATTTTAATACCATAGCTTTCAGCAAACTGCGTAAATTCTTAAAAGATTTCCCGGTAACGTTAAAAGAATTTGAATCGCTGTTTAATCGTAACCGCATATTTATTGACCGTACCAGGGATGTAGCTGCTGTAACCGCCGAAGAAGCATTAAGCTATAGCTGGAGCGGCCCGCTATTACGTGCAGCAGGCGTTGATTATGATGTAAGAGCGATGGAGCCTTATTCATCATATGATGATTTTGAATTTGAAGTTCCGGTTGGTACCAATGGTGATGTTTACAACCGCTTTTTAGTTCGTAACGAAGAAATGTGGCAAAGCTTACGTTTAATTGAGCAAGCTTTGGTTAAACTTGAAAAAGAACCATCGGATATTTTCCATGCTGATGTACCTGATTTTTACCTTCCTCCAAAAGAGGATGTTTATAATAACATGGAAGCTTTGATCTATCACTTTAAAATTGTGATGGGCGAAGTACCAACCCCAACAACTGAAGTTTACCATGCAGTTGAAGGTGCCAATGGCGAATTAGGATTTTACCTGGTAAATGATGGCGGCAGATCGCCATACCGTTTGCATTTCCGCAGACCAAGTTTTATCAATTACCAGATGTATGCCCCAATGAGTCGCGGTATGTTATTATCAGACGCAATTATTAACATGAGTAGTTTAAACGTTATAGCCGGAGAGTTAGATGCTTAGAGTTGACGAAGCCCAGGCACCGGTTGAGTTTTCGCCGGAGCTGATCAGTAAGTTTGATGACATTGTGAGCCGTTACCCAAAAGGTAAACAAAAATCGGCTTTATTACCTATACTCCATTTAGTACAGGCAGAGTTTGGCTGGGTTAGCCCAATAGCCATGGATAAAGTTGCCGAATACCTGAGCATTCAGCATATTGAGGTATATGAGGTGGCCAGCTTTTACAGCATGTACTTTTTACGCCCTCAAGGTAAGTTTGTACTGGAAGTTTGCCGCACCGGACCTTGCTGTTTAGTAGGTGCCGAAAAAATAATGGATTATATTGAAGAAAAGCTGGGTGTAAAAGAAGGTGAAGTAACTGCCGATGGCCTGTTTAGCTGGCGTGGAGTAGAATGCCTTGCAGCATGTGGCTTTGGCCCTGTTTTACAAATAGGTCCTGAATACACTTTTTACGAAAATTTAACACCAAACTCAGTTGATAAGCTGATTGCAGAATTAAAAGCAAAAGGCCATAATTAAAAAATGAACAGAACAAGTTTAATCATAACTGATGCATTGTTCGTAATTACCATAATTGTTATCCATTACGGGAATGGTGATTTCAATAAAAATCCGTTGATATTAAACTTATTGATTGTAGTAGCTTTAGCAAGCTGCATTATCAGACATATTAATTATTACAAGCTGACCAAAAAGATATATTAAGCAGCAATGGCACGTAAATTACTTTTAGAACATATTAACGTTTCCGGCATCAATACCTTTGATGTTTATCGCTCAAAAGGCGGTTATGCTTCTGTTGAAAAAGCACTGAAAACCATGTCGCCGGATGATGTGGTTGAAGAAGTTAAAAAATCAGGATTACGTGGCCGTGGTGGTGCAGGTTTCCCTACCGGGATGAAATGGAGCTTTCTGGCAAAACCAGAAGGTGTAGCCCGTTACCTGGTTTGCAATGCTGACGAATCAGAACCCGGAACTTTTAAAGACCGTTACCTGATGACCCATATTCCTCACTTACTAATTGAGGGAATGATAGTATCCAGCTTTGCTTTAGGTGCCAAAACATCATACATCTATGTTCGTGGCGAAATGATGCCACAAATCAGGATACTGGAAAGAGCAATTGCAGAAGCAAAAAATGCAGGTTTCTTAGGTAAGAATATATTAGGCACAGGTTACGATCTGGAACTATACGTACAACCAGGCGGTGGCGCTTATATCTGTGGTGAAGAAACTGCATTATTAGAATCATTGGAAGGTAAACGTGGTAATCCGCGCATTAAACCACCATTCCCTGCTATTGCAGGTTTATATGGCTGCCCTACCGTAGTAAACAATGTTGAATCAATTGCCGCAGTAGTGCCTATCATTAATGAAGGTGGCGAAGAGTATACTAAAATTGGTGTTGGCCGTAGTACTGGTACCAAATTAATCTCTGCCGGTGGTAATATTAAAAATCCTGGTGTTTTTGAAATTGAATTAGGTCTTCCAGTGGAAGAGTTTTTATATTCTGACGAGTATTGCGGCGGTATAGCCAATGGCAAACGTTTAAAAGCGGTAGTTGCCGGTGGTTCGTCAGTTCCAATTTTGCCTGCTAACCTTTTCCTTAAAACCATTAATAATGAGCCCCGCTTAATGAGCTACGAATCATTAGCAGATGGTGGATTTGTTAGCGGAACCATGATGGGTTCTGGCGGTTTTATTGCTTTTGATGAAGATCAGTGCATTGTACGTAATACCTGGAACTTTACCCGTTTCTATCACCACGAAAGTTGCGGACAATGTTCGCCTTGCCGTGAAGGTACCGGATGGATGGAAAAAGTATTGCACCGTTTAGAACATGGCCATGGAAAAATGAGCGACATGGATTTGTTGGTTGATGTTTCTAAAAAAATTGAAGGAAATACTATATGTCCTTTAGGTGATGCAGCCGCATGGCCGGTGGCATCAGCAATCCGTCACTTCAGAGATGAATTTGAATGGCACGTTACCAATGCTTCTGAAGCAGTATCAAGGAATTATGGTTTGGCACATTACGCCGACCCACTTCCTAAAAAAGAAGAAACACCAGCATAAATAAAACATTTGTCGTTACATAACGATAAGAACTAAATATTGAGTTTTTAATTTTAACTTAATGAAAGTAACAATAGACGGAATACCCGTTGAAGTAGAACCAGGAACAACCATCTTAAATGCCGCAAGGCAAATTGGTGGTGACATAGTTCCGCCTGCTATGTGCTATTATTCCAAACTGGAAGGCAGCGGTGGTAAATGCCGTACCTGCCTGGTTAAGGTTAGCAAAGGATCTGAAAAAGACCCTCGCCCTATGCCTAAACTGGTAGCATCATGCCGTACTACGGTAATGGATGGGATGGAAGTACAAAACATCACCTCGCCCGAAGTAATTGAAGCACGTAAAGGAATAGTGGAGATATTGTTGATTAATCACCCGCTGGATTGCCCTATTTGCGATCAGGCAGGCGAGTGCGATCTGCAAAACCTTGGCTTTGAACACGGTGCAGTTAAAACCCGTTATGAGTTTGACCGCCGCACGTTCGAAAAAATCGATATTGGCGATAAGATCCAACTGCACATGACCCGTTGTATTTTATGCTACCGTTGCGTTTTCACTGCCGATCAGATTACCGATCATCGTATTCACGGTATTTTAAACCGTGGAGATCACTCCGAAATATCTACCTACATTAAAGCAGCTGTTGATAATGATTTTTCAGGAAACGTTATTGATGTATGCCCTGTAGGTGCTTTAACCGATAAAACTTTCCGTTTCAAAAATCGTGTTTGGTTTACCAAGCCAGTTGATGCACATCGTGATTGCGATCATGAAAAATGCAATGGAAAAGTAACCTTATGGTATAAAGGCGAAGAGGTTTTACGTGTTACTGCCCGTAAAGATAAATATGGTGAGGTAGAAGAATTTATTTGCAATACCTGTCGCTTCGATAAAAAGAAAACCAGTGATTGGGTAATTGAAGGTCCTCGTAAAATTTCGCACAAATCGGTTATCAGTGCAAATCACTACGAGTTTAAACCTTTGCCGGTTGTTAAAACTAACCCGCAATTAATGGAAAAGAATAAAGAACAATTTGAACGAGATACACGCTTATAATGGGACTTGCAGATATAATAATTAAACTGGTACTGGTAGTTATCATTTTTGCGATAAGCCTGGTAATAGCCATGTACTCCACTTATGCCGAACGTAAGATTGCGGCATTTTTTCAAGATCGTATAGGTCCTAACCGTGCCGGTCCGTGGGGCCTTTTACAGCCACTGGCTGATGGTGGTAAAATGTTCTTAAAGGAAGAAATCATCCCTACCCATGCCAATACTTTCCTGTTTATTGCAGGTCCTTCGTTAGCTATCTTAACTGCTTGTATTGGTTCTGCGGTTATCCCATGGGGACAACAAATGACCATTGGCTCACACGTTATTGATTTGCAGGTTGCTGACATTAATGTGGGGATTCTTTACATTTTTGGCGTTGTTTCCTTAGGTGTATACGGCGTAATGATAGGTGGATGGGCATCAAACAATAAATATTCTTTATTGGGTGCTATCCGTGCTGCATCACAAAATATCAGCTATGAAATTTCAATGGGCTTGTCAATCATCGCTTTATTGATGGTTACCGGTACTTTGAGCCTTCGTCAAATTGCTGAGCAACAACACAGCTGGCATTGGAATATCCTTTACCAGCCACTTGGCTTTTTACTATTTATAGTATGTGCCTTTGCTGAAACTAACCGTACCCCATTCGATTTGCCTGAGTGCGAAACCGAACTGGTTGGTGGCTATCATACCGAATATTCATCAATGAAATTGGGTTTCTACCTGTTTGCTGAGTATATTAACATGTTCATTTCATCAGCAGTAATGGCAACATTATACTGGGGTGGATATAATTATCCGGGGATGGATTGGGTATTAGCCCATACCGGACCAGCTATAGGCCCACTTATTGGTGTGGTAGTTCTGTTTGCAAAAATATTTTTATTCATATTCTTCTTTATGTGGGTTCGATGGACCATTCCGCGCTTCCGTTATGATCAGTTAATGGATTTGGGTTGGAAAGTTTTGATCCCACTGGCTATAGCAAATATTATAGCAACTGGATTATGGATTACTTTTATTAAATAAGGGATAAAGATGGAATCGTTAAGTAATAAACGTAAGGTATTGGAGTCAAAGCCACTCAATTTTTGGGAAAGGGCTTATCTTCCTGCTATAGTTCAGGGGCTTTCAATTACCATGAAACACTTTTTCAGGAAACCGGTAACTATCAGTTATCCTGAAGAACAACGTGAGTTTTCAGAGAATTTCCGTGGCATGCATTCGCTTAAACGCGATGAAAACGGTAAAGAACGTTGCACCGCCTGTGGTTTGTGCGCTTTATCATGCCCGGCAGAAGCAATCACCATGATAGCTGCAGAACGCCAGAAAGGCGAAGAGCACTTATACCGTGAAGAAAAATATGCTGCTGTATATGAAATTAATATGCTGCGTTGCATCTTCTGCGGATTGTGTGAAGAAGCATGCCCTAAAGAAGCTATCTATTTAGATGGCAACATTGTACCGGCAGACTATTTAAGGAAAGATTTTATTTACGGTAAAGACAAATTAGTAGAAGCTCCCTTAAATCAATAAAGAAGTTTTATACCTTTGCCCTACTCTTTTAGGGGGTAAAGGTATTTTCAAATATAAATCATGAGTACATTTTACTTCATCGCATTTTTGTCCATATTTTTTTCAATACTGGTAATTACGGCGAAAAACCCCGTGCATAGTATACTTTACCTGATACTTACCTTTTTCACTTTTACCATTCACTATGTTTTATTAAATGCCCAGTTTTTGGCCATTGTTAATTTCATTGTGTACATGGGGGCTATCCTGGTATTATTCTTATATACCCTTATGCTCATTAACCTGAACAAGGAATCAGAACCTCGTAAATCAAACGTGGTTAAAATAGCAGGCTTTATAGGTGGTGGTTGTTTTTTACTTGCAATAGTATCAGCAGTAAAAGCTTTCAACGGTTCGCAATTGGTAATTTTGCAGGATCCAAACCTTGGTCTTGTAAAAAATCTGGGTAAAATACTATTTAACGAATATTTATTACCATTTGAAGTATCATCAATATTGCTGTTATCAGCAATGGTTGGTGCTGTTTTATTGGCTACTAAAGACCCCAAAACAACCTGATGGAAACTTTAACACACAATATTCAAGCTATTCCGCTTAACCACTACATTTTATTAAGTTCTATTATATTTTCGATTGGGGTTATTGGTGTATTAATCCGCCGCAACGCTATCGTAATATTTATGTCGGTCGAGCTAATGCTCAATTCAGTTAATTTATTGCTTGCAGCATTCTCGGTTTATCGTGGTGATGCGACTGGACAGGTTTTTGTATTTTTTATTATGGCCCTGGCCGCTGCCGAAGTAGCAGTAGGTTTGGCTATTATCGTAATGATCTATAGAAATACAAATTCAATAGACATTAATGTACTGAACAGGCTTAAATGGTAAATGATTTCTGAAGCCGGCTTTCCGGCTTCGGTTTTTTAAAGATAAACTCGCGTCGTTGAGAGACTCTTGACAATGACAAATAATTTATAGTATAACAAATGGATAAATATATCTGGCTTATTCCTATACTACCGTTAGCCGGTTTTATTATTAACGGTATCGGCCGTAACGCGTTACCAAAGGCTTTTATAGGCTTTTTGGCAAGTTTTCTGGTGCTGGTTTCTTTTGGCTTAAGTATCGGTGCTTTTTTACAGGTACAACATACCGGTCAATTTCCTGCCCACTTATTTAACTGGTTCTCGGTACTTGAATTCAAGGTCTCCTTCGATTTCCTGATCGATCAGCTTAGTTCAATTATGTTGCTGATTATTACCGGTGTGGGTTTTTTAATCCACTTATATTCTATCGGTTATATGAAAGATGATGCCGGTTTCGGTAAGTTCTTTGCATACCTTAACCTGTTTATCTTCTTCATGCTTTTATTGGTGATGGGATCAAACTACCTGGTAATGTTTATTGGCTGGGAAGGTGTAGGTTTATGCTCATACCTGTTAATCGGTTTCTGGTATTCAAACCCAGCTTATGCTGATGCTGCTAAAAAAGCATTCATCATGAACCGTATTGGCGATTTAGGCTTTATCATTGGTATATTTATCCTGATTGTATTTTTTGGAAGTGCAAACTTTGCTGATATCTTCCCTAAGGCGGCTACACCTCAATATGCAACAACAACACCTTATGTTGTAATTACATTATTATTGTTTGTAGGTGCTGTAGGTAAATCGGCTCAGCTGCCTCTATTTACCTGGTTACCTGATGCAATGGCCGGTCCAACTCCGGTATCAGCGTTAATACACGCAGCAACGATGGTAACTGCAGGTATTTATATGATTGCCCGTTCAAATATTTTATTTACGCTTGCCCCTGTAACGCTTCATGTAATAGCAATTGTGGGTTTAACCACTGCTGTTGTTGCTGCATTAATAGCACTATCACAAACAGATATTAAAAAAGTATTGGCCTATTCAACAGTATCACAGTTGGGTTATATGTTTTTAGGCTTAGGCGTTGGTGCTTATACGGGTGCATTTTTCCACGTATTAACTCATGCATTCTTCAAAGCGCTTTTATTCCTTGGTGCAGGTTCAGTTATCCACGGAATGAGTGGTGAGCAGGACATGCGTAAAATGGGCGGACTGAGAAGCAAATTGCCTATTACCTTTATAACTATGTTGATTGGTACTCTTGCCATTTCTGGTATTCCGCCATTTGCAGGCTTCTTTTCAAAAGATGAAATTTTGGCGCATACCTTTACTTACAGCAAAAGCATGTACGCAATTGGTGTAATTACGGCTATGTTTACTTCATTTTATATGTTCCGCATGTTATACCTTACTTTCTGGGGTAAATTTCGCGGCACACATGAGCAGGAGCATCACTTACATGAATCACCTGCATCAATGACTATTCCATTGATTGTACTGGCTATCTTATCCATTGTAGGTGGTTTTATCGGCATACCGGATTCATTGTGGAGCGGCCATCATATATTAGGTAAATTCTTATCTCCGGTATTTACAAACTCAGCAGCCATTTTAAAAGAAGTATCCTCATCACAATCAACAGAAATAACCTTAATGGCTATTTCTGTTGGCGGAGCTTTAATTGCCTTGGTTTATGCTTACTTAAGATATGTGAAAAATGCTCACGTACCGGTGGCAGACGAAGAAGAACGCCCGGCACTGGCAAGTTTATCTTATCACAAATTTTATATCGACGAATTATACGATACCATTATCCGCAAACCATTAGATTTTCTATCAGATTTCTTCTACAGAGTAATTGATAAGTTAGGCATTGATGGAATTGTTAATGGTATAGGCAAAGGCACTATGGAATCGAGTAAAGGTTTGCGTTTATTGCAAACAGGTAATGTTGGATATTATATTTTTATGATGGTTGTGGGTATCATTTCCATCCTTTTTTACATTGTATTTAAAAAGTAAAGAACGATTAGCGTTTATAATATAAAATGACGGTCAGTATTTTAATTTTTTTACCGGTAATTTCGGCTCTTGCTGTTTTACTCTTTAAGAACGGTGCAACAAAGCATGCAGCGTTGGCTTTTTCAGTAGCTGAATTAGCATTAGCAGCCATATTTTTAAGCAGGTTTGTGCCCGACGCATCCATACAGTTTGCTGTTGTGGCTCCATGGATACCTAAACTGGGCATTTACTTTAGTGCAGGTATTGATGGTATAAGTATGATAATGATACTACTTACCAACGTATTGGTACCACTTATCATCCTAACCACTTACAAGCATGAATATAAAAATGCCAATGCCTTTTATGCATTGATATTGTTTATGCAGGCTGGTATGTTGGTAGTATTTACCGCTTTAGATGGCTTTTTATTCTATGTAGGCTGGGAAGCAGCGCTTATCCCTATTTACTTTATCTGCTCACTTTGGGGCGGTGTAAACAGAATTAAGGTTACTATTAAATTCTTCATTTATACATTCTCAGGTTCATTGTTTATGCTGGTAGGTATTATTTATTTATACCTGCTTAGCCCATCAAAAACCTTTGATCTTTCAGCATTTACCACTACCGGTGTTGTTGATGCACATCATCAGGCATGGGTATTCTGGGCGTTCTTCCTGGCTTTTGCCATCAAAATGCCTTTGTTTCCGTTCCACACCTGGCAGCCTGACACTTATACCGAAGCACCTGCTGCCGGTACCATGATGTTATCAGGTATTATGCTTAAAATGGGGATCTATGGTGTTATCCGCTGGTTAATTCCTATTGCACCACTTGGTTTTCAAAAATATGAAGGAATTGTAATTGTATTAGCCGTTATAGGTATTGTTTACGGTTCCATTATTGCATTTACTCAAAAAGACGGCAAACGCTTAGTGGCTTATTCATCAATAGCACACGTTGGCCTTATTGCAGCCGGCATATTTGGCTGGACTACTATGGGCCTACAGGGTGCCATGTTCCAGATGCTTAGCCATGGTATCAATGTAGTAGGTTTATTCTTTATTTGGGATATCATCAGCAGCCGTTTAAATACCAGGGAAGTTAATGAATTAGGTGGTATTGCTAAAGTGGCTCCTAAATTTGCTATAGCATTTTTAATTATTGTATTAGGCACAGTAGCATTACCATTAACCAATGGTTTTATTGGTGAATTTATGCTGCTTAACAGCGTGTTCCGTTACAATGTTTTACTGGTTGTTTCAGCAGGTTCAACCATGATATTTGGCGCTGTTTATATGCTGCGCATGTATAAAAAAGTAATGCAAGGAGAGACAAACGCATTAACTGCAGTATTTGCAGACATAAGCGGTTCTGAAAAACTGGTATTGGGCATTATATGTGCCCTTGTAATAATTATGGGTATTTATCCGCAACCAATTCTTCATATTTCTGAAGCTGCAGTTAATAACCTGGTTCAAACGGTAAATAATAAATTTGTACAAGTAAAATAATGAGTACTTTAATTATCATATCCATTTTACCCATTATACTCCTGTATATTGGTTTATATAAAGGTCAAAAGGCATTGTTGCCTGTAACAATTATTGGTTTACTTGTTGCTTTAGGTTTTGGCATTTCACAATGGAATAACAATGCACAGCCTATTTATCATGGCATGATGCTGTTTGACAATTTCTCCGTTGTATTTTCATCAGTTACCATCATATCAACCATATTGATTGTATTCCTATCAAAAGACTATTTCGAAAAAATAAGCAGCCATATTGCTGAATACTATGCTATTATCCTATTTTCATTAGCTGGAATCATTGTAATGGTATCGTTTTATAACCTTACCATGCTGTTTATCGGCATCGAGATCATGTCAGTTAGCTTATACATCCTGGCAGGTATAAAGAAAAGCGACTTTGCTTCAAACGAGGCCGCTTTAAAATACTTCCTGATGGGTGCATTTTCAACAGGCTTCCTATTATTTGGTATCACGTTGATTTATGGTGCATCAGGTTCATTTAATTTAGAAGCTATCCGCAACTTTGTAGTAGAGCATCCGCACAATATCGATCCGATGTTTTATACCGGTGTTTTACTGATCATTGTTGGCCTTTGCTTTAAAGTGGGTGCTGCTCCTTTCCATTTCTGGACTCCAGATGTATATGAAGGCTCCCCTACCCTGATCACTGCATTCATGTCAACTGTTGTTAAGACAGCTGGTTTTGCAGCTTTCCTCCGTCTATTTACAGCTTGTTTTGCCCCAATATCTGATTTCTGGGTACCAGTATTATTGGTGATAACTGTTATTACCTTGTTTATAGGAAACATTACGGCACTTTATCAACAAAGCTTCAAGCGTATGCTGGCATTTTCAAGTATATCGCACGCTGGTTACCTGCTTTTTGCTGTAGTAGCCTTAGGAGCAAGTTCTGCAAATTCTGTATTTGTTTATGCAACTGCTTACTCTATTGCCTCAATAATTGCATTTGGAGCTTTAATACTGGTTCAACAACAATCAGGCAGTGATAATTTTGAGAGCTTTAACGGCCTGTCAAAAAAGAATCCTTTTCTGGCGTTGGTATTAACAATTGCGATGCTTTCATTAGCAGGTATCCCACTTACTGCCGGTTTTATTGGTAAATTCTTTATGTTCACCGGTGCATTAAACAAATATCAGGTAGTTTTGGTAATACTGGCTGTAATAAATGCTATTATCAGCATTTTCTACTACTTCAGGGTTATCATAGCAATGTATTTTAACGATGCTGACCGGGCTGAGCTTGTTATACCTGTATACTACAAATTTGTATTAGGTTTATCAGCAATAGCAACTATCTTGATCGGTATTTATCCAGGGTTCATTTCAGGGCTTATTTAATTCCGTAACACAAGTATTACAATTTCATTTAATATTTGTAGTTTTACGGATATAGTGAATGGATAATTTTTGGGAACATCTTCAAAATTTAACGGACGCTCAATCCATCATAAGCTTAGGGTTTTACTTTTTGCTTATAGTTGTTTTTGCTGAAACCGGCTTGTTTTTCGGTTTTTTTTTACCGGGAGACTATCTGTTGTTCATGTCTGGTCTGTTATGTTCCACAGGGCGCTTTGATATATCCATTTATACGCTTGTATTATCATTAATAGGCGCGGGTATATTGGGGAATTTTACGGGCTATTGGTTTGGCTACCGTGCAGGGCCTTCCTTATTCAGTAAAAACAATTCCTTTTTTTTTAAACGGCATTATGTTGAACTGGCAGAAGAATTTTATGCTAAACATGGGGGTATGGCCCTGGTATTAGGCAGATTTTTCCCAATTATTAGAACTTTTGCACCTATCTTTGCAGGTATTGTAAAGTTAGATTTAAAGAAGTTTACAATTTATAACATAATTGGCAGTGTAGCCTGGGTAAACACTTTTACTTTAGCAGGGTATTTTTTAGGACGAAGATACCCGCAGTTAAAAGATTACATGGAGTATATTGTCATAGGATTAATAATAATAACAACAATTCCCCTGATTTTTGCTTTTTTAAAACGAAAGCTGCAAAGAAGGCAGAATGTTAACGAACTAAAATAATATAATTAAATGAGTACACAACATCCATGGCACCAGGTTTCTCCTGGTGATAATGTTCCAGAAATTGTTCAGGCTATAATTGAAATTCCAAAAGGCTCAAAAGCCAAATATGAAATTGATAAAGAATCAGGTTTATTGAAACTTGATCGTGTTTTATTTTCTTCGGTAATGTATCCGGCTAATTATGGTTTTATACCGCAAACATACTGTGATGATAATGATCCTTTGGATATTCTGGTACTTTGCTCAATTGATGTTTTTCCAATGTCAATTATTGAAGCAAAAGTAATAGGCGTTATGCATATGGTTGATAACGGTGAACAAGACGATAAAATCATCGCAGTAGCAAAGAATGACATGTCAGTAAATTACATTAATGACCTTAATGAATTACCACCGCATGCGATGACCGAAATTGTTCGTTTCTTTAAAGATTACAAAAAGCTTGAAGGTAAAAATGTTACCATTGAGCATCTTTTGGGTATGCGTTATGCTCATAAGGTAATAAAAGAGAGTTTGGAATTGTACAAGTCTACTTTTCCTGTGTACCAATAATTAATTTATGGGCCCTGATCTTGAAATAAACGGTTTATATCTTTTCCTTACCTTCTTCCTGGTTCTGCTGAACGGCTTTTTTGTAGCCGCTGAATTTGCAATGGTAAGGGTTAGGGGCTCACAAATAGAGATCAAGGCCAAATCAGGCAGCCCGGTGGCAAAGGTGGCCCGCAGCATAATGCACAACCTTGATGGGTATCTGGCAGCTACGCAATTAGGGGTAACCATAGCTTCGTTGGGTTTGGGCTGGGTTGGACAGGAGGTGGCAACTAAGCTCATGCTTAATCTTTTTGCAATGTGCGGACTGGTTATTACTTCAAGCTTCATCATTAATACAAGTCATGTTGTAGCCTTTGCATTTATTACCATTTTACACATTGTATTTGGTGAACTTGCGCCAAAATCAATTGCTATACAAAGATCGGTACGCACGGTAATGGCTATTTCATTACCCTTGCGTTTCTTCTTCGCCGTTTTTCGCCCATTAATTTGGATGTTAAACGGGTTTGCCAATTTTGTTTTAAAACTGATAGGCATCAACCCGGTACAAGGCGAAACAAGCCATAGCTCTGAAGAATTGCAATACCTGCTTGACCAAGGAAAACAAACCGGTGCTTTGGATTCAACTGAGCATGAGCTGATACAAAATGTATTTGACTTTAATGAACGTGTTGTTAAAAACATCATGGTTCCCCGTACCAAAATATCAGGGGTTGATATTAATACCAGTAAAGACGAATTACTTGAACTTGTTATAACTGAAGGTTACTCGCGCATACCTGTTTATGATGATGTTATTGACAAAATAATCGGTATAGTACATGCCAAAGATATTTTGCCCTTACTTGCCCGCAATGAAGATATCGTTCTAAAGGATATTATCCGTAAACCATACTTTGTTCCTGAAACAAAAAAAATCAATGACCTGATGGCTGAATTGCAGCAAAAACGCATACAAATTGCCATAGTATTGGACGAATTTGGAGGCACTGCAGGTATGGTTACGCTGGAGGATATTGTTGAAGAACTGGTGGGTGAAATTCAGGACGAATATGACGAGGAAAAACCTATTGTGGAGAAAGTAAACGACCGTGAATTTATAGTAAACGCTCTTGCTCCTATTTATGATGTAAACGGCCATTTACCTCATGACCTGCCCGAAGATGGCGATTTTGACACTGTTTCGGGCTGGCTGGGTGATATATTTGGCAAAATACCAGATGTTGGCGAACAAAAAGAATCAAACGGATATAACATCACCGTATTAAAAAAATCGGACCAAAACATTGAGTCAGTTAAGCTTGAATTGCTCATAAATGAGGAAGATGCTGTAGATTTACATTAATCTGTAAATACAATGCAACTTTTTTATACCCCGGATATTAACCCGAAAAGCCCCAATTATTTTCTGAACGAAGAAGAAAGCAAGCACTGCATCAGGGTACTACGGCTTGAAAAGGGTAGCGAGGTACAATTAATTGATGGCAAAGGCAGTTTGTATGCAGCCATCATTCAGGATCCGCATCCTAAAAGAACCATACTTCAAATAATTTCAGTAACAAATGCGTTTAATAAAAGGAACCATTACCTGCACATAGCAATGGCGCCAACCAAAAATATTGAACGTATGGAGTGGTTTTTAGAAAAAGCAACTGAAATAGGCATTGACGAAATAACCCCAATTATTTGCCAGCGCTCCGAACGGAAAGAGGTAAAAGTTGATCGCCTGAACAAAATAATTACAGCTGCTATGAAGCAGTCTCTTAAAGCATACCACCCTGTTTTAAATGAGTATGTCACTTTTAAGCAGTTTCTGACTAAACCCTTTGAGGGACAAAAATTTATAGCGCATTGCGAAAACACAGACAAAACAAATTTAAAGGCCGAACTGATAAACAATGGCAAATTTTTAATATTAATAGGCCCGGAAGGTGACTTTTCCACTTCAGAAATTGATGAGGCTTTACTTACTGGTTTTAAAGCCATTACTTTAGGCGATAGCCGTTTACGCACCGAAACGGCAGCACTGGAAGCATGTTTTGAAGTAAACTTTTTAAATCGTTAAAAATGAAAAAGGTAGTTTATTTATTTGCAGCATCTTTTCTTATTGCCCTGGTCAGCAGCTTTAATATACCGCCAACGTACAAAATGGCTAAGCTTAAATATAATGGAGGTGGCGATTGGTATGGCGACAGGACAGCCTTACCCAACCTTATAAAATTCTGCAACGATAACCTGAAAACCAATTTCCAGGCAGAAGATGAGGTGGTTGAAGTTGGCAGTGCTGAAATATTCAATTATCCTTTTATCTTCATGACCGGACATGGAAATGTTATATTTTCGGACCAAGAAGCTCGGAACCTTAGGAAATATTTAACCGGCGGCGGTTTTTTGCATATTGACGATAATTACGGCCTTGATCCTTATGTGAGGCCACAAATGAAAAAAGTATTCCCAGAGCTTGATTTTGTTGAACTGCCACTAAATTATCCTATTTATCATCAAAAATTCAGCTTTCCCAATGGCTTACCCAAAATACATGAACATGATGGTAAAAGGGCCCAGGGGTTCGGGCTTATTTATAAAGGCAGACTAGTTTGCTTTTACACTTATGAGTGTGATTTAGGCAACGGATGGGAGGATTATGGCACATATGCCGGCGACACGCAGGAAAGTCGCTTAAAAGCCTTAAAAATGGGCGCAAATTTAATTCAATACGCTCTTACCCAATAGCCAATTACTAATTCTAACCGACCTTAGCTTGATTCCGTTGTTTTTTAATATCTTGCCCATACTAAATAACTAACTCCTCCATAAACTGATTTTCAATTATTATGCATCAAATAAAAGTAAACGATAAATATAATTATGAGGCAGATAGCAATGAAAACGTCTTAATAATAAATGGAGTTAAAATACTTGCAGATATAAAACATCTAAACACATCTTCATTACACATTATACATAACCTCCAATCATACAACGCAGAAGTTATTAGTTTTAACCAGGCTGAAAAAACCGCTGAAATCAAAATCAACAATAATATCTATAGTATTTCAGCAAAGGATCAGTTTGATATTTTACTTGATAAGCTAGGACTCAGCAGTTTAAACGCTACAAAGGTTAGTGAAATAAAAGCTCCTATGCCTGGCATGGTATTAAAGGTTTTTGTAAGTGAGGGAATGGAAATACAAAAGGGAGATAACCTTTTTGTACTTGAAGCTATGAAAATGGAAAACATTATAAAAGCCCCGGCTGACGTTGTGGTTAAGACAGTAAAAATTAAGCCTGGAGACAAAGTAGAAAAAGGACAGGTGTTAATGATGTTTTAATAACACGTTTATTCAATAACAAAATAGGCTGTCTGAATATTCAGACAGCCTATTTTGTTATTTATCCTCAGTAAATGATTACTGTTTAGGATTAAAGTCTTTTGCTTTTTTAACACTATAGTGAGGTTTACCTTCAGGATGAATTTCTGGTGAACCAACTAATGTCATTGCGCAACGGAAACCAACTTCCGCACTTGCATCAGTCTCATCCATAAAGCGGCGTGTTGCAGGGTTTAACCAGAAAGCTAAATCGTTCCATGAACCACCTTTATACACTTTTGAATGATTATTTACTAAAGTAGTTGTTCCATATAAAGCCATATTAACACTATCGCCATATCCTCTTAAATCAGGATTATAAGGCTTTCCGGTAATAGGATCTTTTTGACCCGGGATACCTGGCGCAGTGCTGTTTGCACCTACAGCTGCACCTGCAGTGGCAGTATTAGGCTGACCAGCTGCTGCCTGAGCTTGTTGTAACGCCATAGCATCAGCATATTTCATTTTTTTGCTTGATGCAGCTGGATCTTTAATCGGACGACCATATTTGTCTTTTGCGTAAGTTCCTTTAGTGGCGTCAGCTAATCTTTTGTTGTTAAACTCATTACCACGGAATGGGTTAAAATCTTCAAAGTCTTCAAATGATCCCTGACGATAAGTATCCTGTACCCACTCATTAACGTTTCCAGCCATGTTATATAAACCAAAATCATTAGGTTGATAAGCTCTTACAGGGGCTGTAATGTCAGCTTTATCATTTAAGTAACCACCCACACCTGCGTTATCACCTGCACCACGTTTAAAGTTGGCTAATATTAAACCACGGGTAGCTCTTTTAGCAGAACGTACGCCAAGGCCATTCCATGGATATATTTTACCTGCATCAATATTTTCAAATTGTGTATTACCAATAAGTGATAGTGCTGCATATTCCCATTCTGCTTCTGAGGGCAAACGGTATGCTTGCTTCAATATACCATCCTCCATACGTGCCGGCCTAACCGGATTTTTACTTTTTCCATCAGGTTTTGCATTAGGACTCAAATCTGGAATCATTTTTTTACCATCAATTCCCTGACCCTTATATTGTCCATTAAGATAGATATCGGTATTGAAAGGATCTTTACTTGTTGAAGCTGGTTGAGCGGCGCCTTTTTTACTCCCATTCAAATCGTTCCAACTTACCATTCTACCTGTTTCTCTTAGTATATTCTCATTAGTACGGTCTGTTCTCCATACACAATAATCCTGAACCTGATCCCAGCTAACACCTACTACAGGGTAGTCCTGAAATGCAGGGTGCCTTAAATAATTATCAACATATGGTTCATTATATGATAAAGGTTTACGCCATACCAAAGTATCAGGTACAGCATTGTAATACAATTCATGATCCTGTGGATAAGTAACATTTATCCAGTGAAGGTAATCCAGCCAATCTTGATTAGCTACTTCTGTTTCGTCCATATAAAAGGATCCAACTGTAACTCTGCGACGTACGTTATTGTAATCATAAGTCACATCCTGATCGGCGCTGCCTCCCATTACAAAAGTACCGCCTTCAATAGGTATAAGGCCTGGCCCTGGCGAAGGATGCGTTTTTCTAAACTTCTCATAACCACCTGTTTTTTTGTCGTTATAAGTAATTCCGGTCTTAGCAGACTTTTGCGGTTTACTGCAGCTGCTCATTAGAGTTGCTGCACACAGCAACACAACAGCAGTATTAGTAAAAAGTACTTTCATATTTTACAATTATTTTTAGAACGTAAATTTAAAACAATTTGCTATAAATGCTAGTTATTTTATCCAATTCTTTTTAAAGAAACTAAACTTTTATACACCCTTTAACGAGAAAGAAAGAAAATGAGTTTCATTATTCTTATTTTTTTTTGCTTGAAAACTTATTTATATCCTACTACGTATTAGCCTTCAAATAAGCTTAAAGTTTATTATTTAAAATAATAAAAGTAATTTGGCACAATGAAATTTTTTTCTTTCCAAATCCCTATTCTATTGGCATGTATCTTACTGCCGATGTTAGTGATGTCGCAAACAACAGTTGTAATTCCCAATACCGAAGTCCCTTTTCTAAATCTTACACCTGATTCACGTTCAGGTGCTATGGGAGAAGCCGGTGTGGCCATTTCACCTGATGTAAATGCCAATTACTGGAACCCATCAAAACTAGCATTCCTTACTAATGATAATGATGTATCTTTATCTTATAGTCCCTGGTTAAGGTCACTGGTACCAGATATAAGCCTTTCCTATTTAAGCTATGCACATAAAATAGACGATCGTAACTCCATTGGTGCATCATTAAGGTATTTTAATTATGGCTCTGTTGCATTAACAGATGCATCGGCGAACAGCTTGGGTACCTACACACCAAGTGAGTTTCAGATAAATGGCTCTTTTGCACGTAAATTTGGAGATGAATTATCATTAGGATTAACAGCAGGCTTTATTCATTCAAGTTTTACAAGTAGTGCAGGCTCTACAGGACAGACTGGCAGTCCCGGTAATGCGGTATCTGCAGGTGTTTCTTTATTTTACACGAAACAAACGCAAGAATTTGGCGATGATGCTATTTTCTCTTTTGGTACCAACATTTCCAATATCGGCTCAAAAATTAGTTATAGCGCTGATGGAACTAAATATTTTTTACCTACCAACTTAAAAATAGGTGTTGCCAATACCTGGAACCTGGATGATTATAACCAGGTAACTTTAACTGTTGACTTTAACAAACTATTAACCCCTACACCTCCTGTTAGAGATGGCAGCGGGAACATTATTTCGGGCAAGGATGATAACATATCTGTGCCTTCCGGTATATTCTCATCTTTTTCTGATGCACCAGGCGGCTTTAGCTCTGAGTTGCATGAAATAACCATTTCACCTGGATTTGAATATTGGTATAACCAGCTTTTTGCTATACGTGCTGGATATTTTTATGAAAATGCAAACAATCCCGACAATCCTTACAAAGGAGGTTCACATTATTTAACATTGGGAGCGGGCTTTAAATACAACGATTATAATTTTGACTTTTCTTACATAGCAGCCAGTCAGCAAAGCAGTCCTTTGGCCAATACTATACGTTTTACACTTATTGCTAACTTTGGAGGCGAAAGCAATCAGCATAAAAAATAATGGCTAAAATTAAGGTTGGGTTTGGATTTGATGTTCATCAGTTAAAAGAACAGCATCCTTTTGTTTTAGGTGGAGTTAACTTAGAACACCATGCTGGCGCTTATGGCCATTCGGATGCTGATGTTTTGTTACACGCTATTTGCGACGCTCTTTTAGGTGCAGCCAATTTACGTGATATTGGCTTTCACTTTTCTAATAAGGATGACCGCTGGAAAGGCATAAGCAGCCTTATTTTATTGCAGCACGTAATGGTGTTGCTAAGAGAAAAAGGCTGGGAAATAAATAATATTGATGCTATGGTATGCCTGGAAGCACCTAAGATAAATCCGCATATCCCCGCCATGCAAATCAACATTGCAAGGGCAGCAGGTATAAGCGCCGAAGACATCTCCATTAAAGCTACTACTAATGAACAATTGGGCTTTATAGGCCGCCAGGAAGGTGTTGTAGCCTACGCCGTTTGTTTGATTGAGAAAGTTTAATAATACTTCTGAAAGAGGAGAAAAATATAAAAGTTTGAAAGGCATTAGTTTCTGATAATACCTTTCAAACTTCAAGTATCTTATTGCTGTTCTATAGTAACATCTTTTTTGATCACTACGTTACCGGTGCGTTTTAATGCACCCCAGCCACTTAACTCACCTTTCAAGGCTTTGCGGACTGATTTAAACAGAACGTAATACATTAACTGCCTCCATATAAAACGCTGTGGAATGATATAAACCAGTTTCTTATAGTCCTCTTTCTGCATCCAGAAAGCAATGATGGCTACCAAAAAGTCAATCAATACAAAAGCAACATAGTAAATTAATATTTTACCGGGCTTATCGCCAAATAAACCGATGATCATAATTAAATCTGCCAATGGCGAAAACAGTGGCAGAATGATCTGGAATATTAGGATATTAGGCATACCAAGCATTCCGAAAAACTTATACTTTTTATTAAACAGCGCATCCTTATTTTTCCAAAAGCTTTGCATTACCCCAAAGCTCCAGCGGAAACGTTGTTTCAGCAAGCCGTTAAGTGTTTCAGGGGCTTCTGTATAAGCTATTGCTTCTGCGCAATTTTTAACAATAAAACCTTGTTTCAAAATGCGCATGGTAAGGTCACAATCTTCAGCAAGCGTATCGTAGGTAAAGCCGCCAGCCTTATAAATAGCCGATTTACGGAAAGCACCAATAGCCCCAGGCACCACTGTAATACTGTTTATCAAATCAAAGGCACGCCTGTCCATATTCTGGGCGGTAATGTATTCGATAGATTGCCAAAGCGTAATAAAGTTATTTTCATTACCTACTTTAACTGTGCCGGCTACTGCACCTATTTCATCATCGGTAAAATAGGTCATCAGATGATAAATCGCATCGTCTTTTAACTGGGTATCAGCATCAATACATACTACAAACTCATTTTTGGCATGGCTTATTCCAAAGTTAAGTGCTGATGCCTTACCTCCATTAGGTTTCGTCAGTACTTGCACCAAGGGATGATTACCATATGCATTATTTACCAGATCGAAGGTTTTGTCCTTTGATCCGTCATCAACAAAAATTATCTCGAAATCAGTGTAATCAGTTTTGAGTAAACTTTCAATAGTTTTTAAAGCTGTAATCTCTTCATTATAACCAGGGACAATGATGCTTACCGCAGGAAGTTTGCTTTTATCAACTATAACCCTGTCAATCTTTTTATTTTCTGCATATTGCCTTAATGCTAATATGGCTATCAAAATTACCCTGCCAATTGCTAAAAATATAGCCGATAGAAACAGATATAATAAAAACCAATTGCCATAAAAGTAAAACTGGATAAGCAAATTGTACAGAGAGCCTAATACCCCTGAGTTGGCATCGTCCTTTATAGGTGGCATCAGGTCGGCCTTGGTTTTTCCTAAAACATCAGCAATGGTGGTAAACTTATAACCATGGCTTTTAAAGAAATGTATAATTTCGGGTAACGCCTTTACCGTTTCTTCGCGGGTATCGCCACCGGCATCATGTAGCAATAACATGGAGCCAGCATCTTTTTGCTTTATAACACGGGCAATAATGCTATCAGCGGTAACGCCAGGCTGCCAATCCCATGGATCAATAGATTCACCAATGTTAATGTAGCTTTGCTTACGGCTTTCTGCCACTGGTATAACCTCTGCAAGAGTTTGGGGTTCAGCATCCGCGTTAAATGGCGGTCTGAATAATATAGTACTTCTGCCTGTTACAGATTCTATCAGTTTCCGGGTAGCATTCAATTCAAGCTTTACCCTATCAACGCTAATGGTTGAAATATCAGGGTGAAAAAAGGTATGGTTACCGATTTCATAACCCTCATCATACTCCCGGCGAAGAATCTGAATATTCTTTTCAGCCATTGATCCTACCACAAAAAATGCAGCCGGAACATGTTCGCGCTTTAATATATCAAGTATTCTTGGTGTATAATCAGGGTCCGGGCCATCATCAAAAGTTAAAACTATTTTACCCGGCGCATAGCCGTATTTTCTTATTACATATCTGGTTGGAAGCTTAATATAATGCTGATTGGTTATAACAAAATTTGTTGTATCCATCTGCACATTAATCTGCCCTGTAGTTGGGGTAGTTACCAGATCAAGTACCTCACCATCACCGTCATAAAAGATCTTGTTATTTAACCCTACTGACGTTAGTTTTTTTATGTCGATACCTGTTTTTCTTAATGAATCAATTGCTAAATTCTTCTGGAAGAATGTCCACAATCGCGGATCTTCTGCTCCAAGGCGCCATAGCGCAACGCCGCCAGTTGCCCAATCATCCGCCATCCGGATAACATTAAAATTGGTTGCGGCATCGGTAAAATAAACCGTATGCTCCAAACTATCCAAATCGAAATAAGTATAGTGCAAGTTTGCAGAGGTAGGATCAAAAGTTATTTTACTTTTATTTTGCTGAGCTATACTTATTGCCTGTGCGTAACCCATAGGCTTGCCCACACTACTTTCCGGCCAATCATAAGCCCCACCCGCAATCGTTAAAATAACCTTCTCGCTCGGGATGCGGGTACAAATCCTATCTAAAATTTCTTCAACCCATCGCTGGTTTGAAAGATCGCCGGCATTACTTCCTTCGTTATGCTGATCAATAGCCATAACAAACAGAAAATCGTTCACGTGCTGAAGACGTTCCAGATTAAAAGCATCATCATCAGGTATAACATTCTGGGTTACTAAAAATCCTTTGGGATGCAGTATTTTATAAAGGTCATTTTCAAAAGCGATATAATTCTTGCTGTTGATGTCCTTTATTTCATCAAAATCAAGGTTTATGCCGTTGAATTTATGTCGTGTTAACTGCTGTGCTATATTATTGATGAATTGCGTACGAAGTTTTTTACTTTTTATAATGCGCTCAACATCCTTACTGTCATAACCACCCTTTTGATTGTTATAATTAACATAATTTGAAAGGGTGATCAGTACCGGCTTATGATATTTTTTATTCAGATTTATTAAGCCGGTATCAATATTGGCAACCATGGTATCGCGGCCAGGTGATATAAAAAAGCCTTCGCTTACTACCATGTCCAGCTTTGATATATACTGCACCAGAGAGTTATAAGCCTGAGGCTCCCAGGCCCTGTAAAATGCAGCATTTATTCGATCTTTATTATTAGGTCGCTTTAACTGATGCAAGTGCCTGGTATGGGCTAATTTTTGAATTTCGGCCTTGTCAATTTTAAAATCTTTATATTTTTTAGATTTCTTTAAATTTTCGAGCTCTTCTTTGGTTAATTTTTTAGGAACCGGATTTAAATTCGGCAGATTTGGATACTGCTTTGATGTTACAGTTATAACAGCAGCCAATACACTGCATGCCAGCACTATAATAATAACTCGGCTAAGCCATTTGAAGCGGATCCATCTACCTGGAGTATCAGTTTGAAAAACCTGTTTATCAGCCATTAAATTCTTTTAAATAAAGTCTTGTTCAGGTATAAAGGTTACAAAAAAGGGTTTGCTATTATTTTTGTGTTTTGATTTGTTCTATTGCCGAAAAATCAACACCGCATTTGCAATTACTGCCGCAGCTTTTCTTTGCAAATAAGCTTTTATACACCATCCGGCCTACATAAAACACGGCGGCTGCAAAAAGTATGGCTATTATAATTAATTGAATATTCACGTCACAAATTTACTACAATTTACATATATAAGTATAGACAATTAAAATAGTATTTGGTTTAGAGGATGTGCACCCATGATTCAACAGCCAAATATCATATTCTATATCTCCTCCAAACTTAAAACTGCCTGGTTAAGGAAATTAGGTATCATGGTTTTATTGGTATGTGTTATTTTATCAGGATCATCAAGGCATTCCAGCATTTCATTGTATTTATCAAGGCCATGCTCTCGAACCACTTCCTGCTTTTTTTCTTCTTTCAATAATGTTGTTCTAATATTGGTTACGTTGGCTTCCGGGTGAAACTGGGTTGAAAAAAAGTAATCACTAAAACGGATAGCCATCATTGCGCGTGGGAAATCAACATGCGGTCTTTCTTTTTCAATGGCCAATAATTGCATACCCAAATCAGTAAACTTTTTTTCATTTGGGTTGATAACCTGCCACAAACGCGAATCAAGGGCGTAAAAAGGATCGTCCATATGTTCAAATACAGGCTCATTTACAGCTGCATGCGTTTGGTGAACAGGCAAAACCCCGAAAGAAGCGGAGTTGCGCATATTTATATCGCCCAACTGGTACTTCCGACACATTAACTGGAAGGAATGGCAAACAAAAAGACCATGTTTTTTTTGAGCTGTATTGGAAAGATTATGATCTTCCAGCTTATCAATCAACCCGAAATATTTCTTTTCCCATTCTGAACCCTCACTTTCTATCGGGTCGCCGGGACCGCCGCTCGAAATATAAATATCAAAGTTAGTATCTGGTACTTCAACCTTTTTCCGTACATCAAAAACCTCGTAACTTAAATTTAAACCATGCTTGGTTTTATAATGATCCAATATATGCATAAAGCTGTTTATGGCTCCATTTTCAATACCGTTATAAAGATCAAGAATGGCTACTTTTACTGGTAGCTTTGGAGTTTGTGTCATTAGTTAATCAATTCGTTTCAACGTTTGCGATGTAAGATAATCAACAACATCGATAAAATTAAAATTTTGCTGATAAACATCATTACTACCAGAAAATACATCAGGATAAGTTTTTTATTGAGAGGCACTTTTTGGGATATTTTTAACAATTTTACCGCATGCATCACCCTGAAGAAAACCCATGGAAAATTATTGCCCAAAAGGATGTTTATGATAATCCATGGATTAATGTAACCGAATTCGACGTACTAAATCCTTCAGGAAACCCGGGGATTTATGGTAAGGTCCATTTTAAAAATATTGCCATTGGCGTTTTACCTTTGGATAATGAACTGAACACTTATTTGGTTGGGCAATACCGTTTTCCATTGGAACAATACAGCTGGGAAATGCCGGAAGGCGGCGGACCAATAGGAATTGACCCTATAGCATCAGCCAAACGTGAATTATTAGAAGAAACTGGCCTGAAAGCTGATAAGTGGACCGAAATATTGCGGATCCACCTTTCCAATTCGGTAAGTGATGAGTTAAGCATACTTTACCTTGCCCGTGGATTAAAGCAATTTGAGGCCGAACCTGAAGAAACCGAGCAGTTAATGGTTAACAAATTACCATTTGAAGAAGTTTACCAAATGGTATGTCGTGGCGAAATTACTGATGCAATGACCGTAGCAGCTGTTTTAAAGGTACGTTTGCTTATTATTGAAAACCAGTTATAATTTTATCCTATTTCCGAAAAAAATCTAAATTTGAGGCTTTTATGAAAAAACTCTTAGGTTATATTTTATCGCCATTTTCTATTCTTGCATTTTTTTTAGTGCTGTTAATTTTCCAGCCCATACAGTGGATCTGTTACCGTTTTTTCGGGTATTCGGCCCATAAACGTTCGGTTGATCTGTTAAACCTGTGCCTGTTAAGAACCTTTAATATTTTATTTAACAGGGTTATTTTTATCAACAAACAAAATTTGCCAATTGGACGACCAATGATATTTTTGGCTAATCACCAAAGCCTGGGCGATATACCACCTCTTATTTATTATCTGCGTAAATATCATGCTAAGTTTATATCAAAAATTGAGTTAACACGCGGTATTCCTTCTATTTCATACAACCTGAAATATGGTGGTGGGGCCAATATTGACCGTAACGATTCCAGGCAATCAATAGGTGAAATTATTAAACTGGCCACACGGATGAAAGAGAACAAATGGTCGGCAGTGATATTTCCGGAAGGGACACGTTCAAAAAACGGGCAGGTAAAAACCTTTCAAGTTGGAGGAATTGCCACCATATTGAAAAAATGTCCTGATGCCTTATTGGTTCCAATTGCCATTAATAACGCATGGAAAATGGTTCAATATGGCTATTATCCCCTTAGTACTTTTGAAAAAATGACCTGGACCGTACTTGAACCCATAGAGCCTAATGGCAGGCCAATGGAAGAGTTAGTTTTAGAAGCAGAAAACAGAATTAAAGAATCTCTAGGACAAACCCCCTAGCCCCTGAAGGGGGGAATTTTTGCACTGCTGCCAGTATATTCTTAACACCCCCTTCAGGGGGCTGGGGGTTAAATATTCTTCCCGTCAATAATCTTGAAGAATTCATCCCGATAGGTATCCCCCACCGGAATAATTTTATCGCCCATAAAAATGCGACTGCGCTCAATACTATCAATCTTATTAATGGATACGATGTAGGATTTGTGGACCCGCATAAAATTTTTCGCAGGCAAGGCATCTTCCATCTTTTTCATGTTTTGAAGCGTGATAATACGCTCTGTAGTAGTAAAAATGGAGATATAATCCTTTAACCCTTCAATAAAAAGGATATCGTTCAAATATACTTTCTGAATTTTATGCTCGGTTTTAACAAAAATAAAATCGCTTAAAAAATCCTGTTGCGGCTTTTGGGCAGGTTCTGGCTGTAAAGGTTTGGCTGCGGGCTGTAAAATCCCCTGTGCCTTTTGCACCGCTTTAAAAAAACGATCAAAAGCAATAGGTTTCAGCAAATAGTCAATTACATCCAACTCATAGCCTTCCAGTGCATATTGGGGGTAGGCCGTTGTTAAAATCACCTTTGCCTTACCGTTAGCTATACGCAGAAACTGTATACCTGTAAGCTCGGGCATTTGAACATCCAGAAAAACCAAATCCACATTGCCTTCTTGTACCAAAGTCAGTGCTTCAATGGGATTAGTTGTAGCCTTTACCATTTGCAAAAATGGGATCTTTGACATATAATCTTCCAGAACATGGAGTGCCAAAGGCTCATCATCAACAATAATACATCTGATCATTTTTATAAAACTAATGATAATTCAACGGTGTAAGTATCCGCTTCATCACGTATATCTAAATTATATTTTCCGGGGTAAAGCAAATCCAATCTTCTCTTTACGTTATTTAGCCCTATACCGCCTACTTCATCCCGGTTATTTCTATGTTTCCTGTTTTGTATATAAAAGTGAAGGTGTGCGTCTTCTACATCAATTAACAACCGGATGGGTGTTAAAGCATTATTTGCTACACCATGCTTAAAAGCGTTTTCAATAAAAGCGATGAGCAATAATGGCACAATCTGCTGGCATTCAACCTTACCCTCAACCTTAAAATCAATAAAAGCTTTATTACCAAATCTTATTTTTTGAAGGTCGATATAATTCTGCAAATATTGTAATTCTTTACCTAAGTCAACTTTGTTATCGTTACATTCATACAGCATGTAACGCATAATTTCCGATAGTTTTAATATGGCCTCGGGCGTTGTTTCTGACCGCTGATAAGCCAGAGAATAAATACTGTTAAGGGAGTTAAACAAAAAATGGGGGTTAATTTGCGACTTCAAAAAAGCCAGTTCAGCAGTAAGCCGCTGGTTTTCCAGATCACGCTGAATTCGTTCATTCAAAAACCAATCAACCATAAACTTCAGTACTGCACTCAGAAACAAAAAGATAAGGCTTGTAAATACGGAGCTTAAAAAATATGAGCCAAAGCTAACCACCTCACCTTTCATCCGCATCAGCACTATACTTTTAAAGATGAGTGCTACACCATACTTAACAAAACCATAAATAATTATGGATATAACTACGGATATGGCATAAAACCCATATCGTTTTTTATCAAAAAACAGGGGAATAAAAAGCAGATAGTTGAGATAAAATAAACTGATGTTTATAACAGGATATAATAAAAATATAACCAGGAGATCTTCGGTAGTAAATTTTGCATTATTGCGGGCAACAACCAGAAAGAACGTTATCAGAACTATCCAAAAAATTGTGTGCCAGAATATTTGCCAGCGTTTTTTCATTAAAGTAAATTGTTCTTTTAAGGCAATGAAGCTATCATGAGCCGGTTTTATTTTTCAGCAGCGTTCAAGAAAGCGCTTCGCTAAGTTCATTCCGGTTTGTGAGTGCTGGCTCACGATGTTTTCATCTCTCCTAAATTAATATTTTAAGCAGCAAAATGGTTATTATTTATATATAGTCGGTTGCTTTGCCGATGAACAGGCATTAAACTCCGACGAACGGGCGAATATGGGTAAACATCCGTTCATCTACAAATCCTGTGTGTTGGTCTAAATCTTTTTAGCAGTTAAAAAATTAGCTATTCATTTGTATCATCAAAAGAAATCACAATGAAAAAGTTGATCACAAACTCGAATCCTTTTATACTGTTACTTGTTCCGGTGTTATTTGCGCTGATAATGGGTGTAAGTTACCAGTTTCAGCAAAAAAGAGAATCCATAGTTGGAACAACCGTACATGCTACCTCTCTTTTTTATAAAGGCGTAACATTGATAAAAACTGTGTGCTCTGTAGCCAAAGAAAAAGTATGGTAATTAGTACCGAAGGCCTAACCTTTACCTTTGGACAGCAAAAGGTAGTAAAGTCACTATCGCTTAATGTGCCCGAGGGTAGTATTTATGGTTTTTTAGGCCCAAACGGTGCCGGTAAAACCACCACCATAAAACTACTCCTCAACCTGTTACAAACACAGGAAGGCAACATCAAAATTTTTGATAAAGATCTGCGAAGTAACCGCATAGAAATTCTTTCGCAAATTGGCTCATTGATTGAGCAGCCTGCCATTTACGCGCACCTTTCAGGAAAAGAAAACCTGCTTAACCGAGCCCTGCTTTTAGAAGTGCCAACCCAACGGGTTGATGATATGCTTAAGCTGGTGCATTTAACGGATGCAGCTCACAAAAAAGCAGGCCAATATTCACTGGGAATGAAACAAAGATTGGGTATTGCCCTCGCCTTGTTATCAGACCCTAAGCTTCTCATTTTGGATGAGCCCACCAACGGACTTGATCCCAATGGAATTATAGAGATCCGTGAATTATTAATCAGGCTGGTAACCCAACACCAAAAAACTGTTTTTATATCAAGCCACCTACTTGCCGAAATAGAAAAAATGGCTACCCACGTAGGCATTATTAATTATGGTGAACTACTTTTTCAGGGAAGTATTAATGATTTGGCATCGCTAAGCCAGCCCCTTGTACAAATAGAGGCCAATAATACTGTTGATGCGGCTAATTTATTAACCCGCAATAATTTCAACGTTACAGAAGTAAACGATCATCATTTGTTTGCTACTTACACTTCCAAACAGCAAATGGGCGAAATTAACAGTTTGCTAAATAAAAATGGCTACACTGTTTACAGCATTAACAAACAACAAAAAGATCTGGAAAAGCTATTCCTGGACATTACCCAACCTGCCTAAACCATGAAAGGATTTATACTATCATTCCGGTCCGAATTTTATAAAACACGCAAAACCATGGGCTTTTGGAGTGCGGTATTATTACCGCTGCTGCTATGTCTGTTGCTATTTATAGGCTTTTTTAATAAAAGTGACCAATTGGCTCAATTACCTGGTTTTATGCTCTGGCTGCGTTTTGCAGGCGCCATTTTAGGTGTAATGGGATCATTATTGCTTCCTATGCTTATTATTTTCATAGCCTATTCAGTAAACAGTATTGAACATAAAGCTGATACCTGGAAAACACTATTTAGCTTGCCTATACCCAAACTTTCGGTTTATGCAGCCAAGTATTTTTATGCCTTTTTTCTGGTGCTTTTATGCCTGGCCCTGTTTGTAGTTTTTACGCTTGGTTTTGGCAATTTATTAAGCGTGCTAAAGCCAAGTTTAAAGTTTAACGAATACAATATAGCTAACACCTTATCACATTTATACTTTAAACTATTCCTTTCTTCATTAGGCATATTATCGATACAATTTTTGTTAAGCTTATTATTCCGCGATTTCTTAAAGCCGATGGGGATTGGCTTTATATGTACCATAACCGGCGTAATATTAGCAGGCAATGGCTGGACATATGCTTACCTGTTCCCTTACTCGCATCCATTACTGGCACTTAAGGCATTGCAGCAGGGCAAAGAAGCACATCCCGGCAGTATGCCGTCAATTACTGTCGATATGCTCACCAAAGATACCTGGGTAAGTTTAGCAGTTGCCGTAGCCGTATTTATTATTGGATACTTTATTGTTTTGAAGAAGAGTGTAAAATAAACATAAAGAGGCTGTCTCAAAAGGGCAGTCCTTTTTATTTAAGACGCTTTTCGTAACTTAAAGGGATGGGAGCGAAAGTAGTTTTTAAGCCATATGACCCTGACCAGTTAACGTTTTTACCATATAAACTGGAGGAGTTGGTACCGGCAAGTCACCCGGTACGTATCGTTAAGCAAGTAGTTGATGAGGTAGACGTAAAACCCATCAACCGGAAGTATAAAGGCGGCGGTGCCTCCAGCTTTCACCCGCGGCTGATGCTGAAACTGTTGGTATATGGTTACCTGACCAATACCTATTCGAGCCGGAAACTGGAAGAACAGGCACAGCTGAATGTACACTTCATGTGGCTTTTAGGGATGAAAAAACCCGACCATAATACCATCAACCGTTTCCGGAGCGAGAAGCTTTCGGGTGTGCTAAAACAGATTTTCTCACAGATCGTGCAGTTACTTGCCGCCGAAGGTATCGTTTCACTTAAAGAGGCCGTGTTTACCGATGGGACGAAGATCGAATCGGTAGCCAACAAATACACCTTTGTTTGGGGCAAAAGCATTAAGAATAGTAAAGAGAAGATCAAAACGCAATTGGATGAACTTTGGCAATACGCACAGGATATCGCTAAAGAAGAACTGAAAGACACCGCTCCGCTGGAATATGGCCAGATCAACCCGCAAAAGGTAAAGGAAACGATCTCCAAGATCAACGTGGCCCTGGAAGATAAAGAAGAAGTAAGCGCAAAAGTAAAGCAGAAGCTGAAATATGCCGGGAAACACTGGCCGGAGAACCTCAGCAAATATGATGAACAGGAAAAGCTGCTGGGTAACCGTAACAGCTTTTCAAAGACTGACCCCGATGCTACCTTTATGCGGATGAAAGAAGACCACATGCTGAACGGCCAACTTAAACCGGCTTATAATCTGCAAATATCCACACAGGACCAGTTCGTTCTTAACTACACCTTACATCAAACCTCTACTGATTATCAAACCCTGCCATCTCACATTGACCAATACGAAACGCTGTACGATACACTCCCTGAAGCAGTTGTAGCCGATGCCGGTTACGGATCGGACGAGAACTACGGCATATTGCACGGGAAAGGCATCGAAGCTTATATCAAATACAACACGTTCGACAAAGAACAAAAAGAAGGCGTCAAAGCATTCAGCAATGACAGCCTGCATTATAATGAAGCAGCAAACTACCTGGTCTGCCCGATGGGGCAGCGCATGGCACACATGGGGGATGGGCAAAGAATAACATCATCAGGTTATGTACAGTTGATCAGCCGTTACCAGGCGCAGAATTGTAATAACTGCCCGATGCGGGGCGTGTGCCACCAAATCCCGGGCAACCGGATCGTTGAAGTGAACCATTCCCTGAGAAAACACAAGCAGGCAGCAAAAGAAAGGTTGAATACAGAACAGGGCATCAAATACCGGAAGCGAGGGCCGGCCGATGTAGAACCGGTATTCGCAAACCTGAAGCATAACCATGGCTTCAGGCGCTTTCTGCTGAAAGGAATGTCCAAAACGGAGGTTGAAATAGGTTTATTATCCATCGCACATAACCTCAGAAAATGGAAAGCGTAAGGCTTTTCGCTCCTTGTACCCTGAAAAACCGCCAAACCACAAATAAAATGAGATACCTGCACAATAGGACCTCGTTCCATAATAAACCAACCCAAAAGTATATTCAATAAAAAACCGCCTCATAATTACTTATGAGACAGCCTCTTCTTTTACCTCACCGGTTTCGGAAAAACCGGCAAACTTTCGTGACCATCAGCATCTACCGATTGTACGGCGAACAGGTAATTGTCTTTTGAATAAGCCAGCGTTGCCGTAACATCTGTAACATAAAATTTCTTTTCCCAATATGGGCTTATGGTTTCGCGCATCAGTACATAATAGCCAACGGGCTTTTTACCTGTTGCGGGAGCATCCCACTTCAGGATAGTTTTGTTGGTTAAACCGCTGGTTACTATGCCCACATTTTGCGGTTGGGCAGGTGCGAGGGCCAGATTAGCCAATACAGAAAGATTCATTCTGGCTACTTTTTGCACGTAGTTAAAGTCAACAAAATCGGGCAGGTCGCCGTAGTTGACGCCATTTTCGGTACGGATATCCTGATGCTGGCGGGTAAAGTCTTCGTTCATCTCTGTAAACCGTACAGCGGTGAATCCCTGTTGCAAAAAAGGCACGTGATCGCCTCCGCGCAGGTAACGGTCGCGACGATAGATTAGTTTTACATCCAATTGATCTACATAGCGTTCAGCAGTTTCCTTTACATAGCGTGCCAACTGGCGCGATGGACTGTCATTTTCACCACCTAAGGCAATCAGGCTCGCTATCTGTTTTTCATTGCCTGCTGCTGTTGAAGGAATACCTTCACTAAATACACGGACGCTTCGGTTATCCTTTAAGTCGGTTTCCATGCCATGAGTATTGCCTACAATGTCATTGTTCAGCATGGCATCAACATTCCATTTTTCGGCTTTAGCTCTTTTGGCCACATTTGATGAGCCATACAAACCTTGCTCCTCGCCTACCACTTCCATAAAAATTATAGTTGCAGGAAATGAGCGTTTGGCCATAACACGAGCCAGTTCCATAGATACTGCTGTTCCAGAGGCATCGTCATTGGCACCCGGTTCAACTGCGTTAGCATTCATCACATTGGTTACCCTTGAATCATAGTGCCCCGAAACAATATACACCCGGGTATCATTCGGATCGGCGCCTTTTAATATAGCCAGTACATTTTTAAGGTGTACCGGATTATCTATCCGCTCGCCTTTGGGTTGAGTAAAAGTATCAAACTGAACTGTCATCCTTCCGCCTGATTGTGAAGCGTATTTCTCCATTTCGGCTTTTATCCAATTACGTGCAGCGCCGCTACCTTCGGTTTTGCTGGTGGTATCACTTAGGGTATGCCGGGTTTTAAAACTTACCAGTTTCCTGATATTGGCCTCAATATTTTGCGAGGATACCTCATCAACCATTTGTTTAATGGATTGATCCTGTTTGATAATGGTTTGCGCATTTGCCTGTAAAAAGAACAGCGCTGGGATGAACAATAATAAGTATTTCATGAAGGTTTTTTATGTTGATTCTTATATTTCTTCTTCCTCCTGCATCACGTCTCCCACTTGTTTAAAATTACTTTTCACAAAATGACACCAATCACATTCTTTTTTCCCGCAGCCGGTATTAAAATCGTGGGCCATAATTTTTTGATAAACGGTTGTTATCTGGCCTGTAACCGTTTCTGTATCCTCCTGGGTGATCACTACTTTTTCTTTATGATATTCACCCTCATCAATGGGCTCTACAAACTCAAATAAGGTACTTACAACCTCCCAGTCCAGCGAGTGGTCATTATCTATCAATATTTTATAAAACACTGCCTGGCGCCAGTAATCGCCCCCATTTGGTTCATCATCTGTTGGGCGCAGGAATTTATCTTTTGCATATTTTAATTTGCCGGTCTTATAATCAACCACGGTAGCATGTTTACCAACAAACTCCACCTTATCCAGGTTGCCTTTTATAGGCACGCCCTGCACCTCCACATTTTTTATGCTGCGTTCCGTTACCGCTATTTTATTCCAAACATGTATGTTCTGGTTATAATAATCAGGCAGAATTTTCTCACCGTAATCAAGACGCAATTTAAATTCTTCTTTGGTGAATGAATCGCGATTACGGTACATGTACCAGCGGAACTCTTTCATAAAGTCGTCTGTCAACGGGAATTCATTGCCGTCATCTTTCAAATTTTTGAAAGCTTTATTCAATGCCCAGTGCACAGCCTGTCCAAAAGTAGCCGAAGGACTTTTTCCTGCCGGTACCCTTATTAAACATTGAAAATAAAACCGCAGCGGACAATCCAAATAGTTACTTAAGTGAGTTACCGACAGCGTATAATTTTGCAGCAACTGATCAATGTAATTATTATTCAATAGTTCTATTTTCGGCTGATCTTTTTCGGTGAACTGGATAGCCAAAAACTCCAGCATAGCGTCCTCGCTTACTTTAGGATATTGTAATTGCAGATGCGTATCAGCCAATATCTCCCCAACAAATTGAGATGCTTCCTGATCTTTTCCGTTTTTATCTCTACCGGCAAAGGATATAGATAAACACTGTTTGGCACGGGTAATAGCCACGTAAAACAAGCGACGGGCCTCTTCACGCTGTGCTATTTCATCATCAGGTGCCTGGGTTAAAGTATCCGGATAGCTAAAACCATAATTCCGTCCTTTGCTGTCCCATATTTTCTTGTTGGCACCTATAAGGAACACATGTTCAAACTCCAGCCCCTTTGATCCGTGAGCGGTTAAAAAATTGATGCCGTTTTCTGAAAATATCACCTGGTTCAGCGACAGTCTAATCTTATTTTCCTTCATCAAGTGGATGATATCTATCAGGTCTGCTAGTTTAATTTCCGGGTTCTTGCGGCTTTCATCCTTCAAAAAATCGAAGAAATTAGTAAGCACCTGCATGTACCATCCTTTATTGGGCTGCTGCATAATATATTTCAGGATGCCCATTTTGGCTATGGTTTGCTGAAAAAGCTGTTGCAGCGTATTGCTAAACGAATAGGTTAACAGTTCATCAATATCGTTTATCAAAAATTTTATCTTTCTTTCATCGGGCTGGTCAAATAGTCCGGTTTGAGCAGGAACCTTTAGCTGGCTAATGTAACGACGCAAAGATGTTTTAGGCTCATTATTGCGCGAAGTAGAGAAATTCTCTTTGGCAACCGCAACACTTGCTTTGGCTACTTCAATAGGTGGGATATCAAAAAAATCGTAGTGTAAAATCTCGAATAATAATTCATCACCGCTATAAGGCGAATCCATTTCCATTGCCAGGTAACGCAGTATATTGATGATCTTTTCGCCAAAAGGCAGGGTAAATATGTCTAATTTACGTTTGGTGTTTACGGCAATACTTTGCGTGTCCAGAAATTGAACCAGATCTTCTACCTGACTATGGTTACGGTAAATTACAGCAATTTCACCCGGCTCTATACCATTTGCAAGCAGGTGTTTAATTTGCATGGCTACATCAACCAGTTCCTGATCGGGGTTTTCATATTCATTTATAACCGGGGCCACCTCGAGGTTAATAAACCTGGGATGTGCAGCCCGCAGGTTTTTGTCGAGTGCCAGCTGCGTGGTTAAACGTTCGTGATTGTTGTTGATGAGCGCTTTTGAGATATCGAGAATTTGCTGATTGGAACGATAGTTTTGTTTTAATACCACCGTGTGCAGTGAACTGACATAATCATTAGCAAAATCCAGAATGTTTTTCATGTTGGCACCCTGGAACTTGAAGATCGACTGGTCATCATCGCCCACCACAAACACGTTGGGGATTTCCCAGTAATTCAATATAAACTTTAACAACTCATTTTGTGAGCCACTGGTATCCTGAAATTCATCCACCAAAATATATTGATAACGTTCCTGGTAACGGCGCAGTAATTCTTCATTTTCGCGAAAAGCTTTCAGCACCCAAAGAATCATGTCGTCATAATCATAACGGCCGCGATTCTTCATCTTTTTATCGAAATTTCGATACTCACCAACTGCCGCTAGCAATTTCCTCATGGTATCATGCGCTTTATCAATTTCGCGCTGATTAGGATCACCCGCTTTGATGCCTTTGGTGGCATTGGCACGTTTATAAAAAAAGCCATCGCGCAGATGCAGATCTTTCAGATATTCGTTAACGGCTTCTGTAATCACATCTTCGCTCCAGTCTTCTTTTTTCATAGTCGAAAAAAGGTCTTTTAAACGGGGGGTATCGTAATAAATATCGCCAGTAAAACGCTTTAATAAATGGTCATTTGCAAATTCATCTACCAATTCGCGAAAAAGCATCGCTGATTCCAAATCAGATAATGCCTCCAGATTGAGTTTGCCAAAGTAATCAAGGTTTTCCTGAATGATCTCGTTACAAAAAGCATGAAACGTATAAATATTAACCCGGTATGCATCGGGGCCTATAAATTCAAAAAGACGCTTGCGCATGGCAACAGCACCTGCATCAGTATAGGTTAAACATAAAATTTCATGGGCGTTGGCATCGGTTTCTAACAATATTTTGCCAATACGGGCTGCCAGTATTTGTGTTTTACCTGTTCCGGGACCGGCAATAACCAAAACAGGACCGTCCATCTTATTAACAGCAGCCAACTGTTCAGGATTTAACTGGGCCAGTGCCTGCTGAAATTTTTCGTTGTATTTATTGGGGGTAGATTGCGTCATTGATGAGTAAAGGTAACAAAGATGCGGAGAGATA
Source organism: Mucilaginibacter frigoritolerans (assembly GCF_007830615.1). GTDB lineage: Bacteria > Bacteroidota > Bacteroidia > Sphingobacteriales > Sphingobacteriaceae > Mucilaginibacter > Mucilaginibacter frigoritolerans. The sequence goes on from NZ_VLLI01000006.1 coordinate 167,627, forward strand.
GAAAGTGATATTGAGTCTAGTAAACTAAAACTTGCCCTTATTACATTGCTTTAACTTTTCACTACTGCCAGCATCTGGTTAAACTCAAAGGTATTTATACTAGTGGCAGGATCATCAGCCATAAAAGCACGAACCTGTGCTTCATCATCGGCTACTATAATGCCTAAACCATACACGCCGTTGGGATCAAGCACCGGCCCAAAGGTAATTACAAAGCCTTTCTCCATCATTCCGCGCCAATAAATTACATGCTGCTGCATTATGCTTCGTTCATCAGGTGTCATGTCTTGCGAAAATGTTGGACGAGTGGGAATAAGTTTAATCATGTAGTATTTCTTATCCATTGTTTTGATTTTTTGGCCATACTAATTTAAACTAATGCAGAGTTATATTCCTAAAAAAATCAAACTCATTAGCTATTGCATCTTGGAAAGAATAATAATGTCTTTTACATCAATAATTGCCTTGCTGTACCCGAAACGGGTAACATTTATCATGGCCAGGCCAAGTTCAGCAAGCGTGCTTACAAAATTGGGAAACACAGCCCTGAAAAAAGGATACATCCAGCTTAAATATTTGTAATAGGATAAGGTATTTTTTAATTCTTTTGTAGGATGCATATAACCCGGCCTAAAAGCGAATACCTGTTTAAATGGCAACTTCATCAAATCGTTTTCGGTTTTTCCTTTTACCCTGGCCCACATGGATCGGCCTTTTTCAGTACTATCCGTACCTCCGCCCGAAACATAACAGAAGGTCATATCCGTATTTAACCTGCTCAATGTTTGGGCCACTTGCATGGTTAAGGTATAAGTAAGCTTATAATATTCCGGCTCTTTCATGCCTACTGATGAAACACCTAAACAGAAGTAACAGGCATTGTAGCCAGAAAGCTGATCTTCAATTGCCGAAAGGTCATAAAAATCATGATGGATAATCTCTTTAAGTTTAGGATGTATAACACCGCAAGGCTTACGGTTAATCACTAAAACTGCATCAACTGCGGGGTGAAGCAAACATTCGTGCAACACGCCCTCGCCTACCATTCCGGTTGTACCTGTTATGATGGCCTTTATCTTTATATTTTCCATAGCTGCGGATTAAAAAGAAATAGCGGAATGGTAACCAAACCGCTATGTAATGGTACAAAACAAAATTCATTATATAAACAGCATGTTTACAACGCTCTTATATTACTATAGCCAAAAACTATACCCTACAGCAACTGTGCCTGCACCTGCGTTATTTTTCCCGTTTGCAGTTCCTTTTTGAATATTGAGAAAGCCATAGTTACCACCACCTTCAATAAAAATATAGCTCTTTTTAAATTTATAAGCGAAACCAACGTTACCTTCAAAACCTACGTTCACCTTATGTAACTGATCTTTAATATCATCATTGCTATTAAATGATTGTGGCCCAACAGGTAAAGCTTGTGTTCCTGCCGGATCTGTATAAAAATCACTTGTGCCACTGGTTATTTGATGAGCATATACCAAATATCCAAGGAATGGACCCGCATCTACATAAAATCTAAAGGGCGAAGATTTAAAGTTCCAGCCAAATTTTGCCAGAATTGGCAACATCAGGTAGTTTAATTTGGCCGTACTATTATATTTTGCATAAAGATAAGTTGGCGCTTGTCCGGGTGGATACATGGCCGACAATTCTGCTGGTGTTGGAAAAGCCTGCAACCCATCCTTTTTACCGCCCTGTGATGAATATTCAATCATAGGTTGAATGGAAAATAAGTCTGAAAATTTAAATTCGGCAAATATGCCTGCATCAACACCCTCCCTGGAGCTGTAACCCGTATTAAGCGGATTTTCATTCCCTCCACCGGCCGTAAGATTTGGAATACTGAGACCGCCCCTGATACCTAAGGCAACATTTTGTGCATCAGCCTTCAGAAAAAATAAGCTAATAATTAAAAAAAGTGAGTAAAAAATTAATTTCTTCATGATTTTAATGGGTTTAGAGATAAACAAAAAGCATTTAGAAAAGAACATTGTTAATAGAAGTTAACAATGATTACACACAAATTTAATGACTTATACCTTTGAATAGCAAGCCATTGTAAATATTACACAACAATGAAAAATAGTTAAATGCCCCCAATTTATATTATAATCTTAACCCTAACCCGGTTGTGAACATTGAATTAATAGTTACAGGCAGTCTACCTCCTGGTTGCAATTGTCTGGTAATTACTTTTACAGCCGAACGCTGCAAATCATCTGTCATTTGATAGCAGGCCAGCAATGCTCCGCATTTCTCAATGCCGGGCAAACCGGCTATTGTGTAAGCATTGGCAAAAACAGTAATTACAGTACGATTATTTGATGCCAGCGAGGTGATGAAGTTTTTAACATCGTTGCTATAATCCAACTTACTTGCGGGGCGTAAACGGGTATCATTGATACTTACATAAACCTGGTTAAACTGCTGTAATGTTTGCAGTAAGGCTTTTAATTCGGTTGCAGGTGCATTTTTATTTACTGTAAACAAAGAATTTATGGGATATGCCCTGGCCATTTCCTGCTGAAAAACGGTAAATTTATCAACCCCAATACTCACTATTGCCGTTTTTTGCAGGGCATCCATTTGTATTGCAGTGCCGTCGCCTTTTAAAACGGTAACAGCTGCATCACTAAGCTGCTGAACCAGTTCTTTTGCTATAGGCCGATTAAGGTCTGTTGTTAAATTTTCAGTTGAAACTTCTTTATAATGATTTAAACCGGCCCAATATTTAGCGGCTAATATCTTTTTAACACGGGCATCAAATTCCGTTTGGGAAATCTGATCTTTGCGAACTACCTTACGGATGAGTTTTATAGCACGTTGAGAATTCTCCGATAACTCAATAATATCATTGCCTGCTAAAAAAGCTTTTACATCAGCCTCTCCATTTGGAAAGTATTTTACTACGGCTTTCATTTCCATAGCATCAGATACAACAAGGCCCTTAAAATTCAGTGAATCTCTTAATATGCCAGTAACTATTGGTCTTGATAAAGTAGATGGTAGTTTCTTTGTACTATCCAGTGCCGGAATATCCATATGCGCTATCATTACTCCGCTTATTCCTGCTTTTATAGCTTCCCTGAAAGGATACTCCTCCAATGTATCTAACCGCTCCCGGGTAAAGGGTAATAAAGGCAAATCCAGGTGAGAATCAACATTGGTATCACCATGACCGGGAAAATGCTTTGCGGTAGTTAAAAGGCCCTCATCCTGCATTCCTTTAAGGTAGGCTATTCCTTTGGCGGCAACGTTGTACTTATTATCACCAAATGAGCGGTAATTAATTACCGGATTATTGGGATTATTATTGATATCCATATCCGGACCAAAATTCATTTGCATACCCAGGCGCTTAAAATCATAGGCAACCTGTTGCCCCATTTTATAAATCAGTTTATTGTCCTGTATGGCGCCAAGGGTCATTTGATAAGGATATGAAATGGTAGAGTCCAATCGCATACCAATGCCCCATTCGCCATCCATGGCTATTATTAAGGGTACATTTACCAGTTTTTGATAGCGGTTAATCAAATCAGCCTGCCTTACCGGACCTCCCTGAAAAAATACCAGGCCACCAACCTGCTCATCACTTATTATTTTGGCAACCGAATCTTCATAAGCCAGCCCCTTGTCGGTATGGGCACGTATAAAAAACAGTTGTGCTACTTTTTTGCGGCGGTTCATTTTTTTAAAAACAGAATCAACCCAATGATTTTGATGATTTAATGATTGTATAAAATCATCCTTTTGCCCAAAAACATTAAGCGAAATAAGACTTATAACAATTATCAAAATACACCTGGATGGTCTGTTAAATATCTTCATGTTTCAAATGTAGGTTAAATCTTATTTTGATGGCTAGATTTTAGCGGCACCTATTGATTTTTATGTAAAGAAATTATCACAAACTAAACCACAACTTATAGCGTTAGCACTGAAACTATAATTAAAATGAGGTTGCGAATAAACCTTTTCAATAAAATTCAATCTATGGATGTATTAAACAAATATTGTATGAAAAAAGTTATCTTCTTTGCTATATGCCTGCTAGTGGCAGGCTCAGTGAGCGCACAAGGTTATTATTATGGACCCCGCCCTGTTAGACGGCCGCCACCACGCCGTCAGTCTGATGATTTTTACAAGGTTAGAGTTGGTATAGCCGGAGGGTTGAGTATTGCAGATGCCTACAGTGCATATAATGCAGGCTATTCCACAGGTTCAATAGCAGCTTTTAATGTGGGCTTAACTTTAGATATTCCGATTGCTTATCCATTATCTTTTGCACCGGAAGTTCTATTTTCGCAAAAAGGTTATACTGCACAAACTACAGATGGTAATTTTACCCAGCGCAGTAATTTCATAGACGTGCCATTATTGGCTAAATTCCGCTTATCGCCATTTGTTAATTTTGTGATTGGGCCACAAATCTCTTTCCCGATATCAACAAGCAATACTTACGATAATGGGTTTACCCAAACCGCTCAACAAAATTATAGTACTACTTCTGATAGTCCGGTCTTGGGTGGCGTTGTGGGTGTTGGGTTTGATTTAAACAGAAATGTTGAATTACGCTTCAGATATACGTACGATTTGCAGGAAACTAATGACAATAGTTATTATATCCCTGGCTATCGTAATGAAACCTGGCAAATTGGTTTAGGATTTAAGTTTCAATAAAGATTAATTTGATATACTAAAAAAGACAGGTATTTTTAATTAAACACCTGTCTTTTTCATTTAGCACTAACCAGAAAAGTGTTGTTTAATGGACTAACAATAACGTTTATTTGCTTTAACAGTCATTTTAGCTTAAACTAAATATTGCTGCCTGTTTTAGAATACTCTTTGCAAATCTCTTGGCCTTTCTTTTAAATGAGTTTTCTTTTTTCTTCTTTGCCTCAATACTAAATTCAATATTCATTGTAAAACGATCAGCATTTTTTTCGGGCAAAATAAAAACAGGGTGTGTTATCTCATTTATTTCGCTTAAGGGAACATTGGCGAAAATATTATCTTCGGCAGTTGTATGGGTTGCATTAGCACCAAAACCAATATTTGAGATTAAATTTTCGTTAGGGATGATCGTAAGACCATTGTTAAAAAAATTAACAAAATCAAGTGGGAAGGCCCATGAATTTATTTTACCGGCTTTCATTGCATGAAAAATTTCGACCCAACAAGTAACTATCAAACTATCGTTATAGATATTGTTAATTTGATCTTTAACCTCCTGTTCGTTATAATTATTCAGACTTTTATCATAATCCTTCCAAACCCTCCTCCAACTTGCCCAGCCCCAAACATGGGTACGGTTTGCGAAGTAGTACGATGCATTTCCCCATTTTTTTCCATCCTGCAGGTTGCAGCCGGTAATATGCCTTATACGGGTGTCATCACGATATTTTTCGAGCAGGGTATCACAAAACTTAAAGAAGCTGTTTGCCGGCAGGCAGTCATCTTCCAAAACGATTCCTTCCTCTTCATTAGTAAAAAACCAATCAACAGCCGCCGAAACACCATCTTTACAGCCTTTATTTTTTTCGTTAAAAAGCGTTTTTACTTCGCACTCCCAGTCAATACTATCCGCCACGCTTCTTGCTTGTTTACATAATAATTCATCTTCCAAAACGTTTTCACGCGGAGCATCCGCAGCAATATATAAACGTTTGGGTTTTGCTGCTTTTATCTGTTCAAACACTTTAAACGTAGTATCGGGCCTGTTAAATATAACAAACAATACTGCCGATTTTGTTTGATAATGGGTATTGTAAAGTGAAGACATACTTGTGGCTTTTACAATTAAACTCCAAAGGAAACCGAAAGTTTAACTGAATAGTATAAAAATAAGGTAACAATATTGTTAGGTTACTTTATACAGCTATAAGTCAGTCATAATGCAAATAAAATGCTTCTTCTCAGGATGAAACATTTTTGTTACATCGTATCAATCAGCATTAAAGGTTTGCATATCGATGAGCCTTCGGTATAATCCGTTGCTGGATATAAGCTCCTGGTGATTGCCCTGCTCAACAATTTTCCCATTCTCTAACACTACAATTATATCAGCATTCTGAATGGTGCTCAGGCGGTGAGCTATGATTAATGAAGTGCGGTTTTTCATCAGGTTATTTAAGGCATCCTGAACTAGTTTTTCTGATTCTGTATCCAAAGCTGAGGTAGCTTCATCAAGCAACATAATTGGCGGATTATTTAATACTGCTCTTGCAATACAAATCCTTTGCCTTTGACCACCGGATAATTTAGTACCACGATCACCTATATTGGTGTCATAACCTTTTTCTGTTTCTATAATAAAGTTGTGTGCATTAGCAATGCGCGCAGCCGCTTCCACATCTTCTTTTGTCACATTGGTTTTGCCAAATGCTATGTTATTAAAAATAGTATCGTTAAATAGAATCGACTCCTGATTTACAATACCCATTAACGCCCTGAGGGAATCCATGGTTACCGATTGTATATTTTTGCCATCTATGAGTATCTCCCCGATTTGTGGTTCAATAAACCTCGGGAACAAATCAATTAAGGTTGATTTCCCCCCACCCGATGGCCCGACTAAGGCAACTGTTTTTCCTTTCGGTACGGTTAAATTAATGTCTGATAAAACTACTTTATCAGCATAAGCAAACGACACATTTTTTAATTGTACGCCCTGGGTGAAATCCTTAACTGGTACAGCATCCGGTGCATCTACTATCATTGGCTTTTCATCAATCAGAGCCAAAACACGTTCTCCTGCTGCAATGCCTGAGTGAATGTTACTAAATGAATCGGATATAGCTTTTGCGGGTCTCATTAATTGCGAAAAGATAGCGATGTAAGCTATAAATTGAGCTCCGCTTAAATCAGATCTTTTATTAAGAATCAGGTAACCGCCATAAAGCACAATACACGATATCATAATTATGGCCAATGTTTCTGACACTGGCGAAGCTGATTGTTGCCGCTTGGCCATTGAGCGCAAAATTTTTGAATACCGGGTGTTCTCAGCATCAAAACGCCCTTTTATAAAGTTCGTAGCATTAAAGGCTTTAACAATCTTAACACCCGAAAGCGCTTCATCCAGGTAACTAATCATGGTACCGTATGTTTGCTGCGCTGCAATAGCCTGTGATTTCAATTTCTTTACAATTTTTGATATAATAAATGCAGAAACGGGAACTACCAGCAATGCCCCTATTGTTAGCTTTACCGAAATGGCAAATAACATAAACATGAAAAATAACATTTGGGCCGGTTCTTTAAAAACAACCTGCAAGGTTGCAGTTACCGAAAACTGAACTACTTGAACATCAGATGCTATTTTGGAAATAATATCACCCTTGCGCTGATTGCTAAAATATCCCAAATGCATATCCATTACGCTGTTAAAAACAGAACGGCGAAGGTTAAGTAAGGTATGCAAACGCAAATTTTCCATAGTACGGGCAGAAAGATAACGGCATAGGTTACCAATTACCATGGTAAAAATAATTATAGAACATATATATTTTAAAGCACCCCAAGGTCCTTCAATCTGTATAAAGTAATTCATATAATATTTAAACCACCCGGTCAGATCCAAAAAGCTTGGACGTTTTACTACTTCAGCAGCAGTTGCAGCGCATGAGTTATTTATAAAGAGTGTATTTAATAATGGGATCAGCAGTGGATAAATCAATGAGCTGAAAAGCACATAAAATAAGGTGTATAAAATATATGGGATAGCAAATTTTTCAATTGGCTTAGCAAAAGATAGTAACCTGAAATAAGTCTTCATTAAAAAGTGAAATAAACGTGCAAAGCTAACAGTAATTAATCAATTACCGTATAGTCTTTAATTGTAACTGGTTATTTAAAAATAAATTTCATGCTCCGCCTGAAATTTATTTTTATGTGTATTTCTATGCCTGTAATAATTGCAGTGAAGCTTGTTGTACTTTTGCAAAACCAACGTTTGAAATACAGGGATGGGGTTGATTTGGTAGTGTTGTAAATTTACATTCCCAATTACAGTTGTAACACTCCATTTTTTCGAACAGGCAAACAGGGGCGTTTTCAAAACCATCGGAATATGGGGCAAACCGCCCAAAATGTCCACCACCCAAAATGCAAATTGATTTTGTTTTTGTTGCAACAGCTATATGAATAGCGCTGGTTTCGTTAGCTATTACTAATGATGCACGGCCAATTAATTCAATTAGTTGAGGTAATGAAGTTTTGCCTATTAAATTCTCCACATTTTGGGTGGGGAGATTGGCGGTTAAATAATCGCCAATTAACGTTTCCGCAGGGCCACCGGCAAGATAAATGGGCTGTTGCGTATTTGTAATAATAAGCTTTATCAAATCCAGAAACCTTTCCCTTTCCCAACCACGTTTTACTGTACCGGCACCAGGGAAAATAACAATTCCATTTTTCATTTCATTTCTGACAGGTATTGATGGCCCACTCAGGTTAATGCTACAGTTTAAAACACTTTGGAAAAAGAACCTTGTTCTTTCAAATTCAAAATAAATATTGGGTTGCAGAATAAGCCTGCTGGTATAAAACTTATCCGTTTTCTTTTTGTATTGGGCAGGAATCCCCTCCGTATCGCTTTCAAAGCCAATAATTTGTTTTGCTACTGTAAATGCTGCTAGTCCATCAGTAATAAATACACGTGTAAATGATGGCTGTAAAACTACTTGGTAATTATTTTTATAAAGCTGCCATGCCAGTTTAAGTAATTTGACAGGAGCTTCATACAATTTATCGGGACTACAGAAATAAAAATTGCTAATAAAAGAAGCATCGTAAGTAAGTGCAATATCTTTCCATAAAGTATTGCCAAGCAAATCAATTTCATAATCTTTAAATTGATCAGATTGCCTTACCACTTCAAGGTAGTTTCTGAAAAGCACATAATCACCAATGGCATCAGTTTTTATTATTAAAAGACGTTTTTGTTCGTCCCTGAATTTTGCAAAAAAACGAAACAACAAAGGGAGCTTAAGCAATATTAAGCGGCATACCCTGAACAAGTTTCTGTTTTTGATTACCATAGCAATTGAAAACTATATAAATTAAGTTGAGAGGTTAAATGGATGAAGATTTTTTATTCTTTTTAGGAAATAAAGTGCCTTTTAATTGACGGAAACTAAACCTTATCCAATTGCCCACTCCATGGTTTTTCAGGATCAGCTTTGCCTTATCCTTTTCCAAATCCTGATCAAGATTAAGTGATGAAACACCCGTGTGATTAAAGTTGGCTATAGTGAGGTCGGTATATTGAAAAGTAAAATCTTTATCCTTCCATGCCCGCATATTTAATTCATGATCGGCAGATATGCGGTATTTGGTATTAAACCGGTATTTATCAAATACTTGTTTGGGATAGATGATAGCCTGGTGACAAATAGCACTTTTTGAATGCTGGTAGGCAGAAACCTTGCCTCTGAACTTTTTACCATCCATTAAAACATTGCCATAATAAATAATAGATTTATCCCTTACCTGAAAAGCAAGTTCCGAAAATTCATTAAAAAGCGTGTCATCAGCCCCTAAAAAGTAAACCCAATCGCCCGTTATATGATCAAGGGCTTTGTTCATGGCCTCATAAATTCCCCCGTCTTTTTCGCTTCTCCAGCAGGCAATTTTATCATCATTGGCTGCTAATATGGCAACCGTCCCATCTGTACTGCCGCCATCCATTAATACAATTTCAATTGCGGGATATTGCTGCTGATAGATACTATTCAAACAATTTTGAATAACATCTGCCACATTAAGGGTAACAATGATTATGGAAATTTTAGGATAATCGTTTTTTAGATCGAATGAATTACCGGTCATATTTTAATTGATGAACATTTTTTGCAGATAACTATCAGCAAATATACAATGCCGTACCTTAACGAAAGCTATATCAGAAATCTGCGTGACACTTTACTATTATTGCTGGCTAAATATTTTTTTTGTTTTTACTCCCCAAACCTGGCTGTAAATATAGTTTAACCTATTCAGCTTGCTTTTTTTGCGAATGTAGAAAATAGTTTTGCGGTACTTAAATAACAAAGCACTAAGTTCAAAAGATAAATAACTTTGTACACGCTTTTTATAAGCCTTATAAAAACTATCTATCAATTGCTGGTCTTTATTTTTTGGAAATGCTGAACAATAGGCAAGCCATTGTTCAATACGTTCAATTTTTTGTACCGATGATAGTTTATGTTTATCATTTTTACGTTGTTGACGCAAAATATTGGTATCACTGCTATCATGCTGACGGTATTTTACCAGGCATTGTGGAATAAAATCAATGGTTCCCACATTAGTAGCCACATAAGCCAGCCACCAATCATGGAAATAGCTTTGTTTTAAAGGCAATGCATCAGTCAGGAGTTCTTTTTTCATTAATATGGAGTGACCTGAAACGCAATTAAAGAACAAAAAAACCTCCGGCTCACCACCTCTATAAAGATTCATGATATCCGAAACCTTTTTGTTCATTGCAGAGCCATCTTCATAAATAAATTCAGAATCGTGATAAACAAAAACATTATTCTTTATAGCATCAACCTGCAATTCTATTTTTTGCAGATCCCATAAATCATCCTGATCGCATAAGGCAATAAATTCGCCATTGCATAGTTTCACGGCTTTTTCAAAATTACTGGTAAAGCCTAAATTACTTTCATTTTTATAAACCGTAATTTGCGGATATCGGGAAGCATAATCATTGAGAATTTGAACAGTCGAATCTGTTGAACAATCATCCACCACCACAATTTCAAAAGTCTTATAGGTTTGGTTTACGAGTGTATCCAGTTGATCGGCCAAATATTTGGCACCATTATAAGTGCATAATGCAATTGATACCAGGGGGGCTTGTTTCATTTATATATCCGGCAAAATTAGGGCTTAAATTTATGTAGCTTCTTATCCTTCACTGATGACCGTATTTTGGTTACTACGTTAAAAATAGTTATCCGGCTGCTATTAGCAGTAAGCAGTTGTTTAAATTTATTTTTGTATTGATGTATCAGGGCCCGGTTTCTAAATAACTCTTTATAGCTATTCCATATCCAGGTATGCCCGCCTAACAATTTAGGGATTAAATCAATAAGCGTGATTTGCATATACCAAAGCATAAGTGCTACGCCATTTAAATGAATGGCATGAAGGTAAAAACGATTACGGAAGTATATACTTTTTACCCATTGTGCCGTTTCATAATTTTTTGTACTTGCCGATACCTGGTGCCTGCAAATAGAGTTATGCTCGTAATAGCATTTCCAACCCAAACGCCAGGCACGGATACTTAACTCCATATCTTCGCAATAAAACGGCGAAAATATTTCGCTAAACCCGCCAAGCTGTTTTAATTTTTCGGCATCAACCAAAGCATTGGCACCCGAAAGGTAAAAAGTATACAGTCTGCTACTTTCATCATTTGTATAACAAAAATAATCTGTCTTTAATTTCAGTCCATTAAATTTGGGTACACGCGCGGCATCTTGTATGTCATCACCTTCCATATCAATAATGCGGCCCATTACTCCAAAAGTATCCCAAGCTAAAAAGTATTTCCACTGCTGCTCAAAATAATCAGCACTAAGCTTTACATCAGAGTTTAAAATTAAAATCAACTCATGTTGCGTAACTTCAATACCACGGTTACAGGCAAAAGAAAAGCCCTTATTTACTGGATTAACAACTAGTTTTACTTCCGGATATTCGGTTTTAATAAACTCAACAGAATCGTCTTTGGAGCAATCATCTACAATAATAAGCTCGTAAACAATACCGGCCTTGTTTAAAGCAGTATAGGTATAAGGCAGGTACTCCTTTAACAGATGTTTCCCATTGTAATTGGGAATAACCACCGAAACACTTTTTTTGATTTCCAAATTTATTTATTTTACAATAATGTAATTTCTGTACTCACTAACGCGCCAGCCCGTTAAATCTTCTATTTTTTGCAATAGTTTTCGTCTCAAGGTCATTTTTTTATGCAACTGGTTTAAATCTATATTAAGGTTCCAGTTAGTGGCCGCTATTCGTTTTTGCATAACAGCCGGGTGACTTCCGGTAAAATGAATCAGCCTGTCGGCATTTTTGTAATCAAATTCAAAAGTTTCGGGCAGATTTTGCGCAAGCCATTCATCATCGTGATAAAACAAATTGAAGTTGCGCAATTTGCTTTTTAATCCGGCAGGAGGCTTTACCCAGCCATAATGGTATATATAGGCATCAATTAACTTCACTCTTACTTTACGGCCATCCCACCTGAAACCCTGCGCGTCGCGATAAGACTGTACCGCCTTATTGTTTCTCAAAATCCTGATCTCACGTCTGTACCACCTGCGCGAATGTCCATAATAATCATATGAGCCATAAAAATGCAGGTATTTAAATAATAAGCCTTCTACACCGGCATTATTTAAATTATCTTCCATCTCCTTTTTTATAAGGGGTAGATATTTTTCATGTACACACTCATCCCCCTGAATATAAAATGCCCAATCGGCATCAGGTGATATATGATTAAAAGCAATATCCGTTTGCGCGGCAAATACAGCACCGCCTTCGCGAATGCTATCATCCCATATGGTATTAACGATCTTGATTTTAGGAGAATTTATACCTTTAATAAGAGCCTCAGTTTCGTCTTCGCTATTTCCAAGTGCCACCACAAATTCATCACATATGGATAAAATGGAAGTTATGGCTTCAACCACAGGATAATCGTTTTTTACGGCATTTCTAATAAATGTAAACCCTGCAACTTTCATTTATATGATTTTTAAGTATGATCAAGCTTTTATGTTCAGGCTTCAATAATGCGTCAACCCCTCAATGAGTGAAGGAAAAGAGCATCTTTGCGCCGCAAATATAGCTTTCTAACACATTTGCCAATTATAAATAATATTTAGTGTTCATTACTTTATTGGGGCTTAAATTAAAATGTATTCTATTTTTGTTGATTAAGAAACGATCATCAATGTTAAGTAACGAGCATCCTATTCAACCACACTGTTCAGATCTGCGGTCAGTAGCCCGGGCTTTAACCATTGTGGAGAATGACTTAAAGGGTGCTGATGAACTATTGAAAAGTCTTACTTTCAAAAAAGAAATACCTGTAATTGGTATAACCGGCCCACCGGGAGCAGGTAAAAGCACACTGGTAAATTCGTTGATTGGTAAATTACTGGCAGGTAATAATAAGATAGCTGTTTTGGCTATTGATCCAACCTCCCCTTTTAATTTCGGTTCTTTACTGGGCGACAGAATAAGGATGGCGCCGCATTTTAACCATCCGGATGTTTTTATCCGCTCGTTGGCAACGCGTGGTTCATTGGGTGGCCTTTCTGCAAAAACCATTGAGATGACTGATGTTTTACGCGCTGCCGGTTTTGATTATATTTTGATTGAAACCGTTGGTGTAGGGCAATCAGAAATTGAAATTGCCGGGCTTGCTGATATTACCCTTTTGGTTTTAGTGCCCGAAAGCGGTGATGAAATTCAAAACATCAAATCGGGCTTAATGGAAATTGCTGATGCCTTTATTATAAATAAAGCAGACAGAGCAGATGCTGATTTATTTGCCAATAATTTAAAAAAGATAATAAATCAGAAAAAAGGACAAGGGCCGCCGGTATTTAAAACTGTGGCGTCAAAAAGTGAGGGGCTGGATGAAGTTGTTGATTTTTTAAAATCTGCATCGCACTTAAAAAACGACAGAAAAGCATTCTTACTGTCTGAAAAAGCATACAAATTGATCCAACACCGGAGAATGAATGATATAGATAAAAAAAAACTCCAGCAAACCATTGCCGAAGCTTCAGTTAAACCGGAGTTTAATTTATATAGTTTTTTGGAGGATTATTTTAAATAAGCTCCAACAGTATTAACTGTTCATTATTTCTTCAATGTGATCTGCTTCAACCGGGATATCAGCCATCAGGTCAATATTACCATCAGCAGTTATCAGTATATCGTTTTCAATCCTTACTGCAAAACCTTCCTCCGGAATATAAATACCTGGTTCGCAAGTTAAGATGTTACCCACCTCAAACTTTTTATACCTGCTGGCAAAATCATGCACATCAAGTCCTAAATGGTGTGAAGTACCATGCATAAAATACTTTTTATATAATGGCATTTTAGGATCTTGTTTATCAACATCACTTTTATTTAATAAACCTAAACCTATCAATTCTCCAGTCATTATTTTACCAACTTCATCATGGTAATCATTCCACACGGTACCGGCAACAAGCATTTCTGTTGCAGCATACATAACCCTTAACACTGCATTATAAACATCACGCTGGCGTTTGGTGAAACGTCCATTTACAGGAACAGTCCTGCTCATATCGGCATTATAGTTTGCGTATTCGGCGGCAAAGTCAAACAGAATAACATCTCCGTCATTACAAACCTGGTTATTATCATTATAGTGCAAACAAAGTGCATTTTTTCCAGATGCCAAAATAGGATTATAAGCATGTCCGGTAGCCCTTTGCTTTAAAAATTCGTGACTTATTTCGGCTTCAATCTCATATTCAGCTACACCTGGCTTAAGGAATTTTAATACACGTACAAAAGCGTCGCGCGTAATTTCGCAGGCTTTTTTAGTGGCCTGTATTTCGACGTCCGATTTAACTGCACGCAGGCTTCGAAGTATAGGTGCCGATCTTTCATAATGATGTAAAGGGTATTTGAGCTTTAAACTCTCAAACATTCTTAAATCACGATACGGAACGGTGTGACTGTAACGGTCATTTTCATTTGTATTAACATAAATATTTTCGGCGTAGTTAATTATAGTATGCAGTATTGTATCATATTCACTTAACCAATAAACATTTTCAATGCCTGATGTTTTTTTCGCCTCTTCTTTGGTATATTTATGTCCTTCCCAAATGGCAATATGTTCACTGGTTTGTCTTAAAAATAGTACTTCTTTGTATAGTGGATTAGGACAATCAGGAAATAATACTAATATACTTTGCTCCTGGTCAATTCCAGAAAGATAAAAAAAATCGGGGTTTTGTTTGAATAAAAAATTCTGGTCGCCATTTCGAGGAAATTCATCATTCGAATGGAAAATAGCTATAGAACAGGGTTTTAGATGAGAAATAAAATTTTTTCGGTTAAGGATAAACAACTCATTGGCAAGAGACTGATATTTCATTTAAAGCAGTTAATAATTTTTTAAAAACATTTTTTTTTATTTATTTGTATAAATATTACAAATATTGGAATAAAGTTTGGATATGGTTTCAAACATTATTACTATTTTTGAAAAAAATCACAATTAAAATTGTTTAATCTTAAAATTATGAACTATTCTACATTAAAGAAAACAGTCGTCTTTTCATTTGTTTCCTTGATGGCAGTTGGTTTCGCTTCAGCACAAACCGATACTGCTAAATCATTGAAAAAAGTGAAAACTTCTGACAGTACCTCAACACCAAAATTGTTTGGTGGTGCTGGTCAGTACAACACATGGAGCGTTGGCGTCAACGTTGGTGTAACAGCTCCTTCAGTGGCAACAGGTGGTGTTACACCATTTACCCACAACAAAGCCGAACTCGGTTATGGACTATCTGTTAGAGATCAATTAAGCCATGCATTTGGTTTACAAGCTGATTTCCATGGTGGTAAACTTGCCGGAAACGACAATGGTGGTACCTCAACTGACAGTGGTAACGGATTACCTTACTCAAGCTTTTCAACTAACTTTTATTCTGGAAGCTTAACAGGTGTTGTTGATGTTGGTAGCGTTAGCTTCCTGCACCGTAAAAATTCTGTTAATTTCTACGTATTAGGTGGTGCTGGTTTAATGTGGTATAAACCAACTGCAGTTGATCCTTCTGGAAATTCTTTCCCTTACTCTCACTACGCTAAAGAATTATTTATTCCAGTAGGTGCAGGTGTTAAATTCAAACTAACCGAGCAATTATCACTTAACCTTGGTTACACTGAAAACTTCATGGATGGATTTAATCTTGAAGCAATTCACACCAAATACCCTGCTGAAAACAAATATTCTTACGGTTATGCTGGTTTAGAGTACACTTTCGGTCCTAAATCTAAACCAAGTTTAGAATGGGTAAACCCAATTGCTCAGATGTATGACGAGTTGTATGATGCAGCTTTACGTCAGGAAGTTGAAGCTTTAAAAGGCCGTGTTGCAAATGTTGAAACTGCAGTTAGCGACCTGAAAAAAGATTCAGACGGTGACGGTGTTTCTGATCAATTTGACAAATGCCCTAACACTCCTGCAGGTACAGTTGTTGACGGTTCAGGTTGCCCTATCGTGTTCCCTAAACCAGATACTATTAAAGCTGCTACTGCTGCTGTTGCTCCTTACAGCAACATTCAGTTTGAATTTGACAGTTCAGTATTGAAAACATCTTCATACCCAGTATTAGATGCTACTTCTGCTGACTTAAGATCAAATAGCAGTGTTGTTACTTTAGCTGGCTACGCTTCATCAGAAGGTACTGCTTCTCACAACTTGCGTTTATCAAAAGACCGTGCTAACTCAGTAAAAACTTACTTAGTAAACTCTGGTGTTGACGCAAAACGTGTCAAAGTTAAAGGTTACGGTGAAACTCACCCAATTGCTGATAACTCAACTGAAGATGGTCGTATATTAAACCGTCGTGTTGAATTCCACAAATAATATTTGTAAAAAGTATTATAAAAAAACGGCTAACCAAATGGTTAGCCGTTTTTTTTTGCTCTGTTTTTTAATGATAAAATCAATGCATATTTAGCTATGGAGATTATTTAGTTTTTTTTTGTACGTTTGTTATAATACTGACATAAGCATCACAAAATAAAACCCTTAACCGCAAAATATCATGAATTGCTTTTCATTTAAGAAAACAACCATCTTATCAGTTATTCTTCTTGCGTCCGCAAGTTTGGCATCGGCACAAACCGATACAGCAAAATCCGTAAAAAAAACGACTATAGCTGATAGCTCATCCCATGCAAAATTATTTGGTGGCGCAGGGCAATACAATACCTGGAGCATTGGTGTAAATGCAGGCATAACTGCCCCTTCTGTTGCCACTGGAGGTGTTAATCCGTTTAATCATAACAAAGGAGAAATTGGGTATGGCATTTCAGTAAAAGATCAGCTTAGCCACGCTTTCGGATTACAATTGGATTTTCACGGAGGTAAACTTGCAGGTAACAATAATGGAAGTTACACAACTGATGACGTTAGTGGTGCACAATATTTAGCTTTTTCAACCAAGTTTTATTCCGGAAGCTTAAGCGGAGTAATCAACTTTGGCAATATTAGTATCCTTCATCGTAAAAGCACTATTAACTTTTACATATCTGGTGGTGCCGGTTTAGATTGGTACAAACCAACTCCAACCGGTAGCGATGGAAATTCTGTACCTTATAATAGCTACATAAAAGAATTATTTATTCCTATCGGTACAGGCGTTAAGTTCAGACTATCGCCACAAATGGATTTTAACCTTGGTTATACTGAAAACTTTGTTGACGGCTTTAACTTAACAGGCGTTCATGCTAAATATCCGTCTGAAAATAGTTACTCATATGGTTATGCCGGTTTAGAGTACACATTCGGTCCTAAATCAAAACAAAGCTTAGAGTGGGTAAACCCAGTTGCCCAAATGTATGATGAATTGTACGATGCCGAACTTCGTAAAGAAGTTGAAGTTTTGAAAGGCCGAATTGCCAATGTTGAAGCTGTTATAAGCGACCTGAAAAAAGACTCAGATGGTGATGGAGTTTCCGATCAGTTTGATAAATGCCCTAATACCCTTGCAGGTACAGTTGTTGATGGTTCAGGTTGCCCTATTATTTTCCCTAAACGCGATACAGTAGTTATTGGTGCCGCGCCTAAAGTTGCGCCTTACGGAAACATTCAGTTTGAATTTGACAGCTCTGTACTAAAAACTGCTTCATACCCAGTATTAGACGCAACTGCCGCTGATTTAAAAGCAAACAGCAGTGAGGTTACATTAGCAGGCTATGCTTCATCAGAAGGAACCGCGGCCCACAACATCCGCCTTTCGAAAGATCGCGCTAACTCCGTAAAAACCTACCTGGTAAACTCAGGTGTTGATGCTAAGCGTTTAAAAGTCAAAGGATACGGTGAAACTCATCCAATTGCTGATAACTCAACTGAAGACGGTCGTATATTAAACCGCCGTGTTGAATTCCACAAATAATATTACAACAATGTAAAATTGAAAAAGGCTTACCATGGTGAGCCTTTTTCAATTTTATAGCTTATTATTCAGTAAAAATTTTCAGTAAATTTGCTACATGTATTTTTTCAGAAAAAAAGATCCAAACAGGCCTACCAGCTTTAATCTTAAAGTAATGCATACCATTAATGCTATTGCTATTACTGTATTTCTGCTTGGCATTATCTGGAAACTAATTCAATGGTTTATATTAAAAAAGTAAATCAAATCCTTAATCTATTTTATCATTCAAAAAGCAAACCGTGCTATTGCATATTTGCGCCAAAAACAATTAGCTCATGAAGACTGTAGTTTATACCCAAAATGCTCCCGAACCAATAGGTCCATATAGCCAAGCCATAATTGCTGGAAATTTTGTTTTCGCTTCCGGGCAAATAGCTATCAATCCGGCAACAGGCAACCTGGTACTGGATGATATTAAGGCAGAAACCAAACAGGTAATGGAAAACATTAAAGCTATACTTATCACAGCAGGTATTGACTTTGGCCATATTATAAAAACCACCATATTTTTAATGGATATGCAAAACTTTGCACAGGTAAATGAAATTTATGGCACCTATTTTAAAGGAGATTTCCCTGCACGTGAAACGGTACAGGTTGCGGGCCTCCCTAAAGGTGTAAATGTTGAGATATCCATTACTGCAATTAAACCCTGATTATATCTGTAAAAATTGAACAGCCAGGTATTTCAAACTCCTATTGAATATTTAAAGGGTGTTGGTGTAAGTCGCGCCGATGTTCTGAAAAAAGAACTGCAGATATTTAATTTTGAGGATCTGCTACGTCATTTCCCGTTTAAATATATCGACCGTACCCGGTTTTATAAAGTAAGGGATATTAATGCCGATATGCCTTATGTACAGATGCTTGCCCGCCTCACCCAAAAAGAAATTATTGGCGAGAAACATACTAAACGTTTAGTTGCGCAAGCACATGATGATACCGGAGCCATTGAATTGGTATGGTTTCAGGGTGTTAAGTGGATTGAAAAAGCATTAATCCCAGGTAAAGTTTATGTATTGTTTGGCAAACCTGGCTTTTTCAATGGAAAGGCCCAGATGGCCCATCCCGAGATGGAACTTTATTCGACAGAGGTACAACAGCGTAAAGGGAATTTGACGCTACAGCCTGCTTACAGTTCAACGGAAAAATTAAAACAGTTTTCGTTAGATAGTAAAGGCATCCAAAAACTGGTGGCCATTTTACTGGAACAGCAATTAAAAGATATCCACGAAAACCTGCCATTATACCTGATTAATCGCTTTAAGTTGATTGACCTGGCTAATGCATATCGTAACATTCATTTTCCTGAAGATGCAACAAAGCTTACTGAAGCAATACACCGGCTAAAATTTGAAGAATTGTTTTTTCTGCAATTCAGGCTATTGCGAAATAAATTACTGCACACCCAAAAGTTTAAAGGAAACATTTTTGGAACTGTTGGTGAACTGTTTAACCAGTTTTACCATGAAAAACTCCCATTCCCTTTAACCAATGCCCAAAAAAGAGTTTTAAAGGAAATAAGACTAGATACACAACGCGGCGTGCAAATGAACCGTTTGTTGCAGGGTGATGTTGGTAGCGGGAAAACAGTTGTGGCTTTAATGAGCATGCTGATAGCCATTGATAATGGTTTCCAGGCCTGCATAATGGCACCTACAGAAATATTGGCCAATCAACATTATCAAACCATAAAAGAGTTGGTTGGTGATGATTTTATTGAAGTTGGTTTGCTAACTGGTTCAACCCCGCAAAAAGCACGCAAGGTTTTACACGAAAAGCTTGAAAACGGACAGCTTAAAATACTGATAGGCACTCATGCACTTATCGAAGACAAGGTGCAATATAAAAACCTGGGCTTTGTAGTTATTGATGAGCAGCATCGTTTCGGCGTGGAGCAAAGAGCTAGATTGTGGCGAAAAAATATTATTCCACCACACATATTGGTGATGACGGCCACCCCTATTCCCCGTACCCTGGCCATGACCCTGTACGGCGACCTGGATATTTCTATAATTGATGAATTACCGGCAGGTCGTAAGCCTATCCAAACGGTTCATTATTATGACACTCAGCGTTTGCGCATGTTTGGTTTCATGAAGCAGGAAATCGCCAAAGGGCGCCAGGTTTATGTGGTTTATCCATTAATACAGGAAAGCGAAAAACTCGACCTTAAGAACCTGATGGATGGCATTGAAGTAATGTCCCGTGAATTTCCATTACCTGATTACCGGCTAAGCATTGTGCACGGTAAAATGAAGGCTGCCGATAAACAGGTAGAAATGGACCGTTTTATAAAAGGCGAAACGCAAATTATGGTTGCCACCACCGTGATCGAAGTGGGGGTAAATGTTCCAAATGCATCCATCATGATCATCGAAAATTCGGAGCGCTTTGGCTTGTCACAATTACACCAGTTAAGGGGACGGGTAGGCCGTGGTGCAGAGCAATCTTTTTGTATTTTAATGAGCAGCCATAAACTAAGCCGGGATGGCAAAATAAGGCTTGATACTATGGTAAAAACCAATAACGGTTTTGAAATTGCCGAAACAGACTTACAATTGCGCGGACCGGGTAATATTGAAGGAACCCAACAAAGCGGGGTGCTCGATTTAAAAGTAGCCAATATTGCCACAGATCAGGAGCTTTTAATAAGCGTGCGCAAATGTGTTGAGGGTATATTTGAAAAAGATCCGCAACTTACCCTTCCCGAAAACCAGATACTCCATCAGACACTGCAGGTAAAGGGGCAGGGATTAAGCTGGAATAAAATATCATAAATTAAAAGTTGAGTGTTTAGGCATAGGGATATTTTGTTGCAGAGTATTACATTTGCTTAAACTGATCTCAATAATGAAATTAAAACTTTTACTATCCTTTTCCATCCTGCTTACAGCTTCAATTTCGCAAGCACAGGATTCATTAACTATCCGAAAAATTTATGATGAAGCGCTGGTTAACGGCCAGGCTTATGACAACCTGCATTATTTGTGCAAAAATATCGGCCAGAGAATCAGCGGATCTGCCAATGCTCAAAAGGCTGTTGACTGGAGCAAAAAACTAATGGACAGCTACGGCTTTGATCATGTTTTTTTGCAGGAAGTTATGGTACCCCATTGGGTTCGCGGCGATAAAGAAGTTGCCAAAATTATTGATGGCGACAAAGAAATCGCTGTGCCTATTGTTGCCTTAGGTATGTCGGTCGCCACTCCAAAAGAAGGCATTACTGCCGAAGTAATTGAAGTACAGAGTTTAGCAGAACTAAAAACTCTTGGCGAAAGTGTTATAAAAGGCAAAATTGTATTTTTTAACAGGCCATTTGATCCCCGTTTTATTGAAACAGGCAGAGCTTACGGAACAGCCGGCGACCAGCGTTTTGCCGGGCCTGCTGAAGCTGCTAAATATGGCGCAGTGGGTGCTATTGTAAGATCACTTACCGAAATTATTGATGACTATCCACATACTGGTACTACACGTTATGGTGATATAAAAATACCGGCAGCAGCTATCTCAACCAAAGGAGCCAACCTGCTAAGCAGCATGTTAAAATTGAAGAAGCTTCCTGCTGTTAAGTTTTACTTTAAACAAAACTGTGAGCAATTGCCTGATGTGCTTTCATACAACGTGATCGCTGAGTTAAAAGGAACTGAAAACCCTAATAAATTCATTACTGTTGGTGGTCACCTGGATTCCTGGGATTTGGCTGAAGGTGCTAATGACGATGGCACCGGTGTGATGCAATCACTTGAAGTTTTACGTATTTTAAAAACTATAGGCTATCACCCCAAAAACTCGATAAGAGCAGTATTTTTCATGAACGAAGAAAACGGAGATAAGGGTGGTGAAAAATATGCAGAACTTGCTGCAAAAAATAAAGAAGAGCATATTGCTGCAATTGAAACGGATGAAGGTGGCTTTACCCCTCGCGGTTTTGGCTTTACCGGATTATCGGCAGCCGCATTAAAAAACGTTAAACAAAATTGGAAACCTTTACTGGAACCTTATGATGCCGACAAATTAATAGCCGGAGGTGGGGGAACTGATATTGAACCTTTAAGAACAGCAGTACCATCTATAATACTTATTGGTTACTTACCTGATTCACAACGCTATTTCGATTTACATCATACCGCAAAAGATGTATTTGAAAATGTAAATAAACGCGAGCTTGAGCTGGGATCAGCAGCAATGGCCTCGCTGATTTATTTGATTGACCAGCATGGTTTTTAATTAAAGCCCATTACCGATACCTGCAGTGTAATTGCAAAATTACCAGCAGGTATCATTTTTTATGTCCATTCGTAAATTACAAATTGTAAATTCGCCAACTTAAACATCTAATAGTGTCAGAAGAAGGAGACAGTTTACCTATAAAAGATTCTTTTGCTGCATTGCGATACAAAGATTTTCGCTCCTACCTTGGGATGCGTTTCTTTTTTACTTTCGCTTATCAAATGCAGGCCGTAATTATCGGTTTTTATATTTATCAGCTTACTAAAAGTGCTTTTGCATTGGGTATGGTAGGCCTTTGCGAGGCTATTCCGGCTATAGGAATCGCCCTATACGGTGGCTATGTGGCCGATAAATCTGAAAAAAGAAAAATGCTCCTCATTATTTCGGGATTGGTAATGTTTGCATCGTTAGTTATGTTTTTTGTTACAATGAAAAGCATGAACGTGTATATTCATAAAGACTGGATAGTGCCTATTATTTATTTGATGATATTTTTAAATGGATTGGCGCGTGCATTTTATGGACCGGCTACATTTACCATATATGCGCATAGCATTCCAAAAGAAATCTATCCAAATGGAAGTACCTGGAGCAGTTCGAGCTGGCAAGTTGCCTCTATATTGGGGCCTGCTGCGGGTGGTTTAATTTATGGCTTTTATGGCATAACAGCTGCTTTTAGTGTTATATTATTTTTTCTGCTATTATCCATAGTACTTATATACCTTTTAAGATCTTATCCTCCTGTTTACATTCCGAAGGAAAGTATCTGGAAGAGCTTATCGGAAGGGATAGATTTTGTGTTTAAAAGCAAAATGCTAATTTGGGCTATGAGTCTCGATCTATTTTCTGTGTTCTTTGGTGGCGCAGTTGCACTATTACCAGTTTTTGCTAATGATATTTTGAAAGTAGGATCTGAAGGACTAGGAGTAATGCGGGCAACTTCATCATTAGGTGCAGTATTAACCATGTTGGCTATGGCAAAATTCTCGCCTATGGGTAAACCATGGCGCAATTTATTAATAGCAGTTACCGGCTTCGGCTTATCTATTATTTGCTTTGGACTTTCCAGAAGCTTTTATCTTTCGCTCATCTTTTTATTTACCGAGGGCGCATTTGACAGCGTAAGTGTAATTATCCGCGGCACTATTATGCAGCTTTTAACGCCCGATCATATGCGGGGTCGCGTATCGGCCGTAAATTCCATGTTTATTGGCTCATCAAATGAAATCGGTGCCTTTGAATCAGGTACGGCAGCTAAACTTTTAGGCACTGTGCCGTCAGTTATTTTTGGAGGAAGTATGACGCTGGTTATTGTAACCGTTACCTATCTGAAAACAAAGAAGCTCATTCCCCTATCGCTCAACCAAATTCAAACGCCTAACGAGGTTATCGCCTAGTTATTCACACTTTTCTTGTTATTTTATAGGGTAATATTACATAAATATCTCCCTATATTCCTGTGTGTTTTATAGTTACATAACCTTTATAATACAACAATCGTAGAAGGTTACATTCAACACTAAATAATATTATCATATTATTAAACCTAATATTATTTTATCGCCTGAATTTTCTATAAAGTATTTTTAAAAACTATTGATGATAAACCCTAAGTTTAACCCATTAAAGATACCCCTGTATGTATTGTGCTGCATTTTATTCCTGGCAACTTCCGCTGCTTCAGGTCAAAATAAGGTGGTGAAATTTTCATCACTTACTATTGATAACGGGCTTTCGCAAAGCGATGTAAAATGTGTTATTAAAGACCGTTTAGGATTTATGTGGTTTGCAACCGATGATGGCTTAAACCGCTATGATGGTTATTCTTTTACTATTTACAGGCACCATGCTGAAGACAAACATTCTTTACCATCAAATAATATTACTGTAATTTTTGAAGACAAAGCCGGCAATATTTGGATCGGCAGCAATGGTGGCTTAAGTTTATACAACCAGGAAACTGATTCATTTAACAACTTTACCAGTTGTAAAACGGATGATCACTCCTTATCAAATAATGACGTAAACTCTATTTTCCAGGACAAAGAAGGTAATATATGGGTGGGTGCTTATTCGGGCCTTAATCTGCTCGACATAAAAAATAAAACTTTTAAAAGATTCTTCTTCGCCAAAAACAGAGAGGATTTACCCGAACATCATATTTTTTCCATAGTCCAGGATAATGAAAGCAATATATGGTTAGGTACAGGAAACGGGTTATTAATATTTAATTATAAAACAGGTTTTACTAAAACTTATGATAACAAAGATGCCGTTGGACTAAGTGATGCCCCTGTTAATAAACTTTTAAAAAATCAGGATGGTAACCTCTACATAGGTTCGGCCGGAAATGGGCTTTATTATTTAAATTTAAAAAGTCATACTTTCACTAGTTTCCGTCATCAGTTACAAAACAAATGGTCTATCACCAATAATAACGTATTTACCCTGGCAACGGCGGGTAACCATAATATTTGGATAGGTACGGAAGATGGGCTTGACTTATTTAATGAGAGTACCAGCACATTTACCCATTATATTAATGACGACAGGCTAAATATCGATCAGAATAATTCAATAGGATGTATTTATGAAAGCAGTGGAATTTTATGGGTAGGGACTTATGATTCCGGCGTAAAATATTATGATTCCAATTTATCGTCATTTGAATATTATTATAAATTTTCAAATGATGCCAGGAGTTTAAGCAATAATATCGTTACTTCATTTGCACAAACAGACAAAGGTTATTGGATTGGAACTGATGGTGGAGGATTAAATTTCTTTAATCAAAACACCAGATTATTTACTCATTATAGCCCCAACACCCGAAACAAAAACACAATCAGTGGCAATCACATCTTAAAATTATTACAGGACAATCAAAAAAATTTATGGGTTGGTTATTATGATGCAGGTCTGGACTTACTGAACAGTAAAACGCAAAAAATAGCTCATTTTGCTACAGGCAATAACCCCAATCAAATAAGTGGCGATATTGTTTTTGCCATTGAGCAGGATAAACATAATGATATTTGGGTAGGCATGGATAACGAAGGCATAAATGTTATCCATCAATCAAAAGTAATAAAACGATACAAATACGACCCACAAGACACACTTAACTGCTTAACTAACAATGACGTAAGGACCATTTATAAAGACCGGGAAGGCAATATATGGATTGGCACGTTTGCCGGATTAAATTTATACAACCCAGAACAGGATAACTTTATTCATTTTAAAACATACAATAGCGGTATTACCAGCAACATTGTTATTTCGATATTTGAAGATAGTAAAAGAAATATATGGGTAGGAACATTGGATGGCGGCCTGAATTTGTTTGATCGTCAGAAAAAAACTTTTTCAGCATATAAATTTCCAACAGGCTCAGGATACTCCATAATTAACAGTATTACTGAAGATGCCGAGGGCTTTATATGGATAGGCACAAACCAGGGTCTTATCAGTTTTAAGGCCGATGCGCACGAATTACGGAAATTCACAGTAGCCAACAACTTACAAGGGTATGAATTTTTTATGGGAGCTGTTTTAAAAAACGATAATGACCAACTATTTTTTGGCGGTCATAATGGCTTTAATATCATTGACCCACAACACCTTTCTATAAATGAGCAAAATCACCCGGTAGTATTTACAGATTTCCAGCTGTTTAACAAAAAGGTGCCCGTTGGTGAAAACTCGGTTCTTAAAACGGCCATTACTGAAACTAAGGTTATCCGGTTAGCTTATTCACAATCAGTATTTACCATTGGGTTTAGCTCTCTTAATTATACTTTACCAGGTACAAATTCATACGCATATAAACTGGAAGGTTTTGAAAAAGATTG
This sequence comes from Mucilaginibacter frigoritolerans, assembly GCF_007830615.1. Taxonomy (GTDB): domain Bacteria; phylum Bacteroidota; class Bacteroidia; order Sphingobacteriales; family Sphingobacteriaceae; genus Mucilaginibacter; species Mucilaginibacter frigoritolerans. The sequence continues at coordinate 193,989 of NZ_VLLI01000006.1, forward strand.
GAACTATGTAGGCACGCAAAGAAAAGCTACCTATACTAATCTGTATCCAGGCACCTACACTTTTAAAGTTAAAGCAGCTAATAACGATGGCATTTGGAATACTGCGCCTTCGAGCATAAAAATTATTATTGTACCACCCTTCTGGATGGCATGGTGGTTTCGGGTTATTTTAATTGCTACAGGTATAATTGCCATGTTCAGTTATAACCGTTATCGTATTTACGCCATAAAAAAACGACAAAAAGAGCTTAAAAAACTGGTTAAAGAACAAACAGCAGAAGTTGTTAAACAATCAGAAGAACTACAATCACAATCGGAGGAATTACAATCATTAAACGAGGAACTACAGGCACAATCGGAAGAATTACAATCGCAGTCAGACCATTTGCAGGAATTAAATATTGAGCTGGAAGAGCAAAAGGAGCACGAATTGGAAGCCCGCAAGGAAGCTGAAAAGGCAAATAAAGCCAAAAGTGTTTTCCTGGCTACCATGAGTCATGAAATAAGAACGCCTATGAATGGTGTGTTAGGAATGACCTCATTGCTTTTTGAAACACCATTAAATGATGAACAGCGTGAATATGCAGAAATTATACGGGTTAGTGGTGAAAACCTGCTAAACGTGATCAATGACATACTCGACTTTTCAAAAATTGAGTCGGGACAGATGGAGCTTGATCATCATGGTTTTGACCTGCGTCAGTGTATTGAAGATGTGCTGGATATTTTTTCGGAGGCCGCCGCTAAAAAGCAACTCGATCTTTTATATAAAATTGATCCCAATTTGCCAGCTCAATTGGTAGGCGACAAATTACGCATCAGGCAAATTTTACTAAACCTGATAAGCAACGCAATAAAATTCACCAGCAAAGGGCAAATCTTAATTGAAGTTGACTTACTGGAAAAAGCAGATAGTAATATTGATGTTGGCTTTAAGATAAAAGATACAGGTATTGGAATACCAGCCAACAAGTTAAAGCGCTTATTTAAAGCATTTTCACAGGTAGATGCATCTACAACGCGTAAACACGGAGGCACAGGATTGGGTCTGGTAATATGCGAACGTTTAATTGAATTAATGGATGGTCAAATTTCTATCGAAAGTGAACATGGAAGCGGCACAACAGTTATATTTAACATTAAAAGCAGTACCGACAACCCATCAGCATACAATGGTATATTTTGCGATATAACCGGTGCTGAGCACAAAAAGATATTGCTTATTGATCATAATTTAACTGCCCTTCATATTTTGCAGGATCAACTTAATCAATGGAAACTAAAATCTGAAATTGCTTTAACTGCTTTTGATGCATTAAAATACCTGACGCAAGAAAAATTTCATCTGGTAATTACCGGCGCCAATATTCCAGGAACAGATACGCTGGAATTAACACAGGCTATTAAAAATATTGATAAAGAATTACCCATTATATTATTGTGTTCGGTGCTTGAGAAAATAAAAAACAAAAGTATCGCCGATAAAATATTACTTAAACCGGTAAAGCAACAACAGCTGTGTAACGTTATCCAGGTAGAGCTTAAAAACAATCAAATTACCATCCCAGAAAAAACATCCGTTGCTCTGCTATCTGAAGAATTTGCGCAGAAATATCCGATGAGTGTTTTAATCGCGGAAGATAATCCAATTAACCAAAAACTAATCTTAAAAATAGTTTCAAAACTGGGCTATTCTCCAAGGATAGTTAATAATGGAAGCCAGGCAATTGATGTTATCAGTACAACTTTTTTTGATGTTATTTTGATGGATGTTCAGATGCCAGAATTGGACGGTTTGGAAACAACCAGGATTATCCGCAAAAGCAATATAGCACAGCCTTATATCATAGCACTTACCGCCAGTGCCATGACAGAGGATAAAATTGATTGCCTAGATGCGGGTATGAACAATTTCATATCAAAACCACTCAATATTAAAGAGCTGGTTGCCGCATTAGAAAAATCATTCCATGCAAAAGAAGTTACTAAGCTAAATGGCCAACTTGGCCAACTCGAGTAATCCGAAGCTTGTTAGGATTAATGTACCTTGGAACTATCGCTTTCAAACTCTTCATCAACACTTTCTCTTAAATCGTACAAGAGCCATTGTTTTTTAGCAATTGATTGAGTTTTTGATTTAAGCAGGTTAATAAAATCATTTACCCCAACTGGCTCATTTCCATTAGCATGAATCAAAACAATACTTCCGGGTTGTGATGCTTGCCCTTTGGCTAACCAGGCATCCGTACCAATTGGGATCAATCCAAAATTGGTTATCTTGTATACCAATTGCTGATCAGAAACCAAACCTGGAAACCTAAAAAATATAGAAGGAAGCAAGCCATTTTTAAGCATGGCTTTTTCCGTTTCCAATACTTCATAATTAATATCGGTACCTGCTTCCAGTAAAAAATTTTCTTTTAGCGGCAGTTTAGCACTTACCCGGTGATTGTATGAATGATTGATCCAGGTAATATAAATTTCATGCTCTTTCTGTAATTGCTTTAACCATTGGAGATCGTTCTGATGCTGACGCATCCATACCCCGGTGATGGATAATGCTACCGGTACCGGAGTTTCTACTTTTTGAAATTGCTGATAAATATCGGTAAAAATAACCCTGTCCAAAGGACGGTGCGACGGACAAAGATCAGCTGTTAGACTTATACCTGTTTCTTTAGGTAGTCCACTTTCAATACCTGCATCCTGGATGTTTTTTGATTGTTTTTCGGCCCTATCAATAGCTTTAATATAAGGTGTGTTTCTGAAATAAGCCCTTGCAACTGCATAAGTCATGGATTTTACTTCATAAAAGCCAGCTTCATCAATCTTAGTTTCCAGCGTTTGAGGGTTAACCAGGAAAAGGTAGCTTTTCCCACTATTTTCAAACTGACGGATAATCATCCAGTCCTGTGGGAAATGGTGAGCCCACCCATAGTAAACTTTATAATTACTTATATTTAAATAATTGGTTTGTGCCTTAGCTATTATTGTTGAACCGATTAATAAAATAAATAGGCAGAGTTGTTTCATTTTTGATGCAAGATGTTCGATTTCGAAATTAGTATATTAAGTTTGCAATGAGGATTATGTTTGAAAAATTTAATAACTCAAGAAATTTTCAAATCAAATCCGAAATTGAACATCCGTAATCCGTAATCAACATGACCCGTTTATCTGTCAACATCAATAAAATAGCGACGCTTCGCAATTCACGTGGCGGCAATAATCCCGATCTGATACAAGTAGCCAAAGACTGTGAGCGTTTTGGCGCGCAGGGCATTACCGTACACCCCCGCCCCGATGAAAGACACATCCGGTATAATGATGTTTTCGAATTAAAAAAGATAGTAACTACCGAATTTAATATTGAAGGTAATTGCCAGGAACAAAAGTTTATTGATTTGGTTTTAGCCAACAAACCTGAGCAGGTAACTTTGGTGCCTGATGTTTTAGGGCAAATTACATCCAACCATGGCTGGGATACTATTATCAACCAGCATTATTTACAGGATATGATTGCAGTATTTAAACAAGCAGGCATCAGGGTTTCTATTTTTGTTGATCCGATTGCTAAAATGGTGGAAGCAGCTGCCACTACTGGTACAGATCGCATAGAGCTCTATACCGAGGCATATGCACATCATTATAACCAGGGCAGAGAACTGGCCATTGCCCCTTACATACAGGCAGCAGAAGTTGCTCAAAAAAACGGGTTAGGAATTAATGCCGGGCACGATCTTGACCTTCAAAACCTGAAATATTTTGCTGAAAACATTCAGGGACTTGATGAAGTAAGTATAGGCCATGCATTAATAAGCGATGCTTTATATTACGGTCTGGAAAATACTATACAAATGTATTTGAAGCAGTTGGCTATTAATTAACTAACTTTCTTAATATCTTTATTTTACAAGCATAAACAAGGTATTGAACTTTCAAAAAAAATGGTTTACTATTTTTCTATGTAAAACCATTGTCACTATCAGGTTAACAATTGATACTCAAAAGGTAAAAGTGTACCTTTGCAAAAAATTGAAGGGACACAAATTTGATGAAGCTGAATATCGATTATCAGGAAAAATTTCAGGAGCGGCATATCGCGCCAAATGAGGCAGATACCGCGCAAATGTTAAAAACAATCGGCGTGAACTCATTGACTGATTTAATCGGTCAAACGGTTCCGCAAAAAATCAGGCTAAAAGCCCCGCTTAACCTGCCACCCGCAAAAAGCGAGTTTGATTACCTGAATACCTTAAAGCAGACTGCATCAAAAAACAAGGTATTTAAATCTTTTATAGGCCAGGGCTATTATGACGTAATAGTACCGGGTGTTATTCAAAGAAACATCCTTGAAAATCCCGGATGGTATACACAATATACCCCATATCAAGCCGAGATTGCACAGGGCCGTCTGCAAGCCTTGTTAAATTTCCAAACTATGGTAATTGATCTTACCGGTATGGAAATCGCCAATGCATCACTACTGGACGAAGGTACTGCTGCTGCTGAGGCTATGTTTATGCAATACAGTCTGCGTAAAAATCAAAGTGCAAATGTATTCTTTGTATCTGAAGACATATTTCCACAAACCATTGATATTTTAAAAACCCGCGCGCAACCTTACGGTATCGAATTGCAAATTGGCAATCACAACACTGTCGAATTAACCGACAACATGTTTGGCGCCATTGTTCAGTACCCTGCTGGTAACGGCGTGGTTTATAATTATACTAGTTTTGCTGCAAGTGCACACGAAAAAAGCATTAAACTAACCGTTGTTGCCGATTTAATGAGCCTTGTGCTTTTAACCCCTCCGGGTGAGTGGGGTGCCGATATTGTAGTAGGCACCAGTCAGCGTTTTGGCGTACCAATGGGCTTTGGCGGTCCTCATGCTGCATTTTTTGCAACTAAAGAAGAATATAAACGCTCAATCCCGGGTCGTATTATTGGGGTCACTATTGACAGTGCAGGTAATTATGCCCTGCGCATGGCTTTGCAAACCCGCGAGCAACACATCCGCAGAGATAAAGCAACTTCAAATATTTGTACAGCGCAAGCATTACTGGCTATTATGGCTGGTATGTATGCCGTTTACCATGGCCCTACAGGTATTAAATTAATTGCCGAAAGAATTCACGGTCTTGGTATACTGCTTTCTAAATCATTAAAACAATTAGGCTACGAGCAACTAAACGAAGCTTATTTCGATACCGTTAAGTTTGATTTGGGGAATTTAGTTGGCCCGATACATTCCGAAGCACTTAACAATGAAATGAACTTCCACTACAAAGGCTCGGAAGTTACCATTTCTATCGACGAAACTACTTCAGCAGAAGATATCAAAACCATTGTTCGCTTCTTTGCCAAAGTAAAGGGCAAAACACTGAACGATGTAAGCTTTGATGAGTTAAAAGAAAATATTGAAACAGTTATCCCAGCTGAACTGCAACGTAAATCGGCTTATTTAACGCATGCTTTATTCAACACGCATCATTCAGAGCATGAGATGCTGCGTTATATCAAATCATTAGAAGCAAAAGACTTATCCCTTTGCCACTCTATGATTGCTTTAGGATCGTGTACAATGAAACTAAATGCTACTACTGAAATGGTACCGGTTACCTGGGCTGAGTTTAGCAAGATCCATCCTTTTGCACCAACCGACCAGGTTGGCGGCTATATGCAAATATTTGATGAACTGAATAACTGGCTTAGCGAAATCACCGGCTTTGCAGCCATGAGCTTACAGCCAAACGCTGGTGCACAAGGCGAATACGCCGGATTAATGGTTATCCGCGCTTATCATAAAGACAGAGGCGATGACCACCGTAATATTGCTTTGATCCCATCATCTGCACATGGTACCAACCCTGCTTCAGCGGCAATGGCTGGTATGAAGATAGTAGTAGTTAGATGCGATGATAACGGAAACATTGATGTTGCTGACCTGAAAGCAAAAGCTGAACAGTATAAAAATGAGCTTTCATGTTTAATGGTAACTTACCCGTCAACCCATGGTGTGTTTGAAGAATCAATCATTGAAATCTGCGAGATTATCCATGAAAATGGCGGCCAGGTTTATATGGATGGCGCTAACATGAATGCACAGGTTGGTTTAACCAGCCCTGCCAATATCGGTGCCGATGTTTGCCACCTCAATCTGCATAAAACATTCTGCATTCCGCATGGTGGTGGTGGCCCGGGTATGGGACCAATCGGCGTAGCTAAACACCTGGTTCCGTTTTTACCGGGACATGCGGTAGTTGATATTGATAAAGGTAAGTCTATCCATGCAGTGTCATCAGCACCTTGGGGATCTGCATCAATCCTGATCATCTCTCATGCTTATATTGCTATGATGGGTGCCGAAGGTTTAACCAATGCAACACGCTATGCTATATTAAACGCCAACTATATTAAGGCCCGTTTAGAACACCACTACCCTGTACTGTACACCGGCGCTAATAACCGTTGTGCGCACGAAATGATATTAGATTGCCGCTCATTTAAAAACTTCGGTATTGAGGTTACCGATATTGCTAAACGTTTAATGGATTATGGTTTCCATGCGCCAACTGTATCGTTCCCGGTTGCCGGAACAGTAATGGTTGAGCCTACAGAATCAGAGCCTAAACATGAGCTGGATCGTTTTTGTGATGCGATGATCAGCATCCGTCATGAAATTGATCATGTAGAAAAAGGCATTTTGGATAAAACAGATAACCCGCTTAAAAATGCACCGCATACTGCGGCAGTTATTACTGCCAATGAATGGGAGCATCCATACAGCAGGCAAAAAGCAGCTTTCCCGCTGCCTTATGTAGCTGCATACAAATTCTGGCCATCGGTTGGTCGTGTTAACGATACTTATGGCGACAGAACGCTGATCTGCTCTTGCCCACCGTTAACAGATTACGAATTTGAAGAAAGCGAAGTAACTACTCCAGAATTCGGGACGTGAAATTGATGTGCTGATGTGTGGATGTGCTGATAAAAAACTAAGCTTCCACAAGCTATTATAGTTTTCCATAAAAAAGGCTCCCGCAAAGGAGCCTTTTTTATGAGATTTAAATATAAAATTAGGCCTCAACTTCTGAACACAATCAATATCGTTTTATAAATTCGCACAGCCGCATATTTACATATTAATTATATGATAGCAAACACCCCACCTACCCCCTATTACGCCGTTATTTTCACCTCGCTCCGTACAGAAGGAGACAATGGCTATAATGTTATGTCTGATGCGATGGACGAACTGGCCAAAAAGCAACCCGGATACTTAGGTATTGAATCGGCCCGTGACGGATTGGGTATTACCGTTTCTTACTGGCGCTCGCTGGAGGACATCAAAAACTGGAAAGCCAATACCAGTCATCAGTTTGCTCAAAAAACTGGTCGTGAAAAATGGTATGAGGATTTTAAGGTAAGAATCTGTAAAGTGGAACGGGACTACAGTTTGTAGTTTATTGGTTCATTTAGCATCATCTTCCAAATTTTCACCGCTAAAAAACGGGGGCTCACCGACTTGTTTTTAGAGCTAACCTAATTGGCGTTGTCATTTTTTTAATAGCGATTAATTTTACATCAACAAATTTAATCAATGCTGTTAAAACATAAAAAGATGAACACTTACCAAAGCACCTATACAACATTTGAAAGCATGACGATGGATGAATACAGCTTTATCCACCATGCATCAGCCGGGCTGAACCAAAATCAGATGCAAACTTTTATGCTGGTTTATAACGACAGGAGAAAAAATCCAAATGATATTTTACTGGCCACGCTGCTGGGATTTTTGGGCCTTGCAGGAATTCAAAGATTTATGACCGGTCAGATTATTATCGGCCTGCTTTATTTTTTCACTGGAGGTTTCCTCGGTATCGGAACATTGATTGACCTGTTTACTTATAAAAGTATCACCAATGATTATAACAGGCATCTGGCTTATGAGTGCTACCAGATAGCTAAAATGAACAATTAAACTACGCTTATTAAGCCCGTTAAAGCGCTTAATAACTCTATCATATATCGCCGGGGGAAACCCCATAAAAAGAAATCCATCCGCAATTAAACGAATGGATTTTTTATTTAAAAAAGCTTACCAGTTTACTGTGGCAGGTGTGCCCCGGTACACGTGGCACACCTGGCACAGTAAAATTAAGCATGTTATTTGCCTATCGATTTCTCCCTTACAGCCTTAAACTCCGATCCGTTTTTCCAACCCGGAAAGGTGGTTTCATTGGCTAATTTATCGCCCACGGCAAAAAGTAAATTAGCCACCTGGGCCATACCATCAGCATTCATAGCCGGAGTATAATTATCCGATGGCTGGTGATAGTGCAAATTGTTATACTCATTTTGTTTTTGTTTACCCCAAGCTTCCCCATGAGCAGTACTTTCGGCTCCGTTGTTCAAATCAAGCGCGGGTACACCAACTTTGGCAAAGTTAAAATGGTCTGAACGGTAATAACTGCCAGCTCCGGGATTCTTGTCACCGGTAACTTTCTTGCCATGTTCATCGGTATAGGTTTTCACATAATCATCCAAATCATTCTGACCTTTTCCTGTTATAGCAAAATCGTTGGTTTCGCCGTAATCGCCAAGGGCATCCATATTTAGGTCGGCAACCGTTTTGTTAAGCGGAAAAATAGGATGCGTGGCGTAATATTCAGAACCCAGCAACCCCTGCTCTTCAGCAGTCACTGCTAAAAACACAATAGTGCGTTTGGGCTTATCCTTTAATTGGGTAAATGCTTTAGCAACACTAAGCACAGCAGCTACCCCGCTGGCGTTGTCAACCGCACCATTATAAATGCTGTCTCCTTTGGCATCGGGTTTACCTACGCCCAAATGATCCCAATGAGCAGTGTAAAGAATGCATTCATCAGGACTGGTGCTGCCTTTTAATACCGCCACCACATTATGCGATGTTGAATATTTTAGTTTGGTTTGAACAGTTAATGTGGCATTCAGATTTAAAGGGATGGCTTTGAAATCACGTTTACGTGCTATTGCCCTGATGTCGCCGGTAATACCTGCTGCTGATAAAAGCTTTTTGGCAGCGTCTTCGGTTATCCAGCCTTCCACCTTACACCTTGAAAGATGTTTATCTTTTTGTTGTAGATAAAGCTTAGCACCAGTAAAGCTATTGGTAACCACACTCCAGCCATAACTTGCTGGTTCGGTTTGGTGAACAATAATAATCCCTGCCGCACCCTGCCGCGCTGCTTCTTCATATTTATAGGTCCACCGGCCATAATAGGTCATGGTATCTCCTTTAAATAAAGTACGGTCGCCCGATTTAAATCCGGGATCATTAACCAGTACTACTACCGTTTTGCCTTTTACATCAAGTCCTGCATAATCATTCCAATGATATTCGGGCGCCACTATCCCATAGCCGGCAAACACCAATGGTGAATTTTTAAGGGTCACCGTATCTACCTCGCGGCGGGTTGATGCAACAAAATCAGTTAAAGCGCTCAGGCTGATATTGGTTTTGTCACCGGAAATCTGCATAATTGCTGATGGCGTACTAGTAATTTCAACCATCGGTACTTCCTGAAAATAACTGCCGTTATTCCCTGGCTCCAATCCCAGTTTTTTAAATTGGGATGAAATATAGTTAATGGCCTTTGTCTCGCCAATGGTAAAGGGCTTCCGTCCCAGCAAGGAATCATCGGCCAAAACGGCAATATGGCTTTTTATTTCATCGCCGGTAATTGCATTGTTTGTTTCGCTGTGTTTACACCCAGTAAGAAAACCGATTGCCGCAGCAATCAAAAAGCTAGTATTGCCTATCTTCATATTATTCAAATTTACCAAATGTATAAAAAAAGCTGAAAGTTAAACATCTGAACGAAAACGAACAGTAAGCTGTAACAAAATGATGCAGCTAAAACCAATACATTAAATCAAACCAATGATAATCAAATACTTACATTATCGGCACAGGTTTTGACGAAAGAATGGTATCAACAAGGAGGTTATCAATGAGCCATCGCAAACCACCCGAACGCCGCACCTTTTTACAGGATCGTTTGGAAATTTTAATAAAAAGACAAAAATCCGGAAAAGCCACCTTTAATGAATTGACTGAACTTGATTATATTGTAAATTCAGACCCCGAAATAAGGAAAAGAATAATTATGGAGAATATGTTGATGGACGACCCGGGTGATCTCTCTGGCCCCTCAGATTATACTGAGCAGGAAGAAATAGCTTTGAATAAGCCGGTAAAACATACCAGTTGGTTTAATCAAATTAAATCCTGGCTGTCTGATATTTTCAATCTGCAATATTCCGGTTCAAAAAACTTATCTGCTAACACCAGGCAAATTGTTCTTTTGTAACCAGGCATAGCTGTTTTATTAAGTGTTTTTTTGTTTATTACGTTTGTAAACTAAGCCTTATCTTCGTTCATACAATCTACTCCATAAAAATAAACTTATGAAAAAATTAATTTTAGTAGCAGCATTTGTTGCCTGCACTGGTTTGGCATTTGCCCAAAGTGTTGATCTTCGTCGCAAAATTGAAGTTTCGGGAACCGCCGAACAGGAAGTTACGCCTGACATTATCAACGTTTCCATTTCCCTTCAGGAATACATCGACGGAAAAAACAAAGTCACTATTGATCAACTGGAAAATCAACTGGAAGGCGCGGTAAAAGATGCCGGAGTTACTAAGGATGATTTTACAATAAATAACCTATCAGCCTATAATAATACCTATCAGAAAAAAAAGAACCCCGATTTCCTTGCAAGTAAACAATACCTCATCAGGCTTCGTGATTTAAATAAATACAACCAAATAATCAGTAAGATTGATCCTAAGGGTATCCAATCAACGGGTATTGATAGTTATGATTATTCAAAAATTGATGAGCTAAAAAATGAATTGAAGCTTAAGGCACTCCTCTCTGCTAAACAGAAAGCCACCTTTTTATTAAATGGCATTAATGAAAAACTGGGCGATGCCATAAGCATAACAGAAATTGATAATGGGAACAGCATACCCGGACCAAGAGTTATGTTCAGAGCTGCTGCAATGAGTACCAACAACGTGCCTCAGGATTCCGACATTGATTTTAAGAAAATAAAATTAAGCTTTCAGATAAACGCGGTGTTTGAGATTATAAAATAAAAAGCAAAAGTCCGACTTAAATTTTTGAATTTCCTTAAATTTAAGTCGGGCTAATTACCATTCTGATAAAATATTTTTAATGTTTGGGAAGAAATTTGAATTTCAAATGATAACATTTTTGTTACAATTAATATTCCTAGGGGTTGTAAAAAGCCATTTCTTTTTAACTGCCCTTATTTCTTATAACTAATAGGAATATTAGCTGTAACAAAAGTTAATTAATTGCGTACAACCACTCGATATTGTCATTTTACAGGTGCTATATTAAAAAATTATTAAGTATTTGTTTTATTTTACAAAACTTGATAATCTATTGACAATATGAATTTTACATTTTATATTTAGGCTTCCTAATTAATAATCAGCATGATACGACCACGCTTTAATAAGGTACTATTGGTTGCCCCAGATGTTTTCCCTAATCAGTTATTAACTGATTATAACCATGTAGAACATGTATCCAGTGTAAAAAGTATTTTCCCTTCTATTTATGCTTTGGCACCTGAACTTATTATTTTAGATTTTGACTTTATGGGTAATGACATTGAAAAAGTGTTGCGCCGCATTAAGGTTAACAGGTTTTACGACAGGATAAAAATTCATTGCTACAAAAGCCAGCCCAACGATAAAATCGACGATCTATTAAAAACACTTGGTGTTGATCAATTTATCTACAGCGAAGACCTAAAAAGCGATAAAAAAGGCAAAAGTACCATGAGTTCTGTTAACGCAATATTTGATGCCTCTTTATTAAAGTGGACAAGCAGCGTTGCTAATTAATCTATCCACTCAAACTTTGTATAAGGCACTAATACTTCAGGTATCTTAATTCCTTTTTCTGTCTGGTTGTTCTCCAGCAAAGTAGCTACTATACGCGGTAAAGCCAATGCGCTTCCATTTAAGGTATGTGCTAATTGTGTTTTACCTTCCGCATTTCTGAAACGCAGCTTAAGCCTATTACTCTGAAAAGTTTCAAAATTTGATACTGATGATACCTCTAGCCAGCGTTGCTGAGCAGCACTCCAGGTTTCCATATCATAAGTAAGCGCAGAGCCAAAACCCATATCCCCCCCACATAAACGCAATACACGGTAAGGCAAACCAAGCTTTTGCAGTAGGCCCTGCACGTGGGTGCTCATTTGTTCAAGCGTTTCGTATGAATTATCGGGATGTGCAATCTGTACAATTTCCACTTTATCAAACTGGTGCAAACGGTTTAAACCGCGTACATGGGCACCATAAGATCCGGCTTCGCGGCGGAAACATGGCGTATGGGCGCAATTTTTAACTGGCAGCTCATCGGCACGCAAAATCACGTCGCGGTATAAATTGGTAACAGGTACTTCAGCAGTTGGGATCAGGTATAAATTATCTATACCAACAAAGTACATCTGTCCTTCTTTATCAGGCAGCTGTGAGGTACCGAATCCAGAAGCTTCATTAACCATTAACGGAACGCTTACTTCGCTATAGCCTGCCTTTTCAGCCTCATCAATAAAAAAGTTAATCAGCGCCCTTTGTAGCTTGGCACCTTTATTTTTATAAACCGGGAAACCGGCGCCAGTAATTTTAACACCCAATTCAAAATCAATCAGGTTATATTTTGCAGCCAGTTCCCAATGTGGTATTGCGCTTTCGGGCAGCACAGGTTTTGCACCGTTTTCCAATACCACCTCATTATCCTCTGGCGTTAAGCCTTTAGGCACTGAACTATGCGGTAAGTTAGGCAGTAATACCAATTTTTGATATAGCTCTTCCTCAACTAATGTTAGTTGTTCGCCCAAAGCCTGTACTTCACTTTTCCATGCGCCGGTATTTGCTTTTAAGGCTTCAGCATCTTCTTTTTTGCCCGCACGCATCAGTTCACCAATCTGCTTGGCAGCTGCATTAGCCTGTGCCGAAACACTATCCATCTGGGTTTGGGTTAAACGGCGTTTTTCATCTAATTGAATTATTTCATCAACCAATTCGGGCTGTTTGAAATTTTTCACAGCCAAACGTTCTAAAACTTGTTCCCTGTTATCGCGGATATAACTAACTTGCAGCATTGATTTTATTTTTACGCAAAGATATAATTAGTTCATAGTTGATGGTTCATTGTTCATAGAAAGATTTGTGAAATTTTGCACCCAACTTAATACTATGAACCATGAACTATTATCCATGAACCCAAACACATGAGCACAACAGGTAAATTATATTTAGTTCCTACACCTATAGGTAACCTGGAAGATATGACCTTCAGGGCCATCCGCATATTAAAGGAGGCCGACCTGATACTGGCAGAAGATACCCGCACCTCGGCACCTATGCTGAAGCATTTTGATATTCATCAAAAGGTATTTTCGCATCATCAGCACAATGAGCATCAGTCATCCAATGAAATTATTCGTTTTTTAAAAGAAGGAAAAAATATCGCACTAATATCTGATGCTGGTACACCTGCTATTTCTGATCCGGGGTTTTATTTGGTTAGAGAGGCTTTGAAAAATGAAATTGCAGTAGAATGTCTCCCAGGTGCAACAGCTTTTGTGCCCGCTTTGGTTAATTCGGGTTTCCCTACAGATCGTTTTTGCTTTGAAGGTTTTTTACCCCTGAAAAAGGGACGCCAAACCCGTTACAAAACGCTGGCAACAGAAGATCGTACCATTATATTGTATGAATCGCCGCATCGGATATTGAAAACATTGGAGGAAATGGCGCTTTATTTTGGCGAAGAAAGGCAGATCTCCGTGTCGCGCGAACTCACCAAAATGTTTGAAGAAACTGTACGAGGCACCGTTACCGAAGTAAAATTCTATTTCGAAACGCACCCGCTAAAAGGAGAGTTTGTAATATGTGTTGCGGGTAAATAGTTCTGTCAAATCCAGATCTTCAATGAGCTATCGTAGTTTTCTTTATATCGGGATATTATTTTGGACATGTCTTGTAATAAGCTGCAAAAAGAAAAAAAACGTAACCACCGCATTTTATTACTGGAAAAGCAATTTCAACCTCAACGTTCAACAAGGTGACATCCTAAAACAGACGGCTCACAATACTTTATATCTCCGTTTTTTTGATGTAAGCTGGAACGATCACTATCACAACGCCTTCCCGAATGCTATAGTCAATTTCAGCCAGCAGACTAATGGCTTGCAAATAACGCCCGTTATATTTGTCACTAATAAAACTTTTGAAAACATCAGATCCGAAGCCATTGACAGTCTGGCTATACACTGCAATGCGCTGGTTAACCACATCGCACAAAAACAAAAAATCAATTATAAAAATATCCAAATTGATTGCGATTGGACACTAAGTACACGCGACAAATATTTTAGTTTCTTAAAATCCTTTAAGAAAATCAATCAGCACTTTTTGGAAGCTACTATACGCCTTCACCAGGTAAAATACAAAGAGACTACTGGTATTCCGCCCATTGATAAAGGCATACTGATGTTTTATAACATGGGTAAGGTAAATGCTAACCTGCAGCAACCCAATTCCATTTATAATAATGCTGATGCCCAGAAGTACATCTCTTATATTCCCCAATATCCGCTTCAGCTTGATGTTGCCTTAGCACTGTTTTCCTGGTCTGTGCAGATCCGCGATGGGAAAGTGATCCAGATTTATGGCAATATTGGCGAAAAGGAGTTGAGCAATCCCATCAACTTTAAACAAAGTGGCAATGCCTATTGTGCCAAAAAAAGTTTCTTTTTAAACGGCATTTATATAAAAGAAAATGATAATTTTAAGTTAGAGAAAATAGATTTAAACATGTTGACAATGGCTGTTAAACAATTGATTCCCTATCTTCCTCCGCAAAAAAACAGAACCATCATTTATTATGAATTGGCTAATCTTAACCTATCAAAATTTAACACGCAAACCCTCAGCCAAATTTCTGCTGATTTTTAGCTTTTGCACATTGGCCATTGCCGGCATAGTTTGGGCATGTGCCGATGGCGGAGAAGAAAATTTTTCTATGTTTAGTCCGGAAGCATTTGTGGCCAAAGATTATACCCCGTTTTTTTATGATAGTAACTATTGGTACTACGGCCAAAGTGTTGAGATTGATGACAATAACAACCGCTTTAACGATCAGGTAATTAATGAATGGGACAGCTATTTAAATCATCAGTTAAACAAACCCACACTCCGATACCTTTTATTAAAGGCAAGCCCAAAAGGCATCGATTCTGTGAGTAATTATATAAATGGTAAAATATCCAAACTAAAGCCTGATTCTATCCAGGTAAACATGTCCAAACTGGATAAAGCCAAATTCAACAACCTGTACGGTTACCTAAAGCTTGCTAAGGAGTGCGAAAAATTTGCGGTTATTGCACCATATGGTTGGTACGACACACCTCCGCCCCTGCCGCCCGTATCTGCAAAGTTGGAAGGCTCGTTATCATCCGCCTTTAACAAATCAAAGGATCCCTTTATTAAACAACGACTTTGGTTTCAGCTAGTGCGTTACTATTTTTTTAATGATGATACCACAAAAAGTAAAACAGGGGCCATAGATAATAAAGCTGATATTTTAGTCTGGTTTAATAACTATAAAGGCACCTTCCCGCAAAACCTTACCTATTACAGGGCAATGGGATATGTGGCAGGCTATTATCGTCGTAAGGGTAATTATGCGCTTTCTAATTATTTGTACAGCCGATGTTATGATTACAGTTACGAATTAAAAATCCCCAGCAAGTTTAGTTTCCATGCACAACAGGATGCTGACTGGCAAGCAACATTAAAGCTCGCCAAAAATAATCAGGAAAAAATCACCCTCTGGCATATGCTGGGGATGGAATACGATCCGGTAAGAGCCATTAAAGAAATAGCTGCTTTAGATCCAAAATCCGACAAAATGGATTTACTGCTTAGCCGGATTATCAACATGAGTGAGGGTGAAGGCGAAAGCGATTACTCTGGAAAAATTGCCGACACTGCCCAGCAAGCCATAAAAAAGGCCGAGGCCCGTGAAGTGAATTTAGTTGATTCGATAGCATTAAAAAACAATACCACCAAACCCTATTACTGGAACCTGGCGGCAGGCTATCTGAATTACATTTATAAGGATTACAAAAAAGCAGGTAAGTTTTATGATATGGCAAAGAAACAATTGCCTGTAAACGACAAATTAATTACTGCCCAATACAAGCTGCTTACCATACTTTTAAATATTGATGAGTTGCAGCGCATCGATCCAAAAATAGAAGCTAAAATAACAGAACCTTTAGCCTGGCTGGCCAACCTGCGGGATGGAAAAGAACATATTACCAGCCTACGCTTTGATCCCGCTTTAGGAATATGCGCCAACCACATCGCCCAAATTTATAAAAAACAAGGCGATTGGCTCAAAGCCAACTGCTTTAAAGATTCTATAGCTTTTTATACTGATAGCAGCCATGTGCAAAAGCTTACAGACTTAATGACCAAGTCACAGAAAAGTGCCTTTGAAATCACCATGCTCAAGTATTATCCGCATACGCTGGATGAATTGTATTATTCCCAGGCCACTGTACTCACCTATAAAGAGAATATAGATAAGGCAATAGAAAAAATGAGTTTGGTGAAGACGATGAATCCTGATACGCTGGCAGGCAACCCATTCAACAGTCGGCTAAATGATTGCCATGATTGTGATCATGCGGCGCATCAGAAACAAAAATTCAGTCCACTTACCTTTTTAAAAACAATGAAGGGCATAAAAACTGATTTAAGAGCGGGTAAAGATAAATTCAGAAATGCATGGCTATTAGCTAATGCTTATTACAATATTACTTATTATGGCAATGCACGTTTGTTTTACCAATCCTCATTAATCGGCGTTGATATTACGGACCAAAGCATTACTAAAAAATATTATCTGCTGGCGTTGGCCAATGCACAAACCAACGAACAAAGGGCCCGCTGTACCTTTATGGCCGCCAAGTGCGAACGCAACGAATATTATAACAGCACTGATAATAACAATCAGGGAGCTGACGAAGCGACCTTGCCTCCGCCTGGAAAATACTTTGCCGATTTAAAAAATCATTACAGCAATACTAAATACTACCAGGAAGTGTTACAGGAATGCGGCTACTTTAAAAAGTTTGTAACAGAAAAATAGCTGAATCAATTAATATCACAAAAGTTTACAAACCACGGGAATTAATACCTTTACGCCTGAAAAATTAGTTTAAATGAAAAGAAATATCCTGCTGTCCGTTTTTTCTGGTTTACTGCTTTGGATAGCCTGGCCCCCTACACATTACACTACCTTTTTATTACTTGTTGGTTTTGTGCCGATGCTGCTCGCGTTGGAAAACATTATCCATTCAAATTATACTAAAAAGGGCAAAAAAATATTCGGCACTGCTTTTCTTGGATTTTTTATCTGGAATACGCTATCCATTTTTTGGGTGTATAATGCACTCAAAATGGTGGGCGAAGTAGTGGCTTTACCCATCTCTTTAATTCCTTATTCACTGGGACCATTGTTAATGGCCACGGCCTGTTGGTTATATTACCGCCTAAGGCTGGTCACCAACCGTGGCTTTAGCTTGTTTGGCCTGGTTTGTTTTTGGATAGCATACGAATACCTCCACCAAAGCTGGGACCTCGCCTTCCCCTGGATGACCTTAGGGAATGGTTTTGCAACCACCCATCAATGGGTGCAGTGGTATGAGTATACCGGTGTTTATGGTGGTACGGTTTGGATCTGGATTTTAAATATCCTGCTGTTTTTGATTTATGCAGGCTTAAAAGAGACCGCTAATAAAAAATTAAGATTAAAATTGATATCGGCCTTTGTTATTGCACTGTTGCTTCCCCTCAGTTTTTCATTATACCGCTATTATAGCTATCAGGAGCAACCCAACCCGTCAAACATTGTAATAGCACAGCCTAATATTGATCCTTACGCTAAAGAAACCAGTATCTCTACTCTACAGCAAGTAAGCATACTTACCCGTATTTCCGATTCATTGGGTCAGCACAATACCGAGTTTTTTTTATGGCCGGAAACAGCCATCCCGGAAGCCGTGAACGAAGAAACCGTTCGCAATAATCCATATTATCAGCAGGCACAACACTTTTTAAGCAAATACAAAAACGGCAACATTATAACCGGGGCCGAAACTTTTAAAATTTACAATAACAGGGCAACCTCCACTGCAAGCCCATATGGTGATGGCGGCGGTCAATATTATGATGCTTTTAATGCAGCTATGAATATTGAGAACTCTGCCGAGGTACAGTTTTACCATAAATCAAAACTGGTTCCGGGAGCAGAGTCGCTGCCATTTGGTAATGCCTTATCGTTTTTAAAACCAGCCTTTGAGCATTTGGGTGGAGCAACCGGAAGTTATGGTAGTCAGCCTGAGCCGGGGGTATTTTATTCTCAAAGCGGCATTGGTATAACGCCTGCCATTTGTTATGAATCTATCTGGGGCGAGTGGATTGCCAAATCAGTAAAAAAGGGTTCGCAGTTTATCGCCATTATTACCAATGATGGTTGGTGGGAAGACACTCCTGGTAAAGACCAGCATTTGGACTATGCAAAACTACGCGCCATTGAAACGCGCAGATGGGTATGTCGTTCAGCGAATACCGGTATCTCGGCATTTATTAACCAGCGGGGTGATATTGTTCAGCAAACCAAGTGGTGGGTTAAAACTGCTATTAAACAAGACATCAACCTCAATTCTGACATTACCTTTTATGTACAGTACGGCGACTATATTGCCAAGGCTGGAAGTTTACTGGCCCTAATAGGTATAGGATTTATTGTTGTAAAAAGATTTATTTAAACCAGATTTAAGCAAACTCCGAAATCGAACTTCCGCAATCCGAAATCAGATGTCTCTGCTTACAATAAAATCAAGCAGATCATGAATGGGTTGTCTGATTATTTTGCCTATGTGTATGCCGTGTTCTTTGCAAACAGCTTTTAATTCATCGGCAAAAACGTAGGCTATTGATCCTACAAAGTGACATTTATATTCGCGGTATTTAGGATACCACATAATATTGGTTTCAATAAACTCCAGCATGCCTTTTCTCAATAAATCCTGGGCGTAAGCTGTTTCGCGTATGGTATACAAAAACTTGCTGAACGATGCCAGGTAAGAGTTGGCATTGGGCATTTGGTACACGTTTTTAATAACTTTTTCTTTATCCAGTTGATATAAATTATCAAACTTCACACTTATTTCGCCGGGCATAATACCATACAAAAAGTCGGTTACCAAGGCTTTCCCAAACCAGGTTCCGCCGCCTTCATCGCCCAAAACAAAACCCAGACCGTGCTGACCTGAGTGGATATCTTCACCATCAAAATAGGAGATATTTGAACCTGTACCCAATACACAACAAAAGCCTTTATGGTGCCCGCAGGTAGCATAGGCGCAACCCAACAAATCGCTATCAACGCTGATGTATGATTTGGTAAACAACACACTCAATGCATTTGATACAATCTCATGCCTGTCCGGGCTTGAGCATCCGGCGCCAAAAAAGTATATTTCTGTAACATCAGGGGCAAAAGCAATCATATCCGCAGCTTCTGTCTGCAGTATTTTTACAATCTCTTTTTCTGTTAAAAAGTAAGGATTTAGCCCCCCGGTTCTGAATTGCCGTGTTTCGCCGTCAGAAAGCTTAAGCAACCAGTCTGTTTTTGTTGAGCCGCTATCAGCAACTAAAATCATGGACAAAGTTCTTCGAGTGCTTTTTGCGTTAGCGGTTTATGAATAAACTGGGTGATGTATTTATTATCGGTTGATTTACGCATATCCAAAGGATCGAGTGAGGAGGAAAGCATAAAAATTTTGATGGCCGTTTTATCAATGTCTATTTTATCATACTCATCCAAAAACTCAAACCCCCCCATCAAAGGCATACGCACATCCAGAAAAATCACATCGGGTTTTACGCTACCGTCGCGTAATGAATTAATAGCATCAGTTGCTGAGCGCACAACAATTATTTCTTCAACAAAGTTGCTGCCTTCCAAAATCTTACGCGTGACAAAATTATCTATGTAATTGTCATCAATAAGCAAGCATGTTTTAAAGCGTGAGGCCATTGAGTTCAAAAATAGCGTTTTAAACCAATTTAAAAAATATACTATCTAAAATTAATTTGTGTTTTTGTTTATCATAATGTTAAGCTTACAGTATCAAGCATTTTACACGTGCCATTATCGGCCCGCATAAATAAAAAATTATAAATTGCAGTTTAAACATCCTTTAGCATCCACTAAAAGCATTATTTGGTAAATAAATTTATTTAATACTATTTGCATCAATGAAAACAATTAAGTTAGTTGCTCTTTTTTTCACTTTATTATTTATTATGGATGATACTATAAGCCAGGCAGCAGGTGCTGTTCAAATAGCATACACCGTTACTTTCCCCGAAGCACAGGCACATTATGCCGATGTTGAAATGAATATATCAGGACTACAACAAAACACTTTAGACCTTAAAATGCCTGTTTGGACACCAGGCTCATACCTGGTAAGAGAGTTTGCAAAAAATGTGGAATCATTTAGTGCAACCGCAAAGGGTAAATTACTTGCTACACCAAAAATCAACAAAAATTGCTGGCAAATTAATACAACCGGCTTAAGTTCTGTTACAGTTAAATACAGGGTTTACTGCTTTGAAATATCTGTACGTACTAGTTTTATTGATGCCTCACACGCTTTTATATCACCAACCGGCATTTTTTTGTATCCTGATAAAATGCTGCAATCGCCTTCAACCGTTCACATTATACCTTACCAGGGCTGGACAAAAATTTCAACCAGTTTAGAACCGGTTAATGGCAATGCCTTTACACGCCATGCACCTAACTATGATATTTTGTTCGATTCGCCAATTGAAGTTGGTAACCAGGATATTTTTGGCTTTGATGCTGCAGGCGTAAAGTATGAAGTATGTATGGTAGGCGGCGGCAATTACGACAAAGAGCGCCTTAAGGTTGATATGGCTAAAATTGTAGAGCAGGAAACTGCCGTTTTTGGCGAAAACCCCAACAAACATTATGTATTTATAGTGCATAATTACGCACGCGGCGGTGGCGGTTTGGAGCACTTAAGTTCAACAACGCTTGGCGCATCAAGGGATAGCTATGGAACCGAAGCCGGATATCATAACTTTTTAAGCCTGGTAGCCCATGAGCATTTCCATTTGTGGAATGTAAAACGCCTGCGCCCTATTGTTTTAGGTCCGTTTAATTACGATACAGAGAATTACACTACGGATTTGTGGATTGCTGAAGGCTTCACTGCATACTATCAGAACATTATTTTACGCCACGCCAATTTAACTACTCCTGATGGTTACCTTGATGCGATATCGAATGAAATCAATGTTATTGAAAATCAACCCGGGCATTTAGTTCAGCCTCTGGCTGAGTCCAGCTTTGATGCCTGGATAAAAGCCTATCGGCCAAATGAAAATTCTTACAACACCACCATATCTTACTATGATAAAGGCGCTGCCGTTGGGATGTTGCTAGATCTGGAGATTATTAACGATTCGAAAGGCAAATATTCATTAGATGATGTGATGAAGTACATGTACGATACTTATTACAAAACCAAAAAACGCGGATATACCGATGCCGAATTTAAACAGGGCTTTGAAAAATTTGCCGGTAAAAACCTGGATGATTTTTATAAGAAATATATCACCGGCCTTACCCCTATTGATTACAATAAATACTTAGGTTATGCAGGCTACAAAATAATTGATGAATTAGCTGATAGCAATGACCCAACCCTGGGTGTAAATATTGCAGCCAGCGGCAAAAAGATTGTTACCAGTGTTATACGCGGCACCGCTGCCTGGATTGATGGCATTAATGTAAATGATGAACTGGTTAGTATTGATGGCGTACCCGTTACCGATGCAACCACCATGCTAACAGGTAAAAAAGTAGGCGATAAAATTACCGTTAATGTATTGCGCGACGGTCTTCCGCTTACCTTACCCGTTACACTTTTAAGAAACAATAGGCTAAAGTATAAAGTCATATCGTTACCTGATGCTACAGCTCAACAATTTGCAGTACGCAAAAAATGGCTGAAATTGTAGTAGAAGAAGCACGATAAGTTTAGTTATGAAAATACTTTGCCGACTGCTTTCTTTACCTTCTTTGCACGAAGCGGAGAGAAGGTCGACCAGCGTAGCGTCGTCGGGATGAGTCGACACCGCTGATGCATTTACGTTAATGTCGCTCGCAGAGTTAACTCACCGAACATCGCTGCGCTCGTTCTCCCTCTCTTTTGCAAGCAAAAAAGAGGGTTGGAATATTCATTAACAAAAAAGGTTGACTGTTTATTAGTCAACCTTTTTTGTTAATGTCCTCTCCTTGCGCCACCGCTAAAGCTAAGGCGGCACGCGCTTGGAGAGGATTATTCATATTTTGTTTGACTTTTGAAGGTATTCATGAGGGCTTCGCCGTTTAGGTGAGGCTATTATAATTTCTTAAGCAGCTCAAGCGCCTTCTTTAAGTCTGCTTTTGATTTGGTGAGATCTTTCCATGGGTCATCAATCTTCTTTACTCTATCAGGTGTATTAAAAATAGTATAGTCCGATAGTTTAAGATTATCCTTTACCTCATGCCAGTGTAGCGGAGTTGATACCGTTGCACCGGGCTTTGGCCTAACAGCATACGGACAGGCAATAGTTTGCCCCCTTCTGTTCTGTAAAAAATCGATATAAATCCTGTTCTTCCTTTTGGCCGGACTTCGTTCAACGCTGGTAGTATCAGGCAATTCTTCATGAATCAGGTTGGCAACATATTCTGCAAACATCTTCACAAAATCATAATCGTACTTAGCGCCCAGGTAACAATAAATATGTAATCCCTTTGATCCTGATGTTTTGATAAACACATCCAGCTTCATCCGGTCAAAAACCTCTTTTGTTTTTAATGCTGCTTCAACCGCTTGTGAAAACGGTACATCATGGGGATCAAGGTCAATAACCACATAATCCGGATTCTCCGGCGTTTTGTATGAGCTTAACCAGGGGTTGATCTCTATACAGCCCAAATTCACCATGTACATTAAAGTAGCAGCATCATTGCCTATAATGTAATGGATGTTTTTATCGTTACTTTCTGAATAGAGAGGTTCTGTTTTAATAAAATCGGGCAAATGTGTGGTATCGGTATCTTTCTGAAAAAATCCGGCATCGGCAATACCGTTCGGCTGACGGCGCATAGAGATAGGTTTATCTTTTAAATAAGGAATAATCCAATCGGCCATGGTCTTATAATAATTAATCAATTGACCCTTAGTAATCCCTTCATCCTTCCAGAATACTTTATTCAGGTGGGTCATTTTTAGCTTATTGCGGCCATAGGTTAAAACCTCTTCATCAGGCAATGGTGTATCAGGTGTTTCCATAACTACTTTTTCTGATTTTTTATCTTCCCTCAATCCCTTAAAAACCGGGTGACGCAAATGCTTATCTGCCGTCCATTCAGAGTACCAAACTTCACAAACCAGCTTTGGTTCAACCCAGGTAATCTTGCTTTTACGAGCTATTTTTTCATCAAAAGGTTTTTTGTCCGTTTGCAGCGGATGAAGCTTTGCGTATACTTCTTTTATGCTGACGTCATTAAAGCCGGTACCACAATTGCCGATGTACTGAATCTTTTCTCCTGGCTTAAGCCCGAGTATCAATGAGCCAAAATATTTGCGTGATCCGGTTGGTGCTGTATAACCGCAAATAATTGCTTCCTGCGCGTTTTGCAGCTTAAATTTCAGCCAGGTATCTGTCCGCTTGCCGCTGTTATAATAGCTTTGGCCGTCTTTACCTATTATGCCTTCCCAGCCTTCTTTCTTTGCTTTTTCAAACAAAGCGGTTCCTTTACCCAAAACATGCTCGTTATAAATAATATCGGGCGAGTCTATTGTACCCAAAAACGTTTTCAACAATTGTTTCCTTTTAATGAGTTCCATATCCCGCAGGTCATGTCCATCTAAATTCAACAGGTCAAAAACATAATATTTTAGCTTTAAATCTTTAGTATCGCCATCATAATGCTGAATATATTGAAAACTGCTTTTACTACTCTTATCTTCAATAACCAGTTCCCCATCCAGAATAGCTTTTTGAGAAATTGATTTCAATATCTCAACTACTTTGGGGTAATTATCACTAAAATCAATGTCATTACGGGAAATCAGCCTGGCCTTGTTGCCAGTATAGCCAATGGCACGGTAACCATCCAGCTTCCGTTCATAAATCCAATCGTCATTGTCAAATACTTTGGTTTCCAGCTTAGCCATCATAGGCCGGTATGGCTTACCTTCTTCAGGTCCATCATCTGCTCCATCTTCGGTTATTTCAGGACTTTTTTTTTCAGCCCTGATCTCTTTTACCGATGGAAGATCCGTTGCATCACCCTCCTTATTATTCTTCATCGCCTTAATCTTATCCGGCACAAAATCCTCGCTGTTAAAGCTCTTTTCAGCAAATTCATCCTTGTGCTTAATCAGCAGCCAGGAGTTTTCTTCCTTGCTATGCAGCTTAACCAGTGCAAACGCCCCCTTTAAAACATCACCATTGAGCCTGAATTTTAAATTGCCTGACTTTAAGCCTTCCCTCAATGTTTTCACATCATCCTTGCGGTCATCAGCCAGTGAGGTATAGGTTCCCTTATCCCATATCAGCACCACTCCGGCCCCATAATTTCCATTGGGGATAATACCTTCAAACTTGCGATAATCATACGGATGATCTTCCACCATCATAGCCAGCCGTTTATCTTCCGGGTTCATTGACGGTCCTTTTGGTACCGCCCAGCTTTTCAATACCCCATCCAGCTCCAGCCTGAAATCATAATGCAGATGCGAAGCATGGTGTCGTTGTACCACAAATGATAGTGTTTTGGTATCGCTTTTACCGCTTTTAGGTTCGGTAGTTTTTTTAAAGTCGCGTTTTTTAAAATAATCCAGCAAAGTCATATCAGGCTCCCTTCTTTGTGTTTAAGCTCTGCATCAGTTGTTCGTACAGATCATCGCCGGTAGCTTTTTTAGGTTTCAGTTTCTTAACCGTTGCCTGCTTACCCTTTGATTTAGCCTTGATAATCTTCAGTAGTTCATCATTATACTCATCCTTAAATTTCGATACATCAAAATGCTCAGCATACTGATTAATCAGCGCCATACCAACGTCCAGCTCCTTTTTACTTACAGCAACATTAGTGTCAATATTCAATTCATCGTTGCCCTTTATTTCCTGTGCAAAGCGGATACGGGTTACAATTAAAATACCATCTACCGGGTGCACAATGCAAAGCGACTCCGTAGTCCGCAAAACAAACCGGGCCAGTCCTGCTTTTTTAGATTTGATTAAGGCCTGCACCAGTAATGCATAGGCCTTATTGTTTTTTGTTTCGGGCTCAGCATAATAACTGGTTTCGTAAAACATGGGGTTTACATCGCCAATATCTACAAAGCTTTCAATCTCTATCACTTTACTTTTTTCGGGAGCTGCGGCTTCAAAATCATGGTCGTCCATTATCACATAATCATCATTCAGCTTATAGCCCTTCACAATTTTATCATAAGGCACTTCTTTATGGGTATGCTCATTTACCCGCTGATAACGGATACGCGAATGATCGCGCTCATCAAGCATATCAAAATCGAGCGCACTATCCTGTACTGCCGAATACAATTTTACCGGGATGCTTACCAACCCGAAACCAAGCGAACCTTTCCAGATAGATCTCATAACGAATAAATTAATCAGCCTCACCCTGCCCTCTCCGGGGGAAGAGGGTTCTAAAAAGCGCGAAGTTTAAGTCCTCTCTTCCGGAGAGGATTTAGGTGAGGCTTCCTAACTATAACCATCAAAAAGCAAAAAGAGTTTTACCTGGTATTTTATTGAATGATAAAAGCCATTAGGTTGATGGGCATTTATAAATTTTAACTAAATTTATGTTACAAAATAATTCAATTTGTTATGGCCGAAGCAAAAACAAAACCCACAAAAGTTTCTGCGGAAAGTTTTCTGAATACTATTGATGATGAACAAGCCCGCAAGGATAGCTTTACGCTGATAAAATTAATGGAGAAAATAACCGGTGAACCGCCAGTAATGTGGGGACCTGCAATTATTGGTTTTGGCAAGTACCACTATAAATATGCCAGTGGCCATGAGGGCGATATTTGTTTAACAGGCTTTTCGCCCCGCAAAGGAAAATTATCTTTATACACCATGGCCGCTTTTGAGGGAAGGAATGATTTGCTTACGCGATTAGGCAAACACAAAGGCGGTAAAGGCTGCCTCTACATCAAAAAACTGGATGATGTTGATATGGCCGTTTTAGAAACATTAATCATCAAATCCATTGAGTTTTTGAATAAAAAGATTGCTGATTATAAAGTATCAGAAAAATAATAGCCTTATCCACTTTGCCATGTCGAGCGAGAGCGAAACATCTTCTTCATTAGATCTGCTGCTTTAAGAAGATTCTTCGCTCTCGCTCAGAATGACAAGAATATACCTTATTTTACATATTGCTTAGCAATAGCCGGATAAACATTCATAAAATTGTTGGCTTTGCCATCTTTATCAAATATGCCTTCCCAGGTGCTTAGCGGTTCCCAGATAAATGAGCCGACAGCTTTATTGCCCGGTGCAGTAAAGGCAATATCATTAACCTCTTTTTTAAGCTGCGAATATTCGGCAACCATTACCTGCTGCGGGTATCTCTTAGCCAAATCGGCCATATTGTTTCTTAAATCCGCAAGGGTTCCGTGCCATTTCGGGTAATAGGACAAACCAATTACATCAAAAGGCACATTGCGTTTAGCCATATTATCTAAAAAGAACCTTGATTCGGCATTTTGCCCACCCAATGCAATGTGCAGCATAATAGTAGTTTTCGGACTAACCAACTTTACGCCCTTTACACCTGCGTAAATCAATTGTGCCAGGCTATCCAGGTTATTGATAGCGCCATCGGGCCATACCATACCATGATTAATTTCATTACCAACCTGTACCATATCAGGCGTGGTACCTTGATCTTTGAGCTTTTGCATCACGTCAACAGTATAATCGTATAGTGATTTTTTAAGCGTTGTAAAATCCTCACCCACCCATGCAGCCGGTTTGTTTTGCTGCTGCGGATCGGCCCAGTAATCGCTGTAATGAAAATCAAGCAAAAACTTCATTCCGGCCGCTTTTATACGTTTAGCCATTTGCTCGGTTTGTGCCAAATCGCAAAAGCCCTTATCTGGCGAATACCCTTTAGGGTTTGCAGGGTTAACAAATATTCTCAGGCGGATATAATTAAACCCATGAGCCTGCATTATGGCAATAGCATCGCTCTGTACACCATTATCAGAAAACTTCATTCCACGGCTTTCCAGTTGGGGTAAAAAAGAAATATCGGCCCCTAAAATTTTATCAGTTACCTTTTTAGGCGTGTATTTATCAGCAGTAACCACATGCGCCACACCCGGCTGCACCGTATGTATTTCGGTAGACCCGGTATACAAGCTATCAGCTTTAGCTTCCAGTTTAATTTTGCCAAGGGTGCGGCCAGCCTGTAATATAATACGGCAGCTGCTGTTGATATTTACATGCCAGGTACTATCGGTATGCGTGAGACTGGCAAAATCACCGGCATCCATTACATTTGTAATTTTGGCATCGCCGGTTATGTGAATGGTTACAGGGATATGGGTATTGAGTACGCTATCGCCATGGCTGTCAATGATTTTTATATTGATCAGTGCCTCATCCTTTCCATCGGCTATCATTGTGGTTTTATAAGGCGTTACCTGTATTTCAGCCGGGACACCCGGAGGCTTCGGCCTTGATCTTCGTCCCTGGGCGTTGATGGAGGTGATGGCGAGCAACATTAAAAAAGAAGCTAATAAGCCACTTTTAAGCTGCCTGCTAAGCAAATTTTGGTTGTATTTTAACATAAGGGTTCTAATTGGTAAGGCTAATTTATAATTTAAAATGTACAACTGACAATTATTTACAAGAGATATCCATTTATATCTGATTTTTTACAATGGGAACAGCCCCTCCTAAATCCTCCCCGGTAGGGAGGACTTAAAAAATAAACGTTTATGACGTTAAAGTCTCCCCTTCCGGGGGAGATTTAGAGGGGGCCAACCAACAAAAAAGCCGCCGCAGGATATTCCCGCAGCGGCTAACCAAATTAACTAAACTATGAACTATGTTACCCCTAACATTATTTACTGGTCTTGTTGCCATACACCGGTAAACCTGCTTACCGCCTGGTAGTCGCTTAAATTAAGATGGCTCTTCCTTAAAGCTGCACTTAAGGTACCGGTTACTGCAATTACTTTAAATTGGTAAGTGGCTATGGTATAAGTGGACAACGTTGGTATAGTAGCCGTTGACACCAGCTGGACAAAGAAATAATGCAACCTTACGGTACCTACATTGGTTTCATAAGCTATTTCGTAATTAAAGTTACCGCTGCCATCTGTAAACTCGTAAGGTAATGGTGCCCATTGATTGGTGTTGTTGCTTGTATTTGGCGTAAAATAAACCAGCACCATACCATCATCCAATACGTTTTGTGTAATGGTAGAAACCGCATTGTCGCAATACCTGGTAAAGTATTCGGTATAACTTGATGGGCTTGTTTGAAACTCATATTGCGAGTTCCATAACCATTGGCTATTGGTAATGGTAAACACGGTAGTTAATACATTCGCATTTCCCGGAGGTCCTTGCGGACCAGCTGGGCCTTGCGGACCGGCAGGACCTTGCAGGTTTAAGGGCACACCCCAGCCACTTGCAGTTTTAGGGCCGTATAACATGTAATTGGTTTTATCTAAATAAAAATCGCCGGTAACACCTATACTGGTAGATGGTGCACCACTACCACTGTATATTTTGCTGCCGGCCGCACCAGTAGCCCCAGTGGCTCCAGTTGCACCGGTAGCGCCTGTTGCTCCTGTAGCGCCCGTGGCACCGGTAGCTCCGGTTGCGCCTACTAATGAAATACCTGTACCCCATCCGGAGGATGTTTTAGGCCCATAAAGTAAGCCCGTAGAAAGATTAATATAAAAATCGCCAATAGCGCCAATTGTACTTACCGGCGTGGTAGTTCCGCTGTAAATAACGCTTCCATTTGCACCATTAGCACCGGCAGGGCCCGCAGGACCAACCGGACCCGTAGCTCCTGTTGCCCCGGTTGAACCGGAAGGGCCAGTAGGGCCTACTGCTCCGTTTTTACTACACGAGGTAAAAAAAATGGCAGTAACCATCAGGATAAACAAATAACTTGTAAAATGCTTCATAAATTTAATGGTTTAAAAAAAGTGATATGTTTTTATGTATTGATTTCTTAAATAAGAATCAAAGCAGCGTTAATCAGGGGGGATTTTTAAACTGATGTAAAATAAGGCAGGAAAAATTATGGCAACAAGAGTAAAAACACGCAAGTGCTATGCGGGAAATACTTGACAATCAAATATTTGAAAATAACTTAATTGTAAATAATGAATTCTTAACGGGGTGTAGAATATTAACTTATAGTCAACGAAATAACTATCCGAAAACCATCAGGGTCTTCAAAAGTGATCCCATTTTTGGCCCAGTAGGGATTTTTGGGAGCAACATTTTTAATGCGATTGGCAATAAACTTATTTTTTAATGCTGTAAACTCATCAACTGAGGCAGCGTAGAACACCAGCAAATCGTCATCATCAGCCTGGTGAAGCGGTGGATAATCAGAAACAGTAAACTCCAGGTGCCAGTCAGCACCGGGCACACCTAAAAAAACGCCATCATAACTTTCATGATTCTTAAATTGGCCCAACACCTTTAAACCCAATATTCTTCCATAAAAATCAATCATCCGGTTCAAGTCCCTGGTATGTCTGGCTATTCTGAATTTCATAATATCCGTAATCACTAAATGCGCTTATAGCCGCAATAAATGCATTTTTCAATCCAAATCCAAATTTTAACAGCTCAACAGTTTATTGCCTTTAAGTAAAATCCCTGTTACACAACAAGCCAACCTGTTAGCAACTATCGTTAGTATTGATGAAACTGATTGCATTAGTTATCTTTGTTATGTATCTACGAAAAAACTATGAAATTTAAAGCAACCCCATATTAAGGATGGATGTGCAAAAATTTATCCAAAGTGGAATTTTGGAAGAGTATTGCCTGGGTCTGCTTAGTGATGAAGAGTCGGCATACCTTATCCAGGTTGCTATGCTTTTCCCTTCCATTAAACGCGAACTAACTGCCATTGAAGAAACTTTGGAAAAGTTTTCTTTAGCTAATGCAATGGAGCCACCTGCGGAGACAAAAGAAAAAATACTGGCATCACTTGGTTTTGCAGATTCGGAAACCTTACCAGATATTGCACAGATGCCAGCCACCGATAAAAATACAGACCCGAAAACCTGGTTAAATGCTGCTGCTCATCTTATACCCGAAAATCCTACAACACCATTTACTTTTCATCAGTTACGCAAGGACGAGCATTTTCAGCAGATGCTGATTATTGCAACAACCCATGTACCCGAAGAAGAACATGATAACTACATCGAAAGTTTTTTTATACTAAAAGGGTATTGTGAGTGTACCGTTGGTAATGATTTTTTTCAACTGGGTCCCGGCGATTTTTTGGAGATCCCTTTAAATGTAAAACATAATGTAAAGCTCACATCCCCCTGTGTGGTTGCCGTTTTACAGTATGAGTTTGTTTAAGGTGCGGCCTTAGCGCTATTTCCATTCCTCTACCTACCCAAATTAAGCACTACATTACCTCTATTACCGACTATAAACCACTAAATTTATAAATAATGTATTGGCTTTAGTTTAATTTAGCAGTTAATACAATACTCCTTTGTACTAGCCATTAAAACCATGAAGTTTATTACAGTCTTAGTTTTTTCTTTGCTTTTTTTTTCAGCAACATGTTTTGCCCAAACTACTATTTACGCTAACCAAATCGGTTTCGATTCGCGCGGACCTAAAATTGCCCTGGTAAGTTTCGACCATCCGCTTAGGCGAAAAACAGTATTCAACCTCGTAAATACATCATCCCACCAAACTGTATTTACCGGGGTATTAAGCGGACCTGAAACCATTGACGAATGGACTCCTGGCAAGATTTATTATCGCGCAGATTTTTCTGCATTTAATAAAGATGGTAAGTATGCCATCACTGTTACTTCCGAAGAACAAACGGTTGCTTCATATCCCTTCATAATTGAGGAAGATGCTTTAGCAAAACTTACCATAAAGTCTATCATCCATTATTATCATAAACAACGCGCCAATACACCCGAAGAGCTGGCGGCCGATGCACACATGAAAATGATAGGGAGCGATAAAACGGTTGATATCCATGGTGGCTGGTGCGATGCATCGGGCGATGTAAGTAAATATTTTTCACACCTGGCTTATGCCAATTTCATGTCGCCGCAGCAAACGCCGCTCGTGGTATGGTCAATGGTAAACACATCAGAAGCTATCCCCTCATTGCTAAAAAAATGGAATGCAAAAGATTCATTGGATAATGAGGCCCTGTACGGCGCCGATTACATGATGAGGGCATTATCAGCCGATGATTATTTCTACATGATTGTCTTCAGCTATTTTAATAAAGATCCTAACGCCCGCCGCATAGTGGGCCTGCATGCCAACAGCGTTACTACCGATGAATATCAATGTGCTTTCCGCGAAGGTGGGGGCATGGGCATAGCAGCCCTGGCACGTATCTCCCAATGGAAAAAGCATGGCGAATATACCTCCAAACAATATCTGGATGGGGCCAAACGAGCCTTTGCCCACCTGTTAAAATACAATACTAAATATGATGATGACGGCAAGGAAAATATAATTGATGATTACTGTGCTCTGATGGCAGCCACTGAACTATGGATAGCGACCGATTCGTCCCTTTATCGTGATGAGGCCCGCAAACGTGCCCAAAATCTCAATAAAAGAATGAGTGCTGATGGTTATTTTATCAGCAATGATACTAACCGCCCCTACTGGCATGCCAGCGATGCAGGTTTGCCTGTTATAGCCTTAACCCGCTACCTGGATAAGGAAAAAGACGAAGCCCTGCGCACGCAAGCTTTAGCCACCATTAAAAAATCATTGGATTATAATCTTGCTGTAACCAATAATGTAAGCAATCCTTTTGGTTATGCACGGCAATCATTTTTATACCAGGGAAAAGTAAAAGACGGCTTTTTCATTCCGCACGATAATGAAACCGGCTGGTGGTGGCAGGGCGAAGATGCCCGTTTAGGTTCGTTGGCCACAGCTGCATTGGTTGGCGGCAGACTGGTTTATACGCAAAAAAACAACTGGGGCGTAAGCGATTCACTGGCAACCTATGCTTCGCAGCAAACATCATGGATACTGGGCTGCAATCCCTACTCTATTTGCTTAATGTATGGCTTTGGTAAAACTAATGTGCCTTACATGCACTCTAACTTTGGGCATGGGTCAGAAGTGGGTGGCGTATCCAACGGTATTACCGGTAAAGAAGGTAATGGCGATGGCAGTGGCATTGATTTTAAAACCGAAGATGCCGGTAATGAGTGGCGCTGGACCGAAGAATGGATCCCACATGCTGCCTGGTTTCTGCAAGCTATAACTGCAATGGCTCAACAAGCAAAAAATTAAGTACAAACCTCATCAGTTAACAATAAGTTTCCTCCACCCTCTTTATTGCTCGCAATAGAGAGGGTGGTCCATCCGCCTAAAGGCGGAGTAGACCGGGTGAGTCAATACGCCAGTGCATTTACGTTGACGCAGCCCGTAGAGTTGACTCATCCCGACGACGCTACGTTGGTCGACCTTCTCTCCGCTTCGCGCAAAGAAGGTAATTATGGCAATTGGGAAACATTTTCTTTAACTTTAACATAATAATCCTGCTTATTTTTGAAGGAGAATTTTTAAAAAGCAATCAGTTTTATGAGCAGTAAAAGAGTAGTTTTTGACTTCGATATAGCATTTACCAATGGTGGCGGCATACAGGGACAGGATTTTCGTTTGGATATTGATGGAGATACCATTACTGATAAGGAACTGGCCGACTATATTGTAAACGACATGCAGCTGCTAATGGTACGCAAGGTAGATATCATTAACAAACACTACATAACCGAAGCACATAAACGCAAGCCCGTTAATTTGAAGGCAGATGAAAAGCTGGTTGATTTAAGCCATACCATATTCGACGGATTAGTTACCTACAAAGGCTTGCCTGCACCTATAATTTGCGATTATCTGAGTCGTGAACAATCAAAAGTCAATTATGAGGAAGGTACAGAATTTCAGATCGGTAAAATAACCATGGTAACCAACACCGGTACTTATATTGATTGCCCCTTTCACCGTTTTGAACATGGAAAGGATCTGTCGGAAGTTGCTTTGGAGCAATTTGCTGATCTGGATGCCGTCACCATTAATGCAAAAGATGCCATTGAAATAGGCAAGGAATATTTTGTTGGTAAAGAGCTACGCAACAAAGCTGTGCTGGTATTTACCAACTGGGCAAAACACTGGAACACTGAGCTGTATTTTGAGAACCATCCTTATTTAACCGGTGAAGCTGCTCAATATTTAAAAGAATGCCAGGTTAAACTGGTAGGGATAGATAGTCACAACATTGATGATACCCGCGGTAAAAGCCGCCCGGTACACACCACATTGCTTGGTGCCGAAATTCTGATCACCGAGCACCTATGTAACCTGGATAAATTGCCCGAAAATGGTTATAAGTTTAATGCCGTGCCACCCAAGTTTAAAGGCGCCGGCACTTTTCCGGTAAGGGCGTATGCCAGTTTAGGATAATTATAGGGGTGTCATGCTGAGGCACTCGAAGCATGTGCGCAAAGGCCATACGCCAATGCATTAACGTTGATGCCCACCCGCGTGCTTCGAGTGCCTCAGCACGACACCTTTTTTAATCTTTCGAACATCCTTAGTTTTAAACTCATCGCTATGATAAAGCCATCCCTATAATTGAAGATTTTGCTACCTTAGTACCAAATGATCTTCGATTTTCGGCTTAAGGTTTTTTATACAGTTGCACAAAGGCTCAGTTTTACCAAAGCCGCTGCCGAACTGTTTATTACCCAGCCTGCCGTTACCAAGCATATTAAAGAACTGGAACATCAGCTCAACGTGCAGTTATTCAGGCGCAATGGCAATACCATCGTCCTGACAAGCGCAGGCAAAATATTGCTTCAGTATGCTGAAAAGATCTTCCAGACCTATACCGATCTGGAAAACGAACTGGCCGGCCTTAACGACGTAGAAGCCGGAACAGTACACATTGGTGCCAGCACAACCGTAGCGCAAACCATTTTGCCTAAAATACTGGCACTCTTTAAAAAGACTTACCCGCTGGTTAATTTTACTTTTATACAGGCCAATACCGATGTGATAACCCAACTGGTATTAGCTGAAAAGATTGATATTGCCATTGTAGAAGGTGCTGCCCATCACCCGCAAATAGCCTATGCACCCTTTGCTAAAGACGAAATTGTGTTGGTTACCCGGGCCAACAATGCACTCTCTAAAAAGGCTGAGATCACCCCAAAACAGCTCTTAAACATCCCCTTAATCCTCCGCGAAGCCGGTTCCGGTACGTTGGATATCATCTTTAATGCACTCAACAAAGTAGGTATCAACCCAAAAGACCTGCAAATAGAAATCCGTTTGGAAAGCAGTATAGCTATTAAACAATACCTGCTGTACTCTGAAACCGCTACTTTCCTGTCTATCCAATCTGTTATAAGTGAATTAAAGTACAACGAGTTGAGTATTATCGAAATTAAAGGGATGGAAATCTTCCGTACTTTTCAGTTCATCCAGCTGCACGGTAAAAACTCCAAGCTTATCGAACTTTTCAAACGCTTCTGCCTTGCCAACTATAACTTAAAGTAATTACCGATTACTATTTATCATTTGATAATGGTTATAATAAGGTTCACCTTTAATCATTAATTCAAACGTATTTATGGAACCTATAACTACTGATATTTGCATTATTGGAGCTGGCCCTGTTGGTTTATTTGCCGTTTTTGAGGCAGGCTTGCTAAAAATGCGCTGTCATTTAATTGATGTTTTACCACAGGTTGGCGGTCAGCTTTCTGAAATATATCCGCAAAAACCTATTTATGATATTCCCGGTTTCCCAACCGTTAATGCCCAGCAATTGGTTGATAGCCTGATGGAACAGATAGAACCCTTTAAACCTACTTTTTCATTAGGCGAACGTGTTAACGAGTTGGAGCAACTGGAAGACGGCTCATTTATAACCATTACCAGCGACGGTACAGTCGTTCACAGCAAGGTGGTAGTAATTGCCGGCGGTTTGGGTTGTTTTGAACCACGCAAGCCTGCTATTGACCGCCTGGAAGAGTTTGAGGGTAAAGGCGTGGCTTACATGGTGAAAAATCCCGAGGCTTATCGTGGCCGCAAGGTAGTGCTGGCCGGTGGCGGCGATTCTGCGTTAGACTGGACTATATTTTTGGCCGATATTGCCGAAGAAGTAACACTGGTACATCGTGGTGATACTTTTCGTGGAGCACCAGACTCTGCCGAAAAGGTATTTAAACTGGCCGAAGAAGGTCGTATCAATCTGGTATTGCAATCCCATATCAAAAGCATTAATGGCAATGGCCACTTGCAGGAAATTGAACTGGTTGATCATAACAATGAGATCTCCATCATCAATACCGATCATTTGATCCCGCTGTTTGGCCTTACCCCAAAGCTTGGCCCAATTGCCGATTGGGGACTTAATGTAGATAAATCGGCCATTATGGTTGATACTTTTGATTATAGCACCAATGTAAAAGGTGTGTATGCTATTGGCGATATCAATATTTATCCCGGCAAGCTAAAGCTGATCCTTTGCGGCTTTCACGAAGCTGCACTGATGGCCCAAAGCGCCTTTAAACAGGTATATCCCGATCAAAAGCTGAGTTTCAAATACACCACGGTTTACGGCGTCAGTGCATTTTAATACAATCGCTCCAAAAAAACAAAAATGATTCATTTAACTATTGAAGACAGGGACGGTACCCGCCGCCCTGTTGAAATACCCGAAGATATAAGCCTTAGCCTGATGGAAGTGCTGAAGGCAACAGATCATCATATTTTAGCTACCTGTGGCGGTATGGCGCTGTGTGCCACTTGCCATGTACAGGTTTTAGAGGGCCCTGAGCAATACTTTCACGCTACCGATACCGAACTTGACCTGCTGGATACCCTGCCCGATGCTGCCCACGACAGCCGCCTGGCATGCCAGTTAAGGATCACGGAGGATATGGATGGGATGGTGTTTAGGATAAAGGGAGAAGAATAGCCTGAACTGGAATTTTTCGAATGAAGGAGTTTTTTGAATTTTTATTCTGAAAATTCGAGTTCCGACTATTCTAATAATTCCTCCTAATCTTCCTACCGGATGTAATTTATGATGTCCTCCAGTTCAGATGGGTTTTTGCGGCTGGCTTCTATTCGTCCAACACGACCCAGAACAAAGGATTTAAACAAATCATTAGGTCCATCCAGATGATTTAATTTCTTCCTTTTGTTGTTAAAAATTAATGCCTGCGGAGTTCTGATAATTCCCCATGGAAATCCCCACCAGCCTAATAATGCGGACTTAATCATAGCATCATTGTTTTGCTTGTCCAGACATTGCGGACAGGCTATTTTAACCTTTTTTCTGTAACTGGTCATAACAATAAAGCTTATAACTGTAGCGGTTATTGTGGCATTTAATTTATCAAATACGCCATTACAAACCGGACAAGGTAAACGACGCAGCAATTCTGAGTATTCCAACAGTTGGGCTTCTGTTATTTTATCAAGTTGCACATCAATTGCTTTAGTAATTTGCTCAGACAGGCCTCGTTCTTTAATAATGGTTTTAACCAGTTCTAAAGCTTCGGGCCTTAAACCGGAAGCTTCTTCGGAAGCAATACGGATTAGCTTTCTATCATCAAATTTTCCATAATTTTTCCGTAATTCCTCAATGCCTGGTTCCATTATTAGTTGTTTTTAAGGTTTAGAATGTATTTATGTGATGTGATTTTATGTTTCTAAAGTACACATTATAAAATAATCACCAATAAAATGTAAAATTAGTTTTTAAATAAAGCGAGCATAACTGATAGTGCGGTTAGTATTTTTTTCATCTTTATAAAAATAAAAGCACCAAACTATATCATGAAGAAAGTATTTTTAATATTACTTGTTATTGTGTTAGCAACCAAACTTACAAAAGCCCAAACCGATTGGAAAAGTTATAAAGTTGATGACAAAATATCCATAAAGCTGCCGATGGAACCTGTGAGAAAAGACGTCAATGATATGACAGTTCTTACTAAGGATTCCTCCGCTTTTTTTGTTACCATACTTGATGCGGGGGTTGATTCTGCCAAAACATCAGAAATTATAAATAAACCCGGCTTTGCAGACGCGCTTAAAAAAGCGATAGTGGATAAAATGCCGGGATTTACTGTTGGTGAGATGACAAGAAGTAGCTGGAAAAGCTATACTGTTTTTCGTGCAGAGGGCATTGATAGTTCAAAAAACTTGAAGCTTTACTTTTGCATGTTATCTATTGGAATCAGATTGTATTTTATGGGTAATGTTGTTCCCGAAAAAAGTAGCAACCATACCGATTTAATAAACCTTTTATCCTTAAATTAAATTGTCAGAACTCGAATTTGTAGAATTAAGGAATATCCAGAATTCAATTCTAATAATTCTTTAATTCTGCAAATTCCGGTTCAGAAGTTAATAATTTCCCCTTAATATTTGCAATTGCATAAGCACTTATATAAATTGCAGTATGAATTTATATCAAAGCCTTGGGTACCTGGTTTTGGGCAGTCGTTTAAGGCGATTGAGCGAGAGCTTTTTGTCCGAAATTAACCGTGCCTACCAAAACGCCGGGATTGATTTTGATGCCAGTTGGTTCCCGGTATTTTATCTCCTATCAAAAAACGATAGCCTTTCTATAAAAGAACTGAGCGAGCAAACAGAGGTATCGCACCCTGCTGCAAGTCAGCTTATTACTAACCTGAAAAAACGTAAATTAGTTACCAGTGTTACCAGTGCCGATGATGGTCGGCGCCAGCAGGTACAACTAACAGATAGTGGCAGGCAACTGCTGCAACAGATATTACCTATGTGGGATGCCGTTCTTTCAGCAATGACGGAACTGGTTACCGAAGATGAAGCGTGTAAGGAATTATTGCCTGCTATCAGCGCACTGGAAAATGCCTTTAAGTCGGTAAATCTTTCTGAAAGGATCAACAATAAACTATCGTCAAAAATAAAATCTGCAGCAAATGAGTAATACCTTTCATTATGGCAGCAGCCATTTAACTATAGGCATTTGCCTTGATATTGCCAAAGGCAAAACCCGCGGTGTAATTGATCATGATGCCTCCGAAAAGATAATTGCCTCTTGGCACGAGGTTGAAAAAATTGTTCATGCACAGCTACCCGTTTATGGCATCAATACCGGTTTTGGTCCGTTGTGCGATACCCGCATTTCTGAGGCTGATACATCTCAACTACAAATCAACCTGTTAAAGAGCCATAGCGTGGGTGTGGGCAAACCCATCCCGCAGGAAATAGCCAAACTGATGCTTATTACCAAGGTACAGGCACTGGCACAAGGCTACTCAGGCATTGCTTTGGAGACGCTTGAACGCATTATCTGGCATATCGATCATGATATTATCCCGGTAGTTCCCGAAAAAGGTTCTGTTGGTGCCTCCGGCGATTTAGCTCCTTTGGCCCACCTGTTTTTACCATTGATAGGCGAAGGCGAAGTATTTGCCAATGGTGCTAAGTTCCGTACAAAAGATGTTTTAACCACGCACGGCTTGCAACCTTTGGCATTGGGTCCCAAAGAAGGTTTGGCCCTCATTAACGGCACCCAGTTTATCCTTGCCTTTGCGGTAAAAGCGGTTGAACGCCTGCAAAATGCTTTAGATGCTGCTGATTTGATCGGTGCTATGTCGTTAGAAGGCTTAATGGGTTCTGCCCGGCCATTTGATGAGCGTTTGCATCAGTTACGTCCTTATAAAGGCAGCAAGCATGTGGCTAAACGCCTGCATACGCTGTTAAAAGAATCAGAGATCTGCAACTCGCATGTTAACTGCGATAGGGTGCAGGACCCCTACTCGCTGCGTTGTATGCCGCAGGTGCACGGTGCCTCGCGTAATGCATGGCTGCATCTTAAAGAGCTTACCGAAATTGAACTGAACTCGGTAACCGATAATCCTATTATTTTTAATGCCGATGATACCATTAGCGGTGGCAATTTCCACGGGCAGCCATTAGCCATGGTTCTTGACTATGCCACCATCGCGACAGCAGAACTGGGCAACATTGCTGATCGCCGCTGTTACCTGATGAGCGAGGGACGGTATGGCTTACCAAAACTACTTACCAGTAATGCAGGCTTACACTCCGGCTTAATGATACCGCAATACACCACTGCCGCGCTGGTTACCGAAAACAAAACCCTTTGTTTCCCGGCCAGTGCCGATAGTGTACCAACCTCTTTAGGGCAGGAAGATCATGTGTCAATGGGTTCTATCAGCGGGCGCAAACTGCACCAGGTGATTGATAATTTGGAGTATATTCAGGCTATCGAGCTGCTTTACGCTGCCCAAGCCATGGATTTCAGGCGACCATTAAAATCAACTCCTGTTGTGGAAGCATTGCACAGTCTGGTACGGCAGGAAGTGCAATTTATTGAAGATGACCGCATTTTTGCGGATGATATTAATAGTTTACATCAACTTATTACCAATGGTTTGCTGCTGGCTACTGCCGGCGATGCTGCCGCTAAACACCAAATCAATTTAAACGATGACGACTTCGGAATTTATTAAAACCTATGCCAGTCACCCGGTGTATAAGGCACCGCGCGGTATGCAGCTGCATGCTAAAAGCTGGCAAACAGAAGCACCTTTGCGCATGCTGTTAAACAATCTGGATGGTGAGGTTGCCGAAAACCCCGACGAACTGGTGGTGTATGGCGGCATAGGCCAGGCAGCCCGTAATCCGGAGGCTTTGCGTAAAATTATTGAACTGTTACTGGAGCTGGATGAGCATCATTCACTGCTGGTACAGTCGGGTAAGCCGGTGGGTATTATCCGCAGTCATCCGCAGGCACCAAGGGTATTGCTCGCTAACAGCAACCTGGTACCCGCCTGGGCCAACTGGGAGCATTTTAACGAATTGCGCGCCAAAGGATTGATGATGTACGGCCAAATGACCGCAGGCAGCTGGATCTACATTGGTACACAAGGCATTTTGCAGGGCACTTACGAAACATTTGTAGAAGCAGGCCGCCAGCATTTTAATAATGATTTAACAGGCAAGCTGATTGTTACTGCTGGTTTAGGTGGTATGGGTGGCGCGCAGCCATTGGCCGCTACCATGGCAGGAGCCGTTTTTTTAGGGGCTGATGTGGATGAAACCCGCATTCAAAAAAGGCTGGATACCAAATACATCGACCGGATGACGCACTCTTACGAGGAAGCTATTGCCTGGGTAAAAGACGCCATGGAAAAAGGCGAAACCCTATCGGTAGGCTTAGTTAGCGATGCAGGCGATATGCTGGAAAAACTGCTGCACGCCAACATCATCCCGGATATGTTAACCGACCAAACTTCGGCACACGATCCGCTGAATGGTTATATCCCTAACGGCTTATCCTTAACCCTGGCATCGGTATTAAGAAAAACTGATCCGGTTGAATATAAAAGATTATCGCTGGCCAGTATGGCACGCCACGTGGGCCTGATGCTGCAATTGCAAAACCGTGGTGCTATCACCTTTGATTATGGCAATAACCTGCGCGAGTTTGCGCGCCAGGGTGGCGAAACCAATGCCTTTAACTTCCCGGGCTTTACACCTGCTTATATCCGTCCGTTGTTTTGCGAGGGTAAAGGCCCGTTCAGATGGGTAGCTCTGTCGGGCGATCCGGAAGATATTTTCACTACCGATCGTGCCCTGATGGAACTGTTTCCTGATGATAAACCACTCATCAAATGGTTAACTAATGCGCAGCAAAAGATAGCCTTCCAGGGATTACCGGCACGCATTTGCTGGCTGGGTATGGGCGATAGGGAAAAAGCAGGCTTGCTATTTAACGAGCTGGTAAAAACAGGCAAGGTAAAGGGTCCGATAGTGATCGGTCGCGATCATTTGGATTGCGGGTCAGTAGCATCGCCCAATCGCGAAACAGAAGCTATGAAAGATGGCTCGGATGCCGTGTCAGACTGGCCATTGTTAAACCTCATGGCTAACACGGCAGGTGGTGCAACATGGGTATCGTTTCATCATGGTGGCGGCGTAGGTATGGGTTATTCGCAGCATGCCGGTATGGTGGTTGTAGCCGATGGTACCGAACGTGCGGCAACCTGTTTAAGCAGGGTGTTGTACAATGATCCGGCTATGGGCATATTCCGCCATGCAGATGCTGGCTATGAAAAGGCACAGGAATGGGCCGATAAATATAATTTGAAGGTATGGTAATTGGAGAGAGGCTGTAATACAGTTAAGTATGGAAGTTGTATGATGTTTGAAAGTTTTTAATTAAATTTCCATCACCAAGTACCTTAAAATAACCGTACAAGCCCCTTTATTCGAACAATAATACTACATGAAAAAGATTATAGGCCCTTTCGCTCAGATACTCCCGATGACAGGTTTACCTTTAAAAGGTG
Source organism: Mucilaginibacter frigoritolerans (assembly GCF_007830615.1). Lineage (GTDB taxonomy): Bacteria > Bacteroidota > Bacteroidia > Sphingobacteriales > Sphingobacteriaceae > Mucilaginibacter > Mucilaginibacter frigoritolerans. Next base: position 235,895 of record NZ_VLLI01000006.1, read on the forward strand.
CATTACGGGATGAGCAACTACAGATATTGGAAAATGCCTGGGTATTGATCCATAAAGAAAAGGTAGTGAGCATTGGTAAGGTTGAGCGTCTTAAGGCCGACCATCCATCGGCACAAATAGAAGAACTTACCGGACAGTATGTACTGCTGCCCGGCTTTATTGATTGCCATACCCATATTTGTTATGCAGGTAACCGGGCCAAAGATTATGCTATGCGCATAAATGGTAAAAGCTATCTGGAAATTGCCGAATCAGGTGGTGGTATCTGGGATTCGGTAACCCAAACCCGCCAGGCAGACGAAAGTACATTGGTTGACTTACTGATTAAAAGAGCCAACCGCCATTTGGCCGATGGCGTTACTATTATTGAGGTGAAAAGCGGTTACGGCCTCTCGGTTGAGCAGGAGCTGAAACAACTGCGTGCTATAAAAGAAGCATCGCAAATAACAATGGCAAACCTCATACCTACCTGCCTGGCAGCGCACCTGCACCCAAGGGATTTTGGCGGCAGCGCCGAAGAATACCTGTATCATATCACTAACTATCTGCTGCCCATCCTTAAAAAAGAAGAATTAGCCAGCCGTGTTGATATTTTTATTGAACAGGGAGCCTTTAAACCGCAAACAGCCCTACCATATTTAAGCAAAGCCAAATTAATGGGTTTTGATATTACCGTACATGCCGATCAGTTTACTACCGGGGGCAGTGAAGTTGCGGTGGAAGTTGGAGCCGTTTCTGCCGATCACCTGGAGGCCAGCAAGACCAAAGAAATTAAGGCTCTGGCCAATTCAGATACGGTGGCTGTGGTTTTGCCCGGTGCATCATTAGGTTTGGGGATGCACTACGCCCCGGCCCGCAAGCTACTGGATGCCGGAGCATGCCTGGCTATTGCCAGCGACTGGAACCCCGGATCGGCTCCCATGGGCGATTTACTATTGCAAGCCGCCGTACTCAGCGCTGCCGAAAAACTAAGCACTACCGAAGTTTTTGCGGCACTAACCTATCGCGCGGCACATGCCCTGCGCTTACACAACCGCGGTACACTGGCAACCGGTACACCCGCAATAATGCAGGCCTACCCTACTGATGATTACCGCGAAATATTATATCACCAGGGAAAACTTAAACCACTGATTTTATATTGAGTTTATGGTTGATGGTTGATAGATCATAGTTCATAGTGGAAAGACTCGATAGTCAAAAGTCTTGAGTCGATAGTCCGTAGCACGATGAACAAATGAGCGAGTGACATAATGAAAAGATGTAATAATATTAAGAAAAGAATAAATACCCCAACCCTCTTTTTTGCTTGCAAAAGAGAGGGTGATCCAGCGCAGCGTAGATCGGGTGAGTCAACTCTGCGGGCGGCGTTAACGTAAATGCATTGGCGTTTTTACTCATCCCGACGACGCTACGCTGGTCGACCTTCTCTTCGCCTTCGGCGGAAAGAAGGTAACAACAGTAATTAAAGAAGCAATTTCCTAACCAATGACAAAACTAATAGAATGCGTACCCAATTTTAGCGAAGGTGTAAACCTTGATATCATCCGCCAGATAACCAACGAGGTGGAAAGCGTTGAAGGCGTAAGGCTGCTGAATGTTGACCCCGGCAAGGCAACCAACCGTACAGTGGTGACCTTTGTGGGCGAGCCCGACAGGGTGATTGAAGCTGCCTTTTTAGCCATTAAAAAAGCAGGCGAGCTGATTGATATGAGCAAGCATAAAGGCGAACATCCGCGTATGGGCGCAACAGATGTTTGTCCGCTGATACCTATTGCCAATATCAGCATGGAAGAAACTGCGGAATATGCCAGCAAGCTGGCTAAACGTGTTGGCGAAGAGCTGCAAATTCCCGCTTATTTATACGAATACGCACAGCCCGATAAAAGCCGCAGCAACCTTTCGGTGATCCGCGCTGGTGAGTATGAGGGCTTTTTTAAGAAGATACAACAACCGCAGTGGAAGCCCGATTTCGGTCCGGCAGTGTTTGATGCCAGGCGTGGCGGCACCGTTATTGGTGCCCGCGATTTCCTGATCGCATACAACGTTAACCTTAATACCACCTCTACCCGCAGGGCTAATTCTATTGCTTTTGATGTGCGCGAAGCTGGCAGAGTATTACGTGAGGGAGACCCGATAAACGGCAAGATTATCACCGATGAAAACGGTAAACCAAAGTCTGTCCCTGGTTCGTTGAAATCGGTAAAGGCTATTGGCTGGTATATTGAGGAGTACGGCATAGCGCAAATCTCCATGAACCTCACCAATATTGAAGTTACTCCGCTGCACAAAGCTTTTGACGAGGTTTGCACCAAAGCCGCCGAACGTGGCATGCGTGTTACCGGCAGCGAGTTGGTGGGCCTGGTGCCGTTAAAAGCCATGCTGGATGCAGGCAAATACTTCCTGCTTAAACAACAACGCTCGGTTGGGTTAAGTGAAAAGGAACTTATTAAAATTGCCATACTCAGTATGGGCCTGTCAGAACTGGCACCTTTTAATCCGGAAGAGCGCATTATTGAATATTTATTGAAAGATAAAGCTGCAAGCAAGCTGGCCAGCATGACCTTAACCGACTTTGCCGACGAAACAGCAAGCGAAAGCCCTGCACCGGGAGGTGGCTCTATTTCGGCTTATATTGGCGCTTTGGGGGCTGCTTTGGCAACCATGGTGGCTAACTTATCATCGCACAAAAAAGGCTGGGATAACCGCTGGCTGGAGTTTAGCGACTGGGCCGAAAAAGGACAGCAATACAAGGACGAACTGGTAAAACTGGTTGATTTGGACACGGCAGCTTTCAACAAAATAATGGAAGCTTTCAGCTTGCCAAAGGGTAATGACGAAGAAAAAGCAGCCCGTACAAAAGCCATTCAGGATGCTACCAAATATGCTATCGAGATTCCTTTTAAGGTGATGCAGGCCGCATACGGCAGTTTAACAGTGATAAAGGCCATGGCGCAAACAGGCAATCCAAACTCCATCAGCGATGCCGGTGTAGCCGCCCTGTGTGCCCGCAGTGCCGTAATTGGCGCATTTATGAACGTAAAGATCAATGCATCCGGCTATAACGATAAAGATTTTGTTGTTGACATCATTGCCAAAGGCGAAGACATCGAAAACAAAACTATCGCCCTTGAAAAAGAGATTATTGAAATAGTGAATAGCAAGATTGGGGGGTAGGGTTATTAGTGCACCAAAAGTGTTTGTGGTGTTCAGTCTAGAAACGAACGAACACCACAAACAATACAGAAAAGAAAGATATAGTTTACTGTTTCAAAAGCATCCCAGCTTTTTACCAGCCTATACTTTTTTGTGTTTAATTATAATGCAAGACATCGGCATTAACAACATCTGAGGCAACTTTGCCGCTATCGTCAACGGTGTTGCCGGTAATAATTATGGCATCAGCGCCAATAGCTTTGGCTTTGGCGATTAATGCCTTGGTCACACGATCCTGCCCGGTATTAGGGCAAGTTAAATGACCGATAACCTTGTAGTCTTTTTTAACGTCATGGGCCGAGTAGTAAACGTCAACATTAGTTGTGGGAGTGGCAAGGGTATCGCCAAAATAGGAGGCTGTGGCACAGGATGATAAAAAAAGGCAAATAGCCAATAGCAAAATGTGATAATTTTTCATGGTGTTTTAATTTTTGTGAGTATGACCCTGCATCGCGTTATTTAGTTTAATAACACTTGGTAAGTATACTGTTACAATTGTCTGATATACAATTAGCGTAGCAATAAAGTTGATATAGCTGCTTAACAACAAAAAAGCCTTCCCAAAACTGGAAAGGCTCTTAATATTCAATCTGAAATCGTAATTCGTAAATCTGAATTACGAAGCCATTTGCTTGCGGATGATGTTTAACGCACCACCTGCTTTAAACCACTCTATCTGCTGTGCATTATAGGTATGGTTTACTGCGAAGCTATCGGTCGATCCATCTTTATGGTGCAATACTACGGTTAACTGTTTGCCTGGAGCAAAAGTAGTTAAGCCTAAAATATCAATAGAATCATCTTCCTGTATTTTATCGTAATCGTTGCTATCAGCAAAGGTGATACCCAGCATACCTTGTTTTTTAAGGTTGGTTTCGTGGATACGGGCAAATGATTTTACCAATATGGCACGTACACCTAGGTGACGTGGTTCCATAGCAGCATGCTCACGTGATGAACCTTCGCCATAGTTTTCGTCGCCTACTACAATGGTACCAATTCCATGTGCCTTATAATCGCGCTGAGTAGCCGGTACCGGACCGTATTCGCCGGTCAGTTCGTTCTTAACGCTGTCAGCAGTGTTATTAAAATAGTTAATGGCACCAATCAGCATGTTATTACTGATGTTATCCAGGTGACCACGGAACTTTAACCACGGGCCAGCCATAGAAATATGGTCGGTAGTACATTTGCCTTTAGCTTTAATCAACAGCTTTAAGCCGGTAATGTCAGTACCTTCCCATGCAGAAAATGGATCAAGCAGTTGCAGGCGAGATGATTTAGGATCAACCTTTACCTCAACCTTGCTGCCATCTTCGGCAGGTGCCTGGTAACCGGCATCTTCTACCGCGTAGCCTTTTACCGGCATTTCAATACCCAAAGGCTCGTCTAACTTCACCTGCTCACCTTTTTCGTTGGTAAGGGTATCGGTTAATGGGTTAAAGGTTAAATCACCGGCAATAGCAAATGCAGTTACAATTTCTGGCGATGCTACGAATGCGTGGGTATTAGGGTTACCATCCTGACGTTTAGCAAAGTTACGGTTAAACGAAGTGATGATAGAGTTTTTGCGTGTAGGATCGTCTGTATGACGTGCCCATTGGCCAATACAAGGGCCGCAGGCATTTGCTAATACTACACCGCCCATATCAGCAAAAGTATCTAAATAACCATCGCGCTCAACGGTGTAACGTACCAGTTCAGAGCCTGGGGTAATGGTGAACTCAGCCTTTGTTTTAAGGTGCTTATCAGTTGCCTGTTTGGCGATAGAGGCCGAACGGGTAATATCTTCGTATGATGAGTTGGTACATGAACCAATTAAACCTACTTCTAATTTTGTAGGCCAGCCGTTTTCTTTTACTGCGGTAGCAAATTTAGAGATAGGCCATGCCAGATCCGGAGTAAACGGACCGTTTACATGTGGTTCAAGCTCTGTAAGGTTTATTTCAATTACCTGGTCAAAATATTGTTCAGGGTTAGCATAAACTTCTGGGTCGCCGGTTAAGTGTTCTTTTACGGCATCGGCTAAGTCAGCAATATCGGCACGTTTGGTTCCGCGCAGGTAAGCAGCAGCTTTAGGGTCATAACCGAAGATAGAGGTGGTAGCACCAATTTCAGCACCCATGTTACAGATAGTACCTTTACCGGTTGCAGAAAGCGACTCAGCGCCTTCGCCAAAATATTCAACAATAGCACCAGTACCACCTTTTACGGTTAGGATACCTGCCACTTTAAGGATAACGTCTTTTGCTGATGACCAGCCGGATAATTTTCCGGTTAGTTTTACACCAATCAGTTTAGGGAATTTTAGCTCCCATGGTAAGCCGGCCATAACATCGCAAGCATCTGCACCGCCAACACCAATAGCCACCATACCTAAACCACCTGCGTTAGGTGTGTGTGAATCGGTACCGATCATCATACCACCCGGAAATGCATAGTTTTCTAAAACTACCTGGTGAATAATACCTGCACCTGGTTTCCAGAAACCCAGTCCATATTTATCAGATACCGAAGCCAGGAAATCATAAACTTCTTTATTTACGTCTTTAGCCGTGCTTAAATCAGCATCAGCGCCAATTTTAGCCTGTATCAGGTGATCGCAATGTACGGTTGAAGGCACAGCTACCTGCGGACGGCCAGCCTGCATAAACTGCAACAGGGCCATTTGCGCAGTTGCATCCTGCATTGCTACACGGTCTGGTGCAAAATCAACATAGTCAACTCCACGGCCAAAAGCTTTGGTAGCATCGCCGTCAGTAAGGTGGGCGTATAATATTTTTTCGGTTAATGTTAAATGTTTACCGGTCGCTTTACGTGCAGCAGCCACGCGGGTGCTGTAGCTATCGTAAACTTTTTTGATCATATCTAAATCAAAAGCCATTGTATTTGATTTTTTAGGTGAAAAGTAAAAGAAATTGTAAACAAACTTAGCTAATAAGCCTGTTGGCGGCGAATTTACAAAAATTACAACTAAATGAGGTCAGCGTACTGTGTAAATGTTATTTGGAGAGGTTCTAAATAGTGATTACTTGTTAGCGGCTGGTGTTTAGGTAATAATTAAGATTTAATATTAACATTTCTGTGTATTATGAAAATGTTAAACAAACTTAGGAATGTAAATACTGTTTTATGTAACCTTAATTGTAAGCCTTCCGTTTAATATTAATAATTAATTAATAAACTACCCCACCACCGATTAAACTAAAACGAAAGGTTAAACTATGAGCATCCTATTATTCTTTGCAATCGTTATGGTAATAACGAGTGCTTCTTTTTTAGTGGTTACCGGAAAAGAAAAACGTCAAAAACGGGCTATCGGAAAATTGCGTACCAGCAATGAGCTAAAAAACCTGTACGAGTACAAATACTTTTTAAAAGGTGTTAAACAGGCAAAAATGGAACTGCACATTAAACTAACTACCATCAGCTATTATAAGCTGCAAAATAAAATTTTCTTTAGTCCATTCGAGATCAATGTTTTGAAAGAAGAAATCAGCGCTAATATTCATGAGCTGGAAGAAATGATCCTTGATCAAAGTATATCGCCGACTGATTTTAACCGCCAGATACAACATATCAATAAACGTATCGACGTGCTGTCATATCCGTTGGCATCCGTATTACAATATTAATCAACCTCAATTTTAATGCAATACTACTCATGTGGCAGGGCTGCGTGGGTAGTTTTTTGTTTAAAAGTTTAGTGCTTTAAATTCATATCCTTCTTTACTCCAGTGCTCCAGTGCCTTTGGCAGGGCATATTCCATCCGCGGAAAAGCTTTCAGGCTATCGTGAAAAAGCACAATATCACCCTTACCTGCATTTTTAAGTACATTACTCAGGCATTTTTCAGGTTTCAGGCTGATATCAAAATCGGCTGAAAGGATGTTCCACATAATCACTTTAATATCGGGCTTCGCCTGTTGTAATAGTTTAGCCTGCGTACGTTTAATGCGCCCGTAAGGTGGACGGAACAAGTTTGTATGCAGTAATTTATCGGCCTGCAAAAAATTATCTACATAAATTTCATCATCTGTTTTCCATCCTTTAAGGTGATTAAAGGTATGGTTACCTATGGCATGCCCTGCTGCTTTTACCTGCTCAAAAACATCAGGATGTTTGCGTACATTATCGCCGATACAAAAGAATGTGGCCTTAGCATTAAATTCTTTTAAAATATTTAAAACAAAAGGTGTAACAATAGGTATAGGGCCGTCGTCAAAAGTGAGATAAAGGCTTCGGGAATTATCGTGCGTATCCCACATTAAATCAGGATATAAACGTTTAAGCAAGCGCGGAGTTTTAACCAGGTACATGTATTAGTTGCAGATAATTTTGTGGGTTGATGGTTAATGGTACAAATTAAAACCTATATCAACCAATTAAAATTACAGATATTTAAAATATTAATCAGGATCATATTTTTTTGATTGGCGATAAAGTAAACGATCCAGGCAAATATAACCTTATGACAAAAAACACTACAATAATTACACGGGTAAGCGCTTTAAGTATGCTATGTTTGGCCCTGCTCTCATTTACAGCAAAGGCCCAGCAAGAAATAAGCCTGCAAAAAGCAATTGACCTTACCCTGCAAAATAACCTTACCATTAAGCAGGCGCAGCTTACAGAGGCACTTGCCGATGAAGATTATAAACAGGCAAAATATAACCAGTTGCCAAGTTTAAGCGCCAATCCAAGTGCAGGCTACAACTTTGGCCGTACCCCTGTTGCGGGACAATATGTGTACGCTAACCAAAGCAATTTTTCAGTAACCAGTACGGCAACGTTACAGGTAATTCTTTACCAGGGGGGCCAGCTTCGTAACCAGATATTGCAAAACCGGCTTGCGCTGGATGTTGACAAAACCAGCACAGCCAAGGTTAAAAACGATTTGCTTTTAAATGTGGTTACCGATTATTTGACCATATTAACAGATCAGGATCTGGTTATTGCTGCCAAACAACAAATTGACCTGGCTAAAATTACATTAGACCGTACCCAAAAAAACTTTGACGCCGGCAACCAAACCCGGGCAGATGTTGCACAGGCAGAGGCACAACTATCAACCGCCGAACTGAATTTAACTAACGCCCAAAATCAGGTTGATTTGGCTGTGTTGATATTAAAACAGTACATGGAAATGAATCCTGCAACGCCCATTACCGTTGTGAAGCCTGATATTAGTAAACTAACTGATGTTAAAACCATTTATGATGCTAATGAGGTAATCAAAACTGCCTTTACTGTAAACCCGGATATTAAACTTGCAGAATTACAACAGCAAACCTATGCACAAGCCGTTAAAATAGCCCGGGGAAACTATTTTCCTGTCTTATCATTTTTTGGTAACCTGCAATCAAGCTATTCAAGTGTGGTTAATGCTTATGGTACCAGAATTATAGGAGAAACGGCTCCGGCACTCCAAACAATTGGGGTAGTAAAGGGTACAGGTGATATAGTTCAAACTGTTGCCCCGGTGCAAAATCCTATTTATTCGCCAAACTACCCTTTCTTAAGTCAATTTGGCGACAACTTTAACCAATCGTTCGGTCTTAGTTTACAGATTCCAATTTTTAATCATTATTCTGCGCGCACATCGGTACGCAAGGCAAAGTTAAATTATCAAAATGCCCAGCTTACTACCGAACTGGCAAAAAATACGCTGAGCAAAACCATTATCCAGGCAGTGCTCGATCTGCAATCGGCCGAGAAAAGCTACCATTCATCTGTACAAACGTATAATTCTAATAAAGAAGCTTTAAACATTACCAAACAACGGTATGATGCCGGGCTGGTAAATACGCTCGATTATAATACCGCGCTTACTAACTATAATAAATCGCAAAACGATATGATTGAAGCGCAATACCAGATGATTTTCAGAAGCAAAGTAATTGACTATTATTTAGGTAACCAGATAGTGTTATAGGCCCCACCCAAACCCTCCCCGGTAGGGAGGGCTTTAAAGAGGCTAATAAGAAATAAAAAAAATAAATAAATCCGAAATCGAAATTCCGAAATCCGAAATAAAAAAGAATCATGGGAAAAACTACTAAATATGTTCTTATCTCGTTAGGGGCGCTAATTGTACTACTGATAATATTAAAGGTAAGCGGCGTAATTGGCAAGCCGCAATTAACACAGGTGGCCACCGAGAAAACTGCTATACGTGATATTAGCGAAACAGTATCGGCCAGCGGAAAAATAAAACCGCATGTTGAAGTAAAAATTAGCCCCGAGGTATCGGGCGAGGTGGTTGAATTACCTATAAAAGAAGGTGATGTAGTTAAAAAAGGGCAGTTGATTTGTAGAATACGCCCCGATATTCTGCAATCAGAACTTGACCGTGCACAGGCACAATACAATACCCAAAAGGCCAGTATTGGCAACTCTTCACAGTTGTTGAAACAAGCACAGGCTACTTTTGATAACCAGGCATCTATCTACAAAAGAGATAAGGCCCTGTATGCTAATAAAGTAATTACCACTGCTGAGTTTGAGGCTGCCAAAGCCACTTATGATGGCGATGAGGCTGCCTTAGAAGCCGCCAAACAAAATGTTATCGGCTCAACTTACGGACTGGCACAATCACAGGCTTCGGTAAAAGAAGCGGCTGATAACCTGGTTAAAACTACCATTTACTCACCGGTTGATGGAGTGGTATCTAAATTATCTATCCAAAAAGGTGAGCGTGTTTTAGGAACCCAGCAGTTTGCAGGTACCGAAATTATGACCATATCAGACCTTAGCCAGCTGGATGTTAACGTTGATGTAAATGAAAATGATATTAACCGCATACAACTGGGCGACTCGTCAAAAATTGAAGTGGATGCCTTTTTAGGCAAACATTTTAATGGCGTGGTTACTGAAATAGGCGGCTCGGCCAATGTGGTAGGTACCAATGCCGATCAGGTTACCAACTTTACAGTTAAGGTAAGGATTAGCCCGGCATCATACATTAATCTGCTGAAAAAAACAGCTGATAACCCTTCACCATTCCGTCCGGGATTAACGGCTACTGTAGAGATCAATACTAATCATGCCAAATCATTATCGGTACCAATACAATCGGTAACTACCCGTGTTGAGAAAAAGAAATCGGCCAACCCTAATGCAGATACCAGCAGTAACAAACCAACTATAGCTGCACCTGTAAAAGAATATGTGTTTGTTTACAACGCAGGCAAAGTAAAACAGGTATTGGTAACTACCGGTATACAGGATGACACCAACATACAGATACTATCGGGCCTTAAAGCTGGCGACGAAGTAGTATCTGCTCCGTTTGCTGCCATAACCAAAGTACTTAATGATGGTATGGTGGTTCAAAAAGTAGATAAAAGCAAGCTATTTGCTGGTGATGGGAAGTAACAAGGAAAAATAGTCTATGGACCATGGACCATAGACCATGGACTGTCACAAATAAATAATAACTTTGTCCTGCCAAATAAACCTGGCGGGACATTTTTTATTGTTAATGCATACACCAAAACACAAAATCGCCGTTATTGGCGGTGGCAGTTGGGCTACGGCCAATGTTAAAATACTTACCGATAATACTACCGATAAAGAAATTTTTTGGTGGATGCGCAATGCTGGCGCTGTGGAGCATATCCATAAATTCAGGCATAACCCTAATTACCTTAGTTCTGTTGAAATTGGGGTGCCTGCAAAAAATGTATCAACCAATTTAAAAGCCATTATTGAGCAGGCTGATTATTTGCTGCTTAACGTTCCGGCAGCCTTTTTAAAAGAGGCGTTTACCGGTATTACCCCTGCTGATTTAGCGGGCAAAAAGATAGTATCGGCCATAAAAGGTATCGTGCCTGATGAAAATCAAATCATCGGCGAGTTTTTAAATCAGCATTATAACGTACCCTTTAGTCATTTTTTGGTGATCAGCGGACCCTGCCATGCAGAGGAAGTAGCGCTGGAGAAACTATCTTACCTTACCATAGCCTCGCGCGATACAGCCCTTGCTGCCGAGTTTGCCGGCATGTTTAACAACCGCTACATCAAAACCATTATATCCGACGATATTTACGGTACCGAATACGGCGCCGTACTTAAAAATATTTACGCTATAGCCAGTGGTATTTGCCACGGCGTGGGCTATGGCGATAACTTTCAGGCGGTGCTGATATCAAATGCTATCCGCGAGCTGGAACGCTTTGTGGCCGCTGTACACCCCATCAATCGCGATATAAAAGAATCAGCTTACCTGGGCGATTTACTGGTGACTGCTTATTCGCAGTTTAGCCGTAACCGTACTTTTGGCAATATGATAGGCAAGGGCTATACGGTAAAATCGGCCCAACTGGAAATGAACATGATTGCAGAAGGCTATTATGCAGTAAATTGCCTACACCAGGTAAATAAACAGTACAAAGTGCACATGCCTATTTGCACTGCTGTTTACGCTATTTTATACCAGAAACAGTCGCCGGCGCTGGAAATGAAACATTTGGCCGAAGAATTGAGCTAGTTGTTAAAAAACAACTAACATTATGAAAAATTTATTTAAGGTTGCACTGTTTGCAGTCGGAATGTTCTGTTTTGCGCAAAGCCAGGCTCAAACCCATAAAGACTCCACCCTGGGCCATAAAATAAGTAAAACGGCCACAAAAGTAGGCCATGCTACTGCACATACCGCAGCAAGCGGTGACGCGGCAATTACCGATAAAAGATATAAAGGTAAAACGGGTCCTGATGGACAAACCATCTACATTAATAAACATTCGCATTATTTTTATGTAGATCATAAAGGGAAAAGGGTTTATTTAAAAAAATCTGAACTTCGGAATAAACCAACGAAGTAATTTATAGTCTTAAGTCTGTGATCCGGAGTTAATTGATATCATTTAGCTCCGGACTAATGACCACAGTCTGGAACTACTTATGAAAAAGGTTGCTTTAATTGTTATCCATTTAGCTTGTGCCTCGGTATTAGTAACGGCAGCGTGTTCAAACCCGGTTAAAAGCAAGCTGAAAGGGAGCTGGAAATCAAAAGACGGCTCGGTAAAACTCCAGATTACCGATAAAAACTTTACCATGGACGATGGTGAGGCCCTTGACGAAGATTACTTTATTAAAGACGATACCATTTTTACCTCATTTGAGGGCAACCAGCCCTATACCAGCTTTGTAATACAAAAAATTGACGATCATAGCCTCCAGCTCATGGGCCCCGATTCGGTAGCCGTTGAGTATAACAGGTGAATTGGAGTTGATCATTAAGTCATTGGGCATTATCCTTTGCTTTGGCTCAGAATTATCTAAATAAATATCTATAGTGTTGCGTTCGTTTCAGGAGCGAACAGTAATGAAACCGTTTTGAAACACTTTCCCTCCGTAATGCATCCCCCTAAAATACAAAAGCCCCCGATCTTTGCAGATGGAGGCTTTGTAAACTAAACTAAACTAAACTTTGTCCGCCGGGGAGCGGACTATGAATTAAACTAAACTAAACTTAAAATCTTCTTTTGCGTTCGCCACGGTCCTCACGGCTTTTGCCAGAGAAATCGCGGAAACCGCCACCACCACTGCCTTCACGGCGTGGGTAGCCACCTCCACCTTCACGGCGTTCGCCACCACTGCGTCTGTCGCCACTGCCGCTGCGTTCGCGGTTATAGCCACCACCACCTTCACGGCGTTGATAACCACCACCTCCGCCTTCACGACGTTCGCTGCTGCCTTCGCCAGATACTTCTATCCTTACCGGACGGCCCTTAAACTCGGCACCGGTAAAGCCAGACATTACCTTTTCAACATCAGCATTTGGTACTTCAAAGAAAGAGTAAACACCCTTAACATCAATTTTACCAACAGTGCGGCCGCTTATTTTGCTTTGGTTGCAGATGTAACCCAGCAAATCGCCGCGGTTAAACTCATCAACAGAACCTAAGTTGATAAACAAACGGGTGTATTCTGATTTACCACTGCCACCTTCACGACGTTCGCCACCACGCTCATCGTTTCTTTCAAAACGGCGACCTTCTTCCTGCGGAGCATTCAGATCAGGTGCATTTTTGTAGTAATCAAGGAAGATGTTAAACTCAATAGATACAAAGCGTTTTATAAAATCTTCTTTGCTCATCTCTTTAAACTCTTCCAGTATACGTGGCAGGTATTGTTCAATCTGCTCTTCGTTTACGGTTACGTTGTTTACTTTATGTACAATGCTGAACAATTGTTTTTCGCAAACATCAAATCCGGTTGGAATTTCAGCTTTAACAAACTTTTTGCCTATAACGCGTTCAATCTGGCGTATTTTGCCTAATTCTTTTGCGTTAACAATAGCTATTGATACACCTGTTTTACCTGCACGGGCTGTACGGCCGCTACGGTGGGTGTAGTTTTCAACTTCATCAGGCAGTGAGTAGTTAATAACGTGTGTTACGTCGTTAACGTCAATACCACGTGCAGCAACGTCGGTAGCAATTAATAATTGCAGGCTGCGGTCGCGGTAGCGTTTCATAACCTTATCACGTTGTTGTTGTGATAAATCGCCGTGTAAAGAATCGGCATTGTAGCCATCTTTTATCAGTGATTCGGCAATTTCCTGAGTTTCAATTTTAGTACGGCAAAATACGATACCGAAAATGTCAGGGTTAAAATCAACAATACGTTTAAATGCGGCATATTTATCACGGGCACGAACGATGTAATACTCGTGCTCAATGTTAACATTACCAGTGTTTTTTGCGCCCATGGTAAGCTCAAACGGCTCATTCATGTACTTCTTCGCTATACGGCGAACTTCAGTTGGCATGGTGGCTGAAAACAGCCAGGTTTTTTTCTCGTCGGGAGTAGTAGATAAAATACTGTCAATGTCTTCCTGGAAGCCCATATTAAGCATTTCATCGGCCTCATCCAAAACAACAAACTTAACCTTGGTAAAGTCAATCGCTTTACGGTTAATAATATCAAGCATACGGCCCGGTGTAGCAACAACAATTTGCACACCGCGTTTAATCTGACGCAATTGGTCAGAAATGCTTGCTCCGCCATAAACGGCAACAACGTGAACGTTGTCCATTTTTTTGGAGTAGTTTTTAATGTCGTTCGTGATCTGTAAACAAAGTTCACGGGTTGGGCACAATACAAGAGCTTGCGGGTAATTTTCTTCGAAGTTCAGCAATTCGAGTAGCGGTAGTCCGAAGGCAGCAGTTTTTCCCGTGCCGGTTTGGGCTAATCCGACAAAATCGTTGCTGCCTGTTAACAATACCGGAATTGACTGTTCCTGGATTGGCGTAGGATTTTCAAATCCTAACTCAGAGATGGCATTAACAATATCATGACGGATTCCCAGTTCAATAAATGGGTTCATGAATTAAAATAACGAACTTGGCAACATCGCCAAATCGGCCGCAAAGGTAAGGATATTATTTATTATATCCAATAGGTAATGTAATATTTAACTTTATAGTTTTAAAACAGTAAACTATTATTAAAATAGCAGTCAGGTTAAATATTACTTATTCATTATCAGTTATTTGCAAAATACACCGCCAGGTAGGTTAAAATATTAGTAATTAGGCCCGATATGGTTATTAAAATATACATAGGGCTGTTTATAAAGATTGATGGTTTTATTATTAAATTTGATTTAACATCTTTTAGCTTCCCACCATGAAATTAAAATCACTGCTCCTTTTACTCATTATTGCTTCGGCCAAATTAAGCTTTGCCCAGAATGGTAAATCGCCCTTTGACACTACCCAATATGGCCGTAATGCTGCCGTTGGCCAATATGCCGATATACGCGGCTTTAAGATGTATTACGAAACCTACGGCAGGGGCGAGCCCTTGTTGATTATTCATGGTAATGGCGGCTCTATCAATAACTTTTTATACCAGATCCCTTTCTTCGCTAAAAGCTACAAGGTAATTATTGCTGATAGCCGTGCCCAGGGAAAATCTGTCGACCCTACAGATTCCCTAAGCTACGAGATGATGACCGACGATCTGAATGCCCTGCTCGACAAGCTGAACCTGAAACAATGCTACGTAATAGGTTGGAGCGATGGTGGTATTAACGGTTTGCTGCTGGCTATCCGTCACCCGGATAAGGTGAAGAAGCTGGCTGTAACAGGTGCCAACCTTTGGCCCGATAGTACCGCGGTAGATCCTTTTGTTTATAAATGGGCCATGAACGAAAACGAGAAGGTAAAGAAAGAGGCCGTAACCCCCAAAACTAAAAACGAGCTTAAACTGCTCCACCTGCTCTCGTACGAGCAGCATATTACCGTTGAACAGCTGCATACTATTACCTGCCCTACCCTGGTTATAGGCGGCGACCATGATGTGATTTTGCCGGTGCATACCATGCTCATTGCACAATCAATCCCTAACTCCTATTTGTGGATCATCCCTAACTCGGGGCACTCTACACCGGTGTTTAAAAAGGATCAGTTTAATGCCATTGTAGCCGACTTCTTCACCAGCCCTTTCCGCAAAATTGATGGCTATGGGAAGTTTAGGTAGAAGCCCCACCTAAATCCTCCCCGGTAGGGAGGACTTTAAAAATATGAATAATCCTCTCCGCTATTAGGCGGAAGGACTTAAAAAAATAAGCACAGGCGAAGCTAATTCTCCCCTTCCGGGGGAGATTTAGAGGGGGCTGATATTCACTACGGCTTCTTCACCACCCTCTTCAGGGTAAGCAGGTTCTGCGCGTTAACGCTGTAATGGCTAATGTTGTTCTGATAAAGGTTTACCCGTTTATCGTAGTACAAAATCACCACCGGCGATTGCTGCATCACCAGGTTATCCATTTGGCGGTATAAGGTGTAACGCTTTTGATCGTTAGGTTCATGGTAAGCTTGTTCAAACAAACCGTCGAACTGTTTATTGTTAAAACCGGTATAGTTTGGCCCCCAGGGTATTTTGTTTTTGGAGTAAAAAACCGACAGGTAGTTTTCTGCATCCGGGTAATCGGCTATCCAGGAGCCGTAAAAAAAGTTGACCCCGTTTTTGGATACCAACTCCCGCAGACTGGCACCCTGGGTAATCTCCACATTGGTTTTTATGCCCACCCTATCAAGCTGCCCCTGTACATATTCAATTAAACTGCGGTAGCTAACCGTTGTATGCAGCGTAATTTCGGGCATGGGCTTACCATCGGAGTAGCCTGCTTCTTTAAGTAGCTGGCGGGCCTTATCGGGGTTGTAGGTGTAGCCTTGCACCTGTTTGGCATCAAAACCCGGCATCCCCATAGGTATAAAGCCCGATGAGCCTGCTGTGCCCATGCTGTTGCGCAGGTATTTGATCATGTTTTTGCGGTCGATAGCATAATTGATGGCCTGCCTTACCTTGAGCTTTTTTAAGGGTGAGTTTTTTACGATAGCCAGGCTGCTATCTACCAGCATCCCCAAATAAATGGTATTTAAAAACGGACCGCTGTTAATCACAAACTTCCCCTTATACTTCTGCGTTACCACGCCCGATTTGGTGAGGATATCATCGCGGTAGCTGCCATCAATATCATTCAAAAAATCGAGCTTTTTGCTCAAAAACTCCATAAAGGCGGTTTGTTTATCGCTCAAAAAGGTGGCCCTTACAGCATCCAGATGGGGCAATGCGCTGCCGTCCTTGTCTTTCTCAAAGTAATGTTCGTTCTTCAGCAGTACCAGCACTTCGCCCTCTTTCCAGTAATGGAATATAAACGGGCCAGTACCAATGGGATGTGCGCGGAAATCCTTACCGCAATAGTCAACCACCTCATGCGGCACTACAGAGCAATATTGTGCCGTAAGTAAACTCAACAGCGGCGGAAAAGGTTGTTTTAGCTGGATGCGGAAGGTGCTGTCATTTACGGCGATGAAGGCGCTCTTGTCTTTCACCTTATCGCTAAAGATCCACGAGCCTGAAGAAGCTGTTTTTGGGTCGATGAGGCGGCTGAAGCTGTACACAAAATCGGCAGCAACCACTTTACGGCCCTTGCCACCCTTAAACTGTTTAGCATCCTGAAAAAAAACATCCTTACGCAAATGGAAGGTGTAGGCAGTGCCATCGGGTGATATGTCCCAGCTTTTGGCAATGCAGGGTTGGGTTTTCAGGCTGTCGTCAATCTGTACCAGTCCGTTAAAGAGCTGGTTAATCATCCACAGGGAGTTTTGGTTACGCGCAAAAGCCGGATCGAGGGAGCTCAGTCCCTCATCTAAATTGATATTAAATACTGTTTTTTTGGAGGCAGATGAAGGGCCGATGCAGGATGACAGGGCCAGAAAGAAAAATATCGCGATAAAAATAAATCGTACAGCCTTGTTCATCAGGCTAAAGATATTGATTATTGCCAAAACTGCGAATAATGGGAGTGTCATTATTGAGAGCAGTCCATAGTCGATGGTCCATAGTCCATGGCAGTTGAGTGATTGCAATGACACCGGGAAAGCAAGTTTTAAGAATGTTAAATGCGGCCGCATATCGCTCGCAGAAGGGACTCACCCGAACGTTGCTACGCTCGTTCTCCCTCTCTACGACAAGTCGTAAAGAGGGAATAAAAAACCCTTCCTGAACCTTCTTTACGCCGGGAATGTTCGATTTAACAATACTAACAACACCTGTTGCTAGTGTTGGTATATCTGCCTTGCTACATAAACTTCGCGTCATTGCGAGGTACAAAGCAATCTCTACGGTGGATGATCAATGGAACGTAGTACGCTTTCAGAACTTAATCAACAAGCTCTGTGCTCCTTTTATCTGTATAGCATAGAGATTGCTTCGTACCTCGCAAGGACGATGTGTAGAAATGAATGGTTTTAATTAGAAACACTAGAAACATTTAGAAACACGTGTTTCTAATGTTTCTAAATGTTGGTAATTGAATTCTTCTCTTTGTCATGTTGATCCGCCCAGTATGGCGGAGAAACATCTTCTTCGCGCGATAAGTATACAGCAGACCTGTCATCCGCAGAAGATCCTTCTCCGCCAGTTGGCGGATCAGGATGACAACAGGTAGAAAAGCGTATTAATTATTCTTTATTACTTCTTTGTTTTTACAAAAATTATCTTTATAATTGTAATTCATTTACAGGTCAACGGTGTTCTGCCGTTATAGCCTTTCAAAAGTACATTATCAATATATTATTATTAATCCAGTACTATCACTGTACAGGCATCAAACTAAAAAAACATAATAAACTATGCCAACTGGCATAATTATCTGCAAATCTAATAACCCTCCCATCAAACAAAATGAAACCTCAGTTCAACCTTCAGCAGCGCGGTATTGGCCACATTACGCCTGCACAAACCCTTCAGCACATTAATGAAATGATCAATCAGCCGGGCCCTGCCCGTACCCGAACGCTGTTTAAAAAGCAAACAGCCAATAAGTGGATCGACGAGGCTAAACAACGCCCTATACCCAAAATGCTGTTTGATGAGTTTTGGTTCGAGAGCGAACTCTGCATCCTGTTTGCCGAAAACGGGGTAGGTAAATCGCTCCTTGCTGTACAAATTGCCAACAGCATTAGCCTGGGTAAGCCTGTACCCGGCTTTAAGCTGGAAGCCGAATCACAGCCTGTTTTATACTTCGATTTTGAGCTTACTGATAAGCAGTTTGAGGGCCGTTACTCGGTAAACTATCAAAACCATTATCACTTTAACAGTAACCTGATACGTGCCGAAATTGATCCTGATAATACCGACTACGAAGAGCAGGGCTTTACCAGTTTTGAAGATTACCTGAGCCATGAGCTTGAACAGGATATTATTGAAACAGGCATCAGGATTATTATAATTGATAACATTACCTACCTTAAAACCGAAACCGAAAAGGCTAAAGATGCCCTGCCACTGATGAAAAGGCTCATCGACCTAAAAAAGAAATACAAACTATCATTACTGATACTTGCCCATACGCCCAAGCGCGATTTGTCGCAACCCATTACCCGTAACCACTTGCAAGGCAGTAAGCATTTATCAAACCTTACCGATAGTATCTTTACCATTGGCGAGAGCGTGGTTGACAGCAAAACCCGCTACCTGAAACAAATAAAATCCCGCAGCAGCGAAGTACAATACGATAGCGGTAATGTGATTGAGTGCAGGGTACATCAGCCCGATAACTTTGTGTTGTTCGAGTTTACCGGCTACGGTACCGAGGGCTATCACCTCAAAGCAAAATCAACCCAGGATAAAACCGAACTGGAAAACAACGTTGAACAACTGCTTGCCACTGAGCCCGGCATTACCGGCTACGCCATTGCCAAAAAGCTTTGTACCGATGAAAGTAAATTTAAAAGCTTTCAAACTAAAGTAAACCGCATTATTAAGAGGTTAGAGGATGGAAACAATTAGAAACATTAGAAACAAGTGTTTCTATTTGTTTCTAATGTTTCTAACTAACCCCGTGCGTCAATGACGTAGTGGAGAGTTACCGCTCGCAGAGTAGACTCACCCGGTCGACGCTACGCTGGACCACCCTCTCTACGATAAATCGTAAAGAAGGGAAAAGAAGAAAAAAGAAAAAGACACGTTTACTAAACCCTCTTTATGGCCTGCCATAGAGGGTGGTCGAGCGAAGCAATGACCGGGTGAGTCTCCCCTCTGTAAGTGACTCATCCCACATCCCACCCCTATACAATCACCATGCACCGATACATCCTCGAACCATACAGCACTCCCGCCAGCCGCTATCGCTGCCCGGAGTGCAACCATAAACGCACCTTTAGCAGATACATTGACACCGAAACCGGACTTCACCTTGCCCCGCATGTGGGCCGTTGCAGCAGGGAAAGCAAATGCGCATTTCATTTTAAACCGGGAGCTTTTTTTAAGTCGATAGATCACAGTAAAAAGTTCATAGATCATAGTTCATGGTTGATAGCCAGAAAGTCACCTGCCCAAGGGTCTTCTGCCATGAACTATGAACCATCAACCATGAACTCCTCCACCTTCACCCAAAGCTTATCACACTACGAAAAAAACAATTTTACCAACTGGCTCGTCACTTTATTTGGCGATGATGTTACCGCCGACCTTATAACCCGCTACCTTATCGGCACATCAAAACACTGGCCCGGTGCCACGGTATTTTGGCAGGTTGATGGTGCAGGCAGCATCCGCACGGGTAAAATAATGTTGTACAGTACCGATGGCAAGCGGGTAAAAAAGCCCTTTAATCATATTACCTGGGCGCATGTGGTAAGTAGGAAGTCCATAGACCATAGTAGAAAGTCCATAGTCGATGGTCCATGGTCGATAGCCAGAAACATTCCTGCCATGGACTATGGACCATCGACTATGGACCGTTCACCATCGACTATGGACTCCTCAAACCCTCCTTCCATGGACTATGGACCGTCGACTATGAACTCCCCACCATTAACCATGAACTCCTTCCAACTAAAACAATGCCTCTTCGGCGAACATCTGCTTAAGGAAGAGCCTGGCAAGCCGGTGGCTATTGTGGAGAGTGAGAAATCGGCCATTATAGCCAGTGTTTATTTGCCGCATTTTGTATGGCTGGCAGCGGGGAGCTTAAGCAACCTGAGTGCCGAAAAGTGTGCTGTACTGAAAGGGCGCAATGTTACCCTGTTTCCTGATTTGAATGCCTTTAACAAATGGCAACTGAAGGCAAAGGAACTGAAGCTGAATTTTAAAGTATCGGCATTACTGGAAGACGGCGCAACAGAAGCCGAAAGAACCGCCGGGCTAGACGTAGCCGATTACCTGCTGCAATTTAGTTGTGATGCTTTTAAAGCAGATAATTTAAAAACTGAACCAGTAAACGAAGCACCGCAAACAGAGGATATTGCACTATCGCTTAACAAGCCCAAAGCCATTATAAAGCTATTTGCCGATAGTTTTAATACTGATGAAGCAAGTATAAGGTATGATTATAAACCCGCCCTAAAACCCATCAAATGGGATGCTGAGATTGATGAACTGCAAACTTATTTTGATAGAATTGCATTGCCCGATGCACCTATCCGCCTTAAAAGTGGTGGCCTTATAACAGATGTAAAGTGCTTTGTAAATGCCCACCTTGAAAACGTACGCTGCAATAACGGCAAACCTACCTTTTTGCCTTATTTAGAAAGGTTGAGGGAAGTGAGGGGGGTGATTACCATTTATGCCTAATGTCAATGGTTTCTACAAAGCCTTTTAGCGCTTCAATGTTGGGTTTATCTTCTGTTTTAAACTTAACGAAGTTTGCTATAATTTTACTTTTGTATATCAATAACCAATTTCCCAAAATGATCACCTTATAAATTTTATCCCATTTAAAGGTTGCTGTAAATGTTTCAGCACTTTGAGTTATATCCTGTTCCCTGAAAGTGGTGGTGATTTCTTCCTGTAATGTTTTGTTGCTGGAATAACCAATGTATGCCATAATAAGGGAAAGTATTGGTGTAACTGCTGCTACAATGCAAATAAGATTTCCAGCTGAATACAAATTATCATTATAATGCTGCCCGATATGAAGCAATAAGGAGATGCCTGAAAAACATAAGTAAAGCACAGTAATAATCGCTATTGCTTTATTGTATAGCCCTTTATAAAGCATTGCAAAGTTGAGCTGTATGTATTCTTTCAGGCTGATTTTATAGGTTATAGAAAATTCGTTCATTGTGAAGGTTTGTTTCGGCTAAAGTAAAAAAATGTAATGACAGGACAAGGAAAAGTATCCACCAGTCAGATTTGTCATCCTGAACAGAGTGAAGGATCTTCTGCGCCGAGCATCAACGTTCTGCATTGTTCGCTATGCAAGATGAAGAAGATTCTTCACTCTGTTCAGAATGACAAGGGACATGAGAGCCCTTTAACCGTTTCGTTCACTCCTGAAATGAAAACCCTTTTAAACAAAATCTACCTCAACCTATCGGCCGATTTAACCAGCTTCTGATCTCTTTGTATGGCCCTTATTGCCAAAAATATAAATGCCAGACTTATGGTTGATAGGAAAATACCTATGCCCATGCTATGCGTATCAATCTGGGTGCTGCCCATAACACCTTTTACCGTTTGCGACATCCAGAAACTAAAGGCTATGATTATTACTGCGGCTATGTAACCAAAAAGGATCTGCTGCTTGCGGTTTTTGTACATAAATATAATAATAAGCGGTATAAGGCCCACTATAGCCGCACCTATGGTTAAAAGCGTAAATGATTGCGTAAGTGCCTGTTGTCCGTTAACATCCTGGTAAACGCCTACAATACTGATGGTAAGCGGCTTGCTATCAACATAAACATTGTGCACCAATGGAAAAAGGAACAATGCGTAAAATGCTAAACTGCCAAACAAAAGGTAAATGCTTTGTATTCTTTGTAACATAATTTTAAATTTATCACAACAAAGATATAATTGTTTTAGTTTGATTGATTTGCGCTTGGTATTATAAATTTTGGAATTTAATATCGTAGCTTTAAATGCTATTTTAACTGAAACAGAAATGAGTGAAACCACGGATAGTTCTATGCAACCTAAAGACGTACAACTTGACGACAAGCTGCTAAAAAGAACCTTTTTAGAGCATCTGAATTACATTTATCATGGCAAAATTAACCTGCTTAGTTTTTTTGCAGAGGTAAGGGAAATTGCCACCCTTCAGGTTTTAAAAATGGCTATACAGGAAGGCATTGATGATACCGAAAGTCAGTTGAGCCAGATGGATGAGATTTATATTTCTATTGAAGAAAAGCCATCAAAAACAAGCATCCTCAGTATAAAAGCCACCATGCTCGAGGCTTACCTCAGTGCCATTAAGGGCGGCAAAACCCAGATGGAGCGTGATGTTTTTATCCTTTTTTACCTGCAACAAATTGAGGGTATTGAAATAACTTACTTTAAAGTGCTTAAAAACCTGGCCAGTGCCATTGGCTACAGCAATACCTTTATCGATCAGCCTTTTGATATTGCCGTTGAAAACAGGATACTTTTCGAACAGATTTATAAGGAGTATATTTCGTAAACATTGCAGTCTGGATATATTCAAAGCCCAAAACGTTTATAATCAGATGGCTTTTTTATAAATCCTTAATCTGATCAGCAAAGGTTTTAGCCAAACAAATAGTTTGTCGCTTTCCCAAAGTGTTGAAGTGGGGCTTTTGTCAATCCTTTTATAAAATATCCTGCTTGTCATGTACCATAAGCAGCTTGCAGATAAAGCATCCAAAATAAAGAATATAAACACCATTGAAACAAATATGCAGATAACCGTTGCAGATGCGTTCCAATACCTTGTTGCTTCAATCACTAAAAAAAATGGTATTGCAAAAATTACTAGAAGAATAGCAGTTGAAGTTAACAAGCATGGAAAAGAAATGAGCGTTGTGATTATAACCTTTTTAGCGAGTTGCTTTTTTCCTGCTAAAAACATAATTAATGAAACCGGGATGGTTAAGCCTAACAATATCAAATAAAACAGGGTTTCTAAAAAAAGGAAAAAGGTAGGTGGCATGTTTAAGTAATTCGCACCGCAATTTAATAAAGTTTTTCTTGCATAGCCAATTCAATGTTAACAGAATACTTAATTATTACCTTTGTGCCGTGAGTGCAAAACAACGCTATTTTATTGAGCTATCGTACGATGGCACCCATTATCACGGCTGGCAAATACAGCAAAACGCAATCAGTGTACAGGAGGTTTTAAATGAGAAGCTATCTGTTATTCTGCGCCAGCCCATAGAAACCACCGGCTGCGGACGGACGGACACCGGCGTACATGCTAAAGAGTTTTTTGCACATTTTGATGCAGAGGAAGAGTCCATAGTCCATGTACCATGGACCATAGATAAGAAGCAAGCAACGACAGGTGAAGCTACCATGGACCATAAACCATCGACTATGGACTCAAAGATCCGGGGTCTCAACTCTATCCTCCCGAAAGATATCGCCATAAAAAATATTATACCGGTCGCTGCCGGTGCGCATGCCAGGTTCGATGCTACTTTGCGCAGTTATGAGTATCATATCCATTTCAATAAAGATCCGTTTAAAAATGGTTACTCCTGGGAACTGCGCGACAGGCCCGACATGGAGCTGATGAACATTGCAGCGTCAATTATAATGGAATACACCGATTTTGGTTGTTTTAGTAAATCAAATACGCAGGTAAAAACCAATATTTGTAAAATAAAACAGGCCCGTTGGGAGGTTTTGGGCGATGGTATTGTTTTTAAAATATCCGCCGACCGCTTTTTACGTAATATGGTTAGGGCGATAGTAGGCACACTGATAATGGTTGGCAAACATGAAATTGAACCGGATGCCGTACGTGCCATCATCGAAAGCAAAAACCGCAGTAATGCGGGCACATCGGTACCGGCTTGCGGCTTGTATTTAACGGAAGTGAAATACCCCCTAACCCCCTGAAGGGGGAATTTTAAGCGGGTTTAAAAATATCAGTCTAATTTTGAATTTGGTGGACAAAGACAACGACTCAAAAAAAAGCAATTCAAAAGTACCCCCTTCAGGGGGCGGAGGGGGTGTTACAGGTAAAGCGCTTGACTGGAAACTGCTTGGGCGGGTAATGAAGTATGTGAAGCCTTATAACGGCACCTTTGTGCTGGCTGCATTTTTAACCGTCTTTTTGGCGGTATCAGCCCTGGTGCAGCCTATCCTGATGCAAAAAACGCTGGATAACTACATCCTCAAAAACAACTACGGCGGTTTGGTTTTTATGGTTGAACTGATGATAGGTCAGCTTATTATTCAAACCATTGCACAGTATTACCAAACTTATTTAACCAACTCGCTCGGTCAATCGGTAATCCGCGATTTAAGGATCGATATTTTTAATCATATCACCAGTCTCCGCTTAAAATATTTTGACCACACCCCTATCGGCATGCTCATTACCCGCACGGTATCTGATCTGGAAACCATTGCTGATATTTTTTCGGAAGGGTTGATCTCTATTATGGGCGATATGTTGCTGGTTATTGCCGTAATAGCCTACATGGCGATACGCGACTGGAAACTGGCCATGATTACCCTTATCCCCATGCCTTTTCTGTTTGCATCAACCTATGTGTTTAAAGAGGCTATCAAATCATCCTTTCAGGAAGTGCGTACACAGGTAGCACAGCTCAATACCTTTTTGCAAGAACATATTACCGGCATCAGCATTATCCAGATATTTGCCCGCGAGGACCAGGAAATGCGCAAGTTTAAGGTGGTAAACAAAAAATACCGCGATGCCAATATCCGCTCCAACTGGTATTACTCTATCTTTTTTCCGGTGGTGGAGATTTTGTTTGCCTGCTGCATCGGCTTGCTGGTATGGTATGGTTGCAAACGTATACTGACGGATCAGCAGTTGCGAACTATCTCGGCATCGCCAACGGGTGTAACACCGGGGGTAATACTGGAGTTTATTGTTTACCTCAACATCCTGTTTAGACCCATACGTCAGCTGGCTGATAAATTCAATACCCTGCAAATGGGCATGGTAGGTGCCGACAGGATTTTCCGCGTGCTGGATACTGACGAGGTTGCCGAAAATGCAGGTACTTTAAGACCGGCCAAGCTTACAGGCGAGATTGAATTTAACCACGTTTGGTTTGCTTATAATGAGGAGAACTGGGTATTAAAAGACATCAGCTTTCATGTACAGCCGGGCAAAACATTGGCGCTGGTAGGTGCTACCGGCGCGGGCAAATCATCAACCATAAACATATTGAACCGCTTTTATGAAATTGCCAAAGGCAGCGTTAAGGTTGATGGGGTTGATATAAGGGATTACGATGTAAACTATCTCCGCTCGCATATTGCTACCGTTATACAGGATGTATTTTTATTTACGGATACCATTGCCAATAACATCAGTCTCAATAACCCCGATATTACTTTAGAGCAGGTTATCGCCGCAGCCAAAGATGTAGGCGCACATGAGTTTATTGAACGCCTGCCGGGCGGATATGAGTACAATGTGATGGAACGCGGTTCAACCCTTTCGGCAGGGCAGGCACAGCTGATCTCCTTTATCCGGGCATTGGTTTATAACCCCACTATCCTGGTGTTGGATGAAGCCACTTCATCCGTTGATACTGAGACAGAGATTTTGATACAAAACGCCATTAACAAGCTTATGCAGGGTCGTACAGCCATTGTGATAGCTCACAGGCTATCTACCATTCAAAATGCGGATAAGATTTTGGTATTGGATCATGGTGAGATCAAAGAATCGGGCACTCACCAGGAACTGCTCAAGATTGAAAACGGTTATTACCGCAAGCTCTACGATCTGCAATTTAACTCAGCAGGTATTGTGAAGTAGGTTTTGTAGTCCATAGACAATGGTAAAAAGTCCATAGACCATAGTCGATAGACCATGGTAGCTTCACCTGTCCGCCTGCTTATCATCCATCGACTATGGACTCAAGACTTTGGACCATCCTATTGACTCACTCTTTAACCGAATGAACCGGTTGCTCTTCCCTTTCGTGTTTTCTGGCTATATCGCCGCCATGTGGCTGATCGGCATGATAGGTTCTATCCGTTTTATGCACTTTACTTTTACCGCCCTTATCAACCGGCTTTTTGCTCGGGGTATCAGTTGGCGAGGGACTGTCTTTTGAGTTTGCTGGCTTTGTCATAATGGTTATTAACAAAGCGGGGCTTATTTGGTTTGAGTTGATTACAGGTAATGAAAGACTACCCTTCCATTAAACAAAAAAGGCTCCCCTTTTTCAAGAGAAGCCTTTGTATATTATTTTATAAAATGCTTTATTTAGGCTGATAATGCTGCTGCACCGCTCACAATTTCGGTAAGCTCGGTAGTAATAGCTGCCTGGCGTGCCTGGTTGTATGATAGTTTCAGTGCTTTTAACAATTCACCGGCATTTTCGGTTGCTTTATCCATTGCCGTCATACGGGCGCCATGTTCAGAAGCATTTGAATCTAACACAGCTTTGTAAACCTGTATCTTGATATTTTTAGGTATCAACTGTTCAACAATTTCTTCTTGTGATGGCTCCAGGATGTAATCAACCTGCGATGCTTTTTCCTCAGCTTTAACCTCGGCCTTAGGCACAGGTAATAATTGCTCTGTTACCAGGTACTGAACTGCTGCATTACGGAAATGATTATAAACCAGCTCTACGCGGTCATAATCACCCTTTAAAAAGCCAGTCATTATGCTTTCAGTA
The DNA here is from genome assembly GCF_007830615.1 of Mucilaginibacter frigoritolerans. Classification (GTDB taxonomy): domain Bacteria; phylum Bacteroidota; class Bacteroidia; order Sphingobacteriales; family Sphingobacteriaceae; genus Mucilaginibacter; species Mucilaginibacter frigoritolerans. Next base: position 263,221 of record NZ_VLLI01000006.1, read on the forward strand.
ATCTTTGAGGTATTTTCAAAGTTCAGATCCAGGTACAGATCATTATTGTTGCCAATAACGTTGTACTTACGACGCTGATAAAACTCCTGGCTCTTTTTACCGATAGCAACGATAGAAACATTACCTGCCTTTAACTGCTCACTGTATTTCTCAGCAATGAGGTTATTGGCTGTTTTAATTACGTTGGCATTAAACGCACCCGCCAAACCACGATTTGATGATACTACAATCACCAATACTTTTACCGGCTCGCGCTCAACTAAAAACGGCGATGAACCATTTTCAAGGCTTGCAGATAAATTAGCCAACAGCTCTTTCAGCTTATTAGCATACGGGCGCAATTGTACAATAGCGTTAGTAGCCCTTTTCAGCTTAGCTGCCGAAACCATTTTCATAGCCTTGGTGATCTGCTGTGTTGAGCTTACGGATTTTATCCTGTTTCTTACTTCTTTTAAATTAGCCATCTTTTGAGATTTGAGACTTGAGACTTGAGATTTGAGGTTTTTTGCCTCATTATCAAATACACAAACCCTCTACTATTTCTATTTATCTCTATGAGAGATGAGTAGCATATCGCACTACTCACATCTCATATCTCATATCTAATTAATATTTTCCAGTCATTTCTTTGGCAACTGTTTCCAGTACGCCGGTGATCTGGTCGTCAAATTTACCTGCTTTAAGAGCAACTAAAACTTCAGGGTGACGTGCTTCCAGCATGCTGGTAAATTCGCCTTCAAACTCCCTGATTTTGTCAACCGGAACATTACGCATCAGGTTTTTAGTACCCAGGTAAATAATAGCTACCTGTTTTTCAACCGATACCGGTGAGTACTGACCTTGTTTCAGGATCTCTACGTTACGGGCTCCTTTGTCCAGTACGTTTTTGGTTGATGCGTCCAAATCAGAACCGAATTTCGAAAACGCTTCCAGCTCGCGGAACTGAGCCTGGTCAAGTTTCAAAGTACCGGCAACTTTCTTCATTGATTTGATCTGTGCGTTACCACCTACACGTGATACCGAGATACCTACGTTAATAGCCGGACGAACACCTGCGTTAAACAAGTTTGACTCCAGGAATATCTGACCATCGGTAATTGAAATTACGTTGGTTGGGATATAAGCCGATACGTCACCTGCTTGTGTTTCAATGATAGGTAATGCGGTTAATGAACCACCACCTTTTACAATATCTTTAATAGACTCAGGCAAATCATTCATGGCCTGTGCTATTGAATCATTCGAGTTAATTTTAGCGGCACGCTCTAATAAACGGCTGTGCAGGTAAAATACGTCACCAGGATAAGCCTCACGGCCCGGTGGACGACGAAGTAACAGAGATACCTCACGGTAAGCAACAGCCTGTTTTGACAAATCATCATAAATGATCAAAGCAGGACGTCCTGTATCGCGGAAGTACTCGCCAATTGCTGCACCGGCAAACGGAGCAAAGAACTGCATGGTAGCAGAGTCTGATGCATTTGCAGCAACAATGATGGTATAAGGCATAGCGCCTTTTTCTTCAAGGATACGTACAATGTTGGCTACTGTTGAAGCTTTTTGGCCACAGGCAACATAAATACATATTACCGGTTTACCGGCATCATAAAATTCTTTTTGGTTGATGATGGTATCGATACAAACCGCAGTTTTACCTGTCTGACGGTCACCGATAACCAACTCACGCTGGCCACGACCGATAGGGATCATTGCGTCAATAGCTTTGATACCGGTTTGCAATGGCTCAGTTACCGGCTGACGGTAGATAACACCAGGCGCTTTACGCTCTAATGGCATCTCGTAAGTTTTACCGGCAATAGGGCCTTTACCGTCAATAGGTGTACCAAGGGTATCAACTACACGGCCAAGCATGCCTTCACCAACATTAATAGAGGCGATCCTGTTAGTACGTTTAACGGTATCTCCTTCTTTAATATCATCGGATTTACCTAACAATACAACACCCACGTTGTCTTCCTCAAGGTTAAGTACGATACCTTGTAATCCGGTACCAAACTCAACCAGTTCTCCTGATTGTACTTTTGTTAATCCATAAACGCGTGCAATACCGTCACCCACCTGGAGTACAGTACCCACTTCTTCTAATTCAGATTCTGACTTAAAGCCTGCTAATTGCTGACGCAAAATTGCTGATACTTCGTCTGGTCTTACCTCTACCATTTTTTAATTTATTTTAGAGTTTTAATTTGCAATTACCCTTTGGGCAAATTCTTTTTTTAATTTTCCTAAATCACTGGCAATGCTGGTGTCAACTTGCCTGTCGCCTACTGTTAATACAAAACCACCAATCAGGTTCGGATCAACTTTGGCATTCAATTTTACAGTACAGCCGGTAGCTGTCTGAATATCGGCTATCATTTTTTGTTTGTTAGCCTCTGATAAAGCAGTTGCAGAAACTACAGTAGCTTTAATGATGTTCTTTTTAATATCATAAAGATTAACAAACTCTTCTGATGCAGTATACAATACATCGCCGCGGCTTTTGTTAATCATTAATTTAAAAAAGGCAATACTTGTCTTGCTCACTCTGCTGGCAAACACTTCGTCAAGTATTTTTATCTTTTTTTGGTGCGATACAATGGGATTAGCCAAAACCGCCTTTAATTCAGGATTCACCCTTAATGTATGATGAAAAAGCTCCATATCATTCTTAATCTCTTCCATGCTGTTTTGCTCGCTTGAAAGATCCATCAATGATTTGGCATACCTGGATGCAACTGTTAATTCTGACATGTTTGTTTATATTTCGGAAATCCGATATTAACTTAAATTAACGTCTTTTAATAATTCTTTAACCAGCTCGTCTTGCTTTTTCTGGTCTTCAAATTGCTTGCGCAATATTTTCTCAGCAATCTCTAATGAAAGTGATGCTACCTGATTTTTAACATCAGCCATAGCAATAGCTTTCTGGTTGTTGATTTCTATACGGGCAAGTTCTATCTGGCGGCCGCTTTCTTTACTGGCAGCTTCTTTAGCATCATGCACAATCTGATCTTTAATCTTTTTGGCTTCTGCCAAAATCTGATCGCGTTCGGCACGTGCTTGCTTTAACAGGCTTTCGTTTTCGCTGGTTAAACGAGACATTTCCTCTTTAGCAGCTTCAGCTTTAAGCAAAGCATTTTCAATTGAGTTTTCACGCTCATTAATTGCTCCTAAAATTGGTTTCCAGGCAAATACGCGCAGCAAGATCAGCAAAATCACGAATGATACTGTCGTCCAGAAAACTAAACCTAATTCGGGGGTAACTAAATCCATGGTATGTTACTTATGTATGTTTGTTCTATTCAATAATTTAAAAGAATATTCCCGGAGCCAATCGCCCCGGGGTATTCAATTTTGATTTTTAGCCAATCATGGCAACAACCACCGCGAAAAGAGCAACACCTTCAACAAGTGCAGCAGCGATGATCATGTTAGTTTGAATTTTGGAAGCAGCTTCTGGCTGACGGGCAATACCTTCAACGGCTTTACCACCGATTTGACCAATACCGATACCTGCACCGATAACAGCTAAACCTGCGCCAAGTGTTCCAATTTTACCTACTACTCCTGCTGCAGCTACAGCCTGAGCAATGGTTCCGATCATTCCAATCATTGTTTGATTAATTTAATGTATAAATAATTTAATTATTTGCTAATTAGTGATGTTCCTGTACTGCCATACCAATGAACAGTGCCGATAACATGGTGAAAATATACGCCTGTAAGAATGCTACCAGCAACTCAATACAATCCATAAATACTACGAACAATACTGAAGCAGGTGATACTGCAAGCGTTTTAAAAATAAATATCAGTGATATTAAGCTTAACACAATAATGTGGCCCGCTGTAATATTTGCAAACAAACGGATCATCAACGCAAATGGCTTTGAAATGATACCGATCAACTCAACCGGCACCATGATGATGTATAACCAAAGCGGAATTTCCGGCGTAAAAATGTGTTTCCAGTAATATTTGTTAGCGCTGAAATTAATTACCAATAAAATAATAAAAGATAATACCAGTGTTACCGCTATGTTACCGGTTAAATTATAAGCACCCGGAAAAAATGGCACTAAACCTAAAAGGTTATTTAATAATATAAAAAAGAAAATGGTAAGCAGTAAGGGCATAAACTTAGCAGCTTTTATACCAATGTTCGGGATAGCTACATCATCGCGCACAAAAACAATTAAAGGCTCCATTACTGATTGTAATCCTTTAGGTGCCTTGCCTGCACGTTTTTTGTACGAACGACTTACGCTACCGAAAACAACAAGCAATATGATCATAGCAAACCACATGCTGGCAACGTTACGGGTGATAGAGAAATCCCAAACTTTTTTGGTTTCATTAATCTTACCGTTATCGTCAGCAATCTTTACTTTGTTTTTTTCAAGGATATAGTTGTAATTTTTGCCTTTGTAAACCGCATCTTCATGCAGGTTGTTTGACATAAAAATATCAAGCCCTTTGTCGGTGTATAATATCACCGGCAGCGAAATTTTGATTTTTCCAAACACTGGCCATGAGTGAGAATCGCCGATATGCTCAAATATTGCTTCCTTTGGATCGAATGGTTTATCCTTGCTTTCATCAGCCTTTGGCTGGCAGAATGCAAGTGCCGGAAATGCCCATAGGAGCATAAAAAACGCGTAAATGCGTGAAATCTTAAAAATTTTTGAGTTCAAAATCGACCTTCTTTCCATTTAAAATGAACTTTTTTACTTTGAATTTTGGTTGCGCAAGTTACGTAACAAACCGTAAATTTCAAAGACTGTATTTAATAAGTATAAATACATAAAATCAACCACAAAAAACACCTTCTCCGGGTGCCTTGTTTTGATAAAAACCAGCAAAAAAATAAGACAAGCCAACAGCTTAAACGTGGTTGCCCCTAAAAACGCAGGAGCATACATTTCGGTATTTTTTGCCTGTATGGTTAAAATAAACAACAATACAATAAATGTAAGGCCAGCTACAAAGAAAAACATGCCCCAAAAACCGGGAACAAGCCAGCTCTCCAATCCTGAATATTTTAAGGCTAAAGGCGGAACAGCAACAAGGCAGGTAAACAATAAAAATGTGATAATAGATTTATAAGTTTTCAATTTTTTAATGATTTTATAATAATGTACATGGCTATAAATACGCCAATTAATGACAACAAAGCCGTAACCCACTGCGTATTATGGCCAGCGGCATGGTCAATTTTTACGCCTGCATAAGCAAAAATGCCTATGATGGCCATCATCTGGAAGGCTATACCGGTAAATTTTAAATAGCTATTTGACGGTTTATTGCTTTCAGAACTATCTTTTTGTTCATCTTTGAGCATCTGCAAATTTATTAATCCTATTGCATAAATGTTAGTAAATTAGCAAAGCTTATGTTATCATGGTTTAAATTGAATAAAGCACCTATATTTCCTTTGTTAAAACACCCTAAATTCCTGTTACTAGCCGTGGTAATTGCCCTGGCAGGTTGTTCGCTTGAAAAAGAAAGCGGCTTTAACCGCACCATGCAAAACCTTACAGCGCACTATAATATACTGTTTAATGCAAAAGAGTTATTAAGGTTAAAACAGATAAGCTATGCTACTTCTTTTGTTGATAACTACAACGAGATTTTAAGTGTTTACCAGGATACTACTGCACAAAGCACTGTACCCGATAAGGATTTAGAAGCAGTTATTGCCAAGGCCAATAAAATTATCAGCATAAAAGAACAGAGCCATTATTTAGGTGATGCTTACCTCCTTTTAGGCAAAGCTTACTTTTTAGAAGGCAATTACTTTAACGCATCTGAGTACTTTGATTACGTAGTGCGCTCCTACCCTCAACGGATGGACCTGGTTCAGGATGCTTTGACCTGGAAAGCGCGTTCTGCAATGTACCTCAATCATCTGCCCGAAGCTAAAATGGCTTTGGATACCGCAGTAAAAAACATCAACCCAAAAAAAAGACCACCTGCTGATATTTTTGCTACCCGGCTGCAATATGATATTAATATACAGAATTATGCTGAGGCCGAGGATGCAGCAAAAGTAGCTGTACAAAATGCTGATAATAAAATACAGCGTTTAAGGTGGCGGTTTATTTTGGCCCAAATTCAGGAGCATAACAATGAAACAGCAGCGGCATTTGCTAACTATACTAAAATAGCCAATAGTAATGCAGTGTTTGAAATGGCATTTAATGCCAGCCTTAATCGTATCCGGATTGAAGAAAAGCAAAAAGGGATAAAATTAACCCGGCAGCAAAGGCTGCTGGCCCTGCTAAAAGATCCGAACAATAAAGAATTTAAAGATCAGATTTACTACCAGGTGGCGGAGCTGTACATGGTGAATAAGGATATTAATAATGCTATAAAAAATTATAATCTTTCTATCCGCAACAGTGTAAGAAATCAGAATCAGAAAGGACTATCCTATCTGAGGCTGGCACAAATCAATTTTAAAATTAAGGCCAATTACATTAATGCTAAAAAATATTACGATAGTACTTTAACCAGTCTTTCTGCTAATTATCCCGGCTACCAGGTTATCAAAAAAACAAGCGACAACCTGCAATTACTGGCAGATCGCTCACAAATTATCATCAGGGAAGATACCTTGCAGGCATTAGCCAAAATGGATGAAACGACACGGTTGAAAACCATTGACAAAATGGTTAGCGATAGGATATTGCAGCAACAAGCTGCTATTAACAGCGCCAATGCCAATACCGCCAGCAGCAATGACGGAGCTTTAAGCAGCGGTGCAGTCAGTTCGTTTTATTTTTATAATGCCAACGCAGTGAGTCAAGGTTATACCGATTTTAAAAAGAAATGGGGAAACCGTAAGCTGGAAGACAACTGGCGCCGCAGCTCGCGCGATAACAGCGACATTACCAATAGTCAGGCTACCAATTTACAGGGAGGCGACCCGGATGCTCCCCCTGCTACCGGTACAACTGGTAAAAGTGCTTCCACAGCAGGCAACTACCGGCAAGATCTGTTACAGGGTTTGCCATTAACACCAACCCAACTGGCACAATCAAACCTGCGTATTTATAATGCTTATATTGATATTGCTGATTTTTACAGGGATATTTTACGTGATACCACAGAAGCCATAGCAATGTACGAAACCATATTAAAACGGTTCCCAAACGATTATAATAAGGCACCCATTTACTACAGCTTGTATCGTTTATACATGGACAAAGATGTTGCAAAATCAGATGAGTATAAAAATAAGATCCTTAAAGATTACGCAGGCACACCTTTTGCCAAAATAATTATTGATCCGGATTTTGCCAGGAAACTGGATGATAAAGATGCCGAATTTACCCGCGCCTATAACCAGGTTTTTGATCTGTACGTGAATAAAGAATATAAAGATGTTATTGGATGCTCGTTTGAGCTAATGAAGCAATATCCTAATAATAAATATGCAGCACAGTTATACTACCTTAAAACACTTGCCGAGGGCCACAATGAAAAGGTAAATCCGTTTAGGGACAGTTTACAGGAGATTGTTACCAAATACCCTAATGATAAACTAATTACTCCATTGGTTTACCAGCACCTGGCTTACATGAGCGCAAACAATGCGGAGATAATGAACCGTAAAACTGTTTTGGCTGATGAAGATCCGCAGGATATTCCATTTACGTTGGATAACGCACTGAAAGAAAAAACAGCTTACAGGCACCCGGTAATACCAGGCTACATTGTTCCGAAGCCCGAAGAAAAACGCCAACAGCCTGTGCTGGCACAGACGACACAGCCGGCACGCGTACAAACGGCAAATACCGCGGTACCTGATAAACTGGTTAAAAATACATCGCTCAGCATATTCACCAAAAACGATAGTACTAATTATTTCTTTATTGTAAATGTAAACAGCGGTACAACTAATTTGTCGTCTTCGCGTTTTGGTATTGGTCAGTTTAATAGGGTAAATTTTGCTGGTAGGGGCATAAAACACCTGGTGATTCCTATTGGCACCGATAACCAGCTGATTTATGTTGGCCGGTTTCCTTCGCTGGATGCAGTAAAAAAATATGCCCAATATATTATCCCTATACTGCCCGACATAATGAAGGTACCTAAGGATAAATACACCTTTTTTATTATAACACAGGAAAATCTGAATAAATTAGCCGACAAAAAAACGTTGGATAGTTACGTAGATTATTACCAAACAAATTATTAAAAAATGATCATTAAACTTGCCCCACAGGACATTAGAAGATATAACTGGTACATTTGGAGAACAGTTATTGGCTGTTTGGCACTCTTTATTTTGCTATTAATAGTAACCTATTTTGGTCTGTTTGGATCACTCCCAACCTTTCGCGATCTGGAAAACCCTAAGAGCAACCAGGCTACCGAAGTACTTTCTTCAGACAAGACTGTTTTAGGAACCTATTACATCCAAAATCGTTCAAGCGTAACCTTTTCCCAGCTTTCTCCAAATGTGGTAAACGCATTAATCGCTACTGAAGATAGTCGCTTTTATGAGCACTCAGGTATCGATTTTCAAAGGGTATTAAGCATTCCGCTTTTAAATCTTATAGGTAAAAAACAAGGCGGTAGTACCATTACCCAGCAATTGGCTAAAAACCTATTTTCGGGCGAGGTTGCGCGCAACCCATTTTTCAGATTTACGCAGAAATTAAAAGAATGGATTATTGCTGTAAAGCTGGAACGCCGCTATACCAAACAGGAAATTATTACCATGTATTTAAATACGGTTGATTTCGGAGCTTATAATACCTTCGGCATAAAATCAGCTGCCCGTACTTATTTCAACGTTACACCCGATAAACTTTCACCAGACCAAGCCGCATTATTAATCGGCATGGTAAAAGGTCCGGGCTATTACTCTCCTATCAGACATCCCGACAGAGCATTAAACCGTCGTAACCTAATAATGGGTTTAATGAACAAGCAAGGCTTTTTAAGTGATGGTCAGTTAGCCGATCTGAAGCAAAAACCACTAAATCTTAACTTTAACCCGATAAGCCATAATGATGGACCTGCGCCCTATTTCAGGGCTGTGTTAAAACAGGAAATTCAAAAACTATTCAGGGATCTGAACATCGCCAAGTCTGATGGTACGCCTTATGATCTTGACCGCGATGGTTTAAAAATATACACTACCATTGATGCTACTATGCAACAATATGCAGAAGAAGCACAACGCGAATACATGCCAATCTTGCAGGCTCAATTTAACGATCAATGGAAAGGTGTTAGCCGCTGGAAGAACGTGAAAAACTTTAAATTGCTGCTTGACCAGGGCATGTACCGATCTGACCGTTATAAACAATTGCAGGCTGAAGGAAAATCGGAAGATGAAATAAGGCAAAACTTTAATACGCCTGATAGTTTGGAGTTGTTTACCTGGAAAGGCAACGTTGATACCGTGATGAAACCTATCGACTCTATTGTGTACAGTAAAATGATGCTGCGCAATGCATTTATGAGCATGGATCCTACAACAGGTTATATTAAAGCTTGGGTTGGCGGTACCAGCTTTGAAAATTTTAAATATGACCAGGTTAAAATGGGTACCAGGCAAGTTGGTTCAACAGCAAAACCATTTACGTATGCTGTAGCTATTGAAAACGGCATATCGCCATGTACCGAAGTAGAGAACGTACCTGTAACTATAACAGGCTACGGATCAGAGCCATGGACGCCAAAACAATCTATGGGCGATTTTATTCCGGGATCAATCACTTTAAGAAAAGCATTAGGCTATTCACAGAATTATATTGCAGCCTATGTAATGAATGAGGTAAAACCCGTACCAGTAATGGAACTGATCAAAAAAATGGGAATTACCAGTAATGTTCCTCCATACCCTTCAATAGCTTTGGGTGTATTTGATGCATCTGTATTTGATATGGCCGGCGCATATTCTGTATTTGCCAATCATGGTACATGGACCGAGCCTACATTCATTTTACGTATTGAGGATAAAAATGGCAACGTAATTTATACCCATACGCCAAAAGTAGTGCAGGCTATGGATGAGCAAACAGCTTATGTGATGACCTACATGCTGAAAGGGGTAATTGAAGATGGAACAGGATCACGCCTGCGTTATAAATATGGGTTAACTAATCCTATTGGTGGCAAAACCGGAACAACCCAGGATAACTCTGACGGTTGGTTTATGGGCATTACCCCTCAGTTGGTAACCGGTGTTTGGACAGGTTGCGAAGATCGTGATATTCACTTCCGCTCAACCAGACTGGGTGAGGGCGCAAACTCTGCTTTGCCAGTATTTGCTTTGTTTATGAAAAAGGTTTATGATAATCCGGCATTAGGCATAAAACGTAATGTTGATTTTGACGCTCCTAAAAACGGACTAAATATCACTATTGATTGCGATGCCTATAAACAACAGCAGCAAGGCACGGGTGAGGTTGATAAAAAACTGGGATTCTGATAGGGTTCATTTGTTCACTCGCTCATTAGTTCATTGGTTGAATAGTTCAATAATTTGTTAACGTAAACACTTTTATGAGTTATTATAATCTTGAAGAATTAGAGGTATATCAGTTAACTGAAAGTTTTAGTGACGAGATTTGGTTTATTGTTGCTAAATGGGATTATTTTGCAAGTGACACAGTAGGTAAACAAATAGTTCGGTCCGCAGATTCAATTGGTGCTAATATTGCTGAAGGCTATGGCAGGTATCATTATAAAGAGAACAGAAACTTCTGTTACTTTAGTAGAGGGTCAATTATTGAAACAAAGGGCTGGTTAAAAAAATCACAAACACGAAATTTAATAAGTGAAGAGCAATTCAATAAACTATTTGAAGAGCTTCAAACTATTCATTTAAAATTAAACGCCTACCTAAAGTTTATTGGTAAGTCAGCAGTTGTTAACAAAGAAGATAAGTGAATTAGTGATCGAACAATGTACTAATGAACTAGTGAACCAGTGAACAAATGAACAGTTTTGACTATAAAATTGCATTAAAGAACATACCTCACAAACCTGGTGTATATCAGTTTTGGGATGATGAGAAGGAACTGATTTACATTGGTAAGGCTAAAGATTTGCGTAACAGGGTCACTTCTTATTTTAATAAGGATACCAATGTAAATGCAAAAACCCGTGTTCTGGTATCTAAAATCCGCAATATTACTTTTACAATAGTTGATACCGAGGTTGATGCCTGGCTGCTGGAAAACAGTATGATCAAAAAGCATCAGCCGCGTTATAATGTGATGCTGAAGGATGATAAAACCTATCCATGGATCATCATCAAAAATGAAAGCTTCCCCCGCATTTTCTGGACCCGACGCATTGTTCGGGATGGGTCTAAATACCTCGGTCCTTATGCATCTGTAAGTATGATGCATAATATTTTAGGCCTGATTAAAGAAACCTATCCATTGCGCACCTGCAACTTGCCGCTTACCCGCCAGAATATTGAAAAAGGCAAGTTCAAGGTATGCCTGGAATATCAACTGGGTAACTGTAAAGGACCCTGCCAGAATTATCAAACCGAAGATGATTACGACAATAGCATTGAAGAGATAAAAGATATTCTGAACGGCAAAATAGGCGTTGTTTTACGTAATCTGCGGGCAGATATGGATAAAGCAGTTACTGATTTAAATTATGAGTATGCTCACCGCTTAAAAAGAAAATTCGAGCTACTGGAGAATTACCAGAGCAAATCAACGGTTGTAAACTCATCCATCACTGATGTGGATGTTTTCAGCATAGCATCCGAAGAAAAATATGCCTTTGTTAACTACCTTAAGGTAATGAACGGCACTATCATCCAAACACAAACCATCGAATTAAAAAAACGCCTGGATGAAAGTGATGAAGAGCTACTAACGCTGGCTATATCTGAGTTCAGGAGCCGTTATGACAGTCATTCAAAAGAAATAATTGTACCTTTTGATATTGATCTGGATGATGCTTCATCAATAAAATTTACTGTACCCAAACTTGGCGAAAAAAGAAAGCTGCTTGATTTATCTCAAAAGAATGTACTATTCTTTAAAAAGGAAAAAATTGATCAGTACGAAAAACTAAATCCTGAAGTAAGAACAGATCGTTTGTTAACCCAAATGATGAAAGACCTCCGAATGAATCAGTTGCCCAGGCATATTGAATGTTTTGATAACTCTAACTTTCAGGGGAAATATCCTGTTTCGGCAATTGTAGTGTTTAAAGACGCCAAGCCCTCTAAAAAAGATTACCGGCATTTTAACGTTAAAACCGTTGAGGGTCCTGATGATTTCGCCACCATGGAAGAAGCCGTTCACAGGCGTTATAAGCGCATGTTAGATGAAGGCGGTGAATTACCTCAATTAATAGTAATTGATGGCGGTAAAGGCCAGCTTTCGTCAGCAATAAAGAGTTTAAAGCTTTTGGGTATTGACAAAAAGGTAACCATTATAGGAATAGCCAAAAGATTGGAAGAATTATACTATCCGGGCGATCAATATCCGCTTTACCTGGATAAAAAATCCGAAACATTAAAGGTTATTCAGCAGTTACGTGATGAGGCTCACCGCTTTGGTATCACATTCCACCGTAAAAAACGCGATAAAGGCACACTGGTAACAGAGCTTGAGTTAATTGATGGCATAGGCAAAACAACTGCCGAAAAGTTATTGAAATACTTTAAATCTGTGAAGAAAATACGTGAAGCTACCGAACCGGAGCTCATGGAGGTGGTAAACACTAAACAAGCCAAAGCTATTTTAGCATATTTCGGTAACGAAAAAAGCCTTGCTGAATAATTCAACAAGGCTTTATATTTTTCAGACTAAATACTGATTTAGTACTGCCATAAAGAGATTTCCCAATCCATAAGGGTCTTTTTGATCCTTTCCGATTCGTACAATCTGTCTATACCCTGTGCATAATCTTTTATACGTTCGTCTTTGTCGTTTGATTCTTTAACAATGTAGCTGGTAAATATTCTTTTTACAAACGCATCGTCAAAGCTTAACCCGGTTGCATCGCTTCCTTTACTTACAACTTCTTTAGTGGCAAATATTGGTCTGGCTTCAGGGAAATAAATCCAGAAAGCCGGCTGATAATCTTCACTGCTTCCTACTTTTACCTTAACCATAGGAGCAATACCTATAATTCTTGGCTCAAATACAGAACGCTGTCTGTCAAAAATCCAGTCTTCTTTGATACGGAATTTAACCAAACTATCAGGATTAAACTCACCTGCTTTCAAGGTTGAACCTATTTTGTTACCGTCTTTGTCAAACTTATCAACCAGTGTACTATCGGCTAATTTAGCTTTGGCAGCTCCGGGAGTTAATGGAGTTGAAAAACTATCACCATTCGGATCATCTTTAGTAGGAACCGGATCGTAAGCAGTTAATTCGCCTGCAGCAATTGCATCTAAAATAACGTCAATTAAGCGTTGTTTTGGTGAAGCAAGGTACTGGTTCATTTTTTCCCTTACATCTATCTCGCGCCAAACACGTTTTGCAAATGCAACATCATTTTCACGCAGATTAGGATAAGGAGTAACCTTAGCATTTAAAATATTACTTTTCTTAAAGTAACCATCTAAAGGCCTGTCAAACGGTTTTGCAGGAGCTGCGGCTACTTTTTTAGTTGTGTCTACAAAAGGTACTGCACTGGTAGGTGCGGGAGCTTTAGCTGCCGCAGTTTTCTTAGCCGGTGCACGTTTTTTTGTTTTCTTTTTCTTTGTTTGCGCGTACGATGTTACACATGCCAGGCAAAGTATAACAACTAAAAATCTTGTCTTCATAATCCTCTTAATTTGCACTTAATACAATCGGGTCAAGTCCGCGTTGTGTTCCGTCAGGCCCAACAGCTATAATATCTTTAAATACTACTGTTGTACCTGGAGTAACTGTATTTATTAAAGCTTTCATCGCACCTGTTAATTCATTTCCGGTTGCTGAAAGGATAATTACATCCTGACGTGGTTTTGCAACCAATATTGTAAAACGGGTTACGTTAAATTTAGCATCAAAATCAAAGTTATCCAATTTTGCAAAAATTCTGTCTTGCGCCCTTATGTTGGCAGCTCCGGTGTTACCACCGCTTTTACCAGCAAACTGAGGCTTCGGATCAGGTATACGTTTTACACGGAATAAAGAGCTTCCTAAGTTAGTAAACTTACCTTTTGTTAACTCACCTGAAACATTGATAGTTGCTTCACCCAGTGTTTTAACAATAACCGTGTATTTTCCACCTGTACCTTCAATACTTCCGCCAGTCATACTTACTCTTATGTTTTCTTTAGAAACACCTGGAGCAGAAACTGAAACCGGGTTTGGTACACCAATATACAATACGTTCATCTTATCTGGAGATACTACTGCTGATGGTTTTGCCACCTGGTAGGTCTGTGTAGGAAGCGGATATGATTTAACACCATCCGGACCTTTTACAGAAATTGAACCTGAATAAGTGAAAACACCTTCTCTTGACGTGTTTACAGTATACTTTCCTTTACCATCACTAACTGGTATAGATGAACCGTTAATTACGATGTTAGGGGTTGACTTTGAATCGTAGGCAGTTAAAAATATATCTGCACTATAGGTTTGTCCCTGCAATACATAGCTTGTTGGCGCAACTGCAACTCCCTGGAACTGATCCAGCGTAACTTGTGCAACGTCAATTTCAGCCAATATCTTTTTAACTACTTCGTTCTCTGCATTCTTAGTATCAGTTTGGATTTTCGCCAGGGTTGTTAAAGATGCACCCAATGGAATTCCATCACCAAAATAAGCTTCTTCCCAGGTTTTTTGAGGACCCGTTGTAATTTTCGGAGCATCAGCGTTAAGTGAAAAGTTAATACCTGCTTTTTCGTTTGGTTTTAACAAGTCTAATAATTGCGATTTAGTATCTTCAATTTTTTGACGTAATTCTTCACCTTTTTTGCCATTAATCATTACTTCAGCTGATGCATCAAGATTCTCTCTTTTATCAACGTCGCCAGTACTTGGATTAATACCTCCTCCTTTTTCAAGCAATTCATCTTTTACTTTCTTAACGTAATCGTTAAGTGCAGCAGCAATCTGAGTTGCTTTTTTAGCTCTGTCATAGATAGGTTGTGCTCTTTCCTTCTGTTCTTTAAGCTTTGTAGCTTCGAAATTTGAGATGGAAGCCTGAAGACCTTTATCTACGTTAGCGGTAGAGTTATCCAAACTAATTCTTATATTTTTAAAGGCATCCATCAAACTATCCGGTACACTTAGGGCCACTAAGCCCAATAGTACCAGGTATAGGATGCCCATCATTCGTTGTCTTGGGCTTTGCTTACCTCCAGCCATGTGTTTTTCTGTTTTTAATTAATAATCAAAAATTAAGTTAATTAACTAACACGTGGCTGATTCATTGCTGAAAGCATATTACCATATATTGAGTTCAATGTTGACATGTTTTTAGCTAACTTGTTAACTTCATCTTTAAACTGTTTAGAGTCGTTTGCAGAAGCGTTAAAGTTGCTAAGCGTTACAGCCATGTCCTGATAAAACTTGTTCATCGATTTTAAATGGTTGCTTGAATCCTGTAGTTCAAGTTCGTACACCGCATTTAATGATGTTAAGTTTTTAGCCATTTTGCTAATTTGCTCGTGGTATGTTTTAGAGTCGATATTGGTGTTAGCCATTTCTGATAGATTTGATGATGCTTTTTCAAAAGCATTGCTCAATGTATCATAGCTTGCGCTAGCTTGTTTCACTTTGTTAGTGAAAGCAATAGTAGCATCACCGGCATCAGTAACTCTTGAAATTGAATTCACTTTATCACCAAATGTTCTTAAACCATCAGCAAGGCTGCCAATTAATTCAGGACCAATTTTTGCATCAGCAAGCATTTTGTCTAAAGCCGCTGTGTTTCCAGCACCAGTACCAACACTTTTTGTTGATGATTTAGGCAATTCGCCGTCAAAGTCTTCGTCCAATTCAGGATAAGCTCTTCTCCAGTCAATTTCTTTCTCTTCACGTTGGAATCCTAACAAAAAGAACAATAGTGCTTCTGTTGTTAAACCGCCTGCAATAAAGTAGGTAGCTCCAGGCCAATGTAAAATCTTGAACATCAGACCCACAATAACCACTGTAGCGCCCCATGATACAATATTGTTAATTCCGTAAGGTTGTTTCTTCCCAGCCATAGTAATTTTAAAAAGGGTTATTTATTATTTTAATTAATTAGAGTGCAGTTTTATTTATCTTATCGTTTATCCTTGATATCGCGTCCAAGGTAATGTGTTACGCAACGGAAACCTATGTATGATTTTGCAGTATCCTGGTATTCGTAAGTACGTGATGAGTTTTGAAGGAAGTAACCAACATCTTTCCATGAACCACCTCTAACCACTTTACGTTTCAACACCGGCGGATCACTTGCTTTAGCTTCATAATCAAATGTTGGTGCCAAGTCATGAACAAAAGTAGAAGCTGATTCATCAAATGCAGATGCAGTCCATTCTGCTACGTTACCAGCCATGTTATACAAACCATAATCATTTGGGAAATATGATTTTACGTTAACTGTGTAGGCAGCACCGTCATCAGTATAGTTACCTCTGCCTGGTTTAAAGTTTGCAAGCAAGCAACCTTTAGCATTTTTAATATAAGGACCTCCCCAAGGGTAATCAGTCCCTATTCTTCCACCACGTGCAGCATATTCAAACTCAGCTTCTGTAGGTAAAGCATATGGTAAGCGATGTGCAAGGTGTCTTGAATCTTTATAAGCATCGTTATAACGTGAACGCCATACGTTAAAGGCACGGGCCTGGCGCCAGGTAACACCTACTACAGGATAGTTACGATAAGCAGGGTGTGAAAAATAACCTTCAACCATTGGCTCATTAGCAGCGTATGAAAAATCACTTAACCAAACTAATGTATCAGGATAAACAGGCACAGTATCACGGAAAATGAAATCTGAACGTTTTTTTGTTTTGTCATCCTTATAGTTGGCTGCATTACGGTAAACCATCAATGCATAATTATATTTTAATAAACGAACATCTAATTCATTACGATCAAACACACGATCATCACCTTGGTAATACATTCCCTGTAATTTTTGAGAACCACCCCCTCCATTGCCTTTTTTAGGGCTCATTACAGGGTATTTTTTCACATAAGCCCAGTTAATATATTTTTTTCCGCTTGGGTTTGACGCACCTTTCTGAGGTTTAAGATAGTATTTTTCATCCCCTAGGAAATTGGTGATGGCGATTGAATCACGTACCCAATTTACAAACTGTTTGTACTGACTGTTGGTAATCTCTGTTTGATCCATAAAAAACGGACCCACTGTTACCTGTTTTGTTTGGGCAATCTGAGAAAAAGTCACATCCTGGTCTGTTTGCCCCATAAGGAATGACCCTCCCGGAATGTAAACCATGCCAAAAGGCACTTCGGCTCTGAATGAGCGTTGCGGGATACCCGTTAACTCACCTCTGTCGCCGCCTTTGCTACAGCCACTCAAGATTCCACAAGCTAAAATTGCTATTAAAAAGTATATCTGTTTCATTTTTTAATCAAAAATCAGTTATATGTCTGTAACTATTATTATTAGGGTTTTATATGCCCCGAATATATTAAAATTGCTTCACTTAAATGTAAAAAACTATTTTTATTGGGTAAATATATCTACACTAAAATAGTTCTTTTAAACAATAACAACACTTACAATGATGTTAAATTCTTTGCATTAATACGCTTAGCTTCAAAAAATAGTTGCAAAAAACAACAAATAAATTATCAATATTTTCATCCAGAAAAAATGATCTGGCTCATTAATTGCAGATAATTAGGATTTGGGCTTATTATAAAAACGTCAAAGCCAGCAAATTAGTGTTAACTACACACTATAATTGCATACAATTAGAAGAAGTAGGTTTTAGGGGAGTTATTTATTTACCTGCTTAACATATTGATCAATAGCCATTGTCATTGATGGAGCCGCAGGTGTAGGTGCAGGTATATCCAAAATCAATCCTGCTTCCAGTACAGCCTTATGAGTAGTAGCACCAAAGGCTGCAATACGGGTATTATTTTGCTTAAAATCGGGGAAGTTTTTATACAACGATTGTATGCTTGATGGACTAAAAAAAGCAATTACATCATAAAATACGTCGGCCAGGTCAGAAAGATCACTGCAAACGGTACGGAAAAGCACTGCAGGTGTGAAGTTGTAACCGTTTTCGAGCAGAAATTTTTGAGTCTCTTCAGCTGCAACATCAGAGCATGGATAAAGAAACTTTTCGCCCGAATGTTTTTTTAATACTTCAGCCAGATCTGAAGCGGTTTGTTTGCCAAAAAATATCTTCCTTTTTCTATACTGAATATACTTCTGAAGATATAAGGCAATAGTTTCCGATAAGCAGAAATATTTCATTTCTACCGGTACCTCAAATCGCATCTCCTCACATATCCTGAAAAAATGATCAGCAGAATTACGACTGGTAAAAATCACTGCACTAAAATCAGCCAGATTTATTTTTTCCTTACGAAAATCCTTAGCAGGCACACCCTCAACATGGATAAATGATCTGAAATCAATTTTCAGGTTGAGCTTTTTTGCAAGCTCAGCGTATGGATTTTTATCATTCTCAGGTTTAGGCAAAGTAACCAAAATACTTTTAACCCTTTTCTTTCTCTCTTCCAAATTCAATGTGTGTAACTCCTAAAAGCTATATATTAAGTGACTTAATCAATATTAAAATAGGGCAAATTTCGAGGGCACAAAGATAGATAAATAAATAAAACTTATGAAATCTAAAATTTGAAATAATGCTTACGCTATTTCTTAAATACTGCCAAATGAAAATTATTGCTACTACTATTATAGTACAATTTAACAATAAAGGTATAAAACGACTGGCCAGCAAAGTAAAACATGCAGCTACTGCCAATAACACAAAAGCTATATTAAAGTAGGTTAAATTTAATATAGATATATATTGGCTTACAACTTGATTTATATCAAATACAAAACCTAAAAACTTAAGTATCAGGAATTTAACAGCAAACAACAACGCAATAATTAATGAAAGCACAAGAAAAAGCTGTACATCACTTAAATCATAATAAAAATAAACATTGTTATATTCAGCTACCTGATATAGAACCAAACCAAAGGCTGTGCTGAATAAAATAAACAGACCAATAAATGCCCATGAATTAATCAATCCGCCACCAAAATCTATTTGGGAAAATGCCTGTTTACTGTAAAAAGATTGTATAACACTCGCTATATCTCTGCCAAAAAACAGATTTAACAAAGCTGTAAATATGAATAATGCAATTAAAGCTGTTATAATCCATGGGTCACGTACCACTCGAAGTAATCCGCCTCTTAATGCAATTTTTTGGGCAGAACGTGATGTGGCTTGCAAATCATCATAGGATAAACCGGCCCTGAAAATATTATTAACGACATTATTCTTCCTGTTTGAATCAACCTTAAGGTATATCATAGCAAAAGAATCTGCAAGAAATTGCTGGCGATCTGCATTCTTTACAGAATCACGTAATAATGAATCAATATATGGGGTTTGAACAGCTATTGTACTATTACTTTGTTTTGGAGCTGCTGAATCTTTTTGTTTGGCAGTATCAGGGTGCTGCACAATAGTTGAATCCTGCTGGGCAAAGCCAGCGGTGTATCTAAGTAATATCAACAAAAAGCAAAAAATAGTTAAACGCATTTATCAGGGATATACCTTTATTATTTTGCTGCAAAAATACCTTAATAATTGGTTGTTTTATAGACCGACAATTAATTTAGTATTAATTTAGCCACTTATTTTAATCATTCTCGGGCGATGAATACTCATCCGCTAAATTTGGGTTTACGGTTTTTTTTGGAAATAGTTATGCTTATTGCACTGGCATACTGTGGCTTACATATCACAGAAAACTGGACAAGGTATATTTTAGCTCTTGCAATACCTGTAATTGCGGCAATTTTATGGGGAATATTCCGTATTCCAAATGATCCGAAGCCTGCCCCGGTTGTTACTCGCGGGGTAATAAGACTATTACTTGAATGGTTCTTGTTTAGTTTAGCTGTATGGGGATTATACGCCTGCGGATACATTCAACTTTCAATTATAATGGCTGTAGTTGTGTTGCTTCATTATATTGTTTCGTACGACAGAACCTGGGCCATGCTGAGGAATAAGCCATACAATGGATTTGTTAAATAAATGTGTTCGGCACTTTCCAGGTTATTTTCTATGTTCAGTTTGCGGCTTTCGGGATTAACCTTTCATAAATAAAGTTTCCCTTCCATTACAATTACAGAGGAACCACTTATCCAAATTCCATCATCTACTACTTTTACATGAATGATAGACGGTTGATTCACGTATTCCCCTTGTAATATCCGAAAGTCCTTGTCTTTGCTAATATAACCAAGTTTTTGCAAGTATCCTGCTAATGGACCGGCAGCTGTACCCGTAGCCGGATCTTCATCAATCCCAATACTGGGATTAAAAAATCTCGCTTCTGCCAGGATATCATTGTCTGGACGATTTGTTGTAAATAAATAACAGCCCTCAAAACCAAATTTCTCAGAAGCTTTCTTTAACAAAGATTTGTGAGAAATAGCATTCTTTAACAGTGAGCTATTCTTTACAGGAACCATCAGATGTGCTACTTCAGTCTTAACGATATTAATGTCCCAGCCATTCAGGTCAAGGTCAGCAACACTTAATCCAAGAGCCGGAGCAATAAATTCTGCTGGTACTGTTTTAACAATTTCGGCAGGACGCTGTTTCATTCCAACGTAGGGTAAACCATCCTGCTCAATAATTTTTAATAGGATTTTATCATCTTTTATCATCACATGAGGTTCGGTACCCTGATGTTTAAAAATGTCCCATTCCTTAAGTAATGCCAAACATACTGCGCCCAGCAGATTGTGTCCTGCGCCAATAACCTCGTGGTTTGCCTTTGTAAATGAGCGTACTTTAAAAACATTTTCTGCTATTGAATAATTCACAAAAGAGGTCTCCGAATAGCCAAATTCCCGGGAGATATCGTAATACTGGTTAATATCAAGTTCTTCATCAATATACACTACAGAAAGTTGGTTGCCTTTGTACCTGCTGTCTGTAAACACATCAACAACATAATAATCTAGTATTTTCATTCGCTTATTATTTATATTCAAAATTAGGCACTAATAGTTTACCTTTATTATCGGTTAACTAAAGGTAACCGGTTACCATTTGTTAACTATCTTCATATAAAAAGTCTGATGAAACAAGAAGCAACCTGCGAGCAAGAGTTAATTGCCATCCGCGATAGCCTGGAGATATTAGGCGGCAAATGGAAACTTAGAATTATGCGTCATTTAAATAATCATATTACTGAAACCAACACGTTCAAAAAGATCCAGCGCGAAGTAGAAGGAATATCAGCAAAAATGCTTTCAAAGGAATTACAGGATTTGGAAACTAATCTACTTATAACCAGAACAGTAATGAACACCAGACCCATTACGGTAAACTATGCAATAACAGAATATGGCAAGAGTGTTTTTCCGGTAACAGAAACGCTGGTTCAGTGGGGACTAAATCACAGGCAAAAGATAAAGTAAACAGATGGCTGGTGGAAATACCAATCTCTTTACTCCTCTTCACCGATTTGCAAATTCCTAATAACTTATTCGTTATCACAAGTAAAAGTGGTCAAATCAAAATCGGCGAAGAGGGGTCAATTTAACGGGGTTTATGCAATATGATAACAAAATCATCGGCAGGCTAATTAAAATAGCTTAGTAATTATGGCTTTTCGAGCGCTGATACCAGCGCTGACAAAAAAGCGGGTTGATTACTGGTTAACTGCCCCGAGAACTGCCACTTACCATCTACCTGGATCAGTTTGATTAAAAAGTGATTCCATCCTTGTTTTAAAGGGAGTTCTTTTGCAAAAGCTTTTGCTTTTCCATCGTCATAACTTCCGGTACGGATATTATTGATAATCATTTTACCATTAAGAAATACCTGCACGGCATCACTTGCTGATACCTTCATATTTATAATTGGGATATTAGGTTCTATTAACAGGTCTTCCAGTGATCTGGAACTCGACACCCAAAAGCTTAGATAAGCGACGGCATTATTATGCGGTCCTTCTGTTTTAACAGCGGAAATATCGGCTATACTTTTTTCGTTAAATACTGGACTCCAGACCCTGTCATTCATTACAACGCCCTGATGCATTTTTTCACCATCGTTGGGATCTATAAAGCGAGTTTCCACTCCATCATTTAAAGATTTAACAGCAAAATTGCCCAAAAACAGCTCCCGTACAATGGTACCATCCTTTAGCAATGGCTTATCATCACTATTTTCTATATCAAGCGGCACACCGGCATTGGTCAATATTTGCCTTATGAGTTTTTCGCCCTTTGCCAGTTTAGGAGCCGATGGTAAGGTGGTTACAATTAAAGTGCCATTGCCTTCGTGTTTCTTAATTAATACCACGCCCGATGGCTGTGTTTCCCTTTCGGAGCGCACTATCATAGCCGTTTTGGCATACTCTGGCTGCTTGTTCCATTTCAACCAGTCGGTATGGTTAACAGTAAGCAATATATTACTTTGCTCAACCAGTGGTCCGCCAAGTCCATGGGTAACAATTTCAGCTGGTTTTAATTCCGAAAAATACAGATCGGCATTATTTATCCCCGTGGTAAGGCTGTCTTTTATAACCGGCAATAAAGACGAACCCGAACGCTCTGTTACACTTAACAGAGCAGGCAGCAGCCCGTTTAAGGCAGAGAGATTAGTGGTATCTGCCCCCCAAACAAAAACAGTTCCACCATTATGAAGTACTTTATCAATTGATAATTTACTATCGGCTTTGGGCGGATGCACTCCATCAATAAATAACATTTCCGGAACTTTCTCTTTGTATAGCTTATCCAATGGCACACCGGCTTTTTTCAACTCGGCCGCCAATGTGCTACCCGTGCCTGTAAGTAATTTTACCGACTTAACAGCCACGCGCGTTTCGGCAACGTGGGTCACAGCCTTTTTTACAGTCCATTTGTCAGCCCCAGCAAGCGGTTCGGCTGCGGCATCTTTAATGGCATCAAACAGCGGCCAGGTTTCATACATAGGTAATGTAGGGTCGTAACCAGGGTTAAGGGTAGTACTATAAGGCCCCAGGCGTTCGGGCTGTACCCCCGGCTGGTTTTCTTTAAAAGATGTAAAGTAAATACCATCATTTAGGGTTAGCGGCCGACTTGTGTCCTTCAATCCTAATGGCAGCGGTTTTAAGCCATACCAAACGAGGTTAAATACGCTCCGATAAACCGCATCCCTTTCACGTTCATTAACTAAAATTGCATAAGAATCAGTCGCTACGCCTTCCATCCGGCCCAGAAAAGATTCATAAGCACGATTACCATTGGTTTCGGCAACCCGCTCGGGGGTACCATAATAAGCATTACCGGCCTCGCCTACCCCCCAGGGCTTGCCGCTCACTTTACCGCGGTCCATAGCTGCCGGGCCGCCATAATGAACCACATAATCTGGAAAGCGCCCCTCTCCATCGTCCTCCCCATCGGCAGATACCCATGAACGCGATGGGTCTAATTTGTGGCAAATCTCCGCCCAAATACCATAATATTTAACCAAAGTATCTTTGACTCCCGGTGGGTTATGCATCACGTTGGTTACCACAGGCATTACTTCGTTAGACACGCTCCAGCCAAAAACGCTGGGATGATTCCTATCCCTCATGATCAGTTCTGAAACATGATTTTTAGTATCGGCCCAAAAATTCGAATCATCCATTTTGGGGCCGCCATCACTGGCCCATATTGCGGTTTCGTCGAGCACCAGGATACCCATTTCGTCGGCCACATCCAGATAAAAAGATGGATAGGGCTGGGCATGCAAGCGTACAGTATTTAAATTGGCATCGCGCATGGCTTTAAACCAGGCTACAGCATAACGGCGGGTCATTTGCGGAATGCCCAGAAAATGCCATGAATCGCCTTTCATTACCATTGGCTTTCCATTGAGCAATACCTTGCTGCCATTGAATGTTATTTCGCGCCAGCCAAAACGGGTATATTTCTGATCTGTAGTTTTTCCATCAATCGTTGTTTTCAAAATCAGGCCATACAGGTTAGGACTCTCGGGTGACCATGTTTTGAGCTGTCCATTTACGTTGGCTGTGAGTAAAACTTTGATTTCGCTATGTGCAGGCACCTTTACTTTTACAGCCGGAATATTGAGTGAAACATTAGCAGCCAGGCCCATAGCCGGAATTGCATCATCATCAACCGAATGATTATTTCTGTTGATGCATTGAAGCGCATCGGCTCCAATGGTAACATCAACACTTTTATTTTCATCATTTATCGCCGTTACCTCAACCTCCAGTTTATCTTCATGTACTTTGGGTTTGATGTAAACATTGGATACACGCGTCTGTGGTAAAGCTTCGATGTAAACATCCTGCCATATCCCGGCAATATGTTGTCCCCAGAATGAGCCCGCCTGGTATGTTCTGCGGCCATATTTACCTTTTTTGTCGAAAAGCGAAGCCTTACGGATACCAACAGCGATCTCATTCTGTTCTCCGGGGAGTATCAGTTTGGTAACATCGATATCAAAAGGAAGAAAGATACCGAAATGGGTACCAGCAGATTTACCGTTCACCCAAATTTCCGCATCGCCTGCAATGGCTTCAAAATGTAACACCAGATGGCGGCCTTTCCAGTTTTCTGGCACATGAAAAGTGCGTTTTAACCAACCCATTTTTATACCTTCCCATGCTTTTGGGTAACTTGGATAAGTCCGAAAATCACCTCCTTCCCCATGATTATCTGCAAAACTGTTCACGTTCCATGGCGATGGAATACGGATTGGTGTTTTAGCCCAGGCATCAGCCTGCGCACGTGGAAGTACTGGCGTCGGATCAACACCTTCATTGAACCCTGCAGGCAATTGAACCGGCTGAAACTGCCATGATCCGTTGAGGCATATATCTTCCCGATATGGCTTTTCTGATGGCTTCACCAGGCTTTCAGAAGGGGCAAAAACACCCGCATATTCCTGATGCTGGCCGTAACAAAATGAGGAAGACAAGATCAGTGCAAACCCTAAGAAAATCGTTTTATTCATATCTCTTAATAATATTTGGAAGGATATTATGTTTAAGTTGACCTTTTTAGCTTATAAGAAGAACCTTATTGAGCAAGGTCGGTTAGCATGTTAATTAGTAACTTTCCGGCAACAGGGTCCGTGAGGGTTTTATCTAATCTCATCTGCGACAGGATAACCTTTCCCCCATTCGTGATCTTTACAATTGGGAAACCTTTGATTTTATCCAGACGGTTCATCCTCTCGTTAACATCGCCGGGCAGGTAACCGTGCACTTTAGTAAAAGATGCCAGCTGTACCAAATTGCTATTACGATTAATACGGAAAGCTCCTTCCATTACCGAAGGCATTTCGCGCTGGTTGTTATTAAAGTTGCGGATATCCAGCGGTTCGAGACCATTAAAAAGTGGAGATTCCGGGACTTCCATATTGGCCACCTCCCCATCTTCCTTTACAATGCCACGTATATATTCGGGGTAAAGCGTATGCACAAAGTTACCGCAGTCAGAGATCAACACATTATAACCAGCGGCAAGTAGGGTTTTAATCTGCTGCGTTTCGGCAGCATTGGTATTCACAGAATCTAAGCCGGACAGGATGTAAACATCAGCCTTTTGATGGATGAGATCAGCTACCGACGCAGCCGAAGTATAATGTACACTCAAAAAACTGAGCGCAGCGTTTAGGCCCTTGTTTCGATCCAATACGACAATTTTTTTGTTGCTTAATACATCAGAAGTTATGCCTTCTTTTTTCATCATTAGTAAATCGTAACTGTTTTCCGAAACTGTTTTGCCGTTCTCTGTCAGTTTAAGCAACAACTTGCCATCAACACGACTTGTAGGTAAATTAAGCGGAACTGTAATCTGAGGATCAATCCATTTGCGGCCGTAATGTTCAACCGCAGGTATTTCCAATTCGCCTTCGGAAATCTTGTGGTTATCATTGCCCACCAATTGCCATTCCAGAATGGATGGCGCCAGTGCAGAACCGTCTTCCTTGTCATTCACAATACAGATCTGTGTCGGAAGTTTAGCGCCTGCATAAAAATGCCTTCCCCACAGTTCGGCGGTAACCAGTACCGGTTGCAGGGCCTTCTTCATTTCGTAATAAACTGGCCATGGCTTAATTTCATTAACCATATCTACATTGGCAAACCAGGTTAAGGTAGAGAAATGCAGTATCCCTGCCGAACGGTCGTCGCTTCGGCGAAGCGCTTCACCCAACTCTTTTGTAATAAAGGCCTGTGTAGTTAAAAAGTAATAGGGATCGTTGTATTCATAGGCAAATTTCCCCACCAACGAAGCCGGGTTCTGATGCACATAAGTATAGTAACGTGTAGGATGACCTGTTTCGTCAGTGTACCCTGTCGACATCTCTTGGGATATTAGCGGACGTCCGTCATTCTTATTATTTTTTTGCCATTCACCCCTAAAGAAATTGAAGATCGAGTAATCGTACCAATTATAATAGGCATGTGGGTCATCAATATCACCATCATCAATATCCTTATAAAAATCAGCTCCAAAACGTTTAGTGTTCCGGCGGTAATTAGAATCGAACACTATGGGCCGGGTTGGGTCAATTATCCTCATGGCTTTAACTACATCAGATATAGTTTTCATTTTGATCATCGCCCGTTCTGTATCGGGGTCATTATCATAAAATTTCATCTCGTTGTTCATGGTCCAAAGCAAAAGCGATGGGTGGTTGCGGTATTTTTTCAGCAGATCATAAAACTCATTCTTCCACAGATTCACCAATTCGGAAGAAGGCATGCTACTTTCCAGGAATAGCCATGGCCAGGTCCCTTCATAGCTTACACCTATCCCATTCTCGTCAGATGCATTCATCCATGTTTCATCATACGGTACCGTATGTGTACGCGTAACCATTATGTTGCCCTCCTTCATCAACTGGCAGAATTTATTGGCCATAGCTGTATCATTGGGTGCCAGGGGCATAGCGGTTTGATTCCCGCCGCGCAGCCAGTAACGTTTACCGTTCAGGTAGAAGTAATCGCCAATGGCCTTAAATGTGCGGAAACCCGATCTAATCACTTTTTCATCGATCTGTTTACCGTCAGCAGATAAATCGAACTTAAAGTTGTACAGGTTCGGATGATCTGGCGACCATAGTTGTGGCTTTAATCCATCAATGCTGTAAGTAAACATTTTGGTTTCGCCCGGTTTTAGTACCAGTTGTTTTAACGATACTACGTTATAGAGTGCATCTTTAAACTTTACGCCATCAATAGCAGTTGAAATTGAGAACAAGGTTGAGGTTTGATCATTGTTTTTAACAGTAACATTAAATTCGGCACCGGTAAGGCTGGGTTTAATAAATACATCTTCTATTCTTACAGGATTGCTAATGGTTAGAGTGACCGGTTGCCATATCCCGGCCGGGTCATCGTCAAAAAAGCCATGCGCAAGGTCTTTCATCATCTTTTGGGTAACTTCAACAGTTACAGCTACACCGGCTATTTTATCAGCATCCTTAATATCTTTCACATAATCGCGTATTACCTTTACTGCTATCAGGTTTTTACCAGGCTTTAGCAGGCTGCTCACATCCAACTTAAAATCGCCGAACATACCTACATGGTTGCCGGCCTTTTTACCATTAACCCATACTTCCGCCACTTTAGATACTGCATCGAAAGTGAGTTGCATATTTTTGCCCTCGATATCGGCAGGTAAAACAAGCCATTGCCGGTACCAGCCCACACTTGTTTTCTTATAATCGAAAGTATAACTCTCGCACCTATCAATTTCTTTCTGGTAAAAGTTGTCGGCTACACCCTTGCTGGCCGTATTGTAACGTTCACCATGCTGCCATACCCGCAGCGGGTTCCAGAAATTGGGCACCGTCATTACGTGCCAATCGTTGTCGCTATGTGAGGGCGATACGGCATCATTCTCGTTACCGATTTCATAACTAGGCGAAAACAGCCAGCGTCCGTTAAGTGAAATATCTGTACGACCTTCGCCGCTTTGCTTAATTTCAATAGGCTTATACCCTGCGCGCTGTTTTTTACGCAAGGCAACTTTATCAACGGGTGGCAAAGCATATTCTTTTATCGGCAGGCCCTGTAATTCATTTTTATTGATCGATGTAATTGTAAGCTCCTTAAACTCATTGGCTATCCAGCTACCGCCTAAAGTAACTTTACCAGCCGGGGCCAGCGCAGTTAGCTTATCTATTACATCTATACGGGGCAGAGATTCGTTGTTCAAATAAACACGGATGCGGTTTCCCGCAATCTGGAGCTTAAAATCATACCATTTACCGGGTTCGGGTTGAAAATCGAGTTCGCGCAGCGCCAGAAAATCATCAGACCCCATATAGCCCAATCGCGCCAGGTATAAAAACTTTTCATTACCCCCTTTGAGCATCAGGATATAGCGGTCGTCGCGGTTAGCTGCCCTGAAGCCTGCACAAAGCTGAACCTGCTTCGCAGTATCGGGCACACGGCCTTTAAATTTAATTTCATAGTCGGCCCAATTATTTTCGCCAAAACATAAGTAAGCATCATGGGTGGTTAATACCGAGTCTTTAATTTCGCAGATCCCCCGACCAATTTTTTCATATTTTACAACTTGCGAATTGAAATTTTCGTCCAGGCGAATATCACCCTGGGCAAAAAGATTGGATGTTATTGGTATAAAAAACAGGATGATTAGTAACGTATAGAAGTCTTTTCTCATTTGTAACTGTAGGTAGTTAAACTGCTGCAATTACTTTTAATGCATTAATAAAAGATTAACAAAGCCTTAACCCCAATTAGTATATCAGGTTTATTACAATTACTCTTGCGTAAATTATGCCGAAGGTTATAATTTATTTTGACACGTTGCTTATAACTATGTTCCGAAAGGTTTAATTCTTCCTCTCTTTTATTGCGAAGCGCCTTTATTATTGAGGCTTATCCTTGTCGGCCTCACTAATCTGGCTCTCAAAATCAGAATAGTCCTTATCAACAAAAATCTTAAAGAACCATAATTGCGTTTACCTTTGCCATTATCAGAATTAATAAAATTGATGGCCGGAATTTATATCCATATCCCTTTTTGCAAACAGGCATGTTATTATTGCGATTTTCATTTCAGCACCTCCTTAAAATACAAGGACGAACTTTTGCAAGCCCTTGTAAAGGAAATACAGCTACAAAAAGGTTATCTGGATGGTGAAACCATTGAAACTATTTACTTTGGTGGCGGCACCCCATCTGTACTAAGCAGTGATGAAATTAATCTGTTGCTGGGTACTATAACCAATCTGCATACGGTATCATCAAATGCGGAAATTACTTTAGAAGCCAACCCCGATGATTTGGACAGGGAGAAATTAAGCTTGCTTAGTAAAACGGATATTAACCGTTTAAGCATAGGCATTCAATCGTTTTTTGATGACGACTTAAAATGGATGAACCGGGTACATAAAGCGAACGAAGCAGAATCATCGGTAAAAAGGGCGCAGGATACCGGCATTGAAAATATTACAGTCGACCTGATTTATGGTTACCCGCTGTTAAATGATCAGAAGTGGAAGCAAAACCTCGAAAAAGTTTTTGAGCTGAACGTTCCGCATGTATCCTCTTATTCCATGACGGTTGAACCTCGTACGGCCCTGGCCACATTCATCAAAAATAAAAAACAGCCTGCAATGGACGACCAGCAAAGTGCGGCCCAGTTTTTAATATTGATGGATGCCATGCAGCAACAAGGCTTTGAACATTACGAAATATCAAACTTTTGCAAACCGGGGCATTATTCCAAACATAATTCCAATTACTGGAAAGGCGTAAAATACCTGGGCATAGGTCCATCGGCACACTCCTTTAATGGCGAAACCCGGCAGTGGAACATTCCCAATAATACCAAATACATACAGGCGCTTCAACAAGCGTCCATTCCATCAGAAACCGAGATATTAACCGAAACCGACCGTCTAAACGAATATATCATGACCTCACTGCGTACCATTTGGGGACTTGACTTAAATAAGCTAAATACCATTGCTGAAGCTGCCTCGTCGCAATTAAACATTGCCGCACAACGCTATTTTGAAAACGGTTGGATTGAACAGAAGGACCAGATCATCAACCTAACCCAAACTGGTAAGCTATACGCCGACCATATTGCCTCAGAACTATTTTTTTGATGAATACAGGTTCAAATACCTGTACCTACAACCGTTGGGAGTGCGATAGTACCTGTTAAAAAAATCCGTACCAATTATCTGCCCGTATCTCCCCTTAAATAACAAAACATCAAAATATTACTTATGAGAAAATTAATTATCGCGGCGTTTGCATTAGCAGCTATTGCAATTGCGCCTCAAGCAAATGCTCAAACAAAAATGGTGGGTGGTGCAGCGATGTATCCAACCAAAAACATTGTTGAAAATGCTGTAAATTCAAAAGATCACACCACCCTGGTTGCAGCAGTAAAAGCAGCCGGTTTAGTTGAAACATTAGAGTCCGCAGGGCCATTCACTGTATTTGCTCCAACTAACGAAGCATTTGACAAACTACCGGCAGGTACTGTTGATAATCTGGTAAAACCCGAAAACAAAGCCACTTTAACTAAAATATTAACCTACCACGTTGTAGCAGGTCGTATAAGCGCTGCTGATTTAAAAGCACAGGTTGCTGCAGGTGGTGGCAAAGCCGAATTAAAAACAGTTGAAGGTGGTACTTTAACCGTTATGGCAAAGGGAAGCAAATTATACCTTGTTGATGAAAAGGGCGGAAAAGCATGGATAACCATTGCAGATGTATTTCAAAGTAATGGCGTAATACATGTAATAAATGCAGTATTAATACCGAACTAATAGTTGGCAGCGTTCAATTAGCAGTTAATACCGTCTCGCAGTTAATGCGGGGCGGTTTCTTTTTTTAGGGGATAAGTAATAACAATCAAAAAAACTGCAAACCGATAACAGCAAACCGCCTACTGAGAGCCTGAATAATTTGTCAGTAAAATATCAAAAACAATAGGAAAGTTTTTGCGTTTTTATCATTTATTTAATTTTGCCTGTTAAATAATTGTGAACATGAGCATGAAATTATCTCCTATCGACCACGTTGATGATATAAGTAAAGAAGATTTTATTAACAATTATTTAATCCCCCGCAAGCCACTAATTATCCGTAAGGCTACTCAAAGCTGGCCTGCATTACAAAAATGGACCTTTGATTACCTGAAAGAAACCGTTGGCGATAAAATTGTTCCTTTGTACGATAGTTCAAAGGCTGATCCATCAAAACCCATCAACGCATCAGCCGCCGAGATGAAGTTTGGTGACTATATTGACCTGATACAAAAAGAACCTACTGATTTAAGGATTTTTTTATTTGATCCCATTAAGTATGCACCAGCATTATTGGATGATTACCGCTCCCCTACTAACCTGATGGGCGGTTTTTTAGATAAATACCCCAATATGTTTTTTGGCGGAGCCGGGTCGGTTACATTTCTGCATTATGATATTGATTTGGCTCACATATTCCACACTCACTTTAATGGTCGTAAACACGTAATACTATTTGATCAGAAATGGAGCGATCGCCTGTATTGCATTCCTTTTGCTACTTACGCGTTGGAAGATTACGATATTGAAAATCCCGATTTTAAAAAATTCCCCGCGCTGGATGGTATCGAAGGGCGGGAAGCTATCTTAGAGCATGGCGATACCCTCTTTATGCCTACAGGTTACTGACACTGGATGAAATACCTCGACGGATCTTTCTCCATTTCCTTACGCGCCTGGGATAAATCATGGGCTATAAAAGCCAAAAGCCTATACAATTTAACCATACAACGCAAGTTTGACGACTTAATGAAGAAAAACTTCAGATTAAAATATATGGACTGGAAGGAAAATCTTGCTATTAAACGCGCAAACAAGGCCTTAGCCAATAACGCCGACTCCCAATAAATTATCGATAAAACAGGCAGTTTTTTGAATTTTATTATACCTTTAGGCTGCCTTGCATCACTATGTCTAAAAAAATAAAGTACCATTATGATAATAAGCTCCACGCCAAATTCATAAGGGATAATGGTCAGCAAAAAACAAACCATGGTTATGTAGTCGGATATTCTACCGATTTTGTTTTACTACAGGAAACAAGATGGTTTAAACTTACAGGGTTCCATATTTTTCCGGTAAGTATGCTAAAGAAAATTCATTTTAGTAATTGGAATCGGCGCTACCATAAAATAATGATATGGCGTGGCTTGGTTGAAACGGTTGGCATTAACTATCCGATTGATTTAACCAACTGGGAAAGCATTTTTGAAAGCCTCAAAAAATATAGCCTGAATGTAACTGTTGAATTCAATAAAGGTGTAAGTCTTTATTCATCTATCGTTAAAATTTTGCCCCAATCAGTTTATATTCAACCAATCGAGTCCGAAAAATCTATTACTAAAGAAGTAACCGAAATTGACTTCGAAAATATCAGCAACATACATTTCAGCACAAAAATTATCCATAAAAAAAGCCGGCAGCCTGCAAAGCGAAAGGTAAAAATGAGGTAATCTTTAGCTTAATTTAATCTATTTAACATTTTATTAATACACTTCGTCGTTTTATTTCGTTCTTTTGTTATTCCCCTGCGATAAGTTCTTTTTTACTTATATTGATTAGGGTATTACATAAATATGAGTTTTATACTGGGTCCTATTGACACCGTTGATCATATCAACCCTGTTGATTTTAAAAAAAACTATTTAGATCCCCGGCGTCCCTTAGTAATAAAGGGGCTTACGAACAATTGGGCTGCCCGCGAAAAATGGACACCCGAATACTTAAAGCAAGTTGTTGGTAGCAAAGTTGTCCCGCTGTATGATAACTCCAAAGCCGATCCCTCTAAACCGATCAACTCGTCAGCTGCCGAAATGCCTTTTGATGATTATATCGATTTGATTATGTCGCAGCCTACAGAGCTAAGGATCTTTTTCTTCAATATATTTAAGCAGGCACCACAACTACTGGATGATATTGCATTCCCTAAAGAACTGATGGGTGGCTTTTTAGAAAGCATGCCATCTATGTTTTTTGGCGGATCGAACTCGGTTACTTTTTTACATTACGATATCGATTTGCCACATATTTTCCATACTCATTTTGGTGGCAAAAAACAGGTCATCCTGTTCGAAAATAAGTGGAAACGCCGTTTATACTGCATACCAAATGCAACTTATGCACTGGAGGATTATGATGTATTGAATCCCGACATCAAAAAATTCCCCGCACTGGATGGTGTAGAAGGTATTGAAGTATTTTTGGAACATGGCGATACCCTGTTTATGCCTACTGGTTACTGGCATTGGATGAAATATGTGGAAGGCGGATATTCGCTTAGCTTACGCGCCTGGGATGCATCCATTAGCCGTAAAGCTGCCAGCGTATACAACCTGGCCGTAAAAGGCGGGTTAGACAGCGTACTAAAAATGGCTTTCAAAGCTAACTACGCACAGTTCCGCGAGAAACTTGCCGTTAAATGGGCAAACCGTGAACTAGCTGCAGGGAAGCCTTATTAATGATATTGTAGGGAGATACAACTCATTGTGTCTCCCTACATTTTAAAATCATTTGGCTGGTGCCATATATCCCTCCTCAAAAATTCTAACTCGTGTGATCACAAACAATCACCCACTCGCCATTTATCTTTTTAAACCATAAAGTAAAATATCCACCGGGGGCATCTTTTTCGCGTTTAAGGTTCCAGCCACCCAGCACAAAAGCGTTGGTACTGTCAAGCACATCAACCTTTAAAATAGTGAAGGTAAGCTGGCCCATAGCCGCCTTATCCGGGTAGTGTTTTTTATAACGATCAAGCGTACTTTGCCAGCCATGTACCGGCGCACTGCTACCAACAAATACCAGCGAGTCAGACTTCCAGTAGCCTTGCATATAACCTTCAACATCGCCATTATTCCAGGCGATTCGTTGTTTTTCAATTACATTGAGGATGGCCTGACGATCTTGTGCGTAAAGCCCCCCGCACCAGGCAAATACCAATATAAAAAACAGAATAGTTTTCTTCATACCGCAATTTAAATAAATTTACCAAAAAAGCTTTTAGCTTTGGTAGATAAGCCTCAATTATGAAAAACATACTCTGTTTTGGTGAAATTTTATGGGATGCCTTTGGCGCTGAAAAGGTTGCCGGAGGTGCCCCAATGAATGTTGCACGACATTTGGCACAGCAAGGTGCTGATGTGCTTTTTGCCAGTCGTGTTGGCAACGATACTTCAGGACAGGGATTAGTTCAATTTTTAAAGGATGGCGGGCTTTACAGCAACCTGATACAAACAGACAATAAGTTACTCACCTGTGAGGTTACCGTTCAGTTGGATGCACAGGGACAGGCTACCTATATTATCCCTCAACCCGTATCATGGGATAATATTCAAACTACAGAAGCACTGAATGAAGCAGCCATAAATGCTTCGGCTATTATTTATGGTAGTTTGGCTTGCCGCGAAGTTACCACACGCGATACTTTGCTTAACCTGCTCAACGAAACCACAGCGTTAAAGGTGTTTGATGTAAACCTGCGTCCTCCGCATTACACATTATCCAC
Organism: Mucilaginibacter frigoritolerans; assembly: GCF_007830615.1. Lineage (GTDB taxonomy): Bacteria > Bacteroidota > Bacteroidia > Sphingobacteriales > Sphingobacteriaceae > Mucilaginibacter > Mucilaginibacter frigoritolerans. The sequence continues at coordinate 297,945 of NZ_VLLI01000006.1, forward strand.
CATTGAAACGTTGGTTGCCGGTGCGGATGTGGTAAAGATGAATGAAGATGAAGCGGCACTGCTGATAGGCGGCAACACCCATAATTTAAAAGAAAACATCGTAGAATTTCAAAAGAAATATCACCCTAAAACCATTTGCGTAACCCGTGGCGAACATGGCGCTATGGCTTGGCACGATTACGCCTTTTACCAACACCCCGGCTACACCGTAAATGTGATTGACACCGTTGGCGCAGGCGATGCCTTTTTAGCCACTTTTGTAAATGGCCTGCTGGCTAACAAACCCATGCCCGTCACACTGGAACAAGCCTGCCGCATAGGTGCTTTTGTAGCCGGTAAACGCGGTGCTAACCCGATTTATGGAGAAGATGAGGTCAATTACTTGAAAATAAAGTAAAGTGGGCAGTTTGCAATAGATGATTGATGTTCTATTTGCAAATTATAAAATGCCAGCAAACTGTAAATCAAATACTGCAAACTGCCCACTGCAAACCGCCTCGCACTTTGTCATCTTTTCATAACAATTGTGTTTAATGGCGCTTAGCCGAAACTTTTAACAAAAATTATACGTTATTTTATAACAGAAAGGGTAAAATATGCGCGGTTTTGAGTTTTCGAAGTTTAAACCCAATGAAATCCCAAAAGGTGGATTTGAGGAACTATTAAAATTGTTTTTAGAATTGCTTAACTACACAGCGGGTGATGCGGGCGAAGCTTTGGCCTGGATGAACGAGCTGGATAAGCAATATAACATTACCAATGACGAGTATGGCATGGGTAATTTCATCGATGATCTGAAGCAAAAAGGCTATCTAAGCGACGATAATGAAAATGGCGAAATTAAAATAACCGCCAAAACAGAGCAAAGTATCCGAGAATCGGCACTGGAAGAAATATTTGGCAAGCTTAAAAAATCAGGCAAGGGAAATCACCGTTCACCGCAATCAGGTCAGGGCGATGAGAAGAATGCCGAGCGCCGTGAGTTTGAGTTTGGTGATAGTCTGGATCAGATCAACATGACGCAGTCTATCCACAACGCACAGGTAAACCACGGCATTGGCGATTTTATGATGACCGAGCGTGACCTGGAAGTGGAGGAAATGGATTATAAAACTCTTACCTCTACCGTGTTGATGATTGACATTTCGCACTCCATGATTCTCTATGGTGAAGACAGGATAACCCCTGCCAAAAAGGTTGCAATGGCACTGGCCGAACTCATTAAAACCAAGTATCCTAAAGATACTCTGGATATTGTGGTGTTTGGTAACGATGCATGGCCCATCACCCTAAAAGATTTACCATACCTGCAGGTTGGCCCATATCATACCAATACGTATGCAGGATTAGAATTAGCTACAGATTTGCTGCGTAGGCGCAAAACCCACAACAAGCAAATATTTATGATTACCGATGGTAAGCCCACCTGCTTAAAGGAAGGCAACAAATATTATAAAAACAGCATCGGGTTGGATAGAAAAGTGGTAAACAAAACACTTAACATGGCTGCACAATGCAAAAGGCTTAAAATACCTATCACCACATTTATGATAGCGAAGGACCCTTACCTGCAGCAATTTGTTCGTAAATTTACCGAAACCAATGGCGGCAAAGCTTTTTACAGCTCACTGAATGGTTTGGGCGAATACATTTTTGAGGATTACATCCGCAACAGAAGAAAAACCGTAAGGTAATGTGCGAATGTGAGGATTTTAAATGTGCGGATTAATGATCTGTAGCTAACAGGAAACTTGGTTGCAGATTAAAAATGACTAATGACAGAATGATTAATGACTATTGACTAAATGACAAATAAGCTATTAAATATAAAAACACTTGGCGAGTTAAAGAAAACGGCTTATAAAAGCCGCTCGGTTAAGGATGAGTTGCGTGAAAACCTGATTACCCAATTACAAAAAGGCGAGGGTGGTTTTGAAGGGATTGTAGGTTTTGAAGATACGGTAATCCCTGATCTGCAAACTGCCATCCTATCGCGCCACAACATATTATTACTGGGTTTACGCGGACAAGCTAAAACGCGTATTGCACGTTTACTGGTTAACCTGCTGGATGAATACATGCCTTACATAGAAGGTTCTGAATTGTATGATGATCCGCTGGCACCAATTTCCTGGTATGGCCACAATGCTATTTTGGAGCATGGCGACAATACCCCTGTTGCATGGGTTCACCGCTCCGAACGCTATACCGAAAAACTGGCTACTCCTGATGTTACCGTTGCCGATTTAATTGGCGATGTTGACCCTATTAAAGCTGCCACCATGAAACTTACCTATTCGGATGAGCGCGTTATCCATTTCGGTTTAATTCCACGTGCACATCGCGGTATTTTTGTAATCAACGAATTACCTGATTTACAGGCACGTATCCAAGTATCTTTATTCAACATTTTACAGGAAAAGGATATCCAGATCCGTGGCTTTAAACTTCGCTTACCGCTCGATCTGCAATTTGTATTTACGGCCAACCCTGAAGATTATACCAACCGTGGTTCTATAGTAACACCTTTAAAGGATCGTATCGAGAGCCAGATCTTAACCCACTATCCTCGCTCTGTTGAAATCTCCCGCAAAATTACTCAGCAGGAAGCTACGCTGGCGCCCGAGCAGCGTGAAGCAATTGAAGTTGATGGTTTGGTGAAAGATTTAGTTGAACAGATTGCTTTTGAGGCCCGTAATTCAGAATATATTGATAAAAAATCAGGCGTATCGGCCCGTTTAACCATATCAGCTTTTGAAAACTTGGTAAGCAATGCAGAACGCCGTATGCTCATCAATAAAGAGAAAAGCACTTTTGTACGCATCTCCGACTTTTTAGGGGTAATACCTGCTATAACCGGTAAAATTGAGCTGGTTTATGAAGGCGAGTTGGAAGGTCCGGGTAAGGTGGCTAATATCCTGATCGGCAAAGCCATAAAAACTTTACTACTGCAGTTTTTCCCTGATCCGGAGAAAGCTAAAAAAACAAAAGGAGCAAACCCATATGCCGAAATCATTAACTGGTTTGGCGATGGCAACAACCTTTCAGTAATTGACGAACTTCCACAACAGGAATACAAAAAAGCACTTAATTCAGTAACCGGATTAAGAGCATTGGTTAAAAAGTTTCACCCCCGTTTAACTGAAAACCAGGAGCTATTGCTGATGGAATTTGTGTTGCATGGCCTATCAGAATTCAGTCAGCTAAACAAAGGATTTTTAGATAACGGTTTTGCTTTTTCAGACATGTTTAACAGCCTGTTTAACCTGCAGCCTGACGAGGATGATTTGGATTTAGACGATGATCGTTACTAAATTTGTCCTTCAATCATATTAATGGTACAGTCTTTTAATACCCTTTTGATCATAGCAGTTTTATTACTGCTTGATCTTTATATTTATAACGGCATCCGCAGCGGCTTGCTAAAATGGGCCATCATCAAAAAGAAATGGTTTGTAAGGTCATACTGGATTGTTTCGGGATGCCTTATCATTATGGTATTAATGGGTGTTTATGTAAAGCTGGGAATAGGCATCCGCGCTACATTTTTACTTCTATATTTTCTGCTTTTTGTTGGCAAAATTTCCCTGCTGCCATTTTTATTAATTGATGATGTACGCAGGCTGACTATAAAGCTGATAAGGCGTTTCAAAAAGGACAAAGTATCCAATACCCCAGCAACCTCAACATCATCCTTACCAGAAATACCCCGTTCAGAGTTTTTGGTAAAAGCAGGTTTACTAGCAGGCTCCGTTCCACTAGCTGCCATGAAAATAACCATGAAAAGCGGCCTGTACGACTATCGGGTAAAGCACCGTAATCTTTACCTATCTAACCTGCCAAAATCGTTTGACGGGCTTAAAATAGGGCAAATATCTGACATACATTCCGGCAGTTTCTTCAATAAAAAGGCAGTGCTAGGCGGCATTGAAATGCTGCTGAACCAAAAGCCCGATGTTATTTTTTTTACCGGCGACCTGGTAAACACGTTGAGTAATGAGATGCGAGACTACCAGGATATTTTCAGCAAGGTTAAAGCTCCTTTAGGCGTATTTTCTACCTTAGGCAATCATGATTATGGTGATTATGCAAAATGGACAGACCCCGCCGCTAAAAAGAAAAATCTGGATAACCTGATAGCCACCCATAAAAATATGGGTTGGGACCTGCTGATGAACGAGAACCGTCGTTTAAAAATAGATGGAGAAGAAATTGGTATCCTGGGCATCGAAAACTGGGGTGAACTGAGCCGTTTCCCCAAGTATGGCCGTATGGATCTTGCTGTAAAAAATACGGATGATTTACCGGTAAAACTTTTATTATCACATGATCCTTCACATTGGCGGGCACAGGTATTGCCGCAATACCCACAAATAGATATGATGTTTTCGGGCCATACGCATGGCATGCAAATGGGCATTCAAACAGAGCATTTTCAATGGAGCCCGGTGGAGTATGTTTACAAAGAATGGGCAGGTTTTTACCATGAGGGACAACAGCAGCTATATGTAAACGTAGGTTATGGATTTTTAGGTTTTAGAGGAAGAGTTGGAATATTGCCGGAGATTACGATATTTACATTAAAAGCCGGACCTACACCAAGCCCCATTAATGCATAATCAGACTGGTAAGGTTGGTTCATTATATTAAGAATGAAAAAAACATTACAGCAAATTTTAGATTTCCTGCTTTTTAGTAATATTTTCATGGCCCTGTGTGCCGTTTCGCAAGGCCTGGTAACGTTTTATCTTATCGGCTCAAAATCTTCATACCATGTAAACTGGCTGTTGTTCACTTCTACATTGGGTATTTATAACTTTAGCATATTATTAACCAAGCCCAAACATCCGGAGCAATCTCCCTACCGTCGCGTACGATGGTTTTTTGAGCATTACCGCCTAATGGTAACTTTTACCATTGTATCGTTATTATCTTTAATTCCTTTATTCTTTTTAGTATCGATGGAATCGAGGATATTGCTCATCTTTTTGGCGATTATATCCTTTTTTTACAGCATTCCCCTATTTACAATAGGCGACCAAAAGTTCGGTCTGCGTAACATACCCGGCTTAAAACAATTCCTGATAACAATGGTGTGGACAATGAGTACCGTACTGCTGCCCATATTGGAAGCTCACGCGCATCATTTAACTGATATTTCTATGCGTGATACCACCATTCTAATAGGCAAACGCTTTTTATTTATTGCAGCATTAACCATACCATTTGATATCCGGGATTTGTTTGAGGACCGCCAATCCGGACTTAAAACCGTACCTGTAATTTGGGGCGAAAAGAATGCCTATCTGTTTTGTCAGCTCTTATTAGCTGGTTATCTGGTGCTATTACTACTTTTCAGAAATAATGGTTTTAATGCCATTTTTTGGGCTTTGTTTATTACTACATTACTTACCGGCTGGCTCATCTTTAAATCAAAATGGGAAAAGAATGAGTATTATTACTTCTTTTTTATGGACGGTGTACTGATACTACAATACCTCGTTTTGGTATTGGTAGGATGGCTCAGCGTGTATATTTAAAAAAAACTTGCGCTCATCCTCAGACAAACGCAAGATCAAAATTTACTGCACTACCGGCAACACTATACTGCTTGCAAAATTCACTGAGTGATATACTTTTTGCGTTGCGCTTTGATAATCGCTTTCTTTTGCTTCAAAAATATTGGGTACGTACTTCTGCGGGTTACGGTCAATTACCGGAAACCAGGTACTCTGTACCTGCACCATGATGCGGTGACCTTTCTTAAATACGTGGTCGGCGGCATGCAGGTCAATGGTATATTCCTCAACCTTATTGGGTATTATAGGCGATGGATTAGTAAAACTTGTCCTGAATCTGCCTCTGAAAACGTCATCGGCTATCATTAACTCATAGCCTGCCATTTTAGGTTCCTTTTTGTATTCTTTAGGGTAAACATCTATCAGTTTAACCACCCAATCGGCATCCGTGCCTGTGGTTGCAGCATACAGCTTAGCCAGCACGTTACCTGTAATAGTAACATCTTCAGTAAGGGTGTCTGTTTGCCAGGTTAATACATCGGGGCGGTTATCAACAAAGCGCTGATCTTCGGTTAACCAAAAATACCAGCGTGAACCAGGGCCATAAGTTTCCTCAACCGGCCTTGCCCGATACGGTACTGGTTTAGATGGATCAGACACATAACTATCAAACGTTTTTGTTTCTGTAGTCGTTGGTTTATCGAACGATAGTTTCCCATCAGCATGGAAGTAAATATTCTTCTCTACCGCCTCCTTAGGTGGCCAGGCGCTATAGCTTTTCCATTGGTTTGATCCGGTTTGGAACGATATTGCCTCAGCAAACTTGCCATCGCCTTTGCCTTTTAAATACCAGGCAAACCATTTAGCCTGTATTTCCTTACGGAAATAGGTAGCCGTAGCCTGATCATCAAACTTAATATTTCCCAGGCTTTTGCCTTCGCCGCCTGCCCAGCCACCATGTCGCCATGGCCCCAGCACAATAAAGTTCTGGCTATCCTTATCCTGCTTTTCCAATACTTTATAAGCCGTTTGCGGCCCAACCATATCCTCCTGATCCCAGTAACCGGAAACATGCTGAATGGCGGTGCGTGGATGATCTAACCTGTAAGCCAGTGCCTGCTTTTGCCAAAAGCTATCATAGTTAGGATGCGCTATAAAGTTGTTCCACGTAGGCAAAGTATTATGGGCATATTTTTGATTGATATTTGATAGTGCACCTAAATTCAAATACCAATTGTAAACATCATACTCATGGAAGTTATATAACGAATCAGTTTTGGCTGCCTCTGTCAGTACGGAATATTCAAAGCCATAGCTTAAACGGAAAGCACCATTATGATGAAAATCATCGTTCATAAACATGTCAGCCGGGGTAGCTTGCTCAGATACTGCCTTCAGTGCCGGATGAGGGTCGGTAGCAGCGATAATTGCCGTCCACCCATCGTACGATATACCGTAGATGCCGGCCTTACCATTATTATCAGCAATGTTTTTTAACAGCCACTCAATTGTATCGTAGGTATCGCTGGCTTCATCAATAGCTTTAGGATTGCTTTTATCACGATTAAAACGTTGCATCTCAAAAGTACCTTCAGAAAGGTAGCGGCCACGGATATCCTGAAAAACAAAAATATAACCATCATCAGCCATATCTTTAATGTAAGTTTGTTTTTCCGGGCTGGGGCGTTCGTTTACCCCATAAGGCGTTCTCTCCAATAAAAAAGGTAATTTTTCGGTTTGATTTTTGGGAGTGTAAATAACCGTATGAAGCTTAATACCATCACGCATGGGTATCATCACTTCCTGCCGGTTGTATTTATCATCGGGCTTTACAGGTTGGGCAAACAGTGTGTTTACCGCTAGCGATAGCATAATAAAAAAGAGTTTTTTTGTAAAAAATACTTTCATAATTTATTAGTTAATGATCTTTTACTAAATATAGGAATTAGTTATTAAGTTGGTGAAAGTTAGCAACCAGCTAAATTCAATTTTATAATAAACACCAATCCATTCAAATAAAATGGCCGCCAATTATAATAACTCTGCCTGGTTTTATGACAGGTTATCTTGCCTGATATATGGCAGAGCCTTGATCAATGCGCAGGTTTATTTGCTGCAATATATCCCGGCAAGTAGTAAAATTTTAATAATTGGTGGCGGTACTGGCTGGATACTCGAAGAGATCACTAAAATACATCCGGCAGGTTTAAACATTACTTACATTGAAGTTGCCCCGGCAATGATGTCTATTTCCCAAAAAAGACAAACTGGCACCAATAAAGTTACTTTTTTTAATAATGCAGTTGAAAATATTAATCTACAAACCAATTTCGATATAGTAATTACGCCCTTTTTATTTGACAACTTTAAAGAACAGACACTGCAAAAAGTATTTGAACATATCCACCAATCATTAAAATCAAAAGGACTTTGGTTAAATGCCGATTTTCAGCTCACCGGTAAATGGTGGCAGCGATTGCTTTTAAGATCGATGTTTTTATTTTTTAGGATATTGTGTGGTATAGAAGCAAGCAGCTTACCTGATATTGAGCAACAATTTGAGAAATATAGCTATGAAAATATTGCCGGGAGGACTTTTTATGGCGATTTCATAATCTCAAAAATATATACAAAAATGCGTAACGACTCATTAAATCGTTACGCATAAAATTTCATTATTGATTATAAACAAATTTATATCCTATTCCTCTAACTGTTTGCAAATACTGAGGAGAATCAGGATTTGATTCAATTTTTTTGCGGAGCCTTACAATGTGCATATCAAGAGTACGGGTATTTACATCGGCATTGTAACCCCAAACTTCCATCATCAATTCTTCGCGATTGATGACCTTGTTTTTATTTTTCAGAAAATAAAGCAAAATGCGGTTCTCCAGTATGGTTAATTCGATTTTGCGGCTGTCTTTTATGAGCAAATGGGTATTTGGCTGATGCTCCATATTGGCAAAGCGATATGATTCGGTTTTCTCACTGTTCAGCGCAAACTTTATCTTATTATCAATCATTGCCACCAAAACATCCATATTAAATGGTTTGATGATATAGTCAGATACGCCAAAGTTATAAGCTTCTATCTTATCAACATCCTGGCCCTTTGCGGTCATCATAATAACCAGGTTATCAAATCCTTTTTCGCGAATGTTGGTACAAACTTCTGATCCCTGTTTACCGGGCAGCATCCAGTCTAACAAAACAATTTCAGGCAGTTCTTTTAAAATAATATCTTCAGCATCGTCGCCATTGCTTGCTTCCAAAACCTTATAGCCTTCTGATTCCAAACGTTCGGCAACCAGGAAACGCAGGTTTTCATCATCTTCAACCAGCGCAATCTTAATTTCTTTATTCATTCCTTTAATTTTCGTAGGGCAATGTAACGACGAACTCCGATCCTTCGTTCTCCCTACTGTTAACAATAATTTCTCCGTTCATAAAATTAACCAGTTCTTTACAAAATGCCAAACCTAATCCCACACTTCCGTTCTGATTATATTTATTTTCTATTCTATAAAACTTCTTAAAAATATTATTTAGCTCACCTTTTTGTATCCCAATCCCCTTGTCGGCAAATGAGAATATAATATTACGCTTTTCGTGACTAATATTTATCAATAGTTCTTTTTTATTGGGATGCGAATATTTGTAAGCGTTTTCTATCAAGTTTTGGAAAACACTCCCTAATAATACCGGATCGGTATAAAAGGTTTTAACATCATTGACCTTTAAAACGATTTTAAAGTCGGTATATTTCAATTTAAAGGTTTCAATATACTTACTGGCGAAATCCTTAACATCAATCTCTTCTCGTTTAATATGGATTGATCTGTTTTCGAGCTGCGTAAACGACAGCAACTTATTCATCAGCTCATTAAGCTTATCGGCTTCTTCATTTAAAATCCGGCCATACTGTTTACGTTGTCTTTCGCTCAATTCATTATCGCCGCTTAAATTGGAGCCTGCAATTTTTATTACGCTTACCGGCGTTTTAAACTCGTGCGTAAAGTTGTTTATAAAATCGTATTGCAATTTAAACATCTTCAGGTTGACACTTAAATTACGATAAATTAGCCAGCCAATAAGAACTAAGAAGCAATAAATTAGCAACACCATGGCCCCAATAGGAGCAAAACGACGGTTAATTTCAGCAGTGAGATATCCCCTTGCCGACCGGAAAAATAATTTATAATCAGAAAAAGCACCGGGAAAAGCTACCTCGGTTATTAAATCATCATTTTGATTATCAATCGGATCATAAACAACGGGTTGTATGCTGATAGATTGGTATAATTCCTTATGAGAATTTTTCACTTTCAACAAATAGGGATCCAGCAAAAATGTCATCATGTTCTGTTTATAAAATGATGATGGGTTACCCTGCTTCTCCAATTCGCGAAAAGTTTTTACATCCTCGCGCCTCAGTATGTTTGAATAGCTTATTTTGCCCGGCTTAACATCGTAAAATGTTTTGTAAATCTCATCCTGTGTTGAGCTTCTGGTAGTATCAGAATAGGAAATGTACCGGCTTAACTTTAAAGCCATCTGCTTAAAATCCATCTCATCTGAATTTAAGATTCTCAAGCCCGATACCTCACCATCTTTTGGAATAAAACGATAAAGGGCATTTACTGAAATACCTAAATGATTAACGTTAATAGCACTTTTACGCTGATTTCCAATCCTCGCGTCATAAAAAAGAACCACCTTGACAAAAGAATAATCATGAAAAACAACATCAGCATACCTGGCCGCCGATGCCGAATCAAGGAAACCCTGGTAAGAAGTTATCTCGGGTATTTTGTTTTGAAAAAGGTCGTTATAGGGCTTAATAGTTTGTTCAAGAACATCAATTTTCTTTGATGCAAACTCATTTTCAACATACCTGGCATTTAAATTATACGATACAAATAGTGCAATAACAAAAGTTACCGAAATAAGCACCAAAAAAACAATTATCAACGAAAAGTTTTTACGGTAAATATGTTTATTGCTCTTCATAACGGGTTATTGGTTATCCCGCATATTATGTTCCAAAAACTTTTCTATTTCTGTGTACATCTGCATTTTATTGTTCTCACTTCTGAAAAAAGTGCGTTCATTGGGTTTCAGAAAATACTTTACGTTTTCGCTGCCATTTTGGCGTTGCAGTTCGCGAACAAACTGATTTAGCTCACTAATATTTGCACGATCATCTTTTGCCCCCTGAAAGATGAGCAAAGGCACCCTTATTTTATCGGTATGAAAAACAGGCGATATAGCCCGCAGGTGTGCTGCATCCGTTTCCGGGTCACCAACCATTTCATACATCATTTTTACTTTTGGTTTGTAAAATGGCGGTGCATCCTTTATGTAGGTAAAAAAGTTAATTAAGCCGTGCTGAACTATTGCACAATTATATAATTGCGGCTGAAACGACACTCCGTATAATGCTGAGAAACCACCAAAGCCCGCTCCAAAAATGGCTATCTTTTTAGGATTGGCTGTTTTGTTAGCTATAAGCCAATGTACCCCATCAGTAATATCCTGTTGAACTTTACCACCAACTTCTTTAAATCCGGCACTAAAAAAGTCCTTCCCATAACCCGTTGATCCACGATAGTTGATTTGAAAAACAGCATATCCCCTATTGGCTAAAAACTGTACTTCCTGATTATATCCCCACCAAAAGCTTTGACCAAATATGCCATCGTGAGGCATCACTATCAATGGTAAATTAGTTTTTTTACTTCCTAGCGGTAAGGTGAGGTAACCGTTAATTATCATCCCATCGCTGGCTTTAAAAGATACGGGCTTCATTTCACATAATTCATCAGGCTTAAGGCTTGAATTAATATCACCAAGCTTGGTGAGCTTATCTTCTTTAGTTTCATAAAGATAATAGGAGCCTGGATCACGGTCAGTATAAGTATAAACAATAAACTTATTCTCGGCGCTGTCCCTGTCTGTAATGTTTATTTCATTACCTTTTAAGTCGGCGGCTAGTTTATCATAGATATTTTTTACTTCGGCACTCAAGAAGTGTTTTTGAGGCTTGGCGGCTTGCCACGCTAACAGTTCAATTTGCCGTTTATTTTTTGAATAATCGTAATCTTTAATATCAGCGTTTTTACAGGCAAAAATCACTTTACTTTCTTTGCCATCCTCTGCATTAATTTCAACTAAAGCAGTTTTATCCCTGTTCACATTTGACAAGGCATAGAAATAACTTTTTTTACCAGTAAAAGCAATTGGCACAACTGAGGTTTTAAAATTATTTTGAATAATGGGCTTAAAGGGTGCATTGTCATTTGGGCGATATAAAATAGTTTTATTAACCCCATCAGATGAAGCCACAAGCCTTATTTTACCATCAATATCCGGATACCAGTCTGTTATATTACCAGGATTAATCAGATAAGGGACTAGCTCGGCGGTTTTAATATTTAAACGGTAAACATCAAAATTTGCCGGATCACGCTTGTTCATTCTGATCGTTATTATATCCGGGTTTACCCTATCACGGTTAAGCAGGGTTATCCTCACTTTTTCGAGGGATAAAATATCATGAACTTTTAAATCGTTAATATCCAACGTAAAAAGTCTTTGTTCATCCAGAGCTATATTATCCTGACTGAAAACTATCTTATTATTAAAGGTCCAGAAATAATCGCCACGGATAGAATAATCTGTAAAAGATGTTGCCATGCGCTCTGATCCATCAGTGAGCGAGCGTATAAAAATGTTCTGTTTATCTTTATATGGCTTTAAATAAGAAATATATTTCCCGTCGGGAGAGATTTTAAATGTGCTTTTTTCAGCAGTTTTAAAAAAATCAACAATAGGAATCTGCCTCGTCCTGTTATAGTTACAAGCGCACAAAGTAATTATTACCTGTATAAATAATAATGTTCTAAAATGCTTTAACATTGGTTTATTCCGGTTCTTTTAATTAGGTTAAGTTATACAATAAACTTAACCAATTCAAAGTGTCACTACAATTTTACCCTTAAACAGCGTTAATAATCATTTAACATTGATGATTGATTCATATTAATTTAATTATTTTTGAGGAGGATGAAGCGGTTTAAAATATTTTTTTTTATTGCATTTATTTGCTGCTCAAAGCTTTTCGCTCAGAGCACAGATTTGCAGCTGGCCAAACAATTTGCCGCTAACGGCGAGCAACAAAAAGCACTGGATATTTATCAAAAGCTTTATAAACAGGATAATGAAAATTATTTCAACGTCTACTTTACGAGCCTTTTAGCCGCCAAAAAGTTTGACGACGCCATAAGCATCGCGAAAAAGATGATTCATAAACACCCTGAAGATCATCAATACATTATTTTATTAGGCACAGCATATACCCAGCAAGGAAATATAGATAAAGCAAATGCTTTATATGATGAATTGCTTAATAACCTTCCCACCGACCAAGGACAAATATCTATGCTTGCTGCTCAGTTTTATCAGAACACCAATATTGATTATGCTATAAAAATATTTCAGCAGGGGCGTAAAATACTGCATAGCGATAATATATTCTCATATGAACTCATTAATTTATACCGGTACAAAAGGGATAAGGTGGCTTTAACAGAAGAATATCTTAACTTTTTGCCTACAAATCCGTCATTTATAAGCCAGGCAGAAAACTCCTTTTCTACCATTTATGAAGGCGAAGCTGATTATAACATTCTTAAAATTGAATTATTAAAAAGAATCCAAAAAGACCCACAACAAACACTTTATGCAGAATTGCTTACCTGGCAATTTTTACAACAAAAAGAATTTGACCTTGCAATGAACCAGGCCCTTGCCTTAAGCAGAAGGTTAAATGACGATGGTAACAGTATTTTTGAACTATGCCGTACACTTGTTACAAATGAAGCTTATGATGCAGCTATTAACGGTTACGAATATCTGATTGATAAAGGAAAAAATCACGATCTGTACATTCCTGCTAAAATTGAACTGATAAATACTAAAAATTTAAGGGTAACATCTGGAAAGTACACCAATGAAGATTTGCTGAGCCTTGAAAAAGACTATAAAGATTTACTGGATGAGTTTGGCCAAAACGGCAATACTGCTTTTGCTATGCAAAAGCTAGCCAATCTGGAATGCTTTAAATTACATAAGCTGGATGAAGCACAGAAACTTTTGGAATCTGCAATAAAATTACCCGATATAAAGGGGCAGCAACTTGCAAGCTGTAAACTTGATTTAGGTGATGTTTTACTACTAAATAATGAGCCATGGGATGCAACTTTGCTCTACAGCCAGGTTGAAAAAGATTATCCAAACACTTCCATTGGCCAGGATGCCAAATACCGTAATGCAAAACTGGCCTACTATACGGGCGATTTTACCTGGGCAAAAGGACAATTGGATGTTTTAAAAGCGGCCACCTCCCAACTGATTGCAAATGATGCTTTAAATTTATCACTATTGATATCAGACAATATTAAAGAAGATACGTCAGGTGCCGCCCTAAAAATGTACGCCAGGGCCGACTTACAGATATTTGCCGAAATACCTGAAAAAGCAGTGAAAATTTTAGACAGCATCGATACCAAATTCCCTGGTAATTCTTTGTCTGATGATATTTTAATGGCTAAGGCCAGATTGCGGATACAAGAAAAAGATTATACAGGAGCTGTTTTATTGCTTAAAAAAATTGCTGATGAACACAGCTTTAGCCTCTGGGCTGATGATGCTGTTTTTATGCTGGGTGATATTTATGAAAACCATCTGGCTGATAAAGAACAAGCAAAGACTTATTATCAGAAAATTATAACAGATTATGCCGGCAGCTTATGGATAAATGAGGCCCGCAAACGATTCCGTATTTTACGTGGCGATAAGAATGACGTTTCTTCGTGAGGAGCAGTGAGTGGTTTATTAGGTTGATTGATTGGGTGAGTAGTTTAGTTAATGCCTCATTTAATTAGCCGTCAAATTCAAATAACTCAATCAACCACTCACCCAATCAACTCAATCAACCAATTTCAACTAATTTACTATTTTTGTTCCGATGATTATATTTAACGATACCGTAATTGTGGATGAAGCTGTCCATGCAAAATGGCTTAACTGGGTAAAAGAAGTACATATTCCTGCTGTAATGGCCACGGGATATTTCCAATCATATAAAATTCTTAACGTAATTGATTCCCCCAACGAGGGGATAACCTACTGTGTTCAATATTATGCTGATGATATTGAAAACTTCAATCACTTTTACAATAAGCATTTTCACCAATTGCAGGCTATACATAACCAGCAGTTCGAAAATCAATTTGTAATTTTTAACACACTAATGAAAACAGTAGATTAATAATGAAAATAACTAAAACAGCAATTGAAGGCTTATTGATTGTAGAGCCGCGAATTTTTAATGATGACAGAGGTTATTTTTACGAAAGCTATAATAAAAACAAGTTTGTTGAAGCCGGTATTAATGTAGATTTTGTACAGGATAATCAATCTTTTTCGCATAAAGGTGCGGTACGTGGCCTCCATGGTCAGGCTGATCCATTTGCCCAGGGGAAACTTGTAAGGGTTATAAGCGGCAGAGTGTTGGATGTTGCTGTTGATATCCGTAAAAACTCGGCCACCTACGGCAAACACATTTCTGTTGAGCTAAGTGGTGAAAACAAGTTACTTTTCTGGATTCCAAGGGGTTTCCTGCATGGCTTTGCCACACTTGAAGACAATACTATATTCACCTACAAAGTGAATAACCTATATGATAAGGAATCGGAAATCGGAGTAATCTGGAACGATGCTGATTTGGGGATTGATTGGGGAATATCTAAAAACGAAATATTACTTTCACCAAAAGACGAAGTCCTGCCTGCTTTTAAAGATTTTGTGAGTCCTTTCTAAAAAAACAAAAGGTCCGGAATTTTAAATCCCGGACCTTTTATCAATTTCACCAACCTTACTTATTGCTTAATCAAATTATATAACTCATCCAATTTTGGAGTAAGCACAATTTCAATACGCCTGTTTCTTGTTCTGGCTTCAGTGGTATTAGCAGGGTCAATAGGCTGAAACTCGCTTTTACCTGTAGCAGTAAGTCTGTGTGGATCAACTTTCTCTACTTCTGTCAAATACCTGCAAACAGAAGTTGCACGTAACACGCTCAAATCCCAATTATCTTTAATCTGGCCCAGATTTATAACTTTTTTGTCATCTGTATGGCCTTCCACTGCTATGTTAATATCAGTTTCTTTATTAAGCACTATGGCTAACTGCTCAAGAGCTTTTTTTCCGTTTGCATCAATAACAATACTTCCTGACGGGAACAGTAATTTATCAGCTAAAGAAACATACACTTTACCGTTTCTGATGTCAACAGTTAAGCCACTCTGCTGAAAACCCAGCAAGGCTTGCTGCAATTTGTCTTTCAAAGCACTGGTAGCTTCATCACGCTTGTGCAGGGCATCCTCCACTTCTTTTAAACGGGCTTCACGCTTTTTAAGGTCGCTTGATAAGGTATTTACTTTTGATGAGCTTGCATTAAAATTACTGTTCAGTGAACTATATTTATCATTCAGTGCATTATAATTGGCATTTAAAGCATTATAAGCATCCTGCAGATCCTTCAATTCACGATGAAGACGCATGGTGTCGGCCCGCAACTTAGCGACGGTGTCTTCCAGCGCATTGGTACGTTTTGAAAGTGAATCGCGGTCGGCTACTAATGCCTTATACTTCTTGGGTGACATTACCACACAAGAGTGTAATGCCAAGCATAAAAAAACGGCAAATAAACAATATTTAATTTTCATAATAAATGTGGGTTATAATAATTTAAACCAGGGCGTTATTTATAAAAACGTTAAGCGGGTATATTTTGCTGCATATAGTTGCAATTTTAGCGGCAACATCTTTTTCATACAGTTCTTCGTCTTTAATCTGGTGAAAAGCAACAAAGCTTTTTAGCTTCAGCAATTCAATATTTTCATTATCGACACTATATTCACGCGGTACACTTTTTAACTGCTCCTGCTTCCTGAATTCGCCAAACAACTTAACAAATTCATCAGCGTCAATAATCTTCTTAAGGTCATCAGCATTATAATCAATCTCCTGACGGATAGCCTTTAAATGCGCGGCTTCAGGCATCCAGTAACCACCTGCAATAAATGAGTTTCCTGGAGCAATATGCAAAAAATATTCAGCTCCACCTGCGCGGCTTCCTTTTGCCGGTATGCTTACACCAAAATTATTTTTATAAGGAGTTTTGTTTTTACTAAACCTGATATCACGATAAATACGCATCACGCATTTTTTAGGATCCAGATTCTCATTAATTCCCGGATCAATCTTTTTCATCAGGCCTAACCATTCACCTGTAAAATCAATTACATTTTCGCGCGCTGATTCATAGCGATCTTTATTTTCCTGAAACCATTCGCGATTATTGTTTTCAACCAGGTCTTTTAAAAAATCAAAGGTATGGCGTTGAATCATCTGTATCTAAATGAGGCTGATAATGAATTTTGGGAGATAACCAGTATAAAAGTAAAACACGGGAATATCTGAAATTTATTGGTGAAAGCAAAACACATCCTATTAAAATGACACCGGTATAAAGCCAGGGCGAATCGGCATTGTGCGTTAACAAAAAAGTGAGCAATGTTAAACCAATAGCTTCACCCACATTTAAAGCATAACTTACATACATTGCTGCATAAAAATATCCTGGTTCTATCTCAAAATGTAAATTACAATGCGGGCAACGATCCAAAATTTTATTTGAACCGAAGTTATAAATGCCTCCACTAAACATATCACCTCGGCGGCAACGCGGACATTTGGTATGCAGCATGGCCCATGCTTTGGGTGTTTGAGACATAAACTTTAAGATGAAGCCATTGATTGGCTGGTACGATTAATTTAAATGCAGTTTTTTGGCGGGCATATCTATATTCACATTTTTACGGCGATATTTTCTATACCAAACAAGCCCTGCTACACCTACTGCCAGATATGGCGCTGCCAATAAAAATAAGATACCACTATTTAAGCCGTTAGCAGCAGAACTACCATTTTTTGAACTGGTTTCAACCTGAGCAGCGCATTGTGCACATTGTGCATGTACAGGTTTTACGCTGATCAACATTATGCTGAATACAAATAAGATTAGTACTGTTTTTAAACCTGCTTTCATAATTCAAAATTAGCTATTAAAAATTTAGCATACAATGTGGCAGCGTTGCGTTGCACCCACTAACTGTAAGCATTACTTAAAAATGATAATATGGAGAAATCATTAAATAAACTATGACACCGGTAACTGTAACATATAACCATATTGGAAACGTCCATCTTACTAATTTCTTATGCTTTTCTACCTGCATTTGTAATCCGCGGTAAAAGCTTAACAAAATAAGTGGCAGTACGCCGGCAGCAAGAATAATGTGGGTAATTAAAATTACATAATAAACATATCTGGTATTGCCTGCAGCTATTTTTTCAGAATCAGATAACATGCCATCGCCGTTAATATCACCATACATTATTTCTTTCTTCATCAGGTAATGAAATAAGATGTAGGACACCAGGAAAAGAGAAGAAAGACAAAAAGCAGCAATGTTGATACGTTTATGAACCGTAATATTTCCTTTTTTTATAAAATACAACGATAAAAGAAGAAGGATACTACAAGTTCCATTTAATATAGCATTTAGTTTTGGCAAAAATGGCGTAAAAGATGGGGTAACATCCGGAACTGGTAATATTTTACGGTTAAGAATCAATACTACAACAAATACAAAAATAGATATGGCAGCAACAAAACGGAATATAAATTTATCTGTCATGATTAGTTTATTGAATATGCTTTTATCTCAGCCACTAATAAAGGGGCTTATCGTTTTTTCTTAGCTCTTCCGATATGAGTACTTTAATTTCATCATTAAGCTTACTCATTTCATCGGTTGATGCTCCGGTATAATAACCTCTTATGCGTTTGTCCTGATCTATCAATATCAGTTTATCGCTATAAATAAAATCATCATTACTCGTTTTTAAGGCATTTACTAAAAAGCCTTTACGTGCCAGGTTGTAAATGGTAGTAGTATCTCCTGTTAAAAACATCCACTTTGCAGGAACAGGTTTAAAGCTGTTAAAATACCTTTTTAATACTGCGGTCGAATCATGCTCTGGGTCAACAGTGATGGAAACAAAACGAATCATTTTGTTTTTAGCATAATTAGAATCCAGCAAGCTGATATAACCATTTGCCACAGAACAAGCACCCTGGCAACGCGTATAAAAAAAGTCGACAACAAATATCTGATTGTCAAAGGTTTTTAACGATACTGGTTTACCATCCTGATTGGTAAGATTAAAATCAGTAAGTGTGTGGTATACCGTATCAGGAACATTCTTGCCTTTAACTTTGTGGGTGGTTTTGGCAAGCGATTTCGGGCCGAAAACAGGTAGTGGTTTGTACCGGTTTTTACCTTCAGTAGTTAGTAAATAATATAAAAATCCTGGTACTACTAAAACAAGTACCAGGATCACAATTTTTTTTGATAAACTAGCTTTCTTCATTACATCCTTAAACCAATCCAGTAATGGCTCTCGTTTGTAAGTACAAGTATTAAACCAATTATAAACAGGATAGGAACAATTATAGCTAGTGCCAAACCAACTTTCTCAAATTTCAGGTGCATAAAAAATGCAACTATAAAATAAGCCTTTAATAAGGTAAGGACTATATATATTGGATTTACAATGGTTGATGAAATACCCAATTTAGGCGCTACAACCAGTGCAATAAAGAACTCTACGCAAGTGATTAATAATAATATGAAAAACACTTTCCATATTCTTCCCTTGGTCATTGTTTCGTGTTCACCGTGACCAGAGGCATCTGTGTGAACAGTTGAAGTTTCTGCTGACATATATAAATATGATTAAATTATCAAACTAAGTAAAAGAAAGTAAATACAAACACCCAAACCAAATCTACAAAGTGCCAGTAAAGGCCTACTTTTTCAACCATCAGGTAGCTGCCGCGTCTTTCGTAAGTTCCAAGTAAAACATTAATCGTTATAATAATGTTAATTATAACACCTGAGAATACGTGGAAACCATGGAAGCCTGTAATAGTAAAGAACAAGTTAGCAAACTGATGAGAAGTCATTGTTTGTTGCGTGAGCGGTACGCCTTTTGCAAAAAATTCCTGCATAGTTTCTTTATTCGGAATATGTCCCCACCAAAATCCTTCGCTATGTAAGTGATTCCATTCCAAAGCCTGACAACCTAAAAACATTAAACCACCAATAACGGTAGCTATCATCCAGCCAATAACCTCCTTTTTTGAATTACGGTGGCCAGCTTCAACAGCCAGAACCATAGTTACCGAACTCATGATCAGAATAAAAGTCATTAAACCAACAAACACTAATGGTGCTCCGTGTTCAATAAGACCAGGGAATGATTGGAATACTAAAGATGGTGCCGGCCAAACCGGTGCGCTGAAACGTAAAGCGCCATAAGAAATCAATAATGAAGAAAAGGTAAACGCATCCGAAAGGAGGAAAAACCACATCATCATTTTACCGTACTCAACTTCAAAAGGCGATCTGCCTCCAGACCATGGTGTTGATTTTACCTCATCAACTGGTTGTGCTACTGTTGTACTCATTTGTACTTGGATAATTGTTTTAATATTGGTTCAAAAGTAAAAAAACATACAGACATATCCATACAATATCAAGAAAATGCCAAAAAATAGATGTCATATCCATTTTAAACAAATTCCTAACTTGTGGTATGTTGCTGTATGAACCCTTTATGGTGCTTAACAACACCAACAACGCTGCAAGCACGTGTAACAAATGCATTCCACTGAATACATAAATAAACGAACGGGAAGCATTAGGATTCGTAAAGTAAACCTGCATTTTGTAGGTTAGTACATACCATGCATATATCTGTATTGCAAAAAAAGCTATTCCTAAAAAAAACGTAAGCCATAAATACAAACGCTGTTTACCAAATTGCAATCCCTTTGCAGCTTTTGAAGCCATCAATAGGGTTATGCTACTTAAAATAATTACAGCGGTACTGTATTTAAATGCTTGTGGTAAAATAACATTAAGGCCATGTCCTCTGCCACCACTGTAAACTATAAAACCACTGGTAAACGCCGCAAAAAGCATAAATGATGTGAGTATAAATATCCACATACTAAATTTTTTGGCTCCCAGGTTAAGTTTATCTTCTTGTTGTATCTGCGCCATCATTTCACTTTTCCTATAAAATCAAATAAAAACATTAACTGTACTACGGGCAAATAAATAAATGAGCCGTACATCAGTTTTTTTGCGTCACTAATTTCCAACGTACGCAAAAGTATAAAAGCCTGGTACAAAAATAACAAGCTACATATTAATGATACTCCTCCTACATAATAACCGCCAAAGCCATACCATGTAGGTAATATGCTTACTGGTACTAATATTATAGCAAATGCAAAAGTAACTATTGCACTGGTTAAATTTCTTTTTCCCGATGGTAACAACCTAAAACCTGCAAGTTTGTAATCATCATCCAACACCCAGGCAATTGCCCAAAAATGTACAAACTGCCATATAAATTGAATGCCAAATAATATTAGCGCTATACCATCAATTTTTTCGTGAGCAGCCACATAACCGATTAATGGTGGCAATGCGCCAGGTATAGCACCCACAAATACTGCAATTGGCGATTTTCTTTTTAAAGGTGTATACGCAAATGCATATAAAAGGATGGAAAATACGGATAAATATCCGGTTGTAAGATTTAATTGGCCCAATAAATAAGTGCCCATTATTCCCATAAACAATCCTATTACCAAAGCTTGTCCTGTAGTCATCCTACCTGCCGGAATAGGACGATCCATGGTACGCTTCATTAACTTGTCCAGGTCTTTTTCAATAATTTCATTGAAGCAATTGGCTGCTGCTGTAACTAGAAAACCACCAATTATTAGCTTTACCCAATTAATCCAGTTAATCTCTCCATTAACTTTACTACCAATTAAAAATGATATAGAGGCAGAAAATACCACCAAAAAGGTTAGCCTGAGTTTTATCAGTTTTGAAAAATCGCTCCACTTCATCTTGCTGTCTCCTGCTGGTTAACTGATGTATATAAATTAAGCATCAAATAAAATTGAGCGCCAAATATAAGGCTTGCCAACAAAATGTGTGATACTTGTGCAAAAGGTGGCAGTGCCCAGTACGATAACAATATACCCGTAACAATTTGCAACATAATTATTAAAAAAGTAAAACTCATTAATTGCTGCTGTACAGCGTGTCTGCTAAAATTATTACGTATCAAAGCATACAAAACAACATTGGCAATAAGCACAATTATTGCTATATCACGATGCTGCATAAATATGGTACCTGCATAATTAATCCAATCTTCCCGGTAACCTCCTTGCAAATGACCAGCCACAGCATCAATTTTTTCCCTTACTTCTGTACCAAAAACTATTTGTAAACAAGATATAATTAAAGTAAGCAAAGTAACTACGTGAGTTATCGGACTTACTTTTAAAACATGTTTGCCTCCAGCTTTTGCCATATGATAAGTCGCTATGGCCAAAGCTAAAATTGCCAGTGCCAAAATCATATGTACCGTAACAATCCATGCAACCAAATTGGTTGATACCACTATAGATCCAAGCCACCCCTGAAATCCGACAAGTATTAAATTAAGTACACTAAAAAAAGGAATGAGCTTATTTTCGGAACGATAAGTAAAAGAGAATACCGCAAGCAATATCATAAAAATACCCGCAATCACCCCTATCACTCTATTTATATACTCGGTCCATGTTTTTTCAGCATTAAATTCTTCAGGAACTAATATAGATCTGTCTTCACGAATCCTGCGTGCTAACGCGCTATAGCCAAATATATCAAGTGTTTTAGCAAACCTTTGATTTTTAGCCATACGCCCGGCTACATACTTCTGTTTGTAGTCGGCGGGCAGCTCGGAGCTGTTTACTGGAGGAACATATCTTCCAAAACATTTAGGCCAATCAGGACACCCCATTCCAGAACCTGTACTACGTACTATTCCACCAGCAAGTATTACCCCAAAAAGCAGAATTATTGTAATCAGATTGAATTTAAGGAACCTATTTTTTGCCGCAGATATGCTCATTTATTTAAGCCTAAATGAATTCTTTAATCCTGAGTCCGGAGTATCAATTGAAAGCATTTAACCAGCTTTTCACTAAACAACCAGGATAAATATTTAAGAGAAAATCCTGAGTCTTAAATCAAAGAAAAATAAAACTTCGACTTAAGACTCAGGACTATATACAAAACAAATTATTTTACTTGTTCGTTAATTTTATTTGCGCTTGCCCATTTGTTATATTCTTCCAAACCTGCAGGGTTATCTTCAAAATCATGTGGAAGATTAGAGGTCATAGTTTGTGAATATGGAACAGTTTGCGGGATAAAATCACCATCATGTCCTGGCTTACTGTAATCATATGGCCAACGGTAAACAGTTGGTATTTCACCAGGCCAGTTACCATGGATATGTTCAACAGGTGTAGTCCATTCCAATGTATTAGCTTCCCAAGGATTTTGAGTTGCTTTTTTACCAAAGAATATTGAATAAACAAAGTTGAAAATAAATACTACCTGTGCAAAACCAGACATAATAGCTGCCCAGGTAATAAAGGTATTTACGGTTAACCAACGTTTCATTGACTCAAATTCAGTGAAGGCATAATAACGACGTGGTACACCGTCAAGCCCCATAAAGTGCATTGGGAAGAACACCAGGTAAGCACCGATAAAAGTTATCCAGAAATGCAGATAACCTAAACGCTCGTCCATCATACGACGGAACATTTTAGGAAACCAGTGATAAACACCAGCTAACATACCAAATATAGCAGCTGAACCCATTACAAGGTGGAAGTGAGCAACCACAAAGTAAGTATCGTGTAAGTTGATATCTAAAGCAGCATTACCAAGAAAAATACCTGTTAAACCACCAGAGATAAAGAAAGAAACCAGACCTATTGCGAAAAGCATAGCTGGCGTAAATCGGATATTTCCGCGCCATAATGTGGCCAGCCAGTTAAATGTTTTTACAGCTGATGGAACCGCAATAATCAATGTAGTGATCATAAACACACCACCAAGAAACGGATTCATACCCGTTACAAACATGTGGTGTCCCCATACGATAAATGATAACACAGATATACCAATCAACGAGTAAACCATCGCGTGGTAACCAAAAATAGGTTTACGTGAGTTTACAGCTAAGATTTCAGATGAAATTCCCATTGCTGGCATAATAATAATGTATACCTCCGGGTGACCAAGGAACCAGAATAAATGCTGAAACAATATTGGGCTACCACCTTCAAAAGGTTGAACCTGTCCGTTTAATACGATATCAGATAAATAAAAGCTTGTACCAAAACTACGGTCAAATATCAGCAACACTACACCTGCAACTAATACAGGGAATGCTAATACACCTAGTACTGCAGTAAGAAATAAAGCCCATATGGTTAAAGGCATTTTCCAAAGGTCCATACCTTTAGTACGCATATTTAATACTGTACTGATATAGTTGATACCACCCATTAATGATGAGGCAATAAAAAACACCATACTGATTAACCACAATGTCATCCCTTCACCTGAACCCGGCATTGCTTTTGGCAAGGCGGATAATGGAGGATAAATTGTCCAACCACCACTTGCAGGGCCTTTTTGAACGAAGAACGAGCTTACCATGACGACACTAGCAAGTAAAAAAAACCAGTATGAAAGCATGTTAACAAATGGTGACGCCATATCACGTGCACCTATTTGAAGAGGAATCAATAAGTTTGCAAAAGTACCACTTAAGCCAGCAGTTAATACAAAGAATACCATTATGGTACCATGTATAGTAACTAATGACATATAAAAATCAGGGCTCAATCTTCCACCCGGAGCAAAACGACCCAATAAAGTCTCCAACAGAGGGAATGATTTATCAGGATAAGCCAATTGAATCCTGAATAAAAGAGATAAAGTCATCCCAATGAATGCCATAGTAATCCCTGTTATCAGGAACTGCTTAGCTATCATTTTGTGATCCTGGCTAAATACGTAGGTATTCAGAAAAGTTTGTTTATGATGGTGTTCGTGACCTTCTTCGTGATGTACAATGCCGTGATCGTGAACTGCTAATGTTGACATAATCGCTAATCTTATATTAATTGTTTAACGCTAACCTGTTTGCTGCTGCCTGAGGAGCAGAGGTTGACTTATTTGCTGCTAATTTTAATTCTGTTCTTAACTTGTCAGTTAAATATGGTCTTTGTTTAGCAATCCAATCCTGATACTCTTCAGCTGTTACTACACGAACAACTTTCTGCATGTTATAATGAATTCCACCACATATTTTGTTGCAATAAAGCAGATATTCGAATTTAGGATTATCAGTTCTAACCCGCATTTCTGCAGTGGTTATGGTTGGAATAAATTTAAAGAAGGTAGGTAATCCCGGTACAGCATTTTGTTGTAAACGGAAATGAGGCATATAAACGCTGTGGATTACATCCTGAGCATGTATATTTAACCTGATTGATTTATTAACAGGTATTACTAGCGTATCAGCTTGTAAATCATCCAAACTTTTAGGATCTTTAAAATTAATACCTAGCTTATTATTAGCATTGGTAAGTTTATAATCTAGTGAACCTAGTACACCATCTTTACCTGGATAACGTAGTTCCCATGCAAACTGGTGACCGGTTACATCAATATTTAAATCACCTTTAACCTCAGTGCTGTTTTCTATTTTTTGCCATGTAAAAAATCCGAATACAACCAGCACAGTTAGTACCGCTGCAGGTATAATAGTCCATATTTTTTCGATGGTATTGTTATGCGGTAAATAATATGCTTTACGCTTATCAGATCCACGATAAACGAATGCAAAACCAAACAACAGTATTTGGGTAATAAAAAATACTATTAATGTTAAAATGGCTGTTACGGTGAACATATTATCAGTATCAACACCATGCACAGAAGCTGCTTCAGGCAATGTCATGCTTCCTTGTTCAGTTAATGACCATACGGCACCATATAAACCTGCAATTAAAAAGATAATGCAGACAAAGCCCATAATGTTATTCCAATTGATGCCTTTTTTACCCTGCATTTTCTGGGTAAGGTCATAAACCTTTAAAATTTTACCAAGAATAACGATACAAACTCCAGCAACCAGGAAAAGCAGGAAATAATATCCAACACTTGTCCACATACCACTTTTATCCGCAGAGTCAGGAGATGTAGCTGTTGAAGTACCTTGTGCAGTTGCAACATCCTGTGCCATTAACATGTTAGTGCCCAAAAGCAAAAACATTGATAAAAGCGTAACTATTTTTTTAGAATTTATTAATTTTTTGAATCCCATTTTAATGTTTGTTTGGTATTCCTTATTTAGTGCAAAAATAACAATTATTATATGTGATGATGAAGACTCTCTTCAAGTAACGGATGTTTCTTAGGAACAAGCGATTTAAATTTACTTAAAGAAGTAAGCATTGCAAATGTAAACAAACCTACAAACCCAATAAATGCACATATTTCAATAGGGCCTATTTCATGGTACCAAACTGATAATGGTCCTACTGTTCCCGGCATAATCATTTGGAAATAATCTAACCAGTGACCGCAGATCAAAATGATACAAGCTACCTTTAATACCTTTACCATACGTTTTGAGTCGCGAGACATCAACACTAACAATGGTGTTAAAAAGTTAACAATAATATTTAACCAGAACCATGGTTTAAATTGAGGCTCCCATCTTTTGTAGAAATAGGCAGCTTCCTCAGGTAAGTTAGCGTACCAGGTTAGCAAGAATTGTGCAAACCATAAATATGTCCAGAAAACAGAGAAACCAAACATTAGCTGACCTAAGTTATGAAGGTGATCTTCAGTAACCCATTCTAAATAACCGTTCTCTCTTAAAATAATAATGGTTAAAGTAATTACAGATAAACCGCTAACCCAAAGAGCTGCAAAGTTATACCAGCCAAACATGGTTGAGAACCAATGTGCTTCTAATGACATGATGGTATCAAAAGCAAATAAAGGAACAGTAAAACCAAATATTAATAGGAACAATACTGATGCATTAAAGCTTTTATTGTAATTAAACATACCGCCCAGTTCATCTTCATTATTGGAATATTTAACCAGCATACGGCCTATAAGGCTATAGCTACCTAAATAAATTAATAATCTTATTAAAAAGAAAGGGACATTTAAATATCCTGACTTACCAGCTATAACTGAATTGTAATTAGCGTTGCCCGGGGTGGTAACTCCTTTAAGTGCCCAAACTTTATATAAATAAGGTAAAACGGTTTGCTTACCTTCATCATTGGGACCTGAATGTGTAAAGAATAATCCACAGCCAATAATTACCAATAATACAACGGCTGCGAATGGCAATGTTTTTGCAAAGGCTTGTGGAATACGGAGGATCGACGCTGACCAACCGGCCTGTGCCACATATTGTACTGCGCAAAAGAATATACCGCAAATACAAACGCAGGCAAAATAATATCCATTTAATAACAGATTTGCAAAAGTGCGTTCAACATTACCTGTAAAAAAACCACCTAATATCCCAATTACGCCAATTGCGATCATTACCAGGCTCCAGGTTTTGGCCTTGCCCTGAAATTCAAATTGCCCGTCGAAACTATGAGAAGTCTTCATCAAAAAATTAGCTTATAAAGTTTGTAAATGGTGAACGTACATTATTACTTTCCAGCGCTCGGTTGGTTCTAGCTGTGAAGCATATGAACCCATTGCGTTAACACCATAAGTAATAGTATGATAAATTTTACCGTCCGTAAGATCTTTCATCGCACCGCCGCGTGATGACTGCCCTTTTGAATATGATGGAGGAGCAGGATACCCGTGCTGTACAACTAAACCATCACCCTGGCCGCTAAGACCGTGGCATGGTGAGCAAAAGTGTGCAAATAACAACTTTCCGTCGGCGAAATTTGCTTGTGTTTGTGGAAGTGGACTTTTTACTTCAGTACCCGCCAACTCATATCCTTCTTTTGTTTTAGGATAATCAAACTTCACAAAACCTACCGGAATGGTACCCGCTGGTGGAACCTGTGCAGTTTTACCATCCTTAAAGTTATCATTTTTCTGATCCGGATCGTACGCAATATGCTCATACATATTGGGAGCGTATTCCCAACCGGTACTTCTTTTATCCTTGCAAGATGATATAACTATCGTTGCAGCGATAACGATAACCGTTGTGCCCAATATTTTTATTTTATTCATAGCTAACATATTTTCTATCGTTATGCTTTACTTCTACAGCTCCCGCTTGTTTTAATAAATTAGTGATATCGTCATGTGGAATATTTCCCTTAGCATCAATAGCTATAACAAACCTGTCGTCAGTAGCTCTGTAATCCATTACTCTTGGCGTACGGCCTGGGAAAAGATGCGTTGCATAAAAGAAGGTAGCAACCATACCAAATGCGGTGAATAACACTGTCCATTCAAAAGTGATTGGAACAAAATCCGGAATTGCAAAGGCAGGTTTACCACCAATGTTCATAGGCCAATCTTGCACTAACATATAATATGCCATGCTAAATATGGTTGTTCCACCTAAACAGCCAAACATAAAGGCTGCATAACCAAGGCGTGAATCCTTTATTCCCAGTTTTTTCTCAATACCATGTATAGGCATTGGGGTGTACACATCGTAAATAGGAACACTGTTTTTTTGCAGTGTATCAATCCCGTGCATCAATTCATCGGGATCTTCAAAAAGACCTAAAATATATTTGGTGCTGCTCATTTTTATGCTTTTTGGTAATCAGTAATCTCTACGCTGTCAAACTTGGTTAATGATTCTTTATAAAACTCTACCTGTTCGCCATCAAGATGACCGTGTTCAATTAATTTTTTCTTAGCCTGTTCACTTGAACTCTTCAATATTAATTTTACTTCGGCCATTGCTATTGAAGGTAATACACGGATGAACAATAGGAACATGGTAAAGAATAAACCTATCGATCCGATGAATATACTTACGTCAACCCAGGTTGGATAAAACATAGCCCAGCTTGATGTCAAATAATCGCGATGTAATGATACTACAATGATCACAAAACGTTCAAACCACATACCGATGTTTACTACAATTGATAGTACCCATGAAGCAGGGATGTTTGTTCTGATTTTTTTGAACCACATTAACTGGGTCATTAGTACGTTACAGCCATACATCATACAACCTGCCCACCAGTAAGGACCGATAAACCTGTTTAAGAATGTATATTGCTCGTATTCTCCGCCAGAATAGTAAGCGATAAAGAACTCTGTTAAGTAAGCAACACCCACAATTGATCCGGTTAGAAGGATGATTTTGTTCATCGCTTCAATGTGGAACATAGTAATGTAGTTTTCTAATCCTAATACTTTACGGGTTACCAGTAACAATGTTTGCACCATGGCAAACCCTGAGAAGATAGCTCCCGCAACGAAATATGGAGGAAATATAGTAGTGTGCCATCCCGGTTCAAGAGATGTAGCAAAGTCCATTGATACAATAGTGTGTACTGATAATACAAGTGGTGTTGAAATACCTGCCAAAATCAAACATACTGTTTCAAAACGCTGCCATGTTTTAACCGAACCAGTCCAGCCGAATGATAAAACAGAGTAAATTTTACGACGGATACCAGTTGCACGGTCACGAATAGTAGCTAAATCAGGTAACAAACCAGTGTACCAGAAAACTAATGATACAGAGAAGTAAGTTGATATCGCAAATACGTCCCATACCAGTGGTGAGTTAAAGTTAACCCATAATGATCCGAATTGGTTTGGAAGTGGTAACGGCCAATAAGCCATCCATGGGCGGCCCATGTGTGATACTACGTAAGTAGCGGCACAAATTACCGCGAAGATTGTCATCGCCTCAGCAGACCTGTTAATGGAGTTACGCCAGTTTTGACGGAACAACAACAAGATAGCCGATATAAGTGTACCAGCGTGACCAATACCTACCCACCACACGAAACCGGTGATATCCCAGGCCCAGCCTACTGTTTTATTTAAACCCCATGATCCGATACCGTACCAGAAAGTATAGCTTACTGCAAATACCCATAAACAAGCGCCTAAAGAAGCTACAGTAAAACCTATCCACCACGCTTTACCGGGCATATTTTCTACGGGACGTAATACATCGTTCGTAATTTTTGCATACGTGATGTCTTTACCCGTAATTAACGGTTCCCTTATTATTGATTCACTATGAGATGCCATATTTTATAATCTCTCTTGTAATTAATTAAGCCTCTAATTCAGATATATTTCTAATTTTTGTCTGGTAACCAACACCTGGCTGCACGTTTAACTCTTCCAAAACATAATAAGTTCTTTCGCTTCTTAGTGCTTTTGATACTTCAGAGTCAGGATCATTGCTGTTACCAAACACAATAGCATTTGCAGAACATGTTTGTTGACAAGCCATTTTTATATCACCATCTTTTAAAGAGCGTTTCTCGATTTTAGCTTTTAATTTACCAGCCTGGATACGTTGAATACACATTGAGCATTTTTCCATTACCCCACGGAAACGAGTGGTAACATCAGGATTCAATACTAATTGGGTATGTTCGTTATTCAGGTAGTTATCAAAGCGAGAATCGTTCCAGTAATTGAACCAGTTAAAACGACGTACTTTATAAGGACAGTTGTTAGCGCAATAACGTGTACCTACGCAACGGTTGTAAGCCATATGGTTTAAACCCTCGCTTGAGTGAACAGTTGCCAATACCGGGCAAACAGTTTCGCAAGGTGCGTGTTCACAATGCTGACAAAGCATTGGCTGGTAAACAACCTTAACGTGGTCAAGGTCTTCCAGTTTTGCTATTTCAGTTTCTTTGGTAACACTAGTTTCGCCATTGTCATTAAAGCTATAGTAACGGTCAATACGGATCCAGTGCATTTCACGACGACGTCTAACTTCGTCTTTACCTACCACAGGAACGTTATTTTCTGCATTACAAGCAACAACGCAAGCGCCGCAACCTGTACAAGCATTTAAGTCAATTGCCATCACCCAGTTGTACTGAGGGTGATCATATTTTTGCCAGAAAAGGCTGTTCTCGTTATAATCTTTGTGATCACCACCTTCTTTTCCGCTGCCAGCAGCTGGATTTTTCAGGTATTCAGTAAAGGTAGCTTCTTTAATAATGCTGTTACGACCTTCAATTGAATGGTGTGTTTGCGTTTGAGCCAATGGCGAATTTTCGCCAGTTGAAGTTAATACTGCAACAGCACTGGTTTGGAATGTTCCGTTACGCAGGCTAAAGAAAGGGAATGCGTTTTTACCAACATTGATACCCACAGGACCAACTTTAGTACGTCCGTAACCTACAGCCACAGAAATAGTACCCTGAGTTTGACCTGGCTGTGATAACACAGGTAAGGTTACTGAATAACCATTAGCATCAACCTTAATAACATCACCTCCCTGATAACCTAATTTCTTCATGTCGCTTGGCGACATTGCAGCATAGTTATCCCAGGTTACTTTTGAAACCGGGTCTGGCAATTCCTGTAACCAGGGGTTGTTTGCACGTTTACCATCACGCATTGCTACTGATTGATAAAGTTGAACTTCAAATTTACCACCATCGGTAGTAAGTGCAGTGCTATGATCTAATATAGTTTGGGCTACTGCATTTAAATCGCGGCTAAAAGTATAAGAGCCTGCTGGTTTATCAGCAACTTTTACAAAGCCTGTTTGCAATAATGATTCCCATCCGCTTTGGCCACTTAATCCGCCTTTAGCTAACAGGTTTTTATCCCAATTATTTTTTACGTATGAGTAATAATCTTTTGTAGCGTTATCAGACCATACAAGGAAGCTATGTTCTGCTTCGCGCGTATCATAAACCGGGTTAATTGCCGGTTGTTGTATAGTATAGTATCCCTCTAAAGCATTGTTATCACCCCATGATTCAAGGTAGTAACTAGCAGGAGCAATAACGTTACATAATGAAGCAGTTTCATCACTGAAGTTAGAGAAAGAAACTTTTAAGCGGGTTTTCTTTAAACCGTTAACTACATCCTGGCTCTTGAAGTAATCATAAACAGGGTTAGCGTTTAAGAAAAATACGGCTCCTACTTCACCCCTGTTCAGCTCGTTTACAAACTCAACAAACTCAGCGTCGTTACCAGCATATTGATATGATGGGTTTTCAAGGTCAATAGTAGTACCATAACTTCCTAGCAGGGAATTGATAGCGTTTACCAATACCTGGGTAGCCACATCATTTGAACCTGCAACCACCAAGGCTTTGCCTTTAGCTGCAATTAATTCTTTTGATACAATTGCAATTGCTTTTTCAGCATTTGAATTGCTTAATTTTTTAGTACCTGGTAAAGTTGAACCTGAAACGGCATTGTATAATGCAATTAGTGCAGGTCCTTCTTCAGAAGGTTTAATAGGTATGCGTACATCTGCATTACTACCTGTCAGACTCATTCCGGTTTCAAACTGGATGTGGCGTGACATTTTTTTGTTTTGCAGTGATTTGCTGTTACGATTTTGTACGTACTGACGGGTAAATTCCTCTGGAGAAATCCATGTACCCAGAAAATCAGCACCAAAGCTTACAATTACATCTGCTTTATCAAAATTGTAGTGCGGCAATACTGCTTTACCAAAACTATTTTGATTAGCCTGAATGATACCGGTATAAGATACCGCATCATAATTGATATGTTTTGTAGTAGGGAATTGAGTAACAAAATCAGCTATAACTGCTAATGATGACGGGCTGCTAATGGTTGAAGTAATAATGCGAATAGCTTTTCCTGATGCTTTGATTGCAGCAAGTTCCGCTTTAACAAATTCATCAACACCGTTCCAGCTTAAATCAGCTCCATCCTTTAACGGATTTTTTAAACGGTTTACATCATACAAGTCAAGCACTGATGCTTGTGCTTGAGCACTAACACCACCTTTTGATAAAAGGTCATTAGGATTACCTTCTATTTTGATTGGACGACCTTCGCGGGTTTTAACCAAAATAGCATTTCCTTCATAAGTTGAAGTGTAGTAGTTTGGCACACCCGGAACAACATCTTCCGGTTTAATTAAATAAGGTATTGATTTATGTACAGGCACTTTCTGACAAGCGGCCAGTGTCACAGCACCAACGCCAAAGCCAAGTGCTTTCAAAAAGTCGCGGCGAGGTGTTCTACCACCAAGACCACCACCGGTTAAAACATCTTCAATAGGAATAGGCTCCGCAAATTCGTTTTTGTTTAATTCAACAAATTCAGGGGTTTTGTTCAGCTCTTCTAAACCTTTCCAGTATTTTTTATTGCTATCCATTTAAGCTAAATAAACTGTAATGCTACGTTTTAATCAATTATTAATAATGGCACTTACCGCACTCAATACCACCCATTGCTGCTTCAGAAACCTTTTTGCCTTGTTTAATAAGGTCATGCACAGCTATCATGTTTTCATAGTAAGCGTTACCTTTTGTATTAACATCGGTACGCTTGTGGCATTGAATACACCATTTCATGGTTAGCGGGCTATACTGATAAACCTCTTTCATGGTTTGAACAGGACCGTGGCAAGTTTGGCATTTTAAACCAGCAACTTTTACGTGTTGTGAGTGATTGAAATATGCAAAGTCAGGCAGGTTATGGATACGCACCCATTGAATAGGCCTTGCTTTTGTGCTGTCATATTTTTGTGTTTGCGGATCATATCCCAAAGCATCATAAATCTTATGTATCTCTGGCGACTCAGTTTTAACAACTTTGTGGCAGTTCATACATACGTTTAATGAAGGGATTGATGCATTTTTTGACTTGTATGCACCTGAGTGGCAATACTGGCAATCAATTTTCATTGCGCCGGCATGCAAATCATGCGGGAATTTAATAGGCTGTACCGGTTGGTAACCCTGGTGAACGTTAGTGTTCCACATGGTAACCCATGTCCAGCTGCCTAATGCTAAAGTACCACATAGTAATGCAAAGAAAACAAACTTCTTATTCTTGGCTAATTTCTTGATGCCGGCTAAGCGGTCAACTGCAACCACCTCAACAGCCTCATCTTCAAAAACAAAATCTTTATTTTTAGATAATAAGCGTTCAAGTGTGGCAATTACCTTGTTCAACACCAATATAATAATAATGGCCAGAACAATTACACCAATTAATGCATAGATAACCAAATCGCTCGGGCCGGTTTCTGCTGCAACTTGTGTACCAGCGCCAGGCTTAGGAGCAGCCTGCATGGTTTTCCATGTAGTACGGACATAAGCTAAAATATTAGCCACATCGCCATCGGTCAGCTCGCCGAACACAGTCATACCAGATTGGTTGTATTCGTTGTAAATTTTAAGTGCCTTTGGATCTTTGGCTGCAATTAATGCCTGGTTGTTCTCAATCCAATGAGTTAACCATTTGTCGTCGGTTTCGTCGGTAACTGTTGGGCCTAATGCCGGTCCGATAAGCTTAGAGTCTATCTTGTGACACGTTGTACATTTGGCTTTAAAAATGGCCTCACCCTTAGCGGCATCTCCCTGCGCATAAGCTGAGAATCCCAGAAAAGCAAAACCGGCAATCAGTAAAACCGACCTTGAGAATTGTTTAAAAATCAATGAGAAACTCCTCATAAAGTGTATTTATACTAAATAATTTTATTGTTAAAGATTGATATTCACGAAGAAATGCTTGTTTTATCCGAAATTTTCAGTCACAAAAGTATAATTTATTACAGTATCACTGACAAATAAATGACAGCAATATCTAATTTATAATTGTTCTAAATAATACATTATAGGCCTTTAAATTTGATTTTATGATCACTATTTACAGGTAAAACACATTCAAAATCATAAAACCAACAATGTCAAAAAGTTAATAGGTTGTATTAAGCCGAATGTTCAATCAGGTTCTATGAAAAACAAGATCGAACTATTAATTGTTACACCAGACTGATTTTTTTGTAATAGTTATTTTACTCAATAACTTATTAAATCAAATTTATAAAATAGTATTCAATTCCTCTTCATAACATTTTGACATTCAAAGCCCACAAGGGTTACCTTTTTGTATTTGCAGGTATCAATATAAAAACCACCAAACAAACACATCATGAAAACAAAATTTTTAATTCCGCTAATAGCGGGCCTGGGATTGCTATGTGCATGCAAAGGGAAAAGTAAAAGTTCAAGTGAAACTGCTGATTCAGTTTCTACCGAATCTGCCTCTTTTACAAAAGAAAAAAGTTTAACACCGAAAAGTGATAGCCTACCGAATAATACTAAACTAGTAAAAACGGCCGATATACGTTTTAAGGTAAAAAACGTACAACAAACCAGCGAACGTATTGCCACTTTAACAACAAGCCTTAACGGAACGGTTATACATAACTATATACATTCCACAACAAGCGATAGCGTAAATATTCAAAAAAGCAATGATTCTTTATTGCGGGTTACCGTTTTAAGTATTAGTGATGATATGACGGTAAAGATTCCACCGGGAAATATGGAAAATTTTGTGGAGCAGGTAACCCATATGGGCATTTACATTAACAAAAGCAAGATGGATATTACAGATAAATCATTGGAATATCTTTCAACCAAACTTAAACTCAAAAACCAATATGAGCTAATAGGCCAGCAAAAGAATGGGGAGAGCAATGCAAAAGATCCCGATAATTTACTGGCATTAAAAAACAGTATGGTTGACCAGCAAATTGGTAACCGTAAAATTGACGACTCTGTTAAAAATAGTACCATAACTTTAAGTTTTTATGAAAACAACATCATTAACAAAGAACTTATTGCGAATGATAATCTTTCAGCCTATAATCTACCATTTAGCAAACGACTAAGCATGTCCATTGAAAATGGTTGGGATGTGTTTGTTGATGTATTTGTGCTTATTGCAAACCTTTGGATTCTGATCCCAATTGGAGCCGGTGCTTGGCTAGTTGTTAGATATTACAAGAAAAAGAAAACTATTGCACTTGCAAAAAACTAACCGGCACTTGTTGTCTTAAAGTGATTTTAAACAGTCACATTAATTTGTATTAATAGACTAATTAATGTGTTATCGTAAAAAACATATAAATCAATATTCATTTTTCCCTAAACATTTATATTTTTGCTGCACATTAAAATAAAATTGCAAACAATGGAATCAACAGAAAATGCCAACGCAGAAAGTCATTACAAATTAATAGTTGTAGCTATTGTTATAGGGTTAGCAGGCGTTTACCTACGTTTTGCTGATTTTCACTACAGCACCATAATAGCTAACATTTTACTAATTATTGGTGTAGGTATAGCACTTAAAGCTGTATTCGCTATTCTGAAATAAACTCAAACTAAAAAATACAAAAAAGAGCATCTCTGATAACCAGAGATGCTCTTTTTATTTGCTCTTAATTTTTCATGGCCTTATTTAGGCTTATAATTAGCTTCATTCAATATTTTCTGGGCATCAGTCATTGCCATTAATTGAGGCAATGTAGTATCAGGATGCTTTTCCATGTACTTACGTATAATTTGCCATCCTGTCCATATAGCAAGTTTTGGTGCCGATTCACTTTTTTCGCCCAAGCCAGGAGTAAACGGCGCTTCGGTTAAATACTTCTGAATTTTAAGATAATCAGTTTCATACAAAAGGTTCTCATTTAAAAAGTAAGCCCATATGTTCGATTCAAACTGCTGGCACCATTTTAACTGGGCACCGGTATAACCAATTTTGGTAGTATCATTCATGTCAGGAAAAATCTGATCCATATAATACATAATCTTCCCGTTATAAATCATTTTTGAAAGCAGCGATTTAGCGCTATCACTTTCCGGAAACATATCCTCGCGCGCCATGCCTTCAACAACGCGTGGCGCTATATTGATTGAATTAAAATTACGCGATAAATAATGAGGATAGGCTTTTGTTAATGCCGGATAGAATCTGGAGTTTGCTCCTAAAAATAAATCGAGCCCGATGCCTATGTAACCATCGCCAACAGTGGTTTGTGCCTCAAAGCCTGAATAGAATGCATATATTTTGGGCAGCTTCTGTTGTGGGAAATAATAACGAATGTGCCTGAAAGCATCAGTCAAATCTGCCTGTGGCTTGTCAATATTCGAATAAACTGAATCTACATCGTGTTTTAAATCGTTATAAGCAGATGTGGCAAAAACCTGACGCAATAGCTTAAAGTAAGCTGTATCTTTAACATTAATATCCTGATCCTGTATAAGCAGGGCTATAAAATCATGGTAAAACGGGCCATACTTTTTTTGAAGATAAGCAGTCTGAGGCCCCATTGGCTTTGTTTTTAAGGAATCGAACTCTTTATCAAAGCGCTCAATTTTTACATCAACAGGAATATTACTAACATCAATCTTTTTATTGTGCCCACAGGCAGTAAGTAAGAGGCTGATTGAAAAAAATAAATAAATTTGCTTGGTTTTGTTTAAAATGGTCATTTTTTATCCCTTTGGGCAAAATTAATTTTTTATTTGAGTTTAACACCCTAAACGTAACATTTGAATCGTTAGTTTAGGTATTCTGAACAAAAATCTATTAGTATAATGAAGATCGCGTTAGCCCAGCTTAACTATCATATTGGAAATTTTGAATCAAACACTGCTAAAATAATTGACCATATTAAAATTGCACGTAAAAACGGTGCAGATCTGGTTGTTTTTGCTGAATTATGTGTATGTGGCTATCCTTCTCGTGATTTTTTGGAGTTTGATGAGTTTATAGAACTTTGCGAAACATCGGCACAAAAAATAGCAGCCGAATGTACAGACATAGCCTGCATTATAGGCCTGCCTACACCTAATGATAAAAATGAAGGTAAAGAACTTTTTAATTCTGCCTATTTTATTGAAAACGGAAAAGTAAAAGCCATTGCCCATAAAGCATTGCTTCCTAACTATGATATTTTTGATGAATACCGATACTTTGAACCATCAACAGAATTTAGCTGCATTGATTTTAAGGGACATCGCATAGCTTTAACTATATGTGAAGATTTATGGAATACCATTGAAAATCCTTTATATGTAACCCGGCCTATGGATATTTTGATTGAAGAAAAGCCGGATGTAATGATCAATATTGCCGCATCGCCTTTTGCCTATAACCATGATGAGGAGCGTATTGAAATTTTGAGCGATAACGCAAAGAGGTATAATCTGCCATTATTATACGTAAATAATATTGGTGCACAAACCGAATTAATATTTGACGGAGGATCATTAGTATTTGATAATACCGGGAAGCTTATTGATGAGATGCCTTATTTTGAAGAAAGTATCGCTTACTACAACCTTAACGAAAAAGCAACTATCACTTTTGAGCATCCATCAACCTTAAGAAAAGAAAAACAAAGCGATATTGAACAGATACACCGCGGAATTATATTAGGCATAAGAGATTATTTCTATAAATCCGGTTTTAAACAGGCCATATTAGGCCTATCAGGCGGGATTGATTCTGCTGTAGTTTGTGCCTTGGCGGCCGAGGCCCTTGGACCAGAAAATGTAATGGCTGTATTATTACCTTCCCGCTTTTCAAGCGACCACTCTATAAAAGACGCTGAAGATTTGGTAAAAAACCTGGGTTGCATGCATGAAACTATTGCCATTAAGGATATAACTAATGCGTTTGAAGCAACATTAAGTCCGCAGTTTAAAGGCCTGCCATTTAACATTGCCGAAGAAAATATACAATCTCGAAGCAGAGCCGTATTGCTTATGGCAATGTGTAATAAATTCGGATATATATTATTAAATACTTCAAATAAAAGCGAAGCTGCGGTTGGCTACGGAACTTTATACGGCGATATGTGCGGTGGCATTTCAGTTATAGGCGATGTTTATAAGACTCAGGTTTTTGAGCTGGCAAGGCATATTAACAAGGACAGGGAAATTATTCCGGAAAACTCTATCATTAAACCACCATCAGCGGAGTTAAGACCTAATCAAAAAGATACCGACTCATTACCAGAGTATGATGTGCTGGATAAAATTATTGCTGAATACGTTGAAGGGCGTTCATCATCAGCTACTATTATTAAAATGGGCTATGACGAAAAAACAGTTAGGCGGGTAATAAGGTTGGTTAATTTAGCCGAGCATAAAAGATACCAAACCCCTCCTATTTTACGCGTTTCACCTAAAGCATTCGGAATGGGTAGGCGCATGCCAATTGTAGGTAAATATTTATCATAATAGCATGAATTTTGCTGAATAAAAAAATTAAAATAATTACATTTAGTAATTAAACCTTTCAGCTTTTATTTGTCTAAGTAATATTGAAGGATTAATACAAACGAAACTAACATATGAAAAGGTCAATTTATTTAGCAATTACGTTCCTGATAATTTCGGGACTTTCAGCATGTACAAGCTATGATTATTATACTGCTGCCATCAACAAAACTAACATGAGCGGTTATCATACCTTTGCCTGGATGCCCCAGGGTAATAAGGATGATAAAAAAATTGACGGGAGTGTAGTCGCTGATGCGAAGATAAAAGATGCAGCAACAACCCAACTGGTTTCAAAAGGATTGAGACTAAGTCAGAAAAATCCTGACCTGGTTGTGAATTACACCACTATTGTTGGCAGAGGTACCCGCACTAATTATTATTCACCATATTATGGAGGCTATCCTGGTTGGGGATGGGGATTCGGTGGAGGTTTTGGCTGGGGCGGCTGGGGCTGGGGTGGTTATTACAGACCCTATTATAACTATTACGGTGCACCATTTGCTTACTACGGCGGTTTGACTTATGCTGAAAAAGAGCACTACAAAGAAGGCACTTTAATAATAGACCTGATAGATACACATACCCGCAAAATAGTTTGGAGAGGATTTGGGGTTGGCGAAGTACATAAAGACCCGCAAAAGAATATTGATGATTTACCGAAAGTGGTAACAGGCGTACTTAATCAATTACAACTTATGCCATCCAGAGAATATTACAAAACAAGTGCTTCTATATAAAAGCACTTGTTCAAATAAATATCAGATATAAAAGTTTACTGAATCCCTTCTGAATTGTTCAGAGGGGATTTTTGTTTACGTGCTAAATGCAAAGCTGCGAACAACACTGCTACAAATGCTAACACGATAACCCATGTATCTAACGGGCAACTATTATCAGGATCCGTAAATGCGCACGGCCCACCCGGTGATGTTTGGGCATACGTCAACACTGAACTAAGCATCAATAAAAACAGCGCGCTAAAAAATATTTTTATTCGCATATAACAACCTGGGTTTTAGACATACAATGACACAAATATACAATTTATCTTTTACATTATTATCTGAAAATCAACACATATTTTAAAAAATACTGTTAAATATGTGTTATATTATTTTAATATAATATGTATTAAGTAATATTTTAACATAAAAAACACAACTTCGGAAACAACACAATAATCTGAAAAACAGCTATTAGAAAACAAATCATTCAATTATTGTATTCCAATAAGAAGAGTCGCTATCTACTTCACTTTTATAATTTTAATATTATTTAATATTGCATGCTGATGTTTAGATTCCTAAAAAGCAGCTGGCTAAAAAAATGGTGCTAAAATCTGAACTAAAGCTTTATAAACGTCCCCTTACCTATTACACTTTCATTGCTATTATTAACCACCTGCACTACATAAGTTCCCGGAAGCAGATTACTAATATCAGCTTGCCAGCTTAGTTGTGTAGTTGTAACACTTTTAACCAGTGCGCCAGATGTACTCATTATCTTTATTCCGTAAACAGCATTTGTTGTTGTAACAGTAGATGAATTCGAACTGTTTATCGGTGTTATTTGCAAATTAAGTGTACCCTTTGCCGGATTAGGATAAATGCTTATTGGATTGTTGGCTACACTGTTTGCATTGTCGTACAGTATAGTAACAACACTTGAATAGCTTATATTTCCATTTAAATCTTCCATCATTAAGCGATACTGATTAACCCCTTTAACGGGTGCTCTATCTAAATAGTTATACGTGCTTAAACTATTTGAGGT
Organism: Mucilaginibacter frigoritolerans; assembly: GCF_007830615.1. GTDB lineage: Bacteria > Bacteroidota > Bacteroidia > Sphingobacteriales > Sphingobacteriaceae > Mucilaginibacter > Mucilaginibacter frigoritolerans. The sequence continues at coordinate 338,631 of NZ_VLLI01000006.1, forward strand.
AAAACTTCCAATAGCATCAAACGTTTTACCATTATTTACACTTCTTTGAACAGTAAAATTAGTGTAATTGGCTTCATTTTCTGTTGTCCATAAAATAAGATCGCCGGTAACTGCTTTTGTCGCACCAAAACTTAAAAGGTGAACCATTAATGCAGGATTTTGGCGAATTACTAAACTAAAGCGATTACCCCCAAAAGAATTAGTATCTGCCCGATTTATATTAAATTTATAAGTTGAATTATGCTTAATATCCAAAGAATCCTTCATATAAGCATCCATCAACCAAACATCAAACAGTGCGGGCAAATTATTAAGCTCTGTTTTGCTTATGGTATATTGACCATTTGCAGTTGCAGTTACCTTCAGTTTAATTGTTTGACTTGATTTTGGCAGAGGAATATCATTTATGGCTAATCGCACGTTATCAGCCGACATACTGGATAAACTTACCTCGCCATTACCTATCATATACTCTGAATCTTCATCTACTACAAATCCATTTTGAGCATTATTATCAAAGCGGACTATTGTTTCTTCTTTATTGATAGAATCTGCAGCAAGTTCTAATCGTAAATATTGTAATTTATTAGCGCTTTTATTAGTAGTGGCATTTGCATTATTTCTGCTATTAGGATTAATAACACTCATAAGCAAAGTATTTCCTGTTGATTGCGTTGGGCCAGTGACCTGTGCATTAGTTTTAGCCGCTTCATTAAACGTTAATGAAGCAAGTGCAGCACTTGCTTTTACAAAAAAGCCCTGGCCGCTTGGTATCACATTTGATCCCCCATTAGTCCCCAACCCGGCGTTATATGTTGCATAAACTTTTGCAACCTCGTTATAAATATAAATTGTACTGTTAACACCTGGTGCATAAATACCCGCCAGCGAATTAATTTTGCTGTAGGTAGTCCAATCTATTGAACTTGCATATGGGTTACCAACCAGGTTGTATCCTAAATAAGTTGCAGCATTCCCTGTAATGGAATCATACTGCAGAGTGGCTAATCCGGTATACCAGTTGATAACGGTTATCGCCTGCTGGTTTAAAGTACCAGTTGATACAAACAGATTAGGTTCTGCTACCGTTGTTGTTATATATTTTGTAGCGATATTGGATAAATTGCCCCTGTAAAAAAACAGGAAACCAGTACCCGAATGTAAGTTAAAAGCACCATCATAATCAATACCTATTGAATAGGATGGTGTGTTATTTATAGCGTTTATACCTCTGAAATTACCTGTATTAAAAGTAGCATTAGTAAATACAACATTATCACGATATAAATACATGGAAGGATTACCAGCCTTTGTTAGGCCACCTGCAGTTCCCGATGTACCTGTAATTGGAGCAAAATTTGCGAGATATGCTAAACTGTAATAAAAATTTGTGCCTGAGCTTGCTGTATAAATAGGAGATGAAAGAAACCTGTAACCCCTGTAAGAATTACTGCCGCCACTGATGTAACGCTGAACATTTACCGTACCAGTAATACTTGAAGTAGCTGGAATTGCTGCAACCGATGCCGAACCTGTACTCGCAGAATTTAAAGTAAGAATTCCACCAGTCTGTAAGGTATTAGCTGCACTCATGGTAAGTACACCGCTACTGGAAACCGCAAAACTCCCGGTTCCGGACATTGTTTTTGTTCCACCACCACTAAAATTTACATTATTAAAGGTAGTACCTGTTGAACTGTTATCTGCAAGCGATTGTGCAGATGTACCACTGAAGTTAACCGCACCAGATCCTGCCGTAAAGGTTCCGGAATTGGTATAGCTTCCTTGTACAGTAAAATTACCGCTGGAAAGAGTTAAAGCAGACGTATTGGATACACTGCCATCAACCTGTAAATTACCCGACCCTGTAGTAAATGTTGACGTGTTACTTAAACTGCCCCCTACATCTGTACTGCCAGACGACAATGTCATCGTGCCAGAATTGGTTATATTACCTGAAACAGCAGTAGTGCCTGTGCTTCCCGTTACTGTAGAGGTATTTATCCAGTTACCCCCAATAGAAGTATTGGTCGCTGCTGACGAATTAAATACGGTGGGGCTGGCTGTTGTTAAATCACCGGTTATCTTTAAAGCACCCACGGTAGTACCTGCTCCAATAGTAGCAGTACCTGTACCTTGTATAGTTAAATAATCGTAGCTTGATTTAGTTGTATCAATGGTACCGCCGCCAGTTCCAAATCCTGGAGTTGAAGTAGTATAAATTACGGGGTTCGCAGCCGTATAGGTCACGGTACCTGTTCCGCCCCGGTCACCATAAAAATTGACTGATGCCTTTGGTGTAGGAATAGAAGGCAAAGGGTTAACATTTGATAAATATAAATGTGGCGTTGTATTTCCACCAGCCTGTGCAACGGTATTTATAGTGAAATAGGAAGCATTTGATGCGGTAATACCACTCAATGTGGTAAAGATAACCTGCCCTGAAAGGTACATATTACCATTTTCGAGCCTAAATCCGGACCCATTTTGCTTATTCACATTTGAGATAATAGTAACATTACCTGATACATTTAAAGTAGCAATATCCGATAAGAGAAAATTAAATGTTCCGGATGTAGTGGCGCCGCTACCAACTGTTATGGAGGCAGCGCTTATAGTTCCTGTACCTTGTAAATAATCAAATATGGTATTGCTGGCGCTGGTAGTATTAATATCCTGTGTAATGGTACCAACCGTTAAGGTTGCCCCATTTACCGTTATATGAGTTCCGTTCGTCTGGATCCCTCCGCCAAACTCAATAGAACCAATTGTTAACGAAGCTGTTAATGTAGGTTGATTGGTATATGACAAACCGGTTACTCCAAAACGGACAATATCAGTAGTCCTTCCACCAGAACCCGGATAATCACCCAATCCTCCGGTTTCATTCCATGAAATGGACGATGCCCAATTTGTTCCAACTCCATTCCAATCAAATGTTAGCGGTACAGCGAACGTCAGGTTTGAAAAACCTAAGACGACAATTAGAGTTAATAGTACGCGGTTAGCCATAGCTTTTTTTAATAAAATGCTTAAGCCGCCTACCCTCTAATAATTTATCAATTAAAAGCACTTATAAGCACTTTATTAGCAACAGATTAGATAAATAATGATGTTGTTTTATCTAATACCCTTTATACGAAAGAGACTTCATAAGGGTTTTTAAAATTATAAATAAAAGTTAAATAAAATTCAAACAAAAGTTAAATATTGCTTAATCATTATAAAAAATCAACATTTGACTCCTCAAGGGAATAAAAACGATTAGTTTTAGTTCCCAAGTTTAATAAAAGTTGATTTTCCTACAAGGCTTTTATCATTGTTATTAACCACCCGAATAACGTAAGTACCCGGCGAAAGCGCGCTTACATTATCTTGCCATGTGGGTTGTGAAGATGTTTCGGTTTTCACCACATAACCTGCCAGGCTTATTATTTTAATGTCATAAGTTGTTGGATTTGTTGTTTTATTAATATTTGAATTTAAATCAGCTAATTGTAATGAAGAAATATTGGAAGATCCGTTATTCTGATTAATCGCCAAATGCATAACACTACTTACCGGGTTTGGGTATATCATAATATTATTACTTGCTTGAGCATTATTAGAGACATCATAATTAAGCGTCATAACTGGTGAATAAGTAATGCCTCCATTTAAATCGGTTACTTGTACCCTATACTTATCGCTTGTAAGCAATGGGGTTTTATCAAGAAAACTATAGTTACCCGTACCATTTGAAAGAAGGCTACCTAATGCATTAAAAGTACTTCCACCATCAGTGCTTCTTTCAACCGTAAAATTGGTGTAGCTGTCCTCATTTTCGGTTGTCCAGGCAACCAGTGCACCATCCTTTGCTTTTGTTGCCGTAAAGCTTAATAAATGCACCATCATGGCTGGATCCTGGCGAATAACCACACTAAAACGATTTGCACCATAACTATTGCCATCAGCCTTGTACAAATTAAAAGTGTAAGTGGCATTATTTCTTATATCAAGTGAATCTTTCATATAAGCATCCATCAACCACACTCTGTAAAGTTTGGGTATATTATTAATCTCTGTTCTGTTAAGTGTATAAACACCATCTGTAGTAGCTCCTATCTCCAATCTGACTATGGTTTGATTAGGTTTTGGTAAAGGGATATTATTAATAGCCAATGGAACACTATCCGCAGACATGCTGCATAAACCCACCTTGCCACTTCCTGTTAAATATTGTGAATCTTCATTTACAACAAATCCATTTTGAGCATCAGACTTGAAACATATAACCGTTTCTTCTTTGTTAATGGAATCTGCTGCCATTTCAAGGCGGATATCTTGTAAAGAATTAGTGTTTAAATCATCATTAGTCATCCTCTTGCTCAGCAACAAAGTAGGTCCGGTAGGTTGTGTTGGCCCGGCAACCTGTGTATTAACCTTTGCAGCCTCATTAAAAGTCATTGTTGCCCCTGCTGCAGTAGTCTTAACAAAAAAACCCTGGCCACTTGGAATGGTGCGTGACCCCCCATTTGTACCAGTAGTACCATTGTATACAGCATAAACCTTTGATACCTCATTATAAATATAAATGCTGTTACCTACATTAGGAGCATAAATACCCGCAGCGTTATTAGTGGTACTATAGGTGTTCCAGTCAATTGAACTGGCATAAGGATTACCCACAAGGTTAAATCCAGTATAATTGGAAGGATTACCACTCACTACATCATGTTGCAATGTGGTTGTCTGCGTATACCAGTTAACCACATTTACAGCTTGCTGGTTCAATGTTCCGGTTGACACAAATACATTAGATTCGGCACTGGTTGTGGTTATCCATTTGGTGGATAAGTTAGAATTGTCCCCCCTGTAAAAAAGCATAATACCTGTACCCACATGTAAATTAAAACCACCATCAAAATCAACCCCGATAAAATAAGATGGGGTATAATTTATAGCATTAATACTCCTGAAATTGCCGGTATTAAAGCTACTATTAGTAAACACTACATTATCCCTGTATAAATATACAGAAGGGTTACCTGCCTTTGTGAAACCGCCCAACGTACCCGATGTACTGGTTAAAGGCACATAAGTAGGTAAATAACCCAAACTATAGTAATAATTAGCACTTGAACCTGATCCGGTAGTTGCTGTATAAACAGGTGATGACAAGAAACGATATCCCCGGTAAGCATTACTCCCGCCACTGATATAACGCTGGGCATTAACGGTACCCGTAATACTTGCAGAAGATGGAATAGCTGCTACCGTTGCTGTACTTGTACTTGCTGAATTTAAGGTAAGGATATTCCCTGTTTGAAGTACAGTGCTTGCGGCCATAGTTAATATTCCTGTACTTGATACCGCAAAACTGCCAGTGCCTGACATGGTTTTGGTTCCTCCGCTGGTGAAATTCACTAAATTGAATGTTGTACCTGTTGTACTGTTATCAGTAAGTGATTGTGCCGATGAACCATTAAATATAGTTGTACCTGTGCTTTGCGTATAAACCCCACCTAAATTATTAGTATAATTTGTAGCTATAGATAAATTAGCTGAACCCAAACTAAGCGTCCCGCTCGAATTATTGGTTACTGAACCAGTTACGGTAATATTGCCTGACCCCTGGTTTGCGGTACTGGAGTTTATCCAGTTTCCTCCTACCGTAACAGTAGGATTATTGGTATTAAAGGCTACTATAGTTGGTGTTAAAGAAGTTAAATCGGCCCCAACGGTTAACAAGCTCCCATCCGGTGTTTTGGCACCTGTGCCTGTAAGGGAAAGATACTGATAAACTTGTGGACTGGTATTAAGAATAGTACTTAAAGATGTAGTATACACTTCCTGACTTGCACCATTATAATTCACAGTACAAGTACCTGTTCCCCCCGTATTATTATAAAAATCAATTGAATTGGCAACACTGGTGGCATCTATAGCATGTGCACCTGCAAGCTGCAAAACCGGGGTAAGGCTTGAACCTGTAGGCATATCAATACTAATGTTTGGAACGGAGTTTCCTGTTAATATAAGCCCTTGGGTGGTGTTGACAGTTTTTATTGTAGTACCAACTGATGTAGTGCCTCCCTGTAAAGAAAAAGTTGCATTATTAAAACCAATGGCCACTACAAGTGGTATAACAGTAGTGCCTTGCGTAGTTGAATTAACCACCAAACCACCTGAAATACTTAAATTAGCAATAGTTGAAACTACTTTAACCAGATTTGTACTCAACAAACTGACAACAAGAAAAGCAGTAGAATTACCCACCGTTAACGAACTACAGGTAATGGTGCCTGCACCGGCAATAGTTGTTGTAAAAGTATTGCTGGACAGCGCAGAAATAACTACAGTACTTGAGTTTTGTGTAATACTACCGCTAACGGCAAGCGTAAAGCCGCTGTTTACAGTAAGAGTTGTAACAGTAGTAGTTGTACCAAGTACAATTAGTCCATTTACACCAAATATAAGGCTTGAAATTGTTGTTCCTGTTGATGAATTTATAACAGGCTGGTTATTAAAACCTACGGTTACCCCAATTTGCACTATAGAACTGGTTCCTGGTACGCCACCACTATCCCAATTACCTGAATTAGACCAATCGCTGCTCAGTGCTCCTGTCCAGTTTGAGGTGGCCGCAGTAGAAACATTTACAACGCTGATCAATAGAATTATGCCGCAGAGTGCAAATTTTATTAGTTTAGGTTGATAGCTAAGTAAAAAAGTTTTCATAGCAAATACTTAAAGGTTAAATACTGTAGACGCAGATAGATCAATTTTACTCTTTGCAAAACCCGGGGAATGGTAATTACAAAACTGTAAAAAGTTTAGTTATGCAATATCAACATATTAAATAACAAGAAAATATTAACTTCAAATTATTAAATAATAAAAAGGCAGCTAAATACAAATAGGTATAAAAATAGCGACAAAATAGACTCATAAACAGCGCTTAAACACCTATTAAACACCAGTTAAAATACCCATTGTTTTAAACTGATTTATAAAAATACCCTCACATTGTTTTTCTAAAGGAAATACTTGGTTTACTAAAAGTAAATATTTTAATCTAAAAATAATAATTATTGATAAAAAAAAATAAAGCTATGAAGAGTAAAAAGGAAGAAATAATAAAGAAAAAGGGTTAATAAACACAGCAATGTTTATTAACCCTTAATTTAAAGAGAAGAAAAAATAGAATGCGAAGCTTAAATATGTATAGCCCGGTTTGCTGTAGCAGCCAAACAAGCTTCACGCATAGCTTCTGTATAGGTTGGGTGAGCGTGGCTCATCCGTGAAATGTCTTCAGCTGACGCACGGTATTCCATAGCAACAACAGCTTCGGCAATCATATCAGCAGCCCTTGGACCGATCATGTGTACACCTAATATTTCATCTGTGTTGGCATCGGCTAATACTTTTACAAAACCGTCCAAATCGCCGCTTGCACGAGCACGACCGCTTGCTTTGAATGGGAATGAGCCTGTTTTATATTTTACGCCGACTGCTTTAAGCTGTTCTTCAGTTTGCCCTACAGCAGCAACTTCCGGCCAGGTATAAACCACACCCGGAATAAGGTTATAGTCGATATGTGGTTTTTGTCCGGCAATGATTTCTGCAACTAAAGTACCTTCATCTTCGGCTTTGTGCGCAAGCATGGCCCCTTTAATTACATCACCAATGGCATAAATACCTTTTACGCTGGTTTCCAAATGATCATTAACAGGAATTTTACGACCGCGTTCCTCAACGGTAATACCAATTTTATCTAAGCCCAAACCATCGGTATAAGCAACACGGCCAACGGCTACCAGGCAATAATCGCCTTTAAGTTCCTTCTTTTCGCCTTTAGGGTCGTCAAAAGTTACCGTAACTTCTTTCCCTTTTACTGTGGCACCGGTAACTTTATGGCCCAGGTAAAATTCCATGCCTAGTTTTTGTAAAACCTTTTGTAATTCTTTACCCAAACTTTTATCCATAGTAGGGATAATGGAATCCATAAACTCAATTACAGAAACCTTGGCCCCTAAACGGGCATAAACAGATCCCAGTTCCAAACCAATAACGCCACCTCCAATTAATACCAGGTGTTTCGGTACTTCAGTAAGTGTTAAAGCTTCGGTAGAGGTAATAATGCGTTTTTTGTCAGTCTTGATAAAAGGAAGCGCTGATGGTTTTGAGCCGGTAGCGATGATCACATTAGTACCAGTAATTTCAGTTTCTGTACCATCAGCTTTTTTTATAGTGATGGTGTTTTTGTCCTTAAAAGAACCAACGCCTGTATGAACATCAATTTTGTTCTTTTTCATCAGGTAAGCTATGCCGCTTGTATTGGCATCAACCACTTCCTGTTTGCGTTTAATCATCTGGCCGAAATCAATCTTCAAATTATCCAGCTTTATACCATGAGCAGTAAATGCATGGGCAGCATTGTGGTAGTGTTCAGAAGAATCGAGCAGGGCTTTTGAAGGGATACAGCCAACATTAAGGCAGGTACCACCTAAAGTATTATATTTTTCAATGATAGCAGTTTTTAAACCCAGTTGGGCACAACGTATAGCGGCAACGTAACCTCCAGGGCCCGAACCGATAACGATAACATCATATTGCATAAGCTTGTAAATTGTTTTGGAGCACAAAGTTAAGCAATATTGAGGGCCTATAAAACTGTAAACTAATAAAGTTGACAATAGCGTTATTAACCTTCCACCTACATTTGCCTACGTTGTAATTTCGCAGTGAAGCACTGGCCGAAAATCAAACGCTTAAATAAAAAATGATAGCGACATAGCCATTATGGCAGGCAAAGCCTGAATAAAAAATATCTTTTTGGATACGCTGTAAGCACCATAAAGCCCGGCGACAATTATACAACTCAGAAAAAACAGAGAAACATTATTTTGCCAGTTGCTATCTTTTATAAAAAAACTCCACAACAAGCCTGCCGCCAGGAAACCATTATACAGACCCTGATTAGCAGCCATTGTTTTAGTCTCTTTAAACAATGCAGCCGGAATATGGGTAAATACTTTGGGGCCACGTGTTGTCCAAACAAACATCTCCAGCCATAAAAAATAAAAATGCTCAGCAATAATTATTGCTATTAATGCGCGGGTAATTAAATACATGTAATTGAGGTTTATCTTGATTAAAAGTAAGGAATAAATCAGGAATCTACCGATCTTTATATGGTCAATATCCTTTTTAAAATTCATTTGCCATTAACCAATATTATGAATCCTCAAGGAATTACTATAAAAGTCAGCCCATACACTGTAAAGGAAACAATTGATCACTTGCAAGCTATCCTGCAAAGTAATGGTGTAACCATCTATGCACGAATAAATCAACAAGATGAATTACAAAAAACCGGGCAAGTCATTCTCCCGCTTGAATTTATTCTGTTTGGTAATCCTAAATCAGGCGGCCCAATCATGGTAGAAAATCCGATGGCAGCACTTGATCTGCCTTTAAAAGTTATTGCCTGGCAGGGTAGTGATCAAAAAGTTTTGGTAGCTTATAACAGCGCAGCCTACATTAAGGAAAGGCATTCATTGTCAGACCACGTTAGCGCACCTATTGATCTTGATCCATTAATGATAAAGGTTTTAGGGTAGAATAAAAACATCTTATACTTTATATTTCAAACAAAAAAAGCCCTCCAAAACTGAAGGACTTCTATTTTATATCGACAAAACCACTTTTAAAATCAGTGGGATCATTAAGTTATGCTTCTGCCAGATGATCACCAGTTACAGTTTCTTTTATTTTAGTTTCCAGTTCATCCATTAGTTCAGGATTATCCAATATCAGCTGTTTTACAGCATCACGACCCTGACCTAAACGGGTTTCACCATAGCTAAACCATGAACCTGCTTTTTTGATGATGTTATGCTCAACACCCAGGTCGATAATTTCACCGGCTTTAGAAATACCCTCGCCAAACATAATATCAAACTCTGCTACACGGAACGGAGGAGCTACTTTGTTTTTCACAATTTTTACTTTAACCCTGTTGCCTGATACTTCATCAGTATCTTTAATTTGTGATATACGACGAACATCCAAACGTACCGATGCATAAAACTTAAGTGCATTACCACCGGTAGTTGTTTCAGGGTTACCGAACATTACACCAATTTTATCGCGTAGCTGGTTAATAAATATGCAGCAACATCCGGTTTTGCTAATGGTACCGGTTAATTTACGCAAAGCCTGTGACATTAAACGCGCCTGTAAACCCATTTTTGAGTCGCCCATTTCGCCTTCAATTTCAGCCTTCGGAACTAACGCAGCAACGGAGTCAATAACCAAAATATCAATAGCACCAGAACGGATCAGGTTATCAGCAATTTCCAATGCCTGCTCACCATTATCTGGTTGCGATATCAGCAAATTCTCAACATCAACACCTAATTTTTTAGCATAAAAACGATCAAAGGCATGCTCGGCATCAATAAAAGCAGCAATACCACCTGCTTTTTGCGATTCGGCGATTGCATGAATAGCTAATGTTGTTTTACCCGATGATTCCGGACCATATATTTCAATCACTCTTCCTTTAGGTAAGCCGCCAACTCCTAAAGCAATATCAAGCCCCAAAGAACCTGTTGATATCACTTCAGTTGCCTCAATTACGGTGTCACCCAGCTTCATGATGGTACCTTTTCCGTATGATTTTTCCAGCTTATCTAAGGTTAGCTGTAATGCTTTTAATTTATCTGCGTTGCTCATGTTGTAAATCGTGTCAACAAATGTAAAATATATTATTTACAAATACTAATATTTTTAGTAATTAATTCTTTAGGAACGTCACTGCAAATGACAATGGGATTATTTTCTATGAAATTACTTAACCTAATGATAGCAATCAAATATCTTTATCCACACTCCTTTTAGCCAGTTCTTTACTGATCTTATTCAAAGCGTTTTTCTTTTTCTGATCTTTTGCTTTCTTTAATTTCAATGCTTCGGCTTTTAGCAGCGCAGCTTCGGTATGGGTACGTTCATAATACTTACAAAACCAGCTAATGGGGCAAATTTCGCATTTGGGGCTACGGGCTATACAAATATACCGGCCATGCAATATGAGCCAGTGATGGGCGATACCTAATGTATCTTGTGGCAAGTACTCTATTAATTGCTTTTCTACAGCTAACGGTGTACGGGCATTGGTAGTTAAACCAATCCGGTTTGACACCCTGAACACATGTGTATCAACAGCTATGGCCGGCGCATCAAACACTACAGAAGCTATAACATTGGCCGTTTTACGACCTACACCGGGCATTTTTTGTAAGTCATCAATCCCTGCAGGCACTTCAATATTAAAAACATCAACCAACATTTTTGCCATGCCTACTAAGTGCTTAGCCTTATTATTAGGATAGCTTACACTACGAATATAATTGAATACTTCATCCGGCGTAGATGCTGCCAGAGATTCGGGTGTTGGGAAACGCTCAAATAATGCCGGAGTAACCTGATTGATCCGCTTATCGGTGCATTGTGCTGAAAGAATTACTGCTATTAATAACTGAAATGGGCTGCCATAATGCAACTCTGTAACCGCGTTGGGTTGTTGCTTGGAAAAATATTCAACAAAGTGCTTGTAGCGTTCGGGCTTTTTCATGGAACTATTGAGGCATTAGCGTTTTAATAAACAACTTCATATTGATATACCTTTCAGCAATAATCATCAATTAAACGCAAAAACAAAAGAAGCAATGGATTTTTTTACAAATACCAACTGTGACCAATAATCTATTGAAGGTTCAGGAAAAAAGTGGAAAGGTTCACAAATCATCAGCTATTTATAAAAAAACGGCTTTGATCTGTGAACCAGTTCTGTTATTTACTCTTAACGCAAGCTCTTTGAATAATCCAAAATATGATGGATTGTTTGAAGTTTAGGGGCCTTTTTCAAAAGATCCAAATCAGCACGAAGCGAATGATAAAACATCAATTCGTCGCCTTCCAAATTCTCTTGTAATTCCTCGTTCACTCTGGCTTTGTTAGTCAGTAAATTTAAAGTTGCTGTAAAGGTTTCGTCCATAAGCTTTTTTAAAATTTAGTTTACAGATACTAAACGACATCTCAAATATAATATTTTATCAAGATGAAAATTAAATGAAATTTATTTTATCAAGTTCATAAGTTATTGAAAATGAAGGGCAGAAAAAGCTGCTATTAACTAAAAAAGTCCGGAAGAGAGAATCTCTTTCGGACTTTACTAAATATCGAACCTCTGGGTTAAATTAGTTTTTCAAGCTTAATTCTTTACTCTGCATCATTTTCCGCAGGTTATTGAGTGCATAACGCATACGACCAAGAGCTGTATTAATACTTACATCGGTAATGTCAGCAATTTCCTTAAAGCTCATGTCGCCAAAGTGACGCATTATCAAAACTTCTTTCTGCTCGGCCGGGAGTAAATGAATCAGTGATTTAAGATCTTTATACGTTTGTTCGCGTACCATCCGATCTTCTGTACTTTCATCATAATTGCCCAAAACTTCAAAAATATCAAAGTCATCGCCATTATTAATCATTGGCGCTCGTTTTTCCCTACGGAAATGGTCAATTACCAGATTATGCGCTATACGGGTAACCCAGGGTAAAAACTTACCTTCTTCATTGTATTTACCTGCTTTTAAGGTATTGATAACCTTAATAAAGGTATCCTGAAAAATATCTTCGGCCAGATATTCGTCTTTTACCAGCAAATAAATTGAAGTGTAAATTTTTGATTGATAGCGTCGGATCAGTTCTACTAATCCAGCTTCGTCACCCACGATGTAATGATGGATTAGATCCTGATCACTTTTCAATTGAAAATCCATAGAAAAACTACTTAACTTAATTAAATACTAATAATTATTGAGTAGAGTTTTATCTATACGGTTCTTTTTAGGGGTTGAAAAAAATTCTTATTCAAATAAACCAATTTATCATTAAAAAAACAAATAATATTTCCCTGGTCAAATGTTAATATTTGTTAAATAATACTTTTCGTTATACTTACCACATTTTATAGGGTATACGATAATCAATAAAATAGAGTTGCCGCGATATGTCAGCCCAATGCAAACTAATTGGTAATTTGATAAATAACTCGCTACTAATCACAAACACATTTGGATACTGCTAAATATTTTAGGATTTTTGCGTTTTGGAAAAATGCCCATAGTCTATGATTGATAGATCGTAGCAAAAATGGCCTAAACTTTCAACTATAGTAATTTTTGCAGCTACTATGGACAATGGTCTATAGCCTATTAACTAACATGAACGAAGCAGAAAAAGATCCTCAAAAGCATATTATAATAAAAGGTGCAAGGGTACACAACCTTAAAAATATGGATGTTGCTATACCCAAAAACAAACTGGTAGTAGTTACTGGCATGTCTGGCTCAGGCAAATCATCCCTTGCCTTTGATACCTTGTATGCCGAAGGTCAGCGCCGTTATGTAGAAAGTCTTTCATCATATGCACGCCAGTTTTTAGGGCGTATGAATAAGCCTGATGTTGATTATATTAAAGGCATAGCCCCGGCTATAGCCATTGAGCAAAAGGTAATAACCTCCAATCCACGCTCAACTGTTGGTACATCTACCGAGATTTATGATTACCTGAAACTACTTTTTGCCCGTATTGGTAAAACTATATCGCCCGTTTCTGGTGGCATTGTAAAAAAAGATTCGGTTACCGATGTAATTAATTTCATCATGACCTTACCTAACGAAACACAGGTTACCTTGCTTTGTCCTTTATATCCGCACAATAACCGCAGCTTAAAGGAAGAACTTGCTGTTTTGATGCAAAAAGGATTTGTACGCGTAGAGTTTAAAGGCAAACTATCAAAAATTGAAGATTTGTTGGAAGACATGAGTATTGTTGACGATGGATCATGGTTGATACACGAGGTTGCAAGAGAAGATAAAAAGGAAAAGGTCGAAAGTAAAAAGGTAAAAGGTAAAAGTGCTAAAGCAAAAGGAGAAAGCGAAGAAGATGCCGTAATTGCTGATCAGCCGGCATTAACTTCTACCGTAAGGATAGTAATAGACCGTATTTCAAAAAATGAGGAAGATGAAACCATAAGCCGTTTAGGCGATTCTGTTCAAACTGCTTTTTTTGAAGGTAAAGGTGATTGTTATATCCGCTACCAGGAGCCCGATGCAGAAAAAGAACAGGAACGCTTTTTTTGCGATAGATTTGAATTGGATGGCATGCGCTTTGAAGAGCCGAGTGCCAACTTTTTCAGTTTCAACAATCCTTATGGTGCTTGTAAAAGGTGCGAAGGCTATGGAAAAGTAATAGGTATTGATGAAGACCTGGTAATCCCTGATAAAAGTAAAAGTGTTTATGAAGGCGCCATTGCTCCATGGCGTGGTGAAAAAATGCGCGAGTGGAACGATGTACTGGTAAAAAACGCATTAAAGTTTGATTTCCCTATCCATCGCCAATATAATCAGCTTACCGAGCAACAACAGCAGCTTTTATGGAAAGGAAATGCCTATTTCCGCGGACTTGATGACTTTTTTAAAGAGCTGGAAGAACAGACTTATAAAATTCAATACCGTGTAATGCTGTCACGGTATCGTGGTAAAACCACTTGCCCTGAATGTAAGGGAAGTCGGTTAAGACAGGATGCATCATACGTAAAAATAAACGGCAAATCTATAACCGATGTGGTTTTAATGCCATTGGATAAAGCATTGGATTTTTTCAGTACGATTGAGCTGAATGAAACCGATACAAAAGTTGGCAAGCGTTTATTGATGGAAATAACCAATCGTCTACTATTTTTAAATGATGTAGGCTTAAGATATTTAACATTAAACCGTTTATCAAATACCCTATCAGGTGGTGAATCGCAACGTATTAATTTAGCCACTTCACTGGGTAGCAGCCTGGTGGGCTCTATTTATGTTTTGGATGAACCAAGCATTGGTTTACATCCCAGGGATACGCAACGCCTGATTGGTGTGTTAAAATCATTACGTGATGTTGGTAATACCGTATTGGTTGTTGAGCACGAAGAAGAGATAATGAAAGCTGCCGACCATATTATTGATATTGGCCCCGAAGCCGGTACTCATGGCGGCAATTTAATCTTCACTGGTACTTACGATGAAATTATTAAGGATAACAATAGCCTCACCGGTCGTTATTTGAGCGGTAAAGAAGAAATAGCAATCCCTAAAAGTCGTCGTAAATGGAATGATTTTATCGAGATAAAAGGGGCCCGCGAAAACAATCTTAAAAATGTAAGCGCTAAATTCCCATTGGGTGTACTTACCGTAGTTACCGGCGTATCAGGCTCAGGGAAAACTAGTTTAGTAAAACGCATACTGGCTCCGGCATTGCAAAAAACACTGGGTAATTATAACGGCGAACAAACCGGATCGTACGATAGCATTGAAGGCGATTACCAGAAAATCGAACAGGTTGAACTGGTTGATCAAAACCCGATAGGCCGTTCGTCACGCTCAAACCCTGTTACTTATGTTAAAGCATGGGATGAGATCCGTAACCTGTATGCAGCACAGCCGGTATCAAAAGCAGCCGGTTTAAAACCATCGGCATTTTCATTTAATGTTGAGGGCGGACGTTGCGATGTTTGCCAGGGTGAAGGAGAAGTAAAAATTGAGATGCAGTTTATGGCCGATATTTTCCTAACCTGCGAAACCTGCGGTGGCAAACGTTTTAAACAACACATTCTGGATGTTACCTATCACGATAAAAATGTATCGGAAGTTTTAGGGATGACCATTGAGGAAGCGTTGGAGTTTTTCGCCAAAGAGCCAAAAATCATTGCTAAAATAAAACCACTAATGGATGTAGGTTTGGGATATGTTCAGTTAGGGCAATCATCAAATACATTATCAGGTGGGGAAGCACAGCGTATTAAATTGGCCTCGTTTCTGGTTAAGGGTAATAATACACACAAAACGCTCTTTATTTTTGATGAGCCTACTACGGGCCTACACTTTGCTGATATTAAAAAGCTCTTGAAATCATTTGATGCCTTATTAGAGCATGGAAATACCATTATTGTAATTGAACACAATATGGATGTAATTAAATGTGCAGATTGGGTAATTGATATTGGCCCAGAAGGTGGGGACAACGGAGGAAAAGTAGTTTTTGAAGGCGTTCCTGAAAATTTGATTAAGGAAAAGGATTCTTATACAGGAAAGTTTCTGGAAGAGCGATTTAGATAATTTTTTTGATTTCACCGATAGATAAAAAATGATTACACCGTTCTAAAAAAATCGGTGTAATCATTCCTGAAAATCAGTGTAATCTATGTCTTATTAATAGTGAAACCTTACAAAAGCTTCCATAGCTTCATATTCCGCCATGCCTAACTTGTCATAGCAGCGTGCCGTTTCCCTTGTACGGTCTTCAGCTCTCACCCAGAATTCTCTTGCATCATCACCCGGGAATACCGGCCTGTCTTTTTGGCTCTGGTGCTTAAAGATGGCATTCCGCTTACGGATCACTTCCTGTGGTGATAATGG
>NZ_VLLI01000007.1 GCF_007830615.1 Mucilaginibacter frigoritolerans
AGCCTTGGTAAGCCGTTACCTTACCAACTAGCTAATGTTCCGCATGCCCATCCATATCCTATAAATATTTGATCATTATACAATGCTGTACTGTGATTTTATGCGGGCTTAATCTCTCTTTCGAGAGGCTATCCCCCTGATATGGGTAGGTTACATACGTGTTACGCACCCGTGCGCCACTCTCATGAAAAGCAAGCTCTTCAATCCCGTCCGACTTGCATGTATTAGGCCTGCCGCTAGCGTTCATCCTGAGCCAGGATCAAACTCTCCATTGTAAAATGTTTTTGTTTGTTCACTGACCCTATTATTAATAATAGAATCTGTATTTTATATCTTTTTACAGTATCCTATCTCTTTGTTTTCATAACCGCTTCGATCCGAAGATCTCTACTGTTACACTACATGATTATCTATATCTTTTAAGAACTTTGCGCTTCCCCATCTCGGTTCTGCTTATTTCGTATCAGGCCTTTTAAAACCCTCACTATTTCATTTTTACTACCGGAAATCGCTTCCGGTCTCTTTTGCTTTTCAGCGCCCCTTTCTTTTGGGACTGCAAAGGTAAGAACCTTTTTCTTTTTTGCAAACTTTATTTTTTTATTTTTGTTCGCCTTTCTTGCCGCCCTAACCCCTCTTTTCCTTCCTCTCTTGCGGGCTGCAAAGGTAACAACCTTTTCCTCTTTTGCAAACTTTATTTTTTATTATTTTCGTTCACTTTTTCCCGCATCCCCCCTCTCTCTTTTTCTCCTCGTTTGCGGGCTGCAAAGGTGCAACTTTTATTTCTTTTCATCAAGTACTATTTGCACTTTTCTTTCAGATATTTTTAAGTTGCCAGATTTCAAAAAACAATCGCCTTTTTCTTAAAGCGGTCACAAATGTACTGAGATTTTGTTATGCTCACAAAGATTTTTTTCAAATAATTAGTGCTTTTTCCATAACTATCTGTAAGCTAAATCATTTTAGACACCACGCATTATCCTTTACATGGTCTGCCATGCTATTTATGGATTTTGTATCTTTGAAATTGATATGAACGAGCAACATTTCCCGGCACATTTCCTTTCTTCTTTATCCGCTGAGCCGGGTTTTGAAAGCGAAAACTTCATCAATGCCCACCAAAATCCAAACCCGCTTACTTCTATAAGGCTAAATCCTTTTAAAGGATCTGCTATTAAAACTGATGGACAAGTGCCCTGGTGTGCCGACGGTTTCTACTTGGATAGCCGCCCATCCTTCACTTTTGATCCGTTATTTCCTGCCGGATGTTATTATGTACAGGAAGCATCGTCTATGTTTATTGATCATATCCTTAAAACAATACGGCTAAATAATGATGATCCTATTAAGGTATTGGATCTTTGTGCTGCCCCTGGAGGCAAAAGTACCCTCATCAATTCGGCAATTGGCGGCAATGACCTGCTGGTTGCAAATGAAATTATAAAAACGCGTGTGCCTGTTTTATGCGATAATCTTAACCGCTGGGGTACACCTAATATAATAGTGAGCAATAATGATCCGAAAGACTTCGGCAGGCTAACCGGATTTTTTGATATTATATTGGTTGACACCCCCTGTTCTGGCTCGGGCATGTTCAGGAAAGATCCGGCTGCGATGAATGAATGGTCGGAAGCTAATGTAAACTTATGCCATCAACGGCAGGAGCGGATACTGGCCGATATTTACCCGGTATTAAATGAAGGCGGATACCTTATATATAGTACATGTTCATATTCGCATCAAGAGAACGAGGATATACTGGATTGGCTATGCAGCGAATTTGATATGGAAAGCCTACGTATACCTATTAATAAGGAGTGGGGTATTGTTGAAACACAATCAAACCAGCAAAAAGCATGGGGTTATCGCTTTTATCCAGGTCAGGTAAAAGGCGAGGGTTTGTTTGCTTCTGTTTTAAGAAAACGAGGACAAAGTGATCAGCCGCCATCCTTTAAAAGTAAAGGGCATCAAAAATTAGCCTTAAAAGAGATTGAATTGGTTAAAGAATACCTGAACGAGCCAAACGATTTTTACTACTTTAAAGTAAATGATGATTGGCTGGCTATTAATAAAGAACACAAAGAAAGTTTGGATACGCTGCAAAGGCATCTATACATTAAGAAATCGGGCGTACGCTTAGGTAAGCTGATGGGGAACGATCTGATACCTGATCATGAACTGGCATTAAGTATAGCTATTAATAAGGATATCGTATTACAAACGGAGCTTGATCATAACCAGGCCATCCAATACCTGCGCCGCGAAAACATCGACCTTAATATAAACAACAAGGGCTGGAGCCTGATGAATTTTGAAGGGCATCCCCTCGGATGGGCCAAACTGTTGCCAAACCGGATCAATAATTATTACCCGAAGGAGTTAAGGATATTATCGTCACAGCCCTTATGATGATAAACGAAGAAATACAATTAATATTCACTGCAAAATACTCTACCCATCCTATCAACTTAATAAACATCGTCAAAAAATCAATCTAAAAAATTTGCACATTTGTAACCGCTATCCGGCGGATATAGAATATTAGAATGGACCAATACTTTATTATAGATTTCGACAGTACGTTTACACAGGTAGAAGCTTTGGACGAACTGGCCCGCATCTCTCTAAAAAATCATCCCGACAGGGAAAACATATACAAACAGATTGAAGATTTAACCAATGCCTCTATGGAGGGTAAGTTATCCTTTACCCAAAGTCTGGAAAACCGTGTAAAACTATTGCAGGCTAACCGCGATCATTTAAAACAACTGGTTACCCATCTAAAGAAAAAAGTATCTACTTCTTTCTCCCGCAATACCATCTTTTTTAAAAACCATGCAGACACTGTATTAATAGTATCGGGTGGATTTAAGGAATTTATTATTCCGGTAGTTACCGAATATCATATTAAAAAGGAAAATATATACGCCAACACGTTTGTGTTTGATGAAGATGGCAATATAATAGGCTATGACCGGGAAAATCCTTTGTCGCAAGAGGGTGGCAAGGTAAAATTGCTGAAAGAGTTGAACCTGCCAGGCGAGATATTTGGTATTGGCGATGGTTACTCTGATTTCCAGCTAAAGGAATCAGGTATGATTAAAAAGTTCTTCGCCTTCACTGAAAACATTGAGCGTAAATCAGTAGCTGAAAAAGCTGATCATATTACGCCCAGTTTTGACGAATTTTTATACATCAATAAACTGCCAAGGGCCATATCCTATCCTAAAAACCGCATTAAATGTTTGGTTGTTGGCGAAATTGAAGAAGAAGCCCTGGCACAGATGCGTAAAGAAGGCTATAATATAAGGCAACGTGATAATATTGAAGATAAATACCTGGAAGAAGCGGGGGTTTTATTTTGCGATGAAGCTCATCAACCTACGCCGCAGCAATTACAAAACGCAGGCAGATTAAAGGTGATCGGTATTTTCGGTAAAATCAGCAGTAAACAACTGGCTGAAACGGCTTGCGAAAATGGGATCATTATTTTTGATGACCCGAAGCATAATCCACGCAACGATGATTTTATCCCGAAAAGGGTAATGGCTTTTATGAACGAAGGGAAAACCCATACCAGCTGTAATTTCCCCGATCTGCAGCCACCACGTATTAATAATGCGCACCGTTTAATCCATATCCACAAAAACGTTCCCGGCATACTGGCTAAAATAAACGAGGTATTTGCCCGCCACAATATTAATATAGTAGGTGAGTTTTTGGTTACCAACCCACAAATAGGGTATGTAATTACTGATGTAAACAAAGGCTACGACACCGAAGTACTCAATGAGCTGAAAGCAATTGAGCAGACTATAAAATTCAGGTTGCTTTATTAGTGAGGAAGTTCATGGTTGATAGTTCATGGACCATAGAAAAAAAGAACACTCTTTGTTTTTCAAACTATGAACTATCGACCATTGACTATGGACCTTATTCTTTAAACGGCACCACCAGTACAGGTATTTGCGAGTGCCTCACTACGTGCTCTGCTACACTTCCCATCAGCAGGCGGTCAAGCCCGGTGCGACTGTGTGTTCCTATTACAATCAAGTCAGCCTGGAATTCTTTACTGCAATTGATAATACCATCGGCAGTAGATCCATATTCATGGAATTGAGTGACCAATATATCACCGGCAAATTTTTTAATAGCCTGATCAATTATCTGTTCTGATTGACTTTTCCGGATATCCAATATTTCCATCTCTTCAATGCCAGTATCCGTTGCTGACATCCCCGATAGTGGATCAATACCTGACATTGTTTGTGGCATAATTATAGGCTCAACAATATTTACCAATCCTACTTCAGCCTTAAATTTATGTGCTATATCAAAGCCAAATTCTGCAGCATGCTCTGCAAATTTGCTGTCATCAATTCCAATAAGCACTTTTTTGATTGTCATGGTAGTATAAGCTATATTTTATAAATATAGTAACAAGTAAACACAAATATGTTTGACGATGATAAAATTTAAACTTCACAATTAGCTGATCTATCTCAACACCCAAACGGCACTTCGCCCAAATCATGCCGAGATACCCAGATTAGACAATACTCCCAAACCGCTACAGGCATCCCATCCCTTACCCGCGCTATATCCAAGTTTAGTAGTAGTAGTTATGTTATTCCCACTGGTTATATCTCTGCATAAACCAGGAGTGGCATAAATTGTTGGATGAATATAGCCGGCACTTTTTCCATTTTGCTGATTAATCAGGGCTATTAACCCGGCCATTAACGGGGCAACGGCGCTGGTGCCGCCAATAACCAGTTTCTGACCATCAACCAATACTTCGTAACCTGTATCCGGATCGGCATTTGCTGCTACATCAGGAACACCGCGCCCTTTAAATTTACTACTTAATGACAGCGGTACATCAGCATTTGCCTGATATGTTGGCAATGCAAAAACATCACTTACTCCACCACCGCTTGCAGAAGTGGTGCTATCGTGCCATACAGTTTCTGTTATAGCACCGTTGGCACCTACAACCAAACGGGTACCGCCGCAAGCTAAAGCGTAAGGGCTTGATGAAGGGAAATCAACATGTACCTTACCATCTTTTACTCCATCAGAAGATCCGGCATCGCCGGCAGCTACAGTTATAGTAACGCCAAGGGCTGCTGCAGTTTGAAACGCCTCATTCATATTAGTCAGGGCCTGCTGTGTCCAATTCACCTCAGCCGATCCCCAGCTAATTGAAATTACAGAGGGCTTATTTGTGGTATCATGCACAGCTGTGGTTATGGCATCCAGAAATCCCTGATCGGTATTGGGGGTAAAGTATACTGCAATTTTTGCTTTAGGCGCTACAGCCCCAGCCACTTCAATATCCAACATCACCTCACCATCCGGCCCGCTCGATGTTGTGGGGGCATTTTTCCCGCCATCAACCAAAACGGCTTTTACAGTGGGTGCCGCAATCTTTAACCCTTTAAAATAATTCTTAATATCTGTAGTTCTGAAACCACCACCCAATTCAATAATGCCTATGGTTTGTCCGCTGCCGTTCATGCCCGATGGGAAACCATAAATTTGGCTTACCTGCACCGGCGTAAAAGGACTTAATGTGGCTTTTGCGGCAACCTTAAACATGGGGCGCGCTATAGGGCGATTATCCAAACCAAAAACACCTGTTATAATGCCGCTTAATGATTGCGGAATACTGATATCACCACTGCGGGTATGGTAGTGCTTGCTTTGCGTGTCTTTAACGCCAGCTAAATTCACATTAAAAGCCGACTCCAATTTACTAACACTGCCTTTTACCATTATACTACGCCTGGGCAAGTTGGTTTCGGTAACTTCCAACCCATATTCTTTTAAAAACTGGTGAACACGGGTCGCATCTTCCTGACCTGCACCATGCTGCTCATTATATTCATCGTGCGTCATTACGGTACCAGGTTCAACTTTAAGCGCGTTTTTTCGTCTTATCCTGATAGTTATTTCAATCTTTTTATTTTTACTAAGCCCGGTTGATTCATAACCTTCAACGGCAGCCTTGTGGCTCCCGGGCAATACAATTTTAGGTTCATTTTTCATGGCTTTTTGTTTTAGATGTTTTTCGGTAGTTTAAATTTAAGGTTATTTTCTTTATTAATAAACTTAATTAATTGAAGAGAAACCCCTATTTACATCTACAAAAAGCAACCGTTATTGTTTTGGGTTACTAATCTGAAATCCTATTGTAAACTGAAAAGTACTACCGCTTGATTTATAGGTCCCCCAAGTATTACTTATAGCGTATCCCGTTAAGCTTTTCAAATAGCTGGCTTCAAAAAGCCAACGTTTGTAATGGAAACCAACACCAGCATTAATGCCTATATTTAATTTTTGCTCGTAATTGGTTTGATTAAGGATGCTGGAAACTTTGGCGTAATAAGCACTATCATTTTTTATGGTAGCTGGCAGTAAAGTACTGGTGGCGCTAATTTGTTTTATAGGGATGCCGATTACCGGGCCACCCATCAAACTAAAATTATCGGATACTTTATAAATAACGTTTATAGGTATATTAACTGTATATAACTTTCGCGAAGCAGTAATTTGCAGAGATTGGCCCGAATCAACCTTACTTTCATTGGCATGCGTGTAGCTGGTTGTGATGCTTTGCGGACTAAAAAATTGTGTTTGTAGGCCAACCGCCCAGGTATCATTCAGTTTATAGGTAGCAAACAACCCAAAATAAGCGTCAACCGGCGAACTGCCATAAAAGTTGGCGTTTTGTTTGGACGATGTAAAACTGCCCGATGAGTTAACACCGCCTAAAACACCCCAGTCTAACTTTGAAGGGCCTAAGTTCTTTTGGCTGGTGGGTTTAGCATTTTTTGATGACTTATCTTTTTTGTTTTTAGTGTTGTTATTTTTTGATTGATTAGCTAATAATTTTAAACCCGGTTTTTGATCTGATTTTTTAGAATCAGCAGCCCTATTACTACTTACTGCATCGATCAATGTTTGCGGAGGCGCTGCTGTCAGTATTTCCTGTTGTTTATTGTGTAAATTATCTGCTGTTGTACCTTTTTCATCTTTATCTGATCCGCCTGCTGTTTGAGTCCCAATTGCCGGCTCAATTTTGGAAGAACCTGATGGCAAATATCCATTATGAATATTTCCCCGATTGTTATTTTTTGAGGCTGATAACAAACGAATACCCGAAACAGCCCCATTGCTTTTTGACAAAGTGGAACCCGGTCTATTGCTATGAATAATTTTATTATCAGCTAATAAATTAGACTTACGTTTATTGCTACCGGTATTTTTATTCCCAGATGTTAAGACTCCGGTAAATTTATTTCTGTGCGTAGTGCCACTATGGCTTGTCACCAATCCATTACCTGGTTTATTTAGCAAAGTAGTTTTATTGGATGATGAGGCCGCTCCCAATTTATGGCTATTAACAGTTTTAATATTTGCGGAGGAAGCAGCGCCCAACTTCTTAGCCATATTTGTTTTATTACCCGATGACGGTGAAGAACCCAACTTATTACCGGGAACACTTTTAATATTTATTGACGAAGCAGCGCTATGCTTGTTTCCAGCCATTGTTTTATTGCCTGATGATGGTGAATAACCCAACCCACTACCAGAAACAGTTTTATTCTTTTCTGATGCCCACCCTGGCTTATTACCGGGAATAGTTTTATTGGCTGATGATAATGCACCATTTGGATTATTAGTTTTAGTACCAAATAATGGAGCATTACCCTTATTATTAGTAAGATTATTGAGAACAGTTTTATTACCCGTAGCTGAAACTACATTCAGCTTATTACCTGTACTTGTTTTATTTCCTGCTGATGAGGAAGAACCTAACTTATTATCAGAAACGATTTTATTATTTGCTGTTGAAGCAGAAGCTAGCTTATTATCAACCTTGTTAATAATATCTGGTAAACTCTTATTTTGTGCCGATGCTTTTGCTGCTGATATAGTGGCAGATGAATTAGTTTTGTTATTAGTTGTTATTCCGTTCGGATTATTATTTGATAACAAGTTGGTAGATTCTTTTTTATTGTCCCCAGAAACAGAAACATTGCTATCATTAGCCTTGGGTTGATTAGTTGAAATTAGGCTATCCTCCAAAAGAGCTGAATCAATATTTAAAGTATCCTTATTAATTGAGTCTGCAAGCAGCCGTTCATTATTAGGTTTAGTATGTTGCTGATGCACCTTCTTTAAAATAATATGCGATGCAGTGTAAATCATAGCTGCTGCCGAAAAGGTAATTAATAGCTTTGGCAGCATCTTAAATATCTTTCCCTTAAAGGATGATCCTTTTTTTATCCCCGGATGATTATTTACAGGCAAATGCGTTTCCAGGAGCGACTGCATACTAAACCAATCAGCCTGCGGATCATCATTAATCTGCAGCTCATTCCGCTTTTTCTGCCAGAACTTAAGGTATTTTAATGAATTGTTCATTTTGCTTTACCACTCCTTTCTGGTAGCTGATCAGTGCTTTTCCCGGATGTTTCAAGCAATGTTCTTAATTGTTTTTTTGCTTCAGATAAATGCCAGCGCGAGGTGCCTTCACTTATGTTTAGCTGCTCACCTATCTCTTTATGACTAAATCCATCTATTACCGATAAATTAAAAACGGTTTGTGTAGCCAGAGGTAAAGTGCGGATGCTTTGTAAAATATCCTCAAAAAATAATTTTTCTAAAACAGAGGGTGATATAAAAAATTCGTCCTCATCTTTTTCTGTAAATAATAGTGCCTTATTAAATTTCATTTCGCTGCGACAAAGATCAATGGCAGTATAGATCATAATTTTCCTGATCCATCCACCCAGTTCGCCCTTCTCTGCATCAAAACTTTTTATCGATTGAAATACTTTTAAGAAACCGTTATTAAAAGCTTCCTTAGCAAGCTCTTTATCCGGCAAATAGTTATAACATACCCGAAGCATATCGGCATGGCATAGCTTATACAGGGCCTCCTGGGCCGTGCGTTCATTATTTATACATCCATTTACCAGCTTTTCCGCCTGCTTTTTAGTAAGGTTCATTCAAAATATACGTTCCCTTAACTGAATTATAAAGCTCTTCGTAAGCTGATTGATAAACGTTGGGTAAAAATCAAAATATTTATTTTTAATTGTTGTTGTAAACGGGAGCCACCTTTACGTAAGCAGCCCCCGATGTTTATGATTGGACTCAGGTTAAAATTTCATTATCTGCTTATCTGTTTAGGTGATATTAATACACCACTATTATAATTCCAGTTAAAGGTAATATTTGTTGTGGTTACTACCATGCTGCCGGTATAGGTTACACTATTTAAAGTAACACTAAACGGATAAGCTCCAGTAGTTAATAAAGAAGGCTGCGTTTGTGTAAAATTAATAACTGCATACAAGGGGCCATTTCCACCAGTACAAGTTGCTGGCTGGGCAACATTAATAAAGTTTATGCCATAAGTATTATTTTTAAGGCTATCAGTATATCTGAGGGAGCTACCGCCGCAATATCCACTGCTTATCTGCGCTACAAATATCATATAGCTAGAGTCGGGACTGTTATGGAAATGCGGCACCAAAGTTATGTTGCCTGTAATTGGTACATAATTGTATTGTATTGTGGGGTGATAAACGGAGTCTGATACAGTAAATGATGCTGAGGTAGTAACACCATTATCTTTTACCTGCACCTGGTAATTACCTGCTTTCTTAAAAAATACAATTGCCGCATTATTTTTGGTAATCAGGCTATCAAATCCGGCAGGAGCTACACTCCAGTGGATACTGTCAGTTGCTTTTGCACCAACTAGTAAAAGCGTATCGGGCTGATTAATGAGGGGTTTGTAAGTGGTAACATTGAGTTGTCCTTTTGTACTGCCTAAGTCGCCTTTGGTGCAGGCCGATATAGTAAAGATTAGCATTACAAGCGCCAGTAAACCACGTGTTGTGTTTTTCATTTTGTTTTTAATTTAGGATGATTAATAATTTCTGTTTTATAGCATCATCGTACTAAAAATCAAATACGTTGGGTTAGCTCAGCATTTATTTGTTCATCATTCCTAAAAACTTTACTGCAAGAGTTGCCACACCATAAAAAATTATAAAACTTCCTACCTTTACCGCATGCAATTTTCGCCAGAAATAGAAGAGCGACTTAGTCGTTTGCAGGAAAAATACGAGGCTATGGGTCAGGATATGATCTCGTACCTGGACGGCCTGCTTTATGCTGATTTTTTAACCTATTGGGATTATATCCACCTGGACACCCTATTAAGTTTACAAAGTCCTAAAACACCGTTTCCTGATGAAGAGATCTTTATCATTTACCACCAGATAACTGAGTTATATTTTAAACTGGCCCTGCATGAGTGCAAGCAGATTACCTCGGTACAACCTTTAACAGTTGACTTTTTTACTGCCCGGCTAAAACGTGTCAATCGTTATTTTGAAGCGCTTACCCAATCATTCGAGATTATGGTTGATGGGATGGAAAAAGAACAATTTTTAAAATTCCGGATGTCGCTACTGCCAGCCAGCGGATTTCAATCGGGCCAGTACCGCATGATTGAAATTTATGCCAGCGATTTTATTAACCTGGTTGCCCGTGATAAAAGGGAGGAGTTGAGTACCGCTAGCATTGAAAAGCAGTTTGAATTTCTTTACTGGAAGTTTGGCGCTACAGAGTTATCAACCGGTAAAAAAACGCTTACGCTCAAACAGTTCGAAAAGAAATATGCCAAAACATTCATCGAACTGGGCAAAGAGAACATCAGCCTTAATTTTAATGCGCTATATCATCAGTTTAAAAACAATAACCAGACTACGCCTGAACTGGAAGCTGAATTGAAACAACTGGACATCAACGTAAATGTAAACTGGCCGCTGTCGCATTATAAATCAGCAGTTCGTTATTTAAACCGCGATCCGGAAGATATTAAAGCTACAGGTGGTACCAACTGGCAAAAGTACCTGCCTCCGCGCTTTCAAAAACGCATTTTTTATCCCGCTTTATGGAACACCGAAGAGGTAGAAAATTGGGGCAAAGGCTGGGTGGAAAGTGTGCTGAGTAGTCAGTAAGCAGTTGACAATTCCCAGTTAGCAATTTTAACGCAAAAAAAGTATAATCTGTTAACTGCGAACTGAAAACCGCAAACTGAAGTATCAACTAATAAAAAAAAATCCTAACTTGCCGTTTTCTATATTAAATACTTACGGCCATGACTGAAACGCTGGACATCAAGATCACCAAAACCAATCACTCACGCTTGAGTGAAACCGATTTTAACAATTTACCCTTTGGCAAAATTTTTACCGACCACATGTTTGTGGCCGATTACGTCAATGGCGAATGGACAAACTTTGAGATTATTCCTTTCGGCGAAATTGGATTGAGTCCGGCTATTTCATCATTGCATTATGGCCAATCATTTTTTGAAGGAATAAAGGCTTACAAACATGCTGACGGCACAGTTTCTGTTTTCCGTCCTGACAAAAATGCTATCCGTTTTAATAAATCGGCCGAGCGTTTGTGCATGCCTACTTTGCCTGAAGAAATATTTTTACAAAGCATTGCTGCCGTTGTAGATATTGACCGTGATTGGGTACCTGCAAAAGCTAACCATGCTTTATATATAAGACCGTTTATGTTTGCAACAGATCCTTTCCTTGGAGTTGCACCATCGTCAACATACAAATACATGGTTTTATTATGCCCTGTAGGCCCATATTTTTCAAAAACATTACGCGTTAAAATAGAAACGCACTACACCCGCTCTGCCGAAGGTGGTATGGGTTATGCAAAGTCATCAGGCAATTATGGTGGCAGTATGTTGCCGGCCAAAAAAGCTACCGAAGAAGGTTTCGACCAATTGATATGGACCGATGCCAAGAACCACGAATACGTGGAAGAAATGGGAGCCGCCAACGTAATATTTG
Source organism: Mucilaginibacter frigoritolerans (assembly GCF_007830615.1). Classification (GTDB taxonomy): domain Bacteria; phylum Bacteroidota; class Bacteroidia; order Sphingobacteriales; family Sphingobacteriaceae; genus Mucilaginibacter; species Mucilaginibacter frigoritolerans. The sequence goes on from NZ_VLLI01000007.1 coordinate 11,904, forward strand.
TACTGGATGGCAAACTGATTACCCCATCAACCCGTGATACCATTTTGGATGGTGTTACCCGCGATACCGTTCTAACCCTTGCCCGCGAATGGGGAATACCAGTTGAAGAACGTCGCGTATCTGTTGCTGAAATTATTGAAGGTGCCAAAAACGGCAAACTACAGGATGCCTTTGGCGCCGGTACAGCTGCAACCATTGCACCCGTTGGTTCTATCAGCCACAATGGTGAGGAGTACTTTTTAATTGATCCAAAAGAAAGAGAATTTTCTCAAAAAATACTAAAAGCTCTTGATGCCATTAAATATGGTACCGTTGCTGATACCCACGGTTGGAATTATACTGTTTAAATAAGTACTAAGCTAAGTCTAAAGTTGAGAGTCAAAAAAAGACGCTCAACTTTAGACTTAAAAAAATATTTCAAATAGACAGTTATTACATAATTTAACAAGCATGCAATCAGCAATGAATAGCCATTGTTACACATGCGTACTACTGTTGCTATTTATCGCTCATTTCCATATCTACAACTACAGAAACAGGAAAGGTTAGTCCTCCTGGTGTTGCGGGGCTATCCTTGGCTTCCATTATCCCATTTATAGCTGTACTCATTTTTGATTCTTTTATCCAACCAGTAGTTAAATCAATCTGCACATCCGTTGTTGAAGTTCCGTTTACATTAATGAAACGTATAGGTATATTATTACGTGTAATAAAAGCACCGTTTCCATCTGCCTGTATCACCGCATCACCATGTATCTTGTATATTTTATCCGTAATTCCCTTTAAGGTATAAGTAGTTATAATGTTTGCTAATATCGTTGTCTGAAACTTAGTTTTAGCTACCCATTGGTCATTAAGTCCAATTTCTTTATCTGGATATACCGTAAAAACATTCTGAAAGCTGCTTTTTATCGCCTCTTCTCCAAAGGTCTTCTCCAGTTGTGCCTTAATTTGCGCTTTTTGACTTGCTGTAATTTGAGGAAAATCGGCAAATATTTCTGCATAAACATTTTCCATATTTTTTATTTCAAGCACCTTACCTCTTTTATCAATTGTCATTAAAAAAGGCCTATTGACCATTTTAGATGCAATTTTTGAGACCATGTTTTGACTGACTTTATCTGATGAATCAAAATCGATCTTTTTACCTTCAACCTCCATGTGCATATTTATTCTTAAATATTGCACTTCCATCTGATAAACAGAATCTTTTATAGAAACAACCTTGTGAGATAATTTTCCACTAATAAGCGTACTAACAAGATGTTGAACGCCATTAATCTTTTCAATCATGGAAAGGTTGGCGTCAGTTGCCATGTAGTAAGTACTATCTTGTTTTAAATTAAGCAATAACATTCTTTTTTGCGCAAAGCAACTCAGGCTAACGAATAGCATAAATAAGGATAGGGAAATTTTCATTGGGTAAATATGCTGAAAGATTTCAGCCCCCAATTAAAAATTTCAAATTATTAATAATTGCGCCAACCACATTTACCCTCAATTAACTCTCCACTCTTTTTAACTAATCCGTATATTTTTATACCCGTAAATCTCTGCATCAAAAAGCACCTCTTCACATCAATATTTTTCTACCATCTGGCAATTTCAGGCAGAAATCCGGCCACTTGCTATGCATGCATAATTTATGTACTGAATACCGTTTTGAACTTTGGTATATTTGTTAAATTATTTTATATCTTTATAAACTAATTAATCAATTTATTATATCGCCATAATTAATAATTGCAGAATTAAATACTAAATGAAATTAATTTTTTATTCACTTGTTATTCCTTTGGGCTATCTCTAACTTACAAATATCAATTTACAGAACCTTAGTTAATTAGTTAATATTTAATTTTTCAGTACAAAAAGCTGCTACAGCAAATAACATGAGCGCACCAACAAATACTACAGAAGCGATAGAATTGAACCGTTACAGCAAAACGTTAACACAAGACCCTACCCAGCCGGCAGCACAAGCCATGCTTTACGGAATAGGTTTAACTGATGATGATTTGAAAAAGGCACAAGTGGGTGTGGCAAGTATGGGTTATGATGGTAATACCTGCAATATGCACCTTAACGACCTTGCTAAACTGGTTAAAAAAGGTATTTGGGAAGAAGATTTGGTGGGACTTATTTTTAATACTATTGGCGTAAGCGATGGTATGAGCATGGGTACCGATGGTATGCGTTATTCATTGGTTAGCCGTGATGTTATTGCTGATTCTATTGAAGCAGTTTGCGGCGCACAATATTATGATGGTTTAATTACACTACCGGGTTGCGATAAAAACATGCCTGGTTCTGTGATGGCTATGGGCAGATTGAACCGCCCGTCAATTATGGTTTACGGTGGCACTATTAAACCAGGGCATTATAAAGGAGAAGATTTAAACATTGTTTCGGCATTTGAAGCTTTGGGCCAGAAGTTAGCAGGAACTATAACTCCTGAAGATTTTATGGGCGTGGTAAAAAACGCCTGCCCAAGTGCAGGTGCCTGCGGTGGTATTTATACAGCTAATACTATGGCATCGGCAATTGAGGCTTTAGGCATGAGTTTGCCCTATTCATCATCAAACCCTGCATTAAGCGACGAAAAGAAAGCAGAATGCCTTGCAGCTGGTAAAGCGATAAAGATCTTGCTTGAAAAAGATATTAAACCATCAGACATTATGACCCGCAAGGCATTTGAAAATGCTATTGTAACCATTATGGCTCTAGGCGGATCAACCAATGCGGTGCTACACTTAATTGCCATGGCAAAAAGTGTAGGTGTTAAATTAACTCAGGATGATTTCCAGTCGGTAAGTAACCGTATCCCGGTACTGGCCGATATGAAGCCAAGCGGTAAATACATGATGGAAGATTTGCATAATATTGGCGGTGTTCCGGCGGTAATGAAATATCTGCTTAAAAAAGGCTTACTACATGGCGAGTGTTTAACGGTAACCGGCAAAACAATTGAAGAAAATCTGGTTAATGTTCCTGATCTGGAATTTGAAAACCAGAAGATCATCTTCCCTGTAAATAATCCGATTAAAAAAACTGGTCACTTACAAATATTATACGGAAACCTTGCAGAAGGCGGCAGCGTTGCCAAAATTACCGGTAAAGAGGGCGAACGCTTCGAAGGCCCTGCCCGTGTATTTGATGGCGAATTTGAACTGATTGATGGTATACAAAGCGGCCGCGTTAAAGCAGGCGATGTGGTAGTTATCCGCAATATTGGCCCTAAAGGCGCGCCGGGTATGCCCGAAATGCTGAAACCTACAGGCGCTATTTTTGGTGCAGGCTTAGGCGCTTCAGTAGCGTTAATTACTGATGGCCGTTTCTCTGGAGGTACACACGGTTTTGTGGTGGGTCACATTACTCCAGAGGCATATGATGGCGGCTTAATTGGTTTGGTTAATGATAATGATATCATTGAAATTGATGCCAACAACCTTACCATGACATTGAAGGTATCTGAAGAAGAAATAGCAAAACGCCGCACCAACTGGGTTAGGCCAGCGTTAAAAGCAACAAAAGGATTACTGTACAAATACGCCAAAACCGTTAGCACTGCCGCCGAAGGTTGTGTTACCGACGAGATGGAATAAAGCAACGTAAAACGACTAATAAATTAAATCCGAAATCGATCCGCCAATTGGCGGACGAAATCCGAAATAAATAAGATATGGAAGTAGCACAGGAAATATTAAACGCACCATCTGTAACAAAAGAAGCAGTTGAGTTATCAGGATCGCAGGCTTTACTGGAAGCATTGATCGTTGAAGGTGTGGATACCATTTTTGGTTATCCAGGTGGCGCAATTATGCCCATTTATGATGCCTTGTATGATTATCATGATAAACTGAACCATATCCTCGTCCGCCACGAACAAGGTGGTATCCATGCAGGACAAGGCTATGCACGTACATCAGGCAAAGTGGGTGTAGTATTTGCAACCAGTGGCCCAGGTGCTACTAACCTGGTAACCGGATTAGCCGATGCACAAATTGATAGTACACCGTTAGTGTGCATCACCGGGCAGGTATTTGCCCACCTGTTAGGTACCGATGCTTTCCAGGAAACTGATGTAATTAACATCACTACTCCGGTAACTAAATGGAACTACCAGGTAACAGATGCAACCGAAATTCCGGAAGTAATTGCCAAGGCATTTTATATCGCCAAAAGCGGTCGCCCCGGACCAGTGTTAATTGACATTACCAAAAACGCACAGATACAGAAGTTTAACTTTGAAGGTTATACTCCTTGCAAACATATCCGTAGCTACAGGCCTAAACCAATTGTTCGTCCGCAGTATATTCAGGAAGCGGCCGAATTAATTAATGCGGCAAAAAAACCATTTGTTTTATGGGGGCAGGGTGTAATATTGGGCAGTGCCGAGCAGGAGTTTAAAACTTTTATTGAAAAGAGTGGCATTCCAGCGGCGTGGACCATATTAGGCGCCGGTGCTATACCAACAGATCATCCGCTCAATGTGGGTATGCTGGGTATGCATGGCAACTACGGCCCTAACGTATTAACCAATGAATGTGATGTGCTGATTGCTATAGGTATGCGTTTTGATGATCGTGTAACAGGTCGTTTAGATAAATATGCTAAACAGGCAAAGGTTGTTCATTTAGATATTGACCCTGCAGAGATCGATAAAAACGTAAAATCAACTGTACCAGTTTGGGGCGATTGTAAAGAAACATTACCACTACTCACAGAACTTATCGAACCCAAAAAACATACCGAATGGCTTGCTAAGTTTAACGACTACACTTCAAAAGAATTTGACGCAGTTATTGAGGCTGAACTAAACCCCAAAACGGAAGAAATGACGATGGGCGAGGTAATTAAACAACTAAACGAAATTACCAAAGGCGAAGCTATTATTGTTTCTGACGTTGGTCAGCACCAAATGGTGGCCTGCCGTTATGCCAAACTGAACAAAACCCGTAGCAATATTACCAGTGGTGGTTTAGGTACTATGGGCTTTGCGTTGCCTGCTGCAATTGGGGCTAAATTTGGCGCCCAGGACCGTGATGTTATTGCCATTATTGGCGATGGTGGCTTCCAGATGACCTTGCAGGAATTAGGCACCATTATGCAAACAGGTGTTAATGTAAAAATCATTATTCTTAATAACCGTTTCCTGGGCATGGTACGCCAATGGCAGGAATTGTTTAACGAACGCCGCTATTCTTTTGTGGATATCCAAAGTCCTGATTTTGTTGCGCTTGCTGCAGCTTATAGAATACCTGGCAAATGTATATCAGACAGAGCAGATTTACCCGGTGCACTAAATGAAATGCTGAACAATAAAGGCTCATTCCTTTTAGAAGTGATGGTAACCAAGGAAAACAACGTATTCCCAATGGTGCCGCAAGGATGCAGTGTTGCCGAAATCAGGCTTAAATAATCCCTAAAAAAGAAAACATGAGCAATCAAGATATAGAAAAACAGGAGTTTAACATCACGGTTTATACCGAAAACCAAATTGGTTTATTAAACCGGATAGCTATCATATTTACGCGCCGTAAAATCAATATTGATAGTTTGAATACCTCGCCATCAGAAATTGAGCGTATTCACCGTTTTAATATTGTAATTACCGAATCAGAAGATGTAGTACGCAAGCTTTGCCGCCAGATTGAAAAACAGGTAGAAGTGTTAAAAGTATACTACCATACTAACGAAGATGTGATTTGGCAGGAACTGGCTTTATACAAAGTCAGTACCGATGTTATTGCCGAAAAGGTTAGCGTTGAACGTTTGCTTCGCGAAAATGGTGCCCGTGCAGTAGTAATCCGTAAGGATTACACCGTGTTCGAAACAACAGGCCATCGCGAAGAAACTGATAATCTGATCAGCATTCTTCAGCCTTACGGACTGATTGAGTTTGTGCGCAGCGCCCGCGTTGCTATTATTAAAGACAGCGATGGTTTTAACCGCAAACTCCGCGAGTTTGAAAGGCTTGAACCCGGCGAAGACGTGATTGAAAACGAATATTTAAACAAGGGCGATAAAGTATTTACCATGTAACCCCCTAGCCCCCTGAAGGGGGAACAATAGGGAATTAAAAATAGTAACAAACAAAATACATTATCAAAACTCCCCTTTAGGGGGTTTGGGGGGTATATGATCGAAGAAATCAGACAAAAATATCCATTAGCATACAACGCTATCAAAGTGGCTACGGAGGCTAATGGTTTTACTATGCCGTCGGAAGTATTAACGTGTTCGTTACTTAAAACATTGGTAGCTACCAAACCGGGCAGCAAAATGCTGGAGTTGGGCACAGGTACAGGTTTGTCAACCACTTGGATACTGGATGGCATGGATGAAAAATCGACCTTAATATCGATTGACAATGATGAAACGTTGTTAAATATAGCTAAGGAAAATTTAGGAGTTGATAAACGCCTGAAGTTGATCTGTACAGATGGTGGCGAATGGATAAAGCAAAATGCAGGGCAAAAGTTTAGCTTTATTTTTGCTGATACCTGGCCTGGTAAATATTTACTGCTTGATGAGGTATTGGACATGGTTGAAAAAGGAGGCATTTATATTATTGACGATATGCTGCCTCAGCAAAACTGGCCAACAGGTCATGCTGAAAAGGCAACACAGCTGATAGCTTATCTTGATAGCCGCGAAGATATTATATTAACCAAGATGGGTTGGGCAACGGGGATAGTGATCATCACCAAAAAATAAATTATTAAACTATAAATAAAAACAACGCATCGGCATAATTAAAACCAAACCGGTGCAATCATAAACACAAAAACAATGGCAAAATTAAATTTCGGCGGTACTGAAGAAAACGTAGTTACCCGCGAAGAGTTCCCTTTATCAAAGGCTCAGGAAGTATTGAAAAATGAAGTTGTAGCTGTAATTGGCTATGGTGTACAAGGTCCGGGTCAGGCACTCAACCAAAAAGACAATGGCATAAACGTAATTGTTGGTCAGCGTAAAGGCACCAAAACTTGGGATAAAGCAATTAATGATGGCTTTGTACCGGGCGAAACCCTTTTTGAAATTGAAGAAGCCTTAGAAAGAGGAACCGTTATTTGCTACTTATTGAGCGATGCTGCTCAGATTGCTTTATGGCCAACTGTTAAAAAACACTTAACTCCAGGCAAAGCATTATATTTTTCACACGGCTTTGGTATCACCTTTAAAGAACAAACCGGCATTATACCTCCTGCTGATGTGGATGTATTCCTGGTTGCGCCTAAGGGTTCAGGTACTTCATTACGTCGTATGTTTTTACAGGGTCGTGGCTTAAACTCAAGCTTTGCTATTTTCCAGGATGCAACCGGAAAAGCAAAAGACAGAGTAATTGCTTTAGGTATTGCTGTAGGTAGCGGTTACTTATTTGAAACCGACTTTAAGAAAGAAGTATTCAGCGATTTAACCGGCGAGCGTGGTACATTGATGGGTTGTATTCAGGGTGTATTTGCTGCTCAGTACGATGTATTACGCAGCAATGGCCACTCACCATCAGAAGCATTTAACGAAACTGTTGAAGAGTTAACCCAATCATTAATGCCATTGGTTGCAGAAAACGGTATGGACTGGATGTATGCAAATTGTTCAACTACTGCACAACGTGGTGCTTTGGATTGGTGGAAAAAATTCCGTGATGCTACTAAACCGGTATTTGAAGACCTATACAAAAGTGTTGCAACCGGCGTTGAATCACAAAGATCAATTGACACAAACAGCAAACCTGATTACCGCGAAAAACTGGATGCAGAATTAAAAGAACTGCGCGACAGCGAAATGTGGCAAGCAGGTAAAACCGTACGCAGTTTACGTCCTGAAAACCAGGTAGTAGAAGCGTAATTAGTTGTCACTGATAGGAGATATGAGTATTGAGATATGAGACGGAAATCCCCTTTATCTCAATACTCAAATCTCACATCTAAAATCTAATCAAATGATACTTGAAGTAGCCATTTTAAATGTGATGCCGGGCCTTGAAGATGATTTTTTAGAAGCGTTTTCAAAGGCACAGCTTATTATATCAAAAATGGCAGGTTATATTTCTCATCAGCTTAAAAGATGCATAGAGAACTCAAGCAGATTTATTTTGCTGGTTGAGTGGGAGAAATTAACCGATCATACCGAGGGTTTCAGAGGATCGGTTCAGTACCAGGAATGGAAAAGTTTATTACATCACTTTTATGATCCTTTCCCGGTGGTTGAACATTATTGTTAAAGCAGAAAAACATCCTTGTTATTGTAAGCTAGTGTGCAGTAACAACAAGAAATTAAAATGGGACTATCAAAAAAAATATTAGTAATACCCGGTGACGGGATTGGAGCTGAGGTAACCACTTGGGGTAAAGCCGTACTGGAAAAAATAGGTACAGATTTTGGCCATACATTTACCTTTGATGAGGCATTGATGGGTCACGAAGCCATTGAAGCTACAGGCACTTCGTTACCTGACGAAACTTTGGCAAAGGCTAAAGCCAGTGATGCCATATTATTTGGTGCAGTGGGCCATATTAAATATGACAATGATCCTTCAGCAAAGGTTCGTCCGGAGCAGGGCTTATTGAAAATCCGCAAGGAACTTGGTTTATATGCTAACCTGCGTCCAATTATGTTGTTTGATGAGTTGCTGGATGCATCGAGCCTTAAACCCGAAGTGTTAAAAGGAACCGATATCCTGTTTTTCCGTGAGTTGACAGGTGATGTTTATTTCGGCGAAAAAAAACGCACAGAAGATTTCGCATCCGATCTAATGAACTATAACCGTTATGAGGTTGAACGCATTGCCATAAAAGCATACGAAGCAGCAAAGGTACGCGGTAAAAAACTATGCTCTGTTGATAAAGCCAACGTACTGGAAACCTCACGTCTTTGGCGCGAAGTAGTACAGGAAGTAGCCAAAAGATACCCTGATGTAGAAACCGAACACATGTTTGTTGATAATGCCGCTATGCAGCTGGTTAAAAACCCTAAAAAGTTTGATGTGGTAGTAACCGCTAACCTTTTTGGCGATATTTTAACAGATGAGGCATCACAAATTGCAGGTTCAATGGGTATGCTGGCATCTGCTTCAATAGGCGATGGTACCGGTTTCTTTGAGCCGATCCATGGTTCGGCACATGATATTGCCGGTCAGGATAAAGCTAATCCGCTGGCATCTATATTATCGGTAGCATTAATGCTTGAAATTGGTTTCGGATTAAAAGAAGAAGCAAAGAAAGTTACCAGTGCTGTTGATAAAGCGCTTAAAGCCGGTTACCGTACAGGCGATATCGCGGATAGCAAAACAGACAAAAGCAAAATATTAGGCACCAAAGCTATGGGCCAAAAAGTATTGGAGTACTTGTAGGCCCCACCCAGCCCTCCCCGGTAGGGAGGGTTTTAACAATGAAATTAAAGTCTCCACTACCGGGGGAGATTTAGAGGGGGCTATTATGAAATGGAACGCTGATTTATATGACCAGAAACATGCATTTGTTTACCAGTTTGGTGAAAATGTATTGGAACTACTTGATGCCAAAGCCGGGGAACATATCCTGGATATTGGTTGTGGCACTGGTTATTTAACACAGCAATTACATGAGCTTGGGGTTATTGTTAAGGGTACTGATTATTCACCCGAAATGATTGCACAAGCAAAAGAAAAACATTCCGAAGTTTTGTTTGAAGTTGCTAATGCCAGCAACTTCAACGAACAGGGACAATACGATGCTGTATTTTCAAATGCCGCCCTGCATTGGGTAAAAGATCACGATGGCATGATGGACAGCGTTTATAAAAGCCTTAAGCCCGGCGGTCGTTTTGTTGCGGAGATGGGTGGCAAAGGCAATGTAGAAAAAATTATAGCAGCTACTAAAAAAGTGCTGGAACAACATGGTTACCATAAACAGGCTCAAACACAGATTTGGTATTTCCCATCATTAGGCGAATACACCAGCAGGTTAGAGGCACATGGTTTGAGGGTAACATTTGCTATCCATTTTGATCGTAAAACACCGTTACAGGATGGTGATCAGGGTGTAACTAAATGGATAAAGATGTTTGGCTCACCATATTTTGAAGGCGTGCCCGAAAATGAATTACAACAAATGCTAGCAGAGATAACCACTCTGCTGGAACCTGATTATAATGAGAACGGCCAATGGTTTGCCGATTATAAAAGGTTAAGGTTTGTTGCAGTAAAAGAAGCATAAATTATCATCCTGATCCGCCAATGGTGGAGAGGAATGACAGAATAAATAAAATGATCATTAACTGATGACAGGAGCATAAAACGTTAAAACTGTTATCATAAATAAAAAAGGAAAATTATGTTACACGATCCAAATCGAGTCTACGTTTTTGATACCACGCTACGCGACGGCGAGCAGGTACCGGGCTGCCAGTTAACTACCCCTGAAAAAATTGAGATCGCTAAAGAACTGGAAGCATTGGGTGTTGATATTATAGAAGCTGGTTTTCCCATTTCCAGCCCCGGCGATTTCCAAAGCGTTGTTGAAATTTCAAAAGCAGTTAAAAACCCAACCGTTTGTGCACTTACCCGTGCCAACAAAGGCGATATTGATGCCGCTGTAGAATCATTACAGTATGCCAAACATCCGCGTATCCATACCGGTATCGGTTCTTCTGACATGCACATCAAACACAAATTTAACAGTACCCGCGAAGAAATTCTGGAACGTGCTGTTGAAGCAGTAAAATACGCCAAAAAATCAGTTGAGGATATTGAGTTTTATGCGGAAGATGCAGGTCGTGCCGATGTGGCTTACCTGGCACAAATGGTTGAAGCAGTTATTGCTGCCGGAGCTACTGTAGTAAACATTCCGGATACTAATGGCTATTGCTTGCCCGATCAATACGGAAACAAAATAAAATACCTTAAAGAACACGTTAAAAATATCGACAAGGCCATCATCTCGGTTCATTGTCATAATGACCTTGGTTTGGCAACAGCTAATTCCATTGCCGGTTTGCAAAATGGAGCCCGCCAAATTGAAGGCACCATTAACGGTATTGGCGAACGTGCAGGCAACACTTCTATTGAAGAAGTGGTAATGATTTTAAAAACACACCAAAACTTAGGCTTGTACACCAATATTAACGCACGCAATTTTTACGAGCTTAGCCACATGGTAAGCACGCAAATGCGTATGCCGGTACAACCCAACAAAGCTATTGTAGGCGCCAACGCCTTTGCCCATAGTTCAGGCATTCACCAGGATGGTTTTTTGAAAAATCGTGAAAATTACGAGATCATTAAGCCGGAGGATGTAGGTTTCCCAAATGCAACTATTGTGCTTACTGCACGTAGTGGAAGACATGCCCTGAAGTTTCACCTGGAGCGTTTAGGCTTTACGCTTGATAAAGCAGAGCTTGACGATACCTATAAGAACTTCTTAACTTTGGCTGATAATAAATTAGATATTAATGATGCTGACCTTTTATTGCTGGTTAACAGTACTAAAACAGCTAATCTTTATAAATAGAATTACAAATAAGGAACTAAAACCATGAGCAAGACATTATTTGATAAGGTTTGGGACACGCACGTAGTGCGCAAAATTGAAGGCGGACCGGATGTGCTTTTTATCGATCGTCATCTTATCCACGAAGTAACAAGCCCCGTAGCCTTTTTAGGATTAAAGAGCAGAGGTATAAAAGTTTTATATCCTGAACGTACGTTTGCTACGGCCGATCATAACACGCCAACCATCAACCAGCATTTGCCGGTTGCTGATCCGCTTTCGGCTAATCAGTTACAAGCGCTGGAGACCAACTCAAACGAGTATGGCATTAGTTATTGGGGACTGGGCCATCAAAAAAATGGTATTGTCCACGTTGTAGGCCCAGAATATGGTATTACCCAGCCGGGTGCTACTATTGTTTGCGGCGATTCGCATACTTCAACGCATGGTGCTTTTGGTGCCATTGCTTTCGGTATAGGTACTTCCGAGGTGGAGATGGTTTTGGCTACACAATGTATTATGCAGCCCAAACCTAAAAAAATGCGCATTAACGTTAATGGTAAGTTAGGCTTGGGTGTTACACCTAAAGATGTTGCTTTATACATCATTTCAAAACTGACTACCTCTGGTGCTACCGGCTATTTTGTTGAATATGCTGGTGATGTTTTCGAAAACATGAGCATGGAAGGCCGTATGACAGTTTGTAACTTAAGCATTGAGATGGGTGCCCGTGGTGGTATGATTGCCCCGGACGAAACGACTATCAACTACGTAAAAGGTAGAGAGTTTAGCCCTAAAGGCGAAGCTTGGGACAAAGCACTAGCTTATTACAAAACATTAAAAACTGATGCCGATGCCGTATTTGATAAAGAATTAACTTTCAAAGCTGCTGATATTGAGCCGATGATCACTTACGGAACCAACCCGGGCATGGGTATGGGTATATCACAAGATATTCCGGATGCTGCTCATGTGGAAGGTGGCGCTGCTACTTATGAAAAATCATTAGGCTATATGGGCTTCCACGAAGGTGATTCCATGATAGGCAAACAGGTAGACTTTGTTTTTGTGGGTAGCTGTACAAATGGCCGTATCGAGGATTTCAGGGCATTTACATCACTCGTAAAAGGCAAACACAAGGCTGATAACGTTACGGCCTGGCTGGTTCCGGGATCACACATTGTTGAGGCACAGATAAAAGAAGAAGGTTTGCTGGATATTTTAACCGAAGCAGGCTTTACTTTACGTCAGCCAGGTTGCTCCGCTTGTTTAGCAATGAATGATGATAAAGTTCCTGCCGGAAAATATGCTGTAAGTACCTCAAACAGGAACTTCGAAGGCAGACAAGGCCCAGGTGCAAGAACTATGCTGGCTAGCCCTTTGGTTGCTGCTGCTGCTGCTGTTACCGGTGTGGTTACAGATCCAAGAACATTAATTGAAGTAGAAGAACTTGTTTAAGATCGAGATTGGCGATTAGAGATCAGAGTTCAGGCAAAAAATAAATCAATCAAAAAACATCGGTGTAATCAAAAACATCGATGCAATCAAAAAACAATAAAATGGCTTACGATAAATTTACTGTATTAAGAAGCACAGGTGTACCGCTTCCGATAGAAAATATAGATACCGACCAGATTATCCCGGCTCGCTTTTTAAAAGCAACCGAACGCGTTGGCTTTGGCGACAGCCTTTTCCGCGACTGGAGATATAATGCTGATAATACTCCTAAAAAAGACTTTGTATTAAACAATCCAACCTATAGCGGTAAAATATTGGTTGGTGGAAAAAACTTTGGCTCCGGTTCTTCAAGGGAACATGCTGCATGGGCAGTTTATGATTATGGTTTCAGGTGTGTAGTATCCAGCTTCTTTGCAGATATCTTCAAAAATAACTGCTTAAACATTGGCGTATTACCTGTTCAGGTTAGTGCCGAATTTGCTGACAAAATATTTGCTGCCATTATTGCTGATCCAAAAACTGAGCTTGAAATAAATCTGCCTGCTCAAACTATTACCATTATTTCAACCGGCGAGAAAGAAACCTTTGACATCAGCCACTACAAAAAAGATAACATGATAAATGGCTTTGATGATATTGATTATCTGCAAAGCATTAAGACGGAAATTCAGGAATTTGCTGAAAATCTTCCGCTATAATTTTAAAGTTAATTGAATTGATGATACCCGCCTTGCCATAACTAAAAGGCTGCTAACATCATCAGCTCAATTCCAGCCAACCAATCACTAACTTTTGCCCTTAATTGCCGCACAACAACCAACCGTATACATGGAACGCAGGAAAATAGAGATAATGGACACCACTCTTCGCGATGGCGAACAAACATCGGGTGTGTCATTTTCTATCTCGGAAAAACTAACTATCACCCAATTATTATTGGAAGAACTTCATGTAGACCGGGTTGAAATTGCTTCGGCACGGGTATCAGAAGGCGAATTCCAGGCGGTTAAAAGCATTTTAATTTGGGCCGAAGAAAACGGATATTCCAACCGCATTGAAGTATTATCATTTGTGGATAATGGGGTATCAATTGATTGGATGGTAAACTCAAAAGTTAAAGTTCAAAACCTGCTAACCAAGGGTTCGTTAAATCATTTAACACATCAGCTTAAAAAAACACCCGAACAACATTTCGCAGAAATAAAACATGTTATTGACCTTGCGCAAAGTAAGGGCATAGCAACTAACGTTTATCTGGAAGATTGGAGCAATGGTATGCGCAACTCCCCTGAGTATGTATACCAAATGCTGGATTTCTTAACGACACAGCCCGTAAAAAGGATCTTACTACCCGATACACTGGGTATATTAACTCCTGTTGAAACTGCCAAGTTCTTAAATGAGCTGATCGCTAAATATCCGGGCGTTCATTTTGATTTTCATGCACACAATGATTACGATTTAGGTACTGCTAACGTACTTGAGGCTGTAAAAGCCGGAGTAAGCGGGTTACACTTAACTGTAAATGGAATGGGCGAAAGGGCGGGAAATGCAGCCATGGCCAGCGCCGTTGCTGTGATAAACGATTTTGCCCCTGAAGTTGAGGTTGGCATTAAGGAATCCTCTATTTATTCAGTAAGTAAACTGGTTGAAACCTTTTCGGGGATAAGAATCCCATCCAATAAGCCAATTGTTGGTGATAATGTTTTTACCCAAACGGCAGGTATCCATGCCGATGGCGACAATAAAAACAATTTATATTTCAATGATCTTCTTCCCGAACGTTTTGGCCGCAAGCGTGAATATGCCCTTGGCAAAACATCAGGCAAAGCCAATATTGAAAAAAACCTACAGGAATTAGGTTTAAAGTTAAATGATGCGGATCTTAAAAAAGTTACCCAACGTGTTATTGAATTGGGTGATAAAAAAGAAACAGTAACTAAAGAAGACCTACCCTATATTATTTCAGATGTGCTGGACAGCAGCCTTTATGAAGAAAAAGTTGTGGTTGAATCATACGTATTAATGCACGCAATGGGTCTGCGCCCTTCGGCAACTATTGCAGTACAGATTGAGGGTGAAAAATTTGAAGAAAATGCTCAGGGCGATGGTCAGTTTGATGCCTTTATGAATGCGCTGAGCATGGTTTACAAAAAGAAGGCAAGACACCTGCCCAAACTAATTGACTATGCGGTACGGATTGCACCCGGCAGCAGTTCTGACGCTTTGTGCGAAGCCATTATTACCTGGGAAACCGACAAGCGCAAATTCATTACCCGTGGGCTTGACTCCGATCAAACCGTTTGCGCAATTAAGGCCACTCAAAAGATGCTGAACATTATTTAAACGCGTCAGGAAAATATAAAATCATCTTAAAAACCGATCTTTGTAATTTATTGGCATAGACTGATAAAAAATAGCCCCTTGCCTGCCAGGCGAGGGGCATAAATCATTTAAATATGGCTGATGTTGTATTGGATTTCGAAGCTGCTTCACGGCGATTAAAAGACATTGTAAAACGCACCCCGCTGGAGTATCATGTGGGCCTCTCTAAAGCTTACGAATGTGAGCTTTATTTGAAACGGGAAGATTTACAGGTAGTTCGTTCCTATAAACTTCGCGGTGCTTATAACATGATTAGTCAGCTAAATGCTGATGAGTTAAGTAGAGGTGTGGTTTGCGCCAGTGCGGGTAACCATGCGCAGGGAGTTGCTTTTTCATGCAATAAAATGGGGATTAAGGGAGTAATCTTTATGCCCGAAATTACCCCTAAACAAAAAGTAAGGCAAACAGAAATGTTTGGCAATGGCCATGTGGAAATTATTTTGGTAGGCGATACCTTTGATGATTGCCTTATGGAAGCCCTTGCCTACACAGAAACTCACCTTATGACCTTTATTCCTCCTTTTGATAACTACCTTATTATTGAAGGTCAGGGAACGGTAGGCGTTGAAATACTGGAAGATTTACCCGGCGTGGAAGCTGTAATAATGCCTGTTGGTGGTGGTGGCCTGTCAGCAGGTACAGGAACCTTTTTAAAGCAACACAATCCCAACATATTATTAATTGGTGTGGAACCGGATGGTGCACCCAGCATGCTCACAGCATTTGAGCATGGCGGCCCGGTAAGTTTGCTTGATATTAACCGTTTTGTTGATGGTGCGGCCGTAAAAACGGTAGGTAAGTTAACCTATAACCTTTGCCGTGAGGTACTAAATGACATGCTTACAGTACCCGAAGGAAAAGTATGTACCACTATTTTAAAACTGTATAATGAAGATGCCATTGTAGTTGAACCAGCAGGTGCATTATCAGTAGCTGCTTTAGATTTTTGCAAGGATAAAATAAAAGGTAAAAAAGTAGTTTGTGTAGTTAGCGGTGGCAATAATGATATTGAGCGCATGCAGGAGATTAAAGAAAAATCACTGCTGTATGAAGGCTTAAAACACTATTTCATTATAAAATTCCCACAGCGTCCAGGAGCATTAAAGCTGTTTGTAAACAATGTACTTGGCCCCGGCGACGATATCACCCGCTTTGAGTTTATCAAAAAAACCTCCAAAGAAAGCGGGCCTGCACTGGTCGGCATTGAACTCAAATCAGCCGATGATTATCCGTCCCTGTTAAAACGGATGGAAGAGCATCGTTTCGATGTGATAGAATTAAACAGGGATCAAACCCTGTTTGAGTTTTTGGTTTAGACTCAAAAATCAGCAGCATAAAAAATCCCCGATTGGAAACCAACCGGGGATTTTTAATATCAGATAGGCCGATAATTATTTGTGCTGAATACCTTCGGCCAAAATAATTACTTTGTTGTTTGATGCTTCAACAACACCGCCCTTAATCAAATAAATGTCTTCTTTACCAGCACTGCCACCGCGTACAACTACTTTACCATCTTGGAGTGTAGAGATGATAGGCGCGTGGTGATTCAGTATTTCAAAAGATCCCAAAGTACCAGGAAGCGTTACCGATGTGGCTTCGCCTTCGTATACTGTTTTATCGGGAGTAAGGATTTCTAATGTCATGTTTCTTTTAGATGTGAAATCTGAGATCTGAGACGTGAGACACAACGGTCCCAATCTCAAATCTCAAATCTCTTGTCTCTTATCTTAGTTATTAGCTTCAGCTAATAATTTTTTGCCTTTTTCTATAGCTTCTTCAATGTTTCCAACAAGGTTGAACGCCGCTTCAGGATATTCATCCACTTCGCCGTCCATAATCATGTTAAAGCCTTTGATGGTATCTTTAATATCAACCAATACACCTTTTAAACCGGTGAACTGTTCAGCAACATGGAAAGGTTGAGATAAGAAACGCTGAACACGACGTGCACGCGATACAACCAATTTATCTTCTTCAGATAGCTCGTCCATACCAAGGATGGCGATAATGTCCTGTAACTCTTTGTAACGTTGTAAAGTTTCTTTAACACGTTGAGCAGTATTGTAGTGCTCATCACCTAAAACAGTTGGGCTAAGGATACGTGAGGTTGAATCCAATGGATCCACCGCAGGATAAATACCCAACTCGGCAATTTTACGTGACAATACGGTTGTAGCATCTAAGTGGGCAAATGTAGTAGCCGGTGCAGGGTCGGTCAAGTCATCCGCAGGTACATATACCGCCTGTACAGACGTAATTGAACCACGTTTGGTTGAGGTAATACGCTCTTGCATGGTACCCATTTCAGTCGCCAGTGTTGGCTGGTAACCTACCGCTGATGGCATACGGCCAAGCAACGCTGATACTTCAGAACCTGCTTGTGTAAAGCGGAAAATGTTATCAATAAAAAATAATATATCACGGCCTTTACCGTCAGCATCACCATCACGGAAATATTCAGCGATAGTTAATCCTGAAAGTGCCACACGTGCACGTGCACCAGGAGGCTCGTTCATTTGTCCGAAAACGAATGTAGCTTTTGAATCTTTTAAAGCTTCAGGATCAACCTTTGAAAGGTCCCATCCACCTTCTTCCATGGAGTGCATAAAGTCATCACCATATTTGATAATGCCTGATTCCAGCATCTCGCGTAATAAATCGTTACCTTCACGGGTACGCTCACCTACACCTGCAAATACTGATAAACCAGAATATGCTTTCGCTATGTTGTTGATCAATTCCTGAATCAATACGGTTTTACCTACACCTGCACCACCGAATAATCCGATTTTACCACCTTTACTGTAAGGCTCTAATAAGTCGATAACTTTAATACCGGTAAAAAGAACTTCAGTTTCGGTAGAAAGGTCCTCAAATCGCGGAGGGTTATTGTGAATTGGGCGACCATTGCTTTTATCTAAGTTAGCAATACCATCAATAGCATCACCAACCACATTAAATACGCGGCCTTTGATATCATCACCAATCGGCATTTTAATTGCTGATTCCAGGTCAAGCACTTTCATCCCGCGCAGCAATCCGTCAGTTGAGTCCATCGCGATCGCACGAACACGATCTTCACCTAAATGTTGTTGAACTTCTAAAATAACTTTTTGACCATTTTCCTTTGTGATCTCCAATGCATCATAAATTTTTGGAAGATGTGCATCATCTGCAAAGCTTACGTCAACTACCGGACCAATGATCCGTGAAATTTTTCCAATGTTTGGCATATATAACCGGGTAATTTAATGTATTTTAAGTGAAATTGGCTGATATGAAACACACCCGCTATTTCAGAGGCGCAAAGTTAAGATTTATAAGCAAATATTAAAATAGCCCTTGAGTTTTTTTTAGGCGATAGTTTACAAGCTCTATTTTTAAACACTTAAGCCTGTTTTACCTACAAAGCATACCGTTCAAAAATGAGCGCATAAAGGCTGCAAAATTCTCGTAAAGCAGAAATTAAACATCTACATCTATTAACCAACCCTCAAAACCACTTTCCCTATCAGATCACCACTTTCCATCAAAGCATGTGCATCACTAGCTTTTTCAAGAGGGAAAACAGTGTTAATAACAGGTTTTATATTTCCGGTTACCAGTAATGGCCATATGGTATGCTCCAGCTTTTTTGCAATAGCGGATTTAAACGCCACATCCCGCGACCGTAAGGTAGAGCCTGTAATAGTTAGCCTTTTACTCATCACGGCCGAAAGATCAACCTGAACATTATTGCCAAGCATCATATTGATCATTACCAGTCGGCCATCTTCTGCTAATGATTTAATATTGGGCTGTACATAATCACCGCCAATCATATCTAAAATCACATCAACCCCTTTACCGTTGGTAATTTCATTAATCACACCAGCAAAGTTCTCTGTTTTATAATTGATGGCCCGTTCAGCGCCCAAGTTTTCACAAAACCTGCATTTTTCTTCCGATCCGGCGGTTACGTAAACTTTATGCCCCAAAGCTTTGGCCATTTGTATCGCAGCAACACCAATCCCGCTCGATCCTCCATGAACCAGTAGTGTTTCACTTCTTTTTAGCTGCCCCCGGTCGAAAACATTACTCCATACAGTAAAAAATGTTTCGGGCAAGGAAGCGGCCTCTTCAAAACTCAAATTGTCTGGCACAGGCAGGCATTGCCCATGCGGAACGGCGCAGTATTCGGCATAACCGCCTCCGGTTAGCAGGGCACATACTTTATCACCTACCTTCCAGTGGGAAACATCTTCGCCAATCTGTTCAACAATTCCTGCAATTTCAAGCCCTGGGATATCGGGCGATGCTCCTTTTGGCGGTGGGTAATTTCCTTTACGCTGATAAACATCGGGCCGGTTAACACCTGTCGCATAAACTTTTACCAGTACTTCACCGGTTCCGCATACTGATTTTGGCCTTTCGGCTATTTGCAAAACTTCCGGTCCGCCGGGCTGGGTAATTACAATTGCTTTCATTATCGTTTACCTTTTAACAGTTATTTTATTTCATCAGTTAAGCACTAACAATGATATTATCTTTTTGTATCATAAAAAAGTCTGTTTTTTTGATGCAGATCAATGTCTACCATTTTTTACTCCGATATTTATCACTTAATTAAATGAATCACTGAAATTAATTTAATGTACCAACAGTTAGGTAAATATATTACAGACAGGGTTGCTATAGATGATGAGCAGTTACAGGTGGTCTTTTCTCACTTTAAGTCGCTAACATTGAAAAAGAATGAAATGATCAATATTCTAGGTACCCCAGCCCGGAGGATGTATTTTGTAAATAAAGGCTGTCTCAGGGTATATTTCGTAAAGGCCAATGGGGCCGAAGTTACCCGCAGGTTTGCTTTTGAAAACACCTTTTCAACTTCCCTTACTTCCTTTATAAGCGGCGAACCGCTGACTGAAATAACAAAAGCGATTGAAGCCTCAGAACTGCTATATATAACACGCGACGATTTTTATGGCTTATTGGATGTTATGCCAGCCTGGGGAAAATTCTATCGCAATTACCTGGAGTTTGCCTATGTAACTAACACCAAACGTTTACAAAGTTTTGCTACGCATGATGCAGCCGAACGGTATAAACAATTATTAAAAGAAAGTCCGCATATGGTACTGCGTTTATCCAATAAAATGGTGGCAAATTATCTCAACATCTCGCAGGAGGCATTAAGCAGATTAAAATCAAAAATCTGATTTTAATGATCCAGATCAATGTTTTTCAATCTAAACAGGCTGATCTTTGTTACTCACTAAATAAAAACATTTATGCGCGTAGTAACTCTTGAAGAACACATAACCTTTCCTGAACTTGTTAATCAGATCCCCCAGGAAGCACATGACAAACATTATTTAGACAAATCGCCAATGATACAAAAGCTTGCTGCAAAGCTGGCAGATATTACTGGTGAGCGACTACAATCAATGGATGAAAACGGCATTACCACACAGGTACTATCAGTAGCCGGTGCAGGTGCTGATCTGCTGGATGCCAGCTATGGTCCGGCATTCGCTAAAAAATATAACGATGCTATAGCCGAGCGGATAGCTAATCATACAGACAGATTTAAAGCATTCGCCCATCTTCCTACCACCAATCCCGAGGCTGCTGCTGATGAATTGGAACGAACTGTAAAAACCTACAACTTTCGCGGTGCACTTATTAATGGACTTACCAATGACGAGTTTTTGGATGATGCCAAGTATGCGCCTATTTTTGAGCGGGCAGAACAGCTTGACGTCCCTATTTACCTGCATCCCGGTTTACCGCCCAAAGCAGTTTTTGATGCATACTACAGTAACTTGCCTAAACAGGCAGGTGCCTTTTTATCTATAGCAGGCTGGGGATGGCACTCAGAAACAGCACTTCATACTTTACGGCTCATTGTATCGGGTACTTTGGATAAATATCCTAAATTGAAACTGATCATCGGCCATATGGGTGAGATGCTGCCTATGATGATGGTTCGTAGCGATAAAATGTTTGGCATTGACCAGGGTGGCATTAACCAGCGTTCTATTATACAAACCCTACACGACCAGGTACACATTACCACCAGCGGATTATTCAGCCTGCCGCCTTTGCAAGTAGCTATTGATACCTTTGGCATTGATAATATTATGTTTTCTATAGATTATCCTTTCAGCTCAAATGAAGTGGGTAGAACATATCTGGACAGTATGCAACTTTCAAACACCGATATGGAGAAAATAACGCATGGCAATGCTGATAAGTTACTGAAGCTAAAATAATGATACATGGAAATGTAAAAAACAAATGAGCTCCTTGAGAAACCACATTAATTGATTTCTTTTACATAAAAAAATAGCTTATGTCATTACAACCAGGCCAGGCCGCTCCGCAGTTTACTTTATTTTCTTCGGCGTTGAAGGAAGTATCATTATCTGACTTTAAAGGGAAAAAAGTAGTAATCCACTTTTTTCCGATGGCCTTTACCGGCGTTTGTACCACCCAGCTTTGCACCATGCGCGATAATTTTGGTTATTATGATGGCTTAAATGCTACCATTTTGGGCATTTCTGTTGATTCGCCTTTTACATTGGCAAAGTTTAAAGAAGAGAATAATTACCAGTTTGATTTGCTGTCTGATTTCAATAAAGAAGTATCAACCGCTTATGGCGCCATCTATGAAAACTTCGTTTTTGGCTTAAAAGGCGTATCAAAACGTGCTGCCTTTGTTATTGATGAGGATCAGAAAATCATCTACGCTGAGGTATTGGAAGATGCATCAGGACTACCTGATTTTGCTGCAATTGCAGAAGTTGTAAAGTAAATTTTAAAAAAAATTATAACGGATTGAAAAATTTCCTATTTTTGCAGTCCGTTTAAAAAAGCACTTGTAGCTCAATTGGATAGAGCATCTGACTACGGATCAGAAGGTTAGGGGTTCGACTCCCTTCAAGTGCACTGGATCAAGTCAACTGTCCATAGTCACAAACAAAGCACATTACTTTGTTTTTTACGACTAAAAGGCCTCTGACTCAAGACTAAATAAGCCTTTCCGTGTAGTACTGAAAGGCTTTTAATTTGATAAAAGCATGCTAAACCTGGTATTGTTTGGTCCTCCTGGGGCAGGGAAAGGTACTCAATCGCAAAAACTTATTGAAAAGCATGGGTTAATCCATCTTTCAACAGGTGATCTTTTACGCGGCGAAATTTCGCAAGGCACAGCATTAGGGTTAGAGGCAAAGAAATTGATGGATGAAGGCAAATTAGTCCCTGATGAAGTGGTTATTGGAATGATTAGCCATAAACTGGATGCTAACAAAGACGCTAAAGGATTTATTTTTGACGGTTTTCCGCGTACCGTGGCACAAGCCGAGGCATTGGATAAACTATTAGAAACTAAAAAAGCGCCCATTTTAGGCATGGTAGCTTTGGAGGTTAATGATGATGAACTGGAACATCGTTTATTGCTAAGGGGTAAAGATTCAGGCAGACCAGATGATGCCAATCCGGAAGTGATCCGTAAAAGAATTAAAGAATACAATGATAAAACCGCGCCGGTGGCCGGGTTCTATAAAAGTCAGCATAAATTTAAAAGCATCAATGGTATCGGTTCTATTCATGAGATATTTGATGCCATTAATGATGTTGTAAGTAACTACTAAAAATTTCGGATTTCGGACGTTCGATTCCAGGTTTTTCAGCTAATCTGATTAACCCGGAATTGATCTCATAAATGACTCCGAAATTGAAATTCGAAATAAAATGTCTCAGGGTTCCAATTTTGTTGATTATGTGAAGATCTGCTGTCGCTCTGGTCACGGAGGCGCTGGTTCATCTCATTTGCATCGTGATATTTTGACGTCAAAAGGCGGGCCTGATGGTGGAGATGGCGGGCGCGGTGGTCATGTTATTTTGAAAGGTAATGCCCAGTTATGGACCATGTTACACCTTAAATACCGTAAACATGTAATTGCAGGTGATGGAGATTCTGGAGCAAGTTCTTTAAGAAGCGGAAAAACCGGAAGGGACGAAATTTTAGAAGTTCCTTTAGGAACTACCGTTAAAAATGCGGAAACAGGAGAAATCCTTTTTGATATAACCCAGGACGGCGAAACCAAAATCTTAACGCCGGGTGGTCGTGGGGGCTTAGGTAACTGGCATTTTAAAACAGCAACTCAGCAAACACCCCGTTTCGCACAACCTGGTGAAGAGGGTAAGGAAGAA
Source organism: Mucilaginibacter frigoritolerans (assembly GCF_007830615.1). Lineage (GTDB taxonomy): Bacteria > Bacteroidota > Bacteroidia > Sphingobacteriales > Sphingobacteriaceae > Mucilaginibacter > Mucilaginibacter frigoritolerans. The sequence goes on from NZ_VLLI01000007.1 coordinate 35,423, forward strand.
TGGAACGTACTGGAATTAAAAATACTGGCAGATGTTGGATTGGTAGGCTTTCCTAATGCAGGCAAATCAACCTTGCTTTCGGTAGTGTCTGCAGCCAAGCCCGAAATTGCCGATTATGCATTTACTACCATAGTTCCAAACCTGGGTATAGTAGCTTACCGAGGCAGCAAGTCATTTGTAATGGCTGATATACCGGGTATAATCGAAGGTGCATCACAAGGTAAAGGGCTAGGATTTAGGTTCTTAAGGCACATTGAACGTAACTCCGTACTGTTATTTATGGTTCCTGCAGATACTACCCGCACCATAAATGAAGAATACCAGATTTTACTACACGAATTAAAAGAATATAACCCTGAACTGATTCATAAACCACGCGTATTGGCCGTAACCAAATCAGATATGCTGGATGATGAGCTTCAGGAGGAAATGAAAAAAGAACTTCCAACTGATATTCCTTCCATCTTCATCTCATCGGTAGCGCAAAAAAATATCGATCAATTGAAAGATTTACTTTGGAAAGAGATTAATCGCTAATTATCTTTTGTGCAGGGCAGTTATTTTACTGCTCCCCTTTTCAACTTCGCCTCATATAAAACATAGTTAGGGCTAAGCATGGATATGTTCCAACCTGCATACTGGGGGAATGACTTCATCATCAATTTTTCTTTTGGCCCGTTATAGCTCTCGGGCAGTACCAGGTATAGCGGCCCGGCAAAACCAGCGTATTTATAATCGTCTATATCAATTTTAAGATTATCGCCAATTGCAGGCATGGTAATAATACGGTTATGCAAAATCTCAAGGCCGGTATCATTTGATATAAAAACAAACAGGGCGTTGCTGTTCTCTTTATCAAGCTTTAATATGGCATTTAAAGCTGCCTGATCTACATTAGGCTGGGCAATACCTGTGGAGCCCTTTGCAGCCAGGTTGTTTTGTTCATACCCTTTTATTAGGTAATTAAAGCTGGTATACGCTATGCCAACAAAGATTAAACTAAAAACAATACGAAATGCGCCTTTAAATCTGCCTGCCAGATAAACAACACCCGGAATAATCAGCAGCCCAATGATCCGGAAGTGTCTTGCTTCGTAAGAGATAGACAGCCGGCGCAAATAAACTACGCCAAAAAACAGTAAAGCAATGACATAAAATACACCTATAAATAGCTTGTAACTATCGTTCGGTACATATTTAATAACCGCAAAAACAAGCAGCAAACTCAATAAAGCAAGCAGCAACAATACAGCAATACTCGACGCGGGGTTAAACACCGGCTTACCTGTGTGAAAAATAAGTCCATGCACCAAATCATCAACAGAAAAACCCGAAAGTATAGGCGATGCAAGCGGAAAGCTAAAGGTTTCAGCGGTTATTTTTATTCCGTTTGAGCTAGAGGTTGGGCTCTGACCCTTTGATATAAAACCCAAATAAATTACAGCAAATGATATAACAGCTGGTATGGCCAGCCATAAACCTTTTTTTACCCACTCAATGGTACCAATTCTAAGCGATGAAAGCCTGATCCATACACAAACCAAACCAGCAGCGTAAATCCATAAAAAGGATGATTTTAAGAAAAACCCAATCCAGCCTGATAACAATACAAATAGCAATAATTTAAAATCTGTCTTAGTTAATCTGGCGCAGCCGTACAAAAACCAGCCTTCAAAGGCAAAGAGCAATATCTCGCCCCCATTGTAATATACAAAAGGAACCATAAATGCTTGCTGGGATGCAATAAACAATAGGCTAATGGATGATACAAAGGGTGTAAATCCTATCTTTTTAAAGAATGCGTAAAAACCGGCAAGGCCAAGCAATTCAGCCAGTGTTACTGTAATGGCGATTGAGCGCCCCATATTAGCACCGGTAATCAGCTTAAAAAAATAAGGCACCAGGTATTGCCCCGGCGACCACCATGTTAAATATTCAGTGTAGTTTTGTGAAATATCGCTTTGATCGGGGCTAACAAAAGTATTAAAGCTACTGCCTAATTTCATACAACGCAATACCTGCAGGCCGTTTGCCGGATCAGGAAAAAGAGCGGGCGGAATAATAAATAAAATGACGCCCATTACCAATACGGTAATAAAAATGGCTGTAAGGATAACTTTATACGAGCTGTTCTTTAACATAAGACTTATCTAGGCTATAATACGAGAGCGGATTTTTATTGCAGGGTTACCCTGATAAATGGAATAAGCATCCAGGTTTTTATTGGCTACCGACCCAGTGGTAAGCACTGCATGTGATGCTGCCACCACACCTGGGTTTACTATAGCACAGGCACCAATCCAAACGCCATCTTCCAAAACTATCTCTTTTGTTATCAAATCAAACGATGTTTTTTTATAGTTGTGGTTTCCGGTAAGCAACAATGCGCCCTGCGAAACACAAACATTGTTGCCTATGGTTACAGGCACCAGGCAATCAACCCATACATTTTCACCTAGCCAGGTATAATCGCCAACAGTTAAATGCCATGGATATTTAACGTTTACACCGGGTTTTATAATAACTCCTTTACCCACCTTTGCACCAAATAACCTAAGTAAAAATAGCTTAAAACCATTTATAGGCAGCAGACTGGTTTTTAAAAACATGGCATTAACATAAAACCACAAAACCCTTTTTACCGGATTTCCTCCCGGATTAAAAGGATAGTTGTTGTATGTTGACAGTTTAGTTTGCTGCATCTGTATCGTTTAATGCATTATCGCTTTTAACCCAAAAATACAAGGTAAGGGCAATAGCAAGATATATAAAAATATTAAAAAGGGTATGGTGATCAATGATACGAGCATGTTGCTTGTCCCAAAATAGGGCCAGCAAAACAAACCGGGTAATATTTAAGAGTTCAATACCTATAATTCCGCTAATCAAAAATACAATTTTTGACTTCCATTTTTTAGGGTATGCTATTACAAATGCCGCAAAAAAACTAATAACACCAAGACCCAGACATGAATAAACAAGCTTTAAAACCCCATGCCCAACAAGCAATAAATCATATTCGTTGCTGAGTGAGGTAAAACCAAGCCAATTTAATATTTGTGCACTGCTTTTAAGCAATCCCAGTCGCAGGGCACTTATATAGTTTAAGTGATTAGCTAACCAGGGAATATAATACCTTCCATAAGGTTCCGTCATGCTAAAAAACAGGATATTGAAATAATAAAAAAGCACAAAGAGAACAATAAATGAAAAGACGAATCTTAACGGTCCGCTTTTTTTCTGAACACTATTTAGCGGTGCTTTTTGAGGGGGCGATAAAATTTCATCAATCTTTATATCCACTATTAAACGGAACCAAAAGGCCTGTAAGAAATGAAATATAATCCCGGTGCGCCCATCCAAAATACCCAGTTGGAAAAACATCCGGTAAATGAAATAGATCATAGGCCGGGCGTAGCGGGGCATTTTCCACCACAACTGTTTAAGCCATGCCGTACGTTCATCCGGCGAACCCCAAAAACGGGGCTGCAAAGTTTGTGAACGCAATTGCTGCATCCGTTCTACTTCTTCCTGCGCCACCAAATCGCTGTAACGGTTATGTTTATTGATCCAGAAACTGATATTGTTTTCCTTTAGGTTTTCTTCTAAAATATAGCCATCCTTCCATATTTCCGTTTTACCAGGCACAATGAAGCGGTGATCCATATTCTCGTTTAAATCTGAATAACCTGCACCATACCTGATCATTTTAAGCAGGTAAAAAGGAGAGTATCCTCCATGCTTTATCCAACTACCTTTAAAAAAGTTTTTCCGGTTAAAGTAAATACCATCCAAATGCGGGTGATCTTCATCCCTGAAATTCTTTAACCGCTCTTTTAATCCGTCGGTTACTATCTGGTCGGCATCCAGACAAATAACCCATGGAGTTTGGATATTAAAGTTTTTTAAGGCAAAATCCCATTGTTTGGGATGATTTTCAAATGCATGCTGCAAAGTAACCGCACCAAACTGTTCGGCAATTTGCAGGGTATTATCTGTACTGCCGGAATCCAAAATAAAAACAGGTGCATCCAACCCGCTGATGGATTGCAGCAATCGTGGCAGATGAACCTCTTCGTTATAGGTAATTATAATGAATGAAAACTGGTTATTCAAGATAATCGTGCTTTAATGATCATTGATTTCCAAAAATAAGGTATCCGTCCGCAGCCTGTAAAGCTTTCAATAGTAAAACCCTTATTGGTTAGTGCTCTGGATAATGTTTTTCTGGACCATAATTTAATATGCCCACCAAGCCAGAAAGGATCCATATGCGTATCCCATTTATTAAATAAACTCAGGACCAGGTTTTTTAAGTACCCGTGATAAGGAGTTGATATAATGATCTCTCCTCCGGATTGGATAGCATTTCTGCAAAACTCCACGAAGCCTTCCGGGTCATACAGGTGTTCAATAACTTCGGTGGATATAATGGTATCAAACTGAATATTTTGCAAAAGCGCTGGCAATTTATCAGACGAAAGATCCTGAACAAAAAACCGGTCGGCATTGGTTTGTTTAGCCAGTGCTATTCCTTTTTCGGAAGCGTCCGTTCCATATGCATTATAACCCAATTCTATTAAATAGTTAACCAGGTATCCATTACCGCAGCCTAAATCAATAATAGTTTTGTTTTTTGATTTATCCAGCAAACCTAACAACGGCTTAAGCTGATAACCGAAATTATGAGTAGCATTATTATGGTGAAACCCGTAGTCTTTATATTCGGTCATTTTTTATCAGTTGATTATAGAAGGCAACATACCTTTTTACTAAATTATTTTCGTTAAAATCTTCATAAATAATACCGGGCGCAATCTCCCTTATTTGTTGCTGTGATGTTTTATCTGCCGCAATGTTATTTATTGCCTTAGTAATAGAGTCAGCACTGGTTTTGCAAGTCCAGCCCAGGTTGTTTTTCATTACGTAATCAGCAAGGCCCACCTGTTCGCTTATAAGTACTGGTGTGCCCACACTTAAACTTTCAATTACAGCATTACCAAAATTCTCATCGTATGATGGCAGTATAAACAGATCATGTTCACCCAGCAAATCGAATTTATTTTCGCTCTGAAAACCGATCCAGCTTATTTTATCATCAATGTGCTTATTAGCTACCAATGCTTTTAAGCTTTCCACATAATTTTTATCCCCATCGCCTGCAATAGTAAGGTGATAAGGAGCCGTTATGTTAACCAACGCATTCAATAACAGATCAAGCCCTTTTTTTTCTTCTATGCGTGAAAAAAAAATCAGTTTTAAACCATCTTCTTGCTTAACTTTTAAAGATGGTTTATACGCCCGCAGTTTAACAAAGTTTGGTAATACTGTAATACTTTTAGGATTGATAAGACCGGCAATAGTTGCACTTTCCCTCTCAGAGGTTACATGCAGATAGCATTTATTGAGCATTGGCTTACCCAATAAAGTATGAATAAGCTGCTTAACCCCAATATTTTTATTATTAAAGGAATAAGAGCTTAGCGTTCCCCGCGGTGAAACGACTACAGTAACATTGCGTAATAATGCAATAAGGCACGAAAACAGGGATACCAGATTCCACCAGGCATGGATGTGTACTACATCAAATTGCGGTGCCTGCTTCCATAAATTTTTTAACAGCGATGGCGAAAAATGGGTATGGTCTTTTGTGATCCTTTTAAAATAAGTGACGGTAACGCCATCAATATTAACGGGCACCCCGGAGATAACCGGTAATTCTGTTTTACCATTAGCAGTGGTGGCATAAACTTCTGTGTATATACCAGCTTTAGCCAACTGCTCGCTCAGCATGGAGACAGACATGGTTGGGCCGCCATAAATAAAGGCAGGTTTATACGCCGCGCAAATCTGTAAAACTCTCACACTTTTTTTAGTATGTGGGTTGAAACTAATATTCTATGGATAACCAGCATGCTGATAAAACTCCAGAATACCGTATTGATTAAAAACTCAAAACTAAGCCCTCGCCACATAATCTGGAATAATCCACTGAATATAAGCGTAGTCCCAAGTATGTAACCGCCAAATATTTTTTCGGCATAAACAGAGATTAACTGGGCAACAGCACCATATAAAAACAAGCAAATAAATATACCCAGAGGCCCTCCTGAAAGATAAGCATCAACAACAAAAGCAGGCTTGGCCGATACCGAAGAGTTCTTTTTTACCACACCTGCATCATAAACACGCTGCATGATTAAATCTTCAGTATTAGGCTTGGAGGGCCAGAATATCCGCGGTATAATAGCTATACCTGATTGTGCCGCCAACTGCATACCATAATATGGAATTTGGGAAGGTGTAGAAGTGACAAAATCGGTGAACATATCAATTTCACTTAAACGGTAAACCAAAAAGCCCCAGTTCGACTCATCTTTATTGTCATTCAAAGCTGCATCAAGTGCTATCTGTGATGCATTATCAACATTTTCATCGCCAGTCCAGTTATTTTGCCTGAAACTATTTACATACGATGGCAGAAAGATAAACAACAGAATCATTATTGGGCCAAACGTTACGGTAACCAGTTTTTTATAATTGGGATATAAAAATATCCCCAAAACCAGAATACTGATAATAATGGGCTCTTTAAATCCGGAAGTAAACGCCTGGTAAAAGTTGAAAAGATATAAAGCAAGGCAGATTAATGTATTGCCTATTTTTCTTAACGGAATGGCAAACGCCAATGCCAGTGTACCTGCAATAAAACTCAACGAACTAAACTGAAAATAAAATTGCGTTAAGCCCGGAACTTTCAGGAAAATAATGGAAACAGGAAACGATAATAATGCTGTTGTTAATAAAAAGTTAGCCAGCTTATCAGTTTCAATATAGTAATCCTTTTTTTCTGAGTAGTTCATAAAAATTAAAACTCCGGAAACAAATGAAGCGTGTGCCAGGCAATAATATCGCTGGCATTGAGCAGTAAGATTCAGTTTTTCACTATCAATAAAAACTATGGTATTTAGCCGTTGAAAATTTTCAAAACCCAAAACACTTAAAAAGTAAAAAATGGAGGTACAACACATATAACCGGCAAAAATTATCTGGACGATAATAACCGGCCGCATTAGCTGTTCTGAAAACTCCCTGTCATTTGGAAGGGGCTTTACCCAACCTGATAGGGTTAGGTAAAATATAACAAATGATCCCAGCCACGCCGTAAAATAAGATAACACAGGGTCACCACTAAATAGTAGTGAAAGCGCCCATGGGATAAAGAGCACCACGTATCTTTCTAAAGCATTACCACTTTTCATTAATTAATTGGGATACAAAATAAATTACCCCCCTCAATTTCGGTTATATTGCTTATCAATTCGCAACCTACCGGTGTAATCTGGTAAAACTGATAGCCAAATGATTCAAGGAATGAACAACATTCTTCAATGCTGAGGCCCGTTTTTAACCAGTAATGATAATCATACTCAAATATAATACGGGGTCTGTGTTTTTGTAATGTTTGTTTTAAACCCTTCAATACCTGGAACTCAAATCCTTCCACATCAATTTTGATAAGTGCCAGCGAGGTTAAATCTTGTACTTCCTGAATATTGTCTGCTACTTTTATAAATACATGCTGTTTTTCGGTACCTTGATTTTGCCCTGTTAAACTGAATGTACCCTGGTTCCATGAATTGGTATCAATGGTAAAATCAGCTTCACCTTCTTCATCAGCCAAGGCAAACGGGAAAAGTTTAACGTTAGCGGCTTTATTCAATAACATATTTCTGGTAAACTTCTGCTGCAAATGATTAAGCGGCTCAAAAGCAAATACTTTACCTGTGCTGCCGACGCATTGCGACATCCGGATACTTTGTAAGCCAATATTACCGCCAATATCCAAAGCATTTTCACCATTTTTTAAAGATACCCTTATCAGCTTGTTAATTTCATCTTCATAAGTTCCGCTGCTGAGTATAGTCCATTCAATATAATTATTGGTGTTGGCATAAATGGCAATATCCTCATTGTTTAACCATACTATACCGTTATTAATAATGGACTTAAGCTGGTCAGAAGGTTTAAACCAACGCGAAAGGCGCGCTTTTCCGGGCAATGTCCAGTTTCTGGTAAAATCAAGCTTAATGCGATCCGTCCGCTTCATATAATAGTTTATTTTCTATCGCTAAGGCGATATTTGTAAAGTTCCAATCTTTAATGATTAATCGCGACTGTTCGCCGTATTTTTTTAGCAGATCATTATCTGCTGTTAAGTCTTTTAATTTATCAGCAAGATCCGTTACATTGCTTGCTTTAAAAATTGCCCCATTTAAATGATCTTTTACCAAATCAACCGCACAGCCTACTTTGTCTGATACCAATACGGCTTTCCCACATGCCATGGCTTCATTTACGGCTAGCCCCCAGGTTTCTGCCGGCCCTATGGATGGCAGGCAAAACACATCACAAGCTTGGTAAATTACCGGCATTTGTGATTGATTTTGAAAATCTATAAAATGGATATTATTACTTACGCTGCCCCGCTGTTTTAATTCGCTTTCCAATTGTCCGTTACCTACAAAGAGTAAATGCACATCAGGTCTGTTTAAACTTAAAAAGGCTTGCAATAGTTGCATGGGCGCCTTTTTTTCTTCCATCTTTCCGGCAAACAAAACTAAAATATCACTATCCTTTATAGATAGCTTTTGACGTAAAAGTAAGGTTTCTTTGTCTTTGCCTGAACTGAATCTTTCATTATCAATAGCATGAGGGGCAAAACCCAACTGATTTTCTTTAAAGCCATATTTTTTAAAGTACGCTTTACTGTTTGTCCCCACATAAAACGCATAATCCACATGATGATATACCCACCTTAAAAAAATGGATTTCAATATTGACCTTGTCCCTTTTTTTTCATCAAGCAATGTTGAATCTCCCCTGAACCACACCGGAATTTTTCCTTTAAAATATCGTATCAGCTTTAAATGACTTTGATACCCCCAGCCATAAACCAATAAAGCATCTGGTTGCCATTCTTTTACTTCATCAATCAAACCAGGATTAACAATTCCTTTAAAATGATGGGAGCCCGGCTGTACTGAAGTATTTTCAACCCACTTATAATCGTATCCTTCCAATAACGGAATATCCCATTGTATGGCTTTATTAAAGCCAGGATCGTGCTTGTAGCCTGCCTGCTCTCCCCAGGTATAAAATACTTTTATAGCAATCTTTCCCCTTTGCTGTAATAGCTTGAAAACAGGTGCATAGTATTGTATAGGATGGGTAGTAATTATTGCCAGTTTCTTCATTTGGTAGTTAAATTACCGATGGATAAAAACGGTTTTTCGAGCAAGGTAAAGCTTAACAGCGATACCGGGTACAAAATAACGGTGCTGATTATAGTAGTTACAACAGGTGCTGCTATACCTTTCAAAAATGGCAGATAAGCAATAGTGAAACTTACAATAACAGGGTATACCAATGCATGCAACAGGTAAAAACTATAGGAGATGCGCCCCATAGAGCGGAATAACTTATTGCCTAAAAAACTATGAAGCCATTTGGTTGAAGTAACCGACAAGTACAAAATACCTGCAAAGCCGCAGCCCATTAAAGTAAAACCTGCCAGTTTAAATAGATTATAATAATAGAGCGATAAGTTTAAAACCGGTTTTGAGATCAACACCCTTCCGATATAGGTAATCACTATAAATGCCAGGAACCAAAGGGTTCTGTTTTTAAAAAAATCATTGTTTTTAATTAACAACCTTGCTGCAATAACCCCACATCCAAATTCAATCCCACGAAAAACTAAAGTGCCGGTAAGCGAATCGTTAGTGTTTTTGAGGATAAAGGTTGATATAATGGCCGACAAGCCTATCAATCCAAAAATGATGATGAATATTTTTTTAAAGCCGATTTTTTTCTGGTAGATGAGCAGTATGGGGATGATAAAATAAAATTGCCACTCCACAGTGAGCGTCCAAAAATGAGACGCTGTGAAGTAATCGCCTAAAATATAATTGAAGTAAAACAGGCTATGGATAAAATTCATGATCCCGTTTACAGGGTAATGGTAAATGAATTTATTTACCAGGATATAAATAAGGGTTGCAGCATAAAAAGCAGGCGATAGCCTTACCCATCTTTTCACCAGAAACCGGTAAAAATCATGATAAGAAAACTCGCTTTTAATGGCATAGAAATAATACATGCAGAAACCACTGATCACAAAAAACAATTCGACGCCGTTTACGCCAATGGCCATAAAATCGGCCAGGTCTATTTTCCAGAGGTGAAAGCGTGGATTGCTGTGCGCTGTCCATACGTGGATCCATAATACACCAATGGCCGCTAAAAACCTTAATCCATCAAGCGTTTGTATACGTTGTTTCAAAATATTTTATAGCCTCGTTAAATAGTTCAGTTTGTTTTTCGGTTAGGTTTTTTGCGCTGTATTCGTCAAAAACTACGGTTGGCTCTACGGCTTTAAAAATACCATTTGCCCAGTCTTGCAGTAGCTGGTATATTTTATCCGTTTCATCGCCGATTGTTAGCACTATTCCATTTTGGGCGCAATTGTTTAATACCTCAATTGCACTGCTGCTTTTATTGAAAATGGCAAGCACCGGCTTTTTCATCAGCAGATAGGGGTATATTTTTGATGCTGTATATTGCGGATCATCGGAACCTGGTATAAACAAGGCATCAGCCTGCTGTAGGGTGGCTAATGATTGATAATAGCTTATTCTGTCGGTAATTTCCATCACCATACCTTCAACCTCGTATTGTTTGGCCAATGGCAATATGGTTGGAATTCCCTGACCTACGGGTGCATAACTGGTGCCAATAAACCAAAATTTCAATTTATCAAAGCGTTCCGGCTTTTCGGTCAGCCCTTTCTTTAGTGCTTCAAATACCGGAGCAATGGCTTTATGCATATCCGCACCTCCGCGGCCTACATAAACAATATTTATAAACGCTCCATCAAGAATAGGGGTAAACAGCGCCTTGTTATCCCGGGCTATTTTAATATCCGGATCAAAAGCACCAAAGGTGATAGTAGCTTCCGGTACATTTTTTATAACAGAATACCGTGTTTTTAAAGTATCAATATAATACTGCGATACACTGATCAAACCATCCACCTTTTTCAAAGCAATGGGCTCCAGGCATTTATTTAAACGATAGGAGAACCAGTACTTGGCAGGCCGCTGTTCTTTAGGCTTATCTTTATAATAATCAGAATGCCAGGGATCCTGCATGTCTATTACATACGGAACATTAAATCGCCTTTTCCAGTACGCACCTAGAATGCAGACAGGAAACTGAGTTGTTGAAAAATAAATCAGATCAAACTGCTCCCTTTTCAAAATAGCATTTACCGTTTGCCTGTAAAACCAAAGCGAACGCAGGGCTATACTCCCCAATCCTAATTTACTTGTCCACTTACGACTGAAGGCTTTTACCTTGTGAATGTTAACGCCCTTTGGCACGCTTTGCAGCAGTAAATTATCCTTTACCTGTTCCGAATATTCTTCATCAACGGTTACAATGGTTGCTTCCCATCCATAATCCTTAAAATAAGGCAAACTGGTACGGATACGCTGCATATCGGCAGCGTTGGTTGGCGGAAAATAAGGAGAAATCACCAATACCTTTTTCAATTGTCTGTCGCCGCAATCAGGTTTAAAAAGTCCTTCAACTGCTCAATATAAGGGGGCATATCAAACTGCTCAGCGTTATTTTCTGAAGCTGTTTTTAATGCGGACAACTGTGCATCATCAGCCAATGCATTTATCACCGCTTTGGCAAAAGTTTTTGGGGTATTATCTGCCGCTACAATAGCTTCATTATTTAAATGATACCCTCTTCTGCCCGCAGGAGTAGTGAGGCAAGGCAAGCCCCAGTTAATAGCCTGCGCCAGCTTGGTTGATGCACCACGGGCGTACCAGAACACCGGGTTCAAGAAAACAGACCAGGTTTTTACCTGCTCCACCAATTGCTCATCGCTCACAGGGCCAACGTAGCGAATAAAAGTATATTGATTTGCCAATCGCTCACCTGTTGAAGCCGGACCGCCAATCAATTCGAGTTGATATTTGAACCCGCTGCGCTGTAATTCTTCTGCCAGGTATTGAATGCCTAGCAGATTAGGCAAATGATCCAAAGTTCCTACAAAACCAGCAGTTAGCTTTACTGGTTTCCATTGTATAAAATTTGGCTTAAGCAATCGTGGTAAATACAGAATTGCATCTGCACCTATCCAGTGATTAATAGCTACTTCCAGTTCACTTAAAACAATAACGCCATTAAGTGCCGAAGTAAACAGACTATTTTCTTTAACTAAAAGCTTACCCAGTTTCCAGGTTTGCAAAAAGGTGGTTTTGCCGGATTTGGTAATATCATTCAGATAATCGGCACTCTCATTGCCGTGCGACAATCCTACAAATTTCACATCAGCCATTACATGCTTTTTAAGTTCTTCGGCCCAAACAGCTAAGTTTAGCTGGTTAAAGAACACCAGTTTTATTCCCGATGTGTTAATAGTTTGAATCAACGCAGACCAGTATTGACCAATATTATAATGATCATAAGTATCAATGCCGAGTTTTATTTTTATTCTTTTAGCTATGCTGATGGATGGAGCAACATGAAACTCCTGTACTTCATACCCTGCCGATTGTATGTACATGATATACTCCTGCGTGCACAGCTGTACCCCGCCGTTAATATCAGCACGGATATATTTTTTGTCAGATACCAGCAGTGCTACCTTACTCATTTACCAATTAGTTGTTTATAAAGTGTTTCGTACTGCTTAGCCAAAACGGTTGAACTAAATCTTTCTTCCACCACCTGGCGGCATGCAGTACAGCTAATATCACCAATGTGTTCAATGGCTATAACCATTTCATCAAAGGTATCACAAACAAAACCATTTAGTCCGTTGGTTACTACTTCGGGTACGGCTCCTCTTCTAAAACCAATAACGGGTGCACCACAGGCTAAAGCTTCGGTCATTACTATACCGAAGGGTTCATCCCATAAAACGGGCATTAAAAAGGCATAAGCTTTGCGCAACAACTCATTCTTTTGCACATTGTTAACTGGACCAATATAGTTGATCTGCTCCCCATCAATAAAGGGCTTTACCTCCTCATTAAAATATTGCTGATGGATGGCTTCTGCAGGTATATTACCGGCAATAATCAACTTCCGCTTTGTTTTTTTTGCCAACTGTATGGCTATTGCTGTTCCTTTTTCTTTTTGTATCCTGCCTAAAAAAACCAATGGTGCATCGGCTTCCATCTTATCGTTACATTGGTAATCGGCTATATCAACGCCATTGTAAATGGTGATTACATCGCAATAATCTTTTATTTGCCCTGCTATATAATTACTACAAGCCGTAAAATGTAAAGAGTGTAAACGCGCTATTTTTACCGCCTTTTTTACCTGCGATACCGTTGGGGGCAATTGATAGGACACCACTTTAGGTATTTTGGATAACATCAGCAAAGCGATATTGCTCATGCGGCCAAAAGTATGTACCAGGTCAAAGCCCTGATGCGCTATTTTGGCGGTTATACGGTTAATCCTGATGAAATCTTTTAACGAATAATGCTCTTCTTCGCTATAAGGAATCAGCTTGCACCCAGGCTTTGAATCTGGGTGGGCATACAGGGTAACATCATGTCCTGTTTTTATCAACTCCTGTATCAGCATATAAATAATGCGTTCAATACCTCCATATTGCTCAGGAGGTACAGGAATCAGCGGATTTACAATGATGGCTATCTTCAATTCAATTCATTTAAAACCTGTTGATAAATCGCGAGGTATTTTTCGGCACATTTTTCAAGGGTGAGATTTTCCTCAATATATTTTTCTGGCTGATAGCCGGCATAATCTGCCTGAAATTGCAGCAACTGCTCTTCAAAATCACTTATCCCGGCAAACTTTAAACCGCAGCGTTCGTCCCAGTATGGGGTTGAATCAACCGGCTCAAACTTCACTTTATGCGGATAGTAATAGGGGTCCTGCCAAAAGCCCTGACGGTTCCAGGCCAAAACGGGTGTTCCGGTTGCCAGCATTTGCTGGTAGGCCAGGCCCTGTGTTTCGTGCTCGCACAAAAAGATCACACTCTTTGCCCTTTTTAGTTTGTCCATCAAATCCTGATGCACATAGCTGCCATACCTGATAAACTCATACGACAGGTTATGTTTATCCAATATCGTGCATAGCGGATCAATCAGCTCTTGTTGATATTCATCGTGCTTCCAGCGGATCTTGTCATAAATCAGAAAATCAACTTCTGGTTTTCCCTTTAGCTGGGGCGACCATTGATTAATATCGATACCTACAGGCCAGGATAATACTTTATCCTGGTAATGTGGTTCAAACATTTTACGCATCCACTCACCGGGTACTAAACAGCGCTTTACGTTTGGATATTTTTCAAAAAGATCAGGGCATTCTATGGAGTGCGAATAAATAGCTGCTCCTAAAATAACCGGGTTTACCCACTTTTTCTTAAACAAAATATGGGGCATACCTATTATACAAGCAATTTCCTCCGGATGCTTTTTTATATAGCTATAATCATTATACCGATAGGAGATATTCAATTTATCCAACCCCCTTAACAGGTTAATAGCTACCATACCCACCCCACCAGGTTTTTTTTTGCCCCTTACTATCCTGCGGATCAGCTGGCGCGGATAACGATCAAACTTTATCCAGCGATCAGACTCAGGCTCGCCGTAAAAAATATTTAAAGGTTTTATAGTTCTATAATTTTAGTGAACGTCTTAATCTTAACAATTTCTCCGTTTTAACAAAGCCAATGGTTTTGTACAAACGGTTTATGCCTAAATTTTCAGTCGGCAAAAACTCAGGATTTAATTGGTAAACCCAATTGTAAATTTCTTCGCCGCTTTTGATGTGGCTTTTGGCTACCCAATGGGCCAGGTGCCATAAAATATTGCAGGCTGCATTTTTACGACGCTGCGTTAGCTCTCCATTTGCTGCAAGTACATCAAAGCATTTTTTGTAAATATTTAACCTTGCCCAATAATTGGCACTCTCCTGCAAGCCGTTGGTGGTTTGTAAACGCGCTTGCTCATGTATTCGGTGCGCCAGTGTTGTTATATTGATATAACCGGCTCGGGGTTGCTTCATCGCGCATTCAATCACAAATTTCCGGTCGTCAAGCGCCCCGTATTCCTGTCTGTGGGGAACATCTTTAATAAACTCTTTGCGAAACAGGTACGCACTATAGTGCGACGAATCGCACTCCCCCAATTGCTGTGCTAAAAAATCATCGCAAACTACCCAGGGCGATTCTTTTATAAAGCTTTCGTCTTCGCTGTAATACTCATAACCGGCGCAAACAATATCCAGAGCATCCCGTTCTGCTTCGGCAAACAATTGGTCGGTTGAATGGGCTAACAGCCAATCATCAGAATCTAAAAACCGGATATATTTTCCCTTTGCTACCACGAATCCGGCGTTTACGGCCCAATCTTTACCCATATTATCCTGACGAAAGGCAACGATGTTTTTTTGCTCCCCAAGCCATTCCCAGGTGCCGTCGGTACTCCCATCATCAACCACAATAACTTCAACGTTTAAGGAGCTTTCCTGGCAGCTTTTTATAGCTTTTGGCAAACTCCACAAACGATTATAGGTGGGTATAATAATGCTTACATCCATCTCAATCAATTATCCTTTCTGACTTTTTTATTTTGCGAGCGCCAAATAACGAGTGATAAAATGGCCTCAATGTATTTTTAAACCATGAGGCTGTTTCTGCAGGTAAAGTTACCTGTAAAAAAGCAAGCTGCTTAGCTGCATTTACCGATCTCTTTTTTGCAGACACATATTCCAATTGCTTCACCTCTTTTACGTAAGGCATGATCTGGCTATGATGACCCAAAAAATGAACCATGGCTGGCTTGGCTATTTTAAGCGGCCAATGCTCCTGGTATTCCTGGTGATCCGGGCTATTGTATAACTCCGCTATACCATTCAATAAATCAGACTTTACACCCGATTTAAAATTTACAAACTCAGCCAGTATGCTTCCATCATCTGCAACCGGAACCTGATTATTAAGTTCCATAGCCAATGCCATCAAAACCTCGTCATTGGGGCGGTTGCGCAAGCGCTTAAAGCCTATTTCGTCATATTGCTTTTCCAGCTGACGGGCGGTATCATAAACTTTGTTTACCATTTCGCCCTTTTCCAAATAATACACACCACCGTTAAATTTAGGCATGTGAGCAATGTTGAACTTTTTGCAGATGGGCTCAATCTCACCAAACCATTCGCCTTTTGCAATGTAATCGCCAACTACTGATACGGCGTGACCCTTAAACTGTTCAAATACGTTATCCAGGTTTCTATAAACCAGGCAGTCGCTGTCAATAAAAAGGGTTTGACCTTCGCTGATCAGCTTATCCAAGTGCAGTTTGGTTGAAAACCCTTCGCCTATTTCGCCTTTTGTAATTGCAATCAGGTCAATTTTAGACTTCACATCAGCAGGTATAAAATCAGGCTGATCTGTAACCAGCTGAAATTTAATATCCGTATCCGGATGCCACCAGAAAAAAGAACGGGCTAAGTTTACCGAAAAATCAACGTAAAGCTTTTTACCCGTTGCTATTGTTATGATCTGTCTCTGTCCTGGCATTCTTCTTTTTTACAATATCTAGGGTAATCACCCTGAAACACAACTCATAAACCTCATTATTCCACAGCTGCCGCAGTGATAGGCTAATCAATGCTTTTGACAGCTTCACAATCATATATAGCCTTCTCCATAGGGATGGCTTGGGGAAAATCAATAAATGCTCTTCTGTTTTTTTCTCCAGGGAGCTGATCATATGCCAGTTGCGGGGCGTACTTTCCAGGTAACCTTCGTGCGAGATAGCTGTATGATCAACGGGGTCAATGAGCACACATTTTTTACCGTTTTCGCTAGCGTAACTGGTCAGAAAGTTTTCAAAGCCTATTTCACTTAAGTCATCCCGCTTCTTTTTCGCGGAATCCATTTGGTAAAACCCATCCTTTACAAATGCAGTACGATTAAAACCAGGATTACATGAATAACCATTAATGTTTTCGTACAAGTTGTCGGCCAGCTTTTGCACTTTAAACTCCTCTGTTAAAGGACCATATTTGCTGTAAGCAATTTGGCTCCAGGAAGGATTTTTTTCGAGCAGATCAATATAGCAAGGTATATCCACTTTTGTATGGAAATTCCAGTCATCTTCCAGCCAAAAAAAATAGTCGGATTTAATATTGATGATGGTATTTTTTATGCTGATTACATATCCTTTCCGTTTGTACCCGTAAATAACCAGGTCGGGGTTGATATAAGATATGATGGATTGGTCTACATGACCATCAACAGCTAGTATAATCTGATCGAATGCATAATTGCACCTGGCCAAAAATGAATCGTAGGTGGCTTTCATCAGGTGTTCCCTGCTCTCGCAGGTGAAAATGACCAGACTAACTTTACTCATGGATATTAGTTTGTGTTTAAAAAGGGATTATGCAGCTGCTTTTTTGAGCCTTAGGGCCAATGCTTCTGATTTATACCTTATAAAGCGTGTTATTAAAAATTTGTAATGTTTAAATCTGTCGGCTTTTGCCGACTGCTGATAAAGCGGAATAATGGTTTCAGTAATCACCTGCTTCCATTGACCGGAGAAAAAACTATCCGGAAACCGCTCGCTACATTTTAATGCCTGTAAACGGTATTTTTGATAAAGGGTTGGATCCATTTTTAATTTTAATAACGAAGTTTTAAAATTTTCGTAACTATCTACATCAATATAATCAAATTCAGTTTGCCTTTCTTCTGCATAGGCCACATCTTCGCCGCCTATAAAAACCACATTGGCCCGCCAGGCATTAATGAGTTTGGACGATGGTTTATTCAAAAATTGTTCGCCTTTTTTAAATGATCGTATGCCAATTACAATATCGGCATCGGTGTAATTGTTCCACTCAGAAAAATGAGGGGTTATAAAGGAAAAATCATTTTCATCAACAAATCTATTCCAGTCGTCCGATAATAATTCAGGCGCCAGATTAGCCTTATCGCCAAAGTAATAAATATTTTTAGGCGATGAGTTGGTTGATTGTGATTTAATGATCCCCAACTGATACCAATGCCTGATAAAGTACGATTGGGCATATTTTGTAATGCCTGCCTTATTCTGAAATAAATTAACATGACTATAAGGATGCCAGGTAGCATCGGCCACCATACAAACCCAAAACTGGTTTTTATTGGGTTTTTGTGTTAAGCTGATGGAACCCCGAAAAAATAAGGTGATGCCGCTTGCCGGAATTTCGTCTGTAAGCCTGCAATCAAAATTCTCTTTCATTTCAAGGTAGGTGCGCAGGGTCCAAAGCATCCAGGTATTGGCGCTGCCCAAAACCTCCAGCAGCCTTGGGTTATCAAAACTCAAATCGTTCTGATATTCATAAGGGAAATGGTTTTTATCAATATAAAAATTCAAGGTATCCATTAAAACAACTTCTGCTTTAAAACCTGAAATCTTTTGGCAATTTTCCATCCAAACAGCCAGGCTATAGTATTGATGGCGGCACCACCCATTTTATGGTAACTGGGTTTAAGCGATGGCTTAAGTTTACTTTGATATACCTCTATCTCCGATACTAGATTGTCATAAACCAAAAATATCCAAACCTTTAATTGATCAAGTGAACGGTATGTAGCATTATGTATAGCCGTTATTTGCTCATCTGATTTAGCAAATGACAACAAATGAGTATGCTTAAGCCATATACTTTTAATTAAATTAGAACAAGTGGTTGTATTCAGTTTCCCCGACAGGGAGCTTTGAGTCTTAGTTTTTCTGTAATAATTTAAGATTTCCGGTGTATAAATAATGCCTTCGGTATGTAATATTACACGGGCAAAATATTCGCCATCTTCATCTGTACAGGGCGAAATACTCTTTTCCCATGGGCCGGCTTTATCAATAATGCTTTTTGGCGTTAAAAAGGCATTAGGCTGTATCATTCCTCCCATTAAATCAAAACCACCATACAATTTTATTAAAAAATTTAGAGGGTCATTGAGATATTCTTTAAAAAAACGGTCATCATCAGCAATATAGTTAACTATGTCCTCATCAAAAAAATGCGCTGTTGTGCATACCGCAATTTTGTTGGGGTTATTTTGTAAGGAGATGATCTGTTTTTCTATTTTTTCAGGATGCAGTAAATCATCTGCATCCAAATATTGGATATACTGCCCGGTAGCATGGTTTAAGCCGTTTTGTTTTGCGGCACTTGCTCCCTGGTTAGATTGTCTTAATAGTTTGACTTTAGGGCCTTCAAAAGCCTTTGCAATTTCATAACTCCGATCGGTTGAACCGTCATCAACAATTATTAATTCAATATTAGGCCAACCTTGATTCAATACCGAATTAATACATTGCTCAATGTAACGCTCTGTATTGTATAAAGGAATTATTACTGAAACTAAAGGCTGCTCAATCATTATCCAAAAATCTCTTTCCACCTTTCAACTGCTGAGGTCTGCGCTGGAATCTGGTTGTTAGCAAACCAGGGCTGAAGTAACATTTCTCTGTAAAGACTTTCATTTTCATCAATTTCAACAACACGGTCTACCAGCTTTTTATAATTTAAACCATTGAATTCCAAAGTCATTTTTAGTTCCCTGCTAAGAGTCTTAATTTTCCTGACAATATGATGCGGTATGGTTTTATAAACTCCCGGTCTGAAATCAACAAAATTCATTTGTGAATATTTTTCTATCGACTTGATAAGGCCACCATAATTAGGATTCAGATAGTCAAAGCCGTTAATAAAACTTTTTGTGTTGAACAGGTTGTAAATATATGGGTCGCCGCAATAAATAGGTATGCTCCATTCTAACATTGCATCATAAATCTTTTCTGTTTGATAACCAGGATAAGAGTTATTTTCGAATGAAATGGTGAATTTATAAGGCTTCAGAAACTGCCTCTTACGGCTCCAGATATCGCCGGTATAAATATCATCGATAGAAGGCATATTATTCATTGACTTACCCGGCGCATCTACTTTTTTATATTTTGACAATGCTTTAAAAAAAGCTTCACGATATGGTACTTTGTGCCCGTACAAGAAATTGCAGAATTTTGTTTTTGAATTGATTACCTCATCAATATCCGCATTTACTTTAACCAGGTCGTTTGGATCAAGGTTATGCCATTGAATTTTTTTATACCTGGGGTTTTTAATATCTTCTTCTCTAGGCATTCCAAAGCCCCATTCACAAATACTAAAATCAGGAACCACATTTTCACAAAAATATCCGATGCGGACATATTTGTCACTCTTTTCAGGCAGACTGTTGCCATAAGGACCAAAAATGATAAAATCAGGATCCTCACTATCAATAAAATCATAGTAAGGAGTCACGTAGCTTAAAATCTCCTTTACCCCTAATTGAAAAGATAGCCCATTAAGGAATTTTATTTTGATTTGTTTTTTTGGAGAAGCCAATTAATTCAAATGTGAAATTGTTTAAATAACTGCTTTATTTTATCCGGATTTAATTGAATATCAGCCGTTGTACCTTTTGCATCAGAATGATCTGCAGGAGGGGGCCCCTCACCAATTAAATAATAATATTCCAATGCTACCTCATTACATATTGTCCAGTAACACTGATTTATCCATCTTGGCGAAAAGAATTCAATAACCTTAGTTCCTGGTTTACAAAACACTACATTAGTAAATGCTGCACCATGTGGACCTATTACTATATCAGCATGCTGAAAAATTGCAACCTGTTCTTCAACAGAGTAGTTTTCGCACTGAACGGCCTGAAATCCTAAACTTTCCAGATACTCTTCTATCTCAGCCTGATTGATCAGTTTTCTTTTACCTGTCCTTTTTAAATAAATCTTCTTTCCGAAACTACTGATTTTTTCTTCTTTTAAAAATGTATCTCTTAAAAAACCGCACGCATCAGCAGATACCACATCAAGTTTTGAAGCAAGCGAAGGGACTATTAAACGCTCAGCTAAAACATGATAATTGAAATGATTATCAGCTCTTGAAATTTTATCATCATTGATGCCTAATATTGCCAGTGTTTCGGTTTGGAAAGAAATGCCCCGGTAATCAACTATATAATGATCTATATTTTCATTGTTAAAATTACAATCAAGTAACAACTTGAGGCGGGGTAAAATATCAACCATCCAATGGTAATACATATCTGCACCGGACGCGTTTATTAATGCTGAGGTTCCTGCCAAATGGACCAGAGGGGCTAACTTAAGTTGCAGAAAGATACTATGTCCCGGCTTCTCAAATTCTCTTGAAACATCTTTAAATAAGTACTCTTTACTATTAATGGCAGCACCCTGATTACCCCATACCCGCCAGCCATTTGCTTCAATTACAAATGTTTTTTGCGGAACATCATTTAATGATTGTTCAAACTTCCAATATATTCCCTCACCTATTGTAAAAGGGGTTTTTCTTTTTATTGGAGGATATTCATCGGCTTTTAAAACCTTAGCATCTTCCAATTGCGAAAAATTGATTTCACCCTTTGGTATTAGCGAATAAGCACGATAAATTTTAAATCGCCTTAATACATCCAGAATCCCTTTCCTAAACAACGTTTTCACCTTAAAATATCAGGGCATTATTGCGTAATACAACCTTTTTAATTTTTGTGTGAGCCGACTCCCGATATATCTTTCTTTCACCAGGGTAAAAAGCTCACCTGAACGGTCATACTGGTGTACCACCGGATAAATTTCGCCCTTACTATTCACCACTTCATTTTCTTCATTTAGCTTATAGGGCTGGTAAGCCCCTAGTGTTACCACAAAGGGATCATCATTGGTAAAAACTTGCATTTCGGCAGGTTTTACACCATAAATATACCCATTATGTATACCTTGATCAAAGGCCCATGGCAGCTCATCACGAAACTCCAGCTTTTTTTGAATGTGCTCCAGGTATTCCATTATAGGGTTTATTTCTCCGATGGTAAACCCGGCACAGCTTACTATATTATCAATAATACGATCAGTAAGTTCGGTGCCATTAGCAGCAGAACACCATTGATAGTTTAATTCAGAATAACGGAAGGTTTGTATAGGGTCTTCCAGAAAAAAATTAATTTTTCCTGCACTCAACTCATTAAAGGGGTCCTTTTGAAATATCACATCCCTTACATCGGTCAACATTATATTTTTATACTTGCCGGGATTTTCCAGCAAAAACTGCCTGTATAAAACAAAGCGGTAATTGGAAATAGCGGCATCGGGCAAAATATTTTTAAAAGCTTCGGCATATTCCGCCTTGTAGGGCCAGGCCGAGTTATAATCAATTAATGTAGCTCCATTTTTTACCAGCGCTTTTTTAGTTGCTTTTGAAACCGTTTCGGACGTGAAAATAACCATGTCACCCTTAAAACCTGTTTCTTTTAATGATTTGAAGAAAGGCTCAACAAATGGATAGTCGTAACTGTGTATTATAGTTAATATTAAATTGCTCATTGCAATGATTTAAATAAGCTCAGCGTTTTGTTGGCAATTATATCCCAGCCAAAACTCGCTGTTGCCTTATTACGGGCATTTACAGACATGGTTGTTTTTAATGTAATATTATTGTTCAACATCAACAATGCATCACAAAGATCATCGGCATTTTCCTTACGACCTGCTATTGCCATTGAGCTGTCGAGATAGGTTTTTGTTGCGGGTAAATCGGTAGTTACTATTGGTAAGCCGCATGCCATTGCTTCCAGTATGGCGTTATTGGCCGTACAATCCTCCAAAGGAATCAAGCAAACATCGGCATGTTGGTACAGACCTAAAAGCTGATGCTCCGAAACATCAGCATGCCAAACTACATTGGGTAATCCCATTATGTCAATAAGGTAGGGCTGCCATACTTTTGCTTTATCGATATAAACAATATCGAACTGAATATTTATAGATGATGCAGAAAGCTTTTTTACCACCCTAGCCAGGGTTTCCATATCCCTTAAATAGCGTCCAGAAAATATCACTCTGAAAGTATCATCATCCGTTTTTTCGGCAGATGGCAATGGCTTATAGAAGTTAACATCAACCCCATGAGGGATGCAAACTGCCTTTCCCGGAATATGGGAATTGAAATACTCCTTGTCGTATTCAGACAAAGTAATCACCGCATTGGCATTATTATATTTTTTAAAAGAACTTTCATGCGCCTGCCACCAGGTTACTGGCTGGTGATGGGTTACGGCGATAGCTGTTTTTTGTTTCTTTTTGATTTTACCCAATAAACTGTAATACGACTCGCCGTACGAATAATGAATTAAGCTGTATTTACCGCTTAAATATTTCAATAACAACTTTGATTCGGCCTCAAAAGAACTGGCATTATAAAAGCCGGATGTTCCTGCAAATTTGGAGGCAGTTTCCAGCAAGCGCCCAACACCCCGGGGGTGCATTTTTTTAAAGTTGCAAAAAATTGAATCAATGAGGATATCATCAGCAAAATGACTATAAAGTGCATCATAACCGCTAACCGAGCTCATATGAGCAAATTTTTCGCGCAGTGCTAATATCCTGACCATTTTTGAACCTTATCAGCAAACCGGGTGTTACGCAACTGTGATGCAATGATCTTTTTCATTGCACCGGGCTTACTTCCCTTGAATAGAGCATTCAGCTTAAAAGATAATTTCATCGCCTCCCAAAAACTAAGGCGACCATGTATATAACCCAGGTTTTCATAAAACCAGGGCTCGGCTAGTTGCAGCAGTTCGGTTTTATTCTCCGGATATTTATTTAAAATATGTTTAACGAATTTTAATAAGGCTTCCATTTTTTGTGTTTGAAAACCACCTGATGAACTGATATTAATACCACTTGCACGCCAGTAAATTTTTTGGCTCTGGATGGTAAAAATCAGCAGATTGCCTGCAAATTTGAGCCAGGTGGCGTCATCAGCACAATAAGCCAGCGGAAAATCATCAAATCCATTGCTTGCGTCAAATACTTCCTTTTTAAAAACATATTCAACCACAGCACTCAACGATTTTGATTGCAAGCGGCGCTTTAAAAATTCATACCCGGTTTCGGTAGTTGGGTGCGGTTCTTTTACGCAAATCACTTCATCATTGGCATCTATCATTTCAATATTAAAACGATAAAGATTATGCTGTGATTGAGTAATCTGCAAAGCATCAAAAAAGGCCTGCACACAACCGGGCGCCAACACGTCATCATCCGAAAACAGCCATAGCCACTCTTCATTAGCCAGGGCAATACTGCGGTTCCAATGCTGAACAAGACTTCTTCCACCCAGATTTTCATCAAAACGGTGATATTGGATATCTAGCTGATCAGTATATTTATTGGCGATAGATTTAATATCTTCCTTGCTGCCATCATCGCACACATAAACCTTAAAACTTTTATTGGTCTGCGCTGCAATAGACATGAGTGCAGCATCCAGATATTTAGCTTTATAAGCGGGAATCACTATGCCAAGCTGAACAGCCATTATTTTATTAATGATTTATTTGTGGCATGTGCATATTGATTTACCAGCTTAAATAACTGCGGTGCAATCATACTTACATCATATTTTTGTACTGCCACACCAGCATTTTTACCCTTTTGAAGGGTATCTTCCGGGTGTTGATATGCTTTAATTATACCATCTGCCATTGCTTCTACATCGCCATAATTAAAAACTTCGCCAATATTGCTGGTTATTATTTCAGGAATACCGCCGGTATCTTTAAAACAAAACACAGGCTTTTTTAATGCCATGGCCTCCAAGCTTACCAACGGAAAAGGATCTTCACGTGAAGTAAGTGCGAATACATCAAACGTTTGAAAATAGTTTTGCGGTTCTTTTTTACTGCCCGTAAAAATCACCTTGCCTTGTAATCCTGATTTACTAATATCATATTCCGCCTGGGCTGCTGCTTCATCGGATTGATAGCCCACCCAAACAAAGGCTATATTATTATCGGGCAGTTTTTTATTAACCCAATAAGCCAGTTGTATAAACAAGTCTGTTCCCTTTCGCCAACCTGCTTGTCCTGATCCGCCTATTATAAATTTCCCGGCAATACCTAACTCCTCTTTAATAATTGCTGACGCTATTGTTGGTTTAGATATTTGATCAATAGGGATAAACTCATTAAATACAGAAACGTTTTCTTCGGGCAGATTATAGCTTGATACCAGGTTATCGGCAACGCTTTTACTGGCAGCTATGTAATGATCAATTGTTGCAATATTTTCATCATCAAATGCCTTAGGGAAATACGCTTTTATAGAATAAGTCAATTCATGTATGTGCGCTATTACAGGGCAGTTATACATCTTCTTCAGCATAGGCGCCCATGGGGTAACATCAGCTGTATTAATATAAACCACACTAAATTTCTCTGCCTGCAGTTCTTTAGGAAAGGGGATATAAACAGGTGGCTTGTCTACTATCTTCTTCCATTTTGAAGTAATGCGTGAGCTTATTGATGGGGATAATAAACCCTCCCGCCAATAATAAACTTTACCTGCTGCCTCAAATTCCGATTGCAAAGGTCCGCCGGCCTTTAGCAGTATGGTTATATTGTAATCGGTGTTTAATTTTACCCATTTTACTAAATGCAGTAAAACCATGGGAGCCCCCATCAGCTCGGCATCGTGTGCAACAAATAAAATATTTTTTCCCAAAGCTTATTTTATATATTTTCTGATAATAAATTTAGCTACTTCGGGCTGATAAAAGTAAGTTGCTAAGAATTGATCCCTAGTTTCCTTTAAACACTTACGCGAGTTTTCAGGGTCAGCTGATTTATTCAATCCGTCAAAATAGAATGTTCCGGCGATAAATTCTTGCTTAAGTATTTTTCCCTTTAAAAATGCCCTCAGTAAAAACCAGTAATCCATAGTGTAATGGTTATTTACCGGGAATGTACCAATCTTTGTTTGTAATTGTTTTTTGTAGGCATATGAAACAGGATTTGCCGGAAATATACACGGCCAATAATTTAAAACCTGCCTTAAATTTACGGATGGGCTATTAATTGATGTTACGCCGCAATTATCAATCTCAAGGCTAGCCACAACCATATCGTAACCGGAGTGGGCTTCAAAAGCATCCTTATAGTTTTCTAAAGCATCAGTTTTCAGTTCATCATCGGCATTTAAATAAATGATGATATCACCTGTTGATTTTTTAAATGCCTTGTTCATTGCATCAGACTGGCCCTTATCCGGCTCTGAGATCCATTGCAAATGTGGGTACTTTTTTAGAATTTCAACCGTACCATCAGTTGAGGCGCCATCAACTATAATGTGCTCCCAATTGGTACAACCCTGGGTCTGCACACTTTTAATGGCCCGTTCAATATAACTAACAGAGTTGTATGATGGTGTTAGGATAGAAAATTTCAAAGAATTGGCAAATAATAACCTGTTACAAATATCAATTTAGGGCATTAATACTACTATACAGTGTTTTAACTGTATTCAAAGCATTTGTATTACGCAACCTGCCTGCTTGCTTTTTATTGTTCTCCATACTTCTCTCGCGGAATGTTTCATCATTCCATAGCTGTTGCAGCTTATTACTAATTGCCAAAGCATCCATCGGATCAAATACAAAATTGCTATCGCCGATTGTTTCAGGCAGCGATGTAACACCAGAGCATATCACGGGAATATCCAATAATATAGACTCCACTAGCGGAAAGCTACCAGCTTCGTAAATTGTGGGTACTACTACACCCAAACAGGTTTTATAAAGACTATAAAGTAGTTTTTCGTCAACAACACCAACAAAATTTACCTGGCTATTAAGCCCATATTTATCAATAAAAGGTTTTATCTGGGCCTCAAAATAAGGAGTTTGGTGCCCTGAGCATACCAGTTTTATATCAGTAAGCCCTTGTTCTTTTAACAAAAGCAAAGCCTCCATTAATTTTTGGTGGTTTTTATGCTCCCATGTATTTGCAGGGTATAAAACAAACTTGTAATCAATACCCAAAGTATCTAAAGGTTCAATGTCATCATTGGTGTATTTATCGAACCATAAATTCCCCATATCCAATAAGCATACTGTAATTTTTTCAGGGGCGGTATAAAAATATTTTATAATATCATTTTTAATATGCTGATAACTCACAATTATCTTATCGGCATTATTAATATATTTTAAATAGTAAGTAGCCCGGTAAGCCCGGTCGTCGGGCGTAAAGTACTGAGGAAAATGCAACTCCTGCACATCGTGCATGGTGCAAATTGACTTTGCAGTTTTTGACTGAGCCAAATATTGATAAGGGCAATGAATAATATCTATCTGATATTTTTCACAAATTTTATCTATCGGATCTTTTTCCGGATGCGTTACAAAAACCTTCGAGTAATAGGGCAATAACCTTCTTTTAATTTTTTTCCAATAGATTGTCCATACGTCCTCCTTATCAGGTTTTGCTTTTACAAGTTTGAGTTGAGGATTACTTTCCAAAACTGCCATGACCTCAGGATCATTCGATTCATGGAAAACATAATAGGTGTTTTCAGCATCTTTAGAAAGCATCTTTAACAAAGTAACGGCGTACTGTCTTACGCCGCCCATGTCCTGTCCCATAAAGGGTATGTAGTAAAGTATATTCAAATTAATTTAAGTTCAAACATATAACGACCCGTCTATCGGCCTATTCACAGTAATACTCAAACTATTTATTGTTTTTGAAAGGGTTTTGCAGGATTTCCTACCACTGTTGTATAGGGTTCCACGTCTTTTGTCACAACAGCCCCCATCCCAACAATTGCACCTTCACCAATAATAAGTGGTTTGCTTAATGAACCTTGTTTAATCACTGCTCCGGTACCGATATAAGCATGATTATGAATATGTATATTGCCATTACAGTGCACGTTAGGTGCAAATGTTACATAATCGCCAATTACGCAGTCATGCGCAACGTATGAATAGATGTTCGAATGAAAAAACTTTCCGATTTTTGCATCAGAAGTAATGGTTGAATAAGCGCAAATGATTGCTCCTTCTGCAATTTCGTTATTATCATAAATGGTGGTATTTACTGATCGTAACGTTTGGGGTATGGCACCATTTTTAATGCAAGTATCTGCTATTTTTTCTCTGATTCCTGAATCACCAATGGCCACATTAAATAGTTTTTTTGAGCATTCCATCTTAAAAAACTCTTCTTCTGCAATAACAGGAATTCCATTTATTTCACTTGCAGGCGGGTTTACTTCAACAAAAAACATTTGAATTGAATACTCTCCGGCTGATTGATAAGTTGGCAAAAGCGACTCTCTAACGATCGGCATAATCTCGCGTGCAAATCCGCCTGCGCCAAATAAGCCAAAAATAATTTTTTTAACAGGATCGACCAATTCTTGCGCCTTATTTGTCATATATTTCTATTAATAGGGTAGTAAGATTTGTGTATTCAACTTATGAAGAATTGCTTAATATGAGAGCAGATCTCAATAACATTATTGTCTGTTAATGCGGGGAAGCTTGGTAAGTTTATACCGCGCCATCCTAAACTTTCGGCAATAGGATGTTTCTGGAAATTCTGAGCATACATAGGCATGGTATGTACAGGGTAAAACAACGGCCTTGTTTCAATTCCTTGAGCGCTTAAATAATCCATCAACAGGTCGCGCTTATCAGCATCATCCAGTAAAATAGAGCACATCCAATAAGAGTGTTTAACTTCTGCGGTCCCGCTGTGAAATTTAAGCGGCAAATTTTTAAGGTTCTGGATATATAATTCTGCTATTTCTTGTTTCCTGTTTATAAACAAATCTATCTGCTCCAATTGCGCTAAACCCAGTGC
Source organism: Mucilaginibacter frigoritolerans (assembly GCF_007830615.1). Lineage (GTDB taxonomy): Bacteria > Bacteroidota > Bacteroidia > Sphingobacteriales > Sphingobacteriaceae > Mucilaginibacter > Mucilaginibacter frigoritolerans. Next base: position 64,275 of record NZ_VLLI01000007.1, read on the forward strand.
TGCACAAATATTAGTCATACGGTAATTATAACCTACTACATCATGCCAGTAAAAGCGGTGTTTTGATAAACCCTGACCCTTGTAATGCGTTGAACGATCATGAATTGTTTGGTCGTTCGTAACAACCATGCCACCTTCGCCTGTAGTGATCATTTTATTCCCAAAAAAGCTGAATGCAGCAATATCACCAAAAGTACCAACTGGCTTGCCTTTATATTCGGTGCCAATAGCTTCGGCACAATCCTCAACCAAAAACAGGGAATGTTTTACTGCTATGGCTTTTAATGCGTCCATATCACAAGGATAGCCATACAAATGAACAACCATGATTGCTTTTGTATTGGGCGTTATTTTCTTTTCAACATCAGCTGGATCCATTTGCCAGGTGTCTTCCACAGAATCAACAAAAACAGGCGTAGCTCCTGTATATGTTATGGCATTGACAGATGCAATGTAAGTTAAGGTTGGCACAATAACCTCATCTCCAGGACCAATCCCCAACACTACCAAAGCGAGGTGTAGGGCCACTGTTCCATTTGATACCGAGGCGGCATATTTTACATTAAGAAAATTAGCAAAACCTCGTTCAAACAGGCCAATAAATTCTCCCTTTGAAGAAATCCATGTAGAGTCAAGGCACTGGTTAACGTATTTTTTTTCGTTCCCGTTCAATGAAGGGCGATAAACCGGAATCCTTATTTCCATATACTTTTAATTATAATATTTTCCAATCGCAATTCACGAAAACACAACCCATATCTGCCCCACTAAATTGATAAAAATCGGTTCCAGTTTCCAATATTTCAAAGTGCAGAACATCTGTAATTACTTCAATTATTTCAACATTGGGAACATGCATACCAAAAGTAACCCTGTAATGACCTGGCGATAACATTTCTCGCGGTATGGTTATTACAGCAGTTGATTCGCCAGCATGCTTCACGATTTCACCTACTTTTTTCTCGGAAGTGAATATACATCTTTCTAAATCATCCAGTATCTTAATGCCCATAGCTGCATTCAGATCTCGTTGGCCAACTTCGAATTTCAGCCGGACGTTGACATTTTCATCAAAGCTGAAATCAGATTTCAGCCGACCCTTATTATCTTCAATAGTTACTTCTCTGAATTTTTTACCCGGATCATTGTTGCTATAATTAATAGCTTTATTTATGTTTTGAAGCTGGGTATAAGCCGTAATTCCGTCGCTGGTATTGCCCTTTGAATAAATAGACCCTTTATCAAGGATTATAGCCTGGTTACACAATTTTTTAATTGCGCCCATATTATGGCTCACAAACAAAACGGTACGACCTTGTCCCTGGCTGATATCACCCATTTTCCCGAGACACTTCTTTTGAAACTCGGCATCACCAACGGCTAAAACTTCGTCAACAATTAATATTTCCGATTCAAGGTAGGCTGCAACAGCAAATGCCAGGCGCACGTACATACCTGATGAATATCTTTTTACTGGTGTATCAATATAACGGTCAACACCCGAGAAATCAACAATTTCATCAAACTTGCGTTTAATTTCGGCTTTGCGCATGCCTAAAATGGCCCCGTTCAAAAAAATGTTTTCTTTACCTGTTAATTCGGGATGAAAGCCTGTACCTACTTCCAGTAAGCTGGCTATGCGTCCTTTTATTTTTACCGAACCAGTGGTTGGTGCAGTAACACGACTTAATATTTTGAGCAATGTGCTTTTACCTGCCCCATTACGGCCTATTATACCTACCGCATCTCCCTTCTCAATTTCGAAATTGATATCTTTTAAGCTCAAAACAACATCACTGCCGCCTTTAATGGTACGATCATTTACTTCGCCTATTTTCAGAAAAGGATCTTCTTTGCCACGCATCCTGGCCCAAAAACGTTCAAGATCTTTTGATATGGTACCTGTACCTATTTCGCCTAAACGGTATGCTTTTGAAAGGTTTTCAACCTGAATAACTTTTGTCATTATACCGTATCTACAAAATTTTTCTCTACTCGGTTAAACACTATAATGCCAATTAACAAAATTAAAACAGTTATTGCTGTTGTTATTGCTAATGATACCATGGTAAACGTTCCCTGCCCTAAAAAGCCATATCTGAAACACTCAATAATGGAGGTCATGGGGTTATACTCAACCAACCATTCATAAGTTGGGTATTTTTGTTTAACGGTTGATAATGGATAGATTACTGTTGTTAAATACATCATCAATTGTACGCCAAAAGTAATCAGGAAGCTAAGATCCCGGTATTTTGTAGTAAGGGCCGAAATGATCATCCCCAAACCTAAACCCAGCATTGCCATTAATAATAATAACAAGGGGAACAATAATAAATATGCATTGGGATGAAACGAGGCACCTTTAAGATAATAAGCAAACATCATTACAACAAACAACAGCATCTGCACCGCAAAGCGGATTAAATTAGATACCACAATACTTAGTGGTACAATTAACCGCGGAAAATAAACCTTTTCGAACAGGCCTGAATTAGCCGTAAATACGGTTGATGTTTTAGTAAGACAATCAGCAAAATAGTTCCATGCGGTAATGCCCGCCAGGTAAAAAAGCGGCTTAGGCAACCCATCAGCTGATATATTTGCCAGATTGCCAAATACAAAAGTATATATGATTGTTGTAAACAGTGGCTGAATAAAAAACCATAATGGCCCTAAAATAGTTTGCTTGTAAAAGGCAACAAAATCCCGCCGTACCAGTAATGCCAGCAAATCGCGGTAGTGCCAAACATCTTTAAGTTTTAAATCAAAAAGGTTATTACGCGATGTAATTTCAATATCCCACTCTTCAGCCAGGTTATGCATTAAAAAATAGTTTTTCGAGGTTACTTATATAAACATCTTCGTTAAAATAACGAAGGCACTTTTCTTGAAGTTCCTTTCGTTGGCTAAGCGATACAGGATTTTCTAAATGATTAATGATGGCAGCTTCCAGTTCAACAGGGCTGTCAGGATTTATAGCGGTGCCTAACTCGCCATTGCGGATAGCATCAACACTGCCATCAGCATTGCCACATATTACAGGTAAGCCATTGGCCATAGCTTCAATAAATACAATTCCAAATCCTTCCTTTTTGCTCGGTAAAACAAACAGATCGGCCAGTAAAAAATAATCAGAAAGCTCATTATCCTCAACAAATCCGGTAAGTATAAGCTCTTCATCTACTTTACTGTTTGAGATCAATTTCTGTATCCTGATTTCTTCTTTATGATCATGCTTACCTGCAAGGATATACTTTAAATCTGGAAATTTACTTTTTAAATTGCCCAATGCCTTAATAACCTGATCGTGTCCTTTATACTGCTCAGACGATGCCAAACGGGTTAATGTAAGTATTACCGGCGTAGTATCTTTAAATCTGTGCCGTTTAAGTAAATGTTCCGGCTTTGAAAATACGGTTGGCAGTTTCAAGAAAGGGTCAATTGCATTATTTAAAACAAAACATTTTTCTTCATTTACCGGATGGCGCAGTATCATTTGCTGCCTGGTAAATTCACTTACGCTAATTATTTTGTCACAACGTTTTAAAAACAGGTTTTTAGTTTTTGACAGAGGCCTCCAAACTTCTATACCATGTGCAATTAGCCAAATTTCACATTTTGGATTTATCATTTTAACCAGTATTCCAAGAACAGCCAGGTTAACATGGCTTAAAATAACAATATCCAGTTTTGGAGCAGCTAATATTGTTTTAAGCGTACATAGTGTACGTTTTTTCTTAAAACCCTTAAAATTTTCTGCTGGCAGATAATCCGTTATTACGTCATTATTTGAATCATAAACAGACCATAGTTCAAAACTCCAATTATTTCGTTTTGCCAAAACATTTAATGCATGCGAAAGGGTACGGGTCATTTTTTGGATGCCCCCCATGCTACTAAATGTTTGTAAAGAAAATAAAACTACTTTTTTACCCATGAAGTTGTACCTGGTAAAGAGCAAAAGCTTTTGCCCAATGCATTTCACCCTTTTTAAATTTACGAATTGATTTTTTTGCTATTTCACTTTTGTAAAGGTGCTCATTCCCTATCTCCTGATGCAAGCCCATCCATTGTTGAAATGGGAATGTAAATCCCATTTTTGGTCTGTTCCATACCGATTCAGGTAAAATGTCTGTAAAAGTATCAATTAATATCTTTTTAGGTTGTTTACTATCAAATCTTATTTCAGGAGAAATACTTGCAGCTAATTGCTGAAAATCTTCATCTAAAAATGGCACCCTTACTTCCAGGCCATGCTGCATACTCATTACATCAGTATCTCTAAGTAATTGATTTTGCATATATAAATTGGTTTCAAACCATGACGCATTTTCTCCATCGTAATTATCGAGTCCAGACAGCTGCGGTTCATTAAACAGAATTTGTTCTATTTGATTGATATCTGCACCTAAAATTTTGGCAATATCAGCAGGTACAAATAAGCCTCTAAGCAATAAATAATCGGCCAAGTAGTGTTTATGTGCAAGAAAAGACAACTTCCTATATTTATCCTCCTTAAAATAATTAGCTAAATGTGCTGCAAATTCAGGAGTTTTTCTTAAATATTTAAAATACTTAATTCTGTTAAATGATGGGTACCCTCCAAAAAGCTCATCAGCACCAACACCTGACAAAACAGCCTTCAGTCCATCTTCGTGTGCATATTTACTTATAAACCAACTATTAATACCATCTGTTGTTGGCATATCCATATCATTGATAATGGACGGTAAAAACGTCTCAAATTCTTTCTGTTGTACTAAATGCGCAAATTTTTCTCCGGATATCTTGTCTAAAACAAGATTTTGATAAGCCCGTTCATCGTAGGTTTTTTCATTAAAGAAAATGGAAATGGTTTTGAGCTGTTGTTCTTTTTGCTCGTTGGCCAATAAAGTAAGTAAACTTGAATCAATACCCCCGCTTAAAAAAACACCTATCGGGGCATCAGCAATCAGCTGGCTTTTTACAGATGCTTTTAAAGAATTCCGTATCTGTTCTTTAGCCTCATTAATATCCGTTATATATGATAAAACACTTTTACTTTTCTGATATGGAACAATTTCAAAACTATTTTTATGATGATGCCAGCATAAATAATTCCCTTTTGCAAGGCTATACACTTCCTTTAACGTTGTGTAAGGTTCCGGAATATGACCAAAAGCCAAAAATCGCACAGCCCAGTTCTGATCAGCTTCCGTTACAATGTTTGCTGCTTTAAAAGCTCTTACTTCTGAAGCAAAACTTAGCTGTCCCTGACTTACATTATAGTACAAAGGCTTTATGCCACTGGTATCACGTACCAGGTAGGTGGTTGCATTTTCCTTATCATACAATGCAAAAGCAAACATTCCGTTAATTCGGGAAAAAGCATCTGTACCCCATTGCAAATAGGCATTTATAATAACCTCAGTATCAGTATTAGAATTAAATTTAACCCCTAACTTTAACAGTTCTTGCTTTAATACTAAATAATTGTAGATCTCGCCATTAAAAGAGATCCAAACCCGTTGTTGAATATCAGCCATAGGCTGATGCCCGTTCTTGCTTAAATCAATAATTGAAAGCCTCCGATGACCAAAGGCAAGTTTAACCTTTTCATCAAAAAAGATACCCTCATCGTCAGGGCCGCCATGCTTTAATGCATTGCACATTAAGCTAACTTTTTCATTGATCTCACCCGGCGTTAACCGGTTTGATATTATTCCTGCTATCCTGCACATACTTGGCTAATTTTTACAGCTCCGCCCTGTAAGTCACACACTTTAAATGCAACCTATTATTAATCAATTATTTACCTAATCAGGTTTAACTGTATTTTTGGCGCGTTATAAATAAGATAAGAACACGCTTAGTTAACCTTCTAATATCTTTCAATCATTGATGCCGCAACATGAATGATTATTGAATAACCCAAATTTTCCAGACGTAATGCAAGCTGTTTTTGAGAACGATAAGAAACTATCTCACCCTTAAACCCTTTAAGTGGACCAGCTTTAATCATGATCTTTTCTCCGGGCTGCAAATTTTCTTCGGTAATTTCCAATTCGACGGCACTTGAAATTAATAATTTAAGATTTGCCAGCTGAACCTCAGGAATCGAAGCAGCTTTTCCGGAAAAATATATAAAACGGGCTATTCCTTTGGTTGTTAACACATCAGTTAGCTCATTTTCTTTAATATTCACAAAAAGGTACGACTTAATAAAAGGCTCTTCAATCCATTTCTTCCTGTCACTCCACTGCTTAAGTTGCTTTTGTAAAGGCAAGTAAGCTTCGATCCCTTTTCTTGTTAATGCCTCGTAAGCTTTTTTTTCGGCTTTTGCATGTGTATGAACCGGATACCACTTACTGGCATTATTATTTACCTTTAAACCAATCATTTATGCCCTGCACGATTTTATTTTGTGAACCACCTCTTAATATTCCACCATTTTTTCTTTTCGGTATCTACATAGTATCCTGAACTTTCGTAACCAGTATAATCTGAATAGTAATAATATTTCGCTCCGTAACTATCCCCTGTAAATTTGGTAGTATAATATCTGGAATGTAAAAGATCCTGAGCAAATGCATTAAGCACTATCACCGTATTATCCAAATGGTATTCCTGGGCAATACGCTGAGGAACTGTAGCTGCATAAAATTTTGACTTTCCTGAACGTATTACAAAAAGATTAATATCACTAACCCTTATTAAGGGAATAGCATCTGATACAAGACCAATAGGTGCTGTATCAACCATGATGATATCATACATCTGCTTAAGTTCACTGATCAATTTACCCATCCTGTCAGAATGCAAAAGCTCGGAAGGGTTTGGAGGAACGGGGCCAGATATAATAAAATCCAGGTTTTTTTGAGATGAATGATTAATAATATCATTAACATCACATTGATTGGCCAGGTAATTACTTAATCCGATATCATTAGGCACATGGAATGTTTTGTGCAATTTTGAACGACGTAAATCCGCAGCAATCAAAATTACCTTTTTATCAATAAGTGATAAAGTACTTGATAAATTTACGGCTACGAATGATTTCCCCTCACCGGCTACTTCTGAAGTTATACAGATTACTTTAACTTTTTTATCGGATGCAATGAAGCTTAAATTGGTACGTACCGAACGCACTGATTCGGCAAATATTGATTTGGGCTTACTAATAGCTAATATCTGAGTACTATATTCATCAATTTCTTCAGGAAACTTCCTGATAACTCCAATAATTGGAATAGACGTTAAGCTTTCTATGGTTTCCTTATCATAAATAAAAGGATTTAAAACCCTGATTAAAATAATTGAGCCCAATCCTATTATTAAACCAAAAATTATTGCCGTACGATGTATGCCACTTACATCTGGCGATACGGGGTTAAAGTTAGGCTGTGCCACATCAATAATGGTAGCACCAGGCATAATACCGGCACTGCTTATTTGTGCATCAAGCTTCTTTTCCGAAAGAAAAGAGTAAACTTTATCATTAATCTCATAATCGCGCTTTAAACCCACCAAATCACGCTCTGCTGTTGGCAATAATAATATTTGCTGGTTTACAGGTGCAAGCTGATCATTCAAATACTTTATTTTGCCTTCAATTGATTTATTTGTAGAGTTAATACTATTTAGAGCATTGTTTTTTATCTGTAAAATTTGCTGGTTAATATCCAGTATCGGTTGTGAATTACTATTATAAGTTTTTAATAAGGAATTTTTTTCAGAAATTAAATTATTTAATGCCGTAATAGAGGTAGCCAATTCCTGGTCACTAAGTCCATTAAGGTTGAAATTTAAATTTAAATTATCTTTCCCTTTTATTATTTCCTGTTTTACCTCGTCAAGTGCAATTAATTCAATTTTTAATAATGATATCTGCGTACCCAGGTCTTTTTCTTTGCCGGTAGCCAACTCAGAAGCAGATGATACATCCAGTATTTTTTTATTCTGTTTATATTGAGTGATAGAATTTTCAGACCCTCTTACTTCCTTTGACAAAAAATCCAGCTGATTGTCAATAAACTGAATCATTTGGGTAGCCGATTGCGTCCTTTGGTTACGATCATAATTTAAATACTCTTTCATTATAGCATTTAAAATATCAGCCGCAAACTGGGGGTTTAAATCTGTTTCCTGTAATGAAATGATATTTGAGTTTTTAGCAGCCTCATTGGTGTGGAAGCCTCCCCTAACACGCCAAATAAAATCTTCCGGAGCATTTAATTTAAATAAAAAGGAAGATGTTTTTGGTAGCTCACCAGGATAACTGATACTGAATGATGTTGGCCCGATGGTAAACGGAACATTATAATGGCAAATTTGATTAATCGTTTTGCCTGCGCTCTTATAACTTATATCAAAGCTCTTATTATTAACCGGATTAAAGGTAACCAAATCACGAAAAAAGTTCAAACTATCAAACTTTACCAGCTCTACATTAATGGGCTTAGCCGGATATAATTCACTGGTACGGTTTAAAACACGGCCTACCACAAAAAAGCTAATACGGTAATCCAGTTGCTTTATGGCACTTAGTAATAAAGGCGTACTTTGCAATACAATGGTTTCGCTTTGAATTTTTGAAGCAGAAGCCCTCTCAGTACTGGTAGTAATACCAACCAAATCTGGAATCTCCGATTTCTTTTCTTCAAATTTCATTGTTGCCGATGTTGCATATACTTTAGGTGTATACCATAAATATAAATTCGACATAATCATACAAGCCAGCAACGATCCGGCTATCCAATACCACCTGCTTAAAAGTATCTGGGCTATCTTAAAATAATCTATCTCCTGACTCGGCAGTTTATGCTTTATCTTCTCGGTTTCTTCCATCTACTTATTTGTGGATAAGCGTAAAAATTATTAGTGCTGTATTAAATAATAATAATGCGGGCTGAAAAATAACAGTAAAGCTTTGAAGATTATCGCTACGTGCTGCGCGCTTATTTTGAGCAATATAAATAATATCGCCGCTTTGCAATATAGTTTTAGGATCATTTATAGACCCAATATCAGCAAGGTCTACATTTATTACCTTGGGACTTGCTTCCGTACCGCGAATAATTTTAACATTTTTTTCGTTAGCTCTATCAGTTAGTCCACCTGCCTGACCTATAACTTCAACCAAACTTGTGCGATCTTTCGTTAATACATAATTACCCTGGCCTCTTACTTCGCCCAATATAGTTACCTTAAGGTTAATAATCTTCAAATCAATTATCGGATCCTTAAGCAATACTTTGCGGTATTGATCTTCTATTAATTTCTGTGCTTCGGCCCGGGTAAGCCCTATAACTTTAATATGACCTATTACCGGCAAAGCCACAGTACTATCATCCTGCACTTGAAATTCCTGTCCCTGTGAAGCGTTATTTCCAGATGCATTTGCAGTAATTGGCGATTCATTTACAATATATTTAATATCCTGTAAATTCCTTATCTGTAAAATATCCTGTGATTTTATCTGGTAATCAACAGTCTTAACACTGGCTTTTTTGGACGTACTATCGGAAAGCGCTTTTTGTTGAAGGAAAAGGGTTTGATATTGTTTATCTGAACATGAGGTGCAAAATAAAAATATCGCAACAGTTAAATAAGTAAAATTTAAAACGCGCATACCTGCCTTGGTTCTTTTAAATGTCTAATTTATTAGGGAACTTTGCCAAATTTACATAATTTTGGCAGTATAAACAGCGTATTTTTAGCTAAGTGCAGGATTTTAAAATTTCTTTAATTACCGTCTCTTTTAATGCCCAAAACTCCATTAGCCGTTGTATTGAATCCGTTATTGGGCAAACTTTTAAAAACTTCGAATATATTATTATTGATGGTGCCTCTACCGACAATACCCTTGACATCATAAGGGCTTATACGGATAATATAGCTATTTTGGTTTCAGAACCCGATAAAGGGATTTACGATGCTATTAATAAAGGGATCAGAATAGCTACCGGAGATATTATTGGGGTTTTGCACGCCGATGACTTTTTCGCCGACTCAAATGCTTTAGCATCCATTGCAGAAGCGTTTATACAAAACGACACTAAAGTAGTATATGCCGATCTAGACTATATAAGTCCGGAGGGTGAGATTATTCGTAAGTGGCGTTCGGGTAAATACAACACTGGTAAATTTAACTGGGGATGGATGCCTCCGCATCCAACTTTTTATTGTAACAGAAATTTATTTAATGAATATGGCTTTTACAGCCTTGAATACGGAACCGCTGCGGATTACGAACTAATGCTAAGATTTATACACCAGAACAAGATTAATCCCTTTCATTTAAAAAAGGTAATTGTTAAAATGAAAGTTGGTGGAGCAAGCAACAAAAATTTTACCAGCCGCGTAAAAGGATTGTTCTTTGACTTTAAGGCTATGCGCCGTAATGGTATTTTACTTCCAATACTAACAATAGTACTGAAACCAACCCGTAAAATTATCCAATACTTTTAGCCTGCGTTTAAGATTTGTTGATATGTTAATAATAAACGCCCCGAAAAACCAACGATTGTAGGTTAATTTCGGCGATTTAATAATACTAAATAGTTAAATTTACTTTTAAAACTATTAAAATGATGGATTTTTTACATAGTTATACGGTTTTTTATTACATCTTTATCGTAATATTTTCCGTTGTCATTACCTCATTTGCCATTCCATCAATTTTACATGTAGCCCGTTTCAGGCACCTTTATGATGATCTTGGACACTTCAGAAAATCGCACGATCATGGTATCCCACGTCTGGGCGGAGTAGCCATTTTTGTAAGCTTTACCATCACGTCGCTCTTATTTTGCATGACAGATCAGTCATTACCCATAAATTACTTGCTTACTGCTTGTATTATACTGTTTGCAATGGGTTTAAAAGATGATCTTTCTGGTGTAAATTCAAATACCAAATTTTTAATTCAGTTTATAGTTTGTGCCATATTAGTTGTATTAGGGAACATACGCCTTGAAAGCATGTATGGTGTTTTTGGTATTTATGAACTTCCTTATTTACTTAGCGTCAGCGTATCTATATTATTAATACTGCTGTTAATTAATGCCTTTAATTTAATTGACGGCATTGACGGTTTAGCTGCTTTAACAGGCATAGTTGCCAACAGCACATTTGCTGCATTGTTTATATACCTCCATCAATATGAGCTGGCAGCCGTTTCATTAGCTATGGTGGGTGCTATTTTAGGCTTCCTTAGATTCAATATCACGCCTGCAAAAATTTTTATGGGCGATACTGGTTCATTGCTAATCGGACTCATATCAGCGGTAATGGCACTCAAATTTATGGCATTAAGCAAAGGAGTAGATGGCACATCAACTGTTGATATTTTTGCAGTACCTGCATTAACTTTCGCAATATTAATAGGCCCTGTGTTTGATACCATAAGAGTATTTGTGATCAGAATAGCGAGTGGTGTATCACCATTTACAGCGGATCGCAATCATATTCATCACCGCATGTTAAAGCTTGGTTTTAATCATTTACAAACCACCTGCATTTTAATTAGCATCAATATTGCATCAATTGTAATGGTTTTACTTTTTAAAAGTTATGGAAACACCGTGCTTATTGTGCTAATACTTGCTGTTTCGTTGGTGTTTAACTGGATGATCACTTTTTTCCTTCGTTCAAAAGAACGTTCAAGTCTTGCTCTACGTAATTTATTTGTATAAACACATTTATTTCTGCTAAATTCAGCTACATCAGCTACAGGTAATTTTTGAGTGTTAGCTTCCTGTATAATTTCACTGCTGCTTTATTTTAGTAATTTTGCACCTCATATTTTATTGAGATGAGGATTGCTGTAAACGGATTTGGCCGCATAGGCCGTATATTTTTAAGAAATATTTTAGAAAGGCCGGGAGTTACGGTAGTTGCCATTAATGATCTTACCGATACTGAAACACTTGCCCATTTATTTAAATACGATTCTGTTCACCGTGGTTTTAAGGGAGAAGTAAGTTTTGATAGTGAGCATCTCATCATCAACAAAAAAACCATAAAAGTACTGGCCGAGCCCAACCCCGTAAACCTGCCGTGGAAAGAGTTGGATATCGATTTGGTAATAGAATCGACAGGAAAATTCACTTCAAAACAGAGTGCGTCCCTTCATCTGGAAGCAGGGGCCAAACAGGTAATTATATCGGCGCCCGGCACTGACAAAAATATACCTACTGTTGTTTTGGGTGTAAATGATGGCTTGGTTGACCTTCGGTCACCTATATTATCAAACGCCTCCTGCACTACTAATAACGTGGCAGCAATGGTAAAAATACTGGATGATAATTGGGGAATTATTGATGGTTATATCACCACCGTACACTCCATGACCGGCGACCAGAACCTGCATGATGCTCCTCATAAAGATTTACGTCGTGCCCGTGCAGCATCGGCATCTATCATCCCAACAACAACCGGGGCAGCTAAAGCTATAACTGCTATTTTCCCTCATTTGGAAGGCAGGTTAGGCGGTGCTGGCATCCGCGTACCTGTTTTAAATGGCTCGTTAACCGATTTTACCTGCAGCCTTAAAAAACAACCAAGCGTTGCCGCTATTAACCAGGCATTTAAAAACGCAGCTGATGGGCCAATGAAAAACGTATTAGAATACACCGAAGATCCTATTGTTTCAACCGATATTCTGGACAACCCTCACAGCTGTATTTTTGATGCAAAGCTTACCTCTATTGTTGGCGGCCTGGTGAAGGTAGTGGGATGGTATGATAATGAGATGGGCTACTCCAGCCGTTTAGCCGATTTGGTTGTAAAAATAAGTGCGTTACCCAATTAATATTTCCCCCTTAATTTAAATAGATGATCAAATTTATTACCGGTGATGATGTGCTGCCCATTCGCAATGAGGTTTTACGCGAAGGCCGGTTAACTTTAGATGAGTGCAGGTTTCCATCAGATACTGTAGCAGGTATTTTTCATTTAGGCTATTATGTAAATGATAAGTTGGCTTGTGTAGCATCATTCCATCCGCAAAGCTATGACGAGTTTACGGGTACAGGTTACCAATTACGCGGTATGGCTACCGTTGAAGCGCATCGCGGCCAGGGATTGGGTAACCAGCTGCTTAATTTTGCTATTGTTTACCTGCGTGGGCAAAAAGCGAATTATATGTGGTGCAATGCCCGGAAAAAAGCTATTCCGTTCTATTTCAATGTGGGTTTTGAAATTGTTTCGCCGGAGTTTGAAGTACCTGGAATTGGACCGCACCATGCTATGTATGTTAAGATTCAGTGATTTTTTTATTACTTACAACACCTTTTTAACTTAAATATTCAGAATTTAGAATTATTTGCTCAATTTGCCGGTTCAAAAATTGCTTGTCAATCATTATGAAAACAATAGATCAAATTAGTTTTGCCGGCAAAAAGGCACTTATCCGTGTTGACTTTAATGTTCCGTTGGATAAAGATTATAATATCACTGATGATAACCGCATGACGGCTGCCCTGCCAACTATCAATAAAATATTAAAAGATGGCGGTGCAGTGATCCTGATGTCGCACCTTGGCAGACCAAAAGATGGCCCGACTGAAAAATATTCATTAAAACATTTAGTACCCCATCTGGCTGATTTACTGGGTCAGCAAGTTGAATTTGCCGATGATTGTATTGGCGCTGAGGCTGTTGAAAAAGCTAAAGCTTTAGGAAAAGGCGAGGTGTTGTTATTAGAGAACCTTCGCTTTTATAAAGAAGAGGAAAAAGGTGATAAAGACTTTGCTGAAAAGCTTTCAAAACTTGGCGATATTTATGTAAACGATGCTTTTGGTACAGCACACCGTGCACATGCTTCAACCGCGGTTATTGCGCAATTTTTCCCTGGTGCCAAATATTTTGGTTACCTGATGGCTGCTGAGCTTAATAATGCCGAAAAGGTATTGAACGGTGCTGTAAAACCATTTACCGCTATTATGGGCGGAGCAAAAGTATCAGACAAAATTGAACTAATTGAACGCCTGTTGGATAAAGTTGACAGTTTGATTATTGGTGGTGGTATGGCTTATACCTTTGCTAAGGCACAGGGTGGTAACATCGGAAAATCATTGGTTGAAGAAGATAAATTAGAATTGGCTTTAACGCTGATAGAAAAAGCAAAATCAAAAGGTGTTAACCTGGTATTACCAACTGACTCTGTTATTGCTGATAATTTCTCTAACGATGCAAATACAGACATCGCTCCAAATAACAATATTAAAGATGGCTGGATGGGTTTAGATATCGGTCCTGATTCAATAGTTGAATTTAAAAAAGTAGTAGAAGGTTCAAAAACCATTTTATGGAACGGCCCTATGGGTGTTTTTGAAATGGAGAAATTTGAAGCCGGAACCAAAGCTATTGCCGAATCGGTAGTAAAAGCAACTGAAAATGGCGCTTTCTCGCTGATAGGTGGTGGCGACTCAGCCGCAGCAGTAGCCAAGTTTAATTTTACAGAAGATGTTAGCTATGTATCAACCGGTGGCGGTGCTTTATTGGAATACATGGAAGGTAAAGAACTACCTGGCGTAAAAGCTATAAACGAATAAGTTTTAAGTAACATTTTTGTTAAAGACCCCGTTTTGCCGGGGTCTTTTTTGTTTTATACTTAGTTTCAGAAAATTATTAATTTTATAAATGAAAAGACTCATACTCTCCGTTCTCAGCTTTTTGCTATTAACGTCTCTGGCCTGGGCACAACGCGCCCAGCCAAACAATGCTGATGCGGCCTATGTAAAGGAAAATTACACCAAATACGAGTATCAGATTCCGATGCGTGATGGCAAAAAACTCTTCACTTCGGTTTATGTGCCTAAAGATCAATCAAAAAAATACCCTTTCATGATGGACCGCACCTGCTATAGTGTGGCACCTTATGGCGAAGATAAATATAAACCAAGCCTGGGTCCATCTTCCCTGTTTTTACATGACGGTTATATCTTTGTTTACCAGGATGTACGCGGCCGCTGGATGAGCGAAGGCATTTATGAGGAAATGACTCCTGAAAAAGAAATCCATAAAACTAAAAACGATGTGGATGAAGGAACGGATACTTATGACACTATTGACTGGTTGTTAAAACACATCCCTAACAACAATGGCAAAGTAGGTGTATGGGGAATTTCTTATCCCGGCTTTTATACCACTACTTCATTACTGAGTCGTCACCCTGCGCTGGTTGCGGCATCACCACAGGCGCCTATTGCAGATCTGTACCGCGATGATGCATTCCATAATGGTGCGTTTATGCTGGTTGCTAACTTTAGCTTTTACCCTGGCTTTACCAACCGTCAGGATGATAAGCCTACCCAGCGTCGTGGTTCAAGGCTTGATTTTGGTACTGAGGATGGCTATGAGTTTTTCATGAACATGCAAACCATGAAAAACACCAACGACAAATATTATAAAGATACTATCCGCCTTTGGAACGAAATGCTGGACCACCCGAACTATGACCAGCACTGGAAAGACCGTAACGTTTTAACCCACCTGCACGACATTAAAACCGCCGTACTGGTTACTGGTGGCTGGTATGATGCCGAAGACCTATACGGAGCTATAAACACCTACAAAACGCTGGTAAAAAACAATCCGTCAACCCCGATATATTTTACGATGGGTCCATGGGTACATGGCGGATGGTCACGCGGTCCCGGCGATCACCTTGGCGATGTTGATTTCGGCAGCCAGACAGGTCCATACTACCGCGAAAAAATTGAGCTGGCCTTTTTCAGTCACTACCTTAAAGGTACAGATACCGATATCCCTAAAGTATCAACATTCCAAACCGGAGTTAACCAATGGAAAACCTTTAACACCTGGCCGCCTAAAGAAGCGACTGACAAAAACCTTTACTTTTTACCGGGTGGAAAGCTATCATTCGATGCACCTATGGCTAACAGCACGCCTGATGAATTTATATCAGACCCTAACAAACCGGTGCCTTTTATTGATGGTATTGACAACGACATGAAACGCGAATACATGACCGGCGACCAGCGTTTTGCCGAAAGCCGCCCGGATGTATTAACCTACCAAACTGATGTACTGGATAACGATGTTACCCTTGCCGGCAACATATGGGCCAATCTTAAAGTATCAACCACCGGTACAGACGCCGACTGGATAGTTAAGATTATTGACGTTTATCCGGACAGCACCAAAAACAATCAGTGGAGCACCAACACTCATTTGTCGCACTATGAACAAATGGTACGCGGCGAGGCTATGCGCGGCAAGTTCCGCAACAGCTTTGAAAAACCGGAGCCATTTGTACCTGGCCAGGTAAGTCCGGTAAACTTTGAGCTACAGGATATATTACACACTTTCAAAAAAGGACACCGCATTATGGTACAGGTACAAAGCACCTGGTTCCCGCTGATTGACCGCAATCCACAGGTGTTTGAAGACATTATGAAAGCCAAACCTTCCGATTTTCAAAAAGCAACCAACAAGGTTTATACCTCTGGCGATAACCCAAGCTTCCTGAAAGTTAGGGTAATGGATACTAATTAAAATATCATACCCAATAGTAACGAGGGGTCTTCTGCAAGTGACAGGCATACATTATGCTCATCCTTTTGCAGAAGACCCCTCTTTTTTTTGACCAAAAGTGGTACACGTGGAACAGCAGGCTCTGTTTACTATCCGGCAGGAACTTTATCCTAATACTTAATTAAGTATCGCCCCAGTTCCTGATAACTGCAAAAGATAATTATTCATCATTATTTCAATAACCATCTACAGGTATTTTCCGTAAGCAATAAGCTTAAAACATAGTTGTAAATATTTCTTCTTTCGTAACTAAAAAAACCGCTATTTTCACCTCTAACTAAAACTTTGCCTTATTGTAATGAAATACCTTTTCCTATTCTTTCTGGGGATTCTTTTATTCCCCCGGATTACCTCAGCACAAAAAATCGAATTAATAAACTCCGGCGACATCATCAAACAAGGGGTAGCGCTGTATGACTCTGGTCAGTACAAAAAGGCACTTGTACTTTATAATAAAATATGCCGTAGCGACACTAACTATGTAGAAAGCTTATACGAAAAAGCTATGACTTGTGAAGCCGACAGTCAGTATACCCAGGCAATAAAGTATTGCAAAGAGGGGCTCGCGCTTAAAGAGCAACCAGAAAACGAACCCGATTTTTATAATGTTTACGGAAACGTATTGAATGACATTAAACAAAATGATGAAGCTCTGAAAATTTTTGATAAAGCCATTGCTAAATACCCTGCATATTCTTTGTCATATTTTAACAAGGCTATTACATTGATGTCATTAAACAAGCTGCAGGATGCCGAACAGGTACTTCAGCTAACATTGCTTATTAATCCGTACATGTACAGTGCTCATTATCAACTGGGGGTAGTTGCCTTAAAGCAAGGAAAAATAATCCCTGCATTTATCAGCTTTGTAGGTTACCTGCTGGTAAATCCTGAAGGAAAGTATAGCGGAAAAGCAATTGCGTTTTTGAGCAAAATTTCAAAAAGCACTGATGACATTATGGAGTTAAAAAACAGCCGCGCTATAGCTCCCGATGCCAATTATCAGCAAATGGAGGATATTGTAATATCAAAAATCGCGTTCGACAAAGGTTATAAACCAATCATCGTATTGGACGATCAGATTAGTCGTCAAATGCAGGTGATAGTAGAGAAACTGGAATATAGCGACAGTAATAACGATTTCTGGATCCAATATTACCTGCCTTATTTTAAACAGGTTTATAAAGATGGCCAGTTTGAGCTTTTTGTGAATCACTGTTTCTCTAATGTGAACCTTCCTGTTATAAAGGATTATATCAAAAAAAATAAAAAAGCATCAGATGCATTTATAAGCCAAGCTGCTGATTATTTTAACCTTATCCGTTCTACAAGGGAACTGCAATCAGACAAACGCACCCTTATTACAGACCGTTATCTTTTTGAGGACGGCAAACTTACCGGCAAAGGCATAAT
Source organism: Mucilaginibacter frigoritolerans (assembly GCF_007830615.1). GTDB lineage: Bacteria > Bacteroidota > Bacteroidia > Sphingobacteriales > Sphingobacteriaceae > Mucilaginibacter > Mucilaginibacter frigoritolerans. The sequence continues at coordinate 82,236 of NZ_VLLI01000007.1, forward strand.
TGCTAATAATGGCAAAATATTAACCGGACCCTGGAAACTATTTTATTCAAAGGGGAATATAAGGGGTTTTGGTAGTTTTGATGAAAATGGTCAGCGCCAGGGTGATTGGTCTTTCTATTACTTCAACGGTCAGTTAAAATCAAAAGTTCATTACCAAAATGGTAAGTTACAGGGCGAGCAACTATATTATCAGCAAAATGGTAATTTATCATCCATAGAAAACGATGTAAATGACAAGCTGGATGGAATATCAACCACTTACTTCTATTCCGGAAATAAAAGGGCAATAATCAACTACAAGCAGGACAAAAAAGATGGCGAGGAGCATGATTATTATTCAAACGGAAACCTGCGTGCCATATACAATTATACCAATGATGTACTTACAGGCACAAATAAGGAATACTATAAAACCGGCCCCTTAAAAAGTGTACAGGAATATGTAAATGGTAAATCAGATGGCGCATATAAGTCGTACTATGAAAGCGGTAATCCATCAACTGAGGGCGTTTATAGTAAAGACAAAGCCATAGGCGAATGGAAGTATTATTACGACAATGGCAAACCTAAAGAGAAGCGCACTTATAACAACGACAATGAAGAGGGACCTCACCAGGAATTTTATGATAACGGCCAGCTGGAACTTGAATACAATGCTAAAAAAGATAAGATAAACGGTGAAGAGACTTATTACAATAAAGAAGGAAAAGTTTACGCAAAATATATTTATGACAATGGCGTAGTTAAGTCAGCTAAGTATTTTAATCCTGCCGGTGCTCAGATAAGCTCCGCGGGCGGCAGCAGTAATGTTACCGATATAATTACTTATACATCTAAAGGTATAAAGAAAGCCCATTTCGGGTATGATAAAAAAGGAAACGCTGATGGCCCGGATACCATATTCTATCCTTCGGGCAAGATATACCAGGTTAATAATTACAAAAACGGCAAATTAAACGGCGCTTCTGTTACCTATTATCGTAATGGCAAAAAGAAATCAGAAGTACCTATGGTTGATGACAAAGAAGATGGCTATTATTCTTCTTATTACACCAATGGTCAGATGGAAGCGGAAGGATGGCTTAAAGATGACGAGAATGAAGGACTCTGGATAACTTATAATGAGTTGGGTAACATCAGCATTAAAGCATACTATCAGGGTGGCGAGTTGAATGGGTATAAAGAAGAATATACCCCAAATGGCAAAAAAAGTATAGAACAAAAATACCACCTGGGCTGGCTGGAACAAATGACCCAGTATGATACTACCGGCAATGTGCTGGCTGTTGATTCTTTCCCTAAAACATCAGGAAAATACACTTTGCTTTATCCAACCGGTAAAATAAAGGCATTAGGCAATTATGTAAATGGCGATTTGGTAGGACCATATAAAAATTTCTATTTTGATGGCAGCCTGCAAAGTACTTTATTCTATAAAAACGGAATGTTGGATAGCAACTATGTAAGCTATTACTACGGCGGCAAAAAATATGCTGAAGGTAAATATCTTCACAATAATAAAACAGGCGTTTGGAAACTTTATAATGAAGACGACGGTAGCCTATATAATACAGTTAATTATGTAAATGACCAGATTAATGGCACTAAAAATTATTTTCTGCCCAACGGCAGTAAAGATTTTACCAGTACCTATAAAGATGATGAGCTGAATGGCCTCCACATAAAATATGATCCCGATGGAACGCAAGCCTATCAGGTGCTTTTTGAAGACGATGCCCCGCAAGCCTATACCTATACCGGGCCCGATGGAAAGCTCGTGCCATTTATCCCTATTGACCCTGCTAATGGCAGCGTAAAGGCCTATTTTCAAAATGGAAAAATTGCCCGCGAAGTTTCTTATAGAGATGGTGCCAAAAATGGCCTGAACAAAATATATTATGGTACTGGCCAATTACGTTCTACAGAAAATATGGCATTTGACATTCTGGAAGGCTCATCAAAAGAATATTACCCTAACGGAGCTATTAAATATGATTATAATTATTTAACCGATAACGTAACCGGAATTGGTCGCGAATATTATCCAAATGGCAAATTAAAAAAAGAGGCTACCTTTTTAAACGGGTTAAGCAATGGCCCAACAAAGTATTTTGATGAAAACGGAAAATTGATCAAAACGCTGTACTATTATTATGATAACCTTATAGCAGTAACTAATGAAAAATAAATTGTTGATTTTATTTCCGCTTGCGTTTTTATCGCTGCACATAAATTCGTCAAAAGCGCAAACATTTGATGAGCTTCGCAAGCAGTTTCCCGACGAAAAAGCGGTATTACTTACTAATAAGCTGGAGTATAATATTAACCTTAAAGAGGGCAAACCCTATATAGAAAGTAACGAGGTACAGCAAATAGAATACCTGCTGGGTAGTGCTACGACCTATATGGGTGGATTTGGCTTTTCTCACAGCGATTTTCAGCAGTTAGTTAACTATAATGCTTTTACACTTACGGCAGCCAATAAAAAACTAAAGGTGAGTGAGTTTAAAACCAGCACCGATAAAGAAAGCTTTGTTTTTTATGATGATGTAAAAGAAACCACTTTTAATTTCCCCGCTGTTGAGCCGGGTGCAATAGGCACCCTGCAGGTATCACGACTTAATAAAGATCCGCACCTACTTTCACCGTTTTACTTTTCGAGGTATATTCCGGTAGCAAACAGCGAATTAAAAATTACAGTTTCAAAAGATATCTCCTTAAAATATCAGCTGATAGGGCTTGATACAAGCCAAATTACCATAAATGTAGAGAGCAAACATCACGATAATGTTTATACGTTTCAGTACAAAAACTGCCCTTCTGATAAAAAATACCCCGATGCCCCTGGCTTTTCATGGTATTCGCCACATGTTGTTTTTTATATCGAAAACTATAAGGATGATAAAGGCAATGTGGTTCCTTATTTATCAAATGCGACAGACCTGTATAATCTTAACTACAGCTATATTAAAACCGTAAATAATGATGTAAACCCAGGCCTAAAACATATTGTTGATTCGTTAACTACTAATCTTACCACTCCCGAAAGCAAAGCCCGCAGCATTTATTCGTGGGTGCAGCACAATGTTAAATATGTTGCTTTTGAAGATGGGATGGGCGGCTTTGTACCCCGCGATGCGGGGCTGGTTTGCAGCAGGCGCTTTGGCGATTGCAAGGACATGGCCAGCATCCTTACAGAAATGCTTAATACAGCGGGTGTCCAGGCTTATTTTACATGGATTGGTACCCGCGATTTACCTTACAAATTTAGTCAGACACCGCTGCCGCTGGTAAGCAACCACATGATTTGCGCCATTAAACTTAATGATAAATTTATTTTTCTGGATGCTACCGACCCTACCTGTGCCTTTGGCATGCCATCATCAGGCATTCAGGATAAAGAAGCTATGATTGCCATCAGTGAAAAGGAATTTAAAATTTTAAAAGTACCAGCCGTTGAAGACAATAAAAATACCCTTACCGATACTACCTGGCTTCAGCTAAGCCCAAATGGTATAAAAGGGCAAATAAAACAAACGCTTAGCGGGTATTTCTCTACAGAAATGTATGGTAAACTGATGTACTGGCGCAGTAAAGATATGAACGAAGACATGAAAGATGAGTTTGAAAGAGGATCGAACAAATTTCATCTTGACACCTTTAGCGTTGATAAAACCCAAACAACAAATGAAATTTCATTGTATGGTAACTTTAATTTGCCTGATTATGCTAAGAAGCTCGGTAACGATTATTACTTAAACCTAAACTTGTTTAAGTTTTTTAATGACGAACAAATAGACTATCCGCGCAGAAAAGCTCCAATTGAATATAGCTTCAAATTTGTAAAGAAGTATGTTACCATGCTTAAAATACCAGAAGGCTATAAAGTTTCCTATCTGCCTAAAAGCAAAACCTTTCATAACAGCGTATGGGGATTTGATTTGCAATACCAGCAAAAAGGCAATTACGTAATACTAACCCAGGAGTTTAGCAATGAAAACCTGATGCTCACCAATGATCAGTTTGAACCATGGAACAAGGTACTCGAAAACCTGCTTCCGTTATATAAAGAAACCCTTAGCCTCACAAAAATTTAAATACCCTTATGAAAAAACAAATCTTTTCCCTGATAATAGGTGTATTATCATTTCAACAGCTATTTAGTCAAACCAGCAATATTGAAAGGGAAAAATGGGCAGATAAGCCTGCTATTCACCATCTGGATAATAAATACAGTAAAGAATCGGCTGTTGTATTGTATGACAACAGGAGAGTTGAATTTATTGATGAACCGAAAAATGAAGTGGCAGAATACTATACGCTGCATCGGATAATCCACATAAATGATGACCGTGGCATTGAAACTTTTAACAAAATATACCTTGGCTTTAGCGAAACTTCAGATGTGGTGGATGTAAAAGCCCGCACTATTCTGCCCGGTGGAAAAATCATTGAGCTTGATAAAAACAACATAAAAGATCTTAAAGAAGAAGATGGCGGCGTTTACAAAATATTTGCGCTTGACGGCCTGGAGAAGGGATGTGAAGTAGAATATCTGTATACTTTTAAAAGATCAACTTCATTTTTTGGGCGTGAGGTTGTACAGGAGCGGATCCCGATACTCCAAACTACTTTCAGCATTATTGCACCAGATAGGTTAAGATTTGAAATAAAGCCTTATAATTTTTCGCTATCGCCCACTGATACCGTTATAAGCGGTAAAAGAATAGCCCAATGCAACATAAAAGAAACAGCGGGTGCCGAAGACGAAAAATACTCTTTTTACGGCGCTAACCTGGAGCGCATTGAGTTCAAACTGTCCTTTAATGATATGATCCGCAAAGGGGAGCGTCTTTTCACCTGGACAGAACTTGCGAAAAGAATATTTGCCGTCTACACTTATTATTCAGACAAAGAATATAAAAAAGTTACCCAGATGGTAGCTGACAATGGCTGGGATAAGCTTAACGGAGAAGTAGCTAAAATTACTGCAGTGGAAAATTTTGTAAAGAAAAGTTATTCATACAACGAGGATTTAAAAAGTGAGGAAGGCAATAAACTGGAAAATGTAATTCAGAAAAAAATAGCCGGCACCATTGGCATTACCCGTTTATATGCAGCAATTTTTCAAAGCCTTGATATCAAATATCAATTTGTTTTAACCGGTAACAGGAGTAAATATATTATTGACCGTGGGTTTGAAAACTGGAACAATTGTGATGATCCGCTATTTTATTTCCCTGTTGAAAATAAATTTATTGCCCCAAGCAGGCCCGATTACCGGTACCCATGGATTGTACCTGAATGGGCTGGCACTAATGGCCTTTTCTGCAAAACCATTTCTGTTGGCAGCTTAACAACCGCCATAGCCGAAGTAAAACCCATTGTACTGGAAGATTATACCCAATCATACGAAAATATTGATTCCCGCCTGGAGCTTAATAAAAATCTCGACTCCTTAAGTATTGATTCAAGGGAGAGTTTTGGCGGATATGACGCCGTTAGTATGAGGGATGCCTTTAACTTCGCTAATGATGAACAAAAAAGAACCTTCATTAAAGAGTTGGCCAAGGCTGTTTCCAGTACCGACCATATCATTTCGTCGGAAGTTTTAAATAAAGAATTTGAAGATGCAAATTCCAACCTGCCGGTTGTTCTTCATATAAAAACAAAATCTGACGCATTAATTGAAAGTGCCGGCGATAAATTGCTCGTAAAAATTGGATTGGCAATTGGGCCTCAAGTTGAAATGTACCAGGAAAAGCCAAGACAAGCACCTGTAGATATTGATTTTGGCCATATTGAAGAAAGAAAAATTGACTTTATAATACCCGATGGCTATACCATCAGCAATGCGAATGACCTGAAGATTGATCAAACATTTAAAGATAATGGCGAGCTAACAATGGGTTTCGCATCGGGATATGAAATTAAAGGCAATGTACTTTCGGTACATATTATGGAAGAATACCGTAAGCCTTTTTATCCCCTGGCGCAGTTTGACCAGTTCAGAAAAATCATTAATGCTTCTTCTGATTTTAATAAAGTAGTATTGATATTGGTAAAAAAATCATAACGACTTTTGATAACAAATAACAAAGCCTGGACAATTGCCCAGGCTTTGTTATATATTCTATATTGATGCAATTAAGCATCAAACCTAATTAGCCAATTCTACTTAGCCAGATAATATTTCTCCCAAAAATCTTCTGATTTTGATAACTCACTCGGTGCTTCTCCACCCAGAGCTTCGCTTTTATGGCCGCCGCCTCTGCCGCCACGACCACCGCCGCCGCCCATTCCACCGCCCATGCCGCCGCCATGGCCACCCATACCACCGCCGCCACCTTCACCATCCTGGCCTTGTCCACCTTCCGGCTTTTGTTTGTGCTGTATGCCGTTAATCTTGAAATTAAAGGCCCATTCATTTTTATCCATACCCTCGGCATGAAAAAAGCTCATCGGTATGGCGGCCTCACAAACCAGATAACCCTTGTCATCATAATTTACAGCCGTTTGAAAACCGTAAGTATTAGAGGTAGTGATCATATCTGTTTCAATATCTTTAAAACCAACCACCTTAATACCGCGCAAATTTGTTATACGCTGACGCATCAGTTCATCGCGGTCTTCCTGGGTAACTTCGCTCGGTATATCGTCTTTTTTCGGTTCGGGTAGTGATATGCTGCCACCCACATTCAATGGGAAGGTTATGCTGAAAGTTTCTTTCTTTTTGCCTTTGGGATCAATAGTGAAAGTAATGCCCGCATGTAAAATCCTCATCTGCTCCGAATGATCATTAACACGTATGGCCATATAAAGGGTGTCTTTAGTATTGGCAATAGAATAGTTAATCCTTTTCTCGGCATTGTAATAACGCAGGCTATCGCCCCATTCTTTAACATCGCCGTCAATGGCAATTTTTGGTGGCGGGGCCTGCAAAGTTGCAATAACATTTTTGTTTGATTGTGCGCTGCAAAAACTGATGGCAGCAAGCTGTAAGCTAACAGCAATGAAAAAATTGGGGCTGGATAATTTCATGAGAGCAAATGTATATTAATTTTAATTATTGTATTTACAAAGCACATTTTAAATACCTTTTTAACACTTTTTTAACAATAAGAGGTAAGCAGCAATTGTTGCAAAATTTAATGTCCGGTTTTAACCGACTATTAACCGCAATACAATCAGCATAAACGTCAAACAAATACGGACTTATCAGTATAGCTAATTCAACACGATTTTGACTTTTTTATTATTCTTTTTAAGTAAATTTGTGGCTACATATGTCAACCGAAACACAGGAAGAAACATTAACACTTGAGGAAATACTGTCGAGCCTCAAAGAGCTGCACCGTTTAATATTATGGAATGATGATGTCAATACTTTTGAACATGTTATTTATTGCATGATGAAGTATCTTGACTATTCTGAAACACAAGCAGAAAAAATAGCATGGAAGGTACATAACGAAGGCAAATGCGCCATATTGGAAGGCTCATTTACCGAAGTTGAAGTTTACCGCAAAATCCTTCAACAGGAAGGCCTCACCGTTAGCGTGGAATAACCCAAATACAGCACAGAATTAATAACCTTTTCCTGTTATTTTATACCATCGGGCAATGCTGCATGAGTATGCGGTTGCTTTTTCTTATTCCTGATGATTTGCCCCAGCTTAATAGATTGGAGTTCAACGTAGAGGTAAAGTACATAAGCTATCGCAAAAATCACTCCGAACATGGCTATCAGTTTAAATGGAAGCAATAGGTAAAAATGATTATAGTAACCAAAGCTTACCCCATTAAACAGTTGGTTTAAATAAGGCTGGTGAATTAAATAAATACTATAACTGCACAAGCCAATTAAGCTTATCAACTTAAAATAACGCTTCCCGATGCTAATTTTTTCGTTGAGCAAAAACCATTCAAAAAAAACAAAGAAGCCAAAGGTGGCAAAATACACTGTAAAATAGCTGCCCATAAGCAACGCCCTTGAAGCAATGGTTAGTAAAACTAAGCCAAGCATAATAGCTACAGTTCCTTTGTTAAACAGCCTTTCCTTATTAAAAATCTTTTCGGCTAAAAATGCGCCGGCCACCCAAACAAACCAAAGTCTAAATACCGAATTAGCGTAATATAAAGATTTGCCTAGTGCCGGTATCATTATGCCAATGCCTAGCAACAATAATGAGAGTATAATAACCAGCAGCAGTGTTTTATTTATGCCGATAAGCTTACGGACATACAAAATTACAGGATAAAGCACGTATAGCTGGGCCTCGAGCGCTAAGCTCCAAAATGAATTGTTAACCGTAAAAAAGGTTTTATCAAAAATATTATGAAGCAAAAACAAATGAGCAAACAGATCGGCAAGGCCATCCTTGCTCAATAAATAATAGTGAATTCCATTGGCATTAATACAGCACAAAACCAATAGCACCAGTAAATAAGGTGGGTAAATGCGCCAGAAACGCCTGCTAAAAAAATCTCCAGCCTTAAATACACTTCCTTTTGACAAAAATCCAAAGTGTATCAAAAACCCGCTGATCAGCAAAAAAAGCTCTACCCCACTCCAACCAAAAGCAGTTGGTAAATAGTTTAAAATGGCACTTTTTCTGCTGAGAGTATTTAAAATGCCATAACTGTTATAATCGTTAACCTCGAAATGAAAAATAGCAATTTGCGAATGGTAGCAAAAAACCAAAAGAATAGCTATTCCGCGCAGAAAGTCTATCTTTTTAAAGTGAACAGGTGCATCAGCCATAATAATGCCGAAAGGTAATTATTTATGGAATAATAATTCAGCACCTGTTCAAAATATCAATGAGATAGGAGTACAAGTTAATAGCCCCCTCTAAATCTCCCCCGGTTGGGGAGACTTTAGCTTCGAAGGCGTTTGTTTTTTTAAGTCCTCCCTACCGGGGAGGATTTAGGAGGGGCCCTTAATATTTTTTCCACCAGTCTGAACTATATTCCCTCACCTCCGTTGGCTTGCCGGGTTCGGGTACAAAGAGTTTAATATGTTTGGCCTCAGCATAACCTTCCAGGCGTTCAATAGGCTCGTACCAGGCATGCGGTGCAAGACTAAAGGTTCCCCAATGAATAGGCATCATCAGCTTCCCGTTTAAGGCCAGGTGCGCGTTGGATGCATGATCTGGCCCCATATGTATATCCGGCCAATATTGCCCATATGCACCAATCTCCAGCATTGTCAAATCAAACGGACCAAAAGCATCCCCAATATCCTTAAAGCCGGGGAACCATCCGCTGTCCGCGCCAAAAAATATATTATGAACAGGTCCTTTTATTACAAATGATGACCATAAGGTTTCATTGCGCCCGGTAATGCCTCTGCCGCTAAAATGTCTGGATGGCGTAGCCCTTAATTCAACATCAGTGCCTATAATGGCGCTATCGCCCCAGTCCAATTCGGTAATGCGCGTTTTGGCAATGCCCCATTTCTCCAAATGTTGTCCAACACCTAATGAGCAGTAAAACGGTACATCTTTATCCGCAAAATACTTAATAGTAGACTCATCCAGATGGTCGTAATGATCGTGCGATTGTATGATTGCATCCAGCTTCGGTAACTCATCCAAAGCCATGGGCGGCTGAAAAAATCTTTTAGGCCCAAATAATTGAGTAAATGAAACCCTGTTGCTCCAAACCGGGTCGGTTAAGATTCGCTTTCCATCAATTTCAATTAACAAACTGGAATGCCCTATCAGTGTAACTCTTAACCCGCTGGCCGGTGGCGTATTGTAAACAGAGGTATCCGTTTTAAACGGACCAATAGTTTGTTTGGGAATATTTTCGGCTTTATTATTAATATATTCTTTTAGTATCGGGATCATTTTACCAAAACCTGCTTCATCAGTAGGAATTGGATTTTGAAACTTTTTCCCTTTTTTACTTGCCCCAATTAAATTCATAAATATGTATAAGATTAATCAAAAATAGCTTTCGCATGGTACTTTGAAAGCTTTAGCCTATTTATGTTACTCCGAATAATCATTATACCCATTTTATTGCCGTACAATTACAATTTCTGGTGCTATCTAAACATTTTGGAACAATCAGCTTTCCTTTTTATTAAAAAAAGCTATCGCTTGTTTGCAAAATTCCAGTAAAAACGGAGGCAGATTATCTTCCAGATAGGGGTGGCTGGAGCCAAAGGTATGGTCGGCGCCATGAACTACTAAAAGCGCTGCATGGGACTGTGCCGCTTTCAACTCTTCGGCACTGGTTAATGAAACAGTTGGATCAGCATCTCCATGGATAATTAGCCATGGCTGTTTTACATGTGCTGCCATGCCTAATATATCCAGCCTGGCAGGGTGTTTATCCAGATCATTTAACAGTGAAACTTTTAAAGGCAATTGCTGCCCGGTACGTTTATTGGCAACATAAGTCATACCCTGTAAACGCCATTGAGTCTCAATATCCGCAGCCCACAAATTCCTAAAACTGGATATAGCCGCCATTGAAACCAATTTTTTAATGCGTTTATCCTCTGCTGTTTTTATAATACTTATCCCACCGCCCATACTATGCCCAATCAAATACACCCATGGTGCCGCAGGCATTGCCGATCCGCCGCAGGCGAAAGTTATCACCGCATCCAGGTCTTCCAGCTCCATGGTAAAAGTATTATCAGCAAAGGCAATCAGATCGGCAAAATCAACCGGTTTATCGGTTGTGGTGCCGTTATGCGAAAAGTTGAACTTTAAAAACCTGAAACCATGTTCAGCAAAGTAATCGGCTACCAGGTTGTGCGAGCCCCAGTCTTTAAAACCCTTAAAACCGTGTGCAAAAATTACCAGCGGTGCTTTTTTATGGGCATCATCAAAGGTAAGGTCCATGAGCATGCTACGTCCTTTAGCACCAGATATATTAAAATATTGTTTTCTGATCATCTTTAAAAAGTAAATCCTATTAGCTTCTTTTACCAATATGGTGTTTGTTGGTAAATCGCGCTAATTTAAACTCTTTCGGCCTTAGTATACCACCATGCCCATAATATTAACAGGGGTTGTAAAACTATTAGCCTTATCCAGGCAATTAACGGACTAACTGTAATTTTATCGCCCAATAAAAAAGGAGCATCCTTAACCATTTGTACGTGTACAGGTATAAAAGCAATCATCATTAATATAATTCCCCAGGCTGCCCAGGCACGTGTATAGTTAAACATCAGCATCAAGCCAAACAAAAGTTCAAAAAAACCTGCCAACAGGTTTAATGCCGGCTTATACGGAAAATAATTGGGTATTATTTTGATATAGGATGAAGGATCGCGGAAATGATTTGCTCCGGCAGCCAGATAGAAGAGAATCATCACTATCAAACTTACTTTTTTAAGTATTTGCATGTTTAAAGATATATTATTTTACTAAACACCGCTTACACAGAATTAAATTGAGCTGTTTATGGACATTCTCTTGTTTAAAATCATTCTAAATACTACTGTATGACAAAGGATTGACATTGCATCTCGTTTATCCTGTTACTTTTGTGGGGTCAAATTTTAAAATAGCATTGAAGTATCTAAAGGTAATCGCTTTTACGCATAAGCAAATTGAGCTGAAGGAATTAGGGAGATTGGTTATTTGCCAGGAAAATCTGACTGAAAAACTAAACCAGGTAAAATCACAGTTTGGCATATCAGAGATGTTTTATCTTGCCACCTGTAACCGGGTTGAGTTTGTTATGATGACCCCGGAAGTAGTTGACAGGGAATTCTCAAAGAGATTTGTTGATGCATTGGAAATGGGACTTTGTCCTATCTCCACCGGATCCTTTTTGGATGCTGCGTCCATTTATGAGGGCCGCGATGCATTAGAGCACCTGCTGCGTACCTCATGCTCACTGGAAAGTTTAATAGTTGGCGAAAAAGAAATTCTTGCCCAGTTACGTAAAGCGTATGAAGATTGCAAAGAGGCTGGCCTAACCGGTGATGGCTTACGCATGTTTATGAACTGCATTGTTAAAACAGCTAAAGAAGTTTATACCAACACCAATATTTCAAAAAACCCAATTTCGGTTGTTTCACTCGCTTACCGCAAGCTGCGCGATCTGCACCTTACGTCAAATGAAAGGATCCTGATTATCGGCGCAGGTGAAACAAACCGCAATATTTCAAAATACCTGCAAAAACATAAGTTCAGCAATTTTGCTGTGTTTAACCGCACTGTTGAAAAAGCCGCTGAGCTGGCAGCCGATTTGAATGGCGAAGCTTATTCACTTGGTGCGCTTAAAACTTACAATGAAGGTTTTGATGTAATTATCACCTGCACCTCAGCAGTGGAGCCGATCATCACTCCCGAAATTTACACTACCCTGCTTAATGGCGAAACGGGCCGCAAAACCATTGTGGACCTTGCTGTTCCGAATGATACTGCCCCTGAGGTATTGGAGCAATTTCCGGTTAATTTTATTGAGGTACATTCCCTTAATGAAGTGGCCAAAAAGAACCTGCAGGAACGTTACGAAGAGCTTACTCACGCCGAGGATATCATTACCGAAAACATAAACGCCTTTTGCCTTGAACTAAAACAACGCAAAATTGAACTGGCCATGCGTCAGGTGCCCGAAAAGATTAAAGAAATCCGCAATACCGCCATCAATTCTGTTTTTGCCGAAGAAGTGCAAAACATGGACAAAGAATCGCGCGAAACATTGGAGAAAGTGATCAATTATATGGAGAAAAAATATATCAGCGTACCCATGATTATGGCTAAGGATATATTGGTGAATAATAATTGAGTATATTATTGCTCCACTGCTTCAGACTTTTCTGTTTGATGATCAACAAATACTCGATATAATCCTATGATCCAATAAAATGGTATCATCAGATGTAACTGATAGAATGAATTTGTTCGGCGCGGATATAATTTAAATCTATCAAACCAATAATCTCTGCCATTTTTCTTACTTAATGCATCGCATACATAATCGCGCGTATGGCCGTATCCAAAGTCATAGGCTCCAAGCACTGCTATAATTAACACTAATACCAATATGAAATTATTCACGCTTCTTTGTGAAAATACATTGTTGTAATTGAGTCGGATAACAAACCACACGATTGCCAAACCGGCAATAATCTCTACAATCTCTGATAAAAGACAGCTGTGTCCATTGGTTAATAACAGCTTATCCCAAAAAGTTACGGGAGTAACAGTTGACTTAAACCTGACTACGGGAATACCATCTGCTTTAAAGCCCTTTAATGGAGGAGTGGAATCTTTTTGCATTTCCTCTCTTACTTCAATTACTCTGTTTCCTGAGAACTCAGTAGCGATTTTGTAGGCTTTAAAAGCAATAAAAGCGGCAACAAGAATGTAGGTGAAAGATTTAAAAGAATACATTATAATAGTTCCAGGTTTAAATTAATCAATTATCGGCTCAATCTCCTCGTTCGTTACCTTAGGGGTGCCATAGTACCACATTATGTTTTTGAAAGCTCCTAATACAATTAATGAAGCATATACATAAATCAACATATTGTTTTTTGTCTCTACATAAAAAGCGTATTTCCAAAAGTCCGTTTTCCCGTGATAGCTGTAAATGCTTTCCCAAAACGTTTTTGTATGATCCAACCCAAAATCAATAGCAAGAAAGGCAAAGGCAATTAGATAACCGGCAATAAATATTAACCTGCCTCTTTGCCAGGTGATATTATTAAAATCTAACATAGCGATATACCAAAAGAGACAGCAGCCTGATGCTAGTTGCAATATCAGGCTCAAAAAATTTCCGTCTTTATTAGTTAATAAAAGATAATCCCAAAAGTTTTTGGGCGTTACTACGATATCGAATTGCTCAAAAGGTACATTTGTAATTTCATAACCCTTCAAATAATCCTTCTCATCATTATCATATATTTCCTTTCGTACCTCAATAAATCTCGATTCGGAAAACCCTTTTATGATTAAGTAACCCCGATTTATAATAAATATCAATGGTACAAGTAGTAGGGTGTATTTAATATTGCGATTCATGCTTTAAGATCAGGTATTTGAAGGCTAATATAGAGTTTGGCCTCGATAACACAAATTAACCGACCGGTTAAAGCCATATAAATTTAGCCATTGGTGCATATCAGTATCCTGTTAGTCAGCCTATCTTCATATCCTTAATTAATGCTTTAAACCTGTTTATAAAAAGCTAAATTTGCAAAGCACATAAAAATATCTTTTGGACAGAACACTGATAATAGGAACACGCGGTAGTGACTTAGCACTATGGCAGGCAAATTTTGTAAAAGATAGCCTGGCAGCTATCAATATCAACGCCGAATTAAAGATCATCAAAACCCAGGGTGACCGCATACTCCATTTAAGTTTGGACAAGCTGGAAGGTAAAGGCTTTTTCACCAAAGAGCTGGAAGAAGAACTGTTGGCGGGCACTATTGATTTAGCGGTACACTCGCACAAAGATTTACCTACTGAAAATCCACCGGGATTATCTATTGCCGTAGTATCGGAACGTGAAGATCCTTCAGAACTGTTATTGATATTAAAAGATTGTGTTGATTTACATCAAAAGCTCTCCGTTAAATATGGTGGTACCGTAGGTACATCATCCAACAGGCGCAAGGCACAACTACTGGCTTTACGCCCCGATCTGGAAATTCAGGACCTGCGTGGCAATGTGCCAACCCGCGTAAACAAACTGCGCGATGAAAGCTACGATGCCATTATGATTGCCAAAGCAGGTATCTCAAGACTGGGACTTGATCTGAGCGACTTCCATGTAGAGGATATAAAACCCACTGAATTAGTGCCTGCACCTGCACAAGGTGCCCTGGCTATACAGATAAGAGAAAACGATACCGAGCTATTTAACGCTTTACAGCCTTTAAATCACCCGGATGTTGCCGAAGAGTTGGCTGTTGAACGTTCGGTATTAAAACTGTTCGGCGGTGGCTGTCACATGCCTTTGGGCTGCTACTGCCGCAAGGAAGATGGCAAATACCAGGTATTTACATCCAAAGCCGATGACGGGGATGGATTCCCCGACAGGTTGTTTCTGGAAGCGCCTACTACACTTGGCCTGGCTGAAAGCATTGTTTCTTATTATGCAAAAGACCGTTTGATGCCGCAAAGAGTATTCATCTCACGTGATCTTTCAGAACATAGCTATTTCCGCAGGGCGCTGGAAAAACACGGAATTGAAATTGAGGCACGCTCATTGATCCGCACCGTTCCAATGATCACCAAGCTGGATAACTACATCCTTAAAAATGTTGACTGGGTATTTTTCAGCAGCAAAAATGCGGTGGAATACTTTTTCCAGTTAAATCCGCTACTACCCAAAAAAGTAAAATATGGAGTGATGGGAGCCGGTTCGGCTGATATGCTGCGCCGCAAGGGCCATACTGTTGATTACACTGGCGAAGGTGTGGATACCGTTGATGTAGCCGCTCATTTTGCCGAAATAGCCAACGGAACTACCATCGTATTTCCTTCTGCAGAAGCCTCTTTAAGAAGCATCCAAAAAGGATTATCGGCCGATACCAGAATCATCGACCTGCCAATTTACGAAACCATATTGGAAGGCAATATACAAGAAACCCTTGCAGAGGTATTGGTATTTACCAGCCCATCGAACGTAGAGGCTTATTTTGTTGATAATTTACTACAGCCCGATCAAAAGATCATCGCCATAGGCAAATCAACCGGAAAGAAACTGGAAGAATACGGAGTAAGATACAAGCTGCCTTATTCACCCGATGAAACAGGTTTGGCTGAGGCCGTATTCGGAACTATCTGCCTTAGCTATAAATGCTAAGACAGATGGTCAGGAAAATGGTTAATGACTTATGGCTATTTATACGTAATTATTATACGTGGATGCCTGGTAGCATCAGTATAATAACTTGAACAAAATATTCGGCTGGTATAAATTACTTCGTTTTGCACCGATAGTTTGAAGCCGTAGTTGGCATTATTATTTACCATACTGCTCACTATACTGGTAACATTTACATCAACATTAAGAAATGGCTGGTTGGTGCTTGGAATAATTACCTGGTTGCTGGTTAAACCCGCAGGTTGGTTAAACCAGTTTAAGGTTGAAGCATCCCATGCTGAAGCGGCCTGCTGTACCAATACTGAATTATCTGCGCCAAAATTTGCATGTATTAAATCGCCATTTTTAGGTATGGTATCTGAGTAAAGGTAAAGATCAGCCTTCAGTATGGTGGCATTTTGTGGAATGCTGCTCAGATCAAATTTCAGCAAATCTCTTAAAGTTACCGGCACGCCGTTTATTGTCCATGCACAAAGCGGCTCTTCAATGGATGTTGGGTTGCTTAAATCCTGCGAGCCTAACAGGCCCAGGTTAAACTCTGTTGGGTTGTTTGAGGGAGATAAGTTTAACGTAACCGTCTTACCCTGATTTACCGTTACAGATACGGTATCAACACCAGTTAGTCCTTTACTATCCGTAACCATAAACTGAAAAAGATACTTCCCGGCAATAAGTCCATTTATAGTTACTACAGCCGAGCCTTCATTAACCATACTGGCTTCCGCAGGGCCCGAAACCTGGCTCCATAAATAAGCAACAATTAAACCGGTAGTAGCGGTACCCTTGCCTGCTAACGTTACCGAATTAACTGGTAAGGTTATAGTGGTATCGACAGGGGCCTTTGCCACAGGCTTTATCGCAGCTGCCGGATTATCATTTTTTGTGCATCCGTTTATAATAAATATAATAAAGCAGCAATAAATAAAAAAGCAATGTTTTATGCTCATTTTAAGGTTTATAATTGGTTATTTAAAGTTGAACAATATTTTTTAATTATTATAACTTTCGTAAAAAATCTGTTACTCATATGCATTTACAAAATCATTTTTATGACATAAATAAAGCCTGAGGCATAAATTCTTATATAATTGAATTGCGTTTCCTTAACTTTGCCGCCTCTGTTATGCCGGTTTACCCGGTCTGTAGAAATATCAATATAAAATGTTACAAAGACCAAGAAGAAACAGAAAGAGCGAAGTTATCCGCCAAATGGTGCAGGAAACCCATGTAAGTGCAGCCAATCTGATATTTCCACTGTTTATAGTAGATGGTACTTTTCAAAAAACGGAAGTATCTTCTATGCCCGGCATTTATCGTTATTCTATTGATAACCTGCTGCGCGAAATTGAAAGCTGCATGAAACTGGGATTAAAATCATTTGATCTGTTTCCGAATATCGACGAATCATTAAAAGACAAATACGCCACCGAAAGCCACCGCGAAGAAAGCCTATACCTGCGTGCTATCCGCGAGGTAAAAAAGAACTTCCCGGAAGCCTGCGTTGTTACCGATGTAGCGATGGATCCCTATAGCAGCGATGGCCACGATGGCATTGTTGAAAACGGAGAAATCCTGAATGATGAAACATTAGAAATTTTAGGCAAAATGGCTCTGGCCCATGCACAATGCGGCGCTGATATTATTGCCCCTTCTGATATGATGGATGGCCGCGTAGGCTATATCCGCAAGGTTTTGGACGACAATAAATTCACCAATGTATCTATCATGTCGTACTCGGCAAAATATGCCAGTGCATTTTACGGACCTTTCAGGGATGCATTAAACTCTGCACCTAAATTTGGTGATAAGAAAACATACCAGATGAACCCAGCCAACCAGCGCGAAGCACTGATAGAGGCTACCCTGGATGAGGACGAAGGTGCAGATTTCCTGATGGTAAAACCGGCCCTCCCTTACCTTGATGTAATAAAATTAATTAAAGATAATACTGAATTGCCGGTAGCGGCGTATAATGTAAGCGGCGAATATGCAATGATTAAGGCGGCCATACAAAAAGGCTGGTTAAATGAACAAAGAGCAATTACTGAGGTTTTAACAAGTATAAGACGTGCAGGAGCAACCGCGATATTAACATATCACGCCAAAGAGGTATTAGAAAATAAGTGGCTTTAGTTTAAAAGATCAAGGGGTCAGTGATCAGTGTATAGTTAATATCACTGCAAAAAAACAAAACAATGTTCGATTCATTTAAAAAGAAATTTACAGGAGATAATGATGAACCGGCTGGTACTACCACCAAACCGGACATCAGCAGGGAAAAATCGGCAGAATTATTTGCTAAGGCTAAAACATATTTTCCGGGTGGAGTAAACTCACCGGTAAGGGCATTTAAATCAGTACATGGCACACCGCTTTTTATTGAAAAGGGCGATGGCAGCCATATCTGGGATGCAGATGGCAATGAATTTATTGATTATTGCGGCTCCTGGGGGCCCCTAATACTTGGGCACAATAATGGCAAAGTTCGCGAAAAGGTGATCAGCGTAATGCAAAATGGCATGTCGTTCGGCGCACCTACCGCTTTAGAAAATGAACTGGCCGAGCTCATTTTAAAAAACAACAAGTATATTCAAAAGCTTCGTTTTGTAAGTTCTGGTACCGAAGCGGTAATGTCGGCCATAAGGCTGGCACGCGGTTATACCAAACGCGACAAGATTTTAAAGTTTGAAGGCTGCTACCATGGTCATACCGATTCACTATTGGTAAAAGCAGGTTCCGGACTGGTTACCTTTGGAGAAACCTCATCAGCTGGCGTCCCAAAATCATTTGCTGATGAAACCATTGTAATTCCGTTAAATGATGAGCAAGCCCTTGAACAGGCTTTTGCTAATTTTAAAGATCAGATAGCTGCCGTAATTATTGAGCCTATCCCGGCAAATAATGGCTTGCTGTTACAGGAAAAAGAATTCCTGAAATTTTTACGCATCATTTGCGCCCAAAATGGAACACTGCTGATATTTGACGAAGTAATTTCTGGGTTCAGAGTTGGTTTCGAGGGCGCTGCCGGTCATTATCAAATTAAGCCTGATATTATCACCTATGGTAAAATTATCGGCGGCGGTTTACCTGTTGGCTGTTATGGTGCGTCTGCTGAAATTATGGGTCACATTTCGCCTGACGGTGGTGTTTACCAGGCAGGTACCTTATCCGGTAACCCAGTAGCAATGGCCGCAGGTATTGCACAATTAACTGAATTACTCCGTATGGGCTTTTACCGTGAATTGAATAATAAAACGCAAGAGTTTACGGAAGCTATTCAGCGGTTTGCCACAGCGCGTAATTATAAGTTTAAGGTGTTTACTATCGGTTCTATTTTTTGGTTTGCCTTTACTGATAAAGAAGCTATCCGATCAGCCGATGATATAGACCCGGCTAGCATGGATAAATTTAAAAAATTGCACCGCGAATTATTGAACAGGGGCATTTATTTTGGCCCATCAGGCTATGAGGTTGGTTTTATATCAGCTGCTCATACTAAAATTGATCTGGAAAAAACAAAACGTGCTATATTTGATAGTCTGGAATTAGTTTTCAGTAACAAATAGATATTACAACAAACAGGAAATGAATAATTTAAAACGATCATTCGTTATTTTTTATGCCCTCATCATTTATGCCCTGGCAGAACTGGTATGGTGGGGTTACCTGCTGGTAAAAATGATGCCAAGCAGCCTGGCTATGATATTGGGTGAGGGATCTATATTTATTGTTGTTTTTTTAGCCGGAGCTTATTCACTTCATAAATCCATTAACCAGGAGCGTAAATTGCAGGAACAAAAAAAGAACTTTTTACTTTCTGTAACGCATGAGCTAAAATCGCCGCTGGCATCTATCAAAATACTTTTACAAACTATCCAGAAGCGCGACCTTTCAAAAGAACAGGTATTAAATTTCATCAACAAATCGCTGATGGATATTGAGCGTTTGGATGATATGGTGGAGAATATGCTGCTGGCCTCAAAAATTGATAATCAATCATACACCTTCCCTAAAGACAAGTTCAGCTTATCTGTTTTGGTTGATAGTATTGTAAACCGCCTGCAGATTACCAAATGCGAGGGCACCCAGCAAATAATTGATGCGGAGATAGAACCGAAAATTGAAATTACAGGTGATAAATTTGCTTTAACTTCGGTGGTTACCAACCTGATTGAAAATGCTATTAAATACTCAGGTCCTTGTGAAACTGTGGGTGTGAAACTATTCTCAAAAGAAGGAAGGATCTTCCTGGAGGTGGCCGATCATGGTATTGGTATTGCGGATCAGGAAAAAAGTCGCATTTTTGATAAGTTCTATCGTGTGGGTAGTGAGGATACCCGGAATACAAAAGGCACTGGTTTAGGTCTGTATATTGTAAAAGAAGTGCTTGATAAGCACCAGGCCAGCATTAAAGTAAAGGATAACCGCCCGGTAGGTAGTATATTTGAAGTAGTTTTTGACTGAATGAAACCGAATTACACGAATTGATTCAAATTTTCATCCATCTGCTTTAGTAATATAATCCGAAAAAAATTAGTGCACTAAATAATGAACCACATGCCAAACAAAAAAAGAATTTTATTAGCCGAAGATGAAGAGCATCTTTTGGAAGCCATAAAACTTAACCTCGAACTGGAAGGTTATAAAGTTGCTACTGCCAACAATGGCAAAAAAGCATTGCAGATATTTAAAGAAGAGCGTTTTAACCTGGTGATACTGGATGTGATGATGCCGGAGATTGACGGCTTTGTAGTTGCTGAAACTATCCGCCTGGAAAACTCTGACGTACCGATTATGTTTTTAACAGCTAAAAACACTAATGAAGACAAAATATCAGGCTTGAAAAAAGGTGCTGATGACTATCTGACCAAACCCTTTAACCTGGAAGAGTTGATTTTACGGGTAAACAACCTGGTTAAACGCAGCCTGAAAGGCGATGATCTTAAAGAGTTTAACAGTTATAAAATTGGCGATAAAACCATTCACTTTAACTCGTTTGAACTGGTAAATGCTGATGAATCAATCACTGCATTAACCAAAAAGGAAACCATGCTGCTAAAACTGCTTATTGAGCGCAGAAATGACGCCGTATCGCGTGAGCAGATCCTGGAAACCGTTTGGAACTACGATGTATATCCATCAACCCGTACCATTGATAACTTTATCCTTACTTTCCGTAAGTATTTTGAACCAGATCCTAAAAATCCGGTATATTTTCACTCCATTCGTGGTGTAGGTTATAAATTCACTGACTCGCAACATTAATGTTTAGCAACAGAACACGCTTATTTATCGGCATTATATTCTTTTTATCGCTGATATTATTAACCTATTTGCGGATATATCAGGTGGCAGCAGTTGCTCTGATGATGATAGTACTACTGGGATGGGATTACATCAGGCAGGGAACATTGGTTGTAGCGGCCAAATACTTTCACCATAAAGAATACGATAAAGCCGAACGCGCGTTAAATGAAATACTAAGGCCGGAGTGGTTAAGAAAAAAACGCCGGGGTTATTATGAATTTCTGATGGGCGGCGTGTACCTGCAAAGGCAGGATTATGAAGATGCTGAAAGGCATTATGAAATTGCTGCACAATACCCGTTACGTTCTGTAAATGATCACGTAGCCGCTTTGGTACATGTGGCTAACATCAGCATAAGGCTGGGCAATTATGATAAGGCCGATGCTTACCTTCAGCTTACAGAAAAGCATGAAGATAAAATAAATGCCAAAATGAAGGATGTAATTAGCCGTCTTCATCAGGAAATAAAAAAACACAAACCGTAGCAGTGCAATACCTTGTGCTGCTGCCTTTATAATTATGAGAGATTCGTTACTGATAAAAGCCGCATTTTCTGAAGCTACCGAGCGCCCACCCGTATGGATGATGCGCCAGGCCGGCCGTTTTATGAAAGAATATTGGGATATAAAAAATAAATATTCTTTCCTGGAAATGTGCAAAACTCCCGAACTGGCTGCTGATGTTACTATGCTACCGGTTAACCTTTTAGGAATTGATGGAGCCATTTTATTTTCAGATATCCTGGTAACTGCCGAAGCAATGGGCGGTGACCTGAGTTTTAACCAGGGTGTTGGCCCGCTGTTTGCCAATCCGGTACGTACCAAGGCGGATATTGATAACCTGCAAACAGATGTTTCTCATAAATTACAATATGTTGCTGATGCGATTAAAGTAATTCAACAACGTTTAAATGGCAGCATTCCGCTAATTGGTTTTGCTGGGGCGCCATTTACGGTAATGAGTTATCTGGTTGAAGGCGGATCATCAAAAGATTTTAAACTAACCAAACTGATGTTGCATAATGAGCCGGAAATGGCTCATCAACTGCTATCAAAAATAGCTACGGTAACGGCAGATTACCTGAATCTACAGATTGCAGCAGGTGTAAATGCCGTTCAAATATTCGACAGCTGGGCACAGGCATTGGCGTGGGATGACTATAAAGAATTTTCGCACCACTACATTACCGAAATTATCAGCAAGCTTAATCGTAAGGATATCCCGGTAATTTCTTTCTGCAAAGGAAGCTCTGTTTTTGCCCCCTTAATGGCCGAAGCAAAACCTGACGTAATTTCTATCGATTGGAATGTTGACCTTCTGGATATTAAAAAACGCTTACCCACAGGCATAGCTGTACAGGGCAACCTTGATCCGCATATTTTGTATGCTGATAAAAAAGTAATTAAAGAACGTATCTACCGTTTGTTTGACCGGATGAAAGGTGAAAAGGGTTTCATATTTAACCTAGGTCATGGTATTATGCCTGATATCCCTTTTGATAATGTAAAATACGCGGTAGAAATCATAAAAGAATACCCCCCGGCCCCCTAAAGGGGGAGTTGACAAGCAAGGGAATAATTAGGGTAAAAAGAAATTAATCGATAAAACAAAAGTCCCCCCTTCAGGGGGCTAGGGGGTTATGTATCAATACGTACTTGCCATACATATCATTTTTGTAGTCTGCTGGATGGCGGGGTTGTTTTACATGGTGCGCCTGTTTATTTACCACACCGAAGCACAAGAAAAGCCCGAGCCTGATCGTACCATTCTGTCAAAGCAGTTTGAGATAATGGAAAGCAAGCTCTGGTACATCATTACCGTGCCTTCTATGGTATTGGTACTGGCCGCCGGCATAACTATGCTGTGGCTGGCACCTGTATGGCTACAGCAGCCATGGATGCATATTAAACTGCTTTTTGTTGTGGGCCTATTGGTTTACCATTTTATCTGCCAAAATAAAATGAAGCAAATGGCCAAAGGTATTTACAAATGGACCTCAACCCAGCTTCGTATCTGGAACGAGGTAGCCACTATTCTTCTTTTCGCAATAGTTTTTCTTGTTGTACTAAAAAATGCTGTAAACTGGATCTATGGCCTTCTGGGGCTGATTCTTTTATCCATTATCCTAATGATGGCCGTGAAAGTTTATAAAAAGATCAGGATGATGAAATAATTTAGACCTTAATTATTCAAACGCTTTTTCATCAAGCTGAATTTTGCCCCAATAAACCGAAAGTTCTTTTTGGCCCTCAAGTTGTACCAATAACCTTAAGGCTTTTTCAACAATAGCTTTTTTGGTTCTGATTTTGGTTAGTTGTTGTGCTTTTGCAAGCAGCATATCATCTATATCAATATTGGTTCTTATGTGTATAAATTTATATGTGAATATAAATTTTTATATAATCGGCTTTCTTTTCTATTAGTTACCTTTTGTTTTTATGTTTTTTTACTTGTTCCATATTTAAGGTTTCTAACCCTTCAAAATAACCATGCCTTTTTTGTATTTGTCTAATTATATTACACTGATTACGTTCTGTTACAACAACATCGACATAAGGGTATAACGCAGACATTAAAATGTCTTCAATATCACTTACTGATCCTTTTCTTTCTGCTTGTAAATATTTGTAGTGTAAAGCATAAGAGGTAGACATTAAAGATGGGAAATTTTTAATTGGGAATTCTCTTTCACCTTTCATATATTCTTGTAGTTCCGACATTATATAGTTTGTTGCCAGTATAAATGCACTCAATTCTACGCTAGATTCAACAGAAGATATTGTTTTTAATTCACCCCTTGAAAATATTTTTGAGGGCATTTTACCCAATATCTCAAATGTCTTATTCCGTTCTTTTTTAACCATTTCATTTTTATCATCAGTTACTTTTTCTTCAAAAGTTTTCAATATGTCAATTCCGTAGTTCTTAAATAATGTGCTTGAAAAACAAGCCATAATAGGAGATAAAGAGTGGGTCGAGTCATTGAAAAGCTTGTATTCCTCTTCAAATATCATCTCTTCGTTTTTCAAAATAACTGTAGGCAGTACGCTAATGACATCAATAACATCTCTATAAACTATTGGTGCCGATTTAAGCTCCCATATTGAATTTAGAGCAACGGCTATTATTCCATCTTCTAAGACAATATTTAATAAATCACTTCCAAAGCCAGATCTATCCTTGACCATTTCACTCAAAACACATGTGTCCAAATAGTACAGTTTATAATTTTTCTCGTTTAGACTTATCATTGTATAAATATTAAAAATTATTTTCAAACGCATGCAACCATTTCTATTCCCTTTACATCTTACTTTTAAATGATGTTTTTGGAACACAAGTACACAACAGACGAACTGATTAAACGATGCAAAGCCGGTGAGCGCAAAGCACAGGAATTGCTGTATAAACAGTTTGCTTCCAAAATGCTTGGTGTATGCTGCAGATACGCAACCGACAGGATGGAGGCCGAAGACATGTTACAAAACGGCTTCATTAAGGTTTTTCAAAAAATGGGGGATTATAGAGGCGAAGGATCATTTGAAGGATGGGTAAGGCGTATTATGGTACACAGCTCTATTGAATATTACCGTAAAAATCATAAAATGATGCAGGTGGTTGAGCTGGATGATGCACATAACGAAGTATCAACCAATCCTTTGGCTATGGCAAAATTAGCTGCAAATGAATTATTACTTTTAATTCAGCAACTATCGCCGGGATATCGGATGGTGTTTAACCTTTATGCTATTGAAGGTTATTCGCACAAGGAAATTGCCGTGATGATTGGCATTACCGAAGGGGCATCAAAATCACAGCTATCAAGAGCGAGGACTGTGCTAAAGGAACAGATTATAAAATTGGAGGGAAAACAATATGGATATGCAGGATAAAGAACTCGACGAATTATTTAGCTCAAAGCTGGATAATTTTGAGGTACAGCCATCGGCACAGGTATGGGATAATATTTCTGCCGGCTTAACTGATAAAAAACGTAAAAAGAGCCTTATCCCTTTCTTAAGCGTTGCTGCAAGTATTACTGTTTTGGTTACCGCCTATGTCTTGTTTATCCCTCAAAAACAAAACACCGGTACACATCCCGGTAAAAATACTTTTGCCGGAACAAAAACAAATATTAAAAACACACCGGCAAATATTTTACAGGCAGATACAAATAAACCAGCAATAACAAGCACATCAGCAGTTTATGCAAAAGTAAATACGAAGTATAATAGTCATCCTTCAAAAACAATAAGAGTTGTTCATTTAAATGAAGATTATACTGTTGATACTGTAAAAACCATTAATACTACAGATAAACCAATATATGCTGAGGTAAGCCAGAGACAAACAGATGCCATTAAAGCTATAGTGCCTGATGAAAATATACCCTTACAATCGGCCGAAACACCTGCCTTGGATACAAAGCATGCGCTGGCAATGCAAGTATTACCGGTTAACAATAAACAAGAGACCCGATCTGTAAAGAAAAAGCACCGGATGAATACCTTTGGAGATATGATGAATGCCGTAATAGCCAAGATTGATAAAAGACAAAATAAGTTTATTGAATTTTCAAATACCGATGGCGATGAAGCAACCATTACCAGTGTAAACCTGGGTATAGTAAAAATAAAGAAAGAGGAAAAGGTTGATCAGGTAAATTAATCAACCCTTATCCAGCTTATTACAAACAAAATAACTAACTCAAAAAACAAATACTCCATAATATGAAACGAATATTATTTACCCTGATTCTAGGGCTGGCTACCCATATGCTTTTTGCGGAGGGCAATAGGGCCGATACCTCAAAAAAAGATAGCATAAAAACAAAAAAAGGAGCAATCATTAAATTTGGCTATGGCGATGATGCTTCGCAGATTAATATCAACAGAAATGAAGACACAACGGTACACCATAATTCGGCCTATCCACATTTCTCTTTTGGAATAACCATAGCAAGGCTCGATCTGGGCTTGGCAACACTAATGGATAATGGAAGTTTTACTTTAAAGCCGCAAAACCAGTTTCTGCGTTACCGTTCATGGAAAACCAGTAATGCGGGCTTTGATGTATTTCAGTTTGGCGCCCGCTTCAGCGATTCGTTCAAATTATATTTAGCGGCCGGTTTCGATTGGACAAATATCCGCCTGCGTGATGATATTACCATTTTGCCGCATCAGCCATCGCTGTCTTATGTAACCAGCAACTTAACACTGAGCAAAAATCGTTTTACTTCAAGCTACCTGCGCTTACCGCTTTCCTTTGATTTCAGAACGAAAGAAGATGCCGATGGCAACAGGTTCCATTTTGTAATTGGCCCCGAAGCTGGTTTCCTGTTAACTGCAAGTGTTAAACAGGTTAGTACGGAGGATGGTACAAAGAAGGTTAATGACACTTATAATTATGCAACCTTCAGGTATGGTGCAGTTGCCCGTATCGGTTACGGCGCTTGGGGCATATATGCCAAGTATTACTTTAACAATATGTTTGAGAATAGCCCCGATCAAAACGGTCTGCATGATTTTGCATTCGGTATAATGCTCGGTTTTTAGCCATCTACCTTGTCCCACGAAATACATGACACAAACGAAACACACAGGGACGACAGAATCAACATCGCCTAAAAACCAGAAAACTAGCCTTAATTATGGGCCATGCTGGGACAAAATGGGCTAAAAAATGCGACATGCGCGTGCTTCAGCGCGCAAATATAGCCCACAAAAAAGGGTCCTGGCGATAAAGCCAGGACCCTTTTTTATAAATGTCACCATCACAAATAAAAACCCTTATATACAAGCAAAGCCCCTGATGGGCAGGGGCCTTTGCTAACCAATTATAAACCTAAATTATGAGAAGAGCTGTAGGAGAAGGAGTCGAACCTTCACGAAGTGGTTATTCTTATTGCTAAGAGTTTCCCAGAATCTTCGCCACCGCGACAAGGAGGTGTGTCTGCCAAAAATTTCACCATCCTACATTCTGTTTAGTCTTGAGTGGTAATCTTAAGTCTTTATCAAAATCTGGTTAGGGATTCTGGACTTAAGACTACTTACTAAAAACTAGCTGTTGGGGAAGGATTCGAACCTTCACAGAGTGGTTAGCCCGCTTCGGGTTTTCCATGGTCTCCGCCACCGGGACAAGGAGGTGTGTCTGCCTAAAATTTCACCACCCAACAATGTTTTGTATTTTAAAAGAACGGTAAGCTTTGGTCAATTGCTTGATACAAATCTAACAGGACTATCAATTTGTTGCAAATATTTCAATAGAATATTTTTATTTTTATCAGATTTTAATTATTCTTGTATATAAATAAAATTTTTCGAATTTATGTCCCACAGAAAAGCTCAAAATTTAGAAATTGATAATCTGGATATCCAGATTTTATCAATATTGATGAAAAATGCTACTACTCCATACACCGAGATAGCAAAAGAGTTGATCGTTTCCGGCGGAACTATACACGTAAGGATGAAAAAGTTGGAAGAGATGGGCGTGATAAAAGGTGCCAGCCTGGAAGTTGATCCTCAGAAGTTAGGTTATGACATTACCGCTTTCCTGGGAATATTCCTGGAGAAAGGCTCACAATACAATGAGGCGGTAAAACAATTAAAAACAGTTAAAGAAATTGTTGAACTGCATTACACAACAGGCAGCTACAGCATCTTTGCCAAAATTGTATGTCATGACACCACTCACCTGCGTGAAGTACTGAATGAACAGATACAAGGTGTAAAAGGGATTCAAAGAACAGAAACCTTTATCTCATTAGAAGAAAGCATTAGAAGACAAATTACCCTGGAGTAATTTTATTCCCAGAACCGGCCTTAAACAGAAAATGATCTTCTTAAACCAATAGCGTTTAAGAAGATCACCAGACTAATTCTAAAAATTACGTTTTACTTATCGCTCAGCATTATAGGGCTGCCTTTTCCGCCACCCATTATAATTATTTTGGTATTGGGCGATAAAGCTATTTCTTTTTGAGCCAGAATGCTCTGATACTGTAACTGCTTGTCGGTTAAGCCGGTTGAAAGTATTTTCTGATAATCTGCTATACCTTGCGCTTCCACTCGTTTACGGTCAGCCTCCTGGCGTTCTTTCTGCAATACAAACTGCATTTTCTGTGCATCCTGCTCAGCCTGAATTTTTGATTCTATACTTGCACGAACAGTAGCTGGCAAAGTGATGTTACGCACCAAAATTTGCTGTATCTCCAAGCCATTTTTTGCGAAATTATCGCTAATGGTTTTATTGATCTTGTATTGAAACTCCTCGCGTTTGCTTGAGTACAAATCTACAGCCTGATAATTAACCGCATTATCGCGGATAGCGGTACGGGTAACAGGACGTACAATTTTATCTTCATAATTAACCCCTATATTTTGCAAAATATAAGGCGCTTTTGAAGGATTTATTTTGTACAATACTGAAAGATCGATAGTAACTTCTAATCCGTCAGATGACAAAACACGTATCGCATCGTCGCCTTCTACCTGGCCTTCGTTGCTTTTGGCACTCATGGTATAGTTTTCAGTTTGTATGCTGAAGGTGGTTACCTCAACCAAAGGGTTAATAACATGTAAACCGCTTTCCAGTACTTCATCCTGTACTTTACCGAAAAGTACTTGTACACCTACCTTGCCTGGGTCAATAACTTTAAAGGCTGATGTTAACAGGCCGATTACAATTACGGCTATACCTACTAAATTAACAGTACCGGCAAGGCGGTTACCCGGTTCGGGCGAGCGTTTGAGCACTATACCCACTACGAGTATAATGATCCCTAAAATTGCAATAAGCATGTTGGGTTGGGGTTATGGTTTTTTTTGTGCGTTTCTGATATCTTTTAAGATCCTGATCTTAAGATATACAAAGATAGCGATAATTAATGCCGCACTTACAATATATCCGTAGTGATGCTGCACAATACCATATTGATAACCAACAATAAGACTTAAAAATATGCCTATGTTATATAAAACATTGGGTAAAACCTTTTTCCACATGGCTTAGTATACGTTAATGGTTGGATCAACTTCTGCTGCCCATGCTAAAATACCGCCTTTTAGGTTGGCTAAATTAGTGAAACCATGTTGCTCCAATTGCATAATAGCTGCTGCACTGCGTTTTCCGCTGCGGCACATTACTACAACAGGTTTGGTTTTATCTATCTTTTCAACCTCAATTAAAATGCCGCCAAGGGGTATAAGAGTACCGCCAAGATTCGACATTTCATATTCAAAATCTTCTCTAACATCAATCAGTTGAAAATCTTCGCCTTTATCTAATTTTTCTTTTAGTTCCTGTACGCTAATTTCTTTCATGTTCAAATATAAATATTTTTCAAAGGTAGAGTTATCATACAAATATTTAGGTCTATATTTTGTAACAATCAATAACTAAGTGCGTTTATATTATGTTTGCAACATTGTTAGTTAGATATTGATGAAGAAAATAACACGCTTTTTTTGGTTCTGCTCAGGAGCACACGTTGGCACATTAAAAAAATACCCTTTAGAACATAATAAATATGTAGGTATTGGGGCAACCATATTTTTCACCGCATTATTTGCGTCGCTATCTGGCGGCTACGCCATGTATTTTGTTTTTAGCGGAAATGATTTTGCAGTAGTATTTGCCATTCTGTTTGGTTTGCTGTGGGGTACGGCCATATTTAACATGGATCGCTACATCGTATCAAGTATTGATAAACAAGGCTCAACCAATCAGCAGATATTACAGGCATCTCCCCGGATATTATTAGCTATTATGATAGGGATAGTAATATCGAGGCCATTGGAGCTGAAAATATTTGATAAAGAGATCCGTCAGAAGTTAAAAACATCTTACCTGAAGGGCCAGCACAGAAAAATTGACACCCTGCAAAAAACATACGGACAAAAGTATGCTATGGAGCTGGGTAAAACTGTAGATCTTAAAAAGGAAAAAGACTCGCTTGAAAAAGATATTAATCGCTCCAGGTATCAGTTAAACCAGGAAGTTTTTGGTGATAAATCCAATCAAACATCCGGAATTGTTGGTTATGGCACTTATGCCAAGCAAAAGCAGGCTGTATTGGAGGAAAAAGAAAACCGCCTTAAAACCGTAACTGAAGACGAGGGCAAAATGGATCAGTACCTGAGTGCCCGCAAAGATTATGAAGGTTTAAACAGCATCCGCCTTTTCAGCGATCATCAATTGGACAGCTTGTCGAACGTAGCCGGTTTTTCGGACCGGAACTGGGCACTGGGACAATTATCATACAACGAAAACGGAACACGCGACCTGGATACTTATCTAGCCGAATCATTTATCAGCTACCTGTTTATTTTATTTGAATGCTTACCGGTATTTGTAAAGCTGATGTCACCTAAAGGCCCATATGATGTAGCCGTAGCCAAACTTTCAGAAGCCGACATCCATTATGCCGAGCGCGATAAAGAGCGCAACATCACCGTAACCGATAGCGTATACGACCATCACCTGGATAGTGAAATTGATAAGCAAAAAAAGATCATCACCGGACAATCTGACTATGACCTGGAACGGCATAGCTACGATTAATCCGGAATAAAATTTCGCTTTAGATCCAAACTGCTGCATTGAGGACAAGGTGATTAAATTAAGAAAACAAACCTTCTCTCACCCTCTTTGCCGCTTGCGGCAGAGAGGGTGAACGAGCGAAGCAACGTTCGGGTGAGTCCACTCTACTAGCGGCATTAACGTGAATGCATTGGCGTATCGACTCATCCTGACGTTCTCCGCCTTTAGGCGGATGGTCGACCTTCTCTCAGGCAAGCCGTAAAGAAGGTAATCTTAGCAGTTGAAAAAAATCATTCTTAAGTTAATTAAATTATCCGGCGGAACTCGGCTTTTTTGCCTTTATCTCAAAAAGATTATATTAGCAAAACCAACCCACAATTGCAAAATGAAATATTATACCTGTTTATCAGCAGCTGTATTAGTTTGCAGCTTCGCCCATGCACAACAAATGAACACAAAGAAATTATCGTACCCTGCAACTAAAAAAGTTGACACCGTAAATACCTATTTTGGCACCACCGTGCCTGATCCTTACAGCTGGCTGGAAAACGACCGAGCTGACGACACCAAAGAATGGGTGAAGGAAGAAAATAAAGTTACGCAGGATTATCTGTCCCAAATTCCATATCGTGATGCCATGCATACACGCCTGCAACAATTATGGAATTACGAAAAATACAGTGCACCGTTTAAAGAAGGCAAATACACCTATTTTTATAAGAACGATGGCTTACAGAATCAATCTGTTTTATGGCGGCAGGAAGGTGATGGCACGCCTGAGATATTTCTTGACCCTAATAAATTCTCAACAGATGGTACCACCTCTTTGCAAGGCATCAGCTTTACAAAGGATGGCAGCATGGCAGCCTACCAGCTATCAGAAGGCGGCAGCGACTGGCGCAAGGTTATTATTATAAAAACCGCAGATAAAAGTATGATTGGCGATACCCTTACTGATATAAAATTCAGCGGTATAGCCTGGCACGGCAATGAAGGTTTTTATTACAGCAGCTATGATAAACCCAAAACCGGCTCACAATTATCCGGACTGACGCAATTTCATAAATTGTTTTATCACCAGTTAGGCACAACCCAGCATACTGATAAATTAATTTTCGGAGGCGAAGAAACACAACGCCGTTATATTGGCGCTTACTTAACCGAAGATGAACGCTTCCTGGTGATCTCTGCTGCCAATACCACTACCGGTAATGAGTTGTACCTGCAAGATCTGAGTTTGCCTGATAGCAAAATTGTTAAAGTGGTTGACAATTTTGACAACGAACATACCATTCTGGATAACGTAGGCAGTAAGCTGTATATCTTAACCAACCTGTACTCGCCCAACTTTAAAATTGTAACGGTTGATGCTGCAAATCCACAACCCATACACTGGAAAGATTTGATCCCAACTACCACCAACGTTTTAACAGCTTCAACCGGGGGAGGTAAAATCTTTGCTGAATACTTGAAAGATGCTACCTCGCTGGTACTCCAATATGATATGGACGGAAAACTGGAGCGTACCATTACCCTGCCTTCGGTAGGTTCGGCAGGTGGTTTCGGTGCTAAAAAACAAGAAAAGGAAACTTATTATACCTTCACCAATTACGTTTATCCGCCAACTATTTTTAAGTATGATATTGCAACCGGCGTATCTACGGTTTACAAAAAATCAGGAGTTCAATTTGATCCGTCGCTGTATGAGAGCAAGCAGGTGTTTTATGCCTCCAAAGATGGCACCAAAATACCGATGATTATCACCTACAAAAAGGGCATGGTATTAAATGGGCACAACCCAACATTATTGTATGCCTATGGAGGTTTCGGCATCAGCCTTACGCCTGCATTTAGTACCAGCAACATTATGCTGCTGGAGCATGGTGGTATTTATGCCGTACCTAACCTGCGCGGTGGTGGCGAGTACGGTGAAAAATGGCATAAAGCAGGCATAAAAATGAAGAAGCAAAATGTGTTTGATGATTTTATTGCCGCTGCCGAATACCTCATTAAACATAAATATACATCTAAAGATTACCTTGCCATTTCAGGCGGCTCTAACGGAGGGCTACTGATTGGAGCCGTTATGACCCAACGTCCTGACCTATGTAAAGTAGCTTTACCGGCCGTGGGTGTATTGGACATGCTGCGTTACAACCAGTTTACTGCAGGTGCAGGATGGAGCTATGATTACGGTACTGCCGAAGATTCAAAAGAAATGTTTGACTACCTGTATAAATATTCGCCGTACCATGCTTTAAAACCAGCCAGTTACCCGGCTACGATGGTTACTACTGCCGATCATGATGACCGTGTAGTACCTGCACATTCATTTAAGTTTGCTGCCCGCCTGCAGGAATACCAGCAAGGCCCTGCCCCGGTAATTATCCGCATTGAAACCAAGGCGGGCCATGGTGCAGGCCAAAGTACAGAACAAGTAATAAGTGGTCAGGTTGATAAATGGGCGTTTATGTTCTGGAATATGGGCATCACTTTTTAATAACAGCTATTGTAAAAGGTTAGTGTTAACATTAACCTTTTACCTGATAATTATTATCTTGCATGCGTAACCAATTCATCTTTCAAAATGAGAAAATTCCTGGTAATTATTTCGCTGCTGTTCCCGGTAGCTATTTACGCACAGCATAAAAAAACAGGCCCTTCGAGCTATGATTTGCTGATAGGCACCTATACCAAAGGTAAAAGCAAAGGCATTTATGTTTATCGTTTCTACGTTCAATCGGGCCATATGGCTTTTTTAAATGAGATTGACGGAGTAGATAATCCATCATACCTTACTGTTTCAAATGATAATAAATTTGTTTACGCAGTAAATGAAATCGGTAAAAACGGAGAAGTTAGCGCCTTTACTTTCGATCCAAAACAAGGAAAACTGGCGTTTATCAACAAACAACCATCGGGCGGTGCAGATCCTTGCTACATTTCAGAAGACAAGGACCAGCAAAATGTATTTATAGCCAATTACAGCAGCGGCACAATGGCCGTTTTACCTGTAAATAAAGATGGCTCCCTGAAACCGGCATCACAAATAGTGAAGGATGAAGGTCATGGCGTAAACAAAGACAGGCAGGAAGGTCCGCATGTGCATATTGCGCAGTTATCGCCCGATGAAAAATATCTTCTATACAGCGATTTGGGTACCGATAAATTGAACATCATGCGGTATCATGCGTCACACCCACAGCCGTTAACCCCTGCTTCACCTGCTTTTGTAAGTGTGAAAGATGGTGAGGGGCCACGTCACATCGTTTTTTCGAACGATAAAAAATATGTTTACCTCGTAACCGAAATGGGATCGGCAGTACATGTTTTTGATTATGACAATGGCAAACTGAAAGAAAAACAATCCATAACCCTGCTTGCTGACGGCTTTAAAGGACAAACCGCAGGTGCAGCCATCCATATCTCGCCAGATGGTAAATTCCTTTATGCTTCAAACCGTTTAGAAACCAATGAAATCAGTGTATTTGCAATTGATCAGGAAACGGGTACATTAACATTTGTACAGCGCACATCAACAGAAGGCAAAAACCCACGCGATTTCGCTATTGATCCATCAGGCAGTTTCATGGTGGTAGCGAACCAGGATAGTGATAGTATTTTTGTTTACAAGATTGATAAAGCTTCCGGCAGAATATATAGGATTTCTGTAGCCATAGAAATTGGCAATCCGGTTTGCTTAAAATTTACGCCTGCTGAGTAGGCAAGCGGATTAAAAAGTATTAAAGCACAAAGTTAAAGGCAATTAAAACACCTTCGGCTTTGTGCTTTTTATTTACATTTTACAGCTTAAAGCTTTTTCCTTGCAACGTTCTATTACTTCAATATAATAGCTTTCGTAAATAGGCAGTATGTTAGCCAGGTCGAACTCTTTGGCACGGGCAAGTGCGTTTTCTTTAAATTGCTGCAAGCGGGCCTCATCTTCCAAAATATAAATCGCTTTTTCGGCCATTCCGTCAACGTCACCAACATCTTTCAAAAACCCGGTTACGCCTTCAACATTCAGCTCTGGCAAACCACCGGCATTTGTACTGATAACAGGCACCTTGCAAGCCATTGCTTCCAACGCTGCCAAGCCAAAGCTTTCTGATTCTGATGGCATTAAAAACAAGTCGGATACGGATAGTATTTCTTCAATAGCATCCTGTTTCCCTAAAAAGCGCACATTTTCCCAAACATCCAGATCACGGCATAGCTGCTCACAATAAGAACGTTCGCCGCCATCGCCCACCATCAGTAATTTTGAAGGGATGGTTTTAACTAGCTGGGCAAAAATCTTCACCACATCCTGCGTACGCTTTACCTTGCGGAAGTTGGAGGTATGTACAATTATTTTTTCACCGAAAGGAGCAATCGCTTTTTTAAAGTGATCTTTAGCTTTCAGACTGAAACGGGTAAGATCAATAAAGTTAGGAATCACCCTGATATCGTTCTCAATCTCAAAAAAGCTATAGGTGTCATTCCTCAAATGTTCTGATACAGCTGTTACCCCGTCAGATTTATTGATAGAAAAAGTAACTACCGGCTTAAAGGTACGGTCGCGACCTACCAGCGTAATATCGGTACCATGCAGGGTGGTAACCACCGGTATATAAATACCATAGGTCATTAATATTTGTTTAGCCATAAATGCTGCCGAAGCATGTGGTATGGCGTAATGAACATGTAAAACATCCAGCTTTTCAAATCGCACTACATCAACCAAACGACTGGCCAAAGCAAGCTCATATGGCGGAAAATCAAAAAGCGGATAGTTGGATACAGATACCTCGTGATAAAATAAATTTTCGGAAAAAAGATCTAACCGGGCAGGCTGATTATAAGTTACAAAATGTACCTGGTGCCCACGGTCTGCAAGGGCTTTGCCCAGTTCAGTTGCAACAACCCCGCTACCTCCAAAAGTTGGGTAACAAACTATTCCGATCTTCATTTATAACGATTGTTTAAATTGAGAATGAAACCTAAAGGCGTCTCTCACGCGCCCTTTTTGTGTTTAAGTTTCATCGCTGCAAGTTTAACAGCAATTTATGGCAATAGTGTTAAACATATGTAAAATGATTGATGGGCATTTACAATTTATCAAATTTATAATTATTGCAAAACCCTAAACAATAGTTACTTACAAGTTAACTATTTAAATTTATTAAATTGCACTGAAATAGTTAGTTTTGAACATCGCCCTGATGGAAAAAAAAAAGGTATTAATAACCGGTGCCAGTAAAGGTTTAGGCCTGGCCATTTCGAAAAAGTTATCTTCAACTTATGAATTGATATTGCATGCCTCAAAAGAAGAGAGTTTTACTTCTGTTGAGCCAGGCAGCCATCTGTTATGTGCCGATTTTTCGGACCCTGAACAACTGGCTAATTTCTGCAAGCAACTGAAAAAACAACACGGTGAAACCCTTTACGCGGTAATTAACAATGCCGGGGTAACTTATGATAAGCCCTTGAATTTTCAGCCGGAGCGGGAGATTGATGCCATGCTGAACGTAAATCTGCGGGCACCCATCATGATTTGTAAAACCGCCATGAAGATTTTCGGTTTATATGGTCGCGGTGTGATTATTAATATCAGTTCGGTTGTTGGCGAAAGCGGCAATGCATTTCAATCGGTTTACGCAGCAACCAAGGCCGGTCTTACGGCACTTACCCGGTCGCTGGCGCAGGAAGCTGCGGCATTGAATGAAAGCGATCATAACATCAGGGTGCTGAGTGTATCGCCTGGTTTTGTGGAAACGGATATGACAGCAGGTATTCCCGATGCTATAAAAGAAAAATATCTGCATATGATCCCCGCAAAACGATTTGGCAAGGTTGATGATATTGCCGATGCAATTGAATTTCTGATATCGGATAAAGCTTCATATATTAACGGGACAAATATCCATATCAATGGCGGCCTATTATGATAACCGATAAAGAAACCTATTTAAATATCATTCAAAATGGTAATCTTGTTGGTGTACCACCCGAGCAAATGCTACTGCATGGCCCAACAAAAAGATACGTAGATAAATATCTGTGGCATTCGCCCAATAAAGGGATTGTAACCAGGTATTCGCCTACCGAAAGAGATGTAGAAGATCACTTCGGCATTTTCAGAGGGGTTGACCAGGTAGAGGCTTTTGCACAGGCAAGTACGGTATCGTGCGCCACTTTTTTGGAATGCCGTAAACTAAACTGTACCCCGGCAGAGTTAAAGGAAATGTTTATCCCGGCTTTTATAAGTATTGGTAACGTTAACTTTTATAACTACCTGGAGTATGGCGATACCTTTGTCTGTTTAGGCAATATCACCTTTTATAAATGGAGGCAGATGGCTTGCAACGGCCGTATTTATAAAGTACCGAAAGGCATTAACCCTGATGATTATTTTAGTGATTTTACAGAGGAAAGATTATTAAAATATGATATTAGCAAAGATTTTATCCAGGTAGCCGAACTGTTTGACATTACCGGCCGAGCTATAAAAATTGAACTTTTTAAAAAACCCGAATAATTAATATGGAAAGACAAGAAATACTTGATGGTTTAATTGAGGTATTGAAAACGATAAGAACAATTGATCCGGAAAGATTGGTTGGCGTAACCGAAGAAACAGATTTTTTAACCGACTTAAGTACACCATCAACTGAGTTAATCAATATTGCTGCAAAGGTGGAACACAAATTCGATATTGAGTTTGATGATGATGATATAGACCACATGGGTTCAAAAGTTAAAGACATTATCGACCTGATCATTATGGTTAAGGCTCGTGGCGAAAATGAATAATTTATGCAGGTAGCAGGCAGAAAAGTAGCGGTTGTAGGCATGGGCGGAGCTTTCCCGGCCTGTAAAGATTTGAATGAGTTTGATCAGAAGCTGTTTACCAATCAAAGCCTGGTAAGGCAGTGGGATCTGGCCGTTCAATACGAAAAACAGATCCGCTCAACAGTATCGGGCTACATCACCGAAGCAGAGATGGGTCTTGAAGCAGTTTGGGCGCCTATTACTGAAAAATATCCGGAAACCTATATTGATACCTTGGGCCGTATACCTGATGCTAACCTGTCGACAGCTGATATGGGCAGCATTTGGGCCATGCTTGGCGCACAGGAGGCCACTACAATGGCCGGCTGGACCAAAGCCGAAATAGAATCGGAACAAACCGGTGTGGTAGTAGGATCAGGCGGTGCAGGCAACCAGATACTGAGGGTAGCCTGGCATTACTTTTTCCAGATGGGTAAAAAGGCACGTATTGCCGGTGCCCATACGGTTGATCGTAGTATGTCATACCGCGAGGCTGCTAATATTTCCTGTCTGCTTAAAACAAAAGGGGTATGTGAATCTATTACCTCCGCCTGTGCAACAGGTTTGGGTAATATAGGTCATGCTTATCGCTTAATAAAATTCGGCTTACAGGATAGGGCCATTGCTGGTGGGGTTGAAGGCACTGCTTTAGAAACCTTTATTGGCTTTGATGGCATGATGATACTGAGCAAAGGCTTTAGTCCTGCGGAAAGTTCACGACCATTTGATATCCACCGCAATGGTTTTGTATGCTCATTCGGTGCTGGTATTGTGGCTTTGGAAGAATACGAAATGGCTAAAGCACGTGGCGCTAATATTATTGGAGTGATTAATGAATACTTTAATAATTCTGATGGTGATGGCGATATGTTTTATCCATCATTTGCCGGGCAGCAAAGACTTTGGAAAGGTTTGTTGCCTGATAAAGGCTTAAGACCCGATGTAGTAAAAATGCATGGTACATCTACCCCGGTTGGCGACTCGGTGGAGTTATTAAGCGTAGTGGATGCTTTGGGCGATGAAGGTTACCACATGTCGGCACCAAAATCACAATTTGGGCACATGCTGGGTGGAGCTGGTTCTGTTGAGTTGATTACCGCTTTGCTGATGCTGAAAAACCAGCAGGTATTGCCATGCCTCAACTCCGAAACGCTGAACCCTGAGCTGGAAGGCTTCCAGAAAAATGAAAACTGGACAGGGCCCGATAAACCATTGGCTGCTTACCGTCACCTGGTTCCGCAGAAGGCATTTGCCAAAGAAATTAACCGGATAGCCTGCTTAAACTATGGCTTCGGTGGCACCAATAGCGCTATGCTGGTTTCAAGAGATATTTAAATGATTGATAATAAAAATAAAATAGCGGTAATTTTTGGCGTTCGGAACGAAAGCTCCATCGCTTATGATATTGCTGTAAAACTGCACCAGTCGGGTTGCAAAGTAGCCTTGAGTTACGTTGCTGAAACCAAGGACGAGGTATTACACCTGATGCAGAAAAATGGCATGGACGCCCGTCTTTCAGCCGAGGTTGATGTGCGCAATGAGCTGGAGATAACCGCCTTTATGCAGATGGTGTATGAGGAAGCCGGACCGATTGATTATGTGTTGCATGGCGTGGCTTTCGGTACCCAATCCGTAATGTGCTACAGTTTGCCAGGCAGCGATCTGCCGGCACCGTCTTATATCGATATTCCGTTTGAGGACCTGATGGATTCATTCAACATCAGTGCTTATTCGTTATTGCGCATTAGCAGGGTGGCTAAGCCTCTGCTGGCTAAAAATGCATCTATCTTAACCCTTACCTATAATGCATCGCAAAGGGTATTTCCGGGTTATGCAGGCATGGCCATTAACAAGGCTGCGTTAGAAAACATTATGCTTTACCTGGCCAGTGATTTCAGGGATCAGGGTGTTAGGGTGAATGCCATATCCGCAGGCTTAGTAATGACCACTTCATCGGGCGGTATTTTAGGGGTACGCAAATTGCGTAAAATAGGCAAGTTTACCGCACCACTGGGTAATATTGTTGCAAGCGATGTGGGTGATGCTGCGCTTTACTATTTTTCAGATCTATCTAAAAAAGTAACCGGCAATATTCACTTTGTTGATGGCGGCTTTAACATTATGGGGCTAGGCGTTGATGGAGAATGAAATTTTAAAATCGCTGGATGAACTGGTAGCGGCCACCAATTGTACCGTTGGCAACGACCTGGTTTTTATCCCTGATTTTAAAGCTTCGTTTAATGAACTCTTCAAAAACAAAGTTTATACTCCTGCCGAAATAGCCTATTGCAATCAGTTTGATAATGCTATTCTGCATTATGCATCCACCTGGGCGGCAAAGGAAGCTGTTTACAAAGCCATTAAGCAGGTAGATACAGCAACCCTGGGCTGGAAAAAAATAGAGATCATCCGTCAAAAAGCAGGTGGTAAGCCGCAGGTTATCGTCCACCAAAATCCCGATAGGTTTAAAATCAGCCTAAGCATTTCGCACGATGGTGATTACGCCTGGGCCATTGCTTTAATTGATACCAACGTTTAGCACGTTCAGGCATAACCGCTTCAAAGAATTTGAACTTAAATGACCGACCATTACTTCGAAAATCAACTGGTTAAACTGCACTATTACCAATTTGGTGGTGGACCGCAAGCCATGTTGTGTTTTCACGGTTATGGTATGCACGGCAAGCAATTTAAGCTGCTGGAAACTACCCTCGGCGAAAAATACACCTTTTATGGGTTCGACCTTTTTTTTCATAAAGAAACCAAACTGCATGATCAAAGTATCACGGCTGTAAAAAAGGGAATCAGCAAAGAAGCATTGGCTGATCTGATTACCGAATTTTGCGCGTATAAAAACATCAGCCGTTTTTCGGTTATCGGTTACTCTATGGGTACCCATTATGCCACCGCCATTACGGAACAGTTATCGCCTTTAATTGATGAATACATCATAGCGGCGCCATCTGCCCTTGAGCCGGGGGCGCTCATTACCTTTTTCAGCAAAAATAAAACGGGCAATAAAATACTGGAGAAACTGGCCCTGCACAAAAGCTTCCTGCTTAAAGCATTAAAATTGTTTAAACGGGTAAGGGCCATTGATGCCGAAGCCTACCAAATTCTGTTTAACGAAATTGCCACTGCCGAACTCCGCTTTAACTTTTACGCCTGCTTCACCTATCTGCGGTTTTTAGAAACCAATGAGGATAGGTTATTACAGGCCCTGCAACAGCAAAACATTAAAAGCATTTTTATATTTGGTAAAAAAGACAAAGCCTTCCCACCGGGTATTGGCAAAGCGTTTATCGCGAAGCTAAAACAGGCAGAGGTTGTTGTTTTAAATGAGGGGCATGAAATGATTAAAAAAGATTTCGCTACCCGCTTAACCGGTTTACTGTTATGATTATTAAGGCAAAACCTCTTCCTTTTACGCTAATTAAGTGGAGCTCGCTTATCCTGATCTGGTTTTTCAGGAAGCGCTTTAATAAAATGGTGCTCAATGAAATTGATATAAAACCGGACCATTCCTACCTGTTAATGAGTAATCATTTTGGTTTTCTGGATGGTTTTTTTGCTCATTATTTATGCTTTAAGCTCCTCAACAAAAAGCAAAACATAAAAGGGATTTACGCCATGTCGGTAAAAAAGCAGATGGAGAAAAACTGGTTCCTGAAATACTTCGGTTCTTTTTCTGTTGATCCCGGCAAACGCTCTGTCGGCGAAAGTTTGGACTATGCGGCTTCTTTGCTCAACACTCCTGGTAACATCCTGATCTATTACCCGCAAGGCAACCTCGAATCGAGCCATATCCGTCATATTGAGTTTAAAGATGGCGTGTATGAGATCATAACCCGCACCACCGGCAATTGCCAGCTCATTTGGAACAGTGTACTGCTCGAATACTTTGAAAGCACCAAACCATCAGCGTACATGAATCTGCTGGATTGTGGTACCAACCATCATTTCGATTTTGAAACCCTGAAGCAAAACGTAAATCAGCATCACCAACAGGCCATGAAAAAGCTGGTGAGGTTTACCGTGGAGTGATGGTTAGCGTTTGTCCGTCCGCTTCCAGATACGGTTACCTCCGGACGAACGGACAAAAGAATTATAATAATTTTTTTTCAACCCTCTTTCCGCGCAGCGAAGAGAGGGTGATCCAGCGCAGCGTAGATCGGGTGAGTAGATCTGCGAGCGGCATCAACGTAAATGCATTGGCGTTTTGACTCACCCCGACGTTGCTTCGCTCGTCGCCCTCTCTTCACCTTCGGTGGAAAGAGGGGAAGAAGAAACACATCTACTGACAAACTAGTGTCACCATTTATTTCAATTACTTGCTTTATTTTTGTATTGAACACCATCCCGCAGGGCATTAACCCTATCAATCTTGTCCGTTCGTCCGCATAGCATCGGCCCCGGACAAGCGGACAAAACAATCAACATAATATATACAGTTTCCTGGTTGCTCAGTGAAAGCTAATCTCTTAAGAAAGGGGTTAAGAGGGAGTATTTTTCAATTTTTAAATTTAAACTTTATAATCTTTCATCCTTTCTTGCGCTCGTTTACAACGAGTGCTTAATATGGCAGTGCGATTGTATCGCACATTAGCAAATAGTAAGATTGGCTAAGCTGAAAATAGTGCTGTTTACGTTACAAACGTAAAACCACGTTAAGCACTCGTCATAGTCGAGCGCAAGAAAAGTGCTTACTGAATAGCTATCTCATTGCTCCAAATCTTATTAAAGCGTACATATTCTCTAGGCCAAATCCATTTACCTGGATCCTTTAACAAACTCATGCTTATCCTATACCGGCTACCGCTCTTTATATTGGGTTGATAATCGATATTCAAATTTCTTTTATATTCTTTATAAGGTGCAATGGTTATAAGATCTGGAATGTTTTTGTCGCAAGCCCAGCCCGATATACCAATTCCCCTAACATTTGTATCAAAAAAAATATACCACGAACATGTCATGGTATAAAATCTGAGCGTATCATTACTGTTATTATGCAAAACCAATGGTACCGTAACTGCTTTAGCTTTTTTCGATTTGTTGTTTTCCCTTGCTATTATGGTATCCCGCGGCACACTAATTTTGGCATTTTCTACTGTTAGCGTATATAATTTTCGGTCGTTATCGGTAAGCAAATAAATATCTTTATCGGGTAAAATAGATTTTTCTTTTTCAACTCGAATTTCAAAGTCTTTTTTCGTCAAATAATTTTGATGATTGCTGTTATAATGCAATAAGATTGAATCAGATAAGTTGCCATACAATAGTTGCTTACCTGGCTTACCCTCATCGCCACCCCATTTGTAAAGATTCATATTAACAGGTATCGAACCATCTCCGCTGGGGGCCTTATCCATTATTAAGTACAATGTCATTTTCTGTGACCTGTGTGGTGGAAGCACTGTTTTTAAATACCCACTTTGATGACAAACGTCATTCGCTAAATGAAAATAGGGATTGCTCCTCATTGAAAAAAGTAAGTTATAACAGTCAGCTCCCCGGTAATAAAGCGTATCATTCGAATTGTTATTTAGATAAACCTGAATAGTAATGTAATTTTTGCCATCAAATGAAGCAAAACCACCCCCATCATCAACAACAATGTTATACAACGATTTGGGTTGTTGAGCTGATGCTATATTTATAAGATTGGTGATGAGGACTATAACAATGACAGCACTTTTAAATATCTTTCTCATGGTTTAGGCATTTTTTAAATATCAATTTGAAATTATGCGTTTATAAACGTAGCATAAAATCGTTAAAGATCAGGTTTCTGAAAAACAAAAATCTTCCGGTTTAATCCTTGCAAAGCGGCAACAGTTTGTCCGCTTGTCCTACCCCTACCACTCCGGACGGCCGGACAAAATAACAAATCAATAACGTTATTTGGTTATACCTTTTTACCTGCTAAATAATTATCAATGCTCCACTGGTAACGGTTAAGGCCCGAGAGTACTAAGCTTGCACCGGTAAACACAAAAACGGGGTAACTGAATGGTGCATTAAGGCTTACAAATACAGCCATACTCAACCCAAAGCAAAGCGTTAAAATGGCAGCGCCCAGGGCAACCCATTTTATTTTTAGCCCGATAATGAGGCACAGGCCAAATAATGCTTCGGCAATGGTTGCTATAAGGCCTGCAAAATTGGCAAGGCTACGGTTCAAAAAAGGCAGCAGCGTACTGGTATAGTCAATAAAGTGCTTCCAGTCGCCCCATGAAACGCCGTGGCTTCCCGGCGCACCAAGCCAACCCAACCTATCCATCACCACTATTAAAAATATACTCCCCATAGCTATTCTTAAAAATAACTGGGCCACTCCTGATGAATTTTTCATGTTTGCTACAATTAAATTGGCTGTAATGGTTGGTTTTCGCTTTAAGGTTACGGTTGAGCCAAACGCTTAATCTATTTCGCAACTAAGATAAAAAATTGGACAGGGGATAGAAAACATGCATCAACATTTGTTATTGCGATGACGATTGGTTTATGGAGCAATTGGGGGTACTAATCTTGTCCGGTCGTCCGGAGGTACCGCTACTCAGAACGGACGGACAAAATAAAAAAGCGTCATTGCGAAGAATGAAGCAATCTCTAAACTATACAGATCAGGGAGATAAAAGCTTGTTAAATGAAATAATGCCGTGCTGTTGATTGTCCTCTGTAGAGATGGCTTCGTTCCTCGCCAAGACGACGGGGGAAATAATCACCCACCCTTACTTCCCAATCCTCTTTAACCCCGCTTTGGCATCGTTATCAATATCATTCTGATA
This sequence comes from Mucilaginibacter frigoritolerans, assembly GCF_007830615.1. Classification (GTDB taxonomy): domain Bacteria; phylum Bacteroidota; class Bacteroidia; order Sphingobacteriales; family Sphingobacteriaceae; genus Mucilaginibacter; species Mucilaginibacter frigoritolerans. The sequence continues at coordinate 126,509 of NZ_VLLI01000007.1, forward strand.
TTCGTGATCTTTCATCTCCAGGGCCTGGTGGTAGTAATCGGCGGCTTTGGTATAATCGCGTTTTTCTTCAAAAATACGGCCTATGCTTACCGCTGCGTTGGCGGCATAATAGTATCTGGTTGCCTTGCCATTGTTAATGGCCCTTTGGTAGGCCGAAAGCGCTTCATTGGGTTTGTCGGTGCGTTCGTAAATCCTGCCCAGGCGGTAATAGTATTCTGTTTTGTCTCTTATCAGTGCAAAGCTGTTTACCTCTCTGCCATTCAGCTGATTCAAAGCTTTGCTATAATATCCCCCATCATAATAAAACCGGGCCTTTAACAGGTCCAGGTCCGGTTTGGTATCATTGGCTTCGCGCAGGGCTTGTTTGTCTTTTTCATCAGTGGCATAACCCTTGGTTTGGGCCAGTTTTACATAAGCTTCGTATTTTGAGGCATCGTTTTGCAGCAGGTAGTAATAACCCATCTTTAAATAGGCATCCTTAATATAACTGGTACCTTTAAATTCACGTACATAAGCATTCAAAAACATGGGGGTATCCTCATCCATGCGGTTCAGCTTGGCACAGCCCAAAAGATAATTGATCATAGGCAGGCTCACGTACTCGTTGGACTTTGGCCTCGCTTCCAGAAAAGCAATAGCATCATCATTATGTGCCGATTTGGAAGCCACATAACCCTGCAAAAAAGATTTCAGCAGACTATTGTTTTCCATACCCGATAGATAGGTGATTAACTTTGGATAGGCGCCATAATTGTGCAATGCGTCAATATTTATATTGCATAAAAAGAAGATCACCTCATCATTATAAAAGCTGTATTTGGTTTTGGGCAGCGTGGTACGCAGCTCTTCCAGTTGTTTTACGCCTGCCTGTACATTACCGTTCATCCCCAAAAAACGGGTGACGCTTCTAAAGTTAGCAGGTATGGAACCGAAGATCACATTTACCAGGGCCAGGCTTTTCTGGTTTGGTAAAAAATCAGGATACTTTTCAGCATTATCCTTCAGCAAACCATTGGCCTTTTTAGCATCAAAGCCCGATGATACATAATCGCCAAACTTAGCCTTTAAGAAAGACCATTGCAGGTATACCTCTGCCTGTGCAAACAGGTAATAAGGCGAATTGCTGTCATTATCCTCCAGTAAAGACAACCGCTTAGCCTTGTTGTCCTTCAGTCGTTCATAGTCTGCTTTGTTTTCGGAGGCCAGTAAGCCAAAATAATCTATGTAATTATCCAGCAATACGGTAATACCATTCTGCGGATTTTGTTGTTTTTCCTTTTGGATCAGTTGCCGGGCTTCGTTCAGCCTTAAACTCATAATGGCCCTGTAGGCGTCAACACAATTGGCATCATAATTAAAATTTGCGTGGGCCTTAAGCTGTATAAGCAAGAATAGAAAAACAAAAAGCAGGAGTTTTTTTATCATGAACGAAGAAGAATTTCGAATTTTTAAATCCGGATTTATTTCAATTAGCAAATGTAAAACTTAAACCGGTAAACCATCCCGGAAATCACACCGAAGTGATCCACCAGGTATTGCCAAAAGCATCATTTATTCCTGCGCTGCGGCCATAGCTTTGGTCGGCAGGTTCCATTTTGGTTGTAGCCCCATTTGCCAGTGCCTTTGCATAAACCTGGTCACAATCGTCAACATAAACGAATAATCCGGCGGGTTGTTTTGTGTATTGTTCAGTTGCATCTGCCAGCATAATTACACTATCGCCAATTTTTACTTCGGCATGCATTATCAGCTTTTCATCGCGCATAGCTTTATAACGTTCTTCGGCACCAAAAACGCTTTTGGTAAATTCAATAAATGCAGCAGCATCCGCAACAATCAGGTAAGGCATCAACTGTGGATAGCCTTCGGGGATATTTACTTTTTTCATGATGTTTTTTATTTTTATTATCAGCCTAAAAAAATAAAATTGACAGCAGCGTGGTATACTATTATATTTCAGCGGTTTGCATTGGTTAGTAAATATAAAATTAAATGATGGGGTTTGAAAATTGTTTTCTTTTTGAAGGAAGAGCCCCTCTAAACGGCGAAGCCCTCATGAATGCCATAAAGAAAAAATGATAGCTATGAATAATCTCCCCCGGTTGGGGAGACTTTAGCTTCGACCACTTTTTTTAAGTCCTCCCTACCGGGGAGGATTTAGGTGGGGCTATGTGATTATTCCCTTCCTTTATTAAATCTTTCACCTTTCGACTCAAAAATGTACTTTTGCAAACTTTACAAATCAGTACCATGCTCAGAACACATACTTGCGGCGAATTAAATATCAGCCATTTAGGTAAAACGGTTACATTATGCGGTTGGGTGCAAAAATCACGCGACCTTGGCGGAACAACTTTTATTGATGTTCGCGACCGTTACGGTTTAACCCAGCTGATCTTTAACACCGATTCGGACGCTACCCTGCGCGAAAAAAGCCGTGGCCTTGGTCGTGAGTTTGTGATAAAAGTTACCGGTACCGTAATTGAGCGTACCAGCAAAAACGCAAAGCTTTCTACCGGCGAAATTGAGATCGAAGTAACCGATATTGAGGTACTAAACCCATCAAAAATTCCTCCGTTTATGATTGAGGATGAAACTGATGGTGGCGAAGAGCTTCGCGCCAAATACCGTTACCTGGATCTGCGCCGTAACCCTATCCGCAACAACCTGATGCTGCGCCACAAAATGGCACAGGAAGTACGTAAATATCTGGACGGATTAAACTTCATCGAGGTAGAAACCCCGGTGCTGATTAAATCAACCCCCGAAGGTGCTCGCGACTTTGTGGTACCAAGCCGCATGAATCCTGGTGAGTTTTACGCTTTGCCACAATCGCCCCAAACCTTTAAACAATTGCTGATGGTAAGCGGGTTCGACCGTTACTTCCAGATTGTAAAATGTTTCAGGGATGAGGATTTACGTGCTGATCGTCAGCCTGAATTCACCCAGATAGATTGTGAGCTTTCTTACATTGAGCAGGAAGATATCTTAAACATTTTTGAGGGCTTAACCCGCCATCTGTTCAAAACCATAAAAGGGATTGATCTGCATAACTTCCCGCGTATGCAATATGCCGATGCTATGCGTTTATATGGATCCGATAAACCTGATATCCGTTTCGGGATGCAGTTTGTTGAACTGAACGATATTGTAAAAGGAAAAGGCTTTGGCATTTTTGATAATGCCGAGCTGGTAGTAGGTATCAACGCTAAAGGTTGTGCCGAATATACCCGCAAGCAAATTGATGAGTTAACCGAATGGTTAAAGCGCCCTCAAATTGGTGTTACCGGCATGATCTATTGCCGTTACAATACCGATGGTACATTAAAATCATCAGTTGATAAGTTTTATAACGAAGATGACCTAACCAACTGGGCAGCAGCATTTGAAGCCGAACCGGGCGATATCATGTTTGTATTAGCCGGACAAGCCGACAAAGTACGCAAGCAATTAAACGAGCTTCGCCTGGAAATGGGAACCCGTTTAGGCTTACGCGATAAAAACACCTTTGCACCGCTTTGGGTACTGGACTTCCCGCTGTTGGAGTGGGACGAAGAATCGGGCCGTTACCATGCCATGCACCACCCGTTCACCTCACCAAAACCTGAGGATATTGCCTTGCTGGATACCGCACCAGGCGATGTACGTGCCAATGCTTACGACTTAGTGCTTAATGGTTCGGAAATTGGCGGTGGTTCTATCCGTATTCATGACCGCACATTACAGGCGTTGATGTTTAAGCATTTAGGCTTTTCGCCTGAAGAGGCACAAAAGCAATTCGGCTTCCTGATGGATGCCTTTGAATATGGTGCACCACCACATGGCGGTTTAGCATTAGGCTTCGACCGCTTGTGTTCGATCTTTGCAGGCTTGGATTCAATCCGTGATGTGATTGCATTCCCTAAAAATAATTCTGGTCGCGATGTGATGATTGATACCCCATCAACCATTGCCGAAACGCAGATGAATGAGTTAAAAATCAAAACAGTTTTATAACAAAATATCCATAAATAGATGTCAGCTGCAATTGTATCAGGCAAGTCAGAAAAAGATTTTCAGCTGTTGGTTTCCATCGCTGAAAAAATGGGGTTATCTATTACCCTGGTTTCTGATGATGATTTGGAAACCTTGAATAAGGCTAAATCTAAAAAAGAAAATGAGGCAAGCGAAGTAGCCGAGCTGGTATAAAACGCACATAAGGCGTTAATTCTGCTCAATACATCAATACAAAAAGGATGGTTTTTCAAAAAGCCATCCTTCTTTTTTTTATATTAGGGGGATAAAACCCTTAGCATGAAGAAACTATACCTACTATTACTTTGCACTGCTGCTTTACCGGCATTTTCTCAAACGTCATCACTAAGAGCACAAATCAGCAAAAAAGCCGATTCTATTCAAACCCAGGTTATAGCCTGGCGCCGCGATTTTCACGAACATCCCGAGCTGGGGAACCATGAGTTCCGTACCGCGGCCATTATTGCCAAGCACCTGCAATCGCTGGGTCTGGAAGTAAAAACAGGTATAGCCACTACCGGTGTGGTAGGCATATTAAAAGGCGGCAAACCCGGCCCGGTAATAGCGCTTCGTTCAGAAATGGATGCCTTGCCCGTTACCGAGCATACCAACGTTCCATTTGCATCAAAGGTAACAACCATGTACCACGGGCAGGAAGTGGGTGTAATGCATGCCTGCGGCCATGATTCGCACATGGCAATGTTAATGGCAACAGCAGAAATACTCACCTCCATGAAAAGTGAACTGCATGGAACCGTAAAATTTATTTTTCAACCAGCCGAAGAGGGCCTTGATCCCGGTGAGGTTGGCGGAGCCGAAGAAATGGTAAAAGAAGGTGTTTTAGAAAACCCTAAAGTAGATGCCATTTTTGGGATGCATATTTTTTCTTATCTGCCTGTGGGTACAATTACCTATCGGCCAGGTGGCGCTATGGCCAGTGTAAATAGTGTGCAAATTGTAATTAAGGGTAAATCAACCCACGGTGCAGCGCCATGGGGAGGGATAGATCCTATTGTTATATCGGCACAAATTATCAACAGCTTGCAAACTATTGTTAGCCGCAATATTAACATCACCCAAAACCCAGCCATAGTAACCATTGGTTCAATAAAGGCAGGCAACCGCTTTAATATCATACCAGATTCGGCGGTGTTGCTGGGCACTTTACGGGCCTTTACTAATGCCGATGAAAAATTACTGATTCAGCGTGTTAACGATATAGCCACCAAAACAGCCGAGGCTCAGGGAGCCGTTGCGCATATTACTTATTCAACCCATTACCCGGTTACCTATAACAATCCGGAGCTGACTGCCAAAATGCTGCCATCTTTACAACAAACCACGGGCGTAGCCAATACAAAGCTTGCAGATCCGGTTACTGGTGCCGAAGATTTTAGCTTTTATGGCCAAAAAGTACCCGCTCTTTTCATCTTTTTAGGAGGATTGCCAAAAGGTGGCGACCCACTGACTGCCCCGGTAAACCACTCCTCTGATTTTTATATTGATGAAAGTGCATTTCCGCTGGGAGTTAAAGCCATGTGTAACTTAACTTTAGATTATATGGCGATGAATAGTAAATAACATATTACCTTTGTAAACGCCTTCTTATTGAACTATTATTAAACACAGCAATAAGCGGGCGTATATTAAATACCAGCCAGGCAGTAGTTTGGCATTTCCATTGTTAATTCATTTTTAATGAAGCAAAAATTTTATGATACTGCTGTGAAGCAGGAACGTGCTGTTTTAGTGGGCGTAATAACCCAGGGCGAAACAGATGAACAGGCAAAAGAATATTTAGAAGAATTAGAGTTTCTGGTAGCTACGGCAGGTGCTGAAACGGTAAAGAACTTTACCCAAAAATTGCAGAAACCTGATAGGGCCACTTTCGTGGGATCGGGCAGGCTGGAAGATATCAAAGCTTTTGTAACCGCCGAAGAAATTGATATGGTAGTTTTTGATGATGAGCTTACCCCTTCACAACTGCGTAATATTGAAAACGAACTACAGGTAAAAATCCTTGATCGCAATAACCTGATACTGGATATATTTGCCGGTCGTGCACAAACGGCACAGGCAAAAACACAGGTAGAGCTGGCCCAGTTACAATACCTATTACCACGATTAACCCGCTTATGGACCCACTTAGAGCGCCAGAAGGGTGGTATCGGTATGCGTGGACCAGGTGAATCGCAGATTGAAACTGACCGTCGTTTAATCCTCAACAAAATATCATTATTGAAGGATAAATTAAAAAACATAGACAGGCAGAACGAAACACAGCGTAAAAATCGCCAGCAAATGGTGCGTGTGGCACTGGTGGGTTATACCAACGTAGGGAAATCAACCATCATGAACATGCTTTCAAAATCTGAAGTATTTGCCGAGAATAAATTGTTTGCCACGCTAGATACTACCGTACGCAAAGTGGTGATTGATAATGTACCTTTCCTGTTATCAGATACCGTAGGGTTTATCCGTAAACTGCCTCACCAATTGGTTGAATGTTTTAAATCTACGTTGGATGAAGTTCGCGAAGCAGATATTTTGATCCATGTGGTTGATATTTCTCACCCTAACTTTGAAGATCAGATCCACACCGTAAATGAAACATTAAAAGAAATAGGTGCTATTGATAAACGCGTAATTACCGTTTTCAATAAGATTGATGCCTTTGAGCCCGAACATCACGGCATTGAAGAGCAGACTGAACCCATTACCCTGCACGATTTTAAAAACAGCTGGATGGCTAAAAACAACAGTCCCGCTTTATTTATATCGGCTACTAAAAAAGAAAATGTTGATGATTTCAGATCATTGCTTTACGAAGAAGTAAAAGCAATCCATACCGAGCGGTATCCTTATGATCATTTGTTATATTAAATAAAAAGGAGGGCATTACCCTCCTTTTTATTTATGCTGTATGCAATGCGTTTGTTGTAAAATAAAGGATAATGATAACAATCCCAGCTATTATTCTATAAATGCCAAATAATTTAAAGCCTTTCTTCTCTAAAAAGGTAATAAAGCTTTTAATGGCCAATAAAGCCACTATGAAGGCAATCACACTACCAATAAGTAAATACTGAATATCCTGGTGCAGCTGATCGCTGGTAAGGGTATTGTGTTTGTGAAAATCCCACAGGTCCTTTATAGTAGCGCCGAACATGGTAGGCACTGCCAAAAAGAAAGAGAACTCAGCAGCAGCAGTACGACTCAGTTTCTGCGACATACCCCCAACTATAGAAGCCGCCGAACGTGAAACACCCGGTATCATAGCCAAACACTGAAAAAAGCCAATTTTTAGGGCGGTAAGGCGACTAATTTGTTTTTCTTCCATAACGGTCGGCTTGTTAAACCATTCGTCAACAAATAAAAGGATGATACCACCTAATACAAAAGCAATGGCCACAACCAAAGGGCTTTCCAATAGTTTGTCGATATGTTTTTTAAGCAGTAAGCCTAAAATCACAGCAGGTATAACGCCGATGATCAGCTTAATATAAAAATCAACCGAACGGAAAAAGCGTTTAAAGTAAAGCACTACCACGGCCAGTATAGCGCCCAGTTGGATAACAATTTCAAAAAGCTTTACAAATTCATCTTTGCTGATGCCCATTAATGAGCTGGTAATAACCATGTGCCCGGTTGATGATACCGGCAAAAACTCCGTTAATCCTTCAATAATAGCAAGGATAATAACCTGGATAATGTTCATTGTGTGTGTTTATAGGTTGATTGAGTTAGACTATTTGATTGAGTTGACCGAATAAAACCATTTACCCAATCAACTTAATCAACCATTCACTAATTGGTGGTTGGCTTTTTGAAAATAGCAAAGAATCCTATTGCAAAACCACCTAATACTACCAGTGGTGCAATAACAATTTTGGTAGTGCTGTAAATATCGGTAGTACCAGACATCAGTATAAAACCAAATGCCACAACTGCAATGGCAATTATCAGAAGGCGATAGTTACCCTTATCAAAAATAAAATGAATTGAACTTGAGTCAGGAACTTTGGCTGCAGGTTTAGCAGTAGCTGCTGTTTTTACCGGACCGCTTGGTTGTTTTTGTGCCATGTTATAATATTTTTTATTTTATTTAATGATCTTTTTATTAAAGAAGCTTCTGCTTAAATCCGAAATCGAAAATCCGATCTCCGAAATCAACAGTCTATCTGTATAAGTTGTATATTTTTAAACGTAAAAACTTGTTCACCGCCAAAAAGGTACTGAAGCCTGATATAAAGATACCCAGCCCTATAATTACCACAAATATGAGCCCAAATTCTGTATAGTTTCTGAGGATAATCAGATCCGGAATTTCCTTGTAGGCGAGTGACAGGGTACCCAATAAAATTATTATAGCAATCAGGGCACCCAAAATACCATGCCAGATGCCATACAAAATAAACGGCTTACGGATAAAGCCCTTAGTGGCACCTACCAACTGCATTGATTTAATTAAAAATCTTTGCGAGTAAATAGCCAGTCTTATAGTATTATTAATCAACGCTACTGAGAGTATTACAAATATACCCGCAAAAGCCAAAATAATTAAGCTGATAGTAGTAATATTCTGGTTCATTTGGTCAACCAGTGATTGTTGGTATTTTACTTCTTTAACCAGTGGATTTTTGAGCAGCTGTGTTTTAAACTTTTCAATGTCGGCATTGTTGGCATAATCAGCCTTCAGGTAAACATCCAGTGATTGTGATAGCGGGTTATAGCCCAAAAACTTCACAAAGTCTTCACCCAGATCTTTCTGAAGATTGCGGGCAGCCAGTTCCTTACTTACGTACTGGGTTTGTTTTACCATTGGGTTAGCGTCCAGTTGTTTTTGCAGTTGCAACACATCTGTTTCATGCGCGGCATCATCAACAAAAATATTCAGTACAATATTTTCCTTTACATAGCGCGAAAGGTTATTGGCCTCAACCAAAATCAGGCCCAGCAGCCCAACCATTGACAGCACCATGGCAATACCAAAAACAGTTGATATATATATCGTTTTAGTCTTTTTTGCTGATGCACTTGCTTCAAACTCTTCCATTTTTTTATTTAGATATGAGATGTGGGATATGAGAATTGAGATAAAACCATCGTTTAAATCAACCTCAACTTCCTATAACACGCTGTTATGTCGCGAAAATAAGAAACCTTATCCTAAAGGTAAAAGTTTATCTGTTATTATTACGTGCCATGCTGGCAAATAGGTAAGGGTTTAACAAAATTTAACAGGGAATGTTAAAAGTGAATGTAATCCTACACAATTAACGCCCATCATCAACAGACGGTGCGTATTCCAGGCGTTTTTTAAAATAGGCGTTCCAGCTTTGCTGTTGCTGCCGGTTTACCATATGCTGGGTATCCTCATCATAATCGTGGTTCAGTTGTTTGTATTTGGCATCAATACGATTAAAAATTGCTGATGCCTGTGCTTGATAATCGGCATAAAAAACGGTTTTGGTAACCGCTCTTAACAACTCTTGCTGCTCCATGTAAGCAATAATATAATGCCCCTGTTCGTGCCGTAAAATTTCTGCAAGCATAGCTGGCGAAGTAATCTGCCGCTTGTCTATCCATGATTTATTATTGTTCATAGTTAGCTCAATATCAAAACTAAGCAGGTAATAATTTTTTTCCCGGCGGGCCTGATACTTAAAATCAATAGAGCAATTGGTATAGGCAACTACTTCTCCACCGTAGCTACCCGGTATTCCTCTAAAATCATCAGCCGTTAAAGTGCGGTAAGGCTGCGCCATGCCGCTAAAAGCAGCAAATCCTAAAAAAAGTGTAACAACCCACCGCACTACCCTAAGATCCATCATTAGCAAAAGTAATTTTTACTTTTTGACAGGTGCACTATGCAATTGGTTTAACGCCATCATTTCTTTCATGGTTTGTTGCATAGCATCGGTTGATCCATCTAAGAATATAACATTACCGGTTGAGTTTTCAGCAAAGTGTTTAATGGATTCTGTCCACATGGTAAATAATATTACCGAAGTATCCATGTTAGCCTGCTGCATTTCTTTTGCAGCCACTGACATACCCTTGGCCACTTCCTCGCGGAATAAAGCCACACCTTGGCCGCGCAATTGTGATGCCTGGCGCTCAGCCTCAGCCGATATCTTAATGGCATTACCTTCTGCTTCGGCAGCTTTGGTTTTGGTAATCAATAATGCTTGTCCTTCGTTTTCGGCAGCGGCTTTCAGGTTATTGGATGCCACTACCTGGCTCATTGATTTCATAATTACTTCATCAAAAGTAATATCATTCAATTGCAGATCCTGCAGGTGATAACCCCAACCTTCCAGTATTACATCCAGCTGCTCTTTTACGTGTTCAACAATGTCACGTCTTAATATCAATACTTCTGATTGGCGTTTGGTAGCCACAAATGCCCGGATAGAACCTTCAACCGTACGGATCAGCGCCTGCATCAGGTTACGCTCGTCAACAAATTTAAAGGCAACATTTTTAATGGTTTCTTCCTGCTGATCTAATACCGAGTACAGCAGCATCGCCTTAAAATAAACATTGGCCTGGTCAAACGTTACCGCCTGGAACTCCAGCTCAACAGAGCGATTCTGGATAGATATTTTTGAATAAATGGTTTCAATAAACGGAATCTTAAAATTTAAGCCCGGTGTAAGTATGCGGCGATACTTACCAAAAACAGTAATTACTACTATAGTGCCTTGTTTAACAGACACAAACGATGAAAAGATTATCACCGCTAAAATAAAAACAACAATTAAAAAGCCTATTTGAGGTGTCATAGCTAAGATTTAAAAATCCAATAAATGTAAAATAAATTATTGGAGTGCTATTTGTTTTTTATAAAAAGCTTTTATAAAAATGGCAATCTGTTATGAACTTAAAACGAACTTTTGGAGCAATACTTACGGTGCTTGGTATAATAGGACTAATTTTTACCGGCGTAGGGATAATTAATCATAATGCACAAATTACTACGCTTATAGTAGTAGGTATTATAGGTGTATTATTTTTCTTTACAGGAATAAGCCTGATCCGGACTACCAAGGATGAGATTTAGAAATCCCCAATTAAAGTTAAAATTTTTCTTTGCCGGCAACAGCCATTAAATTAATATTGGGAGTAAGCTGTCCATCATCAGAAATATTTAAACCAGATTCAGGAAAATCAGCTTTGGTGAGCATTTTTATACGATTTACAGCACGATTTAGGGTATCCGTTTCCAATCCTTTATTATGGGTTTGAATGTTGGAGATGATGCGCCCTTTTAAAAATTCACCCTTTCTATTAACGTAAACTTTCAGTAATGGTGCATAGCCGCAAACACCGCTAACACTTACACTTTTATAGGTGCAAAAATTACCCAGGCTGTAAGCAATCAGCCGGTTTTTATAAACTTCCATGGCCCGGCAAACATGCGGGCCGTTACCTAATATAACATCGGCACCTGCATCAATGGCATTATGGGCAAAAGCCCTGACGTCTCCCCGTTTTTCACTGATATATGATTCGGCTGCCAAAGGCACATGCTCATAAGCAGCACCTTCACCACCGCCATGGAAAGATACAATTACAATATCGCACTGTTGTTTAAGTTGCTGAATAACCGATGCTGCATTTTTAAGATCAAGAATAGACAGCGTTTGGCTATTAGGCGCAAAGGCACAAAAGCCATAAGTAACACCATTCACCTTAAATATAGACGATGGATGGCTAACCTGGCCGCCATATTCAATACCCAAACTATCCAGCACCCGCATAGTATTAAATCGCCCGGAATCGCCGAAATCGCCAATGTGGTTATTAGCCAGGCTCAGTACATTGAAACCGGCATCTTTCAAAACACCGCCAAAAAACTCCGGCATTCTGAATAAATAGGCTTTACTCTTTAAATTTAATTTGTAATGAGCCGGGGCTCCCGTATCTGCTAATGCGCCTTCCAGGTTACCAAAGGTAATATCGGCACCATGCAGCTCATCACTAACATTTTTAAGACCATTGAATAATTGGCTGTCGGGCGGCAGTGTTCTATTATCAGGATAAGAAGAGCCCAGCATAATATCGCCAACGGCGGCAATACAAAAAGAATCGCGTTCAGCAACCTTTGGTTTCTCAATAAGCTGCTTCTTTATTTTTTTAGAGTGATGAATGGCTTGTTGCTGAGGAGCTCCATCCTGACAGGATGAAAAAAATAATGCAAAACCAATTACTAATAATAACAGACGCCCCTTCATCAAAATATTTATCAATTTATTTTTAAATTCCCTTTTCAAAGCTGACAGGATTTTAAAATCTGGGGTGAAATTAATATTTTGACTTCAATTAAAGCTGTTTTTGTTTTAACATCTCCATTCCTAAAAGTTGTTAAACGCACATCATCATTCCAATCTTCAGCTTACCTTGTTAGCAAACAACGCTTCATTTTACTTTTATACGCAATTGATGAGCAAACAGTTAGCAATTCCCTGCAACTTAAAGTCGTAACAATAAGGCAAAAAAAAATCCTTCCGGGGAGGGAAGGATTTTTTAATTCAGGTTTATAATTTCACTAGTTTTTGTTATTGTCTTCTTCTTTTTCAAGCTCCACTTTCAAGGATTCCAGCATACGGCCACCACGATAAAAATAGCGTTTGTAGTAAGCATCATCAAGGCTGCTGATAGCTACACCTCGTGATGAGGCATGAGCAAAACGGTTATTACCAAGGTAAATACCCACGTGTGATATCCGGCGGCTATGGATTTTAAAGAAAACCAAATCGCCTTCTTTCAAATCATCCCTTTTAACCGGGCTAACCATGCTGAATATATCGCGCGAATTGCGTTCAATATCCATATTGAATACCTGGCTGTATAATTCTTTTGTAAATGCAGAGCAATCTATACCTTTTCTTGAAGTTCCGCCAAAACGGTAAGGAGTACCGATCCAGTCGTAAACAAAGTGAAAAAGTTTCATGTTGGAAGTTGCAGAAAGCGCAACGCCCATAATTTGCGATAAATAATCTTTTGCTAAACTTTCCTGATCGTCGGATGTTTTCTCGTCAGTTTGGGTTGGACTGATTTTTGTTTGAGCCTGTGTGGCTAATACACTGAAAAATAATGCAATAACGATAGTGAGTTTCTTCATTTAACTAAAGGTTTGTTGTTTTTTGCCAACAAATTGTTTATTAAATTATACACTTTGTGTACTGTTGGCTACAAAACTATTCAATTTTTCTAAAATTGCAACTAAATGACTATTTTTTTTCAACATTTGTAAACTTTAATAATCATTTAAAATATTGCCTATTACGTAAAGCTTTTTTTACAAAAATCCCCTCATCGTGGAATTTCCGGGGTACAATTTACTCAGTCATTTGTACGCAGAAAGTAATAATAGGGTTTGGATTGAATATAAATAACTCTTTTTGAACAAAATCACGTGTAACAAATCTTTCTCAGTTTCATATTTTCAAGGATATAATTAGATTTGCGCTTTACTCAGAAATTTGACCGTTTTAATATAACATGAGTTCAATCGAAATAAATAAGGACACATACCTGATGTGGTATGAGGCAATGCTTTTAATGCGAAAGTTTGAAGAAAAAGCAGGACAACTTTACGGACAGCAAAAAATAAGAGGCTTTTGCCACTTATATATAGGGCAAGAGGCTGTTTTAGCCGGAGCAATGTCTGTATTAAAACCAGAAGATAGTTTGATAACCGCTTACCGTGACCACGCCCACGCTATAGCAAAAGGAGTATCATCAAACTCTATTATGGCCGAGCTGTATGGTAAAGCTACCGGATGCTCAAAAGGTAAAGGTGGTTCTATGCACATGTTTTCAAAAGAGAAACATTTTTATGGTGGCCACGGTATTGTTGGCGGCCAGGTACCACTGGGTGCAGGTATTGCATTTGCTGAAAAATTTAAAGGCACTGAGTTTGTAAACGTTGCTTACATGGGCGATGGTGCAGTACGTCAGGGTGCGTTAACCGAGACCTTTAACATGGCAGCACTTTGGAAACTACCTGTAATATTTGTTTGCGAAAACAATGGTTATGCAATGGGTACTTCTGTTGAACGTACCACTGCTGATACTGATATTTATAAATTAGGCTTACCATATGGTATCCCTTCATCACCTGTTGATGGAATGGACCCGGCAGCTGTTCACAAAGCGATGGACGAAGCTGCTCAGCGTGCCCGTGCCGGCGAAGGACCAACTTTCTTAGAGATGCGTACTTATCGTTATAAAGGTCACTCTATGTCCGATCCGCAAAAATACCGTACTAAAGAAGAGCTGGAAGCTTATAAAGCGAAAGATCCGATTGAATTGGTAAGACATACTATTACATCAGAAGGTTATGCTGATGAAAAATGGTTTGAAGAAATAGATGCTAAAGTAAAGGCAGAAGTTGATGAGTCGGTTAAGTTTGCTGAAGAGTCACCATGGCCTGAGGCTGAAGAACTGTACACCGATGTGTATGTACAAAAAGATTACCCTTACATAATGAGCTAATCATTACCTTTAACTGAAATTTAAAAAAACTATTGATCAAATAATATATGGCTGAAGTAGTTAAAATGCCAAAAATGAGCGATACCATGACCGAAGGGGTATTGGCTAAGTGGCATAAAAAAGTTGGCGACAAGGTAAAATCAGGCGATGTATTAGCCGAGATTGAGACCGATAAGGCCACAATGGATTTCGAATCGTACCAGGACGGCACTATACTTTACATTGGTGTTGAAGAAGGTAAAGCGGTGCCTGTTGATGCCGTTATTGCCGTTATTGGCAAAGCCGGTGAGGATTATAAAGCGGTGCTTAGCGCAAGCGCAACGGCTGCCCCTGCTGCAGAGGCTCCAAAAGCTGCTGAAGATAAAAAAGCCTCAGCACCTGTTGAAGCTAAACCAAAGGTTGATAAATCAACCATCCCGGCTACTGTTATCCGTATGCCTGCCCTTAGCGATACCATGACCGAGGGTGTGATAAACAAATGGAACTTTAAAGTTGGCGATAAAGTAAAATCAGACGACTCACTGGCTGATGTGGAAACCGATAAGGCTACCATGGAAGTAGTAGGTTACGAAGCTGGTACACTTTTATACATAGGTCCTAAAGAAGGCGAAGCTGCTCCGGTAAATGGCATTATAGCTATTATTGGTAAAGAAGGTACTGACATTACTCCTTTACTGGAGGATGACGCACCCGCAGCTGCAAAAACTGCTGCTCCGGTTGCAGAAACTGCTGCTGCTGCTGAAACAGTGAGCGATACTACATCTTCGTCAGAAGATGACAGCCGCGTAAAAGCATCTCCACTGGCACGTAAAATAGCTAAAGAAAAAGGCATCAACCTTAATGATGTAAAAGGATCTGCCGAAGGCGGCCGTATCATTAAGAAAGATGTGGAAGAATACGTACCGGCTGCTAAAGCTCCTGCTGCGGTTGCTTCATCAGTACCATCACCGGTGGCTGCACCTGCTTCAGGTTCTGCTCCTGCTGCTCCAAAACAAACTATTGTATTGCCAAGCGTTATTGGCGAAGAGAAATTTACCGAGAAACCGGTTAGCCAAATGCGCAAAGCCATTTCAAGGCGTTTGTCTGAAAGCTTGTTTACTGCTCCGCATTTCTACGTAACCATGAGCATTGATATGGACGAGGCTATTAAAGCGCGTACCCGCATCAATGAAGTAGCTCCGGTTAAAATATCATTTAATGATTTTGTAGTGAAAGCTTGTGCTGTTGCCTTAAGACAACATCCTGCTATCAACTCATCATTTTTGGGCGATAAGATCCGCTTCAACGAGCACGTTAACATTGGTGTTGCCGTAGCTGTTGACGAAGGCTTATTGGTACCGGTTATTAAATTTGCCGATAGCAAAACATTCAGCCACATCAGTGTGGAAGTAAAAGAGTTTGCGGCAAAAGCCAAAGCTAAAAAACTGCAACCTAACGAAATGGAAGGCTCTACTTTCACCATATCAAACTTAGGTATGTTTGGTGTTGATGAGTTTACTGCTATTATTAACACGCCAAATGCCTGTATCCTTGCCGTTAGCGGTATTCAGCAGGTTCCGGTTGTTAAAAATGGTGCAGTAGTACCAGGCAACGTAATGAAAGTTACCCTAAGCTGTGACCACCGTGTGGTTGACGGCGCAACAGGTGCTGCATTCCTGCAAACCTTAAAGGGATTACTGGAAGAACCGGTTAGACTATTGATTTAATTTCGGAATTCGGAAGTTCGATTTCGGATTTAAGAATATAAAATAAAACAGCGATGAGTTTTGATACTCATCGCTGTTTTTGTTTTAGGAGAGCCCCCTCTAAATCTCCCCCGGTTGGGGAGACTTCAGCTTCATAAACGTTTATTCTTTTAAGTCCTCCCTACCGGGGAGGATTTAGGTGGGGCCTAGTCTTTCTTAAAATCGTAAGGATTATACTCTACAAAGTTTGCTACCTTAACACGTACGCCCGTTACCTGACCGTTTTTTACTGTAAAAGGAAATACAGCTTTGCCAAATGTTGGGTCACTAAAAGTTACGTAGAAGCGATTGCCACCCAGCGGTTGTAAATGGGCATACATGCGCACATGATGTTCAAAGCGGATCTCTAAATCATTATTTGTGCCCTGGGTAATGGTCATATGGCCATATAATTCATTACTGTATTTACCGGTATAGGCAGTTATTGGCAAAGCGGGTATTGGATTTAAGGCAACTGAATCGCGCAGCTTTTTATCGTTTTCCTGCTCCTGGGTTTCATTCGCTTTGAATTTCTCTAAATAGGTATCGCTATAATTACGGTAAGGCATTTTTAAATAAGCATCTAAAATCTCCCATCGCAAAGCCTCGTAAAGCGCATTTTGATCTGTATTGGTTAAAATGATTATCCCTAAGTGTTCTTCAGGTACCAAAGTAACTGATGACAGGTAACCATTCACCCCACCATCATGCATCACCAGTGACTTATTATCATAATCCTGCAAAAACCAACCAAGTCCGTACAGTTCATAATTGGTTTCCCCACTCAGGTGATGTATCTGCCCCACAATATCCTGCGGCTCGCGAGTTGTCTTTATGGCCGCAAGCGGAATCACTTGTCTTGCACCCACTTTACCGTCGTTCAGTAAAGCCAGCACCCACTTGCTCATATCGTTAACAGATGAGCTGATGGCTCCGGCAGGTGCCAGTCCATCAATCTGGCAATAGGGTATGGCTGATAATCTGCCATCAATAAGGGTATGTGGTACGGTTCGGTTCAGCTGTTTGGGCATACTGGCAGTAAGCGCAATAGTGTTGATCATGCCCAGCGGCGCAAAAATATTCTCCTTAATATACACTTCCCAGGGCTTACCGGTAACCACCGGAATAATTTGCCCTGCCGTTAAAAATGCCGAATTGGTATATCCCCATTTGGTACGAAAGGGGTAGGTAGCCTTTACTTCGCCCAGTTTTTCAATAATCTGTTCGCGGGTAAGGTCTGTGTTATAAAAAGTAAAGTCTCCCTGAAAAGTCTGCAGTCCGAGGCGGTGGCACAACAAATCGCGGATGGTTGCCATTTCGCCGGCAGGTCTATTCTCCAGCTTAAACTGGGGCAGGTATTTGGTGACCTTATCATCTAATGATAGTTTGTTTTGTGTTTGCAGCATAGCAAGAGCTGTGGCAGTAAAAGCTTTGGTATTGCTGCCTATCATAAAAAGGGTATTGATATCTACCTTAGCCGGATCGCCCAATTCTTTAATGCCATATGCTTTCATCAGCACTACCTTGTTATCCTTCACAATACAAACCGCGGCACCCGGTATGCGCCAATTGGTCAATGCGCGGTTAACATAGTAATCTAAACTGTCATTAACAAACTTACTCCTGTCAATATGCTGGGCATAACAGCATGTAATACCAACAAAAAGAAGAAAAATAGGAAGAAGTATTTTTTTCATAACAGTAATTTTGAGATAACCTTACACTAATTCAATCAAATTATAATAAATTCACATTCTCAGCCTATTTAATCGTCTTTATTTTGCGTAATTCGCATAAATTTCGTTCCGGTTGGCATTAGCTCCATGCTAATTTAATGGAATTTTTACTTGATCTGATATATTAAGAATAGAAAAACTGAAAACTAAACTATTGACTAATGAATTTTAAAATTTACCGTTCAGTACTTTTTTCAATTGCTTTTTCAATGCTGATGCTTACGCAACTGGTAGTGAAGGCACAGCGAGGCAAAACGCATTGGGCTACTGATGGTTACCAGTATTATCGCGCCCAGGGTGGCGAGATTGTAGAATTGGACACCCGCGACGCCAGCAAGAAAACTGTATTGGTGAGCAAAGAAATGCTTACCCCAGCCGGAAAGCAGCCACTGGCTGTTGCCAACTTTACCCTGTCAAACGATGGGCAAAAGGTTTTAATATTTACCAATACCAAAAGGGTATGGCGCTATAATACCCGCGGCGATTATTGGGTGTATGACATAGCTGGCAAGACGTTAAAACAACTTGGCGTGGGCAGGCCTGAATCATCATTAATGTTTGCTAAACTATCGCCTGATGGCGCAAAAGCAGCTTACGTTAGCGAGCATAATCTATTTACTGAGGACCTGGCTACCGGAATCATTAAACAATTAACCTTTGATGGCACTGATAAGCTTATCAACGGTACTTTCGACTGGGCTTATGAGGAAGAGTTTGACTGTCGTGATGGATTCCGCTGGTCGCCTGATAGCCGTACACTGGCTTACTGGCAGATTGATGCTAGCAAAATAAAAAAATATGAAATGCTGAATACTACCGATTCCATTTACCCTTTTGTGGTTCCGGTGGAGTATCCAGTTGCCGGCGAAGACCCAAGTTCATGCAAAATTGGCGTGGTTGATATCAGCTCCGCTAAAACAACCTGGTTAAATATCCCGGGCGATGCTGTGCAGCATTATATCCCACGTATGGAATGGACTACCAACTCAAACGAGGTTATTCTGGAGCAGCTAAACCGCGCTCAAAACGAAAGCAAGATATTTGTAGCTAACGTATCAAACGGTACAGCAGCTTTACTTCACGAGGAGCATGATAAGGCCTGGATAGATGGTAAATCACGCTGGAATGGCGGCGATCCTACAGGCTGGGAATGGATTGAAAAAGGAAAATCTTTTATTTGGGTGAGCGAAAAAGACGGATGGCGTCATATCTACAAAATTGATCGCGATGGTAAAGAAACATTAATTACCAAAGGCGATTATGATGTAATAAGTCTTACCCTGCTTGACGAAACAGGTGGTTATATCTATTATTCCGCATCGCCTGATAATGCGACACAAAAATACCTGTATCGCATAAAAATTAAAGGTGGTAAAGCTGAGCGCTTAACGCCTGCTGATGAACCAGGAACTCATAATTATGAGATATCGCCTAATGGCAAAATAGGGCTTCATAATTTCTCTAATATCTATACGCCCCCACTAAGTGAAGTAGTCAGCCTGCCTGAGCATAAGCACTTAAGCGGAGCTGAAATTAAACTGAACACCGAAGCCAAAAACAAGCCTGAATTTTTCAAGGTAAAAACTGTTGATGGCATTACCATGGATGGCTGGATGGTTAAACCAACCCATTTCGATTCGACCAAAAAATACCCGGTTGTATTTTATGTATACAGCGAACCAGCCGGAGCAACCGTTACCGATAGCTACGGCAGTGGCCGCAACGGCGAATACGTAGGCAATATGGCCGATGACGGTTACATCTATATCTCTTTGGATAACCGCGGCACACCTGCGCCCAAAGGTGCGGAATGGCGCAAAGCTATTTACAAAAACATTGGCATTGTGAATATTGAAGACCAGGCAATGGGTGCTAAAGAAATATTAAAATGGCCATTTATTGATTCCAGCCGCGTAGCCGTATGGGGATGGAGCGGTGGTGGTTCATGCACATTGAACCTAATGTTCCAGCATCCGGAAATATATAAAACTGGCATTGCTGTAGCCGCAGTGGGCTGGCAGCTAACTTATGACAATATTTACCAGGAACGTTATATGGGCGTGCCTATTGATAGTGCAGGTAGAGCCGTATTTATAAAAGGATCGCCGGTTACTTATGCAAAGAACCTGCGCGGTAACCTGCTATACATTCACGGAACAGGTGATGACAACGTACACTACAAAAATGCGGAAATGCTGATTAACGAACTGGTGAAATATAATAAGCAGTTCCAGCTGATGTCATACCCTAACCGAACGCACGGTATATTTGAAGGAGCAGGCACTACCCTGCATTTACGCACACTGTATACCCAATACTTAAAAGAACATTGCCCTCCGGGAGCAAAATAAATCATCCTCTTTGGTGAAAACATGGAAGCGGATAACTGAAAGGTTATCCGCTTTTTTTATGGATAATATTTAAAATAGCCTTACCTTAAGCTTTTTGTAACCAATAATAAAATCATAAACCCAACAATATATTCTTCAGGCATAACACTATGTTAAAATATCGGGAATACCAGGTAAATAATAAATTAGCTGTATTTATAAAGAAGCTATGGGTATTGGATAATATGGATAATGCTTTTGAAGTGCCTGATAAATCTGTTCTTCCAAACGGATGTTTTACCATCGCTTTTATTGAAGGCCGGGGACTTCAGGTCAAAACAAAAAAGGCCGATGTATTCCTTAAGCCGGGCGTTTATTTTTGCGGGCAAATTACCGAAGCTATTACGGTAAATATTCTTCAGCATAGCAAAGCAACCATGGCCCAGTTATTTGCATGGGTACCAGCTCACTTTACCAATTTGGATATGAGCCAGTTTACTGACTTAATAATTCCATTGGATGATACTGGTATCAGGCTTTCTGAAAATCAGGCAAATCAAAATAACTATACTAACCGGCAGATCATCAAATTTCTGCATACTAACTTTAAAGGCTTATTTAATAAGGATACTACGCCCCTGGTAATCAACAGCTGTAAACTGATACTGGACTCAAAAGGCGAAATAGGCGTTGCCGAAATTTGTAAAAAACTAAACTGCTCATCACGTTACCTGCAAAAAAAGTTTAGTGCCCATATTGGTTTAAGTCCCAAAGAGTTTGCAATCATCATAAAACTTCGAAACGCAGTTGATGATATAGCCTACCCTGCTGATGATACCATCCGCCTGACACAATTGGCACTGATGAATAATTTTTATGATCAGGCGCATTTTAACAATACCTTTCAAACTATTGTAAAAACGTCGCCACGTAAGTTTAATGTTCCGGATTACCTGTTGTCTTTAAAAAAATAATTGCGGCTGTTCGCATTTTTCCAATTTATACTTTTTGCCGCTGTATATTTTTGCTGAAGCATATACAAATACTTTAAAAACCAATCATAACCATGCATATCATTAATTTCAATACCAGTAAACCAAGTCGCATTCATCGGCTCAAATATATTTTTCCTATATTAATTGCTTTGATGTCGGTCAATGTTTCCAAAGCACAGGTGAGCGAAAACTCAGAACTCTTTAAAACATTAAAGACAAAAGACAGCCTGGTATTTAACGTTGGCTTTAATCAATGTGACATTAACCAGTTTGACCAACTGATTAGCAATGATTTTGAGTTTTATCACGATCAGGGCGGAGCCTATCTAACAAAAGTCGATTTTATTAACAGTATTAAAACCAATATCTGCGCCATCTCTTATAAGCCCCGTCGCGAATTAGTAAAAGGCAGTTTGAAGGTTTACCCTCTATACAAAAACGGAATACTGTACGGCGCCATTCAAATGGGCCGTCACCGCTTTTATGCCATTGAAACCGGCAAGCCCGAAAGACTAACCGGAATTGCGCTGTTTACCACTTTATGGATTAAAACCGGCGAAAACTGGCAAATGAAAAGAATACTGAGCTACGATCATAAAGAGGAGCCAACTGACGAAAATGCGGGTATTTCCTTTTTTGATAACCGTGAAGCCGTAAATCAATGGCTGGCTGATAATAAAGTTCCTGCCGTTGGGATCGGTATTATTGAGGATGGCAAGCTTAAGGATGTAAAAGTGTTTGGCGAATTACAAAAAGGTGATGCAGCTCCTTTTAATACTATTTTCAGCATAGCTTCGCTAACCAAACCCATTACAAGTATGCTTACACTTAAATTGGTGAGTATGGGTAAATGGGATTTAGATGAGCCGCTTGATCATTATTGGATTGACCCTGATATTAAGGATAATCCATGGCATAAAAAATTAACCACCCGCATTATACTGAGCCACCAAACGGGCTTCGCCAACTGGCGTTATTTAAATGCAGATAAAAAACTAGCCTTTCAATTTGAACCGGGAACAAAATATCAATACTCTGGCGAAGGCTTTGAATACCTGCGCCGTGCGCTTGAACATAAGTTCCACACCACATTAGATAAATTAGCCGATTCATTGATATTTAAACCGCTGCACATGCAGGATAGCCACTATGTGTGGAGTGATGCCATTGATACCGGCAGGTATGCGCACAATTTTGACCCGAAAGGAAATATGTTACCTGTTCCAAAAAACAAGAATGCTAACGCTGCCGATCTGGTCAAAACTACCATTGCCGATTATGGTCAGTTTGCCGCTGCCGCGATGAACGGAAAACTTTTTTCCCAAAAAGTTTATAACGAAATGATAACCCGCCAGGTACACACCAAGGGCGATAAATACATGGGGCTTGGCTGGGAAATTTATGATATGGGGAACGGTCAATACGCATTGGGGCATGGTGGAAATGAGGATGGGGTACATACCCAGGTGTTTTTGCTCCCGCAATCAAAAAAAGGTATCGTAATATTCACCAATGTTAGTGACGGTTACAAGCTTTATACCAAAATAATTGAAGATTGCCTTGGTGAAGATGGAAAAAGGATAATTGATATCGAATTAAAGTAATATATTCCTGAACTATATACAATAGTAAAGGCCACTTTGGTGATTTCAAAGTGGCCTTTATAGTAATATTAATTCCCGTTGGCATTTCAGGGCTGATCCACTTTGGGAGTCTGACGAACCGGGACTCCATCATTTTCAAAATCCGTTTTGCGGCCAAGCAACGTAAAGTTTTCGGCAACAACTTCGGTAGTATATTTTTTTATGCCTTCCTTGTCTTCAAAAGAGCGTGTACGCAATTTGCCTTCTATGTAAACAAGTTTTCCTTTCTGTAAAAATCTGGCAGCAACATCAGCAAGACCGCGCCACATCACAATGTTGTGCCATTCAGTTTGCTCAACCTTTTGCCCATCCTTATTAAACGTTTCGGAGGTTGCCAAAGGAAAGCTTACCACCGAAACACCACCTTCGAGCGACCGCGCCTCTGGATCTTTCCCCAAATGCCCCACCAATATTACCTTATTTACACCCGACATATTTTAGATCAAAAAAATTATATTACAAATTAAAAATATTTTTTATAAATAAAAAAATGATTTTTGGTATTGCTAATTTTTTAAGATCTTCAGTAGTAGTAAAAAAGTATTGCTCTTTTAATTTAACTGGTTGATTTTTAAGTACAAAAACTCTCACATAGAGCCTTTGATGGGTAAGTATATGCTTTTTCAAAGGCAAAATTTCTGACAAAATAATACCCTGACCGAAAACCTCTTTAACCATTGGTAAAGAAAACAATTCATCAGGGGTAGGTAAAGTATCTGTTTCAATCAACGGCAAGTCGTACATATTGGCCCAAATATCTTTTTCACCTCTTTTATTCATCAGTACTTTATCTCCGTCGGTAATTAAAAAATAATTAAAGTAGCGCTCGCGTATCTTTACTTTATTCTCTTTAACAGGTAAACTGCTTACCGCATTATGTAAAAAGGCATAACAACCCTCCCTTATCGGGCAAATGCCACAGGCAGCATTTTTGGGCTTGCAAAGCATAGCACCAAATTCCATCATCGCCTGGTTATGAAGGCCGGGTTGTTGCTCATTAAGCAAATCATTTGCAGTTTGCTGAAATATTTTTTTTCCTTTCGGACTATTGATAGGTTCGCTGATTCCAAAATACCGGGCCAGCACCCGATAAACATTCCCATCCACCACAGCTTTTGCTTCGCCTGCTGAAAATGACGCAATAGCCGCCGCCGTGTACTCCCCAATGCCTTTTAATTTCAGTAATTCATCATACCTTTGTGGAAAACTACCATTGTAGTTATCCATAACCATGCGGGCAGTTTTAAGCATATTCCGTCCTCGCGAATAATAGCCTAAACCCTGCCATAATTTTAACACATCATCCTCAGAAGCGGCAGCAAAATGCTGCACATCGGGGTAGTGTTCCAAAAACTTTCGAAAATACGGTAGTCCCTGTTCCACACGTGTTTGCTGTAATATAATTTCAGAAAGCCATATTACATAAGCATCAGTAGTATGGCGCCAGGGCAGGTCGCGTTTATGCTGCTGATACCATTGTATCAATTCATTTGTAAAGCTCATTTTTTGATTAAAGTAACAGCCAAAGCAAGCCTTTTTTTTGGTAAATAAGCTTGAATAAAGTCACATTTTTGTGGGTATTAAAAAAAATATGTTAATTATTTCAATCTTTAGGAATAAAGAGATACTTTTGCAACCCCAAAACAGTTAAGTAATTATATAAAAAATAAAAGAAAATCAGATATGACTAAGGCAGAAATTATAACTGAAATCTCATCCAAAACAGGCATTGAGAAAGTGGACGTGCAGGAAACTGTTGAGGCGTTTTTTAAAGTTGTTAAAAACTCAATGGTTGGTGGCGAAAATGTTTATGTAAGAGGTTTCGGAAGTTTTGTTGTAAAGAAAAGAGCTAAAAAAACTGCGCGTAATATTTCAAAAAATACTGCCATCATTATTCCTGAGCACTTTGTGCCAAGTTTTAAACCAGCCAAAACTTTCGTTGATAAAGTTAGGACCGGAAACAAAGTAAGCAAATAATTAAGAGTATGCACAAAAAACAAATAGTTGTAGTTCTAGTGGTTTTCGCTATTATGGGCTATTTGTTTTTTTTGCCTGTTAAAGGAATTGTAAAACACAAAGAAGCAGACGGGCACACCAATTCAACCACTACAGCGCAAGCGAGGCCAACGGCCAATGTAACGGTAGAAATGGTATCAACAGCAGCAAAGGCTACTATTGGCCCGGCATTATCGGCTCAAATAACAGAAACCGAAGGGCAACTGAAAAACGCTGGTGACGATGCCGCCAAAGTAAGTTTAGAAAGAAAGCTGGCCAAACAGTGGGACGATGTAAATCAACCTGCACCGGCAGCGTTTTATTACCAGGCTATTGCAGGTAAAGAAAACACTTTCGAAGACTGGTTTACGGCTGGAAGTCATTATAACGACGCTTTTAAATTTACACAAGACACTTCAGCGCAACCGGCATTTGTAACAAATGCTATTGCCTGTTTTAAAAATGCAACCAAGCTAAAACCCGAAGACCTGAGTGCAAAAACAGGATTGGGAATTGCTTATGTAAACCAAACAGCTTTAGGCATTACCGATCCGGATGGGGGTTCGCCAATGCAGGGAATTATGTTACTGCTTGATGTAGTTAAGCAGGATCCTAATAACCGCAATGCGAATTTAAGTTTGGGTATGTTTGCCATGAAATCGGGCCAGTACCAAAAAGCTGTACAAAGGTTTAAAAACATTATTGCACAAAAACCCGAAGTTGAACCGTACTTTTACCTGGCTGAAAGCTACAAACAACTGGGAATGAAAAAGGAAGCTATTGCAGCTTACCAAAAATGCAAGGAGATGATGCCTGATGCGGCATTTGATCAACGCATTGATGAGTATATAAAGGAATTAAAAAATTAGTAACAAATTAAAACATTAGTATTATGCCGAGCGGTAAAAAACGTAAAAGACACAAAATGGCTACCCACAAACGTAAAAAACGTTTAAGAAAAAACAGACATAAAAAGAAATAAGCTGGCACCCCAGGCTTATACATCTGTTTTTAGGACAGGTAATTTTGTTTTTTACCCACTTATTAACGTGCGGCTTTTTAGTCGCTTTAAGAAATGGAGTAGCAGTTGATAAAAGAATTAATTATCGATTCATCCCCCAGCGGGACTACTATTGCATTATTACAGGATAAACAGCTTGTAGAACTTCATAAAGAGCAAGTCACCAACAATTATACTGTTGGTGATATTTACCTTGGCCGTATCAAAAAGATAATGCCAGGGTTAAATGCTGCTTTTGTGGATGTAGGCTACGAGAAAGATGCCTTTCTGCATTACCTTGATCTTGGCCCGCAGGTGCAAAGCCTGCTAAAGCTAACTAAACAGGTACGTACAGGAGGTTATCAATCAAAGCTTTTAGATAATTTTAAGCTGGATGCTGATATTAATAAGGGAGGAAAAATCTCTGAAATATTAACTAAAAACCAGCTTATCCCTGTTCAGATAGCGAAGGAGCCAATTTCAACGAAAGGCCCCCGCTTAAGTTCAGACCTGTCAATTGCCGGTAGATATGTAGTATTAGTACCTTTTTCGGAAGTTACCTCTATCTCAAAAAAGATAAAGAGTAATACCGAACGTAACCGCCTGCGCAAAATAGTGGAGAGCATTAAACCAAAGCATTTTGGGGTAATTATCCGCACTGTTTCTGAAGGTAAGGGCGTTGCTGAGCTGCAAAAAGATTTGCTTGATCTCATTTCAAAGTGGGAATCTTTCATTACCCGTTTACCTGCTGTTGAACCGGCAAAAAAGGTGCTGGGTGAAATTGACCGTACCTCAACTTTGTTACGGGATATTTTAAATCCGGACTTTCAGCATATTTATATAAACGATAATAGTTTACACGAGGAGATTCGCTCATACATACATGAGATATCGCCGGAAATGGAAAATATTGTGCGTTTGCATAAAAACAGTGTTCCTATTTTTGAACACTATGGGGTTGATAAGCAAATAAAATCGGCCTTTGGCAAAACAGTAAACCTGGCAGGCGGTGCTTACCTGGTTATTGAACATACCGAAGCGCTGCATGTTATTGATGTAAACAGCGGAAATCGTACAGCCAGCAAAGAAAATCAGGAAGAAAACGCATTTCAGGTAAATAAAGAAGCGGCTAAAGAAATTGCCCGCCAGTTGCGCCTGCGCGATATGGGTGGCATTGTGGTGATTGACTTTATTGACATGCACAAGCCGAACAACCGTAAGGATCTGTTCGATTACCTAAGGGCCGAAATGAGTCATGACAGGGCAAAGCACACTATTTTACCGCCAAGTAAATTTGGCCTGGTACAAATAACCCGTCAGCGTGTAAGGCCAGAAATGAATATTGTAACAAGCGAAGTTTGCCCAACCTGTAACGGTACAGGAACTATAAGGCCTACTATTTTGCTGCTTGACGATATTGAAAACAACTTTAACTATATTTTGGTTGAGCAGAACGAAAAGAGCATAACGCTTTCCGTTCACCCTTATATTGAAGCCTACATTAAGAAAGGTTTCATCAACAGGCAAATGAAGTGGTTTATGAAATATGGCCAGTGGATCAAAGTAAAAAGCAACCCTGCTTACCAGATTACTGAGTTCCACTTTTTCTCCAGCAAAGACGAAGAGATTAAATTGTAATTTGCGAATTTGCAGATTACAGATGTGCGGATGCCTTTAAAAGTATCCGCATTTTTTTGTTTTAAATGCGAGCTAATATGACTCTTTGTTCCACCTTTGGAACAAATGAACCAGTATAGATTTTGATCAGACGTATTCCTTTATGTTAAAGATTGTATCTTGTTTTAAAATGTAATAAGCGGATGAAATATACTTTAGTATTATCAGTCATCATACTTTTAATGTCCTGTAAAAAGGTTATCCATCAAAATAATGAAATCACAAAAATAGAATTGGCAAGAAGTGGCGCATGATCTGATTTCGGAGCAATAATTAGTATTGATTCATCCTTAAACTATAAATACTTTGGAGATTATGGACACGTGAAACAAGGGTGCTTTACAGGAAAAGTTACTCGTCAATTTTGGGACACATTAAATCAAAAGTTTGAGGAAATAAAATTTAAAACAGCTGCCCCTTATTCCAAATTAGTTTTATCGGATGCTGACTATTTCGAGCTTATTATCTATTGGAGAAATGGAAAAAGGAAAATAACAAGGTATTGGGATGGTGGACAGGAGCCAGTAATTGCAGTATTTAATTGGTTAGATAGTAGCTACAAAAATATAAGATTGAAATAGGTTGATAGTCAGTTCAAATTTGAAACAACAGCTCATCGACAATTTAAGCCAAAAGCTGATCAGTTAAAATTCCCCACTCAATAATTAAAAATTCAAAACGATAAGCGAATTATTGTTTTACGATGTAAAATAGAAGGCGAGAGTATACTAATATTTTTAGTAAAACATATTATTCTTTCCGATTTAATCCGCACATTTGCACATCAATAATCTGCACATCTAAACAATGGCTAAAACTAAATTCGCATACTTCTGTCAAAGCTGTGGCTATGAATCGGCAAAATGGCTGGGTAAGTGCCCGTCCTGCTCTCAATGGAATACTTTTGCCGAAGAAATTTTAGAAAAGGCTAATACATCTGTCCCTAACTGGAAAACAGCCTCCACGA
This sequence comes from Mucilaginibacter frigoritolerans, assembly GCF_007830615.1. Taxonomy (GTDB): domain Bacteria; phylum Bacteroidota; class Bacteroidia; order Sphingobacteriales; family Sphingobacteriaceae; genus Mucilaginibacter; species Mucilaginibacter frigoritolerans. The sequence goes on from NZ_VLLI01000007.1 coordinate 155,096, forward strand.
GCCTGCAAAGGGCTAATAAGCCTGTTGAGGTGGCCAATATTACCTTTACAGAAGAACAAAGGCTATTAACCCCCGATAACGAGTTTAACCGGGTATTAGGCGGCGGCATTGTAGCAGGTTCATTGGTGCTGATAGGTGGCGAGCCGGGCATTGGTAAATCAACCCTGATGCTGCAGTTAGCATTGAATATGCCGAACCTAAAAGTACTCTACGTATCCGGAGAAGAAAGCGAGCGGCAGATTAAGATGAGGGCAGAGCGGCTTACCCCCCTGCCCCCTGAAGGTGGAGTTTTTGGCAAAGGGTGTTACATTTTAACAGAAACCTCAACCCAAAACATATTTAAGCAGATTGAACAACTGGAGCCTGATTTGGTAATAGTTGATTCTATCCAGACTTTACATTCTGCCCATATTGAATCAACACCAGGAAGTGTGTCGCAGGTGCGTGAATGTACTGCTGAACTTTTGCGCTTCGCAAAGGAAAGCTCTACGCCCGTATTTCTGATAGGCCATATTACTAAAGACGGCATGATTGCGGGGCCCAAAATATTGGAGCACATGGTTGATACGGTTATGCAGTTTGAGGGCGACAGGCATCATGTTTACCGCATACTACGTACGGTTAAAAATCGGTTTGGCTCTGCATCTGAACTGGGTATTTATGAAATGCTGGGCGAAGGCCTGCGCGAAGTATCTAACCCATCCGAAATATTATTATCACAACGGGATGAAGCTTTGAGTGGTATCACCATCTCCGCTACACTTGAGGGCATGCGCCCCATGATGATTGAAACCCAGGCATTGGTAAGCACTTCGCCATATGGAACGCCACAACGTACAGCAACGGGCTTTGATACCAAACGGATGAGCATGCTTTTGGCAGTACTAGAAAAACGATGCGGTTTTAGCCTGGGGAATAAAGACGTATTTCTGAACATTACAGGTGGCATCAGGGTAGAAGATCCTGCCATTGATCTTGGCCTGGCGGCTGCCATTATTTCATCATACCAGGATATTCCTATCCCCTTTAAAACATGTTTCGCAGGCGAAATAGGTTTGTCAGGCGAGATCAGGGCGGTGAACAGGGTTGAACAACGCATTGCCGAGGCACAAAAGCTGGGCTTCGAGCAAATCTTCATATCCAAATACAACCTCCCTTCAGGCGGGCATGACAGAAAAAGCATCGACCTGTCGCGCTATAAAATTGATATTAAAATAGTGAGCCGCATAGAAGAGGTTTTTGAATTGCTGTTTGGATAGCATTTCATACAAATGAAATGCTATTCTATGCAATTATCTTTTCTTCTGGTATCAACAATATAAATGATCTTCCAGCCTTCGGGAGTTTTTAATAACTGAAATACATCTACCCCGCAATGGCTGAATTTATCGCCAAGATAAAATTTGTACGGCGCCCAAACACTCGCCAAATCGCCATCAATATTAATAGTGCCAAATGTAATGCGTTCATCATATACCATTTTGTGTGGTGTACCTATCGCTTTTACAAAACCATCTGCTTTTTCTGTACTCAGGATAGCTTTTCCGCTTGCATCCTCAGCAACACTTTGCAATATCATATCCTTTGCAAAAACAGATAGCAATAGTGTACTATCGCCTTTACGCATACCATCAAACAGGGTATTAATGGTTTGTTTGATGGAGGCTGTGTCTGCTTTCTGTGCGAATGATGTGATAACCGTGAATACTGCAATCAGTAATAACAAAACTCTTTTCATCCTGGTACGGTTTTAATAATTTACTCATTTTAATGCACTACTGCAATGCCTTCAATTTCTATCAGTGCATCCTTGTTAAACAAAGCCTGAACACCTAAAAGGGTCGATACCGGTGGGTTGGGGCCAACAAAGTCTTTCAAATGATCCCGTAAGATCATTAATTTATCTGAATTCAAATCCACTACATAAATATTAATTTTAACGAGATCAGCAGGTGTTGCTTTTGAAGCAGACAATACTGTCCGCAGGTTTTCCAGAGTTCGAGTAACCTGCGCTTCAAAGTCTCCTTTACCTATGAGTTCTTTCTTTGCATTAACCGATGCCTGTCCTGCAATAAATATTGTACTTCCACCTTTTACCTTGACTGCCTGTGTGTAATTTTTTGAAAGAGGGGGTAGCGAATCCGGATTAATAAACTGCTTTTCCTGAGCATCGCACAATTTTCCCAAAAAGATGATCGACATTAAAATCAGGCTTTTTCGAATAAAAATTTTCATTTCATATGATATTGGTGATGTTATAAATATAAAAAAAGCCCTGCACAAAAATGCAAGGCTCCATTATTCTTCAATAAGACTAAACTTATGACATTTTCAGTTTTTTCTGAATGTCGGCTACGTAGCCTTTAAATTTCTTATCGGTATCAATTAAGTCTTCCACTGTTTGGCAGGCATAAATCACAGTGGAGTGATCACGACCGCCGAAGAAATGGCCTATTGATTTTAGTGAGCTTTTGGTATGTGCCTTAGCCAGGTACATGGAAATCTGACGGGCCTGCACAATTTCGCGTTTGCGGGTTTGTGATTTCACCATTTCAATCGGCACCTCAAAATATTCGCAAACCAGGCTCTGGATGTATTCCATTGAAATTTCTTTGGAAGAATTTTTTACAAAATTCTTCAGCATCTGTTTAGCAAGGTTCAAATCAATTTCCTTACGGTTTAAGGTTGATTGTGCTAACAGGGAAACCATTGCGCCTTCCAGCTCACGTACGTTGTTGTCAATATTATGAGCAACGTATTCAATCACATCATTTGAAAGCTCAATGCCGTCCTGATAGGTTTTATTTTTAAGGATAGCCATACGGGTTTCCAGATCCGGGATCTGTAAATCGGCCGAAAGCCCCCATTTAAACCTTGATAATAATCGTTCTTCTAAACCTGCCAAATCTTTTGGTGCTTTATCAGAGGTAATAATTACCTGTTTGCCTGATTGATGCAGGTGATTGAAGATATGGAAAAAGAAATCTTGCGTTTTTTCTTTGCCGGCAAAGTTGTGCACATCATCCATAATCAATACATCAATGGCCTGGTAAAAATTCACAAAGTCATTAATATTATTATGTTTCAAGGCATCAACAAACTGCTGGGTAAATTTCTCACATGATACATACAGTACCAGCTTATCAGGCAGGGTTTGTTTAATTTCATTGCCGATGGCCTGTGCCAGGTGGGTTTTTCCTAATCCAACACCGCCGTATATCATTAGCGGGTTAAAAGATGTACCACCCGGTTTAGCAGCAACAGCATAACCTGCTGAACGTGCTAAACGGTTACAATCACCCTCAACAAAATTATTGAAGGTATAGTTCTGGTTCAGTTGAGGATCAACATTAAGCTTTTTTAAACCCGGAATCACAAACGGGTTCTTAATATCCTTATTTATTGAAATAGGTATTGGCATAGATTGATTTTTGGCTTCGGCACCATTTCCGTTTGACGGGATGTTGGTGGTGTACGGCTTACTTGAAGAAGATTGTTCCACAACTATATTGTATTCCAAACGTCCCTCATCGCCTAATTGTTTTTTTATTGTTTTACGCAATAAACCTACATAGTGTTCCTCTAGCCACTCATAAAAAAACAAACTCGGTACCTGGATCGTCAAAACGCTTCCTTCCATCCTTAAAGCTTTTATCGGCTCAAACCAGGTTTTGAAGCTTTGTGCCGGTATGTTATCTTTAATGATCTGGAGACAGCTATTCCAAACGTTAGTACAAGTTTTTTCCATATGAATTTTATTAAAATATTGATTTCCAACCTCCCAACGAAACATCTTTTGAACTGTTACGGAACATCGAATATTCTAAAAAAAAGCGGATAAAAAAATTAAATTTTAACTTTTTAATGAAATAAATTTATGATATAATAAAGTGATTTATAGTGCGAAAGTCATTTAAAATGTTATATTTCGCTTTAGGGAAACCACCACACCTTACCCTTTAATTATTTCAACATTTAATTAATTATTTACTCTTATTTAAATATTCAACGCCGGGATGCTTCATTTTTCCGTGGGTGGCTTTACAGCAATTCTTAAGCCAGTTTAGGGTACTGACACACATAAAAAATCACAAAGTACTGTGAACCGGATAATTATTTTTTTTAATGCCCAAATTGAGCCCTGACAGTGGATTTTATGTCAGGTGCAGAAATGTCAATATTCACCAAAAACAGATCTTAGTGTATCAGCTATTTCTCCAAGTGTGGCATATTTTTCAACACTGTCTAAAATAAAGGGCATCAAATTCTGTTTTTCCAGAGCATTTGTCCTCAATTTTGCCAAAGATTGCTTTACCGCATCGTTATCACGGGAGCTTTTTACAAGGGCAATTTTTTCAGTTTGTTTTTTGCGGATGGAGTCATCAACCCTAAAAACATTCTGCAAGGGCGCTTCCGGTTCAGCAAATTTGTTTACCCCTACCAATATCCTTTCACCATTTTCAATTTCATTTTGATATTGATAGGCTGATGCCGCAATTTCCTGCTGCATATAATCCTGTTCAATAGCTTTTACAGAACCACCCATTGCATCAATTTTATCTATATAATGCTGCGCTGCAATTTCCAGCTCGTTAGTTAAGGCTTCAATAAAATAAGATCCTGCCAAAGGGTCAACTGTGTCAGTCGCCCCGCTTTCAAAAGCGATGATCTGCTGGGTACGCAGGGCAATTTTAGCAGCTGCCTCAGTGGGTAATGAAATAGCCTCGTCATACCCGTTAGTATGTAATGATTGTGTACCGCCCAGCACTGCAGCTAAAGCCTGGTTGCTTACCCGCACAATATTATTCATAGGCTGCTGGGCCGTTAGGGTTGAGCCACCGGTTTGGGTGTGGAAACGTAGTTTTTGTGCACCTGTATCGGTGGCGCCCAGTCCTTTGGTAATGTGTGCCCACATACGGCGGGCTGCCCTGAATTTGGCTATCTCTTCAAAAAAGTTATTATGGCAGTTAAAGAAGAAGGATAATCTCTTTGCGAAAACGTTAATGTCGAGTCCTTTATCAAGCGCGGCCTTTAAGTAAGTTTTGCCGTTTGCCAGTGTAAATGCAAGTTCCTGCACTGCCGTAGAGCCAGCCTCGCGGATGTGGTAGCCCGATATAGAAATAGTATTCCATTTCGGCACTTCTTTGCTGCAATATTCAAAAACATCCGTTATCAGCCTCATTGAGGCCTCAGGGGGGTAAATATAAGTCCCCCGTGCAGCGTACTCCTTTAATATATCGTTTTGTATGGTACCGGAGATCTGTTTAAGATCAGCCCCCTGTTTTTTTGCTAACGCGATATACATGGCCAGTAATATCGGCGCGGTAGCATTAATGGTCATGGAGGTAGTGATGTTTTTTAGCTCGATGCCATCAAACAAAATCTCTATATCCTTTAATGAATCAATAGCCACCCCAACTTTCCCCACCTCACCTTCGGCCAGTTCATGATCCGAGTCATAGCCGATTTGAGTGGGAAGATCAAAGGCTACCGACAAACCCATAGTTCCCTGACTTAGCAGGTAATGATAACGCTTGTTTGATTCTTCGGCGGTTGAAAAACCGGCATACTGACGCATTGTCCAGGGCCTGCCGCGATACATGTCTTTCTGTATACCGCGGGTAAATGGAAATTCGCCGGGAAGTTCATTCATTGCTGATGGTGTGCAATAAACTTCTTTTATTTCAATACCAGAAGTGGTGGTTATCTTTTTGCTCATTGGTTCACTGGGTCATTAGTTCATTAGTCTGCCAGTAATTTCATTTATTTATAGTAAAATATGGCATTAAACTTCAATCACTGATATAAATGAACCAGTGAGCAAATGAATATTGATTGGTTTAAAATAAATCTTCCAGGTCTTTTCTTAATAAACCTGCGCCAATTTCGTAGGGATTATCCTCCAGCTGGCTTAAAGAACTCAGGATAAATTTGCTCAGTTCAAGGCCATTTGCATTTTCGGGTAAAGATTTAACGGCATTATTAATTATGCCCAAAGTATCTTCCTTAACCCGTTTAATTACTGACCATGCCCGTGGACTTACATAAATCTGCTGGGTTATATTGTGCTGGTATTCATTGCGAATCTCCTCAACAACAAGGCTATATAATTCATGGGCGCTATAAGCCGGACCGTTTAAGCGGATAAGCATATTGGCAGGGTTAACGCGCTCAATAAATAGCACTAAACGTTCATAAGCCTGCAAACGCAATGGCAAAGTTTGATTGGTAAGGGCTTTTTTAAATTCCAGTAATTGAATTTTTTCGTCGCGTTCAAGGTAGGGCTTCACCATGTAAAATGCGGCTCCAACAATAGCCATGCCTGCAAAAATGTATTTAACAATGTCCAATAAATAGGGAATCAGGTTCATAATTTAAAAATGTTATTTAGCGGTCATAAATATACCACTTGCAACAAAAATCCGCATTTTACATTATATTTGTATAGTTAATTAAAAATAAGATGAGTACTGCTGTTGAAACTGCACCTGCACCGGTAACCTTTACACAAGGTGCCGTAAAAGAACTTTTAAAGCTTAAAGATCAGCAAGAGCTGAATGATGATTTTGGATTGCGTGTTGGCGTTGAAGGCGGCGGCTGTTCAGGAATGAACTATGTGCTGGGCTTTGACCAGAAAAAAGATGGCGACCAGGAATACTATATTGAAGGTATAAAAGTATATATGCACAAGGCCCATGGCTTATACCTGGCTGGTATGCAAATTGACTTTCAGGACGGGTTAAATGCCCGCGGTTTTACTTTTAACAACCCTAATGCTGCAAGTACCTGCGGTTGCGGAACTTCATTTTCAGTATAACACTATAATAAAAAGATAAAGGTAAAGGGTGAAAGAATTTAATCTTTCGCCCTTTGTTGTTTTAAGTAACTTAATGCTGTAACAAAGCAGTACATGTTATAGTCTTATCAGCAAGTTTTTGTTACTTTTAAACTATGCCGGTAAAAACCACCTTTAAAGAAAACGTATCCATAGCCTTACAGTCAATAGCGGGTAACCGGTTACGGACATCATTAACTTCTTTAATTATAGCTATCGGCATTATGGCCCTGGTGGGTATATTAACCGCCATTGAGGGTGTAAAACAATATACAAATACTGCTTTTGCCGGCCTGGGAGCAAACTCTTTTACTATAGAAAACACCAATTCAGGATTAGGTTTTGGCAACGGTGGACACAGAAAGGTTTACCCTGCCCTCCGTTATGACCAGGCAGAACGTTTTAAGAAACTATTTACACTTCCGGCGGTAGTGACCATTAATCTGCAAGTATCAGGCACAGCGGTGGTTAAGTATGGCAATCAAAAAACCAATCCTAATATCTCCATAACCGGCTCCAATGAAAATTACCTGCAAACAGGCGGTTATAAATTAGGCTTCGGTCGTAATTTCTCAGCTTCCGAACTAGAGCATGGAGAAAATGTGGTAATAATAGGGTACGAAATAAAAAAACGGCTCTTTAAGAATGATGACCCTATCAATAAATCAATTTTTATAGGCAGTAATAAATTCAGGATAATTGGCGTATTTGCCTCGAAAGGCTCAAGTGCTGCTTTTGGTGGCGACAAGTTTTGTGTGATACCTGTATTTAAAGCAAAGCAGATTAATGCCACCAAAGACCCATCCTTTACTATCACAGTAATGGTAAACAGCCCATCGGCGCTTGATGCCAGTATTGGCGAGGCAACTTCACTTTTCAGAAACGTACGGGGATTAAATATTGCCAACGAAGACAACTTTGAAATTGAAAGGAGCGACTCTGTTCAGCAACAACTATCCGGTCAGCTTACCGGGATGACCATTGCCGGATTTGCCATTGGTATTATTACGCTGATTGGTGCAGCAATTGGATTGATGAACATTATGCTGGTGTCTGTTACTGAACGTACGCGCGAAATCGGATTAAGGAAGGCACTTGGCGCCACTCCTGCTGTTATACGTAAACAGTTTTTAATAGAGGCTATTGTTATTTGTATGATAGGCGGTATTGGTGGTATTATACTAGGAATGGGTATAGGCAATTTAATAGCCGTACAAATAAGCGGCACATTCGTTACTCCCTGGGTTTGGTTGGTTTTTGCCATCTTATTATGCACCTTTATAGGCCTGGTATCAGGTTTCTATCCTGCAAAAAAAGCATCACGGCTTGATCCTGTTGAGGCCTTGAGATACGAATGAGGATGTGCAAATTTATAATGGAACATCAAAGATGACTGAATGGTTTGCAAACTATATTTCAGGAATGCATTTTTCATTTCACATCTGAAATCAGCACATTTGCATATCACCCTACTTCAGCATTATATTCTTCAGCGGATAATCAAACAAAAGCTTCTCCACATATGGCATTCGCAATGCATTTTTAAGTGCTTCTGCATGCCTTAAATGGTGCATATCACTTGATATAAAATCTACAAGCTGGGCATCAATTAAGCTTTCAGCAAGCTTTTTAGCTTCTTTACCATAATAGCCTGTTAATGAAATGGTATTCAATTGTAATGATACTCCCCAGTCGTGCAATGATTTAAACTGGTCAAATTCCATGTAAGGGTATCTTTCCGGATGAGCAAGGATGGGTTTGTAACCCAAGTCCTTAAGTTTTTGAACTATTGGAATGGTATTCGGGGGCTGATTGATAAATGAAAACTCAAACAAAACATAGTTATCTCCAATTATCATTAACTCCTTCCGGTCAATCCTGCCTTCAAATGATTCATCAAAGTAATGTTCGGCAGCAGCTTCAACTACTATATCAATTTTTTGTTTTTGCAGCTCCGCTTTAAGTATAGCAAGGGCATCGTTTATTGTTTCGGGCGTATTACGGTAATAATCAGCCATAATATGAGGTGTGGCAATTATTTTTTTAATACCTAAATCCATCATTTTCTTTATAAGAATAATGGATTCTTCAGGATTTTTTGCACCATCATCAATACCTGGAAGTATGTGTGAGTGCATATCGACCGCTATTGAACTATAATCAAAAGTAATTTCCTTTTTATATTCTTTTTTCTTAAAAATCCCAAACATTCTTAACGCTGATTATATTGCTCATCATAATATTGCTTATAATGTCCCGAGGTAACATTATCAAGCCACTCTTCATTTTCAAGGTACCATTCAACTGTTTTTTCAAGTCCTTCTTCAAAAGTTATGGAAGGTACCCATCCCAATTCATTCTTCAATTTGGTGGCATCAATGGCATAACGCAGATCATGACCAGCCCTGTCGGTAACAAAAGTGATCAGTTTAGCCGATGTTCCCTCGGCCCGTTGTAACTTTTTATCCAGTATAGAACATAACAACCTGATCAGGTCAATGTTTTTCCATTCATTATGTCCACCTATGTTATAGGTTGATCCGGCTTTTGCCTTATGGAAAATTACATCAATTGCCCGGGCATGATCTTCAACCCAAAGCCAGTCCCTTATATTTTCACCTTTACCATACACTGGTACGGGTTTATTTTGTTTGATGTTATTTATGGCCAATGGGATCAATTTTTCGGGAAAATGGAATGATCCATAGTTATTGGAGCAGTTAGATATTACGGTATCAATACCGTAAGTATCATGGTAGGCCCTCACAAAATGATCAGATCCTGCTTTTGAAGCAGAGTATGGCGAATGTGGGTCATAACCTGTTTGCTCGGTAAACATGCCTTCTTCACCTAGTGTTCCATAAACCTCATCTGTTGATACGTGATAGAACCGGTTTTTATCATAATTGCCTTTCCATATGTGGCGTGCCGCATTTAGCAAATTCACAGTGCCTACAACATTGGTCATCACAAAATCAAGCGGATTGGTAATTGACCTGTCTACATGTGATTCTGCCGCCAGGTGGATAACTGCATCCGGCTGCTCATCAGCAAAAAGCTTGTTTATAAATTCAATATCAACAATATCTCCTTTTACAAATTTATAATTGGGTTCATTCTCAATATCCCTTAAATTAGCAAGATTACCTGCATAAGTTAACTTATCAAGATTGATGATATTATATTCAGGGTAGCTTTTTACAAACCGGCGTACAACATGTGAGCCTATAAAACCGGCGCCTCCGGTTATTATTATCTTTTTCATTATCAGTAGAAATTCTTTATTATTATATTAAACCATTGGGGTTTATGGCTCAAAATGTATTTATAACGGGTTTTGAGATAAATATTGTTCCCAAGCCCACGCAGATGCCATCATGATATCAATTCCTAGCCCTGCTTTCCAGTTTAATTCTTTGGAAGATTTCGTTACGTCACCCCAAACCTGTTCCACATCACCATTACGGCGGGGGCCAATTTCGTAATTTAATTTTACTCCTGTAGTGTTTTCAAAAGCTGTTATTATTTCAAGCACTGTATTACCATTACCTGTGCCTAAATTAAACACATCATAACCCGTAAAACCAGGCCCTTCCATCAGCTTTAAAGCTGCAACGTGCGCTTTAGCCAAATCAACCACGTGTATATAATCACGAACGCAACTACCATCCCTGGTGTTGTAATCATCGCCAAAAACGGTTATTTTATTTCTTTTGCCGATAGCTGTTTGTGTTATAAACGGCACAAGGTTTTGTGGTACACCAATAGGCAATTCGCCAATTAAGGCAGTTTCATGTGCACCGACAGGATTAAAGTAGCGTAATGCGATTACTTTTTTAGCATCGCCTGAAACTATTGCATCTTTTAAAATCTCTTCAGCAATCTGTTTGGTATTACCATAGGGTGATTGTGCCGGCTTAACAGGGGCATTTTCAGTAACCGGTAATACATCGGGCTGCCCATAAACGGTACAGCTTGATGAAAAAACAAAATTTATTGCCTTACCGCTGTAAACACTTAGTAAATTAACCAAAGACTGTAAGTTATTACGGTAATATTTTAAAGGTTTTTGGACCGATTCGCCAACGGCTTTAAAAGCTGCAAAATGGATAATACCATCAATATCAGGTTCTTTTTCAGTAAATTCCTTTAACTTCTGTTCATCACACAAATCAAACTGGTAAAAAGCAGGTTTAAACCCGATAATTTTACTCAACTGATCCAGTATCTGAGCCTTGGAATTTGATAAATCATCAACAATAACAGGTTCATAACCAGCATTTATCAACTCAACTACGGTGTGTGAGCCTATGTAGCCTAAACCACCTGTAACTACTATTTTAGCCATTAATGTTTATTGTAGTAGGTAAAATCCTTATGCAGTATTTCGTGTTCAGGAAGCGACTTAAAATAATTATAAGTAATTTTTAAACCTTCACTTCTTGAAACCTTTGGTTCCCACTTTAAAATACTTTTTGCTTTAGTAATATCAGGCCTGCGTTGCTTAGGGTCATCTGTTGGCAAAGGCAAACTGATTAATTTTTGATCCGTTCCGGTAAGTTTGATGATTTCCTCACCAAATTCCTTTATCGTTATTTCATCAGGGTTGCCAATATTCATTGGCTGGGCATAATCACTAAATAATAAACGGTAAATACCTTCAACCAGGTCATCAACATAACAAAATGAGCGGGTTTGTGAGCCATCACCAAACATGGTTAAGGCCTCGCCACGTAAAGCCTGACCAATAAAGGCAGGTAATACACGCCCGTCATTTAGCCGCATACGTGGGCCATAAGTGTTGAATATCCGCACAATACGTGTTTCCAATCCATGGAAAGTATGGTAGGCCATAGTAATGGCTTCCTGAAAACGTTTTGCTTCGTCATAAACACCACGTGGACCAACCGGGTTAACATTACCCCAGTATTCTTCGGGTTGAGGGTTAACACTTGGGTCGCCATAAACTTCGGATGTAGAAGCAATCAGCATCCGTGCTTTTTTATTGCGGGCTAGCCCTAACAGGTTATGGGTACCTAAAGAACCTACCTTTAATGTTTGGATTGGTATTTTTAAATAGTCAATCGGACTTGCGGGCGAAGCAAAGTGCAATATATAATGCAAATCACCAGGCACATATACAAACTTGGAAACATCGTGATTGTAAAACTCAAAATTTTCCAGTTTAAACAAATGTTCAATATTACGCAGATCACCGGTTATCAGGTTATCCATTCCTATTACATGGAAATCTTCTGCAATAAACCTGTCGCATAAGTGTGAGCCTAAAAAGCCAGCGGCACCGGTTATCAATATTCTTTTGCGGTTTCCCATTAGCTTATAAGTTTCCTTCCTATACTGTTGTAATAATAACCAAGATCAATCATCTTCTCCAAATCGTATAAGTTACGACCGTCAAAAATAACTTTACTTTTTAAATTTTCTTCCATCTGCTCAAAATCCGGTGTTCTGAAAACCGACCATTCTGTAACAATTAATAAAGCATCAGCATCTTTAAGTGCGTCATACTGATTTTCGGCAAAGCTGATCTTATCGCCAACCACACCTTTTACATTGTTCATTGCCTCAGGGTCAAATGCAGTTACAATAGCACCTGCAGCAACCAGGTCGTCAATAATATATAATGCCGGTGCTTCGCGGATATCATCAGTTTCCGGTTTAAATGCCAAACCCCAAATAGCAAATTTCTTGCCCTTTAAATCGCCTTTAAAGTACTTTTTTACTTTTTCAACCAGTACACGTTTTTGAACTTCATTAACTTCCATTACAGAGTTAAGTATCCTGAAATCGTATTTATTTTCTTCTGCTGATTTTGCTAATGCCTGCACATCCTTTGGAAAGCAGCTGCCACCATAGCCAATTCCTGAAAACAAAAAGCGTTTACCAATACGTTCATCAGAGCCAATTCCACGGCGAACCATGTCAACATCGGCACCTACTAATTCGCATAGGTTGGCAATTTCATTCATAAATGAAATTTTTGTAGCAAGGAATGAGTTTGCAGCATATTTGGTAAGCTCAGACGAGCGCTCATCCATAAAGATAACCGGGTTACCCTGGCGAACGTAAGGTGAGTACAATTCGGCCATTAGTTTGCGGGCCCTTTCGTCCAAAGTACCTACAACTACCCGATCCGGTTTCATAAAATCTTCAACCGCCACACCTTCCCGCAAAAACTCAGGGTTAGATACCACTGCAAAATCTATATTGGTATGAGCTTTCATTACCGCTGTAACTTTATCAGCAGTGCCAACAGGAACCGTTGATTTGGTTACTACAACTTTGTATTCGGTAATTAATTTGGCAATATCTTTTGCTGCACCCAACACATAACTTAAGTCGGCAGAGCCGTCGCCACCCGGAGGGGTTGGCAGTGCCATAAATATTATTTTTGCTTCGGCAATTGCTTCAGCAAGATTTGAAGTAAAATGCAAGCGTTTTTGTTGAATATTTCTTTCAAAAAGTAGTTCTAATCCAGGTTCATAAATAGGTAATTTACCATCCTGCATCATTTTTACCTTTTTCTCGTTGATGTCAACGCAGATAACCTGGTTGCCGGTTTCTGCCAAACAAGTTCCGGTTACAAGACCCACATACCCAGTTCCTACAACAGCAATTTTCATAAATATTTGTTCGTTTTTTTATATGTTTTTTATAAACCCGATAAGTACCGGTTGTTTTTTTATTTTTTCAATGAACACCTTAACGCAAAAACTGCTCAGTTTATATTATTGTGATTACATTTATGCCCTGCGAAGTTAACAATTCATTATTAAAATGCTCTTATTATATAACGTCGGTATACAACTATATTTTTTACTAATCCGGCTAACCTCATTTTTTAATAAAAAAGCAAAACTTTGGATAAAAGGGCGTAAAAACAGTGCCCTTATACGTTATCCGGAGAGTATTTGGTTTCATTTTGCATCACTTGGAGAGTTTGAACAAGGCCGCCCTGTTTTGGAGCAGATGCGCAGTTCAAACCCGGATATTAAAATAGTAATAACCTTTTTTTCGCCATCCGGATACCAGGTAAGAAAGAATACATCACTGGCAGATGCCGTTTATTACCTGCCTTTGGATACCCCCCAAAATGCCCGCCGGTTTATTGAAACAATAAACCCTAAACTGGCAATATTTACCAAATACGAATACTGGTACCATTTTTTTAATGAGCTGTATAAGCGTAATATTCCGCTATATGTTATTTCAGGTATTTTTAGGCCCAATCAGGTATTTTTTAAATGGTATGGTAAGCTACATCGTGAAATGCTTGGCTGCGTTGCCAGATTTTTTGTTCAGGATGAACAGTCAATACAGTTGCTTTCGGCAATCGGCATTAATAACGTAATAGTAAGCGGCGATACCCGTTTTGACCGGGTTTGGACCAATGCACAACAACCAAAGACTATTGCAGCCATTGAAGAATTTAAAAATGGGAAAAACATATTTATTGCAGGCAGCACCTGGCCCGCTGATGAAAAGCTGATAAGTAGCCTGGTTAAGGAAAACCGCGATTGGAAATTTATTTTTGCATCACACGAAATAAGTGAAGAAAAAATTAAGTCATTAATTAGCCTATTGCCTCCCAAATCAGCTATAAGGCATTCGCAAATAGCTTCGAGCGCTCCGCACCTCAGTACTTACCGGGTAATGATTATTGATAATGTAGGCATGCTATCTGCCTTATATCAATATGGTAAAATTGCTTTTATTGGCGGAGGATTTGGCGCCGGTATACATAATACCTTAGAAGCGGCAGCATTTGGATTGCCGGTAATTTTCGGCCCTAATTATTCAAAATTTAAGGAGGCACATGATTTAGTTGAGCTAAAAGCAGGCTTTAGTATAACTGATGAGGCTTCATTAAAAGTTATAACCAATAAACTCATTAATGATCAGCAGTTTTATAATGAAGCGAGCAAAGAAATACAGAATTATGTAAAGGAACATACGGGGGCAACTAAAACTATTATTGATTATATAAACCACGTCCAGGTGGTTAAATAATTCCATTATTTTAACATAGTTAGACTTTTGCCTAATCAAATAGCGTTAATTATTATACATTTAATTTTTTGATATAGAAACCGAACTCAAGTGATCATAGCCATAACCGTAACCTTATTTTTTATCATCATCCGCTTTACGGTAACGCTTTTCAATTTCATTTCTAATCCTAAACTCACCAAGGTAAACAGGCAATATACTGACCTTGTATCCATTTTAATTCCTGCGCGAAATGAGGAAGAGAATATACTGCTCCTCTTAAAATCTATCCTTCAGCAGGACTATCCAAACTATGAGGTAATTGTTTATGATGATGAATCATCTGACAAAACATATACCATATGCACAGAATTTGCATCCCGTTATCCACAATTCAGTGTTATAAAAGGCACAAGCCTACCTACCGGCTGGATAGGAAAAAATCACGCCTGCCATCAATTAGCCAACTATGCAAGGGGTAAATATTTGTTGTTTTTGGATGCTGACGAAGTAATTAACAAAGGATTGATCAATAGTGGTGTACATAGATTACAAGTTTATAAACTGGCATTGTTAAGTCTTTTCCCCAACCAGGTAATGAAAACCATTGGCGAAAAAACAACTGTGCCACTTTTACATTACATGCTGCTTAACCTGATACCCTTACGCCTGGTTTATTTGACCCGAAACCCCGCCCTGGCAACGGCCAATGGACAATTTATGTTTTTTGATGCTGCCGTTTACAGGCAAAAACAATGGCACGAAATGGTTAAGGACGAAATTGTGGAGGATGACCAGATCATGAAAAAAGTAAAGCAGGCAAACCTCAAAAGTGAACTGCTACTGGCTAACGGCATGATAAGCTGCCGCATGTATAAGAACTATCCTGATGCAATAAACGGATTTAGTAAGAATGCGCTGGCTGTATTTAATAATAGCATCGCAGCATTACTGGCATATATTTTATTACTTATAGGCGGACCAATGATTGTTTTTATGACTTTAAACTTTAACCTCATATTTTTCATGGTAGGTTTAATTTTATTAACCCGTATAATGATCTCTTTGTCTGCCGGGCAAAATGCGTGGATCAATATCATATTTCATCCGGTTCAGATGGTAAACATGGTTATCATTGCGTTTCTATCGGTTCAAAAAAATTTAACTCAAACCAATACCTGGAAAGGCCGTAGGATTTAATATCTGTAGGGATGTTAAAATCTAAATACCACCTCATATTAATTCAATCTTTTTGATGTAATTTTGCACCATCATGGGAGAGTATCAATTAAACGTTACCATTGACCAGGATTCGGGCTTTTGTTTCGGGGTGGTTTATGCTATCGATATGGCTGAAGAAATATTAGCTGAAGACGGCTATCTTTATTGCCTCGGCGATATCGTGCATAATGATGAAGAAGTGGAGCGATTGAAGGCCAAAGGTTTAAAAATAATTGACCACGAAGACCTTAAAACGCTAAAGAACGAAAAGGTATTGATCCGTGCCCATGGAGAAGCTCCTGAAACCTACCGTACCGCGCTTGAAAATAATATTACACTTATTGATGCATCGTGCCCGGTAGTTTTAAAACTACAAAATAGGATCAAAACATCTTATGATGCCAATGAAAAGATATTAATATTTGGTAAGCATGGCCATGCAGAGGTGGTGGGATTACAGGGTCAAACCAATAATGAAGCTTTGGTTTTTCAGGATATTGCGGAGCTGGACGGCGTTGAACTTCCTCATAATATTACCCTCTACAGCCAGACCACCAAAAGCATGGAGAAGTTTTACAACGTAAAAGACCAGTTGTTGGAACGCGGGTACGACTTAAAGGCTAATGACACCATCTGTCGCCAGGTTTCTAACCGTGATATGGACCTTCCTAAATTTGTAAGTAAGTTTGATAAAATAGTGTTTGTTTCTGGTCGTAAATCATCAAACGGAAAGGTTTTATTTGAAGTTTGCCGCAAACACAATCCCAATACCTATTTCATATCAGCCACCAGCGAACTGGAAAAAAGCATGTTTGCCCAGGGCGATAAAGTAGGCATAGCCGGAGCAACATCAACACCTATGTGGTTAATGCAGCAGGTAAAGTCCGAACTGGAAAGTTATTGAGTTGTGGGATTAGCTACACGGCCAGGGTCCTGACCAGTAGTTTCTTATCATATAATTGTCAATAATGGAAGATCAACAATTCCTATTTTCAACTAATCTCCAATCTATAATTGCTAATCGCTAATTTCGCCAAACTATTATGGCAAAAAAAGGAATTTTACTGGTAAACCTAGGTACACCCGACAGTCCCGAAACAAAAGATGTTCGCAAATACCTGGCTGAGTTTTTAATGGACCCGAGGGTGATAGATGTAAATCCCGTATTACGCACCTTTTTAGTAAAAGGCATTATAGTTCCTTTCAGAAGCCCTAAATCGGCCAAACTTTATAAAGAGATTTGGGACGATAAAACAGGATCGCCATTACTCCATTACAGCATATTGCAGCACAAGCTGCTTGCCGACAGACTGGGCGATGAATATCAGGTAGAACTGGCCATGCGCTATCAAAGCCCTTCTATAGAATCGGCTTTAGATAAATTAAAGGCGTCATTAGTTGAAAGCATACAAGTAATTGCCTTGTTTCCGCAATACGCATCAGCAAGCACCGGGTCGGTATACGAAAAGGTGATGAATATTGTAGGTAAATGGCAAACTATTCCATCCATATCCTTCATCAATTCGTTTCATGATAATGAGCTGATGATAGAAACCTTTGCAGATAATGGCCGACAATATCAGCCTGAAACTTATGATCATATTTTATTCAGTTTTCATGGTTTACCCCAAAGGCAACTGATTAAATGCGACCATACAGATAATTTTTGCCTGAAAGTTGATGGCTGCTGCAATACTTTAAACGATACCAATAAGTTTTGCTATTCGGCTCAATCACATCATACGGCTAAGCTGATAGCTGAGAAATTAAATATCCCTAAAGAGAAATACACCATCTGCTTTCAATCACGCTTGGGAAGCGATCCATGGGTACAACCCTATACCAGTGAGATTGTAGCCAAATTGGCTAAAGAGGGTAAAAAACGCTTGCTGGTATTTTGCCCCGCCTTTGTTGCTGATTGCCTGGAAACTGTTTATGAGGTTACTGAAGAATACGGTGGTGAATTTAAAGCCCTTGGCGGCGAACATGTTCAACTGGTAGAAAGCCTTAACGACTCGCCAAAGTGGATCGATGCTTTGGAAGAAATGGTTAAAGGACAGAAATTTTGAGTATAAAACCGGCAGTCATCAGTCAATTATGAAATTGGACTATAACACCGGGCTTAATTTTCTTAAAAAAGTTGCTCAATGATGTCATCCGTTGATAAGCCTTCCGCTTCGGCATGGTAGCTACGCACAATGCGGTGCCTTAATATAGGTTTTGCTACGGCCTTTACATCTTCAATATCAGGAGAATATTTCCCGTTTATTACTGCGTGGCATTTGGCCCCCAGTATTAAAAACTGTGATGCACGCGGACCTGCACCCCAATTAAGTAAGCGCTTAACCTGTGGCGTGGCAAACTCGCCGTTAGGGCGGGTTTTTGATACCAGTTTTACAGCATATTCCAACACGTTATCCGTTACCGGGATATTACGTACCAATTGCTGAAAATAAATAATCTGCTCGGCATTTAACAGCTTGTTTACCGCTGTTTGGGCTGTACTGGTAGTATTTTTAACTACTTGCAGTTCTTCCTTAAATGTAGGATAATCCAACGCGATGTTAAACATAAAACGATCCAATTGCGCTTCCGGTAATGGGTAGGTACCCTCCTGCTCAATTGGATTTTGAGTAGCCAAAACAAAAAATGGCTTGGCTAATTTATGTGTTATACCTGCTGCGGTAACCGCTTTTTCCTGCATGGCTTCCAGTAAAGCAGCCTGCGTTTTGGGCGGTGTACGGTTTATCTCATCAGCAAGGATGATATTTGAAAAAACTGGCCCGTGTATAAATTTAAAATTCCGGTCTTCACCCAATATTTCAGAGCCAATAATATCAGAAGGCATCAGATCGGGTGTAAACTGTATCCGTTTAAAATCCAGATCAAGCACCTGTGCAACAGTTTGAACCAACAAGGTTTTTGCAAGGCCCGGAACACCTACCAATAAACAGTGCCCATTACTAAAAATAGAAATGAGCACATATTTAATTACTTCCTGCTGGCCAATAATAACTTTACCTATTTCTTCGCTTACTTGCTCATAGGTTTTCCTTAAAGCATCAGCAGCTTCCACATCCGAGCGGTGTTGCGTCATATTGTTTAAGGTTTAACTTCGGCAGTTGTTTGTGGTGTTGACCATCCTTTCAACTGTGAACATTGCTGATATTCAGGGTCAATTTTTATAAAAGTTTCTTTTCTTCTTTTCTGGAACCACTCACTCACAGTACGGTTAATTTTATCATTGGTAGCGTATTCCTTTATTTTAGGATAATCCTGAGTAAGGTTAGCCTTATGCGCAGGCGTGGTCGATTTCAGGAATAAAATCTTGTAGGTTTTTTTACCATCCTGACCGGTAAATAATTGCGGAACAGAAAGGCTGCCAACCTTCATGGTATCAGTAGTTAGCGCTACCTGCGGATCAAGCCTGTCTGTAGGGATATAAGTGGTACGTGTTTCCACATTATCAGCATTTAAAAGCATCCCGCCATTATATTTGGTGTCTTTATTATCAGAGTAATAAGCTGCTGCCGAAGAAAAGTCAATCTTTTTGTTCTTCCCTAACAGGTCATAAACACTATCTGCTTTTGCCTTTGCTCTGTCTAAACTGGCCTGGGTAACTGCCGGTACAATTAATATGTGCCTAACGTGTACCTGCTCGCCACGGCGCTCAATTACCTGTAAAAAGTGAAAACCATAATCCGATTCAAATACGGGCGAAATTTCGCCTGCTTTTAATTTAAAGGCCATTGCTGTAAACTCTTTCACAAAAGCGGTACGGTCATTAAAGCCCAAATCTCCACCTTCTGGTGCAGAACCCGGATCTTGTGAGTATAAACGCGCCAAAGCTCCAAAATCTTCGCCTTTTATAATTCTGGCGCGTAATTCTTCAGCTTTTTGACGATAGGCTTCTTTTTCTTCAGGAGTCAATTTTGGGTTAAATTGTATTTCACCAACTTCAACCTCTTTATTAAAGGTTGGCAAACTGTCTTTGGGAATTTTAGTAAAGAAATTCTGAACGTCTAAAGGAGTTGTGTTTACGTTTGAGGTGATTTTTTCCTGCATTTTGCGTGCCACCAAACTTTCTCTTATATCCGGACGGATTTCATCTTTGTATTGAATTACAGAGCGGCCCAAAAACTGCTCCAGCCTGTCCTGACCACCAGCCCTTTGGATCATACCACGCATACGACGGTCAACATCGGCATCTACTTCATCGTCCTTTACGTCGATACTATCAATTACTGCCTGTTGGGCCAATAACTTTTGTGTTAACAAGCTCTGCAATATCTGGCATTTAATGTCAGCATTAGGCGAGTTACCCTGAGCCAGGTAGGAAGCATATTTTAACTCAATATCCGATTCCAATATAATACCACTGCCCACCACACCAGCAATTTTATCCAGTGTACGTTTTTGCTGCGCGCTGGCAACTGAAATTAATGTAACAAAACTTAAAATGGCTAACCCAAACTTTCTCATGTATCTAATACTAATTAAACAACAGACCATTAGTCCGTTAAAAACTCCGAATTTCGGTAAAATTTATTAATTATGGCTGTACAAAATTTGCTATTTACTATACGCCCATAATAATTTGTGCGAATATGCCGATAATGCTTCAAACTGTTTAACTACTTTTGGTTAAAATTTGTTAAAGTGCATATAGAAAACCCGCTTGCTTTCAGTTTTATTATGCAGGAAGATATTTTCCTGCTCAATAATGACAAGGCTGTTTACAATCATCCACCAATTATTAAAGAGGAAACGGTTGAACCGCCTGTTACAGAAACGCCGCCGCTTAGCTTTAATTACCTTGGTAAGCATAAAAAAAACTTCCTCATCATTACCCATTATCAAAATACTGATTTTATTGCTCCGAATCATTTAACAGCGTTGGAAAATACGATTAAACGTCTTGATTTTAGTTTAGATGATGTAGCTATTTTAAACTGCGCCAAACATCCGGAAGCCACATTGGAACAACTGACCACTTTCTTTTCGCCGCAAAAATTGCTGGTACTGGGTCAATATGCATTACCTGTCGAACTGAAAAGTATTACCATTAATAAATTACACCAGCTTAATAGCTGCCGTACGCTGTTCACTTTCAGCTTTGATGAAATGATGGATAATAATGAGTACAAAAAGGCTTTTTGGGAACAAATGAAACAATTGTAATATTATGCAACAATTAGTTTTTGCTACCAACAACCGCCATAAGCTGGATGAGGTTGCCGATAAAATAAAAGGACAGATCAAATTACTCACCCTTAGTGACATTGGCTGCAATGATGACATTGCCGAAACCGGTTTAACGTTCAGAGAAAATGCTGCTATAAAGAGTAAATTTATTTACCATAAATACAAGCTGAATTGTTTTGGGGATGACAGCGGACTGGAGATTGATGCCCTGAACGGTGAACCTGGCGTTTTTTCGGCACGATATGCCGGCGAACATGGTAACCATGAGGCTAACATTAACAAGGTGCTCATCAATCTGAAAAATGAAACTAACCGTAAGGCCCGTTTCCATACCATTATCTCATTGATATGGGAGGGTGAGGAACATTTTTTTGAAGGAACCGTTGAAGGCACTATCCGCCATGAAAAATCAGGCAGTGAAGGATTTGGCTACGATCCCATTTTTGAGCCCGAGGGCTATGACGTGACCTTTGCCGAGATGACTATGGAAGAAAAGAATGGCATCAGTCACAGAGCTAAGGCCGTGGAGCAATTGGTTGCTTTTTTAGGGGCCCTTAAGGCCTGAAAGATAAAAAAGTTTGCCATGCTTCTCCGCCAAATGGTGGAGAAGCATGGCAAAGAGAAAAAATGTCTCCTCTTAATTCCCTGCGTTTTTCTTCACAGTATCCTTCTTCATGTTGATGGAAGGTTTCTTTGTAGTATCCGTTTTCAAAATACTGTCTTTGCCTGTTTTCAATGACGTTGGCTTTGCTGGAGCAGTAGTACCAGTGCTATCCTTACCGGCTTTTATACCATTTAATAAACCGGGCAGCTTGTTTTGGATACTATCTTTACTTGTAGTTTTACTACCTGGCACTTTTTTCCCAGCACCTTTACCTCCTTTGTTCTTAGCATCTTTGCCTGCTGCTTTTGCTGCCGCAGCTGTTGCTTTTTTAGTATAGGATGGAATGATAGATTCTTTAGATACCGGCCTGTCCTTCGGTTTCCAGATAAAACCTTTTAAAACGCGGTCGTCTTCCTTAAATTTATTCAGCGGCCCGTACTTGTTTTCAGGCTTGGTATAAAATACAAGGGTGGTTACTTTATTATCTTTAAAATCAACCCGGATACGGCTGCTGATCGAACGCTGCATTCCGCTGATGGTGTTTTTGGCACTATCCCTCGAAAAATAAATACTTTCGGCATTGCCTTCAATAAACATGCGCCATAACTTATCATTCTTAAAAAAGCCACGCATCCGCTTACCACCCACCTGGTTAAAGTGGACGGAATCCTTCTTTTCCGTATTCACAATAAAGGCGTTGGGCCACATCGTCATATTATCCATCTTCTTATGCTTCATCTGCAAATGAATAGTATCTCCTGATAACTGCGAACCCTCCGTCCACATCATTGGGTTAACATAACAACGCATAGTAGAGTCGGCTCCGCTGTAGAACATGGAATCTGACTTGGCCTGCAAGTCCGACTTAAACATTTTAAAATGATGGTGTCCAATAATTATCCTTATCCGCGCCGTATCACTCGGCTCCAGTTTCTTAGCCATATCGATAGAATCGGCCATTTGCTTTTTCTGCAGGCTATCCAGCATCAGCTGCTTTTTAGTTGGCGCCTTTACCGGCTTTTTCTTAACCACTTTCGGCTTAGGCTTTCCAAAATACTCGCTGTGGAAAAAGCTGGTATCGCGTGATAAACCAACATAGCTGGCAGTTAAATATTTGGATTCTTTTCCCTGCACCTTTGGTTTTTTTGATTTACCGGTAGTATCGCGTATGTGGGCCAATCGCTGTTTTTCCTGGTATATCTTTAAATCCTTATAGGTCATTATCTGCGTTTCAATGGTATCGGCAGACATAAAAATAGAATCGAGTTTAGTTTTGCCGGTATCCTTACGGGTACGCAACGTTGTATCGGGCACATCTTTTCCCGTTTTGCTTTTTACCAGGTCCTTTAACTTTTGCTGGTTTTGTTTTGATGTGGCAGCCGTTTTTATGGAGCCTGGCACATTTTTCAAGGCCGAATCAACCTTGTTGCGCAATTCTTTATTTTTTGAAGCCTTTTTAAGGGCAGAATCTGCCTGTGTAACTAAGCCTTTATTAGCCGCAGCCTGCCTTCGTAAAATGGAATCAGCTTTTTGCAGGGTGTCTTTACCGGGCATATGCAGCTTTTTCAGGGCCGAATCAGCCTTCGTATTAATGTCTTTAGCGGGAAGGTTCAACTTTTTTAAGGCTGAGTCCGGCTTCATGTTGATGTCTTTTAACGGGATGGAATGCGTAGGGATAGTTTGTTTAATCAACTGATCCATGTTGCCTATTCCCTTGGTTTTATCGAGCGACTTTACGATAGCAGCATCCGCTTTGGCCACAGAGTCTGATTTTGTAGCTTTAGTAGTTGAATCGGTTTGGGTGCTGTCTTTCTTTTCGGTAACCATTATCACGTAAGGATCCTGCGTCATTACGGTAAGTTCCTTCTCTTTAAAATAAGTTCCCAGGTTGCCCTTTATGGTTGTTTTTTGCTCCTCATCCTTAAAAGTGACGTGCATAACCGCCCGGCCATAGCCCTTTAGTTTATCATAAAACAAACTATCACCTTTTAATGATTTGGTACCCGATTTATATAAATTATTTTTTCCGAAGGCGGCCTGCTCAATTACCGTATTGTAATAACCATTTTCGGTGTATAGCGTATCCTGATCCTTTTTCTTTTCGCCTTTTTTAGGGAGACTATAAATGTGTGTAGGTCCATAAAAATAGGAAATCTTGCTACCTGTATTATAACGCATGGTATCGGTTATCACCAATGCATCAGGCGTGGTGAGGGATACATTGTATCGAAAATAAGAATCGCGTGTGAAGGCAAAATAGTACCCATTTTTACTCAATAAAGTATTATCCTTGTTTACCAACTTACCCCCATCGGTATAAGTACCTATACGGGATGCTGTATTATAATTAAGGTGATTGGTGGTTAGTGTGGCATCTTTATCAACCATGCGCACATTATCAGTTAATATGGCGGTTTTGGTATTGCCGTTATAGTTCAGTTTATCTGAGTAGATGTTCAGTGTATCGCCCTGGTTAATAATTACGTGGCCAAAGGCATCAAAGGCATTATCTTGCGGATAAAAGTAAGCACTATCAGAAGTCAGGGTAGAATAGTCCTGCTTAAAGGTACCCTGGTATACTTTAATAACATCCTTGCCGTTAAGCTTTATGCCCGTACTGCTAGTTGAATGCACCAGGTTTACCACCGATTTTTTTTGGCACAAAGCCGCAGCCGTTATCAGCAATAAAACTATACTTAGAACATATTTCCTCACGGGCGCAAAATTAGTTTTTTGTTGGGGTTTTAAATTAATAATTTTGAAGGATGCTGCCTGTTAACCGTTTCACCCAATTTATAGCGCAAAATAACCTGTTTTCGGCTGATAATAAAATATTAGCAGCGGTAAGCGGCGGTATGGATTCGGTTGTTATGGCGCATTTATTAAAAGTTGCCGGGTTTAATTTTAGCATTGCACATTGTAATTTTCAGCTACGCGGCGATGAAGCAGTGGGTGATCAGGCTTTTTGTAATGACCTGGCCCTGCAACTGCGCGTGCCTTTTCACACTATTAATTTTGATACGGTAAAATATGTTTCAGATAATAAGGTTTCAACTCAAATGGCAGCCCGGGAACTTCGTTATCAATGGTTTGAACAGTTAAGGCAACAGCACGATTATTCGGTTATTGCACTTGCTCATCATCAAAACGATGCAATTGAAACAATATTGTTGAACCTTACCCGCGGCACGGGGATTGCCGGCATGCACGGCATACTCCCAAAAAATGGATTGCTGGTGCGCCCCCTTTTATTTTTAACACGTGAGGAAATACAACAAATTATTACCGATAACCGCCTGGCATTTGTAGAAGATAGCTCCAACGCCTCCGCAAAGTATGCACGTAATAAAATTAGGCTGGAAGTAATTCCCAAACTAAAAGAATTAAACCCAAACCTGGAAAGTACGTTTAACCATAACCTGGAGCATTTTCGTGGCTTGGAGTTATTGCTGCAGCAAAAGGTGGCTGAGCTAAAACATGAACTTTTTATACAGCATGACGAGGAGATTCACATTCCTTTAGCAAAAATAAAAATGTTGGAGCCAAAGAGACTATTGCTTTTTAACTTGCTACAGGAATACGGATTTAACGAAACTAGTATTGACGATCTGATTTCTTCGCTGGATAAACACTCAGGCAGAATATTTGAATCGGCTGGGTTCAACTTATTGCTGGATAGGGAACGGCTGATCATCAGCCCTAATAAAACAGCCCTAATAAAACCTGTACAGTTCACTGAAAATACGCATGAGGTAGATTTTGGAAGTTATAAACTGACTTTATTGCATGATGATAGTCCGCTGATTGTAAAAAACAACCCAATGGCTGCCTCTGTGGATGCAGACCTGTTGCAATATCCCTTAACTTTGCGCACCTGGCAGCAAGGCGATTATTTTTACCCTATTGGGATGCGGACAAGAAAAAAGTTAAGTGATTTTTTTATAGATCAGAAAGTTCCCTTGCACGAAAAAAATAATATCCCGTTATTAGTTAACGCAAATGACGAGCTGATTTGGATTGGCGGTTACCGGCCCGATGACCGGTATAAAGTAAGTAAGAACACCAAAAAAGTAACTATATTCGAACTGATTAAAAAATAAGATGAGCGAAAAACCGGCTTTTATTGAAAAACAATACCTGGGCAGGGAATTTATACCCATTACCATAAGGCTGGTACTGGCTATGTTTTGCTTTGCCGCTTATTTTTTTACCGACGAGCGCGAGCGCAACGGCGACCTGCTGGTAGTGGTTGGCTTTGCCATTATTATTATCTCCATTATTATGGGCTTTTTACTGCATTTCCGCACGCAGGTACAAAATAAAAGCATACTACTTAATGGCCTTTGGACCACCCGCCTGGTAAAGATTGACCTGAACGGGATTATAAAAGCCGAAAAAGGACAATACAGCAAGTATTTATTTAACAATCCGGTTTATAACCTGCATACCAAAGGCACCATCCGGTTTTACACTGCCGGCAATGATGCCATTCACCTTACTGACCGCGACGGACTTATCTACATCATCGGATCACAACATGCCAATGAGTTTTTAAGGGCGATTAAGGACGAAATGAAGAAGTAATATGTACCAGGTGTGCCACCCGGTACATATGGCACACCTGGTACCCCCAAAAAAACAACGCCATCATAAGTGCATTTAGCTTACCAGCCTTTTAACTGCTTAATATAAGCGGTTAATTCATTCGCTATTAATTCGTGATCGGCCAGATCGGGATGACCTCCACAGCCGTTGTGATATTGACGTGAAAAGAAATATTTGGATACCCGTTTATCTCCGGCAGCATTCAGGTTATTGGTAATGGCTGTTAAGTATCGCTGTAAAACGATACTTAATGTTTTATCGCCCATAGGGCTGGTAAGGCAAATAATATCTGCCTTGGGGTAATGCTGTCTGATGGTTTTGATAAAATTAATGTATGCGGTACAAAACTGAGTAGAATCTTGCTGAGGCCCATCATTTTGGCCAAGGCAAATAGTAACTACATCCGGGCGGTACGTTTTAAAGTCCCACTTAATAGAGTCGCTGCGCAAAAATACTTTATCGTAAATCTGCGGCATTACCACCTCCATATTACAGCAGCTGTGTATCAATCCAACACCTGCCTGGGCCGTTAACTGCCATTGTGCATTCAAGTTGCGTGAGGTACGTGCCCCATAACTCATATAACCATTATGCTGATCATACCACTGGCCCTTATCGCAGGCAATTACCGAAAGATCCATCCCGGTACCGCTGGTAATAGAATCGCCAAAATATTCAATTTTACGCTTCGGCTTGGCCGATAAAGGCAAAAGCTGCTCACATCTGAAACCAACTATATCAATATATCCTGTATTGGATTCTGTATCCTTACAAATCAGGATAGTATGTTCCCCATCAGACAAACCATCCGGAATGCTGATTACATTTATTTTATCTTTTAATTTAATGCGATAAGGATTTTTACCATCAATCACTATCTCCAGGTAGTTGTGGTTATCGCCAGGCACTTCGTCATTAATTAACACTTCACATTTACTTCCCTTAAATTTTGCTTCTACGTAAACACCGGATGCCCAGATACGTGGGATATGCGGGTTTTTTAAAGAGATGCGGCCCGTATATTGAATAAGCGGGTCATCCGCGTTAAATGTTTTTATATCACCGTGCCTATTTAAAGCATTTGCAGATACATTACTTAAGGTAATTAACAGGAGTAAATAAAGAAAATGTTTAATCATTGGTAGCAAATTTAACAAAGTAAAAATAGGGAATTATAAAACCGGAATATCAATATTATAATAGCATTGATTGGTTTTTATAAACCATAGCACACAAAAAAGGCGGACAAGTAAACCAGTCCGCCTTTTTTGTATGCTATAATTAGTTAGTTAGCATCAGGTTCGTCTGATGGTAAACCAACAATTTTGTAGGTAGTAGCGCCACTTTGGTCAACCTGTTCCTGGTAGTAAACGCCATCAGGTGATACATATAACTTATTACCATTAACCTTTATTTTCCTGCAATCGGGAGGAAGCTGTGTAACAATATCGCCTATTTGCGGGCCTTGTTGCTGTTGCTGATCGTCTTGTGTTGTATTTAATACGCCATCTTTTCCGGCAATCATATAAACAACACTGCCATCATCCTTGGTAACGGGTTGGTAGTAAACACCATTCAACTCGTAATATTGCTGACCGTTAATCATTATCGATTGCGCATTGGCCGGCAAAGTGGTTATTTGAGCACCAATAGGAGGCTCAACTACGGTATATTGATCATTTTCATACTGATAGTATAAACCATCGCTATAAAAATACTGGTAATCCCCAAAGTAAAAAGGATAATAGCCATAAGGCAATACGCCGCAGGTAAAACCTAGTCTTGGCAAATAATAAGAACTGTAATAACCATGATTGTTATAATAATAACCATGATTTCCCCAATAACCTACCGGACCACGTCCATAACCAATTTGCGGTGCTGTACGGTAGCCAGTTACTCCGCCTGAAACAGGTCCTCTTACACCAGTCCCGGCAGAGCCAGAAGCATAATTGGTGCCTCTTTGAGCAACTACGGCTCCTGATCTTTGTACACCTACATTATTACGAATTACATTTCCCTGGCGATCAACATAAACCGGCCCTCTTACCGCTCCTGCAGGGCGCTGATACGAACCACCACCTGAAGGACGTGAATAATTAGCTCCACCTGATGATGGACGGGCACTATAGTTGCTACTACCGCCTGATGACCTGGCAGGTGCGCCACCACCTGAACCACCTGATGATCTGCTGCCGCCGCCACCTGAGTTGCCGCTGCTACTACCACCATTGCTAGTACGTTGTGCACTAACAGGCATTGCTAAAAACAGGCAACAAAGCAAGCTTAAAGCAAAGTAAACTGAATTTTTATATAGCGTTTTCATTATTGTTTTTTTTTAAATTGAGGTCAGCAATAAAGGGGAGCAATTGCCTGATTTGTATATTTTAGACTAATGATTTGTTTAACGGTTTAATGCACAATAAATTATTTGTTAATAATAATTAAAAAAACGGCAATCTTCTTATTAAACTATAAATGTTACAGAAAGCTGTACACAATTGGGTTAAAACAACTATCTAAATTAAATACGGAATCAAGAGTAATAATGTTACAACAGCTATTTAAATATCAGTAATCAGACTTATATACTAATAGCCAAATCTGATTATATTTCTTCTGCAATAAATACAAATGGCTCGTCAAAATGAAGGCTAAAAAAACCGTCGGCAGTTGTTTTATATTGATGGTCTTTTATTTGTTTAAGGCCACTATGCTCTAAATGGGTGGCCGCACTTAACAATTCAATTATTTCATCTCGCGGTTTCCATTTACGAAAGCCAGGATTAATGGGATAAATTTTATGCTGATTATTAAATATCACCAGGTCAATCTGGTTTGCAAAATGTTCATAATCTTTTAGGTCCAGCTTATCCGTAACGATGTTAACAGCAGGATACTCGTAGCTTACCAGATACTTAAGTGCAGCATCAGTTAAATTATCATTTCCTGGCGACATGAGCTTTACGTCTGATTGCAAATCATCATCGCTGCCACTGGTAATCATCCAATCTATTTTAATACCATTGGCATGCAGTCTTTCCGCAGTTTGCTGGGTGGTAATAACAGTAGGGCTCCATTCCAGTAATTGTCCAAGCAATTCATCGTCAAAACCATCAAGGCCGAGCACCAACAGTGCGGGCTCCTGTTTTTCGCGAACTACATGATGGGATGACATAGATTGGTATTTTGTATGGTAAATTTACTAATATATCTGCTGATAAAAATCTTTTATGGCGCGTGCCGGATCAATTGCCAAATTAATTGCAGCAGATACTGCAATACCATAAACACCGGTTCGCAACAAAGGTTCTGCATCAATAAGTTTTATTCCCCCCACTGCTATAACCGGAACTTCAATTTCAGGATGTTGTTGTAATTCGCGATAGCCTTCAAAACCAAGTAAGGTATAATAGTTGGGTTTTGTATCTGTATGTGCAAAGGGCCCATACCCGCAGTAATCAACCACACCTGTTTGCTGTACATTCAGCAGCATTTGAATATTAGTTGCAGATGCACCTAATGTTTTTTCATCACTTATGACCAAACGGATAGCTGCAAAATCAGCATCAAAATCTTCAATATGTACTCCCTGGGCATCCACTTTATCCAATAAATGATAATGATTGGTTAAAACGAGTGTTGCCCCCCAATCATCGCAAACAACTGCTATCTCATTAATTTCATCAATCAGTTCATTATCAGGTTTAGTAAGGCAACGGTATTGGATCCAGTTAGCCCCTGCTTCGCATGCTATAATAACCTGTTCCAGATGAGTGCGGTGAGGCAGATCCTGTGTAAGGTAATGGAATTTAGAAATGTATTTCTTCATAGTATGAACCAAAAAGCCCGGAAGATGGATAATGTTTACAAATGACGTTTATTTTTCTGTAAGCACTTCCATCTTCCGGACTTTGCCGACTCATCAAATTAATGATTATTTTTTCAACACCTCGCTTATTGGCTGACCAATGCAGCCGTTAGGTGCCTGTATATGCAATAGTGCGGCTACGGTAGCAGCAATATCAGTCATATGTGTTTCGCGAACGATAGTTCCATGCTGAATACCCCATCCCATAAATACCAGAGGGATGTGGTTATCATAAGGGTTCCAGGTACCATGGGTAGTTCCGGTTGGACCACTATCACCAGAACCGTGGCCTGTAAACCATCCTGGTTTTAAAATAATTTGGATTTCACCACTATGCTCAACACTATATCCGTTCATTATCCTTGTGCGTAATGCCTCAGGAAGATCAGCAGTCTGTACTTTTTTCATATCTACAGCAAAGGCAATAGCAGGTTGTTGCTGTAAATAGCTTATGCAGTCTTTCTTAAGTGCATCCATGTCAAGATGCAGGTAATTAGTAGTTTTGTAATTGAAATTTACCTGGTAATTAGTAAGGCTCAATACTAATCCATCTACCTTATATTTATCCAGCAAATATTTATTCAGGTCCTTCAAAGCATCACCATCATCCCATACACCGGCAGGAATGCCATGATCATTTAAAAAGGCTGTGTTATGTGCCGCACCATGGTCGGCAGTTAAAAATACTGTATAGTTTCCTTTACCAACTTTAGCATCCAGGTAAGTTAAAAATGAAGCCAGGTCACGGTCAAGATGCAGGTAAGTATCTTCAATTTCAACCGCGTTGATACCAAACTGGTGGCCAATATAATCTGTTGATGACAGGCTCACTGCTAAAAAGTCGGTCACACTGTGCTGACCCAGTTCTTCGCTGTTAATGGCTGCTACTGCAAAATCAAGTGTTAAGGTATTACCAAAAGGTGTTGAACGTATTAACCCTAAATTGCCTTTATAAATGGCCGATGTTTTAACCGGTAAGGTTGGGGCATCAGTACCTTTAAACT
This sequence comes from Mucilaginibacter frigoritolerans, assembly GCF_007830615.1. Lineage (GTDB taxonomy): Bacteria > Bacteroidota > Bacteroidia > Sphingobacteriales > Sphingobacteriaceae > Mucilaginibacter > Mucilaginibacter frigoritolerans. Next base: position 186,451 of record NZ_VLLI01000007.1, read on the forward strand.
TACCTTCATATTTTGTGTTATCCGGTGTGCTTTGCAAATAGGTATCCAGCGGATAAAGCGGATTCCAATCAACCTTTAAATAGGTTTCGGCAAGTTTTTGATCGTTAAAATCACTCACCCATTGTGGCAGGTTCTGCATGTAATAAGTACTGGTGATCCAGTTTCCTGTTTTGTCATCAAACCAGTAAGCCGCATCAGCGCTGTGACCGGCAGGTAAAATACCACCACGATCTTTTAAAGCAATACCAATAACTTTTGAGCGGAAATTGGTAGCCAGTTTAAGCTCATCTGTTACGGTAGTGGTTAATAAATTACGGGGTGACATCTGGCCCGCTTTTGAAGTGCTGCCAACCGTTTGTACAGTAGTATCTTCTGTGCAATACATCGATTTGCCGGTTGCCTGGATAATAAAATCATTACCCGCTATACCATGAATAGCGGGAACCGAACCGGTATAAATACAGGTATGACCAGGAGCAGTAAAAGTAGGGATATAATCAACTTGTGTATTTTCACAGCTAAACCCTTCGTTTAACAATCGCTTAAAACCATTATTTTGATAGCGATCATAAAAGCGATATAAGTAATCCCAGCGCATTTGGTCAACCACAATACCAACCACTAATTTGGGGCGGGGTAATGCGGTAGATGTAGCCGCGGGCGCCGGAGCAGAAGCTACTGCAGTTTTCTTTTTTGTTTGGGCTGATGCAGATATAGTTACAAAAGCGAATGCCAGGAAAAGTAAATGTTTTATCCTCATTTTAAAGATTTTATTAAGCGCAAATATCAGCAATGCAATTAAATTTCAATGTGATATTTGCGTTAATATGATGATAACCCTGAATTAACTTTCAAAGGTTAAAAGGGTATGCTGGCTGGCAGTATGCAAATCGCGCCAAACCCGGTTAATTTCTGTATCGGGTGATGCGGCCATCAGACCGCAATAGGGATATAGTTCATCCACGTGTTTGCGAGCCGTTAGCGCCAACTTGCGGCTGGTAGGGCTTATCAGTTCCAATGCGGATAAATTATTTATTTGCCACGAACTGTCAACTGCATTATAAAAACTTTCCCGGGCCAAATTACCCTCCGCTTTTATAGCAATCAGTTTACCACTCAATAATGTTTTTTGATCTTCCGTATACTTCCCCAACTTTATTCTTTGCTGAATAATTTCTTCAGCCAAATCAATAAAGTGAATGGCCATACCCATTAAATTAGCCGCTAATGTAGCCTCCGCCAATTGGCGAAATGGATACTGGTAAAGTCTGCTTTTAATGGTTACAGCATCAGCATCTATTTTAAAGCAACGGTTTTTACTGACTTTTACATTTTCCATTTTAAAGGAGTGACTACCCGTTGCTACCATCCCTATATATTTCCAGGTTGATAGTAACTCCACATCCTTTTTATCCACTATAAAAGGCAATATAAGCGGGCTACCATCAGCATTAAGCACAGTCCCGTTTTCATTTCTGATGATGCAATTAGCGGTAAAATGCGTTGCATGATAAGCGCCACTGGCATAGTTCCACGTACCTTTGAGTTCGTATCCATCAGGCAATATAAGCGCTTCACCTGTGGAGGCACCGCTGCCTGCCAAACAGGTTCTTTCATCACCAAATAAAGCGGGTGCTAAATCTGCATCAATAAATCCGGCAAACCAGCCGGCACCGCAACATAGGGTAAATACCCAGCCAAAGCTGCCATCGGCCCAACTTAGTCCTTCCTGCAGCCGCACCAGTTGGGGGATGGTTAAGTTCAGTCCGCCGTAGTACTCAGGCATTAAAGCTTTAAACCATTTTTGCTGATAAACTAATTTCAATTGTTCCGGGTGCAACTTTCCGAGCTGTTCGGCTTCGGCTGCTTTTCGTCGTATGGTTTGTTGCCAATCCCGCTGTATAAAAGCCAAAGGATGAGGGATATGTTTCATATTCATCAGCTCAATACAGGCTCCGTTTCCTGGTTCTCTTTTTTGTAGATGCCGGCCCATTCAAAATATCCCCAAAAAGCAATCACAAATAAAAACAAGGTGAGCAATGCCAGCATAGGTAATTTTTTATAAAATAATAATGGGATAGCCACCAGGTTACTGATGTTTAACAATACCCAGTTTTCGATTTTTCTGCGTGCCAGCAGCCACATCCCCGCCCATGCTGTTGCCGAAGCAAATGAATCCCAAAAAGGCACGTTCGATGTGGTAAACTCTTTAAGCAGCACATACAGTATTATCCAGCCGACAAAAACAATGGCAACGGTAATAATCCATTCTCTTTTATTGCACCAGGAAATCTTTACTTCCTGCTTACCGCTTTTGGAGAGCCAGAAAACCCATCCATAAACACTCATTACCAAATAATAAACATTCAGGGCCGATTCGGCATATAAGCCAGCAATCAGCAGCAAATAAATTCCGATTAGGGTACCTGCAATACCAGTAGGGTAAAGCCACACATTATTAACCCGGGCCAGCAGTACTTCGGCTACGCCTAAAATTACAGCAAGCCACTCCAACAGAGTGGTTTGCTGTAGCTGTTCCTCAAATAATTTGATCCAATTATGCATTATATAACCAGATTAAAATTTCAGGTTAAGCGATGCCAGGAAGTTGATTGGCGCCTGGGTGAAAAAGTAATTGTAGTTAACCACTTTGCCGCCTTCAATATCAGGGTAAGTGGCCCCGTCAGACTGATACTTTTCGCTGAAAATATTGTTAATCAGCAAGCCTATACCGATGTTCTTAACTCCTTTTATGCTGAAATTATAGTTTAAACGGATATCGTTAACAAAATAAGCATCCAGTGAGCGGGAAACTGTTGAGGTATTATCCAGGTACTGGCGACCAACATATTTACTGATAAAAGCAATTTCGGCATGAGATGTTGGGTGATAGCTAATAGTGCTTCCACCTACAAAACTAGGCGAATAGGCTATATCCGTTTTGTTATATTGTTTGTATAAAACGGTTTCGCCATTGTCATAATCGGTTAAGTATTGTTGAAAGTTGTATACCTTATTACTACTTACCGATGCATTAAGTCCCCAGCTTAATTGCTGAGTGATGATTAACTTACCATCGGCCTCAATACCTTCGCGGTAACTGTCCTTAACATTACTGCGGATAGCTGCCCCTACATCATTCAAGGCTCCGGTTAATATCAACTGGTTATTATAATGCATGTAAAAGCCGTTAATGCCACCACTGAAGATAGAAGAATGGGTACGATAGCCAAATTCCCAATCATACAGTGTTTCAGGTTTTGGGCGGCTTTCCGGGGTAGACTGTGTATAGTCGTCCCTATCTGGTTCATGGTTACCTACTGAAAATGATGCATAAACATTGCTCCGGTCGGTCATCTGGTAGGTAATACCTGCTTTAGGATTCACAAAGTTTAAATCAACCTGTTGCTGTACGTTGTTCAGGTTTTCATCAAACCCTAAAAAGGAATAATAGATATGCCTGTACTGCAAATCGCCGTAAAACAGGAACTTATCCAAATGATACTCAGCCCGGGCGAAAACATTGAAATCGTTCTTTTGAGCCGTATTTTCTGAGTATTGATACCCCGGGGTAATACCTGCGCTTTGAGCTGTCCATTGTATATTATTGTAGTGGTCGCCATCATACTCATTATAAGCACCGCCCAATATAAACGAGGCATTTTTTTGAGGGCGATAGGTAAAATTATAGGTAGCACCGTAAAAATTATTGCTTAACCATAATTGGCGTGTAAGGTCGGTTGCAGAAATAGTGGTTCCGCCTACAGTTACCGGTTTAAGGCCATAGTTTTTCAAAGAATCATTAATGGCATACTCTTCATAATATCCGTAGCCCTTGGTAAAGTGCAAGGCTCCGCTAAAAGAAAGTTTATCAGAAAGCTTTTGATCATACAATAGCTGATAATAGTTCTGTGTGTAATTATCAGTTTGGTTACCATAAAAAGGGGCAGTACCGTTAACATTTTCTGAACCCAACTGATTATAGCGGCGATTACCCGCCAGCACACTATCCTGCGGAACGCCGTTCCAGGCCTGGTAAGTACGCTCATAACCCGAAAAAACGTTTAGCCGCAATACGCTGTTTTTGCCGTAGTAAGCACCGGTTAAAAAGAATGATTTGAGGTGCGAAAAGGCACGGTCGATATATCCGTCAGAATTAATATCAGAAAAACGGCCATCAACGGAAAAATGGCCATCCAACAAACCGGTACCTAAAGCAACAGTATTTTTAATGGTACCATATGAACCGACAGAATTGTTCAGCTCTACGTAACCGGTATCGCGGCGGGTGGTGGTTTGGATATTGATACTCGCGCCAAAAGCGCCTGCACCATTGGTTGAGGTACCTACACCGCGTTGCACCTGGATATTTTCGACTGATGATGCAAGGTCGGGTAAATCCACAAAATAAACACCCTGATCTTCGGCATCATTCAGCGGAATACCATTAAGGGTAACGTTGATACGGGTAGCATCCGAACCGCGGATCCGTACACTGGTGTAACCCACACCGGCACCGGCATTTGATGATACTACGGCTGATGGTGTTTGATCGAGCAGGTACTCAAATCCCCGACCGCTATTATTTGCCTCAATATCACCTTTGTTTAAATTGGTATAAGCAGTGGGCGAATTGGCCGAAGCGCGGGTAGCAGTTACGGTAACTTCTTCCGTTAATAAATTGGATTTACCAAGCTTAAAATCAAAAGTCTGGTCGCTGTTTAATACGATGCTTTTTGTTGCCACTTGGTAGCCTATGTAAGATACCTTGATGGTGTAATTACCAGCTTGCAAGCCGTTAATTTTGTAAATACCTGATACATCAGCAGCTACACTGGTATGCGTACCGGTAAGGGCAACGCTTGCGCCGGGCAGTATTTCGCCGGTTTGCTGGTCAGTAATTTTTCCGGAAATAGTGAATTGGGCCGATGCCATGACAGGCAGCAGCAAGGCGAAAACCGCCGAAAGTAAATTTTTCAAAATAAATTAAACAATAAATTAGTTAAACCATCTGCCGCATCAGGGCGAATACGCAGTACACTTAACTTGTTACCTCTCCCTACGCCGGCATTACCCGGATCAGGTGTATGTTTTTGAGTCTTTAGTCCTGAGTCTTTAGTCTGAAGCCGGATATCGACTTAAAACTTTGAACTTTAGGCTTTCGACTAAAAAACAACGGGTTTGATCTCAGCCTGTCTTTCAGTTTGGTAAAATAACCTGCAGATTATTTTGCGACCAAAGCAAGGCACCCCTTGAGAATTATAAGGCAAATATAGGTTTTGATTTTAGATTTATAACATTGAGGCAAGGATTTGTGAAATATCGAATGTTTGTAGCATCCTAAAAGGCTTACAGGGTTAGTTTCAAGCCCAAGCATCTGCCCAGCTTTTCGTCATGCCGAACTTGTTTCGGCACCCCATCTGCAAAGCTGTACACCAGGCAATCCGCTTGTCCTGTGAGGTGCCGAAACAAGTTCGGCATGACGTCTATTTTTTATTCTTTCATAAATCCGCAATCGAAACTCCGAATTCCGAATTCAAAACTTACATTCCCTTTTGTATCGCTTCGTAAACCACATCCTGTATCCTCGGACGAATATTTAAGCTGGATAACTTACTACTCAAGTTGGGATATACCCGGTTGGATAGAAAAATATAAACCAGGTTATATTTCGGGTCAACCCATACGCAGGTGCCGGTAAAACCGGTATGCCCGTAAGCCTGGTTCGATGCCAGCTTGGATGGATAATGATGATCCAGATCGGGATCCCACCTGTCAAAACCCAGGCCTCTTCTACTTATAGGTGATTGTTTGGCCGTAAACTGGGTTATTGTTTCGGGTTTAATGTATTGTACGCCACCATAGCTACCACCATTAAGCACCATCTGGTATAAAATGGCCACATCATTGGCACTGGCAAATAGCCCGGCATGGCCAGCCACACCACCCATCAAGGCTGCAGTGGGGTCATGAACGTAACCATCCAATACAGCGTGACGATAAACCTGGTCATCTTCTGTAGGCACTATCTGAGCCGGCGAAAAGCGATATAATGGTAAAAATCCAGCGGTTTGCATTCCCAGCGGATTGTAAAACTGCTGTTGGGTGTAAATATTTTCCGGGGTTGAGGTAACTGTTTCAATAATTTGCTGCACGTAGCACATGCTTAAATCACTGTACACATATTGTCCACGGGTTTTTAAAGTAGAGTTCAGCATCTCCGGCCACATTACATCCTTAAAATAATCCTTCCTTAAATAGTAATGCTCATTTACTTTAGTTGGGTAAGCAGCTGAAGAATCGACACTTTTATCCAAAGGTTTGATGGCTTCCAATGTGGGAATATCGGGGATCAATCCTGCCTGGTGTTCCAGCAGCTCGCGCACCAGCAACCCGCTTTTATTGGTTTTACGGGTAATTGGCAAATAAGTACCAACCGTCGAATCAACATTCAGTCTACCCTGGTCAACCAGCTGCATGGTTTCCATGGTAGTGGCTGATATTTTGGTCATGGATGCCAAATCGAAAATATCGGTTAGCTTATCCGGTATAGTTTTGTCATAAGTATGATAGCCATATGCCTTGTTAAATATCACTTTGCCATCTTTTACTACCAGCACTACACAGCCGGGAGTTGCCCTTTCCAGTATCGCTTCGCTGGCAATATTATCAATGTCCAGTAAATTAGTGGCATTTACGCCCGCATCTTCAGGAACAGTATATTGTAAGCGTATTTTGCTTGTTATAAAACCCATATTGGTTTTATAGGCATAAGAGATATTTCTATTTAGTTTTTGGGTGATGGCAACACCCCCAAATATGGTCTGAGCGCTCCATAGTGCTGCAACCGGCGAAACCCGTTCTGTCCAGATGATGGGTACGGTAACATAAGTTAGCTTCGCCAGTGAATTGGAATTACCGGACAAGGCAATCACCACATTTTTAATTTTTTGATTACTGTTAATGAAATTGATGATCTGTGGGTTCTCCATGTCTGCATCTGTTAGCTGCACAATCAGGGTGTTATACCATTTCAAATCAGTTGAAAGATCGTCTAACGTTTTTATGCCGGTATAATTGCTGCCGTTAAAGGAGGCTACTTTGGTGTATTTATTTAACAAACTATCAAAACCAGCTGCATAAGGGCTGGTAAAATGGATACTGGCAACTTTTAACTCATCGAGGTTTTGAAGCGGGATCAAATAGTTTGCATTATTAAATAAAATGGTGGATTGTTCTGCCAGCTTTTCTTCTTTCACATAGGATAATCCGCTTGCCGACGGATTTTGCGCACACGCTGAGTTCAATAAAATAAATACCAACAATATTGGGGTATATAAGCGGCACTTATTTTTTCTCATAAACCTTCTCTCCATTTATATAAGTTTTCAAAACATGTACATTAGGCAGCTGATTGCCGCTTGCTTTCATTATATCATTATCCAGTATCACAAAATCGGCGTACTTGCCGGGCTCAATACTTCCTTTTTCTTTTTCTTCAAAATTGGCTTTGGCGGCCCAGATAGTCATTCCTCTTAAAGCCTCTATCCTGCTCAATGCATTTTCGGGTTGGAAACCACCCTCCGGAAATCCTTTCAAATCCTTGCGCTCCACTGCGGCATAAAACGTATACATCGGGTTAATGTTTTCGACGGGAAAGTCTGTACCTAATGGGATCCATCCGTTTTGCTGCAACAATTGCTTATAAGCATAGGCCGATTTTAAGCGCTTTTTACCTAAACGGTCGCCGGCCCAATACATATCCGATGTGGCATGTGTAGGCTGAACGGAAGGAATAATGCTGTATTCGCCAAATAATTTAACATCCTCCGGCGCTACAATCTGCGAGTGCTCAATCCGCCACCTGCGGTCATTTTTCCCTTTTAAAACACTGGCATAAATTTTAAGCATTACACGGTTTGCCGAGTCGCCAATAGCATGGGTACACATCTGGAAACCTTTGGCCGCCAGTTTTTCGGCAACATCCTGAAAATGTTTCTGACTGCTCAGCAAAAAGCCGCGCCAGTTTTTCTGATCATTATAAGGTTGCAACAAACACGCCCCTCTTGAACCCAAAGCACCATCGGCATAAACTTTAAATGCGCGTACATCCAACCCGGGGGTTTTAAATACTCCGCGTTTAAATAAATAGGCGAAATTATCAGGATCGTCAGACAGCATTACATACATGCGCATTTTTAAAGACCCCTTGTGTTGTAATTGTGCAATAGTATTCACCATGGTATATGGCAATCCGCAATCATCAACAGTAGTTAAACCCACAGCAAAACAGTTAGCCTGTGCATCCAGCAAAGCTGATTGAATAAGGGTATCTGTTGGAGGCGGCATTTTACGGCGCACCAGGCCCTCGGCATTATCAATCAAAACCCCTGTTAGTTTACCGTTTATAGTCTCTATTTTGCCACCGGCTATGGTTTGCCCCGGCTTAATGCCTGCAATATTTAAGGCTGCCTGGTTAACAATAATTGCATGCCCATCAATGCGGCCCAAAATTACCGGGCGCACCGGGAATAAAGAATCCAGCTTAGCTTTATCCGGAAATTGTTTGTTTTTCCATTTGTTTTGATCCCATCCACGACCAATGATCCAGCCATCGGGGTTTTTACGTGCATAAGTACTGATAGAATCAACTACCTCCTGCCAGCTTTGTGTTTTCTCAAGCCTAACCTCCTGCAAACTCAATCCGTAATTATAAAAGTGCGCATGGGCGTCAATAAACCCCGGATAAACGGCTTTTCCACCTGCATCAACAACTTCGTGTGCTTTATATTTCTGCTCCAGGGTATCAATATTACCAACAGCAATAATTTTTCCGGCATTTACTACAAATGCATTTGCGGTAGCAAAGCTGCTATCAACGGTGTATACTACAGCGTTTTTTATCAGTAAATCGGCATTGTAATCTTTATTCTTACAGGCTGTTATCAACACAAATAACCAGGGCCAAATTTTTTTCATAGAAGGGTATTTTTTAAAAGTTGAAAGCTACAAAACTATATACAAAATCAAATCCATAAAGTTATGCCGCTAAATAATTAATTTAGCATCGAAAACGAAACAGAAGGGAATTTTTACAAAATGTCAGATATTATACAGCTTTTACCAGATGCCGTTGCCAACCAGATTGCCGCAGGCGAAGTAGTGCAACGACCAGCATCAGCCGTAAAAGAACTAGTGGAGAATGCTATTGATGCCGGGGCAGATAAAATACAACTGATATTAAAGGATGCCGGAAAATCACTAATACAGGTGATTGATAACGGCTGCGGGATGAGTGTTACAGATGCCCGCATGTGCTTTGAGCGCCATGCTACCTCCAAAATAAAAAAGGCCGAAGATCTTTTTGCTATCCGTACCATGGGTTTCAGAGGCGAAGCAATGGCTTCTATTGCTGCTATTGCCCATGTAGAACTCAAAACCCGCAGACATGAAGATGAACTGGGCACCTGCATTACTATTGAAGGATCAGAAGTACTGAGTCAGGAGGCTTGTTCTGCCAATACGGGTACATCCATATCTATAAAAAACTTATTCTACAATACGCCTGCCCGCCGTAACTTTTTAAAGAGCAACCCGGTAGAAATGCGGCATATTATTGACGAGTTTCAGCGTGTTACGCTAGCTAATCCGCATATTTTTTTCACTATGCACCATGATGGGCAGGAGGTTTATCACCTACCTGGATCAACGCTTAAGCAACGCATTATCCATTTATTTGGCAATAATTATAATGAGCGCCTGGTACCCGTTGAAGAGGATACCATTGTAATAAAGCTGCATGGTTTTGTTGGCAAGCCCGAGTATGCCCGTAAAACCCGTGGCGAACAATTCTTTTTTGTAAACAACCGCTTTATAAAGGATGCATATTTGAATCATGCCATCATGATGGCATTTAAGGAGCTGCTGCCCGAAGATACCTTCCCACTATATGTTTTATTTATAGAGATTGATCCGGCAAAGATTGATATCAATGTTCATCCAACTAAAACAGAAATTAAATACCAGGATGAGCAAACTATTTATGCCATTATCCGCTCGGCGGTAAAACGGTCATTGGGCAGGTATAATATTACCCCAAGTCTCGATTTTGATCAGGAAAACAGCATTGAGCATTTGGTTACGCCAAAACCACTGGAAGAGATTGTGCCGCCGACGATTAGCTTTAATCCTGATTTTAATCCTTTTGATTCGGATAAAAAGCCAGCGTACCAGTCTACCTATTCTGGCAATAACGATTACCGGAACTCGCCTATCCCTAAAAACTGGGATACCTTGTACGAGATCAGTAAAAAAGGCACCATCGTACAACAACAGATGCACGAGGAAAAAGCCATTGAGGTGGATGACCAGGAGATTAACAAACCCAGCGAAAGGCAGCTTTTTCAGATCCAGAACCGGTTTATCCTGTCACAGATTAAATCGGGTTTTATGCTCATTAACCAGCAGGCTGCACATGAGCGTATTTTGTACGAACGCTTTTTACAGCAATTACAAACACACTCGGGCGTAAGTCAGCAAAGTTTGTTCCCGCAATCGGTAACATTAAATAGTGCAGATTTTGAATTATTAAAAGAACTTTTACCCGATATTCGCGCCCTGGGTTTTGATATTCGTGAGTTTGGCAAAAACACCGTGGTGGTAGAAGGCATCCCGGCAGATTTGATCAATGCTGATGAAAGTGAAATACTTGAACAATTACTGGAAGGCTTTAAAAACAACCAGGCAATTTTAAAATTAGATAAACGCGACAGCCTGGCACGCTCGCTTGCACGCAATGCTGCAACAAAAGCGGGCACAAAGATGTCATTAGAGGAAATGAATTTGTTGATCGACCAGCTTTTTGCCTGCCAGATGCCTAACCTGGCACTAAACGGCAAACTGGTAATCACTACTTTTACATTAAACGAACTTTTAGAACGATTTGATAAATAAAGCTTAGACAGTTTTAATACATTATTATGAGCGCATACAGGCAATCACCATTCGCCAATTTAACCCCGGTTGTAAAAAACCTGCTGATCATTAATCTGATCTGTTTTATTCCATTTGTGATATTGAGCGATGATGCTTATCAAAGGTTAATAGTTGAAAACCTAGGAGTATTTTATTTCAACGCTCCTAAATTCAGGGCATGGCAAATCATTACCTATATGTTCTTACATGGTGGATGGACGCATATTCTGTTTAACATGTTTGCTTTGTTTTCATTTGGACCAATTTTGGAATATGCCATTGGCCCCAAACGTTTCCTTAATCTTTATTTTATTTGCGGAATAGGTGCTATTTTATTTCAATGGCTTGTACAAGCATATGAAGTACACGCGATTACAGGAGGGATAACTATACCTTTTCATTTTGGACCAGATGATCTTTCCGTTCCTTTAAAAATCAGGGAAATTTATCATGTACCTTTAGTAGGAGCTTCCGGGGCAATTTTCGGTGTTTTAGTTGCTTTTGCCATGCTTTATCCCAACTTGGAACTAATGATAATGTTTATACCTGTACCCATCAAAGCAAAGTACATTATACCTGTTTATATTATTATTGAAATTTTTTTAGGCGTAGGTCAATTTGGTGGCGATAATGTGGCTCACTTTGCACACTTAGGGGGTGCGTTGCTGGGCTTTATATTGGTGAAATTCTGGCGCCTGCGGTAGCCTAAAAAAGATTGTTTATCCGGCAAAAAATTGCGTAACTGTTTGTAAATTGTAAAATGCAAATTATGGCACAACTTTTTAAACAAAAACAAGTTATCTGCATTATATGAATATTATTCTATGAGTACTCTTTGGCAAAATATACAGTATAAAATGCTTCGTTCGGGCAGTAAATTAAACCTGTTAATAGGTATTAATATTATTGTTTTTTTGCTGATTAATATACCTGCTCAACTTGAAAAGTTGTTTTTCAGGTCATTGAATATATATCGCTACAGCGACGAGTATCTTTTATTGCCAGCCAACTTGCATGACTTACTTAGTCATTTTTGGACCCCCTTTACATATATGTTTATGCATGATGGGCCTTTCCATATTCTGTTCAACATGCTGTGGTTTTACTGGTTCGGGCAAATATTTGAAGAATACCTAGGAAAGAAACGTACCCTCGGACTTTACCTATTAGGCGGTCTTGCGGGGGCTTTTGTATTTGTTGTAAGCTTTAACACTTTCCCACTGTTTACACATAGTAATGCGGCCTTATCAGGCGCGTTAGTTGGTGCTTCTGCAAGTGTAATGGCTATAATGGTGGCTACTGCTACCTTATTGCCAGATTATACTATACCCCTGATCTTCATCGGTCCTGTAAAATTAAAATGGTTGGTATTATTCTTTATAGTGATTGACTTTTTGGGCATAACCGGCTTAAATGCGGGTGGTGAGCTTTCGCATCTTGGTGGTGCCTTGATGGGCTTCATCTACATAAAACAATTACAAAAGGGACATGATATGGTTGGCGGTATTGCCAACTTATTCAAATCAAAGTCAAAATTAAAGGTAGTAGCTAAAAATCCTTCAAAAAATTCATCCGGCGTTCCGCGTCAGGAAGAAATAGATCTTATATTAGATAAAATTTCCCGGTCAGGGTATGACAGCCTGAGTAAACAGGAGAAAGAGATACTATTTCGCGCCAGCAATAATAATGAGGGATAAAACCAGGTTACCATTTATTGATAAAATTGTTCTATGGCTAAACTGCTTCTTTTGCTTTGCGCTGTTAATTAGCTACCTGGCTCCCGTTGTTGATCCCCGTAAGGCGTGGTTAATAGCCTTTTTTGGATTAGCCTATCCACTTTTAGTTGTTGGGTGCATTATTTTCATCGTTTACTGGTTATTTCGCAAGCCATGGTATGCATCTGTTTCTCTTATTACCATTGCACTTGGATGGGGCATCCTTAAAAACAATGTCGCTTTTCACTCTTCATCAAACGATCCTTTAAAACCAAAGGATAACGGAACTATCAGAATGATGACCTATAACGTACATAACTTTAAGCGTTATGGCGCCAAAAACGATACTTCAACTAAAAAAGAAATTCTACAGATCATCAACGCCCAGCAACCCGATATTATAGGTTTCCAGGAATTTTACAGCCGTAACCATGGCCAGTACGACATGCTCGATTCCCTGGTTAAGATAATGGGATCTGCCTATTATTATTTTAAGCCCATATTTTTTAACAGGACCGAAGCCATAGGTATAGCCATTTTTTCAAAATACCCTATTATTAGAATGGGGACTATACCTATATCTGATACTAAAAGCGAAAACGCCTGCTTATATATCGATGTAAAAAAAGACAACAAAGAGTTTAGAGTTTATAGCGTACATCTCCAATCAATCCGTTTTGATCCGGAAGATTACAAATACCTTAGTGAGGTATCAGCACAGGGAAAAACGGATATGTCATCAACCCGGCGGTTAGGAAGCAAATTGAAAATTGCCTTTATAAAAAGAAGCATCCAGGTTGATAAAATAAAAAAGCACGCGGCACAGTGTCCATACCCATACATCATATCCGGCGATTTTAATGATACGCCCACCTCATATACAGTAAACCAAATGAGTAAAGGGCTGAAAAATGCCTTCCGCGAAAAAGGCTTCGGCTTTGGCCGCACTTATAATGGCGATTTCCCTAACTACCAGATAGATTATATTATGGTTAGTCCGCAATTTGATGTTGACAATTACACCGTAATAGAGAAAAGATTATCAGATCACTACCCCGTAAGAAGTGATTTGATATTAAGCGACAGACCATAGTCCATGGACCATGGCTCTTTTTCGCTTAAATAAAAAGACCATAGTCAATAGCCCCGTGGCAGATCAACTATGGTCTATCGTCCATGGACCATGGACTAAAAACTTACACCAATTTAGCCAATGCAGCTTTAATGCGTGGGGTTAATTGTTCAATTTCCTGCAAAGTGCTGGCTCCTACCGATACCCTGAACCAATTTACATCATCACCCGTACCAAAGGCCGAGAACGGCACTAAGGCTACTTTAGCTTCTTTAATCAGGTAAAAATTGATATCTGCTGATGTTTTCAGCACAGTACCATCCGGGGTGGTTTTGCCTGCATAATCTACCTTTACCGTAAGGTAAATGGCACCCATCGGTTCAATAGAATCAACATTAAAGCCTTCGGCCTTTAACTGCTGGAAACCATTGTACAATGTGGTTAAACTGTTTTGAATATTATGTTTGATGTTGCCCAGGTAGGCGTTCACCTGGTCATCATGTTTCAGGTATTTGGCCATAGCAACCTGCTCAGCTTTTGGAGCCCAGGCGCCCATGTGGCCCACTATTGATTTCATGTGGTTAACCACTTCTGCCGGGCCAAAACCCCATCCTACACGTACGCCGGTTGCCGCAAAGCATTTTGATGATCCATCTACAAAAATAGTTACATCTTTCAACTCAGGGCGCAAACTAACCGGGTTATAATGCTCATGCTTACCAAAGGTAAGCTGCGAATAAATCTGATCGTACATTAAATAAAGCGGCTTTTCACCAGCTTTACGGGTTTTGTTTTCGGCAATTACCAGGTCGCAGATTTCTTCCAGATCTTTTTTGCTGAACATGGTTCCCGTTGGGTTCAATGGCGAACATAGTGCCAGCAGGGCTGCTCCTTTTAAATGTGGGGCAAGCTCAGCAGCAGTTGGCATAAAATTGTTTTCGGGCGTGGTTTGTATAATCACAGCCTCCGCGCCTGTTAAATCACAATAGTGATTATTGTTCCATGATGGTGCCGGAAATACTACTTTATCACCCGGATCAACCACGGCCATAAAGATGGAGTATATTAAAGGCCGTGAGCCTCCTGAAATCAGAATCTGACCGGGGTTGTAATCCAGATCAAACCTGCTTTTTAAAAATGCGGAAACACTTTCACGCAGGTTCAGCATACCATCGGCAGGAGGGTAGTTGGTTTGGTTTTGGGCATAAGCCTCTACAATGTCCTGCTTCAATTCGGCAGGGATAGGGTAAATGTTGGAATCAAAATCGCCAATGGTTAGGTTGGCAATGTTTTGTCCCTGTCTTTTTAACTCGTTGATTTCGCCTGCAATTTTTATAATTTCGGACCCATGCAGATTTCGGGCTAGTTTAGAAACACTCATGATTGATGTGTAATTATTGGATGCTGCAAATGTGCAGATTTTAATTTGAAAATTTGAAGAAGTGCCTGTTTGAAAACTACAATTTACTAATCTCTGACCACTAACCTCTTATCTAAAACGGGCTCTTGTTTATTTACGCGCAAGTCCATAAGTTTGCGCCTCAATAATATTGTTATGTCAAAAGCATCCGAAGTAAAAAATGGCAACATCCTTCGTTTTAATGGGGAATTGTTGCAGGTAGAAGAATTTTTGCACCGCACACCAGGTAATTTACGTGCTTTTTACCAGGCGCGTATGCGTAATGTTAAAACCGGCAAACTGGTTGAATACCGTTTCCGTACAGATGAAGAGGTGACCATTGCCCGTGTTGAAACTAACGACTACCAGTATTTATACGAAGACGGAGACTCATTAGTGGTGATGGATAATAGCACATATGATCAGCATAATATCCCAAAATCATTATTTGGCCCTGCAGTAAAATTTCTTAAAGAAGGGATGAACGTTATTGTAGCTTTTGAAAGCGATGAGCCAATTATGGGCTCAGTACCTGGATCGGCAGAGTTAGAGGTTACTTACACTGAGCCCGCTGTTAAAGGTGATACCTCAACCGGGGCCCTTAAAAATGCGACTGTTGAAACAGGTGCTGAAATAAAAGTACCATTGTTTATCAACATTGGCGATAAAGTTAAGGTTGATACCGCTACCGGCGCTTACGTTGAGCGAGTAAAAGCATAATATTTTCCTGATCCAGCCGGATTGGAAACAAAAACTATAAAGATTTCTCGAAATAATGTAAGGTAACATCTGCGCCATCAAACATGGCGTAGGTGTTATTAAACACCCATTCACCCAGATTAATATAGCGGCTTTGATCATTGAGCCTGATATCCAAAGGTAAATGGCGGTGCCCAAAAATCAGGTAATCGTAATAATGTTTTTTTAGCAAATCGCGACAGTAAACAACCAGCCATTCCTGCTCTCCAGGTTTTGCATCTTCCTTTTTTTCATTAGCCAGCCTGCTGCCCGATGACCAATAATTAGCAATCCCAACACCCAGGTTAGGATGGATGCGGGCAAACAACCACTGGCAAAAACTACTGCGGAAAATCTTTTTCAGTATCTTATAAAAGGTGTCACCGGGACCAAGGCCATCCCCATGGTGCAGGTAAAACTTTTTTCCATTACGCTCAATTTCCAATTCATTAGTAATAATGGTGGCGCCCAGCTCCTTTTCAAAGTAATCAAACATCCACATATCATGGTTGCCCTTAAAAAAATAAAGTTTTACGCCGGCATCAGCTAACTCGGCCAGTTTCCCTAAAAACCTGATATATCCTTTAGGCACAACCGTTTTATATTCAAACCAAAAGTCAAATACATCGCCCATTAAAAAAACTTCGGCGGCATCATCTTTTATAACATCAAGCCAACGTACCAGACGGGCCTCACGCTCACGGGAAGCAGCATAAGTGCCGGTACCTAAATGAAAATCTGATGCGAAATATAGTTTGTTACGGATAGCCATTATTGCTGTAAAAGTAATAATAATGTACAGATGAAAAACTCCGATTTCAGGAATGCTGTGAAATGATAAGGGAGGCTATAGAAAACCTCCCTTTATTGATATGGCTCAACAATAATTATAAATTTAAATCAGGCAATTTTTATACCCGTCTGCATTTGCGCTAGCTTCTTCGCAAATCTTGTTTATTAATTCCCGGTTCAAAGGCTTGGTCATAAATGAATTAACACAAGCATACTTCTTTGAATGAAAAACATCAGCCGAGCGGATAGATGAACTCATTATATGCACCTGTACCGTTTTTTGTGATGTTGCATTAAATACCTCTAACTCATCTAAAAACTCCCACCCGGTTAATTGCGGCATATCCAGATCTAAAAATATTACATCAGGCAGCGTTCCCTTTTCCTTGTTTTCTTCTAAATAATCTAACACCAACCTGCCATCAAAAGTATAGGTGGCTTGTTCACAGTGGCAATTATTATGCAGCAATCTTTGCATAATGTAGTGGTCTGTCGGATTGTCGTCAATTACTACAAGTTTGCACATGGTTAATTAGGGTTAATTTAACTACTAGCGTAATGTTACTTACACTAACAACGCATCAAAAATTGCTTAGATAAATTAAATTTTAACCCAAACCGCACAACACCCAACCATCAATTAATTTATCATTTATCAGTTAATATTTATTTAATAAATACCCACTAATATTCAACTTTTAGCAATAATATTTAAGTACTTTAAAACAATAACGTGCTGTTATTTAACAAAGTAAAGATAATAATATTTTAAAGCCCTTTCAATACTACAGCAGCTACCGCTTATTTAGCCAACGGGAGCAATCGGCATGCCATTGGATTTATTTGCAGCCAAACAAGGTGATTTTGTTCTATTAGGAAACAAAGTTCATATTGGTTAAAAAAAGATTTCTTTATACTTTTAACCACAACTCCCAGCTGTAGAAAAAATGACACAAGCAGGGAAAATGGAAAACAAAAAGAATTTTTATTACATAAAAAAGACAATTAAAAAACGGCGAGGGAGCAGAATTTATCCCCCCCCCTTGCCGTTTAATTTATTCAGACGCTATTGAACTATTGGCTAAAAGTGCAGCGCTCTCTGCAAGTCGCACAAATTCTGACCGGTAGCCATCCGGATCTGTACCTTTAGCAGCTTTGGCTATGCTTATTGCCTGTTGGAAATTTGACTGCTGTTTAAATTCTGAATTACGTAACAACATACCAAACTCAGCAACTGCTACAGCAAATCTAAAGTCAGCGGAGGCCGCATTAAATGCTACAGGTTGATCCTTTACAGTAATCAGGCTCATTTTACTTGATGCTGAATCGTTTAATTTATAGCGAAACTTGATGGTCATCATTTCATCAGATCCGTTTTCTGAAACCGGAGCATCATTTTTTTGATATTTAAGCGGATCAACACAAACTATATAATCATCTTTTATCCCAGCCGGTACAATTTCATACAAAGCCGTTACTGTATGGCCCGATCCTATGTCACCTGCATCTTTTCTGTCATTATTAAAATCTTCTTTATTCAGCATTCTGTCTTCATAACCCAGCAAGCGGTAAGCCTGCACCTTTGCCGGGTTAAATTCAATTTGCAGCTTTACATCTTTGGCCACAGTATATAAAGTGCCTGCAAACTCTGTAACAAATGCCTTGCGGGCCTCTGTAATATTATCAATATAAGCGTAATTACCATTGCCTTTATCAGCAAGCGTTTCCATTTTACTATCTTTCAAATTACCCATTCCATAGCCCACTATGGATATGGCAACCTTACTTTCCCGCTCTTTTATAATAAGTTGCTCCATGTCTTCATCACTATTTGGGCCAACGTTGAAGTCGCCATCGGTAGCCATGATGATCCGATTGTTCCCTTTCTCCATAAAATTTTCTTTGGCAATGCGATAAGCCATTTTTATACCTTCGCCACCGGCGGTTGATCCATTAGCATTAAGCTGATCAATGGCATTATCAATAATTGTTTTTTCATTACCGGCGGTTGAGGCAAGTGCAACACCAGCCTGCCCGGCATAGGTTACTATAGCTACTTTATCTTTAGGCCTTAACTGCTCAACCAGCATTTTCATAGATGCTTTCACCAGCGGCAGCTTATTGGCTTCATCCATGGAGCCTGATACATCAATTAAAAACACCAGGTTTGACGGAGGCAATTTATCCATATCAATAGTTTTCGCTTTTAATGCGATGCGTAACAACCGATGTTTCGCATTCCATGGTGCTGATGATAATTCAGTATGAATAGCTACAGGTTGTTTACCGGTTGGCCCTGGTAAATCATACTTAAAGTAATTAATCATTTCCTCTATACGCACTGCATCAGCAGGAGGCAGTTGACCGCCATTTATAAAACGCCGTACATTACTGTAGGAAGCTGCATCCACATCAACAGAAAAGGTAGACAGCGGATTGCTTTTAACATCGTTAAAGCCATTTTCATTAATGGGTTTATAACTTTCGTCAGTAGCGTTAACCGGTGTGGCAGCGATATATTTTGGAGAAGCAGCCACCGCTTTATTGCCCCGGATCGATATCCCTGCAACCTTACCTTGTAATGTCTGAACCGTCGTTGGTGAAACAGTAGCTACACTACCAGTAATATTTTGCTTTCTTACAGAGCTATAGCCAATTACCATAACTTCGTTAAGAGATTGGGAGGATGGTTCCAGGTAAACATTTATAGAATCAGCTTTACCTACTGCTACCGTTTTACTTTCATAACCAACGAAAGTAAAAATTAAACTTGCTTTTTCTGCAGATGTATTAATTGAATAATGCCCCGCGGCATCTGTGGAAGTTGCTGTAGAAGCACCTGCAATTTTTACCGAAACACCAGGCATAGGCAGTTTATCGTTACTGTCATAAACGGTTCCAAAAATGTGGCGGGTGTTGCCTGGCTTAAACCCTGTTAGACCGGCAAATAGCAAAAGGAGTAATGCAATTTTTTTCATAATCTTTTGGTTTTTAATAATGATGCAGCAGAAAGCATATTTCCATAAACCATTTAAAAAAATTATTTTTACCACCCCAGGAATGAGCTTTTTTTATAAACCAATTAAATCCGATGATGCAGCTGATGATATTCTGCTCAGTAACTACCAAAAAAGTGGCGACCTGGCTATATTAGGAAAGTTGTATCAAAACTTTTTACCGCTGGTTTATGGTGTTTGTTTAAAATACTTGAAAGATGAAGAACAGGCAAAAGATGCAGTAATGGGAATATTTGAAGAACTGGTAACCAAAGCCAAAAAACATGATATTAAGCAATTTAGAAGCTGGCTGTATGTAGTAAGTCGCAATTATTGTTTGATGCAATTACGTTCGGATAAAAAGATGGAGACAGTTAATCTGGATGAAGTTATGGAATTTACACCTTTTTTGCATCATGATGATACGAACAGAGAAGAAGCAATGGCTGCTTTGGAAAAATGTCTGGATAAATTACCGGCAACCCAAAAACAAAGTGTAAGCTTATTTTATTTAAATGAAAAGTGCTACAAAGAAATAGTTGAACTAACCGGCTTTAGTTTGAATGAAGTAAAAAGCTATATTCAAAACGGAAAGCGTAACCTAAAAATTTGCCTGGATAAAAGCAGTGAGTAAAATTGATACAGACATATCGATAATCAGGAAGTATCTTAACGGAGAACTTGATGGCCCTGCTATGCACCAACTAGAAAAACGTGCACAGGACGATCCGTTTTTAATGGATGCTATTGAAGGCTACGAAAAAGCTACAGGCAATCAACAAAGTCAATTAAACGAACTGGCTGCCCGCATTAATCAACGTGTGGCACCTAAAAAAGCAAGGATCATTCCTTTTAGAGCGATTGGTATTGCCGCGTCTGTATTAGTAATACTTTCTATTGGTGGCTGGTGGTTATTAAATAATAGCCACCATACTGATAAACCACAACTGGCAGCAACAGTTGCTCCTGTAGTAACAAAAACAACTACGGATTCTGTAAATACCATAATTACTCAACAAACGCCACTGGCCAGCTTAAATATAGCCAAGCCTAAAGCTATTGTACATTATAACCGTTTAAAAGCAGTCGCTAGTGCCAATGCTGCACCTGTTTTAGCTGATAATATTGTCTCCAAAAAAGATTCCGCAACTACAGATTCTACTCCTTTAAATGAGATGGTGGTGATGCAATATACCGCAGCCCCTAAACAAAAAGACAAAGAAATTGCGAATGCCAAAGTAGTAATGGATACCACAACCGCACTTGGCATTAAAAAACAGCAGAGTCCTATTGATAAATTACTAGAAGGAAAAGTGGCCGGAGTAAATACGGAAGCAGCGGGATATCGTGCACCTACGGGCAATGATTTGTACGATAGCAATTACTTGTCTAAAGCTTATATAAGGGGCCAGGTAATTGCCAAAGAAGATGGCGCACCTTTGCCGGGTGCTTCTATCAGAATAGCAGGAACAAATAAAACTGCTCAAACAGATGCTAATGGCCGGTTTAAAATAGCAGTTGATAGCACTAAAACCAATCAACTGGTTATTGATTTTGTGGGATATCAATCACAACATATAAATACCAATAACCGCGACTCTCTAAAAACAATAGCATTACAGCCTAATACCAGTGCACTAAGTGAGGTAGTTGTTACCGGCTATTCTTCACAGCGCAAAACAGCGGATGACGATATTTTTATAGCTGCCCGTCCGCGAAATGGGTGGAACAGCTTAAAAAAATACCTGAAAGAGAGTGCTATTTCGCCTGATGGTAAAACAGGCGCGGTAAAACTTGCTGTAACCATTAACGGTAACGGCGTTATCACTAACGTTAAAGTAGTAAAAAGCTTAAGCACCCCAACCGATCAAAAAGCGGTCGATCTGATTAATAATGGGCCGCAATGGTCAGGCGGCTCTGATGGAAAACCCGAAACGGTGACTGTTAACGTTAAATTTGGCAATTAATTCATCTTGCTATCGGCAAAGGCAAATACCTTTTGCATTACCGGGGATGGGCGTGCACCAATATTTTTGCGAATATTGAGTTCTTCTATCGCAATTTCATAAAATAGCCCGTCAATAGCTTTTTGGGTAACGTAAGCGCTGATGTCCGGATTTATTTTACTTACAAACGGAACTTTATTGTACTCTTTTGCAACATCACCATAATATTTTGTGGCACCAACTTTATTTAGGCTGGTTTGCACAATTGGTTTAAAAGCGGCGAATAGCTGATCGGTAGTAGTACGTTTAAAATATTGGGTTGCGGCATCCTGGCTTCCCAGCAAAATGTTCATGGCGTCCTGAAGAGACATATGCTCAATGGCACCAATAAATATTGGCTTGGCTTGTTTGGCAGCATCCTCAGCTGCACGGTTCATGGAAAGAATAGCATCATCACACATTTTACCCATGCCTAATCCGCGTAGCGTTTTTTCAGCCTTCACCGCTTGTGGCGGGAACAATATTTTAATGGCTCCATTTTTAAAAAAACCATCAACGGCCGATAACTGATCTGAACTTTTAGCAGTGCCCTGTGCTAAGGCTTGTTTTAGGGCATCCGCAATCTCAAATTGCGAAGGAATACCTGGTTGAACAACTGATATAGCTGTTCTTTTAATATGATATTCATTAGCCGGCGTATAGCTGGAAAGTGTAATAAAAATTACCAGTGAGGGGATCAGCAATAATGTTGTTTTCATATGTGTAGCTATTGGTTTATGCCATGATTTTTTTACATACGGACAGTAAATGAACGTAGATTTTGTGCTTATTTTATTTCAAATAATACACTAAATATTCATCAGCCAAAATAAAGAAATTTATCAGCACTTAAAATTAAAGCACAACTCTTAATATAGCAAATATGCCTGCGGCAATTAATGCTGATATAGGTATAGTAATAATCCAGGCCCAAATAATGTTTATTGTTAATCCCCAGCGTACTGCTGATAAACGCTTGGTTAAACCTACACCAACAATTGCCCCTGTGGTAGTATGTGTTGTTGATACCGGGATACCGAATTGTTGTGTGAAAAATAAAGTTAATGCTGCAGCAGTTTCTGCACTCACGCCCTCAAGCGGGGTTATTTTAGTAATTCGTGAGCCCATGGTTTTGATAATTCTCCAACCACCAGACATGGTGCCTAATGCAATAGCAGAATAACAAGCCAGCGGAATCCAGTTGGGCATAGCATCGCCCGCTTTTATAATGTGCGAGGTAAATAAGGCCACATATAATATACCCATTACCTTTTGGGCATCATTACCGCCATGTGCAAAGCTTAGCGCTGCTGATGATACCAGTTGCAGTCTTTTAAACCAACGTTCAGCAGTTGATGGCCTTGCATTTTTACAAATGTGTAATATAAGTATGGTTACCATATAGGCTACAACCAAACCAATAAACGGTGCTAACACAATATAGGCCAAAATGGTAAGAATGTAATGCATGTTAACCGCACTCAAGGCGTTTGACCCCATGTATATGGCATTTGTAATACCAGCACCCGCAAAACCACCTATTAGGGTATGTGATGAGCTTGAAGGTATACCGAACCACCAGGTAATTAAATTCCATGTTATGGCTGCAATTAGGCCTGCCAGTATTACATTCATGGTCACAAAGTGCTCTTGTACAATTTTTGAAATAGTATTGGCAACCTTATGGTCTTTTACAAAAAAGTAAACTAAAAAATTAAAAGCTGCGGCCCACATTACCGCCTGGAAAGGTGTTAATACCTTTGTTGATACAATAGTGGCAATTGAGTTTGCAGCGTCATGAAAGCCATTGGTATAATCAAATATCAGTGCAAGGCAAACAATAACAATAAGTACAGGTGTGATCATGTATCGCTTATGCGTTTTTAACTAATATTGATTCCATAACATTTGCAGCATCCTCACACATATCTGTAGCGGTTTCTAAAACTGATAGTATTTCTTTGTATTTAATAAGACGGATAGCATCTGTTTCATAAAGGAACAAATCAGCCACTGCGCGGTCAAAAACATAGTCGGCCTGATTTTCAACGCTATTTATCCTGATGCAAGAATCAGCAATACTGCGTACGTTTTTAAGATCTTTTAATTCCTTTACCGCTTTTTCAAGTTCAATAGCTCCCTGCAACGTAAGTTCTGACAGCTTACGGATGTGCTCATTAAAATCATCAATACGATAAAGGCTCATCCTGTTAGCAGCACCCTGAATATAATCGGCAACATCATCAATAGCTGACGCAAGCGCGTGGATATCTTCGCGGTCGAAAGGAGTGATAAAGTTTTTACCCAATTCAAGATATACCTGGTGGGTTATTTCATCACCTTTATTTTCTAATTTATCAATCTGTTTAAACAGCTCTTCGCGGGTTGCAGGATTATCTGAATTTACCGTTTCAACCAATATAGTGGCCATTGCTACTGCATTGCTGGCTGCCTGCTCAAATAGTGGAAAAAATACCTTTTTATCTTTAGGAACAAAGTATTGAAAGATGCTGTTTAATGACATTTTTTTGTGTATTTGGGCAAAGGTAATCTTGCAATGTTAAGTTAATGTTAATTCTTTAAGACTGGAATGTTAGGCAAATGTAAAGTTTGGCGAGATTTCTGTAAAGTAAACCCAAAAGTTGACCCTAATCCTTCGGTGCTCCGCACATTAATAGTTTGTTCATGCGCCTCAATAATATGCTTAACAATAGCCAGGCCTAAACCCGAGCCACCAATTTGTCGTGAACGGCTGGTATCAGTCCTGAAAAAGCGTTCAAATAGCCGTGGGAGGTATTTTTCTTCAATTCCAATACCATCATCTGTTACTTCAACCAACACCTGATCGTGCAATTCAAACAAACTCACAGCAGTATTTCCTTCTTCATTTCCGTATTTAAATGAGTTATCAATAAGGTTTACCAGTACCTGTCGGATCTTTTCACGATCGGCATTTACCAAAATTGGCTCATCGTATTTTTGTTTGAATATTAATTTAATGTTATGCTGGCGGGCCTTTAGCTCCATCGACTCAAAAACCTCCTTAATGAGGTCATTTATTTTGAAACGTGTAAGGTTAATCGGTATCTCGCCCGACTCCAGTTTTGAAATTTCATCGAGGTCCTTAATCAGGTAACTTAAGCGATCAACGTTCTTAGCTGCTTTGGCTAAAAACTGGCGCGCCATTTCCCTATCCTCAAAATCATCATCCTGCAAAGCTTCAATATAACCTTGTATAGCAAACAATGGGGTCTTAAATTCGTGGGAGATATTGGATAAAAAATCGCGCCGGAATTTTTCCTGCTTACGGAGTTCATCAATTTCGCTCTTTTTTTCGCGTGCCCATTCTTTTACTTCGGCTTCTACATCATTTATAGGATCAGCGCTTACGTGTTCACCCAAGGCATCGCGCAAATCGCGCCCAAGCTTCAGGTTATGAATCAGCTTGTAAATGATCTTAATTTTCGAATAAACATATTTTTCTATCAGGTAATAGAAAACAATAAAGCTGGTACAAATGGTAACAGCAAACGTTATCAGCATGTAATACCAGCTATGCTGAAAATAATAATTAACTGCCGAAAGGGTTACTGCAACGGCTGCAGCATTAATTAATACAAGTATCCTGAATTTCATACTTGTAAAGTTACGATTAGAGATTAGAGATCGAATACCAGAGATCAGTTATTTAATTGTTAAGTATAAGTTAGTTTTTGGAAGATCAGATTTTGCCAACCTGTGCATCAGATAAATAGTTCCACAAAAAAAATCGCCTCCGGTAATCTGGAAGCGATGCATTATGTAAATTTAAGGATGTTATACTTTAGTGCCGGTTACTCCATTACCATGAATGTTTTTGAATAACCTTCATGATATACCAAAATATCTTTTTTTATGTTTTGATTTTTAGCAATTACTTCAAGGCTGTATTGGCCATCCTGCAAATGAGTAAGTATGTAGCCCTTTTCCATTGACTTTAAAGCAGGCATTACGTCTTTATATACTACGTTTTTATCTGCATCATAAACAATTACTACTGCTTTGCTGGCCGTGTTACCATCAACCTTAACTTCAAGACCTTTTAATGATGGTAATGAAGAAAGAGTGATGGTTGCTTTTGATGGCGGAACAACTGTTTTTGGTAGATTTGCTGCAAAAACACTTGCACTTGCTAATACTAATAAAAAGGTTAATTTGATTGATGTTTTCATGATTTCTAATTTTTTAATGTTTTTATATTGTTGTTGTTATTTCCTTTTGACACATCAAAGTAACAGCAACTTTTTACGCTAAAAAAACGAACTAGACCATCAGCAATCAAGTATAGACTAATGTGCCGTTTGAGTCGGCAAACCCTATTAATATGTTAATTATTAGCATAATACGATTTTAATCGGCTTAAAACGGCGTTTCATCGGTGTGTCTTTATTGTTGATAGGAAATTATCCAATTTTCTATCATGCCGGACCCAGCCACGGAACTTCATCGAGGGGCGGATTATTTACATGGAAGATCTTTCAATATTCAGAAAACCTGATTTCTGATTAACTAGGCTCTAATCCCTATCTTTCCATCTCTGCATCAACAGTAACGCTAACTTCATTGCCCATCACCAGGCTGCTTCCGCCTACGCCAAAATCAAGGCGGTTGAGCTTAAAGGTTCCGTTAAGTATTATAGTGTTTCCTTTATCTGTATACGTAAAAGGAACCTCAACCTGCTTGGTTTTGCCTTTTATGGTGAGATCAAATATGCCGCTATAATTATTGCCGCTTTTATGTTTAAACGATACTGATTTGATCGTTATTTTGGGATAATGTGCCAGATCAAAAAAATCTTCCCCGCGTAAATGCTCATCACGCATGGAATTATCTGTATTAATAGTATTTACTTCAACAGAAGCATCTAATGTACTTGCAGTAAGATCAGCAGGATTAAATTTCACACTGGCTTGCAGACCACCTATGGTACCGCCGGTACCAATGCCCATATTTTTTATTTTAAAGCTAATTTGAGCATGTTTTACGGTAGTTTGAGCAAGAACCAGAGCTGTATTAAATAGTATTAAGATGCTTGAGAGCACAATTGTTTTCTTCATAAACCGATTAACGCATTTTTGCTAAAAATAGCTTTTCCCAATTAAAATTTATTTTGCCAGTATTTTTTTAAAACTCTACGTGCGCCCTTAATGAAAATACATTTACCGGACCGCGGTCTTTATTATAAGCCGGATTTACAATAAACTGGTAATCTGGTGTAAGGAAAAGCTTTTTTTGGTAGGCATTTATCTTATAATAAATTTCTGCAATCATTTCTGGTGCATAGTTTAGCTTGCCATCCCCAATGATAAACCCATATCCCCCATCAGCCAGATAATTGCGATGAGGCCCCGATAAGCCATCGCCTATAAAAGCCAGGGCTACTTCGTCGTCAGGACGATTCCATTGTGAGCCTTTTAATTCGCCACCAAAAGTAATGGAGCGGTCAATTTCGGTAAAGAACCAGGTTTGGGTATGGCCGTCATTCCAGCTGGCTTTGGCAAACACGCCAAAATCCTTGGTAAGGTATTGATCGGTATTAATGCCAAACCCGTATTTATGGCGTCCGTAAGCCTGTGTTGAATCTACATTGGGTGCTTTAGGGTTTTGGGCAATGGCTTGGTCGTAATTACCAAACTTACCATTATTCAAAAAGCCTAAAATACGTAGCGTGCCTTTCTGACCATCAATAGTATAACGTTTTTCATATTCAACCGTTTGGGTGTTAGCCTTAGCTATTTTAGCGTCCCAGATTGATGAATTCGCTTGGGTAACATTCATGGTAAATGAAAAACGCAATGTCCAGGTAGGCTGGCCCAATTCGGTATATAAACCCAATACATAACCACGTGTATTTGCAGGATAGTCCCAGGCGCCGTTATCCATCAGGGCCCAGTTCATAAATTGTGACCGGGGGTCATGACTAAAATTATTGCCATCAAAAAAATCGGCCATACCATACTTGCCCGCCGCAATTGAAAAATATCTTTTGCTCCTTGTTCCACCTAAAACATTGCCGTCAGCATCAATAGTGTCCCTATCGGTACCCCACTCAAAGGTTTGTTTTAAGTATAAACGGGCTATGTAAACCGCTGGAGCAACACTGTTTACTCTAAATGTTTCGCCATTAGGGAAACCAGCGATTCCGGTGGTTTTGCTTAGCCCTGAGCCACCTGATAACTCGGGATTAAAAAACACTTCGGCCCCTTTCCATAAGCGCATCGCTCCAAAAAAGGTCGAAGTAATTGAAGTTTGTGTTTCTGTTAAGGGCGATAAACTATTTTGCCCGCTATACGCGGCAGTAAATGGCGGTTTATACTGTGTTATCACAGTTTGTTGAAAATGAAAACTATATCGTTCTTGCTTCACCGTATCCTGTGCCATCACTACGGTTAAAACATTTAATAATATAATGCTAGTAAGTATTAGTTTTTTCATATCAAAAATTTGGGCAAAATTAGCGCATCTATGTAAAGCAGATGTTTAATTAATATAAACTCCACCATTGTTAATTATTTATGCAAATCTAATATATTTTTTAGACTAGCCTAAATTTATTATTATAAAACCATTAAATCCCATAACAGCAATTAATTACAATTGTTACAGGCAATAGTATTAATGTGGCGCAAAGGTATAAGGGAAAGCTATGCAATGGAATTGCATTATTCAGCACATTGATCACAAACCCCTTTTACAAGCAGGTTCATTTCTAACGAATTAAATTTTTGAGGAAGGGCAATATCAGGAATTTTAGAATCGGGCAGGCAGAAGGTTTCTTTACAATTGATACAATAAAAGTGCACATGCATATCATGATGCTCATCTGCATCACACTCATCCAGGCATAAGGCATATTTAGGCGAACCTGTTCCATCATCAATTAAATGTACCAGGCCCTTTTCTTCAAAAGTTTTTATAGTCCGGTAAATAGTGATCCTGTCTGCAGGCAGCAGGGCTTTTTCTATGTCACTTAAACTGATGGCCGATGCCTGCTTTAAAAGCAGATTAAGCACCAAAATGCGCATAGCAGTTGGGTTAATATTTTTATCAATAAGCTTCTGCCCGGTAATGGTTTCCATATGTTATGCAAAGTAAAGGCATTTCAAGCTGATATTTATACAGAAACAGAAGCTTCCCATTCGGCATAAAACTGCTCCAGGTAACTTTCCATAAAGGAATGCCTTTGTTTAGCCAACTTCTTGCCGGTAGTGGTATTCATTTTGTCTTTCAGCTGTAACAACTTTTCGTAAAAATGATTAATGGTTGGTGCCGTTGTGTTTTTATATTCGGCCTTGGTCATGCTTAAATTGGGCTTTATTGCAGGGTCATAAAACTCACGACCCTTAAAACCGCCATAACTAAATGCGCGGGCTATCCCAATTGCGCCAATGGCATCAAGCCTGTCAGCATCCTGAACAATTTGAAGCTCCTTTGAAGTAAAAATAACTTCATCAAATGATGATTTGAACGAGAGATATCTTATTATTTGCTGCACATGATGAATGGTTATATCATCAACATTAATACTTTTCAAAAAAGTGCTGGCCGTTTGAGGGCCTATTTCTTCATCACCACCATGAAATTTACTATCCGCAATATCATGCAGCAGTGCAGCAAGCTCAACAACCAGCATATCGGCCTGTTCGGTTTTTGCTATAAGATTGGCATTGTTCCATACCCGGTAAATGTGCCACCAATCGTGCCCGCCTTCGGCATCTTTTAAGGTATTGCGTACAAAATCTGCTGTTTTGCCGATCAGTTCATTTTTATCCATTCGTAAAGGATTTGATGATTAATTTTTTTCTTCCAGGTGTTCAACCTCAGCAACGGGGCTAAACAGGTAAACGCGTTTAGAGCTTACCTCAATACATTTATACCGCTTGCGCAGTTTTTCATCCTTACGGAATACCCGCCCATCTTTTAATTTAAACAGTGCCTTTGGCGGTAATTTTTCAACCGTATGCACTGATTCTTTTGGCGCATCATATTTGCGCAATGCACGGTACAGATCAAGATCCGAACAACTGGAAGCTGCCGGATTATTCAAATAACTTACTATGGCCCGCTTTACATCCATGGGGAAAATATCTTTCTCAAAAAAGGGTTGCATCATTTTTTTGAAATTGTCTTTCCACTCGGTTCCATGTGGTTTTGCTTTATGTTTATGTTGGTTCCAGGTATGCAGGTGAGCAAACTCATGCACAGTGGTTACCAAAAAAGCATAAGGGTTAAGATCAAAATTAACTGAAATACGATGCCCTTTTTCTAAATGCGGTGGCCTGTAATCACCAAATTTACTGTTCCGGTTACGCGAAATTTTAAACTCGCATTTAAAGTAATCGATCCAGCGGCCAATAAGTGGTGCCGCATCTGCCGGAAGATATTTTTCAAGAACTTTTACTTTATCCAATTTTCACCTCAATACAAAGATACTGCTTTTAGTATAATTACTAAATGTGCATTGTTGCAGGTATGTAAAATATGTAAGCTATCCAGGTCAAATTAAACCTGAATTATTTTCAGGACTGGATATAGGACTTTAACTGCTCAATAGTTTCTTCGTGCGAAAGAATAGTTTCTGTAACCACATCACTAATGGATATGATACCACACAAACGGTCCTCTTTAAAAACAGGCAGGTAACGGAGATTACTCTCGCTCATAATGTGCATACAGGTTTCGATAGAATTATCAGGCAATATCCGCGGAAAACCTGTGCTCATAATTTCTCTTACTTGTGTTTCGAGCGATGATTTGCCATGCAATATTACCTTACGGGCATAATCACGCTCAGTAAGCAGACCTGCATAAACGCCATCTTCAGTAATAACCACTGAGCCAATGTTTTTATCGGCCATTAATTTAAGGGCATCTAATACGGTAGTACTGCCATCAATAGCAATTACACTACTTCCCTTACGGGTAAGAATATTGGAAACTTTTTTCATAATTGGCTCGTAAAAATAGGTGAGTTTGAATATCAAATATAACTATAAATTATATTTAGTATACACCTATTATAAGCTTAAATTAATTTTAAAACAAAAATTAAACAACTTAAAACGAGGTTAATTTAGTGTGAAATTTGCTCTTTTTTTATTAATTCGTTTAAAAAATCAACCATTAAATCTTAAGATTTGCAGAATCTTAATTATATTGTTTTTTGTTAATCAATAGCTCATGCATTTTTGCTGTAAGTCTTGTAAGTTATAAATATGTCCAAAAAAATACTTAGATGCCATAAATGCTCAGCGCCGTATCATTTTGAAAAAAGCAGGAATTGGTTTGGACGAAACCTTTTGTTTTTTTTACCTATACGCCGATATTTTTGTGCCAAATGTTTAAAAAGCCGCCACCTGTGGATTGCCGATGAAAAATTAAGAGAATATCATCGGGTATAATTTATCTAAGGCTTACCTCTTCCTTCTTTTAACATTATAATTTCTTTTTTTAAGGAGATGTGATGGATATTGTCTTTTATTCAGGATAACTATCTCCAGTTTACCTCTAATTTTCGCAAGAAACTCCATTTACAACATTCAATTCACACTCATTTACAGGCATTTACAAAAGCAATTAAAGCACAACAACTCATTGGCTAAAAACCAATACTATTGTAACAACATTATTATACTTATCCAGCTTTTTATCAACCATAAATAAACGTTAATTTTAAATTTTCCTTACAATTGTAAATTGCATCTTGCTACAAAAATTAAATTTATTCAAATGAAAAAAGTATTGCTTAGCGTATTGGCATTTACTGCTTTAAGCTATGGTGTAAAGGCCCAAAAATCAGTAACCCTGTTTGATGGTAAAACCACCAAGGGCTGGCATAGTTACTTAAAAACCGGACCAGGTGCATGGAGCGTTGTTGATGGCGCTTTACAACTCGATCCCAAAGCCGCCGATCAGGGTGACCTTATAACTAATGATGAGTATGAAAATTATGAGCTTTCGCTTAAATGGAAAATTGCTGAAGGTGGCAACAGCGGTATTATTTTAGGTGTACACGAAGACCCTGCTTTTAGTGCAACTTATTTAACCGGTATTGAAATGCAGGTACTGGATGATAAAAATGCTGAAGACAATAAAAAGGCTAACCACCTAGCCGGCTCCCTTTATGATATGAAAGCACCTGCTTACCCCGCCAAGCCGGCTGGTGAGTGGAACAAAGTTGTTATACGCAAATTAAACGGACACCTTACTTTTTGGCTTAATGGCAAACAGGTTATTGACACCCAAATAGGCAGCCCTGAATGGCAGGAAATGATAAATAATAGCAAATTTAAAACATGGAAAAGCTTTGCTACTTACCCCAAAGGGCATATTGCCTTGCAAGACCATGGTGCCATAGTTTCTTTCCGCGATATTAAAATTAAACAATTGTAACATACTCCGGATTAAATACTTCTCTTCAAAGAAATGAACGATATTCAAATTAAAAAATCAGCACAAATCTATGATGCCATAATAGTGGGTTCGGGTGCCGGTGGTGGTATGGCGGGGTATGTGCTGGCCCATGCCGGTTTAAAAGTATTAATGCTGGAAGCGGGTCCGTTTTTTGATCCGGCTAAAGATTCATTACAACTTAAATGGCCATGGGAATCACCACGAAGGGGCGCAAGTACTTCGTTCCGTAACTTTGGCGATTTTGATGGTGCCTACGGTGGCTGGGCACTTGATGGCGAACCGTATACTACAACAGATAAAACAGAGTTTTACTGGTTCCGTGCCCGTATGCTGGGTGGCCGTACCAATCACTGGGGCCGTATCTCTTTGCGTATGGGTCCTGATGATTTTAAAGGGCATCATATTGATGGCTTAACAGATGACTGGCCAATAAGCTATGATGATGTAAAACCTTTTTATGACAAGGTTGACCGCATGATAGGTGTTTATGGCACAATTGAGAACCTTCCGAACGAACCGGATGGTATCTTTTTACCTCCGCCCAAGCCCCGTTTAAATGAGCTTTACATTAAAAAGGGTGCAGCCAAAGCAGGTGTTAAGGTTATTACCGGTCGTGGATCAGTATTAACGGAGGCATTGCCTGATAATAAAGACCGTGGTGCCTGCTTCTATTGCGGTCAATGCGGGCGCAGCTGCAAAGTTTATGGTGATTTTTCATCGTCATCATGCCTGGTTATTCCGGCTATTAAAACCGGCAACCTGAGGGTAATAGCCAATGCCATGGTCCGCGAAGTACTTACTGACGCCAGCGGACAAGCTACCGGCGTATCCTACGTCAGCAAGGATGACATGCAGGAGTACCAGGTAAAAGCTAAAATAGTTATACTGGGTGCCAGCGCTGGTGAATCAGCAAGGTTGTTGCTCAATTCAAAATCAAACGCTCATCCAAACGGGCTGGCCAACAGCAGTGGTGTGGTTGGTAAATATTTGCATGATTCAACCGGATCAAGTGCAGGCGGGTTCCTGCCTCAACTGATGGATCGTAAACGCTACAACGAAGATGGTGTAGGTAGTGTGCACATTTACGGCCCATGGGTATATGACAACAAGAAACTTGATTTTCCGCGCGGATACCATATTGAGTTTGGTGGAGGCATGGGTATGCCGGGCTATGGCTTTGGCTGGGATATGCAAAACATGAATGGTGTGGTACCCGGCAAAGATGGCAAGATGAAAGAAGCAGGTGGTTTTGGTGCCGATTTAAAGAATGATTACCGTCGTTTTTACGGTACCGGTTTTGGTATGGCAGGCCGTGGTATGGCTATAGCCCGTGAAGATAACTATTGTGAGATTGACCCTAATGTGGTTGATAAATACGGCATCCCGGTATTGCGTTTTAACTACAAATGGAGCGATTACGAGATAAAACAAGCCAAACATATGCAGGATACCTTTCAGCATGTGATGCACGAAATGGGCGCCATTTATGGGCCGCCACATGGCAAGGAAACCAATTATGGATTGGAAGCTCCAGGCCGAATCATTCATGAGGTAGGCACAGTGCGTATGGGCGATGATCCTAAAAAATCTGCCTTAAACAAATACTGCCAGGCGCATGATTGTAATAACCTTTTTGTGGTTGATGCTGCTCCGTTTGTACAACAGGGTGATAAAAATGCCACCTGGACAATACTGGCCCTGTCAATGCGTACCGCTGAGTACATCCTCAGCCAAAGAAAAAAACTGAATGTTTAACCGCTATTTGATCAATATAAAATGAACAGACGCGATTCCCTTAAAGCCATTGGCTTAGGCACATTATCAACCGCATTATTGCTGGATGCATGCAAGCCAGGCACCAAAAAGCAGGCTGAGGATACTAATGACGAAAAGATAAACCCAAGCGATGAAGGCAGGTTGCCCGGTGAAATTGAACATAATAAAAAGCTAAATGCCGAAAAGTTTTTCACCGAGCATGAAATGGCTACTATAACGGTTTTGGGTGATATTATTATCCCAAAAGATGCGCACTCTGGTAGTGCATCAGATGCAAAAGTGCCTGAGTTTATTGAGTTTATTGTGAAGGATATGCCAGAGCACCAAACCCCCATGCGCGGAGGCCTGCGCTGGTTAGATCTGCAATGCCTTAACCGCTATGGTAAAGCCTTTGTTGATGCCAGCAATGCTCAGCAAATTGAAATAGTTACCGACATAGCTTACCCTAAAAAGGCAAAACCCGAAATGCATACCGGCGTGGTTTTCTTTAACCGCATGCGTAATTTAACCGCTACCGGCTTTTTCACCACCCGTATAGGTATTGATGATTTAGGGTACATGGGTAACTCCCCTGGCAAATGGACCGGTGTTCCTCCTGATGTACTTAAACATTACGGAATGGAAGATGTAGTGTAACTGGTAAGAACCAATACTATACCATTAAAATAGAAATGGTGTTACATGAGGATTTATTCCTTCCAGTAACACCATTTTCATTATAGAACAATATTGTTTGGTGACTAATGCTTATTATTAATCTTCCCTGCATCCTCCAGCTCGGTATCCATCTGATCATCGTATTTAAAGCGGTATAGCACCCATTCGTTTTTAGGCTTATAAAACATAAAAGTGAACCTTATGGGCGATTTTTCATGCTTTACCAAATAACTGTAAAATACCAGGCTTGGTGCCGCTATCTTTTGAGCGATAAGTTCTTTACCTGTGTAAGTCCCTACTGATTGGCGCAGAGCATCTAGCTTGCCTTTTAAAACACCGATTTGCACTGAATCGGTAAATAATTTATTGGTTGCAAAAAGATAATCGATAGCCGGGCTGGTTCCATCATCTTTATATTTCTTAAAAAAGGTGTCAATTATTGCAGTAGCGCTTTTAACAGCGGGCGCTTTTGCAACAGCAGGCTTCGCAGTAACCGGTTTGGCAGGAGTTGCTGTCTGGGCATTTGCATCATACAAGCTGCAAATAATACCCGTCATCAAAATCAACCCAAAGAAAAATCTTTTTGTATTTATTTTTTTCATAGCAATAATTTTCAAAGCCCTAAATTAAATAAAGCTAATTATTTGTTTTAAGAGTATTAAACTTATTTAAGCTAATGTTGTTTGCAAAAGATTTTTTATTAGCCTATTTCTTTTTCAAAAAGCAGGTTTTAAGCACTATACTCATGCCATCAATCTTGCAATCTACCTCTTCATCATTATCAGTCAGGCGAATTTTTTTTATGGTAGTGCCTTGCTTCAGCGTAACATTACCGCCCTTTACTTTTAAACTCTTTATCAGTGATACCGAGTCACCATCATTTAAGGGGTTTCCGTTGCTGTCTTTTACGTTTGATATTCCCATTTTTTTGATGAGTCAATATAATAAAAAAGCCCCACAAAATTCTGCGAGGCTAATTATTGATATAGCTGATAACAATTGTTTCTACAAAAAATGATCGAATGTATCACTGCGGATACCTAAGCGCAAGGTTTCCAGTGGGATCACGTCAGCAGGGGCTATATTGCCCAGACTTACATTGGCGCCAATTAGTTTAATAAACCAAACCTGCTGTGCTTTTTGCGGAGCCTCCCAAATAATGGTTTCTTCGGGTATCTGAGTTAAAATTTCATCCACCAAGCCCTGCCGAACTTCTCCCGAATCGCGGTAGATGCCTACGTTGCCGCTTTCACGTGCTTCGGCTATTACTTTCCATGAACCGGCTTCAATTTCAGCATTCATGAGCTTGATCCACTTGTAGGGCGCAAATATTTTTTGCACATCCTTTGAACCTACTTCTGATATTACTGTTACCTGCTTGCTCAGTTTACGGATGTATTCGCATTTAATATCGTGTTCAATTTCAATGGAGCCATCTGATACTTCGCAATGTTCCATTTTGTATTTGTCCAGTATTCGGCAGTAGTCGTCAAACTGGTTTCGTACTATAAATGCTTCAAACAAGGTGCCGCCAAAATAAACCGGGATACCTGCTTCGCGGTAAAGCGCCAGCTTTTTATCCAGGTTGGGGGTTACGTATGAGGTGGCCCATCCTAACTTTACCACATCGGTATAAGTGCCGCCAACTTCCAGAAAATCTTCCACCTGCCTTAAGCTAAGACCTTTGTCCATAACCATGGTAATGCCGCTGTTTCGGGGTTTAGCAACGCGCTCCGGAAGATTATTGATATGATAGTTCATTATATTTTTAACAGGTTATAGACTATAACTAAAAGTTCTAACGGCGCAAAGGTTATAAAAAAATCACTAAAATTATGTTAAATTTTAGTGATTTTTTTAGTAGCTTAATTCATATCAGGATGAATAAGTTGATCGGGTAACCAATCACCCAATCAACTCCATGAATCATTCACTATTTAGTGTACCGGTTAATAATATCTACAATAACCTTGTTTTTTTGCAATTGGGGGAGGTAATCAAAAAGGATATAATGTTTTTCAGGATCGGCCGAAAGGGCCATCTCCAGGTTATTTAAAGCTTCGTTATACTCGCCTTTGGCAAACAAATAAGCTACCATTCGGTAGTACAATTCGGCTGCTTCGGGGTTGTTTTTTATGGCTTGTGCTATTACCTCAATGGCATCCTGTAAGCGTTGCTGCTCATATAAAATAGAGGAATAATCCAACCAGGCATCTACATCAATAGGATTTAGCTCTACTACTTTCTCATAAGCATGTTCGGCTTCGTCCATGTGGCCCAGCTTATATTCAGCATCAGCAATGGCAAACCAATAGTCGGCATTGGCAATATCCAGATCAAGGGCTTTTTTGTAGAAATGAAGCGCTTCAAAGTAACGCTCTTCAAAATCAAGCGTAACGCCTATCCCAAACCAGGCATCAGCCAGTTTAGGCTCCATTTTTACCGATTTTTTATAAAAAGCACGCGCATCGTCCATTTGCTCAAGCTTTTCATAGCATTCGCCAATGGCACAATAGGTATCGGCATTAGGCTGCTCATACTCAAAAGTATGGCGGTAAACATCTATCGCTTCTGCATATTTTTCCAGGTTCACCAATGCATTACCTTTGTTAAAATAGGCTGATGCAAAGTTGTCTTTAATCAATATAGCATAGTCATAAGCATCAATCGCTTTTTCAAACAGGCTAAGCTTAGTAAATGCATTACCCAGATTATACCAGGCGGCATAGCTGTAGGGTTCATTATCGATATATTGCTGATAAAACAACACACTTTCCTGCTGATTATCCAAAACATCATAGCAAAAAGCCAGTTCGTATAAAGCGTCCTGGTTTTCCATGTTTTGTTTCAGGCAAAGTTTCAGATAGGTGATAGCTGTTTCATAATCGCCCATGTTTTGATACACGTAGGCAATATGCAGTAACACTTCATCCGTTTCTTCGGCAAGCTCCAATGCTTTTTCGTAGTTTTCAAGGGCCTCGCCGTAGCGCTCCTGGCTTTCGTAAATATTACCTCTTATTAAGTAAATATCAGGGTCTGATGCTTCCAGCATAGCGGCTTTTTCAAGCGCGGCAAATGCCTCATCAACCTT
The DNA here is from genome assembly GCF_007830615.1 of Mucilaginibacter frigoritolerans. Classification (GTDB taxonomy): domain Bacteria; phylum Bacteroidota; class Bacteroidia; order Sphingobacteriales; family Sphingobacteriaceae; genus Mucilaginibacter; species Mucilaginibacter frigoritolerans. The sequence goes on from NZ_VLLI01000007.1 coordinate 224,098, forward strand.
GTTGGTAACTACCAAAAGTTGGGCTTGTTTTATCAGGAAAATTGCTGCAAAGGGGTGCTGGTTAAGGGCATACTCTGCTACCTGCAAAGCTTTTGGCGGATCGTTCTTTTCGATATAGTAGTCGATAATGTTCTCAAACGCCTGGGCATCAAAAAAGTACTGATCATGATTACGAATCATTTCTTCGTACCGCTCTACCGAAAATTTTGGATCTTCGGTAAAACCAAATTCAAATTCTTCTTCCATTCAATTTTGTTTCAGAACACAACTCGGTCAAGGTTTATAAAATCGCTTATTAAGCTTAACTGAGTTCAAAATACAAGTAATAAACATCTTTAACATAATTTAGTTATTAACATTCAAACATTGTTAACAGGTGTTAATACAAAGCCTTGATAATTAATGTGAATCATTTTGCTGGCAAAGGATGAGTTAATAATAAATTGCCTTAAAGATTTTTACCTTTGGCAAAAGTAACAATTATGAGTCTTAATATAGCAGATATTCTTAATCGTTTACATATAAACGACATAAATGATGCCTTTAGTACAGGCAATAAGTGGGGCAGCAGTAATAATGCCCTTGTAAAAGATATTGTATCGCCGGTTGATGGTAAAAAAATAGCATCGGTAAAAGTGGCTGATGCTGCCAACTATAACCAGGTTGTTGGACAGGCCGCCAAAGCCTTTGTTAGCTGGCGCACTATCCCCGCTCCTAAGCGTGGTGAAATTGTAAGAGAGATTGGCAATGCTTTGCGCGATAAAAAGGAAGACCTGGGTAAACTGGTATCCTACGAGATGGGCAAAAGCCTGCAGGAAGGCTACGGCGAGGTACAGGAGATGATTGACATTGCCGATTTTGCGGTTGGCCTTAGTCGCCAGCTATATGGCTTGACGATGCACAGTGAGCGTCCGCAGCATCGCATGTACGAGCAATACCATCCTTTAGGTATTGTAGGGGTTATTTCGGCATTTAATTTTCCGGTAGCCGTATGGAGCTGGAATGCTATGCTGGCTTGGGTTTGCGGTGATGTATGCATTTGGAAACCATCAGAAAAAACACCGCTTACGGCTATTGCCTGCCAGCATATAGCGCAGGAAGTATTTAAGAAACATAATGTTGACGAGGGCGTAAGCTGCCTGTTAATTGGCGACAGGGAAGTTGGCGAGTTAATGGCCAATGATACCCGGATCCCATTAGTATCAGCCACTGGCTCAACCCGCATGGGTAAAGCTGTTAGTGCAGCAGTTGGCGCCAGGTTAGGCAAAAGCTTGCTGGAATTGGGCGGCAACAATGCCATTATTATTACCGAAGATGCCGATTTGGATATGGCGCTTATTGGAGCTGTGTTTGGTGCTGTTGGTACTGCCGGTCAGCGTTGCACCAGTACCCGCAGGCTTATCATCCACGAAAGTGTTTATGAGTCTTTTAAACAAAAACTGGTAAACGCCTACAAGCAGATCCGTATCGGTAACCCGCTGGATGAAAACAACCACATGGGGCCACTGATTGATAAAGATGCAGTAATGTTATACCTTGCTTCGATTGAAAAATGTAAAGTTGAGGGTGGAAAATTTGCGGTTGAAGGCGGGGCACTATCAGGCGATCAGTATATCTCTGGTTGTTATGTGAAACCATGTGTGGCTGAGGTTGAAAATCATTATCAGATTGTGCAGCATGAAACTTTTGCACCTATCCTGTATCTTATCAAATATAAAACACTTGATGAAGCCATCGCCCTGCAAAACGGCGTTCCGCAAGGATTGTCATCAGCAATAATGACAGGAAATTTACGCGAGGCAGAACAATTTTTATCTGCAGGTGGTTCTGACTGCGGCATTGCCAATGTGAATATAGGTACATCGGGGGCAGAAATTGGCGGCGCTTTTGGTGGAGAAAAAGAAACCGGCGGAGGTCGCGAATCGGGCTCTGATGCTTGGAAAGTGTATATGCGCAGACAAACTAATACTATTAATTATTCAAAAACGTTACCCTTGGCACAAGGAATTAAATTTGATTTATAATTTTATGGTGAATGGTTGATTAGGTTGATTAAGTTAACAACCATTCTCTTAATCAACCATTCACCCAATCAACCAATATGAATAAACTACGCAACTACACCTTAAGCTCCATATTATGCGGGGCATTGTTCTTTAGTCTGAATGCTTCCGGGCAGGAAATACCGAAAACGGAACCCGATCCACCGAAAACCTGGCACCAAATGGATCTAAAAACAGATGGCTTTTATGGCATCAGCTTAAATCAGGCCTACTTATTTTTGAAAGGAAAGAAAAGCAAAACAGTTGTTGTTACCACTATTGACAGTGGTATTGATACCAACCAAACCGACCTGAAAAGTATTTTATGGGTAAATGCCAAAGAAATTCCGGGTAATGGAATTGATGACGATCATGATGGTTTTGTAGATGATGTGCATGGCTGGGACTTTTTAGGCGGAAAGGATGGGAAAGTTGATTTTACCGAAACTACCGAAGAAGTGAGGCAATACTTTAAGCTGAAAGGCCAATACGAAAATGTAACCACGGCCCCTGCAGGTAAAGAAAAAGAATTTGCTTTTTGGCAAAGTGTAAAGGCTAATTACGACTCAACCTATACCAAAGCTCAGGCTGAAATTAAAGATTTATCTAACGAAGTAAATGTACTTTCGATTACCAATGGTTATGTCAAAAGAGAGCTGAAACTGGGCTCTGATCAAACTTTTAATCAGAAGGATCTGGATAGGATTACCACAGCCAATGATACCATAGTCCAGAGTAAAGCAGTATGGCAATCGGTTTTTGCACAGATTGGCGGTGGCACCGACAATGCTAAAATATTGAAGGACATTACCGAATATTACGCCAAACAAAACAACAGTATTAACCCTGATCTGGATGCCCGTGCAAAAATCGTTGGCGATGATCCGGATGTGAACGATGGCAAACCTTATGGTAACAACGTAATTAAAACACCCGATGCATCACACGGTACAGGTGTAGCAGGGCTGATAGGCGCTGTGCGTAACAATGGCTACGGAATTGATGGTGTTGCAGATAATGTGCGCATAATGTCGATAAAAGCGGTGCCTAATGGCGATGAATATGATAAGGATATTGCCAATGCCATCCATTTCGCGGTTGATCACGGTGCTAAAGTGGTTAATATGAGCTTTGGCAAAAAGGTATCACCGCATAAAGACTGGGTTGACGAAGCTTTTAAATATGCCGCCGCGCACGATGTTTTGCTGGTAATGGCATCAGGCAATGATAACCAGGATGTTGACAAAACACCACAGTTCCCTAATGATACTTATTTAGACGGAACCACCACTGATAATGTGATCAGCGTTGGTGCTTCTGGTCCAAAGCTGGATGAAAAACTGGCTGCTGAATTTAGCAACTACGGTAAAAACAATGTAGATATTTTTGCGCCCGGCGTAAAAGTTACGTCTATTGATGAAGATGCTGAATTTAATACTGCCGATGGTACCAGCTTTTCATCGCCAATAGTGGCTGGTATTGCTGCGCTGATTTTGGAATATTATCCGGAACTAAGCGCCAGCCAGGTAAAACATGCCATTTTAGAATCAGCCACGCCATTAACGGGTACTATGGTTTTAAAGCCAGGTTCAAAAACCGAAAAAGTTGATTTTACAACCCTTTCAAAAACCGGTGGTATTGTAAATGCCTACAAGGCATTGCAAATAGCCTCGAAAATGAAGGGGGAGAGAAAGGAATAGTTAGCAGTGGGCGATATGCAGTTGAAAAAGAAAGCGGAGATTTTTGATCCCCGCTTTCTTTGTTTAGTTACTTTAATGTGCTGATTAAATATATCCCGTCAACTTGTCCAATATTGATTTGGTCTGCAACACTAAAATGCAAATTTTTTATCTGCAAGGTTACTTTAAAGAATTTAGTTTGTTTTGTAAAAGCCAGCGTTTGATTAGGTAATTTGAAAGTTCTATCATAAATATCTTTATCGTTTTGTTTTTGTTTATTAGCAAACAACTTTAAGCTATCTGCAATAGCTATAATATCAAATGATACCGTTTCATTATTTATATAAAGCGTATAAACATTATCGGCTCTTACATTTTGTTTTACCTTCATATTATCCTCCACCATATAAGGAGTAGTTGAGGGATCTGTAACCATATAATCTAGGCTTAATACATAGTCAACTCCTTTTGTTGATAGCATTTGGTTTTCAGCTTCGAATGAATAATTAGTTACTCCTGGTAATGAACCATTTTTAAACTTACTTAGGCCCAGGTAGTCTGTAACCCAATCTATTTCTTCGTTTTTTAATTCATACTCATTTATATAGGTGCGCTTTCTTTTTGTGGAGTGGTTTGTGGTATCGAGCTTTTTGTTTAAAGAGTCAATAACTTTACTGATATCCTTATCTAAAACAGGCTGCAGGCCTGAAATTTCATTGTCATAAACAAAATAATTTAATTTACCAATGGCCTCCTCCGCGTCTTTACTATTTAACTTGGCTTTGCTTAAAGATGAGAATTTGCCGTTGTTATAGGCGCCATATTTTTTAAAAATACCAGTCAATTTGTGACGCTGCGAATATTGGGAAACTGAAATAGCACTTTGCGGACCATAAACAGTTAACATAGTTATGACGCATAGCGAAAGGGGAATAATTTTGATGTTTTGCTTTCGCGATAGCAAGAAATAAATAGTGATAAAAAGTAACCACGCTGCCAGTACAATTAAGAAATAACGCCATGATGTTATTCCATAAGGGATAATTCGACTAAATACTGCCAGGAAAAGTAATATCAGTAGCGGAATCAATAAAAAGTAAAAACTGCGGGCATAGGTCTTTATCCATTTGTTTTCTTCCTGATTCCGCAGGGGGTAGATCAATAATATGGATAGTATGCCGAAAACAGCATAGCCTAAAATAAGATTCGATACCAGGCCTTTCGGGAGACTCCACAGAATTAAGATTTTCGCTTCATAAGCCAGCAGAATTATAACGTATACAGAGGCTAAAGGGATAAGCACATATTGCGTAAAAACTTTCAATCCTTTTGGATAAGAATTATCCTCATCCAGTTTTGCAGTATTTGAAGGTACACCTGCGAGGAAAAAGATGGTATTAAAGACACCCGCTATCCATGCAAAAAGTATTCCGTACAACTTGTAATCAATGTGCAGGCTGAATAAAAAGTTACTGGCAGATAATGCTGCGGCAAGTCCAAGATATAATACTACGCTATAAAGCATGCTAGCTAAAAAACGTAAAAACAACGTTTTATTAAACTGCCAGAAACCCTGAATATGCCCTTTTGCTGTAAAGGCTGCAAAAGCCACTAAAAGGTGGAATGCAAGACTTAACAAAAAGAAACGGATAGTATCGATAGTTCTTAATTGTGGGTGAAAGGTAAATAGGATACATCCGGCGACTAAGGCTGTAATAAGTCTGGCCAGCAGCTGCTTTTTTGAGCCTTTGCTTTCAACAAACAAAGTTACCGCAAGACTTAAAAGTAGCCCCAAATTAGCTGTCATTATTATTTTAGTGTAAAATGAATATGACAATTGTTCGTCACTGTTTATGTAAATTGTAGCTGCAATAGTGCCGGTAAGTGCAAATAAACTTTCAAACGGAAACCGTTTAAAGGTATTTACTGCATTATCAGTTAAGTTTTTTATTGATGGGAATTTCATTTGTGATGGGTTGGAGGTTTAAATGTATTAAACTTTTGTAAAATATTTATCTTTAATGGTATAAAACAGAACTCTTACTCTGGGGGAATTGCAAATCACACATTAGTGATTATATTTGCGTTCGCAAAAAATAGCATTTAACAACACAATGAGAGAAATACAGTTCAGGGAAGCGCTTCGTGAAGCAATGTCCGAAGAAATGCGCAAGGATGATAAGATATACCTTATGGGCGAAGAAGTTGCCCAGTACAATGGTGCCTACAAAGTAAGTCAGGGTATGCTTGATGAGTTTGGCGAGAAACGTGTAATTGATACTCCTATCTCTGAAGCTGGTTTTGCCGGTATCGGTATCGGTTCGGCTATGAATGGTTTACGCCCTATTATTGAGTTCATGACCTTTAACTTCTCGTTAGTGGCTATTGACCAAATTATTAATGGTGCAGCTAAAATCATGTCGATGAGCGGCGGACAGTTTTCTGTTCCTATCGTTTTCCGTGGCCCAACCGGTAATGCAGGTATGTTAAGCTCTCAGCACAGCCAGTGTTTTGAAAACTGGTATGCTAACTGCCCGGGCTTAAAAGTGATTGTTCCATCAAATCCATATGATGCAAAAGGTTTATTAAAATCAGCCATTATTGATCCTGATCCGGTTATTTTTATGGAATCAGAATTAATGTACGGCGATAAAGGTGAAGTGCCTGAAGAGACTTACTATATTGAAATTGGTAAAGCTAAAGTTGTTAAAGAAGGTACCGATGTAACTTTGGTAGGCTTTGGTAAAATAATGAAAGTGGTTATTGCTGCTGCTGCCGAACTTGAAAAAGAAGGCATCAGTGCAGAAGTGATCGACTTACGTACCGTTCGTCCTATTGATTATGATACCGTTATCAGCTCTGTTAAAAAAACAAACCGTTTGGTAATTGTTGAAGAAAGCTGGCCATTAGGTTCTATCGCTACTGAAGTTGCCTTTAAGGTACAGAAAGATGCATTTGATTATTTAGATGCTCCGGTATTACGTATTATGGGTGGTGATGTTCCATTGCCTTATGCTCCTACATTGATACAAGAATATCTTCCAAATCCTGAGCGTGTTATTAAAGCCGTTAAGGAAGTAATGTACGTAGCTAAATAAGCTGATTAAATTTAATTTTGAGGTTAATAATCTCAAACAAATAATAGAAGGCCTGCTAATTAATTAGCGGGCTTTTTTATTAAACACACCAGAAAAAATGGAAGTAGCAAAAATAGATTAGTGCAACGGTAACTTTTTAAACAGCCCAACGCCCATTCAAGTGTCCACACTTGAACAGGCGGAGAGGAAAGGTAAAGAAAACCCTACTCGCTTTCCATTCTTTACAAATCAATAATCAAACTCAATTGTTTTCTTGCTATTATTACGGTTTGAAAGTATTGAGCTGTGAGTAACCGGGATTATTGTCTCAATGCTCATATCTCAATTCTCATATCTAAAAAAGAATGAAACAATACGGACTAATAGGCTACCCGCTTTCGCACTCCTTTTCAAAAAAATACTTTACTGATAAGTTTGAAAGGGAATTGATCCCGGCTTCTGAATATAACATTTATCCTTTAGAGCATATCAGCGGGCTACCTGCGCTGTTAAAGGCCAATCCTGATCTTTGCGGACTAAATGTAACCATCCCGCATAAAATAAGCGTGCTGAAATACCTGGATTGGATTGAGCCTGATGCTAAATCTGCCGGCGCGGTTAATTGTATCCGCATTACATCCGAAAGTCCGGTAGAAGCTGCATTTTCGGGCGAGATTGGCGTAAAGGGCCATGATTTCCGGCTGGAAGGTTTTAATACCGATATTTACGGTTTTGAAATGTCATTAAGGCCCTTATTGAAGGATTATCATGACAAGGCTTTGGTTTTAGGCGATGGCGGTGCTGCCCGGGCCGTAAAATGTGTATTGGAAAGTTTGGGTATCGATTTTAAAGTGGTTACCCGCAAACCGCTTGGCAATAATTTACTTTTTAAGGATTTAAAGCCGCACCATATCAAAACCCACCCCTTGATAATTAATACTACACCGCTGGGAACATCGCCAAATGTGGATGAATACCCGCCCATACCGTATGAGGCTATTACGGATCAGCATTTGCTTTATGATCTGATTTACAATCCCGAAAAAACCTTGTTTTTAAAAAAAGGAGAAGAAAAAGGAGCCATTATAAAAAACGGACATGAAATGTTAATATTGCAGGCAGAAAAAGGTTGGGAAATATGGACCGAAAAAGCAAAACATCCATGAAATATTTAGGAATACTGGTATTAGCTCTTTTGCTTTTTGCCTCATGCAGTGGTAATCATGATTATGCACCCAAGCCAAGGGGCTTTTACCGCATTGTTTTCCCCAAAAAAGATTATCAGCAATATGTAGCTTCTGCTCCTTTCACATTTGTGTATCCAAAATACGCATATATTGAACCGGATAAAAAGCCGGATGCAAAACCATATTGGCTCAACATGCAATTTCCGCAATTTAACGGAACACTGCACTTAAGTTACGAACACGTACTTTCTCAAAAAGAATTTGATGAATTAATAGAAGATGCCCACAAACTAAGCTTTAAACATACAGTCAAGGCCAGCTCTATTGACCAGGGTGTTATCTATTATCCGGACAGAAAAATTTATGGTATTTATTACACCATTGATGGCAATGCGGCTTCATCAATCCAATTTTATTTAACAGACAGTACCAGAAATTACATCCGCGGAGCACTGTATTTTAATAACGAACCCCGCCTCGATTCCATTCAGCCTGTACTCACCTTTGTAAAAAAGGATGTAGATATATTGATCAAAAGCTTCAGGTGGAAGTAGAGCATTAGTTCATAGTGGATGGTTGATAGTTCATAGCCGGAATGGTTGGGGATGTGCTTTTGGGGTAGAATAAATTGGGGTTGCAGATATTCAGGTTAATACCAAAATCTTATAAATAATGGCTTATATAAAAAGAGGCTTATATTTCCTTTTTATGCTTTTGTGTGGTTTGTCTGTTAAGGCGCAGACTCAACTGGCTTCCATCGATGTTCAGCATTATACTTTTGCTATCCGTTTAAGCGATCAGAACGATACTATTAAGGGGAAAGCTGCGGTCACTGTTAAGTTTTTAAAAAGTTCAAACACCTTTCAGCTTAACCTGGTTAAAACCAAAAGCGATGGCAACGGAATGCTGGTTTCAACAATAAAAGAAAATGGTAAAAATATCTCTTTTGTGCAGGATAGTAATGTGGTAAATATCAATACCGTAGCCAAAACTAACAGTCTGCATACTTATACTATTACTTACCAGGGCATTCCGGCTGATGGATTGATTATATCAACCAATCAATATGGTCACCGCACTTTTTTTGGCGACAACTGGCCCAACCGCGCCCACAATTGGGTGCCCTGCGCCGATTACCCGGCAGATAAGGCTACTGTCGACTTTGAAGTTACCGCGCCAGATCATTATCAGGTAGTATCAAACGGATTAAAGGTTGAAGAAAAGAACATTCAGGGCAATTTAAAATACACCCACTGGAAAGAAGCTGTCCCCCTGCCAACCAAAGTAATGGTTATTGGCGTGGCTGAGTTCGCTATTGATCAGCCTGGAAATGTTGGCCAGATCCCGGTTTATACTTATGTTTTCCCGGAGAGTAAAGAAGCAGGCTTTAAGAGCTATGCTGTAGCAAAAGATATTCTTCCATTTTACATCAAAAATGTGGGGCCTTATGCTTACGAGAAATTAGCCAATGTACAGTCAAAAACCATATTTGGCGGCATGGAAAATGCCGGTGCTATTTTCTATTTTGAAAATTCAGTAACCAGCAAAGGTATTGAAGAACTAATGGCACATGAAATTGCTCACCAGTGGTTTGGCGATGGCGCCAGCGAGAAAAGCTTTGCTCACCTGTGGCTTAGTGAAGGCTTTGCCACCTATATGACTAACCTCTACCTCGAAAATAAATACGGTACCGACACTTTAAAAAAACGTGAAAAAGCTGACAGGGTAACCGTATTAAAATTTGAGAAAAGAAGATTGACACCTGTTGTTGATACTGCTGTAAAAGACAACTACATGCAGTTACTTAACGCCAACAGCTACCAAAAAGGAGGCTGGGTATTGCACATGTTAAGGCGCAAACTGGGCGATGATATTTTTTGGAAAGGCATCCGTAACTACTACGCCCAATACAATGGCAGCAATGCCAATACCGATGATTTGCGCCGGGTGATGGAGCAGACTAGCGGGCAAAATCTGGAGCAATTTTTTAAACAATGGCTTTATACGGCAGGTCACCCTAAATTAGATGTCACCTGGAAATATGATGCTGATAAGGGTATCATCAACGTTAATATTGTCCAAAACCAGAATGTGCTTTATGAATTTCCACTTCAAATAGCCATTAATGGCCAATTGCAAACCATCAGCGTAAAAGATAAATACACCATGGTACAGTTCCCATCATCAACCAACCCGGTGGTAGTTGTGGATCCCGATATTAATTTACTCGCCGAATACGGCATAAATCAGCTTTAACCTTCCAAAGAGGAAAGTGGCTCATTCTCTTTACACATGGATGAATTAATATTGTTCAAAAATGCGTACTTTTGTAGGCTTTTTGTATAACCGGGATTTGCCTTTTACCTTAATATTTGTTTTTATAAAAGCGGATCGCAGTTTGCAATAAATTTTCAATTGATAATATGTTAGAGAAATTAGAGGCGATATATAAACGCTGGAAAGATGTAGAAAATGAGTTGAGCAGCCCTGATGCCATGGCTGACATGAAACGTTTTGCCCAGCTTAATAAAGAATATAAGGATTTGGCTAAGGTTGTGGATCAGTATAATATCTACCGCAACATTATGAGCAATATCGATAGCAATAAACAGATATTAGCTACCGAAAAGGATGAAGAGTTTCGCGAAATGGCCAAAGGTGAGTTGGATGAGCTTTTGGGCCAACAGGAAGAGATGGAAGAAACCATCCGTCTGATGCTGATCCCTAAAGATCCTGAAGATTCTAAAAATGCCATTATTGAAATTCGCGGTGGTACCGGTGGTGATGAAGCTGCACTTTTTGCAGGCGATTTATACCGTATGTACATGCGCTATTGTGAAAGACGCGGCTGGAAAACCGAGCTGGTTGATTATACTGAAGGTACATCAGGCGGTTATAAAGAAATTGTATTTAACGTAAATGCAGAAGACGCTTACGGTAATTTAAAATATGAATCGGGTGTGCACCGTGTACAACGTGTACCCGATACAGAAACCCAGGGCCGTGTACATACCTCTGCAGCAACCGTAGTGGTATTACCTGAAGTGGATGAATTTGATATTGATTTACAAGTAAGCGATATCCGCAAAGATTTATTCTGCGCATCGGGTCCGGGTGGTCAGTCGGTAAATACCACTTATTCTGCTGTAAGGTTAACACACTTACCTACAGGTATTGTTGCCCAGTGTCAGGATCAAAAATCACAGTTAAAAAACTACGATAAAGCGTTGCAGGTATTACGTTCAAGGGTTTACGAAATGGAGCTGCAAAAGCACCTGGAAATAACCTCTAAAAAACGCAAAACCATGGTTTCAACAGGCGACCGTTCTGCTAAGGTACGTACCTATAATTACCCTCAAGGACGTTTAACCGAGCACCGTATCGGCTTAACTATTTATAACCTGCCAGGTGTAATGAATGGCGATTTACAGGATATTATGGAAGCGCTACAGTTTGCAGAAAATGCGGAAAAATTAAAAGAAGGCACTGTTGCTTAATAAGCATCATATAAAATTTATATAATCTCAGCCTCTTTAGCAATATGTTAAAGAGGCTGTTATATTTTCAAGTGATCCTGTTAATTATAAGGTTAGTGTCATATAAACACTTATCAGGCTTTTTACATTTATAAAACCCCCCTTTTCATCTTAATTTCATAAAGCCCCTATACTTTAGTATCGTACAGTAACAACTCTCTCTTTCCCCTAAATAGTTAAGTTGTATTGTGAAAGAATACATTATCGTATAAAACGTTGAGCTTATGTTAGCAATAAAAACTTTAGCACCCAAGTCAGTTATTTTCAGACGTACTGTTCGTTTGATGGGAGATCAGTTTGAAATTAGTGTAGTGGGAAATAACCCGGATTGGGCCGATGAGCGTATTGACGATGCAATTGCCGAAATAAATCGCGTTGAAAAACTATTAAGCACTTTTAGTGATGATAGCGCTGTTAATGAAATTAACCGTAATGCAGGCATAAGCCCTATAAAAACAACTGCTGAAATTTTCAGATTAATCAACCGCTCACTGGAAATATCAGCGCTTACCTTTGGGGCATTTGATGTTACTTATTATACTGCGGAGAAAGATACTACCGACCCTGATAATACCACCAAGGTTGCTGTAAAAAAATCATTGAGCCGTGTAAATTATCAAAGTGTAGTGCTTGATGCAAAAGAACAAACTGTTTTTTTGAAAGAGAAGGGCATGCGTATAGGCTTTGGAACCAACAGCCGTGGCTATGCTGCTGACAGAGCTAAATACATTCTGCAAATGCAGGGAGTAAGCAGCGGTGTTATCAATGCCGGTGGTGATTTACTTGCCTGGGGGTTACAGCCCAATAATGAACCGTGGACCATTGCAACTGCAGATCCATCACAAAAGGCACATTCTTTTGCTAATGTTAATATAAGCAACATGTCTGTGGCTACTTCAGTAAATACACAGAAATATACTGCGGCAATAAGCAATAAGCAATTAAATACCATTAACCCTAAAAAAGGATTCCCGGTTAGCGGCATTAAAAGTGTGAGCATAATAAGCCCAAGTGCTGAACTTGCCGATTCAATGGCAACTCCGGTAATGTCAATGGGTATAAATGCAGGCTTATATTTAATAAATAAACTAAATCAACTGGCGTGCATCATCGTTGATGATCATGATAGGGTTTATACCTCAAAAGATATAAGCTTAACTAATTAATATAAAACACACCTCATTAGCAGGTATATGATTTAAATTTAGCAACTTAACATTGGTTTTGTACGGTATAAATTTTTTCAATACCTAATAAAACCCCAATTATAATATTCAAATCAGTATTAAAAAATTAGCGAAGCCAAACGCAATCATTTTTTATATTTAATATAATTAATATTGCCTTTAGCAATTTGATAATTAACCAGGTAAACTGTTTATAGCAATTCTATTTGAAACTTTTTAATACTTTTTCTTCTTCTCAATGATAAAGTGGCTTGCGTATATTGTAGTATTATTGATATTTGCGCCATGTTTATCGTCTGCAAAAATAAAAAACAATCGTTTTTCTGTTATTTCTAATACATTAGAGATAAGTTTGCCTATTAAAGAAATTTTAATAGATACTATAAATACAAAAAATACAAAAAAACAGGATCAGGATAAGAAGATAAAGGAAGTGGCAAAGGCTAAGAAACAGCCAAAGCCTGAAAAAATTGAACCTGGGGATAATACGGCAACAACCCCAAAACCGAAGCCCAAGCGACAACGCCGGCCCGAAGGGATGGAAAGACCGCCTGAAATTCCCAGAAGAAGTGGCAATTAACAACACCAGCAACCGTTTATTGAATATTAATGAGATACTTTTTCGTATTGCTTTTTCTGATTTGTAATGCTGTAAATGCTGCTACGGTAAAATCTTCATTTTTTGCCGATACAGATAAACAAGCCCATTTAACTGCCGATACCGATACCGTATTCAAAAAAAGATCTGTATCAGTAGGTGTAAATTACGGCAGCGATATTCAATTTTTTGGCCGAACCGGTCCTATTAAGTATCCGTTTATGAGTGCTGATGCAATTTACAACACCAAAACAGGATTCTTTTTATATACAGCTATATACAAAGTTTTAGGCTACAATCCTTTAGTTGATGAGGTTGATGTAGGCGCCGGGTATTTATTCAATTATTCCAAAAAGTTTTCAGGCACTATTAGCTATACACGATTTATTTTCAATAAAGATGCTGCCGCAGTAATCAAATCGGCATCATCAAATGATATAAATTTAAAAAATACGTTCGACTGGAAATTTGCCAAATCAAGTATTACCGGCGATTATTTATTTGGCGACGCTAATGATTATTTTATCACCTTCAGTACATCTAAATATTTTGAAACTAGCTGGAGTATTTTTGATGATAAAGACTACCTTTCATTTAATCCCACAATCAGTGCCATATTTGGAACCCAGAATTTTGTTCAACGCTACTCGGTAGATAATCCTGATAAATTAAGTCTGGAAGAATTACCACCGCCTACATTTGACGGAGATAAGTCGCCGCATTACGATAACGGAAGATTTAATGCTCTTAATTATAGCGTTAAATTACCAATAGCTTATAACAGACCCCATTATACTTTTGAAGCATCGTGGAAATACTCTATACCTGTTAATGTGGAGGGGGCATTAAAAAACAGGCATGAGGTATTTTTTAACCTGACATTCTTTTACCTCTTTTATTAAATCAATTATGAATGTTTTGATAATTGAAGATGAAAAAGCCCTGGCAGCTGAACTCGAAATTTTCCTGACTAAATATAATTACATCTGCGAGGTTTGCTATAACGGCGCTACTGCATCCGAAAAAATCGGGATTAACCTGTACGATTTTATTTTAATTGATCTTGGTTTGCCTGATTACGATGGTTTGGATTTATTAAAAGAAGCCAAAAAACACAACCCAGATGCTGTTTGTATTATTTTAACAGCTCGTGCAGAAGTATATGACCGCATTAAAGGCTTGGATCTGGGCGCGGACGATTATCTGCCCAAACCCTTTTCATTATTAGAGCTACAAAGCCGTATGCAGGCTATTACCCGCCGTAAATTTGGTTTAAAACAAAATTTAATTGACCTGGGCGGTTTTTTAATTAACCTTACCGATCGAACCATTTCCTATTATAATTCAGAAGTTAATACCATTACCAAAAAAGAATTTGATCTGATAGCGTACCTCATTTTACACAAAAACCGCACCTTGTCGCGTTCTCAGTTAAGTGAACATATTTGGGGTAGCATTATAAATGATGATTATGATTCAAATTACATTGATGCCCACATTAAAAACATCAGGAAAAAGCTAAATACCTTTGCACCGCCCGATTGGTTGGAAACAGTTCGGGGCTTAGGATATAAAATAAAAATAAACAGTTGAGAAGGGCCGGGATAAATAGGTTATAAATTCATCCTGATTATTGTATCTTAATCTTCGGTTTTAAGCGCTAAACATTTGAAACTAAAAACTAAACTCACACTGTTTAATGCCCTCTCCAAGTTGGTAATCGTAACCATCTTTGTTGCCTTATTGCCTACGCTGATTAAAATTATCAATCAAAATTACACGGATGCAAAGCTGCGCAAGCAAAAAGATAAATTACTGCAAATTATAAATGTACAGGGGATAAAAAACTATAGCGATGCCAGTTACTATACGCCGCTAAAAGAAGATTATGTAAGTATTGGGGTTGATTCGTCGATTGAGTTTTTAGATACTATTCAAAACGAAAAGCGGCTAATACAGGGCGATACTATTGAATACCGGATACTTAGCCATAACTTTAATGCCGAACATAAAAAATATCTGATGGAAATAGCCATTAGTGTTGATGCTATAACTGAAACTACCAGACCACTTCAAAACATTGCTTTCCAGGTATTATTGGGCATGATATTGCTAACCATTATGGCCGATCAGGTTTACTCAAACTATGTACTAAGGCCATTGGGCTTAATTATTAAAACAAAATTAATAGGCCACAAATTTCCCAATTTTGGCTCGTACGATAAGGTAAAAACCAGCACTTCTGATTTTGAATATCTGGATATCAGCATTCACAAGATGATTGAAACCATTGAAAGCACTTTTCAAAAAGAGCGGGAATTTATTTCAAATGCATCGCATGAACTGATGACGCCTATATCTATCCTTCAATCAAAGATTGAAAACATGTTTGAGCAGGAGGATTTTTCTGATGAGGTTAAGACCCGCATGCTGGAGATGCAAAAAATATTAAACCGGCTAAAAAGCATTACCAAAACCTTATTGTTGATATCGCAAATTGAAAACGAACAGTTTTTAAAAGAAGATAGTTTACCACTTGCTGAGCTTATACAAGAGGTTTATGACGAAATTTCCATTCGTTTGCAAGACAAAAACATCGGCTTCGAAACAGCGATACCTGCTAACTGGCAATTGGCTAAAGTGAATAAATTTTTGCTTTTTAATTTATTTTTCAACCTCATTAACAACGCAGTAAAATACAACAAGGAAAACGGCAGCATACATGTTGTTGCTCATAATGAGCATGATATTTTTTCGGTAAGTATAATTGACACCGGCATTGGAATTGGGGAGAGTGAAATCCCTTTCATTTTTAACCGGTTTAAAAAGTTCCGGCAATCGCTTTCACAAGACAGCTTTGGCCTCGGTTTGCCGATTGTAAAATCAATAGCCGAGTTTCATCAAATCAAAATAGAGGTAACATCCAAAAAAGACACAGGCAGCACATTTAAACTCAATTTCCCACCCGGATTTATTAAAATAGGGTAAATTGATTGTAACAAGTGCGTAAAATCCGTAATTCTAATGAAAATCTAATGCGATTTATGCGTACATTGTATATAGATTTGTAGGCATATGGTGGTTAAACACTTAATTAAAAAAAGTAAAAAATAAATTAAACCTTCGGCATTATTTTCCGTCTAATGAGTGTTTAGTTTTATTTACAAGTACTTATACTTAAAATAATAAAAATCTGTTAATACGTATATTTAATATAAAATATGAAAAAGTTGTTTAAATATGGTTCTGGCTTATTTTTAGTCGGGCTATTTTCAATAATGATGGTTAGCACCGCAAACGCTCAACGTGGTTTTCATGGTGGCGGCGGTGGTGGTATGCACCTGAGCGGCGGAGGTGGCGGTGGCAGCTTTAGCGGAGCTTACCGTGGCGGCTCTTTAACCCGTACTACAGGCGTTGGCAGTTACAGATCAGGCTCTGGTTATTTTGCAGGCGTTGGTTACCATGGCGGTGCATTTTACAGACCAGGTTTTGGTTATTACGGATATCCGCACTGGGGCTTTTATGTAGGCATATTGCCATTTGGTTATTACCCATTCTACTGGGGATCTGACCTGTACTATTATTATGGTGGTGTTTTTTATACCCCGTATGATAATGGTGGTTATCAGGTAACAGCTCCTCCTATTGGTGCAGGCATTCCTGAGCTTCCGTCTAACGCGCAAGCTATTAAAATTGACGGCGTTCAGTATTATGAAGCTAGTGGCGTTTACTACAAAGAAACTACAGATGATAAAGGCAAAAAGATATATGTTGTTGCCGGTCGTGATGGTGTTTTAAATACCGATGCAAATACAACTGATCCTAATGCTGCTGTTAAATCAGCTGCTCCACAGGTTGGTGATATTGTTAATGAATTGCCTGATGGTTGCCATAAGGTATCATTAAACGGTAAAAAATACTATGTATCTCCAAACGATATCTATTATGAAAAAGTTACTGATCCAAATGGTAATGTAGCTTTCAAAATTGTTAGTCTCCCTACCCCTGATGATGAAAAAGGCGCTTAATTGATTGGCCTTTATATAAAGTAAAAAGCCTTCTGCAAAAACAGAAGGCTTTTTACTTTATATGGTATTTGTTTGAAATCAACAGGTTAAACACTACTTTTGTTTATGTTCAAAAAATTAAGTGCTTTATTTTTAGTGGTTCTGTATGTAATTACAGCAACCGGCTTTGCACTTAACCTGCATTACTGCTGCACTGATATTACTTCAGTAAGCATCAATTCCCCTTTAAAAAGCTCCGGTACGTTTGCGGTATGTAAAATGAATTGCTGCCACGATAAGCATATCGAAGTAAAAGTTAAAGATGCCCACCAGGCGCAATCACAATTGTTTTTAACAAAAACGGTTGCATTTCTTACGCCCAAAGTCCCATTTTCCGATTTCCATTTTTCCTTAAATAAAGCCATTGACGAAAAAAGCTTTAATAAGCATCCTCCTGATGATTTATTTAACGGACCTGTAATCTACCTTAAAAATTGTGTTTTCCGTATTTGATCAATATAAATCAAAGCCTCACGGCAGATAAAATAAACCCTATAGTTTAATTTTTTATGATTTAATTTTGATAACAATGAAAACCCTTAAAATATTTATCTTATTTCTTACCCTTACAACAGGCATTGCCAATGCCCAGTTTACCAAAGCGGAACTACAAGTTAGCGGACTTACCTGTGCTTTATGCTCAAAAGCTACCGAAAAATCACTTAAAACACTTCCTTTTGTTGGCGACATAAAGACCGACCTAATGCGCAATATATTTATCATCACCTTTAAAAGTGGCGAAGCTGTAAATTTTGATCTGATCAGCAAAAAAGTTCAGGATGCTGGTTTCTTTGTAAATAGCTTAAAGGCCACTTTTAACTTCAACGGTGTTAATATAAATAACAACGCCTTTAGTTATGGTTCAGATACCTTCCGGTTGATGAATGGTACCGACAAATCGTTAAGCGGTGAAGTTGCAGTTACCATTGTTGATAAGGGGTTTGCTCCGCGATCTGTCTCTAAAAAATATCTTGGTCAAACTACTGATACAGCACCAGCTAATGGTGGTCGTATTTATCACGTAGCCATATAAAACTTCCTTATTTTTATGATGAAGCATTTATTACTGGCTATTGGCCTTGGTGTCATGGCTTGCCCTGCATTTTCGCAGGAGCTATATGTAAATACCGAACCGGCCAGCAATATGGCCACTAACTCGTTAGGGATAAGACTGGAGAACCAGGGATTTTTTAAGCCGGATTATAAAAACCGAACAACGCTTGAAGTAATGTACGGTGCCAATAAAAACCTGATGCTGCATGGTTCTGTATATGTATCAGATTATTATGAAGGCCAGCAACATTTTGAAGGAGGCAGTGTTTACGCCAAGTATCGTTTTTTATCAGTTGATTCTGTTCAAAAACACTTTCGCGGCGCGTTTTTCACCAAACTATCCAGCATCAACAACCCCATAGTTAACCAGGAAATAACCCTGGAGGGTGATAATTCGGGCCTGCAAAGTGGCTTTATTTTCACCCAGCTATTGCATAAACTCGCTTTATCAGGGTCGGTTAGTTACCTGCACGCATGGGACAATGCAGGCGATAATCATTTACCGATTGATAATGCTAAAGATGCTATTGCTTATTCCTTATCAACAGGATATCTTTTATTACCTACTCACTACAAGAGCTATAGTCAAACTAATTTGAATTTGTATGCTGAGTTTTTAGGAAAAACAAATCCCGGTTATGGTCAAAGTTATCTGGATGTGGCACCGGCGGTGCAATTGATATTTAATAGTTTAATCCGGTTAGATTTCTCTTACCGGATTCCGTTATATAGTTCGATGGAACGGAATACCGCGCACATGTATTTGGTAAGGTTGGAATATAATCTCTTCAACCTATAAAAAAGGAGCGCTCAGCAATGCAGAGCGCTCCTTTAATATAAAATGGCTGGGTTTTACTTAGCCTGCAAAACAATATTTGCCGGTTGCAATCCTTTTGATGTTGCTGTAAAAGTAATGTTGCCTGCTTTTGCTTTTGTTTGAACTATTGCCAGTGCCAAACCATTAAAAGCTTTACGATAGTTCACCTTGAATGAATCATGGTTAACTTCATCGCCGTTATCAACACCTGCAATAAAGGCGCTGCCGTTAATTTCAAAGTTTACCAGGTTATCAGCATCAGGAACTAAATTTCCGTCCTTATCCAATATTTTTACAGTGATAAAGGATAAATCTTTACCGTCGGCTTTGATATTTTTCCGGTCGGCTATTAATTCAATTTTAGCTGGTTTACCTGCTGTGTGAATTTCGCGGGTTAAAACTACTTTGCCATCTTTACGGGATACGGCTTTAAGCGTTCCCGGCTCATATTTTACGCGCCACATTACATGCAGATCATCACCTGTTTTCTTTTTCACGCCTAATGATTTTCCGTTCAGGAACAGTTCCACTTCGTCAGCATGGTTATAAAATGCCCAAACATCAACGGTTTTACCCGGTGTCCAGTTCCAGTGAGGTAAAATGTGCAATACCGGGGTATTTGTCCACTCGCTTTGGTACATGTAATAGATATCTTTAGGGAATCCGGCTAAATCAACTATACCAAAGTAAGAGCTGCGCGATGGCCAAGAGTAAGGTGTTGGTTCACCCAAATAATCAAACCCTGTCCAGATAAACATCCCCGAAAGGAAATCATACTTTTTCATCACCTTCCAGGTAGCTTCATGGGTTGAACCCCAGGCAGGGCGAACGTTATCATAGGCAGACACACTGTTATCCTTGTTGCCATCTGTAAACGGCTTATCATAACGTGAAGGCCAAACTCTTATACTATCCGAAGGCATATCATAATGTCCACGGGTTTCTAAACCTGAAGTAGTTTCCGTTGCTATAAATTTTTTGCCTGGGTAACGGGCATGAAATTTAGCATAATCAAATTCATGATAGTTATAACCAACCAGGTCAATAGCGCCCGATTTAATGATCTTATTACTGGTATCAGGACGATCATTAGCAGTTGTAATAGGTCTTGTTGTATCCAGGCTGTGAACTATTCCGGCCAGCTCAGGTGCAATACGCAAAGCAGTAGAATCACCTTGTTGAGGAATTTCATTACCAATACTCCAGATTATAACACTTGGATGGTTCCTGTCGCGTAATATCTGATCCTCTAAATCGCGTTTGTGCCACTCTTTAAAATACAGGTGGTAATCATATTTAACTTTTTCCCATTCCCAACAATCAAAGGCCTCATCCATTACAATAAAACCCATTTTATCGCAAAGGTCAAGCAACTCAGGTGCAGGTGGGTTATGTGAGGTACGGATACCATTACAGCCCATTGCCTTTAAAATCTGCAACTGGCGCTCCAATGCGCGGGTATTAACAGCAGCACCCAAACTACCCAAATCATGGTGATCACAAACCCCTAAAATTTTCAGTGGCTTGCCATTTAAGGAGAAGCCCTTATCTGCATCAAAATTAAAATAGCGGATGCCGAGCGGGGTGGTGTATTCATCAACAATTTTACTGTTTACTAATACTTTTGTAATCACCCTATACAGGTACGGCCGCTCAACAGACCATAAAACAGGATTTTCAACCGTAAATACTTGTTTAGCTATAACAGATGAGTCTTTTGATGGAACTACATCATCCAAACTGCCTTCTGAAACAACTTCACCTGTTTGATTTTCGATAACTGTTTTTAAACTAAGCTTTTGCCCTTCCGCATTTCTGATTTTTATTTCAAAATTTACCTTTGCCGATTTTTCATCAACTTGCGGAGTGGTTACGTAAGTACCCCAGTGGTCAATCGCCGTTTTATTGGTGGTAACCAACCACACATTACGGTAAATACCAGAACCTGAATACCAGCGAGAATTGGGTTGTACAGAATTATCAACCTTAACAGCAATGGTATTTTTGCCGCCAAAATTCAGGTAAGGGGTTAGTTCATATCTGAAAGAGATGTATCCATTAGGTCTGAAACCCAAATGATGTCCGTTTACCCATACATCACTTTTTTGGTATACACCATCAAAATCAATATAAACCAGTTTGTTTTTGGATGATGCCGGAACGGTAAATGTTTTACGGTACCAGCCAATACCTCCCGGTAATGCACCACCTTCCGGAGTGGCTGGGTTATCTTTACTGAATTTTCCTTCAATGCTCCAGTCGTGCGGGAGGTTAAGCAGGCGCCAGCTGGCATCATTAAGACTTGTGGTTTGTCCGTCATTTACATCTCCCAGATGGAAATGCCAGTCTTTATCAAAATCTGCAATAGATCTTGCCTCCTGGCTATATCCTTTAAAGGGCAGTAAAGCAATAAAATACAAGCAAAGTAAACCTAAGGTTCTTTGCAAAAGAGCTTTTTTAATTAGCATATGTGTCTATTTAGGCAATAACTGTATAATCGACACTAAATTAGTTTTTTATTCTATAAATAGCCATTTCCATAAATATTTTTTATTTCTTTTTAATAATATCACTTCTTATTAACGCAACAACATTTATTTTGCATTGTGAATCCTTTCCCAGTAACCAACTCCACGCTCTCGGCTGCACATCTTTGTAATTTTGCACAGAATCAGTATAATTTAAGTACAAAAGCCACCTGCCGCTTGTTAAAAACAGGCATTAACGACAGCTACCTGATTACAGATGGCGAAGACAAATATGTATTAAGGATTTATAGCCTGAACTGGCGAACAGAAAAAGAAATAGAAGAAGAAATCAGACTCCTTAATCTGCTGAAAGATAATAGTATCCCGGTATCATATCCTTTAACCGATAGGGAGGGCAACTATATCCACTCCTTTGATGCACCCGAAGGCGAGCGCTTTGGTGTTTTATTCACTTTTGCCAAAGGCGAAAAACTGCTGAATTTCCCGGCAGAACTCCACTACAAAGCAGGCGAAATTATGGCTCGTTTGCACCAGGTTACCTTGAATTTAAACCTAGATCGGGTTGATTATACAGCTAAGGTTATTTTAGAAGATTCATTTAATCAGCTTAAAAAATTCCTACCGTATGGTAATCCAGAAATGGATTTTATGGTGATGGCCCGGCAGTATTTATTAAAGGAGTTTGAGCATTTTAACACTGCCGAATTAAGGCGAGGAGCTACGCACATGGATATCTGGTTTGATAACATGAGCATTGATAAAGATGCAGGCATAACCCTTTTTGATTTTGATTTTTGCGGCAACGGCTGGCTCTGCTTTGATATTGCCTATTATATTTTACAGGTTAGCAGCACCGAAAAAGACGAGGCCGAATGCAAACAAAAAACCGAAGCTTTTTTAAACGGATATGAATCCATCACTAAAATAAGCGATCAAGAAAAGCGCATTATTCCCATGCTGGGTGTTAGCCTTTACTTCTTTTATCTCGGCATCCAATGCAGCAGGTTCGATAATTGGTCGAACACGTTTTTAAATGAAGGTTATTTGAAACGGTTTATCAATTTACTGGTAAAAAAGTATTTTGAAAAGAATGGGTTGGGGAGTTAAGTTGACAGACCAGATTGAAACCTTTACATTTCCGTCATTATAACATCCATCCTATTTCGTATTTTTGCAACGGATAAAAAGCCATCAACTGATGAATACTGATGCTGTTAAATTGCTGCAAGGCCGTTACTGTAATTCTTTAACCGAATATTCGCGTTTTGTTACCCGTGAAGTTGCCATTGGTGATGTACCCATGGGCGGCAACAACCCCATCCGTATTCAAAGCATGACGACCACTGATACCATGGATACCATTGGTACCGTAGAACAGTCTATCAGGATGATTGAAGCTGGTTGCGAATATGTACGGATCACTGCACCCAGCATCAAAGAGGCCCAAAATCTTGCCGAAATTAAAAAACAATTGCGTCAGCGTGGTTATACTGCGCCATTGGTTGCCGATATTCACTTTACACCCAACGCGGCAGAAGTAGCGGCACGCATAGTAGAAAAAGTACGTGTAAACCCAGGCAATTACGCCGATAAAAAGAAATTCGACCAGCTGGATTATACCGATGCCG
This sequence comes from Mucilaginibacter frigoritolerans, assembly GCF_007830615.1. Classification (GTDB taxonomy): domain Bacteria; phylum Bacteroidota; class Bacteroidia; order Sphingobacteriales; family Sphingobacteriaceae; genus Mucilaginibacter; species Mucilaginibacter frigoritolerans. Next base: position 247,458 of record NZ_VLLI01000007.1, read on the forward strand.
AATACCAGGGCGAACTGGAGCGCATTTACCAGAAGTTTGCACCACTGGTAAAAATCTGTAAAGAATATGGCACAGCCATGCGCATCGGCACCAATCATGGTTCACTGAGCGACAGAATCATGAGCCGTTATGGCGATACCCCGCAGGGCATGGTAGAATCGGCCATGGAATTTATGCGGATGTGCGAAACGCTGAATTATTACAATTTGGTGGTCAGCATGAAATCAAGCAATCCGCAGGTAATGGTGCAGGCTTATCGTTTACTGGTAGAAACCATGGTTGCTGAGGGCATGAATTATCCGCTGCACTTGGGCGTAACCGAAGCCGGTGATGGCGAAGATGGTCGCATTAAATCTGCTGTAGGCATAGGCACTTTACTGGAAGATGGTTTGGGTGATACCGTACGCGTTTCCTTAACAGAAGAACCCGAAGCAGAAGCACCAGTGGCTATTGCTTTGGTAGAGCGATATTCGAGTCGCAAGTCTTTAGTCGAAAGTCAGAAACCCCAAAAAGACCATGGACCATGGTCCATGGCCCATGGTCTGAAAACGCACAACCCTTACGAGTACAAACGCCGCCATACTTATGAGGCTAATGCCTTTATTGGTGGGCACATGGTGCCAAGGGTGGTAATTGATCTTTCAAAAAAGAACCTGAAAGACCCTGCTGTTTTGAATGATGCAGGTTACCTGTATTCGGCACTGCTGGATAAATACAACATGGCCGATCAGTCGGTTGATTTTGTTTACCTGGCTGACGAACTACCTTCTTTTAATTTCCCCGGCAACCTTAAACAGCTTTATAATTACAAAACATGGCAAAAACTGGCGGATAAAACCATGTGCCATCCGCTGTTTACCTTAGCAGAATATATTAATGCTGATGCAGACCGTTCATCTGCACTAAACCTGGTTTTAATAAAACCTGCTGATATAGAATCGGATGAATTTGGTGCCTTGCCTTTTAGCCAGTCGCTGGTATTTGTTTTAGAAACGGATGAACTACACGGCATGGCCGATCAGCGTCAATTCTTCTTCAAAATAGAGGAGTTAGGCTTGGATGTTCCGGTTATCATCAAAAGAAGTTATTCTTTTGATGCAGAAGCTAATGTTTCGGCTATAACCAACTTGCAATTATATGCTGCAACCGATCTTGGTGCTTTACTGGTTGATGGCTTTGGCGATGGGATATGGATAGATGTGCCAGAAATAGATACTAAAGCAATCACCTCTACTGCTTTTGGTATTTTACAAGCTACCCGCTCGCGCATTTCCAAAACGGAATACATCAGCTGCCCAAGCTGCGGCCGTACCCTGTTTGATTTAATGGTAACCACCCAAATGATCCGCAGCCGAACCAGTCATTTAAAAGGACTCAAAATTGGCATCATGGGCTGTATAGTAAACGGCCCAGGCGAAATGGCTGATGCTGATTATGGTTACGTAGGTTCGGGCACAGATAAGGTTACCCTTTATCGCGGCAAAGAAGCGGTAAAGAAAAACATTAACTCAACCAAAGCCCTTGATGAATTGATTAACATCATCAAAGAAGATGGTAACTGGGTAGAGTTGGAGAATTAATCGACCGGCGTAAACTCAGCAAACATATTGCTGCTCTCTGCTAAAGTATTGAGCGGTACGTAGTCACAAACTGCTGCATACTCACTCCACATTTGTAAAACCGCGGGGTTTGTGTGGGCATTTTGTATGGCTTCGTCGCTTAACCATTCAAAAACTTCAATAATAGTACCGTCAGCAGTCTCTGCAATAACAGGCTCACGGTAGGTCACCAGCCCCTCATTTTTAAGGCGTGAAACATGTGTTTTGCTAAGCTCTTTTAAAGCCTGCTCCTTTCCCGGCTTGGGTTTGTAGGCTACTATAACAATACGGCCCATAATTTTTTTATGCCAATTTACAATTTTTAAAACTCTTATGCCAGTTAATTGGTTTGGCTATAAAACAGTTTCATTATGGCAAAAAGTGTGGCCGACCAATTGGTAGCAATGCTGGTTAAAGCGGGAATAAAAAGAATTTATGCCGTTACCGGCGACAGTTTAAATAATGTAAACGATGCAGTACGCCGCGAAGGCAGTATACAATGGGTACACGTTCGCCATGAGGAGGTTGGGGCATACGCCGCCGGGGCCGAAGCACAGTTAAACGGCATAGCCTGTTGTGCGGGTAGCAGCGGTCCGGGCCATGTACATTTAATAAATGGATTGTATGATGCTCACCGTTCAGGTGCGCCGGTTATAGCCATTGCCTCAACCGTACCCAGCTTTGAATTTGGCTCCGAATATTTTCAGGAAACCAATACCATTAAGTTGTTTGACGATTGCAGTTATTACAACCAGATTGCTACTACACCCAAACAGTTGCCCCGTATGGTGCAGGCGGCTATTCAAACTGCTATTCATCGTAAAGGCGTATCGGTTGTTGGCTTGCCTGGCGATTTAACCGGAATGGATGCCGAAGATATCACCACCTCCGAGCAGGTTTTTAAAAATACTGCCGAAATAAAACCATCAGTAACGGATTTAAAAGAACTGGCTGATTTGATTAATCAGCATTATAAAATCACCATATTTTGTGGTATAGGTGCCGCCGAAGCACATGATGAAGTGGTTGAGTTATCTCAAAAGATAAAAGCAACTGTGGGCTATTCTTTTCGTGCCAAAATGGATATCCAGTATGATAATCCAAATGAAATTGGTATGACAGGACTTTTGGGATTACCCGCCGCTTACCATAGCATGCACGAATCAACCCTGCTGATTCTGTTGGGTACCGATTTTCCGTACACACCGTTTATGCCAACCAACTGCAAAATAGTGCAGGTTGATATTAAGCCGGAGCGCCTTGGCCGCAGGGCAAAGGTTGATGTGGGTTTATGCGGATCAGTAAAGGACACCTTAACCGCTCTGCTCCCCCTAATTAAACAAAAAACCGATGCCAGTTTTTTAAAGGCCCAGTTAAAGATTTATGATGAAGTAAAGCAAAAGATGCACACCTATGTGGAAGACAGCGGCAATAAAGAAATGATTCACCCCGAATATGTGGCCAGCCAGATAAATGAGTTAGCTAAAGATGATGCCATATTCACCGTTGATACCGGTATGTGCTGCGTTTGGGGTTCCCGTTATATTACGGCTACAGGCAAACGTAAAATGCTGGGGTCATTTAATCATGGCTCCATGGCTAATGCTATGCCGCAGGCTATCGGCGCGGCTTTGGCCTTCCCTGGCAGGCAGGTGATTGCTTTTTGTGGCGATGGCGGCTTATCCATGTTGTTGGGCGACCTGGCAACCATAACTCAATACAAACTTCCGATAAAAATAATTGTGTTTAATAACCGCTCACTAGGGATGGTAAAGCTGGAAATGGAAGTTGCCGGCCTGCCCGACTGGCAAACAGATATGCAAAACCCCGATTTCGCACTGGTGGCTAAAGCCATGGGAATGCAAGGCATCACTATAACCGATCCGGATGATGTGGTGCAGGCATTGAAAGAAGCTTTTATGTTTAACGGCCCTGCTTTAGTGAACATTATGACTGATCCTAATGCCCTGGCTATGCCACCTAAAATTGAGTTTGAACAGGTAAAAGGAATGGCCCTGTCCATGACCAAATTGATACTCAATGGCCGTATGGACGAGGTGTTGGATACCGTAAAAGCTAATTACAAGCACCTAAAAGATCTGGTATAATCTATAAGCATTTGAACAGGGAATATTAAGGAGGCTGGGCCATTATTTTAATACTCCAGCCACTTATTTAATTTAAGATTGATTTTATCTCCCTCTTTATATTTACCAAACTGGTCATTCAGCACGCGTATGGTTATGCCTTTGTTTGCCAATAGCAAATCTTCATAGCAACCTTTAAACAGTACCTGTTTCACTTCCCAGTCTTTATGTGTCCAGCTTTTAGTGGTTTCTATCCACTCAGGGTAAATCACCACATGATCTGATTTTGTTTTCAGGCCGATGGTTCTGGCTTCCCCATTTGTTAAAACGGTACAGTTGGTAAGCAGTTTGGCGGTGTACAGGTTTTTAGGCTGCTGATAGAGCGTTTTAGGCTCGCCTGCTTCTAAGATCCTGCCTTCTTTCAATACAATAAGTTCATCAGCCATGGAAAGCACTTCGGCCGGGTCATGTGATACAATAATTACCGTTAAGCCGGTATCTTTTACTATCTGCCTGATATCCTGCTGCAAACCTTCCCTAAACGAAGTATCTACCTGGTTAAAAGGTTCATCGAGCAATAAAATTTCCGGGTTTACAATAATAGCGCGGGCTATGGCCACCCTTTGCCTTTCGCCACCGCTTAAATTAGCCACCTGCTTATCAGCCATGCTGGTCATTTTAAGCTGATGCATTATTTTTTCGGTTTTCTCCTGCTTCGCTTTCAGATCGGTATGGGGTAGCATTATGGCAATATTGTCCCATACCTTTGCATACAAGTTTAAATCATCGGTTTGCTGGGTAACCATTTTCATGGCATCATGGCCAGGTATCAGTTTTTCTGCCGGGCCCCAAATGCGTTCGCCTCTAAACTTTACCTCGCCCGTATCCGGCGATAGCAAGCCATAAAGCAATTTGAGTAAAGTGCTTTTCCCGCTGCCGCTTTCGCCTATTATGGCGGTTATTTTGCCGCGATTTATGGTAACATCTGTTTCTTTAACGCCCGAGTTCTGTGCGCCTGGATAGATTTTACTTATTGAAATTGCCTGTAAAAAAGGTGTACTTGTCATCAATGGCAAAGATATTGTAAATTTGCATCGTTTTGTTCAGATTGTGATCGGCACAAGCCATTTCATAGCAGCAATTTGCTTCTGAATAATTATTTTTATGTTTTTTAACAACTACGTGATAATAGACGCAAGGTTTCAAAAAGCTTTACATTTTTGTTGATAACCTGTGCTTGAAATTCCACTCAATTCTACTCAACTTCGCAATCCAAATTTGTTTATGATCAATCACGATAAAAAAATAGCTACCGAGCTTTCCATTACCGAGAAGCAGGTTAGCGCAACAGTTGCTTTGCTTGATGAAGGTGCCACCGTTCCGTTCATATCCCGCTACCGTAAAGAAGTTACCGGCACCCTTGATGAGGTACAGGTAACTACCATACGCGACAGGGTGCAGCAACTGCGTGACCTGGATAAACGCCGTGAAGCTATCCTGAAATCGCTAACCGATATGGGCAAACTAACGCCCGAACTGGAAAAGGCTATAAACGAAGCCGAAACAATGGTATTGCTGGAAGATATTTACCTTCCATATCGCCCTAAAAGAAAAACCCGTGCTACCACTGCCCGCGAAAAAGGTTTACAGCCTTTGGCCGATTTGCTGCTGGAGCAAAAACGAATAGATGTAGAACTGGAAGCCACCAAATTTATTGATGAAGAAAAAGGCGTTAAAAGTTTGGAAGAGGCTTTGGGCGGTGCCAGGGATATTATTGCTGAGTTTATAAGCGAAAATGCTGAGGTACGCACCCAAATGCGTAGCCTGTTTATAGAAAAAGGTATTTTCCAATCAAAAGTGGTTGAAGGTAAAGAAGATGCAGGTATTAAATACAAAGATTACTTTGATTGGTCGGAATCGGTTAAAACGGCACCATCGCACCGTGTTTTGGCTATGCGCCGTGGCGAAAAGGAAGAAATTTTATGGCTCGATCTGAAGCCTGAAGAAGATGAAGCAATTGAATTGCTGGAGAAAGCTTTTGTAGTTGGCAACAACCCGAGTGCCGACCAGGTAAAGCAAGCTATAACCGATGGTTACAAACGCCTGCTGAAACCATCGATGGAAACAGAGGTACGCCTGTTTACTAAAAAGAATGCCGACGAAGAGGCTATCCGCGTATTTGCTGAAAATGCCCGCCAGTTATTGTTAGGTGCTCCGCTTGGTCAGAAACGTACCATGGCTATTGACCCCGGTTTCCGTACTGGCTGCAAAGTGGTTTGTTTGGATGAGCAAGGGCAGCTGCTGGAATACACGGCCATTTTCCCGCATACCGGTGCCGGACAAGCCAAAGAAGCAGAGAAAACTACCAAACATCTTTTTGAAAGATATAATATTGAGGCTATTGCTATTGGTAATGGTACCGCTGGCCGCGAAACAGAAGTGTTTGTACGTAACCTTAACCTGCCAAACGTAGCCATTATGATGGTTAATGAAAGCGGTGCATCCATCTACTCAGCATCAGAAGTTGCCCGTGAGGAGTTCCCGGATAAAGACGTTACCGTACGTGGTGCAGTATCTATCGGCAGAAGACTGATGGATCCATTGGCTGAGCTGGTAAAAATCGATCCAAAATCAATAGGCGTTGGTCAGTATCAGCACGATGTGGATCAGAATAAGTTACAAACCTCATTGGATGATACCGTAATGAGCTGCGTAAACGCAGTAGGTGTGGAGCTGAACACGGCATCAAAACAAATATTGGCCTATGTATCCGGTTTAGGGCCGCAACTGGCACAAAACATTGTGGAGTACCGCAACCAAAATGGTGCCTTTAAACGCCGCGATCAGTTAAAGAAAGTGCCTCGTTTGGGCGATAAAGCTTTTGAGCAGGCGGCAGGCTTCCTGCGCATCCATCATGCCGAAAATCCGCTGGATACCAGCGCTGTGCACCCGGAGCGTTATCCTTTGGTGGAGCAAATGGCAAGTGACCTTAAATGCTCTGTAAAAGAGTTAATGAGCGATGATAAGCTGCGTAAAAGCATCCCCTTACTAAAATACACCTCAGACACTGTAGGACTACCTACCCTGAACGATATTATGGCCGAGCTGGCTAAACCCGGTCGTGATCCGCGTGAGCAATTTGAGGCCTTTAGCTTTACCGATGGCGTAAATGCTATTACCGATTTAAAGGTAGGCATGAAGCTGCCCGGCATTGTAACCAATATTACCAACTTTGGCGCTTTTGTTGATATCGGCGTTCACCAGGATGGATTGGTGCACCTGAGCCAGATCACCAACCGCTTTATTAAGGATGCTAATGAGGTATTAAAGGTTCATCAAAAGGTTGAAGTAACGGTGACCGATGTGGATGTTAACCGCAAACGTATTGCCCTATCCATGAAAGATGGCGACAAAAGTACCGCACCTGCTGAAAGAAGAACCGACGACCGCAGGCCGCAAAACAATAACAACAACCGCCCGGCCAACAATAACCGCAAGCCAGAGCCGCAGCATGAAACTGATATTGCCATTAAACTGGCCGCGCTGAAAGATAAATTCAGATAGGAATATCCTATTCCATATTCTCCTATTACTTACAGAAGATCCCTTTGTCATCCCGATGAAAGAGGGATCTTCTTCATTAGATAGGTATGCAGCAGACTTATTCAGCGAAGAAGATGTTTCACTTCGTTCAACATGACAAAAGAGAAATACATTTATTTAAAATACGCTGCATATTCCGCAGGTATAGCGTTGATGGGTTTTATTTCGATTTGCCTGTAGTAAACTTCGGCGGCTTCACTCTGGATCTGAATTTTGCCTTCAACCAGGGGTTTGGCTTCGTTGCCCACCATGTAACGGCTGTTTGATAGCGCCATAACTACCTTGCCATTTACTATGCGGATGCTTTTATCACCATAGGTAATCAACTCAATATCGTTCCAGCCGTTCTTGTTTTCGGCATCTTCGCCGGCGTGGCAAAAGTTACCGTTGCCGGTGCCTGAACCAAAAGCCATCAGGGTGCCGTTTTTATCAAAGTAATAGTTGTTGCCGTCTTTTCTTGCCTTTATATCTGATCGTGAACTGGCTTGCGACCAGTAATCGCCCATGCCTTTTTCAGTAACCTGAAACTCCTGCGACAGCATCCAGGTGCGCCAGTATTCAACACCACAAGGCCCCTGCGAATGGTACAATACGCCTGAATCTTTATCTTCATTTAAACGGGGCGTGTATTTCTTGGTACCCCATTTCATTTTCAGCTTCAAATCGTAATTTTTAAAGCTTTCTTTGGTGAATACACAGCCGTAAATATCGCCATCAATTTTTAGCACAGGGTCGCCATCCAGCATAATTACAGAAAACACATGGTCTTTATTAATGTTGTAACCAATTGGTTTAAGGTCATTTCCGTCAGCATCTTTCGGTGCTACGCCTTTATACCCTTCCGGGAATTTAAAACTCTGATAAATTTCCCATTTCGATAAGGTTTTGTCCAGCAAAGGCGTCCATTCATTATCTGGCTGAAAAGACGTACACACTACGAAGATTAATGCTATAAAAGCAGTTGTAAACAATGATTTCATGAGTACTAATTTCAGTAATTTTAATGGATAGCATGACAACAAACCTGTTAGTTAGTACTAATAATAAAGTTAGCTAAAACATTATCTCGCCAATCGTCATTGCGAAGTACGAAGCAATCTCTATGCTATGCAGATCGGCAATGCAGGTCTGTTACTTTTCTCTTCGCCCTGTACAGTTTAGAGATTGCTTCGTACTTCGCAATGACGCTTATAATATTTGATATTATGGTATCAGCGTAAGTCCCAAACCTGCTTCATTATTCAATACCCATTTACCATCTACAAATTCCGGTAACAGGTAGGGGTTATTGCTGGTTAAAAACGGACCATCCAGATCGGCCCAGTCGCATTGCGGGGCTAGGGCAGCAGCGGCAAGGGTGGCACAGCTGGTTTCGCTCATGCAGCCTATCATTACCTTTAAATCCAGCTCACGGGCTTTGAGCATCATCTGGTGGGCTTCATACATCCCGGCAGATTTCATCAGCTTAATGTTGATGCCATGATACACCCCTTTGGCTTTGGCCACATCGGGTAATCGCTGTACCGATTCATCGCCAATAATAGGTATGGGGCTGCGTTCGGTGAGCCAGGCGTTGCTATCAGGGTCAGTTTTTAACATGGGTTGCTCTATCAACAGTACGCCCTGTTCATATAGCCAGTGGGTCATGTCCAAGCTTTGTTGCAGATCTGTCCAGCCCTGGTTGGCATCTACAAACAGCGGCAAATCAGTTACGGTACGGATAGTGTTGATCAAATCTTTATCGCTATCCCGGCCAAGCTTCACTTTTATAATTTTACAATCGGGGTTTTCTTTTACTTTTTGGATGATCACTTCGTGCGTATCAATGCCAATGGTAAAGCTGGTTAAAGGCATTTTAGCAGGATCGCTACCCAATATTTGCCAGCAGGGCTTTTGCTGCAGTTTACCTTCCAGATCGTGCAGGGCAATATCAATCCCGGCTTTTATAGCCGGATTACCGGGAGCAATGCTATCCAGGTAGGCCATAATCTCTTCAAAATTAAAGGGATATTTAAACTGCCGGGCATCAACCTTATTTAAAAAAGTGGTGGCACTTTCATAGCTTTCGCCCATGTAGGGCACCATAGATGCTTCGCCATAACCGGTATATCCTTCATGCTCAATCTGTATCAGCATTACAGGGGTAGAGGTGCGCGAAAACTTCGCAATGGTAAAAGTGTGCCTGAGCAGCAGTTCGAAGGGTTGGAAAGTCAGTATCATGTTAAATTCAAAGCTAAAATTTTCTTGCCGGATTTGATGCTTATCTTTGCGCCCATGCCGGAACAAATTTATAACCCGTTTACTGCTTTTAACTTTAGCAACCGCAACTGCTTTTTAACCGGGCAAACGTTAACTACCGAAGAAGAAAAGATACAGGTTTTTCCGCAATGGCTAATGAGCCGTTACAAGCTGGAAGATATGCCCTTTAAAATGCTCGACGAAAGCATGGCTACCTATAAAGATATTAAAATACCCTGCGCCGCACACATTAATGAAACTTACCTTGAACCATTAGAAGCAGAAATTGCTGCTGCTTTTAAAATTGGCTACGATGCCGTTAAAGAGCTGGATGAGCTAAAGCTATTTCAATGGGCAGGTAAATTGCTATACGGAATTATTTTTAACGAGATACAAAGCGGCATTAAACTACAACATTCGCAGGGCGAGGAATTTAATATTTCGCAATCTATTATCCATAAGTTCAGCAACCTGCATTTAATGCTGCAAAGCCTTAATTTGCCTATAACGTTCGAAGATTTTAAGCCCTACAGCATATTTTTATTTAAGGTTGATAACAACCCTGAAGAGTTTGGCTATCGCGATGAGATCAATACGCAGACCTTTTCACTGCGCATAAAAGATTTTGGGTTGATTATTTGTTTGCAGGATAATGGCGCCAATAAATATTATCACCAGGAGATATTACAGAAAATTGAAAACGAGGTATTGCACCCTATTCAGTTTGAAGAATTTTGCGGACGGGTGTTTTACTCGGCTTACCTGTTTAATCGCTTGCCTGAGTATAATATTTTACCTGTAGCCGATGATATTTATATTGAGGCAATGCCACTGCGCGGCATGAGCAGCAAGCCATTGTTTGACCATTGGGTTGGCAAAACCTTTGGCCAGGTGCTGGAAAGCTTTTGGAAAAATTGGGGATTCTTGCTGTTAGAAATTATCAAGAACCCCGAAAAACCTATGAGCTTTTTATTTAAAGCCGATGGCAGCCTGATTAGTGCGTCAGAGATTGAACTCCCGCGGTAACTTGTTCTATAAAGCTGTGCACCACATGAGGTTGCAGGATAATGGTAATCAGTAAGCCGCTTAAAGCACCAAACATGTGCGCATCATGGTTAATATTGTCGCGCGAGTATTTGGAGGCATAATTACAATAAACCAGATATAACACACCAAATATTACTGCGGGTATACCAATTGGGATTGGCATAATCATCATTCTATCCAGTGGATTAAACAGAATAGCACTGAATATCACAGCACTTACTGCTCCCGAAGCGCCCAGGCTATGATACCAGTCATCATTGCGGTGCTTATACACAGTTGGTAAATCACTTAGTATTAAGCTTACAACGTATAATAATCCAAATTGCCAGTGTCCTAACAATGGTTCCAGGCGGAAAGCAAAGAAATAAAACGATAGCATGTTAAAAAACAGGTGCATCCAATCGTTATGGATTAGTCCGCTGGTAATTACTGTATAAACCCGGTGCCTGCGCGATACGCTATAAGGATGGAGGATTAAATTGGCATACAAATTATCATTTGAAAATGCCATTACAGAAGTAAGTATGGTTATTGCAAATATGAATGACGCTACAGGCGCCATCATCAGGTATTCCATCATTTCAGGTCGAGTTTTGTTTCAGTGAGTATTCTGCCTACAGGATAGCGCAGGTAAGTTTTTTCAAAATAGGGTGAATTGCGGTAAACAAAGTTTAATTGCGCTGATGCACTTTTTGCCAGTTTAGGATTATCCGCTTTTTCTTTGTCCAGCTTTTTCCTTAGTTCCGGATCGTTTTTTAAAAGTTCGGCAGCAACATCTTCAAATACATAGTCCGAAAAATATTCTTTCTCACCTAAAACAGAGTCGAAAAAGTTCCAGGCAAAAAAAGAATCAACTCCCAGTGGTTCCAGCGTTTCAACAATATAACGGTTAAGAGACTGGTTAGTATAAACCACATAATCACCGGCATAAAATTTCACCTTAGTATCAACAGGGTTCAGCTTAACATCACTGTGCAGGTAATGCCCTTCATAGGGTCTTTGCGCAGTTTTATAATCGCCTATGTAATACATCTGCAAATCAAGCGAAGTATCATGCTCCAGGCGGTGCATTTTTACATTGTTCAGCTTAAAAAGCTCTATAATCTTTCCCCATGCCTGCGGTATAACGTAGGCCAATGGTTTTTCAACTGATTCGGTAACTTTATAATTATCGTAATACTTTATGGTTTTGGTATACGGCTTATCCCGGTCATAATATAAACGTGGCAATCCGCTTACTTCGCTGGTTTTATGGCCTGCAGTAAAACCTTTAAAGGTCAGGGTATCCACATGATCTTTATCCACATCCCAGTTTAAGGCAAAGGTTTTTTGCTGCTCAACCTGTTCATCTGCCTTATGCTTAAGCTCTCCTATTAAAACCGCATCGCGCTCGTTAATGTCTATCATGCCCTGCATGAAATCATAAGTAGCATACACGCGTTTGTCAAATGGTTTTAACATGTGTGTTTCCGTAATATAGCTAATAATGTTATGCTGTGAGGTATAGCCGGTTGCAAAGCGTGGTGTTTCTAAAAAGCTTACAATGCCTGAGTCCGGGCTTGTTTCTTCACTCTCCACATAAGGGGTCATTTCATAACCACTCTTTTTCATGTAGGCATACATGTATGGCGATAGTGTTTTGGAAGTATAGTTAGCCAGAATAGGATTTTGTTTGTCTTTTTGCGTCTCGATCAGTGTCATTACATACTGATAATCGGCGCCATCGCTGGTATGGTTATCCAAAAATATTTCAGGATTCCAGGTGTTTAATATTTTTTCGAAAGCAAGGGCATTTCTGCTATCTGCCTTTATAAAATCGCGGTTAAGATCCAGGTTACGATAATTACCCCTGAAACCATAAGCTCTGGGGCCATTTTGATTAATGCGGCTTAGTCCGCGGTTTAAACATCCGTCAATATTATAAACGGCAATAAAGCAAAGCACTACATTTTTGGGTAAGGCATTTTTTTTAAGCAGATCGCGGGTAAGCATCATACTGGCATCAATACCTTCGGGCTCGCCGGGATGGATCCCGTTGTTGATGAGTAAGATTCTTTTGTTTTCTTTTTTGATGAGCGATGGATCAAAAACCTTATCTCGCGATAAAACTACCAAAGTTAATGGCTTACCAACATCTGTTGTCCCGTAGTTGAACAGCTTCATTTGCTGAGGGTAATGCTTGCCCAGTTCCTGGTAATAGGTAATTATTTCGTTATAGGTAGCGGTATAGTTTTTATCCTTACTTAGCTCAAAGGGAGTAAGTTGAGCCTTAGCCTGTAAAAACGCCAAACTAATTATGGATGCAAATAGAATCTTCTTCATTAAAAAGCTTTTGGCAAATATAACTATGGGCAGTCAATAACAAAGGCAATTAGAAACTACCTGTTGCTATTTGCTCCTGAATTTTTTTAGGAAGGCTTTTAAGTATCAAATCGTATGAGTGGTCAATCATTTCATGCAGCTGCTTTATGGTTAAAGAACCATCCATGTAAACGGTGTTCCACAGTTTTTTATTCATGTGATAGCCCGGAATTACTTCGGTAAACTGTTCACGAAGTTCAACAGCCAGTTCCGGATCGCACTTTACATTAAAGCGGTTACCCTTGCTTATACTTATCAGCAAAAATATTTTTTCACCAACTTTATAAACAAGGGTATCCTCGCCAAAGGGTAAACCTTCAGTTACACCTGCTTTTTGCAGGCAATAATCCCGAAGTTCTTCAATATTCAATTTATATTAATAACCGAATGTTCTGATCTGCTTAATATAAGAAACAGTATTACCAAAGTAATATTTAAAGCCTATAGTAATTTGTCGGTATTGATCCGACGAATCGTTCTTGAATTTACTACCCGGGTCATTATATCCGTCAAGTCCTTCGCCATACACAAAGCTATGTACGTAGCCCAAATCAATAGCGAAGCTTGGTTGGTTATAATCATCGTATATTTTAAACTCATAACCAAATCTTAGCGGTATAGCTGGACTTATGCTGTTATCTCTTCCGGGGAAAACATAAGAAAGCGGTCCGTTGGCAGCAATAACATTGGTACGTTGTACCTTATTGCTATTTATAACTATACCAAAACCGGTACCGGCATAAAAGTTTTTTAAGGCATTTAAAACCCAGCTGCCATCATAGTCAATTGCTGCTCCAAGTTGAACATCAGCATGAACAATTAACGCTTTAAAGTTGTTGGTGTATTTACGACCAAAAGGGTCAAGGTTGGTAGTTAGCCCGCCACCAGATAACTGTCCAAACTGAAGTTCGGCAGTAATAGGCAAATAAGGATTATAATTGTACACTAAATTCAAATTAGCTCCAACATGGCTATTTTGCTTGGTTATATTAGTGTATCCGCGTTCATAACTTACATCTGCTCCCCAACCCCACTCATAATAGTTATAACCGCTTTGTGCTTTTGCGCTAATGGCTGCCAGCAGCACAGTAACAAATAAAATATACTTCTTCAACGTTAAAAGTTAATCAATATTTACAATATTAGGGTCTGTTTCAAAAATAGAAAAATTATCTATAAAAATGTCTATCATGAGTGTTAAATCATCGTTGTTCAATTTCACTGTTACCGACAGATTTTTAAAATATGTCACTATCGATACTCAATCTGATCCTGGTTCTGTTACCATTCCTTCTAGCGAAAAGCAAAAGGATCTTGGCCGATTGCTAGTTACCGAACTTCAAACCATCGGCATCACGGATGCGCACCTGGATGAATTTGGTTATTTATACGCAACAATCCCCTCAAATGTTGGGAAAAGTGTTCCGGTAATTTGTTTTTGTTCGCACATGGATACCGCTCCCGATTGCAGCGGTACAGGAGTTAAGCCTTTAATACATAAAAATTATCAGGGTGATGATATTATTTTACCTGATGATCCATCGCAAATAATCAGGATGGCCGAACATCCTGACTTAAAGAACCAGTTTGGAAATGACATAGTTACGGCAAGCGGAACCACCTTGCTGGGAGCTGATAATAAAGCCGGCGTGGCCGAAATTATGGACGCCTGCTATCAATTGGTAAATCATCCAGAAATAAAACATGGTACTATAAAAATATTGTTTACCCCCGATGAAGAGATAGGCCGCGGTGTTGACCACGTTGACATTAACAAGCTTGGTGCCTATGCCTGTTACACCATGGATGGCGAAAGCGCGGGCAATATGGAGAATGAAACTTTTTCTGCAGATGGTGCCAAACTGATTATAAAAGGAGTTAGCTCGCATCCTGGCTTTGCCAAAGGAAAAATGGAAAGTGCCATAAAAATTGCCGGTCAAATTATTGCTGCTTTGCCTTTTGAACTTTCGCCAGAGGGAACGGATAGGATGCAGGGCTTTGTACACCCTGTTGGCGTTGAAGGGCATGTAGAAACAGCCAGTATTGATTTTATTATCCGCGATTTTGATGATGCAAAACTTGTTGAACAGGCTGATGTGATACGTAAGGTAGCTGGGGCTGTATTAAAAAGCTTCCCTAGTTCATCGTACGAGCTACAGGTTAAACCTCAATACCGCAATATGAAAAGCGTTTTGGATAAACACCCTCAAATTGTTGAATACGGCATGGAAGCCATTAAACGTGCAGGGCTTGATGCCAAACTTTGCAGCATAAGGGGAGGAACAGATGGATCACGGCTTTCATTTATGGGCCTGCCTACTCCTAATATTTTTGCCGGGGAGCATGCCTTTCATGGCAAGCATGAGTGGGTATCGGTGCAGGACATGCAAAAGGCAGTGGAAACCATTTTGCATTTATGCATGGTTTGGGAAGAACGCAGCTAAAGCCTGTAACAATTGTATGATTAACGGTTTATCTGCTATGAACTTAGTAGATTTATTAAATATAAGACTCACCCTTATTTTTAATTACCGATGAAAAAACTGCTCATTTTGTTTTTATTGCAGATTGGCGTTGCCAATACAATGCACGCACAGGATAAACACTGGCACTATTTATTTGATGGAAAATCAATAAATGAATTGCGCGGATATCAGATGGATACCTTTCCGGATGCCTGGAAAGTGGAAGACGGCGCACTGGTTGCCCAAACTAATGTCCCTAACGTAGACCTGGTGACAAAAGACACTTATACTAATTTTGACCTGACACTTGAATGGGCGATGTCAAAAGCGGGGAACAGTGGCATTTTTTACAATGTGCAGGAAAAATCAACCCATGAATCAGGTAACGGGAACAGCCCCAACTGGTTAGATAATTTTGAATTTCAGTTGCTGGATGATATTGATTTTAATGACCATGAGCCCAGGCGCTCTGCCGGTTCGCTTTATGACCTCATTACCCCGCAAAATAAACACCTGAAACCGGTTGGCGAGTATAACACAGCCCGGTTACTGGTTAATCATGGGCATGTGGAACAATGGGTTAATGGCGTAAAAGTAGTTGAATATGAGCTGGGATCACCAGAGCTTAATGAATTGATCAGCAAAAGCAAGTACAGGAATAACCCTAATTTTGCCAAATCAACCAGCGGCCATATCATGTTTCAGCATCACGGGCAACAGGTTTGGCTCAGAAACATAAAAATTAAGCGCTTATCATAAAAAAGACAGCTTTATATTGCGCAGGGCTTGTTTGCGCAATATAATGCCATTCCTTCTTATTTCTCTGCCAGCAAATCGTCTGTTAGTTTGGTAAATTCATCAATAAACTGGGTGTAGTATTCACCTGTACCTGGCCCGCTAAAGCCGGTATGTATTTTACGGACATCGCCTTTTTTGTCAATAATAATGGTAGTTGGGAAGCCTTTAAAGTCGGCCAGCATGGGTAGGCTTTTTGCCGGATCACCTTTGGCAGGGGTATAACCCGTTATTAATAAAGGGTAGGGAACATTGAAATGCGATTTTAACTGCTCCAGCGTTTTTTGCGATTTGGCAAAATCTGTTGTGCGCTCATAAGCCAAACCAATAACTTCAACACCTTTATCATGATATTTAGGATAGTAATTGCTTACAAAGTAATTGGTTTCATCCATACAATTTGGGCACCATGAGCCTAGTATCTGTACAATAACCACTTTATTTTTAAAACGTTTATCACTTAATGAAACGGTATTGCCGTTAATATCTTTAAAGCTAAAGTCAATTTTTTTATAGCCTGGTTTTAGTGCCGTTAGTGAATACGCATCAGGCAATTTGGCATTTGCATCTTTAACAGCGGTCCATGCGTCCTGACCAGCCAATCCGGAGTAAAATTTACCTTCGGTGATGGTTTTGTCATCGTTAATTTTTGCGGTAAAGAAAAAAGCATGACCACCATCAAAGCACGAAAGGTATAAATGGTCGCCCAAAACAGTTCCCTGCAAAAAGCGGTAATCACCGGTGGTACTCAAAAAAGTTCCGGTAAGGGCCGATCCGTTTTGTTTAAACTCGCCCACCAATTCATCTCTTCCGGGTGTACCATCGCCAAAAACAGCTGCCCACCTGCCATCTATATTAAATGAAGCTTTTTGCTCGTCCTTAAAAAATCGCCATGCAGTATTTGGCGTAGCTGTAAATGGCACCTGCGAATCTTTTGTACCTAAATGCTTTATCCAGTTACCAGTTAAACCATCCGCATCCAGCTTCAGTTTAAACTCCGAGTCAAATAAAGGCATGCGGATAAAAACAGAATCGCCGATGGTTTTTACATCCGTTACTGTCAAACGCTCTGCACCGTTTAGTACGGTTAATTGCTGATGTCCATTGGTATCAATGACCTCGAAATTAAAAGGTATTTCGTTACCCGATGATGTTTTTAAAACCCCACGCCAAACACCTGTTTGAAGCTTGGCTTGAGCCAGTATAGTCCCGCAAAAGGAAAATATCAATAAAGTTGATAGGATAAGTCGCTTATTTTTTAACATATCCAAACGTATCAATTTTTTACTAATTATTTAAGTACTTCCCGCGAAATTACAATTCTTTGAATTTCGGATGTACCCTCATAAATCTGGGTAATTTTGGCATCGCGCATTAAACGCTCCACGTGAAAATCTTTTACAAAACCATACCCGCCATGTATCTGCACCGCTTCAACAGTAACCCGCATAGCTACATCTGATGCGTAAAGCTTTGCCATTGAACTAGCCTGGGAGTAGGGTAAACCTTTATCTTTAAGCCAGGCGGCTTTTAAGCATAATAAACGTGCTGCTTCTATTTCAGTAGCCATATCGGCCAGCTTAAACTGGGTAGCCTGTAAATCGGCAATGGTTTTTCCAAAAGCCTTGCGTTCTTTTGAATATTGCACAGCCAGTTCATAAGCCCCCGAGGCTATGCCTAATGCCTGCGAAGCAATACCAATGCGGCCACCTTCAAGGGTAGTCATGGCAAACTTAAACCCAAAACCCTCATCACCCAGGCGATTTTCTTTGGGTACTTTCACATCAGTAAACATTAATGAATGGGTGTCGGAGCCGCGAATGCCCATTTTATTTTCTTTTGCGCCAATAGTAAAACCAGGCATACCTTTCTCAACAATTAGCGCATTAATACCATTATGCCTTTTTGAGGCATCCGTTTGCGCCATAACAATATAGGTTGACGCTGAGTTACCATTAGTGATCCAATTTTTAACCCCATTTAAAAGGTAATGGTCACCCATATCAACAGCTGTGGTTTTTTGTGAAGTTGCATCCGAACCGGCTTCGGGTTCTGATAAACAAAAGGCTCCTATTTTTTCACCTTTGGCTAAAGGAAGCAAATATTTTTGTTTTTGCGCCTCTGTTCCATATTTCTCCAAGCCAAAACAAACCAGCGAATTATTTACAGAAACTACTACCGATGCTGATGCATCAATTTTAGACAATTCTTCCATCACCAGTACGTATGATATAGCATCCATGCCACTGCCGCCGTATTCAGGTGATACCATCATCCCCAAAAAACCCAGTTCACCCAGTTTTTTAATTTGCTCGCCTGGGAATTTCTGGTGCTCATCCCGCTCAATTACGCCGGGCTTAAGTTCGGTTTGGGCAAACTCACGGGCTGCCTGGCGTATCATCATTTGTTCTTCTGTAAATTCAAAATACATGGGTTATGAAATTTAAAGTCATGAAAATCAAAAATAATATTATGCATGCATAGTAAAAAATATCTTCAAAAAAAAAAGAGAGCTCTTTTGAAGCTCCCTTTCCCCTAATTAATTTAAACTATTGATTAAACCCAAAACAAAGAACAAATAAATCCCAGCTTGGGCGTCTGAGAATTCAAAAACAATATTTTTTCATTGGTAGATGTATATTATTTTTCACAGATTGTATGCAGGGCTGCTAACTTCTTTACAAATGTTAAGCCAAAAATTATTTTTTATCGTTGTTACTAAAAAAACAAGCCCAGCATGCGTTCAAATTTTTTTTTCTACCGGTAGCCGAATTCAGTTAAAATATCTATTTTTATCAATCCGCTATTAGCCATTATCGGTAAAACAATGCGTTTTCATTCATTAAACGCTGTTTTTTACTCAAACATGGAAAACAGTGTTTATAAATCAATGGCATATCGCTAATGCGATATTTAAAAATGGATCAATTTTAAAAACGGTTTATAATATGCGAATATAGCTCAATTAAGCATATTTTAGCATAAAAATGCTTTTTTTTTGTTATTTGCCTACAAAAAATGAATATTTATTTGGCCTATTGTCCAAAAAAAGCTTCAAAGTCGGTTTTTTTAGAAATTTGTCCGATATTTCATACATCTGTTGTATTTTATTAGCTACATTAAAAACATATTAATGCGTAAAAACCCTTATATTAAAGCATTCCTGGCATCGGCCATGGGTGCCTCTTTATTATTAAGTGCCTGCAAAAATAAAACGCCTAACACTGCAGAGAACGATATAATATTTAAAGATCTGGATACCACGATTAAACCAGGGGATGATTTTTTTAAGTATGCCAATGGAGGATGGCTTAAAAAAAATCCCATTCCGGCAGCTTATTCATCGTGGGGAATTGGCAATGTAGTGGAAGAAGAACTGCGTGACAGACTAAAAAAAATAAATGAAGACGCTTTAAAGGCCGAAGCTCCCAAAGGCAGTAACACCCAAAAAATAGGCGATTTTTATTTTAGCGGACTTGATACCGCGGATATTGAGAAACAAGGATTGGATCCGCTTAAACCGGAATTAAGCAAAATTGATAGTATTAAGGATATCAAAAGTCTTATTGATGAGTTTGCGCATTTGGCAACTATAGGAGTTGAATCACCTATTGCTGCCTACATTGGTCAAGATGCCAAAAACAGCAATAAAAACATGCTGCAACTGTACCAGGGTGGCATTGGCCTGCCCAACAGGGATTACTATTTCAACACCGATCAGCATAGTGTTGATATCCGTACAGATTATCAGCAAAAACACCTGCCTATACTTTACAAACTATCAGGCTTTACTTCAGACGAAGCCTTAACGGCCAGTAATAACACTTATTCGCTTGAAAAATTCCTGGCAGAAAATTCCCGGAAACTGGAGGACCTTCGCGACCCATATCATAACTACAACAAAATGCCATTAAGCGGCCTCGATAAACTGGCACCGGACATTGACTGGAAAAATGCATTTGAAAAAATGGATTATAAAAATGTCGACACGGTAATAGTTGGTCAGCCGGAATATTACATAGCCTTAAATAAAGCGTTAAAAACCGTTTCCATAAATGATTGGAAAAATTACCTCCGTAAAAATTTAATAACTGCCTTTGGTTCTTATTTAAGCAAACCCTTTGATGTGGAAATGTTCCGTTTTTACGGCACCATATTAAATGGTAACAAAGAACAGCTACCACGCTGGAAACGGGTATTGGATACCGAGAACGAGCTGATGGGTGAGGTGCTTGGGCAGATTTTTGTTAAAGAATACTTCCCCGAAAAAACCAAAAAACGCTATGTTGACCTTGTGGAAGCGATGCGCAGCACTTTTAAAGAGCACATTCAAAAGCTAAGCTGGATGAGCGAGCAAACCAAGCAAAAAGCGTATGATAAACTAGCGAAAGTAACCCCTAAAGTAGGCTATCCGGATAAATGGAAGAATTTTTCGACACTTACTGTTAACCGGGGACCGTATGCGTTAAATGTTATGCGGGCAAATAATTTCTGGCATCACTACGAGGCCAACAAACTAGGTAAACCTGTTGACCGTACTGAATGGGGCATTACACCGCAAACCTATAATGCATACTACAATCCATCAAATAACGAAATTGTACTGCCTGCGGCTCAATTTTTGGTTCCGGGAGTTAAGGATGATGATCTGGATGATGCCGTGGTATACGGTTACGCCGCTGCCTCAACCATTGGCCATGAAATGACACATGGCTTTGATGATGAAGGCCGCCAGTTTGATGCTGCCGGTAATTTAAAAGAATGGTGGTTACCGCAGGATTCTATAAAATTTACCGAGCGGGCACAAATGCTGGTTAACCAATTTAACGGTTATAGCATTTACGGCCTGCATGTAAATGGCAAAGCCACCCAGGGCGAAAACATTGCCGATTTAGGCGGGATAGTAATAGGGCTGGATGCTTTCAAAAAAACGGATCAGTATAAAGAAGGTAAATCAATAAACGGTTTAACACCTGAACAACGCTTCTTTTTAGGTTATGCATTAGGCTGGCTGGGACAAACACGCAAAGAAGCATTATCAAGCCAGATCCTGACTAATGAACACGCTCCCGGATTTATGCGCGTAAACGGGCCATTTACCGATGTGCCTGAATTTTATGATGCATTCCACATTAAAAAAGGTGATAAGATGTGGCTCGATACCAATAAACGGGTTACCATCTGGTAATTGAATAACAACAAACAAAGGCGTAAATTTTACGCCTTTGTTTGTTTTAAGGCATATTATTTTTACACATCATAGCTGATTACAGGATGATATTTTAATTAAGTTTGTTATAAACCATTCACTATGCAAAAAATTTACAAAAAACCTGTCCTTTATATCACAGCACTTACAGCCTTAGCTTTGTGTGCCTATCAAACTAAAACCATAATCGATAAACCTAATGATCCTGTTTATCAAAACATTGATCCTTTGGTTAGTCCCGGTGCTGATTTCTTTCTGTACGCTAATGGTACCTGGTTTAAGAACAATCCCATACCTGCAGCCTATTCAAGCTGGGGCATAGGCAACGAGGTTACCGAAGAGATCCGTGATCGCCTTAAAAAAATAAATGAAGATGCTTTAAAAGCTAATGCCTCAAAGGATCATCAACCCAAAAAATTGGTGATTTTTATTATAGCGGCATGGATAGCATAGGCATTGAAAAAGCAGGCATTGCCCCTTTGCAGGCACAATTAACATTAATTGACCAGGTAAACAATGCCACAGATATATTAAATGCAGCTGCCATATTAAGCACTACTAGTACCCGCAACATTATTGGCCTGCGCGTAAGTCAGGATGATAAAAATAGCTCCAAAATGATGGTGCAGCTAGGCCAGGCAGGCTTAGGTTTGCCCAATCGCGATTATTATTTTAAGACCGATGCCCGCACTACCCGTATCCGTACCGATTACAACAGCAAATACTTACCAACCCTATTACAATTATCGGGCTGGGATGAACAAAAAGCACAGGCAGGTGCCAAAAGTGCTTATGCAATTGAAAAGTTTTTGGCCGATAGCAGCCGTAAACTGGAAAACTTACGCGATCCGTATCGCAACTATAACAAAATGACGCTGGCTGATTTAAATAGCTTAGCTCCAGACATTAACTGGACCGGCCTGTTTAAAACCATGGAACTAAAGCCTGTTGACACGGTAATAGTTGGTCAGCCGGAGTATTACCGTGCAGTAAATACCGCTTTAAAAACTTTTTCTATTGATGATTGGAAGGCCTATCTGAGACTTAAGCTGATTATTTCTTATGCTCCTTATTTAAATAATGCTTTTGCTGATGAAAGCTTCAGATTTTCGGGCAAGCTTTTGCGCGGACAAAAAGAGCAATTGGTACGCTGGAAACGGGTGTTGGATACTGAAAACGGCATAATGGGCGAATTGCTGGGACAACTGTTTGTTAAAGAATATTTCCCTGAGAAAAGCAAGGAAAGATATGTAGCAATGGTTGAGGCAATAAGAGAGGCTTATCGCGAGCATATTACCAAGCTGGATTGGATGAGCCCGGAAACCAAACAGAAAGCGTTGGTTAAATTGGCTGCTATCCATCCAAAAGTTGGCTATCCTGATCAATGGAAAGATTTTTCGGCCCTAAATATCAACCGGGGATCATATGCAGGCAACGTGATGAATGCACGCCACTGGCAATACCTGGTTAATATTGATAAACTAGGTAAGCCGGTTAATCACCAGGAATGGAACATGACGCCGCAAACCTATAATGCCAATTACAGCCCATCAAACAATGAAATTACTTTACCTGCTGCTCAATTATTAATACCGGGCATAAAAGATGAAGATGTGGACGATGCCGTAGCCTATGGCTATGTGGCAGCCTCTGTTATCGGTCATGAAATTACTCATGGATTTGATGACGAAGGACGTTTGTTTGATGCTAAAGGCAATTTAAAAGCCTGGTGGACACCACAAGACTCAGTGAAATTTACCCAAAGGGCCCAAATGCTGGTTGATCAGTTTAACGGTTATGTAGTACTTGATAGCCTGCACGTTAACGGCAAGGCAACCCTTGGCGAAAACATTGCTGATTTGGGCGGCATTGTTTTAGGGGTGGATGCCTTTAAAAAGACGAAGCAATATAAAGAAGGCAAAAAAATTAACGGACTTACGCCAATGCAGCGTTTCTTTTTAGGATATGCCTTAAGCTGGAAAATAAAAGAACGCGACGAGGCCCTGGCCAACCAGATATTAACGGATGTACATGCTCCTGCATTTTTAAGGGTTAACGGCCCCTTCACCGACGTACCAGAATTTTATGAAGCTTTTAACATCAAAAAAGCCGACAAAATGTGGCTGGATCCGGATAAAAGGGTCAGGATTTGGTAACAATGCATTTGCTTTACTGCTGATTTAAGGCGGTTCTGCTATATTTGATCAATGCAAATAATGCACATTCTTCAGGGCTGGTGGGTGCATCAGTCCTGGCTTGAAATTGTTGGGGTAATTACCGGTCTTTTGTGCGTTTATCTCGCTGCAAAAAATAAAATCCTGAACTGGCCATTTGCCATAATCAGCGTTGGCACCTACATTTTTATTTTTTTCAATTCGCACTTATATGCCGACATGGGCCTGCAGGTATATTTTATGGCCATGAATATTTATGGTTGGTATTACTGGAGCCACAAACCTGTCAATGAAAAAAAAACGCCGGTAGTATTAATGACCCAAAAGGAAATAATCCTCTCCATAATTGCAGTAGTTATCTTTACCTTTTTTTTAGGTACTGTATTAAAGTATACCCCCGCCTCATACCCGTATATTGATAGTTTTTGTGCAGCATGCAGCCTCATTGCGCAGGTGCTTTTAGCCCGAAAGGTTTTGGAAAATTGGCTCATCTGGGTTTTTGTTGATGTAATATATGTAGGGGTTTATATTTTTAAAGGACTTGATTTAACCGCATTAATGTATGCCATTTATGTTGCTATTGCGCTAATGGGGTATATTGACTGGAAAAAGGATTACAAAAAACAGGTTATTTGATTTCGAATCTCGGAGGTTCGATTTCGGAATTAAAAAAAAAAGAGAATAAGGTTAATCGATACTTTAGAGAATAAGGAATGGAAATAAAAAAAATAGCAGTAGTGGGCCCTGAGTCAACAGGTAAATCTACCATGTCGGCTTATCTGGCCAAACATTACCAAACTGTTTGGGTACCCGAATATGCCCGTGGCTATTGCGAAAAGCTAACCGAGCCACCAACCTGGCAGGATGAGATAAATATGTTTTATGGACAGCTGACATTGGAGCAGGACTTATTACCGCAGGCCAATCAGATCCTGATCTGCGATACTACTTTCATCACCGTAAAAATATGGAGCGACCAGATGTTTGGCAAATCGCCTCAGGAAGTATTGGACGAACTGCCCAAACATCCTTATGATCTTTACCTCCTTTTAGATATCGACCTTCCATGGCAGGATGACCCTCTCCGCGACTTCCCGCACATGCGCGAGCATTTTATGGATGTATGGCATAAAGAATTGCAGGCATTAGATGCCAATTACAAAGTGATATCAGGCTCCGGCCCCGAAAGATACACAAGCGCAATAACTGAGATCGACGCGTTTATAAAGGCAAACTCATTGTAAACTAATAGAGCCGCAACAAATGCGGCTCTAAATATTATTAAGGATTAAATCTAAATTACTATTGGCCTAATATCCAGGCGAAGATCAGTGGAGCTACAATGGTAGCATCACTTTCTACAATAAATTTCGGTGTATGAATATCTAATTTACCCCAGGTAATTTTCTCATTTGGTACAGCGCCTGAGTAAGAACCATAGGAAGTAGTTGAGTCAGAGATCTGGCAAAAATAGCTCCAGAATGGAATCTCAGGCATTTCCATATCCTGATATAACATCGGCACCACGCAAATCGGGAAATCGCCGGCGATACCACCACCAATTTGGAAAAAACCGATTCCCTTACCTGATGAATTTTTAACATACCAATCGGCCAACCAAGCCATATATTCAATACCACTTTTCATGGTAGTTGGTTTTATCTCGCCTTTTATAACATACGATGCAAAAATATTACCCATAGTACTATCTTCCCATCCCGGTACAACTATTGGCAGGTTCTTTTCGGCAGCGGCCAACATCCATGAATTTTTGGGGTCAATTTCATAATACTGCTCCAGCTCGCCGCTCAGCAATATTTTGTACATAAATTCATGCGGGAAAAAGCGTTCGCCATTGGTATCAGCATCTTTCCATATTTTATGAATATGTTTCTGTAAACGACGGAAAGCTTCTTCTTCCGGGATACAGGTATCGGTAACACGGTTATAATGGTTCTCTAACAAATCCCACTCATCCTGCGGACTTAAATCGCGGTAATGCGGTACGCGTTTGTAGTGTGAGTGTGCAACCAGGTTCATTATATCCTCTTCAAGGTTAGCACCTGTACATGATATAATGTCAATTTTACCCTGACGGATCATTTCCGCCAATGATATACCCAACTCAGCAGTACTCATTGCGCCTGCTAAGGTCACCATCATTTTGCCGCCTTCTAACAGGTGTGTTTCATAGCCTTTTGCAGCATCAACCAATGCAGCGGCGTTAAAATGCAGGTAATTTCTTTCAATAAACTGCGATATGGGTCCTTTCGTAGTGCTCATAACTGATCAATAAAATTTGGGCAAAAGTAGGTATTTTGTACGAACTGGTGATTTAAAAATCTTAATGCCTAAAACAAATACTTAAAAATTACCTTTGCATTGCTGGACATGAAGAAACTCTTTACTTTATTACTTACTTTCATCTGCTTTCAATCAGCTTTTGCACAATTAAATTTCCTGCCGAAGTTTATCAGGAAAATGTATTTCAATAAGGATACAAGCAGAAAATCAAGCTTCCTGATTGTTCCGGCCTTAAGCTCATCGCCCGAAACTGGCCTTGAGTTTGGCGGTGCAGCCATTCTTTCCTTTTATTCAGATACTGTACATCGCGAAACACGTGTTTCGAGCTTATTCGGATATGCTACCATTACCACTAAAGGACAAGCTAAGCTAAGTCTAAATACCAGTTACTGGACATCCCAAAATAAATGGCATTACACCTCAAGTGTAAGCTATTACAATTACCCTTTTGATTTTTATGGAATAGGTAACAATACGAAACTATCTAACATAGATCCGGTAGAGGAAAAACGTTATAAATTTTCCTTTGGCGGCGAGAAACTTTTTGGTGACCGCTTTTATTTGGGTTATGTACTTGGAGCTGTGAAATATTTTTACAAGTATCAGCCAGATCCATATGCTACCATTAACTACGATCCTTTAGTAGAAGACAAACACGGTGGCGACATCATTTACATTGGCCCAAGCTTTACTTATGATACCCGCAACAATAATACCTATACTACCAGTGGTATGATAATAAGTACTTACTACAATTTAATGCAGGGTATTTATTTCAATAATTTTTACAGGGGCGGCTTTTTCAATATTGAATATTCGCAGTTCTTTTTACTGGCACCTCCACTTGTGTTAGGGCTGGATGTGCAGGAACAAAGCCTTACCGGAGGCCAATCTCCTTTTTATTTAATGCCCCAAATGGGCAGCGACGAAATGATGCGTGGTTATTACCAGGGCCGCTATCGCGACAGGAATTACATAGCGGGACAAACAGAACTGCGTTACCGTATTGACAAAAGATGGGGGCTTGCCGCTTTTGCTGGCACCGGTGAGGTTTTCCATAATACCTTCAGCGC
The DNA here is from genome assembly GCF_007830615.1 of Mucilaginibacter frigoritolerans. Taxonomy (GTDB): domain Bacteria; phylum Bacteroidota; class Bacteroidia; order Sphingobacteriales; family Sphingobacteriaceae; genus Mucilaginibacter; species Mucilaginibacter frigoritolerans. Next base: position 274,412 of record NZ_VLLI01000007.1, read on the forward strand.
CGAACAGCTAAAGCCAAACTATGGAGGCGGTATACGCTACTTTTTTGATGTTCAAAAAGGACTTGCTATCCGGCTTGATTATGGTGTTGGTCAAAAACCTGCCGGGGAACCGCGCCAAAGTGGTTTTTATATAGCGCTGGGGCAATCATTCTAAAAAAATGATTCTTAACACCTTTGTGTAATAATACCCGTTCATGGTACACTTAAGCCTGTGCTTATCATTACATTTGATTACATTTACCTAACACGTTGCCATAATGGCATAATCAGCAGGTAATTGTAACATCGGTATGTGTTTTGTAATCATATATTAAAATTACCTACTTAAATCAAAAAGCATTTAATATGAAAAATTTATTAATAGCACTCGGCGTTATTGTATTCATTTGTCTAATAGGCGGATGCAGCTATAACGGGATGGTTTCAAAAGACGAAAACGTAAAAGCTAAATGGGGGGCGGTTGAATCACAATATCAACGTAGAAGCGATTTGATCCCTAACCTGGTTGCTACCGTAAAAGGTGCGGCCAACTTTGAAAAAAGCACACTGGTTGAAGTAACTGATGCCCGTGCAAGAGCCACTTCCATACAGGTAGATCCCAGCAAGCTAGATCCGGCAAGCATACAAAAATACCAGGCTGCCCAAGGGCAGTTAAGTACCGCTTTGGGACGGTTACTGGTAGCATCCGAAAATTATCCCGATCTTAAATCAAACAGCAATTTCACTAACCTGCAGGCATCATTGGAAGGAACTGAAAATCGTATCAACGTTGCCCGACTGGATTATAACTCAGCTGTACAGGAATACAATACTTCTATCCGTTCATTCCCGGCAGTAATAACTGCACGCCTGTTTGGTTTTAATGAAAAAGGTAGTTTTGAAGCAGAAGCCGGAGCTGAAAGAGCGCCAAAAGTGTCATTTTAATAAAGGATTTCACCGATGGAAATGATTACACCGATTAGCAATGTTGATCAGTGTAATCATCCCCAATAAATCGATGAAATCATAATAATAATCAGTGTAATCACATAAAATAATGGCTCTATTTACCGACGAGGAACAACAGCGAATCCGCACCGCAATTGAAGAGGCTGAAAAAAATACATCCGGACAGATTCGGGTCTGTATTGAAAAAAAGTGTACGGAAGAGGTGCTTGATCGCGCTGCTAAATATTTCAAGCAGCTAAATATGCATAAAACCAGGCTCCGCAACGGGGTGCTGATTTATGTGGCCACTGTTGACCGTAAGTTTGCCATTATTGGTGATGCGGGCATTAATAAAGCTGTTCCTGAAGGTTTTTGGGATGATACTAAAGAGGATATGCTACAGCACTTTAAGTATGGTAACATTATAGAAGGCATTGTTACCGGCCTTGCTATTGCAGGCGAGCATCTGCAAAAATACTTCCCTCATGAAACCAACGGCACCAATGAGCTATCAGACGATATTGCCTTTATGGATGGCGAATAAACATAAAACAATGTTCAAAAAATCTATCATATTTTTTTCTCTGTTGCTTATAGGCTTTTTTGCTTTAGCACAGCAGCTACCCCCAAAATCAAACACGCTGGTTACCGATTATACTAATACACTTTCGGCATCCGACCAGCAACAACTGGAGCAAAAGCTGGTAGCTTTTGATGACTCAACCTCAACGCAGATAGCTGTAGTAATTATCAAATCTGTGGGCGATTACGACATTAACGAATATGGTCAAAAATTGGGACGTGCCTGGGGGATTGGTCAGCAGGGCAAAAATAACGGCGTACTTATCCTGGTTGCCATAACAGATCGTAAGGTTACTATTCAAACGGGCTATGGTGCTGAAGGGCCATTACCTGACGTCATAACCAATCAGATCATCCAGAATGACATTACGCCACACTTCAAGCAAAGCGATTATTATGGTGGCTTAGATGCTGCCACTAATGATGTGATAAGGTACATGAAGGGCGAGTACAAAGTTGTTAATAAACCTATAAAGAATAATGTTGATGATGACAACACCGGCAGCTACTTTATACTTATTGTTATCGTAATAGTGATCCTTATTATCATCTTCAGGAACAGGGGAGGCGGAGGCGGCCGAATTTATGGAGGCCGCGGCAGCGCAAGTCCGTTCTGGTGGTTTCTTGGTGGTTCTTTACTGGGAGGCAGCGGCGGTGGCTGGGGTGGTTTCTCTAACGGCAATGGCGGATTTGGTGGCGGCGGCGGAGACAGCGGTGGCGGTTTCGGCGGATTTGGTGGCGGCGGCGGAGACAACGGTGGCGGTTTCGGCGGATTTGGTGGCGGTGATTTTGGTGGTGGCGGATCAAGTGGAAGCTGGTAGAAAATTAATTATGCGAATAGTTTAGTACCAGGTTTGTAAAGTGGCAGACCTGGTACGCTAAATCCCCCGATTGAATATTGTTTACAATTTCTAAACGAAAAACATTCCACTTTACGGGGCATTTCATACATTAGCAGCAATAACATTAAGCTATTAACTATTACCCACCAATTCCCCATTCATGAATTATAAAAATCTGATCTGGAAAAAACTTTCATCTCATTATTTGCATAAGGGCCCATGGGCCACACTACGGTCAGACAGATGCGAAATGCCGAGCGGACATATTGTTGAAGACTATTACGTTTTGGAATATAATAATTGGGTTAATGCAGTTGCCATAACCGAGGATAATAAAATTTTAATGGTGCATCAATACCGGCATGCCGCCGGGATAGTTTCTTTGGAAATTCCAGGAGGTGTTATTGATGAAGGGGAATCAGCGGAACAAGCCATACGCCGCGAATTGCTGGAAGAAACCGGCTATCAGTTTGATGATTTTGAACTGCTGTGTACCATTTACGCTAACCCTTCTACAGCAAATAACCACACCACTTGTTACCTGGCTAAAGGAGGTAAAAAAGTACAGGAGCAACACCTTGATGAACAAGAAGAACTCATTGTAGAAACCTATACTATTGACGAAGTAAAACAGCTGCTGGCTGATAACAAAATAGCCCAGGCATTACATTGCACCGGGCTATTCTATGCTTTAATGAAGTTAGGGGTATAAAATTATCCCTAATCTTTTAATTTCTTTATTGAATTAAGGTAACCACAATTTTGCGTATGCAATTGTTGTTTTTATCGGCCACATAAATATTTCCGCTGGCATCAACTGCAATAGCCTGTGGATTACTAAACAAGGCAGCTGTACCCGTTCCGTCAGTATATCCCGAAACATTTGCTGTTCCTGCTAATACATACAGAACATTCCCTGTAGTATACTCTAACACACGCCCAGATTCGTCTGTGATAAACAGATTTCCTGTTTTATCAATAGCAATTGCCGAAGGTAAGTTAAGTACTGTTTTTTGTATTGCACCACCAGCTACTGTGGTAGTGACACCATCAGGAGTAGTTACCTTGCGGATGGCAGAATTTGACTGATCGGCCACATAAACATTATTACTTGCATCAAGTACCAGTCCGTTTGGATAATTAAATTCAACCGACTGGTTGGTACCATTAATATAACCGGCATTCGGTTTAATAGGGTATCCAGAAAGCGAGCTCGCAACACCTGCAGGAGTTACTTTTCTAATCACATTATTTCCTCTGTCAGTAATATACAAATTACCAGCCGAGTCAAAAGCAACATCTGTAGGGGTATCATATTCAATACTTGATGCTGTTGATCCGTCAACAAAACCTTGATAACCATTACCTGAGAAAGTACTTACTACACCCGCTGTTGTAATTTCACGAATCACATTGTTACCAACATCAGCAACGTATAAATTACCCTGACTATCAAAAGCTAAGCCTGCCGGTGCATAAAATTCTGCAGTAGCAATTGGCCCGTTTTGTAAACCAGCATTCCCGTCTCCGGCATAAGTAGTAACCACTCCGGCCGGGCTAATTTCCCTTATCTTGTTATTATAAGTATCTGAAACAAATATATTCCCTTTGCTATCAACAGCTAATCCTTGTGGATTATTAAAGGTAGCACTTGTTCCGGTTCCATCAGTACTACCTGGAGTTGCACTACCTGCAAATGTACTTACCGTTGCTGATAATGCTGTTAAGCTGGAGCTTGTGGTGAATTTGGTTACACCTCCGTAGCCCGTACCAAGTCCGTTAGTTGTATAAGCCCTAACATAATAGGTGGTATTTGGTGTTAAACCGGTTAATTCACTGGTATAAGCATAATTGCCTAAACCCTGAAGTTGCAATGCATCAGATGTTTTAGAATCAGCAGTTGTCGGTGTGCTATTTGTAGAGCTATAACAAACACCATTAGCGGTTAATACAGAATAACCAAAATTGGTTATTGTACCACCACTTTCGGCAGTAGTTGTAGTAACATTTATAATTACACCATTTGTTACCACGGTAGGTATGCTGGTATCAGTTGTACCTGTTGTAGAAGATTTACTGCAACCAGTGCCTGTTAAAGCAATTAATAAAACAAATGATGGTAAAAATAATATGCGTAGTAAGGGGTTTTTCATGCAAAAAAATCAATAAGGGATAACAATCTCAAATTCTTATTACTAAAGTATAATTCAACTGCAATTATAGGCTTAATATTGCTTGAAATAAAGAATTTTAACAAATATTAACAACAGCTCCGTATTACCATTTTTATCACCTGTTTATATCTTGCAATACCCTGTTATTTAATTTAAAAAACCAGGCAATCATTTAGTTGTTATAATTATTATGAAATCATTAGCAATAATATTTATGTGCTACCTGTGCTTTGCAGGCACTTGCCTGGCACAGCCGGTAAGCAAAGGAACCGTTTACGGCACAAAACCTACCCCAACACAAGTAATTGAAGCCAGCAAACTGGAAGCCTTTATGGGTAATAAAGTCCGTATAACAACTGATATAAAAGGTAAAGTTTTAAAAGTAACAAAGCAAAAAGGGGGGTGGTTTGATATTGATGCCGGAAATGGAAAGACCATCACAGCTCACTTCAGCAAATATGATATTACTATTCCATCGGAGCTAAAGGGTCACTATATCATTGCCGAAGGCATTGCCCAAAAGCAATTTATAGCTGATGATGGGCAACATATGGCCGGTGATACACCTGTTGGTAAAAAGCAACATACAGTAAACGCAGACCCAAAAAGAAGTATCACTTTTGAGGTAAATGGCCTGGTGGTAGAGTAACTCCCTGCCCCTGAAGGGGGAGTATGCTTAAAAAGATGTTTTGAGTATAAAAAAGGCGGATAACATTATTTAATGTATCCGCCTTTCATATTAATTACTAATTTCCTGTTCCTTCTTTAGGGGGTTACCGGCTCAAGTACATTGATTTCTCTTTATACAGGTGCCTGAAGTATGGATCTTGCAGGTTAGGGATAAAGCGGATGGCTTCTCCTGTTGATTTCATTTCAGGGCCAAGCTCCTTGCTTACTTCCGGGAATTTATCGAACGAGAACACCGGCTCTTTTATCGCATAGCCCCAAAGCTTGCGCTCAATTGTAAAGTCTTTAAGTTTATTTACACCCAGCATCACTTTTGCAGCTATGTTGATGTAAGGCACATCATAAGCTTTTGCAATGAACGGTACGGTACGTGATGCTCTTGGGTTAGCCTCAATTACATATACCTTATCATTTTTTATAGCGAACTGGATATTCAGCAAGCCCAATACGTTTAATGCCTTGGCAATTTTAATGGTATATTCTTCCATCTGGCTAATGGCACTGTCTGACAGATCGAAGGGCGGCAATACAGCAAATGAATCGCCAGAGTGGATACCTGCAGGTTCTATATGCTCCATCAAACCAACAATGTGTACATCATCGCCATCACTTATTGAGTCGGACTCCGCTTCAGCAGCGCGGTCAAGGAAATGGTCAATTAACACACGGTTTCCGGGCAGGTTGCGTAATAAACTTACTACAGCCTTTTCAAGGTCCTCGTCATTTATAACAATACTCATTCCTTGTCCACCCAATACATAACTTGGGCGAACCAGTACGGGGTAACCTACTTCGTGTGCCACTTCAAGAGCTTCTTCAGCACTTTCGGCAACACCATATTTAGGGTATGGAATATTAAGTTCCTTCAACAGGTCAGAGAAACGACCACGATCCTCGGCAATATCCATGTTGTTAAATGAGGTACCGATAATTTTAATACCATGTTCATGCATTTTCTCCGCCATTTTCAAAGCGGTTTGTCCACCCAACTGAACAATTACACCATAAGGTTTTTCCAGCTCGATGATTTCGCGTACATGCTCCCAGTAAACCGGCTCAAAGTATAACTTATCGGCCATGTTAAAATCGGTAGAAACCGTTTCAGGGTTACAGTTAACCATGATGGCCTCAAAGCCCGATTCTTTGGCAGCAAGCAGGCCGTGCACGCAGCTATAATCAAACTCAATACCCTGCCCAATACGGTTAGGGCCAGAACCCAATACAATTATTTTTTTCTTGTCGGATACGATGGACTCATTTTCGCCCTCGTAAGTTGAATAGTAGTAAGGCGTTTTTGCCGGGAACTCAGCTGCACAGGTATCAACCATTTTGTACACCCTGCGGATGTTTAATGCTTGCCTGCGTTGGTAAACGTCTTCTTCGGTAACATTGCCTAAAATATAAGCTATCTGTGTATCTGAAAATCCTTTTTGTTTTAACAGGAAGAAGAAATCTTCAGGGATGTTATTTAATGAATAGCGGCGCAGTTCATTCTCCAAATTCACTACTTCCATTATTTGGTTCAGGAACCAGCGGTCAATTTTGGTAGCTTTTCTTACAGATTCAATAGGCACGCCCAGGCTCAATGCATCATATACATGGAACAACCTGTCCCAGCTTGGATGCTCCAGGCTGTACATAATTTCATCCAGGTTACGGTTCTGCCTACCATCGGCACCTAAACCGGCGCGGCCAATTTCTAAACTTTGGCAAGCTTTCTGCAAGGCCTCAATAAAGCTGCGGCCTATACCCATTACCTCACCTACTGATTTCATTTGAAGGCCAAGCTCTTTGTTGGCTCCTTTAAATTTATCGAAGTTCCAGCGTGGTATTTTAACGATCACATAATCAAGCGTCGGCTCAAAATAAGCAGAGGTTGTTTTGGTGATCTGGTTTTCTATTTCATCTAAGTTGTATCCGATAGCCAGTTTTGCAGCAATCTTGGCAATTGGATATCCTGTTGCTTTTGACGCTAATGCTGATGACCTTGATACACGCGGGTTAATTTCTATGGCGATGATAGCCTCATCTGCCGGGTTTACCGAGAATTGCACATTACAACCACCCGCAAAATTACCGATGGCACGCATCATTTTGATGGCCTGGTTACGCATTGACTGGTAGCAACGATCGCTCAGTGTCATTGCAGGTGCAACAGTTATCGAGTCGCCGGTATGGATACCCATGGGGTCAAAGTTCTCGATAGAGCAGATGATGATTACGTTATCATTATTATCGCGCAGCAACTCCAGCTCATATTCTTTCCAGCCCAGTACAGCTTGCTCAACCAATACTTCGTGCGTTGGTGATGCCTGCAAACCACGACTTAAAGCGGCATCAAAATCTTCTTTTTTATGTACAAAGCCTGCTCCCTTGCCCCCTAAGGTATAGCTTGGGCGGATAACCAGCGGAAAGCCAATTTCCTGTGCAGCTTCTTTACCCTCTAAAAACGAATTGGCAATTTTTGATCTGGCAACACCTACACCGATATCAACCATTAATTGGCGGAATGCTTCGCGGTTTTCGGTTTTTTCAATGGCTGCAATGTCAACACCAACAATTTTTACGTTGTATTTGGCCCAGATACCGCGCTCGGCTGCTTCGATACAAAGGTTAAGGGCAGTTTGGCCGCCCATAGTAGGTAATACGGCATCAATCTGTTGTTCCTTTAAAATTTGTTCGATGCTTTCGCAGGTAAGCGGCAACAGGTAAACATGATCGGCAATAACCTTATCCGTCATGATAGTAGCCGGGTTGCTGTTGATGATAGATACTGATATGCCTTCCTCTTTTAAAGAAAGAGCGGCTTGGGAGCCTGCATAATCAAATTCACAGGCCTGACCAATAATAATAGGGCCTGAACCAATAATTAAAACGGATTTGATGGAGGTATCTTTTGGCATGATCTTTTTTTATTCAAGAATATTGCCTGCTGCGGGGGACTGCCAACTTAAAATTCCGATATTGATTTGTCCGTCGGAGGACCGCAATTCGGCTTCTTCTTGTCGGGGTGCAAAGATAGAAAAATATGACTATATGAGCCTTACTTTTTTACACTTTTATTGGAGATCTGAATTTATGACTTTATTCGGGTAAAGCAAAAGCTAATGGAATGGTATAGGCACATCTTACTGGCCGGCCAAACTGAAAGCCTGGAATCCATTTTGGAGACTCAGTTATTACCCTTACTCCTTCCTGATCAATAGAGGGGCAAACTGTTCTAACTACCTTAACACTAGTTACACTTCCACTTTCATCAACAACAAAATCAATAACTAATTTTCCTTGTATATTTTGCTTTCTAGCATCGTGAGGATAATGTATACTGGATGAAAGGTATTGGGAAAAAGCATTAAGGCCCCCATTAAATTGAGGTACAACTTCTCTCGTTGTGTAAGTTGTGATTTGTCCATCATCAAATACAGCCTTGCCATTTATCAAATGGCCATCTTTATAATTTTCGGTATAATTAGCTTTGTGAGGCACTGCTGAATATCCTTTCCAAACCCCATCGCGCTTTCCCTCTTTTACTGCCCCCTCTTCATCTACCTGTTTAAAAGTTTCATCATAGGCTTTATAGTGCCCTTTACCATTTTGAACAAATACCTTCCCCAATGAGTCATAATTGGCCGTTATTAAAAAATCGTCATCACTCCCATTATAAGTTCTGATAATATACGTTTTCCCATTGGGGTAAAATATGGTTTGTTGCCCTGTTAATTTTCCATCTTCGCTATAAAAAGAAATGCGCTGTTTGTTTCCATTTTGATAAAACTCAAGGCACTCCCCTTCAAACTTCAAAGGATTAACTTTAAAAGATTTGCCTGTTAATTTCTGCCGGCCGCCTTTATAAAACTCAGATACATTATATAAAACAGAGCCAGAATCAGGCTTGCTTATAATACGGATATAGTAAGCACTATCCATGGTAGGTACCTGTGTACCGTTCTTCTTGAAAAAGATCGTTTTTAATTGTTGTGCAAAGCTATTGCCGGCCAGCAATAATAAAATAGAAAAGATAAATACAGGTTTCATCAAAGTAATAGCATTAGGTGCTGCTAATTTACTTTATTAATTTATTATCCGGATCCGGGAATACTAAAATAGGCTCATAGTTTCTGGCCTCATCCATTTCCATGTATCCGTATGACATAATGATCACTATATCACCCACCTGTGCCAACCTTGCTGTGGCACCATTTAAGCAAATGGTACCTGTACCGCGTTCGCCGCGTATTACATAAGTTTCAAAACGGGCGCCATTATTGTTATTTACAATCTGAACTTTTTCATTGGCTATAATATTAGCCGCATCCATCAAATCCTCATCAATGGTAATGCTGCCCACATAGTTCAACTCTGCCTGGGTAACCTTTACACGGTGAAGTTTGGATTTTAATACTTCAATTATCATGGGGCAAAGTTATGAATATTTTTATGTTCAAAGCTGATAGTTGACAGTTGATTGCTAATGGCTGACACTATCGCTACGCCACACTTAACAAAACCATAACAATGCATATTTTGTTCATTATTAGACTAAAAAGTTGACTCATTATGACTCAAAACTCACTAAGCAAAGAAAAAATTTGGATTTTAAAATTTAAATCTCTTATCTTCGTTTAACACTAAACAAGACTATGTAGGCCTCGCCAATATAGTCTTGTTTGTTTTTAAGGTCATTGCGTCCTTCTCAAAAACAGGAGGGCGGTTTTTTTTGGGGGAAGCTCCAAAATTTTAAATTTTAATAAAACAGAGCGTTATGGCAGAGGTAGCATATTACACCAAAGAAGGTTTAGAAAAATTAAAGGAAGAATTACAGTATTTAAAAACTGTTGGCCGCGCCAACATGTCAAAAGCTATTGCAGAGGCCCGGGATAAGGGTGATCTTTCTGAAAACGCAGAGTACGATGCCGCCAAAGAAGCACAAGGCTTACATGAAGCCAAAATATCCCAGATGCAGGAAGCTGTTGCCAATGCACGCTTGCTTGATGAATCAAAGCTTGATTTATCAAAAGTGTTGGCTTTATCTATCGTTAAAATAAAAAACGTTAAAAATGGCACGGTAATGAGCTATCAGCTGGTATCAGAAACTGAGGCTGACCTTAAATCGGGCAAAATTTCGGTAACTTCACCTATTGCTAAAGGTTTATTGGGCAAAAAAGTAGGCGAAACCATTGAGATTACCGTACCTGCCGGAAAAATGGAATTTGAAATTTTAGAAATATCACGTTAGTAATGTTTATTCAGGTTGATTAAGTTCACAAAAAATAAACTTAATCAACCTGAAATAACCTAATCAATCCAGAGCCATGAGTATCTTCTCAAAAATAATATCCGGCGAGATTCCGGCGCATGTAGTAGCCGAAACTTTTGATTTCTTGGCTTTTTTGGACATCAATCCACTTGCTGAAGGGCATGTACTGGTAATCCCCAAAAAGGAGGTTGATTACATTTTTGATCTGGATGATGAAACTTATGCCGGCTTACAGATTTTTGCCAAAATAGTAGCTACAGGCATTAAAAAAGCAATTCCCTGCAAAAAGGTAGGCGTTGCTGTTATAGGCTTAGAAGTTCCTCATGCACATATCCATTTAATACCAATGAACAGGGTTGACGACATGAACTTTGCGCGGCCTAAACTTAGCTTCACTAAAGAACAACTGGAAACCACTGCTGAAAAAATTGTGCAGGCGTTGAAGATTAATTGATGTGCAAATTTCAAATGTGCGAATGCTTGGATCTAGCTTAAAAGATTATTTGCGCATTCAAAAAACATCTGCACATCTTCTAACTCATCTGCACATTTGCACATCCGAAATTCGCACATCTTCTATTCCATCTGCACATCAAACAATCCGTTTTGCATTATCCTTTACAAAAGTATCCCAGCCTGAGTAAGATTTTTTGCTGCCACCTTTCCCAGTTGGTATCCGCTGAAATGAATGACAAACGGCTACGGCCAAACCATCTGTAGCATCCAAAAAATCGGGCGTTTCTTTAAATTTTAATAGCTGTTGCAGCATGGAAGCAACTTGTTCTTTGGCAGCATTTCCGTTTCCAGTTATAGCTTGTTTTATTTTACGGGGAGCATATTCAGTTATCACCAAATTGCGCGATAAACCTGCTGCCATAGCCACCCCTTGTGCGCGGCCCAGCTTCAGCATCACCTGTATGTTTTTGCCATAAAACGGAGCCTCAAGCGCCATACAATCAGGCTTGTAATTATCAATAAGAGCAACTGTTTTTTCAAAAATACGTTGCAGCTTAAGCATATGATCATCAATGCTGTCCATCTTTACCACGCCAAGACTTATCAGTTCTATTTTAGGCCCGGTTTCTTTTATTAAACCATAACCCATTACAGCAGTGCCGGGGTCAATACCTAAAATTATACGCTCTTTGGGGATGATTATTTCCATTTAAATGAGTTGACCATTTTTATTTTCAGCGGACTGATAAAGAAATTCAAAGATACCATTCACAGAACAGATTTCCGGAGCATAGCCATATATTCTTCCCGGCTAACCATCCTGGCACCCATTGATTCCAGGTGTGGGGTGTGCATCTGGCAGTCAACCATGTCAAAACCCATACCGCACAAATAGATCAAAGCAACTTTTGAAGCATTGCTCATTTGGCTGAACATGCTTTCGCCACAAAAAACATTACCTGTTTTTACGCCGTATAGGCCGCCAACCAAATTGTTTGCATTCCATACTTCTATAGAGTGGGTATAGCCTTTTTGATGCAGGTTAATATAGGCTTCCATCATTTCATCGGTTATCCAGGTACCATCCTGGTCTTTACGTTCAACAGAGGAGCAAGCGGCGATCACCTTTTCAAAACATTGGTTAACCGTTACGGTGAACTTATTTGAGCGTAAAATCTGCCGCATCGATTTAGATACTTTAAGCTCAGCCGGAAAAATCACACAGCGTTCATGTGGCGAGTACCATAATATTGGGGTTTCATCACTATACCAGGGAAAAATACCACTTTGATAAGCCAGTAATAAACGCTCTGCAGAAAGGTCACCCCCTACAGCTAAAAGCCCGTCCGGATCAGCCAGATCCGGATCGGGAAATAGTAAACGTTCATCAAGCCTGAATATCATCAGGGCAAATTTACGCCTTACGGCGTATCACCAGCTTTTTATTTTGAGCTTTAACTATAGCATCAAGGTATTGTTGCATCTCCGTATATTTTGCAGCAGGAATAACATGGTTGGTTAAATTAAACTTGGCAATACTGGTTACCTGATTCTTTGCAGCATCATAAGTGTAGTTCACTTCATAATTGCCATAGGTAAATTTCAAGGCTTGGTTTGTTGGCAATGTCTCTACCTCAAAACCCTGTGGCAGATCAATAGTGGTAACACTCTTTTTTTCTCGCGGGAAGTCAAAATAGTAATCCGTTTTCCTTTTTTCAAGGATTGGCACGGTCTGATCCCATAAGGTAAATGCCAAAGGGCGATAAAATTGCTTATCACCTGATTTTATATCGCAAAATTTATCAAACTCAAGATTCAGTTCAACTTCTTTGGTGCCGTTAATGTCCTTTCCAAAAGTAAAATCAAATGCAGAAGGCTGTTTGATACCGAGGCCCGTAAGCAAAGCTTCCTTTTGTTCGTCAGTTTTCATGGCTGACATATCGATATACTCTTGGCGATATTCCCCAGTCCCCAATATTTTAATTTGCGCTTTCGCGCCGCCATCTCCATCTAATACAATGTGCGTATTACTATCGAACTGATTTTCTTGAGCAGTACTTTTTGGCGTGTTTACCAATTTACCTCCATTTTCGGTAACCAGTAAAGCACGCCTGTTTTCGGTAAATGAACCCAATACACCAAATGGTGCTGTGGTGCTTGTGCATTCAAGCCAGGTAGTATCATTTTTAAAAGGCACGCACAGAATCACATGGTTAAATGAATCAAACGGGAACAAAGGATCTGCTGGTTCCTTATTCGCTTCCGCGTTAATTATTGCAGAATAAGATGTTATATTAACAGCTTTTAACAAAGCTGACATATAATTAGACAGCGCCTTACAATCACCATATTTTTTTTGATCAACAAATGTGGCCGGAAACGGTTTTAATCCTCCGATACCTAATTGGATACTTACATATCGCATATTTTGCTGCATATAATTATATAAAAACCTGGCTTTCTCTTTCTCTGTTTTTATGGTATCAGTCATTTTCCTTATTTCAACTTCCCGTTCAGGACTAAGCGTGCTCACATCTGCATATAAGCTTCTCAGCCACTTTCCATAACTTCCCCAGCTACTAAAATCACCAGGCATACCATAAAATTCAAAATAATTTGATGCAAATTCAATTTTTGGCAAAACACGCCATGATACAGCACCTTCTTCGGGCTTAACGGCTTTTAAGTTTAACACCTTCCATGAGTAAGTATCTATATTATCAGCCATATTTTTCTCCGGTTTAATGTTTATGTTCTTATTCATATACCGAAAACCAGCATCCTTATTTATAGAAAGGTGGTAATATTCATTTTGTACCGATTGCTCAGCGTTTTGTATATACCATGTATCCAGATCTATTAAACTAGTTTCATCTTCTTCATATTCCTGTTCAATAGTTACAGGATATGATGCAATGGTGTGTTTTACTCCAAGAAACCGATCGTCAGTAACCAGTGAAAAGCCATCATCGGCCGCACCATCATACATGTCGCTTTTATGATATTTCTTTATCAATACACCTTTTTCATCATAAACATGCATTTCAATACCGCTGTAAGTATCATACTTTTTATTGTATTGCATTGCCATTGTGGCCTCATGATCACCCTTTTCATTCAGTATGGTAACAATTGTATGATGCTTAACGATTAATTTTCCAGGCCCTTTAACATTCTGAGTAATATCAGAATACCTGACCACCGAATTTGCATTCTCTTTAAGAGAATCGGGGATATTTGCAGCTACATACAATTCTTTAGGCAGGTCTTGAGCCTGTGATTTTGAAACAGTGGTTAATAACGCTATTATAAAACATAGCACACAATTATAATATCTTTTGTACATGATACTCATCAGGATTTCTTTAACACAATCTGTTCGTTCATCATCTCCGTCATTTTCTTAAAAAACTGATAAAAATCAGGATAAAACTCTTTTGAATATTCAGGAACGTTATAGGCTACGTTATAGCGGATCATTATCTGACCATCCTGTTCAACAACAATTCGTCTAAAGCTGAAGCTTTTATCCGGCATTGTCATACTTATGTTCTGAGGCTTAGCGTCCACTTTATATCCCGCAGGGACTTTAAACAAGCCATTCATAGAATAGCTGCGGCGATAAACAAAGTCAACGTCTGTTATCCGGTTTTCACTTAAAAAAGGATTGGCTTCAATAGGCGTAAAAATATTGGGCGTTAAGTAAATATAATTTTCATCTGTTGCCGGAAGATCAAGGCTGAAATTAATATTTTGGGTAAGGGGCAGCGTATCAATTTCCATGTTGTCAAACTTAATTGACGATATTTTTAAATTATTATCTCCCTTGCATAAATAATCGATATATTTCTTTTCGCCGTCTTTTTTATATTTCTCTACTACGTTCATTCTGTTATAACTGGTGTTGCTTATTTGTGCAGAGCCCTCAACTTTGCCATTGGCTTTGATTTCAGCATTTACCATAACAGCCAACCTTACCGGAGCTTCTCTTTGTATATGGATAATATCATACTTGTTATTGCTTTTATCAATATATAAACCGGTTGAATTAAGCAGTTCCTGCGGTGTTTCGTTGTATACGTTATATTTTCCGGTTGCATCAAGTACATATCTGTTAGCAGTATCAATCGGAATATAAACAACAGTTCTGTTAAACTGCGCTAATGAGGTGTAAAACGGATTAACCTTGCCATGTTCCCGGGTACTTACTACCATTGGATATGCCTCAACGCCGGATTGTTTGAGTAAGTGATAAAGAATAATATTTATCTCGGTAGAATTTCCGGTTTTATTTTCCCATGCGCGGTAAGTGCCATCATTAGTATACCATCTGTCTGAACCGTTCCACTTCATGGCGTCTCTTACCTGGTTAAATATATAGGCGATTTTTTCATTATTGGACGTAAAGGCTTTTGCTTTGGCAATTATAGCCTCTTCACCATTTAATTTACGCTTAAGTTGTCCGCCAAAATCCTCATCATCGCTTAGGTGGCCACCAACTTTTGCCCAGGTATCAGAGTAGTTCTTCTGAAATCCCCCTATCGGCCTGATAGAAACTAACTGAAAACGGAGAGACTGAACATTGTCGGTAAAAGATGACATATATGGTTCATCCGGCAAAGAATGAACGTTAGACATGCCTTTAGTTTCAACCTCTTCGGTGAAGGGGTAAGTTTGTCCGTCTTCAATTAAACTTTTCCCTTCAGAGTTTTTAACATATTTGTCTAATGCCTGGCTAAGATTTGAAATGGGCCTGAAATAAAAAACATCAGGAATCCTGGTGGTATATTCGCAATAACGGACAGGTATTTTTTCCTGAAAATACAAATCGGGCATATCTGTAAAACTGCTCGCGTTCCAGTTGTATTTGTACTCTATAATACTCCCAGGCTTTACGTTGGGCATAGTAAAAGTTATCTCACTATATTCTTTATCAAGCATCTTAGTATAAATAAGCTTTTTATCTAATTTGGTAATCTCCACTTTCCCGTCGGTAAGGTTTATTGTTTCAGCCTGTATACCAGTAATATATTCAAGGTGATCGCCGCTGTAAAAGTCAATTTTTATATCGGCTTCATTATTCCCATTGGTGTTAAATATTTTAACACGTTTGTGTACCTCTTCGGTAATTGACATAATATCAACTCCGAAATAAACATCACCGGTTTCCTGTAATACCTCAGCGTTGGCATCTTTTTCAAAATCACATGATTTGAGTTCAAGATCAGCCTGGTCAACTTTTCCGAATGGCTGTGCAACCGGAACTTTGGGCTTTGGAGTTTGTGCTTCAACAGCACTGGTTACTGCACATAAAAGCACAGCCATAAAAAGTTTATTCATTGTAATGGGTTTGGTTGAATATATTAAAAAGGGAATAATTTTTAGGGTATACGTGTTGGGTAAGGAATAGTTAAATTTTTTTTAATACAATTTGCTCATTGAGCAGTTGAAACATTTTTTTATAGAAATCATGAATACTAATATATTGATTTGATGTGAATACCGATTGTGTATTGTTTATGACATAATGAATCATGATATATTCACCATCCTGGGCGGCAAACCGTCTGAAATTAATACTTTTATCTGGCATTATTAATGATACATTTCGTGGTAACGACTCAATCTTAAAACCTTTAGGTATCTTAAATCTGTCGGTTACATTAAAGCTGTTCAAATAGCCAAAATCAATAGGCGCATTTCTTTTCTCACTTAAAAACGGATTGGTATAAAAACCGGTAAATAAATTTGGATTGGCATAAATATAGGTTTCGTCGGATCCGGCTGCCGAAAGATCCTGCTGAAAATCGATCTCTTCCAAAAGAGGCAGGTTGTCTTTGTCAGTATTATTTCTTCTAAAAGAAATAACCTTTAGGCTGTTATCGCCGTTTTTCAAATATTCAATATACTTGCTTTCCTCCAGGCTTTTAAAAGTGTTCATTTTATCAATTTTCGCATAACTAAAACTCTCCACCTGGGTAGTGCCTTTTAATTTCCCTCCCGGTAAAATTTCAGCATCGTTGAAAATCACTTTTCTGGATGGTGTTTCATTTTTGATACTTATTAAATAACTACGGTTACTTATAAAATGATATTTGGCGCCCCAATAACAATTGAATCCAGCATCAATAAGCAGGCCGGTGGTATTAAGTACATCAAACGGAGTATTGTCAAAAGTATTTAACTTATCGCTTGCATCTAGTATAAGGCTTTGGGTATTATCGTTTATACAAATGTTTATATCTGCTTTATTAAATGCGCGCATTTGAGGGTAGCTTTCAATTACCTTTCCGTTATCGCGGGTACTTACAAGCAATGGATAACATTTAATACCGGCCTTTATAAGCAGTTTGTAAAGAATCAGGTTTATTTCTGTTGAGTTACCTATTTTGGTTTGCCACGCTTTTTTAATGTCAGCGGTATAAGGGCTGTTGCTGTCATTCCATTTAAAGTTATTTTTAACCCAATTAAAAATCCAGGCTACTTTTTCGTTATCTGTAGTAAACAGCTTTGCTTTATTTATTAGCTCTTCAACGCTGGGATTTTCTTTTAACTGGACTCCAAAATCCTCATCGCTGGTAAATTCAGCCCCAATTTGTGTCCAGCTTCTGTCAAGTGGCCTTAATGTGCCATTTGTTGTGAGTTTTATACCACTTAAAAAAAACTCCAATGATTCCAGGTTATCCTCCCTGCAGGTTGAATAAAGCTCTTCTTTATAGGATGGTACATCTTTAAGCGCCCATTCATATTTATTCCCAACACTATCTGTTTTTCGTTTCCTCCATACCTCCCTGGTGTTTTTCGCAAAATCCTGAAAAGCCCTTACATTCATTTGATAAGTATAATCATTTAAGATAGCAGCTCTGAGCTCACTATATCTAACCGGAAGATTTCCCTGAAAGTTCCAATCAGGGAAGCTACCTTCATAGTCAATAGTTAGTTTGTAAGAATATTCAATAATTGATCCCGCTTTTACCTGCGGAAATGTAAAGGCAATTTGCTTCGTGTTTTTATCTATATTTTGTTCAAAAAACTGTTGCTTATCAACTTTAATAAAGCTAATTACGCCGTTATCCAGGTTAATTGTTTCCGCCGCTAAATCGCTTATGCTTTGTATACCATGACGGCTAATGTAAGCAAGATTAATGTTGGCCGCATCTTTACCATTAAGGTTAAAGATTTTTATTCTTTTATGCCTAATCATTGTGGTGGACCCGAATCCTGTTGTAACTTCCGCCTCGTCAAATAACACCATTGCATTAGCATCCTTTTCAAAATCGCAGAATTTTAATTTCAAATCAGCAGTATCAACATTACCAAATTTTTCTAGTGGACCGGTGGTCGTTAACTTAACACCGGCACTGTCAATTTTCCCAAATCTATTAGCTTGTAAAGCAACCGGTATTTTATTTTTTGTGGTATCGCCTTTTACCGTGGAAGTTGTTTGCGCGTTAACTGTATTTATTAATACAATAAGTATTGCAAGCAATGTAAAAAGCTTTTTCATTCGTGACGGGTTTAATCGCCCTAAAAGTAATAATATTTATAATAATGTTACACCTGTTAAACCAATAGCCCAGCACACTGTCATACCAATATCATGAGTAACAGCAAGCAGGTAAAGCATTTATGGGTACGTGCAGGGTTCGGAATGCGCTTTGAAGATTTTAACGAATATGGAAACAGCTCCATAAATCATGTAGTAAAACACTTGTTAAAAGGTGAAAGTACCAGTACTGCAATTAGTACTGTACCCAATAACAATGACTATGAAGCCTTAATTAAAGGTGATATTATGGCCCGTAAAATGTTTTTGCAAAATCAAAAACAGCAGGAAAAGGACCTTAACCTGGCCTGGATAAATCAGATGAGCGCTACTGATGCTCCCTTGCTTGAAAAGATGACGTTCTTTTGGCACAATCACTTCGCTTGCCGCACCAATAATGCCCAATTTGCCCAGCAGCTAAATAATATACAGCGAAGCAATGCACTTGGTAACTTTCGTACTTTGTTGTTCCAGGTTGCTGAGTCGCCGGCTATGCTGCAGTTCTTAAATAATCAGCAAAATCAAAAGGGGCATCCTAATGAAAATTTTGCCCGCGAATTAATGGAACTGTTTACAATAGGCCGTGGAAACTATACCGAAACAGATATTAAAGAATCAGCACGTGCATTTACGGGGTATGGTTTTAACCGTACCGGGGAATTTGTAAACCGCAAGTTTTTTCATGACGATGGAATCAAAACCTTTATGGGTAAAACTGGCAACTTTACCGGTGAAGACATCATGAACATGATTTTGGAAAGAAAGGAAACGGCTCATTTTATCAGCAACAAATTGTACAAATATTTCGTAAATGAAAATCCGGATCCTGAACATGTAAATGCAATGGCAAACGTTTTTTATAAGGCAGATTATGAGATAAAGCCATTACTGGAATATATTTTTACTGCCGACTGGTTTTATGACGATAAAAATACGGGCAATCTCATTAAATCGCCAATTGAACTTTTGGTTGGGTTAAACAGGCAGTTTTATATCAGTTACAAGCAGGCTGACGTTTTATTACAGTTTCAGCACGTATTAGGACAAGTACTGTTTTATCCTCCAAATGTAGCCGGATGGCCGGGAGGCAAAAACTGGATTGATAGCTCATCATTAATGTACAGGCTTAAAATACCTTCTATCTTATTAAACAGCGGCCTGATTGATTTTAATGGCAAGGCCGATCCAGAAGATGAAGCTTATATTGCTGCGGTGCGCAATCAGCAGCAAATGGTTGCCACAAGAGTACAGGCGGTGCCAGATTGGAACAAGTTTTTCCAATATGTTCCAAAAAGCATGGGTAAAACTGCTATTGCACAATTTATGTTAGAACCCAAACCGGGTAATACACTTATAAATAGTATTAACCAGGCAACAGATATAAAAACAATGGTTATTGAACTGGTTTCGACACCTGAATATCAGCTTTGCTGATTTTAATAGTAAAACATGAATAACTCCAGATACATCAAACATCTTTACGCCAGGGCCGGTTTCGGAATTTGTTTCGAAGACCTGCATGACCACGAGCATTGGTCCGTTAGAAAAGCGGTAAAGAAGATATTCAAGGCATCTGAAAAGATAGAACCCATTACTGCTGTAACCGAAAATATGGATCTTAGGCCGCACCCCAAAGATGAGACGGAAGACCAAAAAAAAACGCGGGAGGAAGAGCGGGTTAAACATGAAAAGGCTTTATTTAACGCATGGACAAAGCAGTTAATAGAGACCAATGCCCAATTAAGGGAAAAGATGACCTTGTTTTGGCATAATCATTTTGCATGTAATATTAACAACCCCTATTACGAGCAGGAGCTTAACAATATTGAGCGCGCCAATGCACTTGGAAATTTTAAAACGCTATTGATAGCGGTTACGCAATCGCCGGCGATGTTGCAGTTTTTAAATAATCAGCAAAATCAAAAAGTGCATCCCAATGAAAACTTTGCAAGGGAGCTGATGGAACTGTTTACACTAGGCAGAGGCAATTATTCCGAACAAGATATAAAGGAATCGGCCAGGGCATTTACAGGCTGGGCATATGGCGGCAAAGAAGGTGAATATTTCTTTAAAACGGGCGCTCATGACGATGGTATAAAAACCTTTATGGGCCGGTCGGCGAACTTTTGCGGCGAAGATATTATAGATATTATAGTAGCTCAGAAGCAGACAGCCGTTTTTATCAGCACTAAATTATATCGGTATTTTGTTAACGATGTACCCGACATGAGCCACATTAACGAAATGGCTAATGTATTTTACAATACAGGGTACGAAATAACGCCGGTGCTTGAATACATGTTCATGGCTGATTGGTTTTATGCAGATAAAAATATTGGTAACCTGATAAAATCGCCTGTTGAGCTTATAATCGGGTTAAGCAGGCAGTTTTATATTACTTATCAAAACCCCGATGTGCTGGTACAGTTTCAGCAGTCGCTGGGACAGGTATTGTTCAGACCACCGAATGTGGCTGGATGGCCTGGTGGTAGGAGCTGGATAGACAGCTCGTCTTTAATGACGCGACTCAGAATGCCTGCCATAATTTTAAATGCGGGCCTTATTGACTTTACCGGCAAGGCAGGCCCCGAAGATGAAGCCTATTTGGCATTGGTGCGAAAGCAGCAGTTTGACGTAATAAAAAGAGTGCAGGCAACACCTGATTGGGACAGATTTTTTAAAGCTATTCCTCAAAACATGCCAAAAAAACAAATAGCCGAATTTATGCTTGAGCCGCCCGTAAATGCCTTAATAATAAATGAGATAAATAATGCGCCGGATTTGAAAACGGCACTTATACAAATTGTTTCAACACCCGAATATCAGCTCACATAGTAGCACTTGTAACCATAATCAACAACGAGAAGATTAATAAATCCGAAAATATGAAACGCAGAGATTTTTTAAGAAATACGGCACTTGCCTCTGGGGCGCTCATGATACCGGCATTTTTAAAGCCCTTTGAAGCCCTGGCGATGAATGATATCAGCGGATATAAAAACCTGGTGATTATACAGCTTTCAGGGGGGAACGACGGCCTGAATACCATTATACCATTTGGGAACGATATTTACTATCAGAAAAGAAAGACCATCGCCATAAACCAGCCGGATATTATAAAGCTGAACGATATGCAGGGTTTTAATCCCAACCTGTCGGCTTTGAAAGAAATATATGATCAGGGTTGGATGAGTATTATAAATTCTGTGGGCTACCCTAACCCGGATCGCTCTCATTTTCGTTCAATGGATATCTGGCAAACAGCAAGTGATGCCAACCAGTTTCTAACCACCGGGTGGATTGGCCGTTACCTTGATTCAAATTGTCAGGGATGCAAAACACCTTATACCGCAATTGAGGTTGATGATACGCTTTCACTTGCAATGAAAGGTGCAGATATGAAAGGTATTGCTGTGCAATATCCTGATAAGCTTTATCAAAATACCCGTGAGCCTTTTTTTAAAGATTTAGTTCACGAACATGATAATACTCATTTAAGCGAGGACAACCTGGGTTACCTGTACAAAACAATGGCAGAGACCTATTCATCGGCAGATTATATTCAAAAAACTTCCAAAACATACAATGTTACAGCTGCTTACCCCGCCAATACGTTAGGCAACCGGTTGAAAACTGTGTCAAAGCTTATTAATTCTGGCTTGCAAACGCGGGTGTACTATGTTTCGCTTAGCGGTTTCGATACCCACGCCGGGCAGCAGAACCAACAGGGGCGGCAGTTAAAAATTTACGGTGACGCTGTTGCTGCTTTTGTAAAAGACCTGAAGCAAAGCGGTAAATTGGATGATACGCTGATTATGACCTTTTCTGAATTTGGCCGTCGCGTTGAACAAAATGCCAGCAATGGAACGGATCATGGTACAGCCAATAACGTAATGATATTCGGCGGTAAACTTAAAAAAGCAGGCATCTATAATGATGCCCCGGATTTAACCCAACTGGATAACGGCGACTTAAAATACCAGGTAGATTTTAGAGATGTGTACGCCACATTACTTGATAAATGGCTCAACGTAAACAATAGCCAGATACTGAACAAAAACTTTGCAGGTCTGGACTTTGTGTAAGCCTCCAATCCCCCACTGTTGATGCTATGCTCTTTAATTAAATTGAGCGATTAAATTAAAAAAGGTTAGAGATACAAACGTATTGTATCTCTAACCTTTTATTTATAAAATCCGAAATCGTAATTCCGAAATCCGAAATCAAAATTACCTTGGCATTCTGCGCATCATGTTGGCCATGGCTGCAGGGTTGCTCATTTGTTTCATCACTTTACGCATATCTTCAAACTGCTTTATCAGACGGTTTACTTCGGCTAGGTTAGTACCTGATCCTTTGGCTATGCGGTTACGGCGGCTTTGGTTAATACCATCCGGGTTTTCTTTTTCAAAAGGCGTCATGGATTGAATGATGGCTTCAATTGCTTTAAAAGCATTGTCATCAACCTCAACATCCTTCATCATTTTGCCTACACCAGGTATCATGCCCATCAGATCTTTCATGTTACCCATTTTTTTGATCTGTTGTATCTGGCTGTAAAAATCGTTAAAGTCGAATTTATTTTTGCGGATCTTCTTTTGCAGTTCAGCAGCTTCTTTTTCGTCAAACTGCTGTTGTGCACGTTCCACTAATGATACCACATCACCCATGCCCAGGATACGTGATGCCATACGATCGGGGTGGAAAACGTCAAGCGCTTCCATTTTTTCGCCGGTACCAATAAACTTAATCGGCTTATTAACTACCGATTTGATTGATAAAGCAGCACCACCGCGGGTATCACCATCAAGCTTGGTTAATACTACACCGGTAAAGTCCAATCTGTCGTTAAACACTTTGGCTGTGTTCACCGCATCCTGTCCGGTCATGGAGTCAACCACAAATAATATTTCATGTGGTTTAACAGCACCTTTAACCTGCTCAATCTCGCGCATCATGGCCTCATCAACAGACAAGCGGCCAGCAGTATCAATAATTACTACGTTGTTGCCATTTTGCTTAGCCAGGGCAATACCTGCCAAAGCAATAGCAATCGGATCTTTTGACTCCGGATCAGCATAAACCGGTACATCTATCTGCTTGCCTAAAACCTGCAATTGCTCAATAGCTGCCGGGCGGTAAATATCATCCGCAACCAATAATGGCTTTTTATTTTTTTGTGTTTTTAGATAATTGGCCAGCTTACCGGTAA
Source organism: Mucilaginibacter frigoritolerans (assembly GCF_007830615.1). Classification (GTDB taxonomy): domain Bacteria; phylum Bacteroidota; class Bacteroidia; order Sphingobacteriales; family Sphingobacteriaceae; genus Mucilaginibacter; species Mucilaginibacter frigoritolerans. The sequence goes on from NZ_VLLI01000007.1 coordinate 298,095, forward strand.
AAGTTGTTTTACCCGCACCGTTCAAACCAGCAATTAAAATAATAGTAGGGTTACCGCTAAAGCTGATTTCGGAAGTTGTTCCGCCCATCAGTTCAGTAAGCTCATCATTCATTACTTTGGTGAGCAACTGTCCCGGCGAAATAGCGGTCAATACATTCTGACCAATGGCTTTCTGCCTTACATCATCAGTAAAAGCCTTGGCGGTTTTATAGTTTACGTCGGCATCCAGAAGGGCTTTGCGTATTTCCTTCATGGTCTCGGCCACGTTTATTTCTGTAATGGTTCCTTGTCCTTTCAGAACCTTAAAGGCTCTGTCGAGTTTATCCGAAAGATTTTCAAACATTATTCTTATCCTGTTTTGAGCCTACAAAGTTAAGATTTTGAAACAAATTGACTGAATGTGATTTTTGACAATTATAAAAGCCTAACATTCAAATCAATTCACTCATTTTCAATTAATTATAAATTAAAAACACAGCCAACAATCACCTATAAGCTAAAAAAATCAACTTAAAGCATTCATCTTAAGGTCAAAGGGCTTATCTTTGCCGCCATGGAAATCCTACCCCATGACCTTCAGGAATACCTTGACGGGCATTGTGATCCGGAACCGGAATGCCTGCAAACCATTAACCGCGAAACCTATTTAAAGGTATTGCGGCCGCATATGCTATCGGGCCATTACCAGGGCAGGGTGCTGAGTTTTTTAAGTAAAATGATGCAACCAAGGCGCATATTGGAAATAGGTACCTTTACTGGTTATGCTACCATTTGCCTTGCAGAAGGTTTAACTGATGATGGCATAATCCATACCATTGAAGTAAACCGCGAGCTGGAAGAAATGCTGAACTCACACTTCAAACTAACAAGTGTTGAGAAAAAGATTAAACTCCATTTTGGCGAAGCACTTAATATTGTCCCTGATTTAGAGGAAGATAACTTTGACGTGGTGTTTATTGATGCCGATAAGAAGAATAACTTCAACTATTTTCAGTTAGTTTTAAATAAAGTACGGTCCGGAGGATTAATAATAATTGATAATGTTTTATGGAAAGGAAAGGTGTACGGCCCGGAAAATGATGTCGACACTAAACTTATCCGCGAACTAAATGATCAGATTTCCGTAAACAAAAGTGTAGAAAAATTAATTCTGCCCATACGTGATGGTTTGCTGGTTATCAGAAAAAAGTAAATTATGAAGAAATTCTTACTGATTACATCGCTGTTCCTGTCTGCCTTAATGGCGTCGGCACAAAAAAATACCCCAAAATCCTACATTGAAAAATTTAAGGAAGATGCTATCCGCATTATGCACGAAACAGGGGTTCCCGCAAGTATCGTTTTAGGCGTTGCCATGCATGAGTCGGCTTGCGGAAACAGTATGTTGGCGCAAAGCCTTAACAACCAGTTTGGAGTTAAAGGCAGCTCGGGCACCACCATTGTGCGCCACAAAAAGAAAATCCATACCGCTTATAAACAATACCAGTCTGTTTACGATTCATTTCAGGATTTTGCCCGCATCATGACCGAGCGTCGTGAGTTCAGCGGCATGACTTTGTCACTAACCCATTTTGATTATGAAGGCTGGGCACACGGCATTCAAAACAGGGGATACTGCAGCAGTCACAAATGGGCATCGCAGGTATTGGGAATTATCAAAAAATATCAACTATATTCTTTTGATGAAAACCCGGCGGCTACCCCTCAACCGGCAGCATTGGCCCAAAACGATAAACAGCTGACGCTAAGCACTAAACAATAATTTTTGGAATAATTACGTGCAAATTGCATTAATTATTTGAACAATCAGTGGTTTGCTAAAGAAACAAAACCTGCCTTATACACGTAATACGTCTTAGTTTATCCGGCGTTTATTAATGGCGGATATTGATGATTATTGTAATGAGAAAAATACTTTATTTACTTTCGGGGTTAGTTTTTTTTACTTCATGTTCAGCGCGTAAAGCAACCGTTTCCGTTAGTAACCGGGATGTAAGGCGCAATAACGAAAACATTCAAAAAGCCAACAGCGCATCTATTGCCGAATACACACCCCTAACTTCAGTTCAATATATTGAACGTTATAAGGCCATCGCCATTCAACAAATGAATCTATATGGTATACCTGCAAGCATTACGCTGGCTCAGGGTCTGTTTGAATCAGGAAGCGGTAATGGAACGCTGGCCAGGGTGGCCAACAACCATTTTGGCATCAAAGCCGGATCAAGCTGGACCGGTAAGGTATATTACAAGGATGATGACAATCCAAATGATCGTTTCAGGGTTTATGACAATGCCGAACAATCATTCAGGGATCACTCTGAATTCTTAAAGAAAAAAAACTATGCCCTGTTGTTTGAGCTTGATAAAAACGATTATAAAGGATGGGCGTACGGTTTAAAAAAGGCCGGCTATGCTACCAATCCTAACTACCCAAACTTACTGATCAACATTATTCAAAAATATAATCTGGATCAATACGATAATCCTGAATCGGAGATCCAGAAGATTAAACGGGTTGATACTGTGCTTACTCAGATAGATAAAAAGACTTATACAGCACAGAAAGACTCTACCACACAAACCAATTCATCAGGTAAAACTTACACCGTAAAACAGGGTGATACACTATATAATATTTCTAAACGTTTTGGATTAACCGTTGATGATCTCAAGGGCTTAAACGATATGGAAAATAACAACATAAAAATTGGCCAGGTACTTGTAGTGGCAAAATAATGTTGTTAATTAGTGTTAAATTTTATGTTAAAGATTGCCCGAAGTTTTAGTTTTGGTGCTGCAATGAAATCAGGGCTGCTTTTATGTTTTTTTCTGATTAGCGGCCGGTGTTTTTCTCAGGATAAAACGGTTGCCGGTATTGTGTTTGATAAAGACAGCAAGGCCCGTATTGCAACGGTTAACGTAAATAACATTACAACCGGGGCATCTATTTACAACAATCTTAAAGGCGAATTCAAGATAAACGCCAAGCAAGGCGACCTGATTGTTTTTACCCGCCTGGGCTATCATCCAGATACTGTAAAAATAAATAATAATGCTCCACAAGCTATCTTTATGGAGCGCGTTGCTATCCAACTAAAAGAAGTTACTATACACGATTCCCTGCTGACACCCGAGCAGCGTTTGGAATTAACCAAACAGGATTATACTAAAATTTATGGCTCATTAGCCTATAACGATTTTCTGTCTACTTCACCTGGCGGAGGTGCGGGCCTAAGTATTGATGCTATATGGAACTCTCTTAGCCGCAGCGGCCGTAACGCCAGCCATTTAAGGGAACTTATTGAGCAGGATTATGAGCAAAACGTAATTGACTATCGCTTTAACCGCAGGTTTGTTGGCAATGTTACCGGCTTAAAGGATGAAAAACTTACGGAGTTTATGTTCCGGTACAGGCCCGGGTTTTACACCACCAAAAACACCAGCGATTATGAGTTTGTAGCTTTAATAAGGGCTAACCTGCGCAGATTTTTACGTAATAAGCGCACTTACTCCTTGCCGCCCTTAGAACCAGGGAAGAGCAACTACCCGGCGAACAAAGCGGCACTTTAATAAATTGGGCATTAATATTATAATTAAGGTATTATTTGTTGTTTTAAGGCATTTCATTCCCTATTATTGAGGATATATAATAAATTTGCAGCAAATCTGTTTATAACAGCTTTCAATTTAAAATAAACTATTGTCTGTTATGTTAAAAACCAGCAACTGGCTTTTCTTATTGTTAATTCTTGGCTTTACTCTTTCTGCAACAGCACAAAAAACCGATTCTCTTAAAGCTGACACCAATCTGCTTAATAAATACCGTATTGAACCAGGCCGTAATGCACTTCCCCTGCGTTACCGGCCAGCAACCATTGAGGAAGAGCAATTACCAGTTACATTTTTAAATTATAAGGTTAGTTACTGGCATAAATCCGTATTGTTTGGGTTAAACTTTAATCAATCGGCATTTACAAGTAACTATAGTGCCGGTGGTGTAAGCGCAATAGCGCTGGGATCAAATTTTGATTACAAAGCGGAATACAATAAAACACCTTTGGACTTTACAACCGAGCTAAACCTGCTTTACGGCATTTCAAAAAACAAAGGACAAGGTTCACGCAAAACAAACGACCGTATATTTTTTGATAACAAACTGGCCAAGCAATTATCCAAACGCTGGTTCTTTTTCGGATCATTAACCTTTGAATCGCAGTTTACCAAAGGTTTTAATTATACTAATCCCGATGGGACCGACGCGCAAACCCCTTATGAAATATCCGACTTTATGGCTCCCGGATATTTAACCGAATCAATAGGTTTTGAGTATAAACCAACTAAGTACTTTGATCTTCGTTTTGGTACCGGTACTGCAAGGCAAACTTTTGTTTTGGATACAACCATTTACCATAACCAGCCAACCAATTATGGCGTTCCTATAGGCCATACGGTTTATAATGAGCTGGCGGTATCAGTAGTTGCTGCTATTGATAAAGATTTAATGAAGAACCTGCACATCAATGTCAGGTATGCATTGTTTATTCCCTACATACAGCCATTTGCTTATATGAGTCACCGTATTGATGCTACTCTTACTGCAAAAGTAAACAGGTTAATTGCCGTCACTATGAACGGAACGTTTTTATATGACAAACACACTTCAGATGCGGTGCAAGGTACAGAAGGACTTGCTTTGGGGGTAATTTATAAGTTCCCCTAAATCAAATTACTCCGCCTGCCATATGGCATCTAAAAACCATTTTTTGCTGTCGTAAAAGGCATTTACCGCTTTAAATGATGCCTTCTCAGCCATCTGCTCAGTTTGGCTTACGGTAAACTTTTGAGAAATCTCCATAAAAATATACTCGTCTTTCAAAAAGTTGATGGTTTTACTATTTATATTCACTTTTTGGTCGATAAGGCTTATCAAGTAGCTTTTACAGGCACCCGTTTCCGGATCATAGGTGGGATAATGTTCAAACTGGCTAAGATCAAAATCGGCATTCAATTCGCGGTTAATGCGTTCCAACAAGTTTAAATTAAACCGTTTGGTGATTCCTTCTTTATCATTATAGGCGGCCAACACTGTTTTCGGGTTCTTTTTCAGGTCGATGCCAATTAACAGCATATCACCTGCTGACAAGTGATTACGAACCTCTAAACAAAAGCGCTCGGCATCATTTACCGGCATATTACCAATGTTTGAACCTAAAAACATAACCACCTTACGTTTATTTGAAATGGACGCTGCCTGGGTAAGCATATCAAAATATTCGCCGTTAAGGCCGGTAATTTGTAGCCCTGGCAAGGTAACTGGTAAGGTAATGTTAAGGTATGATATTACATTGGATGATATATCAATAGGCAAATAAGTGAAATTGGCCTCATGCTCCAATAAATACTTAAGCAGGTAGCTTGATTTAGTAGCATCACCGGCTCCCAGTTCAATTAAATCAAAAGCATCACCATCACCTATAATGGCGTTGCAGATATCGGCAGTTTTTTCGGCAAATATTTCCAGTTCGCAATTGGTTGGATAGTACTCTTCACAATTCATCAAATCCTGAAAAAGCTTATCGCCATTGGCATCATAAAAATATTTAGAATTTAAATACTTGGGCGTAGCACTTAAACCTGTTATCACATCATCATAAAACTGGTTTGTTTTTGATGGTTTGCTTAGTTCGGCGTTTGTTAGTGTAGTGTCCATGTTTTTCATTGGAGTATTTTTATTTTGCCAGTCTTATACCTGTAAACTGCCATCGTAAATGTGTTTGAAAAAAATTACGGTAAGTAATGCGGCTATGCCCCGGCGAGGTAACTTCTGATGCTCCCCTCAATACTTTTTGGTTAACCATAAACTTGCCGTTGTATTCGCCTATTGCACCCGGAGCTTTAGCAAAACCGGGGTAGGGCAGATAACTGCTTTCGGTCCATTCCCAATTTTTCCCCCACGTAAATTGGGTTGCTGCAGCCTCCCATTCAAATTCTGTAGGCAAACGCAATCCTTTCCATGAGGCATAGGCATAAGCCTCGAAATAACTGATGTGGCATACCGGCTCTTTTAAATTCAGCATCTCCAACCCATGATAAGTATAATGATGCCATTCATCATCAATTAAATGCCAATATAACGGAGCCTCAATTTTATTGATCTTAACCCAATCCCAACCTTCGGCATGCCAGTGGCGGAAATCATGATAACCGCCACTGTTTATAAACTCCAGATATTCATGATTGGTTACCAGGTTAGGGCTTATTTCAAACGTATTCAGGTAAACTTTATGCCGGTTTAGCTCATTATCAAAACAAAAGCCATCGCCATTAAAACCAACCTCGTAAATGCCTTCATTTAGTTTAATGAATTCATCGCTTATTGCAGGAACAACCTTTAGTGATATATAGTTTTTTGAATAAGCCGGAAACAAAGGGTTATGCCCCAGAATGTATTTAATATCTGTAAACAAAAGCTCCTGATGCTGCTCTTCGTGGTTAAGGCCAAGTATTACCAGCTCCTTAATGTCATCGGTCAACTCGCTGCGTAAAAAGTTGTTCATGGCCTCGTCTACGTATTCGCGGTAGCGGTATATTTCTAATACTGTAGGGCGACTCAAATTCCCCCTGTCGGTACGGATTACCCGGTTACCAACCGTTTCGTAATAACTGTTAAATACGTAGTTGTAATCTGGATTATACTCCTGGTAACCCATAAAATAGGGTTTAAGAATAAATGTTTCAAAAAACCAGGTAGTATGGCCTATATGCCACTTAGGCGGACTAACATCCACAACGGGCTGCACCACGTAATCTTCTGTTTGCAGATGACTACAAATTTGCTCTGTGTGTTTGCGAACTTTTATGTAACAGTCGGCGATGTCCATTGAATTATTTGCTTTCTAAATATCGTTTAAGATTAGAAATTGTTTTAATATTTAATTTTTCGGCCTGCTTAGCTCTCATCATCAAAGCATAGGCATTATTAAACCCTATTGGCTTCAACCATTTTACCTGGTATTTTTTATCAAACTGATCCTTTACATACTGGTAAGTAGCATCTCTGTTTGGCGTTAACGAGTCCACTACCTTTACCTGTGGTTGCAATATGGCCAGCAAACCAGTACCCGTATATTCGGGGTAAAAATCTATCTGGTTATTGGTTAAAGCATCAAAACAAATTTTGGTGCCACCAAGACCGGTTTTGGTTGATACATCATAATCAGTATAACCTTTTATCAGCATGCTGTACATATTAGCCAGGATATATTGCTCTCCAAAAATTTTTGAACCAATACGGATCACTCCTGCATTACCATTACGGGCAGGTTTAAATAATTTATGGTCAATCAAAAAGTCTTTAGCTACTCTCTCGGGCGTTTGGTGAAGATAATCAGTCCGGTAATTAAGTGCGGTCATGACGCTGTCATTTATCTTTCCTGCTAATAAATTTAGTGTATTTTCCAGCTCAGGATATTTCACAAGTGCATCTTCCCTTACAATAGGAGCAGCATAATAGGGCGGAAAGATCTTTTTATCATCATTTAAAACTACCAGCCCGTAGGCTTTCAGCCTCCCATCGGTTGAGTACCCGCTAATTACGTCCAGCTGTTTTTCGTAAGCAGCTTTATACATTACAGCATCGCTTATTACTACGGTGTTAATATGCAAACCGTATTTACTTTGCAGGCCCAGGTTACCGTCCTGCCTTCCCATAAACTCAGGCGTAAAGCCAGCTTTTAATTTAGTAGCATAGGTTGCCGGTATAAGGTAAAACGACGACAACAAAATAAGTATAACGGGCAACGAAAAGGCCGCCAGTTTGAGTTTCCGTGAGTCGAGCTTTTGTAATCGCGATAGCAAAAAATCAAATAAAATAGCCAGTAACGCCGCGGGAATGGCCCCTGCCAGTATCATATTGGTGTTATTAAGAGAGATGCCACCAAAAATAAACTCACCCAGGCCTCCGGCTGCAATATAAGATGCGAGGGTAGCCACGCCAACTGTTATTACAGTAGCCGTACGGATCCCTGCGAAAATTACCGGCATAGCCAGGGGCAGTTCAACCTTAAACAATACCTGCCATTTGCTCATACCCATAGCAACCGCTGCCTCTTTAATAGCTGCATCAACGCCTGTAATGCCCGTATAGGTATTACGGATGATGGGTAGCAAGGCATACAACAATAAAGCCGTAATAGCGGGTTTAGGGCCTATCCCCAGCACCGGGATCATAAAACCCAATAAGGCAATGCTGGGGATGGTTTGCAGCACACCGGCAACGCCTAAGATCCCGGCAGAAAATTGCTTTCTCCGGCTGATAAAAATCCCCAATGGCAAACCTATCAGCACCGCTATAAAAAGGGAGATAAATGTTAGCCCGATATGCTGCAGGGTTTGCTCGGCCAGTTTATCAGACTGCTGACGCATAAACTCCCATAAGGTTTGCTGGTGCTCATTCATGGCTATCGCCTTTCTGGTATTGATAAAAAGCAGACATTAAAGATTCAAAAGATACAGTCTTCATTTCCTTGTTTTCCAGATTCATCATGTTCAAGCGTTCAGCATTAAAAAATGTAGATCTTTCTAAAACTGTCCATAAATCATCTTTGTCGTTAACAAGTATTCCAGGCCCCAGCCCTTTTATTTCTTCATTTGAAAGTAAATGCCAGAGTGATTTAACGGTGATTGTTTTAAATTTCAGCAGCAGCCTTTGCTCTTTCAAAAATTCCTTTACAAAATCGTTTTGGGGCTTAAACAATAACTCTGCAGGCGTGCCATCCTGGATAATCTTTCCTTTATCCATCAGGCAGATGCGGTCGCCCAATTCAAAAGCTTCCTGCACATCGTGGGTAACCATTATAATGGTTTTGCGCTTTAATTCATCCAGCGCCTTAAATTCGGCATGTATTTTTGAGCGGGTAACATTATCCAATGCGCCAAATGGTTCATCCATCAATAAAACCGCCGGATCGGCCGCCAGTGCCCTTGCCAGTCCGATGCGTTGTTGCTGGCCACCGCTTAATTCATTGGGATAAGCTTTCAGATAGTCAGCCGAAAGGTGCAATTTTTCTAAAAGTTCTGTTGTACGTTTTTCTATCTTTTTTTTATCCCACTTAAGCAATTGAGGTACCACTGCAATATTTTCGGCTACGGTATAATGCGGAAAAAGACCATTGTTTTGCAACACATAACCAATCCCAAGCCTTAATGCTTCGGGCAATTGTTCGGTAACGTTTTTATTGTTAATGAATATTTTACCGCCATCAGCCTCTATCAGCCGATTGATCATTTTGAGTGTTGTGGTTTTACCACATCCGCTGGTGCCAAGCAAAATAAGGTTTTCGTGCTCCTGTACTTCAAAAGAAATATCGTCAACAGCCTTTACGCTGCCAAAGTGCTTGCTGAGGTGCTGAACCTTGATCATAAAAGGCTACCCTTCAAGGGCCATAAAAAGATTATTCAACGATTCGGCAAATAAAGGGTGGGCAAAAATATAATAGCGAATCTCTTCATAAGTAATACCGCCAGACATGGCCATTTGCAGAATGGTCATGGTTTCGCCGCCTTCCACGCCTAAAATGGCTGCACCTAATATTTGTTTGGTATCTGCATCAACTATCGCTTTCATAAAGCCACGCGTATCGCCGGTTTCAATAGCGCGGGCCACATATGCCATAGGTAGCTTGGCTACCTTATAATTGATACCCCGTTTTTTTGCTTCTGTTTCGCTCAAACCAACCCGGCCCAGTTGCGGATCAGTGAACATACAGTAAGGCACCTGACGATCCTTAATGCTCAGGTCGGCATTTTCAATTAAATTGCGGTAAACAACCGTGTAATCATTGTAGGAGATATGCGTAAATGCGGGCCCACCCTTAACATCGCCCAAAGCATAAATACCCGGTGCGCTGGTTTCCAATTTATTATTAGTCCTGATAGCACCGTGTTCATCAACTTCAACCCCGGTTTTTTGCAGGTTTAATGTTTCCGTTTGCGGCATACGGCCAACGGCTATCAGCACATGGGTGCATTTAATTTTTTCTTCCTTACCATCCGCAGAAATCAATACCGAAATTTTACCCGATCTTTTCTTTTTAAAGCTGGTGGCAGTTGTTTTAGTATAAATGCTGATATCTTCGGCTTTAAATATTTTAGTTAGCTCTTCCGAAATATCTTCATCCTCGCGGGATACTATCCTATCTGATTTTTCCAGTATGGTAACGTTACTGCCAAAACGCCTGAACATTTGTCCAAATTCAAGCCCTATATAATTACCTCCTAAAATCAGCAAATGCTCCGGCACTTCTTCCAGATCAAGAATAGTAGTTGAGGTTAAATAATCTATATCATTTAGTCCTTCAATATCAGGAATAAAGGTTTTTGCCCCGGTGTTGATGAAGAACAGTTCGGCCTTAAATTCCTTTTCGCGGCCACTATTAAGCTTTACCAGGATGGTTTTGTTATCGATAAAGGTGGCATCACCAAAAATCAGATCAAGGTTTTTTGTGCTTTCAATACCTTTCTGACTGCCATTTCTGAATTGATGAACCACTTCATCTTTGCGTTTCCTGATCTGCTCCAAGTCGACAGAAAAGTTTTTGATCTTTACTCCCAACGGCACACTATTAGCCGCCAGGTAAGCCATTTTCGCTGATGCAACCATTGTTTTGGTAGGGGTGCAGCCATCATTTACACAAGTGCCACCCACCCATCTTTTTTCGATAAGAGCCGTTTTTTTACCAGACAGTGCCAATTTTTTGGCCAAAGGACCTCCTGCCTGTCCAGACCCTATCACTATTGCATCATACTGTTTCATTGCTTAAGCGGTAATTTTAACCCCTTTCCAAAACGCAATACGGCCGGTAATGTTTTCGGCAGCCGGTTTTGGTTCAGGGTAATACCATGCGGCATCCAGATTTTCTTTACCATCAACCTCCAGGTTATAGTAAGATGCTGTTCCTTTCCAAATGCAGGTAGTATGAACAGGCGACGGCCTCAAAAATTCGGCTTTTACACTCTCGGGCGGAAAGTAGTGGTTATTTTCAACGACGATAGTGTCATCGCTTTCGGCGATCACCTGATTATTCCAAATAGCTTTCATAATATTGGTTAGATATTTATGATAAAGATAAGCGGATATGCTTTATTAAAAAAATGGCTAAAGATGGTTTTTGTACAGTTAAAGTAAAAAAGCGCTTTATCCATGTTTAAAATGCTGTAAATTAAGTATATAATTAAGGTAAAAAGCGCTGGTTTTTAGATGATTTTTACGATGATGAAAAAAAAATAAAAATTTATTTTAAAATAAGCTTTTAACGTTTATCTTTGCAGTCCCAAAATAAGGGTTACCAAATCCGAAATCATTGGGAAAAAGCCTTAAAAAAAGGCCCGTTCGTCTAGGGGTTAGGACGTTAGATTTTCATTCTAGAAACAGGGGTTCGATTCCCCTACGGGCTACTAAGCCGCTCTACGAAAGTAGAGTGGCTTTTTGTTGTGGATACAATCTACAAGCATAATCGTCCGAAGTTGAGAAACTTCGGATAGCGGGATATAGTAGTCACAAAATCAACTCCATAGTAATATCACACCTTTTCGAATCAGGCTCGCCTGGTATAGCGGAAAATCCGAAGTTTGTGTAAAGTCGGATCGCCCTATGCATCGCATGAACCGTCTCCAACCTGATCACCAGATAGCCAAGTAACTTTGCCTCTGAAACGACGGTTCTTAATAAATCGAGCCCGTAACCTTTGTCGCGTAAACGACTGTTTACATACATTTTCCTCAATTTAACCACGTCATCCGAAATTTTGACCAAGCCAACAGTACCTAAAATATCTGTCCCGTCGTAAATAACGAAGAATTTGGAGCCCGGTTGCTGATATACCTCAGCAAAATTTTCAAGATCACTCTCGGATCCCCCGTTATCATAATTAAACCCGAACGATAATAGATTTTCTGTCACCAGTTTTTTTATACCTGGAAGGTCATTAATGTTAGCCGGACGAATTTTTATTTCATTGTTCATTTGATAATCCAGTTATGCTATAAAGCTATGTCAGCCGATTGGACGAATGCGCGCATTCTGATAAGTAAAATACTTGCCACTTATACTTAGTTTACTACCTCACTCACCAAAATAATTGGAATGATATTGGTATAATTTTGAAAATCCGCACGAATGGCATCTCCGTGCGGCGCGATTGCCGCTTGATAGTCGCTTAGGCTTTTTACATAAAATGTGCCAATGGCCATAAACGGCAGTGGTTGGTTAGGAATCCCACTAGCAAGCCCTTTTTCAATGGTATATTTAACCAAATTTGCTCCTAAAAACGCAGCTACCATAGGCATGTGCTTAGTTACATAATACTCCATATTAAAGGTTTTACCTTCGGCATACGGGTACATGACGGATACTTTAATTAAGCCTTTATCGGCTACAGCCGTGTCCTGCTTTTCCTGGCTGAACGCAGTAAAACAAGTAGTCAAAAGGAAGAACGATGCCAGTAGTTCTAATTTCATAATTAATTTATTTAAAAGTTAAAATGTGTTATTTAAGTGTTATTACACAAATATTCAGATATTGCATTTATTGGCAAAACATTATTTTTAGATGAAAACAATCGAAAAAACCGATTTAGAAAAATGGAACTAAGACAACTCAAATATTTTTTGAAAGCCAAAGAATTATTAAATTTTACCGAGGCTGCCAGGGCTTTGAATATCAGCCAAAGCACTTTATCACAGCAAATTAAGCAACTGGAAGATGAATTAAATGTGCCGTTGTTTAACCGTATTGGAAAAAGAATTACACTCACTGAAGCGGGTGACTTGTTTAGTGGATATGCCTTGCAGAGCATAAATAAAGCTAATGAAGGGTTATTGCTGTTACAGGATTTGAAAAATTTGAATACCGGAAAAATAGTTATTGGTGTAATTTACTCCATGCGGATCCTGTTTGCCAAAACATTGATTGAGTTTGCAAATCAGCATCCAAATATTAAAATCCAGGTTGTATTTGGCACCACAAAAGATCTTCTCGAAAAACTTAACCTGCATCAATTCGACTTTATCTTAACATTCAATGAAAAAGCCAATAATGCTCAGTTGAAATATCAAACACTTTTAAAATCAAATATGGTATTGGTAACGTCTAAAAAATCACCGCTGGCCCAAAAAATCAATATCTCGCTTAATGAAGTAGCTGGGCTGCCATTGGCATTACCTTTCGGTGGTTACAGCACCATACATTTTATTGAGGAGTCATTCAGGCAAAAAAATCTGACCCCGAATATTTGTATGGAAATAAATGATATACCTACGCTATTTGAACTTGTAAAAACAGGGCATTGGCATACCATATTGAGTGATACCAGTGTAAACGACGAGGCCGTAGTGGGTATTCCCATTGTGGGGGAAAATATGAGGCGAACTATTATGATTATTTCACTCGGAGAAGCCTATGAAAAAAAAGCCGTAGCAGAATTCTATAAGATGCTGACTAATGTTTGAAGTTTTACCCCCTAAAAGTTCACCAACCGCTTCAAATCTGTCAAAAAGCGGTTCGAACATATTCCCCTTCGGGCTCGAACTACAATTAACCATTTGTAAGTCAAAAAGTTATAATTCAATCCTTACCGCGGAATTTTAAACGGACTACGGCAATATCTTTTTTTGTTTGTTATGCCGTTTTCACCATGGCCGAAAATTTCCTGGCAGAGCGAAAATAAGGCAGGTGATATGCCGGCTCGTCTTATGGATTTTACTATGAAGCTTGTCAAAGACTAAACCGCATCTAATTTAAATTCCAGAATAACAAACATTCGTTTTTCAGCAACGGAAAATCGCTGTTCATACCAAAGTTTTTTAGAAATTATAACAAAAATATAGTATTGCTAAAATTTAAAATGGACATGAGAGAGCAGTTAATAAAGATTGGGCTGTAACATTTGCAGTATTATAAAAATTCGAGTGCATCCAAATCCGAACACAATATCTACGACTCATTTCCTTAGCTTATTTTTCACTTACTTTAAATACCTCAAAAATGAAAACAATTCGAAGACTTGCAAATAGTATTATGACTTTACTGTTTTTCCTAATTGGACAAAACTTATCAGCGCAGCAAATTAAAGATCAGCCAGTGGGAAGATTGGCTGTAAAACTTGTCGAAGCCATAAATACCGGCGATAAAGATTTTTGGTCCAAATTCATCTCGGAGCATATCGACCTCCAGGCACAACGTAACGGCGAAACAGCTAAAGATATTCTAAATAATTTTAAGGATCTATTTATCGAAACAGGCGGCGTACAAATTTCGAGTATGCGGGAAGGTCGCGACCCGGATGAAGTGCAACTGACACTTAACCTCCAAAACGGGGGAAAACCTATCACAATGTTTACACATTTGAGCCGCGAATCTGACCAAATGCTTATCGGATTTATTATACGAAAATCCGAGGATGGAGAGGTCGATAATTCAAGCCGCGGTGCGATGCCAGCCCAAAAAATGCCCGCAGATTCGAATATCATGAAAGAAGTCCAACAACTGGTTGACAAAGCTGCTGCCAATGACAAATATTCCGGGGCGGTGCTCATCGCAAAAGGAAACAGGGTATTACTTACTAAAGCTTACGGTTTTGCAAATGCCGATAAAAAGATCCTCAACAATACCGAAACTAAATTTAATCTTGGTTCCATGAATAAGATGTTTACTGGCGTAGCAATAGCACAGCTAGTCCAAGTCGGTAAACTTAATTTTGATGATAAACTAATCAAAATCCTGCCAGACTATCCCAATAAAGATGTCGCGAAAAAAATTACAATTGAACAGTTACTTACTCATACGTCAGGTTTAGGGGATTTTTTTAAGCCCGAATTTTTCGCTAATATCCCTAAATATGTAAACCTAAATGACTATCTCCCCCTTTACGTCAACGAACCTTTGCTATTTGAACCTGGTGAAGGTTGGGCTTATAGCAACGCAGGATTTATCACTTTAGGCTTAGTGATCGAGAAAATATCTGGAGAAGATTACTTTACGTATGTGCGTGAACATATATTTAATCCCGCCGAAATGAGAAGTTCCGATTGGTATATTAAGGAAGTGGATGTCCCCAACCTTGCAACAGGGTATACTTTCGGTGAACATAATGATCCCCAAAATAATCACGCACGTAAAAATAATATATTCGGCCTGCCTGTTAGAGGAACCTCGGCAGGCGGGGGGTATTCCACCACGGGTGATATGCTGAAATTTGTCCAAGCTCTATTGGGTCATAAATTATTAAATGCACAATATACCCAAACTGTAATAACCGGCAAGGTGGATGATCACCACCCTAATTCGAAATATGCTTACGGATTCATGGACAGAGTGGAAAACGGGAAACATATCATCGGCCACAACGGCGGCGGACCAGGAATCAATGGCTACGTTATGATGATCCCGGATAATGGTTTTACAATTATTGTCCTGGGTAATTTCGATCCACCGTCTGCAGACAATTTGGGTAAAAGTATTTGCGATAAGATAAGCATTTTGTAATTTCTAAAATGATAGTTTATCGATAAATGCCGGTATTTAAGTCAGTCAAAATCTAGCATAATTTGAAAAAATTAAGGCCACAAAATTCCCAGCTTTCAGGTATATCTTGAATTGCGAAGATCCGGCTGCCAGTGTGCCACAGCAAAACAACACAGTCAGACGTCAAAGTCCCCATATCCGACACGACAATTTTGCATTCGCAGGCCGCCGTCGAGTTTGCATTAAGTTAGTACCGCTGAATGTCCAAAGTCCCTCGTTGCTGCTTGTGAGTATTGGGTGAAACGTAGAATGTTTAAATTATCTTAGGAATGGTATGGTTAGGTCAACTTCCAATCCAACATTATGTTAAGCAAAAAACACAGAAGTTAATGCTTTAAAAAGAAGTTACTGTTAATTTGCGTATAATTTGTTGAATATGAGCAGATAAGAATTTGAGGTTTGAAACTATTAGTGTCCGGTAAAGATTAAAAAAAAGCAAGGGAGGTTTTTAAAGACCTCCCTTTATTGGTAGTTTTAAGTTACCACACAAAAAAACACCAATGAACAAAAGTACTTTTTTTAGCGGACAGCCGATATTCGCTCAGTTATTAAGATTCATACCCCGGGATATTATCCGTCGTATAGCCGCCGATCATCATGCAGATAAATACTGTAAGCGTTTCAATACCTACGAGCATTTAGTGACCATGCTTTATGCTATATTCAATCACTGCAATTCGTTGCGGGAAGTAACAACAGGCATGCTTGCGACAGAGCAAAGGCTTAATCATTTGGGCGTACGTTATCATCCCAGGCGCAGTACTATATCAGATGCCAATAACAGAAGACAAGCGGATGTTTTTGGTGCCATTTACTACAGGCTTTATCAAAAGTATTCGGATTTTTTATCGGACAGCCGAAAGAAAAGCATAGCCTCCCGCCTGTATATATTTGACTCTACCACTATTTCTTTATTTCAGGAGATACTGCGCACTTCTGGTAAAAACCCTGCGGGGAAACGAAAGGGAGGTATCAAGGTTCATACACTGATAAGGAGCGATCAGGATATACCTTGCATGATTCGTTACAGCGCTGCTGCTGCCAACGATTCCCAGTTTTTAAAAGAGGTGCATCTTCCAAAAGGTTCAATTATTGTCTTTGACAGAGGGTACGCTGATTATATAAAACTTAATAGCTTTTCAACATCAGGTGTTACATGGATTACCCGCAAACGAAGCAGATCTGCTTATGATGTTTTACAAGAATTAGATAATCCGCATAAAGACAAAGGAGTAATAGGTGACAAAAGTATCCTTCTGGGCTACAGAGGCGGGAATCGGCTTTTGGGTAGAATTGTGCAATACAAAAGCCCTACGACAGGAGAAGTATATGAATTCTTAACCAACAATATGAGAATGAGCGCGCTGACTATAACAGAGCTATATCGTAAGCGCTGGCAAATAGAAATACTATTCAAAAGAATGAAACAAAACTATCCGCTTAAGTACTTTCTTGGCGATTCAGAGAATGCTATAAAGCTACAAATATGGTGTTCTCTAATAGCAGATCTAATATTAAAGATTATTAAGAAAGGAATAGCCGCTAAATGGTCTTTCGCTAATCTAGCTGCAATGATACGGCTGCACCTTATGACCTACATAGATATACGTGGTTTTCTCAAATCACCAGAAAAAGCATTACAGCAAAAGCTTTCAACTAAACAGATTACACCCTCTCAACAATTGCTCTTTTTTACCTAGGAGCCTGCTGTAAATAAATTAGATGTAAAACGCTTGAATTGCTGCATTAGCTATACTTTTCAATCGCTACAATATTTTTACCGGACAGTAATAGTT
>NZ_VLLI01000008.1 GCF_007830615.1 Mucilaginibacter frigoritolerans
AGTTACTACTATGATGCAGCCGGGCAGAAGTTAAGGAATATAGGTAGTGACGGTTATTGGGATTATGATAGTGGCATTGTTTATTTTGGTGCAACTGCTACTAACGAAGCTATCCAGTTTATCCAGACAGAAGAAGGTAGGGCCGTTCCTGCTGGAAGCAATTGGAACTATGAATATAATTTAAAAGATCATTTGGGTAATGTACGTTTATCCTTTGATAAGGACCCTAATGCAGATACGGCAAGGCGCATCCAGGAGGATGAGTATTATGCATTTGGATTGCGAAATCCGGTATATAGTTTGTCGAACAATAACCGTTATCTTTACAATGGGAAAGAGGTACAGACGGATCTTGCAAATCAATATGATTATGGTGCGCGGTTCTATGATCCGGTAATTGGGAGGTGGAATAGTGTTGATCCGTTGGCGGAATTAAGCAGGCGTTGGTCACCTTATAATTATGTAAAGGATAATCCTATACGCTATATTGATCCCGATGGGATGTTAGAATATGGTCATACTCAAACGGATTGGCAAAGAGAAATTCAGGAACATAGCCACGTTATAGCCGGAAGGGCTGGCGGCAGCAACAATGGGTCTACTCCACCTGATTGGGTAATGAACAATACAACTCATCAGGTGCGCGATGATCCTAATGTTCACAAAGCATCCGATACTAAACCTGGCGAAACATACATCGGTAAAACAGGCTCGTATGTCGCCACTAACGGAGCCGGAGTTGATTTAAAAGCAGATGGTAGTTGGCGGTGGTCATCAATGAATGTTGGAGATCCCTCAACGGTATTTCATGGATTTGACACTGCAGGCTTAAGTGGATTGGCTGACATGTTAGAGTTTGTCGCTTACGGCATGATCCCTGGGGCTGGGGCCACAATGGAGGCTGTTGCTGAAGAGACTGGCTCACATTCTGTTTACCAAGGGCTTGATGCGGCAACGGGTGAGGTTAAATACGTTGGCATTACATCAAGAGAAGTTACTACAAGATGGGCAGAACATATTGCTGCAGGTGGAGAAAAGTCACTTCTTCGATTTGAAACCGTAGAAGGAGCTACAGGCCTCACTAGGCAGCAGGCAAGGATATGGGAACAAAATTTAATCAACAGTCACGGGTTAGACAATTTATTAAACAAAATAAATTCAATTGCGCCAAAAAACTGGTCTACATTTGGTATTCAATAATAGATACATGAAAAGAGTTAGCACAAAAATAGGAGATGTTTTTTCAGTGAAAGTAGATACTGACAACGTTAAATGTTTTCAGTTGATAGCCTTTGATTTGTACCAGCTTAACAGCGATGTGATAAGGGTCTTTGATGAAGTCTATCCTATTGGCAGTATTCCTGACTTATCAGTAATTGTAAAAAGTGAGGTAGCGTTTTATGCCCACTGTGTGACGAAGTTTGGTACAAAGATGGGGCTTTGGGAAAAGGTTGGTAATACCACTGATATTGGTGAAACAAGTCATATCATCTTCAGAGGAACAAGTGACTATGGAACAAAGCGAGGTGAGGAGCCAATTAAAATATCTCGCAATTGGTATGTATGGCGACTTGGAGACCTCCAAACGGTTAGAGTAGGTGATTTAGAAGGCGTAAACCGCAAAGCTGAAATAGGATTAGTTATGACCCCTTATGATATAGTTGATCGAATAAAAACAGGAAACTACCACGGTTTTTATCCTGGGTTTTTGTAAAGTCCCGCACTGGTCGAAGCTTATAGCTTCGACCTAAAATGTGATTAGCTTTCAGCTAATGTTCCTCCATCCTAGCGCGAGGTGTGCCGTGAATTACGAGCCAAAGTATAAAGGTAAGTAAATGTTGTACAAAAGATGGTAGTAGGCCTACCACAGTCGCTATGCAAGTGGAGGCTGTAAACCGCCTCTCGGTGCTTGTTTAGTAATGAACGGGTATTGAACGGAAATAGGAAAAGGCTGCGTTGGAGCAGTCTGATACGAATAAGAGAGATGAATGCAAATGAACCATTGATGAAGTGATGAGATAGTGAACATATTGTCAAAAGCTGATTTTCTTCGAGATCGATGAAAGTTATAGCGGAAACTTGCATACGGGCCATATGGCAATCGTAATAAAGATGGCACGACTCTTATTCCGGCTTTTGTACGGAACACGGGAAGTCCTTAACGGATGATAAGTGAAAGGCGCAAGCGGGCAATACCCGCAAGGCCGAATAGCGAAGCTATTTTTGCAGGAGGTGGAAATAGCTTAGTGGACATAGAGCATGAATATTGGCATTATTTAGATTACCTGTCAAGAGGATCGCTTTACTAAGATTTATTAGTTGTACCGCTAAGTGATATCAATACGGCAACAGCAGGATCTCATCGATACTATTGGACTGAGATAAGAGCTGATCAATTATCCATTAACTTTTTTGGGCCAAATTCAGCTATAGCGAAAAGTACCCAGCCTGACTAAGCGTCCACGCTAGCCGAGATAACGAAAGCTATGTTTGAAAGACAAGGCCTATTGGTGCTGGGCTTTGTTCATTTATTAGGATAGGATTTCTTTGCCTTATAATCTCTAATAAGCGCATCTACAACCATATACACTTGCTTCTGTTCCTCTTCAGATAAAGAGGCTATCTCGTTTATTCGGGTTAATATAACAGTGTCTAACTCGGTATCTGTTAGCTCAGAGAGGTAATCTAAAGATATATCTAAGGCTTTAGCAATACGTGCTGCAACTTCAATAGAGGGTATAGCCTCACCTCTTTCATGTCTCCCCAATACATTAGGATGCAAACCAATTCTCAAAGCGAGTTCACCCAACAATACAGCCGCCACACTTAATGCTACTATTGTTAATAATTACGTGTATGATCAGATTGAGCGGAAACGCCAGACTTTTGAAAGCATCAATGGAGGTACAAATGTGCTGCTATCACAGAGTGATTATAACGAAATAGGCCAGTTAAGAGCCAAACACCTGCAAAGCAGCAACGGTGGCAGCAGCTTTTTACAGGATATAGCATACAGTTATAACGAACGAGGCTGGCTGTTAAGCAGTAGCGCACCATTGTTTCAAGAACAGTTGCAGTATAACCAGGTTACCGGTGTAAACGGTATAACGCCAACACATCAGTATAATGGCAATATCGCCAGCCAAAGCTGGGGAACCAGTTCAGCTCCTAATAGTAATAGCTATACTTATACCTATGACAATTTAAACCGTTTATTGGGTGGTACCTCCATAGATAACAACAATGAAACAGGAATAACCTATGACCAGGTAGGTAATATCACCACTTTAAACCGTTACCAAGCCAATATCCTGATTGACCAGCTAAGCTATACTTATACCAACAACGGCAATTATACCAACCAGGTACAGAATATAGTTGATGGCAGCGGTAATAATACAGGCCTCAACAGCGGCACTATGAGTTATACCTATGATGCCAATGGTAATATGCTGAGCAATAGTAATACGGTAACTACTACCCAGAATAAGAGTTTTACCTATAACCTGCTTAATTTGCCTATGGTAGCAACGGTAGCTACCGGAACAGCTACGTATACTTATGATGCCTCCGGGACTAAACTAAGAAAAGTAGATGTACTTAACGGGGTAACCAAAACCACGGATTATATCAGCGGGATAGAGTACGATAACAGTACCACCACAATTGGTTTTATACAAACAGAAGAGGGTAAAGCAGTGCCCGGCACAGGTGGTTACGATTATACCTATTATTTAGGTGATAACCTGGGGAATACGAGGATCACCTTTGATACGCAGACTGGTGTAGCTGCGGTACTACAGCAGGATGATTATTACCCCTTTGGCCTGGAGATAAACCGTATTGTAAGCAGCCCCAAAAATGAATATCTTTACAATAAAAAGGAGTTACAAGAGGAATTAGGGCAATACGATTATGGCGCAAGGTTCTATGACCCAGTGATTGCGAGGTGGACAAGTATCGATCCGCTGGCGGAATTTATGCGAAGGCATTCCCCTTATAATTATGTAATGAATAACCCGTTGCGTTTTATTGATGCAACAGGTATGGCTGCGGATGATCCAACGCTTAACGGAGGGACGCTTAAAGAAGTGGTTATCACGGCTACTCCAATACCCAAGAGTACAGCCGCAACAATAGGGAGTTTCTTATGGGGTGCTGTTGATTATGTGCCATTTGCAGGTAGTGTGAAACAGATAGGTGTAGGCATATACCATGGTAGCTGGAAAGAGGCTGGTCTTGGTGTAGGCATGTTAGCTGTTGATGTATTTACAGGTGGTGAAGGAGGGGAAGCTTTGCGGGTTGGCGAAACATTAGCAGTAGATGCTTTAAAAGTCGGGGCTGAAGACGAAGTTAAAGAAATAGCGGAACAAACCTTAGAAGAGAAAACCTTTCAAACATATACGAAAGAGCATCCAGAAACAGGCGAAGTTTATTCCGGCAAAACTAGTGGAAAAGGAACCCCCGAAGAAAATGTTGCTGCGCGGGATGCAGGACATCATAAAAATGCAGATGGGTTTGGACCGGCAAAGTTAGATAAATCATCGACATCGAGTGATGCAATAAGAGGCCGAGAACAGCAGTTAATTGAACACAGCGGAGGTGCAAAATCAGTCAATGGGACATCTGGAAATGCAATAAATGGTATAAGTGCAAAGAATCCCAAAATGCAACAGTATATTAATGCGGCAACAAAAGCTTTTGGAAGTTTACCAAAAAAATAAAGAAACATGGCAATAAGAAAAGAAGGCTCATTTATTGAAATAGTACTCCCGAATGGCAAATATTCCTACGGTAGAATACTCCCAAAAGCGGATTATGCTTTTTATGATATTTACGTCAATGAGCCGATAACTGACATCAAAAAAATATTACAAGAAGAAGTTTTGTTTATTGTAGCTGTTTATAAAGATGCAATAACCAAAGGACGATGGAAAAAAATTGGACATTTAGACTTGGATTCTGAATCTAAAGTATTGCCTCTTAAATTTATTGAAGATGCGATAAATCCAGGCGCTTATGAAATCTATGATCCAAATACCGGAAAAATATCACCGTCATCTAAAGAAAAATGTATAGGATTAGAAAGATCTGCAGTTTGGGAGCCGGCTCATGTTGAAGCTCGAATCGTTGATCACTTTGAGGGAAGATCTAATAAATGGGTGGAGCAATTAAGGTTGAAATAATTACTTTTTTTCTGAAAAATGAATATATATAAATATGGCTTTTTTTTATACCTGTTTGGAATAGGGTTGTGTTATGGTCAAACAAAACTAACTATCAACACAACGATAGGTTCATATATGCAGAAACAGGCAGATATTATGGGTAAAGTTTTTTTAAAGGGAGATTATCAAACGTTTGCCAAGTATACTTATCCGGCTATTGTAAATGCGATGGGTGGAGAAATCCGTATGGCTACCGTGCTTGCAAATAGTGCTAGTAGCATGAAAACTCAGGGGATGACGTTTGATAATATCACATTTGACAGTCCCTCAAAAATTGTTAAAAGCGGTAATGAGCTGCAATGTACATTACAGCAGCACACCACAATTAAGCTTGTAAATGGCAGGGCTGTTGCTACTTCTACACTAATTGCAATATCAAAAGACGGCGGAAAAAACTGGTTGTTTGTAGATACGTCCAATAAAGATGTGGCGACAATGAGAAAGGCGTTGCCCAACCTAAGTACAGCTATTATAATACCGCCACAACAAAAGCCTGCTTTCTATAGCTTCTAAAATGTAAACAAGCCCCTTAACCGGGGCTTTGTTGTTTTATAGAGCAGCTACATTATTCTGAAAGAACTCTTTAAACTTCTTGTTAGTTAGCATCTTATCGATCAGTTTGAAAATGGTTTGCTTGTCGTCCTCATCAAGCTGCTGTATGAGGCGCATTTGCTCTACGGCAGTTTTATCCTCAATAATTACCTCTTTAGGCACTTTGCCGTCATGGTTAATTACCTGGTCGGTAGTCATATTAAATAGTTGAGCCATCTTTTGCAACTCATCTTTCATGTGTTTTATCCAGGTGATGGAGGCGATGATTATTATAAAATAGAAATATGGCCAGGTGATAAC
Source organism: Mucilaginibacter frigoritolerans (assembly GCF_007830615.1). GTDB lineage: Bacteria > Bacteroidota > Bacteroidia > Sphingobacteriales > Sphingobacteriaceae > Mucilaginibacter > Mucilaginibacter frigoritolerans. The sequence continues at coordinate 6,081 of NZ_VLLI01000008.1, forward strand.
TTGAAACGAAAAGTATTAAAACGATATATTGGTAAATAAAAATAATTTTTTTAGGACGACACATGCACTTTTTTGGCCCAGCTTGGCCCACGCAATGGTTTAACTTATTGATTTATAGAGATGGCTTGTTTCGCCTGGCCCGGTGTGTTTCTGCTGTTTCATGTATTTGCGGGACAGGATGGGCTATTTATTTTATTTACCAACTTCCATATACACTTCCAATATCAATTTCTTAGTCTGGTCGTTACTAGATTTGAGGCCAACCGAGCGATAAGTAAAGGCCCGTACCATACCAATGCCGGGCGTGGATTGCAGCTGACGGAGTACTTTGGTCATCGCAAAAAAACTTCCCTCAAAACTGAGTTTCTGAATAATAAATTTATCCGTATTGTAAAGCGGATCCTGCGCCGGAACTTCGCTTAATTTTACACCGCCTTTTTCTGCAATGCCGGAGATGGTACTGATGATATTACTCCGGAAAGCTACCGTATCGGCACGGTAAAGACCAAGAATTTTGCTGAGGTTAGCTTGCTTTCTATCCAGGTAGGCGGGTTGATCGCTAAAATCGCCTGCGGCGGCTATTTGCTTGCTCAATTGCCGGTGAATTTGCCAGGCCTCTATGGTTTTTTGAAAAGCCAGACGGTAGCAAAGCAAACAAACTATTACCGCAGCAATAGCAAACAGGTGTTCTTTTTTGAGTGGGATTTTTTTCAGCATATCAATAATCAATCACAATACTGAACTGCCCGGTATTCAGCTCGCTGTTAAAAGTATAATTATCCAGTTGAACATTTTTTACCCATTTCCTTGTCCTGATTCTGGCCATCCATTCATTTACCGGGATGATCTTTTCGGAAGTCCCTGTAATGCGAATTTTACGACTGTAAAAAACAATCGTCTTTTGGATGCGGCTTGCTGCCAGGTCAACGGGGTTTAGCGCTACTTCTTTCCAGGTAATCTCTTGTGGCAACAAGGATGCAAGCTGATCAATCAATACACTTTTATCAATATTGCCTTCCCATCCAAGAGTGGTCAGTAACGCTTCTTTTTGCCCTGCCTGCTGCTTTAACTGTTCTACATCCGTGGTGCTTTGTGCCGAGCGACTCACCTGTTCGGTCAGTTTAGCATTCGCCGTATTTAAAGACGAGAACACCAGGAAATTAATCAGTAGTAAAACGAATAATCCGCTGAGGAATAAAAAACCTTTAACTTTTAGCTTGTTGTCTGCCAGTTTATTTTGTAAAGCGGTATCCAGGGCTGGTACATCTGCTTTTATCTCATCAAGCTGTTCGGTCAAAACCAACTGAAAGGCAACACTGTAGGGGAGAAGCAGTTTTTCAGCAATAAGGGTTGTTTCTATCTTGATTACAAAGCGGCTTAAAGCGGCTTCGTCATAATTATAACTAAGCCAGTTAAGTTCATCGTCCCGTTGTAGTTGGTGTCCGTTAAAGATCAACTCATTACCATAAATATTTAGTTGGGGGATAATATTCTGCACCGCAAATGGCCCCAGACTCAACGATAATGGAACAAAGCCACTGTTGCTTAGCTGCTGAATCCACCGGTCGGCCTCCGCTTTACGGATAAGTGAAACAAAAGAACGTTCGCCGGAAATACTGTGCTGAATATAAAAATCATTAAAATCAGCATTGGGCAATATTTTAGTGAAATTACTTGCATCGATGTCATCCGTTCTTTCTATCTGCCGGTGTAATATCCCCTTACCATTCAGGTTAAGCGCAATGGGCGTTTTTGCAGGGATATGTTTCTTTAATGCTTCTATATTATTCAGATCCGGTACCTTCTGCACAATATCCATCTGATTGCCGTTAGCGCTAATACCACAGGCATGGATCAGGAGCCCCCCATCCTTTTGGATGGTGATATCTACGCCAGCAGCCTGATTGATCCGGTAATATTTAGCCAGCATTTGATTAGCGTAAAATGGTTGGTTTAATAAATAATACGGTTACCACTTTTGAATTTGTTTTGGTGCGACTGCTGAAGATCCATTTCAGGATAGGTATCCTTGATAAAATTGGAACACCAGAGGCTGATAAATCATTTTCGGTACGCTCCATGCCTCCTAATAAAACTGTATCCTCACTGTGCACACGCAGGCTGGATTCAAATTTGCTAATGGATTGAGGTGGTGGTGAGCCGTCTGTTGGGATGGATGTAAAATCAGATATATTCACTTTTATTCCCAATGTAACCTCATCATCGCCTGATACTATCGGCTTAATGTCAACGGATAAATTAGCCTCAACAGGAACGTAGGTATTAGTAAAAACCGAGGTGTTTGTAGAAGCTGAGGGAATCAGGTTTTGGGTAGAGTTTTTATAATATAATTTGCTGCCAATGCTTAGGGTAGCGGTATGCCCGTTCAAAGCAGTCAATTTAGGAACTGACCGTACATTTACATTATTATTGGTTTCTGAAGCCTGCAGGGTAACATAAAAATTGGGTACCACATGTCCCAAATTTAAAGAGGTGAGGCTTCCCAAACTATTTAAAAAACTATTTACACCGCTGGCACTGGCCGTAAAGTTGATGCCTGACAAAATGGTACCGCCCGTTTTAACACTATCAGATACACCGGCGCTAATGCCTGTTGCTATGGTTCTGGTTTTTGTAAAATCGATTATAGTTACTTCAATTAATACAACCGGCACCAATTCATCCAGTTGTTTAATAACGCTTTCAATCTCCCTGATCTGGGCGCTGGAGCCAGACAGAAGAATAGTATTCTGTTCCCTGAATTCTTTAATTTCCACACCCTTCTTCCAGTCGGCAGGAATCATCGATACAACAGTATCTATTGATCTGTTTTGCAGATGAATAGCTTTGAATGACCTTAATCCTTCCAGCTTTTTATCGCCTATTAAATAAATACCATTTTCTGATTGAAAAGTGTAATCGGTTCCCTTAAGTAGCAGCCCCAGAAATTCTTCGTATGATACATCACTTACGTGTATATTGATGGTTCCTTTAATTTCCGAATAAATGGAATAGTTGTAATTTAATTCCTGACTGGCCTGGCTAATCAGGTTAAGGATGGGGGCATTATTTGCATCAGCTGAAATTAACTTTTGCCCGTTTACCGTTTTAAAAAATACGCCAGAGGCAGCATTCCCGCCTGGAGCCGGGCTAACCTGCTTAAATAATTTTCGTACCGCGGTCTGGTTATCGCCGTTAACATATAATTCTTCATTTTCTGCCAGTGGTTGAAAAAGATAATAGTCGTCGGCAGTTTTTACCATTTTGATTTCGTTGGCATAGGCCAGTTTATCCATCGCCGTTTCAAAGGGAGCTGCTGCAATAAAGGCGTTTACTTTTTTACCCTGCAACGCAACGGGAACAATCACATTTTTACCAGAAACCTGGGTGATCTTTTTAGCAACGCTGGTCAGGCTGTCATTATTAAGGGTTAATGATAAACTGTTGTTTGAACGATTATAAACAGCATCGATTTCTTTAACAGGAGGTTTAATATTAATTACCGGCTCCTGGTAAGAGGTGATATAAATGATAGATCCAACAGTGCTGATATCAAGGCTATACTTCTGCGCCAGGAAAAGCAAAATATTAGAAGCAGTTACATCATTCAAGTTATCATTAATTGGAAAGCTAAGCTTTGGATCAACACTGATACTTAAATTATTGGCCGCTGCAATGCCCTGTAAATATTGTTGTACAGACCCGTTAATTTGCAGGGATACTTTTTGATCGAGCCCCGGAAGCACTTTGGCCAGACTGTCCAATTTCTTTTGTATCGTTCGTATGCGGGGAGTTTGCTGGGCCAGTGCAGAAAATGAACAGGCCAGGCAGAAGCATATCAATAACAGTCGGGTAAACTTTTTAATCATTTCAGCACTAATAGTTAAATAAAAGGGGATATATTTCTTCGATAGAGGTTAATCCATCTGCAAATAGTTTAAAAGCATTTTCGGCCAGGGTTTGTACACCGCGTTCTTTCAGTTGATCCTGGATATACATATTTCCCTGCTTGATCTCAAATGCCAGGTCCTGATCAATGGGGATTACTTCGTAAACTGCCTTACGGCCTTTATAACCGGTATAATAACATTGTTCACATCCTTTGGGTGTACTATGATGGATAACCCTCTTGTAAGGCTTAAATTGTTTGGGGTATAGCCCCTCATCGAATGTCTTTTCTTCTTTGCAAAAAGGGCACAATAAACGAATCAATCGCTGGGCTACGGTAGTATTGAGCGTACTGGCAACCAAAAACGGCGGGATGCCCATATCAATCAACCTTGAAACTGTACCCCATGCGGAATTGGTGTGGATGGTAGACAAAACCAGGTGACCTGTTAAGGCTGCCCGGATAGCCATATTGGCCGTTTCAGTATCCCTTATTTCACCAACCATAATTACATCCGGATCCTGACGGAGAAAGGTTCTCAAAGCGGCGGCAAAACTTAAACCAATAGATTCCTTAAGCTGTACCTGGTTGATGCCCTCCAATGTATATTCAACCGGATCTTCAATGGTTAGGATATTGGTGGTTTCTTTATTCAGCAATTTTAAAGTAGCATATAAAGTGGTGGTTTTACCCGAACCGGTTGGGCCGCTGATCAGCAAAATACCGTTGGGCCTTTTGGCGCCCTGCAGATAGTTTTCCAGATCGAAAGAGGAGAAACCAAGACTATTCAGATCAATTTCGGTCGCATCGTTATTCAACAACCTTAATACTACCTTTTCGCCATGCAAGGTGGGCAATATGGATACGCGGATATCAAACTGCTGATCGCCATGTTTAAAATTAATACGTCCATCCTGAGGTAATCGTTTTTCTGCGATATCCAGGTTAGAAATGATCTTTATTTTATTGATCAGCGCGGGGTATTCGTCTCTTTTTAGTAAATACCGTTCAACCATCATCCCATCTATCCTGATCCTTACCCGGCATTTATTTTCGTAGGTTTCAATATGAATATCACTACTCTTCAGGTTTTTAGCTTCCTGAATCAGATTGGCCAGAAAATTATCTGCATCATTATTTAATTGCAGGCGGGCAGAACCCTGAGCGATATTGTCCTTAATGTAATATTTAGAAAGCAGTTTTGATATCTGGGCCGCCGGAATTGACTCCAGCAAGATTTCCAGGTTAAACAGGATTTCCAGTTCTTCTACCAAGCTCTTTTTATCTGTTGTTTCATCACAGTATAATAAAATATGGTTACCGGCTTTGTTTTTTGGTAGAATACGATAATGCCAGGCCTGATCTTTAGTCAGCAGGTGAAGTTGATCTGTAAGAATAGTAATATCTTCCGTGGAATTCATTTCGCGATAAGGAGCAACAACCAGGCGTCATCGGTAAGGTTGAATAATCCCAGCCACCAATCGCCCGCTAAAAATACTGCAAATATTAGGCTTTGCAAGCCTGCAAGCGGAATTTGACGATTTTTATTTGCCGAAATCCCCTGAAAAATTAGCCAGCATAATAAAACTGTTATTAAACTGATGATATAGAAAAATAAATAGTTGAGCGTAGAGCAATAAAATGCAATGCTAAACAAAAAAAGAACGTCGCCAATACCAATTAGCTCCCGGGTAATGTTTACCCATTTTTTATGTTTTAAAGAAAAATAAAGACTGAGAACAACCAGTTGAAGGGCAAGAAACATTAGGTTGATCAAGGTTGGCTCACAGCGTTCGGCAACTGATAGGTGCTCACCGCCAACTCCAATTAACCCGGCAATCAATAAAGGAAATAGAAACCAATATACTGACCGGGCCAGTAAATCCTGTATGAACAGCAATAGTAAAACTATTATAATAGCAATTTTCAGCAGTAGCACTTAATCTGGGGTGGTTTCTCTTAGATGTTTGTCCTGGTCAATTTCCCATACATTAAAGGTGCCATTGCCGTTAAAATCCACAACTGCGGTAGCCCTTGCGGTAAAAGTTGTATTGGTAGCCGTAGTAATCTCAATGCGGTAATTGGCATGGGCATCTTTATCATCTGTAACCAGCTTCTCCTGTATAAAGCCGATTTCGGTCAGATCTTTAGAATATCTGGAATGTTCATAAAAATAGCTTTGTTCCAGGGCCTGCACATGCGCCAATTGCGTTTTAGCTTCTACACTTTTAGCTTTGGTGATTAATGGAAGCAAATTGGGCAAAGCCAACAATACCAGGATCCCGATAATCACCAATACTACCAGAATCTCAGTAAGGGTATACGCTTTCAGCCGTCTTTGCAATAAGGATGCAGGTTTGTTCATATTTTAAAATCGGTCTAAGCTACCATCTTTTTGAAATATTTTCAATTATTTAATGAACATCTTTTTTAAATAAGGCATATAAAAGGTGAATTTCCTTTTGTATTGAAGTAGGAGACTTTTGTAAAAATGATAAAACAAAATTAAGTCCGGCCCGGGGGATGAACCAAAACGGGCCGGACTTACTTCTTTTAATCCATATTTTTAAGATGGTTTATTCTATACTTTTCATGTTATCATTCGGGTTCCTGTCTATCAATTTGCCTAAAGGATCTACACCTACCGATATTGGCTTTCCCTTTACAATGAAGTTGAATTCATGCTCGCCACGAGTTAACTTATATTTCCTAAGGTAAAGCACGTTTGCTTGTGTACGGCCATCTTTATCTTTTACATCTGTTCCAAACACACCGATATCGATATAGTCATTCATATTTATTGCGGGTACATCGTTGCCTTTTTTATCAATCCAAACTTTGTCAATATTTACTTTGAACGTCACCTTATATTCGTTTTTGTTCGCAGTTTGAACAGCTTTTACCGATGTTATTTTACTGTCGTAAAGCGTTATTTTTTGCCATGTATCGGTTAGGTAATATTGCAGTGAATCCGGGACATGTTTTTGCAGGTAATGATACAAATCAGGAGCACCAGCAAATGGTGGTTTATTTTTAAAGGCATAAGCATTTTTAAATTCGAGTAAGGCATTGTTTAAACTGTCTTCGCCAATCAAGTCTCTTAAACCATACAGGGCTACACTTGCTTTACTACTCCACTCAAACCATTGGTCGGCTTTAATCAGCGGGTGTTCTTTTTCTTCCAGCCGTCTTCTCACGAATAAGTAATACCAGAGTTGATCCAGTAATAATGATCGCATATTTGCCTTTCCATACTTTTTTTCTGCCATAACCAGTGCATCGTAGTTAGCCAACCCTTCGGGTATTACCAATGATCCCACTGTGTTGTTAGGGGCTACCTGGAAACGCCACCATTGCTGTGCAAGATTCCTTGTGGTCAGAAAATACAGGTAATCAAATTGATTAGGGTCGGTAAAATGCGCTGTCCAACCGTTATATTCAGCATAACTGTCCAGCGTGGTTGTTGAAGCATCACGTGGGCCGTAATTGGAAGTTTCAACGAGTCTGATATTTTTAAAAGGATAAGCTCCATATACCGAACTGTAATATTTTAACCCATCCTTATAAGCCATCACAAACCGGTTGATATTTATGGCATGAGCCGGGTGATAGTAAACATCAATATCAACCCAGTGATCTAACAACAGACTATCTTTTCTATCGGCGTACCTGGCTGATATTATCCCGAATGGAGTATACATACCTGGCCTGTTTTGTACATAATGGAAATAACTGCGACCATTTTGCTTCCATTGTTTCACAAGCTCGCCTTGAGTAATGACAGTTTGGTCGCTTTCGGTACTTATTGTTACATCCAATTTAAGGAGATCGGCTGCTTTACCAGCTTTTAATGTACTGATGCCGTCAGGATCGTTTTGTGCAATTTCTTCCTCTTTTTTTGCAGGTAAGCCGGCCTTCTTTCGCACATACGGGCTACCTACCTCGTCGTCGTCATCATAGCCTAAGCCTGGTAGTCCGCCTGTGAAAAATGTGCCGTTATGCAGCAGGTTGGCTGCATAGAGCCTGTTTTGGAACCCCTTGTAAACAATAGACGAATTTACCTCAGCAATTACAGAGTCGCCGGGTGCTATGGGCTTTTTAAATTGATACAACCTAAATTCAGCAGTATCCTGTTTCGGGCCAAACCAGCTGAAGAAACCATGCGGATAAAACAGCGGGTAAGTGAATAGTAGGGGCTTACCATCAATTTTGATCGAATAATTGGTTAGCTCATCTCCATCAAGCAGCATAGTTGAAATGGGTTTGTTGGTTTTGTTAACCAGCGTAACAAAAGCTCTGACAAACTCCTGCTGTTTACCCGGGAACAAATCAGCTTCCATTTTGATGCTGGTAATTTTAGGCAATGGCAAATTTTGATATTTCTTAAGAGCCTTTTCATAAATAATGCTGCGGGTATCTTTTTCACCCTGAGTAAGATATTTGTTCAAATAGCTCACATTATAATAGTTATAGGCACCCACAACAAGAAATAATAAAACCAGGCCTGCCGTAAATACTTTCGTTTTTTTGTCGAAACGTTCAGGTATCAGCTGTAGCCTTTCTTTAAAGGATGAGCTGATACCTCTGTTATAAAGTAATGCCGCAGCAATGATCAGTAATCCTGCACCTAACTGCCAATATAAATCAAACCAGGCTATTGGGCCGGTCATGTGGCCTATGCCATCCATATCAGATATACCCGTGTTTGGGGTATAGGAGTATAAAAGCAAGTGATAGTCAAATGTCTTGGTAACATCCAGAAAGAACATGCCTACCCAAAGCGTAACACCAAATGCATAGGCTGCGAACTTGTTATTGAAAACCACATTGATGATATAGCAAAATATTACTATCTCCAGCAGCTTGGGCAGCAGCACAAGAATTATATACACCAAATAGGCTGATAAATTCAGATCGGTAAAACCCTTAATTAATTGTACACTTATGCCAATTACAACAGGAAGCAGCGAAAGCCCGGTTGCGATAACCAGTAACGAAATCAATTTGGAGCCATTGAGCACCCAGTTTGGCGTGGGCAGTGAATCGTTAATAAAAGCATATCTTGTTAAGCGGTCGCGCTGGAGTGTTTCCCCGGTATAGAACATGATGATGAAGAAGATAAAGAAAGGGAATGCATCGTTAAATATGTCTAACAGTACTACTGTCCGCGGTAAATCAGGCACCCCAAAGGTCATATTGCCCAGCCAGAATACAAAACCTAAGAACAGACTGCCGCTGATGACGATGATCCAGAAGTAATTATCACGAATGATATTTAACAACTCAACACGTATCAGGTTTGCCAGTGTTTGCCGGTTGTATTTACCCGAAAAGTTAACTATAGGTGTTGCTAACTGCTTACGATTGGTTTTGCCGCCCGTTTCATCAATTGCCGCCCGGTCCCTTTTCCCCGCGAAGAATTTTTCAAAATTAAAACGAACATAAGTGAAAATCAAAATCACAAGACCTATGCCGGGCCAAAGCAGTCGGTTGATTGCTAGCGGTCCTGTCATTTTTATAAGATCATTGTTTTGCTGGCTGGTACTTGAGTTATTCATCTGAAACCTGATTCCATTTAAGCCAAACGGGTCCGAAATGCCGATAACAGTAGCATTATTTGTGTGATTAAGAAAAAATAAGGCTATAAAATAGAATAGGAATAAGAGGATGCCGCCAAAATAAATAACCTTCACATTTCTTATAATGGCGACAAGGCCGTAGAATAGTGATGAGGTGAAAAATATATTAGGCAGTGCAATAGTGAAAAAGGGATATAGGTAAAAGCTCCATTTATTGGGGCCATATTGCTCATGGCTGGTTTTGCCAATAGCCGGGCCGATAATAGTACCCAGGTAAATACCTGCCAGAATACCGGTTGCAAGGAGTATCATAAACACGAATGAACCAAAATACCGTCCCCAAAAATAACCGGCTTTGGTAATGGGGTAGGTGAGGTAATAATCTTTGGTTTGATATTCAATATCACGATAAATAGCCATTCCCATTACGGATGAACTAACCAGCATCATCATCATGGTCATGGCAGCAGACCAGAATGCTATGAGGTATGGCGAATTAATATGTTCTTTTTCACCAACAGGCAGTGAGCCTGTTGAAAATGCGAACAAGGTAAACAGGAATATTGCTAAAAAATATAGGTAAACGGCGGGCCTGCGGACCCTATTTTGGATCTCGAACAGAAATATTTTAAAAAACATAAGTTATTGTTTTTAAGTAATTTACATGGTGTTTATATCTACGCGGGTAGCAATATTACTAAAGTATACATCTTCTAAATTGGGGGTGCTGGGCACGAAACCATCCTGCGGTTCGGTATCCTGCAATATCCTGATATGCAGCTTGCCTGACTTAAGCTGCGTGGATATCACATTATACACATCTCTGAAATACTGTATCTCTGATTGATTAATTGCTTTTGAGTAGATCTTTCCCTCCAGTTCCTTTACTGCAAATTCCGGGTCGCCGGCATATAATACTTCTCCCTGGCAAATGATGGCAAAGCTGGAGCAGAGCGTGCTCACATCCTCAACAATGTGGGTAGATAAAATTACAATAGTATTTTCACCCAATTGGCTCAGTAAATTATAAAAGCGGTTTCTTTCTGCCGGATCGAGACCTGCTGTAGGTTCATCAACAATAATCAGCTTAGGGTCGCCTATCAATGCTTGTGCTATACCGAAGCGTTGTTTCATGCCTCCCGAGTAAGTACCCAGGTGTTTTTTGCGGTCTTTAAAAAGATTCACCTTTTCCAGCAAACCGAGTACAAGGTCTTTGCGTTCTCCTGCATTGCCTACACCCTTTAATTGCGCAATATGGTCGAGCATACGCTCGGCTGATATTTTGGGGTAAACCCCAAACTCCTGCGGTAAATACCCAAGCAATTGCCTCACCTGCGTTTTGTTTTTTAGTACATCAAGCTCATCAATAAATACGGTGCCTGAATCAGCTTCCTGCAAGGTAGCAATGGTGCGCATTAATGATGATTTACCCGCGCCATTAGGGCCAAGCAAACCGAACATACCGTTTTCCAGCGTTAGCGAAACATCCTTTAAAGCATGTACGCCATTTGCATAAGTTTTTGAAAGAGATTTGATGACTAATTTCATAACTATTTGAGTTTTATCAAGTGTTTTAATGCGATGCCATTTGCAATAAGGGTTGCACTATCAGCCAGGTGGTAGGTTAGGTGTTCGTTAATTCCTCCTTTGATTACCAGTTTACTTTTATTGAGCAAATTGAGGTCGCATTGAGTAAATTGGTTGTTTGCACCAACAGTGAGCGCCGAGCCACTGTTTTTATCAAACCCTATTACAGCCCTCAATTTATTTATCCTATTGTTATCGAGTATAAGGTTGCTTGCGTGGTTTTCCTTTATATGGAGACTGTCGAGCGTAAAGCCGCGGATAACAGTAGCCTTCCAGTTAAGATCATTTGTTACGGTGTCGGTTATTATAGTGCCTGCTGCCAGGTAATGTGCGTCGGCCGTAAAAGAAGACAGGTTAGGGCAGGAGATGTATACGATATAATTTGTATTGAACCCACGGTAATGATCGCTAAAAGAGGCGCTTACAATCAATCTTTTGCCCTGTTTAGTTACCTTGGTAAACTCCATTGCGTCAGGGTTTGTCATCACTTTGAATGGTCCTTGTACCAGTATAATGTTCACTGCTGTTGAGGCATCAAGTTCTACCTCGTTAAAATCCCGGTAATCGAGCGTTACATAGTCGCGGAAAGGATTTGTATAGTCTCCTTTCCGGTATTCCGCCCTGAGATCTAAATCATAGATCACCAGACTTAGGGCTAGCAGAGTAAAAGTTATTAATAATATTTTAGTGCTTGTCCTCATGTTCTTCGTTATTAAGTTTGGCCGCTTGTTTAGCTTGAAAATCCTCATATTGCCGCCTGATGTCGTCTATCGATATATCGAGCAGGTAAATATTTTTAAAAAAATCGGGCAGATTTTGCTCAACAAAACTTTGTTTCCGGTAGGCTTTAACTTTTTCAAAACCGTCATCGGCCACAAAAAGCCCTAAGCCCCGTTTGTTATAAACAATTTCCTGAGCCTGTAAAAATTCATATGAACGCATAACAGTATTTGGGTTAACTTCCAGTTCAACGGCAAGGTCGCGTACCGAAAGTATTTTTTGCCCCGCGGTCCATTTACCTGTTAGTATATTATCGCACACAAACGCGGCAATTTGCAGGTATATGGCTTCGTTATCTTTAAATTCCATCTTAAACCTGCTTTTCTTTTAACCTGTAGTATGCCGCTATCCAAATCAATATAGCCACCAGGATTAATATAATGATTTGGCTCAGCGAAGCCGGGCCTTTAGCGGCTATGGAGTAAAACTTGTTTTCAACGTAAAAGTTGAGATAACCGTAGGGCATAGCAAGTTTAGTCACATTTAATCCTGTAATTCCCTTCAAAAACAGCGTATTTAAAAGTGTAAGTAACCCGTAGCCAACAAAGAATGCAAAACCTGTTTTGATGAACTGCAATTTTTTGAAAAATATGGCTCCGAAAATACTTATGGAGTGCAGAACTGAATAAATCACCAGCAAGATGATGGCACCGTCCTGGCGTAGGCTTAACATAGCAAAATGCTGATCTGCCGGCCAATGTTTAGTACTGCCCAAGCCGATTAATACAAGGTAAAAAACGCTTGTATAAACAAGCATAAAAATAGGGTAGGAGTATAACCATCCTACCATAAATTTTTCAAATGCAGTGGCTGGTAGTGTAATCGAAGCGATTGCTTTTCCTCTATCGCCAAAATCATTAAATACAGTACTGGTAAAGATGGTGCCGGAAGTTAGCATCAGGATAACAAACATGGCAGTTTGCAGGCCCGTGTCAGGAGGTTCGGGTATTATAAAAAATAAAAAAGAGCCTCCAAGCAGCATTACCCCGGCTAAAACACCTATCGACATTAAATAAGTGCGGTAGTGTTCGGTTGTCTGTTTCACAAAAAGATGCAGGAAACGTTTTAAACTGAAGAAATTATTCACGGTTACCTCCTTTTTCCAGCATTTCCGTTAATAGGTTGCTTCCTGTTGTCACAGCATTAAAAAGTAATTCCAGGTCCATTTTACTGTACTTCCCGGTAGTGTTTTGCAGGATGGCATGTTTGCCACGCATGGTTTCCTCCTCATACAAAACTTTCATTCCTCTCGTATCCTCAAACAGACCGAATAAAAGCTTTTCCATTAACTCATCAACCGTATTTTCCACTGCAATTTTGTGGTCATCAAGGATAAGTATGGTGTCAATCAGACTTTCAAGGTCCCTTACCTGGTGGGTTGAAATAATAATATATCGCTCTTCGTTTAAAACTGAGGCAATCAGTTTACGGAATTGAACCTTTGACGGAATATCCAGACCATTGGTAGGTTCATCCATAATTAATACACTGGCATTTGTTGCCAACCCAAATGCAATCATGGCTTTCTTTTGCTGACCATAAGACATGCTACTCATCTGCTGTTCGGGATCTACATCCAATGTTTTCAAATAGGCATAAAAATCGGTTATACTAAATTTAGGATAAAACCCGGCGGTGCTTTTTAAAAACTGACCCGAAGTTAAGGTGGGTACATAAATATCTTCGGCAATAAAGAAAAGATCTTCCAATGTAGCAACAGTCCTTTTAGCGACGTCTATACCATTAATGAGGCATTTACCACTTAGCGGAAAAACAAGGCCTGCTATACTCTTAAGCAACGTTGATTTCCCCGATCCATTTTTACCAAGCAAACCATAAATATGGCCTGGATTTAAGGAAAGGTTCAGCTTATCAAAAATGGGTTTGCCCTTTTTGTATGCGAAATCCAAATCTTTTATTTGAATCATAGTGTATTAGTATAATAGTACACTACAAACATATATTGAAAATTTCAATATTCCAAATGAATAATTACTTAAGAAATGTACACCTGGAAAAGCGCATAAACAACAAAACCTGACAATTGTCAGGTTTTGTTGTTTATGGTAAATAAAGTCAATTTAGTTTGTACCCTATTCCCGGGGGATTGCTCTTACTACCAAATCTTTACTCTTTGGTTTTCTGGCTTGTAATTTTTGTCACCCGGCTGCACATTAAACGCTTTATAAAAAGGGGCGAAATTCATTAAAGGGCCATTTACACGCCACATAGCCGGCGAATGTGGATTAGTGTTCACGTAAGTGCGAAGAAATGCATCTCTTGTTTTTACCCTCCATATCCTGGCAATAGATAAAAAGAAGCGCTGATCTGGAGTATAACCATCAATTTTAACAGAGTCTTTTCCCTGTTGTGTCATCTTAAATGCATCATAAGCAATAGCGATGCCACCATTATCGGCAGTATTTTCACCCAATGTAAGGCCCCCTTTTATATGAACAGTATCTAAAATGGTAAATGAACTATATAAATCAACCAACTGTTTTGTTTTCTCCCTGAACTTTTGATAATCTTCCTTTGTCCACCAGTTTTTTACGTTGCCGTCCTTATCAAACTGCGCGCCCTGGTCATCAAAGGCATGCGTCATCTCATGGCCAATTACCATCCCTATGCCGCCATAGTTGATGGCATCATCTGCCGAAAAATCAAAATAAGGGAATTGTAAAATACCTGCGGGGAAAACAACTTCATTAAATGATGGATTATAGTAAGCGGTAACCGTAGATGGTGTTGTACCCCATTCTGTTTTATCAACCGGTTTGTTCAATTTTGCCAATTCAAAATTATAATTGTTTTGGTTAAGCGAGAGGATGTTTTCAAAGTATTTGGTTCTATTAATCTGCACCTTATCGTAATTCCGCCATTTATCAGGGTATCCTATTTTTTTGGTAATAGCATATAGTTTTTCTTTTGCTTTTTGTTTTGTGCTGTCACTCATCCAATCAAGATGATTGATCCTGTTTTCGAAAGATTTTTGCAAATTGTTTACCAATACAAGTACACGTTTTTTTGCATCCTCATTAAAATATCGTTTTACATACAATTGCCCTAAAGCCTGCCCCAAATAATGGTCAACGTTTTCAGTCATGATCTGCCTGCGGGATTTCTGTGTGGCTTGTCCCGATAATACTTTATTGAAGTCAAATGAGGCATCCACAAATGGTTTACTAAGCGTTTCGGCGTAGTTTTGTAGGGAGCTTGCTTTTAAATAAATTTTCCAGTCATTTATGGATATTGATTTCAATTGTTCATTTAACTTATCGTAATAAGCAGGCTGGGCCATATCAATTGAGTCGGTTGTTGCACCTAAGTCGGCAAGCAATGTCCCCCAACTTATATTAGCCTGTGTTTTGTTGATGGATGCAACCGCTATTTTATGGTAATTTGCGTTTACATCTCTCAGCTCAATATTTGTTTTATGCGATGCGGCATTTTGTTTTTCGATGCTGTAAGTAATGTCTGCATCCTTGGTAGCTATAGCAACATCACTTCCAGTTAATTGAAATAAGGTACTGATGTATTTTTTATAGGCTTGTTGAATTTGGAGTGTAGATGAATCTGTTTTGAAATAATAATCCCTTTCAGGTAAACCAATACCAGTTTGAGAAACATGGGCAATGTTGATGCTACTGTTTTTGTTGTCGGGATAAATGCCAAAGCTAATAACTGAGCTGTTTCCTGTTTTTAGTTCTGCTGCTACGAATTTGATCAACGATGGTACGTCCTTAATAGCATCAATACGTTCAAGTATTGGCTTAATGGGTTGGTATCCGCGTTGGTTAATGGTAGTCATATCCATGCCAGAAGCGTAAAAGTCGCCTACCTTCTGTTCAACGCTGCCCATATTATTTTTAGTTTTTGAAACACTGTCCAGAATGTTTTGCAACAGTTTCTTTTGGGGGATATTCATGAAACTATATGAACCTACACCTGCCTGATCGCTGGCAATTTTTGCGGTATCATACCAGCGCCCGTTAACAAAGCGAAAGAAATTATTACCGGGTTTTGTTAGGGAGTCAATTCCGGCTACATCAACAAAACTTTTCTTGTGACCATCCTGATAACTCCATGCGCTCAAAACAACTAACGCTACACACAGATAAAGTGCTTTATTCATAAACTGCAAGATTTTTTTAAAGATAATAATTTTTTTTGCCCAGCTGTAAAATGAAAAGGAGAAGACATTGTTTATGCGATTATAGGTATTTCTTCATTTAAAATAAGGCCGTTTGAAATATTTACATTTCAGACTAAAACATAAATGAACTACCAATCTACATATAGGAAATAATTCTATTACAAACCTTCCGTAATAACTTCTTCGGTTACGCCCGGATCTATATCTTTTGAAATCGGATTTTTCTCTCGTCCGGTTAAAAACTTTGCGAAGATGAGGGCTATAACAATCCCTATAATACCCTGACCCAATACCGTTGCCGGGGCGCCGATATGCTGCGAAACAGCCCCAACCAAAACACTGCCTATTGGCATCATA
This sequence comes from Mucilaginibacter frigoritolerans, assembly GCF_007830615.1. Classification (GTDB taxonomy): domain Bacteria; phylum Bacteroidota; class Bacteroidia; order Sphingobacteriales; family Sphingobacteriaceae; genus Mucilaginibacter; species Mucilaginibacter frigoritolerans. The sequence goes on from NZ_VLLI01000008.1 coordinate 22,429, forward strand.
CCGAAAATGGCCATCAGCAAAATGCTAATGACCCTGCCGCGCATGTGAGGTGCTGATTCGGACTGTACATAGATATTGCAAACCGTAAACTGAGCAATACCTCCAAAACCGGCTAATGCTGCAAAAAACATAGCTAATGGAAAATTCTTTATCTGCGAAAAACCAATCAGCCCCACAGCCATAACAATGGTGCTTAAAAATAAGATCATTTTTAAACCAGTACCAGGTTTGCGTGAAGCCAGGAAGATAGTGCCGGTTACCGCGCCTATGCCAATAAAGCTGGTAATGTAACCAAAAGTGGAGGCATCGCCTTTAAAAACAACCTTGGCAAATACGGGCAAAACGGTGTTATAAGGCAGCATCAGTAAACTCACAATGGCAAGCATTAAGATGATAAGACCAATATCGGGTGCTTTTTTAAGGTAGGCAAAGCCCTCAATAAATTCTGTCGTAATTTTTTTCTTTGAATTTTTGGGTATATGGGCCGGCAATTTCATTAGTAGTAGCGAAATAATAACCCCTCCAAAGCTTGCGGCATTAATCAGAAAACACACCGCCGCGCCAAATACATTAAGGATAATACCTGATAGGGCTGGTCCTAACAACTGCGCCAGGCTAGCCATGGCGGTAGTAAGGGATAAAGCATTCGGAAGATCAGCCGGATCGGCAACCACTTCATTAACTAAAGCTTGCCGGGCGGGTACGTCAAAGGCATTAATGATGCCTAAAATTACACTTAGAACAAGAATTGCCCATACTGCCGTATGCCCTGTGTATATCAATATAGCTAACAACACCGCCTGTATCATGGAGGTAATTTGGGTAATCTTGATGATCTTGTACCTGTCGTAACGATCAGCAGCTACACCGCCAAAAATGGAGAATATAAATGAAGGAAATTGTTCGGCAAAAATGGTAACCCCAAGTAAAAAGGCGGAGTGTGTAATGGAGTACACCACCCAAACTACGGCAGTGCGCTGCATCCATGTGCCAAATTGCGAAACTGACCGGCCAATAAAATAGAGGGTATAATTTAAACTGCGGAACGCTCTGAACAAATTCAATTCACCGATTTTCTTCATTACGCAAGTTTATCGCATAAAAATCAATAAATGCAGATCATTGATAAAAAATGACATTGTGTAAAGTGGAGACGAGTGATTTATTTTAGTGGGAATACCACTGAGCAAATCTTTCTTTTTTCTTAAATTTATTTAACTAATTATTGATGTCGTTTAATTAGAGATATATCTAAATAGAATTTATACAGCTGCAATTTCTGATTTTTATGGAAGTATTCAATCACATTAAGTATATAATTGCTATAACACTTAGTTTTAGTATAGCTCATTTATTAAGGGGTACAGTAAAGTTTATACAGCACCCTAATAGGGTGAAACCTTATATTACCCATTTGCTATGGGTAATATACATGTACTTAACACTTATTCATTTTTGGTGGTGGGAACTCCGGTTGGCTGAAATTGCTCAATGGTATTTTTTCGCCTACTTTTTTATAGTGCTGTACATTACCAATTATTATGTGATATGTACCATATTGTACCCCGATGATATTAATGATTATAAAGACTATAAGGATTACTTTTTCTCCAGAAAGACATGGTTTTTCGGCTTATTATCAGTTGCCTTTATTGCCGATATTTTTGATACACTTATTAAGGGTAAGGATTATTTCTTCCGTTTAGGATGGGAAGTGCCTGTCAGAAATTTAATACTGATTATACTTTGTTTAAATGGCATAAAGGTTAAAAATCCCAAATTTCATCTCATTTTGGTTATTGTGTTTATTATATATGAGTTGTTTTTTATTGCCAGGTTGTATGATGTGCCTATAAAATAAGAAATGACACTTTTTACTTTACTTAATAATAGCCACCCAACCCGAAATAACGGCCTGCCCGTTTTTTAGATCGATAATATAATAATAAGTTCCTGTAGGTAATGCTGCTCCATTGTATCTACCATCCCAGGGAATTGGGTATCCTATGGATGAATACAGCTTCTGTCCCCAGCGGTTGAAGATATTGACGGTAGATTTAGGATAGTATTCGAGGTCATGTATCTCCCAGGTATCGTTTATGCCATCGCCGTTTGGCGTAAAAGTATCAGGGATTTTAATTGCTGAAACTATTACTGTTAATACTCCCGGGATATACGTAATAGTATAATCAGGAGAAGCTGCCCCGCTTACCGTAATGGGATACTGTCCAACCGGTGATTGGGTTGTTGCCGTGGTAAGTACAATTGCTTGGGTAGTAAGTTGTGCCGGCCCATCACGATTTACAAAACCACTGTAAGTTATGGTTAAAGGCGGGTTAACGGTGCCATCAGATTTGGTGATATTATCGGCAGTAATGGTTAATTGGGCTGGGCTTACTGTACTGGTTGGTATTGCAATATTTATACTGGTTGCATTAGTACTGCTTAATACAATATTGCCGCTATAATTACCCACAGGCGTGGTGGCTGCAAGCCTGATGTATACCTGTCCCGAAATACTTCCGGTACCGCTAATAGTTGCTGTGGTATTAAAGTTGATTCCATCTGTACTAACCTCAAAACCTAGTGGCGGAGTTATTAAAATCCCACCGGTAATACTTATACCTGAAACGTTAAAACTTTCTGCCAGTGAAGGTGTGCCGTAAACTGTTGTTAAGGATGATAAAGTGCCGGTTTCCACTATAGATGGAGGAGGTGTTGGGTTTACGGTAATTGTAGCCGTTATAGGTATTCCGTTACACCCGCTGCTGGAAACGAAATTTCCTAAAGAAGTAGGGAATTCCCCCGTAGTGATTTTTGATTCCACTACGTTGGTTACTGTATTGATGATCCATAATTGATTATCAGTACTATTAGTAGCATACAATATACTTCCATCGGCACTTAGTGATATTCCCTGCGGGCTGCCTATGGGTATGGCTGTTACACTATTATTAGCTAAGTTAACAACTGAAATATTATTGGATGCATTATTGGCAACGTACAATTTGCTGCCATCGGGACTTACGCACATGCCATAAGGAACAGATCCTACGCTGATATTACTCACTACGGTGTTTGTTGCCAGGCTAACTACTGAAACACTTTGCGAGTTGCTGTTAGCCACGTATAACTTGCTCCCATCTGGACTTACACATATGCTATGCGGTACTGAACCAGCGTTAAGGGGAATGTTGCCCGAAACAGTATTAGTAGTGGCGTTGACCACTGTGATGGTGCCATTTCCGCAAGTTACATACACCTGTTTGCCATCCGGGCTTGTAACTACATCCCATGGTGCTGTACCTACGGTTATGGTGTTAACCACCATATTGCTTGCCGTACTGATAACCGACAGGGTATTTGCGCCACTGTTAGCCACGTATACCAAATTACCATCGGGGCTGGTGCATATACCCCATGGAGTGTTTCCAACGGGTATAGTAGTTTGCAGAGAGTTGTTTGCCGCATTAAAAACGGAAACCGTGTTTATCCCTTCGTTGGTTATGTAAGCCTTTGTGCCGTCAGGACTTACCGATATGCCCTCTGGAGTTGTATTTACATTAATGTTGGTGACAAATGAATTTGTTGCGGTATTGACTATAGTAAGTGTGCCATTATTAAAATTGGTTACATAAGCAAACCCGGTTGCTACAGGCGTAGCAGTAATTGTTGCCGTAATTGGCGTATTCCCTGTATTTACAGCTGTAAATGATGCGATATTCCCCATACCGCTTGCAGGCAAACCGATAGTAGGATTGCTATTTACCCAATTATAAGTACAGCCAGAGCCTGTAAAATTTACGGTTGCCGTAGCCTCGCCGTTAGTTACAGTTTGGTTCTGTGCATATAGCTGCGGTAATACAAATAAAAAAAGTGCTATAAAAATTATAGCAGAGAAAACTCTCCTCATTTACTTAGGGTTGGATGCATATCCGGCTGGATAGCATCTCAAATTTATAAATATTTAATCATCTCCGGTAAAATAATGGAAACAAGATGTTTATAGCCAGGAGAGTTTAAAAAGGTGCGGAGCTAATCAATCAATTTATAACCAAATCCACGGATATTTAATATCTGGACAGAGCTATCATTCACCAGGTATTTGCGGAGTCGGGTAATATAAACATCCATGCTGCGGGCATTAAAGGCATTATCTTCACCCCATATTTTTAGCAAAGCTGTTTTTCTGTCTAATAGGCTATTTTTATTGTCGAGCAGTAATTTGAGGAGATCAGCCTCACGTTGTGAAAGGCTGATTGCTTTGCCGCAATCAATTAATTCAAGACGGTGATAGTTAAAATTAAGGCTCCCAATTTGGTTAGTTGTCGCGACGGATGAAGAAGCATTCATAGATGATTCAGGTAAATTCCTTCTGCGATTCAGGCTTTTCAGTCTTAATATCAATTCTTCCATGCTGAAAGGCTTTTTCATATAATCATCCGCGCCGGTTTCAAATCCTTTTATCACGTCGGCCGTTTGCGTTTTTGCCGTCAGAAAAATAATAGGTACCATGATATCAACTTTGCGTATGTCTTCAACCAGTGAAAATCCATCCTTGCGCGGCATCATTACATCAACTACACATACATCGGGTTTATTGGTGTTAAAAAGGCCCCAGCCTTCAACGCCATTTGCAGCAATAGTCAATTCAAAACCCCTGGCATCCAAAGTTTCTTTAACTATTGAAGCCAAAACGGCCTCATCTTCTACCAGCAATACTTTTATCTCATTCATCTCTCTGGGAATTTAATAGTAAAGGTAGTGCCTGAATTTGGCATGCTTTTAACTGAAATAATACCATTTAAGCTAGCCACCAATTGTTTAACATAACTTAAGCCAAGGCCATAGCCTTTAACCTCGTGCAAATTACCTGATGGCACCCTATAAAACTTATCAAAAATAAATGGTAAATATTTTTGGTCAATTCCGGGGCCATCATCCGTGATAGTTAACTCCCAGCCCTTTTCAAATGAGTTAATTGTGATGGTAACCTTTACATTTTCGCCTCCATATTTGATAGCATTATCCACTAAATTGGAGATGATAGTATCTATCATGTAGCTATCAGTGAGCACTTCCTTTATGGCTGATGGATTTAGAAATTCGATATTGTTTTTTCCGTCAAGTGTAAACTTCTCAATACCTGCGTAAATGATTTCATTAATGTTTACCTCAATTGGTCTGGCCAATTTGTCACCGCTTTCATATCTTGTAATATCCAGGATACGGTCAACATTATGGTCCAGCTTATCTAATATTACCGTATTTATTTTTAAGTAACGTTCTGCCTTTTCGGGCTCCCCGATACCGCCGTACCTGGACAATGCTTCGTTTGTTGATTTTAAAATGGAGATAGGGGTTCTGAGTTCATGCGTAATATTGCTGATGAAATCATTTTTGATATCGTCCAACCGCATTTGCCTGCGGATGATGATCCACATATAACATAAACTGCCCGCAGAAAGCATAATAAGTATTAGGGAAATAACGGCCGGTACAATATTTTGAACAAGAAGCATCTGCCCTTTATTGCTAAAAACAGCTTCTACTATAGGGCTGTTTTTAGCATAATTTATATAAGCAGCTATTTTATTATGCGGAAGTTTTTGCTCGGGTTTTAAAAGCACTAAATTGAATGGCAACTCAATGTTGTTTCTTCCCAGTTCGTTTTTAAAAATAGCCTTTAATGTATTAAGCTGTGTATTATTCATCAGCGTTGCCGACATAAACTGCGTGGCGGCCAGCATTGCTTTAACACGCTGCAAATTTTCTGGGTTAACCGGTACCTGCTCTATTTTTGCGATAGATGGCGTATGTTTAATATCTCCAAAAACTACCTTTAAAGTCTTGTCTGTATCTACCGGGCTCGTTTCCAAAACCGATAAATAAGGTGATGGCAATTTTAGGGTTGCAGGCAAGTCGCTTTGTTGTACATGGTAGTTTTCAACGCTTTTTTGAAGTGCATTTAACAATAGCCTGTTAAGGTTTTGCTCCCCAGCTTTATAAGTGTTATATACCCAATAACATTGAAACAAGATAATGCCACCGGCTGTAAGCGCAGCAATAAAAAGTAAAAAGCTAAGTCTTTTTTTCATTCCGGCGGCATTATTTTATACTCTTCAAAGATAAGCTATTTGTTTAAGGCCTACAGATTTGCATTGATGGCTGCCGACAGATCATGCTTAATATCAGGGCTGATGTTGGTGGCAAATGTTACAATACCTTTTTTGTTGATCACCAAACTGGTTGGCCATCCACTAACTTTATATTGCTGGTCAATTACCTTTGAATCAGGAAGTATGGTGTAATCAAATTGATGCGATTGCAGAAATGATTGAACCTTTTGCACATCATTAAAGGTTAGCGCCAGGAAAACTACTTTATCGGCAGTATACATTTTAGTAAGCTCATTAAGCTGCGGCATTTCTTCTAAACAAGGCGGGCACGAGGTGTACCAAAAGTTAAGCACCACTACTTTGCCTCTGAGTGCAGCTAGTGACCATTTCTTTCCCTGCAGATCTGTTAAATCAAAATTTGCAGCGGGTTTGTTGATCATTGCTTTTACAATCAGTTCATCTTTAGCATTTTTTTCGTCCATTTGCTTCATGTCAGCATCGGTTAAGTGTACCAGGTGCAAAATTCCCTGTGCCCTGTCGCTTTCCATGTGTGCTAACCATAATGCGCCGTTCCAGGCTTTGCTTACGCTGTCGACTTTGTCTTTCGAAATAAAACTACCATCAGGCATCATATACCGTTCAGCAGGCATTGCCGATGAATCTTTCTGCGCTTTAACACTGATACTACAGATGCTTAGCGCGATGATAAAAATGTAAATTTTCATTTGAGTTTTTTGATTTTTAATATTGATGAATCCCTATCTGTGAAATGTATTTCAGGGTATAAGAATCAATACCCTAATTATTTCATGGAGACAAAGCTATTGGGTAAGCCTGCGGATGTTTGTTAATGGAGTACTAAAGAGTGTTAACGAATGTTAATTGGGCTCCGTCTGCAAATTTTTAGCCCACGTTGTCCCAGCTTAGCCCATTCGTTACGCTAATTTATTGATTTACAGTGATCGCCTGTTTTGTTTAGCCCGGCTGTCTCTTTGTGTGTCATATATTAGTGGGACGGGACAACACACCTCAAAACTTATTTTTATTGATGACTTCCATAAACCGCTCCCTGAATTTTTCACTTACCGGGATCCGTTTATCGGCAATATAAATATGGTTATCCTCCATTTTGCTAAGCTGCTCATAGTTGACGATATAAGAATTATGCACTCTGATAAAGGGCAATTTCAATTGCTCTTCAATGTCCTTTAAGCGGCGGTAAATCAGCAATTGTTCCTCTCCTTTAACCAGCCGTACATAGTCTTTTTCTCCTTCAAAATATTGAATTTCCTTCAGTACTATTTTCCTGAGCGTCTTCCCTGATTTTACAAAAAAGAATTCCTGGCTCTGTTCCGGGTTCAGCAGTTGTTCAGGTTCATACTTGGAAAAATAGTGTTCTATTTTTTGCACCGATGCCAGGAAACGTTTCAGGGTGATGGGTTTCAGCAGATAGTCAATGGTTTGAAAAGCATAACTTTCTACCGCATACTCCGAATAAGCAGTAGTGAAAACAATTTTAGTTTGGTGTGGTAATAAAGAAGCCAGCTCCATACCCGAGAGTTTGGGCATGTTAATATCCAGAAAAATAAAATCAACCGGATTAGTTTTTAAAAAGGCCAGCGCTTCAAGCGCGTCATAACACTTCGCTTTTACCGTCCATGTGGTACTTTGTCCAATCAGCAGTTCTACCAGATCAATGGCGTCCGGCTCATCATCAATAATTATGCAGCTTAAATTCATCAGACCGGGATTTTTAAAAAGGCAGTATACAATTCGCCCTCGCTATCAATAGTAAGTTCAAATTTTGTACCATATAACATACTGAGCCGTTTGGTTAAATTGGCTATGCCGAAACCGCCGGGTTGATCGCCCGTTACGGGATCAACCCGGCGGTTGCTGGTTTTAAAAAGCAGGTACCCATCTTGCTGTATCAATGAAATGTGTACCTGGTTTTGCTTTAACGATTTATCTATACCGTGCTTAAAGATATTCTCTACAAAGGTCATCAACAGCATCGGCGGAATGCGGAGTTCTGGATTATACGTTTTCTCAAAATCGATGCTTGCCCCGTGGCGAATGCGGATTTTTTCGAGCGCCATGTAATTTTCAATAAAGGCCACTTCCGTAGCAACTGGTACCACCTCTTTTGGACTTTCATCAACAAAATAACGCATAATGTCTGACAGGCGCTCTATCAAACCCGCCGAAAGCGGATCAACCTTATAAACCCGGTAATAAATATTATTGAGCACATTGAAAAGAAAATGCGGCTGCACCTGCGATTTGAGTAAGTTCAGTTCGGCTTGGCTTTTTTGCAAAAGAATTTCCTCGGTTTGCTGCTTTAAAGTGAAATAAGCAATGGCAATACGGAACACCAGGCTAAGCACATAGATGAGCACGCCGCCGGGTACATAGCCAAGCAGCATAAGCAAATTTAATGGGAACGGCTTTATCAGTAAGAAATGCTGGTAAAGTATGATGGATGCATATCCCCTTAAAACTCCTGTTACAATCAAAAAAAGTATTACCGTTATGCCATACCAAACAAAACTCTTTTTTTGGTAAAGTGCCGGGTACAAAATCAGGATGTTTCCATAAATTATGATAGCGTAGGATAGGGTATTAACAACGGTGTATATCACTGACTTTTGCCAGCCATCCATCGGCAGCAATGAAAAAAAGATCAATAACAGCACGGCTACCCATATCAGCACCTGGAGCTGAATAATACCCGGTTTGTATCTCGTTATGTCCATTAGCGTTTTTATTTTTTAGGGCGATGAACCAGCTTGCCACCAACCGGCATTATCCAGTCATATTCAAAAGTACCAACCTTTTCTGTTTTCGGGCATTCCTTTATGTAGTTAAGGGGATATTCTCTGCAATTACCCAAAAAAATCAGATGGATGCCTGAAACGGTATAAAATCCACGTTGCCGAATAAATAGCCTCTATTGTTGGAAATATAACCCAGCCTGCCGAATTGATTATTTAAACCTGTTTGCAAATAACAGTTTTGATTATCAAAAAAATCAAATCATGAAAAAAATCATCAACACCATCTTGCTTTTATTAGGCTTAACGCTATCGGTTCCGGTTTATGCGCAGCACAACAAACCTAGGATCAGTCCGCCCGAATCTGTAACCGGAATGATCAATAAAGCTACCATTACTATAAACTATAGCAGCCCATCGGTTAAGGGCCGCAAAATATGGGGCGCATTGGTGCCTTATGATACCGTATGGCGGGCTGGAGCCAATGAGGCTACAACCTTTCAAACAGATAAGTACCTATTAGTTGGCAACCAGTTATTGCCCGCCGGAAAATATGGGTTTTTCCTTATCCCCGGCAAGACCGGACAATGGGTTGCCATTTTTAACAAAGTGCCCAATCAGTGGGGGGCATTCAAATATGATAAAACCCAGGATCAGATCCGTGTGAATGTAAACACGCAGCCCCAGGATACAGTGCAGGAAATGCTGGTTTATAAAATTGCTCCTGATGGATTTTCATTGACCTGGGAAAAGCGTACTGTTTTTATACCCGTGCAACAAAACAGCCCGATTGAATAATGCCATGAAATTAGTGAAACTAAATATAGCGGCCACCATACTATTGTTGCTATTTAAAGCCGCAGCATATGGTCAGGTTAGCGGAAGAGTAACAGGTTGTGTTAAAGATTCTTTAACACATGAAAATGTTGCATATGCGACGGTTGCTTTAACCGATCAGCGTACCAAAGCCACGGTTAAGGCAACGCAAACAGATATCAATGGAAATTTCGTTTTGGAAAGCCTGCCTCCAGGTACGTTTACATTGCGGATAAGTTATGTTGGCTATCAGGATATTTTTAAAGCGGATGTTACAGCTAGTCCGACTACCGGCAATTTAAATTTAGGCGATTTGTTGATGAACACCTCAAAAAGCAATTCGCTGAAAGAGGTTGTCGTTACTTCTAAAAAAGATGCTTTACAAAATATCGATGGCAAAAAAGTATTTTCGGTTAATCAGAGCCTGGTAAGTAAGGGAGGTAATGCGGCCGATTTGCTACAGAATGTGCCCACCCTGCAAATCGACGGCAATGGTAATGTAAGTCTGCGGGGATCTGCTGGCGTTAAGGTACTGATTGATGGCAAACCATCTGTTATTGCAGATGGTGATGTTAGCCAGATTCTTCAATCCATACCTGCTAGCGTTATTGAAACTATAGAGGTAATTCCCAATCCATCGGCCAAATACGATGCTAATGGTGAGGGTATTATCAATATCATCCTGAAAAAAAATAGCAGACCAGGGCTAAACGGCTCGGTTAACCTTGGCGGCGGTACGCGTGATAACTATAACGGCAGTGCTAACCTGAGTTACCAAAGTGGTAAGGTAAACTTGTATGGAAACTACAGCATTAAAAATGGGAATACCTATAGCAATGGTTTTCAGTACATGACATTTTTAAAGCCGACAGATTCCATCCGCTATTCCAACGAAACATTTCCGTCGGTTACCCGCAACAAGATCCAGTTTTTAAAGGGTGGTATTGATTATTTGCTGACACCCAAAAGCACAATAGGTATTTCCGGAAGTTTAAATACACGCAACACCCATCGGGATGAGGTTTTAAGTATTGATAACCTGGCGTTAAACGGAGCTCCTTTACAATCCAGTAATCGCTATAATACCACCAATAATAATGGCAACAGTTATGAGCTGGATCTGGATTACGATCAACATTTTAAAAAGCCCAAGGAAGAGCTGACATTTAACTTTTCATTTGCCTACGGCAGTTTTCGGAACTGGCAGGAATATGAAACCCACCAATACGCCATTAATGGACAACCAGCCCCTCCAATTGACACCCCATTGATAAGTGACATCAGAAATAAGGCTACCAATTATAACGTACAGGCAGATTATGTTTTACCTGTTGGTAAAGCAGGGCAGTTTTCAGCCGGTTATCGCAGCCAGATTACGCTGGGAAATAATAATCAGTATGCTTATAGTGTTACAGGTACAGCAACCGCCCCGGTTTATGCTTTTACCAGTTTTTTTAGCAGCAATAACCAGGTGCATGCCGTTTATGTAAATTATCAGGATAAGATTGCCGATTTCGGTTACCAGATTGGTTTAAGGGCCGAAGACAGCCACCTCAATGCTACCTTTATGAGTTATGACGCAAACAATGCCTTATTTGCAGAACCCGTAAAAGTACCCAGTGTGGGTTTATACCCGAGTGTTTTACTGACTGAAAAACTCGAAAACAACAGTGAGTTGCAATTTACGTTTACCAACCGCGTTTCACGGCCAACGGCGCGGGAACTGAATTCCGCTACCGATTTCTCCGATCCCGTAAATTATGAAAGAGGGAATCCGGGTTTAACACCAGAAAGCATTAATTCTTTAGAATTAGGGTACAACAAAACCTGGCAAAATATTTCCTTTACATCCGGCCTTTATTACAACAGGATTAACAATGTAATAAAACATATTGAGAGTGATCCTGTTGATGGTATAGTGATCACCACTGCTCAAAATCTAAAACGCTCCACTACTACGGGGCTTGAACTGATTGGTCATTTTGATGTAGTTAAAGGATGGGATTTTATCGCTAATGCTAATATTTATGAGCGGGATAATGATGCAGCACCTCAATTCGGTATTACCCAAAATACAAGCCTTAGTTGGAATGCAAATGTGACCAATAATATAACGTTGCTGGAAAAACTATCATTTCAAATTCGTGCAGATTACCGGGCACCAGACATGATTGTACAGGACAAGAACAGGGCTGCATTTGGCATGGATGCTGCTGCAAAATATGACTTCCCGGGAAACAGGGCTTCGCTGAGTTTTAATGCCAATGACATTTTTAACAGCAGGAAGTGGGCATTTTTAAGAAGCAGCGATGATTTGTTACTTGATTTTGAACGCCGCACAGTAAGCTCAAGAGCTACATTGACTTTTACCTATCGTTTTGGCAGCAGTCCCGGATCTTCAAAACAACCCAGGAAAAAGGAGGCCCAACGGGATAAACGGATCGATGATGCTTCATAGCATCGTCAATCCGTTTATTTAAAAGATGAAAGATTTTTTGTTTGGTTAAAATAAATAGGTACATTCATATTAAAATCCTAACCTAACACATGCAATATATGAAACACATTATCATAACACTTTACACGTAAAGTGATCTTCAAACTCAGCAGATTTGTAGCGTACGTATTCAATATCCTTAATAGATAAAATCTATTCCGTTTATCTGATAATATCGATGAGGTATGTAATGGCAATTACATTGCTTAAATAATGAATATGTTGACGTACGAATAGGGATACAATACTTTTGTGTTGGCCTCTAACCATCATTTATTGAAACAACCTAACCTTTCAAATACAGCCATGGCAACAACACCAAAAAATCCGTTAGACTTATTAAGCCTTTCAGGCTTGGATAAGCTGGAAAAGAAAATCGCACCCAAAGAATCAAATTTACTAGAGGCTTTTGTTGAGCCGCCTTCACCCACGCTTGGTGATATTTCTGCACTGCCCGGAACGTGGGTAGGAACCGGATTCAATTTGATTGAGGTTCCTAATATGAACCAGGCAAAACCCGGGCCGCCGCCGCCAGATAAGTTCAAGGTGATTTTAAATTCAACTTCAGAAACTTTGGTCTTCTCTGCAATAGACGGTGATATTATTAACCGGGGGAATGCACAGGCAGACATCAGTTTTTTGGGGCTGCATTATTTATTTACAGCAGGTATCAGATGTAAATCTGCCGGTAGGCAACAACGGAATTCATTTGGAAACCGGCTTATTTCTCAATGTAGTTAAATCAGAAGACCCGCTGGAAGGTCCAAGTATTGCACGCCTTGGCTCAATACCGCACGGTGATTCTATACTGGCCCAGGGGAAATCTTTTACCATTGCCGGTCCGCCGCAGTTTGAGCTTGCTGACCCAACTCCATTTACCATTGTGGATGGCAAGCGGGTAAACGATACCAGTGCAAATTACCTGGCTTTGCTTAAAAATGCTACACCTCCTCCCGGTATTCCTAAAGAAGCCATAATGGACCCGAATCTCATTTTGTCAAATGCTATTAAGGGACAAAATATAATAAGCACGGTGGTAATATTATTGGATGCGAATCCGATTGACGGAGTAAGCAATGTGCCGGCATCAACCAATGTTGGGGGCATAACCAATATTCCTTTTGTAAACGTTAATGCAAATGCTAGCACCATATCGGCCATTTTTTGGATTGAAACGGTAAAGAATGAAGATGGAAGTACGTTTCTGCAGTTGCAATATACCCAAACAGTAATCCTCGATTTTCCTGTATTTGGCGCACCTCCTGAAAACCCTATTACTCCGCTTAAATGGCCCCATATTTCTGTGGCAACGCTTAGGCTGCAACCTTAAATAAGGTTATAATACCAATGGGCCTGATAATCACATATTATCAGGCTTTTTGTGTTTAAAGGCAGTGTTTAGCAACGAATAATCAGTGTTAATAGAATAAATTTAATAATTTGGCTTGTGCCCGTCCGCAACGCTGGCATTTTATTAAATAGGATTAATAACTGTGAATCATTTACTGAAAGATCATATAGAAACGATAAGCCCTCTGTCTGATGAGGAATTTGCTTATATATTGTCTCATTTTGTGTTTAAGAAGATCAAGAAGCATGCTTTTTTAGTACAGGAAGGCGATCCGGTTAAATATGAATATTTCGTATTAAAAGGCTGCCTCAAAGCTTATGTGGCAGATAATGCTACAGGTAAAGAATTCATTTTTCAATTTGCTGCTGAAGACTGGTGGATCACCGACAGGGAAGCTTTTTTTAAACGATCAACCGCCACGGTTAATATTGATTGTTTGGAAGATTGTGAAGTGTTGGCCCTCACTTTAGAAAACCGTGAAAAACTAGGTGTTGAAATGTGGAAGTACGAACATTTTTTATCAGTGAAGGCATACTGGGGATATATTTCTCTCCAAAAAAGATTACAGATGATGATTATGGGAAGCGCTAAAGATCGTTATGAAAACTTTATAGCCCAGTACCCCAATTTATTTAACCGCATTCCAAAATCATTTATTGCATCCTACCTGGGTGTATCAAGGGAAACTTTGAGCCGTTTATATAAATCCTGATGTGACATTTGTCACAAAATCAAAGTGACAAATGTCCTTCGCCATCCTTTCTGTATTAGTGACTTTTGGCTTTATAAATTTTATACAAAATGAAAAAGTCAATAAAAACTATTTTAATTATTTTAATACTATCGGTGTTTTCGGCTCATGCGCAGCAACCCGGCTATTACAGAATGCAGATAGGCGATTTCCAGGTAATTGCACTCTCTGATGGTACCATACCACAAGAGCTGCCTAAATTGCTGACAAATACACAACCCAATGAAATTAATAACTTATTAAGTGCCAACTACCTGCCCACAACCGTTGAAACATCGGTGAATGCCTACTTGGTTAAAGCAGATAATAAACTGATATTAATTGATGCTGGTACCAGCGACAACTATGGGCCAAGTTTGGGTCGTTTAACTAAAAGTTTGCTTAACGTTGGTTATACTCCCGATCAAATTGATGCGGTATTGATAACTCATGCGCATATAGACCATACCGGCGGACTGATGCAAGGTACTAAAATGACTTTCCCTAATGCCACCATTTACCTCAGTAAGCCCGAGGTCGATTTTTGGTTTAATGAAGAGAACAAGCGTAACGCCACCGAAAAATTGAAACCTTATTACCAGTATGCCGAGGCTTCTGTTGGCGCATATTTAAAAGCCGGAAAGGTTAAAACTTTTGAATATGGGCAGGAGCTATTTCCGGGTATTATGCCAATTGCCAGTGCGGGGCATACTCCGGGACATACTTTTTATGAGCTAAACAGCCGCGGTCAGAAACTGGTTTTCTGGGGTGATATTATCCATGCGGCGGCTATTCAGCTTGCTGATCCTGCTGTTACCATTGAGTATGATGTTGATCCGGCAGCTGCGGCTAAAACACGAAAAAAGGCTTTCGCTGATGCTGCAAAAAATGGTTATTGGATTGCATCAGATCATATTTCATTTCCGGGTATAGGTCATGTTAAAGCTGATGGCTCAAAATATGTTTGGATACCTGCCAATTACAGCAGCGCCGAAGTATCGAAATAATAAAATTAAAGTGCGGTCTATTTATTAGATCCGCCTAAATAAAAGGTACGCCATACTTGTTGGTGACAACACTAAGAAGGGTCTGAAACAAATAGCCTGCAAGTATTTACTTGCGGGCTATTTGTTTTGGTAATTAGCCCTTTCGTCTGCTCCATCCCCGCCTTTGTTGGTATTGTAGCCAACAAACCATAAAATCCTGAATTTCTGCTTCATTTTTCCTGCTGTTAGGACTTCTTCTTATTCATGTTTTTCATTGCGTAGAGGTATTGTAGGGTCTCGATAATCGTCTCACAATGTGTGTAGTATTAGATTTGTGGCAACGGTTAATCTGCAACAGATCGTTCTGATTTACCTTAAAAAGGCAAAATATAATTAGCCTGCCGAGATCATCTAACCAGTCAAATCAAAAAAAACAAACAGATAACAACTAATAAAACAAGCAAGTATGAGTAAAACAACGAAAATTAATTACCCCCATTTTTTAAGCTAACTCTTAATCACTAACTAAACAAAAAATGAAAAAAATCTTACTAATAATTTTATTGTTTCCCAGTATTTCAGCAATGGCCGGCTCACGCCATTACGGAAATATGGAAACCGGCAAAGACAAGCCAGGCAGCTCGTCTTTTGTCATTAATTTTAATGATAACCTTGCCCTCATAAAAGGTATTGTTAAAGACGCAACCGGGCAACCACTTGTGGGTGTAACGGTAGGTTTAAAAGGCACCACACAAGGCACACAAACGGATGTAAATGGCGAGTTTTCTATTTCAGCCAACCCTGGTGACGTATTGGTGTTTACTTATATCGGCTATTTAAAAAAGGAAGTAACCGTTGTTACCACAGGTAAATTGGTTGTTGAAATGGCCAGCGATGCCAAAAACCTGAACGAAGTGGTGGTAACCGCATTAGGTGTAAAACGGTCAGAAAAATCATTAACCTATGCTACCCAACAGATTTCGGGTTCCGAATTAACTAATGTAAGAACGGATAACCTGGTAAATTCACTTAGCGGTAAAATTGCCGGTGTTACTATTGATCCAAGTGCATCAGGTATTGGTGGTTCATCAAAAGTAATATTGCGTGGTAACCGTTCCCTTGATGGTAATAACCAGCCTTTATATGTTATTGACGGTGTGCCTATTTCAAACAACGGTAATCCAACCGGTCAGCCTAATGATGCTTATGGCGGTAACCCCGAAGGTGGCGATGGCATTGGTAACCTTAATCCTGATGATATTGAAAGCATGACCGTACTGAAAGGTGGCCCAGCTGCGGCACTGTATGGTAGCGGTGCAGCCAATGGTGTTATTTTAATAACAACTAAAAAAGGAAAAGCAGGCAAGATGACGATCAACTTTTCATCTGCTGCATCAATGGATAAGGCGGCTTATTTTCCGCAGTTTCAAAACAGCTATGGGCAAACCTCTCCCGGTGCAACTACCAGTTTTGGTGCGCCTATTTCCGGAGCTCCTGATAACCTGAAACAGTTTTTTCAAACCGGAAATAACTTCACCAATTCGCTGAGCCTTTCAGGTGGATCTGAAATAGCACAAACCTATATCTCTTATACCAATACTGAAGCACGCGGAATAGAACCTGGCAATAAATTAACCCGGAATAACTTTAACCTGCATGAAACGGCTAAGTTTTTAAATGATAAGCTAACCGTTGATGGAAACGTAAGCTACATTACCCAAACACTTGACAATAGCCCGGCGCTGGGATACTATTCAAATCCTTTAACCGGTTTATACTTATTTCCACGGGGACAAAATATCGCTCCATATAAAAACTACGAAGGTCCTGATGGCAGCAATGGTGCACCTACACAAAACTGGCCTTTCCAGGAAGATATACAACAAAACCCATGGTGGATAGTTAACCGTAACCCTAACGAAGCTTCCCGTAACCGTATATTAATGAACGGAAGCGTTAAATATGATATTAATAACTGGCTGAATGTACAAGCCCGTGGAAGCTTGGATAGAAGCGTTGATGCCGGCGACCAGAAATATTATGCCGGTACACTTGCTCCACTTGCAGCACCAAATGGTAACGGCAGTTGGAACGGCTTTAATCAAACCATGCAACAAAAATATGCCGACGTGATTGTAAGCGTTAACGTTCCTAATCCCAATAAATCACCTTTTAAAGTTGATGGATTAGTAGGTGCAAGCATTACAGACAATACTACAAATAACCTTACTTTCGGTCCATATCCACAATCACCTTACCTGTTTGGTTTATTTGTTCCTAACCTGTTTACTATACAAAACATAGAAGTTGCCCCGGCTGGTGCTAACAATCCTTACGGAAGTAACGTGAGCGGCGGTATCATCAGCGAATATCAAACCCAATCGATATTTGGCAGTGGTAACGTATCATTTAAAAACTGGGCCTACCTTACTTTAACAGAAAGGGTTGATTGGTCATCAACGCTGGCATTTACTTCGGCTTTTCACTACAGCTACCCTTCAGCCGGTTTATCATTCATCTTAAACCAGATGTTTACTTTACCACAGGAAATTACCTATGCCAAAATCAGGGGTAGTTACGCGTCAGTGGGTAATTCTCCGGGCCAGTATTTAACTAATCCAGTAAACTACCCTAGTGGAAACAGTGTAACCTTTAATTCGGCTGCACCATATCCAACCCTAAAACCGGAGAGAACTAAAACTCAGGAGTATGGTACCGATTTGCGTTTCTTTCAGGATAAGCTAAGCTTCAGCTTTACTTATTATAAGACGAATACGATTGACCAAACAATACAGGTTACTCCACCTGCGGCTTCCGGTTATGGTTCCGGCTATGTTAATGCTGGTAATATTGAGAATAAGGGTGTTGAAATTACAGTGGGCTATAACATGATCCAGAATAAGAATTTTTCATGGAATTCAACAGTTAACTTTTCCAGAAATATAAATAAAGTAATAGACATCGACTCAAAAGACGGTATCGATAGTGTTCAGTTAACTAATTCGAGTAGCTACCGTTCATATGTTCGTAATGGCGGATCTTTTGGTGATATCTACGGACAAACATTGGTGAAAAATGCACAGGGCCAGGTTGAACTTACCGCCGCCGGTATACCATTGGCGAGTGCCAACTTTGTGAAAATTGCCAACCCGGAACCAAAGTTTCAGTTGGGATGGAATAACAGCTTTACTTATAACCACTTCTCTTTTAACTTTTTGGTTGATGGCAAGTTTGGCGGCCAGGTGGTATCAGTTATGCAATCATTACTGGATGACTATGGCGTTTCAAAAGCTTATGGCGATGCACGTACTGCCGGTGGCGTAAAAGTAAACGGTGTTGGCCCCGGCGGAGAATCTATAACTACCGTTGATGCGCAGACCTGGTATACTTCAGTAGGTGGTCGTAATGCGATTTTAGGCCAATATGTTTACAGCGCTACCACGATAAGGTTGCGCGAAGCAGATTTGGGTTATACGCTGCCACTAAAAAACAGTGCATTTAAGAGCTTCAGACTATCGGTAACAGGTAGAAATCTTATCTATTTCTATAAGAAGGCTCCGTTTGACCCTGAGCTTACCTCTTCAACGGGCAATGGTCTGGGTGGCGTTGATATATTTAATCAGCCCGCGTTACGCAGTTATGGCTTAAAACTCGATGTTACTTTATAAGTATCCCACTTTAACTTTTTCAACAATGAAAACAAGATATCAATTAACCAAATATTCCGGGATAAACTATTGTATTGCCATACTCGGCGCATTAGTTTTATTGGGCTTAACCAATTGCACCAAAAACTTTGATAAGTACAATACCGATCCATCCGGAATTGCTAATAAGAATTTACAGATTCCAACCTTATTTATACCACTTGAGCAGGAGATATTATATTCTGCCGACGATGGTTATCAAACGGCACAGAATTTAAATGCCGATATTTATGCAGGTTACGCCACCCCTACGCAAACTTTCGGTACCACATTAAATAACATGAATTATGTTTTTGTTGATAACTGGAATTCCGAGGCATTTAACAGTATTTACACAAACCTGATTGGTCCCATAAAAAATAAACTGGCCGCAACAGGTGTTAAAACTTCGCTGCCTGATTTTTGGGCAATTGCGTTAATAGTGGAAGTAGAAGCCATTGACCGGGTAACGGATAAATTTGGTCCGGTTCCGTATAGCAAGGTAGGAACATCATTAATCAGCATCCCTTATGATAGTCAGCAAAGTATTTACACGCAAATGTTTGCGCAATTGGATACAGCTACTTCAACGCTTCAAAGCTATATTGCTGCACATCCGGGTGCTACACCATTTGCAAACTCAGATGTGGTTTATGGCGGCGATTATACCAAGTGGCTTAAGTTTGCCAATTCATTGCGTTTAAGGTTAGCTATGCATATTGTGAAAGTGGACCCTGCCACCGCGCAAACTCAGGGTGAGAAAGCTTTGAGTGCTGCCGGAGGTTTACTGTCTGATCCAACTGATTTGGCTGCGATTGCAGTTGCCGGGCAGAACGATTACTGGCAAATTACCGCCAGTTATACTGATAATTCTGTGAATGCTACTATAACATCATACATGAATGGCTATAACGACCCGAGGCTGCCTGTTTACTTTTTACCTGTAAATACTGACCCTACACAACCAGGTCCACTTCCTGCACAATATGCAGGGCAATACATTGGTATCCGTTTGGGAGGAATTGTTCCGGCCAAGCCTTTTTATTCGGGCTTCTCGGTATATAACTATAATACAACCTTTACCGTTACAACCAAAGAAACGGTAATGACAGCTGCCGAGGTATGGTTCCTTAAAGCGGAAGCTGCTTTAAGAGGCTGGAACGGTGCAGGCAATGCCCAAACCGACTATGAAACCGGCATACAAAACTCTATGACCCAATATGGCGTAGGCAGCGCAGCATCAGCGTATATTGCCGATGGTACCAGTAAGCCTGCGGATTACGTTGATCCACTGAATGCAGATAATAACATTGCTGCATCTTCAGCCATTACCATTAAATGGGATCCAACGGCGGCTAATGAAACCAATCTGGAGCGTATCATCACCCAAAAATGGCTGGCTATGTTCCCCGAAGGGCAAGAAGCATGGACAGAGTTTCGCCGTACCGGATATCCTAAAGTATTTCCGGTAGTAATTAATAATAGTGGCGGTACTATCGATACCAAAATACAGGTGCGCCGTATTTCTTATCCTTTAAGCGAATACTCCAGCAATGGGGTAGCCGCAAAAGCGGGAGTAAACCTGTTAGGTGGCCCTGATAATGGCGGTACACGCTTATGGTGGGATGTAAACAAGCCTAATTTTTAATACATAATTGCAAACAACAAAGCCGTTTCTTTAATTGGAACGGCTTTGTTGTTTATGTAAGATTCCCCTAAAAAGATGTGAGTTGAAAACTCATTAACTTTACACATCTTTTTTGACCTATTTATCCCAACCCCCAAGACCCACCTTTCAGCATTGAAATTAAAAGCATTATTTAGCAAATGTGCTTTTGTTAAATAAAGTTAAACTATTCTTACAGGTCCGTTAATATCAGATATTTACTTCTTCCTTAACTATCCTATAAAATACTACATGAAGTTTATTCTTACTCCAATAATCTGTTTATTAACTTATACTGCTTTTGCTCAAAAAACTATAGGGAAATACGTAAAAGCGGAAAGTTCAGGATGCCGGATATGGGATTATAATTATTTGCCCAAAGATTCTGTTCTTTGGAAAGGAGATTGTGCGGAGGGATATGGTAATGGAAATGGGACAGTTATTTGGCGCAGAGACGGTAAAGAGGTTGGCAAATATATTGGCTATTTAAAAAGAGGCAAATTGAATGGTCAGGGTAAGTATTTGTTACCTAATAATTACGCTCTTGAAGGTTTATTTAATGATGGAATTCTTCAGGGAGAGGGTGAAATAAATGATGATGGCGACATTCTGAGTGGTTCCTTTGTAAATAATGTTTTACAGGGTAAGGGTAAGATTACTTTTGAATCAGGACTGTCACTTGAAGGGCATTTTTTAGATGGTCAATTTGTGAATTTAGATGAACCTTATTTAAGTTCTTTAAAAAGAAGCAGCCCAGCTCCTTTTGACAATGAAAATATCTATTCAAATAATGTAACACCAGATAGTTTATACTATTATTCCTTGCCACCTAAAGGGCCTATAAAGGGTACTTTGGTTTTGCTACCCAGCAGTGGCGAGTCAGCAGAAAGTGTAATTTGCTGTAATAAGGAGTTAATACAATTGGCATCAGAAAGTCACATCTTAACATTAATATTATCTATCAACAAAGGTGACATTGATGGTGATAACACAACTTTAAACTTCTTAAACAAAGCATTTAAAGAAATTACAGCTATTTACCATGTACCAAAAGATAAATTTATTTTAAGTGGATTATCAGGTGGTGGAATGCTTGCATTGAGATATACTGAAATATCAAGAGAAGATAGCACTAAAACTTTTTTGGTTCCTGTTGCTGTAATTGGCATTGATCCGCCAGTTGACATTGCTGGTCTTTATAATACGTCTAAACGATTCATATCAATGAACGATGGAAGAGCCAACCTTAGTGCGGGAAGATTGAATGGGCTCAGAGAATCAAAATCGATTGTAAATAGTTGTAATAAAGTTTATGGCGGTTCACCCGACCAATATCCTGAACAATACATTAAACGTTCAATGTATTCAAGATCACAAAAAGATGGTGGAAATGCAAAATATCTTGTAAAAGTTCCTATCAGGCTTTATTGTGACCCTGATATCTTGTGGCAACTAAAAGAACGAAACCGAGACTATTATGATATGAATGCAGCAGATTTATCAGCCATGATTAATTTTTTAAATTTAAATGGTAACGACAATGCTGAATTAATACCAGCCCTTGGCAAGGGCTATAGGTTAGATGGAACAAGACATCCACATTCTTGGTCGATAGTTTCCCCTTCTGACTGTATAGACTGGATTCAAAAGGTGATAGTGCCTTGATGTCTAAAGTTTTAGCAGCTTAAGTTTCAATGCTGTTTATTCTATTGCCTTTTCCATCCTTTTATTGCATAAACAACAAAAGCCGTTCCTTTAATTGAAACGGCTTTGTTGTTTGCGATAAGGCTTAGGTTAAAGCCTTTATTACCAGTTGTAATTTCTCTTTTTAGCATATTCGGCAATTTTTGCACCGGCGGCAACATCAACCAAAATTTCACAATTGGGGTGAAGCTGAACAACTGATGCCGGGATATCAATACTGACAGGGCCAAGTATGGCTTGTTCAATAATATCAGCTTTGTGGGCGCCTTTTGCAATTAATATCAGTTTGCGGGTATGCATAATATTTTTAATACCCCGGGTTAATCCGCCCAGTTCTGTTTCTGGCGGTACCTGTGTTTCACGGCGCACACGGGCCTCAAAATCGGGATCCATGGGCGATACCCAGGTTTCGCTTTCAAATGGAGTGCCCGGCTGGTTAATGCCAATGTGTCCGTTACTGCCGATACCCAGCATTTGTAGGTCTGCACCGCCACGTTCGGCAAGGCGTTTTTCAAATAATACAGATTCAGCCTCAAAATCATCCGACAGGGTAGGAGGCATAATGAAATTTTCTTCGGGGATACCGAGCGGACCGGCTATCTGGTTCAAGATCATAGTGTAGCAGCTGCCTGCATATTCTCTTGAAAGATTGGTCAGCTCATCCACATTAAACAGGGTAATGTCCGAAACATCAAAAGGATACTTGGCATGTATTTCGGATACAATGGCATGCATATCAATAGTGGTTTGCCCGGTAGAAAGACCGATAACGGAATTTCTTTTTTCCAGCATCTGGGCAATAATGCGCCATGCTGCGGTGATATTAAATTCCTGCTCGTTTTTGGTGATCGTTATTTTCATAATAAATAGGTCTTATCAATTTTTTATCATTTTGCCCAGTTCTGTAAAAAAGGTATCAATGGCTTCAGCCGCAACAACCTCATCTTCTCCGTCTATCAAAACAGCAATGGTTTCGCCGCCTTTAATTCCCATGGAGAGGATATTGAGCATACTGTTTAGCCGGATTGTTTTATCATCTTTTTTAAGGTCGAAAGTTGATTTGTAGTTTTTGGTAAGCTTAATAAGAGATGCCGCCGGGCGGGCATGAATGCCCTGCGAATCCATTATGATGTATTCTTTTGATATCATTAAATAGTGTGCTGTAAGTAATTTAAAATGTCTGCCGAGTTATCCATAGCCAATACGGCGTTGTATATCTCTTTTGCTTTGGATAGATTGTTATTAATGATGATTTGTTTTATCGCAGGTATGGACGAAGCGCTCATGGAGAAATCTTTTAACCCCATGCCCATCAGCAATAAAGTTGCCAACGGATCAGACGCTAGTTCTCCGCACATACCCACGTGGATGTTGTTTTTATTGGCCTGAGAGATCACGTTATCAATTAAGCGCAATACCCCGGGATTGAAGGGATCATACAGGTGGCTTATTTTTTCGTTCATCCTGTCAACTGCAAGGGTATACTGGCAGAGATCATTGGTGCCGATGCTGAAAAAATCAACCTCCGTGGCCAGCAAATCGGCCGTTATTGCTGCTGATGGGATCTCGATCATAATACCAATCTCAATGGCATCATTAAATGCTTGTCCGGCTTGTGCTAGTTCTTCTTTGGCCTGTTGCAGAATTGTTTTTGCCTGTCGTACTTCCTGAATGCTGGCTATCATGGGAAACATGATCTTTAAATCGCCAAAAATGGAAGCCCTTAAAATGGCTTTTAGTTGGGTAATGAAAAGATCGGTCCTGTCCAGGCAAATTCTTATTGCGCGGTAACCTAAAAAAGGGTTTTCTTCAACAGGCAGATTAAAGTAAGCTAATTGTTTATCGCCGCCAATGTCAATGGTTCGTACAATAACGGGCTTGCCTTTTGCTTTTAGCGCTGTTTTTTTATAAAAATCAAATTGCTCATTTTCGGTAGGGAAGCTATTACGGTTCATGAAAAGCAGCTCTGTTCGCATCAGGCCCACACCCTGGCCGCCATAATCAAAAACATCATCCAGATCATCAGCATTAGAAATATTTCCCGATAGGATTATGGCTGTTCCATCAGTAGTTATGGGCTCAACATCTTTCAGTTGTTTCAATAGCGAAATATTTTCAGCAAAATCTGACCTTTTTTGAGTGTAATCTAAAATAGTTTGCTGATCAGGATTTACCAATACCATGCCGGTGCTGCCATCTAAAATAATAAAATCACCATCTTTTATTATCGCCAGTTCATTGCCGCAACCCACTACAGCGGGCAACCCTTTTGATTTAGCAATGATTGCTGCGTGCGAAGTTTTGCTGCCAACTTGTGTTGCAATGCCTATAACATGTTTCAGATCCATGGTTATGGTATCTGATGGGGATATGTCTTCAGCTATAACAATGGTATCCGGCCCGTATGGTGTAATATGATCTGATGGGGCATTATTTAAGTGTTTTAAAATGCGGTTACCTATGTCTTTAATATCAGCAGCCCTGGCGCGCATGAATTCATCGTACATGCTTTCAAACGTTTGTACCGTTTGGGCTATGGATGCAATTAAAGCATCATTTACATTTTTTTTGTGGATGCTTATTTGTTCAACAACATCATCCCTCAATTGTGGGTCGGATAAGAATTCAACCTGGGTTTCTAAAATCTCAATGCCATCAGCGTTGGTATGTTGTTTGATGAGGTCATTTACCTCACTCACGGCACTGATTACAGCATCATCAAAATGTTTAATATGGGCTAAAATAGCTGCTTCATCATTCAATAAAATTCCGGTAAGTGTAGCGCTATTGGTTTTTAGGATGCGGGCAATTCCTAATGATATACCGGGTGAAACACCAATTCCATTCATTTTATTAGTCTATTAAGCAAATAAATGTATCATGCTGCCAACAAAACCCAATACCAGCAGGCCAAGCAATAACCAGGTGGTTTTAACACTCTTTTTTACAAAATAATAAACCAGAAAAGTTAATCCCAGTGGTATTACAGAGGGTACAATCTGATCCAGAATACCCTGCAATGTAGCAGCCGAATGGGATGATCCTAAGGTTATGGGTGTGGTAATGGCTATTAAGGTAGCGGGCATGGCTCCAACCACCATCAACCCTAATATGGCTGCGCCGCTGGTCAGTCTATCCATAAGGTTGCTTTTTGCCAGGTTTTGTAAAAAGGTGGTTCCGGCATTGTAGCCAATAAAGGTCAAATTATACCGGAGCAATAAATGCGGGATATTAAATATCAGCAGAAAAATTACCGGACCCATTACATTACCTTTTATAGCAAGTGAAACGCCTACACCGGCAGCAATTACCTTAAATGTACCCCAAAACAAAGAATCGAATACCCCGGCCAGCGGCCCCATCAGGCCCAGTTTTACCGAGTTGATAGATTCTTCATCAAAATCTGCATCCTGGCAATTTTGTTCTTCCATAGCTGCCGTTATGCCCAGTATAAGGGTTGAACCGTATGGGCTGGTATTAAATAACTGCAAATGCCTTTTTAAAGGCTTTACCATGGTTTCCTTGGTTGGATATAATCTTCTTAAAGCCGGGATCATAGAAAAAACCACCCCCGTATTTTGCCATGTTTCAAAATTGAAGTTGGCTTCCAATGCCAACGAACGGAAAAAAATACTACGGATATCACCCTTAGTTAATTTTTGAAGTGTAAGGTTTTCTACAGGGGTATCTTCTGTAGCAAAATCATCATCATCATTTTCATTTTTGGGTGATGATTTGCTTTGGGTAACAATTAATGCAATAATAACCCCTAAACCACCGATGGCTATAATGGGCAATTTTAAATAGGCCGCCAGTATAAAACCGAGAAAGAAATAGGGGGCAACCTTTTTGTTCAACATCAGGTTCATTAATAATGCAAAACCAAGTGCCGGCAGCATATTTCCTGCAACCTGCAAGCCAGTTTGTACCCACTGAGGTATCATGTCCAGAAATGATTTCATCGCATTGGCACCCAGTTGCAAGGCCAGCAATACAATAAACCCCATCAGCAAGGGCCGTACTAATCCCGATATGATATGCAGACGCTGTATTTTTCGGTAATCACCCTGTTCGGCGTATTGGTTAAACTTTTTATTCAGCATTGCCCTTAATACAAAAAGTGAGCTGATGATCAGTTCAGCCAAAATGGATACCGGCACCGCTATGGCCAACGCTATGGCGGGTCCTTTACCCGAAATAATAGCAAAGGCAGTACCCAACACGCCACCGGTAATTACATCCGGGGGGATGGCCGCACCAACCTTAATATTGCCCATAAATATCAGCTCCAGCGTAGCTCCAATAATTACGCCCTGGCTTAAATCACCCAGCACCAAACCAACCAGGGGGCCAAGTACAAGGGGACGGCTTAATAAAGTGGTACCCAGAAAATCTTCCGAATGACCAAACATTGCTATCAGTGCAATGAGTATAAAGGATACTGACAATATATTATGGTTGTGTTTGTTTATACATTTAAATCAGGTTGTTTACCAGTTGCTTGCTATCGGTAGGCACCTGCCTTACTTCAAGTTCCACATCTTTACTGATCAGTTCTTTAATAATCACTAAGTCTTCCTCAGTAAGGGCTACGGCTTTTGAAATCAGTTTTGAACCTTCTTTTGATCTTAGCCCTCCAAAGTTGATTGATTTTATTTCGGGCACATCAGCAGCCATAACAGAGGCATCCTGCACACTGTTGATGATTAGTAATACTTTCATGTTTTTGCTCCGCTCATCGAGCAAAAAAGTAACCGCATCCTTCAGTGTTTTAATTAACAGTTTTGTGCCTGCCGGTTTTGCCAAACCAAGGGTCATCTTCAAAAAATCATCCTTTGCCACCTTATCATTTGCTATCAGCAGGCAATCGGCTCCCAGGGCCGGTGTCCAGGTAAAAGCAACTTGTCCATGTAATAAGCGGTCATCTATCCGGGTTAACTTAATCATTAAAATCGTTGTTGCTGGGTGTACTTAATAGCTTGTTCACATAAACCATTTGTTCTTTTGCATTGCTAATGGCCGTTTCAATCAATTCATCAACCGGGGTATTTGTATCGCCAAGTATAATTTCTATCAGCAACGGCAAATTGAATCCTGATACAATATGGACGTTAGGTCGCAAAGCGTGTTGCACTAATTGGTTGGTAACGCTACCACCCATTATATCAGAAAAAACAATCAGCTCATCCTGTTCGCCTACCTGCTCCATAATGATCTTTATTTCGTATTCAATGGATGTATTTTCGTTGTTGTAAGCTTGTAAAATAAATAGCTGTGCTGTTTCCCCAATAATCAGCTCTAACGACGATTTTACTCCGGCCGAAAAAGTGCCATGTGTAGCAATCAAAAATTTGCGTGTGCCGTTATATTGTTCCATTAGGTATTATATAGTTTCAGGTTTATAAAATTAACCCTTAGTTCAGGTTATATTACTGTAACAAGGTATGAATTTTATGTTTTACAATTATCCCGCAAAGTTTGTTGATAAACGATTTTTAGTCCCCTACATTTCCACTACTATGCCCGGTAAAGGGCTTCTTAAATAAAATTCATCTATAAAATTAAATTGTACAGGCAAATTATCCAGGGCAAAAACGGGAAGGGTAAAACCGTTTAAATATTTAGCTTTTCAGAGCATAGCAATATTGCTTTTCAATTTGGTAATTTTAAACTGGTAGTGCTAATGTAGGGGTTTAAAAATGTATTCCATTACGACAACATTTTAGCTTTGTGAAAGCACTGTTCAATTTATTAAAACAGTATCAATAATTATAAATCATTAACCATTATAGTAATTTATGGGTTTACTACATGCAAAAAAATGGCTGCTGTGTGTCCTGATCAGCTCGCCGCTTTTTATTTGCGCGCAATCGGTAAAAATGCTCACCAATCACATTGGGTATGAAGATAACGGCACCAAACATGCAGTTGTTGAAGCGGAAAGTAAGTTGGCGTTTTCTTCCTTTAACCTGATTGATGCAGGTACAGGCAAAGCGGTTTATACGGGTAAGCCTGTATTCAGCGGCCCTGTTGATCAATGGAAAAACTGGCAATTCTGGACTATAGATTTTAGTGATTTTACTACGGATGGCACTTATACCTTACAGGTTACTTTGCCGGAGGGTAAAGTTTCTTCCTATCCATTTATTATTGGTAAAAATGTGCTGGAACAAGCCACCTTATCAAACGTTACCTATTACTTTAAAGGACAAAGAAGCTCGGGCCTGCTGAATAAGGCCGATCATCATTTATTGCTGGCTGGTAAAACTACCGATACCATTGATGCCCATGGCGGCTGGTACGACGCTACCGGCGATTATGGCAAACACTTGTCGCATCTTTCGTTTTCAAATTATTTTAATCCGCAGCAGATATCATTAACCTGCTGGAGCCTTCTTAAAACCTACGCCTTGTTATCGGCAAAACCTGGCACTGATTTTTTGCAGATAGACCGGAGGGTTTTGGATGAAGCCATGTATGGTGCAGATTATTTAGTAAGGATACAGGCTAAAGATGGTTCCTTTTATCGCTCGGTGTCAGCTCCGGGTCCCGGCAAATTACCACAGGATAGGGTGATTCAAGCTGATGAAGGCAGTTACCGTATTAAGCAAACAAAAGATGCCGTTTTTAACAAAAATGCAGCAAGCAAAAACTGGCGCAGCTATCAATCCAGCTATCGTTCGGGAGGTGGTATTGCTATTGCAGCTTTGGCCATGGCATCAACCTATACAGTATCAGGCGATTTTAGCAATGCTGATTATTTAAAAGCTGCTGAAAATGCCTTTGCCTTTTTAGAGAAAAATAACCCACAGATGGATTACGATGGGAAAGAAAATATTGTAGACGATTACTGTGCACTGAGTGCGGCTACAGAACTATACAAAGCCACCCATAAAGATATTTATAAGGATGTCGCCGAAAAACGTGCCGCAAATCTGGTTGCCCGTTTAATTACCAGTGGTAAATACAAAAACTATTGGCGCGCGGATAATAATGACCGCCCGTTTTTTCACCCCGCTGATGCCGGTTTGCCGCTGGTTAGTTTAATGAGTTACTATCCTTATGCGAGCGTTGAAATGCAAGCCCTTATCAAAGAAACGGTAAAAAAATCAATGGAGTTTGAGTTGTTTATTACTCACGAGGTTAATAATCCGTTTGGTTATAGTCGTCAATTGGTGCAGGATACTTTGGGTAACAGGCACAGTTCATTCTTTTTTCCGCACGGAAGCGATGCATCACCTTGGTGGCAGGGAGAAAATGCCAGGCTGGGTTCTATGGCTGCCGCAGCACGGATAGCCGCCAGTTTATTTAAAGAAGATAGTGCTTTTCATGATCAATTGGAAAGCTTCGGATTGGATCAGCTTAACTGGATACTGGGCCTAAATCCGTTTGATGCCTGCATGTTACAGGGGAGTGGTCATAACAACCCGTCATATGGCTTTTTCGGAACTTTTCAATATACCAATGCTCCCGGCGGAATTGTAAATGGGATAACTTCCGGGCTGGATAATGAAAATGATATCGACTTTAACATACCCTACACTACCACCCACAAAGATTATGACTGGCGCTGGGCCGAACAATGGCTGCCGCACGCTGCCTGGTATTTGCTGGCTGTTTCATTGAAAAACTAAATTAAAGAGACTGAAATTATGAAAAAGTATATTGCCCAGCTTTTAGCTGTAATATTGATAACTGCAACATCAAATTTGGTATTTGCACAGGATGCCGCCCATCAATTTGATCATAAAACTCTTGATATTGGTGTTGTCGCACCTGATTTTAGCTTGCCGGGTATTGATGGTAAAACCTATACCCTCAACTCTTTTAAAAATGCAAAGGTGCTGGCCATTGTGTTTATCTGTAACCACTGCCCTACATCACAAGCCTACGAAAAACGGATAATTAACCTTACTAATGATTATGCAGCCAAAGGAGTTACTGTTGTGGCTATCAACCCCAACAATCCTGCAGCTTTACGTGCCGATGAATTAGGCTACAGTGATTTGGGTGATTCTTTTGATGAGATGAAAATCCGCGCGAAGGATGCAGGTTATAATTTCCCTTACCTGTATGATGGCGATACAGAAACTGCTTCTAACCAATATGGCCCGGTATCAACCCCGCATATTTTTATTTTTGATAAAGACAGAAAGCTGCGCTACCAGGGCCGGATTGATGATATGGAGAACCCTGCCAAAACCCCGCATTCGCTGGATGCCCGTAATGCCATTGATGCCCTGCTTAGCGGTAAAGAAGTTGCTGTTCCGGTTACCAAAGTTTTTGGATGTTCTATTAAATGGAAAGAAAAAGCAGCATCGGTAGAAAAAGCACAGATAGAATGGGCCAAAGAACCGGTAAAGCTGGATACCATCAACGTAAAAGAAATTGCCGAAGTGGTAAAAAACCATACAGACAAGTTAAGGCTGATTAATGTTTGGGCTACCTGGTGCGGCCCATGTGTAGCAGAGTTTTCGGACCTGGTAACCATGAATCACCTTTACCGCGACAGGGGATTGGAGTTTGTAAGCATCAGCGCGGATGACCCGGCAAATAAAGATAAAGCGCTTAAGTTTTTAATCAGGAAACAAGCTTCGGGAGTTAATTACATCTACTCTGGTGATGATAAATATAAACTGATTGAAGCCGTTGATCCTAAATGGGATGGGGCACTGCCTTATACGCTTTTAGTGGAGCCCGATGGTAAAGTGGTTTACGCCCACCAGGGCGCCATTGATGCCGACGAGCTTAAGAAAATTATATTTAATGACCCGATGATGGGCCGGATTTATAAATAGCAAATTATTACAGGGATTTTCTATTTTTGAAGATAGACAAAATTTATCCGCTTCAAATTGAAAGAACAATCTGTTAGTCAAAGTAAAAAGGCGATTGCTGTTTTTCTACTTTTTACCTTGCTGTTAAGCGCCATAGTTTGGATAGTAACCTTGCATGCCGGAAGTACAGGACGAATAGGCGGACGGATATTCGGGTATGGTATTATGTGGTGCCCTGCATTGGCAACTTACCTAACCTGTAAGGTGTTGAATCTTCAAATAAGTGGTTTAAGCTGGCAATGGGGAAAGCCGCGTTACCAGCTTTGGGCCTACCTGGTGCCTGTAATTTATGCGTCTATTACTTATTTAATTATATGGTTAACAGGCTGGGGCGGCTTTTACGATAAAGCTTTTGTAACAAGTACTGCCAAACAATTAGGTTGGAGCAATTTGCCTGCCGGTGTTTTTATTGTACTGTTTTTTATTGTGGAAGGGGTGATTGGCCTGTTTGGCAGTATGTCAACCGCCTTAGGTGAAGAGATAGGATGGAGAGGGTTTTTGGTTCCGCAATTATACAATGTAACCTCCTATACCAAAACAGCCTTAATAAGTGGCATAATTTGGGCCGTTTGGCATTATCCCCTGTTAATATGGGGGAACTATAACAATGGTACGCCTGCCTGGTATGGGCTTACCTGTTTCACGGTTATGGTAGTAAGCATGAGTTTTGTATTTGCCTGGTTTCGTTTAAAATCAAACAGCCTTTGGACAGGGGTAATGCTGCATGCCAGTCATAATTTGTTTATCCAGGCCTTTTTTACGCCTATTACTTACAATACCGGGCATACGGCATATTTTACCGATGAGTTTGGTGCGGTACTACCGGCAGTTACGGTAATATTCGCTATTTACTTTTGGAGCCGTAGAAAAGAGCTGGAAAAACCTTAAGAAGGCTTGTCGGTACTTTGAGTTGCCTCAATTAAAAAATCGTACAGATTAATATCTGTTGATAGGTTAAGCTTTTTGCGGATGCGGTACCGGCTGATCTCCACACCTTTTAGCGAGATATTCATAAGCTGGGCTATTTCTTTTGAACTCAGGTTCAACCTTAAGTATGCACAAAGCTTTAAATCTGTTGGACTAAGAGATGGAAATTTGTTTTTCAGCGTGGTTAAAAAGTTATTATGCACCTGGTCAAAGTAAATGGCAAAGTGATTCCAGTCATCCGCGTTTTTTTCTATTTCATCCAATATCCTAAATACACTCCTGAACTCATGTGCCAGATCGGGAATTTTGGTTTTGTTGATAAGGGCAATAATGGCTTGTTTAATGTTTATTAAAATGCCGCCGCGCTCAACCAAATGCATGGTTATGGTTGCCAGTTCTTTGTTTTTAAATTGCAGTTCGGTTTCCAGGTTTTGATTGCGTAAGGCAATAATTTCTTTTTCATTACGATCAAGCTCCAGGCTGTGTAAGTAGCTTAGCCTCGCCTGTTCTTCTTCGTGTTTCTTTTGGTGCATGGCAAATCTTCTTTTCTGCCACCTGATGATAAGCTCTATCAGCAATACTCCTATAACCAGGTAAAGCAAATAAATCCACGCTGACTGATACCAGGCCGGTGTAACTATAAAAGTATAGTTAACAGGCTTTGACTCATTGCCCAAATTATTGCGGGCCATTAACGAAAACCGGTAAATGCCATAAGGTAGATTGGTGTAATCCTTCTCCGTTTTTGATGACCATGCCGACCAGTGTTTATCAAATCCAATTAATTTATAACTGAATTCCACATTGCTTTTTTGTGCATACAGGTTTGATGAATATTCAAAATGGAAGGAGTTAAAACGGTTGGGCAAACTGATAATCTGTTTTAAATTTTGTTCAGTAGCAATTTGGTTATCGCTTAAAAAGTAGCCACCAAACAGCAGACTGTCTTTTTCGGCAATGGCTTTTACCGTACTCAGCACAACTTTTAATTGGGTAATTGATTGCGTGTACCGGCTATAATTTAAATGAAAAACACCATTATTGGAGCCGATAAAAATGTTTTCATTATTGTATGGATAAATGAATTCATTTCCTTTTACTGTTTGTCCGGTTAGCTCGGGAAAGTAAATTACGGTGTAAGGTTTTTGAGTGTTTGCCTTGCTGAAATCAATTACACCAACACGCTGGTTATTTACAAACCAGATGTTGCCCATGCTATCGGCAGTCATAAACTCAACCGGACTCCCATTAAATATCGGCGAAAAAAAAGCATTGGGCCTAAATTTATTGGTGGCAGCGTTGTACTCATATACGCCCTTTTCCGTAGCGACCAAGAGCTTATTTTTTATAAAATAAACCTGATTATTTAAGGTTGAAGGCAACCCATCATACTTAGTATACTTGGTATAACGGATTATGGTTTTTCTATCGGCAGAAAGCTGTATTTTGAAAATGCCACGATAAGGATGTGATGCCCAGATGTTGTTTTGACTATCGGCTGCTATATTATTTAAAGATTCGTACAGGTCGTTAATTTTACCTGCATCGGTAAATGTATTTCCCTCTTGTTTTAAAAGTTCTATCCCGGTGTACGTTCCGGCAATAATATCCTGCGTTGCAGGTATCGGTTGAAAGGCCCATGCTCCCTGCTTGGTCATAATAGGGATAGCATTGTTCCCATTAATAAAGAAAGCACCGCTTTGATGTCCCAATAAAAGTTGGTGATTAGTTTCGGTAAGGCTCCATGTTTGTCCCTTGGTGTTGGCTACTTCACTAAAAATGCTGTTGCAATAGCTGACATCATTTTTTGACAAATCAAGCGGAGCGCTATACAAGCCGTTTGACGTGCCGATATAAAGGCTTTTGTTAAAGATCCGGATGGCGGTACTTACCGTTTGATTTTCCTTAACAGGATAGATGTGTTTAATGGAGGTATTATAGTTGATAAATGAGGTGCCGTTTTCAAGTGCCAGCCACAGGTTTTTATCCTGGTCAGACAGTACACGATGGACGTTTGAATTTTGTAGCCCTTCAGCATTGGAGATTTTTTGAATCAGTTGTCCTTTATCATCAATAATAAGTAGACCATTAGATGCGGTTCCAATTGCGTATTGATTGCTATCAATTTTACTGGCGCAATTAACCAGATCATTGTTAAGAATGCTTTCATGCTGAAGGGGCATTTTGGTAAGCGTTTGCCCGTTAAGCAGAAAAAGTCCGTTGGTAAAGGTGGTTAAGAGCAACGTGTTTTTATTGTAATCCAAAACACCGGTTATGTGCATCGCTGCCGTATTCGTTTTATCTAATTGAGATATCCACTTCCCATTATTAAACCGAAGCAAACCTTCAACCTTATCTTCCGCAAAAATTGATGAACCAGCTTTGGTTAAAAGCCGCCAGCCGCCGGGAGCATCAAAAACAATCATGTGGTTGTTTTTGTATTGAAAAATAGCCTCAATGGTGCGGAAGAAAACCTGGTTATCCAGAATTACAATATCCCATATATCAGCAAATTGTTGCGCCTGAACCGGTAGTAGCAGCCTGATGGAATGAAACTTTAGTACGCCATTTTGGTTCGGATAAAAATAACCAACCTCATCCTGTCCTCCTGCGTATATTTTTCCGGATGAATCAACAGCCAGTGCTTTAATGGCCGTGTGGTTAGGCATTGGATATAGCTTCCAATAGCTGCCATCAAAAGTTAATAAGCCATCATTATCTGCAAAATATAAGATCCCGTTTTTATCCTGTTTAACATCATAAATCTGAGTGGCGGCATTGTAGTCGGCATTGCTGTAGTTTTTGATAGAAGGAATCCCTATTGTAGTTTGGGCAACAGCTATATGAACAACAAATAAAAAAGAGCCAATCAAAAAAATGATTTTGTTCATTATAAAAAATGGTATAAAAGCCTAATCCAAATCAAATGATTATAAGGGTAGCAGTGGAAAAATCAATTTACATAATTGTAATTGATTTTCTGCCGCTTTACAGAAAAAGCCAGATATTCAAATAATTTACAGGTTAATTCTGTGCAATTTAAACGTTACAATTACTTTAATAAACTTAAATATAGGCAGTAGTATTAATGTAGTGGTAAACAAATTGGCTTTAACCTTGCGTATGATGACATTTGAGCAAGCTTAAATCCTTTTACATCATTTTTATAAATTTATTATTTGATCTTTTTAAATCATCATATGAAAAAAGTAGTCTTATTATTAGTGTTCAGTTTGTTCAGCGTGTCCTTCATTTTCGGACAGGCAAAAGCCCCGAGATTTAGGGTAATAGCACTTTATGAAAATGGCGGACATCATGTTGAATATTCAAAAGCAGCCAGGGTTTGGCTCGATAAACTGGCTGCCGATAGTAATTTTTCGGTTGATTATATCCAAAATACCGATCAGATAGATGAAGCTTTTTTATCCAAATACCAACTTTTTATTCAGATGGATTATGCGCCCTATGCCTGGAAAGAAAAAGCCGTAACCGCCTTTCAAAATTATATTGAGCAGGGTAAAGGCGGCTGGATAGGCTTTCACCATGCCAGCTTATTAGGCGAGTTTGATGGTTATCCGATGTGGCAATGGTTCCACCAGTTTATGGGCGGCATCAGGTGGAAAGATTACATCGCCACTTTTGCCAGGGCCACGGTTGATGTGGAAGATAAACAACACCCGGTAATGAAAGGTGTTTCACCCACATTTACAGTGCAGCAGGAAGAATGGTATACTTATGATGTTGATCCCCGGCCCAATGTACACGTATTAGCTACTGTTGATGAATCGACCTATGTGCCTGACTCTAAAGTGAAAATGGGTGGCGATCATCCCGTGGTGTGGACAAATCCTAATTACAAAGCACGCAATATTTACATATTTATGGGGCATTCGCCCATACTATTTCAAAGTAAAGATTACACCACATTGTTTAGCAATGCAATATTTTGGGCAGCAGGGAAATAAGCCTGTTGCTTAAAAAGGAATTTAATCAGTTGTTTTTGCAGCCCAGAATATGGCGTTTTTTACCAGGGTTGTATAATTTTCGTCCTGGAAAAGCTGTGGGAAATGCCCCATGGCAATATAAACATTACGAGCCTTAACATGCTCGTTGGTCCATATTACCGGATGGTCGCCCATCTTGATATCTTTTGGAGGATTGTAAGATGCTTCGTCAATGCTGGCCAGTATATGCACATTGGGCCGCGGACTTTGATTATAAATGTACCACTCGTCTTTTGTTAAGAACGATGCAGGAAGACCTTTCATTATCGGGTGATTGCGATCTTCCACTGTTAGGGTAGTTTCCGCTCCGTCCGGAATGTAATTTTTAAATTCAATTCCCCCCATAAAAACAGCATACCACTGCCACATGGGGTAGCCATCAAACACACCCAATAAGGTAGGGTGGTGAAAGCCTATCCAGCCGCCTTTACCATTAGTGATGTAATCCTCAAAGGCTGCCTGTGCTTCTGGCCCCCAGGGATATGGAGGGTAGTTTAGTTGGATAAATAACTGATAGTTTTTTAAAAAATCTTTGGTAATGGCTTTGGTGTCAGTGATATAGTCAATAGTGAAATTACTATCCACAGCCAGTTTGTTGAGCCATGTTTTTGATGCTTCGGTAAAAAGTACATGTCCGCCGCCAATTTCGGCAATGGCAAGTGCCCTAAACCGTGGCTTTTTTACACTTTGAGCGATGGAAATATTACTCATTAGAGCAAATAACAAACAAAGGCTAACAACAGCCCAACCTTTTTTCATATCAACAGAATAAATTAATAAGGGCTAAAATAGAGCTTCAGACTGTAAATTCCGACGAATCAATTTATATAAGTCGACTGTAGAGCTAATGTAGGGCTCACCAATAAATCTATTAGCGAGTTGATTGATGATATTTGATGAATAGATTAACCTGTTATAAATCTACAATGAACCCTATCCTTAAATCAATTTTACTGCCTTTGATGCTGCTCCCAGCTATCTGTGCTGCACAAAATGCTGCAACCCAAATCCCGATTCCGATGAAAAACGGGAAGATATATTTTGAAAAAGATTATCATTTAAATGATAGTCTGCAAAAAAAAGAGCTTTTCTCAAAAGCTTATACCTGGATGAAAAGGGACTCCCCATATGAAATAGCCGATATCAAAACAGATGTGCTGACCAGCACAATTACCGGTATGGGGATGTTTAAAATCATAACCAGTAATACCGGCAATTACTACCTGGTGAAATTTATAATTGCTCTATCAGTTGATGCGCATAGTTATTCCTTCAGGATGTATGATCTGTATGAAAAACCGGTAGAGAGCGGTATTTCTAACGAATACTCAAAAATTGAATACCGCTGGTGGGATTTCAGACAAGGTAAACCCTGGTCTGCAGAGGATGAAACGCTATTTAAAGACATCGTATTAGATGAAGATGTTTTGATAGCGTCATTTGAGAATAAAATGAACTCTGGTAATAATTAAAATCAACAGCGATGAATAAAATTATACTAAGAAACGCAGCAGTGATGTTAATGCTGGTATTTAGCTTCACAGCATTTGCACAATCACCCAAATTTAAGGCGATAGCATTTTACTCCACCAATGTAGAGCCCGATCATGTTGATTTTGCTAAGGACGCCATCCAATTTTATACAAAAATGGCAGCTGAAAAAGGATTTGCCTTTGATACCACTTCCAACTGGGACAACCTGAACGATGCTAATTTGAAAAACTATCAGGTAGTTATCTGGCTTAATGAGTTTCCCCACAACGCTGCTCAAAGGCAGGCATTTGAGAACTTTATGAACAGTGGCGGTGGCTGGCTTGGTTTCCATGTTTCAGGCTATAATGATCAATATACCCAATGGCCGTGGTTTGTAAACTTTTTGGGCGGAGCGGTATTTTACAATAACAACTGGCCACCATTGCCGGCAAAATTAATTGTTGATGATAATAAACATCCGGCAACGCAACATCTGCCCAAAACCTATATTGCACCAATTAATGAGTGGTATGGCTGGAAACCCAATCCGCGGAATAATAAAGATGTAAAGGTTTTAGTAACACTGGCTCCAGCCAATTATCCATTGGGGAAAAAAGATATTATCAGGGAAGGGGATATTCCGGTAGTGTGGACAAATACCAAGTATAAAATGATCTACATGAACATGGGCCATGGCGACCAGATCTTTAATTCAGCTATCCAGAACAAAATGTTTCAAGATGCCATTTTATGGTTAGGAACAGGCAAATAGTTTTAAAAAGACAGGTCAATAATGAGCATTGACCTGTCTCTATTCTTCTCCTAATCAGGTTATTTTTGGTTAGCTTAAAATATTATTGATCAGCGTAAGCTCTTCCTCAGTGAACTTTAGGTTTTGCAGGCAGCCAATAGAATCTGTTACCTGTGCCGGTTTGCTCACTCCAATTAATACAGAGGTAATGCGGCTATCTCTCAATATCCATGAAAGGGCCATTTGGGCCAGGTTTTGTCCGCGTTGCAGGGCAAGGTCATTGAGTTTGCTTACCCGTGCAATTTTATCCGGGGTAATCTGATCCTCTTCCATTGCGCCATTTCCGCGATGCTCTGCAGCTCTTGAATCTTTAGGGATGCCATTCAGATATTTGTTGGTTAGCAAGCCTTGTGCAAGTGGCGAAAACGGGATGCAACCTACACCTTTATCACCCAAAACATCCAGCAGGCCACCTTCAACCCAGCGGTCAAACATGGAATATTTAGGCTGATGGATTAAACATGGTGTACCTAATTCTTTTAAAATTTGAATAGCTTTTTCAGTTTCAGAAGCGCTGTAGCTAGAAATACCTACATACAAAGCTTTCCCCTGTCTTACAATCAGATCAAGGGCACCCATGGTTTCTTCCAAAGGAGTTTCCGGATCCGGACGGTGGTGATAAAAAATATCTACATAATCCAGTCCCAGGCGTTTTAGGCTTTGGTCCAAACTAGCTACCAGATATTTTTTTGATCCAAGGTCACCATATGGGCCTTCCCACATTGGCCAACCGGCTTTGGTGGAGATGATGAGCTCATCGCGGTATGCTTTAAAGTCATCTTTAAAAATGCGGCCAAAAGTTTCCTCTGCCGATCCCGGCGGCGGACCGTAATTATTAGCTAAATCAAAATGCGTTATGCCACTGTCAAAAGCCAGTCTTAATATATTGCGGGCATTTTCCAGGCTGTCAATAGCACCGAAATTATGCCAGAGACCAAGCGATACGGCAGGCAGCTTTAAGCCACTACTACCGCAGCGGCGGTATTCCATATCCTGGTAACGTTGCGGGTTGGGTACGTAAGTCATATAATAGCGTTTTATTAATGATAAATTGGATGCATTAAAATTCTACACTGTAAAAGTATCTTGTATCTGGCACAAAAGTATTGAACCAGGACAAGAAATTAAATTAGTTTACATTTTGCTTTTAGCTATTATACTTGCATAAATTTATATTTAAAACATGTTTCAGGCCATCAATAATTATGTTGCCAGAACTATTCAGCTTACGCCTGATGAGTTGGAATATTTTAATGCTATTCTGGAATATAAAACCGTCCCAAAAAAGACGATGTTGTTGGAGCCTGGCGACATCTGTAATTTTGAGCTTTACGTAAACAAAGGCTGCATCCGCGAATATTACATAGATAGCAAAGGAGCAGAGATAACCCTGCAATTTGCGGTAGAGGACTGGTGTGGATGAGCGACCTCACCAGTTTTCAGGATCAAAGCCCTAGTATTATGTACATCGAAACGCTGGAAGACTGCGAACTGCTGATGCTTTCGCGTAATGCTAAGGAGAAATTATTGTTACAAGTACCTAAGCTGGAACGCATGTTCAGGCTCATGATTCAGCGGCACCTTTCGGTAGTGCAAAACCGCCTGGTGAAAACCATATCCTACACGGCTATGGAACGCTACCTTGAATTTTTAAAACGTTACCCAACTATTCCGCAGCGCGTGGCCCAACACTACATTGCATCTTATTTGGGTATCTCTGCCGAGTTCCTCAGCAAACTGCGTAAACGGCATTTGAAAAAATAAGCAGGCCGGGTGTGCCACATTGGTTTGCCTTTCAAACATACTTTTCGTTATCACAACAAGCTTTGCCAGGAGGGACAACCCAAAACAGACTTAATTAGATTTTCTTAATTCTTAATGGTATGATATCATATCTCGTTATATTTGATTACTAATTACCTGTTTATGAAAAAAACACTTATACTTTTTTTTATCTCTTATTTGTTTTTCGTCAAATGTTTTGCCCAAACCATCAGCGTAGGTGATTATGCCGAAACTTTGGCCCGTATGAATCAAATAACGGGAATAAGTGATGATGTTTCATCTTTTTGTTTACGTCCGGTAAATAGTGCATTTAATAGTAACGGCGATTCAACACTTCGGTATATGGCAGGGAGTAAAAACCTGGTTCCTGGTGCTAAACTTTTTGGTGCGCCGGTAATAATCAGGCTGCTTCCTTTTAGTTGGCTCAGCGATTACAATTCTAAACTACCTTTCGGCTATAATAATGGGCCAATGTATCCTAATGTTGGTTATCAAACCATGGCTACTGGAGGGTTTTATATTAAGGCAGGCATACTTCGTATCCAGCTTAAGCCAGAACTGGTATATGCACAAAATAGCTATTTCCCAACCTTTCCACAGGTACAGGGAAACATAAAATCGAACCTTGTTGGAGCTTTTTTTAACACCGTTAGTTTTATCGACGCTCCCGAACGATTTGGTAATAGTTCTATCAGTCATGCTTACTTAGGTCAGTCCAAAATTACACTTGTTTATAAAGATGTGGAAGCAGGTATTTCTACAGAAAATATGTGGTGGGGACCGGGTGTTCAAAATTCCATTATGATGAGTAATTCGGCCCCAGGCTTTTTGCATTGGACATTCAATTCAGCTAATCCCATTAAAACGGGAATAGGATCATTTGAGTGGCAGGTGATAGGAGGTATTTTAAAACAATCAGGATTTCCTGGTTATGATTTAACTAAATTTGCCTATACAGGGCCTGTTGTATATCAACCTAAACCTGTAACGGAGCGATATGTGTCTGGTTTTACAGCCAATTGGCAACCCAAATGGATTGCTGGTTTGTACCTCGGTATTTCGGGCTTTGATTATCTGAATAAAGATTCCACCTGGAGCTCAAGGAGCTTGCTCAAACGGCTGTTTCCTGTATTCGTCCCTTCAACAAGGGCAGCCAATGGCTCTGGTCAGGATTTTGCATATTCTACTTATGTAAGGCAGGTACTGCCTCAGTATCATGCAGAGCTCTATTTTGAATATGCGCGAAATGATCAGGCAGCAGGGCTCACAGATTTCTTTTTGGAGCCGGAACATTCAATGGCATATACTTGGGGAGCCGCCCGCTTATTTGATTTAGGCAACCAGCAATATATACAAACAAGGGTAGAAGTAACTCACCTGGAGATTCCGTATACTTATTTATTAAGACCCGCACCAACGTGGTATGTTCATAATGCCGGAGCTCCCAAAGACGGCTACACCAATGAAGGAAGATATATTGGGGCAGGCATAGGTCCGGGAAGTAATAGTCTTATTATAGACCTTAGTTATGTTAAAAAAGGAAATTCTTTTGGAGTAAGGTTCGAAAAGCTGGAGCATGATAATGACCTGTTTTATCTTGCCAATGAAGGCGTTTCGAAAGGGCTTGTGCCTCCCGCAGGTTCACAATGGGTTGATTACTCAAGTACATTTTATACTAATTATAGGTATAAAAAAACTCTCTTTACAGTTGAATATGCTCCTATACTAGCCAGGAACTACGAGTACTTGACAAATAACAACATCTTTAACAATCACGCCCGGATTGAAATTACTTATTTCTTTTGATTGATTTTAATAACAACAACACACACCTGGATGCACAACAATTTAAGCGTACCGCTTAAATTAGCCTGACGGGGCTGTCTTTCAAGTATACCTCTTGTTATCTCTGCGAGCGCGCTTGGCCGGGGCGGGTCACGTCTGGTTCTGATGGCGTTCCAAATATCTCTCGCGGCCATGCCCTGGCCCGTATTTATGGTGGTAAATAGCCATGGTTAACTTATTATAATTTTCGTACCATGATTCATTAATTTCTAGAGACCGATCATCTTTAATATCAATAATAAAACGCTGGCTGCTGAGCCCACGACGGCCACCTTGTGTTCGATAGGTAGAAATATGGGTGATATCGGCATAGGTAATAGTTATCTGCTTTTTTGAAATAAGGTTGTATACAACAATTTCGGAAGCGGTTACCGTAATTCTTTTCCATGACTTTGAAACGAAATAATAATAAACTCCAAGCGCACCACAAAGAAATAGCGTAATTGTGTAAGCTTTACCCGGATACAAAAGATTGCCCAAGAGGCAATGATAAAGCATATATATTGTAAGGCCCAAAAGAAAAATAGCACCGCATATAGCGTAAAAAAATGACGGGATATAAAATTTTGAGATTACGGATTCGTCCATAAATGTTATTGCTTGTTGATACAGGTTCCGGGTACCAAATGTATAGAAATTTGTAATACGCCAGGCAATCTTCCACTTGCCGATTTCCAAAACACAAAAAAAATGCCCGTAGTCTTCAAACCACAGGCATAAATAAATACAATATTGTTCTATTCACTCCTCAAACTCCGCACCGGGTTGGCAATGGCTGCTTTAACTGTTTGGAAGCTCGAAGTAATTACTGCTGCCATCAGCATACCACCGCCGCTCAGTGCAAATATCCACCAGCTGATGGTGGTGCGGTCGGAATAGTTTTCCATCCATTTATTCATGGCCCACCAGGCAATAGGGCTCACTATTATAAATGCCAACAGGATAAGCAGCACCAGCTCGGTTGATAGTAAGGTTACTATCTGTGTAACGGTAGCGCCTAATACTTTGCGTACCCCAATCTCTTTAGTGCGTAAATTGGTGGTATATATGGCCAGCCCCAGTAGTCCAAGGCAGCTGATAAAAATAGATAAACCAGTGGCCCAGGTCAATAATGTGGAAGTGTGCCGTTCACTATCGTAAAATTTGGCTATGGTTTCGTCATAAAAATGATAATCAAAGTCATCATCTGGGTAAACGCTCTTCCAGTCCCTTCCCATTGCTGCAATGGCTGTTTTCCATTCATTGCCGCCTACAGTTTCAGGCTTTAATGCAATATGAAAGGTGCTGGTTTGGTAGGTACCCTTGGCATATAGAATTGCCAAAGGATTAATCGGCGAGTGCAGCGATCTTTCGTGAAAATCAGCAACCACACCAACAATGGTAATATTCTTATCATTGTTGAGTTTCTCAAGCCGTTTACCAATAGCATCTGCCGGATTGCTGAAACCCAATATTTTAGCATAAGTATTGTTGATGATAATAGCCCTTGCCGTATCGGTTATTTGTATGTTTCGGCCGGCAAGCAATTTAATTTGGTATATCTTGATATAATTTTGGTCACCTGTTTTGATTTCAACGTCTGTCTTAATCTCTTTCTTACCATCCTTATAAAGACCAAAAGTAGAATTCATTGACCCCGAAGAAGGTGCTGCACTACCCATACTAATCATTTCTATTTGTGGCAGCGCGCGTAGCTTGTTTGCCAATACCTGGTTGTGGGCTAGTGTCCGGTTTTTCCATGGACTGTCTATAACAATAATAGCGTCCTTTTTAAATCCCAGGTCTTTATGCAGTGCATAATAGATCTGTTTACTTACCAATACGGTAGCCATTATAAAAAACTGGGCAAT
The DNA here is from genome assembly GCF_007830615.1 of Mucilaginibacter frigoritolerans. Classification (GTDB taxonomy): domain Bacteria; phylum Bacteroidota; class Bacteroidia; order Sphingobacteriales; family Sphingobacteriaceae; genus Mucilaginibacter; species Mucilaginibacter frigoritolerans. The sequence goes on from NZ_VLLI01000008.1 coordinate 66,290, forward strand.
AATAAACTGAGTAACAGTAAGCGATTTACGAAGCCAGGCATTACGGGTTTTACTGCTTTTAGAGCTTGCCTGATTTTTTAAAACCAATACCGGCTTATAAGATGAAAGCATGATGGCCGGGTAAAAGCCCGAAGCCATGCTAACCACCACAGTTAATCCCAATAAAAATAGGATTAAAGAAGGCTGGGCAAAATCAACTTTAATGTCTTTAGGAATAAAATCGGCAAATAGCTTTAATATAAAAGGGGCAAGCATGACCGAAATCAACACTGCCAGCAGTGTCACAATAAAAGTTTCGCTCAAAAATTGAACAATAAGTTGCCTTCTGCTGCTCCCCATTGTTTTGCGGATGCCTATTTCCTTTGCTCGTTGAGCCGCCTGTGCAGTAGTTAGGTTAACAAAGTTTATACATCCAAGCAGCAACAGAAAGGCAGCAATTACCAGCAGACCATAAAGTGTTGTTTTACTGGCGGTAGAACTAAAATCAAAAACGCCATAGTCTGCATTAAAATGAATGTCATCCATGGTTTGCAGCCTGAAACCGTGTGTGCTTCCACTAAGCTCAGGATGCGGCTGACTGCTTTTTTTCAATATAGCATTTAACTGTTTTTGTACATTATTGGGGGCTGTTTTTGGAAATAGCTTGATAAAAACCTCCGATGCCGAATTGGTGCTTTCCCATTCGGTTAACTGTAACTGGCCGCCCAGGTCTTTATTCACTGTACCCGTACTGTAAGATATAAAGTCGTGAAAAGAAAGATCGGTATTTTCTTTAATGGTTTGTACAATACCGCTAACGGTTGTCTTTAATGTATCGTAAGTAACCACCTTCCCAATAATCTGGTCGTATGTGAGCGATGGGAAATAAAGTTTAGCCCTTTCGGAGGTTAGTACCACATGGTTAGGGGCATCTAGTGCATGGGCCGATGAACCAGCCAGCCATACATAATTAAATATCTTAAAATATTGCTGATCGGCCAGTATTACTCTGTTCTGGGCTTTGAAGCGCGTTGGGCCATTTTTCTTTCCGGCGATAAACACATCAGGTGATAAGGTGAAAATTGGCGCAGTAAATTCAACCCCGGTGGCTTGGCTTTTAATTGCCCCAGCCAGTGGACCGCAAACACCGCTGGTATGGCTCTGCTGCCCCTGGAACGAAAAATCGCTCACTACACGGTATATCCGGTCCTCATCTTTATGAAACTTATCGAAAGTGAAATCATAATGTACAATAAGGTAAATAACCAGTGCAGCACTGATACCAATGGATAAACCTACAATATTGATGAGTGTAAATAGCTTATGTCGCCCGAAACTTCTGAATGCAATTTTTAAATAATTTTTAATCATGATGCTGCGCTTTTATTTGCCTGAAAAGGAATGAATTACGAAAATATAATGCCAGTTGTTTAAGTTGTTGAATATAAATAAATTATAAATTTATAAAGGCTTGTAATTGTATCAAAAGCGAACAGGCCGCGTTCGCTTTTATAGCAGTGAAAAATACCTTTTCTTAACCCTCTTTTTTGCTTGCAAAAGAGAGGGTGATCCAGCGTAGCGTAGATCGGGTGAGTCAATTCTGCGAGTGGCATTAACGTAAATGCATTGGTGTAGTCGACTCATCCCGACGACACTACGCTGGTCGACCTTCTCTCCGCTTCGCGCAAAGAAGATGATCTTTGCAATTGGAAAAGCAATTTTTCTTGATTAAAGGATACCAGCTGCTGAGGCTAGTTTATCCAAATGATAATATTACCTTAATAGTTCCTGGCTAACTTAGCAGCTGTAATATCCATCTTATGCGTTTAAAAAAATCGTTATCTCTGTTTTTTGTTTTAGCATCTTTTGCGGCGTTTTCGCAAACCCGCGTTAAAAAGGCCGTTTTTATCATTGCTGATGGTATCCCGGCAGATGTTATAGAGCGCCTTGATCCGCCAAACCTGAAAATGATTGCTGCGCAGGGCAATTTTTTACGGGCTTATGCAGGCGGCGAAAAGGGTGGCTATTCGCAAACACCAACTATTTCGGCCAATGGATATAATAGTCTGTTGACCAGTACCTGGGTAAATAAACACAACGTTTGGGGAAACGATATCAAAGAGCCCGATTATAACTACTGGAACATTTTCAGGATAGTTAAGCAGGTCGCTCCGGATAAAAAGATAGCCATATATTCCAGTTGGGCAGATAACCGTACCAAACTGGTAGGTGATGGTTTGCCGCAGGCCGGTAATATTAAGGTTGATATCAGCAGCGATGGCTACGAACTGGATACCGTAAATTTTAAACACGATAAGGCCGGAACCTACATGCACCTGATTGATGAGCAGGTTACCAATTCGGCCGCTAAAAGTATTAAGGAGCAGGCGCCTGATTTGTCGTGGGTTTATTTGGAGTATACTGATGATATGGGGCACCGTTATGGCGATAGTCCTACTTATGACGATGCCGTAAATAAAATGGACGATCAGGTGGGCCGCATCTGGCAGGCCATCCAATATCGCGAAAAACATTTTAATGAAGACTGGATAATTTTCATCACTACCGACCATGGCCGAGATGAACAAACCGGCAGAAACCACGGTGGGCAATCAGACCGTCAGCGTAGCACCTGGATGGTGACCAACTACAAGCAGTTGAATGCTTATACTCGCTATTACAAACCGGGTATAATTGATATTACGCCATCTATTATCCGTTTTATGGGTATCGCCATTCCCGAGGCCCAACTGAGAGAAATTGACGGTACATCCCTTATTGGCCAGGCAGATGTGGCACAACCCCAGGTAATTTATGTTCAGGGAACATTGGACATTACCTGGAAAGCATTGAACACTAAAGGCAATGTAAAAATCTGGGTGAGCCCAACCAATAATTATAAAACCGGTGGTACAGATGAGTACAAACTGCTGGCGCAACCACTCCTTACCCAGGAACATGTGCTGGTATCCGTAAAAGATATGCCTTCCGCCTTTTATAAAGTAGTTATTGAAGCACCAGGCAATACAGTGAACAGATGGGTGATTATTCCGGCTGCTAAATAGAAAACTATAATTTCATTTTCTTTAGAACCTTCTCCTTTTGGAGAGAGATTCATCGTGGAACAGTATTTGCACTTCATCCACCATGAAAGAAGAGAACATAAAAACTGTTGCCCGTATTTTATTGGGCGTTGGTTTAATAGGCGCAGGCATAGGTCACCTTACTTTTGCACGAAAAGAATTCCAGGCCCAGGTGCCTGATTGGGTACCCTTAAAAAAGGACGATACCGTTGTATATTCTGGTATTGCTGAAATAGCCATGGGCAGCGCCCTGGTATTAACAAACGAAAAATATAAAACCACCATCGGAAAAATAGCCGCCTCCCTTTTTGTCGGTGTTTTTCCAGGTAATGTATCCCAGTTGCTAAACAAACGGAGCGCCTTCGGATTAAATTCAGATAAAAAAAGATTGTTGCGCCTATTTTTTCAGCCGGCTTTGGTTTATTGGGCGATAAAGAGCACTGATTGATGTTCGACTTTACCACAGTAAACAGCTTACATGTTTTAATAAACGCCTTAATTTATCCAAAGCAATGCTGATCTGCCGTTCTACTGTTTTGGGTGATAGATCAAGTTGCTTGGCAATGTCTTTATACTTCATATGATCAAACCTGCTCATCATAAAAATTTCGCGGCATTTTTCAGGCAGGCTTTCCAGCGCTATATTAATCTGCTGCACCATTTCTTTTTCCAGGTAGGGGCTTTCGGCAGTAAGGATAACCTCTTCTAAAAGGTGTTGCTTTTCGAGGTAATTAACATACAGATTTTCGATTTTCTGATGCTTTAAATAATTAAGGCATTTATTCTGAACCGACTTAAACAGGTAGGAACTAATGCTGCCGGTAAAATTAATTTCGTGCCCGTTTTCCCAAAGCATCAAAAATATATCTGATACAATTTCTTCAGCGGCATCAATATCATTTACAAACCGGTTGGCAAAAAGCGTAAGCCGGGCATAATATTGCTTAAACAGGTATTCAATTGCTTTTGCATCGCCCTGCGTTAACCTGGCAACCAATAAATCGTTCTCCGAAGACATTAGCTGAGTAATTGTTTTATCAAATAATTGAAATTAAATCTCCAACAAGATACTCAAAAAAATAAATAGTTACATAATTAACATGGATGTGATGGCAAATTAATAGTAAATGTTAGTCGTTCGGTTGCCGGGCAACACAATACAGATTTTGCTTAGTTGAAAGTTTGCCGGAATGCCAAAGGTGAAAGCCCGGTTTTGGCCTTGAACAAGCGGCTGAAGGATTGCGGATGATCAAAACCTAATTCGTGAGAAATTTCACTCACCGATAGTTCAGTAGTTGATATTTTTTCTTTGGCTTTCTCAATCATTTTGTCCTGAATGTGCTGCTGTGTATTGCGCCCTGTCAACATCTTGAGTAAGCTGCCTAAGTAGTTGGGCGATATATTTAATTTTTCGGCTATGAATTGAACGCTGGGCAATCCCCGTGTTAATAGATCGGTACTGTTAAAATAGTTTGTTAACATGTCTTCAAGCCTATCAAGTATTTGATGATTTTCAATTTTACGGGTTAGGAACTGGCGGTGATAAAAGCGGTCTGAATAATTTAGCAAAGTTTCAATCTGGGATATAATGATGTCCTGGCTAAATTTATCCATGTTAGCATGATATTCCATTTGAATATTTTGCATAAGTCCGATAATAATAGCTTCCTCTTTTTCCGTCAGCGATAAAGCCTCATTAACCGAATAGTCAAAGTATTCATATTTCCTGATCGCTTTTGCCAGTGGCGTATTCCATAAAAAGTCGGGATGGATGTAAAGCATCCATCCCGACATCTTCGATTCTTTTTTTTCGTCAATTATGATCGGCGCAAATACCTGTCCGGGGGCCATAAAATACATAATGCCATCCCGGAATTCATATTGCTGCTGACCGTATTTAAATATACCATTGCAATGGCGCTTTAATGCAATGGCGTAAAAGTCAAACACCCGGTTACCCGGTCTTTTTCCTGTCCTATTGACGGCTTCCAGGTTAATTACACTGATCAACGGATGTTCTGGTCCTGGCAAGCCTATCAAACGATGAAGCTCACTAATGGTTTGAATCCGGTACGGTTCTGTGCCTGCCATAGTACAAGATACTTATTATTGATTATAAACCGCTGCAAATTCTTTGGCGAAATCTTCCAATTTTACTTTGCCTAGTACAGGCTTGTTACGTAGGTAATCTTCAGATATTGCTCCGCTATGGATGCTGGCATTCATTTCTACAAAACTTTCAGCAAAGCTTGCGTTCATGCCAAAGGCTTTCAACCCGTTCAGTTGTTGTTCATCACTAATTAATATCCATTTCAAGTCAGGCTTCCCTATTGCCACACCTAAAATACCGGCTATCTCATTGCAGGTAAGCTCCTCGCTTGCAACATAGCGTATTTTCCGCCCAACTGCTACTGATTCCAGCTCTTCAACTATCGCATCGGCAATATCTGCATCAGCAACCATATATGACATATCCGACCCTCCGTAATTTGCAGCAATTAAGCCATGTGTTTTTATAGGATTTATAAAGCCCAACAAATTTTTATAAAACCCAACCGGTCGCATAAAGCTAACAACTACATCAGCCGGTAATTGCCTCAATGTATTTTCCGCATTATGATGGATAATAAGCAAACCATTGCCGCTGTTCATATGTGCTCCAACGCTGCTTAAATAAACCACACGCTTTACGCCTGATTTTTCGATTGCCTGTACATAGTTATTGATAATTGCGTTTGACCGTACTACTACATCACGTACACTGGTATTCGGGTCGTTAAAACTACCGCCCGGGGCTATCATACAATACACGGCATCTGCGCCGGTAAAAGTTTTGGTCAAAAAATCAACGTCTTCCATCGTGCCGATAGCGGCTTTTGCGCCCAGGGCTTCAATGTCTTTTTGTTTTTCGGCTTTACTGCTGATGATGGTAACTGAATGTCCTTTTTTTATTAGTTCCTTTATGAGCGGTGTACTTACGTAGCCCAGGGAACCTGTTACTGTTATTTTCATGGCTTGTTTTTTTATACTGCAAAGTTCACATAGTACTACAAAAATAATGTAACAGAATCTAAGAAGCTTGTAACACAATCTACGAATTGGATAGTGAAATATTAAAATAGAGGTGATTAACCTATCTGTTTTAATATAAAAGATGGTAAATGTTAATTTATTATAAAGTGCTTTGGGGGTAAGCGCTGATTTAATTGTCTGTAGCATATAAGGACAATGAACAACGACGATATTAAATTTTTACTGGTAAAATACATTACCAACCAGGCCAGCGAAACAGAAGCCAAAGAGGTAAAGCATTGGATAGGGTTACACCCCGAAAATGAGCTTTACTTTGTTGAACTGTATGAAGCCTGGCAAAATCTGCTCTATACAAAACCCGAAACAATTGATACCGAAAAAGCCTATCAGCAATTTTTAGCTAAAACCATTACGCCGCAAAAACAACCTGTAAACCTATGGCAATTTGCAAAAGTAGCCGCCGTAATATGTTTCTTTTTATTGGCCGCCCTATGGCTTATTTACCATCGTGCTGATGCCCCTCAGAAAGGGAACCAGATTGTTGCTCAAAACGGGGCAGTAAAAAAGATTGCCCTCAGCGATGGTACAACTATTTGGCTCAATGCCGGCAGTACTATTAAATATGATGCCGGTTTCGGTAAAACAAACCGCACCATTTATCTGGAAGGTGAAGCTTTTTTTGATATAGGGCATAATAATAACAAGCATATTCCCTTCCTGGTTAATACAAAAAAATATACTATCAGGGATATCGGTACCAAATTTAACCTGAAAGCTTATCCAAACGATCCCTTTTTTGAAACCACTGTAGTAAAGGGCGAAGTAGCAGTAGAAAGTAATGCTGATAACAACGCACATGAAGCCAACCGCATCTATGTAAAACCACGGCAGGTGCTTAAAATATTCTATCGCCCCGAAAAATCTGACAGTAAGGAAATAATACCAATGCCAAATACTTATAACGAAGTACAGGTATCGCAGGTTGATTCGGCCAAGATAGATGTTTACGATGGCTGGAAAGATGATTTACTGGTATTTGATGGCAACACCCTGGAAGAAATTGCCCGCGTACTGGAACGGAGATACAATGTAACCATTAACATTGACAGCCAGGAACTGAGGGACATTCGCTACTCAGGTTGCTTTAAAAATGTGCCTGATATTGATAAGGTATTACGTCTCATCAAGCAAAACACTCCCATTAGCTACACGATTGATGGACAGAAGATAACTATAACTAAAACAAATTGATCACTAAAAAAGAAAAACTATGGCAGAAAACTAATACTTACCAATAAAACCAAACCCGGGATGCGCTAACACCCCGGGATATGTATCAGAATTAATAGCTAATACCCTAAAGCTTGGGGAAGCACAGTATTAACTAATTAACACACAAATTTATGATTAATTTTTATAGAAGACCTTCTATTGCCATGGGGTCGTGGCAAAAACTGCTCATAATTATGAAACTCGTCATTCTTTTGCTTTTTACGGGAATCCTGCAAATACATGCGGCAGCTTATTCGCAAAGCACTTATAATTTTAATGAGCAGAGCATCTCTGTAAAGCAGATGTTTAAAAAAATTGAGAAAACAGGCAATTACACCCTGTTTTACCGTCTGGATCAGGTAGATCTGGATAAAAAAGTGCAGGTGAATACCAAAGATGCATCTATTGAGGATGTAATGAAACAGGTGCTGCAAAACCAGTCATTGAGTTTTCAATTGATGGATGGTAACATTATTGTGATTAAGCCATTGGATAGCAAAAATGCCATCGACCAAACCATTACTGGTGTAGTTACTGATGCTGCAAATGTTCCTTTGCCTGGCGTGATTGTTAAATTAAAAGGCAGCACCATTGCCGTAAGTACCAATGCTGATGGTAAATACAGCATTACCGTTCCAGATGCCAATGGCACGCTTATTTTTACCTTTATTGGCTTTAATACACAGGAGATACCTTTAGAAGGTAAAAAGGTTATAAACGTACGGCTAACAGAAGAATCCAAAACGCTTAATGAAGTAGTAGTTGTGGGTTATGCCACCCAGAAGAAAAAGGACCTTACGGGTGCCGTTACGGTAGTCAACGTTTCGGATATGACTAAAACTCCTTCCGGCTCGGTTAATGAATTATTACAGGGGCAGGCTGCAGGTGTGTCAATCACCGGATCGGGGCAACCTGGTCAGGAACCGGATATCCATATCCGTGGTATCAATACTTTTGGCGATAATACACCGCTTTATGTGATTGATGGGGTGCCTACTTCTGATATCAGCACCGTAAACCCTAATGATATAGCCAATTTGCAGGTGTTGAAGGATGCAGGAGCAGCTTCCATTTATGGCTCAAGGGCATCAAATGGTGTAATTATCATCACCACTAAAAAAGGTAGTGGTAAGGTAAAAATTCAGTACGATGGTTATTTCGGAACCCAGGTACCTAAAGGCGGTAACGTTTGGCACACGCTAAATCCGCAGGAAACAGCTGACCTGCAGTTAATGGCCGAAAAAAATTCAGGGTATACTGATTTTTCTGACCCGCAATACGGTAATGGGCCTACTTATGTATTACCCGATTATATTGAGCCCGCCGGGGCGCATAATGGCGATCCATCAGTTAACCCGGCTCTTTATTATGTTAATCCCAATTATACTGATCCAAACGATTATAATAATTTTTACCGCATAGTAAAAGCAAATAAAACAGGTACTGATTGGTTTCACGAGATTTTTAAAACTGCGCCAATAACCAGCCAGAACATCTCCTTAAGCGGTGGTTCTGACCAGGGCAATTACCTTTTCTCTGCCAACTATTTTGATCAGCAGGGAACACTGATTGATACTTATGAAAAGCGTTATACCATCCGCTCAAACAGTCAGTATAACGTTAGTAAATCTTTCAGGGTAGGCGAAAATCTGTCCTATTCAGTTACCGAAAACCCACAAGTGGCAATCAATAACCCTGATGCAATTATAGCATATGCTTTCCGCGAGCAGCCAATTATCCCGGTATATGATATTATGGGTAATTATGCCGGTGGCGATGGTCCTGGTTTAGGCGATGCGCCAAATCCCGTAGCTGTTCAACAACGTACTAAAAACGATCAGTATTTAAGCTACCGCCTGTTTGGTAACGCCTTTGCCGAATTAGATCTTTTAAAGTCGCTCACCTTGCGCAGCTCATTCGGTGGTGCATTAGGTTCCAGTACTTTTCACAGTTTTCAGTATCCTACTTATGAAAATGCCGAAAATACATCAACCAACCAATATAACGCGGGTTCAACAAGTACCTACGATTATACCTGGACAAACACCATTGCCTATCATGGCGTTTTTGGCAAGCATGACCTGAAAGTTCTGTTTGGTACTGAAGCCAATCAAAACGGAGGCAGTGATTTAGGCGGAAGCCGGCAGGGATATTTTTCTTTTGATCCTAATTATGTAAGCCTTTCAACCGGTTCAGCAGCAGGCGAAAGTAACTACAGCGATAATTACCCTAAGCGTTCTCTATTTTCTTATATCGGCAGAATAGATTATGCCTATAATGATAAATATCTGCTAAGTGGTACTATCCGTCGTGATGGGTCATCTTCTTTTGTATCTCAGTATGGCTGGTTCCCGGCAGTAAGTGCGGGCTGGCGTATGTCGCAGGAAAGTTTCATGAAAAACATCACCTGGATCAGCGATTTAAAGCTTCGCGGCGGGTATGGTATAATGGGTAACCAAACCAATGTTACTTCCACTAATCAATATACACAGTTCTCGAGCTCTATAGGCCAGTCGTATTATGGTATTGATGGCTCAAACCTGGTTCCGGGATTTTATGAAAACTTCCTGGGTAACCCGGCTGCTAAATGGGAAAAGGATATTAACAGCAACATAGGTATTGATGCCACGCTGTTCCATGATATGTTATCCTTCACCATTGATTATTATAATAAGGATATCCGCGATCTGTTATTTAATCCTCCTTTGCCTGGTACTAACGGTAATCCAAGCCCGCCAGCTGTAAACATTGGCGAAATGAAAAACCATGGTATCGATGCTTCTGTGACCGGAAATTTTAAACTAGGTTCAGGCATTGCCATTAATGCCACATTATCGGTAACTACTTATACCAATAAAATTGTTAAGGTTGATAACGATGCCAATTACTTCGACACTGATTTTGGCCGTCGCGTGGGTACTAATCTGGTACGTAATGAGGTAGGGCAGTCGTTGGGTGAATTTTATGGATATAAAGTAGTAGGTTTCTGGAATTCACAGGCAGAGATGGATGCTGCCAATGCCAAAGCTCAAAAAGCAACCGGCGATCCTAATGCCGTTTATGAGCAAGATATGGGCCTTGGCCGTTTTAAATATGCCGACGTAAACGGCGATGGTCAGATAACTGATGCCGACCGTACCTTTTTAGGTAACCCGAATCCTACCATGAGCTCAGGTCTTAACCTTGGGGTTAGTTACAAACATTTTGATTTCAGTATATTCTTGTATGCAGTGTTCGGTAACAAAATATGGGATAACGTAAACTACTGGAGAGATTTCTATTCATCATACGAAACAGCTAAAAGCTATACTGCATTGTACGATTCCTGGACGCCGACGCATATGAATGCAAAGGCCCCTATTCAGGAAATGGGAACCTATTTTAGTACCAATGCAACAGCAAACTCTTATTACGTTGAAAACGGATCATACATAAGAGCTAAAAACACACAGTTGGGCTATACTTTCTCGGCATTAAAGCTAAAGAATATGGGGATCCAGAAACTGAGGGTTTATATATCCGCAGCAAACTTATTTACCATAACCAAATATCCTGGGGTTGATCCGGAGCTTCCGGGTACACCTGGAGCAGCTTCAACTGATTTTGGGATTGATGAAGGTACATATCCAAGCTCGCGTACTTTTTTAATAGGTGTTAATCTTTCATTATGATGAATATTTTAAATATAAGTGATATGAAAATTTCAAAATATATAATTATGCTGATGATTATCAGTATGATTTCGGTACTCTACTCATGTAAAAAGTCATTCCTGGAAACGCCGCAAACAGGCACACTTAGCCCCGAGTTATTACAAACAAAGGCAGGTGTTGATGGGTTACTGGTGGGGGCATATAGCGCATTAAGAGGGGTACAGGCTGATGGTACTGCTTTTGGTGGAGGCGACTCGTGGCAAACCTCGCCAGACAACTGGATTTATGGGGGCGTTGCAGGTGGCGATGCACACAAAGGCAGTAACTCCGGCGATCAGAGTCCTATCGAAGCTATTGCAAGCTTTTATCCAAATGCAACCAATCCTTTTTTCAATAGTAAATGGATTGCCGATTATGAAGGGATTACCCGTTGTAACAATACTATCAAAGCAGCGGTTAAAACTCCGGGATATTCTGCAAGCGACCTGTCAAACATATTAGGGCAAGCCCGTTTTTTAAGAGCACATTATTATTTCGATCTTAAAAAGATGTTTAATTATGTGCCTTACATTGATGAAAATACCACCGATGTGGTGCAGCCCAACACGGCAGACATATGGCCTAAAATAGAGGCCGATTTTCAATATGCTTATGCTAATTTACCGCCAACACAAACCGATGTGGGACGCGCAAATAAATGGGCAGCGGGTGCTTACCTGGGTAAAACTTATATGTACGAGCATAAATACAGCGATGCAAAAGCTGTTTTTGACGATGTGATAACCATTGGTGTTACCTCAGGTGGCCTGGCTTACGCGCTGGTACCAAAGTTTCATGATAACTTTAATGCCGATACTAAAAACAACTCGGAAAGTATTTTTGCTATTCAAGCCCTGGCCAATTCTGACCCGGGTGGGATTACCCAGGCAAATGATGGCGACAGGCTCAACTATCCTTATGGTGCCAACAGTCCGTTTGATTGCTGTAGCTTTTATCAGCCAAGCATCGATCTGGCTAATCACTATCGTACTAACCCTGCAACCGGTTTGCCTTACCTGGATGATTTTGATACACATGCCATCAAAACAGACATGGGCTACCAATCATCTGACAGTACCTTTGTGCCTGATGCCGGTACCATCGACCCTCGATTAGACTGGACCGTTGGTCGTCGTGGTATTCCTTATCTGGATTGGGGATTGCATCCCGGTAATGACTGGATCCGCGATCAGACATTTTCTGGTCCTTATTCGCCCATAAAACATGTTTATACACAGGCCGAGCAAAATACTAATGGCGACCAGCATTCATGGGGGCCGGGCACTGCAGTTAATTATAACATTATCCGTTTTGCAGATGTGATTTTACTGGCTGCCGAGGCAGAAGCCCAGTTAGGTAATTTAACAAAAGCCGAAACCTATGTAAATATGGTACGTAACCGCGCCGCAAACCCTGGGGGCTTTGTGTATCAGTATCTGGATAATAGCAATCCTACAAACGGGTATTCAACTACACCAGCTGCCAATTACCTGGTTAACCCTTATCCCGATGGTGATTTTAACAGCCAGGGATTAACCTATGCCTTAAAGGCGATTTACTATGAACGGCAACTGGAACTGGCGATGGAAGGTCACCGCTTTTTTGACTTGGTGAGATGGGGTGTTGCCGATCAGGCCCTTAATGCTTATTTTTTGTATGAAGGCAAACTGACTACAGATATAACCCAGGGGCATTTTACAAAAGGCCGTAATGAATATTACCCAATACCACAAACACAAATAGATCTGGAAGTAAAAGGCGGAAAATCCGTTCTTAAACAAAATCCCGGATATAATTAAATAGCCCTACTTACCTATACCTTTTTAAAATGCTGCCCATTTATTTGGGTGGCATTTTTTGTTTTTTGCCTGTTTATATTGTTTAGAGATGTTTATCGACGAAGGTCCTCGCTCTTACTTAAAAGAGAATAAACAAATGATGTAAAATATTTTAATCAATACGTCCAATTAATCCGGTTTCATTTGATGAGGGTGTAATTCATATATTTATTAACCCATTTGCCAGCCGGCAATTAATACTTAAACAAAATGGACGAGTACGCATTAATTATGAGACATGAAGACGGTACCAAAGTGGCATCGCCCGAACAACTGCAAATCTGGATGAAACAAACCATGGACTGGATTGGTGGCATTGCTGCACAAAATAAATTTGTGAGTGGCACAGGTTTACCCTTTGCCGATGCCAGGGTGGTTGGGCACAATAACGTTGTTACTAATGGTCCCTTTGGTGAAATTAAGGAAACCATTGGCGGTTTTATTGTTGTTAAGGCCGATTCTGTTGATGAAGCAGTTGAGTTTGCAAAAGGCTGCCCTGTTTTAGTAGGTGACGGCAATACAGTTGAAGTACGCAAAATAGCAAAAAGGGATGGTGTACATTAAAACTTTAGGGCCTGTTGCTTAACAGGCTCTAAATATTGTTTTATGCAACAGCAGGAATTAATACCTCATTTATTCAGAACAGAGTACAGTAAAATAGTTGCCGTACTGTGCCGGCGCTTTGGCTTTGAACAAATGGAAACAGCAGAGGATATTGCCAGTGAAACTTTCCTTACGGCGGCACAATCATGGCGCCTTAATGGTGCTCCTAAAAATCCAACGGCATGGCTTTATAGCGTGGCAAAAAATAAAGCCAAAAATCATTTGCAGCGTAACACCATTTTTGAAACTAAAGTGGCCGCAGAAATAAGAAATAATATGTCGCAGATCGATGAAAATGAAATTGATCTGTCGCCGCAAAACATTAAGGATAGCCAGTTGCAAATGATGTTTGCCATTTGCCATCCTGCTCTATCATCAGAAACGCAGATTGGCTTATCACTCAGAATTCTTTGTGGTTTCGGGATAGATGAAATTGCGGAAGCTTTTCTTACCAATAAAGAAACCATCAATAAGCGCCTGTACCGGGGCCGGGAAAAACTCCGGCAGGAAAAAATAAATATCGAATTTCCAGGCCCGACAGAAATTGATCAAAGGCTGGAAAATGTACTTACAACAATCTACCTGCTTTTTAGTGAGGGCTATTATTCAGTAAGTCAAAATAATACCCTGCGCAAAGAGCTTTGCTTTGAAGCCATGCGCCTTTGTCATATACTTATTGAAAACGAGCATACCAATAAGCCACAGGTAAATGCCCTGCTTTCGCTCATGTATTTCCACGCTTCGCGCTTTGAAGCCAGGATAGATAAAAATGGTGACCTGGTTTTATATGACGAACAGGATACCAGCCTTTGGAATAATGAGATGATAAGTAAAGGAGCATGTTTTTTAAAATGTGCCACAGGAGGAGAGCATCTCTCCAAATATCACCTCGAAGCAGTTATCGCTTATTGGAACACTCAAAAAGCCGATACACCGGAAAAATGGGAAAATATCCTTCAACTCTATAACCGTTTACTGCAAATAGAATACTCGCCCATTGCAGCACTAAATCGCACCTATGCACTCTCCAAAGCAAACGGAAAACAGCAGGCCATAATTGAGGCCGAAAAATTAAATCTGGTTACCAATCATTTTTATTTTGCCTTGCTTGGCGAGCTCTATACTGATATAGATAACCAAAAAGCATTACAGAATTTTCAAAAAGCGCTTTCGTTAGCAAAAACAGAGACAGATAAAAGATTAATGAGTAGGAAAATAGAGAAGCTCTTGTCTGTCATTGATCCGTAAAAGGATTATTCTCACCCATATTAATTATTTTTTTATTCGGCATATCATTGTTATTTTACAACTGTAATTCAGCTACGTGAAAAAAATTATAGCCGTTTTTGCTCCACTCATTTTTATCGTGTTTTTATCTGATGGCCAAACAATTGATAAGAGTGCGCATGAAGCTTTTGTGCTTACACGAATGGTTAGCAAGTTTCATGTAGATCCCCGGCCGGTTGATGAAACATTTTCTGCTAATGTGTTTTCGGGTATGTTACAAAATACCGATCCCGATAGGATGTTTTTTACTAAAAACGATATCAGCAAACTTAGTGCTTATACTAAAATACTTGATAAAGAGATAAAACAAAGTAAAACAGGTTATTTAACTCTTTTTGTAAATACCTATACTTTGCGTATTAAACAGACAGATACATTGATGACCGAAATCAGTAAAAAGATCATCAATTTTTATGCTGATGAAAAATTTACCGTAGCAGAGCGCGATGAATACCCAGCATCAGTGAGTGCCATGCGGCAAAAGCTGTATAAAAAAATAAAATCAGATGTATTAGATGAACTGATGGATGATCTTCCGGCAAATTTTAAAGCGCTTCCCATCTTAAAACAAAAAAAATATGTTGACAGTGCCGGAGCGGCGGATTGCCAAAAAATAATATCTACCCTAAAAAGAAGAATCAACAATATATTACAGAGCCAGGGTGGAGTGGCTCAATATGTTGGCAATATTTACTGCCAAACAATAGCATCATGCTTTGATCCGCATACAGAATTCTTCCCGCCCGAACAAAAAGAAAACTTTGAGAGCCATTTAGGTAAACAGCCATTTCATTTCGGTTTTAAAATTAAAGCAGATAAAAATGGAGGGGTTCTTATTGATAACCTGGAGCCTGGCAGCCCGGCATTTAAAGGTGGAAAGCTAAATAAAGGAGATAAGTTTATTGATATACAATGGGAAGGTGGCGAACAGGTAAATGTTTCCAACATGACTGAGCGGGAATTTAGTGAATTGCTGGAGGAAGACAATCACAAAAAGGCGTTGTTCACCATGAAAAAAACTGATGGCTCTACAGCAAAAGTGTTTTTAGAAAAGGGGCAGGTTGCCGGTGACGATGATAATAAGGTGAAAAGTTTTGTTTTAAAAGGAAACAATAATACAGTCGGTTATATCTATTTACCTGCTTTTTATGAGGACTGGGATACCAATAACGATGGTCTTAATGGTTGTGCCAATGATGTGGGCCGCGAAATTCTGAAATTAAAAAAGGAAAATATAAACGGGCTGATATTGGATTTACGGTACAATGGCGGCGGTTCAACAGAAGAAGCTACAGAGCTGGCAGGTATTTTTATTGATGCCGGTCCGGTTGAACAGATAAAAGAAAAAGGGCCAAAAGTATACACCATGAAAGATGTAAACAGTGGTACTATTTATGATGGCCCGCTGGTGATTTTGGTAAACGGCTATAGTGCATCGGCTACTGAATTGATTGCTGGTACCCTGCAAGATTATAACAGGGCTGTAATTGTAGGTTCGCCTACCTACGGTAAAGCAACCGCTCAGGTGGTTTTGCCAATGGATACAACGGTAACTTTTGAAAACATGGCGCAAATGCAAACAGAAAACTACCTTAAAGTAACTGTTGGAAAGCTTTACAGGGTTAATGGAACATCTGCACAGTTTGGCGGGGTAAAGCCTGATATTGTTTTACCCGATATTTTGGATGCATACATAACTAAAGAAGCTGATGAGCCTTATGCTTTACGTCCTAATGTAATTGAAGCCAATAAATATTATCAGCCATATGCACCTTTACCTTTAAAAGCATTGGCCGCTGGTGTACAAACAGAAATTGATACCAATAAGTACTTTAACGCGGTTAAAAAATTGACGGCTAATTTAAAGCAGCAAAAGCAGGAAAAAGATATTCCACTTAATTTTAATGAAGCACTGGCCGATAATGATGCTGATTTAAAAGACAATGAAAATACTACCATTCCTGATGTAGCATCAAAAAAATATACCGTGCAAAATAACCAATATGAAGCAGCCCGGATGGAGGCTGATGACTATTTTAAAGAAGTAAATGAAGAGTTTACCCATCAGATAGCAATTGATCCATATATAAGTATTGCTTATGACGTGCTGACCAAATTAAAAACACCATAAAAATAAACCTGAATAAGTACATGAAAAAACTATTTACCTACTACCTTATACTATCGGCCACCATGCTTGCCACTATAAAAACAGCTAAAGCCCAGGATGCGACTGCGGATCCAGGTAGTTATATGAATTCGATAAGCAATGCTGAAACATTGATGAATAAATCATACATGGCATACGTGAGCGCGGCGGCACATAGCAGCCGTAAAAGAAAAATTGAAAAACTGCGGGGGAAGGCTGTTGATGATATTGTTACTTGTCAAAACACTATAAATTACCTGCCGGCTTATAAAGGTGATAATACTTTGCGCCAAAGCAGTTTAAACTATGTGCAGCTTTGTTATAAGATATTTAATGAAGACTATGCCCATATTGTAAATATGGAAGATATAGCCGAAAGAAGCTACGACGAGATGCAGGCTTACCTGTTATTACAGCAAGCTACCAATGATACACTGGAAGTGGCCATTACGCGGATTAATAAGGCACAGGATAAATTTGCTGCCAAATACAATGTAACCATTACTTCAGAAAAATCAGAACTGGGTGAAAAAATGGAAGCAACCGGCAGACAAAGTAAATACCGTGATAAAGTTTACTTGCTATTTTATAAATGTAATTGGGAAGATAACCAGTTGACCAATGCCATGAATGAAAAAAATGTAACTAAAGTTGAACAGGTGCGCAACTCATTAGGCAAGTTTGCAAACGAAGGGCTTAAAGACCTTGATACTTTACAGGCATTTGAAAATGATGGTTCTTTAGCCAATGCCTGCAGGCAGGCGCTAACCTTTTATAAGAGTGAAGCAGAAACACAAGTCCCGCAGCTTACTGATTTTTATTTAAAGGAAGAGAACTTCCAAAAATTAAAAACAGCTTTTGAAGCGAAGTCACAAAGTGAAAGGACACAGCAGGATGTAGATGCTTATAATAAAGGCGTTAACGATATGAATGCTGGCGTAAACTCCTTTAATCAGATTAATGCTGATTTAAATAGTGGAAGAAGTGACGTTATTAACACCTGGAATGCTACCGAAAAAGCATTTATTGACGCACATACGCCCTACTATAAATAAGCAAAGAGCCGTATAAGTGGGGCCAACTTCCCCAACTTGGCTGCCGGATAAATAAAGAAAAAGAGGCCGTTCTCAAATCATGAGAAGGCCTCTTTTTTGTTACAGCAAACCTAACCTGCCTTACTTTGTATAAGTTGCTTTTAAACTAAGTGTTTGATTTTTTGGCATTGTATTGCTGTTTTTTTTAGTTTTAATAATCTATTGAGACATTATTTTAAATAAATTATAGTAAAAGTTAAATTGATTGATAAAAAAGCTTACTTAGCTATTTTTTGATGTTTTTTGTTGAGTTATTTTACCTATTTTTTATCAAATATTGACTTTTGTTGAAATTTTTACTGAAAAATGCATTTATTTTTCATTGTAATGTAAATATTACAATGAAAAATTTGTAATTTTAAATAATTGACCAAACTAATCTTTCAATTAAATTAAAAACTATGAATTTAAAATTACATTTTTTGTTATTTATGGCATTCCTAATGTTTTCTGTTTCTGTTTTTGCACAAAAAATAACAGGTACTGTAACAGGGGGTGGCCAAACAGTAATCGGTGGGGCAGTCAAGGCCAGCCCATCTGGCGTGGGTACCTCAACCGGTGTTGATGGTAAGTATAGTCTTGCCCTAAAACCAGGTACTTACCAGGTAACCTTTTCGGCTATTGGTTTTCAGCCTAAAACTATAGCCGTTCAACTAGCTGCAGGCGACAGCAAAGTGCTGGATGTTGATTTGGCTGTTTCGTCCGAATCATTAAAAGAAGTAGTTGTAGTGGGTGGCCGTGGAGCGCCCCGCAGCAAACTGGAGTCGGCAGTGCCGGTTGATGTTATTAATATCAATAGTATTAATGAATCAACCGCCAAGCCCGATTTGATGAGCCAGTTGAACCAGAATGTTCCTTCATTTAACTACAACAAGCAATCAGGTGCTGATGGTGCTGATGCAATTGACTTTGCCAGCTTGCGTGGATTGGGTTATGATCAAACATTGGTTTTGGTTAATGGTATACGCCGTCATATGTCAGCCTATGTTGATGCGGGGCAATCTGCTCGTGGTCGAGGCAATAGCGGTACCGACTTAAACGCTATACCTGAAAATGCCATTGACCACGTTGAAATTTTGCGCGACGGTGCATCTGCCCAATACGGTTCAGATGCGATTGCCGGGGTAATCAACATCGTTCTGAAAAAAGACATCAATCATTTAACCTTTGATGCCGGGTTTAGTGGTTATGATGATCAAAAATACAATACACTAAGCTATTCTGATCCAAAAGCATACTATACAGGTAAAAAATTCGATGGTCAAACCCTTACACTTGGTGCCGACTATGGTATTGCTGTTGGTAAAAATGGAGGCTTTTTAAATATTGGTGGTAACTATGAAGATCAGGGCAAAACCTTCAGATATGCACCTGATTTGGCCATTAGCCGCGAGCGTAGAGCTTTTGGTGATGGTTCAATAGCCCTGGGTGGCGGCATGTTTAATATGGAAGTGCCTATTAAAGGTACCAATACAACATTCTTTGCTTTTGGTGGCTATAACTATAAACACTCACAGGTATATGCTTATACCCGTAGCTGGAACTATGACAATGGTCTTCGTGCCAATGCAACAAAATTCCCTACCGATCCTGTAACAGGCGACCTGATTTTTGTACCTGGTATAATGAAAGTAGATGCTCCTGATGGCACACCTTTTAATGCCGATAATGTTTACTATAATCCGGAAGAAGATGTTTATATAAAAGATGAATCAGCTGCTTTTGGTTTTAGAGGCAAAACAGATGATGATTGGCAATGGAGTGTAAGCAATAATACCGGGCGTAATGATTTTCATTACTATGGCGAAAATACCTTCAACGCTGCATTGATTGTTGTTCCGGGGCAGCCGATACAAACCCGGTTTAATGATGGTGGCTTTAATTACTTACAAAATACTACCAATGCGGATATAACCAAACGTTTTGCTGGTGTTGCACAAGGATTGCAACTTTCGTTTGGTGGTGAAGTAAGATATGAGCGCTACCAGATTTATGCTGGCGAGCCAAATTCGTACATTGGAGCTACAGACCCGGTTCCGGTTACTGTTGATGGTGTAACAACTCTTGAGGTAAAAGCTTCCGGCTCTGAAGGGTATCCTGGATATTCGCCAACTGATGCTCGCATAGCTGACCGCGCTTCTGAAGGGGCATATTCAGAAATTTCTTTGGATGTTACCAAAAAATGGCTGATTGATTTAGCCGAACGTTTTGAAAACTATGATGACTTTGGGTTTGTTGGTACCGAGAAATTTGCAACCCGCTACAAGCTTGCTGATAACTTTAACCTGCGTGGTTCAATAAGCACTGGTTTCCGTGCACCGAGCTTACAACAAATGAACTTCAGTAATACCAATACCGAAATTGTAAATGGTAACCTGGTTTATACTAAAACAGTTCCTAACTATTCGCCAATTGCCAGAGCGGCCGGTATCCCTAAATTAACTCCGGAAACTTCAACCAACTACAGTTTAGGCTTTACCTGGGCACCAATTCCTCAGTTAAATGTTTCTGTTGATGGTTATGATGTTAAAATTAAAAACAGAATTGTGTTCTCTGGTCAGTATGCAGAAGGCGATCCATCATTTGGTGATCCCAATACACCCGGAACTTTAAATAACCTGTTATTAGCCAGCCAGGTTGCCCAGGCTTCGTTTTATACCAACGCTGTAAATACTACAAATACAGGTGTTGACATTGTTGTTGATTACAAAACCCGTTGGGAAAAACAACACTTTAATGTAACCTTTGCAGGCAATATTCAGCATGTGGCTATCAATCAAATCAATGTGCCTTCAACCTTTAAAGGTTCAGCAAGTGATAGTGCAATATTCTTTTCAGACAGAGAGCAATATTTCCTTAAATATGCAGCACCAACCGCTAAGCTAAACCTTAGTTTAGAATATGGTATTGCAAAGTGGGCTTTCGGAACACGCTTTACTTACTATGGTACAGTTAAAGAATTAGGTTTTGGTGAAGTAGCAGCACCTGCCAATGCTCCTGATAAGTTTTTCCCTTATGTAGATTTGGATAATGGCGGCGGTGCAGTGCCTGAAATATTTGTTTTCCATCCAAAAGTAACTACCGATATTTATGCTACTTTAAAAGTGACCAAAAATATATCATGGTATATAGGAGTCGACAATTTATTTAACGTACACCCTGATGAGGCTGTGGTTAAAGGCTCTGTAAGCGCAACAAGTGGTACAAGCTCTTTTGGTGATAGTAACTCAGGCGGTCCGTTTGAATCTGTTCAAATGGGCTTCAACGGTATGAGGTTATTTACCAAATTTAAATTTAGCTTCTAATAAAAATTAAAATTTACTCAGCCAACCCTGTCTCTTTTTGAGGCGGGGTTTTTTGTTATAGCATACTTTTAATACCTAAAAACCGTTCGGCTTTGTAAAATCAATTGGTTAGTTTTATGGAGATAGTTACAGGCATGAAAAAAATTACATTCGGTGTATTTCTTTTACTCCTTTTAAGCAGTTTTAAGCTAGAAGCAAGCAATTACACTTTTGGTGTACGCATTGTTGGAAAAGGAAAGCCAATGATCCTTATCCCCGGCCTTAAAGGATCAGCAGATACTTATAATGATGTGGTGGCGCATTATAAAGATCATTATACCTGCTATGTAATTACTTTGGCCGGTTTTGCCGGGCAACCCGCTTCGGCTGAACTGAACCATCCGTTGAAAGGGCAAAGAGATGAAATCATCCGGTATATTATTGAAAAACGCCTGCATAAGCCAGTATTGGTAGGCTTTAGTTTTGGCGGGACTTTAGCCATATGGATAGCCTCTACTCGACCCGATTTGATAGGAGCACTTATTGAATTGGATGGCGTTCCATTTGATGCCGGGATAGAAAAAAATCATGTTAATATGGACTCTATCCGCCGGGATGCCAGGTTCAGAAATGAAAAGATTATTGATGCGCAGGCTGATTACTGGCAACATGTAGATTCTGTGCGCCACACCAAAAAGTTTCGGGAGCAGGGCTTTTTGGATATGAAGGAACTGGTAACCGATACCACCAGGATAAACCAGATATTGGATTGGGACGATTTAAGTGATTATAAAGCCAGTCGGCTAATGGTAAACGAAATGAATTCGCTCGATTTGAGAGACAGCGTGTCAAAAATAAGTTCGCCCATATTGGTGCTGGGTTCGTGGAAAGGGTGGGTTAATTTCAAAACAAAAGAAACTGTTGCAGCAAGATACCAAAAGCAATATTCACCGGCCGATAAGGTAACTATAGTTTTCTCCGAAAACGGAAAGCACTTTTTAATGTACGATGATTTTAACTGGATGATAGGGGAGATGGATAAGTTTTTAAAATCAATATAAGTGATATAACAGGCGTTTTAAATATTGGAAAAAGGCTGTTTCGTCAAGAAATTTCCGTTGGTTGTGTAAATAAATAGATACGTTAGGTTGTGTGACCTTTCTTAGTAGTGTAATTCAAAATCACTAAAAAAGAAAGATCATGAAAAACAACTTTCACCATGGGGATGACCACACCCCTGCATCTAATGATACTAATAATGATGGTATTGATCGCCGTGGATTTTTAGAGTGCATGGCCTGGGCAGGTACCGGCGTACTTTGGATGATGTCGGGCGGAATTTTGAAGTCGTATGGCATGAGCCAGATGATTGATAAAACAACCGGCGGTCTGAAAAAAGGATTGCTGCTGCCTAAATCCGACTTTAGCTTTGTCCAGATCAGCGATAGCCATATCGGTTTCAACAAAGCTGCTAACCCCGATGTGGTGAGTACGCTGCAGGCTGCCATTGCCAAAATAAATAACATGCCTACGGCACCATCGTTTGTGTTGCACACCGGCGACCTTTCGCACCTGGCGCAGGCCGATGAATTTGATACCCTGGAACAATCGTTAAAAAGCATAAAAACCGACCAGATATTTTATGTTCCGGGAGAGCATGATGTAACCGATAATGGTAAACTCTACCTGGAACGTTACGGAAAAGGCACTTTGGGCGATGGATGGTATAGCTTTGATAAAAATGGCGTTCATTTTATAGGTTTGGTTAACGTTACCAACCATGTTGATGGCGGTTTAGGTTACCTGGGTCCCGACCAATTAAAATGGCTTGAGAATGATGTTAAAGGACTGTCAAGCAGCACGCCCATTGTTGTTTTTGCTCACATTCCTTTATGGGCTGTTTACCCGCAATGGGGCTGGGGGACTGATGATAGCGCACAGGCATTATCATACCTTAAACGCTTCGGCTCAGTATCCGTATTAAACGGACATATTCATCAAACCATTCAAAAGGTGGAGGGTAACATCACTTTTCATACTGCTAATTCAACTGCATTTCCGCAGCCTGCACCAGGTTCGGCTCCTTCTCCGGGGCCAATGAAAGTTCCGGCCGAAAAACTACGGACATTGTTGGGGTTAACCAGTGTAAATTATATTGAACATAACCATTCTTTAGCGATAACGGACATTCCTCTCATAGACGCAGCCATGGTAATTGGCGGTCAGTAAAATAGCCTTACATGAATTAGTCAATAAAATCACGGCAGGGCATTATTATCCTGTTAATATAGGCCTTAACAGGCAGCCTGAAGCCGTTGTGTAAACCGGCAGGGTCTGGGTGATGCCGGATCCTGCATACACAAGCTATTATTAAAAACACTGTTTTATGAAAAATATAATATTGATTTCGACCACATTTTTAATGTTATTATTAAGTACATCGCCATCTGCCTTTGCTCAATATAAACCGGTTGATAATGGCTCAACCTTAAAATTTACCGTTGCCAATTTAGGGTTCGATGTGGACGGCACTTTCAGCGGTTTTCAGGGAACGCTTTCTTTCGATCCGCAAAATTTATCTGCAGCAAATTTCGACGTAAGTATTGATGCCGCAACGGTAAATACCGATAATAGCCTGCGGGATAAACATTTAAAAGACGATGGCTTTTTTGATGTGAAAAACTACCCGCGCATCCGTTTGGTATCTTCCAAAATTTC
Organism: Mucilaginibacter frigoritolerans; assembly: GCF_007830615.1. GTDB lineage: Bacteria > Bacteroidota > Bacteroidia > Sphingobacteriales > Sphingobacteriaceae > Mucilaginibacter > Mucilaginibacter frigoritolerans. The sequence goes on from NZ_VLLI01000008.1 coordinate 90,322, forward strand.
CGGTTCCGGTAAAAACGGCAATTATAACTTAATAGGTTTGTTAACGCTCAAGGGGAAAACCAAACAGGTAAGCTTTCCATTTACAGCCGCACCAGCAACAGATGGATATTTTTTTAAGGGAAGTTTTAAAATTAAAAGAAAAGAATTTGGCGTTGGAGGCACCAGCACCATAGCTGATGAGTTAACAATTGATTTAAATGTGCATGCTGTAAAAGCTTAATAAAATAACAAGTTGAAAATAAATAAGAAATTTGCAGTAATTATATCCCTTTCGGCAATGGCGCTGGCAGGAGTGGCTGCTGCAAAGCCGGGTTTTAAAGATGAGCCTGAGCAATACAAAAACTTAAAAGTGCTGCCCAAAAATATCAGCTCAAAAGATTTGAACGGGATTATGGTTGATGACTTTCAAGATGGATTGGGTGTAACCTGTAACTTTTGCCATGCGAGTGCAAAGGATGGTCACGGGCTTGATTTTGTGAGCGATGCAAAGCCCGAAAAAGAGATTTCTCGCGTAATGATGCGCATGACCATCGCTCTGAATAAAAAATATTTAAAAGTTAAACATCCGCTTATTGGCAGCAATGCACTGGTGGTTACCTGCAATACCTGCCATAAGGGTGAGGCATTCCCGGAAGGATCCGAGCCGAAATAATAAACATGTTTCTGTAATGGGTGTAGTTCATTTTAAATAAAATGATAAAATAAATGAATAGCTTTAACAGTTTGATAGGTAATGTTTTGAAGGTTAATAAAGTAATATATCACCTCATTTTCTGGCTGTTTGCTTATCTGTTTTGGATCTTTATTTTCCGCAACAGTACGCTGGTAATCACTCACGCTATTACCATACAATTTTGCTACCTGATTTTTATTGCAGCTAATTATTATTTCAATTCGTTTTATGCTATTCCGCATCTGCTTAATAAAAAGAGGTACCTGGCTTTTGTGCTGTGTTTTATATTGGGGATAGTAATTACCGCCGTTTTAAGGGTGCCTGTATCGGTTTTTGTTTACCGCCATGTGTTCAAAATGACTGATAATCACTTTAATTACAGTAGCGTTTTTTATAACTCGTTTATCAATATCCTGTTTTGGGTAGTAGTTATCTTAACCGGAAAAATGATTGCCGATAAAATTCGCTCGCAGATCTATATCGAAAAAATTGAAAACGAAAAGGCTACTAATGAACTGAACTTTTTAAGGGCACAGTTTAATCCGCATTTCCTGTTCAATTCTATCAATTCCATTTATGGCCATATTGATAAATCGAACAAAACCGCCCGCGATATGCTGCTGGTTTTTTCGGAGATGCTGCGTTATCAGTTGTATGAATGTAATGTTGACCGTATTGAGTTGGAGCGGGAGCTCAACTATCTCAAAAACTATATCGCCATGCAAAAGAGCAGGATGGATGAGCGTGTGTTGGTAAATTTTGAGGCAAAAAACATCAACGGAAATATTAAAATAGCGCCGCTGCTGTTAATCGCTTTTATTGAAAATGCCTTTAAATATGTAGGGTTTAATGAATTGAAAGAAAACAGGATTGATATTGAACTGAGTTACGACCGAGGCTCACTATACTTTACTATATTTAATACAAAAGATACCTTTATCAATAGCGCGGAAAGATCGTCAGGTTTGGGTATAGCCAATACGCAACGCAGACTGGAACTCATATACCCCAACAAGCACCTGCTGAATATTGATAACAACGATGATAGTTTTGGAGTAAGCTTAATTTTATTAAATGTATGATGCTGAATTGCCTGATAATTGATGATGAGCCGATAGCCCGTAAGTTGCTGCAGGAGTACATTGAGGAAACTGATTTTCTGACATTAATGGGTACGGCCGAAAATCCATTGAAGGCTACCGGTTTGATTAATAAACATGATGTCGACCTTATTTTTTTGGATGTGAACATGCCCAAAATGAGCGGGCTCGATTTTTTGCGCTCGGCCAATAACCTGCCCATGGTAATTATGACTACGGCCTATGGGCAGTATGCGCTTGACGGTTTTGAGATGTCGGTTATTGACTACCTGGTAAAGCCATTTTCGCTGGAGCGCTTTTTGAAAGCAACTCAAAAAGCCCTTGAATTGCATACATTAAAACAAAAGGCAGTTCAGCCCGAAAAAAATGCAGGTTATTTTTATGTGAAGTGCGATGGTAAAATTGAAAAGGTTGTTTATGACGATTTGATTTACATTGAGGCAATGGCTAATTATGTAACGCTGTATACTGCCAGTAATAAGTTGGTGGTATACCTCACCATAAAAGGCATATTGGAAAAATTACCGCCCGAAAAATTTATACAAGTACACAAGAGCCACATTGTTAACATCGACAAGATAAAAACCATTGAAGGCAACATGCTGCATCTGGGCGATAAAAAAATAACCCTGAGTACGAGCTTTTATGATGAGGTGATGGACAAGATATTAAAGGGAAGATATTTAAAAAGATAGTTAGCAATTAAGATTATGCCACAAGGATATTTTTATTTTTGCAGGCATGAATACCATCACCCTCAAACGAACCAATAGCCTGGATCCGGATTTTAGATTATTAATTACCGAATTGGATGCCGACTTGCGCGCAACTTATGATGAATTAATGAACACATACGATCAGCATAACGTAATTGAAGAGATAGCTACCGTAGTGATTGCTTATGTTGATAGCCAACCCGCAGGATGCGGTTGTTTTAAAGCGTTCAGCCGCGAAGCCGCAGAAGTTAAGCGTATGTATGTAAGGCCGCAATTTAGGGGTTTGAGTATTAGTGCAAAGGTGTTAAAAGAACTGGAAATCTGGGCGGCCTCTAAGGGCTATGTCCAAATGATTTTGGAAACAGGAGAAAAACAATTAGCTGCCATTAATTTATATCAAAAGGGAGGCTATGTAAGGAGTGAAAACTACGGCCCCTATATTGATTTAGATACCAGCTTGTGCTTTAGCAAAGATTTATAATGTGCTAGGTTTTTTATTGACTGGTATTCATCTAAAATATCCATTTTTGATTAACCCTCACTATTTCAGGGAATAAACCGTACCTTTGCGCGATTATTTTCTTGAAAAAGGCAATTAACCATTAAAAAGGCTTCCTCTTCAACGACAATAAGTACAAGATTAGGAATGTTATGAAAAAAATTGTTGATTACAGGAAACTGTTAAATGTTAATGAAGCGGCTGAATTACAGGAACTAAAAACGGTTTACCGTAGCCTGGTGAAAACCTGGCACCCTGATAAGTTTCATGATAACGCTGAACTGAAATTAGAAGCGGAAGAAAAAAGTAAACAGATAATTGAAGCCTATCATTTTCTGGTAAGCATAGCTCCCGAAACGCGTAACCAATCGCTGACGGATTATAATGTAACTACAGCTTCGGCAATTACAGATTTTGATTATAAATCGCAGGTGTTAACCATGTATTTTGCTGATGGTAACTCATACGAATATTTTGATGTACCCAAAGCAGTATACATTAAAATGATTAATTCTGATTCTCCCGGACGCTTTGCCCGCAGACATATTTTCAATAACTACGTTTACAGAAGTTTGAGTAAGCTGGTTGCATCAGCATAATAAACTGTTAAAATTTACCGGCCAGTCTAGTTAAATATTGTTAAATCAAACGCCCGCATAGGGCGTTTTGTATTTATACTGATATTTTTGGATATACCTTAAAGCTATGTTCAAAAACTACATTAAACTTGCGCTGCGCAATATCTGGAAGCACAAAACCACTACCGCTATTAATGTTTTTAGCCTTGCCGTTGGCCTTGCTGCCTGTGCCTGGGTATTTCTGTTTGCCCAACATGAATTTAGTTTTGACAAGGGTTTTGATAACAATACAGATATTTACCGGGTAACCAGTTCTTTTAAAGGCGGAGGCGCAGCGCCGACGGTTGGTTTGCCCTATGCAACCTATTTAAAAAGCGAAATTCCGGAAATTGAAGAAGTAAGCCGCCTGGATGCAACAAATGGTACAAGCATTGTACAGGTACAGGGTATGGGTACCTCAACGCCCTATCTGGAAGATTCAGGCTATTGGGTTGACCCCTCATTTTTTGATGTATTATCATTCCATTTTTTACAGGGCAACCGGAAAACAGCTTTTGCTGCACCGAATACTATTGTGCTTTCTCAATCACTTGCCAAAAAGTTTTTCGGTACTGCTTCTCCCATCGGAAAAACAGTAAAAGCAGGCAGTAATATCTACACCGTTACCGGGGTTTTTAAAGAAGATTTTTTGAACCATTTGCAGGCAGACTTTTTTGCATCAAACAACAGCGACAACATAAGGGAGCAGATAGCCGGCACAACCAACTGGGTGGTGAATGATAATTACTACACCTACATTAAATTAAAGCACGGCAGCAATGTGCAGCATGTAATTAAGGAGTTAAATGCTTACCTGCAAAGGCATGCCGGTGCACAAATGAAAACCTATGGCGATTATATGACCAATTCGCTGCAGCCGCTTAGTGATATCCACCTGCGCTCCGGCGAATACCAAAGTTATATTGAATACAAGCAGGGCAATATTAAATACTCCGTTCACGGCGCCCGGCAAATATGTGTCTCATTTGCATAATGGAGTAGTTTATAATTACCAAATAGTTGGCGTAGTAAAAAACTATAATTATTTCTCCCTGCATTCGGCTATTGAGCCCTTTGGCATTATGGTGGCCAATCCATTAAGATGCAGCACCATTATTGCAAAAATAAACGGCAGGAATGTTGCATCAGCCATTCAATTCGCATCAGATCAATGGAAAAAACTGAACCCTGACACGCCATTTTCTTACGGATTTTTAAATGAAATTTTCCAGGGTGATTATGTTTAGGATCAGCGCGAACAAAAAATGATAGGCATTTTTACTACTATCGCTATTTTTATTTTCTGCCTTGGTTTGCTGGGATTGATCACCTATACTGTAACACAAAAAGCACGTGAAATAGGTATTCGTAAAGTAATAGGTGCAAGTGTGGGCAATATTGTAATGCTGTTTTCCAAGCAGCACCTTAAACTGGTAATTATTGCCAATATTATTGCCTGGCCGCTGGCCTGGTACCTGATGAATAACTGGTTAGGCAACTTCCGGTATCATATCCAAATAAGCTGGTGGATGTTTACTATTGCCTTGTTTGGAAGCCTGCTGATTGCTTTTGCAACTATAGCGTTTAAAACCATAAAAGCAGCAATTGCTAATCCGGTAAACAGCTTAAGAGCGGAGTGAAAGAATTTTAATCAAAAAATCCGCTGCTGTATCACTGCCATAAATTTATCTTTAAACTTTTCGCTGATAGGGATTTGTTTATTGGCTATGTAGATATGGTTATCCTGTATTTTGTTAATCTGTTTGGTATTAACAATATAAGAGTTGTGTACCCTTACAAAAGGCGGTTGTAACTGATCGTCGATGTCTTTTAAACGGCGGTATATGAGTATTTGCTCCATAGGCGTAACCATGCGTACGTATTCTTTTTCGCCTTCAAAATACTGGATCTCTTCCAGCAATATTTTGCGTAGCACTTTGCCCGATTTTACAAAAAAGTAATTTGAACCTGCTGTCGCCTGTTCATTAGTTTTAGGCTGATGATTTTCAAAATACTGCTCAATTTTCTGCATCGCCGCCAGGAAACGTTTAAGCGTGATGGGTTTTAGCAGGTAGTCAATCGTTTGGAATGTATAGCTCTCAGCAGCATATTCCGAATAGGCAGTTGTGAAAACTATTTTGGTTTGATGGGATAGTAATCCGGCCAGTTCCATGCCGCTTAGTTGTGGCATATTGATATCTAAAAAAATAAAATCGGGTTTATTCTCCTTTAAAAATGCTATCGCCTCCAAAGCATCATAACATTTGCCTAAAACCTGCCATTTGGTATTCTGGTGTACTAAAACTTCCAGCAGGTTTACTGCGTTGGGTTCATCATCTATAATTATGCAGCTTAAACTCATGATAAAGGTACTTTTAGGTAGGCCGTAAAATAGTTGTCGCTGGTATCAATATTTAACTCAAACCGCGTTTGATATAAAAAGGTAAGTCGTTTTTTTAAATTCTCAATGCCGAAGCCACCTGGCTCAGTACTACCTGCTTTATCATGGATCCGGTTTTTGGTTTTAAATAACAAATCGCCGTTTTGCTGTATAAGCGCTATCTCAATTTTGTTCTCACTGCTCGATTTATCGATACCGTGCTTAAAAATATTCTCCACAAATGTCATGAGCAACATTGGGGGGATGCGAAGCTCTGTATTAACCTCCTTTATAAAATTAAGGTCAACCTCATGCCGGATGCGTATTTTTTCGAGGGCTATGTAGTTTTCTAAAAACTGTATTTCTGTGCCGAGTGAAACTTCATCCTTTGGGCTTTCATCAACAAAATAGCGCATAATGTCTGATAACCTTTCAATCAGTTTAGCCGTACGTGGCGCTTCAAGGTAAGCTTCGTAGTAGATATTATTCAAGGTGTTAAACAAAAAATGTGGTTGCACCTGCGATTTCAGCAGGTTTAATTCAGCCTGGCTCTTTTGCACCAGTATTTTTTCTGATTGCTGTTTTAAATCGAAATAAGCAATGGCAATGCGGAAGATGAAACTGAGCATATAAGTTAATATGCCTGCCAAAATGTAATTCAGCATACTCCCCCAGGTAATTTCATCAGCCATTTTGGGAAAGAATTTATTGTAGAGGGTTATGATTAAATACCCACGAGACAGGCCGCCCACAACCAGCATAATAATCACCAAAACAACGTAAATGAATTTGTGCCCCTTTTGATAAAAACGGGGGTACAAGAATTTGATATTGCCGTAAATAACAAAAATGTAAAAGGAAACGCTTATTGTGGTAAAATCCAACGCATGCCAAAAGCCGTCTTCAGGTAGTATCGAAAAAAAGATAACAAAGAAAACCCCTATCCAAACCAGCCATTGGAGTTGTGCAATAGTAGGTTGTCCTTTTATAAATTTCATTTTTAAAATTACAAAGCTTTTTGGTTTTGAATCCCTGTTTTCAATAAATCACCCCGTTTATTCAATAAATACGGTATTAGTACTGGTATGAACTATTGATTTTATTAGGCAAATTATTAAAAATACCACCCCATGGGTTTAAATAATTTGACTGGACAGCAGATAAAAGCAAGCTTTATTCAATAATTAAACCTTGTTATTCAAAATATTAAACATGAAAAAGCTTTTAAACATTTGTATAGTTTTGGTATTGCTGCAATTGATTTTTGCAGATTATACCAATGCCCAGTTAACGGCAGCGCCCAGCGGTGGTAATAAAAGGGCCTGGGTAAGTGAGCAGATAGGATTAACCGATGTAACCATTCATTATAACAGGCCCCACGTAAATAAAAGAGAGGGGCATATTTGGGGTGAACTTATACCCGTGGGTTATGTAAACCTCGGCTTTGGCAGTGCAAAGGCTTCGCCATGGCGTGCCGGGGCAAATGAAAATACCACCATTGAGTTCTCAACCGATATTACCATAGAAGGACAACCGCTTGCCGCAGGTAAATACGGCTTTTTTATTGCCTTTGACCCTAATGAATGTACGTTAATCTTCTCAAAAAATTCATCATCGTGGGGTAGCTTTTATTATAACCCGGCCGAGGATGTACTCAAGGTAAAGGTAAAGCCCGTTGCGACTGATAAAAGTGTAGAGTGGCTAAAATATGAATTTGCTGATGAAAGCTCCAATAGTGCCACCGTGCAACTGGAATGGGAAAAACTGGTTATTCCGTTTAAAGTAACGGTTGATGAAGTGGGTAACCAACTAGCTTCCTTCAGGAAAGAATTGCGTGGCGAGAAAGGCTTTAGCTGGGAAAGCTGGGATCAGGCGGCGGCTTATTGCGCGCAACATAAAACTAACCTCGAAGAGGCGCTATTATGGACAGATACCGCTACCAGTGTAAATTTTGGAGGCAGCCAGAGTTTTACTGCATGGAGCACCCGGGCCGCAGTTTTGGATAGCCTTGGCCGTGCTACCGAAGCAGAGGCTGCAATGAAAAAAGCTTTGCCCTACGGCTCATTAAATGAGGTGTATTTTTATGGACGAAGCCTGGCACGCAATAAGAAAGGAAAAGAGGCTTTTGAAATTTTCAAGATGAATTATGATAAACATCCTGATCAGTTTTTAACTAATGCAGGCCTGGCAAGGGGCTACTCGGCCATTGGCGACTATAAGAAAGCGCTCATCTATGCCCAAAAGGCACGTGCCCAGGCTCCGGATAAGCCTAATCAGGGCACAATGGACACGTTTATTGCCAAATTACAGGCTGGTAAGGATATCAATTAAAAACATTTGCCGGAGATTGGTAGTTGGATCTTATCGATTGCTAATCTCCTGTAATTATCTACCTACAAAAAATTAAACCTATGAACCCATATGCTTTTTCAGTTATGCATTTTCTAGCAGTATTATCAAAAGAGATAGTTTTAGGAGTGATCATCACCTGGATTACTGTTTTTTCATCGTTTGGGCAAAATCAGCAGCCAGCGGTGATATCCAATATTGTTGATAGTACTGCCAAACCTGTGGTATTTGCACCCGGGGTAATCTCTTTGCCTTTTGATGAATCAGCGGCGACATTTACGCCCGATGGCAGTACGGTATATTTTTGCCAGTCTACAGTAGCCCCAACAGTATGTTTTGCCAAAAAAATAAAAGGCCAATGGCAAACGCCCGAAGTGGTTTCTTTTTCAGGAAGATGGAATGATTGGGATCCATTTTTAAGTCCGGATGGGAAACAAATATTTTTTGTCTCTAGCCGGCCGCTGGATAGTACAGCTTCTGATAAACCTTCGCGGAAAACGCATATCTGGGTTGTTGACCGTATTGGAGAAGATAAGTGGACTGCGCCTCATTATATTAATGCTCCTTTTAATTTAGATGGTATTAACAACTATGCCCCAACAGTTAGTCGATTGGGGACACTTTGCTTTTTTTCGCCTGCGCGTGATAAAGACAAGAAGAGATGTAGCTATTACGTAAAATGGCTGGGCGACCACTACAGCGAACCTAAAGAATTGTTATTAAACGGTGATGGCGATATACAGGACCCATGTATAGCTGCCGACGAGAGCTATGTGATATTTGTTAGCGGGAACGACCTTTATGTTAGTTTAAAACAGGGTGATGGCTGGTCAGCTGCACAAAAACTAAGTGCAAAGGTGAATAATGGCGATGCCAATTATGACCCGACAATATCGCCCGACGGCAAAACCCTGTATTATTCATCTAATCGCGTAGAAGGCTTCTATAAGCGTGATCGAAAAGGAAAACCACTTAATTATGAGGGATTGACAAAGGAAATGAGAAGTATTTTTAACGGGATGTCCAATATATTAATGGTACCCATTCACGTACCAAAATCTTAATAATCAGTCTTGCTTTATCCATTGCTTTTTTAAAAAGTAATGGGTAAATGTATAACAAAGGTAAGTAACTATTGGGGCCGCAAGAATGTCAATGGTGTAATGAATATGCTGCACCAATAATAAAAAGGCAACCACAACGGTAGCTATTGCTGCAATAATTTTATCATTCCTTCTTTCCAGGCATAAAACAATCAGCGTAAGGGTGGCTGTATGGCCAGAAAAAAACAAATCTTTGGTAATAAGTGACTCGCCATAAAAAACACCTGTAAGCGGATCTGTAAGCGGTATTAAACCAACCGGCGGATTAAGCGGAACAATGCTGATGCAAGCCAAGCGGGCCAGGCAAACAAACATTAACGACCAGCAATAATTAATGTAGATTGATGGTTTGTAAATAGCGCGTATTAATATCAGCAAAATCATGCTCCATATAATGGCAAAAATCAGTACAGATACATTATATGCTGGGATGCGGGCTAAAAGCCAGTCATTTAATGCTACTCCATTTCTTTTTTCAATATGATTAAAGAAAAAAGGAAGCATATAAACTATAAACAGCATTAACACAGTGCCAATTATGATTTGACGGCGGCTTTTAGATATGGCCCAGGTTTTTTTCCATCGGTATGCTGATAAGGCTGTTGGCATTATTTTACTTATAATCAATTTTTTAAACGCTGCAAAAATAAGAATTGATTTATTATTAAGAAATCTTTAAGTCAACATTAAAGTAATGTACAAGTAATTTTTACATACATCAAACGCAACTATATTGCATTGAATGTATATTTGCGCTATGATATCTCCGAAACACCATTCAAAACTTGATAATGTTGGAATGACTGCCTCTGTATTATGCGCTATTCATTGTGCCATTGTTCCATTTTTAATAACAAGTTTACCACTATTGGGTTTGGGTTTTTTATCAAATCCATGGTTTGAGTGGGGGATGATCATTTTTGCTTTGTTTGTAGGGTCATATGCAATAGGGATATCTTATTTTCGTATACACCATAAAATATTGCCTGTTTCTTTATTAATAATGGGCTTTTTGGTAATTATAGGGGGGCATTTATTTATCACCAGCTGGCGCGAAGCTATTGTGGTGCCTATTGGAGGATTGCTGATAGCTACGGCACATTTTTTTAATTTCAGGTACACCGGGAAGTGTAAAAAAGAAGGCCCGCATTTCCATTTTGGTCATGCTCATCATTGAAGTTTATTGTAAATCAGCTTAATCCTTTACCGATGTACGTTTATTCTTTATAAATTTGCAGTAAAATTTTGCTTTAATGGCACATACTCATCAGCATAATAATTTTGAAGCGTTACTTGAAAGGCACCATTTAAAAAAAACTGGTCCGCGGTTAAAGGTGCTGTCCATGTTATCGGCTAAAAAAGTGGCTACTTCCCAACCCGATTTGGAAAGCGTAATGGATGATATTGACCGTGTTACCCTATACCGCATATTAAGCGCCTTTGAAGAGAAAGGAATTATACACAAAGTATTTGATTTAAATGGCACGGCTAATTATGCCATGTGCTCGTCCAATTGCGAAGAGAACCATCACCATGATGAGCATTTGCATTTTAATTGCACAGTATGCAAAAATGTTTACTGTCTTGATGATCTTAATCTGCCACCGCTTACCCTTCCAAACGGATTTAAGCCCGAAGGTTTCACTTTGTATGCTACCGGGCTATGTCCTAAATGTAGCAAATCGGCAGAAAAAAAATAGCTCCAAACAATTTAATCACTTTCTACCTTATGTATCTTAATGAATAAATACATCTATATTTTAAGGACATTCATTAATTATTTGTTATTACCGTACTTTATCTTTGCATCGCTTACACTAAGCGCACATCCGCCTTACGATTCCTTTAAATTTAAAACAGTTATTATTGATGCCGGGCATGGTGGGAAAGATCCCGGTGCACATGGCAGTCATTCGCTCGAAAAAAATATTGCGCTTGCGATTGCTAAAAAGGTAAATACGCTGATCCAATCAGAAATGCCGGAAATTAATGTAGTAATGACCCGTAATACAGATAGGTTTGTTGAACTGAATAAGCGTGCCGATATTGCTAATGATAAACATGCCAACCTTTTTATATCTATCCATTGTAATTCATCTCCTGAAGGTACAGCCAAAATAGCGCACAAGGAAAGAGGGGTTATGATCCTGGTTTATGGCTATCACCGTAAGGAAGAGCAAATAGAAGCCTTACGTGAAAATGCTTCTATTTATATAGAGAAGGATTATCAGAAAAATTATGATGGTTATAATGAAAATGACCCAACTTCATTTATTGTATTAAATACCTACATGCAAAAATACCGCACGCAAAGCATTCTTTTTGGCAGTATCCTTAATAAACAATTTGTAAATACAGACGAGCGTAAAAGTTATGGAGTTAAAGAACAAGGCGTACTGGTTTTGGCCCACAGCGGGATGCCGGCTGTTTTGGTTGAGACGGGGTACATTAATAATCCTGCTGAAGAAAAATACCTGAATTCCGAAAGCGGACAAAGTGCTATTGCCGCTTCCATTGTGCGCTCCATAAAACTTTACCGTAAGCAAATTAATGCAGACTAGGTTTTGTTGCTATAGAATATGAGTGTGTTGACTCCAGTTGAAATTTTTATTAAATTTAAATTACCCGTTGCATAAGTAAGTTTGTTAAATAGCGCAGCAGCCATGGCTGAAAGTTTTACAAAATGCCGTCTGAACATAGATTTATAATTAACATTTCCAGGCAAATTCAGGATTAATTACCTGAAGGCGCTGAAACATTGAAAATAAACTTTTCATATGTTGTATTCCAATCATATAAAAGCATTTCTTAATAAAATGTTATTATATCGATAGCACTAACCTTTTTCGCATGCACTTATAGCATTTGTATCTTTTTAAAGGTAACCAAAAGAAGAGCGCTTTTATAAGTTTACCTCTTGGTATCCGGGAAATATTTGAACGGCTTGCTCTACCGCAAGGACATAAAGGCTCATTTAGGGAAATGTTAGGGTAAATATGAAGTTGCGCCATAAACCATTGATTGAATAATAAATTAATAAATCAATAATCAATAAATCAAATCTATGTTAGGGTAGCTTTAGGGCCTGCATCAAATATATATATAAGTTTCTTGAAATTTTACACTTCCCGCATTTTTATGAAAATGTTAATTGGTTGATAAATAAACCCTTAAAGTAATGATTTTTTCAATTTATTACTTTAAGGGTAAGGAAAATGATAATAGTTTTCTTTTTAGTTATACAATTTAAGGTTTAAAAAGCCAGTATTTTATTCCTGTTTATCCTTGCTTCTTGAATTAAAATCAAATATGCGGGATATGGTGAATCCGATTCTGTATTGACCTTTTGAAAATTTGGATTCGGTATCATTTAAATAGTTAATCTCGTCAACTGCTCTTGCATTGGTAATATTAATAGTAAATACGTGACCTCCGGTTTCCATTTGCAAACCAAAACCCAATGGGTCAACAAAATTGGAATTGTTTTGCCTGAATGATGAGAATGGGTGTGCATAATCAACCACAAAACCCATATGCTTTGATATTTTTATAACCGCTGTTGCTGATAATGATATGAACTGCTGCTCATTTCCCGCAATATTTGGCATTGGCTCATTATCACGAACGTAAGACGGTGCAATTTGCAATGAAAATGCTGAGGAGAATTTGCGGGCGAATATGGCCTGTGCAAAGTACGACAAGCGATCACCAAATGTTGTATAGGTAACAAAGCCATATGGCCTTAACCCGCCCTCGCCTATTAAAGTTATGGCAATGGGTGAGCTGTTATCTGTTTTTTGATGCAGAATGGCATACTTTAATTCCAGATCGGCCAGGCCGCCAATAGTGGTTCTGCCTATGTCAATATTCAGGTTGTTTGAAATACCGTACTCAAATCCAATATATACATCGGCAATATCATCTAACCCGTAATAAAGCTGCCCCCCTCCATTTTTACCAGCAAAGTCGCCAAAACGGTGTATAATTAAAAAGTTAAGGTTTTTCTTCTTGGTAAGCTCCGTACTTTGTGACAGGATTAGCCTGGTTGCTTTAAAAATAACAACATTTTCTGGCTTGTTATCGGTACTTATGGCATTCAATAAAGAATCAGCTGCATCTGTTTTTTTCAGCTTGGTAGTGTCTGTCTTTTGAGCCATCAGGGCACTGCCTGATAAAAGAAGGCTAAATAAAATAATGTACTTTTTCATGTGATTTTGTTGCTTAGTTGGTTTTGTAAGGGGTATAGGTTGCCGATACATTCATTTTAATGCTCTCGGCAATGTTGTGAAATACAATCTGGGGGATGCTGATATGGTGATCGGCACATTTTACCATAAATTCAGTAATCATAGTTACTGTTCCGTTTTTTACCGTGAGTGTTCCGGGTATGTTCCGTTTTTGTGTAACACCATGTACGGTAAGGTCACCGACAGCTGTAATAGGATAGCTTCCATCTTTAGTAAGGTCTACGTGCTCCTGAATTTTTCCTTTAAAGGTTGCTCGCGGAAACTTGTCGCTCTCCATATAATCAGAGTTAAAATGTTCCTGCATTAACTCTTTTTCAAAGTGGAAAGAACTGATGGTTACATTGAAGGCCAGATCACCAGTCGAGGCATTAAAAACCGAGCCTGCACTGTTTGTAACAGCCTTAATATCCTCGATAGGTGCGCTTGAATATAAGCTTACACGGGCATTTTTACAGACATAGAGGTCCTGGCTTGTCTGGTTAGTGATGCTTAACCAGGCAAGTAAAATAATAGCGATATGTTTCATTTTTCTAAGGTTTTGACAATGAATTTAAGTTCCAGTGGAGCCCCACGGCTACCCCTGTGGTTTGCAGCCTAACCTGGCTGTACCCGATATTTGTTAGCGGAAGTTTTAGATATGGCTGCAGCATAATACTGGCTTTGGAGTTAAGCCGGTGTTCATAAGTAGCGTTAAAGTTGGCCACACCAAAGAAATACTTATTGCTGTTTGGCACCGTAAAATGGGTAGGTGAAGTGTATGAATCAGCGTAATTAAAAGTATAGCTCTCGTGAAGCATAATATATGATGACAGGCCTGTGCCCAGGGATATTCTGTTTTGATGTTTATTATAAATCTGGTATCCAACATTTAGCGGTATATCCAGCATCCGGCAATCAGCTATAACCTGTGTAGGGGTAACTGCAGGCTGGTAATTGATGTGATACTGACCATACTCGGCAGAATATGGTTTTACCGAATACACTGCCCCGGTGGATATGGTGAACTTTTTAGAAACATCAACCGAAAATGCTAAACCAAAATTGGTGCCCAGCTTGCTTTGCTGAAATGATGAACCAACACCATTTGCATCGGGAGCAGCCAATACCGTTAATGCATACTGGGGGTGGAACGTTGATTTAACCTTCACTTTAGGTTCGGCAGTAACAGCAATTATGGCATTTTTAAGCGGCAATTTTACTGCAGCTACATTTTGATTGCTGATGCTGCCGGAGTTAAAATCATAAGTAGGCCCTGCTGCCACCATTATCCTCTTATTGTTTGTGGTAATGCTTTTCTTATTGCTTCCGGCAATACCCTTGTTATTATTCGCAGCAATGCCTTCACCCGCTGTTTCAGGTGTGCCGGATACTGTTGATGATCCGTTGCCGGAGTTACGGCGGGTACCTTTGGCAGATAAGGTAAAGAACGATTTGCTTCCACTGATGCTTTTGCCGGACTGGGAGTTATCGGCGTGGCTTTCAGGAAGCGGGTTACTTTGTTTGACTCCTTCTGGTTGCCTTTCAGTCCCGCCGTTAATACCGGTATTAGTTTTTGTATGCCTGCTGGTAACTGCTACGCTATTGCCGGTGTTTGATCTGTTAATTTGCGGACGGAACATCCACCATCCTAAAAACAGCAATAATAAAGCCGCTACACTGCCCAAAACAGGCAGCCAAAAAATAATTCCCCTTCGCTTTTTTTTCTCGTCGAGCATTTCTTCGAGAGAATCCCAATCTTCCTCCCTGAACCCGGCTTCATTTACCGGATCCTGAAGTTTCTTCCTGAAAAGATCGTCCAGATTTTTGTCCTTCTCGTTACTCATCCTCTAATACCTTTGTTTAAAAATATCCCTTGCATGCTTATGGCATTTAAGGCTACAATAGGGGTATAACCTGTGCCACTGCCATAGTTAGTGTTTTTTGCAGTGGCATCAGCATTCAATATCATTTGTTTAAGTTTTTGCCTGGCCTTATGTAAATTTGATTTTGATGTACCGGCATTAATATTTAACATTTCACCAATTTCTTCGTGTGAATATCCTTCAATAGCAAAAAGATTAAACACTGTACGATAAGCTTGTGGCAGTTGTTGCACCATCGCCAAAAGATCATTATAATTCAGGTTTCTATCCGCTAGCTCATTATCACTTATATGTTCAGCGGTTTCCAGATCATCAGTATAAGCCATTTTTAAGTTGGCACGATAAAAGTCGATGGAAACATTCATCATTATTTTACCAAGCCAGGCTTTAAATGGTCTGGTTGTATCAAAGCTTCCAATATGTGTAAAAACTTTAAAAAATCCCTGGTTCATTACCTCTGCTGCTTCATCACGACTATTGGCATAACGCAGGCATATCCCCATAGCAAAGCCATAAAAAGCCTTGTACAGCATTTTTTGGCATTTCCTGTCTTGCTTTATACAGCCCCTGATCAGTTGATGTAACTCTTCTTCTCCCATATGGGTTATACCTGTTAACTCTTGTAAATTTTACCTTATCTAATCTACATCACGAAAATAAATAAATAAAGGTTGCCTGTACATATTTAAAAATGTGTAAATATATGCAAGTTGCTGATTATTAATTTATTAAAAATAGGCCTTGGAGTATCAGATAATAGCAAAAGAGGGAATTATCTCTAAATAATTGGAATTGCCATAAACCAAGCCCTCCTGCCATAAACTAAAAAATATATCACAGGCAACCATTTTAAATAAACGTACGGTATTATAAGCAAACCGGCTGTTAAAGGCCTTATTAAGATTTGAAGAATGGTTCCTGTTTCAATAGTTATAATTGCCAAAAGTGAGGCTGATATTTTAGCCGCTTGTATTGATAAAGCCAGGCTGATAACGGATGATATTGTTGTGATTGATAGTGATGATACTACTGATTTAAACAATATTCCCGGTTGCCGGGTTTTAAAAAAGAGATGGGATGGTTATGGTGCCAATAAAAATAAAGGGGTTGATGCAGCAAAATATAACTGGATATTAAGTATTGATGCTGATGAGATAGTTGATGATGAATTAATAGAAGCACTGCATCATCTGCAATACAATGACCCTAACATTGTTTACGATATTAAATTCTGCTCCTACTTCGGCAAAAAACAAATTCGTTTTGGCAGCTGGGGACGCGATCACCATATTCGCCTGTTTAACCGGAATAAAGTACGATGGTCAGAAACTATGGTTCACGAAACATTGGTGCTGCCTGATACCGTCA
Organism: Mucilaginibacter frigoritolerans; assembly: GCF_007830615.1. GTDB lineage: Bacteria > Bacteroidota > Bacteroidia > Sphingobacteriales > Sphingobacteriaceae > Mucilaginibacter > Mucilaginibacter frigoritolerans. The sequence goes on from NZ_VLLI01000008.1 coordinate 107,236, forward strand.
GCATACAAAAAGCCAAAGGGCATTTGCACCATTATTCAGTTAATGATGCCCACGAGTACGAAAGCAAAGGAATTTATTATGCTAAACTGAGTGCCAAAAAGTATTTTAATATGGGTAAAAGAACAAGTTTTATCAAATTGTATCTTTCCCCATTTTTTGGCTTTATTAAAAATTATATCTTTTATATGGGTTTTTTGGATGGACGAGAAGGTTGGGACATTGCAAAAATTACGGTAAAAAACACCCGGCGCAAGTATTTGTTTTTAAGTGGGATGGAAGCCTCGCAGCAAAAAAAACAGACCTATAAAGACAGTTTTGCTGTAGAATATTGATACTTTAGTTTAACAATTATTTATCTGATACGCCTGCATAACAATGGTAAACCTTAAACAATGAAAAAATTACTGATCCGTAATTTTTCGGTAAATGCCATTCAGCTAGTTGTAAACCAGGTTTTAGGTCTGGGTATATTTTATGTGTTATCAACCGGGCTCGATAAAAACAGTTTCGGGCAAATTAACCTGGCGCTGGCAGTGCTGCTGGCCGGGTTCAATATTTTATCCTTTGGGATTGATCAGCTGGTTATTAAAAAAATTGCTGCCGGTGCCAATGCATCAGTCATTGTTTCCATTTACATTTTTCATGTACTGATTGCGGGTCTGGTTTTTTATGGGATACTGATTGCCGGTTATTTCGTTTTGCCGCATGTTAATCAGCTCTATAGCTTGTTGCTGTTAATTGGCATTGGTAAGCTGATGATCTTTTTTTCTACCCCATTTAAGCAGGCAGCCAATGGATTGGAACGCTTTAAGCTGATGGCATACATGCTGGTCATATCAAATATTATCCGTTGTGGGGGTTTAATTATACTGGCAATAAGCCATGTGCTGAGTTTACACAGTATTGTGATTATTTTTATTACGGGAGATGTTACCGAACTGCTGTTCTGTGTGTTTGCATTTAAACTGGGCACACAAATTTCCCTGAGTTTAAAATGGAATAAAAGAGATTACAGGAATTTACTTACCGAGGCCCTGCCACAAACCGGTGTGGTACTCATTACTTCGGCATTGGCCCGGTTTGATTGGATTTTCATTGGGTTTATGGTATCGGCAGTGAAATTGGCCGAATATAGTTTTGCCTACAAAATTTATGAAATATCCACCCTGCCGCTACTGGCTATAGCGCCATTGCTTATTCCCCGGTTTACAAAAATGGTTCAGCAACAAAACATAAGGGTGGCCGAATTAAAAATACTGGTAAGGGGTGAAATGATTATTGCCGCATTGGTAGCCTTAGTGTTAAATGTTTGCTGGAGCCCGGTTATTGATGGCATTACAGCGGGCAAATACGGACTAATAAATGTTAAAACCATTTTTATTTTAACCCTGTGCATGCCCTTTTTATACTTGAACAATTTTTTATGGACGATATATTTTGCCCAGGGAAGGTTAAAAATGATACTGAGTTCTTTCATCATCACCCTATTGGTAAATGTTATCGGTGATATTATACTGATCCCCTTTTTTAAGAATGAAGGCGCAGCATTTGCTTTTTTAGTTTCATGCGTTGTGCAGGTTGTTTATTATTTAAAAAAGAATGATGTTGCCGGGCTCAATCGTCTGTGGCAACCATTGGTGCTATGTATTTTATGTGCGTTGTTAGGCGGCTTTATAGCTAAAATGCTATTCGTAAATGTATGGTTAGCTTTACCTGCAGCTATCCTTATTTATCTAATCTTCCTGGTTATCACCAAACAAATAAAACTATCCGACAGGCAATACATCGGTCAGTTCTTCCATCAATAATTCCCCCTTTTAAATTCAGGCAGGCAACCCTTTCAATTTTTGCCCCGTAACGGATATAGGAATCAACAGAAAATTTGATTTCCTGTAACCACTAATTAATTGCGGATGATAACCAGCATTGCCGGATTTAACTTAAAAAAGCTACTTAACAAGGTGGACTGGAAGCTGCTGCTCTTTTTAATGCTTTTTTTAAATGTTAAGCTGGTAGTAAAAATCCCTGCAATCATTATTATTTATTTGCTGCAGTTTAATTTCAGGTTTGGCTTCAGTTTTAAAAATTCAAGACTGCCGCTTTTTTATGTGTTGATTGTGGTGCTTGCCTTTTTCGGTTTGCTGATTAACGGCAGCTACCATCAGCCACATTACATAGCTGTTTTTTTAACGGGGATTGGATTTTGGTTACTCTGCCTGCTGGCTGTTCACCAAATAAAACTTTCGGTTGAGCGGAATGATGTGGAAACATTACATAGCACCGTATTGGTGTTTTTTGTGATTAATGCCGTTGTTTCCTTTTACAATATCGGCATCATCATTCACGAAATTGGCACCATTAACCCATACCGCTACCAGGGCGAATACCAGAAATATTTTATTAGTACCGGCGATTATATTAAGGGACTAACCTTTGATATTTCAACAACCAATGCGGTTATAAATGCTTTTGGGGTTATCTATTTTTTGAGCCGCAAAAATGCCGTAATGGTATTGGCTTGTATGGCCGTATTGTTGCTCACCGGCAGCAATTTTGTAAACCTTGCACTGCTCTCTATTCTTGGTTTTTTATTCATTTTTAAAAGTACCCGCGATCAAAAAAGCCTGATAGTAATATGCCTGATGTTTCTGGTTATTTTTTTGGTGCAGGTATCCCCGCAAAACAACAAATATGTAGGCGAAACATTTAAGGATATTATCCACCCACCCAGGCCCCCGTTTGCAAGTAGGGTGATAGCGCTAAAAAAAGATAGTATCCCCACGCCTGAAGATATCAAAAGAAAATTTGCCCAAAACTATTTGGATAGCATAAAGGCTATACGCAATAAAGCAGCAATAAATAAACATACTTACCCCGAATTACCGGGGGTAATAAAAACGGAACAGGGGCGCATACTTATTCCGGTTGCTGATATTAATACCAGGCCATATCAAACCCCAACAGATACTTCAAACGAGCAGCGATTGTTGCTGGCGTTTATTGATAATCATAAAACTGTTTTAGCCCTATCGGGCAGGGATACTTTCCAGCCAGGGGGATTACCCGGGAAGGCTATAAGCTTGCTGCAAACGGTAAAGTTTTTACAGCATCATCCGGCTAAAATTATTGCAGGGGATGGGATGGGTAACTTTTCGTCAAAGCTGGCCTTTAAGGCTACAGGGCTTGGTTTTAATGGCGGCTACCCGGCAAAGTATGCCTACATCAACAATGATTTCCTGCTAAATCACCTGGATGTTTACCTGAACTTTTTCAGCAAGGCATCGGGTTTACATTCATTAACCAATAGTCCGTACTCGGTTTATGATCAATTATTGGCCGAATATGGCTTGGCAGGCTTGCTGGTTTTTGTGATTTTTTACCTGGGCTTTTTTGCAAAGCACTACAAAAAACTCACCTACGGCATCCCGCTGTTGATGCTGTTACTGGCCGTTTTATTTATCGATTACTGGTTTGAGCAGCTATCAGTCATTGTGTTTTTTGAATTACTCTTATTACTCAATATTAAAGAAACCACTAAGCCCGCTACTATAAATTATGCACTTCAATAATCCTAAAGTTACTGTTTTAATGCCTGCTTATAACGCAGCTAAATACATAGATGATGCCATAACATCTGTGCTGACACAGTCATTTACTGATTTTGAGTTGTTGATTATAAATGATGGCTCAACAGATGAAACAGAAAAGATCATCCGCTCATATCATGATCAGCGTATTGTACTGATCAGTCAGGAAAATAAAGGGGTAGCGGCAGCACTTAACCTGGGTTTGGCCCATGCACGTGCACCTTACATAGCCCGCTTTGATGCGGATGATATCTGCTATCCCAATCGTTTAAAAGTACAGTACGATTTTATAACCACTTATCCCGAATACAGTATCATAGGCTCTGCCGTTGATTACATGGATGCTGAGGGTCATTTTATTTTCACCCATCATCCGGAAGGGCATTTGAATGAGGAGATTCAGCAATTAAAATACTCCATTTGTCCTTTTATACACTCCAGTGTTTTTTATAAAAAGGATGTAGTGGTTAACACTGGCGGCTATAATGAGCATGCCTATACTTACGAAGATCATTTTTTATGGGTAAATATCCTGAAAAATGAAAAGGCCTGTAATTTATCGCATCCCTTAATCAAAGTAAGGCTTAACCCGGAGTCCATCACCATTGATGAAAAATGGCGTACGCGTAAGTTTAGATCGATAAAATATTCAACGCTTAAAAAACGGAGTATCACGGCATCTGAGGGGAGCGAATTATACCAGATTGGCGGCAAACAATTCTCGGCCAAAATAAAAGAAGGTTCTTATTATGCCCTGTGCGGTAAAAAATTTCTGCTCAATAATTATCAGCCCGAAAAGGCGCGGTTAAATATGGTGCGGGCCATTGCCCTGCATCCTTTGAGGCTGGATAACTACCTGCTGTATACTATAAGCTATTTCCCCGAGAGGTTTATTGCCTGGTTACATAAATTGAATTCAGGGTCATGAAGGTAGCATTGATAACCCGGTCAACCTCATACAGTACCCCCGGTGGGGATATGGTGCAGGTGGAGCAAACTGCCCGGCAACTTAACCGGCTGGGCGTGGACGTGAGGATTCATTTATCTAACGAGCGGATAGCTTATGAAGATTATGACCTGCTTCATTTCTTTAATATCATTCGCCCGGCCGATATTCTTTATCACTATAAAAAAGCTAAAAAGCCATTTGTGGTTTCCACAATATTGTGCAGCTACGGTGAGTATGATAAATATCACCGTAAAGGAATTGGCGCCCTGTTTAGCTTTTTACCATCGGATAGTATTGAATATGTAAAAACCATTGGCCGGTGGCTTCTGGGTAAAGATCACCTGGCCAGTATGGATTACTTGTGGAAAGGTCAGCGTAAAGGCATTAATGAAATCTTGCGGAAGACCACTATGATATTGCCCAACTCTGAGTCGGAATACCAGCGTGTAATTCGAAACTATCCCTGCAAGGTTCCCTACAAAGTGATACCCAATGGTATTAGTCCTGAGCAATTTCAGTTTAATGCTACTGTGAAGAAAGAAAAAGACCTGGTGATCTGCGTAGCCCGGATAGAAGGCCGGAAAAACCATTTGAACCTGATAAAGGCTTTAAATAATACCCGGTTCAGGCTGTTGATTATCGGTACGTACGCTCCCAACCAGTCCGCTTATTATAACGAGTGCCGCCAAATTGCTGCACCAAATGTGGAGTTTTTGAGCCGTATTCCGCTTAATGAGCTGGTAATATGGTATCAGTTGGCCAAGGTGCACATTTTACCCAGCTGGTTTGAAACCACCGGACTAAGCTCTTTAGAAGCAGCCGTAATGGGCTGCAATGTTGTAATTACCGACAAAGGAGATACCCGCGAATACTTTGGAAACGATGCCTTTTACTGTGAGCCATCAAACTCCGAAAGCATTTTAAATGCTGTGGAAGAAGCCAGCAAGGCCCCTTTGAATGAACATTTACGCAATAAAATATTAGAACAATACACCTGGAAACAGGCGGCATTGCAAACATTAAAAGCATATCAATTAGCAGCCATAGCATGAAACTAAGAGTAGCAATTTTAGGTACCAGAGGTATCCCGAACCATTACGGTGGTTTTGAACATATTTCGGAATATGTTTCTGAAGGCCTGGTTAAAAGGGGCCATTCGGTAACGGTTTATAATTCGCACAATCATCCTTATAAAGAAGCCGCCTGGAATGGCGTAAGGATACGCCACTGCTATGATCCCGAATATTTAATAGGTGCTGCCGGGCAGTTTGTGTACGACTTTAATTGTTTGATGGATGCCCGCAAACGGAAGTTTGATGTTATACTGATTATGGGTTATACCAGCAGCTCTGTTTGGGGCAGGTTATATCCATCAAAAAGTACCATCATCACCAATATGGATGGGCTGGAATGGAAAAGATCAAAGTACTCGCCCAAGGTGCAGCAGTTTTTGAAATATGCCGAGCATCTGGCAGTAAAATACAGCAAGTTTTATATTTCTGATTCGCTGGTAATTAAATCATACCTGGCTGATAAGTATAAGGTTGATAGCTGCTATATTCCGTATGGTGCTGATTTGTTTTCAGAAGCGGAGCGTGAGCAGGTGAGTAAGAGTGATGCCATGAAGGAAGATTATTTTTTATTGATGGCGAGGATGGAACCGGAGAACAACATTGAAACCATTTTAGATGGATTTAATAACAGCAACTCACAAAAGAAATTCAAGGTGCTGGGCGATACCAGTAACCGTTTCGGCCAATTCATTACCCATAAATTTAAAAATGACGACCGTATAGAATTTAAAGGGTCAATTTTTGATACGGCAAAGGTTAGAGCAATGCAGAACAACTCCTACCTGTATTTTCATGGACACAGTGTTGGCGGCACCAACCCGTCGTTATTAGAGGCTATGGCCAGTGAGGCACTTATTGCGGCACATAACAACCCTTTTAATAAATCGGTATTGAGTACAGATGCCTTTTACTTTTCTGATGCCAATGATGTACGCTCGCTGGTAGAGAACGTGCAGCGCCATGAAACAGAAAAAACAATGGTTAACAATAACCTGCGCAAAATAAAATACCAGTTTAACTGGGAGCGGGTTATTGACCAGTATGAAAAGTTTATTTTAGAGAGCCATTATAACTTGAGCCATGAACCCCGGATTGTTTTCAGTGAAGGATAGTTTAGCTAATAAAATAAGCTATTACCATTTAATGCTATTAATGGCCAGTTTACCTTTCGATAGGTTTTACAGCCATTTAATACTGGGCAGCTATGCATTGCACACGCTTATCCATTTAAAAAAGGATGATTTTAAAGCTGTATTTAAATGGCGCACGCTGGTATTGCAGTCGGTGTTTTTTATTACCGTTTTGGCAACGGTTTATAGCCTTAACAAACCGGCAGGCTTGGGCGAATGGGGCAAACAAATAGTTGTTTTGCTTTTTCCGGTGTTTTTTTGCCTTAATCCGCTTAATCTGAATAAGTATAAATCAAGCCTGCTGCTGTCATTTGCGCTGGTTTGTACAGCCACTATAGTTTATTTGTATGCCGATGCTTTTGCAACCATAAAACATTATGGCCTGCCGCTGAAAAGTATTTTTTCGGGAGCGTTTACCAATCATAATTTTTCGGAGCCGATAGCCATGCATGCTACCTTTTTCTCGATGCAGGTAGTGGTTGCCCTGGTTTATATTTTATCGGTTTTGGTAAAAGAACCATCGACCTATAAAAAGCTGGCTTATGTTTTTTGTGGATTGATTTTAACAGGCGGACTTATTCAACTTTGCTCAAAATCAGTATTTATTGCGCTCATGATTATTATCAACCTGGCGGTACCTTACTTTTTATTGCAAAAAGGGAAGCGGTTAAAATACATGGCTGTATCGGTTTCCTTATCGTTGATAATGGTAGCCGGGGTATTATATTCGGGCGCATTCAGGGAGCGTTTTGTGAGCGAGTTAAAGCTGGATATGAGCAAAGCATCAGCTGATGAAACCAATGACGGACGTTTAGCCCGGTGGAAAGTAGTAGCCGGATTAATAGCCCAAAAACCCATTGCAGGTTATGGCTCGGGTACTGAAGTAGCCCTTTTGCAGGATGCGTTTTTTAATCATAAACTTTATAACTCTTATTTAAACCGGCTTAATGCCCATAATCAGTATTTAAGCCTGCTGCTTAAGTCGGGCATAATTGGTTTGTTGATCTACCTGGCAACACTAGCCTTTGGCTTTAATATCGCCCTAAAAAAGAAAGATTTATTGTTTTTTACTTTTATGATGCTGGTAAGCGTAGTGTGTTTATCAGAAAATTTGCTCGATGTAGATAAGGGAATTTGCTTTTATGCCTTCTTCTTTTCGTTCTTCCTTTTTTCGAATGAAGGGCATGGTGAAGATAGTGTACAGCCTTTTGCTGCTCCTTTACAAAGCAATAAACAGTCTTCAATATCTGAAAGCGGAGCTGTGCTTTTAGGTGTCAATTAAGGTGCTGTTAATAAGTGGTTTAATTGACCTAATTATTTGTGTGTGCGGGCAACCAAAAGGCAGATTGATCCGTCATAATTATAGGTTTAATAACCAGGATTAAAATAAATTTTAATTGTCTTACCCGGTCCTCTCCATCGGAGAGGATTTGGGCGAGGCTTATTAAACGGACCTATTTTAAACTATTGGGGCTAACGATAAATAACAGTTAAATGCAAAACAGATCATATCCTTTAATCAGTAACAACTTGTCAGAAATTAAAGAAAACATATTAGCAACACTGGCCTATTTCGACATGTTTAATTACCCTTTAACCAGGGCCGAAATTTACCTGTTTCTGAAAAGCAAGCATCACTATGAGCAGTTTGAGGATGCTTTGCGGTGTTTGCTGAATGATACGGTGATTCATCAGTTTGATAGGTTTTATACGTTAAAGAATGATCATAACACTATATTAAGACGCAACGACGGCAATAAGAAAGCCGCTGAGCTGATAAAGGTTGCCGAAAAGGTTGGCGATTTATTGATCCGCTTTCCATTTGTGCGGGGCATTGCCATTTCGGGCTCGTTATCTAAAAACTTTGCTGATGATGAATCAGACATCGACCTGTTTATTATTACTGAGAAAAACAGGCTCTGGATTGCCCGTTCTATTATGCACTGCTTTAAGAAACTTACTTTTTTAATTAATAAAGAGCACCTGTTTTGCATGAACTATTATATTGACATGCAGGAGCTGGAGATAAAGGAGCAGAACATTTATACTGCAATTGAAGTAGGCACCCTGATACCACTACAGGGCGATGTGATTTTTGAAAAGTTTTATGCTGCCAATACCTGGACACGCGAGTATTTGCCCAATAAAAATATGCGGATCTCATCGGCCAAACCTGTTAAAACTTCAGCATTTAAAAGCCTGATGGAGCAGGTGCTTAATTTTATGCCAATAAACTGGCTGGATAATTTGCTGGAACGGATTACTGCCGGCCGCTGGAAGAAAAAAACAGTTCTGAAAAAGCTAAACAGTCACGGTGTAATAATGGGGATGCTCACCGGTAAACACTATGCCAAACCCGATCCGGTAAACTTTCAGAAAAAACTGCTTACCCGGTACAATAACAAAGTAGCCGAACTTTTGCATAATTATGGGCATAGTTTGGCGCATTAAAACTGTTTGGACTTAGATTTATAGGATTTGCAGAATGAAAGGAATTCTTAACGTGATATTCTGGAAATTTCAAAATTCTGAAAATTCGGGTTCAGACAATGGATGTGATGCTGTACCCCGCCATGACGACGGAGTTTGAGGTTTTGTAACGCCTGTAACACCCCGTTACAGGCGTTACAAGTGTTACAAGAAATTGCTTGTAATCAGTTTCAATATCAATGGCTATTGTAGTATCAATATTAGAAACATTGGAAACATTTGGAAACACTTGTTTCTAATGTTTCTAAATGTTTCCAAATTGAAAGGGGCTTATTTATTAAAATACCTAATCCTCTATAATAATTATATTATCTATTGATATAAAATATTATAGCCCAATTCTATTAACCTTTTTATAAGTTATCCTGCATACTCTCCACTACGTCCTTGCGAGGAACGAAGCAATCTCTACGCTCTGCAAGTCAATGGAGACGGCTTATTTCAATTAACTTAATTCCGCGTGCTGTTGATTGTCCTCTGTAGAGATGGCTTCGTTCCTCGCCATGACGCAGGGGTTTGAAGGTTTTGTAGTGCTAGGTTATTCCTCTATACTCTCCACTACGTCCTTGCGAGGTACAGCTCGTGCCGAACTTGTTTCGGTAAAGCAATCTCTACGTAGGAGGGTTAATAGATTTAAATATTCTTAACGTTATTTTTTTTCACTTTGATAGAAGCATATTTTTGCCGATAGCACTCACTTTCGATTTCTTCAACTTGTCTTTTCGTTTCTGGATCATCAGAAGATTTAAGGCCGTTTAGAAGCTCTTTTACTTCAGAAAAATATTTATCGTATTTAACAACGCCTGCGCCTATGTCCTTTTTTCGATATACGTTAAGAACCCACAAGGAGGTCATTTTTTGATCTTCTGATTGATTGTAGGAGGCTGCTAATCTAAGTGCCCATAAAAAAGGGACAAAATTCTTAGCATCCTTTTCATTGTTATTATCATCTTTTTCAAGACTAAAATAAATGCCTTTCATTGCATTCCTTTCCAATTTGCCTAAACTTTTTGATAGATCAAAATATTCTTTTCCAATGACTGTTTTTGTTAATGCAAGCTGTATGCTATCTGTTTTATGCTGTAAAATGTTTAAAGCTTTTGATAGTGAATCGACTCTCCCTATTGATGGGTAAATAAGTTTTGAAGTCTGTGGTGTCATGGATTAGGTTTATATTTTATGAAAGTAAATAAATATAATATTAAAATAGATTATTGGATTAATATTCTTAATCTACACAAGCTTTTCGTTTCATTGATTGTCCTCTGTAGAGATAGCTTCCCCGAAGCAAGTTCGGGACAGGCTGTACCTCGCCATGACGTTAGGGGTAACAGGCCTTGCAAGTGGTGTTTGCTTGCTGGTATTGGTAATTGTTGCTAATCTGTTTTATTAATACCAATAGCTATTGTAGTAGCAACACTAGAAACATTTAGAAACATTAGAAACAAGTGTTTCTAAATGTTTCTAATGTTTCTAATTGCTGGCAATTGAAAAGAACCTGTCTCAACTCCCTTATTCCTGCGAAAGAGATTCTTCTGCGGATGATTGGGAATAAATAATTTGTAATGGAGGATGATTTTGTAACGCTTGTAACACTTGTAACGGGGTGTTACAGGCGTTACAAGTGTTACAGCCGTTACAAGAATTATGTAGTTGATAGGTAGAAAGATTATTTCTTCTCCAGCGAAATAATATAATAATCACCGATATACTTCCAGGGCCATTTGGATTTTAGCTTGTCTTCTTTAGCCTTTAAAAAGGAATATGCTTTGGGGTGCTTCTCTGCAAAGCCTTCAATGTATGATGGGGGTACAATGGTGCACAAACCTTCAACACCTAATACCTTAAATTGGCCCTTTAAGCGCTCAATAATAAACGAAGGATTATAGTACCAGCACTTAAAATACGTGCCTTCTACATGGGCGGTGATGCCCTTGCTGCTGAAAAGTCTTCTGAATGCGGTGCGGAACTTCCCTTTAAAAATAAGCAGGAACTCCCACAAACAAAATTGGGGTAATATTACCAGCGTTACTCTGCCGTTTGGTTTCAATAAGCTGTGGAATGAAGCTAATACCTTGTCCAGTTCGCCGGTGCAGTTGAGGCCCGCAAAGTTGGAGAAAATATGATCGTACGGGCCTTTGTTTAAAAGCTCATGCAAATGAGTAAAGGAGCACAGTTCATTGCTCACTCTTGCCTGCATGCCGTTGAGCTCCATTTTTTGTTTAAGCTGCTGCTGCATCCCGGTAGAGACATCAGTTGCATGCACCCTGTGCCCTTGCTGTGCAAAGAATAAGGCGTCCTCGCCCGTGCCGCTGTTTAGTTCGAGTATCAGGCTATCAGGAGCTAAATATTGCAATACATGGCTCCGTACACGGTCGCGTTTGTAGCTAACAATGGTGTTATCAGCATAAATGGCATCAAAAATTACCGACTGATTGGTAAATGCTGCTTCGGCCAGTTGTTCGTTATGGGCTAATGCGGCTTTCATTGCGCACCCTCCAGTTGTTTTAATTTAAAGCCTTCAACCAGTGTGGCCGGGGCATGATAAAAAACCGACAATGCTTTCCGGATGCTTTTTAAGTTAGTACGCAGCGGATTCTTCATCAATTTAACCAAACTGTTTTTTGCCAGGTGTTTATGGTAGTTTTGATGCACATAACGGTGCAATTGTTTATAGTACGATGGCGGGAAGGTGTTATGAAACATCAGCGCCATCTCGTCAGAGTCGGTCCAGTTGGTTTTTTTCTTCAGATCGGCCTTTACCCTTTCATAAAACAGGGTGCCTGGCAGCGGGTATGAAACGGATATGCCTATCTCAAAAGGCAGCAGCTCATTAATCATGTTAATGGTTAGCTGAATATCCTCCTTTAACTCGCCGGGATAACCAAACTGGATAAAGAAAGATGGTTTAATCCCTTCTGCTTTCATCAACAGGGTAGCCTTACGGATCTGATCAACCGTGATGCCTTTGTCCATGGCGTCCAGTATTTTCTGCGAGCCGCTTTCGGCACCTATCCAAACATTTTGGCAGCCGGAAGCTGCCAGGGCATTTACAGTTTCCTCATCCTCCAAAAGATCGGCCCTCGATTGAATTTTAAACCTGATGCTGATATCGTCCTGTTCTAAAAGCCTGGCGAACTCTTTAACCCAGCCCGGTTTTAAGCCAAAAATATCATCGCAGAACCAAATATGGTCCATGTTATACAATTCCTTCAGCAGCTTTATTTCGGTAACCACATTAGCCGCACTGCGGGAGTTGTACCTATTACCATAAATGGGCTTGGCGCACCAGTTACATTTAAAGGGACAGCCGCGGGTGGTGCTCATATTGAGGGAAAAATACCCACTGCTTTTTAGCCAGCTGTCGCGGTATTTGGGTATATCAACCAAATCCCAGGCAGGCAGGGGCATGCTGTCCAAGTCTTTTAAAACCGGCCGGCCGGGTGTTTTAACAATCTTATCATCTTTAATATAGGCCAGTCCCTGTATGGTGGAGTAATCTTTATTTCCGGTTTGGATGTAATTGGTTAGCTCCAGCAGGGTATGCTCAGCTTCGCCGATAATCACAAAATCGGCACCTTCTTTCAGGTATTCCTCGTAACGATCGGTTGAGTCGGAGCTGGAAACAATAACGGTGCTGCCTGTTGCCCTGGCAATTTTGCTCATGCTGAAAGCAGCTTCGCGCATATTAGTGAGGCACATTTTGGTGAGATAGTTAAAGCCATCATCATAAATCACAAAAAAATCAGGATTGCTTTGCGTAATTACAGGGATAACCTCCTCGGGGTCGCTCGAAAACATGGTGTCGAATAAAGATACCTTGTAATTGTTTTCTCTCATTAATGCAGCCGCATACAAAGTGCCCAACGGCGGATATGGCTGCCCCAGTTGCCATTGTTTGGGATCAAACCGTAAAAAATATGAATGGCTAAAAAGGATACTTTTCATACTATGCAATTTTTGCCAAAGGCGATAGGTTTAATGAACAAACACATTTTACACAGGTATCATTAACACCCATATTGAGCGTTTGCCTGAAACGGATAGCTTCCTTGCTGTTTAAAATATTATCTAATGATGAATGATGGATGTTACCGATTACATCATGAAAAAAGCATGGCCGTACGCTGCCATCGGCTTCAACAACGGTTGATACCCAGGGGGCGTTACATTTTTTAAAGGGGAAAGGGTTTAGCCCGTAAAAGGCTGCGTAATACTGGTAAATCTGCTGTATTTTTTCGGGCGACTCGGCAATAAAACCTGAACTGAAATCACTTTGATTAGCGATGATTTTCATCACTACTTCCAATAATTCGGGAAGCTCTTTTTCTGATATCAGTATCTCGTGCTGTTTGGGTTCTTCCCAGGCCATCTGGCGGTTAAAAGCATGACTGCTTACATCGGCGGGCAAAAAGCTAACCTGGTCAATGCCCATTATTTTAGCTTCATTAATAATGCTTTGCCAGTTTCTGAAGTTAAGGCGATGGATTACCGTGCGGGCAGTAATTTTATAATCGGGCTTTATGGCTTTAATGTATTCAACGCCCTCTCTCAACTTATTAAATGCACCCGGAATATTCCTTATGGCATCATGCAGGGGTTCATCGCCGTCTAAAGAAACCACCATATCATCTACCCATTCCAGTATCTGTTCTGCATATTTTTTGACGGATAGCCCGGTAGTAAGCAGCGATATTTTTATGTTTTGTTTTTTGAGGATAGCGCATAGCTTAAAAAAGTTGGTATTGAGCAATGCTTCACCGCCAGACATGGCCACCTGCTGCGTGCCGAACTTTTTTAGCGCCGCCATTAATTTGCTTACATCATGTTCGGTAAGTTGTTTCAGGTTTTTATTGTCCTTCCAGATATCGCACATTACGCAGCGGCAATTGCAGGCACTATGCGGCATCAGGATTACTACCGGTAATGCCGAAATTTTGTGCGTTTGCAAAGTGCGGTAACGCTTGTATGTTTGGTATAATGCAGGCAGGGCCATAGTATTATTTTTAACGAAATATGGGGAGGAAATTTAGAATCCCTGTATTTCAGGCTGGCGGTATCGCCACACCTTTTGCAATAATTTTATTTCGTAAGGGTATTGATATAGATTTACTCTATATCTTAGTCCGGCAATTATTTGTATTGCTTTTCTCTTGATCATGTTAAGGCGGATGTCTGTAACGGTTGGGTATACGCCATTCAATACCGTTTCAAAATTCCTGATCTTGTCAATCATTTCGGGCGTTAGCCAGGGTGTTAAAGGGTTTTTCCTCAGGTCGAAACTTTCCCATGCCGGGCTTATCCAATCCTCCAGTGTTTGTGGAAATTTAAAGCCACTGGCCAATACCTGGTTGTACATTTCTGAACCTTCGGTTGGCACAGGGCTATAGGTATAGATAATGATTTCTGTTTTGGGATTTACATGCTTTACCTTTTTAATAAAGTCAATCTCAAAATCAATCTGCCCTTGTACCTTTTCAGGCGTAGGTGCAGGTGTTCCCAATACAAATGAATATTCCGGAATGATGTCAAACTTTTTCAAACGTTCGGCAAATTCAATAATCTGGTTGCCGGTTTGTGTGCCGCCTTTGTCCATCTGGGCCAGTACTTCGTTGTTGCCACTTTCGGCACCAAAAAATATAATCTTGCAACCAGCTTCGCGAATGGCAGCTAATGATGAGTCTTTAAACTTGCTCATCGTATCAATACGGGCCATTCCCCACCAGGTCATGTTCTCATCCTTTATCAGCCTTGAAAATTCAACCGCACGTTTTTCTGATACGAAGAAATTATTGTCATGAAACTCAATGGCATCGGCACCCCATTTGTCTTTGATGTATTTTACATCCTTATACACGTTTTGGGCCGATTTTCCTTTCCAGCGGGCCTCGTAAATGGGCACTACCGCACAAAAGGAACAGGTAAAAGGACAGCCGATACTGGAGTGATAAGCCAGTGTTTTTTCGCCCAGATAAGTCTTTCCTAAAAACTTGGTGATAGGATAAAAGTTGTTCAGCTTATCATAAGGCAATGGCGGCAATGAATCCTGGTCGAGCAGGTCTTCTTTTGCATTTTTAACAATTTGATTGTTTACTCCTTTATAGATCAGGTTTTTGATGAACTCAAAAGGATGGCCATGTTCTAAAGCATCAATCAAATTAGGGAAAGCATTATCGCCGGGGCCGTTTATAATAAAATCAACATAGCCCGAATATAATACCGCATTGGGTTGATTAGAGGGAAAATAACCACCCCATATCATGGTGGTATAAGGGAACTTTTCTTTAATTGATTTTGATGCCAGTATAGCCTGCCTTAATTGAGGGCCAGGCATAACAGTAAAGCCCAGGTATTTAAACTCGCCTGTGTTTAAATAGCTTTCTATCTTTTTTATCGGGTCGGCTTCACAGTTGCCATCAACAATTACCCATTCGTATTTCCCATCAACCGAGGCGGCAATGTTTAATATGGAATTGGGGATCCTGTATTTATTTATTGCGCTTTTAGGATTAAACAGTAAAATCTTATTCATCTTTTTTATTGCAAAGTAAATTGAGCACTAAAATATCCGCGATACCGGCGGGACTTAACCCACCGGTACTTACCCACTACGCGGAGACACACAATGGCCAAACCCAAACTCATAACCATGTATGTTAAACAAATACTCATTAGTAATTACGCCCCCTAAAATGTAATGGTTGCCTTATGGGTTAAATAAATTAGCAGAGCAACCTTTATGTTAAATGAATCGTAGTTTATATTGATAGAAAAGTCATTAATCACCTTTAATAAGTAAATGCAGTGATCAATACCATAAAAAAATACATTAAACAACATGTTTCCGGTTGGGCGGTACAGGACAGGGGAGTTGTAGAGGCCTATGATATCTGGGCCGAAAATTATGATGCACAACCCGGCAACCTGATGCTTGATTTTGACGCCATTTTGTTTGCCAAGCTGATGCGGAATATTGAGCTTGCTAACAAAGTGGTTGCTGACATAGGCTGCGGCACAGGCAGGCACTGGCCACAAATATTTGACCAGTCGCCATTAGTGTTAACTGGGTTTGATGTTTCTCCGGGGATGCTCAATCAATTAAAGCAAAAGTATCCGGAAGCCAATACGCACGTTATTACCGATAATTATTTTACAGAGATTGAAGATCATGTTTATGATGTGATCCTCTCAACCTTAACGGTTGCACATATTGAAAATATTGAGGAAGCATTGGAAGCCTGGTGCAGGATCTTGAAGCAGAAAGGAGAGATCATTATTACCGATTTTCATCCTGATGCTTTAGCCTCTGGTGGTAAAAGAACTTTCAGGCATAAGAACATCCATATTGCAGTTGAAAACTATGTTCACAAGATTGATACAATTAAGGACATTCTTTTGAGTAAGGGTTTTTATATTTTTGCCGAAGAGGAAAAACGGGTGGATGAAACGGTAAAGCATTATTATCAGCAGCAAAATGCATTGCATGTTTATGATAAGTTTAAAGATTTTCCGATTATTTACGGGCTGCACTTCAGGAGGGCGTAATGACCCTTAATAATGTATTACCGGTAGGTGGCGATGAGCAGGTTAATATTCTTATTAACAATGGGAAAGTAGCGGATGTATCATCAACAGAAATGGTTGATACTGTGGCATCTTTAAAATTAACCTTTGAAAGGGCAATGGTTTTTCCGGGATTGATTAATTCACATGATCATCTCGATTTTAATTTGTTCCCTCAATTGGGCACAATTACTTACAATAATTATACTGAATGGGGAAAGCACATTCATGAAAAATATAAGGCAGAGATTGCTGCTGTGCTTAAAATTCCTGTTACCTTGCGTGCACAATGGGGTGTTTATAAAAACCTGTTAGCCGGTGTTACCACGGTTATTAATCATGGTGAAAAGCTGGGCATTGCAGATGATATAATTACAGTTTTTGAAGAAACGCATTGCCTGCATTCGGTGCAGTTTGAAAAGGGATGGCGTTTAAAGTTGAACAACCCTTTTAAAAAAGCACTTCCTGTAAATATCCACACAGGTGAAGGCAATGACTGGTTATCATGCCATGAAATTGACAGGTTAATTAAATGGAACCTGCTACGAAAAAGACTGATTGGCGTACATGCCGTAGCGATGACGGAGCACCAGGCAAAGAAGTTTGATGCTATAGTATGGTGCCCTGAGTCAAATTATTTTTTGCTGAATAAAACAGCAAGAGTTGATATTTTAAGACAGCACACCCCTATGCTGTTTGGCACTGATTCAACACTTACCGGTGACTGGAACATGTGGAACCATTTACATATTGCCCGGGAAAGCCGGTTATTAAACGATGAAGAAATTTACCGGAGCTTAACGGTTAGTGCTGCAAAAACATGGCAGTTAAACAGCGGTGAAATTTTACCCGGCAAAGATGCGGACATTGTTGTGGCCAGGGTAAAAGAAGGGTTAACTGGGTTTAATGCCTTTTTTGCGACTCAACCTGATGATTTGCTGCTGGTTATGCATAAAGGAAAGATCAGTATGTTTGACGAAAGCTTGCTTAAGCAATTTGATGAAACTGCGTTGAAAAATTTTAGTAAAATATACATTCATGGGGTTGGAAAATACGTTAAAGGTAACTTGCCTCAACTAATTGAAAACATTATAAGATATTACCCTGAAGCAAAATTCCCTGTAAGTTTAACTAAGTCGGTTTGACCAATGTCTCACTCTAACGTTGTTTTTAAAAAGTCGAAATCTATGTGCTGATGGAAGGTAGATTGTTAATTGGTGAAAAATCAGAGAATGCATTTCTTCGTTTCATCATATTAGTTTTTTACAGTTTTTGCATGGGGCCTAAGAGTAAAGGTCATTTATTAATCTGAAACAATTATGAAATACGTTTTTGTTACTTATCATTACTCACCAGGCTTCACCTCACCACAAAGTTGGTTTAAACGAACCGAGATGTATTCAGGGGTATTAGAATCTTTGGGGAAAATGCATACGGTAATTAATGTGGTACAAATAGATTATGTGGGGAATGTGACCTATAATAACGTTGATAACAGATTTGTGAATTTTGATAAAAAGAAAACCTATTTCCCATCTAGGTTACATCAATATGTTAAAAGTTTAGCTCCTGATATAGTTTTTATACAGGGGCTGCACAATCCTTTGCAGGTAATACAATTAAGGCTGATGTTGAATAAAAGAACCCGGATAATTGCCCAGCATCATGCCGAAAAGCCGTTTCCGGGTATTAAAGGCAAAGTGCAAAGGCTTGCTGATAGTTGTATTAATGCTTATTTATTTGCATCACATGGTATCGGTGCCGAATGGGTAGCAAAAGGCAATATTTCGTCGGCGAAAAAGATACATGAGGTTATGGAAGTTTCCTCTTTGTTTTATCCAGATAAAAATGCAGCGTCAAAATTAAATATTAAAGTATCGGGCAATCCTATGTTTTTGTGGGTTGGAAGACTCAATGCCAATAAGGATCCGCTTAATGTAGTAAAAGCATTTTTAAAGTTTGCCGAAAGCAATCCCGGTGTACATCTTTATATGATTTATCATACTGATGATCTGCTTAATGATATAAAGATATTGTTGGAAAAGTATGGAGATAATAGTCCAATCACATTGATTGGTAAGGTGCCGCATGATGAGTTATTATACTGGTTTAATAGCGCCACTTTCTTTATTTCAGGCTCGTATTATGAAGGGAGTGGTACTGCAGTTTGCGAAGCAATGTCATGTGGTTGTATTCCCATTGTAACCGATATCCCTGCTTTCAGAATGTCAACCGATAACGGAAACTGTGGATTATTATATGAAGCAGGCAATGAACAAGCGCTGTTGGATGTGCTTGAGCAATCTAAAACACTGGATATAGAAGATAAGAAAGCTAAATCATTGGCCTATTTTAAATCCACACTTTCG
This sequence comes from Mucilaginibacter frigoritolerans, assembly GCF_007830615.1. Taxonomy (GTDB): domain Bacteria; phylum Bacteroidota; class Bacteroidia; order Sphingobacteriales; family Sphingobacteriaceae; genus Mucilaginibacter; species Mucilaginibacter frigoritolerans. Next base: position 126,397 of record NZ_VLLI01000008.1, read on the forward strand.
TTTGACGCCATTGCGACTCAAATTCATAAAGTTTCAACATCACTATAATCAATTTCATCGGCAAAAAGGCTGATGATGTTTTTGGCAACCTTTTGGATGGGAAACATCAGCACCGGATCATGCCCCGGCCTGGGGCTTTGGAGGATAGCTAAAGACTCTTTTTTCATTTCACTCCTATTTTTTACTACATAATGATGCCGGTAATTTTTTGCCATCGGTTTACAAAAAGAAACTACGTGCGCGCCGGCATACAAAGCTTCAGCCATTACCGATCCGAAGCCCTCATAATTTGAAGTATGTAAAAAAACTTTGGAGCGTTGCATCAGCTCAATCACTTCTTTGTGGGGCAACTCACCAACAAAGGAAAGATTGTTAGTTAAATTGAAAGAGTTGGCCATTGTTTTCAGCGTTTCCATTTCCGGACCTTTGCCGCACAGCACCGCTTTAATATCGGGGATATGATCTTTTAAAAAGCCAACAACTTCAACCAAAATGGAGTATTGTTTAAGCGGAATCAGTGAGCCTGCTCCTAAAATGTCAATATCTCTTTTAATGTGCCCCTTTTTAAACATAGTGGTATCAATCCCTACCGGGACAATATTTGCCGGTAATAAGCCATAATTACGCTGCACTGTTTCAGCTATAAAATCAGATAAGGCAATCAATGAACCGGCCCCGGGCTTTATCCACTTAAAATATTTGTTTCCTTTTTTGGCATCCTGACCCAGCAGCCAGCTGTAATGCTTCAATCTGTGTGATTTGGCAAAATAATGGCCCACAAAAGCACATTCGCCCATCCAGAAACTAAGCAGTCCGACAGGGTGATATTTGTTATTTAGCTTTGTTAAAATACGCCATGTTTTTATCCAGGTAATGCCCCTTAGAAATTGGCCATTATCTTTTCCGCCAATTGGGATTACTTTAACCCCATGCCATTTATATTCGCTTGAGGTAAAAGGATAGTGAAGGCTTACCACAATTATTTCTAATCCCGGGCAAATTTCCTTAAGTGCCTTTACAAACAGTTGCTGGGGCGGTATGCAGGTAGTATCAGCTTCATTTGCTGGGAAGCCGGGTGTAAGGATAACTAATGTTTCAAGCATATGCTCCATCTAACAAAACCACCTTATTGCAAAACGACAAACTATTTTTATTGTGTGTGATCATGATAATCATTTTACCCATTTTAGCCAGCAATTCGAGCTTTATTAAAATTGTTTTTTCTGCGGCATCATCAACTTCACCAAAGGGTTCGTCCAAAATCAAGACATCAAAATCGTGGTACAGGGCCCTGGCTAACATTAATCTTTGGCGCTGGCCGCCGCTTATATTTTTAGCGTTTTCGGTGAGTATTTTATTTACGCCTTCCGGATATTGTTTAATAATATCGTCTATTCCACAAAAGGAAAGTGCTTTAGTTAATTTATCTTCATCATACTTGCCTTCTGTAAGTATGATGTTTTTTAAAATAGAATCATTTATAAAAAATGACTGCTGTTTAACATAAGCAATGCTTTTCCGGTAACTTTTTCTACCGTTAATATCAACAGGCATATGATTTATGGAGATGGTTCCGCTTTCCTGCTCCAGAAAACCAAGCAGCAGATTAATAATAGTGCTTTTACCCAATCCTGAAGGCCCTGATATACCCACAAAATCGCCGCGGTAGGCTTCAAAACAAAAGTTGTTTAATATTTGCTTATGTCCGTAATTGAAATTGACCTGGTTAAATTTTATGGAATCGATATAAGTTTCAGCCGAAATTGCCTCATACGGAATTGCTGCATTATTGGCCAGATCATTAACGGTAAATTCATAGGTTTTGATTTGACCTGCGCTGTTTAATATTTTAACAATTCCGGGAATGATTTTGTAGGATGCGGCCATAAAAACTCCGATATCAAGCAAGCCGATGGCGTGATTATTTGCTGCCCATTTATTAATGGCCATGAGTATCAGAAAGCCAAGCACCGCAAAAACCTCTATCAGTCGCGATGGTAATCCCTGCAGGGTTTGTTGGGTGGCAATATAATCGTTCAGTTGTTTTTGGTAACGATAATACCGGGTGGTAAAAAAGTCATTTTTATTATAAACATTGCTTTCAACATAGCCGGATAATGATTCTTTTAGATATTGGAGCGTGAGCTGGCTGGTTAATTTTGAATTGCTGCGTATATCTTTCAGCTTCTTCTTAATAAAATATCCCAGCAAAACCACCGGCGGTAGCAGCAGCAGAAATAAGGAAAGGAACAAGGATGGATGGTAAAACAGTATGCCAATTACTGTAAACAGGATCAATGCTCCTTGCGAAATAATCTGCTGGATATTGGTTAAGATATAGTTGCTGAATTCAATAGGCTGCTGGCTTATTTTACGGATATAAACAGACGAATCAACGTGAACAAACTGCTGGTAATCATCCTTTAAATAATGCTGTATGTTCCGTTTTGATAATCGCGAAGCAACCGCATAGAAAAATATGTTTTGTGATTTGGTGATGAGATAGCCCACCCAGTTTTTGATAGCATAAAACACAAAAAAAATGCTGATGAGCAGCAATGAATTTTGATTGAACAGGGATGATAAAAAGGTATGCTTGTCAGCGCGGTTACCAGTGTAAAAATTGATAACAAAAAGCAAAGCCCCCAGGAATGCTATATCCAGAATGCCGATAAACAGATCGAGCAAAATTTGGATACACAGCCTTACTTTTTCCTTGCGGATGAGTATGCTTAAAACTGTTTTAATTAAGTGTTTCAAAATGCTATTGTAATGGCGGCTTTATGGTTTAAAAGCTTTTACAATAGGTTACGGCAGTTATGGAAGTTCAGTTGCCTGAGATAGAAATATAAATGCGCTTATTCAATTGAGATATTTAACCGGCATAAACAATTATGCCTATGCCGGTTTTTAGTTTTTTAGTTTTGCTTTTTTATTTCAACACGACGGTTAATTACCCTGCCGGTATCGGTGCTGTTATCGGCAACTGGATTGTTTTCGCCATAACCGTTAGCCGTTAAATTGCTGATGCTTACACCTGAATTTACCAGGTATGCTTTTACCGCATTTGCCCTATCAACAGATAATTGCATATTATGGTCGGCAGTACCTTCGGCAGATGCATATCCACTTAAGGTAAATTTAACTGTCGGGTCAATTTTCATTTCGGCAGCAGCCTTGTCCAATATCGGGTATGATGCCGTTTTCAGAACGCCTGAGTCAAATTCAAATTGAATATTGCTGAAGTTATAGTCAGGAGCCGGTGTTGGCGCTGGGGCAGGTGCAGTTTCAGTAGCGGGTTCAGCTTTCGGTTGTTCTACAGGAGCAGCAGGAGCAGGTGCCGGGGTTTCTGCAACAGGTGCTGGTTTTTCAGCAAGCTTTTTTGCTTTGCAGGCATTTAAAGCAAGTAATGCAAACAGAATAATAGAAGGGTAGAAGGCAGATCGGATCAGTTTCATAATAAATAAGTGAGTAATTAAATGATGTGGTAATTATACAAATCAAAACGTAACCTCAAAATGATTATTGCAAAAATGACAGAAGTTTAAAATTTTGAACAGTTCATATCCGTGTAAATGTGCTAAGAAATCTATCCTCCAATAATTTCCTTAAAACACTATTTTTGCACTTTAATTATTTTAAGTGGGAAAAGACAAATTAAGGCGCTTTGCGGAGATAGATACTTTTAGTAACGTTTTACAATTAGATGCAGGCAAAGAGTTTAAAGGAAAGTGGAGCAGCAGTTTTTTTAAAAATGATAATCCTTTGGTATTAGAGTTAGCCTGTGGAAAAGGCGAATACACCGTTAATCTGGCTACTCTGTTTCCGGATAAAAATTTTATCGGGATTGATTATAAGGGTAACCGGATTTGGCGTGGGGCTAAAACCGCATTGGAGGATGGCGTAAACAATGTAGGTTTTTTGCGTATCCAAATAGAAACCCTGCTAGATTATTTTGCAAATGACGAAGTTGATGAGATTTGGATCACCTTTCCTGATCCTCAGCCTCAAATAAGCCGCGAGAAGAAAAGACTTACCTCGTCACGCTTTTTGGATATGTATAAAGTGGTTGTAAGGCCAGGCGGTTTCATCAACCTAAAAACAGATAACGACGACCTGCACGCCTATACAGTTGAAAAAATAGAAGAAACAGGCTTAAATCTGCATGTCAGAACAGAAGACCTTTATCACTCTGAATTTGCTGATGAGGTTTTGTCGATAAAGACCTATTACGAAAAGAAATATCTGAAAGACAATAAAAACATTAACTATCTTAAGTTTTCTTTTTAATGCAACTGAATGAAAGATGATAACTTTTTTGAACGGGTTTATGAAGTTGTCAGGCTTATTCCACCGGGCAGGGTAACTTCTTATGGCGCTATAGCAGCTTACCTGGGTACAAAAGGATCATCAAGAATGGTGGGTTATGCCATGCAGGCTTGTGGTAAGGCTAATCCTCCTGTGCCCGCTCACCGGGTAGTTAACCGGCAGGGTTTGTTGACTGCAAAGTTTCATTTCGGTGGTAATTTAATGGAGCAATTACTGGAAAGCGAAGGCGTAAAAGTAATAGATGATCAGGTGCAGGATTTTAAAACACTATTTTGGGACCCCTCTATTGAACTGGCGTTATAGAATCAGGTAGTTTCAACTTTTTTATGATGAATGCCTTTATAATCGGTAAACAGCCAGGTGAGCAAAATTACCGTTCCAAATATTACGTAAAACAGTTTCCCTTCTGAATTATTGCTGAAAAGCGTGTAAGCAATCACTATAAGCAATACACCCATCATTAGCTCAATACCACTGTGTATGGTTAAAGGAATAAATTTAAAAATCCCCAATTTGTATTCTGTACAAATAGTAAGTAATAAATGTATTATTCCTATAACATAAGTAAAACCCGCTAGTAGTCCGGTAAAGCCAAATGTAGCCGGTGAAGTCAGCAGAAATACTACAACCAGGTAATCAATTAAACCATGAATAGTTGGAGAAATGAACTTCATAAATAATAATATTTAGGTGTATGGTTAGATACGGAATGCCATGCGTTACAGTTCTCTAAAATACTATTTTTCAAATCAAAATAAAAACTCAATCTATTAGCTGCAAAAGCTCCATTCTGTTGCCAAAAGGATCAATAAAAGCAAATCTTGTACGACCGGGAATTGCAGGTTCTTCGGTTATTTCAATATGGTTTTTTTGAAGATGCGCCCTTGCAGCAGTAATGTCAGCTACTTCAAAAGCCGTATGCCTTATGGACCGGCCCTTAAAAGGTTCAACCCCAATGTGCAATTGGATATTGCCAATGTTTAACCAATAACCAGCGGTGCTGAAAAGATGATTGGGCCGGTCAATCAGTTGCAAGCCCATTACGTCAGTATAAAAGATCTTCGCTTCTTCTAACCGCTCCTTGGGGACACAAATGTGGATATGATCCGCACGTATAAAATCAATCATTATTCGTCTTCTGCAAAGGTTAGCACATAGTTATTATTGTCCAGTATGGAAAATTCAGTGGCCCCGTAAAAAGTAGTTTCCAATGGTTTAAGTACAGTCACTTTTTCGTGTATCAAACCAAAAAACTCCCTGATCTTTTTTAGTTTGATATACAGGAGTAAAGAGCCTCCATTATGACGGTTGATGTTTGGCAGTTCATCGCCCAAACTTTCAAAAGTTTGAAACATAAAGGTAACATCGCCATTAACCATCATGGCCCAAACAAATTCGGTTCCAGTTTCAGGAACGGTCATTGCTACCTGAAAGCCTATCGATTTATAAAAATCAATGGTTTCGGCAATATCATTCACAAAAATATTGGGGGATAAGCTTTCCATAGTTTTCAATTGTTAAGTAAAAGTATTTTTTTATTTCGGGATTTAAATGTTCTATTTCGGATTTTTATACACCAAATTTTATAGTTCAATTTGTAAGCTTGATGGTGCTTTAAAGAGTTATCATTACATAACATTAAATCAATATTATATGTCCCTTATAGAAGAATTTGAATCCTATCGAACCAAAATGAACGACAGGATAATGGAAACCGCGAACACCAACATCAAACGTTTCTTTGCGCTGGATACCACTACCTATGCCGACGGAGCGCTTGATGTAAAAACCAAAGAGATGCTTGGGCTTGTAGCTTCCATGGTATTGCGTTGTGATGATTGCATCAAATACCATTTAGGAAAATGCCACGAGGCGGGCGTCAATCACTATGAGATGAACGAAGTATTTATGATTGCCAATTTGGTCGGCGGATCGATAGTTATTCCGCATTACCGCCGTGCTGTTGAGTACTGGGACGAGTTGAATGAAGTTGGCAGTTAATAGTGTACAGTAGCTTTATTAGTTTAATTTAGCTTTTAAAATTAGCAATATGTCAACTGCCAACTCAAAACTGCCAACCGAAAACTTAAAAAGATGCATCTGGCCCGGAACGGATGAGCTCTACATGAAATACCATGATGATGAGTGGGGTAAAGAAGTTCATGATGATAAAATACTTTTCGAATTTTTGGTATTGGAATCGGCACAGGCGGGACTGAGCTGGATAACCATTTTGCGCAGACGAAATGGTTACCGCAAGGCTTTTGTTGATTTTGATGTTCATAAGGTGGCCGCCTTTACTGATGAGGATGTGGAGCGCTTAATGCAGGATACTGGTATTATCCGTAACCGCTTAAAAATATTGGCTGCTATTAATAATGCCAAACTGTTTATCGGCGTTCAGAAGGAATTTGGTTCGTTTGATAAATACCTGTACAGCTTTATGCCCGATGGTAAGCCAATCAATAATTTTTCGGGATTGGTTCCGGCAAGCACACCTATTTCTGATGCCATTAGCAAGGATATGAAAAAACGGGGCTTTAAGTTTTTTGGCACTACCATTTGCTATGCCCATATGCAGGCCACCGGTATGGTGAATGATCATTTGCCCGATTGCAGCTTTAAGTAATTTTGATTTCACCGATTGATGGAAATGATTTCACCGATTTAGACCGATGATTTTATTGATTTTAGGAATTGGAAAAAATGAACGTGCCGATTGATTTAGTGAGTAACTAAATTGTATTTTTGAAACACACTTTTTTCAATAAATCGCTTTGTAATTTGTGAATCGCTTAGTTGCCGCGAAATCATATAGCAATTGGTGCAATCACAAATAATAATCAGTGCAATCAAAAATAAAATGAAAAAACTATTTCTTCTGGATGGCATGGCCCTTATTTACCGGGCGCATTTTGCTTTGAGTAAAAACCCGCGCTTTACGTCGGGAGGCTTAAATACTTCGGCTATTATGGGTTTTACCAATACCTTGCTGGAGGTTTTAAAAAAGGAAAAGCCCACCCACATGGCCGTAGTGTTTGATACCGAGGCACCTACAGAACGTCATACCGAATTTGAAGCCTATAAAGCTCATCGTGAAACCATGCCCGAGGATTTGTCTACTGCTTTACCTTACATCTTTAAAGTGGTATTAGGTTTCAATATACCGCTTATTACCTCTGATGGTTATGAAGCTGATGATATTATCGGTACCCTGGCTAAAAAGGCCGAAGCAAAAGGCTACCAGGTTTATTGCATGACGCCCGATAAGGATTTTGCACAGCTGGTATCCGAAAATATTTTTATGTACAAACCTGCCCGAATGGGAAATGACATGGAGATACTGGGTGTAAAAGAAGTGTTAGAGAAATGGGAAATAGAGCGCGTAGAGCAGGTGATAGATATCCTGGGCCTTTGGGGAGATGCGGTTGATGGTATTCCAGGCATACCCGGAATTGGTGAAAAAACAGCCAAAGCATTAATTAAACAATACGGATCGGTTGAAGAGATCATTAATCATAGCCATGAGTTAAAGGGCAAGCAGCGTGAAAATGTTGAAGCTTTTGCAGAGCAGGGATTAATGTCCAAACGATTAGCTACTATCAACCTAAATGCACCTGTTGAGCTTGATGAGGCGGGTTTAGAAATGTGTGCACCAAGCAAGGATTTGTTGGAGCCCTTATTTGCTGAACTGGAATTCCGTACTCTTGGAAAACGTGTTTTTGGCGACGATTTCAGCATTACCGAAACCAAAGCCGTATCTATCCAAACAGATCTGTTTGGCAATCCTGTTGCCGATGGCAGAACAACATTAACGGTTGACGTAGAAGATATTTACGAAGCGCCTGTACCTCTTGATATTAAAAATATAAATACCGTTCCGCATGAATATCATTTGGCTGATACCGCTGAAAAACGTAAGGAACTGATCAATATATTAGCCCAGCAAAAAAGCTTTTGCTTTGATACGGAAACAACCGGCACCGATGCTAATTTTTGCGAATTGGTAGGTTTATCATTTGCCATAAAAGCTGGCGAAGCCTGGTATGTTCCTGTTCCAGCTGATCAACCGGAAGCGCAGGCCATTGCCAATGAGTTTAAAGCTGTACTGGAAAACCCGGCTATCGGCAAAACCGGACAGAACCTGAAATTTGATATCCTGATGCTGAAATGGTATGGCATTGAGGTAAAAGGTGAGTTGTTTGACACCATGATGGCGCATTACATCATTGATCCGGATACCCGCCATAATATGGATATTTTGTCTGAAAATTACCTGAGCTATAAACCGGTTTCTATAACCGAACTGATAGGTGCCAAAGGCAAGAATCAGGGCAGTATGCGCGATGTAGAGATTGAAAAGATAAAAGAATATGCCGCTGAAGATGCCGATATCACCCTGCAATTAAGGACAGTTTTTGAGCCTAAGCTAAAAGAGGTTGAAAGTGAAAAACTGATCCATGAAATTGAACATCCACTGATTTATGTATTGGCTGATATTGAATTTGAAGGGGTAAAGATAGACCATGATACACTAAAAGAATTTTCAAAAGAACTGGAAACCGATGTTGCCAAGCTGGAGAAAACGGTTTATGAAAAGGCTGGTGTCCGTTTCAATATTGCATCGCCTAAGCAATTGGGCGAAGTGCTTTTTGAAAAACTAATGCTCGATCCCAAAGCAAAAAAAACTAAAACGGGCCAATATCAAACAGGGGAGGATGTATTGCTTTCATTGGCTGCAAAAAGCGATATTGTTAGGGATATTCTGGATTACCGTCAGCTGCAAAAGTTAAAATCAACATATGTTGACGCGTTGCCACAAATGGTAAACCCTAAAACAGGCAGGGTGCATACCTCCTATAACCAGGCGGTTGCTGCTACCGGGCGCCTAAGCTCCACCAATCCTAACCTGCAGAATATTCCAATCAGAACAGAGCGGGGCAGGGAAGTGCGGAAAGCATTTATCCCAAGGGATAGTGGTCATACTATCGTATCTGCCGATTATTCGCAGATTGAGCTGCGCATTATTGCTGAAATAAGCAAGGATGCCAATATGATGGATGCCTTTGTTAAAAATCTGGATATTCACACTGCAACGGCTGCCAATGTTTACGGTATTGCTTTGGATGAAGTAACCAGCGAACAGCGCCGCAATGCCAAGGCCGTAAACTTCGGAATCATCTACGGGCAATCTGCCTTTGGTTTATCACAAAATCTGGGTATACCGCGTAAGGAAGCTGCTGAGATTATTGATAACTACTTTATACAGTTCCCCGGCATTAAAAATTACATGGCCGATACCATGAACTTTGCCCGGGAAAATGGTTACGTATGTACATTGATGGGCAGGCGCAGATACCTGCGTGATATTAATTCGGCCAATGCAACCGTTCGCGGCTTTGCAGAACGAAATGCCATCAATGCACCAATACAGGGCTCGGCTGCCGACATGATCAAAATTGCCATGATTAACATTCACCGCGAATTTAACCTCAGGAAATTAGATGCCCGTATGACTATGCAGGTACATGATGAGTTGGTGTTTGATGTGCCCCATAACGAAGTGGAAATTGTAAAACCTATCATTATGGAAAATATGAAAAACGCTATCAAAACCACGGTGCCTATTATGGTTGAAATTGGGACAGGTGCCAATTGGCTGGAAGCGCATTAATGGTTAAGTAAAAGCTCCTGTAATAATCCTATTTTAAGAGAGGATATACAGGCTGCCTCCAAATAAAACAATTTTAAAATTGATGACCGGGATAATATAGATCAAACATTATGATAGATGATGTTTGATCTATATTAAATAAATACGGCCAGGTAAATAATATTTCCCCGCCAATAATTGCTTTAATTCATACCTGAATTACATATTTGAGTATTTTATTTATTGTCATTTTATTAATAAGCTTGTCATTATTGTGTCTTAAAATGCCATTTTCGTAAAAATCAAGAATATTATATCTTATTTTATAAACGAAATGATAGTAAAGCTAAACAAATAATAAAAATGTTTTTTTAAACAGATTGTAGTTTGTTCCGTTCTATATTTAAGCAATTCTTTGCTTAAATTGAGCCAATAATAATCCCCAATGAGAATATTTCATCTGAGTGCTGAATGTTATCCCGTTGCCAAGGTGGGCGGGCTGGCAGACGTAGTTGGCGCGCTGCCTAAATATCAAAATTTGGCTGGTTTGCAGGCTGCTGTAGTGATGCCTTATTATAACCGTAAGTTTGTGCAGGAAAATGAGTTTGATACTGTTTTCCAGGCATCAACTCTGTTGGGTACACGCCGACTTTATTTTGAGATACTAAAAGAAAAAACAGATAAACTGGGATTTGAGCTTTACCTGGTTAAAATTCCTGGTTTGATTGACAGGGAAGAGGTTTACAGCTATCCTGATGAAACAGAACAATTCATTGCTTTTCAAATAGCTTTTTTAGATTGGATTAACTACTCCCAGCAATCGCCTGATATTATTCATTGTCATGATCACCATTCGGGCCTGGTGCCGTTTTTATTAAAACATTCTAAATTATACACCCGGTTAGCCAATACGCCAACCGTTTTTACTATTCATAACGGGCAATATCATGGTGCTTTTGGCTGGGATAAATTAGCCTACCTGCCAGAGATTGACCTTTATAAAACAGGCTTGCTTGATTGGAACGGCGCAATAAATCCATTGGCCTGTGCGGTAAAATGCTGCTGGAAATATACTACTGTGTCACCAACTTATTTATACGAGCTTACCATAAACTCAAATGGCCTGGAATATTTATTTTATATGGAGCATGCTAAAGGCTTTGGTATTTTAAATGGAATTGATACGGAGGTGTGGGATCCAAAAACAGATCCGATGATTCCTAAAAAGTTTTCCGTTACACAAATTGCAAAGGGTAAACAAGCCGATAAAGAAATACTATGTACCCGATTTGATTTCTCGCCCGATAAACCATTAATCTCCTTTATTGGACGTCTGGTAGTGGAGAAAGGTGCCGATTTGATTGCTTCGGCAATGGAGAGAAGCTTTAATGAACACGAGGGGAAATTTAACTTTTTAGTACTTGGTGCAGGTGATAAAGAAACAGAAACGGAACTACTTGAATTAAAATCATTTTATCCAGAACAATGTAATGTGTTTATTGGTTATGATGAGGCCTTAGCGCATTTAATTTATGCAGGTTCTGACTTTTTGCTCATGCCTTCGAGGGTAGAGCCCTGTGGCCTAAACCAGTTGTATGCTTTGCGCTATGGTACCATGCCAATGGTTAGAACTACCGGCGGATTAAAAGATACCGTAATTGACTTTGGCGACGAAGGTGGCTACGGCATCCGTTATAACAATGCCAGTGTTGAAGATATTTGTGACGCGGTTAGTCGTGCTTTAGTGCTTTATGAAAATAACACGCAGCTGCAATCGCTGCGCAAAACAATGATGTCGCTTGACTTCTCGTGGGATCGGTCGGCAAAAGAATATATTGATCTATACAAAAGTTTAACTCCAATAATATGACCTCAAAAGCAATTTGCATAGTACTTGGTGGCGGCCAGGGAAGCCGGTTATCTCCACTAACTGCAACACGTTCAAAGCCGGCAGTACCTATTGCAGGTAAATACCGCCTGGTTGATATCCCTATTTCCAACTGCCTGCATTCGGGCATCGATAGGATATACGTACTAACGCAATTTAACTCGGCGTCACTAAACAAGCATATAAAAAACACCTATCACTTCAGCAGTTTTAGCGAGGCTTTTGTTGATATTTTGGCTGCCGAACAAACCCCATCAAGCGTAGCCTGGTTTCAGGGTACTGCTGATGCAGTTAGGCAGAGCCTGCATCACCTTGCCGTACATGAGTTTGAGTATGTGTTGATCCTTTCCGGCGATCAGTTGTATCAGATGGATTTTGCTGAAATGATCGAAGCCCACATTAAGGCCGATGCTGATATTTCTATTGCCACCATACCCGTGCATGTAAATGATGTCCCCGGTTTTGGTATATTAAAAACAGACGAAGCTAACCTGGTTACTTCTTTTATTGAAAAACCAAAAAGCGGGTTTGAAAATTGGGTATCAGAAGTTAGTCCGCAAATGCAGGCAGAAGGCCGAGTTTACCTGGCTTCAATGGGTATTTATATCTTTAACCGTAAGCTTTTGTATGATTTGTTGCAGGGTAACGACCGTACAGATTTTGGTAAAGAAATTATTCCCCAATCTATAGAAACGCATAAAGTTATCAGTTATCAATATGAGGGATACTGGACGGATATTGGTACCATACCTTCCTTTTTTGATGCAAACCTTGGTTTAACGGATGATATTCCACTTTTTAACCTTTTTGATAAACACCCTATTTATACCCGTGCTCGTATGCTACCGCCTTCAAAAATGTCGGGCACGCATGTTGATAAGGTGATTATAGCCGATGGGTGCATCATTAACGCAAGCCACATTACCCGGTCTATTATTGGCATCCGTTCACGTATAGGTTTTGAGACAATTGTTGAAAACTGCTATGTGATGGGTAATGATAATTATCAAACTTTGGAGCAGATTGAAGAATCACACCAAAGCAAAGCTCCTATTATGGGTATTGGAGACAGGTGCCACATCAAAAATGCAATAATTGATAAGAACTCCTTTATTGGGGACGATGTGCAGATAAATTGCGGAGAGAAACTGGAAAACGGCGATTATGGCTCGTACGTTGTGCAGGATGGAATTGTAATTGTTAAGAAGCGGGCTGTTATACCAAACGGTACGATAATTTAATATCCACGATAAAAAGTAGATAAATAAAAAAGAGCATCTAAGTGGATGCTCTTTTTTTATGGCTGTTAAAGGCTTATGCTTTCGCCAATTGCTGGCAAATGAAGGTTTAATCCTGCTTTTTTAAATTTTTCTTTTACTACTTCTTTGTCAATCTTAATTACCGGGAAAGTATCATAATGCATACCGATAATGTTTTTGCAGTTGATAAATTCTGCCGCTTTTATGGCATCATCAGCACCCATGGTGTAATTATCACCAATTGGAAGAATCGCCCAATCAAGATTTTCATCAGCCAGCAATTTCATGTCAAGGGTAAGCGCGGTGTCGCCTGCATAGTAAATTTTCTTTCCACCAGTATACAATACAAAACCTGCAGGTGTACCACCATAAGCTCCATCAGGCATTGAGCTGGAATGCAAAGCGTAAACCATTTTAACACGGCCAAAATCAAAATCAAAACCACCGCCAATATTCATGCCGTGGGTGTTCTCAATTCCTTTGGCGCCAAGCCATCCGGCAATTTCAGCAATACAAATTACTTTGGCGCCACTGTTTTTCTGGATGCTTTCCAAATCAGCAATGTGGTCGCCGTGACCGTGTGATACCAGGATATAATCAGGTTTTAAACTGTTTACATCAATGTCTTTAGCCAATGGATTTGGCGATATAAATGGATCGAATAATAACTTTTTGCCTGCTGTTTCCAGTTCAAAAGAGGCATGTCCGTAAAAGGTAGTTTTCATAAAATAGCGTTTTTAAATGGGTTAATCCAAATAATAAAAATGTCCACTGCAAATATCGAAATAATAAGTGTTCAAACTTCTATCGGTTCCGAATAGATGCGGGTGTAAAGGAAATTTTACTTACCTGCTACTTTTAGAACAATCCGCCCATGCCGCCAAACATTTCTTTGGTCATGGCCGCCATTTCACTTTGGCTAACATTGTCTGCCTGTTCCATAGCTTTGTTTATAGCGATTGCTAAAAGTTCTTCCAGCTCTTCTTTATCGGCATCTTTAAAAAAGGCATCTTCAATGGTAACGCTTTGTACCACCTTATTGCCATTGGCTGTAACTGTAATTTTTCCACCTTCGGCAGTGCCGGTCACTGTAATGGCATCAAGCCTGTTCTTTACTTCGCCAGCCTTTTGCTGGGCTTCCATTAATTTATCAAACATGTTGTTATAAGTTTAGTAGTTGATTAGGTTTATTAAGTGAATGGTTTTGTTAAGCGAATCGTTTTTAACTTAATCAACTATTCACCTATCCAACTCAATCAACCAATCCTTTAATCATCACTTGTATCACCGTTTCCTTTGTATGCACTTTTACGTACAATAGGCATGCCAACAGCATTGAACAGGGGATCCAGTTTTAACAAGCTTCCATTGGATAGGTTGGTTAACAATACCACAGTAATATCATCCTGTATATCTCTCAGGTAAATGTGCCTGAAACCGTGCCACCATCCGGTATGGTATATTACTTGTTTTCCAGGGGCTTCAAATATGCGCCAACCGTAGCCATAGCTAAAGTGGCCATGTATCATCGGGTTGCGTGGCACATAGGCCGAATCCATGGTGGCTTGTTTTAACAGTCTGCCATCGCGAAGGGCGCGGTCAAAAAGGTAAAGATCGCCAACGGTGCTGTAAATGCCCTTATCGCCAACGGGGCCATCCAAAAAGTTTTGTGCAACAGAATATCGCCATTGCCCTCTATCGTGCCCAACCACATCAACCGGAATTTTTTGATAAACAGCCTTGGAGTAAACAGCAGTATGTTCCATCCCGGCAGGGTTAAAAATATGGCTCTTCATAAAATCAGCATATGACTGGCCGGTTATCTTTTCAATAATAGAACCCAGTACCATAAAGTTGGAGTTATTGTACAGGAACCTTTTGTTGGGTTTATTAAACGGACGTGGTTTATATTGAGCAATCAGCGCCATTTCATCCTGGTTAGATAATCCTTTCCGTTCATCACGATGTTCTGCGCGATAAAGGTCATCCGTAAAATAAACATAGTTCATCATTCCTGAGCGGTGAGTGAGCAGCAGGCGGATGGTAACGCCATCATAAGGAAAATCAGGAAAGTATTTTTTTACGTCATCATCCAGCGTTAGTTTGCCCTGTTCCCAAAGCATCAGTATAGCAGTTGAGGTCATGGTTTTGGTAACCGAGGCAAGCTCAAACTGTGAATTTATTTTTAAGCTGTCGCGATGCAGGTAATCGGCCCAGCCAATTGCTTTTTCATAGATGATTTTACCATGCTTGGCCACTAATACGTTGCCATTAAAGCCACGTGTACGATGCAATTCCTGCATTACAGCATCAATGCGTTTATCAGCATCTTTAGGATTATAAGCTAAAAAAGCTTTAGGATCAAAAGGGACTGCTGGTTTAGCCGAGGTTGCAGCGGTGGTATCGGCTGCTGTTTTATCGTTTTGTTTTGATGAACAGGATATTAAGAAGAACGAAAGGGAGGCAATTGTCAGGATACTTTTATACACAAATCTTATAAATAAATTTCACACACTTTATCGTGTGTAAAAATCAGAAATATTACAATAGGGTTAAAACATTGTTTTAATTATTTTTTCTTTTAATTGCCAGCTCTTTATATTTTTAGAAATGAAATTTTTGAAATATCTGTTTATACCTGTTTTACTGCTTATATGTTACAGGGCTTCTTTTGCTCAAACTAATGAAGATGCACATACATTGGTAAAAGAGGGCGTAAAACTGAATGATGAAGGTAAATATGCCGAAGCTATTGCGAAATACAATGAAGCATTAAAAATAGATCAGGAGAATTTATATGCTGATTTTGAAATGGCTTATACACTGTTTTTGTCAAATAAAGGTGATGATGGCATCCCTTACATCCAAAAGGTAATTGCGGCAAATACTTCATTGTCAGCTGGTGCCTATGATTTATTGGGCAGTATTTATGATAAGGATAACCAGAAAGATAAGGCAATTGAAACATACACTGCCGGTATAAAAGCAAATCCAACCTACCAGCGGTTATACTACAACCTCGGTCTGGTTTATTTCAGATATAAACAATACGCTGAGGCCGAAAAGTATGCTATTGAAGCCATTAAGCTTGATCCTACACATGCCAGCAGCCAGCGGATGTATGCACTGGTTTGCTTTCATCAAAATAAACGGGTGCCGGCATTACTGGGTTTCTGCAGTTTTATTTTGCTGGAGCCCAATACGGCACGTTCCGTTGAATCATATAACAATATTCAGCATATTATACAGGGAGGCGTTTTGAGGGATGCGGATGGTAAGGCAACGATATTACTTTCGCCAAAAGATAACAATGATATAAGCACCCTTAATATGGGCATTTCACTGGTAGTGCTTTCGGGTCAGCAGAAAAAACTTAGCGGACAGGCATTGTTTGAGTATGAACTGAAAAGCATGTTTGAGCTGGCCGGACAATTGTCGGAAAAGAAAACAGATGCAGAGAAAGACTTTTTCTGGAAATATTATGCCGATTATTTCTACAAACTGGCACAATCGCCAAACATGACTGCCTTTGCCCGGCTGGTTAATGGAAATACCACCGAAAGCGCTCAATGGATAAAGGAAAACCCACAGCCTATGACAGATTTGAATAATTGGGTAAAAGCGACGGAAAGAAGTTTTTAAGTGAAGACGGCAATTAAGAATTCGTTTTTTATGTTTGAAATCGGCTGTATAATCATATTTATTTTTGTACTAAAAAGATTACCCTTGTGGGTTTTCAACCATCACATAAAAACATAACTTTGCCCAGTAAAAAAATACAAATTCCATGAGTTTCAGAACCGAACACGATACCATGGGCGAGGTACAGGTACCTGCCGATAAATACTGGGGAGCACAAACAGAAAGATCACGCAATAACTTTAAAATAGGCCCGGAAGCATCTATGCCTAAAGAAATTATTGCTGCTTTTGCTTACCTTAAAAAAGCCGCCGCTTATACCAATACTGACTGCGGTGTTTTACCTGCCGAAAAACGCGATCAGATAGCTGCCGTTTGCGATGAGATACTGGCCGGTAAATTGGCCGGTGAATTTCCACTGGTTATCTGGCAAACAGGATCGGGTACGCAATCAAACATGAACGTGAACGAGGTTGTTGCTAACCGTGCACACGTTATAGCCGGAAATAAACTGGGCGAGGGTAAAACCTTTATTCACCCTAATGATGATGTAAATAAATCACAGTCATCAAACGATACTTACCCAACCGCTATGCACATTGCGGCCTACAAAATGGTAATTGATGTTACCATTCCGGGTATTGAAAAGCTGCGCGATACCTTGAAAGCAAAATCAGAAGCTTTTAAAAGTGTGGTTAAAATTGGCCGCACCCATTTAATGGATGCTACGCCTCTTACTTTGGGTCAGGAGTTTTCTGGCTATGTATCGCAGTTGGATCATGGCTTAAGGGCCTTAAGAAATACGCTAGATCACCTTTCTGAACTGGCTTTGGGCGGTACCGCTGTTGGTACAGGGATTAATACACCAAAAGGATATGACGTTAAGGTAGCCGAGTACATTGCCAAATTTACCAACCTGCCTTTCCGCACTGCTGAAAATAAATTTGAGGCACTAGCCGCTCACGATGCTATTGTAGAAAGCCATGGCGCTTTGAAACAAATTGCGGTTTCTTTAATGAAAATTGCCAATGATATCCGTATGCTGGCTTCCGGTCCGCGTTCAGGTATTGGTGAAATACACATTCCGGATAATGAGCCGGGATCATCTATCATGCCGGGTAAAGTAAATCCAACCCAAAACGAGGCTGTTACCATGGTAGCTGCACAGGTTATGGGTAATGATGTAGCCATCTCCATTGCCGGATCAAACGGACATTATGAATTGAATGTGTTTAAACCGGTTATGGCAGCTAACTTTCTGCAATCGGCCCGTTTAATTGGGGATGCCTGCGTTTCTTTTAACGATCATTGCGCGGTTGGCATTGAGCCAAACTATGCAGGTATCAAAAAGCACCTGGAAAACTCATTGATGCTGGTTACTGCATTAAACCCGCATATCGGGTATGAAAATGCTGCTAAAATTGCCAAAAAAGCATTGAAAGAGAACTTATCACTGCGTGAAGCTGCCCTTGGACTTGGTTTATTAACCAACGAGCAGTTTGATCAATGGGTACGCCCGGAAGATATGATAGGAAGCTTAAAATAAGAATCTTACTCCAGCCCCTTCTTTTAAAGAGGGGGCTTTTAAACAAGATAAATGCAAAAGCACCCTTTCGCCTTTTACTTTTTATTTATTGCCTTAATTGGGGCCCTGAGTTTTTCCTGTAAATTTAACCCTAACATGCAAACGCCAGGGGAAAGTTATTTGCAGGGCGAATGGCAGCAGGACTCTATCCCCAAACAAAAACAACTGGTAACTTATTCCTTGTATCATCTTAAATTTAGCTGCGATTCTTTCTTTGTGTCGATCAGTTCTTTCAGCAAAGTAAATACGGGAGCAGATAGCTGTATGAATAGCGGCCACTGGACAGAATATTGTAGAGGTACTTACGATCAAAAGAACGATACCCTGCATTTAAAAGGACAGTTTTGTAATGCCGATATGAGCCTTAAAGATGATAAGGGCTGTTTTAGATCAGGTGATTATGAAGAGTTTTTTAAAGTAAGTAAAAAGGCAGATTCTTTGGTTCAGTTTGCCAGCACCACAAATATTATCCCTGTAAACGCACGTTTAATTAAAAAAACAACCTGTACCCCAAAACCATTGTAAAATGAAAACCTTTTTTAAAAAACTATTATTAGTCGTTGCGGTATTCTATCTTCCGCTGCAATCTATGGCCTGGGGCACCCAGGGCCACCGTATTTGCGGACAAATTGCCAATAACTATTTAACGCCGCAGGCCCGTAAGGCTATTGAAGCTATTTTGGGTAATGAATCAATTGCAATGGCCAGTAACTGGGCCGATTTTATTAAATCAGACCCTACATATAATTATTTATCAGTATGGCACTATATTGATTTTGATAAGGCATACAGCTATCCCGAAATGGTTGAATATTTAAACCGCGACGTTAATGTGGATGCCTATACCAAGCTGAACTTTTTAATTGCTGAATTAAAAAAGAAAGATTTAAGCAAAGAAAATAAATTGCTTTACCTGCGCATGCTGATTCACATTATTGAAGATGTGCACCAACCGATGCATACCGCACATGCTGATGATAAAGGTGGTAATGATTTTAAAGTAAACTGGTTTAGTACGTCAACTAACCTGCATTCTGTTTGGGACTCGCAGTTGATTGATTTTCAGCAATTGAGCTATACAGAATATGCAACATGGATTAATCACAGCACTTTGACACAGCGTACAGCATGGCAAAAAGAGCCTATCAGCCAGTGGTTATTTGAATCAAACCAGATTGCCGAAAAACTGTACACCGAAATAAAACCTGGTGATACCCTTAACTACAAATACAATTTCACTCATATTGAAATAGTAAATCAACAACTGCTTAAAGCAGGGGTAAGGTTAGCCGGAATACTGAACACCATATTTGGTTAAACAAGTTAATTAGGTTGAATTGTTGATTAAGTTAAACAGCACTCACTTAAAAAATATCACTATAGCGATGGGTTTTAAACCTATCGCTATTTTTAAAACTTAATCAACCTAGTCAGCTACTCACTCAATCAACCCTCAAAATGAAGATATTAATGGTTTGCCTTGGCAATATTTGCCGCTCGCCACTGGCTCATGGAATTTTGGAGCATATGGCTGATGAACAGGGATTGGATTGGGAGGTTGACTCAGCAGGGACAGGTAACTGGCATGTTGGCGAAGGCCCCGACCGCCGCTCCACCCGTACTGCACGTGAGCATGGCATTGATATCAGCAAACAAATTTGCCGCCAGTTTAATACCAGTGATTTTGATGAGTTCGATTGGATTTTTGTGATGGACAAGAATAACCTGAGCGATGTATTGGCAAAAGCCAGTAACCAGGAAGACAAAGAAAAAGTAAAGCTTTTGCTGGGCGATAAAATAGTGCCCGATCCTTACTACGACGACAAGCAGTTTGAGCCGGTATTTAAGATGATTGAAGAAGGATGCCAGGTTATTATAAAGCAACTAAGTAACGATATTTATTAAAATCCCCCTAATACTGAAACTTGTTATTATCCGGCACGTAGTAATGCTCAAATTTATTCGGATAGTTTCTCAGGTTTAATTTATGCCCTGTGTTTATTGATATTTGCTACATTTACCTTGCATTGCCCGGTATAAGGTATTTATTTACCAGGATTGTTTATGTTGATATAAAATGATTTCACAAACTGCACTTATTTCCATTGATCACTATGCCTGGTGCAAATCGTTTTTATACCTTGGGCCCGGCATGGGCGGTGGTTTGTTATCGCTTATTATAGCCTTTATAGTTTCCCTTTTTACTTTTATAATTGCTATTATCTGGTACCCGATAAGGAAAGTTATCGACTTTTTTAAGAAATTGAGTACTCTGTTATCCTCTAAAAATAAAAAGTGAATCAGAACGTTTTTTCATATCATTAAAAACAAAATCACCCCTAAAAACGCAGCTTAATGATATACTTCTTAATAGTTGTCTGTACCTTTTTATCCTGTTACCTTTTTGAGCGCATTAGCTTTAAGGAGCAGGTTAACAGTTTAAAGGAAAGCTACCAGATAACTTTTAAGCTGGTAAGTGAAAAGGATAAAACGGAACTGATTATCCAACAGTCTGTAAGGCAATTCAAATTTATTTTTCTGCTGTTTTTAAAGCTTATTTTTACAATGGCTCCCTTTTTAATAGTGGGCGCCTACCTGCTTGTAAGGCATCAAAGCGTTTACCAGGTAACAGGTAATTTATACATCAATATTTTAGTTGTTTTAGTTGCAGTGGTTTATTTTTTAGTTAAGCGTTATGCCTTTAAATAATTATTCAAAAGCTTCGAGTCTATTGCATCAAACCTATTTGGCTAATTATTTTGTTTCAAAAACAAGTTTTGAGATGGAGCAAATGCTTTACCTTAAAAAGGCCCGCGCTAAAAATTTAGAAGAGATAGTATTTGTAAGCGGGTTGGCCCGATCAGGCACTACTGCGTTGTTTAATACCCTTTACAATACCGGTAGTTTTGGGTCATTAACCTATGCGCATATGCCTTTTTTATTGATGCCAAATTTGGCGAAATCTTTTTCAAATACCCCTCCATCGGCATTTGTGGAACGTGTCCATCAGGATGGCATCATGATGAATAATAAAAGTCCGGAAGCATTTGATGAATATTTTTGGAAAGTGTTTCTGAATGATCAATACATTAAAGCCGACAAACTAATTCCGCATTCAATTGATTTATCCATAATTGAGGAATATAAAAAATACATTCAATTGATAGCTTACAGCAGCCAGAAAACAAGCTATCTAAGCAAAAACAATAACAATGTACTCCGGCTAAATCCTTTACTGGCTGCATTTCCCGAAGCTAAATTTATTGTGTTGTATCGTGATCCCTTAACACATGCCCAATCGTTATTAAGGCAGCATATTCATTTTTCAGGTTTACAACGACAGAATAGTTTTGCGGTTGATTATATGAATTACCTGGGTCATCACGAATTTGGACTGAACCAAAAGCCCTTTTCTTTTAACGAAGAAAGTTTGGAGGGTGATAAGAACGGGATAGATTACTGGCTGATAAACTGGTATAACTATTATGCTTATTTGCTGGCTAATTTTAATGAGCGCTTACATTTAATTGCTTTTGAAGATGTTTGTGAGCACCCAGCCATGATAGCCCAATATTTAAACAGCTTTATTGCCTTAAAAACACCGGTTGTTATGGCTGATAAGCATTTCCCGAAGCCATTTCCAACTGTTAAATATAATGAAGACGTATACCATAAATGTATGGAGGTTTATAACGATCTTCAATCAAAAAGGACCTATATTAACAACCAGCCGACCGGTTTACAATGAAAAAATTGATCAAATATTTTAAGATCGGATATTTTGGTTTAATCATCTTAATGCTTACGGCATGGCTGGTGCGTTACAGTATGCTGGGTGGCAATAGGATTAGTCCAAAAGTAGAAAATGCGGTTATTGATTTTGCATCGTTCCCAACCACAGTATATAACTTCATTCACAAAGAGGGGATAACAGACGACCGTTATATTTTTGATACGGTAACTAAAGCGGGGCTCCATTATTGGGTTGATACTGCTCAAATACCCAATGGTGGTTTTTTGATCTCTACATTTAAAAAAGACAAAAGCCTGGAGATTAAATTGCTGGATATAAAACGAAATATTATTGTTAAACACTGGGATCTTAACCCGGACAGTATTTTAAAATACTCGGTTATGGGCGAAATAAATCATAATAATATCAGGCTGTTCCACCCGGTGCTTTTGAAAGATTCGTCGCTGGTTTTTAATACGCAGTATTTACTTTTTAAGATAGATAAGCATTCAAAAATAGTTTGGGTAAATAAACACATCTTTCACCATGCTATTGAAAGTGCCAGTGATACCTCAGTTTGGGCGTGCGGCACTATTGTAAATAAAAAGCCCATGTATCTGTTAACCCATAAAGATACTTTGATAAATGATGCGGTAACGCTTGTTAATACCAATACAGGAAAAGTGATTTTTCAGAAATCGCTTTATGATATGCTTAATGAAAACGGTTATAATTATTTGATTACGATTGGGCCTTTTGAGAATGATGCATTTCATTTAAACGATGTTGACCCGGCACCAAAGGATACCAAATACTGGAATAAAGGCGATTTGCTGATTTCTTTAAGGCACAGAAATACAGTGTTTTTGTACAGGCCATCAATCAATAAAATTTTATGGCTTAAAACCGGCCCGTGGACTAACCAGCACAGCTGTAGTTTTATGGATGATGAACGTATAATGGTTTTTGGCAACGATGTGATTAGGAATGATCGGTACACGAAATTTTTATACGGGCACAGTAATATTTATACCTATAACTTTAAAACCAATGTTATTGACACGCCCTATCACAAATGGATGAATCATTTAAAAATACAAGCCTATACCGAGGGTCGATGCAATATTTTAAGCAATGGAGATATCTTTTTTGATGACAGCAATAGCGGTAAAGTATACATCCTGAACAAGGATACATTAAAGCTTACCTATTGCGACAGGATTGATAGCAAGCATGTTAAAATGATGAACCTGGTTAGGTACATTCCCAATTAAGACCAGGCCAGTTTTTCTACCCTAAAATAAGCCAGTTCCTCACCATCTCTTTTAAAATTGGGCATGCGTTTTAAACCTGCTTTTTCCAATACCTTTTGTGATCCGGTGTTTCCTAAAGAGGTTACGGCAACAATTTCATGGGCACCAGTATGTGTAAAACCGTAAGCCACCATTATGCGGGCCATTTCACTGGCTATTCCCTTGCCCCAAAACTTTTTATTTAATACATAGCCCAATTCAACCTTGCCAGGTTCATAGTTATAGGTTCTTAAAAGACAAATGCCTATAAAATCATTATCGCCATTATTGAAAATTCCCCATCTGCCTAAAGCTTTGCCTTCGGTGTAGTCGATTAGTGTTGTATGAAAAATGGCAATGTTTTCTTTTAAGCTCCGCTTGGGTAAATGTTCAATTACATCTTCATCCTCAAAAAGGGATAAATAGGTTGCTTCTTCTTCGGGCGTAAAATTTCGGATTACAAAACTAGGCGTTTGGGCTATAATGTTCATGTATCCAAATTTATGCGAATCAGCGATTATTCAGCGGGGTTTTATTAGTTATTTTGTTTTATGACAAAAGACTAGTTAAAACCCGAAAAAATGCCCGCTGTTTGCAGTTGATATCTATGTTATTCAAGTGCCTTTAATCATTATAACCTTTAAAACTATAATATTACCTTTGCCGAATGGCATCTATTAAACCATCAGTACCAAAAGGCACCCGTGATTTTTCACCAACAGAAATGGTGAGACGTAATTTTATTTTCGATACGATTAAAAGTGTATTCAGAAAATACGGTTATCAACAGATTGAAACTCCATCAATGGAAAACCTGTCTACGCTAACCGGCAAGTATGGAGATGAAGGAGATAAATTGATATTTAAGGTATTGAATAGCGGTGATTTTTGGAGCGATGCAGAAAGCAAAAAGCAGAAGATAGAAAACTTTGAGTTTACTTCGAAAACACTGACTCCTGTTATTTCAGAAAAAGCACTCCGTTATGATCTGACAGTGCCTTTTGCTCGTTACGTGGTAATGCACCAAAATGACATCACTTTTCCATTTAAACGGTTCCAGGTGCAACCTGTTTGGCGTGCCGACAGACCACAAAGAGGGCGCTACCGTGAATTTTATCAGTGCGATGCCGATGTGGTAGGATCTGATTCACTGTTGAATGAGGCGGAATTTATCCTGATTTATGATGATGCTTTGAGTAAGCTTGGGTTAAAGGATTTTACCATAAAAATTAATAATAGAAAAATTCTATCGGGTATTGCCGAAATTATAGATAAGGCAGATAATATAATTGACCTTACTGTAGCCATTGATAAACTGGATAAAATTGGCCTTGAAGGTGTAATAAAGGAGTTAATAGAGCGTGGCTTTACCGAAACCGATATTGAAAAGATTAAACCAGTTATTTTGTTAGAAGGCTCAAATGAAGAGAAGCTGGCAAGCCTGCGCACTGCGCTTTCAACTTCAGTAACCGGATTGAAAGGCTGCGAGGAAATAGAAACAGTATTCAATTATATTGCTAACGGTAAACTCCAAACTGCCAAACTGGAATTGGATATCACGCTGGCCCGCGGATTAAACTATTATACAGGTGCGATCTTCGAAGTAAAGACTAATGAGGTTGCAATGGGCAGCATTGGCGGCGGTGGCCGTTATGATGATCTTACTGGGATGTTTGGTCTGAAAGGTTTGACAGGTGTAGGGATCTCTTTTGGTGCTGACAGGATTTATGATGTACTGGAAGAACTGAACCTGTTTCCGGAGGCAAGCAGTCAATCTACTCAATTACTGATCTGCTGTTTTGATAAGGAGGGCGAAAAATTTGCATTCCCGGTTTTACAGGAATTGCGTAAAAAGGATATTAATGCAGAGCTTTATCCTGCGGGAGCCAAGTTGAAGAAACAGTTGGATTACGCTAATGGTAAAAATATACCGTATACCATTATCATCGGTAGTGAAGAAATTGAAAGCGGGTTGCTGACCGTTAAAAATATGATTTCGGGCACCCAGGAAAAGAAATCGGTTGAAGAAATTCTGAAATTTTCATTTTAATCAAAAAATCGTATTCTATAAAAAAAGCGATGGGTTTTAAACCATCGCTTTTTTTTATAACGTTAAATAAATCAATTATGATTTGGGATGTGCCGATAAATCAAATGGTACTACAACTTTAAAGCTGATGTTGCGACCCATGTTGAAAATACCGGGTTGTACACCTGGTGGTACGGTTGCATTATCAAAATATTTCAACCTGCTCATATTGCTTTGGTAATTGATGTTGGCCAGATTGGTGCCTTCAATAAATAGTTCAACTACCTTTTTGCCATTTTTATCAACCAGGTTGCCCCCAATGCCTGCACTTAACAGATTGTACGCCCCCGTATAAGTTTCTGTTCCATATGCTGAGAAAAAGTGTCCCTGTGCATTAAAATGATCAAAGCCAACAAAAGCATACAGATTTTTGAAATTGCCCGCGCCTTTAGCAAAGGTGCCGCGCAACTCGGAGTGAGTGTGCATTGGTGGAATGAAAGGTAAATATCTTAAACTATCAGGAACTTTGCCACCATTACCCAGGTTAGTACCATAAGTTAAGGTAAGGGAGTTTTCAAAATGCAGCCATGAAACAGGGTGAATATCTAAACTAAATTCGCCACCGGCAATACGGGCTTTACTTTGTACATAGGTGAATTTACTGTACTCGCCGTTAGGGTTACTTGAACCATCAGCATTTACCCTTTCAGGATTACCGTTTGCATCCAGTATTTGTTCCTGAAAAATATAGTTCTGTATGTTGTTATCAAAAAACTCGGCACTTGCAGATACATTTGGCAGTGTTAAAAACGCACCGATGTCTTCCTGTAAACTAAATTCGGGTTTAAAGCTGCTATTGCCCACGTGGTAGATTTGTGAACCAGGGTCGGGGCCGTTGGCTGATAATTCAGCAATGCTTGGCGCACGGAAGCCCCGGGCAACATTGCCTTTCAACAGGAAACTATCTGAGAAATTATAAGTAGCGCCTATACTGCCAGAAGTACCCGAGAAAGTTTTATTTAACGCACTAAATTGCTGCGTAACGTTAGGTGTTCCGGTTGGATTTGGGCCGGTATAAAGGGTTGGGAAATACTGTTTGCTGGTATCAATATAAGCCGCTTTCCCGCTAAATGAACGGCTGTCCTCTCTTAATCCTCCGGAAAGATCAAGTTTTCCATAAGTTTTCTTCAATACAAAGAACGGGCCTATATCAAACTGGTGATAAGCCGGGATAGGAAAATCAGTACTATAACCTAAGTTGTTATTCTGGTACATGCCATTTACACCTACCGTAGTTTCGAAGCCTTTGCCAAGGTCAAAATCGTACTTAACATCATAAGTATAAGTGGTTAGTTCCAGGTTAAGGCCGGGAATGGTTGGGTCTTCAGGGTGTGTATATTCTCTTCGATGACTGTACTGATAACCAAGGTTAACAATCAGGGTGCCACCACCAACATTAAAATTACTGTTATCATAAATGCGGTATAGCTGAACATGCTGGTGCAACGTAGGAATAGCATAAGAGTTTAATTCTGACTCCGGAACAATTGGCCTGTAGGTATCTGCATCGGTAATTTGTTTGGTAAACTGACGGGTTATCGAATCGCGACTGCCATCAGGAATATCCTGCAAATCATCAAAAATGGAAGCATTTAAATATGATGATCCCCATGATTTATTTAAGCCGATCATCGCCCTGGCATCCTTTTCCTGGAAACCTGTAGCATAAACCCTTCCGTCGTGCTGGTTTTGGTAGTCTTTGGCTTCTTTGTCTGATATTACCGTTCCCCAAACCAGACCGTTATTATTGCCTTGTAATTTGAAAGATCCGTTGATTAATCCATTATTGGTGCCGTAAATACCTTGTACAGATCCTAATATTTTACCATCAGGTACGGAAGGGGCAGTAATTAAGTTCACCACACCGCCAATGGCATCAGAGCCATAGGTTAAACTTGCAGGGCCTTTGATGATCTCTACCCTGTCAATAGAGTTCTGATCAACCTCAATGCCATGCTCATCACCCCATTGCTGACCTTCCTGGCGGATGCCATCCTGTAGAGTAATTACCCTGTTATAGCCTAAACCATGTATGTATGGTTTAGAAATATTTGGTCCGGTGGTAACTGCGCTTACGCCAGGTAGGTTGGCTACCTCATCAATTACGTTGCCCGATGCCGAGTGCTGATCAATATAAGCCTTGCCAACAGCAACCATTGGAACTGGATCTCTTTTTATTTCAGTAGCCTTGCTTACGCCAGTAATCACTACCTCACTGGTTTCAATAGATGAGGATTGCAATTGAATGTTTAGTACAGTGGTTTTGGTAAAGTCAACCGACTGTGTAAAAGTGGCATAGCCAATATAGCTTACCTGTACCAGGTGAATTCCCTTTGGTAAACCGGTTAGTGAATAATGCCCGCTGACATCACTTGTAGTACCGCTTTTAATATCAGGCACGCTTATCGTTGCCCCAACAATGGCTTGGCCATCCTTTTTATCGGTTACCACACCCTTAAGCGTTCCATTACCATCATCGGGCGACAGTTTTCCTGCCGCCATGGCCGTTGAGGATAATATGAATAAGAGGAATGCAGTGATATATGATTGAATTTTAATGCTCATTTGTATTGAAGTAGAAAATATTAAAATATTTGAACCTTTTGGAGATAGGGCTAACCTATCGTTATAAATAAACTTAGAATGATTTGCTCATATTTATTTTGAATGATTTAATTCATTCAAAAATTGACTCAATAAGGAGCTCTTAGCTTTAAATTTTATGATTTATAACCGGATAGGGGTGGAGCCCGTCCACAGGAGAGAATGAGCTGAATACTGGTAAAGCCATATTCAACATTTTTAAATACATGGAAACTTACATTGGTAGGATTAAAGTATACCTGGCTGTTAATCACCATAGCATTATGATGCATCACATCACAAAGGGAACATTTATCAGTAACCGTTTGATGCGGTATGCCTTTAGTATAGCTGTAATTCTTTGCAGGGATATTAACAATATTGTGCTGGTGAGCAAATACCATATATTGCCCGGCAATGAAGCAGATAAGCAATAATTTAGAATAGATAATATGATATTTATTCGTTTTCAAACCTGTTAATGAGTTTTTTACAACTTTATGCAAAAGTAATTAATAAAACGATCAGAAGACCGTCATATTGTAACAATGTTGCTAAATGCAACAAAGTTTTATTTAATGAAGCGGTTTATGTCTTATTTGGTTTTCAATGGAAAAGTATTTTTGGCAAGCTGAGCCTATGAACAATGAACCAAAAACTATGAACTATATGTATCTTTGCCCATATGAAACCTGCTGAAATTAATTTAAAATGGGATGCATTACAGCAGCGCATTGCTGATGAGTTTGATAATGAGAAACCAGATATAAAGGTAATGCTGTTTTTAATAGGCGTACAGGAGCTTGGTCAGGGCCCGCGTAAGTTCAGTAAAAGGCAAAAAGAGGAGTTGATGCATATTGCCAATTGCAAGTTGTTCAGTATGATGGGCTTTTATGAGCTGGAGGGGTTAGATCAGGATGGGTGGCCGCATTGGAAATTAGTAAAAACCGTACCCAATTACACCCTGCTTGAACAGGAATTTATGATTAAATCATTAATCATAACCTATTTTGAGGAGCTGGAGAATAATTAATGATTCTGCGTAGTTTAATCTAAATCGTTTTATAAGAATGAAGAAACTTTTTACAACACTTTTATTAGCCGTATTTATTTTATTTACCGCCTTTGCCAAGGGGCCTAAAAATCAATATGTACGCATAAAAACCAGTTATGGTAGCTGTATTATTCGTTTGTATAACGAAACGCCCAAACACCGCGATAACTTTATTAAATTGGTAAAGCAGGGATTTTATAACGGAACTTTATTCCACAGGGTTATACAAAACTTTATGATACAGGGTGGTGATCCCGATTCAAAAGATACAAGTAAAGCCAAACCAGGTGCTGAGCTGGGCAATGGAGATGTAGGCTATACTGTACCTGCCGAGTTTAGGGATAGCCTTTTTCATAAACGCGGTGTTTTAGCCGCTGCGAGGGATGATAACCCAACCAAGGCATCAAGCGGATGCCAGTTTTATATTGTGGAGGGTAAACGATTTACCGATGGTAAAATGGATACTTTAGAGCAAACCCGTTTAAAAGGGCACAAAATTCCGGCTTGGGAAAGGGAATATTATAAATCTGTTGGTGGCGCTCCGCATCTGGATCAAAACTATACCGTGTATGGCGAGGTAGTTTATGGCATTGATATGGTTGACCGTATTGCTGCCGTAAAGAAAGATAAAAAAGACCGCCCGCTGGAAGATGTACCCATGACTGTGGAACTGCTTAGCAAAAAAGAGTGTAAACAATTGAATGCGATTCTTTACCCGCCCGTAGCTTCTAAATGAGGGGTTGGATAGACTCAGAAAAAACTTAAATTTATCACTATAAAAAATTACCCTTCAGGGGATTAAGGGTTATGAAACCATCATGAGCCACCGCTCATAAACCGAAACTAATAAAACAGCTCATGATAGCCTCATTGCCATTAAAAAACAAATTACGCTAATGAAAATAATAACTTACAACGTTAATGGTATCCGCTCGGCAATGAGCAAAAACTTTTTGGGCTGGCTACAGGCTACTGATGCCGATGTGGTTTGTATGCAGGAAATTAAGGCTTCGCCGGATGTGTTGACTGATCTGCATTTGATTGAACAATTAGGGTATGAGCATTACTGGTATCCCGCAGAAAAAAAAGGATATAGCGGCACCGCTATCCTCACCAAAAAAACGCCTAACAAAGTAGAATATGGATGTGGTATCAGCGATTTCGACAGGGAGGGGCGTAATATCCGGGTTGATTTTGATGATGTTTCGGTAATGAGTGTTTATTTTCCGTCAGGTTCAAGCGGTGATGACCGGCAGGCATTTAAATACCGCTTTTTGGATGAGTTTGGCAAATACCTGGAACTGCTGCAATCACAATGCCCTAAATTGGTGGTATGTGGCGATTATAATATTTGTCACCGGCCAATTGATATTCATAACCCAAAATCAAATGCCAATTCATCCGGATTTTTGCCCGAGGAACGGGAGTGGATGGAGAGCTTCATTGAGTCGGGCTATATTGATACTTTTAGGCATATGAACAAGGAACCGCATAATTATACCTGGTGGAGTTTCAGGGCCAATGCAAGAGCCAAGAACCTGGGCTGGCGCATTGATTATGCTATGGCCACCCGTGCCCTGGAAAACAACATAAAAAGAGCCGCTATACTGCCGGAAGCCAGGCACTCGGATCATTGCCCGGTATTGCTCGAATTGGAGTTTTAATACATAATCTACTAAATAGCAGGCTCTTCGGGGCCTGCTTCATAATTGCCCATAACATCGCACCTGAAGGTTTTTAGCGATATTTTTTATCCCTCAAGTAAATTATATAACTTACGCTGTAAATAAACTTTATTACTGTGTTAGTTAAAACTTTCGGAAGTGCCGTTTATGGTATCGAGGCCATCACCATAACTATTGAAGTAAACATTTTGGCCGGGACAAAATATTTTGTAGTCGGCCTGGCTGATACGGCCATAAAAGAAAGCTATTTCCGGATAGAATCTGCCTTGAAAAATTGTGATTACCGGATGCCCCGTCAGCAGGTGGTGGTTAACATGGCCCCTGCCGATATCAGAAAAGAAGGCTCGGCTTATGATCTTACTATAGCCATTGGCGTACTGGCGGCATCGGGCCAGATAGAAAATGAAAACCTGGACAAATACCTCATTATGGGCGAGCTTTCGCTTGATGGAAGTTTACAGCCCATAAAAGGCGCATTGCCCATAGCCATACAAGCCCGTAAGGATGGATTTAAGGGTTTTATATTACCCAAACAAAACGCCCGCGAGGCTGCTATAGTAAATGATCTGGAAGTGTTTGGCGTAGAAAGCATTAAAGAGGTAGCAGCTTTTTTCAATGACGAAATTCAACTGGTAGCCGAAGTAGTAAATACCCGCGAAGAGTTTTTCAAAAGCCTTACCAATTACGACAGCGACTTTAGCGAAGTACGCGGACAGGAAAATATTAAACGGGCACTGGAAATTGCCGCCGCAGGTGGGCACAATGTGATCCTGATCGGTCCGCCGGGAGCAGGTAAAACCATGCTGGCGCGGCGCTTGCCTTCTATTTTGCCGCCTTTGAGTTTATACGAATCTTTAGAAACTACCAAGATCCATTCTGTGGCAGGGAAGCTGGCTGCTGCGGATGCATTGGTTACCACGCGGCCATTCCGCTCACCGCACCATACCATTAGTGATGTGGCTTTGGTGGGTGGGGGCAGCAACCCGCAGCCGGGTGAGATTTCGCTGGCTCATAATGGCGTTTTGTTTCTGGATGAATTGCCCGAGTTTAAACGCAGTGCGTTGGAAGTAATGCGCCAGCCGCTGGAAGAACGCCGGGTAACCATATCGCGCGCTAAGTTTACGGTAGACTACCCGAGCTCGTTTATGCTGGTGGCCAGTATGAATCCGTGTCCGTGCGGATATTTTAATCATCCAGAGAAGGATTGTATCTGTCCGCCGGGAACGGTGCAGAAATATCTGAGCAAAATATCCGGCCCATTGCTTGACAGGATTGACCTGCATGTAGAAGTAACCCCGGTAAACTTTAACGAGCTGGCATCAGATAGACTGGCGGAAAAAAGTGAGTTTATCCGCGACCGGGTAATTAAAGCAAGAGATGTTCAGGCTACGCGTTTTGGCAACAAGCCCGATCTGCATGCCAACGCCCAGATGAGCCCGCAAATGGTGCGCGACATTTGCAAAATAAGCGAAGCCGGACAAAATCTGCTCAAAAAAGCAATGGAAAAGCTCGGCCTTTCTGCCAGGGCGTACGACCGCATCCTGAAGGTATCCCGCACCATTGCCGACCTGGCAGGCAGCGACGAAATTCAACTGGAACACTTAGCCGAAGCTATCCATTTCAGAAGTTTGGACAGGGAAGGCTGGGCAGGGTAGTGGGGATGCAGTATCCTTGTCCCGCGAATATATGGGACAAAAAATACAAGCCGGGCCGGGCGGAGCACGCTATCGCTATAAATCACTAAGTTAATGCCACTGTGTGGGCCAAGCTGGGCTAACGTGGGCTAAAAAATGCATGTTTTGATGGCAAAAGTATCCCACTCCGCCATGTCAAGAGTGCCGCTTAACAGAAGTACCGAAAAGCTAATTTGAACTATGAACGGTGAGAAATTAATAAACAATAATTTTAATAATAGCATGAAAGTTTTGAAACAAAGAATTTTACTACTGTTTTCACTGTTGCTTTTAAATTGCACTTACAAACAAAAAGAAAGTACTACCACAAAATCTGATAGTAGCAGCAATGAAGTCACTAAATCTGTACTTACAGAAGATAAAAGGTCTACGGACGGTTTACAGAATTTCGCAAAAAAAGAATTAGAGCTTAATGAGCTTCACATCAAAAAAGATACTTTGGAAATTGTCTCTGATGCTGGTTTTTTATTTTATCCTTTTGGGGAATTTAAAACATTAGGCAGTCTAAATCAAGCTTTGAGAATTTTTAAAGATTCTTTGGAAATTGACACATCGGATGCCTCATCACCCAACAAACTTTATAGAATGACTTATAAAAATAGTTTTTTAAAGTTTTTTTATGACGATGAAAAAAAGACATATGAAATTGTATCCGGTCAGATTCATGATCATGAAGTAATTCTTGTTAAGAATATTAGGATAGGTATTACAAAAAGTGATTTTATAAATATTTTTTTCAATAGAGTTTCACCTGAGAAATTAAAAGGAATCAAAATAATAAAAATGGTTTCAGCACTTGAGGGCATTTTTGATTATTACTATTTCGATAATGATATTTTGACTTCTATTAAACTGGATACAGATTATTTATTTGATAAGAACTAAACCACTTCTGTCAAGTGTGCCGCTTGACAGAAGTAACGAAAAGCTGATTTGAACCACAGACAGCCAGCAGAAATAAAATATGAAAAACCTTATACTTTTAAGCTTAATTTTTGGACTGATTCTTTCCGGATGCAGTTCTGATACTAAATCCGAAGCATCGAAGAAAACTAAAACTGATACAACAAAACTATCAAGTAATAGTAAGGCCAAAGTTTCAGCAAAAGATAGTTCTGAAACGATAACTAAAGATAAGGAAGAGATTCAGACGCTCATCAGAAATATGCTCATCTGGGCCGATTCTGGAAAAGGAATTGATTTGCTGCCAATCTTAAGTAAAGATAGCATTTGTACTGGATTTGATTTTGACAAGGAAAAGCAGACGCTTGAAAAACTAAAAGAGACTGGATTTTTTGCTGAAGAGTTCATTAATAACTATGATCAAATTATTCAAACCCTCGACAAAAAAATAAAAAACAAAGAGTTTGAACCCTGGAATGTTTATGAATTACCCCCATTTGTTTTTGCCAATGATTCAAGCCCCTGGTGTTCATGCCAGGATAATTTCCCGTGGGGTAATGTGGAGGTTGAGGTTATTAAACTTAGTGGGGATAAAGGAGAATTAAAATGGAACTGGGGGAAGCTTGATCCGAGAACTGACCCGAGTTGGAAAGATTTTGGAGAACCATTTAAAGTAGTAAAAGAGGATGGCAAATGGAAAATTTCCTATTTGCGGGGATTTGATTATGAGGAGAGCATAAAATGAGTAATCCACCGGTCAGGCATTTAAAACCTGATGAGTCACGAATATTGTCAAAGTTATGGCTTGTTCGGACTTGTGAACTAGATTAATAATGAATTTAAAAGAGACAAAATGAATAGATACATGTTCATAATTTTGATTTTTTTACTTTGGGGGTGTCATAAAAATAACAAATACACCTCATCAAAAAAAAGAATGGATAATTATGGTATTGATGAAAAGAAACTGAGGATAACCGTCAAAGAATTGACTCGTACAAATAAGTCTGATCAAGCTCTTAAATTGCTGGATAGTTTGATATATTTAAATAAACAAAATGGATACTTATATTTTGAAAGAGGTTATGTTGAAGGATATAATTTTCATAGCGCTGCGGCAATAAAAGATTTTGAAATGGCCAAAAGTCTTCATTATGATAATAATGCATGTCAATCAATGATAGATCTATTCACTAAAAAATAAAGGAATTATTCCCATTGTCCTGGCGCGGGTCTGTGTGCGAAAATGAGACTCGTGACTTAATTTGAACAGATACTTTTGGTTAAGTCATTCAATAAAATCAAAGATAAGTCACGAGTATTGCCAAAGCTATGGCTTGCCCGGATACTCGCGCCAGGAATGAGAAGTTTAGATTTTAATTTTTTAATATCTCCTTACCTTATATCTTTTACCATTATTCAACAAGACATGCGAAGACTTGTCGCCTTAGTTCTTCAATAGATATATCTTTTTTTATCTCATTAAGCTGAGGAATATATCGCATATCTGTTGTGCTAATAAAATTATTAGCCTGTTTAATTAACAGGTGATCAATAAGAACTCTAGCCATATTGTGATATAGAGGCTTTAGTTTCTTTGTTCTGATTAAAACTTTATCGCCGCTAAGCGGCAGTATAAAATCATCTTTGTACACATTACAATTTTGGGGATTTCGTAAAATCAATGGATTATCAGATATTAACGATGGCTTTTCGCCAGGATTGAAACGCAAGATAGTCAAAGGAGAATTATTACCGATTAAATTTTGGAAAAGAATAAACGGCAACCAATATTTAATTATCTTATAGGAACTTTCGTTTCCTACTATTTCTTTTTCAAATTTAGAATTTAATAAAATTTGTTTAGTATTTGTATCGCTTATATTTAGTCCGAGCCCACTTAAACCTTTTCTTTGCAATAAGTCTTTTACAAATTCATCATTACTTGGATTTCTCCAAAATAAATGAGCCACAAAGAATTGTAGCATTGGCATATCTGCTTCGGTTAACCCATGGCGCTCTTCGGTTGAATATTTTATTTTATTGAATAACTGGGCCACGTCATTGTCTAAATCACCGTAAAAATCTGTCTCTAAAAAATCTGTTGGTTCATCTTTGATAAATAGTGTATTGCCGTTTTTTTCAAAAAAATGTGTTTCGGGAGAAAAAAGCTTGCCATTTGCCTTATAACGGTTCTCTTTAACTAAATAAACATGGAATTTATTTTCATCGTTAGTGAAATTTCTAAGATAAAATTGTGGAATATAGTGGTGCTTCTTAGAAATTTGTTTCATATAGATTATTCTATTTATTGTCACCCGCCCAATTAAGCGTGCCGCCTAGTTGAAATAACGGAAAGCTTTTTTACCCCTAAATCCCCACCAAAGCAAAAGTTTTCAATTGAGCCTGCGTTCCGTTAAATTGGTCAAGGTCGGCTATGTTAGTTGGTGGGCTGTCGGGTGCGCCAAAGTATTGCCATATGGTTTGGTTTGCCCAGCCTGCGGGTAATCCGGGTTTTTGGGCCTGGTAGGAGGCTATCCACAGCGGGTAATTCCCAAACTGTGCCGGGTTCCATAAGTTATCAATCCAGAAACTTTTATAGGTGTAAATTACAGGTGTACGGTTGGTTTGGGCGGATACGATTGATAGCCAATCGCTGATTAATTGCACGCAGCTGGCGCGGTTAGCGGCAGTAATGCCCGATGTTTCTTCCACATCCAATGCAGGCGGCAAAGTGCCGGGAGCAGAAAAATCAAAGCCGCTGGCCAAAAAATTATCCGCTTGTGCCTGCGCCGTATTTTGGAACGACAAATAATGATAGGCCCCCGTGATGATGCCTTTTCCTTTTGCGTTGTTGATATTGTTGGTGAACTGGGCATCCTGTATGTTGCTGCCTTCGGTAGCCTTGCAATACACAAACTGGATATGCGGCGAAAGGGTATCCCAATTAATAGTATTAAAGTGCGATATATCCATGCCCTGCGGCGCCAACTGATCCAGAACGGCCCAGGTATCGGGGCCAACCACGCCATCGGCGGTGAGTCCTTTTGCGGTTTGCAGCTGAATTACGGCGGCTTGGGTACCGTTGCCAAAATTGCCGTCGACAGTTATGGTGGTGCCATTGATACTATTCAGCCCCTGCTGTAATATCATTACTTCATATCCTTGTGCGCCTGTTGATAGTGTGCTCATTGTTGTGATGGTTTAGTGGTGATGCAATTTACCGGCTTATCCTAATTAATGCAAATAAATTTTGCTGGGATATTGATTTAACTCCACTCACGGTTATTAACAAAAGTTTAATACTATTGCTATGTACAGGTTTTATAGCAAAACTATTTTTGTGTTACTGAGCTGTAATGCAATTACTTATCGCCAATATCCTTAAACAAATTAAAACCCTGTTTGCAAAAAAAACATGGAGTAGGATAGTTGCGCAACTTTATAGCCCAGACCAATCGGACGAGTTGAAAGCTTTTTCCGCAGCGTTTGGCATCTTTATGGGGATAATTCCTATCTGGGGTTTTCAAACCATTACAGCTATTTTTCTGGCAGTAACTTTTAAGCTGAACAAGGCATTGGTGATTGTTTTTTCGCAGGTGAGTTTTCCTGCCATTTTCCCGGTAATTATATGGTTAAGCTTTAAGGTTGGGCGGTACTGTGTGGGTGGTAGTGATGCAAATCTGTCATTCAAAAACATCAACAGCCATCTATTACAATACGTTTACGGCAGTTTTACCCTGGCCCTTATAGCCGCGTTATTTACCGGAGTGATTACTTTTTCGCTGCTTAAAACTTTCAGGCTGGTGAAGCAGTACAGGTTGAGAGTTAGCCCCTCCTAAACGGCGAAGCCTTCATGAATGCCTTTTTAAATAAAACAAGCTATGAATAATCCTCCCCGGTAGGGAGGACTTAAAATAAGCGCTGATGAAGCTAAAGTCTCCCCTTCCGGGGGAGATATAGAGGGGGCTTTATTTGTTACAACTCACATCAATACTATTTTAACATTTTAATTATATTTGGCACTGATCCTCCAATGGATATGTACATTTATTAATCATCCGAATTCACAACTGATGCATCATCTTCGCAATCATCTTTCCAAATTGAGTGTTTCTTTAAAATCTGTTTTTTTGCTGACCCTTTTATTTATCGGCATCCAAAAATCATCGGCCCAAACTGTTTATGAATTAAACAGCGGCTGGAAATATGCGCCCATCAAAACAGTTGGCGACAAAGGCGAAGCTATTTCGGCATTAAATTACTCCCTTAAAGGATGGTATCCTGCCGTTGTTCCGGGTACGGTTTTAACCTCACAAATTGCCAATAAACAGATTCCAGATCCATTTTATGGGATGAATAACAAGCTGATCCCTGAGATTTATAAAACCGGCAGGGATTATTATACCTATTGGTTTGTAAAGGATTTTAAAGAATTACCGGCAACAGGCAGCCAGCAGGTTTACCTGAATTTTAGAGGAGTTAACTATAGTTTTGATGTTTTTTTAAACGGACATAAACTTAATGTGAGGAGCCACGAAGGTATGTTTTTACGCGCAAATTATAACATTACCTCATGGCTTGCCAAAAGTGGCAATAACCGTTTAGCGGTAATTGTTTATCCGGTAGATGTAGTGGGTAACCCTAATGGCGGCCAGGGAGGCGATGGTACCATAGCCCGCAATGTAAGTTTGCAATATACCGCAGGCTGGGACTGGATAAAAGCTATCGGCGATAGAAATACCGGCATCTGGGATAAGGTGACAATAGAGAAAACCGGGGCAGTAAAAATTATTGATCCGCATGTAATTACCCTTGTTCCGGGGGTAAGGCAGGTTGAAGGCGTACAGCAGCCAGCTATTATAAAAGTATCGGCTGACTTACAAAACGCTACCAATAAAACCGTAACCGGTGTTTTAAAATATAATTTAGACGGCGTTCCGGTTGCCAAAAAAGTGACCCTTAAACCCAATGCTACACAAACTGTTCAATTGGCTGATTATAGCTTAAAGAACCCTAAATTGTGGTGGCCCAATGGTTATGGCCCTCAAAATTTATATAATCTGCAACTCCAGTTTGTAACGGCTGGTAATCAATTATCCGACAAAAAGAATATTGAAGTTGGGGTACGCGAGCTTACTTCTGAGTGGAACGCGCATACCCGCAGCAGGCAAACCAATGTTAACGGGCAAAAGATTTTTGTAAAAGGCGGCAACTGGATTGTATCAGATGAGTTATTGCGCCTTTCGAAAGAACGTTATGATGCTGAAGTGCGTTTTCACCGCGATATGAACCTTAACCTGATAAGGGTTTGGGGCGGTGGTTTAACCGAAAGACCTGAATTTTATGAAGCCTGTGATAAATACGGGATCCTGGTATTTCAGGATATGTGGGGATCGGGCGATTGTAATGGCCGCTGGGTTGACCCAATGAAGCTGGAAGATCAGGCTACGCGCCGTAAATATCCCGATAACCATCCGCTGTTTTTAGAATCGGTAAAAGATCAGGTAAAAATGCTGCGCAATTATGCCTCATTAGCCATTTGGTGCGGTGGCAATGAAATTACCCCGCCTGATGATATTTTAGCTGCTATACGCGATACCATTATGCCTAAGCTGGATAATACACGCTGGTTTGTTGATTTTTCTAATTCGACAGCCATGTCGCAGGATTCAACCGGTGTAAACAGTGATGGGCCTTACGGTATCCAACCTTTGTCAACCTTCTGGCAGCACAGAACTTATCCTTTTAACTCGGAAGTAGGTTCAGTAGGGATAGGCGATATTGAATCATTAAAAAGATTTATCCCGGCAGCTAATCTGGTGATTCCGGAAGAAGAGAACGGTAAAAATAAGGTGAAGTATGATTCTGTTTGGGAGTACCATACTTATATCGGGTATCACTATACCGATAATTATGGCAAACCTAAAGATGTTGCAGACTTTGCAGCAAAAGCACAACTGGTAAATTACGATCAGTACCGCGG
Organism: Mucilaginibacter frigoritolerans; assembly: GCF_007830615.1. Taxonomy (GTDB): domain Bacteria; phylum Bacteroidota; class Bacteroidia; order Sphingobacteriales; family Sphingobacteriaceae; genus Mucilaginibacter; species Mucilaginibacter frigoritolerans. The sequence continues at coordinate 165,769 of NZ_VLLI01000008.1, forward strand.
TTTAATGGAAGGTTTTAGTTCGCATATGTGGGATTGGTATACCGGTGTAATTATCTGGAAAACACAAAACCCGTGGACAGCCATGCGCGGGCAGATGTACGATTATTACCTTGACCCTAATGCTTGTTTATATGGTTTACACAGCGGAAGCGAACCGGTACATATTATGTACAATGCCATTGATGGTACGGTAAGCACGGTTAACAACACCTTTAAGGCTAAACAGAAAATCACTGTTTCTATAAAGCTATTTGATATTAATGGAGCAGAAACTTCATTGGCAAAAATCTATAAAGATTCAATCGCAACAGGTTCAGCAGCTGTTACCAACATACAAAAAGCGGTTGCAGAAGCAAGTAACAGTAAAGGTGTGTTTTTATCATTGCGGTTAATTGATCCGAATAATAAGATCATCAGCGACAATTTTTACTGGTTGCCTGATAACACCGGCAACTATTCGGGCCTGCAGCAAATGAAACCGGCACAGCTATCTGTATCAGCCAAACAAATTACAAAAGGGAAGGTTGAAGTTACGTTGAGCAATAACAAAAATGCCCCTGTTGCCTTTTTTAACAGGTTGTCATTAGTTAATCCGGTAACAAAAAAGAGGATACTTCCTGTATTTTATTCGGATAACTATGTATCTGTTTTACCTGGTGAAGTGAAAAAGGTAACGATAGATTATAATCTGCCGGTTACGAATGCACAGGTAGCCATAAGCGGATGGAACCTTCCTGAAAAATGGATAGCGATTAAATAATTAAACTGAGCCATGTGTGCCATCTGGTGCACGTGTGGCTCAGCTTATAAAATGAATTTTGCTTAGAAATCAGTATAAATATTGCGGAATGAACTGCGTAAGCCAATAGTGATCATTGATGTTTTGGCGTTAAACACGCTATTCTTTTCATCCCTGAATAATGCGCTGAATTCCAGGCGGAGATTATATTTAGGATTCAATAGGTAGGAAACTTTTCCCTGTCCGTAATAATAATTGGTGCTTAACCCCTGGCCAATGTAGTTGCCGTAAATGTGCACCGCCTTATTGTAGGAAATAAAAATATTCTGGCCATAGTCGGCACCATTCAGGTCCAGACCGAAATAGGCATAATCAAACTGACCCTGAAAATCAAACCGCCCGGCAGAGTAGTTTAAAATACCCACCCATTCGCGGAAGTTGGCACCAAAAGGATCGGCCAATGGCTGATCATCCTGGCTGTAATTGCTGGTTTGATCAAATGATGAATAGGTGTATGGCCGGGCCGAATTATATTCGCCCAGGTAGTTTAAGCCTTTTACATTGAAAAGATCGGCTCCACGCACACCCAACTGAAATCCAAATTTATTGGTATAGCTGCCATCAGAGCTAAAGAAATCCTGAGCACGGAATTCGTTTAGGGCAAACTGTCCGTAAATAATAGTTTTGTTAAACAGTTTAAATTTGGATGTTAGGCCGAGCAGGTTTTTATCTGGGTCATTTTCGCTGTTGTTCATTACCGACAAAAGGATGAACGGACTGGCCAGGCTCGGGTCAAAACCACGTCGCTGCCCTGTTGAGTCGCGGGTTACTGCCATCACATTTTGGAAGAGTCCCACAGAAAACCTTTTGCTCACGTTCCAGTCTACGTATTGGAAATAAGCCCATTTTTTACGGGTGCTATTACTATTTGGTACTTGCGGGGCATTCGGATCATCCATAAAAGCATACATAGTCATGTACCTAACATTGCCCAATGTTGCCGTTATTTTAAAGAAAGGATAGTTAGAAGCAAAGTCTGATAACAGCATAGAGCGGTAGCCATCGCCAATAAATGTTTTATCTTTTCCGAGGGAGAAGTTTACATATTTAACAGGTGTATACGAGAGTAAAAAGGAAGTATAAAGCCAGTTTTTAACGTTTTGCCCCGGGTTGTTGTCTTTACCTTCCCCTGGAATGTAATAGGTACTGTTTATTTCGTTGGTAATATAGGCAGGGAATTGAGCCTTGTTTTCATAAATGCTTCCATAAAAAGAAAACTGTTTGCCAACGTTACCGCCCATTTGATAACCAATAGTAGTATTCCATACATTAGCATGGTTGGAAAAGTCGCGCCCAACAGAAACATCCGGTAAGAAATCGCCATATAAAGTATAATTGTTGCCTTTAACATCAATCTGATGCTCATTAAACAATTTGCGGCCAAGCCAGGTGGTGCGGGTTTTTACACCCACGTTCATCAGGGAATCATACTTCTTTTTTAGTAAGCTGTCATCAACAAAATAAGGTGCAATGGAAGTATGTATGCGGGTATCCCTGCTGTACAGATCATCACTAAATTTTTGATAAAACTGAAAAGAATAAGGTTGATATTCTGATTGCGCAACAGCCATCTGCATTGCTGATATAGTTATTATCAGTGCAATTAAACCTGTTTTATATTTATGTAGCAAATGCATAATTCAAATAGAAGTGATTTTTACTGTGTTTAATTTACCTGCAGATTTAAAAGTCTGAATAAATATCTCTGAAGGTACTTCTCAATCCAAAAGTTATCCAGGTTGTTTTGCTGATTATGGATGGGCCATCTTCATTGCGATAAATAAGCCCAAGCTCAAACCTTAAATTATATTTAGGATTAATTAAATATGCCACCTTCCCTTCTGCATATTTAAGGGTAGTATTGGTCCCAAATCCGGGTACACTAGTCGGAGCAATGCCCGATGGTAGTAAGATATCGCCACCGTAACTTATGTTATTTGCATCCAGGCCAAGCTTTGCATAGGTAAGCTCACCTTGAAAATCAAATTTTCCCATAGAGTAATTTAAAATACCAACCAACTCTTTAAAATTAGCGCCTAAAGGATCGCCTAGTGTTTCATTAAATTGAGTGTAATTTACCAGCGGATACTGACTTGAGTAGGTATATGGTTTTACTGTATTATATTCTAACAAATAATTAAAGGCATGTACTTTAAATAAATCGGCCCCGCGTAAACCCAATTGATAGCCATATTCAGTACCCGAGCTGGCTGTAGACGTTTCCTGGTCAAATAATAATTGACCATAAAGGGTGGTTTTATCCAATACCTTGTATTTGCCATTAAAGCCTAATAAAGTATGATCAGGTATTTGGGTTGATGGCCCCAGCGATTTTGAAAATAATATTGGGTTAATAAAGTTAACATCAAAAGGATGCCTGCTTCCATTATCATCAGCATCAGCGGTGATAATGGCATTAAAAAAGCCAAGAGATGCCCTGTTGGTTATGGTCCAGTCTATATAATGAAAAGCGGCCCATTTCTTTCTGTAAGGCGCGTGCTGGCTAGGGAATTGTGTAGCCGATTGATCTTGCAGCAAAGCCCACATAGCCATGTATTGAACATGCTTGCCCAGGCTAAATGTTGCTCTGAATAATGGGTAATTAGCAGCAAAGTCTGATAAGAGTAAGGACCGGTATCCGTCGCCTATAAAAGTTTTATCAACCCCTGCAACCAAACTAACCGACTTGCTTAGGTTAAATCCAATTAAACTGGTTGCGTAAGACCAATCAGGAGTTCCCAAGGTAAATTCAGAAGCTTGCCCCGGAATTAATCCAATAGTATGGATATAATTAGTAAGGTAAGCCGGGAAAGTGCCCTGGTTTTCATAGGCGCTGGTATAAAAGAAAAATTTCGTTCCAATAGTACCGCCAACCTGAAAGCCACGCGTATTAAGATAAGTGTTTTTTTTACCGGTAAGATCTTTTCCTATTTGCAAATCAGGTAGGTAATCTGCATAAAAAGTGAAATCCTTGTTACGATCGTCAAAGCCATGTTCATTAAATAATTTACGGCTTAACCAGCTTTTTCTATTAGTATCAACGCCTAAATTCATCAATGAATCATAGGTGATCCTTAGTGAAGAAGAGTCACTTATCAGGTAAGGTTTTACCGCAGTATGCAAATTTGAATCACCAAAATAAAGCTGATCATTTAGCTTTTGGTAAAACTGAAATGAGTAAGGCTGATAAATTATTTGAGCGTAAGTTAACTTGCAGGAGCAAATTAAAACTACTCCGATAGCGAAGAATTTTATCGCCCATTTTTTAATCACCATAGGGAAAAGTACAGTTTGTGTCAAATAGTTATTATTTATTATAATAATGGCGCGGCCATTAAAGCTGGATAAATGAAAATAATATTAAATCAAATCCGGTTGGCTAAATACACCCCATTTAATATTTGATAAATCTAAAAATAATTTAACTTGAAAGTTAATAAGGGGATAAAAAAATCACATATGTAAAAATATATTGCTTTTGCCGAAGCCTTAGTACGTTTCGATACGTCAATAGGTTTAATATATGCGATTTTATTTGGAATGTCAGGCATTCGGCTCTGCATAAGATTTGCATCTTCCCAGCCAACTGCTTAACCATTGCTGGTTGGCTGGTGTTAGCCTTATTCTTTCATAATAATTGGCTACTCTGATACCATTAAATGCAGTTAGGTATAAGTTTGGAGGTAAACTATTAATGCTGCCAATAGTTAAAGGGCCTACTGATCCATCAACTCCCACAGATTTTTGAATAACTGTATTACAGGCCATTTGTGCAGCTTTTGAAGCAGTTATAATACAAGGATTTACAGAACAATCAAATAAGGCATTTGCTACTTGTTGGTCATTAACGGTATCCAGTTGCAGGGTGTCCCAATAGTTAACTTTATAAAATTGCTGAATATCGGTCTGTAAATCTGTGTTTGCCTGGAAGATTGTATTTAAAGTTGAAACACTAGCTCCCGGGTTGGCCGCTTTTACCGAATCAATAACGTTCCAGCCGCTCCATCCGGAGTTTTGGGAACGGTCAATACCCATATAAGTTTCTGCTTCACCATCGCCAGGATTGTATCCTCCTTCAGTTTGCATGGTGATATTAAAAGCTGTGATAAATTCGGCCATTGGTGCTTAAATTGGTAGTTAAATGTATTTTAAATTGATAGGAAAGTCAACCGTATTTTTACGTTATTTAAAACGTATTAACACCTGCCGGTAAAACTGCTTTAACTATCTTGAAATTATTTAATTTGGCCGCTATTAAAGCCTTTATTAACTAAAATGTTGGGTGAAATTAAATTAAAAGTAATTTTATGAAACTATAAAATTATTTGTTTTTATAAAATGAAATTCATAGTTTCACCAATCACGACACTAATGAATAACCCTGAGAAAAAGATCGTCATTTTTGATGATGATGAAGACATTCTGTCAATCTGTAGCTTTATTTTGGAAGAGCAAGGATGGACAGTCCATGCTTTTACCGAATGTAATAACATCGTAGAAAAAGTATCAGCGATTTTGCCCAATGTTATATTAATGGATAACTGGATACCCGATGACGGTGGGATTATTGCTACCCAAGCCTTAAAAAAGGATGAAAAATTGAAAAGTATACCGGTGATATACTTTTCTGCTAACAGTGACATTGAATTGCTGGCTAATCATGCCGGTGCCGAAACTTACCTGGCAAAGCCATTTGATCTGGAAGAGCTTGAGCGGGTTATCAATGCCGTCTTGGTAAACAATAATTAGAAAACGATTTTGATATTAAAAAAAAGGCTGTTTCTGAAATACGGAAACAGCCTTTTTTATTAATACTATTAGATATCGGTTAGTCTGCTGATGGGCCACCAGAACCACCGCCATCAGGGCCATTGCCTCCACCACCGCCACCATTTCTCCTGAAACCACGCATTCCATTATCTGGTGTAGGTACTTTGCCGGCAAATTTTTGCAGCCTCAAGGTAAAGGTTGCTAAATAGTAGCGGGCAAGCCTGTTAACATGCGTTTCAGTAAGAGAGCTAACTGTTTGTGTTGATGAAAAGCCTGTATTTTCATTAAATAAATCAAAAGCTGATAGCCTTATTGTACCTCTGTGGTCCTTCATAAAACGGCGTTCAACATATAAATTTAAGATGTTTGGATTAGTAACCTTTAAATTAGCTGCATAGCCATAATTGGTAGCTTTGGTGTAATCATAGCTAAAGGTCCAATCTCCAAAATAGTTTTTACCGTTTAATCCAACATTCCAGGTGCGTATGTTTGAATTGCCGTTTGTAAGGGAATCTTGTACAGAATTCTGCGTTTTATTAATGGCATAGTTAGTTAAAACCTGTGCGTCTATAACGTCGGTTATATCAACCCTGAATTGAAATTGCGGTGTAAACTGCAGGTTTTTTTCAACGTTTTTAACCATATCTGCTGCATAAGTTGTTGGATCGATATTTGTTAAATAGCCTACGCTGTTAGTATAGGTTACCGTTCCCCGCAAGTAAACTGTAAATTTCCGGTTGTCAAATGGTTTTGCGTAAGTTAATTGGCCTGTAGTGGTGTTATAGCCACTGGTATTTAAATATTGGGTTAATATGGTATTCTGGAAAGCTGTATCAGGTCCGTATTTTCTTGGGAAAGTGGTGGTATTTGTAGTTACATAGTTAGATATAGCCTGGTATTGTAAGCTTACAAAAAAGATATCCCCAGTGGCAAAACTAAAATTATTGTACCTGATAGAAAAATTGTTGGTAAACTGGGGCTTCAAGTTAGGATTTCCCTGTACGGGGTAAAGCGCATTGGAAAAGTCGGTAACAGGCTGCAATTGTGAGAAGCTTGGCGTACTGCTTGATCCGTTATAATTAACAGTGAAATTACGGCTTCTTGAAAAATTGTATACAAAGCGGGCCGTTGGAATGATATTAAATGTAGATACGTGTGTGTCAACCCCGGTAGAAGGTGAATTGCCATCTAAAACAGCAGGCTGCGCAGCAACTCCTAAAGTATAGTTATATTTCTTTTGTATAAACCGGTAGTTTAAGCCAAACTTATTGGTAGTAAATGTGTAATTGTATAAGTTGCTTAAAGCGCTGTCTTTTGCAAAGGCGACAACTGAAGGGTCAAACGTTGTATCTGTTTGCTTATTATTTGTAGTAATGGCACGATTGAAAGCATAATTAAATTCAATATAAGAGAACTTGCCAATAGGGGAAAGATACGATACTGTTGTTCCGTAGCTGTTAGTGCGGCTATAGGTATTAACCAATTGGTTAAGTGGCGCTGTAGGAGTACCTTGAGTATAATCGTAAGTTGGGTTTTGATAAGATGTGCTTGGAGCAGAACTTAAAGTTACGTTAATACTCAAATTATGGCGGTGCTTAAACTTGTGATTAAATAATGCAGTAAGCCCGTATGAAGGAGCTTGCGAGTTTGCATTAGTTAGTGAAGTGTAGGCTGTAGTGTCGCCTTTTAAACCAGATCTGACTAAGCTAACCCCCTCACTTTCATTGGTATTGGTGCCTGCGTAGGAGAATGTGGGGGTAATCTTCAAATAGTTTACAGTATCAGGCTTGTATTCCATATTCCAGGTAAAACGGTGATTAATGTTTTTATCCGTTTCAATGCTATTCTGGTTTTGCGTTGATGGGTTAGTAGCGGAGTTGTTTTGTTGGAATGTAGAAGTATTGGTGTTTACCGTATTATCAGAAAAGCTGTAACTGCCATATACAGAAAGTGTTTTACCCCACTGATCGCGGAAGTTGGCACCCAATGAATGTGCATCGGTTAATCCGTTTTGGGTGGTAATAAGGCTGCCGTTATTTGCTGCACCACGGGCCGCGTTTCCACGACCTCCTCCTCCGCCAACACCTCCGCCACTGTTTGTGCTGCCAAAGCTGAATGTGTTTACATTGGTGTTATTGATACTTCCTAATAATGCAATTTGCTGATCGCCATTAAAGTTAAATGCATTTATAGAACCAATATAACGGTTCTGATCAGGAATGCCCTGGCTTTGTGGTAATGCATCTTCACCGTCGCCAACTGTTGCCTGACCAAAGTATCCGTAATTTTTATCTTTTCTAATGGTGATGTTCATTATTTTGTCAGGTTCGCCGGTTTTAACGCCGGTTAAATTTGCCTGATCGCCATAATCATCAATCATCTGAATGTTTTCAACCACATCAGCAGGTAAATTTTTAGTTGCACTTTGTACATCGCCCCCCATAAAGTCTTTGCCGTTGATACGCACTTTGGTAACCTGTTTACCCTGGGTGGTTATATTTCCGTTTACGTCTACGTCTACGCCGGGTAGTTTCTTTATTAGGTCTTCTACCGGAGCATTCTCGCGTACTTTAAAGGCACTGGCTTGGTACTCAACTGTATCCTCTTTTAATGTTATCGGTACTACACCAACTATGGTTACCTGGTTTAACATTTTTGATTCGGATTTTAAAATGATTGTCCCCAAATCAGCAGCTACGTTGGTATTATCGATAGTATAATGTCTTCTTAGTGATTGAAATCCAATGGACTGGATAGTTATGGTTATTTTAAGCCCTTTAACACCAGAAAACAGAAATTTTCCATTTGCATCAGCTGTTGTTGTGGTGCTATCCCCCTTATCAGAGGTTAACGTTATAGCGCTTCCGGGAAGCGAAAGTTTAGTTGAGTCGGTAACCGTTCCATGTACGTCTTTGCCGCTTTGGCCGTACGAATAGGTGACCGATAAGAAAATAATTAATAAAAGGGGTAATAGTGATTTCATATAGTTTTAAAGAGTGTTCAAGTTATATCATCAATCAGACACAAATAAAACGCAAATGTTTATTTATTAAATGTTAAATGTTTAATAATCATATCATTGTTACATAGACATTCTTTTTAAATATAAAGCAAAAAGCCCCCTGATAATCAGGAGGCTTGCTATTATAATGATATTTATGAAGATATTTAGTTTGTTGACAGGTTTAAAGCGGAAGCAACAGCACTATAGTTATTAAGGTTTAGGTTTGGATTTCTAAGCCTTAAGGTGGTAAGCCCCGAACCTGAAATAACCACTACCCTAAAGTCAAAAGCACCAACTTGGGTAAAGTTTGCATTTAGATGAACATACCCAACTCCATAATCATTTAAGTTTACTGTGTCGCCACTTTCAGAGTAAGGAAGTGCATACCAGGCCCCTGTTGTACCTGTGTTTCTCAAATAAACCATCACTGTGCCTTCATCAACTATGTCTTGTGTAATTGCAGGTACATTTAATGTTGTTAAACCAACTGTATAAACACTTTGTGCAGTTAATAGGTAACTTTGAACATTTGAATTTCCGGTAGCACCAGTAGCTCCGGTAGCACCTGTGGCTCCCGTTGCACCTGTGGCCCCCGTTGCGCCTGTAGCTCCGGTAGCACCTGTAGCTCCAGTTGCGCCGGCTGTTCCTGTTCCCGAAGCGCCAGTAGCACCTGTTGCTCCCGTTGCGCCAGTAGCACCCGTTGCTCCGGTAGCACCTGTTGCGCCAGTAGCACCCGTCGCTCCGCCTGCAGGTCCTGCAGGGCCTTGTGGGCCACCTGCGCCAGTAGCACCCGTAGCTCCTTGTTCACCCGTAGCTCCTGTCGCGCCAGCAGGCCCCGTTGTTTTATCTTTTTTACATGCTGTTATAGCAACAGCGCATGCAAATAAAATAGGGATTAAAAGTCTAATTGGTTTCATATCTTTAGTAATTTGTTGTTATAATTAAGCTCTTTTATCAAATACACCATTTTTACGCAGTTTTTTCCATTTAGTTACAATTTTTATTGTTTCATAATTTTTTTATTCACAATTCAATAAATCAATTAAGTTATCCACACAAAATGAATCAACAACTGTTATGAAAAAAAAATATGTGTTGCCAAAACTATTTGTCCTTTAATTCGTAACTATTGTATATTAGACCGTTACAATCATTTTTCTTTAATTTATCACTCATGGCAAACCTGAATTTATCGCTTTATTCAAAAGTTCATAATTGGATAGATACCATTGGTTTTAGCCTGAACGGATCACAAACTAATTACAAAAATAATGTAACAACCAATCATTATTTTTTCAAAACATTTAACTTTTTCGAAAAAGCAAAAAATAACGATCTTGATAAATCCAAGTTTGTTTGTTTTGATGCTTATGGAGAAGTTATTGTTGTAAAATCATTGCTTGATCTTCAAACTGCCTTTTTTGAAAATATAAGTCAGTTAAAATAATACTTACTGTTATTGTATCAGCCTTAGGCGGTACGAATATAAACAATAAAGCCCCGGTTAATGTTAACCGGGGCTTTATTATGAATTTATTATTTTTTAGTTGGAATACGGTTCCATTTTTTGTTCTGGTTCACCACCAATAGTTAAGCCTCTTCCTCCTGGTGCAGCCGGTATATTTACCACTGGCCTTGTTGGATTTAAAGCTTCTTTTATGCGTAGGTGCAAATCAGTATAGTGGGCAGTTGTTATAGCGTCACCACCTTTTGGTAATTTTGCATCAATTAGTTTTAATTCAGCACGCACCATTGGCCTTATATCTGATAGAACAATATTTATAGGCGTTAAACCAAAGCTGGCTAATAATACCGGAGAAACACCTGGATAACTTCTGTTTAAATCGTCGTTAAGCAGGCTTTTTAAATCTTCAATATAACCACGCTGTAAGTTACGTTTAAAGGCATCCGGCCTTCCAGAAGTAAAGATGCCCGCTCTTAAGTCTGTAAATAAATCAGCTACGGTATATGCGTTTGCTCCATTTTTAGTTTCATTGTCATACATACGGGCCAGTCTTGGTGGTGTAAGTATGTTTGCCAGGGTATTTACCTGTACTACTTTTATGCGGGCCAGCATTAAGCCATTATCAAATTTACTTAGCTCATTAGCGTCAATAAGCCACAATGGAGAGGTGAAAAGCTGTTGGTTAAAAAATAATACCGCATCTTTTTGCCTGCTTTTGCTAACAAAATCATAAACAGGTCCACTTTGATCATAAGTTTTAAAATTTTCATTCATGCCGCCGATATTGGTTGCCACGTGGCCCATGTAACGAGAATATTGGTTTAAAACTTCGGTGTAAATTTCCTGCAAATCGGTATAACCCTCACCTTTTTGATAGGTCCATTTTTCAACATTCGGTAATATACGTTTCAAGTTGGCGATGCCGTAAGTACTTGCTTTCATGGCATTGTCTCCCAAATCTTCGCTTTGTAAACGCGGATCAAGAGTAGTGCCCTGACGACCATAATAATAAAGCGGGTTTCCGGCTTTTTCTTTAACCCATACATCTAAAACTTCTTTTTCCTGTTTAACTGTTTTGTTACCCGGGAACCAGGTATAACCCCATTTAATGGCCCATTTATCGTATTCGCCAATTTGCGGATAAAAATGGGTTACGCCATCACCCGGCTGAGCAATATAGTTAAAGCGGGCATAGTCCATAATAGAAGGGGCGGTGCCATGCTTATCTGTAAATGATTTTGATCTTAATGAATCAACCGGATAAGCATAGCTTGATCCGAAATTATGTGGTAAACCTAAAGTATGGCCAACTTCATGTGATGATACAAAACGGATCAGTTCGCCCATTTGCTCATCGGTAAATTTGGCGCTGCGGGCATCAGGGTTTGAAGCTGCTGTTTGTACAAAGTACCAGTTACGCAATAATTCCATTACATTGTGGTACCAGCCTACATGACTTTCCAATATTTCGCCGGTACGCGGATCTGAAATGTGCGGTCCATACGCATTCTCTACGTCAGATGCAAAATATCTGATCACGCTATAACGTGCATCTTCGGTGCTGAAATCCGGATCTTCTTTCAGAGTTGGGGCTTCTTTTCCAACAATGGCATTTTTAAAACCGGCAGCTTCAAAAGCCACGTTCCAGTCATTAATGCCTTGTATAAGATATGGTACCCATTTTTTAGGCGTTGCCGGATCTATGTAAAAAACAATCTGTTTTTTAGGCTCAACCAATTCGCCGCGTTCATAAGCTGCAGCATCTTTTGGTTCCAGCTTCCAGCGATGTATGTATGATGTTACTTGTGCTTTTTGTGCATCAGTACCATAATCTGTTTGACTTTGGCCAAAAAAACCAACTCTATCATCTCTTAAACGGGCCTTCATTGGTGTTTTAGGCAATAATAACATAGAAGTATTCAGTTCAAATGTTATGGCTGCATTAGTATTATCGGTAGGTGATTCTGCTGCGCGATATGTTTTTAAAACACGGGCCTCAATGTTTATCGGGAAGCTTTTTATAGTATCGATATAAGAGCGGGAATTATCCAGGCCTGATACCTTATAAGCTTTCTTTAATTCATCTGATATGCCTATTGCAGCAACATCGCCATTATAAAAATCAGTTACATCAATCACCACTCCGGTAGTATCTTTGTTGTACGCTTTAATATCAAATGATGCCAGTACTGCATCCAGATTTGAATTTTTAACCGAACGATACATATCGCTGCTACTATCGGCCCTTACCGAATAGCTTGGTACCCTGATAAAAATCTGTTTGTCATGGCGTTCCCATTTCCAAACCTGGTCATTAGCTTCTTCTCCACCATATTGCTGGTTTGAAACTTTAATATCTGCCGGGGTTTTAGCTAAACGGGTTACCATCAGCATTTCCCGACCAAGCAATGAATCAGGAATTTCGTAATAATATTTTCCATCAACTTTATAGGTATTGAAAAGTCCTTTATCAACTTTGGTTTTGGCAGGGATAAGGTCGCTGAACTTTTTTATCCCTTCTTTTTTAGTTGGGCTTATAGTTGCAGTGGCTGTTGATCCGCTGGCTGTAGCCGTTGTTTTAAGGGTAACCGTTTGGGATACGGCCTGCTTTTTTGTTGCGCACGAGCTTGCAAAAGCGGCAATTACTAGGGTAGTGATACACAGGTTATAACCTGTTTTAAGGAATTGGGTCATATAATAATCAAATGCTTACTAATTTGGCAAAGTGTAAACTTATGGAAAAAGCTTGCTATTTGATAATAGAATTATCTAATTGTTACATAGCCCAAAAGCAAATAATAAATTCCGGAGATTTAGCCTTAAAAGATTATCAGGCAAACACCTCAACTTCCCCGTCGCATAGAGCCCATACCATATAAGGATGGGTATCAGCGTGATAAATTTCGCCTGTGGCAGATATTCCAATAATGCCGGCAAAGCCATCAAAAGGTTTTAATTCATTCAGCGTTTTTTCGGTTGCCAATGCTAATGGCATGCCATCAGTTACACGGGTAACAATGTTTGAGGCTACGGAACCGCTCACAATATCTTCGCCAACACCGGTGCATGATATACCAGCAAACCCATTAGCGTAATTGCCTGCTGTAGTAGCAGAGTCACTCACCCTGCCCGGTATTTCAAAGCCCTTGCCACCAGTGGATGTTGCCGCTGCAATGTTGCCATAAAAATCAAGCGCTACACAACCCACCGTGCCCAGTCTGATGGAATCACTCAGCTTTTTTTCATATTCTTTACGACGCTGAGGGGTTTCTGGGTTATAATAGCCAAAACCACTTTCACGGGCAAAGTCTTTGGCTCCTTTACCGCTTAATACGCGGTCTTCATAATTTAAAAGTTTTTCGGCAATACAAATGGGGTTTTTAACATCTTCCACGTTAATCACGCCCGAAAACTTCATTGTTTTGCCATCCATCAAGGATGCACTTAGTCTTATCTTGCCATCACTTTGTATTTGCGAGCCAGTGCCTGCATTAAACAGGTCGCTGTCTTCCAGTAAGCTAACAGTATAAACTGCAGTTTCTACAGCGCTATTGTTTTGCAGGTATTTATATCCGGCTTTCACAATCTCTGCCAATGCATCCTGCTTTGCTTTCTTAACTTCCTGGTTAGTTTGCGATTCGCTAAAGAACCCCCCGTGAACAATCAACTTCATACTTTAGACAGATTTTAGATTTAAGGGTAGCAAAATCAGAAAGGATAACAAACCAGGTTAAAAGCTTTTGCCTGATCTTCAATCTCTAATCACTAACCGCTCTTTTACAGATTATCATTCCCTGGTGCAATAAATACACCATCTTCAACTTTAACGCTTTTTTTGATATTTAATTGGTTTTGCAGCAAATCATATTTGTCGAAAATAGACATTACGCTTACCCGCATATTTTTTATGGATACCGGCGAACCCATTTCTACATCATAAATATTGGTTTCGGCCATTTTACGGCCATTCACCAGTATGGTAAGTCCCGAGCCTATGGCTTCCATCATGGTGCCTTCAGTTATCAGCAAGCCTGCGTCTTCGCCCAGGCCAATTCCCAGCATCCCCGGGTTACTGGCTACGGCATATAAAAGCCTGCCGATACGGCCACGCTGTACAAAATGGGTGTCAATAATTACCGAATCAATAAAGCCAAGGCCTGCTGTGATTTGTACTTCGCCTTTTATTAGTGCCTTATTGCTTTGCCCGCGATAGATCATATTGGTTGATGCTGCAGCAGCTCCGGCAGAAGTACCGGCTATTACAAAGTTTTCGTCCTGGTAGCGTGTTTTTAGTATCTGTAAAAACTCTGTCCCTCCAAAAATTGAACTTAAGCGCAGCTGATCCCCGCCGCTAAACATTACCACATCGGCCTTACGGATACGGTCTAAATATTCTTTTTTACCTGCTTCCTCCCTGGTTTTAATATCAAGGATACCTACATGGGTAACATTTAGCTGATTAAAAGCACTGGTATACTCCACCCCAACTAACTCAGGAATCTGTGAAGCCGTAGTAATTACCTCTATGATAGAGCCTGATTTTTTTGCCGACTCGGTAATAATGCGTTTTAAAATGCCCTGTTCAAAAAATTTAAGATAATTAGGCTTAATAATATTTTCCTGACTGCTAAGATTGGAACCCATATCAACGGCGCCGCCTATTATTATCAATTTGCCCTTCGGAACGTTCATTTCTTTTATTTAAGTTGAATGGGCAATAATGAGTTATTTATATCACTCATTCACTGCTCATCATTTACCACTATCTTTACAACAATACAAATTAAAATAAAAACCACCATAAAGGCAGGCTATTATAAATAATAATGCCCTTTTTACTTCAAAAAATTTAATTAGCGTATTAAGTTTTTTAGTTTTAGAAAGAATTTGCCTCCCTGGGTAAAATATAAGAGTCTATGAAGATCGAAAACATACAAGTACTGCGCGGGCCGAATATATGGAGTGTTAGCCGCAAAAAATTAATACAGATGCGGCTGAACCTGGAGGATTTGGAACAGCGGCCCACTAATACCATTAACGGTTTTTATGAAAGGCTTGAAAAACTGATCCCTAGTCTCTATACTCATCGTTGTTCTCCGGGTGTTCCTGGTGGTTTTTTTCAGCGGGTGGTTGATGGTACCTGGATGGGACATGTTATTGAGCATATTGCCCTGGAGATACAAAGCCTTGCCGGTATGGACACCGGCTTCGGCCGCACACGTGAAACCAAAACAAAAGGAGTTTACAATGTAGTGTTTACTTACCTGGAAGAAAAAGTAGGCATCTATGCTGCCGAATCATCTGTGCGGATAGCTGAGGCATTAATTGAAGGCAATGATTACGATCTGGAGTATGATATACAGCAAATGCGCGAAATTCGTGAAAATACGCGCCTGGGCCCAAGTACCGGGTCAATTGTGGAAGAAGCTATTGCCAGGGATATTCCATGGATAAGGCTTAACAATCAATCGTTAGTGCAATTAGGTTACGGTAAAAATCAGGTACGCTTCAGAGCTACCATGACCGAAAAAACCAGCAGCATTGCCGTTGATATTGCCAGCAATAAAGATGAAACTAAAAGGCTATTGCAGGAGCAGGCCATTCCCGTGGCAAAAGGCATCACCATATCATCATTAGAGGGTGTTGACGAAGCTATAAAAAGAGTTGGTTTTCCGCTGGTATTTAAACCCTTGGATGGAAATCATGGCCGTGGTATATCTATTAATATCCGTACACATGAGGATGCTGTTGCCGCCTATGAACATGCTGCCAAAATATCCCGCAGGGTAATAGTAGAGCGTTTTGTAACAGGATACGACTTCAGAGTACTGGTAATTGATAATAAAATGGTTGCCGCAGCACTACGCGACCCTGCCCACGTTAAAGGGGATGGTGTATTAACCATTAAAGAATTAATTGATAAAGAAAACGAAGATCCACGTCGCGGTTACGGGCACGAAAAGGTTTTAACCCTGATAACTATTGACAGGGATACTTTAGACCTGCTCGAAAAGAAAGGATATACTTTAGATACCATCCCTGCCAAAGGCGAAAAGGTATTTGTAAAATCAACCGCAAATTTAAGTACCGGCGGAACTTCTGTTGATGTTACCGATCATGTACATCCGCAAAATGTATTTATCTGCGAGCGTATCTCCAAAATTATTGGCCTTGATATTTGCGGTATTGATATTATGGCCGAAAACCTGACAGAACCATTAACCGAAAACGGCGGAGTAGTTTTGGAAGTTAATGCTGCACCAGGTTTCAGGATGCACATTGCGCCAAGTGAAGGCTTACCTCGAAACGTTGCCGGCCATGTTATTGATATGCTGTACCCTCCGGGGAAATCTGCGCGGATTCCGATCATCGCTATTACCGGTACTAACGGAAAAACCACCACCACCCGTTTAATTGCGCATATTGTAAAAAATAATGGTCACCGGGTGGGCTTTACTACCTCTGATGGTATCTACGTACAAAATACCATGATGCTGAAAGGTGATACCACCGGCCCTGTAAGTTCCGAATTTATTTTAAAGGATCCCACCGTTGATTTTGCGGTGTTGGAAACTGCCCGTGGCGGTATTTTACGTGCAGGCCTGGGCTTTGGCTTTTGTGATATAGGTGTAGTAACCAATATTCAGGAAGATCACCTTGGCCTGGCAGATATCCACACCCTTGATGATTTGGCCCGCGTAAAAAGTGTGGTGGTTGATTCTATAAAGAAAGATGGCTGGGCTGTTTTAAATGCTGATAACGAATATTGTGTGCGCATTGGTAAAAATGCCCATTGCAAAGTAGCTTATTTTAGCATGAGCGAAAACAACCCAATCATTAAATCGCATTGCCGCAAAGGCGGTATTGCCTGTATTTATGAAAACGGGTTCATCACCATATTAAAAGGCGATTGGAAAATAAGGGTTCAGAGAACTACACTGATCCCGATTACTTTTGGTGGTACGGTTCCTTTTATGATTGAGAACGTGTTGGCGGCCACACTGGCTACTTTCCTTTATGACTTTAAAACGGAAGATATAAAGATCTCGCTGGAAACTTTTATCCCATCGGCAGCGCAAACTCCGGGTCGTATGAATATTTTTAATTTCAGAGATTTTCGTTTTATGATTGATTTTGCTCATAACCCGGCTGGTTATAATGGCATTAAGGAATTCTTAAAACATATTGATTCGCCACAAAAAATAGGCATCATAGCAGGTACAGGCGACAGGAGGGATGAGGATATCAGGGAACTGGGTAAAATATCTGCAGAAATGTTTGATTATATTATTCTTCGCCAAGAAAAACACCTGCGCGGCCGTACCGCCGAAAATATCCTGACGCTTTTAATAGAAGGTATTGAATCTGTTGAGCTGGAAAAGAAGTTTGAAATTATTCCTAATGAGGTTGATGCCATTAAACATTCAATGAGCCTGGCTAAACCCGGATCATTCATTGTGGCATTAAGCGATGTGATTGATAACGCAATTGAAACTGTTCAAAATTACCAGGAGCAGGAACGTAACGGATTGTTTAATGTTTAAAGAAAAATAACCTAAACGCGAATAATCCGTTAAAAGAGGTCTTTAAACATTACTTATGTTAAAGCCCGGACAAACTCGGTTTATTTTAGCTTTTATGGTTATTCTTTTTCACCTGAGCCAAAGTGTTTTTTTGGGTGAATTTGCGGTAGGCTGTTTCTTTATTTTAAGCGGCTACTGGATCTCATTAATGTACGAACGTAAATATTCAAAAATAAAAAGTACCCTGAAGGTTTTTTACATCAGCAGGGTTTGGCGTTTATTGCCTGTTTTTTATACGTTTACTATTTTAGCAATAATTACCAGTGTACTAACGCATCATGATTTGCTCTTAAAGTTTAATGAGCTGGATACGCTTCAAAAAAAACTATTCTTAACCGCAAATTTGATTGTGCTGGGTTATGCCAACAGTAAAAACCCTATAATTGTACCGGCTTGGTCGCTTGATATTGAGATGCAGTTTTACCTGGTGTTCCCATTATTGATTTATTTTTTAAGAAATAAGAAGCAATGGTTAATTGCTGTTACAGTCCTGTTTTTTTTAACTACGGTGTTTATACTGGCAACCCATCAAACTTATTTATCAAAAACAGTTTTTAATTATTTGTTCCTGTTCTTTACTGGTGTAATCATTTACTACTTCAATGTTAAACCGGGTAAGGTTGTTGAAAGGGGATCGTTGCTTATATTATTATTGATTTTTGCTGCCCATTTACTTATACCCTCATTATTGGTAAGGGTCAGAGATAATAGTGGCGAGTATTATGCAGTATTAAGTCTGGTGATGATTTTAATGGCTACGCCTGCGTTGATTAATTCAGCACATAATCAAACAAATAAGTTTGATAAGTTTTTAGGGGAAATGTCTTTTACAATTTATTTATCACACTGGGTTTGGATTGTACCTTATAATGCATTGATATTAAATGCCAGTAAAGCTGCCAGGGTGCCCTATGTTGCAGGTTTTATGGTGATAACCCTGTTGTCGTCCTACATTGTTTACCGGTTTATAGATCGTCCCTCAGAAAAATTAAGGCACAATTGGATAAAAAAACAGGCTTTAAAAACTGAACCTGAATTTAATGCAGCACAAAAACACAAAGTTGCTGTTACATAAAGTTAGAACTGATGCGGATGCTTGATATTGTATTTCAGGATGATGACCTGGTGGCTATTAATAAACCTCACGGTTTACTGGTTCACCGTTCATCAATAGCAATGGATGCCGAAGAGTTTGCGCTTCAATTATTGCGTGATCAGCTAAGCCGCAAGGTTTTTCCCGTACACCGGCTCGACCGTAAAACCGGCGGGGTATTACTGTTTGCATTAAGTAAAGAAGTAGAAAAGCAGATGCAGCAACAATTTTATGAAAATCAGGTAAATAAAAAATACATGGCCATAGTGCGTGGTTATACCCCTGATGAAGAAGATATAGATTATCCGCTGCGAAAAGAAAACGGCACATTACAGGAAGCATTTACCAAATACAAAACACTTGCCCGTGCTGAGCTTAATGTAGCGCTGGGTAATCATCCCACTTCGCGTTACTCACTGGTTGAAGCCAATCCCGAAACAGGAAGGATGCACCAGTTACGCAAACATTTTAGTCATATATTTCATCCTATAATTGGGGATAGGACACATGGCTGTAATAAGCAAAATAAGTTATTTAAAGAACATTGGGAGTTGGATACCATGCTGCTGCACGCTTCGCAGTTAACATTCAATCATCCGCTTACTCAAAAGCAAGTTCATATTGAGGCTGATTTACAGGATGAATTTTTGAGGGTGATGGAAATTATGGGGTGGGGCAACCTTATGCATAAAAAAAGTCTCACGGCAAATGAGACTTTTTAAACTTTTAACTGATCAAAACCTAAACAAACTAAAATTGAAACTAGGGTGGTTTACGAGAGCTTATTTAAAATTGTTTCAATAATTACGCAGGCGTTATAAAAAAATGTTTTTTTTAGTATAATTTAGTTCTGAAATATTGCACTCAAACCATTTATAAGGTAAAAGCCCCAAACTTTGTCGATTTGAAACCCTTGGATTTTAAAAATAATTATAGCGTGCTACTCTTGTTTGTAGTAGTAATAATCCTGATTTTTTTTGGACTCTATAAAAGAAAATCTATAGCTGAAAAAGCTGTTAGATGGCATTTTAACGGCCCGGTAGAAAATGTGAGGTATGATGTTAAGAGATATCCATGGGTAGTTATAAACGGAACAGAATTTAACCTGTATTATACTGTCTGGGATTTTAATGTAAAAATAAATAAGGGTGATACCCTTATAAAAGATACTGGCGATACCCGAATAAAATTAATCAGACAGGGGACTCATGATACTATCAGTTTTAATAAAAGGATAAACCTGGCAGGGAGGTAAATATTCGGAAAATAGTATATATTATATCTTACCATCAGGTATCTATGGCGTCTTTTTTGGCCATGATAAATAAAAATGCCACAACAGCATAGCAGCAATAGTTCGGTAGGGTTTCCACTTTTCTGTCATCGTTAATAGCTCTTCCCGCGTTGTATCGGGTGGTAAGCTTTTTAATCTTTTCAAAGCGTTTACGGCGGCAAGGTCACCAATGGGGAAAACATCAGGATGTTGTAAAACAAACATCAGGTAAACATCAGCCGTCCAATTGCCTATTCCTTTTAATGCTACGAGCTTGGTCCGTACCTCATCATCCGGTAGATATTGCAGCTCAGCTAAATTCAATTGTCCGCTTAATAAAGCTTCTGCTAAATATTTAATATACCCGCTTTTTTGCCTGCTTACATAACAGGCCCGCATTTCTTCATCAGTAAGCAATAATAGCCTTGCAGGGCTTAATTCCTGTAGCCGCTCTTTTAGTTTATTTAAAGCTGATAACGCTGATGCCAGCGATACTTGCTGCTCCAGAATAATATGTACCAGCGTTTCAAATGAATTTGGCCGCGACCAAAATGGCGGGTAGCCATAAGTGTCCATAATGCCTTGCAGATCGGGATCTATCACGCCCAGTTCATCACAAATAGTATGATAGTTGGTTCTGGTAAACTTATTGTTCATATTATTGTTTTAAAATTACTAAGTTTTTTAGGATTTGGCATTTACTTTTCTGAATTTTACTACATGAACAATTTGCCCCCATTAGCCGAGCGTATGCGCCCCAAAAATCTGGATGATTATGTTGGGCAAAAACACCTGGTAGGGCAGGGGGCGGTTCTGCGCAAAGCCATCGAATCAGGATCATTGCCTTCTATGATCTTTTGGGGGCCACCGGGAGTTGGTAAAACAACCCTGGCCTATATAATTTCCCAAACATTGGACAGACCCTTTTTTTCCTTGAGCGCAATCAATTCGGGTGTTAAAGATGTAAGGGAAGTTATTGAAAAGGCGTCCTTATTAAAGTTGGGCGGCCAAACGTTGCCTGTATTGTTTATTGATGAGATTCACCGCTTTTCCAAATCACAGCAGGATTCCTTATTAGGTGCCGTTGAACGGGGGATAGTAACACTTATTGGTGCTACTACAGAGAATCCATCATTCGAGGTAATTTCGGCTTTGCTGTCGCGATGCCAGGTTTATATCCTTCAGTCTTTAAATGAAGATGACCTGCTCAGTTTATTGGATAAGGCTATGAAGGAGGATGAATTACTTCGCACAAAAAATATCATCATCAAAGAAAACGAAGCATTGCTGCGCCTTTCCGGCGGCGATGCCCGCAAACTGCTCAATATTTTTGAATTGCTGGTAAATGCCTTTAACAGTAAAAAGATTGTTATTACAAATGATACCGTTTTAACGCATGTGCAGCAAAATATGGCCCTCTATGATAAGGCCGGCGAACAGCATTATGATATTATTTCGGCCTTTATAAAATCTATGCGGGGCAGCGATCCTAATGGTGCTGTTTACTGGCTTGCACGGATGATAACCGGTGGAGAAGACCCTTTATTTATTGCCCGCCGAATGCTCATCCTGGCATCGGAGGATATTGGCAATGCCAATCCTAATGCTTTGTTGCTGGCGCAAAGCTGCTTTAACGCAGTAAACGTTATCGGTATGCCCGAGTCGCAATTGATATTGTCGCAAACTGCTATCTATTTGGCAACGTCGGCTAAAAGTAATTCGGCCACTACTGCTATTGGGGCTGCAATGGCCCTGGTAAGTCAAACCGGCGATTTGCCGGTACCCCTGCATTTACGCAATGCACCAACCAAGCTAATGAAAAACCTGGGTTATGGTAAGGACTATAAATACGCCCACAGTTACGAAGGTAATTTTGCTGAGCTCGATTTTTTGCCTGAGGAGATAAAAGGAACCAAATTATATGACCCCGGTAACAATCCACGCGAAGCGGAGTCAAAAGAGAAATTGAAAAAGCTTTGGGGTAATAGATATAAATATTGAAGAGAAGCTTTATAATAAATTTTTTGTTTTATATTTCCCCTTGAAAATCATAAACTTTATCCAGCAATAAATGACATCCACTTTCATCCGGCATGAACTAAAAGCTTTTTGGCGATCAAAAAACACAGGTAAAAGTATTGTTATCCGCGTAGTAATGTCATTACTGATCCTGTATTTGCTGGTAAACATATTTGTTTTAGGCTTTTTTCTGGATGTAGTTCTTGGGAAAGTTTTCCCAAAGGATGATCTGGTTATATCATTTTGCGGCATAATCCTGTTGTATTTCCTGTCAGACCTTTTTATGCGTTTACAGCTTCAGGAACTACCAACACTGCGGGTTCAACCCTATCTGCAATTGCCGGTTAAACGGAATGCATTGGTAAGGTATTTAACCTTTACCTCGCTGTTTTCAGTATTTAATCTTTGGCCATTTATGCTATTTGTGCCATTTATTTTGAAAATAATTTCGGCCGACTATAGTAGTATAACAGCCCTTGCTTTCATTGTTTCGCTGTTAGGGTTCACTGTATTTAATAACTACCTTGCATTGTACATTAAACGCAAATCCAACTTAAACGGATGGGTATTTTTAATTGCGGCAGGTGTTATCATACTGATCGGATTGTCTGATTTTTATTTCCATTTCATATCTATCCGCAAAATATCCTATTCATTTTTTGGCCATTTAACTACACAGCCCGCTTTGGCCCTGTTGCCTGTTGCATTTGGCGGATTAATGTATTATTTGAACTTTTTATTTCTTAAAAGTAATCTTTATTTAGAAGAGCTTGGTTCGCGTAAGGATATTAAATACAAAAGCAGTACCGAATATCCTTTGCTGAGCCGTTTTGGTAGTGCAGGTGATTTGGCTGCTAACGAAATTAAATTGGTACTCCGTAATAAGCGCTCAAAATCAGCCTTGATAATGGGTTTGTTTTTTTTGTTTTATGGGCTGCTCTTTTATGGAAAGCCCGGCCCGGCGGGCTCCGATGGTTTTAAAGTGTTCATAGGGATGTTTATGACAGGTATTTTCATCATCAATTATGGCCAGTTTATGTTCAGCTGGCAGGCCTCTCATTTTGATGGCTTGCTGGTTAGTAAAATTAAGTTTACCGATTTTTTGAAAGGGAAATATTTATTGTTTACCATTATTTCCACCGGCTTTTTTGTGTTAACCACACCTTATATTTATTTCGGATGGAAAACTCTTTTAATACATTTTGTTATGTATTTATGGAACATCGGTGTTAATACTACCATGGTATTGTTTTTTGCCAACCGTAATTATAAACGTATTGATCTTTCAAAAGGGGCCGCATTTAATTGGGAAGGGGTAAGTGGCAATCAATGGATATTATCATTGCCGTTAATTATTACGCCTTATGTTATTTACTGGCCTTTTGCCTTTTTTGGCCATGCTGATATTGGATTGACCTTATTAGCAATAACCGGACTAATATTCATTTTTACACGCAGCTTTTGGATAAAAAAACTGGAAGCCGATTTTTATACAAAAAGATATACCATAGCCGAAGGTTTCAGAAACAAATAAGATGATAGAAATTAAAGACCTTAAAAAGATTTATAACGGGGTTACTGTTGTAAATGTACCACACCTGGAGATCAAAAAAGGCGAAAGCATTGGTTTAGTCGGCAATAATGGGGCCGGTAAAACCACCTTATTCCGTATGATGCTTGACCTGATAAGACCAGAGCGCGGCGAAGTATTGATAAATGGCGAACTTGTTGCCGGGCACGAAAACTGGAAAAACTTTACAGCCTCCTATCTGGATGAGGGTTTTTTGATAGATTACCTGACGCCGGAAGAGTATTTTTACTTTATAGGTGGCTTACATCAGCAAAGCCCTGCCCATGTGGATGATTTTTTGTCAGGTCTTACTGATTTTTTTAATGGGGAGATCTTAAAGCGCGGTAAATATATCCGCGATCTGTCAAAAGGAAATCAGTGTAAAGTAGGGGTAGCATCGTGCCTGCTGCAAAATCCGCAGTTATTGATGCTGGACGAGCCCTTTGCCAATATTGACCCAAGTACCCAGTTTCGCTTAAAAAATATTGTTAAGGACCTAAATAAGAATAAAGGTGTAACTACACTTATTTCCAGTCATGACCTTAACCATATTACAGATGTTTGTGATCGTATCCTGCTGATGGAAAAAGGAGTGATCATTAAAGATATAGCCACCAGTTCATCTACCTTAAGCGAGCTGGAGAATTATTTTGGTGTAGAGCAAGCGTTCGCTGCTCCTGTTAAGATAGACGAAGAAGAAAATCATTAATTTTTATATTTGTAATATTATATATACTGCAAAGACGCAATAAATCGCGTCTTTGCTCATTTTATTTATGCCGTATTTAATTAGAAAAGCAAATCCTGCTGATGTGGAAACTATCCGTAGTATAGCCGACAAAACCTGGTGGAATGCTTACTCGCCTATATTAGAAAAAGAACAAATAGCCTACATGCTGGGCGACATTTATTCTGTTGAAAAGATTACCTCTCAATTGGAAACAGGCGCTCAAATTTTTCTTTTGTTAATTGAAGATGAAAAACCAGTAGCATTTGCAGCCTTCTCACCTCGTGAAGAAGATCCTGAAATTTACAAGCTGCACAAACTTTATTGTTTGCCCGAAACACAGGGAAAAGGTTATGGTAAAATTTTAATAAACGAAGTAGCCAATGAAACTATTGCAGCAGGCAAACGAGTGCTAGATTTGAACGTTAACCGCTATAATAAGGCAAAATCATTTTACGAAAAAATGGGCTTTGAAGTAGCCTATGAAGAAGATATTGCTATTGGCAAATATTGGATGAATGATTACGTAATGAGGAAGCAATTGTAAATTAACCAATTTGTAATCTGTATAACCGCTTACCTTCTGTTATCATATAAATACCATAACAACTGGTTGCTATGCCAATGCCTATACCTAACAAAGTAAATACCCCGCTTTGGGTAAGCGTTTTGTTTAACGATAGCGCAATACTCAAAATGGCAATTACAGTACTCCAGGTAGCCAGGTAATAATCAATAGTGCGTTTAAATACTTTGGCTAGCGGGAAGAAGTGCAGCCCAACTACCAAAGCAAGCACCGGCATAGTTAATTCTGGATGACCTAGATTGATCACCACATTGATGCCAATAAAAATGCCCAGGCCTTCTGTTCCGAAAATAATACCAAACCATTTTCCCATTCTCTTTTCTTCTGCAATATCGGCCTCCGAAGTTAGTTTGGGAAAATGTTTAGCTGCGTTGAATAGTTTTATGGCGTTTACTACAAATAGTACACTAAGAGCCGGGAAAATAATCAGAACAAACCAATAACCGGTATCTTTTAAGCCCCCATAGCCAATGCCTGCCCATAGGGAAGTAAAAACAGCCATCATTATTAATCCTGTAGCTATACCTTTTATTGCACTGTCAGGAATTATATGTTGCTCTTTTTTCATATAGTTTAGGTTATTTAATTTTTATGATTATTTCTCCAGCTTAGCTACTCTGGTAGGGGTGTCTATTCCGGATACTATGGTTCTTGAACTTAAAGCGATAGCTTTTATCATTGAGGTAATATTGCCCAAATCCAGCGTACTTACTTCATCTTTTACAGTATGATAAAGCTTATCGATATCTATTTCATCTGTTGAGATGGTATGCGCCGGTACACCAACCCTGGCTAATGATGCATTGTCGCTACGGTAAAATAAATCCTGCTCAGGATATGGATCCGGATGGAAGCTGTAAGGGCTTCCTTTCAGGTTTTTTTGCAAAATAGGTCCGAAATCTGAACGCTCAAAACCTGTAATAAATGCCGCGTTCTTACCAAACTTTGATGGCTTGCCAATCATCTCTATGTTGAACATGGCAATTACTTTGTCTGGTTCAACGGTAGTTGCAAAATGCTGTGAACCAAACTCGCCTATTTCTTCGGCTGTAAAAGTTACAAAAACTAAAGTGCGGGCATTATCATTTAACTTTTTGAAGTACTTAGCCAGTTCAATAACTGCAGTTGATCCTGATGCATCATCATCGGCGCCATTGGCAATACTATCGCCCTGCACAGGTTTCAGAATGCCTAAATGATCGTAATGCGCAGAGAAGATCACATATTCATTAGGTTTGGTTTTGCCAGGGATTATCCCGGCAACGTTAAATAAGTTAAGCTCTTCTGTTTTGCTGGCATAGCTTACCGAAAATGATTTAACGTCGTCATATTTACCCAATACAAATACCAGCGAGGTATTGTCACCTGCTTTCGTAACGATGGTTCCTTTGCCGGCAACATCCTTTATCTTGTTAAAAATAGACGTAAACTGCGGATCAACAAATATCAGCATGTTCTTTCCGCTGCGTTTATAGCTAATATATTCATCCCTGAAATTCATCCCTGCACTCAGTTTGGCAATCTTTACATCGTTGTTATTTGACCACTCCAATACTGGCAACTTTGAATCAACAAAAGCGCTATCCTTTGAAATTATTTTTCCATTGATACTTACAAAAGTTTTTAATGCACTTAAACGTGTCATTTTGAAATTTTGCCTGAAGCCATCATCCCCTGGCAAGGGCTGTAGCCCTATTTGTTTGTATTCGCCTTCAATAAATTGAGCTGCTTTTTCAATACCGGGTGTAAAGGTAGCCCGCCCCTGCATATCATCAGAAGCAAGGGTTTTAATAATACGCTCTACATCATTTTTCTGTATAAGCGTATTTACATCCTGCCCAAAACAGTAAAATGAGCTTACAGACAAAGCAATTGCCGGAATTAATTTTTTAATCTTCATGTTATTTAACTTTTGATAGTAACCAGTTGTTACGGAAAGCCTGCTGATCTTTGGTTAATTCTTTACCTGCTTTTTCAAAGGTAACCACTTCAAGGTAAGGGTTTTCTTCTAATGTAATGGTGGTTTCATGATTGCCTGTACGATTCTTATAACTAATCACAATCTTATCGCCTATATTTTTGGAAGCCACTACGGCATCAAATGCCTGCTGGTCTTTTATCTCTGTGCCATCAGCTTTTAAAATAACATCACCTGCATCCAATCCCGCTTTATAAATCGGGGTCCCAGAAACCGTGCTTGAAGTTATAGGCAATCCTTCGGTTGTAGTTATACGGGACTGTCCGGATCGGCCTCTGCCGCCATTACCACCAAGAGAACCAGCCCATGCTTTGCCTGGTTCAGCTTTTTTTAATACTAAGCCAGCTTTGGCTAAAAGGGCTTCGTAATTATTTTTCTCGATTCCGTAAATGTATTTATTGAAGAAATCAGCAGCAAATTTGGGATTTTTGGTCAGTTTGGCCAGGTCACTTTGTAAATCGGGAATGGTATATGGTTTCATTATTTTGCCGCGGGCAAGCCATACTGCTTTCATATAATCATCCAGTGTAAGATTAAACTCGCTGCGTAAACGAAGATCGAGTGCCAGGGCGGTTGCTCCGCCGTAATAATAATAGCTAGTAAAAACGTTATTGTTATTGTTTGGATCGATAGATACACCGGCATCAGCGAATACAGAATAACGACTCATTTGAGCAGCTGAATAGTTAGCGGCAGCAGGTGTATTCAATACAGCGTTAACCAGGCCGCTCAGTGTGTGGGTGTACTCATCAATGGTACGGAAGCTTGAACGTTCCAGCAATAATTCGCCATAATATTGGGTAAAGCCTTCAGCAAACCAAAGTTCGCTGCTCATATTAGCATGCTCAAAATTAAATGGTTCTAATGATTTTGGGCGGATGCGTTTTACGTTCCAGCTATGAAAGTACTCATGCGAAAATGTGCCTAATAATTTTACTTCATTACCTTCAACTTTATCAATAGGCTGTACGATGCAGGTTGAATTACGGTGCTCCATACCATCGCCTGCTGTTGTTGGATGAACATCATCTAAAAAGGTATATTCACCAAAATCATAAGTTGGAAGCTCGCCAAATACTGCTTTTTCTTCGAGCACCATTTTTTGCACCATTTTACCGAAATTATCAATTACCGGCTGGGCATCATCTGAGTGCACTACTAAATTAATTTTTTCTGTTTTTCCATCTGTATTTACTACGTTCCAGCTGGTTTCGGTAAAATTTGAAAGTTCAGTGGGGCTATCCATCAGGTATTGCAAATCAGGGGCGCTATAAATACCTGCACCTTCATTTTTTAACTGTGTTGCAACTTTCCATCCGTATTTTTCCAGATCATTAAACTCAACTGTAATAGGGCGTTTTTGTAATTCGGGTACCCACATAAAAGCTGCGGGCATGTTTAAATGGGCATGGCTCACATCAATACTGGCATAAGTTCCGTCGGTCCAGTTACCAAACAGCGTATAGCTTATCTTTACGGTTTCGCTATGATCGGGGCCAACTTCATATACATCACCTTCCAGTTGTTTTAAATCAATAGCTTTTCCACTAACATCAGTAGCTTTAACATTATAAATATTTTTGCCAAACTCATGTGTTGCATAACGCCCGGCTGATGAACGGCTCATTCTTATTTTAAATTCTTTTCCCGGAGCCTGGGGAATGGTCATCACAATTTCTGCTTCATGATGCACCGCATTAGGGAATGATACAGAATAGAAAATTCCTTTAGATACTTGCTGAGCAAAGGAAGCACCAGCCCCCAAAAGAACAATAGATAGCAACAGTAACTTTTTCATTTATAAAAACAAATTTTGGATAGTAAATAGCTGGCGTTAAATTACCATTAAATCGGTAAAAACACCATATCATTTTTATTACGAAGCGATAATGAGCAATCAGGATAACAGAATAATACCCCTACTCTTCTTTCTACTGAAACGCACACAATAAATAATAATTGGCAATTTAATAGCTAAGTAAACGCGTCATGGTTTCTTCCAGGCGCGATTTAGCTAAAAACTGATCTTCGAGGGTCTTACTCATTGGGATGGCCGTATCTAAACTGGCACAGCGTAAAACAGGTGCATCCAGGTGTTTAAAGCAATGTTCTGCAATATGTGCAGAAATCTCACTGCCGAATCCGTTGGTCAATGTATCTTCCTGTAAAATAAGGACACGGCCTGTTTTCTTTACGCTTATTTCAACTGCCTCTTTGTCCCATGGCTGCAAGCTGCGCAGATCAATAATTTCAACCGGTATATCAGGATGATTTTGGGCATATTGTATGGCCCAGTGTACTCCTAAACCAAAGGTTATAATGCTGGCAATGCTGCCTTGTTGTATAACTTTGGCTTTGCCAATTTCAACATAATAGTCGCCCACAGGCACTTCGCCGCTAATACTGCGGTAAAGGTATTTATGTTCAAAAAACATTACCGGGTTAGCATCGTCAATAGCCGCCATCAGCAAACCTTTGGCATCATCAGGGAAGGCGGGATAAACCACCTTTAACCCCGGTGTTTTGGTAAACCAGGCCTCATTACTTTGTGAGTGAAAAGGCCCTGCGCCGGTTCCTGCGCCAGCAGGCATCCGGATAACCACATCCACAGGCTGTTCCCAGCGGTAATGGGTTTTGGCCAGGTTGTTTATTATCTGGTTAAAACCGCAGGAAACAAAATCGGCAAACTGCATTTCCATTACAGCCTTGTATCCATTAAGTGCAAGCCCCATAGCGGCCCCCACAACGCCCGATTCGCAGATAGGAGTGTTACGCACCCTATCTTTTCCAAATTCTTCTACAAAGCCCTGTGTTATTTTAAATGCGCCACCATATTCCGCAATGTCCTGACCCATTATTACCAGGTTATCATATTTGCGCATGCCCTGTTTAAGGCCATCACTTATGGCATCAATATAGCGCCGGTTGCTGGTAATTTTTGAGGCTTGAAATGCCGGAAATGTATATCTCTTATACATGTCGGCCAACTCGGTGTTTACATCCGGTATAATATCTTTTTCTCCGAAAGCTTTTTCAATTTCTGTTTCTATCAGCGCAGTAAATTCGGCTCTCATTTTTGGTAACCAATCCGGTCGCAAAACATTTTCGTCCAACAAGAAATTTTCAAAATTCATCAACGGATCTTTTTCCCGCCAGGTTTCGAATAAATGTTGTGGTACATATTTAGTTCCGGATGCTTCTTCATGCCCCCGCATCCTGAAAGTCATGCATTCCAGTAAAACAGGTCGCGGGTTTTCGCGCATGCTTGTAGCCAGTTCATTAACAGTATGGTAAACATCCAGCAGGTTATTGCCATCAATCCGGCGGCCTTCCATGCCATATCCTATTGCTTTATCTACCAAGTGCGTGGCCCTGTATTGTTCATTAACCGGGGTTGAAAGACCGTAGCCATTGTTCTCAATCAAAAATATCACAGGCAGGTTCCACACTGCAGCAATGTTTAATGCTTCGTGGAAATCACCTTCGCTGGTAGCGCCTTCACCGGTAAATACCAGTGTGGCTTTTTTGCGTTTACTTAATGTATCTGCAAGAGCAATACCATCTGCCAGGGCAAGCTGAGGCCCCAGATGAGATATCATTCCTATAATTTTATATTCCTGTGTACCAAAGTGAAAAGACCTGTCGCGCCCTTTAGTAAAGCCCGAAGGTTTGCCCTGCCATTGTGCCATCAGGCGCGATAAAGGAATCTCTCTGGAAGTAAATACACCCAGATTGCGGTGCATAGGTAATATGTACTCATCAATGTTCATGGCAAGGGTGCTGCCTACGGCTATAGCTTCCTGCCCTATGCCCGAAAACCATTTGCCAATGCGCCCTTGTCTCAGCAGAATCAGCATTTTCTCTTCAACCAGGCGCGGCCATAACAACTTTTTGTAAAATTCAAGCAGTTGATTGTTATTTAGGTTTTTTCGGTCAAAAATCATCTAGCAAAACTACTGAAGTTTTTAAAACTTTGTATGTTTGAGGAAATGTTCATTAGTGCATTTGTCCGGTAGTTTATCGGGCCGATAATCGATATGATGATATATCGATTAATAGTCTATCTCACCACCTGTAAATATGAAGAAAAAACAACTTTTGTTATTAATACTGGCCGCTGCTGTAGCCATAGCTGCTACCACTCACGATTATTTTTTACTGCCCGAGAACTTTTTTTTGCATAAAGGAGATAAGCTTAATCTGCATTTATTGGGCGGCGAAACATTTGTTAAATCGGAAGAGATTGGCTATCAGTCTAAAAGCACGGTTAAGTTCATGATTTATGAGGGATCGAAGAAAACTGATCTAACTAAGGTGGCAAAGGATAGTGCAGCCCCGATAATTGATTATACGATGCTTAACAGCGGACAGGCATTAATTGAAATGACCCGTAGCGCTGAATACAATGATGCCTCAAGGGATAATTTTGCTGATTTTTTAACTTCCCAGGGGCTTGATAAGATGGCCGACAAGGTTAAAAATGCCAATCAGTTCAGAATCAGGCAAAAAATTACAAGGTACATGAAAACTCTTGTTTCTGTTGATGATCAGGATGGTAACTTATATGGTAAAGTTTTAAACGATGATTTTGAGATTATTTTAAAAGATAACCCTTACAAAAAGAAGTACGGAGATGACATGTCTGCCCAGCTAAAATTTCAAGGTAAACCAGCCGCTGGTGCATCCGTTGGGCTTTACATTAAAACCATAAAAGGTAGCGTTTATACCAGTAATTTAACTACTGATAAAGATGGTATGGTAAGCTTCACTATGAGCCGTGAGGGTATTTTTATGTTGCGAAGCGTGCGTATTGAACCAACAAAAGATAAGGAAGCTGATTATGAAAGCTGGTGGACCTCCTATACCTTTCCATTCAGCAGCTCAGACGAAATGCCAAATACTTATAAGGAATTTGGCTTTGGTAATAAGCATTAATTATAAGCAATCAGATTTTGGCTTATTTGAGTAGTAAAACAGCTGAAATCTGATTACTCCATCCCGTTGCGCTCCTGCCATTGTTTACTGAATGATTTGTCAGCAACTTTAGGCATTTCCCTGTAATGTCCCCATGTTTTTTTGAAGAAGATGCGCAAGAACAGGTTTTTTATTTTACCGCCAAAAAAGTCAGTACGCTTGCGGGTAAGCATGGCTCTTTTCCAGTAATGCCAGCCCCATTTTTCTTTGGTGCTTACCAAATGCTCACTAACAGCATCACGGCGGTTTAGCAAAAGCATTTTGTGGATATCAATTTTTACCGGACATACTTCGGTGCATTTACCACAAAGACTGGAGGCATAACTAAGATGCTTAAACTCATCCATCCCTTTCATGTGCGGGCTAATAATAGAACCTATTGGCCCGCTGTAGGTAGTGTCATAAGTATGACCGCCAATGTTTTTGTAAACAGGGCAGGCATTTAAACAAGCTCCGCAGCGGATGCAGTATAAAGCCTGGCGTTGTTCTTTTTGTGCTAACAGGTTGGTGCGGCCATTATCCAGTAATATCACATACATTTCTTCGGGGCCGTCTGTTTCATCTCCTTGCCTTGGGCCGCTTAATATAGTATTGTAAACCGTTAAATTTTGTCCGGTTCCATGTGTTGCCAGTATGGGCCAGAACAGATCAAGATCGGTAATAGAGGGGATGATTTTCTCGATGCCTACTACTGCAATATGTATTTTGGGAAATGATGTACTTAGGCGCGCATTGCCTTCATTTTCGCTTATAGCAATGCTGCCGGTATCCGCAATTAAAAAATTAGCACCGGTAATACCAACATCAGCATTTACATATTTTTCACGTAGCAGTTCACGGGCTTTTTGGGTTAATTGTTCAGGAGTAGCATCAATAGGGGAGCCAAATTTTTCATTAAATAGCTTTGCGATATCTTCTTTTGAAAGGTGCATGGCCGGGGTAACAATATGATAAGGCTTTTGCCCCAGCAATTGTACAATATATTCGCCCAGATCAGTTTCTAATGATTCAATGTGGTGATGTTCCAGAAACTCATTAAGCTCTATTTCCTCGGTCACCATTGATTTTGATTTGACCACGGTTTTGGCACCGGCTTTTTTTAGGATATTAAGGATCTCGCGGTTGGCTTCTTCGGCATCATTTGCCCAAATTACCTTACCGCCACGTTTTTGGAAATTGGCTTCAAACTCCGGCAAAATCTTGTCGAGGTTTTCCATTACTTTCCATTTAATCACATGTCCTTTACGCTTGATGTTTTCGAGATTGGTGATTTTTGACAGGCCCTTTTCAACAGCTGCATCATACTTACCAATGTTGTATTTAATGATGCGCCTGTGGTCGGTGTCAAAAGCCTTATCCTCAGAGGTTATCAAAAATTCTTCTGCGGTGCTTCCCATTTTGCGAAGTTAGTTGTTTTAGTCTTAAGTCAAAAGCCTTTATTCTAAGTCGTTAGATTTTCTTTTTGGACTTATTACTTCAGACTATAACCAAACAACCCTTAACACGCAATTTTGTTTACCCTTGTAGCATGACGTCCACCCTCAAAGGCTGTACTCAGAAAGGTTCTTACGATTTTTTTTGCTTCATGAATCGAAATAAAACGGGCAGGGATGCAT
Organism: Mucilaginibacter frigoritolerans; assembly: GCF_007830615.1. Lineage (GTDB taxonomy): Bacteria > Bacteroidota > Bacteroidia > Sphingobacteriales > Sphingobacteriaceae > Mucilaginibacter > Mucilaginibacter frigoritolerans. The sequence goes on from NZ_VLLI01000008.1 coordinate 199,226, forward strand.
ACAATGTTGGCATTGTTATGTTGCCTTGCTAAAGAAGCTAATTCTTCGTTCCAGCAAATGGCTGCGCGGATACCTGCATGTTTGTTGGCAGTAATGGCTACACCATTGGCACTGCCACAAATTAAAATGCCGAAATCAAATTCGCCGCTTTCAACAGCCAACGCTACGGGATGGGCAAAATCAGGATAATCGACAGATTCAGCAGAATAAGTGCCAAAGTCTTTAAACTTGTTAAATTCCAGGCTCTCGCTTAATAGTTGTTTGTAATCAAAGCCGGCATGGTCGGAACCAATGGCAATTTTTAGCTCTGGATTCATTATTTGGAAGATTTATAGAAATTGGTTTAACAAATATGTTGATTTAAAGATTTGATATCAAATCTTTAAATCAACATATCAATCTTTTTAATTATTCTGCGTTTAATTCTTCTCGTTTACGTCTGCGTTGCACTACAGCCGATACTATTATACTGAGTTCATACAATATAAACAGTGGCATGGCAACAACCAGCATAGTAAGGGCATCAGGCGATGGAGTTATAATAGCTGCTATTACTAAAATAATAACGGTAGCGTATCTGCGTTTTTCGCGCATAAACTTGGGCGTAAGTATGCCCAGGCTCGACAGAATATAAACCACAATAGGCAATTGGAATACTATTCCGGCTAACAGCGTTAGCATAGTAACCGACGAAATGTAAGAGTCAATGCTAAATAAGTTTTCAATGGTATCACTTACTGTATAGCTTGCTAAAAAGCGTATGGATAAAGGGGTTACTACATAGTATCCAAAAAGCACACCCAGAAAAAACAGGAAAGAAGAATAAAACACAAAACCACTTGCCGCTTTGCGTTCTTTTTCGTGTAATGCGGGTCTTATAAAGCGCCATATCTCAAACAATAAATAAGGGATACCTAAGGTAAGGCCTATCATTATTGATGAATTAAGCTGGAGGTTAAACTGCCCGGCAAGCTCTGTATTGATTAGCTTTACATTTATCTTCTCTACACAAAAACTTTTAGCCTTAAAGTAAGAATTAAAGTTTTGGAGGGCGGCACCGGCATTACACATCATCCGGTACGTCCAGAAATCGGTGTGGGTAGGCGCCATGATGATATTTTTGAAGATATCATCATAATAAATGAAGGTAACAATAGCAAATACCAATACCGCAAAGGCAGACCTTAGGAAGTGCCATCTTAAAGCTTCCAGATGTTCAAAAAAGGACATCTCGCCTTCAATGCTGTTGCCCTTATCTCTTATCGCTTTAATCAGTTTACTTCCTATGTTCATAATTGAAAATGCTTTCCCATTCTTTAAGCACAGCGCTTGGCTTGCTTATTAAACGTAATTTTATGCGGTAAATTCAAATGTTTCCATAAACTTAGTGGTAAAATTACCGGCACGGAAATTTGGATCCTGTAGTAATTTTAAATGGAAAGGTATGGTAGTTTTTACACCTTCAATCACAAATTCACTTAATGCACGTTCCATTGTAGCCAGTGCTTCATCGCGGGTTTGCGCCATGCAAATAACCTTGGCTATCATTGAATCATAGTTAGGTGGTATTACATAACCGGTATAAACGTGTGTGTCAATACGTACACCGTGGCCACCCGGAGAGTGGAAGTTGGTGATTTTACCCGGTGATGGGCGGAAGTTATTAAAAGGATCTTCGGCATTGATACGGCACTCAATTGCATGTAATATTGGTTCGTAGTTTTTGCCTGATATAGGTATGCCTGCGGCAACCTTTATTTGTTCTTTAATCAAATCAAAGTTGATTACTTCTTCTGTAACCGGATGTTCTACCTGTATACGGGTATTCATCTCCATGAAATAAAAATTCCGGTCTTTATCAACCAAAAACTCTACTGTTCCGGCACCTTCATATTTCACAGCTTTAGCACCTTTAATGGCGGCGTCGCCCATTTTTTTACGCAGTTTTTCTGTCATAAAAGGTGATGGGGATTCTTCAACCAATTTCTGGTGGCGACGCTGAATAGAACAGTCGCGTTCAGAAAGGTGGCAAACTTTACCGTACTGATCACCTACCACCTGTATTTCGATGTGACGTGGATCCTGTACGTATTTCTCCAGATACATGCCATCGTTACCAAAAGCTGCACCAGATTCGGCACGGGCAGAGTCCCATGCGCCTTCAAACTCTTCGTCTTTCCAAACAATACGCATCCCACGGCCACCGCCACCGGCTGTAGCTTTTAAAATTACTGGGTAACCTATTTTCTTGGCAATTTCAATGCCTTCTTTTACACTTTGCAATAAACCTTCAGAACCTGGAATAGTAGGTACACCAGCTTTTTTCATGGTTTCTTTAGCCGAAGCCTTATCACCCATAGAATTTATCTGGGCTGCGGTAGCGCCGATAAATTTAATGCCGTATTCTGCGCAGATAGCAGAGAATTTTGCGTTCTCTGACAAGAAGCCATAACCCGGGTGAATAGCATCAGCGTTGGTTAATTCAGCAGCTGATATGATATTAGGGATATTTAAATAAGAGTCTCTGCTTGGAGGGGGGCCTATGCAAACAGCTTCATCAGCAAAACGTACATGAAGGCTATCACGGTCGGCAGTTGAATATACAGCTACGGTTTTAATACCCATTTCCTTACAGGTACGAATAATTCGCAGGGCAATTTCACCACGGTTAGCTATTAATATTTTTTTAAACATGTTTTTTTAGTTAAGTGGTTGATTAAGTTGAATTGTTGATTGAGTTTTAATATTAATTATCAGTTGATCAAGAGAACTGGCTTATAAAACCACTCACTTAATCAACTAGTCAACCTAATCAACTAAACAATTAAATAGGTTCAACCAAAAATAACGGTTGGTCATATTCAACCGGTGATGCATTGTCAACCAATATTTTCACAATACGGCCTGAAATTTCTGATTCAATTTCATTAAATAATTTCATTGCTTCAATAATGCAAAGTACCGATCCTTGTTTTATTTCGTCACCAACGTTAACAAACAAAGGTTTATCCGGGCTTGATGAACGGTAGAAAGTTCCAATCATTGGTGATTTTATGGTCACATATTTTGATGTGTCAGCAACAGGTTCAGCTGGTGCTGATGCGGCTACCGGTGCGGCAGCAATCTGTGCAGGTGCAGCAGAAAACTGTTGAACATCAGGTATGGTTGCATTAACTACTGTTGCAACCTGATTAGTTTTAATAGTGATCTTAAAGTTTTCCTGCTCAATTGAAACTTCGTTTACTCCTGATTTGGAAACAAAGCGTATGAGATCTTGTATTTGTTTAATATCCATGCTCGGGCGTTAGTTGTTTTGGATAAAGTTATATGTTAATATGCAGATGTGCAAACTTGCTTGCTTGTAATACGCTGATGTGCAGATTTCAAATAAACAGATTACCCATTTGCTGATTTTTGACTTGTTATTTATAATTATAAACTGTTTTAATTAAATAATGTGTTATAAATGAAGCTAAATTTAAAATGTGTTTAGCTTATATAAACATCTTTTATTTGCCTATTAATAAGCCCATTTCAAATAGATTGATCCCCAGGTAAAGCCACCGCCAAAAGCAGCCAATATTAAATTGTCGCCTTTTTTAAATTTGCTTTCCCACTCCCACAAACATAATGGAATTGTTCCATTTGTGGTGTTACCATAGCGTTCAATATTTATAATTACTTTTTCGGGGCTAACACCTGTACGGTTAGCTGTTGCATCAATAATACGTTTGTTAGCCTGATGGGGCACGAGCCACGCAATATCTTCCGAATTAAGATTGTTTTTTTCCATTACCTCGGCGGCAACATCGGCCATATTGGTTACGGCAAATTTAAATACTGCCTGACCTTCCTGATAAGCAAAGTGCTCATCAGCATCAACCGTTGCATGTGAAGCTGGTTTTATAGAGCCCCCGGCTTTTTGGTGCAGGTATTGTACACCAGCGCCATCGCTTTTTAATATAGAGTCAATTACACCGTTACCTTCGTCATTTGGTTCCAATAAAACAGCACCGGCACCATCGCCAAAAATAATACAGGTGGCACGGTCTTTATAGTTGGTTATGGATGACATTTTATCGCCACCTACAACTAATACTTTTTTGTGTTTACCACTTTCAATAAACTGTGAGCCTGTTGCCAAGCCGAATAAAAAGCCTGAGCAAGCAGCTTGCAGGTCGAAACCCCATGCTTCTTTTGCGCCAATTTTATCGGCCAGAATATTTGCGGTAGCCGGGAATACCCTATCAGGAGTAGTAGTGCAAAAAATAATCAGATCGATTTCGTTTGCAGTGATTCCTCGTTTTTTTAATAAAGCCTCAACCGCAGGTACAGCTAAATCTGATGTGCCCAGACCTTCGCCTTTTAATATGCGCCTTTCTTTAATACCTGTGCGGCTAGTTATCCACTCGTCATTGGTATCTACTATGGTTTCCAGTTCTTTATTGGTTAATACATAATCAGGTACATAACCGTGAACAGCTGTAATAGCAGCATGAATTTTACTCATTGTAATAGTTTACTAAAAGGCTGGTTTATATTGTTTATATTAGAAATTAATTTAATGTGCTAATGTGCGAATTTCAAATGTGAAGATCGAATTTTTTTAGAAATCGTTACCTCTTTTTAGTATGCCCACTTCAAATAAATTGATCCCCAGGTAAATCCTCCTCCAAAGGCGGCTAGTATTAAAGTATCGCCTTTTTTGAATTTGTTTTCCCATTCCCATAAGCATAGGGGCAATGTTCCGTTGGTGGTATTGCCATAACGCTCAATATTTATAACTACTTTATCATGGCTAACACCAGTACGTGTAGCGGTTGCATCAATAATGCGTTTGTTGGCCTGGTGTGGCACCAGCCATGTAATATCATCATGGGTAAGGTTGTTGCGCTCCATTATTTCGGCAGCAACATCAGCCATATTGGTTACCGCAAATTTAAATACTGTTTTACCTTCCTGATAAATAGAGTGCTCATTGGCATCAATAGTAGCATGTGATGCAGGTTTTACTGATCCACCGGCTTCCTGGTAAAGAAAAGGGACACCTACACCATCGCTTTTTAATATCGAATCAATAACACCGTTACCTTCATCATTTGGTTCAAGTAACACAGCACCGCAACCATCACCAAAAATAATACAGGTGGCACGGTCCTTATAATTTATTATCGACGACATTTTATCGCCGCCAATTACCAATACTTTTTTGTGTTTACCGCTTTCGATGAATTGAGAACCGGTTGCCAGACCGAATAAGAAACCTGAGCAGGTAGCCTGCAAATCATATCCCCACGCATTTTTTGCGCCAATTTTTGCAGCCAGTATATTTGCCGTGGCCGGGAATACCCTATCGGGAGTTGATGTGCAGAAAATAATCAGTTCAATTTCATCTGCACCGATACCGCGTTTCTTTAGTAACGCTTCAACCGCCGGAACGGCCATGTCAGATGTTCCAAGACCCTCACCCTTCAATATCCTTCGCTCCTTGATACCCGTACGCGTGGTTATCCACTCATCATTAGTATCTACCATTGTTTCCAGCTCGTGATTGGTTAGTACATAATCAGGTACATAGCCATGCACAGCTGTAATAGCAGCATGAATTTTATTCATTTATAATATTTTTTACTGGAAAGCCAGTTTTATTTTATCTACAAGGGCGCTTTCAACCATGTTTTTTGATAAAAGCACCATGTTTTTAATCGCTTCAGGGCTTGATATACCATGCCCTACAACTACAGGAGCATTTACACCCAAAATAGGACTGCCTCCGTATTGCTCATAATTAAACCTGTCGAAAAACTCATCTTTAAGTCCCTTTTTCAGGGTTACTACGTAAAATGATTCGGCAAGTTTTAAAATAATATTGCCGGTAAATCCGTCGCAAACAATTACGTCGGCAAGGTCGCCAAACATATCGCGTCCTTCCACATTACCGGTAAAATTAATAAGGTTTGATTCTTTCATCAGCGGGTAGGTGGCCTGGCTAAGTATATTGCCTTTTTCCTCCTCCTCGCCTATATTCATAAGGGCAACCCTCGGATTTTGAACATTATAAACATGCTGCGCAAATAAACTACCCAACACGCCAAATTGTACTAAAAACTCAGGTTTACAATCAGCATTGGCACCTACATCAATTAAAATACCTAAACCGCCTTTCAGTTTAGGTATAATAGTTGTCATTGCAGGGCGTAAAACGCCTGGAATAGCTTTTACGCTGAATAGGGCACCAACAAGCATGGCACCGCTATTGCCGGCTGAAGAAAATGCAGCAATACTTCCTTCTTTAAGAAGTTTAAAACCTACAGAAATACTGGAATCGGGTTTTTGAACGATTGCCTTTGTAGGATGCTCGCCCATACCAATCACTTCGGTTGTGTGTACAAACTCAAAATGATCCGGACTAACATTGTTTTCCTGAAGGATGCTGACAGCTTGTTCTTTATCGCCTATAAGTACCAGTTGCTGGCCTTCAGACAAAGCTTTATAAGCTTCAATTGCCCCTAAAACAGTTGCTTTGGGAGCGAAATCACCGCCCATAATATCTAAGCCAATCTTCATTTCAGAAAATTAAACTTATGCTACAGCTGCTTTCTCTATCAGTAATTTACCGTTGTAGTAAACGTTACCATCAACAGTGTAAGCTCTGTGCGGTAAGTGCACTGCGCCAGTAAGTTTGCATGTAGTTAAAGTAGGAGCAACAGCTTTGTCATGTGTTCTGCGCTTATCTCTTCTTGATTTGGATATTTTACGTTTTGGATGTGGCATAAATCCTGTTTTTTAATAATTCATTTAAATTTTTTGAGAGCATCCCACCGTGGGTCTGTTTTCTCTTCCTGTTCTTCTTCTGTACCTGCTGAAAGTTTGTTTAAACTCTCCAGCGTTTCTTTATCACAATAGGGAGTATTTCCCTCGTTGTCGCAAACCGTTATAAAAGGAATAGCAACATTTATATATTCGTAAATCAACCCGGCTATATTGATCTCATGATCATTTTTAGATAGGGTGATGATCTCTTCATCTTCATCAATTGCCTCTTCACTAAACTTTGCCACCTGCTGCTCGCGAATATCCACCTGTTGCGGATACGGTGCCAAACACCTGTCGCAATTTGCATCTATTGTTCCGGTAATTTGAAAGTTCAGGATAATCATTGTCTCCTGTTTTTCCAGTTCAACCTGGCATTTCAAATTTGCTTTTTTCACCAGCGAGTATTCAAACGCATCAAAAAAAGCATTGTCAACAATAAATTCAAACTGGTGCTTACCCAGCTTGAGGCCAGTAAAAGGAATCGAATAATTTCTTAGCGATTTCAATGAGCAACAATTAGCCCGCAAATGTAAGGATATTTATGATAATTGAAAAGTGTTTTTTAAAATAGGTTTTTAGCAATTTTTGAGGGTATAAAAAACCTCATAAAATCAAAAAGCCGACGCGTTTAACGTCGGCTTTTTGATTTAGATTGAAAAGGTTATGGTACCAATGGATTTACATCCCACCATAATCTGGTGCCTCCGTTATCGGGGCCTCCAAGTTCCTGGACACCAGTGGCAACACCTTTAGGGTTAGTAGAATTTTCATCAGCAGCAAAGGGGATACGTTTTACAAATGAGGTTGTACTAATTAGACCACCACTGTTATTTACTACCACAGGGAATAATTTCGGATAACCGGTTCTTCTGAAATCGCACCATGCTTCTTCGCCATCTGGATAAATAGCTAGCCATTTTTGGGTAATGATCCTTTGCAGGTTATGCTCAAAAGAATCTCCACTATTCCAGGCGATACTGATGTTGTTTAAGTATGGATTACCGGCTGGCACATTATTAGTAGAGTTAGTAGGGTCAACGTAAGGAGCTGCGGTTGCTGTTGTGTTAGTAAGATATCCGCTAGGCATACTAACACCCTTTTCCTGAAAAGAAAGGGCCACACCTTGTTCGTAGAAGGATTGTGCAGTACCTCCACCCATATTCCATCCACGCAACGCGCCTTCGGCTCTTAAAAAGTAGCTTTCTGATGCTACCATTATTTGCAAAGCACTAGTTGATTGTACATTTAACAAAGAAAAACCGGCATATTCAGCAGTGGTGATATTCTGCCCCTGGCGAATACCTTCATACTTGCCATCGTATGATGATGGAAGAAAATAAGCAGTTTCTCGTGGGTCGTTATAACCTTCAATAATTGATTTCATGGCAGCACTCATACTTATATCACCATATGCATTTGTGATGTTCCATAACGGGTTTTGATAGCTTAAACCATTTACCATGTTTAAATAAGCATCATCGGCAACGGTGCTTAATAACCCGTTTGGATCAGCTACCGCTTTTTCAGCTTGTGCCTGTGCAGTGGTTGGGTCAGCATATACAATACGCATTGCTAAACGAAGCCTTAACGTATTGGCAAACTTAAGCCACTGTTTGTAGTCACCAGCATAAATCATGTCAAATGGTTTAAAAGGTGTTTGCCCCGGGTAGGTTTTTACAAATGCTGTAAGTGTATTTACCGCAGTATCCAATTCAGTGAAAAATCTGGTGTATATATCTTTCTGACTATCATACGGTACGAAAAATGCGTTGCTTCCATATTTTGAATAAGGCATTGGCCCATATTGATCCGTTACACGGTGCATGCCCTCAACTTTCAGAATCAAGGCCATCGCAACAAAGTGCTGAGCCTGTGGGCCTGCATTTTTTCTAATCTGCACCCAATTATTCATGATATGCTGATTCCCAAGATCGAACATCTCGTTGTTCCAGTCTGACCGCATGAAGTAGTTGGTGTTATTATTGCCAAATCCGTCATCCGGAGACATCATATAGCCGGAAAATACATCCGCATTCAAATTCTGCTGAACCTGATAGTTATAATCAGTTATATTGAAAATGTTTTCTTCCATATCCGGAAAAAAACCACCAGTTGATTGTTGATCACCAGCAGCCTGGCTTTGGGTTACTTTACTTGGGTCTGTATTTAGGGCTTGAAAGTCTTTTGTGCAAGAACTTATTGCAAACAGGCCCAAAATGCCTGTCAATAATAGCCAGCTCTTTTTATATGTCTTTTTCATATTAATAATATTATTATTCGTTTTAAAATTTCGCTGATATATTGAAACCTAATTGCCTTGTGCTCGGTTGACCGAACAGATCAATACCCTGAAGAGTATTATCGGTTGATAAAGTTGTCTCCGGATCATAAGGGGCTTTCAGGTAAAAGAAGAACAAATTACGACCAGTGAAAGCAATGCGGATATTTTGTATTTTATTGTTAAATACAGTGCCAGGAATAGTATAACCTAAAGATGCCTCCCTTAAGCGAATGTTTGTAGCTGAATAGGCATACTCAGCTAATGCGCCCTCTCGGCCACCAGCCAGATTGTAATAGGTTTGGGCATTTATTCTTGTTCCATTAATTAAAACGCCGCCATTATCCCTTGCCGTTGCCGATGCTTGTGATACGCCGTAAAGATCTAAATAAGCCTGAGTCATATCTACTACCTCGCCGCCAAAACGTCCGTCTATAGTAAAGGCTAGATCAAATCTCTTATATCTAAAGGAGTTGGTCCATCCTAATAAGAAATTTGGATTTGGATTACCAACATCAACAAATTCATTAGCATTATTAATTAATTGTGGAAGACCATTAGTCAGGATTATTTTTCCACTTGCATCCTTTTGAAAATCATTTGCATAAATTTCACCAAATGGCTTGCCCACAACAGCCTCTGTTTGGTAAGAATTAAATGAATTAAGGAAGGTAAATTCATTAATAACATTTGGTGTACCACTTGAGTTATCAGTATATAATGCCAATACCTTATTTCGGTTTAATGAAAAAGTAACATTTGAGGTCCATCTTAAATCACTGCCAATAATCCCATTATAACCTAAACTGCCTTCAAATCCTTCATTTTTAACATTCCCACCGTTTATATACTGGGTTTTATAACCACCTGACGCTGCAGTTGTAGCTACATTAAATAATTGATTATAAGTATTGGTATGATAATAGGTTGCATCAAAAGTAATGTGGTCGTTTATGAAACGCCATTCCATACCCGCTTCAAATGAATGGGTAATTTCAGGTTTCAATGTTGAAAGTGGTTTGGTAAGATTTAAATCAGGAAAAGCGTTGCTTACGGTATATTGCGCAGGCGTACTCACAAATGATGGAATGCTATTTCCTACGTCAGTATAAGAAACACGGATTTTGCTATAACTGATAAAATCAGGCATTTTAAACATGCTGCTTAGTATGCTACTCAAACCTACAGACGGATAAAAGAAAGAATCGCTTTGTGTATATGCTAAAGCAGATGACCAATCGCTACGTCCCGTAATATCCAGATATAAGAATTTTTTATAACCAAAATCGAAACTCGCTAAAAGTGATTGAGTTTGATTTTCAGTTTTGTTGATTTGGTTAAAAGGGTTAGATGTTCCGGTTACAAGAAGGTTGCTTACATTAAAATAATTAGGAACGTTACCTAAGTGGCCACCGAAACCAAGCGAGCTATTTTGATTGTCCTGGATAATAGCACCAAGCGTACCGTTAAAGCTAAAATCGTGTGATAAATCTTTATTCGCATTCAATAATAAATCGCCATAAACCTGGTTTTGGCCACTTGAACTATAGTTATACCCTCCGGTAGAGCTTGCAAATAATTCAGCTGTACCTGCATACAGTTCCTGACTGCTGGTTTGATCAGCTTTATCAAGTTTTACACGTCCTTGTAAGTTTAACCAACTGTTAAAGTCATATTTAGCAGTTACCGAAGCCAATAAGCGATTTAAGCCCTGTGTAGTAGGGTTTTTGTTTTGTATCCAATACGGGTTTTGAAGATCATCAGCAGAACCACCACCATTATAAGGAATAATCCAGTTTGGAACATAGACGTCACGAACCGGATCAATGTATTCATAATTTTTATACTGGTTAAAGTCCGTACCTCTAGGGAATAAATAAATACTGGTTAAAGGATTGAAATAGGTACCGGATATAGGGCGATTATCAGTGTTCTGAAAAATGTAATTCGCACTCAGATCGATAGTCATTTTATCATTTAACGCTTTAGAAGTATTTCGGAAGGTGATATTATTTCTGGTAAAGATGTTGCCTGGCTCTATTCCGTCTGCATGGGTATTTGCATAAGAAATGTATGTCTGATTTTTTTCAGTACCAGTGCTTAGCGTAAATGAATTGATGGTGCTTACGCCGGTATTAAAATACGAAGCCGGGTTTAAATTTGGAGTACCGGCAGATTGCCTGGCACCATAAGAATTTAACGATGCAATATTTGAAGTATCAGCATCACCCCGCCCATATTCGTTTTGCAATTTGGGTAATAAAACTGCCTTATCAAAAGTAGTATTTGAATTAAAAGTGACAGTGGTTTTGCCTGCCTTGCCTTTTTTTGTAGTTATCATTATAACTCCATTTGCTGCTTGACTTCCATATAAAGCAGAAGCAGAAGCACCTTTTAGCACACTGATGCTTTCAATATCATCGGGGTTAATGTTAGAGATACCATCTCCGCCATCTGCCCCGTATGAAAACACACCGGTTGGTTGGGTGCTGGTAAGTGGGTTTAGTGGAACTCCATCCACAACGTATAACACGTTACTACTTCCATAAATAGATTTGTTACCTCTTAATACTACCTTGGTTGAACCACCGGCACCTGATGAGCTGGAGGTTATCTGCAAACCAGATACTTTACCATCCAAACTGTTCACAAAACTTGGATCTTTTGCTACTTCCAGTTCTTTACCAGCAATAGTTTGTTGATCATAACTCAAAGAAGCTGAAGTTTTTTTCAATCCCAATGCTGTTACTACTACTTCGTTCAAAGCGTTTGAGTTGGATTTTAAAACCACATTAATAGTGGTTTCGCTGCCAACCGTTACTTCTTTGGTAGAGTAACCGATATAGGTAAACGTTAAAACATCACCGGGAGCAGCGTCTAAAGTATATTTTCCATCAATATCTGTCTGGATGCCTTTGGTTGTCCCTTTAATACTCACGCTAACACCAATTAATGGCATACCGGTAGTATCTTTTACCACACCGTGAATGGTTTGAAATGCCTTTGATGAATTATCATTGGCAGTTACAATCAATTTGTTCTTGATTAAAGAAAAATGCAAACCGGTTTGATCTGTAATTTCTGCCAGTACTTGTTCAACCGGTAAATTTTTACAGTTGATTGAAACCAATTTTTTACTGCCGAATTCGTTGCGGTCATAATGTACATCAAGACCCGTTTGCTGACTTAAACTGGCCAATACATCAACCAGGGGCTTTTTAACAACATTAATGGTTAATGTTGTACCCTGGTCTGCAGGGGTTTCGGGTTGCGCAGTGAGGCCAACCGGGGCCAACAGTACTGCAATGCAACAGATTTTTAAGAAAAGTAAATTAATTTTCATATTTAATTGAGGTTAGTTTGCTATTTAAGTGTTATGCTATTTTTGTTGGTTGTATAAGAAACTCCTTCAGTAAGGCAAACTATTTTTAAGATGTCGGCTAGTTGCTCATCTTTAAAATCGCCGGTGTAACTCCAGTTTGTTCGTTTGCTGTTGTTGATGATAGTGACATTGAAGCGATTTTCAATGGTGTTAATCACTTCGTCCATGGATGCATTGCTAAAATTCAATACGCCGCTTTTCCAGGCAATAACAGGTGTTTCCTCTTTAAAACTTGATTTTACAAGGTTGCCTGATAATTTATTAAGTACTATCTGCTCATGTGGTAATAATATATTTGATGTGTTTACTTTGTGGGTCGGATGCAGGTCGTCAATTCTGATTTTGCCGTGTATTAACGAAATGGATACTTTGTGCTCTTTTGCATAACTGCGTATATTAAAGGCTGTACCCAATGCAGTAGTGGCAAATTTGTTTGTGTAAACCGTAAATGGACTTGTTTTATCTTTGGCAACTTCAAATAGCGCCTCACCTTCGTCCAAGTAAACCGGACGCTTATGATTAGTGAATTTTTGGGGGTAACGGATAATGGTTGCAGCATCAAGAGTTATAATACTTCCATCGGGAAGTTTAACCTGATCGGTAATTCCTTTAGATGTTTTTATATAAACCCAACCATTAATTACCTGTTTTTCAACATGGGGCTGGTTAGCTAGTTGTTGTGAAGTGTGCTTTCTTAAATAGGATGCGTAAATTATTGCCCCAGCACTGATAACAAACAATGCCGAAGCTGCGGCAGCCAACCAGTTATATTTGGGCCGTGGTTTAATAGCCGTTATTTTTAAGCGGCTATCAATTTGGGTTTTACTTATAACGAGTTGTTCCGAAATAAAATCATCATCATAAGTAAAAGCTTTACTGTTTTCTGTTTCAGCTAGCCATTTTTCAATAATTCTCTTTTCTTCTGCAGAGCAGGTACCCATGCTGTACCTTTCAAGCAGGGTCTTAATTTGGTTAATATCCAATTGGTCGTTTGGTTTGATTGGTAGTCGAACAAAACGAAGGATGGTACTATCCGATTTTTAAATAAATTTATTTAAATAAAAAGAGGGTGGTGAAAAGGAATAATATATCCACACTGATATAGTTTACGCGCAGTAAACGAAGGGCTTTCGAAATCTGGTTTTTTACAGTTTGTGGCGATAAATTTGTTTTGGTGGCAATATCGCGGGTAGTTTGATGTTCAAATCGACTTAGAATAAATATTTCCCGCATTCGTTCGGGCATATTATTAACTGCGGTTTCAATTTCCTGCAGTTTTTTTCTATTGTCAATTCTGTCTGTTATGGAGGATGGATCAACCATTAAATATCCGGCCAAATCAGCAAGATATCTTTGATATTTAACATCGTTGCGATAAATGTCGATAATTTTATAACGGGCAGCCTGATACAAATAGGCTTTTAAGGAAGTATTAATATTAAGCGATTCTCTTTTTTCCCATATGTTTACGAAAATATCTTGCAAAATATCATTGCATAGTTCGGAGTCCTTTAATTTTTGTAAAAGATAAATGTAAAGTGGTTTGCTGAAATTACTGTATAAAGTGTTAAAAGCTGAAATGTTATTTTTTTTCAGGCCCTCTAAAATTTCTTTTTCGCAACACTCAGTTAACATTGGTAAATCAATGGTATAATGGCAATAAAGGTAAAAATTTTATAATGTGAATATAACAATAAAGGGTATAAAAATATTGATTTTTTTATACCCTTAGTGTATTTATAAATACCTTTAATTATGTAGACTTTGTAGAATTTTTGTATAACTAAAGGTATTTTTAATGTCCTATTGTTGATTTAATCTCTATCCCGGCTCAATTTGGTTATTGCTAAGGGGTTTTCATTCAATTCAACAGTTTCACGTCGGTTTTTAACGATGTGGATGGCTGTAAATAATGCCTCACGGAAGGATGTTTCGGATGCCTGGTTTTTGCCTGCTATATCATAAGCAGTTCCATGATCGGGAGAGGTGCGTACAAAATTCAGACCGGCAGTAAAGTTTACGCCCGATTCAAAGGCTATTTGTTTAAAGGGAATTAATCCCTGATCGTGGTACATTGCCAATACAGCGTCAAACTGTAAGTAACTTCCATTTGCGAAAAAGCCATCGGCAGGATAAGGGCCAAAAGCCAGGATGTTGTTATTACGTGCTTCTTCAATAGCCGGTATAATAACATCCTGTTCCTCACTGCCGATAAGACCATTGTCGCTTGCATGTGGGTTTAGGCCCAATACAGCAATTTTAGGTTTGCGGATCCAAAAATCATTACGCAAGCTATTATCCATCAACTTAAGTTTGGCCAATATCTTTTCGGTAGTGATGCTTTCGGATACTTTTGAAATAGGAATATGACCTGTTACTACTCCCACACGAAGTGTATCACTCACCAGAAACATCAATGACTCAGCTGCACTATCACGTTCCTGCAGGTATTCTGTATGGCCCGGAAAATTAAATTGTTCGCTCTGAATATTATCTTTATTAATTGGCGCAGTAACCAGGGCGTCAATTTCGCCATTAATTAAATCGTTTGTTGCTCTTTCTAACGAGATAAAGGAGTATTTACCAACTAAGCCATTAACAATGCCCGGTTCAATTTTTATATCATCGTCCCAGCAATTGATCATGTTGGGCCTTTTTTGTTCTTTTTTATTATTGGTCTCTGCCGGATTATTGATTACAAAAAAGTTTAGATCATCAATATTTGTGGTGCGGCGGTAAAACGAAGCGAGCTTGGTATGGCCATAAACAATTGGCGTACAATAATCATAAATGCGGCTATCGGCCAATGTTTTAATAATTATTTCTAATCCTATTCCGTTTACATCGCCAATACTGATCCCTATTTTAATTTTTTCGCTCATGTTTTCTAGATAATTACACCAATTTTATTTGCCACCTGATTATTAGCCATTAGCCAATTTTGCAGATGAATTATACAATATTTTAACCTTTACAGCCCCTTTAATATGTACAACGCTTAGCAACTAAACCACAAATAAAAAGATTTTAAGTTTATAGTTTCTTAATAAAGCACAAATATGCCTTAATTTGCTCAAATATTTGACTAATAATGACGTTGGTAAGAGCAAAAAAACATCTCGGGCAGCATTTTCTTACTGATAAAAATATCGCTGCCAAAATTGTAGAGAGTCTGCGCCCTGTAAATGGGTACAATCAGGTACTGGAAGTTGGTCCGGGTATGGGCATTTTATCTGACTTTTTAATTCAGAAAACAGAGTACGAGGTTTCATTAATTGACATTGATACCGAATCGTATGAATTTCTGCAAAAAAAGTATCCCCAATTAGGTAAGCGTTTAATAAATGCTGACTTTCTGGAAATGGATTTCGGTGCTTTTTTCACCGGTCCTTTAGCTATAATCGGTAATTTTCCTTATAATATCTCATCACAAATACTTTTTAAGGTGCTGGATAACCGGCAGCAGGTGGTAGAAGTGGTAGGTATGTTCCAAAAGGAAGTTGCCGAACGCTGTTCTGCCAAAGCAGGCAGTAAAGAGTATGGAATACTCAGCGTTTTTTTGCAGGCTTATTACAAGGTTGAATACTTATTTACAGTAAAAGCGGGTGTATTTAATCCGCCGCCAAAAGTGTTATCGGCAGTAATTAGATTAACCCGTAATGGAACCTTGCAGTTGGATTGTGATGAAAAATTATTCTGGCAGGTAGTAAAAGCAGGGTTCAATCAGCGGCGCAAAACCTTACGGAATGCTTTGTCATCTCTGATCAATAAAGAGAAAATGACTGATAATGCAATGCTTGATTTACGTGCTGAAAGATTAACTGTAGCTGATTTTGTAAAATTAGCTCAAGATATTTCGGCAAACAGATAGTTGTTAATTACAATAAGTAAACCTGGCAGATGAAATATTTGAAAATCATATTTGTTGTTTCATTAAATTGCTGTTTTTCGGTTTTTTATGGACATTCCCAAGGAAAGCCTTCGCAATACATCATATCAACCCAGTCTGTTGCACTTAATTATAAGGATCAGTCAGATACCTTACATTTGCCCCTTGTATCAGATAAATATCCAGAATTAAAAAAAGCATTGTCTTACGAAAGAATATTTGACGGTAAAAGTTTAGCGGATGTGGTGAAAAACTACAATGCTTGTGGATGCGGCGTTACCGCTTTAAATTATGCTGTAACATTTGAAAATAATGATGTTATCTCTATAGAGCTTTACTATGAAACGATGGGAGCATACCCCGATAGCGAAGAACAATGGTTTACTCTAAATATTCATACGGGGCAACTCTATCCAGTCTCAAATGAAATAAATTCGGCTGGAATGAAATGGTTATTTGAAAATTATAAGGCCACCTTAAAAAAAAGGATACAAGACAATAAGGAAGATATAATGAACAACGATGATGGTGCAAATATTTATAAAGAACTGGATGACGCCATTAATAATCTTCAGAGTGATGAGTTATTAAAGAAATATGTTTTTACTGAAAAAGGTATAGAACTATCTATTGAAAGGATACTTCCGCATGTAGTAGCCAATTTGGAGCCGGATGATGATTGGATAGTTCCATACAGCAAATTAAAATCATTTAAAAGAACTGGGGCTGCTGTTTTAAAATGATTTATATCTATAGCTTTAAACCCTGTGGTAATTAGCCTACCTCAATAATTATGGTTTCTGTAAGTGGATACATTTTTTTTACAGAATCGGCCATTCGCTTTATAAAAATGTAATTGGTTGTTCCACCAATTGCCGCGCCAACTATTGGAATCATCCGTTCTGCTGCTCGTGTACCCAGTACCATCAATAACTTTTCAGCTATTGCTTCCATCATGGTTTTCGATAATGCTACGCCTGCTTCAACTCTCAAGGATGTTGCTACCAGCGACATAAATTCATCAAAGTCGATTTGATAGCTGCCCCGGTTATAGTACATAACAGCCATAGTTATTCTGAATTGCTGGGTTATCAAATTCGCAAAATCAAAAGGGATGCCTGCAATTAAGGTAAACATACCACCACTGCCTGATAGTACACCCGACCCGGCGGCCAGGTAAGCACTCTGGTCAATAAATTTATCGAGGCCCATTTTATCAACCCCTTTTTTAATATTAAGTTGATTAATATGGTTAAATATCTGTTTAAAGCCTTCGTTTGCAAGTTTTTGGCTTTGTAGTTTTATATCTGTGCTAAGCTTTTTTAATCTGATTGCTTTCATTTTCTTTTTATGTTAATTCAGAACGGTTAATATTTGTTCTCTATATCATGAAGCTATTCCCGTGCCAGTTTTGCAAACTGGCTAAAATGTCATCTTTATAAACAAAAAAAGAGCAAAGTCATTAAGTAATGCCCTCATTTTATAATTTTACATTTTTCATTTAAACTATCAATCGCTTGGAAAAAAGTATTTTAATTGTTGATGACATACATCCCATTTTTATAGAAAGGGCCGAAGCTATGGGTTATCAATGCGATTATCGCCCATTAATAAAGCCTGATGAGGCACTACAGATTATTGGTAATTATGCCGGACTGGTAGTGCGTTCAAAATTCAGGTTAAACAAACAATATCTGGATGCTGCAACCCATCTTCGCTTTATTTGCAGGGCAGGTGCAGGCATGGATAATATTGATGAAGCTTACGCTGCCGAAAAAAGTGTTACTTTAATTAACGCTCCCGAAGGCAATATGGATGCCGTAGGTGAGCACGCCATAGGGCTGTTATTGGCACTGATGAATAATTTCAGGGCCGCTGATGCCGAAATAAGATCAGGCAACTGGAAACGTGAGGCTAACCGGGGTTATGAGTTAAAAGGTAAAACAGTTGGTATTATTGGTTATGGCTTTATGGGGCATAGTTTTGCCAGTAAGCTGGTAGGTTTTGGCGTGAATGTAATTGCTTATGATAAGTATAAAACAGGTTTTAGTGATCAGTTTGCCCGCGAGGTAAGCATGGAAGAAATCGTAAAACATAGCGATGTGCTGAGTTTCCATATTCCCTTAACACCCGAAACCAAGGGGATGGTTAATGATGAATACTTGTTTCATTTTAAAAAGCCCATATTTTTATTGAATACCGCCCGTGGGCAGATATTGAAGGTAAAGGCAGTATTAAATGCCATTAAGCAAGGCAAAATACTAGGTGCCGGATTGGATGTGCTGGAAATAGAAAAATTCCCGGCACTGTCTGAACAGGACTGGTTTGAAGAGCTGCGCCAATCGGACAAAGTTTTATTAAGCCCGCATGTTGCCGGTTGGACATTTGATTCTTACCGAAAAATAAGTGAAGTAATGGCGGAAAAGTTGTTAGCTATCCGTCTATAAGCATTTGCTTAATCAATAACAAGCTATTAGTCCATGGTCTATTGACCATGGATTAATAGAACATTATCAATTAAGCGTGTTTTGCCAACTTTTGCGGCTACCAGAGCCACTATTGTTTTGGTATCTTCATTGGCAGGGAGCAAGGTTTCGCCATCAGCAATTTCAAAATAGTCAAGTTCCACGCCTTCTTCGGCACTGATCATTAATTCGGCTTTATGCTTTAATTGCTGTATTTCGCTACGATTGAAGTTTTCTTTAACCCAATTCAGCGTTTTTGACAGAACCAGGGAATGTTGCCTGTCTGCAGTTGTCAGGTGGATGTTTCTTGAACTCATTGCAAGGCCATCAGCTTCGCGTTTAATAGGGCACATCACCAATTGAACAGGCATCTTCAATAACTCCACCATTTTGCTGATAACTGAAAACTGCTGATAGTCTTTTTGTCCAAAAAAAGCTGTATCCGGATTAACGATATTAAACAATTTAGAAACTATCTGGGTTACGCCTTGGTAATGGCCTGGTCTTGATTTTCCTTCAAGTAATTGTTCCATTGGGCCAATCTCTAAATGCCATTGTTCATTATCATCATAAATTTCGCTTACTGGTGGATTAAACAATATATCACAATTAACCTGTTCAAGCAGAGCTATATCTGCCTCAATGGTTCGCGGGTATTTCTCAAGGTCTTTGGGGTCATTAAATTGGGTTGGATTAACAAAAATGCTGCATACCACAACGTCATTGTTTTTCTGTGCCTGTTCTATAAGTGAAATATGCCCTTTATGTAATGCGCCCAATGTGGGTACAAGGCCAATACTTTTGTGTAAACCCTTTATTTGCAGCAGGTATTGCTGTAGCTCTTTTTTGGTAGTAAAAATTTTCAATGCGATTTATATTAAGGTAATCATCCGTTTGGGGATGGGTTTTATTTGTTTGGCTGTAACTGTCTGTTACAACCGTAATGTTGAAATTTGATTGATTTTAAATGATACAATTGGGCAAAGTTGTACAATTGCTTAAAAATTACCAAAAGTTACTTGCATAATTCGTTGCCAGTTCATATAATAATGCTTATATTTGCAGACTCAAATTTTTTTGGATTCTTAATTATAATTTAATACTGATATAGTGATGGGTAAATCTAAGCTCTTGTTTATAACTCACGAAATGTCTCCTTTCCTCGAACTCTCAAAAATTTCTGAAATTACACGCCAGCTTCCGCAGGCTATGCAGGAAAAAGGTTACGAAATCCGTATCCTTATGCCTCGTTTTGGAAATATTAATGAGCGCAGGAACAGGTTACACGAAGTGATCCGTTTGTCGGGGATGAATATCATTATTAACGATAATGACAATCCGCTGATTATTAAGGTTGCATCCATTCCAGCTGCGCGTATGCAGGTTTACTTTTTGGATAACGAAGAGTATTTTCAGCGGAAACACGTTTTTACAGATAAAGAAGGGAAGTTTTATGCTGACAATGATGAACGCATGATTTTCTTTTGTAAAGGTGCTTTGGAAACAGTTAAAAAATTAGGATGGGCTCCTGATGTAATTCACTGCCACGGGTGGATGAGTGCATTGGTGCCTGCGTATTTAAAAACTACGTACAAAGACGATCCTACTTTTAAAAATTCAAAAATCATTTATTCTATTTACGAAAATGATTTTGCCGGAAAACTTGATGCTGACTTTGCTCAAAAAGCAGTGATGGGTAATATGACCGAAAAACATACCGAAGTATATAAGCCAGCTTCTAACTCGGCATTGTATGGTGGTGCTATACATTATAGTGATGGCATTGTTTTGGGTGGCGAGAATATTGATGAAGAAGTGTTAAATTATGTTAAAAACAGCAATAAATCAGTTTTAGAGTTCGATTCTACCGCAGATTTCGAAAATTATTACAATTTTTACGACGAAATTGCTAACGAGGAATTAGCGCATGTTGTATAAGCTTTGATATCATATATGAAATTTTTCCGCTTAGACTTATTGACCCTGTTAATAAGTCTTTTTATTTTGAATAGTTGTAAAAATCAGGATAGTGTTGGTTTGGGCGTGCAAGCCAGCCAGGTTAGCGGTTCGCTAACCGATACTGCCACAATTATTACCAATACGGTTGCAGAGGACTCTGTGGTAACATCAGGAACGCTGGGCAAAAACCCTTTGGCTTATTTTAATGATCCGATTTATGGATTAACTACGTCTGATCTTGCAACAGATCTTAACTTACCAGGTTCGGCTGCTTATACTTTACCAAGCGGAACAATTTTTGTTGACTCTGCCAGATTGGTAATGTATTATGCTGATGGGTTTTATGGAGATAAGCTTACGTCTAATTATACTGTAAATGTATATCAGTTAGGCGAAAATTTTAGTTCTTCAACAAGTTATTATAACACCAAAAGCTGGAAATTTGGCTCCACCTTATTGGGGTCATTGCAATTTACTCCAAAACCTACAGACTCAATTAAAATTACAAGTATTATTTCCGGGGCGCCAGATACACTTATAAAAGTGGCTCCGCAATTACGTATTCCAATTAGTACTTCATTTATTAATAATGACTTTTTTAATGCCGGAAGTTTAGCGCTGGGTTCAAATGCTATATTTACTAATTATATGAAAGGTTTATACCTTCAGCTAGATAGAAGTAAGACAACTGGCCCGGGTGGTATAATTATGTTCAAGGCGGCAGATTCACTGGCCATTTATTACAGGGCTGTAAACGGAACAACTATTGATACAGCAGTAATTTACCTTCCAATTACTAAAGTAGCAAGTTTTATACCCCATACGTCAGCAAATAGGAGTGCTGCTGTGCAAACTGAACTTAGTGATAGCACTACTTCAAGAGGAGTAGTTTACCTACAGGGACTTGGAGGCCTTCGTGCTAAGATTAGTTTCCCTCATTTACTGGCTAATATCAGAAGCGCTCTTGCAAAAAAAGATAGTGATATTGTTTTAAACAGGGCCGAATTGGTGATAACGGTAAACCCGGGTAGCAATGTTCCCTATGCTCCGTTGCCTCAAATAACCTTGTATAGGCTCGATTTGGCACATCAGCGTGCCTTAGTGCCAGATGCGAATTCTGCTGATCCCCGTTCTGGAGGAGCTGCTGTTTTTGGAGGAATTGCATCTAAGATCAATAATAGCAGTACTAATAATGTGCCACTTATACAATATCATTTTATCATAACAGCTTATTTGCAGGATCTGTTATCGGGTAAATTAGTTGACTATGGTACCTATATTGCGCCGGTTGATACATCAAGTACAACTAGTGGAACAACTTTAAGTTCTGCCAACTATTTGCCAACTTCACAGGCAAGTGCCAGAACAATGGCTATTGGTGGTGGTAACCTATCATCGCCGTATAGAATGAAATTGAATATTATTTATACTAAAATAAAAGGCACTATACCAAAGCAAAATTAGTTAGCATTTTATTAAAGATATTGAATCCGGAAGGTGCGCAATTTAAAGCATGTCTTCCGGATTTTTTTTTGCTATGATTTAAAAACGCACAAAATGAATAAGTACGGGGTACTTTTTAAAAAAATTTAATTAAAGGGTGCTTCCCAAATCGCTAGCCCTCAATGGCTAATCTTAGTATTTTTGTACGGTTTATAATATTTAACATTCTATTTATTTTATGTGCGGAATTGTAGGTTATATAGGTTTCAGGGATGCTTATCCAATTATAATAAAAGGGTTACACCGGTTAGAATATCGTGGATATGATAGTGCCGGTATTTCATTGTTTGACAAAGAACTAAAAGTTTATAAAAAAGCAGGTAAGGTAAGTGATCTTGAAAGTTTTGTAAAAGATATTGACCTTGGCGGAACTATGGGTATGGGGCATACCCGCTGGGCCACACATGGTGCTCCTAGTGATCGTAACTCGCATCCTCACTCATCAGGCGATCGTAAGCTGACTATTATTCATAACGGGATAATAGAAAACTACGGCATTATTAAAGAGACTTTAATAAGCAAGGGCCACGTTTTTAAAAGTGATACTGATACTGAGGTTTTAATACACCTTGTTGAGGATATCCAAAATGAAACAGGCTTAGATTTGCGCGAAGCTGTACGTGTAGCTTTAACTAAAGTTATTGGTGCATATGCCATTGTAATAATGAGTGCCGAAGAGCCCGACTTGTTAATTGCTGCGCGTAAAGGAAGCCCAATGGTTATTGGTGTTGGTAAAGGTGAGTATTTTATAGCCTCCGACGCTACTCCGATAGTTGAATATACCAAAAATGTTATCTACTTAAATGATAATGAGGTGGCCTACATTTGCCGGGAGAATTTGCTGATTAAAAATATTGATAATACTGTTCAAACTCCATATATACAGGAGCTGGACCTGAAGCTGGAAATGCTTGAAAAGGGCGGCTATGACCATTTTATGTTAAAGGAGATATATGAGCAGCCCCGGTCTATAAGAGATTGTATGCGTGGACGTATATATCCACAGCAGGGTAAAGTGCAGTTGGGTGGCATTAAAGAGTACACAGAGAAGCTTAAAAATATTGATCGCATTATAATTGTTGCCTGTGGTACCTCATGGCATGCAGGCCTGGTAGGCGAGTACCTGATTGAAGAATATGCACGTGTACCGGTTGAAGTTGAATATGCTTCAGAATTCAGGTATCGTAACCCCATTATTACTGAAAAGGATTTGGTTATTGCTATTTCACAATCAGGTGAAACAGCTGATACTATGGCTGCCATTGAACTGGCCAAAGAAAAAGGCGCAACCATTTTCGGAATCTGTAATGTAGTAGGTGCATCTATTCCACGTACCACGCATGCAGGAGTTTATACCCATGCGGGCCCTGAAATAGGAGTAGCATCAACCAAAGCATTTACCGCGCAGGTAACTGTTTTAACCTTAATGGCTTTTTATATTGCCCAGCAGAGAGGAACTATTACCCAAAGTAAATTGGTTGAGCATTTAACGGAGTTGAATAATATTCCGGAATTGGTTGAAAAGGCTTTAAAGTCAAATGATCATATCAAAAAAATTGCAGCTAAATTCAAAGATTCAGCTAACTGTCTGTTTTTAGGTAGGGGCAGCTCATTCCCTGTTGCGCTGGAGGGGGCGTTAAAGCTGAAAGAGATTTCATACATCCACGCTGAAGGTTATCCCGCTGCCGAAATGAAGCACGGCCCAATTGCTTTAATTGATGATGATATGCCAGTTGTGTTTATTGCCACTAAAGATTCATCATATGAAAAAGTGATCAGCAATATACAGGAAGTAAAAGCTCGTAAGGGGCACGTTATTGCTATTGTTACCGAAGGTGATACAGAAGTAAAAGGAATGGCTGATTTTGTAATAGAAATACCTCAAACAGATGAAGCCTTTGTGCCATTACTGGCTACTATTCCATTGCAGTTGCTGGCATACCATATTGCAGTAATGCGCGGGTGTAATGTTGATCAACCTCGTAACCTTGCAAAATCTGTAACGGTAGAATAGTTGAATCGGCATTAGGCATATGCAAAACATACTTTGTTTTGGCGACAGTTTAACAGCCGGTTACGGTTTACGTAATGCAGCAACAGAATCATTTCCGGCATTGATACAGCAAAAGATTAATGCCGGAAATTTAGCATATAACGTAATTAATGCAGGATTAAGCGGCGATACTTCAGCCGGTGGGCTAAGCCGGATTGATTATTGGCTAAGCCGCCCCATTGATGTTTTTATACTCGAACTGGGTATAAATGATATTATGCGTGGCGTGCATCCTCAAAATACATCAAAAAATCTGCAGGCAGTTATTGATAAGGTAAGAGCCAAAAACCCCGAGGTAAAAATGGCATTAATGGGAATGCAGATACCTCTTTTTATTCATTCTCCTTTTACTGCACAATTTAATTCTATGTACCCATCACTCGCCAACGCAAATCAAATGCTGTTGGTCCCTTTTTTTCTGCAAGGTGTTGCAGGGCAGGCTCATTTAAACCTTGCAGATCGTCTTCATCCATCAGCCGAAGGCTATAAAATTATTGCTGATAAAGTATGGTCTGTTATCCAAAGGTTAATAGTTTAAATTTCCTTAAGGCAAATTTTTTAATTTCTTATTTTTGTTTAGTAAATTCGTAACTAATTGTTTTAGAGTTGTTTTTTTATGTGTATCTATTTCTATAGGTTTCATTTATTCCCTGGTGTTTCTTTTTAATTAAAAAACTATTGCTTGTTGGTGTAACTCTCTAATAAAAATGGTCGTATACTAAAGTAGTAAATTATCTAAATCTCATTTTACCAGTAATATGCAAAAGGGATTAATTGCCGGATATTGGGAATGGGATATGAAAGGTGACTCGCCCTTTGATAACCCTGAGCTTATGAGCAGATTGGGTTATGAAAAATCTGTATTACAATCTTACCCGCTTTGGTGTGGCAAGATCTCCGATTATGATCTGAAATCCTTTCAAGAACAAATAAAGCTTCATATTGACAGCCACGCGGAGGTACCTTTTGCGCAGGAGTTATGCTTTTTATACCAACACAACAAACCCCAATATTTTTTATTTACAGGCAGGATTATTAAATGGAGTAAAAACAATAAACCATTAATGATGCTAGGTAGTTACGTCGATACTACCGACCAGCATGAAACAGAAAAAGAACTTGAAAAAGTCAGGGGCTTTTTAAATAAAACAAATCAGGCAGCTCTTATTGGTGGTTGGGAAATTGAAATGGATACGCAGCAGGTTACCTGGACTAACGGAATCAGACGCCTATTTGGCCTGCCCGATGATTTTGCTCCGCAAAAAGACAATTTTATCGGATTTTTTAAAGAAGGCGATCGCGAACAACTGAAACCAGCTTTTGAGTTAGCAATAAGTGAAGGAACACCTTATGACCTGGTATTAAAAATAATTAATACCAGTGGCGAGGAGGTATGGACGCGTACTGTGGGGCAGCCCGAATTTGAAAATGGGAAGTGCATACGGGTATACGGAACTTTTCAGGATATTACCAGGCAGAAGCTTGATGAAGAGAAGGTGATAATGAAGCGCAAACAGCTGGAAGCTTTTATCAGCGCCGCGCCCGCGGCTTTAGCGATGCTTGACCGCTCATATAATTACATTGCAGCTAGTAAAATATGGATGGCATCGTATAATATTGATGTAGCTGCTATCATCGGAAAAAATCACCTGGATGTGTTTCATGAAATATCTGACGAGTGGAAAGAATACATGCGCAGGTGTGTGCTGGGTGAATCTTTCAAAAAAGAGGAAGATCCTTTTATAAGACGCGATGGTAAACAGGAATGGCTAAGATGGGAAATAAAACCCTGGTACGAAGATCCCGGAAAAGTTGGAGGTATATTGTTATTTACCGACCTGATTACCGAACGGAAAAAGGTGAAGGAAGATTTAATAAAAGCCAAAGAAGAGGCAGAAGTTGCACTGCAGGCAAAATCAAGGTTTCTTTCAGTAATGAGCCATGAAATTCGTACCCCCATGAATGCAGTAATTGGTTTTAGTAATCTTTTGCTTGAAAACCCGAGGCCAGACCAGGAAGAGTATTTGAAGTTGTTGAAGTTTTCTGCAGATAATCTGATGATTATTATCAATGATATTTTAAGCCTTAGTAAGATTGATGAGGGAATGGTAAACCTGGAGGTGGTTGAGTTTAATTTAAAAGAACTGCTCGAAAATATCCGTTCCATAAACAAACAGGTTATTACCGAAAAAAATATTGGTCTTAAGTTATATTATGATAAAAAATTGCCCTTAACTATTAAAGGAGATACTGTACGGTTTGGGCAAATAATGACCAACCTGGTTAACAACGCCATTAAATTTACCCACTCCGGAGAGGTTTCCATGTTTGCAAAGCTGGTTGATGAGGGCAAGGAAAGCGTTAACGTATGTTTTGAGGTTAAGGATACAGGTATAGGTATACCCGAAGAAAAGCAGGATTATGTTTTTGAAATATTTACTCAGGCCAGCTCTGAAACCACACGCAAATTTGGTGGGATAGGATTGGGTTTGGCTATATGTAAGCGCTTGGTTGAAATGATGGGTGGTAACATAAAAATAAGGAGCAAGCCGGGAGAAGGCTCAACTTTTTATTTTACATTGAAGTTTAAAAAGGGTGAAGTGGTAAACGATGAAGCTGTTATCAATAGAATTAATGGTAGTAATGAATATAAATCCTCTGAAACACTAAAAGGATTAAGAGTGCTTTTAACGGAAGACAATGCCATAAATGTTTTGGTGGTAAAACGTTATTTACAACAGTGGGGAGTTGAATGCGATGTGGCCGAAAATGGACAGATTGCTGTACAAGCCATATGGGCTAAAGAATATGATTTGATACTGATGGACCTTCAGATGCCCATTATGGATGGCTATGAGGCTTCCAGGCAAATAAGAGCAATGGGAGGTAGCAAATATGCTTCCATACCTATTATTGCCATTACTGCCTCTTTGATAGAGGATATTAAACAATCTATACTGGCAAGCGGTATGAACTCATGGATCAGTAAGCCATTTAATCCTTCGGAGCTTTATGATATTGTTAAGAAATATTCAAGGGCCACTATTTCATAAAAACACTTTAACTTATTTATTAATAATCCTGAAGGTTAAATTTACCCGTTCAGCTAATGTTTTGGTTGATTTAGGGACCCGGTGTTCCCAATTATGCTGCATGTCACCTTTCATTAGTAATAACGAGCCATTTTCAAGGTCGATAGCATATTTGTGCTGATGATCGGTTTTATTCCGTACATCAAAACGGCGGACCTGCCCAAAACTCACCGATGCTATAACCGGATCAGTTCCCAGCTCATATTCATCATCGCTATGCCAAGCTACAGAATCATTGGCATTGCGGTAATAATTTAGCAGAACGGTATTGAAAACGACACTGCTTATTTTTTCTACCCGTTGCTTTATTTGCAGTAATTCATCAGTCCATGGTAGTGGATCAAATTTTGTACCCGAGAATGTATAGGAATGTCCTTTATCTCCATACCAGGCGGTTAGCCTGGGTGTAGCAACGTCTTTGCCATACATACTTATTATTTGCTGCTGCCAGGGAACAGAGCTGATAAATGTTTTTAAAAATGAATAGCTCTCATCGGTATTAAATATACCAGGGAAATATTCCATTAGCTCTGGTGGAAGTTTAGGTACTGGTGCAGCATTGCCGAATATATTGAATTGTTCCATTATAGATATGCAAAAATAGTTGGCATAATATCACCTTAAATTGGCACAATTACATAACAACATTATCAGGGTCGTTGTTTATTTTTGAGATAAAACCGAACTGTTATGGACAGCCAGCTTATACAACTATCAGAAACAAAGATAAAGCTCGATGTGAAAAGGGCCATGATGGATGGATCATATTTTGAAGATATTCGCGCAACGGATATAAAATAACAAACGCAAATTTAAGTGACCTGGAAATTGAAGGTGCCCAACTGGGTGGTGCTTATATCCATAATATAGGAATGCCACCCAAGGGGCATCCTCTTTACGACCCCGAAGTTAAACAAAGACCTTTAAAATTTGAAGATTGTGAATTAGGCGAAAGCACCATTACCAATTGCAACCTTACCGGTGTAAGTATTGATAAATGTGAGTTAAAGGGAATGAAAATTAACGGCATACTGGTTGAAGATCTGCTTAAGGCATATCATCGATAGAAAATGGCTATAGTCCGTTTTGATAAGCCAGTTTCATAAACTTTTTCACTTCATCGTTAATATCCTCCTTAAAATAGAGACGCAAGTGATGGTTAAAATCGTCGCTGCCGGGTACGGGTTTAATTTTATTGAAACACAGGTTATCATCATAAGCCTGTTTAAAAGGAAAAACCACGTCTACAAAATTCTTACCCAGTTGAATTACATAGGCAAACCGTGTTCGTGCTGCAAAGGAGATCATTGACTTTGCCGGATGAACGGTTATATTACCTATTTGCTGATATTCTGCAACGAGGTAATCAAAAAGCGCAACAGTGTGTTCACTTTTGCCGGTAAGAAAATCGGAAAGTATTTTATCCCTGCAGGAATGTACCTGATTGGTATTTACAAATTCCTGGTTACATAGGGAGCAGATCCACATGGAGCGTATTGATTAGCAATTAGTTTGGATAGTACAAATATACTTCTAAAAGGATTATCAATAAAAAAGCGTTCCGTATCTCACTCCGGAACGCTTTTCAATTAAATTTCAGATCACATGTTTAGCAGGCGCTAAATTCTTTTAGTAATAATGACAGTATTATTTATTCTGTTTTTAAACTGTTAATAGGATTTGTCAATGCCGCTTTAATACTTTGATAGCTAACCGTTAGCAAGGTAATAATGATGGCCCCAAAGGCAGTAGCTGCAAATACCCACCACGATAGTTCAACATGGAAGTTATAGGTCTGTAGCCAGCTATGCATAAAATACCAGGCTGTTGGGATGGCAATTAGGAGTGATATAATAACCAGTTTTACAAAATCGGCAGATAGTAGTGTCCATAAGCCTAAAACAGTTGCTCCTAATACTTTGCGTACACCGATTTCTTTAGTGCGTTGCTCTGCCATAAATGATGCCATGCCGAACAATCCAATGCAGCTGATAAAAATAGCCAGGCTGGCAAATATGCTGGCAAGCTTTCCGATATATTCTTCATCGGCAAATTTTTTAGTGTATTCATCATCCGCAAAATGGTAAGCGAACGGAACCGACGGGGAATATGTTTTGCAGATAGCTTCAATTTTGGTAAGTGCATTATGTGCGCTTACTTTGGGATTTATCCTGAGCATTAAAAAGTTACCGGCATCTTTACTTATATAATAAATGGTTTGTTTCGCCGGATCATACGGTGAATCCATAACTATATTTTTTACAACGCCAATAACCCGGTAGTCTTTGTTATTCCAGATCTTTACTATCTCACCAACCGGATTTTTAAGCCCCATATATTGAACTGCAGCTTCATTTAATATAATCCCGCTTGAATCAGTAAGGTATGCGCTTGAAAAATCCCGCCCATCATTAAATTGCCACCCTACAGTTTTGCCATATTCTGGTGAAACACCAACCATTGCAAAATCATCAGACATGTCCGGATCTTTTCCTTTCCATTTAAGCCCGCGCATATTGTCGCTATGGTCCGTTACCGGGTCAGATGATTCTGCAACTTCTGTTACCACACCAGCGTTAAGCATATTGGCCCTCATTGCTTTAAATTGTTTATGCAAATCGTTGGTGGTCATTTCAATATTAACCAGCCCATCGCGACTATAGCCAACCGGACGGTTTTTAGCAAATTGTATTTGTTTAAAAACAATAATAGTACCTATTATCAGCACCGCAGAAACAGAGAACTGCAGCACTACTAAAACCTTGCGTGGTAATGCCGCAAAACGACCGGCCTTGAAACTGCCCTTTAAAACCTTTACCGGTTGAAACGATGAAAGATACAATGCTGGGTAGCTCCCTGCAATTACGCCTGTAAAAAGGCTGAAGCTTATACCGATAATCCAAAACGCAGGATTGGTCCATAAAATCACTATACTTTTATTAGCTATTTCATTAAAGAAAGGGAGTGTAAGTTTAACAGCGAATAATGCAATGACAAAGGCAAAAACTGCTACCATTAAAGATTCGCCATAAAACTGCTTGATTAACTGTCTGCGCCCTGAGCCAATGGCTTTGCGGATGCCGACTTCTTTTGCTCGCTTTTCGCTCCGGGCAGTACTCAGGTTCATGAAATTGATGCAAGCCAGTAGCAGCACAAATAAGCCTATCATGCCAAACAGCCAAACGTATTGAATTTTCCCACCGGTGTTAATACCGTTTTTAAATTGAGCATACAAATGCCATTTGTTCATGGGCTGAAGAAACAGTTGTGGCTTATATTTAAGATCGCTTTTATCGATATGGTTCAATTTAATATTTCTGATTTTTTCAGAAATACGGGCCATGTTGGCATGTTCTGCTAATTGTACAAACAGCTGTGCATCGTTTTCGCCCCAGTCGGTAAGGTTGCTTTTTGATAAAATATTTGTAGTGTAATATTCCCAGGATCCGATAAAATATATCTCACGCTGATGAAGAGTTGTGTTTTCAGGAAGATCACTGTATACTCCGATAACTTTTAAACCGTTTTTGCCATCTAATTTTATTATTTTATTTATCGGATCTGCATCACCAAAAAGTTTTTTTGATAGCGAATTAGAAAGCAATACAGATGAAGGATCGGCAAGGCCTGTTCCTGTGCCTTTTATCATTTTTAAGGTAAACATGCTAGGGGCATCAGCCTCCATAAAACTACCGGAACTGGTAATCTTCTTTTCCCCGACGCTTAACGTATGACTTGCCGACCATGACGACATTACAATTGCCTTGAAGTCGTTATGGTAATTTTTATGCAGTTCTGCTCCTAAAGGCAACGGGATTACTTTGTATGTGCTCGCAGTGCCGTTAGAGGTGAGATTTTGCATCACCTGAGCTATATTGTCGTAGTTTTGATGATATTTATTAAAAGACAGCTCATCCCAAATCCATAACCCAATCAGCATGGCTACTGACATGCCAACGGCCAGTCCGCCGATATTGATGAAAGAAGAGGCCCTGTTTTTAATAAGGTTTCTCCAGGCAATTTTTAAATAGTTTTTTATCATGATTGGTTCAATTGTTCATTAGTGTCATTAGGTCATTTTGATCTTTTCCGGACAGAAAATTACTCCGTTTTTAAACTTTTTACAGGATTTGCCAATGCAGCCTTGATACTCTGATAGCTAACGGTTAGTAAAGTAACGGTAATTGCTCCGGCAGCCGTCAAGGCAAATATCCACCAGGATAGTTCAGTATGGAAGTTATAGTTCTGCAGCCAGCCATGCATAAAGTAATAAGCCGTTGGTATCGCAATAAGCAACGATATGATGACCAGTTTTACGAAGTCTTTTGATAATAGAGTCCAAAGTCCAATTACGGATGCACCAAGTACTTTGCGGACGCCAATTTCTTTTATGCGTTGCTCGGCCATAAAGGACGCCATTCCGAACAGACCTATACAGCTGATAAATATGGCCAGGATAGCAAAGAAGTTTGCCAGTTTACCGATTCGCTCCTCATCGCTGAATTTATGAGCATATTGCTCGTCAATAAATTTGTAATCAAATGGCTGTGCCGGGTTATATTTTTTGAATACCGATTCTATTTTACCTAAAGCCACGTGCGCGCTCATTGCCGGATTTATCCTGATATTAACAACAGGTTGAGTGGTTGGATCCATGATAAAAACCGTGCGCGAAACAGGCTCATAAGGTGATTGCATTACCATATCCTTAATTACGCCTACTATTTTGCGTGGCTTGCCATCTTCCATCAATGTTTCACCAACAGGGTGTTTTAAACCTGTGAATTTTACCGCAGCTTCGTTCATAATAACGGCAGATGAATCTTTAAAATCCTTCGAAAAATCACGTCCTTCTTTTATTTGCCAGCCAATTGTTTTCCCAAAATCATTGGATACCCAAACTACACCGAAGTCGCCTTGCAGGGAAGGATCTTTGCCTCTCCATTCAAAGCCATTATCAAACTCATTAACATAAGTAGCGGGGCTGGTCGACTCGGCTAATTGCGTAACAGCGCCTGAACTTTTTAATTCGTTGCTAATGGCATCGAAGTTTTTGTGAACATCTTCGGTTACTATGTTGATGGCGATGAGCCCATCACGACTATAGCCAACCGGGCGGTTCTTGGCGAATTGAATTTGCCTGAAAACTACAATAGTGCCAATAATGAGAATCACAGAAACAGTAAACTGTAATACCACCAGTACCTTACGGGGAACAGAGGCCAGTTTACCTACGCGGAAAGTGCCTTTAAGTACTTTAACAGGATTGAACGATGATAAATAAAGGGCCGGATAGCTCCCGGCAATTATCCCCGTAAATAAGCTGAAGAAAATACCAATCACCCAGAATACGGGATTAGCCCAAAGGATACCGATCTTTTTGTTGGCCACTTCATTAAATTCGGGAATTGCAATTTGTACCAGTAAGAGCGATAAAAAGAAAGCAAATAGTGCTACTAATAATGATTCGCTAAAGAATTGAGCTATCAACTGGCTGCGTACAGAGCCGATAGCTTTGCGGATGCCTACCTCTTTTGCCCGTTTTTCGCTTCGGGCTGTACTCAGATTCATAAAATTGATGCAGGCCAGCAGCAAAACAAAGAAACCGATGATGCCAAACAACCATACAAACTCAATACGGCCGCCTGTGTTTATACCATTTTTAAACCCTGAGTACAAATGCCATCTGCTCATAGGATGAAGAAAAACCACCGGCTTAAATGCTGCATCCGCTGCCTTAACCCTGTGCAGTTTGGAATCTTTTATTTTTGCCGAAACCTGGTTCATGTTGGCATTATCAGCAATCTGAACATAGCACTGGAAAGAGTTATTACGCCATGGATTGGTGGTTTTTTCCTGCCATAGGTTATTATCGATATACAAATTCCATGTAGCTATAAAAGTGAGGTTGTTGAAATCTGAATTATAGGGTAGATCCTCGTAAATGCCGGTTACGGTTACGTTAAATTTGTTATCGATCTTGATTTGTTTGTTTATAGGATCGGCATCACCAAATAACGCTTTTGCAGTTGATGCTGAAAGAATAATGGCGTGATTATCCTGCAATGCGGCATGTGTGCCCTTAAGCATTTTTAGCGAAAGCATATCAGTTACCTGTGGCTCAAAATAGTTGCCGCTTTTGGTGATTTTCTTTTCACCAAAGGTTAAGATATGCCCGTCGGTCCAGCTGCACATGGTTACGTATTTAAAGTTATTGCCATAAGCGCCTTTGAGTTCATTACCAATTAAATAGGGCAGGGAGGTTTGAGTTTCCACATCTCCATTAAAAGTTTGATGTTGCATTACCTGAGCAATGTTGCTGTAATTATCAAAATTTTTATTGAACGATAATTCGTCATAAACCCAAAGGCCAATCAGTATGGCTACTGCCATGCCAACAGACAAGCCAATGATATTAATAAACGAATGCATCTTGTTTTTAACAAGATTGCGCCAGGCAATTTTAAAATAGTTCTTTATCATGATTTGTTCATTACTTCATTAGTCATTGGTGTCATTTATCATTTGATCTTTCCAATTTGGTCATTTCACTTTATTCTGCTTTTAGGCTTTTAACAGGGTTCATCAATGCGGCTTTAACAGATTGAAAGCTTACCGTTAACAACGCTATGGTTAAGGCAACACATCCGGCCAGAACAAATACCCACCATTGAATACTACTGTGGTAAACAAAGCCCTGTAGCCATTTATTCATGGCCCACCAGGCTATGGGTGAGGCAATAAGGATGGCCAGTATCACCAATTTTACAAAATCGATTGATAAAAGTGTGGTAATACCGCTAACAGTTGCACCAAGCACTTTACGGATACCGATCTCCTTGCTTCGTTGCTCTGCCATAAACGCGGATAGGGCAAATAAACCCAAACAAGCAATAATAATAGCCAGCACTGCGCAGGTAGTGAAAATGTGCCCCATTCTTTGTACATCGGCATACATGTTGGCATAGCTTTCATCCATAAATGTATAGCGGATAGGTTGGTTGGGCGAAAAACTTTTCCATGTTGCAGTGATGGCCTGTAATGTGGCTTTCATGTTGGAGGTGTTTACTTTTACCGTTACGATGGATGGGCTAAGGCCAAGATGAAGTACAAGCGGGCCAATCTGATCGTGCATGGTTTCAAAATGGAAATCCTGAACAACACCAACAACCATAAAAGTGGCGCCATTGGTGATTTTTTTGCCAACCGGATTCTTAAGGTTTAATTTTTTCGCCATCGTTTGGTTAATAATGATCGATCCGGCATATGGTGTATCGGCCGACATGGCGTAAGAAAGATTCCTGCCTTCAACAAGCTTAATGCCCATGGTTTTCAAATAGGTATCGTCAACTATCCAAAACTGGCCACCAACACCCGACTCAGTTTTTGTTTTGCCATCGTTAAAAAAGGTATTGCCATTACGTTTGGTGCCTGATATAGGCAGATAATCACTTATAGATACACTTTTTACTGAACCCAGTTTTAACAGTTCATTCTTAAAGCTTTTTACATTGGCATCGCCAAGTGTATTGGCCCCTTGTATCACTAACACCTGGTCTTTATCAAACCCAACCTTTTTATTTAGGATATATTGCATTTGGTTGTAGATAACAAAGGTGCTGATGATAAGTATGATAGATGTAGCGAATTGAAACACTACCAGCGTATTCCTTAATGCCGAACTTTTGCTGCCATTACTTATTGATCCTTTTAAAACCTGTGCCGGTTTAAATCCCGATAGGTAAAATGCTGGGTATAAACCTGCAAGAATACCAATAATAAACGCAGATACAAGCATTGAGGGAATGAGCCACCATGCACTCCATGGAATGGTTAAAGATTTGGAAGCGAGAATATTAAAATAAGGCAAAAGTATCCAGGCCAAAAGCATTCCCAGTATAAAAGAAAAGAAACTGTATAATAATGACTCAGCCAGAAATTGGTTAATAAGACTGCTGCGATAAGAGCCTATGACTTTGCGTAAACCTACTTCTTTTGCCCTGTTAGCAGATTTTGCGGTTGATAGATTGATGAAATTAATGCAGGCCAGCAACAAGATAAACCCTGCTACGGCTCCAAATAACCAAATGAAACGAATATCACCATGCGATAATCCGTCCTCAATATCGTACGAATAGAGGTTAATGTCGGTTACGGGCTGAGCATGTAGAGAAAAGTTTTTTGCTGCTGTAGTGGCGCCTTTAACGCCTTGTTTTATCATAAGTGGCAGCAGATAATTATTAATAATATCGTCCGATAGCTTTTTCTCAAACCGGGCCACATTGGTTCCTTTGTGTAGTAAAACATAATCGGGATAGTTGTAATTACCCCAGTTGTTTTGCTCACCGGTACCAAACTCCATACCTGATAGTGTTAACAGGAAATCATATTGCAAGTGCGATGTTTCTGGAAAATTCTCCATTACACCGCCAATACGGTAAGGTTTTGTTTTATCGTTATTTAAATACATCACCTTACCCACCGGGTTTTGCCCAGGGAAATATTTGTCAGCTTTCTTTTTTGATATCACCATGGTAAGCGGTTCACTCAGGGCATGCGAACGATTCCCGTAAACCATGGGCAACTTTAAAATGTCGAGCATGTTTTGGTCGGCATAGGTAATGCCGTCTTCGTAAGTATTCTCGGCTTTGTCGGCACGTCTTATCTCGGCACTACCTGCACCCATTAGGCTGTTAGGCATTAAATGGCCTGATAACTCAACTTCTGGTAAATCAGCCTTTATCGTTTTGGCCAGTGGGGCGGGCCAGTCGGTTCCTTTTTCAATGGTGCCATTGTTTTTATATTCGCCAACAATACGGTAAATTCTACCAGTATCCGGGTATGATTTATCATAACTCAGCTCATTACGGATGTATAAAGCAATAAGCAAACAGGCCGCAATGCTAAATGCAAAGCCGCCAATTTTAATAGCCGCATACATTTTTTGTTTTTGCAGCTGCCTCAAAGCAATTTTGAAATAGTTCTTTATCATGGCTAGTATGTTAGTTCAATGGTTCATTTGTTTACTGATATATGGCCTGATCATCGGGGTATAGAATCAACTGGATATTTTTTTAGCGAACATCCGGCTATTATAGGTCAATTTAAATATTATGAATGTGAATAATATTCGTGCCTTTATTTTAACTTTTTGATTTATAAGTAATTATGTTTGTTTTCGGGGTGCTTGAATGTGCATATCCGAACAGCAGGTGTTCGGTTTTGTTACAATGTTGTAATTGGTTGATAGGGCATCATTTTAAAATTAGTAATGCTTATTTTCAAAACTTTAATAGATTTGACACAGTAAACCACCATACCTGGATTAATTCCATATTTAATCATCATGAAAAAAAAATTATTTAGTGCTCCAATTATTTTTGCGGCCTTAATTTTTGCAGCAAAAAGCGCTGATGCACAGCAGGCTGTACCTTATACTGTTAAAGATAAAACAGTAAAAGTATACCTTACTGCTAAAAATACCGACCAAAGGATCACCCAAACCGAAACCCTTCATTTTGTTGATAAACCTCAACCTGGAGAAACAGAAGTATCTGTATTTGTTGATCCATCCAAAAAGTTTCAAACTATGCTGGGAATCGGTGCTGCTTTAACTGATGCTGCTGCCGAAACATTTTACAAGTTGCCAAAAGATAAACAAAAGGAATTTATGACCGCCTATTTCGACAAGGAAAAAGGCATTGGTTATACTTTGGCGCGTACCCATATTCAAAGCTGCGATTTTTCGAGCGAGAGCTACAGCTATGTAAAAGATGGTGACGTTGCTTTAAAAACATTTGATGTAAGCCATGATGAAAAATATCGTATCCCTTTTATAAAAGAAGCAATAGCTGCTGCGGGTGGTAAATTAAATATGTTTGTAACCCCATGGAGCCCACCGGGCTGGATGAAAAGCAATAATGATGTTTTGCATGGCGGTAAACTGCTGGCTAAATACGATCAGAGCTGGGCAAACTTCTACGTGAAGTTTATTAAAACCTATGAAAAATTAGGTATGCCTATATGGGGATTATCAGTGCAGAACGAACCAATGGCTACGCAATCTTGGGAATCATGTCTGTATACTGCCGAGGATGAGCGCGATTTTATTAAGAACTTTTTAGGCCCAACATTGGTAAAATCGGGCTTAGGTAATAAGAAACTATTTGTTTGGGATCATAACCGAGATTTAATTTATCAGCGTGCAAGTACTATTCTTGAGGATCCACAGGCGGCCAAATACATATGGGGCGTTGGTTTCCACTGGTATGAAACATGGACAGGTGCCGGTATGAACTTTGAAAGTACCAGGCGTGTTGCAGAAGCATTCCCTGATAAACACCTATTGTTTACTGAAGGCTGTGTTGAAAAATTTGATTTTAACCGCCTGAACGATTGGGCACTTGGTGAGCGCTATGGCACATCAATGATTAATGATTTTAATGCCGGTACCGTAGGCTGGACCGACTGGAATATTTTGCTGGACGAAAATGGTGGACCTAACCACGTGGGGAACTATTGCTTTGCCCCGGTACATGCCGATACCCGCAACGGTAGTTTGATTTATACCAACTCTTACTATTATATGGGCCATTTTTCTAAATTCATCCATCCGGGAGCAAAACGCATTATCAGTAATGCAAGCAGAGATAAGCTGTTAACTACTGCCTATATCAATCCTGATGGTAAGCTGGCTGTAGTGATAATGAATAAAACTGATGATAATATTGACTACTATCTTTGGATAAAAGGTAAGGCTGCAAAAACAACCAGCCCTGCACATTCTATTGCTACATTGGTAGTTGAGTAACTCGAAAATAAAAAAGAAACAAAAAATGCCGTGGCTTATAAAGCCACGGCATTTTTTGTTATGGGGAATTATATTATTTGTAAACTAATTAATTTACCACCAAAGAAATGGTCTTGCTGGCGCCAAATACCATTTTTGCTGACGGATCAGTTGGTTTGGTATTCCAAAGGCATTCTCTAACAGTCATGTTCATGGTTTGAGTGTCAATTGATATCAGGTGAAATGATAGTTTGGTTTCATCCTTTGCTGAAAATTTACCCTTCATAGGCGAATCAACTCTGAAAATAGGTAGCGCTACATCATTATCTGGCCCTGTATAAGTATAAAACTCGTTCCAATTAGAGTTACCGTGTAAATAGGCTTTAATATTTGGATGCGCTTTCAGAAACTTCACAAATCCTCGTTGTTCAATGGCTGTGGAGCCATCATCCTCCGACGCTGATTTTCCTTCTTTGTAATATTCGGCTGTAAGGTTTTCAAACTTGTTTTCAATCGTCATGTTATGCGGAGGGATAGGGTTGGTGAAATGTTTGGCCTCGCAAGTTGGCTGATCATGACAAACAATAATCACAGGAGTAGTTTTAGCCACGGCGGCTAAATCCTTTTCCATCCAGATTCTTTCGGCAGAATCGGCCCAAAGGGTAATAAACATAAAGTGGATACCTTTTATATCTCTGGAGTAATTGATCTTATCGGTAGCATAATTGTAAACATCGTTGGTTATTGGTTTTGTTGGTTTCAGCATCAGGTTATAAATTTTAACCATTGATGTTGGGTCGGTAAGCGGTTTCATCGGCTTGGAATAACCAATGGCGTTGGAGATATCATGATTGCCCGGAACTATAAGAAATTTAATAGGCGCACCGTTATTACTCTTTAGTTTTAGGCCGCCCATATAAGTTGTTTCAAACTGCGCCCATGATGCAGCGGCGCTTTGTATTGGTATTTCCATCCGGTTGGCTATATCGCCCCCTTCTATTAAATAGTCGATGCCATTAATGGTTTGGCCGGCTTCAACACCCCCATCAGAGGGAAGTGATTGTCCGGGCAGGGCATTCATCTGGCGAACCATGGCAGCATTTACAATAGGCGATTTTACATTCGAGTCGCCGCGGAATGCTTTGCGGGTTATGCCAAAGTGAGCATCAGAAGTAAACAGTATCTCAACATCTGCTGATGGCTTAGCCTGGCAAAAAGACTTAACAGGAATTAAGATAAAAATAGAACAGCTAATTAAAAGAAGTGATTTTAAATAGCTGGATGGTTTTGAAGGAGACATAGGGGCGTTTTAATTTATTGAGCGCAAATGTACAGCACCCAATACAAGGTTATGTTAAGTTGGGGTTAACAAAAGGTTAGGTAAGTGTATCGATTTTGTGGCAATTGCTTTTAAATCTATCTTTTACATAACTGCGGAATTAATTAACTTTGATTATACCAAACCTGTAAGAATTATGGCTAAGTTTTTTGAAAATATTGAAGACAGGCATGCCGAATTCATTGAAAAACAACATATGTTTTTCGTAGCAAGTGCTCCTTTAAGAGCTGATGGGCATGTAAATCTTTCGCCAAAGGGATCAGATAGTTTCAGGATACTTTCGCCCAATAAAGTAGCCTACATGGATATTATAGGCAGCGGGAACGAGACGTCAGCTCACCTCCTTGAAAATGGACGCATTACTTTTATGTTTTGTGCATTTGATGGTCCACCGAATATTTTGCGTTTATACGGACACGGTTACACCATTTTACCCGGTGATGCGGAATGGGACGAGCTTTCCATTCATTTTAAACTGGTACTGGCTACCCGTCAAATTATAGTGGTTGATGTGGATATGGTACAAACTTCCTGTGGTTTCAGTGTACCGTATTACAGCTATGAGGGAGAAAGGGATCATGCCGAAAAATGGGCGCTGAATAAAGGTGAAGATGGGTTGGAGAGTTACAAAGCTGAAAAGAACAGGGTTAGTTTAGATGGCTTGCCTACTGCGATGTTTTAGTTGGTTCGTGTTTGTTGATCGCATAGCTGGTCCAAATAATCTAACGAGGATGTTTTTATCTTCAGTCAAATACTACAGTTTTGTTTTTATAAACAAATACCCTATCCTCAAAAACCAGTTTAAGGGCCGTTGCCAGTACGGCAGTTTCAATTTCTTTACCGGCTTTTACCATATCGCCAGCGGTGTAGGAGTGGTTTACTGATATAATTTGCTGGGCAATAATTGGGCCCTCATCCAACTCGTTTGATACAAAATGCGCTGTAGCGCCTATTAATTTTACCCCCCGTTCAAAGGCTTGTTTATAAGGACTGGCACCAATAAATGCCGGTAAAAATGAATGATGAATATTAACAATACGCATGGGGAATTTAGCCACTAATGCCGGTGATAAAATGCGCATAAATTTAGCCAGAACGATATAATCTGGCTCAAATTGATCAATTATAGCGGCTATTTTACCTTCAAATTCATCCTTGCTGATCTGCTCATGTGATGCCAGGAAGAATGGCATATCAAAACGTTTACAAATATCCTCCAGTACAGCATGATTGCCAATTACAGCCTGTACTGTGGCACCGAGTGTTCCGTAATAGTTGCGGATAAGAATGTCAGCCAGGCAATGGTATTCTTTGGTGACCATTACTACCACTTTTTTGTTGGGTAGCGGGTTAATATTAATGATAGAATCGGGCGGTAAAATTGCACGGAGTTTTTGTTCCAGGGTGTCACGCTCATTGCTATGGGTAACTTCCAGGCGCATAAAAAAAAGATTCTGGGCCTGGTCCACATGCTCACGCATGGATACGATGTTTAATTGTGCTTTGGCCAGTACATCGGTTATAGATGCAACCAAACCAACCTGATCAACACACTGAATTACAATAATCATGATAATTGGTAAAATGATAGCGAGGTAAATATATGAGTTTAGTTTATTAAGTGTTTGTTGGGTTAGGTAGATTGCTTTATCTTTTTCTTATTTTTATTGGTAACAAAATAAATTAATTCATATCCAATATTAAAAAGCCGGAATTTTCGGTTTTAACCCTTTAAAAAAATGATTATGCGCTACTTTTTGTGTTTTTTATGTCCGCCAATTGCCATACTGACTACAGGACGTATCGGGGCGTTTATTTTGAATATTATTTTAACCTTGTTTTTCTGGATCCCAGGGATTATTCACGCCATATTGGTTACCAATGATTTTTATGAAGAAAGGCGTTATCGCAGAATGGTACGCGTGGTTAGAAGGAGATATTAAGCTTATTAGCTAACTCAAAAAATGGATTTTGAAAATATACCGTTTCAGGTTATTAATTGGGATCAAGTTGCCAAAACAACCCACCCAGGTTCTACAGGTATAGCCTTTTGGCAAACAATTCAATTTAGCGGGTTAAGGGTAAGAGTAGTTGAGTATACCAAAGGTTATTTGGCCGATCATTGGTGCCGGAAAGGACATATTGTTTATTGCCTTGAAGGGGGATTTATCACCGAACTTGAAAGCGGCGAGCAATTTCAACTTAGCAAAGGAATGAGTTATATGGTTTCGGACAATTTGAGCTCACATCTGTCCATCACCCCAACCGGGGTTAAATTGCTTATTATCGACGGTGATTTTTTAAAGCAACAAGTAAAATAGCTGTCAGCCTAAATTAAACGTCAATCCGAGAGGCTTTTAAAGGCGATTTGATTTTTAAAGTGTTGAAATTACAATGCTTTTGGATGAATATTAATCATTACGGGGATTGCATATCTTAAATTCCGAAATTCTTTCTCATTTTTGCGTTCGAAAATGCAAAAAGATAAACTGTTAATTATTGATGATGAGGAACGCCTGAGAAATCTGCTGGCACGCATCCTTCAACTGGAAGGATATGATGTGTTGGTAGCTTCAACAGGTAAAGAGGGCTTGAAAAAATTACAGCAGGATGCAATTCCTGTGGTGATCAGTGACGTCAAATTGCCCGATGTTAACGGGATTGAATTGACCGCGCAAATAAAAGCGAGTTTCCCATCAACAGAAATTATTGTACTAACAGCCTTTGGTACCATAAACGATGGGGTAAAAGCCATCAAATCGGGTGCATTTGATTATATTACTAAGGGAGATGATAATGAAAAGATCATCCCGCTGGTGAGCAAAGCGATGGACAAAGCCCTGTTGCAATTCAGGGTATCAGAGCTGGAAGAAAAACTAAATGACAAGTTTGGATTTGACCGGTTGATCGGAAAATCAAATGCCATTACTGATGTTATTAAACTGGCTCAAAAAGTGGCACTTACGGATACTACCGTATTGCTTTTAGGCGAAACTGGTACAGGTAAGGAAATATTTGCCGAGGCTATACATCAAGCCAGTCATCGCCATGCAAAGGCTTTTGTTGCTGTAAACTGTAGCGCATTTACCAAAGAGCTACTGGAAAGCGAATTGTTTGGCCATAAAGCCGGATCATTTACCGGGGCCGTAAAAGACAAAAAAGGACTTTTTGAAGAAGCTAACGGTGGTACCATCTTTCTGGATGAAATAGGTGAGCTTGACCACGATTTGCAAGCGAAATTATTAAGGGTATTAGAGTCACAACAATTCTTAAAAATTGGCGATACTAAGCCCACACAGGTAAATGTGCGGATATTGGCAGCAACCAATCGCAATTTGCAGGATGAGGTAAGTAAGGAAGGATTTCGCTCAGATCTGTATTACAGGCTATCAGTGTTCACCATTACCCTGCCTGCTCTGCGCGACAGAAAGAAAGATATCAGGCTACTGGCTGAATATTTTATGAATTACTTTGGCCTGAAAGTGAAAAAACAGTTTGCGGGCCTTACTGATAAGTTTGTAGAAAAGCTGGAAGCATACAGCTGGCCGGGTAACATCCGCGAGCTGAAAAATATTATTGAGCGTGCCGTAATTTTGGCTGATGATAATGTTTTGGACGAAACCCTGCTGCCCTACGAAATGCAGGAGCCACAGCCGGTAAAAGCAAACGGCTCTCTATCTACTTTTGACCTTTCATCAATAGAAAAAATTCATATACAGCGCGTATTGAACCATGCCCATGGCAACCGCGCCGAAGCTGCCCGCCTATTAAACATTGGCGTAGCTACCTTATACCGTAAACTGAAGGACTACGGCCTGGAATAATTTCTGAATTTCAATTTAGGAGCTTGGAAAACAGGATTTATGTTTTTCAGGCTATTTTGGTGTTTTCTTACAAGCGTTCAAGGTGCTCCTGCGATCATTTTGAACATTTTTTATGAGTGACAGGATATCACCGCCCTTCCAATCTCCATAATCTTGATACTGCAACTACAAATTGATAAAACACTATCATTTTGATAGCCTTTTTTTATCTTTTTTTGATTTGGCATACCCGTATAGTATATTTATATTATTGATTTATAATTGTTTATGAGTTGTGTCACTTTTGTGGCATCGCATTGGTATACCCCTTCAAAATTCAAATAAAATGGACGTAATACTCACCATCGCTTATATACTATGTTTCATAGTAGTGTTCTGGCTCTTTTTCAAATCAGTTAATTACTTCGAAA
Organism: Mucilaginibacter frigoritolerans; assembly: GCF_007830615.1. Taxonomy (GTDB): domain Bacteria; phylum Bacteroidota; class Bacteroidia; order Sphingobacteriales; family Sphingobacteriaceae; genus Mucilaginibacter; species Mucilaginibacter frigoritolerans. Next base: position 243,025 of record NZ_VLLI01000008.1, read on the forward strand.
AAATTTAAACATCATGTTAGCACTATTCATCGTTGCCATCGCCGTATTTATTTATATGGTTTATGTACTGCTCAAACCCGAAAAATTTTAATCACTATTTAAACATCAAAACAATATGAATACCGAAATTATAGGTGTCGTTTTTATGTACCTGGCAACAATAGCCCTGGCCATACCGCTGGGGAAATATATTGCCAAAGTATTTAAAGGCGAAAAAACCTGGCTCAATTTGATGGCTCCCCTCGAAAGGTTCATCTTTAAATTCAGTGGCATCGACGCGCACCGCGAGATGAACTGGAAACAGCATTTAAAAGCATTATTAACCATTAACGTTATCTGGTTATTTTATGCTTTCTTCAGTTTGTTATTCCAGGGCCATTTACCGCTAAATCCGGACAATAACCCAAATCAAACACCGGATCTGGCATTTAATACAGCATTAAGCTTTTTAACCAATACCAATTTGCAGGATTATTCAGGCGAATCAGGCGCTACTTACTTTACACAGCACTTTGTGTTTATGTTTTTACACTTTGTGAGTGCTGCTACAGGTTTAGCTGCCATGATGGTGGTGTTTAAAGCAATGAAAGAAAAAACAACTGAAAAGTTGGGTAACTTCTGGGAGTTCTTTTTGAAATCAATCACCAGGATATTACTTCCTATAAGTATAGTAGTTGCGGTGATCCTTGCATTTAATGGCACACCAACAAGCTATAAAGGTAAAGATACTGTAATAGGTTTACAGGGCGATACCGTACACGTTTCGCGTGGGCCTGCAGCTGCCATGATTGCTATTAAACAGGTAGGTACCAACGGTGGTGGCTGGTTTGGAACAAACTCTGCGCACCCGTTTGAAAATCCTAACTACCTGACCAATATGGTTGAGAATATCAGTATTATCCTGATCCCAATTGCTCTGGTATTTGCCTTAGGATTTTATCTGAATAAGAAAAAGCTTTCATGGGTGATTTTTGGGGTAATGACTATTGGCTTCCTCATTATGCTCATCCCATCCATAACGGTCGAAGTTGGTGGTAACCCAGCCATAGCGCATATGGGTATTAGTCAGCCCGGTGGATCAATGGAAGGTAAAGAAGTTCGTTTTGGTCCGGCTGCATCAGCATATTGGGGTATTACTACTACGGTAACCTCAAATGGTTCGGTAAATGCCATGCATGATAGCATGATGCCAATATCAGGCTTAGCACAAATGTTTGATATGATGATTAATGCCTTTTATGGTGGCGTTGGTGTAGGTTTCCTTAACTTTTACATCTTTATCATTATTGCGGTGTTCATCTCCGGGTTGATGGTGGGCCGTACGCCTGAGTTTATGGGGCGCAAAATTGAGGCCCGAGAAATGAAGATCGCTTCATTGATTGCACTGTTGCACCCGTTCATTATTCTGGTAGGTACATCATTAGCATCTTATGTACTGATCCATTTTCCTAATATCAATTGGGGAACAAAACCATCAGCATGGTTAAATAACCCCGGCTTCCATGGTTTTACCGAAATGTTGTATCAGTATGCATCAAGTGCTGCCAATAACGGTTCAGGTTACGCTGGTTTAACAGCCAACAACATATTCTGGAACGTAAGTACAGGCCTTGTAATATTTGTGGGACGCTTTTTACCAATTATTGGCCCTGTGGCCATAGCAGGTATACTGGCCAGCAAAAAAGCAGTACCAGAATCAGCGGGAACTTTAAAAACAGATACAGCAACTTTTGGTATCATGATATTTGCCGTAATATTTATTATTGCTGCATTATCATTCTTCCCAGCGTTGACTTTAGGTCCAATTGCCGAACATTTTTCAATCAAATAATAATAAGAATTCAATCATGAAATCTGATCAAAATACATTGTTCCAGGGCGACCAAATGAAAGAGGCTTTTAAGCAATCTTTTATCAAACTGGATCCACGCATATTATTCCGCAACCCGGTGATGTTCACTGTGGAGATAGGAACTGTAGTAATGCTGATCGTATCGGTATTCTCCTTAACCAATAAAGGACAAGGGAGCTTTGGCTACAATTTTACTGTATTCATCGTACTATTCCTTACGGTGTTGTTCGCTAACTTCGCCGAAGCAATTGCTGAAGCACGCGGTAAAGCACAAGCCGAAAGCTTACGTAAAACCCGCGAAGAAACTCCTGCCCGTTTGTTAGTTGATGGCAAGGAAACAAGGGTAATGTCATCCCAATTAAAAAAGGGTGATGTTTTTATCTGCGAAACAGGTGATAACATTCCAACTGATGGTGAAATTATTGAAGGTATAGCTACCATTGATGAATCAGCAATTACAGGTGAGTCTGCTCCGGTTATCCGTGAGTCAGGCGGCGACAAGTCATCTGTAACTGGTGGTACTAAAGTGTTATCCGACAAGATAAAAGTAATGGTAACTACCCAGCCGGGTGAAAGCTTTTTGGATAAGATGATTGCCCTGGTTGAAGGTGCATCACGCCAAAAAACGCCAAATGAAATTGCTTTAACTATTTTATTGGCAGGCTTTACGCTGATATTTGTGATTGTTTGCGTTACCTTAAAGCCATTTGGTGATTATGCTAACACGCCAATTACTATTGCAGCATTTATCTCCCTGTTTGTTTGTTTAATACCAACAACTATTGGTGGGCTATTATCAGCAATTGGTATTGCGGGTATGGACAGGGCATTGCGTGCAAACGTAATCACCAAGTCAGGTAAAGCAGTTGAAACTGCTGGTGATTTGGATACCCTGTTGCTTGATAAAACAGGTACTATCACTATTGGTAACCGTAAGGCAACCAACTTTTACCCAACTGCTGGAATAAACGAACAGGATTTTGTTACCGCCTGTGTTTTAAGCTCACTGGCTGACGAAACTCCTGAAGGTAAATCAATAGTTGAATTAGCTGAGCAAGGTTCAAGCAAGCTATCGGTGCTTGCTCCTAAGGATTCGGTATTTATCAAATTTACTGCCGAAACACGCTCTAGCGGTTTAGATACGCCTGAAGGTTTGCGTATCCGTAAAGGTGCATTTGATTCTATCCGTAACATTGCATTAAAAGCAGGTAATACCTTCCCAACTGATGTGGAAGATAATGTGAAACACATCTCTTCAAATGGTGGTACACCATTAGTTGTATCGCAAAATGAAAAGATACTGGGTGTAATTGAGTTGCAGGATATTATTAAACCTGGTATTGCTGAACGTTTTGAGCGCCTGCGCAAAATGGGTGTAAAAACGGTAATGGTAACCGGAGATAACCCTTTAACCGCCAAATTTATTGCCAACAAAGCTGGTGTGGATGATTTTATTGCAGAGGCTAAGCCTGAGGATAAAATGAACTATATTAAAGCTGAGCAGCAAGGTGGAAAGCTTGTGGCCATGATGGGCGATGGTACCAATGATGCCCCGGCATTGGCCCAGGCAGATGTTGGTGTAGCCATGAACAGCGGAACACAGGCCGCCAAAGAAGCCGGTAACATGGTTGATTTGGATAACGACCCAACCAAGTTGATTGAAATTGTGGAAATAGGCAAACAGTTATTGATGACCCGTGGTACCTTAACCACCTTCTCTATAGCTAACGACGTTGCTAAATACTTCGCCATTGTACCAGCCTTGTTTATGGTTTCTATACCGGCTTTAAGATCTCTGAATATTATGGATCTGCACAGCCCGGAGTCAGCTATACTATCAGCAGTAATTTTTAACGCCATCATTATTCCATTGCTTATACCATTAGCTCTAAAGGGTGTTGAATACAAACCGATAGGTGCAAGCGCACTATTACGCCGCAACCTGCTTATATATGGTTTAGGTGGTGTTATTGTGCCATTTATCGGTATCAAGTTAATCGACCTTATGGTTGGTATATTAATATAATTAACATTAAATCTCAATAAAATGAAAACGTATTTGTTGCCATCATTTAAAATTACCATCATACTGATTGTAATCTTAGCAGGCCTTTACCCTTTGTTAATAGCAGGTATTGGAAAATTTACACCAGGACATGGTGATGGCGAAACGGTTACCTACAAAGGCCGCGTAGTTGGTTATGCCAATATTGGTCAAAAGTTTACAAAAGATAATTATTTCTGGTCACGCCCGTCAGCAGCAAATTATCAGGCTGATGCCGGTGCCGGATCAAATAAGGGCCCTTTAAATCCTGATTATTTGAAGGACGTAAGTGCTCGTATAGACACCTTTTTAAAACACAATCCGGATGTAACACGTGCCGAAGTTCCTGCTGAGCTGGTTACAGCATCAGGTAGTGGTTTGGATCCTGATCTTTCACCTGCTGCGGCAAAGGTTCAGGTACCACGTATTGCTAAAACCCGCAATATACCAGCTGCAGAACTGTATAAAATTATCAGCGATAACACCGAACGCCCGGTATTAGGACTGTTTGGCCCTCCAACTGTTAACGTTTTAAAAATGAACGTTGCTTTAGACGAACTTAAAAAGTAATCACCCTGCATCTATCTAAAAACATAATAAAAACAAAGCTGTCATGGGCCAAGCCCCGATAAATAGAGAGCACACAAACTCATGACGGCTTAAAAAATTTATTTAATAACACTTTTCTAATGAAAAAACAACTACTAACAATAGTGGCTCTGGCAGCTATTGCTTTAAATGTGCACGCACAACAAGACTCAACAAAGGTTAACAAAGTTAAAGTGAAGAAAGATACAGTAGCACGATCACTACCTTCACCATTGCCATCACTTCCCTTTCCAACTTCTGATTGGGATGGAGCGCCACTGGTAGGTGCTGATGCAACTGCTCCGATATATCCTTTGCAAAAAGCACTGGGTTTAACCAATACACGGTTCAGGTTTTATGGTTGGGTTGATCCGGCTGGAAACTTCAGCACGTCAAAACATTCTAACGCACCTACTTCTTATGATTTAATTCCTAATGGTGTAGTATTGGATCAGGCAGGCATCAAATTTGATTTGCAGCCAAATACTGTTCAAACTGATCATGTTTCTTTCGGCTTCTTATCTACCACTATTTTTGGTACAGATTACCGTTATACAACAGGGTTGGGTTATTTCAGTAACCAGTTGCTTCAGCACAATAACAAATATGGTTTTGACCCTGCCGAGATGTATGGTTTAATATACTTTCCTAAAATTGCGGATGGAATGCTTTTAAAAGTAGGTCGTTTCATTTCTCCTGCTGATATCGAAGCACAATGGGCTACTGATAACTACCTGTATTCACACTCCTTAATGTTTACTGTTGACCCATATACCTTCACAGGTGTGCAAGCAACTTTTAAATTGGGTTCATACTGGCAATTGGAAGTTGGTTTACATGGCGGTAATGATATGGCCCCTTGGAGTCAATCAGCCCAGCTTAATGGCTTGTTAATGGCCCGTTGGGTATCACATGATAATGACGACTCAATTTATGGTGGTATAAACTCCTTAGGCAACGGCGACTATACTCGTGGCCATGACGACTTGCAAATGGTAGTTGCTACCTGGGGACACAAGTTTAACGAAACCTTCCACATGATGACCGAAGCTTATTATATGTGGCAATATCATGCCCTTACAGGTGGTACGGTGATTAATGGCCCAGCGCAACCTTTCTTAACAGGTGTTGGTCCGGGTGTGCCTATCCCTGGCAGAGAAAATGCTATCGGTGCAGTAAACTATTTCCAGATTCTGGTATCTAAAAAAGATTATATCTCAATACGTAACGATGCTTTGGATGATCCTCAAGCTGGCCGTACAGGTTATGCAACCTGGTATTCAAGTCATACTATTGGTTTTGTACATTACTTTAATGATTATATCAGGATTCGTCCGGAAATCAGATATGAACGTGCTTATGCTGATGGCATAACCCCATATGATAATGGTACTAAAAAGGATCAGTATACAGCAGCTATGGACTTGATTGTACGCTTTTAATATCCAGAACGGTTGCTATGTTTGTGACCGTTTTACCAAATACATACATTAAATAATTAAAAAAATGAAAACGTTTAAATTTCAAATGATTACGATCATCGTATTGACATTTGGATTGATTCAAACCTCAAATGCCCAGAAACAACAAAGTGGATTGTATTTAACATACAACGACTATGTAAATCATAAATTGAGTTACACTGCCGATAAAATCAAAAAAAATGAATTTATTGGCTCAAAGAACGTAACTGTTGTGGGCAATGGAAAAAAGACGGTTCTTGCAAAAGATCAGTTGTTCGGCTATCACGATGCTGATAATAAAGATTATCGCTTTCAGGATGGCAAAGCCTACCAGATTGTGGATACTACTGGCTTCTATATTTACAGTTATGATAAATTGGTGCAACAAGGTAAGGGCCCTAAACCAACAAAGGTTTATTATTTCAGCAAAAAATCTGTTGATGCCATACAGCCTTTAACACCCGAAAACATAGCAGTAGCTTTTCCAAAAAACACTAAATTTAAAAATATGGTGGAGCTGGCGTCAAAGAGTGATATAAAGCTGGATGCTTATGATGCACAATCAAATGAATTCAAGATAAAAGAATTGTATTCAGAAAGTTTACAGTAATAAAAATATACAGGCAATGATACAGTCTGTAAAGGTTAGCGCGGGCTACACGTTATAATTATTTATTGTTTGATAATTATAGGTTTGGTTTGATTGAGGTCCGCGTGAAAAAAGGGGGGTGTCGGCCCCCCTTTATAAGGTTTAAGAGAATTAATTGATTGGCTGAATAATTAATTATGTTGATTAAATTTAAAACAGGAAGCATAAACAAAGTCGTCTGATCAAACAAGAGAAAATGAACGAAGAGCAAAATAAGGAGCAATCTGTTGAGCACTTTCTTGATCTGATAAAGCGATCAAGGCGTGGTAAGTTTAAAATTTATATCGGCATGAGTGCCGGTGTGGGCAAAACATACCGTATGCTACTGGAAGCTCAAACGCTTATGCGCAATGGTATTGACGTAAAAATAGGTTACGTTGAAACGCATAACCGTAAAGAAACGGTAGCACAGCTGGAGGGCTTGCCACTTATTCCTCGGCGTAAACTTTTTTATAAAGGTAAAGAGCTGGAAGAAATGGATCTGAACGCCATTATTAACCTCAGACCCGAAGTAGTAATAGTTGATGAGCTGGCACACTCCAATATTGAAGGCAGCAAAAACGAAAAGCGCTGGCAGGATGTAATGGATATTTTAAATGCGGGTATCAATGTAATCAGCGCCATAAACATTCAGCACATTGAAAGCTTGAACGAAGAAGTTGAAAAAATTACCGGTACGGCTATCAATGAGCGCATCCCCGATAAGGTTTTGCAAATGGCTGATGAAGTGGTAAACATTGACCTTACTGCCGATGAGCTGATTGACCGCCTGAAAGAAGGTAAAATATACGACGAGAAAAAGGTTCCGCTGGCCTTAAATAACTTTTTCCAAACTGAAAGGATTTTACAGCTAAGAGAACTCGCCTTAAGGGAGGTTGCCCACCAGGTAGAGCGTAAAATAGATATAGAGGTGCCTAAAACCATCAAGCTGCGGCCGGAGTTGTTTTTGGCTTGTATCAGCACTAATGAAGCATCGGCCAAAATCATTATCCGGAAAACGGCCAGGCTGGCATCTTACTATCGCTCTAAATGGTATCTGCTTTATGTGCAAACATCTAACGAGAGCAGTGATAAAATAAACCTGGCCTCGCAAAGGCATCTGATTAATAACATGAAACTGGCTACACAATTGGGAGGCGAAGTTTTAAAGGTGAAAAACGATAACATTGCGAAAACGATATGGGAAACAGCCGAGAAATACGACATTACAACGATATGCCTTGGCAAACCTCATTTTAAGTTTTACCAGCTGGTTATGAAAACAGCTGTTTTTACCCAATTGCTAAATAAAATGTCCCAAACACATATTGACCTTGTAATACTTTCATAATGACTATTAAAAATAAACTACGTGCCGGATTTAGCTTTTTGTTTGTGCTGGCACTTATCAGCTGCGGTTTGTCGATTTATTTTTTGAGCCGCCTTTCTGCTGATGCCAAGGCTATACTGAAAGACAATTATAAATCTGTACAGTATGCAAAAAATATGGCTGTCGCTTTAGATGCAAATCCCAATTCTTTAAACGCGGCCCAAAATAAAACGATTGAAGATAACCTGGTAAAACAGGAACACAATATTACCGAGCGTGGCGAAGGACAGCTTACGGGTTCGCTGCGTGTTAAATACGAAGAACTTAAGTTGTTGAACAATGATTCTGTTAAAGGCAATTTATTGCGAAATGAAATAAGAGGCTTAATTTACAGTATTATGCAGGTAAATATGAGCGCCATTGAACTCAAGGATGCTACCGCAACAAAAACGGCTAATAATGCAACCTTACTGGTAGCATTTGCGGCTACATTTCTGTTTCTGGTGGCATTTAGTTTTGTAGTTAATTTTCCGAGCTATATTGCCAACCCAATAAAGGAGTTAACGGAACGGATAAAAGAAGTATCTAATCGTAATTATCATCAGCAGCTTAATTTTAAATCGAACGATGAATTTGGCGAGTTGGGCGATGCCTTTAATACCATGACCCGCAAGCTGGATGAGTATGAACACAGCAATCTGGCCAGTATTTTATTTGAAAAAAAGCGTATAGAAACCATTATCAATTCGATGCATGATGCTATTTTGGGGATTGATGAGAAATCATTCATCATTTTTGCCAATGAAGTAGCCTGCACACTTATCGGCATGCCTGAAAAAGATCTTACAGGCAGACTTGCTCCTGAGATTGCATTAGAAAACGATTTGTTGCGCAATCTGTTGGTTAATGATCAAAATAAGATGAAAATTTATGCTGATAACCGCGAAAGTTATTACACCAAGGAAGTATTATCCGTAACCAGCAAGGATAAAGTAATTGGAAGCGTTATCATCCTTAAAAATATAACCGAATTTCAGCAATTGGATGAAGCGAAAACTAATTTCATTGCCACAATTTCACATGAATTAAAAACACCTATCTCATCTATAAAAATGAGTTTAAAGTTGCTGGAAGATAGCCGGATAGGTGCGGTAAATCCGGAGCAAAGGCAATTACTGGAAAATATTGACGAAGATGCCCGAAGATTGCTTCAAATTACCGGCGAGTTATTGGACATGGCGCAGGTTGAAACGGGTAAACTACAGTTAAACTTTGGAAGTACACATCCTAAAAATATTGTTGATTATGCTGTAAAAGCACTAAAAACTACAGCCGATCAAAAACAGGTTGCCATCAATATAAAATGTGATGAAAATTTGCCTGATGTACAAGCCGACCTGGATAAAACTACCTGGGTGCTTATTAATCTGTTATCAAATGCTATTAAATATAGTCATGAAAAATCAGCAGTTGATTTGATTGTAAAAAAGTACAAAGCTGATGAAATAGAATTTTCGGTGCAGGATCATGGTCGTGGTATTGATCAGAAATACTTATCACGCATATTTGAGCGGTATTTTAAAGTGCCTGGTGCATCAACAGAACAAACCGGTACAGGTTTGGGCCTTGCTATAGCTAAAGATTTTATTGAAGCGCAGGCCGGCAAAATAGGAGTAGAGAGTGAATTGGGCGAAGGTAGCCGCTTTTATTTTACTCTGAAGAAGTATGGAAATGGATTATAGAAAGGCATTACCTTGGGCTGCAGCATTTAAACAATCTGGAAATATTTTGGTTGCTTTATTTAAGAATACCGAAAATTATAAAAAGAATTAATAAAATTGCCCTCATAATATGCTGAACCCAATTTTATGAGAATCCTTTTATTTTTATTTGCTGCAACTTTGCTTTGTAATAATGTGAAAGCTCAAGCCACGCCAGATAGTACGGTAAAGCATTCGCCATTAAAAACATTAAGTGATGCACAGTATAATGCCTTACTTAATGGAGATGATTTATATAATATGGATTTAGCAGCTACGTTAAATAATTATCCATTGCCCGAAAAAGCAATAAAATATAAACATGAACTCGATTTGAGCCCCATACAGGTAAATAAGTTAACAGCTATTAATAAAGAATTTCATCGCAAAAAATTGGAAATGGGTTTAACCATCATCAATAATGAAAGAACTTTGGATAGCTTGTTTCGGTATCATTTGCTTAATAATGGCACGCTGATATTTTATACCAATCGTTATGGATTGTATCAGGGCGAGCTTAGAAATACTATTTTGCAAGCCTGTTTAGCTACGCGGGTGTTGCTTTCACAACAGCAAATAAACAAGCTCGCAGCCTTGCAAAAAGCAGATAGAAGAAATGCCGATTGATTTATTTAATTTAGCGGCCCAATAATTTAGTTTATGAAGATCACTTTTGATTTTGAAAAACCACTGGCCGACCTGCAATTGCAGATCGAAAAAGTGAAGCAAGTTGAAGACAAAAACAAGCTGGACATGTCTGCAACCATTACCGAACTGGAAAATAGGTTAGAGACAACAAAACACGAAATATACGCTAACCTTACCGGCTGGCAAAAAGTACAGATAGCACGTCACCCTGAAAGGCCATATACTTTGCAGTATATTGAACTGATGTGTGATGATTTTATTGAATTGCACGGTGATCGTACGGTTGGCGATGATAAAGCAATAGTAGGAGGTTTTGGGACTATAAACGGGCAAACTGCTATGTTTATAGGCCACCAAAAAGGCAAAAATACCAAAGAACGTCAGTATCGTAACTTTGGTATGCCCAACCCTGAGGGATACCGGAAAGCTTTAAGGCTGATGAAAATGGCTGAAAAGTTTAACAAGCCGGTTATTACTTTAATTGATACTCCTGGGGCATTCCCGGGGCTGGAAGCTGAAGAACGCGGACAAGGCGAGGCTATAGCCCGCAATTTGCTCGAAATGTCAATACTGAGAGTTCCGGTAATTTGTGTAATTATAGGTGAAGGTGCTTCGGGCGGTGCATTAGGTATTGCCATTGGTGATAAGGTAATGATGCTTGAAAATTCATGGTATTCGGTAATCTCTCCAGAAAACTGTTCAACTATTTTATTTAAAACCTGGGAGCAAAAAGAACGCGCTGCAGAAATGCTGAAGCTAACTTCAACTGATATGCTGAAGAACAAGCTGATTGACGGCGTAATAAAAGAGCCACTTGGTGGGGCTCATCAGGATCCAGTAGCGATGGCTGCAACGCTAAAAAAACAATTGTTAAAAGACTTAAAACAACTTAAAGAGCGCAATATTGATGAATTGGTTGCTGAAAGAATTGATAAATTCTGCTCAATGGGTGTAGTTATTGAGGACTAAGAAAAGTCTTTTTAATATTTTTTCAAAAACCTTTTGATAACAAAAAAAACGTCCTATATTTGCATTCCTTTTTGGAGAGGATAACAATCCTAAGGAGATTGCCTGATAGTATAATGGTAGTACGACGGTTTTTGGTACCGTTTGTCTAGGTTCGAATCCTGGTCGGGCAACAAGTTGATATTTCGGATTTCGAATGTTCAATTTCGGATTTATTCCGAATGAACGATTGAAATCCGAATTGTTTTTTAATAACTGGCCATCGGGATATTCAGATCAGGGTAAATAAAAATCCGAAATTGAAAATCCGAAATCCGAAATCGAAAAATGCCTTTACAGTTTAACCCGGTTAAATTATTTGCGGGCTCCGGTACCCAGGTACTGGCAGCAAATATCGCTGCGTCTTACGGTCGGGATCTGGGCGATGTCGCTATATCGCGTTTCAGCGATGGTGAATTTCAACCTCACTTTAATGAATCTGTACGTGGCTGCGATGTGTTTTTAATTCAATCAACTTGTCCGCCTACTGATAACCTGATGGAACTACTGATGATGACTGATGCCGCCCGCCGTGCATCTGCGCATTATGTAACCGCAGTTATTCCGTATTTCGGTCTGGCTCGTCAGGATAGAAAAGATAAACCGCGTGTAGCCATTGGTGCAAAACTGGTTGCTAACTTATTAGTAGCTGCCGGCATTAATCGCATCATGACAATGGATCTGCACGCAGCACAGATACAAGGCTTTTTCGATATCCCGGTTGATCACCTGGATGCATCTATCATTTTTGTTCCTTATATCAAAAGCCTTGGATTAAAAAACTTAACCATTGCTTCGCCTGATATGGGTGGTTCTTACAGGGCGCGTACCTTTGCCAAGTTCTTCAATGCAGAAGTGGTAATTTGTGATAAACGCCGTAAACGTGCTAATGAAATTGAGGCGATGACCTTAATAGGTGATGTTACAGGTCAAGACATTGTGCTGATTGATGATATTTGCGATACTGCAGGTACTTTATCAAAAGCAGCCGGATTAATAATGGAACGTGGCGCGAGTAGTGTACGTGCAGTTTGTACGCATCCTGTTTTATCAGGTAAGGCCTATGAAACCATTGAAAATTCAGTATTGACCGAATTGATTGTTACTGATACTATACCGCTTAAATATCAAAGTAGTAAAATAAGAGTGTTGAGTACTGCCAACTTGTTTGCCAGTGCAATAATGAACGTAAATGAGCATGGCTCTATCAGCCAGCTGTTTCGTGTAGACTGAGAAGTCTATAGTTTATGAGCGATATCCATAAACGAATTTGAAAAGAATATAATAAAGTAATATATACACAATGCTATGGTCTATGGGCTATAGACTTAAAATTAAAACAAATAAATGAAATCAATTGCTATTAGCGGTTCTCCAAGAGAGAACGTAGGGAAAAGAGACGCTAAAGAACTGCGTTACCAGGCTCAAGTGCCGGCAGTACTTTACGGTGGGGCTACTCAAACCCACTTTTCAGTGTCCGCAGCTGATTTGAAAGCCGTTGTTTATACTCCGGTTGTTCATTTCATCGACTTAGAAATAGCTGGTGTAAAATCACAGGCTATCATTAAAGATCTTCAGTTCCACCCGTTAACTGAACAAATTATTCACGTTGACTTTTTATTGTTAGACGAGAAAAAACCGATCACTATTGAGATCCCTGTTAAATTAACCGGAACTTCTCCAGGTGTTAAAACTGGTGGTAAACTGGTTCAGAAATTAAGAAAATTACGTATCAAAGCACTTCCTAAAGATCATTTGGATGCTATTGAAGTAAGCATCGAAACTTTAGAAGTTGGTAAATCAGTTAAAGTTGGCGACCTTAAAATTGGAAAATTAACTATTACCAATGCTAAAGAAGATACTATTGTATCTGTAACCACCTCACGTGCGTTACGTCAAGCTGAACAGGAAGCTGCTCAAGGTAAAAAATAACCCCCTAACCCCCTGAAGGGGGAATTGGAGGAATTAAAAAGCGATAAGTTTATACTTATCGCTTTTTTTGGGTATTTTGAAAAAATAAAAATTAATAAGTGCCTAATAGCGATGGGTTTAAAACCCATCGCTATTGGTAAATCAAAAATTCCCCCTTCAGGGGGCTAGGGGGTATGAAATATCTGATAGTTGGATTAGGAAACATTGGTCCCGAATATGCTGATACCCGGCATAACATCGGTTTTATGATTCTTGATGAAATGGCCAAACAGGAATCGGTAAAGTTTTATAATATGCGTCTTGCTTATTATACCGAGGTGAATTATAAAGCCCGTACCCTTTATTTGATTAAGCCAACTACTTTTATGAATTTGAGTGGTAAAGCACTTAACCACTGGATGAAGGAATTAAAGATTCCGATTGAAAATGTGCTTGTTTTGGTTGATGATATTGCACTGCCATTTGGAACACTACGCCTTAAACCTAAAGGAAGTGCCGCCGGGCATAACGGTTTAAAACATATTGAAGCTACCCTTGGCCATAATAACTATGCCCGCTTACGTTTTGGGGTGAGCGATAATTTCCCCAAAGGCCGCCAGGTTGATTATGTGCTGGATGGCTTTGATAAAGAAGAACTCCCCGAATTACCTGCTTTAATTGATCGCTCTATCGAAATGATAAAAAGCTTTGCAACCATTGGAGTTGAGCTTACCATGACCAAGTATAACCGCTAGCTAATAACCTCAAATTAACAATTTTATAACCTTTTTGGGCATTTTTATTCGCCTTTTGTAATATGTATGTTACAATAACTAATATTTTAGTTAAAAAACGTTAAAAGTTTCGTTTACTGTAACGCTTTGCTAATTTTTGTGTCTATAACCCTGAATAAAATCATGAAAAAACTTTTACTACTGGCAGCTTGCTGCTTACTCACCCGGTTTGTAACGGCTCAAACTAATCTTCAAACAATAACGGTTAAGGGCACTGTTATTGATTCAACTACCAATAAGCCTGTAGGCTACGTAACGGTTGCTGTGCAGGATGCTGCAACGGGGAAGTCGGTAATGTCAGGCTTATCAAAAGATGATGGCAGCTTTGAGCTCAGGGTGGCCAAAGGCAAAGCTTACCAGTTGGTGCTTGCTTCAGTAGGATATAAAAATAAAACGAAAAAACTGGCTAATACAAATGCTGATGTTAACGCAGGTAATGTTTTGCTATCAACATCAAGCAATGAGTTGAAGGAAGTTTCCATAACGGCGGTTAAACCCATCATGAAGCAGGAAGTTGACCGTATTAGCTATAACGTACAGAATGACCCAGAGAGCAAGGCACTTACTGCACTTGATATGATGCGCAAAGTGCCCTTATTATCAGTTGATGCCAGTGATAATGTTAAACTGAAAGGTAGTGGTAACTATAAAATACTTATTAATGGTAAAGAATCAGCATTGATGGCTAAAAGCCCATCGGATGTATTAAAGGCAATGCCAGCTGATAATATTGAAAAGATTGAAGTAATTACCACTCCTCCTGCAAAGTACGATGCTGAAGGCCTAACAGGTATCATCAACATCATCACCAAAAAGAATGCTGACCAGGGTTATAATGGTAATATTAGTGGCCGCTATAATAGTATTTACGGACCGGGATTATATGGGCATGCAAGCATTAAAGAGGGTAAGGTTGGCGTAAGTATTTTTGCAGGCACAAACCATAACAATGGTTTTAATGCAAATTCAGGTAATACACAAAACATTTTTGGCGGTCAAACTACTACACAGAACGGTTATGGAAATAACAAGTTCCATAATTACTTTGGTACAGCCGAGATTAGCTATGAGATTGATAGCCTTAACCTGTTAACTGCGTCCTTCCAGACCTATCATGGTACCAATAACCAAACTAATGGACAGTCTTCAGATACGAGGAATTTTGATGGTTCTCTGGCTCAATATTATTTTCAGCAATCATCAGGCTATAATACTTTCCAGGGTATGGATGCAACAGTCAATTACCAGATTGGCTTTAAACGAAACAAAGAACAGTTACTTACTTTATCCTATAAGTTCAGCTATTCGCCTAATACCAATTACAGTAATAATAGTTTTTCGCAGCAATTTAATTATCCTCAATCTGAGCAACCGGATTTTAATCAATACAATAACTCAGGTGAAAGAGCACATACCATACAGATTGATTATGCCCAGCCCTTTAAACAAATCACGCTTGAGGCTGGTGCCAAAGCTATCTTAAGGAATGACTATAGTGATTTTAACCGCTCGGACCTTGATTCAGCTACCAATCAGTTTAATCCTAATCCAATTTATACGGACGATTTCAACTATCAGCAAGATGTATACAGTTTGTACAATTCTTATCAGTTAAAAATGGATAAGTGGACGGCTAAAGCTGGTTTAAGGCTGGAACATACCACGGTAAATGCTGATTTTAGTTCAGTAAATACTACTGTAAATCAAAATTATAACAATTTTATTCCATCTATTTCTATTCAGCGCAGCTTTAAAACCAGCAGTATAAATTTCGGCTTTACCCAGCGGATACAAAGACCAGGAATTTACCAGTTAAACCCTTTTGTTGATAATTCAAACCCTAAATTTATCAGTACCGGTAACCCCAATCTGCGGCCTGAATTGAACAATAATTTTGAATTAACTTACAGTAATTTCTCCAAAAACTCTTTTACTGCCGGTTTAAGCTACCAGTTTTCAAATAATTCTATCCAGAATGTTTCAAGTTTGAGCGTTGATAGTACTGCTAATCATACCAGAGATACCGTTACTAAAACAACCTATGCGAATTTAGGAAGCAACCGCACTTTAGGATTCAACATCAATACCAACATTAATTTTACGCCCAAATTTGCGTTAAGCCTAAACGGGCAAGTATCCAAAATATGGTTAACAGGTACTTATAATGATCAGTTTTATAAAAATACTGGTATTACCGGCAATGCTTTTGCTAACGTAAGCTACAAATTTGATGGCGGTTACAGAGTTGGTGTTGATGCCGGTTTCTTTAGCGGCGATGTTACCCTTCAGGGACATACCAGTAATTACATTTACAACGCTTTAGTGCTTACCAAGGAGTTTTTGCAGAAAAAAGCTACTATATCATTAGTGGCCAATAACCCCGAAAGCAAGTACCACAGTAATAACTCCACTACAACAACATCACAATACTATCAATATTCATATAACGAAGAACCCTACAGAACTTTTGCTGTGAGGTTTAGTTACAAGTTTGGTAAACTGAATAGCGAAATAAAGAAAAACGCACATGGTATTGATAATGATGATACCAAAGGCGGTGGTAAAAGCAATGGCGGAAGCTAAAAGCTAAGCAATAATAAATTGAAAACCTGCTCATTATTAGGCAGGTTTTTTTGTTTGATTCTCTTTTTTATATAGGTAAGAAATTATTCTTATTTTATTTAATTGATTATCAGTGTTTTGTATAACTATAGCTCAAAAGTATTTGAATGATAAGAAATTATTCTTATCATTGTTATATGAAAGCATCAAAAGATCAAAACAGCTCATTATCAGAACCTACAAAGTCTGAACTGGAGATATTACAGGTGTTATGGGAGTTTGGCCCGTCAACAGCCCGTTTTGTAAATGATTATCTGAATAAAGAAAAGCGGCCGGTAATTTATATGTCAACGCTTAAGCTAATGCAGATAATGGTTGAAAAGAAATTCCTGGAAAAAGATAGCAGCCAGATGACCCACATTTATAAAGCCGCTGTGGAAGAAGGGAAAACCAAAGGCTTCTTGTTGGATAAAGTAGTTGATAACCTGTTTAATGGTTCGGCAAGTAGTTTAATGATGCAGCTTTTAGGTAACAAAAAAATATCTCCAAAAGAAATGGAGGAGTTTAAGGAACTGATTAAAAAAATAGACCAAAAAGATTAAAGATATGGGAACCTCATTTTTAACCCAATGGCTTTCTGACCATGAGATTAAAGCCATCTGCTGGACATTGATCCATTCACTTTGGATAGGGCTTATTATTGCCGCGCTTGCCGGCCTGGTAATTGCCTTTACTAAAAAAGCAAGCTCGCGCATGCGGTACCGCTTATTGTGCGGTGTATTGGTATTATTTGTATTGTCATCAGGTTTTACTTTTTACCTGGAGCTAACCAATGGCAGGCATACGTTAAGCATTGCTAATCACGTTCCGGCAATTTCAGGTAATCTAACAGTTGTAAACGTTAATGAGGCTGGAGTAAAAGAGATCAGTTTTATAAACCGGACGATTACTTTTCTTAACCAGCAATCGGGTTGGATATTTTTTGTGTGGTTGATTTGTTTCGCCGTTAAAAGTGTAAAAATGGCAGGGGGCTTGTTTTATGTACATCACATCCGTTATAATAAGGTTCATTTAATTGATGAAGAGTGGGAGCGTAAAGTTTTATCGTTCAGTAAAAAATTAGGTATTCATCAAAAGGTTGTGCTACTTCAATCGGAACTGATAAAAGTACCGGTAACCATTGGCTTTTTTAAACCGGTTATATTGCTACCCTTAGGGTTGGTATTACAATTGCCGCCGGGGCAGGTTGATACTATTTTATGGCATGAACTGGCACACATTATTCGCAGGGATTATTTGGTTAACATATTGCAGGGCATTGTTGAAACCGTGTTTTTCTTTAACCCTGCCTTATTATGGCTATCGGCCTTAATCCGGGAAGAAAGGGAGGCATGCTGCGATGACATGGTATTGGCTAACGTTATACAAAAAGGAAGCTATCTGCAAGCTTTGTTAAGCTTCCACGAATACGCCGATAGCTCAATGGGACATGCCATGGCGCTTGGACTTGGTCGTAACCAGCTAAAGAATCGCTTTAAACGTATGGTTGATCTGGAAAATAAAAAACTGAGTGTGGTTGAAAAAGTTATCCTTTTGTTGGGTATTGTAATGTTATCAGCCTTTACCATCGTCCCTAAAACAAATTTAGAGATAAAACATACGGCTACTTTGCTGAAAAAGAATATCCTGGCCATAATGGTCAAAGCCAGTAACAACAATAATAATGATCGTCCGCAGATCACTGCTGTTCGGCCTAAATTAACCCCTTTGATTGTTAATTATCAGGTTAATGATAAGATTATCACTCATTCCCGGTTAAGTGATTCGCTTATTGCTGCAGATACAGCTATAAAATTCACGAGCATCAGGTTTTTACACAATAGTGCCGATTCTGTTAACCACACCGTGCAGGTAATGGATAATAAGGGTAACCGGTATTATTTTAAAACGATTAACAACCAGCTGGTTTTTATGGAGATAAACGGCAAAGCAATTAAAAATGAGGATCTGGCTAAATACCAGGGTTTTGTTGCCCAGGTTAATCAATCGGCAGATCAGTTGAAGTTTATCAAATACAAGAATATAGTAAAACTGAGTACTTCTGAACAACAAAACAGGAACAATGATTTAGCATTACAGAATGAAATACAGTTAAGAAAACTTCAAAAAATATCAATCGATAAAAATGATAGCGTTAAACTGAGATTTTATAAGATTAAAGTAATGCCAACACCGAAGTTGGAGATAAAAATCCGCAAAGAACTTGCACTGCGTGGTGACACTAATCCTACAAAAAAGGAAATACAAGACGAAATTTACTTTGAAAGAAAAAAGGCCGTTGATGAAGTTGTTATAAAGGGTCGGGTTGACGCCAAAATAAATCAGAAGGTTATTAGAATTCAAAAGAAGAGTGATTCGCTCAGGAAGGTGAGAGATACGCTGATCTTTAAGAAGCGTGCTTTTAACAAAAAGAATGACTCGCTTTATTTTAGAAGACAAGAGGCAGAGCAAAGGATAGTGAAAGAGGAGATGAAAAGCATTATTACTGACCTGATTAATGCCAATGTGGTGAAAGATAAAAACAGCCTGAGCTGGTTTGGCCTTACCGAAACTGAATTAATTGTAAATGGGGTAAAACAGCCCGAAGAAATACAAAAACGATTGGCGGAAAAATATATCAGAAATCCGCGCTTCGGGTTTTACTACGGTCCCGTGCAAATGTATGGCATGGGGTATTTTTACGGCAAAAACGACCTTTAATCTAAAAACAAGCATGAAGAATAACTAAACCCTTCAGGCTTCCATTACTAATTTATTAATGGGGTAATAAACCCCGTACTATTTATTTTTTGAAAATATATTTTTTCGAAGGGGCTTCGCCATGCCCTTAAACGAACAAAACATCTACCTATGAAAAAATGGATATTACTCATACCGGTTATTTTGCTGTCGGCTATTGCCCGGGCCCAAAATGCTCCGCCAATGCTATCAGTAAAAGGCATTGCTATTGACTCGGCAACCAATAAGCCCATGCCTTATGTAACGGTTGCCTTGCAGGATGCCAAAACTAATAAATCTGTAAAAAGTGCTTTAACAAGTGATGATGGTAGTTTTGTTTTGAAAGCCCCATCAGGTAGTCCCTATAGCCTGGTGCTGGCGTTTATTGGTTACGCTAATAAAGCTGTACCTGTTGCCGATAGCGGTGCTGAAGCTAACCTGGGCAAGATATTGCTGGCTCCATCTACCAATCAGTTAAAAGAAGTTTCCATAAGTGCCGTAAAACCCATTATGACCCAGGAGGTAGACCGTATTGGCTATAACGTACAAGCCGATCCGGAAAGCACTGCACTATCGGCCCTTGATATGATGCGTAAAGTGCCTTTGTTAACTGTTGATGGAAATGATAACGTATTGCTGAAAGGCAGTGGGAACTATAAAATACTGATCAACGGTAAAGAATCGGCTATGATGGCGAAAAACCCTTCGGATATATTAAAATCTATGCCGGCCAGCAATATTGAAAAAATTGAAGTAATTACCACGCCACCGGCAAAGTACGATGCCGAGGGTTTGGCTGGTATTATCAACATCATTACAAAAAAAAATGCTGATCAGGGTTATAATGTAGCCATAAACGGAAGGTATAACTCGATATATGGCCCTGGGTATAATTTTAATGGTGCTTATAAGCAAGGTAAATTGGGCGTATCCGGTTATTTTGGCTTTGGTAATCAGAAACAGACGGTAACAAACTCCGGCACTACCGAGAATATTTTTGCCAACCAAAACACTATCTCCCAAACGGCTTCCAATTTAAGGCGTACCACTTATGATTATGGCGATATAGAGTTAAGCTATGAGCTGGATTCACTTAACCTGCTCACAGGCTCGTTTAGCTTTTATAAACAGCATACCATTACCGGCATTAATCAAACATCCAATACAGATAGTGCCGGTGTTGCCACACAAGGTTATATGCTGCAAAATGCCGGGACAGAACGCTACCTGGGTTTGGATGCTGCGCTGAATTATCAGCTTGGTTTTAAAAAATCAAAGGACGAGCTGCTTACTTTTTCTTATCAATACAACTACTCGCCCGATAAGCAGTTTAACAGTAATTTATTTTCTGAGCGGATGAATTATCCTGTATCGGCAGTGCCCGATTATCAGCAATACAGTAATTCGGGCAGCAGAACCAATACCTTACAGGTTGATTTTACCGGGCCGTTAAGCAAAAAAGTTACTATTGAAGCAGGAACAAAAGCCATATTACGAAACAACTTCAGTGATTATACGCTGGACGACAGGGATAGCCTTACCCAACAATTTGTACCCAATGCTGAACAAACCAATAATTTTAATTACCGGCAGGATGTTTATAGTTTGTATAATTCCTATCAGCTTAAATTAGATAAATGGACTGCTAAAGCTGGTTTACGTTTGGAACATACTACCATTAATGCTGATTTTACTTCAGCCGGAGTTTCCGTAGCTCCGGATTATAGCAATTTGATCCCTTCCGTATCCATTCAGCGAAGGTTTACCAGCAGCAGCATTAACTTAGGATTTACCCAGCGTATTCAACGCCCCGGTATTTATCAGCTCAATCCATTTATTAATCTGTCAAACCCTCAGTTTATAAGTACCGGTAATCCTGGTTTACGTCCCGAATTGGATAACACTTTTGAGCTAACTTATAGCCACTTTGGTAAAAACTCTATCAATGCAGGCCTTAGCTATGCTTTCTCCAATAACTCTATCCAAAACGTATCAAGCTTACGGGCAGATAGTTTAAATGGCAGGAGAGACACCGTAACTTACACGACCTACGAGAATTTAGGAAGTAACCGCACGCTGGGATTCAATTTTAATACACACCTCAATATAAGCAAGCCTTTATCATTTGGCATAAACCTGCAGCTTAACCATGTATGGCTAAAAGGGATGTACAATGGCCAGTTTTATACAAACCAGGGCTTTACTGGCAATACCTTTTTTAATGTACGGTATAAGTTTGATGATGGCTACGCCATTGGAGCCAATGCTGCCTTTATCACAAGCGATATTACTTTACAGGGGCAATCAAATGATCGTTTTTTTTCACAGTACGTAGTATCAAAAGAGTTTTTGAATAAGAAAATGGTGATCTCGTTGGTGGCCAACAATCCTTATGGTAAATATATTGATTACCGTACTACCACCAATACGGTAGATTTTTCCCAATCATCATACAGCCAAAGCTATTACCGCACCTTTGCCATAAGGTTTAACTACAAGTTTGGTAAACTGAACAGCGATATCAAAAAGAACCAGCGCAGCATTAACAATGATGATGTGAAGAGCGGCAGTAAAAGTAGTGGTGGAGGGAATTAAGGAAACAAGAGTCAGGGGTCGGGCAATTCATGTCTATGGTTAATTAATCAATAAAAGTTAGCGTGTTTGTTTCAAATCCCGATTCCTGGCTCTTGTTTCTTGCCTCTTAAAAAAACTATATTTACCGAATGAAAGTTTACGGCATCACCAATTGTAATACAGTTAAAAAAGCACTCGACTGGCTAAAAGCCAATCATGTTGATTATGAGTTTCATGATTTTAAAAAGCTGGGCATAAGCGAGCAGAAGCTGCAGGAATGGGATCAGAAAGCAGGATATGAAAAGTTTATGAACAAACAAGGACTTACCTGGAAACAACTCGATCCCGAAGTAAAAGAAAGCATTAAAAGCTCAGCTGATGCTTTGAAATTGCTCCAACAAAAAACAAGCATGATTAAGCGACCTGTTATTGAAGATAATGGCTTTTTATATTTTGGCTTTGATGAAGGCGTTTATAAAGGACTAATTAAATAAGTTACTCCAGGTAATATTTAACCAATCTAACATAACGTAATTAACTGTTAATTTGATTTTGAGGTAACAATCATTTTACGCTGGGCTGGTATTAAGTAAATTATGGTATAATTGTTTTTTTAAACTGACCAAAAATTTATTTAACAATGAAATTAAACCTGATTGCCGGTTTTACCCTGGCATTTATGGCGGTAACCGGTTTTAGCCAGGCGCAGCAAACAGCCCCGGCGCAAACTGCGCCACCAGCACAAGCAGCTCCGGCTGCGGCACCTGTTGCTCCGACAACAAATTATGATTATCATGAGTTATTCGGCCCTTTGTTTTATAACAAAAACGGCAATGAATACCGTGCAGCAGATGGTGAACCCGGTCCAAAATACTGGCAAAACAGAGCCGATTACCAATTGGCTGCCAAACTGAATGATGTAACCAATGAAATTACCGGATCAGAAACATTAACCTATACCAACAACAGCCCGCAAAACCTTGGCTATTTGTGGATGAATTTAGAGCAGAACCTGTTCAAGCTTGATTCAAGAGGTACAGCTATTGTTCCGCTTGTAGGTAACCCACCTGTAGCAACCAGTCGTAACTGGGGCCGTGGTCAGGATTTTGATGCCGGATATAAAATTAAATCGGTAAAAGTGATCGGCCTTAAAGGCGCAACTACCGATGTTAAATTTTTAATTAGCGATACCCGTATGCAGATTTACCTGCCGGCAGCAGTAACTGCTAATGGTGGTCAGGTAAAACTGAAAATTGAATATTCATTTATCTCCCCTAATTACGGATCAGACCGTATGGGTATCCAGGATACCAAAAAAGGAAAGATTTTCCAGGTAGCACAATGGTACCCGCGTATGTGCGTGTATGATGATGTTTACGGCTGGAACACTATTCCTTACACTGGTCCTGGTGAGTTTTATTTAGAATATGGTGACTTTGATTTGAGCATTACTGCTCCGGCTAACCACATTGTGGTAGCATCAGGCGAGTTACTTAACCCGCAGGAAGTATATACCCCAACCCAGTTAAAACGTTGGGCTGAGGCCTCTGCAAGCGAAAAAACGGTAATTATCCGTTCGGCTGCTGAGGTTACTGACCCGGCTTCACGTCCGGCAGGAAAAAAAGAATTAACCTGGCACTTCAAAATAAAAAATGCTCGTGATGCTTCTTGGGCTTCATCGGCTTCATTCATTGTTGATGCAGCTAAGATGGATCTGCCAAGTGGCAAAAAATCAATCGCTATATCGGCCTACCCGGTTGAGAGTGATGGTGTGGAAGCCTGGGGACGTTCAACAGAATATGTTAAAAAATCTATCGAATATAACTCAAAACAATGGTATGAGTTCCCTTACCCTGCTGCTACAGCCGTTGCCGGTATAGTAGGTGGTATGGAATATCCGGGCATTGTTTTCTGCGGATACAAAGCTAAAAAAGGTAGCCTATGGGGCGTAAACGACCATGAGTTTGGTCATACCTGGTTCCCGATGATTGTTGGTTCAAACGAGCGTTTATACGGCTGGATGGATGAAGGCTTTAATACCTTTATCAATACGCTTTCAACTGCTGATTTTAACAATGGCGAATATGCCCGCAAACCGGGAGATATGCACCGTGCAGGCGCTATGTTTACTGCGCCGGGTTTGGAGCCAATGATGAGCCAGCCCGCTAACCTTAAAGAAAGAAATACAGGTTTATTGTTATATGCTAAACCAGGCGCCGGCTTAACTTTATTGCGCGAGCAGATATTGGGCCATGAGCGTTTTGACTTTGCCTTTAGAACTTATATTGCCAAATGGGCATTTAAACACCCAACTCCCGAAGACTTTTTCCGTACCATGGAAAACGCTGGCGGCGAAAACCTGCAATGGTTTTGGAGAGGCTGGTTCCAACATAACTGGCGTTTGGACGTTGCTGTACGCGATGTTAAATACGTAGACAACGATGCTACCAAAGGAGCTTATATTACTATTGATAACCTGGAGAAAATGGCCATGCCGGTTATCCTGGAGATTAAAACCGTTAGCGGGAAAACAGACCGTGTGAAACTGCCGGTTGAAATTTGGGAGCGTAACAGTACCTGGACATTCAAATACCCATCAACCGAAGAAATTGAGTCTGTTACTTATGACCCTGATAAAGTATTACCTGATTTTAATCCAGACAATAACGTTTGGAAGAAACAGTAGTAATGAGTGGCTGGAGATAGAATTAGCTTAATAACTAATTGATGATTTTTATAAACAGGCCTGGCTTTTTTGCCGGGCTTGTTTATTTGATGTAAAAATGTTAAAACCAAAACTATTATTGCTTAAATTAGGTTTACCTTTCAACTTAATTAATCTTCCACATGCAAAAACAATACTTTTTGATTTTCCTGATATGCTTAACAGCAGGTTTGGCGAGTGCACAAAAAACTTTAAAGGGTACCGTATCTGAAAATGGTACTGCAAATAAACTTACTAATGTTTTTATAAGGGATAACTCCAGTAAACAAACAGCCATAACAGATGACAAGGGAAATTTTGAAATAAAAACAGAACCGGGCCACATTATCATCTTTGATTCACCGGGTTATACCTCTGATACCCTTTATGTGGTGGATCTTAAACCAAAAAATATCCAGTTGGAAGTAAAATCCATTGCCTTGCGGGAAGTAAGCGTAACCTCATCAAGACAGGGGCAGGCATTTGATCCGCATAAAGAATACCCTGAGGTATATGAAAAAAGCAAGCTTTATGTACTGTCGCCCACTACCTGGTTTGGTAAAGAGAACCGCGATGCCCGTAAAATGAAAAAATATTTCAGAACGGAAGCCGAGCAGCGCCATGTTGATGAAGTATTTACCCGTACTTACGTGGGCAGCATAGTACCGTTAAAGGGACAGGATCTGGATGATTTTATGACGATGTACCGCCCAAGCTACGAATTTATTAAAGGGAATGACAAGCAATCACTGGCGGTTTACATTAACGATAGCTACAAAAAATACCAGGACTTACCACCCGAAAAACGTCATATTGCTAAACTGCCTCCTAGTAAGGATACTTTGAGTTTGAAATAGAATTGCGGGGTGTTATTATCAAACAATAACTGTTTCGTTTTTGTTATAAGTTAAAAATGAAATAGTTATGAAAAAGAAAATAACCAGTATAGTATTGCTGACCTCATTGTTGGCTATACTCAGTACCAGTTGTGCTCCCCGGCATATTGCCCCACCGCCGCCACCTGCTCCGCCAGCGCCAGGCAGGTAATTAGTATTTCGGATTTCGGAATTTCAATATCGGATGTTATTATTAATTCCGAAATTATTTACAAGGCATCTTTCCAGGTGCTGCTATCCTTCAGCATCACCTCGCGCAGCAAACGGATCTGCGGCATACCATGGTTCAGCACTTCATCATGAAACTTCTTTAAAGAGAAATTGGCGCCTTCCTGCTTTTTATAATCATCGCGCAGCTTTAAAATTTCGAGCTTGCCAATGGTATAGAACAGATATCCCGGGTCAAAGGTGCCGCGCAAAGCTTCCTGGTACGATGGCTTTTCGCCCTGGTACCAGTTATCCATAAAAAATTGTGTACCATCTTTCAGGTTCATGCCCTGGCAATGTGTTTTGATAGATACACACAAACGGCATAAACGCAATAACGCATCTCCGGTTTGTGCAAGGCGATATTTGGCGGCCAGTACGGTATCACCGTTATGGCCATAACCTTCATCGGCCATCATTTGCTCGCAGTAGTGCGCCCATCCTTCAATATAGGCATAGCTGCCAAATATTTTTTCAATGCGGGTTGCCCCGGAAGCATTTAAATGTAAAAACTGGGTATAATGGCCCGGATAGGCTTCATGTATGGTAATATTATCGGTAGTATAGTAATCAAATTGCGCCAGCCAGTCTTCCTTTTGCTGGGGTGTCCACTTAGGGTCAACGGGTGTAATGTAATAGAACGCTTCAGTAGCTTTGGTTTCAAACGGCCCTGGATCATCGTTTGATGCCGTACTGGTTGCCCGGGCATATTGCGGTGTTTCGGTAACCTTTAAATTAACATTGGCAGGCATGGTTACAATGCTTTTATCCGTAAGGAACTTGCGGATAGCCTCCACATTTTTCTTAGCATCCGGAATCAGGGCTTCGGCCGTTGGATGATCCTTTTGCAGATCGTGGTAAACATCAATTGGTTTTTTATTAGGGTTGATGGTTTTTGCAGCTGCATTAAACACCGCCTGTTGTTTCTTTAATTCGGCCAAACCTATTTCCAGTATCTTTTCGGGCGATAGGGTTACACCCTCGCTGTAAAGCAACATCTTTTTATAACTGGCTTCGCCTATAGCGTATTTGTTATTGGCCTTTGGCAGCTTCTCTTTTTGCAGCCAGGCAGCATAACCGTTTATGGCATCAACAGCGGTTTTGTTGGCGGCATTAAAGGCCTTCATCAAGGTGTCGTTTTTAACATCTTTTAAGGCAATCTTTAAATCGTGATTCAAAAAGTCGGCAGTTCCCTGGGCAATTTGAATGGCTGTTTCCACATAAGGCTTAGCCAGCGTATCTTTTAAATTAGCTTTTGCTGCCGCGAAAACATTGGGGGCATTTTTTTCAATAGCGATGATTGATTTTACCCTATCCTCCAGAGGAGCAAAATCACGTTTAATATAAATGCTGATATCAACTGCACCGGCATAGGTCATGGGGTTTCTGTCGTACGTACCCATATCCTCAAAAGTGAAGATCTCATTTTTAATAGCGGAGTGTAAGATCCTGAAATCGTAAAACGCTTTAGCACTTAACGAGGTGGTATCTGTAGCGGTAAGCTTTTGATCATAATCTTTTAGGCGACCCAGTTCTTTTCCTAACGATTCTTTGCTTAAATCGGTCACTTTGCCATCGTATTGGTGATAGCCCAGGGCCACGCCATTTGCTGGTCGCCAGGCCAAGTAGCCGGTAAGGTAATCATCAGCAAGTTTTTGGAAAGCGGCATCGCCGGATACACTGCTTTGAGCAGGCTTGTGTTCATCGCAGCCCACAAAAAGCAGCGAGGCTACTATCAAAAAGGAAAATTTCTTCATTGCAAAAGGATATTGGGAAAAACGAATTTATGATTTTATTATTGGATAGGAAATTAATTTAATGTACCGTCCGTCCGGTTTTAGTACCCCATATACGCTGACAAATGCGGACAAAACAATATGCACATGGTCATGCTGAACTTGTTTCAGCACCCCATTTGCCAAGTATCTTTTTTAGATATTAAACTCTCCTGACAAACAATTTCCTGCTATACTGTTACTTTGAAACAGTGTTATCTATTTACTTGATCGTCATCCCGGTAAACAATGGCCGTTATGATGTTCATCCAAACCCATAAAACAATTTATACTGATGAAAAATAAAGTGTGGTTTATTACCGGATGCTCTACCGGTTTTGGCAGGGAACTGTCGCTCGAAGTTTTAAAAGCAGGCTATAAAGCCGTGGTTACGGCCCGCAAGGTTGAAGACATACAGGATATTGTTGACCAATACCCCGATACCACCCTTGCCCTTAAGCTGGATGTTACCAAACCCACCGAAGTGGATGATGCCGTTAAACAGGCCCTGAAGCATTTCAGCACTATTGATGTGCTGGTGAACAATGCCGGTATTGGCTATTTTGGTGCAATAGAAGAAAGTGAAGAAGATGAAGTAAGACGCATGTTTGAGATTAACTTTTGGGGACTTGCAGCCGTTACCAAGGCCGTATTGCCCACCATGCGTAAACAACGCAGCGGGCATATCCTCAATGTGGCTTCTATTGGCGGACTTGTGGGTTTCCCTGCGGTAGGCTTTTATAATGCTACCAAGTTTGCAGTTGATGGTTATTCGGATGCTTTATCAAAAGAGGTGGCACCGCTGGGCATTAAGGTAACAGTAATTTGTCCGAGTGGTTTCCGTACCGATTGGGCAGGCCGGTCGGCCAATAACAGCAAAATAGTGATTGATGATTACAAGGCCACTGCCGAAACCAACAAGAACAACATCCGCGGATACAATGGCAAACAGCCCGGCGATCCGGAGCGTGCTGCAAAAGCAATTGTAGCAGCTGTAGAGGCCGAACATCCGCCATTGCACCTGCTGCTGGGCAAAGCCGCCCTTAAAGGCGCCCGCAACAAGCTGGACATACTAAAGAAAGACTTTGACACCTGGGCCAACGTTACCGAAGGCGCCGATTTCCCGGAAGGGGAGTAGGTTTATTGGTATTAACCGCTTTGCTTTTGTCATCCTGAACGGAGTGAAGGATTTTCTTCGTATGATAAGTATATCGCATATTTTCCCAAAGAAGAAGATCCTTCGCATACACTCAGGATGACAATTTTAAATATTTTCTACCCCGCATTAATCCTTTTTAAATTAAATGCATCCAACATACAAACACCCGGTATTCAGGATGTTGACATTTAAAAGTTGAAGATTATGAAAAGGAAATATTTTGCATTTGCATTGATAATTGCCGCAATGATTTCAGTTACTTCAGGTTGTTATGTTGGATATGGTTATCCTCATCACCACCATTATTATCGCGGTTATTAATAAAAGATTTGATGTTTTGATAAAGCAGGTTTAATGTGAGGATGGTAAGGGCTCCGGGATTTTTCCGGGGCCCTTTTTTGACCGCTGATTTCCGTCCATCCGCTTTTTAAGCCGGTGTGTGATAGGAAATAACGGACAAAATTCTTCTCTCGTCATTGAAGCTGGGTTTTGTCCGCTTTTTCCGTTATGGGTCCGCCCAAAAACCAGACGGACAGACAAGTTGATCATCGCACAAAATATTTTCACTGCAAAGTTTTGATATTTTAATCCTTTTTGCTAAATTTGTTAGTATAGTATCGCACTAGTAAATCAACACATTTTCCGGGTAACACATTGCAAAGCAGTCCTTTACTATTAGGTAGTAAGTGGGTAAGGGTAGGGTGTTTTTAATTAAAGCGCTTAATTAAATTTTAATTGCAGTGGGAAAAATATTGATTTGCAGTTAATGATGAATAATGGTCAGTTATGATTGGTTTAATAAAGCATGCAGTGAAGCGCGATTAAAATGGATTGTTGTGGTTTTGAACCAATTGCCTGATAACCTAATACATTACCGCAATGCTTAACCTGCTTAATGTTGCATCAGCTATATTACCGGCTTGCGATTATTGATGAATACTTGCCTGTCTGTCCGTCCGGTTTTTAGGCTTGGGTAAAATGGACAAAGCGGACAAGCCAAAGCGTAATCCTTTTCTCAATGGATGATGATCTCATTTGTCCGGATTTTCCGATACTACCCTCTACTTATTTTCGGACGGACGGACAGACTACTAAACACCGCGCGTCATTGCGAGGAACGAAGCAATCTCTACGATGGACAATCAAGGGAACAGTATTATCTTTAATGATCTTATCCAACAAACCCTATCTCCATTGACTTACTAGCTTATAGATTGCTTCGTTCCTCGCAATGACGTGGCGGAGAGTTGGCACTGCGGCAACCCAAACACTACCGCTATGATTATCAATACTATGCCTAAATTGCTATCAGCTGTAAGTCAAAATCTTTCAAATCGAAAAAACTTCACTCAACCTCTTGAAAATCAAAAAATAAGTCTGTACCTTTGCAGTCCTTAAAATAAGGATAAAACAGTAAATACAAAAAAGGAAAAATGCCTACTATTCAGCAATTAGTTAGAAAAGGTAGAGTAGCTCTGGTTGACAAGAGTAAGTCGCCAGCGTTGGACAGCTGTCCACAGCGAAGAGGCGTGTGCACCCGTGTGTACACCACTACCCCTAAAAAACCAAACTCAGCAATGCGTAAAGTTGCCCGTGTGCGCTTAACCAATGGAAAAGAAGTTAACGCTTATATTCCAGGTGAAGGTCACAACTTACAGGAGCACTCTATCGTTTTGATCCGTGGAGGACGTGTTAAGGATTTACCAGGTGTACGTTACCACATCATCCGTGGTGCATTAGATACATCAGGTGTAGCCGGCCGTAACCAACGCCGTTCAAAATATGGTACTAAACGCCCTAAACCGGGTCAAGTAGCCGCAGCGCCAACAAAAGGTAAAAAGAAATAATTAAGGAGGATAGATAGCAATGAGAAAGTCAAAACCAAAAAAAAGAATCCTTCTTCCTGATCCAAAATTCAATGATATTTTGGTAACCAGGTTTGTAAACAATATGATGTATGATGGTAAAAAATCAACCGCATACGCTATATTTTATAACGCCGTTGAAATTGTTGAAAAGAAAACCAACGAAAACGGTTTAGATACCTGGAAAAAAGCGTTGAACAATGTAATGCCAGCTGTTGAAGTAAAAAGCCGTCGTGTAGGTGGTGCAAACTTCCAGGTGCCTACAGAGGTTCGTCCTGAGCGTAAAGTAGCTTTAGGTATGAAATGGTTAATCAGCTATGCCCGTCGTCGTGGAGAAAAAACCATGATGGAGAAATTGGCAGGTGAAATTATTTCAGCAGCTAAAGGTGAAGGTGCAGCAGTGAAGAAGAAAGAAGATACGCACAAAATGGCTGAAGCTAACAAAGCGTTCTCACATTTCCGTTTCTAAGAAAATTAGATTACACCGATTTAATAATACGATTACACCGATTATCTATGTTTACACGTTATAATCGGTGTAGTCATTAAATAATCAGAGCAATCAAAAAAAAGATAAGATGTCAAGAGATCTAAAATATACAAGAAATATAGGTATTGCCGCCCACATTGATGCCGGTAAAACTACCACTACCGAGCGTATCCTTTACTATTCTGGCGTTAGCCACAAAATAGGTGAGGTACACGAAGGTGCTGCAACGATGGACTGGATGGCTCAGGAGCAGGAGCGTGGTATCACCATTACCTCGGCTGCTACAACTGTAGGCTGGAAATACCGTGGCCATAACTACCACATTAACATTATTGATACCCCGGGACACGTGGATTTTACCGTAGAGGTAAACCGTTCATTACGTGTATTGGATGGTTTAGTATTCCTTTTTAGTGCTGTTGATGGTGTTGAGCCACAATCAGAAACTAACTGGAGGCTTGCCAATAACTATAACGTTGCCCGTATCGGTTTCGTAAATAAAATGGACCGTTCTGGTGCCGACTTTTTAAATGTTGTAAAACAGGTAAAAAGCATGTTAGGCAGCAACGCAGTGCCTTTACAGTTACCTATCGGTGCTGAAGAGAAATTTCAGGGTGTTGTTGACTTAATTAACTGGAGAGGTATCATCTGGAATGAGCATGATAAAGGTATGACCTTTACTGAAGTGCCTATCCCTGAGGATATGATTGAAGAAGCAACTGAGTGGAGAGAGAAATTGCTTGAATCAGTAGCTGATTATGATGAAACTTTAATGGAGAAATTCTTTGAAGCTCCAGAATCAATTACCGAACGCGAAATTCTTGACGCTTTACGTAAAGCTGTTTTGGATGCCAAAATCGTTCCTATGGTTTGTGGTTCATCATTCAAAAATAAAGGTGTACAAACCATGTTGGATTATGTGATGGAGCTATTGCCTTCGCCACTTGATGTTGACGGCATTGTTGGTACCAACCCTGATACAGGCGAAGAAATTGTTCGTCAGCCCTCAGAAAAAGAACCGTTTGCAGCTTTGGCATTTAAAATTGCAACCGATCCTTTCGTAGGTCGTTTGTGCTTTATCCGCGTATACTCAGGTAACCTGGAAGCTGGTTCATATGTACATAACATGCGTTCAGACAATAAAGAGCGTATCAGCCGTATATTCCAAATGCACGCTAACAAGCAAAATCCTATCCCTAACGTTGGGGCTGGTGATATTGCTGCGGTAGTAGGCTTTAAGGATATTAAAACAGGTGATACCCTTTGTGATGAAAAACACCCAATTGTTCTGGAATCAATGAATTTCCCTGAGCCGGTTATCGGTTTAGCTATTGAGCCTAAAACACAGGCCGACGTAGATAAATTAGGTATGGCGCTTGGTAAATTATCAGAAGAAGATCCAACCTTCCGTGTAAACTCTGACGAAGAAACCGGCCAAACTGTAATTTCAGGTATGGGCGAGCTTCACCTAGATATCATCATGGACCGCTTAAAACGTGAGTTTAAAGTAGAGGTTAACCAGGGTGCTCCGCAAGTTGCTTACAAAGAATCTATCACAGGTACTGTACAGCACCGCGAAACATACAAGAAACAAACCGGTGGTCGTGGTAAATTTGCCGACATACAGGTTGTGCTTTCACCAAATGACGAAGGTAAAGAAGGATTACAGTTTGTTAACGAAATTAGCGGTGGTTCAATCCCTCGTGAGTTTATCCCATCTGTTGAAAAAGGCTTCGCAGCTTCAATGGCAAATGGTGTGTTGGCAGGTTATCCTTTAACCAGCTTAAAAGTAAGGTTAATTGATGGTTCATTCCACGCAGTCGATTCAGATGCGCTATCTTTCGAGTTAGCTGCTAAGATGGCTTACCGCGAGGCATTACCAAAATGTAAACCAGTATTGCTTGAGCCGATCATGAAAATTGAGATCTTAACCCCTGAAGAAAACATGGGTGACGTTATCGGTGACATGAACCGTCGTCGTGGCCAGCTGTTAGGTATGGATTCACGGGCAGGTGCACAGGTTATTAAGGCAACTGTACCACTTTCAGAAATGTTTGGTTATGTAACTCAGTTACGTACCATCACTTCAGGTCGTGCTACTTCAACCATGGAGTTTGATCACTATGCTGAAGCACCACGTAACGTACAGGAAGAAGTTGTAGCCAAAGCAAGAGGCAAAAAAGCTGCTGCTAACGCATAATTAGAGATTAGTTGATTGAGTGAATAGTGAGTTGTTTTACTCGGTAACAACTCAATCAGCTTATTAATATAAAAACAAACAACTGCCCTAATAAATAGCTCTTAGGGTGGTTTTAACAAACAAAAAAATGAGCCAAAGAATCAGAATCAAACTAAAATCGTACGATTACAACCTGGTTGATAAATCAGCTGAGAAAATCGTAAAAACAGTAAAGCCGACAGGCGCTGTAGTTAGCGGACCGCTTCCGTTACCAACTGAAAAGAAAATCTTTACAGTATTACGTTCACCGCACGTGAACAAGAAAGCACGTGAGCAATTCCAATTATGCTCTTACAAGAGATTATTGGACATCTACAGTTCAAACTCAAAAACTGTTGATGCTTTAATGAAGCTTGAATTGCCAAGCGGTGTTGAAGTTGAGATCAAGGTGTGATAGTACCGGAAGATCAGATATTAAAGGCCATTCGTTTATTCGGATGGTCTTTTTTGTTTGTCCGCATTTGTCCGCCAATACCGCTTCTTAAAAGCGGACGGACGGAATTATGATAATAAAAAGCTAATAAACGCGTCATTACGAGGTACGAAGCAATCTCTACTCAGGACATTCACCAGCGCCTCATTACGTTATTGAACAAAATCTATCTCCATTGATCTGCACAGCTTATAGATTGCTTCATTCTTCGCAATGACGATGGATTTGTAAGCTTTTTCAATCGCTTTTTATTTATCCTGAATTTATTTCTTAGGTTTATCCAAAGCTCAATATATCCTGGTGAAAGCTATTAAAGTATTAAAAAACAATCTATCAACCGATATAACCACTATCCCCGAAATAGTTAAGGATAACCATTTTCCTTCGCTGGATGGCTTGCGGGCAGTTGCTATAATGCTGGTGATACTATACCACTTTGGAGCGAATCACTTTTTACGGCCATTCCATATCCTTATTAATGGGGATACCGGCGTTAACCTGTTTTTTGTGATTAGCGGATTTCTAATAACCACGCTACTACTTAAAGGGAAGATGGCCCACGGACAAATCTCTTTAAAACGCTTTTACCTGCGCAGGGCTTTAAGGGTTATCCCGGCGGCGTACCTGTTTTTGTTGGTGATGATCTTGCTGAACGCCATTTATAAATTCGGAATTACCGGAAGATCGTTTGCCGCTGCTTTTTTGTTTTATAAGAACTTTCCTTACCAGGAAGAACCTTTCCTTGGGCATTTTTGGACACTGGCTGCCGAGGCACAGTTTTACCTGTTTTTTCCTTTATTATTATCGCTGAATACTAAATGGTATACCGTAGTGCTTTCGGTAATAGTTATTGCTGTTCCCTTTATATCCATTTTAGGTTTTTATCATGTACATTTTTTATTTGGTAACGCATTTATAAAACAGGCTACACAAATTATAATGTATTCGTTTTGGAAAGGGCCTTTTATTATTCTGATAGGATCACTGGCGGCAGTCCTTTTATTTAAAGGGATAATCGACATAAAAAATAACAAGTATAGCTATTTGTTAAGCTTTTTACTGCTGGCAACAGCGCTGATGATCAGTTCAAAATCATTTGTGTTTTATACGCCCTATGTATGCGAGTTGGGCTCTGCTGTACTGTTTGTATGGGTTATCTTGCTCAATTTAGACAAACCCAATTTTTTGTCCACCATATTGCAAAGCAGAGTGATGACTAAAATAGGTGTTTTGTCGTACAGCTTATACCTATGGCAACAACCTTTTATAGGCAACCATGTTTGGCAACCCTGGCTAAGCGCATTTGCAGGATGTTCTCAGGCAACATTATTAGCAGTAAAGCTGCTCATGGTGTTTGCCCTGGCTTTGGCGTCTTATTACCTTGTTGAACGGATGTTTCTAAAACTAAAGTTGAAATATGAATAGCTGAGTTAAAGCTTTACGCGTTTCCGCGCAGCTCATCCAGCTTATTACGCTCGGTTTGCAATTCGCGGGCAAGCTTTTTCTCTTTTTCGTTAGCCTTGGTTTTGTATGCTTTAAACTCGTCTTCCAGCTCATTATAAAGCTTTATGCGGTATTGGGCCTCACGACTGTGACTTCCCGAACGTAAAATGATAACGCCTGTAATAGCAGCACATACCAATACCAAACCAAGCATAGTAAGGGTATAAGTAGATTTATCAACAGACATACCTAATACATCAATATGGCTGTTGGATGAGCTATAGTTTTGATCTTTCCCGGTAATTTCGTTGTTTAAACTATCAATAGTTTTCTTTTGCAGTTTTAGCCTGTTGTCGGCACTGTATAGTTTTTGCTTGCCGGCATTAATGGTATCAATTACACTTTTCCAAAAAGTGGCAACAAACGGTTGCTGATAATGGTAAACTTTAGTGAGCAGGAATTGATATTGACCGTTAAGGCTTTTATCAACCAATACGGGGAGCACAGGAGCGGTGTCATGTTTTATAGGTTGACCGGCTGGAGCAGTAGCGGGTGGTACAACAACTTTTTGAGGATAGCTTTTAACCTTTGGTTCAGGTTGTACAGGTGTTTCTTTTTTAGTACTGTCCTGGGCATAACTGAATAGGGTAATGCAGCAAATAAATAGAGCTATAAGTGTGGTCCTCAGCATAAAAAAACCTGATTTAGAAGTAAAATTAATATTTAGATGTGAAATTTTAAACATGCTCCTGATATAAATGGGGGTAATATATGTATTTAGAATTAGCGGAATATGCATCTACGATTAAATGAACATTTGTTTTAGTTAATTGTTTACGTATTTCAGCCGCAGATGTTCCATCAATTATCTCGTATCTAAGTAATATATTAGCACCATGAATATAGGTATTATTGGCCTTGGCGATATGGGACGCCTTTATGCCAAAACTTTTGCGGCTGCCGGTTATCCCGTTTATGGATGCGATCTGCCTGCTAACCGCAATAAACTGGAAGAAGAACTTGCTCCATACAATATAAAAATTATGGACAATGGGATGGATATTTCCCGCATCTGTGATTTGATTATTTATTCGGTAGAGGCAGACCGCCTGGCACAGGTAGTTGCCGAGTGCGGTTCATCAACCAAATATGGCGCTATAGTAGCGGGACAAACTTCTGTAAAAACACCCGAGATTGAGATTTTTGAAAAGCATCTGCCAGCAGATACGCAGATCATTACTTTCCATGCCATGCATGGCCCGGGATTTCAGCCTAAAGGGCAAAAACTGATATTAATAAAGCACCGTGCAGGTGATGAAGCCTACAAACGTATGCTCGACCTGTTTACCGCTATAGAAACCGATATTGTAGAGATTGCCGATTTCCATGAGCATGATAAAATTGTTGCCGATACACAGGCTGTAACCCACGTAGGTTTTGAAAGCATGGGTACCGCCTGGAAAGAAGCAGGTTTTTTCCCCTGGGAAAACGCTTCGTATGTAGGGGGGATTGATAATGTTAAAATTTTAACTACCCTGCGTATCTTTAGTTATAAGGCACACGTTTATGCCGGTTTAGCTATCCTTAATCCTTATGCAAGGCAGCAGGTAAAGCGTTATGCAGTATCAGAGTCTGAATTATTTAAGCTGATGATAAAGGAGGAGGAAGATGCTTTCAGGGCTAGGCTTTATCGAGCCCGTGACTTTGTTTTTCACGAAAGCCGTAAGCCCATTATGCTGAATGATACTGTGATGAGGGAATTTTCTCTCTCGCAAAAGCCCGAATTACAAAAACCGAATTCGCATTTAAGTATTTTAAGCATGGTTGATGCCTGGTACCATTTGGGCGTAAATCCTTATGATAATCTCATTTGCCAAACACCACCTTTCCGCCTGCGCCTGGGTATTGCCGAATATCTGTTTAAGAATGAAGAGCTGCTGGAAGAATCAATCAAAACAGCGCTATACGATAAAACCATCAGGGGGGATGATTTGGAATTTCACTCAGCAGTAAGAGAATGGTCGGCTATTATTGGTTATGGCGATATGGAAGGATACAAAAAGCATTTTAACGAGGTACAATCCTTTTTTAAAGGCAGGCTTGAAGAGGGAAACAAACAAAGCGCCGAACTGATCAGAAGGCTGATGATGGAGTAGTTGGATTTTGGATTTGAAAAGATAAAAGCCTGTTTAAGCATCAAACTTAAACAGGCTTTATACATAGTTTAACTTTATTTTTTTACTGCGACGTTTTTATGAGCGTTGTCCATGCCGTCTTTTACACCATTGTGGTAAATGTCTTTACAAATATCATAGCAGATAGGCCCTAATACCATAGCTGCCAAAATGATCACCGTGTTTTTTTTAACTTTCATATGCGATTTTATTTAATGGGTTATTAGTTCTTTGTGTTAGGTAATGTAAAGTGATCATCAGCAGAGAATAGCGTCCATGGGTAGGCTTTCATGTCTCTCAGATATTTACCCTGGGTTTTAAAATACTCCGGATGTTTTTTGAAGAACGGGCCTGCTAAAAAGTCTGCACCACCCGGGTGACCCATGTGTGCCCACATTTCCATTTTGTTCACCATATCGCTGGTGGTTACTTTCCCTTGCACAGCACCCATCGGGTAGTAAGGAGCTTCATTCCATTCGGCACAGCCTGCAGCATCTTCTTCTACGTGACCATCTATTACATGGCGGTTAAGAGCTGTTTTGTGTTCAACAGCATCATAGGTATCACCCTCAATCTTTTTACCTGCCGTGTCGGTAATTTTACCTTTATAATCAGCAACCAGTTTCTCCAGCCTTACCTTACGGGCATTTGGCGAACTGTTTTTGTTATTTACATCAAATGTCGTTTCGTCCTTAATCAATTTAGGATCGCTCGGGAAATTCGAGCCAATAAACGCAGTATCTTTTGAACGCCATACCCTAAAATCTTTTAAACCAAGCTCCAGTTTAGCCACTTCGTTGGTTTTGGTATCACCAATCAGCCAGTCGTTAGCATAACCACCATTATTTTGGGTAGTCATAATTTTCACTACATCGTCAATGCTTTTGCTATACTGAGCAGCTTTGCGGGCGCGGGTAAATTCAGGTGTTTGGGTAGTATCAAAACCTTTAAACTGGGTTATAGTGGTTTCAGTAATCATTACACCACTTTTGTTTTCAACAAAGTCATCACCGCTATGGATAAATCCGGGGGCACAGTCCATTAAAATTTCATAGCCTTTTGCTGGTTTTATATCTGCAATTACGTTCCATCTTTCGCCCTCAATATAATCTGTCCAGTTATTATGGCCCATCACAATTTTATGATCTTTAGTAAAGCTTCCTGTAGCAATAAAAGCACTGCAATTACCAGGGGCGCGGTTATCGCCACTGCCTGGCTTTGCCTTATTCATTAAAGCAGGCACGTAGTATTGAGATAGTTCGATATTGGCATTTAAAGCCGTAACATCAAGCGAGTCATACTTAAAACCTTTGGCTTGTAAACCTTCGGCAATACCTTTTATTTCATCCTGGTATTCTTTATCTATTTTATTCCATAAAAACCTTTTGGAGGCTGCACGGTAAAAGGCCCAATCCTTTTTGCTGGTGGTAGGCAAATAATACTGCATCACTTTTATTAAAGTATCAATTTCATTAGCTACAAGATAGCCATGCTGGTAACCGATATCAGCAGGCGATCCGGCAAGGTGCACATATATCCAACCGTTTTTATCCTGCCGGGTTGCATTGCCCATGCGGTTATGGGGGGTGGTACTTGTTGATGAGGTGCTGTCTGATGTTATAGTGGTACTAGTAGATGTTTTTTGTTTACATCCAAACAATGCCGATCCCATAACAATTACAACGAGAGCTTTGGTGATTACTTTCATTACTTTTTACAGATTAAATTAACAGATGGCTCAATTTAATGAAAAAATTATAAAAAAAGCAAAATTTAGCAGTTGTCAATGTGATATTGTGAAATAAATGCGCTTAAGGCCTTATGTTTTAACAAAAAGGAAAATGGTGAGCTTGAATACTATCAAGCTATTTGAATATTTGTCTTGATAGGTTGCCATTTTGATAATTGGCCATGATAATGCTGTTATTACTTACTGGACCGGGTATTTTTCTGGTTATATTGAGTTTTATAAAATTAAAGGACTGATGCCATTGACGATGAAATTTTATAAGACCTAATAGACTAGTCGGCGTTTAAAAGTATAATCATTGCAAATAAGCCGTTAAATTGAGCTTTTACTTAATGTTTTGGTGTGCAGTTATATAGGCCTACACGGCTCTGAACCAATTAATTCAGTCAAAAAACTTTTTTTTAATAATTTATGAAAAAATAACTCATTAACTATTTGACAATTAATCTGAAATGTCTATCTTTGCCGTCCCTTTACGGGGGATAATATGTCTTGAACGAAGCCCTACTGCTTCGATGGGCAAAAAAAAATAAAGAAAATGTCAGGAATAATTGGTAAAAAGGTAGGAATGACCAGCATTTTCGATGAAACAGGGAAAAACATACCCTGCACGGTAATCGAAGCTGGCCCTTGTGTTGTAACACAGATCAGATCTGTTGATACAGATGGATATGCAGCTGTTCAGTTGGCATATGGTGAGCAAAAAGAAAAACACACTACAGCCCCTTTAAAAGGTCACTTCCAAAAAGCCGGTGTTACACCAAAACGTAAGCTGGTTGAATTCAAAACTTTCGAGGACGAAAAAGCATTAGGTGACACTGTTACCGTTGAGATTTTCGAAATCGGTGATTTTGTGGATGTTGTTGGTACCTCAAAAGGTAAAGGCTTTCAGGGTGTGGTAAAACGTCACGGTTTCGGCGGTGTGGGTATGCAAACTCACGGTCAGCATAACCGTTTACGTGCGCCAGGTTCGTTAGGTGCTTCATCATGGCCTTCACGTGTATTTAAAGGTATGCGTATGGCGGGTCAAATGGGTAACGAGCGTGTTAAGGTTCAAAACTTACAGGTAGTTAAAGTATTTGCTGAGCAGAATCTGTTAGTAGTTAAAGGTTCCATCCCAGGAGCTAAGGGTTCATTCGTAATAGTGGATAAATAAGATGGAAGTTAACGTATTAAATGTATCAGGTAAAGAAACAGGTGCCAAGGTGCAACTTCCTGAATCCGTATTCGGTATTGAGCCAAACGATCACGCTATCTATCTTGATGTTAAGCAGTTTTTAGCTAACCAACGTCAGGGTACACACAAGTCAAAACAGCGTAACGAAATTGCAGGTTCAACCCGCAAATTATATAAGCAAAAAGGTACCGGTGGTGCCCGTGCTGGTAGCATCAAATCCCCATTGTTTAATGGTGGTGGCCGTGTATTCGGTCCGCAACCACGCGATTACAGCTTTAAATTGAATAAAAAATTAAAAGCTTTAGCACGTAAATCAGCTTTATCATACAAAGCACAAGATAACAACATAGTAGTATTGGAAGATTTCAGTTTCGACTCAATCAAAACCAAAAACTATGTTCAGCTTACAGCCGATCTTAATGTTACTGATGTGAAAACATTATTAGTATTAGGTGCTGCAAATAACAATGTGTATTTATCAAGCAGAAACCTGAAAAAAACTAAGGTAATTACTGCCGATCAGTTAAACACTTATGACGTGTTAAACGCAGGCAAGTTAATCTTAACTTCAGGAGCTCTTAAAACTTTGGAGGAAGCATTAGCTAAGTAATTATGGAAATTTTAAAGAAACCCTTACTTACTGAAAAAGTAGCTCAACTAACCGAGAAGCTTAATCGTTATGCTTTCAAAGTTGATCACAGAGCTAACAAAGTTCAGATAAAAGGCGCTATTGAAGCGATGTATGGTGTTAACGTGAAAGCCGTAAACACAATGAAATACGTTGGTAAACTAAAGACGCGTAATACTAAGGCAGGTGCCGTTTCTGGCCGCGCTGCAACTTACAAAAAAGCGATCATTACGTTGAAAGACGGAGAAACAATAGATTTTTACAGCGGTATATAAATAAAGAGATGGCAGTTAAAAGATTTAAACCGGTCACTCCGGGTACCCGCTTCCGCATAGACACTTCTACGTCGGATATTACAACAAACGTTCCTGAAAAATCGTTGGTT
Source organism: Mucilaginibacter frigoritolerans (assembly GCF_007830615.1). Taxonomy (GTDB): domain Bacteria; phylum Bacteroidota; class Bacteroidia; order Sphingobacteriales; family Sphingobacteriaceae; genus Mucilaginibacter; species Mucilaginibacter frigoritolerans. The sequence goes on from NZ_VLLI01000008.1 coordinate 284,287, forward strand.
GTTTCGGCTAACACAAGATCAGGCGGACGTAACAACAGCGGTAAAATGACCATGCGCTATATGGGTGGTGGCCATAAACAAGCTTACAGGTTAATTGATTTCAAACGCAATAAATTTGATATCCCTGCAAAAGTAGCAACTATCGAGTATGATCCTAACCGTTCTGCACGTATAGCACTGTTACACTTTGTTGACGGAGAAAAAAGATATATGATCGCTCCTGAAGGATTAACCGTAGGAATGGTTGTAGTATCAGGCGAGAATGCAGCTCCTGAAATTGGTAATACGTTACCATTAAAGAGCATCCCTCTTGGTTCTATCATCCATAACATCGAGTTAAACCCTGGTCAGGGTGGTACTATAGCACGCAGTGCAGGTACTTACGCCCAGCTATCAGCACGTGATGGTAAATATGCCATCATCAAATTGCCATCAGGCGAAACACGTATGATTTTGTCAACTTGCTTGGCAACTATCGGTACCGTTTCAAATGGTGAAAAAGCTAACGCCGTATTAGGTAAAGCTGGTCGCAATCGCTGGTTAGGCCGCAGACCAAGAGTTCGTGGTGTTGCCATGAACCCGGTAGATCACCCTATGGGTGGTGGTGAAGGAAGGGCCTCAGGTGGTCATCCACGTTCACGTAAAGGTTTATTGGCTAAAGGCTATAAAACTCGTGACAAAAAGAAATCATCGGATCGTTATATCATTGAAAGAAGGAAAAAATAATGGCTCGTTCAATTAAAAAAGGACCTTACATCGATCATAACTTAGACAAGAAAGTTATGGTGCTGAATGATTCAAACAAGAAATCTGTTGTAAAAACATGGTCAAGACGTTCCATGATCTCTCCGGATTTCGTTGGTCATACATTCGCAGTACACAACGGTAATAAATTTATCCCAGTGTACGTAACAGAAAACATGGTTGGACACAAGCTGGGAGAGTTTGCACCAACCCGTACATTCCGTGGTCACGCAGAAAAGAAAAAATAAGGCATGGAAGCAACAACTAAAATCAAAAAGTCTGTATTAATCAGGCAACAAAAAGAAGCTGCGAAAGCCCAGGTTGGTGGCGCTTCTATTGCCAAATTACAGGACTGCCCAACTTCACCACGTAAAATGCGTTTGGTGGTTGATTTAATCCGCGGTGTGAACGTTGAGAAAGCGTTATACATCCTTAAATTCACAAACAAGGAAGCTGCAATACGTGTAGAGAAACTTTTGTTATCAGCCATCAAAAACTGGGAAGCAAAAAATGAAGACAAACGTGTCGAAGATAGCAACCTTTATGTAAAAGAGGTTTCAGTAGGCGGTGGTCGTCAGTTAAAAAGGTTACGCCCTGCTCCGCAAGGAAGAGGATACCGTATCCGCAAACGCTCAAACCACGTACACCTGATCGTAGATAGTAAAAACGATAACAATTAATTTGAAATGGGACAGAAAGCACATCCAATAGGTAACAGATTAGGAATCATCAGAGGTTGGGATTCTAATTGGTTCGGTGGCAATCACTATGCCGACAAATTAGTTGAAGATGAAAAGATCCGTAAGTATCTTTCAGCTCGTATCTCAAAAGGTGGCGTATCGAAAATAGTTATCGAGCGTACTTTAAAACGTATCACTGTAACTATCCACACTGCCCGTCCGGGTATCGTTATCGGTAAAGGCGGTCAGGAAGTTGATAAGATCAAAGAAGAGCTAAAAAAACTAACTAAAAAGGAAGTTCAGATCAATATATTCGAGATCAAACGCCCTGAACTTGATGCACAATTAGTTGCAGAAGGCATAGCAAAACAGTTAGAAGCACGTATTTCATTCCGTCGTGCCATGAAAACCACTATTGCTTCAACCATGAGAATGGGTGCTGAAGGAATTAAGGTAATGACTTCAGGCCGTTTAGGTGGTGCTGAAATGGCTCGTACTGAACAATATAAAGAAGGAAGAATTCCTCTACATACTTTCCGTGCCGATATTGATTACGCACTAGCAGAAGCATTAACTACTTATGGTAAAATAGGTGTTAAAGTTTGGATCTGCAAAGGCGAAGTTTATGGCAAACGCGACTTGTCACCAAACATTGGTGGTACTAGCTCAGCCAGCGGTAAAGGCGGACGCCCTGAAGGCGCGGCAGCATTTGGCGGTCGTGGCAATGAAAGAGGCGGCGAGCGTGGCGGTGAACGCAGAGGCGACCGTAAACCAGGTGGCGACCGTAGAGGTGGTCCGGGTGCAGGCGCTCCAGGTGCAAATCGCGGCGGTGGCAACAATCGTCCGGGAGGACAAGGTGGTGGTCAGAATCGCGGTGGCGGAAATCGCCCGGGCGGCCCAGGAAAGAGATAATAAATAGAGTAGAAAAAATATATCGCGAGATATAAAAGCTTAAGAAAATGCTACAGCCAAAAAGAACGAAGTTCAGAAAGATGCAAAAAGGCAAAATGAAAGGCAACGCCAGTCGTGGCGCTGAGCTTTCATTCGGATCTTTCGGTATAAAATCACTCGAGCCGGCCTGGATCACCAGCCGTCAGATCGAAGCTGCACGTATTGCTGTTACACGTTTTATGAAACGTGAAGGACAGGTATGGATCAGAATATTCCCTGATAAACCTGTAACTAAAAAACCAGCTGAAGTACGTATGGGTAAAGGTAAAGGTGCTCCTGAATACTGGGTAGCGGTAGTTCGCCCCGGAAGGATCATCTTCGAAGCAGAAGGTGTACCGTTAGAAACAGCTAAAGAGGCATTACGCCTGGCAGCACAAAAGTTACCTGTGCAAACAAGATTTATAGTACGTAGAGATTACGTAGAAGCATAAATAAAAAAGTTAGCGGTTTTGAGTTTGCAGTTATCAGTTGGATAAAGCGTGCTTGAAACTAAAAACTCAAAAAACTAATAAAGAAAATGAAAAACTCAGAAATTTTAGAGTTGTCAACTGAAGAATTGGTTGCCAGGATAGGCGAGGAAAGAACAAATCTTACCAAACTGAAATTTGCGCACGCGGTTTCTGCTATTGAAAACCCTACCCGTATTACAAAAGTACGTAAGGACATCGCTCGTTTAAATACTGAATTAACAAAGCGCAAAGCGGCGTCAGCTTCTGAATAATTTTTAAACGTCGATAGAAATGGAAAGAAATTTAAGAAAAACACGTACCGGCCTGGTAGTTAGCAATAAGATGGAAAAGTCTATTGTTGTTGCGGTAGAAAGGAAAGTAAAACACCCTATCTATGGTAAGTTCGTTAAGAAAACTACCAAATTTATGGCTCATGATGAAGCCAATACTTGTGGAATAGGCGATACCGTATTGATTATGGAAACCCGCCCGCTTAGCAAAAACAAAAACTGGAGATTAGTTCAAATTTTAGAAAGGGCTAAATAAGATGGTACAACAGGAATCAAGATTAAACGTAGCCGATAACAGTGGCGCTAAAGAAGTTTTAGTGATCCGTGTTTTGGGTGGTACCGGTAAAAGGTATGCATCAATTGGCGATAAGATAGTAGTTACCGTAAAGAGCGCTCTGCCATCAGGCAACGTTAAAAAAGGTACCGTTTCAAAAGCTGTAGTGGTTAGAACTAAGAAAGAGATTCGCAGGAAAGATGGTTCATATATCCGTTTTGATGACAATGCCGCGGTTTTGTTAAACAACCAGGATGAGCCAAGAGGCACACGTATCTTTGGCCCTGTTGCAAGAGAATTACGTGAGAAACAATTTATGAAAATTGTATCATTAGCACCGGAGGTATTGTAACATGGAAAAGAAAAAACACGAACAACCTGCCAAATTGAAGATCAAAAAAGGTGATCTGGTAAAGGTTATAGCCGGCGATTCAAAAGGATCTGAAGGTAAAATATTAGAGGTTATTTTAGATAAAGGCCGCGCTATTGTTGAAGGTGCCAATATGGTATCAAAACACACCAAGCCTAATGCAGCATCACCTAACGGTGGCATTGTAAAACAAGAAGCTGCTATACACATTTCTAACCTGATGCTGGTTGATCCTAAATCAGGAAAACCAACCCGCGTTGGCCGTAAAAGAAATGAAGCTGGTAAATTAGTTCGAATTGCAAAAATATCAGGAGAGGAAATTAAGTAATGGAATACGTACCAAGATTAAAAACAAAGTATAAGGACGAAATTCGTACCGCACTGAAAGATAAATTTCAGTATAAAAGCGTTATGCAGGTTCCTAAACTTGAGAAAATCGCTATCAACCAGGGTGTTGGTGGTGCTACTACTGATAAAAAACTGATTGAAAGTACAATTACTGAATTGACTACTATTACTGGTCAGCAGGCTGTTTCTTCAAAATCTAAAAAAGATATTTCAAACTTTAAGTTACGTAAAAATATGCCTATCGGCGTACGTGTTACACTGCGTGACAATACTATGTATGAATTTCTTGACCGTTTAATTGCTGTGGCTTTACCACGTATCCGCGATTTCAAAGGTATCAACGATAAAGGTTTTGACGGACGAGGAAACTATACATTAGGTGTATCAGAGCAAATTATATTCCCTGAGATTAATATCGATAAGATTAACAAAATTCAGGGTATGGATATTACCTTTGTTACCTCTGCAACAAATGATGTTGAAGCATTAGAGTTGTTGAAACAATTTGGATTACCATTTAAAAATCAAAATAATAATGGCTAAAGAAGGTGTAAAAGCACGTGAATTAAAACGCGCTAAATTAGTAGCTAAATACGCTGAAAAAAGAGCGGCCCTTAAAGAAGCAGGTGATTACGCAGCTTTGGATAAATTACCAAAAGCAGCATCACCGGTTAAATTACACAATCGTTGTAAATTAACAGGCCGTCCTCGTGGTTACATGCGTCAATTCGGTATTTCACGTGTTACATTCCGTGAAATGGCTCTTGATGGCAAGATTCCAGGAGTAAAGAAAGCAAGCTGGTAATTTGAATTCGGATTTCTTTCGCCTTTGGTGAATAGAAATTTGAATTTTAGAAGAAAAAATAAATTCGAAATAAGGAATCTATAAGACGGAATAAATCCGAAAGCGAACTTCCGAAATTCGAAATGAAGATTAACCGATAGAAGGTCCTGAAAGGGAAACCACTATCATAAAACAATAAAATGAATACAGATCCAATCGCAGATTATCTTACAAGAGTAAGGAATGCTATTAAGGCCAACCATCGGGTTGTTGAAATTCCTGCATCAAATCTGAAGAAGGAAATCACTAAGGTGCTTTTCGACAAAGGTTACATTGCCAATTTTAAGTTTGAAGACAATGGTCCTCAAGGTACTATTAAGGTAGCTTTGAAATACCATCCGATAACTAAAATTTCTGCTATACGCAGCATCTCACGCATAAGTAAACCAGGTTTGAGGAAATACGCAGGCATGGATAATATGCCAAGAGTATTAAATGGTTTAGGTATCGCCATCCTGTCAACTTCTAAAGGTGTAATGACCGATAAAGAAGCTCGTCAGCAAAATGTTGGTGGTGAGGTTTTATGCTACGTTTATTAATAGGAGGAAATTAAACAATGTCAAGAGTAGGAAAGTTACCTATCGCACTACCGGCAGGAGTTACCATTACGGTATCAGCAGAAAATGTTGTTACTGTAAAAGGCCCTAAAGGTGAATTGCACCAGGCGGTTGACAGTGATATCACTGTTGAACAAGAAGAAGGAAATTTAATTGTAAAACGCCCTTCTGAGCAAAAACGCCACAAAGCATTACACGGTTTATATCGTGCATTAATAAATAACATGGTTGTAGGTGTAACCACTGGTTACAAAGTAGAGCAGGAATTAGTGGGTGTAGGTTACCGCGCAACCAATACAGGTAATACGTTAGATTTAGTGTTGGGTTATTCTCACCACTACGTATTTGAATTACCACAAGAAATTAAGGTTTCAACAACTGCTGAAAAGGGTAAAAACCCTACCATTATTCTGGAGTCAATTGATAAACAACTTATTGGTCAGGTAGCTGCGAAAATTCGTTCGTTACGTGCACCAGAGCCTTACAAAGGTAAAGGTATCAAGTTTGTTGGCGAAGTATTGAGAAGAAAAGCAGGTAAATCAGCATCTAAAAAATAATCGTCATGGGAGCTAAATTATCAAGAAGAGACAGAATTAAGAAGGGAATCAGAAAACGTCTTTCAGGTTCTTCGGCACGTCCGCGTCTGTCAGTATACAGGAGTAATAAAGGAATTTACGCGCAGATCATTGACGATGTAAGTGGCAAAACAATAGTATCAGCATCATCTTTATCAAAAGATTTTAATGCAGAAAAAGGTACTAAAATTGATCAGTCAGTTGCCGTTGGTAAACTGGTTGCTGAAAAAGCAATTGCTGCAGGTATTAAAGATGTGGTTTTCGACAGGAACGGTTATTTGTACCATGGTCGTGTTAAATCACTGGCTGATGGTGCACGTGAAGGTGGTTTAAACTTTTAATCGAAAAGAGAAATGTCAACAATCAACATAAAAAGAGTAAAAACAAGCGAGATCGAATTAAAAGACCGCTTGGTAAGCATACAGCGTGTAGCCAAAGTAACCAAAGGTGGCCGTACATTCAGTTTCTCTGCCATTGTGGTAGTAGGTGACGAAAACGGTGTTGTAGGTTACGGTTTAGGTAAAGCTAAAGAGGTTACTGAAGCAATTGCTAAAGGCATTGATGATGCAAAAAAGAACCTGGTAAAAGTGCCTATTATTAACGGTACTGTACCTCACGAGCAAATTGGCAAGTTTTCAGGTGGTTTTGTTTTCATAAAACCAGCTGCTAACGGTACCGGTGTAATTGCTGGTGGTGCAATGCGTGCTGTACTTGAGTCAGCAGGTATCCACAACGTATTGGCAAAATCAAAAGGTTCATCAAACCCGCACAACGTGGTTAAGGCAACTGTATCAGCATTATCACAATTACGTGATGCTTATACTGTAGCACAGCACCGCGGCGTTAATTTAGGTAAAGTATTTAACGGATAATCAGCGATGGCAAAAATCAAGATAACCCAGATTAAAAGCGTGATCGACAGAAGTGAGCGCCAAAAACGTACGGTTGAGGCCCTGGGCTTAAAAAAGATCAACCACAGTGTAGAAGTTGAAGCCACTGCAGCAATAGTAGGTATGGTTAAAAAAGTTAATCACCTGGTAGCTGTAGAAAATATTTAATATCATGAATTTAAGTAATCTTAAACCTGCAAAAGGTTCTACTAAAAATAGAAAAAGAATTGGCCGTGGTACAGGTTCTGGCCGTGGCGGAACATCAACCCGTGGTCATAAAGGCGCAGGTTCACGTTCAGGTACCAGCACTAAAGTTGGTTTTGAAGGTGGTCAGATGCCTTTACAGCGCCGTGTGCCTAAGGTTGGATTTAAAAATCCTAACCGTGTAGAGTACGTAGGTGTTAACCTTGATGTTCTTCAGAAATTGGTTGAGCAATATTCAATTGCTTCAGTTGATTTTGATACATTGAAAGAACATGGTTTGGCTTCAAGAAACGATCTTGTTAAAATTTTAGGTCGTGGTGAACTGACTGCCAAATTAGACGTTAAAGCACACGCGTTTACTGCTACAGCGCAAAAAGCAATTGAGGCAGCCGGGGGTACAATAGTTAAGCTATAATTTTCGATGAAGAAATTTTTCACCACATTATCCAATATCTGGAAAATCGAAGACTTAAGAGTGCGTATTACTAACACACTCTTATTTCTTTTAATATATCGTGTAGGTACATTCGTGGTATTGCCCGGTGTTAATCCTGCGTCGCTGAATAATAAACAACAGGCCGAAGGTATTGCCGGTTTATTGAATATGTTTGCAGGAGGCGCGTTCTCACACGCCTCAATTTTTGCATTGGGCGTAATGCCATATATCTCGGCGTCTATCGTGGTGCAATTATTGGGTATTGCGGTACCATATTTCGCTAAACTTCAAAAAGAAGGCGAAAGTGGCCGTAATAAACTAAACCAATGGACCCGTTACCTAACCATAGGTATCACAGCATTGCAAGCCATCGGTTACCTAAAATCACAGATAACTGCTGAACAAATGGAAATTGCTAATCCATACTTCACTATTTTAAATATGTGCGTGTTAACTGCAGGTACCATGTTTATTATGTGGTTGGGTGAGAAAATTACAGATAAAGGTATTGGTAATGGTATTTCATTGATCATTATGGTGGGAATTATTGCTGCTTTACCAGGTGCATTCCTGAGTGAGTTTACCTCACGTAATGCCGGTGCCGGTGGTTTAGTTACCTTCCTTGTTGAAATTGTGGCACTTGTTGGTGTGGTAATGTTTACCATACTAATAGTACAGGGTACCCGCAAAATTGCTGTTCAATACGCAAAACGTATTGTAGGTAATAAACAATATGGTGGCGTTCGTCAGTATATTCCTTTAAAGGTGAATGCTGCGGGTGTAATGCCAATTATATTTGCTCAGGCGTTAATGTTTATTCCTGCAACTATAGCGCAATTTTTCCCTAAAGCAGCTTCAAACAGTGTTTTAATGGCATTGTCTGATTATACTTCATGGGGACATAACTTACTGTTTGCTATATTAATCATCCTGTTCACTTATTTCTATACAGCTATTACAGTTAATCCTAACCAAATGGCTGAGGATATGAAAAAGAACGGAGGATTTATACCGGGTGTTAAACCAGGCAAAACTACTGCTGATTATATTGATGCAGTAATTTCAAGAATTACATTACCAGGTTCAATTTTCCTTGCCATAATAGCTATTATCCCGGCGTTAGCAAGTATGGTACACGTTACCAGTGCTTTTGCCAGATTCTTTGGTGGTACTTCATTAATCATTCTTGTAGGTGTTGTTATTGATACCTTACAGCAGATTGAAAGTCATTTATTGATGCGTCATTATGATGGTTTAATGAAAACCGGAAGAATTAAGGGCCGTACAGCTATTCCTTCGGCAGATGGAACAAGTCAGCCTGTTATCTGATAAATTTAAAACATGTCAAAGATCCATTATAAGTCTGTCGAAGAGATAGAGCTCATAAGAGAAAGTTCTTTACTTGTTTCCAAAACACTTGGGGAGATAGCAAAAGTTATACGCCCTGGAATAAAAACAATTGAATTAAACAAACTTGCAGAAACCTTTATCCGTGATAACGGCGGTATTCCTGCATTTTTAAATTACCACGGCTTCCCTTATTCATTGTGTATATCAATGAATGATCAGGTTGTACATGGTTTCCCTGGCGACAGGGAGCTTATTGATGGTGATTTAGTGTCGGTAGATTGTGGTGTGGAGTTAAATAAGTATATCGGCGATTCTGCTTACACTTTTGCTATTGGCGAAGTAAGTGAGGAGGTGAAAAAGCTGATGCGCGTTACTATAGAGTGCCTGGACTTTGGTGTTCAGAAAGCAGTAACAGGTAATCGTATTGGTGATATAGGATATGCAGTGCAGGAGCATGCTGAAAAGAATGGTTTTGGCGTAGTGAAAGAGTTAGTTGGTCATGGTGTAGGTATACATCTGCATGAAAAGCCCGAAGTTCCTAACTATGGCAAGCGCGGATCAGGTATTAAACTGGAAGAAGGCATGGTGATTGCGATTGAGCCAATGATCAATGCCGGTAAAGCCAGGGTAAAGTTTTGGGATGATGGCTGGACAGTATCAACTGTTGATAGTAAACCATCAGCTCATTATGAGCATACAGTGGCTATCAGGAAGGGAAAACCTGATGTTTTATCGACTTTTGAATATGTCGATAATGTTTTAAAAGAAAAAAATAATAATTAAAATATTTTTATTAATTTTGCATCCCGGTTTTGGGGTGGATAATTAAGTAATAATCAATAAAATATGGCTAAACAATCATCGATTGAGCAAGACGGAACAATTCGGGAAGCATTGTCAAATGCAATGTTTAGGGTTGAACTTGAAAATGGTCATGAGATTATTGCGCATATTTCAGGTAAAATGCGGATGCACTACATTAAAATATTACCTGGCGACAGGGTAAAATTGGAAATGAGTCCGTACGATTTAACAAAAGGAAGAATAACCTACAGATATAAATAATTAAAGCGATGAAAGTTAGAGCATCAATTAAAAAACGCAGTGTTGATTGCAAAATCATCCGCCGCAACGGGAAACTTTACGTAATCAACAAAAAGAATCCTAAATATAAACAACGCCAAGGGTAAATAATTAATGAATTAATGATTTATTGATTTACTGAATATTTGACAGTAAAACCTCAATAATTCAATAATTCGATCAATCAATAAATATAAAATATGGCAAGGATATCAGGTATTGATTTACCAAAAAATAAAAGAGGAGAGATCGGGCTTACTTATATCTTCGGAATCGGCCGCTCAACAGCTCAAAGAATTTTGACTGAGGCTGGTATTGATTTCAATACAAAGGTACAAGACTGGAACGATGAGCAATTAGCTACCATCCGTGGTATAATTAACGATCAGATAAAGGTTGAAGGTTCATTGCGTTCAGAAGTTCAGCTTAACATTAAGCGTTTAATGGATATAGGTTGCTATCGTGGTACCCGTCATCGTAAAGGTTTACCTCTACGTGGTCAGCGTACTAAAAACAACTCTCGTACCCGTAAAGGAAAACGTAAAACAGTTGCTAACAAAAAGAAAGCTACTAAATAGTAATTGATTAGTGGTTGGAGAGCAGAGATTAATTGAAGCTTTCAGATCATTAGGAACAAATTAAAAATAGTTATACGGGTCCGGTTATTTATTAACCCAGTAATTCGTAAACTCAATAATTAAGAAAATGGCTAAAAGCAAAAAAGTAACCAAAAAGCGTGTTGTAATTGTTGAGCCTGTTGGCGAAGCACACATCAATGCTACTTTCAACAACATCATCATCACCCTTACTAACAAAACAGGTCAGGCTATTTCATGGTCGTCTGCTGGTAAAATGGGTTTTAAAGGTTCAAAAAAGAACACTCCTTACGCTGCATCACAAGCTGCTGCCGATTGCGGTAAAGTTGCTTATGATTTAGGCTTACGCAAAGCTGAAGTGTTTGTAAAAGGCCCTGGTGCTGGTCGTGAGTCTGCTATCCGTACTTTGCAAACTGCAGGTATTGAGGTTACTACCATAAAAGATATTACACCGCTTCCGCACAACGGTTGCCGTCCTTCAAAAAGAAGAAGAGTTTAATTAACAGATTTTTTAAAGCTAAGATTCAGCGGCTGCGGGCTGCTTGATACTTTAAGAACAACAAACAATGGCTAGATATACAGGTCCAAAATCAAAAATTGCGCGCCGTTTCCGTGAACCAATCTTCGGTCCGGATAAAGCGTTAGAAAGAAAAAACTATCCACCGGGAATGCATGGCGCTTCTAAAAGAAGAGGAAAGCAATCAGAGTATTCAACCCAGTTGATGGAAAAACAGAAAGTTAAATACACTTATGGTGTGTTGGAACGTCAGTTCGAAAACTTATTTCACCGTGCTTCAGCAAAAGAAGGTATTACAGGTGAAAACTTGTTAAAATTCTTAGAAGCTCGTTTGGATAATGCAGTATACCGTTTAGGTATCTCTCCAACACGTTCAGGTGCACGTCAGTTAGTAGGCCACAAACACATTACTGTTAATGGTGAAGTTGTAAATATTGCATCTTATACATTGAAAGCTGGTGATGTTATCGCGGTTCGCGAAAAATCAAAAACACTTGAAGCAATTACACACTCGGTAGCTGGTAGAAAAATAAACAAACACAGCTGGCTGGAATGGGATGCTGCCAATTTAACAGGTAAATTCCTAAACTATCCAAACCGCGATGAGATTCCTGAAAACATCAAGGAAAACCTTATCGTCGAGTTGTACTCAAAATAAGATATGAGATTTTAGATATGAGATTTGGATTTGTACCAAATCTCATATCTGATTTTATACTAAAAGCAAAAAGAAGGAAGATTTTAGATATACAGTATAAAATGAGGAGCATAAAAATAGCTGCTCATCTTATAGCTCACCTCTCAAATCTATTATTAAATAAACAATAAATAAAGGATATAAATGGCAATTTTAGCATTTCAAAAACCAGACAAGGTTATCATGCAGAAATCAACTGATTTTGATGGCACGTTTGAGTTTCGTCCGTTAGAACCAGGCTTCGGTGTAACCATTGGTAATGCTCTGCGTCGTATCTTACTTTCTTCACTTGAAGGTTATGCGATCACTTCAGTTCGTTTCTCAGGAGTGATGCATGAGTTTTCAACCATCAAAGGTGTTGTTGAAGACGTTACAGAAATTATACTTAACCTTAAACAAGTTAGGTTTAAAAAAACAGGTGAATCTGGCGATAGCGAAAAAATATTTGTGATCATTAATGGCCAGGACGCTTTCAAAGCTGGTGATATCACCAAATTCTCTAATAACTTTAGTGTTTTAAATCCTGATCTTGTTATTTGTAACATGGATTCATCAGTAACGCTTGAAATTGAGCTTACTGTTAATAAGGGTCGTGGTTACGTTGCAAGCGAAGAAAATAAAAACCCTGACGCTAACGTAGGTGTAATAGCTATCGATTCTATCTACACACCTATTAAAAACGTTAAATATACTATTGAAAACTATCGTGTAGAACAAAAAACAGATTATGAAAAATTAGTTCTGGACATTACTACTGATGGTTCAATTCACCCTGAAGATGCACTTAAAGAAGCGGCTAAGATTCTTATCCAACACTTTATGTTGTTCAGCGATGAAAACATGATGCTTGAAGCTCAGGCTAAAGAAGAAACTAAAGAAGTTGATGAAGAAATCCTGCACATGCGCAAGATTCTTAAAACAGAATTAGTTGATCTTGACCTTTCTGTACGTGCACTAAACTGCCTTAAAGCTGCTGATATCCGTAGCCTGGCTGATTTGGTTTCGTACGATGTTGCCGATATGCTTAAGTTCAGAAACTTTGGTAAAAAATCGTTAACTGAAATTCAGGATTTAGTTAAATCAAAAGGTTTATCTTTTGGTATGAACTTATCTAAATTTAAGTTAGACGAAGAATAATATAAATTTAAGATCTGGTAATTAGGAGATTCTTTTCTTCATACCAGATCTTAATTTTTAATATAATAAACAAACAAATAAGCGAGAGCATAATTCCAAGGGCTTGAGCCGATCGCCCGACGGTATGCACGTGAAATAATTTAAAAACAATGAGACACGGAAAAAAAGTTAACCATTTAGGCCGTACTGACAGTCACCGCAAAGCGATGATGAGTAACATGGCTACATCGCTTATCTTACACAAGCGTATCACTACTACTTTAGCTAAAGCAAAAGCTTTACGCGGTTATGTAGAACCAATTTTAACAAAATCAAAAAACGATACTACACATTCTCGTCGTATTGTATTTAGCTACTTGCAGGATAAAGATGCAGTTACTATCTTGTTCCGCGAAATAGCTGAGAAAATAGCTAACCGTCCGGGTGGTTATACCCGTATCATCAAAATGGAAAACCGTTTAGGTGATAATGCTGAGATGGCAATGATTGAATTGGTTGATTACAATACAGTTTACGGTACAGATGTTGCTAAAACTGAAAAGAAATCAACTCGTCGTCGTGGTGGAGCTACTAAAGGCAAAGCTGCTGTTAAAGCTGACGAAGCAGTTGTTGTTGAAGAGCCAAAAGCAGAAGTAGCTCCTGAAGCACCTGCTGTAAGCGAAGACAATGCTGAAAAAGGAGAATAATTTTAAATCCAAATAAACTTAATTATTAAGGAACAGCCCCGCCACAAGCGGGGCTTCTTTGTTTATATAATTTGGCATTTAAATTCTTTTACGATATTTTTTGATTTTGGAGAAATAATATTTTAACTTGGTGTTAAAGTATTTGATCCCGTACTTATATAAAACCGGGACGAACTAAACCAACAGATTTATATGAAAACTGAATTAGGGAAACCTTTGACAAAAAAACAAATGAGAGAAATTCTAGGCGGTAAATTTCCTGGTTGTGCGCCTGCTGGAAAACTAGGTTCTGCTTATGTGCAGGGCTGTTGTGCTCCAGGATTGCCAGACCCTACCACTGGTATTTGTAGTTAATTATAAATAATAAGGTAAGCACCGCTCAATTATGAACTGTGCCTGTTTTATTATAAACAAACATTAAACAAATCAACAGAAGTATGAAAACTAATTTAGGAAAACCTCTAACAAAAAAGGAAATGAAGGAAATTCAGGGTGGTAAATATCCTGGGTGTGCTGGTGTTGGACAGCCAGGTGTTGCTTATATCCAGGGCTGTTGCTCAGGATTGCTTCCTTGTGGCGGCCCTAATGGGCTATTTTGTGAAGCAGACTGTGCGTAACTAAGAATTTACTTGGATTAAAGCCATTTCTTGCATACAGTAAGGATGGCTTTTTACTTTGTACCCGGTAGTTAAAGACGATTATATTATTGATTTTAGCAGGCTCAATAACTTGAATAGTTTGTTTTAGTTTTAATGATTTTCTGCCAACCTGTCACCAATTTCAGTTGTCATCCTGACTAATTATTACCTTTCACCTTTTACTCTTCCTCATTCAACCTAATTTTAACTGCCAAAGCCAGATTGGCACAAGCCTTGTTAAATAGCTTGTAATAAACAAAAAAATCAATCAGGAAAATATAATCATATGTCTAAAATAATTGGAATCGACTTAGGAACAACCAACTCATGTGTTGCAGTAATGGAGGGTAACGAACCCGTAGTTATTGCTAACAGTGAAGGTAAACGTACTACGCCGTCAGTAGTGGCTTTTGTTGACAACGGCGAACGTAAAGTAGGTGACCCGGCAAAACGCCAGGCTATCACCAATCCTACAAAAACTATTTATTCTATTAAACGCTTTATGGGTAACAACTTTAACGAAGTTACCAAAGAGGCTTCACGCGTACCTTATAAAGTGGTAAAAGGCGACAACAACACTCCACGTGTTGAAATCGGCGACCGTAAATACACTCCACAAGAAATTTCAGCGATGATTCTTCAGAAAATGAAGAAAACTGCTGAAGACTTTTTGGGAACTGAAGTTACTGAAGCGGTTATTACCGTACCGGCTTACTTTAACGATGCTCAACGTCAGGCTACTAAGGAAGCTGGTGAAATAGCAGGTTTAAAAGTACGTCGTATAATTAACGAACCTACTGCTGCGGCTTTGGCTTATGGCCTTGACAAAGCGCACAAAGACATGAAAATTGCTGTGTTTGACTGTGGTGGTGGTACTCATGACGTTTCTGTATTGGAATTGGGTGATGGTGTATTCGAAGTAAAATCAACTGATGGTGATACTCACTTAGGTGGTGATGACTTTGATCAGGTAATTATTGACTGGTTAGCTGATGAATTTAAAAACGATGAAGGTGTTGATCTGCGTAAAGATCCAATGGCTTTACAACGTTTAAAAGAATCAGCAGAAAAAGCTAAGATTGAGTTATCTAGCACTGCTCAAACTGAAATTAACTTACCATATATTACTGCTACTGATGGTGTGCCTAAGCACCTGGTTAAAACATTAACCCGTGCTAAATTTGAGCAACTGGCTGATAGCTTAATAAAACGTACTATTGAACCATGCCGTTCAGCATTGAAAAATGCAGGTTTAAGCACTTCTGATATTGACGAAATCATATTGGTGGGTGGTTCAACCCGTATCCCTGCTATTCAGGAAGCGGTTGAGAAATTTTTCGGTAAAGCACCTTCAAAAGGTGTAAACCCTGATGAAGTTGTAGCTATTGGTGCTGCTATTCAAGGTGGTGTATTAACTGGAGAGGTTAAAGATGTATTGTTACTTGACGTTACCCCGCTTTCATTAGGTATTGAAACTATGGGTGGTGTAATGACTAAATTAATTGAAGCTAACACTACTATCCCAACTAAAAAATCTGAAGTGTTCTCTACTGCATCTGACAGTCAGCCGTCAGTTGAGATCCACATTTTACAAGGTGAGCGTCCTATTGCTTCTGCTAACCGCACTATAGGCCGTTTCCACCTGGATGGTATACCACCAGCACCTCGTGGAGTGCCTCAGGTTGAAGTAACTTTTGATATTGATGCTAATGGTATATTACATGTATCAGCAAAAGATAAAGCTACTGGTAAAGAGCAAAAGATCCGTATCGAAGCATCTTCAGGTTTAACCGATGCTGAGATCAAAAAGATGAAAGATGAAGCTGAAGCAAATGCTGATGCTGACAAAAAGGCAAAAGAAGAAGTTGAAAAACTGAATGCTGCTGATGCTTTGATCTTCTCAACAGAGAAACAGTTGAAAGAATACGGTGATAAAATCTCTGCTGATAAAAAAGGTCCGATTGAATCAGGCTTAACTAAATTGAAAGAAGCCTATGCTTCAAAAGATTTTGATGCTATTGATGCAGCTCAGGCCGAATTAAGCAACGCTTGGAACGTTGCATCTGAAGAGATGTACAAAGCGACTGGTGATGCAGGTCAGGGTCAGCCAGGTGCTAGTAATCCAGGTGGTGCACAACCAGAAGGAAACGCTGATGCCGTTACTGATGTTGACTTTGAAGAAGTAAAATAATCCCAATCTCCTAAGAGATTTAATAATAAAAACCCCGGCTAATGATTTAGTCGGGGTTTTTTATTGGAATGATTCAGTCTAATAAATAATGATTATGGGTTTGCTGTTATTATCAATTAAACTATAATCTGTTCCATGTTCTGCATCGGGCCAAATCTTAACTGCCTTGCCATTTACTTTAAAGGTTTTTATATTCCCTTTAAAGCCATGCATCACTAATTTAATTTTGTTGTATTTGGATGTGAAAGATCCTTCAACTGCCGATAAACTGATAGTGCTTTTCGCAGGATCGAAATAGATTTCTCTTTTGTAATACTCTCCATTTTCATAGTTGTATGATGAGCCGTCATCTTCATAATAAACAAAGCTGTTGGCTTCTTTGCCGTACCATACGTTAAGCTCCAAAATACCATCACCTTTTTCATTTGTACTTTGAATTACATTTTGCATGGGGATAATGCCTCCGGCTTTCACAAACACAGGCAAATTATTTAATGGCGCTTCAACATGTACGGCTTTGCTTCCTGTAAACTTTTCACCATTGCTTAAACGGTACCATTCGCCTGCCGGGAGGTAAACATCTTCAGTAAACCGTGTGCTTTCTACCGGGGCAACCAGCAACGCATCGCCAAATAAAAACTGGTTCTGGTATTTAGTATTAAATACTGAAGTATCCTGTGTATAATTAATAGCTAGTGTGCGACTCAAAGGCAAGCCGGTTTGGTGCGATTGGTAATAGCCTGAATAAATGTATGGTAACAGTTTATAGCGTTGTTCAATATCTTTTTTGATGATGGCTTCATTTTCTTTTCCCCAGCGCCATGGTTCGCGATATTTGGTGCCTTGCATTGCGTGATTACGGAACATGGGTGTATAAACACCTAATGAGTTCCAGCGTACCATTAATTCGGGCGTAGGGTCGCCTGTAAAGCCGCCAATGTCAACGCCGACTAATGACATGCCTGTTATACCCAAACTGTTTACCAGGCGCTGTCCAAGCAGCATATGGGCATCATAAGCAGAATTATCCCCTGTCCAAACTGCCGAATAACGTTGTGTACCCGAATAGGCCGCACGTGTAAGTACAAACGGGCGTTTATTACCTAATAATTTCTTAGTCCCTTCAAAGGTAGCGCGGGCCATTTCCATACCATATACGTTACGTACCTCTGGCATGTAATAATCACCGAATTTTACAATTGATGGGATATTTTGCCCCCATGCAGCGGGCTCATTCATGTCGTTCCAAAAACCTTCAACTCCTGGTTCGGTAAGTGCCGTAAACGATGCACCCCACCATTTACGTACATCATCCCTGAAAAAATCAGGAAAATGACAGCGGCCGGGCCATACGCTGCCCACATATTTTTCGCCGTTTGGATAGGTAGCGAAATAGTTTTTAGCAACCCCTTCATCATATTGTTTATACCCTGGTTCAACCTTAATACCCGGATCAACTATAGTTACCAGGTGAAAATTCATGGACTTAAGCTGATCAATAAATGCCTTTGGATTAGCAAATGTTGTTTTGTTCCAGGTGAATATTTTGTAATGATCCATGTAATCAATATCACAATAGATTACGTCTGCAGGGATTTTTTCCTTGTGGAAAGTTTCGGCAATATTCAGCACCTCTTCAGCGCTCATATAGCTCCAGCGGCATTGCTGGTAACCAAGGCTCCACAGCGGTGGCATTTGCATACGACCGGTAAGCCAGGTATAATCTTCAATAATTTTTGATACACTCTGTGCCCCGAAGAAATAATAGTTCATATCGCCCGCATCGGCCCCAAACCAACTCATGGTATCATCTGTTGAAGCACCAAAATCGAAATAACTTTTATGGGTGTTATCAAAGAATAATCCATAAGTTAATCCATTATGCAGGCCTACAAAAAATGGAAAAGTCTCATACAATGGATCAGACTTTGGTGTATGGTCAGGGACGTCAGAGTTCCAGTTTATATAGGAACTCCCCCGGCGGTTTAAATCACCTGTTTTTTCACCGAGTCCTATAAACTTTTCATCTTTATATAATTTCCGGTAGTTCACCACCTTTGTTCCCTGCCAGTTGGTTCCAAAGCGGGCATCGTCTTCGCTTAGCACCTTATTATCTGTAGTATAAAAGCTAAAACGCAATGGCGATTTGCTTATACTTAGTTTTAATGAGCCGGTATTGATCAATAACTCATTAGTTGATTCACTATATTCTAATTTTTCTGCCGGTTTCTGAATAACCGCGAATGAGGTATCAGCACTATGTACTTTACTAATATTTACACGGATAATAGTAGGAGAGTAGATCCAGATCCGGGCCTCAGATTCTTTAGTTTTTATAACTAATACATTGTTTTGTTTGCTGACGCTTTCAGCATTTCCTAAAATTTTGGTTTCCATATGCTGTTGGGCAAATAAGCAGGATGAGTAAATGGACAAGAGTATAAAAAGGGAACAACAATAACGTTTCATTGGTTTTAAAATTGGATACTTCAAAAGTAATAATTCTTCGGGAACGTTACCGGAAGCCCTGTAAACAAAAAATCCTGCTCAAGTGGCAGGATTTAATGATTGAATATGAGTTGAAATTATGGCCAAAGGTTTTCCGGATAAGTTCCGTTTTTAACCAGTTCAGATATGCTTTTCTGTACAATGGGTTTATCTTCTTTGTAAGTAACACCAAACCATTTTTCGCCGGTTGGTATTACTTTAAATGATGCTTCACCACTTTTGATCAACTCATCACCAATTAGCGGAATAAAGAATTCAGCTTTAGGATCGTTTTCATTCTTTTCAACAAAAGCTTTAAAAAAGGGCTCTGTTTTTTTGAAAACTGCAGGAGTAAAGCCCCAAAAATTCATGGAAACAGGTGTGTTTGACGGTAATGAGATTTCTTTACCATCTTCTTCATAAACGACACCACCATCTTTTGCAAAATAAACTTTGAGGCGTTCGTTAATAGCTACCATATTGCCATTCTCATCAACCTGGCACACACCGCGTGATACGGTTCCGTATTCAGATAAAGTTCTGTCAACCTGGTAACCTATGATAGAAAATTTATCATCAGCTACTTCGGTATTTAAAAACTTAGCCATTTTTTCAAAGGCATCATAACCATAAAAATCATCAGCATTTATTACGCAAAAAGGCTCATGAATCTGGTTGCGTGCAGATAATACGGCATGGGCTGTTCCCCATGGTTTAGCCCGTTCAATGGTTTTATCAATACCAAAAGGTTTAAGGTCATAGCTCTGATAAACATAATCAGTTTCAATACGTCCTTTTAATTTAGGCTCAAAAATGGCTTTAAATGGTTCAGCAAATTCCTCGCGGATAATAAAGCTTACTTTACCAAATCCTGCTTTAATAGCATCATAAATAGAATAATCTATAATGGTTTCACCATTAGGGCCAAATCCATCTACTTGTTTCATGCTTCCATAGCGGCTGGCCATACCAGCTGCCAGAATTAATAATGTTGGTTTCATATGTTCTCAGGTACTTCAAATAAATGTAAATATGACATTTATTTATATTATTTTATTATTGTGATAAATGTTTTTTAGGGTAAAATGTTTTACTATTCAATTATTTAATGTATCTGAAATCCTGACCGGCTTTGATATTTAACAAGGTTTCATAAATAAGGCGTATTACGTTATCAACGTCTTGTTTGTGAATCATCTCCACAGTGGTATGCATATAACGCAACGGCAGGGAGATTAATGCTGATGGTACGCCATCATTTGAATAAGCAAAAGCATCGGTATCGGTACCAGTTGAACGTGATGAAGCCTGGCGCTGAAATGGAATCTCGGCCTTTTCAGCTGCTTTGATCAGTAATTTATTCAGGTTATTTTGTACGGCAGGGGCATACGATATTACAGGTCCCTTACCACAAGCCAAATCACCCTGGCTAATCTTATTAATCATTGGTGTTTGCGTATCGTGGGTAACATCTGTTACAATAGCAACGTTGGGTTTAATATGATGAGCTATCATTTCGGCACCGCGTAGTCCGATTTCTTCCTGCACAGCATTTACTATGTAAAGGCCAAAAGGAAGTTTTACTTTATTTTCTTTTAATAAACGTGCTACTTCGGCAATCATAAATCCTCCGGCACGGTTATCTAATGCACGGCCAACATAATAGCGGTCATTTAATACCATGAACTCATCTTCATAAGTAATTACACAACCTACATGTATGCCTAATTTTTCAACCTCTTCTTTTGAAGTGCAGCCACAATCCAGAAATATATTTTTTAAAGTAGGAGCTTCTTCCTTTTCACCTGCGCTTCGGGTGTGAATAGCCGGCCATCCAAAAACTGCCTTTACAATGCCTTTATCGGTGTGGATATTTACCCTTTTTGAAGGGGCTATCTGATGGTCTGAACCTCCGTTACGGATCACATAGATCAATCCATCGCTGGTAATATAATTTACAAACCATGATATTTCATCGGCATGAGCCTCAATAACCACTTTATATTCAGCTTTTTTGTTGATGATACCAACAGCTGTTCCGTAATTATCTACATAGTAATCATCAATATAAGGTTTTATGTATTCAAGCCATAGTTCCTGGCCTTTCCATTCAAAACCGGTAGGAGAGGGATTATTGATGTATTTCTCAAAAAACGATAGGGAAGCCTTATTTACAACAGCAACATGCTCAGATGCCTCAGATTTCTTTTTAGCCATAATTTATTAAAAACGGTTAAAACAACCGCTCACAAATATAATGATTAAGGTGAAAGCTGAAAACAGAATTTGATGGGTGTATATTAAGGTTTAGGGAGTTAACAAGTTTTCTGAAAATTATAGTTTTAATAGTTTTGGGAATATAAACATAGGTTAACAACACACTATTTAAGCATGATTTGTTGATGATTTAACATTGACTTTATCTGGTAGTTGTTCCTTTGTGGTGAGTAAATTTTTTCAAAGATCAGTTTAGTTAGTTAGAAACCAGCCTATGTATTAGGCTGGTTTTGTTTTGTAGATTTTTTTGCGATTAAATGGTATATTCAAAACGTATATATGTACCATAGTTAAATGAAAATATTAAAACCAATCCTTGTTGCTTTATTCTTGCTGTTAAGTGGTTGTGAGGTAACACAATATGTTAGTATACCATTAGAATATTCGCCAAAAAAATTGTTTAAGCCCGGTACTGTAACCGTTTTGCTGATTAATCAATATGACTTAAGTGTAGCCAAAAATTACACTAAACGCAAGCTTGCTGCCATCCAGGCGGGGGCTTATTCGTCGCTTAAATATGCCGAAACGCAGCTGAAACAGCTTCCCAATACAAAAACTATTTCTTTGGTCGACTCAACACAATTTGCTGCAAACACCGATTCGATAAAGCTTTTGGCTGCAAAATATCACGCCGATTACGTACTTGCCTTAAATAAATTTACTGCAAGCGTTGATTTAGATAATATTGACAACTCAACAGCTTATTATAATAGCAGCGTTCAGGTTGAATTTATACTTTATGAGGGTGATGGTGTGCACTTTAAAAAACTAAACGGCCAGGCAATAGAGGCCCAGCCCGAAACGCCATATATGGGTTTATTAGGATCGTTGGTTGTTCATCCTACAGTTGGCGGTAGTAAGGCAACTATCAATATTGCTGCACAAAACGCCACTCAAAATGCTTTGCAGGACTATTTGCCAAATCGCATTGTGAATCAAAGGCCGCTTTACAATGATGAAATATTTGGACCTGCCATAAAAGAAATTTTAGCGAGTAATTTTGACAAGGCCGACACACTTTTAAAACCATTTTTAAAGGATGTTAATACACAAATAGTAAGCAGAGCAGCTTATAACCTGGCAGTAGTGTACGAAGGCGAAGGGGATGTTGACCTAGCCATATACATGGCTAATCTATCCTTAAAAAATGCAAAGAATGACTATGCAACTAATTTATTGGGGGATCTGGAAAAGGAGTAATGAGCTTTTCCATAATCTCATAATCATAACCATTTTTTGAAAAAAACTTGCCGGTTTGAACGAAATCAGCCTTTAAATAAAAGCCAGTTGCCGAAATTCGGGCGTTGCACCAAATTCGAGTGCCGCCTTCATGCTGTGCAAAACCAGTAATATATTGTAGTAAATTATTTCCTATCCCCATTTTTTGTGCCGATGGATCAATGGCTAGTTTACGAAACTGAAAGTCCGTCCCGTTTTGAAAAAGCGATACTATCCCCACTAGTTTATTATTTTTAAATGCACCGAAGTGGATGCCATGTTCATCCTCTTCGAGGCCCATGTTGTGCTTCATCTCGCCGGGATATAATACATCACGTCTTAATTGCCAGGTAAGTTCCGGACGGATTTGTTCGATTTGTATCATATTAAGATGTTCGCTTTCATATTTTATAAATTACCCGCTTCAAATTGTTGTTTGCCCTGTTATAATTCCGAAATCACAACGGGATATTTCCGTGTTTTTTTTTTGGATTATTAACTACTTTATTTTCCAGCATTTTAAAAGCATGGATCAGTTTTATACGGGTTTCTGCAGGCTCAATTACCTCGTCAATAAAACCACGCTCGGCAGCACGGTAGGGGTTGGCAAAAATGTCAGAATATTGAAGTTCCATTTCTTTCCATTTTGCTTCTTTATCTGCTGATGTATTAATTTCCCGTTTAAAAATAATTTCGGCGGCACCTTTCGCACCCATCACCGCAATCTCTGCCGATGGCCAGGCATAATTCATATCGGCTCCAATATGTTTGGAGTTCATTACATCATAAGCACCGCCATAAGCTTTGCGGGTAATAACTGTAATGCGGGGAACAGTTGCTTCACAAAAAGCGTAAAGAAGTTTAGCGCCATTCGTAATAATAGCGTTCCATTCCTGATCGGTGCCTGGTAAAAAGCCCGGGACATCTTCAAATACCAGCAAGGGAATATTAAAGCTGTCGCAAAAACGTACAAAGCGTGCTCCTTTTGTTGATGAATGTATATCCAATACACCTGCCAAAAATGCAGGCTGATTGGCTATAATGCCAATACTTCGCCCCGCCAGGCGGGCAAAGCCCACCACTATATTTTCCGCAAAATCTTTATGCACCTCTAAAAACGATCCCGCATCAATTACCAAATCAATCACTTCGCGGATATCATAGGGTTGCGAAGCGTTTTCGGGCATAATATTGTTAAGATCGGGCCTTAGTTCGTTTTTTATTTCGTATGGCAGGGCAGGGGCCTTATCCTCGCAATTTTGAGGCATATAGCTCAAAAGTTTCTTTACGTGCTGAATGGCCTCAATCTCATTGGCACAGGCAAAATGAGTAACTCCCGATTTAGTAGCATGTGTGGTTGCTCCGCCTAACTCCTCGGAAGTAACTACTTCATGTGTTACTGTTTTTACCACATTGGGACCTGTAACAAACATGTAGGAAGTGTTTTCAACCATTAAAATAAAATCAGTAATAGCAGGCGAATATACCGCCCCACCAGCACAGGGACCCATAATGGCTGATATTTGCGGTACAACACCGGAGGCCATAGTGTTGCGGTAAAAAATATCCGCATATCCACCTAAAGATACTACACCCTCCTGTATTCGCGCTCCACCGGAATCGTTTAAACCAACTACGGGAGCGCCATTTTTAAGGGCGAGATCCATTATCTTGCAGATCTTTTCTGCATGGGTTTCGGAAAGCGATCCGCCAAACACGGTGAAATCCTGAGAAAAAACATAAACCAAACGACCACTGATAGTACCATATCCGGTTATAACCCCATCACCCGGGTATTTCTCATTTTCCATTCCAAAATCAGTAGAACGGTGTGCTACCAGCATACCAATTTCCTGGAATGAACCCTCATCCATCAAAAAATGTAAACGCTCACGAGCGGTAAGTTTCCCTTTTTTATGCTGACTTTCAATTCGTACTTTACCACCACCTAAAAGGGCCTCTCCACGCTTTTGCTTTAGTAATTTTATCTTGTTGTTCACAATTATGGTTTATAATTGCAAGATGGTAAAAAAAGGTGAAAGGTTAAAGCAAAGGTAATATAGCATGTCGCAATTAAGCAGATAAAATAATCATTAAACCATCAGAATCGTACCATAAAGATTATTGATTTTATTAAATTCGATAAATTCACAACTCAGATTTGAATACATACCACATTATATCGATCCTTATATTTTTAACTTCAGTTTTTGCTTACATCAACGACCGATGGATAAAATGGGCACCTACCATTGGTATAATGGTAATTGCTTTGTTTTCATCTATTTTGATCGCCATCACGGGTTATTTGGTGCCCGAAATATCATCAAAAGCATTAGTTCTGGTTTCAAACATCAATTTTGAGCAGGTATTAATGAAGATTATGCTTAGCTTTTTGCTATTTGCCGGAGCATTGCACATTGATGCCAATAAACTAAATAAAGAAAAGTGGCCGGTGATGGTTCTGGCTACCATTGGTACATTTTTATCCACCTTTTTGGTGAGTATTATGGCATGGTACCTTTTTCAGTTTTTTGGTATATCGGTACCCTATATCTATTGTCTTTTATTTGGAGCTTTAATATCCCCGACAGATCCGATTGCTGTTATGGGCATCCTTAAGCAAGCAGGAATACCACAATCATTAGAGCTTAAAATTGCAGGCGAATCATTATTTAATGACGGCGTAGGCGTAGTTGTTTTTTTAACCATTTTTGAAGTAGCGCTTAATGGTAGCACTCATTTTTCGGTTGCAGGCACGGCCTTGCTTTTTTTAAGAGAAGCGGGTGGTGGATTATTGTTTGGCGGGATACTAGGTTACCTGGCCTATTTTTCCATTAAATCTATTGATAATTACCGGGTAGAGGTTTTGATAACGCTTACAGTGGTAATGTGCGGGTATGAGCTGGCTGATTTTTTGCATTTATCGGGTCCATTGGCAATTATCGTTGCGGGAATAATCATTGGTACAAAAGGGAAAAAGGAGGGACTATCGGAAATTTCAAGAGATTATCTGGGGAAATTTTGGGATTTGCTTGATGAGATTTTTAATGCCGTGTTATTTCTGTTGATAGGCCTTGAAATGCTGGTGATAAAAGTGGACCCGATTATACTGGCAGCAGGTGTTATGATGATTGTTTTGGTTTTGCTGGCTCGTTTTGTCTCAGTGGCATTTCCTGTGTTTTTTATGCGAAAGTGGATTCACTTTGAAAAGAATGCCGTTTTAATATTAACCTGGGGTGGGCTTAGGGGTGGTATATCCGTTGCGCTTGCACTTTCTTTGCCTGCCACTATGCACCGTGATGAATTTGTTCTGATTACTTATATAATCGTTGTGTTCTCCATTATTATACAAGGTTTAACTATTGGGAAGCTGGCAAAACAAGGTATTTAAAGCCTTTTTATGGTAAGAAATTTAGCTATCAAGCTTTGCACGTGTTGATAAGACCACCACGCTTGTTCCCATAACTGCGATAAATAAGAACGAAGCTCTTAATGTTGCCAAACCGGCGATAAAGCCTATTACCGGAGGTCCAACTAAAAAGCCAATAAAACCTATAGTTGATACCGCCGCCAGCGCAACACCCGCCGACATGGTTTTTGATTTTCCTGCAGCGCTGTAAACCATTGGTACTACCGATGATACTCCAATACCAACTAACAAAAAGCCGGCAAGAGCAGTATAAAAATAAGGGAATATAACTGCTATGAGTAAGCCCGTAGCAGTTAAAGAACCGCTAACCTGCAAAGTTCGTTTTAAACCGAAGCGATGTGCAAACCCGTCGGCAATAAACCTGCCCCCGGCCATTGTTCCCATGAAGGCAGTAAACCCGATTCCTTGCAAAGCAATGGGTGCTTCAATCACTTTTTTAAAGTAAATAACGCTCCAGTCAAACATAGCGCCCTCACAAATCATTGAGCAAAATGCTATGCTTCCTAATGTTAAAAGCGGAATCATCAGCTTTAATCGTTCGGATAATGTTAAGGTTGATTTTACCTCCTTTGTAGCAACACCATAATCATCATAAAGAAATCTCGAAGCAATAATAACTCCGATAATCAGGATGCTCAGAATAATAATAAAATGATGGAAGGGATCAATCCCCCGGGCAATCATAAAAGTACCTATTCCGGCTCCGGTAAACCCGGCGAGACTCCATAAACCATGGAAAAATGCCATAATGGGTTTATCATACATTCCCTCATTGGCTACTGCCTGGGTATTAACAGAAATATTTACGGCATTGCTTGCAAAGCCGTAACAAAGCAGGCAGCATATTAATTGAAAAGTGTTTTTTGCCAATCCTAAACTTACTAATGCTGCACCATAAAATAATATAGCAGAAAGTAGCAGTCTTTTGCTCCCTATTTTAGTAATCACCCATCCCGAAAACGGCAAAGACAACATTAAACCCACCGGTAGCGAAAATAATACCGCACCCAAAGCAGCGTCAGACAAGCCCATAGTTTGCTGTACCGTTGCTATGCGCGATGCCCAACTGGCAAAACACAAGCCGGCCATAAAAAACAAAGCGCCAACTGCAATGCGTAGTGTTGTACGGTGTATATTTATAGGAGGAATTGATGAATCCATGTTTACTTATTTTTTCTTAGTGTTAAAAATACACTAAGTTAGCCTTGTACAAAGGTACATATTTTGAGCAGAAAATAAATTGAGCATGCTTTACAGGCAATGTAACAAAAAAGCCTTCTTTCGAAGGCTGCTCATATTCATAGGTACTTAATATTTTTAGCAATTGCCATCAGGCCCGCAGCTTTCGCCTTCAATAATTTCAAATTTTGGTTTTGGATTTTCCTTTTGCCATTCGGTATATGCTTTTTGCAGGGTTTGTTCAAAAACAACCTCTGCCTGTGCGCCGGATACGGCATATTTACTGTTCATTACAAAAAACGGAACCCCTTTTATGCCAAGATATTGTGCTTCGGCAATGTCATGCTTTACTTCATCTGCATAAGCATTGCTTTCTAATGTTTGTTTTACTTCTTCAGTGTCCAACCCTATTTGTTTGCCTAATTCAATCAGGGTTTTCAGGTCGTCAATGTTTTTACCATCAGTAAAATAAGCTTTAAATAGCTGTTCTTCGGCTTCAATACCCAAGCCGTTTTTCTTAGCTAAATGGCTAAACCGATGTGCATTAAAGCTATTGGCTACTATAGCTTTATCAAAGTTATAGGTTAAACCCGCTTCTGCTGCCATTTGGGTTACATGGGCATTTAAATCACGGGCATGATCAATTGTCCAGCCCTTTATGTCTGCAAGATATTGATCAATGTTTATAGAAGGGTTAGTTTCCATGTCAGGGTTAAGCTGGAAGCTTTTCCATTCAATTTCTACATCATTCCTGTTTTCAAATTGCTGCAAAGCATTTTCAAACCTTCTTTTGCCGATATAGCAAAACGGGCACATCACGTCTGACCAGATTTCAACTTTCATAAATATCCTCTTTAGTATGCCAAAAATAATTTACTACATTAACAACATGGTAAGCGTAAAGTAAACTTTAGGCCTCCTAAATCTTTAACATGAAAATAGCTGTTAAGTTTTTTGTTCCATTTTTTTATTAATTAAAAAGACCAGAAAGAAGAAATTAAAGGTGTGAAGAAGGGTAAAAAGAAGCAAATGTTTATTATCAAAATAAAAAATGTATATCGAATAACGCTGTTGGTATATAGAATAACTGCGTTGGTGTAATTTATTTGTGTGGAAAATTAGATAGATTAACTTTGGGTTTGATAAATAATTGCAGGGCATATCTTTAAATAGTGTTTCTGCAGTTTTAAACAAAAGAGGCTTTAACCTATACCTTATTACTGTAAATCAATAATAAAATTTAGCGAAGCTTTGTACTACGGGATAACTGATTGTCAAAACCTGTCCAAAATATTTGGTTTGATAATTAAAGCTGACCAATTCTACTAATACCTTCTTTTTGTAGTAACCAACTGTCTTTCTCCTGATTAAACTAGGTAAATAGCTGATTTATTTAATCTTGTTAGTCTGAATCACTATTCAGGATAATTATGCTATTTAAACTTTTTGTGACCTTTCAGATGAAAAAATCCAACCGGATTTTATATTGAAGTTTATTCACTCAATTAAACTTATTAAAAAAATTTAAAAAGTTTTGGAATTGTAATTATTATTTTACTAAGTTTGTATAAGATAATGTATAAATTAGTATTTAAGAACGAACTTTATTTTAGCCTTATGTCGGTAAGGGTAAATTTTAATAGTTAGATTGGTTTGAATAGATCCTCGTTTCGGCGGGGATTTTTTATGCAATATCTTTTTAATAAACCAAACACCAACACAAAACTTATTTAATGGCGCGATTAAATTTACTGGAAGAGACAAGGTATGAGAAATTACCTGTAACGGTATATCCCAATCAGCAACAGGCATCGGTAGCGGTAGCGGAGCGGATAGCCAAACTGATAAAAAGCAAGGAAAGCAAAGGTGAAAAAACAATATTAGGGCTGGCCACCGGGGTAACGCCGATAGCGGTTTATGCCGAACTGGTACGCAAACATAAGGAAGAGGGCCTGAGCTTTAAAAACGTGATCACCTTTAACCTGGATGAGTACTATCCGATGCAGCCTACAGCAGCCCAAAGCTATGTAACCTTCATGAACGAGAACCTGTTCAGCCATGTAGATATCGATAAAGCCAATGTACATATCCCCGATGGAACCCTGACAACCACCGAAGAGGTGGCCGCTTTTTGTTTAGATTATGAGCAAAAGATCACCAAACTGGGGGGACTTGACCTACAGATCCTGGGAATTGGCCGTACGGGCCACATCGGGTTTAACGAACCGGGCTCGGCACCCAATTCAGGAACCCGCCTGGTAACCCTGGATGATTTAACCAGGAATGATGCCTCCCGTGATTTTGGTGGTAAACAAAACGTACCTACCAAAGCCATCACCATGGGTATCGGCACTATTTTCAAAGCAAGGGAAATCATCCTGATGGCCTGGAGCTTAAAGAAAGCACCGATTATTAAAAAAGCAGTAGAAGGAGAGATCTCTGGTGAAGTACCGGCTACCTATCTGCAATTATCTGACCATGTAGAATTTGTACTGGATGAAGCCGCAGCCAGCTACCTGACCAGATTTGATACCCCATGGCTGGTAAAAGATTGTATCTGGGAAAATACCCTGAAAAAGAAAGCGGTATTGTGGTTAGCCGAAACAGTAAACAAACCGATACTGAAACTTACCGAAGAAGATTATAACAACCATGGCATGGCCCAGCTGGCCGTAGAACAGGGTCCGGTATACAATATCAATATTGACATCTTTAACCAGCTGCAACATACCATTACCGGCTGGCCGGGAGGCAAGCCCAATGCAGATGATACCCAAAGACCGGAAAGGGCACAACCGGCACAAAAACGTGCTATCATCTTTTCACCACACCCGGATGATGATGTGATCTCCATGGGCGGCACCTTTATCCGTCTGGTTGACCAGGGACATGATGTGCATGT
>NZ_VLLI01000009.1 GCF_007830615.1 Mucilaginibacter frigoritolerans
GCATTAACGGTAACCTATTCAGGCTTTGTGAATGGCGATAGCCAGGCCAGTTTAACTACAGCAGCCACAGCAAGCACGACTGCCACCAGCAGTTCATCCGTAGGAGTTTATGCGATTACGCCAAGTGGAGCAGTAGACAATAACTATGCGATCACTTATATAAACGGAACACTAACGATAACAGATGCAGCTGCGACATTGACATTTGCGCAGATAGCGACCAAAACGTACGGGGATGCCGACTTTAATGGTGGCGCCACTACATCCGGCGGGGAGACCATTATTTATACGAGCAGCAATCCAGCAGTAGCGACAATTGTTAACGGGTCGATCCATATTACAGGAGCAGGTACTACAACGATCACCGCAACACTGGCAGCCAATGGTAATTATACTACTATCCCATCTATCAGCAGGCAGTTGGTAGTGAATAAGGCCCAGCAGACGATCAGCTTTGCAGCGATCCCGGTACAGCTGAAGGGTTCGCACTATGACCTGAGCACGATAACGGCCAGTTCAGGGCTTCCGGTAACGTTCAGTTCTGCCAATCCGCTGATAGCAGACATCCAGGGCAGCAGCCTCGGCGCCTTACAGCTGGGTAGTACAGAGATTACGGCAAGCCAGGCAGGAGATAACAACTATGAAGCAGCCACCAGCGTGATCCAGCCGGTAGTGATTATTGATGCCGCAGGTGATGACATCCTGGTACACCAGGCCGTATCACCGAATGGAGACGGGATCAATGATTTCTTATATATTGAAGGGATCCAGAACTATCCGGAGAATGAAGTGACGCTGATCAACCGCAATGGGGTGATCATTTACCAGGGCTTTAAATATGACAATACCTCGCATGTATTTGACGGGCACTCCAATCTCACCGGAGCGTTGCAGCAGGCAGGCACGTATTTCTACCGGGTAGAGATTGTAGTGAACGGAGAAAGAAAGAGCAAAACCGGCTACTTCGTACTAAAATATCAATAAAAGGAAGCAACCTGAATCAAAAAAAGAGATGAAATTGAAAAAGAGTCATAAGGTGAACAGAGCAGCCAGCGTGGTACTGTTACTATTAATAGGGATCCTGGTAGCCGGAAGTGTAAAAGGTCAGACGCAGCAGTTCAGTTATACCCAATACATGGATAACCTGACGCCGCTGAACCCGGCCTATTCATTGCTGGACAAGGCGGGATCGCTGAACATGCTGGGCAGGAAGGAATGGGTAGGGGTAGACGGGGCACCGACGACCTTCCTGTTCAACGGGAATATCCCGATTCCGACGATCAATGCAGCAGCGGGTCTGATTGTCATGAATGACCAGTTTGCCATAGAGCGGCAGACGGAGGTGAATGCCTATTTTGCCAAATCGATCCAGTTGGGTCCTGAGGCCTACCTGGGGGTGTCGCTGAATGCAGGTGTGCGGAACTATGTAGCCAATTACTCCCAACTGGCCGCCAATGACCCGGTATTTGCGACCGATGTGCGGCAGACCAAGCCGAATGTGGGCTTTGGGGTGATGTATTATACCGACTGGTATTACCTGGGGATATCGGTACCGGAACTGACTTTTACCAGCCTGGGAACAGCATCGATCCAGAACAATAATAACTTTATCAATCATTATTACTTTTCAGGGGCACTGATCACCAATATAGACGAAGACATCAAGTTCAAACCGGCCACGTTGTTCTCCTACGCCAGCGGGGTACCATTAGTGGCAGACTTCTCGGGCACCTTCTACCTGAAAGAGACGCTGGGACTAGGCGTGAACTACCGTACCAATAATGAGATGGCCGGCATCATTACGATCAATGTCAGCTCCTTCCATGTAGGCTACAGTTATCAGTTTGGTACTACCAGCAATAACCTGGGCGGCGCCAATATCCCTACCCATGAGGTTACCCTGAGCTATCGCTTTGGCAGAACCTCCGGGAATGCTAAACTGCTCTAAAAAAAGAGATTCATCTTAAATGATACAAAGGGCCTGTGATTGTAGATTACAGGCCCTTTTGATTTTGGAAATGGTGATAGAAAAAATATAAATTCGTTTTTGAATTAATATCTATATGACGTTTGCACAAAAAGTTATCGACTTTAATAAACAATTGCAATATACAGGGAATGCATTGCCGACGGGTATCCGTATCATGAATCCTTTTAAGGAGAGTAGCCAGGCATTGTCAATCTCGGACATTTTTTATCATAAATATTATGATGATAATGAAAAACGACATATCATTCTGGGTATTAATCCGGGGAGATTTGGTGGTGGATTAACGGGTATCCCATTCACAGATCCAAAACGACTGCTCACAGAATGTAATATCAACTACATAGGGAAGGCAACGCATGAACCATCCTCGGTTTTTGTATATGAAATGATCAATGCATATGGTGGAGTTGAGGCATTTTACAAGAAATTTTATATTAATTCGCTTTGCCCACTCGGTTTTACAACATCTGAAGCTAAAGGGAACGAGAAAAATTATAATTATTACGATAGTAAAGAACTCACAATAGCGGTTACTGATTTTGTAATTGAGAATATAAAAAAGCAAATTGATTTAGGGGTGCAAACCGACGTGTGTTTTTGTTTTGGTACCGGAAAAAATGAAGCTTTTTTAAGCAAATTGAATGAACAGTACAATTTTTTTAAAAAGATTGTTGCTTTGGAACATCCGCGGTTTATTATGCAATATAAAACTAAAAATAAACAGTTTTATATTGATAAGTATCTGTCAGCATTTAATTCGGTAAACAATAAATAACTCCTATTTTCGAGTTTGATTTCCCTGGAATTTCAACTAAATTGAGTATTACTTTATAATTACAGCGTTAAAGGGTTCACCGCGGTATAATTAATTTACTTCTTAAAGCATATTCTCTTCCTGGAAAACTCGTTTTTGTCTTGCTTTAACAGAAATTAGTATATATTGTTTATCCATCAGTATTAGATCCTGATCATACCAATTTTCCACGTACTACTGACCGCATAACTTCATTCAACGAGATAATTATTGCCAGAAAGTTTAGTGATAGGTTTTCTTTACAGGTTGTGCCAACATTATCACACCAAAATGCAGTAACTGGTTATTATACAAAACTTGATAGCACCTCATCTACTGTATTTGAAGAAATGAAACATGATCAATTTGGAATAGCAGCAGCCGGCAGATTTAAAATATCAGAGGTTACCTCTATAATTGTTGACTATGACCAGCCTATTACCAAACAGCCAACTAATAATGCTCATCCAAACTTAGCAATCTGATTTGAATTTACAACGAGCAGCCACACCTTCCAGATATTTATGGGAAACTACACCTTGCTTAATCCTCAGCATGATAATTTATACAACGCAAATAATCCTTTTGCCTATACAGATGCAAATGGCAGAAAGATAAAAGGCGGTCAATTCTGTTTTGGATTTAACATATCCAGGTTATGGAACTTTTAATTAAAACAATATTGATTATCAATGCTTTATTGGTAGAGTTTAAGTAAGCTTAATAAATAAAAAATCATGAAAAAGAAAATGATGTTATTTGCTTTTGTGTTAGCAGCAGGCACAATGAGTTTTGCTTTTACTATTATTCAGCAACCTAAGCCCTGGCCCGTGCCGGATAAAAATGCGAAAATGGCTAACCCGGTAAAATCAAGTGCCGAATCAATCAATAATGGTAAAGCTTTGTGGAACTTAAATTGCGCCTCATGCCATGGGAAAAAGGGACTTGGGGATGGCAGCAAAGCCGCACAATTAAAAACGACACCTCAGGATATGACAGTGACAGCTTTTCAATCTCAAAGCGACGGATCTGTTTATTATAAAATTTCAGAAGGGCGTGATGATATGCCAAGCTTTAAGAAAAAAATTCCTGACGCAGAAGATATCTGGAGCCTGGTTAATTATATCCGTACAGTTAAAAAATAATACCCTTTAATACTAAAGGAAATTGACCCGCTGTAGCCTTTTTAACCTGTTTGTTTTCAGTGTTTAAAGCGCTCATAGCAGGTCAATACTTAAGGTTCCCCTCTCCGCAAAACTCCTCTTTTTACCCAATTTAGGGTGAAAATTAAACAATAAAATTAATAAGGCTTAACCAACAAGCTTAATAATTGTTTTTCCTTTAATCACGGTTATATCATTTATTATAATGACAGCCGTCACTTTTCCTATGTCCGTTACAGGGTACTTTAGCACCTGAAAAAAGTATAATTCATCCACACTATAAATTTTCAAATATGAAATTTTTACAAGACAGAAAATTCTGGGTAACTACATCATTGATCCTTATTTTAGGATATGTAGTAAGCTGTACAAAAAAGGACCAGGTGGTAATTAATAATGCACCGGTAAGCACATCTACATTAGTGTCCGTTAAAACGGCAAGCGCTCCAATTATAGATGGCTCCGTTGATGGTGTTTGGGCAAACGCCCCAAAGTTAGAAGTTACCGCAACAGTCCCTGATCCGGGTAACGGAACATTTGAAGGTTATATTGGCTTGAGTTATAATATAACTTTAAGATCATTGTATGATGCCAATAATGTTTACTTTCTGGTTCAATGGAATGATCCGGATGAAAGTTTATTAAATACACCGGTAACTTATAACCCAACGACTAAATTATGGACCAGGCAATCAAGTAATTACACCTTTGATGTTAATGGAAATATAACAAGTGTTCCTTTTAACGAAGATAAATTCGGATTTCAATGGAACATTAATAACTCTGTGGCATTATTTGCATCACAAAGCTGTTATGCCACCTGCCATCTAAACACGGCTACACAAACATTAAACGCTTCAAATGTTTTAGTAACCAGTAATCCAAGCGCAGGGGGGAATCACTATACCAATGGCCCCGAAGAAAAAGCAGATCTTTGGCATATTCACTTAATGCAGGATCAGGCTTATGGTTTTGCCGATGATGATTATATTGATTGGGCTGGCGGACAGGTAAATGCAAACGGGCGCCACTCAGATGGTGCAATGGTAACTTCAACAACTGCAGGAGTGCCAACATATTCAAAAGTGCCGGGATCAGTAACCAATACACAAACGTTGAAAATTACCGGTACCAGTACTTCAGTTACCGTACCTGGATGGGTTGTTAAAAACCAGACCAACGGGTATGCATTATTAACCAATAGTATTACTGCCGGTGTAACTGTAACTGCATTAACAAATGTAACAGCCGAAGATGGTAGCACCCCAGCTTTTTTGGTAACCGCTGTAGATGCCAATGGTGTACTTACCTTATCTGATGGCACTACAATTGATCCTACTGCTACTACTGCTTACAATACCACATTTGACAATAATGGCAATATTACAGGAGTTGGCGCCAATGCCATTCCAGGTTTAATAATGCAAAAATACCAGGGAAGCCGTAGCGACATTCCATTTAAAGCGGTTTACACCGGGTCAGGATGGATACTTGAATTAAAGAGGGCACTTAAAACAGCCGATACCAACTTGCAGGATGTTGATTTTTCCCCATTGTCTGACGTGAACTTTGGTATAGCTGTATTTAACAAAGCCAGCACAGCACACGCTATTGAGCCTGGTCTTACTTTGCATTTCAAACAGTAAGTAATTGACCTGTTCTTTTGCCACTTAAAATCAAGATCATGTCAAAGAAAAAAACAATAATAGGCTTTATACTGGTAATGCAGTTGCTGTTTATAATAAACAGCTGTACCAAAACCACTACTGTTCCTATAAACGATGCTCCGGTAATAACAACAACGGTAAGCTTCTCGAAAGATATACAGCCCATATTAACCAAAAGCTGTGCTTTAAGCGGGTGTCATAACGGAGCTATTGCGCCAAATTTATCGGCCACGAGCTCATATGACGCACTGGAAGGCGGAAATCTTGTTAATACAGGTATTCCCGCAAACAGTGTGGTGTATTTATGGCTAACCGGAAAAGAAGCTATATCGATGCCTGCCGGTGCACCAAATAACCCCTCAAATATTAATGCCTTAATGCTTGCCTGGATTACCCAGGGCGCTAAAAACAATTAAAAAACAACTCATGAAAACACATAATAGTTATTCATCATCAATTTACGGTTTTACAAGGGTTTGCCTGGTAATTGTATTTGCCTTAAGCATGGGTAATGTAATGGCGCAGAATGCCCAGGCACCTGTTAAAAAAGACACGACAACTAAAGATACTGTAAAAAAGGTTACAGCCCCTGCTGATACAACAGCTGCTGCTCCTGAAGTAAAAAAGAAATCGTTTATAAAAAACACATTTGACGGCAATTACATTATCGACAATCAAACTGTAATGGTACCCATAAAAGGAACATTTGAATTTGATATTCAGCACAGGTTTGGAACGGTAGATAATGGCTTTAAAGATTTGTTCGGTTTGTTTGCGAGCGCTACCATGAAACTGGGTTTTAGCTATACACCTGTCAATAATTTACAGATAGGTTTTGACGCTACCAATGAAAAAATGGAAGTGGACCTAAACGCAAAATGGGCCATACTTAAACAAACCAAAGATGGCTCCATGCCGGTAAGTGTAACTTATTTTGGAAACGCGATGGCTAATACGCAGGCAAACAGCGTTGCCTTAATTTATGTAACAACAGGCGATCGTTTTGCCTACTTCAACCAGCTTATTATTGCCAGAAAGTTTACCGATAAGTTATCTATTCAGGTAGCGCCGAGTTATACACATTTTAACGACTTACAAGGTTATTTAAATGGTGAAGGAAAACCTATGCCAATTTATAACAACGATAATTTTTCTGTTTCGGCATCAGGAAGGTATAAAATTTCCGATGGAGCATCCCTTATCGTAAATTATGATCAGCCGTTAACTCAAAATCCGGCTGATAATCCTCATCCCAATATCAGTTTTGGTATTGAAATGCGGACAAGTGGTCACGATTTCGAGATATTCTTTGGCAACTATAGTTCCCTTATGCCCGAAAATAATGCCTTATTTAACCAAAATGATTATAAAAAAGGACAGTTTTTAATTGGATTTAATATATCCAGATTATGGAACTTTTAATTAAAACAATATTGATTATCAATGCTTTAGTAGTAGAGTTTAAGTAAACTTAATAAATAAAAAATCATGAAAAATAAACTGATGTTATTTGCTTTTGTTTTAGCAGCAGGCACAATTAGTTTTGCCTTTACAAATATTCAACAACCTAAACCCTGGCCCGTGCCGGATAAAAACGCAAAAATGGCTAATCCGGTAAAATCAAGTGCCGAATCAATTAATAATGGTAAAGCTTTGTGGAACTTACATTGCGCCTCATGCCATGGGAAAAAAGGGCTTGGCGATGGCAGTAAAGCCGCGCAATTAAAAACTACACCACAGGATATGACAGTTGCCGCTTTTCAATCACAAAGCGACGGATCTGTTTATTATAAGATTTCCGAAGGACGCGATGATATGCCAAGCTTTAAGAAGAAAATTCCTGACGCAGAAGATATCTGGAGCCTGGTTAATTATATCCGCACTCTTAAAAAATAATAGCCTCGAAGACGAAAGAAAATTGGCCCTGCTTTGTTAGGGCCTTTTTTGTTTAAGTGCCAAAATCTTAGATGGTTTGTTAAGCTTTGTTTGTGATAATCGTCATTATTTTGCTCGTGTATCATCATTCTTTAGTCACTACTATTCATCTACCTTCACATCAATATAAATGGCAATTATTTATGAACAATAAAGAAAATACAACACCCGACAATTCACCAGCACGAAGAAAATTTGTATGGAGTGTTGGTATCCTGTCCTTATTTGCAATGGTTTCGGCAGCTGTTAAAACCCCTTTTTTAAAGAGTAAAAATATCAAATTGGGCAATACAACAGTAAAAAATAAAACTGTAAAAATGCTTACACAGGACGGCAGGCTTGTTGAAATAGACGAAACTTTATTAACGGCAAGCCGCAAAAAAGTAACGGATGCTGAATTGCAAAACTGGATCAAAAAATAAGGTAATACTTTAATCAAAAAACGGTAATGAATCAGGAAAATAATTCGAGAAGAGAGTTTCTAATAAGCGGACTGTTGGCTGCCGGAGTTGTTGCCGGATGTACTCCAAATAAAAACACATTTGAGGCGGCTGCCGGCGAAGATGTGGTAGCATCCGGAAAAAAAGTAAAACTGCTATCAGTGGATGGTGAGATAATAGAGGTTGACGAAGCGTTTTTAAAACCCGTTCCGCATATGCCCCCAGTATCTAATACCGAAGCGAGGATTGGCATACCAGGTAAAAAGTTTGTAATGGTAATTGACCTTTCCCGGTGTAAAAACCTCAAAAAATGTCAATCTGCCTGTAACCATGCGCATGAGTTAAACCCCGGTCAAAACTGGATAAAAGTAGACCCGATGCAGGCTGGTGAGTATACCGCTCCATATTGGGAGCCAACTACCTGTATGCACTGTGATGAGCCGCCATGTGTAAAGGTTTGTCCGGTTGATGCAACTTTTAAGAGACAGGATGGAATAGTATTAATTGATAGTGATCGCTGTATTGGTTGCCGTTTTTGTATGGCTGCATGTCCATACTCAACCAGGGTATTTAACTGGGATCAGCCTATGTTACCAGCTGCAGTTGCAAGTCAGCCTTATTCTGCAGAAACCAGTATTCCTCAAAAAAAGGGTACCGTAGGCAAATGTGACTTTTGCGCTGATATGACAAGGGAAGGCATGTTGCCACACTGCGTTTCGGCCTGTCCAAATGGGGTTTTTGCCTTTGGCGATATGAATGAGGATACAGTAACTAATGGTGCTGAAACATTCAGATTCAGCGAGTTAATAAGGGATAAAGCAGGTTACAGGCTGATGGAAGATTTGGGAACCAAACCAAGTGTTTATTACCTGCCACCAGTTAACCGGAATTTCCCATTCCAATCAGGACTTGAGAACGATAAAACACAAAATAGTTAACCTAAATTATTGAAAGGTGGAAAACGTAATAATAAAAGATAAACCAATTAAAGATACACTACCGAAAGATATAAACTCAGCGGCTGGGGATAAGATCATAAACGATCTGCTTCCGCAAAAATTTGGCAAAGCCGGTAAAATATGGGTAGGTATTTTAGTTGCCATTTGCCTGGTTGGTATGTTTGCCTATTATCGGCAGTTACGGTATGGTTTGGTGGTTACCAACATGCGCGATTATGTTTCATGGGGTATTTACATCTCAAACTTTGTATTTTTTGTAGCCATAAGCCTTGTTGGCTCCTTGATAACGGCTATATTCAGGTTACTTGGTGTTAAATGGGGAGCGCCGCTTACACGTATCGCAGAGATGATAGCAGTAGCGGGTATCATATTTGCCTCACTCATTATTATTGTTGATATGGGTAGCCCTGAACGGTTTTATTACTTGTTTCTATACGGACGTATCCAATCGCCTATTATTTGGGATGTTATAGTAATTACAACTTATTTTTTTATAAGCGTATTGCTACTCTACTACCCCTTATTACCTGATATTAAAATATTACTTCATCATAAAGAACGTTCAAGCCAAAAACTAAACAAGTTTTACAGCTTTATCGGCTCATTTTGGAAGGGAAGCCATAAACAAAATTTACTAAGTAATAAAGCCATTAATGTGCTATGTATCACTATAATTCCGGTTGCATTTACCATTCACACGGTTACATCGTGGTTATTTGCCACCACTTACAGGCCAGGATGGGATAGTACCAATTTTGGTGCATACTTTATAGCGGGTGCATTTTTAGTGGGAGCGGGAGCTGTTGTAGTGGCAATGTATGTTTTCAGAAAAGCCTATCATCTGGAAAAATATATTACTGATAGTCATTTTGATAAAATGGGTAAAATAGTGGTGCTATTGTCGCTGGTTTATTTGTACTTCAATGTAAACGAATTTTTGACACCTTTCTTTAAAATGAAAGAATCAGAAAGAGGTTATCTGAATGATATGTTTACCGGGAGTTTTGCGCCTGTTTTTTGGTTTGCCATTTTAACAGGGATGATTTTACCTATTATTATATTGCTGTTTAAAAAAGGCAGAAGACCTTTGCCTATGTTTATTGTAGGCGTAATGGTTGTAGTTGGTGCATGGTTTAAACGTTATTTAATTGTAACCCCAACACTGCTGCATCCATTTTTACCTATGCATGATGTGCCTGAAGCTTACCGCCATTATTTTCCGAGCTGGGAGGAATGGGCCATTACCATGGGTTCATTAGCCGGAACATTACTGGTGATAACTATACTGGCCAGAATATTTCCAATTATTCCAATTCAAGAAACTTTAAACGAACACCATGAAACTGCTGAATAAAATACGCATTGCATCACTATCTGTTATACTTGTTTTACTAAGTTTTAATGGGTTTTCGCAGGCCGCCGAAAAGGGAGATGTGAATATTGCTATCAATTACTTTATCACTAATAATAGTGTGCCTCGCCTTATGGTAAAAGTAAATACAAAGGTAAATGGCAAGTTTTTAAACGTTGCAGGCATTAGCGTTAAATTGTTTTTAGATAAAGATTCAACCGGAACATTTATAGGAAACGTGGTTACAAATGAAAAGGGGGAAGCGACTATTTACATCCCAACATCTGTAAAATCGGAATGGAATACCTCGATAAAACATACCTTCCTGGCAACATTTGCAGGTAATAAAAAATATGAATCTGCAAAGGCCGACCTCACAGTTGCTAAAGCCAAAATTTTAATTGATGCCGGCAGTGATAAAACGGTTACCGCAACTGTTTATGAAATGAAAGATACCACGTGGACACCTGCAAAAGGTGTTGATGTAATACTTGCTCTAAAACGTTTGGGTGCGGATCTTAACATTAATGAAACACCAACTTTTTCAACCGATTCAACCGGAAAAGCTTCAGGCGATTTTAAAAGAGATAGTATCCCTGGAGATGCAAATGGAAATATAATACTGGTGGCCAAAATAGTTGACAATGATAACTACGGTAACTTATCAATACAAAAAGTAGTCCCCTGGGGAGCTAAGTTTACATCTGTAAGTGTTTTTAATAAAAGAACACTGTTTGCTACCAGAGGGAAAGCGCCTATTTGGCTCATCGTGGTTTCATCTGCTATTATTATTGCCGTTTGGGGAGTATTGATTATGCTGGTATTTAATATTATCAGAATTAAAAAATTAGGGCAGGAGGTTTAGCTTATTAAAATTAGCCGTATATGTCCCTAAAAAACGAAGGCCAGCAAAAGTTTGCTGGCCTTCGTTTTTTGATATTATAATCATACGGTATTTGCCCGATTAAATAAAGAAACAAGGAATTCTTCTAAATAAGAATACGGTCTTTTTCAGGAGGAGGCAATGGATTTTTTGGCCCGTGTTGTCCCAACTTGGCCCGTGTTAGAGCTTAATTGATTGATTTATAGTAATGGCGTGTTTTTGCTGGCCCGGTGTGTTTCTACTGTATCGTGTGTCTGCGGGACAAAATGGGCTTGATAAACAAAAAAACGTTGTAAAATTAAATTTTACAACGTTTGATTTCTTGGCGGAGAGCTAGGGATTCGAACCCCAGGAACCTTTCACAGTTCAACAGTTTTCAAGACTGCCGCAATCGACCACTCTGCCAGCTCTCCGGGGACAAAAGTACAAAACCGGGCCGATTTGGCAAATTTGATGTTAAGTTTTTTTAAACTAATTTATAAGCTTTTGGTTATAAGCTTATTATTTTACTTATTTAATGATAAATTGATGTAAAATAGGGCAAAAATGGGTTGGTTTTACATATTATGTGTGAGATTATCTGCCTAAAAACGCGTATTTCATTAAG
Source organism: Mucilaginibacter frigoritolerans (assembly GCF_007830615.1). Taxonomy (GTDB): domain Bacteria; phylum Bacteroidota; class Bacteroidia; order Sphingobacteriales; family Sphingobacteriaceae; genus Mucilaginibacter; species Mucilaginibacter frigoritolerans. The sequence continues at coordinate 11,789 of NZ_VLLI01000009.1, forward strand.
AAATTGTTTTTTGCCTGAAGGTATTGAACATCGGTTTTACAATTTTGATGTTTCTTTTCGAATATTCGATGCTTGCGTTTAACTCAAAACCTATTAATAATATTAAAGAGTTTAAATAAAGCCATAGCATTAATATTATTAACGTTCCAATAGAACCATAGATCTTGTTATACGACGAAAAATTATCGATATAATAAGTAAATCCAAGCGATGACAATACTGCAAGGATAGTGGCCATTATGGAACCTGTACTTAAAAACTTCCACTTCTGTTTGTTTGCCGGACCGTAACGGTATAGCAACGAGATTGTGATGAAAAATATAGCAATTACAATAATCCATCTGGAAAGCTTGATAACATAGATCCAGAAATGACCTTTGTTGTCAATGTGGTGCTGTAGAAAACTTATAAGGGCCTCACCTGCTGTCATTACGGTAATAGCAATCAAAAGGGATACACTAATTACTAAAGTTAATATAGTGGCAATTGCACGTCGTTTAAGCCACGTCCTTTTTTCTATAATGAGCGAGGATGTGTTAAATGCCCGCATTAAATTGGCAATACCATTTGTTGCAAAGTAAAGCGCTGATATGAAACCAATGGATAATAATTTACCGTTGTGGTGACGTACAATATCTTCAATAGTAGCCTGGAAGGCCATGTAGGCATTATAAGGCAAAATAGTTGACAGTACATTAAGCAATTGCCCCTGGAAGTTTTTAATATGGATGTAGGGGATAAGGGTAAATAAAAATATAGTTGCCGGAAAAAATGCAAGCATAAAATTATAAGCCAAGGATGATGCTCTATTTAGTAAAGTACGCTCCTGAATTTCATGAGCGAAGAAAGCGAGTACATTATATAATGGCAATGGATCAAAGCCTGGCAGGATGTATTGTTTTGACCAGGCTATGAAATTTTGATAAATCTTAAAACGGAGTAAAAAACGGTGCGTCCATCTCATTTAACTCAAACTTACTCAAAAAAAGGTTTTAATTTGTCAAGAAATTCCTGTGATGGAAGGCAAGGCCGGCTAGTGTTCATATTTACAAAAACCAATAGGGTAGAGCCTGTATTAATAAGTTCATTTTTTTCGTTATACAGCTCATATCTGAAGTGAATCCGGATACCTGGCATTTTATCCATCATAACTTTAACAGTTATTTCTTCATCATATAATGCCGGTTTAAGGTATTTACAGTTCATTTCTAAAACAGGCATCATTATGCCTGTTTCTTCCATGCCACTATAAGTTAAACCAAGGCTGCGCAACATTTCCACACGGCCTACTTCATAAAATTCTGCATAGTTGCCGTAATACATATAGCCCATCTGATCGGTTTCACCATATCTTACCCTTAATTTGGTTGAGTGCTCAAACATTATCTTTTGATGTTTCTTTCGTTAAGAGCTTCCTGGAATTTGTGTGCGTTAATTTTATGCTGAGCCAGATTATCGGTAAAGTTATGGTAGCCTGAGAAATCTTCTTTTGCACACATGTAAATATAATCGCTTTGTTTATAATTAAGTACTGAGTTTACTGCATTCACCGATGGCATCATGATAGGGCCTGGAGGTAAGCCGGTATGCAAATAAGTGTTGTACGGCGAATTTATGGTCAGGTATCTTGAAAGTACACGGTGAATGGTAAAATCATTCTCTGCAAAAATTACTGTAGGATCAGACTCTAGTTTAATACCCTTTTTTAGGCGATTTAAATATAAACCTGCAATAGTTGGCATTTCATCGTCATGCAAGGCCTCAGCATCTACTATGGAGGCTAAAACAGATACCTCAACCGGGCTAAGGTTAATAGCAGCAGCTTTCTGTTTACGTTCAGGTGTCCAAAATTTTTGGTAGTTGGCATACATCCGCTTAAAAAACTTTTCGGGTGAGGTATTCCAGTACATCTGGTAGGAATTTGGCAGAAACATTGTGTACACATTGTCGGTAGTAAAACCATACTGCTGTACAAATGCAGTTGAATCTAATAAATGAATAATGGCTGTTGAGTCTGGCTCAATTTTTTTTGCTATAAAGCCAGCAAATTGTTCTTTTAGTCTTAAATTATGGTAAGAAACGGTAACTGGTTCCTGTGTGCCAGATGCCAGCATATTGATAAGTTTGCGGTTACCCATGCCTGAACGCAGATGATATCGACCAGGTTTAACCCTGTTGGTATAATTCATGTTTTCAGCTGCCCAATAAAACGCAGTTGTATCTTTTACCATATCGCTATCCTTAATGGTTTTGTATACATCGCTAAATGTAGCTCCGGTATGTATATAAAGATATTCATGCTTGTTGGTGACATTTGGGCCGAAATATTTCAGGTAGTAGTTAAGCCCTGTAAATCCAAGAGCGATGAGTAGTATGATCACCATGGCAACAATAAATTTCCTTAAGGTTCCACCTGATGATGATTTTTTCTTAGTCATTTTTAATAAATTTTATTTTCTCAATTTTTGAATAGCTAACAATCCTCCGGCTAAGTTCCGTACATGCAGATAACCTTTTTCGGTCAATATTTCTCTGGCAGTTTCGCTACGCAAACCTATTTTGCAGATAACAATGATCTCGTCGGTTTTGTTATACGTAATTTGATCGATGTTATTGTTAAACCTTGATAACGGGATGTTTTTGCCACCGATATTGTAGGTGTGAAATTCAATTTCTTCGCGGACATCAATCAAATTTAAATTTTCATTTGCTGACATCCGCGAAATTAATTCCTTTCCATTAATTGCCGGTTCCATCCGTTTTAGTGCCTTGCGTAACAGTAAGGTTTATACGTGTACCTAGGCTGGTTTTGTTTACCGAATCTGTTTTCATTGGCGATTGAGCAACAATAACCAGGTTGGTTGAATCGGTAATGGTTCCCTGGTAAGTAATAGTTCCTAAGGTAAGACCATTGTTTTTTATAAGGAATTTTGCTGCGCTCAAATCCTGGTTGATAAAATCGGGTATATCCACTTCACTTGGGCCGGCTCCGTTACCAATTACCAGATCAATTTTTGATCCTTTAGGTAATTTAGTTCCTGATTTGATGGATTGACCAGCAAAACGTACATCTAACACGTGGTTTGCAATGTCAGCCTTAAATGTAGTATCTCCAACTTTCAAACCATAGTTAGCAATAGTTGCTACAGCTTCACGATAAGTGAGAGATTCAAGGTCAGGTAAAGCAATCAATGGGGCCTCACGGGTTACTACCGTTAGGTAAATTGTACGATTTTCCTTAACATAAGTACCTGAATCAGGATCTTGCTCAACAACGGAACCCGGTGGTTTATCTAATACATAAACAGAATCAATTTTATAATCAAAGCCTTGGTCTTTTAATGTATTCATGGCTTTTTCAATCTGCATCCCTTTTAATTGCGGAACAGGTATCCCCGTTCCATGACGGGTGTAGAAACCAAGGCTAAAAAAAACAATCAGCACAATCAGCAAAACAGAGCCAACTGCCATAATAATGGTATTACGAAATTGTTTGGTTTTTAGATAAGTCCAAAATTTATTCATTTGTACTATTTGTGTTTTTTCAAAGTAAACTTAAAATCAAACATAGGGAAAATTTCGCATTTCAACTTATCCGGCTTCTTAATTTGCCTGCTGTTAAACGTATGTTTTAGTATTTGTAGTGCGATGCATTGCATTAAACGGGAAAAATGAAAAAAAGATTATACAAAAAGACCATCTGCCAACTGCAGATGGTCTTTTTGTATAAATGATTTATAAGAATTCTAATTTTTAGCTATAGGGTCAGCAACACTGTGCCCCGAACGATTGGCTTTAATCAGCAATTTTATAGTCACAGGGTATTTGTTTGAAAATTGAAATAATGCATCTATTACAGCCGAAGGCGCGGATGTATTTACAACAGGAATTGGGCTGTTTATATCTTCGTCCACCCGGTTGCCATCATTCCCTATAGTTTGATAAGATTTAGGAATATAACTGATATAGTTTGTGCCTTTTATCAGCCATGGAGAAATAAAAATATGATCGTACCAGGAACTTGCACCTCCGCTGGTGCCGCAAGTATTTGGTACATTGGTAAGTTTGCGGGTTGATGTGGTTAAATATGAACTATAATCTACCGGATCATTGTCCCAGTTAGCCGGGTAGGCGAATACCTTATCAGGATAAAACGGAGGGTCACTCATTTTGGTAGTGCTATCTGTTGAGGTGGTGATAGCTTGATAACCTGCTTCATAACTACTACGCAAGTTAAAGTCGCCCATATTTATTAAGTTAGGTAAATAAGCAAATTTGCTTCGCAAAGCTTGCATTTCTTGCGTCTCTTGCTGATCTCGATCAGTTGATGATGATCCAGACTGTGTATGGTTTACCAAAACATATAAATAAGTAGTATCATGAGTGATGGTTAAATTTGGATCGTTATAATAAAGTTTATATAAGTTAAAATCAGATATGTATGATACAATGGTTTGCATGCTTATAAATGTGAATTTTTGCTTATTATAAAATAATACGCTCATTTTGCTGTCTCCGCTAATGTCTGAAGGGGTAGCATAAGCATATTTGCTTGGGAAATCGGCATTCAGTACATTATTGGTGATTTCGACTGCCAAATTTGCCGGATCCGTTGGCGAGATTGGGAATGCATTCATTTTTTCGCAACTAAACAAATCCGGGTTTGCAAACTGAACAATCGTTTTTAAATAGCCATCAAGCAAAGATGTTGGACCCTGACAAAGATCTCCATAATTTAAAACGTTGTAAGCCATTACTTTTATAGTATCTGATTTACTTACCGTATTGGGCAATGGGGTAGTATCAAGTGGAGTAGTTACTATTTTTACAGGGGTTACTGATTTACTCACGGGAGTTTTAGAACAAGCCGAAAAAATAAATACAAGTAGTAATAAGTAGGGGTATATAAAATAATTTGTTTTCATTTGGGCGCAAAGAAATACTATTATTTACAATAAAGTAACCTTGTGTTTATTTCATAATTATGTGTTTATATTAACTTAACATATGGTGTGGATTAGGCTTGATAAAACAAGATGGAACAAACTGATAAAAAGAATATTTACAATAAAACACGTTTGGCTCCTACGCCAAGTGGCTTTTTGCACCTTGGTAATGTATTGTCTTTTGCCATCACAGCTTATATCTCCAGAAAATGTGGTGCTCAAATATTATTAAGAATAGATGACCTTGATCGTCTGCGAATAAATAATGAATATGTACAGGATATATTTGATACGCTAAATTTCATGGAGATTCCATGGGACGAGGGCCCAAGTAATGTTAAGGAATATGAAGAGGTTTATTCGCAACAAAATAGGATAGGGATGTATAAGGAGGCAATGGCTTATTTACAGGAGAATAGACTTGTTTATGCTTGTAATTGTTCACGTAAGCAGTTAGGCTTAATGGCTCAAAATAATATCTATAAGTGTAACTGCCAGCAACTTCAAATTGAATTGTCAATAAATGATACAAACTGGCGTTTAATTACAGATGGAAATCCAGAAATAGAAGTTAAAGATTATTCTGGAAAAAATATTAAAACTTTTTTGCCAGTAGATATGCATAATGTCATCATTAAAAAGAAAGATGGCTATCCATCTTATCAGCTGGCATCAGTTGTGGATGATCTTTTTTATGGAGTAGATTTGGTAGTGAGGGGAGATGATTTGTGGTCATCAACTGTGGTACAACATCATTTGGCAGCGGTATTGGGTGGAAATAACTTTAATAATATAACTTTCTATCATCATCCATTGTTAATGCAGAGTATGGATAAAAAGCTTTCCAAATCTGCAGGGGCAACGTCTATCCGGTATCTTCGTCAAAATGGTAAATCAGCTTCTGATATTTATTCGCTTATTGCCCGTATGCTTGGAATAAATAAATCAGTAAGTAACTGGCAAGAGTTTGGTGATTTGGCACTTCTATAATCAAATAACCGTTTCTATCATCCAATGGTGGCCAAAAACGTCCATTATGTCGCCCTGTCTGTAGCCATAATCGTAGCTTTTTGTGGGCGAAATAATTTCAGCACCCGCCTTTTTAGCACGTTCCATTAATGAATCAACATCAGTAACTCTTAGTCCTATTACAGTTGTAACTCCTTTTACGGTTACAGGGCTAATGGTTCCGGATTTTTGGTTTTCTTCATGCAAACGAAATATAGAACCCTCAATAGCCAACTCAGCAACATGTATGCTTCCATCATCATTACTCCATCTCCTCAGTTCAACCGCGCCTAATGCTTTTCATAAAAACTAATATCTGTTACGCCTTTGCCGATAGTCAGTGTTGGTACAAAGGTTGTTACTTGTGTAGTCATTTGTTTATCTATTTGAAGAATTTATATGGTTAATCGAGCCAGATATTGTCCAAATTCATCTTCAAGCAGCACTTCCATTTTAAAACCCAAACTTTCGGCTACCCCTTTCATTTTATGTTCATCGATATAAAGCCATTTAAACCACTCTGTTTTTTGTTTTTTATATTCGTACTGATAATTGATCTCGCCATAATAACGGTCATCCGACATTGGTTTTCCATCATAAAGATAGCTGATATCTGATGAATCAAAAAGAAGCTGACCACCATCATTCATCAGTTCTTTTAAATGCAATAACAATATTTTTAGTCGTTCCAGATTTCCTGCCAAACCAATACCATTCATAAGGAGTAATAATGTATCGTATTTATAGCCTTTGTATGTGAAAATATCAGCTTCAATAGGACTTGTTACATTTCTGGCTTTCATTACTGCAACAGCCAGCGGGGAAATATCCATTGCAGTTACCTCCAGTTTATTATTCTGTAGTAACAAGGCGTGGCTTCCGGCTCCTGCACCAATATCCAGTACTTTTCCTTCGCAACGTTCAAGGGCCAGCCATTCTATATCCGGCATGTCTTGTTCTTCTCTGAAAAAAGCGGCTATTGGCATTGTTTCTTTTTCACCATATTGGTTATGGATCCACAGTTTATATTTCGACTGATGATGAAAATAATCAAACAGTGCTTGTCCTAAAACATCGTTCATCAGGTGCAAAAGTATAAAGTAAATTTATGGATGATGTTTAATTATTTGTAATGATAGTTAATTAATTTAGCACAAAATGACGGTTAGTATTTTAGGTTGTGGATGGTATGGTAAAGCGCTTGCAAAAGCACTGATGGAGAATGGTATATCCGTTAAAGGCTCAACGACTTCCGTAGAGAACCTGGAAAATCTTTCTAATAACGGTATAATATCCTACCAAATTAAGTTTGGATCGGCATTTGAGGTTTTTAATCCTGCATTTTTTGAATGTGATGTATTAGTAATCTCCATTATTCCCAAATTCAGAAGCGGAGAAGGGCAGGATTATCACCTAAAACTTAAGCATATTATTGAAGTTATCAGTCGGTATAAAATTAAAAAAGTTATTTACATCAGTTCAACCGGTGTATATGGTGATAGAAATAATGAAGTAAATGAGCTTACAGATCCAGAACCTGATGGTGAGAGTGGCTTGTTCTTAGCAGAGGCAGAAAAGCTTTTTCAACGGGAAAACCCTTTTAAAACAACCATTATTCGTTTTGCGGGATTAGTAGGCCCAGGCAGGCATCCGGGCAGATTTTTTGCCGGGAAAGAAAATATCCCCAATGGTAAATCTCTAGTAAACCTTATTCATTTGGATGATTGTATTGGAATAACAAGCGCCATAATTAAACAGGATGCTTTCGGTTATTTATTTAATGCCTGTTCTCCTGATCATCCTGCAAAAGCTGATTTTTATATACATGCAGCTCAGCAAGGCGAATTCGTATTGCCTCAGTTTATTGACGAATTAAATGGCTGGAAAATAGTTAATAGTATTTTTGTTCCTACAATCCTAGCTTATCAATTTAAAGTTGCTAATTGGGAAGATTGTGACTTTAATACATAATGAAGATAGCGCTTAAAAAATTAAGGCCGCCTCATACTAAATGAAGCGACCCCGTTATTCAAACTACTTCTAACACTTACTACTTTAAAGGATGCGGCTTACCGTTCATTAATTTTAATGTTTGCTTTTCAGCAACCTTAAATGTACGGATATAAGCAGCCAGTTTACCTGTGGCATTTTTATCACCAATATCAGGTGTAATTACTGGTTTGCCAACGGTATCTAAAACAAATGAAAAATCTGTCCCCTGCTTTAATTGTGTTGCCCCATGACAACCCTGGCAACCACCCATGCTGTAAAAATTACCTTTAAACAATACGTTGGCCCCATGATCATGTGGGTTAGCAATACTGCTGCCATTAAAATGGTTTAAAGTTCTGTCAGACTCCACCACATAGTTGGCAAGGAAAAAATTGGTAGAAGTGCTATCGCTGGTAGGGGTAGCCTGTACACCAACCAGGCGATAGTTTTGCCATATAGATTTTGCAGGTAGTTTGCCATGCACATAGTTTGTTGAAGCTACGGTAATACTTTGTATAGAATCGCGCATTGGGGGCATAATACCACCATGTTCATTTCCAGATTTATTTAATAGTACATAACCCATACTATCTTGTTTTACATCAACATGCTCCCAGGTAGCAAATATAAAAGCAGGGTAGTTTTGTGTTTTGTGAATGATATGTAATGCAATAAGTGCATAGGTAATGTTATTATAAACAACTTTACCCTGAGCATTCTTTGTGTAGTAAATAACATTACGGGTAAAGAATTTTGTACTGTCGTCCAAATTAGTTAACCGGCGCCAGGCGGCTTTAATTTCCATAGTGCCGGTTGATTGTCCGCCACCGCAGGGCAGGCATACTACATGTGCACCTACAGGGCATCCACAAGAATTATTTACTCCTTTTTGATAATAGGCTCCAAATTTGGCTATGTTATCCCGGGTATTGTTGATAGCCTTGTGCAGGCTCAATGTATCACCATAATTGTTTTGAATGTAATCGTATTCAAATCGGTTTACCTTGGCTTCATAAAGTACTTGATATTTTTCTTTAAAAACGTTTACATGGGCATACATATCGCATGATCCAATTTCATTGTTTTCATCCAGGTTATTAAAAAGTGTAAAGCTGGTTGCTGAATTTGCTGGTAGAAGTGTATCATGATAGCTATAGTGCGGTGCGGCATCAAAAGGAAGCATTTTATTGCTGTAAGGTCTTAGTTCTGTTTTATGTGCAAAGGTTTCCCAAACATCAAGTGAAGGATATGCACCAGGCTCATTATAGTATGTCCATAAGGTATCCGGATAATCTCTTTTGTTGTTTTTATCATAAGATGATTTCCAGTTTAGGGCCAGAAATTCTTCCCACGCAAACTCCACTAATTGTTTAGGACTGGCACCTGAATCTAGATCGGTGGGGGGGAAAGGTTTAAAATTGATCGTAAAACTCGTATCAATGGACGTTGACAGACTTTCTGCAACGTTTTTATTTTTTGTAGGATTAGTGCATCTGAGCAAACAGAAAACAATGATCCCCAAAATACTAAATATTAAAATGGGCTTTTTCATTAAAATGTGATAAGGTTAGTTTTAATCAATAAATTTTATTGATTAATCTAAGGTAAGTCAAAAAACGGGACATCCTTACAGTAAAATTACGCTTTTAGATACCGTAATTTTACCTTTTCACACTTAAGTACTAATCTATTTAAAATACACCTAAACAAAAAAGAGACCCTAAATATGGTGTCTCTTTTATCAACAAAATTTTATCTAATATCTGTTATTGTGGCGCTGTTTTTAATTTATATTTAATTACAGAGTCTTTCTGTGCATTGCTCAGGTGATAGTTATAGTTGAATATGGCAAACTCCCAATCGTCGTAACTTGGGTTAGGTATAATAATGTAGCGGTCACCAAATTGCTTTCTCAGTTTTTGTGTTGTAGCAGCCCTTTGCTCTTCAGATGGTTGATTATCATACAGAGCATCAAAATCAGGCAGGTTATCACCACATAATAAAACTATTTGATAGGTCTTTAAAACCTGCTGCCTTCTGCTTTCCTTGCTTGATCCTTTTTGTTTCAATAACAGGTGATCATTATCCGCATTTGGCAAATTATATAGTTGTAAGTTTTTCAATGTACCGAAACGCTCATTTTCATCTCGATTGGTGATATAATAAATTTTAACTTTTTTTGAAGCAGCGTATTTAAAAAATGAAGCAGCTCCTGGAACGGTATCACATATCGCTCTGGCTGTCCATTGTTTCCAGGTCGTTGTGTCATAATTAAGATTATTAAGTGCTCTTTGAGCATCATATGGGCTGTTATCTAGTAAGGTTTCGTCAATATCTGTAACTATTGCATAAGGTTTGGAGTGATGTTTTTTTAGTGCGATATCCAACCTCATTTTGGCGATATTATAGGCCTGAAAACACAATGCTTTATACTCAGCAGCGCGTTGCTGGTAAATAGAGGCCCACGTTTTACCCCCATTGGCGATTGATAAATTAGACTGTGAAAATGCAAAAAAGCAATTACAGCTAATCAAAATAAGTAGCAGTGATTTTTTCATGTGATAAGTATTTAAACATACTAAGTAACCGTAATAGAGTCGAAATTGTTTAATAAAACAAAAAAACATCAAGTAAATAGGTTGCTATTTTTTCCAAACGCCAGTTATTGCTGCAGCAGTAGTATTATTATCAGTTATGGGCAAATTATACATGGTTTCGAGTGTATGCAAAACATTGTAATGGTTTATAGCCGTATTGTATTTGCCCGCTTCAATGTGATCTCCAAAAAATATTGCGGGAATCTTGTTATTATTTTGTGGATTATAATCATCCTCATCAAAAGTCACAATTAACAAGCTGTTATGTTTAGCCGCCCACTGTGTATAAGCAGCAAGGTTTTCTTTTAACCATTTATCTCCTCTGATTATAGCTGCCTTATCACCCGGAGCGCCGATGTTGTGCATGTCATAATCCATATCCGGAATTACGAATGCAACAGTAGGTAGTTTACTGAAATCTTTTGGAAATTCTGTCATGGGTAGGCTACATGAACGCGGAATAGAATTGGTGCCAGTACCCAACCAATTTACCCATGGTGCATGTTTACGGGCATATAGTTTACCCACAGTAAGTTTACTATCCAGATATGTACAACCCAAGAAGCCAATGGAAGGCATTGTTTGTGCATAACCCTTAAAGGATAAACCATTTTGGATTAACGATGCACCGAGGTTAGGAGAGGTGAAAGGAGTGATCGCGTCCAGGCAATCATCATTAGTACTACCTTGTGTGCTGCCCGAGAAAAACGCAAGGTAATTAGGCTGACTTGGGTGGCCAATACCATGTGAGTCTGTAAACAAAGCGCCGTTTTGTGCCAGATAATTAATGTAAGGTGCATTAGTCGATCCGATAAGTTCATTATAACCATGGTTTTCCTCTATAACAATAATAACATGGTCATAATGAGGAATGCCAGGTGAATTAGTAAACGCAGTGATTAATAAAACAACAGATAACAGGCAAAGGGTTAAAAATAATTTAATTTTCATTTGGGGAATGTTTTTTATTGCAACAAAGATGCATTTAAATAAACTAATTGTATGAAATTGTAATTAAGAATTTACACATTTATTTTATAGTGTGATTTTATGAGGTTATACCATCAATCAAAAACTAAAACTATTTTAGCTCACATTAATTGTAGTATTACACCTTAATATTTAATAGCATAAAACTAATGAAAATATATCAGCAACAGCTTCAACTTAAAGAAAGAAAGAGGGGATTTCACCTTGTTACTGCAGAAGTTTTACAGGCTTTACCACATATAGCTGAGTTTAAAATAGGTATTTGCCAGGTTTTTATACAACATACCTCAGCCTCACTCACTATTAATGAAAATGCAGATCCAACTGTAAGGATGGATTTTGAAATGTATTTTAATAAAACCATTCCTGAAAATGATCCTGATTATGAACATGATTACGAAGGTTCTGATGATATGCCAGCGCATTTGAAAGCTGCTTTAATAGGTTCGTCAGTAACCATTCCCATTAGAAATGGACGTTTGGCATTGGGTACATGGCAGGGGATTTATTTATGTGAACACCGCAATTATGGAGGTGGCCGGTATTTGGTTATTACTGCATGGGGAGAATAGAAAACTTTCATTTAAGTTTATTAATTATTGCTCTAGTGTTCGCGCCGTTTATACATTCATTTTTGTACGCCTTAAACGGAAAAATAATAAGATCACCTAACAGATTTGATACAGAAAATTATACTGCTAAAGTTTTCAATAAATTATATTTGGTTTCTTGAAAATTGACCAAATGAAGCCGTTTTTATTTACTATTACATTAGGATTAAGCGTGATTGTAGCTAAGTGCCAGGTTGTCTCTGTGGGGCAAACAGAAATAACAGAATGGCAGGATAATAAAAGCGGAGCAGTTTCAATAACGTACGATGATGGTTCACTTCATCAGTTTACAAAAGCATTGCCCATAATGGAACGGCTTAAATTGCCGGCCACCTTTTTTGTAATTACGGGTGGGTTACCCGGTTCCAAATATCATGGGGATTTTATAGGGCGTCCCGTTAAAGCAATTATTGCGGAGTCGGCCACTATCCCAACAAATAATCAAAATTTTTTAGAACGATGTTCTGCAGGAGGCTATTTGGGATATAAAGGGACAATTACTTACGTTACCAAAGCAGCCAGCCTGTACGACTCAAAAAAAACAGATGAAGCTTATCAATTAATAGATGAATTGTATAAGAAAGTAAGAAACGGAGAATTTCAACCCGGATATCAGCCATGTGATGAAGTACTGCAGGAGGAGGGATCTACTTGGGATGATTTAAGGCGATATGCTAAAGAAGGTTATGAAATTGCCAGTCATTCAATTACCCATGCCAGCATGCCCGGGTTGGATTCAGCAAATATTTCCTATGAACTTGAAAAAAGCAAAGAAGAAATAAAGGATCAAATGGGCGAACAATATACCTTTAGTACTGAAGTTCCTTATGGCTATGAGAATGAAAGGGTTATGCAAATTGCTTACAAAATTTATCCTGCTTTACGCAACCGGATGCCTGAAGTCTGGTTAAAAGAAATTGATCGCCCCAGTAAACAAACGCCAGGAAAAACCGATAAAGATTATATTCAGTGGCAGCGAGAAGCCAATACCCGGGCACCATTACCTTTAATGAAATCGTGGGTGGATACCACCGTTTCCAGAAAAGATACATGGCTGGTGATTGTAATTCATGGTGTTGATGGCCTTGGATATGAAGCGCTGCCAAGTTCATTGTTAGATGAATACTTTCAGTACATCAAGAACGATGAAGATAAATTATGGGTAGCCACTTTTGGTGATGTTACTAAATACATGCGCGAACGTGAAAATGCCACTATTCAGAATAATGAAGATAATGGGAGAATTTCAATAAGACTTACACATACATTGGATGAGAATATGTATTATCTTCCATTAACGCTCAAAACATATATACCATCCGGTTGGAAGTCTGTTTTAGTAAAACAGGGAAAGCATAATCAGCAACCTATATCAGGACAAGACAAAAAAGGAACCTATATAATTTACCAGGCTTATCCTAATGAAGGAGTAGCGACATTATCGAAAATTTAAATTCATAGTTCATGTAGTATGTTCATCATGAACTATGAATCGCAAATTATAAGTTAGAAAGAAATGCCATGGTATCCACACCATCGGCATAATCCCATAGGGCAGGTTGTTGACTCATTCCAAAATCAACCAATTGACTTTTGAGAGACAAAGGAGATGCTGTTACTATGCATTGTATATTATCCTTTTCTGTTTCTAGTGAATTTTCAATTGAATGCAAATTATCATAATATTCAAAATATAGAACGGCTAATGGCGAAGCCAGCTTTTTATCTTCCTTTAACATTAAAAAGCCATTGTCAAAATGTTTATCGCTGTTAACCAGATAAATAGATTTGTTATAGTCGTAGTTGTTATTGTATTTATGATGATTGATGATAGGCTGGTAGGCTTCAATAGACTCAAAAAAGAAGTTAAATATATAACCTTTTGGAACATATAATTTGGATACATTACGGCAACCTAATCCAAAGTAATCAAAAATATCATGACCAAGTTTAAACAGTTGTTCTGTAGATTCATTACCTGTTAGCACAGCAACACTGCTTCTATTTTTACGGATAATATTAGGCACCTTGCCAAAATAATATTCAAAATAACGTGAGGTGTTATTGCTGCCAGTAGCTATTACTGCATCAAACTTTTCCAATCTTTCTACAATGATATATTTATCGTAAAAAGTTGGTTCAATAGCGACAAGCATATTCAAAACGTATTTGATAAGACGGGAATCCTGAGATGATGCTTTTATAAGAGCATAATTACCTGTAATTAAAACACATAAGACATCGTGAAAGCCTACCAGCGGGATATTACCGGCCAATATTAATCCTATTTTTTTCGGTACGTGGGAAAAATTTAAATTATAATTACTCAGCCAGTTTTCTAAATCATGAACATTTAGCATATGGCCAATCGCAATTACCGCTCTTGAAACACTTTCTGGGGTAAACCATGCATTATATTGTTTTTCATCATTTATGATTGCGGATAACTGCTCATCTGGGCTTTGTAATTGAGTACCTAATTCTGAAAAAACGCTGATTAATTTGCTCTTAGTTAAATTTGACATATATATGGTAAGGTTTTGAAACCCATTAAATCCTTTTTTTGTTATATTTGTAATCTTGATAATTCAAGGCAAAGTTAATTGAGATTATAAGATATAAAGAATATGGCGATTAAAATCACCGATGAATGCATAAATTGTGGGGCTTGTGAACCTGAATGCCCAAACAATGCTATTTATGATGCAGGCGCTGCATGGCGTTTTTCTGATGGTACAGGTTTAAAGGGGTTGATTGATTTTGGAGATGGCAATACATTAAATGCCGAAGAAACTCAGGCTGCCTTATCTGATGATATTTATTATATTGTACCTGATAAGTGTACCGAATGTGTTGGCTTTCATGACGAGCCGCAATGTGCAGCTGTTTGTCCGGTTGATTGCTGTGTGGATGACGAAGATATTCGTGAAACTAAAGAAGAGTTACTTGCTAAAAAAGAGTGGCTTCACATTAATGAATAATAAGTAACTACATTACGATATAAAGGGATGGTATTAATGTACCTTCCCTTTTTTTGTATAAATTCACAGGCTTAACCAATTTTTTTCAGTTAGTTCCCTCTATGGAATATGGTATTTGTAATCTTTCGGTTATCCCATTAAGGGCCGAGGATAATGACAGAAGCGAGCAGGTATCGCAGTTATTATTTGGTGAGATATTTGAAATTGTGGAATGGAAAGCGAATTGGGTGAAAATAATTACAACTTTTGATAACTATACAGGTTGGATTGGCCGCTTACAATTTATAATGATTGGCCATTTAGCTTATAAGCAATTTAAAGAAACTCCTCCTCCTTTAACCTATCGCCCTGTTACACAAGCATTAAAAACGGCGAACAACAGCATTTTGTATTTACCAATGGGTAGCTCACTTGCATTTTTGGAAGGAACAACCTGTAATATTGGTACTGAAAAATTTGAAATAATAGGAGAAATTGGTGAAACAGAAAGTTTGGTAATTACAGCAAGCTCATACTTAAACACACCTTATTTGTGGGGTGGACGTACCCATTTTGGTATTGATTGTTCTGGTTTTACGCAGATGGTTTTCAGGCTTAAAGGAGTAAAATTACTGCGTGATGCCAGTATGCAGGCCGAACAGGGTGAAAAGGTAGATTCTGTACAAAATAGTAAGCTAGGCGATTTAGCATTTTTTGACAATGCTGAAGGAAAAATAGTACATGTGGGAATTATATTAAATACAGAATTGATTATTCATGCATCAGGAAAGGTTAAAATAGATACGATTGATGAAAAGGGTATCTATTCGGAAGAATTAAAAAGATATACTCACAAATTGCGGATAATTAAACGTTTCCTTTAATCATCAAAAACAATATCCCATACTATTATCTTTTTATCATCGCTAACAGAAATTAGCTGATTGCCATTCCAGCAGATTTTATTAACCGATAATGCATGGCTTTCCATGCCTTTTTCACGACTGATTATTTTGTAAAGTTTAAAATCATCAGCGCCCCATATCTTTATGCCTTTATCCATACTTCCAGTGGCAAAATAAGGTAACTCCGGATGAAATGCGATAGTATTTACCGCAAATAGATGGGCAGGAATATTTTGGATTAATTCATAGGTTATGGCTTCCCAAATTTTAATTTGCGCATCACGACCACCGGTTACCAGGTAATTTCCATCGGGAGAATATTGAAGGGCAAAAACAGACATGGTGTGGCCGTGAAGTATTTTGATTAATGCATAATCTTCGGTATCATAAATACTTACCTGGTTATTTCGACAGGCAAATGCAACTCTTTTTTCATCTGGTGAGATACTGATTGCACGTATAGTATCATCAGAAACTTTTATAGCATGTATAAACTCCAGTGTTTCTATATTCCAGATGGAAACTTGTCCATCTTCAGAGGCAATCAATAATTCATTTTTTGACTTTACTGATTTAAGATCGAAAACGGGTGCATTATGATACTTCAGACTTTTAACAATAGTTTGTTTTATAAAATCAAAAACAAGCACCTCGCCACTTCGTAAGCCTGCAAACAACAGGGGATAGCCAACCGGACAATGTATTGCATAGACAGAGGCAGCAACCGGAAACATTACTTTTATAAAGGAATTTGTTTTTAAACTCCATTCAACTAAGCCCTTATCATTGCCACCGGTAAATAATATACCTGGCTTTTGAGAAAGCTCCAAAGTAAATATAGGATTGCCGTGCCCTGTTAATTCAGCTGTTTTCTGTACGGTGATCATTTTAAATCAGTGAGCTGCAAACTTATTTATGTCTTTCTTCCAGATTTTTTGCTATTCGTTCCAGATTAAGGCCTTTTTCTTTTAGAAGCACTATTAAGTGAAAAACAAGGTCGGATGCCTCATTAATAAGATCGGTTTCTGTTTCAGCAAGTGCGGCAATGACAGTTTCAACACCTTCTTCACCAACTTTTTGTGCTATTTTGTTTAGCCCTTTCTTCTGAAGTTTATTTACGTACGAGCCTTCTTTAGGGTTTGCATAACGGTCTGCAATAATATTTTCAAGTTCCAGAATGAAGTTTTGATTATATTCTGTTTGGAAACAACTGCGTGAACCGGTATGGCAGGTAGGTCCGTCGGGTTTAACCTTAATTAAAAGGGTATCATTATCACAGTCAATATGGATGCTTCTAACATGCAAAAAGTTATTACTGGTTTCTCCCTTTGTCCATAAACGATTCTTTGATCTGGAAAAAAAAGTAACAATATTTTCCTGAGCAGTTTTATTATAAGCTTCCTCGTTCATGTAGCCAAGCATTAATACTTCTAATGTTTGCTCATCCTGTATTACTACAGGTACAAGACCGTTTGTTTTGTCGAAATCAATATTCATATTTTTATTTTTCGTCATTATCTGCGCCAACGCAGACAACAAGTTAATGGTAAAAGATTATATTTCTCTTACCTCAATGTTATTTTGCTTCAATATGCTTTTTAAATCAGGTATTAAAATTTCACCATAGTGAAATACAGAAGCAGCTAAAGCAGCGTCCACATTACTTTGCTCAAATACATCTACAAAGTGTTGAACAGAGCCTGCACCTCCTGAGGCAATTACAGGGACATTTACACTATTATTAACCTGTTTTAGGAAAGTGGTATCAAAGCCATTCTTTGTACCATCATGATCCATTGAGGTAAGCAATATTTCACCGGCTCCTCTACTTTCAGCTTCCAGTATCCAATTCAGAGTTTCTTTTTCGGTAGGTAAACGGCCACCATTCAGGTGTACAATATTTTTATGATTAATTACTCTAGTATCAACCGCAATAACAACAAACTGTACACCAAATGCTTTTGCTAATTCATCAATTAAGGCAGGATTGCGTACGGCTGCAGAGTTGATAGATATTTTATCGGCACCGGCGTTTAAAAGAGCATCAGCATCGGCAATTTCATTGATGCCACCACCAATAGTAAAGGGGATATTAATTTGACGGGCAACGGCTTTAACCAGCTCAACCATTGTTTTACGACGCTCAACTGTAGCTGTTATATCCAGAAACACCAGTTCATCTGCTCCCTGATTGGAATAATTCCAGGCCAGTTCAACGGGGTCACCGGCATCTCGAAGATCAACAAAGTTTACACCTTTTACGGTACGACCGTCTTTTACATCAAGACAAGGGATGATTCGCTTTGCTAACCCCCCCCGCCCCCTGAAGGGGGAGCTG
Organism: Mucilaginibacter frigoritolerans; assembly: GCF_007830615.1. Lineage (GTDB taxonomy): Bacteria > Bacteroidota > Bacteroidia > Sphingobacteriales > Sphingobacteriaceae > Mucilaginibacter > Mucilaginibacter frigoritolerans. The sequence continues at coordinate 30,136 of NZ_VLLI01000009.1, forward strand.
ATTTGCTTGTTAATTTGTTCCAAAACGTACTCTAAATTATTAAATATCTGTTGGTTCGTGAATCTCAATATACGCAAACCTTGTTGTTCAAGAAACTATTGTTTCTCCAAGTCATTTTTTATTACCTCAGGTAATTGATGGATAGTCCCATCCACTTCAATCACGAGTTTATACTGATGACAATAAAAATCTGCAATATAACTTCCAAGAGGATGTGTTGTCTCCTGAATTTTGCATTATCTATTTTGATATTTAAATGGCTCCATAGCATGTTTTCTGCAGGAGTCATATTATATCTTAAAGCCTTAGCATTCGCAAATATTTCAGGATTAGCCCCCAGAAACAATTTCTTTTTCATTTTAACTTATGCATAAGTATACGCATACAAGTCAGCTCCCCCTTCAGGGGGCCGGGGGTTATATGGAAATAAGAGATTCCAAATTCCAGTTTTTTATTTCTTCGATGCTAATGTGACCTTCATAAATTGCTTTACCAACCACGCATGACTCAACTTTGATATTGTTTAATTTTTCAACGTCTTCCATTGAGCTTACACCGCCAGAGGCAATTAATTTGATAAAAGGAGAATGATCAAGCAGTTTTTCATAAAGTTCAATACCAGCACCGGCTAATTTACCATCCTTATTAATGTCTGTACATAAAAAGCGGAAAAATCCAAGAGCCAAACATTTATCAACGTAATCCATTAATTTAATAGGAGAACTTTCCATCCAGCCGGAGTATTTAATTACTTCGTCTAAAACATCAATGGCAATTACCACCTGATCTGAGCATTTGCTTGGGCCGCATAGTGCCTGGCTTAATTCCTTTAAAAATGGCGGATTAGTGAGTGCCTGTGTACCTACAATAACGCGGTGAACACCTGCGTCAATCAATTCTTTAACCTTATCAATACTGCGTATGCCTCCACCGTATTGTACCTTCATGTCTGTTTTTTTAATTACATCAAAAAGGTATTGTTGATTTGAAAAATCATTTTTAGCACCGTTCAAATCAATAATGTGAATGAAATTAGTGCCATTTGACTGGTATCGGTGGATCATTTCCTCAAGGGAAACATCATATTCGGTGACCTGCTTGTAGTCGCCCTCGCGTAGGCGAACCACTTTTTTGTCTAGAATATCAATTGCAGGAATAATGTACATGTCTTTAAAGTTTTGAGAAGTTTTTTAGTAACGTTTCACCATAAGCACCTGATTTTTCGGGATGGAATTGCACCCCATAAAAATTGTCCCTCCAAATTGATGCCGAAAACTTGTTATTATAAATTGCTGATGACAGTGTAAAGGTATTATCAAATTCAATAAAATATGAATGTACAAAGTAAAAATGTGATCCGTTAGGAATATTTTCAAAAAGTGGATTCTCTCTTTCAGGATAAACCTGATTCCACCCTGTATGTGGCACTTTATATTCGGTACTATTTGCAAACCGCATGGTTTTTATAGGGAATATTTTTAATAAATCAGCATCACCCTCTTCAGAGTAAGAAGTTAATAATTGCATTCCAACACAAATACCAAGGGTTGGTTTTGTTAACGATTTAATTTTAGGTACAAGTCCTGTATTTTCCAATTTATGCATAGCTGCGCCGGCATGGCCAACTCCTGGAATAATATAGCGATCATATAAATCGAAATCATCCTCCTTGTTAATCATTCCATAAGGAATACCAAGGCGTTCTAACGCTGCAGTAAGTGAAAATATATTTCCAGCTCCGTATCGAATTATACCTATCATCAGTTTGCTTTATCAGTTAGTAGCAGGCTTTGTAAAAGTCGACAATTGCAAACTGTCAACTTGAAACTGTTTACTACAGTAGTCCTTTTGTACTTGGTAACACCATGTTATTAACATCTCTTTTTACGGCCATTTTAATAGCCTTTGCAAAAGCTTTAAATATAGCTTCTATTTTGTGATGTTCGTTTTCACCTTCAGCTTTTATATTCAAATTGCATTTAGCAGCATCAGAGAAAGACTTGAAAAAATGGAAAAACATTTCTGTTGGCATTTCACCAATTTTTTCTCTTTTAAATTCCGTTTCCCAAACAATCCAGTTTCGCCCGCCAAAATCAATTGCAACTTGTGCCAAACAATCATCCATCGGTAAGCAAAAACCGTAACGTTCTATCCCTTTTTTATTACCTAAAGCTGCCGCAAAAACCTCGCCCAAAGCTATACCTGTGTCCTCAATAGTATGATGCTCATCAATATGCAAATCACCTTTGGCAGTTACTTCCAGGTCAATACCTCCATGGCGAGCTATCTGATCAAGCATGTGATCGAAAAAATGCAGTCCTGTTGATACTTTTGCTTCGCCCTTACCATCTAAATTCAATTTAATATGAATATCCGTTTCTTTTGTAGCCCGGCGATGCTCAAATACGCGTTCACCCAATTTTAAAAATTCATATATCTTTTGCCAGTCGGTAGTTTCCAATACCACAGCTTCTTTTACTATTGCAGCCTCATTGGGGTTGTTAAATTCATGACTACCCAAATTAGAGTTATCATTGAGCCATATGGCCTTTGCACCTAAATTATGAGCAAGCAATACGTCATTTTTACGATCACCAATGGTAAATGATCCCTTCATGTCATACTTTTCGGAGTCTAAATACTTAATCAGCATTCCGATTCCCGGTTTACGCGTTGGGGCATTCTCTGCTGGGAATGTTTTGTCGACACAAATTTCTGAAAATACGACACCTTCATTTTCTAATGTTTTAAGAATGAAGTTTTGCACTGGCCAAAACGTATTTTCAGGATATGAAGCAGTACCTAAACCATCCTGGTTGGTAACCATTACCAGCTGAAAATCCAGCTCGTTAGCTATTTTAGGGAGATATTGTAAAGTGCCGGGATAAAACTCCAGCTTGGCAAATGAATCAATTTGCTCATCCACAGTTTCTTTTATAATGGTACCATCACGGTCAATAAACAATATTTTTTGAAGCTTGCTCATTTATAGTTTAATAGGGATTGTAGTAATAAGTTATTTTCTTCAGGAGTACCAACGGTTATACGTAAACAGCCTTCACATAATTCAACTTTTGAACGGTCACGTACAATGATTCCTTTTTGTACCAAGAAATTATAAATACCACGGGCGTCAGTAGTTTTTACAAGGATAAAGTTAGCATCAGAAGGATAGATATCCAGCACAAAATCAAAATCTTTTAATCCCAATACTAGCCTGTCTCGCTGATTTAAAGTTTCTTTTATCCAATTATTTACCTGATCAACATTAGCTAAAGCCTGCAAAGCCAATTGCTGGGATGCTTCGTTTACATTATAAGGAGGCTTTACTTTGTTCATTACCTCTATAATCTCTTCGCTTGCAAAAGCCATCCCAACACGTAAACCGGCAAGCCCCCAAGCTTTGCTTAACGTTTGTAAAACTACCAGGTTGGCGTATTCGGTAAGCTCCTGTATAAAGGTTTTTTGACGACTGAAATTAATATAGGCTTCATCAACAACTACAATTCCATTGAAGTTAGTCAGCAGCGTCTCCACATCCGAGCGGTCTATCGAGTTTCCAGTAGGATTATTGGGTGAACAGATGAAAATTAGTTTGGTGTGAGCATCAATAGCTTCAGCTATGCCTTCCAAATTAAGCTGATAATCTTCAGTGAGCGGCACGTTACGGGCTTCCACATCATTGATGTTAGCTGATACCTGGTACATTCCATAAGTAGGGGGAACCAGTACAACATTGTCGACACCTGGATTACAAAAACTGCGGAACAGGATATCGATTGCTTCATCGCTACCGTTACCCAGAAATATATTGCGAATTGGCAACCCTTTAATCTCACTTAAACGCTTCTTTACCTGATATTGTAAAGGATCAGGGTAACGATTAAACTGTTGTTCTAAGGGTGAGCCAAAAGCATTTTCATTGGCATCTAAAAAAACGCTTGCTTCTCCCTGGTATTCGTCTCGTGCGGATGAATATGGGACTAAGCGTTTTATATTTTCTCTTAATATATTATCTATACTAAACATTTTTTTTATTTTTTTGTCATTGATGAGCTTTTATCTATGCTTGTAGTAGGTATTATTACTTAGCGTCTCACTATGAAATTTTTTATTTATTTAATCTAACACTTACTGCATTTTTATGGGCATGCAGGCCCTCCAATTCCGCTAGCACCTCAACTGATGGGCCAATGTTTTTAATTCCTTCAGGAGTAATGTGCTGGAAAGTGATCTTTTTTACAAACGAGTCAACCGACACACCAGAATAAGCTCTTGAATAAGAACTTGTGGGTAATGTATGATTTGTGCCAGAAGCATAGTCACCTGCACTTTCAGGTGTTAAGTTACCTAAAAACACCGAGCCTGCGTTGATAATAGCCGGGGTAATCAGCTGCCATTTTTCGGTGGCTAAAATCAAATGTTCAGGGGCATATTGATTGCTGAAAGTCATAGCTTCGTCCAGATTTTTTGTTATCACGATGTATGAATTATCCAAAGCTTTTTTAACAATCTCAGCCCTTGGTAGAACGGGCACTTGCTTTTCAACTTCAGCTAAAACTCCTGCTGCTATTCCCTTGGATGTACAAACTAATATAGCCTGGCTGTCAATACCATGTTCGGCCTGTGCTAAAAGATCGGCAGCAACAAAAGCCGCATCAGCGCTATCATCAGCAATTACCAAAACTTCTGACGGCCCGGCGGGCATATCAATAGCTGTTGTAGTGGTTGATTGAATAATAGTTTTAGCTTTGGTAACAAACTGATTCCCAGGGCCAAATATCTTGTCAACTTTATTTATACTTTCCGTACCATAGGCCATTGCCGCTATTGCTTGTGCGCCCCCTGCAAGAAATATTTTTTTAATACCTAACATTAGGGCCACCTGAGCAATAAAAGCATTTACCTTACCATTTTTTTGTGGTGGAGAGCATACTATAATTTCATTACAACCCGCTATTCGTGCTGGTATGCCCAGCATTAAAAATGTACTCGGCAATACAGCACTACCACCTGGGATGTATAAACCCACTTTTTCAATTGCCCTTAACTCGCGCCAGCAGGTTACGCCTGGCATGGTTTCTACCTTATCCTCAGTTTTGAGTTGAGCTTTATGAAATTTATAAATGTTATCATAGGCTGTTTGTAGTGCCGCCTTTTGTTTAGCAGATATGGTAGAAGCAATTTCTTCCAGTTCTTCTTTAACCAGATATAGTTTATTCAGCTCTACCTTGTCAAATTTTAATGCGTAGTTTAACAAAGCGCTATCACCATGTTTGTTAACATTGGCAATAACGTCTTCCACTATGGTTCGAATCTCATTCGCTGGATCAACATTTCGCTGTACCAGTTTCCTGATGTCATCAGTACTCAGGTCTGAATAATTGTATGTCTTCATTTCAGTTAGCAGTTTTTACTTTACAGTTTGCAGTTCTCAATTGTTAGCTCATTCTGCCAACTGAAAACTGTTTACTGCCCACTATAATATAATCTTTTCAATCGGCATCACTACTATACCCTGTGCACCAGCCTGCTTTAGCTGACTTATCCTGTCCCAAAAATCGCGTTCCGGAATAACGGTGTGTACAGCAACCCAGCCTTCTTCGGCTAAAGGTATTACAGATGGGCTTTTAACCCCCGGTAGTAATGCAGTAATAGCGGCCAAATTATCTTTTTGCACATTTAATACCACATATTTGGTTTCTTTTGCTCTTAATACCGACTGAATACGTTGGATCAATTCCTTAACCAATTCTTCATTTTCGCTACCAACACGACCGATTAGCACTGCTTCTGAAGACATTACATCGGCAAATGGTTTTAACCCGTTGCTTTTTAACGTTCCACCGGTAGAAACCAAATCACAAATGGCATCGCTAAGGCCTAAGCCAGGGGAGATTTCAACAGAACCAGATATAGTACGTATATCAGCTTGTATACCTCTTTCTTTTAAGAACTTACCTAATATAGCAGGGTAGGTTGTTGCAATGGATTTACCATCAAGTTCTGAAAGATCTTTAATGTCATAAGTATTAGGTACAGCTATTTTTAAAGAACATTTACCAAATCCAAGGCGCTGCAGGTAACTTACTTCTACTTCTGTTTCCTCTATAACATTTTCACCTACAATACCCAGGTCGGCAATGCCATCCTGAACATATTCGGGGATATCGTCATCACGCAAAAAAAGAATTTCGAGTGGAAAGTTAGAAACAGGGGAGATAAGCGAGCTTTTATAATTTTCAAAATTAAGGCCGCAATTTTTTAATAATTCAACGGATTTTTCGTTGAGCCGACCCGATTTTTGGATCGCTATTTTAAGTGTTTTCACTGAATGATTTTAAGATACTATAAATAAAAAAGAATTAGCCGGGGCGTTATTTCACGTAGAAACATACATTTATCTGATCACCACATGGTGGTGATGGTTCAGATGTGAATGATGTAACGTATATGCCTTCATTTTTTTATCTAGTAATACTATAGATGAGTTGTGCAAATATAGACAGTTGTTTATTAAATCAAAATAAATTTTTTGTTAGCAGATTAAGCCAGATCATAAATAATTAATGGCATTTGGGCCCTGGTTAAATAACAAGTCAACAATACTCATGTTTTTTAAAAAGCCTTTTCGATCTTCAAATACCTGAAAATAAGTTTTTTGATTAAAATCTATTTCTTTTTTTGGATGGATAGAGCTCCTGAAATCTGCCAGCTCCGGATAGGCTGCTTCATAACTATCAGTATATTTTATTTCAATCTTCAGCTTTAAAGATTTTAAAATAAACTGCAACAATTGCTCATTATAATCGAAAAGAAAAGGATATTTCTTTTCATAAAATATGGCAAACTCATCTTCATAATATTCAAAATAAGCTGAACGGCGGTAGCATGCCTGTAAGCTTAACCAATGCAGGCGCTGCCACTCAAAATCATAGCTTATTTTAACATCTTTAATCTTTGTGTGATTTTTAGAGCCTTTGCTTACAGGCACAACCAGTGCAAGCGTACCATCAGGGGTATATACATTTGCCCGGTTCCGGTAAGTTTGTTTTGGGAAATGTTCTTCTCTTTCTATCAGTATATCAGGCTTATACCTGTTAATGTTTATAAAATATTCAACAGGTGGAAGATAAAACATAGGGAACACAGCGCCTTTTTCAATCATATATTTTATGTTTGTAGCTAAAATTCGACGAAAATAATGATAAAAAAAGGGCTTTCAAGGTTAGGTACATTCTTTTTATACCTGGTGTCACTATTGCCTTTTTGGATTTTGTATCTTATTTCGGATATTTTATTCGTAATTCTATACCACATTACCCGTTACAGGCGTAAGGTTGTAAAAGAAAATCTGGCCAATTCTTTCCCCAAAAAAACAGAAGCAGAGCGTAACACCATAGAACGGAAGTATTATAAATACATGGCCGACTTAATGGTTGAGACAATAAAATCAGTTAGTATCTCAGCAAAAGAAGTGCAGCTCCGGATGAAGGTAACTAACCCTGAGCTGATAGATTATTACTTTAATCAGGGAAAAAGCATTATTGCTGCCGCAGGGCATTATTGCAATTGGGAAATGGCTACATTGAGTTTTGGTTTTCTTACTGATCACCGTAGAGTAATTGTTTACAAGCCTCAATCAAACGTAGTTTTTACGGATTTCTTTAATAAAACGCGTTCGCGATTTGGTGCCACTATGATTTCAATGAAACAGACCTTACGTAAGTTTATTGAATTTAAAAATGAATTGAGCTTTAATGTGCTGGTATCAGATCAAACGCCAACAAGAGAAGATGCTAAATATTTTACAACATTTCTGAATCAACCTACTGCGGTCTTTCTCGGAATTGAGAAGTTAACAAAGGTAATAAATTGCAGTGTTATTTTTTATCGCATTGATTTGGTAAAAAGGGGGTACTATACCTTTACCTTTGTACCTTTAATTGATGAACCACAAAATACACAACCTTACGAGATCACAGAAGCACACGTGAGATATCTGGAGAATTTAATAATTGAAAAACCTGAATTTTGGCTTTGGTCGCACCGGAGATGGAAAATTAAGCCGGAGGATGTAAAAAAATGAGTTATACGCCCAAAGTTGCCGTTGTTATTTTAAACTGGAACGGTAAAAAATATCTTCAACGCTTTTTACCGTCTGTTTTATCATCTGTTTGGCCAAACCTGGAAATAATAGTTGGCGATAACGCTTCTACAGACGATTCTATTGCATTTTTAAAGCAGGAATACCCATCAGTGACTATTATTGAGAATGATGATAATTATGGCTTTACAGGTGGTTACAACAAAGTACTTGAAAAGGTAGAGGCTGATTATTATATCCTGCTTAATTCAGATGTTGAAGTTGCCCCTGGATGGATTGCGCCTGTAATTAATTTAATGGAAAGTGATCCAAAGATTGCAGTAGCAGCGCCAAAGATAAAAGCATTTGATCAAAAAGGATATTTTGAACATGCCGGTGCTGCAGGTGGTTTTATTGACTACTTAGGCTATCCCTTTTGCCGCGGCAGGATGTTTTATGAAATAGAAGAGGATAAAGGGCAATACCAGCAATCAGGCGAAGTATTTTGGGCGACAGGTGCAGCTATGTTTATTAAACAACATTGCTGGCGCCAGGCAGGTGGCTTTGACGACCGTTTTTTTGCACACATGGAAGAAATTGACCTTTGTTGGCGACTGAAAAATATTGGTTACAAGGTTATGTATTGTGCAGAATCAGAGGTATTTCATTTGGGTGGAGGGACTTTGAATGTGGAGAATCCTTTTAAAACTTACCTGAATTTTAGAAATAATCTTTTGCTGCTTCAAAATAATCTTCCGTTTTGGCGAGCTACTGGTACAATCATTATTAGAATCTGGATGGACCTTTTAGCTATATTCCGCTTTTTGGGAGAAGGTAAACGCAAAGATGCCTGGGCGGTAAGCAGGGCACATCAGAATTTTGTGTTAAGTCTTTTTAAAAAGAAAAAGCCCGTGATTACTGGTCACAGGCATTATCCTTTAAGTTGTATTTATAAAGATAGTTTAGTTTGGGATTTCTTTGTTAAAAAGAAACGCCATTTTACTGATCTTACTCAGGAGGATTTTCTTTAGTATCTTTTCTCTCCTTTTTATCGGTTTTCTTTTCAATATTCTGTAATGGTACGCCGTCAGGGAAGTGTACAAAAACATTATTTTGGGTTGATGGCAATTTGATTTCCTCTTTGCCTACTGCCTGGTAAATTTCTGAAAGGATACGGCTTCTTAGCTCGCTTGTTGCGCTTATATCAGCCACCCAAAACAAAATTTTAAACTCAACAGCACTTTCCGTTACTCCATTCACAAACACGGCCGGGCTTGGGCTGTTCATGATATCATCACGATTAGTTAATAAACCTTTAAGAACGTTTTTAACCTTTTCTATATCAATACCATAGGCAGCTATAACCTTCAGCTCAATCTGCCGGTTGCTGTTACTCAATGTCCAGTTAATTACCTGGTGTGAAATCAGGTCGCCGTTAGGAATAATAACTTCAGAGCCATCTCCTGTTACTAATTTGCTTGATCTTATACCAATTTCCTTCATAGTACCGGTATGGCCATCAACAGCCACCACATCACCAATATTGATCGGTTTTTCAAATGCCAAAATTAAGCCCGATACCAAGTTGTTTACAATATTCTGCAAACCAAAACCGATACCTACACCAAAGGCACTAATAATAATGGTTAACTTATCTAAGGGGAAGCCTGATGCTGCTACAGCAAGTAAAAAACCAACTGAAAAAACCGCCATCCTGATAATAAGGGCAGAAGTCCGGTTCTTTTTCTTGGCTACAGAAAGGTCGGTAACACGCTGTGCGGAAACATCATATAAATAGCTGATTAATTTAGATGCAATTGAAGATAACCAAATTACAAAAATGAATATAACAAAGCCACCGAAAGTAAATGTAGCACCACCAATAGTTCGCGAATCATCCAAAATATCACCGATTGAGTCTCTGGCCCAATCGTCAATATTCAGATTTTGCAATAAGAAAAACAACCAAAGGAGTGAAGCTGCTACTACAAGAGTGTTTTTAAATTTCTTTTGTACCAGGTTGTAATCAATCCAATTAATGATGCTGTTGTTATCTCTTTTAATTTTAAACTGCAAAAACAAGGCTTGAATAATGATATTAACTACAATAAAAAGAATAACCAGCATCCATAAATTAAATACCGCAGTTATCCCAAGTATTTTTGCCAGACTAAAACGCCCTGTCATGTTAAGCAGGAATGATAAAACCTGTAAAACGATGAAAATTTGTGTTGCCAGCGTTGCATAAGAAAGATCCTTATCAGTAGTTGTCTTTATTTTTTTGTAGAACCGGTACCCGCTAATAATGGAAATAATACTTAATACAAAAACTGCATATCTGTCAATATTTGAGATAGAGATAAATAAGTTACTGACTGCATAAGCAATATACAGGCATAAAAGCAGCGTTAAAAATCTAAACACAGTTTTTGAAACTTCTGGCTTGATCAGAATCAATGACAATAAAATGGATGCAAATACAAGTATCTCCAAAAATACGGTTGGTGGATGATCGTAAAAGAATGGTATTAGCGTCGTCGCTATTAATATTGAAGAAACAAATGGTTTTTTACCTATATAATTAGCTTCACTAAATATAGCCCAGGGATCTTCATTATGTTTTAAAATTCTCGCCCGTGTATAAAGTATCCATATTAGAATCAGAACAAAAAATGCAATCCCTATAAAATGTGTGGCCGTTTCGCTTTTGAGAAAGTAATTAAATAACAGTGTATTTAACTTAATGGTACTTTTTAAAGCGGGTTTAAAGTCATTATACTGCGTATCAGGTAACCATATATAGCTTGATTCACCTGAAATCGCTTTTAAAGCAAATCCTCTTATTTTGGCATCTATCTGATCGTTTTCGTCCAGAATTTTGGTGTAAGAAATCGCAATTTTATCCTGTAGCAAATTAACACTGGTTAACGCTTTACGATTAGTGGAATCTGTTTTATGCCATAACTTTTTTACTTCCCTCAGTTGTAAAAAGAAGGTTTTTCTAACAACACTGTCTGAGGGAGTAGTTTTTAATATGGTATCTTTAAAAAACTTAAGCAGGTCGGACTGATTTTGCACCAATTTGGTATTAATATCCTGTAAATCAGATTGCCAATCATCTAATTTACCCTGCATGTGATCAATATTATCACGAAGCACAAACAGATAACGCAAGGTACTTGACTTATGGGTATTAGCTACAGAATCAATTTTATTTATCCTTTTTACAATGGGAGGTAATTGCTGGCTCACATCAGTAGTATCCAACCCAGCAGATAAGCTGTTTTTTATCTGATTAAACGAGGTTGTATATTGTTCAATCCTTTGTAATAAACTACTTATGGAAGTATCTGATTTATTAAGCGATCGCATTACCGAATCGCGAAAATGAATGGCATGCCTTTCGGCTTCTCTTTTTGATAATGCTGCCTTTTTAGTTTTGGTTTGAGAAAAACCATCAATCGAATAGAAAACTCCGATCGACAAAATAAAAAGGGTAAAAACTTTAAGGTATCTGTTCATATTTTTATAAACTAAATAAATATAAGTTAAGCTGAAAAGTTTTCAATGGCCAAACGGTAAGAATCCATCCCAAAACCAGCAATTACTCCTTTGCAGCAGGCGGCCAGCATTGAACTATGTCTGAATTCTTCTCTTTTATAAACATTAGAAATATGCACTTCAATTACCGGAGTGTTAATAGCAGCAATAGCATCGGCAATGGCAATTGAGGTATGCGTATAAGCACCAGCATTTATCACAATACCATCATAGCTAAAGCCAATTTCATGTAGCTTGTTTATAATCTCGCCTTCAACGTTGCTTTGGTAATAGCTGATTTCAATGTCGGCGAAACGTTTTTTTAATTCTTCTAAGTAGGTTTCAAAATTAGTATTGCCGTAAATTGATTTTTCACGAACCCCCAGCAGATTTAAATTTGGGCCATTTATAATTTGTATCTTCATCAGCTCAAACTTAAATAAAAACATTAAAAAAAATCAATTGGATTGGCATTCAGCAATAAAAGGTTTTCAATCGTATTTAAAGTTAGAAAAATCCCTGTCAAAAAATTCTATTGAAGCTTATAGTAGGGATATAGATAAACTTTATCAGTTCGCTGATAGTCAATTAATTAAAATACAACCTGAAAATATTACTTTAATTCATTTACGGCAATTTATTGTATGGATTAACGAGTTGGGTATGATCCCTTCTTCACAGGCCAGGATATTATCTGGTATAAAATCTTTTTATAAATACCTATTGATGGAGGATCTGATCAAGAGCGATCCATCAGAATTACTGGAAGCGCCGAAAATTCAGCGTAAGCTTCCGGATACTTTAAGTTATATAGAAATTAATAAGCTCATCGATGCTATCGATGTTTCAAAGCCTGAAGGGGCGCGTAATAAAGCCATACTGGAAGTTTTGTATGGCAGTGGGCTTCGGGTATCGGAATTAACGGAACTTAAATTATCAAACCTTTACCTCGATATTGAATTTATTAAAGTAACCGGAAAAGGAAGCAAAGAACGCCTAGTGCCCATTGGCGGTTCTGCAGTTAAAGCTCTGAAAATTTGGATCGATAATGTAAGAGTGCACTACCAAATAAAAAAAGGAGAGGAGGATCTTGTGTTTGTTAACCGGCGGGGCACAAGGTTAAGCCGGGTATATATCTTTATGGTAATTAAGCAATTGGCTATAATTACCGGAATAAGCAAGACCATTAGTCCTCATACCTTTAGGCACTCATTTGCTACCCATTTAGTTGAAGGCGGAGCCGATTTACGTGCTGTGCAGGAGATGCTTGGGCATGAAAGTATTACTACTACCGAAATTTATACCCATTTGGATAGAGAATACTTAAAAGGAACAATTATTCAATTTCACCCTCGCAGCTAAAACGAATTAAGGGGCATCAGCGAAATCATCTAATCATTAAAATCAGTGGTCAGCCTTTATCATCCTGTCTCTACCGCTCATATCTTTTCTTAATTCAATGTTTTTGAACGATTTATCTTTTAACATATTAATGGTCTCTTCACCATAGCTTTCATTTATCTCAAAAAATAATACCCCCCCTGGATGCAAGTTTATCAGTGCAAAATCGGCAATGGCTTTATAAAAAATCAAAGGATCATTTTCCGGAACAAATAAAGCCGTATGGGGTTCAAAATCGGTTACATTGCTATGCATCTGGGTTTTATCGTGCAGGGTAACGTAAGGTGGATTACTTATTATAATTGAGAATTTAGGGACTTCAGACTCTGAATAGCTTAAAATATCCTGTTGAATAAAATTTACTTCTACCTGGTTAAGTTTGGCGTTGATCCGGGCTATATCCAAAGCATCGCTAGAAATATCAATAGCCGAAACCTCAAACCCTGATAAATTCTTTTTTAGGCTGATAGCAATACATCCGCTCCCGGTTCCAATATCTAAAATACTGCCTACAGGCACCTTTTTATCTGCTATAGATTGAAGTAACCATTCAACCAATTCTTCCGTCTCAGGCCTTGGTATAAGTACAGCTGAATTAATATAGAAGGGTAAGCCATAAAATTCAGTTTTGCCTAAAATGTACTGTACCGGCTTCCCCGTTTTTAATTCAGCTAAAATATTATCTACTTTTCCGGCCACCTCATCTTTTATTTCTGTTTCCGGAAATGCCTTTATTTTCGCTTTTGATAAATCAGCTATTTCGCTGATAACCAATAAAGTGATTGCTTCAATTTCATTAATATCATAAAGGGGCTGAAGCTCTTTTTTATAATCAGCAAAAACATCCTTAATAGTTTTCATGCAACAAAGTAACATAAAAGCTACTTTTGCAGCATGGTTCAGCATGAAATATTTATGCATCGCTGTCTTGAACTGGCAGAATTGGGTAAAGGATTTGTTAGTCCTAATCCCATGGTTGGTGCCGTTATAGTCCATAATGGATTAATAATAGGCGAGGGCTATCACCATAAATATGGCGAGGCACATGCCGAGGTAAATGCTGTTAACCAGGTTATAGCTAAGTTCAATAATTCAGTTGAATTGTTGAAAGAGTCAACTATATATGTTTCTTTAGAGCCCTGTGCTCATTACGGCAAAACCCCTCCGTGTTCTGATCTGATCATTAAACATCGCATTCCGAAAGTGGTAGTGGGTTGCCGCGATCCGTTTGACCAGGTAAATGGTAAAGGTATTGAAAAGCTGGAAGCTGCCGGAATTGAGGTAATAACCGGGGTTTTGGAAGAGGAGTGTAAATGGCTTAACCGGAGATTTTTTACACGAATTCAAAAACACCGGCCATACATTATTCTGAAATGGGCACAAACGATCGATGGTTTTTTTGCTCCGGAAAACGGTAGCCAGCATTGGATAACCGGAACTGAATCACGTAAATTGGTACATCAATGGCGCAGTGAAGAAGATGCCGTACTGGTTGGTAAAAACACTGCCATGATTGATAACCCTCAATTAAATGTACGCAATGCTAATGGTAAATCTCCCAAAAGGGTAGTTATTGACCGGAAACTGGAACTCAGTAAAAACTTAAACCTGTTTGATCAATCGGTAGAAACATTTGTATTTAACGAGATAACAACTGACGTTGATGGTAAAATTAAATACATTGCACTGGAGGACTTTGAGCGTTATGTTCCACAGTATATTTTATTTCAGTTATACCTTCAGGATATTCAATCCGTTATTATTGAAGGAGGGGCTTTTACATTAAATAAATTTATTGAGGCTGGATTATGGGATGAAGCTCGTATTTTTACTGGAGAAAATAATTTAAATAAAGGAATAGTTGCGCCTCAAATATCTGGTAATACTTCTGTCGAATTTTCAGTAGGATCTGATAAATTTAGAATATTTTATAATAGTTGATTGCTTAAAACTATTTAGTCTGATTGGCGTATTTAAATACTTTAGTTGATTAATTAAAATAACATCAACCTTACAACCATCACATGATATACATTTTACTAAGCATTTGCTGCAGTGTTGTTGTTTCTATAATGCTAAAATTAGCCAGACGTTATCATATTGATGTTTATCAGGCCATTACCTGGAATTATTCAATGGCTATATTTCTAAGCTGGATTTTTCTGAAGCCCCAGTTACAAAATTTAAAAGATGCTCCTTTTTTTAGCTATTCATTATTAGCCTTATTGCTTCCTGCATTGTTTGTAATATTAGCAACTTCTGTTAGGCTGTCGGGCATTGTACGGACTGATATAGCACAGCGATTATCATTATTAGTGCCTGTTATTGCGGCCTTTTTTCTTTTTGGCGAACAGATTACAGTTATTAAACTCATTGGAATTATACTTGGTTTTACCGCTATAATATGTTCTATTCCGTGGCAAAATAAAAATGCTGTTAAAAGAAAAAACTCCAATGCATGGGTTTATCTGCTCATTGTTTTTGCAGGCATGGGCTTAATTGACGTATTGTTTAAACAAATAGCTGCTTTTACCTTATTAAGCTACGGTACTTCACTTTTTATTGTTTTTGTTTTGGCATTTATCTTTGCCTTTACCGGTTTAATTTTTCAAGTATTAAATAAAACCATGCGTTTTTCATGGCCGCATATTTTTATCGGGTGGGTTTTGGGCGTGGCCAATTTTGGCAATATTTTATTTTACCTTAAAGCCCATAAAGCGCTGGCTAATCAACCATCAACTGTGTTTTCTGCAATGAATATAGGGGTAGTAGTAGTTGGAGCATTAATAGGGATGCTTATTTTTAAAGAAAAACTGAGCCTGCTTAATAAAGCCGGCATTGTAATAGCTATTATTGCCATTGTTATAATGGCGCAATCCTAAAGTTTAATGCTTTTTGACGATACTTACCGTACTATTGAAAAACCTGTTGAAGGTGTATTTCGTGATCGTGGCAGTAAATTTTTGGCCTTAGCTTACCCCATAAGTAATGAAAATGAGCTTAAGCATATTTTGCTCCCGTTAAAAAATGAACACCCGAAAGCTAATCATTTCTCCTGGGCCATCCGACTGGGGATTGACCGTTCTGTATTTCGTATAAATGACGATGGCGAACCTTCAGGAACTGCAGGTCGTCCCATTTTAAACACCTTGCTTTCCCATGATTTGACCAACCTGGTTGTTATTGTTGTACGCTATTTTGGCGGAACACTCTTAGGCGTACCCGGTTTAATAAATGCCTACAAAACTGCTACAGAAGAAGCGCTTAAGCTTGCCGTAATTATTGAAAAAACGGTGAATGATATTTATACCATTAACTTTGAATACCTGCAGATGAATGATGTAATGAAGATTATTAAAGACGATAATCTATCCATCATTAGCCAGACATTTGATAATAATTGCAGTATAACCGTATCTATCCGTAAAACCCAAGTAAACCAGGTTTTGGGTAAATTGAGTAAGATAAACAGTGTCCAGACAACGTATGATTATTCCCTATAAGATTGGCTCATAAAGCCTTAATATACCTATTCATATCATGAACTTTTATTCTCTTTTTTGCACCATAAATGTGTATTTTAGTCGGATATGCAATCTTTTGAAATAGATAAATCAGACCTGCTGCGCTTTGAAAAGGCGCTGGATGGCAATGATGCTGAATTAGAGAGCCTTCTGAAGGAATATCATGCTTCAGAGATTGCCTTATTATTTGAAAAACTTCCTCAAGAAGCTAAAGAAAGGATCATCAATATCCTTCCAACCGACGTTGCATCAGAAGTTATTGCAGAAATGCACGAGGAACAGGATCCTGGTGAGTTACTTATTGGCCTGCATCCTGAAAAACGTTCTGAAATAATTGAAGAGCTGGATTATGATGATGCAACGGATATTATTTCGCAGTTAGATGAGGATGAGCAGCAGGAGATATTAGAGGATCTGGATCAGGAAGATGCTGACAGTATCCGTGCCCTGTTAAAATATGATGAAGACACAGCCGGTGGCTTGATGGACTCGGAAATTGTTAAGGTAAACATTAACCTGGACAAAAAAGATGCACTGGATGAGATTGTCCGCCAATCAGAGGAAATGGAAGACTTTTACACCATTTACGTGGTGGATGATGGCGACATTTTGCAAGGTATTCTGTCTGTTAAATCTATTCTGAAAGCCAAAGCCGATGCACATGTGCGCGATTTGGTTAATACCGATTTTGTTTATGTAAAGGCTGATCTTGATCAGGAAGATGTAGCCAGCCTGATATCTCAATATAATTTGGCCAGTATTCCTGTTGTTGATGACAACATGAAACTGCTGGGCCGGGTTACGGTGGATGATATCATGGATGTAATGGAGCAGGAGAGTACTGAGGACATCCTGAAAATATCCGGTGTATCTGAAGATGAAGAATTGAGCGGTAACTGGAAGGATGCCGTAAAAAGCCGTTTGCCCTGGTTAATCATAAACCTGGGCACTGCTTATCTGGCAGCTTCCATCATACGTCAATTTGATGGTACTGTTGAACGTTTCCCCATTATTGCCGCTTATATGACCATTATTGCGGGTATGGGGGGGAACGCGGCTACTCAGGCATTAGCAGTAACTGTAAGGCGTATTTCATTAAGTGACTTAACAGATAAACAGGCTTACAATACTGTAATAAAAGAGTTTTTAGTTGGGCTGCTCAATGGTGCTGCTAATGGCATTATTGTTTTAATAATAGCCTATTTTTATGATGCTAACTTAAAATTGGGTTTGGTATTATTTTTAGCAATGACAGGTAATTTAATTGTAGCCGGACTTACCGGAGCAAGTATCCCCCTGGTGTTAAAACGCGTAGGGATTGACCCTGCTGTAGCATCATCTATTATTATCACCACATTTACTGATTGTGCAGGCTTTTTGCTACCCTTGTGGTTTGCAACTAAGCTGCTGTAAAACATTTTTTTTAGAAAACACAACTTATTCCTATTAAATACATATTTGAAAATTCAATCTAAAAAAGAATAATATAATGACTGAAGTAAGATACAATTGGACAAAAGAAGAGATAGCTGAAATATACCACAGGCCATTGTTAGACCTTGTTTATGAAGCAGCTACAGTTCATCGTGAAAATAAGGATTATTCAGAGGTTCAAATCAGTTCACTGATTTCTATAAAAACCGGTGGTTGCCCTGAAGATTGTGCTTATTGCCCGCAGGCAGCACGTTATAACACAGGGGTTGATGTACATGCCATTATGCCTAAAGAAGAAGTAATTGCTGTGGCTCAAAAAGCAAAAGATGGTGGAGCTTCCAGATTGTGTATGGGTGCCGCCTGGCGCGAAGTACGCGATAACCGCGATTTTGACAAGGTAATTGAAATGGTGAAAGCAGTGAATGCGCTCGATATGGAAGTTTGCTGTACACTTGGCATGCTTAATGAAGACCAGGCACAACGTTTGGCTGATGCAGGATTATATGCCTACAATCATAACCTGGATACATCAGAAGAAGATTATAAACGTATTATTACCACACGTACTTATGATGAGCGCTTAAAAACACTGGAGCATGTTCGTAAAGCCAAAATAACGGTTTGCAGCGGTGGTATTATAGGGTTAGGTGAAACGGTTGAAGATCGTATTTCAATGCTTAAAACATTGTCAAATCTGCCTAAACATCCGGAATCAGTACCCATTAATGCGTTGGTACCCGTACAGGGAACGCCTTTGGCCGACCAACCGAGAGTATCTGTTTGGGATATGGTAAGAATGATAGCCACCACCCGCATTATTATGCCTAAAACAGTTGTTCGTCTTTCCGCTGGCCGCACTGAGATGAGTGTGGTTGAGCAAGCCTTTTGCTTTATGGCTGGTGCCAACTCCATTTTTGCAGGTGAGAAGTTGTTGACCACGCCAAATCCATCATTTGACAGCGATATGGCCATGTTTGCATTGCTTGGTTTAAAACCACGTAAGGCTTTTAAAAATGGCCGTCCCGGTAAAGTTGAAAACGTAGAAGAGACAGTGTCTTTGTAATATAGGAATTATGTAGAGGCGCAATGTATTACGTCTCTACATAATTATAATTTAAACCTTAGCATCCAACACCCACCTCCAGGCCCAACGGGTTAAAAGGTTAAAGCCTTTCCACTCGTCAACAAACTCAATGATATCTTTTAAACAAGTTTCGCTAAATTTTTTCTTGAAGTTTTTTGTGGCGATTTTAAATACCTTATCAGGGTTTTCGAGGCCTATCCGTTCATATATTTCCTTTTTTACATACATAGTCCGCACAAATAAAATATTGAATAGTATTACATAACTATATAATGTGCGTTTAATATAACCGGCTTTAGCAGCATGCGATTTTAAAAAACTCTTAGTGAAAAGAATATGGCGGCCTTCTTCAATATTGTGCAGATCGAACATTTTTCTTAAAACCGGATATACATTATTAGCCCTGCGGGCATAATTGCCATAAATGTCTGTTACCAGCTCAACCGATACGCTACCCATAAACAAATAATCTGCGGGTAAATATTTATTGCTGAATTCTCCTAAAAACTTATGGATTCCCGACTGCCGGATGGGTTGTCCGCACAGCTTACTTATAGCCTCACCAAACATTTCCTGGTGCCTGAATTCTTCAATTAGTTCGCGTAATAAAAAGCGGTGTTCAATATTGTCAAGAGGAAGTGTAAGGATATGCCTGGTCATAAACAGACAAAATAAACATTCGCCCCAGGCATAGGAGGCAATTACCTGTACGAGTTCGTGACGACCCAGTTCAAGTTTTTGGGCAGGCGTTAGGGTGTCGTAAATTTCAAGGCCTTGTAAAGAGGTTAATATTTCAGGTAAGAAAATATCTTCTGGTGCAGGTTCCATTTCCCATGGAATATATTTTTCGGGCAACAAGGGACGCTCCTTACTGATCTTTATTAATCGCTCAATCTCTTTTACATCCATAAATGAAACTATCTGTTTAAGACTATTATTCAGATATACCTTAAAGAATAATGATTGGTTGCCTATGTGGCAAACAACTGGCCAAAATCTTTAAACGATTTAAATTCAAGTGCATTGCCCGATGGATCTAAGAAAAACATAGTAGCTTGTTCCCCGGGTAATCCTTTAAAACGAATATACGGCTCTATTACGAATTTAATTTGGTGCTCCTTTAATCTTTTTTCCAGGGTTTTAAATTCATCCCATTCTAAAACTACTCCATAATGTGGTATCGGTACATTATGCCCATCAACAGGATTAAAATGATGTTCGACTTCTTTATCCGGGCGAGGCTTTAAATGTGCAACAAATTGATGCCCATACAGATTAAAATCAATCCAATGATCTGAGCTACGGCCTTCACTGCATCCGACGGCGGTTGTATAAAACTTTCGCGTTTCTTCCAGATCATAAACTGGTATAGCAACATGAAATGGAGTAAGCTTACTTTTCATTTAATTAATTTACGCTATTTCACTGAATAGCGAAATAGCTGCCTGCCAATATTTCCGTCTTTATCAATACCTTCAACAATTACGCGATAAGTACCCTTTCCATCCGAATTAAAATATTCAACGGTTGCATTTCCGGTTTTATCGGTAATAATATTAGGGTTCCAGTAAATGGTACTGCGTGTATCTGTTTTATTAGGTTGTGTTTCTCTTGGGCCACTGTACCTCGGCAAATAAAAGGTTCTTATTTTAGCATAGCCTTTAGGGGTATAGTTTACTTCATTTTGTTGCGGTATCAGGCTTTTTAATTCTTGCAAGCTAATTTTTTGACCTTCAGGAGCCTTTTTCATATTAATTACGATAGCTCCATTAGTACCATAAGCGCTGTTGACTAATCCCAACTCATCTTTTAAAAAGATTTCAACCGATTCAATTTCGCTGGCGTTTATGCTATTTAAGGTATTAACATCAATGGGTTGCCCTCTTAAAAACAACGCTGCCGGAATCCTTTTCCCCTGGCTGTAATCGCGCATTACATAAAAATTATCATTTTCATAAGTCATGCCCGGCGCCATAGATCTTATACATTCCAATACGTTCGCGCAACCTGTCAGCATATTTCCATTAATGGTATGGTCAGCCTCGCTGCTTAAACTTGCTAAACTGCCGTAGTCTTTATGGCTAACCGTTTTAACAATTTTGGTATCACGTATCACCACCTCTTTCAATACATTGGTGTTATTGTATTGTATTTTGCTGTTTTTCAAATAGACGCTAAGTGTACTATCTATGTTGATGATTTGATCTGGCGTGTTATAATTAACGGGAATTCGTTGTCCCTGATCACCATCAACGGTAAGTACCAGTTCACTTGCCCGGGCATTATTGCGCGCGCTTAAAGATACCTTGGCCGAATCAGAAAAGGTAAGGTTAGTAAATGCAAAACGTCCTTCAGTATTAGTAGTGGTATTGGCCGAAAAATTTTTGTCGGCAATAAACAGACGTATATTTCCATTAGCTACCGGGATACCATTGGAAGCCCTAAGGGTCCCGCTAATGTTTATCCCTGTCTCAGGAAGATAACGTATGGCAGGGTACTTATCATTCATAATACCATCATATGAAAATCTGCGATACCCTTGTGTTAGTAATAAAACATCGAGGTCTGCTACCGTTTTTGCATCCGGATGGTTAAAATAATAATTCGGCTTTTCAATATATCCCTTAATGTCTGATGTGAGTAGTAAGTTGGTTAAAATAGTAGTTTCTGCATCATCATCGTAAGGTACTTTGGCATCATCCACAACCGACATTGAAAACTCTCCCTGAGCGGGCTGATCACTGTTTTTTGCAAGTACATTTAACTTGACCATTTGTCTGGTAGTATAGGAGGGGTGATCGCCACTCACTGCAATGTTTAATAAATCATTATCATGCTTTATAAAAGCAATGCGCTCGCTGATCGGATCTCCATCTTCAGTAAATAGGGTTACCTGTACAATTCCAGTTGGGAACTTACTTTTAGGTATGGAGGCATTATAAACCTGGTTTTGTAACTGGGTTTTTGCAGCGAAATAAATAACACCATTTGATTTTGCCAGTATAAAAAATGTTTTGCCCTGATATTGTTTAACAAAAGGTAAATCAGCCTGTATTCTAAGTTTTAAATTATCCGGATCACTATTTTCTACGCTTAAACATATGGCCCCCGTTTGTATTTTAGGTAGATCGGGAGTGACAGTTGTGCCATCCGCAAAAGTAACTTTAGCTGTATAAGTTTTACCTTCTTCAGGTTTAAAAACAAAAACGCCCATGCCTAAATGCGTAGACGCAAATTCAGCTACTACGGTATTATTGTTATCAATAATAGTTCCTTTTGCATCAATCCCTAATCCATTTGGACTTACAGCTTTAAATGCAACTTTTGAACTTAATCCGGTTATTAATTGCCCCCCCTCCGCAAAAAACTGCAGATCGTTTGGCGCAGAAACAGATTTTAATGGAAATGTGCTGGTAAACTGCTTGTGACTATTGTTATCAATTTCAGTTATTATAATTGCCGAGTCGAGACCGTAGTTTTTTGTATTGCTAAAGCTGATATTAATGAAACCGTTTTTGTCGGTTATTCCTTTTCCTTTAATTAAGGTTTCATAATCTTTTTCAACGGTCCAGTTTACCTTTTTTTCACTATAAGGGTTCCCGTCCCCGTCTTTATATAAAATGTGGGCAGATATTTTGGGTACTTTATTTACTTCGGTTCTTTTAAAAGAAATCTGGGTAGACAAATCATTGTTAATAGCATCGCCAATGGTTATATTTTTATTAAAAAAATAGGCAGGGTCACCGTTGTTCATCCAATTGGAAAATGCAACCACACGATAATTACCTTTCTTATATACATATTGCGATATAGGGAAAGTACCCCAGGCAACACCATTTTTCACCTGTAATTTTAAGGCCTCAATTAATGAATCTCTTGGCCCCAGTATGTCAACATAAATTATTTTGCTTAATGGGCTAAGCTGGTGCTGGTCGATAGTCAGATAGGCTTTAAACCAAATGGTATCGCCTAAAGCGTAATAGGGCTTATCAAAGTGCAGGTAAAGTTTCTCAGTTGGGAAGCTATTGTACAGCTTAGCTGTTTTAGTCATAATATGATTCAAAACAGCTGTATCAGACTGTGCGGCTGCGCTGAAATAAAAAACTATAAGAAATAATAATTGTACAAATAAAACCTTTAAAACTTTCATGAATTCAGATTGATCTTGGCTACGGGGCTAATATAATCTATTACGGTTTAAATAAAATCAAATACCGTTTAGTTTAACATTATTTAGGACTTTTAAACAACATTTTTACTTAACAACCATTTGCACTGTATTTCTGCTTACCTGTTCGAGCAGTATCTGCTTACCATTAGTTAACTCTTTTAATGCATCAGGCGAATGATGCCTTACTGTAATTAATGTTAAGCCCTGGTTGTATTTTACTTTAAAATCCTGTTGTAAGTTTTGTAACAACCTGTTAAAACGTTCTTCGTAAAAATCAAAACAAACAGAAAAACTTAAAGCAGAAGTTTGCATAGTATTCACTTTTACCTGGCTTTGGGCAAACAGGCCAAAAATACTACTCAAATGATTTTCAGATATAAACGAATAGTCTTTAGCTGATAACGATAAAAGCACCTGGTTTTGTTTGAGGATGATAACAGGCTTAATGAATTTATTAATACCGTCTTCTTTTATTACCGTACCATCAGCCTCCGGATCAGTAAAAGATTTTACAAATAGCGGAATTTTGGCATTTTGAAGTGGTTTGATCGTTTTTGGATGAATAACGGACGCTCCATAATAGGTCATTTCTATTGCTTCAGCATAAGTTAATTCATCAAACTTAACAGTGTCTTTGAAAAATTTCGGATCAGCGTTTAAAATACCGGGAACATCTTTCCATGTGGTAACGGAATCGGCACCAAGAGAAGCTGCAAATATAGAGGCGGTATAATCAGATCCTTCACGCCCTAAGGTTGTAGTGAAATTTTCAGAAGTGCCGCCTAAAAAGCCTTGTGTAACAACGATTCCTTTTTGCAATAATGCAGGGATATCTTTATGAATACTTTGAGATGTTTTTTCCCATTGAACCTGCCCTTCGCGATAGGTATTATCTGTATGGATATATCCTCTTACATCAAGCCATTGGCTTTTTAGTCCTACCTTATTCAAATAAGCACTCACTATACGGGTAGATACCATCTCGCCAATAGAAACTATCTGATCGTAAATATAATCATACTCATCTTGCGGATCTTCTTCTATGATCCAATCAATCTCTACAAAAGTATTGGCAACATCATCAAAAATAGGAGCAGGGGTATTAAAAAGCATTTCAATAATATCGTAATGATATTTCTTTATTTCATTAAATATGTTATGCAGATTGTCATTACCATTAAAGTAAGCTTTTGTCAGCTTTTCGAGCGCATTGGTGGTTTTACCCATTGCCGAAACCACAATTAACAATTGCTCACCTTCATATCTTTTAACCACATTGGCCAGGTTAACTATGCCATTAGCATCTTTTACGGATGCACCACCGAATTTAAAAACCAACATTATAAAGGATTTGATTTTATAGATTTAACAATTGTTCTTTTGAAAGCGATGCATTAAGCCAGCCGGCTTCAATATTGGCTTCGTACTTGTTATAAAAGTTAATAGCCGGTTCATTCCAATCCAGCACCTGCCAAACCATGCCGCTAAAACCTAGTTCTTTAGCTTCTTCAATGCAGCGTTCAAACAGTAATTTACCAACTTTCTTTCCGCGCATGCTTTCAGTAACAATAAAGTCTTCTAGGTATAAGCGTGATCCTTTCCAGGTAGAATAGCGTATATAATATAACGCAAAGCCTACAACTATTCCATCCACTTCAGCAACGAAGGCTTTCCAAACCGGCCTAGTACCGAAACCGGTATCTTCAAACTCCTGCAAGGTAACGGTAACTTCTTCAGGGGCTTTTTCATATATAGCTAATTCATTTATCAGCTCAAGCAATCGTACACAATCTTCTTTTTTTGCGACTCGTAGGTTTATATCCATTAGTTTATGAGTATCAGTAGTTTATTAGTCTCAAAACGGCACCCTTTATATAGTTTAGTTACTTTTCCAGTGTTTAATTACCCTTTGCCCAAAAATAGTGCTGCCAAGTCGTACCATATTGCTGCCTTGCTCAATAGCCAGCTTATAATCGGCAGACATGCCCATGGATAAGGTATCAAATGAGTCTTCTTTTCTGAAAAAGCTCTGTTTCATACCATCAAAAAAAGTTTTTAGTTCGTAGTATTCTTCTTTTATCTGTTTCTCGTTATCAGTGTTGGTAGCAATTCCCATTAGCCCCCGTATGCGGATGTTTTTTAACTCAGTATATTCTTCTGAACGCAATAATTCTATTGCTTCGTCAAAACCTAAACCGAACTTGGTTTCTTCGTCTGCAATATAAATCTGCAACAAGCAATCAATAACCCGATTGTTTTTTTCGGCATGTTTATTTATTTCATGCAAAAGTTTTATACTATCAACAGATTGTATCATGCTGATAAAAGGAGCAATATATTTTACTTTATTGCTTTGCAAATGACCTATTAAATGCCATTGGATATCTTTTGGCAAATGTTCATATTTTTCAACCAGTTCCTGTACCATATTTTCGCCAAACAGACGCTGCCCTGCATCATAGGCTTCCTGTACATCTTCAGCTGGTTTTGTTTTAGAAACAGCTATCAATTTAACATTAATAGGCACAGTTTCCTTTTTTAAGCTTTTGATATTATCTGCTATGCTCATTTATCCGTAAATTTGTTCAATTATTAAGCCGCTAAATTACAGAATGCGTAAATATATCACCCTGTTTTTTTCAGTAACCTTTTTTTTATATGCCTGCAAAGGCGATAAAACACCCGCCGGAATTATAAAACACGACCAAATGGTTAGTTTATTAACCGATGTACACATTATTGATGGTAGTTTGTACAGTGTACAGCAAACTCCTGATACTTTATATAAATATGGTAGTGGTAAATACCGCGCCCTGTTTAAAAGATACGGTATTGATACTGCGCAATTTAGAAGAAGTATGAAATATTATGCTTCACAGCCTACCGAAATGGGAGCAATGTACGATCAGATTCTGGCGAATTTAAAAGTGAAAATTGATTCTCTTAATAAAATTCAATCAAAAAATATTCAACAAAAACAGAATGCTCTATCCCCCAACCAGCATAGATAAGCTGGGTTTTACTGAAATAAAAGAACTTATTAAGGCACATTGCTTGAGCGAAATGGGTCGCCAGATGGTTGATCGCATACAGGTAATGAACAATTATGATCAGATACGGAAATTTCTGAGTCAAGCCAATGAGTTTAAAAATATACTTGAAAATGATGATGCCCTGCCTATTAATCATTTTTTCGACATCAAATCACTCGCTAATAAGGCCCGGATTGAAGGAGTTTTTTTAAACGAGGAAGAGTTTTACCAGGTACAAGCATCATTAACTACTGTTTTTGCAGTTATTGCTTATTTTAATGAGCGGGAAGGATTATACCCTAACCTTGTTGCCTTATTTGAACATTTACCTATTGAAAAGGCTATTCTAAAAAAAATAGATACGGTAATTGATCAAAAAGGGAAAATAAGACCTAATGCATCTCGTGAGCTTCAAGAAATAACATCAGGTATAGCCAAGGCTGAACAAGAAGCCCGCAAAAAGATCGACATGGTATTTAAAAATGCCAGCAGCAATGGCTGGACTGCCGATGGTTCATTAACCGTGCGTGACGGACGTTTGTGCATTCCTTTATTAGCTGAGAATAAACGAAAAATAAAAGGTTTTATTCACGATGAGTCAGCATCCGGCCAAACCGTTTATATGGAACCGGAGGAGGTTTTTTCGCTCAATAATAAGATCCGCGATCTGGAATTTGATCGCCGTCGTGAAATTATCAAAATACTTACTCATTTAACAGATGAGTTAAGGCCCTATGTTCCTTTGTTATTATCGTACCATAGTTTGTTAACCAAGCTTGATTTTGTACGTGCAAAAGCGCTTTTTGCAATTGACATTGAGGGCGAAATGCCCGTAGTAGTTAATGAGGCTACTTTAAAACTAAATAATGCACGCCACCCGCTTTTGCTGCTAAGTTTTAAAAAAGAACAGAAAACAGTTGTGCCATTAAATGTTCAAATTGATGAGCATACAAGGGTTATAGTAGTATCTGGGCCAAACGCCGGCGGAAAGTCGGTTTGCATGAAAACAGTTGGCCTTTTACAGATGATGGTACAGGCAGGGTTGTTAATATCAGCATCAGAAGTGAGCGTTGTAGGCGTGTTTAAGCAGATATTTGTTGATATAGGTGATGATCAGTCAATTGAAAGCGATTTGAGTACCTATAGTGCCCATCTTTCCAAAATGAAAAATTTTGTGGAACAGGCTAATGGCAAAACCATGATATTAATTGATGAGTTTGGAACAGGTACCGACCCACAATTTGGTGGGCCAATAGCAGAAGCTGTGCTGGAATCATTAAATCATAAAAAGGTTAAAGGAATGGTAACCACTCACTATTCAAATTTGAAGATCTTTGCCAGCCATACCGAAGGGCTTGAAAATGCATCCATGTTATTTAATAATATGGAAATGAAGCCGCTTTACATACTTGAAGTTGGTAAGCCGGGAAGTTCATATGCTTTTGAAATTGCACAAAAAATTGGCTTGCCACAAAATGTGCTCAACCTGGCAAAAAACAAAATTAGCGAAGGTCAGAAAAAGGTAGATACTTTGCTTGTTGATTTAGAGCGTGAGAAAAAGGAAATTTTTGATACTAAACTTAAACTCGACAAACAGCAAAGGCAAGTGAACACACTTTTGGCTGAAAACGAAAAACTAAAAAGTTACCTGGAAGAAAATAAAAAAGCCCTTATTAAAGATGCTAAAGACCAGGCTAAAAATATTATTTTAAATGCTAATAAACTGGTTGAGAATACTATATCAGAAATTAAAAGCAGTAATGCCGATAAGGAGAAAACCCGTACACTTCGTGAGAATTTAAATATCGAACTACAAAAAAATACAGTTAAACCGGTTGCACCTAAGCCACTTCCTGCAGATGATGAAGAGCTAAAACCAGGTGATTGGGTAAAACTAATCGATAGCGAAACAACTGGGCAGGTGATTGAGCTGATAAAGGACAATGTGGTAATTGCCATTGGTGATTTACGTACTGTGGCCAAGCGGAAACGGGTGGTTAAAGTGTCGCGATCATCGGTGCCAAAAGAAATGCGGAAAAGCTTTAGTTCGCATACTGGTGATGTGGCTAGTTTTAGCCCGGAGATTGATGTGCGGGGAATGCGTACCGAAGATGCCTTGAGCAATATTGAACGATTATTCGACCGTGCATTAATGATGGGTTATGGCAATTTAAAAATCATTCATGGTAAGGGTGATGGCATATTGCGTAAAATGATAAGGCAATATCTTAAAAAGTATGAACAAGTTGACCGAATGGAAGATGAGCATGCCGACAGAGGAGGAGATGGTATTACTTATGTATATTTGAAATAAACTGATAAAACCAAATGATAATGAATAGTAAATATCTTGTTTTTTGTATTTGTTTTTTAATAGGCTTAAACTGTTCAGCCCAGCTTATAACTGTAAAAAACAACGACAAGCACATTCGCTATATGGGCAGAATTGCTCAAACCGATACGGTTTCAGAACTTTCATGGTCTGGCAGTTCTATAAAAATCAACTTTACAGGATCAGGGATAAGTGCTGTTTTGAAAGATGAACGAGGGGATAATACTTATAATGTTATTGTAGATAATAAGGTAATTAGTGTTCTTCGTCCGGATCCAATAAAAAAGGAATACAAGCTGGCAAGCAATTTATTAGGTGGTAAACACACCCTTGAATTATTTAAAAGAAGCGAATGGGCAATGGGCAAAACAAGGTTTTACAGCTTCGAACTAAATAAAGGTGGCAGGTTTTTACCTGCTGATCCGGCCCGTAAACGAAAAATTGAGTTTTTTGGTGATTCCATTACATGCGGATATGCAGATGAAGATTCTACCGGGCAAGATAGAGGCACCAGTCCCTATGAAAACGGTTATTTAAGTTATGCCACCTTAACGGCAAAGCATTTTGATGCCGAATTTAATAATACATCTAAAAGTGGCATAGGTATAATGGTTAGCTGGTTCCCATTCACCATGCCTGATATGTACGACCGTTTGGATGCGAACGATCCAAACAGTAAGTGGGATTTTACAAAATATACACCTGATTTGGTGGTGATTAACCTTTTTCAAAATGACAGCTGGTTGGTTAATTTACCTAACAATGATCAATTTAAGGCTAAATTTGGGACAACCGCGCCAACACCACAATTTATTGTTAACGCATACAGTAATTTTATAAAGACTATAAGGGGTAAATATCCCAAGGCACAAATTATTTGCATTTTAGGAAGCATGGACGCTACCAAACAAGGTTCACCATGGCCGGGATATATAGAAAAGGCTGTTGCATCATTAAATGATAAAAACATTTATACGCATTTTATCCCTTACAAAAACACCAATGGGCATCCAAGTGTTAAAGAACAACAGGCAATGGCCGATGACCTGATTGCGTTTATGAATAAAACAATCACGTGGTAAATAAGATAAACTAATTTACCAGGAGGGGATTATTAAAAACTATGTTTCAATATGATCCCTTTGATAAGTTTCTTCATCAATATCTTCGCCTACCTTTTGTTGATCAGGTAGCTCATTGGGTCCTGGAATATTGGGTGCGTCATCATCTTCACCTTGTTGTGATCCTCCTTTATGCGGGCGATCGTTTTCACCATTCCCCCGTTCAACTTTTTCAGGCTTAGGCTCTTCATTTTCCATATTGATTTGTGGTTGGAAAGCGTTGTGATCCGATGAAACGTCCTGGTCTTTTTGCCTGAAGTTATCGTTTTCCTGTTTGGATTGATCCTTGTCTTTCCAAAGCACTTCATTGTTAAGTTCCATTGGTTTAATTATTGGTATATTATTTATAAGCTTTCTGCTTTGTAATTGTTTTGATTTTGTTGAGGTTGTTTATGCTATTATATTGGCAGTGGATGAGAATTAAAACTATTATGCATCAATATAAAATATATAACTTTACCCCAACCAATTATTATAAATGAACAAAGTAGTTAGTGACGCTGATGAAGCTATCCGCGATATTGAGGACGGTATGACCTTAATGCTCGGGGGCTTTGGTTTATGCGGATTACCGGAAAATTGCATAGCTGCGCTGGTGAAAAAAGGCACAAAAGAGCTTACCTGTATATCAAACAATGCTGGGGTTGATGATTTTGGGATCGGATTAATGCTAAAACAGCGACAAGTAAAAAAGATGATTTCATCATATGTGGGTGAAAATGCTGAATTTGAACGCCAGCTGCTTAGCGGCGAACTTGATGTTGAACTGATACCACAAGGGACACTGGCCACACGTTGTATGGCGGCTGGATATGGTATGCCTGCAATTTTTACTCCGGCGGGCATAGGAACAGAAGTAGCTATCGGCAAAGAAGTCCGCAACTTTAACGGTAAAGACTATTTAATGGAGCTGGCTTTTGATGCCGATTTTGCCATTGTGAAAGCATGGAAGGGGGACACTATGGGCAATTTAGTTTACAAAGCAACAGCCAGGAATTTTAACGCTGTTATGGCCATGGCCGGAAAAATTACCATTGCCGAAGTGGAAGAACTGGTTGAACCGGGTGAATTAGATCCTGATCATATTCATACGCCAGGGATTTATATACACCGGATTTTTCAGGGTGTTAATTATGAAAAAAGAATAGAACAAAGAACCGTAAGGAAAAATGTTAGATAAAGAAGGTATTGCTAAAAGAATAGCAAAGGAAATAAAGGATGGTTACTACGTCAACTTGGGTATAGGTATCCCTACGTTGGTAGCCAATTATATACCGGCTAATATTGATGTGGTATTACAATCAGAAAATGGTTTGTTGGGTATGGGGCCTTTTCCATTTGAAGGTGAAGAGGATGCCGATGTAATTAACGCCGGTAAGCAAACCATTACCATGTTACCCGGTTCAGCGATTTTTGATTCAGCCATGAGTTTTGGGATGATCCGCGCAAAAAAGGTAAACCTAACTATATTAGGAGCAATGGAAGTATCTGAAAATGGCGATATAGCCAATTGGAAAATCCCGGGGAAAATGGTTAAAGGTATGGGAGGCGCAATGGATCTGGTTGCATCTGCAGAAAATATCATTGTAGCTATGCAGCATGTAAACAAAGCAGGCGAATCCAAACTGCTTCCCAAATGTACATTACCATTAACAGGTGTTAACTGCGTAAAAAAAATAGTAACCGAATTAGCGGTATTAGATGTATTACCTGATGGTGGTTTTAAATTACTGGAACGCGCACCCGGAATAAGCGTGGATGAAATTAAAAATGCAACAGCAGGAAAATTAATTATTGAAGGAGATATCCCCGAAATGATTATCTAGTTAATAGTTACCATATAAACTAACTCAAAACCTTCTCTCTTAATTGTTTTGATATGCTTTCTGTAATGCAAATAATATCATCAGCTACATGACTATTATTGGTAATTACCTGATCGCACTCATCTTTGTAGGGCAATAAATATTCCTGGTACGCTGGCACAACATGATTTATCCATTTGTACATTACGTCATCGTGTGAGTAACCGCGTTCAATCAAATCTCTTTTTAAACGGCGTTGCAGAGCAATATCATCATCTGCCTCAATAAAAATCTTCAGATCAAGTGATGCAGCTATTTTTTTAAAGTGAAGAATAAATAAACCTTCCACTATCATAATGGGTGCAGGTTTTATTTCCAGTATTTTAGGGATAGCTTCCGGGTTATTAAAAGTGTATTCTTTTTTCAGAATAACTTCACCATTAATCAGCTTTTCAATATCATCTTCAAAATGAGCATGATCTATAGTTGCA
Source organism: Mucilaginibacter frigoritolerans (assembly GCF_007830615.1). Classification (GTDB taxonomy): domain Bacteria; phylum Bacteroidota; class Bacteroidia; order Sphingobacteriales; family Sphingobacteriaceae; genus Mucilaginibacter; species Mucilaginibacter frigoritolerans. The sequence continues at coordinate 62,157 of NZ_VLLI01000009.1, forward strand.
GGCAGATCAAAATTATAAAGTCTATTTTCTTCTTTGGTCATGTTATGGGCCACAGGAATATAATAATCATCCTGCGAAACCAAACAAACTTCAGCTTCGGTAAAATGTTCAAGGAAACACTTCAGAAAAAATGTTTTACCGGAGCCACTTCCACCGGCAATACCTATAATAAACGGTTTATTCATTTGGACTACCATAGCTAATATCTACACGAAAACGTTTATCCAAAGCTCCTAATGAATCGGCTACACTTTTAGTCATAACTATAATAACATCTTTGGTTGATTCGCTATCGGTAAAACTACCAACCACTTTGGCAAACGTGGTACGGTTAGTCATGGGATTAGTGATTTTTATAACTGTACCAATTGGAGCTGTGCGGTGAAGTACAAATTTCTTATTTGGATCAAGACTTGCATCATCAATCCAGGTAGCAACGCCTTTTTCATTTTTTTCATACAATCCGTAACGGTTTGTATTTAAATGATGTTCGGCAGAATTACTACTGTCTTTATTGTTAGATGCCACAGCAGGTGAATCATTTTGAGCGGTATGATTTTCTACACTTACAACCGGAGGCACCACGGGTGGCGTATTATTAGTAGTAGTGGAAGTTGCTGAAGCAACGCCTGCAGGAACTAAAAGTATTTGGCCCGGGATAAGTGTTGTTGATGATAAATTATTTAGTTTGGTTATGGCATCAACCGTACTATTAAAACGTTTACTTATACTATATAAGGTTTCACCAGCTGAGACTTTGTATTCAGTAGGAGGCGTATTATCTTGAACAGGTTGCTGAACTACAGGCTGTGTAACTGGTTGTTGTAAACGTTCGGGTGCTTGTTCAGCAGGCTGATCTGCTACAACTTCTTTTTGTTGGTGTTTTTTCTCAGCCCTGGCTTCTTCAGCCTCTTTTGCAAGCCTTGTCTTTTTCTCTTTCGCAGTCTCTTTTTGGGCTATTTCTTTGGTTGTTTTTTTATAAGGCTGATCTGTTGGGATATTAATAACAGAACCAATTGTTAAAATTGCTTTTTTACTTCCGTTAAATTTCATCAGCACTTCGGGTTTAACGTTATAACGCCTGCCGATTGAGTAATAAGTATCTTTGGGTTTAACCTTAAACTGGATCATTTTTTTACCATCATTGTTCTTTACTCCAACCGAATCAATTACCGGTTTCGCAAATCCTGATAAGGAAACCAGGAATAACAATAATGCAGCTAATAAAATCTTAAATTTCATAATTAATTATAAATCAATAAATTAAAGGGGTATAACCTTTAGTTCAGATTTGTTTTTGATATACAATAAATAGTTCTTGTATAACATAAACGCCTCCGGCTGAATTTTTTGTATGTCGTAATTTAATAAATCATCATAAACCATGTTATCACCGTCAAATATAAAAAGTGATTGTGTTAACATGCCTTTTTTTAACGCGTGCAAAGATACAATTCTGAAATTATTGTGCTCAAGATAATGTACCATATTTCCAAAAGGATGCATGGCCATTAATTTCCCCGAAAGCTCATCAGTACTTATCAATTGCGGCAATATAATATTATTAATTAACTCTTTGTTAACAGACGGTTGGTAAATGCGGGTTGTTGCACCTGTATTAATATCTGCTAAAAATAATTTTCGGGGTTGAATCCGGATATCATAAATTACAGGGCCATTATCTGACAAATGGTCAAAGGCGAAATTGTAATTGCTCCATAATGTTTTCCCCGTAATGGCATCAATGGCTAATAGGCCCTTATGAGTAGGTCCTGTTTCTGATTGGTAATAATGTAATAATAATACGCCATTATGAGCAGTTTCTATACCGGTAAGCCATCTTTCTGGAGCAGTTAGTCCTTCAAAGTTTAATTCGGCAGTATGGAGATTTATCGCCCCAAAAGAAACATTTTTATCTTCATTATTTCTTACTTCAACAAATAAGGTATCGGTAATCTCGTCAATCTCCATTCGCCAAATTACGCCGTTAAATTCCTTACTGATAATGGGCTTTATAATCATAACAAATGCAAAGATGTAGATGTATTTTGGATTTCAGAATTCGGACAGTGTGAAATAAAATTAAAAATTAGACTTATCCGCTTAAGTATATAGAGGGGACTAACATTATAATTTATAAATTTGGCAGCTAATAAAGCTTAGTACAATTATTAAATAAATATGAGCAAAGGGGTTGTAAGTAAAGAAGAAGATTATTCGCAGTGGTATAATGATCTGGTAATCAAGGCTGATATGGCCGAGTATTCACCTGTAAAAGGATGTATGATCATTAAGCCATATGGTTATTCCATATGGGAGAAAATGCAAAGCGTACTGGACGTTATGTTTAAGGAAACTGGTCACGTTAATGCTTATTTTCCGCTGTTTATACCCAAATCTTTCTTTTCAAAAGAAGCTAGTCACGTTGATGGCTTTGCTAAAGAATGCGCAGTAGTTACCCATTACCGTTTAAAAAATGATGGTAACGGAAATATTGTAGTTGATGAAGATGCTAAACTGGAAGAAGAACTGATTGTTCGTCCTACTTCAGAAACTATTATATGGAATACCTATAAAGGCTGGATCCAGTCATACCGCGATTTACCTATCCTGGTTAACCAGTGGGCCAACGTGGTGCGTTGGGAAATGCGTACCCGTTTGTTTTTACGTACAACCGAGTTTTTATGGCAAGAGGGGCACACCGCTCACGCCACTGCCGAAGAAGCCATTGCCGAAACCGAACAAATGCTGAACGTATATGCTGATTTTGTAGAGAATTGGTTAGCCTTGCCGGTTATCCGAGGTAAAAAAACAGCAAATGAGCGTTTTGCAGGAGCTTTGGATACTTATTGTATTGAAGCCTTAATGCAGGATGGTAAAGCATTACAAGCCGGTACATCTCACTTTTTAGGACAGAACTTTGCAAAAGCATTTGATGTAAAGTTCACTAACAAAGAAAATAAGCTTGATTATGTTTGGGCTACTTCATGGGGCGTTTCAACCCGTTTAATTGGAGCATTGATCATGGCTCATTCAGATGATGCCGGATTAGTACTACCTCCAAAACTGGCTCCAATACAGGTTGTTGTTGTGCCTATTTATAAACACGATGAAGAACTGGAAAATATCAGTGGATTTGTGGCTTCTTTATCAAAAGAACTAAAGGCTAAAGGGATCTCTGTTAAGTTCGATAAGCGTGATACCCACCGTCCGGGGGCTAAATTTGCTGAGTACGAGTTAAAAGGCGTACCTCTGCGTGTTGCCATCGGTAGCCGCGACATGCAAAATGGTACAGTTGAACTGGCCCGTCGAGATACCAAGACCAAGGAAACTGTTAACCAGGAGGGTTTGGCTGATAAAATTGAACAGCTTTTAGAAGAAATACAAACCAACATTTACCAAAAGGCTTTAAACTTTAAAACAGCAAATACTACCGAGGTTGATAGCTACGACGAGTTTAAACGTATGCTGGATGAACAGCCAGGCTTTTTGTCAGCCCATTGGGATGGCACATCAGAAACCGAGCAGCAAATAAAAGACGAAACCAAGGCTACAATACGTTGCATTCCTTTAAATAACAAACAGGAAGAAGGTAAATGTATTTTAACCGGCAAACCGTCAAAACAAAGAGTGATTTTCGCGAGGGCTTATTAAGTTTGGTGAGTAGTTTATTGGGTTGATTAAGTAAATAGTTTAGTTATCATCAAGTAATAATTTTAATAATTCAATTGTTTAATCAACCAAATCAATAGGTAATTAATAAATGACTTTATTTACAGATTTAGAAGTTTGGAAACAAGCAAGAAAAATCAGAGTTTAGATTTCTGACTTAGTTAAAACATTTCCTGTTGAAAAAAAATACAGATTGACCGATCAAATTATTCGCTCATCACGTTCTGTAGGAAATAATATATCCGAAGGTCATGGCAGATTTCATTATCAGGACAATATTCGTTTTTGTATAATGGCGCGTGGTTCTCTGTCTGAAACTTTAGATCATTTGATAATTGCATTAGATGAGAAAATTATAGATGAAGATGTTTTACTTTCATTTCAAACAGAATATGAAAGCTGTTTGAAATTATTAAATGGTTATATTCAATATCTTAAAGGCAAGAAAACGGTTGATTGATAATAGTAGAAATTAACTATTCACCTAATCAACCTAATAAACCCAATCAACAAATATCTATGAAATTCGCAACAAAAGCTATACATGCAGGGCAGGAGCCCGATCCAACCACCGGGGCGGTGATGACACCAATTTATCAGACATCTACCTACTGGCAAAAATCGCCCGGTGATAATAAGGGGTATGAATATTCACGCGGAACCAATCCAACCCGCAAGGCTTTGGAAAATTGTTTGGCAGCATTGGAAAATGCCAAATTTGGATTGGCTTTTTCAAGTGGCATGGGTGCAACGGATGCTGTAATGAAGCTTTTACAACCTGGCGATGAAGTAATTACCGGTAACGATTTATACGGCGGTTCATATCGCATCTTCACCAAGATATTTGCTAATTATGGGATTAAGTTCCATTTTTTGAATTTGTCTGACCCTGAAATTATCCGGGAATACACCAACGAGCATACCAAACTGATCTGGATTGAAACGCCGACCAATCCTACTATGCAGATAGTGGATATTGAGGCTGTAGCTAAGATCAGCAAAGAGAAAAATATTCTTCTGGCTGTTGATAACACTTTTGCTTCGCCTTACCTGCAAAATCCGATTGATTTGGGTGCCGATATTGTAATGCATTCCGTAACCAAATATATTGGCGGCCACAGTGATGTGGTAATGGGTGCCTTGATGCTGAATGACGAAGGTTTGTATAAACGTCTTTGGTTTATTTATAACGCTTGCGGTGCTACGCCGGGTCCGCAGGATAGTTTCCTGGTATTACGCGGTATAAAAACCTTGCACCTGCGTATGAAAGCACATTGTGAAAACGGTCGCAAGATTGCAGAATACCTGAAAACGCATCCCAAAGTAGAGAAAATTTATTGGCCTGGCTTTACTGATCATCCTAATCACGAAATCGCCAAAAAACAAATGCTTGATTTTGGCGGGATGATTTCTATTGTGCTAAAAGGTGCTGATTTGCAGGAAACCTATCGCATAGCATCATCATTCAAAGTATTTGCTTTGGCTGAGTCATTGGGTGGAGTAGAATCACTGATCAATCACCCGGTTAGTATGACGCACGGTTCTATTCCAAAAGCTGAACGTGAAAAAGTCGGTGTTGTTGATAATCTGTTGCGACTGAGTGTGGGTGTTGAAGATATTGAAGACTTGCTGGAAGATTTGAAACAAGCCCTGGCTTAATCCTAATAAGGAAATAAGAGTCAGGAATCAAGACGAGTTATACCTCTGTCTTTGTTCCTGACTTTTTTATTTTATACTTAAGTATGATTGAAAATATAAAAGCTTTCCTGGATAGTAAAGTTATCCAATACAACCACCCCAATTTTATCCCGAATGACCCAGTATCTATTCCGCATTTGTTTACTCAAAAGGAGGATATTGAAATTATGGGTTTATGGGCTTCGGTGCTTGCCTGGGGGCAACGGGTTACCATCATCAATAAATGTCATGAGTTGATTAAGTTGATGGACGGCACTCCCTATGATTTCATTATGAATCATGAGGAAACTGATCTTAAAAAGCTGTTAAAATTTAAGCATCGCACCTTTAATGATGTGGATACACTGTATTTCATTAGCTTTTTTAAATATCACTATCAAAATCATTCTTCATTGGAGGCAGCTTTTATCCCAGCGGGGAATATTACCGGCGAAAACGTTGTAGAACAGTCTTTAAATTATTTTCGTTCTTATTTCTTTTCCCTGCCAGATTATCCGCACCGAACGAAAAAACATATTTCATCACCATCTCAAAAATCAACCTGCAAACGGCTGAATATGTTTTTACGCTGGATGGTACGTAAGGATAATCATGGTGTAGATTTTGGCATCTGGAACCAGATCAAACCATCTGATCTGATTTGCCCCTGCGATTTACATGTAGATCGCGTGGCCCGCAAACTGAACCTTATTACCCGTAAACAAACCGACTGGCAAACAGCTATTGAGCTTACTGATCGCTTACGTGAGTTTGATCCTCTCGACCCGGTAAAATATGATTTTGCTCTATTCGGATTAGGCGTAGAAGAGAAATTTCAACTGCTTTAACCGATCAGGTTTCTTTATCAATAAAAATAATTTCCCCTTAAAATCAATAATCAAAAAACTATCTTTGACCTGTATGACAGCTAAGAACATTGCCCTTTTGGCCGGTGGTTTTACCGGCGAGTATGAAGTTTCGTTAAAAAGTGCTAAAAATATTGCCGCCAATTTAAACCCGGATAAGTATAAGGTTTATACTATCATCGTTCACCGCGATAACTGGTTTTATGAGCTGGATGGGGAATCTTTTAGTATTAACAAAAACAACTTCAGCTTACCGTTTAAGGGCGAAACGATAAAATTCGATTTTGCCTTTATTACCATTCATGGTACTCCTGGAGAGGATGGCAAAATACAGGGTTACCTGGATATGCTAAGTATTCCCTACAACACCTGCGATGCTACCACATCAGCAATTACCATGAACAAGGCTTATACCAAGGCTATTGTGGAAGGAATCCATGGCTTGCATACCGCACGTAGTTTACGCTTGTTTGAAAGAGATATGCATGATGTACCTAACATTGCTGCATCACTTAAATTTCCGCTGTTTATAAAACCGAATAATGGTGGGAGCAGTGTGGGCATGAGCAAGGTTTACAATGTTGCCGGTTTACCGGATGCATTAAAGAAAGCTTTTAATGAAGATAGCCAGATTTTGGTTGAAGAGTTTATAAAAGGACGTGAATTCAGTATCGGTATTGCCCGTTTACACGGTAAAATAACTGTTCTGCCAGCTTCAGAAATCATTACAACAAAAGACTTTTTTGACTATGATGCAAAATATACCGACAGCACCACCCAAGAAATTACACCTGCTGATATTCCAGCTGCAAAAATGGAGCAAATAGCAGAGATTGTTACAGAAGTTTACTTGCGACTAAATTGCAAAGGAATGGTACGAATAGATTTTATCTTGCTAGAACAAACTAACGATTTTTACTTTATTGAAGTGAATACTACGCCGGGCCAATCATCTGCCAGCCTCATACCACAGCAGGTTAGAGCTGCAGGAATGGATTTAATGGCATTTTATGGTGACTTAATTGACGGTGCCAACAAATAACACCAAGTGTTCATTTTTAAGGCATGAACGCCGACACGATAATGTCAGTACTCCATAAAAAAGGCACAAAATTAAAATTTTGTGCCTTTTTTATATAAATAGGTAAGTACTTATTGCCCAACCGGGTTATCAGCCCTTTTAATGGTTCCGTTAGTAAACAGAACTGGATTTACTTTTTTGGTATCTCCCTGGTAAACCCAAACCGTATTACCAATATAATTGCGGAAAGCGGTGTTGGCATCTTCAATCGTTATTTTCTTAATGTTATCTATAAGCGTTAATGAACGTTTCCAGTCATCATGCAATACCTCATTTGCAGCAATTGATGATGCCTGTGCAAAGTTGGTTTCATTTTTATAATAGAAACCGGTAAGGAAGGTAACCTTCATATCGGCCAATTCTGCAGCTGTAAAACCATGGTTCTTGGTACTATCAACCAGCTTATCAAAAACAGCTATATATTTATCAGGTTGGGTAGTGGATACCGCAAATTTAGCAACCGATGTTGTACCTGTACTAAACCAGGCCTGAGGCGCATATGATAAACCATTTTTTGTTCTTACATCTAAAAAATGCCTGTTTGCAAAAATACGCATCGCTACCATAAACGAATAAAAATCCGGCGCATCCAATTGAGGGCCACTGGTTACACCCTCTACATAATTAGTAGCCAGGTCACGCGACTCTGACGAGAAAGTATTATTATAGATTCTGAAAAATGATTTCTTTAAAGTATAAGGAGTTCCTGGTTTTATGACCGAAAGCATTTCTTTTACCTTGCTTTCAATAACCGCCTTATCAAGATCTGCAACAACAACAATTACCATTCTTGAGCGTGTTAAAATGGATTGGTAATAAGTTTTTGTTTCTTTTGCGGTCAATTTCTCAATGATTGCCTGAGTTCCCTGTGGATCTTTGGCGTAATCTCTGCCAGCAAAAGCAACTTTATTGGCAAATTTATCAATTGCTGCATCAGGTTCACCCTCAGTTTCTTTTAATGAGTTGATAGCATCCTGTTTAATTCTTTTAAATTCAACGGTATCAAAACGGGGTTGTGTTATGGCTTCAGTATAAAGTTTCCAGACAGCATCAAAATCTGTTTTTATACAATTCATCCTTATAACAGCATAATCTTTATTGGTACTGCCTGATAGTTCGGCACTCACTTTATCCAGCGCATCTTTAAAACTATTTTTGGCATGATTTACAGTGCCACATTCAGTAAGCGCAGTCATAGCCAGTGATTCTATCCCCATTTTATCAGCTGGGTAGTTTTGCAAGCCGCCTTTTATAACTGTTTGTATTTCAACTATGTCATTACCGCTTGGTTGCACTATAACTTTTACACCATCTACGGTTGTTTCGTAAGCTTTATTTTGTGCAAATGCCGGCTTTATGATGGAGATTGCTGCTATAAACAACAGCATGAGCTTATTTTTTTTCATTTTGATAAGATTTTAGTTTGCTTTTGCTGTAAAAAACGAATTTGCATTTACCTGTTTATTCAAATCCGGACTGATGATCATTCCGGCTACAAATGGTTTGCCTGAAAGATAGTTGCTCAGGTATTTTAAAATATCTGCTTTGGTTACTTTCTGATAATCGTCAGTAATATTCGTATAAAAATTTAATGAGGTACTGCACCAGTTATAACTTACCTGGCTTGGCAATGATGATGGTTTTTCCTTACTGCGTATATTATCCCGGAATAAAATAGCTTTCGCGTCTTTCATTTGTTCATCTGAATAATAATCAGGATTCGTAAATTGTGTAAGCTGATTTATAACTTCGTCATAACATTCTTTTATTTTATTAGGATTTGGCACCACAAATATGGTTATTGGGCCCACATATTTGCTGGTTTGATAACTTATAGACGCATAACTTGCCAGTCCTTTATCAACTAATGCCTGTTGAAATTTTGAAGAATTTAAACCCAACATGGTCGAAAAAACGTCAGCAGCTACTGTCGATGCCGAATCTGTAAGGAAGGATGGGCCCTGCCACGCAAACTCAATATAGGGCGTGCGAGCTATAGTACTTTCTTTTACAAAGTAATTAGTTTTTGCAAGAGGCTTAAAGTCTGGAATAGGGTATTTCTGGATAGGATCAAACCCGCTGCTTGCCCAGTCGCCAAAAATAGCTTCGGCCATTTTAAAAGCTTCTTCATGTTTTACGTCGCCGCAAATGGTCAACAAACTATTATTGGGGAAATAATACTTATTTTTAATGATCATCATTTTTTCGGGTGTGGCCGTATTAATTATGTTATGTATTCCAATAGGATTTTTACGTGTATACAAATCGCCCCATAAAAGTTTATCAACTTCATTTTCTAACTGAAAGCCCGGACTGCTTTCTGCCCGCTGAAACTCGCCATCAACCACTACCCGTTCTTTTTTCATATCTTCTTCACGGTAAATAGGAAATCTAATAGCTGCATTTAAAAATTTAAGCCCGGCGTTAAGACTATCTCTGTCAAAAGTAAAAAAGTAATTAACGCGTTCTGTGCTGGTAGTTCCATTAAAGATTGCACCAAGCTCCTGAATACGCTTCAGTAATTTCTCCTGGGTCGGATAATCCTTATTCGCTTTAAAAAACATGTGCTCAAATAAATGCGAAAGGCCGTTGTAAACCGAATCTTCTGTGAATGACCCGTTTTTTACAGCAATTTCAACTGTAGCCAGCGGAACTTTGGCATTTTCAATAACAAGCACCTGCAATCCGTTAGGCAATTGTTTCCAATAATAGCCCTGTGGTAAGGAAAGTTGTGCATAAGAGCCTAATGAAAACAGCAGACCCGGCAAGCATAATAGTAAGCGTTTAATAAAAGTTGATGCCATATAATTTGTACGTTAAGGTTACAGACCTTAAATATAATGATATAGCTATTTTTATCACTAAAAAATCAGTTGCAAAATCAAAAATTTAACACATTTTATAATAATCATAAAAAACAAAGCAGCCTTGTTGTAAAAAATAAATTAGCTATTGTAAAAGGAACATTAGTCTTTATATTTAAAAACCGGCAATTTTACGTCGTGATGAGGGTTTTGCTTAACCCTCAGTTTTATAGCAGTTATTATGAATCAAACAATAATGAGGCCCCTTTTTACAGCACTGTTAATAATCGGTTTGTTTTTACAGGCCAGTGCACAACTTACTACAGCTAAGCTTTTTGGCAGCCACATGGTTTTACAACGCAATCAACCGGTAACCATTTGGGGATGGAGTACCAAAAACGCCAAAATAATGGTAAGCTTTAACGGGCAGCAGGTAAGTGCTAAAGCAGATGCAAAAGGAAATTGGAAAGTTTTATTAAAACCAATGGAAGCTGGCGGTCCCTATGAAATGAAAATTTCTTCAGGAAATGAACAACTGGATTATACAGATATAATGATGGGAGAGGTATGGATCTGTTCTGGTCAGTCAAACATGGAGTTTCAGCTAAAAAATGCATATGGTTTTAAACAAGAGCAAAAGAATGCTGCGCAAATGCCCATTAGGCAATTTCATGTGCCCGATAAAATAAGCCTCCAACCCGAGCAAAAGCTAAGTGGTGGCGAATGGGTTAAGGCTGACACAAATACCGTTGGTGACTTTACGGCAGTAGGTTATTTTTTCGCGAAAAAGCTTGCGCAAAATCTGCATGTTACTGTTGGACTAATCAGCAGCAATTGGGGCGGTACACAGGTGGAAGATTGGATAAGTAAAGATGCTATGCTTGCATCTCCTGGACTGAATGAAGTTGCCAAATCATTACCTACTAATTGGGATGATTTAAAAATAAGAATTGATAAACAGTTAAAACAATACGCCTATCGCAATCAACCGGTTGTAAACTATACTATTGATGGCTTAGCAGGTGAACCTGCTTCTTTTTTCAGCACCTGGCAAAATGGGAATGCTCCCGGTTCATGGGAATGGATGGGCAAGTTATATTCATATAGGGGCGAAGGCTTTATGCAGCGTACCATTAAACTAGATAGTTCTTATTCCAAAGCCAAATCCGTACTTCATTTAGGTACCACTGATGCCGACATGGCATTGTACATTAACGGAAAACTCATCAAAAACGGTTCACTTGCTCCCGGCTATCAGCTTGATTTACCTGCCGGTGCCTGGAAAGGCGGTGATAACAGTTTACTGATTCAGCTATTGTCCAAACAGAAAAAGGAAACTTGGTTTGGTATGGGGATAAACGGTATTGGTAACGATATCAATATCCAGTTTGCGGATACAACGGTCAATATGGCTGACGGATACTGGAAGACCATGCCGGATTTAAGCAAACCGTATCATTTTGACTTTTTGCCTAATAATACAGCCTCAATGCTCTATAATTCCATGATCAAACCGCTTATCCCTTATGCTATAGCCGGAGTAATCTGGTATCAGGGGGAATCAAATGCCGACAGGTCTTGCCAATACCGTACCAGCTTTCCACTGCTTATAGCGGATTGGCGAAGCCAGTGGAAAAGTGATCTTCCCTTCCTGTTTGTGCAGCTTTCATCATTCGGGGGCTTTCAGAACAGCAATATAGGCAGCGGCTGGGCCGAACTGCGGGAAGCCCAAACGCTAACCCTGCAATTACCAAACACAGGTATGGCTGTTACAACGGATATTGGCGATGCTTTTAATATTCATCCAAAAGATAAAGCTGATGTAGGCATTAGATTGGCTAACAAAGCATTAACCATAACCTATCATTTAACAGGTTTTACCGAAAGTCCGCTTTATAGCTCATCTGAATTTAAAGATGGCTATGCACTGGTCAATTTTAGCCATGCCGAAAACGGATTAATAGTAAAAGATAAATATGGCTACGTACGTGGCTTTGAATTGGCTGGCGCCGATCATAAATTCTACTATGCTCAGGCTGTTATTACTGCAGATAATAAAGTAAAAGTTTGGTGCAGCCAGGTACCTCAACCGGTAGCTGTACGTTATGCCTGGACAGATGCTCCCATTGATGCCAACCTGTTTACAAAGGATGGCATCCCGGTTAGTGCGTTTCGTTCTGATAGCTGGAAAGGAATAACAGAAGGCAAAAAGTTTGAATAGTTGTTGTTTGGGATATTATCTTTGACCAACATGTTGTGGATTTATAATCCACGAAACAGAATTTTAATGCCTTATAAAATAATTCTTCGTTCTTAAAACTTTTCCCTCACCAGTAAGTTACTGTAAAAAAGAAATTATGGATTTAGGAATTGACCGTAGCATTCGCCACTGGTGGGTGTTTTTAATCAGAGGGATATTGTTTGTACTGGTAGGAATTTATATGATAGCCTCACCTGTGGCTAGTTTTATCACCTTAGGGTTTTTATTTGGCCTTATCATTTTTGTTGCAGGGGTATCCGAACTGTTTCACGTAGTGCAGGACCGTACGCAAACAGGCCGCAGTTGGCATTTAATGCTGGGTATTATCGACTTGATTTTAGGTGCTGTACTCATGAGCCATGTAACGGCCAGTATGGCTATATTACGTATTGTATTGGGCCTGTGGTTTCTGTTCAGAGGTGTATCTTTATTTATGTTTTTACGACGCACCGGCAGTTCATGGTTGCTGATAGCAGGGGCAGCTCTAACCTTTATTTTTGGCCTGCTCATCTTATTTAACCCAACTTTTGGCGATCTAACCATCATTATATGGACAGCTATTGCATTTATTGTTACCGGATTTTTTAACATTGCAATAGGTTTAATGATGAGAAGAGGATGATGAAAAACCAGCTTATTTAGAGTGAAAGTTCAATTAAAACAGACTATAATATTTGAAAATAAAAGCCAAACTGAATTAAAGGAATGTATTTTTGGCTTATTAAATTTCACATTATGCCATTGATAACATTAACCCTTTTAAAAGGAAGGGATGCTACTGAAAAAAGAAATATTTGCGATGCTGTACATGCCGCTTTAGTTAACAACGGGGTGCCAGCTGCCGATCGTTTTCAACGCATCATAGAGCTTGAACCTGAAAACTTTATTTATAACGCCAATTATCCCGACTTGGAGGTTGCCCGTACAGACAAATTTGTAATGATAGAAATTTTGCTTTCTGTGGGACGAAGCGTAAAAATAAAGCGTAAAATTCTGGCTGATTTGATGGAAAACCTGAAGAACAAGCAAATATCACCCAATGATGTAATGGTGTGTTTTAAAGAAACAGCCTGGGAAAATTGGGCATTTGCCAATGGTACCCAAATTCATATTTAAGCTAAAAATAGCTGAGTCCTAATTTTATTATTAAACTGCCTTAAACTTATTTATTGGCAAAGAGTCAGACAATTGTTTTACAAATATCCATTACATGAAAAAGCTAATCACTTTAACACTTCTTCTTTTTTCATCCTATTATTGCTTTTCGCAACAAACACTGCTTCGCTATTATAATGGCAAGCAAAGGAAACACTTTTACACTACCGATTTTAATGAATATGGCAATGGCAAAAATGGCTGGGTACTAGAAGGGCCGGCTTGCACCGTTTATACTGCCGAAGACAGGGGCAGAAGTATAGTGCCGTTATTCCGTTATTTTAACAAACAAACCGGCGATCATTATTATACGCTTCGTTATGAGGAATATGGCAGGGGAGGAAACGGTTATTACCTGGAAGGCCCTGCTTGTTATATCAATATGTACCAGGCACCCGGATCAGTACCTTTATTAAAATACTTTAACCCATATACAGGCGATCACTTTTATACCATTGACAGGCATGAACTTGGGCGTGGCGGATTTGATGGATACCAGTTTAAAGGCGTGGAAGGTTTTGTATATCCAGCCAATCCTCAGCGTTAATAAAAAATACTTTATATCATATAATGCTCAACAATATCGGCCGGGATCTTAGCTCCCCGGCCGGTTTGCATATCTATCATCACATAGTCAAACCAGCCATCGCAGCAAACCTTACGTGTGGCTTTATTGGTGATTACAAAACTTACCCGGCAACCTTTTTCATCGATACTTTCAATGCCTGTTTTTACTGTAAAGTAATCACCCATTGTTAATGCACGTTTATAGTCAACATGGGCAGTGCGTACTACCCAGCCATATCCGCGTTCCATAAACTTTTCTATAGCCATGCCATAGCACCGCTCCATCTGGTCATACCGGGCTGCAAGCACATAATCAAAGTATTTACTGTTATGCACATGATGAAACATATCAATATCATCAGGTCTTACACGAAATTCAGTCTCAAAAGTAGCGTAAACAGGAGTTTCCATACCGCAAAGATACATTTGAGTTGATTAAGTCACCATAGTTTCGTTAGGGATTGCAACGGATACCTGATAATGTTTTAAACGCTGTTGGAATATTACCCGGTTTAAATAATCAGCCCAGTAATTCATCCCAACAATAACCAAATAAACGCTTGTTTTTTATACAAAATAACTTACCTTTGCACCTCAATTAATCAAATTATTTACGCTTTAGTATTATTCAAGTAATGTATTTAAGTAAAGAAGCAAAAACAGAGATTTTTGCAAAACATGGTAAAAGTGCTACTGACACTGGTTCAGCTGAAGGTCAGGTTGCATTATTTACCACCCGTATCGCGCATTTAACAGGGCACCTGAAAAAGAACAAACACGATTTTTCAACCCAATTATCATTGCAAAAACTAGTAGGTAAACGCCGTGCATTGCTGGCTTACCTCTACAAAAAAGATATTGAAAGATATCGTGCTATCATCAAAGCTTTACAGCTAAGAGATATCATTAAGTAATTCTTTCGCATTTTTTTTAAAAGCCATCTCAAATTAGGGGATGGCTTTTTTACTTTTAACCATCATAAGTTACCGGTAATAAACAGCTTGTGACAGTTAGCCTCATAAAGGCAAATACCTATTGAAAAACAATATACACACAAATAAAAAACCGATGCGCCCTAAAGATGAAAGCGCATCACAACGAAAAAAAAATGAATGTAATTAAAAAAGTGATCGATTTAGGCGACGGCCGCACCATCGAGATCGAAACCGGAAAACTGGCCAAACAAGCTGATGGATCTGTAGTAATTAAAATGGGCGACACCATGTTACTTGCTACCGTTGTTTCTTCACCTGAAGCAAAAGAAGGCGTTGATTTTTTACCGCTTTCTGTTGACTATCAGGAAAAATATGCGGCTACTGGCCGTATCCCCGGAGGATTTTTACGCCGTGAAGCGCGTTTATCAGACTATGAAGTATTAATTTCACGTCTGGTTGATCGTGCTTTACGCCCAATGTTCCCTGAAGATTATCATGCTGATACACAAGTAATGATTTCTTTAATTTCTGCCGATAAAGACATTATGCCTGATTGCCTTGCAGGTTTAGCTGCTTCAGCTGCCCTGTCAGTATCAGATATTCCTTTTAATGGCCCAATATCAGAAGTACGTGTTGCTAAAGTTGATGGTCAATTAATAATAAACCCAACTCTGAGCCAATTGGAGCATGCCACTTTAGAGTTCATCGTAGCTGGTTCTGAGCACGACATCAACATGGTTGAAGGTGAATCAAAAGAGATTCAGGAAGATGAACTGGTTGAAGCAATTAAATTTGCACACACCGCTATTAAACACCAGTGTTTTATTCAGAAAGAATTAACTATTGCTGTTGGTAAAACTGAAAAACGCGTTTATAGCCACGAAAATAGCAATGAAGAACTTAAAAAAGCTATCTATGCTGCAACCTACGATCAGGTTTATGCGATAGCTGCCGCTGCTTCTGCAAAAGAAGAGCGTGCCGCTAAGTTTAAAGAAGTAAGAGATGCCTACATCGAAACACTTGGTGAAATTGATGATGTTACTAAATTTCTTGCTAAAAAATACTACCACGATGTGGAGTATGACGCTATCCGTAACCTGGTATTAGATGAAGGAAAACGTTTAGATGGTCGTACTACTACCCAGATTCGCCCGATATGGAGCGAGGTTGGTTATTTGCCATCTGCACATGGTTCAGCTGTATTCACCCGTGGTGAAACACAATCATTAACTACTGTTACTTTAGGTGCTAAGGATGATGAGCAAATGATTGATGGTGCGTTTATCAATGGCTACCAAAAATTCCTTTTACATTACAATTTCCCAGGTTTTTCAACTGGTGAAGTTCGCCCGAACAGGGGAGCTGGCCGTCGTGAAATTGGTCATGGTAACCTGGCTATGCGTTCGTTAAAACAAGTATTACCTGCTGATGATGAAAACCCGTACACTATACGTGTGGTTTCTGACATTTTAGAATCAAATGGTTCATCATCAATGGCTACAGTTTGTGCTGGTACATTAGCTTTGATGGATGCAGGTATTAAAATTAAATCACCTGTATCTGGTATTGCAATGGGTTTAATCACCAATGAGATGGGTACCAAATATGCTATCCTTTCTGATATTTTGGGTGATGAAGATCACTTAGGCGATATGGACTTTAAAGTAACCGGTACTGTAAATGGTATTGTTGCTTGTCAGATGGATTTAAAAATCAATGGTTTATCATACGAAGTATTAGGTAAAGCCTTACATCAGGCTAAAGAAGGTCGTTTGCACATTCTTGGCGAAATGAAGAAAACCATTGAGCAACCCCGTGAAGATTACAAACCACATGCTCCGCGTATCATCACCATTAAAATTGATAAAGAATTTATTGGTGCAGTTATTGGGCCCGGCGGTAAAATTATCCAGGAAATGCAACGTGAAACAGGCGCTACTATATCAATAGAAGAAGTTGGCAACCAGGGTATAGTTCAAATATTTGCTGATAATAAAGAGTCAATTGATAAAGCAGTATCCCGTATTAAAGCCATCGCTTCAAAACCTGAAGTTGGTGAAATTTACGAAGGAAAAGTAAAATCAATTATGCCTTTCGGTGCATTTGTTGAAATTATGCCGGGTAAAGACGGATTGTTGCACATTTCTGAAATTGACCACCGCAGAATTGAAACTATGGATGGTATTTTTGAAATTGGCGATGAAGTCCGTGTAAAATTGCTTGATATTGATAAGCAAGGTAAATTAAAACTTTCAAGAAAAGTTTTATTACCGCGCCCTGAAAGCACTAAGAGCTAAAATTTATAACGTTTAAAGCAAATAAAGCCCTCTTTTTGAGGGTTTTATTGTTTTATATTATTTTTTTTCGTTTTTTTTTCTAAAATTTAAAACAAAAAACACGTTTTTAGCTTCATAAAGGTTTAGAGTTAGCAGCTAATGGCCTTTATGACCGACCTATTGAAAAAATGACTTCTACCAATAACGACCCCTTAGATTTTATCAATAATAATTCGGCCGGTATTCAAACAGGTTCGCAAGCTGATTTGGTTCAGTTGCTGCTATATGAAATTATCAGGGTTAAGGATTTGATTAAATATTACGACTCTATTCCCAATGGCGCGGGACAGCTTGGATCTTCTATATTAAATGAGCTGGTTTCAGAGGCCTATAACTCTCTCGTAAATTACGATACCATTCTGATGCAGAAATATTATGATCTGCTGCTTAATTGTGACTAATTGAACTCCTAATCTAATTTTTGTCTCCATGCGTTCAAAGGCGAACAGCAACTGCATCAAAACCGTACGGTGGTAAAAAGAATTATTTATTTAAGTTGTTTATATTCTGCTATTTATGATAATGGCATTGTGTTGGATAAATTTATTCATATATTACCGTTACCATTATTATGTTTAAAAACTACTTTAAAATAGCATTCAGAAACCTTTGGCGTAACAAAGCATTTTCTGCCATAAATATTTTGGGTTTAGCTTTAGGATTGGCTGTTTGCTTGCTCATTACCTTGTTTGTTTCTGATGAATTAGGTTATGATAAATACAACTCAAATGCTGACCGGGTATATCGTGTAAATTCTGATTTTAAAGTCAATGGTAGCGTTTTTAACGACCGCGAATCTCCTGCTGCAATGGCTGGCACATTAATGAAAGATTATCCGCAGATAGAGCAGGCAACCCGGCTGAAGGATAATGGTAAAGTTTTGGTAAAAAAAGGAGATCAGGCTTTGTTTGAACCTAATTGGTTTTTTGGTGACGCCAACCTATTTGATGTTTTTACGGTGCAAATGATTGCGGGCAACAAAAAAAATGCGCTAAAAGAGCCCCATTCAATAGTAATATCAGAATACATAGCACGAAAATACTTCAACAGCACAGATGTAATTGGTAAAACACTAAGATTAAATAATACAGATGACTATAAAATTACAGGGGTAATAACAAATATGCCCGCACAGTCACACATACACTTTAACTTAATTAGTGCGATGTCGGGTAGGGCCGATAGTTATAATACCAATTGGATCAATGTAAATTATCTAACCTATGTTTTAGTCCGTAAGGGTATAAGCCAACAGGATCTGGATGGTTATTTAAAGGAAGCTACTAAAAAATATGCTGAGCCATTATTAAAAAACTATATCCACACTTCTATTGCAGATCTGGAGAATAAAGGTGACCATTTTAAATTTGTAACTATCCCTTTAACCAAAATTCATTCCTATTCAACTTTAATCAATGAACAGGAACCATCAGGAAATATACAATACGTTTATATTTTTATTGTTATAGCTGTATTTATACTGCTTATTGCTTGCGTTAACTTTATGAATCTGTCAACAGCAAGGTCTGCAGGCCGCTCAAAAGAGGTTGGCGTACGTAAAGTATTGGGTTCTAGCCGGAGCACTTTAATTTACCAGTTCTTAACAGAATCAATCCTTACCAGCTTCTTGGCGCTAATTATTGCGCTGGGTTTAGCTGAATTGATAATACCATATTTTAACCAGTTATCCGGCAAAGAAATATCATTGAACCTGGTATTAAATATATGGCTATTACCTTATTTATTAATCAGCACATTAATTATTGGCATTTTAGCAGGTGTTTATCCTGCATTTTTCATGTCGGCTTTTCAGCCTATTGAGGTTTTAAAAGGTAAGTTGGCTTCGGGTTTTAAGGGTAGTTGGCTGCGTAACAGCTTGGTGGTATTTCAGTTTTCAACAGTGATTGTACTTATTGTTGGTACATTGGTAATTTATAGTCAATTAAATTATATCCGCAACAAAAAACTGGGCTATAACCGGGAGCAGGTTTTGGTTTTGCAAAATACTTATTCGCTTTTCAATCATGCCAGATCATTTAAGCAGGATGTACTAAAATTAGCTGGTGTAAAATCGGGAACAATGACGCCTTATTTACCTACATCGCAAAATGGCAATACGGAAGTTTATGGCAAAGATGCTGCTTTGAGTGCTGGACAATCAACAGCTTTGGCAACATGGTATATTGATGAAGATTATATACCTACGTTAGGAATGGACATGGCTGCAGGAAGAAACTTTACAAAAGGCACACTAACAGATTCGTCATCGGCTATTATTAACGAAACTGCTGCCCAAATGTTGGGCTATAATAATGATCCTCTTAATAAAAAAATATTCAAAGGCAATGGTGTTCCGATAAACATTATCGGCATAGTAAAAGATTTTAATTCAGGCTCTTTACATAATAAAATTGAACCACTTGTTTTAAGATTGAGTGAGCAGCGAGGCGGTATGGCATTCCGTATTCAAACACAAAACATTCCTGTCCTTATATCACAAATACAAACATTATACCATTCCGCTGATGCTAATATGGCTGGTCAGCCTTTTACCTATTCGTTTATGGATGATGATTTTAATCACCTTTATCAATCGGAACAAAACACGGGTAAAATATTTGTGTCCTTTGCTCTCTTTGCCATCCTGATAGCGTGCCTGGGTTTATTTGGCCTGGTTACTTATGCTGCCGAACAGCGCACTAAAGAGATAGGCATCAGAAAAGTATTGGGAGCCAGTGTGACTAACATAGTGCGAATGCTCTCAGGCGATTTTTTAAAGCTGGTAGGTATAGCTGCTGTTATAGCTTTTCCAATCGCATGGTATGCAATGAATAGGTGGCTTCAGGATTTTGCTTACCGCACTACTATTAGCTGGTGGATATTTGCTACTGCCGCATTATTGGCTGTAATAATAACGATTACCACAGTGAGTTTCCGTGCCATAAAAGCAGCGTTAATGAATCCTGTGAGTAGTTTAAAAACGGAATAAGGTCAGTAATTGGAGGCTGGGACTCGTCAATATTAATTTTCTAACCAATCGCCAACCACCAATCTCTAACCTCTATTATCAATTATAATTACCGCAAACAACATCCCATCCTTCCAAAGGAGAGCAGCCGGTTATATGATAGTTGTTTATACATGTTACAAATGTTCCGTAAGCGGTAGTGAAATGCCCACAACTGGGATGACAGGCAGTCCATGCATTTGAACAGGCGTCTAAAGCCTGGCTCCCTTTTATTTGTTTAAGTTCGGCACGGCTTAATACATTTGGGGTGAATTTTTGGAAATTTTTCATACTGTTGGTTTTGGTTAATTAACTTTTAATAAATATATAAACTATTGATTATTAAAAGTAAAATATTTCACTTAGAGATTATTAATTAATATTGGTAAAACTCAAGGATTGGAAAACTTCATAATTTTCGCGTAAAAAACTATCTGCAAAGGTTAACCTGTAATCACTAATCGCTATCTTTGAAACTATGAACCATCTGGTAGCACCATCAATTTTAGCAGCCGATTTCGCTAATTTACAGCGCGACATTGAAATGATTAATAACAGCGAGGCTGACTGGATCCATGTTGATATTATGGACGGGATGTTTGTTCCTAATATTTCTTTTGGCTTTCCTGTAGTGAGTGCAGTTAATAAACATGCTACCAAGCCTCTTGATGTGCACTTAATGATTGTTGATCCGGATCGTTACCTTAAAAATTTTAAAGATGCTGGTGCATCAGGTATTACCGTTCATTATGAAGCATGTCCGCATCTTCACCGCACTATACAATATATTAAGGAACTAGGTTGTCGGGCCGGCGTTGCTTTAAATCCTGCTACACCTGTAGCTCTATTAAAAGACATTATAAGAGATTTGGATATGGTGCTGATTATGTCTGTTAACCCGGGCTTTGGTGGTCAAAAATTTATCGAAAACACCTACAAAAAAGTGTTTGACATCAAAGAACTAAGTTTTAAGCATAATACAGATTTATTTATTGAGGTTGACGGTGGGATTGATACAGAGAATGCCCCAAAACTCGTTATTGAAGGTGCTAACGTATTTGTGGCTGGCAGCTCGGTTTTCTCCGCTCCAGATCCTATTGTTGCCATATCAAGCCTAAAACATGCTGGTGTTGTATCACGATCGTGATGTAAGCCTGATAATAAAAGCCCCCATTTTTTTTAATATTTTTAATTATTGGCATAGTTTGTCTGTAATTTGTATAATTTTAAAAAAAATGCAAATAATCTCTATAAACTTTGTCAGATTAATTAACTTCGGCCCATCTAAATACGAAGTTGTTAATGACTGAAGTATGTGAAACCAATTAATAAATCAAATTTGAAGCCATTTAATCCGACGATAAACGGATAAAACCATCAGGTCATTAATGGATTCATTCAATTAGAAACAATTAAATAAAATGAAACATAATTTTGGCGCCGGACCCGGCATTTTACCACACGAAGTTTTAAAACAGGCAGCTGCATCTGTAGTTGATATGAATGGAATCGGGCTTTCAATTCTTGAAATTTCGCATCGTTCGCCGGAGTTTGAATCTGTTTTGGATGAAGCGGTAAAACTGGTAAAAGAACTTCTTGAAGTTCCCGAAGGATATTCAGTATTGTTTTTACAAGGAGGCGCGAGTACTCAATTTGCTTTGGCCCCTTATAATTTATTACCAGAAGGTGGTAAAGCTGCTTACCTGGAAACAGGAGTTTGGGCTAATAAAGCACTTAAAGAAGCCAAATTCTTTGGTGATGTACAAATTGTAGCTTCTTCAAAAGAAAGCAATTTTACCTATATTCCAAAGGATTATAATATACCTGCTGACGCAGCCTATTTCCATATTACATCAAATAATACTATTTACGGTACACAATCACAAAGCTTTCCAAAATCACCTATTCCGGTTGTTTGTGATATGTCTTCGGATATTTTCAGCCGTAAAATTAATATTGCTGATTTCGGTTTGATTTATGCTGGTGCTCAAAAAAATATGGGACCTGCCGGAACAACATTAGTAATTGTTAAAGATGATATTCTAGGTAAAACAGGACGTAAAATACCTGCAATGTTTAACTATCAAACACAAATTGAAGGTGGTTCAATGTACAATACGCCTCCTGTTTTTGCTATTTATGTATCCATGCTTACCTTAAATTGGTTAAAATCAAAAGGTGGTATTGCTGCTATTGAACAGGAAAACATTGCCAAAGCAAGAGTATTATATGAAGAAATTGACCGTAATCCATTCTTTAAAGGCGTTTGCGCAGTTGAAGACCGTTCACATATGAACGTTTGCTTTGTAATGGAAGATCCAGCATTGGAAAAAGCATTCCTGAAACTTTGCGATGACAAGGAAATTGTAGGTATTAAAGGCCATAGAAGCGTAGGCGGTTTCAGAGCTTCAATTTATAATGCATTGCCTATTACCAGCGTTTATGTACTGATTGACGCGATGCAAGAATTTGCAGAAAAAAATAAACAATAGTATGAATTGTTGATTAAGTGAATCTTTAATTTAATCAACTCAAGCCAACTAAATCAACTTAAAATGATCAAAATATTAGCTAATGACGGGATTGACCCGGCCGGAAAGCAACTTTTAGAGGAAGCCGGTTTCATAATTGATACCAATAACATACCTCAGGATGAATTGCCAACCAAATTGCAAAACTATGATGGTATTACAGTACGTAGTGCTACTAAAGTTCGCAAAGCGCTTATTGACGCATGTCCAAATCTTAAATTGATTGGCAGGGGCGGAGTAGGTGTTGACAATATTGATGTTGAATACGCTAAAGAAAAGGGTATAGGTGTTTACAACACACCTGCATCATCATCACTATCAGTTGCCGAACTGGTATTTGCACATTTGTTTACCGGCGTACGCTTTTTACAGGATAGCAACCGCAAAATGCCGGTTGAAGGCAGCACCAAATTCAACGACCTAAAAAAGGCATATGCTAAAGGGATTGAATTACGTGGAAAAACCATAGGTATTTTAGGCTTCGGCCGTATCGGCCGCGAAGTGGCTAAAATTGCCATAGGGGTAGGTATGGATGTATTAGCCTATGATTTGTTCCCATTTAACCCTGAACTGGAAATTGTTTTAGGTGGAGGCACCACAGTTAAAGTAACAGTAAAAACTGCTACCCAGGAAGAAATCATCAAACAAGCAGATTTTATCACCATCCATACGCCTTTTGTTGATAAACCAATTATTGGTTCAACAGAGTTTGAGAAAATGAAAAAAGGTGCAGGTGTAGTAAACTGCTCACGTGGTGGTTTAATTGACGAAGATGCATTAATCACTGCTTTAGACAGTGGTAAGATAGCTTTTGCAGCATTGGACGTTTTTGATAATGAGCCTACACCACGCGTAGATATATTAACACACCCTAAAATTTCATTAACCCCGCACATTGGTGCATCAACCAATGAAGCACAGGAAAGAATAGGGTTGGAGCTGGCTAATTTGATTATCGGCCACTTCAAAAAATAAGCATACCTATTTCTCTGATTTAACTAATTACACGAATTGTATGATGAATACGATTCGTGTAATTAGTTTTAAGGGCTTAGTGAATTATTGTTTAATTCAAATCGTACGCGACTCCTTTTTCCGGGATAATAGCATTATATCCTTCTTCTGTCAAAGCATCGGCAAAAGCCTGCATACTGTTTGTTTCTCCGTGTACCAGAAATACAGTTTTTAGCTTCACTTTATCTATCTGTTTTACGGTATCCATCAGATCAGCATGATCACCGTGAGCACTCAATACATCGGTTTGTTTAATGGTGGCGTACACTGAAAGTTCGCGGTCTTTAATATGAACAATAGGATCGCCCCTTAATAAACGGAAACCCAGCGTACCTTTGGCGCAATAGCCAATAAACAGAATAGTACAATAGTAGTTCTGTATATTATGATAAAGGTGATCCTGTATACGTCCGCCATCAAGCATTCCTGCGGACGATATGATAATACAAGGTTCAAAATAATTAGACACCTGACGGCTATCTTTCAAATTCTCCACATAAGTGAGGTTGTCAAACTCAAACTCATCCCCTTGTTTTTGGTAAAATTCTTGCGCTTCCTGATTTACCAGATAATGATATTTGCGAAACACTTCAGTTGAACGAACCGCTAGCGGACTATCAACAAAAACCTTAACTGCCGGTAATAACCCGTTACTGAATATTTTATTTAAAGAATATACCAGTGATTGGGTGCGACCAATACTAAATGCAGGGATAATTAAACGTCCTTGTTCTTTTATACAAGCCTTTTCAATAACTTCAATGAGTGTTTCTTCAACGGATTTGCCTGTTGTATGATACCTGCCACCATAGGTTGATTCGGTAACTAAATAATCAATATCTGGTAGTGATTGAGGGTCGTCCAATACGGGATAGTTTTTGCGGCCCACATCACCCGTAAAGGCTATTGTTTTTTCAATACCATTATCTTCGGTAACTTTAAAAACAGCAGCAGCAGCTCCTAATAAATGGCCAACAGGTATAAAAGTGAGTTCGATGTTGCTGCTAACCTGAAATGGTCTGTTAAAACCTATGGTAACAAACCGATCCACAGTGTCCATTACATGTTTTTGCAGATATAAGGGTTGTGCACCTGAATTAAATTTACCTTTCCTGTTATGTTTATTTCCCTTGTGTGCCTTCCTCATAAATATACTCACAGAATCAAGCAAAAGCAGTTCAGTAAGATCAGCTGTAGGGCTGGTACAAAGAATTTGGCCTTTAAAACCTAAACGGACAAGCGTTGGTAAATTCCCTGAATGATCAATATGTGCATGGGTCAAAACGACTACGTTAATTTCTGCCGGATTAAACACAAAATCCTCATTCATTTGAATATTACGGTCTTTTTCGTAATCAAGTCCGCAATCAATTAAAATTTTATATTGGCCTACCTCCAGCAAATGCATACTCCCGGTTACTTGCCGGGCCGCCCCATGTATAGTTAATTTCATCTTTTTTATTCAGCAGTTCATTGAGTTATCAGCCTGTCAGTATTGTCTTAATATATTAAAAAAAATCAATAAAACCAATGCTTAACTAATAAATAAGTTAATTAATGAACTTGCTGCAAACTTATTATTATTGTTGTAAAGAATGGAGACTGATTTGCAGATATGACTATTTTTTTTGAACATTAGTAAATACCTATATTGCCAAAAGTAAAATAAGTATATTTTTGATTGTTATTTGTCATGCGATTATCCGTATGGAGTATCATATAATTAAACCGAAAAATAATTTAACCACGTAATAACGAACAGATTTAAACAATAATTACACCAATGGAAGAAATAGAAAATTTTTCGGAAAAAATACATGAGCAAAGTAATGAGCATGCGCATCATATACTTTCTGAAGGGAAAGAAAAATGGGTATTGTATGTGGCGCTTACTACAGCTGTAATCGCAGTACTGGCAGCAATAGCCGGATTAATAGCGGGCGACCATGCAGATGAAGCTATGTTATCACAGATGCGATCATCTGATCAATGGGCTTTTTACCAGGCCAAAGGTATTAAGAATGACGTAATTGCATCAAACAATAAAGTGTTACTGGCATTAGGTAAAATACCTCCTGCTGCTGATACTTTAAAGATTAAAGAGAATAAAAAAGAGCAGGCACAAATTATGCAGGAAGCAAAAGATGCTCAAAAAGAATCGGATGAGCATGTTGCCAAACATAAAATATTGGCCCGAGCCGTAACCTTATTTCAGGTGGCTATAGCTATTGGTGCTATTTCAATAATAACCAAACGCCGCAATTTGTGGATTGCAAGTGTAGGCTTTGCTGCTGTTGGTATTTTCTTTTTACTGCAGGGAACGTTATTCTAAACAAACGTCAATATTTATTTAATTACGATGGGTTTAAAACCCATCGTAATTTGTATCAACCTTTCACTATAAATTTTAGAAGTCCCCCGCCTCACTCTTTTACCGTATCTTTGTAGCTTACCCAAACAAGTAATGATAAAAGAAGTACTGGAGAACTTAAATATAGCAGCATTGAATGATATGCAGTATGCCGCAATAAATGCTGCTAAAAAAGGCGATGTGGTGTTGCTTTCTCCAACCGGTTCGGGTAAAACACTCGGTTTTTTATTACCACTTTTAAGTCTTTTAAACCCTTCAGAAACACAGGTGCAGGCACTTATTCTTGTACCATCCCGTGAATTGGCCCTGCAAATTGAACAGGTTTTTAAAGACATGAAGACTGGCTTTAAAGTAAATTGCTGTTATGGCGGCCATCCTGTAAAAATTGAGCGTAATAACCTTTCACAGCCACCGGCATTACTAATTGGTACGCCGGGACGAATATCCCATCACTTAAGACGTAACAGCTTTAGTACAAATGCTATCCAGACATTAATATTGGATGAGTTTGATAAATCACTTGAATTTGGGTTTCAGGAAGATATGTCATTTATCATAAAACAACTACCCAATTTAAAAAAGCGGATTTTAACTTCAGCAACCCAAATGCAGGAAATACCAGCATTTACAGGCATTCGCAATCCAACTGGTGTTGATTTTCTTAAAAGCGAGATAAATACACCCGATCTAAAACTAAAAGCCGTGATATCCCCGGCTGCAGATAAATTAGATACGCTATTTGCATTGATTTGCAAAATAGGAGACAAGGCTTCATTAGTTTTCTGTAACCATCGTGAAGCGGTTGACCGGATAAGTGATTTATTATGGGACATGGGTTTAGCACATGATATTTTTCATGGTGGAATGGAACAGGAAGACAGGGAACGGGCGCTATTGAAATTCAGAAATGGAAGTCACCGTTTGCTCATTACCACAGATTTGGCTTCAAGAGGATTAGATATTCCTGAAATTGAGAATGTGATCCATTATCAGTTACCACATACCGAAGAGGCTTTTTTACACCGTAACGGGCGTACTGCAAGGATGCATGCAAAAGGAACGTCCTATTTAATATTAACGGAGGACGAAAAACTGGCTTATGTTAAGCAAAATCCAGAAATTGAGATATTACCTGAAAAAGTGGTTATCCCCAAACCATCACAATGGATAACTTTATACATCGCCGCAGGCAAAAAAGATAAAATAAACAAAGTTGATATTGTAGGGTTGCTGCTGCAAAAAGGAGAATTAGCTAAAGATGATCTGGGTTTAATTGAGGTATTGGATCATACCTCATATGCTGCAGTAAAACGCAATAAAGTAGATCATACTCTAAAGCTGATCAAAAACGAAAAAATAAAAAACAAGAAGGTGAAAATTGAAATTTCAATATAGCCCGATAATTATAACAACCTGGCATGAGTAATAACGATATCATGAAAAAACTCCGTGTAGCACTTCAGTTTACGGATGATGACATTATTGAAGTTTTAAAACTGGCTGATTTTCGTATCACCAAAACAGAACTGGGAGCAATCTTCCGTAAAGAAGACCATCCCAATTTTAAGCCTTGTGGCGATCAGATATTACGCAACTTTTTAAATGGTCTGATTATTTACAAACGCGGACCGAAAAAACAGGACTAAGCCTTGCTCATTCCTTTCGTACAATGCTATTATTTACTACAATTTCTTTAAGCAGACCTGCCGAATTCTTAGGGTCCATTTTGTATTGCTTCTCATCTGATTGAGACATTTTTACGATATCAGAATTGGTTTGATTGAGCTGCTTTATAAGGCTATTGATTTTGCTCAGGTGCGAGTTAAATATTTTCACACGGTTATTGTAACCATCAAGCTGATTATTTTTGGCAATTGCACTAGCTTCTTTGGATGTATCCGCTACCCCAACAATGTAAGGCTGTAAATTACCTACTGTAGTTAATACAGGTGTAAGGGAAGAGGTAGTATCCTTTTCGTTTAATTTAACCAAGGTTAATTTTGAAGGATCAGGATTGTAATCAACCAGACCCGAATACTCACTTAAAATATTCGAAACCAACTGGTGCTGGGTACGATATGCATCCTCAATTAATTTGGTTTTAATATTGTTTTTAAAGCCGTTAAATAACAAGGAAGTAAAATCATAGGCCCTTGTCCTTAGAACTGCATTTTGGACTGAATAATAATTACTCAATGTTTTACTTTTGGTATAAAGCATTCCTAAATTGGTACTTAATAGCTGAAAGTTAGGGTTCCCGCTGCTCATTAATGAAATATCTGCTTCATTACCGAAAGAATAAAATTGCTTCCCATAAATCTCAAGGTCATCTATTCTTTCATATGAAGATAAAAAGTAAAGTCTGTAATGTTGATATTCTGAATCGGGATCATTGATCTGGTCATAACAGATCTGCAAAAAATCTTGTATGGCCTTATCATTCAATATTTGATAAATATTGGCATTAGGACTTGGTTTCCATCTAAATAAAGATAATTTACCTTTAAATTCAAGTTCTTCGGCATTATTAACCCTTAAAGAATCAAACAGCTTTGCAATAAATGATACTTGCACACCTGCTTGCAAAGCATGGTTATTGTTAACCAATGCATACAGACTATCCTGTATGGTAAAATAGTTTTCGCTATTGTTCCAATATGAAGGTTCCAAAGGCGGTACCAATAAACGGTTGGTCTTTGTATCTACAAAGACGAAGGTGCCCAGAGGATAAATATTCTGAAAATTATTCTCCAGCATTGACATACTTGTCATTGAAGTGGAATCCATTCTCAATAAAAAACTAAGCACCTTGTTATGTTCCAGTTGTAAACCTAAATTTTCAACCGATTCAAAACTGGTATTTTCCTTTTCAGGGATTACAATTGGAATGTAGTAAACCTCATTTTTATCTTTATTAAGGGTTTCATAATCCTTCCTTACAATAGCAGAAGTTTCATCTTCACCATTTTGGCCATAAAAGGAAACAGTATCATTTTTACCTATAGAAACCTCCTTTTCCCTTTCGTCGCCGGGTGCCAGTTTTACCAACGACCTGACTTTAAAATCGCCTGATTTTTTATTGATCTTGTAAAACACGGTCACTACATTTTTGGTAGTGTTCTTGATCTTAAACTTAAAGCTTTCGGCACTTACTTTGAAAGAAACTAAACTAAAAAGCAGAAAAAACAAGGTAGCCGCGGAGGTAATAAAGCTTTTTTTTGAAGTTAGGGTAAAGGACAGAGGTATTGATTTTTGTTGGGTTGATAGAGCAGATTGGGTTAACATAGATGTTTGTTTATAGTTTACAGCTCAATAAATTAAGCTGATATGGAATGATTAGCAAAAATCAAACCTTTTTATAATCTGTTATATATAAAACTTAAAGTAAAGGAATTTAATGCTTTTAGATGCGTCCGGTAATTTCAACTTCATTATTTCTTCATTTAAGCATTAAAAATAACCATAGATAAAACCACTACTTGTTTTCAATAACCTTGTATTGTCCGCTTTTAAGCATCTTTTGTTCCTGTGCTGTAAATGGTTGCCTGCCTCCAAAATCCTGTACCCAATAGTTATGGTATAAAGCAATACCCACTTCTTTAAAAGCAGGGTTCATTAAGTTTTTGCAATGACCTTCACTTTTAATCCAACCTTGCATAACTTCTGCAATACTTTGCTGTCCCATTGCAATATTTTCACCAATTGCAAAACTTCTATAGCCTTTGAAATAATACCCAGCAACTACAACGCGATCTTCCAGGTTGCGTCCGTCTTTACTGGTATGGCTAAAATAGTCTTTATCTGCCATGTCCTTTGCGTGTCCTTTGGCTGCTAGTTCCAAATTATCGTTCCAAACAATAGGTGGGGCAGGAGGCATATAATTAACCCCACAGTTACATCCTCTTTGACGAATATGATTGATATCTTCCAGAAATTCGCGTTTAAAATCCTGTTTACTTATATAGCGTTGACTGTAAGCACTAAAACAACCGGTTAGCATTATAATCGTAAATAATCCTTTCAATAATATTTTCATATTAATAAGACAATCTATGAGCTTGGTGGTTTAATAAGTACTGAACCTTATACGCTTTTTTGTTGTTAATAGATACTGTCTTTTTTGCGTCTGTTAATTATAAAAACCGCAACAATCACCATCATGATGATAACTAATAATATTATAACGAGGTTATTTTTTTGGCGGAGCTGTTTTTGTAAGACTTCCGAATATTGTAGGTATAAACTTTTTTTTTCTGCAATGAGTCCAACTTTCTCTTTTGGATGAAAGCTTGCGCATTCATACTGGCAATCAACTTAGCCCGTTCATCTCTGCGGATGCTTTCATTTAGTGAATCGCGCTTCTTTAACATCATTGCTTCCTTTGGATAGTTTTTAACGCGATTATAAAGCATTGCATAATTTTTCAATACTTCTGATTCTATTTTGGGATAATGGTGTGTGATGGAGAGTTGCAAAGCTTCATTTAGATCGCTCATGGCAAGTGTATAATCTTCTATGTCACTTTTAATAGCTGATAATGTGATCAGGGAAGCAATAATATTAGGTACATCATTTTTTAAACGCGAAAGGTTATTTGATTGCAGTATAAACCATTTAGCCTGGGTATACTTTTTTTGAGCGAAATATACTTTGGTCAGGTTGTCAAAACACAATCTTAAACCTAAAGTATCATCATATATAGAATATTGGTGCAATGCTAGCATGGTATAGCTAATAGCTTCATTTTGATACAGTGATTTTTGCTTTTTATTACTCAACGTATCGTAATTTAAGTAGCGTAAAGATATTTCGGTATACAAAGGGCCCTTTAGTAATTCGTACTTATTTGCTTTTAGCTGTTGCTTAAGCTCATCAATCCCCATTACTTTTATATTTTTCTTCACGCTGTCAACATGTACAGCTTCAACAATTCTTAAGCTATCAGCTTGCTTTAATTTTAGGCTATCGGCATGACTCAAAATCAATAATGCCCTGAGGCTTTCGGTGTTATCTGTCATTGCGAATAATTTCTTATTACCGGTGAATTTCAAACTGTCCGGAAGATTATTGAATGCCAGTAACCTAACGCTGTAGACGTGGTTTTCGGTTCGAGCTAACTGATATGTTTGATTCGCCTTAAAGTCGGTGAATGCTCTTAAACTATCCGTCTTATTTTTAGATGAAACGGTTTTTGAAGTATCAGAACAAGTACTGGCTGATAATTTAAAACAGGCAAATAGCATTATAAATAGAGTAGCAGCAATTTTCATAATTTATCAGCAGAAAACAGGGACATAAATATAATTAACTATATTCAAATAGCATGCCTTTTACCTGTAAACATAATAATGGGATCTTATTTATGTGAAAAATGGGACAATTATTGCATTTGCAGCACATTTTTCAACTAATAACTTCAACAATAGACTTATCTAGAATATAAAAGTGGCTGAATATTACAATAATTAGTACAGTAATTCTGCTAATTTGGATAGGAGCCTACTAGCGGATAGCTTGTTCGTACTTCTGGATAAAAGAATCAAAGGTTTTACTCTTCTTTAAGATGAGATTAAAAAGCGCTATGCCTGTACAAGCACAGGTAATCCCGGCAAGCACATCCAAAATATAATGATGACTTGCATAAACTGCAGTAAACCAAATACCCAGCATCACAATGGCAAAAAGTACATTCACAATACCCAACCTGTTTTTAATGCCGTAATACAAAACTACAACAGGATAGGAGGAATGCAATGATGGCATTGCAGCAAAAACATTAGATCCTTTAGAATAAATTGACTTAAAAATATTTGCGTGAAAATATTGATCAAACTTGGCCAGCCCGGCAGTATTACCTGGAGTATGTGCATGAAAAACAAAACCATGATATTCTACATACCATGGTGGTGCGGCAGGATATAGGTAATAAATAACAAACCCAATTAAGTTTATTAAAACAAACGTCATTGAAAAATAAAGGAATTGCTTTCTGTTTTTGAAAAACAAAAATCCTGCAAATGCCAAGGGAACAGGAACCCAGCATAAGTAAAATATACCGGTAACGATATCTAAAAAGGCAGTTCCGTTTACGCGCCAATATTCATTTGGAGTTAGCAGTTTCCCATTGATGTTAATCCCGAAGATTCTTTTTTCCAGGTTATATAAATCGGCAATATGAACGGTATTGTAGTTATAGTTCGGAAAGGCTTTCATATAATCGAATATGATCCAATAAACTATAAAAATGGAAAAGCCTAAAATAAATTTACGTGTAATTGCAGTAAAGAAATAAAGCAGACAAAATATGCCTATCAATACCAATTGGTCTGATTTAAAACCAACCAGTTTCCACGAAAGCAATAAGTAAAGTATTGATATTGCAAAAACAACAAAAACAGAACGCAAAGTTATCTTTGCACCATCAGTCACAGCATTTACCATGCTATTTCTTTAAAAAGTCTGAACGGAAAATCTTATCCCAAAGAGGAGAGCTGACACCATAACCCTTATCAGGATCCTGGTAATGGTGCAACATGTGGTGTTGTTTTATTTTTTTCCAAATGTTGCCCTTAAAGTTAAAGTGGTGGATTGCATAATGGGATATATCATAAAAAAGGTACCCCAATATAAATCCAGGGAAAAATCCCCAAATATTGTCAGCAGGTAATATCGCTTTAAACAAAAAGAAAAAACCGGTTGCCAAAGGAATGCTTACTGATGGAGGCAATACCAAACGCTTGGCGTCACTTGGATAATCATGATGAACACCATGGAAAATAAAGTGAAGCCTCATGGCCCAGTCTTTACCCTCAGGCACGTAATGAAATACAAAGCGGTGCATTATGTATTCTACAAACGTCCATACAAAAAGGCCCAAAGCAAATAACTCAAAAAAGGTTAATATACCTATTGAAAGTTCAAACGACTCATAAATGCTAAAAGCAATAACCGGTATAAATATGAAAAGAGGTACAGTAAAATGAACTTTTGATAAGCTTTCCAGCAAGTCACTTTTAAACATCCTTACTGATTCCTGTGAATTTGAAACGTATTTTTTTTTCATAGCCTTTCAGGTGTTAAAATTTTATAATTTCTCTGCCTGTAAACGATTTTTTAAATGTTATTTTAAATATAACTATTCAAAATGAACACCCAATTTTAATAAAGAATTATTTAACAAAAAAGATATTATGAAATTGTTGCGAAGATATGATATTTACTGCTTTTAGCGACCGTTTTTTGTTAACAAAGCATCACATTATTCGTGCTCTTGTTCCATTAAACTCTTTTTGGCATCCATTAACCTGTTAAACGCGGTAACATTAGTTAACACTGCTAATATGGCAATAGGAATGGTAAATATTGTCATCGTTTCAAAAATCTGAAACTTGGTGCCCGGTAAGTACACTTTGTAATCCCCACCTATGTATAAGGATGTTATTCCGCATAAAACGGCGCATAAACCAATGGTAACCACACGTTCTGGGCGTTGCATTAGGCCACCTTTACATTCAATACCCAGACCCTCTGCACGTGCCCTTACATAACTCACCATCATGGAGCCGATAAGCGCAATAAATGCGAATATGGAACTTAAAAAGTAATGATGACCAACCAGATAATAGCATATCCCTAAAAACATAATTAGTTCACTATAGCGATCAAGTACTGAATCGTAGAGTGCTCCAAATACTGATTTCATGTTACCTAATCTTGCTACCTGGCCATCAAGCATATCAAATAAACCTGCAAATAAAATTAAACCACCTGCCCAGCCTACATAGCTTAAATCACCACGGTTGCCTTCTTCAGCGCCCAAAATAAATATTACTGCAACGCCGACATTTAATGCAAAACCTATAGAAGTAACAGCATTTGGAGTAAGTCCCAGCTTAATAAAAACTTTAACTACAGGGTCAATTACTTTATAAATGCCCAACTGCAGGTTTGTACGAAGGGATGTTTGTTGTTCCATAACTGTTTGCAAAATTAGAAGTTGAATTGAACTAAAGTACGTATACCCCATTTAGCAATATCCGGATGATCCAGATAGGTAAATCGTTTAACCAAATCAATACGTACAAATTTAAAAATGTTTTCAATACCAACACTACCTTCAACATAAGGTGTTTTTCCTAACGCATAAGTAATTGGTTGCCCTGTTCCTGTAACAGGATACTGATATAATGAAGGATGTAACGATGGATCATTGGTACTGGATACACCACCATAAATAGCTTTAAAGGAAGCTGTTTCTCTCCACTTCAATTTTTTCAGCAATGGAATTTTATTAAAAAAGAATCCGTTAAAGTGCTGGTCAATATCTATACTTTCATAATGATCACCTACAAACTCCAAAAAATTCATTAAGTTGTAAGAGTAAATATCATAAGCATAAGTTTGATTTGCACGGAAAATATTAAGCAGTGGATAAGGCACTTGTCCAAATATTTTCCCACCTTCAACTGTTACATCGGCCCAACCTAATTGCGACAGATAAAAACGTTTATCAATACGGGCATGCAGCTTTTGATAACTATACTGACCGCCTACTACATCTTTTATGCCGGCATCATAATCCAATGAAAAAACCGGATTTTTACTGGGCACTGGGATTCTGTAAATTTTACCCTGATAAAACTGCTCATTTGGTGCATATCGCAAACCAATTGTGAAGTCGGTAGTGATTAAATTATGGATATTCTGAGGTAAACCATTATTGTCAAGATTTATAAAGTATAAAGATCCAGCCGGTGACTGATTAAGGCTGCTTAAGCCAAAACTGTATGAAAAATGGTTTTCAAACTCATGGACATAATCCAGCCTGTAAGCAAGGTCATATAGATATTTATCATTATTACCACGTTTAAACGAAAGTAAGAAGTTATCTTCCTGAACAAACTGTAGGTTTTCTCCGGGGATATGCGTGTCATATTGTACGCTCGCCCTTATGTAATTTTGAGGGAATTTGTAAATGGATTTATCATTTAAGGAGTACGTAGCACTTAAAAAACCCTTCCACTTTTCATCCTTAAAACCATAAGATGCATATGTTTCAAAATAATACCGTTTGCTTAGTTCGGGAGTAGTGCGGCCGCCAAAACGTAGTTTCAAACCTTCAATGGGGTTAAAGCTATAAAAGGTATTTGCGGGGCCAATTTCATACCATCCCTCATCTTTATACCCGGCTAATAATAGTGTAGCTATATCAAGGGTTCGCCTGAAAGATGGCATGTTCCTTAAACTATCCGTATTTTTATAAACTTTTGATTCAGCAGTAGTTAATGTATCCAGGCGGTTTTGTGCCCAAAACTGGTCACTTCTGTTTTTTGCTGCCTCCGGAACAGCATCTTCCTGATTTTTATAGGTTGTATCCGCGCGAGGATTATTTACGATGTAATTTTTATAGACAATTTCCCTGATTCCAAACAGGGCTCCGTTTTTACTTCGGTTAAACCCAAAGTCGGCAAGAGTTGTGCTTTTACTTAAATGATAACGACCATCGGGATTCTGTTCAAACTCCAGGTTAACCGACATTGTGTTCACAAAGTTTAGATTGATGTTTTTGTTAATGGTTAAATCCGCCTTTTGCACAGCATAATTACCATCAAGGGTGATGTAAATTTTACCTACAAATAAAACATCAGTGGTATTTCTAGGAGTAAAACTTAGTTCAACCAGTTTTTGATTATTTACCACAACAGTATCGGTAATAAAAAACTTGTAAAAAGTAGGGGCGGAATTGGCAATAGGACTTAAAAAGTTAGTAGTCATAAGGAATACTACATTTGAGTAAATATCAACCTTATAATACATGTGCTTAAAGTACACGGTTAAGCCTTCATTATCAATTGCTCCGCCAAAGTTTACTGTCTTTTGCCCCAGGGTTATCGTTTTTTCTCTCTCCGGATTTTTACGATAATAGTATTGAGATAACTTTTCATCTAAAAATACGGGTAATAGTGACTTTCCGGGTACGGTTGTACTATCTCTGTTATCTAAAACAAACGCATATTTTTTCAAGCCTTTTTTCTGGGAGGCGTCTTTTGATACATTGCTCAAAGAAAACTGCATTTTATCGTATTCTTTGTACTCAACATAATCATAGCTGGTAGGCCTGTTTTTCTCCTTGTTTTCAATAACCTTACGGATCAACTCCACAGCTGGGTTATCTTTGTTGCGATATCTGGGTTTCTTACCTGATTTTACTACAACCTCGTCCAATTGTGAAGCCAGCGGCAACATTCTTAAATTTATTTCCTGTTCTTTACCTACAGTAACAGTGGTTACGGCATCCTTATATCCTAAAAACGATGCTTTTATTTTGGTTACAGGTTTATCTGTCTGAATGCTGTATTTCCCCTGATTGTCTGTATTTACACCGATGGTTGTACCAGGAAATGAAACGGCAACAAAAGGTAATGGTTTTCTATTTGAGGCATCAATTACGGTACCTGAAACAACAGTAGTTTGTGCGAAGAGGGTAGTAGTAGAAAATAAAAAAAGTATTATATAATATAACTTCTTGTGAAAATATTTTAAATCCATGTAGTTTATGAAAATACAATTCTGTTTTTATTAACGTACGAAATTTGATTCATCAGTGATTCTATTTATTAACGGTATTTGTTTTGCTATTCTTATTACCATTTTGTTTTGAAAATTTCACTGCCAATGAGCACTCGGGGTAAAATGCTAAAGAACTGCGAAGGTAAAAAAAATACAAACGGACTTTTGTGGTCAAAAAGTCAAATATGTTAATTTGTGATATGGTCATTTATATTTTTTAAGAAATCATTTTTAAAATATCTTAAACCATACAACGGTATTCACTATGATATTAGTATAGATGCCTGCTAATACATCGTCCATCATTATACCCCATCCTGAGGGTAACTCTTCCATCTTACGGATAAAAAGGGGTTTAACTATATCAAAAAAGCGAAATAATATAAGAGCAAGTATTACATATTTAACACTTACAGGTACAAATAGCAAGCCAATACACATTCCAGCTACTTCGTCAATAACCACACGAGCAGGATCTTTTCCCCATATTTTTTCAACGATGGATGATGACCATACACCTAACAGGGTAATTGCAATGGTAATTGAAACGGCGAGAATGAGTGGGGGATAATCACCAGCCCAGGCAAAGTACCAGCAAATACAACAAGCTACTGCAGCAACAGTACCCGCCCCTTTGCCAATATAGCCTATACCCAGGCTGGTGGATGATAGTTTATGAAATAGCATTATAAAGAATCAACCAATTCCTGGTAATAATCTAACCCAAGGTGAGTGATCAGGTCTTCGCCCATTAAGTGGCGTAAAGTATTTTGCAATTTAATTAACTGTTTGAAAATATCATTTTCTGGTGGCAAGCCTTCTGCTGTTTGAGGAGACTTTAGGTAAAATGATAACCATTCCTGTATGCCACTCAAATTAGCCCTTTTAGCTAAATCACTAAATAAAGCCAAATCCAAAGCTATTGGAGCTGCTAAAATTGAATCGCGGCAAAGGAAATTGATTTTAATTTGCATTTTGTAGCCTAACCAGCCAAAAATGTCAATGTTATCCCAGCTTTCTTTATTATCTCCGTGTGGAGGGTAATAGTCAATACGGATTTTGTGGTACAGATCTCCGTATAGTTCAGGGTTGGTTTCTGGTTTTAAAATATCTTCCAGTACGCCTAGTTTTGAAACTTCTTTAGTTTTAAAGTTATCCGGATCATCCAATACTAAACCATCACGGTTACCTAAAATATTGGTTGAGAACCAGCCGCTTACACCTAATGAACGTGCAGCAAGACCTGGTGCCAATATAGTTTTCATTAAAGTTTGACCAGTTTTAAAGTCTTTTCCGGCAATTGGAGTTTCTGTTAATTTAGCTAGCTCAATCAAAGCCGGGATGTCAACAGTTAAGTTTGGCGCACCATTTGAAAAAGGGATACCTAACTTTAATGCTGCGTAAGCATATATCATACTAGGCGATATACGTTTGTCATCATCAAGCAAAGCTTGTTCAAACTTAGCAAGGCTACTGTGAATGTCAGTTGCTTCGTAGTAAATTTCAGTTGATCCGCACCAGATTAAAACTATACGGCTGCAACCATTTTTTTCCTTGAAGTTTTTGATGTCATTCATCACTTCTTGTGCAAGCTCATATCTTGTACCGGTTTTAACGTGGGTAGCAGTAAGATTTTTAGCGTAGTTACTGTCAAAAGCTGCTTTCATAGGCACAACCACTTCCAATTCGGATTTAACAGCATTTAATAAACCAGGCTCAAGCACTTTTGCTTTCGTTGCTGCTTCATAAACGTTGTCAGAGTATACATCCCATCCACCAAAAACTATATCGTTCAAATTAGCCAGAGGAACAAAATCTTTAACTTTAGGATTACGGTTTTCAGTTCTTTTACCTAAACGGATGTTTCCCATTTGTGTAAGTGAACCAATAGGTTGTGATATGCCTTTTTTCACAGCTTCAACACCGGCAATAAGTGTAGTTGCCACGGCACCAAGTCCCGGAATTAAAATACCGAGTTTGCCATCGGCAGGTTTGATATTAGTTTTCATTGTTTTATATTATAAACGTTATATAATTATTATAGCTTACAGCCATTTATTTGCTTTATACCACTTTAATGTTTTGGTAACTCCGGCTCTAAGATCATGTTCGGGGGAGAAATCTATACCAGATCTGGCTTGTTTAATATCGCAGTACCAGTTAACAGCCATTAGCTCATTTAATTTTTCAATATTCAAAACAGCGGCTTCATTCCTCAAAGAACTATATTTTTCTGATAGCAAAGCAATAAATTTTACAAAAATTACAGGTAAATGAAACTTTACCGTTTTCAAATTTAATGTTTCTTTTATAAGTTTTCCTAATTCGTAACGATCATAATACTGTCCGTCTGATAGGTTATAAGTTTTTTGATTGTCTTTCGCGTATAATGCTAAAACAGCGGCTTTGGCAACATCGGTAACATAAATAAAACTGAATTTTTGCTGCATGTTACCAATATATGGTTCAATACCTTTTGCTACCTGCTTAAAAAAAATAAAAATATCACGATCACGTGGCCCGTACACTCCGGTTGGCCTCAAAATACTATAATTTAACGACGAAAATGTTTTTAAATTTTCTTCAGCCAGTAACTTACTTTTTCCATAAGCTGTTACCGGATTAGCTAAAGTATCCTCCGTTATAATACCTTCAAGGGTATTTAACGGACCCACTGCGGCAAGGCTGCTGATGAGCACCATTTTTTTTACTGGGTGGGCGTTTTTAACAATTGCAGATGCGATGTTATTGGTATAATCTGCATTTATATGATTATATTCAGCTACTGACCTGGCTTTTGTAATGCCTGCGGCATGAATAATATAATCATATTTTTTTTCATTAAATTCAGTTACCAAAGCATCTATATTATCAAAATCTGGATAGGTATATTTAATATCCAAATTTTTTAAATGATCAATTTTACTGCTTTTTCTTACAGCAACGTAAACTTCAAGATCATCTTTAAGTGCTTCCTGTATTAAATGATAGCCTACAAATCCGCTGGCACCGGTTATTAAAACCCGTTCTTTCATATCGCTTTTTCGTAAATCCTATACTTTTTGTACGGATCTCCTTTAATAGCTATGATAGCCTCATTGATCAATGTATTGTTTTCTAAAGTCCAGCCTGCTTCAGCATGCTTGTAGCCTTTTTGTTTATATTCTTTTATAATAGTACCATAAAGGCAGGCTTCAATACCCATTTTACGATAGCCATCAACTACCCCAAGTGCATAAATGCGCAGGCTTTTAACTTTACTTTTGTTTAATAAGATGGTAAAAATACCGGTTGGTAATAAACGGCCTCTTTTAACTTTTTTCAAAACCTCATTAAAGTTTGGTAAAGCCAGGCCAAAAGCAACAATTTTACCATTTTGCTCGGCAACTAACGCAAAATCAGGGTCAAGTATAAGCTTAAGGTCTTTTGCCAGGTAATCAAACTCTTCATCGGTCAAAGGCACAAATCCGGTGTTTTGATCCCATGCAGAATTATATACCTCTCTTAATTTGGCGGTCTCTTTTTTGAAATTTTTCAGATTGACTTTTCTGATAATTATATTATTCCGTTTTAAACGTTCCTGCAGTGCATTTAATAACCTAACTGATTTATCGTCATAGTTACTACCTTCCCAATGCCATGCTATCAGGTCTACCTGTTTCTCAAAACCAGCCTTTTCAATTAAACCTGCATAATAAGGATAATTATACGTCTGCAATAAAAACGGTGAACTGTCAAACCCCTGAACTAACAAGCCACAAGCTTCATTGGTTGAAAAATTAACGGGACCTATAAATTTTTGATCAACGCCTTTATCCTTTATCCACTTAGCTGCGGCTTCAAATAGCAGATTGGCCGTCTCCTGGTCATCAATGCAATCAAAAAAGCCCCAAAAACCATCATTACGATGATTATAAGCATTATGATTGTTGTTTAAAATAGATGCTATACGACCTATCACTTTATCACCATCATATGCTAAAAAGCATTGAAGTGATGAATGTTTGTGAAAAGGGTGGGTGGTTAGTAAATCTTTTTGGGCAATAAACAACTCCGGTACGTAATAGGGATCGTTTTTGTAAAGCTCGTGCGGAAAATCAATAAATGTAGCAAGTTCTTTTTTTGAATTAACCTGTACTATTTTTTTCATTTAAATGATTAGAATTTATATTGGTCTGATTATAGCAGAAAAAACAATGACAGCCGTAATGTCTGTCATTGTTTTTTGTTTATTAAATTTTGCCTGGTTAAAAGCAAAAGGTTTATATTTTTTCTTTTTCCTTTTCTTTTATAGAAGTTACACCTACTTCTTTAAACGCTTTTGCAATTTTCTCAACGGCTTCATCAATCTGATCGAAAGAATGGGTAGCCATTAATGAGAAACGTAATAAAGAAGAATCAGAAGGAACAGCCGGTGATACTACCGGGTTCACAAATATCCCCTGATTTTGAAGGTATTTGGTAACAAGGAACGTTTTATGATTATCGCGAACGTAAATTGGTAGAATAGGACTTTCAGTAGGGCCAAGGTCAAAGCCTTCTTCTAAAAGCAGTTTCATTGCATAATTGGTATTATCCCAAAGCTTAGCGATACGTTCCGGCTCTGATTCAATAATATCTAGCGCTGCAATTACACTGGCAACTGAACCTGGAGTCATACTGGCACTAAACATTAATGCACGTGCACGGTGTTTTAAATAATCAATAGTTTCTGCGTCAGCAGCAATAAACCCACCCAATGAAGCCAATGATTTACTGAAAGTACCCATTATCAGGTCAACATCATCAGTAAGATTAAAGTGTGATGCTGTACCAGCACCTTTATGGCCAATTACACCCAAACTATGAGCATCATCAACCATAATATTAGCCCCAAATTGATCAGCTATCTGTACAATTTCAGGTAATTTAACAATATCACCTTCCATACTGAATATCCCGTCAACAGCAATTAATTTAACAGCTTCTTCAGGCAA
Organism: Mucilaginibacter frigoritolerans; assembly: GCF_007830615.1. Taxonomy (GTDB): domain Bacteria; phylum Bacteroidota; class Bacteroidia; order Sphingobacteriales; family Sphingobacteriaceae; genus Mucilaginibacter; species Mucilaginibacter frigoritolerans. Next base: position 103,978 of record NZ_VLLI01000009.1, read on the forward strand.
GATACTCAGCTTACGCTGAAGATCTTCCATATCATTATGGGCGTATTTAATAACCTTTGAAAATGATAAACGGCTACCATCTATTAATGAAGCATGATCATACTCATCAAGTATTAAATAATCGTTACGCCCGGTTATGCTTGAAAGCACCCCCAGATTAACCTGAAAACCGGTACTAAATAATACTGCAGCTTCTTTACCAACATATTTGGCAAGCCTATTTTCCAGTTCGATGTGTATATCAAGAGTTCCATTCAAAAATCTTGATCCGGCACAACCTGTTCCGTATTTATCTATTGCTTTTTTAGACGCTTCCTTAATTTTAGGATGATTCGTTAATCCCAAATACGAATTAGAACCAAACATTAATACACGCTTGTGATCGATAATGACTTCCGTATCCTGCCCAGACTCTATTGGTCTGAAATAAGGATATAGCCCAGCCTCCCGGATGATATTCGCATCCTGGAATTGAGCAATTTTCTCATGTAATTTTTTAACCATGTATTAACCCAGCTTAAATTTTTTGTAAAAATACCATGAATTAGGTTATAACTTATTATTTAGTATGTAATTTTTTTTGAACAACCTTAATTGCAATCGTGTTCCCATCCGGCAAATTAATTAAATTTTTTATTTATTTAATGACACATTTTTTCATTTTTTTGTAAATGACCTGAAAAACAGTCTGATTGATGTTTTTTTTGACATTAAACAGTAAAAATTTAATTGTTGATAAATAATAACGGTTTTAAAGTGCCATATTAGTATATCTACATAAATTAAAAAAAAAATGATGCCTTTTTTGCTTATCAGTTATGTTTATATAGATCATAATCACAACAGCATATGAAAAAAACCTACTGCTCTTTGTTTTTTATCTTAACACTAACTTTACCATTTGTTCTTTTTGCACAGGAAAAAGCAGATACTGTTTTTTCCATAAAACAATGCATTGATTTTGCCCTGAAAAATCAGCCTGCTGTAAGACAAGCATCAATTGATCAGGAAATCAATGAAAAAGATATCCGTATCGGGCTTTCTGCCTGGCTCCCCCAGGTAAGTACAAATGGTCTTTACCAGCATTATTTTAAAGGTGAACCTGCTGCAGTTGCCTCCGATCCTGCGCTCGCCGCATCCGGTACAAATATAAACGAATATTCTGCATTGAGCTTACAAGCAAGTCAGGTTATATATAATAACGATGTTTTACAAGCTGCAAAAGCAGCTAAATATTCGAGATTGTATTATAAACAAAATACAGTAAGCAGTCAGATAAATGTTGTTTCTGATGTAAGTAAGGCTTTTTTTGATGTATTGCTTTCGCAAAAAGACCTTGATATTTTAAATGAAGATATTATTCGGCTGCAACGCAGTTTAAAAGATGCGTATAACCGGTATCAGGCTGGCTTGGTTGATAAAACTGATTATAAACAGGCTACTATTTCACTAAATAACTCATTGGCAACGCGCAAACAAACGGCTGAAGCCATTAATAGTAAATTAGCTTATTTAAAGCAGATTATGGGCATATCCCGTGACCATAATATTAAGCTTGCTTATGACTCCACTCGTTATGAACAGGAAGCAAGTATTGATACTAATCAGCAACTTGACGTTAGTAACCGGATAGAATATCGTTTATTACAAACTCAAAAGAATCTGGAAAATGTAAATGTGAGTTATTATAAATGGGGCTTTCTGCCTTCTTTATCAGCCAATGGTGAATATGACCTTTATTATTTTAGCAATAGGTTTTCAACCTTATACAATAATTCAACCCCAAGTTTATTTGCCGGACTTACCTTAAACCTGCCCATTTTTACCGGAACTAAAAGGCTTCAAAACTTAAGTAAGGCACGTTTAGAAGTTGACCGCACTGATCTTGATATTGAAAATACCAAAAACACCATCAATACTGAATATGTACAGGCCTTGGCAAGCTATAAAAGCAATTACACCAATTGGATACTGATTAAACAAAATGTTGATTTGGCAAAAGATGTTTATAAAGTGGTAAGCCTGCAATACCGCGAAGGTATTAAAACCTATCTGGATGTTATTGTTGCCCAATCTGATCTTCAAACAGCTGAATTAAATTATTATAATGCCCTATTCCAGCTTTTATCAAGTAAAATAGACCTCGAAAAATCACTCGGTATCCTTAATGTACAATAATGTTGAATATGAAAACAAAAAATATACTTCTATCAGGATCACTTGCACTGTTATTATGGACATCGTGCCAGAAAAAAGCAAAACCTAATGCAGCATTACCGCCTACTCCGGTAAATGTTGCAGCTGCAAAAACAGCTGAAGCAGTTTATTATGACCAGTATCAGGGTACTGTAGTAGCGTTAAACTATGTGGAATTGAGAAGTGAAGTTTCTGGTTTTATTACCGGTATATTTTTTAAAGAGGGTGACATAGTTGCAAAAGGAAAAGAATTATATGAGATAGACCGCCGTAAATATGAAGCAGCTTACCAACAGGCAGAAGCTAATCTACTAAGCGCAAATGCCAATCTGATAAAAGCGCAAAAGGACATTGATCGTTATACCATGCTACTGAAAAATGATGCGGTTGCCCGTCAAACTGTTGATCAGGCCCAGGCAGCTTATGAAACCAGTAAAAGCGAGGTTGCTGTTGCCAAAGCAGGAATATTATCAGCTAAAACAGATTTATCTTACTCCATCATTTCAGCCCCATTTACAGGCCGAATAGGTATATCACAAGTAAAATTGGGTGCACAGGTTTCACCCGGGACTACTTTATTAAATACCATATCAAGCGAGCATCCCATTGGTGTGGATGTGGTTATAAATGAACAGGATATCAGTCGTTTTTATGACCTTAAAAAAAGAGGGACTGACTCAACCTTCAAACTTACTTTGTCTGACGGAAGCAGTTATAATAAACCAGGCCAGGTTTTAGCCATTGACAGGGGAGTGGCCAGTGGTACTGGTACTATTAAAGTAAGAATCCAGTTCCCGAATGATGATGACGTATTAAAAGATGGCATGAGCTGTGTTTTAAATGTATTGAACAGTGCATCGGGCAACAGGGTACAAATTCCGTATAAAGCGGTTACCGAGCAGATGGGAGAGTTTTTTGTTTTTGTATCACAAGATACTATTGCCAAGCAGCATAAAGTAAAATTAGGCCCACGGATTGGTAATGACGTAGTTGTACTATCAGGCATTCAAAACGGAGATAAAGTGATCACCGAAGGATTTCAGCGCCTACGTGATGGTGGAAAAATAACACTTGGTATTCCTGCTGTACAAACACCAGGGCAAGCCGGCGGCAAAAGCGCAAAATAGTAAAATAAAGGCAACACAATTTTTTTCTAAAAACAAAAAGATGATCGCAGATACTTTTATAAGAAGGCCGGTTACAGCAATTGTTATCTCAATAGTAATTGTGGTTGTGGGTATTTTATCAATAATGAGCTTACCTATTGGCCAATATCCGGAAATAACACCGCCAACTGTTCAAATTACAGGTACTTATAACGGCGCCGATGCCGTAACTGTTGAACAAACCGTGGCTACGCCTATTGAAGTTCAGGTTAACGGTACACCGGGCATGACCTATCTGCAAAGTAACAGTACCAGTAACGGTCAAATGACCATGACTGCCAACTTTGAAGTAGGTACAGATATAAATATTGCTGCGCTGGATGTTCAAAACAGGGTTGGTATTGCAACACCATCATTACCACAGGATGTTCAGCGTTTGGGATTAATTACACGTAAACGAAATCCGAGTATATTGATGCTGGTAGCGATGTTTGCACCAAAAGGCACGCATGATGTCACCTTCATGGATAATTATACCAATATTTTTGTTAAAGATGCCTTAACCCGCACCAAAGGAGTGGGTGATGTATTTACACGTGCCGATGACTTTAGTATGCGTATATGGCTTAAACCAGATAAGCTTGCTGCACTGAGCATGACGGCAGCCGATGTTGTTGCTGCCTTAAATGAGCAAAATGCACAAGTTGCAGCCGGTGTAGTAGGGGTACCGCCACAAGAAAAAGCCCAGCCATTTGAATATACCGTATTGGTACAGGGACGACTTTCAAAGCCAGAAGAATTTTCAAACATTATTGTAAAAACTACACCTGGCAATGGTGCAGTGGTTCATTTAAAAGATATTGCACGTGTTGAATTAGGAAAATTCAACTATTCAGGTAATTCATTTGTTGATGGCCGCCGGGCTTCTTACCTATTGGTTTACCAGGCACCAAACAGCAATGCGTTGGAAACTGCAGATAACGTTTATGCTACCATGGAGCAGCTTAAAAAATCATTCCCGACTGATGTTGATTACGTAGTACCATTTGAATCAATAACCGTGGTAAAGGTTTCAGTTAGTGAGGTTATTGAAACGTTGATTATAGCATTGGTTTTGGTTATTGTAGTAGTATTTTTGTTTCTACAAAGCTGGCGTACAACATTAATCCCGGTATTGGCTATACCTGTATCGATTATTGGTACATTCATATTTTTCATACCACTTCACTTTACCATTAATACGCTTACGCTGTTTGGCTTTGTTTTGGCCATTGGTATAGTGGTTGATGATGCCATTGTGGTGGTTGAAGCTGTACAGCATTACATGGATGAAGAGGGTATGTCGCCGAAAGAAGCGACAACGCATGCAATGGCCGATATATCTGCACCGGTTATTGCAATAGCCCTTATTTTGGCGGCCGTGTTTGTCCCTGTTGGGTTCATTCCCGGTATTGTGGGCAGGCTCTATCAGCAATTTGCTATAACAATCGCTATATCTGTTTTGATATCGGCTTTTGTAGCACTTTCACTAACCCCAGCACTTTGTACATTACTTTTAAAGCCGCGTAAACTTGATGAAAAATCAAAAGGACTCGACAAACTGTTTTTTAAATTCAATCAATGGTTTGACCGGGTGACCCACAGATATCGTAATGGTGTTGATAAGAGTATAAAGAATTCCAAATTTATTATCATCATCTTGGTATGTATCATAGCAGGGACGGTTATGCTGTTTAAAAACAAACCTACAGGCTTTATTCCGTTGGAAGATGACGGACGTATTTATATTACCTATGATTTGCCGGAGGCTTCATCAACTCAAAGAACAGTTGGTGTTTTGCATGAAATGATGAAGACGCTGGATAGTATCCCTCAAATACTCCATTATGCAGCATTGGGTGGTTTAAATGCAGTAAGCTTTGCAAGTAAATCTAACAGCGCCACCATATTTGTGCAATTAAAACCATGGGATCAGCGTGAGGATAAAAAAGATCAGATAACCGCTATAATTGCCAATCTGCAAAAGAAATTGTCGCGATTTAAAGAGGCCAGTGTGGTGGTTATTCAACCACCAGCAATACCTGGTTTGGGCAGCACGGGTGGATTCTCCTTTATACTGGAAGAAAAGGAAGCCGGTGGTGACATTAAAACATTTGAAAAAACATTAAAAAACTTTGTAGGGGAGATTAATAAACGACCAGAAATATCAAGAGCCTTTACTTTCTTCACTGCCAGCACGCCAGCTTACCAATTAACTATTGATAGGGAAAAAGCAAAGAAATTGGGCGTATCCATTTCTGATGTTAATGCTGCTCTCCAAACTTATATGGGTAGTACCTATGTCAACGATTTAACCTTATATGGACGAACGTTTCACGTTTTGGCACAGGCCGACACCAACTATCGAACGAACATCCAAAATATAGGGCAATATTTTGTGCGTAATCAATCAGGTACAATGGTTCCGCTAAGCACCTTAACTTCGTACAAAGTAATTGAGAATGCGCCACTGATATCTCACTATAATTTATTCCGGTCAGCCGAAATTGATGGGGGTGCAGCGCCTGGCTATAGTAGTGGTGATGCTTTAACGGCTTTAAAGGATGTAGCTGATAAAACCCTGCCACAGGGATTTGGATATGAATTTTCGGGATTGAGCCGTGAGGAATTGCTATCCGGTTCAAGTACGGTATACATATTTATGCTTTCGATTGGTTTTGTATTTTTATTCCTGGCGGCATTATATGAAAGCTGGTCGGTTCCTTTCTCTGTTCTTTTAGCTGTTCCTTTGGGCGCTTTTGGAGCGATATTGTTTTTAACCTTCCAAAAAAATATAGCTGATAATATTTATGCCCAAATTGGTTTGATAACCCTCATAGGACTAGCAGCCAAGAATGCAATTTTGATTGTTGAATTTGCCAAAGAGCGTGTTGACCGGGGAATGGAGCTGGAAACTGCTGTGCTGGAAGCGGTGAGATTACGTTTAAGGCCTATTTTAATGACTTCGCTGGCATTTATATTTGGTGTATTACCACTGGTATTTGCTTCCGGTGCAGGTGCACAAGCGCGGCAAACCATTGGTTGGACAGTTTTTGGAGGAATGCTTGCAGCAACATCATTGGCTATATTTATTGTGCCTGTATTATTTTATGTAATTACCCGGTTTGCTTATGGAAAAGAAAAACTGGCTGAGTTACATAAAAATTATAAACCAGATCCGGCACATGGTGATCCTAAAGAATAGAAAAAAGCTCCCGTTTGGGAGCTTTTTTGTTAAATATCCATTTTTATATTCGCTTTCGCGTTGGCGCATTCTTTGAAATAAAGAATTTGCCCTGTTTTGCAGTCAAATTTTTTTTGTAATCATTACAAAAGTTAATCAATTGAATAATTTTTTTCGAATTTTGTGACATTTTCAAATCACTCTTCTTCCAATCTTCAGTATTGTTAAAAATCAACTGATAATCAACAGTTAAGCTATTAACAATTGTTAATAAACTTTTTCTTTCTGGGGTTTTAAATCAGTCCTATGGTATTGAATGCATTAAAAAATGGCACTACTGGCAAAGTATTTGTAAAGTGGACAGTGTTTAATACTATCTATTATTCACTTTATGAAAAACGCAACGATGAAAAAGACAATCAAACTATTAGCTTCAGTAGCAACTGCTGCAGCTATATTTTTTGCCACTGATGTAAAAGCTCAAACAATAACCCCTAATAAGCTAAGATTTGGAATAGGTGTTGAAGGTGGTTTGGTAACCGGGAGTGCTCACGACTTTTCTAATGCCGAATTAGGTGGTACAGGAAGGTTGCAATACGGAGTTTCGAATAACTTAGCTATAACCTTAACATCCGGTTATTATAATTTCTTTGGTAAAAATGAACCTGGTACTAATCTTAAATACCAATCATTAGGTATGGTTCCTATTAAAGCAGGTATAAAATACTTCTATACCTCTAATTTGTATTTAGGTGCCGAGGTGGGTGCTGGTATTGAAACCAAAACTTTTTTACCACAAGGTGTAGATGAGAACTTTGCAAATAAAGACACGAAGCTTATCTTATCTCCTGCATTAGGTTACGCTACCAAGCATTGGGATGTAGGCGTACGTTATGAAAATTATTCAGGCCAAAGTAATAATTACGGCCTTGTTGCATTACGTTTAGCTTATGGTTTTGGGTTATAAACTATAATCAACCTAAAAGCATATTAAATAAAAAGCCCGTTGTTATTTAACAGCGGGCTTTTTGATATTTATTAATAAGTGATAATTATTATTTCAACTTCCCCAGAGCTTCTTTAATACGCCTTACAGCTTCAATTAACGTATCTTCTGCTGCGGCATAAGAAATACGGATTGATTTTTTATCACCAAAAGAATCGCCACCCACTGTAGCAACATGAGCTTCTTCCAGTAAATAAATGCTCAATTCATCAGCGTCATTAATAGTTCTACCATTGTAGTTTTTGCCGAAGAAAGAAGTCACATCTGGGAAAAAGTAAAATGCACCTTCAGGAAGATTAACTTTTACCCCATCAATTTCTTTTAAAAGTTTATAAACAATATCGCGACGTTTTTTAAACTCACCACGCATTTGCAATACGCTTTCTAAACCACCTTCTAAAGCGGCGACCCCTGCCTTTTGAGTAATAGAGCAAGTACCTGAAGTAATTTGACCTTGAATTTTATCGCAAGCTGCAGCAATTTCTTTGTTTGATGCGGTATAGCCAATTCTCCAGCCGGTCATGGCAAAAGCCTTTGAAAAGCCATTTATAATAATCACTCGGTCTTTTATTGAATCGAACTGAGCGATAGATTCATGCTTATCAACAAAGTTGATGTGCTCATAAATCTCGTCAGACATAATGTAAACATGCGGATGCTTTTCAAATACTTTAGCTAAACCTTCTAACTCACTTTTACTGTAAACACTTCCTGTAGGGTTACAAGGAGATGAAAACATAAATAGCTTTGTTTTAGGTGTAATAGCAGCTTCTAACTGAGCCGGAGTAATTTTAAAATCCTGTTCAACAGGTGCATCAATAAATACACTTACGCCCTCGGCTAATTTTACCACTTCTGAGTATGAAACCCAGTAAGGAGTAGGAATAATTACCTCTTCACCGGGGTTAACCAAACACAATACAACATTAGCAATAGCTTGTTTAGCTCCGGTAGAAACAACGATCTGACTTGCGTCGTAATCCAAGTTGTTTTCTGTTTTAAGCTTTACAGTAACTGCTTTTCTCAGGTCAGGGTAACCTGCTACGGGCGTATAGTAAGTAAAGTTCTTATCCATAGCCTGCTTTGCAGCTTCCTTTATATGCTCAGGTGTATGAAAATCAGGTTCGCCAAAGCTAAGGCTGATCACATCAACGCCTTTAGCGGCAAGTTCGCGGCCTAATTTGGCCATCTTAATTGTTGCGGATTCTGACAGGTTATTGATCCTGTTACTTAATGCAGTCATATATTTTCTGTTATTGCGGCAAATATAGAAAAGTCAAAAGTCTTAGTCCTTAGTTATTAATCATTTATTTACTTTTTTTTATTATTATGCTATTACACTAGCAGTTTCAGTCTTAAAATACCGCTGTTATTCCTATTTTTGCCCACAAATCAAATCATCTTGAAAGAGCACAAAAGAATTATACTTATTTCTTTAATAACCGGTATAGTTCTGATGCTTGCCAAATTCGGGGCATATCTTTTAACGGCATCAAATTTTGTGCTTACTGATGCTGCCGAAAGTATTGTAAATGTTTTAGCCAGTGCTTTCGCCTTTTTCAGTATTTACCTGGCTTCACAACCACGGGATGAAAACCATCCATATGGTCACGGCAAAGTTGAATATTTTTCGGTTTTTATTGAAGGCTCGCTGATTGGTATTGCAGGCGTAATTATCATCATTAAGTCGGTTTATAGTATATTTTACCCAACCATTATTCATGATTTACTAACGGGTGCCATTATTATTGGCATTACTGGGGCTATTAATGGTGCTTTGGGTTATTATATGATTAGCAGGGGTAAACTGCTTAAATCCATCACCATTGAAGCAGATGGCAGACACCTGCTTACGGATATGGTTACCAGCGTTGGTTTGGTTGTCAGCTTGTTATTGATTAATTTCACTAAAATAATATGGCTGGATAGTGCTTTATCTATCCTGGTAGCAGGCTATATTTTATACAGTGGTTATAGACTTATCCGCAGATCGGTTTCCGGTTTAATGGATGAAACTGATTTTGCTATTGTAACAGAAGTTGTAAAGGTATTAAATGAGCAACGGAGGGATGAATGGATTGATATTCACAATTTCAGGGCACAAAAGTATGGACACGAACTGCATATTGATTGTCATTTAACTTTACCCAATTACTTCAACCTTGTTCAGGTACATAATGAAGTAAAACAGGTTGACAAGCTGATAAACAAAGAAGTAACCCAAACAGAATTATTTATCCATACCGATCCTTGTTTACCGGAATGTTGCCATTATTGCAGTATGCCTAACTGTCCGATACGGTCTGAGGCTAAAACAGAAAACATTAGCTGGACAATGGATAAGATCATCCGGAATAAAAAACACTTTGAATAATGTATCCATTTAATGTACGTGTTTACGGGTTGCTTGTAAATGAACATAATGAAGTATTAATCAGCGATGAACAAGAGTATGGTATTCGTTTTACCAAATTCCCCGGAGGCGGTTTGGAAGCTGGCGAAGGCCTGGTTGATGGGTTAAAGCGTGAGTTTATGGAAGAATGTAATTTGAAAGTGGAAATAACCAACCATTTTTATACAACTGATTTCTTTGTGAAATCAGCATTTAACGATTCGCAGATAATTAGTGTTTATTATAAGGTTAAAAATATGGAGCCCGTTAACTTAATTATTAAAACCAAAGTTTTTGATTTTGATGGCGAAGGAGATGTGTTGCAGGCTTTTAGATGGGTAAAACTGGAAGAACTTAAGTTGGATGACTTTCTGTTTCCGACAGACCAGCAAGTTGTAAAACTTTTATTAAATAATATATGAGTTTAGTTGAGAGGGATTTAAAAGTCATATGGCATCCCTATACGCAGATGAAAACGGCCCAGCCGCCTATACCTATTGTTAGGGGCGAAGGAACTTGTCTTTTTGATGAGAATGGTAAAAAGTATATCGATGCGATATCTTCGTGGTGGGTGAATATTCATGGGCACGCACATCCATACATCGCCAAAAAAGTAGCAGAGCAACTCCAAAAATTGGAGCATGTTATATTTGCAGGCTTTACGCATGAAGGAGCAATTGAGCTTGCTGAAAGACTGCTTAACCTACTGCCAATCAATCAAAAAAAAGCTTTTTATTCAGATAATGGTTCAACGGCTATTGAGGTTGCTATAAAGATGTGCCTGCAATACTGGCATAATAAAGGCCAGGGCCGGAACAAAATTATAGCCTTTAAGAATGCTTATCATGGGGATACATTTGGTGCCATGGCCGTAAGTGGCCGCAGCGCTTTTACGGCGCCATTTGACTCGCTTTTATTTGAGGTTGAATTTATTGATTTACCTGATGCTTCAAACATCAAAGCTCTCAAATCTCAAATCTCTAAAATCAAAGACGAAACGGCCTGTTTTATTTTTGAACCATTAATACAGGGTACTGCCGGAATGTTGATGTATAAGGCTGAACAGCTTGACCAATTGATGGCTCATTGTCGCAAAGAAGACGTTTTAATGATAGCTGACGAGGTCTTTACAGGCTTTGGCCGCACAGGTAAACCCTTTGCGTGTAACCATGTAAATGAACTGCCCGATATTATGTGTTTTTCAAAAGGTTTAACCGGAGGCACTATGGCATTAGGATTAACCACATGTACACAGGCTATTTATGATGCTTTTTTGAGTGATGACCGGCTTAAAACCCTATTTCATGGGCATTCATTTACTGCTAATCCTGTAGCTTGTTCGGCTGCATTAGCTAGTTTGGATTTGTTTACGGATGAACAGACAGCTATTAGCATAAAAAGAATAGAAGCTTCACATGTGCAATTTGCTGCTAAAATTAAAAGTCACCCTAAAATAAAAGCGATAAGACAAACCGGAACCATCATAGCAATGGAGTGGGAGACAGGTAATAACACATCATACTTTAGTTCGCTGAGAGATACTTTATATAATTACTTTATTGATGCCGGAATTATACTGCGCCCTTTAGGAAATATTATTTACATTTTACCCCCATATTGCATTACAGATGCTGAACTAGCTTACATTTACAGCAAAATTGAGCAGGCACTGAATGAAATTTAAATATGATTTCACCGATGACAGAATTACTACACTGATTTATCATCGAATTAATCAGTGTAATCATTCTCCAAAATCAGTGAAATCAATAAAATGATACTATGGAATTGAATAAAATACTTTCAACAATTATTGCCGATAATGAACTTCATGCAAAATGGCTAAATACGCTTTCATTAATGGAAAACACGGGAGCCAGAAAGATATCTGCAAGTGAAGACCCGTTAACGGTTACTTACATTATATTAAAACATGCTGCAGAGGAACACCGCCATGCTTTCTATCTTAAAAAACAATTGGAGAAAACTGGAGTTGGTCTTTGCCCTACCTATGCTGCTGAATATTTAATGGCACCGGGGTACAGCAAGTATTATTTAAATCAACTGGACATTGATATTTGTCGTTATTTAAAAACCGAGCTAGGCCTTACTGGCAAGGAATTACGCTTTGCAGCTTATTTATTGGTAACCTATGCCATTGAAGTTCGTGCAGATGAACTTTATCCGGTTTATCAGGATGCTTTGGACAATGCAGGGAGTAAGGTAAATGTAAAATCAATTATTCTGGAAGAGGAGGGACATCTGGAAGAGATGATCAACCAATTAAAGCAATTTTCGCCTGATTGGGAATTACATGCAGAAAAAGCGGTTAGGTTTGAAAGCACTTTATTTAACAAATGGGTACAGGCTTTAAGTACAGAGGTAAACACTTACGCTTAATACATATTACAATTCAACAAAAAGCCACTTGAAGAAGTTTCAAGTGGCTTTTCAATTAAAAAGCCGATCTTTTTATTATTTATCCTCCTGGATTAAGATCAGCCAATGAGCCTTTTTCATAATCTTTAGAAATTCCATAAGTTCCGGCAGGTGCAGAATCATCAGTGACTTTTGAAATGGTTATGCTAGTTTCCTGGCCTTGCTGAAAAGCAGTGTATTGTACAGGGAAACCACCAATTGCTGTATAATAGAAAGGTATTGCAGTGGTTGGAACGCTGATATCATTAGTGATCCAGATATCGTAGGTTTTGCCGCTTTTATTATCTTTAGCTACTACTTTTTTGCAATTAAAGCCCGAAATCTGTTTGGCTTCAGTAGTAGGGGTATAGGTAAAGGTTGGTAAAGCAGCCATTCCTTCTTCAAGTTCGGCAGGAGTTGCAATACCAGCTTTTTTAATAGATGCAACAGGCACATCAATTAAAACTGCTAAATAATCATGCTTGGCATCGGTTAAAATTTTCACATTGGCTGGACCTACAGTAACAACCGTTGCAGATGAATCAGCACTAAAGTATTGTTTTACATCTGCAGGCTGACCGCGCATTTCGGTACTGTAAGAAATAACCCCTTGTTTATAGATTTTTTGTGCACTGGCACTAAAGATAGTTGCTGTAAGCGAAATGCCAAGTGCAACGTTAAAAAATTTAATATTCATAAATTTAGATTTGTTAGTACAATTTAGTTTTTCTTAGTTAAAGATACAAATTTTAATTACTCTCCTTTAGATACAGAAATAATCGAATTGTTACGTTTTAATATTTTATAATCAATATTCATACTATCGCTCTGATGTTTAATGGTATTTAGCTTTCTATCTGTGAAACCGGCATCAACCAGTAGTAAATCATATTTAAAATTTCTATTCAAATCATTTAGTGTATTTTTTTGATAATCTGAAAGATAAACATAATCAACCAATAATTTATTTGTTTGTTTTTGATTGTGGAGTGGCCTGTCTGCAATAAATATCTTTTTATTAAAAAATTGGATGTAGTTATACTTTTTCCGAAACCAGGCAATATGCATATCCTCATTCATTTGAATTACTCTGGTATTATTAACCCTACAACTATCAAGGTATGGCTGAATGGAGTATTGATATACCTTATCAACAGGTTTAAGATCGGACAAGACAATTGCAGCATTACCATATTTAAAGATAATTCCTTTATGCTTTTTGAGGTTTAGCCAGGTTATATTTTCTTTTCTGATTAACATAATATAATTTATGTTAAAAATGAGAGAAAAGAGCAAAGCTGCCATTAAAGAAGATTTGAGCAGCCGGTTTTTTTTATAATAAAGGAAAGAAAACAAAGTGATGATGATAATATACAATAACAAATATTCTGATACGGTAATCCATATTTTATTAATACTTGCGTAGGGAGTATGCTCAACAATAGCTAAACCTTTGTTCATTAAAATAATTGTTTTTTCGAGAATAAGGGCTATCGATACCGATATGACAGGGATTTTGGGCAGTAACAAATACAGAATACCTGAGTACATTATAATGGTTGAGGGAATAACAATAAAAAGGTTACTGATTAAAAAATAAACCGGGAACTGGTGGAAATAAAAGGCACTTAGGGGAAATGTAATAACTTGTGCTGCTATAGATACCGAACATAAGGCCCATAATTTATCAAGCCATCTATTTTTAACCGTAAACCATTTATATACTAGCGGTTGAAACACAATGAGGCCAAATACAGCTAGGTAGGAGAGCTGGAAACCAACATCAGTTATAAAAAACGGATCATAAATTAGTAATACAAAAGCAGAAATAGCCAGTATATTTAGTGTATTAATGTATCGACTAAAGGTTTTTCCGATAATTACCATACTGATCATCACTGCGGCACGGCAAACTGCCGGAGAAAAACCAGAGAGCATGGAATAGTACCAGATTAACAAGATGATAATGAATGCTTTGATCAGCTTACCACGCTTATACTTATCCAAAAAGCCAAGCATTACAGCCAACATTGCATAAATAATAGCCACATGCGCACCTGAAACTGATAACACATGAACCGTACCTGTTTTGGAATATGCCTGTAAAACATCATTACTTAAATCGGCTTTGTATCCTAAAATTAAGGTTGACGCTACGGCGATAGCATTAGTATCGCACATGTTGAGTTTCAATTTTTCAACTAGCCGCTGCCGCAGGCGCAAAGAGTAAGCAATTAAGGGATTACCTGTATTTGACCGGATTAGTACAAATTGCTTAGGATAAAAGAATGCCTGGTAAAATATATTTTGATTGGACAGGTACTTTTTGTAATTAAATTCAGCCGGAATAAATGGAGGTTCAACCTAATTATATTTTGCCGGGATAAGCAATTCATCACCGTAATAGAGGTTTTTAGCAGCTGTATCTTTTATAGCGATCAGTAAAGTACCGCTTACCAGTGCCTTTTTTCCTTTATTGATACTTTCTTCCACATCTGCAGTTAAACGAAGCAATCCATTTTTTAAAATAGGTTCGTTATTAATTTTTATCAGCAGGTATTGTGATGGGGCTTTACTGAAATGATCTTTGTTGTTTAACTCTTTATAATTAATAACCAAAAGCCAGCCAAATACGAAAAGGATGGTTGTAATCAATATCCCACCTAGCCAACGTTTTTTATACAGTTTAAAGCGATTGTAATTGAAATTTAGCAGGATAAAGGCTGCAATTAAACATACAAATACCAATGTTAGCCAGCGTGTATCAGCAGCAGACAGTAGATGGATACCGAAACCAATTCCCAACAAAAAAGGTAGGAGTAAAACAACTATGGGGATTTCACCTTTGTGATTTGCAATCATAGACAAGGTAAGGGTATCTTATTCAGAAAATAAAGATAGCCTTTAGATCAATAATTACAACTGATCGCGCACTTCAATTAGGAATTTTTTAAGATTTTCGAGCGAACTAATTACTTTATAATTATCCATGCTTTCGGACATGTTATTTTTCAGATACTCCTTGGCACCACTAAGAGTATATCCCTTATCGCGAATAAGGTGAAAGATGATCTTCAAGTTGTCAATATCTTCCGGAGTAAAATAGCGGTTGCCTTTTTTATTCTTCTTGGGCTGTAGAACATCGAACTCCTTTTCGTAAAACCTTATCAACGATTGGTTTACATCAAATAGGATGGCAACCTCACCCATGGTGTAATACATCTTACTGATTTCTCGTTCTTTATAAGGCATATGCAAAGTTATACTTTAATTTTGAAAGTTAAAAAAACAGGAGGCCAGAAAAGTTATAAAGGTAGTGGCATTATAAAAATGTAAACATATTCTTTCGGACTTTCGCTCTTTCCTACTAATAATTACCTTTGCAAACTATGACAGCTACACAGATACGCCAGACTTTTTTGGATTTTTTTGCTTCTAAGGGACATGTTATCGTTCCATCGGCACCTATTGTGATTAAAAACGATCCTACGCTGATGTTTACCAACGCGGGGATGAACCAGTTTAAGTCGATATTTTTGGGTGAAGAAGCGGCGAAATTTCCACGTGCGGTGGATACACAGCGCTGTTTAAGAGTATCGGGCAAGCATAACGATTTGGAAGAAGTGGGTATTGATACCTATCACCATACCATGTTCGAGATGCTGGGTAACTGGAGCTTTGGCGATTACTTTAAAAAAGAAGCTATTGCCTGGAGCTGGGAACTGCTTACTGAAGTTTATAAACTGCCTAAAGACAGGCTTTACGTGACCTATTTTGAGGGTGATGAAAAAGAAGGTCTCGAAAAAGATACTGAAACCTACAATCTATGGAAACAATATGTTGA
Organism: Mucilaginibacter frigoritolerans; assembly: GCF_007830615.1. GTDB lineage: Bacteria > Bacteroidota > Bacteroidia > Sphingobacteriales > Sphingobacteriaceae > Mucilaginibacter > Mucilaginibacter frigoritolerans. Next base: position 120,163 of record NZ_VLLI01000009.1, read on the forward strand.
TGAGGCCCGCATATTGCCCGGTAACAAAAAAGATAACTTTTGGGAGATGGGCGAAACTGGCCCCTGCGGACCGTGTTCAGAAATTCATTATGATAGCAGGCCGGATAACGAGCGCGCTGAGGTTAGCGGTGCAGTATTGGTGAATGCAGATCACGACCAGGTTATTGAGATCTGGAATAATGTATTTATGCAGTTTAACAGACTGAAAGATAGCTCACTACAACCTTTACCTGCTAAACATGTTGATACAGGAATGGGATTTGAAAGATTGGTGAGAGTATTACAGGGAAAGACATCAAATTACGATACAGACGTTTTTCAACCATTGATACAGTTTATTGCGGAGAAAAGCGGTAAGACTTATAAAAGCGAAGCAAAACCAAACGAAGAGGGCTGGAACGATGCCGTAGCCATGCGTGTAATGGCCGACCATATCCGAGCCATCAGCTTTGCTATTGCTGACGGGCAATTGCCGTCAAATAATAAAGCAGGTTATGTGATCCGTCGTATTTTACGCAGGGCAGTCAGGTATTCATATCAATATTTAGAGTTTAAGGAACCTTTCTTAAACCAATTGGTGTCTTTGTTAGCCGATCAATTTAAAGGGGTATTTGATGAGTTGTATACTCAAAAAGACTTTGTGCAGAAGGTTGTTTTGGAAGAGGAGGTTTCTTTTTTGAGGACTCTATCATCAGGAATTAAACGATTTAACGAGTTAACATCCGATTTCGCAGCAATTACAAGTGTTGAACATCCTGCAGGAACAATCACAGATATAACTTATGGTAAAAAAATTCGTGGAAGCAATGCCTTTGAATTGTCAGACACTTATGGTTTCCCTATCGACTTGACCGAATTAATGGCAAGGGAAAAAGGATTCACTGTGGATATGGAAGGTTATGAAGCAGCCTTACAGCAACAAAAATCCCGCTCACGTGCCGCAACAGCCATTGATACTGGTGATTGGGTTATTGTAAGAGATGATGACACGGTTGAATTTACCGGTTATGATGAAACCGAAAGTATTGCCCATGTGGTAAAATATCGCAAGGTTACAGCAAAAGGTAAAGAGCAATACCAGATAGTGCTGGATAAAACACCATTTTATGCAGAAAGTGGTGGCCAGGTAGGTGATAAAGGCGAATTGGTGTTCCCGGATGGTGAGGTGATTGAAGTTACTGACACCAAAAAGGAAAACGGGTTAATTATTCATTATGTGGATAAGATTCCTGACGATGTAGAAGATGCCTTAACAGCCATCGTTGAACCAACACAACGTCAAAGTACTGAAAGCAACCACAGTGCCACGCACTTGCTGCATGCAGCTATGAAACAAGTACTTGGCAACCATGTGAACCAAAAAGGGTCGTTAGTGAACGCTGAGTATTTAAGGTTCGATTTTTCGCACTTTGCCAAGGTAACCGATGAGGAAATTGCTCAGATAGAAGCTATTGTTAACGAAAAGGTACGCGAAAATATTCCGCTGAAAGAAGAGCGCGGCGTAGCTTATCAAACTGCTATTACCAGCGGGGTAACAGCACTATTTGGTGAAAAATATGGTGAATATGTACGCGTAATTACTTTTGATGATGAGTTCTCCAAAGAGCTTTGCGGAGGTACGCATGTTAAAGCTACCGGGCAAATCGGTTTCTTTAAAATAGTATCAGAAAGCGCTGTTGCTGCCGGTGTTCGTCGTATTGAGGCCATTACGGGTATTGCTGCTGAAAACTACATCAACGAGCAAAGCAAACTGGTACAACAGTTAAAAGAACTGCTCAAAAATCCAAAAGACCTTTCAAAAAGTGTTGAAAGTTTGCTGGATGAAAATAATCGCCTGAAAAAGGAGATCGAAAAATCGATCCTCGAAAAATCATCAGGATTAAAAAATGAATTGGCGCAAAAAGCTGAGTTAATCAATGGTATCAACTTCATCGCCCAAAAGGTCCAATTGCCGAATGCTGATGCCATTAAAAACCTGGCTTACCAGGTAAAAGACATCGTTTCGGATTTATTCCTGGTACTGGCAGCTGACATTGATGGTAAACCATCACTAACCGTAATGATTGCCGAAAACGTAGTTAAAGATAAAAACCTGAATGCTGGTACTATTGTGCGCGAACTAGCCAAAGAAATTAAAGGTGGTGGAGGCGGTCAGCCGTTTTTTGCTACTGCCGGTGGGAGTGATGTGAGTGGGTTGGAGAAAGCATTGGAGAAAGCGAAGACGTTTGTTGGGTAGTATTTTCTATTTTATTCGGGTAAAAGTTTAAACAAGCAAACTTTTACCTGATTTTAAGATTATTGTAATATCTGCTTTAATTGTTTATCAGATTGATTATCCGTTTTGTGTTTAATTTCAAATTTGATGCCCGAATAAAATTTATATTATCATTAATAAGTAATAACTTTATATTTGGCTTGCATTAAGGGCTATAAACCGTGGCCTAATTTTATTTTATGACAAGTGTTACACCAGGGATAAGTGACCAGTATGAGTTGGTTGTAGGGTTAGAGGTTCATGCGCAGCTATCCACATTAAGTAAATCTTTTTCTTCAGATTCGGCTGCTTTTGGTGCGGGTCCAAACCAGCATGTGAGTCCGATTTCATTAGGGCATCCAGGTACTTTGCCACGCATCAATAAAAAGATGGTGGAGTATGCAGTAAAAATGGGCATAGCTTGTAATTGCACCATTAACATGCGCAATCATTTTGCACGTAAAAACTATTTTTATGCTGATTTACCTAAGGGTTACCAAACCACGCAGGATCATGAACCTATTTGCATAGGTGGAAGTGTATTGGTAAGACTGGCTGATGGTACCTCAAAAAATATAGCTATCCATCATATTCACATGGAAGATGATGCCGGTAAAAGTATGCATGACCAGCATCATGAAGATTCATTGATAGACCTGAACAGGGCAGGAGTACCTTTAATTGAAATAGTAACACAACCTGACATCAGAAGCAGTGAAGAGGCGGGGCAGTTTTTAACTGAGATACGCAAGCTGGTACGTTATCTTGATATTTGCGATGGCAATATGGAAGAAGGCAGTTTACGTTGTGATGCAAACATTTCGGTGAGGTTGAAAGGTGCATCAAAATACGGGAACCGCTGTGAGGTGAAAAATTTAAACTCTATCCGTAATGTACAAAGAGCAATAGAGCATGAGTTTTTAAGGCAGATCAGCGTTATTGAAGCTGGCGGTCACATCGACCAAAACACCTTGAATTTTAATGCAGATACCGGCGAAACTTCTGTATTACGTTCAAAAGAAATGGCTAATGATTATCGCTATTTCCCTGAGCCTGATCTTACCCCATTGGTACTTAACGAAGAATATGTAGCGCAAATACGTAAAAGCCTGCCCGAATTACCCAATGAGCTATATAACAGGTATACTACTGAGCTGGAACTATCTGATTATGATGCTACTATAATTACTTCAGACCGAGATTTTGCTTTGTATTTTCAGGAACTGATTAAACATACAAAAAACTATAAATCAGCAGCTCACCTGTTAATGGGCCCGGTTAAGTCTTATTTAAATGAATCGGGAATAAGCATCAATAATTTTACTTTAAAACCTGCGGGTTTAGCATCAATAATAAGCCTGATAGATAGCGGTAAGATTAATAATTCATCTGCTACACAAAAACTGTTCCCTGCCATGGTTAAAAACAGTGCTAAAAGCGCAGAAGAATTGGCTACTGAATTGAACCTCTTTATTAATACTGATAAAAATGATGTTGAACTGTATATCCAGGCAGCATTAGCTAAGTTTCCGGACAAAGTAATTGAATATCAAAAGGGAAAAAAAGGCGTTTTAGGTTTATTTATGGGAGAGATAATGAAAAGCTCAAAAGGAAAAATCGATCCGCAGAAAACCAACCAGCTATTGATAAAAGAATTAGAAGCTAAATAAAAAACGACTAAACATTAGAATTAAGATATGAGAATGTGGTGATAATCGATAATTATATATTGCTCATTTTTATCGCCTCAAAGTCTGATCTGAATTTAATATAAAAAAATATAAATCTAAATGAAAAGGAATTTAATTTTATACAGTGTTATCCTGTTATCCGTATTTGTTTTTTCGTGTAAGGACAATAGTGCTTTTAAAATTTCGGGTACCATAACTAATCCTGGAAGTTTGAAAAAAATATATTTGCTAGAAGCGGATAGTACGCAAATATCGGTTATTGACTCTGCTAATTTAAGCGAACAGGGCAAATTTCAGTTTAAACATGCTGCTCCTTATGCCAATTTATTTAAACTAAGATTAGGTGGAACTATTTTTGACTTTATAGCTAAAAATGGTGATGATATTGATTTTTCGACCAGTTTAACTGATAAAACGAGTGCCTATCAAATTACAGGTTCAGCAGAATCTGATAAAATTAAAGAATTTAATAAGATTAATAACTTTTATGCCGAAAAAAGCGGTAAGATAAGCGAGGAATACCAGAACAAAGCAAAAGCTATTGGAAAGGAATCGGACTCATTAATTAGTATTTATAAACCATTGTTTATGAATATCATGAGTGATTATAGTGCCGCTGTTATGAAGTTTGTTGATCAAAATAAACATTCACTTGCCGGTTTTTATGCCATGACCTCATTAGATCCGGCAAAATATGAGCAACAAATGATTGCTTATGCGGATGCTATAAAAGACGATTTTAAAGATAACCCAGCCGCACAACGTTTTACCAAACAAATGAATGTGATAAGGCCTGTTTCTATTGGTCACCAGGCGCCGGATTTCAGCATTGATGGTATTGATGGCAGCACTATTAAATTATCTGACTATAAAGGCAAATATGTGATGCTTGATTTTTGGGCGTCATGGTGCGCACCATGCCGTGCTGAAAATCCAAATGTGGTAAAACAGTATGCTATTTATAATAAATTGGGACTTAATATTTTAGGTATTTCATTAGATCAGGACAAAGCCAAATGGCAGGAAGCTGTAAATGCGGATAAACTAACTTGGAAACACGGCTCAGATTTGAAGAATTTTGAAGGCCCCACAGAAAAACTATACCATATAGAGGCTATCCCATCAAACTTTATTATTGATCCACAAGGTGTTATCATTGCCAAAAACGTAACAGGAGCTGATCTTGAAGAATTTTTAAACAAAACATTTAATAAGTCTCAACAAATCGTTAAAATAAAGTAACATTTAACAATTTGTTAATATATACTTAATCATTTTGTTCATTTTTGCGCATACTTTTACGCAAAAATTCAACCTTGATGAGTAACTCTAACAAACAGAAAATTCTTATTGTTGATGATGAGCCGGATATTTTAGAGCTTATTGAATATAATCTGAAAAAGGAAGGCTATCAGGTATTTTTAGCACGTAATGGACAAGAGGCGGTAGCTGAAGCAAAAAGATCATTACCTGATCTGATTGTACTAGACATTATGATGCCGAAAATGGACGGTATTGAAGCTTGCCGTATTATGCGTACCATGCCAGAGTTTAAAAATACTTTTATGGTATTTTTAACTGCAAGAAGTGAGGAATACTCAGAAATTGCCGGGTTCAACGTTGGTGCTGATGATTATATTGCCAAACCGATAAAGCCGCGCGCTTTGGTTAGCCGTATAAATGCCATACTGCGCCGTAATGCCCCTGCAGAAGATGTTGTAGACAATAAACTGGAAATTGGCGACCTGGTTATTGACCGCGAAGCTTATTTGGTTTATCAACGTGGCGTAAAGGTGGTTTTGGCTAAAAAAGAGTTTGAACTGCTTTACTTGCTGGCATCGAAACCGGGAAAGGTTTACACCCGTGAGGTGATCCTGAAAAACATTTGGGAAGACTCGGTTGTGGTAACTAACCGTACTATTGACGTACACATTCGGAAACTGCGTGAAAAACTAGGTGATGACTGTGTTGCAACTGTAAAAGGTGTAGGCTACAAATTTGAAGCATAAACTAATTGTGATATAATATTAAAAGCGCCGGAGTTTACTTACGGCGCTTTTTTTATGTTTAATTTAATGTGATACTGAAGCTTTCTTTGGGGCAGTAGTTTTTTTATTAACAGCTGTCTCTTCCTTAGCTTTCGGAGTAACAGCTTTCGCTTTTGTTTCAGTTTTGGCTTTTACATTTGCAGCTGCGGTTTTTGTTTTAGTGGCTACTGCGTGGGCTTTATCGGCAACTGCGTGTTTAGCTGTTGTAACTTTCTTTTTGGCAGCGGGCTTTTTAGCGGTTACCTTTTCTTTTAAATCGTCATATTTATCTTCGGCAGCTTCTTTAAGGTCTTCGGCTTTATCTTTGGTTCCGTCCCAAAATTCTTCAATCGTTTCTTTTACCTTTTCGAAAAATCCCTTTTCTTCAGGCTGGGTTGATTTTGTACTCATGATATTTTTGATAGTTAGATATTTTATATAAACCAGTTTACAAATAGTGTTCCATAGTAAATTACCCTATAAATCAGTTTACAAATTGCCAAAAATGTGTATATTAAAACAGGCAAATACAAAATGAGGCTATTTGTAAGCTTTTACTTTTGCGGTATCTTTTATCTGTATTAATAACCGTATTTTTGCCGGCTATTGTTGTTTTATGAAAGTTCCAAAGTTTGCCGACCTGATTTTGTTTGAGGATAATGATATTATAGTGGTTAATAAACCACCATTTATCAGTTCGCTGGATGAACGCGAAGGCGGTGAGATCAATATGCTGCGTTTAGCGAAAGGATATTCGGAAGATGCGCAGATATGCCACCGCCTAGATAAAGAGACCTCAGGGGCGTTAATTATAGCCAAAAATCCAGAAGCTTACCGCACAGTATCTATGCAGTTTGAGAAGCGCCAGGTAAAAAAAGTTTACCATGCCATTATTGACGGCACCCACGTTTTTGAAAATCTGTTAATTGATTTACCTATACTGAATGTTGGTAAAGGCAATGTAACTATTAGCCGACAGGAGGGTAAAAGGGCCGAAACCTGGTTCCAATCGTTAAAATACTTTAAACATTATACTTTGGTCGAATGCCGCCCGGTAACCGGTCGTATGCACCAGATTCGTATTCATTTAGCTACCCAACGTGCTTCTATTGCCGGGGATGAAATGTATAAAGGTCAGCCTGTATTTTTATCTAAAATAAAACGCAAATACGTTTTGGGTAAAGACCAGGAAGAACAACCTATTATGAAACGTTTTGCCCTGCATGCCTTTGAAGTAAGCTTTAAGCTTGTAAATGGCGAACCTGCAACTATTCACGCACCTTATCCAAAGGATTTTGAAACGCTGTTGAAATTGTTGGAGAAGTTTGACAGTTAACAATCCTGATTGGCATCAACCTCATTTTTCTATGTAAAACAAAAAATGACCAAGTTTATAATTTGGTCATTTTCAGTATATAATATAGATCACCTTAAGTATTTAAAGCGTTCACTTGTCATTTTTGAACACTATAATTATTAGGTAGTATAACCCAGAATTTTTAATACTTGTTTACTGTTTTGCTCTTCGCCAAACACCTCAAAGTTAAACGTCTCATCCCTGTTTCTGCGGATGATAACATGCTTCGGAGAAGGTAGCAAACAATGGTGAATACCACCATAACCGCTCAATACTTCCTGGTATGCACCTGTGTTAAAGAAACCCAGATATTGCACCTTACGCGTTTTTGGCATAAACACACTGTTCATGTGGGCTTCCTGGTTATAATAATCTTGTCCGTCGCAGGTGATTCCTCCAAGATTAACACGTTCATATTCTGAATCCCAGTTATTTATCGGCAACAAGATATATTTTTGGTTCAGCGCCCAAACATCAGGCAGGTTAGTAATAAATGAACCATCCAGCATCAACCATCTTTCACGGTCATTTTGCTGTTTACGGCCCAATACTTTGTATAAGATACCTGATGCTTCAGCTACGGTATATTTACCAAATTCGGTAATGATATCTGGCTCTTCAGTATCATTGTCAGCGCAAATCTCTTTAATACGGCTCACAATTTCGTTGATCATGTACTCATAATCAAAATCAAACACCAGTGAGTCTTTAAAAGGCATGCCACCACCAATATCCAATGTATCCAGGTGCGGATTTATCTTTTTGAATTTGCAATACAGCGTTACATATTTCTCTAACTCATTCCAATAGTACGGAGTGTCCGAAATGCCAGAGTTAATAAAGAAATGCAACAACTTTACCCTGAAGTTAGGGTTGCTTTCAATCTTGTTATAATAAAAATCGATGATATCTTCTAACCTTACACCTAAACGGGAGGTATAGAATTGCGAATCAGGCTGCTCTTCTGCCGCTATACGGATACCGAGATTACATGGAGTATCCATTTCAATCTCATCATCGTAAAGGTTAAACTCTTCTTTATTGTCAAGTACTGGGATGATGTTTTTGAAACCATCGTGTAGCATATCAATAATATACTGTTTGTACTGGAAAGTTTTAAAGCCATTGCAAATTACAGTTACATCTTTTGTTACGGCACCTTTTTTCTCCAGGGCATCAATCATCGGCATATCAAATGCTGATGAAGTTTCCAGGTGAATCTCATTTTTAAGCGCTTCTTCAACAATGTGCTTAAAATGCGAGCTCTTGGTACAATAACAATATTTATAGCTGCCGCGATAGTTATTTTTTATAATCGCCTGCTGAAACAGCAATTTTGCCTGCTGTATTTTTTTTGAAATAATTGGCAGATAAGTAAAGCGCAGGGGAGTGCCGTACGTTTCTATCATCTCCATTAAATTGAGGTCATGAAAGTATAATTCATCCTCAATGATCTCAAAACCTTCTTGCGGGAAACCTACACTTAGGTCAAGAAATTCTTCGTAACTCTGCATCCTTTAAAATTTTGGCAAAAATGTAATTTTTAAATCAAATAATGTGCTAATATGATACAATTTTTATAGTTGAAAAGTAATTTATTTTTACTGGCAAATATTCAAAGATTATTTGATTATAATAACCTGTTTATCAATTACTTATTTTAAAACCATAAAGTGTAATTTATCTGCTATTTTTCAACCGGTAAATGTACTTCTGCCATCATACACCTTGCGCTACCGCCACCAATATTTTCAATAGTGTTTATATCGGCATAAATTAACTTACCAAATTGCTGAAGTGCAGCTTTTTGAGATACGTTTAAAGCATTGTATGCATTCTGCGACATAACAATCAAAGTTTCTCCGTTTTTGTTTTTAACCTCCAGCATATTGCCGGCAAACTGGTTCATCTGCTCAAAAGATATATCGATAATTTCTTTGTGGGTAGATAGTAGAGACTCTTTAACCATTACCTTTTCGTGAGGATTAGGAATACTATCCATACAAATAACCGCGAAATTACTTCCCATACACATCAATACATTAGTGTGGTAAATAGCTTTACCATGCTGATCAACTGCATCAAAACTTACAGATTGGTAGCCGGCTTGTTCGCAGAATAAGTTTAAAACGTCCCTGTCTGTTCTTGGCGAAATACAAGCATAAGCTATTTTATTGGGACGATCAAGCACCATACTACCTGTACCCTCTAGGAATTTATCTTCATTCTCAAAACGGCTCAGGTCAATTATATGCTTAACAGCAAATTCATCTTCCAATTGGGTAATGATATCTTCCCGGCGCTCTAATCTGCGATTTTCGGCTTGCATAGGATATAAGAAAATATTACCATCTGCATGAAAAGAAACCCAATTATTAGGGAATATAGAATCGGGCGTATGTGGTTCTTCAGTATCATCAATAACAGTAACATCAACACCATTTTCACGGAGTTTACCCACCATATGGTCAAATTCAATCTGTGCTTTTTCATTTACGTCATTTTTGATGGCATTTCTATTCTGGAAAGCATTACTTCCGGCTGTTTCTTCATTAAACCCGAAGTTAACCGGGCGTATCATTAATATATGGGAGGTGGACTGGTTGTTATTCATTGTGTCATTTGGTCATTGTACCATTTTTCAATAGATTACTAATGACTTAATAACCCATTGAAAAATGACTATAAAACTTTATCCCTTAAAAGCGGCATACTCATGCAGTGGAAACCACCGCGGGCCCTTGATAGCTCTGATGATGGCATTAATATCAGCGTATCCTTCATGCTTTGAGGATCCAGTTCATCTTTTTCAAACTTTTGCAGTAAATCACTCACTTTTATAACAGAGAACCCTTTTTGTTTAAAGGCCTCTACGGTTTTGTCATTACGGTCATATCCTAAAACTACACCTTCTTTAATGGCCAGTAAATTGCAGGAGTCTGTCCATTGCTCGCGGGCGTCGAAAGGGAAAGTATTGTTGCCTGAATAAATAAACTCCGTTTTTGATTTACTTTTCAAATCGTTCTCACTTATATCGCTTAACAAGTCTTCAATACATTCAAAGGTTTTAGGTTTTTCGCCTTTTTTAAATTGAACTATTTCGGGCTTGTCTTTGTTTTTCTTCTCGGCAAACCATGCAGCAGGCTCTTCATCATTTACATGATCTTCCGTAATAGCTAATGACCTTAGCAACACCCACATATTTCTTTTTACCTGTGTAAAAACGGTATCAATATGCATGTAGTCGCGCTTATGTGGAATTTTCACGATACTTACCTTTTTAACCACATTATTGGCAAATAATAATTTAATGGCTTCATTGGCACCACTTACAGATGTCCGCTCACTACAGCCTATTATTAAATGTTCAGGACTCACCATCATCACATCGCCGCCTTCAAGCGTTGTTTTTTCTTCGTTATCTTCACCAGGTCTTAAAAAATGCTGTACAGTTTCTGGGATCTCTAATATATTGTTTCGGTATGCTGCAAATAAGGGATGATTAAAGAAAATATATCTGACCAGCAAAGTTTCCCTGGCCCTGGCCTTTTTTGCCGGTTTATTCAGCAACATAAAATCGTTAATGGCAATACCAATATCCCTGGAAAATATCAGGTTAGGAATAGGCGCAAAGATCATTTCATTTTCATTTAATGATCCGGAGATAATGATTTTAGCAAGTTCAACAGGTGGGGTATCAATCAATTTTAATTGCAACCGGTAATTACAGCTTTCAATAGCACAAACTGATGCTACAAGTTTTTTACGGATATCTGCTTCCTGCAAAACATCTTCCAGTAGCGTTTGGATCTCAATTACTTTGGTGGACGCATGGAAATTTTCATCATCAGGCTTAAAAAATGAGCGTTTATTTTCATCTGCGTCAATACTATCCAGTTTACCTTTTATTTTATCAGGATCAAGAAAATACATTAACAGTTTAACGTAGTAATCATATTCATTTTTGCGCATGGTTTCCAGGTGAACAATATCTTCAAAAAGCCAATCCTGGGCTTTTGAAGGCACAACTTTACCCAATCCGTTATCCGGACTATGGATCAATAAAGCACGAAGGTTACCAATTTCGGATGTTACATCTAATTTAAAATCGCTATTGCTAAGTATCATAAATGGGTTGTAGAAGTAGCAAATATAATGAATTAGTGATTAGTGATTGATGGGTTGTAAGGAAAGTCAGAAAGTCAATGAAGTTGAACCGATTTAAAAAAAGTTAATCAGGTAAAATGAATAAATCTCATATCTTTTAATCTTCTGGTCTTACTGATCTTCCAAATTTTTGGACTTAAATGATTATTTTTGCAAGATGAATTTTATTATTGAAGCTACCCTTAAAGCAGTTAAGCAATTATATAATATAGATATTTCTGCGGCAGATGTAAACCTGCAGGAAACCCGTAAAGAATTTGAGGGGCAGATTACCATAGTTACTTTCCCTTTTACCAAATTTTCAAAAAAATCGCCCGAGCAAACCGGGAGCGAAATAGGTACTTTTTTACAAAATGAACTTAATGAAGTTTCAGGATTTAACGTTATTAAAGGGTTTTTGAATATTTCTTTATCTGACGAGTATTGGATAAATCAATTATACAATGAAATTTTGCCTGATGATTTTGCTGTTATTGAACCTAATGGCAAAAAGGTAATGGTTGAATATTCGTCTCCCAACACCAATAAACCATTGCATTTGGGGCATGTTCGTAATAATTTATTAGGATTTTCGGTATCAGAAATTTTAGCGGCAGCAGGGTACGATGTTATAAAAACCAATCTGGTTAATGACCGGGGCATCCATATCTGTAAGTCCATGCTGGCCTGGCAAAAGTTTGGCGAGGGTGAAACGCCGCAATCATCCGGTTTAAAAGGCGATCATTTAGTGGGTAAATACTATGTAATTTTTGACAAAGAGTACAAAAAACAGATCGAAGAATTAAAGTCTATAGGTCAAACTGAAGATGAGGCCAAAAAAAATGCTCCATTAATTAAACAGGCCCAGAAAATGTTGCAAAAATGGGAGGCAGGAGATGAACAGGTAATCAACCTTTGGAAAACCATGAATGGATGGGTTTACACTGGTTTTGCTGATACCTACAAAAAACTAGGTGTAAGCTTTGATAAGTTCTATTACGAATCTGAAACCTATTTATTAGGAAAAGATATTATTGAAGAGGGTCTTGGAAAAGGAGTATTTTTCAGAAAAGATGACAACTCTGTTTGGATTGATCTTACAGCTGATGGGCTTGACGAGAAATTGGTTCTGCGTTCTGATGGCACCTCTGTTTACATGACTCAGGATATGGGTACTGCCCAACTGAAATATAATGACTATCACATGGATAAATCCATATACGTGGTAGGTAATGAGCAGGATTACCATTTTAAGGTATTATTTACCATTCTTAAAAAACTGGGTAAAGATGGTGCTGATGGTTTATTCCATTTGTCATATGGTATGGTTGATTTACCATCGGGCAAAATGAAATCGCGTGAGGGCACTGTTGTTGATGCTGATGATTTAATGAGTGAAATGGAGCAAACAGCTAAAGAGCAAACCGAGGCAATGGGTAAAGTTGATGGTTTTACTGAAAATGAAAGGCTGGCTCTATATCATACTATTGGTATGGGCGCCTTAAAATACTTCCTGCTTAAAGTAGATCCTAAAAAACGGTTATTGTTTGATCCTAACGAGTCGGTAGATTTCCAGGGACATACCGGACCGTTTATACAATACACCCATGCTCGTATCCGATCTGTTTTAAACAGGGCCCCAATTATCGATTCACCAAATACATATACTGACATATCACCTGAAGAGCGTGATTTGATAGTTACCTTAACGCAGTTCCCCGAAATTATAAAAAGTGCCGCAGAAGCTTATAGCCCGGCATTAATTGCCAATTATGTATATGAATTGGCTAAGACTTACAATAAATTCTATCACGAAAAATCAATTTTACAGGCAGAAGATGAAGCTTCTAAACAATTTAGATTACGTTTATCTGCAGCATCAGGTAAAGTGATCAATAAAGGGATGAAGCTATTAGGTATTGACGTTCCTGAACGAATGTAGATATTTTATCATTAGCAGTTTTCTGTATACTAACCCTATGGTTTACCGAAAACTGCTAAATCAATATTTCATATTAGTTCCAGCGACCCTTATGCCATCTGTAACCGCGGTTTCCATGTTCCCAAGAACCGCGAATGTAAGTATGTCCAGGGCGTGCTCTGTCCCAATGCCCTCGCATGTATTGGTAACGGCCACCGCTCCAGCCCCATTCACCATCAATCCAGATTGCTCCGTCATATGGAGGAGCTGGACGAGCATAAACAGGTTCAACCGGTTGATCCGAAACATAGTAACTTCCGGCACACGAAGCCAGAAATAAGGATGTTGCAAGGGTTAGCATCATCCCTAATTTTGATAGTGTTTTCATTTGCAATGCATTTTTTAACAATAACGACAAATGAATTAAAAAAAAGTTTGATTTTTATCCCCTTATCCAGGTCTATTACCTGCTTTTCTGAAAATTAGCAGCAACAACTAACTCCTTACTTCCTTTAGTATATTGATAGAATCCAATACCAGATTTTACACCTATATAGCCTGCAGTAACCATATTCACCAATAACGGACATGGTGCATATTTTTGATTTCCGAAACCATTGTACAGTACATTAAGTATTGCAAGGCATACATCAAGTCCAATAAAATCAGCAAGCTGCAAAGGCCCCATTGGATGCGCCATACCTAATTTCATTACGATATCTATTTCTTCTACTCCGGCAACACCTTCATAAAGACTATAAATAGCCTCATTTATCATCGGCATTAAAATACGGTTAGCTACAAAACCAGGATAATCATTAACCTCCACTGGAACTTTATTTAGCTTTCCAGAAAGATCCATTATGGCGTTTGTAACTTCATTGCTTGTTGCATAGCCTCGAATTACCTCAACCAGCTTCATTAAAGGAACTGGATTCATAAAGTGCATTCCAATAACATTTCCGGGATTTTTGGTTACTGATGCTATTTTTGTGATCGATATGGACGAGGTGTTAGAGGCCAGTATCACATTATCACCACAAAACTCACTCAACTGTTTAAACAGATTCAGCTTTATTTCAGAATTTTCTGTTGCGGCTTCAATAACCAAATCGGCCTTGCCCACAGCTAATCTAAGATCAGTAAAAGTGATGATCTGATTTAATGTTTCAGCTTTTAAAGCCTCATCAATAGTACCTTTGTTTACCTGTCTGTCCAGATTGCTGGTAATGGTTTGAATGGCACGGTCTAAGGCATCCTGATTAATATCTACCAATGCAACATTAAAACCATACTGAGCAAATGTATGTGCTATTCCATTGCCCATAGTGCCTGAGCCAATAACTGTAATATTTTCTATCATTTTACTAAATCTATATAATCTCCTGCATCAATAATAGCTTTCTTATCAATAGTATCATATTCCGGTAAATGGCCCAAAACTTCAATTCCAGTAAAGTTAATGATGAATTCTTTTGAATAGATGTCTTTTAAACCATTAAAAATGATACCTTTTATAGGTATATTTTGTTGCTGCAATGCATATATGGAAAGTAAGGTATGATTTATACTGCCCAAATAATTTCTTGAAACCAAAATAACCTCAGCATCTAATTGTTTTATAAGGTCAATTATTAAAAAGTTATTATTTAAAGGCACCATCAAACCTCCTGCTCCTTCAATAATAAGCGTGTTCTTCGTTTTAGGGAGGATAAATTTATCGGGATCAATCATAACGCCATCAATGGCAGCCGATTTATGCGGCGAAAATGGCTGAGATAAGCGGTAAGTTTCAGGGTAAAAGACAGAGTCTTTGTTGCTTATCAGTTTTTTTACCGTTAGGGTATCGCTTGTATCCAGATCGCCGGATTGCACCGGTTTCCAGTAATCGGCTTTAAGTTTTTCAACAATAGCCGCAGACACTATCGTCTTTCCTATTCCAGTTCCAATTCCTGTTATAAATATTGGTTTATCAGGCATTTATAAATTTATTAATATTTTCAGTAAGTAATATAATATCATTTTCTGTATTAAATGAATGCAGGCAAATTCTGACCCTTTCACTTCCTGTGGGTACCGTTGGACTAAGTATTGGTCTTACATCGAACCCGCTGCTTTGCAAGTTTAAGGCAAGTGCTTTAGCCTTACCATTGCTTTTTAATACAATGCATTGTATTGCGCTATCACTGCTTATTAAAGGATGTTCACTGTTAGACACAACTTTTCGTTTAAAGAGGCTAATTTTATTTCTTAGTGCTAGAATCTCCTTATCTGCATCCGCTAGGTGTTTATAAGCCATTTTTATAGAAGCAAAATGATGCATGGGTGGGGCTGTGGTATAAATAAAGGAGCGGGCAAAGTTTATCAGATAATTCCGTAGTAAATCGCTCCCTAGAACAATTGCACCATGGCATCCCATCGCTTTGCCGAAAGTAACTATCCGGGCAAAGATTCTATTATTTAATGTTTGATCAATTAATCCGTATTTATATACTCCAACAGCATGAGCCTCATCTACAATTAATGCAGCTTTATATTTTTCTGTTATATTTAAAATATCAGCAAGGGGAGAAGCATCGCCATCCATAGAGTAAATGCTTTCAACTACTACATAGCAATTTCCCCTGGCCTGCTTTAATTTATCTTCCAAACTATTCAAATCATTATGCTTGAAAGTATACTTGTTGGCATAGCTCAACCTGCCACCATCAATAATTGAAGCATGAATCAATTCATCTGTTATAATGGTGTCCCCACGTTGGGGTAATGAGGAGAATAAACCCAAATTAGCATCATATCCTGAGTTAAATATGAGGCCAGCTTCGCAATGATGAATTGCAGCAATCTGCTTTTCCAATTCTTCTATATAGGCAGAATTGCCTGTTAATAATCTCGACCCGGTAGATCCGTTTAAAATGATAGATATAGAATTTATCTCACCATCAATGCTTGCTTTTAAGATAGATGATTGGGCAAAACCCAAATAATCATTTGAGCAAAAATCAATGAGCCCATTCTCGGGTTTAAGTATCCTATAATTACCAGAGTTTTCCCTTTCCTCTAATTTACTTTCAATAGATTTTTCGATTGCGCTCACCGTAATAATTTCTACAAAAATAAAAAAGCACCCCGTTTAAAGGGTGCTTTTTTATTTTTGTTTTCAGCAATGATGATTAATTACCACCACCGCCACCACCTTGTTTCATGCGGTCCATTCTTTCCTGCATTAATTTATCATATGCAGCTGCCTGATCTGGGGTTAAAATAGCTTTGATTTTTGCATTAGTATCCTGCATTAAAGGCGTCATTGCCTGCATCATTGCTTGTCTATCGCCATTTGAAGCTGTTCTGATACTATCCCTTTTAGCTGCCTGGCTAGTTAAAATTGTAGTTATCTTCGCTGTCTGGTCGTCATTCAAACTCAATTGCGTTTGTAATGCTTTCGCCTGATCCGCAGGGCTTCTTCTACCGCCACCTTGTGCACGGCAAATTGCTGTAACTCCCAAAAGGAAACAGCATACCAACAAAATTTTTCTCATTTTTTTCAGTTTTTTTATCGTTTGATAAATATAGAACCTAATAGTTTAATAACAGAGATGTAACTTAATTGTTGCCTTTATTAAATATGAGGTTAAGATGAGGCAAATACTGCATTCAATAATATAAGTAAATTATCTTATTTTTAATAATATAACGCTATGCACATTAAGGACAGCCATGAATAACAAAAATAAAAACCAATGAAATATCTTTACCTGTTTATACTCCTTATAATAATCCAGGCAGCTTCAGCGCAGTCAAAACTGCTGGTAATTAAAGCAAGTTCCACAAATGTATCCATTAACGATGGCGGTTATTTTAGTAAAGATTCATGGCGGCTCTCTCCGAAAGTTAAACCTGATATCTTTACCGCAGATAGAGCAAGAAGGACTAAATGGGTTACCTTTTATACTGATATTGATTCTATAAGGGTTAAAGTAAAACCCGGAACAAAATATAACTTTATAATACTACTCAATGGAAAAGAGTCTTGCTATACCCAAATTGTAAGTGCAATAATGCCGCAAAGCAAATCAAAAAACACAGAAGAAACACATGATACTATCCCGTTTAGCCTTACTTCGTTTAACGCGATACAAGTGAAAGCTGTTATTAATGATACAGACACTTTAAACCTCCATTTTGATGCCAGCTCCTTTGATTTTCGTTTAACAAAAGCAGCCCTACTAAAAAAGACAAAGTTGCTATCCAACCAAGCTGATGCTTTATCTGGTAAAGCAAATCCTGATTATAACCATTTAAACAAAGTATTTAAATTACAAATTGGGACTTTAACCTTTAATAACCCCGACATTTTCCCTACTTCTGTAACTGCGCATGATATGGATGGAAGATTTGGTTACAATATATTTGAAGGGAAACAGGTTGAAATTGATTACGATCATAGTGTTATGATTGTACATTCAAAATTACTGAAGATTTCAAAGGCTTATGTTAAATCTAAAATGGAATTTATTCGATCGTTTGGTTACATAAAAGGTACTTTTTATATCAACAGTAAAAAGTACACCGGTAATTTCATAATGGACACTGGTTCTGATCAAGCCATTATTTTAGATAGCACGTGGGTAAGTCAACAAAACTTTTCAAAAAGCTTAAAACTGATTAAATTAACCGTGCTTAGGGACCCAAGAGGGGTGAAGTACGAAACCAAAACAGTATTGTCGCCCTTGTTTAAGATTGATAATTTTCAACTTACTGATATCCCCACACTTATTTTAAGTGGCAAGAATCCATTGGGTTTTGAGATTAATTACTTGGGTAATGATCTTTTAAAACGATTTAATATAATACTTGATTTTAAAAACGACTATTTATACTTAAAGCCAAATTCATTAATGAATTTAAAGTACAAAGGAAACTCTTAGTTTTAAAAGTTTCCTTTATAATTATCAGTCCTTAATTATTGCTTTGTAAGTTTGAGATAGAACGCTGCATCTGCGCCATCATTGTAGTTAAGCTTTCAAGAGTTGGTTCAGGAGTAGGCATTGGTAAATGAGTAGAGATATATGCCTTTGCTTTCCATATCTCTAAAATATCCTCGCCATTAATTTCATAAGGTTCATATACAGGGTTATCCGACATTAACTTCAGCTTTTTATTGTCTTTAAACTTATTACCGATACGTTTATAAACTACTCCGTCACTTTTTGATATTACTACATATGTTTCTGCAGATTTTACATCTGCCCAGTTCTCTACATATTCGCCTATTATAATGGTACCCGATATTAGGGGTAACATGGAATCACCTTTTATTTCAAATGCACGATAAGTACCTTGTTTAAACATGGGCAAATAAAATTTAGGCAATTGTGCTACATATTCCGGATCGGCATAACCATTTAAATAACCAGCGCTGGCCTTTAAAGGCACCAGTTCAATGTTCTCATTATCGTCCTTATCAACAGATATACTTAAAACACGCAGGTTAGCGGGGTTACCTTTAGGTTTTGGTGCCCACTTTTCATCAATGCTTTCATTTATAAAGTCATCAATAGATATATCAAAAAACAATGCTATTTTTTTTAGTAAATCATATTTTGGATCGGCTCGTTCCTCTTCATAAGCCCCTACTAGTGACCGCTTTATTCCTATTTCATCAGCAAATTGCTGTTGTGTAAGGCCTTTCTTTTTACGGAGGAATTTAATATTTGAAGGAATATTTGACATAAAATTTGGAATTGCTAAAATTATTAGTATTTTTATGCTCATAAAATTAGTAATTATTTTTTAACCCAGCAAATTTTATTATCAAATGAAACGCTTTATTTATATCATCACCGACAGGAACCGCAATAACTTACACGTTGGCCTATGTTCTGATCTTTTAAAAACACTTGAGTTTTACCGTCAGATGCCTACTTTATTTTTTGATAACTCTAAACAACTTAACCGTTTAGTTTATTTTGAAGAGATCAATACCGAAGAGCAGGCAATGGAAAGGTTTAAAACAGTGAGCACATATACAAGGCCACAAAAAGAAAAAATGATCAGACCTGTAAACCCTGATTGGGTAGATCTGACCATTGGATTAAACTTTGAAAGTGGAGTAAGAGTAAGGCCTCAACTACGCCCATCAATTAATTCTCAAAGAAGAGCTGTTACTTTTTAATAAACTTTAACGCACCAGAATTCATGCAATATCTTTTCCCACCGCGATCAGCAGGTCCGTCATCAAACACGTGGCCCAAATGCAGCCCGGTACTGCGTTCAATAACCTCATCGCGTTCCATTCCATCGCTATTGTCACTTACTATTTCAATTTTTTTGAGGTCTACAGGCTTTACAAAGCTTGGCCATCCTGTACCGCTATCAAATTTATCATCCGAGCTGAATAAAACTTCGCCCGTAGCGGCGCTTACATAAACCCCTTTTTGATGATTTTCATCATATGCATTATGATATGGGGGCTCAGTTCCGCTTTCAACCATAATGTAATACTGATTGGGGGTAAGTATTTTTTTCCACTCCGCAGGCGTTTTACTCATTTTACGCTTAGGATCATACTTTTTTATTTGCTGGGCGTTTCCTTGCCGGCAACCAAATGTTATCATAACACTTAGTAGCAATATTACTAAAACAGTTTTTTTCATCGGGTAAACTTTTAGGTAATTAAAAATCCAACACATAAGTAGTTGTATAGTGTTACTTACGTAAATTTTTAGAGGAGGGTTGTCCCGACTGATCTTTTATATTGGCTTAACTTTAGGTATCAATACCGCATTTACTACATGGAGTATACCATTACTTTGCTGAACATCAAACTTGCTCATAATACTTTCTCCACCATTCTCGTCAATAAGCACAATATTACGGTTACTATCAATTTTAGCAATAAGTTTACTACCTGCTATGGTAGTAAAAATGGCTTGCCCATTATTTGAATTTATTTTCCGCTGAATATCTTTAGCACTTAATCTTCCAGCTATAGCGTGATAAGTAAGCAGATAACTTAAATCCAGTTTATGAGCTGGTTTTAGCAATGTATCCAACTCGCCTGGAGGAAGCTTTTCAAATGCATCATTGGTAGGGGCAAATATAGTTATTGGCCCTTTGCTTTTAAAAGTATCTGTTAATCCTGCATTTTCAATTGCATTTACCAGTACCGTATATTCTTTTGACTGTGCTATATTTTCAATCACATCGTTAGATGATATCATGGTAGCTCCATCCACCGTCTTAACCTTTCCCCACTTTGCTTTTACCGAATCATTTACCGGGGTAGTAACTGTTGTTTGTTGCGCCAATAAAATGGTACCACTTAAAACAAGGTAAAAACACACAAACCATTTTTTCATGCCGCAAATCTAGTATAAAAACGCGTAAAACTTAATTATCAGTTACAAAACAAAGTATTTGAATAGTAAATATTTGGTCACTTTCATGTAACAAAGCATCATTGTCAAATACCATTCCTTAATTATAAATCAATTACCAGCCAGGCGTAAACCCTAAACCAAATACAGGTTTAGTAACATCAGTACGGTTAAACGGAAACGCAAGATAAGGTTCTAACACAAATGCACCAAAAAAGTTGACACGTATAGACATCCCTGCGCTGGTTGCCGGTACACGCTGATTGGGATTATACACCGGCCCAACAAGCTGCTTACCATTTGAACCTAATACTGGTTTACCAGTTGAGTCAAATACAGGTGCATATCCTATTACATCAGGTCCCGATTGAAATTTGATTTGGTCTCCGGCATTCCAGGCTAAACCTGCATCAAAAAATAAGTTCAGATCAGTAAATAAAAATTTCGATTTAAATTGAGAAAGACGTTCAGGCCCCGTAAGGGGTAAACGTACTTCAAAATTGGCAACGGCTATGCGATTACCTGACAACTGATCAACAGTAAATCCGTTAGTGGATATTTTACCATTACTACTATAAAAAGTTTGTGCCTCGTATCCACGAATTAAAAATGGATAACCAACATATTCCTGGTAAAGATTGCCTGTATTACCAAACCTTCCATATCCGTATAAACGTGCGGCCAGAGTAAATGGTTCAACACGAACATATTCGCGGAGGTCAATTGTCGGAGCAAAAAATTGGTAAGTACCGAAATCATATTCGGCCTGTATACGATAACGGTAACCACTTAATGGTGCCGTAACACCAAAAAAGGAATTATCACCTACTAATGCGGTATTTACATTGAAAAGTGTAAATGGTGTTAAAATTACTCCATTGTTGGTAGTCTCTGCATTATAGGTAGAATTAGGTATATGGTTATGGGTGTAGCCAACTTCATTGCCCAATGTATCATAGGTAGTAGTGTATCTGTCAACCCGGTAATAGTAATGTGCAAGCCCCGTACCAAATTCTACACGTGTTTTCTTTGTAATAGGGTATGAGGTAAATAATGATAGCTGATCCTGAAAAACGCGTATCAAATCAAAATTCACATTAGTTGCAGGCGCATTATTGAAAGTTGTTGAAACTGTACTATAATTTGCGGTTTGAAACGGTATGTGCGAGATACTAGCGCCAAAATTCCAGCGCCCCTGCTGATTAATATAAGTGAACTGACCACCGAAATCATAAATTTCGCCATTAATAGCTATGCCGGCATATAATTGATTTCTGCCTAAAATATCACTAAAAACTCCCTGTACTCCACTTGATAAACCCGTACCAAACTGGCTAACGGTAGCACCAACACCACTACTGGCCAGATAATCCATTTTAAACATTGGTTTGTAAGGCACTGATTTTATCGAATCTGTCGATATTTTGGGATAAGCAAGGTAGTTGTTCAAATTCGAATTGATCAGGTCGACCCCAACAGAACGTGAAGGAGGCAACATCCCTGCATTAAAATTAGTTTCCTGCCCGTCAATAACCTTACCTTTAAAATCAGTAGCCTTTGCATTGTAAAGTGCGTATTTCTGGGCACGATAATAGGAGTAAACAATATCATTATTATTTGAAATACTCAAAGCGGGGGAGTATTCCGTAATTCCACAAATGCCGGTAAATAAATCTGTCATTTGTTCAACCTTACCGCTTGTGGGAGTGTACCTGTACAGGTTTCTGAATCCGTCTTTATTTGATAAAAAGTAAAGCTGGGTTCCGTCTGATGAATATTGAGGATTTAAATTATTTGCCCCATTAAATAATTTAATATCAGTTACTTTACCAGTAGCGAGGTCAAATTCTTCCAGGTTAAAAGTGATATCCTGTGACAAGGATTGATCATAGGTTGTTCTGTCGCTTGAGAATACAACTTTTTTGCCATCCCGAGAAAAACTAGGCTGATAATCTGAATACTTATCATTGGTCAACTGTTTAACTTGTTTCGTGTCAAAACTATACAGATACAAGTCACTTTGACCTTCAGCTAATCCCTGAAAAACAACACTTTTTCCATCAGGAGACCAGGAGAGGTTACTAAACTGCTCAGCTTTACCCATTGAAACATCATCAACTATTGATCCTGAAGCTACATCAACTACCAGCATGCGGTTGCGGCCTTTATTGAACACACTAAACGCAAAGCGTTTACTATCCGGAGACCATGTACCTGCCGACTCAATAAAGTTAAACTCGTCTATATGCGTATTAGAGATTTTGCTGGTGAGTTTCCTGATGATATTCCCTGTTTTAGCATCTGCTAAAAAAAGATCAATTGTAAATAAATTCTTTTCAGATAAAAATGCTAAATATTTACCATCAGGACTAATGGAAGGGGCTACGTTCATTTTCCCTGAATTATGTTCATCAATTAGCCTGTGCCCAACCGGAACTTGGGCCGTATCTTTCAAATATGGTTTATAAGTAGCCTCTATCGCATTCTTCCATAAGCTCGACAGTGTTTTATCGTCATACCCAAAGGTGCGTTTTATACCATAGCCCAAACCAAAGCGGGCTGCATTTTTAAAGAATGGTACAATTACAGTATCGCCATAAGTTGAACCTATAAATGACCAAAAAGCTTCACCATAACGGTAGGGGAAATACTTATTACTCTCCGTTAAATCTTTCACTGTTGGAATATCATGATTCAGATAGGCATCCCGCATCCACATAGCAGTATAAGTATCTTTTTTCCCCAATGAAAGATATTCTGCCATACCTTCTATCATCCACAAAGGTAAATTGTTGATATTCTCGAAACTGGAAGAATCACTGCCAAGTAAAAGATGGTATTGAAAAGCGTGTACCAATTCATGCCCAATAACATGCCTGGTCATCTGGTTGGTTTCCATTATGGGCATTACCACCCTGTTTTTAAGTCCCTCTGTTATACCACCTGTACCAATATCAATTTCACCGTCAATGGCAGTAGTCTGTTGAAAGTCCGGATGATTAGCATACAATATGATTGGGTTGGGCTTTTTAAAAGTATCCCTGAAAACCTGTTGGTGAAGGGTGTACCAGAGTTCGCTTTCCTGTGCAAAGCGTTTAATCATACTATCATTCTGTAAATAATAATAGATCTCAAAATGAGGTGTTTTGTAAACTTTGAAATCAAGCTTTTTATAGCGCACCTTGTTTTGACCAAAGTATTGTGCTTTTGCTTGCATGCTGATCAGCATAGCGCCAATACTATAAATTAAAATAAAAAAAAACTTTTTAATTTTAATTAACCAGAGGACACGTTTATTCATACAGTGATAATAGATGACTGTAAATTTAGACAAAAGTTAGTAACATCAAATCAAGCTGATCAAGTTAATATTTTCATTTATTTGAACTTATTAACCTGATCAACCCTTTGTGAGTTAACGATTTTGCTGATTATTATCAGGCGCAGGTTCCTGATCGGTTTTCGGCTGATCGGTTTTAGTAGTATCCAGTGGCCTGAATAAACTATCGGTATCTGCCGAATCAACCTTTAGATGTGGTGAAGGGCAATCATATTTTTTGGTGATCTTAGTCCATGGTTTTGGAAACAATCCATAGGTATAGCCTGATTTTGGATCAGCATAAACCTTTTGCATAAATGCACCAAAAATAGGAAGCGCAGTATGTGAACCTTCGCCAGATTCTGAGGTAGTGAAATGCACACTTCTATCATCGGCACCAACCCATACACCTGTTACCAGATCTTTTGTAATTCCCATGTACCAGCCATCAACATATCCTGTTGAAGTTCCCGTTTTACCACCAATCTGGTTATCTTTCTTCCATAAGCCAGGGTATTCCCACAGTGCCTGTGACGTACCTCCGGGTTCTTCCATGCCACCTCTGAACATGTATAACATTAACCACGCTGTTTCTTCACTCAAAACTTTTTCAGATTTTAAGTTAAACTCGTCCAGTACATTACCTTGTCCGTCGGTAATTTTGGTAATCAGTAAAGGGTCAATTTTTACACCTTTATTTAAGAAAGTACTATAAGCGCGCACCATTTCAAAAACGGAAACATCATTTGAACCCAAAGAAACCGAAGGAACTGATTTTAACGGGCTTTCGATACCACATTTATGAGCGTATTCAACCACTTTATCCCAGCCAACTTTTTCGGTTACCTGTGCTGTAATTGAATTAACGGATTTACCCATCGCCCAACGCAATGACATTTGCTGATATGAAAATTTAAAGTCGGCATTTTTAGGTTCCCAAACCTGGTCTTTGCCCTCGTCCTTGTATTTAATAGATACAGGCTGATCAGTAAACACATCACAAGGGCTATAGCCGTTATCAATTGCTGTTAAATAAGCAAAAGGCTTAAAGGTAGAACCGGCCTGCCTGTGCGATTGATTGACGTGGTCATAATTAAAATATTTATGATCAATTCCACCAACCCATACTTTTATTTTACCGGTTGTTGGCTCAATGGTCATCATGCCGGTATTTAAAATACGGGTATAGTATTTAATGGAGTCAACACTAGAGAAAGTTGTATCTTTTTCACCATTCCAGGTAAATACAGTCATCCGTTTAGGCTTCCCAAAATAGGCATTGATTAGGGCTATATTATTATTGTATTTTTTTTGAAGGAGCTGATAAATAGGTAAATGCTCTTCGGCCTTTAATACAAAATCAGTTATTTCATTACCATTTAAGTCTCTCCACGGATTTTTTTTGCCCCAAAGGTCATCAAAGCGCCTTTGAAGCATTTTCATTTTCTCAGCAACGGCTTCTTCAGCATATTTCTGTAAACGCGGATCAATAGTAGTATAAATCTTTAAGCCATCCTGATAAAGGTCATAATCATTATCATGACACCATTTTTTAAGCCATCTTTCAACAGCCTGGCGTAAATAAGAATCACCCTGGCCTTCATTATCAACATAACTTAAATCAAGCGTAATAGGCTTTTTTATATTGGTGTCATAATCGGCTTTATTAATGAAATTGTATTTAAGCATTTGCCCTAAAACCACATTTCTGCGTTCTAAAGAGCGCTCCGGGTTATTAATGGGATTGTAGGTTGACGTTGCCTTTAACATACCCACCAAGGTAGCTGCTTGGGCAGGATCAAGGGCATCAGGTGCCTTATTGAAAATTTTAAGAGATGCAGTTTTAATACCAAAAGTATTGTTCCCGAAAGGCACGGTATTCAGGTATAGAGTAAGGATTTGCTGTTTGGTGTAAACATGCTCAATTTTAAATGCCGTTAGCCATTCTTTACATTTATAAACAATGGTTTTTATTACCGGTACATGCTTTAATATACCCTGTGATTTCTTCTTACGGGTTTCGAAAAGATTTTTGGCTAACTGTTGGGTAATGGTACTTCCACCACGTTTATCGCCTTTGGCTGTTGAAAGTATACTAGTAAAAAAGGAGTAAAAATCAACACCGTTATGCTTGTAAAACCTTACATCTTCTGTCGCAACCAGTGCATTAATAATATTAGGCGATATACTTTTAAATTCAACAGGTGAGCGATTCTCTTTATAATACCTGCCAATCAATGTACCATCGGCATAATAAACTTCAGAGGCCAAAGATAATGTAGGTGTTTTAATATCCTGCATATCAGGAGAATATCCAAAAAGCCAAAGGAAATTTAATTCAATTGAACAGAAAAACAGGATAACGAAATAAATAAAGATGACGAAATATCTTAAGAATCGGTTTTTTATGCGTCTGAACATTGGGTAAAGATGTAAAATTATGGCTCTAAATCATAGCCAAGTAACAAAAATTAACAACGCAATTTTAGCAGATAAATTTTAAGTTAACTTAGCATAAACGATTTTGTTGTATGAAAAGCATAATTAATAAATTTAAAGTAACAAACGGTGAAAAATTTTCACTTAAAGATTATGATACTGCTGATACTGTCAACCTAAAAAAAGAAGAAACAGAAGCTGAATTAAAGGAATTAATAAAAAAAACAGCCGCGCTTCAATCAGCTCTGTATGCCGATAACCGTTATGCCTTATTAATATTATTTCAGGCGATGGATGCAGGGGGGAAAGACAGCGCTATAGACCATACCTTATCTGGCTTAAATCCACAAGGTTGTGAAGTATATAGCTTTAAACAACCCAGTACAGAAGAACTGGATCATGATTTTTTATGGCGACATTATAAAGCCTTACCCGAATTTGGAAGAATAGGCGTACACAATCGCTCGCATTACGAAAATGTGCTCATAACAAAAGTTCATCCGGAATTATTACTCAAGGAAAAACTTCCCGGAATTAATTCAGTAAAAGATGTCAAAAAGAAGTTTTGGGAGCATCGGTACGAAAGTATCCGTCATTTTGAAAAGCATCTGGCGGAAAATGGAACTATTATTATCAAATTTTTTCTTCATGTTTCAAAGGATGAGCAAAAGGAACGTTTCTTAGAGCGGATAGATGATAAGGAGAAAAATTGGAAATTTTCTGCTGCGGATATCTATGAGCGTGGTTTTTGGAATGATTACATGAATGCTTACGAAGAAGCAATAAAACAAACGGCAACTGAAAAATGTCCGTGGTATGTAATACCGGCTGATAAAAAGTGGGTTACACGCACTGCAATTTCCCATATCATTCTGGATACGCTAAAGGAACTGAATTTGAAGTATCCGGTTCTGCCTAAAGAAGAAAAAGAAAAGTTGGAAGAAGCAAAAAAACTACTTATAAACAGCTAAATCAAAAGCAATAAAGATACGTGTTAAGTTTATATTAAATTTAACTACTATATCTATAGATTATATATTATTTATTAAATTTGTATGTTACATATTAACTTTATCATGAAACATACCTTTATTTTTTTATCAATTCTTGCATTAAGTATTTTAAGCTTTAAGAATCTGTCCGCTTCAAATAAAGCAATAGAACCAGGCAATTTGGTTATACAATGGAATCTTCTTACTTTAAAAGTTGCAAAGAAAGCCAATCAGAATAGTAACCTCGCCAGTCGCACAGCGGCGATTGAAGCCATTGCGGTATATGACGCTGTAAATTCAATAAAACACTTTGGTACTCCTTATCATTATTTTGTTGCTCCAACAGGGGCAGCGTCAGCACAAGCAGCAGTTGTTCAGGCTGCACATGATGTGCTTGTAAATTATTTCCCAAATCAGAAAGAATTTATTGATTCTGCTTTAAATAGTAGCTTGCAAAATATTACTGATGGTCCTATTGAAAACGGACAAAAAATTGGTGCAGCTGCAGCTGCTGACATTATTGCACTTCGGGCTAATGATGGATCGAGCCCACTGACCACCTATGCCGGGCCTGCAAACCCAGGTGTTGGTGTGTACAGGCCAACTCCGGGGAAATTTGCACCAGGCATTGATGTGGAATGGGGTAATGTAAAACCTTTTCTATTAAAAGACGCTAAACAATTTCTTCCTGAACCTCCGCCAGCTATTGGTAGTGATGAATATAAAAAAGCTTTGGCAGAAGTTGCTGAAATAGGAGAAATTAAAAGCACCAAAAGGACAGAAGACCAAACACATATAGCGCAATTTTACAAACAGGATGCAGAACTTACCGTAAATGAAGGTTTGCGCGAATTGGCAACTATCCACAAAACTTCATTAGAAGAAAATGCTCTGATATTTGCCTTGGTTGATATTGCTGAAGCTGATGCAAGGATTGAAATATGGGGTGGAAAATATGGATATCTTTTCTGGCGGCCTGTTACCGCTTTAAATGCATCTGAAGATGGCTCAGTAAAAGATTATACTAAATGGACACCTTTAATCAACACACCTCCTCATCCAAGCTATCCCAGCGGGCATAGTGCAACGATTACTGCAGGATATGAAATACTTAAAAAGTTTTTTGGTGATAAAAACAGGTTAGAGTTACATACCACAACACCCGGTGAACCAAACCGCATAGTTGCCTCATTAAGTATATTAGAGTGGGAAAACGGCTATAGCAGAGTTTACGGGGGAATCCATTATCCTTTTGAAAACACTGCTGCTCAAAATGTTGGCCGCAAAATAGCTGCTTATGTTTTAGCTAATGGCCCTAAGAAGAACTAATTTCTTCAATTTTAAGATTTTAAAAAGAAAGGGATGCAAAGTTTTGCGTCCCTTTCTTTTTAAAGGTCTATTGCTTTTCCCTGTTCAGGAAATATGATATTTAAATGCAATGGGTTTTCAGCCTTCAATTGTTCTTTAATCTTTTCAATATTATCCTGTGGAGGTTTAACATGTGTAATAATAACATTAAACCCCTTTAATTCATTTTGCCCGGTTAAAGTAGCTAAATTGCTCATTTCTGTCATTAACAAATGCGGCGTAAGATGCCCAAAAAGGCTTTTGTTTGGTTGCTCATTGGGAAAAGATGTTTCAATCATTATTGCTTTTAACTTTTTATTTTTTATCAATGGTGCAATTAATTGCCACAGATTATGGAGATTGTGGCTTTGCTCAACCTGATCAGCTCCGGTATCGCCCAGGTACAAAATATAAGCGTCGTTACTTTTAACTAAAAAAGCGGTACTGGTTAAATTGAAATGGCTCAAAGGAAAAGCATCTACCTGCATCCAGGTATCTTTTACATGCATGGGGATACCTGGCGTTAAAACCCGGTAGCTATACTTTTTCAATGTTGGTCTTTCTCCCTCATCTGCAAAATTGGCCCAGCTATCCCAGGTAAAGTAATGGGTTTTAATTGTTTCAAATGTACTTTTTAATCCGTAGATGCTTTTTACTGTATCATCAGGTGAACAGATGATTAACCCAGACAAATGATCCAAATGTGCATGGGAAATAAAATAGCCTTTAATATATCGTCTAAGTACCTGGTCTGCCGATATGGAAAATACTTTCTCATCAATGGCTTTCTGAATACCATAGTACAAAGTCCCTGCATCCAAACATATATAGTTATTAGTGCCACTTGCAGCAAGCATGTAGGCTGATAAATTACTTTCATCAATACCACCTTTAACACCAAGAGGCACAATCCTAAAGCTTTGTGAAAAACCCAAAACAGGTAACAGAAGTAAACAAAAAAGAATTAAACGTAATAGTTTTGAATGCATAATAATCTGTTAAATTTTAAACCTTATATTATATAACTCCACCAATTTTAGCGCTAATCACTCAATAATAATTTCATCAGCAAAAATATAGGAGGGATCTCCTTTCCCTTCATGCCATTCGGGCAATGGGCCATATTGTTTGGCTACCACTTTAATATATCTTGCATTAATATTTAAAGGCCCTACAAAATCCTGTGTTTGAGCGTCAAGTTCTTTTATGTCGATTTTGGTATTAACTGTTGTTACTAGCTTATAATCAATACCGTCATCAGATACCCAATATTCTACTTGTTTTGGAAAAACTATCCATGACCGGGTATCCTGTAAAGTACCTAAACTTACTTGCTTTAATGGCGTAACTTTTCCCATATCAATTATTGCTACCAGGTCATTACCCTGGTAACCCTGCCAATTACCCAACCGCCAGTTAACTTTACCACGTATACCATTAATCAGTGTATTATTACCCTGGTCTGCATAGTTGGGCAGGTATTTGTTAACAATGGTTATCTTAATATCATCTCGTATCTTATTGAAATTACCTTCATCAATAAAACTGGCTTTATCCCCATCAATAGCAATGGCTTTTACAGTTGTGTTGGACAAAATATTTATTGGTGAGCTATACAAAGTTGAGCTTAAGGTAGGAGCGGAGCCATCCAATGTATAATAAATCTTAGCCGCGGTATCCGCATCTTTTATTTCAATGCTGATAGGGCGCTTAAATGTTTTTGATGGAGCTTGTATGTAAGGATCAGGTACAATAAGATTGTCTGTGATTTTTGATGTTGGCTTTTCTAAATCCTGTACAAATAATTTATTAGGCAACCTGCCGGTAAAAACTTCAAATTCACCACCGTTGGCAATATCATCATAATTAAGATAAAGCTTGTTGTATGACTTTTTATTCAGGTTTATACCTTGCAAGTAAATGTTATTGCGGCTAACGTTTGTTCCGGAATTAAGAATAGTAAACTTTTTACCATTTTCCAGATTGATAATTGCTTTACTAAATTGTGGCACACCTACCTGAAATTGTTGCTGGCCTGGTGCAATATTATAAATCCCTAATGAGCTTATTACATACCATGCCGACATTTGACCGCAATCTTCATTACCAGATAAGCCATCTGGATTATCACTATACTCTTCCCTGAGTATTTTATTAATATAAAACTGAGTTTTGTCCGGCGAATCAGTAAAATTATACAGATAAGCCATGTGGTGGCTTGGTTCATTGCCATGCGCATATTGGCCTATTAATCCCGAAACATCATCTACCTGCTTACCTGTTAATTTGGAGTCAGTAGTAAACAATTCATCCAACTTAGCTTCAAAGGCAGTTTTACCACCCATACTTTTCATCAGGCCCTCAATATCCTGAGGCGCCAAAAACGAATATTGCCATGAGTTTCCTTCTGTATAGTTATTATTAATTTCTGTGGGTTCAAATGGAGTATACCAGCCACCATTAGCCCGAGCCTGCATAAAGCCATTTTGGTTATTGAAACTATTTTTCCAATATTGTGCACGGTGTATAAATTCTTTATAATCAGTGGGCTTATTAAGCATTTTAGCCATTTGGGCAATGCACCAGTCATCAAAAGCATATTCTAATGTTTTTGATACCGATTCAGGTTCATCGTCAGATAATACCACACCATTTTTACGGTAAGAATCCAAACCAAACTGGGTGCGGTTTACAGCAGCTTTCATTGCGGTTAAGGCTTCTTCTGCATCAAAATCGCGGATGCCCTTAGCATAAGCATCAACAATTACTGGAATGGAATGATTACCAACCATACAATACGTTTCATTTGATGCAAGCGGCCAGATAGGTAATAGCCCACCTTGCTCATACATCGCTAAAAACGACTTTACAAAATCAGTGGTTCGTTTACGGTCTATCAGGTTAAGTAATGGATCTTCTGCCCGATAAGTATCCCACAAAGAAAATACAGTATAATAATTAAAGCCTTTAGCAGTGTGCAATTTCTGATCCATCCCTCGGTACTGACCATCCACATCGCTGTAAACATTTGGTGCCAGCATTGCGTGGTAAAGTGCTGTATAAAAAGTAATTTGTTTGATTTTAGCATAATCAACCTCTTTCTTTTTATGTGAACCAATCTGTGTATCAGGACGTACACGTTGTGAAGACTGCATTGCCGATGCGCTTGGTGCACCACCTTCAACTTCAATTTTTGATAGTTCATTGATCCATAAAGTCCTTGCATCTTTCTGAACCCTTTTAAAGTCGAAATCAGGAACTTCCGTATCTAGGTTTTTTAAAGCGCCTTCAGTACTTACTGATGAAATACCAACTTTCGCAATTACTTCACCGGGGTTACTGAACTGGATGAACATCTTTATGTTCTTTCCTTGCAATTTATTTTGCCCGGTCTGCAATTCGTCATTACTGGCAATGCCATAGGTCTTAAAAGGCTTAGAGAACTTTGCATAAAAATAAACCGACTGATCATTAGCCCAAGATCTGGAGCGACGGAAGCCACGAATTTCATGATCGTTTACCACCTCAATCCACGAATCTAATACTTCATCACGATGTTGAAGGTCTATAATAATATTTGCCTGCTGAGTACTTGGGAAACTATAACGGTGAACACCAACGCGGGTATTGGCAGTTAACTCCACATCAATATTATATTTATCCAGGTGAGTTTTATAGTATCCAGGTGAGGCAATTTCGTTTTTCTTTTTAAATCCCGAAAGATAGTTGGTGTTTTTAAATTGAGGTTCACCAATTGTAGGCATAAAAAGCACATCACAATAATCGGCTATCCCAGTACCACTTAAATGCGTATGTGAAAAACCGTAAACAACAGTATCTGTATAATAATAGCCAGAACAGCCATCCCAACCTGTTAATCGTGTATCAGGACTCAATTGCACCATACCAAAAGGAACTACAGCTCCCGGGTAAGTATGTCCATGACCTCCTGTACCGATAAAGGGGTTAACAAGCGTAGTATAATCTTTTTTTCTTTGTGCGAAGGATGATAGCGTAAAAATTAGAATAAAACAAAACGAGAGTATACTACGTAATGGGTGTTTCATTTAAATAATTAGATATTTAATGCGGGTAAAAATAAGTTATTTGTTTGAACACAAATTAAACAGATGCGTTAATTACACATATTTAATTTCAAATTTATATTCAAACCAAACTCAGATGATATTAAATTCATCTGCATCCTTTAAAAAGGGCAAAGCACGTCGTGTTTTCTTAACCTCATCAGCAATGACAGAAAAAGTATACACATCTTCTTCATCTCGTTTGTAATAAACCACATTTCCATTAGGGTCAATACAGGTTGAGTCGCCCGAATGGTAAACCTCATTTCCATCATGCCCAATGCGATTAAGGCCAATTACATATGCTTGATTTTCAACAGCACGTGCAGGTATAAGCGTGCGCCAGTGCAGTGCCCGGCGCTCGGGCCAGTTCGCAACAATTAAAAGTAAATCATATTCGCCACCAACATTACGCAACCACACTGGAAAACGGAGATCATAGCATATCATTGGGCAAATCTTCCAGCCGTTTAAATCAACAATTAGTTTTTTTGTACCGGCTGTGTAGGTTTGATGTTCTTTTCCAAGAGCAAACAAGTGGCGTTTGTCATAATATTCATAACTACCATCTGGTCGCATCCAAATTAAACGGTTATAATATTTGTCGCCCTCTTTAATAATTAAACTGCCAGTAATAACACAATTATAATCTTGAGTTATTTGGTGCATCCAATTCATGGTTTTCCCGCCCATTGGTTCTGCAAGTTCAGCAGCATTCATGGAGAAACCTGTATTAAACATTTCAGGCAAAACAATCAGGTTGGTTTTTTCGCGTATGCTTGACAAACGCAAGGTGATATTCTGCAGATTTTTATCAATATTCTCCCAAAATAAATATCCCTGGAAAAGCGTAATTTTAAGATTATCCATGTGTTTTTAGTTCATAGTTAATAGATGTCTAGTTTAGGGGTTTGGCCCTAACTATTATTTGTTATTTGAAAATGCACCACTGATTATTTAAATAGTTTCATTAATTATTGCTGTAATATTTCGCAATATGAACCATATTAAATTAACCAATAACTAAATTTTCAATAATCTATCAACGGCTTTATCCAATGTTTCTTGCCTTTTGGCGAAACAAAACCTTAAAACATGGTGGTCTGTCCCTTTACTGTAGAAACCTGAAACTGGTATTGAGGCTACTCCAAATTCCCTTGTTAAGCGTAATGCAAAATCACTATCTTTCTCGTCGGTTATATCTTTATACGTAACAGATTGAAAATATGATCCGGAGCAAGGCAATAATTTAAACTTGCTTTGTTCAAGCCCTTTTCTGAAATAATCGCGCTTCTGCTGAAAAAATGCCGGGAGATCGAGATAATGGTTTTCATTTTTCAGATACTCAGCTATCGCATATTGAATAGGTGTATTAACACTGAATACTAAAAATTGATGTACTTTTCTAAATTCACTCATCAATAAAGCTGGTGCCATACAATATCCAACTTTCCAGCCGGTTGCATGAAAGGGTTTTCCGAAGGATGCTACAATAAAACTGCGTTGTTGTAATTCTGGATACATTGCCATACTATGATGCGTTTCGCCATCATAAATTAAATGCTCATAAACTTCATCGCTCAATATCCATATATCCTGGGTTTTCACTAGGTTACTTAATTCCTCAATATCTTCCTTGTGCAATATGGTAGCAGTAGGATTATGTGGTGAATTAAGGATTATCATTTTTGTTTTATGGTTGATGAGCCTTTTAACCATATTCCATGAAATACGATAGTCAGGCGGTTCCAACTCTAATGATTTCACAATACCTCCCATTAACTTTATAGCAGGGGCATAAGAATCATATGCAGGTTCAAAAATTATAACCTCATCCATGGGATGGATCATTGCCGTAATGGCGGTAAAAATTGCTTGTGTACCTCCGGCAGTTATGGTTATTTCTGTATCGGGATTATAAATGGTGCCGTAAAGCTTTTCAGTCTTTTTTGCTATTTGCTCACGCAATGCTAAGACACCTGCCATAGGCGCATATTGATTGTGCCCTTTTTTCAGTGCTGTATTGGCAAGTTTAATCAGTTCGGGCGAAGTTTCAAAGTCTGGAAAACCTTGCGAAAGGTTAATAGCACCAACCTCATTTGCCAAAGCCGACATTGTTGTGAAGATGGTGGTACCTGTTTGGGGTAATTTGGATATGATAGAAGTCATTCAGGTGCTAAAATAAGCAAAAACAATAAAACACTACCAAAATTATAGGCAAAAAGACGATAGGTTTTTAAGATTATTTGAAAAATTAAAGGCTCTTTTTTTAAATAAACTTAAAATTCCACTGTCATTATTAATTTAGCTGCTATTCCTTAAACTCAAAAGTGTTTTTCCTTTCGGTGCAATTATATAACTTAGTGGCATGAAGATATTAAAATGCCTTCCTATATTTTGTTTATTAGCTATAATTTGCTCATGCAATACTGCCAGCAAGAAAACAATACCGGTAATTGGCTTTGTTGGTGCTTTTGAAGATGCCAGCATTGCGCCTGCAAGAACAGGTTTTATTGATGCTTTGAAGAACAATGGCTTTAGTGAGGGTCAAAAAAATGTAAAAATTGAATACCGCAATGCAGAGGGGAGCATCCCAACATTAACACAAATTGTAAATTACTTTGTGTCGGAAAAAGTTGACTTATTGGCTACCTGTACAACTTTATCATCTATCACTGCAGCACAAAAAACCAAAACCATACCTATTTTTATGATGGTATCACCAACCGTTAAGCTCATGAATTTACAGGACAATGGAGGTAAAGGGCCTGGTAATTTATTCGGCGCGGTAGAAGATCTGAATTATATTGATACCTCATTTTCAAATATACCTAAGTTTTTAAAGCCAAAATCAGGTAAATTGGTTGTAGGGATGATTTATAATCAATCAGAACCACAATCGGTTAGTGCAAAACAAAGGATACAGGAATTAGCTAACAAATTAAATATTACACTGGTTGCCCTGCCACTTAATTCATCATCTGATGCGCAATTGGTAACGCAATCATTATTGAGCAAAAATATCAATGCTTTTTTTGCCAATCCCGACAATTCGGTTTTTGCTTCATTTGAAACAATTTTAAAAAATTGCGATCAAAAAAACGTACCCATATTTACCAGCGAAGCAGGTTTGGTTCAAAGAGGAGCAGTTGCTGCTTTTGGTGCTGATATTTATCAATGGGGATATCAGGCAGGTGAGCAAGCCGCAAAATTCCTAAAAACGCATAGTACTCAAGGACTTCAACCCGAAATGGTAAAAGTGAGGAAACGGGTTTATAATGCGGCCTCGGCAAAAAAATACAACATTACGGTACCTGCAAATTTTGAACCTGTAAAATAACCAGATGGATTTTTACCTTACCGCCTTACTACAGGGATTATGCTTCTCGGCACTGGCACTGGGTATTTATATTTCCATGAAGATTTTTAATATTCCAGATATCACTACTGATGGCAGTTATACTTTAGGTGCGGTGGTTACAGCAGTTTTAATTAAACAAAATGAGCCAACATACCTCACTTTGATCTCGGTAATGGTGGCAGGAGCCCTGGCCGGAGCCCTAACCGGAATTATTCACACCAAATTAAAAATTAATGCATTGTTGGCTGGTATATTGGTAATGACAGCACTTTACTCAGTGAATATCTCCCTAATGGGAACTTCAAATTTACCGCTTATTAATTTACCAACTTTATTTACGCTCGTTAATATATCGGCTGACTTAAACCATAATACTTTTTGGATCTTATCCCTTTTCGTAATTATAATAACTATTATCATAGGTTTTTTGTTAAAAACAGATTTTGGTGTAGCTATGAGGGCAACCGGCAATAGTGAATCCATGATCAGGTCATTAGGCGTAAATACAGACAGGATGAAAATTATCGGTTTGGCACTGGCAAATGCATTAACTGCGGTAAGTGGCTACCTTATCAGCCAGTTTCAGGGCTTTACGGATATCAGTATGGGCATAGGTGTTGTTATTATTGGATTAGGTTCCGTAATTATTGCCGAAACTTTAATCAATTGGTTTAAAATTACTTCCATTTGGTTAAGCCTGGTATTGGTGCTTACCGGGGCTGTTATTTTTCAGATAGTATTGGCCGTAACGCTGGATATTGGCGTTAATCCCAATTTGTTAAAGGTCGTAACTGCTGCATTTGTATTATTGATAGTTAGTTTACCCAGATTATCATTTAAAAAGGGCTAAGTATGATTGATATAAAAAAAGTTCATAAAATATTCAATCAAGATAAGCCAAACCAGGTAAATGCCGTTAGTGGCATTGATCTGAATATTAAAACAGAAGAGTTCTTAGTTATTGTAGGTGCAAATGGTTCTGGTAAAACTACTTTACTTGATATGGTTGCCGGCAGCGTTTTCCCAAATTCAGGTACCATAAGTATTGATGGTCAAGATGTGACTAAACTACCCGATTACGACAGAAGCAAGTGGATTGCCCGTGTATTTCAAAATCCATTGAGCGGTACTGCATCAGATTTGAGTATTCTGGATAATTTCCGGCTGGCGTCTATCCGAACACGAAAAAAGGGTTTATCTATCGGTATAAATGATACTTTTAAAAACCAGGTTAAGGAAAAGATATCAACGCTTGGAATGGGTCTGGAAAACAAAATTGAACAACCCATGGGTACCTTATCCGGTGGCCAAAGGCAAGCGCTTACACTACTAATGAGCGTAATGGATAGTTGTAAGGTTTTATTATTAGATGAACCAACAGCAGCACTTGATCCACGTTCGGCCGATATTGTAATGCGTACAGCTGAAGAACTTATAAAAGATTATCGGCTTACCTCTATATTAATTACACATAATTTGAAAGATGCGTTTAATTATGGCAATCGTATCATTTTAATGGGAGAGGGGAAAATTGTAAAAGACCTGGATGCCCAACAGAAATCCACTTTAAAACAAACCGATTTATACGATTGGTTTGGATAATATAAATCTTGTTTGACATTTTTCATAATAGTGCTTATCTTCGCAAAGATAACACTACAATGCTACATCTTAATCTCTTCTGCCAACATAACTCTAAACGGCCCATGGTCGTTGAGCGGAAGGGTAATGCACTTGCTGTACGCTTCTCCTAGTCGGATTTAATTTACCGGCAAAACAACAAAATCATTTTATTGAATTCAAGTCCTGTTTTAAAATAGGGCTTAACATTATTATTTAATATTTTATGGAAACATATTATACTATTGAAGAGAAGTACTTACAAGCTGTTGAAGAAGTATCCTATGGCGAAACACCAAAAGGTTTACAATTGCTAAATGAGATCATTAATAATGATCCATTATATGCGAGGGCGCATTTTCAACTGGCTAAAATATATTATTATGAAATAAAGGATTATCAGACTGCGGGGTATCATTTTAAAACCTGTATGGAACTGGAGCCCTTATTTCCTGATAATTATTTTCATTATTTGAGACTGGTAGTTTTCCTGAACATGGAAAAACAGGTAAATATTATTTCACAGAAAGCTTTAAATACTCCCGGAGTAAATGCAGCTTCAATTTATGACCTTTTGGGGTTATTTTTTGAAAAAAACAAGCTATGGAATAAAGCATTAAACTCCTACCAAAAAGCATTAATGGATGTTACCGGTAAAGATTTAAAGGGGCAAATTGAAGAGAGCCTATCACGCGTAAATGAAAAGATAAATAAAGGGATAACTTATCAATATCATCTCAGTGGCTAATTAAAAAGCATACACCAGTCTTTAAAAGCCGGTGTATGCTTTTCTTTTACTTAGCGGGTGCAACATTTGCAGCCCTTACTTTTTTCACTTCGACCATAGATATTGCGCCTGCTTTATTGCCAAAGCTTTTACGCACATAAGTTAATACATCAGCAATTTGCTGATCTTTTAAATCACTATGCGGAGTCATATTGTTGGAATAGGTTTGCCCGTTGATTTCAACGTCTTCTTTAAACCCATTTAATACAATCTTTATAAGGGCGGTTTTATTCCCTAAAACATAAGTAGTTTGTGTTAGCGGAGGATTCATGTTCTGTACGCCGCCACCATCTGCCATATGACAAGCTAAGCAGATATTAGCATAAACAATTTTACCACGTGCAATAGATGCTGCCGAACCGGAATGTGTGGTGTTCTTTTTTGTCTGAGCATGTAGTCCCGAATAAAAGAAACAGAACAACATCAACAACAGACCATACTTTTTAATATTCATTATTATTTTTTATACGAGATTTTATAAATAGTTCCTTTATTATCATCAGTTACATAAAGGGAGCCATCCGGCCCTTGTGCCAAACCGCAAGGACGATGAACAGCACGTCCTGAGGCTTTTTGTTCAGGCGTTCCGGCAAAACCATCAGCAAAAACTTCCCACTTACCATCAGGTTTACCATCTTTAAATGGTTGGAAAACTACGCAATAGCCAGCCTGTGGTTCCGGTGCACGGTTCCATGAACCATGAAACGCGATAAACGCACCATTTTTATATTTTTCGGGGAATTGATCGCCGGTGTAAAATAACAATCCATCAGGCGCATAGTGGCCAGGATAGGCTGCTACCGGGTTGATAAATTTGGGATCAGCAGGTTTCTTGCCATCGCCACCATATTCGGGACCTAATAGGTTTTTATTCTGCATCCAATCATAATATACATATGGCCAACCAGCATTATCACCCTGTTTTAACGCAAACATGCACTCTGCAGGTAATTCAGCTGATTGGTGAACGGTGTAGAGGTTTGGATAAAGATCATGCAGGGCATCACGGCCATGCTGCATTACAAAAAGCTGGTTATCTTGTTGATTCCAGGCAAGGCCCACCACATTTCTTAATCCACCTGCGTAGCGGATACCATCGCCATAATGCTGGTTCGGCTTATCAGATTTAAATTGCCAGATACCTGCGGCAGAATCCAGAATTGGGCATCCTTTTTTATCGGGATCAAAATCACTGCAAGCATTAGAGTAAGCCCCGATATTTACATAAAGGTTGCCATTATTATCCAAGGCTATCGCTTTAGGCTGATGCATTCTTTTACTAAGTAAGCCTGTAACAATTTTTTCGGGCTCGTCCGGATTGATTACTTCTTCCTTATCATTCAATTTATATCGGTACACCTCCGTATTATTTGAGGCATATAAGTAACCATCCTTAATAGCAATGCCTGTACCTCCATAGTTGGCAAAGCTTGTTTTTAATGTTGTTTTATTACCTTCTTCATGCAAAACCAATATGCCTTTACTATTTTTTGCAGAGGCTATGTGTACATAAATATCATGCTCCGGAGTTACTACCAAATGCCTGGCACTGCCTAAATTATCAGCAACAGCTATAGCGCTAAAACCATCGGGAAGGGTTAAGCCTGCATTAGCGGTATCAACTGCATCTCTGTCAGCGCTTTTACAGGCATTAAATACGATTAGTCCTATTACTGCGAAAACGGGCAGCAAAAGGATAAGTACTTTCTTCATTTTCATAAGTTAAATGTGTTTGACTACCAAAGTTAATGGAAACAAGCGTAAATTAGACACTATGTTTTGTAGTAAAATATTTACAAGGTTTATTTTTAAATCAGCTTTAAGAGAAATACTGAATGATGGCCAATCAAATATCACCCTCTTTAAATAAATCATCAGACATGGTAATTGATTGGGAAAGATATGGCCATCTGTTTAAAATAAAAACTGTTCCGGCCAAAACTATTCTTTTGAATGAAGGTGAGGTTTCCAGACATGGCTATTTTATTAAAGAAGGCTGCATCAGGCTTTGGTTCAATAATAAAGGAAAAGATGTGACCTTCCAGTTTTTCTTTGAAAACGAAGGAGTATCATCGATTGAAAGCTTTAAAAATGGAGAACCAAGTTTGTTTAGTATAGAAACTATTGAGCCATCAACCATTTATGTGATCAGCAAAAATAACTTCGATAAGATTTTCATGGAGAATCCTGTTTACAATGCTTTTGTACAGGAAACCATTTATAAACGTCTTTCTCATTACTCCAGGTTATTCATGTCGTACATAAAAAACACTCCGGAAGAACGATACAGGGAACTTTTAAAAAACAGTCCACATATTATTAAACGGGTGCCGCAGCATTATATAGCTTCCTACTTAGGTATTACTTCTGTTTCTTTAAGCAGGATAAGAAATAGAGTGTGAAAAACAATAATAGCCCCACCTAAATCCTCCCCGGTAGGGAGGACTTAAAAACAAACGCGACCGAAGCTAAAGTCTCCACAACCGGGGGAGATTTAGAGGGGGCAAATCATTTATTAACAATTGTTATCGTCTATCCATTTTACGGCATGGACATTTGTGCTAAATATTTAGCATAATGAAAGTAGCGATTGTTTTTAATCATCCTTATGAAGGAAGTTATTGTACTGCTCTACTAAAAGCAGCAACAACCGGTCTGCAAAAAGCAGGACATGAAATTGATTTGATCCACCTGGATAATGACAGGTTTAACCCGGTAATGACAGCAAATGATCTGAAAGGTTTTAAAGAAGGCGTCCCGTGCGATCCTAAAGTTTTGGAATACCGTGAACGCCTTGACGAAGCTAAACACCTGATTATGATATTTCCGATATGGTGGGAGCTAATGCCTGCTATGACGAAAGGATTTATTGATAAGGTGATCTTTCCGGGAGTTGCTTATGACTATGCCCCCAACAGCCGTTATCCTAAAATGATAAAAAGATGGAAGGGACTGAATAGTGTCACTGTAATTACTACCATGAATACACCTTCATTTGTGTACCGCTTAGCATTTGGCAATGCCATTAAGAAAGCTATTTTTAATGGCACCTTTTGGAAACTGGGCTTTAAAAATCGCAAATGGATTAGTTTTAATATGGTGAAATTTGTTGACGATCAGAAAAGGACTAAATGGCTGCATCAGTTGGAAAAGAGATTTGAAAAGCTTCAATAACAATATAACATATAATATATTGTACGTTATATTCAGATGACAATAAAACAGAATAAAATTTCAAATAAATAACAAAATAAAGAATATAAATCTACAATATAATAATTCAACAGCATATAATTAAACTATTAACTTTTCAGGTAGTCATAGCTATATAAAATTTGAATATCATGAAAAAGTTAATCATAGTATCAGCAATAGCAATGAGTGGTTTATTTTATAATACTGCAAATGCACAAGTAAGGCTAAGTTTTGGTTTTAGGTTTGCTCCAAGAAGAGTAGTTTATGCACCATCACCTGTAGTAGTAGAGCAGGTTCCGGTTTATAATCAGCCAGATCAGGTTTATGATAACAATAACGATGATTATTACTATTTACCCGATGTTGATGCTTATTATGATGTAAACGCACAATGTTATTATTATAACGACGGTGCTGACTGGGTTTCAGCAGCTTATTTACCAGGCGAATACCGTAACTATGACTGGAGAAGTGCACGAAGATTTGAAGTGAGAGCCCCAAGACCATATTTACATGATAATATTTACAGATCAAGGTTTAATGGGCGTGAAGCCGGTATGTTTGTAAACAATAACTATAACCGCGGTAGAGATGAGCATTTTGATAACCATGGCCAATGGGAAAATCGTCAGCATTTTGATAACAGGGGCCAGGATAACAATCGCGAACAAATGCAAAACAACCGTGGCCAATGGGGAAACGACCAACATTTTGATAACCATGGACAAGGCCAGCCTTCCAATCAAAATAATGGACGTGAGTGGGGTAACAGAGGTGGAAACAATGAACATTTTGCACAAAACCAAAGAGGCGAGGGCTCTGAACACAGAATGTCAAGATTTTAAGTTTGGATTGTCAATTAATTATATAAATGAAGAGGCCACCGCGAGGGTGGCCCTTTTCATTTTATAATTATTATTAATAACTGCTCGCACTGTTCAATAAATCAATGGCATCGCTGTTTAATTTAAGTTCGGTGGCTTTAATCAGTGAATCTAATTGTTTTATGCTTGTTGCACTGGCTATCGGTGCAGTGATACCCGGACGGGCTATAACCCATGCAATGGCTACCGTTGCCGGGGTTGTATTATATTCGGCAGAAACTTTATCCAGCGCAGCTAATATTTTATACCCACGTGGATTAAGATACTTTTTAACTCCCTGACCACGGTTACTTTTCGAAAGGTCATCTTCTGAACGGTACTTCCCTGTTAAAAATCCGCTTGCCAATGAAAAATAGGTAATTACCCCAACATTTCTTTCACGACATACAGGTTCCAGTTCTTTTTCGTAGTACTCCCTTTCATATAAATTATATTCGGGCTGCAGGCATTGGTAGGCAGCAAGGTTATTGTCCTTACTTACCTGCAAAGCTTCTTTTAAACGGATACCATCATAGTTAGAAGCACCAATTGCCCGTACTTTTCCCTGTTTAATTAAATCGGTATAGGTCTCTAAAGTTTCCAGAAAAGGCGTATCCTTATCATCATCATGCGATTGATACAAATCAATATAATCTGTTTGCAAACGTTTTAATGACGCCTCAACAGCTTCGGTGATATATTTGCGGGATAATCCTTTTTTTCCTTCGCCCATTGGTTTGCCCACTTTCGTGGCAATAATCACGTTATCGCGTTTGCCTGATTTTTTCAACCAGTCACCAATAATAATTTCAGATTCGCCTCCTTTGTTTCCGGGCACCCAATAAGAGTAAACATCAGCAGTATCAATAAAATCTAATCCTGCATCTACAAAAGCATCCAATATGGTAAATGATTGCTGTTCGTTAATTGTCCAGCCAAAAACATTGCCACCAAACGACAATGGCACTACTTTTATTCCTGATGTTCCTATTTCGCGTTTATTCATAAAGTTTATGTTTTATACTATTTGTTTAACCAGTTCATTAATCCAAACTGGCAAAAAGGGTTCTGTCCCGGCAATACGTTGCCATTGGTCATTATCATCTTTAGCAATAACCAGGTGCAGACTATTGTCTATCGATTTAAATTCATAAGCATTATCATAACCATCAAAACTTACTCTGGTTGTGATACCATAAATGGGGGTATCAGATCCAGTTAATACGGCGTCAAATTGTTGTTTCATATTGGATTTATAAAAGTAAGGATATAACGCAAAAACCGTTTTTGTGTTTGATGTAGAATCATCTTGTCAATGTAAAGTTTTCACAACACTTTTCATTAAAAAGCTTTAATTCAACTTACCTTTACACAGTGGAAAATGTAAAACCCAATGCCAATATATTAATTGAACTGGTACAAACTAAAAT
Source organism: Mucilaginibacter frigoritolerans (assembly GCF_007830615.1). Lineage (GTDB taxonomy): Bacteria > Bacteroidota > Bacteroidia > Sphingobacteriales > Sphingobacteriaceae > Mucilaginibacter > Mucilaginibacter frigoritolerans. Next base: position 164,376 of record NZ_VLLI01000009.1, read on the forward strand.
GCCTTATGGAAAATACAAAGGCACTTTAATAAGTGATTTACCTGTTTACTACCTCGAATGGCTGCACAGTAAAGGTTTACCTCCTGGTAAATTAGGTATGCTGCTAGGCACTGCTTTTGAAATAAAGACCAATGGACTTACCGAAATTTTATTCAAAGTAAAACAATCACTAAGGTAAGCGACCGGACATAAGTAGTTGATTTGTTGAGAAAATAACAAATCATCCGATCATCTGCCATTACCACATATTACCTATTGATGACCATCCGGTAGTGCATAAGCATCGTATATTTGATTATAGACTTAAATATACAACAGCTATGAAAAGATCCATTTTATATATTGCCTGTATCCTTTTATTTGCTGGATGCGCCGTGGCTCAATCAGGCAATGATTTTGCCGTACTGCCTAAGCCTGCAGCAGGAGAGGCCGTTGCCACATTTGGAGGAGGTTGCTTTTGGAGCATGAGCGAAGCCATGTCTGAATTGAAAGGTGTTAATAAAGTAATATCCGGATATGCAGGGGGCACCACCAAAAACCCAACTTATGATGAGGTTAGCTCACGTAATACAGGACACGCTGAATGTGTACAAATTTACTACGATCCTAAACTTATAAACTTTTCCACACTGGCACATGCCTTCTTTTTTGCTCACGACCCAACAGAGCTTAACAAACAGGGTCCAGATGAAGGTACTGATTATCGATCAATAGCTTTTTATCGTACGCCAGAAGAGCACAGCATTTTATTGGACATAATTAAAAAGATCAATGCCGAAAAGCATTATCCTGACCCATTAGTTACCCAGGTTGTTCCTTTTAAAGCATTTTATCCGGCAGAGAAATATCACCAGGGATATTACAGGTTAAATGGCGACAGTCCTTATATTCAAACTGTATCGGTGCCTAAAGTAATGAAATTCAGAAAGGCTGAAAAAGCAGAATTGAAGCCAGAGTTCCAGAAGTAATGATTAGGGGTAAAATTAAAAAGCGGGAAGAAAACTCTTACCCGCCTTTTAAAAAAAATTAAAACACTATAAAACGTAAAACAGAATAACAGCTTATTCAACTGTTGCTCTAAGCATTAACGCTCCTACAGTAACATTAGTACGGCTATCGATAATTATTGCACCACCATTAGCCTTATTATTTTGATATAAGTCAAACGCTAAAGGCTCTGCCGTTTTAATCACTATCCTGCCAATATCATTCAATTTAAATTCTTCGTTATATTCTTTTTCTAAAGTATTTATATTCACTTTATACAATATTTCCTGTATGCGGCAGCGGGTTACTTTGCTGTTGTGTTGTATAAAATAAGTATGGGAGCTATCCAATGCACGGGTATCCATCCAGCAAAGATCAGCCTCAATTAATTGTGAAACTTCGGGCTGATACTGGCTGTTTACCAATATATCGCCGCGACTGATATCAATCTCATCTTTTAAATGAATAGTTACAGACATCCCGGCAAAGGCTTCAGTTGGTTCCTTATCAAGCAACTCTATTTTTTCAATAGTTGAACTAAAGCCTGATGGGAGTACAGTCACCTTATCATTAACTTTAAATGATCCGCTTGAAACACGGCCAGCATAGCCACGGTAATCATGCAGATCTTCTGTTTGCGGACGAAGTACCCACTGTACCGGGAAACGGGCATGTGATTTAGCATCATCAACCTTAATTTCAACAGTCTCTAATAAATGTAATAAGCTTTCGCCTTTGTACCAGTTAATATTTACTGATTTATACACAATATTATCACCCTTTAATGCACTTACAGGAATGTAAGTCACATTTTTCAAACCTACTTTTTCAGCTAAAGCTTTATAGTCAGCTACAATATTGTTATAAACTTCTTCACTAAAATCAACCATATCCATTTTGTTGATACAAACCACAACTTGCGGTAAACCTAAAAGAGATACCAGGAAAGAGTGGCGGATAGTTTGTTCAATAACTCCTTTACGTGCATCAATCAGGATGATAGCCAGATTAGCATTTGAGGCTCCGGTTACCATGTTACGGGTATATTGGATATGCCCCGGAGTATCCGCAATAATAAACTTGCGTTTTTCTGTTTGAAAATATTTATAGGCTACGTCAATAGTAATCCCTTGCTCACGTTCGGCTTTAAGTCCGTCTGTTAATATTGCCAGGTCGATACTACCATCGTCATTTTTACGGTTTGAGCGATGCAGGGCTTCTAACTGATCCGCCAGGATTGATTCACTATCATACAGCAACCTTCCAATCAAGGTACTTTTGCCATCATCAACACTGCCTGCAGTAATAAATTTTAATATATCCATTTTTGTTATTTCGGAATTCGAATTTTCGATTGTGAATTTTCTTTTGATAAATTAAAAATATCCGCCTTTTTTACGGTCTTCCATGGCTGCTTCAGAAACCTTGTCGTCCATACGGGCACCACGTTCGCTTATTTTAGATGCGCTGATTTCATCAATAATATCATCAATATGATATGCGTATGATTCCACAGCAGCAGTACAAGTCATATCACCAACGGTACGGAAACGTACATTTTGTTTGGTAATAATGTCATCCTCATCCATATTTAAAAATGGTGAAGCGGCCATTAATTGTCCGTTACGGGTGATACAATCTCTTTCGTGTGCAAAATAAATAGAAGGCAATTCAATTTTTTCCCTGCGGATATAGTTCCAAACATCCAATTCTGTCCAGTTACTGATAGGGAATACCCTAACATTTTCGCCTTTATGAATTTTACCATTAAAGATATTCCATAGCTCAGGTCGTTGACGTTTGGGATCCCACTGACCAAATTCATCACGTACAGAAAATATACGTTCTTTGGCCCTTGCTTTTTCCTCATCGCGACGGGCACCACCAATACAAGCATCAAACTGATGTTTAGCAATAGTATCCAGTAATGTTACTGTTTGTAAGGCATTCCGACTGGCATTTTTCCCCTTTTGTTCAACCACTTTACCTTCGTCAATAGAATCTTGCACATGCCCAACAATCAGCTTTTCGCCAATCCGTTTAATCATGTTATCGCGGTATTCAATAGTTTCGATAAAATTATGCCCGGTATCAATATGTACCAGCGGGAAAGGGAATTTTCCCGGTCTGAAAGCTTTTTCAGCCAAACGTACCAATGTGATAGAATCTTTTCCACCCGAAAAAAGCAGTGCAGGCTTTTCAAACTGTCCGGCTACCTCGCGCAGAATATAAATGGCCTCTGCCTCCAACTCATCTAAATAATCCAGCTGATGCTTACTCATTTGTTGTTATTATAAATTATTGAATAATTGATCTATAGAATACTTCCATATCTCCACTATTCGGAATTAACTTGCTTTTACCTCATGCAATCCACATTCTTTCTTCGACTGATCTTCCCACCACCATCTTCCGGCTCTGAAATCTTCGCCAGATTGTACTGCCCTGGTACATGGCGCACAGCCTATACTTGGGAATCCTCTGTCGTGTAGCGTATTGTAAGGTATATTGTATTTTTTAATGTATTCTTTTACTTCATCTAAAGTCCAGTTGTAAATAGGGTGGAACTTTACCAATTGATTTTGTTCATCCCATTCCACATTTTCCATATGCTGGCGGTTGGCTGACTGTTCAGCACGGATACCGGTTATCCAACATTTATTACCAGCCAAAGCCCGTTTTAAAGGTTCAATCTTACGAATTCCGCAGCACTCTTTTCTGTTATCAACCGATTCATAGAAACTATTTGGACCTTTTGCATTAACCATTTGTTCCAATAGCTCATGCTGCGGGTAATAAGCGTGAATAGGCTTTCCATATATTTCCATGGTACGGTTCCAAACATAATAGGTTTCAGGAAATAATCTGCCGGTTTCCAATGTAAAAATTTTTATCGGCAAATTATTGGTGAATATCATATGGGTAATCACCTGATCCTCCCAACCAAAACTGGTTGAAAAAATAATCTCACCGTGAAAAATATCACTCAAAAGCGTTAAAGATTCTATGGGATCAAGTCCGGCTGCTTCCTTTTTAATATGTTCTGCTAATTCGTTCATCTTAAATAACCTTCATTAAAAATGCAGCAATACTTTTTATGCTGATTAGTATTACAATTACGGCAACTGCTATCATAATAGCTTTAGCCGATATACGGTTTGAAATTTTTGCAGCTATAGGCGAAGCAATGGCACTGCCAATTACCAGGCCGGCAACAGCTTCCCAATGATGTGCATTAAGCATGGTGAAAAAGGTAATGCTGCTCATTAGTGCGATAAAAAATCGTGATAACTTTACAGTACCTAACGAAAAACGTGGATGCCTGCCACCGGCTATCAGGGTTGATAAAACTATCGAACCCCAGCCACCACCACCTACCGCATCAATAAAACCACCGCCTAAACCTAACAGCGGGATTCTTTTTATTTTTTGGGATGATTTTAACACACCGGTTTTAAATGCTTTTGATAATATAACCAAACCTAATATCAATGTATAAAAGGATACAAAGGGCTTGGTATACTGGCTATAATGTTCAAGGGATGAAAGCAGATAGGCTCCAGTAACCGCACCTATAATTCCCGGAACAAGTAATAGTTTAAACAGTTTCCAGTTGATATTGCCCATACGGTAATGCATCCAGCCAGCAATACCATTGCTCATAATTTCAGACAGGTGCACACCCATACTTGCCGAAGCAGGAGGGATGCCCATTGAAAGAGAGAAAGTAGTTGAGGTAACGCCGTATGACATACCGATAGCACCATCAATCAACGCAAACACAAACCCGGCACCTAAAAAGTAATAGAATAATGGATTAATATCTTCTATATAAAGTTTAAAGCCCGGCTGTTTAAGCCAAAGTACAGTAAGTACTATAGCGATTGATAATATAATGGTTATCCAGATAAGCCAAACGAAATTCTTTTTAACAGGCTGTTTGGGTTCAACCAATACGGAAGTTACTTCGTTTAATTTCTTAACCTTATAGGCAAAATCACCATTTAATGAATTGCGTAATGCACTCATTTGCTGTAAGGTGGTATTCAACTCATTGGGTAAGCTTTCGTTCAAAACTTCTTTTAAGCGTTTAGCTACTGTGGGCGATTTACCATTGGTTGATATAGCAATTTTAAGATCACCTTTTTGCACAATGGAACCGAGGTAGAAGTCGCAAAGCTCAGGTTTATCGGCCACATTGATCAACAGTTTACGATCATGGGCCGACTGCCGGATAAACTCATTCAACCGGCTATCATTAGTAGCGGCAATTACAACATTAGCACCGTCTAAATCAGCATCGGTAAATGTTTTCTGGATTATTTTTACGCCTTTATATTCTGCTGCCAATAAGTGCACTTCGGGCAGAATAGTTAAAGCAATAACGGTTACTCTTGCATTAGCACTGTTGTTTAAAATGGCAGTCAGTTTCTCTAAACCAACATTGCCTGCACCAATCAGTACTGTATGCAATTCATTCAGCTTCAAAAAAACAGGGAATAAGGGATTACCTTCTGTTTTCTGCTTTTGAATGATTTTTAATCCGCTATCCTTCGGCAGTAATGTCATAAAATTCTTTGATAGGCTGAAATTGAGGATGTAAAGATACCACTTCGCCAAAAACAATAAGGGCTGGTGAGGTGATCTTCTTTTCTTCTACTACTTCAACAATAGTATCTACAATGCCAATGGCTACCTTTTCATTATCAGTTGTACCGCTTTGAATTACGGCTACAGGTAGTTTATTTTTACCTTCTTTTTTAAATATTTCGGTAATTTCTGCCAATTTATGAATCCCCATTAATACTACAATGGTAGCTTTTGTACGAGCAGCCTCATAAACATCATTGGATACTTTACCACTTGAAGTAGTACCCGTTACCACCCAAAAGCTTTCGCTTAAGCCGCGGTGTGTTACCGGGATATTTTGTAAACCCGGTACGCCAATTGAACTGGAAATACCAGGAATTACCTGTGCAGGGATACTATAAGATGCTGCAAAATCCAACTCTTCAAAACCACGACCAAATACAAACGGATCCCCACCTTTAAGGCGTACTACGTGGCCATAGTTAATGGCATAATCAACCATCAGCCTGTTTACCGCATCCTGAGAGTAGGTATGATCGCCTGAACGTTTACCAACATAAACTTTAGTAGCATGTTCAGGTGCATAATGAAGTAATTCTTCATTAATCAGGGCATCGTATAAAACTACATCAGCAGTTTGCAACGCTTTTACCGCCTTTAAAGTAATCAGATCCGGATCGCCGGGACCTGCGCCAACCAGCGTAATACGTGGTTCTTTTATTGTTTTTTCTGTTGATGTAACGATCATGGTTGTACCAGTTCCTCTCTTTTTGCTTTAACGTTTGTTAAAAAATCATTAGCCTCTTTAATATAAGTTATTGCAAAGCTTTCTGATGGTTCGTTTTTGTTTATTTGTAATACCAGGTCATTAAAAGTACCGTTGAGTTTTATTTCACCTGTACTAACATAATGTGTATCAAATTCGCGGATAATGCCTGTTTGTGTACTGCTGTTGATGTTTTTATCAAGCAATAATGCTTTAGCTGAACTTATAAAAGTATTATAGGCATGATAAATTGCATCTGCCCATCGGCCATCGGCAAAAGCTTCTTTTGACCAGCCAAACTTTTCATCAGCCTCAAACAATAAAGTAGCTACCAGGTCAATCACCACACCAGCACATTCGCCAACGCCAATTGCTGTTGCAAAAGTTTCCTGGTGTCCCCAGTCTACAAATTCTTCTTCAGTAAGGGTTGTTAAATCTGCCAAAGGTTTTAATAACTGGTAGAAGTAATCTTTACCTTTTCTATCATAATAAGCATGGAAAGTTTCATCCTGTATAGCGTTTGCCGTATAATCATCCAAAACAGCTCTTAAAACGTGCGTTGCTCTTTTAGCCGGAACTTTAATGATTTTTTCAGCAGCGCGTCCAACACCATTACCAACGGTGCCACCACCCAATAATACCTGAACTGACGGCAATACTTTTGTACCGGCTTTTAATGAGCTGCCATGAAAACCAATATGCGCCAAACCATGCTGACCGCAGGAATTCATACAGCCACTAATCTTTATTTTGATTTCACGGTTATAAATAAGCTCTTCGTACTCGTTATAGATTAAATCTTCCAACACTTTTGATAAAGTCATGCTGTTAGAGATTCCCAGGTTACAGGTATCGGTACCGGGGCAAGTAGTAACATCGGCCATGCTATCAAAACCCGGAGCTGATAGATCCAAAGCGGTTAAGCCTGCATACAAAGCTGGTAATGCTTCTTTGCGAACGTATTTCAATAACAAGCCCTGGTTTTGGGTTATCCTGATTTCATCGGCTACATATGGTCTTATGGCTTCAACCAGTTTACGTGCAACATCTGAATGTATATCACCAACAGGTACTTTAACATATACCCCATAAAAGTCTTTTTGCTTTTGCTCGAACACGTTGGTAGCCAACCATTGCTCGTAACGGAAAGGATTAGCTATTTCAATAGCTACATTACCGCTTAACTCCGGGATGGCAGGAGCGGGCACTGTGTCTCTGTTTATTTTATAGGTTTTTACTTTTAGTGCCAGTCTTTCCGCTTTAGCCAGGGAAAGTACTTCTTCCAATCCGATTTTTTGGATCAGGTATTTCAAACGGGCTTTGTTCCGGTTATTGCGTTCACCATGACGGTCGAACACCCTGATAATGGCTTCTATATAAGGAATCAACTGATCTTCTGGCAAAAACTCTTCTACAATACTGGCTAGTAAAGGCTGTGCACCTAAACCGCCACCTAGCATTATTTTAAAGCCACGCTCACCATTTTCGTTTATTTTAGGAATGGCACCAATATCATGGATATAAGAAAAAGCGGTATCCGCATTGCTCGAAGAAAAGGAGATTTTGAACTTACGTCCCATTTCCTGGCATATCGGGTTACGCAAAAAGTATTCAAATACTGCCTGTGCATAAGGAGAAACATCAAATGGCTCAGCCGGGTCAATACCGGCAGCAGGAGAGGATGTGACGTTTCTAACGGTATTACCGCAAGCTTCGCGTAAGGTAATATCATCCTGCTCTAACTCGGCCCATAATTGTGGGGTACGGTCAAGACTTACATAATGGATCTGGATATCCTGACGGGTAGTTAAGTGGAGGTTACTGCTTCCGTATTTGTCCGAAATATCGGCAATCCGCAGTAATTGTTTGAATGTTACTTTACCAAAAGGTAGCTTTATACGAACCATCTGCACACCTGGTTGGCGCTGTCCGTAAACACCGCGGGCCAGGCGAAGACTTCTGAATTTTTCATCATGAATCTTTCCTTCACGGAAAGCCCTGATCTTTTTTTCAAGGTCGATGATATCCTTTTCTACTATCGGATTCTCCAGTTCTGTTCTGAAGCTTTGCATAATGTTAATTTAGTTTTGTGATATAAAAAAACCTCTCCGGCCGGGGCTAAAGAGGCTTATTACTTTAAAATATTTGTAAAATAAAGCCCCTCATATGCTGCCATACATACAGCAATACACCATAGCTTTATTATCCCCGAAATAAGTAACTCTCATATTATGTCACAAATATATACATAGTATACGGAAATGGTAGTATATTTTTAAAAATAACGGCTTTTTACTTTACCATTACATTCATAAAATGGGTTCAAAACTAAATGTAATTTACTCAAATTAATTCGGTATAAACAACAATAAATTTAACTCCACATAACTTTTAAATAATCTTAAATACTCTATTTTTGATGGATATGAAAAAATACGCCGTATTACTGATTTCATGTGTTTTTGCAATTAACGCTTTTGCACAAACCGACACCACTCAAAAAATAGTGGCAGGACGAAAAAACAGTCCTGAACAGGAGAAGAAACCTTATGTGATTCTGATATCAGCAGATGGTTTTCGTTATGATTACGCTGAAAAATATAAAGCCAACCACTTACAGGAACTTGCTAACGAAGGAGTAAAGGCACCTTATATGATTCCTTCCTTTCCGTCAGTTACTTTTCCTAATCATTATACTTTGGTTACAGGATTATACCCTTCGCACCATGGTTTGGTTGATAATTATTTTTATGACCGCAACCGCAAGGAGTTTTACTCCTCCAGCAATAAAGCAAAGGTGGCCGATGCTTCTTGGTATGGCGGCACACCGCTTTGGGTACTGGCCGAGCAACAACATATGCTTACAGCAAGCTTTTACTGGGTAGCTTCAGAAGCACCTATAAAGGATACCAGGCCTACTTATTATTATGTATACAACGAAAAAATCAATATCCACAGCCGTATACAAACAGTGGTTGAATGGCTGAAACTTCCACCGGAAAGCCGCCCACACTTGATTACTTTTTACCTGCCACAGGTAGACCACGCAGGACATGTATATGGGCCAGAAGCTCCGGAAACTGAAAAAGAAATACACTTTGTTGATTCTGCCGTTTATGAGTTAACTAAGGCTGTAAAAACTACCGGACTGGATGTTAACTATGTTTTTGTTTCCGATCATGGAATGACTAAAATTGACAGGGAAAATCCTATTGGTAAACCTGCTGCAGTGGATACTTCCAAATTTATAATTTCTGGTGATGGGGTAATGGTTCAGCTTTTTGCTAAAGATCCTAAGTTTATAAAAGACACTTATGATCAGCTTAAAAAAGAAGCGAAGGACTACCAGGTTTACCTTAGTACAGAAATGCCGGCAAAGTTTAACTACAGCAAATCAGACGACTGGCACAACCGTATTGGCGATATCATCCTGATCCCTAACTGGCCCAAGGTATTTAATTTAAATGGCCGCAAGCTTAATGTGGGCACACATGGCTTCGATCCAACCATAGTAAAAGAGATGCTGGCAACTTTTTATGCCTGGGGACCTGCCTTTAAAGAGCACAAACAGGTACCTCCGTTTAAAAACGTAAACATTTATCCACTGGTAACCACCATTTTGAATTTGCCTTATACCGAGAAAATAGACGGGACTAAAACTTTAGCTAACGAAGCACTTAAATAGAAGAAGGCTTTAAAAACATACTGATCAACCTTTAAAAGTTGATCAGTGTGTTTTCTCTGGCAATAATGTCAGCAATGCTTGTTTCGGAAAGGATTTTCAGCGTAGCATCTCTAACTTCCACAAATACATCACGGATACCACAAGTGGTTTCCTGTTTGCATTCATCGCATTTATGGTAAAAATTTAAGCTGGCGCAGGGTACCATGGCTATAGGGCCATCGGTAATACGCATAATGCTTACTAAAAATATCTCTTTAGGATCTTTATTAAGACTATAGCCACCACCGGCACCTTTTTTACTGTACAGGAAGCCCGCGTTGCGCAAGTCTAACAATATCTGTTCGAGAAACTTTTTGGGGATTCGCTCTTCTTCTGCGATCTTGGAAATTTGCATTGGCGGTTGATCCGCGTTTTTGCCCAGGACTACAAGAGCCTTAATAGCGTACTTGGTTTTTTTTGATAGCATTGTTTAAAAATACAATTACAAAATTACATAAAGAAATCTGTAAAACTATATCAATCGGTTAAGGAGCTTAGTGTATATGATTTGTTGAACAATTATACCAATTTTTTATCAATGTCAACAGGCCTTTTCTTTACTACTGGCTCAACTATAAACCGTTCGTCCACATTTTTGCTGGTAACCGTCAATTGATCGTTTATAGCAACAACGCCATTACCTTTATGAACCAGGTTTTGACCAAAAAGTATCTTATTATTTTTAAGGCGATAGGAGGCTAGCGTTTTTAGCGGTTCTTTCCCTTTACAGCCCTTTTCCTGATCAATAGTGGTCATTACGCAGCGGGCACATAGTTTAACGCCGTAAAAGCTGATATCTCCTATGGTAAAATGGCCCATCAGGTCCTCTTCAAATGGTTCGCCATCGGTAAAAACAATATTGGGCCTGAACCTGTCCATAGGTAATGGTTCAGCCAGGCGGCTGTTCAGCTCATTCAATGAGGCTTGCCCGATAAGCAAAAAAGGATAACCATCAGAAAAGGAAGTTATCGATTCTTCAATAGCGTAAAGCTGATCAACTATGCGCATGCTATCATCAGGCATATAAACCAGTCGGCATTTGATGCCTATTGCTTTACTAAACCACTCATCAACTTCATCGCTTATAAATTGGGCTGTACAAACATCATCCCAAATGGTTACCTGTGCTGTTGGGTTTGTAGCCGGATAATTAAACGGAACCAATATTGAATCGCCGCTTAGCTTGTGTGTTATACGCAATCCGCTTTCCTCAATTACTACAGCCAGTTGCGTCAGTTCAGGAATTTCCCTTTGCGACATAAACATATTGTTTTCATCCACCAGCATCCACCGCCTGTCGTGCTCAAAGCCTTTGGGCGTAACCCTTGCCTGCTGCAAGGAGATACCCGGCAATGATTTAATAGGGTAGATGTACAATCCACTAACTTTCAGTATCGGTAACACATTCGCCATAAAAACAAAAATATACAAAAGATTTAAGAAAGTGGCCGGCCGGCCGGATTGCCTGGTACCTGCCGCAGGCCGGCCAGTTTGTTGAAGCAGCATTAATAGCAAAGATCCAAACTGCTTGATTTGATTATGCAACAGGGTAGGGTGATCCATCATTAATTCTCAGCTCTTTTTCTGCTAATCCCCCATTTATCTGCCACATTGATTAACCTGCTCATTCACTTATGCCTGGGATGATGCCTTATTTTTTACGGCTGTAATCACTAATTAAAAAATATACTACAATTAAAAAAAACAAAGAAAGGATCGAAACTCCTGCAATAACAATAATCTTAACAAAGATATTACCCATTACATTATCATCAAACAATAACCCAATGGCCGATACCAGGGATAAGAAAAGCACCCATATAGCTTTACTTGCATTTTTATCCATAAAACTTATTGAATACCTAAATTAATCAATCGTTTATTAATGGTCAAACAATTATGTTATTACCTGGCTTTTCTAACTCTTTTTTAAATGCAATTATCATTGCCGGTTAATAAATGATACTGCATGTAACCATTACATTGATTTTACCTATTGATTATCTAATAATTAATAGTATATTTAACATAGCGAAAAAAATATCGTTAAAATCCTAAATTTTATAACCTAACACCTAAAACAGTAATGAAAAATTCCACAAAAATCACAGCATGTATTATTCTTGCATTCGGAATTGCCGTATGGGGTTGCGGGCTTAAGCATACCGCTTCAACCGCAACCGCAACCGGTGCAAACGGGCTACCTCAGGATGTTTTACAATCCTGCACCGTTTCACAAGATACTTTTAACCATTGGTTTGCCAGCGGCAAAGCCACACAAAATGGTTTGGTATTACCCGCAAACAGCGTAACTTTTCCGCATCAAAACAATTGCGACTTTTACCAATGGTCGGAAAGAATGTTTCTTTGGCTCACTTCGCCTGCAACAGGCCAATATGGCAACGGGCACAGCATTTTGGAAAGCGCCGTTTTTTACAATGTTTCACCTCCTGATTCAGCAGGAACCCGTACTTTAAGTCCGCATATACCCAATACACCTTTCCGCATGGATAACCACGTGGAGAAAAACGGGCCCGACAGGTTACCAGTATTCAGGGATAATGCCGGTAATTTGTTTGAGGTTGAAACTGTTAAACAAAGTACAAAGACCCCTATCTTACTCAAAAACGCTGCCGGCAAATCGGTTGAACTGGCGCAAATAAAAACAGGAGCAGCAGGGGCACTTACTTTTCTGGATAAATCAGGGCAGCCCATTGTGCATCCTCAGCCTATTATTCAACACAGGCAAAATCATATGCGTATTGTTAAAAGGCTAATAATTGGCAGAACGGCTGCATTGCTGGATGCATCAGGCGCCCCGGTACAAACCGAAGCCGGACAAGCTACCGGTGATGTGCTGATGGATCAGAATAAATCACTGGTATATTATTTAACATTGGTAAATGATGTTTATGCCTATTTCTTAACCGGTGCCAAAGGGGGAAAGCTGAGCGGAAGCCAATTCCCTACAACAGCGGCAGCACGAGACAGCATTTGTGCCATTGCAAGGGCCAACCATGTTACCCTGCCTGATTCAAATGCACTGGCTATTGAGCTTAAAACATCATGGGTAGAGGCGAGTTCACTTCCTGATCCGCAAAACTACTTTACTATTAATGCAACCATCCCTACCTATAAAACTACCGACTCGTTATGGGTGCCTGTCAGCGAAAAAACTGTGCCCATGGCATTGGTAGGCGTACATATTGTAGGCAGCGTAGCCGGTCACCCCGAAATGGTATGGTCAACTTTTGAGCACCTGAAAATTACGCCAAATGCTGCTTATGCTTATGTTGATGTGAACAATAAAACCCAAACCGTACCCCAGGATACCGGAAAAAACTGGTTATTCAGCAATAACGCAAGCGATAGCATTATCAACAAATCGCACATGATAAGCGTAAACGGCACAGATACCATTGCTGCTAAAAAGCCTTATACCATTAGCCCCAGTAATACCTTATTAACTATACCATGGGGAAGCGCCAAAGATTCGGTAACCAATCCGGAAGATAAAAGCTCAGCAGCATCCAATAGTGAGGTTATATCCATGAACAATACCATATATAAATATTTGGTTGGCACCGATATCAGGAAAAACTACCTGCTGATTGGGGCAACCTGGACAAGCGGCGGTGCACCACCAAACGGCAATAGCTATGGCTCAGATACCACTGCCGGTGTAGCAATAGGCACCAGCGTATTGGCTAACAGCACCATGGAAACCTATTTTATGAGTCCTACACACTCGTGTTTCACCTGCCATTCGGGTAGTACCCCAACGTTAATACCGGGAGATATAAGCCACATATACAGTGGCCTGGTACCTTTAATAAACAGTTATAATTTAAGAAAGAAGAATAAAAAGTAGCTGTAAAGCTGCCTATTGTTAATTTACATCACTCAAAAATGAACCCCGGCATTTATTGTCGGGGTTTTGTATTTAAAAATTCTTCTAAAAGATCGCTCGCATAGTTAACTCACCCGGTCATTGCTTCTGCTCCCCTCTCTTTTGCAAGCAAAAAAGAGGGGAGCAGAAGGCTGCAATTAAAACTTTTATAACACCATCAATCAACACACTTTTCTTCCAAACGATAAATGGAGCAAACCTTTCTTTTTTACCCTCTTTATGACTTGTCATGGAGAGGGCGGTCCAGCGTAGTGTCGACCGGGTGAGTCCCTGTCTGCACCATACATCTCACCAAAAATAATATCTTTACCCCTGTTAAGATACTTTCAGAAAAATGAGATCCATCCTTATAAACTGCTCACTTATATTATCATGCTTTTTCGCCTTCGGACAAAATGTAACAACTCATCCAAATATGGATTATCATTTTTCGTGGGATGGAAATTCGTCCCTGCTAAAGGTTGATGTATTTTATACCACAGAGGCAAAAGATACTACTTCATTTATTTATCGTGCCCATGATGTTGCTAATCAGTTAAATATTTTCAGGATTGTAAAAAATATTCAAACCGAAAAAGGAGATTCCGTTTCCATTGATTCAGGTAAACGCAAAATTACAATATGGCATAAAACTACCGGACCTAAAAAGCTGCATTATGAAATAAACGGCGCATTAATTTCACCTGCAAAACATAATAATGCTAATGAACAGTTCCGTCCTCAACTGGTTCCCGGTTCTTTTTATTCGTTAAGTTTCAATTTATTTATGCAGGTTGATACCAATATATATAAAGAGATTTCTTATACCTGGGATAGGTGGCCTGTTGGTATAGGTTATTTTTCATCAGCCTCCCCTGAATCTAAACCCGGCGCTACCGTAAATGTAAAGGCTGACCAGATGATGAAGATTTATATGGTGATGGATAAGAAACTGATTGTCAATACTTATAATGTTCACCATGTTCCTTATTACGCCATTAGTACGGGCAGGGATAGTTTAAATGACATTCAGGCTGATTTAAAACCGTTTTTCAGTACTTTTTTCCCGGCAATAACAGATTTCTGGCAGGATTACGGGGGTAAAGATTACTTTATCAGCGTACTGCCTTTTTTAAATATTGCACCGAAAAACTATACCGGTTACGGTTTAATTGACGGGTTCAGCATGCGGTATACCGGGCCATATGATCTGGATAAAAAAGAAGTTATCGCACACGAAACATCACATAAATGGATTGGCAATAAACTGGAGATTAAACAAAAGGGTATGGAGTATATGTGGTTTGAAGAGGGATTTAACGACTATATTGATACCTATATCCTGGCAAAAACAAAAATGATTAGCCCTACGGAATTTATTGATTATATTAACGATAAAAACCTAAAGCCCCATTATAAAAGCCCTGTAGGAACAGCCCCTGCCGATTCTATCGAAAAACACTTTTGGGTAAATCATGATTATGAAAAGCTTCCTTACCAAAGGGGGTTCATTTATGCTTTTTATTTTGATAACCAGATAAGACTGGCTTCTGGCGGTAAAAAAACAATTAGGAATTTTCTGCTGGCCCTATTGAAACACAGGTCTGAAAGTAAAGGCATTGACCTTACAGTAGATGATTTTATAGCTACTGCTTCCAAATTCCTTCCAAAACAACAGGTAACAAACGAAATAGACAAATACCTTATGCGTGGCGATTTACTCGATTTTCATCAAATTAAATTGATCAGCGCTTATGAGATTAAGTACGAGGATAATATCCCGGTTCTCTACTTAAAGCAAAGTGCAGATTTACCAAAAATATTGAGCTGGTAGGAGGTTGATTTATCTCCCCGATATCAAACCCTCCTCACATATTAATTAGGCGTTATGGTAACCTTTATAGCAAAATTAATACCCTGTTGATAAATTATCCACTGGTCTGTTTTTACGTACCACGCATATTCTTTTCTGCTATTACCAGTCATACAATATGGTCCGGTTAGCTTTGGAGGTATAGGATCACAACATTCACCCGAATATCCATCTTTTTTAGTTAGAAATATATTAATAGCGGGTGTTTTGCTGTACATATAATTATCCACATAAATCGTTCCTTTCTCATAATAAGAGTCATCCAATGTTTCAAAAACGATAAAAAATCCATTCTTGGGTACCTGTATATGATATTTAGAAAGATCAACACTTACATGTGGCTTCTTTTCAGGATTATAAACAATAATGCTATCGGTAATAAGCGCCGTATCAGGAAAAATACTATCATCACTTCTGGATAGCACCTCCACACCAAATGGCTTTTCTATAGCATGCTGTCTGTCATTTAATTCAAAATCTACAGAGGCTATTGTACCAGAAACCTTAGCATCATTTGGAAAATATTCAGCAGATTCATTATTGGGGGATGAATTTAAAGAGCCAATATGTTTAGTTTTAAAATACCCCCAGGTAACCGGTTGCGGTTTATAGGGGCTTATCTTTACCTCGTGTAATAGGGTTATTGACCGCGCAAGTCTTATGGTATCAGGTAGGGCAGCGCTTCCAATTTTCAGTAAGAAAGGACTGTATCCAATACAAGAAATGCGTAAACGGCTGTCTCTATTAATATAACTTTTATCAATATTAACAGATCCATTAATGCTTGTACTGTAATAGTGTGTTTTATTTATTGCGATGGTAACCCGTGCAAGACTATGGTTACTAAGACTATCAACCACAATTAAATGCCATAGACTTTGATCAGTATTTTGTTGCGAAAAAGCAGAGGTGAGGGAATTAAACAGTAAAAGTAAAAATAGTAATTTCTTCATATAAATGCTGCACAGGTTTAAGTAGGGCAAAGCAAAGATTTTGGCTTATTCCTGAAAGCTTCCAGTAATAATGTTTAACAAAAAGATTTTGAAGTGTTGGCTGAACAAAAAGGAGGTTACTTTATCGGAAGCTGTACAAAAAAGGTGGTTCCTTTTCCAAGCTGGCTTTCAAACCAAATTTTACCCTGGTGTGCCTCCACAATTTGCCTACAGATTACCAGCCCCAGTCCAAATGAAGGTTCGCCGGCGGTGCCGGATCTCTGTGATCCCGGAAATATCTCAAATATACAATCCTTCATACTTTCCGGGATACCGATGCCCTGATCTGCAATAGCAATAACAACATGTTTAGCCTTTGTTTTTAAGCTCACCTTAATGGTAGTCCCTTGCGAACTGAATTTAATCGCGTTCGCAATAAGATTGCTTATTACCCGCCAAAGCTTCTCACGGCTCGATAGTATAATAACAGGGAGTACATCTAACCTGATCTGTTGCTGTTTGGCCTCTGCCTGGTGGCGCAGCAAATCGGTACAGTGAAACAGCATGGCTCCCAATTCAACCGGTTCCTTTTGTAAATCTTCCTGCCGGCCCTGCATTTGCAGTAAGTCATTAACCAATTCTAACGAATTGGTGGCTGATCTGTAAATGATCTCCAGCATTTTACGTTCTTTCTCCAAACGATCGGGCTTAACCATCAGTGCTGATGCTGTCATTTTAATGGCACCTATAGGATTACGCAGATCATGTGCCACTACTTTCATCATCCGTGTATTATCAGCATGGCTCTGTTCCAATGCATGGAGTGTTTTGATCATTCGGGCATTTTGTTCACCTATTTCTGTAAGCTGCTGACTCTGCTGCTCAATGGCTACTATATGATTCACTCTTTCAGTAACATCTAAACAGGCACCTATCATTTCCAAAGGCACTCCATCAGCATCCGATTTCAATTTTGCCCATGATCGCAGATGCCGCACCTCACCATTGGGGCGAATAATTCTTTCTTCAAACTCTACATCTACTTTTGTTTTAAACACATTTTCAATGTATTCACAAACCTGTACACGATCATCAGGATGCAACAACTCCTGGTAACCGTCAAAAGTGGCCTTAAAATCTTTAGGGTCTAAGCCGTAAATAGTGTACAACGCAGGCGACCAGGTAACGATATCGTGCTGTACATCCCATCGCCAGTTTCCAAAATGCGCCAGTTCCTGGCTTTGGAGCATCAGTAGGTTAGCTTCACTAATAATCTCGGCTTTTTGACGGTTCTCTAAAATGATCCGTAATAGGGCAGTGGCCCTTTCCATTACCTTCATTTCCTCCTGATAAGGTATTTTGGCTTCACGGTAATACATGGCCAGTGTTGCCATCACCTCACCGTCGGTATCTATTACCGGGGTAGACCAACAGGCACCTAAATGATATTTCCCGGCTAAATGAAGGAATTTTACCCATCGGGCATCATTAGCAATATCACTTACAATAACTTGTTGCTTTGAAATAGCAGCTGCTCCGCATGAGCCTTCGTATTCGCCAATAGGTATACCCGCAACTGCAGCCATATAAGTTGAAGGCAATGATGGCGACATACCACCGGTAAGGCGCCCGTTCTTTACACGATGAATAGAACACTGCATTTTGGGAAACAAAGCTTCTAAACCACGCAGGTAACTGCATAAAACCTGCTGAAGCGATACCGTAAGATCTGAATTTAACCGAAGCATATCGCTTTCCAAACGTTCCTGGGCTCTTAATTTTTCGGTAATGGTGTTATCAACCATAATACCGCGCAGCAAAAACGGTTGGCCATCTTTATAAACAATAGTAACATTGTCTTTAATCCACACAATCTGATCATCTGCGTGAATCATCCGGTATTCAAAAGAATATTTTTTTTCAGGCTGATTTTTTAAATGGAGGTAATCAGTTACTACATGCTTATCATCCGGATGGATCCGGGCCCTCCATAAACCAGGCGTGTTCATACAGGCTTCCGGTGAAAAGCCTAAAACGGGTTCCACTTTGTCGCTAATGAAAGTAAATTGTTGCATCCCGGTATCTGCTTCCCAGGCAATCCCTTCTATGGATTGAAAAAGAGTATATAACTCTTCCCTGGAGTTTTTGGAACTTCGTTTATCACTTGTCATGTATGGCCCAGGTTGAATAAAATATCGAATTACTAAAAATACAAACATCTGCGGGTATTCCAAACTATAAATATGGCATTCAACTCAATTTAAATCACAACCTGAAGGAATAATTATAAATAATAAGACTTACACCGTAAAAAAACACTAATACTGTCAATAAAAGTTTAAATAAACTTTATTATGTTAAACATGGTAATTTAAATAACAACATCTATTAAAAATGAGAGAGATTGTTTGGAGGAGATAATGACTCTGATTATAATGCCTGATAAATTATTCCATCAAAATAAAGATATTTGCCCGGCTGCATTTAACACATGGATCATAAAACGCTTCAATCATACATACAACCAGTTATTGAATTAGCCGAAGAGGAGCTGGCTTTATTGATGAGCTGCGCGATAAAGCGTCCGTTAAAAAAAGGCGAACAATTATTGAAGCAAGGTGAGGTATGCAGTACCTTTTACCTGGTTGAGAGCGGTTATTTACGTACTTATTACGACCGGGAAGGAGTGGCCATCAACATGAATTTCACCTTTGAGGGCGATTTTACTTCAAACCTCCGGAGCTACAGAAGCAGGTTACCTTCCGAACTCATTATTGAGGCCGGGGAAGATACTATAGCATGGATATTTAACCTGCGCCAGCTTTCCCAACAGTATGATACTTATCCCAATGTAACCCGTTTCGTCCGTCGCTTGGCTATTAGCCAGCTACTAGCCGCCCAGGAACATAGCGATCTGTTTAAACTTTACACACCTACCGAACGCTACCGGCATATCGAAAAAAACAATCCGCATCTTTTGCAGCGTGTATCACTATCACAATTGGCATCTTACCTGGGTGTAACCCGTGAAACATTGAGCCGCATCCGCGCAAAAAACAATTAATTGCCTTTCGATTGTGATTTTGATCACAGGTCGCTTTCACATATTTGCCTCATCTTTGTACCATTAAATCATAAAAAATTAAAATATGGAATGGTATCAATATCTGGCCGCATTTTTCGCAGGCTTCTTTCTGGCAAACGTAGTTCCTCACTTTGTGAAAGGTATTTGCGGCGATAAATTTCCTACGCCATTTGCCAAACCACCGGGCAAAGGTCTTTCTTCGCCTCTGGTAAATGTTATATGGGCGCTATTTAATATGGTAATAGGTTACCTGTTGTTTAAATCAGGACAAGTAGCCTCTGGTAGTCTCCCTGCATTAATTGTTTTCTTTATTGGTATAGCGGCTTGTGGTATTATGCTGAGCATCCATTTCCAGGAAAAACATAAAGAATAACCGGGCAACAATCTCATTTTTTAACATTTATCCTATTAAAGACTCCTTAAATTGATTAAATAAAACATGGCCGTCACCAGTAAACCAAGTACTTTCAGGGCTTTTCGCAACCGTAACTACACATTATACTTTACTGGTCAAGGTGTTTCTTTAATAGGTACCTGGATGCAACGAACGGGTGTTAGCTGGGTAGTTTATACACTTACGCACTCCCCGTTAATGCTAGGAGTTACCGTGTTTGCATCTCAGTTCCCTTCATTCCTTTTTTCACTGCTAGGAGGCATCGTTTCTGATCGCTATAACAGGTATAAAGTATTGTTGGTTACGCAGGCAGCTTCCATGGTGCAAGCTATATTGCTGGCCGTACTAACACTTACACATCATTTTGTTGTTTGGGAAATACTAACCCTTAGCGTAATACTTGGCATAATCAACGCATTCGATGTACCCGCGAGACAGCCACTGGTTCACGAACTGGTAAATGATCCGGTTGATTTACCAAATGCATTGGCATTTAATTCATCTATGAATAATATTGCCCGTCTGGTTGGCCCGGCACTTTCTGGTATTGTATTGGTGAAATTTGGAGCGGGCATTTGTTTCCTTTTTAATGCATTCAGTTTTTTGGCTGTATTAATATCTCTTTTATTAATGAAGCTGAAACCATACGTACCCTCCCCGATAAAAAAGAAAATCCAGTCAGATTTAAAGGAAGGCTTTACCTATTTAAAAAACACCCGCGAAATTGCTATGGTATTATTAATGCTTTCATTTTTAAGTCTGCTGGTATTGCCCTATAACACCTTGTTACCGGTTTTTGCAAAAGTTATTTTTAAAGGGAATGCTGCTACTTATGGCTATATCAACAGCTTTATTGGCCTGGGTGCGGTTGTAGGCGCTATATTTTTGGCATCAATAAAACCAGAAAAATCCCTTAAACGGGTTTTGCTTATTAACACCATCATTTTTGGCTTTTGCCTGATGCTTTTTGCGCGCATCGGTTATTTTCCGGTTGCCATGTTATTTGCAACCTTAGGTGGTTTTGCGATGATGACACAAACCACCATATGCATAACCCTGATACAGGTTAACTCTGACAAAAATATGCGGGGCAGAGTAATGAGTTTTATGGCTATGGCCTATTTTGGAATGCTACCATTAGGGAGTTTGCTTATTGGTGCGGTATCACAAAAAATAGGGGCACCGGCTACCATGTTTTGTCAGGGAATGGTTTCACTTTGTATTGCAGCCATTTTCTTTAACTTTTTGATAAAGAAGAAACCGCCCATTAAAGTGCCTGAAACATTATTGGAGGAAGAATTATTAAACAATTAAAATTATTTATAGAAACATACACATGGAACAAAACACCGCACTTTTAGTTATGGATATGCAAACCGGAATTTTAGGTGGATATCCGCAGTTTGCATTGTTAACCGACATGGTTAATAAGGCAATTATCATAGCCCGTAAAAAAAATATACCTGTAATTTTTGTAGTAGTTGGCTTCAGACGGGGAGCTCCGGAAATAAGCCCGAATAACAAAAGTTTTTCTTCGAGAAAAGATGGCTTTGCCAACATCAACATGGATGAGTTCATGACTGTTGCTCCGGCTATAACAAAACAAGATAAGGATATAATAGTTATTAAACGCCGTGTAAGTGCTTTTACCGGCAGTGATCTGGAAGTAGTTTTAAGGGGATTAAATATACAGCACCTTGTATTAACCGGTATTGCAACCAGTGGTGTAGTACTGTCAACTATTCGCGAAGCATCAGACAAAGATTATCGCCTTACCGTATTAGCCGATTGTTGTGGCGACCCGGATGAAGAAACTCATCGTGTACTCACAACAAAAGTTTTCACCCGCCAGGCGGAAGTACTCAACATAGATAACTGGAGTTAATTAGATAGCTGATTGAGTTGGATAGGTTAAAACTACTTTCAACTTATCAGCTATCTAACTAACACCAGTTAAAAGTGCCTGGCTCGTGGTTGATGCCGAAATGGTTTTTGTTAACTCTTCCGTGTGTAGTATCATAATGCTTGTAATTTTGATAAGGTTTTTTTGAGTGATGTATCTGTGGTTCGGCATTAAGTTCAGCCTTATCAGGCTGATTACTTTTAGTAACTTTTTTCATAATTTCCTCTCCTTTATTATTTATCAATTGGTTACACTAAGTTAATTAATAAACAATTCATTTCAAATAAATTAGCACAATTTATTATTGTATAAATATTACCGTCGTCGTTTTTTAATTACTCATATTTTCCGATAGTTGTTTACTAAACGCTACCACTAATTTTCTGTAACATTTTACTTTAATTAATATCTTATAATAAACATTTAATACTAAAAAAGACAATCATGTTAGTAACAACAAGCACACATTTGGAGGGTTACAAAATAACCCAGCACTTAGGTATCATAAGGGGAATTACCGTACGATCAAGAGGTGTTGGTGGTAACATTATGGGAGGTTTACAAACCGTATTTGGTGGCCGCAATAGTATCTATACTGAGCTTTGTGAAACTGCAAGGGAAGAGGCTTATGAATTAATGATGCAGCACGCACAGGAACATGGCGCAAATGCAGTGATAAACATGCGTTATGATGCCAACGAAGTAATGCAGGGCGTAACAGAAGTATTGGCTTACGGAACTGCTGTGGTGGTTGAGAAAGTGTAGTTTTTTGAGTATTTAAACCTATAGAAACGAAAAAAACGGAGGAACGCATCAGCAAAAAAACTGCTGCATTAAGCTATATAAACTGAAAGTAATAAAACCAATTTAATATCCTTTAGTTAATATTATTTTACAATTTTGTATAAAAAAACAACTATGGGAAATATTATTGGAATTACCGAAGAAAACAGAAAAGCAGTATCAGTTGAATTATCAAAATTGTTGGCTGATGAATACGTGCTATACACCAAAACACGCAACTCACATTGGAATGTTGAAGGACCTGATTTTCATTCAATGCATATATTTTTTGAAGGTCAGTATAATGAGCTTGACGAAATATTGGATAGCGTAGCTGAAAGAATCAGGACACTGGGTCATTATGCGCCAGCTACATTAAAAAGCTTTTTAGATCTTACCCATTTAACCGAAAAAATCGGCGATAAAAATAACAGCCTGGCTTATATCAAAGAATTATTAGGTGATCACGAAAGCATTATTGAATTTTTAAGAGGCAATATTGACCCTTTCGCTAATAAATATCATGACTTGGGTACAAGCGACTATATTACCGGTCTGATGGAAACTCATGAAAAAATGGCTTGGATGCTGCGTTCGCATCTTGTTTAATTAATGTATCAGAGGCTGGGGATTAGAGAGATAATTACTTTATTCTAACTAATCTCTGGCCTCTAATCTCTCTAAATTAGTACTTTTGCTGCCTTTAAACAGGTCCATGCAAAAAAGCAAACTAACCTTATTTATTTTCATAGCCCTGTTGTTGGGTGTAATTGCAGGATACCTGTATAATGTTTTTGTAATTGATGAGATCAATACCAAAATGACTCATGCAGAAACACAGATAACAACCATCAATCAGCAATTAGCTTCAAAAAACAATTCAGCCGAACTAAACGCTCAACTTAATACACAGAAAAACGCTCAAACCATCATCATTAAAAAAAGTGATGAGCAAAGGGGGAGCAAGTTAGAAGGTTTTACTATTCTAAGCGATATTTTTCTTAGACTAATCAAAATGATCATTGCTCCGCTGGTATTTACTACATTGGTGGTTGGTGTAGCCAAAGTTGGCGACATTAAAGCAGTAGGAAGGATAGGAGGTAAGACCCTGTTATGGTTTCTGGGTGCTACGCTGGTATCTTTATTGTTGGGGATGTTAATGGTAAACCTATTTGAACCCGGCAAGGCTATTAACCTTAACCTATCTTACACCGCTGATGCCGGTATCAAAAAAATAAGTTTTTCATTAAAGGACTTTGTTGAACATATTTTTCCAAAAAGTATTTTTGAGGCACTTGCCGATAATCAGATTTTACAGATTGTGGTATTCGCATTGTTCTTTGGTATTGCCACTGCCGCCATTGGCGAAAAAGGGCAACCTGTTATTAAAATGATGGATGCCTTATCTCATATCATCTTAAAAATAACCAGCTATGTAATGAAAATGGCCCCACTGGCAGTTTTCGGGGCCATTACAACTATAGTAGCCAAGCAGGGATTAGGTATTATATCAACTTATGTAATTTTTATAGGCGAGTTTTATCTGTCGCTCATTGTGCTTTGGCTGTTGATTATTGTGGCAGGTTATTTTGTATTAAACAAAAGGGTATTCACCCTATTAAATCATATAAAAGATTCAATACTGCTGGCATTCAGCACTTCAACCAGTGAAACTGCTTATCCAAAAGTGTTAATGGAGCTGGAACAATTTGGCTGCAGCAATAAAATTGTAAGCTTTGTTTTGCCTTTAGGCTACTCCTTTAACCTGGATGGTGCTATGATGTATATGACCTTTGCATCTTTATTCCTTGCCCAGGCCTATAACGTACATCTGGCATTAGGGCAGCAAATAACCATGCTGCTGATACTGATGCTTTCCAGTAAAGGCGTAGCCGGTGTTCCCCGTGCTGCGCTAGTAATAGTAGCCGGCATATTACCACAGTTTAATATCCCAGAGGCCGGTTTCGCACTAATTATTGGTATTGACCCGATATTGGACATGGGGCGTTCTGCTACGAATGTTTTAGGTAATGCGATGGCAACTGCCGTGGTAAGCAAATGGGAAAAAGAACTAAATTAGGCAAAATTGAAATTTAATACGACTTTTGCCGCAAATGGATAAAATAACCACTATTTAATAAATCTCTAATTAACTGACACTCATGTCTGATAAAGCTAAAAAAGTATTTTTGCTCCTAACTATAATTGTCCCTTTCCTGTTGTATTGCGTTTACTATTATGGCCGGATGCTGAAAAATGCGCCTTATAAGTTTACCGAATTTAAATCATTTGTATTTAAATATGGCGATGGCGATAGTTTGGTTAATACTTATAACTCATTAACCGGCGAATACCAATACCTTAACAAAAAGGACTCCCTGGTAAAAACCAATTTATTATTAACCAAAGACGACTTGCTATACCTGCACCGTAAAGCTGCTGATTTGGGTTTCTGGGATTTTCCTTCAAAAGAATTGAATAGTGACACTACCGGTTTTCACGGTCGTAAAGCGCCACATTACTACATCGAATTTAATTATGAGCGTAAAAGTAAAAAGGTATTATTTGATGCATCTTTTAATGGCGATGACCGTTTAAAAGATGCCAATGTTAACCTGATAAAGGAAATTATGCACGTTTTGGCAGATGCAGAGGATAGAAAGAAAAAGTAAAAGGACTATTGTTTATTGAAATATCATTCCCTATATTTGCACCTCGAATTTTAAAACAATAATTAACAAACAATGTACGCAATAGTAAGTATAGCCGGACAGCAATTCAAAGTTGCAAAAGACCAGCAGATCTTTGTACACAGATTACAAGGCGATGAGGGCGCTAGTATTGAATTTGACAACGTATTATTAGCTGAGAACGAAGGTAAATTTAAATTAGGTTCTGATTTAAAAAGTGCCAAAGTATCCGCTAAAATAGTGTCTCATTTAAAAGGTGATAAAGTAATTATCTTCAAAAAGAAAAGAAGAAAAGGTTACAAAAAGAAAAACGGTCACCGTCAGCAATTTACCAAGATAGAGATCACTGGTATCACATTATAATTAAAGTTTAATCGGGACTGTTTCATCATCCCATAAAAAGATATTAAGAAATGGCACACAAAAAAGGGGCCGGTAGTTCCAGAAACGGCCGCGAGTCACATAGCAAACGTTTAGGTATCAAAATTTTCGGTGGTCAGCCAGCTATTGCAGGTAACATCATCGTTCGTCAGCGTGGTACCAAACACAACCCGGGCCTTAACGTAGGTATCGGTAAAGATCATACCTTATTTGCTTTAGCTGAAGGTGTTGTAGTTTTCAAAAAGAAAGCAGACAACCGTTCATACGTTTCAGTACTTCCTTTCGAAGTTGAAACTATTGCTGAAGTAGCAGCACCTGCACCGGCTGTAAAAGCTGAGAAAAAAGCAGCAGCAGCAAAAGCACCAGTTGCTGAAGTTGCCGCAGAGACTGAAACTGTAGTTGAAGAAGCTCCAAAAGCAAAAAAAACAGCTCCTAAAAAGAAAGCTGCTGACGCAGAAGAAGAAAAAGCTGCTGAGTAATCAGCCTTTTAAATATTAAAAAGCCCGGTTCTGTAATTGAACCGGGCTTTTTTTTTGTGGTTTACTATGTGTGTAGTCAGAAACTTCGAATAGCATGAAAAGATATTTCGCTCACGCTCAATTTGACAAATTTTAAATTGAGAACCAATTCAAATGCGTGTTTAACAGTATCTATACAAGCCACTTATTTGCCCAAAGTAAAGGCTATAGGCACTGTGTATAACACCCTAACCGGAAGACCATTTTGGGTTGCGGGTATCCATTTTGGGCATGCGCTCATTGCTCTGACAGCTTCCTGATCTATCGATGGTGAAACACCTCTTACCACCTTTATATCTGTAAGACTTCCGTCTTTTTCTATCGTCATTGTTATAATAACCCGCCCTTGTCGATTTTTTGTTCGCGCGTCAACAGGATAAACAATGGTAGCAGCTAAATAATGATAAAAACTTTGAATGCCGCCCGGAAATTGTGGAGCCTTCTCAACAGAGGTATAGATTTTTCCGGTATCGTTTTCTTTCTTTGTTATGGCAACCTCTGCGGATTGTGCCTTTGCATTTATAAAAAAGGTAATCGCAAATACTGTCAAAAGGATTTTTTTCATAAAAGGTTTAGTTTATAAATTTATTCTATTGTGATTTTCTTAATATAAAAAGTATCCTCATCAATTTCGGGTACGGTGTTGCTGCTTACCAAAAGCCCCTTTTGGTCAATTATCATTCTCTTAGTCCCTTCATTGGTGGTAACCTCTATTGGCAATGGAATAGTCATGTTCTGTAATTGTATCAGGTAATGATTGCCTGATAGTTGTTTGATATGAACATCCAGCTTATCAATACTTCGAATATATAGGTCAAACAGCGGCTTAAGATCCCTGCCTGATTCCTGGCTGAAAAATTGCTGTACGTCATCTGTATTAACAAGGTTGTCATAAGTATATTTAGGCGAGGTAACAAATTTCTTCAACGCTGGAAAAAACAGGCTATCACCCATTATGTAGCGAATGGTATGCATAAAGAATGCGCCTTTACCGTAGATATCACCGTTGTAAGCGGCTTCTTCATCAATATCTTTTCCCATTACAATGGGTATTTTGTTACCAAAGCGGAATGAAGCATTCTGGAAGTATTTATTATATGCGGCTTCACCTTCAAACTCCCTCACGTAAAGTGCATCACCATAGGTACAAATACCTTCGTGGATCCAGTAATCGGCCCAATCCTTAGCAGTTACTTTGTTTCCCCACCATTCATGCCCAAATTCGTGATGCATAAGGCCATCATAATCTTCGCCGCCTACTTTGGTGTACTTAAATTTGTTTCCATAGGCATTCATGGTTTGATGCTCCATACCCAGGTGCGGTGTCTCACAAATGGCTATTTTTTCTTTTGCCCAGGGGTATTCTCCAAAGTATTTTTCCTGCTCGTGGATAGTTTTTTCAAAAACATCCAGGTGATGTGCCGCTTTTGATTCATGTTCCTTCAAAACGTAAAACTGCAGCGGAACAGTATGTCCGTCAACGGTAGTATATTGCCTGGTTACCACAGCAAAATCACCTACATTAAAAAGAATACTGTAGTTGTTAATGGTATAATTGGTTTTCCAGTGAAAAGTAGCTTTATCACCATGGTTGGTAACTTTCTGTAACAAACCGGGCCCTGCAACCACCAAATCCTTCGGAACGGTTATAAACATATCCACTCCTTCATTTGGCTCATCAGAAGGATGGTCTTTACAAGGAAAATACAGCTTGCCACCGGTTCCTTCGGCAGTTATAGCCATCCATTGATGCCCGGTTGAGTCTTTTGCCCATATAAAACCGTCATCCCATGGTGGTCTGCGGGCAACATGAGGCTTGCCACCATAAATTACCCTTACGCTTGCTTTACCGGCAGGTAATTCAGCATTCATGTTAACCCTGATTAAATTATCTTTATATTCAAAAGGCTGCTTTTTATTGTTCACCAATACCTGTTTCACATTAAGTGAATCCAGCAAATCAAACAATAAAACATGTGTTGGCTGCGCCATAATCACATCAATAGTGGTAAACCCATCAATTGACCTCTGTGCGAAATCAACATTGAGCGATATGGTGTAATGTCTTACATCCATTATTGCCTGTTCTGGTTTTAATTTCCCACCTGAGGTGAGTTCCTGAGCATGAAGACGGCTTGCGGCAAATAGCGCAAACAGGAGTAAAGTTTTTCTCACTGATACTTAATTATTTGAATAAGGTAATCTAGCTAATAATCACCTGGATATTTAAAGACAATAAAATTGTTACTTGAATTAATTCTCCCTAACCAATAATCCATCGGCAAAATCATGCAGGTATTGCTTTTGTGCTGCAGGTAAATTTATGGCATCAAGCGCTTCAAAAGCCTTGTCGGTATGCTTCTGCATGGCTTCTTCTGCATATTGACGGATGTTTAGTGAATTATAAATAGCCGTTACGGCGGCAACTTTTTCGGCATTATCAAATTGCTTCAAAGCAATCCATTTATCTAACGCCGTTTTATGCTGATTGCCAGCAAGTTCAAGAGCTTTTATTAAAAGGTAAGTTTTTTTATTCGAGATGATATCACCGCCAACCTGTTTACCAAACTTTTCGGGATCGCCATATACATCCAGTATGTCATCCTGTAACTGGAAGGCAATACCCAGGTGTTCGCCGAAACTACTCAACAAATCAGCGTCTTTCACATCAGCACCGCCAATTAATGCACCTATTTTTAATGCTCCACCCAATACAACAGCAGTTTTGAGACGGATCATCTCGAGGTATTCGTCGATACCGACATTATCGCGCTGCTCAAAATCCATATCCAGTTGCTGCCCCTCGCACACACCCACAGCTGTAGTATTAAAAATATCCAAAATAGGGCGCAACAAGTGATCTTCTACCTGCATCATCAACTTATACCCTTGTACCAGCATGACGTCGCCAGAGAGGATGCCAACGTTGTTATTCCACTTTTCATGAACAGTTACCTGTCCGCGGCGTAATGGCGCGTTATCCATAATGTCGTCATGCATCAAAGTGAAATTATGGAAAACCTCAATAGCCAGAGCAGGAGGCAGGGCAGCATCAATATCACCGCCAAAAAGATCACAAGCCATTAGTAGCAAAGCCGGGCGCATCCGTTTGCCGCCTAATGAAAGGATATAATTTATGGGTTCGTAAAGTTCAGCCGGGTGATCAGGAAATGCCAGGTTATCAACAGCATTACTTATTATTGCTTGTAAATCTTCAAGTTTCTTCATCTTTTATTTCTGGCGAATTAAAAAGGGAGCCCTAATTTAACCCAATCAAATATTCTAAATCAATTAATCCTGTACCAACGAAAAATCAATCTGTTTTTTGGTCAGATCAACGTTTTTTACTCTTATTTTAACCTCATCGCCTAACTGGTAAACCTTCTTTTTACGCTGACCGATAATGGCATAATTTTTCTCGTCTAAAGTATAAAAGTCATCTGATATATCCCTTAAACGGATCATACCTTCGCATTTATTCTCAATAATCTCTACATACATACCCCATTCGGTTACGCCGGATATCACTCCGCTGTAAATACTGCCCACCTGGTCTCTCAAATACTCTGCTTGTTTGTATTTAACAGAGGCACGTTCTGCATCTGCTGCTTTTTTCTCCATTTGCGAGCTGTGCTGGCACAGTTTCTCATAATGTTCGGCATTAGCCGACTGACCGCCATTTAAATAATGAAACAACAGTCTATGAACCATCACATCCGGATAACGGCGGATAGGAGAGGTGAAATGTGTATAATGATCAAATGCTAAACCGTAATGGCTGGTGCCTTTGGTGGTATAAATAGCTTTTGCCATGGACCGGATAGCCAACTGAGTTAACACGTTCTGCTCTTTTTTACCTTCCACATCTTCCATTAAATAATTAAGGGATTTGGCTGTTTCTTTATCTGATTTAGTATTGATCTTATAACCAAAACGAGCAGCAAACTGAGCAAAATTAGCCAGCGATTCGGGTTTTGGAGAATCGTGCACACGGTAAACAAAGGTGTACTTATGTTTGCCTTTACCCATTTTACTTACGTGTTCGGCCACTTTGCGGTTAGCCAGCAGCATAAAATCTTCAATGAGCTTATGGGCATCTTTTCGTTCCTTCACATAAACACCAATAGGCTTGCCATTTTCATCTAACTTAAATTTAACTTCGGTGGTTTCAAAACTGATAGCTCCATTTTTAAATTTACGTTCGCGAAGTTTGTAAGCCAAGGCATTCAGTTTTTCAATTTCTGGCTGAAAATCGCCTGTTTTGGTTTCGATAACTTCCTGTACCTCTTCATAAGTAAAGCGTCTGTCTGAATGAATAATGGTTTTACCAAACCATTCAGTAAGCACATTAGCCTCTTCATCCATCTCAAAAACAGCAGCAAAGCAAAGTTTATCCTCCTTAGGCCTTAAAGAACATAACCCATTCGACAAACGTTCGGGCAGCATCGGTATTACCCTGTCAACTAGATAAACGGATGTACCGCGGTCTTCAGCTTCTTTATCCAATGCTGATTCTGGTTGAATATAATGCGATACATCTGCAATATGAACGCCTATCTCGTAATTGCCATTTTCCAGCTTTTTAAACGACAATGCATCATCAAAATCCTTGGCATCAAATGGATCTATAGTGAAGGTAATTGTATTCCTAAAATCACGGCGGCGGGCAATTTCTTCCTTAGAAATTACGTCGGGTATGGCTTCAGCCTCATGTTCCACTTCTGCCGGAAAGGAGAGCGGGAAACCAAATTCAGCCAGGATGGCGTTCATTTCGGTATCATTCTCACCTTGCTTACCCAAAATATGTTTGATACGACCAATCGGGTTTTTAGCATCAACCGGCCAATCTGTTATTTCAGCAACTGCTTTTATCCCATTCTTAGCGCCATTTAGTTCATTGATAGGGATAAAAATATCATGCATCATTTTCCGGTCATCCGGAATAAAAAAAGCAAAACGTTCCGATAGCTTTACAATGCCGGTAAATTCCATTTTGGCGCGCTGCAATATCTCTATTACTTCACCTTCCTTGTTTTTACCCTTGCTTTTTGCGTAAACGTAAACTCTTACTCTATCGCCATTTAAGGCATTACGCAATTTGCGGGGAGCAATAAAAATATCACTCTCAAATTCATCATCCGTAACAATAAAGGCCGAGCCATCATTAGTCAGGTCAACGCGGCCTTCAATAAATGTTTTTAATTCAAGTAGTTGGAATTTGCCGGGAGATAGCTCCTTTATTACGTTCTTTTTGGCTTCTTCTTTTAATATATCGAATATTACTTCCCTTGCTTCGGGATCGCGGATATTTAGTTTGGCTGAGACTTGTTTATAATTTAACGGTGTATTGCCGTTCTGTTCAAATATATCAAGTACCATTTGGGTAAGGACCTGATTTATTGATGAACTATTTTTCTTTTTAGACATGCGAATTATTTGTACAAAGATACAATGTTTTTGAATGTGGATGTCAGAATGCCCATTGCAGGATGTGATGATTTATAAAATTTGATTCCCGGTATTAAAAATTTACCGCAAATTTTAATTCACTCTCGGTATGGATGCAATTAATTTCTTGGTATATGCCTCTTTAGGGTGGTAATAGATATCATCTGGATCACCCATTTCAACTATTTCCCCCTTATTCATCACCATCATCCTATCTGATATATGTTTAATTACCGCCAGGTCATGGGATATAAAGATATAAGTGAGGTTAAACTCCCTTTGAAGCTCCCTGATAAGGTTTAGCACCTGAGCCTGTACCGAAACATCCAATGCCGAAACGGATTCATCACAGATGATGAATTTAGGTTGCAACGCCAAAGCCCTGGCGATAACAATCCGTTGTCTTTGCCCGCCCGAAAATTCGTGCGGATAGCGGTTAAAGTGTTCCGGCAATAA
Organism: Mucilaginibacter frigoritolerans; assembly: GCF_007830615.1. GTDB lineage: Bacteria > Bacteroidota > Bacteroidia > Sphingobacteriales > Sphingobacteriaceae > Mucilaginibacter > Mucilaginibacter frigoritolerans. The sequence continues at coordinate 196,795 of NZ_VLLI01000009.1, forward strand.
ATTTACGCGTTCCAAAAGCTCAATAACACGTTTTTTGCGTTTGGTGTCATTAGCATAAAATTGGTGTACCTGCATCGGTTCCATCAGCGAATCGCCAACGGTTAAACGCGGATTTAAAGAGGAATAAGGATCCTGGAAAATGATTTGAATATCACGTCGCATTGCCCTCAGATCATTTTTCTTTAGTGATCTGAGATCTGTATTTTCAAAATTGATACTTCCCGAAGTAGGTTCAATCAACCTCAATATGCTCCTTCCCAAGGTTGTTTTCCCGCAACCTGATTCGCCAACCAGCCCCAGTGTTTCACCAGGGTACACTTCAAAGCTAACCTGGTTAACTGCTTTTACTATATTCTTTTTAAGGCCAAATAGCGTTTTATCATCACTAAACCAGGTATTTAACTGATTTATTTTAAGTATCGGTTCCTTTGCGTATAAAGTTTTTTTACGTTCTTTTATTTCTTCAGGTTTATATGCAAATCTTCCTCTTATACTTTCTATGCTTTCTACTGATTTTGATTCTGAAGGTAAAAAATCAGCAATAACGGGCAATTTTTTCAAATGATAAGCCGGGGATGGGCGGCAAGCGAGCAAACCTTTGGTATATGGATGTTTCGGCTTTGCAAACAAATCTTTTACTGTTGCTTCTTCAACCACTTCGCCCTTGTACATAACCAGCACACGATCAGCTATTTCACCAATTACACCTAAATCATGAGAGATAAAGATTAAACTCATATTGCGTTCGGCTTTGAGCTTCAGCAATAACTCAATAATGGTTTTTTGTACAGTAACATCAAGTGCTGTGGTGGGTTCATCTGCAATTAATATCTCAGGGTTGCAGGAAAGGGCCATAGCGATCATTACCCTTTGTTTTTGTCCACCCGATATTTGATGCGGATAACTGTCGAACAGCTCTTCAGGCCGGGGTAACTGCACTTCTTTAAACAAATTAATTGTTCTTTGCTTTGCTTCCGCTTTACTCGTTCCCAAATGCAGTTGTATGGCTTCTGTAATCTGGTAACCGCAGGTTAACACCGGGTTCAGGGATGTCATTGGTTCCTGAAATATCATGGCCATTTGATGTCCTCTGATTTTTTGCATTTCAAGCTCCGGTACGGTGCAAAGACAAACTCCATTCAATAAAACTGAACCATTAATAACCGTCTGCTCATCATTCAGCAGGCGCATTAAACCAAGGGAAGTAACCGATTTACCTGACCCCGATTCGCCGACAATACCAATAGTTTCTCCTTTATTTAAAGTGAATGTAATGCTTTTAACAGCTTCAAATAAACCATTAGCTGTTTTAAACCTGATATTTAGGTCCTTTACTTCAAGCATTACTCAACTATGATTATACATTCATCAGAAATAAGCTCTTCGCCACGATAACGACGTAATAGTTGCGCTGTAGCAATTACATCTTTTTGGCAATAGCTATATATACGCTCCAGTTGATTTTCAACCCAATAAACATGGCCAACCATGCTCCCATCAATATCCTCTTTTGGAGTAGGGATATTAAAAATGGCGGTTAGTAAATTTAATGAGGTATAATTTTTATAATCACCAAATTTCCATAACTCCATTGTATCCAAGTGATTTATTTCCCATGGCTTTTTACCGGATAATTCCAATTGTGATGGGATTTTTAAGCCATTAACCAGCATACGGCGGCAGATATATGGAAAATCAAATTCTTTTCCATTATGTGCGCATAAAATTAAGCTGGGTGGCTGACTGGCTAACAAAGCAGCGAACTTTTCCAGTACTTCTTTTTCACTATGCGATGCAAATGATTTAACTCTTAAACTTGTTTGTTTTCCATTAACAAAAATACCCACTGATATACAGATGATCTTGCCAAATTCAGCCCAAATACCTGCGCGTTCATAAAATTCTTCAGCAGTTTCTTCTTTCCGCTGATTCTGCGTTTTTAAATCCCAAAGCTTTTGAAAATTTTCTGGTACCTGGCTGAAGCTACTGTATTGCGGAACGGTCTCAATATCAATTACCAATAAATTATGGAGGTCGTATTGTTCAAGCATTAGTTGTTACTATTTAATGAGGCAATATACTATTTTTAGTTTTTTGTTTTCCTTAGCCATTGCCTTTAAATAAGCCTGTAATATCCAGGCAGTGTAAAAAAAGTCAGTATTATTGTTACTTTTGGGCCTTAAAAAGGTTTTTATTAAACCCGATCACAATAATGAAAATAGAAAAATTATCAATTATTATTCCTGCTTACAATGAAGGTAACACCATACACCTCATATTAAACAAAATTAAATCAGTTAACCTGATTGATAATATTCAAAAAGAAATCATTATTGTAAACGACTTTTCAAGTGATAATACCGAAGAAGCAGTTGCAAGCTATAAGCAAACCAATCCCGATCTGGATATTAATTACTTTAAGCATGAAGTAAACAAGGGTAAAGGTGCAGCATTGCATACAGGCATATCAAAAGCGACCGGCGAGTACCTGATTATTCAGGATGCTGATTTGGAATATGATCCTGAAGAATACAATGACTTGTTAAAACCAATCCGCAATGGATTTGCCGATGTTGTTTACGGCTCCAGGTTTATGGGTAGCAATCCACACCGTATCCTTTTCTTTTGGCACACTATTGGTAACAAGTGGCTTACTTTTGCCTCCAATATGTTCAGTAATCTCAACCTTACAGACATGGAAACCTGTTACAAGGTTTTTAATACCAAACTTATCCAATCTATCAAACTAACCGAACAACGTTTTGGATTTGAGCCGGAAGTAACTCAGAAAATTGCCCGTGTACCTAAAATCCGCATCTATGAGGTAGGGATCTCTTATTATGGCCGTACATATGAAGACGGGAAGAAAATAGGGTGGAAAGACGGCGTAAGGGCTATCTATTGTATTTTAAAATATGGGTTATTCCGGGCAAATTAAGTTTTAGCCCAACATTATAAAATCATTACCCCAACTTTATTTACAACTGGTAACTTAATAAAGTTAAGCTCAACAATGCTCTCCGGTAAAAAGATGAATTTTTTATCATAGATATTTTTACCAATATAAAAGCTTAACCAATATTCATTATTTAAGCCAAAGGTTTGCTCATCAATTGGTTCAATCAATTTATATGAGCCTTCTTCAACCAGCGGAAACATGTGTCTGAGTGTAGAGGTCTTTACTTGTTCTCCGTTTTTTTCGCCATAGCCCTTTGATGTAATCAATACATTTTCAATAGGCTCTTTTTTTAGGTTGATCAAATAAACATACCATATTTTACTCTCAGCACTTTCCTTCTCAAGAGCCACCGCTATAGCAATGTCTTTTACCTTATTTTCTGGCAGATCTTTTATCATATCAATAGGAGCATTAAACAGCTGATATGAATATCGATCAATATCAGCCATTAAAAATTATTTCTTTTTTGCCGGGGCCTTTTTCTTTGCAGGAGCCTTTTTAGCAGCTGGTTTTGCAGCTGTTGCTGATTTCCCAAATCGTCCCTTTTTTGCATCTTTTGGCATTGCGTCAGCCAATGCTTTACACTCTTCGTAAGTTAAGCTCTGCGGATCTTTATCCTTTGGAATTTTAACATTTAGTTTGCCAAATTCAATGTATGGACCCCAACGGCCATTTAATACTTTGACATCGACATCTTCATCAAAAGCCTTAATCAACTTTTCTGCATCACGTTTACGTTTATCGTTAATCAGCTCAATTGCTTTTTCTTCGGTAACATCATGCGGATCTATTTCTTTAGGTAAGGATACAAAAGCACTGTTGTGGCTGATATAAGGGCCAAAGCGACCAATGGCCACCTTCATTACCTTACCTTCGTATTCACCAACTACCTTAGGCAATTTAAACAATTCCAGTGCGTCTTCTATACTGATTGTTTCAATGCTTTGCCCTGCCCTTAAACTCGCGTAAAGTGGCTTTTCTTCTTTGTTCTCTTCCGTAGCACTCTCACCAATCTGCACAAATGGACCGTAGCGGCCAATTCTAACAGAAATCTTTTTGCCATTTTCAGGGTGGACGCCTAATTCACGCTCACCAGTAGCTTTATCAGCAGTTTGAATGGTACTTTCAACTTCCTTATGGAAAGGTGTATAAAAGCTGCGGATCATGTCTGTCCATTCTTTTAATCCCTGTGCTATCTCGTCAAACTGTTTTTCAACGCTGGCTGTAAAGTTAAAATCAACAATATCATTAAAATGCAGCACCAGGAAGTCATTTACAACTGCCCCTATATCTGTAGGAAACAGCTTTCCTTTTTCGGCGCCAGTATTTTCAGTCTTCTCCTCTTTAGTGATGTTTTCTTCCTTCAGTGTTAAAACACGGAAGGCCCTTATCCTGCCTTCACGCTCTTCTTTTAAAACATAACCACGGTTTTGAACGGTAGATATGGTAGGAGCATAGGTTGAAGGACGGCCAATGCCTAATTCTTCCAATTTTTTAACCAAACTTGCTTCGGTATACCGAGCAGGCGGACGGGAAAAGCGTTCGGTTGCTGACATTTCCTGCAAAGCCAAACGCTGGCCTTTGGTTAATGGCGGCAACATAGCATTTTCACCATCCTGTAAGTTATCCTCATCCTCATCACTGGACTCCAGATAGACTTTCAGGAAACCATCAAATTTCATCACCTCACCATTGGCTGTAAGTTCTTCTTTACGGGTTGATATACTGATTTTTGCAGTGGTTTTCTCAAACTGCGCTTCACTCATTTGCGAGGCAATTGCTCTTTTCCAGATCAGCTCATACAACCGCGTTTCGCTCGAATCACCCTGTATAGTATGCTTATCGAAATAAGTTGGCCTTATCGCTTCGTGCGCTTCCTGAGCACTGGCGTTTTTAGTTTTATATTTTCTATGCTGATGGTATTTATCGCCATAGGCAGAAATAATCTCTTGAGCAGCTGCGTTTAAAGCCTGATCAGATAAATTAAGTGAGTCAGTACGCATATACGTAATATGCCCGGACTCATAAAGTTTTTGGGCTACCTGCATGGTACGTGAAACTGAGTAACCTAATTTACGGCTGGCTTCCTGTTGAAGGGTAGATGTTGTAAACGGAGCAGCCGGTGAACGTTTTGCAGGACGGGTTTCCAGTGATTTTACATCAAAATCAGCCTTAATACAATCCTGTAAAAACTTCTCTGCATCTTCTTGCTTACTGTAACGTTCGGATAGTTCAGCTTTAAAGGCATCTCTGCCTTTGCCAAAAATGGCAACTATTTTAAATGCCGCTTCTGATTTGAATTTGTTGATTTCGCGCTCTCTGTCAACAATCAGTCTTACTGCAACTGATTGTACACGACCAGCTGAAAGTGAAGGTTTTACTTTTTTCCATAAAACCGGAGAAAGTTCAAAACCTACCAATCTGTCCAAAACACGGCGCGCTTGTTGTGCATTTACTAAATTATAGTCTATTTTACGGGGCGTTTCAATAGCACGTAAAATAGCCGGTTTAGTGATCTCATGAAAAACAATACGCCTGGTAGTGGCTTCTTTTAAATCTAAAGTATCATATAGATGCCATGATATAGCTTCCCCTTCGCGGTCCTCGTCCGATGCCAGCCAAACTATTTCGGCTTCTTTAGCTAACTTCTTTAATTCGCTAACAATCTGCTTTTTGTCTGCAGGAACCTCATATTTCTGTTTAAAATCATGCGCAATATCGATAGCATCATCAGACTTAACCAAATCACGGATATGTCCATAACTCGACTTTACGGTGAAGTCTTTGCCAAGGTATCCCTCAATGGTTTTGGCTTTCGCCGGAGATTCTACAATAAGTAAATTTTTAGCCATTTAAGCAGTTATTTTTTGCAAATAAAACATAAAGAAAGCGAAACGCCAATTTGTTTTTAGGAAAAGGTATAATGTTATACGGTTGGAGGAGTTAAATGTTGAGGTTTACCGTTGAAAGCTCCTAAGGTTAAAAAGTTATACTATTTTTAATATTTACTTTTAAAATCAACATTTCAACAATAAAAACCTAAAACTTAGTGCAGAAATCTACATTAAAAAGCCGCCGCCAAGCAAATCATTACCTTCATAAAATACGGCTGATTGTCCGGGTGCGATACCTGAAACGTTATGCAGAAAATCAACTTTCATATGCTGCCCCATTTGTACAATGGTACTTTGAGTGCCGGCATCTTTATACCTGATTTTGGTAACCGCTTCAATTGGCTCAGTAATGGTTTCGTATTTAACCAGATTCAGATTTTTTACCCATGCTTGCTTACGTTCCAATTCATCGGCTGTTCCAAGCACAACAGTATTAGTATCAGGTTGGATACTGGTTACAAACATAGGGTGCCCTAAAGCTATACCTAACCCTTTACGCTGACCTATGGTATAAAACGGATAACCCTGGTGTTTGCCTACTATAGTGCCGTCTGCCAGCACAAAGTCACCACCGGCAACACGTCCTTCCAGATCTTTAACTTTATGCCTTAAAAACGATCTATAATCGTTATCCGGCACAAAGCATATTTCATAGCTTTCACTTTTACCCGCCAGTTCAACCTGCCCCATATCAAGGGCCATTTGCCTGATTTCGGGCTTGGAAAAACTACCTAAAGGAAATTTAGTACGGGCAAGGTTTTTTTGAGATACGCCCCATAGTACATATGATTGGTCTTTATTCTCGTCTTTACCTTTTGAAATCACATATCTGCCATTATCCTGTAAACGGACATTAGCATAATGGCCAGTCGCTATGAACTCGCAATCTAACTTATCTGCACGTTTTAGCAATGCTTCCCATTTAATATGGGTATTACATAAAACGCATGGATTGGGGGTACGGCCAGCAATATATTCATCAACAAAATTATCTATCACAAAATCGCCAAACTCACTTCTAATATCCAGTATGTAATGCGGAAAGCCATAGCCAACCGCCAGTGCACGTGCATCATTTATACTGTCAAGGCTACAACACCCTGTTTCTTTTGAACTACCACCAGCTGATGCATAGTCCCACGTTTTCATAGTAAGCCCTATAACTTCATAGCCCTGCTCATGCAACATCACTGCTGCAACCGAACTATCAACGCCACCACTCATTGCCACTAATATCCTGCCGTGCTTACTCATAATTTTGCAAAGATACCCTTTTTGATTTTATGTTGATAAACGCTGAGTCAGATAAGGGTAAAATGTATCTATATAGTGTATTTCTTTTAATTAATTTAAAAGAAAAATAAAACTTAACCTTTTGTTAATTCAAAACATAAACATGCCCAAGAAGTTTTCTTGTTACAAAATAACCCTTACTACGAATAATAATAAATACAGAAAAAGTAAGTTTTAAAAATTGTTGTTTCTTTTCTGTTGTTGAATTTTTCATTTCTGATTATACAGAAAGAAATGCATAAGCAGAAAAAACTTCGTTAACAGTGTCTTAATGCATGTTTTTATTGTTCTTTTAAATAAGAAAAACTCAAACTTTTGGTTCTTTTATTATGATTTTTTTATATTATAAATGACAATATGACATTTATAAAAAGATCAAATGATTTTATTATAAAAATCATAAAAATCAAAAGGAATTTTGTAACATAACTTTTACAGTATAAATTTGTAATACCTTAATTGATATAGTAGATGCAAACCCAGTTAACTTTAGAACAAAAATTACAAGGTGTGATTTTAGTTATTATTTGTTTTGTTGCTATTATAAATTATTTTATATAGTAATTTAACGATTGTTAGGAACAAAGGTGTTCATTTTAAAATGAACACCTTTTGTTGTTTACCGATATATTGTGATGAAGTTTAGGTTCTGATTTGTCCGCTACCTTTTATCAGCCATTTATAACTTGTAAGTTCGTCCAGGCCCATGGGGCCGCGTGCATGCAGCTTTTGAGTACTGATACCAATTTCGGCTCCAAGCCCAAATTGCGCACCATCAGTAAAAGCTGTAGAAGCATTTACATAAACAGCTGCAGCATCCACCATGTTTAAAAAAGCTTCTATATTGTTGACATCCTCAGATATTATGGCTTCGCTGTGTTTTGAGCTATAATTAGCAATGTGACTTAAGGCTTCATCAAAATTTTCTACCACTTTAATAGCCATTTTCATTGATAAAAACTCTGTTCCAAAATTTTCAGGCTTTGCCTGGTGAAGTAATTGAGGAGGGTAATGGCTTTTTAATTTTTCAAAAGACCTTTCATCAGCATAAATTTCTGTTTCTTTATCTGCCAGGAGCCTAACCAGTTCCGGTAAATCTGACAATCTTTTCTGGTTTAAAATTAAACAATCCAATGCATTACACACACTTACCCGACGGGTTTTGGCATTAAAAATAATATCACGACCTTTTTGCAGATCACCCGATTCATCAAAATAAACATGTACAATTCCGGCACCTGTTTCAATTACCGGTACTTTGCTATTTAAACGTACATGATCAATTAAACCCTGACTACCCCGCGGAATAAGCACATCTACATAACCAGTTGCCCCTAACAAAGCATCAGTAGCTTCACGTTCAACAGGTAAAAGCGTAGCGTAATTAACGTCTATTCTATATTTTGTCAGCGTTTTATGGATAATGGAAATAATAGCCTTATTTGAAAACGCTGCATCGCTACCACCTTTTAAGATACAAACGTTACCCGTTTTAAAACAAAGGGAAAACACATCAAAGGTTACATTGGGCCGGGCCTCGTAAATAACACCAACAACACCAAGCGGAACCCTGATTTTTGAAATATGCAGCCCATTGGGCATCGTCTTTTCTGATAATATTTGCCCCAGTGGACTATCCAGTTTTGCTACGTTATTGATGTCCTTTGCTATATCTGCTATACGGGCCGCTGTAAGTTTAAGTCTATCGTATTTGGGGTCGTCAGGATCCATTCGGTCCAAATCTTTTTTATTTTCTACTAATAAATTATCAGTATTAACAATGACAGAAGAAGCCAGATCATGTAATACCTGGTTGATAACAGCAGGAGAAAGGCTTTTCCTTCCCGCTATGATAGCATCTTCAAAATATTTATTGTAATTACTTAACATTCCAAATAAAGATAATCATAATGTACCAATGGCTTTTGATTTTTATGGCCAATCATATCGTTTGCTTTATCAGAGCCATATTCGGCAATGCCTAAACCAATATGCTTGTCATTTTCATCTATTATTTTGATGATATCGCCTTTTTTAAATTCTGACAGTATGTTTATAACTCCGATAGGTAACAAACTGGAGGCATTAGCAGAAGTAAGCGCTGTTTTAGCACCATCATTGACCCTTACAATACCTGTCGCAAAATTTCCGGAGTGTGCTATCCACTTCTTTTTTCCTGATGCTGTTTTATTAGGGCTAAAATGGGTATGGGCTACTGTATTTTCTAATACATCAATAAGAATATTGTCTTTGGTTCCATTAGCAATATGTACCGCAATACCTAGTTGCGCTGTTTTTTGCGCCATGGTTGATTTAGTGATCATACCCCCACGGCCAAATTGTGATTTACCCGAACTTACAAAAGATGAAAAATCAATAGTTGAACCGGAAACTTCCTCAATAATGGTTGCATCTGCTGAATTTGGATTACCATTATAAATGCCATCAACGTTTGTGAGCACAACCAAAGCCTGCGCATTAAGCATAGATGCTATAAGACCGGCCAATTCATCATTATCGGTAAACATTAGCTCTGTCACCGATACTACATCATTTTCATTTACGACCGGGATAACCTGGTGCTGTAACAGTATTTCCAGGCAATTTTTCATATTAAGATAATGGAGCCTGTCTCTGAAGTCCTCTTTGGTTACCAACACCTGTGAACAAAGAATATTAAATTGTTCAAACAAATTGGAATAAGTATTAATGAGTTTGACCTGCCCGATGGAAGCCAATAGTTGCCTCGCAGCAATAGGATCAAATTTTTCTGAAACGCTTATTAAACTACGACCTGAAGCCACAGCGCCTGATGATACCAGGATAACTTCAATACCTCGTTTTTTAATTTCGGCAATCTGTTGAACCAAACTACCAATGCGTTTCAAATCAGGCAAACCGTCTTTTTGAGTAAAAACGTTCGACCCTATTTTAATAATGATCCGGTGATAATTATATGCCATTTATATCAATAAATGGTGCAATATACAGCATATTAATATAACTTACGACCTATTCTAGTACACAATTGAATATTTATCATTAAAAAACCAACCAAAAACTTAAATACAATCATTTATACTGAAAAATTGCACTAAAACCATAAATTATCTATATTTTTAAACCAAAATCATATTAAATAAGAAATTATTAACTAATATATCCCTTTACATACTCCCTGGTCAACTCTTCTTTTGGATTTAGTAAAACATCTTCTGTAGGGCCAAATTCAATAATTTTACCACCGTAAACGAAAACAATATAATCCGAAACCCGTCGTGCCTGCCTTAAGATATGGGTAACCAATACTATAGAATATTTTTCCTTCAGGCTGATAAAAAGGTCTTCAATAATTGAAGTTGAAACAGGATCAAGCGCCGATGTAGATTCATCTCCTAAAATAATCTCAGGGCTTACAGCCAATCCTCTCGCGAGACATAAACGTTGCTGCTGACCAATTGATAAACGTGTTGCAGAGGCATTTAAACGATCTTTAACCTCGTTCCATAAACCTGTTGCTTTAAGCTGTTCTTCCACTAATTGATCAAGTTCCTGCTTTTTCCGGATACCATGAATTCTTGGGCCATAGGCTACATTGTCATAAATAGACATGGGCAGAGGATAGGGCCGCTGGGAAAGCAATCCCATTTTTTTGCGGATATGAGTCACTTCGGCTTTCGGATCGTAAATATCCTCTCCATCTACCAATACTTTACCCGTGATACTTACACCGGGTGTATTATCCAACAGCCGGTTAAATGATCTAAGCAGCGTGGTTTTTCCGCAACCGGAAGGACCTATTATGGAGGTTACCTTCTTATCGGGGATGTTAATATTAATATCGTTTAAAATATGCTGGTTACCAATGTGCACATTTAAATGCTGAACACTGATATGTGGTGTTTTGGTCATTAACTTTTGTGTTTTGAAAATTTCTTTATCAGTATTTCAGATAATACAGTGATAACTAATACAATAATGGTAAGGATAAGCGCCGAAGCATAGCCACGTCCCTGTACTTCTTCAACTGGGCTGCTTAACTGAAAAAAGATGGCCAATGGGAGCGTAGCTGCAGGCTCATGCAATGAAGTGGGGATATTATCACTAAACCCAGCAGTAAACAATACGGATGCAACATCGCCAATGGCCCTGCCAAATGATAACAGGATGGCCGTAAAAATACCCGGCCTTATTTGCCGGAGAACAACCTTTGCCATTTCCCAACGGGTTGCGCCCAGGGATAAGGCAGCATCACGAAGCTCTAATGGCACTGTACCAATTACCTCATCCAATGTGCGTACTAAAATGGGAATAACCAGTAGAGTTACGGCAATAATACCTCCTAATAACGATGCACGGAAACCGAAATAAACCATTATTAAGAACCCAAATGCACCATAAACGATGGATGGAATACCAAATAACACATCAAATGCAACGCGCAATGAATCTGACAAAAACTTTTTGCCATTCATGTACATATTGATAAAAATAGCTACGGGGATACTTATTAAAAGCCCTAAAATTGTTGCACCGCCAGCTACATACAAGGAGCCAATTATGGCATTTAATATGCCGCCTTCTTTACCAATGTAAAAACCACCGCCCGGTGTTTTTGTAAGCATATCCAGGTTCATATAAGGTAACCCTTTTGCGAATATTGTCCCTACAATCAGGAAAAAACTGCCGCAAACTATTATGGCGGCTATTAGCATCAATATTTTGAAAAATAATTCTTCAGCTTTTCTTCGTCTCATGATGTCAACTTCCTTTCCAGACGGGCTAAAATCAGCCTTGAAATAATGTTAAACAAAAGGATAATAATAAAGAGCAGTAACGCTGCAAACATCAATGCAGAATCATATAGCGGTATGGACAACATTTCTCCATAATTATTGGCAATCAGTGCGGGTAGGGGATAACCTGGATCAAAAACAGAATGAGGAACAACCGCATTGTTTCCACAAACCATCAGCACCGCAATGGTTTCGCCGAAGGCACGTGAAATAGCCAATACAACCGCAGCAATTATACCCGGTAAGGCTTTACGCAACACTATCTTTTTAATGGTTTCCCATTTGGTTGCACCTAATGATAGGGAAGCGTCTTTTAATTCCTGCGGAATTGTATTTAAAACCTCGCTGATAATACTAACAATCAGCGGAAAGATCATCACAGCCAAAACAATTCCACCGGCTAATACACTGTAGCCTGTAGAAAACTCAACAAAATGAGGAGCAATATAATTCTGTATTAAGGGAATGATGAAAAGCACACCCCAAACGCCAAAAATTACCGGAGGTATTCCTGATAAAAGGTTTATAAATGGCACTAACACACGCCTGATACCAGCATGAGCATATTCAACAACAAAAAGCGCTGTTAACAAGCAAAGTGGTAAGGCTATAACAATGGCTATGCCTGTAACCCACAGGGTACCCATTATAAACGGATAAAAACCAAACAATCCCTTGAGTGGTTTCCAGATACTTGAAGTGACCAGTGTTCCCCAGGATGATTTTTCCAATATCGGGATAGAATGGACATACAATCCTATCCCAATGATCAGTAATAAAGAAACTGATGCCAGTGTAAACACTAGCATCAGTTTGGATAAGATCTTATCTTTTAATATTCGTATTTGCATTTTCCTTATAGTTCGTGGTTGATAGTATGGGAAGCTTATTTTGCCGCTGCCTTGAACTATAAACTTACTGTACCTTCTTAAGCTCTTCCTGAATTTTAGCTTTTGAAAGAGCGATATAACCATTCTCTTCAACAAACTTTTGCCCGTCGGATAATACATATTTTACAAACTCAACCAGTTCTTTTTTCTTTGGCTTGCCTTTAAACAGAAAACCAAGGTTACGGGCTGGGGGTGAAGGGTATCGACCATCGGCAATGGCTGCTGTTAGGTCGTCAATAGTGCTGTAAAAGTTTTCGTTGGCATCAATTTTACCATTGCCATTTACATCAATAGGTAAAGCATGGACTCCTGCTACTTGTTTGCGGGTCTTCAGATCGTACAAATAAGCAAGATTGTTATAGCCTATTCCTGCAGGGTCTTTTTTTACTGCTTGTGCCAGGCCCGGATCTCCATAAACGCCCACACCCAATAAGTCTTCCTGCTTCTTGCCAAAATACTTAGCCCAGGTTTCACCTGCACCGGCCGCGTCAGACCTGGTGTAGATATGTATTGGCGCAGCAACTTTACCGGCCAGTTGGTTCCAGCTTTTAATTGTTCCGTTAACAAAAATGTTTAAAAACTGATCTCTTTTAACCCCTTTTTCTAATAATTGAGCAGCATCAGGGTTTCCGGTATTAAAAGTTGGCACAACAGCATCTTTTGTCACATAAACTGTATATGCACCCTTTTTTACTTCGGATGGATCTATATCCCTCGAAGCAAGGCCTATATCAACCAGGCCAGATAGCGCATCGGTAATACCTTTACCTGCACCGCCAGCCGATATGTTAAAAACAACTTTGGGGTGAAGCTTTTTAAACTCACTAGCCCACTTTACCGTTATCGGATACAAGGCAAATGCCCCTGATATATTAATAGTACCTTCAACGTCATCTGCTGGAGCAATAACGGGAGGTCTTTTTACAAAAGACGATGCTATTGTTAAAATACTAACTGCGGCAATAGCCACTGTTAGTATTTTGTATTTGAGTATTTTTTTCATAGGTGGTTATATTAAAAAGTGAGTTGCAATTGTGTCTCAAACAGATTGTTCTTAATCTGTGTGCCTTCTTCACGGCGATCAACATAATTTATCGCTAAACGTGCCCAGTTGTTAAAGAAGTAGTTAACTCCGCCTGTATAATAATTAGTAGTAACATTTGTAGATACTTCATTAGGATCATAATTATCATATTTTGCAGCTAGTTGCAACCTGCTAGGAATTACAAAATAAGTAGCTTGCCCGTACCAGCCTTTTCTTTTAATGATTCCATCAGTACCATAGTCATATTCGGCTTGTAACCCTAATCCACCTATTACATAACGGGCATCAAAACCACCGCGGTCACGCTTTTGGTTTTTTGCAGGAGTTCCGTAGTTGCCCTGTCCGTTATAAAAATCTGCTGATACCGTCAAATCAGTGATTGGATGTACGCTAAATCTACCTGCAAAATCCTTATGTCCATTGTTATCTGTGGTGACATCATAACCCGCACCATTAAAAACACCTAAGGTGTAATCAAATAAATAACGACCATCTATTTTTACAAAACTTCCGTTTATTTGAATACCGATATCACGGCCATTTTGATTGCCGATTACGTCGGTGGACCTGCCAGCAAGGGCGTTAACAACCTGAGAGCGGTCAATAAAATCAAGCTGACTATCAGCAATTAAGCTTTCTAATGAATAAGGTACTTTAAACTGGCCGGCAGTGAACTTTAAAAAGTCTGCTATTTTATAAGTGGTATAAGCATCCAGTAATTTGGTTGTACCCGCAAACTCTGTATAAACTTCATAGTTCCAGTTATCGTCAATATCGCCTTTTACGTCCAAACGTGCGCGGTGCAATAAGAAAGTATTATTAACGCCTGTTTGCTGAAAACCCTCATATTCTGTTTGCACCAACCCGCTTATTTGAAGGGCACGGCTACCAATGGTAATACCATGCTGATTTTGTTTCTCTTTATCCTTTTTTGCCTGTTCTTTTACAGCCTGATCTGAGCGAATGGAATCTGCTTCCTGCTGGGTTAATACGCCTTTTTTTATCAATACATTTAAAAGGTCATCATTTTGCTGTGCTTTACTTATTAAAGCGCTAAAAAGTATACTCAATAAGAGTACCGTTCTGATTACGTAAGGTAATTTCATGTGTTTTTATTAATCGTGAAAAGTTAAGTTATTATTCCTCTGTTATGTGGCTGACTGCATATAATCAACAACAGCACATACAGCTATTAAGGCTAATTGGGTAGCAGTTTGATGTGTAGTTAATGTGCAAATGTTGTCTAGACGTTTTCATTTCTTTTTTCAATCTCCTATTAAATCTATCAATTTAGTAGTGTAAAGATATATCGAATATCCTAATTCACAAATAAATATTAATAAAATGTTAAAAATTAAACATAATAATAATTAAGTACTTAATAAACAATGACTTAATATTATTAAATTTTTTATAACAAGGAGAGAAATTGTAAAGAAACAACACACGCAAGCTATTATTAGCTTGCGTGTGTTGTTTAGAGGAGTTAAAGTATAGTGAGCTCTAGTATTGTAAAAACACCATTATTAAGCAGATCAAATACAGTACAAATATTTCATACTTATTAATATTTTTTTAGCTGAGTATTTGCCACATGCGTTAGCGTAGTATCATTCATATCTACGATATCATAATACCAATACATGCTATTAGTTTCCGTGTATTCGGACGTTATTTTACAAGGACACGTGCAGCAATTGTAGGGTACGTATGAACTTTTTGGGTTAACACCATCTAACCTTGTCATTTCTCCTACATAAAAGGGTGAGGGTTTTGTAGAATAATCTTTTTTGCAGCTTGCAAACGAAACTACAATCAGGGCGGCGATTAATTTTGCTTTCATTAATTGATAATTTTTAGGATGAATAATTATGATTAACTATAAAGCATAATAAATCAAAATTGTTTTCATATTTCTCATTATTTGATATAATAATTAAATTATTAACAATAAAGCATATTTTAATATTTATTTAACTATAAATCATATCTATATATTTCTCAATAGATAAATTCAACCATTAGGAAACAAATATTCATTACGAGTAAACTGCCTGTTTGCATTTAATTTATTACATTAAAATTAACTCAATATAATTATAAGAATATATACAATTAATTAGTACTATAAAATAACCGGCAGCTTTTAAGGCTGCCGGTTATAGAGTATGGAACAAAAAAATCAGAAGTTATTTAATGTTATCCCCCTGTTTAATTTCGTCGGAAGCATGGATCAGCAATTTGTCATTGGGCTTAAGATCACCAAAAACTTCTGTCGAATCATCATTTATCAACCCTTCCTTAATCATTATCAGGTTGGCCTTGCCATTTCGCACGGCAATAACATATTCTTTTTCGGTTGAGCGGATGATAGCGCTATTAGGTACCAGTAATGATTTGGCCCCCGATAGCATAGGGATATTTACTTCGGCATACATACCGGGCTTTAATTTGCCGTTTGGGTTCTGTATATCAATCTCAATGGCTTCCTGCCGCATACTACCCAAGGCGTTGGCTGATCGACTTATTTTGGCTGCTTGTTGCAGACCAGGCATCGCATTAAAAGTAAATGTTACGGGTTGGTTCAGGTCAACCTTATCTACATAATCTTCCGGAATATAAACGGTAAGACGCATTTTGTTGATATCCTGTATAATCAGCATAGGCTGATCTGTTTCTTTACCCGGCGCTACCAATGCCCCCGGCGAAACATTTCGTTGAACAATCATTCCATCAAATGGCGCATAAATACGCAGATAGCCCAACATAGTTTTAACAGAACCCACATTGGATAATTCTGATTGTGCCAATGCATTATCAGCTTTCGTTTTAGCGCTTGCATTATCCAGATCTAAAGGCGATACGGAACCAGGTTCTTTGGCTGCTTCTTTAAGGCGTTCATATTTTTCCTTGCTGGCTATGGCATTTTCCTGTGCCTGAAGGTATTTTGAATTAGCAGCCTGCAGCTCAGATTCCATTTCGGGTGCCTCAAGAATCATTAATAACTGTCCCTTTTTTACAATGGAACCACGATCAACAAAAAGCTGTTTAACAAAACCGTTAACTTTGGGAAATAAATTGACCTCATTAAAAGGGACTAATAGCCCCGGTAGCCGCGCAGAACTTGATAATGCTTTTTCTGATACATTACCAAACTGATATTTGCTGATCTGAGTTGTTTGGGCTGTTAAGTCTACCGGTTTATTATTTCCGGAACAGGCTGCAAAAAAAACGATTACAGCCAATAACAAATACGATTTATATTTCATGGTGTTGAATTTCTAATAGATTGATTTGGATTAATTCTTCTGGCATAAGTGATGGATCATCATAAGTAGTTTTATTTTGAACCCATGCAAAAACCAGCGGTAAAATAAATAGGGCAGCCAATGTTGAGGCAAACAGGCCGCCAATTACTGCCCTGCCTAGCGGAGCAGTTTGTTCCCCGGCCTCCCCAAGGCCAGAAGCCATTGGGATCATGCCTGCAATCATAGCCATACTGGTCATTAAAATAGGGCGCAAACGTATAGAAGCGGCAGTTATGGCCGCTTTGCTTGAATCACGAAATTCAAGTCTCAGTTTCTCGGCATTAGTAACGATAAGAATGGCATTTGCAACAGATACACCGGTCGACATGATCATCCCCATGTATGATTGCAGATTAAGCGTTGAACCCGTTAACAATAAAGCGGTTATTGATCCTAATATTACCGCCGGAATGGTTGATAAAACCGTTAAAGAAACCTTAAAAGATTGATAATTTGCTGCCAATAGCAGAAATATGACCAGGATAGCAAAAGCTAAACCATTTTGCAAACTATTTAAGGTTTCAGTCAAGAGACTCGACATTCCACCAATTTCAGCAATAAGACCTTTTGGTGGCTTCCCTAATGAATTTACGGCCTTTTGTACATCAGCCGTGGCTGATCCCAGGTCTTTTTTATAAATATTTGCACTTATGGTGATGAAACGGCGCGGGCCTGTGCGATCATACTCGCCGGGCTGATAATCAACCTTAAATTCGGCAACATCTGCAAGGGTTGGACTACTTTTACCCTTTAACAATGGAATTTCCTTTAGTTCATCCATAGTATTCATCACATATTCGGGCACCTGGATCTGCACCTGATAGGTGTAGGCATTTTTATTATCCAACCATAAATTTTTCTCCGAAAAGCGACTTGAAGAAGTACTTGCAGTAACCGATCTTGAAATATCTTTTATATTAAGACCAAGCTGGGAAACTTTCAACCTATCCAGTGTTATAGCAATAACCGGAAACTTTAAGGGTTGATCTATTTCCACATCGCGCAGATACGGAATTTGTTTGAACTTATTTAAAACTTTATCACCGTAAGCTTCAATTTGCTGCATATTTTTTCCGGCAACCTGAACCTGTATCGGGGTTGATGCCCCCTGGCTCATAATCTTTTCCGTCATGTCAATCGGTTCAAAACTGATGGTCATTTCGGGTAATTCATATTTAATATTCTTACGTAGGGCATCTTTCAATTCGTCCATGTTCACCTTGTAATCTTCATCAAGGTTTACCTGTAAAACAGCTTCGTGGGTACCTGTATTAAATACATACAAATTACTGCTGCCAAAACTACTTGGAACCAAACCAATATAACCAGAAGTGATTTTTACATGGTGATTTACTGTTCTGTCAATAATTTGCAAAACCTGTTTAAATTTATCTTCTGTACGTTCTAATCGAGTGCCTTCAGGTTCTTTTAGCCTTATCTGAAACTGTCCGTTGTTTAATTTAGGCATCATATCTTTCCCTATAAAAACAAAACAAGTTGCAGCCAGGCCGATAATTACTACAAGGTAAACCGGAACGATGATTTTTTTAGAAGGCATCATACGGGAGATGGTGTTCATATAACCCATTTTCATCCTTTCAAAAAAGCTATTTTCTTCCGGATGCGCTTCTTCTTCTTCCAAATGCATATTTACCTGTATTTCTTCCGGCCGATCTAAAGCTTCCCCTGCATGCGCATGCTTCTTATGATGTACATAATGCTGATAGCGCTCTGCATTCATGATCCAATTACTAAAAATCGGAACCATTGTTTGTGATAGTAAAAAAGAAACAATCATGGTTAGGCCGATGGAGAGCGACAGGGGTAAAAACATGGCTCTTGGCACGCCATTCATCATAAACGAGGGAGCAAATACAGCCAGTATACATAATAATATAAGCAATTTAGGGAACGCAATCTCTACGCAGGCATCATGTATGGCAAGCTTTTTAGACTTTCCCATTTCCAGGTGCTGGTGAATATTTTCAATAGTCACTGTCGATTCATCAACCAGAATACCAATGGCCAGCGAGAGTCCGCTCAAAGTCATTAGGTTAATGGTTTGCCCAAATAAACTTAATAGCAGTACGCCTATTAATATAGATACCGGTATGGTGGTTACTACAATTATAGAGCTGCGCAGATCACCCAGAAAAAGTAATACCATCAAGGCGGTGAGCAAAGCACCCAAAGCACCTTCGGTCATCAGGCTTTTTACTGCATTTACCACGAAAATGGACTGGTCAAACTCATAGGTTATTTTGACATCGTCAGGAAGCAGGTTCTGCATTTCGGGTAGCTTGCTTTTCAGATCCTGAACAACTGTCCAGGTAGAAGCATCCGCGGTTTTAACTACAGGAATATATACTGAGCGTTTACCATTTATGAGTGCATAATCAACTGTTATATCAGCCGCATCAGTTACCCGCGCAATATCTTTTACATAAATGGGTATGCCATTTTTGGTAATTACAGGGATATCGCCAAAACTACTTACGTTGTTGATCAACGAGTTCATGGTAGTGAGATACATTTCATTCCCCAGCCTGAGATTACCTGATGGCGACATTACATTGTAATTGGATAATGCCGTAACTACTTCATCGGGAGTAAGATCAAAACTGCGCAGTTTATTTGGATCAATACTCAATATAATTGACCTTGCATTTGAGCCGAAAGGAGGTGGGGCTGACAATCCAGGGATAGTAGAAAACATAGGCCGGATACGGGTTGCTGCCATATCATAAATATCTTTCAGGCTTTCGCTTTTACTATCCATCACCAGTTCACCAACAGGAAGTGAAGAAGCATCAAACCTGATTACCTGCGGCGGCAAAGCACCTGGTGGGAAAAAGCTTTGCGCCCGATTAACCTGCAAGGCCACTTCTGCCGAAGCTTCGGCCATATTGGTGCTTTCATAAAATGAAAGCTTAATAAGGGTTAAACCCTGGATATTTTTACTGCTGATATTTTTTATACCATTCACATACAGAAATTGATCCTGCAAACGGGTAGAAAAAAAGCCCTCCATCTGCTGGGGTGACATTCCCCCATAGGATTCTATGATATAAATAGTTGGAAGGTTAAGTTGAGGGAAAATATCTATAGGGATTTTTATTGCACTAAGCACTGCAAATATTAAAAGGCTCATGGTAACTACTATTACCGTGATGGGCCTTTTTAGTGCGGAGGTGATCATTGACATATCTTTTTATTTTAACAAGTTTAAAACAGCATCAACCTGGTTCTCAGTAATGGCTTTGCGGAATAAAGCGTTCGAGTAATCGTATTTTGCCTGCATATAGTCGGTCTCTGCCCGGTAAAGAATATTAAGTGCAGCGTCTAGCGTAATAATATCCGACAAGCCATTTCTATACAATGAAAGGTTTTGCCGATAACTGTCATTAGCTGCTTTTAACTGATTGGGGATTTCTTTAAGCCGACTTAGCGCAGTTTGCATCTCTACATCAGCCTGATTCGCACTTATAGCAAGCAATTGTTGTTGTTCCTGCAATTTTTTATAAGCATAATCGGTACTGGCTTTTTGAGTGTGTTCTTTTAACTGCATCCTCCGCAGATCAAATAAATTATAAGAAATCCCTATACCTACCAGATAATTACCTCGTTGAAAATCATATCCACTTGAAAGACTGTTATAGTTTCCTGATGCATCAACGCTTGATCCGCGCCCCCACGCTGCTGCAAGAACAGATATTTTGGGATTGTAAAGCTTTTTGACCAGGCTTTCCCTTTGCAGATTATTTTCATAAACAGACCGGTAATAATTAATAATGGGATGATTAACAGTATCAGCAGGAAATAAATAGGCCGATGACTTAGCAATCAGCGTTTTCTCAATCGTGGTATCGGGCTCAATTGACTGATAGGGAAGTCCGCTTACTGCTGAAAGTTGTAGCTGTACCTGCTTAAGCTGATCATTAAGTTCAATATAATTCAGCCTGGCTTTAGATAACTCGGCCTGAGCTATACTGGTGTCCACACCAGCACGTACACCACTTTTAGCAAGCGACATAATGGAACGCAAAATTTGTTCCGTACGCTGAATATTGCGGTATTGAATGCCCAAAAAATCCTGCAAACGCAGTAATTGCAAATAGTTGCTTATGGTATAAGCCCTTAAATCGTATTTTGATTGGGCGTATTGATTTTGTTCAACATTGATATCTGCATTGGCAACTTTATTTTGAGCACCATATTTACCAAAGTTGTAAACTTCCCAATTAAGAGCAGCAATACCCAAATTGTCGGATAAAGCTGTTGTTACATTTGTGTTATGAATACCACCTGAACTGGAAGGTACGACACCCAAACCGAAATAAGGGCCGGTAACATTATTACTGGTACCGACATCGGCCTGGTAGTTTAAAGTAAGATCAGGAAGCCAGTTGTTTCGTGTTTCAGCGGCCTGTGCCTTACGGATAAGTATAGCAGCCGAATCGGTTATCAGTGTTGGTGCTTTTTGATCAACTGAATTAAGTAACGCTTTTAAAGTTACTATGGGTGATTGCTGTGCATCTGCAGTTATCGCCATAAAAAGCAACAACAAAATGCAAATGCATCTTTTTGAGGTTAACATTTATTTAAGAAATTAATGAATGAAATAGTTTAATAAAACAGCTATAACTGTTTACCAATCAGCCATATTTATGGCTAATAAACTATCATCAAATGAGGAGCGTGCTGTTGAGCAGCCAGACTTGTTTACCATCAGAGAGATCTGACCGTATTTTATTTAATAAACCTGTAGTTATCGATATTCCGGCTGCAAAAACAGCTGGAAAAAGTATATTCAAAAAATATAAAAAGCGTAAAAAAAATAATTTGGCAGGTTCTGCCAGCTTTTTCAGTAAAGTATTGAAGTCATTGTTACTATCTTCCGAATATTCCTGTTTACGCTTATTAAAAGCCTTAACAAAAATATTTTCATCAGCAGGTGGATGGATACGACTAAACATGCCAAACCCTAAAAAAGGTTTTGCTACCAATAATAATACAG
Organism: Mucilaginibacter frigoritolerans; assembly: GCF_007830615.1. GTDB lineage: Bacteria > Bacteroidota > Bacteroidia > Sphingobacteriales > Sphingobacteriaceae > Mucilaginibacter > Mucilaginibacter frigoritolerans. Next base: position 218,997 of record NZ_VLLI01000009.1, read on the forward strand.
CTAAGCTGAAATATATTTTGGCTGTTTTATACAATTGCATGTTTATATCTAAAGATATTATTTAACTAATATACAAAGATTAAAAGAATATGTTTTATAAACGCTGCTGTAACATTAATGTTGCGCTGTGCGTCTTACCGTTTTACAGCGTTGCAAAGTAGACAACCGATATTATTTTAATATTAATACACCTGAATATTTTATATAACTTGCCTTTAAAAATCAAAAACATCCAACAAATGAAACTTTACAAAAGTCTACTGGCTTTATTAGTAGGTATCGGCGTGCATAACGTAAATGCGCAAAGTACTGATCAATCACCGGCAAAATACGACCAGCACAAGGTATTTTCACCGCTGTTTTACCCAGCTAAGGGAAATGAATACCGCGCCGCATCAGGTGCGCCGGGCGTAAAATACTGGCAAAACCATGCTGATTATAAACTCAACGTTACGTTAGATACAGCCAAACATCGTGTTAGCGGTACAACTGTAATTACTTATACCAATAATAGTCCGGATCCACTTTCATTTTTGTGGCTGCAGGTTGACCAGAATATTTATCGCGAAGATTCTCGCGGTGAAGCTACCAGCCCCGTAACCGGCGGACGTTTCACTAATAAAACCTTTACTAATGGTGATGAAATTAAAGGCGTTTATGTAATTAAAAACGGGAAACAAGAAAAAGTTGATTACCTGGTAACCGACACCCGTATGCAAATAAAGCTGAGTGATACCTTAAGATCAGGCGGCAGTAAGCTTTTAATAAAAATTGATTATGCTTTTGATGTACCGGAATATGGTACCGATAGAATGGGGCGTAAATTATTTAAAAACGGCTGGATTTATGAGCTTGCCCAATGGTACCCACGCATGGAAGTATATGATGATGTTACCGGATGGAATGTGATTCCGTACATGGGCGCATCAGAGTTTTACCTGGAATATGGCAATTTCGATTACACGGTAACCGCTCCATCAAATATGGTGGTGGTTGGCTCAGGCGAATTGCTGAATCCACTGGAAGTATTAACACCTAAAATTATAAGCCGCCTTGCTTCAGCTAAAAACAGCGACAAAACGGTAATGATCAAAGATTCGGCAGAGTTAAACAACCCTGATCTGCATCCTCAAAAACCAACTCTTACCTGGCATTTCTTCTGCAAAAACTCACGTGATGTATCATGGGCAGCATCAAAAGCATTTATGTGGGATGCCGCACGGATAAACCTGCCAAGTGGTAAAAAAGCACTGGCACAATCCGTTTACCCGGTTGAAAGTAAAGGCATGGGTGCTTGGAGCCGCTCAACTGAGTATGTAAAAGCTTGTATTGAGCTTTACTCTAACGAATGGTTTGAATATACCTACCCGGTAGCTACCAACGTAGCAGGCATAGTAGGGGGGATGGAATATCCTGGCATTGTATTTTGCGGATCGGATAACCAAAGTGGTGCATTATGGGAAGTTACTAACCATGAGTTTGGTCATAACTGGTTCCCGATGATTGTAGGTTCAAATGAACGTAAATATGCATGGATGGATGAAGGTTTCAATACTTTTATCAATAAGGTAGACACTAAAGTTTTTAATAAAGGCGAATATTTTGAGCCGCAAGATCAGCATATGGCTGCACCCAATATGTTTTCAGCAGATGCTGATGCCATTATGAATACACCTGATGTTATTCAGCCAGATTACTTAGGTTATGCAGCATATGAGAAACCGGCATTAGGCTTAACCATTTTACGTGAGCAGATATTAGGCGAAAAGCGCTTTGATTATGCTTTTCAAACATACATTAAACGTTGGGCATTTAAGCACCCAACTCCATGGGACTTTTTCCATACCATTGATAATGCTGCAGGTGAAGACCTAAGCTGGTTTTGGAATGAATGGTTCTTTAACACCTGGAAACTTGACCAGGCCGTTAAATCGATAGATTATCAGGACAATGACCCCTCAAAAGGAGCATTGATCACCATTGAAAACCTGGAAGAAATGGCCATGCCGGTAACTATTGCCATCAAAGAAGAAAACGGCAAGACCGGAACAGTTAACTTACCTGCAGAAATATGGCAACGCGGTGCTAGCTGGACTTTTGCCTATAAATCAACCTCAAAAATTGAATATGCCATTATTGACCCTGACCATGTTTTGCCTGATGTTAATCCTGAAAACAATTCATTTAGCGGTATAGCTATTCCGCAGGGAGTAACTGCTGCAACAGTTATAAAAACCTATATTGATGCCATCGGTGGTGAAAACAGATTAAAGGACGTAAAAGATCTTACTATAAATGCAGAAGGTTCTGTACAGGGCTTAGCCGTAATAAGGGTAAATAAGTATAAAACACCTGACGAGTTTTTTCAGGATATTTCTGTGCCTGCCTATAACAATTTAAATGTTAGCCATATCATTATTAATGGAGACAGTTTAAATGTGATGCAGATGAGAAAACAAGCTGTAATTCCGGCTACTGAAAAAGGCGCGGTTAAAGCCCGTTATAAACTTTTCCCTGAGCTTGATTTTAATAAAAGTGGTTATAGCATGCAACTTGATCCAACAATAAAAGTTATTAATGGTCAGCTGGCCTACCTTGTAAAAGTAACTATGCCGGATGGTACAAAAGTAAACTACTTTTATGATCAGAAAACCGGCCTTAAATTAAAACAATTTACCGATGTAAAAGGCAGCACCCAAATGGAATGGAGCGACTACAGAGATATCCAAACCGGGATAAAAATACCGTTCTCTGAAAAAACTACAGTAGTAGGGCAACCGATTGAATTTAAAGTCAAGACAACTGAAGTGAACAGTAATATATCAAATGATATTTTTAAATAAATCAATTATTCAGTCCATTACTTTGTTTTAATGGAGAAAATATAAAATAAAATTTTGTTTTGCTTTATATTATATTATAAATCCTGGCTCTATAAATAGAGCCAGGATTTTTTTTATAGCATTTTTTCTTTAACACAACGTAACATCCATGTTAACAAACTAATTATTTCCTAACATATAATTTCGCTTTTTTTAACATAAACAATTGATTATCAGACAAATTAATACTAAGATAAAAACAACACTGGATTCTTTTTAAAAAAATTTAAAAAGAATTTGTTATTATTAAGTAAAATTGCTTATGTTCGTTTTTAGATGAATTAAAAAAACAAAATAAAACTAATGTTTTAGTGTGAAAAATCGAATAAAAATTGCTCAAAACAGTACCTATTGTAAAATATTGTATTGCTTTAATAACATTTCAATTAAAATTCGCGCTTAAAAAATGATAAAAATTCAACATTAACTAATATTAATAATAACCATTTGATTAAACAATTACGTATCATCAAAAACAATTAAAGCAAGCCTTGGCTTGCGATGCCTGACATTAATGAATAATACCAATCAACAGGTGAAAAAACAACAGGTCCTAAGATTGGTATAGCGGGGCACGATTACACAACACTTATTGTAATAACATTAAAATTTGAACACATAAAATTATGTAATGGAAGACTTTTGTGCTTTTTAAAAACAAAGTCTCATCTAAAAAACAATCGTTTTGATACATTAATATGCAATAGAAACAATATTTAATAAACTGATTACAAACATTTTAAAAAACAGATTAAATATGGGAAAATCAAATTAAGAACAATTAGCTCCGAAATTATTAACAAACTAAACAACCCAACAATGAAAAAAAAATTACTATTTACTTTATTAATACCTTGTATAGCCGTGGGAGCAAAAGCCCACAGTTATGGAGGTAATAATATGCACGCATTTAAAGAAAATGCGGGACAAACTATAAAAGCTATTGCAACTATTAAAGGAACGGTGAAAGATACCAACGGTGAACCCTTAGTAGGTGTAAATATTGCTTTAAAAGGTACCGATAAAGGTACCCAATCAGACGTTAACGGAAACTTCACTATTGAGGCAAATGCCGGAGATGTACTGGTTTTTACTTATATAGGCTATAACAAAACCGAAGTTAAAGTTACCGGACCAACGGTTAATGTTGTTTTAACTGCAGACTCAAAACAGCTAACGGAAGTTGTAGTAACTGCATTAGGTGTTAAAAGATCCGAAAAATCACTGGTATACGCTAACCAGGTAGTTGGAGGAAGTGAGTTAAATGCTGTTAAAAGCGACAACCTGATGAATTCATTAAACGGTAAAGTTGCCGGTGTTGACATTTCGCCAAGTTCATCTGGTGTTGGTGGCTCAGTTAAGGTTATTTTACGTGGTAGCAAAAATACACTACAAGGCAACCAGCCGTTGTATGTAATCGATGGTGTGCCAATAACCAACACTTCCAACTCAAACGGACAGCCAAATGGTACTTATGGTGGATCACCGGATGGTGGAGACGGTATCTCGAACTTAAACCCGGACGACATAGAAAGCATAACTGTACTTGAAGGAGCTGCTGCTTCTGCACTTTATGGTTACCAGGCTGCAAATGGTGTTATTCTGGTAACTACTAAGAAAGGTAAAGCTGGCAAAGCTCAGATCAATTTTTCATCATCTTACCTTAATGATGCGATCTCTTACAAACCAAAATTCCAGAATGAGTATGGTGAAACACCAAACGGAAACCAAAGCTGGGGAGCAAAATTATCAACACCCAGCACAGCTAATAACCTGGGTGACTTTTATCAACACGGCAATAATTACACCAATGCCTTCAATTTCACTAGCGGATCAGATTTGGCGCAAACTTATTTTTCATATGCCAACACAACCGCCAATGGTGTGCAGCCTACCAATAGCCTGGAACGTAATAATTTCACTTTCAGGGAAACAGCACATTTCTTGAATAATAAATTGACACTGGATGTAAATACCAATTACATTACCCAAAAAATAGATAATACGCCAGGTGAAGGATTTTATTTCAATACCCTGCCAGGCCTGTATTTGTTCCCGGTAGGTGTTGATATTCTTCCATATAAAAACAATTACGGCGTACCACAACCGGCACGTAACGGATTACTAACCCAAAACTGGGTGGCTAATGAAGATATTCAACAAAACCCATGGTGGATATTGTACAAAAATCCAAACTATTCAACACGTAACCGGGCATTGTTCAACGCGAGCTTAAAATATGACGTAGCCGATTGGCTAAACATACAAGTACGTGGTAATGTTGACCGTGTAGCGGATACATGGGAGCAGGATTTGTATGCGGGCACTAACGCTGTATTAAGCGTGGCCAATGGGCAGTATACCCGCACTGATCAAACACTTACCCAAAGCTACGGCGATGCAATAGCTAACTTTAAAGTACCTATGAAATCAGACTTTAAAATAGATGGTTTGGTAGGTGCAAGTATAACTGATGATAATACAATAGGAACAAAACTTAACCCCGGTTTAGGCCTTGCTATTCCAAACGTATTTATTCAGCAAAATGTGTTAACATCAACCAGCACCAACGCAGCTACATTACCTTCAAACCGTAACCAGGTTCAATCTATATTTGGTAGTGTAAACTTCTCTTACAAAGGCTGGGCATATCTTACCGTTACTGAAAGGAATGATTGGGCATCTACGCTGGCATCGTTGGCCGGTACCAATAATTTTTCTTATTCGTATCCATCAATTGGTTTATCATTTATCCTGAGCGATATGTTCAAACTACCTGATTTTATTAGTTATGCTAAGATACGTGGCTCCTATGCCGAGGTTGCTTCGCCAATTCCACCATACCTCACCAACCCGATCAATTACCTGGCAGGCGGCGGTGCTGTTAACTTCAATCAAGTAGAAGTACCCGATAATTTGAAGCCTACCGATACCAAATCAAAGGAAGGAGGTGTTGACTTGAAATTATTAAACAATAAGCTTAATTTTAGTTTCACCTATTATGAATCCAATAGTTACAACCAATTTATTCAATATACACCCAGTTCTTCCAGTATATATACTACCGGTTATTTAAATGCAGGAAATATCCAAAATCAGGGAGTGGAACTAACCCTGGGCTATGATATTTTGAAAAGTAGTGATTTCGGATGGAACTCATCCTTAAATTACTCCAGCAATAAAAATAAGGTTATTGAGCTTAACCCTGCTGCTCCAACCACGCCGGTTATACTTACAGGCAGCGGACCTAATGCATACGAGTCTGCATTAGCTGTAGGAGGTTCATACGGTGATATCTACGGCGTTAAATATGAAAGAAACGCTGCAGGCCAAATCATGGTAAACTCAAGTGGTGCACCTATCAATAATGGTACTTTTGTTAAATTAGGTAACCCGAACCCGAAATTTCAAATGGGATGGAGCAACAGCTTTAACTACAAAAAATTCTCATTGAACTTCTTAGTTGACGGAAAGTTTGGAGGCCAGGTAATGTCAATGACCCAAATGCTGATGGATAGCTACGGCACATCACTTGTTACCGGGCAAGCGCGTGATGCTGGAGGTGTAACTGTTAACGCTGTTGACCCAAGCGGAAAAGCAGTAACAAAGGTAGATGCTTACACCTGGTATTCAACTATCGGAGGACGTTCGGGAATTGCTGAAGCTTATATGTATAGTGCAACAGTGGTACGTTTACGCCAGGCTTCATTGGGATACAATTTCCCTGTTACAAGTGGTTTTATAAAAACACTTAGGTTATCTGTGATTGGAAACAACCTGTTGTACTTCTACAAAAAGGCACCTTATGATCCTGAAGTTACTATGTCAACAGGTAACGGCCTTTCTGGTGTAGATGTATTTAACCAGCCTACCACCCGTAGAATTGGAGCACAACTAAATGTTACCTTTTAGTGAATAATTGATCTTAAAATAATTAGTGATGAAAAATATAACTTTTTTAAAAGATAAATTAATTGGGATTAATACTTTAAGTAAATGTATCCTGGTTAGCGCGTGCATCATTCTAATGAATGGATGTACGAAAAACTTCGACTCCTATAATACAGACAACACTGGGATAACGAATGCTGAATTACAACCCGATTTCAATAATGTCGGTTTGTATTACCCAGGTATACAGCAAGGTATATTTGGTGTGAATGGGGATTATCAGCTGATGCAAAATTTAAATTCAGATTGCTATGCGGGTTACTATATGTCTCCTGACCCGTTCAGGGGAAATATCAATAACCAGAGCTATGCTTTAGTAGACGGCTGGAATTCGCGCGTATATACTATAGCTTATCAAAATGTAATGGGACCAGTAAGAGTAATAGCTGGTAAAGGAACACGGACTGCAAACCCTCACTTTTGGGCTATTGCTTTAATAATGCAGGTACAAGCCATGAGCAGGGTTACTGATTATTACGGACCAATACCTTACAGCAAGGTTGGACAATCCGGTACTAATACAGCTTATGATTCCCAGCAAGCTGTTTACAATTCATTCTTTTTGCAACTGGATACTGCTGTTACTAACCTTACAGCTTATGTTTCGGCTAACCCGGGCCTGACCCCTTTCAAAAAGTTTGACATGTTATATAGCGGCGATTACAAAGAATGGATAAAATATGCTAATTCGTTAAGGTTAAGGTTAGCTATGCACCTGGTAAATATTGACCCAACTACGGCTAAAACGCAAGCGTTAAAAGCTATTGCAGATCCGGGTGGCTTAATTACCACTAACGCAGACAATGCCCAGCTTTCGGGTTATGGCTATTATAACGACGTATGGTGGATAGGTACAAGCTGGACAGATTTGGCCGCAGGCGCAGCTTTAACTTCCTATTTAAATGGGTATAATGATCCGCGTGAATCAAAAATGCTTTCCCCGGCTACAGCACCTGCAAGTATTGCAGGGCAATATGTTGGGATACGTGCAGGTACACCTGTAGGTGGTAAACCAATGTATAGCGGATATTCTACCCCTAACTTTGCTATCATGCAGGAATATACACCTATGGTACTCTTCAACGCGTCTGAAGTTTGGTTTTTAAAGGCTGAAGCTGCATTAAGAGGCTGGACCACTGAAAGCGCACAAACAGATTATGAAACAGGTATAAATACTTCATTCGCCTATTGGGGTGCTTCTATTGGCAGTTACCTTAGCGATAACACCAGCACACAGGCTAATTATGTAGATCCGCAAACTCCTGAAGCAGGTGTTGACAATGCAAGTATCAATGCAATGTCAACAATTACAATTGCCTGGAATAGCAGCGCAACCAATGAACAAAATTTGGAGCGGATCATCACTCAAAAGTGGCTGGCTATGTTCCCTTATGGCGGCTGGGAAGCCTGGACGGAATATCGTCGTACTGGTTACCCAAGGCTTTTTCCTGTTGTGGTTAACAATAGCGGAGGTACTATAAGTACATCCTTGCAAATCCGTAGGATAGCATATCCATCCAGCGAATATACCAATAATGCTTCTGGTGTAGCTGGTGGCGTGTCATTACTTGGCGGTCCAGATAATGGAGGAACAGCTGTATGGTGGGATACCAATAAAGGTCAGGCTGTTCCAAAGAACTTCTAATTCCTTTCTAATTTAAACCATTTGAAATCCTGATGCACTACTGTGCATCAGGATTTTTCATGAATAGCACCGGCCTAAAAACACACAATTAACCCTTACAAATAAAACATTCAAAATATGAATAAAATTAACTTTAACGCGACGAGCACTATAGTGTTCAAAGCATTCATTTTTGAACACTTTGATTACTGTGATTAATTATTTGAGTGATCAATTGATAAAAATTTTAGAATCTGTTTATCTTTAACCACATATTAAAGAGATGCTAAAGCCTATTCTTATTACTATTACAGGTATTTTACTGATGAGCACTGTCTTTGCTCAAAAAAATGACAGCTCAGTTTATTATTTAAATAAAAAAGGCGCTGTTGTTAATACTAAAGATGATGCCGATTACAAAATGGTATTTCTACCTCCTGATAGTATCATAGATAAAAGTCTTTTTATTATTAAAGGGTATTATAAAAGCGGTAAACTTAAATTGTTAGGATATTCAAAAACCAATAACCTGAATTTGAAATTTCAGGGCAAGGTAACCGTATTTTTTCCTGATGGTCATAAAATGCGGATTACTAATTATGAGAATGGTGAAATGATTGGCGATATTATTGAATATTATCCTAACGGAATGTTTTATAACCGGGAAACCATTACCAAATTAGCCACCGGCGAAGAAAAAACATCATTGCAGGATTGCAGCGATAGCAATGGCAAAGTACTGGCAAAAAATGGCAACGGTACCTGGTTAAAACTCAATAGTGAACTGACAAAGGTTAAGGAAGAAGGCCCTGTCATAAATGGGATTGAAGAAGGGGAGTGGCATTCCCGGAAGTCAGATTCGGTAGAGATAATTACTGAATATAAAAATGGCAAAATTGTAAGTGTTGCAAGTTTATATAAATCCGGAGAAAAAATTTATTCTTACGTTGAAAAAGCTCCTGAATTTCCCGGTGGGTCTGAAGGCTTCAGTAAGTTTATTGGCAGCAATGTTAAATATCCAGCCGAAGCCAAAAAGAATGCAGTTCAGGGCAAGGTTATGATATCTTTCGTTGTGGAGAAAGACGGCAGCCTGAGCGAAATAAAGACCATAAAAGGAATCGGCAGTGGATGCGATGAGGAAGCAGTAATTGTAATGAAACTATCTCCTAAATGGGAGCCAGGCATACATAATGGGAAAGCTGTAAGGGTACTTTTAACATTACCTATTACTTTCTTGTTAGGTAAGAAAAAATAACCAATACTTTTAAATTCAAAAAACATATAATGATTAAATCTTTACTTACGCTGATTTTAAGCGCATGCTTCTTTTTGGCTTTTGCACAAAAAAAAGATACTTCAGTTTATTACGTTACAAAATCAGGAAAGATCGTTTCAACAAAAGATAGTGCTGATTATTTTGCCATGATTCTACCTCCTGATACAAGTATTGATAAAAACCTATCAATTATAAAGGAATACTATAAAAATGGAAAAATCAGATTAATTGGAAATGCGACGATTACCGGTTTGAAATTTCAGGGTTCTGTTATTAGTTTCTTTCCAAACGGTCATAAAATGAGTATAAAAAATTATGATACGGGCAGCCCTAGTGGAGATTTAATAGAATATTATCCAAATGGTAAATTCTATAATAAAAAGAGTTATACCGATGAATTGATAGAGAGTGACCGTGAGCTATTATATAAGGAATGTAATGATTCAACGGGAAAGGTGCTCGCAGAAAACGGTCATGGGAAATGGATTAAATTCAATGATGACTTCACTAAAGTGTTAGAACAAGGAAATATAGTAGATGGTAAGCGTGATAGTGTTTGGACGATTGCAGTAACTGATAGTACAGGTTTTATGGAAAGCTATCATGATGGAGCACTTATCAAGCGTCAACCGTGCATTATCTCTCATAACAAATTTTAGTCTCGGTCGATACGCCCCCGAAGTTTACCGACGGAATAGAAGGTTTATATAAATTTATTGGCAAAAACATTAGGTATCCATCTGAAGCAAGGAGAAACGGAACACAAGGCCGTGTAATTGTGAACTTTATTGTTGAAGAAAATGGAACTCTAACCAATATTAAAGTTGTTCGCGGCATAGGTGATGGTTGCGATGAAGAAGCGGTGCGGATTATTAAAATTTCATCTTCTCTTTGGAAGCCAGGTGTGCAAAATGGAAAACCAGTAAGAGTAAGTTATACTGTACCTATTAGCTTTCAATTATCATATTAAATACAAAAGAGGGCTTTTATCAATCGATAAAAGCCCTCTTCCCTTAAAAGATTTGTTACTATAATAAGTTCGAATCAACCAAAACCTGGTTCATGTTACGAACTGCATCAGCGCTTTTGTTAAATTCAGCTTGTTCAGCATCGCTCAATTTGAAATCAAGAATCTTTTCAAAACCGTTTTTACCAAGGATAACCGGAACAACTAAAGAAATATCTTTCTGGCCATATTCACCGTCAAGCGCAACACCACACGAAATTAGTTTTTTCTCATCGCGAACAATGCTTTCAACCATTGCAGCAGTACCTGCACCAGGTGCATACCATGCAGAAGTACCGATTAATTTGGTTAAAGTAGCACCACCAACCATAGTTGCTGCAACTACTTTATCCTGTTGTTCTTTGCTTAACAATTGAGTCACCGGAATGCTGTTCCAGGTAGCATGGTTAATTAAAGGAATCATAGTAGTATCACCGTGACCACCGATAACAACAGCATTTAAATCAGCAGGTGAGCAACCAAGCTCCTGGCTCAAGTAATATTTAAACCTTGCTGAATCCAAAGCGCCACCCATACCTAAAATTCTGTTTTTAGGTAAACCTGAAGTTTTCAGGGTAAGGTAGTTCATGGTATCCATTGGGTTTGAAACCACAATGATGATAGTATTTGGAGAATATTTTAAAATATTTTCGGTAACGCTTTTTACAATGCCTGCATTGGTGCCGATTAGTTCCTCACGGGTCATTCCCGGCTTGCGTGGTAAGCCTGAAGTAATTACCACTACTTCTGAACCAGCGGTAGCTGCATAATCATTAGTAACACCCTTTATTTTGGTATCAAAACCCAATAAAGCTGAAGTTTGCATCATATCAATAGCCTTGCCTTCAGCAAAACCTTCTCTGATATCTAACAAAATTAATTCTTCAGCCAATTCTTTCCTGGCGATATTATCCGCGCAGGTAGCACCTACAGCTCCGGCACCAACAACAGTTATTTTCATATTAGTAATTTGTTTTTAATTCGTTATGAAGCTATTATGTAGCAGTTTAGATTTATTTGGCCGCAAATAATGGTTTCATAATTTACTTGATTTGCAGATAGAAAATTAAATTGGCCGAAGATAGATATTTATATTTTTTAGAACGTAAAAAATGTGTAATATGTAGTGTTTCTGAATTGAGAAATTTATATTAAATTCAATTTGATTAACGAGCAATATCAGTCCTGAAGTTTTTTTAGATAATAAATAGATTTTAGTGAGCATTATAACTTTAAAAAGCAAGCCAATTAAGGTTGTATTCTAATGTAAAACTAAAAATATCAAAATCCCTAATAGCAAAACCACCAAATAAATTTATCAGTAATAATAAACTACGGGAAAATCGGTTTATTGAATAATTCACTTTTACTTTTTAGCCTATTTTTCAAGAGCAGACCATCACCGCATTATTCTTTTATTGGGATTTTGCCGAAATTAATACCACATAGAGGTGTTTTCAAAAAAAATTCTAATTTTTTTAACATTTTATGATGAATTTTATAAAAATAATTTAAATTCGCCTCGATATTTGTATATAACGTTATAAAAAACGCGATTTAAACCCAATATTATAAAATCCTTAAAAAATGGCAACTAAACTCGAGTACATCTGGCTTGACGGTTACAAACCAACACAAAGCCTGCGCAGCAAAACTAAAATTGTAAGTGACTTCACCGGAAAATTATCAGAATGCCCGGATTGGAGTTTTGACGGTTCATCAACCGAGCAGGCACCAGGCGGTTCGTCTGATTGTGTTTTGAAGCCTGTATTTATTTGTAAAGATCCGGGAAGATTAGATGCTTACCTGGTAATGTGCGAAGTACTGGATTCAACCGGTGTACCTCATGAGTCAAATGGCCGTGCTACCATCCAGGATGATGATAATGATTTTTGGTTTGGTTTCGAACAAGAATATTTCTTATGGGATCCTGAAACTGATAAACCTCTTGGTTTCCCGGCAGGTGGTTACCCTGCTCCACAAGGCCCATATTATTGCTCAGTAGGCGCTAAAAACGCTTTCGGCAGAGAGATTGTTGAAGAACACTTAGACCTTTGCCTTGAAGCTGGTTTAAATGTTGAAGGCATCAACGCTGAAGTTGCTGCTGGCCAGTGGGAATTCCAGATTTTCGCTAAAGGTGCTAAAGAAGCTGGTGACCAAATCTGGGTTGCTCGTTACTTATTAGAAAGAGTTGGTGAAGCTCATGGTGTTTCTATCAACTGGCATTGCAAACCATTAGGTGCTTTAGACTGGAATGGTTCAGGTATGCATGCTAACTTCTCAAATACTACTTTAAGAACCTGTGGTAGCAAAGATATTTACGACAAAATTTGCGAAGCATTCCGTCCGGCAGTTGCTGAGTGTATTGCTGTATATGGTGCACACAACGAGTTACGCTTAACCGGTAAACACGAAACTGCTTCAATCCACGATTATAGCTATGGTGTTTCTGACCGTGGTGCTTCCATCCGTATTCCTTTATACACCGTTCAAAAAGGCTGGAAAGGTTACCTGGAAGATCGTCGTCCAAACTCAGCTGCTGATCCATACAAAGTTGCTGCAGTTATCATTAAAACAGTTAAATCTGCTAAAGTTTAAACTCCTAACTAAACTAAATATGATTAATCCCCTGGCTGTAAAAGGTCCGGGGATTTTTTATATAATAAATAATTGCCTAAAGTAATTTCAGGTAAACCCTTAACAGGTAAATTATATAAGTAAACCCAGCAACTCATTTTTGTACTATTGACCATCTCAATTTCAACTAATTGCCTTATAAATTCATTTGGATAAGGTTCATCTGTTCCAAAACCTTCATATTCATCTAATACCGCAAATGTAACTTTAGGATCATCCACAAAAAAGATACTACCATAAACATATAGGCCACATCCGGTATCTGCAATAGCACCGGGATATAATCCTATTTCATAAAGTTTTCCTTCAAATTTTCCCTTATTATAAAACGTGCAATTTTGTTTCAGGTAAACAGCAAATTCGTTATCATCATTTAATAATGACCCATAAACAAATAAATAACTCATTCTTTCATCCATCAAATCAAAAATATTAAAAACTAACACAGATCTTGTACGTATAGCATATGCCTTGAGCAAAACATCTTAACAATTATTCTTTTATGCATTACATTTATGTTGCTTAACTTGCCACCGAAAATTATTCTATCCTCATGAATGAAGATCAAATTAAAACCTATATTAAGGAAAACAATATTCAGAAAATAAAATTCGCCTTTGCTGATATCGACGGCATTTTACGCGGAAAAGTTATCCATCCAAAAAAATTCACCGATGGACTTGACAAAGGCTTCGGCTTTTGTGATGTAGTTTTTGGCTGGGACAGCAGTGATGCCTGTTATGACAACGTAAAACTAACCGGGTGGCATACAGGATATCCAGATCAGCTTTGCCGTATTGACCTGTCAACATTCCGCAACATTCCCTGGGACGATAATATTCCCTTCTTTTTGGGCGATTTTAGCAAAGCAGATGGCAACGATCTTCCGGCATGTGGGCGTAGCCTGTTAAAACGTATTGCCAAACAATGTGATTCAATGGGTTATCATGCCGAATTTGCACAAGAGTTTGAGTGGTTCAACTTTAAAGAGACCTCTGAAACTTTAAAAGAAAAGAGCTTTACACATCTGGAGAATTTCACCCAGGGGATGTTTGGCTATTCCATTTTGCGCACTTCACAACAAAGCGATTTTTATAATGATTTATATGATCTGCTATTAAAATTCAATATACCATTAGAAGGTTTGCATACCGAAACAGGTCCCGGAGTTTATGAAGCTGCCATTTTACACGATGAGGTTTTAGCAGCAGCAGACAAAGCCGTTATTTTTAAAACCGCTGTAAAAGAAATAGCTTATAAACATGGCATTATGGCTTCATTTATGGCCAAATGGAATGAGAACCTGCCGGGCTGTAGCGGGCATATTCATCAAAGTTTATGGAACAAGGAAAACACCAAAAACCTGTTCTATAGTACTGATGATCAATATAATATGAGCGATTTGCACAAACATTACCTTGCCGGCCAGTTGCATTGTTTACCTTATATATTACCTATGTACGCGCCAACCATAAATAGTTACAAGCGTTTAGTAGAAGGTGCGTGGGCACCAACAACCGTTACCTGGGGCATTGATAACCGCACAACAGCTTTAAGGGTAATACATACTTCAGAAAACTATACACGGTTGGAAACCCGCATCCCTGGCTCCGATACTAATCCGTACCTGGCAATGGCTGCAGCATTGGCATCTGGCTTGTATGGCATCATCAATAAATTGCCGCTTAATGTGCCTGCAACAGTGGGTAATGGCTATAACAACAAAAGTAACGGCAGCCTTGCATCAAACCTTTATGATGCGGCCGAGATGATGAAAAATTCAAGCATAGCAAAAGAACTATTTGGTGAAGCCTTTGTTGACCACTTTACCCAAACCCGCTTTTGGGAATACAAACAGTTTGCTAAAAGCGTAACTGATTGGGAATTGAAAAGATATTTCGAGATTATATAATTAGCATACCGTGAATAAAGAAATTGAAAATCCACCTGTAAATCCAATAAACCCCATGTTTCCCATAAGGGCTTCAAAGGTTCACACCAGGTTGGATTATACCTCCATTTTAAAAAAGGCATGGGAGGGATATGATGCATCAAAAACGATTAAAGAAATTGAAGATATCAGCGCAATGGTTTCAACCAACCATGTGTTTCGCATAACTTTTACTGACGATGACATTATCATTGCCAAACTATCCTATTTTGGTAAATACGAACATTTCAAGGAAGACCACCGCATTATTCACAGCCTTTCAAATAACCTGCTTTACCCCTTTGAAAACCTGCTGGCAAAATCCTTATTAAAAAACAACCGGGTTTATATTTACAGGTATAAACATGGTAAAACAGATGCCTGGGTAGTTTTTTATAATCCTACGAGGATACTAGATCGCTTACCAAGAAGATTGGAAGAACACCACATTATTAAATTAGGGGAGCAGGTAGGCAAATTCCACAAAGCATGTTCGAGGGCTAAAAATGTTTTACCAAAATCATCAAAAACTTTACGTACTGATATTGCTGCATTGCAATATCAGTTGGAAGTTAACGAAAAACAATTCGGATCTGCTATGCAGGCAGATTTCTTGAAATATCATTGCGACCTGTTCCTTAAAAACCGATCCAAGTACAATATGAGCTCATTTGAGATCATCCCGGTTTTTATTGACTGGAATATTGGCAATTTTTCAGTAACGCCAAATCTGGAATTGTATTCACGCTGGGATTACGATTGGTTCAGGATGAGCTACCGTATACTTGATTTTTATTTCTTTAGCAGGGTAGTAAGCGACAGGGGAGACCGCACTGTATTTAGTTATGTAATCAATACCATGATGGAAGACCGGTTTATTTTGTTTTTAAAAGAATACCACAAAGTAAATCCTATTACAGCAGATGAGATTCGTTTTCTAAAAGAATCATACCGCTTTTTTATATTAAACTATGTAATAAAAGATGGCAAATTCTTTTTTAACGAACAATACGCTCAAAAACTACAGGCCGAAGCCTTCGAAATTTACCTACCATCAGTTGACCGCGACTTTGACGCAGAAAAAATAATTGATGCCTTGGGTCTAAAATAGTTCATTGCGGTCATTCACTAATTGTCATTTGTTTCAAAATAAATCTAATCCCCGGGCTTTAATTTAAATAATCACAACCTCAATGAAATCCATCGACAACTTTAAATCGGTTATTGACAAATACGAAATCATTTTTTTTGACGCATTTGGGGTGATTAAGACCTATCAGGGTTTAGTACCTGGTATTGAGAAAACATTTGCCTACCTAGAGCAGCAAAATAAGGAATATTACATAGTTACAAACGATGCATCGCGAAGTCCGGCGCAGCTTGCAGAGAGTTATCATAAAAAAGGATTAAATGCAATTACCGCCGATAGGGTTATTTCATCAGGAATGCTTACCAAAGAATATCTGGACCTTAAGGTAAATGATGGTATTGTGGCATATTTAGGAACTCCGGAGTCATCCCATTATATTGAATCATCCGGTTTAAAAACATTGCCCGTGAGCCAAATTGACAGTAGCAACATTGACAAAGTAAGTGCTATGATTTTTTTAGATGATGAAGGGTTTGACTGGTGCAATGATTTGAATAAAACAGTAAACCTTCTAAGAAAAAGAACCATCCCAGTTATTGTAGCCAATACAGACCATGCCTATCCTTTATCAGTAAACGATGTATCCATTGCTATAGGAGGAATAGCCTCGATGATAGAGAATATAGTAGGTAAGAAGTTTATCCGGTTTGGAAAACCTGATTCGCAAATGTTTATGTTCGCTTATGACCTGATACGAGAATACAGGCCTGTGAGCAAAAAGCAAATTGTAATGGTAGGCGATACCCTACAAACGGATATTTTAGGTGGCAATAAATTTGGTCTAGATACTGTATTAGTGCTATCAGGAAATACCTTGCCAGGTGAGGCTGAAACAAGAATAAATGCCACAGGCATAGCCCCAACCTATATTTGTGAAAATGCGGTAGTGCAACTGGACGGATTAGGCTTTTAATAGTTGGGATGATAGATAGCATTTAATTTTATTAAGTGTTCTTATTACAATTATTTTTATCATTTTTGAATACCAAATAAAACCTGTTTAATAAACCCAATATTGTCTATGAGGATAAAAATCATCTTTATCTCCGCTTTAATGGCATTTCCCTTGTACTTTGTACAGGCACAGCCTTCAAAATCAAATAAATGGTCGGTTGAAAAAGCTAATGCATGGTATGCACAGCATAAATGGATCAACGGAGCTAACTTTATACCTAGTACAGCCATAAACCAATTGGAAATGTGGCAGGCCGATACATTTGATCCGGCAACTATTGATCGTGAACTGGGATGGGCAGAGGGTATTGGCTTTAATACGGTAAGGGTATTTTTACATAGCGTAGCTTACAAAGAAGATCCGGAGGGTTTTAAAAAAAGGATAAACGAATATCTTGCAATAGCCGATAAACATCATATAGAAACAATATTTGTATTTTTTGATGCCTGCTGGAATACAGATCCTAAACCAGGGAAACAACCAGTCCCCAAACCTGGAATCCATAATTCTGGCTGGATGCAGGATCCGGGAAGTTCATTGGCTACAATGAAGGATTTCACAACATTAAAGGCCTATGTAGATGACATCATAAACACGTTTAAGCACGACAAGCGAATTTTACTTTGGGATTTGTATAACGAACCAGGTAACAGCAGCAATAAATCGGCAGAACTATTAACAAATGTATTTAATTGGGCTCATATGATTAATCCAGACCAACCGCTTAGTGTTGGATTATGGGACTGGAGTTTAGAAAATTTGAATACGATTCAAATAGCTAATTCTGACGTGATTACTTATCATTGCTATGAAAGCCCGGATGCTCATCTGCGAATAGTGCAATTACTTAAAGCAAATGGCCGTCCGGTTATTTGCACTGAATATATGGCGCGCTTGCGTAATAGTACATTTGAAAACACCATGCCTACATTGAAGAAAGAAAACGTAGGGGCCATAAATTGGGGCTTGGTAAGTGGTAAAACCAATACAATTTATGCATGGGACACGCCAATCCCTGATGGATCGGAACCTAAAACATGGTTTCATGATGTATTTCGAAAAGATGGTACCCCATATAAACAAGATGAAGTTGCTTTAATAAAACAATTAAACGGAAAGTAAACCTAAACAATGGTAAAACATGAAATCACTATTAAAAATAACATCAAGAATAATTTTAGCTGCCAGTGTAATATCTTTGGCTGCCTGTAATCAGTCGGGCCAAAAAACAACTGCAAATTTAAACATGACGGACACAACGAAATCAACCTTACCTTCCGCTAAAGGATTTGAAAAAACAATTGATGGTCAAAAAACACATCTTTATCTGTTAAAAAACAAAAATGGGGCAGAAGCCGCAATTACTAATTATGGTGCTCACTTAATATCTTTATTAGTGCCTGATGAAAATGGGAAATTAACAGATGTGGTTTTAGGCTTTGATGATATTGATGGCTATAAAAAAGCAATGTCAGCTTATTATGGCGCAACTATTGGCAGATACGGCAATCGCATTGCTAAAGGCCATTTTGTGCTTGATGGTAAAGAATACACCTTATTTATAAACAATAAGCCTAATACTTTACATGGCGGCAAAAAAGGGTTCAATGATGTGGTGTGGGACGTTAGTCAGTCAAATGGTCAATCAATTACAATGACTTATTTGTCTAAAGACGGAGAAGAGGGCTACCCTGGAAATCTGAATGTTAAAGTGACTTATGAGCTTACTGATGAAAATGCAGTTAAAATAAGCTATGAAGCTACCACAGATAAAAACACGGTTATCAATTTAACCAATCATTCTTATTTTAATCTGAACGGGGTAGGCAGCGGAACCATTCTTGATCATATATTGCAATTAAAGGCAGCTAATTATACCCCAATTGATCCCACCTCGATACCAACCGGAGAAATAGCACCGGTAGCTGGAACACCTTTTGATTTTACCAGCCCTGCAACCATTGGGAGCCGGATAAACAATACTGATACCCAGCTAAAAAATGGCAGCGGATATGACCATAACTTTGTACTGGATAAACATGATATCAATACGCCAATTGCCACAGCCACTGGAGACAAAAGCGGAATTGTTTTGGAGGTGTTTACTGATGAACCCGGCATTCAATTTTACAGCGGCAATTTTATGAGTGGTAGTAATACATTGCTTAACGGCAAAACGGACGATCACCGTACAGGTTTCTGCCTTGAAACACAGCATTTTCCTGATTCTCCTAATCGTCCAAATTTTCCTTCAACAGAATTAAAACCTGGCGAAAGCTATAAAACGGTAACTATTTACAAGTTTTCGGTTAAAAAATAATTGACTATAAAACAATTGGGCCAATCTACAAGTTAGGGCAAAGTTTGTGCTTTTAAAATGGATAAGATAACAACATACTTATTTTTTGCGTTATTATTCCTAATTGCTATCAGCTTTATATGTTTTATCGGTTATGATTTTTGGTGGTATTGGAATTTAAATCATAATTGGAGTAGTCCCAACTAATATATTATTTAAACAATTAACCCCTTCCTTTTAACGGGAAGGGGTGTATCAGCAGCAAACCTGTAAGCCGGGTTCTGTTTCATCGCATTACTGCGCTGATTTCTATCATTAATCTGGCCCTGTCATTGCTAACAGGTTCAAGCAACCTACCCATCCTGACGATACCGATAAAATCGATATACGGGAACGAGCCGCTCCACTTCCAGGACCTATTTGGTTTTTCAACTCCTGAGGTTTACCGCAATCCCGGTCGCCCGGAAAAGCCGTGAGCTCTTACCTCACGTTTTCACCCTTACCCCGGTAAACCGGGGCGGTATATTCTCTGTGGCACTTGCTGTCGCCGGCTGCCGACGCCTTCCCGTTAGGAAGCAGGATGCTCTATGTTGCCCGGACTTTCCTCTCCCGTACTCAGACGAAAGCGATAGAACGTTTTGCAGGGCGTAAAGATAGGCTTTTTAGCTAATAATCAGTTAGAGGGTACGACCAATAGTTATGGATTAATGAAAAAAGTAAACAATTAATTATTTACAATTAGCCAAATCAGCCTGCACTTGTGTAATATTTGCAAGGCCCGCTTTATTACCAAAAGAGTTAGTTATATAAGTAATCACTTTGGCCAGATCCATTGGAGAAAGATCGTTGGCGGGCATTGCTCCTTCAAATTGTCGACCTGTAATAGTCAGTTTACCTTTCAGTCCGTATTTTATAGAACAGGCTAACTGGCTTTTGTTATTTTTAAGGTAGATACTATCTGTAAGGGGTGGTATCAACCCCTGTAGACCTTCGCCATTAGCACCATGGCAATTTTGGCATTGCGTTTGGTAAATAAGGCTTCCTGATGAATAATAACGATCAAATTCCACACTATGCTCATTACCACAGGAAAACATCATTAAAGTTATTCCCACTACAAATAACAAACTATAAAAGGAAATGAATTTTGATCTCATTATTTAGCTGAAGCGGTATCTGCCTTTAGGGTTTTGATATCATCAATTAATTGAGCCACCTGTTGCGGGCTAGTGCCATCATACGAGCCACGTACACGCTTTTGTTTATCAACAAGCACAAAGTAACCTTGGTGAACATAACCACCTGGAACGGTACTATCAGCGCTTACAGCAACCAGATAACTTTTTTCAGCAAGCTGGTAGGTATCATCCTTTTTACCCTGTAAAAGCCACCACATGCTGCCACTTATCCCCAATTTATCAGCATATTTCTTTAGCACTTTAACACTATCATATTTAGGATCGATGGTATAAGAAAGGATCTTAACATCATCAGTATTTTTAAAGGTATTATAAACGGTAAGCATATTACGTTGCATTACCGGACAAATAGACGGGCAGCTGGTAAAAAAGAAATCGGCTACGTAAATTTTACCGGCAAGGTTTTTATCACTTATGCTATCCCCGTATTGGTTTATGTATTTAAACGGGGGAATGGTTTGATACTCGGTATCCACCACAGTTTGTCCGTTCACAACTTTAGTCACCGGATGCCTTTCGCCATAAATAGGCAGAGTCTTTTTATCATTACTGTTAAACTTACAGGCATTGCAAAGCAGTATAATGATTACTGCACCAAGTAATTTTTTCATTTTGATTTAACTTTTATAAGGTATTGGTTTGATTCTTTAACCGCTGCATTTAACTCCGAATCAATAGCCATTATTTGCTTTTTTTGCGCTTTCATGTAAACAACCGCATCCTCTGTTGATTTTTTGGTTTGATCTGGCTCAAAATCGTGCATCCATTTATCCATTAAACTATCTGCTGCTACTAATTTTGCGGATAATAACTTGGCAGAATCTAATTTGGACAGCTTATTTTCCTTAATAATAGTATCCAACTGCATTTTATTTTTTGTTAACTGCTCATCATCACTCATCACCTTTTCGTGTATTTTCAAGACATCACCTAAAATTGCTTTTTGTTCGGCTCTTTTATCTCCGCATCCGCTTAAAATAAAAGCAGTTAATAATACTATACTTATCTTCTTCATAAATAAATTTAAATACGTTGTAAATATCAAAAAATAAAGTGGTTTAAAGCGACAAATCAACCGTTAGTTGAATTTCTTACAAATCCAATATAATCTAATACTGGAAGGCTTTCCAACCCGGCTAATTTTAAATGCTGACCGATTTGTGCGCGGTGATGTGTGCCATGATTTATTAAGTGCCCCAGTATATCAACCAGTTTATCGTTAAAAGCATCCCCTTTTGAGTTCTGATAAGCTATTCTTTTTTCAAAGTCGGCCTCATTAAGCTGAGTAACAAACGCTATCCACTCCTTATGATTATCGTTAATCATCTGTGTAAAGGTTGCTGCTTGCCAATCAGGCCATACTACACCACTGAAAGGAGGGAGAAGGTTGCAACGCTGATACCATACTTTCTGAGCAGCCAGTATATGTGCCATTAACTGCACCGATTTTTCAGACTTAGCATTTTCAATAATGAGTTTAGTTATTATCTCATTGGCATATTTATCGTAGTTTATAAGGTTGATGAAATAGTTTCTCATTAGAGTAATTTGTTTTTAATAGCAATGACGCTATCATGTCTCAAAAATAAATAATTAATGGTTAGAGCCAATAAAAGCAACTTTGTTAACAATTAAATAACATAGGATGAGTGGTAATATTACAACAAGGTCTTATCTTTATAATACTTTAAACAACAAGCTATTATGAAATTCATTTTCAATTTCCCTAAGTTTATAAAAAGCTTTCGCGAATGGATGATCTTAAGAAGTATGAGATCATCATTTATCCACTAATATCAATTCTTATTTCCGTTAACAGAAATATATTGTAAAATTTGGGCTTTTACTTTAGCTCATTTAATGGAACCTATTATTCAGGATATAAATTTTAATAAAAAGCTTTTTGGAGATGATTTTGCATGGGGCGTTTCAACAGCGGCTTTTCAGGTAGAGGGTTCTTATGATATTGGCGGTAAAGGTGAATCGATCTGGGATGTTTTCACCAATAAAAAAGGCAAAATTCTGAATGGCGAAAACGCCAACATAGCTTGCGACTTCTATAATCAATATCAGCATGATATTGATCTGATTAAAAAACTCAACATACCAAATTTCCGGTTTTCTATTTCATGGACAAGGATATTCCCCAATGGAACAGGTGAAATAAACCAGGAGGGAGTTAACTATTATAACCGTGTAATTGATTACTGTATTGCAAACGATATTGAACCATGGGTAACTATTTATCATTGGGACTTACCACATGCACTCGAATTAAAAGGCGGATGGACAAACAGGGATATTATAGAATGGTTTACTGCATTTGCCACAGCATGCGCTCAAAGCTTTGGTGATAGGGTTAAACACTGGATGGTAATGAATGAACCAGCAGTATTTACCGGCGCAGGATATTTTTTAGGAATTCATGCTCCGGGAAGAACAGGTATCAAAAACTTCTTACCAGCTATACACCACGTAGTTTTAAGTATAGCGGCAGGGGCCAGGGTAGTCCGTAAATTATTACCGGATGCATTAATTGGCACGACGTTTTCGTGTTCCTACATCGAACCCTATTCAGATAAGCCACAGGACATTGCAGCTGCTAAACGAGCAGATGCCCTAATAAACCGATTGTTTATTGAACCCATTTTAGGATTGGGTTATCCGGTAAATGAATTGTCTGTATTAAAAGGCATCGCGAAATACTCCAGAGAAGGCGATAAAGACAATATGCATTTTGATTTTGATTTCATCGGGATACAAAATTATACCCGCGAAATTGTAAAATATTCGTTTTTTACGCCTTATATTGGTGCCAGGCTTGTAAAAGCAGAAAACAGAAATGTTCAACTTACCGAGATGAAGTGGGAAGTTTACCCACCCTCCATTTATCAAATGATAAAGAAGTTTAATAGTTATCAGCAAATCAAAAAACTTCATATCACCGAAAACGGCTCTGCCTTTAAGGATCAGGTTATTGAAAATCAAGTAAATGACCCTGAACGGGTTAAATATTTAAAGGCAAATCTGGAACAGGTATTAAAAGCAAAATCTGAAGGATTTAAAGTTGACGGCTATTTTGTGTGGACTTTGACGGATAACTTTGAATGGGCCGAAGGTTATCATCCACGTTTCGGGCTGATTTATATTGATTTTAATACCCAGCAGCGCATTATAAAATCATCAGGGTATTGGTACGCCAATTTTTTAAAATAAAATTAGCTTTTGGGAAGCCTTGCGTAAAAAGTAGTTCCTGTTTTTCCATCGCTTTCAAACCAGATCTTTCCACCATGGCTTTCAACAATTTGTTTACTGATGGAAAGCCCTAAACCAAAGGATTTTTCTCCGGCAGTTCCAGGGCGCTTGGCTTCAGTAAACATATTGAAAACTTTCTCATGCAAATTACCGGGGATACCCACACCATTATCTTTCACTGAAATCTCAATTTCATTTTCAAACTCCAAAACCTTTACAAATATTTCAGCATTTTCAGGGCTGAATTTAATGGCATTACTTATCAAATTGCTGATTATCCGAGATATTTTTTCACGATTGATCAATATGCCTATAGCTATAGATAATAGGCTTAGCTTAATTTGTTGATTCTTTTCTGCTGCTTTAAATCGCAATAATTCAATATTTCTCGATAATAGGGCATTAATATCAACTAATTGCTTTTTTAACGGAGATGACTCGTTATTGGTAATTTCTAATATCTCATTAATAAGTTCAAGTGAGTTTTGTGAAGTTTCACATATTAAATTAATCCATTCTTTTTGTTCATCTGTATAATCATCCTCTGCCATTGAACGGGTTAAAGCTGCTATACCACCAATAGGGTTTCTTAAATCATGTGTTACGGTTCTTAATATACGGTCCTTTTCCAAACTGCTGTTCTCAAGCTTCTCTAATGTTTTTTCAAGGTTTATTTTTTGCAGATTAACCTGTCTATTCAAATCGTTAACTTTCTCTATATCATTTTTCGATATTTTCCAGTTGCGGTAAATTAAAAAAACAATAACAACTGCCATTATAGCACAAACAACAGCAACAAATAAGTATATCTGCTGTAATTTACTTTGGTTTTTCAGCGTATCAATCTGATATTGTTTCTCAAAATTATCAAGCTGCTCGTTAACGTTACTCTCTTTTAATATGGTTAATTTTTGAGCTAAAGAATCCTTAATTTTTATAGATGTATGAAGATAATTGATTGACTTTTTAAAATCGCCTCTGCGAAGCCAATAACCACTCATTAACCGGTTCCAATCTGCCTCAACATTTTCATTCTTAACGCTGGCCAATTGCAATTGTATATCATTTAACAGATTTAACAATAAATCATTTTGATTATGGTTATAGTAAATCTCTGCAAGTTTTATTTCTGCCAGCTCGGCATCGTTATTATCATTTCCTTTTTGCAGGTTAATTGCAATACTCTTTTTTAAAAGCGCTGTTGCCTGCAGCTCATCTCCTTTTAAAATAAGCACTTCTGCTTTATTTCCATAAACAACACCCAAAGCAACCTGAATCATTTTAGACTTATCTTTAAACGTCGGTGCATTTTGATTTAAAAAAGCTATGGTTTTGTCAAAGTAAACAATTGCGCTATCGGGATTATCATCGTGTTTAAAACTCAAAGCTATGTTATCCAACAACTCCTGTAATCTGTAAAAATCAGCAAAAGCATTTTCCGTACGAGAACACAGGCGGTAACTTTCTTTAAAATATTTTGTTGCCAACTCATAATGTCCCATTTTATAGGAAATGATGCCCATGCGGTAATCATAATCAGAAAGCGCACGATTGTTTAAGTTATTTTTACCTACGCGATAGCCCTGGTAATAATGCTCATAAGCATTGTCAAATTGTTGCAAGTCAAAATACGCATCACCCAACGCCATGTTGGCTTCTACCAGATTGGAAACATAACTTTTTTGATCTATACTTTTATTGGCGTATATCAGCATGCTGTCAGCATAAAGCAATGCTGTTTTATTGTCGGCTTTAAATTTGTGCCAGTAAACGTAGTGGAAGCCGTAAGTTCTGAACCTATCGTCAATATTAGGTTTGTTGATGGCATTTAATGCAGAATCGATATAATGAATACCGCTATCAGCCTTATTGGCACCAAAAAACGTGGTTACTTTAACAAATACTGGTTTAAAAGCTTCTGAATAACCATCTGTGTTATCTTTTTGTTGCCCGCACGAAAAGAATAGCAAAAGCAAGCATAATAGCCCGTAATAAGAGTTTTTTCTAAAAAAATAAACCTGATTAATATTAACCATAGCTAATTAAATGGCATTTCGGGGTTATTTTTAACAAACAACAACACCATATAGGGTATTAAGTTAAGCAAATTAACTTATTATTTAAATGCTTCTTCGCCAGTAATATCTAAACCGGTTATTAACAAGTGTATATCATGCGTACCTTCATAAGTAATTACAGACTCCAGGTTCATCATATGGCGCATAATAGGATATTCTCCAGTTATTCCCATTCCACCAAGTATTTGGCGCGCTTCTCTTGCAATATTTATTGCAATTTCAACACTATTGCGCTTGCTCATGGAAATCTGGGCTGGAGTAGCCCTGTTTTCGTTTTTCAGTGTTCCAAGGCGCCATACCAATAGTTGCCCTTTAGTGATTTCGGTAATCATTTCAGCAAGCTTTTTCTGTTGCAATTGAAATGCGGCAATAGGTTTACCAAATTGTTTCCGCTCTTTGGCATATCTCAAAGCAGTATCATAACAATCCATCGCAGCACCAAGTGCGCCCCAGGCTATTCCATAACGTGCCTGGTTAAGACAGCCCAATGGCCCTTTTAAACCAGCTACGTTTGGTAAAAGGTTTTCTTTAGGAACTTTAACATTATCAAATACCAGTTCCCCAGTCGACGATGCACGCAATGACCATTTATTATGCGTTTCGGGAGTGGTAAAACCTTCCATTCCACGCTCAACAATCAAACCGCGTATTTTACCGCTTTCATCTTTTGCCCAAACTACTGCAATATCAGCAAAAGGAGCGTTAGAGATCCACATTTTTGCGCCATTGAGTAAATAATGATCGCCAGCGTCCTTAAAATTGGTAATCATGCCTCCCGGATCAGATCCATGATCTGGCTCGGTAAGGCCAAAACATCCCATTAATTCACCTGTAGCCAGTTTTGGAAGATATTTCATCCTTTGTTCTTCCGACCCGTAGGCGTAAATAGGATACATCACCAGGGAACCTTGTACGGAAGCGGTTGATCTTATCCCTGAATCGCCACGTTCAATTTCCTGCATAATGATACCGTACGACATATAGTCGAGCCCGGCACCGCCATATTCAATTGGGATAGTTGGACCAAACGCTCCAATCTCTCCCAAACCTTTTATTAATTGCTTTGGAAATTCGGCCAGCTGAGCATAACCTTCAATAATAGGGCTTACTTCTTTTTTAACCCAATCTCTAACAGTTGAGCGTATAAGTTTATGTTCACTGGTAAGTAATTCATCTAACAAATAATAATCTGGCGATTCAAAAAGATCTTTTTTGGGCATACGTATTTAATTGGTAGCCAAATATAATGGAATTGTTTTCAATGACGGAGGAGAAATACGCACAAAAAAACAAAAGATTGTGAGAGACTGACTCATGCTACATGAATAAAACTCCAAGGCTAATTTAAAAGCAAAAAAAACTACTTTTGAAACATGATTACTATATCAATACTGGGCGCTGAGTTTTTTGCGTATCATGGTTTTTATCCCGAAGAACAAAAGTTAGGCACCAAATTTATTGTTGATGCTGAGGTTAGTTTTAAACCACTCCACGATTTAAAGGATGATAAAATTTCTAATACCGTTGATTACGAAAAGGTTTACAACATTATTGATCACCAAATGAAACAAACTCGTAAATTGATTGAAACTGTTGCCCAATCAATAGCCGACGACATTAAAGAACAATATAACTTCGTTGATAATATACGGGTGTCGATAAAAAAACTTAATCCACCGCTTAATGGCAAGGTAGATTATTCCAGTATAGTTATTTCCATATAGTTTTTAGTTTGATAAGGATTTATGACATCATCATATAATAAAATAAACAACCAGCTTTTGGAAGCGATCAGGTTAATAGTAGGCAGTGAATCTGTTATAACTCAACATGATGATTTGGAAAAGTATAGTCATGATGAAACGGAGGATCTGCGTTATTATCCGGAAGTAGTAGCCAAACCCAAAAACGTGCAAGAGGTTGCCGCACTGATGAAACTGTGTAATGAAAACTTAATACCTGTAACGCCAAGAGGAGCAGGGACAGGATTAAGCGGTGGTTCATTACCCGTTATGGGTGGACTAATGATAGCAATGGAACGCTTTAATCAAATACTAGCCATTGATGAGCAAAACCTACAAGCTATTGTTGAACCAGGTGTTATTACTGAAGTATTTATTGAGGCAGTTGCTGAAAAAGGTCTGTTATATCCTGTTGATCCTGCAAGTAAAGGGAGCTGCTTTATTGGTGGAAATGTATCGCATGGGTCCGGCGGTCCGCGGGTTGTAAAATATGGCACTATACGAGAGTATATTCTTAACCTGGAAGTGGTATTACCATCCGGAGAAATTATATGGACGGGAGCCAACACGCTAAAATACGCTTCAGGATATAATTTAACTCAATTAATGATTGGCTCAGAAGGCACTTTGGCAATCATTACTAAAATTGTAGTGAAGCTCATTCCACGCCCAACTTTGGATACGCTACTGCTTGCATCCTTTAGTTCAAATGAAGCTGCCTGTGGGGCTGTTTCGGCCATTTTCAGGGCAGGTGTTATTCCTTCGGCATTAGAGTTTATGGAAAGGCGAGGAGTAGAGTGGGTAATTCAGCATGACGGAATAGCTTTTGAATTAAAAGAAGGCACCGAAGCATTTTTGCTGATTGAGGTAGATGGAACCAACCAAGATGTAATTTTTTCTGATTGCGAAAAGATCAACGGCGTTTTAGAAGCATTTGATTGTAAAGATGTATTGTTTGCTGATACATCGGCACAAAAAGAGGAACTATGGCGCATGCGCAGAACAATGGCAGTATCTGTAAAGTCAAATTCTGTTTATAAAGAAGAAGATACGGTTGTACCACGGGCAGGCCTACCGCAATTAATAAAGGGAATAAAAGAAACAGGGTCAAAATATGGCTTTGAATCTGTTTGTTATGGACATGCCGGCGATGGCAACCTCCATGTAAACATTATTAAAGGCCATATGAGTGATGACGACTGGAACAACCGCTTAAAGGATGGTATTCGCGAAATATTTGAGCTAACCGTTTCTTTAGGCGGAACATTATCAGGCGAACATGGCATTGGTTTAGTACAAAAAGGTTTTATGCCACTTAAATACTCCGAAGTACACTTTGAACTCTGGCGCGGAATAAAGAAGGCATTTGATAAAAACGGGATACTTAACCCGGGTAAGATTTTTGAATAATAACAATTAGTTAGTATTTAAAATGAGTCTGGGTTCATCAAACTCAATCATTTTGTGCCGTTGTGCTGGTGGGATAGGTATCGATTTGCACAAATTATAATCGTAACTGATACATACGGTTTTGCCGGTTGTGCATATTTCTTCGCCCTGCTCCGTTTTCTTAACCAAAACATGCATGATATCAAAACTACTGTTTCCTATACGCGTGGTGCGTATATAACAGGCAACCTCATCATGAAACATTATAGGCTTTAAATAATTCACTTCAGAACGGCCTACTATAACGCCATTTTCACTTACATTCCATTTAATAATTTCGCGCCAGTACTTTAAACGTGCTTCTTCAAAATAGGTTAAATAAACAGCGTTGTTAACATGCCCAGCAGCATCTATATCCGAAAAGCGGATAGCTATGGGCGTTTTATATTTATAATCTGTTAGTTTTTCAGCCATATTACGACATTTTGTCTGTATGAAATAAATAAAACAGACAAAATGTCTGCAAAAATAAGAGTTATGCCTGTTGGTACAACAGTTGATTAATCCCTTACGAAGATAAATAAAAGAAAATCTTAGGAGGATATAAAAATGACTTTAGTAAAATTCGCAAACGGACAAAAAAATCATGGCGTTAACCCATTCTTTAGCGATGTATTTGATTCTATATTAAATGATTCGTTTTTGAGCGATAAATTAGCAAGCCGTGTTCCCGCAGTTAACATTTCAGAAACTGAAAATCAGTTTCACATTGAATTAGCTGTACCGGGTTTAAAGAAAGAAGACTTCAAGATCAGTCTTGATAAAAACGTATTAAGTGTTAGTGCCGATAAGAAAACTGAAAATGTGGAAGAAGGCAAAAAATTCAGCAAACGCGAATACAGCTATAATTCATTCACCAGATCATTCACTTTACCAGAAGTTGCGGATGCTGCCAAAATTGAAGCAGAATATGTTGATGGTATCTTAAAATTGAATGTTGCCAAGAAAGAAGAAGCAAAAATACAGACAAGAGAAATTGCTGTAAAATAATCTCAAGTTAAAGAGATATATACTTAAGACGCAATTTTTAAATCCGAAATCGAACTTTCGAACTATTACTGTCCGGTAAAAATATTGTAGCGATTGAAAAGTATAGCTAATGCAGCAATTCAAGCGTTTTACATCTAATTTATTTACAGCAGGCTCCTAGGTAAAAAAGAGCAATTGTTGAGAGGGTGTAATCTGTTTAGTTGAAAGCTTTTGCTGTAATGCTTTTTCTGGTGATTTGAGAAAACCACGTATATCTATGTAGGTCATAAGGTGCAGCCGTATCATTGCAGCTAGATTAGCGAAAGACCATTTAGCGGCTATTCCTTTCTTAATAATCTTTAATATTAGATCTGCTATTAGAGAACACCATATTTGTAGCTTTATAGCATTCTCTGAATCGCCAAGAAAGTACTTAAGCGGATAGTTTTGTTTCATTCTTTTGAATAGTATTTCTATTTGCCAGCGCTTACGATATAGCTCTGTTATAGTCAGCGCGCTCATTCTCATATTGTTGGTTAAGAATTCATATACTTCTCCTGTCGTAGGGCTTTTGTATTGCACAATTCTACCCAAAAGCCGATTCCCGCCTCTGTAGCCCAGAAGGATACTTTTGTCACCTATTACTCCTTTGTCTTTATGCGGATTATCTAATTCTTGTAAAACATCATAAGCAGATCTGCTTCGTTTGCGGGTAATCCATGTAACACCTGATGTTGAAAAGCTATTAAGTTTTATATAATCAGCGTACCCTCTGTCAAAGACAATAATTGAACCTTTTGGAAGATGCACCTCTTTTAAAAACTGGGAATCGTTGGCAGCAGCAGCGCTGTAACGAATCATGCAAGGTATATCCTGATCGCTCCTTATCAGTGTATGAACCTTGATACCTCCCTTTCGTTTCCCCGCAGGGTTTTTACCAGAAGTGCGCAGTATCTCCTGAAATAAAGAAATAGTGGTAGAGTCAAATATATACAGGCGGGAGGCTATGCTTTTCTTTCGGCTGTCCGATAAAAAATCCGAATACTTTTGATAAAGCCTGTAGTAAATGGCACCAAAAACATCCGCTTGTCTTCTGTTATTGGCATCTGATATAGTACTGCGCCTGGGATGATAACGTACGCCCAAATGATTAAGCCTTTGCTCTGTCGCAAGCATGCCTGTTGTTACTTCCCGCAACGAATTGCAGTGATTGAATATAGCATAAAGCATGGTCACTAAATGCTCGTAGGTATTGAAACGCTTACAGTATTTATCTGCATGATGATCGGCGGCTATACGACGGATAATATCCCGGGGTATGAATCTTAATAACTGAGCGAATATCGGCTGTCCGCTAAAAAAAGTACTTTTGTTCATTGGTGTTTTTTTGTGTGGTAACTTAAAACTACCAATAAAGGGAGGTCTTTAAAAACCTCCCTTGCTTTTTTTTAATCTTTACCGGACACTAATA
>NZ_VLLI01000010.1 GCF_007830615.1 Mucilaginibacter frigoritolerans
CCTCAAAACCTGTTGGCGGGCTTACCAATATACCTGCATTCATATTGCTGCCTGATACATTGAAACTTTCCGACGTTGAAGCGCTTCCATAGGTACTGTTTAAACCACTTAATGTTCCGCTGGCTGCTATGATCGGGCTGGGTATTGTTACTGTAAAAGTTGTCGAAGGTCCTGCTGTGCCGGCTGTATTGCCTGCATTATCAGATGCGGTACCTGCCGGAAGGCTGATTCCCATCGTGCCTGCCCCGGTTATGGAACCGATCGTAATAGTTCGGGTGGCGCCTGATCCGGTTACCGCTATCGATCCATAGTTAGCCGTACCCGTAGTATTGATGATTACCTGTGCTGCTGACAATGAAATGGATGCAGTGTTCAGGTTTGGATCTGTCCAGGTTACTGTATAGCTTACCGGGCCAGTACTGGTGCTGCTCACCGATGGTGAACTGAAAGTTATGGTTGGTGGCGTGTTATCGATAATCACACTGCTGGATGCTACAGAGGCCGCAGAGGTATTCCCTGCATTATCAGATACTGTACCCGCCGGAACCGTAAAGCTCAGCGTACCGTCACCGGTCATATCATTGAAAGTTACCGGAAAAGTATAATTGTTGCCCGAATGGGTATATGCCCCCACTGAAATGCTGTTGATCGTGGCGGTGCCCGTTACCTGCGAATTCTCAAAAACCAAAAGCGCCCCGAAATTCGATAAGGTACTGGTATTCATATTGGCATCAGTAAACGTTACCGTATAGCTGATCGCTGCACTTGAATTGACTATCGTTACCGATGGTGCACTGATCGTTACTGTTGGAGCCGTTTTATCAATGGTATAAGTACTACCTGTAAATGGCAAAGTCGTGCTGATGCCTGGCGATATGCCGGTCGCATTGGCCAGGTTTAATCCTATCGTGCCATCCCCCGTTCCGGTATTTACTGTAATAGTATAAGTAGTACCAGAGCCGGAAATAGCAGTAATACTTGCTCCACTTACACCGGTGGTAGTTAATGAAAAATTACTGGTGCTTAATCCTGTTACCGATGCTCCGAATGTTGCTGTATATTGTACCGTTGCAGCATTCGTTAGGCTGGAGCTTACATCAGTGATTGAACTGATAGTGGTTGGCGCGGGAGCTACCGTAAAAGTTGTGGAAGGTCCTGCTGCTCCGGCGGTATTGCCTGCATTATCTGAGGCAGTACCTGAGGGAAGGCTGATTCCCATAGTGCCTGTTCCGCTGATCGAACCGATCGTAACAGTACGCGTGGCCCCTGATCCGGTGACTGCTATAGATCCATAATTGGCTGTTCCCGTAGTATTGATGATTACCTGAGCTGCTGACAAAGAAATTGAAGCGGTATTCAAATTAGCATCCGCCCAGGTTACTGTATAGCTTACCGGACCTGTGGAAGTACTGCTTACTGATGGTGCACTGATCGTTACCGTTGGTACTGTTTTATCAATAGTATAAGTACTGCCTGCAAATGGCAGGGTAGTACTTATACCCGGCGATACACCTGTGGCATTGGCCAGGTTTAAACCGATTGTGCCATCCCCTGTGCCAGTATTTACTGTAATAGTATAAGTAGTACCAGAGCCGGAAATAGCAGTAATACTTGCTCCACTTACACCGGTGGTAGTTAATGAAAAATTACTGGTGCTTAATCCTGTTACCGATGCTCCGAATGTTGCTGTATATTGTACCGTAGCAGCATTCGTTAGGCTGGAGCTTACATCAGTGATCGAACTGATAGTGGTTGGCGCAGGAGCTACCGTAAAAGTAGCAGAAGGCCCTGCTGCTCCGGCGGTATTGCCTGCATTATCTGAAGCAGTGCCTGAAGGCAGGCTGATTCCCATCGTGCCTGCCCCGGTTATGGAACCGATCGTAATAGTTCGGGTG
This sequence comes from Mucilaginibacter frigoritolerans, assembly GCF_007830615.1. GTDB lineage: Bacteria > Bacteroidota > Bacteroidia > Sphingobacteriales > Sphingobacteriaceae > Mucilaginibacter > Mucilaginibacter frigoritolerans. The sequence goes on from NZ_VLLI01000010.1 coordinate 1,896, forward strand.
GCGCCTGATCCGGTTACCGCTATAGATCCATAATTGGCTGTTCCCGTAGTATTGATGATTACCTGAGCTGCTGACAAAGAAATTGAAGCGGTATTCAAATTAGCATCCGCCCAGGTTACTGTATAGCTTACCGGACCTGTGGAAGTACTGCTTACTGATGGTGCACTGATCGTTACCGTTGGTGCTGTTTTATCAATAGTATAAGTACTGCCTGCAAATGGCAGGGTAGTACTTATACCCGGCGATACACCTGTGGCATTGGCCAGGTTTAAACCGATTGTGCCATCCCCTGTGCCAGTATTTACTGTAATAGTATAAGTAGTACCAGAGCCGGAAATAGCAGTAATACTTGCTCCACTTACACCGGTGGTAGTTAATGAAAAATTACTGGTGCTTAATCCTGTTACCGATGCTCCGAATGTTGCTGTATATTGTACCGTTGCAGCATTCGTTAGGCTGGAGCTTACATCAGTGATTGAACTGATAGTGGTTGGCGCAGGAGCTACCGTAAAAGTAGCAGAAGGCCCTGCTGCTCCGGCGGTATTGCCTGCATTATCTGAGGCAGTACCTGAGGGAAGGCTGATTCCCATAGTGCCTGTTCCGCTGATCGAACCGATCGTAACAGTACGCGTGGCCCCTGATCCGGTGACTGCTATAGATCCATAATTGGCTGTTCCCGTAGTATTGATGATTACCTGAGCTGCTGACAAAGAAATTGAAGCGGTATTCAAATTAGCATCCGCCCAGGTTACTGTATAGCTTACCGGACCTGTGGAAGTACTGCTTGCTGATGGTGCACTGATCGTTACCGTTGGTACTGTTTTATCAATAGTATAAGTACTGCCTGTAAATGGCAGGGTAGTATTTATACCCGGCGATACACCTGTGGCATTGGCCAGGTTTAAACCGATTGTGCCATCCCCTGTGCCAGTATTTACTGTAATAGTATAAGTAGTACCAGAGCCGGAAATAGCAGTAATACTTGCTCCACTTACACCGGTGGTAGTTAATGAAAAATTACTGGTGCTTAATCCTGTTACCGATGCTCCGAATGTTGCTGTATATTGTACCGTTGCAGCATTCGTTAGGCTGGAGCTTACATCTGTGATCGAACTGATAGTGGTTGGGGCAGGAGCTACTGTAAAAGTAGCAGAAGGCCCTGCTGCTCCGGCGGTATTGCCTGCATTATCTGAGGCAGTACCTGAGGGAAGGCTGATTCCCATAGTGCCTGTTCCGCTGATCGAACCGATCGTAACAGTACGCGTGGCCCCTGATCCGGTGACTGCTATAGATCCATAATTGGCTGTTCCCGTAGTATTGATGATTACCTGAGCTGCTGACAAAGAAATTGAAGCGGTATTCAAATTAGCATCCGCCCAGGTTACTGTATAGCTTACCGGACCTGTGGAAGTACTGCTTACTGATGGTGCACTGATCGTTACCGTTGGTACTGTTTTATCAATAGTATAAGTACTGCCTGCAAATGGCAGGGTAGTACTTATACCCGGCGATACACCTGTGGCATTGGCCAGGTTTAAACCGATTGTGCCATCCCCTGTGCCAGTATTTACTGTAATAGTATAAGTAGTACCAGAGCCGGAAATAGCAGTAATACTTGCTCCACTTACACCGGTGGTAGTTAATGAAAAATTACTTGTGCTTAATCCTGTTACTGATGCTCCGAATGTTGCTGTATATTGTACTGTAGCGGCATTCGTTAGGCTGGAGCTTACATCTGTGATCGAACTGATAGTGGTTGGGGCAGCAGTAACTGTGCTGCTGGCTGTAGCAACATTTACACTTGTTGCTCCTGAACTACTCAATACTATATTACCAGAATAAGTATTCACAGCATCTGCAGCAGCTAATCGTACATAAATTGTTGTAGCCGCAAGGGTGCCCGAAGAACCAACGGTTACTGTACTGCTAAAAGTAGAATTATCTGTACTCACTTCAAAGCCAGATGGTGGTGTAACTAACACGCCAGCAGTTAAGGCAGTTGCCGAAACACTAAAACTAGTAGATGATGAAGCAGTACCTGAGGTAGTACTTAATGCTGCTAATGTTCCACTTGCAGTAATAGTAGGCGATGAAAGATTAAATATCGGGTTACTTGAAGAGAAATAAGTACCTCCCACAGCCAAATTATAAGGAGCCGTTGCAGTAGCGGTTGCCGTCCAGTTGGCGTAGTTACCTATATCCGTCAGCAGCGTTGTTTGTGATCCTACTAAAGGACCTGTATAAACTGCATTATAGCGGGCTGTCTCCAGGGTAAAAGGTAATGCAGAAGGTGCTGAAACAGTACCGTTAAAAGGATTGGCATTAGTTAATCCGGTAGGTAATGCGCTTTGTGCTGCATTGTTTCCTACTGTTCCGGTAACCCATCCGGTAGTACCGACATTGGTGGCATTGGTATTGATACCATAAATAAATGTAGGAGAAGCCTGCGTTCCCTGGAAAATAAGAATCTGATTGCCCGTGGATGGAGAATACCCTACGGTACTGGTAAATTCTGTATTGGTTACACCACTGATGGTTCCGTTTGACGGCGTTACCGTAATTGTTGCTGGTAAGGTACCATTGGCAACAGAGAAATTGAACACCGTACCAGCAGTAATATTAGATCCCACTGTCCAGGTGAAGACTCCATCTATCGTGCCTGTACTGGTAAAGGCGCTTCCAGTCCAGCCCTTACTGGTAAACTGTATTACCGTTCCGGCAGTAACGTCTTTTAATACTACAATATCAAAATTATCGTTTCCTATAGGCGCCGTTGTTGTGGTATTGTAGCTAAAATCATAGCCAACAACCGCTATGTCACCCGGCGAAAGTGTTGTTTGCCCCTCTACGATAGAGGAAATAAACAAAAGAAATAATGCAGCGGTAAGCGCAAGTAATTGTTTCTTCATATCTGCAAGGTTTATCTATTCTTATAAAATAGCTTCTTTAATTTTTTATACTATTTGAATTTATAAATTATCAACAATGACGTAATCATCTTAGATTATCAGCATGGTTCCCAAAAAGCTGACCTGTTTTAAAACCATAAAGTCCGGCAAATCTTTTCGGAACAAAACAGTTATTTATCTTGAAGTAATCAATATTCAGCAACTTCCCATCTTTACAAACCACACTAAAATCTGAATTATCATTAACCACAGCAGTTCCGGCTACGTATTGCGATTTTGTTATTGTAGAAACTGTCGCATCCAAAATTTTCAGTTCAAAACCATTTATCAAAGTAGTGGCGCCCCAATTCCATGAATTACAAGCTTTAACCAAATCAACTACTTCATCCGCACTCATCTCATTCCAATTAATCATTACATCTATTAAACCGGGTTTTGTATAATAAACAGCATTGCTTTCACTCTGCACATTTTCCGGCAACTTACGTCCCATATTAATGGTATTTAATATCTCAATAACTCCTCTTACCTGTAACTCGCAAAACATATGGTTAACAAAATCGTAAGTAAAATGAGCATGGTTAGATATGTTATATTCCCAAACAACAGGTCCACTGTCCACCTTTTTTGTCATATGATGAATACTTATACTTAATTCTTTAACACCTTTCTTCAGTTGCCAGAAAACCGGCGAAGGCCCTCTAAACTCCGGAAGTTTGCCGAAATGAATATTGTAAACACCGTATTTAACATCGGCAAACTGATCTACTTTCACTATATTACCATAACCTACAAAGAACACTATATCAAGCCGGTAAAGCTGTTGCCAGCTATATAAATCCTGCTTATCATTTTCAATAGTTAATGTGACACCATTAGCATTACAAAAACTAATCGTATCTTTTGTACTCTGACTGATATCGGCCGATTTACCAACGTATAACATTACCCCCGCTTTATTTTTATAGTTACATAAATTAAAAAGCAGGGGTATATATAACTTAGCTGAGTTGGATACTATACCTATGTTCATTAAACTGTAAAATATCCTACTTATAATTTGTTAATTCCTTGACGGATATACCCCGGTTAATGCTATAATAAAATTTATAGTCAGGTATGGTTGCATATTATCGTGTGGTAAGGAACTACCAGATATACTCAAAGCATTAGGAGCCATAGTGGTATTAGCACTTGAGGCTTCGATAAAGTTAGATGGAGTGCCACCAACTCCGGCATCCGTAGATTGTGCCAGAATAAAATTTGTTGGCAATACTTGTGTTGCAACGGTTGTACTGGCGTTTATAAGGTGATTATGTGCAGGCATCTCAGATTGCAATAACGTTACAGCTTCTGAACCTGATTCTTCACCAATAACGCGCGGAGTTAATCCTATACCGTTACCCCAGTGAATTGGTGCCCTCCCCCTAAGGTCTGGCAGGCCAAATGTTTGAATACCATCCCCACCATAAGTAGTGCCTAATAATGAAAACAGGGCAGTATTTTGAGATATAGATAATAATTGTCCGTTACATAGAGCAAAGCCTCGTGGAGCAAAATTACCCCCGAACATCTTGATTTCGCCAAGATAAGTATCCATTTTTTTAAGGTATTAAATCTTCAAAAAAGCTTACAAAAACTCAAATAAACTTTGCCAGGTTTGTAATTGTTTAAATAACATTTTGCTATCTAATCATTACATTCCCGGCAACTATTCAATAATTTAATTTCTTGATGGGAAAACTCCTACTAAGGCAATTATAAAAGTTACGGCCAAATATGGCTGCATATTATTATGTGGTAATGAACTACCCGCCATAGAAACTGCAGTTGGCGCTAAAGTTGTATTTGCACTTGCTGGTTCGATAAAATTAGAAGGTGTGCCACCAACTCCTGCATCAGTAGATTGTGCTAAAATGAAATTTGTTGGTAACACTTGTGTTGCAACAGTAGTGCTTGCGTTTATCAAGTGATTGTGAGCGGGAATTTGAGAAATCAATAGCGTTACATTTTCTGTTCCGCTTGATTCTCCAATTACTCTTGTAGTAAGACCCGGACCTGTTCCCCAATGTATGGGAGCCCTGCCTTGTAAATTAGGCAGTGCAAATGTTTGAGAGCCGTTACCACCATAGGTAGTTCCGAGAATTGAAAAAAGAGCTGCATATTGTGAAATTGCCAATAATTGGCCATTGCACAAAGCCCAACCAGATGGTGCGAAATTACCGCCGAACATTTTGATTTCTCCAAGATAAGGTTCCATTTTTTTAGGATTTAGGTTTTTTTTATAATAAGTGCTTAGGTTTTAGATCATAAAGGTAACTAATTTTTATAAAAATGCAACTATCAAAATAAAATGATTAATGCTTTTTCTTTTTTTAATTATTTACCTTTTCAACACGATGAAAAATAGTCAAAAACGGTACCAAAGTTATCACATCTAAAAAAGGGAATTACTCATCAACCGTTATCTAATAAAATAAAAAACGTGAAATATGATTAATTTTACCTATAAAACCACATCATTAGTTAATAGATGGGGAATGTTTAAATAGTATTTAACCATTAACAGTAAGGTGATTATACTACATTTTGGGTATTTAAAAAGACGAATGTGGCACTATATCCACACTTTAAAAGATCAATTGGCCTGCTTCTAATTAAATAATTAGTAAAAAAATAATCCAAAACAGGCTTTGTTTTGGATTAAGATACAGTTATCCACTGCAAAACTTTTTAAGGTTTAGCTGATAGACTGTAATAAAAAAATAAGATAAGGTTTAGATTATTACTAAAAACTAAGCACTAGAAATCCTATTTGTATGTTTGTTGGTAACTAAAACCTTGAAGAATAAATTTTATTAATTGTAGTTTATACCGTTTAAAGCAATATGGCTTAATGTAGTAGTTGTATTCAAAGTTGGATCATCAAGAACACCACCACCTGTAAAATTATCTTTTTTAAAGCCATAAACTTGTTTGGTTTTTAATTTTTTGAGTTTAAATCCTGTTGCTTTCATAATCTATTTTTTTAATTATGACAGAAGTTAGGAAAGTGATTTCGCTTCAAAAAAGTTATTACACCAACTGCATTATTCTATATACCAACACGGTTATTGGCCTCATTTTTTTACTTGAATTAAAAAACCATTTTTTGGAATTGGGTTAGCATCACTAAACATTATATAGCTATTTTTGAAGATACCTTTCAATACCCTAATATTCTGATGAAGACACTCAAATTCGAAAACTTAAAAGTCCACGTTATTTTCTGGGCTATTTACATATGTTACGAGTTAGCGGTTATTTATAGCCTTGGTGGAAAATTTTCTAATTTCCCCGATTATGCAGGTCATTACCTATTAAATATTGCCACGTTTTATTTTAACGCTCATATTGTACTTCCGAATGCCGTTTCAGAAAAGGCAAAATCATACCTCACTATTCCATCAGCAATATTGGCAGAAATTATACTTTACCTTTTATTAAAGTTACTTCTATATCAATTTTATCAATTTTCAAACATTCAGATAAGCACACCAATAGTTAATATTTGGTTTTTTATAATTAGTAGTACCTGGAGAGCTGTATTTTTTATTGGCTTAAGTACTGCATACTGGCTCGCTTTATCAACCATTCAAAACTGGAAAAGGATAACCGATTTAGAAAACTCGCAATTAAGGAATGAATTACAAACCCAGGCATTAGAAAAAACATTACTTACTACCGAAAATGCGTATCTTAAATCGCAAATAAACCCTCATTTCTTATTAAACACTTTAAACTTTTTGTATAATTCGGTTTCAAAATACTCTGAAAAAATAGCAGAAAGCGTGCTATTACTTTCTGATATAATGCGTTATGCTTTGACCAATGCTGATGAAGACGGAAAAGTTAAATTAGAAGCAGAAATTGATCATATTAATAGTTTTATTAAATTGAACCAGGCAAGGTATGATGAGAGACTTTGCATTGATTTTTTAATTAATGGAGAAACGGAAGAATGCAGAATTATACCTCTTATATTAATTACGCTTACAGAAAACGTTTTCAAATATGGAGATTTGCTAAATGAAAATTACCCTGCAAAGATTACAGCTACAGTAGAAGATAATAACTTAACTTTTGTTACCAAAAATTTAAAAAGAAAAAAGACTTACTATCCCGGATATGGAATTGGAATTAATAACATTAAAAGCCGCTTAGAAATGTATTACAAATACGAATTAAATGTTGAAGAAGATGAAAATGAATATATATCCACACTAAAGATTGAATTATAAACCTTTATGTATACTTGCTACGTTATTGATGATGAATCGCATGCTATTGATACTCTTTCGGGATATATAAATAAATCTCCTGGATTAAACTTAATAGGAAGCAATGTAAATCCACTGGTTGCTATTGAACAGATTGACAATATAGCACAGGTGGATATTGTTTTCTTGGATGTGGATATGCCAGAGCTATCAGGGCTTGATGTAGCTGATATACTCTCGCCACGAAGTGCTATTATATTTACTACAGCTTACCCCAACTATGCTTTGCAAGCTTTTGAAAAAAACGGCTCCGATTTTATATTAAAACCAATTTCATTTGAACGCTTTACCAAATCGGTAATAAAGGTCCAGAATTTATTGAAATCAAAAAAGCCAATTGATGGCCAGACAGAAAGTGAACACTTCTTTATAAATCCAGGGGTTAAAGGCAAAATGATCCAATTAAGCTATGCCGATATTTTGTATATAGAAGGGTTGAAAAATTATGTTGTAATTTATACATCCGACAGCAAATACATTACTTATTTGTCACTAAGAGAAATAGAAGTTGCCATACCTGCTTCTAGATTTATCAGAATACATAAATCATATATTGTTAATGTTGATAAAATAAAATCAATTGATGGTAATATTATTTTGTTATCGCATACAATTGAATTACCAATAGGAATATCATTTAAAGACAGCTTCCTTAACATGATTAATGCTAAAACGCTTAGAAGCGGACGCAGCGGGCTGTAGTTCTTTTTCTTTCCTGGCCTCCAAAGACTGATAATATTTATACAATAAGTAATAGATTATAAATTCATGTTTCCGCTGTTTTTCATTAAATAACCTATTTAAATGCATATGTATTAAATCGCCAGAAAGCTTAACTAGATTACCATTTAATTGCCAGTCAAAATTCACCTTTAGTTCAAGAAGTTCTTTTTCAAAAGCAGCAAATACTTTTTTACCTGCAAGTTCAATAATGGTATTTTTGTTGGTTTTTATGTTGTTTATAAACAATGCATATTCCCTGTATTTGGTATCCAATTGAAATTTCACCTGCTTACTATCATCAAACTCATGTTTCATTCCATCATGCAGGCTTTTAAGAATGTACATTTTCCCTGAATTATCACGAAAAAACACACCAAGTAAGGCATCAACAGATACTAGGGCTAAATGTAACTCGGAAAAACCAGTATGTTCATCTTTAGTAATATTCCGCAGGTAATTAATTATGAGCTCGCTACTTGCTTGAAATATTTTTTCTACATATTCTATTTTATCAAAACCATATCTTTCTAATTCTCTTTTATAGGTGTCAAGTAATAAATTATCGATACTCCCGTTTTCGACATACTTGCGCATTTTTTTTTCGAAATACTGAACAACCTCTGTTACGTTACCTTGTTTAGTTTGTATACGGATTCTTAAATGCTGATCAGGGTCTGCATACCTTATAAAGTACCATCCTTTTAATTTGTTCTGTTTTTTAAGATTATTAACAATAACATTAATGCTTTTTATTAGCAAAGTATTGGAAATAGCCGGATGACAGTATAATTTAAAATACACCCATTCATCGCCGGGAAGATAAATGCGTTTAATTTTATTTTTCCTGTTATTTAATGTAGAAAACATACTTTGATGGTAAGCTACCTCACTTGAAAAAACAGAAGCCATAAACTGTCCAACCAATGGCTCTCCTGAAGTATTTTGAACAATAGATTCTTCTTCCAGAAAAACCTCCTGCAGAATAACAGTTTTTTTATTCTTAATAGTCTTAACAAAATTATTAACAGAATCAGGGTCATCAATATTAAAAATGAGCTGATTATCTCCTTCAGTAAGTGCAAATTGTTTCTTCAGTTCTATTTTTTCACTTAACCTTTTAAAATTGGTTCTTAAATCATTATCGCATGTGATTTCAATAATTTCATCACTATCTAAAACCCATGTACACGGAAATAATATACAGTTTTTATATTCTACCCGGGGATAAAAATTTAATCCGGGTAAAAGCGACTTCAAATCAAAAGTATAGTTGAATTTCAAATCCTGGTATTGCAAATCGCACAAAAACCTAAATATTGAAAGTTCGCTTCGGGTATAGTTATAAGCAGAGCTTAACCGCGGGATAATTATTTTATTCAATTTTTTAGACCGGAGTATAATTTTATTATCAACTACAGACACCATTATATCCGAAAGATCTATGATACTGCTCCTGTTAAGCGTGGAATGTACTCCTATCGGAATTTCATACATTCTCACCCCACCATTTGAATTTATATTTGCAGCATGCTCGTCGTTAAAGCAGGATATATCAGCAAATATTACATCTTCATTTAGTTTTTCTTCGGCTTCGGCAATGGAGCGAACCTCTTGTTTAACATCTTCATTAAACAAGGTAAACCGTCCTAACAACGCAGTAGCTGAACATCCACCAGCCTGTTCTATCCAAATCTTGTCGTTAAAGACCCTGAAAATCACAGAAAAACTTGGTGGAATAGTCAAATCTGATTGCATATGAATTTTATCAAGTTCCTTATCGGTTATGGAAATACAATGATTATCAACATTTTTTGAAAGCCTGGATAAAAAAAATTCGTGCACTTGCGTCCAGTTAAAATGCAGTGTATTGGATCGCAAATTCAATTGAATACCATCCAGCAACTCACTTGTTACCAGGTTAGCTTCTGATCCGTCATACCCCACTCCTGTTTCCCTGTCAAGGGCCTGCAGAACAGGAATTTCCTGATCTTCAAATTTTGCCTTGAATTTACTTTTGAATGTACCTAATGTTTGAGGAGTGCTATTGAATGCAAATTTATTAAGACACATTAAACCGTCTTTTATTTGCTGCTGATATTTTTTTCCAATAATTGATTTTGTTTTCCTTTCAGAAGCAACATAAAACATAGACTTAATATCTTTTTTCATTGATTGATATAAATCACTATTTGTCAACTCCTTAATATTAACATCATCCTCATTTACAATATTTTTAACTATATCATTATAACTTACAATCTGATTCGCCAGATCATAATCTCCATTTATTTCACTCGCTATTCTGGCTAACCTGCTAAAATATTTCTCGCCAGCCATGTTGGGATATAATTCAGGTATAAGTAGTCCGGCTTCAATCAAATCATTAATGTATTCTTCTATTTCATCCGTCTGATCAATAAACTTTTCTAACCAACTAATCATTTCTCCTTTACTTTTACCTGTTTTGCAAAAGCTGATTAACTTATTTAACAAGCCATCTGCCTGATACGAAACAATTAAAAAATCGGTCTTTTTAGGATTATTATTAAATCCATTGGTTAAATAACGTTTTTCACGTTTAGTGGTATAAATAGAATTATTGGAATAGTATTTAATATTCTCAAAATGTCCTGATTTTTCCATCTTCCTCGCTAAATCAACACTAAATTGAAAATCTGGATTAACATAGATTTGCCGACCGTCTTCCAAAATACAGATAGAAGAGCCTTTTGATAAATCCCATTTAAGTGAGCTAAAGGCTGAAAACATCCCGAATGGTGTTGGCCTATAACACATGCGGTTAAAATATTTCTGCAAACTAAGTTTCACCTTACTATCAAGTAGTTGATAATCAAAATCACACCTACTCAATTCGGCGTACAAGCTTTCACTGGCAAAAAATATGGCGGCCTGGAAAAACTGTGTTTTAAGTGTTTTTTCCAATTCTGAGATCTCATAGTTTTTATAACTTAAGGCCGGAGTTCTTAAAAAAAGATATGGGCTAAAAAAAATATTGAGCATATGTTTACAATTTAAAATACAAGTAATATCATATCGAGAAATCTAAACACGCGCAATAAATTAAATTATATGCCGGCCCTTATGTATCTAAATAGAACAGATAGGTTTTGTAAAAACATATTCGCAGTTGAAAAAACACATCAACCCAAAAGAAAGAAGTTTAAATTACAAAACTTAACATATTTATACGAATATTTACAAAGATTGTTGGTAAAGGGAACAGCGTTTTAAACTTAAAATGCATTAAAAAGATAAATTAAATATTGATGAATTTATTTAATTTATCTTTTTAATTTCAGTTAATCTTTTTCATGAATTACGGTTTACCGAACCAAAGAAACCCACCTTCTTTTCCAAAAAGTCGGGCTTTAGGTCAGCATTTAAAGCGCGATTTCTTCCCAGCTTAAAGCGCCAGTATTTAAACTTACGGGGTGTATATACGCTTCATTGCTCCATTTGTTACAGTCTGGCAAACTCTTTTATGCATTAATTAAAAAGATCAAAGTGTCTTTTTGACCTAAAGTGCTCTTTGGCAGATTTTTGAGGCCTAATTATAAAACTTATTTACGGAACCCTTTTATGAATTAATTTATTCCAATTAAAAATCTATTTAACAGAAATGTTGTTCTATATAAAAAATCATATATTAATGTTCATTTAAAAGAATATTTTGTTAATTAATCATATCATTACATTATGCGGTAATTCTTTTTTTATTGCCATATTTGACCTTATATTGTTATACCGATTTACCGAAAAAACACAAATATTATTATGCAAACAGCAGATCCCATTATTCTACAAAGAGCAAATGCCTGGCTCAATGGAAATTATGACGCTGATATCAAAAACGCTATTCAAAAATTAATTGACAGCGAATCTTATACAGAGTTAACAGACGCATTTTACCGCGATCTTGAATTTGGTACGGGCGGGCTTCGCGGAATAATGGGTCCAGGGTCAAACCGCATTAACAAATATACTATTGGCACTGCTACGCAAGGATTATGTAATCACCTTAAAAAAACTTATCCTGGCCAAAAGGTAAAGGTTGCCATTGCGCATGATAGCAGAAACAATTCTGATTTGTTTGCCCGCATAACTGCGGAAGTTTTTTCGGCAAATGATATTTATGTTTATTTCTTTAAAGAATTACGCCCAACGCCTGAGCTATCATTTGCTATTCGCTATTTAGGATGCAAAAGTGGGGTAATGCTCACTGCTTCACACAATCCGAAAGAATACAACGGATATAAAGCTTATGGTGCAGACGGTGGACAATTTGTTTCGCCTGAAGACAAAGCAGTTATGGATGAGGTAGCTGCAATAAGCAGTATTGATGAAGTTAAATTTAACCGCATTGATGCAAATATTGGATTTATTGGCGAAGAGATAGATAAGCTTTACCTGGATAAAATAACGGCTCTTTCTGTATCAAAAGATGCTATTAAGCGTCAGAAAGATTTAAGGATTGTTTACTCTCCTATTCACGGCACAGGAATTACCCTTGTGCCGCAGGCCCTTAAACAATTTGGTTTTGAGAATGTGATATTAGTTGAAGAACAAAGTAAGCCTGATGGCAACTTCCCTACAGTTGTTTATCCAAACCCGGAAGAAAAGGAAGCTCTTACCCTCGCGCTAAAAAAAGCAGAAGAAACAGATGCAGACCTGGTACTTGCCACAGACCCGGATGCCGACCGTGTAGGTATAGCCGTAAAAAACACACAGAACGAATTTATTTTGCTAAATGGCAACCAAACAGGCGCCATGCTGATAAACTACCTGCTTACTTCCTGGCAGGAAAGCGGTAAACTTACCGGTAAAGAATATATCGTTAAAACCATTGTTACTACCAACTTGATTGAGGAGATAGCAAAAGCTAAAAACGTAAAGTTTTATAACACTTTAACCGGGTTCAAATACATCGGTGAATTGATGACCAAATTTGAAGGTAAACAAACCTTTATTGGTGGTGGTGAAGAGAGTTACGGTTATCTTATTGGAGAATTGGTTAGGGATAAAGATGCAGTAGTGTCTAGCGCGTTTATTGCAGAAATGACAGCGTTTTATAAAGATAAAGGAAGCAGCCTCTTTGAGGCCCTGATTGATACTTATGTACAATACGGCTTTTATAAAGAAAAGTTAATTTCTTTGACTAAAAAAGGTAAAACAGGTGCCGAGGAAATAAAGGAAATGATGGAGAAATTCAGGACTAATCCTCCATCAAAACTAGGTGGTTCAAAAGTAATTACGCTGAAAGATTATGAAAAAGGCATTGAAACTGATTTAATTGCAAATACTACCCAACCGTTAGAGTTGCCTAAATCAGATGTTTTGCAATTTATTACTGCGGATGGCAGTATTGTTTCTGCACGCCCTTCAGGCACTGAACCTAAAATTAAGTTTTATTGCAGCGTTAACGGTAAGCTTGCCAATAAAAGTGCTTATGCTGAAACTGATAAGCAGCTCGATTTAAAAATTGCTGCAGTTATGCAGGATTTAGGCGTTTAAAATCTTGATATACCCATAAGCAAAAAATCCCGGAGCATACCGGGATTTTTTGTTTAGACGAAAAACTTGTCTTAAATGTTTTCAGGCTTAACCAATACTACTTGGCCCAAATGGTAAGCCACATGATTGGCACGGTTAAGAACCACACTTAAACGATTACGCGAAGGATCCTTTTCAAAATCAGCATCAGTCATAGCATTGTGCCTTTTAAACCAATCTTCGGGAGCTACATTGTTAAATAATTCTTTCAAATCACAATGAACTTCATTCCAAATGGCTTTTAATTCTTTAACTGGAGGCATTTCTGATTCCTGATTATCAGGATTTTGGAGAAAGAGCGGAGAAAGAACAGAATATTTGCCTGTGTCCAATCCCAGGGTTTCTTTCAAAAGATCATGATAAACGGCCAAATGTCCATACAGATAAATAATTCTATTTTTGCCGGGAGCTATTTGTTTATAGAATTCGCTTTCACTATAACTGTTAAAAACTTTTTCGGCCCTGGCAATTTGCGTATTCCAGCTGTGTAAGGCTATTTGAACAAATAGTTTTTGTTGATCCATCTTTAAAATATTTGGGGTAAAGATGCATTTGCTAAACCCATTTTGTTTAAATAAAAGAGAAATTGACAGGTTTTTGACCTATTTCTTTATGATGTAGTTTTCTTTGATTTGACAGAAGTTTAAGCAATGTCCGTAACTACGTCCGGATCCTCGCTTATTGTTTGGGTATTTTCTTTTGTAAAATCTGTATCACAGGCATATCCAAACAGGCAACGTTCTTTTATCATAGTAGCCACTTCGGCAGGCACATATTCTTCCCATCCTTCGGCTCCTTTCTTTATTAACTGCAGGACCTTATCTGTTTGAACGTTAAGGTTGTTTTCGTTGTAATGATGGATGTCCTCAATTTTATTATTGGCTATCAGGTAGCGATAAAGATCAATAAGATGAGGAGGCGGATAAAACCTCAGGCAGTTCCAGATTACACCATCACGTAACGTTGGATAAATAAATAATTTTACCTTCCTGCTAAACAGGGTGGCAAACGATTCCAAAATCCCCCCGGGCAAATCTTTATAATGCTCTTCAGAAAAAATATATTCCAGGTTAGGATAACCCAAAACCACTCCTAATTTTAATTTGGTAATTTTTGACAGATAAGCTACCAGTTTATAATATTCGTGAAAATCAGAAATCAATACCGTTTGTCCTAATGAACAAAGAATATCCACGCGATCAAGGAAATCCTTTTCATCAATTTCAGCGTTAAGTTCAGCATTACGTTCTTTTAGTGATTGAAGAGTAAGCTCTGTAATAACACTCACATTGGTTTCATCAACATCAGGTTCCTGCATAAACTGCTTTACACCTGTATGCAGCATATCCAGATGCACATTAATAATAGGGCGAAAGCGGCCGCGTACTACTACAATATGTTTTTTATATAAAGCCTCATCGGGCTGCAGGTTTTTACCGTCGGGGCCAAACACAGCGGCATCAGAAAACCCGTATTTTACCAGGTGCAAACTCATCAGCCTATTATCAACCTTTTTAAAATTGGGCCCCTCAAATCGAATCATATCTATCTGGATACGATCATTAGACAGTTCATCCATTAATGAAAGCAGAAATATGGGTGGGTTTTCGTGATAATTGAAGCAGGCATAAATCAGGTTTACCCCCAATACGCCTACTACCTGCTGTTGTAAGTTGTTATCGTTATCTAATAATTTAACGTGCAGTACAACATCGTTAAACTCTCCATTAGGTTCTAATTGAAAACGCACACCCATCCAGCCATGACCTTCGTTTGTTTTGTGGTAATTAAGAGCTGAAACGGTATCAGAGAAAGCAAAAAATGTTGTTGAATCACCGCGCTGACTTGCCAATCGTTCAATCAGCAAGCCATATTCATGATCTAACATGGCTATTAATCGGGGTTCGCTTACATAGCGGCGGACTTTCAGCGCTCCATAAATAGCATCAGAAACAACCATATCATAGGCCGACATGGTTTTGGCAATAGTGCCGGATGATGCTCCGGCCTTAAAAAAATTAGCTGCTACATCCTGGCCTGCACCTATTTCAGCAAATGAGCCATAAATTTGGGGGTCGAGATTAATAGCAAGCGCTTTTTGTTTTGTTCCAATATCTTTATTGTGAATAATACTCATACGCTTAATTATTAATCAGTTACTATTTCCACTGTCACTATCGGAAATGATGCCTTAAAATTACTACTTTTTGCAGAATATGGGCGTTCAATAGTGTAAAAAGCAGATAAAATTTCCGTCAGAAAGAGGTTAATTTATTATTACTAAAAGCTAATACGCCGGGATATAAAAAGAAGTTGCAGCCGCAATTAAAAAACCAGGCAAAAGGATGTACTCCTGAAAAACATTATAAAAGATCTTAATTAATATTATTACAAAAATATATCAGACTGATCTGAAAGATCCTTTGCGGGCGTACTTATAATATAAACAATTAATGCCAGGCAAACCAAAAGAATAATTCTGGTACAATAAAAAACTAAATTCTCCATATTTCAATTGTGTTTATTGCGTCAATATATTCAATAACAATACCTAAATATAAAATATTGATTATAAGACGATTAAATAAAAAGTTTAAATATAAAAGTAGCTATATGTCGTTAATTATTGAATACTATGACGAAATACCGAAGCAGTTGCCTGCTTATACTTTATAGAGAAGACGAATCAAAACAATAAAAATTCTTTATGAAAGAAAATTTTTGCAATAATTCATAAAATTAGTTTGCTAAAAAGGAAGACTGAACAATTCCGTCTGTAAGTAATACCCCTTTTTCTCCGGTAAATACTTCAATAGCATAAATACATTTATACGATTCACTGAGGTAATCATATACCTCATCAATTAACAGGATGGAATAAGATTGATAGGGAAAAGTATTACTATTTTGCAAACACATCAAATAATTATTGCCTAATAATATAAAATCAGCATCAAAACCTTTACCATGTAATTCTATAAGCCGCTTTGTCATTAAACAATTTAACTTTCTTTTGTTGTAGATTTCACTGTTCATAACGCCATAATTTTTAATATAATCTTGATTCTATTCCATACTTTAAATCTATATAAAAATCCTGCCATTAATTAAACAATTGATAAACAGAATAATACACAAAAACTTTCAAGATCAATGAAAAACTGCTAATTACTCAACAAAATGATGATATAGCGTTATAAATGGTATTTTAATTTACTACTCACAACAATTTCAAAATTCAATAATTTGATATTTCTTAAAAGGAAATATTCATTCCATTAAAGATGATTAATATCTTATAGAAAAACTATTGGTTTCAAGGGTAAACATACAATTAGCAGCACTCTATTATCTATTGTAATCGAGCATTCGGTAATGGAGTAGTGTGTGGAAAATTCACCCCATTTTTTAGCATCTTAAAAGAGAGTATTCAAAACTACAAAACAAATAAGAACCACCGGTTACGAGGTTACAACTGACGGAAAAGAACAATTGCATTACTTAATTGGCGAAGACGCTTAATTTTATATTGATGGGAAACGTAATAATAATAATGATGGTGACTATATAAAGCTAATGCGCGATTATTTTGTAAACTGATTTCAGGAATCACCATAAAGACCAAACCTTAACAGAGAATTAATTTTCAATCCTATCTTTAAAGCAATAAATCCGCCTATAAACCGGATTTATTGCTTTTAGAACGAGTCTTTCGAAAAAAGCCTAATCTTTAGTAAGATCTGTAATAAATTCTGATACTTCAGGATATTCTTTTAACAGATCTTTACGCTTGGCGATGGTATAATCAACAGGACTGAATCCAGGAGCCATACTTACTCCCATTAATGCATATTCACCTGCAGGTGTCAGTCTTGAGCCAATCCAGGTACCTCCTGGAATAACCTTCATAGGATAACTACCGGCAGACATATCATTACTAAAAGTACATATTTCATATCTGTTGGGATAATTCTCCGGATAGAGAAGCAGCATCTGCACAGGGTCTCCACTATAAAAATGATATAGCATATCACCATTTACCTTATGCATTGCAGAAAAGGTTCCCTGTTCCAAAAAATAATAAATAGCGCTGCACAGGGGACGTCCACCTTTAACTGGGGGAAAGCCGGGCAGTACGCTGTCGGGAAGATTTATTGCGGAGGTATAAACACTGGCAAAAAAGCCACCTTCAGCTTCATTCGGCTGTAATTTCAACCAATCTATTATATTTTGAGGCGTTGGCATGATTGATAATTTTAATTGGATATGATCCTGTTTGAAAATTATTATTTTTCTGATGGCAGTTGAGTACGGTTTAATGGGCTCAGATCTGTTAACGGTGGTTTAGGTGGATTAAATGGTGATCCAATACTCTGTTGGAAACTAAACAGATTATCAGGGTCGATATCTTTTTTAATCTTCTTTAACCTCTCATAATTTTCTCCATAATACATATCAGCCCAATTGTGCAGTAAAGGATCAATGTAATTCACATAAGCCCCCGTTGCATCGCCGGCTACACGCATCGCCTCAAAAAACTCATAGGCCCACTCCACATTACTGTAAGCATCGCCCGGCTTATCAGCATCCCATATTGATTTAACTTCGGGTATAAAACGTGCCTCCCTGTGAACATAAGCACTCTCGCCTGGGGCTTTCTGTGATATTGCACCGCCTCCAAGGGTCCATACCGCAAAACTTGCAGCAGATGGTGCCATGTTCATATATTCGGTTATAACCTTTGCAACATTATTATTCATTCCACCTTTTTGAAGGATTAGTGAACGCATATAAGCACTCCGGTTTTTAACCAGGGTGGTATACCCATTATAAAATTCCCAATCAGGCAATGTCATATTGCGCAGGTCTGCATTAATGGGTTTTAATTTGAGTAATCCTTTTAAAAGTTCAATACCTTCGGCGCACTCTCCGTTAAATACCGGTGTAAGACCAAGTACTTTCACGTTTTTCGAGCTGTCAAGCGCATCCGGTTGGTTTCCCATAAAACCATAGCAAGACATTGCATCAGGAATATTCTCCACCCATTCGTTATAATAACCCAAAACTTCTTCTGTTTGCTCAAGCGGATAACGTATTTGTCCTACCAGCATCAGTTTACTGTATGGTTTATGTACCCGCATTTCCATCTCCACAATAATCCCGAAGTTTCCACCGCCGCCACCACTGAAAGCCCAAAATAGATCCTGGTCTTCTTTTGAATTGCTTTCCCTGTCTATCCGTCTTAATTTTCCATCAGGCGTTACAATCTGAATAGCTAACAGACTGTCAATACTCATACCGTACGACCGGGAAACAAAACTATAACCACCTCCCTGCATAAATCCTGGCGGGGCAACTGTTGGGCATCCGCCGCCAACAGGAATTAAACCTGTACCGGTGTCAACCATAAACTGGTACACATCGCTCCAAATAACGCCCATCTGAGCGGTAACACTTTGTCGTTTTGCATCGAACGACATTTTATTAAGGTATTTCAGGTCTATTACAACGCCATTGTCATTTAAACAATAACCGGCTGCACTATGCCCCCCACCTTTTATGTTGAAAGGAAGATGATGTTTAACAGCAAATTTAAGTCCCAATACTACGTCTTCTACTACTATTGGTTGAACGATAACCATGGGACGAAGCTGTATGCGCCCATTATCAATTCTGATAACACTTTCGTAATTGGGATCCCCAGGCTGTAATACATAGCCACTCAATTCCTTTATTAATTCATTAATTGCTTTTGTCATGACCGAAATGTGATAAGGTTAGTAAATAAATCTGTCGCAATACACTGATACTATTCTACCAGGTAGGAATCAAAAATATAAGTGTCTGCAATCATACCAGGAGTGGCCGCAAAAAAAGCAACATGCTCTTTACTGGTCAAATAGGCACTATAAGCAGCCTTATTTTTCCATAAAATATTCACTGCTACATCATAGTCGGTAATAGATACATCTCTTTTCATATTAGCTAAACCACCAACGGCAAATACGCAGGCTCCCGGATGCCCGGAAAGGTATTTAACACAAATTTCAATGAACTTAGCAATTGATTTTTCTGATTTATCGGTGAGCGAAAAATAGATATTATGCAACATGCGTGGCGGCTGTCCTGCAGCTGGCGGCGTATTATCATCGCCATAGATAAGATTGGTAAGGAAGGAATCGTATACCCTCCTTCCGGTACCTGGTGCCCACCTGTTTACTTCTATTACAAACTGACTATGCTCTTTATCGTTTGCGTTATATTTGTCAAACATGTTAACGTTCTCAAATATCTGGTTCATCGCCACATTAAAATTCCTGTCATTTTCCAACCGGAACATATCTTCAGCCAACTGGCCTACCCAAAACGAAAGCATCCCTTCAGAATCAGACAAGTAAGCGCCGCAGGCATCGATATAACTATCCCGCAGACCGGGAGTACTTCCCATACTTAACGTAAAGTAGGTACTGTGCATCATTTTGGGTAATATAGTGTTTGTCATTGTTTTTACTTTTAATGTAAATTGTTGTTAATTAAAAACTCTTCAAAATAGCATCTGCAGCTTTAAAGGTAAGTGCAGCCATCGTTAAGGTTGGGTTTGAAGTAGCTGTTGTAGGAAATGAACCACAGCCTACCAGGTATAAATTGTCGTGATCCCAGCTTTTCATATTCGCATCGGTTACCGAATCTTCATTGGTAAAACCCATGCGGTGTGTACCCATTACGTGACCTGCTCCCTGTGAATAATATTTAACACCTTCATAAGTAAATACACCACCATCTCCTACGGGGATGCCAGTTTTATTATCAGCATCAACTGCTTTAAAAATGGTCTCTGTGGCTGCCGCTGCTGCTTTAAAACCTTCCATAGTGTAGTTGTCAAAACTATAGTGGATCTCAGGGCGAGGAACACCCAAATTGTCTACACATGTTTTTGAAGGAACGATATAACAATTATCATCCGGCAACTGCTCTATAAGGAACCCAATACGGAATTGACGTGTAAATACACTTTGTATATTTTTCCTGAGCTGTGAACCAAAAATACCTATAGTTGGCTTTCCTGATTTATCAGGAGGCAAAGGGCTTACCATGTCAATAACCTGATTGTATGGCGCTCCGGCAGGCCAGTTCCATCCTTCGTTACCAATTTCTATACGGAAGGAAGCACGCTCACTGCGAAATGCACCATCACGTGGCCCTTCAATACCTGAAGTTGATAATGGCCCCCTGAAAGGGTAAACTGGTTTAGGCATTAGCCCCCAGCCCAGGTACATCGGGTGATCCATCAGATTTTTACCTACCTGCAAGCTATGATTAGCAACACCATTAGGCAATTGCTTGTTAGACATTAGCAATAGTTTTGCCGCTTCAATAGCATGTGCTGCAATAACATATTTTGTACCTGTAGCTGTAAATGTGCCGGTACTTGGGCCGTCGATTTTATCGTACGTTTTATACTCAACACCATTCACTTCCTTAGTAGCTTCATCTATGGTGATGTTAAAAGCTACCGCCTGGTAAATAATATCCACATTACCGGTCATCAATGCCTTAGCCATACTTATAGTTGCATCATACTTAGCTTGTATAGGGCAAATAGGCGTACAATTGGTATTACCCTGGCATTGACGGCGTCCGTTATCATAAAAGCTACCATCCTTCAATTGATTTGGCACTCCATTACGGCCTGCCGGAGTACCGGTAACCTTTAGCGAACTGCCATCAAAAGTTACGTTGGCAAGCGCTTTGTCCATGGTATTATCCAAAATTGTTGGTGGGATTTTAGCCATTGGATATACATAACCATCACTAAAGGTGATTCCATGTATCTTTTGTTCATCAACATCGGCTGACACTCCTATTTCAAACTCAGCTTCATCATAATAATTTGAAAGATCTTCGTAAGTTAAAGGCCAGTCTACGGCTTTGTTATAAACAGATTTCATCTTAAAATCATTAGGCATCATGCGCAGGCTGGTACCTAACCAATGCCAAGATGTACCACCGCCACGACGCTCATAAGTACTGCCAAATGGTATAGGTCCTTTTTGGATAAAATATCCATTATTTATTGATTTAATAGGGTCTGCACAATCTTCCGGAGCCGGAGGACTCGTAACCGGCCGTATATCCAATACAGCTGGTCGTGGAGCATTATAGTTCTGTACATATGGCGACTCAGGGGTTTTGGCCATCGCCATAAAGAAATCGTCCATAAATTCGGCACGGCTACCTGTTTCCAGTTGATTTTCATCAGGATTGGTGATCAGGCCATCAATAGCAATACCGGCTTCCAATACCAATACCTTTTTATTGGCAGATGAAAGCTTATAGGCCAATAAACTTCCGGCCCATCCCCCACCTACAATCACTACATCATATTGTTTAGTTGAATTATCCATTGCAAAATATTTTTTCGGTTTAGGTTCTCGTTTATTTTAATTTATTGCTGGCAATTGCGGAACATTTTCCCAATACCCAAATACTCCTGTACTGAAGCCCATTGGGTGTGCACCCATTTCGCCCCACACTAATCCGTTTTTGTAGGCCAGTGGTGAAACAACGTGATCAATGTTTGGAGAAGTGAATGATGCCGGGTTTTTCGACAAATCGTACCATATGCCAAAAAACCATAAGTAAATAATGTTTTGAGCCAGACGCGTTATGGCCAGATTATCAATAATTTTTTCTTTTACTGCTGCCTCCAACTGAGGGGGCGGTGTGCCTGATATCTGGTTCCATACTAGGGTAAGCAGGTCCAATTGGGCAGAAGGTATATTGTTTGATGGCAGATTTAACTGCTCATACAATGTTTGCGCTATCATTTGCGTATCACGTGCCGGTTTTAAGGTACTGGCCGGGTAGCCTGTCAATGCTGACGAAAGGCTTACAAATTCATCAAGAGTCATATGATCGATTTTAGAATTGTTAATATTTATTTTTTTACAGCTTTGGCCGTTTTTAGAAGATAAGTAAAGTCCGCAGGGCGGCCTCCCCATGTTGTTGATCCGTTGTGACAGTCAATACAACTTGAAGTAACACCAGGCACATAAACTACTTTGCCATCCTTTATGGTTCCCTGGTCATAGGTTTCCAAAGTTGCATTAGCCATATAAACCGGAAATGGGTCGCCAGTATTACTTTGAGCAGGATGTACCGGCCATTGTGTGCCTACCAGTTCATAGTATTGCCAAACATTCCGAGGGTTTATTGCAACAAGTAGTTTGTGAATGGAATCGTTTAAGGCCTGTGTACCTGTATATATAGGTGTAAGACGAGCCACCTGACTTGGAATTTGCCCTTTAATACCAGGGTTCCATGGTTGAACAGGTGCTTTATTCAGTGCCTTGTCTCCGGCGGCTTCATTATAAAAGTTATAATGTTTTCCTTTTTCAACCTTACCAAAGTCGGGTACATTATCAACTTGTTCAAATGTTGACCAAATCCATTGTGGTGATGTTACAGTTTTGGTGCCGATGTGCAATCCTACTAATCCCACCCATGCTTCATAACTGGTATCTTTAATTCCTCTTGAAGGCAGCGCAGCAATATGAATAATGGCTTTAACTTTATGGAATCGTGATGTGTCATCACCAGCACCCAATATTTTCCAGGATGCCTTTACCATTACTGCACCATACTTTTTGGTTGCATTATTCCCTTCCGGGAAGATTACGGTATCGGTAAAACTTCTCTGGCCTTCAATATTGTAAAGGGTATGCTGATTAATATATTCAAACATTTCCCTGTTCATTGCAATTTCAAAACGGCAATACTGGCCATTCTGATCAATTAACGGACCTGTAAGAAAGGGTTGGAAAATAGCTGTCATTTCCGGCGGCGTTTTACCAATTTGTGAAAGAAATATCTCTTTCGTTTGGCTACCTATATCCCAGGGCTGCGGTTTTTGTCCACTATCTAAAAATACCTGGTAATTCTTTTTATAGGTTTCCCAAACAGTGGCGTTATCACCAAACTGACCTATAACCTGTCCACTTTTTGATGGCCAGCAAAGGGCTATGAATGAGTCCCATGAAAAAAGGTCAAAGCCTCTGCGCACAGTGGTTTCCAGCACACGTTGTGGTGGCGGCGGCAAAGTAACATCAAAGGGCATTACCGGACTTAAAGGTGTAGTTACATGGGTTGAATCGCCGTTGTTACTGCCCGTTAAAGGTTTAGGGTTATGGCATGAAGATGAGCTGAGATAAGCTGCAAGCGCGCCAAAACCAATTAGCAGCGTAATAATGTTGATCTTTTTCATAGGTTCAGGATTTTTTAGTTTGAGATTGGATAAAAACCCGCGAAGCAAGTGATTTGCTTTGGTCTAAAAAATAAAAAAGATGATGAAAGGATGCGCCCCTCCGGACGCCAGAAATGCTTAAGTGAGCCATGATGATAAAGTTTAGGTGTTAATGAGCTTTCGCTCACCCAAATGTAGATTTAAATATTGAAATAATCAATACTTATTAATAATTAATTAAAAATTAATCAAACTCTGCAAAAACAGCATTATTTAACTATAAAACAATTAAACTTACAACTCAAAAAACGGATCTAAACAGGCGGTAACCTATATTTGTTGCTGATGAATGCTGAGTTAATAATGGTTATTTCAGAAATACAATCCGACATCTCGGCTATTGAAAATGATACAACTCTTTATGAAGAAATCAACTTTGATAAACGGGCGAATACTATAGACTTTATTGATTTTCATATCTTTGATCGTATCGAAGGATTACAGCAAAATACTGAATCGAATAAAAAACTGGATATACTAAAGCAACAAGCCGAAAAAATAAAGTTCAGGCTGGAAGAAATAGACATTAATTTATTTAAAAAAATCCGACAAAACATTACAGCAGGCATTTCATTACCTTTTAAGTACCTGATTGATAAATATATTGGAGCTGCATCCAGCAATATTAATCAGCCAGATAAGATTGGTTATGATAATTTGGATGCCTTTGTTAATGGACTATTAGCCTATAAAGAAATTCCGGAACCAACCTTAGATAGAGCGTCAGAAATGGTATTCTATCAGCAAACACCCGCCCGAATAATATTTGAGTTAACGCAACTGGCCCAATTAACTCCGGATGATATTTTTTTTGATATCGGATCAGGAGTGGGCCAGGTAGGTATCCTGGTAAATTTGATCAGCAAAGCTACAACCTACGGAATTGAATATGAACCCGCCTATTGTAATTATGCAATAGCATGTGCCTCACAGCTGAACTTAGCTAACGTTAATTTCATTAATTCTGATGCACTTAAAGGAGATTATTCGAAAGGAACGGTGTTTTTTATGTACACCCCTTTTGAAGGAAGAATGCTCAATGATATGCTATTAATATTGCAAAAAGAAGCACAAAAAAGACCAATCAGAATATTTACTTACGGCCCCTGTTCACCATATGTGGTAATGCATAACTGGCTTAATTGTGTAAATGGTGATGGAAACAGCTTGTACAAGCTTTATGAGTTTAGAAGTTTGGATAACTGAAAACTATTTCAATTGCCAGCAAAAAGACTAACCATGATTCAGAGCGTTTTAGTAAGAAGCTCTGGCCATACAATTTTCAATATTTACTCCTGATAATTATAATTCATACTTTCTTTTATTACCTATAGGTTAATAGTTATTTTTTATTCATAACTTTAAGACACCTTAACCATTATCATGTCAGTATCTTTTCAAAGGTATCAAAAGTCTGCTTGTGTTTATGCCTGCCTTGTCGGCACTTCATTGATCATTTACCAGCAATACAATGTGCATCAGCTATTTATTGGCTATACCTCCTTATTGAACATGATTATCATCTCAATGAAGCAACAACTTATCCAATCACCTTAAAATACCTTTATGACCTTATCACCATTACCTACAAAGGGTGAGGATGGCTTTTACCATCCTACAACCGAAAATGAAATTATAGCACTGGTAAAAAAAGCCGGCAATGAATCCCTCGAAATCAGGTGCAGAGGAGCAGCACACTCCATGTCGAGAGCCATTTATACAGATCCCGGTCAGGGAGAGAAACCACTTCCTAATGAAGTATCTGAACAAAAACCACCAAAAGGCCCAAACCTTAATGTTATGTTTGATCAGTACATGGCACTAACATGGATTGATGAAAAAAAAGGAATTATAGAGGTAGAAGCAGGTATACACCTGGGCTACGATCCTGAAGATCCTACAGGAACATCAACTTTAGAAAATAGTTTACTGTACCAGGCATTTGTTAAAGGATTTACTTTAAGTGATCTTGGAGGGATATCGCATCAAACGGTAAGCGGATTCCTGATGACGGGATCTTCGGGTGGATCGCTTTGGTATAGCATTGACGAAAATCTGCTGGCATTATCCATTATTGATGGTAATGGGACAGCTGAATGGTTTACCAAAGAAAGCGAAGAATTTGGCGCTATTGTTCTTTCATTGGGCTTATTAGGTATAGTAAGCAAAGTTCGCCTGCAATTAACTCCCATTTTTAACATTTACGGCCAGCAGATCACCTACCCTACTTCCCCGGCCGATTGCCCAATTGATTTATTCGGTGCAGGTTCTGCAGGGAAACTAAGCATGGAAAATTTCCTAAAACAGACCCCATATTCAAGGATACTCTGGTGGCCACAGGAAAAAGTAGAAAGGGTAGTAATATGGGAAGCTTCAAGAGGTACCGCAATGCCAGTATTTGATCCGGCCCCTTACGAAGAATTTGCCGATAATAACTTTATTACTAATGTTGAACAATTAGGAGCCTCGATGATATTTACAATGCTTGGAAATAGCAAATTTGGCATAGTATGGAAAAAACTTCAGCCTTCTTTTGCGGAATTCAGGCGCCTAACAGAATTATCATGGGGCGGTAAGTTCTTTGCAAAGCTGATGGCCGTTTTGGTTACCGGTATATTGAAAGTAATAGGTTTTTTATTAACTCTTTTCTTTATGACATTTAAAGGGCTGTTAGATGCTTTGTACCCTACTGTGATTGACGCCCTTCAACCGTTAACTAAAAAAGGCAAAGCACAGCTTTTTATGGATTACACCTATAGTAGTTTGCCTATGGACAATGGTGCAAACGATATACTGATGGGAACAGAATTTACAGAAATATGGATTCCATTGACTGATACACAACGTGCCATGGATCTGTTGGATAAAATGTTTAAGGAAGGCAAATTTAAAGCTACTGGATATTACTCTACCGAATTGTATGCAGGTAAACAGAGCAGCTATTGGTTGAGTCCATCATTTGAGCGGGATGTATTTAGGATAGATTTCTTTTGGTTTAGCACTAACGAAGGCAACCCGGCAGCAAAAGATGGTTTTTTCAGCCAGTTTTGGGAAGCTCTTAAAGATGAAAACATTTCTTTCAGACTGCATTGGGCAAAATTTTTGCCTGAATATGATTTCGAGAAGTGGGCCGCCTATTTCAAGGAACAATATCCACGATGGGACGACTTTATGCGCTTACGCGAACGACGTGACCCGCAAAATATTTTCCTTACCAATTACTGGTCACGGCATTTATTTGGAAAAGAAAAAAGCTAAAAAGTAATGTAAACGCCTCTTTAAACTAATTTTGAAGAGGCGTTTATGTATACCGCTAGTATTTAGATGACTCCCTCATTTATCTTTATAATTAAACACATTTAAAGTTCCCAATAGCTGCTGATTCTCTTATACTTTTTATAAATAGAATTGATCTATTTATAAAAAGTATATTATCTTAATAAAATGAAAGCTTCATTAAATTCAATAGCTGCTATTTTATTATTCGCAATGATTTCCAGCGGTTTAAAAGCACAACAAACTAGCATCAGCAACCAATATAAAGATGAAAATGGCCTCGCTCATCTGCATATAGACAGGCAAATGATCTATACACCCGAAAAACAATGGTTGTACAATCATCACCCTTCTATAATTGAATTTAAAGGCAAATTAATAGCCATATGGTCAAACGGGTTAAAGGATGAAGATTCACCCGGTCAGCGCATTGCTTTTTCAGTTTCTGATGATTTTGTAAACTGGTCAAAATTGGGCGTATTGGCTAGTCCATCAAAAACCAAAGGTGATACTTTAAGAGTGCTTACCGCAGCTGGGCTTTATAAATTCAATGATACATTAGTGGCTTACTATGGCGACTATAAAAAAGACCGTACAGATACCCATCTGTGGGCCAAAACAAGTACAGATGGCGAACACTGGAGTGAACCAATAGATATGCACCTGCCTATTATCCCCAATCACGGGCCGGAAGTAACCAAAAGTGGGAGGCTCATCATCAGCGGGAACTTTAGTTTTCCCTACACTGACGATCACAGGGGCTTATCTGGCTGGAAAATGAACAGCTTTTACCCAGACTCATTATATAAGCAGGATAATTCATCAACCTTTTACCGGCCTGCAGAAAAACTGGGATATCCTCCATTATGTGAAGGTTCATTTTTTCAGACTGATGACAATATCATACACATGCTTTTAAGAGTTACCGGAAAAGGCTGGAAAGGCTGGCTCTGGCTTACTGAAAGTAAGGACAATGGCAAAACATGGTCTAATCCCGTTCAAACAAAATTTACAGATAACGATAGTAAATTTCACTTCGGCAGATTACCTGATAAAAAGTATTACTATGTGGGTATACCTGACACATTGCACCATTATGATCGGAACCCGCTAATTTTAGCATTATCAAATAATGGAAAATCTTTTAGTAAACAATATGTTATTGCTGATGAGCTCTACCAATTAAAAGAAAAAGGATTGTGGAAGGGCGGACAGTATGGCTATCCGCACTCCATAATTTATAAAAATGAATTGTATGTTATTATTTCAAGACAAAAAGAATCGATAGAAGTAATTCGATTTAAATTGAACCAATTACAATAGTTAACATCGGTTTAATTATTGTACACAGATTTTGGCCTGAAAGCTTTATTTACACCCCAATAATTGGAAGGCTTATTGCTCATGGTTATGATCAATAAGCCGCCTTTTAACATATCGTTATACATTAAATATGATTTAGGGTAGCTTTTACCATTCAAAATCATACCCTGTATGTATTTATTACCGGCATTATTGTTTTTTACTACGATATGAAAAACCTTACCGTTAGCCAGTTTTAGTGTTGCATGGTTAATAACCGGGCTACCAAAAACATAAGCACCATTAGCCGGATTTACCTGGTAAAAGCCCAGGGCCGACAACACATACCATGCTGACATCTGCCCAACATCTTCATTACCAATTATACCATCGGTTTGATTAGTATAAAAATTATCCAGCACATACCGCACCTTTTCGGCCGTTTTATATGGCTCTCCAACATAATTATATAAATAAGCTATGTGATGACTTGGTTCATTTCCATGGGCGTACTGACCAATTAATCCCGTAATATCATTAGATGCCTCATTACCCATATCACCTTTGGCTACAAAAAGAGAATCTAACTTTTGAATAAACGGTTTTTCGCCACCCTGTAATGCAATCAATCCTTCAACATCCTGGGGTACTAACCAACTGTATTGCCAGGAATTACCTTCAGTAAAATCGTCCTTCATGTGGCGGGAAACAAATGGACTGAATGGGGTACGCCACTTATCAGCCGATATTCTGCCACGCATAAAATGTGCTTGCTTATCAAAATAATTCACATAGTTTTTGGCTCTCTTACTGAAATAAATATAATCTTCTTTATTGCCCATTTTAAGGGCCATTTGAGCAATGCACCAATCATCAATAGCAAATTCCAGCCCGCTTGCTACTGATTCTGTTACCGTATCAGCGGGGATATAACCTAAGCTTTTTACAAACTTCAATCCCCGGATATCACCCATTTGTGTTTTTTTAACGGCCTCGTATGCCAGTTGGGCGTCAAAACCCTTATATCCCTTTAAAAAAGCGTCAGCAATAACAGGCACGGCACTATTCCCTACCATACAATTGGTTTCGTTAGCCATTAAGTGCCATACCGGCAAACGGCCCTGCTGTTGATATATAGCCAGCATTGAATTAACAAGATTATTAACACGTTCAGGCTGCCAGAGGGTCATTAATGGATTTTCAGCCCGGTAAGTATCCCATAGCGACATAGTGGTTACATTATTAAAACCGGCATTATGGTGCACTTGCTTATCAGTACCAAAGTAGTCTCCATTACAATCATCAAAAGTTGAAGGAGCTATCATGGTGTGATAAAGTGCCGTATAAAAAGTCCGCATTCTTTGGGTATCAGCCTTTACCTCTATTTTTTGAAACTCATGGTTCCATAAGTTCCTTGCTTGTCTTTTAATTTTATCAAAATCCCAGGTTGTTGCTTCAGTGCGGACATTTATAAGGGCATTATCCATACTTACCGGGGATATGCCTACTTTAATTTTCACTACTTCACCTTTTGTTGTACTAAAGCTCAAAATACCTTTTATATATTTCCCTTTTAAGGCCGTTCCCTGTACTGATTTTAAGCTATCATAAACAGCAAAGTCTTTAATAGCTTTAGAAAAAACAGCAGCAAAATAAATTTTCTGATCAACTGCCCATCCTGTTGAATACCTGTATCCGGTAATAGTGCTGTCGTTAACCAATTTTATGAAGCATTCCACAGGACGGTCTGCCGTGCCATTTTCCAGGTCAATAACAATATGCGACTGACTTGATTCAGGAAAGGTATATCGATGATAACCTACGCGTGTGGTAGCAGTTAACTCAACATTAATATTGTATCTTTTTAATTTCACAGAGTAGTATCCTGGATGTACTACTTCATCCTTATGACTAAAAAGTGAATAATAACCACTTTGGTAATCATTTAAAGTACCAGGAACAACCTTTGCAGGTCCCGTTGTAGGCATAAACTGAATATCGCCTAAATCACCTATACCGGTACCGCTGAGATGCGTATGTGCAAAACCAACAATTGTTGAATCAGCATAATTATATCCGGAACACCAGTCCCATCCCTTTGACATATTGACTGCACCCAGCTGCACTGCCCCAAAAGGCACATTAGCCCCTAAAAACACATGCCCATGTAAACCCGTGCCGATGTAAGGATCAACATAAGATACCAGATCAGGTTGTGTAACTAATGTTTTTCTCTTAACGGATTGTCCTTTTACATCAGTAGACAAGTAAAACATCAACAATATTAACGGGATATACTTCTTCATTCTTTATAAATATACTTTGTTTAATTTATCTCAGCCCCTAATTCGGCCACAGCTATTCCGTTTCCACTAACCACACGTTTAGCTGTGAATTTAAAATAACGGGCATTGTAAACATGATCAAGCGGTACAACCTGTTCAATAGGATTCGATTTTATATTAGAAAATTCACCCTCAGCAACTGTTTGCCATGTAATGCCATCATTGCTTATAGCATAAGCGTAACTATCAACAATACCCGCAGCGACTTTATCATGACGTGGCAAATAAGTAAATGCTTTTATTGGTTGTTGCTTACCCATATCAACCGCAATACTTTGTGGAAAAGTTGTTGTAGCTGAAGCATCCAGTGTGTTCCAATTGGTATAAATATTTTCATCAATGGCATATTCCGGAGATTTAGCGTTTCCTGTGGTTTGATCGGTTAATATCTTCCAGCCAGCTTTGCTTAAACCAAATTTTGTGCTTCCAATGTCACCATACTGATCTTTATTTTCGAAGCTGATGGCTTTTACTACACCGCCATCTGCAAGTGCTATTGCTTTTTCATACAATGGCGAGTTAATAGATGGAGAGGTACCATCAATAGTATAATGTATACTACCAACCGGAGCATCAGTACGAATACTAACATTGCCTGCTATATCACGTTCAATAATTGGCGCCGACAGATGCACAGGCTCCTTAAACAAGCCAAAACCACTTAGAGCAATGCAAACAGGTGAAGCTGTTATTCTGACCCTAAGTTTACTTGCTGTGATATTTTGCGGCAAACGGATCAATTTATTTGCACCTATGCTGGTTACCGTAGCAATTTGCTTCCAGTTGTTTTGCTCCCAAATGTCAATGGCTGTACCTTCAATACGTTGTCCCAGTTTAATATTTTCACGAAGCTGTATAACATTAAATGTTTTAGCCGTGTGTAAATCTATAATCAGATTGGGCGTTTTAACATCATCATTGGTTGCCCAATAAGTATACCTGCTGTTATCCAGCAAATTTGCAGGGCCAAATTTCAATTGATTATTTCCCCGTACATTACTGGCTTTAAATGTTGCTCCTTTAGCCAGGTTGGTTGAAAAGGTTTCTTTTAGTATTTGACCAAATTGTTTCAGGATATTTACATCTTCATCACTTAACTGTCCACTTTTATCGGGCGAGAGTCCCAAATCAAGGCAGGCTCCCCTGCCAACACTTTTGTAATAAAGATTAAGTAAAGCATAAGCAGATTTACTTTGTCCATCCTGAGATTGATGATAAAACCACCCTGAACGAAGCGGAACATCACACTCAGCAGGCATCCAGTATTGGCCATTGCGAGTGCCTTCGGTTCCTTCCTCATCCTTCACATAACCGTTTGAGGGTATTTTACCAGCATCCGGAGCATGAGGCGTATAAGTTGCCCAGTAAGTTTCACCAGCGTGCCCTTCTTCATTCCCAACCCATCTAACATCAGGACCTACATCACCAAAAATACTGGCACCGGGTTGCATTTTCCGGGTAATGGCCCAGTTAACAGGCCAATTATAATAAGTTGATCTATCAATTTTACGCACCTCACGGGCGCCACCGTAATAGCCATCACCACCGTTTGCACCATCGTGCCACGACATAAAGAGATTTCCATAATGGGTATAAAGCTCCCTTAGCTGGTTACGATATACATCTGTAACATATTCCGGTTTTCCATAAAGTGGGTTATTTCTATCCCAGGGAGAGCAATATACGCCCATTTTCATACCCAGTTTCTCACAAACCAGTTGATACTCTTTCAGGATATCGCCTTTTCCATTTTTATAGCCACTTTGAGTAATGTTATGTGTAGTAGTTTTTGTAGGCCAAAGGCAAAATCCATCATGGTGTTTGGCTACAACAACAATGCCTTTAAATCCACCTGCTTTTGCTGCGCCTACAATTTGCATAGCACTAAAATTTGATGGATTAAAAATTTTAGGATCTTCATCACCATAGCCCCATTCTTTATCAGTGTATGTGGCCACGCTAAAATGTATAATACAATACATATCGGTTTGCTGCCAATCGAGCTGCCTTTTTGAAGGAAGTGCTCCATAAGGTTTTGGGGCATCTTGTGCAAAAGCAGCTACATTACCAATAAATAATAATGCGGCTAATAGTAATCGTTTCATTTTATTTATTCTTTATCGTTTTAATTCGATTTATTAGTTCCTAAACCATGATGAAGGTAAATCAGCCGGGGCTGAACCATCTTTACTATATTTCAGTTTAAGGGTATAACCACCGCCACCTTCAATAAAATCAAGCTTAAATTTTTGCAGACCTTTCTTTAATGCTACCTGCCCGTTTTTTTCAATGGCCGAATGCAAACCATCATTATTTACTGTTTCACGATCAGCAATTTTTAAAACTCCGCCATCATCACAAGTTAAGTAAAAGCTATAAACACCATCAGCAGGAACATCAATATAACCACTATAAGTAATGGCGAATGAAGGTGCTTTTACAGTTTGCGGCACAGCAATAACATCGCTGATAAATGTGCTATCGGCATTGGCCTTGCTTATGAATTTGGTTTCTTTAAAAAAAGCTTTGTAATAACTGCATTTTAAACCAGGTTGCGTATTATTAACTTCAACCGGTGCCGCTAAGCTTTGCTGCTGATAGTTTAGATCATAAACATCACCCCTTGCCCCTGCTGATGTAAAAGCAGCTAAACGTATCCGTTCAGATTTGTTAATAATAAGCTTTCCTGTAAGTTCTTCTGAGTTTTTTCCCGGTAGTGTTCCATCGGTAGTGTATCTTATTTGCATGCCTTGCATAGGCTTCACTATGCTAAGGGTATCCAGTTCAGTAAATACATTTTGAGTGATCATTCCCGGAAGGTCGGGCAATCTGTAATGTACATTTAATACATCAAGACGCTTAAATTGATCTGTTAAACGGTTCACGTAACTATTGTAATCATTAACATTGTTTGTCCATAACAGCTCTGCTAATGCTGTCATTCTGGGCATAAACATGTAATCAGCTCGATTTTCGGACGGGATATTTTCTGTCCAGATGTTAGCCTGGGCTCCAATAATTAATTTTGCTTCTGTTGGGGCTAAGCCTGCTGGAACCGGGTTAAAATGATAAACATTATAAATAGAGTTTTGATCAGGCTGATTATCAAAATACAGCGGTGAACCCGGTGTCATAATTACTTTATTACCATTTCTGGCTGCCTTTAGAGGGGCATCAGGAACCCAGCCGCGCCAGTACATAACAATAGCTGTATTACTGATACCCCCCTCAATAATCTCGTCCCACCCTATCAGCTTACGGCCTTTTGAATTAAAGAATTTTTCCATACGATTAATGAAGTAGCTTTGCAATGCAGGCAGATCCTTAATGCCTTCGCGTTTCATTAATTCCTTACAAGCTTCAGATTTGGCCCAATCGCTCCTGTCGACCTCATCGCCACCTATATGTATATATTTTGATGGGAAAATATTCATAATCTCTGTAAATACATTTTCAGCAAACTCAAAGGTACTTTCGTTACATGGGCAAATTGGTTTGGTAAAAAGCGTTCCCCATTTATTTTCTCCATTACAGGTTAAAAATGGGTAAGCATTAATTGCAGCCATCATGTGGCCAGGCATATCAATTTCAGGTATAATATCAATATGTCTTTCAGCTGCATAAGCTACAAGTGCTTTCATTTGCTGCTGGGTATAAAACCCACCATACAAAGTTTTACCATTTTTATGAATGACGTGCTGCTCATCAATGTTAAAATCAGGATTATCAACAGCTTTTTTCATACATGCTGAATCCTGGTTATTGAAGGTGCGCCATGCACCCTCTTCAGTAAGCTTAGGATATTTCTTAATTTCAATACGCCAACCCTGATCATCAGTTAAATGCAAATGGAGCTTATTCATTTTATAAAGCGCCATAACATTAATAAACTTTCTAAGATAGGTTATGGATAAAAAATGCCTTGAAACATCCAGGTGCATTCCGCGCCATTCATATGCAGGTTCATCATTAATAATAACTACCGGTAGTGTTAGATTTTTAATCGTTTTAATGTTGGAATATTCAACATTAACAGGTAATAGTTGCCTGATAGTTTGGATAGCCATAAACATGCCCGCCGGGGTTCTGGCAGCAATGGTTATTTGATGAGTGGTGATCACCAGTCGGTAACCTTCATCAGCACTAATACCCGCATCATATTTCAATTGGATGGCGTGATCTTTTGAAGTTGTGCTTAATTTAAGGGGCTTCCCAAAACCATT
Organism: Mucilaginibacter frigoritolerans; assembly: GCF_007830615.1. Taxonomy (GTDB): domain Bacteria; phylum Bacteroidota; class Bacteroidia; order Sphingobacteriales; family Sphingobacteriaceae; genus Mucilaginibacter; species Mucilaginibacter frigoritolerans. The sequence continues at coordinate 36,867 of NZ_VLLI01000010.1, forward strand.
TGCAAAAAACTCATTAAGCCGATTAGCTTCATTTATAAACTTTCCACCATTAGGGTAAACAATGTTTGTAGCAGGGGTTATTACAAAACGTCCCTGTCCACTAACTAAGGAAGTTGGGTAAGGGATAATATTATATTTACTATCAACCTGTTGTGCAATTACTTTAAAACCTGTAGAAACTACAATGGCTATAAGCAAAGCCACAATTTTATTTTTCATCTTTATTTTATTCGCTAATTTCCTTTTACTACCTGATTAAGAATGGCATTAGGCAAAGCGTTCAGCTCTGTATGTCCATCTTTTAATTCATCAAATACAGCTACTTGGTTAACACCTTTTTTTAACCAGCCAGAAGGGATATACAAGGTTTGTTGAGGGCCAATTTGCCAATATTTACCTAAATTATGTCCATTTAAAAAAACAAAGCCTTTACCAAATTTGCTCATATCCAAATAAGTATCACCCAGTTCATTTAAGGTAAATGTGCCCTTGTAAAATTCAGGTTGAGCAGTTAATGCCTTTGAAGTGTATTTAATGTTATTTAAATCACTAAATGGCAGGCTATAAATATTCCAATTATAAACTTCCCGGCCGCCAAGGGTCACTTTTTTAGTAATACCATGGCGGTTATCAGTTAAAAAGGGGCCATAATTTATACGGCCATTGTTTTCTACCAAAATGTCCAATACCGAGTTTGCGGGTATCTTATCTAATAAAACAGAATCCTGTTTCAATCTCCTGTCCAGTACGGTTATTTGTTTCCCGTTAAGGTATACAATAGCATAGTCCCTTAATTCCTTTATTTTTAACCATCCGTTATTTTCACCGTTAAGTTTAGTGCGGTATAATACAAAGCCATAAGCCTGATTGATATCTTCAAAACAAAGCGGCGTTTTAGATACAACAGGTTTGGGTAAATTATTAAACAGGGAAGCATAAGTATTTAGCTTAATATCGCTGATGGCAATTGTTTTCTTCTTTTCGGGTACCGGCGGTAATATTTCGCCTGCTGGTAAGTGTTTTTCAATTACTGTTCTGAATTCAAAATACTTTTCAGTGGCATTACCTGCTTCATCAAGCGGAGCATCATAGTCATAGCTCGAAACCTGCGGGGAGTAAGGGTTGTTTTTACTCATGTTAGCTCCATTCATAAACCCCCGCGTTGTACCACCATGAAACATATACATATTGATGGAAATTCCTGCACTCAGTATTTTATCAAGAGTTGAGGCTGCCTCTTTTGCGCTAACATTGGCATGTGGTTCTCCCCAGCTATCAAACCAACCAGGATACCATTCCGCTATATAGTACGGCCCTTTACCGTTATGATAGGTATTAATTAATTTCTTTACTGCTACAGGATCTTCCAGCCCGTTTACAGCAGGTAAATAACCAGGCAAATAACCACGAGGCAATTGTTCGGGGCCATCGCAGGTAAATAAAACCCCATCAAAGCCGGCGTCTCTGAAAATTTTACGATTTAAATCTAAATAGCTTTTGTCATTACTGTAAGAGCCGTATTCATTTTCAATTTGCACCATTAAAATATTACCGCCATGGGTTACTAATAATGGCACTAATTGTTTTGACAACTGATTGATGTAATTACGATAAGCCTCTATAAAACGGGGATCTTTACTCCTTACTTTAAGCGTGCTATCCTTTAACAGCCACCATGGGTAGCCACCAAATTCCCATTCGGCACATGCATAAGGGCTTGGGCGTAATACCACCCATAAACCTTCTTCCTGAGCTGTTTTTACAAATTCAGCAATATCATTGTTTCCGGTAAAGTCATATTTTCCTTTCACCGCTTCATGAGCATTCCAAAATACGTAAGTACCAATAGTATTTAAACCCATTGCCTTAGCCATTTTCATCCTATCACGCCAGTATTCACGCGGCACGCGTGCGCAGTGCATTTCACCGCTTATCATTTGCAGCGGTTTACCATCAAGCAAAAAAGTGCTATCACCTAAAGCGAAAGTATGCTTTTGCGCTATTGCTAAATTAATTCCTGAAAAACTGATAATAAGAAAAAGTATTGAATACCTGATACGAAGTGATCTCATGGGGTGAATAAACATTTTTAAATAACGTAAGCCTAAGGATAATTTATATGTGTATTTTTTCTCAAATGTAACTTTTAAAACTTATTTAAAAAGCCATAACCAGGACAAGCCCGGCTATGGCAACTAATCAACCAACATATTAAAAATCAAACTCCTTTTAAAGGGTTGGTATAACAATTAACTTAATTTACATCCCAAAATAATTTGGTAGTAGGTGTATCTTTTGATTTAACAGCACTATAATTAGTATTATAAGATGTTTCAACACTTGGATATGGCAAACGTGTAGGTGGATATTGATACAATGTAGACAACGTTTGTTTCGGGAAGGTTAAAGCTGGATATTTTGTCCGCCTTAACTCTGCCCATGCCTCATCTGATTGCAGGAATCCAAAGTGCACCCATTTTTGCGTATATATTAATGCAAGCTTTTGTTGTGTTGTACCAGCATAAACTACATTAGAATTTGCCAAAAAGGTTGCAATATCTGTTGCGGAAGGTGATGTTGAACCTCCTCCTAGGTTATTCAAATAGAAATAAAAATAAACAGATTGCGTTAATGCGGTATTATAAGCATCTGCTGCATTGCCTAAACTCCAACGTTCATAAGCCTCTGCTTTCAAAAAGTTAACTTCTGAGGCAGTGATTACTATACCCGGGCATTTAATATTATTTAAAAAGGTGGTAGAATCTACAACCGAATAATTATTAAAGGCTGTATCCTGCAGAGCTGAACCGTAGGTTACCGGCATTGCTTTGTAGGTAGCGTTACCATTTTTATTAAATGTAACCGGAATCCTTGGATCATTTGCTGGCAGCATCACGGTGTTTAACTTATAATCAGGAGCCCAATAGCTATCAATTTCAGTTAAAGCACTTGACAAAGTACTGCTGGTAGTTGTAGTTAAGGCTTGCAGAAGGATGTCAGTATTAGCTGGGCTATAGCTACCTACATTCCCACCGTCAATAAGCGGATAAGAAGTCGGATTGCTCAACATTGTGGTAACAGCAGCTTTGGCAGTTGCTTCGTCATAGCTTGAAATGCGCATTAATAAGCGTAAACGGGTAGAGTTTGCATATTCCTGCCATTTAAGTAAACTTCCGCTGTTTAAAATATCGGCCTTATTAAATGCAGATTGTACGTTACTGGCCAGCTTTACCGAGCCAAAATAAGTAGCGGCTTCATCCAAATCGCTGATAAATTGATAATAAAGCGTTTTCTGATCATCAAATACCGGATTCTTTATTGTACTTGTAGTTTCCAAACTCCCTGCCTGTGTAAAAGGTATATCTCCCCACATATCTACCATTTTGGCAGCACGTTCATCAAGCACAATTTTAGCAGCTTCCATATAAACTTTTTGCGCATCCTGATCGGCTGCTGAAAGAGCAGCAAATGCAGTTTGCATGGTACGATAGGTACCCAATGGGCCACTGCCGTTACCAGCTGGATAATAAAAATCCGACCAATACTCACCTATATAGCCATCATTAGGCTGATAAGACTGCCCGGCATTATAAAATGCGGTAGTTTGAGCATAGACAGATATTTGTGGAAAGAAAAAGGTACGCAGGTTCCAATAGGCTGGTCTTACACGGTCGCTATTCAGCATTCCGGTAAAAAAGCCACTTATAGAAGCGCTGGTCACCTTTTCTGGATTTAAATAGTCGTTTTTAATTGTTTTTTTACATGCACTGAACGATACAGCAAGCAAAAGTAAAATATAGGTATGTACAAATATTTTTTTCATCGTCTGATTAATTTTAAGGAATTAAAAAGTGGCGTTTATTGAGAAACCATAACTTCTGGTTGCAGGTATTGAACCATTATCAATACCCTCGTTCCACCATTGGCTACCCAAAGCTGTTTCCGGATCAAGATTCTTTAAGGTACGGTAGATGTACAATAAGTTACGACCTATTAAAGAGAACCTTATTTTTGACATGCCTAAATGGTGTACCAAACTTTGTGGCAATCCATAACTAAGGGAGAGCTCGCGCAATTTAATGTAGCTATTATTGTATATGGCCGAACCTTGGTTCTCATCAATTACATTATCGCCACTACCACCACCTGCTGAGAATTGGTTTTCGTAATAACTTGCTGCATCAATCATGATATTGTTAGGTTGCCCGTTAGCCAAAACACCTTGCTGTATCAAACCATCATGGTAAACAGTTTCGCCGTTAGGTCCTTTTGTTGCATTAGATGATAGTTGCACATAAGTACCAGCAGAATTAATATAATAAGTTAATCCGCCGTGAGCCGCATCCCTATACTTTAAAGTACTGGTGTACATACCTGAGCTGATACCATATTTTAAAGGAGTTGAAATTAACTGGCCACCCAAGTGGTAGTCAATTAAAGCAGTAATTGAATAATTTTTATAGGAGAAAGTATTGGAAATACCACCAACTGCTTTAGGAAGTATATTTCCCGCTTTTATATAGTGTGACTGATCTTCTTCATAATATCCGGATGCATCTACTAAATTTTGTCCGTTTGCACCTTTCTTTAAACCATAAGTATAGATATCACCCAAAGCCTCACCTGGTTTGGCAACTACTTTAATAGAGTTGCTTTCAGCAGTATACACATCTATTTCAGGCTCATTAGGTGCTAATGAATAAACTTTGGCATTATTAAATGAATAGTTTAAACGTACATCCCATTTAAAACCACTCGAAATAATTGGTGTAGCATTTAGAGCTACCTCTAAACCCTGATTGCCAATACTACCTACGTTAACTATCTGACTGCCTGAACCATTACTTGGTGATACAGTTAAAGGCAAAATCTGATCATTTATTTTATTTGTATAGTAGCTAACATCAGCGCCCAATCTATCATTTAAAAAACGAAGTTCAATACCTGCTTCATATTCATGTTTTCTTTCAGGCTTAAGGGTATTATTACCGTAAGCATTTGATAAAGTTAACTGAGATACTGAACCATTGCTCTGAGTTTGTAAAGATGTTTGTGTATAAGATACATTAGAAAGATAAATTGGCGCTGGGTTACCATTTTGCGTATAAGAAAGTCTTAACTTACCGTAGCTTAAAAACGATGGCATTGAACTTTTTAAGGCATCACTAAACACGAAACTTCCATTAACAGAAGGGTAGTAATAAGTATTATTTTGCGGAGGCAGTGTTGATGCTGATTCTTGGCGCAATGAGCCTTCTAAAAATAAATAGTTTTTATATGACAAGTCCAAAAGGCCAAATGCACCTTCTTTTACCAGGTATTGTCTGGCATAGCTAGTACTTAAAATTCCGTAAGAGTTACTAAGAGAGAAAAAGTTTGCTGTAACCAAACCATCTGTAGTACCTGAAGCCTCATCAAGGTAGCTTTCATGCCTTGCGGTAAAACCACCTGTAAAGGTTAAATTAATATCTTTTGTAATGTTATTATTATACGTTAACAAAGCATCACCATATAATATAGAATATATACCTGTAGCTACGTTATAGGCTCCTGTGCTTGAAGTAGTGTTAAATGCAACCGGATAGGTATTATAGTTATCTGCTTCTGTATTACGACCAGTATAGTCATTTCCTAACCTAACCCTAAATTTAAGGTGATTGATAATGCTCCAGTTAAAAGTAGCACTTGAATACAAACGATTTTCAGTTTCTGTATACGTATTTTTTAAAGTACTGAAAAAATAATCGTACAAATTTGGCCTAACGTTAAAAACAAATGCCTCGGCTGGGTTTAGCTGTGTATTATTATACGGGGCATATTCATAGCCTTCAGATGTAAGGTATTTTTGCTCTACCAGGCCCATTTTTTCTTCACGACCAAAAAAACCATCGAATGATTGTGCCAACCTGTTGGTTTGATACGGTCGATTGTCAGTTATGGTATTAACATAATTGGCAACCACATCCACACTTGTTTTATCACTTAGTTTCAGCGTGCTGTTTAAGTTAAAGGTATTTTTGTGCACACCTGATTCTCTTTGGATACCATCATAATCAAGCCTGGTGTAAGAGATTCTATAATCAGAATTTTCTGTTTGGTTTGATAAAGATAAGTTGGCACTTGAGCTGGTACCTGTTCTGAATATGTCTTTATAATTATTAGGTTGTGGGGAATAGGATTGTATAGATCCATCCCACCACTGAACTTTTTGTCCAAGCATTTTGGGACCAAAATCAGCGTAAGCCCTAAAGTTAGGCCTCCAGCCAGATGGTGAATTAGCATCAGGAACAGAGCCATCAGCATTAAACCCAAGTGCAATGTTAGTTGCCCGGTCATAACCCTGGCCATACACATTTTGGTAATTTGGTAAAAAAGCAGGTTGCTCTTCCGTTCCGTAATAATTAAATTCAACTTGCGGGCCTTTACCTTTTATACCTTTTTTGGTAGTAATAACAATTACACCACCCTCAGCATCCGAGCCATAAAGAGCTGTAGCACTACCACCTTTTAATATATTAATACTTTCAATATCAGAAGGGTTAATATCAAGTACGCCATTACCTTCAATACGCTGATCGCTATAAAAACCACCGTTGTTAAATCCGCTTGCGCCATATTGCTGCTGATTTCTGATAATGACACCATCCACTACATATAATGGTGGTTGGTTATAGCCGATAGAATTGATACCGCGTATTTGTATGGTAACTGCACTACTTGCACCACCCGGAGCCGTTTTCACTGCTACACCGGCTGCTTTACCATATAAAGCCGATGCAAAGTTTGTATTACCGGCTTCTGTAATTTCTTTTGAGCTTATTGTACTGGTAGCATAACCCAAAGCTGCCTGTTGTTTTTTAATACCGAAAGAGGTAACAACAATTTCATGTAAACCACCTACAGCAGCTTTCATGGCTACAGTAATTGGAGTTCCGGGAGTTGCCGGTAATTCCTGAGTTTCAAAACCGATAAATGAAAACACCAATACAGCTTTATCATCAGGCACATCAATACTGAATTTACCGTTTACATCAGTAACGGTTACGGCTTTACCACCTTTTACTTTAATGGTTACACCCGGTAAAGGCGTATTTTGATCATCAAGCACTTGCCCCTTTATAGTAACAGGAGCCACAACCATATTGGTAACTTTATCAATTACCGCAGCTTCTTTTTGTTGCAAAACAATTGTTTTATCAACTATTTTATAAGTTAACGATTGATTTTTAAGACACTCGGCTAAGGCTTCACTTACCGAGGCGTCTTTTAACTGAACACTTACCACTTTGTCTTTTACATCTTGCGAATCGTAAAAAAACACGTAGCCGGTTTGTTTGTTTATTTGTTGCAGAACCTTTTTTAAAGGAAAATTGGTTTCATTTAAATTGATTTTCTGACTGAAGCCTTTTGCGCTGCATTGCAACAGGGCGATAAACATGATCAGGGTAGTCAATTTCATAACTAAAGATATTTTACGTAGCCACGGCTGATGCGTGACTAAAGAAAAAGCATTTAATTTCATACTTTTGTTGAGTTTGGGTTAACAGATAGTTAGAGACACTAAACATATTCCCGTTTTTTCGGGAGGGTTAGCTCAAATATTTACACGCATTCCGATTGCCGTCGGAGTGCGTCTTTTTTTTGAATTAACCTGAGATGGGGATGACCGGAATTTAAGGTCGTTTTTGTAATTTTTTTTCCATTCAGTTTTAATTTTAATGAGTAATTAGTTAGTTAATTATTATCTTAAGGCATTACAACAATTGTTTTTCCTTCAATTTTGTAATGTATCTTTTTAAAGCTCAAAATGTCAAGTATCTGAGATGCGTTAACATTCCTTGAGATTTCGCCAGAAAACTCTCTCGATGGCAATTTGCCTTCATACTTAATATCTACATCATACCACCGGGCCAGTTGCCGCATTACTTCCTGGATATTATTATCCTCGAAATAGAAAAATCCGTTTTTCCAGGCTACTACTTCATCTACATCAACATTTTTTATGCTGATTTTTCCGTTGTTAAATTGTGCCTGTTCACCAGGTTTTATCATACTGTTAGCATTTTGTGATGATACCTTAACACTTCCTTCAAGTAAGGTGGTTTTAACTTCACCTTCATCACCGTATGCGTTTACATTAAAGTGAGTACCTAAAACCTCAACCGTTTGGCCGTTAGATACTACGCGGAATGGTTTTTTAGCATCATGAGCAACTTCGAAATAAGCTTCACCCGTAAGTTCAACTTTACGTTCATTGCCAATAAATTGTACAGGATATTTAATGGATGATGCAGAATTTAACCAAACCTTAGTTCCATCTGCCAAAACAAACTGGTATTGGCCACCCCGCGGAGTACTTGCAGTATTGTAAACCAGGCTTTTTAATGAGGCATTTTCTTTGGTATCAGCATAGCTGATCAAGCCATCGGCTGTTTTATTAATAACCATGTTTCCCTGGCTGGCCAGGGTGCCATTTTTAGCCCCGGTTAAAACGATAGTACTCCCATTTGATAAAGTTAATAATGCCTTATTCCCTCCAGGTGCTATATCGCTCTTTACTTTTACTGGTTTATTAAGTGCCAAAGGCTGTAGTTGCTTATGCGATATTAAAAAGAAGATACCAGAAGAAAGGAAAACCAGAATTGAAGCCGCTATGGCTAGCGTGTGCCAATACCCTCTTTTATTTTTACCGGTAATTTCAGTTATCAGTTCATTTAAGCTCTGCTCCTGATCTTCTTCTAATTGCTGATGAGGTACATCGGGTACTGTACTTTTGTATTTAGTATACCAGGTTTCTACTAAAGCAATCTCCTCTGCCGTAGCAATACCCTCGTTATACTTTTCTAATAATTGTTCAATATCTGATGGTTGCATATATGTAAAGGATGTATTTATCCTTATTTATATCGTATACAACTCAAAACTGGCGAGGGAGTAGATGAAAAAGAAAAAAAATTAAAAAAAACATCATAAAAAAATGAGTTCCTAATTTTACGCGTAATATCCGGAGTGAATTATTAACCTGTTTTTTTACTGTTAGCGGACTGATCTGTAATTTTTCTGCAATTTCCAGATGAGATAGATTGGCATTTCTGCTCATTTCAAAAATAAGTCGCATTTGAGGAGGCAGGGCGCGTACTTCAGCATTAATTATGCTTATCAGTTCCTTAATTCTTAAAGTTTCATCGGGAGTGGGCTGGTCATTAACCAAAAATGCTTCAAATGATGTAATGTAATCTGATTTGACTTTTTGGTGCTTAAACACATTTAATATTTTATTTCTGACAGCAGTATATAAATAAGCCTGTAGATTAATATTAAATTTTATGGTTTCTTTATTATTCCAAATATAAGTGAATAACTCCTGTAAAATATCCTTAACTTCTTCCCTGTCTGGTAATCGTTTGTAAGCATGGCTATATAAAACACCGTAATACCGTTTATGAATAGTGGTAAAAGCGTTCAGATCCCCCTTTCTCAACAAAATAATTAACTCTACATCGTCGTACGACTCGTAACCAAACATATTTTACCTTAGTGTATTTAGTTAAGAAATATTAAATTCAATATTAAGGATTTTTTTTATTGTTTCACAAAGAGTTGTATCATTTTTTTTACAAAAAACACAATTTAAATACACATTGATTACAATCAAGTAATATTAAAAAACATTTAAATACTTACAAAAACTCAATCAAAACAAGGTTTAAATTGAATTTTTATCATTTTTTCAAAACATTAATGATCATGTTCAATACACTTTCCTAAAATGTTACTTTAAAATCTATAACGCCAATTTCCTCAAAAATCAACTATCTATTACCTTCTTATTAAAATTTCATTAATCATTGCTCTCCCTGCCATTCACAACAGTTAGTGTAAACTTTACGCTTAGTATCAATCTATTTTTCTACTAATTGAGTATAGTTTTACTTATTTGTAGCTTTGCCCGTAATAAACAAGTAAAATGGACATCATTAAACAACCGTGGCCCTGGTATATTGCAGGCCCATTAATAGGATTAATAGTACCGGCTTTACTCCTGCTGGGCAATAAAGCTTTTGGTATATCTTCTTCCTTGAGGCATATCTGCGCAGCTTGTATACCGGCAAATATTTCCTTTTTTAAATATGATTGGAAAAAAGAAAGCTGGAACCTGTTTTTTGTTGCAGGCATTATGGCCGGTGGCTTTATAGCAACTTATTTTTTATCAGCGCCGGGGCCGGTAAATCTTAATCCAAACACCATAATAGCCTTAAAGCAGCTAGGTGTGAAAGATTTTAGCGGATTATTACCACACGACATTTTTAGCTTTAGTCAGTTACTTACTATAAGGGGATTTATTTTTATTGTAATTGGCGGCTTTCTGGTTGGCTTCGGCACCCGCTATGCAGGTGGTTGTACATCCGGCCATGCAATTATGGGCATATCTTCGTTACAATGGCCCTCACTTGTAGCTACATGCTGCTTTATGATAGGTGGCTTTGTAACAACATGGTTTATCCTCCCCTATTTACTTCAGTTTTAATCAATGAAAAATATTAAGTTCTTAATCCTTGGCATTTTATTCGGCATCATACTGGTAAAATCGCAGGTTATATCATGGTTTCGTATTCAGGAAATGTTTCGTCTGCAAGCTTTTCATATGTATGGAATAATAGGTAGTGCAATTATTGTTGGGATGATCTCTATTTTTATTATCAAAAAGCTCCAACTCAAAACAATCCATCACGAATCCATCGTTATCCCGAAAAAGAAATTCCATTGGGGTAATGTATATGGCGGACTCATCTTCGGCTTGGGTTGGGCCATTACAGGCGCATGCCCGGGGCCGCTATTCGCACAAATAGGAAGTGGTTTTATGGTGATCAGCATCACTTTGTTAAGCGCTATTGCCGGCACATGGTTTTATGGATTAATCCAAAAGAAACTGCCTCACTAGGAGACTAAATATAAAGGCTCCCTGAATAATCCATTCAAGAAGCCTTTATAATTTAATATTGGATCTTAAATACCGCTGCCTCTGCCAAACCGTTCACTGACTGTAAAGAAGCTGGTACATTAACTACTAAACCCGTGCTATCAGTAGTCCACTTTAATTTATGAGTGTTACCAAGCAGGCTTATTTTTTTCACTTTTACATGATAAGTTAAATGAAAGTGCAATTGACCGGGTAGCGTTACTACATCCTTTTCAGACAATACAAATGCATAAACTGTATTGCTATGGTCAGATTTAGTGTAATAAATATTACCCTCAGAGTAAGGTGCAATACTGGTACTGTTGTAAATACCTTCGCCATTTATCTGCATCCAGTTACCTATTTGTTTTAGTCTGTCGTATGCTATCGGATCCCAATCACCATTAGGTCCGGGACCTATGTTCATGAGCAGGTTGCCACCTCTTGAAACTATTTTCACCAATAGAGAAATAATCTGATTAGCTGATTTATAATTATCTCCTGGGACATAGCTCCACGAATTTCCCATAGTAATACAGCTTTCCCACGGATGGTCAAGCGGCTTATCCGGGACAGTTTGTTCAGGAGTGGTGTAATTTTCATATTGTCCGGCTACAGTACGGTCAACTACAATCAGGCCGGGTTGCTTAGCACGCCCCATAGCAGCTATTTTTGCCATATCAATATCCTGATCATAAGGTATAGTTTTTTCCCAATCAACACTGGTATCAATGGTGCTTTTAGGCCTTACCCAACCACCATCCAGCCACAAAACATCAACCTTACCATAATCGGTCATTAATTCCTGTATTTGGTTATAAGTATAGTCTTTAAATTTTCGCCAGCGTTCGGGGTGTTTGGCAGGGTCGTAATTCACGTTCCTGTCTTTAGGCGGAAAATAGGGCCACCAGTAATTTTCAGAGTGCCAGTCGGGTTTTGAAAAATAAGCACCTATCATAAAGTTCTCTTTACGAAATGCATTAAAGATTTCCTTAGTTACATTGCTTCTCGGGTTTAATGAGAATGGAGTTTTGGTACTGGTTATTTTATAATCTGTTTGCTTGGTATCAAACATACAAAAGCCATCATGATGTTTGGTTGTAAACACCACATATTTCATCCCTGCATACTTGGCTGCTGCAACCCATTTTTCAGGATTAAACTGAGTTGGATTAAAAGTGGTTTGTAAATTTTCATATGCCTTTACATAGCCGTTATAGGTTGCTCCGTAAGGCCCTCTCCTCTGTGTCCAGCCTTCATCTTCGGGGCATATGCTCCAGCTCTCTACAACGCCCCATTCGCTATAGGTACCCCAATGCATAAAAAGTCCAAATTTAAGATTCTTCCATTGGCCAAGCTTTTCTCTTACAAGTGTGTCATCCGGAACCACATAACTTTTCGACATCTGATGCTGCTGGGCCACCAGATTAAAAACGCTAAATATTAACGTTGTAAACAGGGAGATTTTTTTCATATATAATTAAAAAAAGTAAAAATTCTTTTACTTAAAAAAGCCGTTCCCCATATGGGAACGGCCACTTAAATTAAACTAACTAACCAACTAAATTAGTTTGCCTTATCCCACCAAACACGTGCAAGCGTGTTAAAGGTGTTTGTACCGCCGTATTGTGCAAGTGCTGCATTTACATTGGCGTTATTCAAATTAAACTCGCTTTGCGGGTATATCATTTTGCGTGGAATTACCTGTGAAACGCTGCCCGGATTAGGCGTAAGTACCGGATAACCCGTACGGCGCCAGTTGGCGTATTCATCTTCCCCATCAAAAGCAAAACCAGCGAGCCAGTATTCTGTATTTATCCTTGCAATCTGATCTTCAGTAGCCGTCGGAAGTGGGTTTTGAGTTAAATAGGCACTGATCTGGGCGCTTGTAATTGTTGGGTTTGTTGGTAATAAAGCCAGTGATTGCATTTGCGCCGTTACACCAGAGGTATATAAAGCATTTGCATCACCGGTAATATAACCACGTACTACAGCTTCTGCTTCCAAAAATGCAACTTCCGCATATTGAAAATCAAAGAAAGGTGTGGTTTGCAGTCCAAAAACAGCAGCATTTATTCTTACTGTAGGTGCCGGGTCACTGCTGTTAAAGCTATAACCAACAAAATCTGCCGGGTTGTCGTCCGTTATTGTACCTCCTTGCGATACCGGGGCACTGTATATAGCACCATAAATTGGTAAGCGCGGATCACTTGCATTCTGCATTTCTGATACCAGCGTTTTATCTAAAAAGAAATGCTCTACGCCATCCTGCACTACGGTATAAATACCATTGGCAAATTGTGCACTGTGGTATAATATCGGCATATCACTATTGCCTGTCATAACCCCATCAGCAACCGCTTCTTTTGCAAGAGATGCGGCCTGTGTAGGATCAATTTTAATTAAGCGCATCCCAACTTTTAGTAACAACGAAGCTCCTAATTTTTTCCATTCAGCAGCACTGCCGCTGTAAAACTGATCGCCTTGTACGGTTTGTGTACTGTTAGCTGCCAACAAAGCAATTGAGGCTCTTAGTTCTGTTACCAAACTGGCATATATTGCACTTTGTGCATCATAAGCAGGTGTATATACTTTTTGAGTTAAAGCTAATCCTGATTGACTGTAAGGTACATCGCCATAAAAATCTGTCAGCTTTTGAAAGATAAATACGCGCCATATACGTGCAGCTGCATAGGTACTTGCCTGCGTTGGATCATTTTGGGTTTGTTGAATCAAAATATCCAGACTTGTTAAAACCGGGTTATAAAAATGATTCCATAGTGATGATGCGGGACCGTCAGCAGCTACATACGTAGTACCCGACCAGAATGAGCTATACCCATATTGCATAAATGCATGGCAATAATTAAAACGGCTCTCCATATCAACCGTTGAGGTTCTTACCAATGCATCAGATAATAGAGAACCTGAAGGCACCGTTGTAGTCGCATCAGGATTGGTATTAATTTTAACAAAATTCTTAGTGCAACTTGTTATCATAACCGGTACAAAAAGAAAAGCTAATATTTTATAAGCTATATTTTTCATGATTTGTCTCCTCCTTTTGTTAAAAACTTACATTTAAATTAAACCCATAGGTGCGGCTCACAGGTGAACCACCACTATCATAACCGAAACCATTTCCAATACTGTCAGAAGCTTCCGGATCAAATGTTGGAAGGTCTTTTTTGATGTAGAAAAGATTGCGACCAATAAGAGAAAAAGTAGCGGAGCGGATAAAGGTCTTTGCCAATATGCTTTTCGGAATATTATATCCTAATGATACCTGGCGGAATTTGATAAACGTTCTGCTGAACACATTCGACTGATCAATGATCTTATCGGCGTTACCGTTGTCATTAAACTGGATATATGCGCTGTAAGGCAATGTATTTTTTGCATAAACCGGGGCTGTTGCTGTACCCACATTTACCACACCGTTAGGAATATAGGTACCATCACGACCCAATAAAGAGGCTTTTGAGTTACCAAAATAGTTAGTCCATATAGCATCAGCTTCATAAACCTGGCCACCAAACTGTCCATCTATCAGGAAACTAAAACTAAAGTTTTTGTAAGTAAAGGTATTGGTTATACCACCAGACCAATCCGGATTGGCGCTACCTAAATAGTTGTCGCCGCTGTTTTTAGCTATAATAACTGAATTAGGCGTTCCGGTATCACCGGTTTGTGAGTTTTCAGGCTGATAAACTATTTGTCCGTTAGGTGCTTTTTGATAAGTTGAACCAAAAATAGAACCAAGTGGATAACCTACCCTGGCCTCAATGTTATAATAAATATCGATACCTGTACCTAAACCAGGTGCAAGCGCTGTAACCATATTTTTATTTTTGGCCATGTTTAAGCTCACATCCCATGTAAACTTTTGAGTTTTTATAGGGCTCCCAGTTAACAATAGTTCTACACCTTTATTATACATATCGCCGGCATTTACATAAACCGAACTGAAGGTGGTAGAGTTACTTAAAGTTATAGGCAATAAAAAGTTATGTGATTTTTTATAATAGTAATCAAAGTCAAGCCCTATCCTGTTACCAAAAAATTTCAGTTCAGTACCTATTTCCGATTCGGTTGTTACTTCGGGCTGCAAATGATCAGGTGGTGCTGAGTCATTGGTAACTTCACTTAAAGGGATACCATTAAGCGTGCCTTGTGAAGTATAAGTAAGGTTTGTGGCCTGTGGCGTTGGATTACTACCTGTTTGCCCATAAGAAGCTCTTAATTTACCAAATGAAAGCACTTTAGGATCGATATGGAAGGCATCGGTAAAAACAAAGCTTAAGTTAGTAGAAGGATAAAACAAATAGTTTTTAAAGTTTGGTAAATTGGATGTTAATGCAGAATACCAATCATTACGCCCGGTAATTTCTAAAAACAGGTAATTTTTATACCCCAAATCGGCTGATGCAAAAACAGAATTTGTTTCGTAGCGCGGAGAGTGTAGTTGTACCGGATTATTAATTGTTTTCAGGTTATTAAAATTCAATTGCGAAGCGTCAACAAAGTTTGAACCACTTAAGGCGAGTGAATTTTGAAGAGCGTTTTGCGACTCGACACCTGCAAGTACATTTAGTGTAAAGTCTTTAAATTTATCTTCATAATTCAAAGTACTCCTCACATCTGTTTTTTGTTGTTGGATTGATGAAGTAGAATAAATACCACTGTTATTGGTTACATTATTCGGATACACTGCAAACTCACCATTAGTATTAATATAATCAAGCCCTGCAATAAAATTAAAATGGAAATGATTGGTAATATCATAAGTAATATTACCCGATGTTAATACACGGTTTTGAGTTTGATCGTTTCTTACCTTTTCCAACTCTACATATGGGTTAGCAGTATAGGTAGAAAGAAAGTTACCGTTAGCATCCTTTGCATCCAGTAATCTTATATCAGTAGTATTAGCTATACGCGGATAACTTTGTCCCATTGAACCACGACCATCGCCACGTTCAAGCGGTGCATTTAAGCGAAGTACACGTGATAAATCCACTTTAAAACTGGTATGCAAGCGCTTGCCATAATCCTGATTTAAGGTAAATACAGCATTATAGCGTTCGTAACCCTCACCAGGAGTAGGAGAATCATCGCGGGTATCTGATACCGATACACGGTATGAGCCATCATCATATCCTTTGGTTAAGGCAAGACTATTGGTTGTTGTTATGCCAATCTTATAAAATCTATCAAAATTTTGCGCAGCACTTTGAAGTACATATGGCTTAATCTTACCATCTATATCAAGGAATGGCTGTCCCTCAATTTTTGCTCCCCATGACCATCCCGGAGGATCTCCTGAATTGTTGCCAAGTCCACCATAAAAGAAACCCACGGTATCATCAGCAGCGGTATATGTCCGGCCATAATAACCGCGACCATACTCTGTTTGCAGGTTATCATATGGAATCATTTTTTCAAGTACCATATTGCTATTAAAGGTTATACCAACTCCGGCACCTTTTTTACCTTTTTTGGTAGTAATCAATATAACACCGGCCTGTGCGCCACCTCCATAAAGTGCAGCCGCAGAAGCACCTTTTAATATGCTGATTGATTCAATATCATCAGGGTTAATAGAGTTCAAACCATCACCGGGGTCAGAACCGCCATATATTTTGCCTGGGTCATTGCTATTTTCGCGGGTGTCACTATTAATTGGAACACCATCTATTACATATAAAGGCTGATTTGATCCTGAAAAAGAAGAATATCCACGCAAAATTACCCTTGATGAACCACCCGGGCCATTAGGCGGAGTTTGTACTACCAAACCAGCAACCTTACCCGCCAACGCATTAACAAATGTTGGTTCGCGTGTAGTTGATACCTCCTCACCACTCACCTGTGTAATAGAGTAGCCTACCCTTCTTTCTTCCTTTTTAATACCCAACGCCGTTACAACAACAGTTTGTAAGTTGCTTGACGATGAAAGTATAATGGTAATTTCAGCATTACTCTTAACGATAACTTCTCTGGTTTCAAAACCAATGTAGCTTATTATTAAAACACTGTTTAAAGGTGCCTCAAGGCTGAACTTGCCGTTTACATCAGTTACCTGGCCAATATTGGTGCCTTTAATTTTTACTGATGCACCTGGCAGTGGCATCCCCGTTGAATCAACAACTTTACCAGAAATGGGCGGCTGTACATTAGCTGAAACATTAGGTACCGACTGATACCGTATCAGAATCGTTTTATCTTCAATGTTATAAGTTAGTGGTTGTCCTTTTAAAGCTCTGTCCAGTACTTCATTTAATGAAGCATTTTCAAAATTAACGGACTGCGGTTGAACATCTTTTATTTTATTTGATGATACCAGCACATTATAGCCTGTTTGTTTCCTGATCTCTTTAAAGATCTGCTCTAACGAGGCCGAATTGTTTTTATAGGTAATTTTCTGAGCAATGCCCGCTGCACTTACGTGTAAGAATGTAACTATCAATATAATAGTAGTTAATTTCATAATCAGCAAGAATTTGTGAATGTAGCCCAAGTGGGTACAAAAAAATCTTTTTAATTTTTTATACATTTGAAAGTCTGTTTAACGTGAAATATTTGTCTCAAAGCAATTTTCTCGTTCGCCGGTTGGCGAACGGAGTGAACCGGCAGTTAAGCGGGGGCGGTACGAACGCTTCCGCTATTTTTTTCTCGTTCACTTTTCGTCGAGTAGTTATAGTCTTTGTTTATCCATATTTTTCCGGGATTAAATTTTTAATAATTAATATATGCTAATTGATTTGTTATTTTTTTGAAACTATTATCCTCTTCCCATCAACCCTAAACTTCACATCACCAGTTATTTGCAACATATTTAACACCTTTGATACATTACCATACCTGGTTATACTTCCCCAATATTCAACATCCAATTTCTGACCCTCAGGGTAAACTACATCCACATCATACCAACGGGAAATTTTACGCATCACACTCTCCAATTTTTCATTATTGAAAAGAAAATAGCCTTCTTTCCACGCTTTGGCTTCTTCAGTATCTACATCTTTTACATGTATGGCATCCATACTCAAAAGAGTTATCGCTTGTTGCCCAGGCACTAAAGTGGCTGATTTGCTTCCTTTGGATATTTTTATACTGCCTGATAATAAAGTAGTTTTAATAACTGGTTCATCATCGTAAGCATTAATATTGAAACTGGTACCAATATCTTCAATGGTTTGCCCTTTAACATCCACCTTGAATGGTTTGGCTGCATTATGAACTACATCAAAATAAACCTGCCCGGTTATAGCAACCCTGCGCTCATTACCACTAAATAAAACAGGGAATTTTATGGATGAACCTGCATCCAAATAGGCAACAGTTCCATCAGATAAAGTAACTGATGATTGGCCGCCTCTTGGAGTAGACAGCGTATTATAAGCCATTACCAAAGTATTATCATTTGATATACCCACAGCATTATTTGTATGGCTTGCCTGATAAATGATTTGTCCTTTTTTATTTTTCGTAATCTTTATTCCGGCTTGATGTGTGATAACTCCCTTTTTAGCATCATTAATGTAAATTTTCTCGCCGTTAGCCAGGGTTAATATAGCTTTGTTTCCTCCTGGAGCTACATCGTTAACCGTATTTTCAGCTATTTGCCTTACAGGTAGCCTATTATGCAGCATCCGGTATCCACCAAAAGTGCATATGATTAGCAACGAAGCCGCTGCCGCTATCCGCAATAAAAGACGTACTATCTTCCTGTTATCATTTTGTTGGTGCAAGCCAGTCCAAACTGCTTCTGCATCCACCAGACGCTCTTCCATCGTATATTCAGGCAAATCGCTTTCACGATGCTGAAGATACCAGCTCTCTATCAATGCGCGTTCCTCTTCGGTTACTGCATTGTTTTCGTATCTGTACAACAACTCTTCGAGTTCTTGTTCTTTCATATTAATAGAATGTTATTTGTTTGTTAATAGTAAGACAAGAAGCGGAGCGGTAACAGGTAAAAGAAAATGATTTTTCTTTATTTGGGGTGAATGATCCAAAGTAGGTAAACAAAAATACCTAAACGTACCCTCAATATCCGTAAAGCATTGGTTACGTGTTTGCTTACAGTTTGCTCAGAAATATCAAGCTGCTCTGCTATCTCTTTATGAGTGAAGTGCTGTTTACGACTAAGTTCAAATACCTGCCGCATTTTTGGTGGAAGATTGGCTATCTCTTTTTCAATAATGGATGATAACTCACGCTCCCTTACCAAATGATCCGTTATTATATAACTTTCGGCATCATTTATAAACCGAGTAATTGAAGACATGTACTTATCCAAAACAGTTTGATGTACCGCCTGGTTTAAAATATTGTTTCGTACAGAAGCATAAAGGTAGCCCGAAAGGTTAGTATGGCAATTAAAATCCTCGCGTTTGGCCCATAGCTTCGCAAAAACTTCATGTACCACATCCTTTGCTTCTTCGCGATTACGCGTTTTATTATAAGCGTGATTAAGAAGAACGAGGATATAACGATCGTAAATTTCTGTATACGCAACCCTATCCCCTGACTTTAACAAGTCAACCAATTCAGCATCAGAAGAGGTTTTTATGGCGCCCATTAAAAAAATACAGAAAACGAATTTATAAAAACTTTATTACAAAAGTAAATAATAAAATATTTGTTATCCGTTCTATATCAGTCTAAAACATTAATAATCCAATTATTATAAAGCAAATAATAAACTTTATAATCATATTATGACCTGCATAATAGCATGGTTAGATTTACAGTAATATTAAGTTTAGCTATTTTTTTAGAAACATAAGCGATACTGCTGACCCTGCTCCCAATAAATCACCACTGGCAACATCGCTTGGATAGTGTTCGCCCAAATACATTCGTGAGTAACTTATTGTGCCTGCCCATAAAAAGGAAGGCGCAATTACATACCATTTAGGATAAGCAATAGATAAAGAAGTAACCATAGCAATTGATGAAGCAGCGTGCCCTGATGGAAAGGATGTCCCCCCGGCCCTGTAAACCGGTACAATATTTATGTTTTGTATAAATGGTCTTGGGCGTTTAACAATATGCTTAATTAAATAGTTTAATCCGTAGGAAACTGCGGTGCTACTTGCCACATATAATGAATTTTGACGCATAGCTTCATTATGGTCAATTATCCCACCAACTAATAGCGCCGCCGGTACACCAGCATCAACATATTTGTTGGTGTTTGACATAAATAAAAAGAAACTGGTTTGACCTGGTGTACGGTTATCCTGAAGATCGATTAAAATCCGATCATCAAATTTGGGGGTTACAAACTGCGCACAAAGCCGGCTTGAATCAGTTATATTTATGGTTAAAAAAAGAAAAAGCACCTGCAAATGCCGTTTACCTATAACTTTAATCATTCTATTAATTGTTCTGATGCGGGTATTTGCTAACTATAGCATGATGATTAAATACCGCGGCTATGATAAATGCCAGTACGGCCGCAATAAGACCGAACATAAAAACATTATAAGCTATACGCAACAAACGGTATTTTTTTCCTAAAACCACTCCTTGTGAATAGATATCCTTAATGAGACTACCATATAAAAAATCTTTATCATCCATTAATTTGAGCATACCGTAATTGTATTCTTCGAGTTTCATTTTATAAAAATTGCCGAAAAATAAAAGATTAACTTTTTTTTCATCAACATCTTCCTTTGAGAAAACACCGTTGGGTATTGATGGCCGGGTTGATAGAATAGAAAAAGTCATGGATATAGCACTTATCGTCATTAAAATAAATGAGGGTAACATCAGGTAAGCGTATTGATCCAGCCGACGCAGCACCAAACTTATTATGGCCGACAAAATAATTGAGTTTACTGTAATAAGGATATGTGCTTTCTGATCAGCCATATCACTTAATTCCTGATGATTTTTGGAACTTATCCTGAACATGGTTTCAATACCTCTGTCTGGTTTATCGTTATCCTTTTTCTTTTTTTTTCCTTCAGCTAACTTCCCAGCCTGATCATCGGGTTGTTTGTTAATATCAACGGCAATTTCACCCATAATATCTTTAACATTAATTTTTAAGACCGTTTAATTTCATCTTCTATTTAGCTAAAAGGAGCATGCGGCTGATGGTTTAATTCCTTCGATATCTTTTGAAAGTATAGCATTACCTTGTTTAAAAGTTATTACCCAAATGGTATCATAATCTGCAGGATCCCAATATAGTTTACCTTTTACACCAAGCATTTCTGCAATGGAAACCAATTCTTTATGTTCCCAAACCACTAAAATAGTACCACTATTTTTGGTAATATTGTTTGCCAGTTTATTAGCCTCATCAACATTATAATTGGTATTAATGTTAAGGTTGTATTTTATTGCAAGTGGTGTTGCCGTTTGCAGCATTCTGCAATTTTTTGTTTTTTTTCCTGTTCCGGGAGCGGGGACATATATATAATCAGGAACCCCGTATTTGCTTTTAATTACAGCAGGCAATTTAAGCGACCTGTTTAGTCCGCTGCATGATAAGTTATCTCCATCATCAGGCTTTTCACCATGACGTATTAATATTACCCGTAAATCACTTGTTTTACCGGATTTTGATTGACCACAACTGGCAGTAGCAATGCCAAGGCCAATTAAGAGGCAGGTAATGCCGATGATGACTTTTCTATTCATATTTTTAATAATTATATGGTTGGCTTATTAGTACTGAAAAACGTAACTGCAATAATAAATGCAATGACCGATACAATAAGGCCAAACATAAAAACGCTGTAAGCAATACGCAACAACCGGTATTTTTTACCTAAAACCACACCCTGTGAGTATAAATCTTTAATCAAACTGCCGTATAAAAACTCTTTATCATCCATCATTTTTAGCATGCCATAGTTATAATCATCCAAACCCATTTTATAAAAGTTGCCAAAAAATAACAGGTTCACTGTTTTATTATCCACTTCATCTTTTGAAAAAACGCCGTTGGGAATAGATGGACGGGTTGACAAAATGGAAAACGTCATAGCAGCAACGCTAACACCTAATAAAATAATAGTTGGTATCAGCAAGTATTCATATTCATTAAGCCGGCGCAATACCAAACTTATCAAAGCCGATAAAATAATTGAATTAACGGTGATCATGATATGTGCCTTTTTATCGGCCATATCGCTGAGCCGTTGATGATTACTTGAACTAATGCGAAACATGGTTTCTATTCCTTTTTCAGGCTTATCATCAATTGCTTTGTCTTTGTTCTTTTTTATTTTTGGACGATCGGTGGCTGGTGTTACATCTGCAACAGCAATATTTTCATCTAACTTATGTTCTGGTTGAACAACTTTATCTAACGCATTTCCAACCTTACTTTTTAATATTTCAATGTTTTTTTGTTTACTACTATCCAATAGCTGCTGGCAATAATCGGTATGATATTGATGCTTTTGTAAAAACACAATGCTTTTTTGGCGCCATTCTGATTTATTTAAATGGGGATGATGAAAATCATTATATTCCTGTTGCATCGCTTTGTCTTTTTTGAGAAAATCATCTGTCCCCAAATGATACAGATCGGCATCACAAATAATTTTTTCCAATAAACTATTTGGCGATTGTGGCATATGAGTCGCCATAATACAATTTTTAATAATCAGTATATCCGATTCATCAACTTCTTTAGCTCTCAGAAAACTTTCTGCCAATAAAGCGCTTTGCGATTCGTGGTGATCGGGATCAATAAAATACCCCAAATCATGGAACCATGCAGCAGAACAAACCATAGCCAGATCATGCGGGTTTACCTGATAATGATTTGCAATTTCGGTTGTTTTATTAACCACATCTTCTGTATGCTTTTTATTGTGATAAATAAAAGACTTACTGTTTTGTGTCTTGAAATAATCCAATGCATATTCAGATACCTTTTCAAGCAATTTGTGGTAATTCATCATAGTTATTTTAACAATTGTATTGTTTTTATTTAGCCTAATGGTTTATGATACATTCTGCTTATTCATTTCATGTAATAGTTCCGTATAATCATATCGTTTAGTTAAAGGCAGATCTTTATCGTACAATATTTTCACACGCAACGCTTTTAAACCCGAAATTCCCTGCAGGTCTTCAATTTCCAGCATTTCAATTCCATCATCCAGCATTTGTTTTGATTGCAGAAATTGAATGTAAGTTATGTACTCCCACTCTTCTTCTTTATTTGAGTAAACAATAGCTAATTTCCCAACCTCTGTAATACGTTCATTTGTGCCTTTAACAAAGGCCTTATCTATCCTTTTTTTAACTACCTCATAGCGTGCATTGTAGGCGCCATCAACATCAAATTGTTTTTCATCGGTACGAAAGCGGATAGATATGGGATTATTGAACACTAAAATAAGGGAGGTTACTTCAAGCGGATGGGGTAATGCGTTTTTTTGAAAATGATGCTCTATCTCCATTTCACAAAGTACCTGTATTTGCCAAAGGCGCAGGTTGTATAAGTCGGTCAGCTCAAATTTACGTTCAGGAACTATTGATGCTCCAATGTATAGGTTATGCTCTATACCATCAGTTTTAAATCTTTCAAAATAATGGGGAAATCGTGCCTGTGATTCAACCTGCGCATGATCAAGTATAAGCACCATTTTTTCATTTATGAGTATTATTGTTTTATCATACTCCCTTCGGTTTGAATGGAAGTCACCATCAGTTTTATCGCAATGTGAAAAATATTCACGAATTAAAGGCTTTATAACCGATTGCGATGAAATAGCCAGGTTAAACAATGGGTATATTTTAGTATCAAGAAAATGGTAAAACTGCTGTTCGGTATCAGCTTTAAAAAAATCAAGCTGGGTTATCAGCTCGCTTAATTCGGGGATATACTCATCGGTAAGATCCTTAAATTCAGCCTTTAGTTGCTCTAAAATGGCCATTATTGTTAGTGCCTGCTTTTGCAAATCTAATTGCAAACAATTGTTCCTGGTTATGGAAGAGTCTTTTATATCAATTTGTCCATAAAGAGGGTAAACGTCTTCAAATACTACTTCTTTTAGCGCATATTCTTTTTGTTGATTTTTATATTGAATTGATTTTAATGCTTCTTTTTCAAACTTCCAGTAAACGCTGGGGTGAATGGACGTGTATTCAATTTGTATAAGTGCCCGTATCCTGTTTTGAAGTTCTGTAAATTGACGATCTATCGTATCCGTTAAAAACGGCATTACTATATTGAGCCTGTTAGCATTGATACTATTAAGTTGCCCGGTTTTATAAGAAATGACTTCAAAAACACCAATTAAACGATTATTTTTTAATACAGGAGCCAAAATGAGGCTCTTAATATGCTGGTTATTAAAATGCTGTGTAAAGCCATTATCTTTGTTTTTAGCCAAAAAAGCGGGCACATCAGCTACTGCATAGTAAGTTTTCTCCTCCATAAGGCTGGTAATAGCAGATGCGCATAAAGCCTTGTCGGCATCTTTTTCTTCTTCACCAAATAAAAGAAAACTTGGAATACTTTGATCAAAACTGGTAATACTGAATTTGTTTTCGTTGGCATTAAAAGCAGCGAAACCAATATAGAGGTCCGGGATATTAAAGATGGAGCGAAAAATTGATAGCAGTTGCTTTTTTAATTCTTCACTGCGTTCGCCTAATAAAGTTTCTTTTAAAGCAGATAAAGCATTTTCAACAGTTGCATCAAATAAAGTTATAATGGCAAAACCTTTAGCAAGCCAGCTTCCCGACGGGAATTTTTGTTTCCAGAGCTCAAGATCGTCAAAATTATCTCTCAACAATTCGATATCGCTTTGTGAAATTGCAACTGATCTTTCGGTTGGTATCAGCTCTAAAAAATCACCATTATAAGTAATGCGATAATGTTTAATTACCCCCTCAGCAGTTGGAATATCATAAAACAGCGGACGGCTAAAATCAAAATTGGTACCGTAAAACCTATTCATTATAAGGCAACAACTCATTATATACAATTGATGCTCATCTGAATTCCTGATAAATATATCGAAAGGAGGATTTGCCGCATCAAGGATATTTTGAAGCCTTCTTGTTGGGCTAATTAAAATATGCTGATATGGAAGGGTTACAGCCTTAATTTCATTATTTGTTAATGCAACGGGAAAAAGTTCTGATAATAAGTTACTAATAACTGCCTGATTATTCTTCACCCAATTAAAGTCAGTTATTCCATTTTTTAATTCAGGATAAGGTTCTATTTCCCTTAATCTTTCTTTTGCCAATAAACTTTTTGCACCTGCTGAAACAGCCAGTTCTTCCCAATGCTCAATTATTTTGTTAAATGAGAACTGAAGCTGAAATGGATTATTTTCGGGCAACTGAAATTTCATTATGTAAATATAAAATCAAAATTTATAGCCGATAGTTATATAAGGGTATGTGCCTTCTTTTGAAAAACCAACAACTGCCTGTATCAGTACTAATTGAGCCGGGATAATGTAAAAACCACCGCCATAACCATCATGTAAAGCTGTTGATGATTCACCCGGTGTCCATACCCTTCCAACATCATTAAAACCTATCACACCTACACTACCAGGGGTAATATATGATGTAAAATCAAATAACTTTAAGTGTATTTCAAAGTTATCATATGCCATACTTTTACCGGTAAAGCGCCATATATAAAAGCCACGGAGATCCAAATCACCACCTAGTTTAACCTGCTGATAATAATTGGCATTGCCAGCAATAATGCCGCCACCAATACGGTTGGATATAACGAATACAGAATCCCTGTCAGGATTTAAATAAAAACTGAATTCTGTTAAGAATTTCCCAAAGGTGTGATTGCTTACATTAACTGAGGTCATTCCGGAGGCAATAGTGTTCCAGTAAATACCATTATGCGGTATGACGCCCTTTGTCCGTGTATCTAACGTTAAAGAGCCGATAACTCCTGTGGAAAACTGCGTGCTGAATACGTTTTGATCAGGATGTAACTGATTGTATTCGTTCAGGTACTTATTTTTATTATCATCTCTTTCACCATTGTAATATTCTTCCATAATACCCAGGCTTCCAACCCACTTGCCATATTTGTGTCTGATCCGCAAATCTGCTGCTATATAATCATACACATTTCTGTAATACTCAATATCCTTGCTACCTGAATTTACAAATACACTGTTGTTACCTACTCCAAAAAAATAACTATTATAATTTGGCCCTTTTGATAATACATTAGCAACTAAATCATCATCACCTATAGCCTTTTTAAATTCACCCTTGTAGTTTAGCAATAAGGAATTGTTCCCGAAGCCATAATCAACTGTCAAACTCTGTCTTGAAGAATATGGTTCTTTTCTGAAACCATGTTTTTCATAAACAAATTGCGGGATCAGTTGAAAACCGTAATCTTTATTGTAACTGGTCAACAATAAGGGTTGCAGGTAATCATACTTAAAACTGAATTTATTATAGGAATTTACTGACGTATCAGCAGCTGTTCTTAATCTGGCTTGTGATGATGGCGGAAGATTATTCTTTTCATCAGACCTGTCATAAACATAGAGCCTTGATTTATTATGCAGCGTACTGTCAATGGTAAATGTATCTTCATCGTCTCCGCCAATCATTCTAACAACAATTGGCGAAGCCTTTTTTCCGCTAACTACAAATTGATCTTTCCCTCCAAAACCATATAACCTAATTTCATTGGTGACAGATGGACTAAAAGTACGCTGATAAACTGTTCTCTCCACCCTGCCATCTTTCTTTACCCTGTTTATGGTTACTGATAAACTACCATCAGGCTGGTTAACTATTTCAAACTTTTCACGTTTATCAGAAGCTGGTATTTCAACTGTTTTTGCTAAAAACATGTAATAGGTTAACCCCTGTTCATTTAAAACGCTTCTGCGGGCAATGAGCTTTTTTATAATATCATTACCACTAAGTTTAAAAATGGTATCGGGCATTTGTTTAATAGCGCGGGTTATCACTTCGTCTGTTAACGTTTTCTGTACATAGGCAATCTCGGTTTTCCAATCCTGTTCTGACAGTCCGTTTAAAAAGTAGCGGTCAAAATAGCGGGCGTTTAAATTCCACCTGCTAATTGACCTGATATGATAGCCATAGCTCTGGAATTTGGCCATCAATAAATAATTTGATACTGCCCATGGTAAAAAGCCGTTGGCGCTGTCATATACCTGATCCCTGTCGCGCGGTACGGGTTTATATACAATGCCGTCGCTATCTTTTGTTCTTTCCCAACGCCATTGGTCTTCGTGCCTGTCCCAGTCGCCTAAGAGCATGTCCAATAGCCGGGCCCTTAAAACTAAATGCTGATCAACGCGATTAGCATCATCATCTTGCAGTTTTCTCTGTGCTTTTGGTGTATTATCAGTTTTATCTGCATTTAAAGGTTCGCGTTCTTCAAATAAAAATACCTGGTTAGCAAAATCTTTTCTATAACTGCCCAAAGCCGGATCATCTGGTACATAAACAATTTTTGGATGAGCATGTGGTATACTCAGCGCCTCAGCCAATTCTGGTACGGTTAAAGCCGCAAACGGATGTTCAGCTGATATTTGATCCTGTACAATATCTTTTGCTATTGTAGGCCTTAAATTAGGCGGCAGTACCTTTTCCGGGTATTTTTGAATAGTACGCAAAACCCATTCCTGACCACTACTGTCCTGAAGGCGTAGCGATTTAGTTTGCATCCCGCCGCCAAGCTGCAGTATTTTTAATCCACCTTTTTCTTTTTCCAGGTAAAACACAGGCAGTTTAACTTTTGTGGCCCAAAGCAGGCGGTAATTCTCACCCAAAAGTGCCCGGTGCAGTTTACTTACTTTATTATAATCTGGTTCAATAGCTACAGTAACACTATCAGCTGGTTTTACACCCTGTGCCAAGCCATTGAAATGCAATGCAGGAATAATAAGAATTAAGGAAATAAAAAATTTCAATTTGTAAAAGTTGAGCATCGACCTATGTGATAATTTGATTAAAACCCCTGCCGCAATAATTAACATTAATAGCATTAAGACAACCAATGACTATTATTAACCATGATATTTGCTTGTAGAAATCATGGTTAAATAAATAGTGAGGCAGCCTTAATCATGACTAAGATACATATTATGACCATTTTTATAATATCAATGGCTTTTTAAATCCATTTTATGATTCCTTTATGATAAGTTTTGTGTTATTCACATTTAAAAATCGGTAATGAAGTTTATCGGGATAAAAAGAATCTGTCAAATAAATTACAATGTCCAAAAATGAACTCGCGAACGCTGTGAATACCTTGAACACGCTGCCATCATCCCCTTTCTAAAAAAATATTAAAAAAAGTTCTGTCCTCCTGATAGGATATCGAACAAGCTAACAAATTGACTTTCAATAACTCGTAAAGCTCTATTTTTTCAATCGCGAAATAGTGCGGGTCCGTTCAACTAAAAAAGATAAGATTCTTTTAAAAAAGATTTGGATTAGTAAATCTAAATCCTACCTTTGCAATCCCAATTCGGGGTGTAGCGTAGCCCGGTATCGCGCCACATTTGGGATGTGGAGGCCGCAGGTTCGAATCCTGCCACCCCGACAGAAAGCGATACCAAACAAAAACCTCTTCAAATGCTTGAAGAGGTTTTTTGTTTTATAGCCTTGCGGAAGAAACGATACTATATTATTCTTTGATTTTTATTGCCCCTGTTTTGTAAAAACTGATCGCCTTTTGTATAATGCTTTCTATTGTTTGCAAGGGTAAATCTTCGTTCGGGTTAAACAGCATAATTTTCATTCTTGAACGGTCTTCCTGTATTAAAAACGACTCATCAAACCGCTTCCCCTCTACCATCCCGATGTAGGGCTGTTGGTACTTTTTATGCACCCATAAATAGCAGAACATTTTCCCTTTGTAGCAAAAAAACGGCATCCCGTATTTCCAGGCGTTAGTGATGTCTTCGTCTTGCTTTAAAATGATTTGCTTCAATGCCAGCAGCGTACCTTTAACAGGTTCATCTTGCTGCAAATAAAAATCATCTAATGTGCTCATTGTTTTTAATGATGGTAAATATAGCGACTTTGCGGATATCTCTGACGAGGCTGCAAACCCGGCCTTTGAGTGATTACCCGCCTGCTGCTAATTAACCACGCTGTCCCGCGAATACATGACACAAAAAGAAACACCCGGTACAACAGAAACAAGCCAGTACTGTAAATTAATAAGTTAACGCAAGCCGTGGGCCAAGCTGGGACAGCCCGGGCCAAAAACTGTAAAAAAAACTAAATGCTAACGTAAGGTCTTACTTAATAATGGTTTATTCAGGTACCCTCTCATCCTAAAAACAGTAATAAATCTGCATACCAATCCGCTCCTGTATTGTGCAATAACAAATGGTTCATCATACTTCTTAAAACATGCATTTACTTTGGCCGATGTCCGGTAATTAAACCCATCAGAGGGCACAATAAAATAAGCGCTTTCACCTGCTTTTAACTGATTTTTGTATTTATTTGTCCAGTAATATTGATGCAGGTCCAAAACGTCTCCTATTCCTATTACCTCTTGTTTAGTTTTATAAGCAATGTTAAATTCTATAGCGGCCCCCGTATCCCAATTGGTGATAACAATTGGTGCATTGGCTGGCATAATATATTTTGCTACATCGCTTTTATACAGGGAGTCGAAACTATTTCCAGCTTCCCGCCAACCATAGGAGTCGAGCGTAATATCCCCAACGCCGGTTTTGGGCCCTTGTTTTTGTAAAGATATTGTACCGGGAAAATGGTTTATCATCCCAATTTGTAATAATGCCACTATAAACAGGTATGATAGCGTCCATTTGATAATACCGGGAATGAGTTGTTCTTTACTTTTGGCGTTAGCAGCCAATTTTACGGCAGGGAAAATCAGCAAACTGCTGTAGCCAGGCCCCGACCAATAGGGATGTGTTTCTTTAAATAAAGAGATGAACAGGACAAAAGCAATTAATGGCATGCTGCAGAAAAGCAAGATCCTAACTTCCTTTTTTGCAATTGGCATCTTCCCTTTAAATATGGTTATAAGGCTAATAACAATAAGAACGAAGTTTATCGGATTATTACTTGCAGCCTGGCTAAATACGGCTTTTATAAAACCCAATAAATTCAATCCGCCCCCCAATGGGTTAACCCGGTCACTGTGGAATTTATAGGTAATAAAATCGTTTTGAAAGTTCCATATAATCACCGGAGACACTATAATTAAACTTATAATTGCACCTAAATAAATGCCAGATCTTTTCAGCCAATCCCGGTTAATAAATAGCACATAAAGTAAGGCTCCGAGCCATAAAAAAACGCCATGAGCTTTGCTCATCATACACAAACCGGCAGTTAATCCAAAAAGACACCAAAGTAAGCTGGCTTTGGGCATATCATCGGTTAAGCGGGAAATTTTGATAAGAAGTAAAATACCAATGAGCCAAAAAATCATTTCCGGGCCGTCTGGTAAAATATTAGTGCCCGCAGTAATGCTGCAATAAATTGACGAGGTATAAAGCAGTGCTGCAAACCAGCCGGTTTGCAAATTATTTATCAGGGTTCCTAATTTAAATATTACCCAGGTACAGATAGCCGAGCATATAATAGCGCCAAGGCGAACGGAAAGCTCATTATGAAATAAAAGATTTCCTGTAGTTAAACGGATTAACCAGGCCACCAGGGGCGGATGGTCAAAATAATTCCATTGAAGTTTTGATGCGAAGGTCCAGTAATATACTTCATCCGCACCTAATTCTGTAGTGGTCGAAAACAGCAACTTCAATATGGAAGATACTATAATCAACAAAAAAACTTTTCTTTGATAACTCACGGGTTTCTCTTTTATTAAAAATCAGTCATTATTTTCTAAAAACGCTGCAAAATACTTTATACAAGTTTACAAAAAACCACAAAGCATAACGGCTCCAAACAATTGTAGCTATTGCCAATGAAGCTGCTTTTAGCCCTCACCGCATTGCTTTACAAAATCGCCCACAATGTACTTAAAACCGGGTTGCAGTTAAAAAGAGAATGCAAGCCATAATAACATACCAGCCATACAGTAAGGCTTCTTCAAGTATTTTTTTCGAAAGTCCCATTTTTTGTTGCTTTTGTGTTTAAGGAATGCTAAAAAAGACGCATTCAGCACATAAACTTATAAGTCAATTCTGTAGTAATACGGAAGATATTCGAATCATTATAAAAATATATCCTGGGGTATCAATGTGCATTTCAAACACACATTTCGTTATCATGGCAAGCGTGGACGTTTTGCTGGGCGGGATAAAATCGTTTTATAACTAAAAACTTTAATTAATTAATATTAAATTAGTAAAACCTAATCCTACTTATTATGACTGGCTTCCAAAAATTCATTAATAGCGTACTTAATTCATTTAGATCTGTAGGCCCTATTTATACCTGGGTAACCGTTTGGATCATTTTCGGCAATGTTTTAGGGTTATTTGTTATCAATCATTTTTCACCAACTGGTAATATTGATTTTGGACAAGTGGCCATATGGGCACTTGCTATTTTTTTATTGGGTGCCGTTATCGGAATACTTTTTGGCGTGCCTAAAAATGTTTCGTCGCCCGTAACTAATGTTGTTACCCAGATGAACGCCGGCACTCTAGAACAAGGAAATTCGTCCCTTAAGAGCAGTACTACAAACCTCACGGAAATTTCGGATTGGCTTACAAAAATCGTACTAGGTGCAGGGTTAGTCCAGTTAAAAGAGATGCCCCACTTTATATTGAAAGTTGCTGATAAAATGGCGTTGGGAGTATCCCTTAAATCAAGCTATTACTCAACAAGCTTATGTGCCGCCGTGATTATTTATTACCTCTGTTTCGGCCTGTTATGCGGCTATTTTGCGATGCGAACCATTTTTACCGAAATTTTCAATAGTCAGGAAGCGAAAGCACAATAGATATTTCGCTATAGATAATCTACAGACAATAGTGTAAATCTGTATTATTGTATCATTTAGCGCTTTTCTCAAAGGACAAGCAAAGAAATAAATTTTGAACCATTGCAAAAAAATATGGCAATGAACAAACCTCTTTGTTTTAACTAAAATATTTAGCAAATTAGCATATGGCTGAATCAACAATAGAATGGACTGAACTAACCTGGAATCCGGTTACTGGTTGTAAAAAAATCAGTCCAGGGTGTAAATTCTGCTATGCAGAAGTTATGTCAAGACGATTAAAGGCTATGGGCGTAGAAAAATATAAAAATGGTTTTAAGATCAAAACACATCCGGAATCATTAAATATACCATTCACATGGAAAAAACCTAAAGTGGTTTTTGTAAATTCTATGAGTGATTTATTTCATGATGAAATCTCTTTGGAATTTATAAAAGCAGTTTTTTCCGTAATGAATGCCACTCCACAACATACTTATCAGGTACTAACAAAAAGAGCTGACAGGTTGTTATTAATAGCTAATGAATTAAATTGGACATCAAATATATGGATGGGGGTTTCAATTGAAAATGAAAAATATGTTCAACGAGTTACCGAATTGAGTCAAACACCTGCTAAAACAAAGTTTCTATCGGTTGAGCCATTACTCGGTCATATCAAAAATATACCTTTGGATAAAATTAATTGGGTTATTGTAGGAGGAGAGTCTGGACATGGGGCAAGACCGGTTAAACATGAGTGGATTGAATCAGTAAGATTACAATGTGAAAATCATAATGTACCGTTTTTCTTCAAACAATGGGGCAAACCTAAATTTAATACGAATGCCAATGATCCTACGATTGACAAATTGCATCCACGACATGCAAAAGGTGGCTGCGAGCTTGACGGGAAAATTTATCGAGAATTGCCTATAATGGCATAATTTCATTTAAATTTTGGTTTAATTACGTCATTAGCAATCTTTATTGCTGTAGTATTATTGGTCGCCAGATAAAAATGGTACATCGGTGAATTTTTTGAGTTCCGCATTACAAAAGGTTGAGACACATATTTGAATATTGTATTAAGACGTTCTCGATACAACTTTGCGGCTTTTAAAATGGTATTATTTAAACGTTTTCCTCCTTCTAATTCTCCAAATAAATTAAGTGTATCGCTTGCATAAAAGTAACTCCTGATTTCACTTTCTGAAATTCCTAAAAATATCTGCAACCGAGCAACCCATGTATCATCGATATTTCCGTCTTTTTTTAAAAGTCTGGTGACCCCCATACCCAATGGCACTAATATCCACATATCAATACCCAAATCTTTTAATATTTCTAAAGATTCCCATTTAACCTGCATTCCTTTTGGATCAATAAAGGCTAAAACCCTAGTAAACTTGTTGGCAGGTTTACGTAAATAGTCGGCCATATCCTTTATCTTAACATTGCAATCTTCGGATTTTACGATAAACTTCCTTTGGGGATACCTTGACTTTATCAAGGTTTCTAGATTATCAGCATACTTTTTTTCAAGTTCAACAAAATAATATAGATTAAATGGTTTAGGTTCATCAATTGCCAAAATGCGCAACGCAGCGCCTTGAATAATAGCTTCTTTTTTTTCAATTTCACCAGAACCAGCAAAGCCATCAAAATAAATCAATTTAAACGGTTGGTTTTTCATTACCGTTAGATAGGCTTGCGTGTATGAGATTACTATTTCAATTTTTTGACTAGTCCAATCCCCGCCAAAGTTATTATTCATGATAAGTGGTTTAGAATTATAAAGGTATGTTACTTAAAGCCAATTTGAGAGGTTAATTAACATATCTTTAATATTAATTAAACTTCCTTATATTTCTTCCCGATTAAGTATCTTCCCTCCTCCCCAACTGCACTAAATTTAGCAACAGCATAACTTAGCACCAAATGCATCAAGCATACTGCTTGCGAAGGGTTTATTTTATTAATTTAATTTTATTGACAAAAGAATAATCGGCGAGCATGGGTACTTTGCCAAAAGACTGAACACTTTGTTAGTACAGACTACTTAAAAAATCTGACGTAAAGTTTAATGTTAAAGTTCGAGCCTATTATTAATAATAAATCAAACAGCCGCTGGTTATATTTTCCCAGTAAGCCTTTTTCTAATACGGCTTAATGACGGTGCTTGAATGCCCAAATAAGAAGAGATGTGGTATTGCTGTATGCTATTAAAAATATCCGGGTGATGTTTTATCAAATCAAGATAACGTTCTTCCGGTGTTTTAAAAAGAAAACTCTCTGTCCTATCTATCGCTACATTAAACGCTTCCTGCGCTAATAGCCTGCCAAAGCATTCCCATTTATGGGATTGTTTATATAAATTAAGCAAATCGGTTATACAAATGTAAATGACCGTGGCATCAGTCATCGCTTGCGTGTGATAATCACATGGCACTTGATTGATAAAACTTTTAAAGGTAACAACGAAGCCGTTTTTGGTGTATAGAAAAATATTTTTCTGATCATTAGTCTTTTCATCGATAATAAAAGATCGGAAAATACCACTGGTAACAAACCCTAAATTTTTGCAAACAGATTTATATTCATTATAATATTCACCTTTTTTATAAGTCTTACAACGCCAAAAACGTGACGATTGTTGGAAGTCATTTTCATCTAAACCTGCAAAGGCTTGTAAGGCATATTTTAGAATCGAAATTTCTGTCTTCATTTTTCAGTAATCGAATAGACAAACAAATATTTTTTCAAAGGCAAATCGAATATAGGTAGCTATACTCGATTAACCTTTTTAGGGTAATTAATCAAATCAAAAATTGTACTGTTTAGAATGTGCCAAAAGCACATTTGATGGCATTACTTATTTAGCCAATTATAGACATAACCGGCTACCTCTTGCCAATTAGGTTCGCCAACAATATAATGGCTCCTTCCTTTAAACTCTTTAAATGTAATTACACTACTAGTGTCTTTATATGCCTTGAAATTTTTCAAGTTTAAAGAGGGTGGTACAATATGGTCCTTCTCACCGGCAATTATAAGCAAGGGATTATGAGGTTTTTTTAAATCTATTTTTGCAAAGCTTTTTAACGTTCCTCTTGGAATACTTCTACTTTCCGGAACGGCAATTTCATCAAAAACTTTGTCAGACTCCGCTCGCGTCATGGTGTTGCAAAAAGCATAATAGAACCATTTTTGAGTAGGTATAAATACGGAATGGCCCTTGAGTGGGTTAATTGCAGGTAAATTAGCATTCCAAAAACTCCATTTTAAAGTTATAATTCCAACAGGAGCAGCTCCGTCAATACAAACACCTGCGGCTCCTTTATTCATAGAAATTAACTTTTGAACTACAAGCCCAGCCATGGAATGGCCGATGAGGATTGGCTTTTCGGGCAAGGAATCAATTAACTTAGCTATATTATTTACTACATCTTCAAAATTAACCTTTGCAAGTCTTGGGTCAATGTTCTTTCTAAGATCCGCCGGATTACCTTCATGATAAGGATTTGCAGGAGTATAACATTTATAGCCCTTTGCTTCAAAATAGGCCTTCCATGCCTCCCAACTTTCTGGATTAACGAACAGTCCATGAATAAATACAATAGTTTTAGATTTTATCATCTTCGTGTCTGGCTCTTGTGCTTGTGAAAAAACCCGATGAGACATAAAAAATAGTGACAGAGATAGAAATAGGAGTTTTAGTTTCATTTTGAGGATTGAATTAATTTCTGCAAATCTCACCTATTGGAATAACTAAAATGTTAACCGAAGTTAAGAACCACTATTTTTCTTCCTTTAATCCAACTCCATGGCCTTGTTTGTAGTAAAAAATGGGATTGAAAAACACGATCTTAACCCGGGTTAATCGATAATAAATATTGCTTTTGTTTTTTTGTGAAAAAAAATATTTATGGAAAATTCAGAAACAAGCAATACTGCGACTCATCAAAAACAGAAATTTTCAAGTATCAAGGAGGAGATTGAATTCCGTGTCGGCAACAGGATTACAACCGACGAAGAGTTTGATATTCATTCAGCATTACGGGAACTGCTCGAAAAATTTGGACTTAGCCCTGAAGACACCGGCGGAGATATTATCTTTGAAGGAAAAGATCCTATTGTACCCAGTACAATAAAGTTTGCATCGGCATCTGCACTGGGCCTTACCGCCAAGGCAGTGGCGATTGCAAAATTATGGAAATACAGAACAGGGGAATCGCAAGACATAAAAGTCGATCTGCGCAGGGTGATCCATCGCCTGTCTCCTTTTTTCCAGGGAAAATGGGAAAAACTCAACAGTTTCAGTCCGGGGTTTCCAACGGAAATATCCAGCCCTTTTTCACCGCATTTCTACAAAACCAAGGACGATCGTCATGTAATGCCACTGGATTTTTATAATCGCCTCAGAATTTCCACGCTGAAATTCCTGAATGTTCCTGAAGATAAAGATGCCATTGCTGGGGCTATCCTGAAATGGAATTCTGATGAACTGGAGGAAAAAGCTAATGCTGAAGGTTTGGTGCTAACAAAACTCAGATCCGTTCAGGAGTTTCTTGCCACAGCGCAGTTCGAAGTTCTAGAGAAGTTGTCCATCATACAGATTGAAAAAATCGGAGAAAGTGATCCTGTTCCATTCACATCCGATCCAAGCACACCGCTTGAAGGAATTCGGGCGCTTGGAATGGGCCATGTAATCGCTGGTGCAGGCACGGGACGCGGACTTGCACTACACGGTGCTGATGTGCTTAACATCTGGTCGCTAACGGATGTAGAAATGGAAAGTCTTTATGCAACTGCCGATGTAGGGATGCGCTCAGCAAAGCTTGATCTCAAGTCAATCGAGGGAAAAGCAACTATGGATGGTCTGATTAAAACCGCCGACATTTTTTTTGCTAATCGCCGCGTTGGCTATCTGGAAAAATATGGACTATCGGCAAATGATATGGCAAAGATCAGACCTGGTATTATCCACGCAACGGTGTCGCTATTCGGACAAGAAGGACCGTGGGCAAGCCATAGTGGCTTTGACGTATCGGCTGGTGTTGCTACGGGCATCATGGCGTTGGAGGGAACATTGGAAAATCCGCAGTTGCCGTCTATCATGGTTGTTGATGACTATCTGGTGGCGTGGCTGTTGACAACTGCCATTATTGCAACCCTGGTTCGCAGAGCTGAAGAAGGCGGCAGCTATAAAATCCATTGTTCATTATCACGAACTGTTTTGTGGATGTATCAGCTTGGTGTGTTCGATAAAGAATTCGCAACATCTATAGCGGGCAAGTCCCCCGGTCACGAATTTGTGGACCCTGAACTCTTCACCGCTGACACTCCAATGGGAAAATATCAGGGCTTAACGGAACAGGTATTCATGTCCAAAACGCCAGGACATTACAAGTATGCGCTGCTTCCCCGCGGAGCATCAGATCCGGTCTGGGAAAAATAGCATTATGTCAAGTAATCTACGCTAACCTTGACAAATCCGCAATTAGGTTCAAACATGAGGATGATAACCCATTAACCGGGTGATCATCCTCATTATATCAGTTGATAGTGACGTCATTTATCAGACGTTCTCAGTAAAAAACCCTATCGCTCCTTAACTGTACTAAGTTTAGCAACATCGTAACTTAGTCTTAAAGTGTAGCAAGCACCCCGCTTACAAAAAGAAATACATATATAAATAGGCTAAAGGAAACAGAGCTCAAATGTTAATAAAACTAAAAAGTTTATTTTTTTAAATTTAATTTTATCATCTATGGAAACAAACAAAAGCGAAAACAAACAAAATGAAGCTGCTCCGAGCACTTTTGCTCAGACCTTTTTCCACGGCACAAAGGCCGACCTAAAGCTTGGTGACTTTATAGAAATTGGTATTAACTCAAACTATGGGCAAAAAAATAAGGCGAAATATATTTATCTCACTGCTACGCTTGATGCCGCTATTTGGGGTGCAGAACTTGCTTTGGGCGAAGCGCGCGAAAGGATATATTTAGTAGAGCCAACAGGCCCTATTGAGGATGATCCTAATTTGACAGACAAAAAATTCCCGGGTAACCCTACAAAATCATATCGCTCAAAAGACCCATTCAAGGTTGTTGGTGAGATTGCCATCTGGCAGGGACACTCAGCAGAGCAAGTCAACGCAATGAAAGGTGGATTGGCAAAACTTAAGGGACAAGGTATTGAAGCAATAGAAGACTAAAACAGCTCTTCAACAAAACGTAGCAGGAGTAGAACTTATATGCAATATTTTAGTTGTACCATTTACATTAGCAGCAAATACAAAAAGTAATTTATCTCCCTTATTCAATTAACAATCTGACTTATTAAAACCATATGTATATTCTTATCGGCATAATCGTAATTATTGCACTGGGTTATCTCTTTTTTGCCAGGAAACAAAAAACCGTAATCCCCAATAACCTGGCCAACAGTATTTACCGCAATCTACTGAATGAACATGTAGATTATTATTCCAGGCTCAGCCCTGATGAAAAAACGAGATTTGAAAAGCTCCTTTCTGAATTTTTAGCTGATATAAATATTGAAGGGGTTGGAACCGAGGTTACCGATCTGGATAGTGTGCTTATTGCGTCGAGCGCTATTATCCCAATTTTTGGCTTGGGCAACTGGAAATATAAAAACCTTACAAATGTTATCCTTTACCCAGACACTTTTGATAAGGAGTTTCAGTTTGAAGGTGAGAACCGCAATATATTGGGAATGGTGGGATCGGGCTATATGAATGGCCAAATGCTCCTTTCACGTGCTGCATTGGATAAAGGCTTTTCCAAATCGTCAGGTAAAGAAAATACGGCTATTCATGAATTTGTTCATTTGCTGGATAAATCAGACGGCGCAACAGATGGTGTACCTGAAAACCTGATGGCACATCAATATGCTATCCCATGGCTCAGTATGATGCACCAGGAAATGCATAGGATTGAACAGGGAAAATCAGACATTAGTCCTTATGCCTTAACCAACGAGGCAGAATTTTTAGCAGTAGCTTCGGAGTATTTTTTTGAAAAGCCTGATAAATTCAAGCATATGCACCCGGCTTTATATGATCAGCTAAGCCTGATTTTTAACCAGGCCCCCTCAGATAGTACAGAGTTAAGTAATGCCATCAAATCCTGAAAAAAGCTCATCTAACTTACACCGCCAATTAGTCCGGGTACTTTCATTGTTTTTTTAATACAAGCATTTCGTTTCCTCCTTTTTGAAATTCATAAGGTACCTTTTTAACTTGCGTTTGAATTTCCGCAAATCAAAAAAAATCGCCCTGCTTTATTTTCAAAATAAGCCCAGTTCATCTTTG
Organism: Mucilaginibacter frigoritolerans; assembly: GCF_007830615.1. Classification (GTDB taxonomy): domain Bacteria; phylum Bacteroidota; class Bacteroidia; order Sphingobacteriales; family Sphingobacteriaceae; genus Mucilaginibacter; species Mucilaginibacter frigoritolerans. Next base: position 76,074 of record NZ_VLLI01000010.1, read on the forward strand.
GATTTGTCGCTATAACCCCACTCCTTTCCTTCGGCTAATTCGGGATAATCATAACGATCGTCTTTAAGCACGATATATACCATTCCTAAAACAAGGAATGGCGACGCCAAAAACCATATGGTAGCACCTGGAGCATAGCCTACCACAACTAACAATATGTAAATTATTAAACATAATGTAGTTAAACCTACTGCTGACATTGCATTCATCACGTTGAAATTTAGTTTCAATTTATAACACCTTCACTAAAAAAAAGTTTTCATCCTCCTGAAGCTTTTGTCAAACTGATTTTTTCAATCAAAATATGATATTATAATTTGTGAGATAAAATCCCAATTTAATTATTCATAATGCAACAATGACTAAATAGGATTTTGATCTAAAAACAAAAGCCTGAAATAACTTAATTTTCAGGCTTTTATCTTTTTAAAATAGAATTTTGCAAAGAGGAGAATATTTAACTTAAACATGGATTCATTATACTCTACCTTCTTTAGCGGAGATTCTAATATCTACAATAAAAAGGTGGGAGACGGTTTGTTTGCTCCCCACCTGTACAACTTAGGGTTTAGCTATTTCGAGTACAATTCGGCCATCTATCTGGCCTTTTTTCATCTCGTCAAATACGGCATTAATATCCTCTAGTTTAGCCGGGATTACGGTAGCTTTTACTTTACCTTCAACAGCGAAAGCTATCGCTTCCTGCATATCCTTGCGTGTTCCTACTATAGATCCTCTCACAGTGTACCTGTTAAGCACTGTTTGAAATATTGGCAAATCAAAACTACCTTTTGGCAATCCATTAAGTGCAATAGTACCCTTACGGCGAAGAGCGGAAATGCCCTGTTGAAAAGCGATTGGCGAAACTGCGGTAACCAATACGCCATGCATGCCACCGGTTTTCTTTTTCAGGTATTCACCCGGATCTTGATTTCTTGCATTAACCACCAGCTCTGCACCTAACTTTTTAGCCAGTTTAAGTTTGTCGTCGGCAATGTCAATTGCAGCTACATGCATACCCATTGCTTTGGCATATTGCACAGCTAAGTGGCCCAAGCCACCGATGCCTGATATGGCTACCCATTCGCCCGGTTTAACCTCAGTTTCCTTTAATCCTTTATATACTGTTACCCCAGCACAAATAATCGGTGCCATTTCGGTGAAATTAATACCGGCCGGAAAGTGTGCAACATATCTTGGATCCGCCAATACATATTCGGCAAAACCGCCATCCACACTGTAACCGCCATTTTGTTGTGTATCGCATAATGTTTCCCAGCCGGTAATACAAAACTCACAGCAACCACAAGCACTCGCCAACCAGGGAACGCCAACAATATCACCTTCATTTACACCTGTAACCAACCGCCCTTTAGCTACCACATAACCCAGCGCTTCGTGGCCAGGAATCAGGGGTAATTGCGGCTTAACCGGCCAATCGCCATTAATGGCGTGCAAATCAGTGTGGCAAACACCACATGTAATAACCTTAACTAATATCTGGTTATCATTCGGTAACTTAACTTTTATCTCTTCAATCTGTAATGGCGCACCAAACTCGCGTATCACTGCCGCCTTCATGGTTTTAGGAATCGGTGTTCCTAACACAAAGCCTGATGTTGTTTGATTTGACTTGTTGCCCTTACTTACCGGGGCCTCTGCAATAGTTTCCATTTTGATTTTGGTTTTAATTTTTTTAAAGTTCCTCAATTCAAATTGGTCAGGTAATGATGCGCCACACTAAAAAAGGTGACACTTATCATATTGGTAAATATGTTAAAATCAGGATTTCTATTGGTTTGAAATCGGATATTCAAGGGGGGCAACAAGCACGCATGTTAATCGTTAATACCTCAAGCAACTATCTACATAATAAAAGGGATTCGCCCCAATATCATGCTGTAATTCAATATCTTAGTTGGATTTCATTTCTTACTCACCAATACCCTCAGCCTTTTTTTGACAGATTGATTTCAATCAACTTTAAAGTCCGCTATAACAGGATTATGATCAACCAATTGCTCATAATTAATCATATCCGAGATGCTTGTATTAGATAATATTTTAAGCTCTTCTTCGCGAATTTTAAGGTAAACCTTCCGTATGCTACATGTTGCCTCATCGAGGCATTCTTCGCAGTTATGATAGTGGTATGCACTGGCACAGGATACCCTTGCTATCGGCCCATCCATCAACCTCACTACACCAACCAGAATTATTTCTTCGGGCAATTTGTTTAATACATACCCTCCGTCTACACCCTTTTTACTAAATAAATAACCGGCGTTTCGCAGGTCTAATAATATTACTTCTAAATACTTCTTGGGGATTTTTTCCAGCTCAGAAATTTTTGAAACCGGCATTGGAGGTTTATCCAGATTTTTCGCCAGAAATATAAGTGCTTTTATAGCGTATTTTGCTTTTTTTGATAGCATAAGGTTTTAATTTTTTTAAGCCACCAAATAGCAGCGGAAGACACAACTTAGATTAATAATATTAACCAACAATAAGGCTTTTCAACATCCACAAAGATTGCGATATAAGCAGCAATATTTTTATTTACCAGCCTTTAATTGCGCCTCCTTTAAAGGCTTTTTCGGCAGCCGCTGCCACTTCTGGCGATTGATAGGATTTTACAAAATTCTTCACATTATCCTGATCTTTATTATCGTTTCTTGATACGATGATATTTACGTACGGCGACTTTTCATCCTCAATAAATATCCCATCACGTTTAGCAACCAAACCCGCCGGGCCTGCAAACGTATTATTGATGATAGCTATGGTTACCTTTTGGTCATCCAGTGCTCTTGGCAATTGAGGTGCTTCCAATTCTAATATTTTTAAACTTTTAGGATTGGCGACGATATCGTTTACAGTTGGTAATAAACCTACGCCGTCTTTTAGTTTTAGCAAGCCTGTTTTTTGCAACAGCAGTAATGATCTGCCACTGTTAGTAGGGTCATTGGGAATAATAATCGTACTTCCATCTTTCAAATCAGCAAGAGTTTTAATCTTTCTGGAATAACCCGCCAATGGATAAACAAAGGTATTGCCAAGTATGGCAAATTTATACCCACGTTGTTTGGCTTGTACATCCAGGTAAGGCTTGTTTTGGAACACATTTAAATCGATATCTCCCTGGTTTAAAGCCTCATTGGGCATTACATAATCGTTAAATTGTACCAGCTCTATATCCAACCCATATTTTTCTTTGGCTACTTTTTGTGCTGCCTGTGCCACTGTATATTCGGGCCCGGATTCAACACCAACTTTAATATGATTGGTGTTGTTTGGTTGAGCTTTTTTTCCACATGCTGCCAGTCCAATACACGTGACAGCGATCATTAACAAATTTTTCATTTTTTTTATATAATTATTTACGGTGGTCTACTTTTTTTGCAATAAATTCACCTGCTACCTGAATAATAAACACCAGTAATACTAAAAGAACAAGAACAGTATTCATAACCACTATATCATAACCCACATAGCCATACTGATAACCAATCTGTCCCAATCCACCTGCACCAACTGCGCCGCCCATTGCTGAATAGCCAACAAGCGTAATTAATGTAATTGATGCACTGCCAATAATAGAAGGTAATGCTTCGGGCAGCAATACTTTGAGCACAATCTGCAAAGGCGTTGCTCCCATTGACCGGGCCGCTTCAATTAAGCCGTTCGGAATCTCAATTAAACTATTTTCAACCATCCTTGCTATAAAGGGCGCAGCGCCTATACTTAATGGCACCAACGCTGCCTGAACGCCGATGGATGTGCCCACCAATGCCCTGGTAAATGGAATCATCCAAACAATTAAAATAATGAATGGGATGGAACGGAAAATATTAACCAGCATAGAAACAGTTCCATTTATCCAACGATTTTCAGACACTTGCCCTTTCCGGGTCATAAACAGCAATACGCCCGTAGGTAAACCTAAAAGGAAACCGAAAAAGCCGGATACAAAAGTCATTACAATGGTTTCCCATAAACCTTGCAGTATCATTATAAACATAGTGTTAGACATATCCAAGTACCTCCACCTCTATTTGTTTACTCCTATAATATTCAAGGGAGTTTTGCGTGTCTTTTTCGCTACCGGTTACTTCAATAAGCATTACGCCGTATTTCACTCCGCCGGTATAATCCATCTGCGCGCTAATGATGTTATTATCAACGTTAAATTTCCTGCTGGCCTCAGATAAAATGGTTGCCTCGGCCGAATGTCCGTTAAATTCCAGTTTGATAACAGGATGGCTATTCCCCGCAGGTGTAGGCGACACCCGCTGTTCATATTCAGCGGGCAGTGCCGCATGCAGGGATGATGCGATGAATTGTTTTGCTATGGCAGTTTCCGGATAGGCAAAAACTTCACTTACAGTGCCGCGTTCAATCAATCTCCCTTCGCTGATCACTGCTACCTCGTCGCAAATGGCCTTTACCACATTCATTTCGTGAGTAATGAGCAAAATGGTTATATGGAAACGCTGGTTGATGTCTTTTAACAGGTTAAGAATAGCGCGTGTTGTTGCCGGATCAAGGGCGCTGGTGGCCTCATCGCACAAAAGCACTTTAGGATTAGTTGCTAATGTTCTTGCAATGGCTACTCTTTGTTTTTGTCCGCCTGATAAATTTGAAGGATATTCATTTGCTTTGTCTGCAAGGCCAACTAATTCCAGTAATTCAGCAACCCGTTTTCTTATTTCATCCGCTGGGGTATTACTTAATTCAAGCGGAAACGCTACATTCCCTGCCACAGTACGTGATGATAATAAGTTAAAATGCTGAAAGATCATTCCTATTTCGCGCCTTGCTTTGGCAAGCGCAGCGGATGAAAGCTGGGTTAAATTTCGCCCGTCAATGAGTACATCTCCTGACGTTGGTCGCTCCAACAGGTTAACACAGCGAATTAAGGTACTTTTCCCGGCACCCGAAGCGCCAATTACCCCTAGTATTTTACCCTTAGGAACAACCAGCGAAACATTAGACAAGGCGCTGACCTTGCTGTTCTTTTTATAAAATGTTTTTGTAATATTTTTTAGTTCGATCATTGTTATCGTCATTTAAGCTGGAACAAGACCCGGGAATACCATAAAGAATTCCTGGCCGGCAGCTTTGAAGCAGCGTGCAATAAGGTGTGTTCCGATAAGCAAATAAGCGAATCAAAAATGGTGGTACCAGCTATTTATATCTTCAACAGGCTGTCCACTTCTTCATTAAATTCTTTAATAAATTGCTGATAATAAACTCCGGTTGCGGGCCCGGTGAAACCCGTATAAATTTTTGCAACATTCCCTTTTTTGTCTATAAATATAATTGTAGGGAAGGATAAAAATGCGTTTAACGACGGAAACGATTCAGCAACTGCTTTTTTATCAGCAAGGCCACCAAAAACTTCATCGTATTCAATTCCATATCTCTTCTTGAAATTCTCAATGGCATTTTTAACATATTCAGTATCAGCCTTGCGCTCAAAATGAACACCAATTGCGGCTACGCCACGGTTCTTATTCTTTTTATACCAGGGAGCCAGAAAGGCCGCCTCGTCAATACAGTTAGGGCACCATGTTCCGGTGATAGTTACAATAACCACTTTACCTTTATACTTATCATCCTTAAGCGATACCTTATTGCCGTTTACATCAGGTAAAGAGAAATCAAAACTGGTATAACCATCTTTCAGATAAGTCAGTTTATAAGGATCGGGTAGTGCAGCGCCGGCATTTTTCACTCCGGTAAATTGTGAGCCACCTGATGTTCCTGTTAGCTGTCCAGATGCATCAAAGGTGCCTGAATAGTAAGCAGGGCCGCCGCCGATAAATGAGGAAAGAAAAAACTGGTTTCCCTTTACAATCCCTTCAAGGTACCTCGAATCGCCGGTAATCCTCATGAAGGTGGCATACAGTTTATTACCTTTTTGCTTAAACAACCCTACCGCTTTCTCTTCTTTCCCGCTATTTGATTTGAAATCAATATCATAAGTACCTGAAATATCTGCTGAGGGCTTTTCTCCGCTATCGTCAAAACGGAAGGATTGGCCAAATACCGCATCAACCGGAATGGTTCTGCCGGAGTGGTCTTTTTTCCTGAAAGTACCAGTCAGTTTGTTATAACCAATGGCAAATGCCAATTCGTTGTCAAACTGGTCAAAAGGAACAAATAACGAATCGCCTTTTTGTGTTAACGCACTGGTTTCAAAACGCTCATCACCATTCAGTAAATATATTTTCCTGGTGGCAGCAGTTTTTCCATCCACCTCAAAATTAAAAGGAACATCGGTCCCATTGGTTAAATGGAACACCGCTCTCCATTTGCCTTCAGGAACTTTAGTTTGTGCCATGGCAGAAAAACTACCTATAAAAGAAAGACCCAGGATAAACCGGCTTATTAAACGTGCTATTTTATTCATTACTAAATTAAAAAATTGAACAGAGTGCAAATATAATTTTAATACACTAAATCTATGGAATATATATAATTTATTACAATTCAGACATACGTAAAATCCACAACAAGTACAAGATTTTCATCTTATCAGAACTTATTCTTTATATAAACTAATATGTTTTAGATAAATAAGGGGTTTGTTTTAATGAATTAAACAGGGTAACACATTTATCTATTCCGGCTTTGCCGTTTAATTTAAAATACCAAAATTCTTCCAGGTCACCATCATTCATTGTCATTTGTGTAAAACCCTGGGTTTTGTGTTCAGCAAGTTCCCAATTGGCAATAATTTTATAATTAATCTTGTTTCTATAACCAAAACATGTTGTCCGGTCCACCTTAAATAAAGGCGTGTCGGTGAGTGTGCTGGTTTCACTGTAATCTTTGTATGCAGAGAATCTGCATATCTGATCGGTCTTATTTCTGGTAGTAGCTGCTAGTATAACAGGCCTGTTATTTTCAGGTAATCCTGCTATTACATCTAAACTGAGAAGTGTGGCCGCTTTATGCTCCCCATGTGTGGAGGAATCCGGCAATAAGCACAAAACAAAATCATAATGCTTCTTTGATAACACACGGTTTAGATTTCTTTTAATCAGCGCGATATTCCAGCTGGTATCCAACGGTTCTTTTTCATCTAAACCATAATGGGCATCTGTTTGATCTTCGAAATAATAATTAGAAACCCCTATAATATTACCTGCGTTTCTTAATTCTTTTTTCCGGATTCGCGGCAAATTGGCCTGCCCGGCTTTTTTATCCGTAAGTTCAACATGGTAGTATTCTTCGGCCAGGGTAGAATATTTATAGCCTGCTTCTCCATCTGTAATCACAAACAAATCAACTGTACCATGCTGCTCTTTTGCAATTTTATAAAGCGTTACTGAAAATATGCTTTCATCATCTGGATGGGCCACAACAACCAATACACGAGGGCCGGGCGTGACGTTTTGTGCCTCTACTTTTAATATGGCGAACAGAAGCAAAAAAGCAAGCTGTGGGAAAATGATTTTAAAGCGCATTAAATATTTGTAATGAGGTAATTAAAATAAGAGAGAATGTTATGCCGCAACTGTTTGATAAACAGATGTAATAACTTCTGCCACGTGGTCTATTTCATTTAAGGTATTAAACTTGCTAAATGAAAAACGGAGATTATCAGACCCGCTTTCGATGCCTAAAGCTTTTAATACATGTGATGAAGAACTATCCCCACCCGATACTGCAATCTGATTGTCGTCAAGGTATTGCAACAGGTTCCGGTTTAACAGGGTTTGAGGTAAATTCACATTCAATATAGCAGCAATGCTTTTTTTTGAATCAGCAGAATTACCGTTAAACCTGATTCCGGGTACCAGCGCTGATAGTTTATCGATCATGCGGTCTTTCATACTTTGTATTAACCTCTCTTTTTTATTTGCTTCATCATAAGCTATTGCCAACGCTTTGGCAAGGCCAATTATGCCTGGTATATTTTCTGTGGAAGTATTAAGCGATGGCGATAATCTGCTTCCTTTGCGGCAATAAAGTATCCCAATGCCTTTAGGGCCATGGAATTTGTGGGCAGATGCAGCAAGGAAATTAACCTTTAGTTTTTTTAAATCATGTTGATAGTATCCCATCGTTTGTGCAGCATCAGTATGAAAAATCGCTTTGTATTTTTCACAAAGCACACCAATTGTTTCTATATCGTTTAAATTTCCGATTTCATTATTGGCATGCATCACCGATACCAAATTCCGGGTGTTTGTTCGGAGCAAGTAGTCGAGGTAATTAATATCAAGGTTACCTTTTTCGTCATGCCTGATATAACTTATTCGCAAGTCATGCTTTCTCTGCATGACTTTTAATGTTTTTAGTACTGTCTGATGTTCAAAAGGAGTAGTTATTACATGATCAACAAATGCACATTCAATGGTTGAAATTATTGCCAGATTATTTGCTTCTGTGCCTCCAGATGTAAAAATAATTTCCTCGGGCGAAGCATTTAATAATTTGGCAATACTTATCCTGCTAATCTCAATTGCGGCTTTTGCATCCCTCCCATATCCATGATGTGCAGACGGAATACCAAACTTATCCAACAAATAAGGCGTCATCACATTATACACTTCCCTATCAAGCGGAGTACTCGCTGCATTATCCAGGTAAATTTTAATATTATCCATTATTAAATCAAAAATCATTTCCTTTAACTTATCCGAAGGTTGAAGGAAATAACCTTCAACCTTCTATAGACAAGTATTTTCAAACTATTAAATCGACTAAACGATACAAATGTATATAAAATCTATAGACTTTATATACATTTTTTTTTAAAATGATTAATTGATGCCTAAAAAGAGGTATTACAGGAGCGGTAGATTTCACTCCTGGTTCTTTTTTTACCTGAAAAGTCATTGATTGTGTAGTAGCAGACTGTTCTGTTTATAAAATCAAGCCTATCCTGCAACTGTTTATTGTTATTATCTATTCTTCTCTAACTTCTATTCGCAATTGGTGCGTATTGAAAACGCTTGAATAAGGGGCTACACTTTTGGTTAAAAAGACGCTGCCACCTATAACACTATCATGCCCTATAACTGTTTTGCCGCCAAGTATGGTGCTTCGGGCATAAATAATTACATTATCCTCTACTGTAGGATGCCGTTTAACATCAGACAACACTTTACTTACCTGCGATGCTCCCAGTGTAACTCCTTGATAAATACAAACATTTTTACCTATAATGCTCGTAGCCCCAATAACAATACCAGTGCCATGGTCAATGAAAAACGGCACATCAATTTGTGCATTAGGATGAATATCTACCCCCGTTTTGCCGTGTGCATGTTCGCTTAATATGCGGGGTAAAATAGGTACTGATAGTTGTGACAGTTTGTTGGCAATTCGATAAACCGCTGTTGCATAAAAGCCAGGATAAGAAACAATTACTTCATGTATGCTGACAGCTGCAGGGTCTTCTTCATAAATCTTTGTGGCATCCAGCCTTAAGTTCTGGTAAATTTCTTCAAGCGAGGCGTAAAATTTATAAATAACTTCATCAATATTTATGGTAGATGGATCCAGATAACTCAACAAAATATTCTCCAGATCAATTTGATTCTTTTTAAGCTGTCCCTCATATATCGACTGTCTGTTTAAACGATTATTGGGAAAAAGGAATTCAAAAAGATCTGACAGCCAATCTACCGCCTGCCTAAAAGACGGAGTGGCTTCCCACTCCGCCTTATGGATCTGGTATAGGTGTTCAATAAACGTATTGACGCGGTTTGCTTCCATTTTCATTTTTTAAGTCGATGAAGCGTTTCCACAAGTAAGTCAACTTCTGCACAGGTATTATAAAATGCCAGCGATGGCCTAACAGTACTTTCCACCCCAAAACGGCGTAGTATTGGTTGTGCGCAGTGATGACCTGAACGTACAGCAATTCCCTGCTTATTGAGTTCATGCCCCACTTCTTCGGTTTTATATCCTTCGAGCACGAATGATAATACGCTGGCCTTATTTGCAGCAGTACCAATTAACCGTAAACCTGGTACTTCTTTTAAAAGTTGGGTAGCATATATAAGCAGGTAATGTTCGTACGTCGAGATCTTCTCCATTCCTATGCGGCTTACATAGTCTATCGCCGCCCCAAGTCCCACGGCATCCGCTATGTTACCTGTACCTGCTTCAAATCTGGCCGGGGCATTATGATACTGCGTATGTTCAAATGTCACATCAACAATCATATTTCCACCGCCTTGCCATGGTTGCGTTTCATTTAAAAGATCTTCTTTTCCATAAAGCACTCCAATACCTGTAGGAGCGAATACTTTATGGCCCGAAAAAACAAACCAATCGGCATCTAATGCCTGAACATCAACAGGCATATGCGATACTGACTGTGCCCCGTCTACTAAAACCTTTGCACCTGCCAAATGGCCCAGCCTTACAATTTGTTCTGCAGGAGTTACTGTTCCCAATGCGTTGGAAACCTGCGTAAAGGATACCAGCTTTGTTTTAGGGCCCAATAGTTTAGTATATTCCTCTATGATAAGCTGCCCGTCATCATCTACCGGGATTACCCTGATTTTAAGATTCTTCTTACTCGCAAGTTGCTGCCATGGAACAATGTTTGCATGGTGCTCCAGGTGGCTAACAATAATCTCATCCCCAGCCTGCAAGTTTTGTTCGCCCCAGCTTTTGGCAACCAGGTTAATTGCCTCTGTGGCACCCCTCACAAAAACAATTTCATTAACAGATGCTGCATTCAGAAAATTTTGCACCTTTTTGCGGGCTCCTTCATACGCATCAGTGGCCCTTGCTGCCAGTTCATGTGCGGCGCGATGAATATTTGAGTTTTCATGCTCGTAGAAATAGCTGATCCGGTCAATTACCTGTTTAGGCTTTTGTGTAGTTGCCGCATTATCCAGCCAAACCAATTGTTTGCCATTTACCCTTTCCTTCAGAATGGGAAAATCCTGCCGGATGATGTTTACATCAAAAGGCGGATTGATTATTCCGCTTGCGCCCGAAGATTTTGGAGCAGAAAACTGCGGAGGTATCGTTTTCAGGAAATAATACGATGGGTCACTTACCTGTTGCGCTGATCCAAAAGGGAGTTGCGGAACCGCAGGAGCAGTATTTATCTTATTGAGCGTATCCTGCAATTCTTTCTCAAAAGAATGATCCTGCAAATAAGGCAAGCCATTTAAATTATTGAGCGATAATCCGTTTCCCGAAAAAGGAGTAGCGGGTACGTTATTGCCATTTGAAAGGTGCGATGGCTGTACGGCAGGATCCTCAAAACTGGTTTGAGGTTCGTTTAGATTGATTACGTTTCCCTGGTTAACAGCTGATGGAGATGCACCCACACCTGCAAGTGATGGCGGTTGCGGGTTATTGCCAAATAAAGCAATAGGAAAACCGTTTGCACCAGGTATCCCACCAGCGTAATCACCGACAGGGTTATATTCCTTTATCGGCTCTGTTTGAGCTATTGGATCAGCACTTCCGGGTAAAGCTTTGAAAAACTGATTAGCCAGTTTTTCAAGCTCCAACAAGTTAGGAAGACTATCTTCGTTAATATTTGTACTCATGGTAATTTCCTAATTCAACATCTTCCAAAACAGCAATCGCATCATCAACCAATACCGCTAATGAACAGTAGAGCGATACCAGGTAGGAAGCAATAGCTTTATTATTGATCCCCATAAAGCGTACTGATAGTCCGGGAGATTGCTCTCCGGGTAAGCCGGGTTGAAATAAGCCAACAACTCCCTGGCGGCTCTCGCCGGTTCTAAGTAGTATGATTTTGGTTTTATTGTTATGAATAGGTAGTTTATCAGAAGGGATCAGCGGAATTCCTCTCCAGGTAATAAATTGCGATCCAAAAAGTGAAACGGTTGGCGGCGGAACTCCCCGACGGGTACACTCGCGCCCAAAAGCGGCAATAGCCAAAGGATGAAGCAGGAAAAACCCAGGCTCTTTCCAAACTTTTGTTATCAACTCGTCCAGATCATCAGGCGTAGGCGGCCCTAGTCTTGTTTTAATCTTTTGCCCCGGAGTAACACTGTGCAGCAAACCATATTCTTCATTATTAATCAGTTCACTTTCCTGTCTTTCTTTTATAATTTCAATAGTTAACCGAAGTTGTTCGCTGATCTGGTTATAAGGTTTGCTATATAAATCGGATACACGGGTATGAACATCCAGCACTGTATTTACAGCACTCAGATTGTATTCGCGCGGATTTTCAATATAGTCAACAAATGTAGATGGTAGTTCGCGTTCGTCTCTGGATGAGCAATCTACTTCTACGTTTTCTGCGTCTTTAACCCTGTTTAAACGATACACGCCCGATTCTACAGGAACCCAGTTCAAAAGCTGGGGCAACCAGCGGGGGGTAATTTTTGATAATTGAGGGACCGTGCGCGTAGCAATGGCCAATTGCCTGGCGGCTGCGTCGCCCAGGGCCGTTTGTTTTGTTTTTTGTTCTGCCATTTTTTTATTAATAAAGGATATAGTTGATCTATAATCTGTATTTCACAATAATAGTATATTAATTCTATAGAACAAATAGGAGTTTAATATTTATTGTAAAATTTTATAAATGGCAGAACAAATAACAATACTATTCTTTGATTACTTATTGTGGTAAGGGTATGGCTTCTACAATTACATCCCAATGTGAAATAAGCAGTTCAAACCGGTGCTGTTCTGCTTTTTTGTAGCCTTCCTGGTCAGGATAAAGGTCTTTTTTAAATGGATCAATTATACTATAATCCAGAGCGAGGTGTTCATTTTTAAAAGTTATAGCCACTTTAAAATCCCAGCGGCTGTCTTCACTGCTGTGTAGAACAGGGGCTTCTGCTTTTATGCTGACGATATCACCTTTATCCTGTAGCTTTTTAAGTAACGGATAATGATTCTTTTTCCATAACGCTATAAATTCATCTGCATAACCCCATTTTACTTTGTAATAGCTTTCAATAGTAAGATTGCCGGAAGCAGTTTGAGCAATTGCACGGCTTTGTGCGATGATTGAGATTAGGATAAAAATAAAGACTATTTTTTTCATATGATATATATTAAGTTAAAGTCACCGGCGGGAACCCTCCGCCGGGGAGATATGGTTATCTTCAGTGGCCCAAACCTCATTTAGGCCACTGACTTTAAAAATGCAATGGCCTTTTTATTCAATACGTTTACCTGCTTTTGTTGCTTCCGCAACTTCAATTAGTTTTCCTGACTTGACATCATAAATATAACCATAAATGGGGATATCTTTGGCTACCAACGGGTGCTTTCTAATTCTTTCCACATCTTCAGTAACACTTGCTTCCAGATTTTTTATGGTTAAAAAGTTAATAAATCTGGCCTCGCCCGATCCTCCTTCTTCCTGCACGTTCCGCCAGCCTTTTTCATCTACGGCTGCCGTTTTTAAGCTTTTGGAGAGCAGGTCCTGGATAATCTCGTTAGTGAACAGTTCCATCCCGCAATCTGTATGATGAATTACGAACCACTCCTTTGTGCCGAGCAATTTATGAGATATAATAAGTGACCGGATGGCATCGTCACTTGCCCGGCCACCTGCATTTCGGATAACGTGGGCATCACCCTCTGCCAGGCCTGCATATTTTGCAGGATCCAATCGTGCATCCATGCAGGTAAGTATTGCAAATTGCCTTGCAGGGGGCAATGCGAGTTTTGATTTATCGCCAAAGTGTTTAACATACTCAGCGTTGGCCAAAAGTATCTGTTGATGAACAGCGGTATCATTAGGCTGCGAATTTGTGTTGTTTGCCATAGGATTTTGATTATTGATAGGTTATATAACGTTTTTTAATAAGTTGAATCTCCAATGCTTTAATTAGCGACGAACACAAAAGCTCATTGTTATAGTTAAAGTCACAATTGAGCTAATTGTAATTTCTGGTCTTTTAAAAAATAGTATTTCATTATCGGCCCCGAAATAACCATCGTAACCACTGTCATAACCACCAATCCTTCAAATACTGGCCCGCTGATAATTTTAGCTTGTAAAGCAATTAAGCCCAGCACAATTTCCTGCGAACCACGGGCATTCATTCCAAAGGCCACTGCAACTGATTCGTTCCTGGTCATCCCACTCAGAGAACTGCCAATACGGGCGCCTATCAGCTTTGCAAAACAGGCAATTACCAGGATAAGAACTACTATTTCCAGATTAAAATTGGATATGAAGTTTAATCGTAAACCTACCGAAGCGAAAAATAGCGGCGCCAAAACGTTAATAGTAAATTGGTGCAATACTTGTTTATGTGCTTCCGTAAAATATTCGGAATCGCCAATGGCTACACCTACTAAAAACGCACCAAACACAGCACGTACACCAAGGGCTTCGGTAACTGCGGCGCCTATAAAGCACAGACAAACTGCCACCGTAAATACATTACTCATTTTACCACTTTTGCCTGCATAAGCCAGTAAGCGGTGTATAATCCAGCGTCCGCCAGTAAGCATAAACGCGGCAAACAGCACAACGGTTATCACCGACCAAAACGAAACCTGCTCCTTGCCTGCATTCATCATCTGGATGATGATTGAAAACAAAATCCACCCCAAAAAATCATCCACCATTGCTGCGGTTAATACTATATTGCCTATCCTCGTTTTAAGAATATCCAGATCGAGCAGTATTTTAGTGATAACTGAAAGTGCAGTAATAGAAAGCGCCGTGCCAAAAAAAAGCGACGTAACCAGCTGGTTATTGACGCCGTTAGCAAAATGATCTTTATATAAAAACCATACCGTTAAAAAGCCAATTGCAAACGGAAATATAATACCGGATAAGCTAATAGCTATTGCTTGTTTGCCATTTTGTCTTATCTGTTTTAAATCAACTTCAAAACCGGCTATAAACATCAATAAAATGATACCAATATTAGCTATTCCATCAAAAGCGCCACTGGCTTTTGGTGCTTCAATAAATATATTTCTAAATACTTCCGGAAAAAAGGTACCCAGTAACGTGGGCCCTACAATAATGCCAGCAAAAATTTCACCTATAATGGCCGGGAGTTTATATCTGCGGCAAATTTCGCCCAGGAACCGGGCTGGCACCAAAATGATCAGTAAGATCACCAAAAAGTGGATAATTTCTGTAGAGCTGAGCTTAGTAATCATATGTATTTTTTTAAGGTATACCTCAATTGAATACTTTAACTTTCACCGTAGCCAACCTTCTCCTCCTGATAAAGTAGCCAATAATAATTGCTATAATCATAAAATCTATTTAACCAGGCTTGCAAAACGTTGATAAAATGCGGTTGGGCTGTCCTCGTGTTTAGGTGCATATTTTCCGGCTATAATAGGAATGTAAATCACCCTTCTGCGACTCTCCTCCCCTATAACTGAAGATTGTGCCACGCGATGCCATAAACGACCGTCGTGGATAGTTAAGTCTCCAGCCTCCGGAATAATTGCTATTTCGTTTTTATCGGCATTGTTATCAAGAAAATATTTTTTGCGGAACAACATGCTATACAGGTTTTGTTTGTGCGTACCGGGCAGTATCCTTAAGCCACCATTTTCGGGTTTTAACGAACTCAGATGAATCCCAACATTGAGCATTGGGTTTAGTTTTTGTCCGTGGAAAATATCTCTTAAGCCATCGGTATGCCAGCCCATTTTGGTAAAGCTGCTATTTGGCCCGTTTACATAGTGATTAAGTACCATTCCATCCTTTTCGGTAGTGCCTAATCGTGCACCTGCACCAACCATGTTGAGGAGTACGTTAAATCTGGGATCTTTCGTGAATTCAGAAAAAATAGGATGATGAAGATTTATAAAGGCAAAGCGTTGCACAATGGCAGAACCGTCCAAATCCTTTCCGTACTTAATAGGTACCCCGTTTATTTTTTCAATTTTATTGTTGATCCAGTTTTGCTGCACCTGCTCAGATGCACGAATAATATCTGCAACCGTTTCGGGTTTAATGAAGTTTTTGAAATGAATAAATCCATTTTCGTTAAAAAAATCGCGTTGTTCAGAAGTGATTAGAGAACCGAGGGTATACTTTGGGTATAGATTTGACATTGAAAATTAAATTAAAAATTAATAAGTAAGAGAAGCTTTAAAACCGGCAGATCAGGATGCTGAAATGAATAACCGGGAAGAATTAACAACAACAGCAACACATCACCTTAACGGAAAGGTGCATTCGCATGGGGCGCGCGATTTTGATATGTTGTTTATTATTCAATTAATACTATGTCTATGGATATAGTAGACATTGCAAATGTATGTAAATATTTTACTTATCAAAATAATCTTTACTATTTTTTATTTCTTATATAAACCGGCTGTAATCCGCTCAATAAGTGATTTGTTAAGATGCCTTGCACCTGCAGCAGACAGCTTATTTAAAAAGCCGGGTACAATCTCTGCCTTTTTGCTGAACATTCCTTTTAAGCCAACTTGTGCCACTTCATCAGCCTGCATATTAAACTTAGCCGCCAGGTCTGCCAGGGCATCCATTCCGGCCCGGTGGGCAAAGCCTGTATCAGTTGGACCTGGGCAAAGGCAGCTTACAGAAACATTGCTATCTATCAGTTCATACCTTAATGCCCTGCTGAAAGACAACACAAAGGCCTTGCTTGCCGAATATACCGCCAATGTGGGTACCGCCTGGTACGCAGCAGTGCTTGCCACGTTTAATATAAATGCAGTGTTTTGTTTCCTTAATATAGGCAGCAGAAAATAAGTCAGTTCAACCAATGCATTTATATTAAGGTTCAGCATTTTTATTTGCTCTTCCAGGCCTACGTTCTCAAAATTACCCCAGGCACCAAATCCTGCATTGTTAATTAAAATAGATATTGGAACTGACAACCCTTTGCCCCAGTCGGAAAGTTTTGCGGCCGCCCCATTCTCCGACAAGTCAATCGCCAGGTAATAAACGTCAACGCCATAATCTTTTTTAATTAATTCAGCAATCTGCTGTAGTTCTGTTTCAGACCTTGCAGTTAATAACAGATTGTAGCCCCAACCGGCCAACTGCAATGCAACAGACCTGCCAATTCCTTTACTCGCACCGGTGATAAGGGCATATTCCTTCATAATAATATTCAATTATTGTTTCCACAAGTTTAACAATAATACGCTACTAAATTTGTAGTCTATTAAAATTCTATGTGTTTTCGTTGTTAAAATATGCATTGATATCAGCTGCTAAAATGTGGTAGTAGCATACTATGATCTCTTTGCTCTCATTGTAAAGGCCATCTTATATTGCTTATTATTTTAATTAACACCACAATTCATCCACATAAAAATTAATTTTATTTAGAGTTAAAATTAATTGATTATTAAGATATTTTTAATATCCAATCATAACTTGCTTGCGAAACCTATTATATCTCAGTCTTTTCAAGATCATTAGCTGTATTGATAATTATGCAAACATTTATTTTAAAGCCCCCTTAAAGCGGAAAATAAATCCAATAAATATTCTCTAATACCTAACCATATAAAATCAATTATGAAAAAAATCAATATAATAATATTCGCGGCTCTTACTATTATGGTAATTAGCTGCAAGAAAAATTCCCCCGAACAATCAAATACATTTGGAAAGAAGACGATCGGTTCAAGATCATTAGCATCTTCACCGGGAGATGTTGTTGGGAAAGTTGTTGTTGGCTACCAGGGATGGTTTGCTGCAATTGGTGATGGCTCACCTATAAATGCCTGGTGGCATTGGTCGCAGGATGAATCACAGGCCCCATCAGCAAGCAACCTTGGTTTCAAATCATGGCCAGATGTACGTGACTATACCAGCACTTATCAAACAGGGTTTGCAAATTTGAACAACGGGCAGCCGGCCAAATTATTTTCGTCATTTACAGATCAGACTGTTAACACACAATTTCTATGGATGCAGCAGAATGGCATCGACGCAGCCGCATTACAACGATTTGATCCTAATGGCTCGGAAGGGCCAATTCGCGATGCAATAACCGCGAAGGTTAAGACTGCAGCCGAAACTTATGGCCGAAAGTTTTATATTATGTATGATGTAAGTGGATGGACCAATATGCAGTCTGAAATTAAAACCGATTGGACCAGTAAAATGTCTGCCTATATCTCATCATCTGCTTATGCAAAACAAAACGGGAAACCCGTAGTATGTATCTGGGGATTTGGTTTTAACGACACCAATCATCCATGGACAGCTGATGTATGCCTTGATGTTATAAACTGGTTTAAAGGACAGGGCTGTTACGTTATCGGAGGGGTTCCAACGCAATGGCGTACTGCACCATCGGGACAGGATTCCCGGCCCGGCTTTTTGGCTACCTACAGTGCTTTTAATATGATCTCGCCCTGGATGATCGGCCGCATTGGCAACATAAGCGACGCTGATAACTATTACAACAATGTGAATATACCAGATCAGGCCTACTGTAATTCCAATAATATCGACTATCAACCATGTGTATTGCCAGGCGATTTGCAGGAACATCAACGAGTTCATGGAGATTTTATGTGGCACCAATTTTATAACATGGTAAAACTTGGCTGCCAGGGCATTTACATATCAATGTTTGATGAATTTAACGAAGGCAATCAGATTGCGAAAACTGCGGAAAGTTCGGCGTTTGTTCCAAGTGGTTCATCCTTCGTAGCATTGGATGAAGATGGTACAGCCTGCTCAGCTGATTATTATTTACGATTGACAGGTGACGGTGGTAAAATGCTAAAAGGGCAAATTGCACTTACAGCTACGCGCCCAACCCAGCCCGAGGTAAGTAGCGGCAGTGTTGCACCAATAGGGCAAACGGTAACTTTTAAAGGTTCAAACAATTTATATGTAAGCAGCGAAAATGGAACACAACCAATGACTTGCAACCGCACTGTCGCCCAGGGTTGGGAATCATTTCTAGTTGTGGATGCCGGAGGTGGCAAAATTGCTTTGCAAACACAGGGAAAATACGTGTCATCAGAAAATGGTACCCAGGCAATTACCTGCAACCGCACAGCAGTTGGCCCATGGGAACAATTTGATTGGGTAAGCAATGCAGACGGAACAGTTTCTTTAAGGGGTAATAACGGACTGTTTGTTTCGAGTGAGAACGGTACCCAACCAATGACCTGTAACAGAGTTACTGCCGGACCATGGGAATCATTTAAAATAAATCAATAACCAAATACGCTAATGATCTTTGAAGAGACCGTATCATAATCAAATGATGCGGTCTCTTTTATTTGTTTTCAATATTAACCCAAGCTAGAGTTTTGAAATCCAATAATGAAATCAGAATATGCAAAAACCTAAAGGCCATATCTGGAAGCATATATCTATTTGCCCCTTTTTTACCAATTTTTCAAACCCCTAAAAATAGATTGGTTAACCGTAATAAAAAGAGGTCAAATCAAAATTGGTGAAGAGGGGTAAATATAATGTAGTTTATCCACACTAAACATCGTTTTCGTGGTTAAAAGGTTAAATAATAAACCTTTATAGTATAATTTGTGTTTATATCCATGCAAATGCAGACAAAGAAAGGACCTCTTTAAATTAATTCTATTAAATCTATAGAAATTATAGTAATTAATTTATCTTTGCACAGAAACGTTCTTTATCATTTATCCAGAAAGACCGAGGGAATGGCCCTGTGACGTCTTAGCAACCTGTAGCAATAAGGTGCTAATTCCACTCCTTAATCGGGAGATAGATAAAATCAAGTGTACCTACTTGTAATTAATGCGACCCGCGCGGTTTCTGGGATAGTGAATAGAGGCAATTAAAAAACAAAATATGAAAATTTACCTGGATAATGCCGCCACCACACCGCTCGACCCTATCGTACTGGAAGCGATGACACCATATTTACTTAACCATTTCGGAAACCCTTCTTCGCACCATAAGGCTGGAAGAGAAGCCAAAGCCGCACTGGAATATTGTCGGAAAAAGATAGCGGTTTTGTTGAACGCAGAGCCGGAAGAGATCATATTTACCTCGGGCGGCACAGAAGCGGATAATATCGCTATTATCTCAGCAGTAACTTGCAACCACATCGACCATGTAATCACCACTCCTTTTGAACATCCTGCAGTTTTACAGACCCTTAAATTTTTAAGCAAGCAATACCATACCCGGGTTAGTTTTATTAAACATGATGAAAAAGGCAATCTTGATCTACAGCATCTGGAATACCTATTGCGCAACAATACGCACAATCTGGTATCGGTAATGCATGCTAATAATGAGATCGGCAATCTTAATCAAATTGAAAAAATAGGTGAACTTTGCGAAAAATATAAATCATTATTTCATACAGATACGGTCCAAACCCTGGGGCATTACGAGTATGATCTAAGTCATCTAAAAGTTCATTTCCTGGCGGCATCCGCACATAAATTTCATGGGCCAAAAGGCGTCGGTTTTCTGTATTGTCGTAAAGGACAGCGACTAAACCGAATTATTCATGGCGGGGGCCAGGAAAGCGGCTCACGCGCAGGTACCGAAAATATCCCCGGTATTGTTGGGATGACCAAAGCACTGGAATTGGCTTATGAACGTATCGAAGAAGACAGCACTTTTATCAGGCATTTAAAAAATTTGCTAATAAGCCGCTTAACTGAAATTTTGCCCGACGTTCAGTTCAACGGAAATTCAGCCGACTCCGATAAAAGCCTCTATACAGTATTAAGTGTAAACCTTCCAAGTACGGAGACGGATCTCTTGCGCTATCTGGATAACGAAGGTATCGCTGTATCTGGCGGCAGCGCCTGTTCTGGCGGCTCACCCTCCCATGTATTACAAGCCTTAGGGGCTGATCTTGAAAGAACAACGATTCGTTTTTCCTTCAGCAAATTCAATACACCGGACGAACTGAATGTGGTCGCAGAAAAGCTGGCCGCAGTTTATCGGCTGGTAGCTGCTTAACCAACAACATACATTATTATATATCTACACACTAAATACAACATACATGAAGAAGTACATTTTTACCGCATTACTTTTTGCACCGGTTTTCTTAAAAGCACAAACGATCAATTATACGATTAAAGGCAGCATCGGAAATTTAGATGCCCCTGCGAAAGCATACTTAACTTACCGTACGGCAACCGGCAACGTAATCGATTCTGCCACGCTGCACCAGGGAGTCTTCGAGTTCAAAGGTGCGTTTACCAATCCAGTTAAGGCGACCTTAACCATAGCCCATAACGGCGAAAGTTTAAAAGGATCGAGAAGGCCAGACCAACTGCAGGTATACCTGGAGACCGCTACTATCAATATAACTGCTTCTGATTCCGTTTATAAAGCGACAATAACAGGTTCGCAACTTAACGATGTCAACACCGAGCTTACAAAGGTACTGCAACCCTATACCGATCAGATAAAAGCGGCAGAGGCTGCTTACAGCGCGCTACCCAAAGATCAGAAAACAGACCAGGCGGCTGACGAGCTGGATAAAAAAACAACAGCTATAGAGCAAAATCAAAAACCAGTGTTGGCAATTTTCATCAATAGCCATAAAAACTCATTGATTGCTTTGGATGCTTTAAAAACCTATGGCGGGTATTTTCCAGAAGCTACAGATGTAGAACCCCTATACAATTCACTTGCTGTCGATGTGAAAAATAGTGTACCCGGGAAGCAATACAATAAATGGCTGCAAGGGTGGAAAACTACTGCACTTGGCGCAGATGCACCTTTGTTTACCCAGAACGATAAAGACGGAAATCCGGTTAACCTTGATTCCTTTAAAGGCAAATATGTATTAGTTGATTTCTGGGCATCCTGGTGCGGTCCTTGTCGTAAAGAAAACCCGAATGTTGTAAAAACTTTTAACCAATTCAAAGACAAAAACTTCACTATTTTGGGTGTATCATTGGACAGTAAACGTGATGCCTGGTTGAAAGCAGTAGAAGATGACCAACTAAACTGGACTCAGGTATCCGATCTGAAATACTGGGGCAATGATGTGGCCGTACAGTACGGTGTAAGAGCGATCCCGCAGAATTTCCTGATAGATCCCAACGGAAAGATCATCGCAAAAAATTTGAGAGGTAATGCACTTGCGGCTAAACTCAACCAAATATATAGCCCAAGCAATACAACTGTTACTGCCCCAAAAGTTGAGGGTAAATAAAGTGTAATAATTAACTGACTGTACATACTATAACCTGCGCGGGCCGCCGTGCAGGCTATTTTCTGACGGTGGAGTGGCCGAGCGGTTTAGGCGGAGGTCTGCAAAACCTTTTACGGCGGTTCGAATCCGTCCTCACACCTCAAAATAAAAAATGAAAAAATATAAATTATCATTGGTTTCCGCGCCGCTGCCAGCGGCCTCTCCAAATAATAATCAGTAATTAATTAAGGAATTTAACGGGAAGATATAAACTGCTCAGCAAGCAGATAGCTAATTTAAAAACATCATGGATACTAACATCAAAACCACAAGCAATAAAGACGAGATCGATGTTTCCTCGCCTGCTGAACTGAGGTATTGGGCAGATAAATTCGAAGTAACAAATGTTAAACTGAAAGCAGCAGTGAATGCAACTGGCTCTTCTGTCAAAGCAGTCGAGGCTTATCTCCGGAAAAGATAAGTATGAAATCATAACATGAAAGCAATTATTCTCAAGAAATTTGGCCCGGTTGAAAATTTCGAACTGGCAGAGGTAGCCACCCCTGTTGCTGCTTCTGGTCAGGTGCTTGTCCGGATTAAGGCTGCCGCATTTAACCCTATCGAT
Organism: Mucilaginibacter frigoritolerans; assembly: GCF_007830615.1. Classification (GTDB taxonomy): domain Bacteria; phylum Bacteroidota; class Bacteroidia; order Sphingobacteriales; family Sphingobacteriaceae; genus Mucilaginibacter; species Mucilaginibacter frigoritolerans. Next base: position 98,760 of record NZ_VLLI01000010.1, read on the forward strand.
TATCAAATGCGCCAGGGAGCCAATGAACGAAAACTACTGAAGTCTCCTATCTTGGGAAGGGAATTGTCTGGAGAAGTAACTACAATAGGTGCTGGTGTTCCGAATTTTACAATCGGAGACCGCGTTGCAGCCTATGTGGGCAGCCTTGGCTCAAACGGGACTTATGCTGAATACATTAGCGTGCCTTACCAATTGCTGGCAAAACTACCTGAAGGCATTTCATTTCAGACCGCTGCCGCATTACCCCTTGCAGGCTTGACTGCATTACAGTGTTTCAACAGGCTTACGGTGGAAAAAGATGCCCCCATTTTTATTGCAGGTGGAGCCGGAGGTGTTGGTTCGATGTTGATCAAATTTTTATTGGCCGCAGGTTATATAAATCTGTTTACAACGGCGGGTAGTACGCAGAGCATTGAAAGCCTCCTGGCCATCGGCCTGACCAAAGAACGCATTTATAATTACCACCTTCCCGGGCTGGAAACAACACTCCGTTCCGGAAATGCAAACAGCGGCTTTGATTTAGCGATTGATCTGGTTGGGGGCCCCCTATCTACATTATGTGCCGGATTATTGAACGTTTATGGGTCATACATGAATGTAACCAATCTGTTGACACCAACAGCCGAAGAAATACTATTCAACAAGGCAGCAGCAATTATTAATATTGCCAATTATGCAGTGGCTTTACATGGTCATTCGACCTCATTATCGGTCTACGGTCAGCAGTTAACGACACTTTTTTCAAAGCTTCAGCAAGGTGTAATAGAAGGACCAGCAGTATATACAGTGGGTGAATTCAGTGCAAAAACAGTCATCCAGGCACACCTAATGTTAGAAGAAAACCAGACAAAGGGAAACAAGCTAGTGATGTACATTCCTTCTTAACCAATGTAGATATTCCGGAGCCAATCTCTGCCGGTGCGCATAATAAACCTGCTGCCCAAGTGTTTTCAGGTAAAGATTAAAGGAACGGGCTTCTTCACTTGTTCCCGTCATTTTCTGTGTGGTGGCATTCCAGCGGGAGGGATTTACATAACGCCTTGTGGTGAACTCGATCCGGTCTCCCTCAATGGTAAGACGTAGGTAAATCGGCGCTGTGCCGTTAGCGAGAATTTTGGTCTTTTTAAGTGCGAAATTTAAACAAAAAGCACTAATCATAACGCTGATAATTAAATAGTTACATGCCATTTTTATTGGTTCAGCGAGACCTATAAGGTACGAGATGGCAATAGGTCTCGCAAGAGGTCTCGATCAGATTGAGAAATTATGGTCGAATTTGGTGGGGCTAAAATGCAAAAACGCCTAAAATCAGCGATTTTAAGCGTTTTTAATCTTCTTTGGTAGCTACTCAGCGGGGATAAAGGGAGCCGATTAGAACACCTTTCTGCAATTTTAGCAATTATTAAAGATATTACTAAAACAAATCATTGAAAATAATTGATTATAAAATGCTCGGAGCGGGAATTGAACCCACACGCTTTTGACGGGCGCGGATTTTTTGACCGTAAGGAGTTAAATAATTTTATTATTTTCAATGGTACCGTCAACTATTTTTAGACCTGTGCGATGTTCCTGTCTGCCTTCATCAAAATAAACGATCTCAAAAGTCAAGCCGTTTAAAGCGTCTGGTATCTTCTTCGCCATAATCTCGTCAGCTACCGTATGAATACCTTCAACACGGTCAACGTATTTAGCCTTTAATTCGAGATAATCATATGGGGGCAGATTATTTTTAATGGGTAGTTTTTCCAAAGTAGTGAATTTCAAGTCGCTAATTTGACGAAAACAGATATTATAGGCTGGATAGCTTGAATTGTTATAGATTTTAAGTGCATAACTCCAATTCAATTCCCAATGAATAATAGGTTTAACGCCAGCGCCGATAAATGTAACCCACCTTCCATTTTCGTCTACTTCAACCGGGTTTTTGTTACTGTAACCTCTTGGACTTCTACCTCCTCTTTGCCAAACCAGATCGACTTCCAAATATGGCTCGCCAACTGCAACGGATTCCAAAGGTTCCCCTTTAAGCCGTTTATGCATTTCGAGTTCAGCGTCTGCTTTCCAACTATTCAATAATATTGTGGGGAATTTGCCTTCATCTTTATCTATCAGGTCAGCGCAATTTGCGCAAAGCCAAATTCCATTGCTAATGTGACTGCGTTGCTCCGGTGTTAAACCGGTCTCATAACGAGGGCCACCTACTGCCGCAGCGGTTATATGTGCGCCCTTACCAATTCTCGTCGATTTTGTCTGCTCTGAATTTGGTCCAACGGTGTGAGTTCTACAGGCAGGATTACTGCATAGAAAGCCAACTCGCTCTGCAAGTTTAGTGATAGTGTCTTTTGAAAAATCGTCACGAGCCATACATCATTCTTTATGACCTAACTTAAACCGCCTCTATTCATCATTTCCCCTTCTTAGGATCATGGGGTTTTAAAGTAGGGTGTTTCGGCTGAGTTGGGGGGTCAACTCGTCTTCTTCTGTCATCTTGTCCTTCTTCTGTCTTAGGTTTTGGACCGGGCTTAATAGATTCAATTTTTCCCATAATTATAGTTTTTAGGTTAAAAATTTGTTTCTATAAAGGTACAAAAAACTGTAGCCATGACTATCCATTAAATGGCTTGCGGCAATGTTTTAATTTAATTGTATTTTTAGGTTCTCTTAAATTATTGCTCATGCCTCTAATTACCAAGAATTTCAATCAGATTATTGACGAGAATAACGAGCTAATGAACTATGCCGATTATTTAAAAGATAGTATAACTGGTTTAAAAACATTGGTAAGTGATCAGGAGAAATCAAATGTCAAAGACGAGCCTGCTATTCAAAAATATTTTGAACAGCACCCATCTACTTTATTGGGCGCTCTTTGTGGCGTGTCCAATAACTCTAAAGTCGAGGGCAATCTTATTATATCTCAACCTCGAATAAAAAGTTTGGCCAGGGATAGGCAACCTGACTTTTTGATTATTACCGGTAATTCTTTGCAGGTGTTTTTCAATTTTATAGAAATTGAGGCGCCGGCAAAAAAGATATTCCACAAAAAAAGATATGAACTATCAAAGGATTTTTTGCAGAGCTATTCCCAATTAACCCAATGGCGGTCGTTTGAGCATAGTGTAATTTCCGACTATTGCAATTTTACGGTTAACACGCTATTTGGCAATAATGGCGATTTCAAAGTAAAACGTAAACATTATTATAATTTTATCTTGTTATATGGCAATTCCGGGGAAGTACTCGAAAAAAATGACCCTACCTACACCAGTCTATTGCTATCACAATTTAAGGATGAAATTCAGCATGTTACTTACAGCCGTCTTATATCAGATCCATTATTTCACCAACCATTAATTACTATTAAAAGGAGGGCAAACGTTGATCAATTTGAAGCTATAGGAATGGACCCGATTAAATATTATGATTATTGGCGTTGGTCAAACCACCATTATATATCAGGTAAACAAGCTCTTATAAAAAGTTCGGCTTATCTCAACGATGATGAAAAAAACGTTTTGATAGGAAAAATAACGGCTTACGACAAACTTTCTTCCGAAGAAATTCTAAAGTTGGAAAACAGGAGTTATTAGAATTGTAAGCAACATGCAAGCTGTCCATATAAATGCAAGCGAACTGGAAGATTCCACTAATCAACTGATAGAGGCTGTAATTAATAATTTGCCTAATAAAATTGGGCTGGTAAAAAATCAAAACGAATTTAAACAAGCCGTTGACCTGCTCATTAACGAAATTTTTGAGCTGTTTAGAACTAAATATGAGCGGATTAAAGATCATCAGCGGTTTAAAAATATTTTTTTAGGCTTAATTCGTTCTAAACAAGATGAACTGTTAAGTGGCAAGACCTGGGGTAATATATTTTCCGAAGTGAGGGATATTGATGGTAATTTAGATAAGGATCAAACTTATTTTGACGCTATATTAATCTACTGCGAACTAAATAAAACGTATAGCAGAGATGTAGTCATTGGTTATCTTATCGAAATAACAGGGTTATGGAACGTTTTTCCTGCGATAAATAATTTCTGTTTAAATAACAAAGCAATTCTGTTAGATCACAGGCCGCTGCCGGAAGAAATTAAAACCTCTAAATTGAAAGCAGTATTGTTTGACTATGGCTTCTGCAACTTGGATTTAATTAAGGTATTAACAGCTGAAGGTTTTGAAGGCATAGCTGGTCTGTTGGCCAAGAACAAACTGCCCTATCAAATTGCTATGTTTGATTTTTTAGGGTTCATTTCCTATTTAGAGAATGAACGTTTTAAATCTAAGCATGATATGTACAAAGAAATATCAAAATGGCTTGATTCAAGTAAAGATGGAAGAAGCGTCAAAGGCAATATTAATTCATTGCTCTCTTTTACAGCCGAAAATAAAGATCGTTATACAGCCTATAAACATACTGAAGAGGTAAAAACGGACTATTCAATGTTAAAATAGGGTGTACGCCCCTGTTGTCGCCCCTTAAAGCCCCTCATATTATTGCATATCGTAAAATGATATGCTACAATGGAGGCCATATTTGGAATATTAAAAAGAGGAATTGCAATAGCGGATAACTATGCAGTCTGCCATATAGTAATTGTGCTATTTTCTATTTGTTGCGTTCGTCGTACATCGATAAAGCTACAAATAAGGTATCGAGGAAAAAAAAATAGCGTAATAGTAAAATGGAAGCCATGTAAAGCCAGATAATTTAAGCGGGTTTTTGTAGAACATAAAAAGCACTTAAATATCACTTATCAAGCACCTAACGCGCGGGAAAGCACATATATATGTCTATTAATTGTCGGTTTATTCAGCCTATGGCCGATATTATTACAGCACCATCAAAACAAAAAGCCCTAATACGGACATGTATCAGGGCTTTGACCGACAGCAGGAAATTAATCAAACACTTTTAATTACCTTATGAAAATTTGGTTTTCACTTTATGCCCCGCAAGGGGCCGCCCGGAATTTTGGGCGCTCATAGGTATTTTTAAGTACTACCGGGCTTGCTATAAATGGATAATAACATTGATTATACCGGCGACTATAAACAAAGCACCAACGATATTTAGCAGGGTTTCTATGATGGTAGTAAGTACAGCCTTAATGTAACTGCTAAAGATTTGTACGCCTGTAATACTTCGGCGGTTAAACCTGCGCCGTCCTATTTGAAAGCGGATGAATAAACCTGCTATGAGAAGTAGTGAACCGTAATGATTTGGATAGCCTGTACTAAGAAATAAAAGTGTCATAATTTCATAGTTGAATGGTGAATAATACAAAGGGGGGATTACCCCCCCCTTATTGTTAGTTAGTTTAAGGCACTATTACCGTGTTTGGCAAATTCTTTACATAGGTCAAATGCGGTTTGGCTTCTTTGTAAGCCTGTGCCATACATGATGCTTTTAAACTTAGCTTCATCGTCTTTGTAATTGCGCACGTTCTGAAAGTACCCGGTAACAGCGTTATATGCTCCAAATAACGTTCCTTTGGTAGTTACTTCCTGTTGTGTCGGGTTGGTTAAAGCATATTCCATTACGCTACTTACCATATTATTATAGGTAGTAGATAATTCGTCTTGCTTGCCGTTTTGCAGGTTTTGCAATACTTCCTTATTGGGCGCCATTGCTACCTGTATCAAGCGTTTAACCGCGGTATCAGTTATGCGTATCCTTGACCAATCATTAAATACTGCTTCTAATTCGTTGGCTAACTGGTTAGTAATTCCTAATAGGGTATGCGCCTGTTTAAGCCTGTCATTTGCACTTACGGTATGACGTATTTTAATAGAATTACTATGATTACGAATAGCAGCGTTAAGCGTATTTTCACATACTATCCTTACAGGGGTAAAAGCTGCGGTTATGCTACCGTAACCATCGTGCGAAGTGGTCAAAAACAAATACTGTTCTATTAAATCATTCCTGCCAACTTTAATGTAATCGGGAAGTTTTGCCGTAATAAAAATTCGTTCGCCGTTACCTAATGCCCCTGCCGTTTCGTATAAAATGCCGTCCTTACCACCAACAATACTATCAAAGAAATCAAAGGCGTTTACATTCTGCACCACTTCGTAATCATTACCAACTACACCCAAAACCTGCTCGGTATCGGTGCGGATGGTGGCAAAGAAGTTAGGTACTTCAATTTCGGGGATAATAATATCCGTATCGGGGTCGCCTGTATAGTTATCAGTATCGTAGGTAAACAAGGGGCGTTTTTCAACGGTATAATTTAATCCTGCGTGTTTAATCGCTTCTGCGCTGGTTGGGTAATCGCTAATGATCTGCCCTAAATTGTGCCAGGCTTTTTCTTTGACACTAAAAAAGCTGTGCTTTTGTGTCTGTTCGTTATAATTGATGTTATGTGCCATGCTGTTAATTGTTATAGGAATTAAGAAATTCGTTAAACTCAAATTGAAAAAGCATAGGGTTAGACTTTGCCAACTCTTGCGCATAACCAACCCAATAGATTTGATTGGTTAATTCTATAAATAGCTGTATCATTGTCTTAGTTATCAAATGGTTTCACCTTTTGAAATACGCCCTATGTAACATTAATACATAGGGCGTTTCCATTTACTTACTCAAAGAGGGATAACAATACTTGCCTCAACCTCTGCCAGTTTCTCTACACATAGTCCCCTAACTTCGTGGGCGACATAGGCGATAATGAAAGGGTTTTTAGTTACAAACTCTTCGCCGTCATCATCGTGTATTATCAGCTCGCAACGGTGAAAACGGCTATCGCTCGCCATGTCGTCCTTATCTTCGTTTTGGCCAACGGTGAAACTGTCAAGGTTAGCAATAGTGTTTTGCAGCTTGTTCTTTTGTGCAATCTTTTTGCCTAACACTTCTACCAGTTTTACGGTGTCGGCTAACTTTCGTGCCTGTTGTTCCCTAAGCTGTTCTTTCAGTTCCTTTTTGCTTGGTTCTGCTTGTGGCTTGGCTTCTTCTGCCTTGGGCTGTTCTTGCTGTTTTGCGGGTGTTTCGGTTTTGGGTTCTTCCTTTTTAGCCTCATCTTTTTTATCGTTAAAGGCGGTACTAACAGGCAGGTTGTTTATTTTTTGACCGTTGCCTGTATTGTCTGCGTTCTTATCTGTGGCGTTGTTATCTGCTTTATTTATTGCGCCGTTTGTTTTTGCTTCTGCGGTTTTCATGTTTTCCAAATTTTAAATATGATTTAATATTGAATTGACTAATTGCCCGATTGGGGCGTGTGCTTATCTGTGGGGCAACCTGTCGCCCCTATGGGCTGTGTGGGTGGGCTTCTGCCGTTTGCTGTTTTCATGGTGCTTTGTTTTTTAAATCACCCTCGGCTGAAGCCTCCGGTGGCTTTTTGTAAGCACCCTCACCTGAACACGGCGGGCTGAAGGACAAGACTTTGCGGAAAAAAATACTACCCCCGAGCGAAGCGAGGGGTGTGGAGATTTTTTTCCAGCAAACCCGCAGGGCACGGTCTTGGCATTCAGTCCCGCCGTTCAGAAATTTGCTTGCGAAAAAGCCAGTGGAGAAAATGGAATGAGCTAAAGGAAGTTAGAAAAGGGGAATCCCCGGAAATATGGGTCGAGTCCCGCAGGAACGAGGACACGAGGCCCATGTTTTCTCGATGCAGTGAAGCGGCTGAGTGCTAACGAAGCGGCTGGAACTGCTGACCCACAAAGCAGTAAATAATAAGATCAGACCAATTTCGGACGGAATATATGTGTACCTTGACTGTTTTAACAGATTGGAAATTTTAGAACGTTAAATGAACAGTAATACGAAAACGGTGGCTATTTCAAAAACGTGCAGATATTGCGGAAACGTTTATACCAAGAAAGACGGGGAACATGTTTTCCCGTACGGGTTAGGTGGCGAAAATTTATATATAGATTGCGTTTGTGAGCAATGTAACAATTACTTCTCCGGATTGGAACTGGAACTTTACCAGAAATCGTTCTTGGGTCTGATGAGAAGTACTATAGGCGTTGAGGGGTATACGCCAAACGCACGTAACCGTTCACCATTCAAAGCGCCTGTTTTACTGAGTTTTGATGAAAAAAACCAAATCGTTTTTGAAATTGGCCAGCAGTTTAGGATGCAGGTGTTTGTCAGGCCGCAAATTTTTGCTATTGGCGGGAAATATTATGTCGAAGCAGACAGTATGGAAAGCAAACAATTGTTTGCAGATGCATTTGTCAAATGGAAAAAAGAAAACGGAGTACTGACCGCGTGTGTGGAAAAGAAAATTATTCATGTCAAATTCACCATTGCTGACGGACATTATTCCCGCTTGAGTGAACCGGTTAAAAAAGATGTCAAAAAGCCGATTCAATATTGTACCCTGCCTGAAGACCATCATTTGTATGACCATTTAAGCCCGCGCCTGTTCATCGACGATGATGAAAAACTAAAAATAAGAGCACGGACGCTTGTGGAAGCCGAGATATTTCTGGAAGATTTGTTAAATGACACACTGTTTAACAATCAGTATGGCAGTTTTAGCGGCTCCGATCTGAATTCGCCAATAGTTCATGTTGGCTTTAGTTTTGACAGCGTAAAATTTCAGCAAGCCTTGGTCAAAATCGGTCTAAACTGCCTGATCTATTATTTCCCGCAGATCAAAGAGAACCCGTCACTTAATCCCTATATCGGTTATGTCATGCACGGAACGCATGGGATAAAAGGTGGCATGGAGGCTAAAGATCAGTTAATGGATTCGGTGCCGGAAACCCATAATATCTTTTTTTCATCGTGGGAAGGAAACGTCAGGGTGCGGATCAGCCTGTTCAGCGGCCAGTTTGTGTTCGCTTTCTGGATAGAAAATCTGCCTTTATTGGGACATAATAGTTACCATCGTTTATTGATCGATTACCAGCACCGTCAGCATACGTTCCAAGATACTATTGCATTTTTGAAGTCATTTCCTGTCGGTAGCCAAGCAAATGAGCCATTATCAGGTCTGGCGAAAAAATAGCTTATCAAAAGCATCTGCTTATGAAAAACCACTCAGGATATGATGAAACGTTGTTTAAAGAAAAATTCAATGTAAAAGACATTGCCATTCCTAAGGAGCATCGTCTTAAACATCGGTTATTAATGAAAATCAATGAAGCCTTGTGGCACGAATTTAGAAGTTAAATAAATTCAAATTGGAGTTGTATAGCCGATCTAATTGCACTTCCGGATTTAAAAATTAACAAAGCCCTGCCAAATAAATAGGCAGGGCTTCCAAGCAGTTAGGTCCAATCCGTCAATTATTTAGCAGCATTCTTCTTTTCAGTAACTGTATTGCGCACTTCCTGCGCGGTAGCTTTTAATTGTTGCATGGTGTTACGGAGCCTGGTTCCGGCGGCGCTGTTGCCTTTGTTGAATTTTTCCGCGTCAATCTCTGCTGATGCGATGAGTTCTTTCAATTTTGCGATTTGTTCCATGATAATGATATTTTAAAAGTGAATAAATATAGTTGGTTTTAAACGGGCAGCAAATATAGGACTTGATTTTATACAGCCATTCCCTGTTCCTGCTCTTTTTCCTTGCCTTTATTTAATTGCAGAGCCTGATCAAGCTTAGGTTCCTTTAAAAATTGTTCACGCTTTTCCGGTTTGCCATCTTCTCTAAAGAAGTTGATTTGCCTGAAACGTGGCGCGGCTTCAATATGTAGCTTCACGTCTTGCCCGTCTTTAACGGTAGTTATCAGCGGCCGGTTACCATTTTCAATAGCTAACATTAAAGCTTCTTGTTTTTTAGGGTCAGCCAGTTCCTTGATCTGGTATTTTTCCAGTGCTTCTTTGGTCGTAAAACCGTAAGATGGAACATGGTATTGGTTGGTGGTATAATTCTGATAACGGTCTTTCTGGCTATCCATATCCAGCTTGATCCAGGCAGCATAAGGCTGGCCCCCTAAGTTTAAGAGGTCATCACGGTAAACCGACCGTCCTTGTATCAGGTTTGCCGCCTGGTCAACGGTGAAGCCTCTGCCGCGTTCTACGAAAAAGGTTTGTGTCTGTGCCGGTGTGCGGAAAGTACGCTGGAAGTCTTTTTCCACGTAATCTACTTTACCTGCTTTCATCGCGGCCAGTTCGGTAGCGTGTCCGGCGTCTTTTCCAGCCGCCAAACGGCTGTCACCTTTTTGGTCCTTGAAAAAGCTGATCGCATCGCTCACATTTTCAAAAGACTTGGTAAGGTTCTTACCGGGTTCTTTTTCATTACGTGTAATAATAAAATATTTATGGCCCTCTTCCAAAGCCTTGCCTGTATTTAAAGCTACCGCGAACTTATTCAAATAATAATTATCCGATTGGCCGGATTGCCTGAAGTGGGCGGTCACATCCACCTGCCCTTTATTACCTTTTAGTTGTTCGGCAACGGTAAACTCGGGTAAGCCTTTTTCCATTTTTTGCTGTGCTTCATCAATGGCTTTCTTACTGAAACGCAGGTCTTTCATTTCGTTTTGGATGTTCTCTAAATTGTTCCTGTTCATATCAATTTTGTTTATGGTTAATGAATTTGCTTGTTTTATTTCTTCCAGTAACTGGTCAACGTGCCGGTAGTAAATGGGGTAATCCGCGTCCCCCGGCAGGTAATTATTTCCTGCCGCGTTGTCCAGGTATTCCAAAGCCTCACCGACTTTTTCAAACAAACGCAAGTGGTGCGGCTGTAATTCCATATCCTGCGGCCGAAGTTCAAACACGACATGCGGCATCCCGACATCCTGTGCATCTTCCAGCAGGCTGATGATCGTTTCCGCATATTTGGTTTCAAGTTTCATAAGGTTACATATTAATGCGGAACTGCCCATACAGGCGGATAGTGTACAATTGCTCCAGTTTCCGCGATACCGTTGCTATTCATTTACCGCTCCATTTATCCGGCTGGTTATTCCTTAACAATAGCGGGTAACCCGCTTTCAACTTCGCCTTGATCACCCGTACCTTTTTTGAAAACAAGGTTTTCGCGGCTTCCACACCGGCACCTGCCGCCTGGGTAGCCATCGATTGGTCCATCGTCATGAGTTCCATGCTTTGCACTGCATTGTCTGAACTCGCGCGCATGGCGTCCTGCGTTTCCGCATCGTTCGCCCTTATTCCCGGCATACCGTCGAGGTCATATACCGTCAGGTCAACAGGCAATATGGATGTGCCCAAACGGATATTCTTAATACTGAGCATCACCCGTTGGTTGGTCACCTGGCAAAGCCCGAAAACGGAATGGCCCTTGGGGATGAACTGGCCCTTGATCCTGATCGTATCCGTCATTTGCAGTTCCACTGAAGTGCCTGTCTTCACTTTCCCGCCTTTAACGATAACCGCGCGGAAGGCCTTGTAGATACTGTCCGGCTCGGCCTTCACCTCTTTTTTAATTTGTTCCGTTACCTTTTCCGGGTGCTGAATGTCCTCGATTTTTTCGAGCATCGCGTTTAACTGCTGCATTTCCGGGTCGGGGGCGCTGCCCTTTGACTTTTGCTTTAATAGTTTTTCCAGTTGAGCCATATCCGGGGATGTTGCGGGTGCCGCCGGTGCATAAGCGGGATAACCACTCGTGGTTTCGGGTAAATGGATCTGCCGGTTGATCTCGGCCAGTTTCTGGTTGATTTTAACTTCGCTGGCTTGTGCGCTGTTTACCGTGACCGCTTTATTTTTAGCAAAGCCTGTGGTGTCCCATCCTAAAGCGGCAAATGCGCTGCCGCTGTTGTTTGCTTTAATCGCTGCGGAGTCCCTTTCTGCCTGGTTATACAGCGCCAGCTTGTCTTTCGTCTGCCGATTTTTGAGATGCGCGCCCGGCAGGTTCATGTTCAGCCCCGCGTTTAGCGTTTTACTGTCCGCCGCATTTTTCTTTCCGCCGCCAAACGCCCAAAACAACAACGCGACAAAGGGCAACAACAGCAGCGGCAGCAAGAGCAGCAGTTTCCGTTTGTTCTTTTCTTTTTGTTCCATTGAAAATGATTTAAATGATTAATAATTATTCGTTTGCTAATTGTCTCCTAATGGTACTCATGAGTGCTTCGCAGTTCGTTACATAAATGCCCTGACCAGCAGGTAAAGGCTTAACCCGCCAAAGAGCAGGCAGACCAGTACCAGGAAAACCCATTTTGCCTTTGTGGAAAGGTTAGCCGTTTTCGCGTTGAGGTAAACCGCTATACGGGTTTGTATCTCCCCAAGCCTGTTAGCTGCTTTACTTTTCCAACCAGCCCTTACAGCAGGTATGACCTCCCGCCTGAATTTTTTAAATAGCTTCATTGTTCTGTGTTTTTAACTTGTTCATCCCTGTTTTCCAGTGTCTCCCATTTTTCGATCAGGAAACCATGCGGGTTATTATCCGAACGGGACACATTCCGCAAACAGCCCTGCGTGACCAGGCTGCGTGTAGTAGTTGAAGTGCTGCGAATCAGCTTTTCTGTGGCATAGCACTTAAAAGCGTAGGGATAGGTATTCATATCCAGTTGGATGCTGTCCACGGTAATTTGCTGGCTGATATTGCCGGAAATCAAGTTGGCGTAATAACCACTTTCACGCAGGTTGTCATATTGCCTTTTGGCGCTTTCGTCAGCCAAATACAAGGCCTTCGTCAAATTCGCCTGTATTTCCTTGTCGTCGGGGTCGAGCGTAAAAAAATATTCGTGGAACATTTTGATTTGGTCGCGTGCTTCCACCGGGATATTGTCCTTGCGGTCGGCAGCAATGGCTTCCAATGCTTTCCCGTTCGCCAGGATATAAATATGCGCCTTATAATTCTCCGAACTCCGGTAGCTTTCATAAATCGCAAAGCAGGTGATGGCAATACAGGCGGTTATCAGCAAGTAACTGAATAACTTGATATGACGAAATGCGCTGTCGATATTTTTGAATTGTTGAAACATAAGCCAAGCCCCCCTCTAAATCTCCCCTTGTTGGGGAGACTTTTTTTAGTATTAATAATTTTGTTGATTAGCTTTTACCCGATATTTTGTCTTCCTGGTAGCTGCTTTTGCCCGCGCTGTTATAGCCCTGCCTGAAATCAGCCGGGGCGTTAATGATATTGCTCCGGGCCTGCTCCATACGGCCGCCCGCTGCTGATGCCACGCTGACCGTCGTAGTGGCGGTGGTCGCTGCCACGTTGGTTACCTTATTTAATAAGCCGTTACCGCCATGCGCGTGGATAACATAATTGGCTACGCTGGGGACACAGAAATAACCGACAATGCCAATACATAAAAAAATAAGGTAACACGTATCGGTCGGTGAAAAGAAGGTGTCGCCTGAGCTTTGTATCTGGTTAATGTCAATCTGTAGCATCTGCTGTTGCACCTGCCCGATGATGGCGCCGAAGATATTGGCGATGGGCAGCCAAAGAAAGATGTTGATATACCTGGCTATCCATTGCGTGAGCGTGTGCTGCAAGCCGTCGAATACCGCAAAGCCGAAGACCAAAGGGCCCAATATGGCCAGCACGATCAGGTAAAAGGTGCGTATCGTATTGATACAGAGGATAGCCGCCGCATAGATCACCTGTAAAATCTCCGACATCCACTCCTTGATATCGTTCTTAAAATTGTAGGCTTGCTTGTCCATCCAGAACTTTACGTCGTTGCCCAAAGAGGAAAACGTGCCCTCATTCTGATCGTTCGGGTCATCCGGGTGCGTGTACGCATACCATTTTGAGCGGTCGCCGTTACCGTCATCGCCGACATACATTTGATAACTTGAACTATTTTTTATTGCATCTTCCTTTTGCTGCAATAAAAGCGCAATCGAATTATTACTATTCGTCACCATATTCCCGGTCGTCGTCACGATAGGCTGCATAATGCCATTCATCAGCGAAATGACCGCCGGGAACAATACAATGCAAATCCCCAAAGCAAATGGCCGGAGCAACGGGTAAAAGTCGAGCGGTTCCGCTTGCGCAATCTGCCGCCAGACGCGCGAAGCGATATACCACAAGGCCGCGAAACCCGCAATCCCCTGCGCCGCGCCGATGAGATTTGAACACATGGGGATCATTTGGTTGTACACATTGTCAAGCACCGGCTGCATTCCCTGCAAGCTGCTGGTAATATCCTGCGCACTGCTCAAAAGCGGCAGTTGCAGTAGCAATAGCATGCCCAGGCTCGTGTATAATATTTTTGTTTTCATGTTAAAAGAGTTTTTGAAAGGTATTCGCCTCGTTTTGTTCCTGTTGCCGCTGGATAGCCAGTATTTCCGCCTCGTTATCGAAATTTCGCAGGAAGGTCAATTTGCTTTGCGTATCGGTATAGAGGTGGTCAATGGCTTTTAGGCGTTCGGCATCGTTCATCCGCAGCGTATTAGCGGTCAGGATATTGGTTAGCGTAGTCAGGTTATTGAGGCTTTGAGTCAATAGCTGCACATAGACGTTGTTCAGGTAAACCAGTTCCGCAGCGCTGAAATGGCCGCCCGAACTAAAATTATTGTAGGCCGACTTATACTCCGTCACAATCTCCTCCTGGTCTTCGATAATATCCGCCACCCTTACATAGTTCCGCACCGCCGGGCTAACCGCCATCAGGCTGTTCAGGAAACCGGCATGTAAATTAAAATTGCCTTCGGAAATACTTTTGACCTGCTCATAGCCTTGTGTCAGGATATTATATGTCGTTTTCATATCCGACAGGATAGCTTTCATTTGTGTAAGCTTTTCTATATCCAGGATGAGTTGCTGCATATCCTGCACGGTGGATTGGGCATTAGCTTTACGTGCAGTAAAGCAAAACCCGGCTGTCAGTAATAATAGTATGATAAACTTTTTCATAACCTGTTGATTATTCGTTTACAATTTGTTTTCAACAGCACTCATGAACGCTGTTTAGGGGTTAATACCATAGAGGTTGCCTATTTCCGCCGCATCGTTACCGTCGCGGTTCCGTTGGATGACCAATACCCGCACGTGCCTGCAAAAAGCGCATGTAAACAGGTACTTGTCGTTGATTGCTGAAGTGACCCTGTTGATGCGCTTGATGCGCTCATCATCAGACATGACCAGCCCGCCGGGCGTGAGTATGGTTTGCAATTCAGTCAAGTCCTTGTTGAGTTCAGCAAGTAAGTTTTGCTGTACCGTGCCGATATAAGTTTGTTCCTGCGCGGTCAGCCCGGCTAAGCCATTCAGATCATTAAATTGGCTAACAATGCTTTGCTGTTCGGATTGAATGCCGCTCAAGTCCGTGCTGTTTTTAACCTGCGGATTGATCTGGCTAAGCGAATTGTAATAAGTGGAGTGCAAATTATACTCGCTATTCTTCCAGTTCTTGATCGAACCCCACTCATTTTTCAGCATCGTATAACCCTGCCTAAACTGCACTTCACAGGCATTCAGTGCCACGATCTGCTGTTCGAGGTATTTGATCTGTGTCTTGCTTTGCTGGAACCATTCGGCAAATGTCTGCGCCTGGCTGTTAGCGGCCGTTGCAGTAAGCAGTAGCAGTATTGCGCCAAATAAAAAACCTTTTACCTTACTGTATTCCATAATATTGTCTTAAAGTCAGCACTTCGTTTTCATCCTCGGCCCGCTCGATGCTCAATTGCTCGTTCTGAGTGGTAAATTCCTGCAAATCGTTGTAATTTTTGTCCATGTGGTCGGATGTCTTATTGATTAAATCCATCCGCTTGGCATCGGGCATTTGCGTTTTGCCGGGGTTGATAATAACCAGCACCTGATCCAGGTCCTTTACACTTTCCTGTAAAATCCCCGAATAAACCCGTTCCATATAGGCCAGTTCATCCGCATTGAAATGCTTGTCATTTTTAACGAGCGCCCAGGCTCGGTTATAGGAATTAACCAGTTCGACCTGTTTCGTAGCAATGCCGCTGACTTTGGAGTACCATGCAATGGCCGTCTTAATTTGCCACAATTCGTTATAATATTCACTGAACAGGCTTTGCTGTTTCTGCGACCAGCTTGAAATTTCGGATAGTTTCAGTTGCGATAACTGGTTTTCAAGCGCCTTTTGCGCGTTTTGCAGCCATATCGTTTGATTCTGCATCCGCTGCACCTCCAGGTCGATGGCCTTGATAACCCGGCCAACGGTAGCAGAAATGACCTGCCCAACCACAAGTTGCGCATCCGCTCCTTTTGGTATGGACACGAAGATGGACACGGCTGAAAGTGGTAGAATTACCATATATTTTTTCATGACTCCTCCTTACCTTCCCAAGGGGAAGGATAGTTTAATTCGTTAATAATTTTGTTAATTGATTTTTTGATAAACCGCTCGGTTGACTTTAAGCAAGTGTCTGTCTGGATCGAAGCGGAATATCCGCCCGTTGGTGGTTTCGTCCAGCACATGATTTTGTGTGTCATAAATGCCGTTCAACTGGCGCACCTGCCGGTGTTTTGGTAATAGCCTGCCGTTGCGGATGGCCTGGTAAGTGGTGTTACGGGTTATGAGAAAACTATTGTCCCTGATAAGGGTAATCACTAAAGTGTCATTTGCCTGGGCGTATGCGCTTTTCGCAAAATTGACATAAGTGCCTGGTATAAAAGCTTTAACCTTATCGGCCTGCTTGTTGCAAGCGGCCAGCCAGAACAGCGGCGAAAGAATGATGAGATGCAAATAATTTTTCATGATTTTAATTTTTGGGGTGATTGTTCCTAAGTTCCTGCGCCAGCATGGCGATGCCTTTTTGAATGCTCCCATATTGCCGGGTATATTCCTGAACCTTGACCTTTTCGCTTTCCTCGGTGGTATAGGCAAGATATTCTTCAAGGCTTACTTCCGTCCGGTAAACCTTACTGTATTGACCGCCCAACGAGATAAAGACCTCTTTGTATTTCCTTTTCGGGTCATTGGCCTTGTTCATCGACAGGATTTGCGCTTTTTCCTTTTCGGTTAAGCCTAACAATTCCTGTATCTGGTCAAACTTGTTCTGATATTTGCTTTGGTCAAGTAGAATTTTGCAGTCGCTGTTATTGATAATGGCCTGCTTAACTACAGGTGAACTGATAATGTCCTCGACTTCCTGCGTTACCACAATGGCCTCGCCAAAGAATTTGCGGACGGTTTTGAACAAATATTTGATGTATTCTGCCATGCCTTCTTTAGCAATGGCTTTCCAGCACTCCTCGATCAGAACCAGTTTGCGCACCCCTTTCAGCTTACGCATCTTCGAGATAAACAACTCCATGATAATGAGCGTCACGACCGGGAACAGGATGGGGTGGTCTTTCACCGCATCGATTTCAAAGACAATAAAGCGTTCGTTCAGCAAATCCAGGTTTTCAGTGGCGTTTAATAAGTAATCAAACTCTCCACCCCGGTAATAGGGATTCAGCACATACAGGAAATTCGCCACATCAAAATCTTTTTCCTTCACCTTGCCATCTTCCAACACCTGTAAATACTCTTCCATAAGGTATTCATAGAAAGTATTGAAGCAAGGAAAAACGTCTTTGTACTTTTCAAGGTGCTGAAAGTAACCTGTCAACGCATTGGAGAGCGCCACATATTCCGAACGCCGGAAGTTTTCATCATCCTTTTTCCAGAGCGCCAATAGCAGGGTCTTGATACTTTCTTTTTTCTCGGTATCGAGGATATCGCCGTCCGTTAAATAGAAAGGATTGAATTTGATTGGCTCGCTTTCCGAATAGGTGAAATAATAGCCGCTGACTAAATCACATAGTCCTTTATAACTATGGCCCACATCCACCAAAACGATATGCGTTCCCTGCTCATAATAGCTTCTCACCATGTGGTTGGTAAAGAAAGACTTTCCGCTGCCGCTTGGCCCTAATATGAACTTATTGCGGTTCGTGGTAAAACCTTGCTTAATCGGTTCATCCGAAATGTCTGCGTGAACTGGCTTACCCGATAACCTGTCGCCAAAACGGATACCAAAGGGAGAAATACTGTCCCGGTAATTGGTTTCCAAATTAAAAAAGCAGACGGCCTGTTCCACGAACGTATCGAAAGTATCATTCATTGGAAAATCGGCTTCGTTGCCTGGTAACCCTGCCCACCAAACCTGCGGCGCACCGTCGGTTTCCTGTTTCACGGCGGCATCCATTTGCGCCATTGCCGAACCGACCAGGTTCTTCAGGTCTTTGACCTTTGCCGGGTCGTCCGACCAGGCCAGCACATTAAAATGTGCCTTAACGGGTAGTCGTTGTTCACCAACTGCCTCGTTCAAAAAATCATTACAGGCATCGCTGCCGATAGCGTTTTCGCGGGAATAGCCGGACAGCGATTGCAGGCGTAATTTTTTAGCTTCCAGGCGCTTGATCGTTTTTCCGGCATCTTCAATAAAAAGATACTGGTTCAGGATGTGGTTGCAATTAAGCAACTGGCCCAATGGTGAAGCAAAACCAATACTGAACTTGGTTTTATCCGTGCTGTACTTATCGTAATTGATGCGGCTGCCGCATAAGGCCGGCAGGTCTTCCGCATCCGACAAAGTGTATAATTCGCATTGCTGGTCGCCAATTTGGATGTTGTCCTTCAAATGAATATCGCGGATAATGGGTTGCTGCCCCGGGCTTAACAAAAAACAATATTGCTCGATGATACCCGGCTTGTTGGCCGTGCCCGCCAGTTCATCGTCGTTCATCCGTTTTAAAGTAACAAAGCCGCTGTCGGACAGGATACGTTCAAACTGACCCGTGCAATCCAGAAAGTCCTTATATAACACCGGATTAGTGGTTTGCTGAGGCACAATGGATTTACGCAGGATATTACTGTACACCGATGTTGCAAGTTTACGGTCGGCAGGCTTTTGGGTAAGGAAAATATAACAGCGGTGGGCTAAGTAGGGGCGTTCGTTAAAGAACCGTTCGCTACTCCGTGACAAGAAGCTTTTGCCTGCCTTTTCAAAATCTGCGCGGTAAGCCGTTTCCATAAACCAGTCCTGTTTATGGAAAATACTGAAGGTCGGCAGTAACCGGATGGCCTTGACAAATGCCTGGTGATAGGCTTCATAGTCCCGGTCGGACAATGTAAATATTTCCGGCAAGTTCGCTTCGTAAGCAATCGTGATATCCCCGCTGGCCGAAAGGATTGCGGCGTTCTCTACTTTACTTAATGGCAATAACCGTTCTATATCGATGATAGGTGATGACATGCTACAATTGTTTGGATAAATGAATGAATATGCGCCTTGACCGGAACCGGATACCGCGCGGCAATTGCTTTTTAGCAAAGTGTTTGGACAGGCCGTGTTCGCCAAAACGGTGGCTTAACCGGATAACAGCAATAGACAAGGTCGTGCCCGAACCGCCGATAACCGGCAGGATGATATACATGCTCAAGCCGCAGATATACAATACCGCGAAAAGGATAAGCAGTAAAACCAACCCTACGGCCAGGTAAGCAATATATTGCGCCTTTAAACCCTTAAAGGTGATCGGCTTATTGATGCCTTTATTGATATGATATACGGTTGCCATATTACGATACGCCAAAAAATGATTTGATAACAGTAGCTACTACCACTAAAAAGATACAGGAGCCAAACCAGGCGGCTGCCACCTTATTGGTATCCGGTTCGCCGGCGTTCCATTTGTTGAACACTTTAATAGCCCCGACTATGCCGACAACTGCACCGATAGCATACATCAGCGTGCAGCCGGTATCGAAGTAGCCCTGTATCATTGTCGTCGCAGATTGAATGCCCGCGTTCCCGTCCTGCGAAAAAGCAGAGTCGGCGGCAACCAGCATGGCAGCAAACATTAAGGTCTTTAATAGGGCTTGCTGCTTCGCGGTATAGGGAATATGATTGGTGAAAGCGCATTTAACGGCTTTGAATTTTGATTTTACGGTTTTAAACATGATCGAAAGATTTTATGGTTAATAATTAGTTCCACAAGGCGCTGAGTTCTTCATCGGAAATGGGGAACAGTACATTTTCGCGGATATACTCGTTGATAGCCCGTTCATTGGCCGTGCCTTTTATTTTCGGGTACTTAGAGCTGACGAGGCCGAACAAGGAAATGAAATCCTGTTTGGTGCCTTGCTGCGTTTCCAGGATATGAAATATACTTTTCAGTTCCTCCAGCACATCAGGCACCACGCTTTGCTGCCTTTGGCGCCCCTCGTCCGTGTAGTCATTTTCAAAATCCTCTTTCTCATCCTCTTGCGCCTTGCTTACCCGTGGTGCAAAACCGAATTGCGCCATACTTAACCTCGTCATTCCTTCCGGCAAAACCGATTCGCCCATCAGGTCATTTTCATCATCCAAAGGTTCATCTTCAAACTCCTCGTCCCAGGCATGGCCCAAAGGCTCTGGCGGGTTGCTGTCTTTGTTTTTACCGCTTAAATAATCCTGTACTCTGTGACGGTAAAACAGCAGGATAATGACCGTGTACCAGATGATGCTGAGTACTAAGGCAGCGACCAAAAATTGCTGCCAGGTGAAATGTTTTAACATAATTTTTGTCTTTGTCCTGCCGCCCCATTGCGGCAGGAATTACAAAAGCAAAGGTTGCACGGCTGCAAATTTTCGATTAGGTAAGCTTCGGTAGTACTTTTAAATAAGTCATAATTGGCTTTAAAACAGAACTTTAGTCATCGTCGTTTAGCGCGGAATTTGGTTTTTTCTTACCGGTCGGCACGTATTCGTCTTCATTTTCCATTTTCAAATTGAGGCTGTCCCGCATTTCGTTCAAGTAACGTGTACGGCTTAACCGTTTTCTTTTCCGCAATTCGGCAAACCGTTTGGCAGGTATGCCGATATTAACGTTGAATTTTTCTTCGAGCCAACGAAAGATTTCACCCAAACCGGCAGTTCCATTATTGAGTTTGCCGGTATGGTAAAGCCCTAAGCCGACTTCGGCAAGGTCGATAGTATCGCCTGTCCAATTCATTTCGCGCACTTGCAAGTTGCCGGAAAGCGCCTGCGGGTCGATATTCTTTTTCTTCAGGTGCAACAACCTTTCCAGTACCCAATCCTTTAAAACTTCAAAAGCCTTAAACTTGGAAAAAAGGTAATCGCAACTGGTCGAAAATTCGGGATCAAGGTCGGGCACTTCAGGCAAAAGAATGCTTTGCATTTCGGCCCCTCTTACAAAATACAGGTTATCCAGTTCGGTCGCGTTTAACTTATAATACTGGTAGAGAAAAGCATATTGCCGGAAAAAGCGTTCGATGTAGAATAACTCTTGTTCTAAAAAGGCCGTTTGTTTTTCGGCGTCACCGTAGGGCAGGTTGGTTTCGATATTGTACAATTCCGTGTAATAGATTTGCCATTGGTAAAACGAGGGTTTGATGACTTTGAAAATGGGGATTTCTTCCTCTTTATCTTTGAATTTCAGGTCGCTGAAGTGTGTTCTTAACCTTTTCAGCGCCTCACGGATAAGTTTCAAAGCGGTTGTCCATCTTTGAAAGGGGTCTTTGATCTGGAAACAGGTATGTTCCAAATCTTCTTCCAACTGTTTTAACAGCCGGGTACTGATTTCCTGGATCATTTGGAATGTTATGGATTAAAGTAAATCCTGTTTCGCCCGTTCACTGGCAACAACTTTTCACCTAACAGGATACGCGTAATGATTTATCCATAGCATTCAATTTAGATTTTTAATAGTCGGTTATCATGGTCAAAAATAATTGCCAGTAAAGGGCCGCTCAATACCTCAATACTGTAAAAATGCTTCCTAAATAGGGGAAGAAGCCATGACAAAAGAGGCAGAACCGCTAATAATTAGCGGTTCTGTAATTTGTGAAGTAATGCTGTCCGATTTTTTGCGCCCGTTTTTCTCAAAGCATTTTGGATATGTTTTTTGACGGTTTCTTCGGAAACGACCAGTTGGGCGGCGATTTCTTTATTGCTTTTTCCCTTGTAAACCTGCTGTACAACCAATATTTCCATGCGTGTTAGCCCGTAGTGCAGGCAGTTGGCCATAAATTCATCGCGACTCATGCCGTCGATTGTAGGTTCGGTTTGTTTTTTATTGTATTCGTTTCGTGCGTTCTTGACCGATTTAGTGATAAAGAGTATGGAAATAATCACAATACCCGTATTGGTACAAAGTACTTCTATGGTTTGATTCGCCTCTACCAAGCCGAAAAAGGCCAATGCTGCCCAGGGAGTAACTGCGCAATGCATGGCAATTTCTTCTGCATACTCTTTCCTGTTTCGGCTTTCCCTGTATTTATGCCGGATAGCCCTGAACATGGCCCAAAGTAGAACGACGGCATAGCAAAATGGTACGATCATTCCAATACGTATATCTACATCCAGTTTGCCGTTAATGGCATAAACCACCACAAAAAACACCAAGTAGGGCAGCGCTAAAAATAATGGTACGCCAAACAGGGCGTGCCACCGCAAGGCTTTCAGTTCAAAAGCCTTGTAAAAATAAAAAGGGAAATAAGAAGCCATCAGAAAACCCGTACCATAAGCGATCATTTCCTGTACGCTTACTGCTATAGGTATTTGAGCGTCGGGAAATAAGCCGCCCGTAATGTTATATAACAACATCAGGAATAATAACAGCAAATACCACCCGCGATTTTTATCCCCTGGCCAGTAGAAATAACTGGCCAACTGAAACAAGAACATCAAAATTTCCAGCCCGATAAAAATGGCTGTTATTAACTCGACCTGAGTACCCCATACTAATCTTTCCATAGTAGTAAAGGCTATTGGTGACTCAGAAAATACAGGGTATAGCTAAGCCTCAACTCGTCATATACCTTAAAACCGGCTTTTTCATACCAGGGCAGATTTTCCAAAGTAGAGGTTTCCAGCAGTACCGAACGGTTCTGTGCTTTAGCGTCCGCGATCAGCTCGTATAGAAGTTTAGTGCCGATGCCTTTGTGTTGATAAAGCGGATCAACCCCAATAAACCACAAATAATAAAAAGGGATGAGCGGCTGTTTGGCTTTGATCAGTTTTTCGCGTTCCATCGCTTCGCTGATACCAGCGACACCAATGGCGGAAAAGATCAGTTTAAGGTCGAGCCAAAGCGTTGATTTCTTTTTGTCGGGATACAGGACAAGTGCGCAGGCCTGTCTGTTATCAGAGATATACACCTCGCCGAACCGGTAGCAGACCTCGAAAGAATAATTCATTAAAGACTTGATCCGTTCTTTGCGTTTATCATCCTGGCGGACAATATAATTTACACTCCGGTTTTTTTCAAATGACGAAGCCAGCAGCTTAATAACAAGCGGCTTGTCCAGTTTTGTTGCTTTTTTCATAAGTAGGTAGTAGTAGTTTCCTTATCGGAAACGGTCATCAAAAAAATATTTGGTTTGGCAGAAACGCAGGCGATGACCTGGCTCTCTTAAACATCGGCCCGGCAAGGTCAAGAATAAGGTAGCACAAGTCATGCCCACGTTTTTGTGGACTCTAACTTGCTTCCACCTTATTCTTTTATAGATTTTGCCGGTGTGATGTTATTAAGGGAAGCATTCAGAAAGTGTATATTTATATCAAGTTTATTTTTCCATATTAAAACACTGTTTTTTAAAAAGCGGCATCCTCGCCCGGGGAGGCCGCTTATGAGTTTATTTATAACTGATCATTTTTATTTAAAAATGAAAAAACTAAAAAGAACAAAAGCGAATATCTAAAAACGCATGATATCTTTTAAAAAGCTTTCATTTAAAAAAGTGCTCCCGCACTTAACGGGAGGCACTTTCACATAATTAATTAACCTTAATTATTAACTGATTTTATAAAGAACAAGTAAGTATTTTAATCGCCAACCGGCGGTCTTTGTGTTATTTCATTTTCTTAAAAGGGCAGCCTTCAGGGCCCTTCATAATTCATTTCGTCTTTTTATTTGCCTTCAGAATCATTTCTTTTAGTTTCATACGGGCCTTGAATAAGTTTGATTCAGATGTTTTGATATTAATATTTAGCATTTTTGAAATTTGTTCATGTGAATAACCATCAATAGCATATAAGTTAAAAACGATACGGCAACCTGGGGATAGTTCCTGAACTTTCACTAAAAGGTCGTCGTAACTTAATTTAGTATTGGCATATTCTTCTTTTGTCGTATAATCAGTTGTGTCCAAATTGTCAAAAGATTCGGTTTTTATATTGCTACGGTAATATCCAATTGATGTAATTACCATAATTTTACCTAACCACGTTTTAAATGAATCCCGGCGGTGATACCTTTTTATACTTGTAAAAACTTTCAGGAATCCTTTATTTAAAATTTCTGCGGCGTCATACCGATTATTCGCGTACCGGAGACAAATTCCCATCGCAAAACCATAGAATGTTTGATAAATCATCTTCTGAGCGCTTCGGTTTTTCCGCCGACATTCATTAATTAGTTGTCCAATTTCTGATGTACTCATATTCTTCAATGCCGATGTTGGAATTAGTTGTTTTTGGCTCCTCCGGTATTATTATGGTTCATCCACCAATAAATAGGAAATAAATATCAATTCCTTGTTAATACCCAATTGAGGCAAATAGTGTATCGATTTGAACCCAGCAACCATTTTATTTAATTCACATACAAACACCTCGTGGTCATCATGATTAAAAACGGATTGAAGTTGACTTATCAACTCGTTCTTAGTCGTTTTATAACCCAGGGCACCTATCAATGATTTGATATCCGGGGCGTCATGATAGGTGGCGTTTCTTATTTTCATGGGCTAATTTCTTCTCAAGCTGGTTTCTGGCAGCAATACCAGGCGGATGTAATTGTCGCCGGTAAGGTATTTGCCGGCCATCTCCTTTAGGCTTGCCGGTGTCACATCGTCAAGTAAAGCGTTATAATGGTTTACCTGTTCCATATCTTCATTATTCTGTAGTTGACCATTGATATAGCCCAGCCAAAAGCCGTTGGTTTTTAATTGTGGTTCTAAACTATTTTTTCCCTCCGTCCGCCATTTATCTACGTTTTCCTGCAACGGGCCATCGTTGCGGAGTTTGGCAATCTCATCTAAAGTGGAGGCGATCAACTTGTCTACATTTTGCGGTGCACAGCTAAACTGGATAACAAAACTGTAGCGCTGTTGCGGGTATTTGGTGGTCTGCTCGGACACACTTGGACTGTAAACGCCGCTTTCATCTTCACGCAGCCTTTGCAACAAACGTATTTCCAGGGCTTCCTTTAAAGCGTCCAGTTTAACACTATTTGCCGCACTGTAATCGAATTTGCCGGAAAAGATCAGTAAGACGGTAGATTGCGGTTCACTGCCTTTATATATGGTCTTTTCGATCCTCCCCTCCGGGATATGGATACCCAGGTCCCTTGCCACTTCATGGCCGTTGGTAGATGGAAGAGAACCCAAATATTTTTCCAGCAGGGGCTTGATCACATTGGTATCGATGCTGCCCACAAACGTGAAAGTGAAATTTGAGGCGTCAGAAAATCGTTCTTTGTAGATGGTATAAGCCCTGTCCAAGTTCACTTCTTGCAACTTTTCGAGTGTGGGGCCGGTACGCCTGACGTTATAATTACTCAATATCGCGCTCACCGTGTCGTTGAAAACATTCTTGGGGTCATTGCCCCGGTTAGCCAGTGCCGCCTTACTTTTTTCGATGATGCCCTTAAAGATAACGCTGTCTTTGCGTGGCTCGTTAAACTCTGCATAGATCATTTGAAAAGCGGTTTCCAGGTCCTTTTGTGTCGAACTCCCACTAAAGCCCTGGTAGCGGTCGGAGATATAGGGCGCTACGCCGACCTGTTTTTCTTCCAGAAATTTGCTCAGTTCGGTAGTGTTAAAATTACCCGCGCCCCCGGAGACGATGACGCCAGCAGCATTCGCCGCGCTTTGGTAATCCGCATCGCTGTATAGGGAAGTGCCACCTGGCGCAAAGGCGCTGAATTGGATCTCATCATTTTTATAATCGGTTGGCTTTAGGATAACTTTTACACCATTGTTCAAAGTAATCGTGGTTATGTTCAATACTTTATTTTGTTGCTCATCGATGATCTTACCGGGAATCGGTGAGACGGCAAGTAATGGTAACTTACTCACTTCGTCTTTATAGGGCGACAGGTTTTCGGTTTCGACGGATCTGAGCCAATTATTTACAATAAGTTCATTTGGAAGTGTGTTTTTATCCTTATCAGGCGCCTGGATCAGTACAACTCGGTTTGTAGTAGTGATATATTCGGCAGCCAAATTATTTACTTCACTCAAGGTAATACCCGGCAAGTCCCCGCGTGTCAGTTTTGCCTCAGCTACTATTCCGGGTGCTGCAATATCCTTTAAAAAATAGGCCTGGTACTCCTTAACAAAGCTTTCTGAACTGGTTTTGTCCTTTTCCTGTAATTGTTCATCCAACCCGTTCAGATATGCGGTTTTTGCCCGTTCCAACTCGGTCGCTGTGAAACCAAAGCGTTTGACCCTCTCGGTTTCCCGCCATACTGCTTTAATGCCTTTTTCCAGCTCACCCGGTTTGGCGTTGACGCTGGCAACATAACTGTCCAGACCACCCATAAAACCGGTAATACCCGCGCCGCCACCTACAAAAGGCGGATCGACATTTCGTGACAGTTCAGCATAACGTTCGGCCAGCATCTGGTTGAACAGATTTTGTATGATGGCTTTGCGGTAATCCACCGCCGTTTTTAATGGCAGCATGGGATGTTTTATAATGATCTCTGCTGTGGTAGAGGTCATTTCCTTATCAGTTACGGCGACAAATTGATTTTTGCCGGTTAGTGCTACGGTATATTTTGCCCTTATCCTTTCATGTACAGGGTTTTTCAGGTCACTGAACATTGTTTTAACCACCTTTTCCAGGCTGTCTGCATTGATGTCCCCCACGATGATTAGCGCCTGTAAGTCAGGCCTATACCAGTCATGGTAGAAACGTGCGATAGTTGGTCTTTTGAAATTATCCAGTACTGTATCCAAACCTATGGGTATTCTGACCGCATATCTTGAATTATCTAACAATACCGGCCAATACACCCGCTGCATCCTTTCGCCTGCACCTTTGCCCAGTCTTTTTTCCTCCAACACTACGCCGCGTTCCTTATCGATCTCGGTCGGATCAAGGGTAGCGCTTTGCGCCCAGTCGTGCATGATCAACATACCTTCACGAAGGATATCCGGTTTATCAGACGGCAGTGGCAATTCGTAAACCGTTTCATCAAAACTGGTATAAGCGTTGATATCCGCGCCGAACCGCACACCCGCTTTTTGCAAATAATCTACCAGCTCGTTATGGGGAAAATGCACGGTGCCATTAAAGTTCATGTGCTCCATAAAGTGAGCCAGGCCGCGCTGGTCCTCATCTTCCAACACAGAGCCGACTTTGTTGACCATATACATATACACCCTGTGCTTGGGTTCTTCATTATGGCGGATATAATAGGTAAAACCGTTGGGTAGGTGTCCGACTTTCACCGCCGGGTCCAATGGTAAAACCTGTCCTTTCACAGACATGCTTAAAAAGGTTATACCTAAGAAAATTATTAAGACAGCAAAAGGCAGTCTGATCGATGTGGGTGTTTGTTTCATTTTTTTAATTTTAGGTGGCAGATGGTTTATTTTAACAACTCCAGAATTCCCTCATTTTCGATTAGAATCATTCCATGACGGTCATCGGAAACGCCTTGCGTTAAATTGTAAGTATAGGTTGGTATTTTTCCATTCATCACCGTCGGCAAATAGAAGAACTGAATATGTTCGCCCACATTATCAAATTCTTCGACGACTTCAATAATGTGGGTTGATATGATAAATCCACATTTCTTATATTTCGAAAAGGCTTCGGTTACCGCCAGGGTGGCATCATAGGCATCCTTTACATTAGTTCCTTTAAAGAGCTCATCAAAGATGACAAACAGCTTTTTTGAGGCACTTACGGCTTCAGCAACTTCTTTCACACGTCTTACCTCGGCATAATAATGACTATAACCTTGCGCTAAGTTGTCTGAAACATTGATTGATGTGTACAGTCCATCCTTTACAGAAAAGATCATTTCATCTGCGGAAACAGGAAACCCCATGTGGGCAAGATACATGGCTATGCCAACCGACTTCATCAGGGTGGATTTTCCAGCCATATTTGCACCGGTTAGGAAGAAAACATTTTTGTCCCTGTTTATTTCAAGGTTATTGCCTTTTGCAAACTTAACAAGCGGATTTTTACAGTTGATTATAGACAAATTATTGTTGTCCGCCGACTGAGCAAGTGCATATGAAAATCCTTTTGTGCGGGATACCCCGGCGACAGCAATATAAAGGTCTAAATGGTGCGTAAGATCCACCAGGTCCAGTAAATACTGATTCATCCGCACTCTAAATTTACGATCATAACCGACCATTTTAGAAAAGGATATTTTTTCGGATTTAAACCCTATTACTTTTAGATGATTTTCGAGCAAATCACGGGCATTCTGCAAGTCTTTTGAAACCGGATTTTCGCCCATGAAAGAAATGATATGAAATACCAATTCATTTAGCTGACGGCAAAATTTAAGAGTTGATTGAATTTGCCTGACTCTTAAATTGTATTCTTCGGATACGCCCACCATTTTCATGGTTGCAATCCGCACGGTGCTCACGAGGCTGGACAAAATGCCTACCCCGCCACCTTCAAGATATGTTTCCGCAATTGAAAATGCTTGGGCATCTATTGTAAAAGGAATATTAATCTCCTGAAAATGTTTAAAAATCGAACTCCTTAAGTTGATTGCTTCATAGTCAGTCAATGGGTTATTGAACATCTTTTCCAGAAGCCGGGAAGCTCCGGCCGTTTTCGCACTATTAAAAACGGCATATACAGACTTATTGCTATACCTGTCCAGTAAGTTAAGATCTTGCCTGGTTTGAAAATCAGTGAAAAAAGTCATATTTTATCTTGATTTTGATTAAGTATATCCAGTATACCTTCATTTTGAACGATAAGCATTCCATGGCGATCTTCCGTTATGCCTTTCTGAATTTTATAATTATAAAAAGGCTTGCCATCCTTCATTGAAGTTGAAAGGCATATAAACGAAATGCTTGGGTACAGTGGCCTCAGCTTTTCACCAGCTTCAATGATGTGTGTTGAAATCATAAAAATGGAATCATTTTTTTTCGACAAGGCGGACGTAATTGCAACCGTTGCATCAAAAGCGTCTTTGACATTAGTTCCCCGGAACAGTTCATCGACGATGAGCACCATCCGTTTACCTTTTTGCAGATATTCAGCCATTTTACGTATCCGCACTACTTCTGCGTAAAAATGACTATGGCCAATACTCAAGTTGTCAGACAAATTTATCGTAGTCAGTAAGCCATCAAAAACGCTGAAAGTCATTCGTAAAGCAGGAACGGGAAATCCTATATGCGCTAAAAACACCGCAATACCGAATGATTTCATAAAAGTTGACTTTCCGGCCATATTTACGCCGGTTAAAAAAATCAAGTTCTTGCCGGCTGTTGCTGCGATGTCATTCGGGACCGCGCCTGGAAGTAAAGGATGCCTTAATCCGGTTATTTCTAAAATTGGCTCTGGGCTATCCTGTACTTTAGGAAAAGTGAGTCCATTTGCCTTTGCAACCTCTGCCACAGTAATATTGACATCGAGTGAATAAATTAGATAAAGCAGTCTTTTCAGCTTTTCCCGTTTTTCGAATCTAAAATAACGGTCAAGATCAGTAAGCTGGCGCCAATTGATTGTTTCATAACCCGGAATCACTTCGCGGACAGCCTTAAGTTCGGCATAAGTATCCTGATAAGGACTTACTTTAGCTTTACTTCCAATTTTGTCTAAAAAAGCTTCCAGCTCTTTTCCAATACTGATCACTGCTTTTATCGCAGCTATTTGAAGTTGAGTTTGTGAATTGGGTTGAATAAATTCCTTTAAAAATTGGGCGGGAGACCTTTTTTTGTATACCAATAAGCTACGCTCATCCGTATCTTGCAAATATTGGTCCGCCAAATCCAGGTTGATCACACTTATCGGAAATTCCAGTTGCAGTTCATGGAAAAATTCAAACACTTCAACTCTCTTTTTTATAGCTTTCGCCGAAGCTAAGGGGTATTGAAACAATTCATCCAGCTGTTCGGCGCCCCCCTTTGTTTTGGTAAAATTAAAGAGCGACTGTACCGCCCGTTTTCCTTTTTTACCGGGAATTTCAAGGTCGTTAAGGGTTTGTTTATCTATAATAAAGCTCATATGTTTACCTGCTCTTTCTCCTTAAGTAAATGATGAAGGCAATTAAAATCAGTATAAGCGGATATATCCATCGGAATATCACTGAATATATTCTCCACGATTTGTCACTAATATTTGTATCATTATCAATGCCTGGAGGACGATGATTGTCAATAGGCGAAACCCCATCAGAAAGCCATTCGAAAGCAGCCGGAATAAAGTTATAGTTACCCGAATTAGCCGTTTCGTGACTTTCAAATAACCGGCCATTACTTAGAAAGTCGGCATCACCTGTAACTATTATTTTCTGTTTTCTGCCATTAATATCTTTTGAAAGCGCTATGACGGTAGGATAGGTTTTTGCCTCTCTAATATCATTTGCAGGGAACACAATCGAAGCGCTCTTAAGATCGATTTTTTGAGTTTCCGTCCAACTTTTTGAGCCTGAATTAAATAACACTTGTGCCAGATATCCCTTATCACCTATCAGATTTAGCGCTGCAGCAGTAGGCATATATAAGCCCTCGTGCCTCTCTAAAATATCATTAAAATATTTAGAAAAATGTATGGCATCTGTCGATGGCTTCAGGCTCATCAAATCAGGCTGTAAATGCTGGGTAGTATCCAGTAAGGTGCCAGGAAGTATTTTTACGCCGAAATCACTTAAAATTGGATTTAAGTACTCCTGAGCACCGGGCTCGCCAAGAATCATCATATTCTTACCTGACATAAGGTATGAATGAAGATTCTTTATTTGGCTTGCTGACAGCGCTGTTTTTGGATCAGCTAAAATCAGTATGTTAATATCATCTGCAACCGGTTGATCCAGCGAAACCTCACGTACATCAAATCCCTGGTTAACTAAAGCGTATCTATAGTCTTTCTGTACTGTAAATCTTTTGTAACCGTCTTCATAATTGCTGTTTATCGACCGTTCATTGTGACCGCTTATCACCCCGACAATAGGTAATTTTTGATTTAGCCTTTTCAACGCAGCTGAAATTTCCGATTCCCATGGCACAACTATCGCGTCGTTAAAAGTTCTCAACCAGGCGGTTTTATTATTACTCCCTTCAATCAATGAAACCTGCTGAAATCCTTCGGAAGCCAGATCTACTTTGGGATCAATATCGGCATACGGGATAACATTAAAATCCATCCGCATGACCTGCATGGTGGAATCAAGCAATTCCTTTTCGGACAATTTACTGGGTTTTTGATAAAGTGAGCTTTCATTGGTTCTATGATAATAATATACATATTTCAATTTTAGCCTCGGTTTGAAACGTACATAAGCTTCATACCGTTTTTGATCATTTTTAAACTCTTCCGGTAAAAAATAAAAACTATTTCTTGCCAAAACGTTTACATATGTCGTTATGGTAACATCCTCCGGAAGTTTTGAGACAATATCCTGGCTGCCTTTGGTAAGTGTGTTAACCTTGTTCCGGGTTACGT
This sequence comes from Mucilaginibacter frigoritolerans, assembly GCF_007830615.1. Classification (GTDB taxonomy): domain Bacteria; phylum Bacteroidota; class Bacteroidia; order Sphingobacteriales; family Sphingobacteriaceae; genus Mucilaginibacter; species Mucilaginibacter frigoritolerans. Next base: position 130,209 of record NZ_VLLI01000010.1, read on the forward strand.
CAATGTAATGTTTAAAATCGGGTTGGGCGCTTAAGTAGCCAATGGCAATTGTGATCAAAAATACTATCCCGTAACGAACAGAGCGCTGAACGAAAGTACTTGGCTGCCGGTTAAAGCTTAAGCGAAGTACCGTAAGAGATAAAAACAGTCCTGAAATCATCAGGAAATAAATAAAATCTTCGGACGTGATAAGGCCACGTATAAATACATCTGCCCTGGAATTGATTGAAAGCCAATAGGTTATATCCCTTACAAAAGGAATACTTTGGCCTATTCCGCCTATCATTGACAAAACGGCAAGTATCGCAAAGGTGCCCATTGCTGCTACGATTACATAAGAGGAAATGGAGGACATAAAAAGTCCTATCGCCTCGGAAACCGCTATTATTAAAAACAGGCCCAGCAAGCCGCAAAATACCAAAGGGACATCCACATTGTGAATGGTAAACAAAGAGAAGATATTAAACACCAATAATATCCCGATCAGCGCCAGGTCAAAGCAAAGCAGGGCGAGGTATTTACCGATAACTATTTGGACATTTGTTACTGGTGAAGAATACAAAAGCTTTACAGAGCCACTGCTGAATTCATGGCTCATTATTCCCATGGTTACCAAAGGAATATAGAGGTATAAATAACTTTCGGCAGCGGAGTAAAGACCTTCAGGGCTGGCATAAGCAATAATCGTTAAGTCAGTGGCCTCAGATTTGGCCCGCTTCCAATACATAAAAAGCTCAAAAATGTGCGAAAACGACAAGCTGCTTTGTATGCAAAAGACAATCAAAACCAACCAGGCAACCGGGGAATAAAAAAGTTTACGCAGTTCGTTCTTCGCTATATTTAATATGATTTTCATAGGTTATTTTTATTGGATAATTCGGTAAAGATGGCTTCCAGGGAATTTTTCTCCTGTATGATTTCTGTTAACCGCCAGCCTTTGGCAACACTCATTTCAACGATACGCTCGGTAGCTTCCTGAGCGGATTCAAATTTTACTTTGTAACGATAGTTTCCAAGTTCAGTGACTTCAACGACCCCAGCGATATTTTTAAGCTCATCAATTGACGGCGCGCCGATCATTGTAACAAGTAGGGATTCGGGAATGATGTAGTTATCAAAATCAACAATGCTTCCCGAAAACACGACATCACCATGATTGATCATCCAGATGTGATCACAAAGCGCCTGCACCTCCTGTAGAATATGCGTTGAAAGGACTACGGTGCGTTCTTCGGCAATCTCCCTGATAAGATTTCGCACCTCCAATATCTGATTAGGGTCGAGTCCGTTCGTCGGCTCATCAAGTACCACCAGGGCTGGCTTGTGTATAATAGCCTGGGCGATACCTACACGTTGCTGATAACCGCCAGATAGGTTTCCGATCAGGCGCCGCCGGAAGTGCCCGATACCCACTTTTTCCATTACTTCGGTTACTGCATCATCGATATCGTTGGAATCCATTAAACGGAGGTTGGCTGCATAGTTAAGATATTCTTCGACCGTTAATTCGCTTAGAACAGGGGGCTTTTGAGGTAGAAAGCCCAGGAAACGTTTTGCATTGATCGGGTCATTTAACATGCTGATTCCGCGTATGTAAACATCACCTCCGGTTTGTTTCAGAACACCGCACATGATATTCATGATGGTTGATTTTCCAGCACCATTGGCGCCTAATAAACCATAAATACCGTTTTTTTTGATATCCAGGTTGATATCTTTGATCGCCCATTGAACCGAATAACGGTGAGACAGGTTGACAACTTTAATTATTGAGTTTTCCATGATAATTTATAAATAGGTATCCTGTCCGGTATTTTGAACCAGGATCAGGATATACCTACAATTTAATTGGGGAGTAAATTCAGCGTTCAGACTAAGACCTTGCTACTCAATAACCCGGATTTTGCGTCCAACCTGGATTAAGTTTCAATTCCCCATAAGGTATTGGATAAAGTGCCGAATGTCCATCGGCAGGCCAGGTTGGTTTCTCGGCAGTCATAACACTGTTGAGCAGCCCTAACCGTTTCAAGTCAAACCACCGGTGTCCCCATTCGCAGAAAAATTCAGTCTGCCGCTCTTTTAATAGAGCGGACTTCAGCTGATCGGCGGTAGTGGCCGTAGTATTAGGCAGGCCTGCACGGGTGCGGATAGCATTAATATCCGCAGCTGCGCCAGCAAGATCACCTTCATTGATTTTTGCCTCCGCCCTGATAAGATATTGTTCGGCCAAACGGAATAAAACTTCACCTTCTGTGGTCCCATTGACTTGTAAGGATGTGTTGTTTTTGTATTTATACGGATAATAGTAGGTTGTACCATTTACTGTATTGCTGGCAGTCCAATTACTTTGACGCAAATCACCAGGTTCAAAGGCATTCAAAAGCTCCGGCATCAGCACATATTCCGGTGTAATTGCACTGGAATAAGGAACGAATGTATTACCTTCCGCGACTAAATAAGGATAGAAGCCCGTTGTCAAACCTTGCCATATCGCCTCCTGATTGCCTGCGATAAAAACATTATTTATGTTTTCCAATTGATACATACCCGATTGAATAATGGCGGAAGCGGCGCTGTCGGCCTTCGCCCATTGCTGGCGATAGAGGTAGACCCTGCTCAGCAGGGCCATAGCTGTATATTTATTGGGTCTCGCCTGGCCGCTGGAGGGGTAATTGACCGATAATTTTCCGGTAGCATCCGTCAGATCTTTTGTAATCTGCGCATAGACGTTATCACTTGAGCTTCGGGGTAACTTACTATTAGTAGTATAATCGCTGGTCAATGCTAAAGGTACCGCACCATAGAGATTGGTTAAATAAAAATAAGACAACGCACGAACTACCTCACATTCGCCTATAAGTTGATTGCGAAGGGTATTTGAGATGCCTTTGCTGGCCGTTAATCCTTCTATTGCAGCGTTAGCCTGATAGATAAGCGTACTGCCATAGAAACCGGACCAGATTACACCCGTACTTCCGCCTGACAGGGTTGCATTACCGGCTACCTGTTCATCATTATAAATCGGAGCATAATAGCTATCAGTTATCGTCATGTCATCTGCTGATACCGAAGGGTAGAGCGACATATATCCCGACAGTGGTCCATTTTGGCTGCCGAATGCATTAATGTATATGCCTACAACGCCGTTAACAGAACCGGCACTATCTGCAAAAACATTGCTTGTAACTAACTGCCCGGGTTCATTGGCCGGAACTACGAGCAGTTTTTTGCAGGACGTACCAAAAAATCCAAGAATGGTAACTGCAAAAATGTAGCTGATATAATATTTTTTTTTCATCTTAAGCTTATTTAAAGTGTATAGAGGCTTGATTTATTAAAGATTTGCATTAATTCCTGCGACAATAGTTCGTTGAGGCGGTAGACTGAATAATGACAAGGATTCCGGATCACCGAGCTGATAGCCTGTAATCAAAAACAGATTCTGTCCACTCACATAAAACGAACAACTTTTGAGGGCCATCTTCTTTGCCCAGGAATCCGGAAGCCGGTAAGAAAGAGATGCAGTCTTCAGCCGGATATAAGATGCATCACTATAGGCCCCTGTAGAAGATGAGAAAGCACTGGCGGCGTTATAAATATTAAATGCATTGCTACCATTAAAGCCGTCTGCAAATCTTTGTATGGTAGCCTGGTCGCCAGGTTGTTTCCACTCCTTGCCAAACAGAATTGCAGGTTCATTAACCAACGGTGAACCAGGGATGTCTGAAGCACCATTTGCATAAATATTGTATAGATAATTAGCGCCTTTTTGAACGCTGAAATTGAAAAACAAATAAAGGCTCCATCTTTTATAATTTAAGGTGTTTCCAAATCCGCCTTGTAATTTTGGATTGATGTCCACTAACTGCGTTTCATCTCCGCCAACGCTATTAAAACCACTATAAAGATTTGGACTACTGGTGATAGTTCCGTTTGCTGCTTTAAACTGAAAAAGACCGGTTTGCGGGTTTACCCCTTCGTAGGGAATCACCTGTATATCGCTAAGCGGCTTCCCTACAACGTATAAAGAGGCATAGGGTGTGTTCTGTATTCCCGGAAAGCTTTTCAGCACGTTGCTGTTGTGTGCCATGTTAAATGAACCTGTCCAGCTAAATGCGCCGAATTTTATATTCCCTGAACTAATTGCCAATTCCCATCCACGATTCTCTACCTGGTATGGGGCATTTTCAGTAATTCCGCTGAAGCCGGTTTGAATTGGTTCCAGGTAGGAAACTAACTGATTGGTTTCCAAATTTTGGTAAACATTGAAATTCACCAATAACTTGTTTTGAAAAAAGCCAAGGTCGATCTGTTCATTGAATTTTTTATTCAATGCCCACGCATAGACCGGGTTCAACGGCGTGATTGGGGTGTATCCAGTGAAACCCTGGTAAGGAAAACTGCCTGAAACTTGCCAGTTTGGCTGGTATTGATACGGTTGGACACCGTCAGAGCCGCTTGTTCCGTAATTGACAGCAAGCTTGGCAAAGCTTAAAAACGTCAAATTGTTCTTCACCCAGTTTTCTTCAGACAATATCCAGCCAACGCCGGCAGAACCGAAGCTACCATACCGCTTGTCCGGTCCGAAATTGCTTGATCCGTCATGGTTTCCGGTTAGATTAATGATGTATTTTCCATCCCAGTTATAATTTATCCGGGTAAAACCATCTACATACTTGTAATATGATGCGGTATTTGTAATTTGGTACGAACTTGCGCCACTGGTTGAGTTTAACAATTGGTCAGATGTATAACCAAACCCAAGTATGGTATATTGCGTACCATAATTTTTTTTATACGTGCCACCAATCAACACTGAAAGTTTTCCTTTCCCGATTTGCTTATAGTAGTTTAATTGAGGAATGATATTGATGACATCAGTATTACCGAACGAAAATGTTGATGAACCCGTTGGACCATATTGAGGGTTTTGTGAGGCAATTGGTTGCTCGCTGGTAAAATCTTGAGTCGCTCTCCCGTAACCTGCGTTCAATGACACACTAAGGTTTGACAGGAAATTATAACTTGCCAGGATATGTGTATTGAGATTGTACGTCCCGTTGCTTCCGGCCGTCTTTAAATAAGCGAGAGGATTGCCCTGTAAATTATTGTATGAATAACCTTTATAACTCCAGACAGGATTTCCATTTGCGTCCAAAAGGTTGGGGAAATTGGGTGGCAAAGTAAAGCCGGCAAGGGCCGCAGGTTCTCCTGAATTGTCATTTGAATCATAAGAATAGTCAGTTCCGAAATCCAGCTTAAATTTTTTATTTTCAGAGGTATGCGTGAATGAGCTATGAAATGTATAACGGTTGTCAGACATGTCACCAGGAAAGTCATATGTGCTCCTGGTATAACCGCCGCTTATTAAATAATTGTTGTACTCGTTACCTCCCGACTGACTAAGATGTAAATCCGTATATTTTGCCGTTCCCCCAAAGAAGTCCTTAACCCAATTGGTGTTTTTATTTTGGTCAAATAATAAGAGGTCCGGGTCAAGGGACGTACTTGGTGTCAACTGATCATTGGTTAGCGCTTCATTACGCATTTGGAGGTACTGCTGAATATTCATCATCGGAGTTGTCCTGGTCGCCTCTGTGATACCTTGATTATAAGCAACTGACAAAGCATCCGCGCCTGCCTTTGCCCTTTTAGTAGTAATAATCACTACACCGTTGCTTCCCTGCGATCCGTAAATAGATGTCGCATCAGCGTCTTTAAGAACGGAGATGCTTTCGATATCATGCGGATTAATGCCATTTAATGAACTCAGACCGACCTGTTGTGCTAAAGGGCCAGTAAATTGGGCATTGGCAAAACTGCCGCCGATCAGCGCCTGATTTTGTAGCGGCATGGGCACCCCGTCTACTATGAACAATGGTTGATCATAAGTACTTAACACGGTTTGTGGGTCCGTAGCGCTAGCAAGACTATTTTGTCCTCTGATTTGTACAAGCGTTCGGGACCCCGGTGCACCACCTGTAGGCGTGATATTGAGGCCAGGCACCTGACCTTCCAAGGCATCTACGACGTTGATAACGGGTTGTTTTTCAATTTGGGCGGCCGTCACCGTAGAAATTGATCCTATATTATCTCTGCGTGTGGTTGTGCCATAGGCTTGCACTACTACAGCGTCGAGCACGCTATGACTGTGATGAAGGGTAATCGTAACACTGGGAGCGCCCGCATAAATCAGCAACTCCTTACGATAGCCAACGTAGCTTACGATAATCGAATCGCCCTTAGTGAGATCCGGAAATTCAAAATCACCTTTAGCGTTCGTGGTCGTGTGGTAGGTCACTGAACCTAAAGCTTCCACATTTGCACCTTGTATTGGCGCGCCGGTCGTATCGTAGACCCTGCCCGTTACATGATCACGCTGCCTGTTTACAGGGTATTTTTGGTTGTCCGTTGCTGATTTCAGTTTAAGGACTATAGTTTTGTTGACGATTGCATAACTGAAAGGTTCGTTTTCGAAGCAAGCTCGAAGCACATCGTCCAACAGCATATCTTTCGCATTCAGCGTTACAGGCCGCGCTTGCTTCAGCCAGTCGTGGTTATAAAAAAAAGAATAACCGGTTTGGGATTTAACGAGGCTGACAAATTTATCAAATGGCATATTGTGCGCTGATATGTTGACTTTTTGAGCGAATGCTGTAAAGCCAACCTGAAGGAAGAACAGCAGCACTATCCATTTTTTTAAGCCTTTTTTCAGGCCTCTACAGTCGCTGTCTGTCTTTTTACTTTCTTTGGGTAAATCATTTAAATACATACTTTTGTTACGATTTGGTTTGAAACAAATGAGAAATTGGATTTAGCCTAATCATTGCTCCGGTTCCGATTGCACTCGGTTCCGGATTTTTTATTTAATTAGGGATTAGTTTAGTTAATTGGGGGCGTTCTTGGTATTTATTTAATCATAAGCATTGATTTATTGGTAAACAATTATTTTCTTGCCGTCAACGGAGAACTTCACACCGCTGTAAGTAAGGATTTTTAAAACATCTGATAATTTCGAATATCTCGGCATATCGCCACCCAGCTCATAAGTTTTGCCGGTGTTTACGTAAACGACATCCATATCATACCATCGACTGATCTGATCCATCACCGTCTTGAGTGAAGTCTCACTATTGAACACGAACATGTCATTTTTCCACGCAAGAACTTCCTGCATATCTGCATGGTTAAGTATCTTAATGACACCGTTATCCTGTTCAAATGATTGCTGGCCAGGCGTAAGGACAAAATCATTGACCTTGATGCTGCCTTCAATCAGCGTGGTTCGTGGGTGGAGATCAAAGGCGCTTATATTAAAGCGGGTGCCAATATCTTCAATTGTTTCATTTCCTACCCTAACAGAAAATGGCTGATGCGCGTTGTGTGTAACTTCAAAATAAACCTGGCCTGTAATAAATACCTGGCGCTTAGACGAGGTAAAATTAACCGGAAAGCGAATCGAGGATTCAGCATCCAGGATTGCAAGTGTACCGTCCGAAAGTGTAAGCTCATGCTTACCCCCGCCTCTTGGCACGGTAAGCGTATTATAAACGATCTCAGAATTACTGGCCGCATTATCTTTTAAATAAATTAAATCACCCACTTTGGATTTACGCACATTCTTTCCTGCGACTTTAGCAATATTTCCTGGGTTCAGGGCTGTCAAGGTTACTTTTTTACCGTTCCCAAGTGTAAGAACCGCCATATTACCCGCAACGGCGTCGTTTTTAAATATTCCGGGTTTGATTGCACTAATTTGATTTTTACCTGGTTTGTGCAAGAGAAAATACCCCCCAATAGAAAGAAATAATAGGATTGAAGCTGCGGCGGCTATCCGGGGCCAAAGCCTTATTATAGGTTTTTGGGTTTGACAGGGAAATCCTGTGTTTTTTGCAATCGAAGCAGCAATCCGCTCATGTGCCTGTAATAAGGTATTTTGGGTTATATCTTCTCCAGGTAGCTTCGATTCAGACAAATACCAACTTTCCAAAAGAACTATTTCCTCTTTTGAGCAAGTACCTAATCTGTATTTTTCTAATAATGTCTTTAATATTAATTCATCCATAGCCAAAGCTGTTTTCTGTCATTTTATTGTAATGACAGTTTACTCAAGCCTAAGTATGAGATGAAATGAAAATAAATTTTAAAGAGTGTGTAAATAACATCTTTCGAAGTCGCTTTTTTACATTGTTTAATGTCGCCCTAATGCTGGTTATATAGATTATCATTAATTTCGTACGGTTAATTACAAAGTATGTCCAATCATAAATTTTCTGAAGAACAATTAGCGGCTATAAATCAGTTATCAGAAGCATTACAGAAATGCCAGGAATTAGATATTCATATTTCGGGTATTGCAGAATTTGATGTTAAAACATTTGAAGATGCTGACGGAAATGATTATGCAGCCATTTCTTAATAAGTATAAAACGACATCATAAGTTATAATTAAGCGACAGCTAAAGATGTTATTTACAACGTGGGTTATTAATAGAGCGAACCTATAAATGGTGAAGCAAAACACCTGTAGAAACGCCGAGTTTTAGTTTTGCAAAGGAACAGGGCAACCCGGTCAATAATATTTATTAAATGCTAATATTTATAACGCCTTTCGGGAAACCGGGAGGCGTTTTTTGCTATAGCCGGTTATTCCCTGTTATATTAATAATGGGCTCCCTCACAAGTACCCAGTAAGTTGCCCCGGTAACCGGCTCTGCTACCCCAAGCGCTATTTCGTAGCCCAATCGCTTATAAAAACTAATATTTTTCGGGTTAAAGGTTTCGAGATAGGTAGCAACCGCCAGTCCGTCGGTTTCCTTTAAAACCGGAGTGATAAGTCCTGCGCCTAAGCCTTGCCCCTGTAATGCGGGATTCACGCCGACAAGCGATAAATACCAGGTATCGTCTGTAATAACGCCATGAAGCTGGTTATGCATAAAGTTGGTTATAGTCAACCATACGGCTAATGCATCGGGGCCTAAATAATACTTTATAAATGCCTGTTTCCCTGTACTCTTTTCTGATTCAAGAAGAGTGCCGGGCGGTTTGGCCCAAATGGATGCCCCATATCGCTCGTCGGGTATAAACAACCGGCCATAGGTTTCGGCCTCAGTCATTGAATAATCCATATAGCTCGTTAATGCCAGCTGTTTGTCTGCCGCACTGCCGGGGACTTGCTGCGTTATGGTGATGATAAACGGATCGAAAATTAAGGCATCGTGTAATGCTTCGGCGACTTCTTTATACTTAAAGGTGTACATCAGTATGTTTTGGGTTATTAACTATTATTAATGATAATAAATGGTTGTTTGATATTAGAGTCAGCGTAGAAATGTCGCTAAGGCCTAAAAACAAATAAGTTTTTCGTATCGTGATTTATGATTTTTCTTTAATACTAATTCATCCATAGCCAAGCTGATTTCTGTCATTTTATTAAAATGACAGTTTACTCAAGCCTAAGTATGAGATGAATTGAAAATAAATTTTAAAGAGTGGGTTATTAAAAGAGAGAGCCTACAAATGATGAAGCAAAAATAGAATAGCACCTGCCGAAACGCCAAGTTTCAGTTTTAAAATTCTTAATGCATTACTTACCTGGCTCTTTACTGTATGCTCAGATATTTCTAATTCTTCAGCAATTTCCTTATAGGATAAATATTGTTTCCGGCTAAGTTCAAATATTTGCCTCATTTTAGAAGGCAATGCCTGAATTTCCTTTTCAATCAGTTCAGCCAATTCCTTTTCCCTGTAAAGTTCCTCGGTAACAAATTCCCCTTCCTTAATGAATTGTTGTAATGACTTCAGATAATCGGAAATTACCTTTTTATGTTCAATTTGATTAAATATCCGATAGCGTATCGCACTGTATAGATAAGAGGAAAGCGACGATTTTAAAACTATATCTTCTTTCTTTAGCCATAACGATGAAAATATTTCCTGAACGACATCTTCTGCCTCCGCTTCATTTCTTAGTATTTTCCGTGCATGAAGGTAAAGTACCGTCCAATAACGTTCATAAATTTCAATGAACGCGGCATGCTCCCCGGACTTTAACAAGTCGATCAATTCATGATCAGGAAGGGTTCTGAGCGTTCCCACTTTTTTTTTAAGCAACGAATTTACAATAAAATAACGAAAAAATAACAAAAATCAGCTAATCAAGTATTTAACGAGTATAATGGAATATGTCCATATATGAACGTTTTAGAGTTGCTCACTCGTATAATTTAGCTAAAAATAGCTGAAAACTTTATCAAGTTCTGACTCGTCACAATAAGAACTATTTTATATTACAAGTAGTTATATACACAGAATCCGCGCCGGCTTTGTTAAACGGCGCGGCTTTCGCTCCTTGATTTGATCATAGTTTCCAGGGGGATGCGGTTATGTTCCCCCCATTGGTTCATCATTTTGATGATAGGTAACACGGTTTCCCCAAGTTCGGTGAGGGTGTACTCTACTTTCGGAGGAAGCTGGTGGTATATCTTTTTGTTCAGGATATGGAACTCTTCCAGTTCTTTAAGCTGTTGACTTAAAACCCGTTTAGTAGAGCCAGGTATAGCGCGCTGTAAATCGCTGGGCCGCAGGATACCTTCCGAAATGGCATATATCAGGCTTGTCTTCCATTTGCCGCCCAGCACTTCTTTGGTCATGGTGAGACCGCATTCAAGCAGCAGGGGGATTTTTTTTTCGTACATCTTCAAATTGCTTTTATGCAAAGATAGTTATAGGTACAAAAATGTACCATAGGGGATAAAATTATCCATAGGTGAATCTTTTGACCCTTATTGCGTGCCGGAAAAGATGTACTGAAATTTGCAATAGATCTTAAAAAATCAATTTTTTAAAACCATGGAACAGAATTCAGCGAATAAAGTGCAAAGTAAAGCAAGTGAGGAACGCCAGGTACAACATGTACTGGCCAGATATGTCAGGGCAGCAGACCAACTAAATGGCAAGGCAGTGAGTGACTTGTTTGTGCCGGATGGTAAGGTGGAAGTGTACTATGTTAATAGAGGAAACCGCGAGTTACTTTTTGTATTGTCAGGACAGGCGGAAATAGAAAATGCCATGTCCAACCTCATGAAACCGCATCCTGACAGAGGATGGAGTCATCACACAACGCATGATCATATTATTGAAGTAAATGGAGATCATGCTACAATAGATGCACAATTTATCAGGTTTGATGCTGTAGGTGAAATCCGCCCGGACAATGGATGGCCTGAAGGAACATTAGGAATAATGGGCAAGGTAACACCTACAGAATCGGGTTACTATCAGCCTACCTTGCAAAAGATAAGCGGGGAATGGAAAATAGTTACTCACGTTATTCTTCACGATCTGCCTTTTGCAATTCCGGGAAGGTAAGATTCCGGATAAAAAGGACGCCCTGGAAAGTTCCCGGGCGTCCTTTTTATCAAAATAAGGCAGCCCGGCGAAAGCGGCTGCCTGACTTACGGTAAACAAATTTCTCGCGAAATCCGTTTACCGCAATACATGCGGGTTGATACACCTGAGTGGGAAAGGTATCGCCTGGCCATGAAATCCGTATATACGTTTAATAAAAATATTACCACCCGCAACGGGCATTTGCAGTGTCGAAAGGCTGGTCACGTACCCAATTTATAATTGCTATTTTTCATAATTCAACATTTTCGTTAAAGTTTCCCTGGCGTTCATTAAATTGAACTTACACGTTCCCTCACTTTTCCCAAGTAGTTCATCGGTTTCCCGATCAGAGTAACCATCTATCGCATATAGATTATAAACGAGGCGCTGCACGTCGGGTAGTTGCTGGATATTGGCAAGAAGTTGGCAGTATCCTAAACTATGATCTTCCAATGGCTGGTTATAAGCAAGATTTACATTTTCAATACCATCCGTAATCAGCTCTGTTAATTCAACACGGTAATAACCAATCGAAGTATGGATCATGATCTGTCTGATCAAGGCCTTAACCGGTTTTTGGACGTCATACTTTTGAAGACTAAAGAAAATATTCAAAAACCCTTTATTCATGATTTCAGCTGCTTCATGGCGGTTACGGGCATAACGGAGACAAATTCCCATTGCAAATCCATAAAAGGATTTATAGAGCAATTTTTGACATTTCCTATCCTGTTTTGTGCAACCTGCAATCAAGTTGTCCAAATCTTTAATTTTATTTTCCATTAGCCGCTGGTTGTTTTTTATAGAATTGCTTTATTCTAAAGGCTTTATGATAAGACCCTGATAAAACAAAAGCGATTTTAAGTAGTTTAAAATATCAAGTTTCAGAACTATTGCCTTCATTGGCGACACCAAATATATTGTTGCCGTTTTCATCCAGCTCATAAGTATGCACATCAACCAGCAAGCCATTGATGTCTTTAAGCACGTAATTGTATTCCCATGAATACAACAAATCAAGCCCCTCAAAACCTTTTTCTTTGAGAACCTGCCTTAGTTCCTTATCGAATTTATGCGGCAGCGCAATATCCAGGTCCAAGTGTTCACGGGTTTGAGTGCCGACAAGCACATCAACGCACCATCAGTTACTCCTTCCGCTGCCTGACCAAATAATTACGCCGGTCCTCAAATATTGTTTGTTCGACAGGCAACAAAATATCGGTAAAAAGCTTGCTAAACTCTTCGCCATGTTTGGCCGGTTTTTGGGTTTTAAGATCGAAGTGAAAATAATTTGTCCATAAAACAGCTTTTAAATGGGTTTGCTTTTCATCCCACATTCGCATTTCGACCAGCAGGCTCCGGGACGTGGCCGCGATTAATTGCGAATCAATCTGTATGGTTTCCATTATGAAGGCCGGTTTTATGTATTGTAACTGGTTTGAAGTCACCACCCAACTTAGCCCCTGGTTAATTGCAATATCAAAAATATCAAAGTTATAGTTTTCTATTAGCTGATCTTCGCGAGCATTAAGAAAATAATCAATATAACTGGAATTGTTTAAATGGTTGAAGGGGTCGCAATCCTGAAACCGAACCTTTCGCGTTGTGGTTAATATTTTTTTCATAAGTTTTAATTTACATACCGTTCGGTATGTTGCAATGTAAAAAATTTTATTTAGTTAATTTCTCGTCAATCAACAAGTCAATCATGTCCATCATGTTGTCTATATATGTCCTGTCCAGATGGGTGAATGCCAAAAATATACTTCCTTCAATCATGGCGTAAATGTTTTTGCCATAAACGGCAGCATTTACATCCGCGCGGATCTCGTCATCATCGATCCCGTTTTGGATAATGCGTATTAAATCATTTTCAAGCCGTTTGGAAATTATTTTAACGGCATTAAACAGGGTTTCATTTGTATTGTTGGCATCCGTGCAAACATTTAAAATAGGGCAACCGCCAATACCGGCTATTACATCATAATAAGTTCGGTGATAAATGGTTAAAGCCTTTAATTTTTCAATAGCGTTATCATGCTGCGCAAGATGAAGCCCGATGGGGGCAATCACTTTTTTGACGTTTAGCTTAAAAGCTTTAACAGCAAGCGCCTCCTTGTTTTTAAAATTGAAATAAATTGCGCCTTTGGTTAAACCGGTGGCCTTTGTTAAATCGGATAAACTGGTGCCTGCATAACCCTGCCTATTAAATATAGGGGCTACTTTTTGCAATATAAAATCGCTGGTACTCAAGCTATCAGTATCCATTTGTTATAATTTCTTTAGCAAATATAATTCAAAAACCAATTGGTATGATGGGGGGTTGAAAAAATGTTTAAATTTCCGGCAGGGCATGCAAGAGATAAATGTTTCGCTTAAGTTGCTGGCAGAGCCCGGTCAAGCGTCGCTTGACCGGGCTGAAAACCCTTAAATTTCAAGAATTTTTATTGAACAGACAATGTGGATATTACGGCAGGCTTCACCAGGCAACTCCGTGCGCTTTAGAGTACCGAGTTGTGTTGATAAGAAGGAAAATCGCAATTAACACTCAAGAAGTTGATGTGGTCAAAGTGTTCCGGAAATGCCTGTTTGTAGTTTTTCGGAATCTGGTGATCAACGGCTCCGGAATGTCCAAACTAATAGCAGGAAGCAATAACATACTCCATACTCTTTTTAGCATACTAAAACAATGTACATTTACTCCGAATGGAAATATCACAGGAAAAGGCAATCAAAATTCTCCATGAAAATTGTTCGCTTGATTGGGAACTAAGCTTATATAGGGATCATATCATTGTTGCTCTCCCGGTTGCCGAAGGAGATTTCAGGACAACTTATTTGAACGTCAAAAAGCAAATAACAAAATGTATCGATGAGCATTTCCCGGATAGAAACGAAGAATTATTGTTTGAGATCAGGAACGGTTCCTGGAACTGCGGCTTCAAAATTAAGCAGGCTATAGGCTAAGCACCTGCAATAAACTGTTATGTTATGCTATAGGGTCTGGAATTAAGTCGGTCATTAATTCTGTTCCTCAACTAATTACATTGACAATGCCTGCTCCGTATCGTCATTCTTTACAGGTGATATGGCTTTACCATTTCGACCTGTGGATTGATCATCAGAGCCTTGCTTTATTTTTCGAATGTTTTCCCTTTCTCTTTGTCGGTTCCTCTTGCTCATTTGCCGATGTTGTTTTTTGTTGAGTTGTTTTTCATTTGGGTTTGAAATATTAACCGCCAAACCTGCTTCCTGCGCTGATGCATCATCCACCTTATCTAAGTCCGCAAGTTCACTTTTAAATAGTCCCGCGATTTCATCCTTTATTTGGGCATAGGTTTCTATAACGGTTTCCTCACTTACATAGCTAACTATGGGGATGGATTTAAAATCTGCTTCCTCCTTAGCGAGAACTTCATGATTATTCTGAATGGCACTATGAAACATTTTAAGCGCAATCTTTTGTTCGGGGTTGTCAGCTACCATACCCACAAACTCACCCGATGATAGCGCCGCAATCTTGGACGCTGGTATTGCATAGTCTAATTGCGTGGCTTTAGAGAATGAAGTATCTCCGCTATTTATGGTCAGGCTGTTTTTATCCTGTACGATCTTACCAAAATTATCCGCTAAAGTCTTGGCGGTATCGCCGGTTACCTGGCCGCTGATTACGTTGCCGACAATACCGGTAATGACGTCGGCCTGCTCCGCACCATAATCTTTTTTTAACTGACTGAAATCCTGGACCGCTAAAGTGGTAGCAACTTTATTGGAACGCGCGGTAGCGATCAGACTATCCATGTTATTAAAAAAGATAGTCGGAAACTCATCAAAGATCAGGCTACTTTTTAGCTGGCCCTTACGGTTAACCAACTTAATCATTCGAGATATATATAAAGACAATACCGCACCATAGATTTGCAGCTTCTGCGGGTTGTTGCCTAAACAAATGATTTTCGGCTCGTTGGGATTGTTTACATCTAAGGAAAAATCATTGCCGGACAGTACATAATATAACTGTGGCGACGCAAGTCTTGCCAGCCCAATTTTGGCGCTTGCAACCTGTCCCTCTAATTGTGCTTTAGCATTATTATTATAAGCGGATATAAAAGGATTAATTAAGGCGGTTATTTCCGGCTGTTTTAACAACACTGAAAATAAGCGGTCATAATCAGCTTGCATCAATTCAATTACATGCGGCAGGGTACAATATTTACCGTCCTGATACTTACGCAGGTACCAGATGATAGCAGTTAAAAAGTTAATCGGGCTTTCGACAAAGAAATCACCTTGCTTTTTTATCCATTCCCTATTTAAACCTAACATGATTGTCCGGCTTGCTTCGGTCGCATCTGTTATATCATTCATACTGCCTGGGTCAAGTGGGTTACATCGGTGGGTATGGTTTAGATCGTCAAAATTGATAACATAAAAAGCCGGCTTGGTTTTGTAATTACCTTTGTACTGTAATAGTTTGTTGTAAGCTATTTTGGAAAGGTCATCGTATTTAAAATCATATAAAAACATTGAGAAACCTTTTTTAATATGCTGATCTATAATATGCCTGATAACGAAATAAGATTTACCTGCGCCGGGTGTACCTGCCACTAACAGGCCACGAAAGGGATTGATGAAGTTTATCCAGCTATCCCTCGTTTTGCCTCTAAGGTTATATTTGGCAGGCAGGTTAATTGAATACTCGTTTTCCAACTTCCTTTCTTCCTGCGGAAAGGTTTCATTCTCGCTGTTGAAAATATCCTTGTTTAGCTTTTCTTTCAGTATCCGCGATAACCAGGCGCCACCTGTAAGCATTAGTAAATATCCAATACCTGTCAACGTCATATAGGCAATAGCGATTAGCGCCAAATCTGTATGCAGGTAAAAGCATAGGATGCTTATCCAGTAAATAAGCAGGCCAGTAAGGAGATAGGCTGTAATGCTTTTATAATTGATCTTTTCATCTTTTTTGCCTTTGACACCAACCAAAGAAATAAACAGGCAAAGCAATGCTGCCAGTTTAGGTTTCCACCAGTTATTGAATAAACCTGTTTTGGCAATATTGGCGATAATTCGGTCAGTGATATTTGCTGTCCAGTGCCACTGTGTAAATGCCTGGTAGCAACAGATGTAAAAATGTATGGCCAATATAAAAATGCTGATAAGTCTTGTAAAGTCGATGATCTTCCTTAGCCCTTGTGTATCTTCTCCGGTGTGCATTGCAATCCCTCCTGATATTTATAAATCCAGTCCCTGGTCTTGTTCCTTTTCTTTTGATCTTCTTTTTTTCTTTTTTCGCGGCCCGCTTGGCGCAGCTTCCGGCTGATATTTAGCCAGGGCCAGCGATAAATAATTAGTTTGTTGTGGTGGTTTGAGATAGGTTTTTGGCTGTTGCGTTGTATTTGGCGCGTTACGCTTCAGTATTGGTTTATGTTCTTTTTTTAACTCGGGTTTTACTTGTTTATCTTTGGTGCTGAACCTATCCAAAATGGCTTTGGCACTATAAACCTTGCCTAAATCACTACCGTTGAATACCGTTTTATTGTGATTGTCGATATAAGTGATACCATAGGTGTAACCCTGCTCATTCACGCGGAAAACAACATTGACGTGCTGCTTTTGCAGTTCGGCGATGAAAGTGTTTTTAGTAATCGCATCGTATTGCTTAAATACCCTTTCAATGGCTTCTTTCAGCGGGTCTTTATATTGCTTGCGCCTTTCAATATTCTTATCAAACTCTTTTTGCAAATTGGCCAAAGTTGGTTTGTTATAGATGGCACTTGCCTTTATGGGTATGCCAACCTCTTCGCCTTTGTCATTAATAAGACTATAAATTAACCCGCCTTTTTCACGCATCATTGTATTTTCGCCGCCCCGGTCGGCTATGACGTTAAACTGTTTGAGTATAGCGTTAAATTCAGCCAGTGAGGTAAATTTGTAGCTGCCGATTACAGCATTTACAATATTGGTGATAGTCCTTTTAGTAGGTGTTTTGCCGTAGATGGCTTTCTCCAAATTGGCGGGTTTGATATTTAAGGTGTTGCTGTTTTTCCTGCCTTTGGCCTGTACCAAAGCATATTCCTTTTCCAGTGCTATTCGGGCCGGTTCGGATAATTTCCAACCAATACCGTGCGTATCAATCCGATTGCCATCCGGTTTGATATTGATAGTCGCAATGTGGACGTGTGTATGCGCGGCATCATTATGTTTATATACTAAGTAGGGCTGGTCGCCAAAGCCAATCTTTTCCATATAAGATAAAGTGATCTGCTGTAAAACTTCATTGCTCAACTTATCCTGTTCATCAAAATTGAGCGTGATGTGTACCGCGTTTGTTTTAACCCTGGTGTTCAGCATGGTTAAATGCTCAAAACGTTGCAGTTTTTGCTCCAGGTTAAACTTGTCAATATCACCTGCAAAGCCGCTGGCCAGCAATAGCCTGGCTTCACCGGCTGCTACCTTGTTTTCATTGTAATGCAACATACCCCTAATATTTTTCCCGTTCACGAAACGTGTAACCATTTTTCAGCTAAGCGGTTAATTATGCCTAATAACTCTTCGACCTTACCGCCGACCTTTTTATATAGCTCTGCCGTTTTGAGCGTAAAAAATGCACGCTGTGCTTCCGACTTACTCATGTGAAAGAATTTAGTCTGCTGATTGATATTGATGCCGATGGCTTTCAATTCTTTCCTTATCAAAGCCATTTCCTCCATAGGGGCATTTAATGATACATCCTTATAAAAACAGTTGATTTGTTCGCCGGATAATATCATTCGTGCCACTTCGCCTACGCTTTGGCAGCCGCTTTCCTGCTGTATCTTTTCCAATTTTTTAAAGACTTTTTCGGTAACCCGCACAATAATGGGCTGGCTTAATATGTCTTCGGGGTTTTCGAGTTTTTTACGTGGCATAACGTACATTTAAGGGTGTTCCAGACTTCGCGAGTTCCGAGCGAAGTCCCGACCGTAAGGGCGGCAAGATGATTTTCGTATACGAAAATCCATCTTGCTGCATTCTGTCGAATGCAGAACTGGCCTTGCGAAACTGCTTCGCAGTTTGATTAATGGTTTCTAATTGAGTTTGTGGGTGGTCAACTTTGGCCGGAATGTTGGTGGCCCGGTTCCGGTTGGTTCAGCGGAATAAATGACCTGAGTAGCTGGCGTATCTTTTGCCGCGGCTCTTGCCGGATGCGTTTGATCTTGGGGTAGTATTGGCCGTTGAATTTGCGGCCTTTGAGGTTGCTGTTGGTTTCCATGCTATCAATTTTGATAGGCAAATTTGAATAGCATGGATTTTGAGATTTGGGTAATGTTCGGTAGTACTGCGAAATATAAGCGAGAATGATAATTACGTTACTTCCATCAGGGCACCAATCCTATTTTTTTTAGCTGGGTAAGTTCAGTAGCAGATAACATTGGTGTAGCAATCACCAATAAATGTTTGGGGCGAGAACAAGCCACATAGGCAAACCTGATATGCTCTTCTGTAAAATTCCCCTCCCTGAACCAGTGCGAATGGTGTCCTCCTTTACTTTGCTTGTTTTTATGCGATATCAGCAAAACAGCTTCCAGCGTTTCCCCTTTCACACTATGAATAGTGGTCGTCCTGAATGGATTTTTGAGATTAGTGAACGAATGTATCTCATGGACATATTTATCACCTTTATTATCAGGCGATTTGATTCCATTCTTAATTTTATCGTAGGTGACGGAACTATACTTTAATAGAAACCATTTATTCATTAAGAATTGTTTAACCAAAACCACCCAATTTTTCCAGGTCATATCAACCCCGTTTGCCTTAAAAGGATAAAGCACATTTGCCTCGTCCAATAGTCGCTTCAATAATAAGCGCCACTCCACCGGGTCAATCCCATCCGGGCAATATTGATTTTTCACATCCGGATGGCCGCCGTAAGCTATCGAAAAAAAGAACTTTCCTGCGTACAACAGCGCATTAGTCAACTCGTCCGTATTCCGCTGCTGTTTATTCCAGCAATGCAGTGCTATGGCAAATAATTCTATCTTCGTGTATTTATTATTCTGATTTTGAACCCGTAACGGGTCTAAGGTAGACTTGCCGCGCGCGAGGATCACACACTGGTTTAAAGTTAAGGAGTGCTTTAAAATCAATTCTTCAAACTTCGTAGGTAAATCTGAAAATGACTGGTCATCATACTGCCAAAGGATACAGGGCGCCGGTATTAAATTACCAATATTAGCCTGTACGATATCTGAGTTACCAATCATTAAGCTGGTTAAATCTACAATGGATTGATTACTCCGGTAGTTTTTGGTCAGTTTTAGTTCGAGAAACTTTTTCTTCTGAATGTAGGCCATTAACAATTCCGGGTTTACATCTCTGAACTCATATATCGCCTGATTGATATCCCCAACAAAATGAAAAATCGTCCCTTTCTGCTGAAGAATGTCGATAATCGTTAACTGATCCTCAGACAAATCCTGGCATTCATCGACAATAATTACCGGAAATCTCAGGGCTATCTTTTGTGTCAAGAACTTGAATTTAGTGAGCAATCGGCAACATAGGAATTCTGCATCTGAATAGGTCGCGAAGCCGTCCTTTATAAATTTTGTCTTTACGGTTTTGAATTCCTCAAACTCAGTAGTAGTCAGGCCTCTTGAGATTATGCTCTTGGCAATATCCGTGTCACCTACAACCGTTTTCCAGTTATCCTTGAAATGATATTCAGTAGCTTTTACGGGTACCTTTTTCCCTTTGTGGTCAACCTTGAACTGGTAGGCATACATAAAATCCGCCCCACTATCCTGCTCAATGATCCGAATGCTTTTATCGCCGTCCTTACCTTTGTAGGCCGTTAAATAATGACAAAATGGGTGCAATAGAAAATTGTGCAGCCAGCTATCGAACGTTCCGATAAAATGCGGATGAGTGCCAATAGTCAATTCACTATATTTTCTGATCCTGTTATTTAATTCCTTAGCGGCGCTATTGGTAAAGGTTAAAACGGCCAGCCCGCCGATATTTTGCTCCTGCCATTTAGAGATTTCGTAAGAAGCCTTTAACCCGATTACTTCCGTTTTTCCGCTTCCGGGGCAGGCCCTTAAAAACACATGATCCTTAATATACCGGTGGATATATTCCATTTGCTCACTACTAAGTCGCGTTAAATCCGTCAATTCGCATTTGAGCATTGAAGATAGCTTATAAGCTATCTTCAATTTTCTGTTGGTATCCATTAATCTACCAGCCATGCGAGCGCGTCTTTGATATATTGAGGAACTGCAAACGAGGTTTCCGGCTCAGAAAGTCTTTGGGATAAGGCCTGTGCAAATTCCCCTTTATCAATATGGTTTAACAGGAAATACGCCGCGTCAGCTTTATCATTAATATTCGAGTTTGACCAGTCCTTTTGGCTATAAGCCTGCAGCTGGGTCTTTACAGGCCCATCGGTATCGATAAGTCCTAACTGTACCTGGGCCATCAATACGATATTATTGCCCTCTAATGCCAAGTCATACTCAAATGTTTTTAAATTAGAGTACAACCTGCAATTAACGGATTGTTGGATGAGTTCAGCAATTAAGTACAATTGGTGATTTTTGCCTGGCAAAGTATTCTGCCCAGTTGGTTTTGCAGTCGTTTCCGGATCGTTATCCGTTAAACCGGCACATTTTACGGGGATACCCGGACAAATCACAAAGGATTGATCTTCATCCTTTTTATAGCCTCTGAATATGGCCATAAAGTGGTTGAAGTAAAGACCGTTTAGGTTAATAATGGAGATACCATAGTCAGTTAAGTTCTTAAAATAAACTTTATCCGGCTGCTTTGCAGCAAATTCCTTTAATACCATTTTCGCTATTTCGCTAATGACCAGAGCCTCTGATATTCCCTCGACAAATAACACCCCTTTGGCAAACAACAAGGTGGATTTAGTGATATCGAGCCACCTTTCTAAAAAATTCTTTGTGGTGGTTGTTAGGCAGCAATCCGCGACCGCTGTAAAAATGGGGTTAGCTGAGCCATTGACTAACGAAAGTATCTTTACGGCATTTAGGTCGCAACTGGAGGCCAATGCCGGAGAGTGTGTAGTTACAATAATCTGGATTTTACTTTCAATTGCCATTTCCTGTAAATACTGCATTAAGCGGCTTTGCAGTTGTGGGTGTAAGTGCGCTTCCGGTTCTTCGATCAGTAATATTTTATGAGAAGTTTCGGCAGTTTCGGTACCGTCAAATTCCGCGAGGATGGTTGCTAAATATAGGATATTATTAAAGCCAAGGCTGTTTTCATTTAACTCCCGGAACATTTCGACTTTGTTGACTGTGCCGGATTCCGGTAGTAGCGGGTAAAATAAAAGCCGTATTCGCTCTACTATCCTGTCAAAATTAATTTCAGTGAACTGTAGGGAGGTGTCCTGTCCGAAAAGCGGGCCAACGGACTTTAGAATATTATCTTTGATGAATTTGTTGGCGATTTTGATAGACTCATCATTGAGCAAATCTTTGTTCAGGGCTGCGAACTTTTTTTCCAATGGATGAATTTCATCGTCGTTTGTCCGCAGGTTCTTTAATAACCGCGACAAACGTGAACCTTTAAACGCTTTTAGTTTATCCTCGGCATCCCTTAACGCGGGCAAGTAGATACAGTTGATTCTGTTGAGTAATTCCCACTCAAAGAAACCGCTTTCTGATTCATTGCCCCATATCTTCCGTTTAAATTTACCCCGACTGTCCTCTTTGTTTTCTATCGCTAAATTTAAAATTGCTTTTTCGGGATTATTCAGGTCCAGCCAGGGCAGGTATATCACCTGTTCCTCGTCCGATAGCTTATCAAACTCACATCGAATATTGATTTTAGGTTCCCCTTTAGATTTCGCTGCTTTTGAAAGCGGTCTGTGAAAATCAGTATCTACTATGCCCGTGCGGCCAAATTCGTCTTCCAATAAGATTAACCTGATAGCATCTATAATGGTGCTTTTTCCGGTGGCATTTTCACCGACCAATACGTTTAGGCCTTTATTCAACTTAACAGTGAATTCACTATTAAATGTTCGGTAACCTTTAATTTTTAGCGTCTTGATAAACATCGATGGTTTAGATTATTTAGGCAATATTGGAACTCCTTTAAGTTAGAGCATTGAAAGTTACGGATTTAATTTTAACATGATATTTTGGTAATAAAATATAAGAGTACTACCTGATTTTACTCAACTCTTTTTTCTCATTAGTCTCACAATTGCTTCCTTAATGAGATAGAAATATGGGCAAGGAAAAAACTATATATCGGCTTCAAGATATAGAAAAAAAGAATAGAAATTTCGTCGAAAACCCTGTTGAAAATGAGGAAAATAGCGATAATTTTCGTAAATTAATAGCTGAGATTATTGTAGAAATTATTATAAAAAGGAAGAGAAATGGATGCGATAGGGTATATAAGAATAAGTAAGAAAGATCAATCAGTTCACTCGATAGACTACCAGGAAAAGAACATAAGAGATTATTGCGAATACAATCATATTGTACTTGGGTCAGTTTTTGTTGACGACGGTGCATCAAGCTATACTTTTGACAGACCTGATTACAAAGCACTCGAAGACTTTATAAAGCAACATAAAGGAAAGGTAAAGTACCTGATCGTACTTGATCATGACCGCTTTAGCCGTAATCTACCTGAAGCATTGCAAAAAATCGAACAATTAGAAAAGAAGTATGGCCTGAAAGTTATAGCGACAAGTGAGCCACTGGATATTGACACATCAGACCCATCAGTATTTCTTTTAAGGGCCTTTAAATACTTGATCGCTAATCAGGAACTGTTGACGATTCGGCGCAGGGCAAAGTTAAGTGCACGTCACGCACAAGAGTCTGGCCGGTATTTGAATAGAGCACCGTACGGTTACTTAAATGGCAGACAGCCCGATGGTAAGATGATATTAGTCATAGATGAAACCAAAGCCTACATTGTTCAAAAGATTTTCCGTGATTACTTGGCAGGTGTGCCACGTTATTTAATACACAAAGAGATAAGGGACTTGGGTTTCCCTCAAAGTGGTAATGGCGCAATATTTAGAATTTTGATCAACCCCTTGTATGCAGGTCTTGTAAGAGTCGTAGCAAGTGGTAAAAACCCTGAAAAAATCATTAAGGCGATTCATCAGCCGGTCATTTCAGAAACACAATACTGGCGAACGCAAGAAATGCTTGGACTTACCAAACGGGCAATGAAAACCCAACCCAAAGATGAGTTTCCGTTAAAAGGTATTTTAAAGAGCCCTTGTTGCGGCCAAAGCATGACAGCAGGTTGGAGTAAGGGTAAGAACAAATACTACCTATATTATCGTTGTATCAAGCATAGCAACGTTAATATTTCGGGTGCTCTGCTTCATGAACAGTTTAGTAAGCTTTTGATCAATCTTAGTTTTACGCAAGAGGCAATTGATGAAATAGTAACAGAGGTAAAGAGCGGTTTAAGTGCGATGAATATCAACCGTAACAAGGAGTTAAAGGTGGTGATGGATCAATTAGAAAGGCTTGAAGAAAAGATCGATAGCGCGGAAAAGAAGCTAATGGACGATACAATTAATGGCGCGAC
This sequence comes from Mucilaginibacter frigoritolerans, assembly GCF_007830615.1. Lineage (GTDB taxonomy): Bacteria > Bacteroidota > Bacteroidia > Sphingobacteriales > Sphingobacteriaceae > Mucilaginibacter > Mucilaginibacter frigoritolerans. Next base: position 154,179 of record NZ_VLLI01000010.1, read on the forward strand.
TTACAAGAAATGGAACAAAAAGTTCATTGCAGAAAAAGGGCAATTGCTTAAACGCAAAGATGAGTTAGACGGTGATTTGGAGGATTATATCAATCAGGAACTACTTGTATTACCTTATATGCTCAATTTGCCGAGCATTTTTGAAGATTCTTCTATCAATCAACAGCATGCTATTTTAAACGAGGTGTTCAAACATGGTCTCACATTTAGAGAGGGTATGTTTAGAACACCTTGGATACATCCAGAGTTTGAGCATAACCTACTGAAATTAAAACAATTAAGGCTGCTCGAAATCGAACAGCCCCATGATAATTCCAATGGAATCTCGTATTGCGGAGAGAGAGGGATTCGAACCCTCGGTACCGTTGCCAGTACGACAGTTTAGCAAACTGTTCCTTTCGGCCTCTCAGGCATCTCTCCGTTTTTTAAATATGTTCCCCTTTTTTCGGGATTGCAAATATAGCAATTAGGTTAAGTCGTCAAAAAAAAAAGTGTTTTTTCTAGTAATCTATTCTCACGTGGTAGATACTCATCAGCATTCGCTTAAAAATAGTTTTAATAGTTTCAATATCCTTTAGCGTTATATCACTGTCTTTCAATTGATTCTGATCAAGCTTATATTTTACAATGCGGTCAACCAGGTTACTGATAGAAGTTTCATCGGGTTCCTTTAACGCCCTTGAAGCGGCCTCAACCGAGTCGGCAAGCATCAAAACACCCCCTTCTTTTGAAAAAGGGACAGGTCCGGGATACCTAAAAGTGTTCTCATCAACGAATTTTTCAGGAAAATTTTTCAAAAACGACTGGTAAAAATAATCAGCCCGGGTATCGCCGTGATGGGTGCGGATAAAATCTATCACAATTTCTGGCAGGTTGGCCTTCCGTGCCATTTCAATCCCCTTGCTCACATGCCTAATAATGATTTGGGCACTTTCCTGATAGGACAACTTATCATGCGGATTAAAACCCGGACTCTGGTTCTCAATAAAAAACAGCGGGTTCTCCATTTTTCCGATATCATGGTACAAAGCCCCTGCCCTAACCAGCAATGCGTTTCCGCCTATTGAATAAATAGCATTCTCGGCCAAATTAGCCACCTGTAGTGAATGCTGAAAGGTACCCGGTGCCGTAAATGCCATTTCACGCAGCAATGGTGCATTGGTGTTGGTCAACTCTATCAGGGTAATATCAGAGGTTATGGCAAATACCTTCTCGAAAATGTAAATAAGCGGATAAGCCAGTAACGTAAGCAGCACACTCACCACAAAGGGCACAAAATCCATCCAATCCAGGCTTCTTATACTACCTTCGCGGATAAACGAAATACCTAAAAATGCAACAAAGTAAGTAAAGGTTATAATCAATGCTGAGATCAGGAACTGCTCACGCCTTATCAGGTTTTTAATACTATAAATAGAAACCATGCCCGCCGTAATTTCAAAGTAGGCAAACTCAAAGCTGTTGGGTACAAAAAAGCCGGCTATTAAAACTACCAGCAAATGTATATTTAATGCCAAACGGGTATCAAACAATATCCGGATGATAATAGGTACAATACAATAAGGTATGAAATATAAATTGGGCAACTGCAGCTTAATAGCCAATGATAAGGTACCAAGCATGGCGGTAATTACCAGTAAAATTAAACTCACCAGGCGATTATCCTCATAAATATCTTTACGAAACAGGTATAAAAATACCATAAGCAAGGTAATGGCAATACCCACCAGTAAAAACTGTCCTATAAGTACCAACCTGCGGTCGCCGTTTATCCGCGCATTATCTTCAAAAGCTTTTTTAAATGATTGCAGTTTCTGATATACTTCATCACTTACAACGGAACCTTTGGCAACTATTATTTCACCCTTCTGTACCATGCCCCTGGTAGTTGACAAGCCATCCACCACTTCTTTTTCAAGGCGTGAGGTTAATTTATTATCATAGCTTAAGTTGTATTGCAACCTGTTGCTTATCAAGTCAATCAAAAATGCTTTATCCAGATCGGTCCGTCCACTTAATACTTTATCGCAATAAGCTATAGCTTTTTCCTTTGTAAACAGATCAGCCGTATTTTTTTCGGTGGCAACATTTTTATTTAAAATAGTGATGGCATAGTTTTCGGCACTTTGCTGATACTTGGGGTTAAGGGCTAAAACTCCCCTGTTATAAATTTCATTGAGCAGATTACTTCCCGCAGCAATGTAATTAGGTTTCTGCCGGTTATTAAAACCGGCATTGTGCCATTTTATTTCCAGGTCATTTTTAAATCCGTCAATTTCATGACTACCCATATCTTCATCCAATTGATAAATAGGCGTGATACTGGCCAGTGCTGTTTTCTGATCGTTCTCAATTTCCTGCGATGTTTTTAATATAGCGAAGTTATAGGGAGATACCAGTTCCTTTTGGTTCCATATCCTCCCCTTTTCAATATCATAACTAAACTTAGCCTGCTTGGGGAGTGTAAATACAATTACAGAAACACTGGCCAGCATCATTAAGAACTTAAGATTGCGGGAGTATTTGCGCAAAATAGCCTTTTGGCGCGTTGAAGATAATTTTGCCATTTACGTTTTAACTGCGCAAAAATAATATAAGTTTCTGGTATAAGCAGTTTTTCTTAACATAGGCCACTTTTAGGTATCATCAAAAAATAATTTGCAGCATAATATTTACAATGCATGCATAGTAAAAACATTAACTTTGCAATCCAATTTTAGTATCCTTTTTATGAAAGAAGTAGTAATTGTATCAGCAACACGTACGCCTATTGGTAGCTTTGGAGGCAGTTTGGCCAGTTTATCAGCCAGCCAATTGGGTGCCACAGTTATAAAATCGGCCGTTGAAAAAGCCGGCCTTAAACCTGAACAGATACAGGAGGTATATATGGGTAATGTACTATCGGCCAATTTGGGGCAGGCACCAGCCACGCAGGCGGCCATATTTGCGGGCTTGCCTTATTTACCGGCTACTACTGTAAATAAAGTGTGTGCATCTGGCATGAAAGCCATTATGCTGGCAGCTCAAAGTATTGCACTTGGGCAAAATGATATTGTTTTGGCTGGTGGTATGGAAAGCATGAGTAATGTGCCATATTACCTAGATAAAGCACGTAATGGATACAGACTTGGCAATGGCCAGTTAACCGATGGATTGATAAAAGATGGCCTTTGGGATGTTTATAATGATTACCACATGGGCTCAGCTGCTGAATTATGTGCCACCGAATGCCACATCAGCCGCGAAGATCAGGATACATTTGCAATTGAATCGTATAAAAGAGCACAGCAGGCCCAAAAGGATGGTAAATTTAAAGACGAGATTACCCCTGTTGAGTTAAAAGATAAAAAAGGAGATGTTACCTTATTTGCTGATGATGAAGAACCAGCAGCAGTAAAATTTGATAAAATCCCATCTCTTAAACCTGTATTTAAAAAAGATGGCACCGTTACCGCTGCCAATGCATCTACTTTAAATGATGGTGCCGCGGCCCTGGTTTTAATGAGCAAAGAAAAAGCCGAAGAGTTAGGTATAAAACCGCTTGCCAAAATTATTGCTTATGCCGATGCGCAGCAGGCACCGGAATGGTTTACCACAGCGCCGTCAAAAGCAATCCCCCTTGCGCTTCACCGTGCCGGTTTATCTGCTGATCAAATTGATTTCTTTGAAATTAACGAAGCATTTTCTGTTGTAGCTATTGCCAATAATCAGCTTTTAAAAATCAATCCTGCAAAAGTAAACGTTAACGGCGGGGCTGTGGCCCTTGGTCATCCGTTGGGCGCTTCAGGTGCCAGAATCATTGTTACTTTGCTGAATGTTTTGGAGCAGAATAATGGAAAATACGGTGCAGCGGGAATTTGTAATGGTGGCGGCGGAGCAAGTGCAATGGTTATTGAAAATTTGCGTTAATTAGTAACATGAAAAAGTTATTAATTATTTGTTTTCTGATGGCTGCCTTACCACGTATTATTTTTGCCCAGCAAGCAGATTCGGCTGCCAATCTAAAGAGATTGCGTTTATACGAGGATAGCCTGGCGTATTTAGGTAAAAAAATAATAAATGATAGTGTTGATTTTAACCGCAAAAATGCCAACTACGCCTTTATAAAAATGTTAGTGGGTACACTTAAAGTACCAAATTCATTTTATTATCCATTTGATTCTTTAAAATCCATTACCATCACCAACTCGCCCGACAGGCATTTCCGCATATTAACCTGGCATGTACTTAATGATGATGGCAGCTACCGCTTTTATGGCACCATACAAATGCGGGGAAGCAGTTTACAAATGTTCCCGCTTAATGATTATTCTCCACAGCTAACCAACCCCGAAGATTCCATTACTACTAATGCTAAGTGGTTTGGAGCTCAGTATTATAAAATAATACATGTTACTACTCCAAAATCATACTATGTTTTACTGGGATGGAAGGGTAACACTATACAAACAACAAAAAAGGTAATTGATGTACTGTCATTTAATGATGGTAAAGCCTTTTTTGGTTTGCCTGTGTTTGATGGCAATGGTAAAACCCGCAAAAGAGTGGTATTTGAATATACACGCCAGGCATCTATGTTATTAAGATATGTGCCCGAGCAAAATCTGATAGTTTTTGATCATCTTTCACCACCTGATCACAAATTGAAAGGCAAGTTAAGCAGCTACGGGCCTGATTTAAGCTACGATGGTTATGTTGAAAGGGGCGGGCACTGGGCCTTTGTATTAAACCTGGACATGAGAAATGTTCCGGATGCGCAGGATGAACAATACGTTGATCCCAAAAAACAGGCAGCAATCGATAAAGCTACTGCTAACCAATAAGAAATTATCGAATAAAACACAATAAACAAGACCTATAATTAATCAATAACCAAATATTAACCTCACATCTAATAGCAATTTCAGTATTAAATTCTGATTCACAAGAATTATAGTATTTTAGACGATTATTTTAACTGACTTTATGGTTCAACAAACAGTGGCAGCTGATGCTGTGGTAAAAAAATCCAGATTCCCAAAAAGCGTTCCATTCATTATTGGAAACGAAGCGGCAGAGAGATTTAGTTTTTATGGGATGCGGTCAATATTGACGCTTTTTTTGGTGAAACAGTTTTTTAACCCTACTGGCAGTGCAGCGTTATCCCAGCAAGCTGACGCACATGCCAATAAGCTAAATCACCTGTTTGTAATGGTAGCTTATGCGCTGCCATTTGTGGGTGGCATGGTGGCCGACTGGTTTACCGGCAAATATAAGCTCATATTATATATCTCGATGGTTTACTGCCTGGGACATCTTTTATTATCGATGTTTGATACCAGCCTCGGCGGCTTTGAATTCGGGATGCTTGTAGTTGCTATTGGTGCTGGCGGTATAAAATCTTGCGTATCAGCCAATGTGGGCGACCAATTTGATGCCAGCAATCAAGATTTACTTTCGAAGATTTATGGCTGGTTCTATTTTAGTATTAACGCCGGCTCCATGTTATCAACTATTGCTATTCCAATTACTTATCGCCTATATGGACCGAAATGGGCTTTCGGTATCCCGGGTATATTGATGGCGCTGGCCACCCTTATATTCTTTTTGGGCCGCAAACTATATGTAAAAGTTCCACCACAGGGCGTTAACCGCAATAACCTGGTATTTATAACATTTTATGCATTAACCCATATAGGGCAACGCAGACCGGGCGAGTCGTTATTGGACGTTGCCAAAGGCCCGTTCGATCCTGAAAAGGTAGAGGGCATGAAAGCGGTTTACCGAGTAATGGCCGTATTCTTTTTCGCCCTGGCATTTTGGGCAGTTTGGGACCAATGCCTATCAGAATGGACACTTTATGCTGCTAAATCAGACCGCAATATTAATCTTGGCTTTACTTCATTCGTTATTGATCCGGGTTCAGTATCCACGTTTAATACTGTTTTCCTAATGATATTTATAGTGCTATTTAATTATGGATTATATCCGTTTTTAGATAAACTGGGGTTAAAAACCACTCCACTTCGCAGACTTGGCACCGGCTTAATTTTAACTGCTTTGTCGTTCGTAGTGATTGCCTTTACACACAATAGCATCGAGCATGGCGGCACACCGTCAATTTGGTGGCAGATACTTGCTTTTATGATACTTTCGGCTGCCGAAGTATTGGTGTCAATTACAGGCCTGGAATACGCTTATACGCATTCGCCAAAATCAATGAAAAGCACCATGACGGGCCTTTGGCTCCTGGTAGTATCATTTGGTAATCTTATTACCGCAGTTGTTAACAGCTTTATCGAAGGTGGCGGATGGTGGGCTCGTAACCTCAAGGGCGCAAACTATGAATGGTTCTTTGTAATATTTATTGGAGTGTTTGTGGTAGCATTCCTATTTATTTCACCGCGACTGAAGGAACGCAACTATATTACCGACCCATATGTTGATAACCAGGTAATTGCAGATACACATCAACTGTAAATTATTTACATTATTTAAAAAGCAGCAGGGTAAAAAATACTTTGCTGCTTTTTTATTTTTTATGCCGCCAAAATCAATTAGTTTTGCGAACTCTTTATTATAATTTTTAAGTGCCAGATAGCATAGTTATTATCCCGACTTATAATGAAAAGGAAAACATCGAGCGGATGATCCGCAGGGTTTTTTCCTTACCTCATGATTTCCATTTATTGATCATTGATGATGGGTCGCCGGATGGCACTCAAAATATCGTTAAACAATTACAGCTCGAATATCCCGAACGGTTGTTTATAGAAGAACGTGCCGGTAAACAGGGATTGGGAACTGCCTATATTCACGGTTTCAAATGGGCCATAGCGCATAATTATGATTTCATTTTTGAAATGGATGCCGATTTTTCCCATAACCCTGATGATCTGCTCAGACTAAGGGAAGCCTGCGTTGAAGGGGCAGATGCCGCCATTGGTTCAAGGTATATTAACGGAGTAAATGTTGTTAACTGGCCTATGAGCAGGGTACTGATGAGTTACTTTGCTTCGGTATATGTACGCTTTATAACCGGTATAGATATTCAGGATTCTACCGCAGGATTCATGTGCTACAAACGCAGGGTATTTGATACCCTTGATTTGAATAAGATCAAATTTGTAGGCTACGCTTTCCAGATAGAGATGAAGTACACCACCATAAAACATGGCTATAAATTAGTGGAAGTACCTATTATATTTACTGATCGTACTGCCGGAACTTCAAAAATGTCGACAAGTATTTTCAGGGAAGCTTTTTTTGGGGTGATCCAGATGAAGATCAACTCTATTTTTCGGAAATATCCGGAAGGATGATCACCTTTTTGTAATATTGTTTTTACTAAAGGGTATTCATAGTTCAACAATTCGTCATCAGGGCTTTCCAGTTTTCGGACTTGAAAAATAAACACTAATTTCGTTGGCAATGAACGAACATTTAGATCCTGACCGCGAACGTCTCTCTCCTGCTGAACGTGATATTGAAAAAGTTTTGCGCCCGCAGGTATTTGAAGATTTTACCGGCCAGCATAAAATATTAGCCAATTTAAAGATTTTTGTACAGGCTGCCCGTCAGCGCGGCGAAGCACTGGATCACGTGTTGCTACATGGCCCTCCAGGTTTGGGAAAAACCACCCTCTCCAACATCATTGCTAACGAAATGGGGGTTGGCTTCAAAGTCACTTCGGGCCCGGTACTGGATAAACCTGGTGATCTGGCTGGCCTGCTCACCAATTTAGAAACCGGCGACATTTTATTCATTGACGAAATTCACCGTTTGAGCCCGCTGGTTGAAGAGTATTTATACTCAGCTATGGAGGATTTCAAGATTGATATTATGCTGGAAAGCGGTCCTAATGCCCGCTCGGTACAAATCTCGCTGAATCCTTTTACACTTGTTGGAGCCACTACTCGCTCAGGGTTATTAACTGCACCTTTACGTGCCCGCTTCGGTATCAATGCAAGACTTGAATATTACGATGCCAAATTGCTTACCACTATTCTATTGCGCTCCTCATCTATATTAAAAACCCCTATCAGTGATGAGGGTGCCTATGAAATTGCCCGTAGAAGTCGTGGTACACCACGTATTGCCAATGCACTGTTGCGCCGTACCCGCGATTTTGCACAAATAAAAGGCGATGGCAATATTGATACCGCAATTGCCAAATACGCGTTAAATGCACTAAACGTTGACGAGCATGGTCTTGATGAAATGGATAACAAAATATTAAGCACCATAATTGATAAGTTTAAAGGAGGCCCTGTTGGCTTAAAAACCATTGCAACAGCCGTTGGCGAAGATGAAGGTACCATTGAAGAAGTTTATGAACCCTTTTTAATACAGGAAGGCTTTTTAATGCGTACCACCCGCGGCCGCGAGGCAACAGAAAGTGCTTATAAACATCTTGGTAAAATAAAACTGGGCGGTAATCCGTCTTTGTTCTAAAATAAAAACACCCCTTAACTACTCCTGATAAACTAATGAAAAATTTCTTCCTTTTTATAGCCCTGCTGATTACTGTAAAAGGCTTCTCTCAACAAACCACTAAAGCTGTTAACCTGGTTGATTACATCAACCCTTTAATGGGCAGCGATTCCAAGTACGATCTTTCAAATGGTAATACCTACCCTGCTATTGCATTGCCATGGGGTATGAACACATGGACCCCTCAAACAGGTAAAATGGGCGACGGGTGGCAATATACTTATGATGCCCACAAGATCAATGGCTTTAAAGAAACGCACCAGCCTTCACCATGGATGAATGACTATGGTCAATTTGCCATAATGCCGGTTACCGGGCATCTGAAGGTATCACAAAATGGTCGCGCCAGCTGGTTTTCCCATAAGGCTGAAATAGCAAAACCTTATTATTACAGTGTTTTCCTGGCCGACCATAACGTAACCACAGAAATTGCACCTACTGACAGGACAGCTCAATTCAGGTTTACCTATCAGAAGAACGATAGTTCTTTTATTGTGATAGATGCATTTGATAAAGGATCATTTGTTAAAGTTATCCCGAAAGAAAATAAGATTATTGGCTACTCCACCAAGTTTGCACGCGGGCCATTAAAAAACTTTAAAGACTACTTTGTTATTTATGTTGATAAACCTATCGTAATAGCGCAAACCTACAGCGATTCAACATTAACCGATTCATTATCACTACACGCCAAACATGCTATAGCTGTTATTGGCTTTAAAACCAGCGATAACGAAAAAGTGCATTTAAGGGTAGCCTCATCATTTGTGAGCTTTGAACAAGCAGAGCTTAACTTAAAAAGAGAGCAAGGCAACGATAGCTTTGATGTTACCGAACAAAAAGCTAAAGATGTTTGGAACAAAACCCTTAACCATCTGGTAGTTGAAGGTGGTTCTGTTGATCAGATGCGTACCTTTTATTCATGCATGTACCGCATGCTGTTTTTCCCGAATAAACTTTACGAAGTTGATGCCAACAACAAGATTGTGCACTACAGTCCGTACACCGGCACAGTAATGCCGGGTTATATGTTTGCGGGAACTGGCTTCTGGGATACTTTCAGGGCACTTTATCCTTTCCTTAACCTGGTTTATCCAAGCATAAACAAAGAGATGCAGCAAGGCCTTATAAATGACTACAAAGAAGGTGGCTGGTTGCCTGAATGGTCGAGCCCAGGTTACTCTGATGTAATGGTGGGTAATAACTCTGCTTCAGTAGTTTCTGAAGCCTATATAAAAGGTTTGCGGGGTTATGATATCGAAACTTTATATCAAGCCTTAATACATGGAGCCAATAACGAGGGCCCAAGAGCAACCGGCCGTAAAGGTGTTGAATATTACAACCAACTGGGTTATGTACCTTACGATGTTAAGATAGACGAAAATGCCGCGCGTACATTAGAGTATTCTTATGACGATTTTGCCATTTATCAATTGGGCAAGGCTTTACACAAGCCTGAATCTGAAATTGGCATCTACAAAAAACGCGCGCTGAACTACCGTAACCTGTTCGATCCGTCAACCGGTTTAATGCGCGGTAAAAATAAAGATGGCTCATTCCAAACGCCATTTAATCCATTTAAATGGGGTGATGCCTTTACCGAAGGTAACAGCTGGCATTATACCTGGGGCGTTTTCCAGGATATGCAGGGATTAATTAACCTGATGGGTGGTAAAAAACAATTTATTGCCAAGTTAGATTCCGTATTTACGCTCCCTCCTATTTTTGACGACAGCTATTACGGCGAAGTGATCCACGAGATCCGCGAAATGCAGATTGTAAACATGGGCCAGTATGCACATGGAAACCAGCCTATACAGCACATGCTTTATCTTTACGGATATGCAGGCCAGCCATGGAAAACCCAATACCACGTGCGTGATGCTATGAATAAATTATACATGGCTACTCCTGATGGCTATTGCGGCGATGAGGATAACGGACAAACATCTGCCTGGTATGTATTTTCGGCAATGGGCTTTTACCCGGTTTGCCCGGCGAGTGATCAGTATGTATTAGGTGCGCCATTGTTTAAGAAAATTACCGTAAACCTTGAAAACGGCAAAAAAATAGTGATCAATGCGCCAAACAACAGCGACAGTAATATTTACGTAAATACCATGACGGTTAATGGCCAGCCTTATGATTTTAACTGGCTAAGCCATAAAGCATTATTGCAGGGAACTACCATTAACTTTAACATGACCGCACAGCCAAACAAACAACGCGGTACAAAGGATATTGACGTTCCATTTTCTTTATCAACCGAAAAATAGCATATGAAAAATTTCATTAAAACCATTGTATTTTCATTTATTCTGCTCGCTTTTGCCGGCATAGTTAATGCACAAAACAAGCTACGTTTAGGTGTGGCCGGTTTAAACCACAATCACGTTTATGGAATTTTAAGTAGATACAGGGATGGCAAGGCCGATATTGTGGGCATTGCAGAGCCAAACAAAGCCTTATGGGTAAAGTTTGGCAAGCAATTCCATATCCCCGACTCCTTGTTCTTTACAGACCTTAAAACAATGGTGCTTAAAACAAAGCCCGATGCTGTTTTAGGTTACAACGCTGCCGCTAATCATGTGGATATTGTGGAAGTATGTGCACCATTACATATCCCGGTTATGGTTGAAAAACCTTTGGCGGCCACTTTGAGCCAGGCTAAACGGATGGAAGAACTGGCTAATAAATATAACATCAAAGTATTAACAAATTACGAAACCACATGGTACCCGTCTAACTTAGACGTATACAATACCGTAAATGCAGGCACTATTGGATCAATTAAGAGAATGGTAGCGCACGATGGACATCAGGGGCCAAAAGAAATTGGTTGCAGCGAAGAGTTTTTAAGCTGGCTTACCGACCCTGTATTAAACGGTGCCGGTGCCCTTAATGATTTTGGATGCTATGGTGCCGACCTGATGACCTGGATGATGCATGGTCAAAAGCCTATTGCGGTAACAGCTATTGGAAGGCATTACAAACCGGCTGTTTATCCAAAAGTAGAAGATGACGCTACCGTTATTGTAGAATATCCGGGTGCTATAGGGCAGATAGAAGGATCATGGAACTGGCCATTCTCTATAAAAGATTTTGAAGTTTTTGGCGAAACAGGTTACCTGCATGCCCTTGATACCAGTCACATTGTTAGCCGCCTGCGCGAAAACATTAAAAGTTCAAAAACAGTTGATCCGCTTGCCGCGCCTATAAATGACCCAATTATTTATTTAACCGCAGTGCTGCATAACCAATTGCCTGGCACGGATGATCTTTCGTCCTTAAAGTACAATATGATTGTAATGGAAATATTGGATGCTGCAAAAAGATCAATTAAAGAAGGCAAACGAATTGTGTTATAGATAGATTATTTCAAATAAATTCAAACTTTTATTGTTATTCTTTATTTATACCAAAAGCAAAATAATATTACTTTTGCCCACTTCAAATTTCAAATACACCGTTATCAAATGATTAAACAACTCATAGCCGTTGCAGCACTCTCATTTTCTGCTTTGGTTTCATCAGCACAGTCAGCAAGCAATGCGGCAATTATGGCCCGCAAACAAGTACCAATCGTTTGTTATCACCAAATCCGTGATTGGAGGCCAACTGATTCCAAAACATCAAAAGATTATATCATACCTGTTGCTGCATTCAAAGAGCACATAAAAATGCTGGCTGATAGTGGTTACCATACTATACTGCCTAATCAGTTATATGATTATTTAACAAAAGGCACCCCACTGCCAAGCAAACCTATTATGCTTACGTTTGATGATACCGACCTTGACCAGTTTGAGATTGCACGCCCTACGTTGCAGAAATATGGTTTTAAGGCTGTTTATTTTATCATGACAGTATCTTTAGGTCGCCCGCATTACATGAGCAAGGAGCAGGTAAAGCAACTATCTGATGAAGGAAACGTAATTGCCAGCCATACCTGGGATCACCACCGCGTAGACCGGTACAAACATGATCCTAATCCTAAAAAGGATGACTGGGTGATTCAAATTGAAAAGCCAACAAAAAAACTGGAGGAAATTACAGGCAAAAAAATGGAATACTTTGCTTACCCGTTTGGTGTATGGAAAAAACCAGTATTACCAATAGTTCAGAAGTATGGCTTTAAGTTGGCATTTCAACTTGCTGACAAACGTGATCCTGACTACCCGTTGATGACTGTTAGAAGAATATTGGATAGTGGTTACTGGTCAACAAAAACATTCAGCAATAGTTTAAGACATAGTTTTTAATCCCCTAGCCCCTAAAGGTGGAATTTAAAATACAACGGAAGCTCCTCTTTGAATAATTCAAAGAGGCGTTTTTATTTGAATACGATTTGAAGCCAGATAGCAGACTAATTTTAAATTTTGTTTTGTGGTATATTTGCACCAATGCTCCAAAACAAACAGCAATATAGCACGCTCATAAAAAATGAAGCCAAAAGGCTGGGCTTTATGTTTTGTGGTATATCAAAAGCTGATTTTTTGGAGGAAGAGGCGCCCAGGCTGGAAAACTGGTTAAAAAACAACATGCAGGGCGAAATGCACTACATGGAAAACCATTTTGATAAGCGCCTGGATCCACGCCTGTTGGTTGATGACGCAAAATCAGTAATCTCTTTAAGTCTTAATTATTTTACTGATGCACAGCAAATTGACCCCTCAGGTCCTAAAATTTCCAAATACGCTTATGGTACTGATTATCACCAGGTAATAAAAGAAAAACTCAAACAACTGCTGGACATTATAAATGAACAAATAGGCGAAGTGAGCGGACGGGCCTTTGTTGACTCGGCTCCGGTGCTGGACAAGGCCTGGGCCAAAAAAGCTGGCTTAGGCTGGATAGGAAAGAACACTAACCTGATCAGCAAAAAGGTTGGCTCGTTCTTTTTTTTAGCGGAGCTGATAGTTGACATTGAACTGGAATATGATATTGCCCCCACTGCCGATCATTGCGGTACCTGCACCAACTGCATTGACGCTTGCCCTACCCAGGCTATTGTAGGGCCTTATATTGTTGATGGCAGCAGATGTATCTCCTACCTTACCATTGAATTAAAAAATGAAATACCTGCGGAGTTTAAAGGTAAAATGGACGATTGGATGTTCGGCTGCGATGTTTGCCAGGATGTTTGTCCATGGAACAAATTTTCCGTTTTGCATCAGGAACCTGCCTTTACTCCCCACCCCGATCTTTTAAACCTAAAAAAGCAGGATTGGGAAGACATTACAGAAGACGTATTTCAAAAAGTATTTAAAAACTCTGCTGTAAAAAGAACAAAGTACAGCGGTTTAAAAAGGAATATCAATTTCCTTGGAAAGGACAATTAAGATTATTTACAGGCGATTAATAACCACCTGCAAAATCAAAAAATATAAAATCGCCTGACTTCCAAAATCGAAAATCCGACTTCCGAAATTGAAAAAACTATCCTTTTTTAAACTTATCAGCCAGCATTTTCAACATATCCTCATTAACAGGTTTTGCGGGTTCATTATCCTGCTTTTTAAAAGGCTTTTGATCGTGCCTAATATTTTCATTATTTCTTGGAGGATTGGGCTTCTGGAAATCTTTTTTAAATGGTTTCTCAGCAGGCTTTTCCACGGCATTAACATCAACAGGAGCCTGAGGTTTTGGTTGTACCGGCTTAGGTTGGCGCTCGGCAATTCTTTTGGCAGTAAAACGGTTATGTATTTCTTCCAGCTTGCGTTTAGTATACAAAGGAAAATCCCCCTGCATCATCCACGAGTAATAGCTTGGCTCTATTCTTAATACCTCTTCAACAGGTTTGCCCTTATGTTTACCAAAGTTAAAGGTCTCTTCTCCATCTTCATTAAAAACCATGCGTCCGGCAAAATCAACCGGTTTGCTTAGGTTAGTAAAGTTATGCAAAGCCTCTACATCGTTAACAACGGGGATTGAACGGTTTCCTTTTTTATCTTCCCATTCGGTATTCTCATAACGGGCCACCTGGGCAAGCAAAACTTCCATAGTAGCACGGGTATCTGCCTCGGCAGAGTGTGCATTTATAATTTGTTTATCACAATAAAATTGGTAAGCAGCCTTTAAAGTGCGCTGCTCCATCTGGTGAAATATATTCTGCACATCAACAAAATGGCGGTTATCAAGGCTAAATAAAATATCGGCCCTTAAAAACTCTTCCATCAGCATAGGGATATCAAACTTATTGGAGTTATATCCGGCAAGGTCACTTACATCAATAAAATCAGCTATTGATTGGGCTATTTCTTTAAAAAAAGGCTCACTCTTTATATCTTCATCATAAATACCATGCACTAATGATGATTCCAAAGGTATAGGCATCCCAGGATTAACGCGAAAAGTTTTCACCTCTTCACTGCCGTCGGGGTGCAACTTTATAACAGATATCTCCACAATACGGTCAATACCAATATTGGTTCCTGTTGTTTCCAGATCGAAAAATGCCAGCGGGCGCTTTAAATTAAGTTTCATCAATAAGATGTATTATTTACAAGATAATTGTCTTTGCTACTGTTTACGGCTCAGGATTTTTATTGTTTCTTAAATCGCTACCTTTTAATCATTATGCAAAGGCCGCAAAGGTCATAAAAAGATTTCAGTACTATAAATTAAAATCCAATTAATTTAATTCAATAAAAATACTAATTTGTCGCCACCTTATTCTCAATTTAAACGATGAAAAAAGTCCTGATAATTATACTTGTTTTATCGTTTTTTAGCAAATTTTCCCAGGCACAGGATTTTACTTATGGCACTATTACTCAAGAGGAAATGGATATGGCCAAATATCCCAAAGATACTTCGGCCCACGGTGTAGTTTTGAAAGAATTTGGTGATTCGAAAATCACTTATACCAAGCGCGGTATAAGGTTAATACATACTTATCATGTTAAAATAAAGATTTTTGACAATAAAGGTTTCAGTAATGCAACTATTGAAATACCTGTTTATGGTAATAATAACGAAGAAGATGATATAAATTATCATCAACCTGTGTACGATATAAAAGGGGTAACTTCTTATAAAGACGAGAAGGGCTTAACCCAACAAATAGACCTCGAAGACAAGAAAATTTACCAGGTGAAAGATAACAAAAATTGGCTTACTTATAAGTTTGCTATGCCTGGGGTACGCAATGGCTGCGTTATCGAATATCAGTTTACTTTTGAAACTTCTTTGCTGGAACACTTCTTCTCATGGGAATTCCAGGGCGCCATTCCAAAAATAAGTTCCGAATACGATGTCCATATTCCAGCATTCTGGGACTATAATGCCTCTTTGAGAGGGACGCTTAAGTTGAACACAAGTCAAGCAAAAATTGAATCACCCTGTTTTTCACTCCCCGGCGCACATTGTGACTGCTCATTTATTGTTTATTCAATGAATGATGTACCTGCATTTGTGGAAGAAGAAGCTATGACTGCGTCTAAAAATTACAAATCGGCCATCTATTTCACCCTAATTGATTATACGAACCCTTACACAGGTAAAAAAGGTAATGGCACTAAAGAATGGGCCGACATTGATGATAGATTAAAAAGCGAACTATTCTTTAATGGTCAATTAAAAAGAAAAGGATTATTAAAAGATAAAATAAGGCAAGTAATTGAAAATAAAACAGACACCTTAAACAAGGCAAAAGCCATTTACAGTTTTTTGCAAAAATGGTTTAAATGGGATGGGGTTTATGGGATTTATAGTGAGAATTTAAGCAAAGCACTTGATAAACATAGCGGTAGTGATGCCGATATTAATTTGAGTTTGGTAACAGCACTGAATGCTGCGGGGCTAAATGCGAATGCTGTAATACTATCCACAAGAGAAAATGGCACCATAAACAATATCCATCCATCCCTTGATGATTTTAATTATGTTGTAGCAAAATTATTTATCGGCAATCAAAGCTACCTGCTGGATGCTACCGATCCGCTTTTACCGTTTGGCGTATTGCCTTTAAGATGCTTAAATGGCAAGGGCCGCGTAATGAGCCTTGATAAACCATCTTACTGGATAGATATGGACACTCATCAAAGTAAAAGAAGCGCCAGCATTATGGATTTTACTTTGCAGGAAAACGGTAAATTAAAAGGCACTATCACCAACTATTCTATTGGATATGACGCCTATTTAAAAAGAAATGCAATAAAAAAGTTCAATTCGACCGATGAATATGTTGATGACCGCTATAGCAATTGGCAAAGGCTCAAAGTACTTAAATCTACCATAAACAATCTGGATAGTCTTGATAAGCCCCTTGAAGAAATTTATGAGGTTGAAATTTCCCAATATGACCAATTAAATAATAGCAAATTCGCCTTTACACCTTTTGTTTTAAATAAAATCACCGAAAATCCCTTCAAGTTAGCAGAAAGGTCGTACCCTGTAGATTGGGGGATGCCTTCGGAAGATAAATACATTGTAAACGTTCATTTACCTGGCGGCTATCTTGTAAATAGCCCTCCACAAAAAATAAATCTGGGATTGCCGAACAATGGAGGAACGTTTTTATCCAGCTATGAACAGCTTGATAATACGTTCATATTTTCCACTATTACCAAATTCAACAAAGGCATTTATAGTTCGGCGGAGTACCCTTATTTAAAGGAGCTTTATAATAAGATTATTCAAATGGAAAAAAGTGAAATTGTATTTAGTAAAAAATAATTACCATGATGGGTTTTAAATCAAACAACGACTTGCTGTTACTACGTATAACCAGAAGATTTTTTTGATCTTTTATTCGCTCTTCTAAATCTATTATTTTAATTTGCTGCCACCTTATTCTCAATTTAAACAATGAAAAAAGCCCTGATAATTGTACTTATTTTATCACTTTTCACTAAACTTTCTAAAGCTCAGAACTTCACCTTCGGCACTGCTACCCAACAGGAAATGGATATGACCAAATACGCAAAAGATACATCTGCTCATGCAGTGGTTTTGCAAGAGTTTGGTGAATCAAAAATGAATGTGAGTAGCGATGACTATATTAAAGTATTTTTCACCTATCATGTTAAAATAAAGATTTTCGATAATAAGGGCTTTGATAACGGCACTGTTCAAATACCTGTTTATAACAATAGTAATACAGATTTGTATGAAGATGTCAGTAATATTAAAGGCATTACCACCTATAAAGATGATAACGGTTTAACAAGGCAAATAGAGCTCGAAGACAAAAAAATATACCCGGTAAAAGAAAATAAGCATTGGGCCAATTATAAATTTGCGTTACCCGGCTTACGGAATGGCTGTATTGTAGAATATCAATACACTATTGAATCACCCTATTGGGAAAACTTTCACTCATGGCAGTTTCAAACCGATATTCCTAAAATAAGTTCGGAATATGATGTCCATATTCCCGGTTTTTGGAATTATAATGCATCTATCAGAGGGTTTCTAAAACTTGACAAAAACACATCCGAAATAGAGAAGGAATGTTTTTCATCAGGAGGTGCACATTGTGATTGTTCATTTATCACTTATGGCATGCACAATATTCCGGCATTTATAGAAGAAGATGCTATGACAGCACCCAAAAACTACAGATCGGCTATAAACTTTGAGCTGGTTGACTATATGAATCCATATACAGGAGCAAAAGTAAGATACACTAAAGAATGGAAAGACGTTGATTATCAACTCAAAACAGATTCTTATTTTGGTCGCCAGTTAAAAAGAGAGAGCTTATTAAAAGACAGGATCATTCCCGTAATTGCTGGTAAAACTGACGATTTAAGTAAGGCTAAAGCAATTTACGCTTATTTACAAAAGTGGTTTAAGTGGAATGAGTATAGTGGTATTTCTTGTGTCGACGGCTTAAATAAAGCATTGGACTCGCATAGCGGTAGTGTTGCTGATATTAATTTTTCATTAATTAATGCACTGAAAGCTGCAGGCTTAAAGGCCGACGCTGTAATATTATCTACACGGGAAAATGGCAGTATCAATAGCCTTTACCCGGTTATTGGCGATTTCAATTATGTAGTAGCTAAAGTTGACATTGGTACTGATAGTTATTTCCTTGATGCTACCGATCCGCTTTTACCATTTGGTATGTTGCCTTTAAAATGCCTTAACGGACAAGGTCGTGTAATGAGCTTGGACAAACCATCTTATTTTGTTGATCTTATTACAAAACAAAAACAAAAAAGCACCTATTCAATGGAGTTTACCTTACAGGAAGATGGTAAGCTAAAAGGCACCATCATAAACTATTCTATTGGTTATGATGCCTATTTAAAAAGAAAAGCCATTAAGAAATTCAACTCAACCGATGAATATATTGAGGCAATTAACAGTCGGTTACCAAAACTTAAAATACTTAAGTCAACTATAAATGCTCTGGACAGCCTTGACCAGCCAGTAGGTGAGATTTACGAAGTTGAAATCTCATTATATGACAAAGTGAGTAACGGCAACTTCACATTTAATCCCTTTTTCCTTAACAAGATCACCGAAAATCCCTTTAAAATGACAGATAGACTATATCCGGTAGACTGGGGTATGGCATCTGATCAAAGAAATATTTTGACCATTCATTTAGCTAAGGGATACATAGTTGCAACACCGCCGCAAACATTAAACGTAGAGATGCCTAATAACGGCGGGCGGTTTTTATCCACTTATGATCCACTTGATAACACCTTTACCTTTTCAAACATCATTCAGTTTAATAAGGGAATATACAGTCCTGATGAGTATCCTTATTTAAAAGAACTATATAATAAGATTATTCAGACAGAAAAAGGTGAAATGGTTTTTAAGAAGAAATAATGAGAATATTTATAGTAATAACTTGTTTACTGCTGTTTTTTAAGGCTGCTGACGCACAAGAAAATTATGATGCGAGCCTTATTTCAAAAGAACTGATGCCCTATGCTACAGTTGTTATACGCAATAGCGAAACAACTATTGAGGTAAAAGACTTAAGTAATGTTAATTATCACATTACAAAAGCGATAACTGTACTCAATAAAAATGGTGATGATATGGCCCGGTTGATTGTTGAGTATGATAAAATCACAGAATTAAAATCCATTAAAGGGGCCATTTACAACTCATTTGGAAAACAGATCAGCAAGTTTTCAAAAAGTGACTGTGAAGATTATAGCAACGCCCATGATTTTTCTTTATTTGAAGACGCACGAGTGAAAGTATACACACCTTCTGTTACTGAGTACCCCTACACCATTGTTTACGATTACGAATATCGGTCAAAACAAACCTTGGATATAGATAAATGGGAGCCAGTTGAACATACCGGTATTGCTGTTGAAAAAAGCTCATTTACCTTTATTTGTAAACCCGATTTTAATATCAATTATAAAGCGTCAAATCTTGCTGGTAAACCATTGATAAGTACCGACACTCATGGCTTAAAAACCTATACATGGCAACTTAATAATCAAAAAGCGGCAAAGCACGAACCATTTAGCCCATATCATGACAGCTTTTTACCTGGTGTTCAAATAGCCCCTCAAAACTTCACCTATTATGGCATTAACGGAACTTATAACAATTGGGAAGATTTAGGTAAATGGGAATATAATAACCTGATTGCAAGCAGACAGAATTTAGATTCTGAAACCATCCAGCATATAAAAGAAATTACAAAAGACATTGCCGACCCAAAACAAAAAGCAAAAAAAGTATATGAGTACATGCAAAACAAAACACATTATATTAGTGTACAAGTAGGTATTGGCGGTATCCAACCATTTTTAGCAGCGGATGTTGACAAGCAAAATTATGGCGATTGCAAGGCCCTGGTTAATTACACACAGGCATTGTTAAAAGCAATTGATATAAACTCATACTACTGCATTGTACAGGCAGATAATGATTATACAATTGGCTTACAAAATGACTTCCCAAGTTTAAACCAGGGGAATCATATTATTTTATGCATTCCATTTAAAAATGATACCACATGGGCAGATTGTACCAGTCAAACTATTCCTTTTGGGTATTTAGGTAGTTTTACCGACGACCGAAACGTATTAGCCTGTACCCCTGAAGGTGGAAAACTAATGCACACTCCTAAATACACCCTAAAAGATAATGTTAAGAGGCGTAAAGCAAACTTTGCAATCGACAATGAGGGAGCAATATCTGGCAATATGACCACCGTTTTTAAGGGAGTTGACTATGAATACAGGGATGAACTAATAAATGAACCACGTACGGAGCAGAATAAAATGCTGCAAAAAATATATCCTATTAATAACCTTTTGATTGATAAGCTGGATTTGCAACAGGATAAAAGTTTTAATCCGTCAACTACAGAAAACATAACTTTACACGCCCGGGATTATGCTTCTTTCTCGGATGGGAAATATTACTTTCTGTTAAACCCTGTAAACCGGATAGAGGAAACACCTAAAGAAGTACGCAACCGCATAAATGATGTTTACATAGCGCGTGGCTATACGGAAGAAGATGAGGTAACTTATACCATCCCTTCTGGTTTTCGCCCGGAAAAAGAGCCCTTAATGGTATCTATTGAGAAACCATTCGGCAAGTTTACTGCAACAATGGTATTAATTGGAAATCAGTTGACCTATAAACGGAAGTTGCAATTTATTGAGGGTACCTACAGCAAAGACACTTATCAGGATTTAGTTGATTTTTACCAGGCCATTGTTGATGCCGACGAATACAACGTGGTACTCACCAAAAACTAACTAAAAATTATGATGCCTAAGATAATACCCACTATCATAATAACATAAAGGAGTATTTCATTGCCAGCGTACTTTTTATACTTTGTCCAGAAAGAGTAATCCTGCTTTGGTTCTTCAGCCATGTTACAAAAATACGGAATAAACTGCAATTATTTTCCGTTTGAGGCACTGGTATCATCCGGAATGATGGATCCACAGCGTGAAAAGTATTTGTAAGTATAAGGATCATGCAGTTTAGTGATCATTACCCCGTGTGATGAACTGGCATGTACGTAATAACCATTTTGCAAATAAATACCAACGTGGCTAAACTTTTTACCATCATAATCAAAAAACACCAAATCGCCTTCGGTTAATTGCTCTTCGTATTTTCTTTTAATTGCGATAACCTGCTGACCTGTTGTACGTGGTATATTAATACCATAAACTTGCTGCTCCAATAACAAAGCCAATCCCGAGCAATCAATACCATCTTTATCTAGTCCACCAAATTTGTAAGGAGTGCCCATCCATTGGTCTACAAAGGCGTATAAACGGCCATTTTGTATATCGCTTCTGTCAACCCCTAAAATAGTAGCGTATTTATCGGCAATATTGGTTTGTGGTTTAACCACTTCGCCTGGCTCACCGCGCATTACAGCTTTCCTGGAATGACATGACGAAAAACCAATAGCAAACAATAGTAAAATGCAATACAGGTAGTGTACTTTATTCATACCCTAAAAATACGGTCAAACACGTGTTCGGGTTATGCTGATATTGTTAACATATTAACAATTGGATCTGCTAAGGCCTTAAAATGACCAGCTTGAAAATTCTAGTATTACCCTTTTATTACCCTTTGTATCTCATCCAGCTTCATCAGTGCTTCAACCGGGGTTAAGGTATTTACATCAAGATTATTAAGTGTATCGCGGATTTTCACCAATACAGGGTCATCAATAGAAAACATTTGCATTTGCACGGCCTGCTTTTGCACCTTGCGGATGCTTTCTTTAATATGCTCCCCTCCCGTCCGTTCGTTTTCCAGCTTTTTAAGAATCTCATTTGCCCGGCTCAGCACTTTAGGTGGCATACCTGCCAGCTTAGCTACGTGTATACCAAAACTGTGTTCACTTCCGCCCGGAACCAGTTTACGGAGGAAGATAATTTGGTGACCAACTTCTTTTACCGATACATTGAAGTTCTTAATGCGGTTAAAGCTGTTGCTTAGCTCGTTTAATTCGTGATAATGGGTAGCAAATAATGTTTTTGCCCTGGCATTAGGCTGGCTATGTAAAAACTCAGCAATTGACCATGCTATAGAAATACCATCATAGGTAGAAGTTCCACGGCCAATTTCATCCAGCAGAATCAAACTTCTGTCTGACAGGTTGTTTAAAATACTGGCAGTTTCATTCATCTCCACCATAAAGGTTGATTCTCCAGATGAAAGGTTATCTGATGCGCCTACCCTTGTAAATATCTTATCCACCAATCCAATAGAAGCTGCCCTGGCTGGTACATAACAGCCCATTTGTGCCATGAGAACTATTAAGCCAGTTTGTCGTAACAAGGCCGATTTACCCGCCATGTTGGGCCCGGTAATAATGATGATCTGCTGGGTTTCCGAATCCAGGTAAACATCATTGGTAATGTACTCCTCGCCTAAAGGCAAATTCTTTTCTATAACCGGGTGCCTGCCACCTTTAATATCCAATATACGGCTTTCATTCACCTCTGGCTTAACGTAATAGTTTTTGACAGATATGGTTGCAAAATTAAGCAACACATCCAAACGGGCTATCAGCTGTGCATTAAGTTGAATCGGTTTAATATATTCGGCTAAGCTGTACAGTAAATCGTTATACAGCCTGGTTTCCAGCGCTAATATTTTTTCTTCGGCACCTAAAATCTGCTCCTCGTATTCTTTTAATTCGGGGGTGATATAACGTTCAGCATTTACTAGGGTCTGTTTCCTGATCCATTCAGAAGGCACCTTATCGCGGTGACTGTGTGTTACCTCCAGGTAATAACCAAATACGTTGTTGAACGATACTTTGAGCGAAGGGATCCCGGTGGCTTCTGCTTCGCGTTTCTGGATCTCCAGCAAATAGCCTTTGCCGCCGAATGCAATCTTACGTAGGCGGTCAAGCTCCTCGTTCACGCCATCATTCATCACGCCGCCTTTTACCAGCATAACCGGGGGTTCGGCACTTAATTCTTTCTCAATCTTTTCGCTGATAAGCACACAGGGGTTTAATTGCTCGGCTATAGCCTGCAAAGGTTTATTGGCTGAAGTTTCGCCCAGCTTTTTGATGGTATCAATAGCATTTAGAGCTTTTTTAAGCTGACAAACTTCACGCGGGTTAGCTTTTTGTAAACCAATTTTGGATATTAATCGTTCTAGATCGCCAATTAACCTGATGTTTTGTTTCAGTGTTTCGCTCAGCTCCCCGTGCTCAATTAAAAACTCTACTACACCCAAACGGTCGTTAATGGGTTTAATTTCTTTTAAAGGCATTACAATCCATCTACGCAGCAAACGCGCTCCCATTGGTGAACAGGTTTGATCCAGCACTTCTACCAGCGTATGCGCATTTTCATTAGCCGACCCTACCAGTTCCAGGTTACGTACACTGTATCGGTCAAGCCACAGGTAGCGGTCTTCCTCAATCCGGCTGATGGCCGATATATGTTGTAAATTGCGGTGTTCTGTTTCATTCAGGTAATGCAGGGCAACTCCCGCTGCCACAATACCCAATGTCAATTTATCAATACCAAAACCTTTTAATGATTTTACGCCGAAGTGTTTCAATAAAACTTCATTGGCATAATCGCCGCTGTAGGGCCATTCATCAAGGGTATAGGTATAAAAGCGGTCGCCGTAATTGTCTTTAAAATCCTGCTGACGGCTTTTGGGGTAAATTACCTCACTGGGCGAATAACTTTGCAACAGTTTATCGACATACTCAATACTACCCTGTGCGGTAATAAACTCACCTGTCGAAATATCAATGAGGGCTATGCCTATGCTGTTCTTTTCAAAATAAAGTGAAGCTAAGTAGTTATTGCTTTTTTGATGCAGGATATTATCGCTGATAGCCACACCAGGTGTAACCAATTCAGTAACCCCACGCTTCACAATGGTTTTGGTAGCCTTCGGATCTTCCAACTGATCGCAAATGGCTACTCGCTGCCCGGCCCTTACCAGTTTGGGTAAATAGGTATCCAGTGAATGATGCGGAAAACCGGCCAGTTCAATATGTGTAGCTGCGCCATTTGCACGGCGGGTAAGCACAATACCTAAAATTCCGGCGGCCTTAATAGCATCTTCGCCAAATGTTTCGTAAAAATCGCCCACACGGAAAAGCAATAATGCACCGGGGTACTTACCTTTAATCTGGTTGTACTGCTGCATCAACGGAGTTTCCTTATTCGTATCCTTTGCCAAAATTTGTAAATGGTTGTAATTGGGTAAAGTTAGCGCATGCTATTGTTTTTAACCCAATTGTGGAAAAAAGTATCCATTGTGGATTAAATTCAGATCTCCACTTCATCTGTCAAAAATGGCATATCAACTCCATCTATTACATAAACAACTTACCCTCAAATATTTAAAAAACACAAATGGTATCTGTTTCTCAATTAAACATTTACTAATTTTGAAACACTAAAACCTTATAACAATGGATATGAACACACATTCGCACGGTAACGGCACAGCAACCGCTACTACCGGCACTTCAACCCTTGGAATTATTACCGAATACAGCCTTAACTGGCCCGGCAGTATTAAAGGATCAACCCACGAACTGGTCATTAACGACAAATTCATTTTCGTTACCGGGCAAAACATGCACCAGGTAGCCAAGTTTGATTACAGCGGTAATGTACTGGCTTATTATAATATGCCCGAAGGCAGCGGTCCACATGGTATTTTGTTTGATAAACAAGGCCGGTTATGGGTATCGCTGGAGTTTTTTGGGCTGGTAGTACGCCTGGATGATAGCGGTAACATTGTAGAAGAAATTGATGTACGGATATTTGCCAAAGGAGCAAAAACACCTATTAATTCCGCTCCCCATGGCATCGGCCTTGATGCCAACGGAGAAACCATTTGGTTTACAGGGAAACGTACCAGTACCATAGGCCGTATTAATCCGGATAAATCTGTTGAGCATTTTCAATTAAACACACTGGCAGCATTACCCATATATCTTTCTGCCGGGCCCGATGGCGGCATCTGGGGCACCGAATTGTATGGAAGTAGCATCCTCAACATATCTAAACAAGGCGTAGTAAAAGAATACACCATTCCTACTGCTAACAGCAGACCAATTGCCGTAATTCCTGACCCAAGCGGGAATTATATGTGGTTTAGTGAAGAAGCGGGCGTTAAAATTGGTAAAATTGATATGGCCGGTAATATTACTGAATATGCCGTACCTGCCCTGCAAAAAAATGATATCGTAGCCTCATTAAGCTTTGATCGTGAAAACAATATTTGGGTACAAGTTTATGTTGATTTAAACAACCCTGTGCCAGCGGGCAATGATTATATTATTAAAATTGATAAAGCTATTCACAACGAAGGCGTTACAAGTCTTTCAGGAATACCATGCACCACACATACCATTCCAAGCAAAAACTCCATGATGCACCGCATAAGAATGGATTACGATGGCAATTTATGGTTCACCGAAATGATGACCGATAAACTGGGAAAAATAACGCTTAACAAATAATCCTGACAAGCTTAAAGGTAATGATTATTAGATTTTTAAGCGATTTACTGTAGCGTTCAGATTCAATAATGCATTCAGTGCACGTAAATGATATTAATACGCGGTTTAGAAACAAATTGCCTATCATATTAAAGGGATCGACCGAGTATTAGATTTTTTTGTTATAAAAGCGACGATGAAATTTTGTTATCCTACTATTTTAAAAGGTCAATTTCCTGTGCCAATAGTTTATCTTTTTCGCTAACCTTATCGCCAGCATCATGCGTGCTTAGCCATATCTCCACTTTGTTATAAGTATTTGTCCAGGTGGGGTGATGGTTATGCTTTTCAGCCAGGAGTGCTACCCTTGTCATAAAGGCAAACGCTGCCGAAAAATCTTTAAATTGATAAGCTTTGTGCAGTTTGTTATCTATTTCTTTCCACATATAAATTAATCTTTACTTAATAATAACTAATAACAATCAAACTCTTAAATTGTAAGCGACCAGTTAGTAAATCCATAGTAAATTTTACAAAACACCTTACCATCAATTAAATACAAATAAAACAACGTGAAATCACGTTTAAAAAAAGGTAATAATACGGTATCATATTATAAAAAACCGATTTAACTTTAACTAAAACTTAAACCACAATTATCATGGGAATCGTAGTACTTTACGGAGTAGGCATCAGGGATGCTATTGCTTCAAACGACGTTGAAAAAATGAAAGCTGTTGCTGCACAGGCAAAACAAACCATCAGGGAACAGGGCGATCTGCACCTTGCACTACTTGATCTGCTTGAAGCAATTGACAAACTCGAAAAGAAGTAAGCTTTTATTTATCACGGGGCTGCATAAAACCGGATAGTAATAATAAAACCTAAACCTTAATGTATCCCTTAGCGGTACTTTCATTACGTGTTTATGCAGCCTCTTTTTTAACCCAAATTTCATTATGGAACAACTAACAAAACGCTACAGGATAAGAGACGATTACCAAACTGCCGTTCCCGTGCATGTAGTTTGGGAAATTACTTTAGCCTGTAACCTCAAATGTTCACATTGCGGCTCAAGGGCCGGTAAAATAAGGCAGGGCGAACTTACTACAGAGCAATGTTTTGAAGTTATTGACAGCCTGAAAAAGTTAGGAACCCGCGAAATTTCCATCATTGGAGGCGAGGCGTTTTTACGGCCAGATTGGTTGCAGATTATTGAGAAAATTGACCAGAGCGGCATTGACTGTTCCATGCAAACCGGCGCTTATAATTTAACCGAAGAAAGGATTATTGCAGCCAAGGGTGCCGGAATAAAAAATATAGGCGTGTCTATTGATGGTATGCCTGATACGCATAATAGCATCAGAGGACGCAGTAATTCTTTTGACCACGCAGTACGCTGCCTTGACCTGCTGAGAAAGCATGATATTGTATCGAGTGTAAATACGGTAATTACCAAAACCAACAAGCATGAGTTAGATCAGTTGCTGGATATTTTGATATTGCACGGCGTAAAAAACTGGCAAATTCAGTTAGCCGTAGCCATGGGTAACGCGGTTGATAATGCCGATGAGCTCATCATTCAGCCATATGAACTGGTTGATTTATACGAAGATTTGATCAAGCTGTACCGCAGGGCGCTAGTTCATAACATACTGATACAGGCAGGCAATAATATAGGTTACTACGGCCCTTACGAATACATATGGCGCCAGGGTAGCGAAGGCTTTTTTTCGGGCTGTTCTGCCGGGCACACTTCATTGGGTATTGAAGCCGATGGAAAAATAAAGGGTTGCCCATCTTTACCCACTTCAGATTATACTGCTGGTAATATTAAAGATATGTCGCTGGAGGATATCTGGCACTATAGTGAAAATATATTTTTCTCCCGGTATCGGGACCGCGACGAACTTTGGGGTGGCTGCAAGGATTGCTACTATGCTTCTACCTGCTTAGCCGGTTGCACCTGGACAAGCCATGTGCTGTTTGGGAAAAGAGGCAATAATCCGTTTTGCCATCATCGCGCATTAACCTTAAAATCAAAAGGACTAAAAGAACGCGTAAGGAAAATAAAAGAAGCTGAAGGAACCTCGTTTGACTATGGCCTGTTTGAAATTGTAGTGGAAGATGAGATGGGTAACATTGTGGAAGTGCAATCACCTAATAGCTTTACTACTAAAAAGAAAGATGAGGATTATAAAGATTTCACCCCGCGTATGCCGGGTGTGCTAAAACTTTGCCAGGCCTGCAAAAACTTTGTTCATGATGACTGTGAAACCTGCGACTTCTGTGGTGTCGATGTAGCAGAAGTAAATGCCGAGTATGATAGAAATCTGGTAAAGGTTAAAGAAGCTTTTGAACGATTAGATAAAATTATGATGCGATAAAACTATGTTTGAACAGATTGAAAATTTGATAGATGGCTATACTGCCCAAACAGAAGCCACATTAAACATTGCCGAATTAACCATTACTCATGGCCTGCATTCTTTTCGTTACGGATCATCGGAGTTTTTATCAATGATATTCTCCAACCTGTCATTAAAAAAGGGCGATGTATTTTATGACCTTGGCAGCGGCTATGGCAAGGTTTTATTATACGGCGCGGTAAACTTCCGGGAGGTACTATTCAAAGGAATTGAAATACTCCCCGAAAGAAATACGGTTTGCCAGGAGATGATCAGGAAATTTAACCTAACTAACGTGCAGGCAAGCTGCGAAGATATTTTGACTGCTGATATTACTGATGGCAATATCTTCTATATCTATAACTCCCTTTACGATTTTCAGTATACCCAACTGTTTAACAAGTTAAAAGCAATAGCACAAACCAAACCCATCAAAATCATTGCAGAATCAAGATGCAATGTTTTTGACAACCAAAACTGGTTAACTGTTTGTCACACTTACGATTTGGATATCCTTAGGAAGATAAAGTTTTATGCCTCCGAATAATATTAGGGTTGTGCAGGATTAACCGGGCGAATGGACATTACGCTATCAACCACATACTCGCTCATTCCTCTCCAGGGCAGTGTATGGAAATATTCTTTATAGTGTAACTCCAGGTAAGCACCGGCGTTTTTATTCAGGATATCGGCAACTTTTTTATCAGTTACTGAAAACATAAATTCGTTTGATTGTATGGCTCCCTGTGTAGGTGTACGGATACCTGATTGAATCAGTCTGCCTTCATAGGTTTTAAAAACAACGCCTTTGTAAACAAAATAATTCATGGTACCAGCCTTGGTGCCATCGCCAAAAACAAAATAATAACGATAGTAAACTACTCCTGTTATAATAAGTATCAACACTACCGCAACAATTAGTTTAATTTTTCTATACATAATGCATATTTTAAAAAGTGTATCCGTATTTCAATCTATATTCTATCCCAACATCATCTTATCCTCATAACTTAAATTCAGGCTGTCTTCAATTTTTGTTTTGGTTGGCTTTTGTACAGCTAAATGAATGATATTTAAGCCTGAAAACAAAAGATAAAACAAATTTCCGCTTAATAGGAAAACAACAATTCCAAACATAGCAGGGCCCTCGATAAGTGCACATTTGCTGATAAAAGCTTTACTATAAATGGCCAGTTTACTACTTAAACTATCTTCATTTATTGCTTTTTTAATTGTCTGATTAAATAAATAGATACCTGTAATTCCACCAACGATAATAAATGACGGAACTAAATAAAAAAAGGCATCCTTACTCAATTCAAAGCTCATAAGTTTATTAGTATTGATATTATAAGCCACAACTGAAAATAAAATTAGCCCGGCAAGCAAGGCGGTATGAATAATATTAATTGTTTTTACAAAATTTTGTGAATTTGCTACTGAGGTCTGGTTATACATATTTAGGAATTTACAGACTAATATACAATTATCACAGATAAGTAAGCATTATCAGTCACTAATTGTATATAAATTTAACCTTATATTTAGCGTTTAAAATCCATCATTAAGCATGAGAAAAATATACTCCGCAGTATTATTTATTACCTTGGCAAATTTTGCAATCGCGCAGAAAAGCGAGCCCGTTACCTTGAAAAAAGTACCGGTAGAAACTGTAAAATATCAGGGTGGTACCAATACCTGCTGGTCATTCTCCACTACCTCGCTTATTGAAACCGGTGTAATTCAAAACGACAAAAAAGACATTGACCTGTCCGAACTATTCACCGCACGCAACCTTTACATAGAAAAAGCTAAACGATATATCCTTTCAAACGGAACCACTTTATTCGAAGCCGGAGGCTTATCGCACGATGCTTTATACGGTATTCAAAAATATGGCGCCATCCCAAATGAATTTTATTCGCGCGAAAAAGGTGTTAAGTTTTCAGACAGCTCCCCTATCCAACTCGACCAGGTGCTTAAAAGCTATCTTGATTCGGTACTAAAAACAAAACCTATCGATCCCAACTGGCTTGCAGGTTTCATCAAAAAGCATGATGATATTGCAGGTACACCACCAGAACATTTTACCTGGCAGGGTAAAGAATATACCCCTTTAACATTTGAACAAGAAGTGTTAAAGTTTAACCCTGATGATTATGTTACCATTACCTCGTTTACCCATCATCCGTTTTATCAAAATTTTGCGCTGGAAATACCGGACAATTTCCTGATGGCCGAAAAATACCTGAATGTACCTTTAAATGAATTAATCGACATAGCCAAATCAACCGTTGAAAAAGGTTACTCGCTTGTAGTGGATATGGATGTAAGCAATAATGGCTGGAACTGCGGACAAAGCAGCTACGCCTTATTTGAAAAAGACAGATTTAGTAATGTAAACAACCCGGATACTACCGAAATGGCCTACAGCCCGCAATTACGCCAGCAGTTATTTGAAACATTGGAAACACAGGATGATCACCTGATTCACGTTGCCGGGATTGCCAAGAGCAAAAACGGGAAACTATTTTTCATTTTAAAAGACTCCATGGGCAAAAACTACGGTCGCTATAATGGTTTTGATTATGTTTCTGAAAGTTATTTCGCCATCAATACCATAAGTATCACTGTACCTAAAAAGGCACTTGATCAAAAATATCTGACATTATCCGTCGATAGTAAACCCGGCAGGAACCTTTAAAGTACTTTAACGAAAATACCTTTACTATAATTAAAACTTTATAAGTTAAAAATACTTAACCTATTGTAACAGTAAATAAGTTTTATTTACTTTGAAACACAAAGAACTTTAACATGCAAAATATAATTACTTTTCATAAACCATACTTTCTGCTTGCTTTGCTGCTGCTAATTACTGAAATAATTATCGGCGTATACATGCATGATGCCTTTTTACGCCCATACGGTGGCGATTTTTTGGTGGTAATATTATTGTATTGCATAGTAAAAAGCTTCACCAATTTCCCGCTTATACCCGTGGCATTTGGCGTGCTTATATTTGCCTATGCAGTAGAGATCTCCCAATATTTTCACTTGATAAGGTTATTGGGTTTGGATAATTCCAGAACAGCAAAATTATTGCTGGGCACTTCATTTTCCTGTACCGACTTGTTTTGCTATACCTTGGGTATATTAACAGTTGTATTTATTGAAAATGTTAAAAGCAGCCTAAAAAATTTTTAAACATGAAGCACTGGTTTGTACAGCCCAATTCAATAGTAAGGCATATTTGGGGTAAGGCCGATACAGCTTTGTTCATTTTTGCAGGCGCAGCTGCGGAATTTGCCTTGAATAAGGCTGTTGACTGGCTATACTTCACCGGCCGGTTACCAGCAGATCCACTGGGGCGCTTATTTTCAACAGTTACTTACGCCCGGAAGATCATTTTTTCGGAACAGGAGGAGGCGCTGAAAGCAATTGATCAAATCACTTATATTCACAAAGGTGTAGAACAAAACCGTGGTGCACAAATACCTGAATGGGCCTATCGCGATGTTTTATTTCTGTTGATAGATTATTCTATCCGGTCATTTGAATTGCTTGATCGCAAACTTACAGATGTTGAAAAAAGTGAAGTATTTGATGTTTTTTTCCGCGTTGGTGAACGTATGCACCTTAAAAGCCTGCCATCAAACTATGCCGAATGGCTCAAAACACGAGACGAACACCTGCAGCAAAACCTGGCTTGCAGTACTTACACCATTGATTTGTATCAGCAATATAAAAAGCATCTGGGTGTATTTCGGTTTCTTATTTTAAAACAGGTACAGCTTAACCTGGTTCCTGGCAGGGTAAAACAATTGCTCCCCATTAAAAAAACAAGCTGGTTAAAGCCAATTTTACAACTTTACACATTTATACGAAGGCAAAAGATGGAAGGCTTTGTTAAAAAAGCACTGCTCCCTGTTGCTTATAAAGCACAGCTATCAGAATTAGATGTTAATCATTAAGATTGTTAATAATTTAATAACGTAAGCAATAATATTAAGCGCAAAATCACGCCATTGTGCATCAACTAAACCGAAAATCTATAAAAATCACATCCGGCAAGCATAGAAATTGAACCGGGAAAATAAGAGGAGAGTGAAAGTTTGAGGTAAACTTATACCCGGCCTAAACGTATTGATACTTTTAAGCCGGGTTAAATAAGCGTATTTAAGCTTCTGATACTGTGTTAAATTTTTTGTAAAATCAAACTAGCAAGATGCTCAATTACTTATGGTTTAAAGCCTACCAGCCTGAACCTTTTTTAGCATTTCCATTTTTAATATGCTCTTCGGCTGTTGCTTTACCCATAATTGCAGCCATTTTATTACCTGCACCATCTGTGCCTGTTGCAATGTACCTGCCTGATTTCACGTCTATTACAGGATCAACCATTGGTACATTTTTGGTTTTTGTTTTTACTGAATACGCAGTAATGCCACTTGTTGTTGCCATGATAAGTTTTGTTTTTTTTAAATGTTAACCTTTTATTAGGTTAATTGTTTTTATAAATTGATGTTAATTATTGCTTTTCAATAGTAACTATTTCAAAGGGCTGGCAAGATATATAATTAAGCTTAACAAACAAACTCAAGCTAAAATACTACTGCCGATATTTGTTAACATTAACAATACATTGCCAGTTTGTTCACTAATTTTAAACAATAACTGTAACTAAAAGGTTATTGGATTGCTTAATTTAATAAATCAAATTCTGCATATTTGTAAAGTTGTTGTAAAGTGTTAGCTTACGCAACAGTAAACTGAAACACAATTTTAAATAACTATTGTTAGCAATTTCATTATGAAAAACAGAGATTCGAGCCTCCTCTACCTCGTATTGGGCATTTATGCATTAATGGTAAGTTGGTATTACAACCATAACCTTATCATCCTTTTAATCTCCTACATTTTTTGGCCATTATATCTTATTTACGAATTACTTATCGGCCATCTGTCGCATGGAATGTGGAAAATTATTCCGTTATCCTACTTTAAATAAATTCTATTTTAATAATTAATCCCTCGGGTGCTTATTTGCAATGGCTTTTCAATGCCTTCAATCGTTAAAAAAACACTATAAATTAAATGTAAATCAGTGTTAATAAGGTCGATTGTTAAAATATGTAAAAAAAGCAACTCGTATTATATTAATATTGGGTAAAAGTCGTTCTTTTGCTAAACAATCATATATGAAGAAAATTTCACTTATTGCTACTTTAATATCTGCGGTTTTATTACTGCAAAACTGTAAAAAAGATGTTGCTATCGGCACAACTACTTCAACCGAGCCGATGATTGCTATAATTAATGATACTACCTGGATAGCTAAAGATACTGTTAGCGCTTCCATTGTATATAATGCTGCCACACAAACCAAAGTGCTTACCTGCCAGGGTACTTCAAATAACAAACAGATAAATTTATTGGTAACGCAGCATAGCGCTCTTAACACCACTGGTTTTCCGCTAACTACCTTTAATATAAACGCCACAACCGACAATGAAATGTCATACTGGGTTCCGCAAAGAAATTCGCAGGGAGTTGTAGTTTTGGCACCACTAGGGTCTACCAGTCCTGGCGGCGGCACGCTTACGGTTACCACTATAGATTCAGTTAAAAAAATAATAAGTGGTACTTTTTCCTTTAGCACAATACTAAACCACTACGATAGTAACGGTAATATCACATCCATTACCAGTAGCCAAATTCAGGCGGGCGGTTTTAACAATATTCCGTATACGCTTACCAGCAATTAATTATTGCCCATAAAAAATAAGAAAAGGCCGGAAGGAATAATTCTTCCGGCCTTTTTATTTTATACTATTTCTTCGTCTTTTTCCTCACTACAACCGCTAATCACTATTTTATTACCTTTGCCAAAATTTCAATGAGCATGCCTGCAAAAAATAAAGCTGTTTTTTTAGATCGTGATGGAGTACTTAACCAGGAAATGGGCGATTATGTGCGCCGTATAGAAGATTTTCATATCCTTGATAATTTTGAGGCATTAAAAACCTTACAGGATAAGGGCTACCTGCTTATTGTAGCAACCAATCAGGGCGGCCTGGCAAAAGGATGGTATACCGAAGATGAACTGGCTAAAATGCACCGCAGCCTGAAAGATACCTACCACCAACATGGTGTAGAAATAACCGATTTTTTTTATTGCCCGCACCACCCAAACTTTACCGGCGATTGTGATTGCCGTAAACCTAAACCCGGTTTGTTACTACAAGGAATTGCAAAATATAACATCGACCCATCAAAATCATACTTCATTGGCGACCGTGAGCGGGACGTAGAAGCAGGGACTGCCGCCGGTGTTAAAGGCATTCTGATTAACAGCGACCAACCCATAAGCACTGTTCTAGATTTGATTGATTAAAGATTTGTTTTTAATTATTAAAAACCTTTTACAACCTTTAAGCTTTAAACCCATTATAACCTTTAACAAAACTACATGAATATAAGCCGCTATTTAAAAAATATCGATTCATTAATAGCAGCCATCATTGGCTTTTACGTAATTTATCTGTACACCAAATATAGCGGCGTAGGTATATCGCCCGATTCTGTAATGTATGCCAGTACGGCAACCAATATACAGGCACATGGCACACTGCTTACTTTTAATAAAACACCCATAACTTTTTTTCCGGTATTTTACCCTTTTTTTCTGGGTGTTATCCAGTTTTTTTCGCGGATAGATCCTATTACCGCCGGGGCTGTAATAAACCAGTTTCTGTTTGCCGCAGTAATATTTACCAGTGGGTGGATCATGTCCAAATTCCTTTCACACTCCATTATTTATAAATGGCTCATCCTTGCAGCTATTATATTAAGTCCTGGTTTGCTTGAAATTTATACATTCCTCTGGTCGGAGACTTTATTTACTCTGGAGATATTATTTTTCATCATTGCTTACGCTCATTATCTAAAAACACGTTCCATAAAATCATTGGTTTGGGTTGGGGTAATAAGTGCAATAAGCTGTATAACCCGCTATGCAGGCGTAACCATTATTGGCACAGGTTGCTTAATGCTGTTGCTTGATAATCAGCTGATATTAAAAAAGAGAGTTCTCTATATCTTTTTATATGGATGTATATCCATTTCTTTACTGGTTGCCAACCTGGTGTTAAACAGGCTGTCAACCGGTTTAAGTACAGGTACCCGAGAGCCATCTATCACTCCGTTCTTTCAAAATTTATACTACTGCGGAACTGTTTTTTGCGATTGGGGCAGCTTAAGTAAAGCCACTTATCCGTTTGCAGCATTAATTACGAGCATAATATTGCTGGCATTAATAGGTATTTTAATATTTAAAACTATAAAAGGCCAGATAAACCGCTATGAAAACGTGGTTATTGCCTTTGCGCTGGTGTATGGTTTGTTTATTGTGATATCAGCCAGCATTTCCAGATATGAGCGTATCAATAGTCGCTTACTATCGCCCATGTTTATTCCTTTGCTTATTGCCTGTACCAGTTGGGTACCTGATGTTTTAAAACTGATACAAGCAAAGGCGGCCCGGTATGTATTATCTGGCGTTGCCGTTATATTGATGCTTGCATTTGAATACGCCAGCTACCAAACCGATTGGCAACGTTATGACGACGAAAGCGATTACGGTGTACCCGGCTATAGCGATGACAGTTGGAACAAGTCGGAATTTGTGGTTTACCTTAAGCAGCACAAAAACCTGTTTAAACCGGGTGTGCCTATTTATACAGATGCTAACGAGGCGGTGTATTTATTTACCGGTATGTCATCAGAGTTATTACCGCATAAATTCTTTAAGGCCGATGTACAAAAGTTTTATGCTAACAAACATTTCTATCTTATTTGGTTCGACAATTTGTACAATACAGAATTAGTTGGTTTGCCCGACATCCTGAAAAACAAAAAACTCACCAAAATTGGCGCAGCTAAAGAAGGTGAAATTTATTTGTGCGATGAAAAGTAAAGCCTCACCCCGCCATCTCCGGGTAAAGAGGGTTCTGAAGAAGAGCGAAGTTAAAGTATCTCCTCCGGAGAGGATTTAGATGAAGCTTATAACAATCAACAGACAGTCCTAACAAACTAACCATTTTTTTATATTTTTGCGTTTGATAAGGATGACAAAACATCTCCTGTCGCATCCCTAATAAATGGATATATCAGTAGTAGTACCACTTTACGACGAAATAGAATCATTACCCGAGCTCACCTCATGGATAAGCCGTGTAATGGATGAAAACCGCTTTACTTACGAAATTATTCTGGTTGATGACGGCAGCAGCGACGGCTCGTGGGAAATGATCAGAAAGCTGAACAAAAATAATCCCTTTATAAAAGGCATTAAATTCAGGCGCAACTATGGTAAATCAGCGGCATTAAATACCGGTTTTGAGGCGGCTCAGGGCAATGTAATCATTACCATGGATGCCGACCTGCAGGACAGCCCTAATGAAATCCCCGAACTTTACCGCCGTATTACCGAAGAACAATACGACCTTATATCGGGCTGGAAAGCAAAAAGGCACGATCCTTTAAGTAAAACTATACCTACCAAATTATTCAATGCAGCAACACGCCGTATGTCGGGCATCAATAACCTGCACGATTTTAACTGCGGCCTTAAAGCTTACCGTAAAACGGTAGTAAAAAACATTGAAGTTTATGGCGAAATGCACCGTTATATACCTGTAATAGCCAAATGGGCCGGTTTTGTTAAAATTGGCGAACAAGTTGTTGAACACCGTGCACGTAAATATGGCAAAACCAAATTCGGTATGAGCCGCTTTATAAATGGCTTGCTTGATTTGATGTCGATATTCTTTGTGGGTAAGTTTGCCAAAAGGCCAATGCACTTCTTTGGCTCAATGGGTGTATTAAGCTTTTTTGCAGGTACCGTTATCACCATCTGGATGATTGTTGATAAACTACACGCCATATCAAAAGGCGAACACTATCGCGATATTACACAACAACCACTGTTTTACATTGCACTGGTAGCCGTAATACTGGGTTCACAGTTGTTTTTAACAGGCTTTGTAGCTGAGCTGGTATCCCGCAGTGCTCCCGAACGTAATAAATATCAGGTTGAAGAAGTTATTTAATTGGTTAATTAGGTTGAATAAGTTAGATTGAGTTAATTAGTTAAAAATTATATGAACTTATTATCAACATATTCAGTTAACAAAATAAACCACTCACTTAATCAACCCAAATCAACTACTCACTAACTAAATGTTTTTCTCCATCATTATACCCCTATATAACCGGCCACAGGAGATAAAAGAACTGCTGGAAACACTTACACTACAAACCTATAAGCAATTTGAGGTTTTAGTGATTGAAGATGGCTCTGTTGATGATGCCGGTGAGATAGTAAAAAGCTTTGCCGATAAACTTGATATAAAATATTTTGTTAAGCCAAACGAGGGCCAAGGCTTTACCCGCAACTTCGGTTTTGAACGGGCCAAAGGCGATTACTTTGTAATTTTTGATTCTGATTGCCTCATTCCTGAAGATTATTTGCAAATAGTAAATGATTCGCTGGCCAAAAACTATCTTGATGCTTATGGGGGGCCAGATGATTCACATCACTCCTTCACCCCTATTCAAAAAGCCATCAGTTACGCCATGACCTCGCCTTTTACAACGGGTGGCACACGTGGCAGTAAAAAGGCCATAGGACAGTTTCATCCCCGTAGTTTTAATATGGGTATATCAAGGCAGGTATGGGAAAAAGCAGGTGGCTTTATCATTACCCGTTTGGGCGAAGATATTGAATACAGCATCCGCATCCATTCATTGGGATTCAAAATTGGCCTTATCTCCGATGCTAAAGTTTACCATAAACGCCGCACTAATTTTTTAAAGTTTTATAAACAGCTCCATTTTTTTGGCAGAGCCCGTATTAACGTTTATAAATTTTTTCCGAAAGGATTAAAGCTGGTGCATTTTTTCCCTGCAGCCTTCACTTTATTTCTGTTTTTCACACTTATAAGTAACCTCTTATTGTGGCCAATTGCCCAAATATGTAACTTTACGTTAGCTGTTTATATATTGTTGATATTTTTTCACGCATTGGGTAAAAATAAATCAGCAAAAATTGCATTTTTGAGCATTATTGCAGCCTTCACTTTACTGATTGCCTACGGGTTAGGATTTATGCAGGATTTTGGCAAACGTATAATACTAAAAATATCATAATTATTAAATAATACATGTTCCATCCTTTTTCGGTAACAGAAACTTTAAGCATTGCGTGGCATATTTTGAAAAAAAACATTGCAACCATTGCCGTTTACGCTTTATTGGCCGTAGTTATTATTGGCGGTTCGTTTTTTGTTATTGATATTTTTATTGACTATGTGGTTATAGCCACCATTGGCGGTTTTGCTTTACTGATAGGCATAAGTTTTATATTCCTGGGTTTTATAAAATTAGTTTTCCAGCTGATTGATGGAGAATACTACGATTTTGAATTTAAAGACATAGTTCCAAAACTACGAATGCTGCTCAGCTATATCATCCTTTTAGTTATTGTGAGTACATTGGCTGTTTTTATGTCGAATGCTATTAAAAAGCTTGATGAGGGCGTTATACAAAACATATTGGGCATATTGGTTGGTATATTTTTCGAATTTTTCTTTCTGTTTTATTTCCCTATTTGTACCTGCTTTATTGTTGATGATGACAGTGGCCCGTTCGAATCCATATCACAAAGCTATAAGCTGATTAAGGGCAACTTTTTTAAATATTTCCTGTTATTTATTATTATCGAAGCCTTGGTTTTCGTTGGATCTTTAACGGTTATAGGAATTGTATTTGTAGTTCCATTTGTAAATATATTATTGGTAGTGGCCTACCGCAAACTGGTTTATAGCCACCTTGATGTAGATGATGACATTACCGAAACGGTTTAACTTATGGGAATAAAAGCTGCATTAAGCAAACCTTTTGCCGCAATTGTTAATAGCCAACTTAATGTTCTCCGCAAAAATGCGGTTCAGCTACAACAAAAAACTTTCGAATATCTTATCCAGCAGGCTCAAGACACCTCCTTTGGTAAAACGCATCATTTTAATGAGATCCGTAATTACGATGATTTCAAGAAAAATGTGCCTGTTTATGATTACGAAGACCTGCGCCATTATATTGATCGTGTAACCCAGGGCGAAGAAGATGTGCTCTGGCCGGGCAAACCGGCTTATCTGGCAAAAACATCGGGCACAACTTCAGGTGTAAAATATATCCCTATATCAAAAGAAAGCATGCCGCAGCATATTAAGGCCGCACGCAATGCACTGCTAAGCTATATTTACGAAACCGGCAATGCTGATTTTGTTGACGGTAAAATGATCTTCCTGCAAGGCAGCCCCGTGTTAACCGAAAAGGCAGGTATAGCAGTTGGTAGGTTATCAGGTATAGTTGCGCATCATGTACCGGCCTATCTGCAAAAAAACAGGTTACCCAGTTATGAAATAAACTGCATGGATGATTGGGAGCAAAAAGTTGATGCCATTGTTGAAGAAACAAAGCATGAAGACATGCGCCTCATATCAGGCATACCACCCTGGTGCCAGATGTATTTCGACAGGCTTTCGGCAGTATCAGGTGGTAAAAAGATAAAAGATATATTTCCTAACTTTAAGCTTTATGTACATGGTGGTGTAAATTTTGAACCCTATCGTGCCCGTATGGAAGAAAGCATCGGCTTTGCTATAGATGCTATCGAAACCTATCCTGCTTCCGAAGGCTTTATTGCTTTCCAGGATTCACAAAAGGAAAAAGGCTTATTGCTGATGGTAGACTCGGGCATATTTTATGAATTTATCCCTGCCGATGAGTTTTTTAACGACGAACCAACCCGCATTAGCCTTAAAGATGTAGAGCTGGATAAAAACTATGCGCTTATATTAAATACCAGTGCAGGTCTTTGGGGATATAGCCTGGGCGATACCGTTAAGTTTGTATCAAAAAATCCTTATAAAATTGTAGTTACCGGCCGTATAAAGCATTACATATCGGCCTTTGGCGAACACGTAATAGGTGAAGAAGTTGAGCACGCTTTAATGAGTGTTGCTCATGAAGAAGGAGTTGATGTTATAGAGTTTACCGTAGCCCCACAAGTAAGCCCCAAAAAAGGGCAACTTCCTTATCATGAATGGTTTATAGAATTTGGGAAACAACCTGAAGATATGACTACCTTTGCGTTGAAAGTAGACCAGGCATTGCAAAAGAAAAATATTTATTATTTTGACCTTATTGAGGGTAACATTTTGCAACCTTTGGTAATCCAAAGCTTAAAAAAAGATACATTTATAAATTATATGCGGGCGCAGGGTAAACTGGGCGGACAAAATAAAGTACCCAGGTTATCAAACGACAGAAAGATAGCAGAAGAACTAGAAGCATACAAAATAAAATAATGGTAATGTCTGCTAATACAATAAATTGGAGTAATAAACACATTGAGTAATAAAAAGAATATAGCAATACTGGGTTCAACGGGAAGTGTGGGAACCCAAACATTAGAGGTTATTGGTGGCAACACTGATCTGTTTAATGTATTTTTAATTACTGCCAATTCTAACGCCTTTCTTTTAATAAAACAGGCACTGGAGTTTTTGCCTCAATATGCCATCATTTGCGATCAATCCAAATACAACGAAGTAAAGGATGCATTGGCAAATACAGCGGTAAAAGTACTGGCAGGCATCGAAGCCATTAATGAGGTGGTTACCCATCCGGATATTGATATTGTTTTAACCGCCATGGTAGGCTTTGCAGGTTTAGAACCTACCATTGCAGCCATTAAAGCCGGAAAAGACATCGCGTTAGCAAATAAAGAAACACTGGTGGTTGCCGGAGAGCTCATTACAGCACTGGCTAAAAAACACCAGGTAAAAATACTACCAGTTGACTCTGAACACTCAGCCATTTTTCAATGCCTTGCCGGCGAAGAAGATAATGCCATTGAGAAGATCATTCTGACAGCATCAGGAGGTCCGTTCAGAGGTAAATATATTAGCTTTTTAGAAAATGTTACCCGTGAGGATGCCCTTAAACATCCCAATTGGGTTATGGGTGCCAAAATCACCATAGACTCGGCCTCATTAATGAACAAAGGGCTGGAAGTGATTGAAGCCAAATG
This sequence comes from Mucilaginibacter frigoritolerans, assembly GCF_007830615.1. GTDB lineage: Bacteria > Bacteroidota > Bacteroidia > Sphingobacteriales > Sphingobacteriaceae > Mucilaginibacter > Mucilaginibacter frigoritolerans. The sequence continues at coordinate 195,628 of NZ_VLLI01000010.1, forward strand.
GCTGTTTGATTTGCAGGCCGATCAGATCGATGTAATTGTTCATCCACAATCCATCATTCATTCCATGGTTCAGTTTCAGGATGGCTCCCTTAAAGCACAAATGGGTTTGCCTGATATGAAGTTACCAATTCAATATGCTTTGTCATATCCCGGCCGGATAAAAAACAATTTTAAACGGTTTGACTTTATTAATTACCCTGAACTTACTTTCGAAAAACCTGACCTGGAAACCTTCCGTAATTTGGGTTTAGCTTTTGAAGCCTTAAAACAAGGAGGCAACATGCCTTGCATTATTAATGCAGCAAATGAAGTTGCGGTTGCAGGTTTTTTAAATAAAAGCATTGGTTTTTTAGCCATGAGCGATATTATTGAACAATGCATGCAACAAATTCAGTACGAAGCAAGTCCTGTTTTGGATGATTATTTGAATACCGATAAAGAAACACGCATATTTGCGCAAAACTTAATAAAAAAAATGCCGTTAAAAGCATTACAATTTTAATATCTACAACGAATGAGTATAGTGATAATGGTTGGCCAGTTGATACTGGGTCTTTCAATTTTAGTGATCCTGCATGAGTTTGGGCACTTTTTAGCAGCCCGTGCTTTTGGCATTAAGGTCGAAAAATTTTATCTTTTCTTTGACGCATGGGGCATTAGCCTTGTAAAATTTAATTATAAAGGTGTTGAGTACGGTATAGGCTGGTTACCATTGGGTGGCTATGTAAAAATTGCCGGGATGATTGATGAATCAATGGATACCGAACAGCTGGCAGGACCTCCACAGCCCTGGGAATTCCGCTCAAAACCAGCCTGGCAACGTTTAATTGTAATGCTTGGTGGTGTTACTGTTAATATCATATTAGGTATTTTTATATTCTGGATCTTAACTATCCGTTATGGCGAAAGCTATATTCCAAATAATGAAATCAAATACGGAATTGTCCCGGGAAAAATAGGGCTTAAAATAGGGCTCGAACCTGGCGACCGGATCACTGCTATTAACGGGCAACCTGTAGTGCGCTTTGAAGATTTAACCAGCACAAAAGTAATTTTAGGCAATACTGATTTAACCGTATTACGCGGCCAGCAGACCCTGCATGTTAGGGTACCTGGAAATTTAATTAATGATCTTTCAGATTTAGGCATCGATCAGTTTATAAGCCGTATACCCCGTTCAAAATTTGCAATTGATTCAGTTTTCCCAAACAGTTATGCACAAAAAGCAGGATTGGCCAAAGGCGATAGTATTACTGCCGTTAATGGCGTTAAAATTCAGTTTTTTGACCAGTTGCAAACTGAATTACAAAAATATAGCGATAAACAGGCCGTATTGGATGTAAAACGAAACAACGTTATTAAACAGGTTACTACCGATGTTAATAAAGACGGCTTATTGGGCACCAAAGATGGCAAACCCGGAATTGGCGCTAAGTTTGACGAGCCCAAAGAAAAAACTATTAAATACAGTTTCTTTGCTTCACTGCCTATTGGTGCTAACAAGGCTATTGGCACTTTTACTGATAATGCCAAAGGGCTTGGAAAAGTATTTAAAGGTGAAGTTAAGTTTAACAAAGCCGTTAGCGGCCCTGTTGCCATTGCTACCATGTTTGGTACCCATATTGATTGGGTACGCTTTTGGAGTCTTGTAGGCTTCTTATCAATGGTGTTAGCATTAACCAATCTGCTACCTATACCGGCACTTGATGGCGGCCATTCCCTGTTCCTGATTATTGAAATGATAAAAGGTAAACCACTTAGTGATAAGTTTTTGGAACGCGCTCAAATAGTTGGCTTTGTAATATTAATAACCCTGATGGTATTTGTTTTTGGAAACGATATTGTTAAGCAGGTAATGAAGAGATAAAAGCTTTTACGATATTAATAGAAAAGGCTCCGGATAATCCGGAGCCTTTTCTATTTCTGTTATTTAAATAATGATATTAAACGGTAGGATCAGTAAATGCATTTGCATCATTCTCGATATCAGTAATTGATTTCTCCTTTTTAAATATTGCTGCACCAATTAATGCTATAATAGCGCCTATTATTACTCCTGTTATAAGCGCCCCCGCTGCTGCAACAATTTTCCCATATTTTCTATAGAAATTCATTACAGCATCTAAAGCATCACTCGAAACATTTGGTTGTACTGAAGCCTTCGCCTGCATTGCATCCAAATATTGCTGCCAGGCTTCAGGACTTAAAAAGCTGAAATAGATATAAGAAAAAATAGCGCCAAATACTGCTGAATATATCGCGAAAAAAAGACCTACAAGAAAACCATCTCCAAACTTTAAAAAACCGCCGGTTTTATCTTTATACTCCTTTTGCGCTAAAAATAAAAAAAGGATGTAAGGGATGAAGCTTATGTACCTTACTGGCGAAATAATGTTAATATTCAGAAATTGAAAGGCAAAAGTAAAAATTACTGAGGTTATCATATAAATTACGGCCCACTTAATAGTTATGTCGGACGATGAAGGTTTTGAATTTTCCATTGTGATTTTGGTGTTTTAGTTTTTTAATAAAATTAACAATTATAATGTTAAACGCAAGGTTAGATACGGGACGGGTAAAATAGTTACAAACAAAAAAGGCACCTGTTATAGTAAACAGATGCCTTTCCTTTAAATAATAATATTTTTTTATGCCGTATAAACCGGCGGATCCTTTTTAAATAATGAACCAAATATTAGCGCAAACAGAAATACAAACAGGATGGATATTACAAAACCTTGTATAACACTGCCAACTGTGGAGTTTTTTTGCAAAGCAAAATCCTTTTTCATTTCTGCCAAATCTTTATCAATTGACTTCTGATCTTCACCTTTTTGTTTGGATATAGTAGTTTTTGCATTAATAGCAGCCAATTGTGTTTTCACAATACTATTGGGTTCAATAACCTTATCAAACACCATATCCTTACTAATAAACTGTATAATATAAGCAGTTAAAAACATGATAAAAATACCGGTAGTTGCCTGCTTAAATGTCCAGTATCCCCCTATTTTCTTCCTACCGTTAAAGCACAAAAATACAGTGATAACAATTGGAATAAACAGCGAAAACATTATAGGTGCAGCAACAAACAGCGCTGGTGACGTAGTCATCTGGGTAATAAAATAGTATGAAAAAATACCAAGTGCCGTTAAAATAACACCTAATACAATTCCGTACTTTAAAAAGTTAACTTTTATCTTTTGATCAATAGTCATTTTGTAAGTATAGTTTAGCTAAAGCTGATTAAAATTTCCAGTACAGCCATATCAAAGTCCCTGGTGATGGCTTCGTCCGCAATAGCCTTTTTGTCTTGTGCCGATGGTTTAATGTTTTGGAAGAAGCACATCATCGGATAAAATAATTCTTTCAATTCTGAATCTTCGGGTAGTTTTTCGGCTACCTTACTGATTTCGGCGACAGGGCTTTCCATTAGTACCTGGTGGGCAATTACCGGCTCGTAGATTCTGTATTCGTCCTGAAACTCATCTTCGTCAACCAATAAAAATTCTTTCAGGTAATCTTCCAGCTCGGGTTCAATACCTTCGTCCTGGCACTCATTTAAATAAAGCAGCAGGTTCAATAATTCGGTACCACGGTCAAGTGTATCTTCCTCAATCTCTTCCCATTCGGGCGAGTCAAGGTAATCTTCCTCCAACTTCTTGATATCGGCACTAAAAAAGTTAATCATCAGCAGGTCAAAGAAAACTTCGCGCAAAATTTCCAACTGCGGATAGTCATCAAAAACTTCATCCAGCATATCTACTTTGCTTAAAAAATCTTCTTCAGATGCAAACACTTCAGCAAAAACCGAAGTAAAAGGGGTAGCATCAAAGGTGCTGTATTGTGTAAAAGCGGCAAATGCTACTTTTACTGCGGTTTCAACTTTTGGGTCGATCATGATTTAATGTTTTTATTTATATAGGTGATTGTTGTTTAAAGTTAACAGCACTTTACCCTTTAAGTTCTGCCCTATAAAAGGCGAATTATAAGATTTTGACCTGTTATTGTTTTTGGTGTACTCCCACTCTGCATCTGCATCAAAAAGCACCAAATTAGCTGCTTGCCCTTCGGCTATTACAGGTACATCAATATTTAATATCTGCCTTGGATTAACAGCCAGTTTTTCAACTATCAGGTTAATATCCAACCCGGTTTGTAAAGCCAGTGATAAGGTTGTTTGTAAGCCTATCATTCCAAATTCAGCCACTTCAAACTCCACATCTTTAAATTCAACTTCGTGCGGGGTATGTTGCGATACTATGGCGTCTATTGTGCCGTCTTTTAAGCCCTCTAGCAAAGCGTTCACATCATCTTGCGTACGTAGCGGTGGCTTTACTTTATAAAGGCTGTCGAAGCCTAAAAGCGATTCATCGGTTAACACTAAATGATAAGCAGCTACATCGCAGGTAGCTTCAATACCTTTACGCTTAGCTTCTCTGATCAGTTCAACCGAACGGGTGGTTGAGATGGTACTGAAATGGATTTTTGAACCGGTATATTCAGCCAGATAAAGATCGCGCGCTATCATTAATTCTTCGGCAAGCGGTGGTATGCCTTTCATGCCTAACAATGTACTTACTTCACCTTCATTTACTTTAGCTTTCCCAGCAATAGCCGTATCTTCCGGATAAGAAAACACCAATGCATCAAAACCCTGGGCATATAAAAGGGCGCGTTCCATCAGGCCTGCATCCTGTACGGGTCTGTTACCATCGGTAAATGCCTTTGCACCGCTCAAATACATGTCATACATTTCGGCAAGGTCTTTCCCTTCGCGTTTGTATGAAATAGCACCTAAAGGATATACGTCAACCAGATTTTTGGTAGCGCGGTTTAGTAAATATTCAATTTCGGCTTTTGAATGTACCGGCGGAATAGTGTTTGGCATTAACGCTATACCGGTAAAGCCACCGGCAGCGGCTGCTTTGGTTCCGGTATAAAGATCTTCTTTAGTTTCCAGGCCCAGTTCGCCTATGTTACAGTTCAGATCGAAAAAACCTGGTGAAATAAATTTGCCTTCTCCATCAATAACTTCAGCATCAGCTTCAATATCTGTGCCTATCTTACTGATTACTCCTTTTTCAATTAAAACATCAGCAATTTTTTGATTAAATGGCGAGTTAGGGTCAATTATTTTAGCAGATTTAATAAGCAAATTCATTTACGTTGCTTTAAAAGGTGGGTATTTTTATTCATTAAACCGGTTGGGAAATCTGCTTTGTATCAGTTTTGTAATACCTGATGAGCAGTATTTCTATCCCCAGAAAAATCAATGCCAAAATTATACAAAGTTTCCATAATTGTAAGCCGAAATTTGTTTCTGTTACAGCACCTTTTAACGAGCCATTTCCACCCTCCAAAACGGGGCCCGATTGCGGCACTTGTTTACCCAGTTCGGTAATACTTAAATAGCTTAAATCTGATTCGCTCCGGTTATCATTAAAAGCGATAACCGCTACGGTACTGTCTTGTTTTTTAAGATCATACAAACCAGTATCGTGCAATTGATCGGCCACAAATAACTGGGTACTTCCCTCCTGCTGCCGGGTATCCGGAATGATGCTTTGGGTTCCTTTAACCAGTTTCAACACTTGCTTATCATTGGTTTGTACGGGTGGTATTTCAATGGTTTCATCTTTACCAAGGGTGTAAAACAAAGATTGATCATGCCCGCTTAGCAGCGCTATCCTGAACATTATGGGTACAAACAAGGCATGTCTTGGCAAATTGCTGAAGTCTTCATTCAAAGCTACAGCCGAAACATATACTTTTCCCTTTCCAGAGCTAAAGCCTGTCCAGAACGCTTGCCTGCCCGGCAGAGTCATCAGGTTTTCAGGATGACCGGATGATGAGCTTAACGTATAATATTGTTTAACCACCGGCAGATCCGGATTTTGAGGGAAACTGTCGAAAATATTTTTAAATACTGCGTTTTGCAGGTTCAGCCCATCAACTTTAGCATTACCGGTTATTAATTTTTCGGGATAAGCCACATTCATGGGTTCCAGAAAAGAACGGTAACTGGTTAAATCGGCTGTTGCCGATGGAAAAACCAACAGGGTACCACCTTTTGCAACATATGTTTTAAGTTGCTGCGACAAGCCGGTTGAAATAGCATTTATATCACTTAGTACAACCAGCGGGTAAGTGTTCAGGGAGGCATAATCCACATTACCATCGGGCACGCGTCTGGCTGCAAAAAAAGGATCGGCCGCAAAAACAGCTTTCAGGTAGGGATTAACAGTACCACCATCAATCAGTAAAACAGGCATTTGCTGCCGTACATTAAACGAAAAATAAAACTGATTATCAAAAGTTACAGGGTTATCCTGCAAAGTAATTTCGGCTCGCTGCCAGCTTGCCTGCAAGCCTGAAAAGGTAAGCGTATCATACTGCACTGAGCGTGCATTTACGGTATAGCTTCCCAAAGCTTTTTGCTGTCCGTTAATAAGTAATTTAAGCGGTATTTTTTCGGCAGCTTCATCCGCATAGTTATGCAACCTTACCACCAGCTTCTCACTCTCACCTGGGCGATGTATGGCACTCAACAACTGAACAGAATCAACAGCTACATTGGGTAATTTACTAGCTTTAAGCTGTACCAAACTGATCCGCAGGCCTGCATCTGCTTTTACGGGCTGGGGTGTTGCCATGTTTTTTTGAAAATCGGATATCACATAAACAGACCTCAAGCCACCTTTTTGCATATCCAATAAGCTCTGTTGGCGGCTAATGATCTGCTGCAGACTGCGGCTTTGTGCGCTGATCTTCACTGCATCAACGGCATCATTAAACTCATCCCGGCTTAGTAAACGCTGGTGCTTACCTTCAAAATCCTGCGTAAGCAGTTGAAACCTGTCGTTTATGCTATAGGCGGATGCAATTTCTTTGGCGCGGCGCTTGGCTTCATCCAACAAAGTGCCCTCGCTGTTAAGCGTTTGCATGGAATATGAATTATCAACAAAGATGCTTACCTGCTGCTGTTTACCGGCATTGGTTGCGTTTTTACCGGAAATGTATGGCCGGGCAAAGGCAAATACCAAAAAAGCGACGGCCAACATCCTTGACGCTAATATGAGACGTTCTTTAAGGTTTTTACGGGATGACTGCTGCTCCTGTATTTCTTTCAAAAACTGCACATTGCTGAAATACACCTTCTGATACCTGCGAAAATTAAACAGGTGAATCAGTATGGGTATAGCCAGAAATAAAAATGCAAATAGAAAAGCAGGGTATAAAAAATGCATATTTAAGATGCGGAGTGATACATACAAATTTACGAAAAACGGAGCGATTTATTGCTATGCAGGTAGCTGAATGTGTATAAAAACTTTTTCTTTTTAGCGCAAATTTTTCTTTTTATATTTGTAAATGAAAGTTGTTCCCCGTTGATTATCAATCTGAAAATCAATTTTTAAAAAATCATTTCACCCTCTATACTTCTACTACTCGTTTTGGTTTTGGTTTACTGTTTTTATTTAGTGGATCATAAGATAAACCAAAAGGTAACCCAAAACATAGCCCACCACCTGACTCATTACTCCATACAATTAACTGAATTATAATTAATTAAACGACTGCAACGCCGCCCTTAATCAGACCACAAAATTGGCAGTGTTTCATCCCCTTAAAAAAACAATTTTCAATTGTCCGGCTTATTACCATAAAATACATCTAAAATATGATAAACTGGCATATTGGCTGCTCGGGCTTTCATTATAAGGACTGGAAAGGACCGTTTTATCCAACCGATCTTCCGCAACGCAAATGGTTTGATTTTTACTGTGAGCATTTTAAAACGCTGGAACTCAATGTTACTTTTTATCGGTTTCCACAATTATCATTTTTGCAAAACTGGTATCAAAAAAGCCCTGCTGATTTCCGTTTTTCAGTGAAAGCACCGCGGGCAATTACCCATTATAAGAAATTTAACGACACAAGTGATCTGATCATCAGCTTTTATGATACTATAAATAATGGCTTACAGGAAAAATTGGGACCTGTGTTATTCCAGATGCCGCCAAGCTACCACTACAGCGAAGCCAATCTGAAGAAGATCATCAACAGCCTGAACCCCTCATTTAAAAACGTGCTCGAACTACGCCATACAAGCTGGTGGCGTGATGACGTTTACGAAGAGTTGGTTAAAAATAAAATTACCTTTTGTGGTATGAGTCACCCTACCCTGCCTGATGAGGTGATTGTAAATACCGATGTGGTTTATTATCGTTTTCACGGTGTGCCGGAATTATACCGGTCACGCTATTCTGTCGAATTTCTGCAAAAGATTGTGAACAGTATTAAAAGCAATAACCAGACTAAAGAAGCCTGGTGCTATTTTAATAATGATTATGATACCATTGGGGTAATAAATGCAAAAGAAATGCTGGGAATGGTTGGATAGAATTCTTTTCTCATTCCTTTTTACAACTTGTCTTTTCGAACGATAGAGAGAAATCTTTTTCGATAGGCTATGCGGACTATACAGAGCGGATATACAAATCGCACTACGCAAACGTTAATACAAGGCGCAAAAGATTTCTCCTCGGCGCCCTCGTTCGAAATTACAGAAGGAGTTTGATTTTACTGCTCCCCATCACCACCGCTTCCATCACTATCACTGGTGTGATGATGTTTTTTATGTTTCTTTTTGTGTTTAATTTCCGTGTTCTTCTTTTTGGTTTCTTTTGAACTTTGTTTGGGCTTAGTTGAGGTTTCAGCAGGCTTTACTGCGTCTTTTACTGCGGTTTGGGCACCTTTTGTACTGGTTGAGTCGGTGCTGAGTTGTTTTACGGTAAAGCTATTATCACGTAAACCATATTGTAACAGGCGTTTTTGTCCGCTTGGTTTGGCATCTTTTCCGCTGCCGCTATAAATCGGAAACTCCCGCATCAGCGTACCATCTTTTATGTAAAAATTATCACTACCACGATATCCCTGTCTTTGTTTTTGATTGAGTTTTGGGAAATCAAGCTTTTGTGCCTTGCCGTTACTAAACTCAAAAGCATACATGGTGGTATAGTTAATGGTATCTTTACCTTTTGCCTGAATTATTATTTCGGGATTGCCATCCAGATCCATATCTGAGTTATACACATCAACAATGCTGCCATCCAAATCGCCGGTGGTAGTGGTGTATTTGGCTGCGGCCGAATCTGAATGTAATATTTCAAACGCACCAACGGTTGCCGATCCTCTGCCCCAGCTTAGGATATCATAATCCTGCCCCGGTGAAACCTCTATCAGCTTATGGTACCTGAAGGGATCCATCACAACCGGTTTCTTCTCAATAGTAGTAGCAGCACCTGTTGGTTTATCATCATTGCTGCAACCTGTTATAAAGGCGCAACCTATCAGCATAAAAATATAAAACCCGAATATTTTTTTCATTCGAAACCTCAATTAAACAATGTATCAGGTGTTAACTCTCCTTTTGGTTTACCCGGAATAGTCATAAACACCCTTAAACTTCCGGCATTAGCGACATCAAAATACTTAACGGTAATTTTGTGATAGCCCTTTAACAGCGGAACCGATCCACCCTGATCAAAAACACCATGCTTACCATCATTATCAACTACCGGCTGGTCATCTATCAATAAAGCCGAACCATTGGCTGATGATGTGGTAAAACCATAAACACCATCACTATCAATACGAATAAAACCGCTGTATATTACGCCAAATCCTTTTATATTCTTTTTAAATGCAGCCGTATTAAAAGTTACTGCTGTGCCGGTATCAATAATCGCAGCACCATTTAATTGTGCCAGACTGGTAAATTCGCCGGTAAACAGTTGATATTTTAGGCCTTTGCCTATTACTTGGTAAGTTACAGGGTTAAACGGTGTTTTGTTGTAAACTGTTACATGTGTTACCTGGCTCCTTTTGCCCGATGGAGTAATTACAAGAGCCTTTAGCTCACGATATTGATCCTGAGGCACATCATAGGTCATCGGTATAGTAAAAGGCATATCGGTTAATCCGGGTTCGTAACCGTCAATAGTATAGTAAACTGTAGCTCCTTTTACTGATGGTTTTAAATTAACATTTAACTGGGAACCAAACATAATAGTATCCACAGCCCCAATAACTGCAGGCACGCGGAAATTGAATTTGGTATCCAGTTTTCCTAAATGCGATGGCAGGCGGGTATTAGCAAAATCAACATAATTTTTATTAGCCAAAGGCGACCATGCCACTTCTGATAGCGCCAGTAAACGAGGTAACACCATATAATCTACCTTGTTTTCGGTAGGGATGTACTCTGTCCATAAATTGGCTTGTACGCCTAATACGTATTTTTGCTGATCGGGAGTTAAAATGGCCGGAGTTGGATTGTAGCTGTATATTTTGGTTAATGGCTCGTTACCGCCAATGCTCAACGGTTCATTTTTACCTTGTGCATGGTCAATGTACAAGCCACCACTGCCAGGAGTCATGATCACATTGTGGTTTTGTTGTGCTGCCGCGATGCCACCTGCTTCACCTCTCCAGCTCATTACCGTGGCGTTTGGCGATAGGCCACCTTCCAGAATCTCATCCCAACCAATAATGCTTCGGCCTTTTGAGTTTACAAACTTCTCCATCCGCTGAATGAAGTAGCTTTGCAGCTTATCTTCCTTGCTTCCTGCTTTATCGTCTTTTAAACCCAGTTTTTTGATCAATTTCTGGCAAAAAGGCGATTGTTTCCAAACATCTTTCGGCGCCTCATCGCCACCAACGTGGATGTATTTGCTTGGGAACAGGTCCATCACCTCCGTTAAAACATCCTGCAAAAAGCTGAAAGTTTTGTCGGACGGACAATAAATATCGTGGAACACGCCCCAGGTTTCGGCAGCCTTATAGTTCATTGATGGGTCGCAGCTCAATTCGGGGTACGCAGCTAAAGCAGCTTCTGAGTGGCCGGGCATTTCAATTTCGGGCACTACATTAATATACCTGTCGGCTGCATATTTAACTACTTCGCGAATCTGATCCTGCGTATAATAACCGCCATATGGGGTATTATCAAACTGTTGTGGCGTACGGTCATGGTAATTACCGATAACGGTTTGCGCACGCTGACTGCCAATTTGGGTTAGCTTAGGATATTTTTTTATTTCGATGCGCCATCCCTGGTCATCAGTTAAATGCCAGTGAAAATTATTCAGCTTATAGGTAGCCATCAGGTCGATGTATTTTTTAACAAACTCAACCGAAAAGAAATGGCGGCATACATCCAGCATTAAGCCTCTATAGCCAAAACGTGGATAATCCTCAATCTGCACAACAGGCAAATGAATTGCTGCGGCTCTACCAGTTGGGATGAGTTGTATTAAGGTTTGGATGCCATAAAAAAGGCCCGCTCCTTTGCCCGAAATGATGATTTGTTGCGGCGATATGGTTAAACGGTAACCATCAGGCGGCAAGCCATCGGTACCAGCAGAAGTAAGTACAATACTATTTGCAGTAGAGGCACCATTATTTTGCTGAAGCTGCACATGCAGCATAGCTTTATTTTGAATATAATCTGTTAAAAAAAGTACCGCTTTATTGGTTACACTATCAGCCATGATAACGGTTTGCTGACTTAAAACAAACTCACCCTGACCTTTTTTTAAGGATACCGGGGCCGGAATAATACCCATATTAGGGTCAGTATCCTGCGCATTGGTCATACCAATACCAACTGCCATAAAAACACCAAGCAGGCAAAAAATCTTTTTAAACATAAATTAAAGTTAATGCTATCAAATTCAAGGTGGTGAAGTTAACAGATTTTGCAAAAAAACAGCAAACTACAGATGTAAAAAATCTGTTCAAAACAAAAGAGCCGCCCCGTTTAGTATCAGGGCGGCTCTTCAGCTTATTTTTTTGCTTCGGCTACAGCTTCAGCAGGTTTATCTTTTTTATGATCATGCGGTCGTGTTTTTCCGTACGATCCCATTGCAATTTTGCCTTTTCGTGTTTTTTTATCGCCTTTTCCCATGGTAGTTTAATTTATTATTGGTTAATAATATCAATAATACGAAAAAAGGTTTAAACTATTACTTTGTATGCATTAACATTTTTGAGGGTTTAAAAATCATTTGTAATAAAACATCATTTTATGGGTTTATGCAATGGCATTGCATTGTTATTATCCTTACTTTTGCGCCATCATTAAAAATTAAGAAAATGGATACGGGTCCGAGTAGAACACACCAAATGTTACTTACCTCCTGCTAAACTCAGGGCCGCTCAATTACGCAGTCCTGTTTAGTCAGGGCAAACTATTATTGTCATGCGTAAAAGAGAAAAAAGGAATTTCAAATCCCTCAAAAAACAAACAACACCTATCATTAAACATTCTGGCCCGGCTACCTTTTCTGCCCGAAAAGTAATTAGCTTTTCCCTGGCCAATAGTTTTCTTGTTTCCGAAGGCATGCTGTTATGTTGTCATCATTTTGAATACGAAGGTTGCCTGGAATGTGGTTGAGTCATCTTTTATATTGACAATTAAATACTATTCTATCAAATAAAATGACTACAGGCAAATATCATGAACGCACTAAAAAAAATATCAAAAACAAATACCGACCATTCAAAAACTGTATCCGGATTTGATGAGGCTGCTGTAGCCTTGCTCCGCAGAGTATCTAACGAAGACGCCCATTCCTTTTATAATACACTGGAATGTAGTGAAACGGGATTAAATAAGGCAAGCGTTGAAGAGAAAAAAAGAAAGTTCGGCTTAAACGAGATTGAACACGAAAAGGCGCCAGCATGGTTTGTGCAATTGTTTCAGGCTTTTTTAAACCCTTTTATAGCGGTTTTGATTGTACTGGCATCCGTTTCTTTTGTGATGGATGTGTTGATGGCTGCACCCGGTGAACAGGACTATAAAACAGTGATTGTGGTTAGCGTAATGGTTATACTGAGCTCCTTGCTCCGCTTTTGGCAGGAATATACCAGCAACCGCGCAGCTGAAGAGCTGAAAAGTATGGTTAAAACTACCGCGACTGTACAACGCCAGGAAAAAGGAAAATTTGAAATTAACATTATAGACCTTGTTCCGGGTGATATTGTATTTCTGAGTGCCGGTGATATGATACCTGCTGATTGCCGCATCATACAATCAAAAGACTTGTTTGTGAGCCAGGCAATGCTTACCGGAGAGTCATTACCATTAGAAAAACGAGAGTTAAGCATTGCTGATGCTCACAAAAAATCACCTTTAGAACTGGATAATATTTGTTTTATGGGCACCAATGTGGTTAGTGGCACTGCACATGCACTGGTGGTTACTACCGGCAACTTAACTTATTTCGGCACTATTGGTAAAGCCATCACGGGAAAACGCAACGAAACCAGTTTTGATAAAGGCGTAAATAAGGTAAGCTGGCTGCTTATCCGTTTTATGCTGGTAATGGTTCCTTTAGTTTTCCTTATCAACGGACTAACAAAACATAATTGGTTTGATGCCTTAATGTTTGCCATTTCTGTTGCTGTGGGTTTAACCCCCGAAATGTTACCCATGATTGTTACTGCTAACCTGGCTAAAGGTGCAAAAAACATGAGCAAGCGTAAGGTTATTGTTAAACGCTTGAATGCTATCCAAAATATCGGGGCAATGGATATTCTCTGTACAGACAAAACAGGCACCCTCACCATGGATAAGATTGTATTGGAAAGGCATTTAAATGTTTTTGGTGGTGAAGACGATGAGGTAATGAAATGGGCCTATTTGAATAGTTTCCATCAAACCGGGCTAAAGAACCTGCTGGATGTTGCCGTATTGGAACATGCAGAGATTCATAGCTGTGTAAATGCAGATGAGCAATTTAAAAAGATTGATGAAATACCCTTTGATTTTCAAAGACGCAGAATGAGTGTGATCCTTGAAGAAAAGAATGGGAAACATTTATTGATCTGTAAGGGTGCTGTAGAAGAAATGCTTGACCTATGTTCTCACGCCTTTGATCCGGGTGAAGATAAGCAGTTACATATTGAGAACGATAAGATTGTGTTGATGGATGACGCGATGCGTAAAATCATCTTAAATACCTCACGCAAACTAAATGAGGAGGGCTTACGCGTATTACTGGTAGCAATTAAGGAGTACGACGAACGCCCGTTAACGTACTCTGTCGCTGATGAAACAGACATGGTACTGACCGGCTTTATAGGCTTTTTAGACCCTGCTAAACCATCCGCCAAGCCTGCTATAGAAGGTTTGCAGAAGTTAGGTGTTAGTATCAAAGTGCTTACTGGCGACAACGAAATAGTAACCAAAAAGATTTGCAGGGATGTGGGCATTCCGGTGCTCCATGTTTTAACAGGCAAGGAGCTGGAACAGATGAGCGATGCCGAATTATCCATAAAACTGGATGAAACCAGTATACTGGCTAAACTAAGCCCTATACAGAAGGCCAGGATCATTAAACTGCTGCAGGCAAAAGGCCATACTGTTGGATTTATGGGAGATGGTATTAACGATGCTGCTGCCCTGCGTGATGCAGACGTGGGCATTTCTGTTGATACCGCGGTGGATATTGCCAAAGAAAGTGCAGATATTATTTTGCTGGAAAAAGACCTTATGGTATTGCGCAAAGGCGTTATTTACGGCAGAAGAACATTTGGCAACATCATCAAATACATTAAGATGACGGCCAGCAGTAATTTCGGTAATATGTTCAGCATGTTGGGTGCCAGCGCATTGCTACCTTTTCTGCCGATGCTGCCCATACAAATTCTGATTAATAATTTATTATATGATATTTCGCAAACTTCCATACCCTGGGATAGTATGGATGCTGATTTTATTGATCAACCTCAAAAATGGGATGCAAGGGGCATCAGCAAATTCATGTTATACATAGGGCCCATCAGCTCCATATTTGATTATGCTACCTTTGCGGTAATGTGGTTTGTATTTAAGGCCAACAGTCCGGCACATCAAAGCTTATTTCAAACTGGCTGGTTTGTTGAGAGCCTGCTCTCTCAAACATTAATTGTTCATATGATCCGTACCCGTAAAATACCGTTTATACAAAGCTGGGCAGCGGCACCTGTAGTGGCCCTAACCACGGCTATTATGGCTATAGCGTTGTTTATTCCATTTTCACCACTTGCCACGGCATTTAAAATGGAACCGCTGCCAATAGCCTTTTTCCCATGGCTTATCGGTATACTATTCGCTTATTGCCTGCTAACCCAAGTAGTTAAAACATGGTTCATCAAAAAATTCAACCTGTGGCTTTAAGTAAGAAAAACTAACACCAAGTACATTAAATAATAAAAGCAGATTGATTAGTAACCAATCTGCTTTTATTATTTATACATTCAGGCTTTAAAACCTGTTATTCCTTTTACTTACGCTGTAACGATGTGTTCTTTAGCGGCCAGGTAACGTTCTGCATCAATAGCTGCCATACAACCGGTACCTGCAGCAGTTACTGCCTGGCGGTAAATATGATCCTGCGCATCGCCGCAGCAAAATACGCCTTCTATGTTAGTAGTGGTTGATCCGGGAGTGGTTTTAATATAACCTGTTTCGTCCATGTGGATCCAGCCTCTAAAAATATCGGTATTCGGTTTATGACCTATCGCCACAAAGAAGCCGGTAACATCTAAAGTTTTGGTTTCGTTTGTTTTGTTGTTGATAACGGTTACACCGGTAACACTTTGGCCGTCGCCTACAATCTCTTTGGTTTCGCTATCGTATAATATCTCAATGTTAGCAGTATTTAATACCCTGCTAACCATAGCTTTTGATGCTCTGAATTCATCGCGGCGTACAATCATGTACACTTTACGGCAAAGTTTAGCCAAATAGGTTGCTTCTTCGGCTGCGGTATCACCTGCACCTACTATGGCTACATCCTGCCCCTTAAAGAAAAAGCCATCGCAAACGGCACATGCCGAAACACCAAATCCACTGTATTTTTGTTCTGAATCCAGACCTAACCATTTGGCAGATGCACCGGTAGAGATAATAACCGTATCGGCAAGAATGGTTTTGATATCATCAACCACCACTTTATGCGGCAGGCTCGAAAAATCAACTGAACTTACATAGCCATAGCGGATATCAGTACCCAGGCGTTCGGCCTGTTTGCGGAAATCCTCCATCATTTCGGGGCCCATAATACCATTCGGATAACCGGGATAATTCTCTACCTCGGTAGTTTGTGTAAGCTGGCCACCGGCAAGCAAACCTGTATACATAACCGGCTTTAAATCAGCACGTGAAGCATAAATAGCAGCCGTATATCCGGCAGGACCCGATCCAATGATCAGACATTTAACGTGTTCGTTCTCTTGAGACATCAGTAATTTATATTTATCAGCAAATTTAGCAAAAGACAGCTTAGTATCGGTCAATAAGTGGTAAACTTATTGATAGTGGGCATATTATTTATTTGTATATAAATTTCACATCAAAGTTTCTTATTCCCCGTTTTTCATTTCCAAATCCTGAAATTGAGGTACTATAAACAAAAGGAATAAGCTTTATAACAAAATGCTGTTCTATAGCAACATTATCATAAGTGGCAGGATGCCATCCTCCTGCGCTCACTACTGCAGTAATAAAAGCAGCATCTAAATCCGGCTTTATTCCTTTAACAATTTTAGCGTCTACTATTTTCCCTGTTTTATCAACCGTAAAATCCAAAACAGGAACATCGTTACTTAACTGCTCTCTATATTTTTTTAATTTTTTCTCCATATATTTCCAAAAGTCATCTGATGCTTGTGCATCACGCATATGAACGAAGGTGTTTATCAATACATTATTACTATATTCTTCTTCTCTGAGTAATACATTATCTACGTTATTATAGACGTATTGCTTGCCAACAATGGTGTCGTTCAAAATTTCCCCTTCCATACGATGGCCTGCGTCGACACCGCGATAAACATATTTCTTGAATTTAATTCTAGGCCCTCCCTCAGTATACGTATATTCAGCAGTTTTTAAATTCCTAGCCTCATATTCAATAGTGGTTCCGGTTGGAGTACCGTTTTTGTAATAAGCTACTGTTTTAATATAGTTATTTGTATCGATCTGTCCTTCAAATTCAGTAGCTCCGGTACGGTCCTTTTTATAATAAACAAATTTTCCATCTTGAATTTTAAGCGTAGAATCCATGTAAGTCCCATGCATCAAAATAGTGTCACTCATATCATATTGATTTACCAGATAGGAAGAATCACCACTTAGTTTTTCAATCAGGATATAGGAAATCGCCTTTTTTTTATTGACAGAAAAACTGCCATTTTTAGTTATATAAACTTTTTGTACTTGGGCAAAAACAGGTAACGTTAAAACTGTATAAAAAAGAATAAATATGTATTTCATTGTGATAATTTAGATCGCAAATCTAATTTATTTCCCGGTATTAGCTTTTAGCACTCTTAAAAAGTTTCCCCCTAATATTTTATCAATATCATTTTCGGTATAGCCCAATTTTAAAAGCTCGGCAGTTATTTTGGGATAGTCAGTTACATCATCCATCTCCAATGGATATGATGGGGCGCCGTCAAAGTCTGATCCGATACCTACATGGTCAACGCCAATCAATTTGGCAATGTAGTCGATGTGTTTAATCAGCAGGCTCAATGGCGGACGGATCAGATCTGTTTCAGATTTATAAATGGTACAGAGTCTGTCGGCAGCTAAATCTTCATCATTGTAGATTTTGGTTAAGGAGTCAAGCTCGGTTTTATGCACCGTTAAAAAGTGATCATATTTCTTAAAGAAGCTGCTATCTACAAATCCACTGAAAAAGTTCACAAACACTACTCCCCCATTTTTGGCCAGTGCTTTCAGCTGAGCGTCCTTTAAGTTGCGTCTGAAGGGATTGATGCTATAGGCACAGCTATGCGAAGCAATAACGGGTTTGTTGGTGGTAGCCAGCACATCATAAAAAGTTTGCTCACCGGGGTGTGAGAGGTCAATCATTACCCCCAGATCATTCAGGTGATGTATTATTTGTTTGCCATAATCGGTAAGGCCAACATGTTTTAAACTATCGCGACGAGTGGTTTCATCTGTTGCTGAACTTGCCCATGAGGTACTGTTGTTCCAGGTGAGGGTTAGGTAACACATGCCGCGTTTATGCAGGCTGTCGATATAATCCATCCTATCCTCTATCATGTGGCCACCTTCAACGCCTATTAGCGCGGCCATTTTCTTTTCTTTTACCGCTTTCTCCAATTGTGCCGAATTACGCACCAGGGTGATCCTATCCGGGTAACGGGCAATAAGGGCATAAAGGGAATCTATTTCGCGGTTGGCAAATTTAAATGCGGTGCCTTTGCCATATTGCGGCCCGCACCAAATAGAAAAAACCTGTGCATCCAATCCCCCCTGTTTGGCACGTGCCAAATCGAGGTTACTTACATCCTTGGGCTGCAGCTTGCCAATATCAAAGCCTTGTATAATCTCATTTGATAATACATCGTTATGCGTATCAACCAAAATGGCCCGTTGGTGAATTTCTTCGGGTGTTTGGGCGATGGCTCTGGTTAATGATAGCAAGAGAATGGGGAGTAAGAGTTTTTTCATGGATGGAAGATAGGAAGAAAGGAATAGAAATGAAATATCCTTAAAAAAATTAAAAAACGGCTATCCGAAACCGTCATTACTTAAAACTTGAACGACTGATTTAAAAACGGATGTAAATATTGAATAATAGAACCTACTATAAAAACCCCGCCCAATATCATTATTATCGGACCTAATAGTTTGGCATTCCCATTATCAATAATAAATTTTTTATTATCGTTGGGGTCGTATATGATGTTAATACTTTCTCCTACTTTATAAGGACATGGCGAGCTACCTATGTCATAACGCTCCGTTACCCATTCATTTTCTTTTGTAGTAAACCTAATAATGGGATGGTAATATGCCATGTTGTCCGCAGTATCATAGCTACTTTCTATACTAAAGACTATACCTTCTGTTTTAATCCCTGTATTAATCAGATTTCTATATTCTGTAAGCTTATAATTGCCAAAAACAATCATTGCAATGCCAATCAGAATAAAGATAAGAAGGTCTATATTTTCATTTGTCATGATAAGATTTTGGAATAAATATAGATGAAAGTTCATCAACCCCCAAAATTGCACATGATTTTCGGAAGTCATCTAACCTACGTCTGTATTATCCCCACATTAAAGGCTTTTTCAATGGGTGCGTGATTGGCGGCTTCTATACCCATTGATATTACTTTACGGGTCTCCAGCGGATCAATAATACCATCAACCCAAAGCCTGGCCGAGGCATAGTATGGCGTAGTTTGGGCGTTATAGCGGTCGGTAGTTTGTTTTAATAGTTCGGCTTCTTTTGCGGCATCAACTTCTTCGCCTTTTGCTTTTAGTCCGGCGGCTTGGATCTGTACGAGGGTTTTAGCAGCCGATCCACCACCCATTACCGCTATTTTAGCTGAAGGCCAGGCATAAATCAACCTTGGGTCATATGCCTTGCCGCACATGGCGTAGTTACCTGCACCGTATGAGTTGCCCACCACAATGGTAAACTTAGGCACTACAGAATTGGCAACGGCATTAACCATTTTAGCACCATCTTTAATAATGCCGCCATGCTCTGCACGGCTGCCTACCATAAAGCCGGTAACATCCTGCAAAAACACCAGCGGAATTTTCTTCTGGTTACAGTTCATAATAAAGCGGGTAGCCTTATCGGCCGAGTCGGAGTAAATGACGCCACCAAACTGCATCTCACCTTTTTTTGATTTAATTACTTTACGTTCGTTGGCAACAATGCCCACAGCCCAACCGTCAATACGGCCAAGGCCACAAATAATGGATTGCCCATACCCTGCTTTATATTCTTCAAATTCGGAGTTATCCAGTAAACGCAGCAAAACCTCCATCATGTCATAGGCTTTCTCGCGGTTATCCGGTAATATACCGTAAATATCTTTTTCGTCTAATTTAGGGGGCGATGCTTTTATTCTATCGAAGCCAGCTTTGGGGAAATCGCCGACCATGCTCATAATGTTCCGGATGGAATCGAGGCATGCCTGATCATTGGGATGTTTATAATCTGTAACGCCTGATATTTCGCATTGGGTAGTGGCACCACCCAGGGTTTCATTATCTACATCCTCGCCTATGGCCGATTTAACGAGATATGATCCCGCCAGGAAAACTGATCCCGTACCTTCTACAATCATGGCCTCATCGCTCATAACAGGCAAATAAGCACCACCTGCCACGCACGAACCCATAATAGCTGCAATTTGAATAATGCCCATACTGCTCATGATGGCATTATTGCGGAAGATGCGTCCAAAATGTTCTTTATCGGGGAAAATTTCATCTTGCAAAGGCAAATAAACGCCTGCCGAATCAACCAGGTAAATAATAGGCAACCGGTTTTCCATGGCTATTTCCTGTGCCCTTAAGTTCTTTTTAGCCGTGATGGGGAACCACGCTCCTGCTTTAACGGTAGCATCATTAGCCACCACCACACATTGCCTTCCAGACACATAGCCAATACCGCATATTACTCCACCCGATGGGCAACCGCCATGTTCAGCGTACATTTCATCGCCTGCAAAAGCGCCCACTTCCAGCCAGGGTTTGTCTTTATCCAGCAGATAAGCAACACGCTCGCGGGCCAGCATTTTGCCTTTTTCTTTTTGTTTAGCAGCTGCTTTTTCGCCTCCACCAGTGTATATTTTTTTAAGCCTCGTTTTCAGCTCATAAACAAGCTGTTTATTAATGTCCTCGTTTTTATTAAACTCGATGTCCATAGGCTTATTTTAAGCAGCTGTTTTAAATGTTAGTCACCCGGCGATCCTTTCAATGGCAACACGGTTACTATTTTATCCTCTTCATCAAATAAAATATTTAATACCTCTGTTGGTGGTTTAGCGGTATCTCCGTGTCTTATATATCTTAGGTTTGTATATGCTTTTCCTGTAAATGTAACCTGTTTCTGGCTTTGATCCAGATCCCACATTTCATTTTTTATCTCGTCTTTTAATTTATCTAATTGCTCGTCTTTAACCCGCGAGGCAACTGTATGGGTTATGTACTTTCTTAAGCTATCAAAGTTACCGGCACAAATATCAGTTAAAAATAACCTGACCTTATTGTCAAGATAAGCAACTTCATCTCTCGACATAACAAGGGACCCCTTTTGTTTAAAAGGCGACCCTACAAATACCCTTATGGTATGGGTGGGCAGTACTCTTACGTTTTTTGATACAGGATGCCTATTAGATAAAACAACATATGACTGAATATCAGTTGAATCATTTCTCCATTGATCACTTCGCCTTAAATAGTCTTTTTCTGCAAGGTCAGAAGAATCCCGTAGGTTACCTTCAGTTTGGCTTTTCCCATATTTTGCGTTGATTTGAGTAACTAACTCATTATACTTTGCATAAAGCGTTTTTGTTTGCGATATGGCCATCACCGTATCGCTTTTATCTTCCCACTCGTAAAGAATATAACTTATTGTTGAGTCCTTTTTATAATAGAAATAATATACTAAAAGATCAGGAAGGTCATTTTGTTTTTTTCGTTTATAAATTATAGGCTGATAAACCTGCTCATTATTTAAATAGTGAGATTTATCTTTTAATAACACACTTTTATTTTTTACTTCTAAAGCTTTGAAAAAATTTATTTTTTTATTTTTTATATCTAAATTAATTTGGGCAAAGAGCAATATAGGGCAACTGAAAAAAAATAAAATTAAGAACAATTTTTTCATCCGCTAAATATAAAACATAATTCATGATGGACGGCGTTTGGCCGGCGATATCGATTTAACAATCGTTTGTCCTTTAAACGTGTTTTTAGCGGGTTTAAGTTTCAAAAATGCGTTATTATAAGCCGATAATAATAACTGACTAATATATTCCTCCGGAAAATCGGCTTTATCTTTGATCCTAATGTACCGGTAAAGACTGCCTTCGCCTATTAGTTTCTTTTGAGGATCAGCTATTTCTGATCCCCTGTTAAAACCAAAATTCACATGTTCGCTATAAACAGCAATGCTGCAAAAAACATCACCTGCCTTATCTGTTAACGACCAGCCAAAAGCCAAAGCATTGTAATTATCGTAAATAAGCTCGTTGGTTTCAGGATACAGGTCCCAAACAAATTCGCGCAGCCCTAATGCCGCTGCCTTAACATGATTAGGAAAAGGCAGCAAAAATTTAATTAAATCACTAGTGTCTTGTTTGCTCAATTTGTTACTTTGGCGAAAATTACTTTACATTGCAGTTGTATGCCGTATCTTAATTTTTAAAGTTAGCGTATAAACCATTAAGTGCGAATAATAATATGAGAAAAATTATTTCTAAATATTAAAATCCCCTTAATAATAATTTAGAGAATACATGAAGATAAGAACCCCTAAAACAATGGATGACCTCCTGATAAAAAAGAGGTACAATGTTTTGGAAGTAGGCGGTGGTAATCACCCGGACAAAAGAGCCCACGTTGTTGTTGACAAATATGTTGAAGACAACACCCACCGCTCGGGAAACTTAAGAGTTTTAAAAAATCAAAAATTTCTTCAAGCCGACGGTGAGCATTTACCATTTAAAGATCAGGAATTTGATTATGTGATTTGCAGGCATGTATTGGAGCATGTAGATGACCCAATTCAGTTTGTTAAAGAACAGGCTCGTGTAGCCAAACGCGGTTATATGGAAACCCCTTCCTTACTAGGCGAGTACATTGCCCCAAAAGAATCGCACAGGTGGCTTATTCAGGATATTGACAATAAACTGGTTTTATACGATAAGGAAGTAGTAGGCTTTAAACCCTGGATGGATTTTGGAGAAGCATTTTTATACTATTTGCCAAAAACATCCATCGCTTTTAAAATTTTAGAACGCACTCAAGCCCCTATCATCACCGTAAATTACGAATGGGAGGATGAAATAGAAATATTGATTAATCCACAGGATGAATACTATTTAAATCATTTTATTAAACCCTGGGATGAAAGCATGTGCGAAAAAATGATTTCAAAAAGAAGCTTCGGAAAGGAAGTTACGACCACCATTGGAGCTATGTTTGATATTATGGTATCGGTTACCAGGAACAAATTACTTGGCTCTGATTCATAAACTGACAAGAACA
Source organism: Mucilaginibacter frigoritolerans (assembly GCF_007830615.1). GTDB lineage: Bacteria > Bacteroidota > Bacteroidia > Sphingobacteriales > Sphingobacteriaceae > Mucilaginibacter > Mucilaginibacter frigoritolerans. The sequence continues at coordinate 218,737 of NZ_VLLI01000010.1, forward strand.
TCAAAAAACATCAACTTATAAACCAACCTTAACCGGGTTGGTTTATTTTTTTAATGCCGATGCTGATTTAGCAATACTTTCACCGTTACCAAAAGCTGCCCCACATGCCGCATGGTATGCTCGGCCGAGTGTACATACAAGCCTATAACTGTTGAAGGTAGCTTGCCCCGCCCTACTTCCCGGTAAGCTGATAAATCATTCACATCTGTATTACTTAACTGATTTAGGGCATCATCTACCTGTTTATTAAACTGATTAACCAGCGAGGTAACTGTTATGTCGTCGTCGGTCAGTTTCCCTTCAGCAGCTAAGGCAATTAGTTGATCGCGGTTAAGCTGTTGGCCTTGGGCATAGGTAAAAAGCCTGTTAATAACCCCGGTAAGATGCTGTAAATGAAAGCCGGGAGATGCCATGCCCGCTACCTTTTCCCATAGCAAGTCGTTACGAAAATTGAACATCAATTCATTAATTTCTTCGCGGGCCTGCAACAGGGCATGCGCCACAGGCTGCACTAAGGCAGGCATATCACTTAACGGCCCACGAAGCCAAACTTCAGGCTTGCTGCTCATGCTTTATTTTTTAAACGAATCAAGCTTTGTCTTCACCTCATCATGATTCAGTGTTTGAGGCCGGTAGTAAACCTGTTTAACCCTATCGTGGGTATTATCTGTCCAAAGCCAGCTAGTCCATACCATAAACCAGGTCCATTGTGGTTGTACTTTCAATATTTCGGGTTTGGGTAGTTCGCCGGTTTCGGTAAGTGCTATAGGTTTACCATGGGCCACTTTTAATAATGCTTCGTAATCACTCTGTTCGTAATCAAAATGATAAACATCAGCACCTAAAACATCCACATAATTTGCACCCGGGTAATAATCCTGGTAAGCATAAGCCTCATCAAACGGAATATCCCTTAAGCCATTGGCTCCCCAAACCCAAATCAGGTTATTTAAATGGTGATAATTGGTGTATCTGTCGTACATCATTTTCCAAAGTTTCACTATGCCGTTTTCGCCTTTTTTGTTACCCCACCAAAACCAAACGCCGTTCATTTCGTGGTATGGGCGCCACAAAACGGGTACACCCGCATCCCTTAGTTGTTTTAAATATCCGGCAATAACATCTATCTGAGCCAGCCATTTTTTGTTAAGCTCAGTGCCTGGTGTAACCAATTCGTTCCAGTCGGCATCGCTCATTTTGGCAATTACGTTTTTGGAGAATTCATAAGGAGGATTGTCCGTTGGTTTGCCCTCGTGCCACATTAAGGTAACCAGGTAACCTTCTTGCCATTTTTTGGTGGCTTCGGCAACAATCTGGGGGCCAAGGTCTTTATCGCCCCAGTTAATAAAATCACTCCCCCAAACGGCTGGGTATTTCCCTGTAATGTTTTTAGCACTATCTGAAAACACATTCAGGTCACTATTATAATTTTGCTGACCAGACATAATGTATTTCCCTTTTATATCATACAGCAGCTTTAATGTTTTTTTAACGCCATCGCTGGCATCTGGGTTTACAGGAGCGTATGTTTGCGCCTTTGTTTTAAGGCCACAAAATATTATTATAAAAAATAAAAAAAATCTCTTTACTGGCATATTATTCGCTTTAAAATTCATTTATCTAACCGGGCAGTGAACTATGATCTCAAAATTAACAAAAATCTAACACCACGTTGTAGTACTTAATTTGCTAATAATTATTATCTTTAATCCGATTAACAACTATGACTAAACTCACACCGGTAAACAAATTTAGTGTTTACCTATTAATACTCTTGCTGCCTGCCTTTTTATTTACCCTTCAAAGCTGTAAAAAGAAACGATCAGAAATGGCCAATGTGTTGTTTAAAAAAACACACAATAAAGTTTTCAGAGATTTTGAACCTGATAGTTTTGCAGAAGTATTTAAACAAGTATTATCAGATACCACACTGAAGATTAAGCATAATGAATTTATACTTGATTATTATGCAAAGAATGAATACAAGCCCGGCTTTATACTCAACCACTTATTTAATGGCGACCTGAATACTGCCGATAATTATTTTGCGCGCGCCAATGAACATGGTCTGGATGCCGAATTATTTAAGGCTGCAGAGCTAAAAAACATGATCAATAAATTTACTGCCAAAAATGAAATCAAAACAGTAAACCAGGCCTATCATGATATGGCGCTGTTGGAATTAACGGCTGCCAGTTCCATTATCAACTACAGTAATGCTTTGCGATACGGGGTTATAAACCCTAAAGACATTTACCAGCGGTACTTTATGGCTACAAAAAAGCCTGATAGTTTAACAATGGTACAAGTTTTCCATATCCATGATATGAAAAATTACCTCGATAGCATACAACCTAAAGACCCACAATATATTGCTTTACAAAATGCTTTAAAGACTGGCTTTACTGCGGATGGAATAACACAGGAAGAAACCAAACGCATATTATTGGTAAACCTGGAGCGTTTACGCTGGAGAAATAAGCCTTATGAAACCAAGTATGTAATTGTAAACATTCCTGATTTTGGTTTAAATGTAATTGACAGCGGAAAATCTGTAACAAAAATGAAGGTGTGTGTGGGTCAGGGCCGTAATATGGCTAATGCCAACACGCTGATAGCTTATAATGACAGTTGTAAAATTGATAAGCCTAATGAGCATGAAACGCCTTTATTAAATAGTTTGATACACAGCGTTGAAGTTAACCCTGTATGGAATATACCAAGAAGCATAGCCAATAAAGAAATTATTGTTGAAGCTGCCAAGGATCGTTTTTACCTGGCAAACAAAAATATTAATGTTTATCAGAACGACAAACTGGTTAAAGATCCTGAGAATATTAACTGGGCAAAAGTAACCAAATACAATTCGGATTATGAGTTTAAGCAGGCGCCCGGGGATGCCAATTCATTAGGTAAAATAAAATTCCTTTTCAATAATAAAAGCAGTGTTTACCTGCACGATACGCCTGCAAAATCTGCTTTTTACAAAAAGATGCGGGCCGTTAGTCATGGCTGTGTACGCCTTGGCGATCCGAAAGGGCTTGCCTTAACGCTGTTTGGTGCCGGTAAAAAGTACGACCTGATCTCTAAAGATATGGATGCCAATAATCCAGACCCTACTGAGATTTACCTATCTAAAAAAGTACCGGTTTACATTACTTATATAACCTGCTGGGCCGATGAAAGTAACGTACTACAATTCAGACCAGATGTTTATGGCTTGGATATTGTTTTGTATGATCACCTTCTTAAAGATTTACCTGCTGCTTCAATTAATTAAACTTAGTGCTGCTTGTTTAAGTAGTTACAGCGAAGGGCAAAAAAAACCGGGAACCTGTTTAAAGCTCCCGGTTTTTTTGAAGTATAAATTATTGCTGTTGAAACAGACTAATAGTGATGTTTTAAGCTTATAAATTCGCGATGTAATTGTTAGCAGGATCATTGTAAACAAAGTTTGCTGCAAGATCCTGGTTAAGATATTTTGATGAATAGTTTTTGCTGATACCATTAATAAACATTACCGTTTTATCTTTAATGTTATCAATAACCAAATCGGCAACATCAGGAGAAACAGCCGGGCAGCCATAACTGCGACCCAGACGACCTTCTTCATCAATATTACCTTCGCCAACGTAATCAGCACCATGAACAACAATTGCACGGGCACGGGCATTGGTATTAAAACCGGCATCCAAACCATCCAATCTTAATGAACGGCCATTTTTGCCATAATAAACATCATCGGTTAAATAGAAGCCCAAACTGCTTTTGTGTGAGTTCATTTTATCAGAAAAGCGAGTAGCCATATCTTCACCACTTCCATGTCCGTGAGCTACCCATGTATTTAACACCAGGGTTTTATTTAAAATATCAATTATCCACATGCGTTTTTCGTGGCTTGATTTTGCCAGATCAACAACGGTAAGAATTGAACTGCTTGCTGGGATTTTATTTTTTCCCCTTAAATTAAGGTAACCTGTAATGGCTTTTTTAAACACCTCTACTTCCAGGCCCGATTCCTGCAAATGTGCAGATTCATAAATATTAGAGATATATTTTTCAAGAAATTCACCTGCGGTAAACGGTCTGTTAAAATGTGCAGTGTTGTGTCGTGATGCAGGTTTCCAGCTGATACCAGCTATTGAAAGTATTACTAAAATACAAACAAATCCCAAAAAATTTCTCTTCATTCCTTTACCTATGAGTTAAATCAATATTTTAATTAGAATTAGTTCTACGTAAAAAAAACAATTAGGTTTCTCTTTTTTACCACTATTTAATTCCGCGCAAAGCCAATAGAAAATATTCATTGAATTAAAATAATTAACCAATAATTATAGTTAGCAATTCCAGTTAATCAAAAATGAAAATTTATCAAATCATCAAGCTTAATTATGAATTAACTCATAAAAAGCTTTATTATTATTTAACCCACTTTATTTTTTCTTCTAAAGGGGTTGTACGCTTGCCTTCTGTTGCAATAACATCTGCGTGGCCAAGATATAAAACTCCGATGATAATATCATCAACATCAAACTGAAAAAAATCTCTGAACTCAGGTTTGTTAGCCATGCCGCCGGTGCTCCAGAAAGAAGCAATATTTAAAGCTGTTGCCCCAAGCAATATGTTTTGTACGGCACATGATACTGCTGCAATCTCTTCAAAAACAGGCAGTTTAGATAAGCCACTTCGTTTCATTGCAGCAATAATAACATGCGAAGCCATATCGCCCTGATGAACTAAATTATTATAGGTTGTTGCATTAAAATTATCGCCCATGCTGTTTTGTTTATACAGATCAGCATGTTGCTGGCAAAACTCAGTCGGGTTTTCAAAAACAATAAAACGCCATGGTTCAGTATAAGCATGGGTTGGTGCCCAATCTGCCAGCTCCAGTAAAGCTGCAATATGTCCATTTGGAATTTTGTTGCCGTTCATTGCAAATGCTTTTGTAGTGCGGCGGCTTTTAATTATTGATGAAATGGTTGAAAATGTAGTATCCATAGTTATAAAAAATAAAAATCCCGGTTCAAGAACCGGGATGCAAAAATAAGTTTATTATGCTGATTGAAAAATCAGCTAACTGACACATTAAAAAATTGACGGGTACTTATGTGGATCTGTTTCATTCATCATACTATACACTACTTCAATAACATCATCTACTGATGGTTTGGTAAAGTAATCACCATCAGAGCCATAAGGAGGCCTGTGTTCTTTGGCACTTAAGGTGCGGGGTTGCGCATCTAACGAATAATATCCTTTTTGCGCTTCTAATACTTTTTGCAAAATATAGGCAGATGCTGCTCCGGGTAAATCCTCATCAACAATTAAAAGCTTGTTGGTTTTCTTTAATGATTGTCCGCAAACATTATCTGTATCAAACGGATGCAATGTTTGAGGGTCAATCACTTCCATATGAATGCCCATGCTTTCCAGTTCTTTAGCCGCTTCCATTACTATGCGTAAAGTTGAGCCATAAGAAATTACGGTTAGGTCGGTACCTTCTTTCAAAATTTCGGCCTTGCCTAAAGGAACAGTAAATTCCCCTACGTTTGCAGGAAGTTTTTCTTTTAATCGGTAACCATTTAAACACTCTATTACCAAAGCAGGTTCATCTCCGCGTAGTAATACATTATACATACCGGCAGCCTGTGTCATATCGCGAGGAACACAAATATGCAAACCACGCATGGAGTTTAAGATAAGACCCAATGGCGAACCTGAATGCCAGATACCTTCTAACCGGTGACCGCGTGTACGTATAATAAGCGGGGCTTTTTGACCACCGTAGGTACGGTAGCTTAAGCTCGCCAAATCATCGCTGATCACGTTCATGGCGTATATTAAATAGTCGAGGTATTGAATTTCGGCAATGGGTTTTAAACCACGCATTGCCAGGCCCATACCCTGCCCTATAATAGTAGCTTCACGAATACCTGTATCGGTGATACGCAAATCGCCATATTTACTTTGTAAACCTGCAAAACCCTGGTTAACATCGCCAATAGCGCCCACATCTTCACCAAAGGCAACAATACTTTTATCGCGGCTAAAATTTGCATCAAAACAAGCGTTCAATACTTCACGGCCATCTATTAATTTAGCATCTTCGGCGTATTGAGCCTCAATAAGCTCCGTATTTAAAGGTGATTGTAGTGTACCACTAAATAATTTGGAATTGTACCGCTCTTTATTTCTATTATTTTCGTTGCCAAGCCAGCTGATCAACTCACCTCTTTGGTAAACGTCATCACGAACAGTAAGCCGTAATACTTTACGGATAGCACTAACCGTATCATTACGGCCAGGGTCGACAACATCGCGCAAGTTTGAAGCTATTGATAACAATTCATCCTGCCCGGGTACAACCTGTGCAAGATTTTCTATTAGCCTGGCAGCATCGTTTAACTCGCTCTTTATCCCTCTGCTAAGATCGTTCCATACCTGGCGCTGACAGTCGCGTACATATTTTTTAGCAGTAGCCTCAAGTTCATCCATTTCCGCTTCTGTAGCAATAGCTGATGCTATCATCCATTTACGCATCTGCAACAAACAGTCGTGCTCATCTTCCCAGGCCAAACGTTCCTTTGATTTATACCTTTCGTGTGATCCAGAGGTGGAATGCCCTTGCGGCTGGGTCATTTCAGTAACGTGTATCAGTACAGGTACATGCTCTTCGCGACAAACTTTTATAGCGCGTTCGTATGTTTCGCACAAAGCAGGGTAATCCCATCCGCGTACCTTAAAAATTTCGTAACCATTTGTACCGTTTTCACGCTGAAATCCTTTTAATATTTCAGATATATCTTCTTTAGTAGTTTGCAGTTTTGCAGGAACAGATATAGCATAGGCATCATCCCAAACAGAAATAGCCATGGGTACCTGTAGCACACCGGCAGCATTAAAGGCCTCAAAAAACAAGCCCTCGGAAGTTGACCCGTTTCCTATAGTTCCAAATGCAACTTCATTACCATTAACCGAAAATTGGTTCAAATATTCGAGTTCTTTATTTTGGCGATATAATTTTGAAGCATAGGCTAAGCCCAGTAAGCGCGGCATATGACCACCTGTAGTTGAAATATCCGAACTACAATTCATGCTTTCGGCCTGATTTGCCCAACTACCATCGGCATTAACATATCGCGTAGCATAATGGCAATTCATTTGACGGCCAGCCGATGCCGGGTCTTTCTCCACATCAGGATAAGCATATAGTTGTGCAAAAAACTCAAACAGATTGCTCATGCCTGTAGCAAACATAAAGGTTTGGTCGCGGTAGTATCCGGCACGCCAATCCCCTTTGCGAAATGCCTTGGCCATAGCCAGTTGTGCTACTTCCTTGCCATCTCCAAATATCCCAAATTTGGCCTTGCCCGTTAGTACTTCCCTCCTACCTATTAAACTTGCCTGGCGGCTCTCCACACCAATCCGGTAATCATTGATTACTAACTTTTTAAAATCATCAAAACTGAGCTCAGCCGTATTTAACTTATCTGTAGCGTTTATTGCAGTTTCGGGCATATAAAATTTTGTTTAGTCGGTAAAATTATAAAATTCTATTCTGTATTTAGGCATACTACTTATAAAACATCCAGTTTGTTTAATAGTTTTTTTATTGCAACAAACCTTTTATATTTGTCGTATACACAACCCAGAATATGAAAAAATTACTTTTAGTATGCGCAGTAATTTTAGGCTTCGCCTTCACTGCATCGGCACAAGATAACGAAAAAGCTGAATTTAAATTCAACGAAGAAAAACATGATTTTGGTAAAATTCCACAAGGAACTCCGGTAACTACTGTGTTTGAATTTACTAACATTGGAAAAGAACCGTTGATTTTAACAGAAGTTAAACCAACATGTGGCTGTACCATTGCTGATTACACCAAGACGCCGGTAAAAAGCGGCGAAAAAGGATTAATCAAAATTACTTACAATGCTGCCGTAGCTGCACCGTTTAACAAAACTATTGTTGTTACCTCAAATGCTAAAACTCCTCAAAAATATTTAAATATTGTGGGCGAGGTGATAGCAAAACCCGCAACAAGCAGTAGTAATTAAACAGACTTAAATTCTGTAGAATTCTAAGCTTATAAAAATCTTATCGAAAAAATTACATAAGGTACACTTTAGTGTACCTTTTTTGTTTTTATGGCATTGGTATCTTTTTACTAATTTTGCACATGCCAAAAATTTCGCACAAAGGGCAGCAGATGCCCGCCTCACCCATACGTAAATTAACGCCTTATGCTGATAGGGCCAAGCTTGATGGTAAAAAAGTTTACCATTTAAATATAGGTCAGCCGGATATTGAAACGCCGGAAGGAATGCTAAACGCCATTAAGAATATTGATTTTAAGGTGTGGGCCTATACCCCATCGGAAGGCACTTTATCATACCGCAAAAAGCTGACTGAATATTACAACAAAATAGGTTATAACATTAGTCCTGAAAATATTATTGTTACTACTGGCGGATCGGAAGCTATTACTATTTCTATGATGGCATGCCTTAATCCGGGAGATGAGGTAATTATTCCGGAACCATTTTATGCCAACTATAATGGTTTTGCCTGCCAAAGCGACATCGTTGTAAAACCCATTTTATCTTACATCGATAATGGATTTGCTCTTCCATCAATTGAAGAGTTTGAAAAGCTGATTACACCAAAAACCAAGGCCATCATCATTTGCAATCCGAACAACCCTACAGGTTATCTATATTCAAAAGAAGAGATGGAGGCATTAAAGGCACTGGTTTTAAAATATGATCTGTACCTATTTTCGGATGAAGCTTACCGTGAGTTTTGTTATGACGGACAATCATTTATATCTCCAATGCATTTAAGCGGACTGGATGAAAATGTGATTGTGATGGATACCGTAAGCAAGCGTTACAGTGCATGTGGTGCCAGACTAGGTTGCCTTATCACCAAAAACAAAGCTGTTTTAACTGCGGGCCTTAAATTTGCACAGGCCAGGCTTAGTGCAGGCATGGTTGAACAGATTGCCGGAGAAGCTGCTGTTGATACCCCTGATGAATACTTTGAAGCAGTTAATAAAGAATATACTTCACGCCGCAATACTATTGTAAATGCTTTAAATAAAATGGAAGGCGTTTATTGCCCTAATCCGGGTGGTGCATTTTATGTGGTGGCCAAACTACCTATTGACAATGCCGATAATTTTTGCCAATGGATGTTGGAGAGCTTTAGCCTGAACAATGAAACAGTAATGATGGCCCCTGCTACCGGCTTTTACAGTACACCCGGCGCAGGTGTTAACGAAGTGCGGATGGCTTATGTATTAAACAATAACGATATTGAAAAAGCAATGATTTGCCTGGATGAGGCCCTGAAAGTTTATCCGGGAAGAACGGTTAACAGTGAGGCAGTTGGCAGTTTTCAGTAACTCAATAGCAGTATATTAGTTTGCAGTTTTCAGCAGGCATCAGTAAATATTACTTTTAAGGCAGTAAACTTAATTGTATATTTGATGCCTTATCAAAAAACTGCTGATTGCAAACTGGCAAACTGCAAACTCAAAAATGGGGTCGACCGGAATTGACAGGATGGAGATAAGTAGGTAAGCATGCAGCGCGTTGGGTGAATTAGCGCTTTAATCTGAACGCTCAAACTTACAAATGGCGAAAATAACTACGCCTTAGCTGCTTAATTTAGAATTTAGCTAGCTTTTGTCCCGCCGGTTTTCCGTTTCATCGGATCGGCATCAGGGGCATCGAAAGATGAAACTGGTTTGCTTAAGGTGTGCATAGCGAACGAGATAAAGCACCTAAGGAAGACGGTATAGGTAAGCGACTGACCTTCCCCTTCCCTACAAATAAACAGAAGCTAAGCATGTAGAAAGCTTACCTTATACCATGTTTGGACGAGGGTTCGAATCCCTCCGGCTCCACAAACAACAAAACCCGCTAAATAGGCGGGTTTTGTTGTTTATTGTAGTTCCAAACTTCAGACAGCGGGTTGTGTGAGCCCCCCCCCTCCCGGCACCACTTAATTCGGTATAAAAACCAAATCAAATACTGCAAATCAAATCATTTCAGGCTTTTAGTTTTTTAGTCGAACGCTATTCGTGATCAATAACTGAGTCTGGTTGCTTTTTAACTACGCCTTTAAATTGTTTTTTTATAAAATCCGGATTACTGTTATTGAAGGTAGGGTTAGTGGAAAAAAAGCCAAAAGGCATCAACGAAAAACCCATATGATGTACAGGCATAACCGGCCATTCTTCGGGCCTTACTATATGCGTTATGCCGGCAACGTACCATATTACGATATCGTTGTTATCAATCGTCCTGTTTTTTGCGGTCCACTCGGGTAACCCATCGTAAACTTTATTGCTGGCAGGGTATTTTCCGGCGGGATAAATTTCATCATCATGGTATTGTGTAACCCAAACCTGGTGATTTAAAAAACCAGCCTTCTTTCGCAACAATGAACCCTCTGGTGAAAAGGTGTTTGCCTGCGCGCCCGGCATTAACATATAACCTACATGTTGACCATAATCATTCATTTCGTTATTATTCATGATATGCCAATTACGTGCAGATTCGTAATTCACAGACCGCTGTGCTTCTTTTTCAGTTTTAAACTTTGTGTGTTCTACATAAAATGCATTGCCATACGGATTTTGATCACCAACGGGAACAGGTTTACTGTTCATCTCCATTACACTATTGTTTTCGGAGCCATCAATGTCCATGTCTAACCTGAAAACAAAATAATGCTGATGATTAATTGCCTCAACATGCGGGCGTACAAGTGTACCAAATGAATTTCCCTGGTACGAGTAATCATCCTTATCCGGTTGATCCATTTCATTTGTCCGGTGCACACCCTTTACTTCAACAATCCCGGTTAGTTCAACATCAACATCAATGGTTCCGTCTTCTTTAAACCTCCAGGTAAATCCATAATCATAATTCTCAATCATGGTATAGTATTTAACAACCAGGTTAGTGGCCCTGCGGGATACAGTATCGTGACGCCATAATACACCGCCATTTTCTTCAAATATAGCAACTGCCCTATCCATCTGGAACGGAACACCATTTTCGGTATGCAAAATTGCAGGCATATATTGTGCGTTTTCCGGAGCATCCGCACCCGGACTCATCGAATGTGCTACACCTTGCCCCAGACGATATTCACCTGCATCAAAAAAATTATAGGCCGCCTGCAAAAGATCAGGTGATCCATAAGGAACAACCATTTCGGGCATGGAGCCTCTGTACATAACCGACCGCTCTTTTCCATTGTCTACGTAACGTACATCGTAAATAACAAGTCCTTCGCGGTTATCAACGCCATAGCGTAACTTCCAGTTTTGCCAGGTTATTTCATGTCCTTTTACCTCGAATGTATGCCCTTCTGGCTGGGTAATAATTAAAGGTTTTGGCGCTTTATTAATTTCTTTAACAGAATCCGGATTAAAATAATTCAGGTTCACCTTGTCGTAAAAACCATTGCTTTCATCTACTATTTTTAAAATTTTACCGGTCGTGAAATCTGTATAGGCCATTAAGCCTTCAATTACCATATTGCTTTTTTTATACCTGGCAAGTACTAATTGTTCCCTATGCCCTATAGGGGCAATTCCCATGTCGCCGGTAAAAATACTTTTATGTGTTACCGAATCAATCGAAATACCCCGTTTTTTTAAAGCGGCTATCCAATTTTTGTCTTTCCTCACAATGGCATCACATACCGAATCGGCATCCAGACCCATCCCAATAACATTAGGAATATTTTTAACAGACAATACTTTGTCCGCGTTTAAATCAACCACTGCTTCGGTAACTCCGTTTTTGCTGTAATCATAAAAACTGGTAAATGCCTCCCGCCTGAAAGCATTGCCCGGTTTATAGGCCAACACTTCTTTTTTTGGTGGCTCCTTTAAATTAATGATGTTAAAAATGTCGTTGCCTGTGATGGTTTTGCTGTCCTTTAATATCTGGACAACTTTTTTCATCTCATCCGCAGTAAGCGGATCTAATGGGTAATCAACAGCACTGGTTTGGGCTTGCGCTTGCCCCATGCAGAAAAGAAAAATCAAAATGGCACTTAGTAAAAGGGATCTCGTCATCGTTTCAATTGTATTAGGAAAAGGATTAATAATCATTTGATTCAGCTATCATTTTATTTTGTATAGTTGAGTTAAAAATTCGGCCACCGGCCTCATTATCTTTAGTTTAAAGCCATTAAAAAATAAGGCGTTCTCAAATATCATAAACCATTCATTTAAACTTCAATTAGTTACCCCTACATTAATACTACACCATATTCATTTGTAGGCCCATGAAGGTTTTTGTGCTTTTAACTCACTGTTTGCTGTTGCAACAAATGCATTCGCCCTTGTCCCACAAGAAACATGACACAGAAAGGAACACCCGGGCCAGCCGAAACAAACACCCACTAAAAATCAACAAGTTAAACCCGAACCTGGGCCAGGCTGGGACAAATGGGCCAAAAATTTGCAAATTTTGCTTTAAAACGCCCTAACTGGCGGGACAAAATCAGTTGAAGGACCGCCTGAATTCCAGGGGAGAAAGGTTGGTCTTTGTCTTAAACAAAGTACTGAAGGATTGGGGATGTTCAAAACCCAGCTCATAGGCCACCTCGCTGACGGATAAATTGGTGGTTGATAACTTTTCTTTCGCCTTGTCAATGAGTTTCAGGTGGATATGCTGCTGCGCATTTAACCCGGTAAGGGAACGAAGCATATCGCTTAAGTAGTGTGGCGAAAGGTGCAGCTGGTCTGCCAGGTATTGTACGGTTGGGATGCCCTTGTTTAGGGTAATATGGTTATTGAAGTATTCGTCCAGTATTTCCTCCAGCTTTTGCAGCAGATCATTATTAACCGCTTTGCGGGTAATAAACTGGCGCTTATAAAAGCGGTCGGCATAAGTTAGCAGCAACTCTATCTGTGAAATAATAACATCCTGGCTCAGCGCATCTATCCGGCTGTTCAATTCGGTATCAATCAGTTTGGCAATAGCAAGGACAGTTTCCTTTTCCTGATCAGATAAATGAAGCACCTCTGTCGCCGCGTACGAGAAAAAATTATATTGTTTGATTTTTTTGGCCAATGGATAATTGCGAAACAGATCCGGGTGAACAAACAGCGTGAAGCCGCTAAAATCCAGGTTTTGGTCACTTGTGCCCGTTAGCTGGTTCGGCGCCAGGAAAAACAGTCCGCCCTCGTCAAAATCATAATAATGCTGCCCGTATTTAAATTTCCCTTTCAGGTTGGGTTTATAGGAGATCTTGTAAAAAGACATCATAAACTGCTTGCAGGCAACGTTTGGCTTCCGTATTTTGCCATCCGTATTATAAACCAGGCTGATTAGCGGGTGCAGGGGCTTTGGCAGGCCCAGCACCCGGTGAAAATCGGACAAGGATTCAAATTTATACGGAGCCTCTGCTTCTTTTTTCATTTTACAAATGCTAATATAGGCATTCTGTTACCACGGAATGATGGCATTTTCCCAACTGGTAAAGGTCCCGTTCGGGCCATCCGGACCAAGCAGGCATACGCGGACCACCTCGCGCGAGCCATCTTCTACCGATTCCGTGCCCTCAAAACCATTCAGGGCGGTACTGGTAAAAGCCGGCGAAACCAAATTAATCTTAATGCCTGTCCCCTCCTGTTCAATCATCATAGCCAGCGTCATGGCGTTAAGCGCCGTTTTAGAAGCAGAATAAACCGGACCAAAGAAAGCACGGTACGGAAAAGCAGGGTCGGCATTCGATGCCAGCGAGCCCACACCGCTCGAAACATTAACAATACGGGCATCCAATGATTTTTGCAGCAGCGGCAGCATGGCCTGATAAACAGCCAGCACACCAAAAACATTGGTTTCCCATACGGCACGCACCTCATCAAGCGATGCATTGCTGGCCCTGCTTATCTTGGCATACTCCTGTAGTGAGAGATTTCCTTTGCGCGTATTGGAAATAGCGGCGTTATTCACCAGCAGATCAAGACGGCCAAATTCCTTTTTAATGCGCTCCGCCGCGGCGGTAATGGATGCCTGGTCAGTTACATCTAGCTGGATGGCTACGGCACCCGGACCTATCTCTTTAGCGGCGGTTTCACCTTTTCCAAAATCACGTGAACCTAGCAATACCGTTACCCCATTTGCTACCAATTCTTTTGCGACCTGAAGGCCGACTCCCTGATTAGCCCCAGTAACCAGGGCAATGCGTTTGTGTTGAGTTTCCATAACACAAAGGTGGGGCACCGTTAACGGCGATTTATAATCTAATTGCGGATTTTTGTAAGCTAATTGGAGTAGTGGCTCAAGTGCATTGGCGGAAGGCTGGTTTTGGTTTGGAATAGCTTGCTGGAGGATTAGATAATTAACTATTGTTTATGGTTTTGTAAAATACAGGCATTGTCGTACGAAATTTGAAGGCCGGGGAATTGTTATTAACAATTGTTTATTTACCAACAGTATATAAAAGAGCTCATACTTTTTCAATAAATTGCAAATCTCCATTTTGTTATTAGACCAATGCAAGAAATTGATAAATTAATTAGTGCTTTATATTTAGCAAAATCAGATAATCGGGAAGGTATGCTATCTGATTTAATTCTGAATGTTTTGTATACTTTTTCTGAACCTTTAAATTGTGATGAAATTATTGAATTTATCAAAATGGGGTTTCATTTGGAGCCAATAAAATTCGAAGTCCATAATAGACTAGAGAATCTTATTGAAAATAAAGAATTAAAGGTAATTGATAACAAATATATATTAAGCGAAGTCTCAAAACAAAAACTATATTCAATAACCCTCAAAGCAAAAGAGGAGTCCAATAAAAGACTTTCTCTTTTTATAATAATAGTAAACGAGATATTCGACGATAATTTACTGAATGAAGAAATTAAGGAATTATGGGATGTATTTAATGACTATTTATTAGAATGTTTTATGGTTTTCGGTAGAAAAGCCATAGATATATTTCTGCCATATAAAACTGATAAAATTTCCGAAAACGACGACATACACAAAATTGCAATTAACAAGTTAAGCTCTGATAAATTAAAACAAATTTTTAAAGTCTTAGTTGTTGAATATCCAGAACGATTGTCAGATTTAGAACTACGCTATTTGTCAACGTTAACTTCAAGAGCAGAAAAATTTTATTCTTTAGGTATAGAGCAATCAGAATATGATAAGATTAAAAACCTTAAGATAAAAGATTTAGTAATATTATTAGATACAAACGTACTCTATTCTATTTTAAATTTACATGTCCACCCCGAAAAAGCTGCAATAATTGAATTAATTAAACTCTCAAAAGAAAAATTGATTGATTTAAGATTAGTTTATTTATCAAAAACATATTCTGAACTTCAACAAGCAAAATCATGGTTAGAATCAATTATTTCTAGGGAAAACTTCAAGCATGGTCAAGTTAAAGCTATGTTAGCATCTGACCACTTGGAGCCATTTGCTAGACAATATTATGAAGCTAAACTTCTTAATTCTGACACACCTCATCCAACTGAAAGTCTTAAATACGCATCAGATGTATTAAGGTCAAAGGGCATTAGTCTGTACAATGAAAAGTTCAATCAAATAACTGATAATGAACAATATTTAAATGAAAAAATAGCCGAATATTATGATTTTCAAAGGTATTTTAACAATCTAAATGAAGAGCGTGGTTATGACTTGAGATTAAATAAGAGCGATAAAAAGATAGAGCATGATATTTTTTTACGTGAGGCTGTAGGTATCTTAAAAACCAAGTTTAACAAAGAGGATGAATTTAATTTTGTTTGTTTGACTTTGGATAACAGTTTGGTTCACTTTGACCAACATGTTAAAAGAAAAGAAAATGCAGGTTTACACAAATCCATTAATCCCAGTTTTACATTTCCATCAACTTTGCTAAAACAGATTAGACCATTTATACCTATAATTACTCACAATTATCGAAAAGCTTTCATTACTTCACTTACTGCTCCGTCATTTGAATATGTAAATAATGCTGACTCAATTGCAGTACAAAAATCAATGGCATATTTTAAATCTATGGGAATTGAAGATGAAGAGGTAATATTCAATTGCATTAAAAAGGAATTATTTTTAAAGGATTTTGAGATTGAGGAAAAAAAGGATAAAGCTGAAGAATATATTAAATCAGAATTGGCGAAAGAAATTGATTTAATGAAAGCAGATATAAGTAAATTATCAGAAGTAATTAAACAAAAAGAACAAGATGAAATAACAATTCTTACTGCAAAGGAGGAAGAACAAGCAGAATTGATTGCATTATCTGAAAACGAAAAAAATGAAATCCTAAAAATCAAAACAAAAGAAGTCAATGATTTAAACAATGACTTAAGCGAACGCGATAAGTTTATCGATAAACTTGGAGTTAGAATGGAGATTTTGGAGCAAATCAATCAAAAAACCACATCAGTTTTGGCATTTGAAGCTGCAAAAAATAAATGGCTTATCGAAAAAAATGAATATGTAGCCAATGCTTGGCAAAAGCAATTAATTGAATTAAGAAAAAGTGGTCGATACTTTTTGAGAGTGTTTATATTTACCTTCTTTCCAATTTTACTCGCAATAATTATTAAAGTAGCTGGAGATAAGTTTATAAAACAAATAGAATCAAATGGTATTAGTCAATGGTATTTGTGGGGTGGCTTGGGCGTGATTCAACTTATTGAACTTTTTTTAAGGACATATATTATTGATAAGGAAAAAGTTAAAAATGGAGAAAAATGGATATTTAATTCGTTTAATAAAAATAGCAGTGATTTAATAGCCACTAAAAAGAAGTCAATAGAAGATATATTTATTAAAACTCATAAGGAACCTCAATTACAAGACTTTATAACAACTAATGAGACCATTGTTTTAGAACCCACATTAAAAGGTCAAGCCTAAATATAACGTTGGCAATCCCGCCGGTCGAGATGTCCAGCCTGGACACACAACCATTTAAGCGTGTCGCTTAAATCAATCAAAATTTAGAAGGGTTTTCTGCATTCGCACTGCTATATATATATTCGATACACTTACAACTAAGAAACTATACACCTTGCTTTTTATTTAAGCGGAACGCTTAAACAGGCGTATATCCAGGCGGCACGTGGCTGTTGCACAACGAAGCGAATATTTTTTGACAATATTATGTTAAGATATTGATTTTTAGTATCTTAATAACATGCAAGGCAAGAAACAATATCAAGAAAAGCTCTTTACCAATTTCCAGTTGTCTGACCGTGTCCCATCGGACAATATTTACAGAAAGTTAAAAGAGGTATTAGACCTTCAGTTTTTATACACAGCTACAGCTAAGTATTATGGTAAGGATGGGCAAAAGAGCATCGACCCGATTGTATTTTTCAAGTTATTACTGGTTGGCTATTTAGAAAACCAGCCGAGCGACAGGCGGATTGTTCATATGGCTTCTATGCGCCTTGATATCCTTT
>NZ_VLLI01000011.1 GCF_007830615.1 Mucilaginibacter frigoritolerans
TTGTTGTTACTTTGTACAATAATGGCAGCACCTGTTTCGGGGTTATTGGTTGTGCCTGATGAAAGATTAACCGTACGGCTCAATTTTATAATGGTTGAATCTGAACCTGCATTAATTACCCCCTCTACAACTAAATAACTGCCGGGAGCGGTAATTACAGGTGGGTTGTAAGGTTTTTTACAACTTATTACAACAATAGTTAGCACAAGATATA
Organism: Mucilaginibacter frigoritolerans; assembly: GCF_007830615.1. Taxonomy (GTDB): domain Bacteria; phylum Bacteroidota; class Bacteroidia; order Sphingobacteriales; family Sphingobacteriaceae; genus Mucilaginibacter; species Mucilaginibacter frigoritolerans. The sequence goes on from NZ_VLLI01000011.1 coordinate 215, forward strand.
GCAGAAATTTTCTTTGAAATTTCATATATTTTTAAAATCTAATATTGTAATTAATAAACGGAATTGGTGATGCAAAAATTGACAGTTTATATCCACTTATTACGCCGCTTTGTTCTGTAAAGAAGGTTGAATAAGCGTTTTGCCTTCCTGTTAAATTATAAACGCCAATTGTCCAGGAATTGTGTGTACGTTGATGAACCCTATGATTTCCTTCTATATTTATTGAAAAATCTGATCTGAAATAATATGGAATCCGATATTCATTTCTGTCAGAATAAAATACTCTTTCCGATCCTGCGTATTCATATTTTGCTATTGGCAGAGTAATAGGCCTGCCTGTATTGTAATTTAAATCTAATGAAATACTATACCTGTGGGTAAACTTGTAATTACCGGTAAAGTTAAAGGCATGCGGCTCATCCCAATTGGCCGGGTAATATGCACCATTATTGATTAACTCTCCGGCATTTGGATCATCCTGTTTTAAGAAAGTACGTGAATAGGTATAACTAAACCATCCGTTTAATTTTCCAGCAGTTTTCTTAATCAGGAATTCTGCACCATAAGCTTTACCCTGCGTATTGATCACATCCTGCTCAATATGCTCATTTAGCAGTAATACTGCTCCACTTTTATAATCAAGATAATCTCTTAGTCTTTTATAATATACTTCAACCGACAGCTCAATGGTATTTTGTTTGGCATTTTTAAAAAGACCCAGCGAAACCTGATCACCATGTTCGGGTTTAATATTCGGATCACTTAACTTATACACATCTGTGGGTGATATGGATGTTGAATTGGTAAGCAAATGGATATACTGATGCATGGTATTATACCCAGCCTTAAGTGAAAGGTCATCACTCAATAAATAACGTGCCGACAATCTGATGTCAGGTGATGAATAGGTATTAATTATTTTACCACTTTTATAAGTGGTGCTATCCAGTACATTAACGGGCTCTTTAGGCAAATTTGGCGCATATTGATCAACGGTTTGCGGGCCAAGATAATTGTAAACATTAAAACGGACACCCGCATTTATGGTTAGTTTTGATGATACATCATACTTATCACCCAGGTATATGCCACTTTCCAGCGCCTGTTCGGCAGGTACTACTTGCGGTATAATCAAAGATTGTGGTCCATCGGGTTCAAATGTGCCCGGGTTTATTTTATACAAAATGGAGTTTACACCAAAATCAAGCGTATGCTTATTGTTTATATAGTAAGTAAAATCAGCCCTGAAGTTTGATTGATTAATCTTAAAACCAAGATCAAATGCATTAACCGGATTTACGGTACTACTTACATCGTATTGATAACGGTCTACCCCAGCAGATACAACACTATATAATTTGTTATTGAAGTTGTGTTTCCACTTTAAAACTGCGCTTTTATTACTATATGAGTATTGAGTATCACTGTTTAGTTTAAATTTATCGTTACTCAAATAACCGGTTAAGTAAATATTATTTTTATCATCAATTTGATGACTTATACCCAGGTTAAAATCATTAAACGAAGCCGAGCTATGCTTATATGCTTCTGGTAATAAGTTTAATAACCAATCAGAATATGTGGTACGCGCACCAAATATGAACGAGGTTTTATCTTTTATAATAGGTCCTTCAATATTAAACCTACTGGTTAACAACCCAATACCGGCAGAGCCTGTAAATATCTTTTTGTTGCCTTCGCGATTATTAATTTCAAGTACAGATGACAAACGGCCTCCGTATTTCTCCGGAATACTGCTTTTATAAAGTTCAATGTCTTTTACTATATCAGGATTAAAGGCTGCAAAGAAACCAAAAAAGTGTGCAGGATTATAAATAGTAGCACCATCGAGCAAAATCAAATTTTCATCAGCAGCACCGCCCCTAACGTTAAACCCGGTGGTAGCCTCGCCTACAGATTTTACCCCGGGCAATGTAAGCACCACCCGCAAAACATCGGCCTCACCAAAAGCTGCCGGAATCTGCTTAATAGTTGCAATGGTTAACTTACTCACACCTAGCTCAGCACTACGTACATTGGCTACTTTATCAGCCGATATTTTAACCTCTTTAAGGGTATTTACCTGCTCTTGTAATTCAATATTCAACTTCCCATCAGTATATAAAATAATCTGCCTTCTGGTATCACGCATTCCTAAACCACGTATTACCAATATATTGCGCCCACGTGGCATAGTAATAGAGTAATATCCAAACTGGTCCGTTGCTACGCCTGCTTTTGTTGAGGGCAGATAAATACTTGCTCCCACTACTGCTTCGCCCGACTTAATATCACGGATATATCCGGATAGAACCGAGTTACCTGGGGTAATGTTATTGGTTTTGTTACCAATTTCATAAAGCTTATTTTCTGTAGTAGCTTCTGGAATTTTCTTTTCTTTATCTACAGTATAGTCTGCCACGCTACTGCTTTGATTAGCCACTACGGTTTGTGAGGCTATCGCAGAAAATCCTGGTGCGAGCTCTGTTTTAATTTGCCTTCCCTTAGTTAAAAACACTTTATTTTCATCAATAGCATAATGAAAATCGGTATTGCTAAAAGCCATATCAAGGATGGTTTCCAATGGCTTATTGTTTACCTGCAGGGTAATTTTAAGGCTATCAAACCCAGCTGGATCATAGTAAAAATGGTAATTACTTTTTGACTCAATGTCATTAACAAACTGCGTTATGGTTGCTTGATGAAAATCGCCGCTGATTAATTTTACAGTAGTTTGCTGTGCCCAGGCCATCTGTAGGAATAACAAACAGCAAAAACTTAGAAAGTAAATTTTTCTCATACTAATTAGTTATATGGTCATAATAAGAAACAATTTTGACCATGGCCTGCTCCCGGTCGTCCCGGAATTTAATTTTATTGGCTTTAATATACTGTTGAATCTCTTTTTTTCTATCCTTTAAAATATCTAAAAGTTGTCCCTGACTCGAAAAGCTATAATAAACTTTACCTTTTCTTATATAATAGTCTATTGCTGGCGAAAAATATTTCTCAAGGCCAACCAGGCTGCTTGTTGTTTGTATACTTTTTGTTCGTTTAACCAGCACCTGTTCTTTTCCATTATAAAGCTCATCGTAATAGCCTGATTTGATATCTGACTTATTGTTAATGGTATCCGTATTAATATTTACGAAGTGATGCCCAAGAAAATCGAAGTTTTTTACTTTGGGCTTGAGTAAATAAATTTTCTGAAAATGATTGTACAATAACGCGGCTACATCATCGCTATACAAGTCATAAAGCATTTGCACATTATTAAATGATTGTCCATCATAAAAAACTGCCCCTGCTGTAAACGTATTTATATCCATAAAATAAGCATTACCTTTTATGGTATGATCATAAAAATAATACTCGGGGCCGTTATATAAGGGTGCCTGTTCGCCTAACGAAGCGTTAAATAACGATATCGCATTGTTAAAAGCAGGTTGCTGAGAACTGCTGTCAGTACCCATTAATTGTGCAAAAGATTTACCTGTAAAAAGAAGAATTATAAGGGTGGTAAACAACGTTATAAGTACTCGTTTTTTCATTGGCTTAAGTTAAGAATGAAAATTACGTTACTTTAAATTAAGAATCAAGTAAATACACTGAAATGCTTTAAAACAGGGCATTTTTAAGCAAAAAATTTAAGTAACATTTCAATTACATTAAAACTATTACTCAATTGCTACAAGAATATTACAAATTGGATTTTGAAAGGCAAAGATTATAAATAGTATTATTGTTTAAACAAAAACCATATTTTTTAATTATGAAAGCATTTAAAGTATTAGCAATCGTATTATTAGCTGCATTTAGTTTTACAGCGGCAAGCGCAAGACCAGTACACCACAAAAAACATTATCACAGAAAACATCGTCCAGTGGTGGCAAAACATCACCGCTAGTAAACAAAAAAGGCCTTCAATTGAAGGCCTTTTTTGTTTGTTTTATATTTTTGCTGTTAAAGCTTACGTTTTACTTCAACGTTTTCATAGGCTTCTACAATGTCGCCAACTTCAATATTATTAAAGTTGTGAATGTTTAAACCACATTCATAACCAGCATTAACTTCTTTAACATCATCTTTAAAGCGTTTTAAAGAGGCCAGTTCGCCGGTGTAAATTACCACACCTTCGCGTATAATGCGTATTTTGCTGTTACGTGTAATTTTACCATCAAGCACCATACAACCTGCAATGGTACCCACTTTACTAATTTTAAAGGTTTCGCGTATTTCAACGTTGGCAACAATCTTCTCTTCGTAAGTAGGTGCAAGCATGCCTTCCATCGCAGCTTTGATTTCATTTATCGCATCGTAGATAATTGAATAAAGTCTGATATCAATCTGCTCTTGCTCGGCCAGTTTACGGGCACTTCCTGAAGGACGTACCTGGAAACCGATAATAATCGCATCAGATGCAGAGGCTAGCAATACATCAGATTCTGATATCTGCCCAACCGCTTTTGATATGATGTTAACCTGTATCTGCTCAGTAGAAAGTTTCAGCAATGAATCTGACAATGCTTCAATTGAACCATCCACGTCACCTTTAACAATAATGTTTAACTCTTTAAAGTTACCCACCGCTAAACGACGGCCAATTTCATCAAGCGTAATATGTTTCTGTGTACGTAAACCTTGCTCACGTTGTAATTGTAAACGTTTGTTGGCAATTTCACGTGCTTCCACTTCGCTTTCCAATACGTTGAATTTATCACCTGCTGTTGGCGCACCCTGCATACCCAATACCTGTACCGGTGTTGAAGGGCCTGCAAATTCAACTCTTTGGCCACGCTCGTTGGTTAATGCTTTTACACGCCCGCTATAGCAACCGGCTAATATTGGGTCGCCCACTTTAAGTTGCCCTGCTTGTACCAGAATAGTAGTTACAATACCACGTCCTTTATCTAAAGCTGCTTCAATAACGGTACCTACTGCACGTTTGTTAGGGTTAGCTTTAAGTTCCAGTAATTCTGCTTCCAGCAATACTTTTTCTAACAACAGCTCAACATTTAAACCTGTTTTGGCTGATATTTCCTGTGATTGATATTTACCACCCCATTCTTCAACCAAAATATTCATGGCCGAAAGTTGTTCACGAACTTTATCGGCATTGGCACCTGGCTTATCAATTTTATTGAATGCGAAGATGATTGGCGCTCCTGCAGCCTGCGCGTGGTTTATGGCCTCGCGGGTTTGCGGCATCACGCTATCGTCAGCAGCAATTACTATAATTACAATGTCTGTTACCTGAGCACCCCTGGCACGCATAGCGGTAAACGCCTCGTGACCCGGTGTATCCAAAAATGTTATTTTTCCTTTACCATCAGGCAGGGTAACCTCGTAGGCACCAATGTGCTGGGTTATACCACCCGCTTCACCACCTATTACGTTGGTTTTGCGGATAAAATCAAGCAATGATGTTTTACCGTGATCAACGTGACCCATTATGGTTACAATTGGTGCACGTGGAATAAGATCTTCCGGAGCATCAGGCTGATCAAGGTTGGCCTCTTCATCCTGTGGCTTAACAAACTCAACCTGGTAGCCAAACTCATCAGCAACAATGCTCAGTGTTTCGGCATCAAGCCTTTGGTTAATGGATACGAACATACCTAAGCTCATACAAGTAGATATGATCTGCGTTACAGATACATCCATCATTGATGCAAGCTCATTGGCTGTTACAAATTCGGTAACCTTTAATACTTTAGATTGCAGTTCCTGCTCCATTGCCAGTTCTTCTGCTGATGCAGCAACGTCATCACGTTTCTGACGGCGGAACTTAGCGCGCTGAGCAAACTTGCCCGACTTACCCGCACCGCTTAAGCGTGCAAGGGTAGCCTTAATCTGGTCTTGTATATCTTTTTCTGAAGGTTCTTCCTTCGGAGTATTATTTTGTGCCGAATTGCGATTCCTGAAATCAGGGCGGTTATTATTATTACCGCCACCCTGGTGGTTACCCGGGCCGGGATGCTGATTATTGGCCCTATTCCTGAAATCCGGACGGTTGCCGCCATGTGGCTGCTGTGTTCCCGGCGGATTTGCCTGTTGGGTATTGGGCTGTGTACCGCCACCCTGTGGGTTTTGGTTTTGGTTCTGGTTTTGATTATTATTACCCGGACCTCCCTGGTGATCTTTACGCTTTCTTTTTCTTTTATGATCAGCCGCGTTGTTGGTGTTAGATGATGATGCTACCGGATTACGTTTTGGCGCATTTACAGGCAATTGGATTTTACCAATTACGTTAGGCCCTGTTAAACGTTCGGCTTTTGCCCTTATTACTTCGGGCTCTTGTGGCTCATCATTGGCAACAACTTCAGGTGCTGCCGAAGCAGCAACTTCTGGTGCAGGAGTTGGTGTTGGCACTGGTGCAGGAACTTCAGCCTTAATAACGGGTTCAACAACCACTGGTTTTTCAGGTGCTTTTTCAACTACAACTACCGGCTCTGGTTTTGGAGCTTCAACAACAGGTGGTTCTGGTTTCGGAACTTCGGCTACTACTACTGGTGGTGGTACAACAACCGGCTCCGGAGCTTTAACAGCCTCTTCTACTTTTTTCTCAACGGGTTTCTCAACCGGCTGTGGTCTTGCATTTAGATTATTAAGGTCAATTTTACCCACTATTTTAACCCCTGGTAAAGCCTCAGTATGTTGTTCTTCTGCCTTTACCAGTTGCGGTTCAACGGGTTTAGGTTCAACAGGCTTCGGTTTTTCAGGTGCCGATGGTGTAAAATGGTTACCCGCGTTCTTAATCAGGATCTCTTCGTTTTCGAAGTCCCTTGAACGGCGGTTATCAACCGGTTTTTCCGGAAACTGTGCAGCAGGCTCTTCCTTTCTTATCTTTCCAATACTGATCTGCTTAGCTTCCTCCTTAATAATTTTATCAACAGCAAACTCTTTCAAAAGAGCGTTGTACATATCGCCATCAAGTTGGGTTGTAGGATGTTTTTGTACCTTGTACCCTTTGGTCGCCAAAAAATCAACGATCGTTCCTGTACCGATATTCAGCTCTTTTGCTGCTGTAAATAATTTTATGGATTTGTCTTCTGACATTTATTATATTTCTTTCTCTGCTATTTTGTGCAAAAATACTATTTTAATTTTGGTTATTACACTTATTCGAACTCAGCTTGAAGAATTGATAACACTTCTTTTACAGTTTCTTCTTCAAGGTCGGTGCGTTTCACCAATTCATTCACTGTTAAAGCTAGCACTGATTTTGCTGTATCTAAACCAATACGTTTAAATTCATCAATAATCCAGCTTTCTATTTCATCAGTAAATTCTTCTATATCAACGTCTTCATCCTGCTCATCAGCTTCACGATAAACGTCTATCTCATATCCCGTCAATTTACCTGCCAACTTAATGTTATGGCCTCCGCGGCCAATGGCTAATGAAACCTGATCGGGTTTTAAATAAACTGCTGCGGTTTTTTTCTCATCATCCAGCTTAATTGATGTTATTTTAGCTGGTGATAATGCACGCTGAATGTAAAGTTGTAAGTTATTGGTGTAGTTAATAACGTCAATATTTTCATTTTTCAGTTCACGTACTATACCGTGGATACGTGATCCTTTCATACCTACGCAGGCACCAACAGGGTCGATACGATCATCATATGACTCTACCGCTACTTTAGCTCTTTCGCCCGGTTCGCGTACAATTTTCTTAATGGTAATTAAGCCATCAAAAATTTCTGGCACTTCCAGCTCAAATAAACGTTGTAAAAACTCAGGAGCCGTACGTGATATGATGATCTTAGGATTGCTGTTCAACATATCTACCTTACTAACCACAGCTTTTACACTATCGCCTTTTTTAAAGTAATCGGCCGGTATCTGCTCAGTTTTTGGTAATAATAACTCGTTGCCTTCATCATCAAGCACCAAAGTTTCTTTTTTCCAAACCTGGTAAACCTCGCCGGTAACAATTTCGCCAACGCGGTCTTTATATTTTTTGAAGATCTCGTCTTTCTCCAGTTCCAGAATTTTTGAAACCAAGGTTTGACGCGCTGCTAATATAGCACGGCGGCCAAAGCTCTCCAGGGTGATCTGCTCAATGTGTTCATCGCCTACTTCAAGGCTCGGATCTAATAATTTAGCTTCTGCCAGTTCAATTTCCAGGTCATCATCCTCACTAAAGCCGTCTTCCATCACCTTACGGGTACGCCATATCTCTAAGTCACCGTTGTCGGTGTTCACAATTACGTCGCAATTTTCATCGGTGCCGTATTTTTTCCTGATCATGCTCCTGAAAACGTCTTCCAGCACGCTCATCATCGTTGGACGGTCGATGTTCTTGAAATCTTTAAATTCCTGAAAAGAATCAATTAAATTAATATTGCTCATTTTCCTACTTGAATGATATTAAAACTTTTGTTTCTGTTATTTGATTAATGGGGATCACGCTTTCCACAAGCTCTGCTTTTTTTCCCTTTTCTTTTACTTTTTCTTCTATTACGATAGCATCTTCTGTAATGCTACTTAATTTACCTTCTCTTTTTGTGCCATCGGCCATTTTAATAGCCAGGTTGCGCCCAATGTTTTTAACGTATTGCCTTAAAAAGGTAAGTGGTGCATCGAGCCCTGGCGATGAAACCTCCAGATTATAGGCGGTTTCAATTACATTTTCTTCCTCCAAATGGAAGCCTACATGCCTGCTGATGGCCACACAATCATCAATGCCAATACCATTATCACCGTCAACCAAAATTACCAATTTTCCGTTGGAATGCATTTTAACATCAACTAAAAAAAGATTTGGCTTATCGGCTATTTTTTCTGCTACAAGTTCCTTTACGCGCTTTTCAATATTCATTACCGTTACTGATAATTTGATTGATAAAATAAAAGAGGGGACAAACGCCCCCTCTTTTTTAATTCAAATGCAAATGTAAGCATTTTTTATATGAAATAAAAAAGTATGTTGTTTTTAAAGATGTTATGATTGATAAGGATAAAATCAGCCCATTCTGTCGTTCTGAAGAATCTTCTTCTAATGACATAGGCATACAGCCTTATCAACCAATACGAAAAACCACAAAAGTTTGTACTATAACAACCAGGCAAAGCCATAAATAAAACTTTGTTTGTGTTTTACTACCAATAGCGCAACATCCGCTTACCACAAAAAATATAATTGTAACCATTGCAAGTAAAACACTCACCTGGCCAAGTACCTCTCCACCAGCAGCATTAGAACTTATACCTGGATGCTGTTTAATTGTTTCTTCAACTTTAAAATTTAGACTTACCAAACGATAGCAAAGCAAACTGTATAAAAGATAAAGCACAACTGCTATTGGGTGTTTCCATAAAATGGATTCCATAAGGATAGTTTAGTATTTGTTAATACTTATTTATGGAGAAAGGTAACCCCTAGTTTTTACGGGAGATCTGGATGCAGCAGATTTAGCAAGCGAAGAAGATATTTCACTGTCGTTCAATATGACAAAGAAAAAGGCTTGAATCAGAATTTATAGAATTTTCAAAATGCTGTTTATGTAATTCTGCGCATTCCAAAATTCTATAAATTCCGATTCAGACACCAATTAAAACACCAAATCAGTATACGGTATTTTCCTTAGTTTCTTTTTGCCGCGTATAAAATCAAGTGTTTCGTCGCTTTTGTCGAAGCGGTAGTAACGCATAAAGTAGGTTTTCCCTTTTTCAAACGGCGTATCGGGCCTGAATACTACGGCGCTGTCGCCCAGACGGTAAGTACCGGGTTGCACGGGCTGGTAATCCTTCATATCGGTATCGGCAGGCATCCTGAAAACGGGCAACAGCCCCCGCCATGAAGCCTGGGCCGAGTCGCGGTTAATTTCGCTGATGATGTCGAAGTCAAGACCGGTAAATTTCACCGCGCGGCCACTATCAATCATACTGATACGCACTTTCGATTCTTTTGGTTTAGGCGCACAAGCCACACAAAACAACAATAAGCCGACCAAAAAACGTTTCATACAGTTATTTCTTTAGGGTTTGCTCAAACAACTTAAATATGCGTTTATACTCATCTGTCCAGCTGCTGGGCTGTTCAAAAGCATGATCCTCTACCGGGTATGATGCCAGCTCCCAGTTATCTTTATGCAGCTCTATCAGTTTTTGTGTAAGGCGAATAATGTCCTGGTAGTTTACATTCTGGTCAACCATGCCATGCAGCATCAGTAAATTACCTTTCAAACCATCGGCAAAATAAATGGGCGAGCTTTGGCGATAGGCCTTCTCGTCGGTAAAAGGCTCATTTAAAATTTCGTCGGTATAGCCGTGGTTATAATGCGCCCAGTCGGTTACCGAACGTATAGCTGCACCCGAGGTAAATACATCAGGCTCGGTAAACATAGCCATCAGCGTAATAAAACCACCGTACGAACCACCGTATAAGCCTACATGTTTCGGGTTTACGCCATATTTATCAACCAGCATTTTTACACCATCGGCCTCATCGGTTAAATCTTTACCACCCATGTGCCTGTAAATGGCGGTGCGCCAGTCGCCGCCGTAGCCTGCGCTGCCGGAGTAGTCCATATCTAAAACAGTATAACCATTATCGGCCAGCATATTGTTAAACATAAACTCGCGGAAGTAATAACTCCATTTATAATCAGCATTTTGCAGGTAGCCTGCGCCATGAACAAAAACAACAGCCGGTTTTGCCGGATCAGGATGCTGCGGCAGGTATAAGCGTGCATAAACATCGCTGCCATAACGGTTTTTAAAGGTGATGATCTGCGGATCGCGCCATGGATAGGAGTTAAACTCGTCGGTAGTTGAATTGGTAACCTTTGTTGGGGCTGCTCCGGCCTTATTAGGCTGAATATACAACTCCCATGGCTTGTTTGAATACGAATACCGAATGGCAAGCCACTTTTCATCAGGCGAAAGTGAAACCTCGTTGCCACCTTTTAAAGTGGTTAACTTAACAGGGCTACCACCGCTAACTGGCATTTTATAAAACTCCGTAACTCCGGGGTGCTCCATATTGGCGGTAAAGTAAAAGGTCTTTTTATCGTTTGATAGTTGCAGGGTTTGTGCTTCCCATTTGCCGCTGGTTAGCTGTTTTGATATTCCATCAATTACATCAACCACATAGATGTGGGCGTATCCGCTGGCTTCGCTTTCAAAGTAAAAGTGGGTATTATCTATCCAACCCATATTATCCTGACCTGGACCGCCTACCCATGCGTCATTATGCTCGCGGTAAAGCAAACTCAAGTTTCCGGTTTGTGCATCCAGCTTCATCAACCAACGATCCTTATTATCCTGTGCACCTACTTCTACTACTGCACTTTTGCCATCTTCGCTCCAAAAGGTGCCCTGTATTTCAACTTTACGGTCCTCATTAAGCTTGGTGCGTTGCTCCAGTTCTTTTGGATAATCTTTCACATAAGCTGGAATGTCTTTAATACCCGGAATAGCTGAAGTGTTAATTTTATAAACGGAATCACGCTGGGTATCAAAAATAAAAGATTCATAAGCGGTTTGTGCCGCGCCTACCTTGGTGCGGTTAGGAATATCTTCTGTAAAGCCTGATGCGGTAACATAATCGGGTACTATTGTCCTTTTTGCATCCGGATGTTTAGCAAGGCGGTAAGTAATAAAACGCCCATCGGGACTAAGGGTTACCGAGCCTACAACTTTATCGTCAATAGCTATCTCTTTTAACTTTTTAGGGGCCAAGTCTGCATGCTCTGCCGAGTCGAGCTTCCTGTCGTTCTCGTTAACTTTTACAATGTCGAAAAGTTCCAGTTGCTGGCTCTTCAACCATTTATCCTGCTCGTTGCCACCATCCTGATCGGCCTTTTTACGGCCAGTAGCTTTGCCTTTTGCTGCTTCGTGTACAAAATTGGTTAGCTGCACCAATTCACCGCCATTCAGTTTAAGCGAATACAAATTATCGCCGCGCATAAAGGTTACTTTACTTTCGTCGCCATTAAAGCGTGGATTACTTTCGCGCTCGGTAGTGTTGGTTAATTGCAAAACTTTACCGGTAAGGGGTTCATCTAAAAAGATGTCGCCATTTTTTTCGTAAAGCTTTAGGGTATGTTTTTTATTCCACACACCATTGTGTGAGCCCTGTAGCTTTTGTTCTTCAATATCAACCTTAACCGGTTTAACATTGCCTGTTAATATGGAATAAAGCTCCCCTCTGCTGGTACCCCAGGTAAAATACACCTTTTTACTGTCATCACTCCAGTGAACATCTGATGGGGAGATGCCTATCCATTTCGGATCGCGCATTATTTTTTCAATGGTAAGGGTTTCCAGTTTCTGTGCAAATGCTGCCGAACAGAAAGGTATTAACAACAGGGTAAAAAGTCTTTTCATTTATATTTTACTGAGTAATTGATTGGGCCGATCAGATAGATTATACATCATCAGATCAGCTTATCGAAACGCAAGATAATAGTTTCAATAATGATTAGTATTTTTAAGCATTGATTTGTTACATATGGAAATACAGGGTGAAGGATTTAAGCTCAGAAGCTGGAGAACAGATGATGTTGAATCGCTGCAAAAGCATGCGGATAACCCAAATATTTCTTGTTTTTTGTTCGACAGATTTCCGCACCCTTATACTATGGAAGCAGGTTTTAGCTGGATAGCTCCAATGCTTACACAAGACCCAATTGTAAATTTCGCTATTGATGTTAATGACGAAGTGGTAGGCGTAATAAGTTTGGATTTACGGCCGGATATTTATCACAAAGCCCCCCTGTTGGGCTACTGGCTCAGCGAAGCATTATGGGGACGCGGCATTATGACCAATGCAGTAAAGCTGATTACAGATTACGCTTTTAATACCCTCGACATGATACGTGTACAGGCGGGTGTGTTAGGCAATAATCCGCGGTCAATGCGGGTATTAGAAAAGGCCGGCTTTACCAAAGAAGGTATACTAAAAAACAACCTCATTAAAAACGGGGTTATTTTAGATGAGCATATTTATGGTATGGTGAAAAGCTGACGTGATTTTTCAGCAAATTAACAACCTATTAAGATACCGTAATCTCGCCCCTGATATCGGTTTCCAGCCAGTGTTTTACTTGTGCGGAATCTTCAAAATTACCCAGTAAGTACATCATTTTGGTTACTGCCGATTCATAGGTCATATCGTAGCCGTTGGCCACGCCAATATCTTTCAGATGCTTGCTGGTTTCATAGCGGCCCAGTTCAACTGTGCCTACTTTACATTGCGAAATATCCAGAATTACCTTTCCATTATCGATGGCATTTTTTAGCAGGTCAACAAACCATTGGTCGGTTGTGGTATTACCTGCCCCAAAGGTTTCCATTACTATGCCCCTTACGCCAGACGATAAAATGGTTTCTACAACTTTAGGACTGATGCCGGGATACAATTTTAGTACAGCCACATCAGCTACCAGGTTTTTATGTACAATAAGCCCCTCGCCTTCCTCCGGGTGCCGGATATCATTAACACTGAAACGAAGATGCACACCAGACTCAGCCAAAATTGGATAATTGGGTGAGCGGAAAGCTTCAAATTTTGATGAATTGTATTTAAAGGAACGATTACCGCGAAACAGCTTATAATCAAAATAGATACACACCTCGGGGACACGGGCGCGATCATTCTTTTTGGCTTTGGCTATCTCAATGGCAGTCATCAAATTTTCTTTGGCATCGGTACGTACTGCGCTGATAGGCAGTTGCGATCCTGTAAATATTACAGGCTTACCCAGGTTTTCGAGCATAAAGCTTAATGCCGAAGCGGTAAATGCCATGGTATCAGAACCGTGTAAAATCACAAAGCCATCAACCGAATCATAATTAGATTCAATTAAACCCGCCAGCTGACTCCAGATAGCCGGGCTCATGTTAGATGAATCAATGATCTCCTCGAACGAGTGAACCATTATTTTACAATTAAGCTTCTCCAGTTCAGGAACATTATCCATTATCTGCTCGAAATTAATGGGTTTGAGCACTTTAGTAACCGGGTCGCTCATCATACCGATTGTCCCGCCGGTATAAATGATCAGAATTTGACTCATGTATATTTTAGGTTGTACTGATTAAGTTTATGGTAAAAGTTTATGGCAAGCACCGATAATTACTATTATACCAATTTAATTTAAAATAAGATTCAAAATCTTAAAAATATGTTAGTTAAACGCCAAAAACCAGCTTTGAATTTTGTGTAGTTATAGCAGCTACATTTTCAATCGATGTTTGGTGCAGATCCGCAACCTTTTGGGCAATGTAAATTAAATACGAGCTTTCATTAGGCTTGCCCCGGTACGGAATGGGCGCAAGGTACGGAGAATCTGTTTCTAAAACTATCCGGTTTAAATCAATTTCTGATACAACTTTATCCAAACCCGAATTTTTATAGGTAACCACTCCGCCTATGCCCAGGTAAAATCCCAGTTCAATAGTCTTTTGGGCTTGCTCCAAATTGCCTGTAAAGCAGTGAAATATGCCGCGCAAGTCATCGCCCTGCTCCTGCTCTAATACTTCAAAAACCGCGTTAAAAGCATCACGGCAGTGAATAACTATGGGTAGCTTTAAGGTTTTGGCCCAGGCAATTTGTGCCTTAAATGCTTTTATTTGTTGAGGAAGCGTGGTCTTATCCCAATACAGGTCAATTCCAATTTCGCCAATAGCCACTATTTTATTTTGTTCTGCTGTTTTTTGAATGATGGCTAATTCATTTTCCCAATCAGCCTTTACATTGCAGGGATGGAGTCCCAGCATGGGGTAACATATATCAGGACATTCATTTACCAGCCCGAAAACCAGGGGTACTGATGAGGCATCAACATTCGGTAAAAAAAGACGGCTGATATTATTTTCTTTGCAGCGCTGTATTAATTGAGCCCGTTTATTATCATCTGTTTCATAATACAAATGGGTATGCGTATCCGTCAAGATCATGCGGCAAAGTTAACTATCCGCTAAGAAACTTACGAAGTTTTGAAAACTTCGTAAGTTATTTATAACAATTCTGTATATCGGAAAAACAATTAAGCGGCTTTTTTAGCCAGCGGTTTCTTTTTTGCCAGCGGTTTTTTGGCAGCAACAGGGTGCTTAATAGGCTTAAGTTTTACCACTTCTACATCAAATACCAGTGTATTGTATGGTTTTATATCATCGCCGGCACCTTGTGCGCCATAAGCCAATGCCGATGGAACAACAAAGGTAGCTTTAGAGCCTTCGTTTAATAAAAGTAAGCCTTCATCCCAACCAGGGATAACGCCACCTGTACCCACAATAACCTGTATAGGCTCATAAGTACGGCCTGGTTGATTTAAACCGGCAGTTTTCGCAACAGCCTCAATACTCGAGTCAAATACTTTATCATCCAACGTACGGCCTGCATAGTTTACCAATACAGTATCGCCCTTTAAAACTTTACGCTTTAGGGAAGGTTTTGTAATTACATATTTTAAGCCTGATGTGGTAGTTTTTAAAACAAGCTTATGATCAGCAATATATTTTGTTGCATTAACGGTTTCTTCTTCTTTTACTTTTTCAGCAGCTGCATTTCTTTCGGCAATAGCCTGGTCTAATGATTGCACCTTTACAATTTTCAATATAAAATTAAGGGAGCTACCTTTTGGAAAAAAAGCAGGACGCTGATCTTCGTGACCTTTAAATATAGAATCTGTTGGCACTTTAACCAGGGCACTATCGTTAACAGCCAGCAAAGGGAATATCTCCATCAAATCGCCAACATTTTGTGAAGGCTGAATCTGTGCCTGAACAGGGTGACCTGCTGCATAAGTACTGAAAAGCACCGAATCTTTATCTGTTTTTTGGATAACCTGGAAAGTTATCACATCATTCAGCTTTATTTTATCTCCGGTATTAGGCGTAAAAATCTGGTAAGCTGCGCCTTTGGGCGTATGCTGCATTTCGGTTTGGGCATTAGCTTTAACAACTATAGTTAAGGCTAAAATGATCAGGATGTATTTCATCATTAATAAAAAAAGCCTTCCTGTATTACCAGGAAGGCTATATTAAAGTAGTTTAATTATTTTTTAACTGGTTGTGGATGCGACAGCATTTGTTGTAACGACGGAGCAACCGGTTTTGGAGCATTAGGATTTGGGTGAACAACATCAACCAACTCAATGTCAAATATCAATGAGGTAAAAGGCTGTATCTGGCCTGCACCCTGCTCGCCATAAGCCAGGCTTGACGGGATAAGCAATTTAGCTTCAGAACCTTTGCCTAAAAGACGCATGCCCTGATCCCAACCTTTTATCATACCTTTTTGACCAATGGCAAAACGGATAGGTTTGTATGGATTCATTGGGTTAATAGGCAATTTGAATTTCAACGCATCAGATTTTACGCTGGTTTCTAATACTTTGCCAGAAACTAATCTTAAAGTATAGTTAACTACAACTGTATCACCATCAGCAGGTTTAATTCCCGTACCTTGTTTGGTTATCTGATAGTATAAACCTGAATCAGTTTTAGTAACGTTCAATTTATTATCAGCAATATATTTTGCAAGTTTTATTGGCTCTTGTGTTTTAATTACATCAACTACTGATTTTACGTAAGCCTGTACACGACCCTGGAAAACCTGATCGCTTAAGTTACCTTTTGAAATTACTTTTTCAACTTTAATAACATAAACCTGATATTTGCCTTTTAAGCCCGGTGGCCTAGGGTGCCCTTTTGTTAAAGTATCGATATTTACTTTAATGATAGCGCTATCACCTTCGCTTAGCAATTCAATACCTGAAATCACATCGCCTTTGGTTTGTGGCTTTTGAATAGGCTGCATAAATGGCATACCATTTTCATATGTACTGCCTACTACAGAATCGGCATCAGTTTTTAAAGTTAAGTTTAGGCTTACAAAATCGCCCGGCTGAATGGCAGGTCCGGATTTATCAGTAATAATATTGTATAGCAACCCTCCCTCACCTTTTTTAAATCCACCGTTGCAACTTGCTAAGCCAATGGCTGCAAGTGCTAAAAACATCAGTCTTTTTTTCATTTTTTAGTTTATTGTATTAATAGTTTTTTATACTCAGGTAATATTAATTTAAATTGATTTACTACTTCTTCAAAGCTACTATTTGACATACCACCTGCTGCATTGCGATGGCCGCCCCCGTTAAAATATTTTTTACAAATATCATTAGCCGGAAATTCGCCTTTTGACCTTAATGAGAGTTTAACCATATCGGTGCGCTCAACAATAAAGGCCGCTAATCTAATACCTGAAATTGACAATGCATAATTTACTATGCCTTCAGTATCGCCGGTTATCACATTATATTTTTCAAGGTCCTGCTTACTTACAGTTATTATGGCCGTATTGTACTCATACAAAACTTCCAATTTTTCAGACAGACACATTCCTAAAAAGCGTAAACGGCTTTCGGACGAATCATTGTATACCTGCTCGTGAATATAATAGCCATCAGCTCCGGCTTCAATTAAAGCGGCAACAATGAGGTGTACCTCAGCAGTAGTTTTGGGTAATGAAAAAGATGCCGAATCGGTCATGATACCTGTATAAAGGCATACAGCCACATCTTTATTAATGAGCTCAGGATGGTTAAGTTCTTTAACAATAAACTTGTAAACCAGTTGTGCAGTTGCACAAGCGTTAATGTCCCAGTAGCGATAATCATCAAAATCAGCCGGTTCCAGATGATGGTCAATCATTACTTTAAGGGCACTGCTTTCGCCAACCAGTATACCCATATCATTAATGCGGCTTAATGCATTAAAGTCGAGGCAAAAAATGATATCAGCGTCTGCAATCAATTGGGCCGATCGCGGTATGTTTTCGGTATAGATTATAACATCGCCATTGCCGGGTAGCCAGCTCAGGTTTTGAGGATAATCAGTAGGTGCTATTACTTTAGCATGGTGCCCCTGCTGTATTAAATAATTATATAAACCTAAAGACGAGCCCATAGCATCACCATCAGGTTTGTGATGAGTAGTAATAACTATTTTTTGAGGCTGCGCTAAAAGTTCAGTAAGCGAGGCTATATCTAACATTAATTTAAAAAAAGAGTTGCAAAGCTAAATAAATAAATTAAATACGGATATCTTATTTAATGCAAAAACCTTTATGTTTTAATTGTAAAAAGCTACTTTTGCGGCAAATTAACACCCATAGCAGAACGAACAATAAATTTCAACAAGGACAGTTGATTACACACAAAACAAAATCCTGCATAATATTTAAATACATAATAATAAATTTCTGATGGAAACTAATAAAACATTTACCATGATTAAGCCTGATGCTGTTGCAAATGGCCACATTGGTGCAATTTTAGATCAAATTATAAAAGGCGGCTTTAAAATTACTGCCATGAAATACACTAAACTAAGCCAGGAAACTGCTGGTAAATTTTACGAAGTTCATAAAGAGCGTCCTTTTTATGGTGAATTGGTTGACTTTATGTCATCAGGAACCATTGTTGCCGCCATTTTGGAAAAAGACAATGCGGTTGAAGATTTCCGTAAACTGATTGGTGCTACAGACCCTGCAAAAGCCGAAAAAGGTACTATCCGTAACCTGTTTGCACAATCAATTGGTGCTAATGCTATACACGGTTCAGATTCTGACGAAAATGCTAAAATTGAAGGCTCATTCTTCTTTTCCGGCCTTGAAAAATTTTAATATTTAATAATAAGCCGGATGCTCTTTTAATAAAATATAGCATCCGGCTATTTTTTTATCTTGTTTATTTGAAAAGAAGTCCATAATTTTATAAATTGCAAATCTCTCTACCAATTTAGCTTCCTTAATTATAAACTAAGTAAAGATTATAAATCAGATAAGATCATGAAACTACTACTAAAATATATTTTATATACTTTGCTTATCGTAGTATTAGTTTCTGCAACTATATTATTATACAGAACACATCCGGAAGCCCAGCTGGCTTTTATACTTCCGGGACTGTTTATTCTTGTTTTTTCAAGAATGAGCGATGATCTGAAGTTCAGAACCTTCTTCCCCAGGTGGACTAAAGAAAAATAATTTCTTCTATCAATACCCCCTTAGCATTTTCATTTACCTTATCAATTATCTGCGAGCGGATCATCATCAATTCGTTTTTTATTACGGATGATTCTATACGGAGGAATAGTTTTTTATCGTGTATATAAATTTCCTTTGTGCGATTAGCTACTGATTTGCCAACCAGTTCGGGCCAGGCAGCAATTACGGCAGTTTCATCATAGCGGCGTTTTATTTTATAAACCTGCAGCATTTGTTCAATTGCTTCCTTTAATGATTTATCATTTGCCTTACGCATCTATTTCGCCTCCTTTAACTTTAAACAATTGTATAACTACGCCAATTTCATTAAAAACTTTTTCAACCCGGTTAACATTGGTATCGGTAATAAAAACCTGCCCAAAGTCATGGTTGGATATCATTTGCATTAGCTTGGTAATCCGTTGATCATCCAGCTTATCAAAAATATCATCCAATAATAGTATAGGTTTAAAGCCATTTTGTTTATACAGAAAACTGTACTGCGCCAGTTTTAAGGCTATCAAAAAAGATTTTTGCTGTCCTTGTGAACCAAATTTCTTCATCGACATGCCATGAATAGCAAATTGCAGGTCATCACGATGGATACCCACAGTAGTACGTTCAAGAGCACGGTCTTTCTCGATGCTCTTTTTTAATAAGGCCCCAAAATCATCCTGCAATAACTGCGATTCATACACCAGATCCACCTGCTCGGCATCATCACTTAAAAAACGGTAGTGCTTATTAAATATCTCCGTATAGATTTCCATAAAAGCTTTGCGCTTTTCAAAAATACGGGTGCCAGATACGGTGAGCTGCTCATCTAAAACATCCATTAAATTAGGATCATAACGGCCGGTATCCGCAATAAGCTTTAGCATAGCATTGCGGTTTAGCAATACCTTATTATATATAATCAATTCGTCGAGGTAGGCATTATCAGTTTGTGATATCACATTATCAATAAACTTGCGCCGTTCTTCGCTGCCTTCAATAATAATACTGATATCATAAGGCGATACCATTACCAACGGGAACAATCCAATATGATCGGCCAGACGCTGATAATCTTTTTTATTGCGTTTAAATTGTTTTTTCTGATTACGTTTTACCGAACAGGCTACTGCTTCCTGGTTGTCGTTCTTATTAAAACTTCCGGTAATGATAAAAAAATCAGCACCCTGTTTTATCTGCTGGCTATCTATCGGGTTAAAATAGCTTTTACATAAGGACAGATAATGAATTGCATCCAGCAGATTGGTTTTGCCTGCACCATTGTTACCGGTAAATACGTTTACCCCTTCGCTAAAGGTAAGCCCGGCTTCGGCATAGTTTTTAAAATTAATAACGGATAACTGCTGCAAATACATTTTCCAAATTTAGTGATTAGTGCTTAGAGATTAGGATTAGTTTTTCAATACGGCATTTTAGCCTAACCAGAGCGTAATATTTTCGTCATAAATTATTTAATGCGAAAGCTATTGCCAGCAAACTTGAAAATTGTATTTTTGCACACTTAATTTTAGAATAAAAATGTCAAAGACCCAGGCCAATAACAAAGTGGTTGTTGAAGGAAATGAATTTGGACAAACAGGAAAGTTTGTACGCGAGAACCAAAAGAGCTTAATATTTATAGGTGGCGCTATTGTGGCCATGATTGTTATTTATTTTGCTTACCAAAAATTTTATATAGGCCCGCGTGAAATTGTGGCATCAAACCAAATGCATGTTGCGCAGGATTTTTGGGCTAAAAAAGATTGGGACAAAGCAATTAACGGCGATGCCGGTTATCCTGGATTTGAAAAAATACTTAGTGAATACAGCAATACCAAAGCTGCTAACCTGGCATATTATTACCTGGGCACTGCTTATTTAAATAAAGGCGAATTTCAAAAAGCTATTGATAATTTAACCAGCTACAGAGGCGATGACAGCATGGTTGCTGCCGAAGCACTGGGTGATGCAGGCGACGCTTATGTTGAACTAAAAGATTATGACAAGGCTGAAACCTATTTCAAAAAAGCAGCTGATAAAGCAAATAACAGCTTTTTAACACCAATGTACCTGAAAAAATTAGGTTTGGTTTATGAAGCTACAAACGATAATAAATCGGCTGACGAGAATTATAAAAAAATAAAAAGCGATTACCCTACAAGCCCGCAAGCACAGAGTATAGACGAATATATTGCCCGCGTAGAAGCAAAACTCTAATTATTTAGGGGCAAAGATTAGTGGTTAAACCCAACTCATAATCACTAATCTTTGCTTTGCAATCTCTAATCAAAAAAAAATGGCTACCCAGCTAAAAAACCTGTCTGATTTTTCAGAAACTGATGTACCATCAGCGGCTCCCTACCATTTTGGAATAGTAGTGGCCGAATGGAATGCCGAAATAACCAATGCATTATACCAGGGTGCTTATGAAAGCCTGCTGGAGCATGGGGCATTAATTGATAATATTTTCACCTATTCTGTTCCCGGCAGCTTTGAATTAATAGCCGGTGCAGATATCTTATTAAAAAACAAAAAGCTTGATGCTGTAATATGCCTGGGATGTGTAATTCAAGGTGAAACAAGGCATTTTGATTTTATTTGCGATGCTGTGGCCAACGGCATCAGCAATGTTTCTTTAAAATATTCAAAGCCAGTTATTTTTGGTGTTTTAACTACCGACAATCAGCAACAAGCTATTGACCGTGCAGGTGGTAAACATGGAAATAAAGGAGTTGAAGGCGCAGTTACTGCAATAAAAATGGCTAACCTTTTTGAAACTTTAAATAGCTGATTTACGTTTAACAACATAAGTCTGATATAAAATGATGAAAAAAATATTATATATAGCAATTATTGCTTTAGCATTAGGAACCTTTTCTTCTTGTTCAAATAAACTTTGCCCTGCTTATTCCTCGTACCCAAGAGGCGGCAGATAACAGTTAAATGTCATTTTTTATCATTTGCTTAAAACCACCATCAGGTTTATGTTGTTTTGCGTTATAATATATTAAGCTTATTTATTTTATAATGTGAGTATGAACTGGACTTCGTTGGAATCGACTGATCAAATTGATAATATCAAGCATCAGCAAGGTTATAATTTAATTTTTAAGCATAGCACCCGTTGCTCTATCAGCATGATGGTGAAAAAACGGTTTGAGCTTGACTGGGATAAATTACCTCAGGATTTACCATTGTATTTCTTAGATCTGATCAAATACCGGGAGCTTTCTGCCAAAGTAGCTCATGATTTCCAGGTGCATCATGAATCTCCTCAGTTACTGCTGATAAAAGACGGCGAATGCATCCTTGACCTTTCGCATGGTGAAGTTTCTGTTGAAGAAACCATATCCGTTTTATCCTAATTGATCAATCATCGGTCAATTACACAATTCTTTAAAGTTTGGTTTATAAGATCAGTATCATTTTAATGCTTTAAGAGCAATCATTAGGTAATATCTTCATCAACCATTACAACATTTTTACCTAATTTTGCAGCATGATTGATTTGCCTGTTGTTCCTGCTAACCAAGCACAACGCAAACCCGACTGGCTCAGGGTGCGCCTTCCTGTAGGTAAGGAGTATGCCCATGTGCGCGGTTTAGTTGATGAACATAAATTACATACCATTTGTGAAAGCGGCAATTGCCCAAATATGGGCGAATGCTGGGGTGCGGGTACTGCTACGTTTATGATACTCGGCAACATCTGTACACGCTCCTGCTCTTTTTGTGCAGTAGCGACAGGCAGACCACTTGCTGTTGACACTGATGAACCTAACCGTGTTGCCAATTCAGTAAAGTTGATGCAGGTTAAACATTGTGTTATTACCTCGGTTGATCGTGACGATTTGAAAGATGGCGGTTCAATTATCTGGGCCGAAACTATAAATGCGATACGCCGCGAAAGTCCTGAAACCACACTGGAAACTTTATTACCTGATTTTAAAGGAAACTGGGAAAACCTGGCGCGAGTACTGGAAACCAGGCCAGAGGTAGTTTCACACAACCTGGAAACAGTAAGGCGCTTAACTAAAGAAGTACGTATCCAGGCGAAATATGATCGTAGCTTGGAATGTTTACAACATGTATCAGCGGCTGGTTTGCGTACCAAATCGGGTATTATGCTGGGCCTGGGCGAAACGGAAGAAGATGTGCTGGAAGCGATGCAGGACTTGCTTAATGCTGGTGTACATATCCTTACTCTGGGACAATACCTGCAACCAACACGCAACCACCATCCGGTAATTGACTGGATACATCCTGATCAATTTAGTAATTACAAACAATTTGGCCTTGATATGGGTTTTAAGTATGTAGAAAGCGGACCATTGGTTCGTTCATCATACCATGCAGAAAAACATCTGTTTGAAATCTGATAATTCCTTTATATCTTCACAGAATTGAGCCGGAAACGAAAAATATCCTTATCAGAAGATGAACTGGTGCTTGCATTGCGTAATCATGAGAAGATTGCAATAGAAGCCCTTTATGATATGTATTCATCCTCTCTGTTTGGCGTAATATCCCGTATAGTTATTGACACCGCTACTGCCGAAGATGTTTTACAGGAAACTTTTGTAAAAATCTGGCATTCCTTTTCCAGTTACAGTACCGAAAAAGGTCGTTTATTTACGTGGATGGTGAATATTGCACGCAACCTGGCTATAGATAAAATAAGGTCAAAAGATTTTAAGAACCAAAATAAAAACCAAGAGCTCGAAAATAACGTAACTTCCATAGACGAACAAATAAATACAATCTACAAGCCTGAACTATTGGGTATTAAGGATTTAGTACAAACACTAAAACCCGAACAAAAGTCGATTCTTGATCTGGTATACTTTAAAGGTTATACCCATGTTGAAGCAGCCGAAGAACTCGGCATTCCGCTGGGCACCATTAAAACCCGATTACGGATGGCCATCCAGGAACTCAGAAAACATTTTAATTGAAAGGTTGAAAGTGGAAGACATTAAAGCATATATGGAGACAGGGATACTGGAACTTTACGTTCTGGGGGATATTACACCCCAGGAGAAGTTACAGGTGGAGGAGATGGCTGCGAAACACCCACTAATAAAGGCTGAGTTAGAAGAAATTGAACTTTCTATGGAGTTATATGCCCAGGAAAATGCAATTGAACCTGCGGAAGCATTACGCAACAGAGTTTTAGGCAGCATTTTAACCAATTTTGGTGATGATAGTACATTTACAACAACAGCATCCGAAGAAAAAAATAACGTTATAACCCTGCCAGCGGCAAAACCAAACAGCTTTTACAAATATGCATTTGCTGCCTGCCTGGCCTTGCTAATTGCCAGTGGCATTGCTATAATGGGCTTATATAATAAATTACAGGATTCTTATTCACAAATAGCAACCCTGCAAAACAATAACCAGCATTTTGCCAACCAGGTAAATTTTAAAGAAGGCGAATTGGAGGTTTTACGCGATAGTTCATTCAAATTCCTTAAACTGCAGGGCACGCAGCATTCACCAACTTCAGGACTTACGCTTGCGTGGAGTCCGGCTAAAAAGAAAGTGTGGATTGATTTACGCTCTTTGAAGATGCCTTTAAATGATAAGGGCCATCAGTATCAGTTGTGGGCACTTGTTGGCGGCAAACCTGTTGATTTGGGTGTTTTTGACAAAGACCAAGACTCTACCGATATGAAGGAGATGAAATCAATTGCATCTGCAGATGCCTTTGCCGTAACCCTTGAACCAAGGGGCGGAAGCGCTTCACCAACTATGGATCAAATGGTAGTTATAGGTAAATTTTAATTACCTGTAAAATCCCCCTTTTTCTGGTTTACACTACATTTTCAAAAAAAATAATCAAAATCTAAACTTTTTGAAAACAATTTGTTTTTAAAATTTGTTAGCTCCTTTAAATTCCCCTGATAATATAAATATCATTATTTACGTTTTATTGTAACTAAGGCAATAGGTTAAACGTCTTATCAACACAAGGCGAAGCACTGGGAAACGTTAAAATACAAATTTTCATGTATGAGTTTCTTAAAGATAGCCTTCTTAAGATTTGAGTATTTAGTTCTTAATAAGATCAGTTAATAGTTAAACGGTTGTACAAATACTTACAACCGTTTTTTTATGCCATTAACTTTGCCATGGTAATAGGAATGCGGGCGGCAAGCTGTCCAGGTAAAACCACATTCATCCGGTTGGGTTGCGCTAATTCATCCCCCGCTTTACCATGAATATAAGCTCCTATTATACAAGCTTCTTCTGATGAATATTTTTGGGCCAGCAATGAAGTAATGATACCGGTAAGTACATCACCCATGCCGCCGCTTGCCATAGCTGCGTTGCTGGTGGTATTAAAATACACTTTTCCGGTAGGCGTAATAATTATAGTATAGTCGTTTTTTAAAAGGATATAAAGTGAATGTTCTGCAGCTTTCTCGATGCCTGTTTGTATACGCTCCCACCAATTGGTATGATCGCCAAAAAGCCTGTCGAACTCCTTCATATGGGGTGTTAAAATGCTGTTGGCAGGTATATATTTACAAAGAGATTTATGGGCCGATAATAAATTAAGTGCATCAGCATCCAAAACAACCGGCTTTTTGTAATTGGTTAAAATATCGGTTAAAAGTGCCAGCGCCATTTCATCCTTTCCTAAGCCCGGTCCCACGCCCATTGCATTAAATGTGTCCCAACTAATACGGGGCTGCTCGGCACCGTTACGCACTATGGCCATAATTTCGGGCAGATAACTATTTAATGCTGTTAAGCCGCTTTGCGGCACGCACGCAGTTGTTAATCCGGCACCAGCATAAGCACAACCTGCAGAACAAAGCAAGGCCGCCCCCATTGTTTCGGGCTCACCGGCTACTATTAAAGCATGTCCGTAAGTACCCTTATTGCTAAAACGATGCCTTGGCCTTAGCATGCGGCGTATATCCTTCTCCTCAACAGCCTGGTAGGGCGAGTTAAGAGAGGTTATAAATTTTTCATTAAGGCCGATGTTTAAAACCTCCAAACAATCAACACAAGGACCTGACTCAGGCAACAAAAAATTAATCTTAGGCTGCTGAAAGGTAATGGTTAAACTGGTTTTTAACACAACGGCATCCGGTGGAACCTCACCCTCGGCAAAAAAACCCGTGGGAATATCCACCGCTACTACAATTCTTTTTAAATCATTGATATAAGTTACCAGACGTTTATAGTCACCCTCTAAAGGCTTATTTAAACCGGTGCCCAGCAATGCATCAATAATTATCTGGCTATTATCATCAGGAAAATGTTCGTCTTTACCAATTTCTATTAGCGGGATATTTTTTTGCTTTAGCCTATCCAGGTTTTGGTCAAAATCAGGGGTTGATTTATCAGAGAAACGGGCAATCCTGACGTTTAATGATTTGTATTGATGATCGGTTAGCATGCGGGCTATGGCCAAACCATCTCCGCCGTTATTGCCTGTTCCGCAATAAACCGTTATAAATTGCTTTTTATCCGGAAAGTGGTTTACAAACCAGCCCACAAAGGCTTTTGATGCCCGTTCCATCAAATCAATTGATAATACAGGTTCATGAGCAATGGTATATGCGTCAGCTTCGCGAATTTGGGTGGCAGTTAGTAATGGCAGCATATATGCTAAAGTTACGATTGTTTGTTTTTGTTTTGGAGAAAGTGTGTTTTAAAATATAGGCCCGGGGCCCAAATAGCAGAGAGGGATAATTGCGCTGTTTTTAATTCACAAGCTTATTCAAAATCCTTTCAATCGTTTTCTTATCACCATCTGATTTTGCAAGCTTCAGCGCTGTTTTTAAATGCGCTATAGCTCTTTTATTATCCACATCGGTGTATAAATAACCCAGCAGCGAAAAATATAAATGGCTGGCAGGTAGTTTTAGCTTCTCTGCTTCAATTATGGCAGCTTCCTTACCATCGGCCTTAGCCAGGGCATAGGTGCGGTTTAAAGCCGCAATTGGCGAGTATTCTGTTATTAGTAGTTTATTATACAATTGCAATATACGCTCCCACTTTTCGGGTGTATCATTTTTATCGGTATGCTGTAGGGCAATAGCCGCTTCGAGGTGATATTTTGATAATATATTCCCCCGGGCTGCCAGATTTAAATAATACTCGCCCTGTACAATCAAATCCTTATCCCATAAACCGGCATCCTGGTCATCATATAAAATTAAGTCGCCATTAACATTTATTCTGGCTTCAAACCGCGAAGCATGGAAACACATCAGTGCCAACAGTGCGTTTACTGCCGGCTTATTGGTATCTGTGTTTTCAGTAAGCAGGTAAGCCAGGCGCATGGCCTCAAGGCAAAGCTCCTTCCTCAGCGCTGTATTATTCGATATAGAGTAATATCCTTCATTAAACAGCAGGTAAAGTGTAGTCAATACAGTTTCTAATCTTTTGTCAATTTCAGATTTTCCCGGGAAAGCAATTTTTACTTTTTCATTTTTCAGCTTTTCTTTGGCTCTAAACAAACGCTTGTTAATAGTTTCTTTATGGCTCAAAAAGGCATCAGCAATTTCTTCAATACCAAACCCGCAAAGGATACGCAGTGAAAGCCCTATTTGCGCCTCCACGGAGATGGATGGGTGGCAAATGGCGAACATCATTTGCAGCTGACTATCCACTATATTTTTATCAGAAAGATCTATTTCCAGATGTTCAACCCCACTAGTGGTTTGCTGCAGACCCAGCCTCACTTTATCAACAAATATGGCATGGTGCTTTAAATAATCTTTAGCCCGGTTTTTGGCCACTGTGTAGAGCCACGCAACCGGGTTATCAGGCACACCCTTCATTCCCCAGGTTTCTGCGGCCAACAAAAAGGTATCGCTGGCAATATCTTCGGCTATTTCAATATGATCAAATCCGAAAAGCCTTCCTAATACAGCCGTAATTTTACTATACTCCGTTCTGAATAAATGCGGGATAAGCTCGTTACCGTTACCTGCTGCCATAAACAAACCTGATGATAAAAAAGCGGCCCAGTAAATTACCTGGCCGCTTTAATTTAATTAATTATTCATTTGCACAATGCCCCTTATCTCAACATTCCCGCCATCTTTTAAAACCGGACAGTCTTTCGCCAGTTGTACAGCCTCGTCTTTTGTGGCTGTTTTAACAACAATGTAGCCGAGAATAATCTCCTTAATTTCTGCATAAGGGCCATCGGTAACCATGCTGCTCGTTACTGTTGCTCCTTCAAATTCAAGTCGGCCACCTAAACTGGCCAGCTTATTCTGAGCAGCTATGCTGCCAATCCAATCCTGCCATGGCTTACTGACATCTTTTAACTGTTCTGGTGTAAGCGCATCACGTTGCGCTACAGGCGCGTTTCTGAATACTAACATAAATTCTTTCATCTTCTTAAAAATTAAATTGTTTATGCAGTAATGACGACCAGCCTTTTTAAAATTGGACAAGCACTCTGCTATTTTAAAAAATTTATTTTTAGTTATTATTGGTCATAACCGGTCGCACCTCAACGTAGCCTCCTAACAATAAAATAGGACAGCCATAGCTCATTTCAAATGCCTCATCGAGCGATTCGGCTTTTACATTTATAAAACCGCCCAATATTTCCTTTACCTCAGCATATGGGCCATCGGTTATAATATTGCCGGGTTTTAAAATACGGCCCTCAAAACCCAATCGGCTCCCGCTAACAAATTTCCCTTTGGCTGAGATTGTTGACAGCCAAACATCCCATTTTTTTGCAAATTCCTGCATCACCTCTGGCGACGGTCTTGTATCACCTGTTGGAGCATTTCTGAATAACATTACAAACTCATTCATTGTAGTAATTTTTAATTTATGAGCTATGACGATTGGTTATTGACCTATTGGACAAACCCAACAAATTATTTTAAAACACCCTGCAAAGCAAGCCTTTTAAATATTCACCTTCAGGAAACGATGACCTTACCGGATGATCTTCAGGTTGGCAAAACTGGTAAATAAACTGAACTTGCTTGCCTGCATCCAAAGCGGCCCAGGCCAGTACCTGTTTAAAGGTTTCCATATCCATAGCGCCAGAACAGGAGAACGTTGCAAGCAAGCCCCCTTTATTGAGCAACAGCATACCTAAACGATTCAGATCTTTATAAGCCCGCGAAGCTTTATCCAGTGCGGATCTTGATGGTGCATACTTAGGCGGGTCGAGTATTACAATATCAAACAACTCCCCTTCTTCCCTGAATTTGCGAAGTTGTTTATTTACGTCTGATGGTATGGCGGTTACTTTTGTTGTATCAAATTTATTAAGGCTGATGTTTTCTTTAAGGGTTTCTACCGCCAGCACAGAGCTATCCACGCTGCTAACGGATGCTGCTCCGTTTTGCAAACTATTTAAAGTAAAACCACCGGTATAGCTAAAGCAATCCAACACCTTTTTGCCTTTGGCATAGGCTGCCAGTATTTTACGGTTTTCACGCTGATCGCAATAAAAACCTGATTTCTGGCCTTCGGCGATGTTGATATTATAGGTTATTCCGTTTTCTTTTACTTCCACTCTTTCGGGTGGATGGATACCGGCCAATACAATGTTTTTTGTATCCAAACCCTCGTGGGTACGTGAGGAGGCATCGCTTTTATCAAAAATACTGGCTGGGTTCAACAGTTTTTGCAGTTCATCGATTATAACTGCTAAATTTTTCTCGATACCTGATGTTAATACCTGCACCGCCAAATGATCGGCATATTTATCTACTATTAATCCGGGCAGATAATCCGATTCGCTGAATATCAATCGGCAGGTATTGGTTACCCCGTCAACCAAAATATCCTTCTGGCGACTTTCCACCGCTTCTGCGACTTTCCCCCTGAACCATTGCTCATCAATAGCCACATTTTCATCCCACTCCAATAAACGCAAAGCAACCCTCGACTGGTCATTGTAAAAACCATAAGCCATAAATTGACCCTTTGCATCAACCAGGCGAACAATATCACCATTTTCGGGCTTGCCTATAACACGTTCAACAGCACCCGAAAATACCCAGGGATGTTTATGCAAAACTGCTTTTTCCTTACCCTTCTTTAATATTACCTCAATCATGGGTGCAAAGGTAACAAATGGGTGCTAAATGCAGGCGATTCAAACTTTACAACCATTTCATCAGGAAAAAGGCAATTTCAATTGATCGGTTTCTTTTTCTTCTTTTTGCTTTTGTACAATGTCACCGAAATTAGAAAGGGAAATCCCCAGCAGCCGGATCTTTTTATCCTCTGGCAATGTTGCAGCCAGCAAACGTTTTGCTGTAGCACTGATAGTTTCCAGGTCATTCACACCCGAAGTAAAAGACTGGTTTCGGGTAATTTGTTTAAAATCGCTGTATTTTATTTTCAGGGTGATGGTACGCCCCTTTAGTTGATAATTTTGCAGGCGATTACACACTGTTTGCGCTATTTTATCCAGCTCGGCGTCCATTTCTTCAATGGTGGTGAGGTCATAGGCAAAAGTATCTTCTGCTGCCAATGATTTGGTTTCGCGATGAGGCTGCACCTCCCGGCTGTCAATTCCGCGCACTATCTGATAATAAAACCGCCCTGCTTTGCCAAAATATTTAACCAGTTCGTCTTCTGTTAATTGTTTAAGATCATAACCAGTATGAATACCCATATTTTTCATTTTTTGGGCAGTTACTTTCCCCACTCCGAAAAACTTTTCGACGGGCAATTTCTCCATAAAAGCTTCAATTGCCGATGGGCCGATAAACTTTAAACCGTCGGGCTTATTGATATCGGAGGCTATTTTGGCTACAAATTTATTAATGGACACTCCGGCAGATGCTGTTAATTGCAATTCATCTTTTATGGCCTGTTTTATTTGCTGCGCTATTTCAATGGCCGAACCAATGTTGAGTTTATCTTCTGTAACATCCAGATAGGCTTCATCAAGCGAAAGCGGTTCAATCAAGTCTGTATACCTGCTGAATATGGCCCGGATTTTTTGCGAAACTTCCTTATAAGCTGCAAACCGTGGGCGGACAAAAATGACGTGCGGACAAAGGTGCAATGCCTGTTTTGATGGCATAGCCGAGCGGATGCCAAATTTGCGGGCCTCATAGCTGGCGGTAGCTACCACCCCACCCCTGCCTTCGGGCGAGCCGCCTACTACCAGCGCTTTGCCCCTCAATTCAGGATTATCGCGCTGTTCAACTGAAGCGTAAAACGCATCCATATCAATATGGATAATTTTACGATGGTGTTTTTCAGGCTCATTTCCCATTACCGCTTAGCATTATGCCACACAAATATATTGATAAAACACAATGGAATTTACAGGTGGTTTGATAACTATGGTTATCCATCTACTGCCCGGGTGTGGTGCAGCAGGCTATTTAGCTTGCTTACCAGGTTAATGCCGGGCCTAAACTCGCCCATTCAATTAAGGAATTCCCATTTACCCAGAAGTCTGAATGCAATAGCTGTAAATCTAATTTTATTTTCAATAAATATTGAAAGTTTAAAAATATATTTATATTTGTACACTGATAAAGCAAAATAGCTTTTAGCGCAATCGGATTTTATCCGGTTTATTTTTTAATTATAAGTTTCATTAATTATTGAAAATATGAAAACATTAGAAAATCACATGGTGCTCTTTGATGGCGAATGCCCCATGTGCAACTTATACACCAACGCCTTTGTAAAAAGTGGTATGCTGCCAAAAGATGGCAGAGGAGCGTACCAAAATAACATGGATGCCATTTGCCCGCTTATTGATAAACAACGTGCTGTAAATGAAATTGCCCTGGTAAACCTGCAAAACGGTGAGGTTACCTACGGTGTAAAAAGCATTTTCAAAATTCTGGGTAATGCCTGTCCGGCATTTGCGCCTTTGTTTTTATGCAAACCATTTATCTGGTTAATGAGTAAGGTTTATGCATTTATAAGTTATAACCGCAGGGTTATTATTCCCGCACCCATTGCAGGCGATGGTTACACCTATCAGCCAAGCTTCAAAAAACATTACCGCATAGCTTACCTGCTGTTTACCTGGTTTTTTACAAGCTGCATCCTTACTGCATATGCTCACTTATTAAGCAGTATGGTGCCTGTAGGAAATGCTTATCGCGAATACCTTATCTGTGGTGGGCAAATCATTTTTCAAGGCATTATCATCAGCGCCATCGCCAAAGAAAAACTATGGAGCTATCTCGGCAATATGATGACCATTTCTTTCGCCGGGAGCCTGCTGCTCTTAATCCCATTAGCTTTAAACCACTTGCTAACGATAACCCCTATCATCTACACTTTGTATTTTATGGCTGTTGCCGGTTTGATGTTTTTAGAGCACCTGCGCCGCAGCAAGCTTTTGGATATTGGTTACATATTAAGTATTACCTGGGTTTTGTACAGGCTGTTGGTATTGGTGGTAATCTTAGCATAAGTAAAACCTAATCAACCGCTCACCTAATCAACCATTCTCCAATTAACCCAACATCATGAAATACAAAAAAATAGTCCTCGCCGGCGGTAACGGTTACCTGGGTACTGTGCTGGCCAATTATTATAGCGATAAGGCCAATGAAATAGTCATATTAAGTCGCCATGACAAAGAAACTGAAAACAATATCCGCACTGTAGTTTGGGATGGCAAAACCCGCGGTAAATGGACCGCCGACCTGGTGAATGCCGATATGCTGATTAACCTTTGCGGTAAAAATGTAAACTGCCGCTACACTGAAAAAAACAAGGCCGAAATTTTTGCTTCCAGGCTATTATCAACCGAGCTGCTTGGCGAGGTGATCCAAGATTTATTTGAACCACCAAAACTATGGATCAATATAACCTCAGCCACCATTTACCGCCATGCTGAAGATCATCCACAGGATGAAGCTACAGGCGAAATTGGCACCGGTTTTTCTGTTGATGTTTGCAATGCATGGGAGGCCGCTTTCAATAAATATGAAACACCTAAAACCCGAAAAATTGCCCTACGTATGGGTATAGTTTTGGGCAGAAGCGATAGTGTATTCCCGCGTTTACTCAACCTGGTAAAGCTGGGCATGGGCGGCAAACAGGGTAATGGGCAACAATATGTATCATGGATTCATGAGCAGGATGCTGCACGCATTACCGAATGGCTGGCAGATCATCAGGAATTAGAAGGTGTTTTCAACTGCACCGCCCCTTACGCCGTAAAAAACGACCGCCTGATGCACATCATCCGTAGAACTTATGGCTGCTCTATTGGTTTGCCCGCCCCGCAATGGTTGCTGGAAGCCGGGGCAGTTATCATCGGCACGGAGCCGGAACTGATCCTGAAAAGCCGCTGGGTAAAGCCAAAACGATTGTTGGATAGTGGTTTTAAATTTCAGTTTGAAACAGCACTTGCTGCAGTAAAAGAGATATTGGATACAGATAAATATATTTCCTATAATAGTACCGCAATCTAAACATAAAATGAACAGCCGCACCATTCAAATACTAAAAGGGTTTATCATCTCTAATTTTTTCGCGGTAGGCCTTATAGGTATCAGTAAATATTTGCTTTCAAAAGGAGGGCAACCCACTTTTGTTTTTTCTGAATTTGTGATTATCCCTATTTTAATGGGAATGATATGTGCCTGGTTTTGGAAAGATTTGAATTTGCCGGGCAGAAAAAGAGCACTTTACGCCTGTTTGGATATTTTTTTTGCATTAACATTCAGCTATATTTTTTTAGGCGAAGGGGTTATTTGCCTCGTCATTGTATCACCTTTAATTTTTGGTTTCCTGATGTTAGGTGTATTTGTTGGTTTTAAGCTGTTTAAACGGCATGATGAAAATTTAAACGTCAGCGTTATTGCTATACTGATATTTGTTTTTGTGAACGATTCGCTTTCAAAGCACAATTATCAAAACATGGTTTCAGACACCATCACCATACACGCACCTCCTGCTAAAGTGTGGAAAAACGTTGTCGCATTCGAAAAAATAAAGCAGGAAAACAAATACTGGTTATTCCGTATCGGTATGCCAAGCCCCATGCAAACCACAGTTACTGGTTACTATAAAGGGGCTGGCCGTAAATGTATTTTCAGCAATGGTTACACATTTGGTGAAAAGATCATTACTTACGATGAAACCCATGACCTTACTTTTGATATTGTTGATCAGCCCCGCGATCCGGAAATTATGAATCATATTGACATCCTGCGCGGGCAATTTTTATTAAAAGACAATGGCAATGGCACCACCACGCTTACCGGTAACAGCTGGTACAAATTATACGTTTTCCCTACGTGGTACTATGATATTTGGGCGCAAAGCATTACCAGGAATGTGCATTTGCGTGTTATGGAGCATATAAAACAAATAAGTGAAAAATAAATTAGCCCTATTCAAATTTGTAATAAGGTATTTGGGATTCTTAAAGGCCGTTCCCTTGTTGCCTTATCTTTTTGACAGTCAGTTAATGCTGTGGACACTTTTTGTCCGTCCGCAAATACTGGATGCTTTTGATAATATTGAATCTGAAGTGCTGCGCTGGCAAGGTACCGGCAAAAGACTCCATAAGTACGGTGGTATGCAATTTGATTTTAACGGAAAGGAGATTGGTCATATTCACAGCAATGGTTTGCTGGATATCCGCTTCAGCCGTAAAATAAAAAAACAATTGCTTGCCGAAGGGAAGGTTAATCGTCACCATATTTTTGAAAAATCAGGCTGGATAAGCTTTTATATAGAAAATATAAGTGATGCCCAATACGCGAAACAATTGCTAAGAAAAGCATACGAAGGTTTATATGCTAATTAAGAAAATGATTTGATTCCCTTTATCATTAAAGCATTATCATTCGCATACCCTTGTTTTTACATAAATTCCATATATTCGTTAACCAATTAAATTTTACAAACCACAATATCTCACGCTAACAAATGAAACAGGTACTTATATATAGTTTAAAAGTATGGTTAAGCGCGGCAATACTTGCGCCACTGGTTTATATCGCTTTGTACAGCATTTACCCCATATTGAACCATGGCATTGCGTTTCCGCAATACGGAATGCTGCTATCAAAATATTTCTCTGGCGCATGGCTGTTTATAAAATTTAATGCTTTGCCCTGGGCATTAATAGCAATTATTTTAAGCTTTATCCCCTCACTCAGAAAACCTTCGACAGAAAATCGCCTGCTGATTTTTATTTTGGCAGAAATCGTATTTATTACCTTATACCATTTCTTCGCACAACCGGCTATTTTGCTTATCAGGAGCGATTTGATTATGCAACAGGCATCGGCGGTAGCTACCTTTATTTTTATATTTATTTATAAAGTAGAAGGCGCTCCAGCCAAACAGCAGGCCGTTGCTGTTAAAAAGAAAATGGCTTAACTTTAAGCCATTCTTCTTATCACATATGAAAAATAAAATTTTGTTATTAACGCTAGCAGCGTTAACTAGCTTTGCCTTTATAATAAAAAACACCCCTGTAAATCCTTCATACACTAATATGGTGTTGGTAAAAGGAGGAACGTTTACTATGGGACTGGATAGCACTCAGCTTCAAACAGTAACAGCACGGTTTAAAATGCCGGCATCTTATTTTTCTCAGCAATACCCGGCAATTAGGGTAACCGTCCATGCTTTTTATCTTGACAAATACGAAGTAACCAATGCCGATTATAAAAAGTTTATCCACGCCAATCCGCTATGGTCAAAATCAAATATTGCCGATAGCTTGCACGATGGTAATTACCTCAAATTGTGGAATGGAAATAAATATCCGAACGGACAGGACGATTACCCAGTAGTTTACGTAAGCTGGTATGCTGCCAGTGCCTATGCCAAATGGGTTGGCAAGCGCTTGCCCCTGCAGGCGGAGATGGAGTATGCTGCAAAAGGAGCGGATGGAAAATCAACCTTGTTTTCATGGGGCAATACCGATGCCGACAAATCAAAAGCAAATTATATGGATTCGGGCACCAATGGTGCTGTAAGAACGGGTACATATTCGCCAAACAGCCTGGGTCTATATGATATGGCGGGCAACGTATCTGAATTTTGTGCTGATAAATGGCGTCAGGATATGTATGCACAAATGGCCCGTTATAGAAAAGATCACCGGCCCACTATGAGTACATCTACTGCCATTCAAAATAAGGTAGTAATACTTGGTGGTAGTTGGAAAGACGCCGCTGTAAATCTGATCCCCACTTATCGCGAAGGCTTTTCGGCCCGGGGATGTAGTGAATCAGTTGGCTTCAGATGTGCCGTTACCGCACAATAGAATCAATTTAAGCATCATAATGAAAAATAAAGCGTACTGCTTAAAGTAACTCCTTTTTATAGCAATGAGTTTTACCTATTGCTATCTTTAAGCCCGTTGGTATTTTCAAAAATTCTGCTGCTTTTTGTAACTAATAAAGCCTTCGGTGTGTCTACTCAAGCAATTGCTTCAATCAAATGAAAAAACACGCGGAGTTTGTATGGTTATGTTTGTGTATTGTTTTTATTAACAACGCAGTAAAGGCACAAACCACCAAAGTTGAAAAAATAGAAGCTTACATGACAAGGGCACATGAGCTGGGACTTTTTAAAGGGAATATTTTAGTGGCCGATGATGGTAAGGTTTTATATGAAACCGCCATGGGCTTTACAGGTGCTTCAGAAAAAACTCCGCTTACTACACAGTACAGGTTTCATATTGGCTCAATTGCCAAAGAATTTGATGCTGTGGCCCTGATGATGCTCAAAGACCAGGGAAAGCTTAGTTTGGATGATAAAGTCTCCAAATACCTGCCTCAATTACCTGCCTGGGCCAATACCATCACCATAAAAAATTTACTACAATACACCAGCGGGATACCCGATGTGAAGTGGAAAACCGTTAAAACCGATGCCGATGACATGGCCGACTTAATGCAATTAAAAAAGCTTGACTTTGAACCGGGCAGCAGCTACGCCTACAATAACAATAATGTGTTTTTGCGGCGGCGTATTATCGAAAAAATAACGGGCATAACCTTTAATCAGTTTGTGGAGCAAAAAATACTAGCGTCTTCCGGCATGAACAATTCTGTGGTTGATCCGGGTGATGATGTTCCGCTGATGGCCAGAGCCTACAACAAAAACCACCAGCAAGATCCGCTTACTGTTCCTATTTCTGGCTGGACGGCCGTTACACTTGATGATTTTTATAAATGGGCCCAAGCTATAGCTGATTTTAAACTCATCAGCCCCCAATCAACCAAGGATATTTTAATACCCGTGGCGCCCGGTAAACAAGCCGGATTAGGCGGAGGTAGCATGGATGGGGATAAATTGGTAAGCCATATTCACGATGGAACCGCATACAATTACCAGGCCTTGCTGGTATCAGATGCGCCAAAAGGACGAACTGTCATACTGCTCACCAATAGTAAAAACGTAAGCTTATACCAGTTTAATACCGCTATACAGGCTATTTTGGATGGCCAGCCGTATACCCAACCCGCAAAATCAATATTAATCAGTTTTCAAAACAAGTTGGATAGTTTAACCGCTGATCAGTTTATTGCATTTTATAACGATTTAAAAAAGACAAATGCAGCAGAATATGGTTTTGATGATGAAAATTCCTTAAACGAAATTGGGTATTACCTGCTCGGTAAAAACCGGATGACCGATGCAATTATTGTTTTTGAATACAACACCAAACTTTTTCCAAACTCATGGAATGTGTTTGATAGTTTGGGCGAGGCTTATGCTGACAAAGGCGATAAACAAAAAGCCCTGTTAAACTATAAAAAGTCAGTTCAACTTAACCCCAACAGTCAATCAGGAAAAGATATCATCAAAAAACTGGAGCAGCCCGGTAATTAAAATCTCTTATAGCGATGGGTTTCAAAGGCATCGATATAAAAGATTATCTGCACTTTCAATAAAAATCGCCCTCAATTTCACACTTCTATAACATTTTTCATGTTAATTTCCGTATTTTTGCAACCTCTAAAATTTGAGGTGGAATACATTGATGTACAAGGAATATAAGCAGTTAAATCTATCACAAACCGGCAAGGATGTTCTTGATTTCTGGAAGAAACAAAACATTTTCGAAAAAAGCATCAGCACGCGCCCGGCCAATAACCCGTACACATTTTACGAGGGGCCGCCAAGTGCCAATGGTATGCCCGGCATTCACCACGTAATGGCACGCGCTATAAAAGATATTTTTTGCCGTTACAAAACATTAAAAGGTTACCAGGTAAAACGCAAAGGCGGCTGGGATACCCATGGTTTGCCTATTGAGCTGGCCGTTGAAAAAGCTTTAGGCATTACTAAAGATGATATAGGCAAAAAGATTTCAGTAACCGAATATAACGATGCCTGCCGCAAGGAGGTAATGCGCTATACCGATGTGTGGAACGATTTGACTGAGAAAATGGGTTACTGGGTTGACCTCGAAGATCCATACATTACCTACAAAAACAAGTATATTGAAACCCTTTGGTGGATACTGAAGCAACTGTACAATAAAGATTTATTGTATAAAGGTTATACCGTGCAGCCTTATTCGCCAAAATCAGGCACCGGCCTTAGCTCGCACGAGTTGAACCAGCCCGGCACCTATAAAATGGTGAAGGATACCACCATCACTGCCCAGTTTAAAGTAAAACGCGATAAAGATTCGGAGTTTTTATTTAAAAATGCCGATACTGATGTATACATACTAGCATGGACAACCACTCCGTGGACCCTCCCGTCAAACTGTGCATTAGCCGTAGGCGAAAAAATTGAATACGTAAGTATCCGCACTTTTAACCCTTATACTTTTGAACCGGTTACCGTAGTTTTGGCTAAGGACCTGGTGGGCAAATATTTTAAGGCCGAAGGTGAAAATGCTTCGTTTGCTGATTATAAAGGTGGTGATAAGATCATCCCGTGGCAGGTAAAAGGCTCCAATAAGGGTACTGAGTTTGTAGGAATCCACTACGAACAATTGATGCCTTATGTAATTAACGAGGATCTGGAGAAAAATGCCTTCCGCGTAATCTCAGCTGATTTTGTTACCACTGATGATGGTACGGGTATAGTTCACACCGCCTCTGTTTTTGGTGCGGACGACTTCAGGGCCTGTAAGGAAAATAACGTACCATCTGTTATGGTACTGGATGAAAACGGCAAAGAAGTGCCGCTGGTAAACAAACAGGGCCGCTTTGTTGATGAAGTGACTGACTTTGCCGGTTACTATGTTAAAGAAGAATATTATACCAAAGAAGAACGCGAAGCACCGGGCTTTAAAGCTACCGATGTACTGATCTCTATTAAATTAAAGACAGAGAACAAAGCGTTCGACGTAAAAAAATACGAACACAGTTACCCGCACTCCTGGCGTACAGATGAACCGATTTTATACTATCCACTGGATAGCTGGTTCATCCGCACTACTGCGCTGAAGGATAAAATGGTGGAGCTGAACAAAAGGATCAACTGGAAACCAGAATCGACCGGAACAGGCCGTTTTGGCAACTGGCTGGAAAATCTGGTCGACTGGAACCTTTCGCGTTCCCGTTTCTGGGGTACCCCGCTACCTATCTGGCGCGAGGAAAATGGTCCGGAAGAAAGATGTATCGGCTCCATTGAAGAGCTAAAGGAAGCATTGGTACTTGCAATAAACAGCGGTGCTTTAACAGACGATCAATTAGCGAAAGACAAGCACATCGTTGAATCATTGAAAGATTCAAGCTTTGACTTGCATCGTCCTTATGTAGATGAGGTGGTATTGGTATCATCTGCTGGCAAACCGATGTACCGCGAGCCAGATTTGATTGACGTTTGGTTCGATAGCGGCGCCATGCCTTATGCGCAATGGCATTTCCCTTTCGAAAACAAAGAAGAATTTGCCAATGCTTACCCGGCTGATTTTATTGCCGAAGGTGTTGACCAAACCCGCGGTTGGTTCTTTACCCTGCACGCCATAGCTGTAATGCTGAGTGAAGTAAGTGAAGAGGTTATAAAAGTAAATGAAAAAGTAGGCAACAAAGGCGTAGCCTTTAAAAATGTAATATCAAACGGTTTGGTGCTGGATAAAAACGGCAACAAAATGTCAAAACGTTTGGGCAATGGCGTTGATCCATTTGCCACTATTGAACAGTTTGGTGCCGATGCTCCGCGCTGGTACATGATCAGCAATGCTGCGCCATGGGAC
This sequence comes from Mucilaginibacter frigoritolerans, assembly GCF_007830615.1. GTDB lineage: Bacteria > Bacteroidota > Bacteroidia > Sphingobacteriales > Sphingobacteriaceae > Mucilaginibacter > Mucilaginibacter frigoritolerans. Next base: position 40,337 of record NZ_VLLI01000011.1, read on the forward strand.
AATTTGAAATTTAATGTAGAAGGCATTGATGAGGTGCGCCGTAAGTTCTTCGGTACGCTATACAATACCTACACCTTTTTTGTGCTATACGCTAACATTGATAAGTTTAAATATAGCGAAGCAGAAATTGCCATAAGTGATCGTCCGGAGATTGATCAGTGGATCATTTCACTATTAAATACCCTGAGCAAAGAGGTTGATGCTTTTTATGCTGATTTTGAGCCTACCAAAGCTGCCCGTGCTATTCAGGATTTTGTAGATGCACATTTAAGTAACTGGTACGTACGCTTAAGCCGTCGCCGCTTCTGGAAGTCTGATAATTCTGAAGATAAACTATCAGCCTATCAAACTTTATATACCTGTTTAATCACCATCGCCAAACTGATGTCGCCAATAGCGCCATTCTTTGCCGATCGTTTATACATCGACTTAAATAAGGTAACGCACAAGGAAGAGTTTGAATCGGTTCACCTGGCATACTTTCCAGAATATAACGAGAGTTTGGTAAACAAAGCGCTTGAAGAGCGTATGCAGATGGCACAGGATATATCATCGCTGGTATTATCGTTGCGTAAAAAAGTGGGCATCAACGTTAGGCAGCCATTAAGCAAAATTTTGCTGCCTATACTGGATAAAACCTTCAAAAAGCAGGTTGACCAGGTAAAGGACCTGATATTATCCGAAACCAATATTAAGGATATTGAGTACATAACAGATACTGCTGGCTTCATTAAAAAGAAGATCAAGCCAAACTTTAAGGCCCTGGGCGCTAAAGTAGGTAAGGATATGAAAGTGGTTGCAGAAGCCATTGGAAACCTTGATCAGGATGATATTGCAAAGCTGGAAAATGAAGGCTCGGTAACACTGCCAACCGGTCATAATGTGGTTATTACCGACGTGGAAATTATTGCAGAAGACGTTCCGGGATGGCAAGTTGCAAATTTAGGAAAACTAACTGTTGCTTTAGATGTTACCATAACCAATGAATTGAAACAGGAGGGGATCTCAAGAGAGTTAATAAACCGTATCCAGAATTTGCGCAAAGCGAAAGAATTTGAAGTAACCGACAAGATTAACGTAAGGCTTAAAGACCACGTTTTTATAGCAGAGGCGGTGAATAATAATTTATCATATATTTGCGCCGAAATTTTGGCAGAAAGCGTAGTGCTTGATAATGAACTATATGAAGGCGAAATTGCCTTGATTGATGAAAATGAAATTTTGATTGCTATTAGTAAAATATAAATGAAACAAGAAAACGAAAAAACCAGGTATTCTGAATCAGATTTGCAGGAATTTAAAAGCATCTTACTAGAGAAGCTGCGCTCTGCAAAAGAAGAGTTAAATGCTCTTGCAACTTCTTTGAGTTCACCTAATGCCAACGGTACAGATGATACTGCAGGCACATACAAAACATTGGAAGACGGATCGGCTACACTTGAAAAAGAGCAGATCAATCAACTGGCTGCCCGTCAGAAAAAGTTTATTGAGCAGCTTGAAGCTGCTTTAGTACGCATTGAAAACAAAACTTACGGAATTTGCCGCGAAACAGGCAAATTGATTCCAAAAGAGCGTTTACGTGCAGTACCGCACACCACTTTAAGCATGGAAGCTAAATTGAAGCAATAAATGAAGGCTGTTTACCTTAAACCGTTTCTTTTAGTTGCAGTAATTATCCTGGTTGATCAGATTATAAAAACCTGGGTACGTACACATATGGATTTTAATTCAGAAATCCACTTTTTAGGCCGATATGGCATGTTGCGCTATACCGAAAATAATGGCATGGCCTTTGGCTGGGAAATTGGCGGCGAAGCCGGAAAGCTTACCCTTACCCTGTTCCGTATTGCGGCCGTGGCATGTATTGGGTACGGACTGGTTTATTTAATACAACATAAATATCACCGCGGTCTTATACTTTGCGTAGCCCTGATATTTGCAGGTGCGTTGGGTAATATTATCGACTCAACATTTTATGGGCTTATTTATCAGCATGGCAGCATTTTTGAAGGCAGAGTAGTAGATATGTTTTACTTTCCACTGGTAAAAGGCAGCTATCCATCCTGGTTCCCGGTATGGCATGGTCAATACTTTGAGTTTTTTGAGCCGATATTTAATTTGGCGGATGCGGCCATATCAGTGGGTGTAATCCTTATCCTGATTTATCAGAAACGTTACTTCAAACACGAGGTCCCTGAAATCAGTAACCCCAATAGTGAGGTGGTTGAAGATTAACCTTTACAAATAAAAATAAAGAGCCGCATTAATCCATTTTAATGCGGCTTTCTTTTTTGAATCAACTACGGAGCTTTTTGCGTGTTATTTTGGAATAGCGAAAATATTTTTAACACAGCCGGTACTCCAGCTCCAAGGGCTGTTACATAAGTAATTATCCGGCTATAGGCTTCCTGTTCTGATGTGATTAAAAATGCAAGAATAGCGACAATGGAAATAATTAACGGCGTTTTTAAACTACCCCAGTTACCATTATCCTTCACCTGGTCTTTTATACGGTTTACTTCCGTATTGCCAATGGCCGTTAATATAAAGTTTCTGAAACCTTTATTAAACAGTACCAATGTTCCGCATTGTTTAATAATCAACCCTTTGCTTATCAGCATGCTTAGGTTATAATCATCATATGGGTTAACCAGCCCATCTTCGGCCAAATCATACAATAAAAATTTCTCTTCTTTAGTAAGCGATTGCCATATATAGGTATAAAAATAATGCGAACTTATTTGTAGCTTAAATATCATTGAATCTGCCAGGTCACTTTCATCATTCCCATATTTTTCATAGATTGAGGTTGCCGTACTCATGGTTACCGGGTACATGTTATTCAAATAATGGGTGTATTTGGTTTCCTCTAAAATATCATGATGCAAAGGGTCAGGCTTAGCAGGCAAAAGCCGTTGATTGCCAGGCTTCGAAATGTCATTTAGTGGTACAATTACTATACGGAAGTGTCCCAACAATACGTGCCATCTTTCCAGTTCACTTTCGGGTATGCGATTATTGGCTTTATCATCATCTGTCTTGCTTTGCTGTAGTTCATTAAATGAATCAAGGAAAGTAAGCGGATGCACCGTTGAAACGATCATGATTTTACTTTTGCTTTTTTGCATTAATGATTCCAAAAAATCCAGCTTAATGGTATTGGCTCTAGAGTCTTTTATATTGTATTCAAAATGATCAATAATAACCAGCGAATAATAAGGCTTAAAAGCTTCTTCCCGGCATTGCTTCCAGTCGGGGTCATCTTCACCTTTTTGTACAGATATATAAATCATATCCGCTATAAAAACATTGTTTTTAGATGGATCATCCTCGTCATAAATTAATAACTCACCATCGTTGCAGAGCAATTTGTCGGCATTAAATTCAGCCAGCTTTTTCTTCCGTAGCTCAAACTGATCAGTTTCTGCTAAAAAAAGCAGCTCCTTTTCCTGTTCTTCCGTCCTTTGGTTATACTTTAATTTTTTCTTTATCAGCTTTAATTTCCCGGAGCCCGGCGAACCCAAAACAAAAACAAGAGAGTTTAACTTATTATCAAGCAATAGTTTTTCATCCATCATTTCCCAACCGCTTACAGAAGGCAGGTTAAGGGCAAATAATTTGCGGATGATGTTATGGATCACGTAATAAAATATGATAATCCCGGCGATCAACAGGAGCCAGAATTGTACTGGTAATTGAGGATAATCAATATGCCCGGATTTGAGTTGAAAGTAATTGTTATCGCCTAATGAATAACGGGTGATGGTTAAATCTTTTCTATAACTGTGTTGATGAGTAAGGTTGTTGAAAAAAGCTTTATTATCAACTGATGCATTATTAATATTGCTGTTTCTGAGCTCCAATGTATTATTGATAAGGCGCAATGAGCCTAAAATACAAGCCGTGAGCGAATCCTCATACGAATAAGTTATTTTGTTATTGGTATTGGCCGTGTCAATCCCGCTGATAGACATACCATCATAATATGCCCCGGGAATTTTGGTCAGGTCTCTTTTTATACAGCCTGTTAAAGTATCAATAATATCTGCAGAGGTTCGTTTTTGGGTTAAGTCTTTTGAGAAATTGAGTTGTCTGTAACGCGAATCGAGGTTTTGTTCATAGTTATAAGCGTATATAAAAAAGAAAGCAATAGGGATGCCGCTGCTTATTACCAGTCGGGTAGTGGTCATCATTGCAAAGCTGTGTGTATAGGTCCAGTATTGTTTTATTTTGGGTGATTTTGCTTTAAGATCTCGCGCTTTCTGTAATAAAGGTTCTCCTATTAAATAACTAACAAAACAAATAGCTGCTAATAACAATTCGAAACTTAACAGCCACCAAAAGTTTCTGAGGGTGAGTGTAAAGAATGCTGAAATATCAATTAACAGAACAAATAAGCTCAACCAGCCAATGGCTATTAATTTAAAGAAGCGGTTACCTTTTTTGTGCTCATTTTTATACTTAATTACAAAGACAATATTTAAGAAGACAGCTATAGAAGTAATAGAGAAAAGAAGAATGTATAAATACCTTAAAAACGAAATCCTTTCGAAGTAAAATATTAAAAGAATAATTACCGCAACATTAGCCAGAATGGCCAGATTATACTGGTGATGTGAGGTGGTTTTAGGCCCTATCCATGATGTTTCGAAGAGCTGCTTTTTGAAAAATGACCGTTTGGATGATGCAAAGAAAACTATACCAACCTGAATTACCTGGAAAAACAACATAAAGGCCAGCATGGATAAAGTGAAAGTATAGGATTCAGTATCCCGGGCATCATTATATTCCAGGTCTTCCAGGATCAGGGTATAATACGGAAGGTCTGCAAATGGCTTTATTTTTACTTTGTATTGCCTGCCATAATATTCTGTTGTAAAACTGGTATCGGCTTTGGCTATCATTGCACTAAGCAGGTAACTACTATCTGCCAGTTCCTTTAGCATATTCTCATTCAAATTCCTGTCTGCCATACTATGGTACAATACCTCACCGGTACTGTCAATAACCGCAAACTGATACCCGTCAGGTATTATTACATTATCCAAACTTCTGGCAGTAAAAGACATAGCCGCTACTTTGGCCGGTTTGTTTTTAGATTTTTTTGCTATTATAGAAGTAAAGGCTCCGCTGGTTCGCGAAATTACCTGGTCAATAAATTGATCTGTACCTGTTCGGTTGGGTTTATCAGCTATTATGCCTTTAAAGTATGCTCTTAAATTATACCGGGTATGCGGAACGCTTACGTTGCCTTCAATCCAGTTGTTCAATTCTGTTCCGTTACTATTAAGCCAATAAACCTGGTGAACAATAATATTTGAAGAATCCCTTCTTTCAAGCAGTGATCGTTGTATTTCTAGCGGGCTATATTTAATCTTATCGGGCGTATCTTGGTATTTAGCACTGTCTTTTCCCAAATTAATCACATTTGATTGCAGTTTTGGATTATTATATGCTAAATCAAACTTAGTGAGCAAGCTGCTTGCGGTATCCAGATCCGTTTCAAATGCTTTTATTATTTGAGCTGGTAAAATTTCTTTAGAGTTGGCAAGGTGCCTGTAATTAGTACTGAAATAAAAACTGTATTTAAAAACAACAAAAAATAAAAACGACATTAACAGCATAGATATTAATACTGTTGAAATACCATCTGTTACGGTAAGCTTGTCTTTACTGCCCATATGGTAAAGCTTTAACCATGGAAGAGAAACAATTATTCCAATGGCTATGGTTACCAGTAAAAGTACTATCCATAAAGGCAGCTGATTTTTTTCCTTCTCATAGTCTTTGCTTGATACCAGGCCCGCTATTATCCACTCATGATTGGCATTTATATTAACCGATTGAGAAAATAACTTATAATCTTTTCCACCAATGCTTACGCTGTGCAGTCCCGGGCTTATTATGCCGCTTTTTAACTGTAAAAGAGAATCACTTTTAGTGAAGCTTAACCCGGATTGGAAGGTTTCATAAACCAGTTTATTGCCATAAAAAACTACATAATTTTCAAAATTGTCTAAAGGCAAAAGCGGTTTAAAAAATTGTTCAAAGCCATAGCGGATGCCAATTCTGGTTAAGCTGCTTGTATCTTTATCACTCTTCAATATTGGTTTATTTGCGAAAAGGGTAAGCAGTTTTGAGTCCGGATCTACTTCAACCGCTGCTTTTTTGAAAACCTTTTTCCCCTTTTGCCAACCCATATGCTGAACCGGGATAATTACAAAATTAGTTTTGGGGTATTTGTTAATGTAAGTATCTAAAACAGCTTTTTGATGTAAGGTATCGACCTCCAACAGCCCGTTAATTTGCATTAAACTATTAGTAATTTTTGAATGAATATTACTGTCGATATTCTGTAAACAAAGGAAATGGCGTTCCTGAACAACTTTTTCATTGTTGGGTACATAAATAAAAAAGTAACTGGCCCCTAATAGTATAAGAACCATTAGTGTACAAAAAACAGCAATTTGACTGTTTTTGATAGAAAATGAGCTTGCCATTATTTGCTTATTACTGTGAATGCAGGGGTTTAGATAGTGCATATCAATCAATAAGATTGATGCCGTTTTATATTACTGATAAATAATGTTTATTATAAAACGCTTTGTTTACCAATAGTTTACATAAAATTAAACTATAGCTACTGCACAAACAACCGTAGTTTTACGCAATATTTCAATAAATTGAAGAGGCTTTATTGGCAAGAGGGGTACTATTGCATGCTATCGTGAATAGTATTGATAGCTTCGAGATGGTTTTTTAAATCTCTTAATGACTTTGTGGCGAAATTTTTGATATCCGGATCGGCCGCGTTTTTTGATTGGTTTTCAAAAATCTGGATGTAGTTTTTATGATCGCTTATCATGTAGTTTACATAAGCAGTATCAAAGTCTTTTCCTGTCTTTTTTGCAAACGCATTAATGGTTCTTTGTTCTGTAGTATCAGGAGTGGTTGGGAGAGTAATATCTTTGCTGCGGGCTAGTGTTAATAATTTGTTGTGTGCTTTGTTAAGGTCTTTTATCATTATCCCCCCAAAGTTTTTAACCCTTTTATTTGCTGCATTGTGTATAGCCACTTTCCCCAATTCGGCTTCTGTAATACAGGCTTGTATGGTTTCGGTAACAAACTTAACATCGCTATTATCCATTGGGGTATTAAGTTTAAGTGAGCTATCGTTTACAGCTTTTAAGCTATCCGCGCTCGAAATACTGTCGGTACTTATAGCCACATTCTTTTTGGCCCTTTGGTTGCAGGCAGCCATTATGAATACAATGGTTAATAGTGTTATACTTAAACACAAATTTCTCATGAATGAAATTATTATGGTTAGTTATTTAACAAACTATAAATCATATAGTTTCAGTATTGTTATAGGTTTAATTATTTATGTTTATACGCCGAATGGCAGCTTAAGTTATATAATATTTACCGCTCTATGGCTAAATAATTAACCTTAGTGGTTAACTGGATAGCATTGTGTTAAAGTTTTATTATTTTTGAGGCATAAAAATCAAAAAGAATATGGATTTTCCATCAGGATTAAAGTATACCAAAGACCACGAGTGGATTAAAGTTGATGGCAATGAAGCTTATGTAGGCATAACTGAATTTGCACAGCGTGAATTAGGTGATATTGTGTACATCGATATTGCCTCTTTAGGAAAAGAAGTTGCCAAAGATGAAGTATTTGGTACAGTAGAAGCTGTTAAAACCGTTTCTGACCTGTTTATGCCGGTTACCGGAACAATTACTGAAGTTAACCCTGCTCTTGATAAGCAGCCTGAACTGGTAAACTCAGATCCGTATGGTGAAGGGTGGATGGTGAAATTAACCCTTGCTGACGCCGCCAGCGTTAATGATCTTTTATCAGCCGATAGCTATAAATCGCTTATAGGCGTTTAATGAAAACATTATTTAAATATTACGGGCCTGCTATTTTGTGGGCCTTATTTATTTTTGTAATGTGCAGCATTCACCTCGGCAAGATTGCAGAGTCGCCCATGTTTTTTCCGGGATTTGACAAGCTGGTTCATTGCGGGTTCTTTTTTGTGCTGGTAGTGTTTTATGCCAATGGATTAATAAGGCAACTATCAACCCTGTATGTACCGTATAAAGGCATAATACTGTTTACCGTAATTGCAATAGCATACGGCGGCGCAATTGAACTATTGCAACTGCTTATTTTTACCTGGCGCAGCGGCGAGTGGAACGATCTTTTTGCTGATGGTGTGGGTGCTGCAATGGGTGCTTTTAGTGTTTTGGTAACTTTTAGTGCATTAAAATATGTTAAAAAATAGATGGATTATTGTGGGGCTTTTAAGCCTGCTCTCTCTTTCCTCGTGTGGAATTTTTCATAAAGGATGTGGCTGTCCAACCTTCGGTTACATAAAGCAAAAAAATACGGCTGTAACAAAAGCCTAAAAAATGACATAGACCCTATAAAAATGTGATGCATATCATCAAATCTTATTTGGATTTAATTTAAATAAGGTCTACATTTGACTAAGTTTTAAACAATATGATGAGGCTTTCACAACTTGAAGTAGGCGAAAAAGGAATAGTAAAAGAATTTACTGATTTAGAAATGTCGGTAAAATTGATGGAGATGGGATGTTTGCCTGGCGAAGAAATTAAAATTTCACGTATCGCACCACTTGGGGATCCTATTGCGATTACCGTTTCAGGTTATCAGCTAAGCTTACGTAAATTTGAAGCTTCGACTATTATTTTGCAATAGTTTTTATTCCATTGAAAGCCGACATTAGAGTTGCTCTTGTAGGAAACCCCAACACCGGTAAATCAACTCTTTTCAATACATTAACCGGTTTAAATCAAAAGATAGGAAATTTTCCGGGGGTTACTGTTGACAAAAAAACAGGATTTTCTACCCTTCCCGATGGCAGGACTGCCGAAATTATAGATCTACCCGGCACTTACAGTCTTTATCCAAAAAGCAAAGACGAATCTATCGTCTTTTCAGTACTTGCAGATCATTCAAACCCGCACTCCCCCGATCTGATTGTTGTTATTCTGGATGCATCAAACCTCAAAAGGAACCTGTTGCTTTATACCCAGGTAGCTGATCTTAAAATTCCGGTTATTATCGCTTTAAATATGATGGATCTGGCTAAAAAGTCAGGAATCCATATTGATATTGACCTTTTTGCAGCAAAATTGGGTGTTCCCGTTGTTCCTATTTCAGCAAGAAAAGTGGAAGGAATAGATAAGTTAAAAGAAGCTATCAGTTTTGCTAACAAAATAGCCCTTCAACAAGAATCTATTGATGTAGAGTCGCTCGCTCCTGGCTTAATTGCACAAATTAGCAGCGAGCTGAAACTTGATAATTCTTACTATGCTCTGCAACTGGCGCATCAGCATGAAACCATAAAATTTATTTCGCCTGCGCAAAGCGACAGGATAGAAGAACTTGAAAAAGAATTTTCTTTCCATTCGCAAAAAGCTCAGGCATCCGAAACCATAGCACGTTATAATTTTATTAATGACCTGCTTTATGATACGGTAAAAGTACCCGAAACAGCCCAGCTGGAAACTACCAGCAATAAAATTGATAAGATACTTACCCACAAGGTTTTTGGGTTTATTATCTTTTTCGGCATTTTACTGTTCATGTTCCAGTCCATTTTCGCCTGGTCTGCCTACCCGATGGAACTTATCGGCGATCTATTTGTATGGATCCAGAGCACCCTGCATCAAATACTTCCTGCCGGTCCCTTAACAGGCTTGTTAGTTGATGGTGTAATTGGTGGGCTAAGCGGCGTAATGGTATTTATACCACAAATAGCTATCCTGTTTGCCTTTATTTCTATACTGGAAGATACCGGCTACATGTCGCGTGTTACCTTTATGATGGATAAACTGATGCGTAAGGTGGGCCTTAACGGAAAATCGGTAGTGCCGCTTATTGGTGGCTTTGCCTGTGCCGTACCGTCTATAATGAGTACCCGAACCATTGAAAACTGGAAAGACCGGATGATTACCATTATGGTTACCCCTTTGGTTACCTGCTCTGCCCGTTTGCCTATTTATACTTTATTAATAGCCCTGGTAGTGCCCAACCGCAACGTTTGGTGGGTATTTAATATGCAGGGACTTGCCCTAACGGGGATGTACATATTCAGTTTAATATCGGCCATTGTAGTTGCATTTGCATTTAAGCTGATATTGAAAGGGCGCGAACGCGGCTATTTTATTATGGAACTGCCTGTTTACCGGATGCCAAGATGGAAAAATGTGATTTATTCGATGTATGATCGTTCAAAATCATTTGTTTTTCAGGCAGGAAAAGTAATCATTGCTATTTCGGTAATATTATGGGTTTTGGCATCTTATGGCCCCGGTGACCGCTTTAAGCATATTGAACAAAAATATCATCGGCCTCAATATACACAGCATCTTACGCCTGATAGTTTAACCAGGGCCATTAATTCTGAAAAACTCGAAAATTCATATGCTGGTGTATTGGGCCATGTAATTGAGCCTGTAATAAAACCCTTAGGTTTCGATTGGAAAATAGGCATAGCCCTGATTACTTCATTTGCGGCCCGCGAAGTATTTGTAGGCACCATGGCCACTATTTACAGTGTAGAAGGCAGCGCCGAAAAAATGGAATCGGTACAGTACAAAATGAAAACAGCCACTAATCCGCAAACGGGGCAGCCGGTATTTTCATTGGCAGTAGCTTTTTCATTAATGATGTTTTATGCTTTCGCCATGCAATGCGCCAGCACTGTTGCCGTAGTTTACCGCGAAACAAAGAACTGGCGCTGGCCTGCTATCCAATTTGCATACATGACAGTGCTGGCTTATGTGGCAAGTTTTATTGCCTATAATTTATTGAAATAAAACTAACAATCATTTCTTTTTTGAAGGTAAAAAGGCGTGTTTGGGCTTAACGATGATATGCTAAGTCAAGTAGCTCAGATTCAATATCACAAACACAACATTTTTTGCTACCTTGCATCATCCACCATAAAAACTATAGTGACTTTTCAGGATTTTAATTTTAACGAGCAACTTTTAGAAGGCATCTCGAGCATGGGTTTCAACAACCCAACCCCAATACAGGAGATGGCTATCCCGATCATATTAAACGGACAGGACATTATTGCCTGTGCCCAAACAGGGACAGGTAAAACAGGAGCATATCTGCTTCCGGTTTTAAACGCCATCAGCAACGGTAATAAACACCAGATTAATACCCTTATTTTAGCACCAACACGTGAACTGGCACAGCAGATTGACCAGCAAGTGGAGGGTTTGGCTTACTTTACAGGTATCAGCTCTATAGCCGTATTTGGTGGTGGAGATGGTTCCGCGTACGAACAACAGCGTCGAGGTATCCAGAATAATGTAAACATCATTATTGCTACTCCCGGCAGGTTGATTGCACACCTTACATCAGGCATTTTAAAACTACATCATCTTAAACATTTGGTACTGGATGAAGCCGATCGTATGCTGGATATGGGTTTTTCTGATGATATCATGAAAATTATCAGTTACCTGCCAAAGGACCGGCAAACGTTGTTGTTTTCTGCCACTATGCCGGGGCGCATCCGCACACTGGCAAAAACAGTACTAAATAATCCCGCACAGATCAATATTGCTTTATCGCAGCCTGCAGTAGGGATTGATCAGCAGATTTACCGTGTACACGATCAGCAAAAAACACCCTTGCTGCAAATGTTGTTAAAGAATGGATCGTATGTGAGCACCATTATTTTTGCTTCGCGCAAGGAAATTGTAAAATCGCTCACCAAAGAACTAAAACAGGCAAATATTAAAGTAAGCGCCTTTCACTCCGATCTGGAGCAAAAGGAACGCGAAGATATTTTGCTGGCATTTAAAAACAGACAGCTCCCGGTTATTATCGGCACTGATGCCTTGTCACGTGGTATTGATGTGGAGGGGATAGATTTGGTAATTAATTACGATGTTCCTGGTGATCCGGAGGACTATATTCACCGTATTGGTCGTACCGCTCGTGCCGAAACTACTGGTACCGCCATCACCTTTGTAAATCATAGAGATGAGCGCAAACTCAAAAATATTGAGCAGCTAATTGAAAAGCCCATTCGTTTAATTGATGTGCCTGATGAATTAAAATCCATCGAAGCTCCTAAACAAGAGCACGACCCTAAAAAGCGGCCACAAAAGCGCCGCTGGGGCAATAAAAATAAACCTCAAAAATAATTTTACTATTCTTGCATCATGAAGAACATCATGTGGAAGGCAGCTAAGTGCGCTTTATTTTTAGCATTGATATTTCTGTCAGGCAGTTTGTCGGCACAAAAAAAAGAATTTTCAGGTAATCCTATTTTCCCGGGCTGGTACGCCGACCCGGAAGCAAAAATATTTGGTAACGAATACTGGGTTTACCCAACCTATTCAGCACCTTATCATGAGCAGGTATTTATGGACGGCTTTTCATCAACCGACCTCGTCCACTGGACAAAACACTCACATGTGCTGGATTCAAGCGCAGTAAAATGGGTGAAGAAAGCATTGTGGGCCCCGGCTATCACCCAAAAAGATGGCAAATACTATTTGTTTTTTGGTGCGAATGATATTCATGATGATACCAAAGAAATTGGTGGAATTGGCGTTGCTGTTGCTGATAAACCCGAGGGTCCGTTTAAAGATTATTTAGGCAAGCCGCTTATTGGCAAAATATACAATAAGGCACAACCAATAGATCAGTTTGTTTTTAAAGATGACGACGGGCAATATTATATTATTTATGGCGGATGGGGCCAATGCAACATTGCGAAGCTGAATAATGATTTTACAGGAGTAGTGCCATTTGCAGACGGTATCTCCTACAAAAATATTACGCCCAAGGATTATGTGGAAGGTCCGGTAATGTTTAAACGTAAGGGTAAGTATTATTTAATGTGGAGCGAAGGTGGCTGGACAGGCCCCGACTACCGTGTAGCCTACGCCATTGGCAATACCCCAACCGGTCCTTTTAAACGCATTGCCACTATTTTAAAACAGGACCCTGCCATAGCCACAGGTGCAGGCCATCATTCGGTAATTAATATTCCCGGTACTAATGAATGGTACATTGTTTATCATCGCCGCCCATTAGGTGAAACGGACGGTAATCACCGTGTAGTTTGTATTGATAAAATGTATTTTGATAAAGATGGCTTGATAGAACCGGTAAAGATTACCAATGAAGGCGTGGAAGAGAGGAAGTTGTAAGGATTAAAAAAGTAAGTCATGTTGAAACAAGTTCAACATGACTTACTTTTATTACGCTCCAATAAATCACCCGAACAAATCACTGCTTAAGTACCGGTCACCACGGTCGCAGCAAATAAATACAATGGTGCCTTCTTTAAGCTCTTCAGCAAGTCTTATAGCGGCAGACATGGCACCCCCACTGCTCATCCCGGCAAAAATGCCTTCTTCCTTGGCCATCCTGCGGGCCATTAGTGTAGCCTCTTCCTGCGATATATCCATTACACGGTCAACCCTTTTGGGATCAAATATTTTAGGCAGATATTCCACCGGCCAGCGGCGGATACCCGGTATAGACGAATTCTCTGTAGGCTGACAGCCTATTATCTGCACATCTGGATTCTTTTCTTTTAAAAACAGGGAGTTACCCATAATGGTACCCGTAGTACCCATCGCACTTACAAAATGGGTTATCTTCCCTTCAGTACCGCGCCAAATTTCGGGCCCCGTAGTTTTGTAATGGGCCAGGTAACAATCCGGATTGGCAAACTGGTTCAGTAAAAAATATTCGCCACTAGCGCCCTTTTCTTCGGCATAATCTCGGCAAAGTTCAATATTATCTAGCAAAGTTACTTTGGCGCCAAATGCTTCCATGGTTAAAGTACGTTCGCGAGTTGAATTGGCCGGCATTACCAGCTCAATTTCCAGTCCGTACAAAGATGCTATCATAGCCAACGCAATGCCTGTATTACCGCTTGTAGCCTCAACCAGCTTCGTTCCGTTTTTAATATCGCCACGTTCCATGGCACTGCGTACCATATTTAACGCAGCACGATCCTTTACACTACCACCGGGGTTATTTCCTTCCAGTTTGGCAAAAATGCGTACGTTGGGGTTGGGGTTAAGTCTTTTTATTTCGGCAATCGGCGTATTGCCTATCAGATCAATTATACCTGCCATGATATTTTAAACTTTTGATTTATTTAACACGGTGATTTCCGGTTTATGAAACACCGTTGAATGTGCCGGAACACTTTTAGTAAGCCACACATTGCCACCAATAACACTGTTATGCCCTATTACAGTTTCACCACCCAGAATTGTAGCTCCCGAATAAATTACCACATGATCTTCAACCGTTGGGTGCCTTTTGGTGTTTGCCATATTTTTAGCTACGCTTAGTGCTCCAAGCGTAACTCCCTGGTACAGTTTTACATGCTTACCGATAATACAGCTTTCTCCAATTACAATACCAGTGCCATGATCTATATGGAAATACTCGTCAATTTCTGCCGCCGGGTGAATATCAATACCTGTTTTGGAATGTGCATGTTCTGTAAGTATGCGGGGTAACAAGGGCACATTATGCTTGTATAAACTATTGGCCAACCGGTAAAAGGAAATAGCAAAAAATCCAGGATAAGTACGTATTACTTCAAATTCACTTTTTGCAGCAGGGTCACCGTTAAAAATAGCTTGTATGTCGGTATTTAATATAGCATATAGATCGGGAATCTGACTAAAAAACGATCGGGCCAGCTGTTCGTTATCACAATTCTGACAGGCTTTAGTAGCATTCATCACCAATACCAGCTCGTTTTCCAGTCGGGTAAATTCTGCCTTTAAATCATTAATTGATATAAATACCTGTTTTGATTGCTCCGGAAACAATAAGCGGATAACCTGCAATGCCCAGGCCGTTATTTCCTTGTTGGATGGCACGGCTTCAACATGCTGATGTTTATCAAAAATTTGCCGGTAAAATTGATCGCTCATTGTATACGTCTAAAAATTTTTATTCAATAGCAAAAAGCTATAAACCTTTCAACCCGGTAGAAAATAAAAAATGACTCCGGGACGTAGAAATACAGGCTTTTAAACTCGATTGGTTAGATCATATTACAAGTTTATGTAAAAAAATGTTGATAGTTTGTAAAAAGACTATTTAGCAGATAGATTTATCGGAACAATTGGCTTGCTGTTTTTTATGGCATAAAAGATTTACGCTTTGTAGCAGCTACCACGTTGATATATGATTCAGAAATATTGTAGTTTTATAGCACCAATCCACTTAAAATGAAAAGACGTTCCTTTGTAAAAGCCTCACTTATTACAACCGCTGCGGGAGCGGTAATTCCTCAAATAAGTAAATCTGCTATAACGACTAAACAGACAGTCCGGCAATTTTATGAATTGCGTGTGTATACTTTAAAAGATGGTGAGCAACAAAGGCTGGTGGAAGAATATTTCGCCAATGCGTTTATCCCGGCCTTAAACCGTTTTGGGAGTAAACACGTAGGCTTGTTTACCGAATTGAAACCTACTGGCCAAACTAAATTATATTCTTTTATCCCCTATAACTCATGGGATGATTTTTTAAATGTAAATGATAAACTGGCTGCCGATACAATATACCTGGCTGCCGGAGCAACTTATTTAAATGCCCCGGCAACAGCACCGGCATATGAAAGAATTGAAAGCTCTCTTTTAAAAGCCTTTGCTCACATGCCGGTATTGCAAGTGCCCGAACATAAACAGCGCATTTTTGAGTTGCGACGTTACGAACATGCCAGTGAGGCTGCCGGGAAAAAGAAACTGGAAATGTTTAATGATGCCGGAGAGATAGATATTTTTAAACGATTAGGATTTAACCCGGTATTTTTTGGTGAAACCATTATTGGCGATTTGCGCCCCAATTTAACCTACATGGTAAGCTTTGATGACATGGCCGCACATGATGCGCATTGGAAAGCTTTTGGCGGCGATGCCGAATGGAAAAAAATAAGTTCTATTCCTGATTATGCTGATTCAAAGCTGGTTTCGCGCATTACTTCAACTTTTATAGTACCTGCTGCTTGCTCGCAAATATAATTGTATCAAATTGGTTGCATATTTTGATTGTGTCAATAATACACTATATTTACCTCAACCAATTTTAAAATCATGACTACCAGAAGATCATTTCTTAAAACTTCGGCTGTGCTTTCGGCTGGATTGTTAGTGGCCCCTAAATTATTTGCTTACGACAAGAAATACATAGGGCTTCAATTGTACACCGTACGCGATCACATGCAGAGTGACCCCGCGGCTACTTTAGCAAAAGTTGCACAGGTGGGTTATAACTCTGTTGAAGGTGCAACTTATACCGGTACCGAGAAGTTTTACGGAATGGACGGCGCGGGTTTCTCCAAAATTTTAAAGGATAATGGACTGATAATGCCAAGCTGCCACTATCGCTTAGGCGAGGATGGTAAAGATATGAAAGGTACCATATTGAATGACTGGAACAGGGCAGTTGATGATGCTGCGGCTTTAGGAATCAAATACATGGTATGCGCATGGCTATCGCCTGCAGAACGCGGAACGCTTGAGCATTACAAAAAAATTGGCGGCGATTTAAATACCGCAGGTGAAATCTGCAAAAAAGCAGGTATCCAACTTTGCTACCATAACCACGATTTTGAATTTATACAGGAAGATGGAAAATATCCATACGAAACCCTGCTCGCGGTTACCGATAAGAACCTGGTAAAAATGGAAATGGATATGTACTGGGTAACCAAAGCAAAACAGGATCCAATTGCATTAATTAACGAACACCCGGGCCGTTTCCCACTGTGGCACATTAAAGATATGGACAAAACACCTGAACAGATGTTTACCGAAGTAGGCAATGGTGTTATTGATTTCAAAAAAATATTTGAACACTCCAGTAAAGCCGGATTGAAATATTTCTTTGTTGAGCAGGATAAATGCCCAGGCGAGCCTTACGATAGCATCACTAAAAGCTATAACTACATCAAAAGTAATTTAGTTTAAAGATATTCAATTAATCAACTCAAGCCGGGTCTTCATTCGAAGGTCTGGCTTTTTTGCGTTATAAATATTTATGGATAATAAATCGCTGTACAGTTATTTCTACGTAAGTTAAATTATGAAAACAAAATCTGCCGCCTCTTCCATCCTATGTTCGCTCCTTTTAATGATAACATTTAACGGGGTGAAAGCTCAATCTGAACCAAAAGCATTAGCTGTTGGCGATACCATGCCATCATTTTCATTGGCAGATCAGAACGGGAAAGTATTTAACAGTGCAGATTATGCGGGAAAGCGTTTTTTGGTAATCTATTTTTATCCAAAGGATGAAAGCATGGTTTGTACAAAAGAGGCATGCTCATTCAGGGATAGTTTCAACGATTTCACCAAAGCGGGAGCAATGGTTATTGGCATAAATGGTGGTACAGTTACCAGCCATAAAGCATTCAGCGATCATTACAAATTACCATTTACATTATTAAGCGATCCGGATAACAAGGTGTATCACCAGTTTGGGGTGAAAAACAAAATGTTTATGACAGGGCGCGAAACATTCGTTATTGATTTACATGGCAAAGTGGTTTTTGCTTATGAAGCCATGATGCAGGGCAAAAAACATTCGGATGATGCACTTGCCTTTATAAAGCAGCAAGGAAAGGGTTAACAGGATGGTTTAATTAATACCTCATTTAACCTGATCTGAATAATTAACCAATGAAATGACCATTATAATTGTCTTTTTCTGCTGTCACTGGTTCTTTTCCCTATTTTTCCAGACATTTTTTTTGCATCGTTATGCATCGCACAAAATGTTTAAGATGAATGTGTTTTGGGAGCGGACATTTTACTTGGCAACTTTCATTTTTCAAGGCTCATCATTTCTTAATCCACGAGCTTATGCCATTATGCACCGTATGCATCATGCCTACAGTGATACCGAGAAGGATCCACATTCTCCTCATTTTATAAAAGATGTTTGGGGATTGATGATCCAGACTAAAAACATCTATCTCAGTTACCTCAAATATAAACAGGAGCCTGAGCCGCAGTTTCGTGATCGTTACCCCACCTGGCCTACCCTCGATTATATTGGCGATATGTGGCTTACCCGTATAGGATTTGTTTTATTCTATATTGCATTTTACATTGTTTTTGCACCTTATTGGTGGTTATATTTATTATTGCCCATTCACTTTTTTATGGGCCCATTACATGGTGCCATTGTAAACTGGTGCGGCCATAAATACGGTTACACTAATTTTGATAATGGCGATCACAGCAAAAACATGCTTCCTCTTGATTTTTTAATGATGGGCGAGCTTTTTCAGAATAATCACCATCAAAAACCTAACGATGTAAATTTTGCCAAACGCTGGTTTGAACTCGATCCATCGTATCCTATAATCAGATTGATGCACTGGATGCGAATTATTAAATTGCGTAAAACAACCTGAACTTTATGATCACTACCTTAAAAGTTTTTTTTACCCTGCTGTTTGTATGGATGTGTTACGTGGTAATCAATACCAGCATCAACAGCAACCTGTTTAAAGAATGGGATTTTTTGGGATCAATACCCTGGATGCGGGCAACCCTTTGGGATTTTTATGCCAATGTAACCATCATTTTTTTCTGGCTTTGTTATAAGGAGAAAAGTATAGTGTTAAAAGTGGTTTGGTTAATATTATTAGTAGCTTTAGGTAGTATAGCCAGTTGTGCTTATGTACTTATCCAGCTTTTAAAATTAAAACCCGGCGAGGGTCTTAAGGAATTTTTCAGTAAACAAAATGGATAATCAATCAATAGTTAGTTTAGTAATTTATAGCCTGCTTGCTTGCTGCGGCATTATGGTGATAGTGTGGTTTTGGGCACATAAAATAAAAAATGCCGGTGTGGTTGATATTTTTTGGTCGTATAACTTCCCGGTAATTGCTATTATTTTATTGTTGTTTGCACCCGGATTTGAAACCCGCAAATTGCTTATTTGCAGCATGGTTATTATTGCAGGCTTTCGTTTAGGAACACATTTGGCCGTTAGGATTACGAAACACCTGAACGAGGAAGAGGGCCGTTACCAGCAATTGCGTAACGAGTGGGCACCCAATGCCGAAAAGAAGTTCTTTTTCTTTTTTCAATTCCAGGCTATATCAAATGTATTGCTGGCCATCCCGTTTTTTATCATCACACTAAATACCGCTAAGCAGCTTTCTCCATTTGAATATGCCGGTGCGGCTTTGTGGCTGATAAGTGTTTTAGGCGAAGCTATTGCCGATGCACAATTGGCGGCATTTAAAAAAAATCCGGATAACAAAGGAAAGATCTGCGATACGGGCCTTTGGGGATACTCCAGGCATCCTAATTATTTTTTTGAGTGGCTGATGTGGTTATCCTACTTTGCATTTGCCCTGGCATCGCCTTATGGCTATTTGGCTATCATTAGTCCAGCTATCATTTTGTATTTGCTGTTGAAGGTAACAGGTATCCCGGCTACAGAGGCGCAATCCCTTCGTTCAAAAGGTGAGGCATTTAAGCTGTATCAGCAAAAAACGAGTGTTTTTATACCCTGGTTTAAAAGGAGTTGAAATAAAAATAGAGCTTATGGCTCTAAAAATTTCGGTTTTCAAAATCCAACGTTATGGCAATAACGTAAATCTTTAAAACTACAATTAATAAAAACAACCCCTAAAAACCAAACCTGTGCACATGTGGTACGACAAATTGATTGAACAAAATAAAGTCCCTGATTTTTTACTGAGAAAAGGCATTCGCAATTTATTACAACAACGTTTGGATGATGAAAACAAAGGTAATGTAGAGGCCCAGCAAGCACACCTGATGTCGCTAATTGGTCAGCTTAAAACCTCCCCTATTGCGGTTAATACAATAGATGCTAACCAACAACATTATGAAGTACCAACCAAGTTTTACCAATATTGCCTGGGCAAAAATTTAAAATATTCAAGCTGTTATTTTAAGGAAGGCGTTACCGATTTAAACACTGCCGAAGATGATATGCTGGAGCTAACCTGCCAGCGTGCCGGATTAGAAAACGGTCAGGATGTGTTGGAGTTGGGTTGTGGCTGGGGTTCATTATCCATGTATATGGCTGCCAAATATCCGCGCAGTAATTTTACAGTGGTTTCCAATTCACGTACCCAAAAAATGTTTATTGATTTGACTGCTAAGGATCGTGGATTGAAAAACCTGAAAGTGATTACTGCGGATATGAACACTTTTAAAATTGATAAACAATTTGACCGTGTAGTATCTGTTGAAATGTTTGAGCACATGCGTAACTATACGCTATTGCTTAAAAAGGTAGCCTCATTTTTAAAGGATGATGGTAAATTGTTCATCCACATTTTTACCCATAAGGAGTACGCTTATTTGTTTGAAGTTATTGATGAAACCGATTGGATGAGCAAGTACTTTTTTACCGGAGGTATTATGCCGAGCGATGATCTAATGTTTTATTTTAATGAAGATTTAGTAGTTAAAAAACACTGGCACGTTAACGGTACCCATTACGGAAAAACTGCCGAAGCCTGGCTTAAAAATATGGATAGCCACAAGGCGGAAATTATGCCATTATTTGAAGAAACATATGGTAAAGATAATGCAGTAAAATGGTGGGTATACTGGCGTATTTTTTATATGGCTTGCGCCGAGTTGTGGAACTACAATAAGGGCAATGAATGGATAGTTAGTCATTATTTATTTCAAAAATCGGGGCGATAACCTTTGGCAGTAAGGCAACTTTTAGCAGCTCCGCAATGATCCTTTTAACAAAATATTTATGATCCGTTTTTATTTTATTCTTGCTTTTTTTCTTATCGCATTGCTTAACTTTTTTAAGGCGCCATCTTATCATTTCTGGCTGCTGGCAATTGGTGTTACCGAGTTGCCTTTCATATTTGCAGCTATAGCCGCCTTGTTAACGGTAACCGGCTTCTGGGTAAATAAATACCAACTGGCCGGAACCATCCTGGGGCTGGTAACGGTTATTATTTTTCTTTCACCCATTATAAGAGCATATTGGATAGCTACGGACATAAAAGCGGACATGGCAGCTGCTCTTAGCACCAAACAGAGTGATGATACTCCTTTAAGTTTTTCCAAACTGTTTAAATCGGCAAAAAATGATCCTTATAAAACCATAAAATATGTTCAGTATCAGGATACCGCTTTAAATCTTGATTACTATCAATCAAAGGCTTCAGGTAAAAGGCCATGTGTTATAGTGGTTCATGGTGGCTCGTGGGCCGGTGGCGATAGTAAGCAATTACCCGAGTTGAATACTTATCTTGCCGAAAGAGGGTACAATGTGGCTGCCATTAATTATCGCATGGCCCCCAAATACCAAACGCCTGCACCTGTTGAAGATATACAAGCCACCATTGCTTACCTGAATAAACACGCAGATGAGCTGCATATTGACACTAACGAATATGTTTTACTAGGACGCTCAGCCGGGGCACAAATAGCTTTATTAGCTGCTTACACCCTGCATGAACCCGGATTAAAAGGAGTGGTTGATTTTTATGGCCCTGCCGATATGGTTTGGGGATATTCTATCCGATCAAACCCGTTGATTATGGACTCAAGAAAGGTGATGGAGGATTATATCGGAGGCTCTTATTTTAAAGTTCCGCAAAAATATGTTGCCTGCTCCCCTCTGGAGTTTGTAAGCAGTAAATCGGTGCCAACCCTTATTATTCACGGTGAAAATGATGTTTTGGTTTCGCGCGAGCATAGCCGCAGGCTAAACTTAAAGTTGGAGCAAAACGGTATTAAACATTATTGGTTAAGACTTCCCTGGGCAACGCATGGCTTTGATTATAATTTAAACGGGCCAGGCGGACAACTATCTACCTACGCAGTAGTAACATTCTTAAACAACATCACACAAAAATAATGCATAAAACAGCCATTATAGGAACAGGAATTGCCGGGATGGGCTGTGCTCATTTTTTGCAAAAGCATACCGATTTAACTATTTACGAGCAAAATGATTACGTTGGCGGCCATACCAATACCGTAACTGTTGATGAAGACGGCAAGCCGGTTTATATTGATACCGGATTTATGGTGTTTAATTATAAGACCTATCCGAACCTGTGCAAACTATTTGCTGAAATAAAGGCACCGGTAAAAAAAACGGATATGTCATTTAGCGTTCAGCATCTGTCGAGCGGACTGGAGTATAGCGGATCCAGCGTTAATCATCTTTTTGCGCAGCGCCGTAATATATTCAACCTTAAATATATTAAAATGCTGAGCCAGATTGGGCGCTTTAACAAAGAAAGCGTAAAGATACTGGACGATCCTAAATATGCCGATTATTCGATAGGGCAATATATTAAAGAGTTTGGTTTTGGCGAAGAAATGCTATGGAAATACCTGGTGCCCATGAGCTCGGCCGTATGGTCTACCCCGATGGAGCAGATGCTCGATTTCCCTGCGGTGACTTTGATCAGGTTCTTTTTAAATCATGGTTTTTTAGGGTTGGATACCCAGCACCAATGGTATACCCTCGAGAAAGGAAGCCAGTCATACCGCGAAATACTGATTAAACCATTTAAAGATCGTATTCATGTAAATCGAAAGGCATTAAAGGTTGTTCGTGAGAATGGAAAAGTGATTGTTCACGCATCTGATGGTTCGCGGGAAACGTTCGATAGGGTGATTATCGCCACCCATGGAGATCAGGCTCTTACCATACTGTTTGATGCAACTGAGGATGAAAAAAGACTTTTATCAAACTTTAAATATCAATACAACAAAGCGGTTCTACATACCGATAAAAGTATCATGCCTAAAAAGAAACTGGCATGGAGCAGCTGGAACTACAGCATAAAAATGGAAGATGGCAAGTTAACGCCTACTACTATTTACTGGATGAACCAGTTGCAGCAGGTATCAGACAAGAAAGATTATTTTGTTTCCATTAACCCGCATAATGGGCTTGATGAAAGCAAGATTATTAAGGAACTCGACTACGAGCATCCGCTTTTTGACGTACAGGCCATTAATGCCCAGGCAGAATTACATATACTGAACGAAACCGGGCCCATTTATTTTTGTGGCAGTTATTTTAAATACGGCTTTCATGAAGACGCATTTGCAAGTGCAGTGCAGCTTTGTTCCCAATTGCTGGGCAAGCCGGTTTATGATGATGTTTTGATCCAGCCGGAAAATTAATCCGTATATTCATATATGGCCAGCATATCAGTTAATTCCTGTTTATATAAAGCTAAAGTAATGCATCACCGGCTTGCTCCAAAGCAGCATTCGTTTCATTACAATATCTTTATGTTTTACCTCGATCTGGATGAGATTGATGGCCTTTCCAGCCGGCTTAAATTTATGAGCCACAACCGCTTTAACCTGTTTAATTTCAGGGATAAGGATCATTTACAGTTGCCCAAAGAAAACCCGGATACTTCAAAAAACATCAGGCAGCATATTACTGATTATCTCAAGATTAATGGTGTGGATATTGGTGCCGGTCGCATAATGGTGCTTACTAATTTATGTACAATGGGTTACCAGTTTAATCCGGTGTCATTTTACTATTGTTATGATGAGCAAAATAATCCGCTTTGCTCCATTGTAGAGGTTTGTAATACTTTTTTGGAGATGAAGCCTTATTTTTTAGGAGCTGGCACTTTAAACAATAACCGTTTCCTGCTCAATACAGAGAAATATTTTTATGTATCGCCCTTTATTGATATGGATACCAATTTTGATTTCAATCTACACATTCCCGGCGAAAAACTTTGGGTTAAAATTGATGATTACGATAAAGAGGGTAAACGCTTTTTTACAAGCACGTTAAATGGTAAGCGTAAGGAATTGAAAGATTTAACCCTATTAATTTACTTTTTCAGTTTCCCTTTAATAACTTTAAAGGTAATTGGTTTAATACACTGGCAGGCGTTAAAACTGTGGCTCAAAAAGTTGCCTTTTCACAAAAAGACGGATGACATGGAGTTGCAGCGCGAAGTTTACCGGCCATATAATTAATCCAATTTCGTATATTAACAAAACCTTACGCCGGTTAATTTACGTAGGTATAATCAAATCACAAATTACAGATTAAACCATGGCCAGCACAATTTCATTAGTTAAAAAAAGAAGCTTTTATCAGGATATTGTTTTGAAATTTCTATCGAAAATGGATAAAGGCACCTTGTATCTTGCTTTACCCAATGGAGAACAAATTACAATAGGTAATGGCGAAGGCAATATATCCGCCAGTATAACGGTGAATAATACTGAGTTTTATGAAAGGATCATTCTGTTTGGTGATATTGGTTTTGGCGAGGCTTATGTTGATGGCTTATGGGATACTGATAATATTACTAATGTTATTAAATGGGTGCTTTTAAATATTGAAAATGCACCGGGTGTATCTGGCAGCAATATCCAAACGCTTTCACTTAACCTGCTTAAGATATATAATAAACTCTCGCACTTTAAAAGGGCCAATACGGTTGAAGGATCGCGCAAAAATATTTCAGCACATTATGATTTGAATAATGATTTCTTTGCGAGTTTCCTTGATCCAACCATGACCTATTCAAGTGCTTATTTTTATAAGGATGGACTGAGCCTGCAGGAAGCACAGATAGCCAAGTATGAGCGTTTGTGCCGTCAACTACATTTAAAACCTACAGACCATGTATTGGAAATTGGCAGCGGATGGGGTGGTAATGCCATTTATATGGCCAAAACTTATGGATGTAAAGTAACCTCATTAACCATTAGCGAAGAACAGCGTAAACTGGCAGTTGAACGTGTAGCCGCAGAAGGCTTAAGTGACAAGGTGAGCATCGAACTGAAAGATTACAGGGAATTGGATGGCACTTTTGATAAGATAGTTTCTGTAGAGATGTTGGAAGCAGTGGGTTTTAACTTTATGGACGTTTACTTTAAAAAGTGCCATGATTTGCTGAAGAAAAACGGTATCCTGGCTATACAGGTAATTACTTCGCCCGATTCAAGGTATGAAACCTTACGAAAAGGGGTAGACTGGATACAGAAACATATTTTCCCGGGTTCATTGTTACCATCTGTTGGTGCTATCAATAAGTCAATTAACCGCACCGGTGATATGACCCTGGTTGATTTAAAAGATATCGGTTTGGATTATGCCAAAACTTTAAAACTTTGGTTTGATGCATTTAATGCTAATCTTTCAAAAGTAAAATCACTGGGTTTTGATGAAACTTTTATCCGTAAGTGGAAATACTATTTGTGTTATTGCGAAGCTGCCTTTGAAATGCGTAACATCAATGTAATGCACCTGATTTATACAAGGCCCAATAATGTGTCACGTTAGTTTGCGGTTTTGAGTTTGCAGTCAACCTCGATCTTCAGAGAACTGCAAACTGCTACTACTGCTAACCGCCAACTTTCCTTACCTGTGGTTTCTTTTCGCGGAAACGGGTGAAGAAAATAAATGCTATGAGACAAAGCACAAAACCGCAGATACCATTGAGGCGCAGGCCAAGGTCATGACCGGGATCTTTGCCGTAAACAGTAAGGAACGCAAAAAGCGCTATGCCCAGCGTTTGGCCAAGTTTTACAAACAGATACTTTACAGCAAAAAACATTCCTTCACGGTTTTCGCCGGTAGCATTAGCATCTTTTTCGGCAATCTCAGCTAATATGGCATTAGGCAGTATACCCAGGGCTGCAAGTGGAAATGCAGCACACAGCACCAATGTATAAACTTGTACTTTTGCCGAAACCGGGAATCGCCCTAAAAAATAAATCATTGCAAAAATGAGGCTCAATATGCCGAAGGAGATCAGAACCAATGGCTTCTTTCCGTATTTTTTGGAAACATAGTTAATAAACGGATAAAAGATCAACGATCCCAAAACCATGGTGAGCATTAGCAAACCACCCATTGACTCGGGCAAACGGAGTAATACCGTTACAAAATATAATAGCCCGCTGGATATGATACTAAGCGCCATGTAATAGGAGAAATCGGAGATCAGGTAATATTTAAAATTGCGCTGACTAAAAGTTTTACGTATAGCCTGCAAAACGGGCAAATGCGAAGGCTTTTTACTTACCATGTATTTGCTTTCATCAAGGGCAATTACAGGTATCAACATTACTAAGCCGGCAAAAACACATAAGCCCCAAATAGTGTACTGAACGGCAATATCCCGGTTAGGGACGTTGAAATACTTTTGTACCAAATCGGCATAGTTATTTACCAGGGCGGCTATAATTATCCCAATTACAAAACCAACCTGCTGAAATGAGGATAGCTTAACTTTTTCGGCTGCTGTATCAGTAAGTTCGGGCAGCAGGGCATTGTAAGGTATAATATAGGCCGTAACGCTCATGAAAAAACAAATGAGTGTAAACGTAAGCCAAAATGCATTATGCAGACTTT
This sequence comes from Mucilaginibacter frigoritolerans, assembly GCF_007830615.1. Lineage (GTDB taxonomy): Bacteria > Bacteroidota > Bacteroidia > Sphingobacteriales > Sphingobacteriaceae > Mucilaginibacter > Mucilaginibacter frigoritolerans. Next base: position 66,777 of record NZ_VLLI01000011.1, read on the forward strand.
CAGCCTTTACAAGCGGGCAAAAGGTTAACCCGCAAAAAATAACGGCAGGCAGTATGGCCCATTTCATAAATGGAACACGGCGCCCTTTTGGATTATGACTTTTATCGCTTAATGAAGCAATAAATGGATCAAAAACAGCATCAACCAATCGGCCAGATGCTGCAATAACCGACATGATATTTAATACCCCGAATAAAAGCAATTGCGGAACAAAAGGTATTAAGCCCGAATTGGATGGCGGTAGATAAAAATAGGGCAGCATTACAATAATAATATTGGTCATGATGCTCCAGCCTATCATCCCGCAGGCATATGAAATTTGTTTTTTAAACGGCAGCTTTTCTACGGGCATATCAATGCAATATGCAAATAATCGGGTAAGATGTGAAAGAAAAAGGTAAAACCTATGGCTTTGTTACTACGCCTAAAAGAAAAGTTAAACTTTATCTCTTCAAAAACTATAATCCCGAATAATAATCATACCCCTGTTCGGCCCAGTAATCGCGTGGCCGGGTGTTGCTGAAAGTGATGGAGCCTACCCTTTTAAGGTTTTTAATGCCATACTTTACCGGAATGATTAGTCGTAATGGTGCACCATTTTCAAGCGGTAATAATTTGTCGTTCATTTCGTAGGCCAACAAGGTTTGCGGATGCATGGCACTCGGCATATCAAGTCCTATGTAATAACCTTTATCGGGTGTTTCCATGCCCACATATTGCATTTTGGTATAATCATCCAGCTTGTAATGCTCAATAAAATCCTTGAACCTTACACCGCCCCAATGCGAAATCTGATCCCAGCCTTCCACGCATTTAAAATCATAAATAATTTCAGTTTTGGGTAGGGTCATTAGCTCCTGCAAAGAAATCTGTAACACTTCCCCACCCTTTTTGGCTACCTGCAGTTTCCAGTTAGATGGGTCGAACTTTTTATCAGCTTCAATTCCGATATCGCTGTTTACTCTTACGCGTTTGGCCGCCATTGATTTGGGGTAAATTTTTACCATGTGATTATCACTGAACACCCTTCTGAAAAACAATTCAGTTTTATTAAGTGCCCTGCGCAGAGGCTTACGTGCGCCAGCGGTAATGCCTGCAGTTTCTTCCGGCGATTTATACAACCACTCCCATCCACCAACGGCACCGGCTGCCAATACAGCAAAGGTTGAAAATGAGATAAAATTACGCCTGTTTATCTTTTGCTCAACGGTGAGCTCTTTTTTTGATTTTTTATCTGGAGTGCTCATCGTTATCGGTATTTGTTGTTTCAATAGCGGGTTTAGGATTTTCATTTATCACCTCAAAGCCGGATATAACCGATCGGAAGTTATTCCATCCGGCCAATATCACCTGCACAATATGGATCAGAAAAAAGAACACATAACCCAATGTTAAAGCAAAGTGTAATATTCTGGCGAAATGATAACCGCCGCATATCCAGGTTAAATAGTAAAACTGTACCGGTTTGTAGATGGCTAATCCGGTAATTACTGAGCCAATACCCATTATTATAATGGCTGTGTATGCAATGCGTTGTGCCGCGTTATATTTATTTTGAGGTGGTGCCATTTTGCGGATATGCAGATCGTGCAAAACCACTAAAAAAGCCTCTTTAAAAGAATTTTTCTTCGGCACCAGTTCACGCCAGTCGCCGGATATGATGGTGTAAATAATATAAAAGATTCCGTTAAGGGTAAAAAACCACATAAACAAAAAATGGAAGGCCATGCCTTCGGACAGGCGATGCGGAATTTTCAGCGTATTATAAAACCAATCAGGAAAAAAACGAAAATAGGTATGGCCAAATATTTTGATGTAATATTCATCATTGGCCCAGTAAATCAGCATTCCACTCCAGATCATAATGGTCAGTATTGGGAAGTTTACCCAATGGCACCAGCGCATGGTTAAAGAATGCTTTTCTTTTATAGCTTTCATAGTTAAGTATTAAGGTAAAAGATACCATAAGATATCCGGTTATCTTACCTAGGTAAAATAACCGGATATATGTTTTCTTAAAGTTAATGATTTATTATTTGGAACTTTTTACCATTGCACCTATGCCTGCCTCGCCTGTAAAAGAAACCCTGGACGCGGCTATTATAGCCCCATTTGAAGTATTTTGTAAAAAGCCCATAATTTCCCAGTTTTGGGTATCAAAACCATGAGGAAGAGTAATGTTTGCAATTCCGTTATTTCCTTTAAGACTAACTTCCTGCAATTCACGGACAATTTGAACATGTGATAGAGTATGACCGCCGTTTTCGCCACGTAATACTTTTGTCTGTGCATTTTTCTGCAATACGGCTACCTGTAGCACGGTGCTTTTGTCTGCACCCTGGGTAGTGTATTTTAAATCTGCATGGCTTGAGTTTGTAGCTGAAACGCTTAGATCCAGTTGAGCCGATGAGCTTTTTTGTAGATTGGTCCGGATAGCATTACGTAAAGTACCTTCTTCCGATCCAACAAACTCGGTACGTCCATTTACAACTATTTGAGGTGTGTATACAGAGTTGATATTTAAGTAATTGGCATACTCATTTTGTCTTTTTGAAAAATCGGCACTGCTGAACTGATCTTTCCAGCCTAAACGGTTCCAATAATCAACATGGTAAGCTAAAATGTATACCGGTTTATCGGCATTTTCTTTTTGTATTTTAGCTACCAACTCGTCAGCTGGTGGGCAACTGGAGCAGCCTTCGGAAGTGTATAACTCAATAAGGGCAAATCCCTTATTATCAGCAATAGGAACGTTGGTGTGCTTTGCATTAATAAATGCAGTGGTGCCCAAAGCTGCTGCAATTAGAAAAGCAGCAAGGGTTAATATTTTTGCAGTTCTCATTATTTTATCGAATTAAATTTAAAGTCTTTTCGGGCTTAGTCGGGCCAACAATCAAATCCTTACAATAAATTTAAAGTTTTTTATTTAGCTAGTTTGCAATGAATCAACTTGTACAAGTTTGTACGAATTATTATAAATATTAGACTAATTAGCTGGTTGTCATCTCCATATGCCAGGGAAGCATTTCGAGATTATTCGAAAAAAAAGTCATTATTATTGTAAGGTTTTGTACCCGCTAACGACTAACCATCAATATAACAAAACAAATTGAAGGTGTTAATCTTCATTTTGTTTTTGGTTTAACTTGTACTATTCGTTTAATTTTTATGACTTTAAATCCCCATCAATGGGTTGCTACCCATGCCGATTACCTGTACGCCTACGCCATTACCCGTGTTAACGACGAAGAGCAGGCGAAAGACCTGGTGCAGGAAACCTTTTTAGCTGCACTTGAAAAAACAGCCAATTTTGAAGGTAAAAGCTCCGAACGAACGTGGCTCACGGCTATCCTTAAAAATAAAATAGTAGATGTTTATCGCAAAAAATCATCAGGCTTAAAAAACATAGAGGTGAAAGCCGAAGAAGAGCAGAGCGATTTTTTTGAGGCGGATGGACATTGGGTTGCTGAACATGGTCCGAAAGAATTTGGTATTGAAGATAAGGATCATTTGGTTAACAAAGAGTTTGATAGCATCCTTAAAAAATGCATGGAAAAATTACCGGCTTTATGGATGGCCGTTTTTACTATGAAGCATATTGACGAAGAGCCTACCGATACCATTTGTGCCGAATTAAAAGTAACATCTTCCAACTTTTGGGTGATCATTCATCGCGCCAAACTTAACCTGAGGGCCTGCCTTCAGAAAAACTGGATTTAAATATTATTGTTATGAGCTATTTGAAAAGAATTATATATAACTGTAAACAGGCTACCTTCCTGATTGATAAAAAAGCAACTTCCAGGCTTAGTTTCAGAGAAATGATAGAGTTGCGTATCCATCTATATGGATGTTCGTTTTGCCGCATTTATAAAAAGCAAAGCCGAATGATTAATGAAATGGTGCAGGAGCTTTTTCGCAGTTCGATGGAACGCGATGTGAAGCTGGATGAAAATTTCAAGAACGAACTTCAGGAACGCATTGAAGCGGAATTAAACAAATAAAAATTATTTCAAAATAGTTTGTAAGGTTTAATGGTATTAACCGACAAAGCAGGAAATATCAGTAAAAACTAAAAAAACAAAAAATGAAATCAATTTTTTCAGCAGTTATAGCAACTGCCATTGTAGCTTGCTTAAGCCTTGGTGTACAAGCAAAAACAGTTAATCATTTACCAGCAACTGCCGTTAGTGATACAGGTAAAATGGCTAAGGATAAAATGAGCAAAGATAAGATGGGCAAAATGTCTGACTCTAAAATGAGCAAAAAGAAAACGTCAAAAATGTCTGACTCTAAAATGAGTAAAAAGAAAATGTCAAAAGACACTGCAAGTAAAATGTAAGTTGTTTTTGTTTACAGGGAGGGGGATTTATCCCCCTTTCTTTTTTTGAATTAAATTTTAAACTCAAATATTATGAGAAAGTATTTACTAATTGCCGGTTGTGTGCTTTTAACCTTAAACCTGTTTGCACAAATCGGCCTTAAGAGCGGTGATATAGCGCCAAAATTTACTGCGGTTGATAATATGGGCAAAACACTCAGTTTAAAAAGCCTGCTCAAATCGCACAAAGCGGTGGTATTGTTTTTTTACCGCGGACAGTGGTGCCCTTATTGCAACAAACAAATTAAAGAATTGCAGGACTCCTTGCAGCTCCTAACCGGCAAAGGCGCTTATGTTGTTGGTGTAACTCCCGAAACAAGCGAAAACATCAATAAAACAATTGATAAAACCCATGCTTCGTTTTCAATTATACAAGATAAAGGTTATACCATTATGAAGGCTTACCAGGTTAATTACACTGTTGATGCCGAACTGTTGGGAAAACTAAAAAACTACGGCGTCGATCTGGAAAAGAATAATGGCAATACCGACCATGTGCTGCCAGTTCCTGCCACTTATGTTATTGACCAGTCAGGTAAAATTACCTACGTCCATTTTGATAAGGACTATACAAAAAGGGCGTCAGTAAAATCAATAATGGCTGCGTTATAAAAAATACAATTTCGCCAATTAGCTAGTTGCTGTTATCGTGGCTAATTGGCGAAATGCGTGTATTGTCAAAATGATTAATAAGCTCGGCTACAAGCAGATTAGGCACCCAGCTTAAAAATGCAATAATGATATAGTTGTTTTCAAAGTTAACACCATGGCCAAAAACGGTTAAACCCCAAATGTAAAACCGCAGGGTTACGGCAGCAAAGGCAAGCGCATAACTCCGGCGCATCATATAAATATGGTCGGTAACTCTCCCTTTTTTTATGTAGAGCCATGCCAAAAGCGTAAAAATTACCCACAAAGTATTCTGCACAAAGAACGACGCAAATACCCAGTTGCCACGGTTCACAAATAAAGTCATTACATATGCGCCCGGTGCCGCAAAAAATAGAACACCGAACACATACAATTTGCCCAGGGGCCTGTGCAGTTGCCTGTTATTATAAACGGCTTTGGAAAATTGAAAAAAGCCAGCGAATAATATCAGGCTGCTCCCAATAATATGGCAGTAAAAGGCTGGTAAATACCAGCCCGTATTAATGGCTGCTTGTTTTATGGTTAAAAAAGCGCGTTGATATTTAAAAAAGCCAGAGTACATAACGAATACACCGATGCATAACATGGCTACCCATAAGAAAGCAAAATACCAAAGCAGTTTTAATGCAATTTTCATTGAGCGGCAAGGGTATTCTGTTTCAACGAGTTCAGTTTACTGTTTATCCAGTTGATGTTATACTTTTCTATCTCGGTTAATGAGTCGTCTACTGTAATGTTTTTTGCCCCTTCGTACCTGTCAAAACGATATTGAAAAACAGTGGTCCATTTGTCGCTTTTAAATTTATAGCCATAGGGTGCATAAATTTCATTTTTCATGTATTCGAGTAGTTCTGTTGTTACATGGTCGATTTTTCTGTCGCCAATTACATAACATGCGTTCAAATAAGAATCATCCATTTTTACATATTTGGTGCAGCCAAAGAGCCTTTTATTTGGTAAAGCAGCAAGTTTTCCATTCACGATATGCAAATAATAATAGTAAGAGCCTTCAGATATATCATCATTTGTTAATGACAAACGGACAGCTAAGGCCGACTTATATTCAAACAAAGTATCATTAATTGCACGTATGGCATTTTCTTTACAAAATGTTGTTTCATTAGAAATGGATTCCTCTCCTTCATCGTCAGAAATGTCGCTTTCGCCTGTAAAGCTTAATATTTTGTTTTGGTTTTTATCTATAAGGATAACTGGTTTTTTCTCAAATTTTCCATATAAACCAGCACGTCCATCCCAATAGTGGTCTATAATAGAATAAAAGGTGCTCATAAACCAATTTTTATCATCCTTTTGTGTGCCATTATATTTAATATCCATCCTTTCACTACCCCTATCTTCTTCTTCATAATCATTACGTCCCGTTCTTAAAGGATTATTAAAATTAATAATCCTCGGGAAAATTTGAAGATCAACCAGATATGATGGAGGTATGATAAGAGATGTGGTATTTCCACGTTCATTATACTCCATTATATTTTTTGAACTGTTTTCTGATAAGGAGTAAGAATCACTATAGTTTTTAAATTTGGAGAATACATCGGCAATTTTAAAACCATCTATTTTATCGGTTACTGTTGAGTCTTTCTTTAAATAAAAATAGTTATCGTCCTTTCTTAATAAGGCCAAATTAGCGTCATCCTCTAATGGGATAATCTGGTCATAAATAACCACCACTACATTTTTTCCATCCAAATTATAAAGACCTTTTTTTCCGTTCATCTCTACTTCTACAAATCCATCAATCGTGCCACCAACATTACGGATCAGGTCATATTCGGGAGGGATAATCTCTTTAAGATCAGCATTTACCAATCCCATTTTATAGGTAGGTGCATCATCTTTCTGTTGGTCATCAGGCCAGTAAAATCTTTTGTTTAATTTACCTTTAATAACGTAGTAAAAAGTTTTGCTGTCAACATTCAAACCATAGTACGCTGTCATACCGAGTTTTTAATTGGTCGGCAGTTTTAAAAGATGCCAACGTTAATGCACTATAAAAAAGATTATCTACATGGGTGTTGTTTTTTACATAAGTTTCATAAGTAAGATAATCGGCAAAAAACTTGCGGGTATCGGCCTGTATTATTTTTAGCTTATAATGTTTTGTCTTGTATATTTTTAGTATCAGTATGGAATGGTTATCGTCAAGGGATTGATGACTAAAAGTAACCGGTATTTTTACCGAAACGAGGCCGGAACCTATGTTCCTTGTTTCGGCTTTATCTACATCAAGTATTACAGTAGCAAGTGGTAGTGATCCATCTTTTTTCTTTTTTCCGATCAACAAATTCGCCAAATTTTTAAGCGCCTTGTTTTTTTTGTCGAACTGGAAGCAGGCCATCACCGAATCGGTATTACCCGAATTTACTGCATTATTAAACTTGAATAGAAATTCGGTTAGTTCTATTGAATTTGGGGGCGACTTTTTTTTGTGTAAAAGGAAAAACGTGGATACAGCAACTATTACAATAGCTGCAATTATTAGGATAGGCTTGGTTTTCATCGTACCAAATATATAAAGAAACCCAAACTGTGCAAACCAAATTCCTTACCTATCCAGGAGCACATTTCTAGTTATTGATATAAAGTTCTGATAAGATGGCCCCATCTGCTGCTATTCCATCCAGTTCCTGCGGGTTATGGCTTACAATAAATACAGTTGTTTTCAGCTCTTGAAATATCAGCTTTAATTCAGTAATCAGTGCCAATTTATTTTCCGGGTCCAATGCAGAAAATGGTTCATCCATCAAAAGCACTTGGGGTTTGGTGGCCAGTGCCCGTAAAATAGCCAAACGCTGCTGTTGACCTCCTGATAAATATTGTGGTTTATGTGTAGTTAAAGTTTCCAGTTTGCCAATTTCAAGCAAATGTTTTATCCATTCATTATCGGCCGTGGCATATTCCAAATGTTCTTTTACGGTCATGTTGGGGAAAAGCGCATAATCCTGAAAAACAAAGCCTGCCATTCTTTTTTGTGGCGATAGGGATATTTTTGAAACAGTATCCAGCCATGCGTTGTTATTAACCGTAATATTTCCTTGTTCCGGCTGGATGAATCCTGCAATGACCTTCAAAAAAGTACTTTTACCTGCTCCGGAAGGCCCATGGATCTTGGTAATGCTCTCGGATTTAAATTCCCCGGAAACTTTTAATATTCGCTGACCCTGGTAGGTTTTTATTTTTTTTTCTATGTTGATGCTAATCATTCCAGAGGACTTTTTAACTGGTACTTATTAAAAATGAACACCCCGGTCACCAACACAAAAGTAATAGCAAACAGTATAAACGAATACACGTTGGCGGCATGATAATCCATCTGCTCAACAGCATCATAAACCGCTATGGATGCCACGCGTGTAACGTTGGGAATATTGCCCCCAATCATCAGCACTACGCCAAACTCGCCCAGTGTATGTGCAAAGGTCAGTACTGCTGCCGTTAGCAATGATGGTTTTATATTGGGGAGCAGCACCCTGATAAATGTTTGCCACCTGCTTTTACCTAAAGAATAAGACGCCTGTGAAAGTGAAACAGGTAATTGCTGCAAAGCCGATTTAATGGGGCCCAGCATAAATGGCATACTATAAATAACAGAAGCCAGTACCAAACCCTGAAATGAAAACACAAATTGGATATTAAAAGTTTGCTGCAACCATTTACCGGCACCATGCTGCGGACTAAAAGCCAGCAACAAATAAAACCCCAATACAGAAGGTGGTAAAACCAGGGGCATAGTAACAATAGCTTCAATAATGATTTTAAAAAATGATCGTCCTTTTGAGAGCCACCAGGCAACCGGCAAGCCAATAACCAGCAATAGCAATGTAGTAATACAAGCTAATTTAAGCGTAAGCCAAATTGGATTAAAGTCCATCAATTTATTTTACCCGGTAACCGTATTCTAAAAATATTGCTTTTGCTGCCGGACTTAAAATGTACTGGTAAAATTTCTCAGCCTCTTTATTTGTTTCAGCACGTTTTAATAAAACTATACCTTGCTCAATAGGTGAGTAAGAATCGGGGGCAATAATCTGCCAGTAAAGCTTTGTTTTATTAGTCGGGTCTTTTACTAAAGCTTGTGTAGTAAAGCCCACATCAACAACTCCTGTAGTGATATAAGTATTAACCTGCGAAATGCTCTCGCCGGTAACAATTTTTGATTTAATATTAACTAAGATGTCTTTTTTTTGCAGCACCTCATCTGCCGCTTTGCCGTATGGAGCAATAGCCGGGTTGGCAATGGCTATTTTTTTCACGCGGTGCGTTAGCAATATCCTTTCCCAGTTTTCAAATCCAATATCCTGGTTGCTGCAAATGATTAGACTACCCCATGCATAAACAACCGGTTTTTTGGTGCTGAATCCATCTTTATAAAGTGTTTCAGGGAAAGTCATATCGGCAGAAAGAAACACATCGTAAGGAGCCCCGTTTTTTATCTGGTTAACCAAATTACCCGATGACCCAACAATAGGTTCAATTTCAATTCCTGTTTTTTTCTTAAAATCGGCCTGCAATACTTTTATTACCGCCTGCAGGTTGGCTGCTGCTGCCACCTTTATACTTTGTGCAAATAATCCAAACGATAAAAGTAAAAAGGCAGTTGTTAAAAAAAATATACGTTTCATAGTACTTGGTATTATAATGTTTGCCAGGGTAAGCCAATTCCTTTGTGAAGTTATTGTAATGCTAATATACATTGTTATTAAAGCGTATCAGCATTTTCAGCATAGCTTTTCACCTCAAAATTGTTACGGTAAATGTATGTAATTGGTAACAGGTAATAGTACTATATTAGCCCGCAAATCCAAATTTTTATTAGTTAATGGTTCATTGTTAATAATTCATAGCTGGAAAGATGTTGGTTAATGAGCAATTTTTAAACCTTCTTTTACTATGATCCATGAACTGCCAACTACGAATCAAATACACATTATCATGAACAAGTTTTACTTACGACTGCTCTTTTTGATGCTTTTTGCACTCCCTTTTGCCACGCAGGCACAGTTTATTTCAGTAAAGGGAAAAGAAATTATCGGCACCGATAATAAACCTTTTTTAATGCGGGGTACAAACCTCGGTAACTGGCTGGTGCCCGAAGGTTATATGTTTAAATTCACTAACATTAACTCACCCCGTTTAATTAACGAAGCAATTCTTGAATTATTAGGTCCGGAAGAAGCTGCTGCATTTTGGAAGCAATATCAGGACACTTATATTACCGCTGCTGATATCCACTATCTGAAAGCATCAGGAATGAATTCTATCCGCATTCCGTTTAACTATCGTATTTTCAATAATGAAAACTATCTGGAGCAAAAAGACCCAAACAGAGGGTTTGAGCTGTTGGATAGGGTAATTGGTTGGTGCAAAAAAGAAGGACTATATGTTATTTTAGATATGCACTGTGCACCCGGCGGCCAAACCGGCGATAATATTGATGACGGCTATGGTTATCCTTTTCTGTTTAAAAGCCCTGCTATGCGCGAGTTAACTGCCAATATTTGGCACAAAATAGCTGATCATTATAAAAACGAAACCATCATAATGGGTTATGACTTATTGAATGAACCCATAGCTACCTATTTTGATAAAAATGAATTTAACCCATATCTGGAACCAACATATAAAGAGATAACCAAAGCCATTCGCAGTGTTGATAAAAACCACATCTTGTTTTTAGGTGGTGCACAATGGGATAGTAACTTCAGCGTTTTTGGTACTCCCTTTGATTCTAAACTGGTTTATCAGTTTCACAAATACTGGACTAAAACTACCGGCAAAGAAGTTATACAGGATTATATTGATTTCAGGGATAAATACAACGTACCTATTTACTGCGGCGAAACCGGTGAGAACACCGATCAATGGGTAGGTGATTTCAAAAAAACACTGGAAGAAAACAATATAGGCTGGCATTACTGGCCATACAAAAAATTGGATAATACTAAGGGCATAGTAACCTTTAACGTTCCTGAAAACTACGACAAATTGATAGCTTACACCCAACAGCCAAGAGAAGATTTTGCAGCCATCAGAAAAGCAGCCCCTGCCGATCGAGAAGCCATTAAAAAGGCATTATACGATTTTATCAATAACAGCAAATTCGAAAATTGCCACCCCAATACGGGCTACATGCAAGCATTGGATTTTAAACCGTAATTAAAGGTTTCAAAAAATAAAAGGTTTTTCCTAACCCTCTTTATGACTTGTCATAGAGAGGGTCGGCTAGCGTAGCGTCGCCGGGGTGAGCCCACTCTGCGACAAGTTGTAAAGTGGTTATAAACACCATCCTAAATAACTGTTATCCTTACCTTTAATAGGATTTGAAAATTAAAAGGTTTATAATTGCTTACCTAAAAGTAACCAATTATAAACCTTTTGTTTCATCTGCATTTGCTGCATGGGGCCAAAAGGGCATGTAGCTGCCTGTAAGTATGGTAAAATTTTTATGGAGATTTTTTATTTCTGCGTGGATATATTTTGTGTATGTCCCCAATGGCAATGCACAAATTGCGGTAAAAATAAGTGATACCGCAAAACAACAGATATTCAGATATGGAGAGGTTGATTATTTGCAGGATATTCATAATAAACTAACCCTAAATCAGGTAAAAAGCACTGCAATTACTAACAAATTTAAAGTAAACAAAGTTGCCACCCCGATAACCTCTGATCCTGATATTACCTATTGGTATCGCATTAAAATTGGGCACAATCCTCAATCCCGGAATAACTGGATTTTAGAGTTTTTTGATCAAACTATAGATAGCATAACCGTTTATTCGCCGGATAAGCAAAATAACTATTCAGCTACATTTCTGGGTAGCAGTCGTCCGTTTACAGCCAGGATGTATCAGCATAAAAACTTCAGTTTAAATATAAACAACAACCTTTCGGGCAATCAAATATATTATATCCGTATTAAATCGCATCAACCGGTAAATGTGATAATGGTTTTGCGATCGGTAAACTGGTTCATTAGCTACGCTCTTGATGAGTACTTTTTCTTCGGCATTTTTTATGGGATGATATTGGTTTTTGGCCTGTATAACCTCATGATGTTTATTGCCATGCGGCAAAAGCAATACCTGTACTACATAGCATATAACTTAAGTATCGGCCTTTATGAAATGTGTGCTGATGGTATTGCCTACCAATATATTTGGCCTGGCTCCCCTATCTGGAATCATAATGCTTATGGTGTTGCATTATTTTCTGCCAGTATTTGCTCGGTATTATTTGCCCAAAGTTTGTTAAATGTAAAGGTAAATGCTCCCCGATTAAACAAGTTGATTATATGGGTAATGCTATTACGAAGCTTGTTTTTTGTATTGTGCTTAACGGTAAATAAAAACTGGTTCAGTTATAAGATAATTGAGATCATTCCATTATCTGTAGCTTTTTATGCAGGTTGTTATGTGCTGATGAAAGGTTACCGGGCAGCACGTTTTTTTGTGATAGGATATTCTTTTTTACTTACCGGGTTTATCATTAAAGCGCTGATATCGCTTAATATATGGTGGTTGCCTGTAACGGCTGCCATTTATTACAGTTTGAGTTTTTGTTTTATAATGGAAATGATCTTTATATCATTTGCCATAGGCGATAAAGTAAGGATCCTTAAAAAGAAAGAAGAAGAGGCGCAGTTGCTGGTCATCAAACAATTAAAACTGAATGAGGAGCTGAAAGACGCACTGAATAAAAACCTGGAAGACCAGGTGCAGGAACGAACTAAAGAACTATCTGAAAAATCACTGTTAATAGCGCAGCAGAATGAGGAACTTAAGTCAGTTAATCAATTGTTAAAGCAGCAAACAGAAGAAATATCAAGAATGAACGTTTTGCTGGAGCAAGATAACTCTATTTTGCACCAGGATATTGAAAAGGTAACACACGACAGGGTAATGTCGACCGAAGTTGATTTTGAGGAATTCAGCAAAATTTATCCGGACAGGGAAACCTGCTTTAAATTCTTATCAGACCTGAAATGGGAAAACGGATACGCTTGCCGCAAATGCACCAATACCCACTATGGACATGGGCATTTACCCTATAGTCGGCGTTGTTCCAAGTGCGGGTATGAAGAATCTGTGATAGCTTATACCTTACTTCAAAATACTCGTATACCGCTCAATAAGGCATTTTACATGATATTTTTAATGTACTCCACCAATGGTAAAATATCATCCCATAAATTGTCCGAAATTTTATCCATTCGCCAAAGTACCTGCTGGGCATACAGCTCCCGAATTAAAAAAGTAATGAATAGCCGTAAAAAAGAAACCAAGAATGCGGGCGACAAAGGCTGGAGCAAATTGGTTATGGAACTAGAATAAAAGGCCATAAAAATTTACTTGAACTGAGATCACCAAACAGCTCGTTTGCGAAATTATCAAGCCCCGGCTGCAAATAAATTGTGACCGGGTTTTTTATTGGGGTTTTGACTTAGACCCCTGATAAATAATTTCCTGAAAATTAAATGTGAACCAAGCGTATCAGAAATAAAATTTCTCTGTATGAAAAACAATCTTTGAGCCTCATTAGGCTGTTTTGAAGGTAATTAGTCTTTGTGTTTAAAGCGTATTAAAATCAATACAATATGCTTTAAATCAATTATTTATAAACTTTTAATTTGTTTTTACCGTATAAATTGAGCTAAATTTGTTTTACCAATATAAACGAGATAATTACCTACTTCTGAAAAATGATTAAACCACGCCCGATTTTAAGGGCCAAATTATGCTTACTGTATTAATTTTTGGTTAAATATAGAGAGTGCTATTTATCCGCATAAATTTTCTATTGGCATGTACCTGAACCAATTAAACCAACTATAGAAACCAATTTTTTTATGAAGACAAATTACACACTTAAACTGCTGGCGATGTTTTTAATGGCACCAGCGCTATTCCTTCATTCTTGTAAAAAAGATCTGTCAAAATCAGGCCCGTCTGTTCCCGGAATGACTGCTGGTACGGTTGCGCGGGCAGCAAATGAAACCGTAAGCATCTGGGAAACAACATCAGATCAAAGCAAACTTTTGGCACAGCAAACCAGCGTAAATTTTGCAGCCGATGCAGGCACCAACGCCACAACTATTACGGTTGATGAAAACACCACCTATCAAACTATTGACGGCTTTGGCTATGCTTTAACAGGCGGAAGCGCACAATTAATTGACGGGCTTGGCGCAAACCAAAGCACGTTCCTTAATGACATCTTTTCAACCGCAGCGGGCCACGTAGGATCGAGCTTTGTGCGCATCAGTATCGGAGCTTCGGACTTGAGTTCTTCTGATTTTACTTATGATGATATGCCATCGGGTCAAACAGATAATAATCTCAACAATTTCAACATCAGCCAGGAAATGACCGATCTGGTGCCGGTACTAAAAAAGATTATTGCCATTAATCCATCCATAAAAATATTGGCTACTCCCTGGACTGCTCCTGTTTGGATGAAATCAAATACTACAGGCAATGGTGGTTTTACAGGTGGTAGTTTAAATACAGCTTATTACGATGCTTATGCCCGGTATTTTGTAAAATATATACAGGCTATGGCGGCACAAGGCATAACCATATATGCTATTACACCGCAAAACGAACCCCTAAATGCCAATAATAATCCGGCCATGACGATGCAATCAAACGAGGAAGCCAACTTCATAAAGAATAACCTTGGCCCTCAGTTTGCCGCAAATGGCATCACTACTAAAATTATCGCTTATGATCATAATTGTGATCAGCCGGGCTATCCCGAAGCTGTTTTGGGCGATGCAAGTGCTAATCCTTATGTAGATGGCTCTGCATTTCACCTATATGCCGGTGACATCAGCGCTCTAACCACTGTGCATAATGCTTATCCGTCCAAAAACGTTTATTTCACTGAACAATACATTGGTGGTCCCGGAAATTTTGCAGGCGATTTTTCATGGCACATGAATAATTTGCTTATCGGCGCACCACGTAACTGGAGCCGTGTAGTTTTGGAATGGAACCTTGCTTCCGATCCAAATTATAATCCGCATACTGCTGGCGGCTGCTCTACCTGTTTAGGAGCGGTAACCATATCGGGCAATAGTTATACCCGTAATACCGCTTATTACACAGTTGCCCACGTTTCGGAATTTGTAAAAGCCGGTGCTGTGCGTATTTCATCTAATACTTTTTCAACAAGTATCCAGGATGTTGCCTTCAAAAACCCCGATGGTACAAAAGTGGTTGTAGCGTTAAACACAGCAACAACAAGCCAGACATTTAAAATTAAATGGGGCGGCGAGTCGTTCACTTATACCTTGCCTGCCGGAGCTGCCGCTACCTTTAAATGGGCTGGAACACAGTCTTCAGCATCAGGCCCTCCAATTGGCCAAACCATCACCCTTAAAGGTTTTAATGGCGATTACGTGAGTGGCGAAGATGGCACCACCGCCATGACCTGTACCCGTACCACAGCAAGTACCTGGGAGCAGTTTTTAGTGGTTGATGCCGGAAATGGCAAAGTGGCGCTGCAAAGCATGGGCAAATATGTATCGAGTGAAAACGGCACCATGCCGATCACCTGTAATCGCACCACCTACAGTGCCTGGGAAGAGTTTACCTGGGGCGTAAATACCGATGGCACTATAACGCTGCAAGGCAACAATGGTGACTTTATTTCGAGCGAGGATGGCACACAGGCGATGACCTGTAATCGAACTTCAGCGTCGGGATGGGAATCATTTGGGGTAAATCAATAACACAAATATTATCACCTCTTTGGTTTTCCGGAGAGGTGATAATATTTTAATCTAATAGATAATTAACCAAATTTCTACATTAACCAACCTTTTATGAAAACACAAATTTTAAAGTTTCTACCGGGAACAGGAATGATCCTGTTGCTGATGATGGCGCTTGTTTCCTGTAAAAAGGATATTA
Source organism: Mucilaginibacter frigoritolerans (assembly GCF_007830615.1). Lineage (GTDB taxonomy): Bacteria > Bacteroidota > Bacteroidia > Sphingobacteriales > Sphingobacteriaceae > Mucilaginibacter > Mucilaginibacter frigoritolerans. The sequence continues at coordinate 82,749 of NZ_VLLI01000011.1, forward strand.
GCCCTAAAAGTGCCTTAACAGGCAACAATACGACGACCACTGCTCCCAGGGCAGTAACTTATCAGCTTATCTGGTCGGATGAGTTTAATGGTACGAGCGTTGACAATACCAAGTGGACCATGGAAACCGGTAACCCTGGCGTAAATAACGAAAAGGAATATTACCAGGCTTCAAATGCTACTGTTACCGGTGGTAACCTGGTGATCACTGCCCAAAACCAAAGCGTTGGCGGTTGGCCATACACATCAGCCAGGATGAATACCTCCGGGAAATTTTCCTGCCAGTATGGACGTATAGAGGCCAGTATAAAATTGCCATTGGGTCAGGGCTTATGGCCTGCTTTCTGGATGTTGGGCACTGATATTAGTACCGTTGGCTGGCCACAGTGCGGCGAAACAGATATTATGGAGCATATTAATGCCGACAACACCATTTATGGAACTATCCATTGGTACGATAATGGTGCGACCCAATACGGCGGCACTACTACCACCAACCCTGATGCTTATCACCTTTACGCCGTGCAGTGGGATACCAATTCCATTACCTGGTGGGTTGATAATACATTGTATGCTACGGCCAATATCTCTAACAATATCAACAACACCGGTGCTTTTCAAAATCCGTTCTTTATTATTTTAAATATGGCTGTAGCCGGAGATTTCCCGGGGCAAACAGTTGATTTGAGTAAACTACCTGCCAGCATGTATGTTGATTATGTACGGGTTTATAAAGGCGTAACTTCAAGTGGGCCGCCAATTGGACAAACCATCACCCTAAAAGGTTTTAATAATGATTATGTAAGTGGAGAGGATGGTACAACAGCTATGACCTGCACCCGCACTACTGCCAGTACTTGGGAGCAGTTTTTAGTGGTAGATGCCGGAAACGGCAAAGTAGCCTTGCAAAGCATGGGTAAATATGTATCCAGCGAAAATGGCACCCAACCAATAACCTGTAACCGTACCAGTTATAGTACCTGGGAAGAGTTTACCTGGGGTGTAAATGCAGATGGCACCATAACCCTGCAGGGTAATAATGGTGATTATATTTCGAGCGAAGATGGTACCCAGGCAATGACCTGTAACCGGACGGTCGCGTCGGGATGGGAGTCATTTAAAGTTAATCAATAGAACATTTTATTATTAAAATGACTATTTTGGGCTACCAATTATTATGAGAAAACATTTTATTAAACAAATAACAAGCACCGGTTTTATACTGGTGCTTGCATTTTTTGCTTTTTCATGCAAAAAAAGCCAGAGCACGTTTACTCCGCCTCCGGTTACTACAACGCCCCCACCTGTTACCAGTCCTGATACCAGTATATCTGCAAATTATACTTTAGTTTGGTCTGATGAGTTTAATGGAATCTCTGTTGATACCACCAAATGGAACTTTGAAACAGGTAACCTGAATGTGAACCACGAAAAGGAGTATTATCAGGCCTCAAATGCAACCGTAGCCAACGGTAATCTGGTTATTACGGCAAAAAAAGAGTCTGTTGGAGGGCAACCATACACCTCTGCCCGGTTAAATACCCAGGGTAAGGTGACGGCTCAGTACGGCCGTATTGAGGCCCGGATAAAATTGCCGTTAGGGGCAGGTTTGTGGCCCGCCTTTTGGATGTTAGGATCAGACATTACAACGGTATCATGGCCGCAATGCGGCGAAATGGATATAATGGAGCATATTAATGCAGATAATACCATTTATGGCACCATGCATTGGAATGTAAACGGTGCCACACAGTACGGACTCAACACCCAGGTAACTAATCCTGACGCTTATCATATTTATGCCATTGAATGGAACTCAGGCTCCATAAACTGGTACGTGGATAATACCTTATACTGCACAGGTAATATCCAAAACAACATTAACAACACAGGCGCATTTCAGATGCCATTTTTCATCATTTTAAACCTGGCTGTCGCCGGTGATTTCCCAGGGCAAACGGTTGATGAAAGCAAGCTGCCGGCCAGTATGTATGTTGATTATGTACGGGTTTACAAAGCCAAATAATTATAAAGAACGTCGCCATATTTAAGCTGCTGATAATTCCTGATGAATAAGCTTATCAAACTTTTTTGCTTTGCATTTGCCATGACACGCTTTATTAGCCAGGTTTGTGCGCAGGATATTGAACAAAAGGCTCAATTGTCTTTTTCAGCAGGAAAACAGCAGGAAAATTTCAACTGGTCAATTGCCGGGAACCAAAACGGACAAAGCCCTAATATTTTATCGGAGTTAAAATGGAAGGATGTAAGCGGAACAGCTTACTCGGGTTCATTACAATGGAATTTCCGGAAGCGTTTTTCTGTTTATGGCAGTTATAACAAAGTTGATGTTCACTCGGGCTCTGTAAATGATATGGATTATGGAGCAGATAATCGTAACCAACCTGTTTATACAGGCAACTTTAGTGATAACAAAGGATATAATTCGCAATGGTTAGCAGGAATGGGTTATGTTGTTTTTAATAACAAGCTATTTAGCTTGATCCCTTACGTTGGTTACGGAACAAGCCAGCAGAACTTATACATTATTGATTTAACCGGACAATTCCCTGGCTTAAACAGCAGTTATTTTACTAGTTGGAAGGGGCCTTTTTTAAAAGTAACTTCCTCATTAAAAATATGGCGCGGGTTAAAACTAGCCGCAGATATTACCTATAATCAACTTACCTACAGTGCCCACGGAGATTGGAATCTGATTCAAGAATTTCAGCACCCCGTAAGTTATAGCCACATGGCTGATGGTTACGGCATAAATGCTAATACCCGTTTAGTTTATAATATTACCCAAAATGTTGCAGTTAATATTGGCTACGGTTACTATAATTGGGAAACAGGCAACGGAACAGATCAATTATATCTTTCAACCGGAGCTGTTGACAAAACGCAATTGAACTGGGTGTACCGATATGGATATCAAATTACCGGTGGGGTAATTTTATCTATGTAATTCTATTAAAACGCAATCACCACATTATCAGTTAAAGGATGCCCGGTACAGGTAAGTATCCAACCTTCGGCTAAATCAGCATCTGTTAATACATCATTTTTAACCATTTCAACTTTGCCGCTCTTGCAGACGGCCGAACAGGTTGAGCAATCGCCAACACGGCAACTATAAGGCAGTGGAATATTATTTTGAAGTGCGGCTTGCAGTATAGATTGATTTTCACCCACTACCAGATCATGTATTTCATGATTAAAATGAATCCGGATATTACGGGGAGCAAAAGTGGTAGTTGAGGGCGTTACAGGTATAGTTTCCAATACAAAGTTTTCCTTACGGATCTGCCCTGCTTCAATTCCCATAAATAACAAGGTGAGCCTGATCATACGCATATAGCTGAAAGGCCCGCAGGTGTAAAATTCAGCTTTGGGAATGTTTATTGAACTGATGTTTTCACGAACCAATTTCTCCACTAACAAGTTGTTAAGCCTATTGGCCTCATCACTTAAAAATTGAATAATTTTAAACCGATCGGCATGCTTTTGCTGAAGTTCATTTAAATCATTCTTAAATAAAATAGATTGGCTGTTTTGATTGCTGCAAATCAGTGTCAGTCTGCTCTTTCCCTCACGGCGCAAAATATATTTAAGCTGGGCATAAATAGGGACAATGCCACTGCCGGCTGCAAAAAGCAGTATATCCTTTTCATCATTAAACTTATTAATAACGAATTTACCGGCAGGTTCCACGGCATTTAAAACATCACCCGGTTTAATTTTGGTTAGCATAAAGCGGGATATTTCCCCATTATCAATCCGCTTAACAGTGATAGCTAATAATTCTTCATCCGGGGATGAACTTAATGAGTAGGATCGCCTGATCTCTTCTTCATGATGCGTAAAAACGAGTGTAATAAACTGGCCCGCTTTGTAGGTTATCTTTTTACCGGATAACTCAGAAAGGTAAAAAGTGGCCGTACCGGATAGTTCCTGCTTTATAGCTTCAACTCTTAACTGAAGCATATTTAGGAAACAGTTAAAATAATTTTGCCAAATTGTGATGATACTTCCATCTTTTTTACGGCTGTATCTGCATTAGCAAGAGGGAATACTTCATCTATAACAGGTACAATTTTATGTTCGCTTACAAAATCAAGCAGTGCTTTAAATTCTTCCTGAGTGCCCATGGTTGTGCCCAGGATTTGTAATTGTTTCCAGAATATTTTTCGACCGGGTAGTTCGGGAATATTACCTGCCGTAGCTCCAAAGGTTACAATGCGTGCTCCAGGATTGCAAAGATCCAATAGTTTGGCAAAGCCTTCACCAAGGGCACTATCAATAATTACATCAAATCCACCGGCCAGGTGATGCAATTGCTCTGCCCAATCCTGCGATTTGTAATTTACCCCGGCTGATGCGCCTAATTGTTTTGCCCGATGAAGCTTTTCGCCGGTGCCTGAGGTAACAAATACCTGGCAGCCTGCGGCTAAAGCCAGTTGCAGGGCAATGGTGCCTGTTCCAGAGCCCACACCCACTATCAATACTTTTTCGCCTTTTAGGGCTTTGCCTTTTGTAAATAATGCTCTATAAGCCGTTAATCCGCCAAGTGGAATCGCTGCGGCATGTTCCCAATTTAAATGAGCTGGTTTATGATACAGATATTCGGCCTTCACTTTAACATATTCGGCAAAAGTGCCATCCTGAGGTAAACCAAGGATACTGGCCTGATCTGACCGGTAAGCAGGGTTGCTTCCCCAATCCATACTTGGGTTAATAATAACTTCTTTATTGAGCCAATGTTTGTCAGCATCGCCTCCTACTTCGGCAACAATGCCCGAACCATCAGAGCCTAATATGGTTGGATACTTGATCCCAGCATATTTACCAACCGTTATCCAGTAATCGCGGCGATTTAAGGCAGCAGCTTTTATTTTTACTAAAACCTCACCTGCATTTAATATAGGATTTTCTACTTCTTTCAGGATAAGTGGCTTATCTGCTGCTTCAAGAACTATGGCTTTCATAAGAGAAATGTATTGATCGATTATTGCTTCGTGCGTAATAGTGGGTAAATAAAAAAACGGCAAAATTTTTAAATCTTGCCGTTTTTATTTTTTGGAAACTAAATTACTTTGCTTTCGCGTACAATTCAGCAACGTGGTTCCAGTTAATCACATTCCAGATTGCTGCCAAGTAATCCGGACGACGGTTTTGATATTTCAGATAGTAGGCATGCTCCCAAACATCGATAGCGAAAATTGGAGTTCCTTTTACTTCAGCAATATCCATTAAAGGACTATCCTGGTTAGGGGTTGAAGTAACGGCCAATTTTTTGTCTGGAGTAACAATTAACCATGCCCAGCCCGAACCGAAACGGGTAGCGCCAGCCTCGTTAACCTTGGTTTTGAAATCAGCAAATGATCCGAAGGTGCTGTTGATAGCTGCAGCCAGTTCGCCTGTAGGCTCGCCACCACCGCTTGGTGAAAGCAGCGTCCAGAACAAGCTGTGGTTATAATGACCGCCACCATTGTTACGAACAGCAGTTGGGAATTTCGAGATATTTTTAACGATATCTTCAATATTGCTGTCAGCCTCAGGTTTACCTTCCAATGCTTTATTCAAGTTGGTAACATAAGCCTGGTGGTGTTTACCATGGTGAATTTCCATGGTCAATTTATCAATGTGCGGTTCTAGTGCGTCAGTTGCGTAGGGTAACGCAGGTAGTGTAAAAGCCATAATGCTAAGTTTAAAGTTGTATGATAGTTTATAACAAATATAAAGTGTTGAAGGCGATATTTGTTCTAATAAATGTCAAGTTTTTGTTTAGTTGCAGATGTATGATAATGTATGACCGTAATTATTTTCTTTTGCTTTTAAAAAAACCTCTTACCAGTTCAGCGCATTCATTTTCTAGTATACCACCGGTTATTACAGTTTTAGGATGTGTTATTTTTTGATTAATGCGTCCAAAACCCAATTTAGTATCATAAGCACCAAAAACAATACGGCTTAACTGAAACCAGTATGATGCACCGGCGCACATTACACAGGGTTCCATGGTTACGTAAAGTGTACAATCCTGCAGGTATTTGCCGCCCATAAAATTGGCTGCAGCAGTTAGCGCCTGCATTTCTGCATGTGCGGATACATCATTTAATCGCTCGGTAAGGTTATGACCCCGGCCTATAATTTTACCCTTACAAACAACAATGGCCCCGATAGGTATTTCATCTTCGGCAAGGGCAAGTTTAGCCTCCCTGATAGCCTCATTCATAAAAAAATCATCAGGCGAAATTGCGGGCTCATCGCCAAAGTTAATGTATCGCATTATATAAGTTTGCTGCCATTTGGCACTGTTTTTTCAATTGATGCTAAAATAATATCGCCATTCTCATCTGCAAAGCCTGTAAGCAAAAACTGCGACATAAAGTTTGCAATCTGTTTTTCGGGAAAATTGATAACTCCCATAACCTGCCTCCCCGGCAATTGTTCTTTGGTATAATGCTTGGTTATTTGAGCGCTTGTCCACTTAATTCCCAAAGGGCCAAAGTCAACCTTAACTTTGTATGCGGGTTTACGGGCCTGCGGAAAATCTGCAACTTCAAGAATTGTCCCTGCACGCAGTTCAACTTTTTCAAACTCATGCCAGTTAATGGTTTCCATGTTGCAAAGTTAAAAACCTAAATGAATTCAACATCTGGGTATAATAGTTATTTTACCAAACCAATCAATTAAATTGCAGCACAATTTTTAACGACAAATAAAGTTATAATCGAAAACGACAAATATGAAAAAGTATTTTTTACTATTAAGTTTAATCATTATTGCAATTTCTTCCTGTACAAAAAGCGATTCTACCGCTGTCAGTGCAGCCCAGCAGGCTGCAATAGATAATTCTCTGATACAGTCTTATATTAAGGCCAATAATATTACCGCTACCGAAGATGCGTCAGGAGTTTATTATTCTATAATAACTGCCGGCACAGGAGCTAATCCAACCGTAAGTTCTACTGTAACAGTAAGTTATACTGGAAAACTGTTAAATGGAACTGTTTTTGACTCTTCACCGGCTCTTACCGCACCTTTATCCGGTTTAATATTAGGCTGGCAATATGGATTACCATATATTAATACCGGTGGCACTATTCTTTTATTAATTCCTTCTGCGTTAGGATATGGAACTACGTCGCCAAGTGCAAGCATACCAGCCAATTCTGTACTTGTGTTTACCATCACACTTACAAGTTTTACAACAAGCAGTACCGGCAAATAATTTATTGGGTTAAAAATCAGCGCATTAACTTGATTTGTATTAACTTAGTGTGAAGAAAGCCCCGCAACTATTTTACTGGTCAACAGTTATGAGGAAGAATGCCTTTATTTTGTTTTTTTTATTGCTGACTAATAGCATCAGCGGTCATGTTTATGCTATCGGTAGTCATAAATCAGTAAGTATTGATAATTTAAAAAAAGAGCAGTTAGCTTTTAAAGCTGATACCACGCCTCCGGCTGAAGTAATGGAAGTAATCAAGGAAGCTGTGTATTCGCTCAATAATTTTGACATTGACAAAGTCGCAAACTTGTATACCCCCAATGCCCTGGTAGCCGATGATGAACCGCCCTATTCGTGGAATGGACCTACAGCCGGGGTGCAATGGGTAAATGCTGTTGAACAGGTATGTAAGGATAATAAATTAACGAAACTTAAAGGATCAATCGAAGCAATTAATGTTTATCAGCAGAGTGCTGATAATGTTTATGTGGTAGTACCTGTTAGTTATAATGGCCAATTACCTGACAAACAACACTTTAATTCGAAAGGCGCATTCACATTTGTACTGCGGTTTATAAACGGTAAATGGCTTATTAAGAGCCAGGTATGGATGCCGAAAAGAGGATTTTAAATTTAGAATCTTCTGTTTCTGCTAAGCTGACGAAGCCTTTATTCACCCGAAAGAACACAAAGAAGATAAATAAAAAATGCCCTGGATGATTATCTCATTCAGGGCATTTTTATTTATGCTATATCCGAAATCTCTAAAAGAGGATTGGATTAGATTGAATCGATAGAAGTTAATCCGCCTTCAGAAAGTGAAGGATGGCGTTTGGTTGTAAAAGGTGACTTTTTGGTGAATATGCCCAAAAAGAATAACAAACCACCAATTAGTAATTCTGGCCAGAAAGCTTTTGATGAAAAAGTGTATAACCATGGAGATACTGCCAGGAAAAATCCCATAACAACATCTAAAGTTAAATGCATTTCCATCGGGAATTTTTTGATCGGGCTTGCCGCGTTATCAGCAAAAATTGCCATAATCAACTGTAACCAACCTATGTAAATAGGGATGAATATAGCTGCGCTTGAAACACCTGTTAAGTCAAATAACCATGGTGTAGCTATCAGCGTAAGGGCGATGATATAATTTAAAACTCCGTAAAAGCCTGTTGAAATGAATGGTTTCATTTTTTTTGCGAATTAGTTATTTTTCTTTTTTACTAAAAATACATCCACGAATGCATTTTTTTTCAAAGGTATAAAATTTGATTTATCTGTAAACTCTTTTACGTAATTATTCAGGAAAACTGTTTAATTTTTTTACGTCGATTAAATAGTTGTGTTTTTAACCGAAGGCTTACTGAGGTTTTTTTACAATTTTTGAAGCAACTAAAGCGAATAAGCCCAGTATAATGCCAGATAATACCCCAAAAACCGGCCCTATAATCAGCATTGTTAGTCTTGGATGAATGGAGAGAAACGATGGCATGTTCTGTCCCATATTGGCCATTGCCGCATGGTGATTTATATAAGTTTGATAAAAATATATATGTACAGCGGTTATCCAGATACAGTTAACCATGCTTACTAAAAAGCCGTGTAAAAAATATTTTCCCGCACATACCTTCGCTATTACCAGCGCACAAAAGCCAAAAATTATGAGCCAAAAAGCAGGTTCAATATTTTGCGGGATAAGTGCTATGGTGCCAAAAGCCATTATCAACCCAAAGAGGGATAATTGAACAATTATTTTCCAGTTCATGTATCAGGATTTTATATAAATGTAAAACTAATTGGTAAAAAATAAAACTTCATGAAGCAAGGAAGCATCAAGAGAAAGAATATGGAAGAAATAACAGGATAATTTTAAGACTACTATTAGAATTGTTTTGACGATGCAGGTGAATTAGATTTTTTGGTAATTAGCACAACTACACCTCCAACAGCCTTTTTACCATACTGTGCTATTGCTTCTTTATCTTTTAAAATCGTTATACTTTGAATATCATTTGCATTTATCCGGGATATATTGTCGGTTTCTTTTCCATCAACAATATAAATAGCATTTGAAGGAATTTCTTTTACCCTTACTTCTGCAGATTTCCGGCTAGTATCTGTTTTTTCGTTTGCATCAGCATTCCACAGCTTACTTTCTTCAGTTTGTTTTGATCTTGTATCGTCTAGTGTAAAGGCTATAGGTACGGAATATGCTACCCTTGCCAAATGTCCATTTTGAACACCCGGACTCCATTTTGGAGATAGTTTTATTACTCTTACTGCTTCTGCATTAATACTACTATCAACACCCCTCACGGTATGTATATTGGTTAATGAGCCATCTTTTTCAACTACAAAGCTAATAATTACTCGTCCTTGTGAAGCTAGTTTACGACTTTCGGCCGGGTATTGTATGTTGTTTGCCAAAAACTCGTAAAAGGCATTAACCCCGCCAGGAAACTGTGGTACCTGTTCAATTGCGGTAAAAACTTTATTATCTCTTGCCGGAACTGTATCTGTGGAAAAAGAAGGAATCCTGCCTTTTGCTTGTGAAGCTATTAGAGGTTCTTCTCCTGTGTTTTTAATTGCTGGCGCAACTAAAGCAGGCATATCTTCTTCATTCTGGCTGCTATCGGTAGTTGCCTTGATTAAAAATACCTGCTCTGCTTTTTTGTTGAATAATCGTACCGGCTTACTATTATTTACCGTTGCTGATGATAAAATCAACATTAACACAAATAGAGGAGCAGACAAGCCATATTTAACCAATGCAACATATTTTGAATTGTTTTTCTGCAGCATTTTAATCCTCTTTTTTAATAAACTCTGATTAAAAAAGGGATTAACCAAGCGGTGAGCCTCGGTGTTAAACGTTTGACTCAATAACAGAAGCGCATAGGTTTCTTTAGTAGTACCGGCTTTAATGGCTTGCTTATCGGCTATAAATTCATGAATATGTTTTACGGCAAGCCTGTAAAAATAAACTACCGGATTAAACCAGTTCATAATCATAACGGCTTCCGCAAGCAATATATCAACAGAGTGCCATTGATTAGCATGAACACGCTCATGTGCAGCAACAACCTGGTTGTTTTCGAGATTATTACCTAAACGGATTTTTTTAAAAAAAGAATAAGCGACGTTTGCCTGTGGCTGATCGATTATTTTGTTTAAGGCTACCAGCTGCGATATAAAACGGATAAGCAAAAACGCGATTCCAATAATATAGATAGCAACAAATATTTGCCCAAGGGTAATTTGTGTATCCCTTATCGGCTTAAACTGGTAAAACATTACCGGATTGGTGTATATGGTATATTTAACTTTTTGGGTTATAAACAGGCTTTTTACCCAATTTGCCTGGATCATTGGTATTAAAAAAGACAATATTAATGCAGTAACAAGGTAAACCCGGTTAAGCTGAAAAAAAGTTTCGCGACTTAACAGGATAATATAAAACCCGTAGAATACCACCAGGTAAATATTTACCAGCATTAAATATTGCCACCAGCTCATGCTCTATTTTTCTTTAAGTTTTTCAATCAGTTGCATTATCTCATCGGCCTCTTTAAGGTCAATTTTTTCTTTTTTTACGAAATAAGAGAACATGCGTTTCACTGAATTATCAAAATAACCGTTCATTAGCTTATCTGTGGCAAAGTTCTGATATTGTTCTTTGCTGATAACCGGATGATATTCATGGCTTTTTCCGTATGCTGTATGCCCAACAAACCCTTTGGTCTCTAATATCCTTATAATGGTTGATACCGTATTATAGGCGGGTTTAGGCTCCGGTAACACATCAATCACATCTTTTACATAGCCTTTTTGCAGTTGCCATAGTACCTGCATTATTTGTTCTTCGGCCCGCGTTAATTCTTTAATTTCCATACAACAATTTCATTTAGGTCTGATCAGATTGAATAGGGTCAAATTCCTTTAGTTCTGACCTGATAATTTCCGCAATTGGAAGCGAAATCAAAATAAATCAGCACAGACACCTACTCATTTAATTTATCTGAAACTAAGTTATAATTTATAAATCAAATATGCAACTAAGTGCTTAGTTTTTCTTAAATTGTTTATTTATTATTCATTTTGTAGCTTTCCAACTTTATAAAACCATTCAATGACGATAACTTTTCATGGTGCTGCCCGTAATGTAACCGGCAGCAAACATCTGGTACAGCTAAATAATGGCGTTCGGATTTTATTGGATTGCGGCATGTTTCAGGGTATGGGTGAGCATACTGAAGATTTAAATGAGCATTTTGGGTTTAACCCGGTAACGGTTGATTACCTTATACTCTCGCACGCGCATATTGATCATTGCGGTTTAATACCCCGTTTGGTTGCCGAAGGTTTTAAAGGGCAGATATTTTGTACCCCTCCAACATTCGATCTGGTGAAAATTCTTTTAATGGATTCGGCGCGGATACAGGAGCAGGATGTTGAATATAGCAATAAACATCGCCGTAAAAATAATTTACCGCTTTTAACACCATTGTACACAGAGGAAGAGGCAACAAACTCTTTTGATTTATTTAAGATGGTTGATTATAATCAGGAATACACCATTACCACCGAAGTAAAGTTTCATTTTACTGATGCAGGCCACTTGGTGGGTAGCGCAGCTGTTCATCTTAATATATTGGAAAATGGGAAACAAACACATATCACTTTTAGTGGTGATGTTGGCCGTTATGGAGATTTACTTTTAAAGAGTCCGCAGCAATTTCCGCAGGCAGATTACATTTTACTGGAATCAACCTATGGCGATTCCCTGCATAAAGAAATCGGATCAGTTGAAGGGAAATTATTGGAAGTGATTAAGCATACCTGTATCGATGAAAAAGGAAAAGTAATTATCCCGGCATTTAGTGTTGGCCGAACCCAGGAAATATTATACGCCTTAAATTCACTCGAGCTTAAAGGCATACTGCCTGATCTGCATTATTATGTGGATAGTCCTTTATCTGAAAAAGCTACCCATGTATTAATGGATCATCCGGAGGTTTATAATAAAGCAGTATGTGATGTTTTAAAAATTGATTCTAATCCGTTTGGATTTAAAGGGCTAAAATTTATCCAGTCGACAGATGAATCAAAAGCATTAAACGATGATCCGGCTCCATGCGTAATCATTTCATCATCCGGTATGGCCGAAGCAGGAAGAGTAAAGCATCATATTAAAAATAACATCGGCAATAAAAACTGCACTATTTTAATGGTGGGCTATTGTGAACCTAATTCATTAGGCGGAAGGCTTTTGAGAGGTGAAAAGGAGGTTCATATTTTTGGCGAACAATATGAAGTAAAAGCCGAGGTGCAATCCATTAAATCAATGAGCGCGCATGGTGATTATAATGATCTGCTTCATTTTATATCCGGTCAGGATCCGCATAAAGTGAAAAAAATATTTTTGGTTCATGGTGAATACGAAGTGCAGCAGCATTTTAAAGAAAAGTTGTTAGCCAATGGTTTTGCCGATGTGGAAATACCCTACCAGCATCAAAAAATAGAACTATAATAAAAAACAGGATGTCCATTTTGAGACATCCTGTTCCCTATATTTTACTCAGCTTATTGTGCTTTAGGTAAGTCTTTACGCGGAATCATTTCATCGCGTTGTGAGGTGTGGTAAACAAAGGATGCAACAATAGTTGCAGCTTGCTTCAAATCATCTTCACTTAGTTTATCATAGGTATCCTGGTTGCTATGGTGGGTACGTGTACCGTAATCAAGCGCATCCTGAATAAACTGGAAGCCCGGAATGCCAACTGCATCAAACGAAACGTGATCGGTACTACCAGTGTTCCTGATAGTAACAGTTGTAGCATCAAGGTCCTTGAATGGCGCAAGCCAGGCTTTAAAAATTGGTGCAGCAGCCGAATCACCCTGTAAATAAATACCACGGATCTTACCGCTTCCGTTATCTAAATTATAATAAGCAGAAACCTTTGCTTGTTCAGGTTTAAGCACCATGGTTTTAGGGTCGCCAAAATGGTTCAATACATAGCCGCGTGAGCCAAATAAACCTTGTTCTTCTGAGCTCCACAAAGCAATACGTATGGTACGGCGTGGTTTAAAATTAACAGCTTTTAAAATGCGCATAGCTTCCATCATTACAGCACTTCCGGCAGCATTATCAGTAGCGCCGGTTGCACCATGCCATGAATCAAGGTGACCACCAATAATTACTAACTGGTCCTTTAACTTTTTATCAGTTCCCGGTATTTCAGCCACTACGTCATAGCCCTGCAGGTCATCAGTATAAAACTGTGTTTTTATATCAGCTTCCATCTGCACTTTAATGCCGGCTTTTACCAGGCGTAAAATGCGTTGAAAGTCTTCGCCGCTGGTTTCCAGTTCAGGCGAAACAGCCTTTGCAGTATCGGCATATGATGCCCCATTTGTGGTAAATACGGTACCATCGCTTCCTCTGGCCTGGCTTAATATTAAAGCAACACCTTCATTTTGCAAAAAGGTATTAATGGCGGCACGCAGTACACGCGCTCTCATAAAGGGTGAGTTAGGCCCCACGGCTCTGCGTGCTTCAGTAGTTGTAGGCTTTGCTTTTGCCATTTCGTCAAGCTGGTCATCAGTATAACGCACTGCATCAGCCTTGTATGTTCTTTCAACGCCTGGTTTAGCATCTAACATTACAATTTTACCTTTCAGTGTGCCTTTGTATTTATCCAGATCGGTAATGGTATCAGCCTTTATTATCACTACATCACCTTGTACGGGGCCATTGGTTCCGGGAGTCCATGCTTTGGGGATAGCAATTATGGCATGATAATAAGGAACAGTAATGGCGGCGTAGTTTTTTTGCACATTCCAGCCTTTGCCAAATTTACCCCACGATTCACGCTGGGCGTTTACCAGTCCCCATGATTTTAACTGGTTTACAGCCCATTCCTGTGCATGTTTTAACTCAGGTGAACCTGATATGCGCGGACCAGACGCATCCGTAAGGTAAAAGGCGGTTTCCATCACTTTGGAATGATTTAAACCTTCATTCCGTATTTTATGAACCATTGCGGTATCAACCGGTTCCTGTGCTAATGCGGTGCCGGTAGTGGCGGCCAGCAGCAAGCCTAAATAAAGTAAGTTTTTTTTCATGAATAATAATTTGATCAGTTAACATCAAACTTATTTATTAAAAATGGGAATACTTAAAAGGCAACTTAAAAATGTTGTTACACTGGTTCAACTATTTAAATTATATTTGACCAATGGCTTTATGCCCGGTAGAAAGCATTGATTTAAAGGCTTCAACTATCAATAATACATTGTCAATTACCTTGAAGAATTTTATATTATAAAAAATGATTAAATCTGCAGTACCTATTCTGGCTTCGCTTAATGAAGATGAAACTATTAGATTTTATAACGAAAAATTAGGATTTACTTTTTATTCTACCTGGGAGGGTTATCTTATTTTGGGACGCGATAAAATAATACTGCATTTATGGCCATGCAAAGACCCGGAGATAGCTAAACATACTTCCTGCTATTTCAACGTTACCGATATTGATAAACTATACGCTGAATATGAGCCGCTGGGCATTGTACATCCCAACGGTAAATTGCAGGAAATGCCCTGGAAAATAAAACAATTCAGCATACTGGATAATAACGGCAACCTGATTCACTTTGCCGAAGAACTTGCCAGCTAGTCAATAAGTAGTTTATAGCCCCTGCCATGTACATTGATGATCTCCACCGAGGGATCATCTTTTAAATACTTGCGTATTTTACTTAAAAATACGTCCATACTGCGGCCGTTGAAGTAATTATCATCGTGCCAGATGTTTAACAAAGCTTCTTCGCGGGTTAGAACCTCATTTTTACGCAAACAAAGCAGGCGGAGTAGTTCTGCCTCTTTGGTTGAAAGCTTCTGCTGGTTTTCGTCGGTAGTAATTAGCTGGGCGGTGTAATCAAAAGTATATCGCCCTATTTTAAAGATAGTTTGCTTCTCTTCTTCCACCTTCTCAGAGTTGTTTGCTCTTTTAAGCAGTGCATTTATGCGCAGCAACAGCTCTTCGATACGAAACGGCTTGGTAATGTAATCATCACCGCCCAAATTAAATGCCTGCGTCTTGTCCTCAATCATTCCTTTGGCAGTAGCAAAAATAATAGGTACGTGGCTGTTGATTTTCCTGATTTCTTTACCAAGTGTAAAGCCATCTTTTTTAGGCATCATAACATCCAGAATCAGCAAATCATAGCTTTGTTTGGTAAAGGTGCGCAAGCCTTCCTCGCCATCTTTACACAAAACAACATCAAATTTGCCTTTTAGCTGCAGGTAATCCTGTAGCAGTAAGCCTAAATTCGGATCGTCTTCAACCAGTAGTATTTTTTTCATATGTTTTAGTCCGAAAATCCGGAAGATTGTTTTTTATTTAGTCAGAAATTGACACTATTAACTCCGGGCTTTCCGCTTCTGACCCAACTACACTACCTGGAACTTTAATTCAAATTCAGATCCTTTTTCCTTTTCAGATTTTACACTGATCATACCATTAAGCCGTTTAACCACGGTATTAACATAGCTTAACCCTAATCCAAATCCTTTAACGTCGTGTAAATTGCCGGTTGGTATACGGTAAAACTGTTCAAATATTTTTGTTTGCTGATCGCGACTCATCCCCACGCCTTTATCTGCAACCCTTATTACTATCTGCCCATTTTTATTTGATGTGCTTATGGTGATATCAGGGTCATTTATACTGTATTTAATGGCATTATCAATTAAGTTGTACATCACATTTGAAAAATGTAATTCATCAGCCTTAATAATGGCACTTTCAGCATCAAGTTGCAAATGTATGATTGCATTGTGTTTTTGCAATTTCAGCTCTATGCTATCTACCACCACCGCAATCATTTCATTAACATCAATGGGTTTTCTATCCAGTTTGAAATCGTTTTTTTCAATACGGGCTATGTTTAATACCCTTTCTATATGACTGCCCAGGCGTTCATTTTCTTCATAGATGATATTCGCCAGCCTTGAAACGCGGGCCTTGTCTTGTGCAATTTCATTATCCTTTAAAGCTTCGCTGGCAATCATGATGGTTGATACCGGAGTTTTAAACTCATGGGTCATGTTGTTAATGAAATCGGTTTTCATTTCAGATAACTTTTTTTGCCTAATAATAGTAAAAATGGTGTACCCGAAGCAAATAACAAGCACAAGCAGCAAACCACCGGTAGTAGCCATGGTGGCAGTCATTTTGGTTAAGATAAGGGTATTTTTTTGCGGAAAAGCAAGTCTTATCAATCCCGGATCATTAATTACATCTGTACTGAATATAGGCGTTTGGTAATAAGGAGTACCATTGTTAAAAGTGGGTTTTTCCCCGGTAACATCATTTGCCTTTGAAAATATAAGCGAATCGCTGTTGGCGGTTGATACTTCATAGCTGAAAGGCAAGTTAATACCTTTATTGTGCAGCTCAAATCTTAATAAAGTATCAATCCAAAAAGGATTTAGGCGCATTTTTAATGGTTCGCCATATCTGCCGTATTCTTCAGCCAGATTTTGGATCACAGTTGATTTGCTATGGCTGGTATATTGCAGCGAATCATTTTCAAGCAACTTTTGAACTTCTTTTAACTGCCTTTCTTTTTGTTTGCGTTCCTGTTCGCGCTCCCACTGTGCATTAACACGGGTAATAGAAATTACCTGTTTACCAAATTGAGGGTCACTATAGGTATACCTAATGGTATCAAACTTACGTAGTTTTTGATTTTTCTTTAAAGCAGGTGCCGGGTTCCTTACCAGCACCGGCGTTACCCGGCCATGAACATCACCAAATTCATCAGTATACTCTTCATAGCGCAGTTGCAGGTTAATGGTTCCGCCTTGCATTAAGCCGGCAATTTCATCATCCATTTTTTTATGCATGATCATGCGCCTCAGGCTGTCGCGCAGCAAAGCAATTTTCTTTTCCCTTCGGGTTTGTTTTCTGTTAGGATTAGCTTGCGGAATATTATTACTTATAATGTTGCCATTATCTGTACTTTGAATAATCTTGCCATTGGGTGGATTTTGTGCTGCAAAATTACGGGCTTTTGTATTTAAAAAGTTTTGGGCATCGCGTTTGGTAACTTTGGCTACAACATTATTTAAAGCCTCGTTAACAGAACGGTCAAAAAGTTCAGATTGCATTTGATAAGACTGCCTTAAAAAATACAATTGCATGCCCACCACACCTAATAGTGCAAAACCCATTAAACTGATAATAAGCGTGATGTTTCTTTTCTTCATCCTGTAAACAACAAAAATATTTCAAATTACCGGACATATCAGGCTTTTAACACTTTTTAACAAATAATAATGGATATTTAACAACAGGACAAATAGTTGTTTGTTAACTTTGATGTTAAATAACCCCACAACCATGAAAAAAATCGTTTTAAAACCAGGCTTTGAATTTATTTTTTCGCTGAGTTTAATTATAGTACTTGGCCTGCCCCCTATGTTGCTGGCACAAAACCGCAAAGATGTTGATATAAATATTGTTAATGGCGATACTACAGTTAATGGCAAAAACATAAAAGATCTTTCGGCGAGTGATAGAGCCGTGGCTTTAAAAGACATTAATCGCATGAGCCATACCACAGTGATACTTGGCAATAAAGATTTCAATACCCAACGCACTTATACGTTTAAGCGCCGCTCGGATCTGGATAGCACAGGCAATATGATAAATGGTAAGCCTGATAATTTAAAAAAGATGGACTATACCTATTCACTTAAGCTTCGTGATGACGGCGATAATGGATTTAGGGCCAGAGACTTTGCAATGAAAATGCGCGCCGAGCGTAAAAACACTCAAAATTTTGATTACGTAAGCACTGATAACGAAGGAATAAGCACCAGGGTAAGATTCCGCGTGTCTGAAATTTCAAACGAGGACCTGAAAAAAATGCCTCATGTAGAAGGCGGTAAGTTTGAGATAACCGACCTGAACGTTGTCCCTGAGTTTTCAACCGGCAAAACCCTGCTGATATTTGATTTACCGGCAAAAACAGTTGCCACAGTTAAACTAACAGACAGCGAAGGTAAATTGCTGTTTGAAGAAAAAACCACCAGCGGAAGCTTTAGCAAAACTTTTCCTTTAGGTCTCAATGGTATTTATTTCCTGCAGGTAAAACAAGGTAATAATATCGCTATAAAGAAAATTGTAAAAGAAGAATAAGTTCAGTTGGCAGTGAACCGTTGGCCGTTGACGGTTTGCAGTTCGCTCCTAGCAGTTAAATAAAAAGCCCTTTATCAAGCAAATTGATAAAGGGCTTTTTTATGTCTTTTTCCTACTGCAAACTGCTTACTACAGGCTGCAAACTGTTTTAGAAAGGCAAATCATCCTCATCAGGTGTTGAGCTGATGTCTGCTGGTGGCGCATATTCAGGTGTTGCACTGGCTCCGGCTCCTGCCAAAACATTTACTTTCCATAACTGCATTGAATTGAAATAACTCTTTTTGCCTGTCTTATCTGTCCACGGACGGCCTTTTAAGTTGAAGAATACTTCAATATCATCACCAACTTTTACGTTGTCCAATAAATTGCAACGATCTTGTATAGCTTCAAACTTCAAATATTCCGGATATTGCGGATTTTCAATATATTCAAGTATCAGTTCTCTCTTTTTAAGCGACTCAGTAACCTGTACAGTCGGCGCTACTTCATGTACCTTACCCTTAATTTCCATAGTTTCAAAAATTAAAAATGTAAAGTTAATAGATAAGAAGTAAAATAGGGCGTATTTAATTCATAAATTCGCAAAATATCATGCAAGTTTTCCACACAGAAAGTAAAATCATCATAACCTGCAACAAAAGGTTATCATCATACCTGCAACAGGAAGTTGAAGAGTTGGGTTTTAAGCCTACACGCGTTTTTCAAACCGGGGTTGAATTATTGGGCACCGTAACGGATACTATCAGCCTAAACCTGAATTTACGTTGCGCAAGCCAGGTATTATATTTAATAAAAAGTTTTAAAGCGGCAGATCCGCAAGAGCTGTACGATAACCTGGTTACCATTGAATGGGAAAAGTTGATTGACTTTACCGGATATTTCTCTGTATCATCAAATGTGAATAACGAGCATATCCGCACGCCGCTTTTTGCCAATGTAAAGGTTAAGGATGCCATTGCCGACCGGATTAAATCTATAAAAGGCATTCGCCCAAACTCAGGTGCTGAAGTAAATAAAACACTGGTTCACCTTTACTGGCAGGACGATAGTGCCGATATTTTTTTAGATACCTCGGGCGAAACATTAGCCAAGCACAGCTACCGGAAAATTCCCGGTAAGGCACCCATGCTGGAGGCATTAGCCACATCTACCATAATGGCGACACACTGGGATAGAAAAAGCACTTTTATTAACCCCATGTGCGGCTCCGGAACATTGGCTATTGAAGCCGCATTGTTAGCTACCGATAAACATCCAGGCCTATTCAGGATGAATTATGGATTTATGCATATTATGGGGTATGACGAGACCGTGTTTTTTACTGAAAGAAGAAAACTCAAAGATAAATCCAAAAAAGATACCGGTTTTAAAATTATAGCAACCGATATTTCGGATGATGCTGTTGACATCGCCCAAAAAAATGCTAAAACTGCAGGGGTAGAACATTTGATTGAGTTTAGCGTTTGTGATTTTGCGGATACACCTGTACCTGCCGAACCGGGTATAGTAATGTTTAACCCGGAGTATGGCGAGCGTTTAGGCGTACATACCAAGCTGGAAGCAACCTACAAACGGATAGGTGATTTTATGAAAAAAGAATGCCTGGGATACCGGGGCTATATCTTTACAGGAAACCCCGATTTGGCAAAAAAGATTGGTTTAAAGGCTGCCCGAAAGGTAGAGTTTTATAATGGAAAGCTGGATTGCCGTTTATTGGAGTATGAATTGTACGAAGGGACCAAAAGGGAGCCCAGAGATGTTGAATAATGATGATGCATCCATTTGGTTTGCATAAAGGGTAATACCTGATTTGATTATTGATTACAAATGAAAAAGAACACACTGTTTATTGCGCTTATGCTGCTGTCTTTTTATGGCATGGCCCAAAAAAAATCACCTTTCCCATTTAGAGGCGGTAAGGAGCATATGATGGAGTTTTTAAAGGATAGTTTGGTTGTTTCTCCTCAGATTATGAAAGAAAAAGCTACTGGCACTGTAGTTTTTAAATTCACTTCAGATCAGTTGGGTAACGTTACTAAAATGGTACTTTATTATGCTGATGATGCCGTTTTGGTACAGCCGGTTATTGATATACTGAAAAAATCTAACCGTAAATGGGTACTTCCGGATGATGTAAAAGTAAACGACTATCTGATAACTTTCACTTTTAATTTTAATCCCCCGGCTACTGCCAACCGCGAATTGCAAAAAGAGGTTTATAACTATATTATCAATCGTAAGCCTATTTTATTTACAAATCAGGCCGTGCTGGATCTTACAACCCTGTTGCCAACCATAGTGATTAACTACGATTTGCCGCAATAATATTTACACAGTTAAAAAATAACAGTGTCCATTTTTGAACGCTGAACATCTCGAACACCTGTCTCTGCCTAAAATAAGTTGACAGATGGCAACCCCACAAAAAAGCCCCGCAACACAAGGTTAACGGGGCTTCGCTTAGTTTATAGTTTAGTTTCTTTAAGCTTATTTGTTCTTTAGCTCATTAATGGTAACCTGTGGTGTCAAAGCCGCGTGTACCTTTTCGGTAACAATAGGGCTTGCCAGTTTAAAGGAAACCGTTTTAGCAATATCTGTTGATGAAGTACCTACTTTAATTTTGTATTCGCCTGCATCAGCAATCCATTCTGATTTATCGGTATAGAAAGAAGCCAAATCAGCAGCACGCAGAGTAAACACTAAAAATTGTGATTGGCCCGGTGCTAGTAATCCTGTTTTAGCAAATGCTTTCAGCTCACTTTCCGGTTTATCAATATTTTGTGCCGGTGCGCTTAAATAAAGTTGTACCACTTGTTTACCGGCTACTTTACCGGTATTTTTAACGGTAACCTTAACGGTAATACTGCCTTTAAAATCAGCAGAACTTGCTTTAATATCACTCAGTTTAAATGTTGTATACGATAAACCGTAACCAAATTCATATGCTGGTTTTACTTTAAATGTATTGAAATAGCGGTAACCCACATAAATACCTTCCTCATAAGTAACTTCAGACGGACGGCCCATCAACATGTTTGGTTTCTGACCATCAGGCATTGGGAATTCTTTGCCCGGGAAGGTTTTGCTTGTTGGTTCATCACCATAGCTCATTGCAAAAGTAGTAGCCAGATGACCTGATGGATCAACCTTGCCGCTCAATACATCGGCAATGGCATTACCTGCTTCCAAACCTGGTTGCCATGCTAATAAAATACCATCCACATTATCTCTCCAGCTGGCAACTTCAATAACACCGCCTATGTTTAACACCACAACCACTTTTTTGCCTTTAGCATGAAAAGCCCGTGAAACACCACTGATTAATCCCTTTTCAGCCTCAGTAAGGCTATAATCGTTCTCTACTTTACGGTCAACACCTTCACCTGCATTTCTGCCTATGGTAATGATTGCTGCATCGGCACCGTCGGCCTCTTTGGCAACAATGTCACCTACATTCATTTCCGGAATTGGCGGGGGGGCAATAAAAAAACTGATATTTTTTGGTTGCTTAGCTTTAGCATCAGCAATATAATCAGTATAGTTTTTAGCCAGCTGTTCCTGTACTTTATAACCAGCATTAGTTAAACCCTGCAATAATGATATGGTATAAGCTTTATGCACATCACCGCTACCGGTTCCACCGGCTATAATATTGTAAGAAGTATTACCAAAAACTGCAACACGCCTTCCGCTGGCTAACGGAAGTGCTTCGCTATCATTTTTAAGCAATATCATACCCTGAGCAGCGGCCGTACGTGATACTTTTGCATGGTCGACCAGATCTGGCTTGTCTGAATATTTATATCCTTTAAAGGTTGGTGATTTTAAGATGATCTGTAATATCCTTTCAACATTGGCATCCAGCTGCGCTATGCTTAAACTGCCATCTTTAACCGCAGCTACAATTGCTGCAGACTGATCAGGGTTACCTGGCATCAGCAAATCATTACCGGCATTCATTTGCGCAACTGCATCATGACCACCAAACCAGTCGGTCATTACCAAACCTTTAAAGCCCCATTCATTTTTTAAAATGGTGGTTTGCAGGTCACGGCGCTCAGAAGTATAAGTACCATTTATTTTATTGTATGATGACATTACTGTCCACGGTTGTGCAGTTTTTACAGCGATGGAGAATCCTTTCAGATAAATTTCCCGCATTGCTCTTTCACTTACTATGGTATTTATACTGTTACGATTAGTTTCCTGGTTATTGGCTGCAAAGTGTTTAATTGATGTACCTACACCGTTTGATTGAATACCTTTTACAATAGCGGCGGTCATGCTGCCTGCTACCAGCGGATCTTCTGAGTAATATTCAAAGTTACGGCCACCAAGAGGGTTGCGGTGGATATTTAAAGCCGGTCCTAATATTATATCAACACCATATTCGCGTATTTCGTTCCCGAAGGCCACTCCTACTTTACGCACTAAAGCAGTATCCCATGATGATGCCAGCAAAGTAGCAACAGGGAAAGCGGTAGCATAATAAGTTTTAGGATCATTAGGGCGTTTAGGCTCAATCCTTAGCCCGGCAGGACCATCAGAAACAGTAATGGATGGAATACCTAAACGCGGAATGGCATGTGTTCTGCCTGCTGCTCCCGGTACTTTTTCGGGTACATCATAAGCTTCAGGATCTGACGGAGGGAGTTTAAAACCCCCAATATCTATAGGCTGAGGTTTTTGACCTTTTACGGGTGGCGGCACACCAGGCATTATGAAGCCCATCCCTACCACAAGTCTTGCTTTTTCTTCAACCGTCATGGCATTGATAACCTGTTTCAAGGTGCTTTTGCCCAGTTTAGGGACCGGCTTTTTACCTTGTGCATTGACAGTGATCAGAAATGAACATGCCAGCACAATTAATGCAGCAACTGCCGCAATTCTGTAACTAATCTTCATTGATTTATAATTTAACTGGTTTATTGGTAAATTGGCTTAATGATGCAACATTCATTATTGTGTCATCAATACACAATGCTATATATTATTTTTTACAATACCAAGAGAAATAGATAAATACACTACAAATGCCAATGTAAATAAGTTTTTATAGCAGTAAATTAAGTTTGGAATAGCCCTTTATTAATCCTTTTGTAATACTTACAATATTTGAGGGCGGCAAAAAACAATAATGGTATTTTAGCACATTATTTATTCTTAAAGCAGGCATGACATTCAGATCAACATACCAGGGAGCAAACGCAGCAGCACCGGCAATTGAAAAGCATTTTTCAAAGCTTTTAGCTACGGCTTTACAGCAAGGCGAGAATGAAGAACTCGCTCCTGAACCCCCTTTAAAGGTAATAGAAGCTGTAATAGATATTGCCTTTTGGGCCAGCCTGAGGCAAGAAGAGGGCCGATCGCCAAAAATATCGCTGGCCTATCTTCCGCCTATATTAGCAGGCCAGCCCCTTATTTTTGAAGAAAGCATCCTGCTCACCCCTTATATACTTACTAAACTGGCTCCAGCAGTTGAGCGTTCGGGTATCCACCTGGGGGTTTGGGATCAGAATGGCGAATTATATGTTTGGGGCACAACACGGTCCATACCCGATTGTTGTTTTGTTTTAGAAGTGATAGAACCAGGATTGCTTGTAATTAAACACCGCCGTATAAAAGGTTTTGGGAAGTTTATTAATGTGGCCGTATTAAAAGGCGATGAAATAAAGATCATTGATGAACAAAGCAAAAGTCTTCCTGATTGCCCGGCCATGCTTACCTCATTGCTTGATTATAATTCGCCAACTGGCTGGAACGACTCTGTAAATGTACTGGTACAATTAGCCGCATCTATGCGAACTCACGGACATGGGGGCAGTTTGCTGGTTGTCCCTTCAGAGAGTGATGCCTGGCGCAGTTCCATTATTAACCCGGTTACTTATCCGGTTACTCCTGCTTATAGCGAATTAAAAAAACTAATGAGCCAGGTGGTGAACGAACGCAGCATGATTTTATGGCAGGACGAAGTAAATCGCACAGTTGATGCGGTAGCTGGTCTTACCGCTGTTGACGGTGCAACTATTATTAATGATCAACTGGAGCTATTGGCTTTCGGTGCCAAAATAGGCTTATCCTCCAATGGTTCTCCTGTTGAAGAAATGATGATCACAGAGCCGGTGCAAGGCAACATTGCTACCATTATCCATCCATCGCAAAATGGTGGCACCAGGCATCTTTCTGCGGCTCAGTTTGTTTATGATCAGCGTGATGCCATAGCACTAGTATCATCACAGGATGGACGGTTTACTATTTTTTCCTGGTCGCCATGCGAAAATATAGTTCATGCACATTCGGTAGATGCACTGCTGCTTTAATTATAAGCTTAAATTCCTGAAAAGATTGTTTGCGCAGCATCGCCTATAAATGGTATTGGCCTTTTATCACCATTAATGGCTCCAATTAAACCAATTATCCACATAATAAACAGTGCCAGGTATAAAATGTTCATTAAAGAATATAAAGAAAACATACCTGTTGACAGCCAGACAAGACCCAATATTGCAGCAACAACAAACCTTAATACCATTGAAACAAGGTGAAACAGTAATGTTTGCCTAAGCTGATAACTGGCTAAACTGGTTCTGTTATTTACATAAAATGCAAAATAAGCAATCAGCCAGCCAACAATAGTAAAGTAGCTGATTATACCTGCCAGTTTTCCATTACTCTCATTTGCAAAAGGATTAGTTGGTTCCATTAGTTTAAGGTTTGATAAATGTTGTTTAAAATTAATATTAATTAACAACAACGTTTGTTAACAACTGGTATTTATTTTTAAATAAACAAAACACTTCCTTAATTGCTAAGTTATTGAAACTAATGTTAATACAATTTGAAATGTTAACATAATGATAATGTTAAATTCACAATAAAATCATATACCTTTGGGTAAATACAACATATTTATGAGTAAGAGTAAACAGAAATCACCGGTTAAATCAGCCAGGAAAACCGCAAGAAAGGCTATTCAACAACGTTTGATCACTGAATTAAAAAAACTAACCGGTCAATTTGGACAAGATGCCGAAAAGCTGGCTAAAGAAATAGAAAAAGGGTCTAAAAAACTGGCAAAGCAGATCACAAAAGGCATAAAAGAGCCAAAGTCTGAAAATAAAGAGGAAGCAAAAGAAACGGCACCTGTAGTAAAAGCAGAAACGTCTGCTCCTAAAGAAAAGGCAAAAGCAGCACCTGTTACACCTAAAGCGGCCGAAGCCAAAACTAGTAAACCAGCAACTAAAGCAGCCACAGCAGCGCCTAAAGCGAAACCGGCAACAGCCAAAGTGGTAAAAGAAGATAAAGTGTCTTAAGACTCCACTTTTATTAGTTTCACTAAAAAAACATTCAATCACATTGAAAAAAGCCTATCGTTTTGATAGGTTTTTTTATGGGTAATATTTTCCTTCCGGGTTCACAAATTGCATTAAAACCGTTTAAAAGTATATTTATTAAAAAAATATTATCAGGGCATTCTTTTGGCATGAAATAATTATCCTCCGGGTTAAATTATATTCATAAAATGGAAGAAGAACGAATAATTATACGCCTGGCCGAAGCCAGTGATGTGATTTTTGCCAAAGAAATAGCATATGAAATGGAGGCCTCTGCCATTGCAAGGGGCTCCGGGATAAGTAAAAGATCGCCTGAATTAATCTGCGAAAAAATTTTGGCAGGCAAGGCTGTAATAGCACTTACTAATGAGGGCCGCTGGGTTGGCTTTCAATACATTGAGGTTTGGGAAGATGGCAAATTCATATCCAACTCAGGTCTGATTGTTTCTCCTCAATACAGAAATGCCGGCGTAGCCACAGCTATCAAAAACTGCATTTTTAATTTATCACGCAGCAAATACCCCAACGCCTGCATTTTTAGCATCACCTCCGGCCTGGCCATTATGAAACTAAACACCAAGCTTGGTTTTGAACCTGTTACTTACTCCGAAATAACACACGATGAGCAGTTTTGGGCAGGATGTAAAAGCTGCATAAATTACAATGTACTTAACGGCAAAAACAAATGTAACTGCCTATGTACAGCAATGCTTTTTGACCCGGCTAAAGCTAATGAAACTGCTAATGCTACCGGAATGAAGGTAGGAAGTCTCGCTATGATGGAATTATAAACTAGAACACTTTTATTATGCAAACACAACATGAGCAGGTAATTACTCCTGATGAACATATTACAGATCATTTATTTCATGATACCCTTCAGCTATTAAAAGACCTGATTGCAACACCTTCATTTAGTGGCGAAGAATCCTTTACAGCAACGCTTATCCAGTGTTTCCTCCAAAACAGGGGCGTTCAAACCCATCGCCAGCAGCATAATATATGGGCGTTTAATTATTACTATGATCCGGCCAAACCCACTATACTTTTAAATTCACATCATGATACTGTAAAGCCAAATAGCCAGTATACACGCAATCCGTTTCAAGCATCAATAGTTGGCAATAAGCTTTATGGCTTAGGAAGCAATGATGCCGGGGGATGCCTTGTATCATTACTGGCTACCTTTCTGCACTTTTATAACAAGCCTAACCTGGCTTTCAATTTATGTTATGCAGCTACCGCCGAAGAAGAAAGCTCAGGCGAAAATGGGTTGAAGCTTATTCTTCCTGAATTGGGGCACTTAGATTTTGCCATTGTTGGTGAACCCACCCTCATGAACCTGGCTATTGCCGAAAGAGGATTAATGGTGCTTGATTGTGTATCAAACGGAAAGGCAGGGCATGCCGCACGCGAAGAAGGGAATAACGCCATTTATCTTTGTTTAAAAGATATTGATTGGTTCCGCAATTTTGCGTTCCCGAAAGTTTCTAATACCCTTGGCCCGGTTAAAATGTCGGTAACTGTTATTAATGCAGGCACACAGCATAATATAGTACCAGGCACCTGCAACTTTACTGTGGATATCAGGCTAACGGACGCTTATACTTATGATGAGGTTTTGCAGATAGTACAAGAACATGTAAACAGCACTATTACACCAAGGCCATTTCACTTAAACCCTTCGGTTATTGATATTAGCCACCCCATAGTACAGGCAGGCCTTATGATGGGATGTAAAACTTATGGTTCGCCCACTACTTCAGATCAAGCATTATTAAACATCCCTTCAGTGAAACTTGGGCCCGGTTCATCGGCCAGGTCACATATGCCTGATGAGTATATTTTTATTAGTGAAATTCAACAAGGTATTAAAACCTACACCGCAATCCTGGATCTACTGACTTTAACACTCATTAACAATCCGGTTAATTGCGAATACTAAGCCCCCTTCCCCTTATTACAAAAAAGGCGATGATTCTGGAACTACCTTCCGGAACATCGCCTCGCTATTTAATATAATTAAAGTTGATGAAACTAAATAAATGCAAAAACACTTTGTGCAAGCTGCCCCAATACGGGTATGCCTTTTTCTGATGAATTTGAAGCTGCACTTAAACCTGTTGCCCAAAGAGCAAGAAATGCAACTGTTAAAACTATCCTAAAATAAAAAAGTGAAACCATTGCTGAAGACTGCCCCATGGCATTGGCAATTATTGAAGAGCCAAACCAGATAGTTAAAAATGTTAGATATAAAAACAATGATTGCCTTAAATGAAAAGCACTTAAACTTGTTTTGTTAGGTTGATGGAACCCAAAATAGCCAATAGACCATCCTATTACAAAAAAGTAACTAACCATACCTGCGGTTCTTCCGCCATCCTCAATTCCAAAAAGGTATTTCCGTTCCATAATTTTTTTTTAATCAATCCAAGTTCATTTTTACGGATAA
The DNA here is from genome assembly GCF_007830615.1 of Mucilaginibacter frigoritolerans. Taxonomy (GTDB): domain Bacteria; phylum Bacteroidota; class Bacteroidia; order Sphingobacteriales; family Sphingobacteriaceae; genus Mucilaginibacter; species Mucilaginibacter frigoritolerans. Next base: position 110,984 of record NZ_VLLI01000011.1, read on the forward strand.
ACCGGGTGTTTGGTTTCCAAAAAGTAACTGTAAATCAATGATTTTATAATATTTTTAACATTTTAAGTGTATTTCGCTATACAACCAACTCTTTAACCTTTGCTAAAACCAACAATAATGCATCAATGTTTATTGGTTTTGATAAATAATCATTCATACCTGCATCAAGGCAGGCCTCTTTATCTTCACGCATAGCATTAGCGGTTATGGCAACTATTAATGGTTGTTTAGCAATATTGGAGCTCCTTATTATTTTTGTTGCCTCCAATCCGCTCATTTGAGGCATTTGCACATCCATCAAAATCAAATCATATAATTTATCATTCATCATGGCAACCGCCTCAATTCCATTTTGTGCCAAATCAGCCTCGTAGCCTAATTTGTTAAGTATCCGCAAAATCAGCTTCTGGTTAATCATGTTATCTTCAGCAACTAAAACATCCATAGGATGTTTTTCAGCAAAGTTTTTTTCTAAAAGAGCTTGATTTTGCTTTTGAGCCGGCAACTCCTTAACCCTGCACAGTCCAGTTCGTATTACATCATACAACCGTTGTTGCTTAACTGGTTTGGTAAGTATGGCCGTAAAAAGGCCGGGATATTTACTCCTGGTTTCGTCGCCAATGGAGCTAAGTAGAACTACAGGCAGGTTAGCATGTTTATCTTTTATTATTCTAGTAAGTTCTACCCCATCCATACCGGGCATTTGCATATCACTCAGCACCATATCAAAAGCGTTCTTTTCCATTGCCGCAATCGCGTCAGCAGCTGATGAAACAAGGAAAGGAATTAGCCTCCAGTTTTCAAGCTGCATTTGCAAAACTCTTCTGTTCGTTTCATTATCATCAACAACCAGTATTTTTTTCCCTTCAAGTTGCGCAGCTGCATTTGGATCGATAACTTCCTCTTGTTTTCCCAATTCAGCTTTTGTAGTAAAATAAAAGCTGGTACCTACATTTAGTTCACTTTTTACGCCGATGTCGCCAGCCATTAAATGAACCAGGCGCTCGCATATAACCAGCCCAAGTCCCGTACCACCGTATTTGCGGGTGGTGGACGAATCAACCTGCGAAAACGAGTTAAACAGCTTGGGTATTTTATTAGCTGCTATGCCTATCCCGGTATCCCGTAATTCAAAAGCGAGTTTTGCAATTTCCCCGTTATTCTCAGCTAAGGATACCCCCAAAAAGACTTCGCCCTTGTGCGTAAACTTTATGGCATTGCTTACCAGATTAATTATTACCTGCTTTAACCGCATGCTATCGGCAAAAAGTTGCAAAGGCACGTTGCTATCAATGTGATAAACCAGGTCCAATCCAAGCTGGGCAGCCCTGCCGGCAAACATGTCCATTACTTCTTCAATACACCTGCGCAGATTAAACTCATGCAGATCAAGCTCCAGTTTGCCCGATTCTATTTTGGAGAAATCAAGAATATCGTTAATTACATTAAGCAGCGTTTCACCGCTGTTTGTAATGGTTTGCACATATTCTGTTTGTTCCTGGTTTAAAGAGGTATCTCCCAATAAAGAGGCCATTCCTAAAACCCCGTTCATAGGGGTACGTATTTCATGGCTCATGGTGGCTAAGAAAGTGCTTTTAGCCTGGTTGGCTCTTTCTGCCTCTTCTTTAGCCAAATGCTCCTGCTCCTTTTGAATTTCCAGTTCATTGTTTAAGAGTAACAACTCTTCCGATTGCCCCTGCAATTCCTCCGACTGTGCCTGCAGCTCTTCATTTACCGCCTGGAGTTCGCCGTTTACCTGTTGTAACTCTGCTGTGCGCTGGTTAAGATCCTGAATATAATCGCGGATAGTTGTTTTCAGGAGGTTAAAGTAGTTATACAATCTTTTAATCTCGATGCTATTAGGTACAATACTTTTTTCAACCGGCATTAGTTGGATATCTGTAAAGTCCGAATTAATAAAGGCCTCCATTTTCTTGTTGATCCCCTTTATATCCCGTGTAAGGTATTTGGAAAGAATAAAGCTCAGCATAATAAGCCCAATGAGCAAAATGGTTGAAACACCAACTAGTATGGCTTCAAACCGCCCCTGCAAATGCGTCATTTCGGCATTTACCAAAGCCAGGGTTACCATGTAAACGCGGTTAAACTGATTAATTTCATGCTGGGTGAGGGGCACAATGCCATGGTCATGAAACAGGCCCAGCTCTTCGGTATAATTAACCAGGTCCGTAAACTTGTTTTTATATTCAATTAGCTCCTGCTTGGTGGGGTTAGTCATATTCTTCCCGCTAATCAGGGAATCAATGGTGCCAAAAAACTGCTGGGCGTACATCATTTTACCCCGCATAATAAAATCTTTCTCATGCCTGCGCAATTGCAGAATATCAACCCGCGCCACTTTACCCGAATCTTCAATCCAGTGGGCACGTTGACGCATCAGACCCTCTGTGCCATAGTCTACAAAGCCTTTTTTCAGATACAATTGCTTAAGTACCTTGCCTGATGCAAGCGTTGCATTACTAATTTGAAGCAGTGAGTTTATATTGTTGTTAACATTGATTTGACCATCGGCCTGGCTGTTTTTAAGATCAGTTATGTTATTGATGATTTTCCTTTGGAGCCTAATGAAACTGTCAACATCCTCCTGGTTACCGGTTTTATAAAACAGCGGATCATGGTAACCGGTAAGCATAAACTTTTGAAGGTAGGTTGAGCTTTTGAGGTATTGAATTTGGATATGGGTTAAGTCGTCAGAAAAACCTCTGAGATCCTTTTGCTTTTGATCGATAATAAGATAGGTTATTAACCAGATAAATATTACGGCAACCAAAGAAAAAAAGCTTAAAACGAGTCGTAGTTTGTACGATATTTCAAGATTAGATTTAAGAATTCTCATTTGCGATTATACGGAATGCACTAATCGAAGTTGTTAAGGGAAGATTAATTTTAGTCAAAAATTTATGGGGAGGCTTGGAGGCGGAGCTGCTGCCTTGTCCCGCGAATATATGGGACAGAAGAAGTACGCCGGGACGGCTAAAAAGCTAATCTACTGGAAATAAACAAGTTAACAGCAGTGCTTGGGACAAGCTGGGCTGAGGTGGGCTAAAAAATGTCAATTTTGCTGTGGTAAGTGGGACACTTGTGGGCTTGGACGGATTAAGCCTCTGCATTGCAGAAATGTAATTTAGATAAATTATGGGGGGGGGGGCAAATTATGAGTTGACGAATCGTTAAGTAAGAATAAACCTCCAATCAGCCTTCTCTTTGATTTTTTATTCGGATATTGCTTGGAACAAAACCGAACCAACCATAGTTTTATGATCACCAAACTTTTAGTACTTCAGCATATAGACCAGAAACGGGTCGATGTCGCCCAAATCAGCGGGAACAATTTCCAGTGGACCTTTCACGCCCACCGCAGCAGGATGCCGGATGACCCAGTTTTCTTTCCCTTTCACGTTAATGGCAAACATGACCTTTGTGAGCGTGAGTCGGGCGATGAAACGATATTGGTCATGAAAGAAAACGAGCTCATATTTTGTGATGATTACGGCGTCCCAGGCGATACGGTCATCGGCATTTTGTTTCCTAAGGGATATGTGCCGGACATCATTAAATTCAAAGACAAACCATACATACCGATAAATGCTGGCGGATTGGTGTCCACCAGGCCACCGGGGCATCTACAGGTATTATATAACTTTCAAGAAAAGCGCTCAGCCATTGTATTCAATATCACAGATAGTATCGTCTTCGGGTTTAAATGCATGGCAAGAAAGGTCGATGACGAACTGTTTCCGCATAACGAAAGCCTACACGCTGACCATCTTTTTGATGTCAACATCAGCAAGGATTTCCTAAATGTTGATGCCATACAAAATGAAGACCTGAAAATCATCAACCAAACACTCGCCCAAACGGATATTGAGCAGATTAAAACCGATATGAATGCGCTTTTAGTTGCTTTAAAAGCCAATAATGCTATATCCGTAAAAAGCCTCCTTGGCAAAATAACGAATTATCTGAATACTGCTGCAGGCACGACTAGTGCGTTGGTAACCATTGCAGACAGTTATAAAAGTGGCAACAGTGCTTTTAACTTTATTCACCAAATAGTCGAATATGCTGCTTTATGACGACCCGGCTAATTAATATTTTAAGATTATTTTCCATCTTTTTAAGCTTTCCTGTGCCCCCGCCCAGTCAAGCGTCTTTCGCTTGACTTTATAAAATTTTGAGTCTCCCTACTCAAAGCAAAATTTAAATTCCAAAAAAATTCCTATACCATTTTGCTTTAAGTAAATAGATCATGATTACCCGACCCACTCGTCGTCGCTGCGTACTCGCATCTAATCAGGATAGCTGAGCGGGAACAGCTCATTCAGTGACCACTTGGGTTCATTGCCTAAGACTTTGATCATTTCCACGGTAATATCATGGTATAAATACTCGTAGATGCCGCTATTTTTTGCCGCAAGCTCAACTGCAGCTCTCCGTTCAGCGAGATCAGCCATAAATGCCCGGTGTTTCATATCACCTTTCAACATTTTCTCGAATCGTTTACGCAAGGCATTCATATCGTAAGTGGCGATCAATCCTTTCATTGCTTCCACACAATCAGCCATATCTTCTTTATTGCCTAAAAAATCAAGGATCTTATACTTGCTACAGAGACAGTTAAATTGATTTTCACGATGCTGAAGTCGGTCATAGGTTTCGGTGACCTTATCAAGGTTGCTTAATAGGTTGAGCAATATATCTCGGTCATCCGGCGCCACTTCTTGATCGACAATCAGCTTTTTTCTATTCCAATTACTGAATGCATGAAAATGGTATACCTTGGCAAATTCCCATTCTATTTTTTCCATCATCAGGTTGCTCAGTGCCAAAAAGTTCTGGTGCTTTAACGCAAACTCGTAAAGTTCTTGCAGCTGGCTTAGAAACTGATTGTCAAAATTCAACCAATCCGCTCTAAGTAGATCACAATAAGCATCCGCCTTTCTACCCATCGTTAGTAGCGAGTTTTTAGCAAGTTCATGTAACAGCAGAATGCCTTCGAAGTTCAAGATTTTAGCGTGGGCGATCACCCTTATATCATGAAATTCCGGGCGTTTATCAATGATCTGCATTGCTTCTTCATAATACTTTTTAATTCGCGTCCCCTGCTCAGGTTCCTTGTTTCTGATAAACTGGTTGTAAAGGTTCTCCAATTGCAGAAAGGTACTCACATTTTCGTTGGCAACGATCTCCGCCGTTTTTTTCCGAAACTCCGGTTCGCTCAACAGCCCCAGCAAATATTTTGCGTGAACGAAAATATAGGACAGCATACTCCTGTCCTCTGAATGTAGACTAGCAATTTCACTATAAGCCAGTTTCAACAATTCAACCGCTTTGAACAGATTGGCCTGATGATAATAAGCCACACCACAGATCATATTGAACGTTGGCGAGGCTTTACTCCTGGGATGGGTACGCTGCTCGACCTCAACGATCTGAGAAAACAACTGCCGATTCAGTAGTTCAAATCCAACCTGATCGATGAATGCAATGTTTTGTTCTACGCTGTAAACATCCTGGAGTTCATCAATGACAAAACCTGTTACGGTTTTATCATTTCCGGTTTGAGCTCTGATATGTGTACTCAGTTTTTTCAGCAGCGTACCATTCTCAAAAGTTTCTTTATATATGCCATCGATCTGGATTTGATCTAATACTTGAGTGAACTTAACCTTGTAGGTTTTCGGTAACTGACCAGGACGATGTTTTGCCATAAGGCTACGATACACTTCAGCTAAGGAGGCGATATAAAATTGGTTCGCAGGATAGTGGTACAAGATATAAAAACCAGGCAAGCCAAAATTTAACAGATAATTGAGATTACTGATCTTAACGGGATAGGAAATCGAGCCATCCCGTTGTTTTTTTGCCGACTCTGTGGACTTCAATTGCACAGCAAAACGAAAATTGGTGTACACACCGTTCTGCTTAATCTCGCCAATGATGTCTATACCCTTGTCTCGCTGATTTTCCGGGCGTAGTTCAAAAAGAGAGGGATCAAATAATAACGCCAACTGGTTCCAGGAAATGGTTTCCAGGGTTTCTTGACGGCTGGATTTCGGCAAAGTTTGGGTCGGGTTCATCTTTTAAATTTAACTATTTGTCTGCCAAGTCAAGCGTCTTTCTGGCACAGTATATAAAAGAATTTTTAAAATTATCGCAATAATGCACTGTGATAACTTGGCAACGTTTATAGACCTAAAATGCACTAAGCTTTGAACGATGGGTTACCTTAATCTATTTGAGGGATTAAGGTAAAACCTAATCATTATGATAAAGCTATATGTTTTTTACTTTGTATTCGGATTCTATATGCTTTTTGAAAGCTACGCTATATGGGTGTTTAGAGCGTTCAATGATGGAGATGCTGTGATAACATATATGGCGCTAATATCATCAGCTATATTATTTTCTATTGCTTCAGGGCTGTTAATATATCACCCAAAAAACGGTTTGTTAGTAGGCATAGTTACTTTAATAGGTGTTTTTCCTTTTGGTATAAGATGGCTCATCTATAGATATACAGTAGAAGGTCCAATCATACGAGGAACCGAGAATCAAATCATATTATTAGCTACAGCAATGTATGCAATAGGATTATTCTATTCAATAAAGAGGCTAATTACCTATAAATATCCCGGGGATGTTGTTATTATGAAAAGGCCGTTCAAATTATTTCTTACATTTTTTCCCGCTTCTTTGCTTTTTATACTTATTGTTTTAACATTTATAAATCCTTGAAAATATTTAAAAACCCAGTTTCGCGCCGCATCGCGCCAGAGGGGAATAAAAAAACTGTTAGAAATATATGTATAGCAGTAATAGTTACTCTCTTTTTCTCTTGTTGCGATATAAGGAAAGTTCCTATTGGCTATATGAAAAACAATATGAATCATGATATAATTGCAGCAAACTGGTTTAAGGACATGAACGACAGTTTGCTATATAACGACAGGATTTATATGGGGTATTACATTCAGCCCAAATTAACTGAAACCATGGCTACAGGGTACGGCGGCCTTTTCGGACAGCCAGATTCGGTAAAAGCCTATATTTATGTTTTTAATCCTGACTCAATTGATAAGTATCGAAATCTAAAAATTCAAAAGGGGATATTCAAAAACTCTCTTCTAAAAAAAATAGAGATTCAGGTTAAAGAGCCTTTAGATACGATTTATATTAATTCAAAATAAGCCGACACAGTAATATTTAATGAAGGTGAGGCTCAGCACACAGTCAAGCGTCTTTCGCTTTACTGGTCTAAGCTTTCAACTTAGACCTAAAATGCATTAAGTTTCCAGCTTAACAAATAACAAACCAATTCGCTTTTGTGTCATTCCTATTTAGGCTTTATAATTTTATATTTACCTATTCTGAACACAATCATAGCCGCCTAACTCATTTATGAAACTTAACCTGCTTATCATATTTACATTACTTACCCTTCAGAACTGTTTAAAGCAATCCGATAAAAAATTGATTGTTAACTGGTATAAATATCCTATTCCTACTAATCCGGATACCATTAAAAAATATAATTTTTCACCAAATGAATGGCATGTCTATAAGAAAAATGACTCGGCTTATGTAGTTGATGAAAAAGGATCCCCCCCCATTCAATTACCTTTTAAAGTGAAAGTAAAAAAAGCAGATAGAAGTGTTTTTTTAGGTAGACCTTCTATTATGAAAGTAGACGATGGATATTTGGTTGGCTTTTATAGAGGGGAATGGGGCGGTGCTTTATACTGGGTTTCAAAAGATGGTAAGAAGTATTATAAAATTTCTGATCATGAGATTGTACAATTTATTAATAAAGATGGCAAATTATACGCTATTGAAGGGCTTGCACACTTGAACATGTCTGAGGGAAGCATTATAAAAATTTATAAATCAAACAATGTGTGGATGGTAAAGGATTATTTAAAGTTATCAACAGCTCCGGAAGCAGTGGCAATAGATGATCATAATAACTTCATTATTATTACTTCCAAAAGTTTATTAAAAGTAGATAACAACGCTAAAACTTCAACTTTAATAAACAAAGGTATATGGTGGTATGCCGCCCTTAATACCAATTCCCTTATCATTAAAAATAATATTGTTTATGCAGGCATGAGAGCTGGTGTATGCGAATATGATTTGAATGCCGAAAAAGAATACTGGTTATTGCCTTATTAATATTTTTACAACCATGAATCGCATCAAGCATCTTTTACTTTACTTTATAAAATTTTGAGTATCACAATGAGTAAGGCAGCAAATAAAAAGCCATTTATTTACTATGAAAGCCTAAAACCTTGGGAAACAGTTTGCATGTTGTTATACGCTATCGTAACGGTAGGCGTTACGCTGACCCTTGTTTTTGCCAAACCCGAAACTAAACTGACTACAATAATAATGTATATAGTACTATCTCAATTAGGTATGTATTTTGGACTATATACATCGTTGCGCAACTTTACATCATACCTACTCTGGCTTGGCTTCGGCGTTGTACACATACTACTCTTTTTGTTTTTTAGAGGGAGCCCTACGATTGAAATATACCATGGGAACCCTACTATAGGACTGTTAAACACAATTGTACTCTTACTGCTTTTCCAGTTTCTAAGATATGTAAGCTTAAAGATTCAGCACCGGGAATTTGTCGCACCTGCAAAAGGGGGTGGACCTGATTTATTTGAAAATAAAAAATTAACATTTGCAGATTTTGTAATATTCGTAATTTATATGGGCACTTGGTTCGGGCTTACGATGCTTTCGATTTCGATGTAAGCCACGCCCAGTCAAGCATCCCTCCCTTTACTTTATAAAATTTCGAGCTCCAACACTCAAAACAAAAAAACGCCCACAAATAAATGTAAGCGCTTTTTGAAAGCGGAGCCCCCTCCTATCATCCCGTCGTCAAAGAAAAAAAGCCATTGGTCAAATGTTTTTTACCGGGTAAGCTATTTGCATTTGTTTTGAAGAAAAAAACGCAAATGATACAACAAACACAAAGACAATACTATCTGGACTGGATCCGTGTCATCACCATCTTGCTGGTGTTTTTATTTCATTGTGCCCGCTTTTTCGATTATGACGACTGGCACATCAAAAACTCGGTTTTATCAGCCACTACCAATACAGCTACCTTTTTTCTGGCAGAATGGATAATGCCTATCTTCTTTTTTATTTCGGGCGCAGGCACCTGGTACGCTTTACAGTCAAAAACAGCTGCCAAATTTATTACCGACCGGGTTAAAAGGATACTTGTTCCTTTAGTGTTCGGTATTTTTATACTATCCCCTCACCAGGTTTACCTGGAAAGGTTAACACATCATCAGTTCGGGGGTTCATTTATTGATTTCCTGCCCCATTATTTTTCAGGCTGGTATGGCCTTGGCGGCAATTTCGCCTGGATGGGCTTGCACCTGTGGTATCTTTTATTGCTTTTTGTGTTTTCTTTGCTTGCTCTTCCTTTATTTCTGCTGATTAAGAAATATTCGTTGAAGTATATCAACGCTAACCCATCGCTGTTTTACCTGGTTGGATTGATCATTTTGCTGGCATTACCCGGATGTCTGCTGCCGGTGGATGGCCTTGTGGGCGGCCGGATGTGGGGCGGCTGGAGCATGGTAGAACACCTGGTTTTATTTATTTCGGGATTTTATGCTTTTTCCATGCCGCGCATCCGGGCCTTGTGGCTCACCTACAGGTATGGGTATTTAACGGCGGCTCTTATCCTTACATCAATCAATATGTATCTTTTTCTCCATCATATTATGTTTGAATTTGGTTCGGCATACTACTTGCTGAAAATTTTGCTGCGGGCGGCGGTATGTTACTCCTGGATGTTTACCATCCTTGGCTTTAGCCAGTACCGGTTAAACTTTACCAATAACAAGTTGAAATATTGCAACGAAGCGGTACTTCCGTTTTATATACTTCATCAGCCGGTTATTATTTTAATAGGCTATTTCATTGTGCAGTGGAACCTGCCGGTGGGCGTAAAATATGTGCTGATCGGTTTATCCAGCTTTTCGGTTGTGATTTTATGCTATCACTTTCTTATAAAAAACAATTCTTTTTTAAGATTTATTTTCGGTTTAGGAAAAGTGAGGCCATCAACTGAAAAGAAATAATAAGCATATAAAAAGTGTATTTCTATCCGGCTGACCAGGCTACAAACCTCCACCAGTCAGGGACTTCAAGACATCGTTTTTTTTCTGTAATATCCCTTTAACGCCTCCAGTATTATATCTAACATGAAATAAATATAATAATTAGTTATTATCATACTTAATGTATAAGTTTGATTAGTAAACCAATATCAAACCGAACAACTATCGACGTCGAAAGTGTTCAACTACCTCTGAAAACAGTACTACACCAATTGTTGATGGCTATCCCGAGAGAGGAAGTCACCTTTATCTTTATTAATTAAATTTTAATATTATGAAAAAGATTTACTTGGTTATTACAGTTTTTGTAATCCTAACTTCTTGCGGCTCATACACCAGTTTGATCAAGTATCAAAAGCTGAACGATGATGTTTTTGCAAACAACGATTTAAAGGAATATTTGCAAAATAATAAAAGCCCGAAAATAGTGCTGCGTGTGCCAAATTCAAATGACAAGGCTACCAGCAATACGATGACTAATACAAATAACGATGTGCTTTATAATGCCATTGAGAAGGAACTTTTAAAAGAAGGTTTTAACGTGCGTGACCGCGGACTGTTTAATGAAATAGTGGATAAATCAAAATCAGCCGACTACAGTAAGCTGGGAGAAGAAACCAATACCGATCTTATTTTAGAAGTGGTAAACATCAACACGGCGGTTGGGTATTCAACCAATCAAATTACGTTAAAAAACAATGGTAGCGGCCCTGACGGTTCCAGTATAACTCCTGTCAATTATAAAAGAGTAGGTGCGTCTATTGAATTTAGATTGATAATGGTAAAAAACAATGAGATTGCAGGCAACTACAAATACAATTATACGCCTTGTATAAATGGCTGCCCATTAACCGACTGGACCTATAACAAACATACTAAAGCAATAGAGTTAAAGGAAACTGTTGAAGTAAATCAATTGGAAGAATTTATGAAAAACTGCACCCAGCAATTGGTTCAGTCCTTTAAATCGTAATAACCCTACCGAATTGTTTCATCATTAAATCGCAACTCGTTTTAGTGGTGAAACAATTTCTGTATTAGGCAGTAAACGTAGCACGGCAAGTAGAAACAAACTTATTATATTAAAGACTTACTTCTGCTTGGGAAATATTTATCGCGCATTTTTATAAACGGAACCTCCACAATCTTGCTGAAAATTATACCTGGCAAGAAAACAATAAGTACCCCTAAACATACCGTTAAATTGTTGGTATGAACCAACGCTGCAATTTTAGGAAATAACTCTATTGGAAAACCAATTACATAAATTGGATATGAGTAACGCCCAATGTAAGAAAGCTTCCGAATAATATAATTATTATTTAGTGATTCTTTGCTCAATAAATAAACAATAATTATAGCCCCCATAATATTTGCCTCAATCCATCAATTGCTTGATCATAGTTAAAAACTCTATTTTTCTTAATTTGAGGTAATAAATGTGTAGCGCGTTCTATTGGCCCTGCTACCAAAAGGGGAAAGAAACTTACAAATAAAGAATAGGTTATAAAGTTTTTTTCTGGCTGGATGCGTTTTTTATAGATATCTATAACATAAGAAAGGCCATGAAATGTATAAAACGAAATACCAACAGGTAAAATCACCTTTAGAGTATATGGATTAACTTTAAAACCAATTTGGGCCAGGGTTTCTGCAAATGAGGTGGCAAAAAAGTTGTAATATTTAAAAACGCCAAGAAAGCCGAGATTAACAATTATACTGAGCCAAAACCAAAACTTTTTAACGTTTTTGTTCTCAGCCGCACTTACCTTCAAACCGGTGTAGTAATCTAAACCTGTAGAAAAAACAAGTAGAAATAAAAAATGCCAGTTCCAGCAAGCATAGAAAAAATAGCTGGAAGCCAGTAATAGTGAGTTCTGGATTTTTAAATTCTTATTCGCAACAAACCAATAGAGAAGAAAAACTATGGGAAGAAAAATAAAAAAATTAATTGAATTAAAAAGCATTGTATATAGAGCTCGGAGTTGGGTTGTTATTTATAATACAATATTAACTCATTTAATTTTTGCTGTCTTAGAAAATAGTTTCGATAACAAACAATATGATTGCCTCATTAATTCACAATTTTAATAAAATCCGCCTTTTTTGACACATAACTATCCTTTAGTTCAGGCTGACATTTATAATCGACTAATTAATGATCACTCGAAAATATTTTTAGTTTCCTTAATGCAGGTAGAGTATTTGATCGGATTAAAAAAACTACAATGAGTATGTTTAACGAAATTTGCAGCAAAAAGGTGGCATAAAATGAATAAAAGTGCTGCAGCTATGTTGTATCCATAAAAAAATCAGGCTTTTAGAACCAAATCTAAAAGCCTGACAAGTGATGCGTGGAGAATATCGGAGTCGAACCGATGACCTCTTGCATGCCATGCAAGCGCTCTAGCCAGCTGAGCTAATCCCCCGTTTATTTATTTTCGTCAGCTGATGACCCTCCCGATTTCCATCGGGACGCTCTAGTCAGCTGAGCTAATCCCCCTTTTGCGGAGGGCAAAAGTAGCAAAAAGATACAGAATAGCAAACTCCGATTTTGTGTAATTTTATTTTCTAAGTCCTGAAAAATGCTAGGCCTTTACCTCCGCTGTAGGATGACGTGAAAATATGAGCCAGAAACACAGGGCAAAAATTGAATAAATACCTGCAGCAATCCATAAATAGTATGGCATGTTATGATTCCTTATCAGCACTTTAATTAAGGCCAGTGCACCGATAAAATAATGTGTAAAGTTGGCCATTGAAACGGGTTTAGCATATATCCCGCCTATAATGCTTCCTTTAGCCATCCAGTTAAGCATAGCAAATCCAAAATATAATGCACCTAGCAATTGTAAAATAAGCTGAAAATTAACCGATGAGCCTAAACCTATTAACGCTGCCAGCTCAATTGGGCAAAATATAAGAGCTATTCCTATTGCAGCCAGGGTAATGGCACTTAAAGTCATAATAAGCTTGGTGTTTATTTGTAGCATAAATAATCAAGGTGTAGCTTGTTCAATGTTATTAATTGCCAAAGTAGTAATTTAATGCAAAGAATATGAAAACCTCTAAAATAAGTAAAGCCCCTGATGGGCAGGGGCCTTTACTAACCAATTATAAACCTAAATTATGAGAAGACTTTTTTAATGTTTTAACGGTGTAAAGTTAACACTAAGTTTCAATACTCCTAAGGTTTTTTTGTAATATTTTTGTAAAAAACCTTTATACTCCCGTTTACTTCTCAAAAATACAAACATTTTATTAAAAATATAACAATTTTTTAAAAAAAATTATTTTCTCTTGCCAAAATGCGTATTTGAAGTAAAAATCCAATGTTTTCATCAATTATTTTTAGCACATTTTATTATTCAACTAAAAATCGATGGTTTACAAAAGCAAAAAAACGACTCAAAACTGCACATGTAATCATTTTTTGAAGCCAATGTTAATTTATCAACCATTATTTTTAAATAAAAGAGTCAAAAACTCAGATTATTAAAAAAAATTAACCCTTTTTTAATAAAAACATGACCATTAATTTAAATTCCATTTTCGTCCATAACACAACGGGCCCGATTTTCAAATTAATAATGATAAAGAACGCAGTCAAAACAATAACGTTTTCAGCATACATAAACTCACTAAGTGAATAATTAGTATAAAAATTACTTAAATAAAACATCTTTATAAAAATGCTTTTACAATTTTGCTTATCAATTTTATAAGGTATTATGACTAATGCACCATCTGTTAAGAAACATCCTGAACTAACTACCTTAACTTTGTGGATAATGACGGTTGCCACCGCGCTGGTAGTAGCCAACTTATATTATAACCAACCCCTATTGGAAGATATTGCCGCTACCTTTCATGTAAGCAAGGCTAAAGTTGGGCAGGTATCGGTACTTACACAGTTGGGCTATGCCACCGGGATGCTTTTTATTGTGCCGCTTGCTGACATGGTTAAGCGTAAGCGTTTAATGATTATCGTATTTGCATTCATCTTTTTATCGCTTTTAATTACCGCAACTGCTCAAAGCATCAACTTGTTAATACTGGCTAGTTTTTGTTTAGGTGCATCATCCATGATTCCGCAGTTGTTAATACCCATGGCTGCTCACCTGGCAAAACCACATGAACGGGGTAAAAAGCTGGGCGTTATACAGGGAGGCTTGTTAATAGGCATATTACTGTCCCGTACTTTTAGTGGTTTTATTGGTGAATATTTGGGATGGAGAGCTGTTTATTACATTGCCGCAGGTATTATGCTATTAATGTGGCTGATGATCAGTTTGCTTTTGCCCGAAGTTGAGCCCGACTATAAAGGCAACTATAAAAAACTAATGGTATCGCTTATTGATCTGGTGAAGCAGGAACCTAAGTTAAGGACAGCTGCACTGCGCGGCGCTTTGTGTTTTGCCTGCTTCAGCGCTTTCTGGACAACCATTGTGTTTGTACTAAAACAAAATTTCAATATGGGCAGCGATGTTGCCGGCGAATTTGGGCTGGTTGGTGCTTTTGGCGCTATAGCCGCCGGATTAATGGGGCGCCTAAGTGATAAAATGGATGCTTATAAATTATCGGGCTATACTTTACTGCTTATCCTGGTCTCTTTTGTTATATTCATTTTCTCGGCACACAGTATTGCAGGTTTAATAATCGGGGTTATAGTTTTAGATATGGGCGTACAAGCTACCCACATCTCCAACCAGTCCATTATTTTTGCTTTAAAGCCTGAGGCCCGTAACCGTATCAATACCATTTATATGGTTACATACTTCATCGGCGGTTCTGTCGGTACGTTTGCTGCCACCCTGCTTTGGAAGAACTATCAGTGGACCGGTGTATGCATCACCGGGATGGTTATATCCATTATAACATTGGCTATCCATTTTATAAATCACCCCAAAGCCGAAGATAAGCCTGCAATAGCAGCATAATGTATCATATTGTATACATTATTATACACTTCACAAAATGCTCTTTCTGCTTAAATTATTAGCGGTAAAATAATTTTATATGGATAATAACATCTGTATGTCAGCAAAATCGTATATAAATATGACCATTTAATAGTGGATAAATATTTTGGCATCGAATTGGAACATACTTCAGCAAATGCGATACAAATGGCACCCAACACCAAGAAGCATAACGAAAGTGAAGAGAAAGAATGGGAAAACCCTGTGAACCCTGCCTTGAGCACAGATGAGCGTGATAAGGAACAATTATTACGTCAGTACAAAGAAGCCAAACGCAGAAAAGATAATTTAACTGAAGACGAAGACACTACCGATAAAAAAGATAAATAAAATTAAAATAAAAACGCATCTATGAAAACCTACAATAAACCAGCAGTAAGCAAACTAGTAGTACGTTTTGACAACGAACTAAGAGCTATTTTAGCGAATGATTTAAGCGAATTTTTGAATAGAAATCCATTCTTAAAACGCAAGAGAGAGGCCAACATGCAACCTACTTTGTCTGTAGCCTGACCATCAATATATACATCTACCTATAAATTTCTTTACACCACCTATGAAAAAGATAGAGCTTTGCAATTGCAGGGCTCTATCTTTTTTGGGTATATTTTATAATCAGTTCGGCAGTTTTGGCTGATGCGCCGGGTTTACCCATCTTTTCATCAAGCAAGTCATAATTATGGAGCATTTGTTGCCGGTAGGCTTTATTATGAAGCAGGTTTTCCAGTTCTGCTGATATATTTTCGGCCGAGCTATCCTGCTGTATCAATTCTTTAACTACCAGGCTATCCATAATCAGGTTAACCAGCGATATAAACCTTATTTTAATAACCATGCGGGCAATGGTGATAGATACCGGGTGACCCTTATAAACCACTACCTGCGGCACATGGAACAAAGCGGTTTCTAAGGTAGCTGTGCCTGACGTTACGATGGCAGCCTCTGCATGTGTCAGCAAATCGTAGGTGGCATTAAATACTACAGGGATTTTTTTTTCGTCTAAAAACTGATCATAATATTCTTTTTTGAACGATGGCGCACCGGCAATTACAAACTGATAATCGGAAAATTTTTCAGTTACGCTAAGCATTGGTGGCAGCAAACGTAAAATTTCCTGTTTACGGCTACCCGGCAACAGGGCTATTATTTTTTTTGAGGGTGATAAGTGGTGATGCTCAAAAAATGCTTCATCAGGCTTAAAGGCTGCAACAGCATCCAGCAGCGGATTGCCCACATAATCAACCTTCATGCCCCATTCCTTGTAAAAATCTACCTCAAATGGCAGGATGCAGAACAGGTGATCAACGATCTTTTTTATTTTCAGTACCCTTTTCTGGTTCCAGGCCCAAACTTTTGGCGATATGTAATAACAAACCAATAAGCCCTGCTTTTTGGCAAAATCGGCTATTTTTAAATTGAACCCTGGGAAGTCAATCAGTATCAAAACATCCGGTTGCCAGGCGGCAATGTCTTCCTTGCAAAATTTCATATTTTTTAAAATAGCATTCAAATTGGTTGCTACCTCAAAAAAACCCATATAGGCCATATCGGCAAAATGCTTAACCAGGGAACCACCTTCAGCCAGCATAAGGTCGCCACCAAAAAAACGAAATTCGGCCTGCGCATCACGTTCTTTAAGGGCCTTCATTAAATTAGCTCCATGCAAATCGCCTGATGCTTCACCGGCTACCAAGTAATATTTCATCTCAAAGGGTGGATTTTAAAGAAAACCAATATCATACAAACAAAGGTAGCCAGCATTATTCCTTTTACCGTTTGGTCTGATCCTCTTTTTGAGCCGATACGGATCAATACCAGGTTTAAAGCAATGGCAATAAAATAGGGTAGCGCCGGGCGGTTAATCAAATCCACATTATACTTTAACAGGTAAGCCGCCACAAAAGCCATTACCGGGAATATTAAACCAATCAGTACGCCAAATGGCATGTTATTTTTGTTCAGCATAGCTTGATTATACATTGAATTTCCATCCATGCAATGCAGGTATCGCATGATGGGCCGTCATATCAAACTGAACCGGCACAACTGATGCATAATCATGCTCCAGGGCCCACACATCTGTATCTTCGCCGCCATCGTTTAACTGAAACACACCTGTTAACCAGTAATAAGGGCGCTTATGCGGATCCATGCGTTCATCAAATTCCTCGGCCCATTTGGCATTGGCCTGGCGGCATATCTTTATACCTTTTATATGATGCGTTGCAGGGAAGTTTACGTTAAGCAAAGTAGCTGTTGGCAATCCATTTGCCAAAACCTGCAGCGCTATTTCTTTTACAAATTTTAGGCAATGACTAAAATCAGCCTGTAAAGTATAATCATCCAGCGAAAAACCGATAGACGGGATCCCCTCAATAGCACCTTCAACCGCAGCCGACATGGTACCTGAATACAATATATTAATAGAATTATTTAAACCATGATTGATGCCTGAAACACACAGATCGGGCTTTTGACCTTTAAATATTTTGTTCACGGCCAGCTTCACGCAATCAACCGGGGTGCCGCTGCAGCGATACATTTCTATGCCTTCGTAAATATCAACCTTATCCAAACGCA
Source organism: Mucilaginibacter frigoritolerans (assembly GCF_007830615.1). Lineage (GTDB taxonomy): Bacteria > Bacteroidota > Bacteroidia > Sphingobacteriales > Sphingobacteriaceae > Mucilaginibacter > Mucilaginibacter frigoritolerans. Next base: position 128,727 of record NZ_VLLI01000011.1, read on the forward strand.
ATGGTTTGCCAATAGTAATGGCGTGCCCCATGCCAGACTGCGGACTATCGGGTGCAACCACTACCACTCTGCCTATTTCGGCCATGGTATCCATTAAAGCTTTTATCCCCGGTGCGGTAATGCCATCGTCATTTACTACTAATATGGTGGGTTTGGTGTTTTTCATTGGCAGCAAAATTACTTATATTTAATTTATGCTTATCAATGAAAAATCAATACCATTTCAGGTTATCTTTTTTAACGCCCCTGCTGCAACCGATCCTTTTTTATGCCGATTTTAATTCACAGCCGGACAGATTGCCCGGCTGTGAGTTGAATCCTTTTTTATCGTGGCAATGTTATCGTTTTTGTAGTAAGGCCAACCTTAACCGTTGCCACGTTATCGCAGGTGCCTTGTCCGAAATCAAGTACGCCGCTAATGTTCTTATAGGTAAAATCAATAGTGCCTGATGTAATGTTCGCGCAATCTGCAGACCTAACCAATGGTGTAACTATAATACCGCTAATGCTTGTACCATTACCGCTGTAAATAAAATTACCGGTGATATCATAAGAATCGTCCGTAACGGTGCTTGTGCCAATACCGGCTACCTGGGTATAAGTTTCTGTTCCGCTGTAAGTATAAACCCCACCGGCAGGTAAGGTGATATTGCCATTAGTAATGGTAATGGTATAATTTATACCACCACCCGAAGCCAGTACTGATGTTAATGAATAAGTACCAGCCAAAACATACCCATTTACAGAGTAGTTATTATAAACAACTGTAACTACAGTGCCCGGAGTGCGCATCGGGCCGGTTAAAGTAACCGACAGAGAACCCTTGCGGGTTACGCCATTATTTGAGGTACATCCGGCGGTGCCATAATCAATCGTCAAGGTTTTTGGGAAAACACCTACTGTTGCGGGTGCCAGGGTAACTGTTGCACAAGCAACATTAACAAAGCTATAATTAGTAGCTCCAATTGCATTTACAGTTTTACCAGCTACTGAATTTGTGCTCACTCCGCTTTGCTCGCTGCTTTCTGTTACCACATCAAAAGCATCATCATACATACTTTCTGCGCTGGTAGAAGAGGCGGCTAAACTAATGGTTGTATTTTCATCGGCAGTTTGCGAGCTAGTACTGCTGCTATTCTTTTTACACGAAATTGTCACTAATACCATAGCTGCCATTAGGGTAGCAGTACGGAAAAATTTAAGGCTTGTTTTCATAAAACTAAGAGTTGGTTATTTTTAAGTGTTGGTTTGAATTTTATTGATTAGCTGCTTTAATTCTTTGAGCTATTGATTCCCTTTAATGACCTCTCCTGCATAAAATACGCTGGCATAAGTTTGTATCATAAGTATCCTATTACGTTAAAAGTCTACATATAGGTTCGAACAGCCCAATAGCTATAGGATTAACAGCATACAACTATTTCAATCAATGCTCCTGGCGGTTGAAATGAAAGGACCGCAAGCGGTGTGCGATTATGATTTTATGGTGGATATGATGTACGTAAGGGAAAATCCTTATAGCTATAAGGGAGGTAGCATCATAAAACAAACAAGGGGTAAAAATAACGGGCAATATAAAATTGCCCGTTGGTAGAGTTTTTAAGAACCGTTTTATTAAAGCATTAAATTAAGCTTCGCGGTTTATAATTTTTATAAGCTGTTAATCCACTTCACTAATTCACTACGGGATTTGCCGGTCTTTTGCTGAAGTTTTCCCAGTGTCTCATCGTCTTTGCCTTCTTCGTAAATCAGGTCATCGTCGGTAAGGTCGCCATAGGCTTGTTTTATTTTACCCTTAACCTCGTTCCAGCCGCCTTTTAATTGTAATTTATCCATGATGTTTTTTATTTAAGATGTATTTAGATAACATCAGGGGCATCATTTTGGTTTTTGGAAAGATTCAAGAAACAAGAGCCAGGAATCAAGGAAAGCAGCAAACAAATCTGCTCTTGACTTTTGTTTCTTGAATCTTGACTCTTGGTTCTGTGCTGCTGCCTTTACAACGCGCCTGCTTTTATTTCCTCCACAACAGCCGGATCAAGCAGTGTTGAGGTATCGCCTAAATTAGCGGTATCGCCTTCGGCTATCTTGCGCAATATGCGGCGCATAATTTTTCCTGAACGTGTTTTTGGTAAGCCAGATACAAACTGAATTTTATCCGGACGGGCAATGGCTCCAATAATGCGCGATACGGTCATCATTATATCTTTACGGGCAAGTTCTTCGTCGCCATGCTGATTAGGGCAAACAACGTAAGCATATACCCCTTGTCCCTTAATATCATGCGGATAACCTACTACTGCTGACTCCACTACACTGCTGTGCATATTAATGGCATTCTCTACCTCTGCAGTTCCAATACGGTGGCCGGATACGTTTAGCACGTCATCAACACGGCCGGTAATGCGGTAATAGCCATCATCATCGCGTAAGCAACCATCGCCGGTAAAATATAAATCGTGGTAGGTAGCAAAATAAGTGGTACGGCAGCGCTCATGATCGCCATAGGTAGTGCGGAGCATGCCCGGCCATGGGAATTTAATACATAAGTTACCACTCACACCATTACCTTCAATCTCTTTACCATTTTCATCAACCAATATGGGTTGAATACCCGGCAGTGGCAAAGTGGCATATCCGGGTTTAGTTGGCGTAACACCAGCTATGGGAGATATCATGAAACCACCGGTTTCGGTTTGCCACCAGGTATCCACAATAGGGCAATTACCCTGGCCAATTTTTTCATCAAACCAGTGCCATGCTTCTTCATTTATAGGCTCACCTACCGAACCTAATTTTTTAAGCGAGCTAAAATCTTTGCCTTTTAATAAATCATCACCAAAGCTCATTAACGACCGGATGGCAGTTGGTGCAGTGTAAAGAATGTTTACTTTATATTTTTCAACGATATCCCATAAACGGGCCGGTGATGGCCAGGTTGGCACACCTTCAAACAATACCGAAGTAGCTCCCTGAGTAAGCGGACCGTAAGCAATATACGAGTGACCGGTTATCCAGCCGATATCGGCAGTACAAAAATAAACCTCACCCTGGTTGTACTGAAATGCATTTGCAAAGGTATAGCCGGTATAAACCATATAGCCACCGCAAGTGTGCACCACCCCTTTTGGTTTACCGGTTGAGCCAGAGGTATATAATATAAATAACATATCCTCGGCACCCATTTCCTCAGCCTCGTAGGTGTTATTTCCTTGTGTTTCTACCTTTTTAATTTCATCTTCCCACCAAACATCACGCCCCTTTATCATTGATATCGGAGTACGGCTACGGGTAAGCACAATACATCTTTTAATAGACGGGCATTGTACCAGCGCATCATCAATAATGCTTTTCAGCGGAATTTCTTTGTTACCACGATACCCGCCATCGGCAGTAATTACAATATTACATTCGGCATCTTTTATCCTGTCGGCAATTGATTGTGCCGAAAATCCACCAAAAACAACCGAATGGATAGCTCCTATCCTGGCACAAGCCAGCACAGCAATAGCCAGTTCAGGCACCATAGGCATATAAATACAAATACGGTCGCCTTTTTTCGCCCCATTGTTTTTAAGCACATGGGCAAACTGACAAACCTTTTCATATAGCTGCCTATAGGTTAATACACGGTGATCTTCTGAAGGGTCATTAGGCTCCCATATAATAGCAGGCTTATCACCCAAAGTTTCCAGGTGACGGTCGAGGCAATTCTCGGTAATATTCAACTTCGCTCCCTGAAACCATTTTATTTTTGGTTCTGTAAAATTCCACTCCAGTGTTTTGTCCCATTTTTTTCGCCACAAAAAATTATTGGCTATACCTTCCCAAAATTGTTCGGGCTGTTCAACGCTGTGTTTATATACCTGGTGGTATTCTTCAAATGAGCTAATTTTCATCGGGGTTTTCATCGATATCCTAATTGGTGGCGTAAATTACAACTTTCCTGAATAATTGATTATAACAAAAAAACATTTTAGCAAATTTTAAAAAGAATGCACTTCTTTTTAAAATTTAACTTTATTGATTGTACAATTCTATGTTAAAGCATCCATTAATTAAATGGAAGCCCGCAAATTGATCTGCAATATTTTATGTTTTCAAGCTGGATAAATCTTTTTTAAAATATTTTCAAAACACTGTTGCCTATTTCACATTAAATCCTGATATTTGCAAACTCTTTACAAAAAGGGATAATTAAAAAGATTTGTCATGTCAAGAATTTGTGATCTAACAGGAAAAGGATCTTTAGTTGGTAACAACGTTTCTAACTCAAACGTTAAAACCAAACGCAGATTTCATCCAAACTTAAAACTTAAGAAGTTTTATATTCCTGAAGAAGATAAATGGATTACCTTAAAGGTATCTACTTCTGCTGTTAAAACTATCAGCAAAAACGGTATAACTGCTTGTATCAATAAATTTGTTAAAAAAGGATACATTTAATAGATGAGTAGTGATGGGTCAGTAGTGATACTTGCCTGCATTAATAATCACTTCTAAAAATAAAAGAAAATGGCTAAGAAAGGCAACAGAGTTCAGGTAATTTTAGAATGCACCGAGCATAAAACAAGCGGCATGCCTGGTATGTCTCGCTACATTACTACCAAGAACAAAAAAAATACAACTGAAAGGTTAGAATTAAAAAAATTCAACCCGGTATTGAGAAAAGTGACAGTTCACAAAGAAATTAAGTAATCGTTATTATTTAATTAATAACCATAATTTAAAACAACATGGCAAAGAAAGTAGTTGCAACCCTGAAAGTAGCAGGTAAAGGAAAAGAATATTCAAAAGTTATTACAATGATCAAGTCACCTGTAACAGGCGCTTATTCATTTAAAGAACAAATTGTGCCTAACGATAACGTTAAGGACGCAATTGCCGGAAAATAACCGGTAATTTTTGATCAAAATACAGAAGCCATCTTGTTTTTACGAGAAGGCTTTTTTTGTTGATATAATATTGATATGTGAATGTGCAGATATGCAAATGATTTTAAAGTAGCTATAAAATGAAACTTTAATTATGTCTGTTTGCTTATAATCTGAACACTTAAAATCCGCACATTTGCACATCTGAAATTTGCACATAGAAAAACATGGGATTATTCGATTTTTTCAAAAAAAAGGAAAGCACGCCACAAGAACAGGAGGCGCTGGATACCGGTTTAGAAAAAACCAAGGATAACTTTTTTTCAAAGATCACCAAAGTAATTGCCGGCAAATCAACCGTTGATGATGATGTGCTGGATGAATTGGAAGAGGTTTTGGTAACATCAGACGTTGGTGTTAAAACTACCTTAAAGATCATTGACCGTATACAGGCCCGGGTAGCTCAGGATAAATATGTAAATACCTCCGAGCTGAACAAGCTGCTGAAGGATGAAATACAGCAACTGCTTGCCGAAAACAACAGCAACGATTTTGTAAACTTTGAATACGGCAGCCACAAACCATATGTAATTATGGTAGTGGGTGTTAATGGTGTTGGTAAAACAACCACCATTGGCAAACTGGCTAACAAGCTTAAAGAAGCAGGCAATAAAGTAGTTTTAGGCGCAGCCGATACCTTCCGTGCAGCTGCTGTAGCCCAAATACAGCTTTGGGGCGAACGCATTGGCGTAAAAGTAGTAGCACAGGCCATGGGATCAGACCCCGCATCTGTTGCTTTTGATACTTTACGTTCAGCAGTAGCCAATGGGGATGATGTGGTGATTATTGATACCGCCGGTCGTTTACATAACAAGGTGGGCCTGATGAACGAGTTAACCAAGATAAAAAATGTGATGCAAAAGGTAGTTCCGGGCGCGCCACATGAAATTTTATTGGTGCTGGATGCGTCCACCGGGCAAAATGCCATTGAGCAATGCAAACAGTTTACCGAAGCTACTGATGTTAATGCCCTGGCATTAACCAAACTTGACGGTACTGCAAAAGGTGGTGTGGTGATAGGTATATCCGATCAGTTTAAAATCCCCGTAAAATATATTGGTGTTGGCGAAGGCGTGAATGATCTGCAGTTATTTGACAGACAAGCCTTTGTTGATAGTTTATTTAAACAATAAGCCCCACCCAACCCTCCCCGGTAGGGAGGGCAGAAGATAAACGAAATTAAAGTCTCCCCTACCGGGGGAGATTTAGAGGGGGCTAACGCCCGATAAGTGATGAGGACAAAATCAATCAACGAGCCTGCAAAAACAGTTAAACCACGTGTAAATGTGGTGACTTTAGGCTGCAGCAAAAATATTTACGATTCTGAGATCCTGATGGGTCAGCTGAAAGGCAACCATTTTGATGTGGTGCATGAGGCTGAAAAAGTGGGCAAAGATGATATTATTGTAATTAATACCTGCGGTTTCATAGATAATGCCAAGCAGGAATCAATAGATACTATTTTGCAATACAGCGAGCTGAAAGATCAGGGCAAGGTAGGCAAAGTAATTGTTACCGGCTGTCTTTCTGAGCGCTACAAACCCGAGCTGGAAGCAGAGATCACCAATGTTGATGCTTATTTTGGCACTAACGATCTGCAAAACCTGCTGAAATCAGTAGGTGCGGATTATAAGCACGAGCTGATTGGCGAACGTTTGCTGACCACTCCTTCCCATTTTGCCTATTTTAAAATTGCCGAGGGTTGTAACCGCCCCTGCTCTTTCTGTGCTATCCCGCTGATGCGTGGCAAGCACTTGAGTCAGCCGATTGATCAGCTGGTAAAGGATGCTCAAAACCTGGTGAAAAACGGCACCAAAGAACTGATACTAATTGCCCAGGATTTAACCTATTACGGATTGGACCTGTATGGCAAACGTAATTTGGACGAATTGCTTCGCCGCCTGTCTGATGTTAACGGCGTGGAGTGGATCAGGCTGCAATATGCTTATCCTTCAGGCTTCCCAATGGAGATTCTGGATGTGATGAATGAGCGCGACAATATCTGCAAATACATGGATATGCCACTTCAACACATCAGCGACAATATGTTGAAATCTATGCGTCGTGGTATCACTAAACAAAAAACCATTGATGTAGTAAATGAAATCCGCGATAAAGTTCCTGGCATTGCTATGCGTACTACGCTGATCACCGGCTATCCGGGTGAAACACAGCAGGATTTTGAAGAAATGATGCAATGGGTTGAAGAAACCAAATTTGACCGTTTGGGCTGCTTTACCTACTCGCACGAAGAAAAAACACATGCTCATTCATTGGTTGATGATGTACCTGAAGAAGTAAAACAGGAGCGCGCTGATGCTATCATGGAAATTCAGCAAGGTATCAGTTTTGATAAAAACCAAGAAAAAATTGGCCATACCTATAAAGTTTTGGTGGATAAAAAAGATGGTGATTACTTTGTTGGCCGTACCGAATACGACTCGCCAGAGGTGGATAACGAAGTTTTAATTGATGCAAGCATTGATTATGCAACCATTGGCAGCTTTGTAAACGTAAAGATTGACACCGCGGAAGACTTTGATCTTTATGGACATATTGTAAAATAAACAGTTTTTGTTTACTTGATTTCCATTTTAGAAATTTAAAAATCTAAATTCGACCTTAGCATTTAAAGTATGCTTATAAGTTTGTTTTGAAATTGGGTTTTTGAATCCAAAATCGAGCATCCGAAATCTGAAATCAACAATGGACTCAGCCTGTATAGACTACAAAGACACGGGATACTTTTCCCAAACTATATCCGATTATCTGGACAACATTCCGGAACTGCGTTCATTTTATAGTCACCGGCCCGATATGCAAGGCTTTGCTGCTTTATTGAAAAATAAAAAAGTAATTGCCAACCGCGAAGTACTAGCTAGTGTTTTGGATTTACAATATGGCCTTGATAATAAAGAAGATCAGCGCTTTTATGGTTCTGAAAAATGGCCGTTGGTATGGAAAAACATTGATCTTTTATCGAAGGAAAATACCTATACCATTACAACCGGTCATCAACTCAATATATTTGCCGGGCCTTTGTATTTTATTTACAAAATTGTAACGGCCATTAAACTATCGCGCCAGCTAAAAGAGAAATTCCCTGATAAAAATTTTGTTCCGGTATATTGGATGGCTTCTGAAGATCACGACTTTGCCGAAATTAACTACACCAATATTGGCGGTAAAAAAGTGCATTGGTGGTATGAAGCTTATGGCGCCACGGGGCGCATTAATCCAGAAACTATGCGCCAGGCTATAAACCAGTATAAAGGTGCATTAGGGATAAACGGCCATGCAGATGAACTTGCCACAATAATAGAAACAGCCTATACCAAATTTGATAAACTGGCTGATGCAACCCGTTATTTGGTGAATGCCTTGTTTGGCCAATACGGATTAGTAATTATAGATGCAGACGATCACAAGTTTAAACACCAGTTTGCACAAATTATTGAACGCGATATTATTGAGCAAAACAGCTTTCAAAATATCAGTGCTACCAATGAGCAACTGCATCAATTAGGCGTTCATATACAGGTGAACCCTCGCGAAATCAATTTCTTTTACCTGCTGGATGGTTTGCGTGAGCGTATTGTATTTGAAAATGGCAGCTATCAGGTATTAAACAGTGAGATCAGATTTTCGGAAGCTGAATTAAAGCAGGAAATTAAACAATATCCAGAAAGGTTTAGTCCGAATGTGGTGATGCGCCCGCTTTACCAGGAATGTATTTTGCCTAACATAGCCTATGTTGGCGGTGGTGCCGAGGTGGTTTACTGGTTGGAGCTCAAATCAAATTTTGATTTTTATAAGGTAGATTTCCCTATCCTGATCCTTAGAAATTCAGGGCTGCTGATTGGAAAAGAAACAGCATCCAAAATTGCCCGGATGGAACTTGAACCAACTGATCTGTTTAAAAGCACCGACGATATTAAAAACAATTGGGTAAAAAAACACAGCAAACACACCCTAAGCTTAACGGAAGAGTGGCGCGAACTATCGAGTGTGTTTGAAAAAATAAAACTGCGTGCACATAAAATTGATAGTACGCTGGTTCCTTCTACCGATGCCGTACAGGCCAGGCTTAAACATGCTATAGACAACCTGGAGAAAAAACTGGTAAAGGCCGAAAAAATAAATTATCATACCCGTTTAGAACAAGTTGAACATATTAAAGGTGACATCTTCCCAAAAGACAGTTTACAGGAACGTACCGAAAACTTCGGTCTGTTTTACGTTAAATGGGGCCAGTATTTTATTGATGAGCTGATCCGCAACTTTGAGCCCCTGGATTTTAAGTTTACGGTGCTGACAGAGTAGCATAAACCATTTTTTACGATCATGACTTTTAAATCCACCATCCTCATTATCCCCGGCCTGGGCAATTCAGGGCCACAGCACTGGCAATCCATTTGGGAAAAGCAGTTTAATTTTATCCGGGTTGAGCAGGCCGACTGGGATGCCCCAGTTTGTGATGACTGGATTGAGAACATCCAAAGCGAAGTTAAAAAACACAACGCCGCCGATATAATCCTGGTTGGTCACAGCCTGGCTTGCACTACCATAGCCTATTGGGCAAAAAAATATAATGTCAAAATAAAAGGAGCTTTATTAGTTGCCCCGAGCGATACCGAAGCTGAAAGCTATCCTCCGGGAACTACCGGATTTACACCGGTATCTCTAAATAAGTTGCCGTTTCCCACCATCACAGTGGTCAGTACTAATGACTTTTACGTAACCTTTGAACGTGCCCAATTATTTGCTAGCGCCTGGGGTAGCGAATTGGTTAACATTGGCGATGCAGGGCACATCAATTTAGCATCAGGTTTTGGTGAATGGGCAGAGGGATTAGGAATTTTGAAGCAACTGGACTAATGATAAAACTTACAAGGTTTTAAAAACCTGTAAGTTTTATCTCACCCTAAGCTTATTATATTTGCAGATGCTTATCTCCGAATCTTCCCTACGTACATTTACCCAGAATATTTTCCTAGCCATGGGTTGCAGTAATGAACATGCTGAACTGGCTGCCGATGTTTTATTATTGTCGGATCTCAGAGGAATTGACTCACACGGTGTAGCCCGTCTGATAGGCTATGTACGCCTCTGGGAAAACAAACGGATAAATGCTATACCCAATATCACCATCGTTCATGAAACGCCTACTACGGCCACTGTAGATGGCGACGCGGGGCTTGGTTTGGTGGTTGCTCCTTTTGCTATGCAATTAGCCATTAAAAAGGCTGAAAAATATGGTTCGGGCTGGGTGTCGGTGCGGAACTCTAATCACTTTGGTATTGCTGGCTATCATACACTGATGGCAGTTGAGAAAGATATGATTGGCTATGCCATGACCAATGCCAGTCCGCTGGTGGCGCCAACTTTTTCTAATGAACGTTTATTAGGCACCAACCCAATCTGTTATGCTTTCCCGGCAGGGAAATACCCGCCGGTGGTGGTTGATATGGCCACATCAGCAGCAGCTAATGGCAAATTGGAAATAGCACAACGTTTAGGCAAACAAGTTCCGGAAGGGTGGATACAGGATGCAGCAGGCAATTACACTACCGATCCTCATGCCTTAAAATCAGGCGGATCTTTATTACCGCTTGGCAGCGATCGTGATCATGGCAGTCATAAAGGATTTGGCTTGAGTGCAACGGTTGATATCCTTTCGGCAGTATTATCAGGTGCTAATTATGGCCCCTGGGTACCGCCGTTTGTGGCGTTTTTAGATCCTCCGGCTAACCCGGTTGGCCTGGGGATAGGCCATTTTGTAGGTGCTATGCGGGTTGATGGATTTCGCCCGGTTGATGAGTTTAAGGCCCATATGGATAATTGGGTATCGCGTTTTAAATCAGCCTCTACCGTTCATCCGGATCAAAAAGTTATTATCCCCGGCGAGCCGGAGCTGGAAGCTCAACTGGACAGAAAGCAAAACGGCATCCCACTGGTGGACGCCGTTGTAAATGACTTAAATGGTCTGGCCGATAAATTTGGAATTAAGCGACTTTAATTCGAATCCGAAACCTTAATGGATTCCTCTGAATAATCTGCTCCAACGGATTTTACTGAAAAACGATTCATTATCATCCCAGCTCATCCAGATGAATAGGGCTTTTCCAACAATATGATCTTCGGGCACAAAACCCCAGTAGCGTGAATCTTCTGAATCATGACGGTTATCCCCCATCATCCAGTAATAATTCATTTTAAAGGTATAACTGTTGGTTTTTACACCGTTTATCAAAATATCAGTTCCATTCACTTCCACTTTGTTGTGTTCATAAACTTCAATACAACGCTCATAAATCGGGAAGGTTAAACTATCCAGTTTTACGGTCCAACCCTTTTTAGGGATAATAATAGGACCAAAATTATCTACGTTCCATTTATAATTGGGCATTTTGCCTAAGGTAACGTGCTCTGGGTTATATTTTAACGGAAAAACAGGATTTAATTGATCCGGGATGTCTTTTACAGCTATAGCAGGTGCAAATGATTTTATGTTCGAATATCCTTTAAAAATACTGGCCGAAGCAACCGTCATAGTTGGCACACTTGGCTTACCTACCGAATCATAAAAAGAAATGTTCAGATCTTTCCAAATTTGTGGGTTTACTTCTATACCGGTAGTGGTATAGTTATATTCTATTTGTTCGCCCGGAGGGTTCGGTGCAGCTTTACCATTCACATAAACCTGGGCATTCACCAGGCTCAGGGTATCACCCGGAGTACCCTGGCAGCGTTTAATAAAATTTTCGCGTTTGTCTACAGGGCGCGATAATGGCGCATCTGCATCCATTGGGTAGTTAAAAACTACTACGTCTCCTTTTTTCACATCACTTAAACCAGGTAGGCGGTAGTAAGGCAGCTCAATACCGTCCCAGTAGGCTTTGGTATTAATCAATGGCATGGTATGGTGTGCAAACGGGAACGCAATAGGCGTCATGGGTGTGCGCGCGCCATAGTTAACCTTACTTACAAACAAAAAATCGCCAACAAGCAGCGATCTTTCCATTGATGGTGTAGGGATAACGTAAGCCTCTATAAAAAATGTACGGATAAGCGTTGCAGCAATTACAGCAAAAACAATTGCGTCAACCCATTCGCGGGTGGCGCTTTTTTTCTTTTTAGCGGGTTTATTTTTTTTATTCCAGAATTTCCAGTTCATGTTTACAATATTGGGAATAATAATCTATTATTTTATGCTAAAATCAAACATATCCTGAACGGAATAAAAACCTTTTTTGTTTTGGATCCATTCGGCAGCCAGCACCGCACCAAGGGCAAAACCATTACGGTTATGGGCAGTATGTTTAAACTCGATAGAATCAACTTCAGAATCATAAATTACCGTATGTGTACCCGGTACATTCTCAATACGGAACGATTCTATTAATACCTCGCTACTGTCTTCTACATTATCATTGCTGGCTTCATCGCTTCCTGTTGTTAATACGTTGGCCCAACTTTTTTTTGTATCAATATTTTCAATAATACCTTCAGCAATGGTAATAGCAGTACCGCTCGGCGAATCCAGCTTTTGGGTATGGTGAATTTCTTCTACCTGTACATCATAGTATGGGTAGTTATTCATCAACTTTGCCAATACTTTATTAACATGGAAAAATATATTTACCCCAACGCTAAAGTTAGTGGCATGAATTAACGAACCGCTATTTTGTTCGCATAGCTCTTTTACAGCCTCGATATTGCCATGCCAGCCGGTAGTACCAACCACAACAGGTGTGCCTGCCATAATACATAACTCCATATTGCTTAAAGCAGTTCCAGGCGTGCTGAATTCAATGGCAACATCAGCTTTTTGTAGATTTTCTGTTGTTAGCTCATGTTGATTTTCCCGGTCAATTTTCAGTACTATTTCGTGCTTACGGTCAATGGCGATTTTTTCAATGATCTTGCCCATTTTACCGTATCCCAATAATGCTATCTTCATCAGAAATGTGTATAGGTTTATAAACTGTACCTCTAAATTAAAAAGATTAACAGTTTTAATTGAATAATAATTTATCTGAGTGTAAAGGTAATTTTTAATCCCATAACATAAGAACTGCTGCTATTAAGCGCATAAACGGGCTGATTAAGCAAACTGGGAATAATTTTCATACTAAGGTTATTGTCAACGCTATAGCTATGCATAAACTTGGCATCAATGTAAGCATCAACAGCATTAATACCCCAGGCAGCTAAAATACCTAAAATGCTTAAATCGCGGTTACGGCGATAGGCGTCAGTAGCATCATAAAGTGCCTGGTCAGGCTGATTAATATAGAGATTATATTCGTTATAATATGGATCTTTAGGCCCCGGCGTAACACCGTGTTCCCTGTACTTTGATAGGGCCAAAAATTCATTATAATAGGTATTGTTAAATACAACGGCCCAGCCCAAAAGCCCTATCCCGGTGTAAATAACAGGAACCTTCCACCACTGGTGATTATAAATCTGACCCAAACCCGGAACAATAAGCGAGCGAATAACTGCCGTGTGCGGACTATGGGTGCTATCTGGGTGATATGCCCTTTCTTTTTGTTTTTTGGATTTAAAAGACCTTACCACATCTGTATCCTTTTTGGTGGAGACCAAAGAATCTTTACTTGTTTTTAACTTAGCAGAAGTAGTATCAGGTTGTTGCGCCCTGGCAGTAAATACACATGCCATACACAAACAAACCACTAACAAATATTTATACATTTTTCAATTTAAAGCCCCGTTTTTTAGGGGTTGTGTTTTCACCAATCCATAATTTCAAGAATACGGCTAAGATCATCTTCTGATAAGAAGGGGATCTCAATAGTACCCTTACCTTGTCCGGCCAGCTTCAGTTTAACTCTTGAACTAAACTTGGATGCAAGATCGTCCTGTATTTTTTGAAGCTGGAAAGATACCGATTCTGGCTGCTTACCCTCTTTTTTTACCTGGGGCTTTTGCATATCACGAACAAGTTCTTCAGTTTTACGAACGGATAAACCTTCCTGAATGATATGTTGATGGATATATATTTGTTTGGTAGGGTCTTCAATGGTAATTAAAGCCTTTGCATGACCCATGCTTAACTGCCCGTCACGAATAGATGCCTGTATAGCAGGGGGCAATTTTAATAAACGTAAATAGTTGGTTACCGTGGATCGGTTTTTACTTACCCTTTCGCCCAGTTCTTCCTGTTTCAGGCTGCATTCATCAATCATTCGCTGAAAACTTAATGCTACCTCAATGGCATTCAGGTTTTCGCGCTGAATATTTTCAATAAGGGCCATTTCCAGCATTTGCTGGTCATTAGCCGTACGGATATATGCAGGGATTTGTGTTAATCCGGCCAGTTTTGATGCCCGGAAACGACGTTCGCCTGATATCAGCTGATAGCTATGTGCGTTTAGGCGTCTAACGGTAATAGGCTGAATAAGCCCCTGTAGCTTTATAGATTCTGACAATTCTTTTAAAGCATCCTGGTCAAATTCGGTACGAGGCTGAAAAGGGTTAACTTCAATTTCAGCTAATTTTATTTCATTTACAGAGCCCAGATCATTTACTTCCGGGCTTTCTGAAGCAGTTGTTTTTTTGTTGTTGTTTGACTGTACATTTTCAGAATCATTCAGCAATGCGCTTAATCCTCTTCCCAACGCGTTTCTTTTCTCTGTACTCATTTGTTATATTATACTGTTGCTATTTTTTCTGCTGCGTCTGAAAGAACTAAACCATTTTTGCGCAGAATTTCACGTGCAAGATTCAAATAGTTAATAGCTCCCTTGCTGGTAGCATCATGCATAATTACAGATACACCAAAGCTTGGGGCCTCACTTAAGCGGGTATTTCTTTGGATAATGGTATCAAAAACCATTTCTTCGAAGTGTGTACGTACCTCTTCAACCACCTGGTTTGACAAACGCAACCTTACATCGTACATGGTTAACAGGATACCTTCAACCTCTAGGTTAGTGTTCAATCTTGATTGAACAATTTTAATGGTATTTAACAGCTTGCCCAAACCTTCCAATGCGAAATACTCACATTGAACAGGGATAATTACAGAATCGGCAGCGGTTAAGGCGTTAATGGTAATTAAACCTAATGATGGTGAACAGTCAATAATAATGAAATCATAATCCTCTTTAATTGCATTAAGGACGGCTTTCATTTTATACTCCCTGTCGTTCATATTGATCATTTCGATTTCAGCACCTACCAGGTCGATGTGTGCCGGTAACAGATCAAGATTAGGGGTATCCGTTTTCTGGATAGCCTCGCGGGGGTCAATCTGATTAATGATACATTCGTAGATACTGTTCTTGATGCTTCGTGGATCAAACCCAATACCCGACGTTGAATTCGCCTGTGGATCGGCATCAACTAATAGTGTTTTATACTCTAATACGGCTAAACTTGCAGCCAGATTTATTGATGAAGTAGTTTTACCAACACCACCTTTTTGATTGGCCAACGCAATTATTTTACTCATTTTATCTGTTAAAAAAATTTATAAAAGGGTTTTTAGCAAAACGAAATACCGAAATGTTGATTTCCTATTTCGCAAAGTGTTCCGCGATAAAGATAAGCATTTAATATAATTCCAAAATCCACAGCTTTTGCCTACTTACAAACAAAAGTGGAACGAAAATGTTAGTTTTTATTTTTTCTGAACTACCACATTATAGAATTATTGAATTAATGATTTACTTTGCCCCTTCTATTTATCTTCCTGTTTAAAGGAAATAATCTGTTCAATAACTTGACAAAAATTACATGGTAACCATCATTTCAGCTACCAACAGACCCGGCAGTTCAACACTTAAAGTAGCCAAATACTATCAAAAACAGCTGAAAGAAAAAGGCATTGATGCCGGGCTGCTATCTCTTGCACAACTACCCGCCAATTTAATTGAAAGTGATCTGTACGGTAAAAGAAGTGCAGAATTTGAGCCGATACAACAAATCATTACCCAAACAACCAAATTTCTGTTTATTATTCCTGAATATAATGGCAGCTTTCCGGGTGTCTTAAAAGTGTTTATTGATGCCTGCAGTTTTCCGGAAAGCTTTTACGAGAAAAAAGCAGCCCTCACCGGCATATCATCAGGCAAATATGGAAACATCCGTGGTATTGATCATTTTACCGGGGTATGCCATTATCTGCATTTAAATGTGATGTCGTTAAAATTACATATTGCATCCATCAATAAGGAGTTTAATGAAGAAGGTGATTTTTTTAAAGAAGATACCCTGCAATTTACCAATGAGCAAATAGATAAGTTTATCGCCTTTTAATTGGACACCCCAATTACATAGATTTAGTTGAAGGATCTATGCAAAACTCGCGTCCTATGCTCCGTTAATCAATTTAGCCATAATAAATGCGGCAGCAGCGGCCAGGGCACCTATCAGTAAAACCTTTAATGCACCTGATACTGCGGGCTGACCGGTTACTTTGCTTTTAAAATAGCCAAATATAAACAGACACACCATAGTTATAGCACACGAATAGTACAGTGCGTGCTGCGAATTGTCAACAAAAAAATAGGGTGAAAGCGGTATAATGCCGCCTATAATGTAGGATATACCAATAGTAACGGCACTTTGAGTAGCCCGGTTTGCTTCAGGCTTTTCAAGTCCCAGTTCATAACGCATCATAAAATCAACCCATTTATCTTTGTCTTTTGCCATTTCATTGGCAATTTGATCCTGCAAAGCGGGCGATAATCCGAAATCAGCAAAAACTTCTTTTACCTCCATCTTTTCCTGTTCGGGTACGCGTTCAATTTCATCATATTCGCGCTTCAGCTCAGCATCATAATGGTCTGCTTCTGTACGGCCGGCCAGGAAGCCGCCAAGGCCCATAGCTATTGAACCGGCAACAATTTCTGCTATGCCTGCAGTAACTACTATGCCCGATTTGGCTACCGCCCCGCTTAAGCCTGCGGCCAGCGCAAAAGGCACGGTTAATCCATCAGACATGCCGATAACTATATCCCGAATAGTATCAGAGCTTTTTAAGTGTTGTTCGTGATGCATGGCTAAAAATACCCCTAATAAAGCATAGTATTTTAACAAAAAGACAATTTATCATTAGTCTGAATTGGTTACTAAATAATTAGTTTATATTAGCTGTTCAACTTAATGTACGCACAATTGACCAATTTAGTAGAAAACATCTATAATCAAACCAATTAACCTAACAATCTAAATTAAACTATTATCATGAAATGCTTAACAAAGGCACTACTTGCCTTTTTATTAATAATGCCCCTATTTTCTTTAGCGCAAAGTAATTATAAACCCGGCTATGTGATTACACTTAAAGGCGATACCCTCCATGGCTTTATAGACTACAGAGAATGGAACTCAAACCCTAATTCTATTAATTTTAAAATCACGCTCAATGCAACAAAGCCCCAATCTTTTACCCCTGTAGATATTGTTTATTTTAACATAGATGACATCGACGCTTATCAAACCTACGCTGGAAAAATAAGTACCGACGGCACAAACGCCGTCAATCCGTCTTCACGGGATACGAGCTTTAAAATTGCATCCGTTTTTCTAAAAATATTACAAAAAGGCAAAAACCTCGAACTATTCAGTTATACCGACCGTATTAAAAGCCGTTTTTATATTGGAGAAGCTCCTGGTTACAAACCTCTTGAATTAGAATACCGCCTATATGTTGATGCTAACGCCCAAAATTCAGCCGGAGGTATAGTCACTGAAAATACTTACCTGAAACAATTGTTTGCATTGGCTAATAAATACGATGCAATGGACAGCGAATTGGAAAAGATTTTTCAAGCCGAAGGTTACTCGGATTGGTTTATTTTAAAGATTGTAAGCAAGATCAACAAAATCTCAGCGTCAAATTACAAAAAGAATCACAAAGTTAATTCTGGCGTTAAGCTTTTTGTAAACGCGGGGATTAATGTGTCTAATATATCGCCCGGCAGTACCTCATCTTTTGCGCTGGCTGGCGGAAAATCAAACACTTCTTTCGGACCAACAGCCGGTTTTGGGATAGCCATTTTACCCAATGCAAATACCGGCAAATTGCAATTACGTGCAGAGGTAACTATTGGTACAGCATCCTACAGTTCATTATATGAAAATAAAGTTTCGCCATATATAGGTGTAAAAGCGTCATTTAATGACTTAATTATAGCTTTCGCTCCTGAAATTATTTACAATTTCTATAATGGTGAAAATTTTAAGTTTTATGCCGGAGCCGGCATTTTGATTGGATACAATAATTATTCGAACGCGGTTTTCGGCCCTCAAAATCCGAACGATAATTTTGATGGTACAGCAAGTAACGATCCATATTATTTTAGAAATACTGAAACATCCTTTGTGATAAAAGCCGGTATTCAGTTTTCAAAAAATTGGGGGATTTTTGCTGATTATGTGAGTTCAGTCCCCTTAACTAGTGGTGGCTATTTTCAACTAAACAACACCCAGGAGCGGGTTGGGATCAATTATTTATTTAAATAATCTTTTGATCTCCGTTAACAAAAAACGAAATAAATCACCGACCCGATATTTAAATTTAACAACTATTGAATAATTATGCACTTTTTTAACAGATTATTTCTCTTCTTTTTTGCACTTCCTTTATTCTCATTAGCTCAAAGTAATTACAAACCCGGTTATGTAGTAACCACACAGGGTGATACCGTACGTGGGTATATTAATTACAAGCAATGGGATCAAAACCCTACCAAAATTACTTTTAAAGCCAATTTGGAATCAGGCGATACCAAAACGTTTAGCGTGAAAAACAGCAGCGCCTTTGCGGTAAGTGGATATGAAAATTACCGAAGCTACACGGTATCTGTAAGTCAGGACCTGATCGATATTGAAAAAGTTAAACAGCAACTGGATACTACTACCATTGCTGATACCGTTTTTTTAAGAATTTGCACCACCGGAAAATACTTAACCGTATTTAGTTATACTGATAAAATTAAGGACCATTTTTATTATTTGGAAGCAGGAGCCACCCAGCCGGTAGAGTTAGGTTACCATGCTTACATGAATGAGGAAAATAGCGGCATTCAATACGTTACAACTTACCGTTTGCAGTTAGGCAATTTAGTCAGAAAGCTCAACACTAATAGTACAGATAAAATTATTCGCGAAGTGTTTATCGCCGATT
The DNA here is from genome assembly GCF_007830615.1 of Mucilaginibacter frigoritolerans. GTDB lineage: Bacteria > Bacteroidota > Bacteroidia > Sphingobacteriales > Sphingobacteriaceae > Mucilaginibacter > Mucilaginibacter frigoritolerans. The sequence goes on from NZ_VLLI01000011.1 coordinate 147,825, forward strand.
ACAAAGAAGCTGATTTGATTAAAATTGCAGAGGACATAAACGGACCATCATCCCTCAAGTTTTCACAACCAAGCCTCGGAGGCACACGTTGGTTTGTTGGCGTTGGCGCGGCAGTTAATCAGTTAAAGTTTGATGGCACTGGTAATCCCTTTCCAAATAGCACCTCGTCAAATAGCATCTCACCTAAAATTACTGCCGGTTTAGACTTTTTCGCGAACAAAAATGTTCAGCGATTTTTTATTCGTTTAGAGTATTCGTTCCAAATGAATAAGTATAAAATATCCAGCAATGATAATTCAGGGTTTGTTCCATCAAATAATACATTCAATTTCACACAGTATAATAATTCTCTAACTCCACAGATTATATTAAATCTTTATAATAAAGAATCAGTTAAGGTATTTATTGGCGCAGGCGTAAGTGTAAATCTTTCAGCGTATAACCATTATCAAACAGTAACTACTTTTCCAGGCACATTTGAACCCGCAATTTATAATAACAAATATCCAGAATTAAGTGGCTTTTGGGCATCCTTCCCGTTAAGCGCAGGAGTATCTTTCAGCAAAAAAATAGAAGTAAACTTCCATTATATTCCAGCTTCTTCGCTAACCAATTACAACTCCTTTTCGGGAGCCGTCACCTCTTACCAATTTGGCATTAACTATTTATTCGGAAAGTAAAAAAATCATCATCGTACCACAAGCACCCAACCAGCCAGTTTGGGTGTATTGTTTTTTAAGTCGATAATATAATAATAAGTACCCTGGGGAAGTGGCGAACCATTGAGTGTGCCATCCCAGGGTTTTGGATACCCTATGCTTTGGTAAACCGGTTGCCCGTAACGATCATAAACCATCACAGCGCAGTTAGGGTAAGTTACCAGGGCATCAATATCCCAGTAATCATTTCTCCCGTCGTTATTGGGTGAAAAAGTATTAGGAATAGTTATTTTTTTATAAACCCTAATAAATGCACTACTTGATGATGTGCCGCAGCTTTGCGATATAGCGGTTAAAGTGTAAGTAATGTTATCATCGGGCATAGCCATTGGTGTAAGCGAATTAGGATCACTAAGACCGGTTGTAGGTGCCCAGTAAAAACTAGTGACGTTATCCCCTGCAATAGATCCATCTAATTTAACCGACTGCCCTTCAAATATTACTTTGTTACCCCCTGCATCGGCAACCGGATCCTGCATCACATTTACGGTTATTGATTGGGTATTATCATCACACGTACCATTACTTACATCAACAGTGTAGGTAGTTGTCTGGGATGGAGTAGCAATTGGGTTAGCGATATCGTCATGATCAAGCCCTGTTGAAGGCGTCCATTTGTAAAAAAGGCCGCCGCTGGCATTTAATTGTGTTGGCGTACCTGCACACACATTAACACTACCGCTTACTACTGCTGTAACTTTAGGTATCACATTTACAGTTGCCTGTACAGTTATTGAGCAATTTTGAGCAGATGTAACCTGCACTGTATATGCACCTTCATTTGCCGCGGTAACATTATTAATAACCAATGGGTTTTGTGATGTGGGGGCCAGATTAGGACCGGACCACAAATAACTTGCTCCTCCCGACGCCGACAGTGTTAAGGTATATCCTTCGCAAACGGTTTGCGGAGCAATAGCAGGCACAACCGGCAAGGGATTTACCGTAACGCTTACCGGGGGCGAATACACCCTGCATTGAACCGATGAAATATCGGAACCATTTGAAACACCCAGCCTATATTGATATAAGCCTGCAACAGCATTTGTAAAAGAAATATTTAACTGGGCTGTAGTTTCATTTGCAATGTCAATCCAGGCTCCATTATTGGTACTGGCTTGCCATTGGTAGTCAGGGCTGCCATTTGTTATCACATTGGCGTTTATGGTATATTGTGCATTGCTTCCCGCACACAAACTCAAGGCACTTTGCCCTGTACTTGATCCAAAACCAGTGGTAATTACCGGACCGCAGGCTCTGAAGGTTATATCATCCAAAATTAAATCGTTGCCATTGCCCCCGGGAGCCAGATTGGTCATTTTAACCACAACATCGGTTACATTTGCCGGGGTGGTAAAGAAAACCCCATACTGATTCCATTGAGGCTTTCCCTGTGGAGTTGAGGCTATTGTTCCTGTAGTATAGGTTGCTAAAATCTGGCCATCGGTGGTTTGAATGGTAAATACAATATTAGGTTCGCTAACGCCGGGTCCGCTGGCTTCAAGAGTAATTAAATTAAGTACATATGATGAAAATTCATAAGTTGTATTTGGGCAAAGGCCATTGGCAGTTTGCGTAAAGAAGACACTTGGCTGATCAGATGCATTAACAATCATCATATAGCCATTTTGATTACCTGTATGATCGCTGGTAACGTTTTGCCAGGTATCCGGATGGCAGTTTCCATTCCCGGTAAGACTATTAGCTATAGTATAATAACCATCATCAGGGCAGTTGGATGAAGTATAGGTCATGGTAGTGATACCCGCTGCAAGTGGAGCGCCGGGGTTTGCCCCTGATCCAAAATCCTGATTAATTACCGGATCGCCTAAACTACCGGTACAGCTTTGCGCACGCACATTAAAAGCAAATACAATAAAAAATGCCGGTAAAAGAAGCTTAAATATAATTGGTCGCATTAATTGGGTAAGGGTATCAAATACAGTAACCTTCCAAAAATAATTTATTTGGCTGATGAATAGCATATTATTAAAGAATGTTACAATTGAGTAGTTAGCAAAGAAATCTGTTAACCCACAATCATAAATGTATTTTGTGTATTACAATATATTCTTCAAGATCATTTTCAAATTAAAGAACTAATTTTAAACTGATTTTGTGATCTGGTCTATGGTAAAAATATACTTATCTCTGTTTCTTCTATTTGGTTTTCTAATCGGACTTAAAGCCCAAAATACGCTTACGCCTAAAAAAGACAGTGTGAAAGTGCTGGATACCGTAATGGTAAAAGCCTATCTTTCAAATCAGCCTGTTTTAAGTGTACCTGCCTCCGTGAGTGTAATTAATCAAAAACAGTTGGATTTACAGCCCAGCAGCTCATTCGTTTCTTCGTTAAACAGTGTACCGGGGGTACGAGCCGAAGAACGTTCACCGGGTAGTTACCGCCTATCCATAAGGGGAAGTTTACTACGGTCTCCCTTCGGGATACGGGATGTAAAAATTTATTACGATGATATTCCCCTTACTGATGCAGGCGGCAATACCTATTTAAACGCCATCGATTTTAATAGTATCCACAATATGGAGGTATTGAAAGGGCCGGATGGCAGTTTGTTTGGTGCCAACTCGGGCGGAGTAGTTTTGATAAGTCCGGTTACCCATAAGGCTGATAGCAATTATATTTCAGCCGGACTAAACAGTGGTTCTTACGGGTTGATTCATGAAAACACCGCGCTACAGGAGCACTCGGGCATTTATACGCTGAACTTAAACCAGGCTTATGAAAGTTATGGTGGCTACCGGCAAAACAGTTACATGCAGCGTAATTACTTGCAAGCCATAAACCGATGGACATTTAATCCGAAAGAAGAATTCAGGGTACTGGCCTTTTATTCAGATCTGAGTTACGAAACACCGGGAGGATTAACTTTAGCCCAATACGAGGCTGATCCGCAAGCCGCAAGGCCAGCTACTCCAACCATTCCGGGAGCAATTGAACAAAAGGCCGGTATCTATCAAAAAATGACCATGGGTGGTGCCGTTAATGAATATCATTTTAACGACAGGCTGCGAAACGTTACTTCCATTTTTGGCACTTATGTTGATTTTACCAATCCATTTATTACCGATTATGAAAACCGCTATGAAACTACTTTTGGCTTTCGTAGTTATTTTGAATGGATAGCAAGCAAGCAGGTAAACTACAAATCAAAGGTAAACCTGGGGATCGAATGGCAACAAACCAACTCGGATATTAACAATTATGGCAATGATTCGGGCATAAGAGACACAGCCCAAACATTGGATAAGATCAATACCAACCAACACTTTTTCTTTACGCGATATGTGGCCGATATTTATAAAAAACTGCATGTGGAAGCTGCTTTGAGCTTGAATTTTTATGATTATGAATTCAGAAATGTTTATCCTAATGATGAGGGCACTTATACCAACCGTAGCTTTACGCCGCAATTGATGCCGAGAATTGCCTTATCCTACCAGCTTACTAATGATTTTATATGGCGGGCCTCAGTAAGCCGTGGATACTCCACTCCTACCACAGCCGAAATTCGGCCAACCGATCATCAAATCAATACAAATTTAACGCCCGAAGATGGCTGGAACTATGAAACCGGCTTCCGCTTGCGAAATGATGATGAAACGATGTTTTTAGATGCATCTGTTTTTTATTATCATCTTAAAAATGCCATTGTGCCGCGCTTTAATGCGGATGAAACAGAATATTATATTAATGCAGGCAACACTAATCAACCCGGACTGGAATTATATTTTACTGATTGGCTCATCAGGCAAAACAGTTCATCTTTTATTCGGGGTTTGCAATTTAATGAATCGTTAACGCTGGACAGGTTTACCTTCAGCAGTGATTATCATGATGCTGCAGGAAGTTACGCAGGCAACCAACTTACCGGCGTGCCAGAGCAGGTTATAGTAAGCAGTTTTCAAATTAAGTTTCCGCAAAACTTATACCTGTTTATTGAACATAATTATACCGCACGCATCCCCTTGAATGATAACAATACCGCTTTTGCACCGCATTACAATTTGCTACAGGCAAAAGCCGGCTGGCAACATAACATCAGTGCTAAAAGTAATTTTGAAATTTATGCCGGGGCCGATAACCTGCTAAATGAAAAATACAGCCTCGGTGATGATTTAAATGCTGTTGGCAACCGCTACTATAACGCAGCACCTTTACGCAATTATTATATCGGATTTAATGTGGTATTTTAAAATTTGATAAGCAATAGGAGCGCCCTCATAACGCCCCTATTGCTTGGTATTTAAGGAGTAACTGGTTCTGAAACGTTACTGCCGCGGCCTTTATTATCAAATGCACGGAACTTAACCCCGTTTGAGGTAATTGTAACAGCATCGTTATAAATTTTACTTTTTGCATCCGGATCTTTACCATCGGTAGTATAACGGATGGTTAAACCGGGAAACTGTTCATTAGCCAAATATTTGCCATCCTGCAATACCACACCTGGTTTTGGAACACGGTAATTGTAGCCGTCAGCATAATAGCTTAAGCGCGGCAATTCTCTTTTACCTACAACATTTAAAAATTTCACCCAGGCAATTTGATAAAGTGAGTCGCTTTTAGCGGTATTCTTTTCTGTGGCCCAATCAGGGTCCTGGCTCCATGCACGTTCAGCAAAACCCAGTAAGCGTGGCAGCAGCATGTACTCTAAACGCTGGGTGCTTTTAATATTTTCGCCCCAAACAGCACTTTGCAAACCATAAATATTGGTTTTGCCATAATCAGTAAGGCGTTGCTTACCAATAAAAATATTTCGGTTAATAGGCAGTCCGTTTCTATCAACTGTTGAATTTTTAAAATAATCAAAAGGGATAAATGAAAACGGTTTATCAATATCTACAAAAGCCCCCCAATAATATCCCGGCTCATCGAATGATTTATAGTGAGCCATGTCAAAGTAAAGATTGGTTACACAGGTAAGCACTGTTTTATAACCTGCATTGGCTAGTTTGTAAGCCAAATCTTCATTGCCATCGCCAAGGGAGTTGTTCCAAACTTCGGCTTGTAAATGTTCGGGCATAAAATCAGGGTTCGGAACGTAAAATGGTTGTCCGTCTAACGCTGTTTTACGCAAGGTCATTTCTTCCCATCCTGAAAGATATAATCCTTTCGCTTTTACCAGTTGGTTAACACGACCGTAGAAGTAATACCAAAGATCGCCGGTATTTTTTATTTCGGGATGCGTTGCTTTAAGGGCAAGGTAAGCAGGTGATTTTTCCCAAACATGTGCAGGCACTTCGTCGCCACCAAAGTTGATGGTTTTTAATGGCACGTTAGCATCTTTATACATGCCAACCACATCATTAATTACCGTTTCAACAAAGTTATAGGTTGATGGAAGGGAAACATCCATAATGTTATCTGTCCAATACTGGTTTGAGCTGTATTGCGATTGATCGTTCGGATCATACAGCAAATAACGTTCTGCATCTTCTTTTTTCCCTTCGGCCATTAAACGATTATAACGCGCGTTCATGGCTTTAATAGCAGAACGAGCGTGGCCCGGCGATTCAATTTCCGGCACTACCTGTATGTGCAGTTTATCAGCATATTTTAATATCTCTATAAAATCGGCCCGGGTATAAAAGCCGGTTCCTGTTTTGTTTTCAATTTCGCCACCCGAACCATGTGAAGGCGGCAGGTTATGCTTAGCATCTAAAGTATGGCCGCGTTTGGCACCAACATCGGTTAATTCTGGTAATGATGGGATTTCTATGCGCCAGCCCTCATCATCAGTTAAGTGCATATGAAATACATTCAACTTGTACAGTGCCATTACATCAAGCACTTTTAGTATTTCGCTTTTAGGCTGAAAGTTACGGCCAACATCAATCATAAAAGCACGGTATGGAAAGCGGGGAGCATCTTTAACATCAACACACGTAATTTCAATTTCTTTTTGCGGATGTGCCCATGCCGATGCAGGGATTAAAGTTTTAAGAGATTGGATGCCATAAAAAGCGCCTGCACCTGTTGATGCCAGAATGGTAATGTTACCCGGATTAACCGTAAGCCGGTATGCTTCTGAATCAAGACGGCCATCATATAAAATATTGATCATCTTGACGGATCCGCCTTTAAGATCAGTTTTAAATTTGCTGCCTATTAATGGTTCAATAGTGCTTTTTAAAAGCTCCAGTTCTTTTGCAAACTTGTCTTCAGGCGAAAAAATAACTGCTACATCCTTATTTAAATTGAAAACGCCGCCGGTCTCTTTATAACTCACCGGGGTAGGAAATACTTTAGTTAATTGGGTTTCCGGAACATCCTGAATATTTTTATTCTGATCATAAATAATAGCCGGGGTTACCAAACCTGCGTAATTAGGTTTAAATGGTTTCAGCGTAAACATTCCTGTATTGTATCCTTTGTCGGGCTGATTATCCCAAACTACATAAAAACCTTCGGGTCCATCGGTTATATTTACCACAGGCTCGTCGTCAATAAACTCTACACGTACAGACTGGCCGGGTTTTATTTCGGTAAAAGTACTGGTTGGCGTAAGACTGAAAAGATCGCCATTTACAAAATCAATTTTAGCATTGCCGCTTACCGTAGCCGGAACAATTAAACGGGCCGAGTTAAAATACATTTTCCAGCCTGAAGCAGGGAAAGTCTTTTTACCATTATTGGTAATAGTAATGGCGTTTAATGATTGCTGATGGTTTTTGTAATCATTTTGAACAGGCTCCCAAACTATGCTCAGATCATGAGCATTAAACTGAGGCTCTTCCATAGTTTTTGCAGCAACTTTTACAAAAGCTACTGCCATTAAAATAACAATAAGGTAATAACGCATGGCTTTAAATGGATCAGGTTATAATTGAAAAGTAAATATAAACTTTTTATGAAAATTTCATATCTTTTTAAAATATTTTAAAAAGTTTTCAGATCTATTTACAGCAAAATCTTTTTAAACTGTTCAAAACAGCTATACCTATTACCCCGTAGTACTACTGATTTTATTGCGTAAAACTACGTAAAGTTTAAGGGGGCACACCTGCACTAATATTTATAATTAATTGATTATAAATATATTATAAATCTAAAAAGTGCAGAATAACTACTTTTAGCCCGAATAGTATTTTGAATTATTTGTTAATTAACGTTAGTTTTATCAAAACTATTTTTTGGAACCTAATACTTGAGACAATGGAAACAAAACCAAACCCGGCACATTTAACCGGTAAAGAAGGCGAAGAATTTGATATGGACCTATCTGCGGCCTGGACGCAGAATTACAGACATAAACACCCTGGAGAACTGATATCTCACTTTTTCGGAAAAGATATATTACAAAAAATATTGGATCAGGAAGATTGTGTAGGCCTGCGCATTTATCATGCACATGATAAACCACTATCTGGTTTTAAACGCTCAATGGTATCTGTAGGCAACTTTTTTTCAAAAGTGATAGGCAACGTTGAAGGCGAGAAACACGTTATTATTGTTGGAACCACCAAAGAAGGTAAAGATATTATCCCTACTCATAGCAAAGAGGGTAAAGCGCATAAACACCAATCATTAGCACGAACTGAATTAAAAGAAGCTACGCCTGTTGCACCAGAAAAGAAATATGGCATAGTTGCCCAGGTTGCCACGCCTTGCCCGGGTTCAGCAAACTGTCCATAAATATCTGACAGATTTTAGAAAGAGAATATAACATGTCGTTAGCCAATATAATGAATTATCTATCCCTATTTTCAGGCCTTTTGCCTGTTATAGCGGCATTTTACAATTACAAATATTTGGACAGGGTTTTAAAAGTTATTGCAATATTTTTTATTGTATCTACTTTTTTCGACTTTTTATTGTTTATTACGCCCATACTAGGTGTAAAAAACAACTCTCCTTTTATACATCTTTTTATGGTAATCTATGTCGCCTTTTTTGGGTGGATTTATTATAATTCCTATCAGATACCAATATTAAAAAAGATAACTGTAATTTTAAGTATATTAGCTCTTATTGCAATTGGATATAATGCATTGGATGGAAGCAATTTAATGTCTTTCCCAACTGTATCCTACACTTCATTAAGTGTGGTCTTCAATATTTTATCGCTTTTATTTTTTTACCAGCTTTTAAATGGCACCGAATTTACCCACATCGAAAAACAGGCAATGTTTTGGTTTAATTCGGGTGTGCTGTTTTATTTCGGAATAAATATATTCTTGTTTATGCTTTTTGAAAGGATCGTTAGCCATCATGGAGGCGACCTTTGGCTAATACATGATATAACAAATATTATTGCTAACGTTTTATATTCAGTTGCGCTGCTTTGCAAACCTCAGAAGACTTAATGCCAGTATTAGTTACCGGTACGCTGGTAATGGTAATACTCATTGTTTTTTTATTCTTTTTCGTAATCATCTATCAACGGAAAATGATAAAGAACCAGACAGACTTGCGCAAGCTGAATGATGACAAGCAATCTGATTTATTAAAAGCCGTTTTTGACGCGCAGGAAAGCGAACGTAAGCGTTTAGCCGAAGATTTGCACGACAGTGTTGGTCAGGTTTTATCAGCTATAAAACTTAATCTTCACCGGCTGGATAAAAATTGTGTTACTGAAAGCAGCCAACCCCTATTGGCCGAAACCCGCAAGCTTGCCGATGAGTGTATTGTTGAAATACGTAACATTATTCAAAACGTTTTACCGCCGGTACTCACAGATTACGGATTACTGGAAGCACTTGAAGGACTTTGCGTTAAAATTGAACAGGTTACAAATGTAAAAGTAGAGCTTAAAAAAAGGGTCGATAGCATTCGCTTCGCCCCGGGCATTGAGCTGGCTTTTTATCGTATTGCCCAGGAATTGTTTAGTAATGCTATTAAACATTCCGGGGCAACTATTATTCATTTAACTCTTACCAATGATGGCGGGTACCTGGTAATGGAATTTAAAGACAATGGTAAAGGATTTAATATCAACCATGTAAAACATGGGTTTGGCTTAAAGAATTTGCAAAGCCGTGTACAATTGATTAACGGCGAAATCAATATTTATACAAAACCGCAAAATGGCACCATGACTATAATTAGAGTTTTGATGACTTAACCGGAGTTTTATCTATATTTATTGCCTTTTTGAATTACTTGCTATGAAAAAAATCAAATTAGCTATTGCTGACGACCACAAGATCTTCAGGAATGGATTAAAGGCCACATTGGAGGATTGCGTTGATTTTGATCTGGTATTAGAAGCATCAAACGGCAGGCAGCTTTTAGGCATGCTGGTTTCAACAATTCCCGATGTTATTTTGATGGATATTAAAATGCCCGAAATGGATGGCATTCAAACCACTGCAGTTGTAAAGCAGCAATATAAAAACATTAAAGTGCTGGCGCTTTCTATGTTTAACGAAGACAAGTATATTGTTGACATGATGAAAGCCGGTGCATCGGGCTATTTACTTAAAAATGCCGAACCGGAAGAGATCATTGAAGCGATATCAACCGTTTACGAAAAGGATTATTACTTTAATGAGCATCTTTCCGTAACACTCATTAAACAACTGGCAGGAAACAACCTGCATGGCACATCCGCCATTTCGCTGGTTGATTTTAATGAACGCGAAATAGAGGTATTAAAACTAGTTTGCCAGGAATACTCCAACCAGGAAATTGCCGATAAAATTTGTTTAAGCGTACGCACCGTTGAAGGCTACCGCGCACGCCTTTTTGAAAAAACCCGCTCTAAAAACCTGGTAGGTTTGGTTATTTTTGCTGTAAAAACCGGAATTATTAATGTATGATTTTTTTACGCGTCCACAGTTACCTTCTCGCCAATTTGTTGTCTCCACATCGCGTAGTACAAGCCTTTCTGCGTTAACAAATCAAAGTGTTTTCCCGATTCAACAATATTGCCTTTTTCCAGCACATAAATATTATCGGCATGCATAATGGTCGACAGGCGGTGGGCTATCAGTATGGTGATATGATTATCCTGCTCCGAAACACTGCGAATGGTCTCAGTAATTTCTTCTTCTGTAATAGAATCCAGTGACGAGGTAGCTTCATCAAATACTAAAATATCTGGTCTGCGTAAAAGCGCACGCGCAATGGATAGGCGTTGTTTTTCTCCGCCTGATACTTTTACACCACCCTCACCTATTACGGTGCCCAGGCCCTTGTCTGCACGCGACATGAGCGTTTGGCAGGCCGCACGTTGCAAAACATCCATACACTCTTCATCCGTTGCACCCGGACGAACGAATTGCAGGTTTTCTCTAATCGTTCCCGAAAACAGTTGGGTATCCTGGGTTACAAAACCAATTTTCTCACGTAACTGATCCAGGTCAATTTCTTTGCTCAGCGTGTTGTTGTATAATATATCACCCTCCAATGGCTGATAAAGGCCAACCAGCAATTTTACCAGTGTAGTTTTGCCCGAACCCGATGGACCAACAAATGCAATGGTTTCGCCGCTGTTGGTTTCAAAGCTGATATTATTCAACGCGTTTCTGTTAGCGGTTAAATGCTTAAAGCTTACGTTATCAAAAGTGAGGGTTTGTACTTTTTCCAGCAATACGGGTTTTTCAGGTTTTGGATCAATCGGTGTAGTAATTATGTTTTTGAAGTTTTCCATTGATACTTCAGCTTCACGCCACGAAACCATAACATTACCCAATTCTTGTAATGGGTTAAATAAAAAGAAGGAATAAAAAAGTAGGCTTAGATACTGTCCTGGCGATATAGTTTTCTCAAATATAAGGAACAGTAATACTACAACCATTGTGCTTCGTACAAAGTTTACAGTAGTGCCTTGTACAAAACTCATACTGCGTACATACTTTACTTTTTTTAGCTCAAGGCCAAGTATCTTATAAGTGGTGTTGTTTAATCTTTCTATTTCCTGTTTAACTAATCCCAAACTTTTAACCAGCTCAATATTTCTTAAAGATTCTGTTGTTGAACCTGCTAAGGCAGTGGTCTCTGACAATATCGTTCTTTGTATTTTTTTTATTCTGCGGCTTAAAGACAGACTCACAAACATGATAACAGGGATAGCACCAACATATACAAGAGTTACTTTATAGCTTAGTGAAAGCGAATAAACAATTACAAATGTCATTCCGATTAAACTAACAAATAAAATGCTTATAAATGCTGTTATAAATGCTTCGGAATCAAGACGCACCTTTTGTAAAATACCTAGTGTTTCGCCGCTACGCTGATCTTCAAAAACCTGATAAGGTAGTTCTAAAGAATGCTTAAGTCCGTCGGCATACATTTCGGCACCTGTTTTTTGGGTTACTATGTTGGTAAAGTAATCCTGGAAGTTTTTTGCTATACGTGATACCATAGCAACACCAACAGCGCAACCAACCCATTTTAAAACTCCGAATAAGTATTCGTGTTCTGCAAGTTTATCCCGATTTTCTATAAAACCATCAAATATACGTCCGGATATATATGGGTCCATTAATGAAAAGCCAATATTAATGGCCGCCATGAGCAACGCAAGTATTACAACCCAACGATGTTTTTTAAGATATGATAGGAGTATGTTCATTAGTTTTTAAATTCAATAGTTTGCAAAAATAAAAAAACGGAATGGCTAAAAAGCTCATTCCCTTTAATTTGACATTTGACGTATTTTAGCTTATGTTTTGTGGGGTACAGAATGAGTTTTAGGATTCATACAGACACCGTCCCGCTCATGGCCGCATGGAGGGCCTAGTTACTTTTTCCTTAGATGAAAAAGTAACCAAGACCGTAGCGTAGCAAGATAATGAACACCAATAAAAACAAATAATAAGTGAATAACATCAAGTCAGAAAAAAGCTTCACCCGCACAGGCCATACTCCTGGCCCGCTTTTCTGACAGGCCTTCGCGCCCGTTTGCATTGTATATGTCAAAGCTTTCCATTTATTAATTAACATGCATTTTTCTCTTTTTTCTCAGCAGATCAGCTTCGGCCGAAATCGGACAAAACGACGGTGGGCTTAAGTGCTGGCGAGGGCATAGCAAATTTTTTGCATAAAAGGCCTGCTATCGGAAAAGGTAACCCGGCAAAAAAGATTGCAGCCCGTGGTTTTGTCCGATTTGCAGGGCAAAGGCCCCGTGCGGCAAAGAAGCCTTTCTGCCGAAAGCCTTTTTGGTTACTTTTGTGGCGACAAAAGTAACTAGGCTCCCGCGGCCATGAGCGGGACGATGTTTGTATAAACGACAAAGCCTATTCAAAACGAAAAAGCCCTCAGTGAAATAACACCGAAGGCTTTTAAATATAATTTTTAAACGATTATTAAACCGTCATGATATCTTTTTCTTTAGCTTCTGAAAGCACATCAACTTTAATGATATAAGCATCGGTAAGTTTTTGGATTTCACCTTCGCCGGTTTTCATTTCATCTTCTGATACACCTTCTGTTTTCAGCTTTCTGATTTTCTCATTCGCATCTTTGCGGATGTTGCGGATAGCAATCTTTCCGGTTTCAGCCTCACCTTTCGCTTTTTTCACTAAATCACGACGACGCTCTTCAGTTAGCGGTGGTACGTTGATGCGGATAATCACCCCGTCATTTTGAGGGTTAATGCCCAGATTTGCCTCTTTTATAGCTTTTTCAATCAGCGGCAATAATGATTTTTCCCATGGTTGTACCACAATGGTACGCGCATCAGGCGTATTAACGCTACCTACCTGGCTTAGCGGAGTTGGGGTTCCGTAATATTCAACCACAATATCATCCAGCATGGCAGGGTTTGCTTTTCCGGCGCGAATTTTTTGTAATTCACTATCGCAATGTTCAATGGCTTTATCCATTGAAATTTTAGCATCAGCAACTTGTTTTTTAATGAGTTCGCTCATCTTTATCAGAATTTGGCACAAAAATAACAAAAAGCTTCAATTTACATCAACTAAATCCCAACGCTTCAAAACAAGGTTATTAGAAAGGATCTGCAAGCGTTCAAAAATGAACACCGTGAACATCTCAGTCTATGTTGCACCCAGACATCGTTTTACTGCAACTCATTCGCGAACTGTTGCAAAACCAGCTTCTCTACCGGATAACCCATCGCTTTACAATGGGCAACAATTTCATCATAGGTTTTCTTCTCCATAAAAGGCTTGCGACTCATGATAAACAAAAACCGGTAATCCGGGTGGCCAACTACCGCCCACGAGTAATCGGGTGCCAGGTCTATCACCCAATAATCAATCTTTATAGGCCATATAAATTGCGCCTTCATTTGCCCATTACCAGGGTTATCCTTATCAGGAAAAATCTTTGACTTTATCGAATGGATTTTACCTTCTTTACAGGTAGTCACAACGGTGTAATAACCGCCCTTATCCCAGGTATAATGGGTGGTGGTTTCGCGACTGCCCTTGTCAAACATGGTGGGGATGGATGACAGCGAATACCAGGTACCACCAAACCGTTTCAAATCAACTTTATCAACTGTTTTGTTAGGTATTATACCCCAAAAAGCACACAGGCCCCATAAAAAGAAAATGCTTAAAGCTTTCATGACATCACCCTTTATTGTCACACCTACGTAAATATCGGGTAAAACGGTTTAAAACATTCCTAAAAAGCGTAAAAAAATTAAGGAGCAAACCATGTATGGCTTACCCCTTAAATATTTCAGTGTAATTGTCGATTCCGGCTAACACCTTCTTTACGCGAAGCGGAGAGATGGTCGACCATCCGCCTTTAGGCGGAGAACGTCGGGATGAGTCAACACCGCGAGTGCATTTACGTTAATATCGCCCGCAGAGTCGACTCACCCGGTCATTGCTTCGCTCGACCGCCCTCTCTTTTGCAAGCAAAAAAGAGGGTTGGGAAAATTTATTGTTAAATAATAGTATTGCCTTTCTAGTGTAGACTTACTTCACCAAAGTTCCAACATGTTCGCCATTGGCAATTTTCATAAAATTGCCTGCTTTGTTCATATCAAAAACAATAATAGGCAGTTTATTTTCCTGGCAAAGGGTAATAGCGGTCATGTCCATTACATTTAGTCCTTTGTCATAAACCTCCTGAAAAGAGATCTCATCATAACGGGTAGCTGATGGGTCTTTCTCCGGGTCAGCAGTATAAATACCATCGACGCGGGTTCCTTTCAATACCACATCGGCCTTTATTTCAATGGCACGTAATGAAGCGGCAGTATCAGTTGTAAAATAAGGGTTACCGGTACCGGCGCCAAAAATTACAATTTTGCCCACTTCCAAATGGTGCATAGCCCTGCGGCGAATGTAAGGCTCGCAAATTTGCTCCATTTTAATGGCCGATTGCAAACGGGTTTCAACCCCAATGCTTTCCAGTGCATTTTGTAGCGCCATACAGTTAATTACGGTAGCCAGCATTCCCATGTAATCGGCCTGCGCACGTTCCATGCCCGATTTTTCGGCACTTAATCCTCTAAAAATATTTCCTCCTCCAACAACAATGGCAATCTCCACACCGGCATCGTATACACCCTTTATATCCTGGGCATACTGCAGTACCTGGCTGTTGTCAATTCCATATTGTTTATCGCCCATAAGCGATTCGCCACTAAGTTTTAGTAGGATCCTTTTGTATTTCATGTAGTGTAAATTGTATTAAATAGAGGTAAATGAAGCTTAAAATATTGTTTATCAGTACGTTTTATGGTGAATGATAATTCGTGCTTCATCAAATGAGAAAGTTTGTCAAAAATATGGAAATAAAATTACTGTTAAAATTTTATCTCGCCTTTGTTAAATAATCACCTTTAAACACCGTGCCCTGCACTTCAAAATCAGCGCTAAATACAATCAAATCAGCATCATAACCTGCAGCCACCTTACCTTTTTTAGTCATTTTAGCCAGCTGTGCCGGGTATAATGAGGCCATATTAATAGCTTCGGCCAGTTCAATGCCTACCTGCTTTACGCAATTCTCTACCGCTTTCAGCATGGTAAGGCACGAGCCTGATAAAGTTCCATCAGGCATTACGTAGCGGTCGCCGGTAAACTGGTGCTGGTAGGTTCCAACCGTTGCAGCCGTAACCGCATCGGTAATTAAAAAAAGTTTATCGCCCAGTTCGCGCTTGGCCAAACGTACCATGGCAAAGTCAACGTGGATGCCATCATTCACAATACTTACGTAAGGTTTTTCTTCAAATATAGCAGGAATGTATCCCGGTTCACGGTGATGCATTTGCGGCATGGCATTAAATAAATGCGTTACCGCCGGGATTGGCTTATTTAAAAATGCCTTGCCCTCGGCATAGGTGGCATTGCTATGGCCCGATGATATGATGATATCCTGAGCATGCAGATAATCAATCACTTCCTGATCCTGCAGCTCCGGCGCTATGGTGATCATTTTTATCACTCCATCACCTTTTTCAACCCAGCCTTTAACCTCGGCAAGGGTAGCTTTTTTAATTAAATTAGCCGGATGTGCGCCTTTTTTTAGTGCATTCAGATACGGACCTTCCAGGTGTAATCCCCAGAAATTTCCTTTGCAGCGTTCCCGGTAAATTTTGGCCGATTCAATGCCTTCTTCAACAATCGCGTTGGTATTGGTGCCGATGGTGGCAAAAAAGCCAATGGTTCCCTGGCTCAGCAAATCGTTTTCCATACGTTCCAGCGCATCCACTTCGGGCGTTCCGGCAAATAGTTTGCCTCCGCTGCCATAAATCTGCAGATCAATTAATCCCGGAGCCACGTAGGCGCCTTTCAAATCAATCTTTTTTACATCATCCGGAATAGCGCTTTCATCGCTGATCGCAATAATGGTATCGCCGGTAATTAAAACAACTTTTCCGCTGGTAATTTGTCCATCAGAAATTAACTGCAGGTTGTGAAGTGCTGTGATCATAATAGCTAAGTATACTAAATAACCGATTGTAATAAAAAATGCCTGTCGCACGCTTGCCTTCTTTGCGCGAAGCGGAGAGAAGGTCGACCAGCGTAGCGTCGTCGGGATGAGTCGACACCACTAATGCATTTACGTTAATGCCGCCCGCGGAGTTGACTCACCCGAACGTTGCTTCGCTCGTTCACCCTCTCTGCCGCAAGCGGCAAAGAGGGTTGGGAAAAACAATATTGCAAAAAAAATCCCCCCCGGTATAAACCGGGGGGGATTAAATATTTAAGCTCCTAAAGCCACCCGCTTAAAGGCGGTAACGGTTAAGCCTTTTTCAACAGATTCAAGGAACTGTGCAACGTTCTTAGATGAGTCCTTAACAAACTCCTGATTTAACAGGGTGCTGTCTTTGTAAAATTTATTCAATTTACCGGCAGCAATTTTTTCAACCATTTCTTCTGGTTTACCTTCTGCACGGATCACATCTTTAGCAATCTCCAGTTCGCGCTCAATAGTAGTAGCGTCAACACCGTCTTTATCAATTGCAATCGGGCTCATAGCAGCAATTTGCATTGCTACGTCTTTACCCGCTTCATCAGCACCAGCAGGGTTTGAGTTTAAAGCTACCAATACACCTAAACGGAAGTTACCGTGGATGTAAGCAATAACTTTCTCGCCTTCAACAGATACATATTTAGAAACACCAATTTTTTCGCCGATTTTACCTGTTTTGTCGATGATCAAATCACCAATTTTAGCAGTAGTAGCATCAACGTCAAGGGTTAATTCGTTTAATGCTTCTAATGAAGCAGGGTTTTTCTCAACCGCTTCGTTAGCAATCTGGTTAGCAAAAGCAACAAACTCAGCGTTTTTAGCCACAAAGTCAGTTTCGCAGTTTAATTCAATAATTACACCACGTTTGCCATCAGCGCTTGCACGAGCAATAACCACACCTTCGTTTGATTCTCTGTCCTGGCGGCTTGCTGCTACTTTAGCACCTTTTTTTCTTAAAAAATCTATGGCTGCTTCAAAGTCACCATTAGTTTCGGTTAATGCTTTTTTGCAATCCATCATACCGGCACCAGTTTGCTGGCGCAGTTTGTTTACGTCGGCTGCAGATATTTGTACTGTAGACATTGTTTTTTATTTTTTTATGGATGAAAGTTACGTTTTGTAAACCAAAGCAAAATTAAATGGCCCGGCTACAACTCACAACCGTTTATTGTTATATTATAGTTAAGGGTTGTATATTGATGTTATAAAACTATAGCATGCAACACACAACCCTTACCATACTATTTATTACTCTTCTGTGCTTTCGGCAGTTGGGGTAGTATCTTCAACCGCAGCGTCAGCCTCAACAGCTACTTTACGGTTTCTTTTGCCACCTTCGTTTGCTGAACGGTCAGTTACTTCAGGAGCGTCAGCTTTCGCTTTAGCCACTGCTGCTTCTTTTTCAGCTTCGTCTTCTTTCTCACGTTTGCGTTCGTCCAAACCTTCAACTATAGCCTGGATAATAATACCGGTAATCAATGAAATTGATTTGGTAGCATCATCATTTGCAGGGATAGGGAAATCGATGTTTGAAGGATCAGAGTTGGTATCAACCATAGCAAATGTAGGGATGTTCAACTTTAATGCTTCTGATACAGCGATGTGTTCTTTTTTAACGTCAATCAGGAACAATGCAGCCGGTAAACGGTTAAGATCCGAAATACCACCTAATAAAGTTTCTAATTTGATACGCTCACGCTGAATCATCAGTCTTTCTTTTTTAGAAAGGTTGCTGTAAGTACCGTCTTTAGTCAATTTATCGATGTTTGACATCTTTTTGATTGACTTACGAACAGTAGCAAAGTTGGTTAACATACCACCTAACCATCTTTCGGTGATGAAAGGCATGTTTACTGTTTTTGCATAATCAGCAACAATATCTTTCGCTTGTTTCTTTGTAGCTACGAATAATACTTTACGACCTGATTTTACAATTTGTTTTATAGCTGCAGCAGCTTCTTCAACCTTAGTTAAGGTTTTATTTAAATCGATAATGTGGATACCGTTACGCTCCATGAAAATGTATTGTGACATTTTCGGATCCCATTTGCGGGTAAGGTGACCAAAGTGTACACCTGCATCCAGTAAGTCCTGATATGTTGTTCTTGCCATTTTGTTGTCCTCCTTTGATTAACGTTTACTGAATTGGAATCTCTTACGTGCTTTCTTGCGTCCTGGTTTTTTACGCTCAACCATACGGTCGTCACGTGTCATGATACCTTTAGCGCGCAGAGCTGGTTTCTTTTCAGCATCGAGTTCAACAATTGCTTTCGCGATAGCTAAACGAACGGCCTCAGCCTGTCCTTTTACACCACCACCTGCAACATTTACTTTAACATCAAATTTTCCGGTTGAACCAGAAACCTCAGTTGATTGAGTAACGATGTACTGTAATGGTAAGGTAGGGAAGTATTCTTTGTAATCTTTACCGTTTACGATAATTGCTCCGTTGCCATCTGTTAAATAGATGCGTGCAACTGCTGTTTTTCTTCTGCCCGAAGTGTTAGTTGTTGGCATTTCTTTTCTCCTTTAAATTTGAAAGTTAAATGGTTGTAGGGTTTTGTGCTGCATGAGGATGCTCAGCGCCTGCATATACATGCAAATTGCCAAACAATGCTTTGCCCAAACGACTTTTAGGTAACATACCACGTACCGCTTTTTCAATTACGCGGGTTGGATGCTTTGCCATTAACTCCTTAGGAGAAATGAAACGCTGACCACCTGGATAACCAGTGTAAGAAACATAGCGTTTGTCGCTGAATTTGTTTCCGGTCAGTTTTACCTTGTCTGCATTAATAACGATCACGTTATCGCCGCAGTCTACGTTTGGGGTAAAATCAGGCTTGGTTTTTCCACGGATGATCATTGCGATCTTCGTAGACAAGCGCCCCAAAATCTCGCCCTGTGCGTCAATAACAACCCATTGTTTGTTGACGGTTTTTTTGTTGGCTGAGACAGTTTTGTAACTTAACGTATTCACTTGCTTTAAATTAATTTAATTAAACGTTTACTATACCCCGCATTTTCGGGACTGCAAAGATACAGTTATTTATTTAACTGTCAAATGGTTTTTAGCTTTTTTGATTCCTGTAGTTCAATTGATTATGCGGGCATAGCTGAATAGGGTGAATGGGGTGAATTGAGCAGATTAAATTGTGGTTTTGTTTATTTAAAATAATAAAACGCTCAACTAAAAATAAGGACGTTCCCACCGCGATAGAACTGAGGGCCGTGCTATCCGTTCATACGCCTGCAGGCTTTGGGCGCGCGCCGGTATCCACTGCTATCACTAACGCAAGTGTTTTACATAATAACAGATTTCGCCCTTGTTGGGCTATCACCGTCAATTACTTATAACAATCTTACGTATTACGTAATTATTATAATCAAGCACGTACAGGTTGTCATTGCTATCTACCGCAATACCTATTGGGTCGTTAAAGGTTGCCTGGTTTCCCGGCCCGTTGATTAAGCTATAAGCTCCTGTGCCGGCAATAGTTGTAACCAGGCCTGTGGAGGTTATTTTTCGCACCCGCTCTTCCACTACATCGGTTACAAAAAGGTTCCCCTTTTTATCTATGGTAATACCGTATGGCTGATTAAAAGAAGCCGCTGTACCTTGTCCGTCGGTATATTCTGTTCCTCCCGGATAGCCTGCATTAATATTTCCGGCAAATGTAGTTACATCACCATTAGGGGTTATTTTTCTAATTTCACGATTGCCATAATCAGTTACATATAGGTTACCTGAAGCATCTGCAACCATACCAACTACGCCATTAAAAAGAGCTGCGGCTCCATTACCATTACTAAAACCTATTTTACCGCCGGCAATAAAACTCGCCGACCCATCAGCTGTTATTTTATATATAAGCTCTTGCGCATCTATTATATCAGTTGGAGCCACCAGGATAGCATCGGCATAAACATTGCCTGAGGCATCTGCTGTAATGTCCCGTATCTGCCAGTTATTATAATCAATGGGGGTACTGCTATTAACAACCGTTACCATTATAGTACTAACAACTCCTCCCGGAGTTATTTTTCGCAGATAGCGGTTACCGTCCAAAACATAACTATTTCCTGATCCATCAATCGCAATTGAAGTTGGACTATCAAAAGCGGCAGAGGTGCCGGTACCATCAACCAGAGCGCCCCCTCTATAAATGTCATTATTACTATTAATTATAATCCCGGCAAAAATACTTACTGATCCATCCGGAGTAATTTTCCTAACCTGCCTTAGGCCAAAGTCGCTAACAAACAGATTGCCTGATGTGGCATCAAAAACTATCCCTGCCGGGTTCCAAAATGAAGCAATGCTGCCAGATCCAGTTGCCCATCCCTGTGTGCCATTACCCGCAAAAGTGCTTACAACGGCTGTGATAGTTTGCGATGGCACTGGATTATCATGTTTTTTTGAACAGTTAGTAAGAAAACAAACACAAAAAGAGCTTGCTACTACTGCAACAATCAATTGCTTTAAGGAAGTTTTCATTTGCTTTAGGTTAAATTATGTTCATTTCTTATTTGAAAGCGACCTTCCGTATTTGCACATTACCAAAATCAGCGATGTATAAATTACCGCTGGCATCTGCCGCAATACCCTCAGGCTGATAAAAGGTTGCCATACTACCAGGGCCGTTAATTACATTACCAACGCCTATTTCTCTGTTTGCGGGGCCAGTTGTTAAACCATTAGAGCCTGTGCCGGCTACAGTGGTTACTACACCTGCCGGGGTTATTTTCCTAATCCGGTCAGCTCCTTCATCAGTTACATATAAGTTGCCGGCATTATCAATGGTAATTCCATTTAGCCCATTAAAATAAGCTGCAGTTCCTGTTCCATCTTTGTAACCTTCATTAACATTACCCACAAATGTGCTTACCTCTCCATTGGAACTTATCTTCCTTATTTGGTGATTACCATAGTCGGTAACATACAAATTGCCTGAAGCATCTGCAACCATGCCAAGTATCCCATTAAAAGAAGCAGCTGATCCGTTCCCATTATTGAACCCAGGTTTATCACCTGCTATAAAACTGGCTAAACCGTCAGGCGTTATTTTATATATCATCTGTTTGGTGTACGTTGGAGCCTGCTCCTCCACAGCTGCATAAATATTGCCTTGTACATCTGCCGTAATAATACCTATAAACCATGAAGTGAGATCGAAAGGAAGATTAGTGGTAGCATCTTTTACTACAATTGTAGTTACCACTCCACCGGGAGTTATTTTCCGTAAATAAGAATCTAAATCATCTAAAACGTAAATGGTCCCTGACCCATCTACCGTAATTGAAGTGGGATCATCAAAAGATGCAGCAGTACCTGTGCCATCAATTGAAGAGCCTATGCCAGGAAAATCAGCTATGTTATTAACAACTTGTCCAGCAAACAAACTCACCAGTCCATCCGGGGTGATCTTTCTTATCTGTCTGAGGCTAGGCTCTGTAACATAAATATTGCCTGATGATTGATCAACCGCCGTTCCAGTGGGCCCCCAAAAAGAAGCAGCTGTACCTAATCCATTCGTCCATCCGGCTTTATTGTTACCCGCAAACGTGCTCACAATGGCCGTATTGGTTTCAGCAGGAATCGGAACAACATCATGTTTTTTTGAACAGTTAGCAAGAAAACAAATACATGAAGCGCTTGCTATTGTAATTACTGCAAATTGGTTTAAGGCGGCTTTCATAGGTTTACCATTGGTTAAATTATAACCTATAGTAAATATACTAAATGCCTTATCCAAAAACCAAATAAAAAATACCATAAAAATCAGCTAATGCTTTAGCTGGTTTATCCTCCGGTTAATCATTCTCCCGTACATTAGTTTGTTGGGGTCATTGTTGGTATGTCAATCCGGTTTTTACTAATTATCCTTCACCTGCGCTTTTTGCTTTTTGAAAAAACGGTCAAAATGTTTAACATATGAAAGCTGCATATCTATAGTAGTGATGTTAATAGTATTATCTTGTAAAGAATTGATCGATTTAGTATGAATCAGGAATGAGAAAGAAACGGCCCAGTCGGCTTTATTGTACACAGCTGCTCCGCGGGCAAAAGCAGTCGGAAAAACTCTCACTTCTCCATCTTTCAGCAATTCCGGTTCATTACCCAAATTGGCGCCCACAGTTGCCGTACCAGACAAAAGCCAGTGATTATTAATAACCTTTGAATAGCCATACCCCGCATTAGCGCCTAACTGAAAATTATCCGCTTGTTGATTACCGTTCACTAACAAGTTACTTCCCATTCCTACTTTATACAAATACATCCCTCCGCCCAACAAAAAGCTACCAGCAGATTTCAGTTGTTTTTCACTTTGATCGAAAGCTGCTTTAGCCGAAAATTTGTCGCCATTAAAAACGTACGTTCCCTCGCCACCAATCTGCTGTACAGCCATCTCCGGATATAAGGTTACGTCTTTGCTTCCCAGGTAAAAGCCTTTGTAATTTTGCCAAAAAAGATCTAAAAGGAAATATCTGCTATAATGATGTATCTGAAAATCCATCACCTCGGTTTTTCCAAATGCCTTACTCTTTAGTGGTACAATACTAAAAGCATAAATTGCATCAATTACTGTGTTTTTTAATGAAAACCCCACACCTGCATCCAGTGGATAATTAGGTATATAATTATTATGGTTTTCCCGTACTTGAATGGAACTATTTAAAACAAATGTGGTTACACTCATTTTCTGTTCGTAGGTTGCCACATAACCGGTGTCAACTACCGACTGGGCAGAAGAAGTAAACGCCATAAAAAGGCCAAATAAAAAAACAAAGAGTCTGATTTTCATCTTTTTCTTTTAGAAACTTATAATCTTCGCTTCGCCTTTGTTGTTATCATGCCAATAAGTTCACCCTAGTACCACGGCGGCAACCTTTTTAAATCACCAGGATGTATGGTAGTAATATCCCTGTCAGTATAAACCTGTATCTTTAATATACAATTGATATTTGTTTCCAAACTATTGGATGTCAGTTCCGCATCAAAGCGCGGATTAATGCCCGATAAAAACTTCACTTCTTTGATATTATCAATAAAGCTAAACATTATATTCACCATGCCGATAAAACCAATATGATTGGCCGCAATATACCGCAGTAGCACCGGCTCAGCGCTGTATACATAATTATATCCGCGAGGATCGGTCATATCGCGGCCCAGATGATTTTTTACTACTTCTTTATCGTAAGCTTTGATTTGGTCTATAGAATCAAATTGACGATAATCTAAATAGGCATCCATTTCCATTAAAGGGTATACGGATTTGTTTTCATCTTCCTCGTCATCATTATAAAGCCTGCGATATTGAGTATATTTTGCTTTAGCCTGATTATTGTATTCATACAGAAAAGTAAACTCTGCAAAAAGATGATCGGTTTTGGTATAAACTTTCAGCGTTCTGTCCATAATACGGTTAGGGTTTTTAATAAATATCTACGGCTAAAATAATGCTTTATTTCATTTATTCGTCAACAGGGCTGTCCACAGGTATCAGCCTTTCTTTCCGGAAAACAAAAGGGCAGCAAACTCCAGTTCTATATTAACTTCACCAAATTGTTTTATAATTTGTTGTTCCATTGCTTCGGCAGTCTTATCAAAATCAGCCGGATTTTTAGCCATTACAGCGGCGCCAAGGGAGTGTTTCAGGAAAAACCCATTGATGATTTCTTTTGATGATGGTGCTGATGTTTTTAATAAAACCCGATTAGCTTCTACGTCGTTAAACCCTGTTTCTTCCATCCAGCTTTTTAGCACCTTATCATCAAAGAGAGAAAATGGCACCAGGAATCTGGAAGTATCCTCATCCTTAAAATAAGGTAGAATAATATCATTAAAGATCAGTTTAAGCAAAGGCGTGTTTTCTGTTTTGTCCCAGGTATTAAAAATAAATGTACCGCTGGGTTTTAATACTCGTAGCGCTTCGCTTAATCCTTTTTTCTTATCCTGCAAAAACATCAACCCAAACTGGCAAACTACCAAATCAAAGGTATTATCTGCAAAAGAAAGATGCTGCGCGTCCTCTATCCCGAATATTACAGAGCCATCATTTATTTTACTTTCAGCAACGGCCATCATATCAGTATTAAAATCAGTTGCTGTTAGTTTAACGTTGGTACCAAAACGATCGCGAAGATGGCGTGTTAGCCTGCCGGTACCACAGGCAATTTCCAGTACAGATTTTACATCCGTGTTGCCTATCCGCGATACGAGGTCAACAGCATAAGGTTCAAACATAAGCGGTCCCAGGTAGCGATCATAATTTAAAGCCGCCTCACCCGAGAATTTAAATGCATCTTTTCCCATTACAAATACTACTATATCTTTTGTAAGATAGTCATTCCTATACATTTAAGAAACAGCTGATGATCGCGCCTGCTTAATACTCCAAAATCCCACCTTCATTCCATTTTAATTCTTCTTCCTATCTTTAGCGCTTAACACTCTCATAAAAAATCAAATGTTAAAATCAATTTATATCGCGGCATTGCTGTGCCTGTTTTTAGTGCAGGTCAATGCGCAAAGCCTTTACATCCCCCGCGATGTTAAAAAAGCCTATAAAAATCAAACCCGATCAACAGATGGCAAACCCGGTAAAAACTACTGGCAAAACCATGGCCGTTATAATATATCGCTTACTGTTACACCACCCAGCCGTATTATAAAAGGTGTTGAGCAAATCACCTACTTTAACAACAGTCCTGATACTCTTAAAACGTTAAACATTAAGCTCATCATGAATATCCACCGTACGGGCGCTACCCGTTTCAGGGGCACTACGCCGGATTATATCACCCCCGGTATGCAGGTTGACTACATCGCAGCAAACGGAACACAAAAACAATGGGATAACGCTGCAGCCAGCTCCACCAACCAGGATCTGCCTTTATCAGCACCGGTATTGCCTCATGATTCTGTAAAATTGAGCATTTCCTGGCATTATGAACTGGCTACCGGCGCGGGTCGCGAAGGGGTAATTGATTCCAACACTTTCTACATCGGTTATTTTTATCCCCGCGTTGCTGTTTATGACGATTATAATGGCTGGGATAAACTGGAGTTTAACGATCGCCAGGAGTTTTATAACGATTTTAATGATTATACCCTTAGCGTTACCGTACCCCCAAATTTTATTGTTTGGACTACCGGCACGCTTCAAAACCCTGCACAGGTTTTACAACAGGAGTACATCGACAGGCTAAATAAATCCATGACCTCCGATTCGGTTATCCATATTGTTACCCCGGCCGATGTGGCAAAAAATAATATCACCACCCAAAACCCAAGCAACACCTGGGTCTGGAAGGCCGATAACATCAGCGACGTATGCCTGGGTATAAGCAACCATTATAACTGGGATGGTGCCAGCACCATTGTTGATGACGCTACACACCGTCGCGCAAGTATGCAGGCCGCCTATAATGATAATGCTGCCGATTTTCACCAGGCGGTTAAGTTCGGGGCATTTGCCCTAAACTGGTTTTCGCACAGCTGGCCGGGTGTACCCTACCCTTTCCCTAAAATGACCGCCTTTCAGGGCTTTGCCGATATGGAGTTCCCGATGATGGTAAATGATTCGCATGATCCGGATATTGCAGATGCCGAATTACTTCAAGACCATGAAATGGCGCATACTTATTTCCCATTTTACATGGGCATTAACGAAACACGCTATGGCTACATGGACGAAGGCTGGGCAACCACTTTTGAATACTTTATTAACCAACAGGAAGTGGGCAAACAACAGGCCGAAGAAAACTATAAAAGATTCAGGGTAGCAGGCTGGATAAATGATCCTTCAGAAAGTGAAGATCTGCCAATTATTACCCCCACCAGCGAATTAAAGGGCGGCTATGCACACAATGCCTATGGCAAAGCGTCATTAAGTTACCTTGCTTTAAAAGACCTGCTGGGTGATGAGCTGTTTAAAAAAGCGCTGCACAGTTATATGGATAATTGGAACGGCAAACACCCCATCCCATGGGATTATTTTAACTCCATCAACAGCGGCTCGGGCAGAAACCTCAATTGGTTCTTTTATAACTGGTTCTTCACCAATAACTATATTGATTTAGGTATACAAAATGTAACTAAAATTGGAATGGGTTACAAAATTGTTATTGATAATATAGGTGGCTTCGCAGTTCCGTTTAATCTCAAATTAACTTATGCCGATGGCACTACCGGTATCATTCACCAAAGCCCTGCTATTTGGGAAACCAATCAAAAACAAGCTACTATCGGCCTGAAAAATAATAAAACCATTAAGTCGGTAGTGATTGATGGCGGCATATTTATGGATGCAGATGTGAGCAACAATAGCTGGACAGCTAAATAACAAATAAAATAAAAATTTAAAAGACGTACTAAGCCTGAAAACTTCGTATGTCTTTTTTTATTCAAATTGTTTAACATTGTTACTTTTACATAAAATTTACAATCCTTAATTATACAAAGACATAGTTACCCATGGTTATCATCAGAAATTATACCGAATTTGAAGCTTTATTAGGTAAAGAAATAGGCATTTCCGGCTGGCACACCATTACCCAGCAACAAATTAACCAATTTGCCGAAGCTACTATTGATCACCAGTGGATTCATACTGACGAAGAAAGAGTTAAAACCGAGAGCCCGTTTAAAGCAACCATTGCTCATGGATATTTAACGGTATCCCTGCTCCCCTATTTCTGGCACCAGATAGCTGATGTGCAAAACCTGAAGATGCAGATCAATTACGGTATCGAGAATATCCGTTTTGCCCAGGCGGTTGTGGTTAATAGCCGGGTACGCCTGCATGCCAAACTGGTTAATATTGTTAACCTGCGCGGCGTTACCAAAGCCACCATCGGCGTTACCATGGAGATTGAGAATGAGAAGAAACCAGCTTATACCGGCGAGGTAGTTTTCTTATACCACTTTTTAGATTAACTAAATTTGGAGTCCTGCTATTCATTTGTTTTCCTGGTGATATAAGAGTAAATTTGTTTAGATGAATATTCAGTCCGAAAAAATTGAACTTGTAAAACGTCTGCTTGACACCAATGATGAAGCTGTTCTTCAACAGATTAAGGACGTTTTTGAAAATCTGGATAAAGATTTCTGGAATGAGTTACCTGATCATGTAAAGAAGGGTATTGCCCGGGCAAAAAAACAAGTGAGCGAGGGTTTGCTTACACCGCATGATGAAGTCATGAAAAAGTACGACAAGTATCTATGAGTTTACCGATTTTGTGGACTGATGAAGCTAAGGAAACTTTTGATAATACGCTGATTCAGATTGAACATAAATGGGGTACCTCCTCTGCTGCAAAATTTGTATCCCAAGCAAACAGGACTTTAAATACAATAACCCTACAACCCTATTTATTTAAAGCTTCTTACACTTCAAATGTGCGTCAGGCTTTTATCACAAAACAAACTTCTATGTTTTACGAGGTTCATAGTACGTATATCGCGGTTCTGTTCTTTTGGGATAACCGACAGGAGCCCATTTTATAACGCTTGTAAAACTTTACAATCCATCCACAACCCTTACTGTACTTTTGTGTTTTTACTATCGTATGGACACAAACAACATCCGCCTCAGCGTATTGGACCAATCACCAATACGCAAAGGCGTAACTGCCGAACAGGCCGTTAAAGAAACTATAGCACTTGCAAAATATACCGATCAACTAGGTTATAACCGTTTTTGGGTATCTGAACATCATAACACCGGCAGTTTGGCCGGCTCCACTCCCGAAGTACTGATTGCGCATCTGGCCGGACAAACCAAAAATATCCGCATAGGCTCGGGCGGGATAATGATGCCCAACCACAGTGCACTAAAAGTTGCCGAAAACTTCCGCATGCTGGAAGCTCTGTTCCCTGGCCGTATTGATTTAGGGATGGGCCGGGCACCAGGAACTGATCGTCTAACGGCCTCCATGCTTAATCCATCCAACCAGTTCCGCCAGCAGGATTTTATTGAACAGCTCTATGACCTGAATAACTTTTTTCATGACCGTGGCGAACCGGGTACGCCTATGGCTAAAATCCGCGCTATCCCGCAGGTACAAACCGTGCCGGCCATGTGGCTGTTGAGCTCCAGCGGCGAAAGCGGCATTTTTGCGGCTCACTTTGGTATGGGCTTATCTTTTGCTCACTTTATTAATCCCCTTGGCGGACCAGAAGCAGTTGCCGCCTATCGCGAGCGTTTCCAGCCTTCAGAAGAATTGCGTGAGGAAAAAGCGAACGTGGCCATTTTTGTTTTTTGTTCGGAAGATGAAGAGAAAATCCGCCAACATCAGGCTTTGATGGATTATCGTTTTAATCAGTTTGAAAAAGGCGGCGGCCTTACACCGGTTAATTATGACGACATTAAAGACGTGGCTTATTCAGAAGCGGAACAAGGCAGAATATTGCACAACCGCAAACGCGTAATTACCGGAACACCTGCACAAATGAAACAAAAACTAACCAAACTGGCCGAAGACTACAAGGTTGATGAAATTATTTGTGTTACCATAACCGAAGATTTTGACGACCGGTTAACCTCCTATAAGCTTTTGGCAGAACAGTTTTTAAATCAGGCTCCGGTAACTATCTAATTGTTAGGCCCTGCAATATCGCAAAGAGACTATCGTTTAAATACTATAGTCTCTTTTTTGTTTTTCACCTGCCCAATTATTTTAATTGTATCTTTGACGCAGATTATAAGCAGTTTATTATCTATTTATATTATTACCCAAGTGATCATTCTAATTTTCTTTCTTGCCCACTGGTTCCTCTCATTGTTCTTTCAAACATTTTATCTGCACAGATACGCATCTCATAAAATGTTCAGCACCAATAAGTTTAACGAACGTGTTTTTCACCTCTTAACTTTTATTTGCCAGGGATCATCATTTTTAAATCCGCGTGCCTATGCTATTATGCACCGTGAACATCATGCGTACAGCGACACCGAAAAAGACCCGCATTCTCCATATTTTTTCAGAGATGTATTTCAAATGATGTGGCGCACAGCCTTAAGTTACAAACTTTACGAAAAACGCTTAAAAGAGCCAGAAGCTCAATTTAAAGGCAATTACCCCGAGTGGCGCCTGTTGGATTACTGGGGATCAACATTTATTTCCCGTGTAATATTTGGCCTGCTGTATGTAGCTTTTTATGTGGCTTTTGCTACTCATTGGTGGATGTTTTTGTTATTGCCAATTCATTTTATGATGGGCCCTATACATGGCGCTATTGTAAACTGGTGCGGTCATAAATATGGCTATGCTAATTTTGACAATAACGACAAATCAAAAAACACTACTCCGTTTGACTTTTTTATGCTGGGCGAATTATTCCAGAATAATCATCACAAACGTCCTAACAACGCCAACTTTGCAGCTAAATGGTTTGAGTTTGATCCGGTTTATCCTGTGATGAAATTTATGCACTTTATACGGCTGATAAAGCTGCGCGAAGCGTATTTATAAGATACTATTATAAAGCTGAAAGTTTGAAGATGTCTTCACTTTCAGCTTTATGCTTTTGAGCTATCCTTTTTATAATCCACAATATTTAATTGCTCGTCGCTAAAATTATATTCATGTTCCTGGTTGGAGCAAATGATAGTTAGGCGGTTTTGAGCAAATTTTTGTACCAGGTTTAAATACCAGTCAACTCCCTGGCTATCCAAATTAGAAGTCGGTTCATCCAGCATTAACATAGGTGTGTCTGCGCAAAAGGCCAGCGCCAGTTTAAGCCGCTGCTTCATCCCAGATGAGAAGTACCTGATCATTTTATTTTTACTGCCAGGTAAGGCAAGCAAATCAATAATCATATCCTTATCTATCCCGGGTTTATAAGCTTTAAATTTGAAATGAAAATCAATCATCTCATTTAAAGTAAACTCTTCAATTAGTTCAAGATAAGGGGCTGCAAGGCTAAGGTGTTGATAAACATTTTCAGCATCAACAGGCTTGCCATTAAAAGAGTAGGCTATTTTGCCAACAGATGGCCCTAAACTCCCGTTTAAAACCTGCAATAAGGTTGATTTACCCGAGCCATTTGGCCCCAATATGGCATAAATTTTTCCACTGGTAAAGGTATGGTTCACCCCCCTGAAGATCCATTCACGATTAAAACGCCTGCCAATATTTTCGAGGGTAATGGTCATTTTTGTGGAGTCAATAGACCATGGACCATGGACCATAGATCTTATTTATTGATTTTCAAAACGGGATTGTCCCGAGATGTTTTCCATAGGGATGGGTTTTAAACCCATCCCTATGTTTCTTTTACCATGGTCCATGGACTATCGACCATGGACAAAAAACTTACGAGTTTCCAAATCCCTTCATGATACCACGCTGCGAGTTTTGAACAAAGTTGATGATCTCATCGCGTTCAATAGTTGGGTTAAACTCTGCTTCAATAATATCAAGGGCCTTGGTGATGTTATATTTTTTAAGGAATATAATGCGGTAAATTTCCTGTATCTCGTTAATGGTTGCAGCAGTGAAACCTCTTCTACGTAAACCAACTGAGTTTATACCAATGTATGATAATGGCTCCCGACCGGCCTTTGTAAAAGGAGGAACATCTTTACGCACCAGTGAACCACCAGATATCATACTATGTGCACCAATTTCAACAAACTGGTGAACGGCAGATGTACCACCGATAAAAGCATAATCATAAACATTTATGTGCCCGGCAAGCTG
Organism: Mucilaginibacter frigoritolerans; assembly: GCF_007830615.1. Classification (GTDB taxonomy): domain Bacteria; phylum Bacteroidota; class Bacteroidia; order Sphingobacteriales; family Sphingobacteriaceae; genus Mucilaginibacter; species Mucilaginibacter frigoritolerans. Next base: position 179,127 of record NZ_VLLI01000011.1, read on the forward strand.
TACAGAGTTGGCTATAATTACATTGTCGCCAATTACACAATCGTGTGCAACGTGTACATAGGCCATCAGCAGGCAGTTGCTGCCAATAGTAGTTGTATTTTTATCTAAAGCGGTACCGCGGTTTAAGGTAACGCATTCGCGGATAATGGTGTTATCGCCAACAGATACAGTACTTTGTTCTCCACGGTATTTCAAATCCTGTGGTGGAGCAGAAATTACAGCACCTGGAAAAATACGGCAGTTTTTACCTATACGTGCACCATCCATTATGGTACTGTTTGAACCTATCCAGGTTCCTTCGCCAACCTCTACATCTTTATGTATGGTAACAAATGGTTCAATTACCACATTGTCGGCTATTTTAGCCTGTGGGTGTATGTATGCTAATGGCTGGATCATGCTTCTTCAGTATTTTGTTTTTTTACAATTTGAGCCATCAGTTCGGCTTCTACAACAATTTTATCTCCAACCATGCCAATGCCTTTCATCTGTGCAATACCGCGTCTGATAGGGGCAATCAGGTTACAATGGAAAATCAGCGTATCACCCGGAACAACCGGGGCTTTAAAACGCGCATTTTCTATTTTAAGGAACAAGGTAATATAATTTTCAGGATCGGGCACCGTATTCAATACCAGTATACCACCTGTTTGTGCCATCGCCTCTATCTGCAACACTCCCGGAAACAAAGGCATCCCCGGAAAATGTCCCTTAAAAAGCTCTTCGTTCATGGTCACATTCTTTAAGCCCACCACATGGTTTTTGGTTAATTCCAAAACCTTATCAACCAATAAAAACGGCTGGCGGTGCGGCAAAATGTTCATGATCTGAACGGTATCATATACCGGTTTAGCATTAGGGTCATAAACTTTTATGTGTTTACGGCTTCTTTCTTTTTTTATAAGGGCCTTTATCTTTTTAGCGAAGGCCACATTGGCAGCATGCCCTGGCCTTGCAGCCATAATATGTCCGCGTAACGGAACACCAACCAATGCCAAATCTCCAATCATATCCAGCAGTTTGTGACGTGCCGGTTCATTCTGGTGGCGCAGTTCAATATTGTTTAAAATACCCTGCGGGGCTACTTTAATGTCTTTACGGTTAAATATTTTAGCCAAATGCTGCAACTCTTCTTCATCAACATCCTTATCAACAACAACAATGGCGTTATTTAAATCACCGCCTTTTATCAGGTCATGTTTTAATAACATTTCCAGCTCATGCAAAAAGCAAAAAGTACGGCAGGAAGCAATCTCCTTAATAAATTCAGATATAGTAGAAATACTGGCATGCTGGCTACCCAATACCTGTGAATTATAATCAACCATACAGGTAAAACGGTAATCGTCCAATGGCATGGCAACCATTTCAACCTTACGGTCGGGCTCTGAGTAATGAATGTTATATGGAATGTGATAATACTCGCGGTCAGCTTCCTGCTCCACAAGTCCCATTTCCTTAATCGCTTCAACAAACAAAATAGAACTGCCGTCCATTATCGGTGTTTCTGGCCCGTCAAGATCTATCATCACGTTATCCAGCTCCAAACCAACTAATGCGGCCAAAACATGCTCAATGGTACTTACGCTGGCCCCATTTTGGCTAATGGTGGTACCACGTGAAGTATCGGTAACATTGTCAACATCGGCATCAATTACCGGAGAGCCTTCAATATCAACCCTTCTGAATTTATAGCCATGGTTTTCAGGAGCCGGATGAAAGGTCATAGTTACACGTTCGCCGGTATGCAAACCGGTACCCGAAACAGAAACTGGCCCTTTTATTGTTTTTTGTTTTACGTTCATTGTAGCATAATCCATTTTTTCACTAGTTCATTTTTACATCAGTTATTATTGGCATGCACCAATAAAGCTGATGATCCAATATACTAATGGCCTACTTTCGCAATTCGGCAATTATTTTTTCAAGTTCGTTTATTTTCTTTTCCAGTTCGGGCAATCGGTTTACAACCACCTGCGACCGAAGGTTATCCGTATAGGATACCGCCGGCGAACCGGCCCATTTTTTTCCTTCAACAATTAATGACCTGCTTATGCCGGATTGTGCTTGTATCTGTGTACCTTTTGCAATAGTGATATGGCCCACAATACCAACCTGGCCACCAATAATGCAATTTTCGCCAACCTTGGTACTGCCTGATATACCTGTTTGGGCAGCAACCACCGTATTAGAACTTATTTCAACATTGTGGGCTATCTGTATCAGGTTATCCAACTTTACTCCTTTGCGGATGATGGTTGATCCCATGGTTGCCCTGTCTACCGTAGTATTAGCGCCAATTTCCACATCATCTTCTATAATAACATTACCAATCTGGCTTATTTTACTGTAAGTGCCGTCAGGTAACGGAGCAAAGCCAAAGCCATCGCCTCCTATTACAGTTCCTGAGTGTATAATTACATTACTGCCTATGCGGCAATCAAAATAAACCTTAACTCCCGGATATAAAGTAACATTATCGCCAATAACCACATCATCGGCAATATATGTTTGCGGGTAAATTTTGCAGTTATTACCCACTACTACATTGGCTCCAATGTAAGCAAATGCACCAACATAAGCATTTTCACCCACCTTTGCAGATGCATGAATAAAGCTGGGCTGTTCAATACCGGTTTTATTAAGTTTAATAGTGTTATACTTTTCAAGCAGAATAGTAATGGCACTATAGGCATTGTCAACCCGTAGCAATGTGCTTTTTACCGGCTCAGTCAGTACCTGGTCTTTATTAACAATAATAACCGAGGCTTCTGTTGTATATAAGTATTGTTCGTATTTGGGGTTAGCTAAAAAAGATAAGCTTCCAGGCCTGGCTTCCTCAATCTTAGCCAGTTGATTTACTGACACTTCCGGATCACCTTCTATGGTTCCGTTAAGCATCAAACCTAATTCGTGCGCAGTAAATTGCATCGGGCAAATTTAAATGTTAAAATTAAAGCAGCAAAATTATTAATTGGTTGATTAAGTTTGACTAACTACACGTTCGACCGGGTTCAAAAAGCATAAAAACTATCTTCTCTCTGATGCCATAAACCCTAATCTAACTTAATCAATTAATCAACTCTTTTTTATAACAAAGTATATATTTCTTTACGGTTTTGGCTAATGCCTCCAGGTTTGAATTATCACTGGCAGCAGTAATATCCTTTATGGTGCCATTTTTCATTAAAATACCAATATTACCATCTCCTGATTTGTAGGCCTTGTTACGTATGGTGTCATCAAACACAAAATAAGAAGCTTCATGTTCTGTAATCCCATACTCCTCCATCGCTTTATTCGTCAAATCTGCAATAAATTGTTTATCCGGGGCCTCGTTGGTTATATCAACCTTGTAAAGATTGCGTTGTACGAGGTCGCGGCATAATTTGTTTAACACAAAATCATCATGGTTGGCCCAAACTTTAACAGCGGCCATAATATCGGTATCATCTAAACTGGCAAAAGCCTCCAGGTGGTGGTCTTCCTTCATAAAGGCATCCCTGCTAATAGGCTTCTTCAAAAAATGGCTCAGTGCAGGTGTTGTAAAAATAGGTTCACCGGCTAAGGCGAGTTCCCTGCTGCGCTTAAGTGCTTTGACCAATAACTGCTCGGCAGCTATAACTGTTTTATGCAGATACACCTGCCAGTACATTAAGCGGCGGGCAATCAAAAACTTTTCGACAGAATAAATGCCTTTTTCTTCCACTACGATATGATCATCCTTTACATTCAGCATTTTGATGATGCGGTCAGAGCTGATTACCCCTTCCGAAACCCCTGTAAAAAAACTATCACGGTTCAAATAATCCATCCGGTCCATATCCAGTTGGCTGGATACCAGTTGATGCAAAAACTCCCGTTTATACGTACCATTAAAAATATCAATGGCCATAGTTAATTTGCCATCAAACTGTTCATTTAACCGCTCCATCAGCATCGACGAAATATCCTCGTGTGATATCCCCTCCACTATGGTTTCTTCCAGCGCATGTGAAAATGGCCCATGCCCAACATCATGCAGTAATATCGCTACAATAACAGCCTCTTCTTCTTCATGGCTTATCTGGTGCCCCTTATTGCGTAATGTTTCAATGGCCATCCCCATCAAATACATGGCTCCCAAAGCATGGTGGAACCGCGTATGCAACGCTCCGGGATATACCAGGTGCGTCATCCCCAGCTGTTTAATATATCTTAAACGCTGAAAATACCGGTGCTCAATAAGGTCAAATATCAACTCCGTTGGGATACTGATAAAGCCGTAAACCGGATCGTTTATTATTTTCTTTTTATTCAATGGCGGTATAATCTGCACAAAAATGTTAAATAAAGGTAATACAGATGTAGTATATTTGTTAATTTATGTTAATCGCTTTATTAATCAACAACAAAACCCGTGCTTTGAGGTTTATATCATTGTCTGAGCCAGGATTTACTTCCCTGCAGGGTTAATCATTTATTTGCTTATAACATTTAATCTATAACCCGGTAAAATTTAATCCCGGTTCATACAAATACACTAATAAAACACAGATCATGCAAGATACAACCATATTATGGGCCGATGATGAAATTGACCTTCTAAAACCGCATATACTTTTCCTTACCGAAAAAGGCTATAAACTAACTACCGTAACCAACGGAAACGATGCGGTTGATGCTTTTAAAAACAACCACTTCGACCTTGTTTTTTTAGATGAAAACATGCCGGGCTTAACCGGGCTGGAAACACTATCGCAAATAAAGAATATTAATAATGATGTTCCTATTGTTTTAATTACTAAAAACGAAGAGGAATATTTAATGGAAGATGCTATAGGCTCAAAAATTGATGATTACCTCATAAAACCGGTAAACCCAAAACAGATACAGCTTACCATTAAAAAGCTTACTGAAAATAAACGTCTGGTAACCGAAAAAACCACCATGGCTTACCAGCAGGATTTCCGCAACCTGGGCATGACCCTGAATGATTATCTGAGCTTTAGTGAATGGGTAGATGTTTATAAAAAACTCATTTACTGGGAGCTTGAGCTGGAGCAACTGGAAGATGCCGGGATGCACGAAATATTAACCCTGCAAAAAGCCGAAGCAAATACACAGTTTTGCAAGTTTGTTGAAAGGAACTACGTCGACTGGATTAAAAATCCGGAAACCGGGCCAACTATTTCACCGCAATTATTTAAAAAGAAAGTTTTCCCGAAACTGGATGGCAAAGGGCCTGTATTCTTTATTTTGATTGATAATTTAAGGTATGACCAGTTCCGGATCATTAATCCGATTATTACGGAATATTTCAGGCTGGAAGAGGAAGATGCCTACTACAGTATTTTACCTACAGCCACCCAATATGCCCGTAACGCTATATTCTCCGGACTGATGCCTTTGGATATGGAAAAACGCTACCCGCAAATGTGGCAGAATGATGAGGACGAAGGCGGCAAAAACCTATTTGAAGGTGAGTTTATTGCAGATCAGATAAAAAGGGTATTGCGTCGCGATATCAAACATTCCTATAACAAAATATTAAACATTGATGAGGGTCGTGCGCTTAATGATTCGGTAAGCAACCTCATGACCAACGACTTGAATGTGGTGGTTTATAACTTTGTTGACATGCTTTCACATGCCCGTACCGATATGCAAATGATCCGTGAGCTTGCAAGTGATGATGCAGCTTACCGTTCACTAACACTATCATGGTTTGAGCACTCTCCTTTATTTGACCTGCTTAAGTTTTTGGCTCAAAAACAAGTACGGGTAATTATCACTACCGATCACGGAACCATCCGCGTTAAAAACCCAAGCAAAATTGTGGGCGATAGAAATACCAATACCAACCTGCGTTACAAACAAGGTAAAAACCTTAATTTTAATGCTAAAGAGGTATTCCATATCCGCAACCCGCATGATGCTATGCTGCCAAAACTACATGTAAGCTCAAGCTTTGTATTTGCCAAGGAGGATAGTTACTTTGTTTACCCTAACAACTACAATCACTTTGTGAATTTTTATAATGAAACTTTCCAACATGGCGGTATCTCGTTAGAAGAAATGCTGATCCCTATTGCGGTTTACGGGCCTAAGTAATAGGATATTTTTTAAATTTGAACATTCAAAGCCTCACGTCATTGCTTCGTATCTTGCAATGACGTGGCGGTTAACTTAGGTCTGTTTAAATTCATGCTTCTAAACGTAACATCCACCGCTGAACTTCCTGCAGTAGCAGCCGAAATCATATCATATTCGGCAAACTCCCGTATTTTTCTTTTTTACGGAGATATGGGGGCGGGTAAAACTACCCTTATCAAATCCTTGTGCGAATATTTAGGTACTGCCGAGCCGGTAACGAGCCCTACCTTTTCCATAGTGAATGAATACATTGGCTCAAAGAACAGAATTTTTCATTTTGATTTCTATCGCCTTAAAAATGAATCAGAAGCATTGGATATGGGGTATGAAGAATATTTTTATGCCGATGCCTACTGCTTTATTGAATGGCCCGAAAAAATCCCTAACCTGCTGCCGGATCATTATGTAAAAATTGAGATACAAGTTACCGGCAATCACTCGCGGCAGATACTTATTGAAAAGATTTAATTTTAACATATCACGTTTTTTATTATCTTCATCAACCAGAAAGTAATATACAATGAGTTCAGGCAAATACAGTGGATTTTCGGATATAGCTAAACAAGCCTTAATGCAACCCCAGGAATCCATGCTGGAGGTTAAAAATAAAAAAGACAAACTTTATATAGGCATTCCGAAAGAAGTATCTTTCCAGGAAAACAGGGTTCCGTTAACGCCTCTATCTGTTGCATTGCTCATCAACAACGGGCACGATGTAATGCTGGAAAGCAACGCCGGGCAAGCTGCAAACTTTAAGGATAAAGATTACAGCGAACAAGGGGCGCAAATAGTTTATGATACCAAAAGGGTTTACGAGGCCGACATCATTATCAAAATAGCGCCGCCAACAATGGCCGAAATTGAGATGATGAAACCCGGGCAAATCCTTATTTCAGCGCTGCAGGTATCAACCTTAAAGGCCGAATGCCTGCATGCCATGCTCAACAAAAAAATAACCGCCCTATGCTTTGAACATTTACGGGATGAAGGTGGATCATTAAGTGTAGTAAGGGCAATGAGCGAAATTGTTGGTGCAACCTCCATACTCATAGCCGGCGAATACCTGAGCAACATATTTGATGGCAAGGGCTTAATGCTTGGCGGCATAACAGGTGTTCCCCCAACCGAAATTGTAATTTTAGGAGCTGGCACAGTTGGTGAATATGCCGCACGTACTGCCATATCATTAGGCGCCGAGGTAAAGGTCTTTGACCCTTCTATTTATAAATTACGCCGCCTGCAAAATAACATTGGCGCTCGGGTATTTACTTCAGTAGTACAACCCATCGTATTGGAAAAAGCAATTACCACCTGCGATGTAGCAATCGGCGCAATGCGTGCAGAAGATGGTCGAAGCCCCTGCATCGTATCAGAAGCAACCGTGAGCCGCATGAAACCGAATTCGGTAATTATTGATGTCAGCATTGATCAGGGCGGCTGTTTCGAAACATCCGAAATCACCAATCATACACATCCTGTTTTCCGCAAATATGATGTGATCCACTATTGCGTGCCCAATATTGCATCGCGCGTGGCACGTACTGCTACCTATGCTTTAACTAATATTTTCACCCCTATATTGTTGGATATCGGCGAGCATGGTGGTCTTAAAAATGTGATATGGCAAAAATCGGGTATCCGGGATGCTGTTTACGTTTACCATGGCCAGCTAACCAATAAACATATGGGCGAAAGATTTTCTATCCCCTGCAAAGATCTCGACCTGCTTATCGTTTCGCACCGTTAATATGAAATATATTATTGTTCTGTTTTTATCAGGTTTTATTTGCTGTGCTGCATCGGCCCAGCATTATAAATACATTGATAGTTCAAAAGTAATGGCACTAAAAAGCTATACGGAGCAAATTAAGGCCAATCCTAATATCCGCCTGGTTGAAATTAACAAATACATACCCGGCATAGTGCTTGATATCAGGTATGCCACTTCCGATAACTTTATGCACCGCAAAATGTACAAGCAAGCCAGGGCATTTGCAAGGCTGCCGGTGGTAATGGCTTTGAAGGATGTGGAGGAAGATTTAAAAACCCGTGGCCTGGGTATTAAGATATATGATGCTTACCGCCCCTATGCCGTTACCGTAAAGTTTTATGAAGAAACCCCCGATACCAATTTTGTGGCCGATCCGCGCAAAGGGTCAAAACATAACCGGGGCTGCGCTATTGACATGAGTTTAATTGACCTTAAAACAGGCAAAGAATTGGATATGCCAACCGGTTTTGATAGTTTCAGCAAAAAGGCCGGTGCTAACTATGCTGATTTACCCAAACAAGAAATAGCCAACCGCGAGTTATTAAAAAGTGTTATGGCAGCACACGGTTTTAGAGTAATAGCTACCGAATGGTGGCACTATGATTTTAACGGCTGGGCAAGCTATCCACTCCTTGATATCCCTTTTTCCGAAATTCAATAATCATCCGTTTAAAATTCTCTGCAAACATTTTTTGCTAATAAGTCTTTTTATAGCAATGAACAAAGCTGTATATCTAATTGTGGCAATTTCAAAACCGGCATGAAGTTTTTTAGCAAAAAATATCTCAAAAATATCTGGAACATACTGGTAGCTACCTTTATGGGCTTTATTGATGACAATGGACTAAAATTGAGTGCTTCACTGGCATACTATACCATTTTCTCCATGGCTCCACTGTTAATTCTGGTTATATCCCTAATCAACCTGTTTTTTAGTCAGGGAGTAGCAACAGATAAACTATATCTCGAAATGGGCCATTATATTGGGGCCGAAGCTGCACAGCAAATACAGGATGCATTAAAACACTTACAGCTTTCTGGTAAATCAACAACAGCGGTAGTAATTGGCATCATCACCTTATTACTGGGTGCCAGCAGTATTTTTATTGAAATACAGGACTCATTAAACATTATATGGCAGGTTAAAGCCAAACCTAAAAAAGGCTGGTTAAAGCTGATCCAAAACCGGTTCCTTTCTTTTTCGCTGATTATAAGTCTGGGCTTTTTGCTACTGGCTTCATTATTAGTAAATCTTTTAATAAGCGCGCTGGGCACTTGGGTTGAGCATTTTATGCACACTATTACTACCTTAATTATAAAAGGCATTAATCTGGGTATAACCTTTATTGTTATCTCTGTGCTTTTCAGTATTATCTTTAAATTTTTGCCCGATGTAAAAATCAAGTGGAAAGAAGTCCGCAGTGGCGCTTTTTTTACAGCAATATTGTTTATGCTGGGCCAGTATGCTATTAACCTGTATGTTCAATATACAGCAAAAACGTCAGCTTATGGCGCAGCAGGTTCCATATTGGTTATACTGGTATGGATTTACTATACCGCGGCCATTCTATACATAGGTGCCGAGTTTACCCAGGTATATGCCGAAGCAACAGGCTGCAAAATTGAACCTGCCGAGTATGCCGTATCTGTTCAACAAACCGAAGTTGAAAAAGTAGTAAGCCAGTTACCTACGCAAAATCCAAAAATCAGCGGTACGCTAAAAAAGGAGAATGTTAAATCTCCACATTCAAAATCAATTTCAAATCAATAGTTATCATGCAAAAAGGTAATTAGCTTTACCATTTCATCACGCACCTGGCTATCTGCCTGTATAAAATTATTGTTCATAAATGAAAAAGCAAAACGCTTGCCTTTACGGGTTATAAAATACCCGCTCTGGTTGTAATTGTTATTCAGCGATCCTGTTTTTGCCCAGATAAATGGCTGCCCATTGTCTGTTTTATATGCTTTTTTAATAGTGCCGACAATGCCGCCGGTCGGCATCAAACTGTGCACAAGACTATCACTTTTTACTTCATCCAAAATTTTGCACAAAAGGGTAATAATACTCCGCGGCGTAAATAAGTTTTGCCTCGATAGGCCCGAACCATCAACCCATTGTGGTGCATCCGGCAGATCATTTAAAAAATGTGCTTTTGAATAACTGATCACCGAATCAGCATTAAGTGTTTTAAACCTGGTTGATGAGCAAACCAGTAAAAGTTGCTCCGCAATAAAGTTATCGCTGGGTTGCAGCATGTGTTTATAAACCGTATCTGCTTTTTCATCATACAATGTTTGTGCATCAGCAGTAAGCGGCATAGTTATCAGCCTCACCGTATCTTTTAAAGTATCCTGCAAAAGCGAAACGGTTAAATCAGCACTGGTTTTCCAGGGTATTTCCTGCCTGTATTTTTTAGGCAGCGGCATTACGGGGTAAATAAACAAATTGCTCACAAAATCCCGCCGTACCCTGAAACTATGTGGATGATAAGTACTATCTAACCTTAAGTATTTCTTTAAGCCGGCAGGTTGTATTTGCAGCGAATCATTCTTATCAGCATAAAGCAGGGCAACGTTATCTTCAACGGGTAATTCATTAATTTCGGCCTGATAGTAATCATTGTAATCGTTCCAGGCCCAGCCATCGCCATATATATCACCCGTATAATTCCCGGCAGCAAAGAATAGCTTTTTGTGACTATTCTTCAAAAAATTAAATGCTTTAATGCCCTTCAAATCACTATGCAAAAAAGAAGGATCTCCGGTACCCCAAAAAATAAGAGAATCGCCGTGTATCACATATTTTAATGCGGGAATTGAATCACCCAGCATTTTTAAACAGGTATAATAAGTAAACAGTTTGGTGTTTGATGCAGGTGTAAAGTATTTGTCTTCATTTTGCGCATATACCATCTTTTTGTTATCCAGATCATATAAGGCAAAACCTGTAAAATGGCTGTTCAATAGCTGCGAATGCTTAAATAACTTTTTTACTTTTCTCCTTTTTATCCTGCCGGCTATGGAATAGTCTGTATGCATCAACAGGCTGCTTATTAGCATGGTAATTACAAATACTTTACGTTTCATTAATATTTATGATACTTAAACTGTATATTTAGTAACCAAATATAAACATTAGTTGAGCAGGCTATTTTTTACGGTAAAGCACCTGCGTGTAATTGTTCTGTTTATTTTAATGTGCAGCGGCTTAATGGCCAAGGCACAATACTTTGATATAACAGGAAACAGTAAACACGTAACCATTCCCTTTAAAATGGTAAGGGACATGATAATTATTCAACTAAATATAAATGATAAGGGCCCTTTTAATTTTATTTTAGATACCGGGGTTGGCCTTATGCTGATTACCGATCCCAAATTAGTGGATTCAATCGATATTCAGAATAAACGCACTTTAAAAATTGGCGGATTGGGTGAGGGTGATGATTATGAAGCTTACATTACTTCTGCTTTAAAAATTGGTATAAGCGGCCTTAAAAGTTATGACATTGGTGCTGCTATACTAAAAAAAGATCATTTTGGCCTCTCTAATTATGCAGGCATGCATATCCATGGCTTATTGGGTTATGAGTTTTTTAGTAATCTGGCTGTTAAAATTAATTTTGCCGATAGTACATTAACGGTTTCGCATCCAAAAAATATTAAGGTTTTTAGAAAAGGGGTCAAAATACCCATAAGTATTGAAGATAGAAAGCCTTATGTAAATGCAAAAGTCATTTTTCCAAATGGTACAAAAACGAATGATAAACTGGTGCTCGATCTGGGAGCAGGTCATCCTATATCGCTCGAAAATGTTATAAAAAATCATGGCCTTCCTGAAAAGTTTATAGCTGCAAATTTGGGTATCGGGTTAACCGGCCCTATTGATGGCTTTTTGAGCAGGATTAGTGAGGTTGATATCGGGAAGTTTAAAATTAAAAATGTGATTACTTCTTTTCCTTCTGATGATGGAAAGGGTCAGCAAATAAAAAGGGATGGCAACCTGGGTATGGGAATACTAAAGAGGTTTCAAGTAATACTAGACTATCCGGATAGCGTTATTTACCTGAAACCAGGAGTTGGCTATAATGACCCCTTTGAGCATGACATGAGCGGGCTAGAATATTACTCAACTGGGGATGATCTGAATCATATTATTATAAGCCGTGTAGAACCAGGTTCAGCCGCAGATGCGGTTGGTCTGGAAAAAGATGATGAGATTATATCCATCAATTTTAAACCGGTAAGCCAAATGACCCTCGAACAAATCGACACCATCTTTAAATCACAAAGCGACCGTAGTTTATTGCTTCAAATTTTTCATGACAAAAAGCTGGATGGTGTTATCCTCACGTTAAAACGCAGAATCTAATAAGCATTATTACTCAAATCGCTGATTGTATACTTTTAATGCTTTACGGCTATGTTTAGCTGCCCTGGTAAAATTGATAATATTGGCTATTAAAAATCCGGTTGCCAATCCGGTAAAAACGTAAGCGCTGGTCAAACTGTGCTTTTGGTAAATAGGGGTAGGTATCCCGTTAATCGTACCCATTGTTTCGGTGGCATATTTGTTATTGTTACCAAACTCAATTGCTGCTCCAATAGATGATAAAACAACTCCACCAGCAGTAATATAGGTCCAGGTATGATTGATTTTGGTTTTATTTATTTCGATTGCCGATGGCGCATAGGCCATTAACCTGATCATAACGTCCTCTCTTGTTTGCACTTTTCCGCCAATAGTGTAAACATACTCATCGTGTCGCCTGCCTTCTATGGGCATAATTTTAATCATGCTGTCGGGTTGGGCTTGTGGTTTTCTATCCTGTGCTTTTACCAGTAATGATGATAATAATAAAAGGATGATGGCTAAAACATTTTTCATAGGATTAGGATTCATATGTATTTTTTAATTTTAAACAATGCTTAAATATAAACCGGCTCATGTTACCTGCTTGTAACAATGGCAACCTTCTCAGCCTATTTATAAGTAAAAGGATACTTCTCAATAATTTATCAAACCGCCTTTTTATAAAGGCCCCAAACATAAAAGGGTATTCCGGCCATTAAAAGCAAAAAGCCCCAGTAAACGGTATCTCGCCCCGAACCTCCAATGGCCCATAGCGAATATACAAAAGCAAATGTACCAACTAAAATTGCCGTTAACCAGCCGGTGTTATATTTTTGTTTTTCCTGTATCCGGATAATAATATATGCCCCTGCCGAAAAAAGGTAAGGTACAAGCGTAGTTAACGTGGTTAATAGTAATAAGAATTTAAATTGCTCAACCAGCCCTTGGGTATAATTCATCACCATAAAAAGTGAAACAAAAACGGCGCTGATAATGAATGCAAAATACGGAGCACCTCTTTTGTTTAGCCTGCCAAATATGGATGGGAACAGTTTGTCATACGCTACGGCAAGGGGCATCTGGCCCTGTACCAGGGTCCATCCGTTTAAAGCGCCAAAGGCAGCAATAGCTACTCCTGCACTTGCCCAATATCTGGCATTACTACCAAACATGATTACGGCTGCATCAGCGTAAGGTGTAACAGAATGTTGCAGTATTTTTGCGGGGATAATACCCATAATGCTCACACTGCCCATTATATAAATCACCGTTGTAACTAACAAACCCAACATAGTTGCCCTGGATATGGTTTTACCCGGATTAATAACACTATCGGCAGGGATAGTAGCACACTCAATCCCCAAAAAAGAGAACATGGTAATAGCTGCCGATGAAGATATGGCATCAGCTACCGAACCGCCGGTGCTGTTAAACGGATGAAAATTCTGCATCCTGATAAAAAACAATCCACCAAATGAAATTACCAGCAAGGGTAATAACTTTGAAATAGTAGTAATCAATTGTACACTGCCTGATGTTTTAATACCCCGGTTATTAATCCAGGTTACCAGCCATACGGCACTCATCCCGGTGATCACAGCAGCAACAGCATTAGTGGCCAGTATTGGGAAAAAGGTGCTCAGCGCACTTACAAAAGATATAGCAATTGCGGCCAAAGTACAAACCGTTGACAGCCAGTAGCCCCAGGCCACTAAAAATCCTGCAAAATCACCAAAGCCATGGCGTGTATAAGCGTAAGGGCCTCCATTACTGTGAGGTAATAACATACTTAAGTTGCCATATACCCTTGCTATAAAAAAAGTACCAATAGCCGCAAATACCCATCCCAATAAGCCAATACTTCCAAAGGAGGCCATCGCTGCCGGCACCAAAAAAATGCCGGCACCAATCATATTTCCTACAACCAGTGAGGTGGCAGGCCACAGTCCGATTTTATTATTTCCCGCCTTTCCGGCCATTTTTAATTGTGAGGTTTTACAGTTACAAGATATTGATTTTTCATAATATTTTCGTTTAAATTAATAACAATAACCTGCCGACTTGATTTTATTAGTTAATTGCCTGCTTTTAAGTACACAACCTTTTTACAATAGCATTTTTTGAATCAAATATTACTACTTTCGCATATTGTAATAACCCCCGAAAATATTTAATGAGAATTTTTCTGATTATTTTGTTGAGTACCTTTTGTTTTTCTGCTTCAGCCCAATGGTACCGCGTTGATAAATTATTAAAAAAACATGAGCGACCGGAAGCTATTGAACCAATGGCAAACCATTCAGCGGCCCTGTTGCCTGTGGCAACTTTACACCCCGCTCCGGCTATTATAACACAAGCACTGGCAAGTACCGAATACAGCTACCTGGCACAGGAATCCATAGTAATGAAAACGGCCCAACATAATATGCGTTTCAGAGTGTATGCTGATGCAAGCTACAATTTTAGCGATCTGGCCCGGTTATATATTAAACAAAACAGGTATGCTGAAGCTAAATGGTACCTCTTACAAAGCAATCTTATCTCCCGCAGTCAAAACGACGATAAACACACCATTGCCAACCTGATTGACCTGGCTACCATAAAAGCCGGTTTAGGCGACTATGTACAGGCACTACAGGATTTAACAGAAGCACATGACCTTGCTTGCTTAAGAGATTTTAAAGAGGAGGAAGCGGCTATTGACAAAAAAATATTATATCTTAAGCAAACGCCAAAAGTAGATGTACGCTACGCCGAAGAACCACAGGGTACACCAAAGGCCGGTTAACAAATTTAAACACCTGTGTATTAGCACACAAGTCGTTATAATTAACTTTGTAACAATAACGTAAAATGCGTCGCGTTTTATAAAACAAATAAAACATTAATTGTATTATTGTTATTCGTAATAAAGAGACGGTTTATCACTGTCTCTTTTTATTTACATTAGCAAATTAAAAATTAGGCACAAGGATTGATGGTTAAAAACCCCGACTTAAATACTGTAAAGGATATGTTTAAAAAGTTATATTTAGTGTTGGTGCTAGGTGCCGCACTTGCGTGCAAAGCAGCGCCGCCAAAACACATAAAAGTGGCCGGATCAAATGACATTCAGCCCGATGAGCAGCAGAGTATTGTTGCTAAAACCGTTGCCCAATTTATCTCCAACTATAATTACAAAAAAGTTGAACTGAATGATTCTATTTCGCAGGTGGTTTATAACCGTTATATCAAATCGCTGGATGAAAGTCATAATTATTTGTTAGCTTCTGACGTACAGGATTTCGATAAATACAAAACTGTATTGGATAATGATGTGAAGGAAGGAAATCTTGCCGACGTATTTTATATTTTCAACGTTTACCAGAAAAGATACCTGGAACATATTCAATATTCAATAGCGCATATTGATGATAACTTTGATTATAGCAAGAACGAAACTTTTGTATATGACCGCGATAACCAGCCATGGGTAGCCTCACAAAGTGAAATGGATAACCTTTGGAGAATGCGTGTAAAATACGATTTGTTAAACTTGAAATTAGCCAACCCAGATATGACTAAAAACAAGGAAACATTAAAGAAACGCTACGAAAGCCTATTAACCCAGGCTAATAAACTGAACAATCAGGATGTTTTCCAAATCTTTATGGATGCGTTTACCGAAGCTATAGATCCACACACCAATTATTTTAATCCGGCAAATGCGGCCAATTTCAATATCGAAATGTCACGTCAGCTGGAAGGTATTGGTGCCGGTTTATCTACTTCAAATGAATTTATTACCATCCGTTCGGTTATGAGTGGCGGCCCTGCTGATAAAAGTCACCAGATAAATATTGATGACCGCATTGTTGCTGTAGCCCAGGGTAAAGACGGTGCATTCCAGAACGTTGTGGGCTGGCGCATTGAAAATGCCATAGCCTTAATACGCGGCGCAAAAGGAACCACTGTACGTTTAGAAATTTTACCTAAAGGTACCAGCGTTAGCAGCAAGCCTAAAATAGTTGAAATGGTACGCGAAAAGATTATTTTAAAAGATGAATCAGCAAAAAGCGAAATCCGTACTTACGAAAGCAATGGCAAATCTTTAAAAATCGGAATCATCTCGGTACCTGCTTTCTATATCGATTTTAACGATTACAAATCAGGCAATCCAAATTACAAAAGCACCACACATGATGTTAAGCTGATTATTGATTCGCTAAAACAAAAAGGTGTTGATGGTATAGTGATGGATATGCGCCAAAATGGTGGCGGTTCTTTATTGGAAGCAGTTGATCTTACAGGTCTGTTCATTAAAACCGGTCCTGTTGTACAAGTGAGAAATTCTGATAACCAGGTTGAGGTTGATAAAGACGAAGATCCTTCAATAGCTTATACCGGCCCGCTTGCCATTCTGGTTGACCGTTTCAGCGCATCAGCTACTGAAATTTTTTCAGGAGCGATACAAGATTATGGCCGCGGCTTAATTATCGGTACACAAACCTATGGTAAAGGATCTGTTCAAAATGCTATCGATCTGGATA
Organism: Mucilaginibacter frigoritolerans; assembly: GCF_007830615.1. Lineage (GTDB taxonomy): Bacteria > Bacteroidota > Bacteroidia > Sphingobacteriales > Sphingobacteriaceae > Mucilaginibacter > Mucilaginibacter frigoritolerans. The sequence continues at coordinate 195,919 of NZ_VLLI01000011.1, forward strand.
GGGTGATCAGTCCATCTGTAATTGAACGCATTTCAGCATTAACTAAAAAAACCACTACAAAACCGGTAAACACTGGTAGCCAGAGTGTTTTCGGGCAGTTAAACTTAACCATAGCCAAATTTTACAGAATAACAGGAAATTCAACTCAGCATAAAGGCGTAACACCTGATATTCAGTTCCCCTCTATTATTCCTTTGGATAAATATGGTGAAGATACTGAACCATCGGCCATGCCTTTTGATGTAATTGCTAAAAGCAACTATACCAAAGTGGGCGACTTTACACAAGTTGTACCTCAGTTAAGGAAACTGCATGATCAGCGTATGGAAAACAGTGCCAGCTATAAATATTTATTGCAGGATATTGCTGAGTTCAAAAAGCACGAAGATGAAAAGAGTATCACTCTTAATGAGCAAAAGCTAAAACAACAACGTGATGCTGATGATAAAAGATCGTTTGAAGATGAAAACGAGCGCCGGGTAGCAATGGGTTTACCTGCCTTGAAAAAAGGAGAAGCAAAACCAAGAAACGAAGATCTGGACTTCCTTAAAAAAGAAGCGGGCCAGATACTAACCGACTATATAAGTTTGGATGCTAAGTATACCAGCACAATAGTGCCGGCTAACTAATGGCTCAACAGTATAAACAACAAATCCCGGTTAAGCCGGGATTTGTTGTTTAAAACCTATTTGTGTTATATAAGTTATTCATGTACCATGGCCAGAAAACCACTGCTTGAATTTACTGACAAAGGCATTGCCCTGCATTTTCCCCGCATATTGCGCTGGCGGCATGATTAAACCTAAGGAAGAGGCAGATACCATTGAAAGCCTGAAAGCTTTATTGGGAGAGTAATTGTATTATTCATGTTAAATAACATCATCATAAAAAATTAAACGTTTTTATTTAAAAGGCATTAACTATTTTGTATAACTTAATTTTATGAATATCCTCCACATCCTTAACGGCGACGCTACCGCAAACAGTTTTGAAGATACCGGCCTCGATGGCGATATAATGGTTTGGCGCGAAGTATTATCAGAAGGGCCACTGGAAGAAAACATAATGTCCGCCAGTTTCTGGCGAAACCGGTCAGAATGGATAGCGGGTGCGTTTACGGATATACCCGAAAACTATCAACAAAAAGTATTGGGCCAGCTTGCCCTATTGGATGAGCCTTATGATGAAATCAATCTTTGGTTTGAGTTTGATCTGCATTGCCAGGCCAATTTACTTGGGGTAATGACCTATCTTAAACAACGTACAGATCTGTCATCACCAAATATCTACCTCATTTGCCCTGCAGATTATCCCGGCAAGGAAAACTTTAGGGGTATGGGCGAATTAAACGGTGAAGAACTGGAGTATTTGTATGATAATATCAGGGTTCAGTTAAGCGGTTTCGATTTCATTTTAGCTGCCGAAGCATGGGCCATATACGTTAGCCGCGATGTTGAAAAATTGAAAACCTATTTGGCTAAAACAGGCTTTTGGGGAAGCTTGCACCTGTTAAAACCAGCATTGGAAGCACAACTGCAACGGCTGCAGATAAATTCAAACGGCCTCAATTATATTGAACAAAAGTTACTGGATATTTATAATTATGACTATAAAACCAGGCCACAAATTTATCAGGCCTTTTGGGCAAGCGAAAAAATTTATGGCATGGGCGATATGGAAATTGATATTTATCTTAGTAGGCTCAAAAGTAAATCATTGATCAATCTGTAAGGCCATGGCTAAAACATATCTTATCAGCGGAGCGGGCAGCGGTATAGGCCGGGCAATAGCTCAGCAGCTCAGCAAAAACGGGCATAACTGTATTTTATTGGGTCGCAACGCTGCCAAACTAAAACAAACGTTAAATAGCCTTGCCCCCGGCGACCATGCTGTATTCACTGCCGACATTACCGATAAGCTGAGCTTAAGTGCTGTTGCCTACCAATTACGTGATGTTGCTATTGATGGCCTGGTAGCCAACTCAGGCATTGGCGGCGAAAATTACTGGAGCGAAAATGACCGCTGGCATAATATTATAGAAACCAATTTAACTGGCACCTATAATTTTGTAAATACCTTTCTACCACACCTGCAAAAGGTAGAGGGCGAAAAACATATACTTATCATCTCCTCTGTACTGGCACGATTGGGCGTTGCCAATTACTCTGCTTATTGTGCTTCAAAAGCAGGCTTACTGGGTCTAATGCGTTCATGGGCGGTACAGTATGCCTCACAAAAAATATTGGTGAATGCCATATGCCCGGGTTGGGTAGATACCGAAATGTCGCAGGAAGGATTGCAGGGTATTGCTGATGGAATAGGCATTACCAAGGATGAGTTTTATGATATTGCCATGCAAAGCGTGCCACTAAGGCGCATGAGCCAACCGGAAGAAATTGCCGGGTTGGTAGCTTATCTTTTAAGCCAGGGCTCCATAACCGGGCAAACGCTTGATATCAACTGCGGTGCAATAATGAACAGCTAATTTTACTTTAATGTTGCTGCAATTGTTGGCGATGGTTCACTTTCGTTCTTTAAGCGGTCAATAGCGGTAACTACATATAAATAGGTTTTACCTTTTTCGGCTGTAGTATCGGTAAAAGCAGATGTATCGTTATATTGAATATGGAGCATAAATTGTGGATCTGTAAGATCCACCGTTTGGTTCCCCTCAAAACGATAGATTACATACCCGTAAACAGGTTCTTTATCACGCGCCAGCAATGGGGTTTCCCATTTTAAATCTACCCCGGTTTTTCCCTGCACAGCCACAAAATTACGGGGCGCATTAGGCGGTATAGAATCTAACCATAACATAACCGGTGGCAGGGCCAGGCTATTATAATAATTATTGGTAAGGGAATCGGTAAAGCCCAGAGGGTTATTTAATAATGATTTGGAGCTAAAATAAACACTCCCTTCAACTCTTGGGTTATTACGCAGATATCTGATTTGTGCAGGCATTTGCCCCGGATCTTTAAATTTATTTTTGTGATGTTCATTAATGCGGTATGCGGCCATGCCAATATACAAATGCCTGTTATACGTGTTATCGCTCCACCAATCCAGTAATTTATTAAACGCGGCCGAATTGTTATCAATTGGCCAATATAGTTGCGGGTTAATATAATCAACCCAGCCTTCTTTTACCCACTTTCTTGAATCGGCAAATAATTCATAATAAGATGAGCCACCATGGGTGTCCGAACCCTCTGGATTTTGGTATTGATTGGCCCATATCCCAAATGGACTTATCCCGAATTTAACACGCGGCTTATGTTTGTGAATGCTGTCGCTAAGCATTTTTATAAGCGTATCAACATTATGGCGGCGCCAGTCTCTTATATCTGTGTAATCCCCACCGTAGGTTTTAAAGGTTTGTGCATCATCAATATGCTGCCCATCAATCTGATATGGATAAAAATAATCATCCATATGTACGCCATCTATATCGTAATTATCAACTACATCCAAAATTACCCTAACAATATAATCACGTACTTCTGGTATACCCGGATTAAAAAGTTTGATGCCACCATAAATAAAAAACCATTCAGGCTTTATACGGGTAATATGTTCAGGGCTTAAAGCTGCAAAATTACCATCGTTGGTGGCACGGTAAGGATTAAACCAGGCATGCAGCTCCATCCCTCTTTTATGTGCTTCTTTTATAGCAAATTCAAGTGGGTCGTATACAGGCATTGGCCCCCTTCCCTGTTTACCGTTAAGCCATTTTGACCATGGCTCGCGGCTTTTGGCATAAAAAGCATCGGCCGCCGGCCTTATCTGGAACATTATGGCATTAATGCCCGTTTGCTCATGCGCATCTAACTGACTAATTAATTCGGCTTTTTGCTGGTCGGAACTTAAGTGCTGAGTACTGGGCCAGTCTATATTTTCAACTGTGGCTATCCAAACCCCTCTAAACTCACGTTTAGGATCTTGCTTTTCGGTTACCGGGGTATTAGCAGGCTGGGCTATTGCTTTTGTGGTTATAAAGAAAATTATACTTAGAAGAGTTAATAGCCTGTAGATGTACATCAATAAAAAATTTAATCGCCCCAAAGATATGAAACTCAAAAGTTAGCTGTTTTAGTATCTGATATAATAATTACCCTTATTTTGTGTTTTATATGTTATTGCTGTTATTTTAACATCTCTCCTGATTAAATGTTTAGACTTCCATTGATTAAATCTGTTTGATATTTTTAACTTTTTAATATATTTAAACGTTATAACTGATAAATAATTAAAATTATGCACTTAAAAACAAACCAATTGTGAAATTTATTAGTTATAATCGGGGCACACTAACTATAATAAACTAAAACTTAATTACTATGGAAAACCAAACAGGGCAAACACCCAAAAAAAACTCTAACGTCATTTACTTTCTGATAGTGGTTGTATTGGCATTGCTTGCTACTGATGTTTACTTGTACCTTCAAAAAAACAAATCGGATACAAGAATCGTCTATCAGAACGATGAAAAAACCAGATTACAAACTGAACTTGACAGTTTGGAAGCTCAAATTGAACAGGTAAATGTTGGAAAAACCAAAATGTCGGCTGAGTTAATGGCTAAAAACGATTCGTTAAAAGCTAAAATAAAAGTGTTACGCGGCGAACTGGCTAAAGGTAAACTTACCGTTGCCGAACTGTCCAAAGCTCAGGAAGATGTAAAACAGTTGAGGTACTTTGTAACCAAATACACAGCAGATATTGAGGAACTGAAAAAACAAAACGCTGATCTCACCACCGAAAGAGATACCTTAAAAACAAATCTCGCTACCGTAAATGAAAAAGCCACCACCCTCCAAAAACAAAATGAGGATTTGGGAACCAAGGTTAAAGTTGGGTCGGCTATAAAAATAGCTACTGCCGATGTTGTTGCTTACAAAGTAAAAAGCAGTGGCAAAGAGGTGGATGTAAAACGTGCAGGCCCTGCTAAAAAGATAAAAATCAATTTCACTGTTGCAAGTAATGATATTGCACAACAAGGAATGCATGATATTTATGTGCGCATTATTGATCCAACCGGCAACCTGATTACCGGCACAGATTCAGCTAACTTTAGCTCTGACGGACAAGATCTACAAGACACTTATAAAACATCTATCGACTTTAAAAATGATGGCAGTGGTTACACCATTGAATGGGTTAACCCTGCTCCTTTTCAAAAAGGCTCATATACCGTATTGCTTTATGCTGATGGTTATACTATGGGCAAAACCACCTTTGTGTTAAAATAAAAATATTAGTAATAGCCCTTTAAAGCGTCATTCTATCAAAAAATAGAATGACGCTTTTTTTATGTCTTAACAGCAAGATAAATGGAAATGCTTACACCAAAGGCAAGCTCAAATAGAATGTGGTGCCTTCATTAACCACCGTTTCGAACCAAACCTTGCCGCCAGCATTTTCGATAGAGTTTTTTACAAAGGCTAATCCAAGGCCGGTTCCTGAGCTTTTTGTGGTAAAATTGGGTTCAAAAATTTTCTCCCGCAGCTCTTCCGGTATCCCGTTACCATTGTCATGTATGGTAAGTAAAATATTTTTGCTTGTTATGAGGTAGTTAACTTCTATTACACCCACCCTGCTTGCAGGAGAAGCCTCAATAGCATTTTTAAGCAGATTATTAAAACACCTTAATAATTGATCACGGTCAGCGTTGATCATAAAAGGCGTTGATGGTGGCAAGTAAACAATTTTAACATTATCCATTTGTTTAAAAATGGTCACTGCCTGGGTTAACACGTCAAAAACATTAAGTGGTTCTATCCGAGTGTCGGGCATTTTCGCAAACGCCGAAAACTCTGATGCAATAGACGAAAGACTTTCAATTTGCTCAACAAATGATTTACTAAAACGCTCAAACTTCTGATCAAATTTAGGATCTTTATCTTTCCATGATTTATCAAGTAATTGTAAACCCAATTTTAGTGGGGTAAGCGGATTTTTAATTTCGTGAGCAACCTGCTTGGCCATTTCCCGCCACGCACTCTCCCGCTCTGACTGGGCAAGCCTTTGGGCACTGTTTTCAAGCGCAGCTATCATTTGGTTATACTCTTTTACCAATGCACCAATCTCATCATTACGATCCCACTTAATCGGTTCATTCTTTTTACCGTAAATAGTTCTGCTTAAACTTTGTTGTATGAAGTTTAATGGGGCCGTTATTTGCCTTGCTATAACTACAGCAAATAAGCCAATGGCTATAAACACCAAAGCATAAACATTTATCATTACGTTAAGCAAGGCCCCAATGCGTTCTTTATAATCCGTCTCGTTAGAAAAATAGGGTAATTCCAGGTATGCGATGGTTTCATTTTTCGAATTCCGTACCGGTAAATATGCTGCCTTATAATTCAGCTTTCCAATAATCTCATTATTTACATATTCCGATTTTTGAAGCTTATTTAAAGCAATATAAGCCCTGCCATTCATGCGCCGGGCCAATAGCCCAAATTCATAAATTTTAGGCTGAGTGCTTATCATCATGGTACCATTTAAATCAAATAAGGTAAGGTCGGCCAGGTAGATATTTGCAAATTCATCAAACTGAACCTGGCTTTCTTCATTATTATTGGTCAGGTACTTGTTAACCTGCCCCCCTTCAAATGCACGTACAATCCGGCTAATCTTTTCCCTGATTGTCTTATCCTGCTGATCCTGGTATTGGGCACTTATGGAGAAAAATGTTATGAAACCAACTATTATCAATGTTGCTACAACAGCAAAAACCATTGAAAACTGGATCCTGGTTTTATACAGTACACGTTCCAGATTAAGTTTAAAGCTCCATATCATACTATCATTTTTTACTTTCAATATTTTTATCCTTAACCAAAGCCATCTTGCAGTTAAAATAAAAACACCAAATACCAGGAATATCACAAAAAAGAAAGTGATAGAGGTAATTCCAAAAAACAATTCATTCTCTTCTTTACTAACAACTATTAAATTACGTTCACTGGGCTTATAAATTAAATGGCTATAGGTAATGAAGCGCAGATACCACTCTTCCTTATCGTTACTTGTATTTACAAAAACATACTTCTTTAACTTGCCCTGCAAATCACGATTAGTTAAATCATAAACATAACTTCCGCTTTGGCTTAATAACTTATTATCAATGTAAAATGCGTAAGAATAACCCTTAAATTCATTTTCAATATTTACCTGCCCGTCAATCAATAATCCGGGAAATGAAGCAAATGACTGTAGGGGCTTTGTTTTTAACTCCACTACTATGGTACCCAGGTTTTTTTTGTTTTGGTATATGGGAATAATGGCAAAGTAATTTAAGAATCCAAAGGATTGATTTTCACGGTAGAAGTAGTTTGAAACTTTGTACGAACTATAAAGCACCTCATCTTTAAAGTCGTTCAGATCATAATTTTTATCAGCCGAGAGAGGCTTATCCTCACTATTAAACTCATGTACATTAAATTCATATTTGGACAAATAGCCATTAAAATATAATTTCTGTAAGCGTGTTTTTACATAGTCGGCATTATAAAGGCTATCTTTAAAATAATGAATTATTGAGGTATCGGTTACTACTTGTTGTTCAATTTTTTTAAAAATATCATCGGCATTGGCATCATCAGGAACTTCAAGCTTTTGTATATAGGCCTTTCTTATTTCTTTTTCCTTAACATCTTCAAAATGGCTGAGCTTAATGGAAGATATAAATGCACATATTAAAATAATAAGCCCAAAAGCTGTGGAGTTCAGATAACCATCTCTATATCTGTAAGCATAAGCCCGTATAAATGCTATTAGAGCCAAAAGCAAATAAAACAACGAAGAAACGTGATGGTAAACAGTAATTAAGCTGGCTATAATTATTCCTAATACAAACAACAAAATTTTATGCGAGTTAGGCACGGGTAGTTTAATGGCAATGGTTAAAAAGATTTCATTTAGTAAATAAAAGACCAGAAAACTAAAGCAAAGCATAAGTACGCCAATCAAACTAAAGAGTGAAAGGTTAAGCACATTACTTACATCAAAACTAATTTTCGAATTGATAACCAAACCATAAAACAGGTTTAAAAAAGAGGCAGAAATAAAAATAAGACTTGCAATACCAACTACTAATATGAAGTAGGAAACTACCTTACCCGGAATTTTTTTCAGAAACCTGCGGCGCTGCTTGTACAGAAAAACCACAAACCAGGTAATAAACAAAATGTTAATGCAAAAATCGCCTAAAGAAGGATAGGTATAACTTGAACCATAAATTGCCGGGTTAAAAATTTCGAGCCTGTACGTAAAATTGGGCAAGTTATAATGCAGGTTGATATACCTTAATACAATTATAAACGTAGCCAGAAAAATTAATGCAAACGCCAGGTAACCCTTTGAGGCTATATAATTGCAAACATTCCCCATTAAAACGCATGCGCACAAAAGAGCTAATAGCCAAATGGTTAATTCGTAGTAAAAAAACGTGTGATTTACCAAATCGGGTTTTGCTTTCACAGAAAACAGATAGCTGTTGTTTATGCTGTGTATTTCATAGATATTTTTATCTGTAAAATCGGCAATTTCAATATTGTTATCTTTTATCAGATCATTTGCAAATGTGTTTTGCAGATATTGATTTTGGAAGGCATAATTTGGCTTTACCGGGATAAAAAAAATAACAGAAAAATTTCTGTTTGTTTTTTTTACAACATCGTAATATCCGTTCGCCAGTTTTAAAAATGAATATCCATTTTTTATAAATTCAGGGTGGTCGGGGATTACTTTTACTCCGCTCCAAAAACTCAGCTGATTGTTTTTTAAGGTGATAAACCAAATACTGTTATTAGTAGTAAAGTATTTAATGTAATTAAGTGCCAGTTGAGGGTGGGTTGGCAACTCTCGCAATTCATTAAGCCTGATTGGATCATCTAAAAAAGCATCAACATAATGCTCTTTTTTATGGAGGTTGTTTTCCAGCGTTTTAGCTGTTTGCTCAAGATTATTTACAGGTGTATATGTTTTTTGAACAATTACAGCTGTAACAAACAAACTGGCACATAATAAAACCAGTAGTACACGTATTTTTCCGGATGCAGCCAAGTGGTTATTTAAGAAAGTGCAATTTAAACAAAAAAAAAGCCATCTTAATTAAACAGATGGCTTTTAAAATTATTATATAACGGCGCTTTCTGTTGGTATATGCCTGTCAACCTTTTTAACCAGGCCTTGCAGCACATTTCCGGGGCCTACTTCTGTAAATGACGTGGCTCCGTCTTCCAACATATGTTTAACGGTTTGGGTCCACCTTACAGGGCCAGTAAGCTGGGCTATTAAATTATGTTTGATGTGTGCCGGGTCTGTATAAGGTTTGGCATCAATATTTTGATAAATAGGGCAAACAGGTGCTTTAATTTCGGTATGTTCAATGGCATGCGCCAGCTCAACTCTTGCAACTTCCATCAGTGGCGAATGAAATGCACCTCCAACATTCAATTTTAATGCTCTTTTTGCACCTGCTGCGGTTAATTCTTCGCAAGCCTTGTCAACTCCGGCAATAGTACCTGAAATTACCAACTGGCCCGGGCAATTATAATTAGCAGCAACTACAATATCGCTTATTCTGTGGCAAATATCTTCAACTGTAAAATCATCAAGCCCCAATATTGCCGCCATGGTTGATGGTTGTATTTCACAAGCCTTTTGCATGGCATTGGCGCGGGCCGCTACTAAACGCAAACCGTCCTCAAAAGATAGCGCCTTAGCGGCAACTAAAGCAGAAAACTCTCCAAGAGAGTGACCCGCAACCATTTTTGGCTTAAAATCATCACCTAAAACAGCAGCTAAAATAACTGAATGTAAAAAAATAGCCGGCTGGGTAACATTGGTTTGTTTAAGGTCTTCAACAGTACCTTCAAACATAATATCAGTAATACGGAAACCAAGTATGTCATTAGCCTGCTCAAATAAAGTACGGGCCTGTTCCGATTGATCGTACAAGTCTTTACCCATACCTACAAATTGGGCACCTTGTCCCGGAAAAATGTATGCTTTCAATATGAATTAGTTAAATTAGTTTATAATGTTAATTAAGTGAGTTGTTGTTGACGCAAATTTATGTATTAACTTGATTTATAAAATTAACTTTTACTATTCTTAACTTAATCAACCATTCACTCAATCAACTACTCACCAATTTTAGCTCAGCCGGGCCGATATCAAGTTTAAAAATTCCGTACGTGTTTTTTCTGATAAAAACCCACCAGTAAAGGCCGAAGTGGTGGTAACTGAATTTTGTTTCTGCACCCCGCGCATACTCATACACAGATGGCGGCATTCAATAACAACACCAACTCCCATAGGGTTCAACGTATCTTGTATACAATCGCGTATTTCATTGGTAAGCCGTTCCTGTACTTGTAAGCGGCGCGCAAAAACATCTACCACACGTGGTATCTTGCTTAAACCAACCACATGCCCGTTAGGAATATAGGCTACATGTGCTTTGCCAAAAAATGGCAGCATATGGTGCTCGCACATGGAATAAACCTCAATATCTTTAACCAGCACCATCTGGCTGTAATCTTCCTTAAACATGGCCGAAGTTAAAATGCTCTTCGCATCAAGCTCATATCCCTGGGTTAAATACAATAATGCTTTTGATATTCTTTCGGGTGTTTTTAGTAAACCTTCACGTTCAGGATTTTCACCTATAAGGCCCAAAACATCTTTATAATGGGCCGATAAGTTACTTATAAGGCTCTCGTTATATCGATCAATTTTCGTATACCCTTCAATGTCATCATCATCCGGGTCGGTAACATGGTTTTCGTTAATCATTTTTCAGGTTTAATCGCCAAAATACTCTGCCGAATTATTTTCGGTTTCGTGTAATTTTACTGAATGTAAAAACACACCTTCATGTGCTTCAATAGGTGCTTTCAGCTGGTTAAAAATTTCAATACAAAGCAATTCTGTCGATGCCATTTTTCCTGCCATAAAAGGAACATCTTTATTGATGTTTTTATGGTCAAGTTTTTCAATAACATAGTCGTTAATAATAACTTTTAAATCTTTTAAATCAATCAAATAACCGGTTGCATGTGTTATTTCGCCTTTTACTGTTACAAAAAGGTTGTAATTGTGCCCATGCCAGTTTGGATTGGCACATTTGCCAAAAACCTCAGCATTCTTCTCTTCGCTCCACTCTTCACGGTACATCCGGTGTGCTGCGTTAAAATGTTCTCTGCGCGTAATGTATATCATCATAACAAATAATGGTGCAAATATACAAAACAAAAACAGGCAACATGTTTTATCTTAGCTGTCAAAAAATTGCAATATAAAACCATCATGAGCAGCCGCTTACAAGCCGGAATAAATAGACAGGCTCATGATAGTTAAATTGCCTTAAAAACAATTTACGCTAATGAAAATATTGGTGGTAGCGGCTACAGAGGCCGAAGTTTCTCCTTTGATATCGGAATTCGGAATTTCGATTTCGGATTTTTGGGGCAATGTTAATTTGAAAGAGCTCCTATCAGAAAAAGATGTACTAACTATTAAATCCGAAATTGAACATTCGATATCCGAAATTTCGGTTCTCACTACGGGTGTAGGCATGGTGGCTACGGCATTTGCATTAGGAAAGCATCTGGCAGCAAATACGTACGACCTGGTGATTAACCTGGGTATTGCCGGTAGTTTTGACCGGGAGATTGCTTTGGGTGAGGTATTGGAGATTACAGAAGATACTTTTTCTGAACTGGGGGCAGAAGACGACAACCAATTTTTACCCATCGAAGAATTGGGTTTTGGCAAAGGCACTTTTTATCCCACTACAGAAATTTCAAACCTGTATAATCTTTTTAATACATTTAATTTGAAAAAAGCCCGGGCAATTACAGTAAATACGGTACATGGCAATGAAGCTTCCATAGCAAAAGTGGCTGCAAGGTTAAACCCACAATTGGAAAGTATGGAAGGTGCTGCCTTTTTTTATGTATGCCAGGAAATGAATGTACCCTGCCTGCAAATCAGGGCAGTGTCAAATTATGTAGAAAAACGCAATCGCGATAGCTGGAAGATAGGGTTAGCCATAAAAAATCTGAATACATTTGCCATTGAGTTTTTAAAGCTGTACGCTTAATAGGGTAAATTGATTTGGGGATATTATGCTCTTTTCGATTTCATCATCCCAATTTAACTCAGTCAACTTAACAAACTGAAACTATGAAACTATCCCTCGGTTTTTCGCCTTGCCCAAATGATACCTTTATTTTTGATGCACTTATCCATCATAAAATTGATACGGAAGGCCTGGAGTTTGAAGTATTTTATGACGATGTAGAAACGCTGAATCAAAAGGCAATGCGAGGCGAGCTGGATATTTCAAAACTAAGCTATCATGCCTTTGCCTATGTTGCCGATAAATACGTTTTGCTTGACGCGGGCAGCGCCTTGGGCTTTGGTGTTGGCCCAATGCTAATCTGCAAGGACGATCCGGAGAAACTTCACGCTTTTTTAAAATCGGCCGTATCTAACCCTAAAATTGGGATTCCAGGGAGATACACTACAGCCAATTTTTTGCTGGGACTGGCATTTCCAAACGCAAACAATAAAGTTGAACTTGTTTTTTCAGATATTGAAAATGCCGTTTTAGAGGGCCGCGTTGATATCGGTTTAATTATCCACGAAAATCGTTTTACTTACCAGGATAAAGGCTTAAAAAAGATTATTGATTTAGGCGACTATTGGGAAAAGGAAACCGGCTGCGCTATTCCGCTGGGTGGTATTGTGGCTAATCGTAATTTACCTTTGGATGTTCAGCATAAAATTAATCGTGTACTGCGCCGTTCAGTTGAATTTGCTTTTGAAAATCCAAAATCAGGTTTGGATTTTATTCGCGCCCATGCCCAGGAAATGAGCGAAGAGGTAATGTATAAGCACATTGATCTTTACGTTAATAAATACTCTGTTGATTTAGGTGCAGAAGGTAAAAAAGCTATCAAGCTAATGTTTGATACCGCACTCGAAAAAAGCATTATCCCACAAATTACAGAGGATATTTTTCTGACAGGTGATGTGGCTGTGTAAATAATATCAGCAGTAATTGGTGCTTTAATCTTTTAAAAAAGACTCAAAAACATCTTTTAATCCTAAAAGCTTAAAAATCATATTCAGACAGCTACCTTTGCACCTTATTTGCAAGGTTTCTGAAAAAAACAACATATTGAATAACCCATTTACTAAAATAGAGGACTTTACCGAAGGACAGTTATTATTGGTTAACAAACCTTATAACTGGACCAGCTTTGATGTGGTGGGCAAAATCCGCAATGCTTTTAAACCTTTAAAACTAAAGGTAGGTCATGCCGGCACGCTTGATCCGCTGGCTTCCGGTCTGCTCATTATCTGCACCGGTAAAATGACTAAACAGATCGATACCTTTCAGGCACAGGAAAAAGAATACACCGGCACCATGGTATTGGGCGAAACCACGCCCTCTTACGATATGGAAACCGAAGCCGATCAAAAATTCGATATCAGCCATATTACGGAACACGATATAAAAGCAGCCTGTAAACAATTTATTGGTGATATACAGCAATATCCGCCAGCCCATTCGGCCATCAAAATTGATGGGGAGCGCCTGTACGAAAAGGCCCGTCGCGGCGAAGAGGTTGAACTGCGTTTACGAAATGTAACCATAACCGAGTTCGAAATAACCAATATAGCACTTCCTGAAATTAATTTCAGGGTAGTATGCAGCAAAGGCACTTATATCCGTTCATTAGTGAATGATTTTGGGAAAGCACTGAATAACGGCGCTTATCTTTCCAAATTAAGACGTACCCGTAGCGGTGATTATAAAGTTGATGATGCCTGGGAAGTGATGGAGCTGGTAAATATCATCAGAGATTTAAAAACGATTAAAGAGATTTCACCGATTACTGAAAAATGAAAATCTACCATCACATTGATGATTTTGAAAGATTAGACAATGCAGTTGTTACCATTGGTACTTTTGACGGGGTACACCAGGGGCACCGTAAAATAATAGCCAATATTAAAGACCTTGCAGAAAGCACCGGCGGCGAAACGGTTTTGCTTACTTTTTTCCCGCATCCACGGATGATTTTACACCCTGAAGATGAAAGCATCAAACTGATCAACACCATTAATGAAAAGGCCGAACTGTTGGAGAAATTAGGAGTCGATCACCTGATTATTACACCATTTTCGCGCGATTTTTCCAATCAAACTGCCGAAGAATACATCAAGGATATACTGGTAAATAAAATCGGCACCAAAAAAATAGTAATCGGTTACGATCATCGTTTTGGTAAAGACCGCCAGGGCGGCCTGGAAGATTTCCTGCGCCTTGGCCCCGTTTACGGATTTGATGTAATTGAAATACCTGAACAGGACATTAACGAAGTTGCCGTAAGTTCAACAAGGATCCGCACGGCCCTTTTGGCAAATGATATTGAACAGGCCAATACCTTTTTAGGTTATCCGTTTTTTATTACCGGCACAGTAACACGCGGCGACCAAATTGGCAGGCAAATTGGTTATCCTACAGCCAATATTGTTATTGAAGAAAGGTATAAACTTATTCCTGCCGATGGTATTTTTGCAGTTAAGGTAACTATTGATGGGATTATTCATAAAGGGATGGCCTATATTGGCAGCAGACCAACCGTAAACGGATTAACCCGAAACATTGAAGTAAATATTTTTGATTTCAACCGTGAAATTTATAACCAGCGTATTAGCATGGAGTTTTTGAACTTTGTGCGTGGCGATATCAAATTTTCCTCTCTTGATGAGTTAAAGGCCCAATTGGCACAAGACAAAATTGATATAACGGCTTTGTTGGCTTGATGGCTCATAGTTTATAGATCCTAAGTTGTTAATGATTAGCTAATTTGTTCAATATCCGCTATCTTGCACTAACAGTTTTGGTTTAGCTTTGTTAAACTATTAAAATCAACCATGAACTATAGGCTATCCTCATGAGTAAACTCAACCTCGATAAGCAGGAAAGTGATTTTTTAAACAAAGCTATTTCGCATTGGGAAAAAGACCATCTGATTGATGCCGGCCTTGCCGAAAGTCTGCGTAAATCATACGAGGTTAAAGGTTTCGACTGGATGCGGCTGGCCAAATATTCATTTTGGATAGCTTTGTTTTGCGGGATGATTGCTGTTGGATCGCTCATTATTGATAACAAAGTAATTAAATGGCTCGAAAGCCTGTATTATACCCCTGATATTGTAATCAGCGCCGTTTCGGCCGTTGTAGCTGCATTGGCGTTTTATTTCGGCAGGCTATGGGAAAAGAAACACCCTGAAAAAGTTTTCAGTAATGAGGCCATTATTTTTACCGGCGTATTGTTTACCGCTTGTTGCATTGCCTATCTGGGTAAAACTTTTGATAATGGTTCGGGCCATTTTTCCCTATTATTTTTGCTCTCTGTTTTTGTGTATGGCTTTTTGGCCTACCGGATGGAATCGCGCCTTATATGGCTTTTTGCATTGGTATCACTAGGTAGCTGGTTTGGTACTGAAACGGGTTATCAAACCCACTGGAGCTATTACTTTTTAGGGATGAATTACCCATTACGTTTTGTGCTATTTGGCCTGGTGCTGGTAAGCAGTTGCCACATTTCAAAAAAACAACAATGGTTTAATTTCTTTTGGGAGCTTACCTATGTAGTAGGTTTACTTTACCTGTTTATGTCCTTGTGGCTGTTAAGCATATTTGGCAACCTGGGCAGTATTGATACCTGGTGGCACATCAAGCAAATCAGTTTATTTTATTGGGGGATAATTGCAGGAGCGGTAGCAGCCTTGTTCCTTTTTTATGGCTTAAAAACCAAAGATGTAATAGCCAGGGAATTTGGCATTACCTTCCTCCTGATTTTTATCTATACCAAATACTTCGAATATTTTTGGGAGCATACCAACAAAACCCTGTTCTTCGCCATTCTGGCCGGCTCATTTTGGTTGATAGGGAGCAAAGCCGAAAAGATCTGGAATTTCAAGTCGCGCACCAGTCAGCAGCAAAATGTATAATTCTTAACCATGAAAAACCTTATTATCTGTATACTTCCATTAATATTCTTTGCATCCTGCCAGCAAAATATGGTGGCGAATGAAAAAACTGCTGATAGGGTAATCGGCAAATGGCGAATGTATGAAACCGTGGATTTTCAAAATAATGATGACTCAGCAGCAGTAAAATGCAATGTTTGTCCGGAAGTAGAATTCTCTAAAAACTACACCGGGTTTATCAAAAGCGCTGACGCCGGATTATTTTATTTTAAATGGAAAATTGATAATGATGCCCTGGTTATTCATCAGAATAAAAACGGTCAGACTAATGACATCATGAATGATGGTAATTATAAACTGACCCTTTTCGATAACATCCCCATAAAAGAAATGTCATTGACAGATACTGTGCGAAACATCAAATATATTTTAAGTAAGTAAATTATCTAGCAGTTAGTGCTTAAAAAACACCAGGTATATCTGCTTAACTATATGATAGGCAGCAAATCCAAAAAACAACACTGCTATACCGGTATTGATAAACTTATTACTTAATGCAAATTTACTTTGTATGTATTTTGCAAATTTGGCATATAGAAACAGGGCCAAAAATGCGCCACCAGCCGCTCCAATACTAAAAATAACCAGCGCCAGTTTGCCGTCTAATATCCATTCGTGGGTAATTAAATAAGTACCGGTAATCATCCAGAATGGCACCTGCATGGGGTTTAAAAAACCAAGTAATATGCCATATTTTATACTTTCCTGGTCTGAGTAATTAGTATCTGGCGTTTTTTTACGGTGTATCCATGTAATAGCGCCCAGTACACCAAATAAAACTACCATCACCCAGTCAATTATAGTATCCAACTTTACCTCGCCCGAAAGCCATTTGGCGGCATGCATAATAAAATAGGTAAAAAAGAACTCAACACACGAAAAGGAGATGATGAACATCATGGCTTGCTTAAAGCCACGGTTTATGGTGATCTGTACCAGGGTAAGGTTTATGTTCCCCGGGGGAATATACCCCACGAAGTTAGCAATGATCCCAATGAAAAAAGTTAGCAATATCATGCCTCAAAGTAACAGGTTTTACTGTTAATCACCATAAACTCTTTTTGTTTCATAAAATAAATAGCATAACCCTTTATTAACAATAATTACATTTGCACAGCTAAAAATATGCAAACTAAAATAATTTCCCTGTTACCGGCTGCAACTGAGATAGTTTACGCTTTGGGTCTTGAAGCAAACCTTGTTGGCCGCTCACACGAGTGCGACTTTCCCGAAACGATAAAACAATTGCCGGTATGCTCTGAAGCCAACTTTCCGGATGGCTTAAGCAGTGCCGCCATTGATGTAAAAGTAAAAGAAATACTAGCTGATGCGCTTTCGGTTTACTCGGTAAAACGCGAGGTAATTAAACAACTGGCCCCTGATGTAGTGATAACCCAGGCACAGTGTGAAGTTTGTGCAGTATCATTAACAGAAGTGGAAGAAGCACTGGAAAACTACCTGGATAAAGATGCCCGGATTATTTCCCTGCAACCCAACAGTCTGGATGATATTTTTAACGATATAAAAAACGTTGCCGATGGCTTAAATGTAACCGAAGCCGGAAATGCTTTGCTGGAGGATTTGCACGAACGGGTGGACATTATCCGTCACAAATTAAAGTTTATTGAAAACAAACCAACCATTGCCTGTATTGAATGGCTGGAACCGCTAATGCTTTCGGGCAACTGGGTACCTGATCTGGTTAGCATTGCAGGTGGTATTTCCATGTTAACAGAAACAGGCAAACATTCGCCTTATGTGGAATGGGTTGACATTCGTTTGCAGGACCCCGATATTTTGGTGGTGATGCCATGTGGATTTCCTATCCAGCGTACCCTTAAAGAAATTGACCTGCTGCTTCAATTACCAGGCTTTGGCGAGCTGAAAGCCGTAAAAAACAACCGCGTTTACATTGCCGATGGCAATCAGTATTTTAATCGCCCCGGCCCACGCATAGTTGATTCTATTGAAATACTGGCCGAAATCATCAACCCAAAACAATTTAGCTTTGGTTATGAAGGTGGTGGCTGGATAAAATTCACCTTGTAGGTTAATATTTAAATCAAAAAATTAGCGCCCGGGATCATTGTCTTCCGTTTCTTTCAGTTCGTCTCCTTGCTTGCCTCGGCCCAAATGGATGATAGGTTTGGTTTCTGTTCCGGTAATGGTCATTGGGATACCCAGTATACCTAATGGCGGCAAGCCTAATCTGAAGTGAAGATTCAGTGCATTATCAAAGCTAACCTGTCCATCAAACTTTAACCTAAACCCAGCCATACGCATTTTAGTTTGTTTAATGGTGATAATATTATTGGCCACAGTAGTTTCTATATTAACCTTCGAAACATCGCCGCTGTCAATTCCTTTATGGTCGGTTTTACTACCAACAGCGCTAAACAATTTAAATCCTTTCAATTTCACCTTTTCAACAGATAATACCCCGCCACCTGTTAATGAAGGATAAACAGGTTTCATATCGCTGTTCAGTCTTCCCGCAAGCTTATAATCCAACGAGATTAAGCCTTCCGCATTTTTGGCAGAAGTTGCCATATCCCTGAAAAGTTTTATTTGCTGATACGCTTTTTTAACATCAAAATTTTGCGCGTTAATATGATAGTCAAACGTTGCCTTTGTCGGGCTGCTGCTGGCATAAGTGGCATCCATACTTACCGGGGTTCCAATTAAAGTAAAACCTGTTTGCTTTAAAATAATGTTGCCGTTGTTAATGGTCATTTGTCCTTTAGCATCTTTAAGCTCCAGGCCATTGTATTTTATCTTCTTAACATCAGCTGTAAAATTTAAATTAAGGTTCTTTGGTACCATGATCACGCCTGATGGCCCCGGACCAGCCTTACCTGTTTCAGTTGGTGAAGTATTGGCGAAGGCCATAAAATCGTCCGCAATAATAGATGGACTACTAAAGTTAAAATCGCCATTCAAAACTGAGCCCGGTTTTGTAGCATACCCAATAACGTTTGACAGCGCACCGTTTAATATAATAGTTGACTTACCATAAGTGGCTTTAAACGCATCAAACTGCATTTTATCCTGGTTAAAGCTGAATGTGCCATTTTTTATAATAAACGGTTTTGGGAAAAGCTCTGATGATAAAGCAATATCGTTCACCTGCATAGAGCCTGAATTGCTTAGTTTATCATATCGCCCGGCTATAGCATCACTCTGCTTTCCTTTTAAGGATAAGTGCGTAGTTACAAGCCCTTTTACACCATATCCTTTTATAGCAAATACCTGATATATTTTGCCTACATCCAATGTACCCTGTGATTGAATATTGTATTGAAGGTTACTAAAATCATTAAGGTAAGCACTTACTGAAAACGGTTTATCTTCAAAAACAAAAGATGCTGGTTTTATTACCACCTTCAATCCTTTTAATGAGCCGTTGCTATTAGTAATTTGAGTATTAACCTGAATATTTTGAATTGAATGAGGATAATATTTAGTTTGAATTGAACCATTCTTCAAATTGATATTAGCAGTAGTAACCGGGAAAACATGCTTTGCTGGCACGTATTTACCCTTAATTTGCATATTGGCCAGCAGCATCCCCGAAATTGTATATCCTGCATCAAGAGGGTAAAACTTTTTAATATCTGCTAAATTAAATCTGGCATCAAGCGCAGCATCCATAGGGTCCCCTGGGGCAGCACTAATTTTAAAATTTCCTTTAATATAATTATCAAGTGCCTTGGCATTCAGGTTTTGGATCTCAAAAGTAGCATGCTCGTAATTATTGTCAGGGCATTCTGCATTTACATTAAAGCTGATATCCTGTAAAGCCTCGGGTAATGACGCATATTTAAAATAACCATTGGTAAAGGATGATTTCAGGCTAAATTTCGGGATGCTGGTAATAACGGTATCTACTTTTCTGATACCAATCCGTTTTATCCCGGTAGCATATTTTCCACTGGCCAATAAGTGTAATGAATACCGTCCTTTTAGCTTAACCGGTTTTACACCAAATGCATTATTCCACTTTTCCAGATCGATTTCAGTGTTTACCTTAGCATAGATATCCGGCTTTTTAACACCTTTTACCCGTATTATAGAACTGAAATAATCTTTGCCCATATTAAAATATAAGGAGTCGAGATTTACCTGTAAGCTATCAGGATCCAAACCGGGGAGTTTGGTTTCAAAATTCACATACAGGTTACTGATAGGTACCGGCGATTTTTCGTTATTGATATAACCGTTCCGCACATTCACCTTTAAATTCAAATCGGGCATAATACTATCGGCAGCAATATATTTGCCGGCAAGC
This sequence comes from Mucilaginibacter frigoritolerans, assembly GCF_007830615.1. Lineage (GTDB taxonomy): Bacteria > Bacteroidota > Bacteroidia > Sphingobacteriales > Sphingobacteriaceae > Mucilaginibacter > Mucilaginibacter frigoritolerans. The sequence goes on from NZ_VLLI01000011.1 coordinate 216,298, forward strand.
TCCAATTGCAGATTCCCAATACCATTCACCTCTGTTTTTTCAAGCCATTTCAAATAACTCGGGGGCAAAGCGGTTAGCATATCATGCAGGCTGCTTTCGTTCGAATTTATTTTAAAATCCATATCATACCCGTTTTTCAAAAACGCAAACTTGCCAATAAACTTTACAGGCAGTTGGTTAATAAGCAGGTCGTTTTTTTGAAAAACAAAAGCCAGCGATTTGGTATTGATTTTGGTGATCAGATCGGCATTTACCTTTTTACCTAACACATAAGCATTGTTATTATAGTAAAAATCAACCGATGCCATTTCGGTATGGGTGTACAGGTCAAAAACATCTTTACTTAAATCGCCCTTGCCTGTATAATTAATACCCCGGGCAATAAATTGCATGGGCAGGGAACGGTCATTATAAACCAGGCGGCTGTTCTCAATTAAAATCTGGTTAATACCTAACGATGCACTGCTGGTATCGGCAGGAGACGTTGTTGAGGCTGACTTTGGTTTATAAACGTTATAATTTACGTGCCCCGCAGTATCTGCCTGTATATTAATAAAGGCCTGGTTTAAAAATATTTTATTAATGGTGATCTTCTTTTCAAAAACTGAGCTGAGATCAATCCCGAATGAAACCTCTTTGGCCGCTATCAGGGTATCATTTTGAAATGGCGCACTGCCTTTTAAGGACAGATCGTAAAGCGTGAGTGTAAGGCTTGGGAAATGTTTAAAGAACGATAAGCCCGTACCTGAAAACTGTAATTGCCCGTTGATGCTACCATTGGCCCACTGTTTTATTTTAGTACTAACCGTTTGCGGAAACAGGTAGGGCAAAGCAAATAGCAGGAGCAACAAACTAGCTGTAGTAATGGCTGCGATTTTTACTGCTTTTAATAATTTATGGGTGACTGATGAGCTCATACGAGGAAATTGAACGGCAAAAGGGGATTGTTAAAAATTTATCAAAAGAAGTAATTAGGCGTAGCGAAAATAAGGAAACCAGTAACAACATTTATACAAAATGTTATAATTTAACAGAAATTTAAAATAATTGCATTGATTTTCAAGCCAATAGCCCAGGACGCAGGTATTAAATACCTGGCTATTTTTTATACTTTATTCTCAGCAGCTCTTTTAGCTTCACAAATGAATTGTACGGGCCAATAGCTAAAGTAGCATTAACCAGCCAAACGGGGATACTGCCTCCGGGGTCAACGCTGAAAGTATAATCGACCTTTAGTTTATTGTTGGGTAATTGTGTTACTTTCCAGGTTGCCAATGAGTAAGGTACTCTAATGTAGTTGTTGTTTTTAGGCAAGTAACCCGGAAGACTTTTAGCTTGTACATTTAAAATATCCGGTGTATCATTAATATTAAGCTCTACAATAAGATCGCGGTCTTTTATTGGCCAGGGTAAGCGCGATTCGGTGTAATAAATAATCCTTTCGGGACTTATTGTTTTTAAGATGGTTGATTTCTTGTTCGAAAAAACCCAATCATTATAATTAGGAATGTCTTGCAGGGTATTGATCAATTGCTCCTTAGTGGCATCCAACTCGCAAACAACCCTTAGCTCTTTTAAGTTGCCTACCGGCGATTTTTTTATATAGACCTCAATTCCATTTTCATTTCTTTTGAGTTCCCAGTTATCCTGCGCCCTGGCGGATAAAAGACAAAATGCCAGTAAACTAAAAAGAACTAATTTTTTCATGCAATAGTATGATAAACAGAATAAAATGAAAATTGGCCCTTTCTCTTTATCATTAAAAAGTCATATAACGCATGGCCTTAAATTAAATTATTCCCAAACGTTACTTAATGATAATTTATCTCATTTTTAATTTACAGGTTAAACATGCTAAACTAATTTAAACTTAATGTTGCCTTTATGTTTCTATATAAAATTTGAAGCATTAAAATGCTGTTTCAGACATATACTCACTTAAATCAGACATAAAATATTTAATATGGTTTATTATATTGGTTAAAATTACCGATATTAACGCAAAAAACAGTTTCTACCGGCTGTTATCTACCGAACAATTTAACCGGATTGGTGTTACCCCTTCTTTAGCTTGGGTATGCTTTTAGCATTCACGGAATTAATGTTGTTGATTTATTTTGAGAACATCATTAAATCAATAAACTTTCCTGCTTGACAATAAATGATAATGTGCACTAAAAATATACGTAACATTTATGAGGATCCGGTTACTCATCTGCCTTCTTCTATTCATATTTGCATACAACGGGTATGGTCAGTGTACGCTTAATGTGGTGCTTTCTCAGCCTTCGGTTGGTATTTGTGCAGGTAATGTAGCCACTTTATCAGCAAATGGCGGTGATACTTATACCTGGTACAATGCCGCCAGTGGAGGAAGCGTAGTAGGAACGGGCCAAACCTTTACAACACCTGTACTAAACAATACCACAACCTATTATGTAGTGGTATCATTAAGTGGCTGTACAAGTGTCCCTTTGCCGGTAACTGCCATTGTAACACCCTTTCCGCAAGCACCAACTGCTAATGCCGTTTCCATTTGTTATGGTTCAACCGCCAATTTACATGCCAGCGGATCATCAGACATTTTTAACTGGTATACTACACCAACAGGTGGTACCTCATTAATTTCAAGTCCTGATTATACCACCCCGCCTTTAACAGCAAGCGCCACCTATTATGTAGAAAACACTTCAAACGGCTGCGAAAGTCCACGGACAGCGGTTAGTGTAACCGTAAACGCAATTCCTGCTGCTCCGGCTACACAGGATGTTACCATTTGTTATGGAACCAATGCTTCATTAACAGCAAGCGGCTCAACAGGCACTTATCAATGGTTTGATGCCCTGTCAGGAGGGAATTTTTTAGCGAGTGGCCCTACTTTTAACACACCTGTTTTAAAAAACTCCACTACTTATTATGTTCAGGCAACAAATGGCGAATGCACCAGTACCCGAACACCAGTAAATGTTAATGTAACACCTCAGCTATCCCCTCCGGCTGTTTCTGGGGCCATTATATGTTCAGGATCTGTTACTACGTTAACGGCAGTTTCCCAGGGCGGTACTTACCAGTGGTACAGCACGGCATCCGGGGGGAATCCTTTAGCAACAACAGCCACTTTTACCACCCCGCCATTAACTGCAACCACCACTTACTATGTAGAAAATACTTTTGCAGGCTGTACCAGCCCAAGGGTTGCTGTAACTGTTACAGTGCTTGCCCCTACTCCTGCTCCAACCGCTTCCGGAACCAGTGTTTGTTCCGGGGGCCCGGCAACACTTACAGCAACTGGTACAGGCAGCAGCTATGCCTGGTATGATGCAGCCACCGGGGGTAATTTACTATCCTCATCACAGGTTTTCGTAACCCCGGCATTAACGGCCACCGTCACCTATTATGTAGAAACAACCGCTAATGACTGTACAAGCCCGAGAACCGCTGTAAGCGTAACCGTAAATTCAATACCTGCAGCGCCAACAGCTAATGGCACTTCTACCTGTCCTGGCACATCAGCCAATTTAACAGCTTCAGGTACCGGCACTATTCAGTGGTATGACGCCGCCACAGGGGGGACTTTACTTGCAACAGGAGGATCTTATAATACACCGGCTTTAAGTAAAACCACTACCTATTATGTGCAAAGCACAAATGGGCAATGCATCAGTTCGCGAACGGCTGTAACGGTTACCGTTCCTTCTGTAAGCCAGCCGCAGTTTCAATACCCTTCGGGCACTTTTTGTATTGCCGGGGCAAACCCATCGCCTGTTATTAATAATCCGGCAGGCGGAACTTTTTCCGCAACCCCTGCAGGGTTAGTTTTTGTAAGTAATACAACCGGACAAATCGATATTACAGCCAGTACACCGGGAAAATACACTATAAAGTTTACCGGTAATGATGTCTGCTCAACAGTCTCAACGGCTCCCGTTGCTATTGCCGCAGCAGCATTATCCCAGTTTTCATATAACGGCCCCTATTGCCAGGATGATGTTAATCCGCTGCCCAATTATGTTACCGGGGCAAGCGGTGGCAATTTCAGTGCAACACCTGCGGGCCTGGTTTTTGTAAGCACAAGCACCGGGCAAATTGATCTGGCTGCAAGTAGCCAAGGCAATTATACTGTAACCAATACCATTGCGGCAACCGGAGGTTGTCCATCAAGCACTGCTACAGCTAATGTTATTATTTATCAAAGGGTAAATGTTAGTGCAGGTGCGGCGCAAACCGTACTAACGGGTTCTGTTGTTCAGTTAGCGGGCAGCATTACGGGCGGCACCACCAGCGGACAATGGACTGGCGGTACCGGATCTTTCTCAAATCCAACATCCCCGACTTCCACCTATACCCCCGGCCCAGGTGAAACATCTGCTACGCTCACCTTAACATCTGCTGATCCTACGGGTCCATGCGGGCCAAAATCAAGCCAGGTGATTATTACTTTTGATAATTCATTAAATGCACCTACAGCAACAGGAACAAATGTTTGCCCGGGAAGCAGTGCCACTTTAACAGCAAGTGCAACAACAGGCACATTGCAATGGTTTAATGCAGCAACCGGAGGTACGTTATTAGCAACCGGTTCTATTTATACCACTCCGCCACTCAACATCACTGCTACTTATTATGTACAAGCAGTAAGCAATGGTATTGCCAGTAACAGAACTGCAGTTACCGTAACTGTAAATACTATCCCAACAGCACCTGTTGTAACAAATAGCATAGCATGTTCGGGTAGCACAACAACATTAACAGCAGGCGGATCTACAGGCGTTTATGAATGGTACGATGCCCCCACCGGCGGTAATCTTATTTTTACCGGTAGCAGTTACGTAACCCCGGTATTAACTGTTAACACAACTTATTATGTACAGGCAAACAACAATGGCTGTATAAGCCCGCGCACTCAGGTTAATGTTTCGGTTACACCCGTACCTGATATTACCAGCGGTGCAACGCAAAATATTTGCAGCGGTAACGCATTAAACTATACCATTACCGCCAGTATGCCAAACGCTACATTTTTATGGAGCCGCGCTGCTATTGCCGGAATAAGTAATGCAGCGGTTACCAGCCAAACATCGGGCACTATTACCGAAACCCTTATCAATACCACCGGTCACTTAATAAATGTAACCTATGTTATTACTGCATTTAATGGCAGTTGCCCGGGGCCATCCCTTAACTATGTAGTTACGGTTTATCCAATACCTGTGGTAACCAGTCCACCAACATATACTATTTGTGATTATAGCGTGGTTAATTACACCGTTACCTTCAACACGCCGGGGACTACCTTTGCCTGGAGCCGTGCTGCCGTTAATGGCATAAGCAATGCAGCAGTATCCGGGCAAACATCGCCTACTATAAGAGAAGCCTTGTATAACACTACCAATGCTCCGATTGATGTTACTTATGTTATTACCTCACAAACCAGTACCTGTACGGGGGTAACATTTAATTTGGTGGTCACCGTAAATCCAAATGCGGCAATCAGCAGTGATGTATCGCAAAACGCATGTAGCGGATCTGTCTTTAGCTATACTATTCAGTCAAATATCCCATCTGCAACATTTACCTGGAGCAGGGATGCTACAGCCGGTATCAGTAACGCACCTGTATCCAACCAAACGTCAGGCACTATAAGCGAAACGCTAATAAACACCACCAATGCGCCTATAAGGGTAGTTTATAATGTTATTCCTACAGCTTTTGGCTGCGAAGGCACACCATTTCAGTACGGCGTTATTGTAAACCCACCTCCGGCTACTCCGGTTGCTACCAGCAATTCACCGGTTTGTATTGATGGCAGCATTAACTTAAGTACCGATGCTGTACAAGATGCGACTTACCAATGGACGGGCCCTAATGGATTTAATTCAACAGCACAAAGTCCATCATTCGACAATATAACCCAGGCAAATGCAGGAGTTTACAGCGTGGTGGTATCTGTAAACGGTTGTCCCAGCCAGCCAGGTACCGTTAACGTTGTTATTGATCTACCCCCCATTGCCAATGCGGGACCCGACCAATTAGTATGCGCAACTACTCCGTCGGTGCAATTGGCCGGGGTCATCACAGGTGGTAACACCACAGGGATTTGGTCAACCGCCGGAACGGGAACTTTCAGTCCGTCAAATACGGCATTAAATGCGCAATATATTCCATCACCTGCAGATACCACCGCAGGCTCGGTTACGCTTACCTTAACATCCACTGGTAATTGTAATACATCCGCGTCAAGCATGACTATAAAATTCGGTCCATCACCCGCCACAATTGCGGGTCCAAATCAAACGGTTTGTTCCCAGACAAATACGGTACAATTGGCCGGACAGCTTTTAATTGGCGGAGGTGCACAGTGGAGCTCATCCGGAACCGGGTTTTTCAGCCCATCAGATACTAAACCTGATGCGATTTATATTCCATCGGCACAGGATATCAAAAATGGTTCGGTAGAATTAACATTAAGGGCAACAGGTGCCTCCAGTTGTTTTATTGCGACGAACAGTTTAAAGGTGGATTTCTCTCCACCACCAACTGTTAATGCCGGGGGTACCAGGTACGTTTTAAAAGGGTATACCATTACACTAGATCCGGTAGTGAGCGAAAGCGATGTAACTTATTTGTGGATACCCGATGTTGACATCAGCAATACCAGTATAAAAAACCCGGTAATTACCGGGGATATTGACCGCACCTATACTTTAACCGTAACCGATAGCAAAGGATGCGTAACTTCTGATGTAGTTTCTATCATTGTATCGCCCAAATTAGTTGTCCCCAATACATTTACGCCAAATGCTGACGGAATAAATGATTACTGGGACATTGTAGGACTTGAAGCCTACGAACATGCAACGGTTGACATATTTACCCGGTGGGGACAAAAAGTTTATCACTCCATAGGATACGACAAACCCTGGGATGGAACCTTCAACAATGGTCGGTTACCTGTTGGGGTATACTATTACGTTATTGACACCAAAGTTAACGGGCAAATACTATCAGGCTATATCACGCTGATCCGGTAATATTTCAGGTTGATTTACATAGATGGTTTTAATTTCTGAAACAATGTATCAAACCGGACCCAGTAAATATGGCAATCAGCCGGGCTTGTACCTTTCGAATAAAAAAGATATTTACCATCAGGCGTAACATATTCACCCCATCGATGAGCAACACCATCATTAATTAAAGGGCCAAGACTAACGGGTTCCGTCCAGGTATTATCCGGCTTCCGGAAGCTGATGTCCAGTTCGCATTCAAATGTTTTGGTCTCTTTAGCACTTATAATCATGTAAGATTCATCACTGGCGATGTAAAAATCACCATCAAAGCCGGGCGTATTTATCGGCGGACCAAGACTCTGAATAACAGTATCTTTTGCCGACATGGTAAGTGTGCAAATATCATAAGTGCTAAAATCTTTTCTATCGCCCTGGTGCGCATTGCTTCCCACATAACAAACTCCACTTAGCGTAGGCATAAAATCATACAAACCGTAATCTTTCTCTAAATAAACAACCGGCTCCGTCCAACCTGTTTGCGTTCGTTTTGATTGCCAAACAAAAGCATGCTTGCCATCGCCCTTGCCGCCTAAAAAATAAAGTGTTTTATTATCAGTTGAAAAAGTAGGCGCATAGTAAAATGCATTTAAAATAAATGGACCATTCCATTTGCCATGTACGTATTTAAAGTATCTTACTTTTGAATTTTTATTGCTGAACCAGGTGGTATTGCTCGGATAATAAAACTCTTTGCCATCATCAGAAAATGCCACCCTGTCAAGCGGGAAGGTATCTCGTTGCGTTAGCAAATTACGGGCAAAAATTTGGGGCGTATCTGATGGTGGCTTCTGGCCCAGATAGGCATCCTTGCTCCTCCAAAATTTAGATTGTGCATGGAGACTGAAACTAAAACCAGCCACAAAAATGATTGATAAATAAAAAGGCCTGCTCATACTTTTTTAAGTTAAGTGGAATCAATGCTCCATCAAACTTAATGTAACTGTATATACCGCGCCAATTCAAATCCAGTTCAAGTTTGTTCAAAATATATATCACTGGGCCGGTGATAACAACAGACAGGTAGAAATATTAAAGAATCTTTATTTCTGAGCTATTTGATTTATGAAATAATAAAAGCGCCCGGACAAATAATCCAGGCGCTTTTTACAAACTTAATCCTGCACACACCTGAATCCAAGGTGTTCCATTCCACTGTCTTCTGTGCTTTTCATACGTCGTGCTACACGGTAGCCCGTGCAATAACTTTCATTACATAAAAATGAACCTCCACGCACGACCCTTTTTTTGGCATACGGTTCATCCGGATCATAACTGTTTGCCGGGCCCTTTGGGTTACTGACGCCGCCTGGTTTATTTATGGATTGATAGTAGGTATTGTTATAATAATCTGCACACCATTCCCAAACATTGCCAGCCATGTCATACAAACCATAACCATTGGGTGCAAATGAGGCTACCGGGGCCAGACCGTAAAATTTGTCCTTCACGGTATTTTTATCAGGGAAATGCCCCTGCCATGTGTTGGCTTTGGGCTTACCCACATCAACCTGTTCATTACCCCAGGGATAAATTTTGTTTTGTAAACCACCCCTAGCTGCCCATTCCCATTCGGCTTCTGTTGGCAACCGTTTACCTGCCCATTTGCAATAAGCTACTGCATCATACCATGATATATGCACCACAGGGTAATTATCTTTCCCTTTAATGTTACTATCCGGCCCATGCGGGTGTTTCCAGCTTGCGCCTGCTTTCCAGGCCCACCATTGGGTATAATCATTCAGGTCAACCGCGCCTTTGGGTGGATCAAACACCAATGATGCGGCAACCAGTAAACTATCGGCGGGCTTGGCAGTGCCTGGGGGCAATTGTTTTTTCAATTCGTTCCAGTCGGGTTTACGCTCGGCAGTTGTAATATACCCGGTGGCGTGCACAAAGCGGGCAAACTGAGCATTGGTAACCGCCGTAGTATCCATCCAAAAACCGTTAACATTAACTTTATGCTTGGGATATTCGTCATCCAATGCTTGTTTGTTATCTGCACCCATCATAAATGTACCGGCCTTTATCCATACCATTCCTTTGTGCGCATCATTTACCTTCAAATCAGGAACAATGACCGGGTTTGTATGAAGCACTGCAAATCTTTTTGGGATATTGGATTCGCAGCAGATTGCTTTTTTTGCGCCGCAAACAACTGCCGGTATCTTAACAATACCGGCAGTTGTTTGAGCATTTTGCGTACAGCTGCAAAAAATAATCAGCAATAGGAATAGAAACGAAAGCTGCCTTATCATAATACTTTATTATTTACCTGGGTTATTTACCGGCCCTGTTGTATGATGTATCCGGCCTTTAAGTACATCCTCCCAATCAATAAACGGATATAGATGATTCTTTTGCGCCTGGTCTTCAAACAGCGCTTTTAACTCATTTAATTTCTCAGGATATTTCGCCGCCAGGTTAATGCGTTCAGTATAATCGGTATTCAGGTCATACAATTCCCAAACATCTTTGCTAAAGTTATTAACTGTATCCACGCCAGGTTTAAATTTGCCATAGTCTGTAAAATCAGGGTGATGGTATACTTCTGCTTTCCAGCCATCTTTATAAATAGACCTGGAGCCAAAAATATAATAATACTGTACCCGGTGCCGTGAAGCTGCCTTAGCATCATTAAAGGAATACACTAATGAGGTTCCCTGCAAAGTGTCCTGTTTTATACCTCGGATATATTCTGGCGGAGCAATGCCCAAATATTCAAGCGTGGTAGGCAACAGGTCATTCACATGGCCATATTGCGTACGGATGCTCCCGGCATCTTTTATGCCCTTCGGATAATAAACAATTAAAGGATTACGGGTACCACCTTCGGCATTGGCATCCTGTTTCCAATATTTAAACGGCGTATTTGCGGCTTGTGCCCAACCTAAAGGATAATTTGTTTGCTTGCCTTCAGGGGTTCCAATCTCTCCTATTTTGTCCAGGTTATGTTGTATATTTTCCTGTTCGTTAGCTGCTTTTGAAAAAATCTGACGATCAATATCACCATTCAGCGATCCTTCTTTACTTGCGCCATTATCACCAATAACCACAAATATTAAAGTGTTATCAAGCTGTTTACTGGTTTTTAAGTATTGAATTAAACGGCCAACCTGTGCATCGGCATAAGTTAAATACCCAGCGTAAACTTCCATAAAACGGGCATACAGTTTCTTTTCATCGGGCGAAAGCGCATCCCAGGCTTTAATGTTCGGATTACGATCAGGTAAAACGGCGTTAGCAGGTATTATGCCCTGTTTTTTCTGATTTTCAAAAACCCTTTTTCTGAAAACATCCCATCCTTCATCAAACTTACCTTTATATAAATCGCTCCATTCATGACTCACCTGGTGCGGTGCATGTGTTGCCGCAGGTGCATAATAAAGGAAGAAAGGTTTATCAGGTGCTACCCGCTGTTGACGGCTCAGGTAACTAATAGCCTTATCGGTAATTTGTTCGTTAAGGTTACGTCCATCAGGTGTTACGTGGGCATTATCTTCAACCAGGTCGGGTTGGTACTGATCAGTTTGTGAACCCAAAAAGCCAAAAAAGTGATCAAAGCCTTTTCCGGATGGCCAGCGGTCAAACGGGCCGGCATCGGTTGCATCTTCATCGGGTGTTAAGCCATATTTACCTACGGCAAAAGTGTTATAGCCACTTTCGCGCAAAATCTCGGCTATAGTTCCTTTATCTGACGGAATCCGGCCATCATACCCCGGAAAGCCTGCTGATAAAATTGTATGTGAAAATCCACCCTCATGTACATAGTGATGGTTTCGGCCGGTTAATAAGGCTGCCCGTGTTGGCGCGCAAATACCCGCCGTATGAAAATTAGTATACCTTAAGCCCTGGTTGGCCAATGTATCAAAATTGGGCGTTTTGATTACCCCGCCAAATGTTGATGACGCCCCAAAGCCAACATCATCCAATAATATCCAAATTACATTTGGTGCACCTTTAGGTGCCTTGATATTAGGTGTCCAAGCCTCTTTTGAATCAGCAGTGGTTTTACCGATAACACCCGTAAATGGTTGTTGCTGCTGGGTATAGTTTTGGGCATGGGCGTAACTGAAAGCCAGCACACCCGTAAATGCCAATAAGTGTTTGATTTTAATTTTTTTCATCATTTTAACTGTTTGGATAAGATGGCTGCAAAGAGGCAAGTTGGGGTTCAGCCTGTTCGCCAGAAAGCGGTTCTTTATCTATATCAATACGAACCATAGGGCCACTTGGCGCCAGTTCACTTCCTTCAACTTTTGATTTAAATATGGGCCACAATAATTGTGCATACCATTGGTCGCCTTCATAATGAGATATTCCATAAGCTTTCGGATATTGCCTGGATATTAACGCTGTACCGAAAATAATATCCCATAAAAAAAACATGTTACCGAAGTTGCCCTTGTAATAGCCAACGCCATCATCAGTAGTAGCTGCATGGTGTGCATGGTGAGTTGCAGGCGTTGAAATAAGCCTTTCCAATACCCAGGCTATAGGATGTAGTACTTTATATTTATAAAAAGGTTTGTCCCATGGAATACTTGAATGCGCCAGCGTGGTAATGGTTGATTTAATTACCCTTACGGCTATAGCCGAGATACCTAAACCCAGATAAACCAATGCCGCAGTAAGATATATCTGCGAAAAAAAGATTGTATAAATCACATTCTGCCTGCTGGCCATTGCCATACCCATGTATGATGCCGAGTGATGTGTACGATGAAAACGCCACAACCATGGAATTTGGTGGTGCAGGCGGTGGTACCAGTACTGCGTTAAATCATCTGCAACAGCTATAATGGCAAATCCCCATATAAAGGGCACCCAGCTAAATACATTTTTAAATGCCGGAAATATGTGGGGCAAAAGCGTTACACTATAATAAGCAACCGCCGGCTGCACCACAAGCCGTGGCAGAACAAAGCAGGCAATATCAACATAGCGCTCGTTTTTGGGCCATTTCCTTTTGTAAAGCCCAAATGAAAATTCGAGCACCCCAATAAAAAATACTAAAAAGGGAAAACCGAAACCGTTCAGGTTATCCACTATTTTTCTGATGAATTCAATCGTTGTTTCCATTGTTTAAACTGGTTTTATTGTTTACTGATTTTACATTTTCTTTTTTAGGCGCTTTTTTCTCCCATGGCCTTTCACCGGTGATTAAAAAGGTAAGAAACATAAGCGCAATAGGCAGCAGATAAAGGAACAGGCTTAAAATCACGTTCCGGGTGATCTGCTTTTTAACTTCAGGTTCAACTTTCATGATGCTTCGGGTTTAATAGGTTTAACAATCGGTTGTTTTGTGGGATGGTCAGTCAACAGCTTTTGCGTAAGCCAAAGACCTCCTGTAATAATGACAAAAGGTACTATGGTGATAACAATGCCCACCAGTATCTTTTTTCCTAAAAGGGTTACATCTGATAATGTCATATATGCTTGATTTTTAATGGTTTAAAAATTAATTATATCCAGGGTTTTGTGTCAATTTCGGATCAATCTGGATTTCAACCAGCGGGATAGGAAATAAACTATTTTTGCTGCTTGCTGCTGATTTTGCAGGTAGTTTATGCAAGGCATCAACCAACACGGTACCACCCTGGCGCACCAGATCGAACCAGCGGTGCCCCTCCTGTATAAACTCTTTCCTTCGCTCTAAAAAAACAGAATCGCGGAAATCAGACTGACTTAAACCCGCTGTTAAGTTGGGGATGCCTGCTCTTTGCCTAACCTGGTTGATGGCATTGTAGGCATCACTGGTAGGTGCGCCACTAAGCTCATTTTGTGCCTCGGCATACATTAGTAAAACATCAGCATAGCGCAATACCGGGTAGTTAATGCCGCTTTGTATCTGTATGCTCAATGGCGAAAGGCTGTAATCAACAAACTTGTTAAAGTATGGCGCGTAAGAATTATTAAAAACTACCGTTTTGCCTGTAGCGGCATTATAAACAGAGCTATAAAAGGTTACCGCTCTCCGTTTATCGGCAGCGCTGAACAATTTATAAACGCTGCTATCAGCAGGTATATCAATAGGGAATGTTCCGGTATTGAATGAGGTAAACGATTCGCTTAAATATTGTGCACTGTTTGCCGCCCCAAGGTTTGTTTCAAATTGCACAGAGAATATATGTTCAACCCCATTTTTGGTAGCCTTTTGAAAAGCATCGTAGTAATTGGGGAAAAGGCTATAACCATAACCACCATTAATTACCGTATTAAGTTCGGTAATAGCATCGGTCCAATCCTGACGGGTTAAATAAACTTTAGCCAATAAAGTATGTGCTGCACCTCCGCTTGCCCGGCCGATATCAACCCCTGAATAGGTCTTAGGTAAACTGGTGGCACTTTTAAGGTCGGTTACGATTTGCGCATAAACAGAATCAACAGATGTACGCTGAACCAAAAGGCTATTAACATCAATACTGCTGGGGTTATGCAATATCAATGGCACCGCACCGTATAAGCGCACCAGGTTAAAATATAAAAGGGCCCTTACAAATTTCGACTCCCTTACTAACCTGGCCCTCAATGTAGTATCCATTGATATTGCCGGAATATTATCAATAGCAATGTTAGCCCGGTTAATGCCATAGTAAAGCTGCTGCCAAACCTTTTGCACCCTGCTGTTTGATGAAATATAGGTTTCTGTTCCTAATGCCCTTACATCCGGGTTGGTGTTACTGGGGCTGTAAATCTGGTTATCGCTTGCGTTTTCAACCAATAAATTTAATTGCCTGCCATATAGTGGAAAATCACTTGCCGGATCGCTGTTTAATGTGCTGTAAACCGCATTTACTGCTGAAACGGCATCAGAGCTTGTTTTATAAAATTGAGAAGATACAATTACCGAGCTGGGGTTTTCGGTTAGCTTATTGCAGGAAATAAGCGTGCCAATTGCCAATACTCCGGTTAATAGGATGATTTTATATGATGTTATCTTTTTCATTGTGCTTTAATCTATTGGTTATTAAAAAGTGACACTAAGCCCTGCAAGGAAAGTTCTTACCGGCGGATAAGTGCCATAATCTATACCCTGTTTGGTGTTGTCGTTATCATAAAAACTCACTTCAGGATCAAGACCGGTATATTTGGTTATAGTGAAGATATTTTGGGCCGAAACATAAATTCTCAATTGTTTAGCACCGATTTTTGAAGCAACACTTTTATCGAAAGTGTAGCCAAGTGATGCATTTTTAAGTTTGAGGTATGAACCGTTTTCGATATAACGATCAGTTACCTGCGGCACCGGTGAGTCAGTAGCCCTTGCCACAGTACCATTTGGATTAGATGAGCTCCATCTGTTTAATAAAGTGGCCGAAGCATTTTGGGTAAGTGTTGGTCTTTCTAAAGTTTGCTGCAGCAGATTAAAGATTTTGCTACCATAAGAACCCTGGAAGAATACAGAAAGATCAAATTTTTTATAGGTAAACGTATTGGTGAAACTTCCGGTAAACTTAGGCTGCGCACTGCCCAGGTTATGCTTATCAGCAGTAGTAACCTGTCCGTCATTGTTATAGTCTACATACCTGGTATCACCAACTTTTTGTGGTACACCTGCCAATAGTGGTACTCCTTTTGACAGATCAGCTGCCGTTAAAAGCCCGTTAGTTGAGTATCCCCAAAAAGTACCTACAGGCAAGCCAACCTTAACAATTACCGGCGATACCTGCCCTGTAGGCGCCAAAGGATAATAACTGTTAACACCTGGACCAAGGCTTAATACTTTGTTCCTGTTTTCGGCAAATTGAATATTGGTTTTCCAGCTAAAATCATCGCTTTTAATATTGTCGGTGTTTATGCCAAGCTCAATACCCTTATTTTCCACGCTTCCAACGTTTTCCAGTTCACTGGCATAACCGGTATAAAGTGGCAGTGGTACGTTAAGTAATAAATTGCTGGTTTTTTTGTAATAGGCATCAAAAGTTAAATTGATACGCCCGCCGAATAATCCCGCATCAATGCCTGCATCATACTGGGTTGTTGTTTCCCACTTTAAATCGGGGTTGGGTAATTGCAATGGCGCAATACCGGTAACCAGCTTACCATCCAAATAATAATTAGTTGGCGCCAGGGCTGATAATGAGCTATATGGCGGCACCTCTGAGTTACCTGTTTGTCCGGCACTTAATCTTAGTTTTAAGTTACTGATGGTTTCTTTAAGAGGTCTAAAAAAATCTTCTCTGTCAACATTCCACGAGAAACCCGCTGACGGGAAATACCCCCACTTATTGTTTGCCCCCAATTTTGAGGAACCATCCGCACGGGCAGAAACGGTAACGTTGTATTTGTGCTCAAATGAATAATTTACCCTGGCCAGGTAAGAGTCTAAGGCCTCGGTAGCTGCGCTGGACGTTGGCAAATTAGCTACGCCTGCATATGAAAGATTATTGTAAGAAGTTAAATCATTAGGAAACTTCTGCGCAGAAGCAACAGACGAATTGAAGCGGGTATACTGAGTTGTATAACCTACCAGTATGTTTAAGTAGTTCTTATTATTAAAATTATGATCGTAAGTAAGTGTGTTTTCATTCAACCAGCTTAATTCATTGCCTGCTCCAATTGAAGCATAACCACTGGCGGCATAACCTGTTGAACTACCTGCGGGAGAGCCTGTGTAGGATGGGGCATAATAGTCCTGTGCAGTATTTAATATATCAGTACCAGCAGTAACTTTTAAAGTTAAATCAGTAAGCAATTTGTATTCGGCAGCCACATTTCCCAGGATACGGGTAAGCGTGGTGGTATTGGTGGTAGCAGTAATATCCTGCAACGGATTAGTTGGCGTTGCCAGGTATGGATTCGTTGTATTATAAGTACCATCCGGGTTCCTGATTAAAGCAAGCGGAGAGGCAAGTAATAAGTTAGCATAAGCATTGCTGAAGTTTATACTGTTATAAGCACTTCCATAAAGCTTGTTTTCTATTGACTGGCTTCCGAATATGTTGGTTGATATTTTGAATTTATCGGTTACGTTTTTCTCGTAGTTTACACGGGCCGAATATCTCTTAAAGCCGGTGTTTAAAATGTCGCCCTCTTGGTTAAAATAGTTACCGGAGATCAGATACCTTGATTTTTCATCTCCTCCTGAAATACTTAATTCATCATTCAGTACAGGTGCGTTTCTAAGAGCAGCATTTTGCCAGTTTGAACCGGCTCCTGCGGCAGCTATCTGACCTCCAGAAAAAGTTGGAGTAACGCCATCGCTCACGTTTACATCATTTACCAATGATTCCCATTGTGATGCATTAAGCAGATCGAGCTTTTTGGCTACTTTTTGAATGCCATAATAAGTACTGAAATTTACATTGTTAGTCCCCTTTTTGCCTTTTTTGGTGGTGATGATAACCACCCCATTGGCTCCATGCGAGCCATAAATAGCCGTGGCAGAAGCATCTTTCAATATTTCTATCGATTCTATATCACTTGGGTTGATGGTTGATAGTGCATTTATGCTGGTACCGTTTGAACCTACGTTGGTGTAATCATTATCGTTATAAATAATAAAACCATCAATTACATATAAAGGTGCATTACCAAATGATATAGAATTACCACCGCGTATCCTAATGGTAGCTGTACTACCTGGCTGACCGGAGTTTTGCGTTACTGCTACCCCCGGAACCGAACCCTGCAATAAATTATCAAACGATGCAGCCGGTTGGTTAAGAATGTTTTTGGGTACCGACCCTACAGAGCCGGTAAGGTCACTTTTTCTCTGTGTGCCATAGCCAACCACTACCACATCGTTTAGCTGGGCAATATTTTCGGCAAGTTGTATGTTTAACGGACTTCCGTTAGCCACTACCTCTTTGGTTTTGTAGCCAATAAAACTTACTATTAATGTGTAGGGAAACTTTTGACCGGTTACAATAGAAAAACGTCCGTTCGCTCCGGAAACCACTTCGTGGGTAACATTTTTAATACGTAATAAAACGCCTGCTATGGGCTGTTTGGTTAAGCTATCTGTAACTATACCCTCTAGCTTTGAATTGATTATAGGAGTTTCCTTTTGTGCAAAAACGGTAAAAGATATTATCGAAAAAAGGAGTGTAAGAAAGAGCTTATTAAGTACGTGTTTGGCATGGATATATATTTCCATATATTTAAATGTTTTATGTTAATGACTTGTTCGTTAGTAAAACTCGGTGACAATCAGCATGTGATTCGCAGTCTTGGCTGATCTGTCAGTGTAATGAACCGGCAAGGCTTCCTTGCCGGTTTTATTTTGGGGTGATTGTAAATTATGATTTCATTTTCTATTCAATATTTAAGTGGTGCAGCTTACCGCTTTCGGTTAAGACATAATTTGCCATTGGGATTTATTAAGGTGTTGGCAACCGGTTAATGGTATTGTGTTTTGCCGTTTAGCAACAACAACAGGAGTGGCACATCACATGTACTGTTCCAGTACATATAATATTTGATGAGCTGGTGTAAGAATGTAAAAGTGCTTTCATTGCGTTTGTTTTACGGCCCAAATATATAAATAAATTTAATATACTACTAAATATATAGACTAAATAGGCCTTTATGGAGATAGATCATTAATTTAGTCGATATCTGACAGTTCTCCTTCTTTTCCAACGTCTTACCTTTCTTGTTAAATCCAACTCATTATTTTATCAAAAATAAGCGACTTAACAACATTAACTATTATTAAATATTTCTTTATATTTAATAATAGCCTTGTAAACCAATCACTTATTAGCGTTATAAGTATAAACAATATGTCTCGTTTTCAACATAACCAGAAAAGATATTGGCATTTAAAAAGGCGACAAACAGACCATATGGTACTTTTAGATCATTCCTTATCATAATGGAGAAATTTCCAGGAACCTGTCGGACAGTATTTCTCTAAAGTTTAATAAAATAATTTTTTTTAATCAAAGTGATTTACCTGAAAAAAGATTTTTCTCAATAAAAACCTGAACGTGTTTATGTTTTATCATTTTTCCAAATAGGTTTCAGCATATATTCATTACAAAAATATTTTTCATTTGTAATGCCAGTTCGGTACACTTTTATATAAAATAGATGTCAATTTGGAACGAAAAAGGAATTTCATTTAAAGAAAAGGGGCAATAATCATTTGAATCACTATTCAAAACGAGCAATCAAGCAATTGTCCGATCATCTTATTATTGTAAATCCCTGTATGAATATGATGATTATCGGTCAGTTTCAGGGGCGCAAAAATGTGCTGATTGCATTTAAACATGACAACTATCTTATATTTTTCCCTCCAGCAGATGTTTCCTGCTCAGATGGAAAGAATTCAGTGTGGTTGAAATATTTTTTACTTTACTAACTCCCTCTAAAAAGGCAAAGCCCCTAGATTTTCATCCAGAGGCTTTGCCTTTTCTGAATATTTAAAAACTATAGCTTTATAAATGTACCCTGACCTATAATACTGTTATTACTGTTATTGAACACTTTCACAATATAAGTACCCGGAATAAGACTGCTTTCATCAGTTTGCCAGGTTGTGTCTGCTGAAGTTACATCCTGGATCACTACCCCTGCCATATTATAAATTTTGATGGCATAGCTTTTTGGTGTAGTTCCAGACGCTGTTGACGAACTAATCGGATCAACAATAGACACATTTAAAATACTCTTACATGGATTTGGATAAATACCGATGCGTGTAGCTTGCAAGTTATTGCCGGTATTGCCATACATTATAGTAACCACATTTGAGTAGGTTATACCT
>NZ_VLLI01000012.1 GCF_007830615.1 Mucilaginibacter frigoritolerans
CGATGAAATGCACAAGCGGATGAATGAAGCATATGGCAAACAGATGATGATTATAAGAAAAAGCACCGTGGAACCCATCATTGGAAACCTTATTGAATACCTGGGCATGCGGAAAGTCAACACCATTGGGATAAAACTGGCCAATAAATGTATGATAATGGCTGGGATCGCATATAATCTCAAGAAACTAATAAAATACGGCGGAAAATGCTTTTGGGATGCGTTATTAAGTCTGTTATCGCCACGATTTGTTTTCTCACTTTAATGAATCTAAGGTTAACATAAATCGTCAGACTGGAATTGTAATTCCTAAACGCTTCGTTGTGCAACAGCCACGAAACGCTTGGACATATAACCATTTAAGCGTTCCGCTTAAATTAAACCGCCTTGCTGCCCGTAGTCTTCAGACTACCACAAACAAAAAGCCTCCTATTTTAATAAGAGGCGTTTGGGACAGTTGTAATACAATTTCAGAACCAATTTATAATGGTGATTTACAGAAAATAGCCCGAATTTGAAGAATTTGATGGTACAAATTTAATTAGAATGGTCAACCAAAATGCTTTCTCCAAATTTTTGAGAAACAGTAGTTTTATCGTTGCTGCCTATACTAATCACCAGGGAACCGTCAAAAGGGATCTTTTCAATCAGCTGAATAGTGGTTCCTATACCAATATCCAATTTCAACAGATATTGTAAAAAAGTGCTGCTGGTATCGCGCACAGCAGCTACCCGGCAAATAGTACCTTCTTTTAAATTCGCCAGGGTCACTGAATAAGATTTTGGGACCTTTCCATTTGCTTTTGGAATTGGGTCGCCATGTGGGTCGTATTCGGGGAACTCGAGAAACTTATCCAACCTGTCGGCAAGGGTATCATCTTTAATGTGTTCCAGTTCTTCCGCTATAGCATGGATCTCGTCCCATTGGTAGCCCAGTTTTTCCAATAAAAACACTTCCCACAACCTGTGCCTGCGAACAATCAGCACTGCATTCTTTTGCCCCTGCGTAGTTAAATGCACACCTTTCTTTTTATCATAATCAATCAACTCTTTCTCCACCAGCTTACGGATCATATCTACCACCGATGCCGGGTTATTACCCAATACGTCTGAAATAGCTTTAGGTGTGATCTTTTGCCCTTTTTCCTGCGATAGCCGGTAAATGGCTTTCAGGTAATTTTCTTCTGATAGCGTGTACATGGAATTTAATTAGCTGATAGCAAACCTAATTAAAATATTTTTGTATTTATATAATTAGACAAGACTAATTTTATAAATTTGCCTAATAGTAATTATGTAATATGTTTGCACCATATATTATATTACTATGAATCGAATTTACTTATTACTGATTTTTTTTATCGTGTTCAAAGTTTCGGCACAGGAGGTTTCATTAAAAGGCAGGATCACCAGCGATGGCGCACCCGTGTCCTATGGGACTATTATCCTGTCGGGTACAACTCTTGGCTCAACTACCAACGATAAAGGGTTTTACGAAATTAAAAATGCACCGGCAGGCAATTACCAATTGATTATTACCTGTATCGGCTATCAAACCCAAAAAGCTCCGGTAATTATTAAAAAGGGAGTAGCCACCGTACAAAATATTGAACTAAAAGCAGATGCAAACAAGCTCAATGAAGTAGTGGTTACCGGGGTATCCAAAGCAACGCTGATCCGGGAAAACCCGCTGGCAATGGAAGCGGTATCTACGAAGCAAATAGACCAGTCCGCAGAAAATAATACCATTGATGCCATCGCCAAAAGTGCACCCGGCCTGCAAACAGTAAAAACCGGACCGAATGTTTCCAAACCATTTATCAACGGCCTGGGCTATAACCGGGTGCTGACCCTTTATGATGGCCTGCGGGTAGAAACGCAACAATGGGGTGACGAGCATGGCGTACCGATGGATGATTATATCATTGAACGGGCAGAAGTCATCAAAGGGCCTGCCAGCTTAATGTATGGCTCTGATGCGATTGCAGGTGTTTTAAGTTTATTCCCGGCTATACCAAAGGATACTGACAGGCTGATACATGGAAGGTATTTATCTGAATACCAAACCAACAACGGCCTTATAGGAAATAGTTTGAGTCTTTTTTATGGCAATCCGCATTGGGCCTGGGCCATCAGGGGTTCAGAACGTATCGCCCGGAGCTATACCGACCCTATTGATGGACGAGTGTATAATACCGGTTTTAAAATGTACAACGGTTCTGCCTTTCTGGGTTACCACAATGCTCAAGGTTATTCACACTTAAATTTTACGATCTATGATAACCGCCAGGGCATCCCGGACGGCAGCCGTGATTCGCTTACACGCAAATTCACTTACCAGATTTATGAATCTGAAGGTGAAAATACTTTATTGCCCCAGGTAGATAACCTCAAGGACAGGCCCATTGTGCCACAAAATGTATTAAATTCTTATAACCTCAGTCCCCTATCGCAGCAGATACAGGATTACCGTTTATATACTGATAACTTTTATCATCTGGGGCTGGGCGACATTAAAGCATCGCTTGGTTTTGAGCAAAATGTACGCCGGGAATATGACCATCCAACTGATCCAGACCAGGCTGGTGAATACATTGTATTAAATACAATTGATTATGGCTTGCGCTATAACGCGCCATCTTTCCTCAACATCGAACCGTCCATTGGTATCAATGGCATGTACCAGACCAATACCAATAAGGATGCAACCGATTTCCCGATCCCCGCCTATCATTTGTTTGACGCGGGGGGCTATGCCTATTTAAAGTGGAAGCAAGACCGTTGGACAATTGCGGGTGGTCTGCGTTATGACCACCGTAGCGAGGACGGGGATGAAATGTATATCGCATCCGACCCATCAACCGGATTTTTCCGGCAGGTGCCAAATGGTACAGCCGGAGCCGTACAACAGTTTCCTGCATTCAGCCTGGATTTCCAGGGCGTTTCGGGAAGTATCGGAACAACCTACCAGATCAATGATGAATTAAGTTTTAAAACAAATATTGCCAGGGGTTACCGTTCGCCTAATATTACGGAAATTGCCTCCAATGGTCTTGATCCGGGTGCGCACATCGTTTATAGAGGCAACCTGGGCTTTAAGCCGGAGTTCAGCTTACAGGAAGATGCGGGCCTATCAGGCACTTACCCAAACTTCTCTTTCAATGTTACTGCCTTTAACAATTATATTCAGAATTTTATTTACGAAGACCAGGAAGTGGATAAAAACGGCAATCCCGTGGTCATCATTCCCGGTAACCGGACCTTGCAGTATCAGTCGACAAATGCGCAGCTTTACGGAGCCGATGCAACGCTTAACATTCACCCGGAGGGCTGGAAAGCCTTTCATTTTGACAATGCCTTTTCTTTGGTTTATGGTTATAACCTGAACCCGAAATATAAGGACGCGGAAGTGAACGGCGAATACCTGCCTTTTATTCCGCCACCAAGGTGGTTGAGCAGTATCAGCTATGCAGTGAACACTAATGGCAAAACCCTGCCATCCATTACCATAAAAGCCGAAAATGACTTGAACCTGGCGCAGAACCGTTACTTAGGCTTATACCAGACGGAAACACCAACCGCTGCCTATGACCTTGTGAACCTTTCGGTTAACGGGGATATCCATTATGGCAAGGGACATAGCATCCAATGTTTACTGGCAGTTGATAATTTGCTGAATACTGCCTATCAGAACCACCTGAGCAGGCTGCAATATTTTGAATATTATACGGCTTCGCCCAACGGTCATCTGGGAATTTATAATATGGGCAGGAATGTAGTTTTTAAAGTAATTATTCCTTTTTGATAAAATCATGACGGCAGCAGAACAAGAATATATCAAACAGATTTATACAGGCATTGCTGACGGCCATTTGCCTATGCAAACTTATATGCTGGCTGAGCTGGTCGGGGCAAAACCTGCCTCGGCCACTGATATGGTAAAAAAACTAACCTTAAAGGGATTGCTGAATTACCGGAAAAACCACGGCTTTAGTCTAACCGAAAGCGGCGAGCAGGTGGCCTTGCAGATTATTCGCAGGCACCGCCTATGGGAACTGTTTCTTACCGAAAACCTGAAGATTGATTGGAAACAAGTACATGCTATGGCTAATGAATTACAGTCAATAAACAGTGACCTGCTGGTCAATAACCTGGAAGCATATCTCGGCTACCCGGTGTATGATCCGCATGGCGAGGTTATTCCGGATGCCAAAGGTCACCTGCCACAAACGGAACGCATGGAGATATATGATCTGAAAGTAAACCAGGGAGCTACAGTTACAGGGTTTAGAGATAGCGGTTCAGCTTTTTTAGCCTATATCGAAAAATTGGGCCTACTCATTGGGGTCAGGATACAAGTCACATCGCTGATTGAATATAACCATTCTGTTGAAATTGCAATAAGCCAGGTCTCCTCATTTATCATCACCAAAGAAACAGCACAAAAAATATATGTTACTATCAACGAATAAAACAGCTAAACACAAACAGGCATGGAGAAGGGAAAAAGACAGCCATTCCCTGCCCGAAGTATTCTCATCCATTAAGGTTCCGATGGATGGCAGCTTTTGGAAAAAACTGTTGGCCTTTTCCGGACCGGGTCTGATGGTCACGGTCGGTTATATGGACCCCGGCAACTGGGCAACGGATATTGCAGGAGGAGCGCAATTTGGTTATACTTTATTATCTGTGATTTTGGTATCCAATTTATTTGCAATCATCCTTCAATACCTTGCGTTAAAGCTGGGAATCGCAACCGAGCGTGATCTCGCCCAAGCCTGTCGTGACCATTACCATCCGGCTGTAAGTTTCGGCTTGTGGGTGCTTTGTGAAATTGCCATTGCCGCCTGTGATCTGGCGGAAGTTATCGGATCAGCATTAGCATTTAACCTCCTTTTTGGTATTCCGTTAACCATTGGAGTATTAATTACTGCTTTGGATGTATTGCTCATTCTTTTTTTTCAGAAGAAAGGTTTCCGACTGATCGAAAGCATTGTGGCTGCTTTGATATTGATTATTTTAGGCTGTTTTGGCTATGAGATAATCGCCTCCCATCCTGACGTTTTCCCTATGTTAAAAGGGCTGCTTCCCCAACTAAAAGTGGTGACCAATCCATCCATGCTATATATTGCTATAGGCATTTTGGGTGCAACGGTTATGCCGCATAACCTGTACCTGCATTCAAGTATTGTACAGACCAGAAACTACCCGAGAACCGAAAAAGGAAAAAGGATGGCGATCAAATTCGCGGGTATTGACAGCACGCTTGCCTTACTTTTTGCATTTTTTATCAATGCGGCCATCCTTATCGTTGCGGCTGCCAGTTTCCATACCAGTGGGCATAAGGATGTGGCAGATATAACCGTGGCCTACAAACTATTATCGCCTTTGCTGGGTGCAGGTATGGCCAGCATCCTGTTCGCGGTCGCCCTGTTGGCCTCCGGTCAGAATTCTACGCTGACTGGAACACTTGCCGGACAGATCGTCATGGAAGGATTCCTGCATATCCGGCTGAAGCCCTGGCTGAGACGGCTAATCACCCGTTTAATTGCCATCATCCCAGCGTTCATTGTTACTATGATTTCGGGTGAAAAAGGAGTGGCTTCTTTATTGTTATTGAGCCAGGTGATCCTTTCCATGCAACTAAGTTTTGCAGTAATTCCTCTTATCATTTTTACCAATAACCGTTTGAAGATGGGTGCATTCACTAACCGCACCTTCACCAAAGTAATCGCATGGATTGTTGCGGGTATCATTCTGACGCTGAATTTGTACCTGCTTTGGGATACTTTTTTCAAATCATAAAAGCTTCTGATAAGTTAAAAGATGAAAATGCCCGGAACACACAGATAAACAAATATTTAAATAGTTAATAAATTATACATAGAATTTTCCCCATCAAGAAATGGTTATATGTCCAGGCGTACCGCTTAAATTAAACCGCTAAATTACGTGTGACCTGCAACGTTTATATCCAATTTGGAGTCTATTGCAGAGATTGAGTTATCTGATTTAATTAATACAGTTTAGCATATACAGTACTTTAATTACTAATTATTTAGTTATATCTTAGAGCGACTGATTAACCTAATGAAACCTGCAATTTTACTTTTCATGTTTTTTGCATTATTTGCTCTTTCAGCATCTGCGCAAAATAGTTATACCGTTAAAGGTGTAATAGCCGATAGCGTTGAGCACGTAAAACTGGGCACTGCATCAGTTGCAGTGTTGCGGGCAAAGGATTCGGTATTGATGAAATTCACGTATGCCGGAAAAGATGGTTCGTTTGCTGTTTCAGGCCTTCAAAAAGGGAAATTTATCCTGTTAGTGTCTTATCCGGATTATGCGGACTATACGGAAGAATTCGGTCTGGATTCAACAAATCAGTCGCACAATTTTGGATCCATCAGCATGACCCTAAAAGCGCGCTTGTTAAAAGAGGTGATGATAAAGGGAACCGCTTCCCAAATGAAAATAAAAGGCGATACAACGGAATTTAATGCGAGGGCCTATGTCATTCAACCCAATGCAAAAGTAGAAGACTTGCTGAAACAGCTGCCCGGAATAACGGTTGACAAGGATGGCAAAATTACCGCTGAGGGCCAAACAGTAAGCAAAGTTTTGGTTGACGGAGAAGAGTTTTTTGGCGATGACCCGACATTAGTAACCCGGAACATAAGGGCTGATATGGTGGATAAAATTCAGCTATACGACAAAAAGAGCGACCAGGCTGCTTTTACCGGCGTAGATGATGGCAAAACCGAAAAAACCATTAATGTAAAGTTGAGGGCGGACAAAAAACAGGGCATTTTTGGAAAAGCACGGGCTGGTGACGGTCCTGAAGGTATTTACCAGGGTCAGCTATTGGTTAATCTTTTTCAAAACAAAGAAAAGCTTTCGGTTTATGGCACCACAGGCAATAATGGCAAGGTGGGCCTGGGCTGGGAAGATGAGCAAAAATATGGCGCAGGCAACCAACTGGACGTTACCGACAATGGCATCAGTATCAATACCCAAAGTTCGGACGATCTGGATGTTTTCGGAGGAATTTACAGCGGGCAAGGTTTCCCGTTGGCACAATCGGCAGGCGCGCATTACGATGGCAAGTGGGATGATGACAAACAATCCGTGAACGCCAATTACAAAATAGCCTCTCTAACCATTAATGGGCTAAATGATGTGCTTACGCAAAACAATATCCCCGGCAATGTATCAAACACCGGTTCCGACAAAAACTACCATAACTCCGTATTCCGCCAAAAGTTGAGTTTTGTTTATCAAACCAAGCTGGATACTAGCTCAAACCTCAAAATCTCAATCGATGGAACGTTTAAACATATCGTAACAGATGACAATTATAGCGCAGCCGATACCATAAACAACGTACTGGTAAACAACAGCACCCGCCAGGTGAACAATATTGCCGACCAGCGGGCCTTTAACGGGAGCGCTTTTTATACCAAAAAATTTCGTAAACCCGGGCGTACACTATCATTCCTGGTGAGCGAAACATACAGCCAAAGCCAGGCAAATGGTTTTTTAATGTCGCATATAAATTTTTACAACCCGCAAAAGGCTATCGACAGCACGCAGATTATCAACGAAGCGAAAAACAATAACCTGCAAAGCAATATATTTAATACCAATCTTACTTATTCTGAACCGCTTACCAAAACGTTTACACTGGTCCTTAATTATGGCGTCGGGGTAAATACCGCAAGTGCCGATCGCAATACTTTTAACCAATCGTCTTCGGGCAATTATAATGTACTTGTTGATAGCCTGAGCAGCAATTATGAATTTAACCAGTTTCTCAATCACGCCGGCGCTGTTTTGAGTTACAAAAAAGGAAAACTTAGTTTCAACTTCGGCACCCGTATAACCGGCGACCACTTTCACCAGATAGATGAGTTTACCAATGATGAAACTGACAGAACTTTTATCGACTGGGCACCGCAGGCAAGGGTTGAGTACCATTTTTCGGGGCAAAAAATGTTTAGCCTCGCTTATAACGGTACCACCACACAACCCACGCTGGATCAACTGCAGCCCGTGGCATCCAATACCGATCCGTTAAATATAATAGTGGGCAACCCAACGCTAACACCAGCCTTTACCAATACTTTCAACGTGATGTACCGGTCGTACAAAGTAATTACCGACCAGTTTTTTGGTGTATATGGCACTTATTCATTCATTTCTAATCCAATTGTCAATCATATTAATTATGACCTCAACACAGGTAAAAGTGTAAGCGAGTATTTTAACCTGCCGGGCAAACAGACCACTAATTTTAATGGGGGGCTAAATTTCGGTCGTAAATTTAAGGACCTCGGCGGCATTAATTTAGGTGTGGGCCTTAACGTTAACGGCAACACCTATTACAATTACTCCAATGATTCGCTTAATATGTCGAAAAACTACGTGTTTAATCCCACGCTTATCTTTTCAATATATAAAGACAGAAAGGTGAATTTTTATGTATCAGGCGGCCCTACCTATACCATCAGTCAAACGTCGTTACAACCTAATATCAATAATAACGGCTGGGGCGCCCGTGCCGATGTGGATGGCACCATTTACCTGCCCGGAAAATTCCAGATAGGCACCTACAGTAACTACCAGTACAATGGGGCCACTGAGTCGTTTCACCAAAACTTCAGCCAGGTTATTTTTAATCCTTTTATCATCAAAACATTCCTCAAAAACGATAATTTATCGGTCGAACTATGGGCAAACGACCTGTTTAACCAAAACTCAGGCTTTAGCCGTGTTGCTCAGGGTAACCTGATTACCCAAACCAGCTACAACACGCTGAAGCGGTATTTTATGCTTACTATCAATTACGATTTCACAAAAATGGCCGTTGGTGCAGCAGCTAAATAATGACATCATGAAAAAGAAAATCATATTATGCGCAATTTTATCCTGGCTGGCAGCGGGTACCAAGGCACAGCACGCTCACTTTACTACCTCGGGTACAATTGAATTTGAACGGCGCGCAAATGCCTATGCCGTTATTGGAAAAGCTATTAATAAAGATAACGAGGCCTGGATGCAACCCGCGTTCGACTACTATAAAAAGAATAATCCTCAGTTCAGGGTGCTAACCGCAAAACTGGTATTTGCCGACGATAAAACGCTGTATACACCCTATGAGGTTGATTTACCCCCAAATGCGATAATGAACGATAGCCCTGTGTTAAACCAGTTTAATACCATTTTTACCGACCTTACTGCCAAAAGTTATGTGGACCAGAAAAAGGTATTTGAACAAACCTACCTGGTTAAAGACAGTGTGCGTAAAATTAAGTGGAAAATAACTGATGAAACCCGTACTATAGCGGGTTATACCTGCCACAGGGCAAACGGCATTTACCTCGACTCTATTTACGTAGTTGCGTTTTACACTACACACATACCGGTACCAGGAGGTCCCGAGTCTTTTACAGGCCTGCCGGGAATGATCCTCGGCGTTGCCCTGCCACATGAAAACATTACCTGGTTTGCCACCAAAGTTACTGAAGGTTATATTACGCCAAACGATCTGGTTCCCCCAAAAAAAGGCAAAACGACTAATGAAAAAGGTCTCTGGAAAATTCTACAGGATGCTTCTGAAAGCTGGGGGCGCGTAGGCAAGTTGTATTTAAAAGGATTTATGCTGTAGCGCTGGCTTTCAACTAAGACTTAAAGTGTGTAAACTTTCGCTTGATATTAAAAGCCTCATTAAACTGATCGAAGTTTGCCCAAAAGCACACCACACAATACTATTCAAAACAACTGTTCTTTAGCCGTACCAATTATTTAATGGTGTTAATCAAAATCATGGTAGTGTCTCAGTTTGAAATTTAATTTTCACTTGTAACCTCAACCCCGTACCGTATGGCCGCTTCAAGTACATCAATGTTTATATCTTTCAGCGTTTTAAACTTAATGCAATACCCGGTTACGCTGGCCTTGCCCAGTTCTTTCCCATACGTTTGAGCCAGGTATGTTTTATCTTTAATACCGAGAATGTATACAGATATTCCGGTTGTGTTTGCGCTCAAACCAATTTGAAAAAATTCCCTGGTTTTTCCATCAGCATATTTTATGGTGTAAAACCCATAGCCTATATTAGGGTTACTAACCGTTTTATTTTCGCTGTTTATACCATTATCGAACCATAATTTACAACCGGGTAATGCCTGAAGTGTGCGCATATGCAAAGTTTGCATATCACTACGCTTTGGTTCAGGTTGGCTGGTAATATACGCTTTGATTTGTTCTTCGATGCTCATATCATTACTAATTGATGGGGTGCTATTTTATGGAAAATTCGATTAAAATCGGCATTAAGATCAAATATAAAAATCTTCAGCAACAGCATGAAAATCCGATCCGCTAATAATCCAACTCCCTGCAATTAAAACCTGCTGTAAGTAACAACAACTCTACCGAAGCAGGATTTAGTTCGGTAGACTCGATACGTAATACTTTATCACGATCTTGCAAGTCGAAATTCCATTGGCGAATTGTTGGAAAGGAAGTGAGCAAGGGCGCAACCATGCTCACTTTTTTCTTGCTGGTTACATTCGTCTTAAAAACTAATATTTCCATCATAATCTTAATTGTTACATAATGTCCCTTTCCGCAGAGAAATGAGTTTATTGCTTGCCGCGTGACATCGCGTCAAGTTGATCTTTTGATATCTTATCAAAATCAGGTGCTATGCCAAACGTGCCTACAGGGGCCTTTTGATCAGAAACGCCGGTTATGGTATATTCATTAACTACAAGTGCACCATTGGGTCCTTGTTGGAATGATGAATACTGTATAGGGACGCCACCAATAGCCGCATAATATTTGTCGATAACATCAGAGGGCAGCGATATATCATTGGTTATCCAGATATCATAAGTTTTTTGAGTCTTAGTATCTGTTGCCACTACCTTTTTACAGTTAAAACCAGATATCTGTTTCGTTTCGGTCGATGGCGCAAATGTAAGTGTAGGGAAAGTACTTAAAACCTGGTCAATTTCTGCAGGTGTATAAATTGCAGCTTTTTTAATATTGGCAGCAGGTACGCTGGCTAATACAGCATAAGACTTGTAGTTGGCGTCGGCTAAAAGCTTAATATTTACCGGGCCGGCAGCAAATAATGCAGCGGTGGAATCACTTCTGAAATATTCCTTAACTTCAACATCTTGGCCGTATCCTGTTGTTTTCATGGTAACCAGGCCTTCTGTGTAGTTTTTTTGCGCATTGGCGCTCAAAATGGTTGCTGATACGGCAATGCCGAGAGCAACACTCAAAAATTTGGTTTTCATAATTTTATATTTTGTTTTAATACATTTTAAATTGATCTATTCCGAAGCCAGCAACTCATCCAATTGGTTATAACCCATGATAGTGCCTTCTTTAAAGCCCATTTCAACAAACATTTTAACGGTGGCCTCCTCGGTAAATATTTTCACTACATCAACCTTCGTTTTATTACCATCAATGGATGAGAATTTAGTCTCAGTGTATGATCTTGGGCCGCCGGCAACCGTCTTACCGTCCTCATCCGAAAACATATTTGTTGATGAAATAACGCTGCCATTTTCTATAGCGGTAAATTCAGCATGGGTCCAGTGCTTCTGACCCTCAGGGCTAACCATAGCATAAAGCCATATTCCGCCAACGGTAAAATCCATAATTTTAGTTTCGGCCGTCCATGGTTTCGGCGCTATCCATTTTTCAATCAGCTCTGGCTCTGTAAAGGCCCTCCATACTTTTTCAATTGGCGCGTTAAATTCACGTGATATGTAAATCTTTTTACCGGCCAAATCTGGTTCAAATACAAAATTGTTTGTCATGATTTTTTTGTTTTATAAGTCATTTAATAAATTATCTAACTGATCAAAACGGGTCTCCCACAACTTGCGGAAGGCTTCCATCCAAAGGTCTATCTCTTTCATTTTATCAATATTTAGCTGGTAATAAATTTCCCGCCCGCGCTGATCCTGATCAACAGCGCCGCATTCGGCCAATATCTGTATGTGTTTTGATACGGCCTGCCTGCTACTCCCAAAGTGCCCGGCTATGGCATTGGGTGTCATAGCGCCTATAGTAAGTAGCGTAAGTATAGCCCTGCGGGTAGGGTCGGCTATTGCCTGATAAATATCACGTCGAATGTCCATTTGCAACTATTTGATTGCAAATGTATATGCAATTATTCGGTTGCGCAAGTGTTTTTGAAAATATTTTTTATCCGGAAGCCGATAAATGAAAAAAAGGGGGTGATACTTTGGGCTGTTACCAAATCGATCATGGGTTTGGTGCTATTGTATTTTGCGTGTCGATTTAATATCTTGCTAATTAAATACTACCTATCATGCGGCTTAAATTAAGGGAGGAAAATACAAATGGCGAACTACTTTTTTTAAAAGATCAAACAGGTTTTGACAGGCAATCGTTCACCAGGGACCGCTTTGACAAGTATTTTACCATAGCATGGAACCCCAGCGAAAGTCAAACCATAACTATCGATGGCTCTGCATATGATTTCCCGAAAGATTCTTTACTAACCCTGTTGTTTAATCAATCTTTCAGCTTCGAAAATTCTACCAATGTTGTTGCCTGGCAGTTTAATCGCGAATTCTACTGCATTATTGATCACGATAGCGAAGTGAGCTGCGTGGGCTTCCTGTTTAGCAGTACCGACCATTTATTTATTAAGCTAAATGACGAGGCAAAGCAAAAGTTACAGCTACTGTCAGACGTTTTTATTGAGGAATTCAATACTTCAGATAATATCCAGAATGAAATGCTGCTGGTGCTGCTAAAGCGACTTATCAGCTATGTAACCCGTTTGGCAAAGCTGGGATATGCACCAGTCAAAAAGCTTCCGGATGAAAGGTTTCACATCATCCGAAAGTTTAACCTGCTGGTAGAAGCAAATTTCAGATCAGAGCATGCTGTTAGTTTTTATGCAGAACAACTTTGTAAGTCACCTAAGACGTTATCCAATCTTTTTGCCATTTTCAACCAGAAAACGCCATCGCAGGTAATCCAGGAAAGAATCGTTGCAGAAGCCAAACGGCTTTTGTTCTATACAGACAGATCGATAAAGCACATCACTTTTGAGCTCGGTTTTGAAGACGTGTCCTATTTCTCCAATTTTTTCAAAAAAAACACCGGCGTATCACCCTCTGATTTCCGAAACTCACCCAAAGATGCCAAAGAAGGGAAATAATCGCAACTAATCGGGAAATGTGTCCATCAGCCGGGCCTGCATTTCATGGCACCTTTGTATCGTTGACACAAACAAAAAATCAACGATTAAGAAAATGGAAACACTAAATGTAAAAAACGAGATCAAAAATGTTGTATTGGTTCATGGCGCCTTTGCAGACGGCTCCGGCTTTAAAGCACTTTATAACGAATTAACCAAAAAAGGATATAACGTATCGGTTGTACAGAACCCTTTAACCTCACTGGAAGATGATGTTTTGGCAACACATGTTGCTTTAGACAGAATTGGCGGTCCGGCAATTCTTGCAGGTCACTCGTGGGGCGGTGCTGTAATTACCGAAGCCGGTAACCACCCTAACGTTGCTGCCCTGGTTTATATAGCTGCATTTCAGCCAGACAACGGTGAATCAGCTCTGCAGTGGCTCCAGACAGCTGCCCCAGCCCCCGAAAACGGCGTACTTCCTCCGGACGATAAAGGAATTGTTTATTATGACAAAGATAAATACCATGCCGGCTTTTGTGCTGATATTGATGCTAATGAAGCAGCGTTTATGTATGCATCTCAGGGCGCCTTTTATGCAAAGGGTTTTGTAACGCCCATAACCCATGCTGCCTGGAGAGATAAACCTGCCTACGGCCTGATTGCTACAGAAGATAAAAGCATCGCCCCGGAGATTCAACATGCAATGTACAAACGTTCCAATACAAAAGTTACCGAGATAAAGGGCAGCCATGTAATATTTATGTCGCAGCCCGAAAAAGTGGCGGCAGTTATTATAGAGGCTGCAACACAAGGCGCGCAGAAATAAAATACTACGTTTGATGAGAAATACAAAGGCATGCCGTTTCGGGCAAGCCTTTGTATTTTCGGTTTGAAATTTAATCAGTAATGCTATCCTAAACTACTCAAACATACATAAAGTGCTATTAATTAGAATTTTATTACTCCTCTTATTATTGGCTTATTTTTTAATTAAAATTACCTCTCAAAAGCTCTCATGAGATAATGTCGAGACTTCACCAGCTACTTGAGATCTATGGCGCGTTCCCCAAGCATGCAGGGCATCACATATGGGTACAATTTCCCTGCCTATATCAGTCAGGGTATATTCTACTCTTGGTGGAACTTGTGCGTATACACGCCTGGCAATTAATCCATCCGCCTCTAGCTCACGCAACTGTAAGGTTAACATACGTTCGGTAATATTTGCGATCTTTTTCTTCAATTCTCCATATCGCTGCCTCTCTGTGTTCAGTTGCATTAAGATCAATAGCTTCCATCTGCCGCCCATTAGTTGCACCGCATATGTCAGATTACAGTCAGTTAAGAACTTACGATTAATGCTATTTGTTGAACTTTCTTTGATTTTTGCCATTACTTACATTTTTGTATGTATCATACATTGGGTTGGTAACATAGCAAATTTAAGGTACATACTTTAAACTTGTACAAAAAAAATAAAATATGTCTACTAAAGCAAAAGAAGTACAAGGTATACGATTCCACCAGACAGGTGGACCAGAAGTATTAAAGTTAGAAAAAGTAAATGTACCGGCGCCAGGTCCACAGGAAGTACGTCTGGAGGTAAAGGCAATAGGTCTCAACCGCGTTGATTCCATGTTTCGGAGCGGTTATTATTCAGAGCAGCCTATCTTTCCCTCCATGCTGGGTTTTGAAGCCTCCGGCATTATAGAAGCTGTTGGAGCGGAAGTAAAAGATTTTGCTACGGGAGATTCAGTAAGTGTAGTACCCGCTTTCTCCAATCATCAATATGGCACCTATGGCGAGTTAATTCTACTACCGGCTTATGCCATTCAAAAGAACCCACCAAATTTAAGCTTTGATCAGGCAGCTGCGCTTTGGACAAGCTATATTGCAGTCTATGGCATGTTGGTGGACAGCGCCAATTTACAGCCTGGTCAAGTAGTATTGTTCAATGCAGCTTCAAGTAACACAGGGTTCGCCATTACTCAATTAGTTAATTATTTAGGTGGCATTTCCATTGCTTTGACCAGCTCGGCATCAAAAAAACAGGCGATATTGAATTCAGGCGCACAGCATGTAATTCTAACAGGTAAAGAAGATATTGCAAAAGAAGTATTGAGTATAACCAGAGGCAAGGGCGCAAACGTTATTCTTGATGCAGTCGGCGGGAAGTATTTCGAACATCTTGTAGCAGCTGCGGCTGAGCGTGCGCAAATATTCGCCTACGGCGCTTTGAGTTTTGAACCCGCAGTATGGCCAGCCGTTCCTATTTTATTAAAAATGCTTTCGGTTAAGGGATACAACATGGGTGACCTGCTTATGGATTATACTAAACAACAAGCCGCTATCGCATTTGTGAGAGCAGGGGTGGAAAGCGAAAAGCTTTTGCCGGTAGTTGGCCCAAAATTCCCTTTAAGCGATGTTACCGACGCACATCGCAGCCTGGAAGCCAACCAGCACACAGGAAAAATTATTCTTACCGTTTGATGAAAACCTATTGCAGAAGGCGATACAATACATTGACTATTTAGCTCATAGTCGATATTATTACCGTACCATCACAAACAAAAAAAGCCTCTCGTTTTCATGAGAGGCTTTTCGGGTGAATCATAGGTCTTATTTCCAATCAGTTTATAGTTGATTTAAAGAAAATTGCTGACTTTTTCAGCAATCCTTGATAGAATAAATATCGAACCAGTTCACTAACGTGAAAGGATTCCCGATATTTGTTTGGTGATCATCGTTGTCGCCTATTTTGAATCTTGCTGTTGATCTGCAATATTTGAGCAGCTTCAGGCGCCCTAAATTATCCGGGATAGGGTTGAGATTCAATATTAGTCCTTATCAAATTCTCCGTTGGCGTTCAAGGTGATCTCGTCGCCCAGCATAGCAGCCGGATATTTAGTGATGCCAAAATCAATCCGGTTGATGGTGCCGGAGATTTTAAAACCTGCACCGGGTTTGTTGTGCATGCCGATGCCGGTACGAACATAAGCATCCAGAATAACCTGTTTAGTAACACCGTGTAAAGTGAGGTCGCCTACAATCTTATAGGTTGAAGCAGATGTTTTAGTTACCGATGTGCTTCTGAACGTTATTTTAGGAAATTTCTCAACATCTAACAGTTCCGAACTCTTTACCTCTTTATCGCGATAATCATTATCCGTTGAAATGCTGGCGGCATCGGCAGTGAACACGATAGTTGAGCCTGCGAAATCATCGCTCGGTGCGCTAATAGTAGCATCAAATAATTTGAAGGAACCTTCAACATCACTCAGCATATTGTGAGTGATAGTAAAAGTAATTCTGGCGTGCGCTTTATCGGCGGTCCAAACAGACGGGGTAATGGTTGTGAAAGAGAATAGCAAGGCGGATGCACCTACTACTACTATAGCAGATAACTTTTTCATGACTTTGATTTTTATGTTTAATTTTTGATTAGAAATTTATAGGTCTTTGCGGTACTAAAACATAATAGAGGGCTTCAAACTAAGTATATATTTTGCCCGGGCATTTTGTCCCAATGTATCGGTATCCACTTTTAAACATGCACCTTTAAAACGGCTGTATATGCCGATATTTTTATCTGGATCTACTTTCAGCATTTCAACCGACAATAGATCGCCGGGAATGTTTCCACCAATCCAGCGCTTGTCTGCTTGCTGTTTCCAAGTTATTAATGCAAATACAGATGTGCGCCGGGATTTCCTATTTCCAACCAGGGCGATCGCTTTAACAGAATCATTACCATATAAAGTAGCCATAGTACCCGATTTTTTATTTACCATTGATGTAATTATTTTGAACCCCATTTTACTAAAGTTAAAGTCTGCAGGAAGTGATGCCTTTGCGTTAAGTTCGCCGGCTTCGGGCGTGTTTTTATGGTCGGCGCAGCCAGATACCATAAAAGATGCAATTAGTAATACAAATGACACTGTTTTCATCGGTTTTAATTTTTAATTGGTTGGGTAAAAACAAAATCGTTGTCGCTAAGCGGCCGGTGGCAGTTAATACATTCATTGGTGAACATAACTGTTTTACCATAGGGTACCAGTTTCGGAGTTTTAAAACGTGCAAACCCCCAGCCATGGGTAGAAACAAATTTTTCTTTATCCTTAATCATAAATTCCACCTGTTTAAATGCCCCGGTAGTTATATTGCCATTATTATCAACCACTTGATCCCAGGCAACTTTGGCAAAAACGGTACCTTTAGGCCAGGGATTGATCTGATGATCTTTTATGGCTTTAACGGCAACCTCGTTACCAAATATTACGCGCATAGTGCCATTGTCAAACCGTTCGGTAGTACTGATAGCTTGCCAGTTTTTGTAATCAGGAATAAATTCAACACCGTTCAGCGCTTTTGGCAATGACGTAATTGCTGTGGCCCTGTTTTTTAGCAGTTCGTATTGCTTATCCCTGGCGTTCAGTTTTGCTGTATCCATGGGCGTAATGCCAGTGATAGTATTTAAATAATTTTTTAGCGTATTTAAGTCCTGTTCAGACACTTTTGACGATGTATGCACCGTCTCGTAATCTTTTACCGGCATGGCCCCTGCGTTAATTTGGTTTAAACATTCCCATAACTTCGCTTTTTGATCGACTGGTGCTAATTTGTTCCATTCGGAAAAATTCATTAGTTCGCGACCTCTTTTTATATGTGCCGCAACCTTCCATGATACCGGCGCTATTTTATCGTACCAACGAAGGTTCGTTTCATTAGAATGGCAATCATAACAAGCGCGCCGTAGTATAACTTTCACCTCCGCCGGAGCTTGAATATCACCGGTTACAGGCGGGTTGGTGATAACCGGCTGCTTAATTTGCAAAGCCCCAAAAACAAGGGCGCCTGTTACAACGAATGCGAAGAAATAAAATCTAAAAGCCTTTTTTGGGATAACTTTCATAAGTTTTTTATTTAATATAACGGTATGTGCTTAGCCAATGTTAACAACTACTTTCCCGTTTGTTGTTCTTTGTTCCTGTGCCTGATAGGCTCGGCTCCTCTTCCTATATGGGCTATTCGGAATATGCTCAAAGCCTTTCTCGACCTTGACGGAACATTAAGTTTATCAGTAGCTTTTTCATTTTGACTGGTTTTAAATTGACTGCTCGTTTTCTTTGTTGAGCAAAACTAACGGTATAACCGCTATGCTTTTGTTAACTGTTTGCTAACGAGTGTTAACCATTGTTAACTGCGCTTTCTGTAATTGTGTTATCTTTGTTATAAAAGTTGGTATTAAATTCAACAGGCATTCGTTGAGCCGGATCCATACGTTTCTTTAACATTTGGGCTGCGATAAAATTTGTTGAGTTGAGCGTTGAAGCATAGTTAACAGCCAGTTCACTTTCTATTGCTGTACCGCTAATGTTTGCTAATGAACTATCATTCAATTTGATATGTATGAAACAACAATCAAGGTTAAGATCTGCCTTTGCCTTGTCGTATAATTCGATATCCAAATCCAGGGACGAAAACCTGCCTTCAGTTTTTACCAATACATCGTCATAAGCGGTCAGGGCGTTCAGATCGTATACCGTTACCCAAACGTCCAATCTTTCAGCACTGTAACAGGTAATACGCAAAACACCATTCTCTATCTCTACCAGTGCATCGTGATCGTAATAGGTACCGCTCATTTGCACGCCATTTTTCTCACCCGACAGTAAATGCAACCGGACATTGCCGTGCACTTCAATTTTATAGAACTTATTGATCCAGGTCAATTCGGTTAATTCCTGATTGCTTCCTGGATTTGCTGCAAAAGTTTTGGTCCCTGCAGTTAAGATTAATAATACTGTTGCGATTTTTAAAAATGTTGTTTTCATGATTTTTAATTTTAATAATGTTGTTGTTTTTAGTTGAGCAAAGTTGCCATGAAAGCGACACGCATTTTGTTAACTCATTACTAATGAGTGTTAACTAAACTTAATTCAGATTTTAAAATAGTTTAAGCCAGATTTGGATGACAGAGCGATTGGATGAAGCTGATTCCGCCTGGCCGGCCAACTCTTTAAGAAAGATAAGTCATTAGAACTTAGTGTTAACTATTGTTAACTGTGCGGGGTTAAGGTTTTTATATATTTAACTTCGCCAATACAATGAAGAAAAGACTCACGTTTACATTTATTCTTGCTGCCATCACAGTAACCGGAATTTTGAGCTTTCAGACATACTGGGTATATACATCTTATCGTACAGCCGAGCACAACTTTGATCGTGATATGGTGTACGCGTTGCAAGAAAGCCTGGATGCCTATCCGCTGAAGGTGAGTAAGCTTCCAACTTCCTTAGCTGGAAGCTCGCCCTATTTGTCGGTGGCTGAGGCGGTGCCTGATGAGCCACTACCAGCTAAAAGCTATGGCCCTAACAAAATTGCTCATGATGCGGTCCGGTTGCACCAGGTAACCGTTTCACCTGCCAACCTGGTAGCTGTACAGGAAATGGTGGCGCGGCTGATCGCAGAATCATCACAAAAACCGCTAAATATGTCTGTTTTAGCTGCGCTTTATCAGAGTGCACTTACTAAATACCATATTGTTCATCCATTTAAACTAATTCTAATAAATCAAAGCAAAATTCAGCCCGGGGACATAACGGCCAACGTTAAATTTTCGAAGTATAAGGATGCTGTTAAAGTTGAAATAACAGATGCCCGTCAATACCTGCTGTCGCAAAATATAGCGCCTGCGCTACTCTCAGTCTTATTGATCCTGTTATCGGGCAGCAGCCTTTATTATATGGGACTCATTATCCGGCGGCAGGTAAAACTGGATGGCATAAAAAATGATTTTATAAATAATGTAACTCATGAATTGAGGACGCCAATCTCGATACTAAAATCCACTCATGACTCATTACTTCATTTCAGCGACTTATCCGATATTGATAAAACCAAACGCCATTTGAATATAAACGTTGATATTTTGGATAAACTGGATAAGAATGTTGACCGTATACTTGATATTACCCGGCACGAACAGGGCATTAAAGTGACTAATTACCAACTCATCAATATTGATCATTTGATGAATGATGTCATCAATAGATTTGCCGCATTCGGCGCTCATGGAATTGAATATCAGTCCGGATTAGTAAATAAACTGATAAGTACCGATAGTTACATTATAGATACTGTAGTTACAAACCTGGTAGACAATGCGATAAAATATTCCAGGGAAGATGTTAACATCCAGATCATCACATCTCTGGCCGGAAAAGGCTGGAAGTTGCAAGTGAAAGATAATGGAATCGGCATTAGCGATCAAAACCTTCCTTATATATTCGATAAGTTTTACCGGGTGCCTTCCGGCAATATTCACGATGTAAAGGGCTATGGTTTAGGCTTAAGTTATGTGAAGCTGTTAATTAATAATTTGAAAGGCACCCTCAGCGTAAAAAGCAAGTTGGGTACAGGAACAACATTTACCATAAAATTTCCGGGCAATGAATAAGATCAAAGTAATGCTGGTTGAGGATGAAGCCGTATTGGCGTCTATAATTAAAGAAGCGTTGGAAACCAGGGATTTCGAGATCACTGTTGCAGCTAATGGCGTTGAAGGCTGGAGTCTTTTCAACACCAAAAGGCCCGACCTCTGTGTAGTGGACGTCATGATGCCAAGAAAGGACGGATTTTCCCTGGTCCAGGATATTCGCAAAATTGATGAGATGGTTCCCATTATCTTCCTGACCGCTAAAACTCAGACAGAAGACATAATTAAAGGATTTGAGATGGGTGGTGATGACTACATGAAAAAGCCGTTCAGTATGGAAGAACTTGTTGCCCGTTTAAAAAGCCTTATCCGTCGGAAATTACCCGCACAGTCTGCGGAGCATTTGACTACCCAGAAGATCACTACTATTGGTGCTTATAACTTCTCCATCTCCCGGCTCGAACTTTCGTATAATGGTCAAACTGTGTACATCTCGCAACGGGAAGCCGAACTGCTTGATCTACTGTTACAGCATAAAAATAATATACTTGACAGGAGAACGGCTTTGCTGAAAATTTGGGGTGATGATAATGTGTTCAATGCCCGTAGCATGGATGTTTATATAACCCGTTTACGAAAATATTTCCTTCATGATAAGCTGGTAGAAATTCAGAACATCCGTGGTTACGGTTATAAATTGATTGAGCATGAATGATCTGTTAAAAGATTCTAAACAAAAAAGCCTTACGAAGTTTTAAAAACTTCGTAAGGCTAAATTTGAAGGGTAAATGATGGGGCTCGAACCCACGACCCTCGGTACCACAAACCGATGCTCTAACCAACTGAGCTACATCTACCGTTTTGGAGAGTGCAAAAATAGAAATCTTCGGCCGATTTGCAAAGTCTTTTTTAACAATATTTATTTCTTTTTCAAAACAGCATCATAACAGGTAAAATCTATAACCAGAAACACTTTCTGCCTTAATAACTTATGCAATGATTGCAACATTTATTAATATTACAATCAGCTTACCCAAAATACTGTATATAGCTTCAATTAATGGGTAAATTTGTAATATGGCAGAGCAATTAATTGAACTTAACGTAACTGGGATGCATTGTAATAATTGCGCCTTATCCGTTCATAAATTATTGGAAAAAAGAGGGCTTCACAATATCCTGGTTGATTTTGCCAGCGAAGAAGTTAAATTCTCCAATGATAATGAAGCTGATCTTCCAGGTATTATTAAAGATATAGAGGGTTTGGGTTATAAAGTAGTGGATGACCCCGCCTTACAGATAACTCCATTTTATGAAAAAGTGGAGAATAAGTTTTTATTCTGTGCTATTTTAACCGCCCCGCTCCTGCTGCATATGATTTTGCCCTGGCATTTTTTACACTTGCCTTTGGTACAAATGCTTTTATGCCTGCCTGTTTTTATAGTTGGATGCCTTCATTTCGGTAAAAGCGCCATTAATTCTATAAAAGGCGGGGTACCTAATATGGATGTATTAATATTTGTAGGCTCGTCTGCAGCTTTTATTTATAGCTTAATTGGCACCATTGAAAATTTAGGTGAGCAGTATCAGTTTTATGAAACCTGTGCAACCATCATCACTTTAGTGCTGTTAGGTAATGTTTTTGAAAAACGTTCGGTAACGCAAACCACATCAGCCGTAAAAGATCTGGTTAAAATTCAGCAGGTAAACGCTAACAGGGTTGTTAATGGCGGTATTGAAGTAATCAGTGCAAGAGATGTACGCCCCGGCGATACTCTTTTGGTAAACCAGGGCGACAAAATCCCGGTTGACGGTGAAGTACTTTCGGGCAACGCTTCTGTAGACGAAGCCATGCTTACCGGTGAAAGTATCCCGGTTGAAAAAGAAAAATATGATAAAGTAATTGGCGGTACCATTGTACAAAATGGTAACATCCGCATGATAGCCACCAAAGTGGGATCCAATACGGTGTTGGCACAAATCATCGAATTGATGAAAAAAGCGCAGGCTGCTAAACCTCCAGTACAAAAATTAGGTGATAAAGTTGCGGCTGTTTTTGTTCCGGCAGTGATACTTATTTCGCTTATCACTTTTATCATTACCTTTTTTGCTGTTCATACCAGCTTGCAGGTGGCGTTAATGAACGCTATTGCGGTATTAGTAATATCATGTCCTTGTGCGATGGGACTTGCTACACCAACCGCTGTAATGGTTGGCTTAGGGCGTGCCGCTAAAAACGGGATATTAATAAAAGGAGGCGATACTATTGAAGCTGTATCCAATACCAAGTTTGTAGTTTTTGATAAAACAGGAACCATAACCACCGGAAAATTCCGCATTTATGATATAAAAACTGAAGGCGAGGCAAGTATTGAACAGATAAGAGGTGTAATTGTGGCCATTGAAGAAAGATCAAACCACCCCATAGCCAAATCATTAGTAAATGAATTGTTGCCATTTCAGCAAACAAAGCTGATCCTAAAATCGGCCAAAGAAGAAAAAGGATTAGGTATGCGTGCAGAAGATGTTGATGGCAACCATTATTTCCTCGGATCAGGCAAAGCAAAAGACGACAGTGATTTCAACTTATCCCTCTATAAAAACCAAAAATTGATAGCCCAGATAGCTATTGATGACGAAATAAGGCCTGAAGCAATAACGCTTATTAAGCAACTTAAAAAAATGAACATTGTACCGGTACTGTTAAGTGGCGATAAAATGAACAGATGTCTTAAAGTTGCCAGGCAGATTGGTATTGACGATGTGCATGGAGAAAAATTACCAGACGAAAAGCTACAGGTGATTGATATCTACAAACAAAAGGGTAAAACCATTATGATTGGCGATGGCATTAATGATGCTCCTGCCCTTACCAAGGCCGATGTTGGTGTTTCTATGAATGATGCCAGCCAGGTTGCCATGCAATCGGCAAGAGTAATATTGCTAAATACCGATCTTCAATCAGTTATCAAGTTCCTGCAAATTAGCAGGCATACTTTAATCACCATTAAACAAAACCTGTTTTGGGCTTTTGCCTATAATATAATAGCTATACCGGTAGCTGCTCTTGGCTTTTTAAATCCAATGGTTGGTGCGTTTACCATGGCCTTTTCTGATGTAGTAGTAATTGGCAACTCGCTGCGTCTTAAACGGAAAAAGATCGATTAGTTCATTGTTGATAGTTCACGGTTCATTGCCTTAATTTATTTTATATTTTTGGCAACGTTGATCAGGAATATTCAGGGCCCAACAACCATGAACGATTAACCATGATCCATGAACTAAAAAAATGATCGAAATATTTACAGACGGAGCATCAAGTGGTAACCCCGGGCCGGGAGGCTATGGCGTTATCCTGCGTTCGGGCAAACATTATAAAGAACTTTCTGAGGGCTTCCGTAAAACAACCAACAACCGTATGGAATTACTTGCGGTAATAAAAGGTTTAGAGGCCATTAAAACCCCGGGACACGATGTAATGATCTATTCCGACTCGAAGTATGTGATTGATGCTATTGAAAAAAAATGGTTGCTGGGTTGGCTCAAAAAAGGATTTGCAGGCAAAAAAAACAAAGACCTTTGGCTTCGGTATTTAGATATCAGCAAAGTTCATAACGTTAAATTTACTTGGGTACGTGGGCATGCGGGTCATCCAGAAAATGAAAGATGCGACCAATTAGCGGTGGCCGCCGGCAAGCAAAAAAATCTGCTGATTGATTCTGTTTTTGAAGTGGAAAACGCTAAAACAAATTTGATGTGATCCGAGTATGTAGTTTTAAGTTGACAGTTTGCACTCTCAAATACCGCTAACTCAAAACTGTCTATTACTCTTTACCTACGGCAAACTGCAAACTCAAAACTGCCTACTGTAATTCCACTACACCTTCAAAACTCTTTTTGGTTTGTTGTGGCGAAAAGCAAAGCATCATTTCTTCGGCCTTTTTTACCATGTTTTCTGAGCCTATAAATATAGCCGACCGCTGGTGCAATTGTTCCACATCAAGTTCCAATATACGCTGATATCCATTGCTGGCCTTACCCCCTGCTTGTTCAATTATAAACGCCATGGGGTTACATTCATATACTAAGCGGAGCTTGCCCTTTGGCGTGCTTGCCGTTACCGGGTAAATGAATATGCCACCTTTAATTAAATTGCGATGCAAATCAGCTACCATTGATCCGATATACCTTGATGTATAGGGCCTCTTTGTTGCAGCGTCTTCCACCTGGCAATATTTAATGTATTTTTTTACCCCATCAGGAAAATGAGTATAATAACCTTCATTAATGGAATAGATCACCCCATCCTTTGGTATCTGCATATCAGGATGCGAAAGGCAAAACTCGCCTATCGACGGATCAAGCGTAAATCCGTTAACGCCTTTTCCTGTGGTATAAACCAACATAGTTGATGATCCATAAATTACATAACCCGCAGCTACCTGTTCAGTACCCCGTTGCAGCACATCATCTATTGTGGCTCTTCCTTCGGTTGATTTACGATGATAGATGGAGAAAATAGTACCAACAGCCACATTTACATCAATATTTGATGAACCGTCAAGCGGATCCATGGCAACAATATATTTGGCATCCTTTGATATTTCAGAATCAATATGGATACATTCATCATTTTCTTCTGATGCCACAATACAGCACTCCCCGCCGTGTTGCAATGCTGATATAAATTGTTCGTTAGCGTAAACGTCCAGCTTTTTCTGCCCCTCTCCCTGCACATTAATAGTTCCGGCTTCTCCTAAAATGTCAGCCAAACCAGCTTTATTTACTTCGCGGTTTACAATTTTGGCTGCTATGCCTATGTCCCTTAACAATCGTGATAATTCGCCTTTGGCGTATGGAAAATCCGCCTGTTTTTCGATGATAAATTGCCCCAGCGTTTTCGCTATTTTCATATACTTAGTGTATTTATTACATGCAATTACTGCAATTCAATAAGGTCTAAGGTATGAATTTTATCTTCAGAAATACAAAATCTAATTAAAGTACGCACCTTTTGCCAGCCCTGTTTTCCTGCTGCCCCGGGGTTTATATGCAAACAGTTGATCTTTTTATCGTAAATAACCTTTAAAATATGCGAATGCCCGCAGATAAAGAGCTGCGGAGGCTTAGTGTATATTTCACCCTTAACCTGCGGACTATATTTACCTGGATAACCACCTATATGCGTCATCCAAACATCAACGTTTTCGCAGTTGAACCGTAGATGCTCGGGATAGGTTAAACGAATGTCAGCATCATCAATATTACCATATACACCTCTTAATGGTTTAAAAGCGGCAAGTTTATCGGCCACTTCAATATTGCCAAAATCGCCTGCATGCCAAATCTCGTCACAGTTTTCAAAATGCCTGAAAACTGCATCATCAAGGTAGCTGTGCGTATCGGAAAGAAGACCTATTTTAACCATGTAATATAAATAAACCTATAACATTCAAAATCGTAAATAATAGATAAGCGACAATTAAAGTCCCACACATAATACTATTTTCGCGAA
Organism: Mucilaginibacter frigoritolerans; assembly: GCF_007830615.1. Taxonomy (GTDB): domain Bacteria; phylum Bacteroidota; class Bacteroidia; order Sphingobacteriales; family Sphingobacteriaceae; genus Mucilaginibacter; species Mucilaginibacter frigoritolerans. The sequence continues at coordinate 26,156 of NZ_VLLI01000012.1, forward strand.
ATAAGGCTTTTAAGTGAAGATAAACAGCAACACAAAAAAATAAAAAATAAATTAAAACCAACCTGAAGGATTGCCAAGCAAGCACAGTAAAAACAGGTGTATGAAATCCAGGTTCAACCGAAACGGCAAATGATGATAAAAACGGTACTATGGGTATTATTAACAAGATGGTTAAAATTATTGATATAATTTTCATACTAAAAAGCTAAAAAATAAGGCTTAAGCAAATTTTTATATTCGTCTGAATATACACCAACAGATTTGTAAATATTTAGCCTGGGGTTTTCTGCTACAAGTTTTTCAAACCCTAAACACAAAATCTGCCGGTGCGGTTTGGAATGCTCAAATGAATGGATAGCTATTGCCTTCTGCAAATATAATCCATTCTGATTTGCCAATGCTTCGGCTAAAGGAACAGCCTGAAAGGGCAGTATTAACCAGCATGCCCCTTTTGAAGAGAGATGACATGATATATCTTTCATCAATCGCTCAAAAAAACTGGCATCAGTATGTTTTGCCAACGATTTCTTTTCCTCTGGCGATTCCAGGGAGTTCATATAAAAAGGAGGATTTGAAACAATTAGCTCATACATATTGCCCTGATGCTCATCAAAAAAGTCGTTGATACTTACAGGAAATAAATTTAAACGCTTACTGAAAGGAGAATTATCAAAATTTTGAGCGGCCGTTTTTGCAGCAGAAGCATCTATCTCAACGGCATCAATTTTAGCATTGCTAAACTTTTGGGCCAGCATCAACGCTATTACCCCTGTGCCTGTGCCAATATCCAGTATATTTTCAGGACTATTAGCAGTAACCACGGTGCCAAGTAATACGCCATCAGTATTGATCTTCATGGCGCAGCCACTTTGGTCAACGCTAAACTGCTTAAATTTAAATATTGCAGACATGGCTATTTCTCGTAAAACTCAATCGGCAATCCATCCGGATCTGCAAAAAAAGTAAAACGTTTGCCGGTGTACTCGTCAATCCTTATTGGTTCGGTAACTACTTCAAATGCATTAACGTGTGCCACCGCTTCATCAATATTATCAACCTCAAAAGCCAAATGACGTAAGCCTGCAGCTTCGGGCCGTGATGGCCGTGCCGACGGATCAGGAAATGAAAAAAGCTCGATCTGGTATTGTCCTCCAACTTCCAGATCGAGCTTATATGATTTTCTTTCGGTACGGTAAACTTCCTGTACAATCTTTAAACCAAGTACTTCGCTGTAAAAATGTTTTGACTTTTGATAATCAGAACATATAATGGCGATATGGTGTACCCGGTTTAATTTAAACATTATGCACCTAAAATTTCGTGAAGTACATTACTATGCACCATCTTTATATCATTTATATGGCCAAATGATTCTTCATCAATAGTTAAAAAGCCATTATTAACGGTTCCAAGCAAGCTAAATTCAGTTTCGCTGGTAGCCATCATTTCAATAAAACGTTCATGGTCTGCCGGGGCAATACTTACTACCACCCTTCCCTGGCCTTCACCAAACAGAAAAGCATCTTTACGGATAGAACTGTCTGATTCAATTTCAAAGCCCAAACCATTCGGTAGTGATGATTCAACCAGTGTTACATATAAGCCACCGTCAGCCACATCATGAGCCGATTGGATTACTTTATGTTTAATCAGTTCTTTAATCACCTGGTGCATGGCATACTCTTTATCCAAATCAAAATATGGTGCCGGAGCTTTCAGTATTTTATGGTATGATGCTAGATATTGTGATGATGCAATATCATTAACAGATTCGCCGATTAAGTAAATCAGGTCACCGGGCTGTTTAAAGTCTGATGTCATTAGGTTAGACAGATCGTCCATCACACCCAGCATACCAATGGTAGGCGTCGGGAAAACCGGACCATCATCGGTTGACTGGTTATAGAAACTTACGTTACCACCTGTAACCGGGGTTTCAAACTTACGGCAAGCTTCGCCCATACCTTTAATGGCGCCAACAAACTGCCAGTACACTTCAGGCTTATATGGATTACCAAAGTTAAGGCAGTTGGTTATAGCCACAGGTTCGCCACCTGCACAGGTAATATTACGTGCTGCTTCGGCAACAGCTATTTCTGTTCCTTTTTGCGGATCAGCATAAACATATCGTGAGTTGCAGTCAACAGTAATTACAATTGCCTTGTCGGTATCTTTCACCGCAACCACAGCGGCATCACTAGGGCGATTGGTGGTCATGGTTGATGTACCGATCATGGAATCATATTGATCAGTAACCCATCTTTTTGATGCAATATTAGGGTGACTAATTAAATGTTCAGCAACAGCTACCAAATCTTTTGGTTCTGCTACATCTTCTATCTTAAATTTTTGGTTTTCTTTAAAATAAGCTGGTTCGCGGTATTCGCGTTCGTAAACCGGTGCTCCGCCGCCTAATACCAAATCATCAGCTGGTACATCAGCAACCAGTTCACCGTTTACATAATATTCCAGGCGCTGGGTATCGGTTACTTCGCCAATAATAGCGCAATTTAAATCCCACTTATCAAATACAGCTTCCACTTCTTTCTCACGGCCCTTATGCACTACAATCAGCATGCGTTCCTGTGATTCAGAAAGCAGTATTTCATAAGGCTTCATATTTTCCTGGCGCGTAGGCACTTTATCTAACCAAATCTTCATACCATGCTCGCCTTTAGCAGACATTTCAGAGTTGGAGCAGATAATACCTGCGGCACCCATATCCTGCATCCCTACAACGGCACCGGTTTTTATAACTTCAAGTGTTGCTTCCAACAATAGTTTTTCCTGGAAAGGATCACCTACCTGTACAGCAGGTAAATCATTAACTGAATCTTCCGTAATATCTTTTGATGCAAAAGCAGCACCGTGAATACCATCCTTACCCGTTGCTGAACCAACTATATAAACCGGGTTACCCACTCCATAAGAAGTGGCAGATACTGTTTCGCCAGCTTTTACAATTCCAGCAGAAAAGGCGTTAACTAATGGGTTTACATTGTAGCAATCGTCAAAAAACAACTCGCCACCAACAGTAGGGATTCCAAAAGCATTGCCATAATGGCTGATACCTTTAACCACACCTTTTACTAACCATTTAGTACGGTCGAGCGTTAAATCACCAAAACGCAATGAGTTTAGTTGGGCAATTGGCCTTGCACCCATGGTAAATATATCGCGGTTTATACCACCAACACCCGTTGCAGCTCCCTGGTATGGTTCTAATGCCGAAGGGTGGTTATGTGATTCTATTTTAAAGGCACAGCCAATACCGTCGCCCAAATCAACCAATCCGGCATTTTCTTCACCTGCTTTAGCCAGCATCCGCGGGCCATCTTTAGGCAAAGTTTTCAGCCATGTAATTGAGTTTTTGTACGAACAGTGTTCGCTCCACATTACCGAAAAAATAGAAAGTTCGGTAAAGTTAGGCACGCGCCCTAATATTTCTTTTATACGTTCAAATTCTTCGGGTAGTAATCCAAGATCTTTGGCGGTTTCAACGGTGGTTAATTCCTGGTGCTCCAATTTGTTATTGTTTATTTGAAAGGAAGCACAAAATTAGAAAAAAAAGCGGAAAGGAAAGGAAAAAGGTGAAAGCTTAAAGCAATGGCTTGAAATGGACCTTTGGCTTTAAACTTTCACCTGTAAGTTTATTTAATCACCATTAGATACCTGGAAATTTATAGGGATCATATACTTAACACGTACTGCTTGCCCGTTTTGCTGACCAGGCTTCCAGGCTTTAGCCAGTTTCAATACACGCATTGCTTCTTCATCAAATCCATGCCCTGCAGGTCTTTCTACCACTATATTGGATAAACTGCCATCCTTCTCAATAACAAAACTTAAAATCACTTTACCACTCACTCCTTCATCCTGTGCCGCTGCCGGGAACCTTAAATTCTTCCTTAAAAACTTTGCCCATGCTTCTGCTCCGCCAACGGGTTCAGGCATTACATCAAGACCATCTCCCAATGAGTGTACTGTATTATCAGGTCCGGGGGTGCTGCCATTTCCATTTCCGGGAGTTACATCCGGCAGATCATTACCTTTTTCAGCAGTACCTTTTGCATCCACATTTGAAATTACACTATTATTAAGCACCTCATTTTTTGGAGGATTAACAGCCTGTTCATCTCTTGTTACTACCATTTGAGGATCTTTGATAGTAGCGGCAGGTTTTGCCGGTGTTGCTTTCAACGACTTTGCTGGTTTCGGTGGATCAATCTTTTTTATTGGCTCCACTGGAAGCTTCATCAGGTTGGGATTATTATCAACAACCGTTACATGTATCATCTTCGGTTGTCTCATAAATAGCAGACTTCCACCAAAAACAACAGAGATAGCCAGGAAGGCAATACCCATGGCTCTTACCATGGTACTGGCGTAGTGTTGCCTTAATTCATAGGCTCCATAAGTTTTGTTACGATTTTCAAATACAAGGTCGAGCCACTCGGTCTTGTACAAATCAAATTTTGAGTTAAGCATAGTGATTGAAATTTAATTTTAATATAAAACGATTTGTAAATATTTTATATTGCTAAAAATTAAACTTTTGATATTCTTTCAATCAACTATATAATTAGTTATAAATTTTACACCTATAGGTTTAGTTTATTAATAAAATGACAAGTAAATGCAACTTTGTGTATTTAAACTACCACTTATCTGTGACTACTTTTTTGACATTTTCTTCCTTTTTCGGCGCGGAGACAGGAATACGCAATATAAATTGCTTTAGGTTATCACCAAATTGTTTACAAAATGCACCTGTTTCATCCAGGTAACCGGTTAAGTCTTTTTTATCCAATTTTGACTCAGCATTTTCCAAAGGAATTACAATTCCCTGTTTTGGAACATAATTATTATATCTGTCACGTTCATAAGGGGTAAACGTAAAATCGGTTAACCAATACCTGTATTTCTGATCTTTAAATTCAACATTTAAAGTATAATCAATTTCTCCTTTTTCATGCTTCAAAACTGAAATACCGCCATAAACCAAAAACTTTCCCTCTCCGGTTAAATTCTGCCCGTTTAGCTTCACCTTCATTTTAGCATAATTGGTTTTTAAAAAGCTTACGCCCCGTACATGCAGTGTATCTGCCGTCACTCCTGGTATATCAACTACCTGATAATAAATATATTTATTATGCTCATCAAATGATAATAAATCGCTTTGGGCCAATGAAATCTTAACCAAAAAAATACAGACAAGTGTGAGTAGTAATATTTTCATGCTATAAAGATAAAAGCCGCACTGATAAATTCAGTACGGCTTTTAAATAAATTGTTATAAAGATTTAGAATGCATATACGGCTGCTAATACAAACTGCGAAGCCGAACTTGTCGCTACATTGCTGCTATTGGTAAATACATCGCTTTTTGAGGTATTATCAAACCTGAATTCAGGGATAATAGTTAAAGGACCTGCTTTAATGTTAGCAGTAAAAGTAATACCAGTGACATCATCGCCTGGAAGCGGACCTGCAACTAAACCGGCACCACCTGTACTAACCGGAGCACCATAAGTGCCTGTCTTATCTTTAAAGTACTCACCTCTCAAACCTAAAGTTACTACTTTAGATACTGCCAACTGAGGATACAGTGCAACACCTGCAAAACCACCTGTAAACCCGTTTGATGCAGAAAAATCAGCAGCATTTAAGCCCAATTTAAAGGCATCGGTTATTTGATAGCTAGTAGTTAGGTCAACTTCTGTTCCATTTGATGGGCCGGTTACCAGGTTGATATAAGCAGTCCAGTTTTTAACAGGAGTTACAGTTAATTGAGCACCAAAAGTATTCACCCTGTCGGCTGATTTATAAGTATTCCAGTAATCATTAAAAACACCTGCCATTAAACTAACTTTATCAGAAAAAGCATACGTAGCTTTAAAACCCGCATTCTGGAAAGGTCCATTGGTAAACAGGTATGAAGTTGAATAATTAAAGTTAGCTGCAGGTGATATTACCTCATAACCTACAAAGGTTGACATATAGCCCATTGTTAAACTAAACTTCGATGTAACGTTATAATTTACATATAAGTTTTGAATGTGATAACCTGCATTTGGAATAGACTGATCACTTCTTGGGCCAAATGATAATTCGCCAACAAATGATGCGTTACCTACCGTCTTTTTTAAACCCAGGTCAATCATACCTATTGATATGGAATTTTGGTCACTCGCAAAACTTGTCGGAATATTGGGATGACCAGAAAAATCATATTTATAATAAGTATCAACTGAACCTGAAAATACCAGGGGTGCATCAGGTGCCGGAGCTGGTGCTGCGGGAGCTGCTGCCGCTGTTTTGCCAGTGTCGGCTGGCATAATAACAGCCGCCTGGGCTTTGTAGGTCAAAAATGTTGCAGCAGATAAACTTAAAAGTAAAAGTCCTTTTTTCATGATTGTTTGATAAGGAAAAATTAATAGTTTGGTTGATTGATTTGAATTGAATTGGTAAAAGTTATGGCATAAAGTATCCCTGTCCGAATTAAGTGTCGGTTTAATTCAGCAGTTTGGTTTTTAATAATTTACACTAGTAAAATAAAGAAGCCCCTGTGTAATTGGCTTTTGTGGATGTGGAAAATTGAATAATTTAACCAATCACACAGGGGAATATAAGTTATCGCATTTACGCTGTAACTTTAGGGCCTTTTTCAAACAGGCCGCTTAAACTAACATCATCGTCCTGAATAGGGTAAGCATCGGTACCATGGTCAAACATGTCCAAACCACCAGTTCCGGTTTCACCTTTCTCTTCAACACGCAGTTTCCAAGGATGTGGTAAAAACATTATCAGTTTCATCATAACCCAGGTTACAACAAATACAGCTATAGCAATAGTAAATGTACCTATGGCTTGTGCTTTTAACACACTGGCATCACCACCATAAAATAATCCTTTTACTAGGTTGGGCGCAGTATTATCTGCACCATATGGGCCTGTAATACCATACTCACCGGTAGCAAACAGACCTAATGATAATGTTCCCCAAATGCCAGCAAAACCATGTACCGGTACTGCACCAATCGGATCATCAATACGTAAGTACTCAAGTAATTTAACACCACCAAATACTACGAAACCGGCAACACCACCTAATATAGTAGCGCCAAGCGGACTAACCCAGTAACACGGACAGGTAATAGCTACCAGGCCTGCAAGGAAACCGTTAACGGTAAATCCTAAATCAAATTTACCTTTAGTTTCGCCCCACCAAAGTGCAGCAAACATAGCCATCATACCACCACCGCAAGCAGCAAGGGTTGTATTAGTGGCAACACGGCCAATACCTTGTATATCCATCGCAGAAAGTGTACTGCCCGGATTGAAACCGTACCAACCGAACCATAATATAAAGCCACCTACAGCAGCCATTGGTAAATTATGCCCCGGAGGCATTCCACCGCCATCACGTGCAAATATACGCCCGATACGTGGCCCTAAAACAATTGCACCTGCCAATGAGGCCATACCTCCTATAGTGTGAACTACAGTTGAACCTGCAAAGTCACGGAAACCTTGTCCTAAGCTTGTAAAGAAATGTCCGGCAGTACCCATTGTAGCTAAAAAGCCATCAGGTCCCCAGGCCCAGTGACCTATAATTGGGTAAATGAACCCTGTAATACCAATACTGTAAAGAATATCTCCACGGAAACCTGTACGGCCAATCATTGCACCTGAAACTACAGTTGAGCAGGTATCAGCAAAAGCATACTGGAATATCCAATGTGCAATTACAGGAACACCAGTACCCGGATATAAATCTGGTGTACCTTGCAGGAAGAACCAATGTAAACCGATAAATCCGTTACCGCTGCTAAACATAAATGCGTAACCTATTGCATAAAATAAAATACCGCAAAGACAAGTATCAAAAATACACTCCATCAATACGTTTACGGTTTCGCGTTTACGGGCAAAACCGGCTTCAAGCATTACGAAACCAGCCTGCATTGCAAACACTAAAAACGCGGCAACCAATGTCCAAACTGTATCGATTGAATTCATCATTGATGTTTCAATATCAGTTGGCTTTGGTGGAGTGGCCGCAGCATGGGCTGATGTACCGATCAGGCCTGGCAAAATCATCATTGCTAAAACAACCAGCCCAAGGCCAATCATTTTCCCCCCAAAAATGGTCGCTCCAAACGCCCATTTCTCACGTGTCAGTTGTCGGACTGAACTGAGCGATTTGAACTTTGTTAAATTTACTTTCATTGTTTGTTTAGTTTAATTTAGTTTGATTGATATGATATTAAAAGTGAATAAGCACTTCAGGTTATATTTACTCAAGAATAGCTATCGCAATTCTATTTTTTTATTAAAAATTCAATAATTATATCCTTTTTGTAAATATTTCCATGAAAATATGGATGAATTTTAACAATAACAAATCTAATCACAATAAATTAACATAAAAATTACAACTTTTACGAAAATTATAAATTTAAGGTAAAAAACATTAGTTTTTTTAAATATTTAGCAACAAAAAAAAATTAAGGTCAATATTTCTATCTTTTTTATCAAAACAATAATAGATTTAGATTACAATTTACATTTAACGCTACATTTTAATCCTTTTTTGGGTATTTTAAGACATAAAAATACAAAAACAAAGCATTTTTAGTTAAAAAAACATCAAATAATGACGAAAAATCATTCTTTTATCAAAATTTTATAAAGTTTTATAACTTATTTATTTATTTAAAATTCATGCATATAATAAAGGATAGTTATATTTTTGATGTTAATCCTTTATTTAAATTACCGTTCTATGGCTAATATCAGATTTCAGGCATTGCAGGATGTACTTACACGTACTATCCCTGATGTTAAAATACCTTCACCAAAAATTTCGGATTTCTTTGGTGCTAATGTTTTTGATAAAAAGAAGATGAAAGAATACCTTTCTTCAGAAGCTTATCAAGGCATTGTAAATTCTATAGAAAAGGGTGAACCTATTCCTCGTGATTTAGCCGAACAAGTGGCATCGGCAATGAGATCATGGGCTATGAGTAAGGGAGCTACACATTATACACACTGGTTTCAACCACTAACAGGCTCAACTGCCGAAAAGCATGATGCTTTTTTTGAACCAACACCTGATGGTGGTGCAATTGAAAGGTTTTCTGGGGATGCTTTGGCACAACAAGAGCCAGACGCTTCCAGTTTTCCTAGCGGAGGTATCCGTAATACCTTTGAAGCACGTGGCTATACTGCATGGGATCCTTCCTCTCCTGCCTTTATTATGGCACGTACTTTATGTATCCCTACTGTATTTGTTTCTTATACCGGCGAAGCACTTGACTATAAAGTACCTTTATTAAAAGCACTAAACGCTTTAGATAAAGCTGCGGTTGATGTTTGTCACTACTTTGATAAGAGCATTGAAAAGGTTAATGCTTCATTAGGGATTGAGCAGGAGTATTTTTTAGTAGACATAGCCTTATTTAATGCAAGACCCGATCTTTATTTAACCGGCCGTACGCTATTTGGCCACATGTCTGCAAAGAACCAGCAATTGGAAGATCATTATTTTGGGTCGATACCAGAACGTGTTTATGCCTTTATGCAGGATATGGAAACAGAGGCCTTATTATTAGGTATTCCATTAAAAACCCGTCATAATGAAGTTGCCCCTTCTCAATTTGAATGTGCTCCTATTTACGAGGAAATCAACCTGGCAATTGATCACAATCAGTTATTGATGGATTTGATGGATAGGGTTGCTAAACGGCATAATTTCAAGGTATTATTACACGAAAAGCCTTATGCAGGTATAAACGGCTCCGGAAAGCATAATAACTGGTCAATGATTACCAATACGGGTAAAAACCTGTTATCGCCGGGAAAAACACCAAAAAACAACCTGATGTTCCTTGCCTTTTTTGTAAATACAATAAAAGCTGTTTATGAACATGCTGACTTACTAAGAGCCTCAATAGCCTCCGTAAACAATGATCACAGGCTTGGAGCCAATGAGGCTCCTCCTGCAATTATCTCCATATTTTTAGGAACTCAGTTAACAGATTTGTTAGATGAGATTGAAACATCACGCATCAGCAAAAAAATAAAGGACGACGCCTTACTATGGCAAGGGATTCCTAAAATCCCGCAAATATTAAAGGATAATACCGATCGTAACCGCACCTCGCCATTTGCGTTTACAGGAAATAAATTTGAGTTACGGGCTGTAGGCTCATCCGCCAATTCAGCAAGCCCGATGACTATTCTGAACACTATTGTAGCCGATCAGCTCAAGAAATTCAAATATGATGTAGATAAACTGATTAAAAAGGGTGAAAAGAAAGATGTTGCTTTATTAATTGTTTTAAAAAAATACATAAAAGAATCAAAAAGCATTCGTTTTGAAGGAAATGGCTATAGTGAAGAGTGGGAAAGAGAGGCTGCTTTAAGGGGGTTACCAAATATTAAAACTACACCAAAAGCACTTGATGCTTTTATTTCAGATAAAACAGATTTACTATTTGAAGAAACCGGGGTATTTACCCGTCGCGAGGCACACGCCCGCCATGAAATTTTGCTTGATGCCTTTTATAAGAAGCTTCAAATAGAGGCCCGTGTAATTGGAGAATTAGGTATGAATGTTATTATTCCTGCCGCAATTGCCTATCAAAGCAAATTGGTTGAAAATGCAATCGGATTAAAGGATCTGGGGTTAAGTAAAGACACCTATAAAGTTCAACTGGATATCATTACCAAAATATCAGATCATATAAATATTGTTAAAGCTGATATTGAAGAAATGGTAGATGCACGCAAAAAAGCAAATACTATTGAAAATATGCGCGATAAGGCAATAGAATACGATGAGAAGGTAAAACCATTTTTCCAATCCATCCGCTATCATGTTGATAAGCTGGAACAATTGGTAGATGATTCACTATGGCCATTGCCAAAATTCAGGGAATTACTATTTATCAAATAACAAAAAACCCTTCTCTAACCGGGAAGGATTTTTTGCTTTAAGCGTGTGAAAACAAATCGGCCTCACGATGCTGTCTGATAAACTCCTCCCTATATTTAGTTAATAGCGTTGATTTAGAAACAAAACCTATAAATACACCATCTTTTATCACCGGCAATTGCCAAACATCTGTTTTATCAAACAAATCCATCACACTATTTACTGATGCATCATAATTGACGATGGCAGGTGGTATAACCATTATTTCCGCTACCGTGTCATCATCATTAATTTTCTCAAAAATATGTTTCCGTACCTGGTCAAGCCATATTACCCCTTCCAGGTTTTTCTGCTCATCCAAAACAGCAAAAATATTTGCATTGGTTGATGACAATATTTTATAAAAATCAGAAATCTTAGTTTCAGAGCTAATTGCTGTGAACTGCTTATTCACAACGCTTGCCAGGGTTATGGCATTTAACATGTCATAATCCTGGTCGGGATGTATATTTTTTTCATGAATCAAATCATGCCAGTACATATTATGCGGATTATATAATCTTGCTATAATGTATGATATTGATGCCACAATCATCAATGGAATAAACAAAACATATCCTCCTGTAATTTCAGCTATCAGGAATATGGAAGTTAAAGGCGCATGTAAAACACCGCTTAATGCTCCTGCCATTCCAACTGCAATAAAGTTACTGGTATTTAAATGTACAAGCCCCGTTTGGTTTACAGCAAAAGCAACAAACAAACCCAAAAAAGCACCCGTAAACATTGTTGGCGCAAAAGTACCGCCATTCCCACCTGATCCAATGGTAATACCAGCGGCAATAATTTTCATAAACACTAAACAGGCTATAAAAATAATCATCACTATAGGCTGGGTTAGCCACGAGCTGAAAAATGATTCTTCTTTAAGCGAATTTATATTACCGTTTAATATTTCCTGAAGGTAATGGTATCCTTCCCCAAACAAAGCAGGAAATATCATTATAATCAGGCCTAAAAATAAACCGCCTGCCAATGCTCTTACATAACGGTTTTGCTTTTTTAATATCCCTTTTTCAAGTGCGCCGCCAACCTTTGAAATATACACAGAAATATAACCGCTAAATAAACCGAGTAATATATAAAAAGGCAATGCCTTAAACGCCCAACCTTCTGTAACCAGATGAAACAATTGTCCGGAATATAAAAGTTTAGATACCACAACTCCTGTAGCCGATGCAATTAATAACGGGATAAAAGTTGGGATGGTTATTTCTCCAATAAGAATTTCTAAAGAAAACAACACCCCGGCAATAGGACTATTAAATACAGCGGCAATACCTGCGGATGCACCTGCTGCCAATAAAACCGTTTTTTCGTAAGGACTTAAATTGAAAAACTTACCGGTATTTGAACCTATGGCAGCCCCGGTAGCTACAATAGGAGCTTCCAAACCTGATGAACCACCAAATCCTACTGTTAATGAACTGGTAATTAAATGCGAATAGATGTTATTATACCTGATATTTGACCTGTTTCTTTTTATATTGACCAAGATGTTTCCTATTCCTTTTTGAATTTTATCGCGGTTAAGCAAATGCTGATACGCAACCGTTAAAAAAATACCTAAAGCTGGCAGAAAAACATATATAATATGATAAGGAAGATGTGAGGATATATTTCTGCTGACTTCTTCCATCGTTCGCACTAAAAATTTGAGGGCAACGGCAGCTAAACCACCAAAAAAACCAACAAATACACTGCAATAAATTAAAAAATTACGCTGACTGTTTTGTCTCAAACGCCACTTCTTAATTTTATAGGAAAGTTTCTTTAACATGGATTTACAGGGAGAATTTACAAATTAACGACTTTTTTGCCGCAAGACTGTATATTTGTTCATGATTTCATCGCAAAGATATGATCAACGGGGCGTATCGGCCTCGAAGGATGATGTACACAACGCTATTAAAAATATTGATAAAGGAATTTTCCCAAAAGCCTTTTGTAAAATAGTACCAGATATTTTAACCAACGATGCAGATTATTGCAATATTATGCATGCTGATGGTGCTGGCACAAAATCGTCATTGGCTTATACTTATTGGAAAGAAACCGGTGACATTTCGGTTTGGAGAGGAATAGCACAGGATGCTATTATCATGAACCTTGATGACCTGCTTTGCGTTGGTGCAACTAACAATATCCTTTTGTCATCTACCATCGGCAGAAATAAAAATCTGATACCGGGTGAAGTTATTGCTGCCATTATTAACGGCACGGAAGAAATACTGGCCGAATTGAGAGACAACGGCATAGGCATTTTCTCAACCGGCGGCGAAACTGCTGATGTTGGCGATTTGGTTAGAACCATTATTGTAGATTCTACCGTTACCTGCCGCATGAAACGCAACGAAGTCATATCAAACCACACCATACAAACGGGTGATGTAATTGTGGGTCTTGCTTCCTACGGCAAAGCAAATTACGAAAAGGAATATAATGGAGGCATGGGCTCTAACGGGTTAACCTCTGCAAGGCACGATGTTTTTAACAAATCAATAGCTGAAAAATATCCTGAAAGTTATGATCAGGCCATTCCTTATGAGCTTATATTTTCGGGCAGCAAAAAGTTAACCGATCTTATCGATATTGGTAACAATGAAAGTGTAACTGCCGGTAAACTGGTATTGTCCCCTACCCGAACTTATGCACCTATTATTAAAACAATTTTAGACGGCTACAGGCATCAAATACACGGTATGGTGCATTGCAGTGGTGGCGCACAAACTAAGGTGCTTCACTTTGTTGATGATGTACATATTATTAAAAACAACTTATTTCCGGTTCCGCCATTGTTTAAGCTAATACACGAAGAATCAAAAACAAGCTGGCAGGAAATGTACAAAGTATTTAATATGGGTCATCGCATGGAACTATATGTTCCCCAGCAAATTGCGAGTGAGCTGATTAGTATTTCGCAAAGCTTTGGTGTTGAGGCTCAGATTATTGGCCACGTAGAAAAGGCCAACAAAAAGCAAGTAACCATTCAATCTGAGTTTGGGGAATTTGTATATAATTAATTCTCATTGCAATCAAAATAAAAAACCCGACCATTTCTGATCGGGTTTTTTTGGGTCTAATAACTATTTATTAGTTAAATATGTATCTGATACCAAGTTGTACCTGGTAACGAGACAATTGACTTGTATCGTAAATAAATGATTTAGTTACCGGGATTAAGTTGGTTTTATCTAAATATGGGAAAGAATATTCAGCGTGACCTGTCACAGGGTCAATTCCCTGGTATTTAAGCACGGTAGTACTTCCACTGTTAAAGCCGTTAAATGAATCCTGGTATAATCCCCAGTTTTTATCTAACAAGTTACCAAAGTTGATGATATCAGCAGTAAACTCCAATGTATTTTTAACATTACCTGATTTAATGAAGAAATCTTGAGCAAAGTGAAGATCAAGCCTGTTAAAATAAGGCAATATAACGCCATTGCGTTGGGCATACTGACCTCTGTGGCTGCTTAAGTATGAATCCTGGCTAATGAAGTTATTTAATTGATTCCAGATTTGAGCTGGAGTACGCGGATCTGTTGCAAAATCTTTAACTAACTCAATGTCACTTTGATTTCTTGGAATCCACAATAAATCATTTGTTGCTCCATCACCATTTGGATCGCCACTTGTAATGTATGAAATAGAACCGTTATTGGCAACTTCATATATTAAACCAATAGTGGTAGACGTATGTTCCCAATATTCTTTTTTGTAAGAAGCAGATGCTATTATACGATTTGGTTGAACATATGAACTGTTTGAAAGGTTATCACCATTTGGATTACCAGCAACCTGGCGTGAACTCCAGATAGTGCTTGCAGTTGAACCGCCATCATTAACATCTTTTGATCCACTATGGGTATAAGCCGCGTTGAAATATAAGCCATTGCTAAAGCTTTTTTGCAATTGACCTGTAACGAAGTATGAATAACCCTGATTAGTATTGGTCAGGTAATATAACCCTGTGATTGATGGATCTTGTGCTGTTGCAGCAGAGGCAGCAGGTGTAGTGTTTTTAGAAGTATACCTTATCTGGCCTTCAGGACCTGGAATAGTAGTATAACCGTTAGAAAGCACTAAGTTTTCAGTATAGATTGCATTGATATCTTTAGTATAAGCACCTTCAATAGTTGCAACTACACCACCTGGTAAGCGCTGATCAACGGCTAAATTAGTTCTCCAGATTTTTGGATATTTAAGTTTTGGATCAGTAATATCCAATTCGTAAGATGTATTGGCTTGAACAGTACCTGTTGGACGGTTAGCATTTACATTTGGATTAAAGATCAATTCAGCATTTTGAGCAGATGTATTTGTTGCAGCACCCTTAACAATTGTATATGAACCAAACAATACACCATTGTTTGATGCCTGGTTAGATATCCATACAAAAGGAACAGTACCTGCGAATAAACCACTACCACCGCGAACCTGTGTTTGTTTATCGCCATTCACATCCCAGTTAAAGCCAACACGTGGTGATAGTTGCACCCTGTTTTTTGGTAAAACTGATGGGTTTACAGTAATACCTTGTTGAAATTGAATATTTTCAACATTAGGATTCTGAGGTAGTGAAGTTGGGAAAGCATCATAATCAGCTCTTAAGCCATAAGTTAATCTAAAATCGTCAGTTACATGATATTTGTCCTGAACATATAAGCTATAAATAGAAGCTTTTATTTTAGCAAAAGGAAAAGCACCACCTGGAAGGGCTGAATTACGTGTTGTATAAGCTGCAGCTGGTAAACCATTTAAAAAGTCGGAAGCTGAGTTATAGGTGTAAAGACCATTGTAATCAGGGGCGAAACCATTTTTATAACTTTGGATCTGATCACTTGTACCAATAGTAATTTCATGTTTACCAGCATAAATGGTATAATCATCAGAAAACTGAAATATATTGGTATACAAAATATTATTTGCAGTATACAATTCAGAGCCAAAAGAAGTTAACACATTACTTGCAGGGGTAATAACTGTTCCGTCAGCAGCTGATGTTCCATTACCAATATCAACCAATGGCATGCTACCTGAATTTCCTAAAAATGTACGGAAATCACGTAAAGCAGAATATCCAGCAGTTAATCTGTTAGACATATTGTCGCTAACACGGGTATCTAATTCAATAATACCTATGTTAAAGTTATTGTTAATTCTGTAACCTGAGCCGTAAAATGGAAGTGATGTACTACTTGCATCTCTTGTTGTTCCATAGCCAACACTAGTAGTGCCATTACTATTGGTAATACCAGAGTTACTGATAGGGTGATCACCGTATGATTTCAGGTAAAAATACTTAGCACTTAAAGTATTGTTTTTATCAATATTCCAATCAAGCTTAACAGTTGCTTTATTGCTGTAAGTATCAAAATTATATCCTTGGTATGGACCTGGATTATAGTTATATTTTGACTCCAGATAGCTAGCTATCTGGTTAAGTGTAGCTGCACTGGCTTGTGAAACGGTTGCACCGCTTACACCAGGCGCACTTGCTACATAAGTTGTTGCAGGCTGGCTGATACGCTCTTCTTCCCCTGAAACGAATAAGAATAATTTATTTTTAATGATTGGGCCACCTAAAGAAACACCGGTTTGTCTGTAAGAAAAAGGAGTTTTTGCTACGCTTGTAGGTCCTGCATCATAGCCAGTTAAATCAACACTACGTACATAATCATATATAGTACCTTTAAAAGTGTTTGTTCCTGATTTTACAACAGTGTTAATACCTGCACCAGTAAAATTACCCTGACGAACGTCAAATGGAGCAATATCAACCTGGATCTGATCAATCGCATCTAATGAAATTGGTTGCGAGTTAGTTTGACCACCTAAAGTTGTTGCTAAACCAAATGAGTTGTTAAATAATGCCCCATCAACAGTTAAGTTATTGAAAAGGTTGCTTCTACCGCCAAAGCTTAAACCATTTGCCGATGGAGTTAGTTTGGTGAAATCACTCAATGAACGGTTGAGTGTTGGCAACGCATCAATTTGCTGGCGGTTAATGGTTTCACTTGCACCAGTACGGTTTTCATTGATCACTTTTCCACCCGATCCGGTAATTACTACTTCTTTCAGATTGGTAGAATTATCTTCCAGTTTGGAATCGATTTTTTGATCTTGTCCAATTGATAACGAAATGTTTTCAAGGATAAAATCTTTGTAACCAATAAATGTAATTTTAAAGGTGTACGGCCCGCCAACCCTTAAGTTGGGTAAATTGTAACGGCCATCGGCACGCGTTACAGTTGAATACACAGTTCCCGTAGGTAAGTGTGTAATGGTTACGGTTGCACCGGGGATGGGGCCTTTGCTGTCGGATACAATACCGTCAACACTGGCTGTTGTTACACCCTGGGCAGATACATTTTTACTGATGAAAAATGTTAAAACCGTAAGTGATAAAAATAAGAGTAAATACTTCCTCATACTTCGATTTGTTTTAAAGTTAAACGTTTAATAGTGTTTCAATTTTGTTACAAAGATAGGAAACGGGGAATTTGCTAATGTTAAGATAATATTAATAATTACTAGCTATTTATCAACATTTATCATTAAAAACATCAAATAGTTTAATAAAAAAGGAGCAATTCCGTATTTTTTGTAAAAACAAAGCCGGTTATCACAAAAATTTTAATCTGCATTTTATATTTACTTATGTATGATTTGGTGATTTTCTCTTTTGGTACCTTTTACTTAGATTTGAGGACTTATTTAACGTTTGCAAAACGTGTCAATAATCAACTAAGAAAACATAAAAAATTAATTCCCGTTAAAGGCGTTTACGCTTAGCGCTTGTAAGGCTATTCTAAATATCAAATAAGCGGGCTTGCTTAAAAATACACAAACATCATTTAATAATATATTATAATCAGAAATATGAACTACGATTTAATTGTTATAGGTTCAGGTCCGGGCGGCTATGTTGCTGCTATACGCGCTTCACAACTTGGTTTAAAAACTGCCATAGTTGAAAAAGAGTCGCTTGGAGGCATTTGTCTTAACTGGGGTTGCATACCAACCAAGGCCTTGTTAAAAAGTGCTGAAGTATTTGAATATATAAATCATGCGGCAGACTATGGTATAAAAGTTGCCAGCAGTGAAATTGATTTTGAATCAGTAATAAAAAGAAGCCGCGGTGTGGCTGATGGAATGAGCAAGGGCGTTCAGTTTTTAATGAAAAAAAATAAAATTGACGTCCTTACAGGTACCGGCAAATTAAAAAATAAAGGTACCGTAACTGTTACTGCCGCCAGTGGTGATGTACAGGAGGTAACGGCTAAACATATAATCCTTGCAACAGGGGGCCGTTCACGCGAATTACCTAATCTTAAACAGGATGGTAAAAAAGTAATTGGCTATCGTCAGGCAATGATCCTTCCAAAAAAACCAGAATCAATGATAGTAGTTGGTTCAGGAGCAATTGGAATTGAGTTTGCCTATTTATATAACGCTCTTGGTACTAAAGTAACTGTAGTTGAGTATTTGGATAATATTGTACCGCTTGAAGACGAGGAAGTTTCAAAACAACTCGGGCGAATCCTTAAAAAACAAGGCATCAATATATTAACCGGTTCAAACGTTGAATCGGTTGATGCCAGTGGCGATTTATGTAAGGTACAGGTAAAAACAGCAACCGGCACCGAAACCTTAGAAGCTTCAATAGTTTTATCTGCTGTAGGTATTTCAACTAACATTGAAAATATTGGACTAGAAGAAAATGGTGTTGCTACCGATAGAGGCAAAGTAGTTGTTGATGATTTTTACCGTACCAACGTTGAAGGTGTTTATGCCATAGGCGATATTGTTAAAGGCCAGGCACTTGCTCACGTAGCATCAGCTGAAGGAATTATTTGTGTGGAGAAAATTGCAGGCTTAAATCCTGAGCCATTAAACTATAACAATATTCCGGGTTGTACTTACTGCTCACCAGAAATTGCTTCTGTTGGCTATACAGAAAAAGCAGCGAAAGAAGCTGGATATGAGGTAAAAGTTGGAAAATTCCCATTCTCTGCCTCAGGTAAAGCAAGTGCAGCCGGTGCAAAAGAAGGTTTTGTAAAAGTTATATTCGATGCTAAGTACGGTGAGTTTTTAGGGGCCCACATGCTTGGCCACAACGTTACTGAAATGCTGGCTGAAGTTGTTACCGCACGTAAACTGGAAGCAACCGGCCATGAGATTATAAAATCGGTTCACCCTCACCCAACCATGAGCGAAGCTTTAATGGAAGCTGCTGCTGATGCTTACAATGAGTGTATACATTTATAGTAGATAGATCATAGTTATTGGTTCATAGTTCATAGTGCTTTTCAACTGTGAATTATGAACCAATATTTTTTTCGGATGATAAGATCTACTTCCACCATGAACCATGAACTATCAACCATGAACTACACAACCATCTTCGAAAAAAGGTCCCACAAGACTATTCCTGCCGAAACCACAATATTAAAAGAGTGCTTGGTACCAAACTGCGGAATTTCAATACAGGCATCAATATTTTTCATTACCTCTTCATCAACTCCATTCACTTCATTGCCAAATATCAAGGCATACTTTTCATTTGCTTCAGGCATAAAATCATTAAGCATAATACTTTCAGCAGCTTGTTCAACTGCTACAATTTTATAACCTTTATCCTGTAATTCTTTTACAGCCAATAAAGTATTATCAAAATATTTCCAATTAATAGATTGAGTTGCACCCAGTGCAGTTTTTTCAATTTCACGATGAGGGGGCTGTGCCGTAATGCCGCAAAGACAAAGCTGCTCAACTGCAAAGCCATCGGCAGTACGAAAAACAGAACCTATATTGTGCATGCTTCTCACATTATCTAACACCACAACAACCGGGAATTTAGTTCCGGCTTTAAATTCATCAACCGTAACCCGGTTCAGTTCATCAAGTTTAAGTTTCCTCATGTTTACCAGCTAAAGGCACAAAGCTAAAACCCTGAAGCATATTTTACCGAATGAATTTATTTAAAACCTTATTATCTTTTTATATTCCAACAACAGCTTACATTCTTGCATCTTCAAATGCAGCTAAAACCCCTACTCCATCACCAATAAGAGAGCTATAAACTGACGGTGCATACCCAATCTTATCAGTATAATAGGCTGCTACTCCTTTACTAAACTCTTCAAAAGCCTCTTCTTTTACCAACGCAATGGCACATCCACCAAAACCAGCACCGGTCATACGGGCGCCTGATACATTCGCATCCGTTTTACAATAATCAACTACAGCATCTAATTCAACTCCACTAACTTCGTATAAATTGCGCAATGAAGCATGTGACGCATACATTAATTTGCCAAACTCATCCAAATTACTTTGACTTAAAGCCTCTGCGGCTAACTTAACCCTGTCATTCTCCTCAATAACATGTTTTGCCCTGTTATAAATAATCTTGTCTTTTATTAAATTACTGTATTTATTAAAAGTATCGGTATCAATATCACACAGGTTTTTAATATCCAGTTCCTGTTGCAACAATTCAAGCGCTTTGGCACACTCCTGTACACGTTCGTTGTATTTTGATTCGGCCAGTTTACGTGGTTTATTAGTATTTATAATAGCTAATACATTATTGCCCAAATTACTGTCAACCGCTTTATATTCCAATGTGTCACAATTTAGCATCAGTGCTTTATTCTTTTCGCCAAAAGCAACTGCGAACTGATCCATTATGCCACTGTTTACGCCTATAAAATTATTTTCAACCGATTTGGAAAGCTTTACAAGCTCGAGTTTTGAATAACCACTATTAAAAATATCATTTAATGCAAATGCAGTAACCACTTCAATAGAAGCTGATGACGACAAGCCTGAACCAATAGGAATATCGCCATAAAAAAGCAGATCCATCCCTTTTAACTGATGACCATCTTTCAAAAAATGTTCAATAACCCCCAGTGGATAATTAAACCATCCTTCGCCATCTTTCTCATAATTATTTTTCAAAGGGATACTTAATTCATCACTAAAGTTTAAGCTTTGAAAGCGAAACACACTATCTTCATTAGGTGCCAGCAATAAGTAAGTACCAAAGGTAATAGCGCAAGGCATTACCAATCCACCATTATAATCAATATGCTCACCGATAAGGTTTACACGTCCCGGAGAAAAATAAGAATAGGTAGCTGGTTTATTATATCTTTTAGTAAATTCCTTTAATAAATTGTTCTTCATTAGTAATCTATAATTGGTTGCGTTAGGCAAATATTGCAAAAATGTAAAAAATACAGTTATTATTATTTTTTATTTTAGATTTTAGTTGCTAACACGGTCATTTTTTGCTCAATAATACTACGATATTTGTTTTTTACAGATAAATTTAAACATCTAATTATGAACCAATATTTGATTACAGCTTACGATTATACAGATAATGGAGCATTGGATCGGCGCATGAACATACGTCCATATCACCTGGATGGTGCAAAAAAACTTAAAGAAAGTGGTAATTTTATCTTAGGGGGAGCTATGCTTAATGAAGAAAATAAAATGATTGGCTCCGTAATGATCCTTCAATTTGAAACGGAAGAGGGATTAGAAATATGGAAACAAACTGAGCCCTATATCACTCAGAAAATATGGGAATCTTTTGATATAAAACCTTTCAGGGTTGCTACTTTATAAGTAAGTAAAAATTTCACTTAAAAACAAAACGCCCCGGCAGATTTATAATTTTGCCGGGGCGTTTGGGCTTTATCAAATGCTATAATTAATTAATGCTTTGTTTTTTGTCCGTTAATTAGGTTTATGGTATACACTGTCCCATTAATAGTTAATATTGCAGTGTCATTATTATTAAACACCAGTGTACCGGTATAGCTAAAATTGCCTTTTTTGGGAACATCCCCGGCTATGGAAATGGTTGCTGTACCACTAACGATAGAGCGTGCCGCCTTTTGTACAGTTAAGCCCTTAATTACGATATCGATAGCACTACTACCGGCATTTGTAGTATCACGTTTTGATTTAAATGACCCATTACTTTTATATTCTCCATTAATAACAAAATCTGATGCTGATGATTGCAAACCGCCAACGGTAAATATGGAACTGCCTGAATTACTTGTTGAAATATTAGGTCCGCTGTACGATCCACTATAAATCAAACTACTCGAAAGACTATCAGGATGATTGGCAGTATCACAAAGAACCATAAAGTTGTAGGTTAAATTATAGCTATAAGTAACTGTTGCACCTGTAGTACTTTTACGGGATATAGTGTCGGCTTTGGTTGTGCCACACGGCTGGTGCGTGTTTGCCAGTGAGGCGGCACTCAAGGTAACATCGCCGACTATATTGGCGACACCATTTGAATTCAAAGATAACGATCCTGCTACCATATCTGCAGCATCATCGGTTGATACATTGCCTGACAGCGCACCGGGTTTGGGGTTTGTACTGTTGTAAGTTTTGTTACATGCTACCGCACCTAACAGCAGCAATCCAATCATAGATAATTCTAACTTTTTCATAACTAACATTGGTTTAATAGGGATAATGTTGCTTTGATTGCTTATCTCATAAATGGTTTAAATGAAAAAGTGAAATTTACTTTTCCATTTAATTTATAAGCTCAAAACAGCATTATTCATACTAAAACACAATCAATTATTACTTAGGAGAGATGCTATTTAGTTCTTTAATATCGCTTTCGCTAAGTGTAATTGAAACAGCTCCCATGTTTTCTTCAAGATGTTCAACACTTGAAGTGCCTGGTATAAGCAAAATATTTTCTGCATGATTTAACAACCAGTTTAAAGCAACCTGATGAACCGTAGCATTATGTTTATCGGCTACTTGTTTTAATTTATCCTGACTGGAAACATTACCGGCATTTAATGGGAACCATGGAATAAAAGCAATGTTATGTACCTTACAATATTGTAATACATGCTCCCATTTTCTGTTATCAACGCTATACATATTTTGTACAGACACAACTTCAAAAAACTCCTGTGCTTTTTTGATAACATCCACATCAACTTCCGACAAGCCGATATGTTTTATTTTACCTTCCTGCTGGGCTTTTTGTAAAAATTCAAAACTCTGTTCTGCAGGAACAATAGGATCAATTCTATGTAGCTGATACAAATCAATTTGATCAAGTTTTAGCCTTTTCAAGCTACCTTCGAGAGCTTTTTGTAAATGATCCGGATGTGCATTTATCGGCCATTCATCAGGCCCCGTACGCAATAGCCCTCCTTTTGTACCGATTACAAGCCCCTCCGGATAAGGATAAAGTGCTTCCTCAATCAATTCTTCAGATACATGAGGGCCATAGCTATCTGCTGTATCAATAAAATTCACGCCCAATTCAACTGCTCTTTTTAAAACCCTTTTTGCTTCTTCCTGATCCTTTGGCGGACCCCATATACCTTTACCTGTAATGCGCATTGCACCGTAACCTAGCCTGTTAACAGTCAGGTCCCCTCCTATTTTAAAAGTATTACTGGTTAAAATTGCTGAACTATTCATAGATATTAATTTTGGTTTAAAATTATTAACGCTATTTTAAAGTAAATGTTCTTGTTACCTGCATTAAGCATAATCGTATGGTTGAAAAATGATAAATCAAATAATACCTATATTGGCCCAAAAATTCAACCTGTATCATGATACAACAAAACTATGCCAACCACTCCCGCTATGTAAAGGGATATCACTTTATATTAAGTGCTTTTTTATTATTTGGCACCGTAGCATCATTTATAAATGCATGGCTTCAATGGATAGCCCACGATAATTTTTTAAGCGCTTTATTAGTAGCACTTCTTTTTATTTGCAGCGTTTTTATTTTTTTGTTTGTTCGTCAGTTTCCGATGAAAGCACAAGACAGGGCTATACGTGTTGAAGAAAACTTAAGGTATTTTATTTTAACCCGTAAACCGTTAGATAGCAGAATAACTATGAGCCAAATAATTGCCCTTCGTTTTGCCCAGGATGATGAATTTATAACACTGGTTGATAAAGCTCTGCATGAATCAATGTCTGCAGATGAAATAAAAAGAGCCATTAAAAACTGGCGTGCTGATAATTTCAGGATGTAACAGAAATACAGATAGCAAAAAAGGCACCTTTGATAACTCAAGGTGCCTTTTTTTGATTGTGTTTATTTGTTATACTACTAATTCTGCTGCTTTACCGGGGTTGGAGCAGTAACTGGTACTGGTGCAGGTGTTATAATCTTTGGTGCCTGCTTAACCTTGTTTACCGGTGGTTTAGTAGGTGGAGCTTGTCCACCTAAAGGCCTGGCTTGTTGTTGATTAGGTTGCTGAGCACCTTGATTATTATTTTGCACATTAACCGGCCTTGGAGTTGGTTGAACTTGCTGATTATTGCCAGGATTGTTCCCTTGTCTAAAACCCTGACTGTTATTAGGTTGATTTTGTGGTTGTGATGGATTTGGATTATTTCCCTGACCATTACCAAGCCTGCCGTTTTGTTGGTTTGCTGGTTGTGATGGGTTTGGATTATTTCCCTGTCCATTACCAGGCCTGCCGTTTTGTTGGTTTGCTGGTTGTGATGGATTTGGATTATTTCCCTGTCCATTACCTGGCCTACCGTTCTGTTGATTTTGTGGCTGCGATGGATTCGGATTATTTCCCTGCCCAAAGCCCGGTCTTCCGTTTTGTTGGTTTGCTGGTCTGTTTTGCCCTGTGTTATTTTGTCCATAGCCTATAACTTTTCTAGGAGCAGGCGTATTTGAATTATTACTATTACCATTATTAGGATTTTGCTTAATAACCGGCTGATAAACGTTAAGCTGACCATTCACCATTGATTGCCCTGGACGATTGCTGGGATTTATTCTGATTTGCGGTATGCTTCTATTGGTGATATGTTCTACATCGCCAGCTCTAGGCCCCCTATTATAGTAAACCACATTTCTGTTATTTACAACAGTGGTATTAGTATTGTTGATAATAGTGGTGTTATTTATAACGGTTACATTGTTTCTAACAACGTAATTATTCATATTGGTTTGGGTAATATGGTTGGCATCAACGTAGGTCCAATCATTATTTCTTGGCCTCCATCCATTATTTACCCCTGGTGGAATTGGTGCCCATCCATAATAATCGCCGGATTGTCCCCAGGCAACCCATGCAGGAGCCCATTCTTGTCCTGGTGTCCATAACCATCCATAATCAGGATCAAGAAACCATCTTCCATAATGAAAGGTGGCCCAGCCCCAGCTATAATTTGATACCCAGGTCCAACCATAATCGCTGTAAGCCCAATAGCCATTTGTTTCATATGGTCTGAAATCAGGATCAACATTGGGCTGCCAAACGTATCCATAATTCGGGTAATCAATCCACTGGCCATAGGGACTCAATTCATCATAAAACACCTGATTGGTTTGCGGTTGATCTGCATAAGCAGGTTGTTGTTGTGGAGGCGGTTGAGTATTATAAACAGGTTGTGCAGTTTCAGTAGTATATATAATTGGCGTACAACCGGCCAATGCTGCAGAAAGTAGGAATATCAAATAAACTATTTTTTTCATGACAAGGCGTCTTTAATATGCTTATTGCAAGTATGACGCCACCAAGATAAATAAGTTTAGTCAATTGTAATAAATATATTACAAACTAAAACAGCATTATAAAAACACTGTTTGACTAGAAAATATGTTTGCGTTTTTAATTTACTATTTCACTTTATACTGAAAAACAGTACGGCCAATGTTTCCATCATCGTCAATTCCTTCAACTATAACACGATAAGTGCCTTTTCCCTCTCCATTGTAATACTCAAAAGTTGCGGAGCCGGTTTTATCTGTAATTACATTCGGATTCCAGTAAATGGTATTACGAAAATCATTTATATCCTTCAAATTATCTTGTGTATTATATACAGGAGAATAAAATACTCTGGCTTTATAAAAGCCCTTTGGCATAATGGTAATTACATTTTTCTGCATGGTCAAAAATGATAAATCCATATTTTGCTTGTCAACAGGCGAAAAACTGTGACTTTTTGTAGTTATAGATATTATACCATTACAATCATAAAAGGTCATCACTTTTGCAATTCCATCTTTAAAAAAAACTTCAATAGACTCAATATCGGCAGGATTTATACTTGAAAGGTAAATATCATCAACGGCCAGGCCATTAACAAAAAACTTAACCGGTTTTTTATTTCCGTTCATATAATCCTTTTGTATGTAATACTTATCGTCAGAATGCCACAATCCAAATACCCTGCCTAATACACATCCCTCAAAGTCGCTACTGCAATCTTTCAATGCATCAGGTCCCAAAACCTGATCTGCTTCAAAGCTTAACCCTACAAGCGATTTATATGGAGCATGCAGGACTTTCGCTTTTTGCGCCTTAATCACCACTTCTTTCAACAAATGAGTATTATCGTTTTGTTTCCTTTTATTAAACAAATACACATTCATTGCGCTATCAACGTTATCTATTGGGATTTGACTATAAGTACCTTTCACCAACGGCATCGCGGCAGGAATATCAACCATAATCATCAAATTATCGCTATTAACGTTGTTACGGGCGCTCAAAGTTATTTTGGTAAAATCATAAACAGAAACATTTGAAAAGGTAAAATGCCCTTCTGCATCAGTAACTGTATTGGCACTTATGTTTCTGTCAGGAATACTGATACTTACATTTCCTTTAAACACCGGCACTCCACTTTCGGTACGTAAAGTACCGGATATATCAATCTGCTTTTCAGCAAGAAAAGTGATAGGAGGATATTTATCAACCAGGATATTAGTATAAGAAAATCGTCTATAACCTTGTGTAAGCATCAATACATCAAGATCTGCAAGTTTCTTATCATCAATATGATTAAAATAATAATTGGGCTTTTCAATATAACCTCTTAAATCTGAGGTAAGCAATAGACTGCTCAATATGGTTGTTTCAGCATCTTCACTAAATGGGATCTTCGTACCATCAACCACCGCTACCGAAAAACTTCCGTGTGCCGGAAGCGCTTGATTTTTAGCAGACAATGTCATAGTAACCTTTTGCTTAACATTATAAGAAGGGAGATTAGTATTTAAAGAAATACTTATGGCATCATTATGCTGAATAAATACTAGTCTTTCGCTTAATGGATCTCCGTCCGCTGCAAAAAGTGTAATTTGTAAAATACCTGTTGGGAATTTACTTTTAGGTATAACTCCTGTGTAAACTAAACTCTGTAAAGCTGCTAAACCAGTATAATAAATTACGCCACCACTTTGTGCAACAATATAAAAACCCTTGTTCTGATATCTTTTTAAAAACTGATCGTTTGTTGCTATTTTAATACTTATGTTGTCCGGATCATTATTATTAACGCCAATAACAATTCCGTCCTTCGTTACACCTGGTAAATCGTAAGTATTTTTTGATCCATCCGGAAAAAGAACAATGGCTTTGTAGGTTTTATTGTTTTCGGGGATTAATGGAAATAAACCCATTCCTGCATGTCCGGAAGAAAAAGTTGCAACTTCAACACCTGTATTATCAACTACCGAGCCGCTAACATTAATTCCCATACCATCAGTTCCTACTGCTTTAAAGGCAATTTTTGAACGCACACCACTTATCAGGTTGCCGCCTTCAGGAAAAAACTGAACATCAGCAGAAGCCAGTATCGTTTTTAATGAAAATGTATTTACAATTGGGTTTTTACTGCCTTGGTCAACGGAGGTCACCAAATCAGGTGAAACAGATCCCGTTAATTTATCGCCTTGAAAAGTAACAGTTAAAAAACCATTTTTATCAGTTACTCCTTTTCCTTTAACTATAGCTTGATTTTCAGTTTTGAGATCATAATTTACTTTCTTATCGGCAATCGGATTTCCATCGTGGTCTTTATAGGATAGTTTGGCAGTTATATAAACACTATTATTCTTTTTTGTCTTGGTAAAGGTGGCCCCAGATGCTAAAGTGTTATCGGCTATATCGCCTACACTAATAGCTTTATTAAAAAAATATTCGGAGCCAAAATTTCGCATCCAATTGGTGTATGCTCTTATGTAATAGTTACCTTGCTTATATAAAGCCTTTGAAAGCACAATATCACCAAAGGCAATGCCATTAGCTGCTTGCAACTTTAATGATTGAATTATGGAATCTTTATCACTAATTACATCAACATAAATTATCCGGCTCAATGCTGAGGGCTGATGCAGAGAACCGATAGTAAGGTAAGCCTTAAACCAAACAGTATCACTAACGGCATAATAAGGTTTATCAAAATGGAGATAAATTTTCTCAAAAGGATGCTCAGTAGATAGCTTCTCCGTTTTTGAAACTATAGTATTTAATGAAATACTATCCTGCTGTGCAAATGCCTGTGCGATAGTAGTAATGAATAATAAGATAAGTACGTATTTTTTAAAATCCATTTGATGGTATATTCAATTTAAAAGTGGCTAATATATCCATTAATGCTTAAATCATTTGGCGTTTAACAATGCTTTAACAATATTTTTACCTTTAAAAGGATAATGAATATATTTCTTAAGTTTATCTAAGCAAGATCTATTCATTCTATATAGAGCTTTTGCCTTTAATAATTTTTATTATGAAGAAAAAAGAAGAAATAAAATACCTGGATAAAGAATGGGAAGAGATGGATGCCAGCTTGAAATTATTTTTAGAAACAGGAGATCAGGAAGCACTTCATAAATTTAGGGTACAGATAAAAAAAATAAAAGCGATACTTAGTTTGATTGAAGGAAGTTCGGATGAAAAAGGTTTGTTAAAGCAATTTAAACCGGTACGCAAAATCTTCAAAAGTGCTGGCTATGTACGGGATGCACATGTCCACTTACAATTAAGTTCAAAATATGGGTTTGAAAATGAAGAGTTTGAAAATAATCAGCAAAAGATAATAGAGGAAGGTACAATAGAACTTCAAAACAAAAGCAAAAAAATCATCAGTAACATAAAGAGCACACGCAAGGAGCTTAAAAAGCAATTACCCTCGGTATCTAATGAATCAATTGTTCAATATTACAAACAACAGCTTGAACAAATTGCTGTTAATTTTACCGTTTCGGGTTTTACTGAAGATATGCATACGAACCGAAAACTGATAAAAATTTTGGTTTACAACCATAAATTCGCAGGTGAGGCTTTAAATAGTAAATTGAATTTCAACAAGGTATATTTAGATAAGTTACAGGAGGCAATCGGAAAATGGCATGATAATGTGCTGGCGGCTCAACTATTCTCATCCCCACCACTTAACGACAAACCAATAGTTATCCGCATAAACAGAATAAATGCCGGAGTAAAACGAACTATAACCTCATTGGGAAATGATTTTATGAAAAAGGCTACTACCTTTGAAAACGAAAATAATTAACTAATAAAATGGGCGTTGAAATAGAAAGAAAGTTTTTGGTTGATAAAGATAAATGGGCGCATGTTATTAAACCAACCGGAACACATTACAGGCAAGGGTATTTGCTGGATGAAGCCAAACGCATCATTAGGGTAAGAACTACCGATAAACAAGGCTTCTTAACTATTAAGGGTATAACTAATGGCATTACCCGTAAGGAATACGAATATAAAATACCAGTTGAGGAAGGCGTTGAACTGCTTGATGCATTTGCGGAATCTGAAGTTGAAAAAATCAGATACAAAATAACTTTTGAAGGCAAGCTTTGGGAAGTTGATGAATTTCATGGCGATAATACAGGCCTCCTAATGGCCGAAATTGAATTACAACATGAAGACGAAGCATTCATTAAACCTGACTGGATAACAATTGAAGTAAGCAACGACGGGAGATACTACAATTCTAATTTATCAAAAAATCCTTTTAAAAACTGGGGCAATAAGAGCTAAACTCAACAATTGCTTATTTTATTAATCACAATTAGGTAATTGTAAAAGGTAATCGACAGCTTCATTGCTAGCTGTTTTAACGTATTTATTGCCATTTGGGCAAACTGCCGGAATAAGGCCCAGCTTGTTACCATATTGATCAATAATGTAGGCCTCCCCGCTCTCTTCTTTTATCCAATCATATATTTTTGTACGGTCGGTTATTCCTTTTACGTTTATTCTTTCATTTATCCATTCAAGATAATCAATCGCGAGGTATGGGTTATCAAATATTCCATCTTCTTTTTTAATGCAAATTATACGTACAGCCATCTTTAATAGTGTTTTAATTGAGGAGGTTGGGTAAAAATAAATTAAAACGAGTACCAGAACCGTAGTATTTTTCCTGAATTTGATACGTAAAACTACGTGAGTTCAGCTATAATATTAAATAATAACTATAGGATAATTACATTGCCTAATAAACAACAATCATTAAGCGAAATTGGGCTTATTGAGCACAAGTATTGGCACTTATGCGGAAAAACTTGAAGCTAACGGGTATGGTTACTGAATTAGTAAAGCCCCTGATAGCAAAAATGCCTATATATTTAGGCTTCATATCAAACTCCTGGCTTACCACCTCCTTAAATGCTGTATTTTCGTCAACCCCGCCAGCATACAAGAACCTGTATTTGTTACCGCTTTTTTCAATCCGGAGTGCGGAGTTTTTCAGATTCTTAAAAAGAGCTGGATTTTTTTTCAGACTATCAAGAAAAAAGATTGGTTTATGTGCTATTTCTTCGGGTTTACCAAACCCCTGGCCTAACGAAGTTATAGCCTGAATAAGTATTTCTCGCGGCATTTTCATCCCACCAAAATTATCGTTAAATGCCAATGACATTCTTATGCTTTTCCCCGTAAAAGAAGTATCTTCCAATAATAAAATGCCTGCCTGTTGCCATTCATCTTGCGGTATAAAATCACTAAAATGTACTTCGGCAGTAAAACATCCCGCGGGTATTGGATGTAACAGTAAATTTTTAATATCAGGTTTGGAAGATGGATCGGGCCAGTAATCTCCACGCAAGGTATACAACGTAAGTTGCCCGGGTTTAACGGCCCGCTTATTCCAATAAGTGTTATCCTTTGATTTGATGAACCATCCATTATTATTCATGACGTGTTCATCGGTGTTATGAAAATACTCAGTAAACTGATAACTGCTATCCGTTTCCAATTCATATCGCAAATAAATACCTAGGGCTATTATTACAGACATAATAACAGCAACTGCTATCCATAAACGTTTTTCATTGGACTTAGTATTACCGGGAGTTTTTTGTATCCTCTCCCGGTAAAGAAACCAGTACGGATAATGGCTTTCATCATTTTTTCGTTGGATTTCGGTGGTATACGGTGCTTCCAGCACATACCTTGCCAATGTATCTAATGTAGCAACAGAAGGGTTCTCTTTTTTGCCTGCCTTGCTATCCATAACAAAAAAAGAGTAATTCTTAACACTCTTCCATCCTATTGAAAGCCCGGTTAGCCCGGTTATTTTATTGCAAAATATCTTACTTTCTGTTTCTGTTAAAGGGTTTTCCATTGCAAAGCCAAAGCATTTCCAATACGCTTCTTTAAACAAGGTTACAAAGGTCAGAAAATCCAATTCAATCATAAGACACTAACAATCAATTATATAAAATACAAAAATAGAATTCCGTAAGATTTACGCTGCAATTACGCCCGCTTAAAATCCATTCAAAGATATTTACAATTGAGCCACAAGGCGATGAATATTATCTGTCAAATCATCAAAAATTACAACAATGAAATATCTGATATTATTAGCACTCATTATGCTATCTGCAAAATTATTTTCGCAAAACATTCAGCTGCATTATGATTTTAGGCATACCATTGATCCTGCCCACAATTCCCAAAACTTCCCAACATTGTATTTTGAATATTTTAAATCGCTTGACAGCGGCAAGTCGTTTATAAAACCGGGGGCATTTTTTATAAAGATGGAAAGCGATTTGCAGGGAGATAACTACAATATTGGTAAAGCCTTTATTCAAACATCACAAACATTTCGTTTCTGGCAGCCTAAAATATTTTTAAGCGTGCAATATAGCGGCGGATTGGGGGTGACCGATCCTAAGCAGTACAGCTATTATATTAATAATGCGTTGTCAATAGGGCCGAGTTACTCATTTCAATGGCTCGGCGCTTATTTCAGTTCTACCATATATTATACCTATAATATGCTCCAAAAAACCAGTAATGATGTAATGCTTTCCTTTTATTGGGGCAAAGGATTTTGGAATTACAAAGTGGAATTTGCAGGAGATTTTGAGTTGTACACGCTCAATAAAAATTTAGGCGATGCTTTAACACAGAATCTGCATGGAAAAACAGTCTCTTTTTTTGGAGAACCACAAGTATGGTTTAAAATTCACAACAATTTTTCAATGGGATCAAAGATTTTGTTGTATTACCACGTGATCACCACCCAAAATCTGTTCGAAGTCTATCCTACTATAGCAGCAAGGATTAAGTTTTAGCGGACGTTATCCAATAAAAAACTGTTGACTTACAATTTTCCCGTTTTCAACTTTGTAAACGCAAAGCTCTTCTAATGCTCTTTCGGTTTGATCAGCAGAAGTAAAACCCATAGCGAGTACTACACTAAAATAGCTACCCGCAAATATCGGTTCAGATAATCTCACCTTGTTAACCTTATTCGCTTCTAAAAAATTCTTCTCTCTTTCAATTAAGGCTGACAGACCTGTTAAAGGTTCATTCTTATAAATAGGGTCGGTACTTACTGCATGTTCAGAAAACAAACTGCTATAAGCCTCTACAAATTTATGTTCGGTACACAACGATGATAAACGGTTCGCAATTTCAACTATGCTATTCATTTTAATTCAGATTTAAATGGTGAATACAATGTAGTACAATAGCAATGGCATCATTGTTTTTTTAAAGCTAGGTTTGTTACATAGAGATGACCCGGCAATGTTTATGTAATAAAAACAGATTAAAAAATAACACAATATTAAATACTGTTATAATTAAAAACAGGTCTTAAATAATCGGAAAAACCAAACAAATTCAACCGTTTTAATGGTTTTTGATGGGTTATACCAAAAACTATAGACTTAGTAGAAGTTTTAGCCAGTAATGAAACTTCAATAACTAAAAGCTTAAATTATCAAGTTCAAATAAAAAACAAGTATTTATTAACAAATTATCAATTTAAAAACATATTAATATCAGATTATTTAGAAAAATTTAAAAATTTTAAGATATTTTAAATTAAACTTCAAAATCAGTAATTTCGTTGTTACACCATTTTATAAACGGGTTAATTTACGATGGATCAGACTGAAAGCCGACAGGGCCTTTACAGGCCAGAATTTGAACACGACTCTTGTGGTACCGGATTTATAACCAACATTAACGGACATAAATCTCACCAAATAATTGATAACGCGCTAACCATGTTGGAGAACATGGAACACCGCGGTGCATGCGGATGTGACCCCAAAACCGGCGATGGCGCTGGTATTTTAATTCAACTACCTCACGAATTTTTACTGGAAGAATGCTCTAATCTGGAGATCAGTTTACCTGAGCCGGGCGAGTATGGAGTTGGGATGATATTTTTTCCGAAAGAGCCTGCGCTGAAAAAAGCATGCCGTACTATTATAGGCAATGCTATTGAAAAGTTAGGTTTACACAAGCTTGGCTATCGCAAACTGGCGGTTAATTCGTCAGTAGTTGGCGAAACTGCCCGCAAAGCCGAGCCGGATGTTGAACAACTATTCATTTTAAGGCCACATCACCTAACTAATACTGAAGATTTTGAACGTAAGCTTTATATATTAAGGCGTTATATTAATAAAACGGTTACCGAAACCATACCTGCTGCTGCTGAGCATTTTTACTTCACCTCGTTAAGCTGCAAAACTATTATTTACAAAGGTCAGGTAACTACTTATCAGTTGCGTCAGTATTTTTCTGATTTAACTGATCCGCGTATTGCATCGGGTTTTGCCATGATCCACTCGCGTTTCTCAACCAATACTTTCCCATCATGGAAACTGGCTCAGCCTTTCCGCTTAATTGCGCATAATGGTGAGATCAATACCCTTACAGGAAACTTAAACTGGTTTTATTCAGGTTTAAAATCGTACGCTTCATCCTACTTTACTCAGGATGAAATGGAAATGCTGTTACCTGTTATTGATAACAATCAATCAGACTCAGCATGCTTGGATAACATTATAGAAATTTTATTGCACAGTGGCCGTTCGTTACCACACGTAATGATGATGCTGATACCTGAAGCATGGGATGGCAATGAGCAAATGGATCCTATAAAAAAGGCATTCTACGAGTTCCATGCCACCTTAACTGAGCCATGGGATGGGCCTGCTGCAATTACCTTTACTGATGGTAAATTAGTAGGTGCTTTGCTGGATCGTAACGGACTACGCCCACTACGTTTTGTAATTACCAACGACGGCCGCGTTATTGCAGCTTCAGAAGCCGGTGTATTAAACATTGACGAAAGCCTGGTATTACGTAAAGGTCGTTTACAACCGGGTAAAATGCTATTGATTGATACCGAAAAAGGTAAAATCATTACTGACAACGAAATTAAACACCAGATAGCATCACGTCAACCTTATGGTCGCTGGCTGGAAAATTATAAAATCCGTTTAGGTGAACTGGGTGAGCCGCGTTTAGCATTTGCCAGTTTATCAGAAGATTCTGTTTTCCGTTACCAGCAGGTATTTGGTTATACCCGCGAAGATATTGACACCATTATTAAACCAATGGCGCTTGAAGGTAAAGAACCGGTTGGTTCAATGGGTACTGATGTGCCTTTGGCTATACTTTCTGATAAACCACAACATTTATCAAGCTATTTTAAACAATTTTTCGCCCAGGTTACCAACCCGCCAATCGACCCGATCCGTGAACGTTTGGTAATGAGTTTGGCTACCTTTATTGGTAATAACGGTAATTTATTGGATGAAGATAAAATGCATTGCCATTGTGTGGTATTGCAACATCCTATTCTGAAGAACCATCAGCTTGAAAAACTAAGAAGTATTGATACAGGCATGTTCCATGCCAAAACGCTGCAGACTTATTATAATGCAGATGGAATGCCTGGCTCACTTGAAAAAGGTATTGCAAGGCTTTGTCGCTACGCAGAAGATTCTGTGGATGACGGATTTGAAGTATTGATCCTTTCTGATCGTGCTATTGATTCTGAACATGCCCCTATCCCATCGCTATTAGCTGTATCCGCGGTTCATCATCATTTAATAAAAAGCGGCCGTCGTGGTGCGGTAGGCTTAGTTGTTGAGACCGGCGATACATGGGAAGTACATCACTTTGCTTGCTTACTTGCATTTGGTGCTACAGCTATCAATCCATACCTGGCCCTGTCAACCATTGAAACATTGAAAAACAATGGCAGCCTGGAAACCAATCTGGATTTGAAAACACTACAGAAAAATTATGTTAAATCCGTTAATGATGGCTTATTGAAGATTTTCTCAAAAATGGGAATCTCTACCTTGCAGTCTTATCATGGGTCACAGGTTTTTGAAATATTAGGTATTAACCAAACCGTTGTTGACAAATACTTTACCGGTTCTGTAACTAGGATTGGAGGTTTAGGATTAGACGAAATTGCCCGCGAATCGCTTTGCAAACATAAAATAGGTTTTGGTGGTTCAAAAACAGGTGCACACTTACTACCTGAAGGTGGTATTTACCAATGGAAACGCCGCGGCGAATCGCACTTGTTTAACCCAACAACGGTTCACTTGCTGCAACATGCTACCCGTAGCAATGATTACTCTGTTTACAAAAACTATGCTAAAGAAATAAATGAGCAAACTGAAAAGCATTTCACCATAAGAGGATTGCTTGACTTTGCCCATCACCGTGAATCTATCAGCATTGATGAGGTTGAACCGGCAGAAAACATCATGAAGCGTTTTGCTACAGGTGCTATGTCTTTCGGATCTATTTCTCACGAGGCGCACAGTACTATGGCTATTGCTATGAACCGTATAGGCGGTAAAAGCAATACAGGTGAAGGTGGCGAAGACGAAATACGCTACGAACGTTTGCCTAATGGCGATTCCATGCGTTCAGCTATTAAACAGGTAGCATCAGCACGTTTCGGTGTAACTTCAAATTACCTGACCAATGCTGATGAATTGCAGATAAAAATGGCGCAAGGTGCAAAACCAGGTGAAGGTGGCCAGCTACCGGGGCATAAGGTTGATGACTGGATTGCAAAAACAAGGCACTCTACACCAGGTGTTGGTTTGATATCACCTCCACCACACCATGATATTTATTCAATTGAGGATTTGGCTCAATTAATATTCGACCTTAAAAATGCTAACCGTGCTGCACGTATCAATGTGAAGTTGGTATCAAAAGCAGGTGTAGGTACCATTGCTGCCGGTGTAGCGAAAGCACATGCCGACGTAATTTTAATTGCTGGATATGATGGCGGTACAGGTGCATCACCAATCAGTTCTGTTAAGCATGCAGGTTTACCATGGGAACTTGGTTTGGCCGAAGCACATCAAACATTGGTACGTAATAAACTGCGCAGCCGTGTGGTATTGCAAACAGACGGTCAGTTAAAAACCGGTCGCGATTTGGCTATTGCCTGTTTAATGGGAGCCGAAGAATGGGGCGTTGCTACAGCCGCATTAGTTGCAGGCGGATGTATCATGATGCGTAAATGCCATCTGAATACCTGCCCTGTTGGTGTAGCCACTCAGGATCCTGAATTGAGAAAATTATTCTCGGGCAAGCCAGAACATGTGGTAAATCTGTTCCGCTTTATGGCCGAAGAATTACGCGAAATAATGGCTGAACTTGGTTTCCGTACCGTTAATGAAATGGTGGGTCGTGTTCAGTTCTTGAAAGTAAAAGACGGCTTAAAGAGCTGGAAGGCTAAGAAAATTGACCTTTCGGGCATCTTACACCCGGTAAATAATCCAAAAGATGTTACGCTTTACAACAGTGAAAAACAGGATCATGGAATGGATGATATTCTTGATTGGAAATTACTGGAAGCAGCAGGACCAGCTTTAGAAGATAAAACTCCGGTATTTGCCAATTTTGATGTTAAAAACGTTGACCGTACTATCGGCACATTGTTATCAAACGAGATCTCCAAAAAATATGGTTCAGTAGGATTGCCTGACAATACCATCAACTTTAAATTTAAAGGTTCAGCAGGGCAAAGCTTTGGTGCATTTGCTACCAAGGGATTATCTTTTGAACTGGAAGGCGAAGCCAATGACTATGTAGGTAAAGGATTATCAGGTGCTCAATTGGCCATCTATCCTTCTGAAAAAGCAACCTTTACTCCTGAAGAAAATATCATCATCGGTAACGTAGCGCTTTATGGTGCAACATCGGGCGAGGTATTTATCCGCGGTATGGCGGGCGAACGCTTTGCTGTACGTAATTCAGGCGCCACAACTGTAGTTGAAGGTATTGGAGATCATGGATGCGAGTACATGACTGGCGGCCACGCATTGATATTAGGCGAAACAGGCAGAAACTTTGCAGCTGGTATGAGTGGCGGTATTGCCTGGGTGTACAATCCTAACCAAACATTCAGCGACAATTGCAATAAGGAAATGGTTGATTTGGATCCTTTGTCAATTGCTGATGAAGAGCAGATTATTGCTTTATTGCACAAACATGTTCACTTAACAGGTAGTGAAGTTGCTAAGCAATTACTAAGGGACTGGAAAAAGGTTTCCACACAATTTGTTAAGGTATATCCGAAAGAGTATAAAAAGGTTTTAGAAAAATTACAATATCAAACTATCAGCTAATGGGAAAACCAACAGGATTTCAGGAATTTAACAGAGAGCTTCCCGAAAAAACACCGGCTGCCGAACGCGTAAAAGATTATAAAGAATTTGTTCATCCATATTCTGACGAAAAACTAAATCAGCAATCAGCACGTTGCATGAATTGCGGCATTCCTTTTTGTCATTCAGGCTGCCCCCTGGGCAATATCATTCCGGAGTTTAACGATGCGGTGTATCGTAAAAACTGGGAAGAAGCTTATAACATTTTATCATCAACCAATAACTTCCCGGAGTTTACCGGAAGGATTTGTCCTGCTCCATGCGAATCAGCATGTGTATTAGGTATTAACAAACCGGCAGTAGCAATTGAGGAGATAGAAAAACACATTATTGAAATAGCTTATTCCAAAAACCTGGTAAAACCGGTTGCACCCCTTATTAAAACAGGCAAAAAGGTGGCTGTAGTGGGTTCAGGCCCTGCTGGTTTAGCTGCTGCTGCACAATTAAGCAAAGCAGGTCACTCTGTTACTGTTTATGAGCGCGATGACTATCCTGGTGGCTTATTACGCTACGGCATCCCTGATTTTAAATTAGAAAAATGGGTTGTAGAACGCCGTATCCAGGTGATGGAGCAGGATGG
This sequence comes from Mucilaginibacter frigoritolerans, assembly GCF_007830615.1. Taxonomy (GTDB): domain Bacteria; phylum Bacteroidota; class Bacteroidia; order Sphingobacteriales; family Sphingobacteriaceae; genus Mucilaginibacter; species Mucilaginibacter frigoritolerans. The sequence goes on from NZ_VLLI01000012.1 coordinate 64,520, forward strand.
GGTTAAATTCAAATGCAATACCGAAGTAGGTAAAGATATTGCTGCCGATGAACTGGTTCGTAATAATGATGCTGTAGTACTTGCAGGAGGTTCGACGATACCGCGCAATCTTAACATCCCCGGCAGGGAATTAAAAGGCATCTATTTTGCAATGGACTTTTTAAAGCAGCAAAATAAGCGTGTTAGCGATACCAAATTTGAACAGGAAGAAATTTTAGCAACCGATAAAGACGTAATTGTAATTGGCGGCGGCGATACTGGATCTGACTGTGTGGGTACATCCAACCGTCAGGGTGCAAAATCCATTAAACAATTTGAGGTGATGATGCAGCCACCAGCACAGCGTACTCAGCATATGCCATGGCCAACATATCCAATGGTATTAAAAACAACCAGCAGCCACGAAGAAGGTGCTGACCGTTTTTGGGGTGTTAATACCGAAGAGTTTTTAGGCGATGCCGATGGCAATCTAAGGGCACTGAGAGTAGTTGACGTAACCTGGGAACTGGATGTTATGGGCAGACCAATGAAATTTGCTAAAGTGGAAGGCTCTGAACGGGAAATTCCTTGCCAAAGAGTATTCCTGGCGATGGGATTCTTATTTCCGCAGGCACAGGGAATGATTGAAAACCTTGGCATTGAGCTTGACGACCGCAAAAATGTAAAAGCTAAAGAAGGCGTTTACCGTACCAATGTAGGCAAAGTATTTGCCGCAGGCGATATGCGCAGAGGTCAGTCACTGGTGGTTTGGGCCATATCTGAAGGCCGCGAAGCTGCCCGTAAAGTAGACGAATTTTTAATGGGACACTCGATACTGGAAAGTAAAGATGCAGTAAACCAGTTTGAGCAGGTCTTTTAAAATTTGTGATCAGAATTATCTTCTGAAATAAAAAAAGCAAACCAATCAATCAACTATAATGTAAACCGGGTAGCAAAAGCTGGCCGGTTTTTTTTGTTTATAAATCGATAATTAAGTCATACAGTCAAGAACTGCAAAGTTTTTAAAACTTAACCAGTTTAACTAAAAACCATTGAGTAATTTCGAACAAAATTTCAAGTTTTTAAATTTTGCGATACTTCTTCCACATAGGCTATCATGGTACTAATTACAGCGGCTGGCAAAGGCATCCGAAGGTGATAACCGTGCAGGAAGTTTTGGAAACTGCCCTTAGCAATATTTTTAAGCATGCTATAGCTGTGAATGGCTGCGGACGCACAGATGCGGGAGTGCATGCCAGTCAATACTTTTTCCATGTAGATATTGAACAGAAATGGGATTTCGACCTGTTTTTCAGATTGAATAAAGTATTACCCGATGATATTGCCTTGTTTGATATTATCCCTATGCAGGGCCTCCCCCATGCTCGTTTCGATGCCGTACAAAGAGCTTATGATTATTTTGTCCATAATTATAAAGATCCGTTTCTGAGTGGGTTTAGTTCCTTATATCTCGAACCAAATCTCAATTTGGATAAAATGAAGGCTGCAGCGGCTTTACTACCGCAATACAACGATTACAGGTGCTTTTGTAAAATGCCCGACAGAAATGACAATACCATCTGCAACGTTTCATCAGCCGAATTCTTTGTCGATTCGAAAGGCGATCGGATAAGGTTTCATATCTCCGCAAATCGATTTTTAGGCAAAATGGTGCGGATAATAATGGGCAGATTATTAGAAATTGGCACAGGTAAAATGAGCGTTGACGAGTTTGAAAATTATCTGATCCAGAAAGAAACACCGAAAATTATTATACCCGCACATCCGCAGGGACTTTACCTCTCAAAAGTTACTTATCCCTACCTTGACTTGTCGCCACGAACCTCATTCCTAGCTACTTTAGAAACGGATTGGATAACCGTGTAAAGCCTTAAAGAATGAATTATTTCAATTAACAAAAACTACGCTGTAAAAAGGGTAAATTTGTCGTCCGCTATTTTAAAGAAGAGTTCATGGCCTGGTCAGAGAAATTAAAACTGAATAAACAATTAATCAAATCGGTAACCGAAGCCGGGTACATGTCTCCAAAGGAGGTACAGCAAAAAAGCTTGTCGCGCATTTTCGGAGGGCAGGATATTATTGCAGTAGGCCATGAAGGATGCGGCAAAACCACTACATACGTTTTGGCAGTTTTAAATCGCTTAAAATACAATACCGAAGGCGTACCTAACGTATTAATCTTGGTGCCCGAAAAAGATGATGTACTGGCAGTTATTGAACGCTTTGAATTGTTAAACAGAAATAAATCGTTATCAATAGTTGGTTTATATGCCGCTCCTGGAATTGAAAGTCAGATGAATGCCCTGGCTGATGGTGCAGATGTAGTTGTTGCTACGCCCGACAGGGCACGCGCCATTTACCTTAAACTGGGTCTTAACCTCAATAAAGTTGATTTGCTGATTATTGATGATGCAGAAAAAATAGTTAAACAAGGTTTGCAATTACCTGTGGTTGAACTGGCAAACAGCATTGACAAATGCCAGCACCTGGTATTTTCGGAAGTATTGCATTCCCGGCTGGAAAAAATGATTGAGCCGTTTATGAACTTACCGGCTATTATTGAAATTGATGAAACGGGCGAAACAATAATTGAAACCTTTCCGCAAGTTTTATACATTGTACCAAACTTTGGCACCAAGCTTAACCTGCTTAACTTATTTATGCAGGATGATGAGCTGTTTACCAAAACGGTAATTTTTGTAAACACCCGCCAAACAGCCGAAAAAGTTTACCGAAGTCTGCAAAATAGGCATAAAAAGAACGTTGCTCTTCTCAATTCAACCTCCATTGAAATTAATGGTTTAGATAGTACAGATGATTTTAAAACATCCCCATCAGTTAAAATTCTGATTATTGCTAATGATACAACTCAGGAAATAAACCTTGACGGAATCCCTTTCATTCTTCATTTTGAACTTCCGGAAGAAAAGGAAACTTATATTTTCAGGGTTGCAGCTGGTAATATCAGCGAAGAAGATGAAACCTTAGCCATCACTTTTGCCACCGATCTGGAATTGAGCATGGTTAAAAAGATAGAACTTGCAATTGGCCAAAAAATACCTTTAGGTGATATTCCTGAAGGCGTAATAATTGAAAAGGACAAAAAAGATGCTGAGCTGGAAGCTAAGAAATCTAAAAAGAGTAAAGATTCTGAGCCGGTTGTAGGTGCAGCTTTCCATGAGAAAAAAGCCAGTAACGTTAAAAATTACAATTACAGTTCGGGCCAAAAAGCCAAAATGAATAAGAAAAAGAAACACTCTTAATCAAATAAGGATTAAACTATCCGGCACAATTAATCAATAGGAGATTGCAAATACAAATCTTCAACTTTTTTGCGTGCCCATGGGGTTTTACGGAGAAAAGTGAGACTCGATTTAATACTCGGATTATCTAAAAAACAATTGATGCGAATGAGGTAGCCCAACTCTGGCCAGCCGTAATGAGCTACCAAAGCATTCAATATCATTTCTAAAGTTTTCCCGTGAAGCTTGTTGTTTGGTTGCTCTTGAGTCATTTGGCAAAAATAAATATAAAAAGCAGATACATGAAGTATTCTGTATCTGCTTTTTATACCTTTTAATTTTTATCAAGATACTCTGGTAATACCACGCCAAGAATATGGTTCCATCCAAAATTAAAATTATTCACTGCAAAATCAGGATTATCCTGTGGAAATGTTTCCAAACCTTCATGTGTTAATATTAACCGTGTTTTATGCCCTTCGGGTATAAACTCGAAAGTAACATTAGATTCGCCCGGATAATTTTCATATCGCCAGCTATGTTTCAGCTTTCTGTTTAAAATAGCTTCTTTAATTATACAGATGTGCAGAAACTCCCTGTCTTCATTTTGCCCTTTAAAATGAAATACAAAACCAACTTCGGGTTTAAAATCATCTACATCAAAATACCACTCCCTCATTTTAACCTTGTCAGTTAATGCTTGCCATACTTTTTCTACCGGCGCCTCATATTCTTTCTCCACAACTAATATTTCTGCTTTCATATATCGGTTTATAAATAATTCAAATCTAATCAACCTGTCTTATTTTTCCGAAGGATTTTTCTTTCCCGCCAATAGCTTATCAATTAGTTTCTCCAAACGATCGGTCTTGGTATTTGCCAGCTTGGCAGAAAGTATCCAAATCACGTATTCTTTTTTGTTACTATAAGATAAGGATTGGTAAAAACTCATTGCAGCAGATGACTTGCATAAAACTTCTTCCATCTCCTGTGGCAATGTAATCAGCTTTTTTTCCACATTTATATAAGCCGAATATTCGTTTGTTTTAATTGCTGCATTTCTGGTTTCTGACAATTTTGACAGGCCCTCCATCCTGAAACGCAATGCCGTCCAGGTTTCATTTATGGATACAGTAGAAACAACGCGTAACCCATATTTAGCAGGTTCATCCCAATTACCCATCATTTCCAAATCTGATTCAATACCCGAACTTTTTTTGGGGTAGGTAAGCCAAAATACTGTTTCTGCTTTTAATAAAGGGACAATCACCTTTAAGCTGTTCATAAGCTGGAGGCTGTTTAAAACAAATAACTGTATGCCATCAAAATTATCAGTAGGTGTAAAACTAGTTGTAACTCCATCAGGAAGTGGGGCTATAATGGGCAAGTAATTGTCAGGCGCATTATAAAACAGCCAACGTTGACCCGATTTTATATATAATTTTTTAGCTACCTGATTCATTTTATCTGCTCTTTAATCAGTAACCTGCAAGTGGGTTTGTAATACATGTGAGTAAAAATAATAGATTTTTATAAGCAATTTATGATCTTTGAGGCAGCAATTTATATTAATGACGTACAGCGATATTGACAGCCGTAAAAATGCGTTCATCTTTGAACTGGATAATGTTCTTTACCCCGAAAAGGATTATATATTCCAGGTTTATTATCTTTTTGCAGGATTATTGGAGTATACCCTACTAATTGATGCCAAACAGACAACTGATTTGATGGTAAATACGTATAATGATGAAGGAGAATGTTTGGTTTTTGAACGTTTAAAGGAGAAGTTAAATATTGAAGAGAAGTATCGGGAATGCTTTGATGACTTATTTATCACAGCCAAACTCCCTTTAAAACTGTTACTTTATAAAAACATACTTACCCTGCTGCAAGAAATTGTTATTAATCGTAAAAAGATATTTATTGTAACTAATGGCAATCCAGAACAACAGTTAAATAAAATAAAGCAAACAGAGTGGCATGGACTTGAGAAATATTTAACCGTCTATTTTGCAGAAGAAACTTTCCCGAAGCCAGAGCCGGATATTATTAATGAGCTATTAAAAAAACATGATTTGGAAAGGCGTGAAGTTTTGATGATCGAAAATTCTGAAACAGACAGGCTATGTGCAGAAGCCTGCGGAATTGATTATCTGAATGTAGCGAATTTTCTATAAGTTATTAATACTGATCATTAATGTAGTAGTCCTACATTTTTAACAAGAAACACATATTCATTAAGATGAAAAAACTATACCCCCTAATTATCTTATCACTATTTACAATTATCATATCTGCCTGCAAAAAGTCTCCCAATATTATAACTCCAAACTCACCCGGCACAACGCTGGATAAAATTAAAGACTCCATATATCTATATGCTAAGGAAGATTATCTATGGAATTCGGCACTGCCAACTTATGCAAATTTTCAGCCGCGTACGTATACTAATGCCAGTGATTTAACAGCTTTGGCAAGTGAAATGAATGCACTTTCGCAATATGCCATCAATCCGGCTACCAGTTTACCTTATGAATATTATGCTAATGATCCAGGAGCTGCGAAATACTCTTTTATTGATGATGGCACCGAAACAGCTGCATTAAACGGAACAAAGGGTGATTATGGCTTTGATTTACAATACAACCTTGTAAATGACCTGCGGATTGAATATGTTTATCCAGCTTCGCCAGCAGGATTAGCAGGTATAAAAAGAGGATACAGAATAATTAGTATAAACAACAATACTAATATCTCTTATGACGCGCAGGGATATGGAACCGGCACAGGTGTTAACCTCGCTTACGTAAACAATGCCATATTCAATAGCAGTACTGTTACCATGACTTTAGAAAGACAAGACAGCACTACATTTTCAGCAACATTAAACATAGCAAATTACACAGTGAACCCCGTATTAAAAGACACTATTTTAAACCAGGGTAACGGACATATTGTAGGCTATCTGGTATTTAATAGTTTCACCACCGATGCCATTGCCGATCCGGTATTGGATGCCGCTTTTTCTGACTTTGCATCTAACGGAGTAACAGATTTGGTTGTAGATCTTCGTTATAATGGTGGTGGTTACGTTTCAACTGCCGAGCATTTAGATAATTTAATTGTACCAGCGTCTAAAAGTGGTAAATTGATGTACAATACTTTTTATAACAGTAACCTGGTAAGTGGCAAAGATCCTTTGCTCAGCCATCAATGGCGAACCGGTACCAATGGCGATTACAACTATGGTCAGCTTGACTTTTCAGTGGCCGGCAACGTGGTTAATTTTTCAAAAATCGGGACACTAAATGTGGGTCGTGTATTTTTCATTATTACTGGCAATACAGCTTCAGCGAGTGAACTCACTATAAATAATCTTAGACCAGAAATGGATGTTGAATTTGTAGGTGAAACAAGCTACGGCAAGCCTGTAGGTTTTTTTGATATTGATATTAATAAGTACATAATGTACACACCTGAGTTTTATGTAGAAAACTCTTCTGGCCAGGGTGGATATTACGCAGGTTTCACACCAGGCACAACAGATTACCCTGGAGTGAAAGACATTGATGACCTTACAAGAGACTTTGGTGACCCAACTGAAGGATTGCTTGCAGACGTTTTAAGCTATGTAAATACAGGCACCTATGCTGTAAATAAACCGGCAGTGCAGAGCCTTAAATCTGCAGCCAGGACATTTGCACTAGCTACGGGTAATCGTATTAATATGCACCCGCAAAAGCCCAAATTTACCGGCATGATTATTAAGCATAATTCTCTGATAGATAAATTAAAGATAAAAAAGAATTAAGACCTTAAAAGCAAAAGCCTAAAGCAGAAAGATTTTACACTTTCGCTTTAGGCTTTTCTATTTCTAACAATCTATAGTTTAGTCAACCAGTTCCCTTAAATCAACCGGAACAACTCTCGATATACCTTGCTCAACCATGGTTACGCCATAAATAATATCGGTGCTGGCAATGGTTCTTTTATTGTGGGAGATAATAATGAACTGCGACTCTTTTGAAAACGCCCTGATAATATTATTGAATTTATCAATATTGGTGTCATCCAAAGGAGCATCAACCTCATCAAAAATACAGAAAGGGGCAGGTTTTAAAAGGTATAATGAAAACAGGATAGCCGTTGCTGTTAATGTTTTTTCACCACCTGAAAGCTGGTTGATGGATAGCGGCCGCTTACCTTTTGGTTTGGCAATGATATCAATATCTGATTCGAGCGGATGCTGAGGGTCAGTAAGAATCAAATCGCATGAATCCTCCTCATTAAACAATGAACGGAATACTTTTATAAAATTTTCCCTTACCAGCGTAAAAGAAGTCATGAACTTCTCACGTGCAGTGTCATCAATTTCCTGAATTGTTGCCAGTAAAGAAGCCTTAGCATCACTCAGATCTTTCTTTTGTGATTTGATGAAGGTACAACGTTCATCCATTTCGTTATAAGCTTCTACCGCCATTGGGTTAATGGCGCCAAATTCGTCTAACTGCTTTTTAAGTTTCTCTGTTTTATCGCGTATATCATGCTCATTTTCGCCTTCGGCCATTTCAGTTTCCGGCAGGTCCTGAATATCAATATTAAATTCAACTGATAGCCTTTCTTTCAGGGCATTTAACTCCAGCTTCAGATTTGTTCTTTCATCTTTCAGCGCATTTTCTATGGTTTCGGCATTGTCCTTTTTACGGCGCAATACGGTTACTTCGTTTTCTGACTCTGATATTTTACCCCGCCACTCATAATATTCCTGTTCTGCCTGCTGGGTTGCTTTTTCCAATGCATCCTTTTGCTCGTACATTTCCAACAAATCATCATCAGAATTATCTGCCTGTTGCAAATTTTCCTGTATGGCTACTTTTACCTTTTCAAGTTCAAGGTTATTCTGTGTTATCCTTCCTTCAAGACTCTCCTGTTGAGTTTGCCTGTAATCCAAATCCTTCACCAGCCCCGATACTTTATTCTGCTGCTGATGGAACCGGATATTCTCCTGGTTATACGCATTGGATTGAACGGACACATATTCATTCAGCTCATTAAAGGCAAACTGCTTTTCTGCCAGTAAGTCGATTTGAATTTGCTTTTGCTCTTTCAGCTCTTCCAATTGTGGCAATAGTGCTTGCTTTTCTTCTGTAATGCTTTCAATTTTGCGGGCTATATCTTCTTTACGGTTAAGACTATTTTCGATAAAGGTTTGATACTGCTCCTGCCTTGTTTTAACGGTAATGAGCTCCGTATTTAATAAGTTAAGCTCCTGCTGCTTTTGCTTTATTTCGGCAGCCTTACCTGATGCTTTTAATGCTACAAGTTTATTTTGCAAGGCTTCAAAACGGGTTTTAAAATCATTAACCTCTAAATCTATCAGCTTAATAACCTTTAAAAGATTCTCCAGATTCTTGGCCCGTCCTATCCTTTTACCTTCAAAAAGACCAACAGAGCCACCGGCCATGGTATATTTTGATTTATTAAACTTACCACTCTTGCCAATTAATACTACGCCATTGGTTAATTCTATATTATTAAGAGCCTGTTCACTGTTATCGTCAATCAGGTAAACATTGTTAAGCAGATAGCTGCATAAGTACTGATACCGTTTATCAACCTCAACCACGTTTAAAGCTGGGATAGCACCTTCAACATCTATTTTGCTTGCTTCAGGCTGATCTTTATAACTATTTAAAACAAAGAACTGAGCCCTACCCTGTGCCGCTTTACTTAATAAATTAATGGCCTTAATGGCTTCATCATAACTATCAACTACATAGTGGTTCATTAACGGCTCCAGGTAGTTTTCTATGGCAACACGATACTCCTCGCGGCAAAATAAAATATCACTAAAAAGTGGAGCATTTTTTGACCATTCGGTATTCTTTTTCAAAAAGCGGATTGATTCTGGAAAGCCTTCCAGGTTATCAACCATGCTTTTGGTTAAATTATATTCGTTCTGCTTGGCATCAAGCTTACGACCTTCGCGTATAATTCCCTCCTGTACGGTGTTAAGCTCAGCCTCGGTAGCTTTTATATCTTCCTGTAATTTATTTTCAAAATCAACTATCTCCTGAAAATCTTTTTCTGCTAGTTCAACCCTATCCTGCAAACCATAAACTGCTTCGTTAAAATGTGAAAGCTCTGCTTCTTTATTAGTAGCATCTTCCATATTACGCTGACTTTCCTGCTCTAGCGCCTGCTGTTGTATTTGCAGAATATCTAAATCCTTTTCCGCTTTATAAGCCTGATTTTGCAAACGGGTATTGATATTTGCCAACTCATTCAGCTCATTACGCGCTGCTGACTGCTGTTCCCTTAGTTCATCAACAGCTTCTTTTAAATCAGCAACTTTTAACCTTACTGTTTCAAAGTTTTCATCTTCCTGGGCTTTTTCTTCCGAAAGGCGTTTAATATTGTACAGTACATGGTTCAGCTGGGTTTTATCGCGATCAAGTTCTTCTGTTAAGCGAGATTCTTTGTCCTGCTGAAACTTTAGCTGTTCATTTTTTATCTTTTTTTCACTCTCATAAGCCCGTATTTTTGACACGTACTCATTGGTAGCTTTTTGTTGGGTTGATAAGTTTTTTTCCTTGGTTAAACTATCGAGTTTATGTTGCTGTAAAACAGCTTCCAAACTATCAATCTGGGTAACAATACCCGATTTTTCTTCCTTATGCCTTTGTTCCTGTTCTTCAATTTTAGCAAGAGATTCACTGAAAGATGCTATCCTGAATGAGGCCAGCATAACACTGAGTGCTTTATACTGATCTTTAAGCCTGTAATAACGTTCTGTTTTTTTGGCCTGATTCTCCAATGTCTTCAGGTTCTTTTCTATCTCAAAAAGCAAATCCTCTACCCTTTCCAAATCAGCTTCTGTATCCTTTAGCTTATTGAAGGTTTGCTTTTTGCGAAGTTTATATTTTGAGATACCTGATGCTTCTTCAAACAAATTACGGCGCGAACCTTCTTTATTGGTAATGATTTCATCAATCATCTTTAACTCAATAATAGAATAAGAATCGGCACCAATACCCGTATCTAAAAAAAGATCAGTAATATCTTTTAGCCTGCATTGCACATCGTTTAAGCGATACTCGCTTTCACCCGAACGGTACAGCCTGCGTGTTAATGTTACCTGGGTGAAATCAGTAGGTAAAACATTTTTTGTATTATCAAATGTGAGCGATACTTCGGCCAGGTTAGCGGCTTTACGGCTTTTGGTACCGTTAAATATCACATTATCCATTTTTTCAGAGCGGAGCGTACGGGTGCTTTGTTCACCCAGCACCCAACGGATAGAATCAACTACATTTGATTTACCACACCCATTTGGCCCCACAATAGCTGTAACACCTTCATTAAAGTTAATGGTAATTTTATCGCCAAAGCTTTTAAAGCCCTTGATTTCTAATCGTGTAAGCTGCATTTATAGTATCCTGTTCCTGAAAAATTCGAACCTTCAAAGTAATCATAAAAAAATCAATTTTCTATGTTTTTTTTAGCTCATTGAAAGCCTGATATTAAAGCTTGGCAATAGCTCTTTTTAATGATTAATTTTACATTCCTGATTGATCTGAGAAGGCTGATCAATAACCTTCATTTATCAAAACAATTATACCCTTTATAACATTTATACATTATGAAAATAGCAGTATTTGGTGCTAGTGGCCGTATTGGCAGCCGCATAGTTACAGAAGCCTTAAACCGGGGTCACAATGTTACCGCAATAGTACGCCACCCCGAAGATTATAAAAACGAAAGATCGCATTTAAGAGTTGCTAAAGGCGATCTGTTTAATACCCAGGACGTTGAAGCGGCAGCATTTGACCATGATGCCGTAGTTTGTGCATACAATTATACCAATGGAGCAACACCCTCATCAATTGTTGAAATTGCAACTCCCCTGCTAAATGGGTTAAAACAAGCTCATGTAAAGCGCCTTATTATAGTTGGCGGAGCAGGCAGTTTGGAGGTTTCTCCCGGCTTGCAATTGGTTGATACGCCTAATTTCCCTGTGGAGTATAAACCCGCCGCCCTTGCACACCGTGAAGCATTAAAGGTATATAAGCAGGAAAAACAAATAGAGTGGACGTATGTAAGCCCTGCTGCAGAAATTGCACCTGAAGAACGAAGAGGAAGTTTTCGTACAGGTACAAACCAACTGATCAAGGATGAAAACGGCCGTAGTTTTATTTCAATGGAAGATTTTGCAGTAGCGATTATTGATGAAATAATGAACCCACAGCATATCAGAGAAAGGTTTACAGTAGGGTATTGATTGTACGGTAAAAGGTGATTCTATTGTTCGCCTTTTACCGTATTTTCTCAAAAAAATATTCCGCCTTTTAAATAGGTTACGGCCTTACCACTCATTAGCACTCTGTCGCCCTTTAGTTCACACCAGAGTTCACCTTTTCGGGCGGATAATTGGTAAGCGTGCAATTGCGTTTTATTCAGTTTTTCGGCCCAATATGGTATCAGGTTACAATGTGCTGAACCGGTAACAGGATCCTCGGGTATCCCCGCACCGGGCGCAAAAAATCTGGATACAAAATCAACTTTCTTTCCGTGTGCGGTAACAATTACCCCAACCGTATCCATTTTTGATAAAGCAAAAAAATCGGGGGCTATATCTTTAATATCATCCTCTGATTCATAAACCAGGAAATAATCCCTCGATCTTAAAACTTCTACAGGCTGTTTTTCACTCAATGCTTCAATTAATCCTACAGGCGGATCAATATGAATGGGAGGTCTTGACGGAAAATCCATCGTGTATTTATCACCATCCTTTTTAACCGTTAGTATACCAGCTTTTATCGTTTCAAAATGAATTTCAGCGTCTTTATGGCCTAATTCGGTAAACAGGATATGCGCCGAAGCCAATGTAGCATGGCCACACAGATCAATTTCATACTCGGGGGTGAACCAACGTAGCTTATATCCGTTTTCATTTTTAACAAAAAAAGCAGTTTCAGCAAGATTATTTTCAATTGCTATCTTTTGCATTGTTTCATCAGGGAGCCATTTTTCCAAAGGACAAATAGCGGCAGGGTTACCACCAAAAAGCTTATCAGTAAAGGCATCAGCCTGATATATAGGAATAGTCATAAATTCAATATCACTTAATTATGAATGCTAATTTACTTTTTTATTAAATATCCACAACTATTCAATCCATAAAACGGAATTACCCGTATTAAATTCATTTTGTTCCCAAAATTTATTTCCCGGGTCAAGGATCCATCTATCGTCAACTATAAATTTGTACAGATACTTTCCAGGCTTAAGGTTAAAACCAATTATCCAATCATCACCTTTGCGGGCCATGGTATAACCATGCGGTTCCCAATTATTAAAGGAGCCATGTATGGTAACTTTTTTAGCGCTGCTAAATCCTTTCAAAATAAAGTAATGCGTGGGTTTCAATGCTAAAAACGATTTAAACTCGCCTTTTTCAAACAACGTAAATGGATTCTGAGGATCAACCATTGATATTCCATCAACGATAAACCTATAGCTATAATTTCCGGCAGGAAACGTTTCCGGAAGGATCCATCTATTTGCAACCCGCTGCATCTGCAACGTATTTTCGTCCCAATTATTAAAATTGCCGGATATCGTTACATTTTTCGCACTTGAATATCCATCAAGCTTAAAAGTCACCATTTCGCCAATATTTAATACTGAACTTAAATTACCTCCAATATTGTTTTCTTTATGCGGGTTTAAAGGATCAGTTATCCGCTGGTCATCAACCATAAAACAATATAAATGTTTTCCCTCGCTCAGGTACATCTGTAGCTGCCAGATATTATCCTTTTTCCCTAGTGATAATTCATCGGTATTCCAGTTATTAAATTCGCCTGCCACAGTTATCTTGTGCGCTAAGGAGTATCCTGATAATTTAAACGTATAATTATATTTATAATAAACCGAGTTTACATTACCGGCTCCATCATTAGTTTGAATCAAATTATCCGGATCTGTAGTCCACCTGCCATCTGTTATAAATTTATATTCACAAGCCCCAGCCTCCAGTTTAACATCCAGCAGCCAACCTCCATCGGCTTTTTTCATCAGTCCTTTTAAGGTGCTCCAATTATTGAAATTGCCTGATAAAAAAACTCTTTTTGAGCGTTCATACCCCGGCAAAATAAAGCGGGTTAAACCGGACGCCAGTTCATAAACAGTAATTTTGGCAAATTTATTTATACCATAATTTACAAGGGGTGATTTTTTTGATTTGCCATTAATATCTGGTATTTGAGTAGTAACAAGATATGGCGTACGCTGAGAGTTATTGCTCAACACAATCAACGGCCTGTTAAACTTTACAATATTATCTTGTTTGGCTTCAAAAACCCAGCCTTCATTCTTAAAAAAACCAAAATCGCCTTTTATTATGTTATCCGTGTTTGCTTCACGAATGCCTGCAATCTTAAGAATACTATCCAACTGTATTTTAGACGACCTCAGGTCAATCTGTATAATCAGCCGATCTTCTTCTATAATAAGGGCATTGTGCCCTTGTGCCATTATGACATTTATATTATTAGAAAACCATACCGTTATAACAGCTATAAGTACCTTACACCTCATTTTTGTAATGGAGTTTACTGATTAGTGTAAATGTACATTTCAAATTCTTTTTTCACGAAATTGATCGTAAAAATACCCCTTGAAAAAAAATCGTTTCCTAAAACACCGTCTACTCTATATCCATAACACTCCCCTATTTTTTCCAGGCTGGTAATTAAAACCTGATTTTTCATAAAGGTTTGCTCCCCGATCGTTAACTGATCAAAACAGGCATAAATTACTTCAAAACTAAAACCACCAATGCATGTTAGTTTAGAACGCCCCATTACATGCATTGACGACATGATATTTTTTGTTTTTTGATAATCCAACAAATTGGTTTCAGCAGCAGTATCAAAAGCGAACCAAAAAACATTATTATTTACGCTGCCTTTAAAAAACATGATATCATCCAGATATTTAAAAGGGCTTATCAGAAACGGATTATGATAAAAAAGTTCAGATTCAGGGATATTACCATCCTTACCAAGCTTTTGAATATAAAGTACATTACGGAAAAGATCAACCGTTAAAGCAAATTTTGAAAACAAACGAGTACCTAATAATCCTAGTATTTTTATGTGCCTACCATTTTCAATGGACGATAAATTGGTAACCTGTGCTGTTAACCTATTATATTTAAGATCAAGAATTGAAAAGTCACGAACAATGGTAGCATAGGAGCCCGACGATACACCAGTAGCTCCGACAACTTCATCATTACCCATATTAGGATAATTTCTAAAATAGGTTTCATTAAGGATAAGATAAGGTGCACCTGTATCCAGTACAAAGTTTCCTTCAAGCGTGTCAACAGTAGCTTCAACTATTATCAGGTTTCCAACTCTTTTTATAGGAACAATAAGTGTTTTAAAATCTGCTGTGGGTATTACATCAGGATCAGCAAATAAACTCTTAAAAGTAACATTACCTAATGTTAATTTACTTTTGCCAGCCGCAAAGCTATAGCATAACATAAAAGTGATTATCAATAGACAGATTTTGCTCATTGGGTATATTGTTAAACAATAGACTTACTTATAAGCAAAGAGGTTGCAGCATTTTTAAAAAAATAGGTATAACAAAAAGGCTTGAGAACTTTTAATAAGTTATCAAGCCTTTATTTTTAATACCAAAATGGAATTATATTATCCTAAATAGGATTTAAGAATTTTGCTTCTTGAAGTATGACGCAGGCGTTGTAATGCCTTGTCTTTAATCTGCCTAACACGCTCACGTGTTAAATTAAATTTTTCACCAATTTCTTCAAGTGAAAGTGGGTGATTAGTACCTAAACCGAAAAACAATACAATAATTTCGCGCTCACGCTCAGTTAGTGTTGAAAGAGAACGTTTTATTTCTTCTGATAATGACTCATTGATCAGTATCGAGTCAGTATTAGGTTCTTGATTTTCTAATACATCAAGCAAAGTATTTTCTTCACCCTGTACAAACGGAGCATCCATTGATACATGACGGCCTGAGTTACTCAGCGTATCCGAAATTTTATCAACGGTAGTTTCCAGCATATCAGCCAGCTCTTCAGGTGATGGCTCACGCTCATATTCCTGTTCAAGCTTTGAAAATGCTTTACTAATTTTACTTAATGAGCCTACCTGGTTCAATGGTAAACGCACAATACGTGATTGTTCAGCAATAGCTTGTAATATTGACTGACGGATCCACCAAACGGCGTATGATATAAATTTAAATCCTTTGGTTTCATCAAAGCGTTTAGCTGCCTTAATTAAACCCAGATTACCTTCATTAATTAAATCACCAAGTGTTAGGCCCTGGTTTTGATATTGTTTAGCAACTGAAACCACGAAACGAAGGTTTGTCTTTGTTAAACGTTCTAATGCAGCCTGATCGCCCTCTCTTATCTTTTGCGCTAATATTACTTCTTCTTCGGCTGTTATCAGATCAACTTTACCAATCTCGTGAAGATATTTATCAAGCGATTGTGATTCGCGATTGGTAATGGATTGAGTTATTTTGAGTTGTCTCATTTATTTAAATTACCTCGATTCTTCTTTTAGAATAGAACGTGCAAAGGTAAGAAATTGTTATGACATATTTTAACTAAAATTTATATAAAAAAAAGAGTGTTATTTTATTGATTTTATGCAATTTATTGCACGGTTTTTGTGGTTTAAATTAAATCAATATTAAAGCTCTTTTAAGCTAAAAGTTTCAGCTAATCTTATACCTTTTTCTGTTTTTTGCAAAGTACAGCATTCGTTTACCGGATCGTGCTCCAAAAATAAAACGTACTCTTCTTCAACAGCTTCAGTCAGAAATTGTTTTTTTTCAGTTAAAGTTTTAAGTGGGAACATATCATAAGCCATAACATAAGGGAGCGGAATATGCCCTGTTGATGGCAGCAAATCAGCCATATACAAAATACTTTTATCCTTATAGTTAATCAAGGGCAGCATCATGGCATCAGTATGCCCATAAACAAAACGGACATGTACATTTTCGCTAAACTTAACCCCATCTTCGGCAGAAACAAACTGCAATTGTCCGCTTTCCTGAATGGGTAAAATATTCTCTTTTAAAAACGAGGCTTTCTCCCGCTCATTCGGATTTACCGCCCAATCCCAATGCTGCGGGTTACTCCAGTAGGTGGCATTTTTAAATGCAGGCAATAACCTTTCACCATCTTTCACCACAGCTCCCCCCACGTGATCAAAATGCAGGTGTGTTAAAAACACATCCGTGATATCATCTTTATGCAATCCCAGTTTAGCCAGCGAAGCATCGATTGTGGCGTCACCATGCAAATAATAGTGACTAAAAAACTTTTGATCTTGTTTATTACCAATACCTGTATCAACCAAAATCAATCTGCCTTCATCTTCAATCAGCAGACAGCGCATGGCCCAAGTGCATAAATTATTTTCATCAGCCGGGTTTGTTTTATTCCAGATAGTTTTGGGCACAACGCCAAACATAGCGCCACCATCTAACTTAAAAAATCCGGTATCTATTGTATGTAAATTCATCTTCCACTTGTTTGATAAACAGTAAACAACATCTTACCGTTATATAATTTATCAATTGTATTAAAACTGTTTATAGCTTTTAACCACGAACAATCACAATTCCAAACTCCACAAATAGAGTTGCAGCCTCGGCAAGGCTTTCAAACTCCTCATCGCGTAAAGCATAAACTTTACTGATTCCCTTATCCAGACATAAAGTCAGCATTTCATGCGCATAAGCTATTGACGATGGTTTGGGCAGCCTGATCATGTCATTGCTATTTAACATAATTGCCGGAAGTTCCAGATAATCGCCCAAAATAACATCTGGCTGATTTAACTCATTTTTAAGCCGGTAAGCATTTGAAGATGTAGCCGATGTTATAAGTGTGTACATGGATATTTCTTAATTATAAGTCTATCAAACCATCTTTCATAGAAACGGTACGGTCGGACAGATCGGCCAGATCTTGATTATGGGTTACAATTACAAAGGTTTGGTTAAACTCATTTCGGAGTTTAATAAATAATTGGTGCAACTCCAATGAATTGGCCGAATCCAGGTTACCTGATGGTTCATCGGCAAATATGAGCGACGGATTATTGATCAGCGCCCTGGCTACGGCCACCCTTTGTTGTTCACCACCTGAAAGTTCATTTGGCTTATGATTTAACCTGTCGCCAAGTCCTAATAATTGTAACAATTCAGTTGCTCTCTTCTCCGCATCCTTACGTGATGTACCCGCAATAAATGCCGGAATACATACATTTTCAATAGCATCAAATTCGCCCAGTAAATGATGAAACTGAAAGATGAAACCAATGCGTTGATTTCTGAAATTGCTTAAAGTTTTATTATTTAAGCCGCTAACTTCTACATTATTTATAAACAGCTTTCCTGAATCAGGTCTGTCTAAAGTGCCTAATATATTAAGCAGGGTACTTTTTCCGGCGCCTGATGCGCCAACGATGGTAACAATTTCGCCTTTTTCAACTTCAAGATCAACGCCTTTCAGTATTTCAAGTTTTCCGTATGCTTTGTGAATATTATGGGCTTTGAGCATACAGCAAATGTAGATTTTTTGTCCGAAAGTGCGAAGCGCGCAAAAGTCATTACTATTTGATATTTATTGAACGATGTAAACAATTGAAATCTATTTCAACACAACGTAATAAATTTCTTTCGGGCTTGCATACTTGATGACTTTCGGACTTATTTATTAGCTTTACGGCAAATTCTTCAAAAGACATGAATATTCACGAATATCAAGGTAAAGCTATATTAAAAAGCTTTGGCGTAAGGGTTCAGGAAGGTATTGTAGCCGATACCGTTGAACAAGCTGTAGAAGCTGCTCAAAAAATGAAAGAAGATTATGGATCGAGCTGGGTAGTTATAAAGGCCCAAATCCATGCTGGTGGCCGTGGTAAAGGCGGCGGTGTTAAATTAGCAAAGAACCTTGATGAGGTGAAGGAAAGAGCCGGAGCCATCCTGGGAATGCAGTTGGTTACCCCACAAACCGGCCCCGAAGGTAAATTAGTACGCAAGGTTTTAGTAGCACAGGATGTTTACTATCCGGGCGAAAGCGAAACAAAAGAATTTTATATCAGCGTTTTACTTGACCGTGCAAAAGGCCGCAACATTATCATGTATTCAACCGAAGGTGGTATGGATATAGAAGAAGTTGCACACTCAACCCCTGAGTTGATACACAAAGAAGAAATTGACCCTAAAGTTGGTTTACAAGGTTTCCAGGCGCGTAAAATCGCCTTCAATCTTGGTCTTTCAGGTGATGCATTTAAGGATATGGTGAAATTTATCACAGCCTTATATAAAGCTTACGATGCAACCGATTCTTCACAATTTGAAATTAACCCGGTTTTAAAAACATCTGACAATAAAATACTGGCTGTTGATGCTAAGGTAAACCTGGATGATAACGCTTTATACCGTCATCCTGATTTTGCTGCATTGCGCGACACCAATGAAGAAGACCCGATGGAAGTTGAAGCCAGCAAATCAAACCTTAACTATGTAAAGCTTGACGGTAACGTTGGCTGTATGGTTAATGGTGCAGGTTTAGCTATGGCTACAATGGATATTATTAAAATTGCCGGTGGTGAGCCTGCTAACTTTTTGGACGTAGGCGGTACTGCTAATGCACAAACAGTAAAAGCGGCTTTTAACATCATCTTAAAAGATCCGCATGTTAAAGCCATCCTAATTAACATTTTTGGTGGTATTGTTCGTTGCGACCGTGTGGCCCAGGGTGTAATTGATGCTTATCATGAAATAGGCAATATCCCAGTACCAATTATCGTTCGCTTACAAGGAACAAATGCTGTTGAAGCAAAAGAATTAATTGATAACTCTGGTTTAAAAGTATTCTCGGCTATACTGCTTAAAGAAGCTGCAGCAAGAGTGAAAGAAGTATTGGCGCTGTAAGAAATAAGTCCATGGTCGATAGTCCATGGACCATAGTTATTCCTGTAATTATTTACAAATACTGACTATGGACTATCGGCCATGGACTATGGACTAAAAATGTATATTATAAAAGTAAAAGGCGTTGCCAAAATACCTGATTACGTACAGCTTAGGGATGATAAGTTTACTCTGCTTGCTTATTTCAGGGTGGATAGGCCCGAAAAATCCTTAGATAAGGCGGGCTTGCACGACAAAACTGAGTACATAATGAATATTATAAAAGATCTGCCTTTTGGGCAGATCTTAAAATTAGAGCTTTGACTATGTTCATTAGTTCAGTTGTTCATTAGTTCATTGGGGTTAACGGATATTTATTATCGCCTATCCTTCTCAACCACACATTACCAATGAACTAATGAAGCGGTGAACCAATGAACTAATTAACCAAAAAACATGATCGGTAATTCCATAATAAAGTTAAATAACGTTGATATTTTTCAACAGACTCACCTGGTACTATCAAACGTTAACCTGCATATTGACAAAGGCGACTTTGTTTGGTTGATAGGTCAAACAGGATCGGGCAAGAGTAGTTTGCTTAAAGTTATGTATGGCGATTTGACCATTAATACCGGCAATGGTCATGCTTGCGGTTATGACCTGAACCATATTAAATCAAAAGACATTCCTTTTTTACGTCGTAAACTGGGTATTGTTTTTCAGGACTTTCAGTTGCTTACAGACCGATCTGTGGAGGAGAACCTGCGATTTGTAATGCGTGCCACCGGCTGGACAGATAAAAAACTAATTGCCGACAAAGCACTTGACGTATTGGAGAAAGTAGGCCTGCGTTCTAAACTTAAAAAAATGCCACATGAACTTTCAGGTGGGGAGCAACAACGTGTGGTTATTGCCCGCGCACTACTGAACGATCCAGAAATTATTTTGGCAGATGAACCCACAGGTAACCTTGACCCGGATACTTCTGAAGAGATTGTATTACTGCTTAAGCAGATCAGCCAATCAGGCACTGCCGTATTGATTGCTACTCACGATTATCACATTATCCGTACTTTTCCCTCACGCATTATTAAATGTGAAAACAGTAAGGTATTGGAGGATGCGAAGATTGCTTAGGTAGTTGGCAGTTTTGAGTTCGCAGTTTCCGAATAATTGAACTAACAAGTGCAAACTGATAATTGTAAACTGCAAACTATTTCTTAATCTGTTAAACACAAACTGACAAAGCATACTTTTCCTCATCTGCATACTGACAACTGCATACTGCAAACTGCTAACAAATCAGTTCCAAACAAATATTACTGCCACCTTGTCGGCTTTATAGCAATGGCAAGATACTTGATTGGCACTATCAGCTATGAATTTTAACGATATGTTAAAGAAAAAAAAGAAAGAAGACATGGAAACCCCAGAAGGTTTGAACGAAATAATTAATGAAAACGAACAAACTGATGCGCAGGCTGCAGAAAATGCGCCTTCGGCAGTTGATGTATTGAAAGAAGAAGTATCTGCAGCTAACGACAAATACTTGCGTTTATATGCTGAATTCGATAACTTTAGAAGACGTACCGTTAAAGAACGCGAAGAAGCCCGTAAAATGGAAGGCAAAGATGTAATTGCTGCCCTACTACCTGTTCTGGATGATTTTGAACGTGCCTTACGGTCAATGGAAGGTGCAAGTGATGTAACTCCGGTTAGGGAAGGTGTTATACTTGTTCAAAACAAACTAAAAAGCATATTAACACAAAAAGGATTAAAAGAGATGGAATCTATTGGAAGTCCATTTGACCCTGAATTACAAGAAGCTATCACCAATATTCCCGCTCCAACAGATGAGTGGAAAGGAAAAGTGATTGATGAAATGGAGAAAGGATATTTTCTTAATGATAAAGTGATCCGTTTCGCAAAAGTAATCGTAGGGGCATAAGTTGATGTCGGATTTCGGATGTTTCATTTCGGAATTATCTTAAATCTATCATTAAATATTGTTCTCCCATAATTAAAAATAAGTATTGAAAGGATCCGAAATCGGCTAAATCTGAAATCGAACATCCTAACTCCGAAATAAATAAAAGACATGGCTAAAAGAGATTACTACGATGTGCTTGGCATAGCGAAAGGTGCAGATGCTGACGAGATAAAGAAAGCATATCGTAAAATGGCTATTAAATATCACCCGGACAAGAATGAAGGTGACAAAGCTGCCGAAGATAAGTTTAAGGAAGCAGCCGAAGCATACGAAGTATTAAGTAATCCGGAGAAACGTCAGCGGTATGACCAGTTTGGGCATGCGGCTAACGCACAGTCTGCCAATGGCGGCGGATACGGTGGTGCCGGCGGCATGAACATGGATGATATTTTCAGCCAGTTCGGTGATATTTTTGGCGGTGGCAGTCCGTTCGAAGGCTTTTTTGGCGGTGGCAGACAAGGCGGCGGTGCTGGCCGTCGTGTAGCGCGTGGCAGCAACCTGCGCATCAAAGTAAGGTTAACATTGGAAGAAATTGCCAATGGCACTGAAAAGAAAATAAAAGTAAACAAGCAGATTGTTTGTAAAACCTGCGATGGCACAGGTGCAAAAGATAAGGCATCGTTCCAAACCTGTAAAACATGCGGTGGCTCAGGCGCTGTGCGCAGGGTAACCAATACCATTTTGGGCCAGATGCAAACTACCAGCACTTGTCCTACCTGTAATGGTGAAGGCTCAACCATCCTGTCAAAATGTACTGTTTGTCATGGTGATGGTGTGGTACGTGGCGAAGAAACCATCAGCATTAATATCCCTGCAGGGGTAAGCGAAGGCATGCAGCTAAGCATGAGCGGAAAAGGCAATGCAGCGCCACGTGGCGGCATGCCGGGTGATTTGATCATCCTGATTGAGGAAATCCCTCACGAAACTTTAAAACGCGACGGCAACAATGTTATCTATGATCTGCACATCACCTTTATTGATGCGGCCTTAGGCACCAGTGTTGAAGTACCAACTATTGATGGAAAAGTTAAAATTAAAATAGATCCCGGAACTCAGGGCGGCAAAATATTAAGATTAAAGAGCAAAGGTGTGCCCGAAGTAAATTCATATCATCGCGGCGACCAATTAGTGCACATCAACATCTGGACACCGAAAGCCCTAAGCCGTGAAGAGCGTGAACTACTGGAGAAATTGCAAAACTCACCAAACTTCAAACCCAATCCGGGCAAAAACGAAAAAAGTTTCTTTGAGCGGATGAAGGAATATTTTGAGTAGTTTTTAACGTGCAAAAATATAATCAAAGGCCTGAGATCATTAAGATTTCAGGCCTTTTTTATTTACAATCGCATCCAATGTTCAGCATTCCACCTAAATATGTAACTTTATTGCACCCATCGTATCTAACACAAAAAATCTTAACTATTAATTCTTTATCTATGTTAAGCATCCGCAACATTGTTAAACAATATGCCGGGCACACGGCTTTAAACGATGTAAGTCTGGAAGTAAAAAGCGGGCAGGTATTTGGTCTGTTAGGGCCAAATGGAGCCGGTAAAACTTCGCTTATACGTATCATCAATCAAATTACAGCGCCTGACTCGGGTGAGGTTTATTTTAATGGCGAGAAGCTCAATCAATCACACATTGACCGGATTGGTTATTTACCTGAAGAACGTGGTTTATATAAAAAAATGGAGATCGGCGAACAGATGATCTACCTTGCCCGCTTAAAAGGTTTGAGTCGCGATGAAGCCATCAAACGATTAAAACTCTGGTTCGATAAGCTTGGTATGGAAACCTGGTGGAAGATGAAGATTGAGGAGCTATCAAAAGGAATGCAGCAGAAAGCCCAATTTGTGGCTACAGTATTACATGAGCCCGATCTGATCATCCTGGATGAACCATTTAGCGGCTTCGATCCTGTTAATGCCGAAGTGATAAAAGAAGAGATATTGGAGCTGAATAAAAAAGGTGCTACCATCCTGTTCTCCACCCACCGCATGGAATCGGTTGAAGAACTTTGTGATGCAATTGCTTTACTCCACCAATCAAAAAAAATATTGGATGGCCCCATAAGGGATATTAAAAACACCTACCGCAACAACATTTATATTGTAGAATATTCAGGCGAAAAAATCGGATTTAATGGATCACAGCCTTTTGAATTGATTGATGAAAAAGAAGGATATGATAATAGCCACGCCATTAAACTAAAGCTAAAAGAAGGTAATACATCAAACGATGTGTTGCAATACCTGCTCCCTAAAACACGCATCAATATGCTGCAAGAAGTTATACCCAGCATGAACGAAATATTTATTGAAAAAGTAAGCCTAATCCCGTAAGCCATGAACAAAATTTTACTAATTATACAACGCGAGTACATTACAAGGGTAAGGAAAAAATCATTCATTGTGATGACAATGCTAGTACCAGCCCTTATTGCCGGCATGTATGCTATTATTGCTTACGTCGCCACGGACAAGAGTGAAACCATGCATATAGTAAATGTAATTGATAACAGTAGCGAGTACAAAGGGAAATTTCAGGATGAAAAATATGTAAAGTTTAACTATCCTGATGGATCACTGAACCAGGCAAAGGCCAGTTTAAAAGACGATGAGGATTTGGTACTTAACATTCCAGCCAATGCAAAAGACACGGTTACCCTTTATGCTAAAAAGAAAACAACGCTTTCATTAACGGATAATATTCAGCGTCAGATGAATGATATTGCATCCGGCATTAGTTTGGTAAAAGCCGGTATTGATACAGCGCGATTGCATAAAATAAAAAGCAATATCGTTATCAAATCAAGTGAAATGACTGATTCGGGTGAAAAAAGCACCAGCATAGGTGCTACTTATGCCTTAAGTTTTGCCGGCGCCATTTTGATTTATATGTCGATATTTATTTACGGTGCACAGGTGATGCGTGGGGTTATTGAAGAAAAAACAAGCCGTATAATTGAGGTGATTGTATCATCGGTAAAGCCATTTCAATTAATGATGGGTAAAATTATTGGTGTTGGTTTAGTTGGACTTACACAATTTGTTTTATGGATTGTCCTTTCGGCTGCAATAGGTTATTTTGTCGGGCATAACACAGCTGCTTCATCGCAAAACCCGATCTATATCTTCATGCATAACCTGGGCTCTAACGCTGGCTATGAAATAGGTTGTTTCATTTTTTACTGGATCTCAGGCTTCCTGTTTTACAGTGCCCTTTTTGCAGCAGTAGGTTCGGCGGTAGATAGCGAGACCGAAACACAGCAGTTTATGTTCCCAATTACCTTGCCGTTGTTGTTTACCTATTTGCTATCGGTATCCTGGCTTTTCCAGGCACCTGATAGTCCGCTGGCAGTATGGTTATCCATGATTCCGCTTTCGGCTCCTGTTGCTATGATGGTGCGCATTCCTTATAATGTTCCTACTTGGCAGCTTGGTGTTTCAATGGCATTGATGATTCTTGGCTTTTTATTTACCACTTACGTGGCATCGCGTATTTACCGGGTGGGCATTTTAATGTATGGCAAAAAAACAAGCTATAAAGAACTGGTAAAATGGTTCTTTTATAAAGAATAATGCAATAAAACTATCATAAATCATGACAATCCCTTAAATGGCAAACAATTTAAGGGATTGTTTATTTTAGCTGCATGAATAAACACTTAGCCGTAATGGATCTTGGCACCAACACCTTTCACTTGCTGATAGTTGAGGCTGATCAATTTGGATTTAATGAAATAGTACATGAACAACAAGCCGTTAAAATTGGTGAAGGCGGTATTAATAAAGGGTTTATTGTTCCTGCCGCTTTTGAACGTGGCATTAAAACGATGCAGCATTTTAGCGAGTTGATTGCAAAGAATAGCGTAGGGAAAGTAAGAGCTATTGCCACTTCAGCCCTGCGAAGTGCTGCTAACGGGCAGGAGTTTATTGATGAGGTTAAAACCCAAACCGGCATTGCTATTGAAATTATTGATGGCGATGCAGAAGCTACTTTTATTTATAAAGGAGTTAAGGCCGATGGCTGTTTATCCCAGCAAAATAGCTTGATTGTTGATATTGGCGGTGGCAGTGTTGAGTTTATTATTTGCAATAAAGATGAAATACTTTGGAAACAAAGTTTTGAAATAGGTGCCGCAAGGCTGATGGACAAATTTCATCGAAATGACCCTATTCCACCCGATTCCATCAATGCTTTAAACCTTTACCTTGAAGATTGTTTAAAAAATCTCTTTATCGCGGCAGCAAAGTATCCTATTGAAAACATGATCGGTTCTTCAGGCGTATTTGAAAGCTATGCTGAAATAACTGAACTGGATAAAGGAAACGCATTCGATATAAAGCAAATTAGTCATTATAGCTTTGAATTAGATAAGCTATTGGCTTTGATAGAGAAAATCGTACTGTCAACCCATCAACAGCGGTTGGAAGCTAAGGGAATTATATCTGTACGGATAGATATGATTGTTGTGGCATCATTATTAACTCGCTTTGTTATCGAAAAACTGGAAATAAGCAAAGTAACCATGTCTACCAGTTCATTAAAAGAGGGTGTTTTGACAGATATGATGGGGTAAGGATCAATTGATCTCTTTATCTCCAAAGAATTCCAACGCATGTTGAGAAACCAATTAACAAAACCACTAAAGCTGTTAACCACCATATTCTTTTGCTGGCTATAGCTGCCCATAAAATACAAACTGCAACATGAATTGCTATAAGAAATGCATCAAGAAGAGGGCCCAACTCTGTATTAGCTTTCGAAATCACGGTATATACAGCTAGTACAGCCAAATTTACACCAACAACCCACATGTTATAAGACTGCTTTTTTTCGTCGATTTCTTTATTGTCCATTATACTGGTATTTCTGTTCTCAATTGGTTAAGGTATTCCACTTTGTCATCACGGTAAAAAATATTCATAGTTTCAAACGGAATAATTTTCATGTCTTTATTTACAATATGCACACATGATTTTTTTATAGCCCTTACATCAAAATTTTGTGCATCAATAAACTGCATTATGATTACCCTGAAAAGGTTGTCATAACTCAAATTTGATGCATCAATTTCGGGTAAACAACACATTATCGACTTTAAATGTTCACCGGCTTTGTCAACTGAATTGCCCGTACTGAACATATTGAGCAGGTGCATTTTCAATTTTTCGTCCTGTTCATACACAATGGTATTTTTAGAGTTATCAAGCAGGTCATCCGGCTTAATCATCCGGGTTAGCGGGAACACCTGGCCTCCCAATTTCAAAGCATAGCCCATTACTAAAGCATCAGGATTGCAGGGAACCGGGATTAGATCATTTTTATTAAAAACATTGGTCTGTTCCAGTATGGCAGAACGTACATCCGTTAAAGTATAACGATCTGTTTCAGGATTAAAATTCACCAGCCTTCCGGCTTATTGCGTAGGTTGAAAAGTAACACCACGTACACAAGGTTGTTGCAAGGCATACTCAATGATTTTGCCAATCTCATCAGTGTTCAATCCTTTTTGCAGCGTAACCACTAATGTGGTAGATAGATTGTACTTATTCAGATTTTCCAATGCTTTGGTTCTTACTTCTCTTAAATCTTCCCCCCGTAACTGCTCTAAAGCTTCCTTTTTAAAGGAGTCAAACTGCAGGTAAATTTCAAAATCAGGCATATAAGTTGCCAGCCGTTGCACAAAACTTTCATCCTTTGCTATCCTTATACCATTGGTATTGAGCATTAAATGCTTTATAGGTTTGGTTTTGGCTATATCAAGTATCTCAAAAAATTGAGGATGCACAGTAGGTTCTCCACCGCTGATCTGAACCACGTCGGGTTGTCCCTCGTTTTCAATGATCACATCAAGCATCTGCTCAATTTCGGCAAGTGTACGGTGCCTGCCATAGCTTGGCGACGACATGGCATAACAGGTTGGGCAATTTAAATTGCACCGATCGGTAACTTCTACCACAGTAAGGCAAGAGTGCTGCTCATGATCCTGGCATAAACCACAATCATACGGGCACCCATAATGTGTTTTCGCATTAAACTTCAGCGGCATTTCGCTGCGTTTGGCATAGTTACGGCAGTTTTTGTAATATTCAATATCTGTGGCTATTAACACCTTCTCAAAACCGTGCTGCCTGCAAGTCTTAAGCATATACACCTTATCATCTTCAAAAACTATTTTTGCATCTACGCGGCGTAAGCAGGTTGAACAAATACTAAGTGTAAAATCATAATAAATATACGGGCGTTCAGGCATTGGATTTTATAAGCTTTGATGGATATAGAAATACTTTATAATAATACAAAATACCTGCAATACAAACCAACTGAATTACTGACAAACCAAAACTAAAAAAATAGTTGGGTTTAATAAACTCAACCAGCAGGCGAAAAACAAGGTATGATGACAGAAAAACTTTAAACCTGGCACCATCTGCAAACTGGTATTTACGTTGCACAACAACTAATCCGATCCATAAAGAGACCCAAAAGATTATTTCGTACAAATTGGTTGGATGCCGGTGAATGCCATCGCCAAAATCAACAGCCCATGGCAAATTGGAGGGTATCCCAAATGTACCATCTTCCAATCCGGCTAAAAAACAGCCGCACCTTCCTATTATCATAGCCAATATAAGAGGATAAGTCATTAAATCGCCTGATGATACGGTAACACCAATCTTCTTTTTGGTTAATTCCACCCCTACTAACCCTCCTAATAATCCCCCCACTATGGTCTTATTGCCCATAATATAAAAAATATTTAACCGGAAAGATGACGGGTTTTCAAACACTCCTACCAAGTGTGAGCCGATTAATGCCCCAAAAGCGGCTCCAATAAAAATAACCAACCTATTTTCGGCATCGATGGCGTCATTATTATGTTTTCGGAGATATAGATAGTATCGGTAGCCTAAAAAATAAGCCAGCGTTTCGCAAATAAAGTGAACAGGGATAGTAAATTTTCCTATTGGGAGGTTAACCGGAAAGTGCACAGCATTTTTTGTTGAAATATAACAACCTTTTAGTGCAGATCAACAATTTGTATCATTTTAAAAGCAAACTCAAATTTAAATTCATCCTTTGTATATTGCTGCCAGCAAAAAGCATTAAATGAAATTAAAACTCAACTTTATTATTTTACTGTCGGCCTTAGCTGTTACGGCAACAGCCCAAAGACGGCACCGTGCAGCAAGCACCAACGATACCATATCTTCTAACTATCAACCTTCAGAACTTTTCTCACCTTTATTTTATAGCGAAAAAGGGAATGAGTTTCATTCGGCTAATGGGGCACCCGGAGAAAAGTATTGGCAAAACCGCGTAGATTATTGGCTAAATACCACATTAGATACTACCGCCAAAACCATAACCTCTACAGAAAAAATCAATTATATCAACAACAGTCCGGATGCATTGCCTTATTTATGGTTGCAGCTTGATCAGAATACTTATAAAAAAGATGCCCGATCAAATTTTGTAACAGCATTTGCTCCGGCAGCTGAGCAACATACCAGCGGCTATCAGATTGAATCGGTTTATATTAATAATGGACAAGTATCAACAAAAGCTGATTTTATTGTAGCCGACACCCGTATGCAAATCCGTTTACCTAAAGTGGTTTTGCCACATGGCGGAGTAATCACTTTTACTATTAAATATAAATATACTATTCCCGGCAACTTCGGCAACCGGACCGATTATGTGGATACCAAAAATGGTAAGATATATGAAATTGCTCAATGGTTTCCCCGCATGTGTGTTTATGATGACACCCGTGGCTGGGATACCCTACCGTTTTTAGGTCCTGGTGAGTTTTATCTGGAATATGGCAACATTGATTACCAGGTAACTGTCCCTGCTGATATGATTGTGGCTGGCTCAGGCGAATTATTGAATCCAACAGAAGTACTTACTGCAAAACAAATCAACAGGTTAAATGCAGCGCACAATAGTGATAAAACTATTATGATTAAAACTGCTGATGAGGTGAATGACCATTCGTTCCGTCAATCAGCAAAATCAACCTTAACTTGGCATTTTAAAATGCTCAATACCCGAGATGTGGCCTTTGGTGCATCGAAAGCCTATATATGGGATGCTGCCCGGGTTAATTTGCCGGAAGATAAGAAATCACTTTCCATGTCTGTTTATCCGGTTGAAAGCGCCGGTGATGAGGCCTGGGGACGAGCCACCGAATACCTAAAAAAATCCATTGAATATTTCTCAGAAAAATGGTTTGTTTACCCTTACCCTGTTGCTATTAATGAAGCAGGCATTGCAGGCGGTATGGAATACCCGGGCATTGTATTTGATGGCATTACAGACAAAGGAAAAGAACTTTATTGGGTAACAGCACACGAAATAGGCCACAACTGGTTCCCGATGATTGTTGGCAGTGACGAGCGTCGTTTTGGTTGGATGGATGAAGGTTTTAATACTTTTATTGACATCTACGCTTCGGATAATTTCAATCATGGTGAGTTTGCGCCAAAAAGAGATGGGGAATATGCCCCGGGTGGTGGCGATCCTGCGGATGAAATAGTGCCGATAATTGCAGACCCAAAAGCCCCGGTTATTATGACTGCTGCTGATGCTGTTCCTGAAAAATATCGCCACCCTATCGTTTATTTCAAACCTGCATTTGGCCTGGTATTGCTTCGTGAACAAATTTTAGGAAAAGACCGATTCGACTATGCCTTTAAAAATTACATTCATAACTGGGCCTTTAAACATCCACAACCTGATGATTTCTTCAGATCAATGGATAATGGCGGTGGCGAAGATCTTTCCTGGTTCTGGAAAGGCTGGTTCTATAACAACTGGTCGCTTGATTTAGCATTGATAGACGCCAAATATGTTGGCGGCGATCCCAAAAAAGGAATATCGGTAACCGTTTCAAACAAAGAGCAAATGGCTATGCCGTTTACTGTTGAAGTTAAGCTAAAAGACGGCAGCAAATACCGCATGAGCTTACCTGTAGAAACCTGGTTACAGAATAAAGCTATCACCTTCACTATCCCAACAACAACCGAAGCAGAAAGTGTTACTATCGATCCGAATGGAGCATTGCCCGATATGGATAGGAAAAACAATACATTAACAGTAAAATAAGACCTCCAATCTCAAAATTCAACCATCATAAGAAGTAATTATCCGCTTTTTATGATGGTTGAAATATTTTATAACATTGCTTACCTTAGTTTTACATATCAAAATGATTAGTTAAAACACGGTTTAAAGCTGTTATAAATGAAATACGTTAAATATATACCTGATATTTCATTACAAAAGCATATAGCATACTATTGGGTTTTGCAAACCGATTCTACTTTTACAGCGGTCAATGTACCCCTGTTTGCTGATGTTTGTACAGACATTTTTATCAATTTGGGCAGCTCCGAAGCTAAATTTAATGAGCAGGCATCGCTATCGCCCGGCTGCATTTATATGGGTGGCGCTTCCACTTCATCGAGTTTTATAAATAGTTTACCTAACAGTACTTTTATAGGCATCAGGTTTAAAGCAGGCGGACTACCTGTTTTTTATAAACTACCTTTATTTGAAATTGTTGACCAAATCATTGAGTTTCAGGACAAGCATCTTTCTTTAATTTTAGATATGGATGAAATGCTGCCAAAAAGGCTCGATAATTTTTTCATCAATAAGAAAAGTAACACTACGTGTATTCCCGCCATAACCGAAATGGTTCACAATTACAGGGGCATTATACCTGTAGAAACACTTTCGCAAAAATTCAATATGAGCACCCGCACAATGGAGCGGGTATTTAATAAAAATGCAGGCATGGGGCCGAAGGAATTTATAGGGATAATCCGCTTTCAGAAAGCGTTAAAAATGCTCCAAAAAAATAAATTAAAAGGCAAATTACTTGATGTAGCTTTCGAAGCCGGTTATTATGACCATGCACATTTAACTCGTGAAGTAAAAAAATATTCGGGATTAAATCCGTCCCAAATATGGCCCGGTCCCCGTTTTCCTTAATAGAATCCGGTAGTAATAAGTTGTCGTGTTTGTACAAATTTCTTTATTGCCAGAGCATTTACTTTGTAATCAGTATTAACAATATTACTTACAAAGTACATCCTGATGAAAACCCCCATCATTCTTTTTTTTTGTCTGCTAAGTTTTACGCTTGCTTGTGCACAAACTAATCAAACAATAAGTAACCATATCATCAGCCATATAGATGCTGAAAAAGGAACCACACAATTAATAAATACTATACCATTGTCTGTTCGTGAAAAAGCAAATAACTATTGCGAGGGCAGTTATTGGTTATTGCTTTGGAATATAGTATGCGCTGCTCTTGTTGCCTGGTTATTTCTTTTTGGCGGTTTAAGTAAATACATACTAAAACGTAGCAACAAAATTAAAGCCATCAACCGTGGTAATTTCATTTTTATTGTCTTTTATTTCCTGCTTACTTTTTTGCTATTGCTGCCGCTGGATATTTATCAAAACTTTATCCGTGAGCATCAGTATGGTTTTTCAAATCAGGGCTTTGTGCAATGGTTCTTAAATGACTTGATCACTTTTATAGTTGAACTAATTATAGCAGCGCCCTTCTTTGTGCTGGTTTACGGTATCTTCAGAAAAACAAAAGAAAACTGGTGGATTTGGGGTACAACTGTTTCGATTGTTTTTATAACAGGACTTATTATCATTTACCCTGTTTTTATCGCTCCTATATTTAATCAATACATCCCGCTCAAAAATGGCTACCTAAAAAACCAGATATTATCCATGGCCAGGGCGAACCGGGTAAATGTAGACAACGTGTATGTCTATAATGAATCGCAGCAAACAAAGGTATTTAATGCAGAAGTAAGCGGTTTTGCCGGTACCGCGAGGATATCTCTAAATGATAATATGCTTAATCATTGCACTAATAATGAGATTAAGGCAGCCCTGGCCCACGAAATGGGTCATTATGTATTGCGTCATCTTTTTATCTTAACGCTGGAATATGGATTACTGATTTTAATTGGATTTAAATTGATCCAATGGTCTGTTACCAAACTGATTAATAAGTATAGTGATAAATGGCAGATGAAGAGCATACAGGATATTACCAGCTTACCTGTGCTTGTATTTTTATTTACGTTTTACTTTTTTATACTTACTCCGGTAACCAACTCCATAACACGTGTGATTGAAATTGAGGCAGATAACTATGGTTTAAACGCAGCACGTCAACCAGATGCTTTTGCTTCACTGATGTTAAAATCGGCTGATAATCATAAAATTGATCCGGGATATTGGGAGGAAATTATATTTTTCGATCATCCTTGCAGAAAACAAAGAATACTATCTGCCATGATTTGGAAAGCAGAAAATTGATGTTAATTATGTTGAAACATTTACCATTTATAGTTTGGCTAACGCTTGATATAATTTTTCGGTGGGCAAGCCAACCACATTGGTATACGAGCCATTAATACGTTCAATACCGATAAGCCCTATGCGCTCCTGGATACCGTAAGAACCGGCTTTATCAAAAGGTTTATACTTTTCAACGTAGCTATTAATCTCCTCATCAGATAGTTCACCAAAGTATACCTCCGAGACATCTGAAAAACTATGGTATTGTTGTTTATAAAACAAACAAACACCAGTTATTACTCTATGCATCCTGCCTGACAGTAATTGTAGCATTTCAACAGCATGTTCTGCATTTTCTGGTTTGCCCAATATTTTATTATCAATACAAACAATCGTATCAGCAGTGAGTACTATCTCGTCAGTAACGTTCTCATCAAAAGCTTTGGCTTTTTTTTCGGCAATGTAAACAGCTATCTCTTCCGGATTTAAATCAGCAGGATAAGATTCATCTACTTCCTTTAAAACAATGCGAAATTCAAGATCCATCAAACGGAGTAATTCCTGACGACGAGGCGATTTTGAAGCAAGAATGATTTTATGATTGTTTATCATTGTTGGTAGTAATATTGACAACTATGAATAGCTAATTTGGACAGTATAGCCTTAAACTACCAGCTATAAGCTTCCTCATTTAACCACTTACCCTGTATTTTAAGCACCTTCTCAATTACATCGCGGGCGCATCCTCTGCCACCAACAATTGGAGAAACGTATCTGCTCACCGCTTTGATCTCTTCAACAGCATCAGCAGGGCAAACAGGCAAGCCTACATGTTTCATGGCTTCCAGGTCAGGAATATCATCGCCCATGTATAATACATTTTCGGGACTGATGCTCTTTTCTTCAAGATAAATTTTCAGCTTTTCAATTTTAGTGTGGATGCCCATATAAACATCCTTTACGCCTAAACTATTTAAACGGTATAGCTGACTTTTGGAACGGCTTCCGGAAACAGTACAAACATTATAGCCGCACTTAACAGCAAGCTGCAAGGCATAACCATCTTTAATATTAAAAGCACGGCTTTGCAAACCATCTTCTGTTACAAAAACAGAACCGTCTGTTAATACTCCGTCCACATCAAAAACCAAGGTGGTTATTTCTTTTAGTTTGCTTAAAAATGATTCCATATTTTCAGGATTCGACCGATTTTTTTAAGATATTATGATTATAAATTTACTGACTGAAAGACTCAATATAGCAAATTATCTTATTGATTATCGCGCCACTCGTAAACCCAGGCTGATTGAATTTGCTCCAGGTGACCTTCATTTGATTCTTCACGGGTGCCTGCAAAATTAGGAAGCGTAAGCACCCACTCTAAAAGATCAGTAAAACGGATGCGGTATATTTTTGATTCATCAAAATCATCACCAAACTTTTCATAAAGTTCAATAGCAATGTCTTCATGATCATTCCAGTGAATTGGCAGGCTAAATTTATTATCTGTCATTTTTTTTGAATATTATAGCTTATTGGGTTTATTTTCTCAACAGGGGGCATTTCCCCCTTATTAATGTCCTAAAAACTGTGATTGATCAGGCAAGGTTACTTCAATATCGCCATCCAGTATCACACATTGACAACCCAGACGTGAATTTATACGCGGGTTAACTGCCCTGTCGATAAAGTCTTCTTCTTTGTCAGATATTTCCTGGACATTATCCATTCCACTGTTCACGTAAACATGACAGGTGCTGCATCCGCATACACCTCCGCAATTATGCTGCAATTCAATGCCGTTTTCCAGGCACACGTCTAATACAGACTCACCTTCGGCTATTGGAAGCTCAACGCTTTCTTGTCCTTTCGCCTCAAAGTTTATCTTAACTTTAAAAATGTTCATTTCAGCAAAAGTAACAAAATTACTTATCCTGTGGCCTTATCATTATCGTTTTTGATAATCTGCTGACTTAACAGCTCATAAATCACTTTTAATGCAGGTTTATCATCTAACATTCCCAAATGCGTGGCCATAGTTTGATGATCATTACGGACTGCCGGCCCCGTTTGCACCTCACCCGGTAAATACTCCTGTACTTTCTGGGCTGTTTCTAAAATCAAGGGACGCAATAGTTCAAAATCCATTTGATTTTCAGCCAAAAGCTGCCGGGCTACACCATAAAGATAATTAGGAAAATTACAGGCAAAAACGGCTGCGAGATGCAGCACTTTTCGCTGTGCGGAATTTACCCTGTATACATTATTGCTTATGGTTTGGGCTAGTTCTATTAGTTGACGGGTTATTTGTTCATCAGCCCCCTCAATACATAGAGGAACGGTGCGAAAATCAACCTCCTTAGTTTTGCTCAAGGTTTGTAATGGATAAAACACACCTGCCCAAGGCGTAAATGCCTGTACGGCTTCCATGTGTGTAGCACCAGAAGTATGTACTATCAACTTGTTAAACGGAGCCAGTTTTTCGGCAGTTATACCAATAGCCTCATCTTTTATTGAAATAACAAACAAGTCTGTTTCACCGCTCACCAACGTTAAATCATCAATAGCCTCAGCCCCTACATGATAAGCAAGTAAGGCAGCATGTTGCATATGCCTGCTGTAAACCTGTACTATACGATGGCCCGCATTTTTAAAAGCCGCAGCAAAATGTGTTGCAACATTTCCAGATCCTATTATGGTGATACGCATTTCTTAAATTCAATTATATATTGCCCAAGGCAAATTTATCGCTGCAAAATTAGTGAGATAAAATGATCTTCCTTAGGTTATTTATGAGTATGACGGACTATAATCAAATGATACTAATATGAAGCCTTTTCTGCCCAATTAATTCCATCAGGCAAACTATAACGACTAAATTCTATATGTACTACCCTTCGCTTTTTATTTGTGGTAGTACGGCTGGAAGCATGCATTAACAAGGGACGCATAATCATAACTCCACCGGCTTTCACATTGCAAACATTCTCTACTTCAGTATTCCAATCTATACTTTCAGTACGGTAAATCCCTTTTAGGTGAGACCCGGGGATAACCTTTAATGCACCATTACCTTCATCTGTATCATCCAAATGAATGCGAACTGTAAAATTATCCTCAAGTATTGTAATAGGTGGTTGAACTGCATATTGATTTGGCTTAATTGTACAGGGGCCATAACCCGGCAGATCAATCTTCTTATCCACAGAAATAGTAAGGTCCTGATGCCAGGCCACAAACCAGTTTGATTTTCCAGGCTTATCAAAATAAATAGATTTTACTACGAAGTAATCGTTTCCAAACAGGCTTTTAATTACCGATCGTAATCTATCATTAAACACTAAAGAATAAATACCTGGCACTTCGATGAAAAAACGGCGAATGGCAAACAGATCATCTGTTTTACGGAATACAATACCTGATTGATCGGTATTATCAATGATGTCAATTAGTACCTTAACTTCGTTACAAGTAAAAACCTCATCAACAATGGTAAATCCATTATTGATGAGGTCCTGTTGCAGATTGGTTAAATCAACCACTTAAAAATATTTATACCGTCTTTAATTCTTTGTTTCTTCTGAATATTGACAATAAGAAACCGATGATCATAATTAAGGTACCCGCCCAAAGGAAATTGATATAAGGGAAATCTAAAGCGCGCATTACTATCCATGGTTTCAGTTTCTCAGGCTGTTGATAAACGGTAATTTCTACCTTTCCTTTTTCAGGGATTATTTTGGTAAGTCGCAGCTTTAGGCCAACATCATCAACTTTTCGGGCAAAATCAAATACACTTTTATTTTTGATCATATAAACCGGCTCAGCATCGTAAGTTTTATCGTGAGAAAACACTTCCAGTTTAGCGCCTACAGCCACGTCATTGGCAGTAAGTGGTATATTTTGAATTGATGTTTCTTTAGCCAGCGATTTTAATATCATATAACCTTCCCTAAAACGGATGGTATCGCCAGGGGCCACTTCATGGGTAACCGGGGCTTCATAATTCTTATCATCATTCTCTTCGCCATGTGCAGCGCCTGCCTGTGGGTCGGCTGATGAACTTTGAGGCATTGGAGGCAATGCGGTTATATGTGTGTATAAATCGTGCAACAGATAGTGCTTGGTATCTGGTGATACAGCTAAACCTAGTTGCGGATTAATCTGCACCTTGGGCATTAACACAAATTCCTCTTTTAGTTTACCCGTATTATCGTAGCGTTTGTAATCAACTTTATAAAAGTGATTGGGCTCTGAAGTTGAATCACCGATATAGGTAACGGTATAATCGCCCATTTTTACCGGCTCATTTTTATAGATCATGATATTTTCGCGGGCATCGCCAGCAGCTTTATCAAAACCAGATACATTAACTATACCCTTGTCGTTTTTAGAAACAACACCTCTTGTACCCGCCGCAATTAAAGCGCCTACCAACATCAGTGAAAAGCCGATATGAGCAACTGCCGATCCGGCAAGTTTAAATTTACCTTTTACTGCATCAGCCAAAACTTTACCGTTAGCCAATATAGAATACAGTGAACCAAACATTACCAGGATAAATACAAAATGCAACTTATATAACCCACTTGCATAAACTACCAAAGCTGTAACTAACGCAGCAAAAACAAAATAAACCAGCGTAGTAATAAAGAAGCGGGTAATATCTGTTTTTTTATACTTCATAAACTGGCTAAAGCCCGTTAATAAGGTAATTACCATAGCAAACGATGCCTGGATAATATTGTAATGGCCAACCAAATCTGCAGGCGGCGCTACTTTTGTACCAAACATAGCATTCCACACCGGGATAGAGGTTACCAATAACAAATGGAAACAAGAAAGTCCAAGGAAAATTGCTCCAACAAACATCCAGAATTCACGTGAATAGGTTTCTTCATCCTTTTTGGTGATGGGCATTTCTTTAAATCTTATTACCAACAGGTAAATTGATAAAACTAGAAATACCAGGATGTAAGCAACCAATTGCCAAAACATACCCAAATCTGTAAATGCATGTACAGATGTTTCACCCAGGATACCGCTACGGGCAAGGAACGATGAGTAAAGTACCATCACAAAGCTGATAAGTACTAAAAAGGTTGCTGTAAAATATGAATGACCTGTATTTTTAAATACGATTAGTACGTGCAGCCCGGCCAATAATGTTAACCATGGAAAGATAGAGGCATTTTCTACCGGATCCCATGCCCAGAAGCCGCCAAAGTTTAACGACTCATAGGCCCATAATGACCCCATTATAACACCTGTACCTAATATCATTGCTGCAAACAGTGCGTATGATATAGCCGGAGCTACCCACTCTTTATAACGTTTTTGCCATAAGCCTGCAATTGCGTAAGCAAATGGCACTACCACTGAAGCCAAACCAAGGAATAACGTTGGCGGATGTATTACCATCCAATAATTTTGGAGCAGGGGATTCATTCCCTGACCATCTTTTATAAAAGATAAATAATCAGGGCGAGAAAATATAGGGGCTTCAATTCCTGAATTTCTCAACAATAAAAACGGAGAACTTCCTATTCTTGCACCCAAAAACTCAATACCAAGCATCATTGATGCTAAAAACACCTGGGAAAACGCAACTATTGTCATTACCGGCTTTTCCCATGATTTTGCACGCCAAATTAATATGTTACCTAATACGGCTTGCCAAAAGGTCCAAAGCAAAAAGCCTCCCTCCTGTCCGTTCCAGAAACCCGAAACCAGGTAATAAACCGGCAAGGATCTGGAGGTATATGACCAGGCGTAATGATATTCGAAAAAGTGATTGTAAATAATGTAAAACAGCGATACGCCTACCCCTAAAATAGAGGCGCTATTGATAAAAAATGCCCACCGGCCCATTTTAAGCCACGAAGTATCGAGCTTATTGGTGTTCGTAGTAGCAAAATAATAGCTTGTTGCTGATAAAAGGGCTGAGCCAAAAGATAGAATAACAAATATCTGACCCAGATTACCGGGTAAAAGGTGTTCGCCTTGAAAGACTGTACTCATTAAGTGATTTATATGCTGGCCGTTTTTGCTTTGACCTCTGTAACGTTCAATTTATCCTGGGTATATTTTGATGGGCATTTCATCAGGATCTTTGATGCATGAAACTCATTGCCAACCATTTGACCGGTTAATACAATTTGTTCTGATTTTTCAAAATCCTGGGGTTTAGTACCTGTGAAAACTACTTTGCATTCCTGTCCTTTCTTATCTTTCATATAAAATGAAAAATAATTGGCATCTTTTACTGCATCATAGTATAACTCCTTTTGCTTATCCAGATGGCCAACAATACTCAATTCACTCTGAATACCTTTAGCATCATTAAAGGTACTGTAACTACTTGATTTTGAAATCACAGAAATAATAACGGCAA
Source organism: Mucilaginibacter frigoritolerans (assembly GCF_007830615.1). GTDB lineage: Bacteria > Bacteroidota > Bacteroidia > Sphingobacteriales > Sphingobacteriaceae > Mucilaginibacter > Mucilaginibacter frigoritolerans. Next base: position 103,497 of record NZ_VLLI01000012.1, read on the forward strand.
TTGCTATTGCAATAACAACAAGACCTAATATTGAACTCTTTTTCATCAGCGATTTAACTCCTATACTTCGGATCACAAAAATACGAAACGTTATTCGAATAATGTTTATTACAAGACATTAATCTTATTTAGAATTATTCTTGATATCGAATTTCGGATGTTCGATTTAGGATTTATAATGAGTAAAAAACTCAAAAGGCTTCTTTTCGATGAAAAGAAGCCCTCAATAAATTTCAATTCCGAAATCGAAAATCCGAATTCCGAAATCCCTACGGCCAAATACCTAAATTCTGATAAGAAACTGCAATTTTATTTATCGCACCCACCATAGCGGCACTGCGCAGGGTACCAATTTTAGGGTTATTGATATAAATTTCTCTTATTTCGTGATATGATCGGATCATGGTATCTTCCAATCCAGAATTAACCAGTTCTAATTCTGATGCACCTTTGATAATAGTTGAACGTTGCAGCGGTGTTAACGCAACACCCGTAATACCTTCAACCATGTTTACCATGTTAAGATTAGTATTCTCTTCAAAACGTCTGTTCATACGGCCAAATGCTACGTGCGAAAGGTTTTTTAACCACTCGAAGTAAGACACTGTTACACCACCTGCGTTGGCATACATATCAGGAATGATGATACCACCATTTTTGTAGAATATGGCTTCCGCTTCAGGAGTTGTTGGACCGTTTGCACCTTCGGCAATAATTTTTGCTTTTATGTTTTTAACATTTGCTTCCGTAATCTGATTTTCAAGAGCTGCCGGAACCAAAATATCGCAAGGTTGCTCTAAACCGTCGTGTGAGTTTTTAAACTCTTTTTTTGCACCTGCATAACCTAAAATGGAGCCGGTTGCTTTACGGTGTTGAAATACTGCTTCAACGTCTAATCCGTCTTCATTATAAATTGCACCTTCAAACTCGCAAAGACCAACTACTAATGCACCAAACTCAGCAAGGAAACGGGCCGAATGATAACCCACATTTCCCAAGCCCTGAACAATAACTTTTTTGCCTGATATACCGGGTAACAAGCCTATCTTTTGCATGTCTTCGCCAACACTAACACATTCACGGATGGCAATTGCTACTCCCCTGCCTGTTGCTTCACGACGACCGGCAATACCATGCAGTGCAATTGGCTTGCCGGTTACAGCACCCATAGCATCCAGTTGACCAGGATTCATGGTGGCGTAGGTATCTGCAATCCAGCTCATTTCGCGCTCACCCGATCCATAATCCGGTGCTGGCACGTCAATGCTGGGGCCGATAAAGTTTTTCTTTATTAATTCAACTGTGTAACGACGGGTGATATTTTCAAGCTCCTGTATGGTGTAGTTTTTAGGGTTGATTTTGATACCACCCTTAGCGCCGCCAAAAGGTACATTTACAATGGCACATTTGTAGGTCATCAGTGCGGCAAGCGCCATCACTTCATCCTCGTTAACCATTTCACTATAACGGATACCTCCCTTAGTTGGTGATTGATGCTGTGAGTGCTCTACGCGCCACGCATCAATTACTTCAAAACCATTGCCCCTGCGAATAGGGAAACGAAAACGGTAAACACTATTGCATGATTTTATCTGGTCTAAAAGGCCAGCATCATGTTTTGTAAACTGAGCTGCATAATCAAAATTCTTGCATACATCACCAAAAAAGTGAGTATCCTGATCAGCGGCCGGATTATTAGTAGCCATAAATTTTATTGAATAATTATTAAATCGTTAAAAAAGTGCACAAAGTTGATACATTTTTTATCAAATTCGCAAATATATTATTAACAGATATTCACCACCTCACTAATCTTACACTCAGATGTATGTTTAAATCGTTTAAACCTATTTTTTGAACTATTTTTCTTTTTCGATTTTTTTTAATCGCCTGTCGATCGAGAACAAATAAAGGGATAACCCGACAAAAATTATCACGATAACGGCTATTACAACATATATTTTCCCTGAGCCACGTAAGGCATCAGCCATTTCAACCTGCTGGCCTTGCTGTGCAAAAGCTCCTAAGTAACCCAACAGCAAAAATGCTAAAAGAGATATTCTTTTCATGTTAATTCGTGTTAACTTATTTCGTTCTTTTTATATTCAATTAAACGGATACGATAGCGTAAGGATGCGATCCAAACTGCTAATGCGCTCCATGCAATAAATGCAGGGTATAAAACAACCCGCATACTGTTATCCATATCCAGTTTGCCAAATGCAGGGTTGCCCCCGTTGCCTGGGTGTAATGAATCAGTCATTCGTGGTAAAACCATAATAAGCACTACCAGAATAGGAAATGCAAAAATATTATAGATGGCGGATATTTTGGCGCGTTTTTGCTCTTCATCAATAGAGTTGCGTAAAACAGCGTAAGCACAATATAATAGAAAGGCTACTGCAGCACTGTTTTGTTTGGGGTCATTGCTCCAAAATTCACCCCAGGTATATTTGGCCCACATCATACCCGTTATTAATCCCAGTACATAAAAAAACATGCCGGTATTTATGCATTCAACAACCACAAGGTCATATTCTTCTTTACCCGTATTCAAATACATAATACTGTAAACAACAGATATGCCAAAAACAGTGAACATAGCCATCCACATAGGTACGTGGAAGTATACGTTTCTTATGGTTTCGTGTAAAATGGGCAGTGTTGGTACCTCAAATAAAAATCCTGCGATTAAGGTATAAAGAATAACAAGTACAGCTAATACTTTCCACCAGGTTTGATATATAAATTTCATATTATTTATGCCTGCAAAGGTAGGAAATTTAGTTCATTGGTAATGATATTGATTGGATTAGTTCTTTTGCACTGTAAGATGAAAAGTAATATATTTAGAAGTAGTTGAACTAAAATAATAATCGCTCTTAGTCTTTATCAGGAATATAATCAACGGGCAGCTCATCCGAAAGCCTATTTTTCGACCATGAACCTTCATAAAGTGGGCCGCCTTCAACTACAATTCCATTATTATCGAAAACCGCAGGCCCATTTGTTAAGGTAATTACGCTAATTTGGTAATTAGTCATATTCAAATCCCGATAGATATCCTTGAAGTCAACCTCTTCCAACTTATTTTTATAAATAACATACAAAAAATGAGGAAAATGCAATGAATACAAACCTTCTGATACTGTGCTTGTTACTTCAAATTCCTGATAAGGTATTTTAGAAATACTTTCGTTGACATATTTGGACATTTTTGATAACTCAACCATCCTGTTTGCTGAGTCACGCATTCTCAATTCAATAAATCTTTTATATTTCTTGTGAATAGTCTCATCATCCGGCCTTTGCAAATTCAACGATCTTGTATAAGACCGCAACTCGAAGCCTTCATGCGCCAGTTTATCAGCATGCAAGGACCTATAGAAGTGCATTGCAGAACCATAGTATGCATTTTCCCTATTCTGGTGCCATTTATCTTTTTGGCTTTTAGTTCCTGGCAAATCTTCAAAAATACGTTTACCATCGTAAGAAGTAATACCGGCTAATTTGTCAAGCGTAAAATCTCTCAATAAAAACTTTATACGGTACCCTAATGCTCTGTTTTCAACAATCAAAAATTCATCTGCATCAGCGTGTAGTACTTGTTTGGTTGGATTATAGGTTAGGTTAAGAATCCGGGGATTCATTACTACGCAATTCTTTGCATTCAAATCCGACCCAATAAATTCTTTTCTAAATGTTTCATAATTTTTCCTGAAGTCTGCTTCTGATGAAATCACAACCTCCCTGAGCATCATTGGTTTTTGCACCATTTCGATATTCAGTTTTATAGGTTCACGTCCTACCAGAACTGTTTTGTTGTAGTCTTCATATCCCAATACAGTCACAACCAGGGTATATTGTCCAGGTCTTATTCCACTGAGTGTGAAGGTGCCATCTTCGGCAGTTGCAGAACCAACAGAAGAATTACTTAAAAACACACTGGCCCTTGGTATAGGCTTTGTTGTACCTTCTTGTACTACCTTACCGGTAATAATGCCATTTTGGGCAAGTGCTATAAATGGGATAAAAATAAATAAAAGGATGAGCCAGGGGAATCGCATCGCTAAAAATTACAATTTGTTTTTTTAAAGATGCTAAAAAACACAATTAATATGAACAAAAGATGAAAAGTATCAATATTGTTAGGTTTATTGATACTTTTCGAGGATATTTTTTCAGAAGAGTTAGAAATAGGTAGAAACTCCAAAACTTAACCCGCGTGTTGGGCCTATGGCAGCGCCTATTGTATTGCCAGTAATATCGCGTGCGTTTTGGATGCGATAATTTACTCTCAATACCGTTAAAGGTGTAGGTCTGAAACTTATTGCCGGCATAATGCTCCAAACGTCATTATACATCCGTTGCCCAGTGGCAACAAAGTTACCTTGGTTCCAGTCAACATATTCACCCCTTACTGCCAGGTTAACGGTGGCATTATCCCAATCCAATATTCGTCCATGAATAATTGGCTGTACAATATCAATATAACCACCATATTGCCTGTGCGAATATTCAGGTGTATAATCAGCTGGTAAATCAACAAATATCCAGGCCCATTCGGTTGTTATAGCAGTATGCAATCTGGGAATAGTAGTATTAAAATCTACATCAAAAACATTTACACTTCTTTTATTGTCAACCTGAGCACCTTCAATGCGCCAGGTATTATAAACACCACCCATGTACGATAAACCCAATTGTCCTATTTTATCATTGCCGATAGAAAGCTTACCGGTGTATAAAGGCTCGCCACTTGCACTTGATGTTAAACGGGTAAGGCTTGCATTGGCGGCCGGCAGAAAGGTTTTTCCCTGGGTATTATCAATAATAGCATCGTCAAAGCCTCCGGTTACATAAAACTCATACCCAAACATCCAGTGGTTGGCATATTGCTTGCCATATAAGCCAAACCCTGTATTTGACCATGTATCCGGAAGCATTTGGGTCATTGCTATAGGTCGGTCGGTAAATTCATATTTGGGTCCATCATGATTTTGATTAAATGAACCTATAGGATTTAAAATTAAACCTCCGCGTAAATTTACCAGTGGATTAAATTCAATATCAATTGCTGCGTATTCAATTCCGAATTGTGCTCCTGATGATTCACCCGGATCACCTGTAGGATCATTTTCATATTCAATCTCTGATAAAAATTTAACATGTTTTGATATGGTTGACGCCACAAAAAGGCTGAACCTTCTGAACTGAAACTGACTGCCATTAGTAATACCCGAAGTGTTACTATAAAGTACGTCCGATTCTATATAGCCGCCAATAGAAACCGGCGTTTTGCCAAGCTTTAAAAACGGGCGATTGTACACAGCATCCATGCTGAGACTATGCTTAGTTGTATCGGTTTTGGCAGGCGTGTTTAGCAGTGTGCTGTCAATTTGTGCAAATGCACTGCCACTACAAAAAAGCAAAGCCGCAGCCGCTATAATTTGTAAATTTATTTTCATTAGAATAATTGTTTTTAATGGTAATAAAGCTGTCATGAGGCGTTTTATTCATCCGGTTTTTTGAGCGGCGACTCATGATAGTTTTACTTAAGTGATATTAAAATTTGATCGTTAGCTATGGTTATCGGGAAGGTTCTTAAGTTAGCATCCGCAGGGCCGTTTTTTACCTGCCCTGTGCTGCTGAACTGACTCCCATGAGCAGGACACTCCAATCTGTCGCCAAATACCTGTAGTTCGGCTCCCTGGTGCGTACAGCGCATTAGCAAGGCAGTGTATGCTGTTTCGGAAAAGCGATAAACGCAAATAGGATATTTAAGTTGCTGGTTTTGAACCACTACATGCTTCTTGAATGAGTTACTGTCCCTGAAAGCAGCCAAAGGCACTACCATATCAGAATGATTAATTTCAGCAGAAATGATTTTACTGCCATTGCAACCTTGTAAAATGGCTCCTAACAAGGTTCCGCCTACGCAGGCAAATCCGCAGGTTTTAATAAACTCTTTTCTTTCCATTAATTATAGTGATTTAAGGAACGTAATAACCGCAGCCTGATCTGAAGATGATAGCTTGCTGAAACGTGCTGAACTTACAGCAGCTTCGCCACCATGCAATTGTATGGCCTGCTCTATGCTGTGGGCACGTCCATCATGCATTAAATAATAGCTGCCACCTTGTACACCTGGCGCAAGTCCAAGCCCCCATAATGGCGCGGTACGCCATTCGGGCGTTTTTGCATCACCTTCGGTATATCCATCGTCTAAACCTGGCCCCATATCATGTACCAGCAAATCTGTAAATGGATTTATAGTTTGATAAGACAGTGCCGCAACCGGTGAATAGCCCGTAGTAAGGATTTGTTTATGACAGGTTTCACAACCAATTTGAACGAACAATGCATTACCACGTTGTACTGTAGCATCATTGGGATTACGCTGAATAGGTGTTTGTAAACAGGTTACGTAAAATACTACTGAGTTAAAATCATCACTGCTAACTTCAGGAGTTGATGATGGAGGTGGCGCCGATTGATCCAGATAGTTAAATGGATTTTGTGGCAGATAGGTTGAAGTAATACCCATATCATGATTATATGCCTGCGCTACCTGCTGTACCAGGTTATAAACCGAAGCTTTGCGCCCAAAACGGCATATATATTTACCATCCCCACGCGGAATAGCTCCATTTAATGGTGTTACATACGATGGAATAGTACTGTAATTAGGATGGCCCCGTACGCCATCAGGGTTATTTACGTTTGCTGCTGCCATTGCAAGGATGGCAGAATCGGGCACAACCTCTAAAAATCCAACACCAGCTGTAATAGGCGCTATGAATTTTGAACTGGTGGCTCCTGCCGGAATTTGTTCCGGGGTATAACCTGGCAAAGCAAAAGTACCTAACTGTGGGCCACCTTCTGCCAGGAATTTATTCCCGGTACTGTCTGTTTGGCCAAAACGGGTTAGGATGGTAAAAGGATGCCCTCTGTTATCACTCGAGTGGCAACTGCCACATCCGGTTGCTACAAAATAAGGGCCGAGTCCTGTTGCCGTGGTACGGTTGGCAAAGAACTGATCGTTACCGTGTGAAAACAGTATGGTTTGTGAACTTGAAAGATCAACCGGACCGCACAGGCCGTCTTCAGGGTTAATCATTGCCGGGAAAATTTTCTTACAAGAAGAAAAAGAAGCAATGCAAATAATTACCAATGAGGTAAATAAAAGTATAAGTGTAGTAGATTTTTTGCCCATGTATTTAATGGTTGAATTGTAATCCTTTTGTCAGGGGCGAAAATAAATCTTATTTAGACTTAATCCAAATAAAAGACCAAAAGAATTTCAATACTACTTAAAAAGGCAAAAATTAGTGGATTAATCGCGCCACAAAAACGGGAACAACAATAAGGCAGTAGCTATTACAATGGCATTTATAGCTAAAAGCACCCCCATATTTCCATAGCTAAAGCTTCTGTCAATACCATCCATTGCATTTTTACTTAAGCGGATGAGCAGCAGAATAACCGGGATAATAATCGGGAAACTTAAAATAGCCATCAACGTGCCATTATTGCCTGCTTTGGAGGCAATAGCTGAAATCATGGTAAACACTGTAGAAAAACTGATACTTCCTAAAAGCACAGTTACAACGTAGAAGAAAGGATCGCCCAGGGTGTTGGTAAAAAAAAGCAAGTAAACTACTAATGCCAAAATACTCAGTAGAGACATCAGCATTATATTGTAAATGGTTTTGGACAGGATAATGGCCTGCGGACTAGCAATAGAATAATAGTATAATAAGCGACTCCGGCTCTCCTGCATAAAACTTTTGGCAATTGCGTTAACGGATGCAAAAAGCATAATTATCCAGAATAAAACATTCCAAACTATGGGATACCCTTTACTTGTGCTAAATCCCGGGCTTAAGTTAAAAGATATATAGCAAACAAAAACAGTTGAAACTACATAAAGCAACACTCCATTAAAGGCATATTTTGAACGCCATTCAAGTAATATTTCTTTTTTTAAAAGTTCCCAGGTTTGGCTGATGAGTTGCATAGGCGCAAAGATAGAAGATTGTGTTGATTTAGTTGAATAGCATGGTGAGCCTAAAAATTGATATTTTTGTTGGTATAATATTTCAAATTCAATTTATGCCTTTTACCTATTGTAAAACACCTGTAGGCGTTGCCAGGATAACTGAGGAAGATAATTTCATTACCTCTATATCCATCCGTGATGAAGAATTTGAAATCAGCATACCTGAATCACCGGTATTAAAAATGGCAACTCAACAGTTGGATGAATATTTTGAAGGAAAGCGTAAAGAATTTGATTTACCTATCAAACAATCCGGAAGTGATTTTCAACAAAAAGTTTGGCAACAATTATTAAAAATTGAGTACGGTAAAACCATCAGTTATCTTCAGCAATCCAAACTGATGAATAATCCTTTGGGCATAAGGGCTATTGCAGCAGCAAATGGTAAAAATAATCTTTGGATAGTAGTACCCTGTCACCGGGTTATTGGCTCAAACGGAAGTTTAACCGGATATGCGGGTGGTTTATGGCGCAAAAAATGGCTACTGGAACATGAAGCCAGCATTATGGGGATTGGTCAGACAACGTTAAACTTTTAATCTGCTTTATTAAAAAAGAGGCTTATTTCTTCAAAAGCTCATATATTTCTTTAGCAGTCAATACATAATCAACTGCATTTAAATCAATAGCAGCCTGTGGCATTTCAGGCATTATCGCATCTTCAGGTGATTGAGCAATGGTTAATGAACCCGCATTTCTTAATTTTAGCAAGCCCTGTGCACCATCCTGATTGGCCCCCGAAAATAAAACAGCTGTACACCGGTCATTATAAACTTCGGACGCGCTTTCAAAAGTCACATCAATTGATGGTTTGGAATACCACAGCGCTTCAGAAACATCCAAAGCAAATGAATAATCTTTTTCAATTAAAGTATGGTAGTTTGCCGGCACTATATAAATGGTATTTCTATTTATTTTATCCTTGTCACTTATCTCACGTAACAGCATACTTGCATTTTCTGCAAATAACTTTTCCACTTCGCTCAAAAAATTTCGTTTGCGATGCATTACAATAAGCACAGTTTTATTAAGGTTTGAAGGCAGTGTTTGTACCAGGTGAAACAGTAGTTTAAATGAGCCCGCAGATCCCCCTAACAACAAAATTTCTGAGTTGTGCCAGCGATCATATATGCTTTTATCAAGAGCCAATTTTTTGGTAAATATTTTCTTTTTGATTGATGACCTTAAACTTTTTCTTAAAAACGTCAGAACGGATGGTTTCCTTACTTCCTAAGCATAAAAAACCATGCGGACATAAGCTTCTATGAAAAAGATCAAGTATTTTTTCTTGCAGCTGCGTTTCAAAATAAATAAAAACATTACGGCAACTAATCAATTGAAACTCGTTAAAAACAGTATCGGATATTAAATTATGTACCGAAAAGAGTGTATTTACTTTTAAATCACTGTGAATAGCTGCGGCATCATATAAGGTGGTAAAATGATCCGTTAATGATCCACTTAACCCCGACAACTGGTAATTTTCTGCGTAGGTCTTTATGCTCCTGAAACTATAAATGCCTTTACGCGCTTCTTTTAAAACCACGGTATTTACATCGGTTCCATAAATGAATGACTTATCTTTAAGAGCAGCTTTAGCCATCATTATGGCCAGAGAGTAAGGTTCTTCACCTGAAGAACAGCCAGCTGACCATATTTTAATATGCTGATAGGTTGACAGGTAAGGCAATACCTGCATATTGAGCGCTTTATAGAACGATGGATCACGAAACATTTCCGTAACATTTACGGTAATCTCCTCCAGAAAAGTTTGAAAAAATGGATGATCGTTGACCAATTTATGTTTAAGATCATAAAAAGTCAATTTCTTTATCATCATCACCCGGGTAAGCCTTCTCTTAAGGGATGCTTTTGAATAATCAGAAAAGTCAAAACCATGGACCTTTTTAACAAGGTCAATTAATTCAGCTATCTGTTCTGTAGTTAATCCCTGCGAAGTAATATCCATAACTAACTTCCCAGCCAAAGCTGCATTAATGAGATTAACCGGTCCATATCAACAGGTTTTGTTATATAATCATTTGCTCCTGCCGCAATGCATTTTTCACGGTCATCCATCATGGCTTTAGCTGTTAAAGCTATTACAGGTAACCTGGCCCATTTGTTTTGTTTACGGATATACCTGGTAGCTTCGTAACCGTCCATTATCGGCATCATAATATCCATCAGTACAATATCAATATCGCTGATGCTTTCAAGCTTCTCAATGGCTTCCTTACCATCATTAGCAATTTCAACGTGCATATCATAGCTTTGCAAAGCACTGCTTAGCGCAAAAATATTACGCATATCATCATCAACTATTAATACTTTTTTACCTTTTACAATTTCCTTTCCGTGTGTCACTATTTTTAATTTAGGGTTTAGGGCAGTTTCGGCAAATTGAACAGTCATTTCGCTAACTTTATTTAAAAACAAATTAACCTCATCAATCAATCTATCTGCTGATTTTGTGGTTTTCACTACCATGGCATTAGCATATTGCATTAGCCTGTTTACAGAAGTTTTATCTAACTCCATAGCGGTGTTAATAATAACAGGCAAGGCTTTAAATCTATCTATAGCTTTTATTTTATCTAAAAAGTCAAGGCCTGATATATCAGGAAGGTTAAGATCAAGTATAACACATTGATATTCGTTTTCATGAAGCATTCTGAAGGCCGATGCACCATCAAAAGCCTGATCAATGGTTATTCCCTGGCTTTGCATTAGCTCATTTAATGCATGGCTCTGTGTTTTGTTATCCTCAATTAATAGTATCTGCTTAAATTTTGTTCCGCTTTGCTGCATATCGCCAAACAGTTTATCAAGAGCACCCTTATCAACTGGTTTTTTAAGAAAGCTTATGGCGCCCTCTTTACTCACGCGGTTTGAAGCCGCATCACCTGCCGACATCAGATGCACAGGAATATGAGCGGTTGCTGCATGCTGTTTAAGTTCTTTTAATATTTGCCACCCATCTTTACCCGGAAGCATAATATCTAATATCACAGCATCAGGTTGATTTTTTTCAATGATTTCGACAGCGTTGATACCTTCATTTATAATGATAGATTTATATCCATGATCAGCAGAGTAATCTTTTAAAATATCGGCGAAATTTTTATCGTCCTCAACAATTATCACCAAAGGCTCATGCTCGCGTTGCTTTATAATCTGTTTAGCAGGCGCTAAAAATTCCTTTTCTGGTTTAAAGTTTTCAACCGTTACCAGACTCTCAAAAGGTTGGGCATTTAAATCAGCTTTAACCGGAATGGTTAATACAAACTCGCTACCTATACCTAGTTCACTGGTAAGGGTGATTTTACCACCAAGCAATGCTACCAACTCACGACTTATGGAAAGACCTAAGCCAGTACCCCCATATTTACGGCTAGTTGAACCATCGGCCTGCTGAAATGCTTCGAATATTAACTTTTGCTTATCAAACGCAATGCCAATACCAGTATCTTTTATACTGAAGCTTATGGTTTCATCAACTTCGTTATGCTTAACGTTTATATCAATTGATCCTTTTTCCGGTGTGAACTTGAAGGCATTTGACAATAAATTCTTAATTACCTGTTCAACTCTTACCTTATCGGTAAATACATTTTCGGGTACATTTGAATCTGTATTGATGGTATATTTTATCTTCTTTTTGCGGGCAATCTCCGTAAACAGCATTTCCATATCATGCAAAATTTCGGTGATTTTTATCTCCTCATTTTGTAATTCCAGTTTGCCTGATTCGATTTTTGAAAGATCAAGAATGTCATTAATCAGGGTAAGTAAATCATTACCGGCATTAAATATCACGCTGGCATACTTTATCTGATCATCAGAAAGATTGGCCGGTTTATTATCCTTTAAAATACGGGCAAGTACCAGTATGCTGTTTAAAGGCGTCCTTAATTCATGGCTCATATTTGCCAAAAACTCCGATTTATATTTACCGGTAGTTTCCAGCTCTATTACTTTTTGGTTTATAGAATTACGGGCTTCTTCTATTGCCTGGTTTTTTTCTTCTAATAAACTGGCTTTTTCTTCCAGTTCAGCATTGGTGGCACGTAATTCTTCCTGTTGCACTTTAAGCTCTTCTTCTGATGCCTGCAGCATTTCAGTTTTACTCATCAGTTCCTCATTGGTAACACGCATTTCTTCCTGCTGTGCTTCCAACTCCTCGGCTTGCTGTTGTACCTGCAATAACAACTCGTGCATAATGGTACGGGCCTGCGCAGTATTTATTGCTATACCTATATCATCGGTTACCGTTAAAATATAGTTCTTATTAGTTTCAGATAATTCATCGCGGAAAGCAATCTCGATAACCCCTTTTAACTTTTTATCAAAAAAGAAAGGGACAATAAAACTTTCGGTAAGTTCATTATAAACAACTGAGGATGTCAGTTCAAGTACTTCATTTAATTTGCCTTTTACAATTGCTGCTTTTTGATCTTTAGCTACCTGCCCTATCCAGCCTTCGGCTAGTTTTATTGTTTTTTTAATAGCATTTAAATTACTAAAAGCATAGGAAGCATAAAGCTCAAGCGTTTCCGTTTCTTCATTATACAAGTAAAATGTACCGGCCGAGGCTTTTATGTAGCCGCAAAGCTCTGTTAAAATATTGTCGCTAAGCTCACGCTCACTTTGCTGGCCCTGCATTTTCTCGTTCAGTAAACCAGTGCCGGTAAGCAGCCAATTTTGGGCGCGGTTTTCTGTGAGTACTTTTTCGAGCTCAGCATTGGTTATTTTTATATTATTTTCAACTATTTTTTGCCGCTCAAAAGTCCCCTGGATATACATGAACAACACAATAATGATAATCAGAAAAACTACAGAGCCTGTAATAATAACATCAAGGGCTGCGGCTGAAGCATTTTCTGTACTCTCTTTTCTAAGCGCAAGGAGTTTATTTTCTGTTTCTCTTATATTGTTAACCAATGATCTTACCTCATCCATGCTTTGCTTCCCATTAAGGAGCATTGCATGCTGAACCATAAAATCCAATCCCTGAGCTGACCTGGCATTAATATTTTGTTTCAGGATATCTAATTGGATGCTAACAAATGCATTTAGTGAATCAACCCTTCGTGCTTGAACCGGGTTATCGGCAATCATACTTTTAAGCAACTCAATATCGCCATGAATACGGGGCAATGCTTCATTATATGGATCAAGAAATGCCTTATTATTTGTAGCCACGTAACCACGTACCCCGGTTTCTGCATCAATCATTAACTGGAGCAAGTTTGATGATGTTTTTATTACCCTTTGGGTATGATCAACCATAGCAGAATCGCTACGTAGTTGATGTATGCTGTTGTAGGAAAGTATACCTACTATTAAAACCAAGATAATGGATACAGAAAAACCAGCAAAGACTTGTTGCCTGAAAGAAAATCTTAACATTTAATGTTTTTTAAGGAAATACAAATATGTTAAAAAAATTATTTTCCGAGTGCCTTAAATCAACAATAACGCAAGCTTCTTAATTAAGAGCAGATGTATTTTGTTTTTAATTAAGCTACCGGCCTTGTAAATTTTCTATTTTGGGCAAACGTTATGCCCCCTATAGCAAATAGCGGACCAGCGAATAACAAATACCATCCCCATTTAAATTTTATTTTACCAGATAGGTACTGCGCTACAGAGCGAAAGGGGATAAAACTGAACGAGGTGCGCACTTTGAGCTGTGCAAGGATATAAAACAAGATCACTAAACCCAGTGAAAACCAGGCTGCTGTAAGGGCAATTTTAGGCTGATTTAACACAATACCTAATATACCAATTACAGCAACCAGTAAAATAACAATTCCATAAGGTTTGTTTGCATCATAAACATCCCAATTGCCAATAAAAGGATGCAGAATAGGACAATAAGTTCCGGCAATTAAAATAACAAAGCCGGCAAAGGAAAGTAAAGCACTGAGGCGCATTTTTATTTTTGACTTATTTCCATTTTATCGGCAAAATGGGCACAATAATCGCGCAGATCCTCTACAATGTTTGTTTCGCCTGTGGCGCGTAAAAAGCTGTCGCCCATAGTTTGCAGGGTTTCATAAAAAAAGCGTTTCATTTCATCTACGGGCATATCTTTTGTCCATAAATCAATGCGCAGGGTATTTTTATAGTTTTGATCCCAAAGAGCAAGCATCATTGATTTTACCGGAAGCGCTTCTTTATTTTGCGCATCGGTTGATTCCCACATAATGCTTTCAGGAACGTTATTATCATCTAATTCAATAGTAAGCTTTATTTCGGCTTTTTTCATTTAAAAATTATTTAACAAGTAAAAATATAATAGCCGCCAAAGTTATAAAGCTTAGCTCTACTATCCATACTTTTTTGGTTTGAGGAAAGAAATTCCTGAACATTATATCCATAAATGACACTACGACTGCAAAAAGTATAAAGATCCAACCGATAATGCTATTAAAATGCAGAAACTGTACACCAGATAATTTCACTCCATAAATCCAGCTGTAAACTGCGAGAAATAAAAAAAATGCACTTGCAAAATTCAGTGGTGTTATTCTTAGTTTCATTGAATGCTATAATTTATTATTAGGATGTTGAACTAATGGCGGATTAAGGCTTTTATTCACATCCTTTAAGTACCCCTTCTTTGCACTTATTTTTTAATGTTTCTTTTTAAATGATCTGCCAGATTTGCTTTTACCACCTTTTGGACCAAATGTTCCTTTAGTTTTAGCTTTTTCGGCATCAAATTTTTTACGCTGGTTAAGCGTTTTCTTTTCGTGGAAGGCCCCTTTAAAATCGGGATCTTCACGACGTTTCTGCATATCAATCTCCCTTGACTGATCCTGTCTTTCTTCGTAAGGCGTTTCTTCAATAAATACATCAGCAGGCATATCCTTTACCGGGATAGTTTGTCTGATCAGTTTCTCCACCTTACGTACGTAATACTCTTCGGCTGGGTTGCAAAAGGTAACGGCAACACCTAATTGAAATGCTCTTCCGGTGCGGCCAATACGATGAACATAATCTTCAATCACTACCGGAACGTCAAAATTAATCACGTGGCTAACATCACTCACATCAATACCTCTTGATGCCACATCTGTTGCCACCAAAATCTTTACTTCATCATTTTTAAATGCGTTAATGGCATTGATACGAGTATTTTGCCCTTTATTGGCATGTAATACCTTCACCTCATTTTCGCCAAACTTACGGAGTAAAAACTTGTACACATCTTCGGCAGCAATACGGGTTTTACAGAAGATAATTAGTTTTTTAATATCATCCTCTATATCCAATAACTTTTTAAGCAGGTTGATTTTAGTTTTAACATTTGGCACAAAATACAATTGCTGATCAACAGTTTGTGCGGGTGTAGCCTGCGGTGTTACTTCAATTATAGTTGGGAACTCCAGGAAATTATTAGATAGTTCATGGATTTTATCAGACATGGTAGCCGAAAACAGCAGATTCTGACGTTTTACAGGCACAACTTCCAATATTCGGTTTATTTGTGGCATAAAGCCCATGTCCATCATCTTATCGGCCTCATCCAGCACCAGCACCTGAAAGGTTTTGGTAACAATATGACCAGCAAGGTAAAGATCCATAAAGCGGCCAGGTGTGGCTACAATAATATCAACACCTTTGTTTAATTGCTCTATTTGTGTTTTGGGGCCAAGGCCTCCGTATAGTACCACAACGCGTAAATCGGTATTTGCAGCAAAGGTTTTTACATTTTCCTCAATCTGCATGGCCAGCTCACGGGTTGGCGAAACAATAAGCGCCCGGGCATGCTCGCCTTGTGCGTACTTCAGCTTCATAATAATAGGCAATACATAAGCAGCCGTTTTACCGGTACCTGTTTGCGCTATACCCATTACATCCTGCCCGTTTAAAATTGGTGGAATAGCTTTCTCCTGTATCGGCGTAGCTTCGGTATAACCGGCATCGGCAATGGCATTTAGTATTTGCCGGTTAAATTTAAAATCTTCAAAAGTTACGCCCATTGGGCAAAGATAGTTTTTAAAGTTGGGAAGTCCGAAAAATGACCATCAGTGATTAAAAAGGGCGGATCATCAAACAAACTTTTCCGACACTTTTACGTACTAAATAATTACATTTGAAGCCATTAATTTAAATTTTTTATGTTCTGGTACGAAGACGAGGTTAAACGCCTTGAAAAAGAAAGGTCGCAGTTAAATTATACACCAGCTACTTTATTTTATGGTAGCTCGTCTATAAGGTTATGGAATACACTGAAATCTGATTTTGAATCTTTAGCCCCGGTAAACTTGGGTTTCGGAGGATCGACCCTGGCAGCATGCACCTGGTTTTTTGACAGGATAGTAGCCCCTTATGATGCTAAATCAATTGTATTTTATGCAGGCGATAATGACTTAGGGGATGGCAGGCATCCCGAAGAAATCTTCATCTTCTTTCAGCAACTGGTTTATAAAATAAAAGAGCGTTATGGAGATATCCCCTGTTATTTTATTTCTATTAAACCCAGCATAGCCCGTTGGAAACTGATAAATAATTTAAAATATGCCAACAGCATTATTGAAAATGAAATAATAAGAATGGATTCCAACTGGAAGTTTATTAATATATTTAACAGCATGCTGGATAAAAATGGATATCCGGCAAAAGAATATTTTGAAAATGACGGACTTCATTTAAACAGTAATGGTTATGCGCTTTGGAAAGAAATTGTTTCGACCAAACTTTTAGAAAATTTTCATACTGAATTAACTTAAACCTCATTTAATACTACCATCTTGCTTTATTGATATGGACAGGGAATATGTAAGCTGGTATAGCCCCACTCTTCAGAAAAATATGGAGATGCTTGTATTTGGCAATGCAGGGGCTTCCATCCTATTTCTGCCTCCAAGGATGGGCCGGTTTTATGATTACGAAAACTGGAAAGTAATTGAAGTTTTACGTAATAAAATTGAAAGCGGACATATCCAGGTATTTTGTGCTGATAGCTATGACTTGCAGAGCTTTTATAATGAAGAGATCACTTCATCACAAAAAATACTAGCCCACATACAATATGAGCATTATATTATTGATGAGGTGATGCCATTTATCAATAAGAAAAACCCTGGCGCTTTTATAATTGTTGCCGGTTGTAGTTTGGGCGCCTATCATGCATTGAATTTTGCTTTAAAACACCCTTCTCTATTTAACAAGGTGGTTGCCATGAGCGGGAGGTACGATTTGACCATCAACATTGCCTATTATCATGATTTGTTTAATGGTTATTGGGATGAAAACATTTATTTTAATATGCCTTTGCAATACGTCCCCAATTTAAATGAGGAACAAACATTACAACAAATAAGGGAACTGGAAATTGTTTTAGTAATTGGAAAGGATGATGTTTTACTTGAAAACAATTACTTAATGAATAAGGCACTTCTGGACAAAGGCATAAAATCAACCTTACATACCTGGGATAGTGAAATGCACCGCGCAAAATCATGGCGCCAAATGGTAAACGTTTACTTGTAATTTACCGAATGCAATTAAATTTGGGTGTTTAAACTCCAGTTGATAACTATCATTCCGACAGATAAGGTTATAAGGAAACCCAAAATAACCATTATCCAAAATATAATTTGTTTTACAAATTGATCGCCTGGTGGTTTAAGAAAATAATAATGTTCTATTTGTGCGCTATACGTTTCCATTTTTGGCCCCTAAGTTTATCAACTTAGTAGAGCATAATGCGTGCCAATAATTAAAATATAGCCTGCAAATCAACCTATTATTCAAAAAAGGAGTTTCTTTTTCATATTATAACTCATTAAATATTTATTAAAACGAAAATGAATAATGTAAAAGTTTTGCTGTAATACTTTCAGTATAATTTTTTTTCTGCAATTAACATTAATTTTAATCAATCATTATTAACCTACAAATACCTCAGACAATTGAAAGCATTATTTACCATAAAAAGCCATCCCCTTCTGTTTACTTTCATGTTGTTACTAACCACGTTGGTTAACCAGGCTTATAGCCAGGCGAAAGTTGAACCATGGGGCAACATTACCGGTATTCGCAAGCATGGGCAGCTGTTTGATTTTGAATCGAGTATTAAGGTATTTAGTGATAATGGCAAACATATTATCTCCACAGGTAAGGAAAGGCAACGGCCTCATTTTAAGCGAAACGGAAATATTCAGGAAGTTACTACCAGCATTGATAGTTTATATTTGGACGAGCAGGTAAAAGACGCAGGATCGGGCAGAATTAAGGTTAATTTGAAGCTTTCGGCGCATGCTGATATAGTAATGAAAGGTATTTATTTCTGTATTACACTTTCAGATAAGGAGTACTCGGACGGGTTTTTACGAATGAGTGGGGCAAGTGATTCGTTGAAAAAGTTTGTAAATGCCAACAATACTTATGATGAAAACAACATCGCCGGCATTGAATTCAAATCGATTAGTAAGCAATTAAAAATCAGCTTTGATGAGCCTGCTGCGGTAATGATAAAACATGATACTACGCATGGAAAAACTGAGTTACAATTATACATGGCCATTAAACTTAATAGTTTGCATCAGGGCGATATTATAGAAAAAACTTATACCCTAAAAGCTTCTGGACAGATAGATAGAACGCCTGTTAATTTAACGCTTAACACCCAAACACAAGGGCGTGAATTTGATGGACTTGGTGGAAACTTCAGGTTACAAAATCCAAAAAACGATCCACAAGTTATTGATTATT
Source organism: Mucilaginibacter frigoritolerans (assembly GCF_007830615.1). GTDB lineage: Bacteria > Bacteroidota > Bacteroidia > Sphingobacteriales > Sphingobacteriaceae > Mucilaginibacter > Mucilaginibacter frigoritolerans. The sequence continues at coordinate 122,290 of NZ_VLLI01000012.1, forward strand.
GCCTGCAAAATTTAAGGGTTGCTTTTGGCCGGGTTGAGTTGCCATGGCGTTTTTGGCAACCAAACAGGGATATCGATCCTATTGCATCGGCAGATTCGGGGAAATTGCACCCCGCGATACTTAAAGCCATGCAAATGGCGCATAGACTGGATAGCATGGGTGCCCCTGTTATTCTTTCGGCATGGTTTCCACCTGCCTGGGCTGTAACAGGTAAAGTTAATTACCAACCCGTAAATGGTATTTGGGGTAACCCGCTTAATAAAACTAATATGGATGCCATTTATAAATCCATTGCCGATTACATCGTCTACCTAAAAAATAAATATGGCGTTGAGGTGAAATTATTTTCGTTTAATGAATCAGACCTGGGGATCAACATTCGCTTAACAGGTCAGGAACATGACGATTTTATAAAAGGCTGCGGAGCCTATTTTGCAAAAAGGGGACTTAAAACCAAAATGCTGCTGGGCGATAACTCAGATGCTACCACCTATAAATTCATTTACCCGGCATTGAACGATGCTGAAGCCAAGCCATATATCGGTGCTATATCTTTTCACTCATGGCGGGGTTGGGACAATGAAACCCTGCAAAAATGGGCCGATGCCGCCACACAATTAAACGTACCGCTAATTGTGGGTGAAGGCAGTATTGACGCAGCAGCTTATAGTTATCCAGATATTTTCCAGGAGCCCACCTATGCGTTGCAGGAGATTAACTTATACACCCGTTTACTGGCCATTTGCCAACCCTTATCCATATTACAGTGGCAATTAACCTCAGATTATTCGCCATTAATTGGTGGTGGCATTTTTGGCAATAATGAACCACTTCACCCCGGACAAAGGTTCTGGAACCTGAAACAACTTTCCATAACCCCAGGCGGTTTATATGCCATGCCAATAAGGAGTGATAACGTAAATGTTAGCTGCGCTGCATTGGGCGATAATGGCAAAAATAGCTATGCAATACACCTGGTAAATAATGGCCCAACCCGAAAAGTAACCTTAAATGGCATACCAACATCGGTAAAACAAATTCAAGTGTATACCACCAACAAAAAAAAGGCTATGAAACAAAGTGGCCCCCTTGTGGTAAATAATGGCACTGTCACTTTTAAATTACCAGCCACCAGTTACATTACATTAATAAGCAGGTAACATCTTTTATTTACTTTTACGGCGATGAAGAATGACCCTTTAAGCATGCCGCTTTTTGAGATGCGACTGGAAGAAATACATCGCGCTGATCCATGGCTGCGCTATGAAATTTCCATTCGTGATTTTGTTACGCTGTTTCCGGTAAGGTATAAAAATGGCGCCCCGATTAAACCAGAACACCCCGCAGCTTATGGAGTTGACCGCGAGGTGTTTCTGAAAGTTTTAGTAGCCTTTAGTCAATGTTTCCATTAATCAGTGGGCTTCTTGATTTAAGGATTTTGAACACTTGTATCCTGTGCTAAAACAGCGTCATCGGCAGTTTTGGCAATATCATTATCCAGTACATACAAGGCATCATTATCAGCGTTTGCTCCACCTGCAATCTTTATCTTCGCCAGCAGATCAAGTGCCATAGTTTCTTCTTCTGTTTGTTCTTTTACAAACCATTGCATAAAATTCCAGGTAGCCCAGTCCTTTTCTTCGAAACTCATATTTACAATATTATAAATAGACTTAGTATTTTCAATTTCTGATTGAAATACTTTCTCAAAGCAATCATTTACGCTTTTCGGATCAGGACCGGGATGTGGGATTTCTGTAACGGTAACTTTTGCACCCCGTTTTAAAATATACTCCAGAAATTTCATCATATGATTACGCTCCTCACTTGAATGACGGAACATAAAATTGGCAATACCCTCGTAACCTTTATCACTAGCCCAAGCTGCATAAGCCAAATAAATTTGGGCATTATGTGCTTCGTTAGTCATTTGCTGATTAAGTGCCTTAGCAAGGGTATCAGATAACCTGTTAGTGTCCATAAATAAATGTTTATTGCTAAACCATCAGAACACAAAAAAGTTTGAAAAATTGAAGTAACGAATTATTACGGCGCTTATTTATAAGCGGAGATATAAGTGGTTTTTATGGTAAGCACAAAAGTTTTACCTACACTTATTTTTACATTTTTATCCTGCAAAATAGCCTTTACAGCCTCATCAGATCTTAATACTTCAAAAAGGTCACGCGCTACGGGTGAACCACCTACACTGTTTAACAACTTGCCATTTTCCATGGTTAAACTAAAGATATAGCCTGATTTACCACGGTCACCAGCAGATTCGAAATCCTGAATATTCAGCTTAAATTGTTGTTCTTCATTTAAACTTTTCTTTAAGTGTAAACGGATAACGGGCAGGTACCTTTTCCAGGTAGTTAAGTATTGTCTTTCTTCCATCTGAGCCTGTAAAAGTAGGATAATAAAAGCATCTATTAGTAAAACGTTTACTAATAACAGTTAATTATTTAAAAATGAGTAAAATAACTTATTTCAAACTATAGGAAAATGAAAGTTTTTACAAAATCGAGAACTTTTAATCAATTCAATTGTCGTAATATACCAGCAAGATTGGCTTAACTCCCCCTTTTATTGTGAGTTAAACCAAGGTAAATTAGTACATAAATAATGGATTGATTAATAACCAAATCCGGAATTAAGAATCAATAATATTTACTGATATGTTTAAAGACATCAAAGCAATTAGTGGTTTTTCGGTCAATGACCTGCAAAAAGCCAAAGAGTTTTATCACCATAAGCTTGGGATAGCGCTTTCTGAAGAAAAGATGGGTATTTTAAAATTACATTTTAATGGAGGGGGTACGGTTATTATTTATCCAAAGCCTAACCATGAGCCTGCCACTTTTACTATACTTAATTTCCCGGTACCTGATGTAGAGAAAGCAGTTGATGAGTTAACCACGCTAGGTATTACTTTCGAGCAGTACGGTGAACCCATAAAAACAAATGAAAAGGGAATATTGAAAGGGAATGAAAACGGGCCTGATATTGCCTGGTTTAAAGACCCGGCAGGTAATATTTTATCCGTATTACAAGAAAGCTGATTCAGATTTTTATTTTTTTATAGCCTGCCCTACAAACATCAATGTTTTAGTATGGGGGATAATGATATGCAATTCGCGCATACCGTATTCCCGGTCAAATGGCGCACGCACCTTCATATCATCCAGTTTATCTTTAATACTTTCCCATAATTTATCAATTGCATCTACCTCCAGGTAAAACTCCATTTCGCCAATATCAGTACCAGCATTAAGGATGTGAATAGATAGATGATCCTTAAATAAAACGGCATAATTATCAGTATTCAAAAAAGGAGTAAAACTAAAAAGCTCCACAAAGAAACGGGATGTTTCCGCAATATTGTACGATGGAATCATCGGGCTTAAATAAACTGCTTTATACATAATTGCCTTATTTAAGATGATTATTTATTTTGCTTTTTTTATGTTTAACATCGTTTAATTATAGAATGTTTACAATAAAATATTCTATAATCTGACGCTATTAAAAATACACAATCTGAATATAAATGGAAGCTATTTATAATACCATTGGTAATGGATATAACTTCACGCGTAAAGCAGATCCGTATTTAACCAGCAGGATAATACATTTTTTGCAACCGCAAACTAAAGCTACATATCTTGATATTGGATGCGGAACCGGGAATTACACTATCGCCTTATCAAAACATGGCCTAAACATTACAGGTGTTGAACCTTCTGAAACAATGCTCGAGGTAGCCAAAGGTAGAAATAAGCAAGTAAACTGGCTGGCCGGAACAGCAGAACAGATCCCGGCTAAAAATGAAGCTTTTAATGGTGCAATTGCCACATTGACTATTCATCATTGGACTGATATTAACCAGGCACTTAAAGAAATATACAGGGTTACTGATATGAATGGCAAATTTGTGCTGTTTACCGCAACTCCCCAACAAATGCAAGGCTACTGGCTAAACCATTATTTCCCTAATATGATGCAATCATCAATAAATCAAATGCCAGGTTTAGATATCATCCAAAATGGGTTGCTTAAAGCTGGCTTCAATCATATTATAAAAGAGAAATATTCTGTTCAGGATAACCTGGAGGATCATTTTTTATACTCAGGAAAACTCAAGCCCTCATTGTATCTTGATAAGGAAATCAGAAACGGAATTTCTTCATTTACAGCGTTAGCGAATGCCAAAGAAATTGCAGACGGGCTTTCGGAACTGGAAAAGGATATCAGCAACGGTAAATTTGAAGAGATAAAATCCAGATATGAAAATAATTCAGGAGATTATCTATTTGTTGTTGCTGAGAAAATTTAGAGATAATCAGGAATTGGCCATCTTTAAAATTCCCTTAACCCGTTCGGTGTCTGTTACATCTATACTATACTCATCGGTATAATCACTGCCCATCATAATATGGGTATTTTTATAGCTCATTTTACTTTTTACACGCACGCGCGCTGAGCTATGTACCTCTGTAACGCCAGTGAATTTAACCAGGTCGCTCACATTTTTTTCGGCAACGCCACTTCCCGGCATAATTTGTATCCGTCCGGCAGCTTTTTCAACCAGGTGAGCTATGGTATTTACGCCTTCCATTGCTGTACTTTTACCGCCTGATGTTAAAATGCGTTCGCATCCTAGTTCAATAATATCTTCCAGAGCCTGGTACATATCGGCACACATATCAAATGCACGGTGAAAAGTGACCCCGACTCTCCACTGTTTGGCCAGGTTCACTAATTCGGCACATCTTGGTTTATCAACAGTTCCATCCGCATTTAACATACCAATTACAATACCATCGCAGCCGGCTTCAATACAATGCCGTACATCGGCCAGCATCACTTCAAATTCTAAATCGGTATATAAAAAATCACCTCCCCGTGGCCTTATCAAAACATATAACTTGATATGAAGCAGTTTACGGGCCTGTAATATTTCTCCATACGAAGGTGTGGTTCCTCCTTCATACAAATTTTCACAAAGTTCAACCCGGGCAGCACCACCATCCTGAGCAGCTAAAGCAGAGGTAATGGAATTGGCACAAACTTCAAGCAATACAGTTGACTTCATTTTCCAAATTAGAGTTGCAATGTATAACAATAAACCCCCAAACTCATTTGGGCGTAATTTACTGTCTCTTTTACGGTTATTTTATTTCAATAGTTTATAAACTTCTCAGGTCATTCATCCTAAAATATCTATAAAACTGAATATCAACCACTTTAATTATTTACTAATAAAAGCTTTTTCCGGGTATTAAAAGATCTTGCTTTGCCGCATTACAAACAGCAAATGAAAAGCCTTTTTGAATAGCATATGCACCGTATTCGCCTTTTTTGTTAATGGCCAGGAAACCTACCTGGATATCTTTTGCGGTTTGCGGTTTCTTTTTAATAATTCGTCTTACTGCTTCTTTACAAGCATCTTCTGGCGAATATCCCTGGCGCATTAATTCAACCACCAAAAAACTGCCTACGTTCCGAATTACCTCTTCGCCTACACCTGTTGATGTTGCCCCACCAACTTCATTATCAACATATAAACCGGCGCCAATAATAGGGCTATCGCCTACACGGCCATGCATTTTAAAGGCCATACCGCTGGTAGTACAAGCTCCGGAGATATTTCCTTTTGCATCCAGTGCCAGCATACCAATAGTATCATGGTTATATTGATTACCGGGAGCATGCTGTTTATTCTCGATATTCATCACCGGCGAATATTTGGCAGTTTTAAGCCATTCTTTCCAGGCAGCTTCTGACTCCGGTGTAAGCAATTTTTCTCTTTTAAAGCCTTGTTCAACCGCAAACTGGGTTGCACCCTCACCTACCAGCATTACGTGCGGTGTTTTATCCATCACCAAACGGGCAACAGATATAGGGTGGGCTATATCTTCCATTCCGGCAACTGATCCGCAATTACCCAATTCATCCATAATACATGCATCCAGCGTAACGTGACCATCGCGATCAGGGTAACCGGCCCTACCTACGGTGTGGTTGCTCATATCGGCTTCAGGTATTCTAACTCCGGCTTCTACTGCATCTACAGCACGCCCTCCTGATGAAAGTGTTTTCCAGGCCTCTTTATTGGCTACAATCCCAAAATCCCAGGTCGAAATGACTATTGGAAAACCATCTGCCTGGCCCAAAAAAGAAGCCTTTGCTAATGCTGATGATGACAGTGCTGCCAGTGACGCCCCGGCTGCTGATATTTTTATAAACTTACGGCGGTTATACATTGGGCTAATATAGAAATTAGCTGCGCAAAACGGAATTTTTGTAACTTTATTGATGCATATTTTATTCAAAATCGCCCTGGCAATTGTTACAATGCCAGTTATTTTGCTAATGCAATGGATTTACCAAATTAACAATCGAATTTAAAAAATCAGACCATTGCTCTTTGCTTTCGTCCTTGATAATATTACTTACGTTAGTTGAGGCACAATACGGGCAAACAACATAGGTATTTTCCTCATTAATGCCATAATGATCCTGTTCGTGTAAATCCCCTTCTGAGGCAAGGATATCTTTACATTTCTGCAGATCGCGTTCAAAAATCTTAAGTTTAACACCACCTACTGCCTGGTTATAAAGTGGGTTGGCGCCGATGGTATTTTCATCGGCAATAAAACACAGAATACCATTAGCCTCCAGCCGTGTACGCACAATATGCGCCAGCATGGGATCATAATAAGATTCAAAAGTGATGATATTATCTTCAGTGTTCATTTAAAGCAAATTAAAAAAAATTAAACGAAAAACTTCATTTTTTATGTAATTTGCTTTGTATGAATCGTATCGACAGAGTCTCCGCTATCTTAATTCAGCTGCAATCGCGCAGGGTTGTTAAAGCAAGTGATATTGCCGAACGTTTCAATATTAGCCTGCGTACGGTTTATCGTGATGTAAAAACATTGGAAGAAGCAGGCATACCGATTATTGGTGAAGCAGGTGTTGGTTACTCCATTATGGAGGGCTACCGTTTACCACCTGTAATGTTTACCCGTGAGGAAGCCACCGCATTTTTAACTGCCGAAAAGTTTGTTGAGCAGTGGACCGATGCCTCTACAATGGAGCATCATAAATCAGCCATGTATAAGATAAGGGCCATATTAAAAACGGCCGAAAAGAATTTGCTGGAAGAAATTGACAGCAAAATAGAAGTATTAAAAAGCCACAACCATATTGACACTGATAATAAAGATCATATCCAAACCCTGCTAAACAGTATTGTTCACAGAAACATTATCAATATTGATTATTTTGCCAATCATAGCCAGGAACATACAAAAAGGGATATTGAGCCGATAGGTATATTCTTTAAGCATGGCCACTGGCACCTGATTGCTTTTTGCCGCATGCGGAATGATTACCGCGACTTTAGGGTTGACAGAATAAACTGCATAAAGGTTACCGAAAAGATATTCGACAATAAACATCCTACCCTGAAAGCTTACATAGCTCAAACAGCCAAAGAGCAAGAGTTAGATCTGGTGGTAATCCGTGTAGAAAAATCGATTTACAGCTACCTGGAATATCAGAAATATTACAGCGGCTTTGTCTCCGAAAAAACAGTGGGCCATCAAATTGAAATGACTTTTTTAACCATGTCGTTAGAAGGTTTTTCACGCTGGTTTATGATGTTTGGCGACAAGGCCGAAATTATCAGTCCGGATAGTTTAAAAGAGCGAGTAAGCAATATAGCCACTGCTATTTCTCAAAAAAATCTTCAATTATCAAATTCCTACTGACATAGGGCTGTCAATACCATGCGGTTAATTTGTATAAACAATTACCCGCATGAAGTATTGGATAGTAGTAGTTTCAAAAGATCATATTGCCAACGGTGTTGCCGGAGGCTTTATGCAAGCTAATTATGGCAAACATGGTCCATTAAAAAGAACGACTGCTAATGATTGGGTGATTTGCTATTCGCCCAAACAAAGTTACGGCGGTGATGAAATATGTCAGTCTTTTACGGCAATTGGCCAGGTTGCTGATGATCATATTTATCAGCATAAAATGGCCGAAGATTTTATTCCTTACCGCGGAAATATCAATTATCACCCCTGCAAGGAAACTCCGATTGCTCCCCTGATTGAACAATTAAACTTTATTACAAACAAAAGCTCATGGGGCTATCAATTCCGCTTTGGCTTTTTTGAAATTCCGGAACAAGATTTCAATCTTATCAAATCAAAAATGATTAGTTGAGGTTAAAATCAGGAAGAAAAGAATAAACCAACATATACGCTCACTTAATTAACAAAAAAATGGAAACACTCACCTTAAAAACAACCGTCACCTTTAATGAACCTATTGCAAAAGTTTGGCGGGGCATTACCGTTCCTGCCCTGGTAAAAAAATACTTTTTCGGAACTGATCTAAAATCAGACTTTAAAAAAGGCAGCCGGATAACATTCAATGGTGAATGGGAAGGAAAAACTTATGTTGATGGTGGTATCATACTGGAAATAAATGCGCCCCAATTATTAAAATACAATTACTGGAGCAGCATGGCCGGTACGGAGGACAAGCCCGAAAACTATGCCGATGTAACCTATCAATTAGCCGAATCAAACGGTGTAACCACTTTAACCATTACCCAGGATAATGTCAAAAACCAGCAAGCTTTGGAACATTCGGAACAAAACTGGCACATGATTTTTGACGGATTAAAAGAACTGCTTAAAACCATATCATAAATGATTACCAAAATTGAACTAACTAACCTTACCGGGTTTTATGTAACCGGTATTGCTGTTCGTACTACTAACCAAAACAACCAATCACAAAAGGATATTGGCGATCTTTGGGCCAGATTTATGGCTGATGATGTAATGAGTCAGATTAACAGCCGTATTTCGGATGATATCTATAGCGTTTATACTGATTACGAAACTGACCATACTGGTTTTTACACCACCATATTAGGCTGCAAAGTAGTGGCAACTGATCATATTCCAGAAGGTTTTGCAAGTATTTTTATTCCGGCGGATAATTACCATGTTTATTATTTAGAGGGCAAATTTCCCAATAAAATAGGTGAAGCCTGGCAGCACATATGGCAAAATGCAAACAACCGTAAATACACTGCCGATTTTGACCTTTATACTTTTGATGCCGAAAGCTTTGAAGAAACGGAAGCAAAAATTTACCTGGCAGTAAATTGACATGTCTTTCTTATCATGCCTGATCGCAACAAAAAAGATGCTTCATTGCGATCAGGTATGACAAAAAAATATAAACATCAGTTAAACCGCTGCCTGAATTCCAAAGGCGAAAGACTTGTTTTTGTCTTGAATAATTTACTGAACGACTGTGGGTGCTCAAAACCTAATTCATAAGCAATTTCGCTTACCGATAACCCGGTGGTAGATAATTTCTCTTTTGCTTTATCAATCAACTTTTGATGGATGTGTTGCTGGGTATTAAGACCGGTAAGTGCTTTTAACAAACTACCTAAATAACTTGCAGAAATATTTAATGCCTGGGCAACATATGCTACGGTAGGTAAGCCGTTTTTCACCATTTCATCGCTGTTAAAATAGGAAGAAAGTAAACTTTCTAAACGTGCCAGAATTTGATGATGGCTTATTTGCCGGGTAATAAATTGGCGGTCATAAAATCTTTCTGCATGTTTAAGCAGTAACTCTAACTGAGCTATAATAATTTGCTGACTGAACTTGTCAATCCTCGACCGGTATTCCTGCTCTATACTTTGTATGAGGCCGACAATAGTTATTTCCTCCTTTTCCGAAAGAAACAACGCTTCATGTACAGAGTAATCAAAAAACTCATATTGCTTTATCGTTTTAGCTAAAGATGTATTCCAAAGAAAATCGGGATGGACAAACAACAGCCATCCCGACCTGTTTAATATTGTTCCTTCTCCAACCTCAATCCCAAAAACCTGACCGGGCGAAATAAAAAACATTGTCCCTTCATCAAAATCATATTTTTGCTGACCATATTTCACCTTGGCATTGAAATTTCTTTTCAGAGAAATAGAATAAAAATCAAAAAACAAACTGGTTATTTCAGCACCACCCATAGTCGTAATAGATTCCATATTGATTACACTTATTAATGGATGCTCCGGTTTAGGGAGGCCCATCAACTGGTGATATTCGCTTATTGTTTTTATCCTATAGGGTTGTGCGCTTGCCATATTACAATATAACCATTATTGGTTAAAAGCAACTGCAAATTCCTTTGCAAAATCTTCAAGCTTAACTTTTCCAATTTTTTCTGGCCTGTGATGATCATAATCTTCGTGCAATAAACCGCTATGGATAGCACCAAACATTTCAACCAGAGCCGATGCCGTATGTGCAGGAACACCGTTGGTTTCATAAGCCTTTTGCATTTCATCGTCAGAAATAGTTAACCATTTTAAGTCGGGTTTGCCAATAGCTTTGCCTAAAAGCCGGGCAATCTCATTACAGGTACGTTCATCACTAGCTACGTATCTAACCCTTTTGCCTGTTACTGTCGATTCTATTTCTTCAACCGCAGCGGCAGCAATATCTTCCGGCGATACCATTACTACCCTATCATCGCCACCATAATTTGCAGCAATAAAGCCGGCATTTTTGATCATGCCAACAAGTTGGTATAAATTATAATAAATATAAGTGGCCCGGAGAAGCGTAAGTGATTCCAAACCCTGCAAATTAAGAAGAGCATTTTCAATATGATGGTGGCCTACAATTAAACCGGCACCTTTCTCTAACTCTGCACCGTAACTACTTACGTATACCACTCTCTTTACCCCCGATGTCTCAATCGCTTTTGCCTGAATAGCACCTGCTTTACGGGCATGTTCTATCATGTCAGGTACAGCAAATGTTGGCGGTATCATGGCATGCACCACATCGGCACCGGTAAACGTAGCTGTTAAAAAATCAACATCATCTACCAAACCAATGGCTGCTGTAGCACCCAATGCTTCGATTTCTTTTTTCCGTTCCGGATTACTGCTGATTACGGTAACCTCATGTCCTTTTTGCACTAACGCTTGTGTTAATGGCTTACCAATGTTTCCTAATGAACCTATTACTATGATTTTCATTTTGTATTGTTTTAATATTCCAAAATTCCACAATAAAAAAGGGACAGGTATAACCAAATCCACTGTTGTTGTAGTCAAAATGATGGTATTTTATATGCTGCTTGTCGGGTAAAATTGGCTTGCCGTCTATAATCTGCCAGTCCTTATCGGTTTGTATTTTTATGGGTGATAAAAGCTTAGCCGGGTTGCCTATCTTTGTTTTAAAGAAAACTTATTGTTGCCAAAACAATACACCAAACTACCTGATTAAACCAATATCTAATTACTTCAATAAAGCTCCCATAGTATGAAAAAAGCATCCGATAATCAGTATTCTGCAATTGTCAATTTTATCAAACCATCAATAGCATCGCTTGCTGCTGTTCTTATCTTTATGGCATTGATTACTGTTAAAACCAATTGCAATGCTCAATCTGCACAGCAATATTACCTGCTTGCGCTTTCTAAGGCCGATCACACATTAGCCATTGTTGATCCTGTTACTTTTAAAGTTATTGCACGTGTGCCGGTAGGTCCTGATCCGCATGAAGTTATTGCTTCTGCAGATGGTAAAACGGCATATGTTTCAAACTATGCCGGTGGAAGTCTCCATGAGCTTGATATTATTGATCTAGTTGCGCAAAAACCATTACCAAGTGTAGATACAAAACCACTAATCGGCCTGCATGGTCTTGACTTTGCAAATGGCAAAGTGTGGTTTACTGCCGAAGGTTCAAAAACTATTGGCAGCTATGATCCGCAAAGTGGCCAGGTTGATTGGGCCATGGGTACCGGGCAGGGTCGAACCCATATGATATACGTTACACCTGATGCAAAAAGAATCTACACCACAAACGTAAGTTCAGGTACGGTAAGTATTTTGGTTGATTCACTGCTTCCGCCACCAACTTCGCCAACAGGGCAAACATTTCCAGGCGCCAAACCACACTGGGATTGGATACATACCATTATACCGGTTTCTATAGGTTCGGAAGGTTTTGACGTATCGCCAGACGGAAAAGAATTATGGACAGCTGCTGCACCTGACGGGGTTATCTCAATCATAGATCTGACCGAACTGAAGAAATCAGGCAAAATTGATTCAAAGGCACTGGGAGCTAACCGCCTTAAATTTACTCCTGATGGGAAACGCGTATTGGTTACCAGTTTAAGTAACGGCAACCTTTTTATTTATGACGCAGCAACACATAAAGAACTAAAACGGATAAATACAGGGCGCGGTGCAGCCGGCATCCTGGTATCTCCTGACGGATTGCGTGCTTTTATAGGTTGTACTGCCGATAATTATGTGGCTGTTGTTGATCTTAAAACATTGCAGATAACAGGCCATATTGACGTAGGCGGCGGCCCCGATGGTTTGGCCTGGGCGGTTAAGCCTTAATATTATTCATTTACGGCTTTATACAGATTTTTTACAGAAACGATTAATAGCTTAACGCCAAATTATAACAAATGAAAAAGATTACGATACTAAGCTTTGTGATTTTATTAAGCACCTTGACTATTGTTAAGGCACAAAAAAATGCTGCTTACCATATTGTAAAAACTTTTCATATTAAAAGCAGTGGCGGCTATGATTATACAACGGTTGATACAGCCTCAAACCGGCTGTATGTATCACATGGCACCCAAGTTAATGTAATTGATAAAGTCACAGGTGATTCTATAGGGGTAATTAAATCTGAAAAGGATGTTCATGGTATAGCATTGGTTCATGCCGTCGGCAAGGGTTATATTACTAACGGAGGAGCTAATAGTGTAATCGTATTCGACCTTAAAACATTCCAAATATTGGGGCATGTGCCTACCGGCCAATTTGCTGATGGAATTATTTATGATGATTTTTCGAAGAAGGTAATTACCTGCAATGGAAAAAGTAAAAGCATGACAGTAATTGACCCGGTAAGCGATAAAGCCATTGCCACAGTACAACTAACCGGATGGCCCGAAACCGCCGCAAGCGATGGCCGAGGAAAAATTTATGTTAACAATGCAGAGAAAAGCGAGATTGACGTTATTGACGCGACAACTTATAAAGTAATTAATAACTGGCCTATAGCACCAGGTAAAAGTGCTTCTGGACTGGCAATTGACCGTGTTAACATGCGTCTGTTTGCCGGTTGCGACAACAAACTGCTGGTAGTAATGAACGCCCTTAATGGCAAGATAGTTACCACCCTGCCTATTGGTGATGAATGCGATGCGGTTGGATTTGATAAAAAACTGCGCACCATCTATTCATCAAACGGGGAAGGTATGTTAACCATTATCAAAGAACTCAATGCAGACAAATTTATAGTGGCACAAAACCTGAAAACCAAAGAAGGAGCACGAACACATGCAGTTGATCAGCTTACACATATCATTTACCTGCCCACAGGCGAATTTGAACCAAAGAAAGCGGGAGACTTCAGACCTAAAGTAAAGCCGGGAACATTCCAGATATTGGTTGTTAAACCTTAATCATATAAAGTTTACTGCGCAGATTAGTTTAATCCTTGAAACTTGCCTTTGAGTTTATTTTCGGGGCATCGTTATGCCATAGCTATAACAATTGTCAGCTGCAACAAACCTAATGAGGTCAGTGCGTACTCCTACTGATGTTGATTTCTTACTCTACTTTAAAGCAAATTTATTTTTAACTATTTTAATATCTTTAAGCTTTTAAATATTTTGTGTTTATGAGTATGGATGAATATATATCGTTCGAGCAAGTCCCCTTTGGTTCAGATGATTTTGCCAATAACCCGGAGTCAAGATGTCCGTGTATGTTATTGCTTGATACCTCTGGTTCGATGGGAGGAATGCCGATACAACAGTTAAATGAGGGAATACAAACTTTAAGAAATGAGCTGATTCAAGACTCTCTTGCTTCTAAAAGAGTGGAAGTAGCGATGATCACCTTTGGACCGGCAAAATTGGAATCAGATTTTTCAACTGTAGATCACTTCTTCCCTAAACCGCTGACTGCTGAAGGGGATACTCCGATTGGTGCAGCCATTACCATGGGTATAGAGCTGATTAACCAGCGTAAGCAGGTTTATAAAGAAAATGGTGTAGGTTATTACAAGCCCTGGATCATTCTGATCACTGATGGCGCACCAACCGATAATTGGTCAAATGCAGCACAGCTTGTTCGTGAGGGAGAAGCTAAAAATTCTTTTGCATTTTTTGCAATAGGTGTGGAAGGCGCCAGTATGGATACCTTAAGCAAAATTGCAGTACGTTCTCCAATCAAACTTCGCGGTTTAATGTTCAGGGAGTTTTTCCTGTGGCTGTCTTCATCCATGAAAATGGTATCCAGCAAAAACCCGGGTACAACTACACAGCTGTTACCACCATCGGGCTGGGGCGAAGTATGATCTGGAAAGTAATTGGTCAAAGTATTATCGGTTCGTCTCATGTACAGTCCGGAAAAACTTGTGAAGATGCTTTTCAATTTCAGTTAGTTGATCTACCTGAAGAAGAGCAGGCCTTGATTTGTTTTGTGAGCGATGGCGCCGGGAGCGCCGTTTGTGCTGCCGAGGCTTCACAACTTGCCGTAAGCAGTAGTGTTGCAACACTTTCTGACTGGATAAGTACCGGCAGAATAGTTGATGATGCTGCATTAATGGAGCTGGCAGAAATTGTTTATGATTCATTAAAGGCTGCAGCCGAAGAAAAGGAATTACCACTGAATGAATTTTCATGCACTTTACTGGGTGCTATGATCCTGCCGGATAAGGCTTGCTTTTTGCAGATAGGTGATGGCGCAATAGTAAGAAATGATGGTAAGGATTATTTCACACATATTTGGTGGCCACACAATGGCGAGTATCAGAACACAACCACCTTTGTGATTGATGACCCGAATTTGCCCAATCTTAAAACCAAAATAGTTGAGGAGCAAATTACTGAAGTAGCCATTTTTTCGGATGGATTACAAATGTTGGCGCTTAATAACGAAACAGAAAGCGTTCATCAGCCATTTTTTAATGATCTGTTTAAAGTTTTACGTATGGCAGGCAACCAGAATCACATAGATATTTTGAATAAAAGGCTGTCTGATTATCTCTCTGGCGATGCAATTAACAGCCGAACAGATGATGACAAAACACTGGTACTGGCAACGAGGTTAAGGTAATGGCGGGATTGATTTATAACGGACTAAAAGGCGACCGCTATGTAACCGGGCGGCGGATTGGAGAAGGTGGTGAAGGCATCATTTATGAAGTGCAGGGAAGCACGGAATTCGTTATAAAGGTTTATAAAGAAAAAACGGACCGGGATAAGGAAGATAAGCTGATTTTTATGGCTTCAATGGCTATGCCAGAGCTGTTAAAGTTTGCTGCGTGGCCCGTTGATGTAATTAGAGATGCTGCCGGACAGGTTGCCGGTTTTGTGATGAAGAAACTCGTTTCCTTTGTCCCATTACATATGCTGTTCAATCCGATGGACAGGAAAAGGATTTTCCCGGATAAGGGGTATAACTTTTTGATCCATGTAGCCAGAAACCTTGCCATTGCTTTTCATCAGATCCATCAGCAGGGTATTGTTGTTGGCGATGTTAATGAGGCCAATATATTGGTGAGTAATACCGGTATGGTGGTACTGATTGATTGTGATTCGTTCCAGGTAAAAAACGGGAGCCGTTATCATTTCTGTGAAGTAGGAATTCCACGTTATACCCCACCGGAACTGTTGGAAAAAGGCTCATTTGAACAGGTCGTTCGTACCATTAATACCGATTCTTTTTCATTAGCTACGCTGATTTTTCAATTGATCTTTTTAGGGCGAGCTCCTTTTACCGGTATTAACTTAAGTAAAGAAGATTTTGAAGAGGATAAAGCAATCAGGCTGGGAGAATTTGCTTACTCATTGAGGAGGTCAAACAAAAAACTTAGTCCAGCAAAATATAGTCTTGATTTAAATACCTTCACCCCTGGGGTGATTAATGATTTCCACGAGGCATTTGAAAACAGGGTAGCCCGACCAACACCAATTCAATGGATCAATGACCTGGAAAACCTGAGTAAAGAAATCAGGGTATGTGATCGTTCCGGCCTTCATTTTTATCCTAGGGGATTATCCAAATGCCCGTGGTGCACCTTTAAAGAGCAGGCCGGGATCATTTACTTTTTTGATGATACCTATTTACACATACTGCCCGAATTAAAGGATATTGAACAGTTTGTTAACGGATACAGGCTCGAAAAAATTGAGATTAAAAGACTGCCGGATACTTTTGTTTCCGGTTCTCTTGCACCTACCCCTATTCCACAGCAGTTTTTCAAATCATATTATATTAAAATTGCGGTATTAATTTGTTTGTTGCTATTAATAATTGGGCTTTGTTTCACTCCTTTTTGGTATTGCACCCCAATACTTTTTTCCCATCTAATTTTTAAAAAAAGGCTCCCTTATCATGTTAATTTGGATACAGAACTAACACAGCGGGAAATAACTTACGAACGTTTAAATGCGGCTTTTTTGTCCTTGGTTAATAAACATAATTCCCCAGCCGAGCTGAAACGCTATAATCAATCAGCCAGTAAGCTTTCAGATGCCATCACTCAGCTCAGAAGATTACCAGAGGATTTAATTATTCGGAAAAAGAAAATTGAAGAAAAATATTATCATGCTAAATACCAGGTACATTTGCAACAATTTGATATCGGGCATTACCCTATCCCCTCTTTCGGGCTGGCAAAAAAACAACTGATCCAAAAAAACGGGATCAAAACAGCGGCTGATCTATTTAAGTTAAAATCTGTCAAAATAAGCGGCATCGGCCCAAAAAATATCCAGATTCTTTTTGACTGGCAAAGGCATATAGGCACCGGCTTTGTTTACATCCCTGATACCGCCGCCATTGACCGTGAAATGGCCATAGCTGCCAATCAGATTTTCGTAGAAAAATTAAAATTACAAAACATAGTCAAAAAAGAATACCAGGAAATAGTTAAGCTAAAAGACAGTATCATAACTACCAATGATCAGCTCGAAAAGCAATACATAACCACAGGCAAAAAACTGTACCAGGCTCAACTGGATTTAAATGCATTTAAAAAGCTGGCTAACAAGTGGTTTTAATAATAATTATTTAGGAGTCAGTTTGGGAGCTATCCTAAAGAAAATACCCGGAGCCAACCGCATCAGCCAAAGCGCTATCCTCTCACCGCCAAACCTACCGATGTAAGGCTCAAAAGATCCTTTTCTAATAGCTTTCAAAATCTGCCTGGCAGCTATTTCAGGTGCAAGCCCATTGCTTATATCTTCTGAATGCTTACCCAATCCGTAAGGATTTTTCGTAATGGCATATAAAGAAATATTAGTTCTGATATAACCCGGCGTAAGCACTGTTACTTTAATATTATCGGGAGCCACCTCAGCACGCAGGCAATCAAAAAATCCGTGTAGGGCATGTTTGGCAGCAGCATAAGCGGCCCGCATAGGTGTGCCTATTTTACCCATAACACTGCTGGTTACTACAAAATGCCCGGTTTTTCGTTCTTTAAAGTGGGGCAGCAAATCTTTGGTGAGCGCTACATAACTAAAATAATCTAGCTCCATAACTTGCCGATGCGCATTCAATTCTGTTTCTATCACGAGCGACCGTTGGGTTACGCCGCCATTATGCACCATGATATCTATCCGGCCAAAATAACCGATAGCCTGATCAGTTTTCCCTTGCAAAGAAGGGATATCTGATAGATCAAGGGGAAAAACCACAACCTGTTCAGGAATACTGCAGGCCTGTTTAACCCGCTGTAATTCTTTTTCTCTCCGGCTGGATAAAATCAGTTTAGCTCCTTGGGCCGATAGAGCATATGCCAGAAATTCTCCTATCCCGGAAGATGCTCCGGTTATCCAAACAACCTTGTTGTTAAAATAGTTGCTCATTTAAATGCTTTTTTAATTTTAGTAAAAAAAAAACATTAATCATTATCTCTCTTATGAAAATGAAGTCACCATGTCACAATTAACAGTAGTAAAATAAATGCATGGCGGTAATTTTTACCTTTGCGCCAATGCACTATTTTAAAAATTTACAGGATCTTTTAAAAACTGAACGTACTGAAGACCGTGATGCCTATTTAAAACTCGCCGAAAGCACTTCTGTTATTGACAGGCGAGCGGCTGGCATTGCCTGGTATCCCATTGCTATTACCGGCACTGAACCTAGCCGTGGTGATTATCTGAATGTAGAAGTTGAACGCAAAACACATCTTGATGTAATCAGCCAGATAAGGTTTGGCAGCCCGGCGGTATTATTTTCCAATCATGATCCTAAAAACAACCGGGTTGAAGGTGTAATTTCTTATACAGGTGGTAACCGTTTAAAAATAAACTTGTTTACCGAAGAACTTCCGGATTGGTGCTCGGAAGGTAAGCTGGGCATTGATCTGTTGTTTGATAATAACAGTTACGATGAAATGTTTAGCGCCCTTAACCAGGCAGCAAAGCTTTTGGACGATCCTAAAGAAGGACGTTTAGTACAGGTTTTAACCGGCCAAAAACAGCCGTCTTTCCAGCCACAAAAAATCAACTCGTCTTTAACTGGGTTAAATGAATCGCAGCAAGCTGCCGTAGAAAAAGTAGTTACTGCGCAAGACCTTGCCATTATTCACGGGCCGCCGGGGACGGGTAAAACCACTACACTTGTACAGGCTATCAGGATATTGGTTACTGAATTCAGTGAAAAAGTACTGGTAGTTGCACCCAGCAATACAGCTGTTGATTTGTTAAGCGAGCAATTGTCATTAGTAGGATTAAAAGTTTTACGTATTGGTAATCCGGCTAAAATTTCAGACAGACTAATTGACCTGACGCTGGATAAACAAATGGTTGATCACCCTTACTCAAAAGAAGCCAAACGTTTAAAAAAGCAGGCGGCCGAATTTAAA
This sequence comes from Mucilaginibacter frigoritolerans, assembly GCF_007830615.1. Taxonomy (GTDB): domain Bacteria; phylum Bacteroidota; class Bacteroidia; order Sphingobacteriales; family Sphingobacteriaceae; genus Mucilaginibacter; species Mucilaginibacter frigoritolerans. Next base: position 141,280 of record NZ_VLLI01000012.1, read on the forward strand.
AATATGGGGCATAAATATAAGCGCAACTTTGGCAAAGCAGAACGCGATCAGCGCAAGGCACTATTTAATGAGGCCCATAAAATAATGAAAGAGGTTGGCAAAACGGAGCAGTTTATTATTGATGATCTGACAGCCAAAGCACAGGTAATTACGGCAACGCTAGTTGGTTCAAACAATTACGCTATCAAAAGTTTGAGTTATGATACGGTAGTTATTGACGAGGCCGGCCAGGCTTTGGAACCCGCCTGCTGGATCCCCGTGTTAAAAGCAAAGAAAACTATTTTTGCAGGTGACCATTTGCAGCTCTCTCCAACCATTAAATCGGCAACTGCTGCAAAAAATGGGTTAAGCCAAACGCTGATGGAAAAATGCATTGCATTGCACCCGGAAAGTGTAACCATGCTAAACATTCAATACCGAATGAATGAAGCGATAATGGCATTTTCTGCACAGCAATTTTATGATAGCCATTTAAACGCGCACCCTTCGGTAGCGCAACGCACACTTTTTGACGGGGATATGCCTTTTACTTTTATTGATACTACCGGATGCGGATTTGAGGAAAAGCCCGAAGGCACCAGCGTTGTAAACCCGGAAGAAGCTTCTTTTTTATTTAAATACCTTAACCATTTTATTGAGAAGTTGGTGCCTCATTATTCAAAAGCCGATTTTCCATCGGTGGCGGTTATATCGCCTTATAGTCAGCAGATCCGCTTGCTTAAAGAGCAGCTGATTAATACGCCAGAGCTTAGTGTATATCAGCAAAACATCGCTGTAAACACTATAGACAGCTTTCAGGGCCAGGAGCGTGATATGGTGGTTATTAGCATGACCAGGAGTAATACCGAGGCATCTATAGGATTTTTGTCAGATATCCGCCGGATGAATGTAGCGATGACACGGGCCAAAAAGAAGCTGGTTATTATTGGCGACAGCGGCACATTATCTATCCTGCCATTTTATGCTGATCTGATTAAATATGCAGAAAAAATAAACAGCTATCAAAGCGCCTGGGAATACCTGTCGTAAGAAAAATTTCGATCTGGCTCAATCACCTTTCCATCGCCATAAATGTAAACTGGCATAGGTGCGCGGAAAAGATTTAAGCGAAGACATAAATAATTAGTCTTCGCTTTTTGTTTTAAGTATGATATAAACTCATCATCAAGCTATTACATCACTACCTTAACCTTAATTTGTCCGGTAGATAAGGTGCGGATAATCAGTTTTTCGCTGGTTGGGTAAATGGCCTGAATGTCTAGGTCCTGGATAGTTACATAAGAGTGAACGCCTTTATCATAGTCGCGGCTGAGTTCTTTTTGCAACCTGGTTTTGCTATCGGCAATAAACGAAGTAAAGTTATAGGTAGCCCGCTGACGAATCATGCTGGTTATCTTTTCATTAAACATCCATTTAGCCACCTTTAGCATCCAGGCTTTGGTTTGTAAGTCAAAACTCAAATCAGGGAACGATAGTTCATGTTTTTCAGCATTATAAACAGGTGTGCCTACCAGGTAAATCGTCCCGGTGTTTGACCCGCTAAAATCTATCTTCATCGCTATTTTAGTACCTATTCCGTAAACCCGGGTACTATCAACAATAAACTCCTTACCGGCAATGTCCATTTTTTGGCCCACTACCTGTTGGTTTACAACATTGGTAAGGTGTTTGTAATTCTCTAACAGATCAAGGTATATATTAAACCCATTTGCAGGTACATAAGTACTTAAGTTTGGTAAGGGCTTTATTGGTTGAGGATTACTTACCGTAGTTACATATGGTTTTGCAGATATCCCAACTGAAAAATTAAGCAAAGAGCCATTTAAGTTAAAGCTGCTTAAACGCACCGATTGCGGATTAATATAAACGAAGCCCACATCGCCAACTTTATATTCTACGGCCAGGCTTTTCCATAATTGTTCAAGCATGGGTTTGGTATTGTAGGCTGCAACCTTAGCGTCAACCTGTTTACCAAGGTCATTAAGGGGTTGATTTAAATAGTCAATCAAACGGTCAGTTACATCAATATTACCCATAAACACATTACAGCGATCCAATGCTTTTGGAGCCGGATACAATATTGTTTTGGACTTTAAATGATAATCAGGCATTACATTGATGGTTGATTGGTAGGATATTTCCATCCTGCGTAATGGTTCACCAACCCCGCATTGTGCAGAAATAGTAGGTACAATACACTGAGGCCCCGAGCCCAAAAGAGATGAGCACTTAGCACAATATGATGCCGTGAAACCATAGCTACCCGTAAATTTCAGGTTAACTACATTATTACTGCCCGTTATAGCAAATGGTGTCCGTAAAAAAGTATAGCTATAGCTCAAGCCCTGGCAAGGTTGCTGACTATCTGCATATTTGGTTGGTACCGAATTTTCGGCTTGTACAAAATAGGTTTTCAGGTCAACGGTTACGGGTACTTCAATGTTAGATAACGGCTGAACAATACCGGGGATTTCGGCACCTGTATTTACAGGGGCCACCGGTTTTAATGTTTTACATGAATACAAAAAAAATGGAAGTGCAAAGGCTAAAAGTAGATGTTTAAATTTCATGCTTAGGGGATGATTTTCAATGGAGTTTAATTGATATACTATTTTTAATGATGATAAATTTAATAAAGCTCCAGGGGTTTCCGTCAAATGTTTTTACTTCTCCCTGGCTGCATCTCTTAACTGTTTAAGTTATTCTTTAGTATCAATGTTTAATTTTTCTAAGTGGCTGACATATTTCAACAAGTAATTTCAATCGCAAAAATAAAATATTGCCCCGGCTATGAGCCTATTAAAAGCAGGATATTATTCTTTTTCTGTTTGACCAGTTGTATCCCTGGTAAATAAGTGTGAAATTATTTGGTCAGCTTGCCAAATCTTCTCCTTATATGAGCCTTACACTAAAGTAAATTGAGCTGCACACTAAAGTTAACATCACATTTAGTATTGAAATTTGTTATATAAAACAAACCCATAAAAAATGAAAAAAGTAGTATTAATAACCGGGGCTTCTGCGGGTATCGGTAAAGCAACAGCAATTTTTTTAGCGGCTAACGGCTATACGGTTTATGGCGCTGCCCGCCGGGTTGATCGCCTGAATGATCTGATCCCACTTGAGATAAAAGTTATACCAATGGATGTTACCGATGAAGATTCAATGGTAAACGGTGTAAATCAAATCATCAATGAAGAAGGTAAGATAGATATTTTGATCAATAATGCAGGCTATGGATCATACGGAGCTATTGAGGATGTACCTATTGCTGATGCTAAGCAACAGCTGGAAGTAAACCTGTTTGGTTTGGCCCGCTTAATTGAATTGGTATTACCTAAAATGCGTGAGCATCACTACGGTAAAATAGTGAATATCTCTTCAATAGGTGGTAAAATGGCTACTCCATTTGGAGGCTGGTATCACGCCAGTAAATTTGCAATAGAGGGTTTGAGTGATAGTCTTCGTAATGAAGTAAAGCAGTTTGGTATTGATGTTATTGTGATTGAACCAGGCGGCATAAAATCTGAGTGGGGCCAAATAGCGATGGATAGTTTGATCAAAACATCAGGCAATACGGCTTATAAAACATTGGCCGGAAAGTTTTCAAAAGCTTTTGAACAAACCGTAGATAAAAATCCGGAGCCTGTTATTATTGCCGAATTAATTAAAAAGGGAATTGAAGCTAAAAAGCCAAAAGCACGCTACTCCGCAGGTTATATGGCAGCACCCGCTCTTTTTATGGCCTGGTTTCTTCCTGACAGATTAAAAGATAAAGTGATAATGAGTCAGGTAAAATAATAATACAGGCTGTTTTAATATATTTACTGGAGCATTTATGAGTAATAAAGACCCTCAATACACTATACAGGAAATATTTTTCTCCTGCACCGAAAAAAGATACCTATCCAAAGAGAGCTTGGTTCCTGAGCATGGGATATCACACATCTACTCCGGGGAAGTTACGGTTATTGAAGAAAACAAGAGGAAAACTTTCTGCGCCGGGGATACCATATTTTTCCGGCGCAATTACCTCGCTAATTCTTTAAAACAACCTGCTCCTGATGCTCCTTTCAAATCAATAAGTATATTTTTCACGCAACCCTTTCTTAAAAATTATTATTCTTTTCACCCTGTAAAAGAGCCTAAGGGAAAAAGCACAGAAGGATATTCAATTAACACTGCAAGGTTTTGGAAAAATGCCTTGTTCGATAGCTTTTTTAACTCGTTGTGGCCTTACTCTGATTTTTCGGGCCCACTTTCGGACGATCTGATCAATATAAAACTGGCAGAAGCCATCACTATTCTGCGTACTGTTGACCCAGGGATAGATGTCATTTTATCAGAATTTTCAGAACCGGGTAAAATTGATCTGGAAGATTTTATGCTGAAGAATTACTATTATAATGTACCCATTGAGCGTTTAAGCTATTTAACCGGGCGAAGTCTGGCTACCTTTAAAAGAGATTTTAAAAAGCTGTTTGATTTGCCGCCTCAAAAATGGTTAATACAAAAACGATTAAAGCAGGCACATTTCCTTATCACCGAACAAAAACAAAAACCTTCAGAAGTATACGTTCAGGTAGGTTTTGAAAGTCTTTCGCACTTTTCAGTTGCTTTTAAGCAGCAATTCGGGTATAATCCATCTACCTTATATTAATGGGGATTCAAAATCAGCTCACTGATTTTGAAAATTTCGCAGAATTTTATGTAAATTTCCATTCATTAAATCAGGTACTTACAGCTTAACTATCACAATCATGCCTAATCACCTTTCAATACTTGGAATTATTCATACAGCCATCAGTATACTGGCTATTTTTAGTGCATTTTATGCTTTATCGCTTGAAGGTAAAATCAACCCGGCTGATAAGCTCGGTAAAATATATATCATATTAACTATCATAACCTGCTTAACCGGCTTACCAATCATGAAAACCGGGCACCCAACTGCAGGGCACTACCTTGCCATTTTAATATTGGTGTTATTGCCTATTGCTATGTTTATACGTTCATTACGCATATTTGGTAAACTGGCCAATTACGTTCAGGTAATATTGATGTCAGCAACCTTGTTTTTTTCAATGATCCCCGCCGTAGTCGAAACACTTACCCGGCTGCCTATCAGTGCACCATTAGCCAGCGGCCCCGATTCGCCTATTGTTCAAAAAGGGTTAAGCTGCCTGGTAATTCTTTTTGTTGTTGGTGTTTGTTATCAACTGGTAAAACTACGAAGCGAAAGAAAATCAAGCTCAAAACAAGCTGCATCGGCATAAATTAGCCGGCAGTAATTTTTTGCAGGTCCTGTTTTAATGATGCAAGGTTAAAGCCGTTGGGTGCAGTATTATTTGAAGCAAAATCGGCGCTGATAATAGCATACGATTCATCGCAGTAGGCATTCCAAAAATCCCAGGTCATGGTTTTTGTTATACCCCAGGTAACTAGGGTTAAGCCATTCGCATCGTATCCAATTACGGGAACAACGTGCCCCCCCCATGATCCTTTTGTGCTACTAGCCTGCGTTCCGGCAGGTGGTATGGCCCATACAGTTTGGGTCTGAGCTGATAAGGGTAAAGATAGGCCAACATAACAGCCTCCAAACAAATAAACCGATTGCATAATATGCTGATGATTTTGTGGTGCAAGAGCGGCATATGCCAATATATTATGCCCTGCTATACCGGTTTTACGCCAATAGTTTAGAGCATCCAGAGTACCCGCACCGCCATCGCCTGTACCTGTAAGCGGGTTATAACCGCTAATGGCTGCATATGCTTTAATAATATCCTGGTCTGCGGGGGTAAACATTGCACCATTGGCATTTGTCCATTCCATAATTAAATGCCCGGCAGCAGCACAGGTGCATATATTTATTTTATCGTTACCCATCATTCCCCATGCACTAATATTACCATCATAGTTATATTGAGCAGGTGCAGCCGGAAGTGCATTTTGATCTATATAATCAGCAAGTTGCAGGGTTTTAGGATCATCAACCGGAGTTGATTTTCCTAGCTTCATTTTTGAGTGATCTGTTTCCAAAGGTCTGGTTGTTTGTTCTTTATTTAAAACGGGTTAAATCTATAAATAAAAACATCAAAAAGCAGTGCTATTTAAGGTATTCTTTACATATGCTAAACCATTCAAAATCTGCATAGAAAGCACCTAAACACACTTATGCATTAAAAAATTTAATATGTTTTGTAGCGTATTTACATCCTATTCCGTAAAGGCAATTAATTACATATAAAATACCTTTATTATGAAAATTTATAAAAATGCCCCTAAAAATTTATTTGCAAAGATCGGTGCGGCCTGTTTAATATCCATAGCGCTTTCATCTTGCTTAAAAGACAATAACACCTACTACAATCCGCCTGTTGCGCTAGTTACGGTTGTACAGGCTTCACCTGATGAGCCTAACCTTGATTTCTTCCTCGAAAGTACCAAAGTAAACCAGAATCCCATTACCTACAATAGTGGTGTTGATTATTTTAAAGCTTACACCGGAAAAAGAACCTTAAATTTTTACACCACCGGCACTACCACTAAAATATTTTCAGACACTGCTACATTCAAACAAAATTACATCTACTCTGTATTTCTGGCTAATAAAGCTACCAGCCCAGAATTAGTAATACTAAGAGACTCTATCAGCCAGCCTTCAGGTAATAATGCAAGTATCAGATTTATAAATTTAAGTCCAGATGCGCCTTCGGTAGATTTTGCTGTTAAAGGGGGATCCTCCGTTATTACGGCTAACAAAGCCTATAAAGGATTTTCATCATTTGCACCAATTGCCGGAAACAACAGTTACACTTTTCAGGTATTACAAACCGGCACAAATACTGTTTTGGCTAGTTTGCCTTCAACAACGCTTCAAGCCGGTTCCGTTTATACCTTTTGGTTTACAGGCTTAGCGACGCCAACCAATACTACTGATGGTTTATCACTTAATATTATGTCAAACGCTACTTATTAATAAAATCGGAAACAGAAAATAAGATATGCCTCGCCTTGCCCTCTCAAAAAAAGAATTTAAAGTTTACACTTTTAATGCACTTGCCTCTTGAGAGGATTGGGTGGGGCTAACTTATTTAAGTATCAAAACCGGATGTAAGGCATTTAAGGCTAAAGCATCTGTAATGCTTTTGTGCGTAAAACTATAAAAGAAGCTGTATTTGCCAGGGAGAGCTATAATTAGCTGCACTGCATGCTTTTGGGCGAAATCCAATATCCCCTTAACAGTATTGTCATATTCGGAACAATATACTTTGTATTCATAGTGCTGCAATAACTCCTTTAGCGCAGTGGTATGGTTATCATTTTCTGTAAGATGTTTTTGATGAGTGGCTACATTTAACACTAATAACTGAGGATGGATCCACTTTTTGGAGCCGGGGATATTCTTCAGCATATCTAACCGGGCTATTGCTGCAAAATCACAGGGCACTAAAGCTTTTTCTACTTTTTTATATTTTACTTTTGATGGTATAATTAGCACAGGTATAGCACTTGTTTTAGAAATAGCTACCACCTGCCCGCCAATATAGCTATCATCCAAAAAAGAGCTCCCACCGCTGCCAACTATTATCAAATCAGGCTTTTGTTCTTCTACCACCTGATGAATGGAGCGTAATAAGGGTAATTCGCTAATCGCTGTTTCAACTTTCAGTGCTCGGTTACACTTATCTACAAACTGGCTGCCTATTTCTCTTAACTGATCCTGAGCCTTTTGCCTGGCTGCATCGATGTCATTGGCGCTCAGCTGTACAAAATCTGCCGAGGGCATTAATTGTGCGTACATGGATAGATAAACACTTTTCAGTAAAATGATACGATCCGCATCAATATCCTTACTGAAATCTGCAGCATATTTTAATGCATTAGCAGATGTTTCTGAAAAGTCAACAGGTACCAGTATTGTTTTCATCTTAGTAATTTACAAAATCAAATCCAATAACCCACATCAACCATCAAAAACGTAACAGCTACATCTTTAAATTGTTGAGCATTTTATTAACCATCATGACACCATCCTCCAAAGCCCTCATATCAACATCAACAGTAGCCATTTGGTAAACTTCTGCAACCCAAGGCATCAATGTTGCACGAAGCTTATTGCCTTCATCTGTCAGGAAAATCAGTTTATTACGCCGGTCAACCTCATCTTCTACCCTTTTTACCATTTGTCTTTTTACCAGGTTATCAATCAGGTAAGTCATGCTTGATTTATCTCGCAAGGTAATGTCGGCTATCTCCTGCTGGTTTATTCCATCTTTTTTCCAAAGACACGCCATTACCTCCAGCATTTCAAAAGTTATATTGATATTATGTTCCTTTATTTTAACCTGAATATACTGACGAATAAAGCTTTTCATTTCGGTCATTGACCGCCCAAACTCCAACGCCAGTTCTTCTTTACTTTTAGGTTTTATTTTAGGTTCCATTGGTAAACAAATTTAATCAAAGTATTCCATAAAGATTAATGTACTGAACCTTCAAGACTCATCTTAATTTAGCTGCTTTTGGGAACAAAAAAACCCGCGCCAAAAGCGCAGGTTTAACAAGGTATAGGTCTAAAGTATTTTCTATTCGTGCAGAACAAGTATGGCTTTAACCAATTTCTTCATTACCTGGTTTACTGTGCTTCTGTTAAACAAGCGGTAAACAATATTATGATGGTGCTTTACCAGGCAAAGAATATCAGTTTCATTTTTTTCGATAAACTCCATTATGCCATTTAAAGGGCGGCTTTCATTAATATAATTAAATTCGAGCTCGGTATCTTTTATCAGCTCTTTCAGCCTGTTCTCGTTAGTTTGCAGATTTTTTGCTTCTGATTTTTCGGCTACATAAAGAACCTGCATTTTTGGCGATCCGAAAGCTTTCACCATTTCATTTAAGGCGTTTACATCATCGGCAGATAAACGGGTCTCATAATCAGTTGCCAGTGTAATTATAGGCGATGAACTTGAAAACTTAGTTTCCAAAGGCACAATCAACGTTGGAATTTTCACTACCGACACCATCATACTGGCATTGCTACCTACAATTCCGGCAATTCCGGTTGAGCCGGTAATACCCATTACCAATAACTCAACATGGTGCTCATCAATATAACGGGTAATAACGTTTTTTAAAAATCCAACCCCGCAAATGGTGTTTACCTCCACGTCCTTAAACTCATCTTTACTGGTATAGGTAGCTGCCCACTCTTTCAGAGCTTCTTTTTTATTGTTATAATAATCATCAATAAATATGGCATTGTAGGTATTATTATTGATGCCTTCGGTAGGATGTATAGCATGTAAAACGCACACCTCCATGTTTAATATTTTGGCTAAATGTAAAGCATATTCCATGGCATTACCTGCACTATTGGAGAAATCGCTTGCTACAAGTATTTGTTTCATTTTTTTAGAACTTTAAGTTACATTAAATGCGTTAAAAAATTACTACTTAAATAAATAAGTGAAAGAACATAAAAAGCAAAAACGCTAAAATTATAGCTACCGGCAGAGTTAATATCCAGGCCATAGCAATACTTTTTAATGTTCCATTATTTAAGTTACTGGTACCACCTGAGGCAACCATTGATCCGGCAATACCGCTCGATAGTACGTGTGTTGTACTAACCGGTAAGCCCGCCCAGGTACTTAAACCTATGGTAGACGCAGCAACAATTTCGGCGGTTGCTCCCTGTGCATAGTTTAAATGCTCATTCCCAATCTTTTCACCAATGGTTACTACTATTCTTTTCCAGCCTACCATTGTACCAATACCTAAAGAAATGGATATGGTTGCAATAACCCATATTGGTGCAAAATCTGTAATTCCGGTTAAATCTTTATTAGCTATAGTTAAAACAGCTTTATCTTCATTAGCAAGTATAATTTTTTTGCTGCTCATTACTTCTGTAATTCCTTTGGTAACGCTTTTTATCTCCTTACGGAACAAATATGTTTTAGCAGTATCTTTAGGATTATTACTGGCCAGCATCGTTTTTGTTTTGATGATGGATGAATCCAATTTAAGCAATATCCCTTTGGCTACCGGATCTGTAGCTGAATTCTTGCTGATCACCTGTTCTGTTTTATTTAACGACAGTAAGATCTTATCGTTTGATATAGAGTGATTAACTGCAAACTTTGCAGGCAAAAATGCTATAAGGATAAGCATTAACAAGCCCACACCTTTTTGTCCGTCATTGCTTCCGTGAAAAAAACTCACCAGCGTACAGGTAGTGATCAATAATAAACGTACTAGAATGGGTGGTTTATCATTCTCACCTTGTGGTATATGAAATAAAGCTTTTGCCTTTAACACATTTTTAATAAACCACATCAGCCCCGCCGCTGCACCAAAACCAATAAGTGGCGAAATAATTAGTGATGTACCTATTTCGCCTGCTTTTGACCAGTTTACGCCAATGCCACCATAATATAAAGTAAATGCTAAGCTTGCTCCTATCATTGCCCCTATTAAGGTGTGCGAACTTGAACAAGGTATACCCAAATACCAGGTACCTAAATTCCACACTATTGAGGCTAACAAAACAGCCAGCACCATGCAGGCACCAACATTTACGGGAAGCTTCATCAAATCATCAAGAGGTAATAGTTTTAATATACCCATTGCAACACCTACCCCACCAAGAAAAACGCCCAGGAAATTAAAAAAACCCGACCAGGGTATAGCAACAACGGGCTTCAGTGCCTTGGTATAAATCACCGTTGCAACGGCGTTTGCAGTATCGTGAAAGCCATTTACAAACTCAAAGCCTACAACGGCCAATAAGCATATAAAAAAAACGATCAGAATTGAACCGCCCAAATTAACCTCGCCTAAAAAAGGGAGGACGATTGCGTTTAATAAGTGCATAATTTTTCAGCTTTTTTTTGAGAGATATGAATCAGGTTATACTAAAAATTAATTTATCACTCAAAGAAATAGATAAGAGTTGTATTTGCTGAAAAATTCTGATTACCAAATTATTATGTTATTATTCAATTAGTGTTACTGTTATATTTCCACTATCAAAAAAACTATTAAACAAAAACAGCAGCCCAATTTGGACCGCTGTTTTTATGCGTTTCTGAACTTAAAAAATGCTTTATTTATCTTCTTTAATAATTTTCAATCCTTTTGCATAACGCGCCAACTGATTAAACATAATTTTTGAAGCAGCAGTAAGTTTTTCGTCACCTACAAACACTCCTTCTTCTGTAAGATATTGGTTATATAATGGAATATTCACCATTTCAGAAAGAGATACTGTTTTTAGTGAAAGCAAATCTGACTTAAGGCTCATAACAGCTCTGACACCGGCAAATGGACCGGCAGAATAACTTACAATACCGGCAGGTTTATACGCCCACTCATGTACCAGGTATTCCAAAGCATTTTTTAATGATGCGGGATAGCTATAATCATATTCGGCGGTTACAAAAACAAAGGCATCAGCCTCTTCAATTTTGGCACTCCACTGTTTGGTATGCTCATGTTCATATTGCTTCATTACAGGGTGAATAGCCTCGTTCATTAACGGCAGGTTTATTTCACCCAAATCCAGAAATTCTACTTCAAAACCACCGTGTTTGGCAGCTTCGTCAACTATCCACTTGGCTATAACCGGTCCTTTTCTACCCGGACGTACGGTTGATGATATAACTTTTAATTTAAACATTATTTGTATCTAATTTTCTGACTCTTTTTCTGAAATATTCAGCGAGAACAAAAGTATCAGAATACCATCTAAAAAATTAAGCTATTCCATAAGTTTACAATGCACAAACATGTGTGTTGCAACATTAATTATTAAAAAGAAGCAGTAACTTGAAAATTTGGTCATAAAAAAAAGCGTAAAACATATATATGTTTTACGCTTTTAAATGTTTTATATAAATACTTTAAACAGCGAATGCATTATTTTTAATATTAGCCGCTATAATTTTAGCTGTAATACTGATATTGTTTGCTGCCTGTTTTAATTCTTCGGCAGTAACACCGTATTTTTTTGCCCAATACTCGTCGTTGTAATTGTCAAGTATCTGGTTATATTCCTTTTTCTGCTCTTCTGTTTTAATTGTAGTTTCCATGTGTTGATGCATTTAAGTGTGAAACAATTATGTATCCGGAAGTTTTATTTTACAAATTGAGTTTCCTCAATAATTTATCTTGTTGTGTTGATTAATAATAACTTAACAAAAGTAAGCCTGGTAGATTAACTAACTATGCTTTTAATGTTAATTTAATGTTAACACTGTCATATTTAAATGACAATCATACGCCTAAAGGCATCTTTTTTTATTATATCAAAGTTAATAGCTATCCACCAATATTTATAAAAAAGGCCTCCGGAGTATTCTCCGAAGGCCCGTCAAAAAAATCACTCACACGTTATCTCCATCCACCGCCTAAAGAGCGGTAAAGATCTGAAACTGCATTCAGCTCATCTCTTTTGACAGAAGCCAGATCCAGTTCGCTCTGTAACACATTACTTTGAGCGGTAATTACTTCAAGATAGGTGGCCATACCATTTTTAAACAACAGATTTGCATTTGATGTAGCATGCTGTAGAGTACTTACCCTGTTGGCAGCTATATCCTGCTGTACTTTCAGTTTTTCAATTTTCACCAGCGCATCTGATACCTCACCCACCGCATTTAAAACTGATTGCCTAAACTGCAATACCGCTTTATCTCTTTGCACTTCTGCTACTTCGTACTGGGTTTTTAATTGTTTATGCTCCAACAATGGCTGTGCAATGCTGCCTGCAACAATTCCGAATATGGATGCCGGAATATTAAACCAACTGCTGGCCTTAAAAGATTCCAAGCCACCGCTGGCTGTGATCCGCAGATCCGGGTACATGGCAGCTTTGTTAATACCTACATTGTTGTTGGCTATAACCAGTTGCAATTCGGCGCTTTTTACATCGGGCCTGCGGCTTACCAAAGCTATCGGCAATCCTGTTGATATATTTGCAGGAATGGTCATTTCGTCTAGTTTTACCGTACGGGCAATTTTATCAGGCAGGCTGCCAGTTAAAATTCTCAGCGCATTTTCCTGGATGGCAATATTCTGCTCAAACTGCGGCACTAATTCGGCAGCCGACTGTAATTGAGCCTCCTGCTGTTGCACAGCTAGCAAAGTAACCTGTCCGGCATCATATTGTAAGCGGATAATACGTAAAGTACTGTCGTTAAGTCTTACATTACTATGTGCAATATCCAGCTGGGCATCCAGCATCAATAGGTTATAATACCCCTGTGATACATTGGCCACCAACGTAGTTTGTATAGCATTTTTAGCCTCTTCGGTTTGCAGATAAGTAGCAAAAGCAGCTTTTTTCTGATCGCGGATCTTACCCCATATATCAGCTTCCCATGATACATCAAGGCCAACCAAATAATCTTCAACATGGTTTGGAAGCCCATATTGCGCTAAACTCAATCCGTTCAACGTATTTAATGAAGAACGGGTGGTATTTGCTGTAACGCTAAGATCGGCAGTAGGTACATTATTCCATTTTGTTTGCTTAAACAGCAATTGCGAAGCTTCAATATTTTTAACCGCTATCTGCATATCGTAATTTCTCACAATCGCGCTGTCAATCAATTTTTGAAGGGTAGCATCAGCAAAAAAGCTTTTCCATTGTATATCAGCAATGCTGCTGGTATCTTTTGCTGCAGCCGCATTCCTGAACGTATCCGGCAGGTCGGGCTTGGGCGTTTTTACATCTTTCGAAACTTTGCAGGCGCTTAGTACTACCAGTAATAAAGCAAACCCGCTAATATATTTTTTCATTGTGTTTTAATTCTTTAATTGTGCATTCAAACTGTTCAGTAAATCGCAAAGCTTACTCACCCTGGCAATCACATCGATTGACCGGGTGAGTTATTAGCGATCACTTATGCTGTTACTTCATCTTTCAACTCCGCAACTGAATGTCCGTTCATATGATCATGTGCATAGCTATTATTCAATACTGCCAATGGCACCCCTGTTATGCGTTCCTGCAACGACTGGAAGATTACGAACAATACCGGGATAATAAATAAGCCCAATAATACGCCCGAAACCATCCCTCCTGCTGCACCGATACTAATAGAGTGGTTACCCTGTGCTGAAGGGCCTGTAGCAATACTCATCGGGAACAAACCGAACACAAAGGCCATTGAAGTCATAATAATTGGACGGAGTCTTAACCGCGCTGCCTCAATAGCTGCTGCAACCAATGGCTGCCCGGCCTTACGGCGCTGTACAGCAAACTCCACAATCAAGATGGCATTTTTAGCCAGCAAACCGATGAGCATAATCAAAGCTACCTGTACGTAGATGTTATTTTCGATACCAGTTAAACCTAATACCACAAACACACCCAAAATACCTGTTGGAATTGAAAGTATTACAGCTAATGGCAATATATAACTTTCATACTGAGCTGATAATAAGAAATATACAAAAATCAAACACAGCATAAATATAATAGCCGACTGACCACCTGACGAAATTTCTTCGCGGGTTTGACCAGAGAACTCATATGAATATCCTGAAGGCAATTGCTCTTTGGCTGTTTCCTCAATGGCTTTAATAGCATCACCTGAGCTATAACCAGGTTTGGGGATAGCATTAATTTCGATGGAATTAAACAGGTTAAAACGTGAAGCTGTTTCAGAACCGTAAACGCGGGTTAGTTTAACCAGCGTATTGATAGGTACGCTCTCGCCCTTATTATTCTTAACAAATACCCGGTTAATTGTTGACGGATCGGTCCTGTCCGCAATATCTGCCTGAACAATTACACGGTAATATTTACCAAAACGGTTAAAATCTGATGCCTGTGCAGTACCAAAGTATGCCTGCATAGTTGAAAGGATATCTCTAACACTTACACCCAACTGATTAGCCTTTTCATCATCAACCTCTAACTGTAACTGAGGATAATCGGCTTTATAAGAAGTGAAAGCATAGGCGATTGCCGGTTTAGCCATCAGTTTGCCGATAAAGTTGTTAGCAACACCGCTAAATTTATCCAGCCTGCCATTTGTTTTATCCTGCAGCACCACGTCCATCGCTTCTACGTTACTAAACCCTGGCACAGTTGGAAAACTGAACACAAAGAACGTACCGCCTGGTATGCCAGCTAATTTACCTCTAACTATATTTTGTATATCATCAATATTCTTTACTGCGCCTCTTTCATCAGTCGGTTTTAACAATAAGAAAATTACACCAGCAGACGGACTGCTTGATTGTGTTAAAAAGTTAAAACCAGATAACGCCGTAACAAATCTTGACGATGGTAAAGTTTTAAGCTGATCTTCAGCCTGTTTGAAAATTTTGTTAGTACCACTTAAAGAAGTTCCTGATGGTGTACTAACAGCTATAGCCACAAAACCCTGATCCTCGGTAGGAATAAAGCCCGTTTTTGTTCTGTTTACCAGGTAAACAGTAAGTGCTATAACCAACACTAATCCGCCTATGCTCAGCCATTTTTTATTGATCAGGAATTTTAAGCCCCCTACATATCTGTTGGTCACATAATTAAAACCACCATTAAAGCCGGCATAAAATTTTTCTACAAAACCTTTTTTAGGTGCATCATGACCATCTGCGCTATGTTTGTTCTTTAAAAACAAGGCAGCCAAAGCCGGACTTAAAGTTAAAGCGTTAACAGCTGATATAACAATAGCTATAGCCATGGTTAATGCAAACTGCCGGTAAAATATACCTGTTGAACCCGTCATGAAACTAACCGGTAAAAACACGGCTGCCATAACCAATGTAATAGATATAATGGCACCCGTAATTTCGTGCATTGCCCCGGTAGTTGCCGCTTTCGGGGTAAGCCCCGGGTTGTGCTCCATTTTGGCGTGAACGGCCTCTACCACCACAATGGCATCATCCACCACAATACCTATTGCCAGCACCAGTGCAAACAGGGTTAAAAGGTTAACAGAGAAGCCAAACAGGTTCATGAAGAAGAAGGTACCGATAATGGCCACAGGAACTGCTATAGCCGGGATCAATGTAGACCTGAAATCCTGAAGGAAAAGAAATACTACCAAAAACACCAATATAAAGGCTTCTATCAAAGTATGTTCAACCTGGTTGATTGATTCATCAAGATCGGTTTTGGTACGATAAAACTGGTTGTATTTGATGCCAACAGGAAAATCCTTTGACAATTTCACCATCAGCTTATCAATATTAATCTGAATTTCGTTGGCGTTTGATCCTGACAGTTGTATGATACCGATGATGATACCGTCGTGTCCGTTCAGGTTACTTACGCTGTTATAAGAATACGCACCCAGTTCAACACGGGCTACATCTTTTAAACGCAATACAGAACCATCAGCATTTGCCCGGATAGCAATGTTCTGATATTCTTCTGGTTGGGTAAGTTTACCTTTATATTTAATTACGTATTCAAAAGCCTCATCACTGCGCTCGCCAAATTTACCAGGAGCGGCTTCGAGGTTTTTGTCCTGTATCGCAGCCGTCACTTCGGCAGGCGTAACATTGTGGGCAGCCATTTGACTTGGATTAAGCCAAACACGCATAGAATAATCCTTAACACCACCAAATATACTGGCAGAACCTACACCCGGGATACGTTTCATTTCGGGGATGATGTTGATCTGCGCATAGTTGGCTACAAAGGTTTGATCGTATTTTTTGGGATCATCGGAGTAGATAGCCATAGCGCCAATGAAGCTATTTTGCTGCTTTGTAGTGGTTATACCATATTGTACAACCTCTGCAGGTAACTGGCTTGTAGCCTGTGACACACGATTTTGAACATTTACTGCCGCCTGATCGGGATCGGTGCCTTGTTTAAAATAAACAGTGATACCCAATGAACCGTCGTTACTGGCAGTGGAAGTCATATAGGTCATATTTTCCACACCGTTAATAGCTTCTTCTAACGAAGGCGTTACGGAACGTAAAATGGTCTCGGCATTGGCACCCGGATAAACGGCAGACACCAGTACTGCCGGAGGGGCAATATTCGGAAACCGCTCTAAAGGCAATTTCGTTAGACCTAATATCCCAACTATCACCAAAAGGATGGAGATAACTGTTGAGAGCACCGGTCTTTCTATAAATTTCTGAAACATAACGTTTGTTTTAGTATAAGTTTAATTTGCCTTACGCTGTATCCTGCAAAACCAGGTAATTTACATAAGGCAATACATATTAATTTTTAGAAACAGCTGCAACTTTATCAGTAGCCTTTACAGGTTGTATAACCTGTCCTTCCTGTAAATGGTCAAAGCCGCTTAATACAATCTGGTCACCGACTTTTACACCATCTTTAACCAAATAATTGCCGCCGCTTTTACCTACAATAACAATAGGCTGTTTTTTAACTTTATTGCTGTCAGCAACGGTAAACACAAAGACCTTGTCCTGCATTTCAACAGTGGCCGATTGAGGAACAATCAATGCATCATTATGCAATTGGCTCAACCTAACTTTTCCGGTATTGCCAGAGCGTAAAAGGCCCTGTGCATTAGGGAAGCTTGCCCTTAAAGTGATAGCGCCGGTAGTTTTATCAAACTGACCGTCAATCATATCAATTTTGCCGGTACTGCCATATGAAGTATTATCAGCCAGTAATAAAGTTACTGATGGCAGGTGTTTTAATTTATCATTTAAAGTTTCACCCGGATATTGTTCTTTAAAGTTTACAAAATCCTTTTCGCTCAATGAAAAATATACGTGAACGTTGTGCACATCTGATAAAAGGGTTAATGCATCAACATCAGCCGGGGCAACTAAACTTCCTTGTTTCTTTGCTAATCTGCCTATGTAACCATTTACAGGTGCTTTTATTAAGGTATAACCTAAATTGATCTCGGCAGTTGAAACAGTTGCTTTTGCCTGTTCCATATTTGATTTAGCCACCTGGTAGGTCGCTTTTGCAGTTTTTAACTGGTAGTCAGATACCACTTTGTTTTGAACCAGCGGTGTTAACTTGTCAATTTCTAACTGGGCATTTGCCACAGCAGCTTCTGTAGCATGTAAGTTGGCTTCGGCATTGTTATATGCAGCGCGGTAAGGCAAATCATTTATTTTAAATAATGGTTCACCTTCGCTTACTTTAGCGCCTTCGTCAACAAATACTTTATCTAAAGTACCGCTTACCTGCGGGCGTATTTCAACGTTAACAGTACCTTCTACCGATGCAGGGTATTCCTGGTAAGTAGTATCGGTTCCGGTAACTATGCTTGATACCGGCAATGCCGGTGGTGGTGGCGCAACAGGCGCCGTTTGTTTTGATGAGCAACTGTATAGTGCAAGCACAATGAGTGCTAAAGAGAGACTTTTCATGTTTGATTAATTAAAATTTGTTGTTGTTTTGATATATGATTTGGTATTAAGTTCATTAGCAACACACTGCACAGCAGGCAGTAGTATTGATTGATTTAACAGTGTTAAATTGTTTAACATTGTTAATTAAGTGGGCGTGGGTTTGAGTTGTTGTTTCCATAGTTTTCTGTATTTAGTTCAAAATATTTTATGGTTGGCGGCGCCAGTATTTCACGCCGTCGTTTGTTATTTAAAGCAAATATTGATCATTTATAAGGGTATTAAAACCCGTTTCTTGCTTATTTCAGATGATTAAATTATCAGGGTGATATTAATTTACACTTGCTTTTTATTAAAATTTATTCTTTTATTGACCGGATTATCCCGCTGATAGCTGTTTTTAATACTTCGTGAGTAATATCATCAGAAATATTTCTGCGTACCATATTTATCGAAATCAATCCATGCACAACCGACCAAAAAGTATAATACTTAGTACATATCTCATCTTCAGATGGTTTATGCGGCGCCATCAATTGTTCTATTGCATCATTTACCAGCAGGGATGGCTCTTCGGCTTCTGGTAAAATTTCACACATCAGGCAACAATTCACATCCACCCCAAACATCACCTGGTATAATTCCTTTTCGGCGAAGGCAAAATTCCAATAAGCCAGCCACATGGCTTCCAATTGTTTTTCAGGCAGGCGGTGTTTTTCCTTAGCTGCCCTCATATCCTTGCTTAATATTATAAACCCTTTGCGGGTAAGTTCCAGCAATATGGCATCCTTGTTCGAAAAGTATTCATAAATAATCGGCGCTGTATATTCAATTGCATCAGCAATTTTGCGCATACTTAAGGCTTGCCATCCCTCTACTTTCACAATGTTAAGGGCAGCCTCCAGAATGTTAATCCTGGTTTCTTCCTTTAAACGTAATATCCTGTCTTTACTCGCCACTTTGTTTATACGTTATTAAATTATTTAACAGCGTTAAGCAAATGTACAGAGTTAAATAATATCATGTATTCATCCAATTGTCAAATTCCGGAGAAACAAATGGCAGTCATTTAATTATTTTTTCTGTGGAGGGCCAGGCAATAAATAAACTATAAAAATAGTTTTAAGATAATTAAACCTTGAACCAAAATGAAGTTCAAACATCCATTTACAAATAATATTGAAAATGATGTGTACAGATAATTAGCATCTATTAGAAAAGAGCATTTTAACGAAAATTTCACTTTTTTTCACATCAAATTTTATCTAATGGTTAACCATGCATTTTAAGTCAATAATAATATTTTGTCATAGAAATCACTGTTTTTAATACTTTAATAACCTTATTAGCATTAGTTCCGTATAACAACCCATCGGAATACTTTTAGTAATGGTTAATAAAACATTCCTGAAGGAGGTAAAAAATGAAAAGGGTTATTATTACTTTATCTGTTGTAGTATTGATTGCCACCATTATTATCGGTGTAACTAACTACTATTCAGTAAAAATACTTTCTGCTACCAGGGCGTACTCAAATTTTGAATCACAATATTCAAAAGGTGAAAAGGATGCGTCGCGGCATTTAATGAGTTATATTTATTCTAAAGATGATTTGGATTATCTTTTTTTTAAAGATGACATCAATATACCCTTAAGTGCGGGTGTTGCCCGGAATGCCCTGGAAACCGGGAAAGACATTGAAATAGTCCGCATTTGTTTTTTAATGGCCGGCAATCATTCTGATGACCTGCAACAACTTATCTGGTTTTTTCAACATTTTAAAAAAGTACCGCTTTTTAAAGGAGCTGTTATGAAATGGCAGCAAGCCGATGTAATGGTTAATAAATTAAATGCCATTGGCGTAAATGCACATAAAGGAATAAGTAAAGGGCAACCTATTGATAAAGAAGGTTTGGTATTACAGATTAACACCATTTCTGATAATTTAAATATCATACAGCAAAATTTCTCCACCGAACTAGGGATAACCGCCCGTATGGTTAATTATTATGTTTTTGTTATTAATATCACCATTCTAATAGTCATTTTGGGCTGTACCGCCATATTGATGGGTATTATGCTTACTAGGCTTTACTCATCTAAAAAAGTGATTGCCGACCAAAACCAGGCTTTGGTAAGCATGAACGGGCGTATCAATAAATTAGTTTATAATGTAACTCATGATCTGCGTGCGCCACTTTCTTCTTTAACGGGACTTATCTCTGTACTTGAACGTGAAAAAGATATTGCCAAGCTTCCGGATTATACTGAAATGATGAGGGCAAGTATTGAGCAGCAGGACAAATTTATTCAGGATGTTTTGTATGCTATAAAGAATGGAACGGAATACAGATCAGAAGTTTGCAACTTAACGGAGATAGTGAATGATGTAATTAGTCAGAATAATTTTTCGGCCGAGGGCAAACAGGTAACATTTGTAAACGAACTGGAAGTTTCTGAATTGAAGTGCAATATTATGGGGCTTAAAGTGATATTTAATAACTTAATATCAAATGCTATTAAATATGCTGATTTCAGTAAACCTGAGCAATGGGTTAAATTTAAATCATACCGCACTCCAAAACATTGTGTTATTGAGATAGAAGACAACGGGTTAGGTATAAAACCCGAACAAAAGAACCGCATTTTTAATAAATTCTTTAAATCAGGCTTCAATAAAAAAAGTATGGGGCTTGGGCTTTATTTTACCAAACAGGCAATTGAAGAAATGAACGGCACCATTACTGTAAAATCATTCCCAGGCAGCGGCACCTCTTTTATTGTATCGTTGCCGCTGTGATTTAAATTACTTTGCAACAGGCTCAATAAAAATCTGTTTAATACGCGGAAATTCAGTTTGTATAGATTTAGTTATACGTTCAATAGCATCTGTTATTTGTTTGGTGGTAAGATTATCCTCAAAAACAGTGTTAATATGCAAAAGCACTTCCTCAGGCCCCATATACATACTAAAATGTTTTTTAACCTTTATTACCGCAGTATCAGCTTCGGTAAGCAATACTATTTTGTGCAAATTTTTACGCCCTATAGTCTCACCCATTAACAAGCTTTTACTTTCGCGAAGCAATAAACCCGCTATAATGAGTAATACCGTTCCAATAAGCATAGAGGCTATACCATCAAAATAATTATTATGAAATAGCCTGCCTAAAAATATACCCAGAAAAGCGATAACCAAGCCAACCAGATCACCAACATCACCCAGCATTACAATAAAAGTTGATGGATCTTTACTGCGTATAATAGCATTCCAGAAAAATGAACGGCCACGTTCTTTATTAAAAGCCTTTAATGCCGATACTAATGAAATGGTATTGAAAATAAAAGCGAGTAACAGAATAGCATAGTTCCACACGGGGTTACCAATCATATCGGGGTGCTCAAAGCGCAAAAAGCCTTCATAAAAAGAAATACAGCCCCCAACAACAAAAATTACCAGCGATACAATAAAAGACCAGAAATATAATTCCTTGCCATATCCAAACGGCCGGGTTTTATCAGGTTGCCTGGTGCTTGCTTTTACGCCCCAAATAAGTAATAACTGGCTTACAGCATCAATTACTGAATGTATTCCTTCTGAAAGCATGGATGAACTGCCTGTAAAAGCTGCGGCAATAAATTTTAAAATTGCTATGCTAATATCAACCCCCAAAGAAATATAAAGGAATACTCTTGATTTCATTCAACGCGATATATACAGAACACCTGGTAAAAGCTAATTATCTGTTAAGAATAAAAATATTGAAATTAAGGAGGCTGGCAAAAGCAACCCATAACAGGTAAGGTGCTAATAACCAAGCAGCTGCTTTGCTCATTCTTTTAAAAACCACAATATTTATCATAATGCTAATAAATAGTAACCCAATAATTATTAGCGCCTGTAATATCTGATGCAGCCCAAAAAACACTATCGACCATGAAAAATTAAGCAAAAGCTGTATAAAATAAATTGTTCGTGCATGAAAGAAGAGAGCCCGGTTATTCCGTTTTTCCCAAATCAAATATGCTGCAATAGCAATCAAAATATACAAAACAGTCCAAACAGGTCCAAAAATCCAATCGGGGAGATTAAAGGAAGGTTTATTCAAATTAGCGTACCAATTACTAATTTGTGGAGTAGTAACAAAGCCAGTCACTGTTCCAATACTCAATGTAATTAATAAACTGATAACAAAAGGCCAAACTTTAAACCGTTTTTTCGACTCACCCATAATTGCTAAACAACTGTGTTAAGTTCAAAATTGTTTCATCAATTAAATAGCAGCAATTCAATAATTAATCATCTGCTCCAGCCACAAAAAATTTGTCATTAAAATTCACCAGGAAAAGCTCATTGGTGGCACGGGTGCAGGCGGTATAAAACCAGCGTAGAAAGTCGGTATTCACCATCTCTTCCGTCAGATAACCCTGATCAACAAAAACAGCATCCCACTGTCCGCCCTGGGCCTTGTGACAGGTAATGGCATAAGCAAATTTAATTTGCAGGGCATTATAATAAGGATTTTGTTTGAGCTCTTCCCAACGGGCACGTTTATTAGGGATATGCTCATAATCTTTCATTACCTCCTGGTAAAACTTTTTCTGGTCATCGCTGGGCAAAGCCGGTGCCTCGGTATAAAGAGTATCAAGCAATATTTTACAGTCAAGCGTAGGGTCTTCGGTATAGTCAATAAACTCCAGCTGTACATCGGCAAACCTAAACCCATACATATCTTCAAACCGGCGCACTTTTTTAATACGGGCAATATCGCCATTGGCAATAAAACCGGTGCTGCCTTCTTCCTGTGCATTAAGCCAGAAATAATTGTTCTTTACAATCATTATCTGGTCGCCGCCGGTCAGTTCTTCCTCCCGGTATAATATCCGCCCGCGAATTTGCCGGTTGTAAGCATTTGCATTTTTATTGGAGCGGCAAATAATCAGCGTATTATCATTACCATATTTATTATAAGCGTAATTTAGTCCTTCTTCCAGCATATCGCCGCGCATACGGTACATATCTGTATAACCCTTGGTAACAATCTGCGGCATTTTTTCTTTTTTGCGGCGGATAATATCTCTAACCTTAGTTACATTATATAATATGCCCGAATCTTTTTGCTGTCTTAATACATCGGTAAGCTCAAAACTAAAAACATTCAACCCAAATTTATCTTTCATTAAGGCAATATCCAATGCAGGGCTATCGATCGATCCAACAGGTGGCAGCTGTGCGGTATCGCCTACCAGCATTAGTTTACAGTTTTTGGTGTTGTAAACATAATTGATCAGATCATACAATAAAGATGCCCGGTGATTCATCCCAATCTCGTCCGATATCATGGAAGCCTCATCAACAATAAACAAGGTATTCTCTGCCAGATTATCGCCCAATAAAAACCCTTCATCAACATTTAATGCCGATTTTTTACGGTAGATGCGTTTGTGAATGGTAAAAGCCTTACGGCCCGAGTAAGAAGTAATCACCTTGGCTGCCCGGCCTGTAGGTGCCAGTAAAACATATTTAAAGTTGTAGTTGCGCAAAGCCTTTACCAGTGCACCCAAAACGGTGGTTTTTCCGGTACCGGCATAACCTTTTAAAATAAAACATTCATCGCCATCATCGCTTGTTAAAAAACCGTCCAACTTGCCAAACAATTGCAGTTGTTGCGGAGTTGGCTCATGAGGAAAGGCTTTTTGAATATGATCTGCAGGCACTTTTTATTTTTTGTTGATGGAGTAAATTTATGAATTAATTAACATCCATAAGATGATATGGCAATATCACCATTAATTAAGCCAAGCTAATCAGTTAAGATTTTGCACGGCGTGCTTTTGCTTAAACAGGATAAATGTTTGACTGGTATAACTAAACACAATTACAATTATGGTAGTTACAATTTTTGAAATGGTGGGATACCAGTGCAGGTAATCGACAAATAGTTTCAGGAAAACAAAATTCAAAAATATGCTAACTGCTACTACCAAAATATAACGGGACAACTGGCTTCTTTTTCTTAAGCCGGATTGTTGAAAAACAACATACCTGTTTAAGTAAAAACCCACAGGCAATGAAATACTCATAGCCATAAACAAAGATGCTATGTGCGGACTTAAGGTAAATGGCGCCAGATGAAGGTTGTGCTTCTTTAAAATAAGGTTATAGCTAATAGCAAACAAAGCAATATCCAAAAAAGTATTTACCCCGCCACTGGCTGCATACCTGAAAGTTTGTAGTGACATGAGCTTTTTGAAAAGAGGATACAACTGATCAATAAACCACAAAATGGTATGCCTTATTTTTTCATGTATCTTTTTCATCAAACAGAATTAAATGCCAGGGGTTATTATAGTGGCTGAAGATAATACTTTTTAAAAACAGTTTCTTTTCGATATTAATTTCCGTATAAATTGAACTAATTGATACCATGATTTTTTATACCAAAAAATATTACTTTTGCGTAACCGCATGAGCGAAAATTATAACAATAACACCGATAGTAGCTTTAACCTGTACCAGGCTTATAGTTATACCCTATTGATACAGGTTGAACCAACCTCTTTTAGTTATGCCGTTGTTCATGACAACCGTTTACTAACATTTAATCTTAATTGCGATCTTGATGAGCTTGCTCACCCTAAATTGTTAACAGATCTGTTATCGGCAACTTATAATAAGGTAGTTATTGGCTTGCCTGCAACAGGTTTAACCCTGGTACCTAAAAGCCTGTTTAGCGAAGAACATGTTGGTGACTTTGCCCGCTTTCTGGATGTAAAAGAAACCGAAAAGGTTTTTGCTCAAACACTGGATGAAGAAAATGTAATTATTTACAAAACCGATGAACAATTGGTTTCAGCAGTTAAAAAATTCGGCCTGCAAAATACGGTACATGCCGCCAAAGGCTGGATAAAAGCTATTGCAAAGAGCAGCCCGCCAGATAGTAACCTATATTTAAATGTAGGTAAGGATTATGTCCAATTTCTTTACTTTTCATCATACAAACTGCGTTTCTACAATACGTTTGAGTTTAAAAACCCTGATGAACTGGTTTATTTTACTGCGTTTGTTGCCGAAGAACTTAATTTACGCTCATCGGCCACTACACTTGTAGTAAGTGGTGATATTGTTTATGGCGATGCTTACCTGACGCGCTTAACCGACTTTTATCCCAAAATTGAAATAAACGGATTAAAAGTAGCTGAACTTACCGGACAAACTGCTTCACATAAACTTTTGGCACTTGTTGCTTTATCATTATGCGAATCATCGGAGGCTCTTTAAAAGGATTAAGGCTTAACCCGCCAAAAAACTTGCCTGTACGCCCCACAACTGATTTGGCGAAGGAAGCGTTGTTTAATATTCTGCAAAATCAAATAGAATTTGAAGGTATCCGTGTGCTTGATCTTTTTAGCGGCACAGGAAATATATCAATGGAATTTGCTTCACGGGGAGCTGAACAAGTGGTTTCTGTTGATCGCAGCATCCACTGTGTACACTACCTTAAGGATACAGCCCGTCAGCATGGCCTAACGCAGATAAAAGTTTTTAAGGATGATATTTTCAAATATCTTCAATTGGAAACAGATCAGTTTGACCTCATATTTGCTGATCCGCCCTATGATTTGAATAGGATACCGGAAATACCCGGCATTATTTTCGATAAAAACTTATTGCTTCCAGGAGGTTTACTGATAGTAGAACATCAGTCCATGCAAAACTTAAGCAAACACCCCACATTTGTTGAACAACGCCAATACGGCTATTCGGCATTTTCCTTTTTTAAAGCACCGGATGTTACTGACCAACAGTAATAACAACCACACCCTGCTCTTTAAAGCCATCTAATTTACTTTCTTCTGCATCTGTAATAATACAATTAACCAAACTGAGATCTGCAAATTTCAAGTACGTCTCCCTTCCAACTTTACTGTTATCACATAGCAAATAGGTATAATTACTTTGTTTGGCAAGTGCAGTTGTAATAGCAGCCTCCATTTCACTATTGGCAAAAAGTCCATTCTCCGAAATGCCATCAACCCCCAAAAAAGCTTTACCTGCCCTGTACCGGGCAATATGCTCATTCGCTATACTGCCATGAACTGCCTGCCTTTCAATATCCAATTCACCCCCTATTATATTTAATGATACGGCACAGTTTTGAAGCTCATAAATAACCGGCAGGGAATTGGTAATTACTTTAATTTTTTTATTCTTTATAAACTGACACAAGCGAAAAATGGTACTCCCGCAGTCCATAAAAATAATATCACCATCACTTATCTGCTCTGCTGCCTTACGACAGATATTATCTTTTGCTGCCACATTTTGAGCAGTTTTATTAACAAAGCCTACAGGCTTTTCTAATGGATTAACCTTCATTGCTCCTCCGTGGGTGCGATACAGCAAACCATCTACAGCTAATTGATTTAAATCGCGGCGGGCAGTAATTTCAGAAATCTGCAAATCAATAGCCAGTTGCTTTACATCTACTTCTCCTGATTTATCCAGTTGACTTAATATTTTTTGCTTTCTTTTTTGAAAGTTCATTATTAAAAGCTTTAATTTGATCAAATATAATCAATATCGATCAAATTAAATCAAAATAAATGAAAATCAATATTATTAACACCGAAATACTTTCAAACAATTGGTACACCCTGAAAAAAGTAACCTTTGAAAGCCACCAACCAGATGGGTCAAGTTTAATACAGCACCGTGAAGCTTACGACAGGGGAAACGGTGCCACCATATTATTATATAATAAACAGCAGGGAACGGTTATTTTAACGAGGCAATTCAGACTGCCAACTTATATAAATGGCAACCCAACGGGACTTTTAATTGAATGTTGCGCTGGATTATTAGACAAAGACAACCCCGAAGATTGCATCCGTCGTGAAACAGAGGAAGAAACCGGTTACAAAATAACGGATGTAAAAAAAGTATTCGAAGCGTACATGTCGCCCGGTTCCGTGACTGAACTTTTATATTTTTTTGTGGCCGAATACAGCAAAACGATGAAAGTTAGCGAAGGCGGTGGGGTACACGAAGAAAATGAAAACATTGAAGTAATGGAATTACCCTTTGCCAAGGCTTTGCAAATGATAACAACTGGTGAAATAAAGGATGGAAAAACTATTGTGCTTTTGCAATATGCGGCTATTAATAAATTGATGGAATTTTAATTCACTTCATCTTTTTAAATTGAAACTCTGGAATGCATTTCACCATCAGCATTATATATTTCCAAAACCATTTAACGTAAACCACATCTTTCTTTTGCTGATAGCTGCAATAAAGGATCTGTGAAAATTCTGTTGGAGTGGCTGCAAGTATTTTGGGCAATTTAAAACTGGTAGTCATCCGGGTTTTAACAAATCCTGGTTTTACTGTCATAACATGTACGTTTTCCTTAAAGCACTTATTACGCAAGCCGGACAGGTAAGTATTTAAAGCTGCCTTTGAACTACCATAAACCAGTGTGCTTGCTTTCCCCCTATCGCCTGCTATAGAACTTATACCTATTATAGTGCCTTTTTTTTGCCCGATATAATGTTTTGATACAATGTTAAGTATGGATACTACACCTGTATAATTGGTATTAATCATGCGCTGAGCAATGTCCCAATCATTAAATGCCTCATATTCATTTTCTGTTGCTCCAAAAATCGATATTACTACATCGGGTTTCGGTATCAGATTTCCAAAAAATTCATGATGGGTATAATATTGAATGGCATCAAATGCATGTATAGTACAGTTTACTTTGTAACTGATCTTTATTTCTGCCTGTAATAATTTAAGCTGAGCAGGCTTCCGGGCGGCTAACTGGATATTATATTGTTGTTCAGCAAACTTTTTGGCTAAAGCTACAGCAATATCAGACGTGGCACCCAGAATAAGTACAGTTTTCATTTGTATTTTGTTACACAGCACGTAAAGCACCAATCAAACTGCACAGATCTGACCTTGCTATCCGGGTTATATTTATAGTTTTTAATTAACTTAATCGGGGTTTGTATCCTGCAGCACCTTATATGGTTATCCTCTTAGGGCATCTTCCATATCCTTGTAACCATTTGCAAAATCAACCGTTAATACGATACTTTACGGATAAGGTTGCAGATTCGCTACTACTTTATAACTATAATTTTAATTGAAGAATATTGAATAATGATTTATAAATTTGTGAACATAAATCATCCTGCAAGCTAATGAAAATAGCACTTTTCCCTGGTTCATTTGATCCGGTTACCAAAGCACATGTTGATATTGTTAAAAGGTCAGTAGGCTTGTTTGATAAGGTTTATATTGGTATTGGCGTAAATAGCTCAAAAGCCGGTTTATTAAGCATTGAAAAGAGAGAACAGATACTGCGTGCTGTTTTTGAATCGGATCCGCGTATTCATATTATAGCTTACGAGGGGTTAACCGTTAATTTTTGCCAGAGCATCGGTGCAAGCTATATGATCAGAGGTATCCGTACAGTATCTGATTTTGAATACGAAAAAGCCATTGCGCAGATGAACCATTCTCTTGCACCCGAAATTGAAAGCATATTTATTGTGAGCAAACCTGGTTATTCATCTATAAGTTCAAGCATTGTTCGCGAAATTATGCGCTACAATGGGGATGTAACCCAATTTATCCCTAAAGAAGCACTGGCGTTCCTGTAATCAGCTTTTCTTTTACCAGCACATCAATAATTGAGGGGAATGTATTTTTTAAAATAGGCTCAATATGCTCTTTATTGAACCATCGCACATCAGTTATCCCCTCTTCTTTTTGAGGTTTTAGTTTATACTGCCCTTTACACCGCATCATAAACCAGTGTGTTTTCTTTAATACTACATCGCCTTTAAAAATGTAAACATGATAGGTTTTACATATTTTTTCTTCAAGCTTATTTACTTTTATGCCGCATTCTTCTTCCACCTCGCGCACGGCAGCCTCTTTTACTTTTTCGCCTTTTTCAATTTTACCTTTTGGCAAATCCCATTTATTATTGCGGTAGATAAATAAGAAAGTGTTGTTTTCGCTTTTTACCAGGCCGCCTGCTGCTTCAATAAGGGTAACACTTTTAGCTACCGTTTTTATAAAAGACTTGGCATCTTTACATAAAACATAAAAGAATTTCCTTTTATGATTGAGTACCCAGGTGTAAATAACTTTCAGATCAAATACATCTGCATCGATCTTTTCGTAGTCTTCAACCATTTTAGGTGTTGATTCTGTTAAAAGGACCACTTTTTCGTTGATATAAATTCTGTATTTTTGAGCCATGATAAATAATACTGAGACAGAGCAACAGGTAGCTGAATTTCTGCTGCAAATTAAAGCAATAAAATTACAACCTAACAATCCTTTTACATGGGCCTCTGGTTGGAAATCTCCAATTTATTGTGATAACCGCATCACCCTATCTCATCCTACTATCCGTACTTACATCAGGCAGCAGTTAGCCAGTTTAGTTCAGGATATATTTGGCCCGGTTGGTTGTATTGCAGGCGTAGCCACAGCAGGTATCCCACAAGGTGTATTAATAGCGCAGGAATTAGGTTTACCATTCATTTATGTACGCTCAAAACCAAAGGATCACGGTACAGGTAATTTAATTGAGGGCGAAGTATTAAGCGGCAAACGGGTAATTGTTGTGGAAGACCTTATTTCAACCGGAAAAAGCAGTTTACAAGCTGTTGATGCTTTACGCGCAGCTGATTATGACGTTGCGGGACTTGTAGCTATTTTTAGTTATGGATTTGATATTGCTACTGAAAACTTCAAGCAAGCAAATTGTCCTTTCTATACTCTATCAAACTATAGCGCTTTAATAAAATACGCCAGCGAAAATCAATACATTTCAAAACAGGATGTGCAGTTATTAGAACAATGGCGAGAAGATCCGGCTGCATGGGGCAAATAATTAATTTCCTTTCGCCCAGCAACACAACTCTATAAATAGCTAAATAATTAACCGGATGACTACATTTGAAAGTAAAGCAACTATCAATCTTCCTGCAAATACCATCTATAATTTTTTGTCTGATTTTAACAATCATCAGCAATTAATGCCCGAAAATATTCAGAACTGGACATCAACTTTTAATACAGCTGCCTTTGCTATTCAAAACATGGGCAGTATCAGCCTTAAAATAAATAGCCGAACAGAAAATAGCCAAATAGTTATCATCCCTGATCAAAAGCCACCTTTTGACATGGAATTAAAATGGGAGCTGGCTACAAATGGTGCAGACACGCTGGTTACGTTCACCATTTCAGCAGAGCTGAACATGATGCTAAAAATGCTAGCTTCGGGTCCATTACAAAAGTTGGCGGACCACGAGACCACAGCACTTGTTTCTGTGATTAAATAAAAATGCGGGCTTATAAAAGCAATTAATTAGGGGCAGTTAATATTCTTTCCTCTTCTCTAATTGTCTAATAAAAACCAGCACATTCGTTACAATCAGCAGTGCGATTAATAATGCCATAACGGTTTATAAACTATTGGTTAATGCAAATATAGATATATAACGTAAATATATTGATGCATAGTTTATTATCTTTCAAAAACTTATTAACTTATCAACAATGTCAACAATATCAACCTTTAATTACCTATAAGAATTATTTATAAACCCTTGGTTATGGTTAAAACAAAAATGGTGCCTGTTGGTACTATTAAAGTGTGCAGGCGCCATTTTTGAAGGATTTAACGTACTTTTGCACTTTAAAGTACAGGAATTAGCATGATCACGGTATCCAATCTCTCACTACGCTACGGCAAACGCACATTATTTGAAGACGTTAACCTGAAATTTACCCAGGGTAACTGTTATGGTATTATTGGGGCTAATGGCGCCGGCAAGTCTACTTTTTTAAAGATACTTTCGGGCGAAATTGATCCCAGCAGCGGTTCAGTAAGCTTTACCCCGGGTGAACGTATGGCTGTTTTAAGTCAAAATCACTATGCATTTGATGAATTTACCGTAATTGAAACCGTAATGATGGGGCATAAGGAAATGTACGCCGTAATGAAGGAGAAGGATGCCATTTACCTGAAAGAAGATTTTAGTGATGCCGATGGCGAGCGTGCCGGCGAACTGGAAAACCTGTTTGCTGAAATGGATGGCTGGAATGCCGAAAGCAATGCAGCTACCCTGTTGAGCAACTTAGGGATAAAAGAGGAATTTCACTACAGCCTGGTTAAGGACCTGGACAATACCCAAAAAGTACGTGTATTACTTGCACAGGCATTGTTTGGTAAACCTGATATTTTATTACTGGATGAGCCTACCAACGATTTGGACATCCACACCGTAACCTGGCTGGAAGACTTCCTGGCATCATATGAAGCTATTGTACTGGTAGTATCGCACGACAGGCACTTTCTGGATACCGTTTGTACGCATGTTGTAGATATTGACTTTGCTAAGATGACCATTTATACCGGTAACTATACGTTCTGGTATGAGTCAAGTCAGTTGGCTTTAAAACAACGCTCTGATCAGAACAAAAAGACTGAGGATAGGGTAAAAGAACTCCAGGAATTCATCCGTCGCTTTAGCGCCAACGCCTCTAAATCAAAACAAGCTACCAGCCGTAAGAAAGCTTTGGATAAGATTAATCTGGACGAGATCCAGCCATCAAACCGTAAATACCCCGGAATTATATTTAACAACCTTGGCCGTGAAGCAGGCGACCAGATATTACAGGTAGAGAACCTGAGCAAAACCTTAAATGGCGAATTGCTGTTTGGCAACATCCGCTTTATGGTAAACAAGGGTGACAAAATCGCCATCCTGTCGCAAAACAGTTTGGCAACCACTGCACTGTACAACGTTTTAACCGGACGTGACACCGATTACAAGGGCGAATTTAAATGGGGCGTTACCATCAACGCGGCAGATATCCCGATTGACAACTCCGAATACTTTAAAGGTAAGGATGACAACCTGATCGATTGGCTGCGCGAGTATTCTCCAGGCGAAAAAGACGACCAGTTTATCCGCGGATTTTTAGGCAGGATGCTTTTCTCGGGCGAAGAAGTATTGAAAAAGAGCAATGTGCTTTCGGGTGGCGAAAAAATGCGCTGCATGTTTAGCCGTATGATGCTGCAACAGGCCAACCTACTAATGTTTGACGAACCAACCAACCACCTCGACCTGGAATCGATCACAGCGCTTAATAATGGCATGAAAGACTTCAGGGGAACCATCCTGTTCACCTCACGAGATCATGAGCTGGTGCAAACAGTGGCAAACCGTATAATTGAAATAACCCCAGCGGGCACTATTGATAAGCTGATGAGCTATGACGAATATATCAACAGCGAGGCAATTGAGAAACAACGTAATGAATTGTATGCTATGGCATAATGTCGGATTTCGGATGTGCAATTTCGGATTTTGAGCGTTAAGAATGATTCAACTCTCTTTTTTAACACTAAATTCCAAAATCAAAAATCCGACGTTCGAAATAAGAAAATATTTCGCATATTTGCATCCCGGTAAAAAAATGACTTGGTAGCTCAGCCGGTAGAGCAACTGACTCTTAATCAGTGGGTCGAGAGTTCGATCCTCTCCCAGGTCACCTTTGACCGCAAATCAGATTTAACACCTGTTTTGCGGTCTTTTTTTTGCTCAAAAACGGCCTTTACGGTATCAAAAACGCAGATTGCCTCATTCATTCGGAGAGTTCGATGTTCCTCTCCGTCAAAAGTCAATTTTTCAGGGAACATCGAACTCACTATATACCTTTTACCCTCTAAATCAGCACCTTGATACAATTCTGGCAATTTTGCAATATTTCTTAATGCCCTTTCTAAAAGGGGTGCAATACTCTCCGTTTTCCCAGACAAATCAAACAGCTTTCCTTCTAAAATTGAGACCTGTCTTTCACAATCATTTTTAATTTTTTTGTAGTCAGCTCCATCCAGATCTCCACTTAGTAATAAGTCCCGTGCCTTATTGATTTTATCGTGATATTCCGAAAGCTGTTTTTTATAGGAGATTAATTCGCTTTTTCCCTGACCTACCTCCTGCTCATAAGCTTCAATAATTAACGCTTTATACAAATCGCATACAGCTGGATTAAGTGCATGTTTTTTAAGGAGGTCTATAAACTTATCGTTAACAGTCTTCGCATTAAACCTGACGCCACATTTTGAGTTGCAATGATAATAGTGGAAATATTTGGTTTTACCCTTGGAAGCACTTCCACTCAACATCAGCCCACATTTTGGACAAATCAAATATCCCCGCAATGGAAGCTCATCCATAGAACGGATTTTTACCTTATTATTTTTTCGTCTGCCATCGAGTACTTCTAAAACTTCATTAAAAAGACTTTCCGAAATTAGAGCCTCATGCTGCCCTGACACTAAATAGGCTTCTTCATCTTTAAACTTCGGAATTACAATTTTACCACAATAAACAGGGTTTCGGATTACCTTCCAAAAATTCTTCCGTCCCATTTCAAGTCCTTTCAACCGTGCCTCACGCCAAATTTGATCTATGTAAAAATCACCGGTTGCAAGTTGTTCAAACACCCATTTCATAATTGTGGCGTTAGGTTCTTTCGGAGAAATAAATTTATTTCCTCGTTCATCGACTCTATTCTCATAACCGATTAACGCTTGTCCCATCCAGCGCCCTTCTTTTCGTGCCCGGCGCATCCCATAAAACGTATTGAGGGCTCTCCGGTCATTATCAACCTCGGGTTGAGCAAGATAGATAGCCAACATTAATTTACTTTCCGGTACAAACATATCAAGCGGTTGCTCTATTGCCTGTGGTTCTACAAAATACCCCTTAAGTATATTGATCATTTGGTAAGCATCACCAGCATTTCGGCTGAAACGGTCCCACTTGGTGAACAAAACTAAGTCAGTATGGCCTTTCTTTTTTTTTAATGTGGTCAAAAGCTTTTGCCATTCAGGTCTTTTAAATGTTTTAGCTGAGTAATCTTCGTAAATTATACTTCTAATTTTTATATCCTTAACACTACAATACCTGGTTAAAACTTCTTCCTGGCTCCGCTGGGAATATCCTTTCTCAGCCTGCTCATCGGTACTTACCCTAATATATAAATCGGCAACTTTCATTTTTTTAAATATAGCTTCACCTCTAATTTAGCTAAAATAGTTAGTAAGTACAAAATATTTTTCGCCTCTTCTATTGTAACAATCATGCCTCCCGATTTCAGTATTTCTACCGCTTTTTCAGGAGTAATCTTACTTTTTTTCGATAATCCAGCATTCATTTTGATAGGGTAAATATCATATCAACCACTTCCCCGGCCTCTTCATCTGTTAAGGGCAGTTCCACTTGCCGCTGCAAATCTGGTATACAGTGCCAGTCTAACTTTCAGTTACCGCTCCAGATTGAATCCGTATTTCTTCAAGTCATCCATCCCTGTTCTTCGTGCAAGGTCCAAGATTCGTACTTCAATTTCACGTACCTGAGCTTCGTCTAATATTTCCATTGCCTGTACTTTTTTAATTTCTTCCTCCAATTCATTCATTTCATTTTCAATTGAAATCTGCTTTTGGCTACCTTTTTTTAGTGTTAATGCCGGGGCATCTTGTAATTCTATTTGCTCTGATCTGTTGAACGCTTTTTCAGGCTTTTTCTCTCTGATTTCACTCATATCGCGCAGGGCCTCTATTTCTTTATTCTTCAGCCCACTGTCGCGTACTACATGTGATGATAAATCCTTTTTGCTATGTTCAGCCTGTTCCCATGTCTTGGCTTCTTCATAATCATCGAACTGAATGCCTGCCCGTTCTTCCATTTCCATAATGTATTCAAATTCTCGGCGCATCCGTTCTTCATCTTCGCCTATATCCTCTTCCCTCAGCTCGCTTTCGTACGCTTCGTTCTCCTCGATGTTGTATTCCTCACAATTGGTTCGTGCCCATTCCATTGCTTCGTCTAGATCGTCGAATACGCAATCTGCCCGCTCTTCCAATTCCTTGATGTATCGCAATTGCTCCTCTTCGGTGAGATGGTGCGGGTCTTGCTCCCACTCCCATGCTTCTTCATAATCATTGAATTGAATGCCCGACCGTTCTTCCATCTCCAAGATGTATTCCACCTGCTTAACAGTATGTTCATTGTTGAGAAATGCGATTATGTGGTCTGCCGCTTCGGGTAGTTCTAATCCTTCTTCGGGTTCGACAGGTTCAGGCTCTAAGGGGATGAACCCCATGATTTTCATTTCTTCATACGGCTCGTCAGATACCCATAGGCTATCCGCTTCCTGTGTATCCTCTTTTAATGGGTCTTTGTCTTTTTCTTGTGGTGCGTGCTTTTCCATGATTTTATTTATTAAGTTGTGTGTTTGAGATATTGCATGAGCATCGTTTCCGCCTGTTCCAGCCATTCGGACAGCCGGGACAGTTGAGCGTTATTTTTAGCCGCTGCAATTGCAGCCATGCTAACCAATTGCAGTATTTCCAGCAGTTGTTCCTTATGCGGAATGAATTTCTCCGATCCCGTTGCCGCAAGGATAATATTGCGTGCGTATGCGGTGCGTGATAGGTCAGCTTCCAGAGCATTGCGATTGATGGCTGCAAATTGTTTCAAGGTGACGTCAATCCGTAGCTCCTTGCGGGGGCGTTTTTGCTGCTTCCATTGCTTTTTGTATTGTGTCCGGTATTGGTGCTTTGCACTGGCTATCTCTTCCGGTGTGCCGTTCAGCACACCGGCTTCTTTGAGATAGTCATACAAGGCTTTGCTCCGGATTTTCATTTATATTAAGAATGGGATGTCAGTATCAACGGCAGTGCTTGTTAATGAAATAGGGGGAATACTGGCGTAACGCCTGAAATTTAAATTACGCCAGTACGGAGACAGATACCCTTTGATTATTGGCACATTTAAAGCAATAATGAGCGATCTGTTCTTAGGCAATAATCGGGCTTCGCTGGCCGTGACGAGATGTTTTGTTTTTTCGCGACCCTTTTCGTCAACATAAGTGCAGGTACCGCTCAGGGCCTCGATATCACGCAAAACGTCTAAGGAGGTATTTCCCGGAAGAAAAATCTTCACTGCGCAATTTGCCGTAATATTTTCAGCTTCGTCCCCGTACCGGGATTTTAATTGGGTGACGCTTTGCAGGCAGGCAAGCGTCGATAAAAAATGCTTTCTTCCGTTGCTCAACGCCAGCGGTAAAATCTTGATATAGTAGGCAGCGCATTCCTCTAAAATTACATGTATCGGCAGTTCTTTCTTAGTCGGTATCCGGGATAAAGCATGCGCGTAGAATTGCTGAAAGAACATCCCCGTCAAAACTGCTGTGTAGTCCGCCGTCCCGACGGTTCCCAAAAGATAGATTGCCGTTGGCACCGTTCTTAATTGATTAAAATCAATTTTGGCGGTTGTTGCCGTGGCTTTTGCAATATGGGAATCTGAGAAGATAACCAGGGCTGCTTTGGCGGATGCCAAAATATTCTGCATGGTTTTTTCGGAGTTTCCGATAAAAGAAAGGTATTCGGTGATGAGTTTTTTATCACCCGTCTGCGCTACCAGCTCGTCCACTTTTTTTGACAATGTAGGGGAAGACAGGCAATGGATGAGGTGCAGGATATTGGCAAAATTGCGGTGCTCTTCGGGTTGATATAGTGTCAACTTAGCCATTAATACTAAAATCGTTTTCACCGACAGCGACCAGAACTTGTCGCCTTTTGAACCGGCATCCAGCGTTGAAGCAACCAAGATGTCAATAATCTTATGCACATCATTAGGGTCTTCTGTATTTATTATCGGATTATACCCGTTGCCGATTGACGGGTTGGACAGATGTATCGGCAGTATTTTAAAATGCTTTGATTGATAGCCGGACGCACCACGCAGCAGTTCTCCGCTGACATCCGTTATAAGCATGCTGCACTTCTTTAAACTGAATAAATTTGGAAAAATCAAGGTACTGGTTTTACCGCTACCCGAGGGTCCGTATATGACTGCATTGGCCATCGACTGCCTGCGTGATAGCCTTCGATTTTTTCCAATCCACAGGCCTTTTCCAAATGGACTAGCTATAGAAAGGGTGCTGCTAAACGATGCGTTTTCACCGCCCGGTTTGTTTAGTAGCATCACTAATGCCTGAAAGAACTCTACAATCAGCATCGCAAGACCTTGCATGCAAAATAATATGATGGAATTTACTGTTTTCATGAGAATTTTTATTGAAATGCTTTTTTTGCTTGTAAAACAATATCCAATGCCATTTTTAATAGAAACTCTGCCACAGCAAGGATGCTAAAGCAAAGAAATTTGAGAATTTGCAGAATGACTTTCATAGCGGCATAAATTGAGTTTCGATATGCACAGTGGTGTTATGAGCCCTATAGATGTTCTCGTAAAAATGTGCAACCCGCATGTATGCGTAATTTTGCCGATAACTGTAGGGTGCATATAGGAACCAGACTTGCTCCCCGGCCAGGTCAGGCAACGGGGCAGTTGATTCCAATTGCTTTTCAATCAAGCTCGGGCTTTTTTCCAAGAGCACCAGCGTTTGAGGATTGTAAAATCTAACCTCACTATTTTCCATCAGATTACTGAAAATGAGTAGAATGCGGCGTTGAACGTCTCGTTTAGATAGCAAGGTTGCTTGTTCGGCTATGTTTCTGAATATAATGGAATGTTGAAAGGTTCTGATGCTATCAAGGGAAGACAAATGCTTTTGCAACTCCTCTTTGAACTGTTCAATGCGTGCATGCCTGATGATAGGATTACCCTGCCAGACATCTTCTTTGGGAAGCGAAACAGTTTCGGTCTTGTTTACATCCTTGTCGCTTATTGCGCATAATTTAATTTCTATTCCTTGAGCAGGGTTTTGGTCAAGGTTGAATGGTGCGAGAAGCATATCAACTGTTGGATATACCGGGAGTCTGTCCGTTTGATCTACCAATACCGTCATGGTTGTATCATAGACTGCTTTAGGCTTGTTACAAGCGCTGAGTGTTATGCTCATTGCCAATACTGCATATTTGATTGTTGAGTTCATTTTAAAAAAGATTTAAGGATTTAAAATTTGTTATGAAGCCAAACGGGTATTCGTCTGAATTGAATCCTATTGGCCTGGCATTATCCTGGCGCCGCATCAGGTTCGTTTTTCGCCAGAGAGCCCATCCCCGAAAGGCGGAAGCAATGACTATTTCCTCTGCCTTGCATCCGTATTCGACAATGGAACCGTTTACATGGCGCAAGTCAGCATTGGATTGCTTGACTGTCTCAATCTCTTGCTCCAGGCGACTTATTTCCGCCTTATTGTCTGCCGCCGCTTTTTTCTGTTGCTCGTACCTGAGCATTTCCATGCGTTGTTCCTGTTTTGGATACAGAAATTTGTTGATGGCAACACTTATTACAAAAAACAGTAATGATAATATCGCGAATGGCAAAGGACTGAAATACAAGGTTGCACCATGATTGTATGTTGAGATCGCTTGTGCAAGATATTGTACCCGCGCGCTTGCCATGTAGTAAAAGATGATAGCAAGGCCAATCAATATACCGCTTGCAATTACTCTTCGCTGCCAGAGGTTTTTCCCAAAAGCGACAAGTCGTTCAAAGAAGTGGGCCAATAAGGTGAGCGAGCAAGCAAATAGCAAGCTTATTGCTGCAGCCTCCAAGTAAGTGTATCCATAGCTTTCAAACGCTCCCATCGAGAACAGGCCATCAGCCAATAACGGAACGCTTATAAGTAGCCACACCATGACAATGCGCTTCGTACTAAAGGTCGGTGGCTGTTTTGTTTGTAATTCACGTTCTATCGCTACTTGCTTTTCTTTGGCAGACACCACCTTGTTTTGAAGAGCATGCACCTGCCGTTCTGTTAATTGGTCATTTTCAATCACCTCAGATATCAAAGTCTTTACCTGAAGCTGTATGCCGATCTCGCCGATAAGTTCCTGGTATTTGAGGTGGTCTTCCTGATAGTAGGAACTGATATTTTGCTCCGCCAAAGAGGGCTTGTTTCGTACGGCGTAGCTTTCCGCATTGATAATAACATGTTGTCCGATCTCTTTAAGTTTTTCTGCCAGAAAAGTGTCGAGTTCAGGTCTGTGATACAGCTTTTTTTCAATTGTTTTCATTATTGTTGAGTTTTAAATATTTGCGTATTTTATTCATTAATGGGCATAGCAATTCCATGAAAGCCTTGTCAGCTTTTTAAAAAGTTGTTAGAAATTGGTTATTAAACTGCCGGATACCGTAAGGCATCCGTTGTAAGTGATGATTTAGTAACAGCTTACTACTTTCTGTTACCTATTTGATAATCTGTGGCGATGGGTGTTTTTTGTTCCAGTTCGTAAAAGTGGAATCGTTCAATCAAGCTGTTTTTTACTACATCGTATGATGAACTACGAAATACCATCCTATTTTTTTCAAATAGCAAGAACTCCTCATTTATCCTAATGATTTTGAAGTGCCGCCACTCCGGATACCATATTGTTTGTGTGTTGATAATTTTATTGAGAATATCAGGGTATTCTATTAGTGCATTGATAACCTTGTTATCAATCGAGGTTATTTTTACTTTTTCCATCTTTATTGTTTTTAGTATGCGTTATTGGATTGATCTCGGTAGAAGGATCTTGCGGGGCTACAAAAGCCTTTTTCATCAATTCGTTTAAATTGAGGTGACGGTTGTCGGTAGAAAAACAAAAGCGAATAGATTTGCTATCTATCTGGTTTTTAGTTATTTTTATTGGCTTCATGATTGTTTTTTTAAGTCCATGTTGCAATTTTATCTATTATTTGAATAGCTACCATTTAGCCATTTTTTATTTTTTTAGCCTTTTTTTTAGCCTTATCATGTCGAAAATTAAAGTCCCTAATATTTTAGAGTATTTTATTCCTAATGATCAGTTTGATTCGACTCTGTATTCTGAGAAAATACATGTGTTATTTTTCACATTAGTTCAGGAGTACTTTAGAAAGGATGTCACTAACGTAACAAACAGATTAAAACCAAGGCTATTCAATTCGATACCTAATAATTACATAAGTCTAGCTTCAGCTATAAAAAGAACCTATCAGATAGATATACATGAAAACTTCTTGAGTACATTATGTTTTCCAGGTAAGAATCGCAAAAATAAAAAATGGACCAAAGGCATAGATAAAGAGAAGTTAGTAACTATTTACCAATTCCTTATTAACCATCCATTTTTAGCAAGTAAAAAAGAAGAAGATTGGATACATGAAATAAGGACCACCTCAATAGTTCTCCCGGTTGATGACAATGAACTCATCACCTATATTTTGGAGAATACAAATTTTAGCAGAATTGGTTCAACTTATAGACGCAGTCATAATGCTAATAGATTTTATGACGGTTTTCCAGTGCGCTATGAAGATCTGGCAGCTGATTTCGATTTCCCAAGAGCCATTTATTTTAATAAAAACGGAATTGCAGATGTCCTCAAAAGACACGAAGAGCAAACCGAAAGCTCTTTTATTATAATAAGTAGCCCCGGAGGAACTGGAAAATCTATTTTAATAAATAGAATTGGATTTAATTTGGCTGGCAAAGGCAAACAGGTTTTTACATTAAATAGCGACTGGATTGAAGATCACCGTAGCCATAATTTACAAACACAAATTAAATTATTTATAAAACATGTGGATGATTGTATAATCATAATAGATGGTGTAGCTGAGTGTATTTTTAGAGAAGAAATTAACTTAAAAAGTATAACGGAAAGTTTCTTAGATAAAAAAGTCTTATGGCTATTTTGTGAACAATCCAACAGATGGAACCAAGTCAAAAATAAAATAAGAGCGATAACATCTAACCGTA
Source organism: Mucilaginibacter frigoritolerans (assembly GCF_007830615.1). Classification (GTDB taxonomy): domain Bacteria; phylum Bacteroidota; class Bacteroidia; order Sphingobacteriales; family Sphingobacteriaceae; genus Mucilaginibacter; species Mucilaginibacter frigoritolerans. The sequence continues at coordinate 182,414 of NZ_VLLI01000012.1, forward strand.
ATTTCTTTTATTTTCAGCTCACAACACTGACCGACATTGAGTGTAACACGATTGTTGATAAGATGATTGATTTAGAAGAGCATGGTGACCTAACCGTAAAAAATGCATCATTATCAAGACATGAACGATTAGAGATTTGCCAAAATTCCTCCGGTCGGCATTTATTGATAGCTATGCTCCAGACACGGTATGGGAAGAACTTCTACGATATTATTCTCGAAGAGTATGAAAATATTCCTTCAAAAATTGGGAAAGAGGCATATTTAAACATATGCTTCTGGCATAAATGGTACATTAAGATTCCCGAATCTTTATTTATGTCATCAATGTCTTTCGAGACAGCATTAGATCTATCAGATTATAAAACGACTACGGAAGACCTGATTATTAATGATAACATTGGGTTAGCTTCGAGGCACGTCATAATTGCAGACATACTTTATCGAACTTTTATAATAGATAAATTTCAATGTTACTATTATGTAAAGAAAATATTCACTGTAATCGGAGATGATGTTGTCGGAGCGCGCCGTTTTTTAAATCGTTTTTCCGACGAGGAATTCCCTCAGTTGTTTATAACAATTCTAAAAAGAGACAAAGATTTAATTAATGAAATTATTTTGATCATAAATAGCCATGCCACCTTTTTTGACAAAGAATTATTCTTAAATTTTTTGACATTCAAGGCTATGGTGGCAAGAATTATAGGTAATGATGATGAAGCTATTAGCATATATAAACATATCCTTAATGAAATCGATTCAGAATATTCATTTGCTCTTCGGCAAATTGCCTGGATTGAACATGATCGAAAAAACTTTGATATAGCTGCAAAATATGCAATTGATTCTTTTCATTGCTCGAGAGGTGTTGCCGATCATATCATCCAAATAGCCAGGATTTTGTCACAAAATACTATTGAAAATTTCAAAAAAGCTGACTTTTATTACAAAGAGGCTATTAGTGCAAGTAGTTCGAATAAGAAATACAAGGAAGAGTACACCAATTATCTTAATGCATTGAATAGCTTTTCATACCTAAAAAGTTTAAGCGAAAAGCAATTATTACCTGAAAAAATTGTCCGGCTACTTAAACCAAATTTAAAATTTCTAAAAACCTATTTCGGTATAAATTCAGATTTATATAAAGAAGAGTTGTTAAATACATTGCATTCTATAGGGGGTAATAGTGAGGGGAGTTTAGCCAGCCTGGATGAGATTTTCCAAGGCTTCAATCTTGATAACGACCCAATTATGAAAAGTAAATATTATAGCAATATGGCAAGGCTAATGTTTCTCGATTGGAAAGAAAATTATGGTATTACGGATAGCAAAGAAATATATGATATGTTTAATATGAGTATAGATTTAAATTTTGATGATCCCTTTGCACATTGTTGGCTTGGTACCTGTTTTAAAGAAATAGACGCAAATTCTATTATGGCGGAAAAGGAATATAGACTAGCATTCATTTTATCCTCAGACGCAAAACATGAATTTGATAAAAACCATCCTATTTTTTCACATAACCTAGCTCTTTTCATAATGGATGAAGTAATTTTAGGTAACAAGCCCAAGAGTGACCTTGTTGAAGCTGAAGAGCTATTCATTTTCTCTATTAAAATGAATGAGCAAAAAAAGTTAAAATTTACGTGGGCACAAAAGAGTCTTAACAAATGTAGGACGCTTATGGGCAATTTATAAGTCGTTTGTTAACATCATACTAATAGTAAGTATATCTTGCCAGAAACTTTATAATATGCTATAATCAGCACCAGGTAAAAGCTCTTTAAATCAAGGTCGTTTAGTGTCCGGAGATTTTTAGGGCTATTTTAATAAATGGCATTTCGGGTCACTAAATAACCGAAATATGCCAATGTTAACTCTAACAGTACAAAATGCAGCAATCCTAAAAAAGGCGCAAAACAAAATCTATAATCAAAAGTGTTTAACTTCCAAGGAACGTGATGTTTTAGGTAACTTTCTGACCAGCCTCCCCTCGTGCGAAACTCTCCTAAATGAAAAGTTCCCCCTTAGCGAAGAATTCGAAATAAAAATTTTTGACATTGAAGCTATATGGCCCCAGTTGCAAAAATGGATTGCTTTATTTAAAAATCTCCCCAAAAATGGTAATACACACTATCCGAATGCGGGATGGATTGATGCAGAAGAAGATAAGGACTTCTGGAGGAGAAATGTCATCATCAAAGTAGCCTTCGTCCCCTCGTTTCAATATAGCAAGAAGGATGAAGATGAGAACAAAATTATCGGCCTTAATTTGAAAACTGACGGCACCGCACAGTTTGAGTTTTGGATGATAGAAGATGCTGAAAACTTTCCTGATCTCTATAACTTTAATGGCTCATGGAAAGAAGCATATCTGCTTACCGTCAAAACCCTACAACAGGGCTGGCCGCAAACCAAATTTCCCAAGGAATTTGAACAGTTCTTGAAAAAATAAATTGAAAACAAATCCAACCAACGCACACGCGTTGGTTTTTTTATACGCCGGCCACTGCATATCTTTATTTATGGCAATCGTCAAAATCCTTTCGCGGCACACTCCATCGTATAGAAGCCTTATTCAGTACATTCTAGATGAAGCAAAATTGGGCAAGGCAGAGGTTTACACGCACAACCTGCGTTCTGATACGGTAGATGGTTATGTGCAGGAATTTATCGAAAATGAAGCCATAAGGAAGCAATCTCGTTCTGATCAGATATATCTCTTTCATGAAATCCTTTCTTTTTCTGCTTATGAAGATAGTGCAGTTATTACAAAGGAAATGATTGATGACTTTGTACACGAATATATCAGGCTGCGAGGCGAAACGGGCATTATGATCGGTGCCGTTCATCGGGATAAAGAGCATGTCCATGTGCATTTCTGCACATCAGGGCTACATTTTAGAACAGGCAAGTCTTTTGGCATGTCCAAAGTAAAATTGCATGAATTAAAAGTATCCTTTCAGGAATATCATAAACATAAGTATCCCGAACTTACCGAGAGCCTGCCAGAGCATGGCAAGGGAGAGCGGTACAAAAGTCATGTACAATGGCATGCCGCCCAACGCGAACGGATCATTGATACAGTAAATAAGTGTTTTGCCCAAGCAACAAGTCAGCAGGAGTTTTTAGCCCTTTTGCGTGACAGGGAACTCCATCATTATGAGCGCAACAGCAAGCCGACAGGTATAGAATACGAAGGATTAAAGTTTCGCTTTTCCCGACTTTTGTCAGATAAGCAATTTGAAAGCTTACCAATTGAACGAAGCGACGAAGATCAGGCATTAGCAGAAATACAGGCGGTGCGAGAGTGGCAGCAAGACAGAGATGAAAGAAATATGGCATTAGAAGGTAAATCTAGATAGTGATTAATTTTTACTAATATTATTAATAATATCTAAATACAAGTTGTAGGTTTATGATAATTAATTGATTTAATAACATTTACACCAACCTTGTCATGTTTTTTAAAAGAGTATAAATATCCAGACTCGTTTTGATATTGATATCTTTTCATTCATCAAATATTTGTGCATTATTTTTTTGACTAACAAATTGAAATTAACCTAACCTAAACTAAATATTAAAATTCTTTGTACTATGAAACCCACTATTTTATTTATTTCAATTGCAATGCTGGCTTTTTTAAACGCAAAAGATCAGCCAAAAATAAAATTGTCGCTATTACACGATAATAATTATAAAAATAATGCACACAAAATTGAATCAGAACAAGCGTTTGAATTGGCGTCCCAAATTTTTAATTCGACGGAATTTTATAATGCAATAAAAGATTTATCATTTGTATATCCAAACCACTGTTTAACTTGTGAAACGCTAGATTATTCAAGAAAAACTCGCATCCCAGGTAAAGAAGTATTGCAACGACTTTTTAAAAATCCTAGTGCATTATTATCTTTCAATTTAGAGGAGGGTGAATGTCGTGGCCCTCTTGGTCATACTTGTCCAGAGTGGGAAAACAAAGAACATGAAACTACGACATATTACCTTGCTGATTCTTGCAATATGCATGAGTTAGAAACGAAATATAGATTAGCGGTAAATATTTGTCATGAGTACATGCATTTTATAGGATATTGCCATCCTGCAAAAATGGGTATTGAACCCCAAAATGGCGACATACCCAATGCAATAAATTACAGAGATGACATTGCATATAGGGTTGGATGGATTGCCTATTATATTTGCGTTGAATGGCAAAAGAAGAGCCACTCATTGAAATAGAAAAGAAATTACAAGCTGTAATTTAAAGAATATTTTGTCTTAAAGATTTGCGTCAAATGATTTAATTGTCATCTATACTATACTTTTTTTGTCTGATGTTTTTTTTTAGGCTTATTTTGAGTGTTAATATTAGGCGGGTTGATATTGGGTGGGTGGGTTGGCCTCACGTTTCTTTTCAAATCTAACCTAATCCATTGTTGGCCTATAAATACCTTAGTAACTATCACTTCTAAAACCTGTCCTATTACAAGATTAGCCATATAGTTCGCATATTCGTAACCTGCTTTGGTAAAAGATGAACCAGGTATCCTACCAACCAGACCATTTTCAAGCGACACTTTTACAAAATTTTCGTCAATTTGCAATACCTTCCCGTTAAAATTTGTACCAATAACAAGCGCTTCGTGTATTTTAGGCCATGGGTCTTCAATCAGTGCCCTTGGACTACTTACAATAGTTTTATTTTCGTCATCCACACTTAAAACCTTACAATTAATGGTTTTTCCAATTGCAATTAAATTAGTGTCGTAATCTTCTCCGTTCCATGATAATTCTTTTATTGGTGCAATTACTTCAATAGTATTTCTATACAAGCATTTTAAATTTACGCTATCTAAAAAAACAATTTCCAAATCAATAATATCATTTACCAAGGGGTGTTGAATTACGGACCATGGATGAGGTTGAGCAGCCTTTAAGCTAAGAGTAATGTTACAATTATCGAGATCAATGTTTTTTATAGTAAACGGATAGTTTTTGCCAACCGAAAGTATATCAGTACAGGTATGAAAACTTAACCATGAGCAATCGGATTGAACTATAGTCGCATCAACTCCAAGGAACGTAACCAGCGCTATTTCAGTTGAACAATCAAACACACTGCCATCCACGTTCATTCCAGCTACCATATTGCTTGCTTGTACTTTTTTCAAAAACGTTTCATTGGAATAAAGCTTGTTTCTTCTTAAGCAACATATACTTACGTTAGACTTGGAAAGAATTTTATCTTTTGAACGATCGATTCTGTCAATTGAAACTCTTTGATTGCCGTCAAGAACTTTAACAAATTTGCCCAAAAAATCAAAGGCAGGGGGATATGCAACCACATAAATACTATCAGAACCTTTTTCAAGATTAATATTTAAACGTTTTAAATATGGATATAGCCCTTTTCTTGACGACATTATCGCTCTGGCAAGCAAAATAATACTTACTTTGAATGTTTCAGAAAAATGTTCTAATTGATTATCCTCGCCTATTTCACGCTCTGCGATATGTGTTAAAAACTCAACAAACTTTATTAAAGCACCTGTCCTATCATTAGTATCAGCATCACCAAAGAGCCCCTCACCTACATGGTCAAGTTCATTGATTAAAATAGATGAAAATAATCCTGACTTATCAAGGACAAGAAATTTCTTTAATATATCGACAAATTGTGGATCATTTTCAACTTCAGGATTTAGAAAGTATTGTCTAAAAATGGCTTTTCCATGATTGCCTAATCCATCAGCCAATTTATGTAAAAAAGTAAAATCAATTGCTGTAACGTAGGCTGGTTGAATATTGTGCCTAAAGTTTGGGCAGACTATTTTAGTTAAAGCATAACGTGTAGCCGTAAGGATGTTTTTAGTTTGATCTTCGTCCTTCCTCATGCGAATAATTAACTTCCCACTTTTCAATATTGGATTATCGTCTGTTTTAACCCAATTTATTTTAAATTTTAGTGGGTAAGAAGTTTTCATGGATAACACTTTTGTAAAAAAGTGTGTTAATGTTCCGGCAACTTCATTGGCAATAAATTCTCTTTTAAACCACTTAAATAATTTATAAAACGGGGACATTAATAATGTCCTGAGTTTGTAAGCACGTGTAGGGTCTTGGATAATTAAGAATATAATTACACAGAGAAATGCAGGTAAAAGACCATATTTAAGAATAGCAAGTACAAGTTTATCCATCTATGATTTACTAAGTTTATCAATGCAATCCACGCTATCACAAACTATTTTAATTTCCCCATTGACTTCAAAAATACCGTAAATATTATCCCAAGTGATAACCTCGTCACTCATATAACAGTACACTTTACCTTTCAATATTTTTTCGTATAATCCGTGTTTTATCAACAATAATTTCAAATCGTCGTCGTGGATAGCAGGGATATTTATATTTTCGGCCATATTTAAGAAACGAACTATAATTCAAGTTCTTATGTATAAACGTAACTAACTGATAATTTGATTTATAAACTTATAAATATTTCTTGATAATTTGTTATTACGCGGAATAGTATTTTGGATTTTGTTTCTATATTTAAAGGCAACTTTACAAAAGTAGCTTTAATCTAAGTTGTTAATACATAATTTCTATTATGTATAATTTTGAGGGAATAAAATACTTCCAATTAAAAGAGTTTCCGAGCGTGGGTAGATTAGTGTTAGAAAAAAAATTGGGGAATGCTGGTATGGATTAAGGTTTTTTGCGGAAAACAAAATTTTGGTTTAGTGAATATCACGAAAACGAAATTGAACCTGAACAGCCAACCTTATCATTCACTTATTTGCAAGATAGTGTGTCCCTCCGGTGACAGATTGCTATCTTTCCGTCGGTTGACACACTATCTTGCGGGGAGATCCCCGTACCCCTTAGTTGAGACAGTCACAAATTCACCGTTAGCAATACTTCCACACGAAGCCATTCCATTGCTGGTAAATTCCCTTCGCCACCTGGATAATGGCCTTATCGTCAATCTTATTTTGACGGGATGCTTCTTTGATGCTCGGATATTGCTTGATAAAGTTGCCATTCAGATCATATTGTGCAACTGGTTTACTGGTGGAATAATTCTTTTTCCAATTGGAACGATCAGCCGTTTTTAGGATTGATGGCAGCACCCTCCCCCGTGCAACAGCTCGCAATTGCTTTTCACTTTTGGTCACTAAGGCCAAATTTTCAGGCTGGTTGTTATAGCCGTCACCATCACTATTGATTACATATACCCCATTTTTCTTGTAATCAAGATGGGGGTCAATAAACGTTTTATAAATGAGCCTGCGGGTATTGGTATAGTATTGTTGATTTTCTAAAGCCAGGGTCACCCCTAAGTCAATGGTGGGTTCCCCGGTCTTCACATTCCTGTTTTTATTGACCTTCTGACTTAATATGCGTCCTGTAACGAATTGCTGATACAAACGGGGATGCGGAATGATACGGTCAAGAGACTTTATCCTTCCCTTTGTTGAAGCCTGGTAGTATCCCTCAAAACCGGGGATGTCTTTCCATTCTTCTCCGGGAATGTCTATGAGAGACTTATTTTGATGAGGGGGTATCTGATCCAAGGCTGAATGTATTGTTCTCTTAAAGCACAAATATCAGGAATACATTTTTGTTTTAAAGTAGGTATAAAACACTGCAATTATTTCAATACACTTTTTGCCACAACCAGGGCCTCACGGAGAACCTACTGTTTCCTGCGCCTTGGTTTTCAATACTTCCTGCCCTGTATGTGCCGCCATCACTGCATCAAAGAGTTTGGTGTGGTACTTGTTCTTCCCTGCTACTGCCTTATCATATTCTGGAAGCAGGATCGGATATACCTCGGTAACATATTTCATTAGTTGATGGTGGTTATTGACCTGAATTGCCGCCTTTACCTCTTCTTTCACCGTGTACTCTACCATGCAGCCATGGTATGCGAACAATGACTTTATTTTGAGCAGCAGTTGTTTGATCGCGCTTGAATGATGATGTTCAGGTGGGATTTTCACCATAATCAGTCGCGGACGGTATTGGTGGATATAGCGCTCATACCGTGAAGCAATTAAGGCTGCCTTATCATCAGTCCATCGATCTCTGAAAGAATGGGTATGCCAGAAGACCAATTCCCCACCACTGAGAATAGCTACGCCGGTTGTGGTGGTGCCCAGGCTAATACCGAGAATAACCATTCCCGTATTTTTTATAGTTATTAACGCTATTGACAAAGATTGCTGCATGGGAGCTCGTCACCCTGTGGTCAGGGATTGAGCAGGCGCTGTTTAGGAATGTGCGTAAGAGTTCATGAGGGACTTCTTTGGTGAATGCCAGGAATTGAGTGAGATGAGCGGGATCGTTCAACCGCTCTGCTATTTCGTTGGCAAGTTGTATTTCAGTTGGTGTATACATAAACGATTGGATATGCTTCATGGTGAAGTATTTGTTACCTAATAATTGTATCGGTCGTACGCTCGATTTTTTTTATTTTTTTCGATCTTTCGTTCGATATAAGGAATATTCCGACAGTGAAATACCACTGTCATTTTCAATTGGACAGCCTAAAAGACATAAGAATGATTAGATTCTACTGACTTGTCCTATTGAAGATTAAACAGGGTCTTTTCCTGCTGCCGCAATTCTTTCAGTTGTTCACTGAAATACTCTGGATAGAGTTCATTGGGATAGGTACGATAAATAATACTAAGTTTTATTAAGTTAATGGTTGTGGGGAGTTTGTCGCCTCGTTCCCACTGCGACAGCAAGGTGCCGTTACTGAGGCCCAACAACTGTGCTACCTGTGCCGGTGTATACCGCATGAGTTTGCGGTGCATTTGTAATCGATTTGGAATAGGCCGATTTCCTGGTTCCATGCTCTCCAGTGTACGGGCGAATGCATTATAGGATAAGTGAAGTAAAATAGTTCTCAAAGCATAGTGTTGGGGATAACTCCAATGGTATGCAATATGATGGTTTTGATATATCATATTATTCATGAAGAGCTATGCTAAGTATAAAAAAGGAGGTGAATTATTATTATCAGACTATAACCATATCTGGACAAAATTTGTCTTCCTGGATGAAAGCGGTACATTGGACAATCGTACCCAGCCTTTATTCACCATTGGCTTTATAAAATGCTCTGAACCCTATTACCTGGCCAATAAACTCACGTATCAGCGGACTAAAGAAAATTTTCATGATGAATTAAAGTTTAATAAACTTTCTGCAAAAAATATAGGATTTGCAAAATTTGCTATTGATAGTTTCTTCTCAACCAGAAGCCTTAATTTTTATTCCTATACCTTGGACAAGGAAGGTCCCTATTTTCAATCGGAACACACCAAGGATCACTGGCAAGCCTACGAAGACATATCTGTACGCGTACTAAAATCCGCCATTGCCCAAAATGAGATACTCATCGTCATTGCAGATCATGTTTCAACTCCCAAAAATATACGGTACGAAGTGAATGTAAAAAATAGGATTAATGCTACATTAAGCAGGTTAAGCATTGCCGGGGTTTGTCGATTTAATTCAAAATCTAATGATTTGTTACAAGTAACCGACCTTATTATTGGTGCTATTAATTACGATTTGAAACATGAACTAGGATTTATTCCGGTTGGTGATCAATATAAACTTGAGCTTGTTCAGTACTTGAAAAACGCCATCGGGATCAGTAGTTTCATAAGCGGGCACCGAGACTTTACCTTTAATATCTTTGTAGATAAGGATATTAAGGCAAGATTGGAAATTGAAAAAGGGCCATCGTCCTAACGGTCGACGCCCTTCTTCGGTACTTCTCTAGTGTATACTATGCATTATAGAAAAGCAAGTGCCTATACTTGGCTTTCATGCGATTTAGGTCTTAGCTGCCGACAGATACTTTTCAACACCTTTGCAATGCTATTAATAAAAAAGCCATCTGCTAAGACAGCTCAAATTTTATAATATTTATCACTTCTATTGATTAATGTGATTTAGCCATTTTTTCAGTAAGTTCTTTTAGCTGATCGGAATGATAGCTTTTAGCTAACTTTTGAGTTAAGCCCGCGACGACAATAGACTGCCCTATTGAGCCGCACTTATATTGTAACCGCGCCCATTCGTTTTGTGTCGCAGCTAAAATTCCTATGTAAAAATCATGATTAATATCTGCACTGATCGTACCGGTTTCGATTTGCCCATCCTGATTGAAATCAATGCTTCCGTTACCAGGTATGGGATCATTAAGGTTACCGCCTGGGTTGATTAAGATCAGGTTGTAGCCTTGCAGAGTACTCCCCGCGTTTATACCCTTTGTTTCCGATAGATGGCTCTCGTCTAATGCCGGCAGGTCAAAAGGCTGATAAGAAAAAAAATAATTTCCTTGGTAATTAATGCCAGTTATCTGGTAAGCATAGTTCATAACACTGACATGATTTGGTTTGTAATTGGTATCTTCTTCTCCTCCATGGCGTAAACCCAGATTATGGCCTAACTCATGGATGAAGGTGCCTATCTTTTCATCATCAGTACCACCATCTTTATTGTTCCAGTCGCCGAGCGTTACCACAAAATCTGATGTACCTATGCCTAATGCGTTTCCACTAGACTGATCTGGACTGTAATTGTTGGCCCATACCATGTAATGAAAAACCGCACCGCGAAGCGGGTTAAAATAACGTTGTTTGATTGCTGCGAATGCGTCATCTAACGGATTAAGTTCCTCTTGATATAGAATCTGTTGCCCAAGTATCAGGTGGATGGTAATACCTTTAATGCCGTCCGGATTATCTACCGGTGCATCGCTGAACGCCTTTTCAATGCCAGCGATCACATTCGGGTTAGGCCCCAAGCCATTGGTGGCACTTGCACGCGTCATATAGTCCATTTGTACGAAAATATCCTTATGCAATGGCGAAGCACCCAAACTTTTGAGGTTTATTCCATTAATCGTGCCCACTTCCCAACCATCCAGTAATCCATCGCCGTCAGTGTCAGGGTTGTGCGGATCAGTTCCGATCTTTAGTTCATCTGCATCACTCAAACCGTCTCCATCTGAGTCTTCGGGGGTAATATGCAATTCATTAATAGGCGCGAGTCCTTCAACAGCGTTATGCGAGGGATTGGTCGGATCAGATGAAAAAGCCTTATTGCTATTATTTGTGTAGGCAGGTATTTTCTTAAGCGCTTGCAGCTGCGACGAAACTAATTTTAAATACATGGCTTGGTTAAGTTCTGCCGTGTAATTTGCCGCGACAAGCTTAATAATTATATTAGCGGAACTCACTACATAGTCGGTAGCGGTCAAACCAATATAATTTACGCGAAGCACATCGTTTTTTTTTGCTGCTATCGTAAAGTTTCCTTTTTGATCCGTCTGGGTACCTACATTACTGCCTTTAACGGTAATCGTCACTCCGGCCAAAGGCGTACCCTTTTCGTCTGTTACTTTGCCGGACACTTTGTTCTGGGCAAAAATGGCGCTCACCGATAGCAGCAGAACGCACATACTCAAAATTAGTTTGTGATACATTTTGATATAATTTTAGGTTATTTTGTTATAGTTGTTGACAAATTATAAGTCAATGCTATGAACCAGCCGTCATACTTCATATGGTTTACTGTTGCCGGAGTACTTGTGCTGGTGTAGGCTTGCGGAACATCATTGATATTGTCATAAACCTGGGACTTGCCATTATAATAGTATTGCTGGTTTTCAGCTGACAACTGCGATACCTGGCCGGCAGCTATACCTCCACTAATACAAAAGCGTTTCGTTGCATTACCCAGCATGATAGATGGGCCGAGTAAACCTTGTATTTGGGAGGAATTAAGGAAGACGCCACTGGCAACACCAAAATCAAAATAACCGCCTGTCCGGATATAGACATGAGCTAAAACACCTGCACCAAATGCTCTGCTTTCATTTTTGTAGATGACCGTTCGGGTCACGCTGAGTAAATTTGGATTATACGTAGTGGTAATTGCACCTGTTGTCGGATTAACAGTTTGTACGGCATCTTTATATTGAAAGATTTGCGATCCGGTCACAAAAGTCTGGTTGCCAAGGGATGAATAGATCACACCTGTGCTAAAATCGATTTTCAGACCCGACTGCACATTGAATTGCTTATTAGTTAAGTCAGTTTTGACGTTCTTGGTTCGAATATGTACATTAAATGCATCAACATCAGGAACAGTCAATTCTGTTATCGTGCTGCTGTAAGTTACTTTTTTGTTTAGTGCTAAGTCATATAATTGTTTAACGCTGCTGGCATGATTACAGAAATCCTGGTAATACTTATTCGGAGTTTGATCTTTCACCACTATCGCCAAAATGAGTGCCGCCAAATCAGTTCCATTAGCGGGTGCGGCGCCGAATGTCAACCGCATTTGGTTTTGAATACAACTCAATGCTGTATAATAGTCGTTCTCACGAAAGTTGATGTCATTAAAAACACGGTTAAAATCGTTCAGACCGGACTCGAGAGAAATTACATTGGCCATAAGGGTTTCATACGGTGTTGGGCCGGTTTTGTGAGGAGTTTCTCCTCCAGCAGACTTTGCTGAATCCTTAGAGGTCGCAGTTGTAACAGCTGGTGTTGCGGTTGATGCAGTCATTTGACTCACAAAAGCTGGTTCTGCATCCATGAACCTCACAGAGCTGTCGGTTTTGAAAACATAGGTAGAGTCTTTTTCACCGATGACTTGTATAACAAGACTTCTACCGGAAGCTGGCCTGAAAGGCCCCTTTAGTGGCTCGAAATACTCCCACTTGTTCACTTTATCTTTCTTAATCTTCAAGATTACGTATGGTGAAAAAGCAGGTTTTAGGCGCAAGTCGTAAACGAGGAGATAACTGGCACTAGTAGCAAAGCCGTTATATTTATCATCGGCTAATAACCTTTTCTTATAACGAAATGGTAATTTGTCCTGTTTTATATTGTCATCTTCACCGACAAAGCAGCTAGAAAATACTGATGTTAATCCGCTGGGACTGATGGCCAACGTCTCCTGGATTTTTTTTGTAGCGTCATCCAAAAGGTCACAGATCGTTTTCACAGCTGGTTTAGTTGCGGCTTTTGTTTTGGCAGCGATGACCATCGTATCCTGTCCTTTTGCACCGACAGGCACGGTCAATGGCGTATCCAACTTCTTCGCGCCTATCGCCCATAGTTTACCACTAAGGAAAGTCAAGTCAACGGAAGATGCCTGTGTCGAAATGATCTGTAGGTTTTTGCTGGCTTTCGCTGAAGGATCAAAGGTAAGGACGAGATCTTTGGTAGTGTCGCCGTTGGTAAACTTCGCAGTATAATTATAAAAATCAGTGGGAAAAACGACAGTTAATGTCTCGGGCACTTTGGCTAAAACTGTTTTCCCATTGGCAGATACTGTCTGGCTTATTGTAATGACAGTTTTACCGTCGGCAACGATCTTGGTGGTTTGGGCTACAGCTAATAATACCGAGCATAATAAAATACTTAGCGAGAGGATTTTTCGTTTCATACAAATAAGGTTAGGCATTAATTAAAAGAGATCAGATCCCTAATAATCAACTGTTTATATTGGTAATATTACAAATATTATTTTTGATAAGCAAGTTGACAATCATAATTTTTTTTTGATTGTTTACTTGTTACCCCCCAACAATAATATTGTCACAACGATCAGCATAGGTATTTTGGTGCTTATAAGTAACAAGCTCCATCAGTCAGATTATGGAAATTACATCATTTTTTCTATTTCATTTATGACACTTTTAATTTGCGATGAATGTATAGTAAGTTCGGAAAGCCAGCTTTCTCGGGCACAAGAAACAACAAAACGGTTTTCAAAGACTTCAAATACCTTATTACATTTAATTTTCAAGCCATTTTCGGATAAATAAAGTTCGGAAAACAATGTTCGCACAACCTTTTCCTTTTCGTAGGGATTCCCTATTTCATAATATAAATAAAGGCTTTTTAAGAGTTCGGAAAGTTTTAACAGGTTAGAGACATTTTCTTTAATTTCTTTGCCGGAATACATGATAACTTCCTGCAATTCCATCAATTTCTTATTGATTGAATCTTCTTCCGTCACAAATGATTCAGGAGTATATACGCCTGTTTTAAGTAATGTGAGTCTATTTTCCTGGAGGTATGTTAAGTCTTCTTTTAATTTCTTTGTTTTACGGTTATTTTCCTCAAGTTGTGATTGATATTCGTTTTCATAAGTATTTACATAATTGTTTGTCCGCGCATCTATTTCAGCTTTTTCAGCGTCAGTAAATGACAATTGAGCTATGTGTTTACCTATTTTGTCTGTTAAGAGTTTGACATTGATACTTTTGACTGGGTTAGGACATTCTTTGCTGCAATGACATCCAAAATACAATATTCCCTTTTTTACATAGGGAGTATAGAGACGAGTGCAACCCTTACACCGAATAATTCCACGCATCGGGTATTCAATGTATTTCGTATAATTAATGCTAACGTTTTTCTTTCCAAGTACCACTTGGACTTTATTAAATAATTCTTTGCTTACGATAGCAACGTGGCTGTTACTTTTCACATACTCATTATTATTGCCCTTCACTTCTCCGATATAAAACCGATTGGTAAGGATATGCTGAATACTGCTTACCGTAGCTGGCCGACAAATCGGATCTATCGGCACCATGGTATCGTCTTCCTCATCTGCCATCCGCTCTTCCAATGTCCGTCTTCTTCGTGTGGGTGGCATCGTAAACCCCTGGGATGTAGCCCAACGAGCCAGAGCCGACATGCTCCAAAGACCAGTTGCATATAATTCAAAAAGTTTAATGATTATCAGCGCTCTTTCTGGATCGATTGGTTTATGTTCCATTTGACCAAGATTGAGAAATCCTACGGGTGCTTTATTAGTACAATATCCCTGTTCACGTTTGTTACGAATATTAAGTTTTACTTTCTCTCTCGTCACCCGAGAATTATGCTCAGCAAACATACCGTCAATATCCATGTGCAATGCTCCGGCGCTTGTTTTGTCATAACTTGCTAACGTGAACCTGAAATCTACCCCCTGCGCAATAAGTTTATTGATGATATTATTGTCGCCTTTATTGCGACTGGCTCTGTCCCAACAGAGAAAAATCACTCCTTTGAAATATCCCTTATTTAAAAACTGTACTAACTGGTAGAATTTGGGGCGCTCAATACGGTATTGAATGGTGCCATTATCACCAAAAACCAACTCACTATCTTCTTTAAAGCCAGAATGTTTTTCTGAAATGATGCCATCAAGACAAAAACCTGGTATCGTAACCAATGCTATGCTTAAATGTTCTCTATAGGCGAATCGTGCATTCTCCGACTTCTGGTATTTCAAAGAATTTTTCTGATTTTCGGGTTCGTCGGTACTTTTGCGGTTGTATATCAAAAAACAATCACGGTATTTTCCGCTCTTAATGGCTTTCAATGTTTGCTCTTCGACATTATTCGTTTGTATTGGTAGTTGGTTCATTAATTGGTTTCATTAATTGTCCATCTTTCATTACATACCCTTCTGCAAGTAACCGATTGTGAATCCCTTGCAGTACGGCTCCGAGTTCACGTAACGCCTCCATGGTTTCTTCACTGAAAATATAGTGCTCGGAATCCAAAGAGGAGCAACGAATAGGTTCCTTACTGCTGGGTAAGAGACTTCGTTGCTCCTCATTAGATATAACGCTATTAGATTGTAATCTCTCACCCAGCATGGGGAGTATATCAGATTCTTCGTGCTGCATGCAAAAAGTATGACAGGGCTTAAGACTGCATTAAAGCGCAGTAATTTATAGCCCTATACCCTTTTGCATCACTATTCCTCTAACTGTAGTTTGTATAGGATTAGGACATAACATGATTGACGATTATGCCCATTCAAAACCGTTCACCCCCATTGGCTATACGAACTTCAGAAATCAACAGCAACTCTTTGGAATTAAATTAAACGACAGATATAGTCATGTATATGCCCTGGGAAAGACCGGAAGCGGCAAAACTTCTTTGCTTTTAAACATGGCTATTGACGACATTTACAAGGGTTATGGCGTTGCCCTTATAGAGCCACATGGAGACGCATCTGCTGATCTTTTGAAAAAAATTCCTGAACATAGGAAGAAAGATGTTATATATTTTAATCCTGGTGATGCCGCTCACCGCACCGGCTTTAATCCGCTTTTAAATGTTCCCATTGAAGATCGCCACCTGGTCGCTTCTGAATTGGTACTTGCCTTTAAGAAGATCTGGGGCGACAGTTGGGGCCCGCGTCTCGAATATATTTTGCGTTATAGTTGCCTGACATTGCTTGAGTACCCTACTGCTACCCTATTGGATATTCAGCCGCTATTATTAGACCGAGCATATCGAAATATGGTATTACTCTATACCGATAATCCGGTAATCCTATCGTTCTGGCACAATGAATACGATAGTTACACCAATTCGTTTAGGACAGAGGCCATTATGCCAATATTGAATAAAGTTGGTGTCTTTTCTGCCAATGTTATTTTGCGGGAAATTGTCGGGCAACAGGAAAGCATTTCCCTGGAGGAGATTATGAATTCTGGTAAAATTTTAATCTGCAATTTATCCAAGGGAATTATTGGAGAAGACGTATCCCAAATCTTAGGGAGCCTTTTGACAACAAGCATTCAAACCGCCGCCATGCGCAGAGCAAAAGTAGCAGCGCATGAACGCAGAACTTTTATGGTTTTTATTGATGAGTGCCATTCGTTTATCACAACATCATTCGCAACGATATTATCAGAGGTACGCAAATACAACGTAGGGTTATTTCTAACGCACCAATACATTGAACAGCTTCCTGACGAAGTACAAAGTGCCATTTTAGGCAACGTAGGAACTATCATTTGCTTCCGGTTGGGAACACATGATGCAAAAATCATAGCCGATGAGTTTTATCCGGTCTTCACTGTTGATGACTTTATCAACCTACCGAGATTCCATATGTATTTAAGGGTATTGATTGACGGAGTGGCGAGTAAGCCGTTTAGTGCAAAAACTCAATTTATTTAAATAAAACTTCCAAAGTTAATGTTCTACAAATGCTAGAATCCTAATATCCTAGCCGCGATATTCACAATATGCTTCTATAAAGGATAAGCATTTAACCTTTATTGATTGCCAATTCCAAATCAAAAATCAGCCATTTTATTTTATCAAATTCAGCATCAATTTGTAATTTCCGTTCTGTTGACATGTGTATGATACCCTCACGCACATCTATTGGCAAATCAGCAAGGTGTTCTTCTTTTATTGGGGGAGTGTTTGTTAACAAATCTTTAAGAGTACTTATCGCTGTAACAATATTTGCTTTATGAAGATCTTCTAAAGTTATTTTGGTCTTCTTCACTGCTTCAATAACAGCAATTATGTTAACACTGATTCGTTTAATATTTGATACTGCTAGTGTAAAATCAATTGCTTGGGCTGCAACATTATTTTTAGTTTCTTCGATAAGGGCATAAACAGCATCAATTCTTCTAATTATCAAGTCTTTTTCAACTCGATTATTTTCTTTTTTGCTTTCCAAAATACTAGCTACCCAATAAGCCACCCCTAACGTGGCTCCTATAGAAATTAAAGAAACCATCGCTCCAACAGTATCGACCTCTGTTTTAACCTTTAAAATAGGCCATCTTTGAATTGTTTTGCCCAGAAGAACTCCTATAACCAATAAGAAAATTGAATAAATAATGCTAATGGTTATCCACCAAGCTTTCCTCATGAGCGTCTTTTAGGTAAGCAAATATGTCGGTCATTAAATATGGCTCTTCGTTAGAAATAAGCTCCAAGTGATTAAGTATTTGATTGTAATCTAAATGATGTTCGCGTATTAAGCCTCCGAAAATTTCTTCTAAAAAAGATGTTCCGTATCCAAGAGTTCCATCTAAATCAACAACAACAATTTTATCGTTTTTAATTGCATCGTCAAAAATACTATAAAACTTTTCAGTCCTAAATTGTTCTCCTGACCATTTTCCTTCTTTTATATACCTGGGGCCTGGAGTTCGGGAAAAATCCCTTGCTATTTTTACTGTAATTCTGTCCATGGCGTTGAGCTTGTTTGAGCGTTTATTTCAAAGTAAACAAAAGTTCCTTCAAAATTATTAGGTAATAATTCGTATTTATCTAGACCAACGTTTGCAAAAACGTTGTTTGTTATAATATGTAGGTTAGAAATCAAGTTTCTATCCATTGCTTCTTTAATTCCAGGTAATCCCTTACCTCTGTAGTGCTTACCTGTCACTGTCTTATGTAGATCACCATTTAATATTTTCCTTAAGACATCAGCGTTATTTTCGGAACTGAATAAATTCATTAATATTTTCCAGTTAAAGAATTTGCTCCCCTCTTTTTTGCTGTTTAGGCTTTCAAAGATACCAACTCCATAATCAATAAAAGAAAATGAAGCGATTTTTTGCTTTTCATTGACATTAACAGAGAGCCACCAGTGTTTTTCACCTTCTTTAGTCGGAGTTGCATGGTTAAACGAATTCTGCATTAACTCTACTAGCGACCGCTGCAATCCTTTATAGATAACCTTGTGTCCTAAAATCATTTTCGATACATTATCCATAATATTTGCTCCTAACTCAGCATCTACGTCTTTCCAGGCATGGGTATGAATTGCATTGTGAGTGCCGATATTGTATCGTTCCCTCGTCTTAAAACTGATCTTGAAAAGCGTTTGAAAAAAACCTGATGCAATTAGAATATTATTAATATTATCATCTGATGGAAAATCGCCATTAAATTCAACTTTTTTCTCTTTAAACTTCACCATTATTGAAAGCAATATTACAATTGCACTGTAATCAATTGACTTAATTTTGTTCATCAAAATGAAAACTTTCCTTTTTTTATCGAAATGGCTTTTAAGTGTTGAAATAAATTCAATTACTTCAATTGGATGAGTAAGGAATGAAAAGTTACCTGGTGCTTTGGATTTAAAATAATCGAAGTGTTTATTTTTATTGTTGACAACTCGCTTTTGAGGTTTTGTCCTCGCATTTTGTATTTTATTGCGCTTCTTTTTATTCTTTTTAAACCGAAGCCTCTTTTTCAATGATGCTTCAGCGTGCTTATTATTCTTATTTTTGAAGTATTTAGTAGAATAAAGTTTTTTCATTTAATGGATTAGGATTTTATATAATAAAAAACCTGCTAATGTATACCGATGGAACAGCTGATTAGCTGCCAACGAACATTACCAGGCTCTTTCAAACAAAGTTAATGAATATCATTGGTAAATTCCGCCATTACATTTACGGCATCTTATTACCCTAAATTGTTTAAATTTAATGGATATCAAAGGAGCCTCGATACCTCTGTGGCAACTCCTGCATATAACTTTGTAGTAGCATCTAACTAGATACGAAATAAAATTTACTTCACTTATCCCCTCTCCCGTTCGCGTGTACGCTTAAAGAAATTGATTCTTTAAACAACTAAATCAGTACACCATGAACACACAAAATCAACACCTTGATGTATTCGCCATCATCACCAATCGGATTATCGAACAACTAGAAAAGCAAGTTATTCCATGGCGAAAGCCCTGGATAGAAGGCGGCCATCCACAGAACCTCTTCAACAAACGTCCCTATTCAGGAATTAACACCTGGCTCTTAGGTTCCTTGGGCTATGCACAAAACTACTTTCTAACATTCAAGCAACTTAAGGCAGTCGGTGCTAGTGTTAAAAAGGGAGAAAAAGGGACAATGGTAGTTTTCTGGAAGAAACTTCCACCAGAGCAAACATCAGAGGACACCGAACAGCAATCAGCCAAAACCGTGCTGCGCTATTATTACGTCTTTAACATTGCGCAGATTGATCATTTGCCGGAGGTCGTGAACATTCCCTATCCAGTGCATCCTATCTCCCAGATCGGCGCCTGTGAGGAGATTATTGAAGTCATGCCACATTGCCCGGTCATTACACATGGCAAGCAAGCTGCTTTTTATGATCCATTGAAAGACCGTATCAATATGCCCAAGCAAGGATCATTTGATAGCGTTGCCAGCTACTACGGCACGCTCTTCCACGAGCTCATCCACAGTACCGGCCATCAATCACGGTTGAACCGAAAAGAAATTGTCGAGCCAAGCAAGTATGGTTCTGAACCGTATTCCATTGAGGAACTAACGGCTGAAATTGGAGCTTGCTACCTCAACTCAGTTGCCGGGATCATCCATGATGAGTTCGATAACAGTGTTGCGTATATCAAAGGGTGGATAGATAAACTAAGAAGTGACAAGCGAATCATTGTCTATGCCAGTGGCCAGGCACAACGGGCAACTGACTACATTCTCAATGTGCAGCTTAATGCAAAAGAATCCATCGAAGAGGCGGAAACAGCAGAGACCCAGTAATGGGTCTTTTTATTGCTGTGTATTTGCTTATTGTTTTCTTGGTTCTCATGCTATGCCTGATCTATAGCCATTTCTATATTGGTATTGGTGCCATAGGCGGTTGTCATTATTCTTTCCAATCTTTTCAAAACAAGGAAAAAAGAGCCGCAAAGATGGTGTCCGCAGCACATACGAGCGCATAATGGTTTGGCGTTTCCGGCCAAACCACCCTGCGGGACTTATAGCTCTCCTGTTGCTGCTCTGGACACCCATTCTTGGGCGTTCTTTTTCCTTCTTCTTTTGAAAACGCTTTAGGGAAGCGGGAATGAAGATCATAAGTAACCGTTTTTTTCACCATTAATCCCATTTACACATGGAACGTACCATCGAACAGGGCACAGCCGTTCAGAACAGCACCCCAAAACCAACCACCAACAAAACTCCACAGCAGAACGGAGCCAAAAAAGATTCCGTTAACGGCATTACTGAAGCCAAACAACTTCCGCCACCGGCTCCAGAGCCGAAGAATGGAGCTTCCCCGGAGCAGCCCAAAGTGCCAGAGCCTGAAGAAGTACCACAAGCTATAGTACCAATGTTGACCCTGGAAAGCACGCTCAAAGCGGTGGATGATCTACACCGGAAAAGTATCCAACGGATCAACTTGATCTCACGTATCAAACAGTTGGAGTCCTTTGAGGTGGTATTAAGCCAAGAACACGATGAATTGGATGAAAACCCCTACCAAGGTTGCAAATTGATCATTGAAGACGACAAGCAACGCCGCTTTATTACTACCACTCCTGGATTAATTCGGTTGGTATCGCAATTCATCTTTAATGCCTGCAATGAAAAGTTGTTAGAGATTGAAGCAAGGATTGTCTTTCCGAAGGGATAGATTCTTAAAGAAAATGCCTCGCCAGGACGGTGGGGCATTTTAAATCTTACTCTTAAGAGCTCCTTTTTATCAGATACAAGGCTTAGCAATGCGTTGTCTTTCAGTGGTCACACAGACAAAATAGAATTAAAATCGATAATTTCGACCTGTTTGCCAAACTGCTCTTTGACCTTTAAATGAGTATCAAATGTAATCTCCTGCCGAGTGAACTTCGCACGCAAATACATGTTTTTATACCATCTATTTATCGCTGCGTCTGACATTTTTGCAATGCTGAATTTGCTAGCATCGTGCGAGAAATACACAAAGCCACATGCATCTTGGGAAGTATGATTAAAAACTGTGACCGGTAACGTGCAATATAGCTCATCTACGGCATATAGCCTCAATATGCTCGAATTAATCGATCTATAGAGATCTTCAACTCTTTTTTTTAATTCGTCATTTTTTTTCTTCAGCCTATTACTTTCTGGCATCTTATCGCTAGGTATGTCTAATCGCTTTAATGTTCGGCGATACAGTCGATCAAAAAATTCGTGGGCAACCAAATAGTGGGCAAAATGAAACTCGTACCGAATATCCGATCTGTTTAATGTAATTGAGTCATTAAATACAAAAATACTGTCTAAGATTAGATCAATAAACTGTGTAGCGCGCTTGTTGTCATAGGTCTCAACAGGTCTGCTTATGAACGTGATTTGGGTTTTGGACTTACCATATCGGCGATTCAATTCCTCTGTATGACTATCATTATCTGAGACTACAAAAACAGTGGCATTCGGAACAAGTAATTGTTTTATTTCTGTTAATATTTCTGCTTTATCATTCTCATCTGCAAGTCTCTCAATTACTATTTCGTTGAGTAATGTTATGAACTCATCTGACGGTTTTGTTCGCCGTGAAAAGACTTTTGACAGATACACTTTAAGATTATTGAAGCGCTTGAGGTATTCCTCAGACTTTTCATCTGCAAAAAATGTGGAGGTTGGGCTTGCCATCAATGCCTTAACTAAGTCCACGTGTTTAAGAAAAAGTGGAGTACTATTTTTCCCGATTTTTCTAGCAAAAAGTAATGATTCGATTTGATTCATGAACGGTGTGGTTGGTTTATCGTATTGACATCAATTCAAATGTAAGGTATAATAAACATGTAAATATCACCATTTGAATCTCGCTACTCAAATTTCCGAGAAAACTTCGGTCAATTGAAATGCGCATTTGATTAATAAATGGAAATAGTTTCTAAAGTTACAATATTTAATATCAAAATTTCCAATAAAAGGAAATAGTTTCTTATATTTGAATATTGTTACAAATTGACTAGAATCCAACAATATCTTCATTTGTTCTTTGAAAAAAGCCCCTACGATATATAACTAGTATACCGTAAGGGCGCGTGAGTTGCTCTATTAACGAGGGCAAAGGTCCTTAAAACAAAGGCTCGCAACCATTTGAACTGTTAACCATTTAATCCCTATTTTTATGCTAAAAGAACTACCCAAAATAGATATTAGCATGCATATAGCTAATAATCAAGCAATTAAATTCACCCTTAGACAGTACGAATTATCGACGGTTGAGGAAGTCTGGCGTGTTAGCTCAGATAGAAAGTTTGCAGTACTGCTATTGGTCAATAAGACAAATTATTATGTATATGATGACATTGACTTCATAAATGTTGGAACGACAAAGCTCAAAGCAGAAAATTTGTTTTTCAATTATTGTATGCGATGGTATGGCAATAATTAGTATTATACTAAAAGATAGGAAGTTTTATCTTCCTATCTTTTTCTTTCAAACAGGAAATAAGGCATTCCTCCCTCCCAAACTCCACAAAAGTACCGCCAGGTTTCCTTCAAATGAAATAGCCACTTTCAGCCACTATATCATTTGAACAGCTCTTTCCGCTTTCGCGGGCTGAACCTGTCATTCCTTTTGAAGTCGTAAGGTCGTTCGTCATGAAAGCTTTCTCTGTATGGTAATACCCTTCACTACGTTCAGCATATTTCAATACAAGCGCTTTCTGTGTCTGGCTCGCCTGCTCTCTCGCAAAAGGCTTCACAAAGTGCATTGTGCTTTATAGCCGATTCTCAACCCTATATTAAAGCACAACACCCTTTGTTCGTGTCAGACATACTATGCAGCCACTACGTTCCCTCTGCATAGACCTTTTGCTCAGCTCGCAGCCAGCTTCGTTGCTCTGCGCTGGCTTCGGGCGGCTCGCAAGAACTGGATCAGTAACATTTTGATAACAATACTGCACCTTTTATTCCTGTGAGCTATATGTAAATCATTTTAATAATATATTTGCCGCTCATAACTGAACATGTCTTGTTCAATTATATTGTGATAAGGTTTAAAGCCCCCAAACAGCGAGTGGATGGGGGCTTAGTATGTTTTGACTTCTTGCAAAATAGTAGACTAGAGCTACAACTATTTTTTTTCCTGTATTAGCGCCATCAATGCTTCCTTATCCTTCACCAGGCTTGCAATCACATCTTTTAAATTCGCAATTTCTTGATCTTTTGACTGGATAACTTTTTCAACTAAGTCCTTTTGGAAGGAGTAGAAGTTTTCAATATGACCAATGCCCTGAGTGCCTTGATTAGGCGCAAAATTCACGACTGTTGGTTCATGACTTAAAATATCAACCGGCGTTACGCCCAATTCCCCGGCTATCTTTTCTAGCATAATCGTATCAAGCTTTGTTTGATTGTTCTCAATACGAGAATAGGAAGCCTGGTTTATGCCAAGCTTTGCTGCCATGTTTTCTTGCGAAAACCCGCGTAGCTCTCTAATCATCCTAATTTTAGCACCGTTCATGTTCTAATGTGATTTATGTAAAAGTATAAAAAAGAGAATAAAGTATGTAATAAATGCATAAAGTATGCTGCATGCACATTGGATTATAGTTGAGGCTTTAAGACCTTTATGTGCACCAAATCCTTATGCTATGCCCCGTATTTTTAGCCTATTGCAACTATTACGCTGTACACCAGTTCTGTTATTTATGCTCCTTTTTGTCACATTCCTTAGTTATTCACTAAGAGGTGTTGCCCAACAAAGTACCGTTGTCACCAACACCACCATTATCCAATTGCACAAAGCCGGTATCAGTAAAGACATTATCTCCACCAAAATCGTCAATTCTGCATGCAGTTTTGATCTGTCGACGGAGGGCCTCATTGCCCTGAAAAAAGAAGGTGTCCCGGATGATATTATCACCATCATGATCGCCAAAGGCAGTACCGCAACACAAAATGCCGCGACCAATCCCGAATTAGCGTTAGAACCAGGCCTCTATTATTTCAACCCTACAACTCATGAATATATTGAAATGGATGCCGCCATCCTCACCAATAGCAAAGCCGGAGGATTGGGAGAGGCCATGGAGCGAAGCGTCAGCGGCTTATTCAATGCCAAATTGAAAGCAACGCTCTCCGGCAAAGAAGCCAATATGAAAATTGCTATGACCAGCCCTTTGTTCGTGTTCGTATTTGATAAGGACAAAACCGGGTTCAATGATAATAACCAGGCAAAAAGCAATGTGGAAAGCCCGAATGAATTCTTCCTGGTGAAACTCACCCAAGGCAAGCGAGACCGTGAAATGGTGGTGGCAAAAGAAAATTCAGTGGGCGGCAATATTGGCATTGATGATAAATTAAAAGTGCCCTTCCACTATAAGAAGGTGCAAAAGGGATTGTATGAGGTATCAACTGATAATCCGCTGGTGCTCGGTGAATATTGCTTCATGTTTGCCGCCTCAACCGCCAGTACCCAAGGCATCACCCATAAAGTCTATGATTTCAGTATCCAATAAACGCTAAGGCAATGAAAAAGAACCTCTCTGTTATGTGCGCCGCGCTAGTGGTACTAAGTTCGGCCTGCCAGAAGAAATACTGCTGGAAATGTGCCACTATCACTTATACCCGCACCGCGCCCTCCGGTTCCGTCTTTACTGGTTATACCAATGACACGACGAAGCATACGTTTAGTGTTTGTGATAAGACCCCTTCAGAAATCAAAGCCTATGAAGTTAATACTTCCTCAATCCTGACCGAGAGCAATATTATCGTGAATACGGTAACGACGACAACCTGTAACCAATAATTCAAAAATATCATGCGTATGAAACACTTCGACTTTTTAAAAAAGCTCATTGTCATTGCTTCAATAACAACAATTGCCCTGTCATGTAAGAAAAGTAGCAGCGGGAGTGGCGGTACACCCACACCAACAAATATGGCATTGGCAGTATCAACCGCAGCCATCACGAATATCACCTCATCGACTGCAACCGGTGGCGGCACGTTGAGCGGCACCGGAGACAGCGAAACAGCAATCAACTGTGGCATTGTCTGGGATACCAACCCCAACCCGACTATCGCATCATCAGGCACCGGGGCAATTTCTGGCATTGGTTCTTTCACCTGCAAACTCACGGGACTCAGCGGTGGCGTAACCTATTATGTTCGAGCCACAGCAATGAATGGCGAGGGACAGCGGGTGTATGGCAATCAGGTGACCTTTACCACGCCGCAACCACCGATAGCCATCGGACAAAGTTATGCCGGGGGAATCATTTTCTATGTTGATAATACGGGAAAACACGGGTTGGTGATGGCTCCAACCGATTTGCCCCTAGAAACAACATGGGACAATGGTACCGTTGGATTACTTACAACCAATACCGCCGTTGGTACCGGCAAAGCCAATACTGCAGCAATAGTTGCTGCTTTAGGAACAAGTTACGCCAACACCTGGGGTACCTATCCGGGCTACGCGGCATTGGACGCCAGCAAAGTGACCGTGAATGGCTATAGTGACTGGTATCTGCCTTCAAAGGATGAACTAACACTAATGGAAACCAATTTGTCAGGATTGGATTTAGGGCCTGCCAAGCTTACCGGGGCTTATTGGAGTTCCAGCACGGAGACCGTGCCTACTTTTTTCGCCTGGGCCGTCTCAGCCACTGCGCCTGCCTTAAAAGAAATGAATCTTCCCGGAGGTGTCCGTCCGATTAGAGCGTTTTAGTTCATATCACTCTGATGCTGCTAGTTGAAAGAAGAGGCTTTAAGTTACGGGACCCGCCTTTGTGAACTATTCTTGTCTACAGACGGGGTATTTAACGGTCTTCAAAATTTTCTACTATAAAAAGAGTTATTCCCGAATATTGACTTGCAACCTGCTCTAACACTACCTTCACGTCTTGCCATTTTAGGCCACCTAAACCGGAGCCAATTTTCGGCAGGGCGATTTTTTTTATTTTATGTTCTGAAGCGAATAAAAGCATCTTTTCCAGAGATTGTTCAATTGCTTGTAGTTCTGCGTTGGTTCGCCAAGAAACTTGTGTCCCAAGATTAAAAACATAGCCAATACCATAATTATGTATATAAACATCTCCAATATTGAATTTTTTTTCAACACAGAGGTTTCTATAGGTTTTATACATTTCAGGGAATTTCTTTTTAAATTGGACGGCGATACCTTTTCCCATTGCACCTGAACAATTGCAACCGTGAGCATAGTTTAAGACATCGTCTATTTTAAAAATGTCACCAGATTCTATATAGGTAATCATATCATCAATATTTCCAATTTTTTTCAAATTCATCCTTGGTTATGAAATCGTTTTGGTCAAAATCAAGTTGGTCTATGCTTTGATCGCAAAGCATAGACCCATCCATCACCGGAACCTCTAGTGACAAAAAACGCTTACCTTTCTGAGATATTTCTATTTGCTGAACAGCACTTCCATCTTTGAAATGAATATAAAACAGGACGTCTTCCTCTGTCCAATATTTTTCTATAAACTGATCTTTCACATTGTTTATCACAAAATTGATTTGCGTTACCTCAAAAAAGTAAGGGTAAAAAAATTAAATAGTAAAGCCCGACATTCCTGTCTCTGTTGTAACTAAAACTTTTGTCGAGCTCTATCTTTAATTACGTTATTTTAATTACACATATTCATATAACTTTCTGGCAAACCCATTGGTTCTAATGTAAATATACCTTCATAAGGATCCCCTTTTTTATAATTGTATATTATTTTACCGTCCCTGTTCATATTAGCTTCAACATAATTTGGAACACCAATATCAGAATCAAAGAAACCAGCTGCCATTGTAGCTATACCATTTTTTATTTTTAGACAACATAAATTATTATAAATATAAAAATTTTCAGTATTCGTATAATCCAGCTTAATACATATCATAAAATAAGTTCTTCCACCATTCTCATATACTTTAGAATTTATAATCTTACCCTTAAACTGAATATTGCCAATACTCGCCAAGCGGGTTTGCTGATCTTTATCCTCTTGTCGAGATGAATTAGATTCTATAATCCATACAAAAGCAATAAAGCAAATAATAACTACAATTATGAAAATTAATATTTTAACGCTTTGTTTCATTTTTTTAAGATAAACATTTATTTGTATTGCAGTAAATTTAGAATTTATTTTTGTTAAGGTACTAATGTGTGCGTAAACCAATTAAGTGCAATGTGGCCCCATGAAGTGTTTTTTGTTGTATTAATTTGTTGGCCTGGTAATAACCAGGTCTTCCCCCAGTGAAGTTCTAATCCTACACTCCCTCCTACAATAACTCCTCCAGATGGGCCAATCGCGATTGAATAACCAAGACTAAAGACCTGCCAGGCATTATCACTAGATTTGCTGTATTGAAACCCCACATTACCATCCCCGACTAAAGGTTTATAAGATGCCGCTAACCCCCAACCAGAATAAGGCCCTGCAAAATCTTTTGGATTATTAGCAAATGACATTTTAGGATTGTTAATAGCTATAAAGTAACTTTTTGCAACGCCTACGCTAATCTCGGCACTCGATTCAAAAACAGCTTGACCTTCTATTCCTACATAGTCAAACCATTGCCCTTTAAAGGGGCCGCCCAGAAACAGCGTATGTTGCACATAGGCATTACCGCTATACCCTGTCCCTAATGTTGCGGTTACCATGGCCGCCTGTTGATAACCAATAGCTACATTATCTAAACTAAAATTACCCTTTATTGCAATAGTAGTATAGCTATTCAACGCTGGTATAGGGACAATAAATACCCCATTATTAGCTACTATAACGACACCACCGCCACTAGAATTATTATTAGTTTTTTTGGTTGCCGCATCGGGATTGGTAGATCCAGAGTTTGCAACTGGTGCATTAGCAGATGGCGCATTCGGAGCATCACTAGCTGGAACTGAACCTATGCCATATAGATTGTTTAACTGGTCTGAAGTGGTGCCATAGCCATCAATGACCTGGTTCTCCATTCCATCCGGATCGATATTCCGAATAGGATTATTTTCACCATAATTGTAAGGAGAAACACGTCTATTATTCTCCCCTAATAGATCCATACTTGTCCATCTTGCTACTACGGGATCGTAGAAACGCGCATTGTAATCGTATTGGACTATTTCTTCTTGTAACTCTTTTTTATTATAAAGATATTCAGTTTTTGGACTACTTATAATCCGTTTTATTTCGTATCCAAAAGGATAGTAATCATCCTGCTGCAGTACAGCTGCCGAGCCGTTTTTTGTATCAAAAGTAACCCTAGTATTACCGAGGTGGTCACTTAGATAATAATTGTAATCATAACCTCCTGAACTAGTTGGCATAGCTTTACCTTCTTCCGTTTGTATAAAGCTAATTGTGGGCGCAGAAGCACCGGTCGCCTTGTCATACTGTATCCCCTCAATGTAATCCGTATTACCCGTAATCGGATTTACTTTCCTCAACTTGTTACCTAACGCATCATAATAATAAGTAATAGTTCTTCCGCCAGTAAAGGTTTGTGGCAAATTGAGTAAATTGTATTGAACGTTTATGTTAGCCAGTGCTGTACCATCCGGAGGAGTGGGCATAACGATCATATTCCCATTTCCATCATATTGGTAACCTGTATAATTACCCGGCCTATAACCATATAAACTGGTATCCGGAGATAAATCGTTTATACCTTGCACCTGGTTGCTTCTATTACCATTATTGTCGGTATAGCTATAGCTTAGCTGATCTATCAGTGTATTAGCCTGATATCGATTCAGCGCTGTGATATTTCCTAAGTAATCATAAGTTATTCCGGTTTCGTCATTATGATCAATAGATATTCCGCTTAACAACCTGTTTAAATTATCATAGACATAAGAATAACTTTTGCCATTCGGTGCGGTGCTCGTTCCCCAGCTCTGGCTAGCTATATTACCATTATACTGAGCTATTGGGGCTATCCCATTTATACCAGCAACATTGTTATATTGCAGTTGTTCTTCAAATAATGGCCCACTGTTGTTTAATAACCATCCCCGTTCATTATAGGCAAATGCTATATTTTGCAAAAAATTGATGCTATCAATACTATGCAATTGCTTGGTCACTACTTGACCTAACTCGTTGTAAACCACTTGTGAAAGTAATGTTCGGGGAGTTGGGGTCGTACCATTGGTAATCTGCTCCCATGTTTTTAGCTTACGGCCCGTATGATCGTAAATGTATTGGTTAGATGTCGTTATTATTGGTATGGTGGTATTGCTGGTATTAAAATGCCTTCGGATAGTAGTAGTAGGTATATTGGTAAAATCATAGGTACTGCTTACTACATCATAGTTGTATGGACTTAATACACCACCTAAATAATGCTGTGCATAACTTTGAATAAGCCTCCCAAGGTCATCGTAATATTTAACTTTCCAAAGCATATCAGGGAGCGTTGCTGGATTGCTGATCGTATTTAACACTGCTGTTTTAGTAGCAGTAGGTAAGCCCCTTGTCCTTGCACTTGCCCCACCTGGAGAAGCAACGGTTACAGGCCGTCCCTGAAATGTGTAATCATCATAATAGTTAACTACAAGCGGTATTACATTACTACCAAATGGAAAAGCATTGTTCGTATATCCTTGAGTTGCGCTGCCTGGACTTGCTGTCTCCCATTCTGCATATGTCCCTACCCCTAACTGATAACTCACGAAATTTTGTAATGGAACTCTTGAGCTGGTATCCACAGTAATACCCGTCATTATCACCCTGCCCAATGCATCATACTTCATAAAACCCCATTGGCCATGTGCCCGTTTGTTAGCATCCCTGTCAAATACTAACCGGTCAAGCAGATTATAAACCATTTCCTCAACACCCTTTCCAGGCAATTGCTTGGCTACCATACGATTCCGTTCATCATAACCATATTGGTAGCATAAATTATTCAGTGTTGTCTGATTACTGGC
Organism: Mucilaginibacter frigoritolerans; assembly: GCF_007830615.1. Taxonomy (GTDB): domain Bacteria; phylum Bacteroidota; class Bacteroidia; order Sphingobacteriales; family Sphingobacteriaceae; genus Mucilaginibacter; species Mucilaginibacter frigoritolerans. Next base: position 212,940 of record NZ_VLLI01000012.1, read on the forward strand.
ACTGGTGAGTCCGGTACTGTTATCCGGATTCGCTCCCGGTGTCAATACAAAAGCCAGGTTGTCAAACGGGTCATATACATAATAGGTGCTCAAAACCTCAACTAAGCTGGTGCTAGTATTATAATTATAAGTACGTTTCAGCAACACATGACCTTTTTTGTCCTTGTATTCTTCAACTGTATTTAACCTTGGGTCGTTTATAGTATTAGGAACAGTTTGTGTGCTTAGCCAGTTTTCATTTTGGCTCACGGTTACATACAATTGATTTGCACCATATGCCCCTTGGAATGTCAATGTGCGAGTACCATTCGCGTCTATATTAACACCATATTGATTTGCCCAATAAGTAGTACCATCGTTATTAGCATATATAGTTTTTACGGTATGCCCCGATATAGTATTAGGCGTGATAACGGCCGTTCCTGTCAGCTGCCAGGCATCGCCAGGTGCCCCCTGCTCCAATACACGATTTAAAGGAGATGGTTCAAAAGCTGTTCCGGCTTGTGGTGTAGTAATGGGGCTTACGCCAAATGGTGGAGTAACATAGAACTGCGCTTGCCCCGCCATCGGAGTAAGGGCATCCGTTTTATAGCTCCCATCGTTTGCTGTAGCTCCGGTTAAGGCGTAAGGTAAATATTTAGTGGGTTCCCGTCCAAAGGCATCATAAGCTATAGGTTGCACCACATCATTACCCATAGAAGATCCTTTTACCTGAACCGTTTGTAATGGCCTGCCTAGCCCATCAAAGTATTGAATACCAATCTCAACCTGATTCATATCATTGCTTAAAGCAGTATTGTTGGTGATATTTGGTACCCGTGGCATGAAGGTAATAACATAGTTGTGGTCCTGGCTGGGGTTAAAGCCTGCTGGAGGAACAACCGCCATTTGAAGAGGTGTTGTAGGTGCTCCGGAAAGATTTCTTGTAATAACCGCGTAGCTCGTCGAAGCTGAAACCACAGTGGGTGTTCCGCTGATACTGCCCGAGACTTTGTCAAAAGCTAAACCGGCAGGAAGCGCCGGGCTAATGCTATAGCCACCCAATATAATCTCCCGGATATTATCATTCCCCCAATCTGGCACATATACATTGCCATCAATCCCTATCGTCACCCCCTCTATTATGTTAAAACTGGCCGCTGCACCCACTCCGTCTGTTAAGCCTGCTGTTCTGGGTGTCCCGGCAAGGAGACTCACCGTTCCGTCCGTGCCGATCTTCCGGATATCCCGGTTACCATACTCGGCTACATAAAAGTTTCCTGCTCCATCAAGAGCAACATCCGCCGGAAAGAAAAAATCCGCATTAGCTGATGTTCCGTTCAGATAACCTTCATTACCGCTTCCAGATAGGGTACTCACGACCCCGGCTGGCGTGATCTTGCGGATTACCTGGTTATATTCATCTGCCACATATAGATTACCCGCCGAATCAAAGA
>NZ_VLLI01000013.1 GCF_007830615.1 Mucilaginibacter frigoritolerans
GCATTAACGGTAACCTATTCAGGCTTTGTGAATGGCGATAGCCAGGCCAGTTTAACTACAGCAGCCACAGCAAGCACGACTGCCACCAGCAGTTCATCCGTAGGAGTTTATGCGATTACGCCAAGTGGAGCAGTAGACAATAACTATGCGATCACTTATATAAACGGAACACTAACGATAACAGATGCAGCTGCGACATTGACATTTGCGCAGATAGCGACCAAAACGTACGGGGATGCCGACTTTAATGGTGGCGCCACTACATCCGGCGGGGAGACCATTATTTATACGAGCAGCAATCCAGCAGTAGCGACAATTGTTAACGGGTCGATCCATATTACAGGAGCAGGTACTACAACGATCACCGCAACACTGGCAGCCAATGGTAATTATACTACTATCCCATCTATCAGCAGGCAGTTGGTAGTGAATAAGGCCCAGCAGACGATCAGCTTTGCAGCGATCCCGGTACAGCTGAAGGGTTCGCACTATGACCTGAGCACGATAACGGCCAGTTCAGGGCTTCCGGTAACGTTCAGTTCTGCCAATCCGCTGATAGCAGACATCCAGGGCAGCAGCCTCGGCGCCTTACAGCTGGGTAGTACAGAGATTACGGCAAGCCAGGCAGGAGATAACAACTATGAAGCAGCCACCAGCGTGATCCAGCCGGTAGTGATTATTGATGCCGCAGGTGATGACATCCTGGTACACCAGGCCGTATCACCGAATGGAGACGGGATCAATGATTTCTTATATATTGAAGGGATCCAGAACTATCCGGAGAATGAAGTGACGCTGATCAACCGCAATGGGGTGATCATTTACCAGGGCTTTAAATATGACAATACCTCGCATGTATTTGACGGGCACTCCAATCTCACCGGAGCGTTGCAGCAGGCAGGCACGTATTTCTACCGGGTAGAGATTGTAGTGAACGGAGAAAGAAAGAGCAAAACCGGCTACTTCGTACTAAAATATCAATAAAAGGAAGCAACCTGAATCAAAAAAAGAGATGAAATTGAAAAAGAGTCATAAGGTGAACAGAGCAGCCAGCGTGGTACTGTTACTATTAATAGGGATCCTGGTAGCCGGAAGTGTAAAAGGTCAGACGCAGCAGTTCAGTTATACCCAATACATGGATAACCTGACGCCGCTGAACCCGGCCTATTCATTGCTGGACAAGGCGGGATCGCTGAACATGCTGGGCAGGAAGGAATGGGTAGGGGTAGACGGGGCACCGACGACCTTCCTGTTCAACGGGAATATCCCGATTCCGACGATCAATGCAGCAGCGGGTCTGATTGTCATGAATGACCAGTTTGCCATAGAGCGGCAGACGGAGGTGAATGCCTATTTTGCCAAATCGATCCAGTTGGGTCCTGAGGCCTACCTGGGGGTGTCGCTGAATGCAGGTGTGCGGAACTATGTAGCCAATTACTCCCAACTGGCCGCCAATGACCCGGTATTTGCGACCGATGTGCGGCAGACCAAGCCGAATGTGGGCTTTGGGGTGATGTATTATACCGACTGGTATTACCTGGGGATATCGGTACCGGAACTGACTTTTACCAGCCTGGGAACAGCATCGATCCAGAACAATAATAACTTTATCAATCATTATTACTTTTCAGGGGCACTGATCACCAATATAGACGAAGACATCAAGTTCAAACCGGCCACGTTGTTCTCCTACGCCAGCGGGGTACCATTAGTGGCAGACTTCTCGGGCACCTTCTACCTGAAAGAGACGCTGGGACTAGGCGTGAACTACCGTACCAATAATGAGATGGCCGGCATCATTACGATCAATGTCAGCTCCTTCCATGTAGGCTACAGTTATCAGTTTGGTACTACCAGCAATAACCTGGGCGGCGCCAATATCCCTACCCATGAGGTTACCCTGAGCTATCGCTTTGGCAGAACCTCCGGGAATGCTAAACTGCTCTAAAAAAAGAGATTCATCTTAAATGATACAAAGGGCCTGTGATTGTAGATTACAGGCCCTTTTGATTTTGGAATTCTGTAGATGATTTATCCCCATTTTTAAACCAAGCACAAAATTCATATGTCTATAGCAATAAAAGATTATTTTTAACCATTATAATCGATATAAATGAATCAATCTGAACATCCTTTAAAAAGTTGGATACCTTATAAACTTGACTTGAAAAATGATGACAGCTTATTATGTAAATGGTTAAATACGTTTAATAAGCCATACATCGAACCATTTTTTGATGAAACGATCAGCAAATGCAAAGCACTTGATCAGCATATATTGAAATTTATAAGCGCAGCAGATCTTAGGGTTTTAGAAGATTGGGCGGCAGGTATTGAAAAAGTTGAGCCTACAGCTTTTATTTTTCATATTTCACGTTGCGGTTCTACGCTTGTTTCGCAGCTTTTAGGGATGAATGAGCAGAATATCTCTTTAGCTGAAGTGCCTTTTTTTGATGATATTTTAAGGTTGCCACTAAAAAAGAGTGATGTAAAAGAATTATATACAGGTAAACTACTAAGTGCTGCAATAAAATTTTACGGACAGAGAAGATTTGGTACAGAAACTAACTTATTTATAAAAACGGATAGCTGGCATGTTTTCTATTATAAGAAAATAAGACAATTGTATCCAGAAGTGCCATTTGTGTTTTTATATCGTACGCCAGATGAGGTATTTAATTCGCACCTTAAAAAGAGTGGGATGCAGGCTGTTCAGGGACTGATTGAACCGGAGCTGTTCGGATTAGACAATGTAGAAGTTGTACATATGCCACAGCGGGAATATATAGCGAAAATGATAGAAAGGTATCTGGAAATGTACCTGGAGATAATAGAAAGTGATAAATTGAGCCTTTTTCTGGATTACAAAGAAGGAATTATTCCTATTGTTAAAAAAATTGCTGCTTTTACCAAAGTGGAGATAGATGAAGATGAATTATCGACGATGGAAAACAGGATTCAATATCATTCAAAATATCCAAATGAGGCTTTTAGTGAGAAAAAAGTAATTTCGGTTATCCCAGAATTAGAAAGAGCTTTTGAATTGTATGGAAAAATGGAAATAAAGTGATTTATTTAAGTTGATCTTTTACAAATTGATAAAGTTTCGCTGCTGATTCATCGATACTTTCAAGGTGAGTGTCTAATTTAAAATCATAATTTAAAGGTGTTTCATAACAATCGTTTACACCGGTTAAATTGAATATTTTATCTGGATCTTCATCAGGTAATAATGCCCTTTTATATAGACCTTTGGTATCCCTTGATATCAGCGATTCGAGCTCACAATTTATCCAAACTGTTTTTGCATTATGTTTAAATTTTAATTCAGCCCGGGCTTCTTCGTACGGATTTATGGCTGCAATTATAATTGCATTATATTGAGCAACAAGTGATGCAGCAAGACCTCCTAAACGCCTGATGTTTTCAAGTCGATCGCTTTTTGAAAATCCTAGATCTTTACATAATGTTTTTCGGTATTGATCTCCATCCAATATTTCAATATTGATATTTTGAGCGGCAAATAATGGTTTTATCTTGTTGGAGAGTGTGGTTTTACCGCAGCCAGATAATCCGGTGAGTTGTATTATTAGCATTTGGATTTAACAATATTATGTGGGCCTAATTTAATGATTAAATAAGTTTACCCTAATATTCAGGCAATAAAAAGCCCCGGATAAATTATTGATCTATCCAGGGCTTTTTATAACTAATTAAGATTAAGGAAATTTCACTCCCCTGTAATTTGCAACGTTTGCTAGTGGGATATTTGATCCGTATTTACTATTAATAGCTTTAATAAATTCATTGGCAACTATTGCATAACCTCTTGGAGTTAAATGTACTCCATCAAGTGAAAATAAACCACCGCTAATGTAATTTGAATTCAGATTTAAACCGTCAATAACCAAGCCGTTTTGTTTTATATTATTCAAAAATGTATAAGCATCAAATACAGCTAAACCTTTTGAAGCAGCAATTGATGTAATAGTGCTATTGAAAGAAAGTACGTGCTCTTGAGTAAGCGCAATTTCATTTGCATCTAATACATATTGATTATCAATTGGAGAATAAGGAGTTAAGCCATAGGGTAATTCTCCGTAAGGAGTTGAAACAAGCTGGCCAATCATACTTGTAGGGAAAGTTAATACAATTAAATCTTTAGCTGTGGCTAGTCTTGGAGCATATGTGGTACCTGAAACTAATGCATTTATATAAATGCCCTGTACTGCAGGATTTAATTTTTGTACTCCCGCAACTATAGCATTAACAGTTACCGTATTAAAATAAGGTATAGAAGTTACGTCGGGAATGGTCGCAACTACTCCTTTGGCACCGGTTGCTGTTAACTTGCTTATTGATAAGCTGTATAACTGAGCAAAGGTTGTTTCATCAGTCAATACATCGCCCGCACCTCCTGAAGTTGCATACAAAAGGGCATCGTTATTACCCAACCAGTCAGAAAAGAAAGTAAATGGTTTTGCAGTTACAAAATCCAGATAATCGGTTGTATTGGTTGGTGCATCATTAGGTAACAGGCGCTCAAAATAACCATTGAGGTTACCATATGGGGCGTATGTAATGTTGAGTAATTTAATTCCGGGAACGCCATAGTTTTCAATATCGCCGGTATATTTTGTGTATAGCGTCACATTTCCAAAACCAGGAACAGGTAAAATACCTCTTATAGCTAAATCTGTAGTAACGGGTGTAGTAATAGGTGTTCCATCTGCATTAAAGCCTGTTAATTGTAAATATCCAGAGCCATTGGCTTGTGCGGATGTAAATAATGGTTGATTAAAAGAGCCGCCCCCTACAGATTGCATCTGACCAGCCATAATTGATGGATAGGAGTTGAGTTGTCCATCTAAATAAAGGCCTCCATCAGCATAACCGGCAGTTAAGGAGTTACCGACTGCTATGAATCTTGAAAAATTTGCGGATCCGTGGGTGAGTTGTGCGGTTTTTACTTCGGGTTTACATGCCGCAAGTAAAAATAAACCCGCAATTATATAAATATGTTTTTTTAGAAATTTCATTTGCTTAAATATTAAATTTTACCAATGATAAGAAAGTGATACACCTGGGATATAAATATTTGATTCGTAAGTGCCCGACAACTGATATTGAATATTGGTTGATGTACGGCTTAACAAATGCTCAAATTCAAATGATGCATCCAAATCCAGATGTTTACTTATCAGGTAGCCAAAACCACCGGTAAAATACACCCGGTTGGCATCAGGGGCTTCAGGAGTAACATAGCTATCGCCAACTGCTGTAGTTGCGAAGCCTCCGCCAAAGCGCCATGCTGTTCTGGGAGATGATTTATACTGTGCGCCTGCCCTGAATGTAAAAGCATCATTATAATTTCTTGGTGAAACGGTGTTCTGTAAATCAGGTGTGGTGTATTTGTAATCAAACTCTAAAGTCTTATAAACGTTCCAGCTGGTAATGTTCATATCTAAAGCTAATGTCCATTTAGGCGATGGATAAAAACCTATACCAACTGAATTAACTGCAGGTAGTGGGATAGTTGATTTAAATGTGTTAGGTTGAGGGAAATAGCTTTGAAGGGCTGTTGGAACGGTAAATATAGCATTACCATTATTAATGGTGGTAGAAACACCACTACGGTGTGTTATACCAACTGTAACGCCTGATTCTGTTTTAAAATAGATGCCGGCGTTCCATCCGTATCCATGACCGGTGCCTTTTAACTCTGCTTGTCCGTCTTGTCCTGCCTGATTGGCAAGCGGTATAGCCTGCGTAAGATCAACACTGCCCCGGTTATAAACAAAACCGCCACCAATACTTACAAAGTCGGCAAGTTTAATGCTTAATGTGGGTTGAAAATAAATGGCTTTTAAATTGAGACTTTCCAATACATATTTCCCCTGCCAGTTATCGCCCCAGTCTGTTAAACCACCAAATGGGGTATAAACGCCAAAGCCAAATTTCCACCAGGATGATTTTGGACCCCATACTCCGTAAAAAGTAAATGGAGGAGCAATTTTGTTTAAAGTATGGTACTGAACGTTGGAGCCTGAGGGGTTAAAAACCGACTGGAATACCAACGGACTAATACCTGCCTGAACATAATTTTCGGGCAGCATAGCCACTGCACCCGGATTGAAAAATACAGATGCACCATCCGTTAAAAGACCAGTGCCGGTATGGCCCATGCCAATTTGTTTTTCACCTTCAAGATTAACCTGGAAGCCTTGCGAAAATGCACATACTGGCAATGCCAACCATAGTAGGAGTAATAGTTTTCTCATAAAATAATAATTGGTTTATAATATTAATAGCCCGGTGTATTAGGTTACCACTACATAACTATTAAAACATAAAAGTAGTTTGGTTTGAAATGAAAAAAAGGGCTATAATGCGGAGATATTAGTCAAAAAGTCGGATAATATATACTATAAGTAATAATGTTAATTTGAAGAAAAAAAACTACAGCTTCAATTTAAAAAAAATCACTTAAATAATTTCGGTAAAAAATTATATATTGTAAGGCTATGAGTAGAAAAATAGGACAATTAAGCCTCTCGAAATTTGCTTATCTGTATGCTGATAAACTTGCCGGGGCAGACTTTTTTGTGGCTGATGAAAAACAATTATTAAGCTTAAGTGAATATCCTTACCGCTCAGATGGTTATATAGTTGGTATATGTACACGGGGCACAGCTCAGGTTGAGGTAAACCTACAGGTTTATGAAGCCAAGCCAGATGCTATGCTTTTGGCAACCCCTTTTCACGTTTTAAGGATTTATAACAGTAGTGATGATTTTTTATGCAGGTTTATAGTTTTCAGTAAAGCATTTTTGACGGAAAATAGTGTAAATAGCCATTTTTTAGAATCGTTCAGTTATTTTAAAAGCACCTCATTACCGGTGATATTCTTGGATAGTGCGGATGCTAAAATGATTTTGGATATCTATTTACTAATACAGCAAAAGCTGGAGAGGGAAGGACATCCTTATCACGTTGAAATATCAAGAAGTATTTTAATAACATTGTTATACGAAGTGCAAGCTGCTTATGAGAAACAACATTCTATAGTAAAAGGTAAACAGACCCGTAAACAGGAGTTGAATATGCTTTTTCAAGATATGGTTTTTCAGCATTATAAGGAACATCGTAGTGTGCAATATTATGCAGATGCTTTATTTGTATCGCCCAAACATCTAACAGAAACTATTAAAGAAGTTACCGGTAGAACAGCTGGAGAATGGATAGATGATGCAGTTGTATTAGAAGCTAAAGTATTATTAAGAAATCACGATATCAGTATTGCCCGTGTGGCCGAGGATATACATTTTCCTGATCAATCTTCATTTGGTAAATATTTTAAGAAACACGCGGGTATGTCTCCATCTGATTACAGAATGGTATCGGCACATTAAAAACAATGAAACAAATTGTTATTGCATTTGGCCTACTAATAACGGCATTGCTGGTGTTATTCCGCATTGCTGGCATCTATAACTTTTGGGATAAAAGCAATACTACCACCTGGATAGCTGCCTTCAGTTTGCTATTTTTAGTGATCGGGATAATAATAAGCAGGAAATTATTCAACAAAACAATCATTGTTACCGAACAAAAACAGGGAGTAATTAATGATGAAAAGTTACTGCAAAGCGGATTGAGTAAACGGGAGGCCGAAATTCTTTTACTGATCTATGAGGGTTTATCTAACCAGCAGATTGCTGATAAATTATTTCTTTCTGAAAACACCATTAAAAAACATATTTCCAATATTTTTCAGAAATTGAGGGTTGAGCGGCGCACTGAAGCCATAAAAAAGGCGATGGAGCTATCCATTATTGGCTAATACTAAAGTTGTATTTTTATTTATTAAGCTCAAATACTGCTTAAGTATTAGGTCATATTGAAATACTGCTGTTAATTTTAATTCAAAAATCATTAAGATCATGAAAAAAACAGCTTTACGTTATGGCGGGTACGCAGCACTTGCCGAACTATTATTTTTTGTACTTACCTGGCTTATTATACGTCTCACCGGCATAGGGCATAAAGCACAAGGCAATATTGGCTGGGCCGATCTTTTATGCCCGCTGGTGTTTGTTTATTTTGGGATACGATATTATCGAGACCATGTCAATAACGGCAGTATTACTTTTTTACAGGCCCTAAAAATAGGCTTACTAATAGTTTTAATACCTGCTTTTGCATTCGCATTAATTGAAACTACTTATGTGATCTATATCAATCCGAAGTTTTATGAAACGGTTTACACTTTCGATATTGAGGAGTATAGAAAAACACTATCTCCTGCCCAATTTGACATCAAATTAAAAGAACTTAAACAGCAGGTGGCTCTAAGCAATAATCCATTTTTTAATTTCGGCATGATGGTATTAACTATAATGGCTTTAGGTACTATAATAACGATTATCTCAGCTATATTATTAAAACGCCGGTTAAAGCTTTAGAATTAATAAATTGACTTAAAACCTCCTTTCCGACTTTTTGACTAATATCTCCGCATTGCAGACCTTTCATTGCTTTGCCGGGGAATATAATTTTACCGTTAATTATAAAACTTAATTAAGCCACCATTTCTGAATGGGTTTGGCTTAACAAATGCCAAAAAACAGATACAGGCCGCAATTTGTTGCACCTATACCAGTTGTATTAACGTAAAACTAAAAGATCAACATAATTAATTATTTAATCATGAATGCCACAGAATCTGTAAAAGCTATAAAAGGCGGAGAGTTTTTGATAAGGGAAACTGCCGCCGAAAGTATTTTTATTCCGGAAGAATGGAATGAGGAGCAATTAATGATAGCTGAAACTTGTACTAACTTTTTAGCGCAACACATTACTCCCAATTTAAACCGCATTGATGAACAAGAAGAGGGTTTAATGGCCCATCTAATGGAAGAGGCTGGAAACCTGGGCTTATTAGGTATTTCTGTGCCTGAAGAATATGGTGGTTTTGGAAAGGATTTTAAAACATCCATGCTGGTTACCGAAAAATTAGGAGCAGGGCACTCTTTTTCTGTAGCTTTTTCGGCACATACGGGTATAGGTACATTACCAATATTGTACTATGGTAATGATGCACAAAAGCAAAAATATATCCCTAAACTGGCAAGCGGCGAATGGAAAGGGGCCTATTGCCTTACAGAACCCGGCGCCGGATCAGATGCAAACTCAGGCAAAGCAAGAGCAAGATTATCTGAAGATGGTAAACACTATCTGATTAATGGTCAGAAAATGTGGATCACCAATGCAGGTTTTGCAGATGTGTTTACTGTTTTTGCCAAAATTGATAATGACGAAAACCTGAGCGCATTTATTGTTGAAAAGGATCTTGAAGGATTATCTTTAAATACCGAAGAACATAAAATGGGTATAAAAGGAAGTTCAACTCGCCAGGTGTTTTTTAATGATTGCAAAGTGCCTGTTGAAAACTTGCTTTCTGAGCGCCAAAACGGATTCAAGATTGCGGTAAATATTTTAAATCTTGGTCGTATTAAATTAGGTGGTGGTACCATAGGTGCAAGCAAGGATGTTATTTCATTGGCCATAAAATATGCTAATGAGCGAGAGCAATTTGGAAGGCCTATCTCCAAATACGGGGCCATTCGTTATAAATTAGCTCAACAGGCAATCCGTACTTACGCTTCTGAGGCTGCAATTTACCGCGCCAGCCAGAATATGGAAGAAGCGACCGACATGCTGGTTGAATCAGGAATGGATGAAATTAAAGCTAAGCTTAAAGGGACCGAGCAATACGCCATTGAAGCCGCTATTATAAAAGTACACGCCTCTGAAACATTGGACTATGTAGTAGATGAAGGTGTGCAGATTTATGGGGGAATGGGTTTTAGTGCTGAGGCACCAATGGACAGGGCTTATCGTGACTCAAGAATCAACAGGATTTTTGAGGGAACAAATGAGATTAACAGGATGTTAACCGTTGATATGATGCTGAAACGCGCTATGAAGGGTGAGCTTGATTTAATGGGGCCTGCACAAAAAGTAGCCGGTGAATTAATGAGCATTCCTGACTTTGGCGGTGCCGAAGAAGATGGCTTGTTCTCTAAAGAAAAGAAATACATAGCAGGTTTCAAAAAAGCTATTTTGATGGTAGCTGGTGCCGCTGTTCAAAAACTAATGACACAATTGGGTAAAGAACAGGAAGTACTAATGAACCTGGCAGATATGTTGATTGAACTTTATGTGAGCGAATCATTACAGCTACGGGTTGAAAAACTGGTAGGCATAAAAGGAGAGGATGCCTGCAAAGAACAACTGGACATAATGAGGGTTTATGTTTATGAAGCAGCTGAACGCATTTTAAAATCAGGAAAAGAAGCATTAAACTCTTTTGCGGAGGGCGATGAACTGAGAATGATGCTGATGGGATTAAGACGTTTTACCAAAACTGAAGATTTTAATACTACCCAGGCCCGTAGAAATGTTGCAGCGAAATTGATTGCTGAAAATAAATATTGTTTCTAAACCGACCTTTATAATTAATACGAATTGCCTCCGGTGTTAAGCCGGGACAATTCTTTTTACAAAACTACTCTATGAAGATATTAGTGTGTATAAGCCAAGTGCCCGACACCAGTACTAAAATTATATTAAAAGACAATAATACCGCCATCAGCAGTGATGGTGTAACTTACATCATTAATCCTTACGATGAATGGTATGCTTTAATCCGGGCTTTGGAATTAAAGGAAACAGGTGTGGCAAGTGATGTGCATTTAATAACCGTTGGTAAAGCGGATGTTGAGCCAATTATCAGAAAGGGCCTGGCATTGGGAGGTGATGAAGCCATCCGCATTGATGCGGCCGCTAATGATCCGTATGAAACGGCCAGTTATATTGCCGAATATGCCAAAAGTGTTGGCTATGACCTGATTTTATGTGGTAAGGAATCTATTGATTATAATAACGGTGTTACTGGCGTTATGATTGCCGAATTATTGGATGCAGATTATATCGGTTTTGCTGCAAGTATTCAGATTGAAGGTAATACAGCAATAGTTAATCGTGAAATTGAAGGTGGCGAAGAGACAGATACCTGTAGTTTACCGGTAGTAATAGCCTGTCAAAAAGGTGTTGCAGAAGCACGTATTCCTAATATGCGTGGTATAATGGCTGCGCGTACACGTCCGCTAAAGGTAGTTACTCCAACTGCTGTAGCGCCTGTAGCTGCAATTTTATCGTACGAAATGCCACCTGCTAAAGCTGGTATTAAACTGGTTGATCCGGATAATATGGACGAATTGGTTGAGTTGCTGCATTCAGAGGCAAAAGTTATTTAATCTATCCTAAAAATTAAAACGAAAAATGTCAGTATTAGTATTGGTAGAGCATACCGAAGGAATTATAAAAAAGAAAAACTTTGAAGCTGTTCAATATGCTTCACAAATAGCCAAACAAACTGGAACAACAGCAACGGCTGTTGTTTTAGGCAGTGCATCAGCAGCAGAAATGGAAAGTTTGGGTGAATATGGTGCGGAAAAAGTACTGCATATTGCTGATCCCCGTTTAGACGAATTGCATGCCCGTGCCTATGCAAAAGCACTTATTGCTGCCGCAGAAAAGGAAGGAAGCACGGTAATTATAACCCTGAATGATATTAATGGGAGAGCTGTAGCTCCCCGTGTTGCCGTTAAATTGAAAGCGGGCCTGGTGGCTGGTGCTTTATCATACCCCGATACAGCAGAAGGCTTTTTAATTAAAAAAACAGTATTTTCAGGCAAGGCCTTTGCCTTTGTAAATGTTTTGAGCGATGTAAAGGTAATTACGTTGATGCCTAATTCATTTCAGATCAATAAAGGAGAAGGCAAAGCAACTGTTGAAAAGCTGGATGTGAATTTTGATGAAAAAGACTTTGGAATAAAAGTAAAACAGGTAAACAAAGTTACAGGAGAGGTTTCTCTTGCAGATGCCGAGCTGGTTGTTTCCGGCGGAAGAGGTATGAAAGGTCCTGAAAATTGGGGATTAATTGAGGATTTGGCAAAAGAATTAGGCGCTGCTACAGCTTGTTCAAGGCCGGTTGCCGATTCGCATTGGCGTCCACATCATGAACATGTGGGGCAAACAGGCGGTACAATTCGCCCTAATTTATACATAGCTGCTGGTATATCCGGAGCAATACAACATTTGGCCGGGGTTAACGGATCAAAAATTATTGTGGTGATTAATAAAGATCCGGAAGCACCATTTTTTAAGGCTGCCAATTACGGTGTGATAGGCGATGCTATGGAAGTATTGCCCAAACTAACGGCTGCAGTTAAAAAGTATAAAGCGTCTCACAAATAGTTCATAATATGAATATATACTATGAAGGACAGGTGTTATGGTCGCAGATTGATGCTAATCAACACTTGCGGCACTCTGCCTATGCCGATTTTGCCGCGCAGGCTCGGTTAAATATGATGCAGCAGTTGGGCTTAAAACCTATACTGTTATTGGAACAAAAAATTGGGCCCGTATTATTCAGGGAAGAGCTTCTCTATTTACGCGAAGTAGCATTAAATGATACCATCAGAATGACTTGTGAGCTTTCAAAAGCAAGGGCTGATGGTTCAAGATGGTCAATAAGGCATGAAATGTATCGTGAAGACGGTGTGAAAGCGGCTATTATTAATGTAGATGGCGCCTGGATAGACATGGTAAAGCGCAAGCTGTGTTTGTTACCTGTTGACATAAGCGAATTGTTTATGAAGGCTCATAAAACAGCCGATTATATTGAAGAACAACCTAAATCATAATAAATAATAAAAGAAAATGACTGAGTTAAAAGATATTTTTGAAGTAGCCGTTAAAGAAAGTAAGGAACTGTCGTCAAAACCTGATAATGAAACATTATTAAAAATTTATAGTTTATACAAACAGTCAACAGAAGGCGATATCAATATAGATCCGCCTGCAGGTATGTTTGATTTTGTAGCTAAAGCAAAATATGATGCCTGGTTAAAATTGAAAGGGACATCTCGTGAGGATGCGATGAAACAATATATTAACCTGATTACCGATTTATCTGGTAAATAAATAAGAAATAAGTTCCGAAATATTGACAAATGTTTCCGTCATTTAGACCTTTGTTAAATCATCCTTAAAAGGATATTTGCTATATACAAACCAATACCAATTATTAAAATCATTTCGCGCACAGTTTGTGTTTTATAAAAATGCATTAAAGAATAAATTAAAGTATTTTTAGTTTGTTCTTTAACTGCTCCTGAAATTAATATTATAACCTTTTAAAATAAACGTATTGCATGGATGCCAAAAGAGTAATAAAAAAAGTAGCTGTACTGGGTTCAGGTGTAATGGGCAGCCGCATTGCCTGTCACTTTGCGAACATTGGTCTTCAGGTGCTCTTATTAGATATTGTGCCGAAAGATGCGCCGGATAACGATAAAAAGATCCGAAATAAAATTGTAAATGATGCTCTAGATTTTGCTTTAAAATCTAACCCTTCGCCCATTTATTTAAAATCATTTGCAAAGCGTATTACAACGGGGAATTTTGATGACGACATATCCAAAATTGCTGAATGTGATTGGGTAATTGAAGTGGTAGTTGAACGTTTGGATATAAAACAGAGGGTTTTTGAAAACGTTGAGAAACACCGCAAGCCCGGAACATTGATCACCTCAAATACCTCAGGCATTCCTATACATTTGATGGCCGAGGGCAGGAGTGAAGATTTTAAGCAGCATTTTTGTGGCAGCCACTTCTTTAATCCGCCACGATATTTGAAATTGCTGGAGATTATTCCAACTAAAGATACATTGCCCGCAGTAACTGATTTTTTAATGGAGTTTGGAGAAAAATTCCTCGGAAAAACAACTGTTTTGGCTAAAGATACCCCTGCATTTATCGGTAACAGGGTAGGCGTGTTCAGCATTATGAGTGTGTTGAACTACGTAAATAAAACAGGTATGACGGTTGAGGAGGTAGATAAACTTACCGGCCCGGTAATCGGTCACCCAAAATCGGCAACTTTCCGTACCAGTGATGTGGTGGGTTTGGATACTATGATCCACGTGGCTAACGGGCTTTATGAAAATGCACCGAAAGATGAAGCCAGGGATATATTTAAGATCCCCGATTTTGTTACCGGTATGGCTAAAAATAATTGGCTTGGTAGTAAAACTAACCAGGGCTTTTATAAAAAGGAAAAGGTTGATGGCGTAAACCAGTTTTATGCACTCGATCTGAAAACATTGGAGTACAAACCATCGCAAAAAGTAAAATTCCCTTCACTGGAAACTACCAAAACTGTTGACAGTTTAAAAGATCGACTTAAAATACTTTTTGCAGCTAAGGATAAAGCAGGAGATTTTTACCGAGCTACCTTTTATGAGCTGTTTGCCTACGCCAGCAACCGTATTCCCGAAATTGCAGATGAACTATACAAGATAGATGCTGCCACAAGCGCAGGCTTCGGTTGGGAAATGGGGCCTTTTGAGAAATGGGACGCTCTTGGTGTTGAAGAAACGGTAAAGGCTATGGAAGCTGCCGGAAATAAACCCGCACAATGGGTTTATGACATGCTTGCATCTGGTGCAAAAAACTTTTATAAAGTTGAAGGTGGCAAACGCTTGTACTATGATATCCCATCCAAAACTTATAAGGTAATTCCAGGAACGGAAAGTTTTATTTTACTTGATAATATCCGCCCAACACATACCGTATGGAAAAATAGCGGTACTACCATAACTGACATTGGCGATGGGATACTTAACCTGGAGTTCCATACCAAAATGAACACCATTGGCGGCGATGTAATTGAAGGTATTAATAAAGCTATAACCCTTGCTGAAAAAAGTTACAAAGGTTTAGTGATATCAAATGAAGGGGCCAATTTCAGTGCAGGTGCTAATGTGGGAATGATATTTATGATGGCTGTGGAGCAGGAGTTTGATGAGTTGAATATGGTGATCAAGGCTTTTCAAAACACCATGATGCGTATTCGTTATTCTTCTATTCCGGTAGTGGCTGCGCCTCGTCAAATGGCTTTAGGCGGCGGCTGCGAGTTGTGCTTACATGCCGATAAGGTAGTCGCTCACGCAGAATTATACATGGGCCTGGTTGAGTTTGGCGTTGGATTGATACCCGGCGGCGGCGGTACCAAGGAGTTCGCTTTAAGATTATCCGACGAATTGCAGGATGGTGATATCGAACTGAATAATTTCAGGGATCGGTTTTTAACCATTGGTCAGGCAAAGGTATCTACCTCAGCTTATGAAGCTTTTGAGTTGGGTTACCTGAAAAAAGGCCGAGATATAGTTGTGGTTTCACAAAACAGATTATTAGCTGAAGCCAAACAGCAGTGTCTGCAACTTGCAGATGAGGGTTATGTACAACCGATACAGCGTAGTGATATCAGGGTATTAGGTAAACAGGCACTTGGTTTGGGTTACGTAGGTGCCAATACTATGTTCAGTGGTAATTACATCAGCGAGCATGATGTGAAAATCTCACAGAAACTGGCTTACGTAATGTCCGGCGGCGATTTGTCACAACCATCCATTGTAAATGAAGAATACTTGCTCGGATTGGAGCGGGAAGCCTTTGTATCCCTGTGTATGGAAAAGAAGACCCTGGAAAGGATTCAATCCATTTTAACAGGTGGAAAAGTATTAAGGAACTAGACTTTTAGAGTAAATATCCGGGAGAGTTAAATTAAATTAAGAACCAGGAATCAAAAGAATAATATGAAATCCAAATTTCTATTCTTCGCTCTTGATTCTCCAAATAAAAACTAAATGAACGCATACATAGTGGCTGCAAGCCGTAGTGCTGTTGGAAAGGCAACAAAAGGTGGTTTAAGGTTTACAAGGCCCGACTCTCTTGCTGCTGATGTTATAAAACACCTGGTAGCTTCTGTTCCCAATGTAGATAAGGAACAGATTGATGATGTAATTGTTGGTAATGCAACCCCCGAAGCAGAACAGGGCTTAAATGTAGCCCGACTGATTTCATTAATTGCATTAGATACCGATAAAGTTCCAGGGATGACAGTAAATCGTTATTGCGCATCAGGTTTGGAAACTATCGCTATCGCGGCAGCAAAAATACATAGCGGTATTTCTGATTGCATAATAGCGGGTGGTGTTGAAAGCATGAGCCTACTACCAATGGGCGGCTGGCGTGTGGTACCTAATGCAGATGTTGCCCTGGCGCATCCTGATTATTATTGGGGTATGGGCCTTACCGCTGAAGCCGTTGCCCGTGAGTATAAAGTGAGTAGGGAAGAGCAGGATCAGTTTGCCTATAATTCTCATCAAAAAGCGATAACTGCCATTAAAGAGGGGAAATTTAAAGACGAAATTGTGCCTGTTAATATTGTAGAAACCTATGTGGATGAAAGTGGCAAAAAGAAAAAACGCGAATTTAAGGTAGATACAGACGAGGGCCCCCGCGCAGATACTTCATTGGATGCTTTGTCTAAATTGAAACCTGTTTTTGATGCCAGAGGTGTTGTTACTGCAGGTAATTCATCCCAAACAAGCGATGGTGCTGCTTTTGTAATGGTGGTAAGCGAAAAGTTTATGAAGCAAAACAACCTTACACCAATTGCCCGTATGGTGAACTATGCTGTTGCAGGCGTTCCTCCGCGCATTATGGGTATTGGCCCGTTGGTGGCTATACCGAAAGTACTGAAGCTTGCAGGAATGAAACAACAAGACATTGACCTGATTGAACTAAATGAGGCCTTTGCTTCCCAATCATTAGCTATTATAAAAGGATTGGAACTAAATCCCGATATTGTAAATGTGAATGGTGGTGCCATAGCGCTCGGTCATCCATTGGGTTGTACTGGGGCTAAACTTTCTGTTCAGTTATTTAACGAACTGAAAAAACGCGATAAAAAGTATGGCATGGTTACCATGTGTGTAGGTACGGGCCAGGGTGCGGCGGGGATATTTGAATTATTATAGATTTTATCAGGTCATTTTAACTTATAACCGGTTTTACGAATGGAAAAAGCAACAAGATTATTTGATTGCATGGCAGTTCAGGCAAAAGAGCCTAGAACCGACTTGTTGAACGCTAAAGTAAACGGAAGCTGGAAAGCTTATAGCACATCTGAAGTGCATGGTATGGTTTACCAGTTAACCCAGGCATTGCTTGATTTAGGTGTTTCTACCGGCGATGGTACAGTTGAAGGACGTGATAAAATAGGTTTAATAAGTGCAGGCAGGCCAGAGTGGGTAATAACTGATTTAGCGGTACAGCTCACCGGGGCAGTATTGGTTCCACTATATCCCAACACTAACACAAAGGAAATTGAACAAATATTAATTGAATCCGAGGTAAAGTATTTGTTTGTAAGTACGAAAGAATTGTTTGAAAAAGCAAAGCTCGTACACGCCAATGTGCCATCATTAAGAACCATTTTTTCTTTTGATGAGCTGGAGAATTGCCCTAACTGGACAGAATTGTTCAAGCCGCTGAGATCAGGATATGAAGAAAGAATTAGCGAGGTAAGTGATAAAGTTAAAGAGGATGATGTTACCACTATAATTTATACCTCAGGCACAACAGGCAGACCGAAAGGGGTAATGCTTACCCATAAAAACATTTTAAGTAATGTAAGAGGTTCGGGCGAGATACTTGCTCAGATACCGATAAAAGAGAAAACCGCCTTGAGTTTTTTACCATTGAATCATATCTTCGAGAAGATGGTGACTTACATTTATTTGTTCTACGGTTTCTCAGTTTCGTACGCCGAAAATATGGATACCATTGGCGCTAACATGAAGGAAGTGAAGCCTTATTTGTTTACCGCTGTTCCGCGGGTGCTGGAGAAAGTGTTTGAAAAAATAATGATCGAGGGCCAGAAACTAACTGGTATAAAAAGAAAGATTTTCTTCTGGGCAGTAAGTATTGGTGATGAGTTTGAGATTGGTAAAAATAGCATCGGATACAAACTTAAACTGGCCTTAGCTGATAAACTGGTATTTAGTAAATGGCGCAATGCCATAGGGGGCAATGTAAAGGCTATTGTAGTCGGAAGTTCATCATGCCCGATAAGATTGGAGAAAATATTTACTGCTGCTGATATGGTTGTTATAGAAGGATACGGTTTAACGGAAACATCGCCGGTTATAGCAGTAAACCATTATGCCGAAAATGGCAGAAAATTTGGGACAGTTGGGCCATTGTTGAATGGTGTACAGGTTAAAATAGCCGAAGATGGCGAAATACTGTGTAAGGGGCCTAATATTATGGCGGGATATTATAAAAATCCCGAATTAATGGCTGAGGTCTTGGTGGATGGATGGTTCCATACTGGTGATATCGGCACATTAGATGAAAATAATTTCCTGAAAATAACAGATCGTAAAAAAGAGATATTTAAAACATCGGGTGGTAAATATGTGGCTCCGTTACCTATTGAAAATAAGATGAAGGAAAACTACTTCATTGAGCAGATGATGGTAGTAGGGTCTGAACGGAAATTCGCAGCTGCGCTTATTGTTCCATCGTACACTAACCTTAAACCATGGTGCAAAAAGAATGATATCCCTTTTACATCACACAAAGAACTTTTAAAAGATAAGCGGGTTATTGATATGTACCAATCTATCATTGATACTTATAATCCAGAGTTTAACCACGTAGAGCAGGTGAAAAAGATTACTTTATTACCTGATGAGTGGTCGGTAGATACCGGCGAACTTACGCCAACCGGAAAAATGAAACGAAAGATCATCACCGAAAAATACAAAGTAGAGATAGACAAAATGTATGCAGGCGAAGTAAGTGAAAACCCGGCCCTGGTAAATTAATTGAACGCAGATGGATACTTTTCAAATTAAACTTCGTGACAGGTTAGCTATTATTGCTTTAGACCATGGCCGATCTAACCCGGTTAATCATCAAATGGTTAAGGAATTAACCACCATTGTTAAAAGCATAAATACCGACGATAATATCAGTGGTTTACTCCTTACCGGAAAAGAAGGTTTTTTTTCATCGGGGATTGACCTGATCGAGGCTTATGAATATGATGAGGCACAAAGCAGGCAGTTTTGGAGTGATTTTCTGGAATTACAAAAAGTGATGGTGTCTTTCAAAAAGCCAATGGTTGCTGCCATAAGTGGCCATAGTCCGGCAGGCGGGTGCGTTTTGGCTATATGCTCTGACTACAGGGTAATGGCCGAAGGTAAGTTTGTGATCGGGTTGAATGAGATTCCTGTGGGTATCATTGTTCCTGATGGTATTTTTGATTTATATGCCTTTTGGCTGGGAAAACGTAAAGCCTATCAGTATTTGATGGAAGGCAAGTTACTTAGTGTTAACGAAGCATTTGAATCAGGTTTGATAGATGAAATAAGCGCTCCTGAGAGCTTATTAAACACCGCCGAAAAGAAGATTAGAACTTATATGCAATTTAGTCCCGTTACCTGGAGTCAAAGTAAATTAAATCTTCGGAAGGAATTAATTAATAAGTTGAACAGTGATCAAACGGAACTATTAGATAAAATGCTTCAACAATGGTGGGCACCTGCAACCCGTAAAGGGCTACAATTAATGATTGAGAATTTAAAATCAAAAAGCGCTGCTACTAAATAATTTGTTATGACTAATTCTGCTGAACAAAACCAGGCTATTACCGAAGGAATGTTAAAAGATGATGCTTTAAAAGGCAAAACTATTGTTATTACCGGCGGTGGTACAGGCTTGGGCAGAGCAATGGGTACTTATTTTTTAAAAATAGGGGCAAACCTAGTAATCACCAGCAGGAAGCTTGATGTTTTGCAACAAACAGCTACTGAAATGGAGGCTGAAACAGGTGGTAAGGTATTGGCAGTTGCATGTGATGTTAGGAAATATGAAGAAGTAGAAAATATGCTGAAAGAAGCGGTTGCTAGCTTCGGCAGGGTGGACGGGCTGGTAAATAATGCAGCCGGTAACTTTATATCCCCAACAGAGCGACTTTCGGCTAATGCATTTTCAGCAGTTATTGATATTGTTTTAAAAGGTTCGGTTAACTGTTCACTTGCTTTAGGCAAATATTGGATTAACGAAAAAATACAAGGTACTATCCTTAATATTATTACTACTTACGCGTTTACAGGTTCGGCCTATGTAGTTCCATCGGCCTGTGCTAAGGGCGGTGTGCTGGCCTTAACAAGGTCATTGGCCGCTGAATGGGGCAGACATGGAATCAGAACCAATGCTATTGCCCCTGGGCCATTCCCAACCAAAGGTGCCTGGGAGCGTTTGCTGCCTGGCGACATGGGAAAAAAGTTCGACTTTAAAAACAGGGTGCCGCTAAAACGAATGGGCGAACACCAGGAACTGGCTAATCTAGCTGCCTTTCTTGTTTCTGGTTTCTCTGGCTATATTAATGGTGAAGTAATTACCATTGATGGCGGCGAATGGCTACAAGGTGCAGGTCAATTCAATGCCCTCGAAATGATTCCATCCGAAATGTGGGACGATATTGAAAAAGCTACCAGGTCAGCACAATAAAAATCCTTTCTGCAAGGCAAATTGCATCAAACTAAAATTTATTTTTGTTTGTCTTTCACTTTAATCCTCTATCGCGGAAAGAAATTGGCATAGTCACATTTTGGGTGCTTTTTGTAGGTGAAAGTTGGTTTTGTCATATTGGCAGTGTTTTGTCATGGTTTTGGAGGTGTGATTTTCTGCCAAAACTTCGTGATGTTGCCATGTATGACAAATTGTCAATTTTTATTTTAAAAGCTTAATTGGGCTTATTTGTTTGAGAATTAAGCTTGTTTTTCAATTAACATGTGGTTTTTAAAGCAAAAAATCATTTAAAATGCATTGATTTCTGAAATTATACTGCTTTTTGTTAAATTATTGATTCTTGTGTCTGTTCATTGTCTTTTTTAATTAATTTATTTAGCTTTTTTTTTAAACCATAAATTATTTTTTTTTTTGAAACGGATTTTTAGGTGATAAAATAAAAAACTGTAGTTTTTTTGAAGAAGGCTGATTTATTTTCAGGTATTTTTATTTCGCCGTAAGTTTTGGTTTTTGATCTTTTTTGCCCAAAAACTATAGTTGAGTCAATGGCACGTTTTTAGTACAACCCTGCACGGATAAGTATGTATGTGTTTGTGAAAATGCTACTTGTTTATCCTTAGTTAATAGTTCAATAGTTAAAAATTAAAACACAAAAATCATGTTAGTTGTATTAGAAGTTGCTGCATTAATCGCTGTAATTGTATTACCATTAGTTCCACAAAAAAAAGCTGTAAAATAATTTAAGTTTACATCTCATTAAAATAATACGGGCTGCTTTTTGCGGCCCTTTTTGTTTTATACCCTTTTCACCGGATGAGCTATTTGATAAATATTAGCTAAATTTTATAAAACTAAAGTCAAGTAATAATGAGATTAATCATAAGCCTGTACACTTTATTAATGATTGTTTTACCAGGGAACCTAAATATAAAATCGGCAAATCATTATAAAACTCACTCAGCATCTGTTAATCAAGCTTTTCGCAATACTAGTTGGGCGCTTATACCTTTTCTTAAAATTGACAGCATTAATCCGATATTAACGCCCGGAACGGGCAGTTTTATAGATCCGATATTAAATAAAGGGTTTTTGTGGGAGGAGAAAGATGTTTTTAATCCTGCTATAGTTAATCGGAATGGTAAAGTTTATATGCTTTACCGTGCACAGGATAAAACGGGAGTGCCTGCAGGTACTTCACGCATTGGGTTGGCTGTTAGCAATGATGCCGTGCATTTTAAAAGGATGGCACAGCCGGTATTATATCCATCAAATGATCCGTATAAAAAACTGGAATGGGAGGGTGGCTGTGAAGACCCGCGTGTTGTTAAAGATAATATAGGAACCTATTATATGACTTATACTGCCTTTGATGGTAATAAGGCGCGTCTGCTTATAGCAACCTCGACAGACCTTGTCCACTGGAAAAAGCATGGTTTAGTATTTGCAAAGGCATATAACGGAAAATATGCCGATAAGTGGTCAAAGTCGGGTTCCATTGTTTCTACTTATAAAAATGGCGAACCCATTGCTACTAAAATAAATGGTAAGTACTGGATGTTTTGGGGCGATGAGCAAATATGGCTGGCAACATCAACTGATTTAATTAACTGGATTCCTTTAGAAATGAAGAGCGGCGAAAAGCCACCGGTAACATTACGTAATCAATCGCTTACTATGCCATTATTGAAAATTGCTTTGCCGACTCGTACTGGGAAATTTGATAGCGATTTGGTAGAGTCTGGGCCTCCAGCTATGATAACTGATAAAGGGATATTGCTGATTTACAACAGCCGGAATGTCCCTTCACTTGGTGATAAATCATTAGCAGAAGGAACTTACACAGTATCGCAGGTATTGTTTGATAAGAATAACCCAACCAAAATTTTGCACCGTTTAGATAAATGGTTTTTAAAGCCCGAAAGGCCTTATGAGCTTTCGGGGCAAGTTAATCAAGTTTGTTTTGCAGAGGGTTTAACTCAGTTTAAAAACAAGTGGTATTTATATTACGGGACGGCAGATTCAAAAATAGCAGTTGCAGAATGCAGTAATAATTTCCGGTAAACATAATAGCTTGATTAAAGACCATCCATATGGTATTTATTAAGCAGGTTTAATAATACGCCGTTTGTCCAGCCAAAACCATCTTGCAGCGGATATTCTCCACCTCCTGCCTTTACATCAGTATCAATTACATTGTATTTTTCCATTAACTTACCAGTGCTGTCAAATACCCTTGTATTAGTACCCATCCAGTTTTCAGCAATGGTACGTGCCAAACCTGCCTGATTGTACTTGTTTAACCCATCAATAGCCATATACTGCAACGGGGCCCAGGCATTTGGACTATCCCACTGTTGGCCAGAACGTTGAAATGTTGTAACTAATCCTCCGGATTTTAAGAATTTCGTTTTAAGAAGCACAGCAACTTTTGCTGCCATAACGGTATCTGCAATTTTAAATTCAAGGGGATAAACACCGGCAAGCGTTTCAAATGGAGTTATTTGCTGTTGTTTCCAGTTATAATCCATAAACCACCCATGTTTTTCACTCCAGCTATATTTTAAAATGGCTTTTTTGCGCAATTCTGCTTTACTTAAATAAACCTTGAATTGGGCTTCATTCCCTTGCAAATGATAAGATTGGGCAATAGATTGTTCGAGGTGATACAACAAACAGTTTAAATCTACAGGAATAATGGCAGTAGTTTGTATGGTGCTTAACTGGCCTGTTGTATCCATCCAACGGGTACTGAAATCCCAGCCTGATTCTGCTGCTGCTCTTATGTTACGATAAAAATCACCCGGTTGCTGTTTGGTTAACTTTTCAGCATCAATATCTTTTTTGAATGATTCTTCGCGAGGCTTGTCAGACTCATCCCAATAACGGTTCAATATTTCTCCATCATGCATACGCACGACATTGCGGTAAGATTCACCGTTTTTTAAAGTTTCAGCTCCCATCATCCAAAAAACATATTCTTTTACCAATTCTTTCTGGTATTT
Organism: Mucilaginibacter frigoritolerans; assembly: GCF_007830615.1. Classification (GTDB taxonomy): domain Bacteria; phylum Bacteroidota; class Bacteroidia; order Sphingobacteriales; family Sphingobacteriaceae; genus Mucilaginibacter; species Mucilaginibacter frigoritolerans. The sequence goes on from NZ_VLLI01000013.1 coordinate 23,526, forward strand.
AATTAATACATCATCTCCTTCATCTTTGGCTAACAGATCAATCATCATTGAAAAAAATGGTGGCTGTGACCGCGTTAAATAATAGGTACGCGTTCCATTAGGAATAAAACCATATTTGTCAATCAGGTAAGCAAAATTACCTATCATATCCTGGATGATCTTTGTTTTATGACTTTCCTGCAAGCCCAACATAGTGAAATATGAATCCCAATAATAGGTTTCACGAAAACGTCCTCCCGGAATGATGAAATCGTTTGGTAATGGTATTAATGACGAATATTTAGTTGCTATAGTGTGTTTTCGGTGTAGTACTTCCCATAAGGTATCGATATGCTTACGCACCCCAGCCGAAATATCGCTTTTAAACACAGGACCATTGGCTTCTGGGATAGTAAAATTGGCTAAAACAAAGTTCTTAAGGTCAAATACCTTTTTGTCCTTTTGTTCATTGTAATCCTTCATTATTAAATCAGGATCCCTGAGTGGAGTGGCATCCACAAATGTTTTATTATCAGGAAATATATCTGATAATTGAATGGCTTCAAACAAGCCAGGAAATAGTTGCCTTGGTGTTAAAGTTTGTGCATAAACAAAACTTATGGCGATGGCCAGGCATGCGGTTAATAAGAGCTTTCTCATGGTTATAATCGGCTATATTTTGCCAGTAATGTAGGTGATGATCCCTTTTGTTTAGGAGCAAAAGGTGATATCGGTTCGTAATTGTTGAAGATAAAAAGAATATTAAATAAAATGCGATATAATGTTCATATTAATAAACTTCAATCGATAATATTATCATGATATGATTTTTTTATTCAGTAATTAGGCCGGTTTTGATCTTTAAAATTGAAATTTAAAAATCTCTCATTACATTGCAGACACCAACTATAAATAAAAAATTATTAGGTAGCAAAATTAAATAGAGTTAAATTAAACTCAATTATTGCTCCTAATAACAATCAATTTTAATATGAAAGTTTTTTTTATAACCCTGTTTGTTATATTTTTTGGCTATACGGCATTTTCTTCACCAACAACCGATAGTCTTTTAAGTGTATTAAAAGCAGAACTAGCAAATAAAAAGGTTTATGACGATCAGAAAGAGGTTAGAATAAGAGTTTTAAAAGAAAAATTGGAAGCAATTTCCAAAACAGACTATCTATCGCAATATAATGTCAGTGCCAAACTATATGAGGAATATAAGGTTTATCAGTTTGATTCGGCTTATGTTTATACACAAAAACTGCTGTATATAAGTCAAACAACACACGATATAGCTAAACAATATGAAAGCCGGATAAAATTGGGCTTTATACTGCTATCATCAGGCATGTTTAAAGAAACTTTTGACTGTTTAAATCAGATTAATTCTCATTTTTTGAATGATAGCTCAAGGCTGGAGTACTATGCCCTTAAAGCAAGAGCATATTCTGACCTGGCCGATTATAATAATGATAAATATCATACCTCGTTTGACAATCAGTTGTCAATGAAATATCTGGATTCGGCTATTCAATTAGCCAGGCCTGAATCTTTTGATATGCTGATGCGCTTGGGCGACAGGCAAATTATATCCGGGATGACTCAGCAACCATCGGTAGATTATATAAGGCTGCTTGAGCATTATAATTTAACGGCTCATCAACGTGCAATGGTAGCTACAGGTTTAAGTTCCTTTTATTCAGCGCCTTCACAAAGAGATGAACGCATCAGACTTTTGGCTATCGGGGCTATTAATGATATCCGCTCATCAACAAAAGAAACACTGGCCATTTTTAAATTGGGAGAACAATTATATCATGATGGCAATTATATAGATGCATATACTTTTATTCAGCAGGCTATGGATGATGCGCAGTATTATGGAGCCAGGCTAAGGAAAATAAAGATAGCAGCAGTTTTACCTTTGGTGGATGCCCAAAAAATTATCAGGGCTGAAAATGAAAAAAACAGGTTTCTTTTTTACTTACTCTCCATTGCCGGGGTTGCTTTAGTGATTACACTCATATCATTTATTGTTTTTATTCAGTTAAAACGACTAAAAGCGAAAGAAAAAATCATTGAAGAAAAAAATGTGCTGCTCGAGAAAATAAATAACAAGCTAACGGAAGATACCCATATTAAAGAAGAGTATATCGGTTACTTTTTTAACGTAATATCTGGTTATATATTGAAACTTGAAAAACTAAAGCGCAATGTGGAGCGGAAAATATCTATAAAAAAATATGATGATGTACTGCTTGCTGTAAATGAGATCAATATAAAAAAAGAACGAGACACCCTGTTTTATACATTCGATCATGTGTTTTTGAAAATATTCCCAAACTTTATTACCATGTTCAATTCTTTATTAAAAAAGGAAGACCAGATATGGCCAAAAGATCATGAAGTATTAAATACAGATCTGCGCATATTTGCCCTTATGCGTCTGGGGATAAATGATAATGAAACCATTGCTAACATCCTGGAGTATTCAGTTAATACTATTTATGTTTATAAAATGCGTATTAAAGCCAAAGCACTCGTTCCTAATGACCAGTTTGAACATAAAATAATGGCCATTAAAGCTGTAGATATTTTAAGTAAAAACTAAACACATGCAATCAATATAATATGCGGAACAATAAGTATAGCCTTAGATTAAAAAAACATGCCTTTTTATATATATTCTATTATGAAAGGTTAAATTAAGCTTATATTTTTTCAATTGCTATTTTTTGTAAATTATTGTAAATCAAATATTTAATTTTTTGAAAGTACATATTTTTTTATATTTTGAAAAAAAAAGTATGTAATACGCTCTTCTACCTATTACTTTGTATAGATATATATATTACCAATTATAACCGGCATTAAATTCAATGCTCAATATATGTCAACTGCCTTTTACAGGCAGATAAACCAAATAAACTATAAAAGTATTTTTCGTGTCTGCTGTTCTTTTAGTACAGCTGTGATTGATTAAGAATTTAACCTTATACTGCTAAGTGTGCTTGTTTTCTGCTACACTTTGTTGAAGTTATTTATACTTTTTTAAACTAAACTATGAGCAACAAAATTAAGCCTGATCCTACTTGAAATAAAATACATCAATTTATAAGAAAACTTTTGTTAAATTATTAGTTATTTAAAATTAACAAATAGAATATTTTATAAAGCATTATTTTATTATAAATTAATAATTATATTTACTCAACCAATTTTAAACTCAATCCTAAATTTATGCAGTTAAAAAATTTACTTAAAGTAAGTTGTTTTGCCATATTTTGCTTTTTTGCATTGCCTGCTATGGCGCAGAACAAAGTAATTACTGGTAAAGTTACCGATGGCAGGGATGGCTCTGCTATTCCGGGTGCTTCAGTAACCGTAAAGGGCACAACTATTGGTATCAACACCGACATTAACGGTACCTTTAAATTATCAGCCCCCGAATCGGCAACCACGTTGGTTATATCATTTATTGGATATACCCAGCAAGAGGTAGCCATATCTGGCGAACCACTATCAATTAAATTACAGCCAACAGCTACCGCATTGAATGAAGTAGTGGTAGTTAGCGTAGGTTATGGCTCGCAGCGTAAGAAAGACCTTACTGGTGCAGTAGAAAGCATTTCGGCCAAAGATTTTAATCAGGGAACCATCATAAACCCACTGGATCAAATTCAGGGTAAAGTGGCCGGTTTGGTTATTATACAAGGCGGAGGTGACCCTAACTCAGGCGTAGGTTCAATGGGCGGTGCAAAAACCACCATTCGACTCAGAGGCCAGACCTCAATTACTGGTGATCAGTCGCCACTATTTGTAGTTGACGGAGTTCCCTTGGACAATGCACTTGAATTTCAAAACATTGCTCCGGGTGATATTGAATCATACGACGTACTGAAGGATGCATCAGCCACTTCTATTTATGGTTCACGTGGTGCAAATGGTGTTATTTTGGTAAACACTAAAAAAGGCAAAACGGGAAGAACTACTGTTGATTACAGCGGCTATGTAAGTATTGCTAATCAAAGTAAGTATTATGACCTTTTAACCACCCCGGAATATTTGGCTGGTGTGCAGGCTTTAGGTCTAACTCCAGCAACCGGACAGGGTGAATCTAATGATGTTAATACCAATTGGCAAAAAGCAATTACCCGTACAGCATTTACCGAGAGCAATAACCTGGCAATTTCAGGTGGCTCTAACGGATTTAACTATCGGGCATCATTAAATTATCAGGATCAACCCGGTGTAATTATCAATAGCGATAAACAACAACTCGGCATCCGTTTCAATGCTGAAGAAAAAGCTCTGAATGATAAACTGGACATTATAATGGGTATATCAAACGTGAATACCAACCGAGCATTGGTAAATTATGCTGATATCGGTTACGTGTTTAACGCATTACCAACTATTCCAGTTAGACTTGCCAATGGACAGTTTAATGATTTCGGTGCCGGTTATAATGCTTACAACCCTGTTGAATATTTGAGTGAAACTTACGACAGGCATAATGAGTATTTAACCAACATTAACACTACAATCAATTATAATATTCTTCCTTCGTTAAAAATAGGGGTAACCGGTGCAACAAGCCGTAATAATGTGCAAACGCATCTATTTATACCAAGTTTTAGCGCTCAAAATAGTAATAGCGTTGCATCAGATACTACTTTTAATACCAACTCCTATAAAGGAGATATCCACGTTAATTACGATAATAAATTTGGTAAAAATACGATTTCGGCAACTGCTGTTTATGAGTATAGTGTTTTCTATAATCAAAACTATTTCGCTTCTGCGCAGCAGTTATTGGTTCCATCAGGTTTAGATAACAATCTGGGTACCGGTCTGGAACCCGTAGCTGCACCTATTGGTTCCTACAAAGATGAGGTTGAATTAGCATCTTACCTTGGTCGTATCAACTATAATTACGATAGCCGTTTTTATGCCACTGCTTCAATAAGAAGTGACCGGTCGAGCAAGTTTGGTGCTAACAATCAGGTTGGCTACTTCCCAGCTTTCGACGTCGCTTACCGCTTAAAGCGTGATTTGGTTAGCAATATTGACTGGATAAACGATTTAAAAATAAGAGCAGGAATTGGTGAAACGGGTAATGCTAATGGAATTGGCCCATATACTAATTTAGGATTAGTGGGGCCTGGTAATAAATATTACGACGGAGGCTCTGGCAATTACCCAGCAAGTTACGCGCCAACTCAAAATCCTAACCCCAATTTGAAATGGGAAACAAGGATTGGACGAAACATAGGTTTAGACTTTTCCTTATTTAATGATCGTTTATCGGGAGATTTAAACTATTATAATGATAAAACAAAAGATCTGTTGTTTGCAAATGCGGTGCCTCAGCCACCAAATATTTTCCCAACAACGGAATCAAACGTTGGTTCATTAACCAATAAAGGATTTGAAGCACAGCTTACCGGTAAAATTTTAACAGGGAGCGGTATTAACTGGACAGCTTCAGGAAATATTAACTTTACCAATACAAAAATCCAAAGTCTTTCTGGAACGCTTAATGGTGTGCCAATACAAACTACCTTCATTAATGCGGGACTTGCTCAAGGACAGGGTTTAAGTTCGAGCCCGATAACTCGTATTGCGCCGGGCTATTCGCCATACGTTTTTTATATACCACATTATACAGGTGTAAATGCACAAGGTGTTGAAACTTTTGATGGAAAAACACTTGCAGACTGGGCCGGGAACGTTGCCCCGAACCATTATATTGACCCTGCACCGAAATTCAACTATGGCTTAAGTAATACTTTTGATTATAAAAATTGGAGCTTTAGTTTCTTTTTCCGTGGTGTATACGGACTTAAAGTATTTAACAATACCTTGCTAGATTATGAGTCAGTTACCCGCTTACCATCAACCAATACTACCAGAGCTGCTTTAACCAATGGGGTTGCAAGCGGTCCGGAAGTTTCGGACAGATGGCTTGAGGGAGCTTCATTCCTGAAATTAGATAATGCCTCATTGGGTTATACCTTTGGTCATATAAAAGGAGTAAATACTATAAGAGTTTATGTCGCAACTAATAACCTGTTTACCATAACTAAATACAGGGGTCTTGATCCGGAAGTTTCAACTGGTATAGGCTCACAAAGTTATATTGATGCTGATTATGGAGGCTTTGCCTATTACCCTCCTGTAAGGTCGTTCACCTTTGGCGCCAATGTGTCATTTAAATAGTAAACGTTATTGATTAATAATTAAAATATTAAAGATATGAAGAATAAGAAAATCTTACTTCTGCTCGTGTTATTAGTGGCGGGAAGTAGCTTTATAACCTCATGTAAAAAGCTTCCTCAAAACACCTATAGTGTTGTTCCTGTAGAGAACTTTTTTCAAACTCCTCAACAAATTGCTGCTGGTTTAGCTCCTGCTTATACAGCGGCAACTCCATTGCAAACAGAGAATGTGTTTCAGTTAAATGAAGCAACAACTGACGAGATGGTGATTCCTACCCGTGGTAATAACTGGTACGATGGTGGTGAACACCAACAGTTATGGTTGCATACCGTTGATGAAAATAACGCAAATGATGCCGGAGGTTGGACAGATTTGAGCAATGGCATTACCAAGTGTAACTTCGTTATCAGCATTATTAACGGTTTGCCATCAAAACCGGCAAATGCTCCGGCTTTGGTTGCTGAGATCAGCGTTTTGCGTGATTACTATATCTTTTTAATGATGGACCTGTACGGAAATATTCCCCTTGTAACAACGTATAGCACCAGCGCAAGCCTTGCACCGGTAAAACGGGCAGACATATATGCCTATTTGATCTCTGATTTAACAAAGAATGTCCCATTACTGTCAACAGATAATGCTGCAGGTAATGCAGCTATTTACGGGCATATGAATCAGTGGGCAGGAGACATGCTATTGGCTAAGTTATACTTAAACGCACAGGTGTATACAGGTACAGCAGATTGGGCCAATGCATTAAAATATGCTAACCTGGTTATTGCATCAGGCAAATATAGCCTTCAACCTAATTTTTTTGATAATTTCACTTATAGCAACCGTGGTTCGGTAGAAAATATATTCGTCATCCCTTTCAATAACCCAAATATCCCGGGAAATGTTATACAGATGTATACATTGAATTATGCCAATAACTTAACTTACAATTTGGTCAATCAGCCATACAACGGTTTTTGCGCGCCAACTGCTTTCTATGATTCTTTTGACAACGCCGACGTAAGAAAGAATATGTGGATTATTGGACAACAAAATACAAGTGCCGGAGTTCCAATCGCGGGTGTGGTGCTTAGTAAATATGTACTTCAACTAAGTAACCCAGCAGATAGTTTTGCTTATGCAGGCGCAAGAAGCGTTAAATATCAGCCGCAGCCAGGTACCGGTAGTGCTGGTACCAGTAATGATGGTGTAAGATTCCGTTTAGCTGATGCCTATATGATGGCTGCCGAAGCAGAATTGGAAACAGGCGACGTTGCTGATGCTGTTACCAATGTGAATTTAATAAGGGCAAGAGCCGGATTATCTCCGTTGACTACAATTACACTTGATGGTTTATTGCAGGAACGCGGACATGAGTTTGCATGGGAAGGCTGGAGACGAAATGACTTGATCAGGTTTGAGGTAGCCACAGGTACGCTTTATTATACGGGGGCACGTGTTCCTGATAAACCGGCAGATGCATCAGATAAGCATACATTTTTGTTTCCTATACCATTAATTCAACGAAATACCAACCCACTGTTAGTACAGAACCCAGGTTATGGTAACTAACAATTAATTGTATTTTTATTCTGCAATAATGGAACAGCTTTAGCTGTTCCATTATTTTTTAAGTGAATTTTTGTATTAAACTTTATTTAACTTGTTGTTTCACAAGGTTAAAGGAGCCTTTTAATGAAGAGAACATCCCTTTTTATTCTATTACTATTTATTGTTATAATTTCTATTGGTTTTATTCCCTTTAATCAGCGGGTTTTAGTAAAAATCAATGCTCCTTACTTTAATTGTTATCAGCAATTATTTATCGTAGATGGCTGGCAGAAGTGGTATCCTGGTCGAAAAAGTAAAAAATCCGCCATAATACTAATTAATTCACAAAATATATTTGAATTTACTTATCCCGGAGAATCTGTTTTAGTTAAAAAAGAAAGCAGTAATACATTATCTATCAATAAAGTAATTAATAAGCAGCATATTAATTATTCTTATACTGTAATTCCTGATGCTAATCCATTAAATACCAATATAATAGTTACTTTTAAAACAAACCTTATAAACTATATAAGTCCCTCACAACAAAAGGTTAAGCTTGTGGAAACAAACGTTAACTGCTTTAAAAACTATATGGAGGATGTAAAGCAGTATTATGGCTTTGATTTAAGTATTGGTTTTGCAACCGAGAAAAATATAGTAGTAAAAAGTAGAATGGTTTTATCGGCAGGAATTTATACCGCAATTAACCAAATGAAAACTGAACTGAACAACTTTATTACTTTAAAACATCTGGAGCAAAAAGGGTCCGTTATAATGCAATTTATAGCTAAACAAAACGATTCTGTACAGCTATTGATGGGAATTCCGGTAAATAAAAAAATTGCTTCAGGTAATGGTTTTTTGTACATGTACATACCTACTACTAAAACCATAATTGCTGATTACAACGGAAAATATCAGGATAGAAAAGTTATTTATGATGCGTTAGAAAAATATCAGCAGGATAAATATCTGCATACAAAAATAGCCCCTTTTGAAACATATGATGGCAAAATGCCTTCATATGGGAATGAGAAAATAAGCTTTAAACTAAATTGTCCTGTTTTTTAATTTGATTGATCGTACAATGCAGCTCATTAAACCTAGTATAATTATTGTTTTTTGCCTTTCTATTATTGCTTGTAAAAAGAAACAGGAACATCCTCTTTTCGAATTACTTCCATCGTCACAAACCAATATTCATTTTATCAACCACATCAGCGATAATGAAAAACCCGGTATTTTAGATTACCTATACTATTATAACGGTGGTGGTGTTGCCATCGGAGATGTAAATAATGATGGCTTGCCTGATATTTATTTTACATCGAACCATAAAGGCGGTAATAAACTATACATCAATAAGGGAAATTACCAGTTTGAAGATGTCACAGATAAAGCTGGGGTCGCTGGTATGGCCGATTGGTGTACAGGTGTTACAATGGCTGATGTAAATAATGATGGCTACCTGGATATTTATGTATGCGCCGTTGCCGGTAAATTTGGGTTGAAAGGGCACAATCTGCTTTATATTAATAATCATGATGGTACGTTTACCGAACGTTCGGCTGAATATGGTTTGGATTTTTCAGGTTATTCAACCCAGGCGACTTTTTTTGACGCAGATCATGATGGGAGGCTTGATTGTTTTTTGCTAAATCAATCAGACCACTCAGTAGCAATGTATGGTGATACTTCGTTAAGAAGGAAGCCCAATAAATTTACAGGAAGTAGATTTTATCTGAATAAAAACGGGCATTTTAACGATGTTACGCCTACTTCAGGTATTTATAGTAGTGCATTAGGTTATGGTTTAGGGATTGCTGTTGGTGACATTAATAATGATGGCTGGGATGATGTATATATCGGAAATGATTTTCATGAAAATGATTATTACTACATCAATAATCATAATGGCACATTTACAGAATCAGGTGCTAAGCATTTTAATCATTATAGCCGTTTTAGTATGGGAAATGATATGGCCGACTTTAATAACGATGGTCAGCTAGACATTATGACGGTGGATATGCTGCCTGAAGACGAACGTATATTGAAAACTTATGGTGGCGATGAATCATACGATCAGTATAGATATAAAATCTTGAAAGGTGGTTTTCAGTATCAGTACTCCCGTAACTGTTTGCAAAAAAATTTAGGTAATGGTGAAGCATTTAGCGAAGTAGGTTTAATGGATGGCGTATCTGCTACAGATTGGAGCTGGAGCCCATTACTGGCAGACTTTGATAATGATGGTATTAAGGACCTTTTTATAGCAAACGGTATCAAGCGCAGACCAACAGATATGGATTATGTAACCTATGTTTCGAATGAGGCAGTACAGGGCATGTTACTTAACACAACTTCAATGGATAGCGTTGTGCTGGATAAAATGCCTACGGGTGAATCGCAGAGCTATTTGTATAAAGGAACCAAAAGTGAAAAGTTTATTAATAAGAGCATGGATTGGGGAATTAAGGAGGCTATGCTTTCAAATGGCGCTGCTTATGCTGATTTAAATAACGATGGAAATCTTGATCTGGTAACTAATAATATGAATCAGGAGGCTTGTATCTACAAAAATACATCAAAGGAAAACCATTATCTGAGCCTTAAATTCAATGGTCGGGAAGATAATAAGTTTGGTGTAGGGGCAAAGGCTTATGTGTTTTGTGATAAGCAGATGCAATATGAACAGTTAATGCTTACCCGTGGATTTCAATCATCAGTTGAACCTAAATTACATTTTGGTTTAGGCGAGTCATCCAAAATTGATAGCTTATTAATTGTTTGGCCCAATCAAACATATCAGGTGATAAAAAATCTTAAAGGAAATAGACTGCTTGCTATAGATCAGAAAGATGCATCAGGGCATTTCGAGTATGCTTCGTTCTTCCCTAAAAAAGCACCTATACTTCAGGATATTACGTCAAGCGTAAACCTTAACTGGAAACATCAGGAAGATGATTTTGTTGATTTTAACCAGCAACCGCTTATTCCTCATATGCTATCAACTGAGGGGCCGAGGATGGCTGTTGCCGATGTAAACCATGATGGGCTTGACGATTTTTATGTTTGTGGTGCCAAGGGGCAGACCGGGGCCTTATTTATTCAGAATCCTAATGGCAGTTTTAAACGTTCAGATCAGCCGGAATTTGTAAAAGATACCCAATGTGAGGATATTGATGCTGTTTTTTTAGATGTTAATAATGATGGGTATCCGGATCTTTATGTGGCGAGCGGTGGAAATGAATATTCAAATGGTGCTGCTGAACTTGTCGACAGGCTTTATATCAATGATAAAAAAGGCCATTTTATCCGTTCAAATGATATCCCATCTATTAAATTAAATAAATCTTGTGTCGCGGTTGCCGATGTGAATCATGATGGCTATCCGGATATTTTTGTTGGTGGTGCGCCGGATGCCCATTCATATGGGAAAATACCAGAGTCATATTTATTAATGAATGATGGTAAAGGGCATTATAAACAGGTGCAATTGCCCGAAGAATTAAAGCATACAGGAATGCTTCGGTCGGCCGCTTTTGCTGACCTGGATAATGATGGCTGGCCCGATCTGGTAGTGGCAGGAGAGTGGATGCCGGTAAAGGTTTTTATGAACAGGAAAGGGAAGTTTGTACTGCAGCACAATGAGGAAATGGACAAACTTTCGGGATGGTGGCAAAGGGTAATGCTTACCGATGTTGATGGTGATGGGAAAATTGATATTGTAGCAGGCAATTATGGATGGAACTCTAAATTAAAACCAACTGCAGATAATCCTGTAAAACTATATCTGTCTGATATTGATAAAAACGGCACTGTAGATCCCATTATGACCTATAGCATTAACCAAAAAGATTATACGTTTTTAGGGAAGGGTGAAATTGAAAAACAAGTGCCGCTATTGAAAAAGAAGTTTCTGTATTACCATGATTTTGCCGGGAAAAGCGTTGATCAGTTATTTGGTGATTCGCTAACAGGTAAGCCATGGATAGCAATTTCTTTTACATCGGGAGTTTTTTATAACCAAGGACATGGTAATTTTAAGTTTAAGGCTTTCCCCTCAGCTATGCAAGTTTCACCGTTATTTGGTTTAGCAGTATTAAATGGGCCTACTAAAGGGCTTTTAAGTGGCGGTAATTTTTCAGGAGTTATGCCCTACGAAGGACGATATGATGCCGATTATGGTGATGTATTGCTTGTTGATAAGTCACGAGGTTTTAAATATATATCATCGGTTTCGTCTGGATTTTTATTGCGCGGCGAAGTAAGAGATATCAAAACAATAAAAACAGCAAATGGTATAGTTTACGCTGTAGCCTTTAATAATAAACCCATTGAATTTTTTAAGATAATTAATTGAACATGAACAAGCTATATGTATTTATATTAAGCTTTATTTTATTTGGTGTAAGAAGCATACTTGCCCAGGATCCCTGGATAATAAAAGCAGATAAAATAGATCCGGCAAATTATTATGGTATTACTGTTGCCAACGGGATGATAGGAATTGTGTCATCACCAGAGCCATTTAAGGTTAAAAATGTGGTGCTTGCCGGTGCTTATGATCTGTATGGGCGCGGTCGGGTAAGCAATTTTTTAAACAGCTTTAACCTGCTCAATATGTACTTGGAGATTGACGGCAAAAGGATCGATTCAAAAAATATCAGTAATTTTAAGCAGGAGCTGGATATGCAGCATGCCGTCTTTACTGCCTCTTTTGATTATAGCGATGCTGCAACTGTAAAATATACATATTATTCGTTGCGCCAGTTACCTTTTACCGTTTTGATGGACATTTCCATTACCGCAAAAAAGGCTATCAATATTACTTCAGCAAGTATAATGGAAGCGCCTGATGCTTTGAAAGATGTGCAGAATTATTACAACGAAATTGACAGGCCGCATGTTACTATCAGTTTATTGACATCTACTGCCAGGAGCCCAACAGGAAAACTTCAATTATGTGCGTCTAATACGTTTTTGTTTAATGAGATACATGGATCAGAACCTAAGGTGATACATGAGATGTGGGATAATAACATGCACCTGATGAAGTTCAGCAAGGCTATTGCTGCAGGGCAAACTTATAACTATGCTGTAGCAGGCTCTTCTATTACTTCGGCTCATGATGCTGACCCGTTGAACCAGGCGGAGCGTTTAACCATGTTTGCCAAACTTGAGGGACGTGACCGATTAGTTAAATTTCATGAGCAGGCCTGGAACGAACTATGGAAAAGCGATATTAAAATAGAAGGTGATGCACAGGCGCAACAGGATGTACACAGTATGTTGTATCATTTGTATTCTTTTTCGCGGGAGGGTACCGCATATTCACCTTCACCAATGGGGCTATCAGGTTTAGGGTATAACGGACATGTTTTTTGGGATGCCGATTTGTGGATGTACCCGGCATTACTGGTACTGCATCCGGAGATAGCTAAGTCGTTGGTTGAGTATCGTTTTCAGCGCTTATCAGTAGCAAAACAAAATGCATTTTCGCATGGATATAAAGGTGCAATGTTTCCATGGGAAAGTGCAGATAGCGGGGTAGAGGAAACACCCGTTTGGGCATTAAGCGGTCCGTTTGAACATCATATTACGGCTTGTGTTGCTCTTGCAGCCTGGAATTATTATTGTGTAACACAAGATAAACAATGGCTGCTGGAAAAAGGCTGGCCCTTACTATCAGCCACTGCTGATTTTTGGGCCAGCAGGGTTGAGCGCAACGGCCCGGGACATTATGCTATAAAAGATGTAGTTGCTGCTGATGAATGGGCCGAAAATGTAGATAATGATGCCTTTACCAATGCAGCAGCCAAAGCCAACTTGCAATATGCTACAGAAGCTGCAAAGATTTTGGGTTTAAAAGTGGATGCTGATTGGGAAGTGGTTGCTCAAAATATACCTATATCTAAGTTCCCTGATGGGGTAACTAAAGAGTTTGACAGCTATAAAGGAGAGGGTATTAAGCAGGCTGATGTGAATTTACTGGCCTATCCTTTAAAAATAATAACTGACCCGGCTCAAATAAAAAAAGATCTGGAATATTATGAAACAAGAGTTCCGAATGAAGGTACACCTGCAATGACTCAGGGAATTTTTACCTTGTTATATGCTCGCCTGGGAAACGGTGATAAAGCATATCATTTTTTTAAGGATGCTTACGAGCCAAATTTAAACCCACCATTCAGGGTGATTGCCGAGACTAAAGGAGGCACCAACCCTTATTTTGCTACAGGAGCAGGGGGGATTTTGCAAAGTTTGTTAATGGGGTTTGGAGGATTGGATATTACACCAAAAGGTATTGAACAGGTTAAAAGTAAAATTCCATCTAACTGGAAAACATTAACTATAACAGGCGTAGGTGTTGAAAAAAAGACCTATGTGATTAAATAACCTTATTATAAATATTTGATGAAATCCATTTTGTCTTTTTTAGTTGTTGCTTTAGCGCTTTTTGCATCATGCAAAAAGACAGATTATAAAAAAATATTGCATGATCCAGCACTTTACAGTCATACGGTTCATGAGTTAAACAGGGTGGTAATGGGCAATAACTTTAGTCCGGTTGTGGCATCGCGGAACTATGCCTATGCAACAATTGCAGGGTATGAAGTTATAGCAGCCGGATACCCATCGCAATACAAATCCCTTGTTGGTCAGCTTAATGGCTTTGTTAAAGTTGCCAAACCATTGGCAGGTCAAAATATTGATTATGAATATGCTTCTATACTGGCTTTTTGTAAGGTTGGGGAAGCTGTTACCTTTCCGGAGGGTAGCCTGCGATATTATACAGATAGTTTGCATCTATTAGCCGTTAATCATGGTATGCCAGAAGAAATGATTATCAATTCGGAAAATTATGCGACTGCAATGGCCAAATCTGTAATGGCCTGGAGTAAGAAAGACCACTATTTGCAAACCCGTACAGCTCCCAAATTTGCAATTAATGATTCTGCTGGCAGATGGGTGCCCACACCGCCAGGTTACTCGGAAGCCGTTGAGCCACATTGGGGAGAAATAAGAACAATGGTAATGCATGATGCCAAAGAATACAGCGTACCATCACCTCCTGTATTTAATGTTACGGATAAAGAAAGCAAATACTATAAAGAGGTGATAAGCATTGAGAATGCAAGTAATAACTTAACCCAAGATCAAACCCATATGGCTGATTTTTGGGATGATAACCCGCAAAAATTTAATGTTGCCGGGCATATTATGTTTTTAACCAAGAAGTTTTCGCCGCCAGGGCATTGGTTGAGTATAGTAGGTATTGGTGCTAAGAAAACCAATGCTGATTTTAACACTACAGTTTGTGCCTATGCTAAAACTGCAATAGCGTTGTTTGATGCTTTTATAGAATCATGGAGCGCTAAGTATTTTTATAAAACGGTAAGACCCGAAACGGTTATAGATAAATATTTTGATCCTGCCTGGAGACCCCATTTGCAAACTCCGCCTTTCCCTGAATATACCTGTGGACACTGTACTATATCTGCAGCAGCAGCCGAAGCTTTGACAAGTGTCTTGGGCGATAGTGTAACCTATACTGATACATCAGAACTTGAATTCGGAATAAAAAGCCGCTCGTTTAAATCATTCAGAGATGCAGCTGCTGAAACCGCTTGGGCAAGATTTTATGGTGGAATCCATTTTCATAATTCGTGCATGGTATCTACCCAATATGGTAAGGTTGTTGGTGATTCGGTTGCTGTAAAACTGGTAATGAAAAAAATGAATAATTTTGGTCAAAAATTAAAATAAAGTTTAAATTTTTAGTTGACTCTTTAATTATAAATAATTGATTTTTAATTATATATGTTTATTTTTTGATGGCTTTGTTTAAATTTTTTTTGTAAAAATCACTGGTCAGTTAAAATGAATATCTGACTGTTATTATAAATGTTATTTTTATAATGTTTTGTAATTGAGATTGGTATTGTTGTAAAGGCAGCTGGATTTTCCCCCGGTTGCCTTTTTTGTTTATGCTAATGCGGCTTAGTTTTAAATTAAAGGCTGATACCTTTCTCTTTTCAATAGCCTTATCCTTTGTGTAAGTAATTTAATTAAAAAACAAGCGTTCATGGTGTTTATCTTGTTCACGCGTTCAAAAATGAACACTAGTTTGCCGCATCACTTATTGTAAATATTTTACTTGAGCCATAATTAAATATCAAAGGCATCAATAAATTATTAATTTTAACAAATTTTAACATTTATACCCCGAATTTTATTGGCAAAAAAATGTCTATCTGTTTAAGTTTGCCATTCCAAATTAAAAAGATTTCATGGAAGAAATAAAAAGTAACACAGGTTATCCTTCGTCTGATGCAGTAGCAGGTAGTTCGTCCTACTCAACAGATATAAGGGCCATTAATGAAATGATACAGTGTGAGAGCGCCTTTGTCGATCTTTTAAAAATGGAGATGGACAAAGTAATTGTCGGCCAGAAATATATGGTTGAGCGTTTATTAATCGGTTTATTAGCCGATGGGCATATTTTATTAGAAGGTGTACCCGGTTTGGCTAAAACACTAGCTATTAATACACTTTCAAAAGCCATTCAGGCTGATTTTAGCCGTATCCAGTTTACTCCGGATTTGTTGCCAGCCGATTTAGTTGGAACGATGATCTACAATCAAAAGAAAGAAGAGTTTATTGTTAGAAAAGGCCCTGTTTTTTCTAATTTTGTTCTTGCTGATGAAATTAACCGTGCACCGGCAAAAGTACAAAGCGCATTGCTTGAAGCGATGCAGGAAAGACAGGTTACCATTGGTGATAATACCTTTGCTTTGCCAAATCCATTCCTGGTGCTGGCTACCCAGAATCCTATAGAGCAAGAGGGTACTTACCCGCTTCCTGAAGCCCAGGTTGACCGCTTTATGCTTAAAGTAGTAATTGGCTATCCTAACAAAGAAGATGAGAAAAGAATTGTAAGGGCTAATATCGCTCCTCAGGGAATGCTTAAACCAAATGCCATTATTCATCCTGATGATATTGTGCGGGCCCGTAAAGTGGTAAGGGAAGTTTACATGGACGAGAAAATTGAGCAATATATCATTGATATTGTTTTTGCCACCCGTTATCCTGATCAATACAAGTTATCAAACTATAAAAACCTGATCAGTTTCGGTGCATCTCCGCGTGCTAGTATTAACTTGGCTCTGGCTTCAAAAGCTTATGCATTTATAAAACGCCGCGGATATGTTATTCCGGAGGATGTTAGAGCTGTTTGTCATGATGTTTTAAGGCACCGTATCGGTTTAACATATGAAGCTGAAGCTGAGAATATGACCACCGAAGATATTATTACGGGGATATTAAACGCAGTCGAAGTACCTTAATAGAAACTGAAACCAGGTGTAAGGGATAGAGCAGGAAAGAGCAATATTAATTGTGTTTTGATCCTGAATTTATCAAGGGCACTTATCTCTCAAAAAATGGCAAGGGACACTAAAGAACTATTAAAAAAGGTACGGAAGATTGAGATTAAAACCCGCGGGTTAAGTAATCACCTTTTCTCGGGCGAGTACCATTCTGCTTTTAAAGGGAGGGGTATGGCCTTTAGTGAGGTGCGTGAATACCAACTCGGCGATGAGATCAGAACAATTGACTGGAATGTAACAGCCCGTTTCAATCATCCTTATGTTAAAGTTTTTGATGAAGAACGTGAGCTTACCGTAATGTTATTGATGGATGTGAGTGGCTCTGAAAATTTTGGTACCATTAATCAACAAAAGCAGGACCTGGCAACGGAACTGTGTGCGGTCCTGGCTTTTTCGGCAATTCAAAATAATGACAAAGTGGGTGTGATATTTTTTAGCGATAAGATTGAGAAATTTATCCCTCCTAAAAAAGGGCGCAGCCATATCCTGATGATCATAAGGGAGCTGATTGATTTTAAACCCGAAAATAAAGGTACCAACGTTGCTGAAGCTTTGAAATATTTCACAAGCGCAATTAAAAAGAAGTGTACGGCCTTTATTATCTCTGATTTTATGAGCCCTGGTTTTGAATCTGAACTTAAGATCGCCAATAAAAAACATGATATTATTGCGCTTCGTCTTTATGATAAACATGAGGAAGAATTCCCTGATTTGGGTTTGATTCCTGTAAAAGACGAAGAATCTGGCGAGGTGTTATGGATTAATACCGGAGATAAAAAGGTACGTGATGCTTTCAAAATTGATGCACTTAGAAGGAATGCCGCATTAAAAGATGTGTTCAGCAAATCAGGTGTTGACGCTGCAGATATTGGAACCCATGAATCGTATGTTAAACCTTTAATGACGTTGTTTAAAAAGCGTGAAAGAAAAAGGTGATAAAATGAAGAAACAGTTTTTTAATTACAATCTATTCTTGTTTTTAATCTGCTTTAAGATAAATGCAGGCGCTCAAAACATTCAACCGGAAGCTAAATTACAGCAGTACACTATCAGGATAGGTGATCAAACCAAGTTCTTTCTGAGTGTGCACCAGCCGGTAAAAGAGCATATTAACTTTCCTAATTTAACGGATACACTTACTGGAAAGGTTCAGATTGTTAATATCAATAAACCGGATACTGCATTGGACGCGAACGACCGTAGCCAGGCCACCATAACACAAAGCTACACCATTACCAGCTTCGATGCAGGTACTTATACAATACCATCATATTTATTTGGATCTGCCGGTGGTGTTTTAAAATCGAACGAACTTACGTTGCAGGTTCAAACTGTAAAGGTTGATACCACTAAAGGGATTTATGACATTAAACAACCCATAATGGTATCATACAGCTTTGTTGACTGGTTTAAAGATAATTGGTACTGGGTGATAATCCCTCTGTTGCTTATTGCTGCTGTAATTGGTTTGATAGTTTATTTGAAAAATCGCCCGAAACCACAACCTATAGTAAAGGTTGTAAAGCCAACTGTACCCGCGCACATTATAGCTTTAGGGAAACTAACAGAAATACAGGGCAAAAAGCTCTGGCAACAGGAGCAGACCAAACAATATTATATCGAATTGAGTGACGTATTGCGTGAGTACCTGGAAAATCGATATCATTTAAAGACACACGAAAAAACAACGGATGAGATATTATCAGATTTAAGGCGTATAGATATCATTGATGATAGCAGACGAGCATTAAAGCAGATTTTAGTTTTATCCGACTTGGTAAAATTCGCAAAAGAAAAGCCTCTTCCGCTTGAAAATGAACAAGTTTTGGAACAAGCGATCACCTTTGTGAAAAATACGCAGCAAGTGACTGTTAAAGTGAATACTGAAGGAGGTAGTTCCAATGTTTAGTGGAATTGAATTTGCTCATGCGGGATTCTTCTGGCTTTTGTTGATAGTGCCGTTAACTATTGCCTGGTATATCTGGCGTCAGCAAATATTGCAGGGTAGTTTAAGTGTATCGGCAGTAAAAGGATTTTCAATACCAACAAAAAGTTTAATGCCACGCTTACGGCATTTAGGTATTGTATTACGGTCATTGGCTTTAGTGGCTTTGATTATTGCCTTGGCACGGCCCCAATCATCTTTGAGCTGGCAAAATACAACAACCGAAGGGATTGATATTATAATCGCATCAGATATTTCGGGTAGTATGCTTGCAGAAGATTTTCAACCTAACCGTTTAGAAGCAGGGAAAAATATTGCTATTGATTTTATTAAAAACAGACCTGATGACCGCATTGGTTTGGTTATTTTTAGTGGTGAAAGCTTTACACAATGTCCGTTAACTATTGATCATGATGTATTGATTAATCTGTTTAAAGATGTTAAAAATGGGATGATTGATGATGGTACAGCCATCGGAATGGGGCTTGCCACAGCTGTAAACAGACTTAAAGAAAGTGACGCCAAAAGTAAAGTAGTGATTTTACTGACTGATGGCTCAAATAATATGGGATCAATTCCACCGGTTACAGCTGCAGAAATTGCCAAGCAATTTAATGTACGGGTTTATACAGTGGGTATTGGTACACATGGTTATGCGCCATATCCGGTACAAACCCCAATGGGTATTCAATATCAACGCATTCCGGTTGATGTTGATGAAGGAACTTTAACCAAAATTGCAAATATTACAGGCGGTAAATATTTTAGAGCTACTGATAACGAAACGCTGAAAAATATTTATGATCAGATTGATAAATTGGAGAAAGCTAAAATTGATGTAACTCAATACCATAAAAAAACAGAGATGTTTTTACCTTTTGCCTTAATTGCCTTGCTGTTTTTATCATTGGAATTCATTTTGAAAAATACTTTGCTGAAAGGAGCTTTGACTTAATATGCTACGTTTTGCACATATGGAATATTTATGGGGATTATTAATCGTCCCAGCATTCCTTCTGCTTTTTATAGTGGTGACTGAATGGAAAAAAAGAGCCATTGCAAGTTTGGGCGACAAAAAAGTGGTTAACCAGATGATGCCAGAAGTATCCTTGTCAAGGCCATTGCTTAAATTTATTCTGTTTACCATAGCTTTTGCATTTTTAATAATTGCCGCTGCAGATCCACAGATTGGATCAAAAATGGAAGAAGAAAAACGAAAAGGTGCTGATTTGATGATACTACTTGATGTTTCAAACAGTATGCTTGCCCAGGATCTTCCGCCAAGCCGTTTAGAAAATGCCAAACAGGCAATAGCGCAATTAATTGATAATTTACACAGTGATCGTATTGGTATAATTGTTTTTGCAGGGGAAGCCTATGTACAATTACCAATGACTACAGATTACTCAGCCGCCAAACTGTTTTTAAATACCATAAACACTAATATGGTGCCTACTCAAGGAACGGCCATTGGAGCTGCAATTGATATGGGAATGCGGTCATTTGATTTTAAAGATGGCACAGGCAAATCAATGATTATTATAACTGATGCCGAAAACCATGAAGACGATGCTGTCGCTGCAGCAAAAAACGCAACCGAAAAAGACGTAATGGTAAACGTTATAGGAATCGGCTCTGCAGAAGGTGCTCCGATACCTGTATATCAAAACGGAAAACAGATTGGCTTTCATACAGATAGTACAGGAAAAACTGTAGTGAGTAAGTTAGATGAAAATATGGGTAAGGAAATTGCCGCTGCCGGTAACGGGACTTATGTACGCGCAACTAATGCTAACAGCGGTTTGAATATCGTAATGGATCAGATAAATAAAGTACAACGAAAAACTATCGATAGTAAATCATTTAAAGATTATGAAGATCGTTTTCAGTTTTTCCTGGCTATTGCATTCGTGTTATTAATTATTGAATTCTTTATTTCGAATCGCAAAAGTTTAAGATTAAGTGGTTTAAAACTATTTGAAGTGAAAAAATCATGAAACGGATATTAGTGATATTTATATTTTTACTGGCTGTACAAGTACTTTGTGCACAGGAAAAAACCTATATTAAAAAGGGCAACGATTTGTACCAGCAGCAAAAATTTAAAGAAGCTGAAGAAAATTACCGTAAGTCTGTCGAGAAAAAAGATCAGAATGTTCCGGCTAATTTTAACCTGGGAGATGCCTTGTATAAACAAAAGAAATTTGGTGATGCTGGTGAACAATTTACTAGGATAGCAGCTTCAAATAACAATAAGAAAGTAGTTGCCGATGCATATCATAATTTAGGCAATTCCTTATTGGAGAATAAGAAGCTGGAAGAAAGTATTGAAGCTTATAAAAAATCATTGCTGAATAATCCTGGAGATGACCAGACTCGTTATAATCTTGCTTATGCACAGGAAAAACTGAAGCAGCAACAACAGCAAAATAAAAACAACAAAAACCAGGATAACAACAAAAAACAAGATAACAAGAATAACCAGGATAAACAAAATCAAGATAAAAAAGACCAGGATAAGCAGAACCAAAATAATCAAGACAAACAAAATCAGGATAAAAAGGATCAGCAAAATGGGCAGCAGCCTAATCAGGTATCCAAAGAAGATGCGGAGCGGATGCTGGATGCCAGTAATAATAATGAAAAAGCTACCCAGGAGAAACTGAAAAACAAAAAATTAAAAGGAACCAAGTTAAATATCTCAAAAGACTGGTAGGAATGTTTAAGGTACGAAAGTCATTAGCTGTGACAGTTAGATTAAATAATGAAGATTAAATATTTTATATTATCGTTTCTGTTGCTCTGTGCAAACCTTTTATTGGCTGATGGAATAAAGTTTACTGCATCGGCAAGTAAAACAGAGGTAGGTACTGGTGAGCAATTTGAAATTACTTTTTCTGTAAATGGTAATGGTGATGATTTCAGGCCACCTAACATTAACGATTTTCAGATATTATCGGGGCCAAATGTATCTACCAGTATGGAGTCTATTAATGGAAATACAACCGTTAGTACTTCGTACAGCTATATTTTAATGGCAGCTAAAGAAGGCGAATTTACAATTGCTCCAGCAACAATGGTTGTTAACGGACGAAGACTAAGCACTCAACCCATTAAAATTAAAGTGATAAAGGGCCGTCCGGTTCCTCAAAATAATGCACAACAAAATAATCAAACAGATAACACGCCTCCTCCAAACACTTCCGATCTTTCTAAGCTATTATTTATAAGGGCTGTAGTTGATAAAAATAATGTTTATGATGGACAGCAGGTAACGGTAAGTTATCGCTTATATACACGTGTTGGTATAGATGATAGTCAGCCTGATAAATTACCTGACTTAAATGGTTTTTGGAGTGAAGATGTTAAGCGGCCACAACAGGTGCAATGGAATACTGAAACTTATAAAGGACAGCAATACAAGGTAGCTGATATTAAGCAGAGTATTTTATTTCCTGAGCATGATGGTAATTTAACTATCGATCCATTGTCTATGGTTTTTATAGTTAGGCAACCGGTGGCTTCAAGAGATATTATGGATCAGTTTTTTGGTTCGTACAGACAAGTTAAATACAAAGCACAGAGTGCCCCAGTAACCATTCATGTAAAGCCTTTGTCCGAAGAAGGTAAACCAGGTGGTTTTGCTGGTGCTGTTGGCAAGTTTACTATTGATGCCAGCATTGATAAAACAGAAGTAAAAACAAATGATGCCATAAATTATAAGGTTAAAATAACCGGATCTGGTAATATTAAGCTGTTTAAACCTTTAACGGTTAATTTCCCTGCTGATTTTGAGAAGTATGACCCCAAAGTTACCGATACAGTTACAGAAGATATAAAAGGCGTATCAGGAAGCAGAATCTATAATTACCTACTAATTCCAAGGCATCAGGGGGATTACACTATTGAACCCCTGAAATTTTCTTATTTTAATCCGAATACAGGAAAATATGTGACGCTTGAATCACAACCTTTTCATGTTAAAGTAAATAAAGGGGCTGCTGAAAGTAATGTAACTGCTTTTTCAGGTACAGAAAAGGAAGACCTGAAAATATTAGGTAAGGATATCAGGTATATTAAAACCAATGGCGATTTAAGCAATGCAGATGATATGTTTTTTGGATCGTTTGGATATTGGTTATTGATTAGTTTAGGCCCTGTTTTATGTGCAGGTGCATTTATTTATCGTAACAAAGTCAGGAAAGAGAATAGTGACGTTGTTAAAGTAAAAAGTAAACGCGCCGGTAAAATAGCTGCCAAACATTTGGCAAATGCCCAGCTACAATTAAATATTAAAAATACAAAGGGATTTTACGAAGCCATATTTAAAGGTTTATATGGATACCTGAGTGATAAACTGAATATTTTGTATGCCAATCTTGATAGAGAAACTATCGCATCAGCATTAAGGGCAAAATCAGTAAATGAACAACTAATTAAACGATTATTAGATACACTTGATTTATGTGAAATGGCACGTTATGCGCCGGTAACTCATATCTCTGAACAGGAAGTATTTGACAAGGCAAAAGGTATAATAAACGATATTGAAAGTGAAATTTAATATGCTTAAACGCTCATTATATATTTTTATATGGCTTGTTTTACCAATATGTTCATTTGGTAATGATAATGCACCTCAATTATTTGAAAAAGGTAATGCACTTTATGCAAAAGGGCAATACAAGGAGGCATTAAATACTTATCAGGAATTATTGAACGGCGGCTATCAATCTTCTACGGTTTATTATAACATGGGTAATGCCAGTTATAAGTTAGATGATATACCTTCTGCAATTCTTTATTTTGAAAAGGCTCATAAGCTTGCACCAAATGATGAAGATATAAATTTTAATATTCGCCTGGCTAATTCAAAAACAACCGATAAGGTTGATGAAATACCGGAGTTTTTCCTTACAAGGTGGTGGAAATCATTTATTTTTTCATCTTCTTTAAATACGTTATCTATTTTAAGTATTGTATTCTTTTTAGCAGCATCCGGATTGTTAATTCTTTACTTTTTTGCTGGTGCTTTTTCAATTAAAAAATATTCTTTTTATGCTGCTATAATTGGGTTCTTTTTCGGACTGATATTAATTTTTATGGCCGGCAGACAAGTGAGTTATTTTGATAGCCATAAACAGGCAATTGTTTTCACCAATTCAGTAACCGTAAAAAGTGGTCCGGTAGATAAATCATCGTCTTTGTTTGTAATTCATGATGGAACCAAAGTAAACGTTGAAGATTATAATAACGACTGGATAAAAATTAAACTCATCAACGGTAATGAAGGCTGGATAAAAGCATCTGATGTAAGGGGAATTTAGGGCTATTTGTAAGCTTAGATTATATTAACTGTATAAAACAATCTAAACTAAAATCAGATACACCAACTCAATTTTATAACAACTAAACCGATCAAAATAATTCTCATATTGTGATTTTTGAAGCTGATTCAACTTCAAAAGTTGCGATTGCTATCTTTAAATACTAAGTTTCTCGCCTCAATTTTTGTAAACTCTAAAATTTATATACTTTTAGAGTCAGTATGGAAGCAAAAAACAACAAAAAAACGATCTGGGCCTGGTGCATGTTTGATTGGGCCAATCAATCCTATAATATGGTGATCACCTCCACCATATTTCCGGCTTATTATGTGTTTTACACAACCTATCACAATGCTAATCACGATATAGTTACCTTTTTTGGGCACAAGTTTGTAAATACAGTATTGCTAACCTATGCTTTAGGTTTATCATACATGCTGATTGTGCTTCTGTTACCTATACTAACCTCCATTGCCGACTATAAGGGGAACAAGAAATTATATCTCCAATTTTTTACCTGGCTTGGGGCTTTATCCTGTGCCGGCCTGTTTTGGTTTAAACCTGTAGCACACGGTACGCCAGCCCTTGAACTTCCATTAATATTTTATGGATTGGCTTGTATTGGATATTGTGGCGGCTTTGTTTTTTACAACTCCTATCTACCCCAAATTGCTACTGATGATCAAATGGATAATGTGAGTGCAAAAGGCTTTATGTATGGCTACGCGGGTAGTTTAATTATGCAGCTTTTGTGTTTAGTTGTAATACAACAACCGACTTGGTTTGGCTTAAAAGAAGACGTATTGCAGGCAATTCCTGAACGTATGTCATTCCTGCTTATTTTCTTTTGGTGGATGGGCTTTTCCATTATTCCTTTCAGACTGTTACCAAAAGGCGAGCCGAGCGTTAAGAAGCAAAATTACAATGTGTTAACTGGTGGTTTTAAGGAGCTGGGTAAAGTTTTCAAAAAGGTTCAGAAAATGCCTTTGTTAAAGCGTTTTCTATTATCCTTCTTTTTCTATTCTGTTGGTGTACAAACTATTATGCTGGTTGCCGCTAACTTTGCATCTAAAGAACTTCACATGTCTGATGATGTATTGATTGAGATTATTCTTTCCATTCAGGTTGTTGGGGTTATCGGAGCATGGCTTACTTCAAAAGTATCAGGTAAGTACGGTAACGTGAGAACGCTCATAGGCCTGGTGTCTATCTGGACGGTGCTTTGTCTGTTGGTGTTTTTTATAGCTAATACGCCACAGTTTTTTGCCGCTGCAATTGTAGTTGGTGCTGTAATGGGTGGCGTACAGTCCATATCACGCTCAACCTATTCAAAATACTTACCACCTAATATCCCTGATACCGCTTCATTTTTTAGTTTTTATGATGTGACCGAAAAACTAGCAATAGTAGTAGGCTTATTCACATTTGGGTGGGTTGAAGCAGTAACAGGTGAAATGCGTGATTCAGCCTTAGCATTAGATTGCTTTTTCGCGACTGGTTTAATCCTGATGATTGTACTTTATGTGGCAGAGAAAAAGGCAAAAAAACAAGTTGAACCTGAAGTGGTTATTGCATAATTGCTCTTCGCTTATTTAAAGCTAAGATTTATAAGATTGAATGATCATACAATATTTCTGTAATTTAAATTTATAAATCTTAGTTCATATCATGAATGCTCAAATCGGCAAATACTGGATTAAACACTTAGATCTTCAGCCTCATCCCGAAGGTGGATATTATAAAGAAGTGTTTCGCTCCCTTCAGCCGGTAAACAGGCAAGGTGAGACTGAAATCAGACAAGCCTGTACATCAATTTATTATTTATTGGAAGGGGCCGATTTCTCAGGATTTCATCGTATTTCGTCTGACGAGTTATGGTACTTCCATAAAGGAGTGCCCCTGCTTATTCATAGTATAGATGAAGATGGAAACTACTTTAAATTTGAATTGTCTGATTGCCCCTCAGGGAGTTTGTCTGTGGCTGTTAAAGCAGGACTATGGTTTACTGCTGAAATACCATCGAAAAGCGAATTTACGTTGGTAAGCTGCAATGTTGCGCCCGGTTTTGAATTCAGCGAGTTTGAAATGGCCGATAAACGAACACTAACTGTAGCATTTCCGCAACATGCTGATGTATTAAACAAACTTTGCCGTTAATAATTAGACGTGTTTCAATAAAACCTTAAAATAACTACTTAAAGGTGGTTTTGAAGCAAAATGTATACTTTTTTAAGCAGCTCTGTATCTCTTCAGTATACGATAACACGTCTTTTTTCTATGGATTTTCTATTACATTATTGAATTTTTATAGAAGCGAATAGATTTTAAAGCACTAACCAATATTATGGCACGGTGTTGGTATAAACCTATGCAGCTAAAAAATTAACTTATGAAAACTTCAACTAACACCCGTGTAATATTAAAAGCAATCGATTTAGAATTAAGAGCGTCATTGAAAAAAGATCTTCAGCATTTTAGAATGATTCAGGAAAACAAACAGGCTTCAATTAAAAAAGCAGCTTGATCAGCATATCATCTACCTATACGAAAAAGAGGATCCTTATTTAATATTAAGGATTCTCTTTTCATTTTTAAGACTTTATTCTTCAATAACAATATTCTTTTCGTTTACGCAGAGTTCAATCAGATTAGTTTTTAGTCCGGATACAAATTCATCAGGCCCGCAGATATAGTAATATTGATATTGTTTACTAACAAACTGTTTCAGTAATTCTATATCAATACGTCTCCCTTGTTTGCCAGTAGATTTAGGCTTTGAAATAATATCAATGTGGTTTTCTCCCAGCATTTCATCCAGTTCATCTTTAATAATAATATCATCTTCGGTTCGGTTAGCAAATAGCAGGGTGCAACCTGTCAGTTTATGGTCATGCTTCAGCATTCGTAAAATAGATATAAACGGTGTTATACCCGCCCCGCCTGCTATAAACAACCCTGGTCCTTTATAATTTATAGCACCGAATACGTCGTGTAATATCAATTCGTCTCCGCTGTTAACATCCAGTAGCCTTTCGGTAATACCATTATGCCCTTTGTAAATTTTGATAGTAAATTCAAGATGATTATCACTATTAAGGCAGGTAAAAGTAAAAGGCCGAAATTCATTTTCTAAACCGTGTTTATTGATAGATACGTCAGTGGCTTGTCCGGATATGAATGAATAGCCTTTTGGTTTTTCCAGAGTGAATCGCTTAACATTATGCGTTACCATCTCTGTTTTTAAAACTTTAACAATATGTTTTTCCATAATAGTTGTTTATTAATATTGTAGTAATAATTATAAAAGGATAGTGTTTTAAATATGTTGATTAATATTTGGCCAAATCAATACATGCTTTTGTAAATTTGTAGTGTAACTTTAAATTAATCAATTTAACCCTTAATGTTTTTGTAACAATTGCTATATAAAAAGTATATTGCTGCCGGAAAGTTAAACCTTATAACCCCAATAGTTTTTGCCGTAAATCCGGCAAAATAATTCAGAGATGAAGAGTTTTTTAAATGAAGATTTTTTGCTGGAAACAGAGACTGCTAAACGTTTATACCATGAATATGCAGCGGCATTACCTATAATTGATTATCACTGCCATTTACCGCCTGATCAAATTGCTGATGATATTAACTTTGATAACCTTACGAAAGTTTGGCTTTTAGGCGATCATTATAAATGGCGGGCAATGCGTGCCAATGGAATAGGAGAGGCCTATATTACCGGGAATAAAACAG
This sequence comes from Mucilaginibacter frigoritolerans, assembly GCF_007830615.1. GTDB lineage: Bacteria > Bacteroidota > Bacteroidia > Sphingobacteriales > Sphingobacteriaceae > Mucilaginibacter > Mucilaginibacter frigoritolerans. The sequence continues at coordinate 51,692 of NZ_VLLI01000013.1, forward strand.
ACTTTGAAAAGTTTGAAAAATGGGCAGCTACGGTACCATATACGCTTCGTAATCCATTATATCATTGGACGCATCTGGAGTTGCAGCGTTATTTTAATATCCATGAATTACTGTCGCCTGCAACAGCGCGTAAAATATTTGATGAATGCAGTGAAAAGCTGCAATCGCCGGAATATAGTGTCAGGAACCTGATTAAAAAAATGAACGTGGAGGTAGTTTGTACTACCGATGATCCGGCCGATGACCTGGCACATCATCATAAAATAAAAAAAGACGGTTATGGAGTAAAGGTTCTGCCTGCTTTCAGGCCTGATAAGGCAATGGAGGCTGATAATACCAAATCACTTAATATTTATATTAACCGTTTGGAAGAGGTTGCTGGTTTAAAGATCAACAGCTTTGACATGTATCTGGATGTATTAAAAAGACGTCACAATTTCTTTGCTGCCAGTGGCTGTAGTATCTCCGATCATGGTTTGGAGCATTTATATGCCGAAAGTTGTACCGAAAGCGAGATAAAAGCAATATTTACAAAGATAAGGACAGAGCAAGTTTTATTTTCAGAAGATGTGATGAAGTTTAAATCGGCAATGTTGTATTATTTTTCGGTTTGGGATCATGAAAAAGATTGGGTACAACAGTTTCATTTAGGTGCTTTACGTAATAATAACACCCGTGCTTTAAAAGAAGCCGGCCCTGATACAGGTTATGACTCTATCGGTGATTTTCAGCAAGGTCGTGCTTTGTCTAAATTTTTAAATAAGCTACAAGCCGAAAATAAACTTACCAAAACCATTCTGTATAATCTTAATCCATCAGATAACGAAATGATGGCAACTATGGCCGGTAATTTTAACAATGGTTCTATAGCCGGGAAGATGCAATTTGGTTCGGCATGGTGGTTCCTTGATCAGAAGGATGGAATGACAAAACAGTTAAATACAATATCAAACATGGGCCTGTTGAGCCGTATGGTTGGAATGCTTACTGATTCACGTAGTTTTATGTCGTTCCCAAGACACGAGTATTTCCGACGCATATTATGTAATCTTTTTGGTAACGATATTGAAAATGGCGAACTGCCAAATGATATCACCTGGACCGGAAAAATTATACAGGACATCTGCTACTATAATGCTAAAAGGTATTTTGATTTCGATAAAATAAAATGAGTCTAACTGTCGGTAAACATACAGGTAAGGTGCTTTCCTTTGGCGAATTGCTGCTGCGTATTTGCCCGGATGCGAATGGCGAATGGCTTAATGAAAATCGACTGCCGTTTTATGTTGGCGGTGCAGAATTAAATGTGGCTACAGCACTTTCTCTTTGGGGATTACCATCAGGATATTTTACTGCGTTGCCGGATAATGGCATGTCGGCCCAGCTTATAGTGTTTTTACAGGAGAAAGGGATTGATACCTCCGCAATTGTCAAGTCAGGAGATAGGATAGGCCTTTACTACCTGACACAGGGACAGGATCTGAAACACAATGCACTGATTTATGACCGTGCCAATTCATCATTTTCAGCGTTGCAAACAGGACAGATCGACTGGGACAAATTGTTGAATGGAGTAAGTTGGTTTCATTTTAGTGCCATCTGTCCGGCAATAAGTCAAAACGTGGCTGATGTTTGTATGGAAGCTCTTGAAGCTGCATCAAAGAGGAATATTACCATATCCGTTGATATGAATTACCGGGCCAAATTATGGCAATATGGTAAGTCGCCGGTAGAGATAATGCCCGATTTGGTAAAATATTGCCATATAATAATGGGAAACGTTTGGGCAGCCGAAAAGATGCTGGGTATCCCTGTTATTCCTGATATTCACAAAAGTGGGCAAAAAAGTATATATTTAAGGGAATCATTAAAAACATCCGAGGCTATTAAGGAACGTTATCGAGGATGTCAGGCTGTTGCTAATACCTTTCGCTTTGATGCTACTAATGAAATAACTTATTATACATCACTTTTTATAAACGGGCAATTTTATACTTCAAATCAGTACGATACGAGTAAGGTTACAGACAAAGTGGGAAGCGGCGATTGTTTTATGGCCGGTCTTATTTATGGGCTCTACAAAAACCTTGATCCACAGCAAACGCTTGAATTTGCTACCGCTGCTGCATTTGAAAAGTTATTTATTAATGGCGATTCAACTACCAAAACTGTAGCAGAAATAGAAAATTCAATCAAATGAAAATTAAAAAAGCCGTATTAAACAGCATCTTAACCCAAGGAATGTTACCCTTGTTTTTTTTTGAAGATGCTGAAGTGAGTCTTCAGGTTGCGCGCACATTATACAAAGCGGGTATAAGGGTGCTGGAGTATACCAATAGGGGTAAACAGGCGCTTGATAATTTTAAGGTGCTCAAAAAGGCTCAGCAAAAAGAAATGCCAGAATTACTACTGGGTATAGGCACTATAAAAAATGTGTCAGATGCAGAAGCTTTTATTGATGCAGGGGCTGATTTTATAGTTTGTCCAATCATTAACCCGGAAGTAGCTAAAGTAGCTCAAAAACATAAACTACTCTGGATTCCGGGTTGTATGACACCTACGGAGGTGTATAGTGCCAAAAAAAATGGTGCCGACCTGGTTAAAATATTTCCTGCCAATATTGTTGGTCAGGCTTTTATCAGTTCAATCAGAGAGCTGTTTCCCGGCCAGCTTTTTATTCCAACAGGCGGAGTTGATTTAACTGCTAAAAATATAAGCGGATGGTTCCAAGCCGGAGCCTGCGCCGTTGGAATGGGTAGTAAATTGATCAGCAAAGATGTTTTAGAAAAAAAACTATACGATCAGCTATACACCGATACTGTTAAGACCCTTGAATTGGTGAAAGCTGCTATGTAAAGCATAACAACTTTCTAAATACTGCTAGCTCTAACTGAATTTTTCAGTCATTTTTTTACTTGCACTACTCATTACTGGTTTACCATGCCCAAAACAAGCAATTTTGAAATTGTATTTCGATATATTTTTCAGTGTCTGTTTTGCCAGGGTTACATCTTCATACAAAATACTGTAATCAACAAGACCGTTTGTGTTCATGCAAATATCTCCCGCAATTAATAATTCCTCTTTCTCAATCAATAAAGAGATATGACCAGCCGAATGCCCTGGTGAATGAATTACTTTCGCTCCGGCGAGTATTGGCAATACCTGTTCATCGTTTAATTTAATAATATTGCTCACTGGGGTAATCGTCTTTGGCGCCTTTTTGAGCAATAAACTATATACCAGCCATGATATAAAGCCTGGTGTCCTTGTCATCGGTTCTCTCATCCCAATTCCTTTTTCAATTAATGCAGCATCTGTATAATGAGCATAAACCGGAATATTAAGCATTTGCTGAATTACTGCTGCTGAACCTGCATGATCAGGATGCAAATGAGTTAGGATTATTTGTTTAAGATCAGTTGGTTTCTTCCCAATTTCTGCCAGTGCTTTAAATATCTTTTTTTCAGCACCGTCAACGCCCGTATCTATCAGTGTTAAAGCTCCGCTATCATCAATCAGATAGCAATTGACAACTCCCAGATCAATCTGATAGATATTTTTGATTATATTTTTTATCATCTGTTTAAATTAACAGAACAAAGCTATGGTAAGTGAAGTAGTTATTAATGATGCTATACTTTAGTATACCAGTATACTTTGAGAAACCGGGTAAGAAAAGAATTCAATTAAATATATTTATAGTTTATTACAAAGTATGGATACTACTGATTATGATTTAGAAAATTTGCCCCCGGATTTATCTTATGAAGATTTTCTTCAGATGTTGTTGCCATTAAGGGATTCCCTGGATATTTTGGGTGGGAAATGGAAATTGCAGATCATCTTTTCTTTAAAGTTTGGCCGAAAACGATTTAAAGAAATTCAAAGAGAAATACCTGGCATTACATCCAAAATGTTATCAAAAGAGCTTAAGGATCTTGAAATGAATGATCTGGCTACCAGGTACGTGCATAACACAGCACCTATAACAGTAGAATATGAATTAAGCGAGTATGGTAAAACCTTAAAATCCGTTGTTATTGAATTATATAAGTGGGGTTCTGCGCACCGTAAACATATTACCAGTAAGTAAATAGTTTTAAAGCGAAGTACCTGGAGGGTTACTTATACTTTCCAGGAAATATATTACAGCCTGGTTAAATTCATTCGGGTGCTCCAGATTGGGCATATGTCCGGCATCTTCAATAATAACCAGTTTGCAATTCTGTAGGTTTGCTTTAAGTTCTTCTGCTTTTGCAACAGGAGTAAACTCATCCTCTCGGCCAACAATTACCAGCGTAGGAACATTAATTTGCGGTAGTACTTTAGTAAGATAATCAATTCTTTCAGCTCTGGCTCTTAGAGCTGTGGCAGCAGCCTCAGGAGCGGTTGCTTTCATCATTTTAACAACATGTTCAGCCACCTCAGGCATTGAACTAACATGTTTTGGGCGGATCATTTTATAAATCACCTCGTCAGCATACGCATCCATTCCTTCTTTTTCCAAACGGTTGGCAGCATCATAGCGGCCTTGCTTTATTTCTGGAGTATCTAAACCAGCAAAAGTATCAGCAAATATTAATGATTTTATCCTGTTGGGTGCCTGGCGAAATATCTCCATAATAATTTGGCCCCCCATTGACAAGCCGGCCAAATGAAAACGATCTACATTTAAATAATCCAGCAGTTGCAATACATCGGTGGCGTAATCTTCAAATTTTGTATTTACCGGATGATGGGGCAGGCTGCTGTTGCCATAGCCCCTTAAATCAGGTGTTATTACCTGGTAATCATCAGAAAACTCAATAACTTGCGGATACCACATGGTATGGTCAAAAGGGTGTCCATGTATTAAAACTAAAGGTGCTTTACTGCCGGTAACCTTGTAATTAAGTTCAACTCCGTTAATTTTTGCCTTAGCCATTGCCGAATTTAAAGATTGTTCAATTGTTTGGATTACCTATAATTAAACTTTTTTGGGTGGAAGATCAAATGCAATTGCATTATGCTCAAAGTGACCTTTATGTGAGCCATCGCAAAAAGGTTTATTGGCTGATAAGCCGCAACGACAAATAGAAACTATTGTTCTGCCCTGCAAACCATATTCATTACCCTGCATGTCTACAATTTCAAAATCGCCTTCAATTTTAACCGAACCATTATTGTTTATGGTAAGTTTCGTTTTACTCATATTTTTATATTTTGCTGGCGAAGATAATCATCCTATAACTAGGTAGGATGAAGCCGAAAAAAAATAATTATTAAATATGATGCGGTCTTCAGCTCTTTCCAGTCAGCACATCCTGCAAAACATGCCAAACGTTGTTGCCTACAATTTTAGCCCCTCCGGCTGTTGGATGTATACCATCTTTTTGATTTAAAGAAGGCACACCGCCCACATCCTTTAAAAGAAACGGCATTAATGTCATTTTATTTTTTGCAGCTAGTTCAGGAAAAATCGCCTTGAAACTATACGCATAGGCTGTGCCCATATTGGGCGGTACCTGCATACCTAGCATTACTAATTTAGCATCCGGGTATTTTGCTTTTACGGCATTAACAATATCCTGTAGATTTTTAATGGTTTCACTTACTGGAATACCTCTTAAACCATCGTTGGCCCCCAATTCCAATATAAAAACATCAACATGCTGTTTTAAGATCCAGTTGATCCTTCCTTTTCCGCCCGCTGATGTTTCGCCACTAACACCTGCATTGACTACTTTGTAAGGAAGCTTTGCGGAGTCAATTTTGTTTTGAACTACTGACGGGTATGCCTGTGACGGATCATCAAGCCCATAACCGGCGGTAAGACTATCTCCAAAAAATAAAATAGTTTTTGATGACGATGAACTATCAGGTTTTTCAGTCGTTACCGAAGTTTGCGATGTAGATGTTTTATTATTACCGCAGGCTTCAAAAATAAATATTATGCAAGCCAGCGAAAGTATTTTGAATTTGAACATTTTTATTTTTTTAATCCCAATTATAAGTCAAAAGTTAATTTTAAGACTGATCAGGAAGCTCTCAACACTTCCAGCGGAGGCTTATTTAGTACACCTCTGCTGTTTAATAGTCCAATGACAACTGTCAACAATGAAATAATTAAAAATAATGCAGCAACTGGTAGTAAATTTATAGCAAAGGGGATTTCGAAACTATATTTTGCCAGTAACCAACTACTTGCTAATGCAATTACAATACCAGTTAACGCTGATAGTGCTCCTAAAAATAGATATTCTAAGGTAGTAATCACAAATATTTGTTTGCGGCTGGCTCCCAGTGTACGTAATAATACACTTTCGCGGATCCGCTGATATTTGCTTATTCTTACAGAGGCAATTAATACTACAATGCCTGTAATAATACTAAATGCACTCATAAAACGGATAATGTAGCCTATTTTATCCAGTAAATCATCTACAGTTACCAAAACTTGGCCCAGGTCAATGATAGAAACGTTAGGGTATTGTTTTACTATAGCCTGCTGATATTTGGCGGAAACTTTTGACGACGGCACATGAGTAAGCAGCACATGAAATTGTGGAGCATCGTCCAATACACCTTTCGGAAACAAGATTTGGAAATTGGTTTGAATTTTATTCCAGTTCACTTGTCTTACACTTGCAACTACAGTTGTCATGTTAAGTCCCTGTACATTGAAAACTAAATGATCGCCAACATTAATGTGATTACGCTTGGAAAAATTATCCTCTATGGATACAGGTATATCCTTGCCAACATCGGCTTTGCCAATCCATTCGCCTTTTATTATTTTTTCCGATGGTGTTAATGTATCACGGTAAGTAACACGATATTCATTAGAGAACACATGCTTTGAAATTTTAAGGGTAGAATCTTTTCTCAAATCTGCTGCCGTTTTTTCGTTGATGCTTTCCAGCCTGATGGTAATAATAGGCACTTGTTGTAAAACAGGAAGCTTTTGTTGTTTGGTGAGCTCAGCAATAGATTTTTCCTGACTGCTTTGGATATCAAATAAAATCATATTAGCCTGGTTGCCGCTCGATGACAGGTTAACCTGATTAATCAGGATACTTTGTATAAAGAATAGCGTGCAAATAAATGCAGTACTCAATCCAATAGATACAATAAGGATAATAGTTTGATTGTTTGGCCGGTAAAGGTTGGCAAAGCCCTGACGCGTTAAATAGCTCCATGTACTCTGGATGATGATGCGCATAACCTTCATTAATAACCAGGCTGTAAAGGCCAGTATCATAAAAGCAATCAGAATACCGATAGTGAAAAATACACTTGCCAGCCAGCTATCAAGTTGTAAAAAGCTAAAAGTGATAACAAAAGCAAGGATCAATAAATAAACCAGCCATCTGAAAGGGTCACGTACCAAGTTTATATCTTCAAAGGTGATCCTGAGGGTATTTAGCGGTGATATATTTCTGATGGAGATAAGGGGTAATAATGCAAAAAGAATGGAAATGATCACTCCTAATAAAATTCCCTGTCCTATAGCCAGCCATGATATAGCTGTTGAAATGGTAAAGGGTAAAAAATCCTTTAATATCATAGGCAAAACATGCTGGATAAGTGTACCCAGAAATGCGCCTGTTATAGAACCGATAATACCGATTCCAACAATTTGAATAAGAAAAATAATAAATGCTTCGGACGCTTTTACTCCAAGACAACGTAGTATAGCAATTGATGCAATTTTTTCGCGGATATAAATGTGTATGGCACTGGCGACGCCAACACAACCAAGTAGAAGTGCAATGAAACCAACTAGGGAAAGAAACCGCGTTAAATCACCAAATGAACGGCCCGTGTTTTCCTTGCGGGTTTCAATGGTTTCGTAATTCATTTCAGCTTTATCTAACCTCGGGTCAATACTTTTAATAAGCTTATCCATATTTACAGGATGGTTATATTTATAGTAAAAACTATAATTGATACGGCTACCTTTTTTTGAAAGCCCGGTCTGTTCCAGATATTGTAATGGTATATAAACAATAGGCGCAATACTCGTTGATACACCAGTTTGCCCAGGTGCTTTATTCAAAACTCCCGCAATGGAAAAGGTCACATTGCCAATTTTTATAGAATCGTTTACATGTGCATTAAACTGCAGCATCAGCGTTTTATCAACCAAAGCCATTTTTTTATTTCTAAAAGCCTGGCCGGCTTGCTCTGGCGTAGTTTCTAAGCTCCCATAATAGGGGAAATCACCCTGTAATGCACGAATCTGTACTAAACGTGTGCCATTACCTTTTGGGAAATAGATCATGGAAACGAAACTCCGCTCTTCTGATCTTTTATCGCCTAATGAATCCAGCAGTGGTTTTATGGTAACGTCTGCTAGTTTGTTGCCTGTTATGGATAAATCAGCACCTATAAGCGTTGCGGCCTGGGCGTTAATATCTTTCTCCAAATTAAATCTGAACGAGTATATCGCTACCAAGGCAGCAATACCAAATATAATGGCTGATATGAATAATAATAACCGCGAACGGTTTCTGCGACTGTCGCGCCAGGCCATCTGAAAAAGCCAGGGGATATTTATGCTCCGTTTGTTTTCCATGCCCGTTTATCCGTTTATGGTTTTTTCGTCGGCAACCAGTTTGCCGCCTTTTATACGAATAATGCGCTGGGTTTTAGCTGCCAGTTCCAGATCATGTGTAACCAATACCAATGTAGTACCGGCTTCTTTGTTTAGATCGAATATCAGTTTAACTACCTTTTCGCTGGTTTCAGCATCCAAATTACCTGTAGGTTCATCAGCAAATAATATAGATGGAGAATTAGAAAAAGCGCGGGCCAATGATACCCTTTGTTGTTCACCGCCCGAAAGTTGAGCAGGGTAGTGGTGACTCCTGTCTGCAAGACCCACTTTATCAAGTAGATCCATTGCTCGTGCCTTGATATTCTTTTCACCTCTTAGCTCTAATGGAACCATTACGTTTTCCAATGCGGTTAGGGTAGGCAATAGCTGAAAGTTCTGAAAAATAAAACCAATATATTGATTACGCACCTGTGCTCTTTGGTCTTCTGATAAATTGCCCAGATTAATGCCATTTAATTCAACTATGCCCGAACTCGATCTGTCCAACCCTGCACACAAACCCAGTAGTGTTGTTTTGCCACTTCCAGATGGCCCTACAATAGCATTTGTTGAACCTTTGGTAATAGAAAAATTAATTTGATCAAGAACCGTAAGTATACGCCCGGCACTTTGATAGGTTTTACCCAGATCTATGATATTTAGTATAGTTTCCACTTAAATGTTTTTTTAATAGATTAAAAAACTTTGTTTTTGTTACTTCAATAAGGTTCGTAAATATCCGCTTATCACGCTATACAGCAATAAAAATCAGTAAAAATTGAAAGTATGACATAAATATGTCTTTTCTGACTTTTTTTAAGTTAGAGTCAATAATATAAATAGAAGAGCATTTCTAGTAGAAGGAAACATTATTTTAATATTCTGCCAAGACTTTCCTTTACATCATTTTCCCATTCATTTTTTAAGATACTTAAAACGATGGAATCTCTTCTTCCACCTCCGTGTAAAGGCATGTTGCTTCTTAAAATACCTTCTGATTTACAGCCAATGCTTTTCATGGCTGCAATACTCAACTCATTTCTGGCATCGGCTCTAAATTCAACCCTTAACGCATTCATTTTTTCAAAAGCAAATTGAAGCAGTAAAAACTTACAATGTTTATTTAGCCCTGTTCCTCTAAATTTTTCGCCATACCAGGTATAGCCCAATTGTACGGTTTGCCAATGCATTTTAATATCATAAAAGCGCGTACTGCCGGCATATGATGAGGTTTGTTTATCAAATACAATAAAAGGATATTCATCACCTGTTGCCCTGTTTTTAAGTGCTTCATTAATATAGGTACGCAAGCCCTGTTCACCTTTAGCACTTTGGTGCGAATATTTCCAAGTTTCCGGTTCATTTAGTGCAAATGGCAAAAGAAATTCAATATCAGTTTCCTTTAAAGGGGTTAATAGTACACGGTCATCTTCCAGTACATAATCTACATTACGGTCAAAATTTAGGGTCATTGTTTAATGTTTGTTAAATGTATCGTAATTATTTAGGTAACTTATTTTAACCAATATCTTAATGCTGTTACAAAAAATAAATGGGTGATTAATCTCAAAAATAATACAGAAATCGCTATAACATTTTAAAAAACTTTCGTTTATTAGGACATATGATTTATTCATCATTAACTGAGCGTTTAAAAAATCAACATAAAACTATCGCCTCTGTTATTATCAAATTAAATAATAGGCGAATACAGTTACATTCTGTTCGGGGCAAATGGAGCATTCACGAAAATATAGCACATTTGGCTAAGTATCAGCCTGTTTTTATCGATCGAATGCGCAAAATCCTTGCTATTGATAATCCTACATTTGAAGTTTATAAAGCAGAAAATGACGATGAATTTGAAATTTATTGTGCATTTACAACTTATGAGTTGCTAAAGAAAATATCGGCAGACAGGGAAGTTATTTACCACCTTATTAATAGTTTACCTAAAGATAAACTGGAGCGTATAGGTATCCACCCGAAATTTGGGAAATTAACTATAATGGAATGGCTGGAGTTTTTTCTGCTTCATGAATCACATCACCTTTATACAATTTTTCAATTAGCTCATTCTGGCGGGAATAAGTTGAAACAATAGCAATAGCTTTGGGAAAAGCATATTAAACTGTTTAATTCATAAAATTTTTCTATTGCTCATTCGTCAACATAATTAAATAACATTGTTTGTTATTTTTACTGCCTCTTAAATCTAAATAAAATATAATAATGAAGCCAACCGATAACAAATCTAAACCACCCGGTATTTTTAGCCTGTTGAAGCCTTATTCGGGTTTGGTTACCCTGCTTATATTGTTTGCGCTCTTTAGCAATACAGTTACCTTATGGCTTCCAAAAATTATTTCGCATGGAATTGATGATTATATCCATAGTTTGTTTACGCACTCAAAGTATAATGTAAACCCAATATTGGTTAAATTCACCCTAGCTGTCTTATTTATTTTTGTATTTGCTTACTTGCAAACCATTATACAAACCTATACATCAGAAAAAGTAGCCCGCGATCTGCGCACCCAACTTTCTGATAAAATTTCGAGACAAAGCGGTGTTTTTATTGAGCAGGTCACACCTTCAAAATTGCTCACCAATCTTACGGCCGACGTTGATTCAATAAAGCTTTTTGTTTCACAGGCTTTAGTCTCTATCGTATCATCAGTATTTATAATTGTGGGAGCCAGTATATTGCTGCTTACTATTAATTGGAGATTAGGCCTTTGTATTATTGCTATAATCCCTATTATTGGTGGAACTTTTTTTTATGTACTGAAAAAAGTCAGGGCATTGTTTATTAAAAGCCGTGGGGTTATTGACTGGTTGAATAAAGTAATTAACGAAAGTATTTTAGGCTCAGCACTAATACGTGTTATCAATTCACAGCAATTGGAGTTTGATAAATTTTTAAAAGCCAATTCGGAGGCAAGAGACATCGGTCTATCTATTTTAAGACTTTTTGCGGGCCTTATACCTATAATTACTTTTACAGCAAACTTGGCTTCTTTGAGCATTCTGGCTTTAGGTGGCCACTTTGTGATAAATGACACTATGACATTGGGTGATTTTGCTGCATTTAACAGCTACCTGGCTCAATTGATATTCCCGATTTTGGTTATTGGCTTTATGAGCAATATAATTGCTCAGGCAACAGCTTCATTTCAGCGTATTAATGTTGTTTTGGATGCTGCTGATACTTCTGAAAAAGGGGAACTAACTGCGACTTTAAACGGTGATATTGAACTGAAAGATGTTTCTGTTTCTTATGGACAGAAACCGGCACTGAAACAAATTTCATTTAAGGTTAAGGCAGGGTCTAAAATTGCTGTTATAGGCCCAACCGCTGCGGGCAAGTCACAGTTGTTATACCTGCTTACAGGTTTAATAAAACCAAGTACGGGAGAGGTTCTTTTTGATGATAAAAGTATTGATGTTTATAACAGCGAATCGTTCCACAGCCAGGTGGGTTTTGTTTTTCAGGATAGTATTATTTTTAATATGAGTATCCGCGAAAACATTGCCTTTAGTGATACAGTTACAGATGAATCATTACAAAAGGCTATTGATACAGCAGAGTTAGGTGAGTTTATCAGTTCATTACCAGAGAAGTTAAGCACTATTGTCTCTGAACGAGGCTCGAGTCTTTCAGGTGGCCAAAAACAACGTATAATGTTAGCAAGGGCATTGGCCATTAATCCTAAAGTTTTATTACTTGATGATTTTACAGCTCGCGTTGATAATAATACCGAAACAAAAATTCTTGCCAATGTGCAGAAAAATTATCCTGGTTTAACACTGATTTCGGTAACACAAAAAATTGCATCTGTTGAACATTATGACCAAATCATTCTGTTAATGCAGGGTGAAATCATTGCTACCGGTAAACATAATGAACTGATGAAAAGCAGCCCGGAATATGTACAAATTTTAAACTCGCAACAAAGCACCAGTAATTATGAATTACAATCTAAATGATCTGCAGGCTAAGGCGCCCAAATCATCCACATGGTCTTCGCTGGGAAAGTTGTTGCAACTCATCTCACACGAAAGAAAGAATTTAATAATGGCATTAACTGCCATTTTGGTTAACTCTACTTTAAACTTATTCGGCCCACTAATTATTGGGCATACCATTGATCAGTACATTTTTGTACCACATAAAAATTATCATGGTGTATTGGTGAATTGTGCCATACTACTGGGTATGTATCTGGTGGCATTGCTATCAAGTTATCTGCAAACCATATTGATGGGTGGGGTTGGTCAACGTATGCTGTTTACGCTTCGTAATGCGATATTTAATAAGCTGCAATTGTTGCCAGTTGGGTTTTTTAATCAAAATAAGGCTGGAGATTTGATATCGCGAATCAATAATGATACAGATAAGCTGAACCAGTTTTTTTCACAATCGTTAATGCAGTTTATTGGTAGCATAGCCACCATGCTAGGGGCAGGAATATTTTTATTGTCGATAAATATTCAGCTTGGATCAGCTACACTTATTCCTGCAATTGTTATCCTCATTTTTACTGCTTTAACATCCCCATGGGTGAAAAGAAAAAATGCCAAAAACCTGAAAAGTGTAGGTGGAATGAGCGGCGAGATACAAGAAAGCCTGAATAATTTTAAAGTGATCATTGCTTTTAACCGCCGTGATTATTTTCGCAAACGTTTTGATGAAGCAAACCAGGAAAACTACAATACGGCAATAGGAGCAGGTATAGCCAATAATAGTTATGTGCCGGTATATGGTTTGTTTTCGAGTATTGCACAGTTAATTGTTTTGGCCTATGGTATTTACCTGATTTCTGAAGGCCAGTTTGCTATTGGATTGTTGGTAAGCTATTTATCATATGCTAATCAATTTTATAATCCCTTAAGGCAATTGGCGGCATTGTGGACAAACTTTCAAACTGCAATGGCTGGCTGGGACAGGATATCCCATATATTAACCTTAGAAACTGATCTGGTAACGATAGATAATGTGGTTGCTGATCCTTCTGCTTCATTACTGGAATTCAGGAATGTGCATTTTAGCTATGATGAAAGCAGGGAAATATTGCATAATATCAATTTTAAGCTGGAGCGTGGAAAAACCTATGCACTTGTTGGCCCAACAGGTGGTGGTAAAACTACAACGGCTTCATTAATAGCTCGCTTATATGATGCAACCAAAGGAACTGTTTTACTTGATGGAAAAGATATAAGGGGTTATGAGCCGATTGACAGAACCAAAAAGATAGGCTTTATTTTGCAGGAACCATTTTTGTTTACTGGAACGGTACGTGATAATATCTTGTATGGTAATGAGCTATATGTAAATTATACGAATGAGCTATTGGAAAAGGTTATTGTAGAGGCTAATTTAGGTAGCTTGCTTGCAATTTTTGAAAGTGGATTGGACACAAATGTACTTTCAAGTGGTGATAGTATAAGTTTGGGTCAAAAGCAATTGATAGCATTCATGCGCGCAGTATTACGCAATCCTGATTTACTTATTTTGGATGAGGCAACTGCCAATATTGACACCATTACAGAAAAACTACTTAGCGATATTTTAAGTAAATTACCGGATACCACGACACGAGTAATTATAGCACATCGTTTAAATACTATAGAAAATGCCGATGAAATATTTTTTGTCAACTCAGGCGAAGTAATCCGTGCAGGTTCATTTGATCACGCTATGGATATGCTGCTACACGGTAAAAGGGTGAGCTGATATATGAATAGGAAGAGTTACAAGTAAAGAATAATGAATTTAAATAACTTTCTTTGGAACTTAACTGGCTTTTCCTATTTTCGGACATAACCATTTCCACATCTCCATAATTATTTTTACACTTGTAAATAAACTATAAACCTGATTATGCAGAGATATACTGGTCAAAAACGAATATTGGTCGCTACAGACTGTATTATTTTCGGATTTGACGGATGGAATTTAAAATTGTTGCTGGTTCAGCGTAACATTGAGCCTGAAAAAAACAAGTGGAGCCTTATGGGAGGCTTCATACAACCTTCAGAAACACCTGATGACGCTGCCAATCGTGTTCTGGAACTTAGAACCGGCTTAAAAAACGTTTACATGGAGCAATTTCAAGTATTCGGAAAGCCTGATCGCGACCCGGTGGAAAGAACATTATCTGTGGCTTATTTTGCTTTAATTGATATCCATCAATACGAAAAACAGATAAGTGATGAGTATCATGCTGAATGGTTTTTGTTAAACGAAATGCCGGAGTTGATATTTGATCATAGTGAAATGGTGAAGCTTGCAAAAAGACAATTGCGTTATAAAGCAGCACTGCATCCAATATTGTTTCAATTATTACCAGAAAAGTTTACTATACCGCAGTTACAAGCCCTTTACGAGGGGGTTTATAATACTGAGTTTGATGATCGTAATTTTAGCCGCAAACTACTATCAACCAATTTATTGGTAAAACTGCCTGAAAAAGATAAGGTGTCATCCAAAAAAGGTGCATTTTATTACAAGCTGGATCAGTCGCACTATACTGAGAATTTTGAGAAGTTTTTAAACCTGGTGCCTAACCCGGATAAGTTCTTTTAAGAACAAAGAAGGGATGCAATATTTGGCATTCATCTGAATGTTTGTATTTTTTACTACAAATTGGTTCTTTATAGACTATTTTTCACTAATCAGCGTTTTCATTCGAGACTTTACATATTTTAATTTTTTATTGCTGTTTATTTAATTATAACCGGCGATATCAGTCTTAATTAAAATTATAGTCGTAACAATTGCTAAACTTAATACGTTTACGCCTGAAAGGTTCTATTGCCATTTTTATTGAATAAAAAAATTAATTCTAATTTAAATTGTGCAATTACAACATACAATGGATTTATAGAAAATGTATATTCGTCAATTGGTTATAAATACCAATAGATGACATTTGAATCAGTAAACAGTATAAAAATAAGTACCTGTTCGTTCATTGTTCAAATTTAAAAACGGCACTGAAATTTTATCAGGACCTATACCATTATCTGATAATTAATGAAAAAAAAATTACTTCTGCTATTTATTTGGGTTCTCAGTGTGAAAGTGTTATGGGCGCAGCAAAAGCCTCAATATACTCAATATGTATTTAATAACTTGTTATTAAATCCTGCAGTAAGTGGTATCGAAAATTATACTGATGTTAAAGCAGGGTACCGCAGCCAGTGGACCGGTTTACAGGGAGCACCCGTTACCAGTTACTTAACATTTTCTGCACCTATAGGCGATAATTTTTTACAAGGTGATGCTACTGCTTTCCCTGCAGAGGGCGGTATAAATCCATCAAGCAGACTATATACACAAAACTATATGGCTGCAGAGCCGCATCATGGTATTGGCTTTATGCTGGTTTCGGATCAGGCTGGGCCTATTACCACTACTAATATTGATTTCACTTACGCGTATCACCTTGGCATAACAGAAAGGATGAATTTGGCCGTGGGTGTTCAGGGTGGTGTTGATCACGTTAATTTAAATACAAGTGAAATAACACTAGAAAATCCACTCGACCCGGCTATTGCCAATGGAAATAACAGTCAATGGAAACCTGATTTGGGCGCTGGTATATGGCTTTATGCTTCCGATTATTATTTTGGTGCTTCAGTTCAGCAATTGCTGCCTGAAAATCTTTATTTCAGTAGCAACAACGCCTACAATCAAAGCAAAACGGTTCCGCAATACTTTATTACCAGTGGAGTTAAGTTGTTTTTAACGGATGATATTACCCTTTTACCATCATTTCTGATAAAAGTGATTAACCCAACCCCTATAACTTTTGATATCAATGCAAAAGTATCGTTTCAGGATAAGTTTTGGATAGGAGGTTCCTATCGCCGTGATGATTCTTTTGGAGTGCTTGCAGGGGTAAATATCAGCTCATTTATCAATGTAGGATATTCATATGATATCACTACTTCAGCTTTAAATACAGTTAGCAACGGAACCCACGAAATTGTTATAGGCATTTTACTCAACAACCGATATAAAGTGACCTGTCCACAGCATACTTTTTAATTTGCTTTTTTCAAAAAGCGGTTAATCAATTTATTAACCATATAAAATAAAAAAGAATTGCCTCTTTGTTATATTTTATTGTCTACTGCAAACTGCTTACTTCTAAAGTTCCTTCCTTAAACGGGCAACAGGAATGTTCATTTGTTCGCGATATTTGGCTACTGTACGGCGTGCAATATTGTAACCGGCATCTTTTAAAATTTCAGTTAATTTTTCATCAGCAAGAGGATGCTTTTTATCTTCAGCACCAATATGCTCTTCCAGTATTTTTTTAACCTCTTTATTTGAAACTTCTTCCCCGCTTTCAGTTTGGATGGCTTCGGAAAAGAAGGATTTTAATAAGAATGTGCCGAATTCTGTTTGAACATATTTTGAATTGGCAACCCTTGATACGGTCGAAATGTCCATATTAATCCTGTCAGCAATATCCTTCAGGATCATCGGTTTTAAGTTTTTATCGTCCCCCGTTAGGAAAAACTCATACTGATATTGCATTATGGCATTCATGGTTTTTAAAAGTGTTTGCTGGCGCTGTTTAATAGCATCAATAAACCATTTTGCCGAATCAAGCTTTTGCTTTACAAATTGAACGGCTTCCTTTAGTTTTTTATCTTTTTGAGACGCTTTATCATAATGCTCAAACATTTCCTGGTAAGAGCGGCTAACCCGGAGTTCAGGCGCATTTTTTGAGTTTAGGGTAAGTATCAGAACGCCATCATTATTAGTAATGTGGAAGTCTGGTATTACCTGTAATTGTTTAGTGTTTATCTCGTTTGAATCGCCAGGTTTAGGGTTAAGCTTTAGGATTTCGTTAACTACGCCTCTTAATTCAATAGAAGACATGTTGAGCGACTTCTCCAGCTTATCATAGTGTTTGCGCGTAAATTCGTCCAGATAATGCTCAACAACCAGTATTGCCTTTTTTATAATTGGATCATTGGCATCTTTTTTACGAAGTTGTATTAAAAGACACTCCTGTAAACTACGTGCACCAACTCCAGCAGGGTCAAAGGTTTGGATCACTTTAAGCATATCCTCCACTTCATCATCCGTAGCAAAAACGTTTTGAGAAAATGCCAGGTCGTCTGTGAGCGACATTATAGGGCGGCGTAAATAGCCGTCATCGTCCAAACTGCCAATTATTTGTTTCCCTATTCTGAAATCTTTATCTGATACTGGCAAAAGGTCAAGTTGTTGTTGTAAACTTTCAAAAAATGAGCTTTGTACGGCAATTGGGATTTCTTTCCGCTCATCATCATCATCGCCATTTTGATCATAGCGCGACCCATAATCATTTACATTATCCTCCTGCAGGTAGTCATCAATGTTAAACTCATCAGCTTCTCCTTTTTCCTCATCGCCATTGTAATTATCTTCCTCCGGGTCTCTGTCCGGGTATTGTTCTTCAGGTTCGTTTAAATTAGTTAAACTCAAATCTTCCAAGGCAGGGTTTTCTTCCAGTTCTTCTTTAATACGGGTATCTAAAGAAACAGTAGGCACCTGTAACAATTTTATAAATTGTATTTGCTGAGGGGAGAGCTTTTGTAATAGTTTTTGTTGAAGATTCTGTTTAAGCATAAGATAGGGGCAAAAATACATCAATTACCTTTAACTTTAAAATAAGTTAAGGTAATAAGCCAATGTTGTAAAATGCAATAGAGTTTAAATTGTTTGTTTAGTTTATTAATTTTATAACTTTAATCAAACTAAATGATAAATTATGGCGATTGTAAAAGAGTTTAAGGAATTTGCAATGCGTGGCAACGTTGTTGACCTTGCGGTGGGTGTGGTTATCGGAGCCGCATTCGGAAAAATTGTTACCTCACTGGTTGCAGATGTTATAATGCCCCCCATTGGTTATATAACTGGGGGGGTGGATTTTTCAGATAAGAAGATTATTCTTAAACAAGCTGATCCTGTGCATAAGGTGTTAGAAACAGCTCTTCATTATGGCAATTTTATTAATGCAATAATTCAGTTTCTAATAATAGCATTTTGTATATTTATGGTAGTTAAAGCAATAAATTCTTTAAAAAAGCAAGAAGAGGTGCCTGTGCCGGTGGATCCGGTTCCAACAAAGGAAGAGATTTTGCTTACTGAAATACGTGACCTACTAGCCAAAAAGGCATAATATTAGTTTCTTGGCCGCTTGTTTGTTGATAAAAGTCAATGAGCAAGTGGCCTAAAAGTTACTTGCTAAAATGTTTTTGGTAATTTAGGGTCAGTTAAAATAATATAATCGCCGTTTTTACTCAGCTTAATCCAGTCTGGATTTTCAAATGATTCATCCGAATAAACGGCAATGTTTAATATTCGCACATTATGTGCATACCTTTTTAACTGGGCAACTGCGCCAAGCTTTTCTTCACTATGAAAACCTCCGTTGAGTTGAAGTATCTTATAACCTTTATGTGTTTCAATGAATTTGGCAATTGACCAGCCCATTGTTGCATCCCATAAATTTTGTGCCTGGTACATTTGCATGCCCGGCGTGGAAGCATGTCCGCCCATTATTTGAGTGAATTTTTCATAATAAGTGCCAGTGGCTGTGTCAATAGGTAGAGGGGGGAGATATGACTTTCCAATGGTGCTCAATTGTTGCAAGCTATTTAATCCAAGCCGGTTAACCATATTTGTGTAACGCGATGGGGCATTTGCCGCAATAACGGGCATGTGATTTGTTTTAGCAAACTCAATTAACAGACTATAGTCTTTATAATTTGGCCATACCCGGGTATCTGTTCTGAAGTTTTTTTCACGAATTAAGCCATAGAGGTACTCATTTAATACATTTTGACAATCCGTTTCAAACATCTCCATTGATAAGGCAACCTTGTTGGGATATTTATCTTCAAGTTTTTTTAGTAACTTATATTCCAGATAATGCCCGGTTGAATCATCATGTTCTTCACCAAAAAATAAAACATCAGACTTTGACATGTCATTTATAATGTCATCGACTGTAACGATCTTTTGTTTTGAAGTGTTATAAATTTTATAATGATTAGCCAATGAATCCTGACTAAAAGAAATAATAGGTAGAAGAATAAATAATATAATACCAAATATTTTCATGTTTTATTTACTGTTGATTATGAGATTATTAAGCAGGTTTTAAAGGTGATTATTGGGTGGACTAGTTTAATTCACCTGCGCAACTTAATGATTTTAAATTTAGGTAGATTAAAGTAATTAACTATTGTTTGAAAAAATAAAAAAAAAGACTACATTTGCGCTCTTGTTTTTAAAACGAACGAATAGAATAAAATAGCCATGAAAAGAACGTTTCAGCCCTCACAAAGGAAAAGAAGAAATAAACACGGTTTCCGTGAGCGCATGTCAACTGCTAACGGCAGAAGAATATTAGCTGCAAGAAGAGCTAAAGGAAGAAAAAGATTGTCAGTATCTGACGAGCGCAGTCACAAGGCATAAAGCTGGTTGCTTTCTCCATTGAGGGGCTTGAGCCGGTTTATTTTTAATTTCGGTTCATATTCAGCAACAATGTATACTTTTAAAAAAGAAGAACGATTATGTAATAAAAAGCTTATTGATGAGCTTTTTCATAACGGTTCTTCTTTTTTATGTTATCCCTTTAAAGTATCTTGGATGCTTGTGGGCGATGCGCAGCAGTTCCCTGTACAAATTGTACTTGCCGTTTCAAAAAAACGCTTTAAGAGCGCTGTTGATCGTAACTTGATAAAAAGACGCATGCGCGAAGCATACAGGCTTCACAAACAGCAATATTTGTATGATCAGCTAAATATTGCTGATAAAAAAATTGTATTATCGTTGGGTTATATTGGTAAAGAAATAACACCTTCTGATTTCACACACAAAAAAATGCTTAAACTTTTAACACAACTTTCTGTCGAAGTTGCTAAATGAAAGCTATTGTTAATATATTAAAGCTGATAATAGGCAGTATATTCATTATGCTGATAAAAATATATCAGTATTTTATCTCTCCCTTAACCGCCGCCGCCTGCCGTTACACACCGACCTGTTCACAATATGGAGTAGAAGCCATAAAAAAATATGGCGCTTTTAAAGGTGGATGGCTAACAATAAAACGTATTGCCAGCTGCAATCCCTGGGGTGGACATGGTCATGACCCAGTTCCTTAAATTAGAATTTACATTTATTTTAATAAGTCACAAGTTTGTTTGTCACAGGTTTGGAGGCTTAGGATATTAATAAATTAAGATTAAACACAATGGCTCTTATTTTACAAATAGAAACTGCTACAACGTCCTGCTCTGTTGCGATTGCGAAGGATGGAATTATTTTAGCTTATAAAGAGGCTAATGAGCGTAACACTCATGCGGAGGTTATTACGCGTTTTGTTGAACATGTAATTAATGAGGCGGGTGTAACTTATCAGCAGCTTGATGCTATTGCTGTTAGCTGTGGCCCCGGATCTTATACCGGCCTAAGGATAGGTATTTCGACAGTAAAAGGGTTATGCTATGCGCTTGATAAGCCGCTTATTGCTATAGAAACACTTGCTGCAATGAGTGATGGTGCAAAAAGAAACCGGGAGTATAATGATGATATGCTTCTTTGTCCGATGATTGACGCACGCCGTATGGAGGTTTTTACTGCTGTTTTTAATTCGGATGGAGAAAAGGTAGAGGCTACATCAGCATTAATTATTGATGAAAATAGCTTCAGTAATTTGCTTGTAGATAAGAAAGTGTTGTTTTTTGGTGATGGAGCAGAAAAATGTCAATCTGTTTTAAGCTCAAACTCTAATGCCATATTTTTGAATGGGTTTATTAACTCAGCTGTCCATCTTTCTGAAAGAACTCTTGAAAAATTTGTCAATAGAGAGTTTGAAGATGTTGCTTATTTTGAGCCTTACTATTTGAAGGAGTTTATTGCCGGGAAAAAGGCTTTATAAATCAGCCTTTTCCCCGGGCGAATATTTGTTAATTATCTGTTTTAAATAGTCTACCCCAAAGGCGTCCTAAAAAGCCTTTGTCACCGTTAGGTATGGTGCTGGCGTTCATTGGATGTTCTATTATCGGGCCAAATTTAACAGCAAAGCCAAACGATACACTTGCACCAGTGTAAGCCGGATTGGCAGTTATGTCGGATGCGCTTTTATTAGCTGCATCATAAGCAAAATGACCTGTTTGGACTAATTTGTCACTGCCTATAAAAATTTCGAAGTTTGGAGTTTTATACATGAACTGGCCACCAACGTTAAATGTTTTCAAATCATCATAACTTGCAGTTAGTGTAAGTACATAATTACCGTATTGAAATGGGTTAACAAATGCACCGACAAAGCCTGTGTAAAATAATTCTTTAGATGCAATAAGTGTAGGTGAATATTTAAATCGGTTATCTTGATCTAACCAGTAACTTTTCATTACGCTTAATTCAGCATGTCCATCAATAGGGCTGGTAAAAGAACCTTGGCTGCCATTGGTATGTACTATTTTATAAATTTGATTGTAAATGCTGTCTTCCCTGGCCGGTGTTGATAAGCCTTTTATAGTTTCAGTACCATTAAAGTTATAAATACCAGAGTATTGGCTCCAATGAATAAAGCCTAAGTCTTTTACATTTGCCTGGATTGTAAAACCATCATCTGTTTTGTACATAGTTCCTACTGATATAGATGCACCAGGATTTCGGAAAGTAGGCAAATAATCACGTGCTACTAAAGGCCCAGCAGTATATCCTGAGTTGTAAGTCCCTTGCATAGAAACTGTTGCAGCGTCGTTTGCTTTGTCAAAAGTTATATTTGAGCTATTAACATCAAGCTTTTGATATTCAATACCAAGCAAGGCACTTAACTTAAAGCCTACTGAAAAGTTTTTAGTTACAGTTTCGCGATACGATAAACCAATTTGGTTGTAGGCTTGATAATAATAATTATTGTTTAAAATATTTGAATAGGTATTATTGGGGAAACTACCAGGTCCGTTAAGTGCTGCTATTGTTTCATCTGTAAATAGCCCACGTCCTTCAAATTTGGTTTGCGCAGAAAGACCTATTTCAACATTTCCATTAAGACTTGAAAACATTCTCAACATCAAAAAATAGGCATTGGCGTTAGCATTTACCAGGTTAGTTTTCCCCTGGCCTATTTGCAAAGCCTCATTGTAATAGGAATTTTTAAAAACACGACTTTTTAATGTAGCCTGAGCATCTCCACTAAGAAAAAAGTTTCCACCAAAGTTAGGGATAAACAAATTTGAAGCAAATAGCCTGCTTGTGTCCGGAATAAAGGCTGCTTGTGCAGGATTTTCAAAAGAATCGTATAATGTACCTGTATTGTATTGTGAAAATTGCTGTGCAAAAAGTGGTGCCGTAAAAATCAAGAAGTAAAAAACAAGTAAAATTTTTTTCATATATTATAATATTCCTAAACTGATGTTATTTTTAAAGATAAAATTCCAAAACGATAATTGAAATAAGTGTAAAAAAATTACTTATTTAAACGCAAAAAAGCAATTTTTAGTTGTGGTTGAGTGATTATTTATTTTTTTCTGTCTGTTGTATCTGTATTTAGTTTTAAACATAAGTTGGTATAAAAATTTTTATCTGCGGAGGTTAACTGAATGGATAAAGCATAGAAATCTTTTAGGCCCGGTTCATTATTTTTAATATCCTCAGAAATATCGGTATTCATATCCCTGTCAAGTATAGGCTGTGTGTTTTTTAAGTTTACGCTGTATGATATGTTGCTCCGTTCGGTAAGCAGGTTTTCGAATTGATTAAATTGGTCACTCTTATTTAAAAACTTACGATTAACATAGATTTCATTATAGCTTTTTAGCTCGTTCATACTGTTCGCCAAAATCAAATAGTTATCAATAACAATAAAATATGGCCTTTTAAAAATATTAAGAGGATTACCCAATAAAAAAAATGGAAGTTTATCATAGTTGAGTTGCCCTGAGTTTTCATCACTCATGGTACTAATGGTACCTAATAATGATTTAATTTTTGTGCCATCTTTTACTCCAATAATGGCAAATTTTTCAAAATAACGGGTAGTAACTACTGCAAACTCGTTGGCTAACAGTTTGTTGAAGTCTTTTTTGAAATTGGTTCCAGTTTTAGCTTTTATTCTGTTTAACAACTCGTCTTTTTCTTTGTTAAAACCGTTTTTACTAAACCAGTCTGATAGATCGCTGCTAAATTTTATTGGATCAGATAAACCAAAGTTTACGCTGTAAGCTGTTGTTGATGGAAATATATCTTTTAAATGGTTTTCTACAGGTTGCTGGTTAATAAACAAGCTTAGATACCCTTGGGCTTCGTCCTGATTTATAATGGTTGATCCGTTAAACATTAATGCCTCATTCCTATAATTCAAGCTTAAAGTCGCCAGACCAGATAATTGTCTTAGTGTTTTAAAAATATCATTATTCTTATTTTGAAACAGGTGATCAAATAGTAATGATACTTGATTATAGTTGACATACAAATTTGCCAGGGAATTTGCGTTCTGTTGCTCAGAAAGTAGCTCGAAAGTTTTTTTATCTTGTGAGCTTTTATAGTTTAAACTATTATCTATAAGTTCTTTCGAGAAACTTCCGGAAAAAATATTGTCTTCCTTGTTTAGTACATAAAAACGTTTTTTTAATGAATTAATATAAATATTATATCCCTGCTTACCGGTAACTTTAATAGGTGTAACTACAAAGCCGCTATTGGGAGTTTTTGCCAAATCTTCTAATACTGAAGCGTCAAAACCATTAGATGAAGAGGTGGTTAAAATGATATCGAGGTTATTTGCCTGAGTAGGATGTACGGAAATAAACAGATTTTGACCGGCAAAGTATTTCTCCAAAGACGGGTTTTGAATAATCAGGTGTTTTAATGTATCTAACTCATCAAGTTTTTGTTTCCCTATAATCGAACCAAATAATGGGTTGTCATTAAAAATACTGTAGAAACCTTTATCATTATTAAATTCAAATATTAGTGAAGCATTATCAGGAATGGCTTGCATAATCTGACTAGTACGCATGCCAGGCGGGTTTAAGTTTTTAAAATAAACAACCGTAACATACGCAGTAGCTAATATTAAAATTAGGGTAATAATAATTTGCTTTTTCATTGATGTCTGCCTTACAAAGATAATTTATTTCATGGTTCGTTAATTGAATGTGATTAACTTAACTTATTCCACATTCTGCATAATCAGCTCATAAACGTTCCCGCTATATTTGGTAACTTAGCCGCAGTATACTTTATGAAGAGAAAAATTATTATTACCGCTGCCATCTTTGGTGCATTAGCCGTTATTGCAGGTGCTTTTGGTGCACACGGATTACAAGGTTTATTAACCCCCAAATATCTTGATGTATGGCATACTGCTGTACAATATCAGTTTTATCATGTTTTTGCTTTGTTGTTTCTGGCAATAATTGTTAAGGAGAACAATAAAGCGGTAAATGCTTGCTACTGTCTTTTTACGCTGGGTATTATATTCTTTTCGGGCTCATTATACCTGCTTAGTTGCATTAAATTATTGGGTTGGGACTGGTTAATATTTATGGGACCAATAACCCCGATTGGCGGATTATTATTTATTGCCGGATGGATAGTATTGGCGATAACTGCATTCAGAAATAAAATAAATTAATGCTGGAGTTTACTCAATCACCGCATAACGACCGCGAAACACTTTTTGTTGAGGTAATCCTGCCTTTGGCAATAGCCAAAAACTATACCTATCGTGTGCCATATGAGATGAATGCTTCCGTTATGGTAGGTAAGCGGGTAGTAGTGCAATTTGGCAAAAGTAAATTATATACAGCCATAGTGGCTTCGATTGGTAAGCTTGCGCCAGAGAAGTACGAAGCAAAATATATTATTGAAGTGCTGGATGATCGCCCGGCCGTAACACATGAACAGTTGCATTTTTGGCAATGGCTTGCTGAATATTACATGTGTAACGTAGGCGAAGTGATGAATGCCGCACTTCCTTCAGCCTTAAAATTGGCCAGTGAAACAAAGATAGAGTTAAATAAAGGTTTTGATTTCGATAAATCAGCTTTGCATGATAAGGAATACTTGATTGTAGAGGCATTGGATATTCAGCCTGAGCTTACTGTGAGTGATATTACAAAGTTACTTGGGCAAAAAACGGTAATGCCTATACTTAAAGGCTTGTTTGAAAAAAATATCATTCATATTTCTGAAGAGGTAAGTGAACGTTACAAACCACGTACCCGTACATTTATTACGTTAAACCCGGTTTATAACAATCAGGAAAGTTTAAGGGAGCTGTTTACTATACTTGAAAAGAGAGCACCCAAGCAGGCCGATGCTGTTTTGGCTTATATTAAATTATCCCGTCATCAAAAAAGCATTTCCAAAACAGAACTGATTGAAGAAAGTGGCGCAGGCGCGGCCAGTATAAAATCGCTCGAGGAAAAAGAGATTTTTATTGCTGAGGAAAAAAATGTTAGTCGTCTATTTTATGAAGATGATGAGATTTATGAGTCGTTTGAACTGAGCGAGCATCAGCAAAGCGCATTGTTCCAGGTTAAAAAAGAATTTGATGATAAAGATGTGGCGCTGCTACATGGTGTAACTTCATCAGGTAAAACACAAATTTATATTCGGTTAATTGAAGAAATGATCAGTACTGGCAGGCAAGTACTTTATCTGTTACCTGAAATTGCACTGACCACCCATATTATAGAACGATTGCGCGTGTATTTTGGAGCAAATATTGGTATTTATCATTCCCGGTTTAATGATGGTGAAAGGGTTGAAGTTTGGCAAAAAGTACTGAATAATGAATACAAAGTTATTTTGGGTGCACGCTCATCGGTGTTTTTGCCTTTTAATGATTTGGGTTTAATAATAGTAGATGAAGAGCATGAAACATCTTACAAACAATATGACCCGGCCCCGCGCTATAATGCGCGTGATGCAGCAATATTTTTGGCCAATATGCACCAGGGAAAGGTATTACTTGGATCAGCGACTCCATCATTTGAAAGCTATTATAATGCCCGTATTCATAAATATGGCTTTGCAGAACTTACAGAACGTTATGGTGGAGTTAAACTACCTGAAATTGAAGTTGTAAGCATCAGTGAAGAAACAAAAAAGAAAACTATTCAATCGCATTTTACAAGTGTGCTGATGGGGGATATTAATCAGGCCATCAGCAATAAAGAACAGGTTATACTATTTCAAAACCGTAGAGGATATGCCCCTATATTAATGTGCAAAATATGTGCTTATACACCAAAGTGCATTAATTGCGATGTTAGCTTAACCTATCATAAAAGTAGCGGCAAATTGCACTGTCATTATTGCGGATACAAAGAAGATACGCCACAAATATGTCCGGCTTGTGGATCAACCCACCTGGAATATAAAGGTTTTGGAACAGAAAAGATAGAGGATGAGCTATCTATACTTTTACCCGATGCCAGGATTGCGCGGATGGATTTGGATACGACCAGGTCTCGTAATTCACTTCAAGCTATATTAAATGACCTGGAAGAGAAGAAAATTGATATACTGGTGGGGACCCAGATGGTTGCGAAAGGACTTGACTTTGCCGACGTTACCGTTATCGGGATTATTAATGCAGATAGTTTATTGAAGTTCCCTGATTACCGTGCAAATGAACGTAGCTACCAAATGCTATCGCAGGTTAGTGGCAGGGCAGGCAGAAGGGGGAAACAAGGAAAAGTAGTAATCCAAACCTATGATCCAGGCCACAGGGTAATTAAACAGGTTATTGAAAATGACTATGTTGACTTGTACCTTACAGAAATGGAGGAGCGCAGGAGTTTTAGATATCCACCATTTTATCGTATTATAAAGCTTGATATTAAACACAAGGATCCTGAAATTGTTCAACATCAGTCTAATTACCTTGCAAAAGAACTTCAGAAACAATTTGGTGAAAGAGTAATCGGTCCCGAACCTCCTTTAATTAACAGAATAAGGAACTATTATATTCAAAGTATCATGCTGAAATTTGAAAAAGACAGCATTTCTATAAGTAAAGCCAAAGCCATCATTCGTGATATAATAACTCAGTTTCAAACTACTAAACTGAGTAAAGGAAGTATTATTCAACCGGATGTAGACCCATATTAACACTATTTCGGATTAGGAAATAGAGGTGTGTTCAAAAGTATCAGGGGTAGATAACAAAAATCATATTAGTTTTGTGGCGTAATGGCTTATAAGTATATTGATAACTATCGCGAACAAGGGGCACGGAAAAAGCTGGTTGAAGAGTTAAGAAAAAAAGGAATAGAAGATGAAAGGGTGTTATTGGCAATTGGAAAAGTACCCCGCCATTTCTTTTTTGATGAAACATTCTGGAACCAGGCATATAAAGATATTGCCTTTCCGATAGGAGAAGATCAAACCATATCACAACCTTATACTGTGGCTTATCAAAGCCAACTACTCCATATTAATTTAGGCGACAAAGTGTTAGAGATAGGTACAGGCAGTGGTTACCAGGCTTGTATATTAGTAGAACTTGGGGCTAAGGTTTATACCATTGAGCGCCAGGAAAAACTCTACGAACGCACCAGTAAAGTATTGCCTTATATGGGCTATAAGCCTAAGTTTTTTTTAGGCGATGGTTCCCGTGGAATTGCTAAACATGCTCCCTACGATAAGATTATAGTAACCGCAGGCGCGCCAACCGTGCCGGATGAATTGCTAAAACAGCTAAAAGTAGGCGGTATTCTTGTTATCCCGGTAGGTGATCAGCAATCTCAAAAAATGGTTACCGTACTTAAAGTTGGCGAAAATGATTACGAAAAAATAGTATTGGATACTTTTAGATTTGTGCCTTTAGTAGGTGATAAAGCCTGGTAGATTAAATTATTGTTTCATCACCCGGCTTAGTTCAATCTTAGTATCCCGTTCTTTCATTGTTTCACGCTTGTCGTATGTCTTTTTACCTTGGGCAAGACCAATTTCTAATTTGGCGAAGCCACGTTCGCTAATAAATAGGGCAAGCGGTACAATAGTTAATCCTTTTTCTTCTCCACGTGTTTGCAGCTTCTTTAGTTCTTTTTTATTGAGCAGTAAAATACGGTCGCGTTTGGCTTCATGGTTATAAAATGAACCAAAGCTGTATTCAGATATATGCAAATTACGAACGTATAGCTGTTCATTTATAAAAGTGCAGAAAGCATCATTGATATTCGCTTTTCCCTGCCTGATGGATTTTATTTCAGTACCCAATAATTGTATTCCTGCTACGTATTTATCCAGAATATGGTATTCGAAATAAGCTTTTTTGTTTTTGATATATATATTCTGATCCATCACTGCCTCTTTTGCTGCAAATATGCAAATTATTTTTCTAGTGGCTTAACCACTAAAACAGGTACATTAACCATATGTCTTACAGAATTTACCGTTGTTCCAAAGATAAGATCTTTAATAGCCTTATGTCCATGCGACCCCATCACTATAAAGTCAATTTTTTCCTCATTAACAATTTTGGCAATAGAACTTGCTGCTGTTCCAAAGCCTATTTGCGCTTTTGCGTTATATCCAAGCTTAACTAAGGTATTGACATATGTATCTAAATTATCAGCATCGCTTTGAGTTTCGTGATCCAATACTTCTGTGCCATAATAACGGGCTCCTGCAGTTTCAACCACGTGGATTAAAGTGTAAGCTGCATTTTTTCCTCCCTGCATTATGGCGTTACGGATGCAATCGGTATCATTTTTTGAAAAATCAATAGTAACACCAATGTTATTGTAAATAATGGGGGTAAGATCTTCAATGGTTGTTGCCAAACCGTGAGGTACGCTTGCTGGCGTATCATAATGTTTAAAAAGCAATGGCCTTAAAAATACATAAATCAATAATAAGCCAATTCCTATTATTAGCGGTATTACCAAGGTATATATCCATACCGAAGAAGCAGGGAATTGTTTTATCCAATCGGCTAGCTGTTCAACTACTAATTTGGCGTTTAAGTAAACTATTAAAACCGCACAGGCCCATGCCAATATTTTAACCTTTAAACTAATAGCAAATTTCCCCATTCGTTTACGGTTAGAGGTGAAGTGTATAAGTGGTATAACCGCGAAGCCCAATTGTAAACTTAATACTACCTGGCTTAATATAATCAAACTACCAAGGCCAGTTTCGCCAAAATATATAATGGTGAAAACAGCGGGAACTATTGCCAGTACGCGTGTTAGCAAACGACGTAGCCATGGTTCAATACGAAGGTTGATATGGCCCTCCATTATAATTTGCCCGGCAAGTGTACCTGTTATAGTTGAACTTTGTCCCGATGCGATTAGGGCTATAGCAAATAATGTGGGTGCAAGTTTACCAAAAATATGCTCAAGCAACTTATAAGCATCCTGTATTTCAGCTACCTGAAAAAAACCATTCTTGAAAAATGCAGAGGCAGCTAATATTAAAATAGCTGCATTTACAACAAATGCCAGATTTAGCGCAATAACGGTATCAAACAGATTAAACTTAATCGCCGCTTTTATTCCTTTTTCGGTACGGGTTATTTGTCGGGTTTGCACCAGTGACGAATGCAAGTATAAATTGTGCGGCATTACTGTTGCACCGATAATACCGATAGCTATGTATAAAGCACTTCCCGATAAATTTCCAGGTATAAATCCTTTAACAATACCCGCTCCATCAGGACTTACAATAAACATTTCTATAAGGAAGGATAAGCCAACAATAAAAATCATTGACATGATAAAAACTTCCAGCTTGCGCATGCCTTTGTTCATCAAAAAAAGCATTAATACAGTATCGGTTATAGTGAGGGATACTCCCCAGATTAACGGGAGATGGAAAAGTAATTGCAAACCTATAGCCATACCTATAATTTCGGCCAGGTCGCATGCTATGATAGCAATTTGTGCTAGTAGGTATAAACAAAAGTTCACAAAACGAGGGTATGCATTTTTTGAAGCTTGAGCTAAATCTAATCCGCGCACTATGCCTAATCGGGCACTTAATGATTGCAATAAAAGTGCAATGAGATTAGATGCAAATAGTATCCATATTAAACGATAACCGAAAGCACTACCACCGGCAATGTCCGTGGCCCAGTTTCCAGGATCCATATAACCAACACTTACCAGGTAGGCAGGCCCCAAAAAAGCTAATATTTTTTTCCAGCCAACTTTATGCTCTGTTTTTATTGAATTATGAACTTTCCCTAATGATTGATTAGTAGCGTTACTCATATAGATACCAGTAGATTATTAGCCACTTCGCGGCTTATTTGTACTTTTTTGTTTTCCACTAATAAAATCACCGAATGGTCAAATTCAATGATATCAGTAATGGTTATATTTTTGCCTATCGTGAGGCCTTGCTTATCCAAGTACTGCAAAAAGGCGGTTGAATGATCTCTCACACCACAAATAACACCGCCATCGTTTATACCAAAAGATGAAACGGTTTTAAGATTATGGGCTTTAAATAACCCATTACAATCAGGTATAGGGTCGCCATGCGGATCGTATTTGGGATAGCCCATAAATTTGTCCAAACGATCTATCAGCTCATTGCTAGAGATATGTTCCATTTCTTCGGCCATTTCATGTACTTCGTCCCATTTGAAATTTAATTTCTCCACTAAAAAATATTCCCACAATCGGTGCTTGCGTATAATATTTATCGCAATTTTTTCTCCACTCGTCGTAAGACTTACGCCCTGATATGGGGTATAATTAATCAGCTCCTTGTCTGCCAGTTTTTTAAGCATATCAGTTACTGACGAAGCTTTGGTATTTAGCTGGGCGGCCAACTGATTAGTACTTGCAATAGCACCATTTAACGAAAGGTGATAAATAGATTTGAGATAATTTTCTTCAGCTAAAGTGTTCATTTAAGTAAATCTAATAATAAATTTAGACTTATCTAAATATTATTATTGAAAAATTTATTTCGGTTAAAGTAGTTTTTCGAAAAATTTTATTTTGCTGATTAACTAAAAGGCTATATTTGCCTGTAATATGGCTACCGAATTAGATAAAATAGATTTGCAGATATTAAAGATATTGCAAGAGAATGGGAGGATAACAAATCTTCAACTTTCTAACGAAATAGGGCTTTCGCCGGCTCCAACCCTTGAGCGTGTTCGTAAATTAGAAAATGCTGAATATATTAAGAGTTATCATGCCCTGGTTGATGAAGAGAAATTAGGATTGGGTATAAAAACTTTTATTCAGATATCGCTAGATTTTCATCAAAAAAACACCATCCAAACTTTTTTGGATGAAATACAAAATATTAAGGAGGTTACTGAATGTCACCATGTAACTGGTCAGTGTGATTTTTTGTTGAAAGTTTATGTTCGCGATATTAAATCGTATGAGCAGTTGATAATGGAAAAAATTAGTCGGATCACCGTGGTTAAAACTTTCCAAACTATGATGATAATGTCAACCAGTAAAAAAGAGCCGATAGTCCCTTTGGAGTATTAAGTTAATTATGCAGATGTGCAAATAATGATCTTTTGATCAACTTATTTGCACATCAGGCATTAGTATATGCTAATGTATTTGCCAGTTAATTGGCGTTTTCCCTTCTTTTTCCAGATAAGTATTTGCTTTTGAAAATGGTTTTGAACCATAAAATCCGCCCCGGTTTACTGACAGGGGAGAAGGATGGATAGATTTTATAATAAGATGTTTCTTTTCGTCAATCAAAACACTTTTTGATTGTGCATAGCTTCCCCACAAAATAAAAACAACACCGCTTTTTAGTTCAGATATTTTTTGGATCACAGTATCGGTAAATTGTTCCCACCCTTTTTTTTGATGCGAACCCGCCATGGAGGCTCTTACAGTTAAAGTTGCGTTTAATAATAAAACACCTTGCTCAGCCCATTCACTTAAATCACCGCTTTTGGGTATTTTAAAGTCGGAAATATCTGTAGCCAGTTCTTTATAAATATTTTGCAGAGATGGGGGAGTCGGGATACCTTTTTGAACAGAAAAAGATAAACCATGTGCCTGATTAGGTCCGTGATATGGATCCTGACCCAGGATAACTACTTTTACTTTATTAAAAGGTGTTTTATTGAATGCATTAAATATATCGCTGCCTTTTGGATAAATTTTATATCCTGCATCTTTTTCGTCTTTTAAAAATTTCTTTAGCGATACCATGTATGGTTTGCTAAATTCATCTTCTAAAACTTCCAGCCACGATGGCTCTAATTCAATTGACATAAATCTTTATTATAATGTTGATTAAGCGTACAAATAAACGGATATTTGTATACTAATTTAGTATTACATAAGATGTCAAATTTAATAAGGTTAATTATTGCCTGTGTTGTGTTAGGTGCCGCAGTTGCACTTTGTGCTTTCGGCTTTTGGGGATGGGGGATTTTAGTGTTGTTTTTAGGCGGAATTGTGCTGTTAAGCTATTTCTTTAATGAAAACATGATTATTGCCCAATGGTTTTTGCGCAAAGAACAATCTGAAAAAGCTGAACTTTGGTTATTGAAAATAACCGATTATGAGAAACAATTAAATAAAGGTCAGCATGGTTATTATAACTTGTTGATCGGTTTGATTGAGTCACGTAAATCACCATTAAAATCAGAAAAATATTTTAAGAAATCACTTTCTTTAGGGATGAAAATGTCACATAATATTGCATTGGCTAAAATAAGTCTTGCAGGTATTGCTATGGCAAAACGTAACAAGCGCGAAGCGCAGATGTATTTGCAGGAAGCTACTAAAGATGATAAAAATAAGTTGCTTACCGATCAGATTAAAATGATGAAAGCGCAGATGGCGCAAATGGATAAACAACAGGTAGTTAGGGGCGGATATCGCCAGTTTTAATATAAAAAGCAGGGGCGCAATATAAAATTTATTGCGCCCATACTATTTCTCTTCCAGCGAACTGTAATAATCTGGTTCTGAAGAATGGTTTTGATTAGGTGCAATATGTCTTTCAGTGATAAAAGAACTTTCATCTGATGGGTTTGCAACCTCCACCATTTTTAATAAACTTCTGATAAATGATAAGTTAAAATTACTTCTGTTCAATTTTATCAGGTATTCGTTTTCCGTTATTTCAAGAATTGAATTTGTCATGGCCCTACTTATAAGTGTTTATTACAATTATAAGTAACATATTTAATAATAAAGTTTCAGCAGTTTTATCCTTTCGTTAATAAATTGTTATTGAAAGGCAGATTATTAGCCAATTATTATTTATTAAAAGGAAAAATATTTATAGGCGCAATAGAACATTACGCCTATAAATGAGATAAACTTAATTATTCAAACCAAGCCATTACCACTTCTTTAACCGGCATAGTAATATCCAGTTTTAATTTTTTGCGCATTCCACCAAGGTCATTGAATACTTTATTCGGGTTTGCTGCTTTCAATTCTTCAATGGTATTAAATCCCATTTTATTTAATACAGGCACCCATTCTGCAGGTACACCTATATGTATAAAATCTTCAGCAGTAACTACTTTTGCTTTTTTCTCAGGGCGCATCTGCGGGAAGAATAACACTTCCTGTATAGTGCTTTGATTGGTCATCAGCATCACCAAACGGTCAATACCAATACCTAAACCAGATGTAGGTGGCATGCCATATTCCAGAGCGCGTAAAAAGTCGTCATCCATTGCCATGGCCTCATCATCACCACGTCCGGCCAGTATCAATTGTTCTTCCAAACGCTCACGCTGATCAATCGGGTCGTTTAATTCTGAATAGGCATTAGCTATTTCTTTACCATTTACAAATAACTCAAAGCGTTCAACCAAACCTTCTTTGGTACGATGCTTTTTAGCAAGCGGAGTCATTTCAATCGGATAATCGGTAATATAAGTAGGTTGTATAAGATTAGCTTCTACTTTGGCACCAAATATCTCATCGATCAGTTTACCCTTGCCCATAGTAGGGTTTACTTCTATACCCAGTTCTTTACAGGTTTCACGTAAACCAACTTCGTCCATTGCTGAAACATCAATACCTGTATATTTCAAGATAGAATCATACATGGAAAGCTTTTCATAAGGGCCCGCAAAATTGATTTCGTTGCCACCGACCTGTACAACCGGAATGCCATGTACGGCACGGGTTACGGTTTCCAGGCACTCTTCAACCATAGCCATCATCCATTTATAGTCTTTATAGGCTACATAAATTTCCATGCTGGTAAACTCCGGGTTATGGGTACGGTCCATCCCTTCGTTACGGAACATTTTACCAAACTCATATACGCCATCAAAACCTGCAACAATTAACCGTTTTAAATATAATTCATTGGCTATGCGTAAAAATAAAGGCATATCCAATGTGTTATGATGGGTTGCAAACGGACGGGCAGCTGCGCCACCATGCACAGGTTGCAATATTGGTGTTTCTACCTCTAACCAGCCTTGTTTATTAAAGTAATCACGCATGCTGCTGATCACTTTTGTCCGTTTGATGAATATCTGTTTAAATTCGGGGTTTACAGTAAGGTCGACATAACGCTGACGATAACGTAATTCAGGGTCAGTAAATGCATCATGAATAGTGCCGTCTTCTTCACGTTTTACTACTGGAAGTGGCTTTAGTGATTTAGAAAGGACGGTCATTTCTTGTACATGTACCGAAATTTCGCCTGTTTGAGTTATGAAAGCATAACCCTTAACGCCTATGTAATCGCCTATATCCAGTAGTTTTTTAAATACAGTATTATATAAAGTTTTATCTTCATCAGGACAAATATCGTCCCGCTTAATATAAATTTGAATAC
Source organism: Mucilaginibacter frigoritolerans (assembly GCF_007830615.1). Lineage (GTDB taxonomy): Bacteria > Bacteroidota > Bacteroidia > Sphingobacteriales > Sphingobacteriaceae > Mucilaginibacter > Mucilaginibacter frigoritolerans. The sequence continues at coordinate 87,073 of NZ_VLLI01000013.1, forward strand.
GACCGGTTGAGTCTTGTAATTCAGCAAAGGATGCACTTCCCATAATACGGCGGGTCATGATACGGCCGGCAAGGGTAACCTGTTTATAATTATCCGGAAATTTTTCAAAGTTATCGTTAATGTCCTGCGCAAAGGCAGTAACCTTATATTCTTCTGCCGGATAAGGGTTTATCCCTAAAGCACGCAGTTGCTGTAATGATTCGCGGCGTAAAATTTCCTGTTCGGATAGTGCAATACTCATATTTCTAAATAAAGGTGCAAAAATAGTGATTAGTGACTACAGATTAGAGATTAGTTTTTAAAAAAGTAAGGATGATCGCAACAGCAAAAAGGAGAAAGTGTTCAGAATCCGCAATTCTATTAATTTGTCAAATCATAACAGGTATTATATCTTTGAATAATGAATTTGAAAGTTATTGCATTTGATGCTGATGATACTTTGTGGGTGAATGAGCCCTATTTCAGGCAAACAGAGGAACGATTTTATGAATTACTTGGTGAATATTCCTCTCAACATGAATTGGAGCGTGAGCTGCTTAAAATTGAAATAGCAAATTTATCCTTATATGGTTACGGTATTAAAGGTTTTATACTTTCAATGATAGAAACCGCTTTAACGGTAACCGATAACAATATCAGCACAGATGTTGTAGGGCAGATCATCGACTTAGGCAAGCAAATGCTTAACCAGCCTATTGAATTGCTTGATGGAGTTGAGGATGTACTGAAATCGCTTAAAGAGAAGTACCGTTTGGTAGTTGCAACAAAAGGAGATTTGCTTGATCAGGAGCGTAAGTTAAAGAAATCGGGGCTAAGTCATTATTTTCACCATATTGAGATTATGTCAGAAAAAGATGATGCCAATTATCTTAAATTGATAAAACACCTTGATATACAACGCTGCGAGTTAATGATGGTTGGAAACTCACTAAAGAGCGATATTCTGCCTGTTTTAAATATAGGTGGCTTTGCCATACATGTACCTTATCATATTACCTGGGCACATGAGCACATTGAAGATAGCATTGATAACGAAAGATTTAAAAGTGTTGATTGTATTAAGAGTGTACTTGAACTTTTATAAAAAAAACAGCCATTACATGAACGGCTACTGTACATTTTTAAGTAATAAAAAATAAATCCGAAATCAAAGTTAATCAGCCTCTGCTTCCTGCAAATACATTTCATCAATCTGGTCGGCGTATTTCTTTTCAATAACCTTGCGTTTCGCTTTTAAAGTAGGAGTGATTTCGCCTTCTTCCATGCTGAAAGGATTACGTTTTACTTTAAAGTTTTTGATGCGCTCAAATTTTGCCAGTTCGTTAGATTGTCTTTTTATATCCTGATTTATCCAGTCTACAATTTCTTTGTCTTCAATAAACAGGTCTGGTTTTTCGAAGTACTCATTAGATAAATTAAAGGTTTCCTGTAGTGTCTCTCTTGATGGCACTACAATAGCAGTAATGTATTCGCGTTTATCGCCTACTAAAAATATCTGTTCAATTTTAGGGCTTTTTAAATAGGTGTTTTCCACAGGAGTCGGGTAAATGTTTTTACCATAGGCATTTACCAGCATGTTTTTTAAACGATCAGTAATTTGCAGGTTGCCTCTGTAAAAACGGCCTATATCACCTGTATGGAACCAGCCATCCTTATCAATAACTGATGCTGTTTCTTCTGGTTTATTCCAGTAGCCTTTCATTACACAATGTCCCCGAACAATGATTTCACCTTCTTCAGATTCAAAGTCTTGTTTAAAGCTTTCGTGTGTTTGAATGGTATAAATCTTTAACGTGTCGTAATTCTGTATGGCTACTTCAATGCCCGGAATAATACGGCCCACTGTTCCGTAAATTATCCTGTCAGTTTCGGTTACTGACATTACAGGTGACGTTTCGGTTAACCCGAAGCCCTCTAACACTTTTATGCCTAAATCGCCAAAAAACTCACCAATGTTTTTAGGCAGGGCACCACCGCCTGATAACATGATTTTTAGGCGGCCACCGGTTTTTTCTTTAATTTTGCTGAATACCAATTTCTCAGCTATTTTATGCTGATTATTTAGTACGAGCCCAGGTTTTTTACCCTGCTCTTTCACCTCACGGTATTGTTTGCCAATTTTTAACGACCATGAAAATATTTTTGACTTTACACCACCGGCATCTGTTCCATTCTTCATAGCCTTATCATGAATCCGTTCAAGTAAACGCGGAACACAATTCATTACCGTTGGACATACTTCACCCATATTTTTAGCTAACAGATCTAAACTTTGTGCAAAGGCTATTTTGCAGCCTGTAAACAAGCATACGTGGTATGTTGCTGTACGTTCAAACACATGCGAAAGCGGCAGAAACGAAAGAAAAACATCATCCTTGTCAATAATCGGGATCTGTATTAAACAAACCCGCGCATTCTCTGTAAGGTTATGATGAGTAAGCATAACACCTTTTGGAGTTCCGGTAGTACCTGAAGTATAAATAAGGCATGATATATCTGAAGGAAGAATAGCCTCGCGTGCGCTATTGATGGCTGAAGTATATTTACTAACCATACTTAAGCCTTCTTCAATAACTTGCTTAAAGCCTACAACACCAGCGTTTAAACTCAACTTATCGGTCAGTTTTTCAAAGTCTTCAAATGCCGGGATTATACGGATAAGTGCCGGACAATTATTCGCTATTTTAACAACTTTCCGTAATAAAAAAGGATTTCCTACTAAAATGGTTTTAGCGGCCGAATCATTTAATATGTATTCAATTTCGGTTTCAGAAAGGGTTGGGTATATAGAAGTATTTACCGCACCTAATTGTTGTAATGCCTGATCATAATAAACATAGTCAGGACCGTTTTCAATAATCAGTGCCAGGTGGTCATCTTTTTTTATGCCAATTTCAAGAAACCAGGCCGAAATAGCATCGATTTTTTCAAGTGCCTGTTTGTAACTGATTTCAACCCAAACATTATTTACCTTATGGGTCATAAAAGTATGGGTATCCGGATGGATGTTTTTTACAACATTCCGTATTAGTGCCGGAACGGTTGATCTGTCAGTTGCAGTACTCATTAAAGTTTAATCAGGTTTTTATATTAGCCAACAAAGCTAAGTCTATTTTTTAAAAATTGAAAGTGTTATCCGCATGGTAAATTTATTATAGCATAGGTTTTTAAGGGCCATATCATAACACGAAAATGACTGAATGATTTATTTGCTTTTATGGCTTTTTATTACTTAAATTTAAAGCATAATTACTTTCACTACATATACAAAAAGGATTACTAAAAATCCGACCTGTTAAACAGGTTTATTGAATGCTGATTTCTTAATCGGTTAAATTGTAGTATTGCCCGTTTTCTGGGTATCTAATCAAATAAATTATTTAACAAATAGAATCTATGGGGTCAAATATGCCTTGTTCTATCAATTTGCATAAAAAATGGAAACTAAATCCAACAAAACAATAGTACTTGAATGTTATAGGAAAATAATCCGCGACCTAGATTTATCATTAGTGGATGAATATATCAGGGAAGACTATATTCAACATAGTCCTACTGTAAAAGATGGGAAGGCAGGGATATTAGAAATGCTTCATTTCTTAAAGAGTCTTCCGCAGCCAAAAGAGCATGGGCCATCACCAATTATCAGAACTATTGCTGAAGGTAACATGGTTGCCGTTCACCTCGACGTACAGTTTATGGGCAAAAGAGTGGCGGTGGTTGATCTGTTTCGCTTGCAAGAGGGCAAGATAGCCGAACATTGGGATGCAAGTATGATGCAGCCTGAAAAACAAGATGGTTTAATTATTATAACTAATGGAACGGCTGAAATAGATCAAAAGATAGATCCATCGGTGAGCAAAAAGTTAGTGAACGAATTTTATCAAATTGCATTTGGAAAAGGTGATCCAATTTTAGCTGATAGATATGTCGCTAAAAACTATTTGGATCATGATCCTGATGGTCGATTGCTCAAAGGATTGGACTATCTTGTTAAAATTCATCGCTTAATTGCTGAAGGCGATTTTGTTGTAGCACAATGTGAACTTATAAGTGCAACGGGTAGATATGCCAGTTATGATATATTCAGAATAGCCGGAGACAAAATTGTAGAGCACTGGTGTGTTGAGCAGGAAGTGCCGCAAACAATGGCTCATAACAACGGCATGTTTTAGAATGGAAAAGGCTGCCTGGAATGGCTATATTTCAGGCAGCCATAAAATAATCTGAAGTGAATTTTATCCATTCCAGTTACCACAAAGTTCTAGCCAGCCTTCCAAAGGAGAACATAGGGTAGTATGGCTGCTAACACAGCTTTCAAAAGTAGCATAGGAAGTGCTGAAATGGCCACAATTAGGATCACAGGACTCCCAAACGGTGGTGCAATCAACGTTGGTACTTCCGGCTTTAATTTTTGCCAGTTCATCACGGGTTAATGAAGATAAATTCAAATTTTTCATAACTGTTGAGGTTTGGTTAATTGTTACTTAATAATAAACTTATAGTTTATCTTGATAAAAAACAATAAGAACTATGAAAAACTTTTGAGATAATGCTTAGGCTCAGCTTATCAGCCTCATATCGATCGACAGAAATGATATAAAAAGAAAAAGAGGTGTTAACGTAACACCTCTTTTTCTTTTTATAGTAATTACTTAATAGCTCTTTATACAGAGAAACTTTCTCCGCAGCCACAAGTGCGGCTTGCGTTAGGATTATGGAAGTTAAATCCTTTACCATTTAAACCATCAGAGAAATCAAGTTCTGTACCGGCAAGATACAGGAACGATTTCATGTCAAGCGCTATACGAACGCCCTGGTCTTCAAAAAACTGATCGCCCTTCTTTATTTCGTTATCGAAATCAAGGTTATATGATAAACCAGAACAACCACCTCCCTGAACAGATACACGCAGAAAATAAGAAGCATCAAGCTCCGAATCCTGCATCAGGTGTTCTATTTTATTTTTCGCTTTATCAGTTACTGTTACCATGTTTGAGATTTGAGATTTGAGATTTGAGATTTGAGATTTTTACTTTCTCAAACAGCCAATTTCAAATCGGTTAATAAATAAATTGTTGGATGTAAGTGTCTCAATACTCATATCTAACATCTCGCATCTAATTAATGATGTACTTTTTCGCTTTCAATTGGCGCTAAGCCATTTTTTACGCGGAAATCATTAATAGCTGCTTTAATAGCATCTTCTGCTAATACTGAGCAATGGATTTTTACAGGAGGAAGAGCTAATTCTTCAACAATATCCATATTATCAATTTTCATTGCATCGTCAATGCTTTTGCCTTTAAGCCACTCTGTAGCTAATGATGATGATGCAATTGCTGATCCGCAACCAAATGTTTTAAACTTAGCGTCAGTAATCACGTTGTTATCATCAACCTGAATCTGTAGGCGCATAACGTCGCCGCATTCAGGTGCACCAACTAAACCAGTACCTACTTTGTGGCTGCTTTTATCTAAAGTGCCAACATTGCGGGGGTTAGTATAGTGATCGATTACTTTATCTGAATATGCCATTTTATTGTGTTTTTAATAGTCTGTTATAATTTTTAATAAATATCTAAACCCGATCCGCCTTTTGGCGGACTGAAGTTAAATTAATGTTCTGCCCACTCAATCGAGTTAAGGTCAATGCCTTCCTTAAACATTTCCCAAAGTGGTGAAAGTTCGCGCAGATGAGTTACTGATTTTTTAGTTACTTCAATAGCGTAATCAACTTCCTCATCTGTAGTAAATCTTCCTAAACCAAAACGGATAGATGAATGTGCCAGGTCATCACTCAAGCCCAAGCTTTTTAATACATATGAAGGCTCCAGAGAAGCAGATGTACAGGCTGAACCTGATGATACTGCTAAATCTTTCATCGCCATCATTAAGCCTTCTCCTTCTACGTATTTAAATGAGATATTAGCCACATGTGGTAAGCGGTGCTCAACGTTTCCGTTAACATAGCTTTCTTCTAGCACAGTTAAAGCCGTTTGTAATCTATCGCGCATTGCTGATAAACGTTTTGCTTCGCTTTCCATTTCCTGTCCGCACAGTTCACAGGCCTTACCTAAGCCAACAATACCAGGTACGTTTAAGGTGCCAGAACGCATGCCACGTTCGTGACCACCACCGTCCATTTGTGCAGTGACTTTAACTCTTGGACCTTTACGGCGAACATACAATGCGCCTACACCCTTAGGGCCGTATATTTTATGTGCTGACAAAGCAAGTAAGTCAATGCCGTCTTTATTAACATCAACAGGTATTTTGCCTACTGCTTGTACTGCATCAGTCATAAATAAAGCACCATATTTATGTGCTATGGCTGATATTTCTTTTATTGGCTGAATTACGCCTATTTCATTGTTACCATACATTACCGAAACCAAAATAGTATCATTGGTCATAGCTTTTTCAAGTACTTCCAGATCAAGTATACCATCTTCTTTAACAGGTAGATAGGTGACTTTTCCTCCTAATTTTTCAACATGTTTGCAGGCATCTAATACGGCTTTATGTTCAGTAACCGTGGTTATAATGTGGTTGCCTTTTTCTTTGTACATTTCAAATACACCCTTAATAGCAAGGTTATCTGATTCTGTAGCTCCTGAGGTAAAAATAATTTCTTTTTCACTGGCACCGATCAATTTGGCTACCTGCTCACGTGCGTAATCAACGCCTTCTTCGGCCACCCATCCGAAAGGATGGTTACGGCTCGCTGCATTACCAAATTTTTCGTTAAAATAAGGTAACATTGCTTCAAGCACGCGCGGATCCATTGGCGTTGTAGCATTGTTGTCTAAATATATTGGAAGCTTCATAGTCGTAATTATTAACAAAGCAAAGATAAGTAAAGTTTTTATTTAAAATCATTCAAAACAAGCTAAAAATACCTTATGATGATAAGAATTTACAATATTTGGACATGAACAAGATAGAACATATCGGTATAGCTGTAAATGACCTTAAAAAGGCTGTAATTACCTATGAAAAGCTATTAAATTCGCCTGTTTATAAAACCGAAGAAGTGGCTTCTGAAAATGTTATTACCGCCTTTTTACAATGCGGACCTAATAAGATCGAATTACTGGAGGCCACTGCCATTGATAGCCCGATAGCTCAATTTATTGCCAAAAAAGGGGAGGGGATTCACCATATTGCTTTTGAGGTTGACGATATTGTGGCCGAAATGGCACGCCTTAAAAAAGAAGGCTTTGTTTTATTGAATGATATCCCTAAACATGGAGCTGATAATAAATGGGTTTGCTTTGTTCATCCTAAAAGCTCGAATGGGGTTTTGGTGGAATTATGCCAAGAGATAAAGTAATTAAATATAATGGCAATAGAATCTATTGTTTTATTACAATTTTCCTGATTACATTATTTCCAAAATCACTGATATACAAATTGTTTGATCCGTCAGTAATTAGCCCGAATGGCTCGTCGAATGCTACCGTAGTTCCTGTGCCGTTAACAAACCCAACGGAGCCGCTGCCAGCAAAAGTAGTGACTGTATCATTGAGGGTAATTTTTCTGATCATATTATTTCCTACATCCGCAATGTACATATTACCTTTAGAATCCAATGTTGAGGCATAGGGCTCGTTAAAACTAGCTTTTAATATAGTGCCATTTTCAGACCCGACATAGCCACTTCCTGCGAAAGTGCCTGCTATACCTGAAGTGCTTACTTCCCTGATAAGATGATTTCCTTCATCTGCAACGTATAAATTACCTGCAGCATCAAATGTAAGGCCTTGCGGGGTGTTAAAACTTGCTGCCGTTCCTGTGCCATTTGCAATCGCGGCAAAACCACTTCCGGCCAATGTGCTCACTACACCTGTAGTAGAGATCATTCTGATTGAATTGTTTCCAGTATCGTTTACATAAACATTCCCTGCAAAATCTACTGCAATACCGTTGGGGTTATTGAAGGTTGCAGCTGTAGCGGTGCCATTTGTAGCACCAACAGCACCACTTCCAGCAAGTGTTGTTACCAAACCCGCTGTTGTTATTTTTCTGATCATGTTGTTTCCGCTATCTGCCACGTATAAATTGCCTGAGGCGTCAATAGCCAAACCTAAAGGATTCGCAAAACTTGCAGCTATTCCTGTCCCGTTTGCCGATCCTTTATTAATGTTTCCTGCAATGGTGCTTACCACGCCATAAGGGGTGATTTCTCTGATTTCATTATTCCCGCTGTCTGCTACATATAAATTGCCTGCTGCATCCATAATAATGCCCGCAGGGCCGTTAAAGCTTGCCATTAGGCCGATACTATCAGCCGATCCTGCATATCCGCTGCCAGCAAAAGTGGTGGTTAAGCCGTATTGAGAAGCTTTTGGCGGAATACTCTTTTTTGTACAACTGCTTGCAATTAATATTGGAAACGAGATAGCTGATATTGATATAAAGTGAGTAAAAGTAAATTTCATATTATTGAATATTTTAACAGGGGTAATTAATATAAAAAGGATAATGACTTAAGAATAGAAATGCCTGATCTATGCGTAAAGCACATTCTCTTATATTTTTCATGTATATTATTTAACGAAGCCCGGTGTTTTAAAATATATGGGCAAATGCAAAATGTTTGTTACCGATTGATAGTATTTTATGTATCGCAGGAAATGCCTTAAAGTAATTGTCTGATCGATTAGATGAGTCGGTCAGTTGCTAATCTGTAGGTAAAATTGCATTTTTTGTTTTTGTATTTTTACTTTTGGATTTTATTACTACATTTGCACCTCTTTTATAGGAAAGTTATAACGCAATGAAAAAAGACCTGCATCCATCAAATTATAGATTAGTTGTTTTTAAAGACATGTCAAACGACTATGCTTTTTTAACTAAATCATGCATCGATACCCGTGAAACAGTTAAATGGGAAGATGGTAACGAATATCCGTTGATTAAATTAGAAATTTCTCACACTTCACACCCGTTCTATACTGGTAAAATGAAGCTTGTGGATACTGCCGGACGTATTGATAAGTTCCGTACCCGTTACAACAAAAAATAATCATCTTGTTTATAAAATATTTACAAGTCTCCCGGTACATCGGGGGACTTTTTTTATTTTTGCGCCATGGCAATTATCCTGTTTGACGATAACGCACACCAAACGCTTCTACCTCTTACATTTACACGTCCCGTTGCTGACTTGCGTATTGGTATACTTACTATTGCTGAAAAGTGGAGTAAGTATCTGAAACTCGACCATTCTTTTTATACTCAAAGCTGGCTTCAAGGTAAATTTCAATTAAATGTTGAAGACGAAAATATTTTCATTAATGGCGCTGTTTGTCCTGACGAACTTTTAATTGAGGCAATTGGCCGGTTAAAAATAGGTGAGGCTTTGAAGGTTGGTGGTTATTTAATAGCTATTAAGCTGGGTAAACAGGAAGCTACCAATTTTGATCCATATACTGAGTTTAAGAATATAATTGATTTTGAGCATACACCCGTAGTGATCAAATACCCAGAGGATATTTTCAGGAAGAATGATATAGAATTGAGAAAAGATTTTACGCTGATTACCAAGGGTCGCAAAAGCGCTGCTATTAGTTCAACCAATGTAATTATTGGTGAAGATTTTTTTGCTGAAGAAGGTGCCATCGCAGAGTGCTCCACTTTTAATACAACAAACGGTCCCATTTATCTGGCTGCCAATACTGAAGTATGGGAAGGCACAAATATCCGTGGTGCATTTGCCATTTGCGAACATTCGCAGGTTAAAATGGGCGCTAAAATATATGGTGCTACAACTGTAGGGCCGTATTCAAGGGTTGGAGGCGAATTAAATAACGCCGTTATCTGGGGGTATTCGTCAAAGGGGCACGAAGGATATTTAGGTAATTCTGTATTGGGTGAATGGTGTAACATCGGTGCCGATTCCAACAATTCTAACCTTAAAAATAACTATGAGGAAGTGAAATTGTGGGATTATACCACACAGCGTTTTCGTAAAACAGGCTTACAGTTTTGCGGTCTTATTATGGCTGATCATGCCAAATGTGCTATTAATACCATGTTTAATACGGGTACAGTAGTGGGTGTAAGTGCCAATATTTTTGGTGCAGGTTTTCCTCGTAATTTTGTGCCCGATTTTGCATGGGGTGGAGCACAAGGTTTTGAAGTTTATTCTATCAAAAAGATGTTTGACACCGCAAGTAAAGTATTTGCCCGCCGCGATCATCGTACATTTGATGAAAATGAACAGGAAATATTAAAGAAAGTATTTGAATTAACAGAAGAATATAGACGATTTTAAGAGGAGTGAAAAGCAATTTTAAAGCCCAGGCTAGCTTAATATAAGTCAAAAAGCTTAATCTAACACAATCAACTAAAATAAAAATCATGAGAAAAAAAATTGTTGCCGGAAACTGGAAAATGAACCTTGATTATAATGAAGGGTTAAGTTTGTTTTCTGAAATGATCAATATGATCAATGACGAAGTAACCGGCAAGCAGGAAGCTGTTATCTGCAGCCCGTTTATTCATTTGCATAGTCTGGCTCAATTGGCTAAAGGTTATCCTAAAGTTTCATTGGGTGCTCAAAATGCTCACCAGGCCGAATCTGGTGCTTATACAGGTGAAATATCTGCAAAGATGATTAAATCTGTAGGAGCGGAATATGTTATTTTAGGTCACTCCGAGCGCCGTCAGTATTTTGGTGAAGGTAATGAACTATTGGCTAAAAAAACGGATACTGTTTTGAGTAATGGCTTAAAACCTATTTTTTGTATTGGTGAAACTTTAGAAGAGCGTGAGGCTAATAAACATTTTGAAATTATAAAAAGCCAGTTAGAAGAAGGTGTTTTTCATTTAGATGAAGAACAATTTGGAAACCTGGTTATTGCATACGAACCTGTTTGGGCAATTGGTACCGGTAAAACTGCTTCTGCTGCACAAGCACAAGAAATACATGCTTTTATAAGGATTGAAATTGCTGCTAAATACAACCAGGAGCTTGCCAACAGCACTACAATTTTATACGGTGGTAGCTGCAACCCTAAAAATGCTCCTGAACTTTTTGCTCAGCCTGATATTGATGGTGGTTTGATTGGTGGGGCGTCTTTAAAATCACGTGATTTTTTAGATATTGTGAAGGTGTTTAATTAAGATTGGCAATTTAAGGGCTTTAGGTAGTCCAGAAGTTCCAAAAGACGAAGATGTTGAAAATTAGACTTACGATGTTTTTAAAACATCGTAAGTTTTTTAATGTTAATCTCCCAAGCCAATTTCTGGCCTTTATCGCCTCAAACAAATTTCATGAAAAAGCTGCTAAAGATATTATTGCCACCATTTGCAGGGTTTAGCCTTTATTTTATTGGAGTACGATATAACCCTGAATACTTTGATTTAAGTATTGGTGAAATTGGGACAGGCTCTTTAGCTGGATTTATGGCTTTTTATAAATTTACGCTCCCTTTATTATTTACTGTTGCAGTTTTAACCCAATTGCTCATAGTAATACCTGTTTGGAATAACTTATTAACTAAATCAAAAACAAGAAAATGGTGGGCATTTATATCTTTTGTGCTAATCTGTTTACTATTTGCGGCAGGTATTGGCTATTTAATATGGGATTATGCTACAGGTGTTCATCACTTAATTGTTGTTTGCTTATTTATGTGGGCCGTTCAGCTGGTTTACTGGCTGATTGACTTGTTTGTTTTATTTTTACTGGAGTAAAGACCTTTCTTTTTTTCTCCAATTTCAAATCATTATCCAAAATGAATTATTACGAATTACTTTTTACAACTATTACTGAAGAAGATTATCAACAGGATCTGTTGATAAATGCTTTGGGCGAAATTGGTTTTGACACGTTTGAGGAACTTGATTTTGGATTTAAAGCATACATACCCGCTATTGATTTTAACCAGGAAAGACTGAATGCAGTATTGGCCCTATATAAAGATATGTTCAGTTTTAGTTATGAAATATTACTAATACCTCAAAAAAATTGGAATGAAGTATGGGAAAGCAACTTTGAACCAATTGAAATAAAAGACCAGGTTTTTGTGAGGGCGACATTTCACGAGCCAAGACTTGAGTTTCCTTATGAAATTGTGATTGATCCTAAAATGGCATTTGGTACAGGCCACCATCAAACAACCTCTATGATGCTGGAACTTATTCTTGAAAATGATTTCGAAAATAAAGAAGTGTTAGATATGGGCTGTGGCACAGGTATTTTGGCTATTATGGCTTCAAAGCTTGGTGCCGCAAACATTACAGCAATTGATTATGATCCGGTTTGTTATGAAAGCACTATTGAGAACGCACAACTAAATGAGATAAATAATATAGTTGCATTGTGCGGCTCGAAAGAGGTAGTACCTGAAACTCAATTTGATATTATCCTGGCCAATATAAACCGCAATATATTGCTTGATCAAATGGCGCGTTATAGTGAAGTTTTGAAAGATAATGGGGAGATCTATTTCAGCGGTTTTTATGAAATACCTGACCTTGCAATAATTACAGAAGAAGCTGGTAAATACGGGTTTAAATATATCGGCCATAAAAAGAATAAAGATTGGGTTGCTTCAAAGTTTTTAAAGCAATAATTAAAAACTTTTCGGGATGTGTTTCACCAAGAAATGGCTTGAATTGAAGTTCAAGTCATTTTGTTTTTTGCTTTTGAGGAAATAAATTTTTAATTTAATTTTATTTAAATACCTCATTTAATGGCTTATTAACTCATTTTTCGCACATTGTAGTTTTAAGATAAAAAAATTAACTGGTCTAAAAATAAAATATTGTTGAAAATAGTTGATAATTAGATAGATAATAAATAATATTGTAACTTTATTAACTTACGGGAAACCTATATCCTTAGTTAAAACAATATGAAAACACTTGGAAAAAAAATCAGGCTATTGCGTCATCAAAAGGCGTGGAGCCAGGAAGACGTTGCAAAAAGATTGGATATTTCCATTCCCGCTTTTTCAAAAATTGAAACCGGTATCACCGATATCAATTTGTCAAGGCTTGAACAGATAGCTAATTTGTTTGAAATGACGGTAGTTCAATTACTTACGTTTACTGATGCAGAGCACGATCAGAAAATTGTGAACGAACTGGAAACCATGAACAAAAAATTAATGGACCGGGAGACGGAAGTCATTGATCTGCAAAAAAAAGTTATTGAACTTTTTGAAGAGCTAAGACATAGCAGGATAACTGCATAGTTTTCAGTTGGATTTGCCTAAAAAATGCATCGCATTGTTAAATGCTTTTTACCAAATGCTACGCCCATTGCGTGATGCATAGCTAGCATTTTGTCGTTAAAATCGCCAACCCATGATAACTCAAGCTCTTTATATTGATTTAACGGTAATACATATTCACCAAGAGTGATAAATAACCCCGATTCAAGTCCGTGATTTTGAAACTTTTGTTTTGTCCCCATTACAATTGCCCGCATTCTTGATACGCCTTTCCACTTTTTGTACAAGAATTTTAATTTACCTATCAAATTAAGTTTTCCTTTTAATGGTTTAATCATTTGGTTGGCGTCAGGTAATATAATCATAAAAGATGCTGGCTCATCGTTTATATAGGCAAACCAAATTAAATTTTCATCCATTAATGGCTTCATTTTTTTAAAGCTTTCAGCTATGGTAGCATGAGTAATGGGTACAAAGTTTTCAAAATCTCTCCAGGCATCATTATAAATCTCCATAAAATCAGCTGCAAATTTTTCAATTTCTTTTGCTTTCAGATGCTTGAATTCATACCCTGGTTTTTTGGTAACCCATTTTGCTATTTTATAAAATCGCTCTGGAAAAGGCTTTAATACATCTAAATGATTGGTTATCTGTGCGTATGATGTTTTAAATCCATAGTGCTCAAAAAAAGCATGGTAATAAGGCGGGTTATAGTTCATACCATATGAGGGCTGTGTAAAGCCTTCAACAAGTAACCCCCAAAAATTATCGTTTTCGCCAAAGTTTATCGGGCCATCCATGGCTTGCATCCCATTTGCCTGGAGCCATTTTTTAGCAGTATCAAATAATAAAAAGGCAGCTTCTTCATTGTTTATGCACTCAAAAAAACCAATTCCGCCGGTGGGCTGCTCATAATTATAAGCCTTTTTGTTATTGATAAACGCAGCTACCCGCCCAATCAATTTTCCGCTTTCATCTCTAAGTACCCACCTGGTACATTTACCATGCTGGTGAAAATTATTTTTTGCCGGGTCAAAAACCGCTTCAATATCATTATCAAGGGGGCAAACCCAAATGTTATCGTTTTTATAAAGGATACGGGCTACATCCAAAAATGCTTTTCTAGTTTTTTTATCCTTAACTTCTGTTATTAGCATGCTTGTATCGGGTGACTTATTTATAAAAAAAGCATTCAGAGGCATAGTCTGAATGCTTTAAAAGTAGATTTATATTTTTATATGATTAATAATCGTCGTCTTCGTCGTCGTCATAACTTTCGAACCCGATATCATCTAAGGGGCCGTCGAAATCGTCATCATCATCAACTACCTTTTTCTTTGAAGGCTGATCAAGTGTGCTATCATCATCTTCTTCATCCTCGCCCGTGTTTTTAGAATCAACTTTCTTGTTTACAGGTTTTTTTGGAGTTCCCATTGCCATGAATTTTTTAGTAAAACTTTTTTCAATAATAACTTAAATGTAAGTAAAAGCAAATTTTCTTTTTCAATTAAATACATTCCCATCGTATTTGATAGTAAAAATAATCAAAATCATTTTCAATAAAAACAAGATTTTTAAATTATTTTAAATCTTAAAAAATCACTCTGTTTGCTCACCGATGGATACTGAACTGTCTGTAAAATCCTTTATTTGAGGGAGTTCATTTATGTTGTTTATACCAAAATAATCCATAAAAACACCACTTGTACCGTATAGTATAGGTTTTCCAATGGAATCTGACTTGCCAACGATGGCAATTAATTCTTTTTCCAGCAATTTTTGGATAGAATAGTCACAATTTACGCCCCGGATTTGTTCAATGTCGGGTTTTGTAACAGGTTGCTTGTAGGCAATGATGGCCAACGTTTCTAATGCAGCCTGGCTTAGTTTCTTTTTTGAACGTTGCATCTGCAACAGACTGATAACCTGGTGATAGGCCTTTTTCGTTAAAAATTGATAGCCATTGTTTGTTTTAACCAATTCAATGGCGAAATTTTTATCCTGGTATCTTTCGGTAATGCTTTTTAAATAACTATTTATTTCATCCTCTGTGAAGTCACGGTTGAAAGCCGCCTGCAAGCAATAGATAATTTCTTCTGTGCGGATGCTTTGTTCTGATACAAATACCAGCGCCTGTATGTATTGTTCGATATCTTCCATATGAATACAAGAACCTGAAGACTAATAATTAATTACTTGTTCTTCAATTTGAATAGGTATTTGGCGCCATTCGTATTTTTGGGTGCGAAGCTGAGGTTCAAAACCAGCTTCTTTTATAGATTCCTGAATACCTTTTGCCGTAAAGCGATGTGGGGCACCTGCAGCAGAAACTACGTTTTCTTCAATCATGATGGATCCGAAATCATTTGCTCCTGCATGGAGGCAAATCTGTGCTACCGGTTTGCCAACAGTTAACCATGATGCTTGTATGTTTTTAATATTAGGGAGCATAATGCGACTTAACGCAATCATACGGATATATTCATCACCGGTAACATTATTGGTTATGCCTCTTACTTTACGTAAAAGTGTGCCATCATCCTGAAAGGGCCATGGAATAAATGCAATAAAACCATAAGCCCCTTCGGGTTTTTCGGATTGTACTTCACGAATCCAAACCAAATGCTCAAACCGTTCTTCAATCGTTTCAATATGGCCAAACATCATTGTTGCAGAGCTTGGTAAATTTAATTGATGTGCCGCTCGCATTACGTCAAGCCATTCTTTACCACCACACTTACCTTTACTAATTAGCCTGCGTACACGATCATTTAAGATCTCGGCACCTGCGCCTGGAAGTGAATCTAATCCAGCCGCTTTTAATTCACGTAATACATCTATATGGCTCATCCCTTCCAGTTTTGCAACGTGTGCGATCTCTGGCGGTCCTAATGAATGCAATTTAAGAGTAGGGTATAGCTCTTTTAATTGCCTGAAAGTATCGGCATAGAATTTTAAGCCTAGGTCAGGATGATGACCACCTTGTAATAACAGTTGATCGCCTCCGTAACGGAAGGTTTCTTCAATTTTTTGTTTATAGGTTTCTATATCAGTAATATAACTGTCTTCATGACCGGGCCGACGAAAGAAATTACAGAATTTACAATTAGCAATACAAACATTGGTAGTGTTTACATTACGATCTATCTGCCAGGTTACTTTACCATGCGGAACCTGTATTTTACGTAGTTCGTTGGCGGTGTACATCAAATCGGCAGTAGAAGCATTATGATAAAGGTAAACACCTTCATCCTGGCTTAAAAACTCAAACCGCAAAGCGCGTTGCAACAGATCGGCTGTATTCATGTTTCAAATATACGAAGTGGAAGGTTAAAGCAGAAAGGTATTAATACTTTGACAATTTAATTAACAACCCGGCCCTTATCCAACCTCAAAACCTTCGTTACGCTGTCTGGAATTTCGTTTTGGTAATGTGTTACATAAATCAGCGTTACATTACTTATTCTGCAAATGGTATTCACCAGGTTTTTAAAATGCTGTTGCTGATGGGCGTCTAGTCCCTGGCAAGGTTCATCAAAAATCAGAAGATCCGGATTTTTAATTAATGCACGGGCCAACAGGCACAAACGTTGCGCACTCGCCGGTATGTTTTTCAATAATACCCTGGCGAATTTTTCTATTTCGAGTGCCTTCATCCAGCGGAAAGCGATATCTGCTTTGTTTTTTTGAGATGGCCTAAATAGACCTAAAGTATCATAATAGCCGGATTCAATTACCTGTAAACAGCTGTTATCAGTAGGGAAGTACTGATGCAATTCGGGCGACATAAAGCCGATTTTGCTTTTTATATCCCAGATACTTTCACCGGTGCCGCGTTTTTTATCGAACAATACAATATTATTGGCATAAGCCTGCGGGTTATCGCCATTTATCAAACTCAATAAGGTTGATTTTCCTGCACCATTTGGACCGAGAAGAGCCCACCTTTCACCAGGAATAATCTGCCAGTTTACTTTGTTAAGAATGATCTTGTCTCCATATTTTATGAAAGCATCGTTCATTTTTACAATGAATTCATACGCCTTTTTAGATGGATCGTTGTTCAAAAGCGCTTTAAGTTCTCCGCTATCCATATAGTCTTTTTCTTCTTTTAAAAATGATTGCGGATCAAACGCGTCTTTGGGCGCTGATTGTATAATACTTCTATTTTCCAATACAGCAACGTGCGTAATAGCATCAGGAATTTCGAAAGGTGAGGTGGCCATTAGTACGCTGATTCCGGAAGACGTTATTTCTTTAATAATGGAGGTAAATAATGTCCGTGTTTCAACATCAAGGCCGGTAAGTGGACTATCTAATAATAATATAGCCGGGTTTTTTAGTAATGCCGAAGCTATCATCAAGCGCTTTGTTTCGCCATTTGATAATTTTATAATTTGCTTGGTAAGTAGCGGATTTAGATTTAACAACATAATTACTTTATCCATGTCCCAATAATTACTGAAATGGGGGAGGATAGTAATGGATTGCAAGTATTGATTAACGGTTAATGCATCTTCAGAATCAGAAGAATTATAGCGTTGTTGATAATAAAAATCAGAAGTATTTGAAAGATTACGGAAATGATGCCTGGGTTCAACAATTGAAATTAACTTATGATGAGTTAAATGATGTTGATTTCCGCCTGCCTGGTTTAAAAAATCTTCAAAAAAATGATAGGTAATATCGCCACCTGTTATATTGAACCTGCCGGCAATAGTTTGTAGTAACGCGCTTTTGCCTGATCCGCTATTACCTATTAAAGCCCAATTTTCGCCTTTATTTATGGTGAAATTTAAATTGGTAAAAAGTGTATTGTTTAAGAACCTTACTGTAGCATGGTTTATAGAAAGTATAGGTTGATGCATAACCGGATGTTTGCCAGCAAAATTAATTATCTGGACGTATTAGCCTAAATAAATTTCAATTATCTGTATTGATAACGTGAATGGTACAAAAACAAAAATGCCCAGGATATTTATCCTGGGCATTTTTGTTTTTTCTGATAATGAAAAATTACATTTTTTTCATTTTAGCAGTATCAGTAGCTTTTTTAGAAGTATCAGCCTTTTTTGTAGTGTCAACTGTTTTCTTGGTAGTATCAGTCATTTTAGCTGAGTCCATTTTAGCTGAATCTGCTTTTGCTGAATCTGCGCTACCTGAAGCACCTTTACCTTTGCAAGCTGCGAAAGAAACCGCGATAACTAGAGCTAAAGCGCCCATTTTGAATGAATTTTTCATGTTAATTTTCTTTTAAGTGATTAAATAATTTCCATTTAATACCATAAAAAGCAAAAGGTAACCCATAATTTTTTAATAAAATTAAGATGTTACCTTTTGTAAGTTAAAAACTAAATTAACAGAAAGACTAAGATTATTTTTTCTTAGTAGTGTCTTTTTTAGTAGTGTCTTTTTTAGTTGAATCAACTTTAACAGTAGTATCTTTCTTTACAGAATCAACTTTAACTGAATCAGTTTTAACTGAATCTGTACCAGAAGTAGCTGATTTGCTTTTGCAAGCTGCGAAAGAAACTGCGATAACTAGAGCTAAAGCGCCCATTTTGAATGAATTTTTCATTTTTATTCTTTTTAAGTTGTGAATGTTTAGTCTTTAATACTATAAAGTAAAAAAGGTAACCCATTGAATTGAAAAAAAAATATAAAATTTATTCTTTTGATGAAATTATAACAAAAATGCCTGGTAATCAGCAACTAAAATTCTACTAAAAGTCCACTAAAAATTCAAACTTTGTTATTTAGGTTCTTTTTTTACTGCTGATTTTTTAACATCTGTAGCTTTAGTTACTGTTTTGCTAACGGTATCGACTTTTGCTTTTGAAGTATCTGTAGCTGGTTTAACCGTATCGACCTTTACTGTGGTATCAGATTTTGTAACACTTGATGAGGATGAATCAACTTTTGCAGAATCGGCCGCCCCGCCTGATTTATTGCCTTTACAGGCCATAACAGATAGAGAAATGGCTAAGGCTAACAAGGGTAATTTAAATGCATTTTTCATAATATTATTTTTTTAAGATGTTGATTATTAACAATTTTTACGGTGTTTGGTTTTTTGAAAACTATTCTATGAATAGTTTTAATTAGGAACGGAATGTTTTATTTATAATATTTATGCAGAATATTATTTAACCCCGACAGATTAATTGAATTAAGCGGATGTATCAACCATCTAAAAGCCAGCATTCTAAAATTTATTTTGGTTTTAATTTTTTTTTATGAAGAATGGGTTACATTTTCGCATAAATTGTATTAAGTAGTGAGTAAAGAGCTAAGTAGTGGAATACCAACAGATAATGAAGTTATCCTTGGTATACTAAATAATTCGGATAGCGTATTAAAGCGATTGTATGTTGCTTATTTTCCGATGGTATTACAACTAATTATTAATAATAACGGCAGTGCTGATGATGCTAAAGATATTTATCAGGAAGCCATAATTGTTCTTTATAATAAGGTTAAGACCGGCGATTTTGAGTTAAGCAGCAAACTGAAAACATATATTTATTCTGTTTGCCGGAGGCTTTGGCTTAAAAGGCTTGCACAAATGAACCGCTATGGGGGCGATATTAAAGATTTTCAGGAGTATTTATCAGTAGATGATGAAACTGAAAAGAATAATGAAAGGGATATTCAATTTAATAAAATGGGAAGCGCCCTTCAGTTATTAGGCGAACCTTGTAAAACTATTATTGAAGATTTTTATATAAACAACAGATCAATGCAGCAGATCTGTGAAGATTTTGGTTATACCAATGCGGATAATGCCAAAACTCAAAAATACAAATGCCTGCAAAGACTGAAAAAATTATTTTTTCAGCAAAATTGAGGAGATAAAAGCGATGAGTGATAATCAACTTTTGGAACAAATTGAAAGGTATCTTAATGGCGAGATGACTAAGGACGAGCGTGCCCGTTTTGAAATTCTGCGCAATGAAGACACTAACCTTAACAAAAAGGTAGCAGAACACAGACATTTTGTTAACCTTATAAAGCAATATGGCGAGCGTTTAGAACTGGAAAAACGTTTAAATGCTTTGCATAGTGAAATTGATGTCCATTCCCTTGAAGAAGAGTTAATAATTCATCCATCATGGATCGTGAGCATGTGGCGCAATCACCATTCTAAGATATCTGTAGCTGCTTCAATTGCTATTTTTGCGGTTTTGTGTACTTTGTTTTTCACAGGTTATTTAAATAACAAAGAACTAAATTATGCTCAACTGAAAGGCGACATTGCTAACACTAAGAAATCAATTAATGCATTACAATCTAAGGTTAACGGTCTTAACCATGCAGGCAAAGGAAGTGTTAATCCTGGTAATTTTAGGGGTACCGGTTTTGCTATTTCATCAAATGGATATATTGTTACAGATTATCATGTTGTAAAGGATGCTGATTCTGTTTACGTTCAAAGCTTTGATGGCAAATCATATCGTACTAAAGTAATATATTCTGAACCAGGCGATGATATAGCAGTATTACAAATAACCGATCCTTCATTTAAAACATTTGGTGCAATTCCGTATGCCTTTAAAAAGGCCGATACAGACATTGGAGAAAATGTATTCACTATTGGATATCCGCGTGATGTAATAGTTTTGGGTCCGGGCTTTTTAACTGCCAGTACTGGTTTCAGAGGCGACACTACCCAATATCAGGTATCAACCCCTGTTGATTTTGGAAACAGCGGTGGTCCATTATTAGATAGCAAGGGTAATGTAATTGGTATAATAAATGCTAAAGAAACTCATGTTGAAGGTGCTGCTTTTGCAGTAAAATCAAGCTACTTATTAAAGACTATACAGGATATACCGGATTCACTTAAGAGTGATCTGAATATCAATTCAAAAAATGTTTTGGCGGGATTAAATCGTGTTCAGCAAATTAAGAAAATGCAGAACTATGTATTTATGGTGAAAGTTTACAATCAGTAATACCCAAAAAACAAATACATACAATTGAGAAAGGCGAACCGTTTGGATCGCCTTTTTTTATATTATCTATCTACCTCACCCAATACAAAGTCGATAGAGCCTACAATGGCTATAAGATCTGCTATCATTACGCCTTTAGCAATTTCGGGCAGAACAGATAAGTTGTTAAAACTTGGTGCCCTAGCCTTTACACGGGTTGGAATTTCTGATTTTCCGTCAGTCATAAAATAAAAGCCCAATTCTCCTTTGGCGCCTTCGCAACGCACATAATAATCCTGTGCTTTTGGTATAGTTTTACGAGGTAGTTTGGCCCTAGGATCAAAGTCAGGAGTACGTTTTAGCTCATTTTGAAGCCTGTCAAGGCATTGTTCAATCATTTTAAGGGATTGTTCTATCTCATCAACCCTAACCTTATAACGATCCCAGCAATCACCCATCGTGCCCATTTCTCCTTTTCCTACCGGGATATCGAATTCCAGTTCGGGGTAAACGGAATAATTATCAATTCGCCTTAAATCCCATTTGAGGCCCGATCCTCTCAACATTGGGCCCGAACAGCCATAATTAATGGCAACATCCAGTGGCAATACGCCAATGTTTGCGGTACGGTTAATAAATACCTGATTGTCGGTTAAAAGCTGGTTTAATTCAACCATTTTAGGCTTAAAGTAATCCACAAACTCGCGGCATCGTTCTTCAAAACCCACCGGCAGATCATAAAATAAACCACCAACCCAAATGTAATTGTATAACATTCTTGAGCCAGATGCCCATTCAAGCATTCCCATAATGTGCTCTCTATCGCGGAAGCACCACAGAAAAGGAGTGAAGGCACCAATATCAATACCATAAGTTCCTATTGCGATTAAATGCGATCCTATGCGGTTTAATTCACATACCAGTACACGGATATACTCTACACGTTTAGGAATATCCTTATCAATACCCAGCATGCGTTCAACCCCCATTACAAAGGCATGGCTGTTATTCATTGACGCCAGGTAATCTAATCTGTCGGTAAAAGGAATGGTTTGCTGATACGTTAATGACTCAGCGTGTTTTTCAAAGCAACGGTGAAGGTAACCTATATGCGGAATTACTTCTTTTACAATTTCACCATCAGTTATCAATTCGAGCCGTAATACACCGTGTGTTGAAGGGTGTTGGGGGCCCATATTGAGCACCATATCCTCGGTAGCAGCAAAAGCAATTTTTTGGTGATAATTGTTAAGAGCAGCGCTGTATTTACTATCTGTTATGTTCAATTTCAGACTTATTTTTGAATTTCAAATTTATCGAATTCAAATCCAATTTTAATAAAATAAAAAAGCCTGCAGTAATTATTATACTGCAAGCTACATTATATATATTGATTAATTAGGCGAATTTAAAAAGCTCTGCCTTCAAAGCTTTCACTTATTTTACTGCTTTGTGTAGCCAGCCATGCATAACTATACATAGCCACAGCCTTTGCTCTACTTTGACGACTTTTAAAAGTCCATACGTCTTTCATAAATTCCTTATGATTTTTGCTGTTTAGTGTATCAAAGGCAACAGAAATAGTAGGGGTTAAAGAATACGCGGTATGCCATGTACCAAAAGGGATAAACAAGGTTTCACCAGGCCCAACAACAAAGTTTATGGGGGTAGCATCTTTATACTTAGGGAATTTTTCGAAATCGGGTTCAAAAATATTTAATTCTGAGCGCCATGGGTCATTAGGGCAGGGATAAAGTAGTTCTTCTTGTCCGCGCGGAAAAACAGTAAATTGTTTTTCACCATATAACTGGGTGATCCATGCATTTAAATGGTAATAATCCAAGTGTAAATACGGGAATTTACCCCCCGGCCCTCCTATAAACAATTCGGTAGCGCCTCCCCATTTGCCAATGCTAAACATTTTATTTTTAAGCCAGTTAGGTGATGCATAATTCAGATCAAGTGGCTGTATCAAGGGTATTAGTTCTGGCAATTGCTCTGGAATATTAAATATAAAAGGATAGGGAGCAGGATTTTTTTCAGTACTGGTTTCAACCAGATCCATTATTTCCTGCATTTTGTACGATTTACCCTGGCAAGCAGTTATACGATCAGGATAATTTTCTTTAAACCATTGAGGGGTAAAAAGACCGTTGGCTTTCCATACCTTTGCCGCATTTTTTAAGACTATGGGAATACCGGGCTTATAATGCTCCTCGATAAACTCTTCGTAAGAAATGTTATCTCTTCTAATGATATCCATAGGTTGAAAAAAGATAATGGATATATAGTTTATCCATTATTCAATGTTTGGCTATTTATACGAAATTATTGCTTTAAAGGTTTTTGCTTTTTAATGCAAAAGGTGGGAAATGAGTAAAGACCTAAAGATTATTTGCGTTTTGGTTTATAGACGATGGTTAACAAATGGTTAATCGATTTTAATGCCTTTATAATATTCAGCATTTTTATAATCTTTGCGGAGTGGGTAGCCCTCCCAATCGTCAGGTAATAGAATCCTGCGAAGATCGGGGTGGCCTTCAAAAAATATCCCGGTAAGATCATAGGCTTCGCGTTCGTGCCAGTTGGCAGTGCCATAAACAGCTGTTATGCTGGGGAACGAAGGAAGTTCATTTAAACAGCGATTGTTTTCCTTACTGATTTTTAACGTTAATTGTGTTTGGAAGGGTATTGATGCCAGGTGATAAACCACACCAAAGCGATTAATTTCTGTACCATAATCAACACCAGTTATAGAACTAAGGAAATCGAAATAGGTATTGGTATTATTGCGAAGTTCCAAGCAAACTTGCCCAATCATATCAGGCTCAATTAAAAGAGCGTGCTGTAAGCCACTTGTTTCTTCACCAGTAATTACATTAGCGCCAAATTTTTCAACCAATAATAATTTAACTTCCTCAAAATTCATGGTGCCAAACGAACTTTTTTCCAGGTTTTATTATCGATTTTTTTATACAGGATCCTGTCATGCAGGCGACTTGGACGGCCTTGCCAAAATTCAATTAATCGTGGTTTTAAAATATAACCACCCCAAAAAGATGGTTTAGGGACTTCTTTATCTTCATATTCAGTTGCCAGTTCGTTCCACTTGTGTTCAATCGTTTCCCGGCTTTCTATTTCCTGGCTTTGCGGAGATACTACTGCACCAATCTGACTGTTTTTAGGACGCGAGTGAAAGTATTTCTCTGACTCTTCTTTACTTATTTTTTCTATATTACCCTCAATGCGTATTTGTCTTTCCATGGCCGCCCAAAAGAAAGTTATAGCACCGTTAGGATTTTTATTGATCTCTTTTCCTTTGCGGCTCAGGTAATTGGTGAAAAATATGAATCCGTTGTCTGAAAATCCTTTCAATAAAACAATTCTTGAAGATGGTCTGCCATCATTTGTTGACGTAGCCAGGTTCATGGCGCTGCGTTCAGGAACGTTTGCTTCCTGTGCCTCATCAAACCATAATTCAAACTGCTTCATCGGATTGGCTTTGGTAGAAGCTTCTGATAATGCCGCAGCGTTATATTCTTCTCGTATATTTTGTAATTCTTCCTGATTCATCGGTACAAACTTACAAATTAATTATCCCGTATATAAAAGTAAAATGATAGTGAAAGAGAGAAACTGGAAATAAAGCTTCAGAAATTAAGGAAAGATGACACTTTAGGGAAATGAAAAATAAAATAATTATAAATTTTCCTTTAGTTTCTGAATTTTGACTCTTGATTCTTTCTTAAATTATTTATTTCAATTTTCGTAAAACGGAACATATTTTTACAAAACTTGTTATATTGACAAAAATTTACGCCTATGCTAAGTTCTATTTCAGCAGCCGCAGGGCGCTTGTTGATTTCGGAGCCTTTTATGATGGATCCGAATTTTAAAAGATCTGTTATTTTACTAACAGAATATTCAGAAGCAGGGGCGATGGGATTTATTTTAAATCACGCGAGTGAATTTTTATTGGGTGATATCTTGCCTGATTTATCCTATTCAGAAATTCCGGTTTTTGTTGGAGGGCCGGTGGCTGCAAATACTTTGCATTTTATCCACCGGTGTCCTGAAAAAATTGCTGATGGTATTGAAATATCAGAAGGGATTTTTTGGGGAGGTGATTTTGAAACAGTAAGGGAATTGATTACCAGTTATCAATTGCAAAGTGATGAAATAAGGTTTTTTACAGGATACAGTGGCTGGACACCAAGACAGTTAGATGACGAAATAAATGAGGATAGTTGGATAGTTGCCAGTAGTGTAGACCCAGATACGATATTTACGGGAACTGAAGAAAATTTATGGCGTAAGGCAGTAATTGGATTGGGACAGCGGTATGCCCATATTGCCAATTTTCCTGAAAACCCAGCATTGAATTGATTTCTTAATAAAAAAGAAAAGCTTACTGAGTTTTAAACCAGTAAGCTTTTATATGATTTTGTTGATCTTTAATTACAAACTCCCCATTTCTAAAGCAGATCCTTCTACTTTTTTCTTAAGTTCTTCTTTATATGCAATCAGGTTTTTAGTAATTTGATCGTCGGCTGTTGATAGTATTTGTGCGGCCAATATGCCAGCATTTTTTGCGGCATTAAGCGCTACAGTAGCCACAGGAATCCCATTTGGCATTTGGAGTATAGACAAGATGGAATCCCAACCGTCAATGGAATTGCTTGATTTTACTGGAACGCCGATAACCGGTAAGTGGGTTAATGAGGCAACCATACCGGGTAAGTGAGCTGCGCCACCTGCGCCTGCAATAATAACCTTTAAACCACGGCCTGCAGCTTCACGGGCATAAGTGAACATACGATCTGGTGTACGGTGGGCCGATACTACAGTAATCTCATAATCAACACCAAGTTCTTTTAAAATATCGGCAGCATCCTGCATAATATTAAGGTCAGACTTGCTACCCATTATAATTCCAACCTTTACTTGCTTCTGGTTCATTCTTTTTAGCTGATTACTTTTAAAGTTTCTTGAACAAATCGTGCTTTTTCAATTGCTTTTTCCCTGTCGGCATCAACAATGGTTACATGCCCCATTTTTCGGAAGGGTTTTGTTAATGCCTTGCCATATAAATGTACATAAACTCCGGGGCACTTCAATATTTTCTCGATGCCCTTATAAACTGCAGGTCCTTCGTATCCGGCTTCGCCTAAAATATTTACCATAATGGCATTATTAAGGCAAGCAGTATCGCCTAATGGCTGGTTAAATATGGCTCTCAAATGCTGTTCAAATTGTGAAACTACGTTCCCTTCAATACTTTGATGGCCACTATTATGCGGACGCGGAGCCAGTTCATTAACCAGTATCTTACCATGTTTGTCCAAAAACATTTCAACAGCCAGTAAGCCTACAATTTTTAAATCTTCTGCTATTTTGGTCGCTATTTGGGCGGCTTCCTGATGAACTTCAAATGGAAGAGTAGATGGCGAAATTAAGAATTCAACCAGGTTGGCCTGTGGGTTAAACTCCATTTCTACCAATGGGAAGGTTTTTACTTCGCCACTTTCATTCCGGGCTACAATAACACCTATTTCTTTTTCAAAATCAATCCAACGCTCAATTAAACATGGTGCTGTAAAAGCATTTTTAAGATAGCTTTCATCAATAACTTTATACACTCCTTTACCATCATAACCATCACGGCGCAGTTTCTGGATATATGGGAAAGGAATATGACTTTCCTTTAATTGCTGGGCGGATGATATTACCTGGAACTCAGCGGTTGGTATGTTGTTTTCTTTAAAGAATTGTTTTTGCAGGCCCTTATCCTGTATCAGCCTGATTATGCGGGGCTGCGGATAAACTAAAACACCCTCTTTTTCCAATTGTTCCAGTGCATCAACATTAACTTTCTCAATTTCTATAGTTAACAGATCTACCTTTTTGCCGAAATTATAAACAGTTTCATAATCACTCAATGAGCCAACTACAAATTCGTCGCATAGTTTACGGCAAGGGGCTTCACGGTCAGGATCGAGGATTTTAACCGTTACATTGTAATTGATGGCTTGTTGTATCAGCATGCGCCCTAATTGACCGCCGCCTAAAATTCCGAGTTTAAGGTCTCCGTAAAATGCTTTCATTATGTAAATGCAAGTTTAGCCTAAATCTTTTAAAAAGTATATAAATATGATAAAACGGATTTTACTTAGCCCGTAATCTGGTTGCCCTGTAATAAAAAAATGTGTGTACCAACAGAAATATGCCGCCGTTAAGCAAATAAACTTCCTTGTCGTGCTGACTTACATGTTCAAATAATGCTGCAATGATAAAAAATATGGAACCTGAAAAATATAGTGCCAAACGGAATGGTTTATTGTTCCATAATTCGGGAGTTGAAAGAAAAATTACTGGTAAAGACATAATCAGCAAAATGCAATTCAACAAAAATACACCTGAGGCGATTTTTTGAACAACGTGGCTGTAATCGCCAGTTTTTAGTAAAACCGCGTAAAAAATACAGGTTGCGGCAGTTGAGATCAGTGTGGAAATGATAAATGTTGTAAAAAGTGAACGTAGCAGTTTCTTAACCATTGCTTGATAAAATAAATAGCAAAGTTGAGCATTTTGGCCGGAGATAACGCATTTGTAATGTAAAAATTTGAGTATTTAAAAGACTTATTGATATTGTAACAATTGGCTCATATTGCCAGTATACATGTAAAATGGCCTTGAAAACCACTATCTTTGCGGCAAATTTACCAAAGCAGGTTCTTTATATTATGAATACAAAAATTGCAGTAGCCAAAGGGGACGGAATAGGTCCCGAAATAATGGAAGCCGTTTTAAGGATTTTTGCCGCTAATAACGTGCAACTGGAATATGAATTTGTAGAGATGGGAAAATCCTACTTCGATGCAGGTCACTCAACAGGAATGACTGCTGCCGCAAAAGATACTATTGAAAAACTGGGCATACTGTTTAAAGGCCCAATGGAAACTCCGAAAGGCAAAGGTGTTAAAAGTATTAACGTAACAGCCCGTAAGGTTTGGAACACATATGCTAATCAGCGTGACTTCAGAACGCTAAATGGTGTGGAAACTGTTTTTTCAAAAGCCGGTATTCCTATCAATCTAACTATTATCCGTGAAAATATTGAAGATACTTATGGTGGTATTGAACACCTTTTAACGTATGACGTAGCCGTAGGTCGTCGTATTATTACACGTCCTGGTTCCGAACAGGTAATTCGTTATGCTTTTGAAATGGCCAGGCGTAAGGGCTATACCAAATTAGCCTGTGGCCACAAAGCTAATATTATGAAACTGACTGACGGACTTTTCCTGGAAGTTTTTCAAGAAGTTGCTAAGGAGTATCAGGATATTGAATCATCAGATATTATTGTTGATGATCTTTGTATGAAGCTGGTAACGCATCCGGAAAAATTTCAGGCTATCGTGTTAACTAACTTGCAGGGAGATATCGTATCTGATCTCTGTGCAGGTTTGGTAGGCGGATTGGGCTTCGCTCCATCAGCAAATATCGGTGATAATATTTCCATATTTGAAGCAGTACATGGCACTGCACCCGATATTATGGGTAAAGGTATTGCCAACCCAACTGCTTTGTTGCTTTCGGGCATTTTAATGCTGCGCTATATGGGCTTTACTAAAAATGCAGCTACCATTGAAAATGCATTACTTTATACATTAGAGCAAGGTGTACATACTGGTGATTTCGGTGATAAAGCAATCCCATCATCAGGAACACAGGCTTTTGCAGATGCTATCATTGCTAATTTAGGTAAAGTACCTGCTGATGGTGGTGTAATTGAGAAAGCCAACCTAGATACCAGAGCTAATGCCGATCATCATATACTAACAAAAAATAAATTAACTGTTACCCGCGGGATAGAAGAAGAAATGGTTGGAGTAGATGTATTTGTGGAATCAAATGATCTGCAACCTGCTGAATTGGCGGAACTAGCTAAGAAAAGACTTACCGATAATTTTGATTTGGTGATGATCTCTAACCGCGGTACCCAAGTATGGCCAACCGGATCAATTTATACCGAACTGGTGAATGAGTACCGTGTACGTTTTGAGAAAAAACCAGGAGTTGCTGTTACTCAAAAGGAGCTATTACATATAGCTGCTGATTTTTCACAAGATGTTAAAGTTTGTTCTGTTGAGTTTTTGATGAAATTTGGTGGAAAGATAGGGTATACCCTGGCTCAGGGACAATAGTTTTCTATTCGAAAAAACCATTATGAACCTCGTTGTTGCTTTATACAGGTAGGAACGAGGTTTTTATTTTCGGATATTTTCGCCCTTTAATTTTGCAAACTCCTTATTGTAATGCGCTGTTAATGAGCTTTGCAGGATTATTTTTCATTTCTTTAAAACTATATCTACCATTAGAGGGTTAATTTAACTTAAATAAATTAATTGCAACGAAATTTAAATGGTTGTTTTTAAATAATAAAAATTTACACATTAATAAATTAATTGAAAATGAAAAAAACAGTTTTAATAGTAGCAGCAGCAATGTCTATCGGTTTATTATCAAATAATCTGTTTGCTCAAACAGCAACAAAGGATACCGTTAAGAAAACGACAGCAACTACCTCCACAACAACAGCGCAAGATTCGACAAAAGATATATTTGCCACTTTGGCTAATGTAGCTGAAGAAACAACGCTGGTTAATGCCATTAAAACCGCCGGGTTAGATGCAGATTTAAAAGGCGCCGGACCGTTTACTTTACTTGCACCAGGCAATGATGCATTTAGTGCATTGCCTGCTGGAAAACTAGATAGTTTACTGAAAAATCAGGCCAAGCTGGTTATATTCTTAAAGGCCCACATCATCAGTGGCAAATACGATAAAGCGGCGTTGATTAAGGAACTGGTAGCAGGCAAGGGTAAAGCAACGTTGAAAACCATTGACGGACAGGAATTAACTTTATCTGTAAAGGATAAAAAGCTGGCCATTACTGATTCACAAGGCACAACTGTAGAGGTTACCTCGTTTGATACGCCTTGTTCAAATGGTATTATCGATGGTGTAAATGGTGTTTTAATGACGAAATAGTCTTACTTCAATCTTCTCAAAAAACGAGAGGCTTTGAAGCGAGGAATTAAATTTATACCGGCCCGGCTTTTATAAAAGCCGGGTTTTTATGCGCTTTTAAATGTCTTGAAATTAGCATAGCAAACAATTTGTTGTTTATTGGCTTGATAATTGAAAGTAAACAAAAATGAGTACATCGGTCAATGAAAATATTTCTGGATTTGAAAAGGTAAGCAATACCATTACCACTTATAGTGGGAGTTCTCCGGTGTTTATTGCGGCTGTAGCGTTAATTTTAATATGGGGAATATCAGGACCTATTTTTCATTACTCCAATACGTGGTTGTTAATTGTTAATACTGGCACTTCGATAATTACTTTTTTAATGGTTTTTCTGATTCAGAAATCACAAAACAAAGAATCAATTGCTGTTCAGCTTAAATTAAATGAATTAATTGCGGCTAATAATAATGCGAGTAACCGTTTGTTAAACATTCAGGATTTGAGCGAAGAACAATTAAATACGCTGTATGAACATTATCGCACATTAGTTGAACTAACACAAAAAGCCAAATCAAATACGCAAAGCCATTCAGTTGAAGATGCTATTGAATCGACAGAGGAGGCAATGAAGGATGATTTGTTGAAACACGATAAAAATTAATAATAAATGAATTTATATTATAAAATTTGGGTTGATGCAATTTTTTCTATCAGAAAAAAAAAGGTAGAGGCTACAAATTGGAAACTATACACCATTATACCTATTTCCTTGCTGATGGGTATAAACCTGTTTGCAATTTTTTACTGGATGAAGGTTATTGTAAATAAAAACCTGCCTTTATTTTTTGGGGTTGATATTTTTAATGCCAGGCCATTAAACGGATATATTTCTGTTATTATTACGTTTTTTGTGCCCTTTGTGATACTAAATTACCTGCTGATATTTAATAACGGCAGATACGAAGACCTTACAAAAAGATATGAAGCCAATAATGGCAAACTATATAAAAAGTATATTTTATATTCAATCGGTTTAATAATTATCCCAATAATTATTCAGAAAATGTTTTTCACCATTATCTGATTATTTCATGTACTTATCCAGGAAATAGAAAATCCTTTTCCTGATAAATTCCGCATCAAACATAACTCCATAGTGCGGGGCATCCGGAACAATGATGAGTTCATTATCAACCCCCGCATTTTTTAAACGGAAACTAAGATTAATGGACTGATCAGGATTAACGGATTGATCTTTTTCGCCCTGTACAATCAGGAAGGGTGGATCATTTTTATCAATATATGTAACAGGGCTTGCTTTTTTGGCAAGATCTGGTCTGTCAGTAACCATCGCGCCTAAAAGCAGCGTGATTGGATTTTTGGGGTCTTTGTCATCGTTGCCTTTAAGTGTAAGTAAGTCTGACGCCCCATAAAAATCAAGAACTAGATTCATTTTGAAGTGAGATTTGTTTCCATCAGCATAAAAACTCTTTACGTGATTATTATTGGATAATGCAAGCAACGAAGCAAGGTGTCCGCCTGCTGAAAAGCCAATCAGTGCAATTCTATTAACATCTAAACTATATTTAGCTCCATTTTGATATAAATATTCAACTGCCTTGTTACAGTCCTGTATCTGTGCTGGAAATGGAGCGGTAGTGCTGTAACGATAGTCAATGGAGGCAATTGCATATCCACTATCAATAAAAGCTTTTATGGTATTGGTCATGTAGCCCATATCAGCATACTTATCATTCAGCATCCATGCGCCGCCATGAATCCATACGATAAGCGGATAGCTTGATTTTTTTGCAGGAGGCAGGTAAATGTCTAATAGATGCTTCTTGAGGGTATCATTTGCATAGGGGATATTTTCATAAAAAACAGTGCCTTGCGGGAAGATATCTTTTTTAGGGTTAGTGGGTTGAGCCTTTGTTTTTTGAATCAGCAGAATGGATACAAACAGCAGAATGAATGCTGAAAAAAGTCTTTTCATATAAAGAATTATAACTAGGTTAACCAAATATAACCAATTATATC
Source organism: Mucilaginibacter frigoritolerans (assembly GCF_007830615.1). Taxonomy (GTDB): domain Bacteria; phylum Bacteroidota; class Bacteroidia; order Sphingobacteriales; family Sphingobacteriaceae; genus Mucilaginibacter; species Mucilaginibacter frigoritolerans. Next base: position 119,272 of record NZ_VLLI01000013.1, read on the forward strand.
CTTTGATATTAAGCTTGTTGAATTGCTGCTTTATTTGAACCGATTAACTTTTCGCCTTCAATCTTTTTCTGCAATTCCAAAATGGCACCAATCAGTGATTCGGGGCGTGGGGGACATCCTTGTACATAAACATCAACAGGTATTACGCGATCAACACCTTTTACAACATGATAGCCATGCTGCCAGTAAGGGCCACCGCAATTGGAACATGACCCCATTGATATTACATATTTAGGCTCGGGCATTTGTTCATAAAGGCGTTTAATACGCTCGGCCATTTTGAATGTGACAGTTCCAGCTATAATGATTACATCCGCCTGGCGTGCAGAAGGTCGTGGGAAAACACCGTAGCGATCCAAATCATAGGTTGATGCAAATGCACCCATAAATTCAATAGCGCAGCAGGCAATACCAAAGCTTAAGGGCCACAAGGAAGATAAACGTGCCCAATTAAGCAAGTCGTTCATTTTAGTGATAACCACACCACCGTTTTCACTTGTTATATCGTTACTCATTACCGGTTTTTTTAAAAGTTGGTTTAAACATAGGCTTTTTTACAGCAGTAGTTGTTTCGGGCGCGTCAATTGTGGTTGATGGTACACTTGGTACAGTATTAATTGAAAACTCTTTTATCTTATATACGCTTTGCTCTGCATTTAGTTTATCATATAGAGATTGCGGAATAACAGTATCAGTTACCGGAACAATTGGATTGGGTTTTATCCAATCCAGATCACCCTTAACCCAAACATAAACCAAACCTAATATCAGGATACCTAAAAAGACAAACACTTCTGTTAAAGTAAGCCATCCCCATCGGCCATCGGCATTATTCATTTCATGACTCCCAAATACAATGGCCCAGGGGAAAACAAAAACCATTTCTACATCAAATAATAAAAAAATGAGTGCTATAACATAAAAACGGGAGTTAAAAGGAAGCCATGCAGAGCCTGTGGGTTCTTCGCCGCATTCGTATGAGCTTAGCTTTTCAGGATTAGGTTTATTGGGTGCTAAAACTTTATTTATAAAAAAAGCAAAGCATACCATTATTATTCCTGTAATTAGAAAGATGAGTATCTTTCCAAATTCTGATATTTGCGAAACCCCGGTCATGACAGCAAATTTAATAAAACAAACAGATTTTGACGCTATAATTATTGGCGGCGGCGCTTGCGGACTAATGTGTGCCGTGCAAGCCGGCTTTTTAGGTAAGCGTACGCTGATATTAGAGAAAAATGATAAAGTAGGTGCCAAGATACTAATCAGCGGTGGTGGCCGATGCAATTATACCAACCTTTATACTACAGCCCAGCAGTTTATATCAGAGAATGAACACTTTTGTAAATCTACATTGAGCCAATGGACGGTTGAGGATACCATTAGGTTTTTCGAAACATATGGTATTGAGGGTAAGGAAAAAACATTGGGTCAGTTATTCCCGGTAAGTGACAAAGCAAAGGATGTAGTCAATGTTTTTACTAGTCTTTGTGTCGATTTAGGGCAGGAAATATGGTGTGATGCAGAGGTGAAAAGTATTGGAAAGCTTGATGGAAATTTTATTGTTTCGATAGAAAGATGTGGGAAAACGGAAAAACTATCGGTTCCGAAAGTTGTAATTGCTTCCGGCGGTTTACCTATCCCTAAAATGGGTGCTACAGATTTTGGGTTGCGGACAGCGCGAAACTTAGGCTTGGCAATTAATGACACTGCACCAGCACTGGTGCCATTGACTATTACTGGAAAAGACCAGCCATGGTATGAGCAATTATCCGGCAATAGTATTTTTTGCAGGGTATGGAATGACAGGGTCAGCTTTGAAGAAAACATTTTATTTACACACTGGGGCCTAAGCGGCCCGGCTATATTGCAAATATCTTCCTATTGGCGACCGGGTGAGTTTATATATATTGATTTGTTGCCCAATCAAAATATTGCTGAACTTATACAAGCGGAAAGAGAAGCTAATGGCAAAAAGATGTTACTGGCTTACCTGGCAGGCTTATTTACCCGTAAATTTGCCGAGGCATTAAGTGATAAATTACCGGCTGATAAAAATTTGGCATCGTTAAGCAAAGCAGATATTGAAGACATCAGCAATTTAATACATGAATTTAAAGTAAAACCGGCGGGTGATAAGGGCTATGATAAAGCAGAAGTAATGCGCGGCGGATTATCGACAGATGAATTATCATCTAAAACACTAGAAGTGAAAAAAATACCCGGCTTATATTTTGGCGGTGAATGTGTGGATGTTACCGGGTGGCTTGGTGGCTATAATTTTCAATGGGCCTGGGCCAGCGGGTTCGTCATTGCACAAAATTTGTAGTTGATGCTTGATAGTTTATTTCAATAAACCATCAAGCATCAACTACAAGAAAGCTACTGATTTTGATTTCTACGCGCCGCTTGTACCTGTTTAAAGTAAGCTACTAAGCTATCCATATTTTGAAGCGTATATGCTTTTGCAACTATTTTATTAACTACGTCGGGTTCATCGCCCATAACGTCGGTCATTACATCTGCAAAGTTTTCATTAGTTATAATTTTCATTTCTGCAGTATTTTCGCCATAGTAATAAACCGGACCTCCATAATAACCACCTCTGCCAGCACCTGAACCACCCAGCGGAATTTCAACGCCACCACCTACACCTACGCCGAAACCACGTGTGCCGAAACCAGTGCCGCCGCCGATGCCAATAGAAAATCCTGAACCGCCACCGCCTGCGTAATGTTCTGCGCTATGCTCGCTGTAGGTTGCATATAGTTTAAGGTCATCATCCAGTACAATTTTTACAAAATCAAGTTCATACCGTGGCCAAAATTGGCCTTGAGGGGCATGTGTAACGACAAAGCTATCCCGGCCCATGACAAAAGATTGTAACCCGCTTGCGCTGATCTTAACTTCTTTTGCCTTTTTATCCTGCTTATATTCAATAAAGCCTTCATTTTTAACAGGTCCGCGGGCGGATTCATCAATCCGGATAAAGCCGGCAGATGTATTTCCTTTGCTATCTGTAAAATGGCCTAGCTGCCATTTCTGGGCCTGCGCCGATATGGCGATCAATACAAAACAAAAAATTAAAACGGGGTATTTATTCATAACTATGCAATAACTGGCATCTATAATTTTTATTGTACAAGATTAGCATTTTTGTTTATGAAAACTGTTTAATGTGGATGTTGTTTTGTAAATTCCTGGATACATCAGCATCAAATTATATCCTTTTAAAATTAAAACAAATAAAATCATTAAAATTGAATTCAATATTTAAATAAAGATGATTGTTGATTTACGTAGTGATACTGTTACTAAACCTACTCCCGGCATGTTGGAGGCCATGATGAATGCTAAAATTGGCGATGATGTTTTTGGTGAAGATGAAACTGTAAATGAACTGGAAGAAAAAAGCGCCAAATTATTTGGTATGGAAGCGGGTATATTTTGTCCATCAGGCACTATGACCAACCAGATAGCCATTAAATGCTTTACCCAGCCATTGGACGAACTAATTGCCGATCAAACAGCGCATATTTACCGTTATGAAGGTGGTGGTATTGCTTTTAATTCGGCCGTTTCCACAAGACTATTAGATGGCGAACGTGGAATTATTACCGCTGAAATGATTGAGCCTGAAATTAATGCTGAAAATGTTCATTATCCGCACACCAGTTTAGTTGCCCTTGAAAATACGGTGAATAAAGGAGGTGGTGCATGCTACACGATTGAACAGATAAAGCCAATAGCTGATTTATGCAAAACCAAAGGATTAAAGCTTCACCTTGATGGTGCGAGGATTTTTAATGCTTTAGTGAAAACAGGTGACAAAGCCGAAGATTATGGTAAATATTTTGATGGTATTTCTGTTTGCCTTTCAAAGGGTTTAGGCGCGCCAGTTGGTTCTGTTTTTCTGGCAGATAAAGCGACTATAAAATATGCCCGCCGTATTCGTAAAGTTTTTGGTGGTGGCATGCGCCAGGCTGGCTTTTTAGCTGCCGCAGGTATTTATGCGCTTGATCATCATGTAGAACGATTAAAGGTAGATCATTTTCATGCGCAGATCATTGCACGTGAATTGACGAAATATGCCTGGGTAAGCAATGTTTTACCTGTTGAAACCAACATTATTTTATTTGATACTGTTGAGCCTGCTTCCATAGTTTTGGAAAAACTAGCAGCTCATGGAATAAAAGCATTACCTACTGATAAGAACCGCATCCGTTTTGTATTACATCTGGATGTTTTTCCTGAGCATGTGGAACATGTGGTAAAAGTATTGAGGGGTATTTAACTTAATGAATAATGGATCATAGGTCATTTATCCATGAACTATGATCCATTAATGAACTATTATTTCAAAGCCCTGTCGGCAGATTGACGTTCAACCATCCAGGCAGGATATTCTCTTGGTAAGGAACTTACTTCATCTATTTTGGTCAGATCATCGGATGATATTGTTATCTCTATTGATTTGATGTTTGCATTCAGTTGGTCTACATTTTTTGCACCAATGATAGTACTGGTTACCCCCTTTTGCTGACGTACCCAGGCCAATGCAACTTCAGCAACGGATACATTGTGTTGTTTACCAATTTCTGTAATTACATCAATAATATCGTAGGCTCTTTCCTTGTTAATAGGAGGGAAATCAAAAGTATCACGACGGGAATTACCTGTGTTTTCTAAATCGCGTTTGAATTTCCCAGACAGGAATCCGCCTGCTAACGGGCTCCATGGCATTACTGCTATATTTTGATCAGCTGCCAATGGTAAAATTTCCCGTTCAATATCGCGTCCAGCTAAAGAGTAAAAATATTGTAACCCCACAAATTTATTCCATCCATGTTTTTCAGCAATTCCGATGGCTTTCATCACCATCCATGCTGGCCAGTTACAAATGGCTATGTAGCGGACTTTCCCGGTTAAAACAATATCATTAAGGGCACGTACAGTCTCTTCAACGGATGTTTTGGGATCTACTCCGTGTACATATAAAATATCGATATGATCTAGTTGTAAACGTTTTAAGCTAGCATCTACTGATTGGAAAATATGGTAACGGGATAATCCCGTGTCATTTACGCCTTCGCCCATTCGTCCACGTACTTTGGTGGCAATAACTAACTCATTGCGGTTAAGTTCAAGGTCTTTTATGGATTGTCCCAGTAATTTTTCTGATTCACCAAAAGAATAAACATTAGCTGTATCAATGAAGTTGATGCCGGAGTCGACTACTACCTTCATCAGATCGTTAACTTCTTTTTGCTGAATTTTTCCAATTGCTTCCCAATATCCCTTTCCGCCAAAGGTCATGGTGCCAAAACATAGTTCGGATACCACCAGGCCGGTGTTTCCTAAAAAATTGTATTTCATAAGTTTTGATGATTTTGTTAAAGTAAAATTGAGCCTTTGATTTTTAACAAAAGTCAATTTAAGGTCAAAATCTGATATCAATATTGTGTCTTAAGACTAACAACATTGATCTGATTTAAGAAAAATTATTTCTTTCGTTGTGCCTTTTCCCAAATTGCACTTTGTGTAGTATTGAAATAACGGATTATACCCATTAAAACAGCATAGTTCATTATGCAAAAGTAGTAGGGTATAAATAATGCTTTGATGCGAATTTGTCTTTTCTCCAAGATCAACCCTAGCAAGGCAAGCACATAAAATAAAATCTGGGCGAAGAAAAACAGCAAATAGAATTTTTCGTCAACCAGCAAGGCGTTCAAAAAGAAAACCAAAATAAGTAGGAATGGAGTAACCGTCCACCGTAAAACGCGATGGCTTATATATTGAAAAGACAGAACGGGATATTTAAACGGATTGAATAAGCTTTTTAAGCGTAGTATGGATTGTATTCCACCGGCAGCAATTCTTATTTTTCGTTTTAGTTCTTCTGATACATTTTCTGAGGCTGTTTCCATTGCATAAGCTTCTGGTTCGTAAATTATACGATAACCTTTCGCTGCAATAAGCATCGAGATCATAAAATCATCTAATACGGTATCCGCGGGCACGTCCTGATAAAGTGATCTTCGCACGCTGAATAATTCTCCGGCTGCACCGACAACTGAATATAACTCTGAATCCCATTTTTTAAGGGCTGATTCATATTTCCAGTAAAAGCCTTCTCCGGCAGAACTAGCATCGGCATTTTCATCAATCTGAACTCTTTTTTCACCTGCTACAGCACCAACTGTTGAATCAGCATAATGCCTGCAAATATTTATGATGGCATCTTTATTCAGGAAAGTATTGGCATCAGTAAATACTACTATCTCGGTATTGACAAACTTCATTGCACGGTGTACGGCTGCTATTTTACCTCCTCGCTGCGACTGATGCAATAATGTTATTTGTGGAAATTCTCTAATTATGTCAGGAGTTTTATCCGTTGATCCGTCGGTTATGAAGATCAGCCTAAATTTTTCAGCAGGATAATTTAACTGTAGAGAGTTTTGAATTTTATCTTCAATAAATGATTCCTCATTATAAGCAGCTACTATAAGTGTGCATACAGGTAAGAATTCTATGTCAGAAGTGGGTAGGGCAGGTTTACTCTTAAATGCACGTTTTATTTTGATAAGCAGGTACAGGAAGATGCCATATCCTATAAAAGTATAAAAAACAATAAAAAGGCTGAGCCAAAAAATAGTTTTCATTGAATGGTATTTATAGGGTATCCTAAGTTACTGCTATTTTTGCTATGTGTTAAATTCCACCATACCGCTTTAAAGAGCACAGGTATAAAGTTGTAATTTTTGTTTTTTATGTAATATAACACATTACGCGGTACCACCAGCAAAATAAAATAAGGATAGAAAACTATTTTATTAAAAGCCGGAGCATTTCTGCGTATAAACAGTATGCGGTTACGGTTCATGAAATATTCTTTGAGCTTGCTCTTTTTCCCTACGGAGACAGATTCTTTATGATATATAACAGCCTTTGTACATACCCAAGCCTGATAACCAGCGCGTTTAATATTCTCGCACCAATCTACTTCCTCATAATACAAAAAAAAGTTTTCGTTCATCAAACCAGCTTGCTCAATTGCTTCTTTTCTGATCATCATAGCGGCTCCGTGGCAATAGGCAGTAGGGGCAGTAATATGGTCATATTGGCCATTGTCTGTTTCACGTAAGCCAATACAACTATTACGGGCGGTATAATAGTTCATCGGGGTATAGCCAGCATATTGGATCAGACTTTTATCTGAATAATATTTTATTTTGGGTGATATCATTCCGATCAGTGGATTTACATCCAACACGTCCACCAAATTTTTCACCAGATCGGGACCAAACTCTGTATCGTTATTTACAAAAAAAAGATAGTCGCCTGTAGCATTCCTTATGCCCAGATTATTACCGCCTGCAAACCCTAAATTAAGTTCAGACCTAATAAATTTTACATCAGGATAATTTACTTGCCATTCTGTAGATAAATCCGTATTACTGCCGTTATCAATAACTATTACTTCAATATTTTCAGAAGTTTTGGGTATCGATCCTAATAATTCTTCAGTAACCTTCGGCTGATTAAAATTTACCGTTATAATGGATACCTTTTTCATTTAGTTTGGGCTACCCTGTCAAGGCATTGTTGTAATACTACAGCAAATTCTTTATCATTTGGCGGGGCAAAAATGGTATTATGCTCGCCTGGTATTTCGTGAACGTTTACGCCTTTCATTGCGAATTTGCGCCAGCCCAAATATTTAAAATCAGCCATATAAAAGGTTTTCTTTTTGGCTTTAAACAAGTCAACGGTAATGTTTATTGGCTTTTGGAAATAATTACGCTTAGCTTTTGCGCTAGCTTCATCAATTTCATTGTCATAGGCAAAAAAACCTTCTTGTTTTTCTTCCTTGCCTTTAAATAACCTCCAGTAAAGCCTGATAATTTTACGTTTAATGATGAGTGATTTATACTCAATGGTTCTTTTAGGATCCTCAACGAACAAAACAAAACTGTATAATAGCTTCATGATAAAAAGCCAGATTCGGTTTAAAATCCTTTTTAAAAATGGATCATAAATATCAGTTTGTTTGGCATAAGTATCAAAAAGAGCCAGCATTTTTACCTCTTTACCCATTTCCATTAACTGCCGGGCCATTTCATAGGCTATAGTGCCACCCAGTGAATAGCCGGCCAGTGCGTAAGGCCCGTCAGGGTTTTGGGCAATTATTTCTGCATTGTAATTTGCCGCAATTTCTTCCATTACATCCAATGGTTCATCAATACCATTGAGTCCTTTTGCCTGTAAACCATAAACGGGTTGCTCTTCGTCCATATTCATGGCAAGGGCGTTAAATAATAATACATTTAGTCCGGCACCATGCACAATGTATAAGGGCATTTTGGAACCTTTGGGCTTTATTGGTACCAGGGATTCCCAAGTGATTGATTTGGCATCAACATTCAGCCTTAGTGATAATTTTTCAATTGTTGAATGCTCGAAAAGAGTGGCAAGGGGCAAACGCTTACCTGTGAGTTTTTCAATACGTGCCATTATTTGCACTGCAACCAATGACCGGCCGCCAATCTCAAAGAAATTATCAAATATGCTGATCTTTTCGCGTCCCATTAACTCCTGCCAAACTTCAGCAACCTGCATTTCAATATCTGTACGCGGTGCTACGTATTCACCCTGGCGGGTTATGATATTATAGTCGGGTTTGGGTAGGGCTTTACGGTCTATTTTTCCATTTGGGGTGATGGGGATGGCCTCCATCAACACAAAATCATCAGGCACCATGTACTCTGGCAAAACAGACAGTAAGCCTTGCTGCCACTCGGTAATAGATCTTTTAAGCTCGGTTTGATTTTCCTTGTCAATTAAAACTACATAGCCCACTAAACGCGGATCGCCGGGCGTATCTTCACGGGCTATCACAACGGCTTCTTTTATGCCATTTTGTTTTATCAGAGCGTGTTCAATTTCTTCCAGTTCGACACGATAACCCCGTACTTTTACCTGGTGATCAATACGGCCAAGGCATTGTATGTCACCGTTTTCCCTGATCTTACCTAAATCCCCGGTTCGGTACATTTTTGCTTCAGGGATTTCGCCAAAGGGATCATTTATAAAACGTTCTTTAGTAAGATCATCGCGATTTAAATAACCTTTAGCGACGCCTTCACCAGCAATGAAAATTTCACCAATTGAGCCGTCTGTAAGGTTATTTAATGCCTCATCTAAAATATATACCTGTGTATTATCTATTGGTTTACCAATGGTGATGTATTCATCATCAGTAATAAGCTTTAATGCTGACCATATAGTGGTTTCAGTAGGGCCATACATATTCCAAAGAGCGCTGGTTCTATGAATGAGCTTGTTTACCAAATCTTTAGGCATGGCTTCACCACCACAAAGTATTTTTATGGGAAGATAATCTTCCCAGCCCGCCTCCAGCATCATGCGCCATGTATAAGGCGTAGCCTGCATAAATGTTATTTGTTCCTCCCTAACCAAATCAAACAATAAACGGCCATCCTTTGCGGTATCTGAATTGGTTAATATTAATTGTGCCCCTGTAATTAATGGGAGATATAACTCCAATCCAGCAATATCAAAGGAGATGGTAGTAACTGCCAATAATTTGTCTTCGGCGGTTATGCCCGGCTCCTTTTGCATACTTAGCAGAAAGTTAACCAAGTTAAAATGCCGTATTTGTACGCCTTTTGGTTTTCCCGTTGAACCTGAAGTATATAATATGTAGGCGAGGTTTTCTCCGCTTACTGATATCTGTGGTTCATCCGGAGAATATGTTTTTATTTTTTCAAGCGCGTCTTCAATTAATATCTCCGTCGCCTCTGATTGAAAATGTTTATGGTACTTTTTAGAGGTAAGTAATATTTTTGCTGATGAATCATCCAGCATAAACTCAATCCTATCCTTTGGATATTCAGGATCAAGCGGAACATAGGCAGCACCTGCTTTTAAGATAGCCAACAGACTGATCACCATCTCGGGTGAACGGTCAAGTGCTAAGGCGACTATATCTCCAACTTTTATACCGTTATTAATTAGTAATGAAGCAAGTTTATTGGAGTTTTCGTATACGACTTTGTAAGTTAAACTGCGACCATGAAATTGGAGCGCTATTTTGTCGGGATAAAGTAAGGCGCATTTATTTAGAAAATAGGGAAGTGCCCTTTCCTTTGGATAAGCAGCGAAAGTATCGTTGTAACTGTTTTTATTATTGATATGTACTTCAGTACTCATTCTTTGGGGTATTTCTGATTAGATTTTATCTTCAATTTTAACTTATCAATTAACTTTAGTATATACGTTTTTTAGGTAATAATAATAGTACTACGGTTAAACGAATTATTCAGCATTATGGATGTGCGGGGTATGAATAAATTTCTTGTTAGCTCCCTTTAATTTAAATAAAAGCATCAGCATAGTAAAAAATATTAATGGAATACGGATTAATGCACCCAAAAAATGTTTGTTGTAAAATGCTATAGGTATTGCAACGATTATACCGATGTAGCATAAAGTCGTAGCCGTTAGCCATAATTGCCATCCTGGGCCTATTCCGGGTATCATTAAAGATATTAGCAGCATAAAAGGCATTAGTCCAAGCATTAATATGCGTGGTAAAATGGCTGTTTGATAAATTTCATTAAAGTAATCAAAATTGCCGCGTTTAAAAAGTTCTGTAAAGCCAGTGCTTCCATATTGTTTAAGCAGATTAAACTGAGCAGATAGCCATCTGCGTCTTTGCTTTTTAAATACTTCTGGATTGCTTACTTTTTCATCATATATCAAGGCGTTTTCGGCATATGCCACGGTGATTTTATTACGGGTAAGCAATAGGCCCATTTCTTTATCAAAACCACCAACAGCATCAATTTGAAGCATAACTTCTTTAAATAAACCATACTCAAGTGCCATTCCAGAACCTATTATTGCTGCCGACAGGTTAAAAACACGCTGCGATTTACGGAAAATGTGGTTATTAACTTCTTCGCTAATGGCATCAAGTATGGCAATGGATGTGTTAGTGTTTTTAGCAACCCTATGTCCCTGAACTACACGTTCATCAGCTTGTAGGTAATTGTTTATCTGATATAAAAAATCAGACGCAGCTATATTATCAATATCAAAAACAATCGCTGCATCAAAACCATCTGTGGTGTTTTCAATAGCTTTGTGTAAGGCTTTTGACTTGGTGCTGTTTTCAAAAACCACTTCCAATACCTGTAAAGGCATATTTTTTAATTTTTCAATAGTTTCTGGTTTTAAAGAATCGGCAATAACGCAAATATGGTATAACTCCTTTGGATAATCCAGATTAAGGGCTTCAGCAGCAGAAGTTAATATGATCTCATCTTCTTTATAAGAACATATGTAAATCACAAAACGTGATAATACTGTGCTTTTGGGTGGTATAACAACCTTAATCAGCTTGCCTGAAACAGAAAATATAAACAGGTAAAGACTATACGCACCCAGGTAAACAAATAAGATACTTGTAATTAAAGCCCCTAAAAATTTAATTATTTCCATATGTTAACAACAGTATACGTTAATCAGGTTGTAAAATGTCTTTATTAAAATTAGCTTTTAATCGCTATTGCCCGTATTGTCTTTTTTATCAAGGTTTGCTTTCAGCAGATCCTTTATTTCAATAATGCGATGCTCCCAGGTATTGTCGGCAGCAACATCCAGCCTTTTTTGCTTATGGCTTTTATTATCATCCAGGGCTACATTCAGTGCAGTTGAAAACTCCTCAGCAGTTTCGCAAAATGAAACTGTATTATGTGTAAAATCGGCCAAATCAGTATTGAAATTAGTTGATACAACCGGCCGACCTGAGCCAAGGTATTCAAAAAGCTTTAAAGGGAAAATATTATTGCTCACTTCATCTTTTTTGAACGGGATGATGGCCACATCAAACCCCTTTAAAACGGCAGGCATCTGTTCGTAAGGAACAGCTCCCTTCATATACATATTGGGCTCTTTATAATCATTAGCAGTTAAATAATAAGTATCTATCGGCCCTATAAATACAAAGCTTTTATCCGGATTGGTTTTGAGCAGCTTTCTTACCAAATCATAATCTATCCGGCGTTCTATCGCACCAAAATAGCCTATTATTGGTTTAGGAATACCTGTTAAAATAGCATCCACATCTAATTGTGCATCAAGTGCTTTAAGGCTGTGGCTAATGTTAGCTGCATTGGGCACAAAAAACGAATTCTTGTTTAGCAAGGCTTTTTTGTTTCTTAACTCTTTACTGGTGCTGATCACCATATCTACATTTTTAACCAAAATATCTTCTGATATTAATCCGTGTTTGGTTTGATAAGGCTCTACGATTGGATCAACACAATGATAAACCGTTAATGCCGGCTTTAAAAACTGGTGTAATGACGGATAAGAAAAATTATAAGAATTAATGAAAATGTAATTTTTTATTGAACGATTCTTTATTAGCTTTTTTAGCCTATTACCCACTATCCACTCATTAAGTTTTATGGCTAAGCGATATAATTTACCCTCTGGAAGCATGTTAATAGAAGGTACAGGCGGACTGATTACAATTTTCAAGTTGGGGATCTCCGTATCTATTAAACAGTTGGATGCTGAAAAGAAATGAGGTTTTCTAATAAGAAAACCCGGTGTTTTTCTGAATTGGATATAGTCTCGCCAGGTATAGGGCCTGTCAACATAATAAACAAAATTATCTTTTGCCAGATGTTTGGCCATGGTGTAAATGGTAGACTCCAAACGGCCATCAAACTGCATCTGCGAAAAAATAATTATGTTTTGATCTTTCAGGCTCATTAAGCTGCGTTGTTAAATATTTTTTGTTTGGCTTTGTTTATCAAATCAATAGCTAGAATTCGTGTTTCAACAAAACCAAGTTTCAATATATCGCGTATAGTAAAGTTCAGGTTCTTTTTAAGTACCCAATAACCGTAAATAATTCCCATTAAAAAAGTTAGTATAGATGCCAGTGCCACACCATAAATGCTATGCGTAAAGTATATCCCAATAAAGTCACCAATAACATTCACAACTAACATTAAAAACACCTTTGTTAAATTATAATGGGGTTTGTTAAGTACGTCTAATGTTATTCCGAAAAAACGATCTACAGGCAGTAGGATGGCGAAACACATAAAAATTCGGAAAACATTTGCAGCTTCAGAATGAACAAATTTTTGGCCGCCTATAACTTCAATAATCAAGCCTGCTGCAATAAAGGCGGCAATGGATACAGGTATCAGCAATACCGTTAATATACCGGCATATTTTTTCATAATATAGGTCATGTGCCTTGTATCTCCCTTATGAACCGCTGCTGACATATTGGGCAATGCTGTAGAAATAAAACTTCTTAGCGGGATTTCTATAACTTCCATTAAGCGTTGAGGTAAATAATAAATACCTACAGCTGCCGGATCCGCAAACATATATTTAATAATAAATGTATCGGAGCTGCGCAAAAGATACGAACTTATAGAGGTACCAATGCTATACTTTCCAAAAGCTATCATTTCCTTTATACATTCTTTAGTTTTATGTGGAATGGCCATTATTTTTGCCCAGCCGAATAGGGTTGCTAATATGCTTGTTATTAATGCAGAGATAAAGTAACCGTAGATTACTATTTGGAAATCGATTTTATGTAAAAGAATCAATATAACAACAGAAACAAAAAATGTACCCTGACCAATTAATTGCAACAGAAAAGCACGATCAAACCGTTGTTCGGCCTGTAAGATCCAAAGGGCAATACTCGATGGGAGCGTACTGAAAAATATAATCCCAAACCATTTAATGGTGATTTCCATAGCAATATCACCACTATAAAATAAGTAAGCAAGTAGACTGATAAAACCTAATATAACAGTTAGAGCAAAGCCTAAAACCCAGGTAGAGCCCGCCACATTGAAAGCACGTTTCTTACTGGCCCCTGCATAAAATTTAACTAGTGAAGTTTGTAAAAAACCACTTCTTAAGAGGTTGGCAAGTGTAAAAGTTATTAAAAACAATATCCAGTTGCCGAAATCGGCTTCAGATAAGTTGCGGGCAAGTAAAGATACAGTAACCATGCCCACTAAAGGCATTATAGCATTACTGGCTAATGACAGGGTATGTTTGTTTATTAACTTTTTTAAAATACCCATTATACTTTTTGCCAGCTACTGGTTTCAATATTGTATTTTTTAATAACCTTTGCCGGGTTGCCCACTGCTACACAAAATGCGGGTATGTTTTTAGTTACTACACTGCCGGCTCCAATTACGGCATGTTTGCCAATGGTAACACCAGCGGTTATAACAGAATTTGCCCCAATCCATACATCATCTTCAATTGTTATTTGTTTGGTTGATACTTTTTGTATCCTTGGCGGGATGGTCACATCCTCGTAACCATGATTTAAACCTGATATTACAATGTTTTGTGCCAGCATTACATAATTTCCCATGGTTACCGGGCCTATTATTACATTATTTATACCAATACCACAGTTGTTGCCTATAATTACATCACCAACACCATTGTTAATTGTAGCAAAATCTTCGATGATACTATTTGAGCCAATGCCGAATTTTCTGAATGGGAAAAGGTCCATCCGGCTTTTAAACCGTATAATGGTTTTTTTGCCTTTTTTGTGAATAAACGGATTTACTAAAAGCTTAACCCATAGGCGGGGTTTGGCCCGACCACTGGGTACCATGAGCCAGTGTACAATTTTTTTTAATTTAGGATTTGATTTAATAGCGGATAACAATACCATTGGTCACTTAAATTTATTTCAAAAATCAAACCTTAATATTTAGTGCCAGATTTCTTTGTTCCAGATCCAACCTCATGGTTACATTTAAAATTGCCATTGCTAAATAGAATAATATATTGGATGGATATTGTATAAACGCCTGTTGAGGATAATTGCCGATATCAAAAGCAAAAATAATCAGTAACATGGCTAAACAATATGATTTAAGCTCAGGATCTTTTATTAAGTAATAATAATTTAACCCCTTATACATAATAACAAAGTTAAATATGCAGTAAAGAAGTAGCCCAACATATCCCATTTCAACAGCAACCCTTACATAGCCACTATCAGGTGGGAAGTTGGCCAGATAAGAGTTTGGTGCAAACCGTTGTCCCCATACCCCAACAGAGCCTAAACCACCGCCAATAGGATGTGATAATATATAAGGTTTAATTCGTGCCTGGTTTTTTGCGCGTTCTTCAAATGACGCATCTTTTGAAGGTTTAAAGGCGCTTTGAAACCGGGCAAGAGTAGGGTTTGATGTGGGAATAATTATTAAAGCCCCTAGTATTAATCCTGCAGTAATCAGAATAAAAAGAACGCGCTTATTGAAGGTTAAAATAGCCAGCATAACCATTGCTGCCGGTATAATAACATAGGATGCCCTTGTACCTGAGTAAAGCATTACCATAAAGAAAAATGCAGCCAAAATGCCCAATGCTAGCTTTTGTTTTGACTTTAAGGGGCTTAAAATTAAAGCAATACAAAGCAGGGCTGCTGCCACCATATTATAAGCAAAAACAACAGGGTCTGAAAAAAGCCCCCATTTTCGCAGATGGCCGCCAATAAATAACAATTGAAAGCGCTCAGGAATGCGGTGTAGCCACGAACTTTCAAAAGGGAACAAACCGAAATATTCTTGCTGAAAGCCTGAAAGGGCACTCAGAAAGGTAAGCACCAACCACAATTTTATTAAGAATTTTAAGAATTGTTTTGAGCGGATGTGAAAAACAAATACAAAATACATTAGCATTAAGAAGCCTACGGTACGTACCGTATAAATCCACTCTAAAATAGTTGGTGAATTGGGGTTGATAATTTCCAGCAGGTTATAGCCAAGCCAAATTAAAATAAACCAGGATATTGGATTGTTAAAACGACTCCAATCTTTTTCCTTTTTTTGCCTGACAAAGAAGCCTATTATTAATAAATAGGTGAGGACATCCATGATGAGACCGATAGGGGTGTCTTCGGGCACAAAACGGGATGCATAATTAATAAAGAATGATGCAATTATTAAAATAGTGATCCCAAACTCAGGGTAAACAATAGTTGCATAAGCTAGTGGGATGCCAATAATAAACGCCAGAATAACAACACCACCAATAAAGCCTTCCCGCGCTATAATAAAACATATGCATAGTGATGTAAGCACCAAAAAAGTAATAACTATGGGGTTTGAAAATTTATCAGTAATTATCTTACCCCAAAGTGTTTTTTTTTGAATTTTATTTGGAGCTACACCGTTTGACATCTATCTGAAGGTGATTGAATATTAAAAAAAGAGAATCTTAAAAAACCAAACAAAAATACCGACGAATGCGAGTATTATGGCTGCTGTTAAACAACGTTTTTGTAAAGTACTTAGATCTTTTAGAGGATCGACGACTTGTTTTCTGTGTTCAATTTTCATCTCAACAATATCTCCATTACCGGTTTGAACTAGTTGGTATTGCCCTCCGGCTATTAATTGCCTGATCTTTTTGATCGGGGGTTGATTTTCGCTTTGTTTAATATCCACCCGGCAAATTTGCTATTTAAGTTTTTTAGATAACCGATGTATTGCCCTTGTGATTTGGAAATGGTTTTATTTGCTTCAAAAACAGCAATTGTTTTATTTGAAAACAAAATCCATTCTTTTGAATGAGTTAAAGCATCAAGAGGAGGGAGGTCAATTAAGACAATATCAAATCTTGATTTTAATTCATTGAAAACATTTTGGATATGCTTTTCATCATTAATTTCAAGTAAAGTAATATCACCTCCATGATTACCCAAAACACTGATGCTATTATCCCTGTCTATATAAGTGCTCAGTTTAAAATAATCCTCTACAAACAACTTAGGCTGCATGCTTTTTGTTACGGTTGGATTATTAAAATTACCGTCAATTAATAAAACCTTTTTATTAATTGCTGCATAAGAATAGGCTAAACTGGTTGCCAGTAAGGTTTTTCCTTCGCCAATGCCAATACTGGTTATTCCTAATATTTTTTCGCCTCTTAAATCCTGGTCAATTTCAAATCGTATTGATCGCAGTAATTCTTTAAAATTCTGCATTTTATTACGATTCTCAACATCCCAAAGTTTTTTAAGCTCAAGTTTACCCATTACCAGGTTTAACGATCCAAGTAGAGGTAATTGGGTTTTGTTTACAAGATCAAGAGGCTCTTTAACGGTATCATCAAAGTAATAAAGAATAAATAATACCAAAAGGCATAATACCAAAACCGCTATACCGCTAAGCCCTACTAAAAATATTTTTTTTGATGGCTGTGCTACTTCCGGCGTTGCAGGTTCAACTTGCTGTAACTTAATAGAGAAATTTGACTGTAAGCTGAGTGCATTAAACTTATTCAGTACATCAAGATATTCCTGGCTGGCAACATTAATGTCAGATTCATATGTCTTTACAATGGCATCAAAAGGAACCAGACGTTTAAATTTTGCATTTAAATCTCTTAATTCTTTATCAATTGAAGTGGCACTGTATTTAGCCAAATCTCTTGATACTTCCAGATCCATTTTTTTCAGCACCAGGTTATCCTTTGCTACTAATGGATTTACAATGTACTTGTCAGAACTTTTATTGAGTTGTGCAGTAAGTTGTGTACGCAAAGAATCCAAAGCCGATTTGTATTTTGGATTAAAGCCACTATGCACATACTCGTCATTTAAAGTATGTATTTGTTCTTCAGTGTTAGTAATGGCCTGGTTGTATTCACTGGTGACAGACTCTGCATATTTCCTGTCTTTGGAGTCAAAGCGTTGGTCAATACCTTTAACCGCACCCACGTATGAGGCATAATCTTTTTCAGCTTGCAGTTTTTTGTCCTGGTACATTAGTATCTGGGCGAAGATCGATTTCGACTGATCTTCCAAATTCAGGATGCCATTTTTTATCTTGTATTGCTGTAATTGCTCTTTCTTATCATCAAGTGCCTGCTTTTTTTCATCTAAAAGTTTCGATAAAAACTCAACCGCATTTGATTCATTCTTTTTAACATTTACGGTATAATAATTAATAAATTCGGCGCAAAGGGTATTAACTACAAATGCCGATAATTGCGGATTCTCTGATGTATATGTAATCGTTATAAAATCACTTTCATTATTGCGGGCAACATCCAAATATTTTCTGATTGACCGCTCATCATATTTCATGGAGATGAGCATGTCATTTAACCCGTTTTCATCTTTATTATAAAGAGATAAAGGTTCACTATTTTCCAATTTATTTTTGAAAACAGCCAAGGCATGCTCTTTAGCCAAAGGACTCAGATCTTTAAACTGATGGTTTAATTTACGGAAGGGGGTGTCTGTACTTAAATCATGAACAATTAATTCATAAGATAAATTATCGATTAATTTTTTGAGTTTGATGATCTCCGTTAAGTTGCTGAATTCACGGTTTATTTCATCTGATTGAGCATTTGGGGTATTATCTTTATCAAGCAGATGCCTTGACGCATCAACTATTCCTGTAGAGATTTGAGTGCTTGATATATATTCATCAGGTAGATTGTTGACAAGGAAATATGAACCCACAATTGTTACCAGTACAATTGCGATTATGATGTATTTGTATTTGTTTAGAAGTGAAAAATATGATGATATTTCCATTAGTTATTTTATACTCTCTAACTTAGCTCCCAAAAGTTCTTCCAGATTGGTTTTTGCTGTAAAAACAGCCAGTTCTGCCTGCAACCTGAATGAATTTTGATTATAGAGATTAGTTAGAGCTTCGTTATAAATCTGAAAAGAAGTTTCCCCTTTTTCAAAAGTGTGTTTAAGCTGTGTTACTGCGGTGGTAGCGTCTGCAACGGCATTGGCTTTACTCCTTAGCTCAGCCTGGGCCTCAATGTAGGCAAAATAAAAACGTTTTACCTGGGCTTCTAAAGTTAACTCATATTGCTTTTGATTTTCTTCGGCAATTTTTACCGCTTCGCGCGCATTATGAATGGTATAGGGTTTTTCAAATAATGATCCTAAATTTAATGTTGCTACCAATTGATAACCATTAAAAATGGTTGGCTGTGTAATATTGATTGAACTTTGCGGGCTATAGATATAAGATGCACTAAAACCATCAAGCCATATAAAATTTGATTGGTGAAATGTACTTCTTGCTATGTTTACCTGATTTTGCATCACTTTAACCTGAGGGTAATTTGCTTTTGCTGCTGCAATCAGTTTCTCCAGATATGGGTAGGACAAGTCCTGAAACATGGTTTCCTGGGCATAGATATTACTGGCAGAAAATAAAAGTAAAGCAAATATTGAAAGGATCAGGGTTTTTATTTTAGTATACATAATTTAAACTTTTTCTTTCTGAAATAAAGCCGGAACGGTTTTCATCAGTATCTTTAAATCAAGCCAAAAGGAATAGTTTTGCGCGTAGAAATTATCCAGTTTTTTCCTTTCCCGTTCTGACATATCCAGTTTACCGCGTTTAGTTATCTGCCATAAGCCTGTTAACCCGGCAGGACCCAAAAAGCGCATAGACCACTCGTTTGATGTAAGCATTTCTGCTTCATAAACAGGTAATGGCCTATTGCCAACTAATGACATATTACCAAATAAGATGTTAAATAATTGGGGTAACTCGTCGAGGCTCGAATTTCGTAAAAAATTACCGAGTTTAGTTACCCTTGGATCGTCCTTAATTTTAACAAATGCAGCTTTTGTGCCTCCATTGGCATTTGCATACTGATTTAGTGTGGATAACTCAACCAACATTTTATCAGCATCTACCCTCATAGATCTGAATTTGTAAAAATCAAACACCTGATAGCCGGTTCCTACCCGTCTGCTTTTATAAATAACAGGACCTCTTGAGCCCAATTTTATGGCAATAACGATGGCCAGCATAGCCGGCGAAAGTACAAGGATCATCGTGCCAGAAATAAACACGTCCATAAAACGCTTACCAGGTGGCATGCTATATTCAATATCAACCACTTTTGAAATCTCTACCAGTTTTGGTTTGATAAGCTTAAACTTTACCAGAAAGTTTAAACGTTCCCGTAAATCTGACATAGAAAAGGGGTAGATATAAAAATCATGCACCTTTAAGCGCATGGCTGTTAACTTTAACTCTTTATCGTTTGAAAGGGAAATTAGGACGATGATTAAACCATTAAACATGAAGTTTTTCTTCAACCTTTCTATTAGGCCAAAACATTCTCCATCCTCATCAACTTCTAACAAAATTATTTCCGGAATACTTAAAATAGATTGGTTGCCCAGGTATTCTTCAATCTTGTTTAAACTGTCGTTAAAAATTATACGGAAATATGGATTAAGTTCTGTAGCGACCAATTCTTTTAATTCCAGGCCTGCGTAAGCAATCCTGGTGTGCGAACCAGCATTTTCATTCCATTCAGATGCTAGGGGATGCGTCATAAATACTTAATACTTTTGCAATTGCAGATTTTAATGAAGTGGGATTAAATGGTTTGGGCATATAAGCATCAACCTGGAAGGGCATATTACTAACCTGTTCTTCTAGGTCATGCGCAGCTGATAACATAAATACTGGAATATCGCGGAAGAGCCCGCTGATTTTAATATTCTTAATGAATGATTGCCCGTCAAAGTAGGGCATTTGGAGGTCAGAGATAATTAGCTCGGGGATATTACCATCTTCGAGCCATGAAAAGGCGTCAATTCCGTTGTTTCTAACAACTACCTCATAGTCTTTTGAAAGAATAAAGTTCAGGAGCTTCAAAATACTCAGGTCGTCATCAACTATTAAGATCCTTTTTTTCATACTAAGCTGATCTGCTTTTTCTTTAAACTTTACTTCAATACGTATTTATTCTTTCAAAAGTTTTTTTTAAAACTATGTTTGAAATTAGGGTTACTTAACAAAATAACGTTTCTGAATATTTGTCTTTCTTCAGATTGTTACACATTAGAGCTGGGGCTAAAATACCCAAATAACCCTAATAAAATTGTATATATTGAAAAAATATAAATTATTGAAAATGTGTATGTTATGTTTAATTATTATTACCTATTGTTGTTAATTGAAAGTTTAATTTGTGCATTTTAATGGAAGTTAATAGTCCCAAAACCTTAAATTACTTGTGGGACTATTACTTCCAATACTTCCAATGTATTCTGTATTGAGTTTAAAAGTACTGATATACAAGTTAGCTATTGAATCAATGATCACACTATCTACAAAGTGTGTACCATCTGTTGCAGGTATCAACTTGAGGTTTTCATCAAGCCCCTTTCCTGTAGTTTTAGTGATAGACTCTTTGCGTGTCCAAAATTTAAAAAAGGTTTCAATTGGGCTTTTATCTTTTATCTGCTTTATTTCATCAATACTGAAATTATCTTCAAGTACATCAGTAAAATGGAAACTGGGATTTATAAATTCCACATCTACACCAATAGCTGATTTGGCAATGGCAATCAATATCCAGTCGCCGGAATGAGAGATATTAAATTGTATGCCTGATTGGTTTTCTACAAATGGTTTTTTATTAATACCAGTACTAAATATAATAGATGCAGGGGGTAAATGGAGGTATAATCCTAAAATATGCCTTAATGCGCCACGGCTTATGGTGAACCTATTTTTATCTTTGGTTTGGTAGTATTTATTCCCCCTTGCTATTTCAGCAGTATTTAACAGGGGAGCAAAATAATCAAGCTTTGACAAATTTTTGCTGATATTGATTCGCCAGGCATCAATACTTTGATCTTTAACTATATAATCGCAATCAGTATGATCTAGCCAGTTTATATCGTCAAAACTGTTGTTTGTAACTTTACTTAAGCTCATGGAACTAAATGATAAACGCTTTTTTGGGTAAAAGAATATAAGTTTATTTATTAATAGCTGCATCCAGGCATTTCTGCAATACTTCTGCAAATAGTTTATCATTTGGAGCTTTAAAAATGGTATTATGTTCGCCGGGGATGTTGTGAATGTTAACTCCTTTTAGCGCATACGATTTCCAACCCAGGTACTCAAAATCATCCATATAGAATGTTGGTTTTTCAGCTCTGAACACTTCCACTTCAATATTATAAGGTTTTAGCAGATAGTGTCTTCCAGCGTATTCATTCATCTTGTCGACTTTGTTAGAATAGCCAAAAAATCCGGCATGTTTTTGGTCTTTGCCGTAGCGCAAGTCCCAATAAGCCCGGATGATTTTTCTTTTTATTGATCTGGCTCTGTCATTTAACCCTTTAATGCCATTTTCAAATTTGAATGTATAAAGTACTTTATCTTTAAAAAAACGGGCTTTTTTATACATTTTAATTAGAGGAGGATCAAAGTGCGGTGATCGATAGGCATATGTATCAAACATAGCTAGCATTTTTACCTCTTTGCCTGATGCTTCTAATTGACGGGCCATTTCATAAGCAATGATCCCTCCAAAAGAATATCCTGCCAAAGCATAAGGGCCTGTAGGGTTTTGTTGGGTAATTTCTTTAATGTAATGGGCAGCAATAGCCTCAATGCTTTCCAAGGGCTCTTCAATGCCATCCAAGCCTTTTGCCTGTAGGCCATAAACCGGCTGGTCATCAGCCATATGCATGGCCAGCGTGTTAAATAATAACACATTAAGCCCCGCTCCGTGCACCATGTATAATGGCATTTTATTACCTTTGGGCTTTATGGGTACCAATGAATTCCAGGTAATTGGTATTGCCCCAGGCTCAAGCAACTGAGTCAGCTTTTCTACAGTTGGATTTTCAAAAAGTGTAGCAAGGGGTAAACGTTTTCCAGTTTTGAGTTCAATACGGGTCATTACCTGTAGTGCAATAAGAGAATGCCCACCCAGTTCAAAAAAATTATCATGGACACTTACTCTTTCAATTTTTAAAAACTCTATCCAGATTTCAGCAATCAGTTTTTCAATATCGGTGCGCGGGGCGAGGTATATGCTTTTTTCATCAGCTGCTGGTAAAGCATGTTTTGCCAATGCCTTTTTATCAATTTTACCATTTGAGGTTAAAGGTACTGACTGGATATTTATAAAACCATCGGGCACCATATAATCCGGCAGGCTTTTTTTAAGAATTGTTTTCCAGTTTTGTATTTGCGATTGACTGATAGAATTTTCAATACAGGTAACCACAAGGGCAACCAGTTTATCTATACCATTCTGATCAGGAAGGGTTATTACAACTGCTTCTTTTATATCCTTGATTTTTGATAGATGAAACTCAATTTCTCCTGTTTCTATACGGTAACCCCGTATTTTAATCTGCGAATCTATACGGCCAAGACATTCAATTTCACCATTTGACATAAATTTGCCCAGATCACCGGTACGGTACATTTTGCTGTCTGGGATTTTTGAGAATGGATCATTAACAAATTTTTCAGCCGTAAGCTCTGGCCTGTTTAAATATCCTTTTGCCACACCATCTCCTCCTATATATATTTCTCCTGCAATACCTGGAGCAATGGGCCTTAAGAATTCATCAAGAATATAAATGGAAGTATTATTAATGGGGCGGCCAATGGAGATAGCTTTGTCTGCAGTAGTGATCTCTTTGGCAGTCGACCATACTGTAGTTTCCGTAGGCCCATAAACATTCCATAAAATAGATTGCGTATTTAAGATCCTATTTGCCAGTTCTGCAGGGAGTGCCTCGCCACCGCAAATTACTTTAAATGGACTTTTACTGTCCCACCCGGCTTCAAGCAAAATGCGCCAGGTATAAGGTGTAGCCTGCATAAGGGTTACTTTCTCTTTTTTTATTATATCAAGCAAAACCCGTCCGTCTTTTGAAGAAGCAGTATCTGCAAGGATTATTTCAGCACCGCTTATTAGAGGTAAAAAGAGTTCCAGGCCGGCAATATCAAAGCTGATGGTGGTAACAGCAAGTAACTTGTCGCTTGCCGCAATACCTGGTTCCCTTTGCATACTGATTAAAAAGTTAACCAGATTGTAATGCGCAATTTGTACACCTTTGGGCATTCCTGTTGAACCAGAGGTGTATAAAATGTAAAGCAAATCATCCCCATTCACTTTAATATCCGGATTGGTTATGGGGTAGTGAGGAAGATAAGGCCAGATATCTTCAATAATTAATTCCTGTGCTTTTGACTGATATTCACCTTTATATTTCTGCGATGTTAGTAATACAATGGCTTGCGAATCATCAAGCATGTAATTAATGCGATCGATAGGGAACTGAGGATCAAGTGGAATATAGACACCTCCGGCTTTCATTATGGCCATCAGCGAAACGATCATTTCAATTGTCCTATCAAGTGCCAGAGCTACTTTATCTCCTTTTTTTATGCTCTTTTCAATAAGAAATGCTGCCAGCTGATTGGCTGTTTCGTTCAGGGTCTTATAACTGATTTTATGCTCACTAAAAGTTACGGCTGTTTGAAGAGGTACCTTTGCTGCCTGTTCGCTTATTAATGAGTGGAGTGCCACATTTGCAGGGTAGGGGTATTCTGTATTGTTCCAGCTATCTACTTGTAATTGTATTTCGGCTGAGTCTGATGCCGGAATGTGCCCTATCAGCATTTCGGGATTGTTTACCAGTTCGCGCAACAAAAACTCAAAACTTTCCATCATTTTTATAATGGTTGAAGTTTTAAATAATTGGGTGTTGTATGACCACTCAAGTGTTGGTGATTCATTTTGCCCGGCAATGTTTAGGAATAGCTCGAAATTTTCATATTCGCGGGGATTGCTGATTAATTGATATTGTAATCCATAAAAATTGACATCATTATCCAATCCCATATCTATATTGAACATTACCGGTACCAAAGGCACACGAGAGGTATCTCGGGGAATGTTTAGCTTTTTAAGCAAGCTCCCAAAGGTATATTGCTGATGATCATAAGCATCCAGTATTTCTGTTTTTCGTTGCTTTAGATAAGTGTTAAAAGAAATATCGCCTTTTGGGAAACTTCTTAATGCCAGTAGGTTGACGCAGTGACCAACCAACCTGAAATTTCCTGTAGCCGATTGCCCCGCCGTTGGCAAACCTAAAATGATTTCGTCCTGGCCGGTTAGTTGCTTTAAAAATATTTCGAATGCAGCCATCATAGTGGTTATAAAACCACTGCCGGTTGTTTTACCCAATTTTTTTATTTCATTGGTTAAGTTTCCATCTAAAACCAGATCTAAACGATGGCTTTTATAGGTATGGGTGGCAGGACGGGGATAATCAACCGGTAAGTTTAACAGGTGATTACTTCCTTTAAAATGTTCAAGCCAGTACTTTTCTGTTTCCTGATAAGCTTTTGTTTGTTCAAATGTTAATTGTTCTTTGGCATAGTCACTAAAACGGAGAGCATCTATTTTGGGAACTTGTTTATTTTGGGCATAAGCTGTGTAAAGGGTACTCAGATCCTGCATAATGATACCGATTGACCATCCATCGCAAATAATATGATGGGCAACAAACGTTAAAAGGTATTCTGTATCTGCTAGTTTGAATAATGATGTTTTAAAAAGCGGTCCGGTTACCAGGTCAAATGAAGTAACGGCCACTTGCTTATTAAAATTGTTTATAAAATATTCCTGAGCCTCTTTGGCTTGGGTTGAAATATCTTTATAATCAACATCAAGTAATAATTCTTTTGATATAAAACTATTTTGGCCATCGGCGCTAAATGTTGAGCTTAGTGCTTGATGTAACTGCATTACATCAAGCAGCGCATTCATCAAGGCATTTTTATCCAGATGCCCGGTTAACGCCAGCGAAAAGCTTTCATTGTAAGCACAATTGGCATCATGGCCACCAATAAGGCAGGAGGCCCATATTTCTGCCTGTGATTCAGTAACAGGTGCAATAGATGAAATTTCGGGACCTGTAAAAGGATCAAATTCAACCGGAAAAGTAGTGTAACTAACTAATTTATTAGAGGATTTCACAGAATAGACAGATGCCGGATGTATTTGTTCCGTTTCTGCAAAGGGATCAAAATCAACCGGATGGGTATCAAATATCAGACTATTGCTATCCGGATTAATTTTCATTTATTTTGACCTGTAGATATTTACCGGGGTTATTTACATCGCTAATAAACCAACCGGGATTTCCATTCTGATCACGCCCCAACCTGGCACCAGGAACAGGAGCTTTCATAAAAGGATTTACTTCTTCTTTTTTTATAATAACTTTTTGTTGCTTATCTGATGGGAAAAAGCCTGATTCTATCAGTTCATCTACACTTTCATTAAATTTTGCGATGATTTGATTTACATCCTCTTTGCTATGTGCTTCCGTCAAAAAACAGGGGAACAGATCCCATATGTGGATACCTTTATCTCGCATCAGTGTAAACAGCAATTCGCCGTAAGGTAATTCTTCCTTGAATTTTATTTTCCATAACGAACCGAAATGGGGAATATACAGGGGTAAACTATGCTTTTCGCAAATTGCATTTAGCTCTTTTGCAAGATATTGTGTGAGTGAATTTAAGTTTTGCTGCAAGGCTGGGCCTTTTAATTTCATATACTGCAATGAAGCTTTTGAAGCTGCCAATGCCAATGGATGACGTACAAAAGTACCTGCAAAATAAGTTACGCCAGCTTCTGGTTGGGAGTCATCATCATATTGCCAGAAACCGCCATCCAGTGCATCCATATATTGTTTTGTGCCTGCTATTGCGCCAATAGGCATGCCACCGCCAATTACTTTACCGTAAGTGCCAATATCAGCCTTAATGCCGAACATGGCTTGTGCGCCACCGGGGTGCATGCGGAATCCACTGATTACTTCATCAAAAATTAATACTGTACCTGAGCTTTGGGTAATCTGCCTTACTTTTTTCAAAAACTCAACAGGCTGAAATTCAGGGCGCCTGCTTTGTACAGGTTCAACCAATATTGCAGCTAAATCATGTGCCCGCGCTTGAATTATTTTCAGTGTTTCATCGGTACCGTAATCCAGTATCAGCATGTTTTGTACCACTTCTGGCATAATGCCGGGAGCAGCGGGGATGGTTTTTAGTTTTTTAGTTCCACGTACAACGACCTCATCATTAATACCATGATATGATCCCGCAAAAGCAACGATTAATGTCCGCCCTGTTAGTGTGCGGGCAATACGCATGGCGCCCAACACGGCCTCAGAGCCGGTATTGCATAAGGCAGCACGGTCAAAGCCTGTAAATTCGCAAATCAGTTTACAAACATCGCCGGCCAGTTCATGCTGCGGGCCAATTTCGTAACCGTTTTCAACCTGCTGTAAAACGGCCTGTTTTAAAACATCAGGTTGATAGCCTAAAAAATTTGAGCCAAAGCCATTTAAAGCATCAAGGTATTCGTTGCCATCAATATCCCAAACACGACTACCTTTTGATCGATTTACCACAATAGGATAAACAATTTCTTTAGTTAAGGGTCTGAAACCGCTTACTACACGCGGATCGGCCATATGGACGCGATGTTTTTGAGTATACTCCTTGCTTTTTACTGTTTTATTATTGTAACGCGTAGTTAACTGGGTTAAAAACTTTTGCTGTTTCTCAGTTAAATTCTGTACCTGTTTTTCAATTCGGGCGGTTGCACCAAACGGTTTTTTAGCTTCAACCTGTTCTTCGGGAGTTAAATCATAATTTACTGATGATCTGTCTGTTGAAGTAATTGGGGTAAATGAAGGCTGAACAGGAACTATTGGTGCATTTCTATTTTGTAATAAGGCCACTTGCCCTGCCAGCATTTGTATTTGCTGGGCAATGAGATCAAGTGCAGGGTTTCCTGTTGCTTGTAAGGGTATTTGTGCTGCTGATGAATTATAAACGTTAGCCTGGTAAGCTACTGGTGTTTGTGTTGTAAAAGCACCGGCAGGCAAACTTGCATCTAAATAATGAGCCAATGCTTTGATGCTATTATACTCTTCAAATAACCTTCTAAAGGTGATTTGAACATTGAATTCTTTTCTAAGATTGGTTGCTATCTGGGTAAGCAGCAGTGAATCAAAGCCCATTTCAATGAAACTTAGCTCTGTAGATGCTGCATCTATTTCAATACCCGAAGCATCTTCAAAAAGCTCTTTCAATTTTTCTATTAATACATCTCTTCTCATCAAGCTCTTGTTTAAGTTTGATTGTTTTTTTTCAGATCTGGTTTCCTGTACTATAGTTGTGGCATTTACCTGGGGTTTGGGCTCAAGCCAATAACGTTTTTTATCAAATGCGTAGGCCGGTAAATTTACTTTTATCCGTTGCTGATTTTGGTAAAAAGCCTTCCAATCAGGCTCACTGCCATTTAACCACAACTGGCCCATTGCTTTTAATACGTAATAATAC
The DNA here is from genome assembly GCF_007830615.1 of Mucilaginibacter frigoritolerans. Classification (GTDB taxonomy): domain Bacteria; phylum Bacteroidota; class Bacteroidia; order Sphingobacteriales; family Sphingobacteriaceae; genus Mucilaginibacter; species Mucilaginibacter frigoritolerans. The sequence goes on from NZ_VLLI01000013.1 coordinate 147,567, forward strand.
TCCGTTATAGTTTCACTTTTTTCAAACCCCTGAATAACAGCGATTGATTTATTATTGATTTGCTGCCGTGCTAAAGTTGCCAGTATTGAACCGGGGCCAACCTCTATTAAAATGCTGTTTTCATCTTGCTGCAAAGTATCCATCGCCTCTGCAAAACGTACCGTATTGCGCAAATGTTTTGCCCAATATTGAGGATCGATAGCTTCAGATTCGCTCATCCATTTGCCGGTAACGGTTGATACTATTGGTTTAACAGGTGGATTTAACTTAACGGTTTTTACAATAGCTTCAAAAGGCGCAACAATTTCATCCATCATGGCCGAATGAAATGCATGGCTGGTTTGCAGTAAACGCGCCGGGATATTTTGGGCATCCAACTGAGCCCAGAATTCGGCAACTGCATCATCGGATCCAGCAATTACGCAAAGTTTATTACCGTTAATTGCGGCGATTGAAATATTGTCCGGTAACATGGTTGCAAGAAGGTCGGCCTCAATCCTCACCGAAAGCATGCTTCCTTTTGCCACTTCGCTCACCATTTTGGCACGGGTGGATATTAAAAACAAAGCATCTTTTAAGCTGAATACACCTGCAAAATGTGCTGCTACAAATTCGCCAATACTATGCCCGGTAAATATAGTTGGTTTTATACCCCAGCTCATCCAAAGTTTAGCCATGGCATATTCCATAATAAATATAGCCGGCTGGGCATAAAAAGTATTTTTGATTTTTTCCTGGGACGCTTCATTGATTACTGTCTGGTAAATGATATCTAAAATAGATGCATGGGATGTATCTTTTAACTGATCAATACACTCGTCAACCGCAGCTCTGAAAACAGGCTCATTGGTATACAATTCGCTTCCCATATTTACATATTGCGAACCTTGTCCCGGGAACATAAATACAATTTCGGAAGCTTTTGTACTTAGCGTTTTTGTTGTATTGGCCTCAGGTGTTTTTTTTAATTGGTGATATAATTCTTCGCTGTTGGCAGCAATTAAAAACCTTCTCGTATTAAAGTCAGCACGGGTATTTTGCAGGGTATACGCTATATCGGCCACATTCATATTCGTACTGCTCTCAGCGAACTTGGCCAGTTTTTTAGCATAGTTAACCAGGCTGTTTTCTGTTTTGGCCGATAGGGTAATGAGACTTAGCGATTTTGCAGGCCCTGATTTTGCAGCTTGCGCTTTAAATTCCTCTAATACAACATGTACGTTTGTACCGCCAACGCCGAATGAACTTACACCCGCACGTCTTTTTGTGGCAGATTGCCAATCTTTTAATTCTGAATTTATATAGAATGGACTATCAGATAAGTCGATAGCAGGATTCAAGGTTTCAAAAAATAAAGAGGCAGGAATTTGTTTTTTATTTATTGCCAGTACTGTTTTTATTAACCCGACAACCCCGGAAGCTGCTGTTAAATGCCCGAAATTGCTTTTTACTGAACCAATGGCGCAATAGTTTTTATTACTCTGATGCCCAAATGCCAGGTTCAACCCTTCAATTTCTATCGGATCGCCCAGTGGGGTAGCGGTGCCATGTGCTTCTATATAACTTATTGTGGAGGCATCAATACCGGCATCGTTCATAGCCATGGCAATTGCACCTGCCTGTCCCTGTGCGCTCGGGCCGCCGAAACTGCTTTTGTCACTACCATCATTATTAATACCGATGCCTTTTATTACAGCGTAAATAGTATCGCCATCACGTTGGGCATCTTCCAGTGTTTTTAAAAGAACGGTGCCTGCACCGTCGCTAAAAACTGTTCCATTAGCTTGGGCATTAAATGGCCTGCAATGCCCATCTTTACTTAAAATGGCACCTTCTTCATATAAGTAACCACTTTTTATAGGTGAGGTGATTGATGCTGCACCGGCCAAAGCGATATCACATTGCCCATCCCTTAAACTGCTTACTGCCTGTGCAATTGCTAAAAGAGATGTAGAGCATGCGGAATAAACGGCAACAGCAGGTCCTTTTAAATTTAACTGATAGGCGGTGCGTGTGGCTATGTAGTCTTTCTCATTAAGCGACCGGGTATTGAAATCGCCGTATCGTTCAACTAAATCAGGGTGGGACAAAACGTTATTGGTAAAGTAGGTATTGTATCCGCAACCTGCAAATACACCTACTTGTCCATCGTATCTTTGCGACAAATAACCTGTGTTTTCCAATATTTCCCAGGCCAGTTCTAAAAATATGCGCTGCTGAGGATCCATTAATTCGGCAGAGCGAGGATTGAAGCCGAAAAACTCCGCATCAAATTCATCAGCCCAATCTATAACGCCTCTTGCTTTAACATAGGCAGGATTATTTTTAAGGTTTGAAGGGATGGATTTATCCAATTCATCATCATTAAAAAAGCTGATGGTTTCTTTGCCGCTTGATAGAAGATCCCAAAACTCGTCTAAAGTATTCGCTCCGGGGAAACGTCCAGCCATACCAATAATGGCAATGTCTGAATTTTGGGTTTTATTCTTTTTAGCAATGAATGGAGGAGCAGTTTTATTTGTCTCTCCAATATATTCAGCAATCCCGTTTATTGTTGGGAACTGGTATAATTTGGTAATAGGTATTTCAATATTAAAACGGTGCTTTAATTTGGCTACTGTTTTTATGGCGAGCAGAGAATTACCGCCTAAAAGGAAAAAGTCATCATCAACGCCAATCTTATCAAGCAAAAGCAATTCAGTCCAAATACTGTTAATATTTTTTTCAATAGGAGTAGAAGGAGCTTTGTATAAAGTATCAAGCTCGGGCCTTTTCAGATCTGGCTTGGGTAAATTCTTTCTATCAACTTTGCCGCTAGTGGTTTTGGGGAATTCATTGAGCCAGACATAGGCCGAGGGAAGCATATAATCCGGCAGTTTATCCGTAACACTTTTGCGTACAAAATCAGTATCGACATCGTTTTTGGTTGATATCAGATAAGCTACCAAACGTTTTTGATCAGGTAAATCCTCCCTTGCAATTACTACAGCTTGTCGAATACCATCTAATTGACTGATAAGTATTTCAATTTCGCCAAGTTCAACCCGATTGCCGCGTATTTTTACCTGTGTATCAATACGACCGAGATATTCAATATTACCATCGGGCAGGTATCTGGCCAAATCACCTGTACGATAAATACGTGTAGTTTTATCAGGACCTTCATGCCAATCCACAAATTTTTCAGTCGTTAAGTCAGGGTGGTTCAGATAGCCATCAGCCAAACTACGTCCGCTTACGCATAATTCACCTATTTCGCCATCAGGCAGTTTTTTTAAATCTTTATTAAGAATCAGAATCTTCGTTTCATCAATAGGTATACCTATAGTAGGTAATGCTGGCCATTGCCCCGGATTGCCATCCAGGGTCAGTTGAGTTACCACATGTGTTTCTGTTGGGCCATACTGATTAAATAAAACGCATCCTGGTATGGAAGAAAAGAAACGGACTATTTGTGGTGTAATCTTTAGCTGTTCGCCCGAAGTCATTACTTCTTTGAGGCAAGAGGGGTAGTATTGTTCAGTGCCCGCCGCTTCTGTTAAATACTGCAATACCACGAATGGTAAAATAATTCGGTTGATCTGATGCTGATCAATATATTGTAATAAACGGTAAGGATCAATCCTAATCTCGTCATTAACCAGAATTAAAGTACCACCGGTTGTGAGCGTAGCAAATATTTCCTGGAAAGAAACATCGAAAGTTAATGGAGCAAATTGCAAAGTATTAAAACCTGGCGCAGATGCCGAGTGCTTTTTTTGCCATGAAAGTAAATTGGCCATGGCTGCATGCCCCATTGATACACCTTTAGGAACACCCGTTGAGCCGGAAGTATATAATACGTAACAAGCTGATTGGTTTGTTACTATAGGTGCTGGCGCAATATTATATTCTATATCAGTTGCCAGTGTTTTTATGGATAATGATTTGAATGTTGATTTTTGTTCGGTTAATGCGAGGCATAAATCAATACCGGAGTCATTAATGATTTGCTTTAAACGATCCTGAGGATAATCAGAATCAAGCGGTAAATAAGCTTTGCCTGATTTTAAAATAGCCAGTAAACTTATTATCGTTTCAATGGAACGATGTGTACTTAGCCCTACAATTAAGGAATTGGGTGAAATGGTTAATATTTGGTTAGCAAGGTTATCAGCCTTTTGAGATAATTGGCCGTATGTTAATTGATGATTATCTAAAATAACGGCAATAGCATCCGGAGTTGTATTTTTTTGCTTTTCAAATAATTGATGAATGAGCAAACCTTTATCCGCAATATCCATATGCACTTTACCGGTAATAGCTATCATTAATATACAGGGTTGTATAATTTATTTTACTAATAATTACGTAATTGTAGGGGTATTAAGTTTAAAATGAATTATCAAATTGTGCTTTTGTACGTTTTAAGATTACATTAAGTTATAAAAGACAAAAACAATTAAGGCGTAAATTAGCTTTTTTGTGGAAAAGGTAAATCTATAATTAAAAATAATTAATTCCGGCAGGTATTTAATTCAATGGTTACTTTGAATGGTAATAGAGCATTAAATTATTCTATTTTCAATTGCTCTAAAGTACATTAATATTAATGGCGTTCACGGTGTTCATATGTTTAATAATGAACACCGTGAAGTTTCTATGTTGCTAGAAAACGTTTTTACTGTTTAGTACGTAAATGTTTTAACAAACAATATCTACATGAAATTTATTTTTTCGTTTACTATTATGCTTAGCAGTATTATTGCTTATAGCCAGCCTAAACAGATAGAAGAAAATATGATGGTTGACAGCATCAAACGATCATTTGTTACTTATGTACCATTCATAACAAATAAGGAGTATAAAATGCCTTTAATAATTTCTTTGCACGGCGGTTTTGCCAGCCCCCAAGGGCAATTCCATCTGGCAGATTTCAGGCCCATTGCCGATAAAGATAAGTTTATAGTGATTTGCCCGGCCTCCAAACACATTTGGCACGATGGCAAGAACAATAAAGGTATTGACGATGTAAAGTTTATTGATCAGTTAATTACTTATGCCATTGAAAATTATAACGTGGATGCTGAACGGGTGTATGTTACCGGGATATCAAACGGTGGTTTTATGACTTCGAGATTAGCCTGCCAGTTACATAAACGGATAGCAGCGGTTGCTGTTGTTGCGGCATCATTGGATGTAAATGAAGGATACGATCTGGAAAGCCCTATGCCTGTAATTTATATGCACGGTACAAAAGACAAAATTGTATCCTACAATGGTGGTAAAATGTTTGGTAGAGAGATTTATTCGCAAAAAGAGATCATTCAAAAATGGGTTAAATTGGACGGTTGTAATCCAAAGCCTGTAATTACCAATTTGCCCGATACTGTAAAAGACAGTACAAGTGTTATTAAGGAAGAATATACTAACCCCAATAATGGATTAAAAGTTGTAGGCTATACCATTAACAATGGAGGACATACATGGCCGGGAGGCTGGCAGTTTATGCCGCAATTTATAGTTGGCAAAACGACCAGGAACTTAAATGCATGCCAGGTAATATGGGATTTTTTTAAAGTATATAAATTAAACGATTAGCCTGATTTCTTTTAATGTTAATAGTGATAGGCTAAACCTATCGCTATCTTTTTTAAATAAATTTGGTTTCTTTGTTGAATTAATATGAGTTTATCTGTAACGTCATCATTTTCTATCGATAGAGCAATTCTTTCGCAGGAGCAAAAGCTAAAGGAATTGTTATCCTATTTACAGGAAAAATCGCCATTTTATAAGGAGTTATTTGCAAAGTACGGGGTTGATATTTCAACTATAAGAACGCTTGCTGATCTTCAGTCGTTGCCAACCACAAGTAAGGAAGACTTGCAGCAAAGAAATAATGATTTTTTATGTGTTGACTCTCAGCAAATTGTAGAGTATACTTCAACTTCAGGTACATTAGGCAGCCCTGTAACTATAGCCTTAACTGAAAGTGACCTTAACCGGTTAACGGATAACGAATATAACTCCTTTAAGTGTGCCGATGGTACCGCAGCTGATACATACCAGTTGATGCTAACACTCGACAGGCAGTTTATGGCGGGCATAGCATACTATATGGGCCTGAGAAAACTGGGTGCAGGTATTATCCGTTTGGGACCTGGAGTGCCATCATTGCAATGGGAAACTATTCAGCGCCTAAAGCCGACCGCTATTGTGGCTGTGCCGTCTTTTATTTTAAAGCTGATTAAATTTGCTCAGGAAAACGGTATTGACCTGAATGCCTCATCTGTAAAAAAAGCAATTTGTATTGGAGAGAATATCCGCAATACCGATTTTTCATATAACATCCTTGGAAAAAAAATAACAGAAGCATGGGATATTCATTTGTATTCAACCTATGCCTCAACAGAGATGCAAACAGCATTTACCGAATGTAGCGAGGGGCAAGGTGGGCATTTGCAGCCAGACCTGGTAATCGTTGAATTGCTTGATGAAAACAATGAACCTGTTGCAGCAAAAACACCCGGCGAAGTAACCATTACTACGTTGGGTGTGGAAGGTATGCCATTGCTCCGCTATAAAACAGGGGATATTTGCATGTATAACGATGAGCCCTGTGCCTGTGGTCGTACCAGTTTGCGTTTATCGCCGGTTATTGGTCGTAAAAAGCAGATGATCAAATTTAAAGGCACTACACTTTACCCACCGGCATTGTTTGATTTGTTGAATGAAATGGAAGAGGTATTGGACTTTGTGGTGGATGTGTATTCTAACGAAATTGGGATGGATGAAGTGCTGATCCATATTTTGCCTTTAGATGATAGTAAAGCCTGCGATAACCGGATCAGAGCATATTTACAGGCCAGGTTAAGGGTTAGTCCGCATGTTAACTATATCAGTGCCGAAGAAATCCACAAAATGCAATTTAAAGAAGCCAGCCGGAAGGTTATCAAATTTATTGACCGCAGGGTTTAATTTAGTAAATCTTCGCTAAAAACCTATATTTACCATTCAAAATAAAACAAATTTTCGCCTATGATACCTGTTGGACAAAACGTCCTCACTTTAGATGATTTCTCTGACATTATATTTAATAATAAGACAGTTACATTACCATCCGCTGCTTTAGAAAAAGTTAAAATCAATTTTCAGTTTCTTCAGCAATTTTCTTCCAATAAATTAATTTACGGTATCAATACCGGTTTTGGGCCAATGGCTCAATATAAGGTAAGCGAAGAAAACCTGCTTCAGCTACAATATAACCTGATCCGCAGTCATAGTTCAGGCAGTGGTGCATGGTTGCCGCCTATTTTGGTTAAAGCGTTGATGATAGCCCGCTTAAATAGCTTAATGCAAGCATATTCTGGTGTGCACACAGATGTTGTTGAATTACTGAGAGAACTCATCAATAAAAATATTACTCCTTGTATTTTTGAACACGGTGGGGTAGGTGCCAGTGGCGATTTAGTTCAGTTGGCTCATTTAGGATTGGTATTGATAGGAGAGGGAGAGGTACTTTATGAAGATAAAATCCATTCGACTGCCGAATTGTTCAAAACGTTAGGAATAAAACCACTCGCTATTCATGTGCGTGAAGGATTGGCCATTTTAAATGGTACATCAGCCATGACAGGTATTGGTATGGTAAATATTATTCAGGCTCAAAAGCTATTGGGATGGTCGGCCATGTTTTCGGCAATGACTAATGAAATTGTGGAGGCTTATGATGACCATTTTTCGCATGAATTGAATATCGTAAAACATCATAAAGGTCAAAATAAGATTGCGGAAACAATGCGTGATATTCTGGAGGGAAGTAAAATGATCAGGAAACGTTCCGATCATTTATACCACCCGGATAATATCGATATGGAGGTTTTTGAAGATAAGGTTCAAGAATATTACTCCCTGCGTTGCGTGACACAGGTATTAGGGCCTATTTATGATACTATTTCACAAGCCGAACAAGTAGTTACCAATGAACTGAATTCGGTAAACGATAACCCGGTTATTGATCATGCTAATCATAACGTGTTTCATGGTGGAAACTTCCATGGTGATTATGTTTCCTTAGAAATGGATAAGCTGAAAATTGCGATTACTAAATTGTCAATGCTTTCAGAACGCCAACTAAATTATTTGCTTAATAATAAACTTAATCAAAAATTCCCGGCATTTGTAAATCTGGGTGTATTAGGGTTGAATTTTGGGATGCAGGGTGTACAATTTACTGCTACTTCAACAGTAGCCGAAAATCAAACATTATCATTCCCTATGTATGTACACAGTATCCCTAATAATAATGATAATCAGGATATTGTAAGCATGGGATGCAATGCGGCATTGATTACCAAAAAAGTAATTGATAACTCATTCGCGGTAATTGGAATACAGCTAATGACTATTGTGCAAGCTATTGATTATTTAGATTGCCAGGAGAGACTTTCGCCTCAAACACTTGAATTGTACAAAGAAATAAGAAAGATATTCCCTAAATTTATTGAAGATCAACCTCATTATAAGGTGATGGAAAAAGTTAGAATTTACCTGGAAATCAATCATCCTCCAATTTCATTTAAGGATTAAATAATGAAAACCGCTTTAGTTACAGGAGGTTCAAGAGGTATTGGCAGGGCTGTTTGTGTTAAACTGTCCTCAATGGGTTATTTCGTACTTGTAAATTATAAAAACAATTTACAGGAAGCAGAAACTACCCTTTCACTTATTAAAGAAAATGGCGGTGATGGTGAATTGCTTCAGTTTGATGTTGCTGAAAGAGAGCAGATAAAACAAATTCTGGGTGATTGGATTAGCAACCATAATGATCATGTTATTGAAGTACTTGTAAATAATGCAGGTATAAAAGATGATAGCCTGATGGCATGGATGAAGGATGAACAGTGGGATAATGTTATAAAAACAAGCCTTGAGGGCTTTTTCTTTGTTACCCGTTTGGTATTGGATGGCATGATGATGAACAGGTACGGGAGGATTATTAATGTGGTATCCTTATCAGGATTAAAAGGCTTGCCTGGCCAGGCCAATTATTCAGCTGCAAAAGCAGGTGTTATTGGAGCAACCAAAGCATTAGCACAGGAAGTTGGCAGAAGTGGTATTACGGTAAATGCTGTAGCTCCGGGTTTTATAAAAACAGACATGACTGGTGACCTTGACGAAAAAGAACTGAAAAGGATGATTCCTGTAAATAGATTTGGAACATCTGAAGAGGTAGCGCATACAGTAGGTTTCTTAGCTTCAAAGGATGCCGCTTACATTACCGGACAGGTATTATCTGTTAATGGTGGTTTATATTCATAAATTGATGACATCTGCCCGCAATATATTATCACTCATCCCGCAAAGACCACCATTTGTAATGGTTGATGAATTATTGTATTGTGACAAATTCATTACCAAAACAACTTTTAAAATTGTTGATGATAATGTTTTAGTTGTTAATGGAGAATTTACAGAAGCAGGTTTAATGGAAAATATTGCCCAGACAGCCGCAGCAAGAGCCGGGTACTTGGCTCAAATAGAAAATAAGCCTGTTGCTGTAGGATATATTGGCGCTGTTAAAAACTTTGAAATATTTGATTTGCCTAAAGTGAAGGATGAACTTTTAACAGAGGTTAAAATAGAAAACCAAGTGTTTGATGTTACCATTATTTTAGGGATTGTAAAATGCAATGATATGATACTGGCCCAATGTGAAATGAATATTTTTATTGGTAACTAATGGCAGCCGTTTATATTATTGCAGATAATGTTTTTTCGCCAATTGGAAAAACTACTGCCCAAAACCTTGAACTTTTAAAAGCGGGTGTTTCAGGAATAAAAAAACACCATAATGCTAAGTTATCAGACGATTCTTTCTACGCCTCTCTTTTTGTTGCAGATGCCTTTGAAGTTAACACAGAGTACACCAAATTTGAACAATTGCTGATTGCCTCTATTAGCAATGCAATATTAGATAGTGAGATTGATATAAGTGACAAAAATACAATACTGATTATTTCTTCAACTAAAGGGAATATCGGACTACTAGAAACAGAAGCTTACTCATCTGATTTACAAAAGAGGATAGCATTAAATACTTCATCTAAATTAATAGCAGAATATTTTGGTTTTGTAAATGAGCCCATTGTGATTTCTAATGCCTGTATCTCTGGAATTATGGGCATTATTACTGGCATGAGATTAATTCAATCCGGTCAATTTGAAAATGTAATTGTTGCAGGAGCTGATGTTGTCACGAAGTTTATTCTTTCAGGTTTTCAGTCGTTCCAGGCCATTGGCACAACTCCGTGTAAGCCATTTGATATTAATAGAAATGGGATAAGTTTAGGCGAAGGTGCGGCAACGGTTGTTTTATCGTCAAAATCAAAAAATAAAATTGATATACAGGTTTTAGGAGGTGCCGTCAGTAATGATGCTAATCATATTTCCGCACCATCCCGTACTGGTGCGGAACTTTCTTGGGCTATTGAATGTACTTTGAAACAGGCAAATCTTTTATCGGGAGATATTGATTTTATATCCGCTCATGGAACAGCAACTATTTATAATGATGAAATGGAAGCGAAGGCAATTAATTTATCCAATCTTCAGCATACTCCGGTAAATAGCTTAAAAGGATATTATGGACATACTTTAGGTGCTGCAGGCCTCATTGAATCTATTATCTCAATTCATTCACTAAAAGAAAATAGAATAATTCCAACTCTGGGTTTCGAAGAAATTGGAGTAAGCACACCTGTAAATGTCTGTATGGAATTAGTGCATGGCAATTACAATAATTGTCTTAAAACTGCTTCAGGATTTGGTGGCTGTAATGCCGCTGTAGCTTTTGGGAAGCGTAAGGTGTAATTTATTTCGGAATATTTTCTTTTCTAATTTCTATTTAAATATTTAGTGTAAATTAATTATTGGATAATTTTTTATTACTGCTTGTTTATTAGGTAGTTGATTTTAATTATGCTGTATTCCCAAAATGTTAATTTATTGTCATTTTGGGGAGATGTATTAAAAATTAGATCATTAGCGTTACTTATTCCTCTTTTATTGGTTTTCAAATTAAATCGGTATCAAAACTGTCTCTGTTTAATAATTAAAATCACTTAATTTATCCGACAGAATTTCCTGAAAGTGAAACAAAGAAAAGTAAAATTCCGTATTAACACAAAGTAATATCGCGCTTGCTAATTGCGTGGTTAATACTATTGATTAATTATTTAGTGCTTTTTAATGTAAACCAGATGGTGGGGCCTCTGAATGAATTTCGTTTTCCGGATTTAGGATAACTATTAACAATGAGGAACTATTTTTTTGTATTTCTTTTTCTTCTAGTTACATTAAATGCCAGCGGTGAGTCTGACGGATTGACTGTGAAGCTATCTTCATCATCTTCATCTATTTGCTCAGGTGGAGCTGCTGTTTTAACAGCATCAGTATCTGGCGGTGCAGCTCCTTACACATATATCTGGAATACAGGTGAAGTTACATCATCTATAAGTGTAAATAAAGGCGGCACCTATAAAGTTATTGTAAGTGATAGTGCACCAGGTAGTACACCGGTTACTGAAGAGATAACCATTGCCACTAATGCTACACCCAATGCGCCAACGGTAGCGAATACTATAATTTGTCCTAATAGTACCGCTACACTTACGGCTTCGGCTCCCGGAGGATTATACCAATGGTATGATGCTCCCGTTGGAGGGAACCTGTTAGCATCAGGGTCAACCTATACTACAAAACCTTTAACCATCGCCACTACTTTTTATGTTGAAACAACTCTTAATGGTTGTACAAGTGCAAGAACTTCTGTAACTGTATATCTGTATGGTAAACCATCTGTTACTAATGCAACGATATGCCAGGGGAGTTCTGCCGTTTTATCAGCAAGTGGAGGGGACACCTATTCTTGGTATGCATCTGCGTCAGGAGGAAAGGTTTTAAGTACTTCGGCGCAATTTACTACTCCCGTTCTAATGTACCCAACTACCTACTATGTAGTTGCTGTAATTAATGGATGTGCAAGTTTACCAACCCCTGTTAATGCTTATGTTTCTACTGCTCCTCTAGCACCCATTGCGCCAGGTGTTGCCATTTGTACCGGAGCTACAGCAAGCCTTCATGCTACATCTTCTCAGGGAGTGGTTGATTGGTTTACTGTTCCTGAAGGTGGTGTCTCTTTAATTTCAAGCCCCGACTTCACAAGCCCTCAATTAACTTCTAGCACTACATATTACGTACAGGTTACGTCTCCCACAGGTTGTATCAGTGCCAGAACACCTGTTAAAGTAACTGTTGAGCCGACGCTTCAGGCTCCTGTTGTTCATGATTTTGCAACTTGTTATGGGACCAGCATAACACTCACTGCATCTGGTAGCGGAGGTACTTTACAGTGGTTTAATTCTGCAACAAGTACTACAGTTTTAGCTAGTGGAAATACTTTTAATACACCCGCTCTAAACACATCAACTACTTATTATGTTCAGGTAACTAATGGTGGGTGTTTTAGCCCGCGGTCTGCGGTAAATATCACGGTCAATGGGCCGGTTATAGCACCAAATGCCGCCGGCCTCATAACCTGTTCGGGATCAGTTACAACGTTAACAGCTACTTCTATACAAAGTGGAAGTACTTTTGCTTGGTATGATGCAGCAAAAGGTGGTAATTTACTAGCATCTACTGCAGTGTATGTAACGCCACCTATTAATTCAACCACAACCCTTTATGTACAAGCCTCATTAAATGGTTGTATAAGTTCACGTACTGCGGTTACTATATCAATACTGCCAATTCCTACTGCTCCAGTTACATCCGGGGCCCCTCTTTGTACAGATAACCAGGGAATTACTCCATCTGGGGTTACCATTTGTGAAGGCAATCAGGCTATGCTTATAGCTTCAGGAGCAAACAATGTGACATATGAATGGTTTGATGCCCAAACCGGAGGTGACTTTTTAATTGCTAACTCTGTTTACATTACTCCAATATTAAACAAAACAACAACTTATTATGTGCAAAGTACCGCGAATGGGTGCAATAGTCCGCGTATTCCGATAATGGTAAATGTAATTACACAAGCTCAATGCGCAACAAATGTAACTACCAGCAGTGTGGGTTCAACTAATGTTACTGTATCTGCAACAAAAGCACCAACAGCCAGAAATGTTTCAATCTGTTCTGGTAACAATGCAATATTAACAGCTACATCCCCTGGAGGTTGTTATGAATGGTACGATGCAACTACAGGGGGCAATTTATTGAAAACCGGTGCGGTATATACTACTCCTGTACTTATTGCAAATACAAATTATTATGTGCAAACAACTTTAAATGGAATTACAAGTCCCAGAACTCCTGTAACTGTTAGTGTTGTTGCTGCACCTACAGCACCTGTGGCTAAGGAGCCTACGGTTTGCTTTGGTAATTCAACTACACTCATAGCGAGTGGTTTGCCTGGTACCTATGCATGGTATGATAAGCCTTTGGGTGGTAATCTTTTATCTAAAGAAAGTGCTTTTGTTACACCATATATCACACAAGATACAGCTTATTATGTGCAATCTGGATTGGATTATTATTATTGTTCAGGCCCGCGAACAAAGGTTAAAGTTTTTGTAAATGCAGTTCCTACAATAATAAGTGCATCAACATTGGCTATTTGTAGTGGTAATGTATTAAATTATACAATAGAATCAAATATAGCTGCAACCACATTTAACTGGAGTCGTACTGCTGTGGCCGGAATCAGTAATGCTGCTTTAAATAATCAAACATCAAACACAATAAATGAAACGTTAATAAATACAAGTGATACAACAGAAACAGTTACTTATATTATTACTCCTATTGCAAATGGTTGCAGCGGCGCCTCATTAAATTTAGTTGTTACAGTTAGCCCCAATACCGTTGTCACAAGCCCAGCAGCAGTTACAATCTGTAATAGCACATCGGTTAATTATAAATTTTCCCTTAACACTATTGGAACATTTTTTAGATGGAGTAGGGCAACAGTACCTGGAATAAAAAATGCAGCGATAACTGGGCAACAGAGCAGTAATATAAATGAAGTTTTGTATAATACCAGTAATGCTCCTATAAATGTTACCTATGTTTTTACTTATCAAACAACTAATTGCCAAGTGGGGACATTTAATTTAGTTGTAACCGTTAATCCTGAATCTAATATCACCAGTCCGCCTACAGAAACTGTTTGCAGTGGAACGCCCTTAAACTATACTATAACTTCAAATGTTTCTTCGTCTACCTTTAGTTGGTCAAGGGTAGCAGTTAAGGGTATAAGCAATGCCGCCATAGCCAACCAGGCTTCTAATACCATTAATGAAAGCTTAATTAATACTTCAGCAAGTGCAATAAGAGTTATTTATATTATTACACCAACAAATAATAATTGTGCAGGTATTGCTTTTAGCCTTTCTGTTATAGTAAATCCTCAACAGTCAGCTCCCATGGCAAACAGTAATTCGCCCGTTTGTATGGGGAGTGGAATAGAATTAAATACTCCAACAGTTATTAATGCAACCTATTTATGGACAGGTCCAGCGGGGTTTCAATCTGCTTCCCAAAATCCGGTTATTAATAGTGTTACAGCAGATAATGCAGGGGTCTATAATTTATATACCATAATAAATGGGTGTTCAAGCCCAGCATCATCTGTTAATGTTGTTGTTGATCCTCCTCCATTAGCTAACGCTGGCCCTGATCAGATTGTTTGTCTAAATGCAAGTGAAGTAAATCTTTTAGGTAAAGTATCCGGTGGAACAACAACTGGAATTTGGACAACAAATGGTAGCGGAACATTTTTTCCATCAAGCAACGTTTTAAATGCAGAATACCTTCCATCTTCAACTGATATGGCAGCAGGATCTGTAATGCTTACGCTATCATCTACCAGCCCGGATAATTGTACAATTTCAACTTCAAGTATGAATGTGACGTTTCAGCTATTGACCGGTGTTAAAGCTGGGAATAGCCAGATATTATGTGCTCAAACTTATGCGGTTAAATTAGATGGCCAGGTATTTGCACCAGGAGGCGGATTATGGAAATCTTCAGGAACCGGGACATTCAGTCCATCAGCCTCAGATTTAAATGCATCTTATATTCCTGATGCTACGGATCTTAAAAATGGAAAAGTAACATTAACCCTTCATGCTGTTAATGCAGGAGAATGTTATACCTCTGAAGATTCGCTGACCATAACCTTCCTTCCTCCGCCAACAGTTAATGCAGGCGGTATAAGGTATGTATTGAGAGGAAATGCCATTGTTTTAACTCCTACAGTAAGTGATAACAAGGTTCAGTATCAATGGTCTCCAGATGTTAATATCAACAATACAACTATAAAAAATCCAACAATTACCGGTGATGAAAATATTACCTATACGCTTACGGTTACCGATAGTTTAGGATGCGTTACCAGGGATCAAACAAATATTGTGGTGTCTCCAGAACTGGTTGTGCCTAATACCTTTACACCAAATGGTGATGGAATAAATGATTTATGGGAAGTAAAAGGTCTTATAGCTTATCAAAATGCTGTTATCGATGTTTTTGACAGGTATGGGCAAAAGGTATTCCATTCGGTTGGCTATGGATCTTCGTGGGATGGTTCATGTAATGGCCGGATAATACCACCGGGTACCTATTACTATGTAATTGATCTCAAAGTAAACGGTCAAGTACTTTCCGGCTCTTTAGCATTGGTTAAGTAGGATGCCTTCTGATTTGAGCGTTCTATCTGGCTATCTTTAGTAATAATTTATTTTATGTAACTAAGTTTTAAGGTTTGTTGTTAAATGCTTATCCTGTGTTTATCTTTAGCCCTTGAGTTTAATTATATAAGGTCTATAAGATTTGACTAAAGAAGGGCATATTACATCAAGCTGTGTAATCAGTAGTAATACGGTGTATAAGAATGGGAAACACCTTTTTATTAATACCGGCGCTGATGTGCCGGATTTTTTAAATTCCATTTATAAATATTTTGATCTCAGTTATTCGCGTTTTTACAAAATGGATAGCCTGAGTAAATTAGGTTGGCTTGCTTCTGAAATTCTTTTAAAAGATACTTTTGAAAAAGATAAATATAAGCCAGAAGATGTTGGCTTAATTCTCTCCAATGCTAATGCAAGTTTAGATACCGACATGAAATATTTAAATAGTGTTAGCGAAATACCAAGCCCCTCACTATTTGTTTATACCTTACCCAATATTGTAACCGGAGAAATCTGTATCCGAAATAATTTTAAGGGAGAAGATGCCTTTTTTATTTTTGAAAATTTTAACGCCAGGTTTTTAGAAAATTACGTAAGTAATTTGTTAACGAGTGATATTTTACAAGCCTGTATCTGCGGATGGGTTGAATTGGTTGACGAAGATTATAAAGCCGCTCTTTTTTTGATAGAAAAGGACAAAAGTGATGAATCAATCTCTTTTACAAAAGAGCATTTGAATATGATATTTGATAATAAAAAAGCAGCTTCAGCTAATTTGCCTGAAGTTTATATAGCCGGAGTAGGTGTAATTTCAGCAATAGGAAACAATGTTGCTGAATGTATTACTGCATTTGAACACGAAAAAGCTGGAATAGGCGATATTACGCACATGCAAACCATTCATCGTAATAAGTTACCTGTGGCTGAGGTGGGTTTTACCAACGAAGAACTTGCTCAAATAACTGGTTTGCCTGTTGATATCAGCCGAACAACTATGTTAGGCGTAATAGCTGCAAAAGAAGCATTGCAAGATGCTGCAATTCCTGATCTTTCTTCTTTACGGACTGGTTTTGTATCAGCTAATACCGTAGGAGGGATGGATAAAAGTGAGGCGTTTTTTATTCCATTTTTGGCAGATAATAAAAGAGGGAAATTAAGAAATGTGTTTGATCATGAATGTGGTAGTGTAACTGAGGCCATTGCCGATGAGTTAAAAATTAAAGACTACATGACAACTATCAGTACCGCCTGTTCGTCATCGGCCAATTCGATATTTTATGGTGCAAGATTAATAAAAAATGGATTGCTTGATGTTGTAGTTGCCGGTGGTGCAGATGCTTTAACTAAATTTACCTTAAACGGCTTTAATACACTGATGATTTTAGATAAAGGTTTCTGTAAACCATTTGATGAAAACCGTCAAGGCCTAAATTTGGGCGAAGGTGCAGGTTATGTGGTGCTTGTATCTGAAAAAGTAGCTAAGAATTTAAATAAGCAGCCTTATTGTAAATTAAGTGGTTATAATAATAGTAACGATGCATATCACCAAACAGCTTCATCACCTGATGGTACCGGTTCTTACCTTGCTATGAAAGGTGCTTTGGAAAAAGCTAATCTGCAGCCCTCAGACATCGATTACATTAATTTACATGGCACCGGAACACCCAATAATGATAGTGCCGAAGGAACTGCAGTAAAACGTTTATTTGATTCAGTATATCCGGCAATGAGCTCAACCAAGTCTTTTACCGGGCACACACTAGGGGCAAGTGGCGGTATTGAGGCTGTTTTTTCAGCATTGGCTGTAAAATATGGATTAATCTATCCAAATTTGAGGTTTGAAACGCAGATGAAGGAAGTGTCTTTTAGCCCTGAAACTAAATTTCAAAAAGGTAAGCAAATCAATCATGTAATGTCAAACTCTTTTGGGTTTGGCGGCAACTGTTCATCATTAATATTTTCGAAGATTTAAGATGAAAATATACATCCGTTCAACAGCGGCAGTATCGCCGCAAAATACCTTCGGAAATGCTGATTTTTTAATAGAACCGGTCGAATATTACGGTACACGCCTGGCTGCAATTGAACCCGATTACAGCAAGTACATTGATCCGAAATCAATACGGCGGATGAGCCATGTAATTAAAATGGGGGTAGCTTCCGCTAAAGAATGTTTAAATCAAGCCGGGGTTGAAATACCTGGAGCAATTATTACAGGTACAGCTTTTGGATGTTTGGAGGATACCGTGTCATTTTTAACAAGAGTGATTGAGATGGATGAAGAACTGTTACCCCCAACGGCTTTTATCCAGTCCACACACAATACGGTTGCAGCACAAATAGCTTTATTACTTAAATGTCATCAGTATAATAACACTTTTGTACACAAAGGCATATCCTTTGAAAGCGCTTTGCTTGATGCCGTGATGCTTTTAAATGAAAACGAAGCGGATAACGTATTGGTAGGAGGGACAGAGGAGCTTACAGATGCCAGTTTTGCCATTTTAACCCGCTTAAGCTTATATAAAAGATGGCCGGTGGATAATTTATCCATTTTTAACACCCGGTCAAAAGGCTCAATAGGAGGAGAGGGAGCGGTTTTCTTTTTATTGACAGACAAGGAAAATGAAACAAATTTGGCAGAGTTTAAAGGTGTACAAACCTTTTACAAACCCGAAAATATAGAAGAAGTTGAAAAAAAGATCATTTCCTTTTTAAAACAATACGATTTAAAAATAGAGGACATAGATTTAGTAATTACAGGTAAAAATGGCGATTTGAAAAATGATGATATTTATGATCAGCTTAATCAATCGGTGTTTAGCAATGTTTCACTGGCAAACTTTAAACATTTATGTGGTGAGTATCCAACAGCTTCGTCTTTTGGTTTGTGGCTAGCAGCAAATATCATTAAAAAAGGCGATGTGCCTGCCATTGTAATTGAAGACGAAGTAAAGACAGATCCCCCTAAAAATGTATTAATCTACAATCACTACTTTAATACTTATCACTCCTTAATGCTGTTAACAGCTTGTTAAAATATGATGCTGATAGGCAATTTCTATAAAATAACCTCAAAGAGTGAAAAGGAAGGGGCAATTGATGTTATCCTGGAGGTAGACAAACACCATTCAATTTTTGAGGGGCATTTTCCGGGACAGCCGGTATTGCCTGGTGCTGTGATGTTGCAGATGATTAAAGAGGTTTTGGAAAGTTCACTCCATTACTCCATCCGTTTAAAAAAAGCGGATCAAATTAAGTTCTTAGGCTTAATTGATCCGCAAATTGACAGTGTATTGAAACTAAGTTTGTCTTATAATATAGATGACAGTGGCCTTTTAAATGTTATAGCCAGTCTTGTTTTTCAAAATAACACTAGTTTGAAGTTTAAAGGTGCCTTTTTCAAATTATAATCAGCATTATTTAGTTCTGTTTTGTTCAATGTAATCTACCATTGTATTTACATCTACCAATACTTTACGACCTTCTTTTGGATCCTGGATATTGATGCCGTATTCTTTTTTAAGTAATACAATTAATTCAAGCGAATCAATAGAGTCCAGGCCTAATCCCTCGCCAAATAAAGGTTCATCATCCTTAATTTCCTCGGCAGTTAAAGGTGTAAGGTTAAGAAATGATATGATCTGAGTTTTTAATTGTTTTTTTAATGATTCTTTTTCCACGCGCAATTATATTAAATTTTTTCTTTTCAAACCTAAGTATGTTACAGCTTGTATAATCACTGTAATGGTAAACAATGCAATCAGGTTACCTGCAATGTCTTTTAATTTCCCGTTTTCGAGGAATAAAGTATAATAAGCCTCCAAACACCAATGCATCGGCGAAAGGTTAGCAGCAGATTTAAACGTGCCCTGCATGGCAAAACTAGGCACCATTAATCCGCCTACTGCAGCCAAAATTACAATCGATACTGCTCCAAAACCATTAGCCTGTTCTTGTGTATCAGCAAATACTCCCACGCAAATAGCATAGCTCACAGCACACCAGCCACAAATTAAGGTGGTGATTACCAATGCGCCTATATCAGCAGGCAAGTTTAATGCCGGCAAATTCATAAAAGGAAATAGCCATATTCCAATGGAGAAGATGATCAGCGCCTGCAGCATAGTAACCCCCATGTAGGTAATTTGCTTAGAAAACAAACCGACAGCATAATTGGTAGGCAACGTTTTTAACCGGATAAAGCTTCCGCTCACTTTTTCCCTTACCACGCTTCCTCCTAACGACATAATAACAAAGAACATGGCAAAGATAGTCCATGCCGGAACATTATGCTGGGTTGCATTTGGCGTTCTCCGCGTACCATCCTTTGAAACCGGGACCTCATTTATGGTTGTCCGGTTATTTAGCATTTCGTTTTCCAGCTTTTCTGACAATTGTTTTTCGTTAATGGAGTAATACAATGTCCTTAAAGTTTCACGGCTCTCAACCATTTGCAAGGCACTTTGTAAGGCCCCTTTTACCGATAAACGGAGTGATTCCTGTAAAATGGGATTGTAGTATATGGTTAGCGGATCAATATTAGCATCAGCATTTTTAGTGGTGTCACCTTCAAGCCCAAAACTATTCATGGCTTTGCCCGCAACATGTTTTGATTTTGCTGATACTTTTGCCGAAAAATCTTTTGGGATAACTACACCCAGCATGGCATCTTTATTATGCATTGCATCGGCAATTAAAGCTTCATTTTTTGTATCAGGTGTTAATAATACCTTAAACATGCCGATTTTACTGAGCGCCGATACCAGTTGTTTACTGGCATCACCGGTATCCTGGTTACTGATCAGGATAGGTAGCTTGTTTTTATTAACCAGCTGAAAGGTACTGTTTTGAATACTGGTTACTACAATTACCAATAAAATGGGCATAACAAACATTAACGCTATCCCTACCTTATCGCGCAGCAATATTCTGACATCTTTTTTTATGGTGATCCAAAGTTTAAACATCAGTCTCTGTATTCTTTACCTGTTAAATCAATAAACAATTCTTCCAGTGTGTTATGCTGATGTTCTTTCAGCAGGGAATGTATATTACCCTGGGTGATAATTTTTCTATCATCTAACAAAGCAACCTGCTCACATAAACCTTCAGCCTCACTTAGCTGATGGGACGTGTAAATTAAAGTTGTGCCGCTTTCGTTAAGTATTTTTAAGTAATTGATAATAGCATGCCGGGTTTGCACATCAACACCAACGGTTGGCTCATCCAAAAATAAAACCGGTGGATTATGAATCACTCCTATTGCCAAATTAACCCTTCTTTTCATCCCGCCCGAAAACTTTTGAACCTGTTTATTCCGCACATCATCCAATCCCAGAATATCTAATAGTTCATCAATTCTTTGATTAATCTGCTGCTTGTTTAAGCCAGACCATGCGCCAAAAAACTCCAGATTTTCAACCGGGGACAATTCCTGATAAAAGGAGAAATCTTGGGGTACAAATCCAAAAAGCTTGCTAACGGTATTATTGTGCTTGTTTACATCATGTCCTAATAAAGATATGCTGCCTTTGTTAACTTTAAGCAAACCTGTCATCAGGTTCATTAAAGTAGTTTTACCGGCACCATTGGGCCCAAATAAGCCAAAACGTTCGCCTTTTGCAATCTTTAAGTTGAGTTGCGTAAATGACACTTCAGGATTATCAGGATAACCGAATTCTATGTCATTAATATTTACCGCATAAGTTTCCGCTATTGCCATTTTATATTTTTCAACGCCGTAAAGGCTTTATACTCTATATCGGCAATTTCAATCAAATAGTTGCCCATGGTATTAAAATCTTCCTGGCTACCAAGCCTTCCCTTGTAAATACCGGCTGCCTGAACAGCTGCTGTACGCCATAGATCGCCTGATTCGGTAAACATTTTTGATATTTCCAACAATTCATCAATAGGATGGTAGGTGTATGCTTCCTGTAAAAAAGCTGCATAAATATACCGGAATCCACCTCCGCCGGTACCTATTTCTTCTTGCATGCGTACCAGTTGCGCCAGATATAAACCCGCTTGCTTTAAACCTAATTTATCGCGCCATTGTTTTATTTTGTTGCCTGTATACCTTATTCCTTTTACCCCAACAAAAGGGAAAGGGATATTGAGCATTTCGCGCACATTTTTCTTTATGCCGCTTACAATTGCTTTTTTTATCTGGTTTTCTGTAATTAAAGCTCCTGTTTGCGGATAATAGATTTGCCCTTTGGGAGATAAGGTGCCTTTTGCAAAACGAACCCGTTCCAATTCATAAGTGCTTAAACTGGTTGTTTTTTCCATAACCGGATCGCTGATCAGGTAATTATCATCCTCTTTTCCATAAACAATTAGGTTATGGGCATTAAAGTGAAAGCGGTATTCTTTTGGAAAATAAGTTAAATAATATACCCCAACCTGGCAGCCCACGGGGTGTCCCCCATTTAAACAATCATTTAAAAATGCTTCAGCCTTTTGTTTTGAGCTGAATTTTTGGCGCACAACAGGTATTTCCAGAGCGTTGCAAGTTCTTTTAAAAATAAGCCCAGGCATTGGCCGAAAGGCAATAACCGGCCCGTTGTTGATTTTTAAAAGAGGAATATAAACGTAAAATAAACCCGAACCTATACCAAAAGCCAGGGGCTCTGTTATTTGATTAATGCCGATGTTTTTTAATAAGCTCCTCGTTACCCCGTTTTCGCAATGTGCAGACTGAAGATGTTCAAAATTAAGCTTCATGCACATTTATATTTTTAAGATCATCAATAGTCACATTAAAAACCTCAGCGTATCGCTGAAGCTTTTTATCAGATAGTTTTTTAAATATTTCGGGCTTAAGGTGCCTTTTAACCTGCCATTTCCAGAGACCAGCGTAGCCTGCTAAGATTTCGGCATCCATTAAACTTTTTTCCATGAAAAAAAGCAGGGGACTGGCTTCATTATTTAATACTTTTTGCCTTGCAATACTTACCCGCGTCTCAATTTCTTCCCAATGGGTATCAAGAGCGGTGATTTTAATATCCCATCCCTTGCTTAGTTCCGTAACGTATTTACCAGATTTGTCTGTAGCATAGCAAACCTCTTTGGTTATTTTACCAAGAGAGCTTAAATCCTGCGGTACATCTTCTTTCTTCATGGTAATTGAATATAGCCTAATGTTCTGTTTAATTAAACAACAGTAAGCATTGCATACATATACGAGAATCGTGCACTTTCAGGTACCAATAATAATAACCTTTCGCCTTTTTTTAGTTTTCCGCTATTGAAAAGCTCATTAATCATCAGGAAAATTGACGCTGCTCCAACATTGCCAACTGTGTATAAATTAATAAACCATTTCTCGTAAGGGATACCACCCCCATAAATCTCTACCATATCATAAATTTTGGGTCGGAAGAAATCGCTGGAAATGTGTGGCAGGAAATAATCAATGTCTTTAGCTGTAATACCGCGACGTTCCAAAATCTCTTTTATTTTTTTCCCGCCCAAAGGCACTATATTATCGCTTAATAAGGTGATATCCTGTTTTACGCTAAATACAGATTTATTCTTAATCTCTTCTGGCGTGTAATCCATAAATCCCTTTAAGTTGCCGTCTTCCATCTTTTCAGCACCCATGTACATACAAGTCTGCATTTCATTTGCGTAGGATACACCTTCAATCCAATCTAATCTCAAACTAATGCCATTTTCATTTGGCTTGTCAGACATTAAAAAAGCTGATGCGCCATCTGATAACATCCATCTTAAAAAGTCCTTTTGAAAAGCGATGTAGGGGTTATCACTCAGTTCTTTTAATTTTTGGGCTTCATCTTCGAATACATCTGATACCAGCAGGCCCGAAAATCTTTCAGATCCGGTTGCCACAGCCAATTTTACATCGCCTGTACGGATAGCCATGTAAGCATATTTAATAGCATGCATACCGGCACAACACACACCCGAAGGTGAAACTACTTCAATAGCTTCGGCTTCTGGAAGCCAACCATGCGTCATCACACCGTGGCTTGGCATTACCTGGTCTGGGCAGGAAGTACCGCAGGAGAGTAAATCAAGTTCTTTTATTTTATCAGGATTATCCTTAAACAATTCTTTAACGGCCAATGCCGTCATTTGAGCATTGGTATGGGTTGATTTTCCTCCTTTTGTTAATGCATAATAGCGATTTTTTATCCCATTATTGCGCAATACAATTGGTTTTGATTTGGAAGGTTTGCCATTAATATAGCCCAGGTATAATTCCATATCCTCATTTGGAACGGGGTTATTAGGAAAAAAGGCCGAGGTGCTATTGATGTAAACTTCTGTAGCAGACATATATAAGATATTTAATTTAAGTTTAAATAATATTGTTTTTTAGCTCTGATCCGGCGGGGCGAAAATAGTTTAAAAAATATTGCATCAATAGTAAGAATTATTGGTGCGCCCACAAAAAATGCAATAACCAGATAATACTTGAATAATTTAATCCATGGCCCCCTGTTTTTCTTTTTGGCTATCATATTAGCCCAAAACCTGAATATTTTGCCGGCAACGGATTCAATTACCATTAAATTATAGTTTAATTTAACGGCACCGTCACTATCCATTTCCTGCTGTAAACTATCCCAATTGTTTGTATTTAAATGGTTTAAAACATGCTTGCCAAATACGTTGGTGTGATGTATGTCAGCTTCCTGAACACCCGGAGGGGGGAAAATGTTTAGATATTTATCTTTTTTACCATGAAGCATCCAGTGGAAGATAGTAACAAAACTAATTGGATTGGGATGGGTATCCACCAATGCCACATTCCCAACAATTTTGGCACCTGTGGCGTGGATTAGTTTTTTAACCCTTACAAATGCATTTAACCACATATTGCGTGCACCGGTAATGGTTATTACAGGTGTATCGCTTAATATTTCAGTTAATTTGGGCTCATGCATTAATGAGTTAAAGGGGATACTTGGCGATAAAAACCATGCCTGGTAACCCAAAATAACTAAATCATATTTGCTTCGTTTTAAGTCAAATGGGGCCAGTTCTGCAGGTACATCCAATACACAATCAGGCATCACACTAAAAAAACTATTGGCTGTCCACGGAAACGGATAGTTTTCTTTTAGGTTGACCCGCACTTTTTCAACAGATATGCCAGCATCAACAAGTGGTGCTGTAAAATGATCAATAATTTCACCCAACTGGCCTGATTGTGAAAAATAAATAGCCAATATTTTTTTACTCATGTTATTGTTGAAAATCCTGCGGGTGTATTATTTGTGAACTTTTACTGTAATCAATGACAGCTTGTTGCATAGCAGGAGAAAGATTTTTGTATGTTTTTTTAACATGTTCTTTATCAGTTTCTAAATCTGCTCTGTATTTAACAATTTTAGGAGCATGTTCCTGAATTATCAGCCTTAAAAAATGATATTCGCCATTATTATTGTCGTTTGCCAAAGCAGTTTCGAGTAATATTCTGCCTTTTTTAAACGATTTAAGTTTTTCACCAGGTACTTTTAACAAGCCGCCCTTTCTCATCAATAAAGCGCCTTCATAGCCATCTCTTTCACTGAATGATGAGGAACTTAATAGTGATAATTCCTGGTTAATATCGTCAATTTTGCCCGATTTTAAAATAGCAT
Organism: Mucilaginibacter frigoritolerans; assembly: GCF_007830615.1. GTDB lineage: Bacteria > Bacteroidota > Bacteroidia > Sphingobacteriales > Sphingobacteriaceae > Mucilaginibacter > Mucilaginibacter frigoritolerans. The sequence goes on from NZ_VLLI01000013.1 coordinate 172,918, forward strand.
AAAAAGCAGTTTTGTCAAAGCTTTGTAATGGCCTTTCACTTTTAGCAATCAAAATTGAAAAAACAAAAAGCAATATTAACATAATTCTTAGTTTCATGGGTCGATAATTTCAGAGGTAAGTGGCAAATATAAATAATAAAGATAATGTTAATATTAAGTACGCATTTACGCTATGTTTTTAGTAGTTTTCGCTTACTTTTGGAGAGATTTTAATTTTAATATATGGGAATAAACTTTTACTCTTTTAAATCTTTACGCCTTGTTGTTACTTATATTACTTATCAAAAGCTTGTAAATAAATTTATTATAAAAGGCTATTATCCGATACAGGCTAATATGATACCTTTTTGAATTTATTTGAATACCCTACAGCTAAAGGTAAATGCCGACCCCAATATTTACTTAAATTCATAGCCAGATCAAAAATAAACCCAATAACATAGTTTAACATTCTATAAGTGTATAAAAATAATAAGCAATTTTCAGGTTCATGGGCCATTATATTAGGTGGGTCAAGTGGTTTTGGTATGGCATCTGTTGAAAAATTGGCGATGCACGGGATGAACATTGCTGCGCTTTACAGGGAAACTGCCATCACTGATAGAGCATTAAAAGAAAAGTTTACTGCTCTTGCGGCAAAATACGAAGTTCAGATTTTGCCATTTAATATAAATGCACTAGATGTTTTAGGGCGGAATGGTTTTATTGAACAGTTTTCATCCGTTGTTAAAAGTAAGTACTGTGTTAAACTGCTACTGCATTCAATAGCACGGGGTAACTTAAAGCCGCTTATTTCAGAAAGCAGTCAATCAGATAAAGGTCAGCCAGAGCTTTCCATTGAAGATATCAGATATACCACCTATGCAATGGCTACCAGTATCTTGGACTGGGCCAGAACCATTTTAGATGCTGAACTTTTTGAGGAAGACGCCCGTATTATTGGCCTTACCAGCGAAGGAGCACATAAATACTGGGATGGATATGCAGCAGTTTCTATTGCCAAGGCATCATTAGAAAGCTTAACTACTTATATGGCAGTTGAATTAAGCAAATTCGGATTGAAAACAAACCTGATACAGGCAGGTATTACCGAAACGCCATCGCTTAAAATGATACCCGAAAGTGATAAACTGATTGAAGTTGCAAAACAAAGAAACCCGTTGGGCCGTATCACAAAGCCCGAAGATGTGGCTAATGTGATTTATCTGTTATGTACTGCTGAAGCTGCGTGGATAAATGGGGCATTAATACATGTTGATGGGGGAGAGCACTGTAAATAATTAAATTACAAATTAAACCTTGTAATACAATTATAGTAATACTATGTATAACGATATTTTAAACTTATTGCCTTATAAATCATCATTCAGGTTTGTGGATGCGATTTTGTTTTTGGACGATGATGGCATAAAGGGGGAGTATACCTTAAAAGCAGATTCATTTTTTTATGAAGATCATTTTATAGGTAACCCGGTAACACCTGGTGTTATCATTACAGAAATAATGGCCCAGATAGGATTGGTGGTATTGGGGATTCACCTTATTGTAAGCGGGAAAAAAGAGGAAGAGATAATAATGGACGTTGATTCGTTTCCTTTACTTACCTCAACGGATGTTTCTTTTTTTAAAATGGTTTTACCCGGTGAAAAAGTTACGGTAATATCAAAAAAACAATATTTCAGGTTTGGTAAACTAAAATGTTTGGTTGAAATGTATGATGAAGCATCGGAATTAATAGCAAAAGGTATATTTTCGGGCATAATAAAAAATGCAATAAAAGGATAAGGCACCAATGAGTAAACGTGTAGTAATAACCGGTTTAGGTGTAGTTGCACCCAATGGTATGAACGTGCCGGATTTCCTGCATTCAATAAAAAATGGTATTTCAGGTATAAAATATGTTCCTCAGTTCGAAGAGCTAAAATTCAATTGCCAGGTATGCGGTATGCCCCAATTTGAATGGGAGCAATTAAGAAATTATATAACTGAAACCAGTTTATATGGATTAAAAGGCAAAGGAATAGCTTTTGGTATTAAAGCAGCCCTTGATGCCTGGATGGATGCTGGTAATCCAATTGTAAGTGAAGAAACATTATATGAAACAGGTTGCGTTTTTGGTAGCAGTGTTGCCGATACCGATGTTATAAAAAATGCCATAACACGTGTTGATGCAAAAGAATCAAAAAAATTGGGCTCACGGGTTGTTGAACAGATTATGAATAGCGGGGTTACAGCATACATATCTGGCAGACTTGGGCTAGGTAATAAGATTGTTAGTAATTCATCTGCATGTGCTACAGGTACACAAGCTATTTTAATGGGATACGAATACATTAAATATGGCATGGCTAAAAGAATGGTAGTTGGAAGCAGTGAATATGTTGATTCCTATGTTTTTGGAGCCTTTGATTCCATGCGTGTTTTGTCACGGAAGTTTAATGATCAGCCTGAAAAAGCATCCCGGCCAATGAGTATTTCTGCGGGTGGTTTTGTGCCAGGTTCGGGTGCGGGTGCGCTTATTCTGGAAGATCTTGATTTTGCACTGGCCCGCGGTGCCAAAATCTATGGTGAGGTATTAGGTGGAAGCAATAACTCAGGCGGACAAAGGAGCGGTGGTACAATGACTGCTCCTGGAGCTGTTGGTGTGGTAAAGTGTATAAATGATGCCATTACCGAAGCAAATATTAGGGCCGATGATATTGATTTGATTAGCGGGCATTTAACCGCAACAATTGCTGATAAACAAGAAATTCAAAACTGGTCGGATGCTTTGGGTAGGAGAGGCGAAGATTTTCCGATGGTAAATTCCTTAAAATCAATGATCGGGCATTGTCTTAGTGCTGCCGGTTCAATTGAGATGGTGGCAGCTGTATTGCAACTGGAACATCAATTTGTACATCCCAATATTAATATAGAAGATCCTAATCCCGAAATAATAGATTTAATAACCGCAAACAATTTACCCACAACTATGGTAAACAAGGAGATTAATGTTTTGGCAAAAGCTAATTTTGGCTTTGGCGACGTTAATACTTGTTTAATAATTTCAAAATATAAATAAAAATGGATAGAAAAACTATTTTAAGTGAACTAAAAAAAGTATTGGCACCTTACACGGAAAACAAAGAATTGTTAAACGGAATTACCGAAGAAACTGATTTGATAAAAGATTTAAAAATCAATTCGGCGAATTTGGTTGATATAATAATAGACGCAGAATCGGCATACAACATTGAAATAGATTTTGACTCAGCCGAAAAAATGTATTTAGTAGGCAACTGCATTGATGTTATAATGGATAAAATGAATCAATCTGCATGATAAGCACAGGCAATGATATTGTAGCCTTAAGATCAATAAATAAACAACGGACTTGCGAGTATCGTTTTTATTCAAAGATTTTATCTGCTTCTGAGCAGGCACTTTATCAACAGCCTCAACTTAATGAATTACCTTTTGAACACTATGTATGGTTGTTATGGTCGGTTAAGGAATCGGCCTTTAAATATCTGAAAAGATATAATCAACAGCTTGTTTTTTCGCCCATCAGCATAAATACAACAACCATTGATATACTTCCGGATCAACATTATTGCGGAGAAGTTCATTTTAATTCCAACAAACTTTTTTTTAATTCGATCATTAACAATGACTGGATTTCAACAGTTGTAAATAATGCTGATGATTTTGAAAACGTATTTTCTGATGTACATGTGATTAATGATAAGGGTTATTATGATCAGTCAACAGCGGTAAGAAAATTTGCTCTTGAAAAATTAAATACTCTTTTTCCGGGAGAGTTGAGGTTAGAAAAGCACCTGGCGGGTTATCCCATTTTAATCAAAGATGACGAGGATACCAAGATACCGGTATCATTGGCTCATGATGGTCATTACATTTCCTATTCTTTTAATTTAAATGCCGTTAAATTGCAAGTGAATTAATTTGTTCTAAAAGAATCGAAGACTACTTTAGTTGTAGTTCTAATTCGCTGGCCATTTTATTTGCAGCTTCTGTATTTTGCAAACGCAATTCCTTAATAATCATTAATAGTTGTCCGTTCTCCTGTTCATCTTTAAAAGATACTTCGTTTGATAAATTAATAAGCTCCTTTAACCAGCCGTTAACTTTGCAATCTATTACAAGGTGAATTCGGTCGGTGTTTCCTTTGTTAAATACCTGGTGTGTTAAATTGGCATTTATGTACCAGCAGCTTCCTTCCGTTAAAGGAATACGATCATCTTCAATATAAAATTCAACATCAGGGTTTGTTATAATAGGAAAATGCAGACGGGCTTCGCCTTTTTCAAAAGCAAGCTCATTATCACGGTGTGGTTTAATAATGGCTCCAGCTTGTAAATTTAAAAAACGTACAGCCATTATTGGGCAATCAAAATTGGAGAGCAATTGTTTTACAGAAGGGAATTGCTCCATAAATAAAGTATTCCTGTATTCGCTGCTGGCCATTAGTTCAGGAATAATATTGATATGACTTCCATCAGGTGAACGTAGAGCAAGGACCGTCCATGAGCCTTCAAAATGATAAGTATTAAAGTGCGACTGCCAGTTTTTATCTACAGAAAGCAACTCGTTTTGAGTCTCCATGGCGTCAAAGAACAGTGGTAATTTTGCGTAGCGAATCATGATTTTTTGTTCTTAATTCTCTCTGAGCCAGTTAATCATGTACGGGAAAGGTGGTTTATTAAATTCTTTTGCTTTTTGTTCATCGTAAGCCATCCCTGCCCATTGAAGCAATGGCAAACCCACACACCTACCTTCTGTGAAGTTTTGTACCAGGTTTTCGCCGCCACCTTTATATCCATCTGCATGAAAAACAATATGAGGATTAATATTCAGATACCTGGCTGCAGCATACGACCACGCTAATGCCATCATTTCACCACCCTGATTTTCCTGAGTTGGTGGCAAATTATCATTCATTGTTTCACGGATAGCAGGAGGCATAGTAGCCAGGTGACCAGCTTCATGTAATATATCGCCTGGATATAATAGTTTTTCAGTGTCAACTATAAGTGCACCGTCTTTCAATTGCAAGCCGGGTAAAAAAGTGTCGCCATCTATGGGCATTTTAAACACTTTTATGCCTACAGACTCAACAAAATCAATGATCGTTTCCGTTAACAAAACAAATATCTGGTTTAGGAGGCCATTAATTCTTTTTCCCTTAAACGCAACTCATAAAATGACGAAGTATAAGTTTTGTCATAAGATTGACCTGGAATAAGATATTTAGCTTTTAAATTGAATTTCTGTTTTTCGTTTTCGAAACTAAAAACTGTTTTGCCAAGCATAAGACCATCCCATGCAGCCTGGCTAACGATTACCTCTTGTTTGTTTTTATTAGATATTACAGCAGGGCCCTGCAATAGTTTATGATTATGTCCGCTTAAAATAACATCAATATGCTCAGATTCACGGGCAAGTTTTTGATTGTCTGGAAGGTCTCCCTTTTGTGAATAACCTAAATGTGAAAGACAAACTACCAGATCGCAATTTTCATTTTTCTTTAAAAAAGCAGCCATATTATTTGCACTGCTTATCGCATCATTATATTTAATACCAGCTATTTGGTGGCCCACACCGGTTATACCTATTTTAAATTTACCAGAATTTATAATAATATAAGGTGCTACCAGTTTATTTAAGCTACTATTGAATTCATAATTGCAATTCACCAGTTTAAATTTCATGAAAGGAATTAACTGCGCTAAGTAATCTTGCCCCTGTAATAATTCATGATTGCCGATGGTAGCAACATTATAGCCCATCTTATTCATTAAATCAATTACTTGCTTATGTTTGGTAAAATTGCTGTTGCCATCCAAAAAGTCACCTGCGTCAAGCAGTATGCCACCGGTTTCCTGGTTCTCAATAAGCGCTTTTAATTTATTAATGCCTCCCATATTATTATAGGTGGCATGTAAGTTCCCATGCAGATCATTCGTATGATAAATGGTAACGGCATGTCCGGAAGAATGAATAGTATTAATATGCTTACTTATAGAAGCTACTGAGCTCATCGGTTTGTTTAAAGCCGCAACTCCGGCCATAAATGATATCTGATTAAGAAATGATCTGCGCTGCTTATTCATAATATTACATTAAGTGTATAAATATATAAATATATAAATATATTTTTCCTAAATAAAACATCTTTAATCAGGTTGGTTCATTCTTAATGATATTTAACCATAGGGAAACAATAAAGTAAATATTTAATCGAAATAATCAAATTTTTATTCATTAAAGCTATGTTAAACAATATTTTATAAATAAAATGAGGAATTTCTTAAAAGGTCTCTAAATTTAACTTTCAATATGGTTAAATTGCTATTTATATTATTAAATAATGGTACAGATTTATTAATAAATATTACTTAAATGATATTTTATTAATTTATATTAAAGTGTTGAAAATAAAATAGTTATAACGCTTATTTTATCAAAATATTGGAGGAGAAGTAAAAAAAAAGATTTAATATTGATATAGATTTGATTTGAATCTAAATACTCACAACTAAATTTATTGATATATGGATCCTTTATTAGCGATGATCTTCGCGTTTGGTAGTAATTTTGCTCCTCAGGGGTTTTTATTCTGTTCTGGGCAACTATTAGCCATTTCAAGTAATACTGCTGTTTTTTCATTATTAGGGACTACTTACGGGGGAAATGATACTACTAATTTTGCTTTACCCGATCTGCGCGGAAGAGCACCTATTGGACAGGGGCAAGGGCCGGGTTTAAGTAATTATGTTTTAGGCCAGGCTGCTGGTACTGAGACTGTGCCGATCTTAATAAATAATTTACCATCGCATACGCATACGCTCAATGCAAATACTGCTGCTGGCACTACTGGTGTTCCGGGAACTACAACATACCTTTCAAAAGGGCCATCAACAGGTTCAGGTCCTAATGCAACTGTTGAGAATATTTATACAACAACAGCACCCAATACCACTTTGGCTGCAAATGCAATTGGTTTAACAGGTAGTAGCGTTCCTTTGCCAAATCTTCAGCCATATCTTGCCATATCTTATATTATTGCTATGAACGGTATTTTCCCTACACGGAATTAATATCCAAAATTGATCAATTGTGATACCAGGGCCAATTAAAATCGGTTTTTTAACTCCTTATTCAGGTGTATACCCATTTTATGGTAACCATTTAATGGCTGGTATTTTATTAGGCCTATATCCTGATGGAATGCCACATAATGAGTTTCAATTTTTGCCTGTTTATACTAAACAGGGTGACCCCAAAAGTGTGTTGGAAGCTGTTAATCAGTTGGCTTTTTTTGAAAGAGTTGATATTATTTCGGGGCTTATAAGCTACAAATCAATTCCGGATATTGTTCCTACTATAGAGAGGCATAATATATTAGCTTTCTTTTTTGATATGGGCGAGTGCGTTCCATATTTTGAGCATTTTAGCCCGCGAATATTTTATTCATCGCAACAAATTGTCCAATCGCAATATGCTCTGGGCTATTGGGCTCATAAAGAGTATGGCGATGCCGGTATGATGGTAATGCCTGTATATGAGGCCGGTTATCATTTAAATACAGCGTTTTATAAAGGCGCTTGCGCAGCAGGATCTGAAATGATGGGTTTACATGTTTTACCCCGGGATTCATCAAATATCAATAATTTTAATCTCAGTGCTTTCTTTTCTGAGATTGAAAAAAATCCTCCATCTTATATTCATGCTATTTTCACTGGTGACATGGGAAATAGGTTTTTGCAATTGTGGCGCCAATCAGATTTTCATAAACATATCCCGTTAACTGTAATTGAAAATATGGCCTATGATGACGTGTTGGAAGATATAGCAGATTTGGATTTGGAGCTTTTTGCAGCAACCACATGGAACCGCAATTCAGAAATTCATCAAAATAAAGAGTTTGTAAATAAATATGAAAATACCGGTGGCCAAATGGCTAACATTTACGGTTTATTGGGATACGAAGCCGGCCTCGCTTTAAAAGAAGTAAAACATCATATTTTAAAACGCGATTTTGGTACAGCGGCAAAGCTGCTACAAAATGAATCTGTAATAGGGCCAAGAGGCGAGCGTAATTTTTATCCTTTATCAGGTTTTTCATTACCAGTAATAGATATTTTCAAGATCAGTACATCACACAGAAAAATATACAAAACCGTACTAAGTCAGGGCAAAGGGGTAAAATTCGATTCGCCGGATTTTAAAGAAATTCATGAGGAAAGTGTGAGTGGCTGGCAAAATCCGTACATGTGTATTTAAAATTCAATTTTATGAAGAATTTTTTTACAAAAAGTTTTTATGTTATTGCCACTATTGTTCTCTTTATAGGGGCTGCCTTACCTGTCCGGGCTCAACTAACAGGCACAAACCTTGAAACCAGTGGTTTGTATACGGCAATAGCAAAGGATGCTAGTAATAATATCTATATAACGCGTGTTCAGCCGGGTACTTCTGGCGCGAATTATGAAGTTGAAAAATATACTAATGGTACCGGATCGCCAACAGTTATTTACACGGGTCTTACTCACGAAATAGGTGATTACCCATGGGGGCTGGTAGTAACTAGTGCAGGTGATGTCTATGTTTCCACTGATTTTACATCTAACGGGGGGAATGTTATTAAACTTGCTTTTAACGGAACTACTTATACTCCGTCTACATTTATGTCAGGGAATTATTATTCTGCATTAGCAATTGATGCAAGTAATAATTTATATACAGCCGAATATGATTCCGGAAATGGTACATATGCTGTCGTCAAATATCCTGCAGGTAGTACTACAGGTACCAAATTATATGATAATTTAAAGTCCGCTGCAGGATATACTTATCCTACAGGTCTTACCGTTGCTTCAAATGGTGATGTTTATGTGGCTGATGCTTTTAGTAATACTTCTACTATAACAGACGGAGGGCATGTTTATAAATTAACAGCCTCTTCTTCATATGCAGTTTCAACTGTTTCTACAGGTCTTTATGCCACTGCTTTAGGTATAGATAATTCCGGCAATCTTTACAGTTCTGAAAATCCGGGATCGGGTTATGTGTTGGATAAATATACAGGTGGTACAGGAACTGGTACTGCAATTTATAGTCCTTTGCATACCAATGGCGTTTTTTATCCATGGGGAATAGCTGTAATTAATAGTACTAATATTTTTATTAATGACAGTGATGATGGCACAAACGGCGGCGCAGTAATACACTTGCTTCAGGTTGGACCTGCCATTACGACTTCAGGAACTTTATCAGCATTAAGTACTACCTATGGAAGCGCTTCAACGTCGGAAAGTTTCAATGTATCAGGCAGCAATATGAATGCAGGTATATTGGTAAGCCCGCCAACAGGTTTTGAGGTAAGTACAGATAATAGTACATTCAGTAGTACGGTAACATTAGGAGCAGCGGGCACAATAGCCTCTGCACCGGTGTATATCAGATTAATAGCAGGTGATGCTGTAGGGAATTATTCAGGGAATGTAGTTTTAAGCAGTAGTGGCGCAACCAGTGTAAATGAAGCAATAGCTT
>NZ_VLLI01000014.1 GCF_007830615.1 Mucilaginibacter frigoritolerans
GCCTGTCGCTCGGCTGGTTTTCTAAATAGCCAACCAGTAATAACTTGAAAAATACAATCGGGTCGATGCTCTTTTGCCCATCCTTACCATAATACTTAGCTGTAGCTGTGTATAAAAACTGAAGGTCTAATACCTCTTTTAACTTTCTGTAAATATTGTCCGATGGGACACGGTCAGACAACTGGAAATTGGTAAAGAGCTTTTCTTGATATTGTTTCTTGCCTTGCATGTTATTAAGATACTAAAAATCAATATCTTAACATAATATTGTCAAAAAATATTCGCTTCGTTGTGCAACAGCCACGAAACGCCTGCACGGGCGGATAAGAGCCAATAAGCGAATAAAAATTAAAAATAACCCTGCGTTTTTTCGCTGTTTCAATTCTTTTGCTTATTTTTAATATACTCTTACCAGAGCACTCCAATTAATCTAAATAAAGTACTAGCTATTAACCTTTTGCAATAAAATATATTGTTATAATTCCTAATTAGGATCATTTTTTAATATAATAATTAGTTATGAGCCAGGTCAGTGAAATAAAATGCCCTACTTGCAGCGAATGGAGCAAGTGGACAAATAAAGTAGATGAAAAATGCCCAAATTGCCATGCATACTTTAATCACGGGCGCGTGCAGTACGAAGAAGAAAAAAGGATTACTACAGAGCGAATCAAAAAAAACAGTTACCTCATTACAAAGGATACTGACGACCCTGTTGTAAACATGTTAAAGCAATTTATAAACTGGCTGCGGTGGACCACATTTTATGGCATATCGGCAATCTATTTTGTAATCGCTATTATGGTAGTAGTATACGGTTTGGTGATGCTTTAAAAATTATTGATTTTTTCGCCCGCCGGTCTGCGTTTATCCGTATAGTAGCCCGGGCTAGCAAGGGTACTTAAGCCGTTTTTTCAAAAATCACCCTACCGTCTCCCCCAACTGCGCAGAGAGACGGCAGGGTTTGCATTTCCCAAGCCTAAAATGTCGGGTAGCTGGCAGGTTCAGCAGCCAGATGACCTGTAACCAATGCAGCTATTTCGGGTATCACGGCTATTTCGGTATCGTTATGTGATTTTTCGTAAGTTCCAAGTTCGTCTGATTTCTTCTGAACCCAATCTGCATCTACCGGTAACATTTTATCGGCCCTATCCAAAGCCTCCAATCCAATAACGGCCGCTGCTGATAGATTCGCAGAATGCTCCTGCACTTCTACCAGCCGCTTATTACCCGCAAATAAAGGTTCAAGCGCCGAATCGTTCTGCTGCCATGCCAAAAGGTACGCCCTGATATTGTTCACAGCGTCTTTGTCATGCTTTTCCAGGTATAGTTTCACTAAGGCCCTGAATTTTCTTTTGGTTTCTGAATCAACAAATACAATATCAGAAACCGAGGTAAGCGGTGTAGTTTGGAACGATGCCTGCGGCCCTTTAAACATTTCCGACATCAGCTTACGATAGCCTTTTACCGGTGTTAGTACATCCGTTAGTATTTCCAGCTGTTCAATTGGCATGTTTCCGGCCAGCCTGCGCAGTGCCCGCTCATAGTTGCTGATATGCGGCAATCCCTGTTCATCAAGCTCACTACTCAGTACAAACATCCTGCGATACATATCATCCACATCGTTTACAGCCGCAGGCGACCATAATCGTTCTGCTATGGCACCAGCCCTCGGCCATATCCGGCCATCTATATTTTCATTATCCGCCAGTTCTGTCCATTGGGCAGCCTCACCACCCAAAATACCGGGGTCATTAGCGCCTGCCAACGATGGGTTGTTGTAATGGATATAAGCCGGCATAAATACATCGGTATAAAATCCGGCCGATACTAATGCAAGGTTGCCATGCGCTGTAAAATCCTCAGGTTTTCCGTACGATTTGATCATGCTGTTATCATCGGGTATCCATTTATGTACAATGGCGTCCTTTGGCAGTTTATCATAAAATATCTCCTCCCAGCCTATCATCCGGCGGCTATGCTTTTTCAAAATATTGTATACCCTTTGCACGTAGTAGCGCTGCAGTTCGTCAGTTGTCTGCATATTGTGTGCCTTCATCCAATCCATTATGGCCGGGTTCAGTTTCCAGGCCATACCGTTATTTTCATCGGCCCCGATATGCATATAGCCCGATGGGAATATTCTCGTCATTTCACCAATAAACTTATCCAGAAAGACATATACCTTTTCATTAGTGGGGTCAAACGTAGGCGAAATCATGTTGGCTATAATATCTGCTATTGATGTACTTTTAGGTGCATTTGGATTGGGGTGTTCATTCTGCCATTGCATACGCGATCCCGGCCGGTAAGGTCCCGGCTGGCTGGCCAGCTCAGGGTAAGCGGCAAACCAGCTCTGCGAATGCCCGGGCATATCAAACTCAGGCACCACAATAATTCCCCGGTCGCGCGCATAGGCCACTACCTCCTTCAATTGCTCCTGTGTGTAATAATCGCCATTTGAGCCGTTGCGTTGAAGTAGCGGGAATAGCTTCGACTCAACCCTAAAGCCTTCATCATCCGTAAGGTGCCAGTGCAGCACATTCATCTTCACAGCAGCCATAGCATCTATGTTCCGTTTTATTTCTTCAACCGAAATAAAATGCCGGGCAGCATCAATCATCAATCCGCGCCATTTAAACCTGGGCGAATCATCAATACTTACACAACTCAGGTAGTAACCCTTATCGTCCTTGCCCAGCAATTGGATAAGCGTTTGCAGCCCGTGCAGTATCCCTATAGTATTGGGCGCGCGCAATACAATGTTATTTTCGGTTACCACCAGCGAATAATGTTCATCCACCTCTGTGCCAGGCACTGATTGCGCCAGTGAAATCACTTTCAGAGGCGCTGTGCTCATTGTATCCGCAGCACCTATATATTTCTGACCGAACACAAGCCCCGTTTTACGATTTAGCGTCTGATAAGCCCGGTTTACTGCACGGTACAAAATAGTATCGGTAGTAATTGCCTGTATGCTGACGGTGAATTGGCTGCTTATGCGAAACTCGCCCAAACCGGGTTCTATCTGTTTGGGTACAGGCATCAGGTTCAGTGTATTCAATTGCTGCCCGCTGGCCGCAAACGCAAAAAATGCCAGAGCGAGTAAAATGGTGATCTTCTTCATTTCATTAGTTTTGATGATATGGATTATTTTCAATTTCTGTGATTCCCTTTAAGGTACACATGCCACGGATGTATACTTCCACCAGGTTGCTGAACAATGGATAGGGACTTTCTTTGTAATCGCGGTATTCCTCACCCCGGGTAATAGAGGTATATAATATCCCAATGCCCTTTAGCGCCAGTTGCGGATCAAGATGCTTATTAAAATACCCCTCATTAACGCCATTTTTAATCAATTGCACCAATACACTACCGTAGCGCTCACTTACGCGGTTTATGGCAGCATTTTGCAATTCTGGGTAGTAATAATTAAGATCATGAAAAAAATCGCGGTTCATGCCAAAATCTTTTTCCAGTGTAGTCCTGAAAAGCGTAAGTAATTTGGCAATCGGGTTAGCCGGATTGCCCATAATAAGATTAAACTCATTAAAATAACCGGTATAAAGCAGTTGCAGACACTCTTCAAGCAGCTCCTCCTTACTTCTAAAATATTTATAAACGGTTTTGGTCGATATGCCTAATGGCTCAACCAGCTTCATAATAGTCATGTTCCGGATGCCGTGTTGCATAAACCGTTCAAGCGCTACTTTGATAATTTTTTCTTTCAATTGGAAAATATTTTTTATGATATATTTTCCTCAAATATAATGGAAAATATTAAATATAAAATATTTTCCATTGTATTAAGGAGTTAACAATCATCAAACCTACTCACCACGCTTTTCATTAAGCCTTCCACCTAAATAAATACTTGTATAAAAGACACGAATTAACGGGCAAATATCTAATTCAGAACGTTTAAGAATGTATTATTGACAGCTAAAACAACTGAAGGAATGTACATTAGGGTACATTTCGCCACCTAAAAAACAACTCAAAATACTGTATATCAGATAGATATAACACAAAAACACTTTGTTTATTCAATCCAAAACATGTGCAAATTATGTACTTGATATTGGCAATAAAACTATATATGTTTGTAACAAACCTGTTGTTGACCAATTAATGTCCTGTTATAAGATTCATACGGATCGGGAGTTAGCGCACCTGTTAAAGGATAGCGATGAGCTTGCTTTTACCGAAATCCATAACAGATATTATGGCATACTGTACCGGCACGCCTATAAAAACCTTGCCGATGAACAGGAAATTGAAGACATATTGCAGGATGTTTTTATTTACCTGTGGCACAACCGGCAGTCTATTGATCCTGCCGAAAACATTGCCGCTTATTTATACACGGCCGTACGCCATAAGATGCTTAATAATTTCAGGCATAGTAAGGTTAAACAAAAGCACATTTCATCGCTGCAATCATTCATTAACACCAATCAGCCCGAAACAGATGAAAGTATATGCCTGAAGCAATTAACAGCCATTATTGAGGCCGAGGTATCCCAACTACCACCCAAAATGCGACAGGTGTTTGAAATGAGCAGAAATGGCAATCTTTCGCATCAGGAAATAGCCGAGCAATTACAAATTAGTACCCATACTGTTAAAAAACAGGTAAATAATTCCTTAAAAGTTTTACGACTAAAACTATCCGGCAAATTTTTTTCATTTTTTTTCTGATTCATCTACTCCCTACGGTCTACTTAGGTGCATATAGCATAATCAGGAGCATCAGCTCCGCCACCAATTATGTCTAAAAAAGACGCAACAGACTTATTGAACAGGTATCTTGCCGGCAATGTAACCAAAGAAGAAAAGGCCTTGGTTGAAAGCTGGTATGTAAACTATTCAAAAAACGCCCAACTACCTGATATTGATGATCAGCAATTGGAGAATAGCCAACAGGATAATTTATTAAAATTATTGGCCAAAATACGCCCCAGAGCCAAGCACAACTACTTTCGATCTCTGGGGGTAGCTGCCGCTGTGTCCGGTTTTATAATTGTATCATTGACATTATTTAAGCCATTCATTTTTGATAAAAAACAAACAGCAACCGTAAAAACCATACGTAATACCCCGCCGCCGCTGCCACCCGGAGGCAATAAAGCCATACTTATTTTATCTGATGGAAGCTCAATTGCATTAAATGATGCAAAAAAAGGAGAGCTGGCTAATGATAAAGGCGTAAAAATAAATAAAAAGGCAAATGGCCAAATCAGCTATACGCGTGATGGAATAAGTGCAGAACAACCAATTAATGCTTTTAATACCATAATTACCCCGCGCGGAGGGCAGTACCAACTGGTATTGAGCGACGGTACAAAGGTTTGGCTAAACTCGGCCTCATCTTTAAAATACCCGGTAACCTTTACGGGCAATAAACGCGAAATTGAACTTTCCGGCGAAGCTTATTTTGAAGTTGCACACAATCAGCATAAACCATTCAGAGTAATCTCCAACGGGCAAGTTGTTGAAGTTTTAGGCACCCACTTTAACGTAAACGCTTATGCAGATGAACCTGCCATTAAAACCACCCTTTTAGAGGGCTCGGTTAAAGTACAGTCAAACGGCGTAAGCAAAACAATAAAACCAAACGAGCAGGTACAGCTTAAGGATGGCTCCATGAATATAGTAAAAGCCGATGTAAATGAAGCCACTGCCTGGAAAAACGGCTTCTTTTATTTCAAGGACGATGACATTAAAAGTGTGCTGCGCCAACTGGCCCGCTGGTACAATGTTGACATAAAATACGAAGGAGAAATACCTCAAAGAGAGTTTTCGGGCGAAATATCCAAAAATATTGATGCATCAAAGTTATTGGCCATTTTAAGTTTCGAGAAGATTACTTACCACGTCGAAAACAAAACCATTATTATTAAACCTTAACCATATCCATTCACACCAATTAAACCAATAAATTATGAGAAAAAAGATACAAATGAGACTTTAGGGCAATCGCCTAACACACAGGCTATTTAAAAAATGCGTACCCCGACTGCAATCAGGGCACGCGTATTTGAGATAACCTCCTTTTCAGGAAAACAAATTCATTTTCAGCAAATTGTGTATTAACTCAAACTTATCAAAAGTATGACTTTAAATGTTATTTTAAAAGCCATCAATAAACCGTGGCTGCCCCAAAAAACCTTATTGGTTATGAAGCTGACAACTTTTATATTACTAATTACATTTCTGCAATGCAGCGCCAAAGTATTTAGTCAAAAAATCAACATTAATGAAACCAATGCTCCTTTAAAAAAGGTATTGAGTTTAATTAATCAGCAATCGGGCTATGTCTTTTTTTATGAATCAAAAGACATCAAAAACAAAACCATTACTATCAGCATAAAAGATGCCTCCATTAACGAAACATTAAACAAATGTTTAAAAGATGAGCAGTTAAATTATGTAATTATTCAAAACACCATTTTCATAAACAAGCAGGAAAATAAAACCAGTATTCCGGCTGTTTCACCGGTGCAGGCCGTAGTGCTAAATGTAACCGGGCTGGTTTTGGACGAAAAGAACCTTCCATTGCCAGGCGTTACCGTAAAACTTAAAGGCAGCAACGTTGGTGTAGTGACTGATACCCAGGGTCAGTTTAAAATAGATGTACCCAATGCTAATGCGGTGCTTGTTTTTTCGTTTGTTGGTTACGCAACACAGGAAGAGGCTGTGGTGTCGGATAAGCCATTGACTATCCATATGAAGCTTGATGACTCAAAGCTTAATGAGGTAGTAGTAATTGGCTATGGCACTATAAAAAAATCAGATTTAACCGGAGCCGTTGCATCTGTACAGGCCAAGGACCTGGTAACAGCCGGTTCAAGCTCTGTTGACAAGGCCCTTCAGGGTAAATTAGCCGGTGTTGATGTTGAATCAGCAGGTGGCGCTCCGGGTTCTGGCATGTCCATATTAGTGCGTGGTGTAGGTACAATCAACAACACCACTCCGCTTTACGTGGTAGATGGTATGTACGTAAGCAGCATAAGTAATATCGCTCCGGGCGATATAGCAAGTATCTCTGTACTTAAAGATGCATCGGCTGCTGCCATTTATGGTACACGAGCCGCCAACGGTGTGGTTTTGGTTACCACAAAATCAGGCGCGGGCAACCAAACATCAATCTCATTCGATTCTTATTACGGCGTTCAAAGCATCCAGAAAAAACTAAACGTATTAAATGCCCAGCAATGGGGACAGGTAGATAATGCCATGCATGATAATGCAGGCGTAGCCAGGTTGCCGCTTGCTAACCGCCCCGACTCATTAGGGCCAAGTACCAATTGGCAAAATGCTATTTATCGTAATGCACCTATTCAAAACTACGAATTGAATATCAGTGGTGGCGGTAAAGGAACTACTTATAGTGTTTCTGGCGGATATCTTAATCAGCAGGGTATTGTTGATCAAACCGGGTATAACCGTTACAATCTCCGCTTTAAATCTGAAACAAAATTAGGCATTTTAAAATTCGGCGAATCGGTTATCCTATCGCAGGAAAACTGGCAAAATATGCCGGGAAGCTGGGGCGGACAAGGCGGAAATCCCGTAGGAGCGGCCGCGAAAAGCATACCTGCCTTTCAAATTTATGACCCAACAGCCGTAGGCGGATATGCAGGTCCAACAGGATCGGTAATTAACGTTGAAAACCCTGTTGCGCAGCTATATCTCGAAAAAAGTACTACCCGTACCAATAGCGCTTTACTCAACGCTTATGGTCAGGTTGATATCGCAAAAGGTTTTTATTACAAGATCAATATCGGATACACCGATTACCTTACCCACGATTTTGATTATAAGCCACGCTACCAGGTAGGCTCTTTCTTCAGCAACGCAACCAATAATATCAATACTGATGACAATAAGGATGATAATACTTTATTGATCGAAAACACTTTAAATTTTGACAGGCAATTTGGCAAAAGCCATATCCAGGCATTAGTAGGCTATACCTATCAAAATGAAAACTACCAATACAATAACGAAACAGCCGCAGGCTTGCCCGATGGTATTTACCAGGCCGATGCCGCTACAGGTGTAACACAAGCTTTTGGTAATGCCTCACAGGCTTCCTTAGTTTCCCAGCTTGGTCGTGTGGTTTATTCTTATGATGACCGTTACCTGTTTACCGGTAGCGTTAGGCGTGACGGATCGAGCCGTTTTGGCCCTGCGAACCGCTACGGTGTTTTCCCTTCAGTTGCAGCCGGCTGGAATATTTCAAATGAGAAGTTTTTCACCAACAGCAAATTAGCCAGTGTTATCAGCCTGCTAAAATTGCGTGGTAGTTTTGGTATACTCGGAAACCAGGAATTTGGTAATTATCAATATGGTGCGGCTATAGCTTCAAATGTTAACTACGTAACAGGAACAGGCCAAACACTATGGTCTGGCTCAACACAACAGGCCTATGCTGATCCGGACATTAAGTGGGAAACATCAAAAACTTCGGATGTAGGAGCTGAATTGGGCTTCTTTAATAACGCCCTGAATTTGACTGCCGACTATTACCACAAAGTAACCAGCGATATGCTTGTTCAGGTGCCTATACCGGGTTCAGCGGGTTCAACCAGCAGCCCATATGTTAACGCGGGATCTATAAGCAACAACGGTTTGGAGCTATCTTTGTCATACCACGGCGTTGCGCACGATTTCTCCTATAACGTATTCGGAACTTTCGCAACCAATCAAAATAAAGTATTATCCCTTGGTTCAGGTTCTGAACAAATAATTGGCGGTTACCCGGATTTACATGGCGAAGGCACAACTACCACACAGGTTGGCGGCCCGGTCGGCGCATTTTATCTAATAAAAACTGCTGGAATTTTCCAAACACAAGCTCAAATTAATGCTTACCGGGATAAAAACGGACAGCTTATTCAGCCAAATGCTGCGCCTGGCGACATAAAGTTTGTTGATTATAATGGTGATGGACAGATCTCTGATGCTGATAAACAGTACGTAGGCAGCCCTAATCCTAAATTCACTTATGGATTCGGTTACAACGCCCGTTATAAGAACTTTGATATGTCTGTATATTTTCAGGGAACCTATGGAAACATGATCTACAATGGCTTCAGAATGGACCTGGAAGGGATGAATGTTGATTATAACATGTCAACCACCACCTTAAATGCCTGGACACCTACCAATACCAATACCACTATGCCAAGGGCTGTATATGGTGATCCGAATGGTAACGACCGTGTATCAGATCGCTTTTTAGAAAGTGGTTCTTATTTAAGGTGCAAGTCATTGCAATTTGGGTATAACTTTAAAATGCAGGCCATACAAAGTATAGGCATCAAATCACTAAGGGCTTATATCAGCTTTGATAACTTGTTCACCATAACAAATTACACTGGTTTAAACCCCGATTTAGGTGTAATAGCTGGTCAGAATATATTTAGCAGAGGTGTTGATTATAGCTACACTGCTTATCCATTGGCTCGTGTATCAACTATAGGTCTTCAATTATCATTATAACCAAACAGTAAAAAACTCATGAAAAAGATAATATACATATCAATTACCATGGTAATTATACTTGGTGGTTGTAAAAAATCCACACTGGAATTAAATAATCCCAACCAAATTACCACAGCCACCCATTGGAAAACAGCGGCCGATGTACTTTCCGGCCTGGCAGCTACCTATAATTCCTTTGTTACCGAGTCCCAAACAGGCTTATATACCGTTCGTGGCGTTGAATTAATGAATGGCCGTGGCGATGATTTCTTTATCCGCAATGACGTAAGCGACCTTTACACGCTATCTACATTTACCAACACCGCATCAAACGGCGTTTCTGGCGGATATTGGAACACCTGCTATCAGGGTATTTTTAGCGCTAACCAGGTAATTACCTATGCACCTGCTATACAAATGGATGCAACTACCAAAGCACAAGAAATTGCCGAAGCCGAATTTTTACGGGGATTATTTTACTTTAACCTGGAAATAAACTTTCAAAATGTGCCATTGCGTTTAACCATTCCAGTAACGCAGAAAGACTATTACATAGCAAAAAGTCCGGCTACAGCCGTTTGGGCTCAAATTGTCAAGGATTTTACTGATGCAGCAGCGGCATTACCTACCTCTTATTCTGCTCAATGGGTTGGCCGGGCCACATCAGGTGCTGCTTACGCCTATCTGGCTAAAGCATATTTGTACCAGGGAAATTACGCCGCCGCCGAAGCAGCAGCGGCCAATATCATGAAGGGCCAGTACAGCCTCACAGCAAATTTCTCTGACAATTTTGATGCAACGCATGAAAATAATTCAGAATCTGTTTTTGAAATTCAATTGAGCGATGTGGGTGGTACAAACCCATGGACCACCGGATCGGGTGAAAACTTAGGTACCACAGTTGCACAGGAGTTTGCTCCTTCGCAAATAGGTGGCTGGTTTGAAATATGCCCTACAGATACCCTGTTAAGTGCATTTATGAAAGAAAAAATGCCTTCGGGAAATTATGATCTAAGGCTGCCTGCTACGTTGGTTTGGCAGGGAGAAACCAGCGCACTGGGAGGCAATACCACCTTTTATCAGCAACCTATTGCTAATTTCTTTCCGGGTGATTTCTCCTCATATCATTCAAGACTTAAAAAGTATCAGAATTTTAACCAGGCAAACGAATTGGTGGGCGCCAATAACACCCAATACTCTTCCAGCAACAATGAACGCGTAATGCGCTATGCTGAAGTACTGATGATACACGCCGAAGCTGTTACCATGCAGGGCAGACCGCAGGATGCCTATGTTGATGTTAATGCCATCCGTACAAGAGCTGGCTTGGCTGCATTACCTGCGGGCTACTCACAAACGCAAATGATGACTGAAATAATGCACCAGCGTATGATCGAATTTGCCCGTGAAGGCGACCGTTTTTACGACCTTGTAAGATGGAACTTAATACAACAGGCATTAACTAACAGCGACAAGGTTGGCAAGCAATATTACACAACCAAATTCAATTACTTCCCAATCCCACAATCAGAACTGGATAACAATCCATTAATGGTACAAAATCCGGCTTGGGGTAATTAATAAGGTAACAACACTATTGTACTATCGCCTGATATGAAAGTATCAGGCGATAGTATTTTTCGTATAATCGTCCGAGTTTCTGGATACATCCAACATTTAAAACATTATATAAAAAATTACAAATACAGTTTAATGGGCTTAAAAAACTGCTTCTTAATGTAAGAATTTAAAATAACTGGCGTTTTAGTTTTAAAATTCAACAGCATTAAATATATTCGTAGTAATGGCACTTAAAAAAATAATAGGATTCGTTCTGCTTGTTGTCTTCCTGACGGCAAAGTTAGGTCCGTTATTCCCTTATTTAAAACAGCTGCCACAAGTTACCAAAAACCTGGTTGCCAATATTTCGGCTATCATTACCGATGGCAGTCCGGTAGATCTTTTAGCACACACTGAACCCTGCTTTGCCGGTATCAATGATGACAAGACCGACGAAAAAGAGGGTATTAAGTCAAGCAAAGAAGAATGCGAAATGGCTACTCAGCTTTCTATTTCTTTCGCAAGTATTTCATCCGGCTCAACCCGAACGTTGTTTCTCCTGTATGTTACAGGCAAACTGCGCAATCACGTTAACGAGGTATTCCGTCCGCCACTCACTTAATCCATTTCCCCATACTTATTAAAACATCCGTACGCTAACCTTAATTTTACAGGTTATGCAGTTGTTTTTGTTTACTTATTTGTTTCATCGCATTTAATAATAGCTTGTTGCACCAGCATTGCTGGCAATGCCTGTTTGTTTTAAGTGCAAATCAATTTTAATAAAATGGATTTTTCATCATTTAAAAATACTTTTAAACAAGACCTTTCAGCGGGTTTAGTTGTCTTTTTAGTGGCACTGCCGCTTTGCCTTGGCATTGCCCTAGCCAGTGGCGCGCCACTTTTATCAGGAATAATTACCGGCGTTGCAGGCGGTATAGTTGTAGGCCTCATTAGTGGTTCTAATTTGGCTGTAAGCGGGCCAGCGGCGGGTTTAACTACAATTGTAGCTACCGCTATCATCAACCTTCATTCTTTCGAAGCCTTTTTACTGAGCGTAATTCTGGCCGGTGTTATCCAACTCGTGCTGGGCCTGGTTAAGGCCGGTAAAATCGGGTTGTACTTCCCATCCAGTGTTATTAAGGGTATGCTTGCTGCCATCGGTATCATTTTAATATTAAAACAAATTCCACATGCCTTTGGCTATGATGCCGATGCTGAAGGCGATTTCACTTTTCTACAGGCCGATCAGTCAAATACCTTTTCGGAGATCAATAACGTATTGTCAAAGCTTAACCTGGGTGCAATCATCATTTTCGCACTGTCAATGGCGGTTCTGATATTATGGGAAACGCCTTTGTTTAAAAAAATAAAAGCGTTCCCATCCGGCTTGGCGGTTGTTATTCTGGGAGTATTAACTTCACTGGCTTTGGGCATGGCCCCTTCAGTTCTGCAGTTGCGCACCAAAAGTTTTGTACAAATTCCATTATTATCCGGCGCAGAAGATATTTCATCGATGTTTAAATTTCCAGATTTTTCGCAAATAGCAAATCCGCAGGTATTAGTTGTTGCGTTAACCATTGCCTTTGTAGCCAGTTTAGAAACGCTGCTGAGCATTGAAGCTGTTGATAAGCTTGATCCGCAGAAAAGGTCAACGCCCTTAAACCGGGAACTTGTTGCTCAGGGAACCGGAAATATCGTTGCCGGCCTTTTAGGCGGCATCCCCTTAACCGCCGTTATTGTACGCGGTGCTACCAACGTAAGCGCAGGAGCTAAAACCAAGGTATCAACCATATTTCATGGTGTGCTGCTGTTGGGTACTGTATTGCTGATTCCGCGTGTTTTAAACATGATCCCGCTGGCAAGTTTAGCAGCCATATTAATTATGGTAGGCTACAAACTAGCTAACGTACAACTATTTACAAATATGTATAAAGCCGGATGGAACCAGTTTACGCCATTTTTTATAACAGTAGTGGCAATTATATTAACCGATTTACTCAAAGGCGTTTTAATTGGCATGGCAGTAAGTATTATATTTATCCTGGTAAACGCAACACGTGATCTCATCTACTCATCAATAACCGAAAGCGATAAAGGGCTGGTACAGCGCTTAGTACTATCAGAACAGGTTACCTTTTTAAACAAGGCCCACCTTAATGAATTTTTAAACTCGGTAAAACCTAAAAGCAATGTATGGATTGATGCCAGCCAAACCAAGTATATTGAGCACGATTGTTTAGAGATATTACAGGATTTTAAAGCCAGGGCCGCTACCGAGCAGATTAAATACAGCATTACCGGCCTTAAAGATCATTATTCTATTTTGGAAGCCAAGGACGAAAAAATAGCCGAACATGATCAACATAGTCATGATCAGCATAGCTATACCGAGTTGTTTGCCAATAACCGCAAATGGATAGCCGAAAAGCTCCACCTTGACATGCATTATTTTTCCAAGCTAAGTGCGGGCCAGTCGCCGCAATACCTCATTGTTGGTTGTTCTGACAGCCGCGCACCGCTCGAGCTGATTACCGGCGCACAGCCCGGCGAAATTTTCAGTCAGCGCAATATCGCCAACCAGGTAATACCGAGTGATACCAACCTGATGGCTGTATTACAATACTCCGTAGAGGTGTTGAAGGTAAAGCACATTGTGATATGCGGCCATTATGGTTGCGGCGGCGTGAAAGCCGCCCTGAACGGCGGAACAAATGGCAGTCTTGACCAATGGTTAAGCCACGTAAGGGACGTGTACCGCATTCATAAAGTTGAAATAGATGGCATTACCGACAGCGAAATGCAGCACCGGCGGTTAGTGGAGTTGAATGTTGAGGAACAAATATTTCAGCTAAAAGCTACATCAATTGTACAGCGGGCATTACAAAGCGGCCAAACCCTTAATTTTTACGGATGGGTATATGATCTGACAGACGGGATGCTGCACGATATGCAGATTAAAGATATCGCCAAAATACCTGAAGTGCAGCCCATATCATAACCAATAAGTATTAACTCCCCAACGCTTAAAAGGACGGCCAAATGCTTGTTTGCTTTAAATTTAAGCTTTTTGCCACTTTTTAAGCACCGGGGAGTTTTATTTGAGTACCTATTACAGCCACTCAACCACCTAGTATTTCATTTCTAATATCGAATTAAATATGTTCAAGCTTTATATTGTATTGTAAAATTGAATTAATTTAAATCTGAGTCCCAAAAAAATCATCCAATAATTGCAACCAATAAAGGCAATTACTCGTCATATAAACAAAACTGGCATTGCTTTAACTAAAAGATCGTGGTCAATTTTGGTTTATTTTTTATTTAGCAATTAACCTTATTGTACAGATATTTACTTCAAATACGTCCTGAAAAAATGAAAAACATTCTTCGCTTTTCCATAATGCTGTTTATGGCACTTGTTACCCTGGATATGGCCAATGCCCAGGATACGCTTCTTACTGTACACAACCGGGGCAAGCTTGATTCTTTACATTCAGCAATTCTCGGTCAGGAAAGGCTTATCCAGGTATTTACCCCGCCTGGTTATAAACCCGGCAGCACAGAAAAATATGATGTATTATATGTACTGGATGGTGGTAACTGGAACATAAGTTTAATGACTAAGGTGCAGACCTTTTTAGAGGCAGAGGGTTTTATGCCATCAACCATCATTGTAAGCGTGATGGGTATAGACCGGAACCATGAGCTTACACCAACACATTTAGATAGCTGGAAAGATTCAGGCGGAGGCGCTAAGTTCCTGGGGTTTATTAAAAATGAGCTTATCCCTTATGTTAATAAAAACTACCCTTCAAATGGTGACAATACGTTGTGGGGGCATTCATTAGGTGGCATGTTTGTGCTGTATGCACTGCTTAATGAACCAACGCTTTTTAAATCTTATGTCGCCATTGACCCCAGTGTTTGGTGGGACAACAGCTATGTGGCCAAAATGGCTATTGATAAATTACCTGCATTAATTGCACAAAACACTACGCTTTTTATAGCCGCCAGACAGGAGTCGCTCACAGACATGAAAACAGACACCATTAACATCATACTTAAAAAAGCAGCTCCCCCAAATTTAACCTGGAAATTTAATACCTATTCTGAAGAAACGCATAGTTCAGTAAGACTGAAAGGCACGTATGATGGTTTAAAATTCATCTACTTAGGTCTCACCGGCAATATCCAGTTCCACCCAATGAATGGCATTGTTTTGAAGGACAAACCTTATAAAATATTCTGCTTTGACGACACCACGCGAATGCACTATACACTTGACGGAACAGCCCCGACACCCCTATCGCCAAAAGCCCAGCAGGAGCTTGCAGTAACCGGAGCCGCAACGGTCACTTACAAAGTGTTCACTAACAGGAGCAAGTATGATAAAACTATAACAGGCGTTTTTTCAACTGAAAAAATGCCTGCGCCACTTTCAAGCTCCCGAAATTTACAACAAGGCGGGTTTAATTACGCGTATTATGAAGGAAAATGGGATAAATGGCCAAACCTGAAAGGTTTAAAACCGGTAAAAACAGGAGTAACTGATAAGGATTTTGATGTCGATAAGCTTCCGCGAAAAAACAATTACGCATTGTTGATAGATGGATGGATTGAAGTAAAAGAAGATGGTTATTATGTATTTGCTTTTGATGCTGACAATGGTTCAAAACTATATATCGGTAACAAATTATTAATACAATGGGATGGCGATTACAATAAACGGACTTATTCCTGCATTGTGCCATTATCAAAAGGATTTTATCCTTTACGGATAGAATACCTCCATCAACATGAAGACTTTAAATTGAAATGGGCCTACCTTACCCCAAGCACCATGGAAACAAAAAACACCATTCCTGTCCCTGTAGATTTGCAGTATAACCGGAAGTAAGAATAGAGGGTTAATAAGGCAATTTACCCGCCTGTCCGGACGTCTTGCCTTGACAGACGGATTCATTTAATTATTTCTTCAGGGTAGCGATATAGACTTTAATAGCCTCACTACTAACCTGGAAAAAAGCAGGGCCGGCAAGCAAAGTGATCTGATCAATGGGCTGAAAGGAGGTCAGCGAATGATCTTTCAGAAAATTTTCAGCCTTATAGGCTTCCATTGCACCTTTAACTATATTAACTGCAACAGAATCGGTAGGCGAATCAATACCTGCATCTTTCAGATCGCTGGCATGCGAATAGCTGCTAACGCCTAAGCGCAAAGCTTCATGCATCTCTACACTGCCAACGCGGTTCATCAGTTCTGCATTAAATTTATTCCGGTCACCAAGCCCTATAATTAGCAGTCTTTTTGCAGGCATACTTCCGGCCAATGGTGTAATGAGTATTGTTTCCAATGCATGACCTGCAAACTGGCCGCTCTTCCGCAATTCTGTAAGTATTCCTTTTAAAGCATCATCCACGTGCACCAGTCCGTTAACATTACGCGGAAGTGCGGGTGGAGAGTTAAAAATATCACCTTCCGTATATTCAAAAACACAAATTACTTGCAAGGGCGTTTGCTGATTAGATGGAGATTGGACAGTGGCAGAAATCTTCACCCCGTCTATCTGTCCCAAAATTACTGACGTTCCTACAGCAGGCAAAGGTTTAGCCGGTGTCTGTGCATAACTTATACTAAAACCTGCAAGAACGATTGCGATTGTAATAATCGATAACCGGAATAATTTTGTAATGCTATTTTTCATATGGTTTGATGTTTTCTGATTAAATAATCTAGTTATGATTTTTATCTTTTTGTTGACAAACCAAAGATGAGCGAAATGGAAAATTTAAAGGATGATGTAGGTTAAGAAAAGAAAGAGATAGTTAAAAAAGATCTTAGGTTATTGGGGCTTCTTGGTTTGAATAATCACCGACGAAAGAAACATCCATCAAATATCATATGCTAAAGATAGTTAGTGGCAATTATGCGTTTTTACTCATTTTTCTCCCATATTTCATATCCGAGTGCTCTTCCAGTGGGCATAATATTTGAATAGCTTACATAAATTTTGCTATTGTCACTATCTACTTTAATGTCGTAAGTGCCAAAGTCAGGATCGGATCCGCTATCTATATATTGACATACCCCCTTACCATTATTAGGATTTGCCCTATCAAGATTTATTGTAAATTTAACTTTGCCTTTTTCATAAAAAGCTGTCCCCACATATTCACCTTCTCCCCGATAATTCAAAGTAACAGCAACGTTTACACTTTTTTCTTTGTATGCTCGGGTCATATCTTTATACGGATCCCCAGATGTAATACTTAAATTCTCTTCAGTTATTTTTATTCTTGAATACTTACCTGTTAATTTTGACAATTTATTTTTTTCATAAATCCAATTCATTAATTCGATAACAAGTACAACCAAAGAAGATGTGAAAAGCCCTATAAGTATATCTCTCAAATTACCATTGATACTCATACATTTTTGGAGCATTAATGTCAATAAGACCACGACAATCAAGAATAATGAAAGACGTACCCAAAAGGATAATTTCTTTTTTGGTATTGAATTAAACATTTTCAAGCTCAATCTGTTATAGTAAATGAACTAATTTAATTACGCCTCCGTCCGTCCAAACGTGCCATTTAAACGCTGTGGCCTCACTCCTTTAGCGCCGAGTCCCAATGCTCTGCAACTTTGCCGTTTTCAACGCGGAGCATTTCAAACGAGGTGGTAGTGTATTTTTTGGTAGGATCTTTTGGATCGGGATGTATGCTTTTAAAACTAAGTACCACGCGGTCGCCTTCTGCAACAATGGCAATCAGCGGACCTTGAATGGTATCAACAATTGGCCGGGCTTTTGCGAATTTTGAAAAGAAATCAATAAAACCTTGTCTGCCTGTTGGCACGTTCGGATTGTGCTGAATATAAGTTTCGAGCATATATTGCGGCGCTAGTTCCAAGTGACCGCCCTCTAAAACCGAGCGCCAAAAATCATATACTATTTTTTTGTTTTTGGCAAGCTGCGGATCATTGCTGTATAGCATCTGTTTCTGGCTTTGAGCAAAACTGTTTGCAGCAAAAAAGACTGTAAAACCAATAAATATTAATTTTCTTTTCATTTAGTTTATGGTTGTTTAGGTGATTGGGGCTTATAAAGATACGTTTATAATTAAATGATAGGAAGAGAAAATGAACCACTCGTTCACTCTAGCTTCTTTGTCCTATTTATCATTAAATTAATAACTGTAATTATTGATTATAGCTCTCTTCGTTTTTAAAATTGAATAGAAAGCTGTATTTTTGATTATGAATGAAAAACATCAAAGATGAATTACAACATATCATTCTCGGAGATGAACCGGCTGGCCAAGCAAGTAAACTCAAAAAAGTCCAGCGTTTCCTTAGATCAGATGAGGAAACAAGCTTCGCTATTGAAAAACAGCAGTGGTTCAAAAGTAAAGAAACAACAGCACTCCTAGCATTCGCAGAAAAAGAGGATATTATTTATACCCCGGCAATTGATGAAAGTGATTTTATCAGTGAAGGTGCGGAACAAAAAGTCTATCGATTTGATGGATCACACGTCATTAAGACAAACGGGGGTATCTTTTACGAATGCTGGTTCGACTACTTCAACAGCCTGCTCATCCATAATTATTTCTTTCCGTCTACCGCTTATACATTTCTTGGCTTCAAAATGATTGCAGGTGAATTGAACGCAGTAGTAATGCAGGAATTTATCATGACTTCCGAGCCTACCAACCTTGCTACAGTAAAAGAATTCTTAGCGTACAACAATTTCCATAACACTCGTAATAATGACTACATCAACTACGATTTGGGGTTAATATTTGAGAATTTGCACGACGAGAATGTACTTTCGATTGACAGCGTTCTTTTCTTTATTGACACCGTTTTTTACTTAACAGAAGATTTTTATACCACCTAGACTCAGGGGCATTAATTAAATTAAAGCTTGCTCCACATTGTAAATCAAAAACTCTCAGAAAAATTAATTCTCATCCCCCTACAATGACCTATCCAAATGAACATATCCCCCATCTACATAAATTAATTGCCCAGTGGTATGGCTGGATAGCGGGGAAAGCAAGAATACGGCCATATTAGCTATTTCCTCAACGGTTGTCATTCTTTTACCCAGGGGGATATTATTTTTTATGGCGTCCAGCTTTTCGTCTGGGTTATTTATGGTGCTGATCCATTGTTCGTAAAGCGGGGTCCAGCATTCAGCCACAATAATGGCATTAACACGAATCTGATGCGGGAGCAGTTCCACTGCCCACTCACGGGTTAGTGCATTTCTTCCGCCATTAGCAGCCGCGTAACCCGATGTGCCGCCCTGGCCAGTATCTGCTGTTTTGGAACTGATATTTAAGATACTTCCTTTTGATTTTATTAACTCGGGCAATACCGCCTGCGCCATTAAATAATAGTGTACAAGGTTTTGGTGCAGGGAAGCTATAAACTTTTCATAATTACCGCTTTGCAACCCTACTCCGTCATTTGCACCTGCGTTATTTACCAGCCCGTCAATCCTGCCAAAGCGTTCTATAATAGTTTCAACAGCCGGAGCACATGCTGCAGAGTTTACCAAATCAGCTACAATATGACCACACTTTCCACCCAGAAGTTCAATTTCTTTAACTGTATTGAGGTTATGGGCTTCTGTACGACTAACAATTACCGGCACCGCGCCTTCCCTCACTAAAGCCAGTGCAATTCCTTTTCCAATTCCTCTTGCCCCGCCGGTAACAATGATCACCTTGCCTTTAAGTTGTAAATCCATGTTTTTTTAATTGTCTTCGTTTAATTTATAAAACGCTACAGCATTAGCTCCCCAAAACAATTCTTGATTGCCGATTGGAAATTTTGCGGTATAAATGTTTATTGCATTAAAAAACAGATCATACCCACCAGCCAGGTTGCATACCGGCCAGTCGGAGCCATACATTACCCGGTGTTTCCCGAATGTTGAAAAAACAATATCCAGGTAAGGTTCCAGATCCTGCAAGGTCCAGTTATGCCAGTCTGCTTCCGTAACCAGGCCTGAAATTTTGCAGGATACATTGTTATGTTTGGCCAGCAAATTAATATCGTGATGCCATTGCGTAATTTCTTTATCCTTAATCCGGGGTTTCGCCATATGGTCAATTACAAAACGCTGTTCGGGGAACTGTTCCACCAGTTGCAATGCAAATTTCAGGTGTTCGGGGCGTATCAACAGGTCATAAGTAAATCCATACTGATTTAGTAAAGCTATTCCTTTCAAAAACCGGGGATTTAACATAAAGGCCGGATCTTTTTCCGCTTCCAGCACATGCCTGAATCCTTTTATCAGTGGAAATTGAGCATACTTTTTTAAATGTAACTCCACTTGCTCCGAACACAGATCAACCCAACCCACAATCCCCTTAATAAAAGGGTTATCTTCTGCACACTCCAGTAAAAAGAAATTGTCGCCCTCATTTTGTCTTGATTGCACCGCAATACACCTATCAATTTTGTTTTCCGTCAAAATAGCTAACAACTCATTTGGCAAAAAATCTCTACGGATATTTTTTTTATCGGGAGTGATCCAACTATCCTGTTCCGCATCAAAAATCCAAAAATGCTGATGTGCATCAATAATCTGCATATTTACTGCCTTTTATTTTTAGGTTGATCAGTTATTAAGGTGCACAAATCCGCCATCTATCAAATAGTCGCAGCCGGTAATAAATGCCGATTCGTCTGCACATAAAAACAAAGCGAGTGTTGCTACCTCCTCAGGCGTTCCCATCCTTTTTATAGGCTGACTGTCGGATAGTTCCTTAAACATCTCCGCTTCACGCCCTGGGTAGTTTTTAGCTATAAAACCATCAACAAAAGGGGTATGCACCCGTGCGGGCGACAGACTGTTACACCTGATATTATCAGCCAGGTAATCCCGCGCCACAGACATGGTCATAGCATAAATTGCCCCTTTACTGGCCGAATAAGCAAACCTATTGGTAATGCCCACATGTGCCGCTATGGAAGCCGTATTGAGGATAGCGCCGCGTTTATTTTTCTGCATCAGGGGCAACACGGCATGCAAACAATTATAGGCACCCTTTACATTAACATCCATCACCCGCTGAAAATCCTCGGGCGCGGTATTGCCTGCATTGCCAACATGGGCTATACCTGCATTGTTAACCAATATATCAATATCACCTATCTGATTAAACGCTTCAGTAACGGCTGTCAGATCTGTAATATTACAACTGATAAACTGAGCTTTATATCCATTTTGGGTGATGGTATCAACGGTAGTATTTCCCGATTGACTATCCACATCAATAATATAAACAGATGCTTCACGGGTTGCAAAAAGAATAGCAATAGCCTTACCGATACCGCTGCCTCCACCGGTAATTACCACGTTTTTACCTTTTAAACTGAACATGTCCATTTCCTATTGTATTTGTTTAAAGTGATACGCCTCTTTTCCAGGGAATAAAATCATCCTGACCCAGTTTTGCTGCCTTTGTTTCTACCTCGCCGCTGGCTACATCTATAATAAAATTCAAAATCCGCTCAGCTACCTGTCGTATGGTTTCTTTACCCTCAATAATGGTTCCGCAGTTGATGTCAATAATATCGGGCATGCGTTCAAACAGCGTGGTGTTTGTGGATAGCTTGATAACCTGTGTTATGGGGTTACCTGTTGGCGTTCCCAGGCCGGTAGTAAACAACACGATGTTAGCACCCGAACCTACTTCGGCAGTGGTACTTTCCACATCGCTGCCGGGTGTACATAAAAGGTTTAAGCCTTTTTCTGTTATTTTCTCCGGATAATCCAAAACCGCCGTTACCGGTGATGTCCCTCCTTTTTTTGCCGCACCTGCTGATTTTATTGCATCGGTGATCAGCCCATCCCTGATATTTCCGGGTGATGGATTGGCATAAAATCCGGAACCACTTTGTTCAGCAGCTTTATTGTAATTGATCATCAAATCCATAAACCTGTTAGCCACCCCTTCATTTACGCAACGGTTACTTAACTCCTGCTCAACCCCACATAGTTCCGGAAATTCTGAAAGAACCACGCTACCATCCATTGCTACTAACAGATCGGAAACATAACCTAATGCCGGGTTTGCTGAGATTCCCGAAAACCCATCAGATCCGCCGCATTCCAAACCGATACACAATTTGGACAATGGTGCAGGGCGCCGTTCAATTTTATTTGCTTCTATCAAACCGGCAAAAGTCTGCTTCAGGGCTTCCTGTAAGAGGTTACTTTCGGTTCCCAATTTTTGCTGCTCTAATATAAACAGAGGCTTATCAAATGATGGTGAGCGTTTGGCAATTTCCTGCTGTAAAATACTCACCTGTGCATGCTGGCATCCTAAACTCAATACGGTGGCTCCCGCAACATTGGCATGCGTAATGTAACCGGCCAATAAACCGCATAAAGTCTCGGCATCAGCCTTCGTACCTCCGCAGCCCATGGTATGGTTCAAAAATTTAATGCCATCAACATTTTTAAACATCCGTTTGTTTACAGGGCTGTTTTGGGAATCTTTCAAATCCGCATTCAATATATCTTCTGTAGTTTTTCCTGCCTGATACAGGTCAACTAATTGCTCAACTTCCGATTGATAGCTGTCGGCCTTTTTGTAGCCCAGCTTTCCGGTCAGTGCTTCCTTTAAAACATCAATATTCCTGTTTTCGCAAAAAACAAGAGGGATAACCAACCAATGGTTAGCCGTCCCTACTGAACCATCGCTGCGGTGATAGCCTTTAAACGTTCTTCCCGAAAACTGGCTGACATCCGGCCTTTGCCAGTTTGATTTCCGCTCGCCTAGTTTAAAATCAGCTGAGGCATGTACAATATTATTAACCGTTATTAATCCGCCTAACGCAATCGGCTCAGTAGCTTTGCCCACCAGCACGCCATACATGATAATCTCATCGCCTGCCTGCAAGGGCATTAAGGTAAATTTATGCTTGGCTTTAATGTCAGCCGTAGTAATTGACAATCCGTCTAAAAAAATCTGTGTCCCTGCCTTTAAATCCTGCAGCGCCACTGCAACGTTATCCTTCTGATGGATACGCAAAAAAACATCCGCTACTTCCTGACTCATTTTCTATTAATTATACTAATTCAAATATTTTTTCCATTAAAACCCATTTCTCTCCTTTGCCAGCTCCCGGAATATGCTGCTGATACTTCAGCATCAATGTTTCCCACTCCTGTACCTTCGGGTTGGCATTATCCATCAGCGCTTTTTTTTCAAAGCTAAAACCGTCAGCAGCTTTGATTAACATGCACAGCCTGTTTCCGAAACAATAAATATCCATGCTTTCAATTCCTGAATCTTTAATGCTCAATAAAATTTCCGGCCATACTTTTTGATGATGGGCTATATATTCCGCAATAAGTTGCGGATCATTTTTTAGGTCGAGGGTTAAACAATATTGATTCATGGCATTTATTTAATAACGCATTAATTAACTAGTCCTTACACGATAACCCTTCCACCCATACCATGCCACAATAATAAAACAGCATAGCGGAACGCAATAGGCTATGGATGTAGAATATTTATCAGCAATAACACCCATCACAACAGGTACAATAGCACCGCCTATAATGGCCATAATAATAAACGAGGATGCTTTTTGTGTGTAGGAACCCAAATCTTTTAACCCCAATGCAAAAATGGTAGGAAACATAATGGATTCAAAAAAGAATACACCCAATAAAGCATAAACCGATAGCCATTTTAAATCCGCAACCACTATGGCACAAAGCAAAATATTAACAACTGCGTAAACAGCCAGCAATTTATTTGCATCTACAACCTTCATTAATGCAGTGCCAACAAAACGCCCGGTGGTGAACAATATTAATCCGGCCGATAGCAATGCAGACGCCCTGGCATTGGAGACACCACTCCCGTTCTCTGTACAGTAATTAATAAAAAATGCCGCTACCCCCACCTGGGCGGCTACATAAAAAAATTGCGCTATAACTGCATTGGTAAAATTCCGGTGCGAAAATAAGGGCCGGGTAACTATTTCTTCTTCCGCTGCCGGTGTATTTTCCCTGATCTCCGGTAAAGGTGTCCGCAGAAAGAAAATGGTAATCAGCAAAACAACAATCCCGATAATGATATAAATTATTTTAACCGAATCCAGGTTGGCGGGGCCATCTTTCTTATCTC
The DNA here is from genome assembly GCF_007830615.1 of Mucilaginibacter frigoritolerans. Taxonomy (GTDB): domain Bacteria; phylum Bacteroidota; class Bacteroidia; order Sphingobacteriales; family Sphingobacteriaceae; genus Mucilaginibacter; species Mucilaginibacter frigoritolerans. The sequence continues at coordinate 24,229 of NZ_VLLI01000014.1, forward strand.
CAAAAAATAGGTACGCCGCTATAATAGGGCCTAAAAATGAACCTATCCCGTTAAAACACTGGGATAAATTTAATCGATTGGCAGAGGTTTCCGGTGCACCTAAAACCGTTACGTAAGGGTTGGCTGCGGTCTCCAAAAATGCCAGTCCGGAGGCGAGAATAAATAGTGCAACCAAAAAAAAGTTAAAACTTAAATGCACTGCTGCCGGGTAAAATAAAAACGCTCCTGTTGCATAAAGCAGCAGCCCAATTATAATTCCCCGTTTATAGCCATATTTATTCATCAACAGCCCGGCAGGCACTGCAACCAGAAAATAAGCGCCAAAATAGGCTCCCTGCAATAGGGTGGAGCGTGTTTTGGTAATGTTCAATATTTCCTGAAAGTGCTTGTTTAAAACATCGAGCAAGCCGTAAGCAAAACCCCACATAAAAAATAAACACGTAACAAGCACGAACGGAAAAATATATTTATTTTTTGCCATGAGCTGGTAATGATGAATTTGAATTGAATAATTGGTATTACAAATAAAACAGATATTGGGCTATAAAAAATTGATGTAATTAGCTAGTTATTAAACAATATTATCCTATCTTACCCAATAAGCAAGTAATTGTAATAATTAAATTAAACTTTGAATATTTGATCAGCTTTTATGAAACCACACCTGTTAAAAGTATCAAGAGATCAGAGCGGCTCTTTCAGTGCCAGGCGTGAAACCAGGGCCAACGTAAATAACAAGTGGCATTATCACCCTGAAATTGAACTTGTTTATTTTAAAAAAGGCTATGGCACACAATATATTGGAGATAGCATCAGCACCTTTATGCCCGGTGATGTGGCGCTGGTTGGCTCAAATTTACCGCATTTTTGGCATTTTGATATAACCACAAATAATCACCATGAAGCAGATGTTAGTGTTATTCATTTTAAAGAGTTTTTTTGGGGTGAGCCATTTCTCCAGTTGCCCGAAACAAATACCATTAAATGTGCGCTGGAAAAATCAAACCGTGGAATTTATATTGCAGGTGAAAATGATAATACTATTGGAGCGCTGATTGAAAAGATTGTGGAGGCTGATGGTTTTAGAAAAATAAACCTGCTTATGGAAGTATTGCATATTATAGGTGAATCTGCTAAAGCTAAGTTAATGGCCTCCATTGGTTTCAGAAACAATTTCCCCGAAGAAGTAAGCAACAACATGGATGCAGTGTATAATTACACTATCCAAAATTTCAGAAACAACATCACACTGAAAGAAATAGCCGATGTAGCTAATATGAGCCCGAATTATTTTTGCCGTTATTTCAAATTAAAAAACAGCAAAACATTTTCATACTTTATTAGTGAAATAAGAGTTGGCCATGCGTGTAAGCTGTTAATTGAAAACAAGCTCACCATAAAGGAGATCTCCTTCGAAAGCGGCTTTAATAATTTTACAAGTTTCCACAATCACTTTAAAATAATTACCGGTAAAACACCACTAACTTATCAGAAAATGTTTTTGCGTTAAGCGACTGGCTTTTTTATTTATGAAAATTCCTATATTGCAACCATCAATGACAAAAGCATTTAAACATATCATCATTTCTACCCAGCCGACTGTTAGTCTGCTGAATAGCGTGCTGATTATTGTCTTGATTATTATTCCTTTAATACCGGGAGTATCCTGATTGTAATCTAATTTAACCAATGATACAGCAGCCTCCCGGAAAATTCCTGGAGGCTTTTTTTTTAATTCAAAATCATGAAAAAGCCAGCAAAACCAGAAGACCAGTTTATTTTTTCCATCTACGCCCAGGACAAAAAAGGCCTCATCGGCCAGATTCTTATCTATTTTAACCGGAGCAGTTATGATGTATTAAGCATGAATGTAGCGCGTACCGACATTAGCGATCTGGTATTGATAACTATAGAAGCAGAAGTGCCTGCGAATTCACTGTTGCCCTTTACAGAAAAGCTGAAAAAGATTGTGGAAATTTATACGGTACATACATATGCTGCAGGAGAAGGGCTGAAGAAAACAGGGTTTTACAGGTTGAGTACTTCCGCATTGAACCAACATTTGTGGGCGTTGACAACTAAATACGGGGCCACCCTGAACAACATTGGCGAAAACTGCATGGTGATTTCAAAAACAGGCAGTGACCGCGATTTGACCGAATTATATGAATTGCTGGAAGGGCCGCATTTACTTGGATTTTGTAAAAGTGGTTTGATAATGGAGGAAAGTTTGGCTCATTTTGAAGACTTAAAATAATCATTATCCCGGTTGTACTCTATTTATAATTGATCTGCCACCAAATAATTCAACATTTGTAATTTAGCTATCATGATAACTAAACTGGAATCTTATTATCTAAGCAAGCCTGAGCCTTATCAAAGTTGTTTGCTTGCTTTAAGAGATATTATTTTACAGGCGAATGCTGAAATCTATCATGAACGTAAATTCCAGATACCTTTCTTTGCTTACAGAGGCAAAAAACTGGGTTATTTATGGCTTAATGGAAAAAAGTTAATGCTGGGATTTTGCCTGGATAAGAGCTTGCAGGAGGTAATACCGGGATTTAAACTTAAAGATAAATATGAATCGATGCAGATAGATCCAAACGCAGATATCCCTATTGAGGTTATTTTACTAAAGCTTAATTATTATCTTAGTCTTATTGACCGGGCTTTACCGGATTAGTTTTAATTTCCGGTAAAGACTTCATTGGGAAAAATTAGCTCTTATTGAAAACCGGAGACTTATGCTCCTTTTGCAGTAAATGCATTTTCAAATAATCTTTAAATTTCAACCAGGCACTGGTATTTCTATTTGCATCAGCAAAGTCAACTTGTGGGAAATACACTTTAAACCTTCTGATAAAGCCTAAAGTATAATTTACGTGAGCCATAAATTCTTCATCTTTATCTGTACTGTACCTTATATCTGAAAGTGATTCCAGTTCCTGCTCCAGTTCATAATTAAAATCCATTAAAACCTGTTTATCAGCTGATATCAAACCATTATTAACATAGTTTTTTAAACGAACATCAATCAGTTTTAATGTACTATATGCATCAAAAGAATAATTATCAAAAGAATACAATCTTCTTTCGAAATTATTTATCTGGATCATCTCGCGGCTCAATAAATTATCGTTTGTAAACATAACTCAGGTTTTATTATAAAAGGTTTTTATTATAAGTGGTTATAATGTATATTTTTATAGCAAATACTTTACCAAATCAAGCACCTATTAACTTCCAATCAATAAATTTCCTAAAAGTAATAATATTTCTACTAGGTTAACGAAACTTTCTTTAAAAAATTACGTATAAAGCTTTGTCAATACTATTTTTTCTTCTTTCGTTACTGAAGGTCAATATTTTGTGACTCTTTCTGTAGACAGTGTGTGGTCAATATTATCTACTTATAGGGGATATTTTTACCGGAAATCAACTCCGTCTTCATCAAAAAAACAAGCAATTTCAACAGAATGTAGTAGCGTTTTCACAAAAACACGTCCTTCCACAAACAACTTTACTACTTTTGAAAGCAATATTTGGCCTGCATAAATATGATTCAACGGAAAAATGAAAACTGGTTCAGGATGCTTTTTGTTTGGCAAGGCTCTGTTTTGCCTAAGATACTGCCCCGCTTAACCCTACTTTTTATTTTAAGCGTAGCCGTAGTATTTTTTAATGGCGAGTTTTTCAATCATAAAATCCCCCTTAACCCGGCACCATTTACTTTATTTGGTATTGCCCTGGCGTTATTTTTAGGCTTCAGAAACAATGCAAGTTATGAACGCTTTTGGGAGGGCCGCAAACTATGGGGTGCTTTGCTTAACGACACGCGGTCTTTAGGGCGTAAATGCATTACCTTAAGTAATTACTCAATACAAAGTATTGAAACAACCATTTTTATCAATTATCTTATTGCGTTTACTTATGCCTTAAAGCATCAATTAAGATATACAGATGCAAATGCCGATATGGAGAAGTGGTTACCGGTTGAACTGGCTGAAAGCCTTAAATCAGTAAAGTACAAGCCGGTTATTATTATGAAGGTAATGGCGCAATGGGTACAAAACGCCAAAGACGAAAAAAAGATCGATTCCATTATTCAAACTTCTTTTGATGAAAGTTTCAGTAAACTATCAGACATTATTGGTGGTTGTGAAAGGATAGCATCAACCCCAATTCCGTACACCTACAAGGTAATGCTTCACCGCACGGTGTATTTGTACTGTTTTTTACTTCCATTTGGGTTTGTTGACAGCTTAGGCTGGATGACACCTATTGTAACCACTTTTATAGCTTATACTTTTGTAGCCCTGGAAGCTATTGCCGATGAAATTGAAGGGCCATTTGGTACTGACCCTAATGATCTTCCTTTAAACGCCATGAGCAAAACCATTGAAAATACGTTATTGGAAATGACAGAGCGCCCGCTAACCATAACTGCCGAAAACAGTTCACCATTTTATATTGATTAAATCACAGCTTTCTTTTCAACGGGATTTGCAAATTTGTTGGTCTGTTTTCCGGTGAATCAAAAGCACGTCCATCCACATGCTTGCTGCCCATAAAAAGCAGCTCATTAAAGATATAAATCAAATCATAATCTATATAAATTTGCCCTTCAGCAAGTCCAAAAGCAAGGAACGCTTTTGCTTTAATATCCTGCATTATGCCAACCTCCCATTTATTTAAACCATTTAATGGTGCTTTGTTTAAAGCATCTGAAAAGCCCAGGTGCAGGGGTATAATTTCATAAGCCTCATCGGCAATATAATCAACATTCCAGGCTCCGTTTACAATTCCATTAGCATCCTGCCATTTGTTGTGCCCTTTAATAACAATTTTAACCAAGGGCACTTTTCCACCCGCATCAGCATAATTAATAACGGTACATACAAATTTGTTACCGGCAGTAAATTTAAAGGTCCTGAAAACATAAAACGGATTGATATTTCCACTTCCGGTTCTATCTTTAACTGGCCTTAATTCTACCGCTATACTTTCCCATTCTCCACCTTCAATAAATTGCCTGGTTTGTTCTGCTGTCATTGTTGTTGTTTGTTAAGGTAGTAAAGTTGCTACATTTGTCTTACTGGCACAAGTAGTCCATTTTGTAGTTACTAGTACATTTTTATAGACCAATGGCTAATACCCGAAAAACCAAAGATTTTAATCCATTTAATTGCCCGGTTACCCAATGCATGAACAAGATTGGTGGAAAATGGAAGATCCTGATCATTTATGCTGTTTATAAAAACTGTAATCGTTTCAGTAAATTACAAAAGGCAATCCCCATTATCAGCAAACAAATGCTGGTTAATCAACTCCGAGAGCTGGAGGAAGATAAGATTCTGGAGCGGATTATTTATGCCGAAATTCCCCCTCGTGTGGAATATAAAATAACAGAATACGGAAAATCACTGATGCCGGTCATCGCCGTTTTGCAAGAATGGGGTTTGAATGATCTTAAACTTTCAGCCGAGACAGCCTCTCCATCTGCTACTTAAAAAATAAAGTAAAATGAAGCTTCGCAAAAAACGGAACTCCTGGTGTATAACGTACTTGGTCAACCGGAGCGGTTTCACCTTTTAATTGCGAGATGTATTCAAACTACGATTCATCCCATTGGCGGTTAAACAGGTTTTCGATAGCCACGCCAATTTTGTACTTCTTTTGCGTATAGTCTACCGTCAAATCGGTAATAAAATAGCCGCATGAGTTAAAGCATAATTGCTATTTGTAGCCCCTGTTATGCAGGTAATGATAATTTACACCACCGTTTAATCCATTTTTTACCTTAAAACCCTATCTGCTGCACTTGTAAAAGTGGGCAAATACGCTACCAATTTAACTTATAGCCAAAAGCTCTAAGCTTTTTCCGGCATTTACAAAACCGTAATGGCTCTACCTCTCGTAATTGTAACAGAAGTGTAAGTTTTTACACTTTAAGGAAATCGGCCCCACACTTTAAAGAAACTACCATTTTAAAATCAAGCTTATGAAAAAATCAATTAAAAAAATCCTGCTGTACAGCTTTGCAACGCTCTTGCTGCTGGTGGCAGTTTTAGCTGTTCACATTTATTTTGTTTACAGACCTGCTCCAGATCAATTTACAAGAGTTATGGCCAGGATAGACATCAAACAACAAATTAATCAGGACGATGCCAATAAGATTTCGGCATGGATGTTTCACCAAAAAGGAGTTGACCATGTATTGGTAAACCCTCAATCAAACATTGTAATTTTCACTTTCGCCCCAGTAAAAACCAGTGGCGATGTGATTGTAAAAAATTTCAAAACTGCTTTCAACTTCAAAGCAGAAAGGTTTATGCCGACTGCCGATAACCTGAAACATAGCTGCCCGGTAGCTGCATCCTCTTATACTTATAAAGTTTACAAATTAATCACTCAAATTATTTAACAAAAAACCATATGAAAAAGTTATCATTTCTACCCTTAGCTCTTGCTGCTATTTTTGCTTTAGTGCTTATTGAATCATGCAGTAAGAAAGCATCAAGCAACCCTACTCCAACAAAAACAACCACTGGAACTACCCTTTATGATTCACTTGGCGGTACTACATTGGTTGCAGATCCAACCCATTCAGGTGCAATGATTGAAACTGGTCGCCTGGCAATCCGTAATGTAATTGACAGCACCATTTTTGTCATTGCTGCAGATCCGAAGATTAACGGACACTTTACCGTTTTACTTTCAGAAGTAACTAAGGGTGATCTGTCAGGTTTTACCGACTTGAGCGAAAACTTAACCACTTTTGTTTCAGGCGCTACCGGTGCAAAAGATTATATCTACATCGGGCTTAGCATGTCTGATGCACATAACCCTGCTGTTAACCCACGTATGAATGGTAAAGCAACCAGTGCCGATTTTGACGAATTTGTTGTTGACTTAGTAGCCGGTGCCAATAAAAACAAAGTACCAGCCCACTTCATTGCATCAATAGGCGCAATAGTTGAAACACTAAGAAGCCAGGTAGTACAAATGTAATTGCAACATTGCGTTCAATTTAAATTATGGCCCGGGATCAATTAATTCCCCGGGCTTTTTATGCTAATGTTACTTTTTTTGTCAAAATTCCGACAAATTATTTTATTCTTACACCCGCATTACTTTGCAATGGAAATAGAGTGTAACCTTTGCAGCTATTAATGTATTTATTATAGCCTTTAAAAAAGGCGCGTTTTAGTTATAAAGTTAACGATACTAAAAACAAACGCAGGCTAAGCAAATGACAATAAAATGACGTGATTTACGGGCTTCACAATATCCTTTGTTGTGCTAATTACGTAAATGATATAAATAGGAAAAATGAACATAAATAGACCCTCAGATATTTCACACTTTTTTGTAGCAGGTATAAACTACAAGAAATCTGATACCGCTATCAGGGGCCAATTTGCCGTTAATAATGATCAGTATGAGGCTATTATAAAGTCAGCACCTGATCATCATATCGATTCATTTTTTATCCTTTCTACCTGCAACAGGACTGAAATTTATGGTTTTGCAGAAGATGCCTCGCGACTTGTGAATTTAATATGCTCGCAAACAAAAGGAGATGCTGCAACATTTGCTGATTTTGCCTACATAAAAAAGGGGGCCGATGCAGTTCAGCATTTATATAATGTGGGCGCCGGACTTGATTCGCAAATATTGGGCGATTATGAGATTGTTGGACAATTAAAACAGGCTGTAAAATTTTCAAAGGACCATAATTTTATCAATTGCTTTACAGAACGACTGTTTAACAGTGTACTGCAATCGTCAAAAACCATTAAAAACGATACATTGTTAAGTGGCGGTACAGTATCCGTATCATTTGCTGCAGTACAATACATCAAAGAAAATATAACCATTACCCCCGAAACCAAAATATTATTGATAGGAACGGGGAAAATAGGAAGAAACACCTGCAAAAACCTAATAGATTATCTGGGCACTAATAACATTACGCTAATTAATCGTTCTGACGAAAAAGCTCAAGAGTTGGCCTCATCTCTCCAATTAAAATTTGCGTCGATAAGGGATCTTGAAAGTAATATTGCGGCTGCCGATATTATACTTACTGCAGCAAATGCTGTTGAACCCATCATCTTAAAATCTCAGTTTAAACACACCAGCTCAAAGCTGATTATTGACCTCGCTGTTCCCAGCAATGTTGAAGCTACCGTTGCAGATCTGGCAAATGTTACCCTGGTGAATGTTGATATGCTATCGAAATTAAAAGACGAAACGCTAAATAAACGCAAGGCTGAAGCGCCCAAAGCAAAAATGATAGTTGCAGAGCATTTTGCCGACTTTATGGAATGGCACCAAATGCGCAAAAATGCACCTGCATTAAATGCACTTAAAATCAAGCTCAGTGAAATTTCCAAACAACACCAGGAATTATTAAACGGTGGGGAAACCAAATGCCCTTTTATTTCATTTGAACAAAAAATTCAACGGGTAGTAAATGGCACCGCCAGTAAAATGCGTTCCCAAAATAAAGGTGGGTGCCATTATATCGAAGCCATAAATGAGTTTATGATATTGGTAGCTAATTAACGCTGAACTTTCTGATTTCCAAAAGCTCTTTCACTTTCATCCCTTAAACGCTTATCAGTATCAAAAAATACTGATGTTATTTTATTTTCATAATAAACCATCTGCCCAAAAGAAATATTCTCATTATTTGGCGACAAGTTAATATGGAAATATAATTGATACTTGTCTTGATATTCCTCCTGTATCCAGTCAACCAAAAGCGCGTTCTGGAAAACATCACCACTAAAACAAATATCATTAATATGTGTGCGCTGTGCTACCTTTCCTATTAAGCTCACTATTGAATAATAAAATTTTGCTGCGATATAACTCCTATCCAGGTCCGCTTGAATATCAGTAATGACAGATTGCATCAGCAACGCTGTGGGGATAGGATAAAATTGAGCATCTGCTTTAAAATAAGATTCATCCATTACAAAACCATTTTCCTCAACATATTCTTCAGCAAGTACCTGGAGATATCCGGCAACCTCTCCACTATAAGTTTGTATATCGCACAAATTAAGTAATGATGCAACAGCGTCAAATATGCTATTTAATGATGAGCTAAAAGTGGCGGCATTAAGGGCCAATGATATGTATTTGCTCAATTCTGAAGAGGTAAATTTGTTTTGCCATAGGTCCTTTTGTGGCCAAACATAACCGGCGGTACAAAGGGCAGCTAAACGTGGTTCAGGTATTGGCTTGTCACTTTTTACTGCCGGAAAATAATCAATATGAAAACACCTCATCATTTCATTGTTTTCATATTTAAAAAACTCACCGCCCCAAATATTATCATCATAACCCAGGCCGCCACTATCCCAAATTACACCCAATACCGGCTTATTACTATGCAACAATCTATTTTCAGCTAATACAGCAGCAAAATGCGCCTCATGATGTTGCACAAATTTCACTTCGGTACCATATTTTTCAGCTAATTCTGTAGCGTATTGATGCGCAAAATACTCGGCGTTTTTATCTGCTATAATAACATCGGGCTTAACTTCATATAACGCCAGCAAGTGTTCAAGCGTATGTTTATACATCAGCTGCGCCTCGTATGATTCTCCGTTACCCAGATACTGGCTTATAAACGTATCATCCATATATGCCAGAGTAAAACTACTTTCTAAAGATGCCCCTGTTGCCAAAATGCAATAGTTGCTCTTCGACTTGTAATGGGCAAAAGAAGGTGCCATGCCCAATGATCTTTTCAAAATAATTGATTGATTTTCATATTTTGAAAATTGCATTATGCTTTTATCCTGAGGCACAACAATATCAAGATTGTGGCTAACTATAAAATCAACCACATCAAAAAGATATAAGGTAGCATCTTCATCCTTATAAATAACAGGTGAACCTGAAATATTAGCACCTGCTATAACCAATGGTTTTCCAAACTCATGTGAAATTAATTCAAAAAGTGCATTATCCGGAAGCATAACCTCAGTACGGTTTAGTTTAGGTGCAATGTAACTTAAAGCCACATTATTAGCCGAAGACTGTTTTGGATACAACAATAAAGCGGGCGAAGCATTACTTTGCAATAAGTATTTTTCTTGCTCGCTAATTTCAAAATTATTTTCCAAAGCTTTTATATCCGGATATAAAAGTGCGAATGGTTTTGTTGGGCAATGTTTTCGTTTACGCAATAACGCTATAGCATCTGGGTTACTGGCATCACATATCAAAACATAACCGCCAATACCTTTAACTGCCAATATTTTCCCCTGGTTTAAAAAATGCTTGATTAGTGAAAAAACTATTTCTATATTTCTTGACAGGATTGACAAATCGCTACAAAGAATGCTCAATTTTATGCCACAATCTGCACACGAATTGATTTCTGAAAAGAAACGCCGGTTATTAACCTGATTATATTCGTTAAAACAAGCTTCGCACATGCTGAAGTTATTCAGAGAAGTAGTACGTCTGTCAAAAGGCAGCTTTTTAAGAATAGCATAACGCGGGCCGCAATCAGGACAGGCAACAAAAGGATAATGGTAGCGTCGGTTATTAGAATTATGCAATTCGTCTTTACAATTATTGCATATCGCTATATCAGCCGGTATTAGTGCATGTACCGGCTCTCGTCCATCATCTTCATTATAAATATTAAAATCAGAAAAATGATGTTCCTGTATTTTTTTAAATTTTGAAGAGGTTATTTCAACATAAGGGGCTCCCTGCTTTATTTTTTGCAGAAATTCACTGGCACCCAATAATGATGATGTATTAAAAAAGATTTCAGCCCCCCTATCCACATTTCTCACATAGCCAGTTACCCTCATTTCCTTTGCCACACAATAAACTAACGGCAGGAATTCTGCTGACTCTATATTTCCATCAATATGTATATAAAAGGTCTGCAATGGATTAGTTTTTATACATTAAGAAATTAAAAATTATTCAACAGCTCATTTCCTGTTGGAAATAAACTATTAACTCAACTAATACTTACTTACGTTTAATTTACTAAGGGGATATCAAATCATTGCACATCAATAGCTGATGAACGCGCCTTAAAAGGTATGGTACTATTTAAATTACGGATTATAATTATCGGCGTTTGCAAATTTAACACTTTTCGTCATTAACCAAATAGAAATATTTATTAATAATTAATATACAGACTAATTGTTTTAAGTTTTCTCTAATAAAATCGAGTTATGCAGGCACAACCATTGTAACCATTAATTAAACACCACTTACATTTTCCATTGGCTTTCATTTTTTCCGTATTAAAAAAATTACAGGATTACATGAGATAAAAGGAATATAGATGCATAGTTTTTTTAATTTTAACCGTACCAATACCATTATCTATGCTTACCAACTGTAAACTCCTTAAACCTTCTTTAGTAATTATTATTCTCTGTTCCGTATGCTTTGGTTTTTTAAATACAAAAGCTCAGGGAAGCAATCCCAAATTCAATGTAATAGCTTTTTATACAGCCCGTAATGATAAAGCGCACGTAAGCTTTGTGCATGAAGCAAACAAATGGTTTCCCTTGATCGCAGCGAAGTATCATTTCAAGTACGATTCTACAATGAACTGGAATAACCTGAATGCCGAATTCCTTTCACACTATCAGGTAGTTATTTTTTTAGATACCAGGGTCGATGATCCGGTGCAACGTGCGGCATTTCAGAAATATATGGAAAATGGAGGCGCCTGGATGGGCTTTCACTTTTCGGCATTTGCCCTTACCCCTTCTGATTTCCCTCAGAACTGGGATTGGTATCATAACACCTTTTTAGGATCGGGCCAATACGTTAGCAATATATGGCGCCCTTCAACTGCTATACTGGATGTTAACAGGAACTTTCCTGCAACTAAACATATGCCCGCAAAGTTTAAAACTTCACCTAATGAATGGTACCGGTGGGAAAACGATTTAACTAAAAACCCCAATATTGAAATACTTTGCTCTATTGATTCCGCCAGTTTTCCATTGGGAACCGGCCCAAAACAAAGCGAAATATGGCACAGTGGCTACTACCCTGTAGTATGGACCAACAAAAACTACAAAATGATTTATTTTAACATGGGCCATAATGACATGGACTATGAGCATAAATACGACAATACAGATAAAACACTATCGTATACATTTGCAAGCCCCATGGAGGCAAAGCTGGTAATAGATGCATTGCTTTGGTTAGGAAACGGAAAGGCTAAATAAAACAACATATAAGCACTTATGTATTTTTACAGATTAATAAATACATAAGCACTTACATAGTGTATTATTCATAAAAAAATAAATACGGTTTTGATAATAAAAGCTACTCTAATGCAAAATACTCGGGTACATATCAAGCAATTAACACTTTAAAACAGATAAGTGGTTGTAAATTAAAACGGATAATTATTAAAAAACATCCAACAGTAAATCAACTATTTAAATATTTAATTTAATCAAAACAACACGCCCTTATTTTCGTGGAATTACAACCTATTAAAGATTAAACCTCCCATTTTGTTGATAAGTACGCCAGTGTTAGTAAATTCCGCTTATTATTATGTATTTGAGGAGAAAAAATATGTTAAATATCTGTTAAAATATTGTCTGCAAACTCTATAGGGTTTATCTTTGTCTAATTGTTATTATCGTTCTAACCAATTAGTTCTTTATGATAAATAATGAGGTCAGTTACTACAAAAAGAGAAAGCTCCCGCTTCCTCTTTTTTGTTTTAATGTACTTTGCAGTCTACCTTATTGTTTTGTTTATTACGCCTAAAAGGTATCCTTTGGGATCATCAGCATATTCCCAAAACATAACCCCTCCCATTTTCTTTGACTTTACATATTTAACTTTTTTCTTTACCGACCATTCATCGTCAAAGGTGATAAACTGTCTTGTTATTGAATTATAAATATAATCAGCCTTTGCATGCCGGTCATGATATACTTTAAACCCGGGGAGTTTAAGAATACTATCTTTTATAATGGTATATCCATAACCTTTGGCACGTGTTGAAACAGAATCACCAAGGCCTTTGGCCCCCTCTTCTAAAATTGACGTACGCCCATAAAACGCCACGCCCATAACCAGCTTATTTACAGGCACCCCAGCTGCCACAAATAAGGTAACTGCTTCATTTGCATTATTATGAGCAACGTAAGCCTTTGATGCATACAACGCAGTATGATGTGATGCAGCCTTCCCTGCGGAGTAATCATAGGTCATTAAATTGATATAGTCCAGGTATTGTTGCACATCCTGCATCTCTGTGTGATCCAAAAAACCTTTAAAAGCGCCAACAGCAGTAGTTAACAGATATTTTTTATGCGTTTGCTGTTGCAGATTATCCAATTGTCTGCGCAACTCTTTAAACATAAGCGTATAATTCTGCCGATCTTCCGGTCTGTAAATATTACCATCCAAGCCTTTGCGTCTAGGATATTCCCAGTCAATGTCAATACCATCCAGATTAAACTTGCTGATAATAGCTACGGCACTAGCCGCAAATCCATGCCTTGCAGTATCTGATAATACTGCATCAGAGAACCTTCCGCTCCAAGTCCAGCCACCAATAGAGATTAATATTTTAAGAGCCGGGTTTTGTTTTTTTAACGTTACTAAACGCCTGAAATTGATTGTATCTGTTACTTCACGGTGAAGCCACGCACGGTTATTTTTAATATCTACAAAAGCATAGTTAATATGCGTAAGTTTCTTTACATCTATCTGATCTACATTTTTAATGATCCCTCTGAAACCACCAACATAACCAATTACCACTCTATTTGCCTGAGCCCGGATAACACCAGGCAATAATAACAGTAAGTTAAAGGCAATTATCAAAATTAAAACATTAACAGGCTTTTGGGGGCATTGAGGTTTCATGAGCAATAAGGCAAACAGGTTTATATCTTTAACCTTAATCTTCTTTTTTCTAAAAGACCGGTTATTAGGATCACAATAAACGATACAGCGAAGGAGCGAAAAATACCACCTGCTCCATAATTAAAAACATTTGGATAACTAAAATCAAATATGGTAAATATAGCCACCATAAAATAAGGTATCAGGTAACAGGTTAGGGTACTTGTTCCTGCTGGTTTAATAATTTTAAACCAGCTTAGCTTACCTTTAACATCTATCAGCCAAATAAATAATTCAAAAAATAAAACACCAATACCTGTGCAGATAAACACCCACGACGGCGTTGAATGTATTTTGGAAATACCTTCGGTATAAGGGCGTATAATAAAGCCCAGCCCTATTAACGCCAGGCCAATGAGTGCAAAGGTTAGCCATAATATTTTGTATCCACCTTTTGAAATAATCATGGGATAGAGCAAGGAAATTACTACTCCAAACATCATAAGTGATGCTGCTGCACCATCTTTAATAAGCGGCAACTTAATATCAATTATGGCAGCATGATAACAAACATTAATAGCAGCCAATAAAATAAGAAGTACCAGAAGCGCCATAAAATTCCCCCTTACTATAAGATACAACCCCGCACAAACCAGGTAGGCCCAACCAATAATACCCAGAATACCCCACCAGGATGCATTTAATCCAACAGGAGCTTGTGGGGTGCCTCCTTTATACAATACTGTCAATACAGCCAGTATAATTACACCGATACTTATAAGGATGTATTTTTTTATTTTGGCCATTGTTTCGGGATAATCAAGCCAAATAAGGAAGAAACTGAGGGTTAAAAGAAATTCCCAAACACCTGCAGGTATCAAAGCAGCGATACTGTATTCTTCCAGGTTAACATGAAAAAAGCCCATTACAATTAATGCGAATGAGCGTAGTAAAATATATCCTGCTGTAGAAATAAAGGAATCCCCCTTGTCAATCCTCCTGCCTATAGCCAAAGGAATAGATAAACCCGCTATAAATAAAAATATTGGGAAAATGGTATCTGCAAAATGCATTCCGTCAACATTCTCCCTTACGTGATCAATCCACAGAGGCACATGACGCACATCACTCAGATCATTTACAAATATCATAAAGAACATATTTACAGCCCGAAATACATCGATAGAAAGAAGACGCTTTTGTTGCAGCATTTATAATGATTTATGACTGTTAAATAATCAGTTTTTAAATATAATGGCTATTTTTTGATTTTAAATGTATTGTTTTTGATATATTACTGATGATAACAAGCTGGATCAGTTAATAGTTTTTGAACAGCTACAGATTAATTTTAAAGTACTCTATACCAATACAGAAAGCTTTAACTTAAAACCTCTTCCAGTATATCGTGCGAACGAATGTTTCCGAAACTTTCAATATGAAGGGCGTAATAATCCAATAGCTTTTGAATCAGATAACGACGTTCTTCATTAATAAGTTTTAATTGAGGCAGGTTTTCAAAATTATATTGCAGCAGGCGTGCAAAATTGTGTGTGTGCGGGGGTGAAAGATATAATGTTGTATCAGGTTTATATGGGCAAAAAACGCCATTTTTCATATCAAAATAATCGGCTTCACCTGCCAGGTAGCGATCTGGATAAAAGCCTAGATACCGGGTAAGCTGCACCAGGAACAATAAATGAAAGTTAGCCAGGCCTTCTGTTTGATGATCAAGCCATTCAATGGCGCTGAATACAAAATCAAACAAATTCTCATCAACCCCTTGTTGTTTTACTGCCTTATACAAAACCTCGTTTAAAAACAGGGCAATACTGCTTTTTATAATATCATATGGGATATTTTGTAAAAGCGGAAAGTTTTTAAGTTCCTTTATACGCTGCACATTCCCAGCACTTTTATGATAAACCACCATATCTAACAATGACAATGGCTGCAGCATATTGCGGCTAATTTTTGCCTTTGGCTTTTTGGCCCCACTAACCATATAGGATTGTATGCCGAATTTTTCAGTAAATACCTGTACAATAACGCTGCTCTCGCTATAGTCAGTGGTTTTAAAAACTATTCCGCGGGTTTTATGAAGCATGATTTATCAATGCCAGCAGCTTTGGTGAAAAAATGATCAATGCAGTAATAAGGGCAAATAAAGCAGCAATAACAACGGCAGCAGCGCTCATATCCTTTATACGTCCTGCCTTTTCATTATATCCCGGCGAAACAAGGTCAACAAGTGTTTCAATCATTGTATTAAAAATTTCAGTTACCAGTACCAGGCAAATGCTTATCGCTATCCAGTTCCATTGCTCCAAAGAAATTTGCAGCAAAAAACCTACTATAAAAACTAAAACAGTTGCAACCAGATGTATCCGAAAGTTTAGCTGGGTAGCTGTAGCATAAACAAGTCCTTTAAAAGCATAACCAAAACTTCTTAATAGTTTTTTCATAAATAGCTATAATATAACATACCGCAAGCGATCAAGAGCTGGCCGTATTAAAATGTCTAAGATACAAATCTGCACATTTGAAAAACATTGTCACAATCTCATTTAATGAATTACCCTGATTAATGTATTTTCGTAGTTTAGCCCCCGATAATCTTCATCGAAATAATGATTTGGAAAAAACTCGCTGATTTTGTACTAAAACAACGAATTCTTATACTGGCTGTTATTGGCCTTGCCAGTATTTTTATGGGATATAAAGCCAGCCAGGTACGCATAACTTTTAATGGAGGCAAAGTGCTACCGGTAACTGATTCTGCCTATATCAGGTATATGCAATTTAAAAGTACTTTCGGGCAGGATGCAAGTACCATGGTAATCGGATTTGAATCACCTTCTATTTTTAACAAAGATGTATTTAACGATTGGAACCAGATAGGCACCCGTATCCAACATATTAAAGGCATAACTGGAGTTATATCAGTTGCCAACTTGTATAACCTCGAAAAAGACACCCTCAACCATCGCTTCACATTAAAACCTCTTGTAAAACATCCGCTTATCAGCCAGGCAGAGGTTGACAGCATAAAAAAACAGATCCTTAATCTCCCCTTTTATAAAGGACTTTTGTTAAGTGAAAATGGCAACGCCACCTTAATGGCCATCACTTTTGATGGAAAAATTATCAATACCCCAAAAAGAGTACCTATTTTAAACCAGATATTAAAAGAAGGCAAGCAGTTTGAACAAAAGCATAATATACAAGTTCATTACTCGGGCTTACCATTGATCCGCACAGTTGCAGGCGACCTAATGAAGAATGAGTTTACACTTTTTTTAAGTTTATCATTACTCATTACGGCCTGTATCCTGTTAATTATATTCCGGTCGCTTTTCCCGGTTATTTTCCCGGTACTGGTGGTACTGCTTGGTGTTACCTGGAGCCTGGGCATATTGGTTTTAATGCATTATGAAATCACCATACTTACCGGTATTATACCACCCCTGGTGGTAATTATTGGAGTACCCAACAGCGTGTTTATTTTAAATAAATACTACTATGAGTATAGCCATACCGGCAATAAAATGCAATCATTAAACATTGTAATTGAAAGGGTAGGTATAACCACCTTTATCGCCAATGTCACCACTGCAATAGGCTTTGGCGTGCTCTGTTTCACCAACAGCGAGTTGCTTACTCAATTTGGTTTGGTTGCTTCTTTAAGCATTATGGTAACCTTTGCGCTAAGCCTTATACTGATTCCTATAATTTTTAGCTATTTGCCCAGCCCTAAACCGCGACAAAGCGGTATTAAAGATCGCAAAATCATTCAGTTCGTATTATTAAAACTCGATTACCTTGTACATCATCACCGCAAGGCAATTTATATTACAACCTTTATTTTGGTTATTGTTTGCACCTATGGCCTTTCACTCATCAATGTAAACGGATACGTAGTTGATGATTTGCCCAAAACAAGTAATACATTAAGCGATTTGCAATTTTTTGAGAATAACTTTAAAGGCGTTTTACCGCTTGAAGTTAGCATTGACACCAAACGCAAAAACGGCGTAATGAACCAGGTATTTATTCATAAGGTTGAAAAACTGGAAAACCTCATTTCATCGTACCCTGAATTTAGCCGTTCGCTATCATTAATACAGGCCCTTAAATTTTCTACACAAGCTTTTTATGGTGGCAATAGCCGCTACTATCGTTTACCCGACGGCCTGGAACAAGGCTTTATATTAAGCTACGCAGGCAATTCGGGCAAAAACACCAATGTATTGCATAATTATATCGATAGCAACAAACAGTTTACCCGTGCCAGTTTTGAAATGATAGATGTAGGCTCAAGCCGCATGAATGTTGTATTGGCCAATTTACAGCCTCGTATTGATTCTATCTTCAACCCTAAAAAATATCATGTAGAGCTTACCGGATCGAGCATTATTTTTATAAAGGGTGCCAATTATATGGTTAAAAACCTTTATGAGAGTCTGGCATGGGCCATATTTTTAATTGCCGGTGTAATGTGGGTACTGTTTAGAGGCATTAAAATGATAGCAGTTTCTTTATTGCCCAATCTTATACCCCTGGTAATTACTGCGGGTATTATGGGATTTTTTGGCATCCCGCTTAAGCCTTCAACTATCCTGATCTTTAGTATAGCAATGGGTATATCATCCGACCAAACTATCTATTTTATTACCCGCTACAGGCAGGAATTGAAAAGCACCAATAAAACCATTTCACGGATAGTTTCAGATACGATCCGCGAAACGGGCATCAGCATGATCTACATTGCCATTGTTCTATTTTTTGGTTTCGGAATCTTTGCGGCCTCTACCTTTGGTAGTACCAAGGCGCTGGGCATTTTACTTTCGGTAACTTTATTGGTTGCCATGTTCAGCAATTTAACTTTATTACCGGCCTTTTTACTGAGCATTGAGCACCGCGAAGAGAAAAAGAAGAAAAAGGCTGATTAAATTTATATGTTAAAACATTCTGCTCAATGCAACGTAGTTAACCCTGTGAAACATATTCACTAAAAATGGACTTAAAACTTAACAACAAAGTTGCCATTGTTTTGGCTGCAAGCAAAGGTTTAGGCAAAGCTATAGCAACTGCTTTATCTGCCGAAGGTGCAAAAGTAATTATTGGCTCGCGCGATGAGACAGAACTGAATAAAACAGCTTCAGCAATACAACAACTTACAGGTAATGATGTCATCGCTATTCCGGTGGATGTTTCAGATGCAGCCCAGATTAATAGCTTTATTCAAAAAGCTGCTGATAGTTTTGGGCGAATTGATATTTTACTCAATAATGGCGGCGGACCATCATTTAATAAATTCGAGCATTTTGATGATGCTGAATGGCAAAAAGCATTTGAATTGACATTGCTAAGTTTTGCCCGAACCAGCAGACTGGTACTACCTCATATGCAAAAAACCGGAAGTGGTCGTATTATCAACATTATCAGCGGTTCGGTAAAATCAGTACTGGCAAATTCCGTTCTTTCTACCAGTATGCGAATGGGCGTTGTAGGAATGGCTAAATTAATGGCTGATGAGTTCGGCCCGTACAACATTACTGTAAATAATGTTGCACCTGGAATGATATCAACAGATCGGCTTAAACACACTTTACCAAAAGACGTTGATCCTGAAACGGCTTTAAAAGAGAAGGCGAAAAGTATTCCTCTTGGCCGGATAGGCAAACCCGAAGAACTGGCAGCGGTGGTTGCTTTCCTTGCATCAGAGCAGGCATCGTATATCAGCGGTACCACCATCCAGGTTGATGGCGGGGCAAGCAGGAGTATTTTTTAACTATAACAACTTCGGGTTCAATACTGAATCAATCAGCTCTCCAATAGGACTGTCCAGCAACCATTTGTGATGATCATTTTTTTGCCAGCTATTTTTATGCGGAGTAACCTTTGCCCCATCAGCAATGTAAATAATGGTCATAACCTCACGCATTTTACTGGAGTTATTGCCATTGGCATGATGAATAGTAAAACCGCGATGCCATGTGGCATCACCCGCATTCATCGTTTTGGCGCGACTTATAGGAAACTGGTGTTCCTTAACATAATTATCAAATGCAGTTTCCGATTCATCTGATATTTCACAATTAAAAACCGCCTCCTCTTTAAATGATCCTGATGCAAAGGTGAGCATGCCCATATTTTCATCAATATCTACCAGCGGCATCCACATGGTTATAGTATTATTGGTATCAATTGGCCAATAGTATTGATCCTGATGCCACGGAGTTGGCCCTCCTCCTGGCTCTTTAAACAAAGCCTGATCATGATAAAGCCTAACATTTTCAACCCCCATTAAATCGGCAGCTATTTTCGCCATCCTCCTGGCAAAAACAAATTTCCGGGCATATTCATCATTTTCCCACAGATTCATAACCTGCAAAAAAGCTTTACCATAAGTATCTCTATCCTGTAATTTGCGTTTTTCAGTATTGTATCTTTCAGCAGCATCAACTATTGCAGGCCGGTAAGCAGCCATTTCATCGGCAGATAAGACATTTTCAATTAGAGTATGCCCTTGTTCGCGAAATTCGGTGATATTTCCAGTGGATATTTTTTTAAAATCATCCAAACAAGGTAAAGCTATATTTGTTTCAACCATAACCAGAATTTACTTTTCAAAGAAAGTAACATCTACTCTTAAAAAAAATGTCATAAATGGGACAATAATGGGTTATTTTATCCATAAATTTACAATTTAAACAATTTAAATTAAAATACACCATGATAAAGGCCTCTTACGAGATTCTTCAACCCATGAATGGTCACTCGTTTTTAGTGAGGTGCTTTAACAAAGTTGCATTTGATGCCCCTTATCATTTTCATGAAGAATATGAGCTTACTTATATTTTGACAGGTAGTGGAAAACGATATGTAGGTAACCACATGGAAGATTTTACAGCGGGCGATTTGGTGCTGCTTGGTCCTAACCTTCCCCATTGTTGGAAACTTGAGACCGGTAAGGATGAAAAGCCTGAAGGAAGTGCTATTGTGATACAATTTAATGCTTCTTTTTTGGGTAATGACTTTTTCAATAAAGGCGAACTGAAACATATTAAAGCGCTGTTTGAAAGAAGCAGCAGTGGAGTACATTTTAAAAAAGGAATCCAGTCAACCGTTAAGAAAGATTTAGTTGCGTTGGGTAAAGAAAAAAACAGCTTTAAAATGCTGTTGGAGTTACTTGAGATTTTACAAAGCCTGGCAACCTCAAATGATTTTAATTTATTAGATCAAAACGGCATTGTTGCTGAGCGCACACGCACAGAACAAGAACGTATTAACCCTGTTTTTGCTTATCTGGTAGAAAACTTCAGGCATCATGTCAGCTTGGATGTTGCAGCAAGTATAGCCAATATGACACCAAATGCCTTTTGTAAGTACTTTAAGAAAACCACCCGCAAAACTTTTATGGAAACCATAATTGATTACCGGATAAATTATGCCACACAACAACTTGTCCAAACAGACAAGCCTATCTCTGAGATATCATTTGAAAGTGGTTTTGGGGATGTATCGCACTTTTATAAAACCTTTAAACTAAAAATGAGCCTCAGCCCACTCAACTACCGTAAAAAATTTATGCGGAATTTAGGCCTGGAAGATAAAAAGGTTGCCTGAAAATTCTCATTGATATTATCTAAGATTCAAATAGCAACTAACTTACATCGTAAATATCTCAATGCTATATGCGCTAAGATGTAATTTAATTATACTTCCATCAATTTCGGGCTTTTTGCTACCATACAAAGATATTAAAGAGCCTTTTCCTCCGGCCACATTTACATTGGTATCTATTGCTTTATCAGAAAGGTTTACCGCCACCACAAACTTCTTATTACCATCATATCGCATAAAAGTAAAAACCTGGTCGCTGCTATTTTGAAGGGTTTGGTAATCTCCACTTGATATTACGGGGTTAGCTTTGCGTATGGCAATTACTTTACGATAAAAACTCCAGATAGAATTGGGTTCATCTTGTTCTTCCTCAAGTGATATGCCATCGTCAGGCACATCATTATTAAATTGATTTTTCCACGGACCTTTTGCCTTATACCACAGGGCCATCCCCTTACCTTTATCACTCTTGTACCATTCAAAAGCTTCCCGGTTAGGAATATCATTGGCGTCGGTAGCCCCTAAGGCTGCATTAGTACCTTTCATACCTATTTCCTGTCCGTAGTATATTGAAGGTATACCACCCAATAACAAATTCAATGTAGCACCTATCTTCAGCCTTCTTATATCACCTTTTACTCCGGTACTAAACCTTGGCATATCATGGTTTTCAATAAATACCACTTGCTGTTTACCTGCCGGGATACTCAGAAAAGTAGAATCTGCAGCCGCAGTTAACTGTTTTTTATCAAATGAGCGGATGGCAAATGCAAGTCTGAATGCAAATACCCTGTCAACTCCACCGTTATTAAAATAATCCGATCCAAAATCAGCCCAGTTAGCCTGCTCGGCAACAATCTTTAAATGAGGATTAACCTGTCGCAGTCTGTTTAATAAGGGCTTCCAGAAAACATTAAATAAATTGGTTAAAGCAGGCTTATTGTCCAGGTTATCCATCATATGATCCAGGCGGAAACCATCTACCCCATCATCAAATTTACCATCGTTATTCGGATCAACCCAAAACTTAAACAACTGGTAGTTATAATCCAGCACCCCTGCACTCTTTAAATTAACGGTGGTTATTTTCCGGTATGTACTATCGTATCCTAACAAACCTTTTAAATTAAATATAATGGGCGATGGCTGTGTGTGAGCTTTATCATCATACAATAAATAATCACTGTACGGCGAGTTCAAGTTATTAATACCATCTTTCCACCATAAATGATCTTCGGTAACATACTGGGTTTCCATATCCATATACAACTTCATTCCACGGCGGTGGAGTTCCTTTATCAGATGCAGATAATCCTGCATAGTACCATAACGGGGATCTATCTTCTTAAAGTTGGATGCGAAATAATTATGGTAAAAAACAGATTCATAAAGAGGAGTTAATAATATGGCGGTAACGCCAAGCTTTTGCAGATAATTAAGCTTTAACCTTATCCCATTTAAATCTCCATGCAAGTCGTCGTTGCTATCGTAAAAGCTCCGTTCAAATATGTGGTATATAATTTCATTACTACAGCTCCTGGTAATATTCACTGTACTTTGCGCATGAACTTTCCCAAACACAAATAGGAACAATAAACCAATAAAAAACAGGGACTTTATCTTCATTTTGCTTTAAACTTGAAGTTTCAAATTAAACACCATTTAAATAAAAAGCAAATAAATTAATTCAACCAGTCACAATCTGATAACCGATTCAGGTAAATTTTAAAAATTGAATTTCATTCGCAATGAAGCGATCTATCTTGAAAAACTACTAATAACATGATTAGTATTTTTTTCACGTTTAAGTGGCATAAAAATTACAAGGGTCATTATTGCCACTAAAATGGAGAGCAATATCAATGTGGTTTTGTATTCTCCCAACGCACTTTTCTTGTACTTCTTATTTATATATTTCATAGTAGATATTAACTTATTTTGTAACTGTTTACATTTATAAATTTTATATTTATATACCTTTACGCAATACCATCCAAATTTGCTACAACAGTATCAAAATATTTATTTAACAACTGTAGGCTTTAGTTTGTTTATAATAAAAAACAGAAATGCTGGCTGCTTAGTAAAAGCACTTACAGCTAAAGCTTTTACTCATTTTTCTTCTACAGTTATCAAAAAACAAAAGTCTGATTTATTTTTTATCGTGAAAAGAAAAACATCATTTTTTGGTCAGTTTTTGTTCATTTATAAAACATAAGCAGTATTTATTCGTTTATCCTGCATATAGATGCGTTTCTAGCATTTATAATTGTGATAAGGTTTAGGTTGAAAGCCCCCAAACAGCGAGTGTAAGGGGGCTTTTATTTTTTTCCTAAAATTTCCTAAAAGTACAACTAAAACACTAGTTAATCAAGGTGTTATTTAATTTTCTCTCTATGTATTTTAACCCCATCTTAGCACCCGAACTAAAGTATAATGAAAGAGATAAAAAAAACGCTGTATCAACTATGCCTTGAATATGTACAAAAACGTATGGAAGCGGCTCAGCAAGCTATTAATGAAGCCCAAAAAGCATCAAATGATGATACCAAAAGCAGTGCCGGCGATAAATATGAAACCAGCCGCGAGATGATGCAGCAGGAAACAAACCGAAATCTCGCCCAATTGAATGAAGCTAATAAACTTAAAGTAGCATTGAATTCAATAAACCCCGAAAACTCGTCAGATAAGGGTGAAACAGGTAGTGTAGTATTAACCAGCAATGGCAACTTTTACATTGCCATAAGTGCCGGGGTATTACAGGTTGATAATGAATCGTATTTTGCCATTTCGCAGGCATCTCCTATCGGAATGAAATTAAAAGGATTAAAAGCAGGGGATGAATTTAACTTAAATGACAAAATTTACCTCATAAAAAAGATATTTTAAATTTTTTTAAAACATTTGACGCGTATTTATATTTAGTATCTGTAATCATTCAAATATCTATTACTATATTTGATGTTAATAAAGAGAGGTAAGCATAGTAGACTTGCCCATTATAAATTAAATTTTGATGAACATATTTGTAGGAAGCCTTCCTTTTTCATTAGAGGAAGCCGATTTAAGAGAGCTTTTTGAAGCTTATGGTGAAGTTAGCACCGTTAAATTAATTATCGACAGAGAAACCGGCAGAAGCAAAGGTTTTGGCTTTGTTGAAATGTCTGATGATGAAAGCGCTCAAAAAGCAATCACAGGATTAAATGGCGCTGAAGTTAAAGGCAGATCAATTGCGGTAAGCCAGGCTGAAGAAAAAAAACCAAGTGATCGCAGAGGCGGCGGTGGTGGTTACGGCGGTGGAAACCGTGGTGGCGGCGGTGGCTATGGCGGTGGAAACCGTGGTGGCGGCGGCGGTGGCGGCTATTCAAGAGATAACAATCGTGGTGGCGGCGGCAGCGGTGGTGGCCGTTGGTAAAATATAATTACAAGTAAAACGCCCTGTTGATGTAACAAGGCGTTTTACTTGTATAAATTTTTAGCGCAAATTTATTGATTTGCAAGTGCTTTTAGTCCTCTCCGGTCTTTCAGTAGCATTTGTGTTGCTTATAGCATCGCATCTATTTTAGATACTACTCTGTTCATTTTTTTGCCGTAACCTGAATTAAAAATGCAAGCTAATTGCTCTTATTCTTAAATTCAGGTTTGGCAAAATCAAAACAACAAATCAAAAATGAACTCTTAAATATCTTTGACTGATCACTTCTTAGTGACCAGTTGTAACGGGTTTATTATTACCGGGCTGACCAACACCAGCTGATTGTTCAGCTGCTTTAGCATCCGCTGGTTTAACTTTAATAGATGATCCGTCCCTAATCTCTTCGCTGGCATCTTTTACAATTTGATCACCCTCATTAATATCACCATAAACTTCAGTAAGCGTTCCTGACGACAAGCCTTTTTTAACGTTAACCCACTGTGTATGGTTATTAACCACTTTAATTATAAACACCTTTTCGGTTGAAGTTACTACGGCAGTTTTCGGAACAATAAAGGCACTGTCGCGTGATGGTAAAGGAATATCAACCTCAGCAAACATGTGTGGTAATAAGTCTTTATTGGTGTTATAAACATCCATTTCCACCTGCTCTGAGCGTAATTTTGTGTCCAGGGCGCCGGCAAGCCTTTTTACCTGGGCTGTAAATTTGCGGTTAGGTAAAGCCTGTACGCTAAAAGTAACATGATCTTTATCACTTAAGCCCCCGGTGGAGCTTTCTGGCACTGATATTACCAAACGCATACGTTTCTGATCCTGTAATACCAATAACGGATCATTGGATCTTCCCGGGCCAACATATGCACCCAGGTTTATATTACGAGCAGTAATCACGCCATCAAATGGTGCCCTTATTTGAAGATAAGCCAAATTAGCGGCCACTTCTTTATAAGATGACTTTGCAGCCTCAACATTAGCCAGATCTGAATTTTTCTTGGCTTCAGCCAGCTCCAGATCATTCTGTGAAACGGTACCTGGAATTTTACTGGTACTCAAAAGCCTGTCGTAAGTAGCCTTACTTGCATAATAAATTGCATCATATTGCTTTATCCTTGAATCGGCTTCTGCCAATTGTGAATTAATTTCAGGAGCTTCCAACTGCACCAATAATTGTCCCTGGTGTACTTGCGAACCTATATCAACCAGCAGTGTTTTAACATAACTGTTTACTTTGGCGTATAGATCAACTTCCTGGTAAGGCACCAGTTCACCCGGAACAGCAATGGTGCTGCTCAGTTTTCCTTTTTGTATAGGTAACAGGGCAACAGTTGGTGTATCAATTGCATTCTCATCCCTTACGGTTTGTTCTTGCTCTTCTTTTTCTTTTTTACTAGGGCCACATGAGCTCAGTAACCCAACGCCTATAACTAAAACAGTTAAAGGAACAATAAATTTATTTTTTGTGATTTTCATGATGATGGTGCAATGGAACATAAAATTTACTTTCTTTATCTTCAGGATCTAATGAAACAGATTCGGTTGAGGTATTACCTTGAACCCAGGCAAAAACCAATGGCAATATTAACAGTGCAGCAAAGGTTGAGGCTAATAAGCCGCCAATAACCGCTCTTCCTAATGGTGAAGTTTGGTCACCACCCTCGCCCAGGCCTGATGCCATAGGAATCATACCTACAATCATGGCCAAACTGGTCATCAAAATTGGCCTAACACGTAATGCAACCGCCTCGCGTGCTGATCTCAGCGCATCGCCATTATGCTTTCTCAATTCCTCGGCATTGGTTACCAATAATACCGCATTTGAAATAGATACACCCACCGACATGATCATACCCATGTATGATTGCAGATTAAGTGTAGCCCCTGTTATTTTAACCAGCAGTAATGACCCAAATAACACAGCCGGTACTGTTGACAGTACAACCAGTGACACCTTAAATGATTGGAAATTGGCTGATAACATCAGGAAAATAACCAATACCGCAACCATCAAACCACTTTGCAAGCTATCAAGGGTATCGGTAAGCGTTTGGCTCATACCGCGTAACTCAACAGTTAAACCTCGTGGCAATTTACCTAATGCTTTGATTGCTTTCTGCACATCATCTGTAGCGGTACCCAAATCTTTTTTGTTAATGTTTGCAGTAACAGAAAGTGTTGGCACAGCGCCGATATCGTCATCTTCGCCATAAGTGGTGTCCTGTTTTACCTGGGCAACGTCACTGATAACCGGGCGCGGCTGATTGCTCAACACTGGTATTTCGCGTATATCATTCATACTCGACATCTGATATTCTGGTATCTGAACCTGAACCAAGTAACTTAAGCCAACCTTTTCATCAATCCAGTTGTTTTTTTCTGTAAAACGGGATGATGATGTTGATGCGGTTAAAGTTCGTGAAATATCATTAACGCTTACTCCTAATTCCGCAGCACGAACCCTATCTATGTTAATGTCAATTGACGGATATTTGTATGATTGTGCAATTTGTATATCACGAAGATACTTTATACTATCCAGCTTACGCATTACCTTAAAAGCATAAATAACGTTTTGTTTTTTATCTTTTCCGGTTAACGCAACCTCAATAGGCGTTGGCGATCCTTGACTAAGAATTTTATCGGTCAATTCTATCGGCTCAAAAGAAACTTTAATGCCGGGCAATTGCTTATGTATGGCATTCCTGAATTTTTCTTTCAAATCATCCAGGTTTACCTTATAATCTTCTGTTAAACTCACCTGCATTACAGCCTCCTGCGGACCAGCCATAAACATATAAATAGGGTTTGTTGAAAACGACGAAGGATGCATACCCACCAATGATGATGAAATAG
This sequence comes from Mucilaginibacter frigoritolerans, assembly GCF_007830615.1. Classification (GTDB taxonomy): domain Bacteria; phylum Bacteroidota; class Bacteroidia; order Sphingobacteriales; family Sphingobacteriaceae; genus Mucilaginibacter; species Mucilaginibacter frigoritolerans. The sequence continues at coordinate 52,040 of NZ_VLLI01000014.1, forward strand.
CAATATGCTCTTTACCAACAATACCTTCTAAAATGTGAATTGCTTTTATGGTGCTTTCTTCTGTACGTTCTAACCTTGTACCGTCGGCTCCGCGCAAACGAACCTGGAACGTACCAGAGTTTACTTTTGGTAATACATCGCGTCCAATAAAACTGAACAACAAAAATGCAAGTCCAAAGGCTACTATCAGATAAACGGATACAATCAGTTTACGAGCTGGTAACATTCTGTCCATCAGCATTAAAAACCGCAATCTGAATTTGTCAAAGCCTTTGGCTTTTTTATCATTTTCAGTAGCATGTTTAACGGCTTCTTCCTTTTGTTTCCAAGCATCACCCTCATCGTCCATTGCGTAACCGTCTTTATGGCTTTTATCCTCATGTTTGTTTACCATGATCCAGTTGGCCATAATAGGAACAAATGTTTGGGCAAGCATATAAGAAACGATCATTGAAAAACCAATAGCCAATGCCAATGGCAGGAACAATGCTCCCGGAATACCGGTCATGGTAAATGCCGGAGCAAACACCGCCAGGATACAGAACAGGATCAGCAATTTAGGAAAAGCAATTTCCTTACAAGCATCCCAAATAGCTAAAGCTTTGGGCTTACCCATATCAAAATGCTGGTGAATATTCTCAATCGTTACGGTTGATTCATCCACCAGGATACCAATAGCGAGCGAAAGTCCGCTCAACGTCATGATATTGATAGTTTGATGAAACAAGTTGAGGAAAAATACCGCTGATACGATACAAGTCGGAATCGTTAAGATTACAATTAATGCCCCGCGCCTGTCGCCCAAAAAGAGCAATACCATTAACCCGGTTAATACAGCACCGATGGCGCCTTCTTCGGCCAAACTTTTTACTGCGTTGATTACATATACTGATTGGTCAAAAACGAAAGAAAGTTTAACATCAGGTGGCATCAAAGCCTGGAAACGTGGAATGGCTTTTTTAAGATTTTGCACCACATCCCATGTTGAAGCCGATGCTGATTTTGTAATAGGCAAATAAACTGAACGCTTACCATTAACCAACGCATAACCGCTGGTAATGTCAGCTCCATCTTCTACCGTTGCAACATCATGAAGAAAAACAGTTTGTACACCATTTTTAAACAAAGGGATATCGCCAAATTCAGCTACCTTTTTGATGGTCGTATTTGCCGGGGTTATATAGTTAATATCACCAATACGAACGTTACCGGCAGGGCTGTTCTGGTTGTTATCGCGCATGGCAGCAACAATCTGATCTGGCGTTAAGTTGTGGGCCCTTAATAACTCAGGGTCTACTTTAATTACAACAGTACGCTGGTTGCCACCAAACGGAGCCGGTGCAACAAGACCCGGAACTGAGGTAAATGATGAACGAACATAAACCAATGCAAAATCCACCAGTTCTTTATTCGTACGGGTTGGGCTGCTTAATACCAGCTGACCAACAGGTAATGTAGAGGCATCAAACCTCAATATAAACGGCGGCTGTGATCCCTGCGGGAAGCCAGACTGCGCCCTGTTGGTATAGCCCGTGACCTCCGCCGCGGCCTGGGCCATATTAGTGCCCTCGTAAAATGTAATTTTTATTAACGTTAATCCTTGTATATTTTTTGTTTCAATACTTTTAACACCCGAAACATATAATAACAAGTTAACATATTGCTTTCCGAAGTACGCCTCCATCTGATCGGGGGTAAAACCACCGTATGGATGCGATACATAAATTACCGGTAAATTCAAATCGGGGAAAATATCTATCTTGATAGTCCGTATCGCATTGATACCGAAGAAGAATAATCCCGCAACTATTACCAGTATGGTGATTGGCTTTTGAAGAGCCCCTTTTATCATTCCCATTTTCTAATATGTTGTATTAAAAGTTATTCATAAAAATTCCGAAATCGCCTGTAGCTGCCGCCTTATATAATAGCGCCTGCCATACGTTATTTGAGGCAATATAATTATCAACCTCTGCGCGGTTTAAAACGTAAAGGGCCTGCGTAAAATCAACAATATTTGACAGTCCGTTTTGGTAAAGGGCAAATTTTTGATGATAAGCATCTGTCGCAGCTTTTACTTCTTCAGGTACCTCGCGGTAATTTTTTAACGCATTACTGATACGGGTTTCAGCCAGTACTTCCTGATCCCTTAACTGCTCGTTATACAAATCATAAGTGTTTTGGTATTGAGCAGAAGTAAATTTCTGTGCCTTAACCTGATAATGTACCCTCAATGGCGTAGTTATATTCCAGGTAACACCAATACCAAACAAGTAGTTATAGCGGGTTGGGTCAACTCCTGTACCATAACTGCTGGTATAAAGACTTTGGTTTGCTCCATATCCCTGATTAAAACCAGTTCCGCGAGCATCAAAAACACCAACCAAACTAAAGGTAGGATAGTTAAACGTTCTTAAATACTTAACCTCTTCATCACTTACGTTTATTAAATTCTGATAATAACGTAGGGTTGGATGATTGGCTAGATTTAATTGTGTCTGCACATCAGCATTTATTGGCGCTTTTGAAATAAAAGTACTATCCAATGTAAAATTCTGTGGCAGCACACCCAGGTACTGCGCCAGTAAATTACTTTGCTCCTGCTCAGTTTCCTGCGCATTTGTTAGTACAATTTTGGCATTTGCAACTTCAGCGTTCGCTTGTGATGAGTCGACGCCTGGATTTAAACCATTTTTAACACGGGCTATCACAACCTTTTGCAGATCGATGGCACGGTTAAGATTATCCTGGCCTGCTTTACTCAGCTGCTGCGCAGCCAATAAATTCAGATAAGTGCTGGCAACCCTTATTTCGTGTTGAAACTGTTCCTGTACCAGATCGGTTTCATTAAGGTTTACCACATTTTTTTGCACTTTAACTTTTTCTTTCGCTTTACCGAATGAGAAAAAGTCCCAGTTAATGGTGCTGATGTAAAGGGAGCCAAATGCAGCATTCCAGTTCTGGCTTCCTAAAGTAGGACCGGCTGATGACAATGCTTGTCCTTTAAACGCATAGAGGGGGCCATACTGTGAATTTACAGTACCATAATCCTGCTGGCCTGAGAGGGTTAAATCAGGAAGATTCTCGGTTTTTGATTCGGTTAAATTTGCTTTGGAGGCATTAAGCTGATTTGCCTTTGCTTTTATGGTTCCATAATTAGCAAGTGCAGTTTGTTCGGCTTCTTTAATAGTCAATATTTTTTGGCCACTAGCCTGAAAGACAAATAAAACACTCAAAAAACCTAAGATTACCTGTTTTGAAGAGATGTTTAACATATGTGTAAGTTTGACACTACAAAAGTAAAACTATCCTCTATATGAAAAAAATGAATTAAATTTGTTACAATTATTAAAATATCTAATAATGAACATTGCATTACATCATTTTAGACTGGTAGATACCATCTCAAAAGAGGGCACATTGACCAAAGCAGCCAAAACACTGCATTTAACACAGTCGGCACTGAGCCATCAACTAAAGGAGCTTGAACGTGAATTAGACGTCGAAATATTTGACCGGCAGGGCAAAAGATTACATTTGTCTGAACAAGGCTACCGTTTTTTGCGCAGTGCCGAGAAGATTTTGGCCGAATTAAAGACGCTTGAAGAGGATATCAATAACTACAAAAACGGAAAAACCGGCAAACTCAGCATCAGTATGCAGTGTTATACCGCCTATCACTGGTTACCGGGTATCATCAAATATTACAAAAAGCGCTGGCCCGATATCAACATACAAATACTATCAGATGCTACCCGGCGGCCGTTGGAGTACCTGATGAATGGCGATTTGGATATCGGTATTATCCGCACCCAAATGGTAAATACCAAAATAAGATACGAACCTATTTTTGTTGACAGACTGACAGCTGTGATATGTAAAGATCATCCTTTAGCAAAAAAAGATGTGATTAATATCTCCGACTTTCACGGAGAGGAGTTGATATTACCATTATACGATCCCTCCTACCAGGATACTCCGGTTATTGAGGCATTAATACAGGCCCAACAGGTAAAGCCAAAAACACTGCACCGCATTCACTATACTGATGCAGCCATTGAAATGGTAAATGCAGGCCTCGGTATAACTGTTATGGCCGACTGGATTGTTGAACCTTATTTAAAGGGCAGAAATATTGTTACTAAACCACTTCACCATAGCGTAGCTAAAAGGGCGTGGTACGCCGCTACCTGCAAGCAAACGCCTGCCATACTAAACTTTTTAGAATGCCTGAAAATGTATTTTGCAGGAGAGGATATGAGTGTGGATGAACCTGAAAAAAAAATAATTATACAGGAACATGTTTCCCCAAGGCAAAAAAGCAACGTAGTGGCATCTGTTGGCGCAAAATTCATCAATGAGCCAATTGCTTCCAGTGTTGCACAGGATATTAAGAGTTACCAATATTAAATAACGGGGCAGGAAAGAGCATGTTGATTAAATTGTGGTGTTATTTATTTTGCACATGCATCTTTATTGCCTTTACTAATTTCTTTAATCCACTATTTGCGCAACAAGCCTTAAAACCATTTCCGCAGCATGTAAAATATAGTGTAGGTACTATAAACCCCAATCACATATCCCAAAAACAATTGGATAATGCGGTTGAAAGCTTTTATACTCCCTGGAAAAAACGGTTTATAAAGACTACGCCAGATCAAAATCAAAGTTTTATCTGGTTTGGGGGAATCGGTAAAAAACAGTGTGTTTCAGAAGGGCAAGGCTATGGGATGATTATCGTTGCATTAATGGCAGGTTTTGATTCGTCAGCAAAAAGCATTTACGATAAGCTTTACCGGTATTATAAGGCACACCCAACCGGCAAAAGCCATTATTTAATGGCCTGGGCGCAATATGCCGGTGGAAAAAACCTCGATAATACATCGGCTACGGATGGAGATATGGATATTGCCTACTCATTACTACTGGCTAATAAGCAATGGGGCAGCAATGGGCCAATTAATTACCTCGCCGAAGGCAAAGCCATGATTAACGATATCATGAAGTACGAAATTAACCACCATACATGGTCTGTTATATTAAGTGATGGTGTTGAGGCAGAGAGCAAAGATTATTTTGATATGCGTTCATCTGATTTTATGCCTGCAAATTTCAAGGCGTTTTATAGCGCTACAAATGATATCCGCTGGACAAAGGTGATCAACAGTAATTATAGGCTTTTTACCCTGATGCAGGATAAATACAGTCCGGATGCAGGGTTACTGCCTGATTTTATTGTAAATACAAATAAAGTGGCAAAGCCTGCCCCACCTTATTTCCTGGAATCAAAATATGATGGTTACTATAATTATAATGCTTGCCGTGTTCCATGGCGCATTGGTGTTGATTATTTACTTACCGGGGATAAAAGGGCTAAACTAATAACCGACAGGATAAACCACTGGATAAGGGAAACAACCAATAATGATACTTATAATCTATCAGCCGGATATACCCTGGCAGGGAATGATATTAAAGGGCGCAATTTTGAAGCGCTGAGTTTTATCGCCCCTTTTGCAGTATCGGCTATGGTTGATAAAAAAAATCAGCAATGGCTAAATAAGGTTTGGGATTATCTGGTAGCATTTAAGCTAAAAGATTATGATTACTATGATAACACTATAAAACTATTAAACATGATCATTTTATCAGGAAATTACTGGAAGGCAAATTAATTACAGGGAACACATGATGAAATCATTATTTTGTATTTAAACAAATGAGCATTTAATTGGTCAAAAGCATTAGTTTTTAAAGGACACCTTTTTCCAGTTTTAACGTATAAGAATTATAAAGTAAATTTTTCAATCCAATGAAGCAAAAAGCAGCATTAGTATTATCGGGTGGAGGAGCAAGAGGCATAGCCCATATTGGAGTTATTGAAGAACTGGAAAAAAGGGGGTTTGAAATAACTTCTATCGCGGGTACCTCAATGGGTGCTGTTGTTGGTGGTGTTTATGCTTCAGGAAAGCTGGAGGCTTACCGCGATTGGCTTTATACCATGGATAAGATGAAGCTTTTTAACCTGCTCGACTTTAGTTTTACAACCGAGGGACTGGTAAAAGGGGATAAGTTGTTTCAAAAAATGAAGGAATTCATTTCGGATCAGGACATCGAGGATTTTAAAATACCTTATGCAGCTGTTGCAGCAGACATTATTAATAAAAAGGAAGTTATTTTTACCCATGGAAACGTATTTAACGCCATAAGGGCTTCTATCGCTATACCAACAGTATTTACTCCTGTTAAAACAGAAGATGGCCTGCTGGTTGACGGGGGAGTTATCAATAATATTCCCATAGAATATGTTAAAAGACTGCCGGGAGATATATTAATTGCCGTAAACGTAAATGCAGATATTCCCTACATTAAACCAGCCCCGCCAAAAACAGAAATTGTTGCAGAGCAATCTGTTTATCAAAAAAGACTTAAAGATTTTTATAGTCACCTGCAAAAGCTTAATCCTTTAAGTAACGAAGAAAAAATTGGCTATTTTAACCTGATCAATAAAACCATCAGCTTAATGATGTTTCATATCGCCAAAATATCCATAGAAAAAAACCACCCCGACATACTTATCGAGGTATCTGCCGATTGCTGTGGTGCTTTTGATTTTTACCGGGCCGAAGAAATGGTTGAAACCGGCAGACTAGCTGCCATTCAAAGTTTGACGCAATATGAAGATAATGAAAAAAGAAAGTTAAGGATAGAGCGATAAAAACTTAATTTTTAAAACTTATTTTAATATCCTTTTTGCAACCTCCTGCCCGCTCGAAAGAGCAGCTTCAACGGTTCCCATAGCAGCGCCTTCATACAGATATTCGCCAGCAAAAAACAGGGTATTATTTACCTGGTTATTGAGTATCCGCCGTGCTTGCGATGCTGCCATAGTATCATAAGCATATGAACCAAGTGTAAACGGATCACTTGTCCAGTTAGCTATATAAAAAGCGGTGAGCTTATCTTTTAACTCATCAACAGTTATTTTAAATATATTACTTAATGATTGGAGGGCTTGCTGTAAGACTTCTTCATCCGGTATATCTTTTTTTAGTGCTGCGGGCGGCCCACCCAGCCAACCGGTTAATACAGTGCTATGTTGCGGCACCTGTGTCCACCATGTAGGTATTTCTTCTGCCGATAACAGGAACCCCATATTTTCCAGGCTTTTTCCTGCTAATGCCTGAGTTTTATCATCCAGCCAAAAAGATTCGTCAAACTCGAGCAATACTTTTATTATTGCACCAAATCCCATATCGGCTATTGCTTTATGCTGTTCAGGTATTGGCGGATCAAAAGACACAGCTGCTTTTTGATTTTTATCAGCCTGTAAAATCCCCAATGGCAGGGCAACTACTATTTGCGCTGCTTCATAAACAGTTCCATCCAGCGTTAATACAGTTACCTTCCCTTGCTCCCACTGAATTTCTTTAGCTATTGAGTTCAGGTAAATTTCACTACCAGCATTGGTGATTTCCTGCTCCAGGTATTTAATCATTACCCCATAGCCGTCTTTAACACGATGCTGAGCCTCATTATCTTCATCCAGCCACTCATTACGCAAGGCAAAGGTGCTTGCTTTTTCAGGATCAGCAGTATCATAACCCGATACAAAGCGGCGAACTGATTTTTTTAATTCATTGTATTCATCTCCAGCAAATTCTTTTTCTAAAAAAGCTTCTATGCTTATGTCATGCTTAAGCAGCAGCAACTTTTTCATCAGCAAATCCCACTCCTCTATAAATCCGCCTTCATGTTCAAATTCACCGTTTTTATATTGCCACATTTCACCACTCGCTGGCAGGTAATCTATATTTGCTTCTTTTAACAATTGAAGTGTTACTGGTAAATCGCCATGTATAAACTCTGCACCTAATTCAACATGCTTAAAAAAGAGTTCATTGTGCAGGGTATGGATCCGGCCACCAGATCGTTCGCGAGCTTCCAGTACCGTTACCTTTTTTCCGGCTTGAGCCAAAGTATACGCTGCCATTAAGCCGGCAGCACCAGCACCAATAATTAAAACTTCACATTTATCCATTTTTATTAATCCAGGCAGATTATTGTCTATCGCAAAATAACATAAATTAAATTTTTGTTATATATTTAATACAAAGCGAAGGTTATTTGTTCAAAAAAATACAAAATTCGTCCTAAGATATTTCACTACCCATGATCATTAATCCTTTTGACAAAAAGCAAATTGCACCCAACTCCATCTACATTATAAAATGTTTAGTTGGCGTAATTATTTGCTATATCCCTTATGTATTATTTCCTCAATATCCGTTTTACTGGGCCATTGTATCTGTTGCATTAGTGTTATCGCCTGATCATAGTACCACACAGGCCTATAACCGGATTAAAGCAAATGTATTAGGGTGCCTGGTTGGTATTTGTTTATATCCATTGCAACTACCAGATCTCCTTATTTTATGTATCGGGGTAACGTTAACTATTTGTATTGGGCTAGCATTTAATGTAAAAGATGCCATAAGAAGCGCATTAGCCGGATTAGTTATTGTAACCATACAAGCAGAACGAAGCAAACATTGGTACATTGCCGTGGAAAGACTAATGTGCGTAGTTAGCGGATGCGTAGTAGCACTGTTGGTTACTTTGCTGTTTAACTTAATTTTAAGCAAAACAAAGATTAAAACAGATTAGCAATATCGCTTATATAGCGTTATGCCCTTTCAAATATTATCGTTTTATAAAAGGCGCCTCGCCTACCAGGCTTTTATTGCTATCGTTTAATACCCTTACAATATAAGTACTCGGCGGAAAATTGCTTACATTACCCTGCCATACAGCCTGCGATAGTGTTCCGGTTAATATAACCGATCCTGTAATGCTTATTATTTTAATATCATACAATTTGGCACCCGTTGATTGTGTGTCCAAGTACGCCGCATTATTTTGAACTACCGTTACATTTACAATACCACTTGTTGGATTAGGGTAAATCATCACATTAGGGATGTTAGTACTACTACCATATATCAGCCTCACAATATTTGAATAGCTTACGGTACTATCTATAGCCAAAACTTTTAAACGGTATAGATCAATCCCATTTACAGGATTTTTATCAAGAAAGCTATAACTGCCCCGGGCATCTGATAAAAAGCTGTCGATGGCAGTAAAAGTTACGCCATTGTCGGTACTTCTTTCCACAATAAAAGTAGTGTAGTTCTGCTCATTTTCTGTTTTCCAGTCAATTTTCGCTCCTCCGGTGACTTTTACTGCTGTAAAATCCAATAAATGAATGGCTAATGCCGCGTCTTCCCTGATGATAACTTTGAAACGATTTTTCCCAAAAGAAGCAGTATCATTCAGGTCGATATTAAAAATATAAGAGCTGTTATTCTTAATATCCAGTGAATCTTTTTTGTAAGTATCTATTAACCACAGGTCATAAACCGCCGGAACAGCTTTCAACTCGGTACGGGTAAGGGTATATTGACCGCTTGTTAATGCACTTACCCCGATATTGGCTGTATCCGGTTGATTTATTTTAGGCAATGTGAACCATTTAGATACCACTTTAAAACTATCTACCGAAGTAACCCAGGCAGATTGAGGAGAACTTTGCCCCGGGAAGAAAAGGTCATCCTCTCTTTGATTATATTTTTTAGTTGATCCCTGATTAAAGCCAATCAAAACTTCATTTTTGCTGGTAGTATCCTTTGATAAAGATAAACGAAGATCCTGGCTGTAAGCGGCCGTTCCTGCCGATTTCTCCAAAGCCAGTATTGTTGCCCCTGTATGTTGTGCAGATGATTTGGCATTTTCAGTAAATTGTAAAGTTGCCGAACCGGCACCGCTTGCTTTTACAAAAAAGCCTTGTCCGCTGCCTATAATATTGGTACCACCGTTGGTAGATGCCCCTGTTTGTGCGTTATACGTTCCATAGGCATCGGATACAGTTATAAACTCCCAGGCTGTAGGGTTTACATTCACCCCAATTATAGTCTCAAGTGATGCGTTTGAGTTATAGAATCCGTTCCAATCGATAGAAGATGCATATGGGTTGCCCACCAGGTTAAATCCACGCACTGCCGAGTTTCCCGCAGGGGTAGCAGGAGTACCTGCTATTACAGTATATCCCAGATTGGGAGGTGTTGACGGATTAGGGTTATACCAATCTATCACCTGTACCGATCCCTGGTTTAACGTACCAGAAGTAGTTAGCGTAGCAGGTTTTGGGGTACTCGTTGAAACGTAGGGTGAGCTGGTAGTTAATCCCCCCCTGAAAAAGAATAAAAATCCGTTACCTACAGGTATATTATAATAGGTAGTACCGCCGCCGTCGCCATCAATTAAATAGTTAGGCGAGTTGGCAATATCTTTTACGCCGCGATTATTACTATTTAAAAAGGTGCTGTATAACGGCGCCAGATTTTCACGGTACAAGTAAAGCGTTGGGTTGCCTGCTTTACTAAAGCCACCAGCTGTACCATCCGTTCCGGTAAGAAACGTTGAATCTTTAAGATAATTTACACTATAGATTTTATTGCTGTACGAATCTGTACCGGAACTCACCGGTGATGACAGCAACCTGTATCCACGATATCCTGCTCCCCCGGTTATATAGCGTTCTACCTTTACTGAGCCTGTAATGCTGTATGCTGATGGAATAATGCCCACTGCCGCGGTAGTTGTAGCATTACTTTTTAATGTTAAAGCACCGGTGTTGGTATTGTCAACAAACAAGTTGCCGCTGGTCATTGTCAGCGTGTTAAACACATCGACGGGGCCTCCTTTTATAGTTACTTTTCCATACGTTGTTATACCGCCCGATACCGTTGAATAAGTATTATTAATGGTTAAGTTACCGAATTCTGCAGTATTTACAGTATTGGAACCGGTATAGGTTTGTGTTGCCGTTGTGCCATTAAAGATCACCGTTGGGAAAGCAGTTGATGAATAGTTTATAGTACCACTATTGACGATATTACAGCCTATAGTTAATGTTTGTCCATTTAAATCAAGCTTCGCGCCGCTGTTAAGGGTCAAATTATATACACTGATACTTTGCGTTAACTGGGGGCAGGTGGTTACATTCGGGATAAGCAGCGAGACACTTCCATCAAAAAAAGGCAGCTGATTGCTGATACCGAAGGTTGTGTTATTCCAGTTATTGATAAGGGTAATGTCGCTTGATTGATTACCCGTCCACGTATAAACAACCGGCGTATTCACTGACACATTTAATGTTGAAATGCATTGGGCATTTTGTGTTACTGTTACTGCGTATGCACCCAGGGGGCTGGCATTTGTATTTATTGGATTCTGCAAGGTTGAGGTAAAGCCATTGGGTCCGGTCCATGAATAAGTGGAGTTAGCAACAGTATTGGCAAACAATTGTACAGATCCATCACAAAGCTGATAGGCGCCGCCTCCGTATAATGCATATACATCAGCATCGGTCAGGGCATGATTAAATATAGCAATATCATCAAGCAAGCCCTTATAAAAGTAAGATGTAGGGGGCGATGGCCAGTTCTGCAGGTTATCATATCCAAAGCGCCAATATCCGGCTTCGGTTTCAGCAACTTTATTTGTCGAATCCTCAGCCTTTATCACACCATCTACATACATTTTAACACCGTTGGTGGATGAAAAAGTCAATACCACGTGATGCCACTTCCCATCGTTATAAGATGCTGTAGTATTTATACATCTAAAACCATTATAATAAACACCAAAGTATATCTGTCCGGCATTATTTAAATAAATATGATGGTCATAATTACCGCTTGAGCCCGTTTGTTGATTTCCCCAACCAGCCAATTTACCGCCGGTTGTAGTAGTGGTGTTAAACCATAGGCTTATTGAAAAATCCTGTGGAGCTGAAGTAATATTTGTTTTGGTAGTTATGTATTGAGAAACGCCGTCAAAGCTATAAGCATTGTTGGCAGCCCCAAAACGGTCTGTTGTTGGTTGAGCCACCGTAGGGCTGCCTTCTGCTATACCATTATTTCCGCTTCCCGAAACATCATTAGTGCTTCCACTGGTGAATGGCAAAGCAAGTGTAGCACCGGCTGTTACTGATTGAGCGGTAGCTATAATAGGATTAGCCACTATTGTTGCAGTGCCAGAAACTCTTGCACTTGGTATCCCGGCAGAAGTGTATGAAACATAATAAGTTCCTGAAGTTTGTGGCAAATAGGTAGCCCCGGTTGCAATTACTGTAGTACTTGTTGACGTGGCATACCAGTTGTAGGTACCACCTGCTGGTAAACCGCCCGAAGCGGTAAGTGTAACAGAACCCGCACCACAACCCGGACTGCCTGAGACTGCTACAGATCCAATGATTTGGGCATTAATATTATTAATAAAAATAAATACCAAAATAAATGTGCCTGATATTTTTGTTAATAAATTATTAAAAGTAACCATTTTTATCATCCACGTAGTGTAAAATATACAGGGTTTCTCATAACGTATATAACTTTTTGATTATCAAATAAAAAAGTCACACATACGCGTACTTACTCCCTATTAATTAAGTAACCTTAGTCTAAGACAAAAATATACGAAAATAACAAACCGGCAGCTTTATTTATTATTTTTTCACTTTTTAATATATATGATTTATTTTTAATACCTGAGAATATATATCAGATTCACCAGGCAAATATTTAACAGAAAGATGCAATTAGAAGCGTATAAGTTAATATCCTGAAAAAAAACAGGGCCCCGGTTTGCACCGGAGCCCTGTTCAATTATTTGTTTTAAGTGATTATTTTATCAATAATGTGATTTATTTTGCAGGTAATGTGATTATTTGTTTGGTTAAATTCCAGCCTTCTAATAAAACTGTTGGCTGTACATCGCCTAATTTAGCTACCGGAGCGCTTACTGAAACGGTTATGCTTTCGTGTGGGGCAAGAGTAAAGTAATTACCTGTCCAGTAGCTCGGCATTACTTCTTCGCCGTTTTTCATTAATTGCGGGCGAACAAAAAATGCAATTTTATTACTGCTGTTGGTAAATTGCATTGTCCATTTATCTTCGTTGTTACCTTTTTCAGTTTTTACAACCTTAGCCTGTACCTGAGCTGTACTCATATTATTAAATGCTGTAAAGTCATTACCAGGTGCCAGCCAATAAACGTTATGTGAAACGTTCTTACCAGCAGCATCGGTTAAATTAAGTACCACAAAGTTCACTCCTTTGCTCGATGCCAGCAATTCTTTCAGTTTAATTACTTCCTGCGCACCTGTTTCGGCCATACCGATGTGATCTACTGTAAATGATTTTACCAGTTTGCTGTCTATATCATACACATCAGCTTTGGCAATCAGTAATCCGGTAGCGTGGTGAGTACGATTGATAACAGCTGCGGTTGAATCATCCTGGTTAAACTGAATATGTAAGGGTTCGCAGGCGTTTTGCATGGCATAGTAACCAGCATTGGGCTCCAAATACCAATCATATATTTGCCAGATAACACTTGGAAGTGCCGCATTCAGTTTCCAAAGCATCACACCACCCGTTTCGTTTATTTTATGGCCTGCTGCTTCAAATATACCCTGGTACCCTACCGCATTCATCAACTGCATTTTATCAGAAAAATTTACCATTGTTTGCGGCTGACCATATCTTTTCACCATCTCTTGGTAATAGCTATCATACCTGCCAGCTCCTGTAGCTGCGTCATGATACCCCCAGGTGTTATTTAGCGGAAATGGCAGTTTGGTATCCCAAACCAGGTTTGGAATTACTTTAGCCAGTGTAGTATAAGGAGGTTGCGAAGGAATACCTGTTTCATCTTTAAATACCCAATCGCCACCATCATCAGCTTTTTTATAATATACTTTCGGATCTTCCCATTGGTATGGGCCACCGCTGTACACACCCGAAGGCATATCGTCAGGATATGAACCTTTCCATCCTGCCGGTAATTTGGCAAAGCCAGATGAACTCGGAATAAACGGACGGGTGCCATCTAAACCAATAACATTATCGCGCATGGCGTCATATAGTTCCTTGCGGGCGTGCCCCTCGTTACCACCTGTCCAAACCAATAAGCTTGCATGGTTACGAATGCGGTAAATTGTACTTACCACGTTTTTGATAAATACATTCCCTTCCAGCGGCCAATCTGGCGATCCTTTAAATTCGCCCTGTGTATCGCCTGTAACCCAAAAGTCAGACCATACCATTTCACCGTATTTATCGGCAGCATTCCAGAAAGCATCAGGAGGTGTTACGCCGCCGCCCCAAATGCGTACCAGGTTTACATTGGCATTACGGCATAAATGCATTTCGTAATCATAACGTGCCGAATCCCGGTTTACCATCATATCGGGGACCCAGGCGCCACCTACCAGGTGTACACGTTTACCGTTCACATAAAAAAAGCGGCGAACAAAACCATTTACCATACTAGCATTTGAGGATACCGTGCGAATACCAAAAACAAATGTGGTATCGTCAGAAACACTGGTTCCATTAGTATATTGCAAGCGTATGCGGTATAAATTTGCCCGGCCATATCCATTTGGCCACCACAAATGAGGCCGCTTAATTAACAGCTGACTTATTTTATCGGCATTTAAATCAACTACAGAAGCGCCGTTTGCTGCAACTGAAATTGCCTGCGAAAACTGGGAAGGCAATCCTGTAAAGTTTTCAGGGCTGATACTTACTGTTAGTTTTCCGTTTTGAGCAGTATTGCTATGGTTTGATAAAGTTAAATTTAAAGATAGTTTAGCGGTGCTGGTATCAGGCAGATTGGGCAATTCTGTTACCAGTTTAGGGTGACCGATAGTTACAGCACCAGATGAGCGCAGATAAACAGGCTGCCAGATTCCCATGTTACGATCGCGCACGGGAGGAATCCAGTCCCACCCTACGGAACAAAGCATGGTTACGTTTTTACCAATGTCGCCGGTAGGCCCTCCATTTTCATAAAATGGCCCCATTGCCTGTAATTGTTCTTTTGCGGGATAGCCCGGATAATCTAAAGGATATATTTTTACGGCAATCGCATTATCGCCGCCTGCAATAACCGCATCGGTTACATCTAAATTATAATCGGCAAACATACCTACCATTTGGGTGGAGTCGGCTATTTGCTTACCGTTTACCCATACCGCTGCGCGATAATTTATCCCTTTAAATATCAGCTGAAAATGACGTCCTTTTTCGCTTGCTGCAACTTTGAAAGTTGTACGGTACCAGTAAGGTTTTTTCCATGGATTAGGATCGTTAGGTAAAAAGCTATACTGCTCCAGATTATATTCTTTATTAAACTGATCGGACGCATCTGGAATCAACATGTTATTTAATCCCTGATACGGAGAGGGGTAAATATGATTAGCTACCAATCCGGTTAGCACTGTTGAGGGCACTTTAACCGGGAACCAGTAAACCGGTGAATGATATTGAACGCTGGATAACTCGCTACCCGTTGCGTTTATAAGTGAAGATGATTGAAGATCGAAATTTGTTAACTTAACCTGTTTTACGGTTCCGGTTTGGGCAAATGATAAAAATGGCAAAGCACTCACCATAAAACCAAAGGCAACCGAATACATCAATTTTTTCATTAGTAAAATTTAATTTGAAGCGATAAAAACAATAGATTTTAAGACAAGAAATCAGGCTTATTTGATTTCTTGTCTTATTTTTTACTACTATAATTTATGCTGTAAAACTACTTAACAAAAGGGTTGCGTAAACTGTACTAATTTACCCTTTTATTATACTATTTTGGAGTATTGGCAGCTTTTGAAGTACTTATGTTTTTTAAAACTATTATTGGATTTTTTTCATCCCATTGAGGAGCAAAACCTTTTTGATTTACAAAACCACGACCCGGTGTTGAAAAATTCCCTAATATAATATCCAGTTTGCCGTCCTGGTCAATATCGCCCACCTCCATGGTTAACCAGCGTCCATAGGTTTCTATAGGCAGCTCATGAGGCATAAACTTACCTGGGCCCGTTTGTTCAAGGTAAGTAAAGCCTGCCGATGGGTGATATTTATAATCTGCGAAAAAAGCAATGGTAGCTATATCCAAATCGCCGTCATTATCAAAATCAGCTGCAATGGCTTTTGTACAGCCATCTATATGATAAAAATAAGTCTGTTTAAATTTCCAGTTACCCTGATTGGTAAAAACATATACCCCATGGTAAGGTTTAAGTACTTTTGAATAATCGCTGTTATCGCCGCAGGTGTACAAAATATCAGGTTTACCATCATGATTAAAATCAACCAGTTGAAAACTGCTTGAGCCGTAAACAGCTGGAAAATGTAACAGATTTTGGGTGATGAAACCACCTTTATGATCATTCAAAAACATCCAGATGCCTTCATCAGCCTGTGCAAATAAGCACATTACATCGGGCCAGCCATCGTTATTAAAATCGCCGGTAATTAATTGCTCACCACCAGCTTCGTTCCTGATCAACTTTTTAACATAGGTATGGTTAGTTTGTTGCTGTAACAGATACAATCCCCCGTTATCATGACCAAAACCACAAACAACATAATCGGTTAAACCGTCCTTATTAAAATCTGCAGCAACAGTTTGTACTGAACGCGGAAGACTGTCACCTATAATTACCTGTTGATCGTCCTTAATTTTACCATTCAGTTTTACTTGTATAACTTTCCCTTTAGCTACGTTAATGGGTGCCATAACCCCTATACAGGTCAAAATGGCACTTTCTGAATTATCAGCATCTTTAGTGAAGATAACGCCCGTAACCGGTGAAGGCATACTTTTTACCAGTTTCGAATTCAGTTTCTTATCCCATTTATAAAAATTATTAGCAGCATCGCCACTATAAAACTGTTTATCAAAAGGGTTAAATGCTAACAATGTGGTCATGGCTGTCGGCCCATCGGGCTTTGCAACAGGCTTTAACAAGCTGAATATGGCCCAGTCTTTAAGCGGTTGAACGCCCGGTTTGGGAATTACCAAATTCATAGGCGAGGTTTTAGAATAATAGGTGACAATTTTTTGCCATTGAACAATATTTAACAAAGAATTTCCATCGGCATAATATTGCCCCATGTAATTCTGTATATGAAGTTGTTTGGCCATAGCCGGCAAAACACCACTTACCCAACTGGCCCTGTCAACTAAAGCAGGCGAAGGAAGCTGGTGGCAAAGTGTACAATATTTTGTGGCTAACTGCCTGCCATCATCTATATCATCCTGAACTGAGTAGGGTTTATTTTTGTTACTGCAGCCTGTTAACCAAGAAATAGCAACAACCAATGAAAAAACAGCAATAATTATTACTTTATTGGGCTTTAGTTTATTGTTCAATAACATTTTTAAATATAGATTTAGCTTTTCCTTATATCAAATAACGCACATATATTTTACTTAAACACTTATTTGTAAAACATATATGGAATAAAAATTTCAGTGCCTGAATCCATTTAAAATATAGATTCAAGCACTGAAAGTATTTATAGATCTTAACTTTTACTTACGGGTATTGTTTTCCAATACCACAAAAGGAATGTTTTCTTGCCAGAAAGGCTGCAAATCGTTCTGATTCTTAAAACCACGGGAGTAATTACCCAAAATGATGTCCGGTTTTCCATCGCCGTTATAATCGTCCACATCCATGCTCATCCACCGGCCATATTTACTAATAGGTATTGCGTGGGGCGTAAAGCTAAATAACTTATCCTGCTTAAAATAAATAAACCCTTCAGAAGGCTTGTTCTTAAAATCAGCAAAAAAGGCAATGGTAGCAATGTCCAGGTCCCCGTCGCCATCAAAATCAGCAGCAATTGCTTTTGTACAACCATTTATTGGGTAAAACCATTGCTGTTTAAATTTCCAATCGCCCATATTTTTAAAGATATACAAACCATGATAAGGTTTCAAAATACGCGAATCGTGGAAATTATACCCGCAGGTGTATATCAGATCTGGTTTCCCGTCATGGTCAATATCGGCTAACTGAAAACTTGATGATCCGTAAACAGGTGGAAACCGTAAAAGATTTTTTGGAGAGAAACCGCCTTTATGATCATTTAAAAACATCCACAGACCTTCGTCTACACTTCCAAATAATACCATCAGGTCTGGCCAGCCGTCATTGTTAAAATCCCCTACTACAGCTTGTACTGCTCCGGCTTTATCAGATATATTTGATTGAACGTAGGTTTTATCTGCCTTTTGTGTAAATAGATAAACCCCACCTTTTAAATGTCCCTGTGCTAAAATCACCAGATCTGTTAAGCCATCTTTATTAAAGTCCCCTTCAATTGTTTGCACTGGGCGCGCCAATTCTGAGGCAATTACAGTTTGATTTTCTTTTCCTGTTTTCGCATCCAGATTTACATTTATAACCTTGCCATTAGGGAAATCAATCGGATCCAAACGGCCAATATTGGATGTTATTGCCTGGTTGCCCGATGCATCCTTTCTAAAAATGGCACTTACAGCCGAAGAAGGCAAAACGGTAGCGGCTTGTTGTTTTAGATTACTGTCATATTCTGTTAAATTTGAGGCAACGTAATCTGAAGTGTATATTTTATGATTAAGCTGATTAAAAGCAACCATTGAAGTATAAGCAGGATTGGCTTGCGGAGCAGGCATTTTTAAAGTAAAACCAGCCCAATCATTAACTAACGGAATTGGTGGCTTTGCTGTATCCAAATTATCTGGTGCCAACTTTCTGTAGTAAGCTTGAATGGTTTCCCACTCCTGCATAGACACACCAGCCACAGAATCCTTTTTATAATACCCATCCATATAGGCGGTTATCCCCAAATAATGGGACATTGAGCGTAAAGCGTGGTACCGCCAAACATCTTTAGTTAATGCATTTACAGGTACCAGCGCGTGGCATTTTGTACAATTTATCTGTACCAGGTTTTTTCCATCAAGTATGGTGTCGCCGGTAAAGTTATAAGATGTATTACCTTTATTTTTACAACTATCAATCAAAATACTTCCTGATAGCAAAACCACTAATAACAGAATAGATGATATTAGGTAAGTCTTTTTAATGTTCATAATATATTTGAAGATTATTTAATTGTTTAATTTTAGTTTTTGCCAGATATAGTTGCCTATTTGCTTACCCTGAACGGCGGCGGTGAGTGAGCTATTTAGATAATGGATACCACCATAAAAACGGCTCATCGCTGTTTCGTCTGATGCCTGGATAAAAGAATTAAAATGGCGCTGCATACCTATATAGTGTAGGTCGCTTGTATCCTGAAATGCAAAGTTATCACCAAATAAATGGGTTAATACTGTTGCAGAAGCTGCACTTATGGTTGAGTGGCCTGCTGTATATTCTGGAAACGGAGGTGTTTGCAATAATGGCAACCAATAGTGATCTATTTTTTCGTTGATATTGGTAACCGGCCTGGCATAGCTGTACTTGTATTTCACTTCCCAGCAGCAAATAAAGGCATCATATAGCGCAATGGAAGTTAAAGCATAAGCCAACGCGGTTTTCACGCCGTTTGCATGTGTTTGTTTACAGGCAATTGTTGTAATACCAATCCAGTGGCCACCCGGCGTAATTTTTTTATCGGCAAACATCATATGGCCGTTATGCTGTATTACAAAAGGGTTATCATCCCAAAAAGTGGCTATTTTTTTCTGCTCAGCGGTTAAGTTTTTATTGGTATTATAAACCTCGGTGTATTGTTTTACATAAGGGCTATTTTTATCTTCGCTGTAAGCCGGCGGCGGACCAGGTGAAAACTGTGAAGACGATTCAATAGCAAACACTTTCATATCTCCCCAGCAAAATTCAACGCCATCCATGTAATCAGGAGGGGTTGGGCGCCACTTAGCCGGGCTGTTTTCGCCCAGGTATTTAGGTTTACCACGTGTTTGCGGATAATCATCAACGGCAGCCCTTTTAAGGATGGTTTTACCTATCTTTTCTCCGAAATCTACAGAGCGCGTATAGGTTGAATCATCCAGATTATCCTTGTACATCGCATAAACTTTATTTTCATATTTCTTTAAGGTATCAACAGAAAAGGTAACCTTATGCGCTACTGTAAAAAAGGCCTTTGTAGCTGCTAAAGCATAATTATATTTTTTCCCTTTTTCGGGTGCTGGTGGATTCGCAAAGCCCTTCAGCTGGGTAATTATTGAATTATATTTAGGATCCGCATATCTCATTGCCTCATAAGAAGCCAATGCCGTGTAGCCATAAATCCTACTGGCTACAGGCGGTGTAAATACATCGTAAATAATTACCTGTGTTAGTTGATTTTCATTTTGATGCAAAACATCTGCATCACTTAACAATACGGCCTTTGGCTTTTGGGCACATCCTGCAAGCAGAATTACACCAGTTATAAAGGCTAAAATTTTAAAGCGTCTCATAAAAAAATTAATTTATAGGGATTTTACGTGAATGTCCGTAACTATCTGTAATAGTAACGCTTGTCATATTTTTATCAATATTGAAAAATCTTCCTGATTGTGAAAGGAATGATGTACCGTTATAAAACTCTTGTTTACTTGCTGTGCCATTTTTATACTTAATGGTAGCATACACATCCAACGGTTGTAATTTCACAGTTTCTACAGGTCTTTTTAATTCAAATAGTTTCAATGCATCCCTGTTTTGGCTGGCAGCAAGCAAGTAATTGCCTTTAGCACCCTGCAATTTCACCAATGCTTTACCATCACCGGGAATATAAATTCCGCTTTGCAGAATTGTTAAGGGTTTAAAGTGCCCGTTCCCATCACCCTTCAACACTAAACCATTAAAGGCATCATACCGGCCTGTAGTAATATCAGTTCCATAGTCATTGCCGTTTATTGCTACATCTAAGTTCCCATCTCCATCAAAATCATCTACAACCATTCCATTGAGCTGAGATATTTGGGCCTCAATAGGTAATGGCACCATGGTAAATTTACCATTGCCCTCATTTTGCAAATAGCATGATTGCAGCATATTCGCCTTTAGTCTTATGGCACCTTTACGCATTTCGGGCGTTATAACGGAATCCATTGTGGCTACTGCAAACGATTTATAATTTTGAAACTTAACGCGCATTCCAATCATTTGCTTAACAATATCATCACGGGTATTTACAGGAAATTCTTGCAATGCGCCTTCCTGGTCTTTTAAATAAACTGAAGCGAAAGCATCAAAACTGCCGTTATTGTCAAAATCCTTAGCTGTTATATAAACAGGATATTTATCGGTAGCCTTATAAAATGTATTTAGGCCGGTATTGCCAACAATATAGTCTGTTTTACCGTCGTGATTAAAGTCACCTGCAACAATGGAGTTCCACCAGCCATATTTGTCACTTATCCCGGTTTTATCAGTAACGTTTTTAAATACACCATGATCATTTTTTAAAAAAGTTACAGGCATCCATTCACCGGTGAGGATCAAATCAGGCCAGCCGTCATTATCAAAATCAGTAAATATAGCATCACATACCAACCCAATATCTTTTAACTCTTTGGCAACAGATGCAGTAACGTCTGTAAATTTCACATGCCCGTTCTTACTGTCATTACGTAAAATAATACTGGATACCGGTTTAGGATAATTCCATGGCTCAACACGGCCCGATACAAAAAGATCAAGCTTACCGTCCTTATTATAATCAATAGCTTTTACACAGAGTTTGCTGGTAAAGTTTTTGGGTAAAGCATCAGGCTCTTCTGTAAAGTTCCCTTTGCCATCGTTAATATAAAGTCTATCGCGGTATGAAGGCGAACCGGGCTGTTTTTCATAACCGCCACTTGCAATGTATAAATCCAGTTTACCGTCGCCATTAGCATCAAACAATAATAAACCCTCATCCTTAAAATGATCATCTATATTGTTTTTTCCGGGAGGCAATAAATCACGCTGAATAAATTTTCCGTTAGGTTGCTGTAAAAGCAGCTGAGCCGGGTATTTGGATGTACCTCCAATAACCATATCATCAAAGCCGTTTCCGTCAACATCCCCTACTGCTATGGCAGGTGTATATTGTGATAATTTATGAGGTAACAGTTTTTGGATATTAAAATCAACCAGGTCATCTTCTTTATGTTTATAGGTGATGCCTGCAGATTTGGTTACTTCGTGAAATAATGACTTATTGTTTATTAAAGGCTGCGCAAATGTATAAGGCTCTTTAGCATTTGTTATACTTACGTTTAAAAACTGATCGGCCTTTACATTTTTTAATTGCTGTTTTTTTCCATTTTGCCATCTGATAACTACCGAATCCAGTAAACTATCTTTTCCTAATCCAAAATGGGCAATATTTTGTATGGTTGACAGGTACCCTCTGAAAGGATTATTTTCATATACCTGGTGTTTGCCATGATTATAATAAATATCGGCCCAAGCACCTATTCCGTCAAGGTTTTGAGCACTGCCATGGAACCTGATATTTAAAAAGTGACTATTGCTTTTATCTTTTTCCCTTGATGTATTTTTATAAATCAATACCTCATCATCAATATTGCTGATGATCATATCCATATCGCCATCATTATCCAAATCGGCATAAGCAGCGCCATTTGAAAAAGTTGGCACATCAAGTCCCCAACTTTTAGTAACATCAGTAAACTGAAGGTTACCATTATTTTTGTAGGCGTAGTTTGGAATTTTCACTATTGGGATCTGGTCAAGTACCTGCTTTTTTGATGCTACCAGAAATGCTTCGGCCCTGAAAGTCGTAAAATCATGATCGGTTACATCGCGGGGATAGCCATTGGTTACTACCACATCGCGGTAGCCATCATTATCAAAATCGGTTATTAAAGGACACCAGCTCCAATCTGTTTGTGATATTCCAGACAAGTAAGCTGTTTCACTAAAAACAGGATCGCCAATGGAGTCATTTTGACCTAATCTGGGTCCCTGATTAATTTGCAGGGTATTATGGTTGTATTGGTATTGATAACCGTAGTAATCAAAGTTTTGATATAGCTGATAATTATTGGGCGCCATAAACATCTTCTTCCTGTAATTATCTTCGGGCTCCATATCAAGCTCAAAAACGTCAGCAAGGCCATCATTATTCATATCCTCGATATCCTGACCCATTGCACTTGTTGAGGTATGTTTAAAGTACACCTTTGATTTGTCGGTAAATGTACCGTCGTGGTTGTTTATGTATAGTATATTGTTGGATAAGAAATCATTGGTAACATAAATATCTTTCCACCCATCGCGGTTAATATCAATAGTAGTAGCCGCATGTCCATAACCTTCAATTAAAATACCTGCTTGTTTTGATACATCATGAAAAACAGGATGTTTTAAAATTGGATCCCAGTCATTTCTATAAAGATGCCCAGTACTTGAACGGGAGCCATCCTTAACAACAGGCCTGAATGATGATGTGTTATCACTTGATTGCGCTGAATTAACAGTTAGATACATGTCCAGATCGCCATCATTATCATAATCGAAAAATGAAGCCATTGTGGAGTGAAGCTTAATATCCAGGCCATATTCCTTTGCCATTTCTTTGAAATGAGGAACACCGTTTTTATCCGGCCCCTGATTGATATAAAGCAAATTGGTTCTTTTTACAGAATCATTCAGTAATGTATTGCACACATAAATATCGGGCAAACCATCGTTATTAATATCGATAATAGCAACTCCTCTGCCCCAGCCACCAAGGCCGCCTACACCTGCTTCTTTAGTAACATCAACAAATTTCATGTTACCCTTATTAATGTATAATTTATTGGATACCTGGTTGCCTACAAGATAAATATCGGGCAAACCATCGTTATTAAAATCACCTATGCCAACGCCGCCTCCATTATAAATATTCAGTTTATCTAAAGGGTTTATCGTATCATTTTCAATTATTTTATTGTTAAAATTCACACCCGAATAAGACGATGGAATCTGTTCAAATAAGGTTTCTTTTTTTTTGCAGGAAGCTATTATTGCTACAAAAAAAACTAATAAAAGATAATAGGGAAATTTCATTTAGCGTTTAAAAAACAGTAACAATGGTAGGCTAAGATAAAAAAAAAGGGAGAGATTTTATCTCTCCCTTTTGTATAAGATCCTTAGCTATTAATAATTAGGATTCTGTTTTAATTTTCCATTCTCAGCTTGTATTTCTTGCTGAGGGATAGGATAAAACTCATCTCTGCCTGCTGTAAATTTCGCAGTACTAAGCACAGGATTAGCAATACGGGTATCGCTTTTGTAATAAGTATTTAATACTCCAGCCATATAGCCAGTACCTAAAGGTCCACCTGTAGCACCATCCTGACGCTGAAGATCAAAGAAACGTTGACCTTCCATACCGAACTCAAGTTGTCTTTCTGTCATAACAGCAGCAAGGGCATAAGCCTGGCCGTTTGCCGAAAATTGACCTGAATACAATCCTACTACATAATTAGCAGCAGGAGTATTGGTAAAACCACCTTGAGGTTTAGTATTATCAATATAAGTATGTACCCATCCGGTTGGATCAGCAGCTCTGGCCCTAACTAAATTCACATCACTTTCAGCAGCAGACAAAGCGGCTGTTTCAACTTCACACTCTGCACGCAACAAAATAACATCAGCAAAACGCATAATACTATAGTTGTTAGCTGAACCCTGGTTAGTAGCCCAGGTACCATAGTTATCTGTAGTAGCTGTAGCAACAGCTTCATAGAACGAGTTTTTCTTAGGAGTATATGGAACAAGGTCACCACGAGTCCATGGCTCACCACCACACAGTCCCCAATCAAGATATGGAATACCGCGGCGGCCCACTGTCCAGTCCAGGCGTGAATCTACCGCTACGTTAGTAGGAGTATATGAAGCAGTAGCAGCAACACCGTGGTCATTAGGCAGGTTAACATCATCATAAGTTGGGAAACCTGTAGCCGCATCAATCTGAAACATTGGCAAACCATTAGCATCAACTTTATAAGCATTAGCTAAATGATATGAAGGTACATAAAAACCGCAACAGCTGGTATAAGTACCACCACCTGGGAAGTTTAATACATCTCCAGCATCATCATTTTGACCATTTGAACCATCACTTACTGACATTTGAGCAGCAAATACCGATTCAGGACCATTTTTAGTTGATGCATTGAAGTTATTATTAAATGGTTCCAAAGCATATTTCGCACCACTTGCTGTTACACCATTATTAATACAATCAGTTAACAATGGTAGCGCTTTTGCATATTGGTGATCATAAACATACGCTTTTGCTAAAAATGCTTCAGCGGCATAGTAATTAGCACGACCAGCCTGTGGTTGAGTTTTAGGTAATACCGTCATAGCAAACGCAAAGTCGGCCTCAATTTTATCCCATATCGGACCTGGGTTAGGAACGTTATAATTACCAGCAGCGTAAGTAACTGTTTCGTCAACATATGGAACATTTCTCCATATTTTGGCTAATTCAAAATGATATATAGCACGTAAAAAACGGGCTTCAGCAATGGCATTTTGGCCTACTGTACCAGCTTCAGAACCATCAGTAACTAAAGGCACTTCCTGTATAACGTTGTTGGCACGCTGAACGCCAGCATAGCAAACCTGCCATTTAGACTGCAGATAAGAATTGGTTAAGGAAATACCAGCGTGTTGTTCAATTGCAGGCAAATCTGGTGCCTGGTCATTGGTTGTTGACCCTTTATAGGCATCATCAGCACCAACCCCACCATAAGTCCAGTTGCTTATACCAGATCCGTAGTTAGTACCCGGTTGCCCGCTATAATATCCGTCCAACAATGAATATGCACCTATTAGTAATCCGTCCACGCCGGCTTTATTGGCAAGCGTACTCGCAGCTAACGCCCCCGCGGGAGTTGAATTCAAAATTTTCTTACAAGAATATCCCGCTGTAAAGAAAATTAATGAACCTAAAGCCAGAATTTTATAATTTAATTTTTTCATGACAATGTTGTTTTCTTTTTTAATCATTAAAATGACGCGTTAACACCAATTATATAAGC
This sequence comes from Mucilaginibacter frigoritolerans, assembly GCF_007830615.1. GTDB lineage: Bacteria > Bacteroidota > Bacteroidia > Sphingobacteriales > Sphingobacteriaceae > Mucilaginibacter > Mucilaginibacter frigoritolerans. The sequence goes on from NZ_VLLI01000014.1 coordinate 77,957, forward strand.
TCTTTGATTAGTAGGATACGCGCCCCAATCAACACCAAATGAAGAACTTGCGGTTGCACCGGAACCATTATTTGTAATTGAAGGTACCAATTCAGGATCAGGACCTGTATATTTTGTAATGGTAAACAAGTTTGTTCCTTGTATATAAACGTGCAATTTGCCTCCTCCGATTGCCTTTAACCAGTTTGGATCAAAAGTATAACCGATTTGAGCCACGCGGCACTTTAAGAATGAACCATTTTCAATATAGAAAGTACTTGGCGGAGTGGTAGAAACATTTAAAGCCTCTTGAGTTGCGCCAGGGTTAGTAACCTGTCCATTAACTACTGTTGCAGAATTGGTTAACAAGTTAAGTTGTTTACCACCTGGGAAACTGTTATAAGTATCGGTCCACCATTTGATATAGTTAAAATCCTTGTTTCCTTGTGATCCATATAATACCATTGAGAAATCAAAATGCTTATAAGAAGCATTGATATTTAAACCGTAAGTAAAATTAGGATTTGGATTACCAATAGCAGTTTCATCACTTGCATCAACTATTCCATTATGGTTAGTATCCTGATAAATGTAAGAACCAACTACTGAACCAGAAAGGTTAGGTGTAGAATTTAACTGAGCAGTATTTTGGTTAATACCATTAATCTTATAACCATAAAATTCGCCTATAGGCAAACCTTGTTTCTCCTCTACGAAAGCACCGATACGTGAACCACCAAATAAGTATTGAGTTTGGGTAATATTGGTAATGTTGTTTTTGTATGCAGAGACGTTAGCAGTAAGGCTAAATCTGAAATCACGACCAATTGCATCATGATAAGTAGCACTAAAATCAAAACCCTTATTCTCTACAGTACCAATATTTACATAAGGAGCAGTTGCGCCACCTGCGGTTGAAGGCAATGTTTGTTGGAACAATAAGCCAGAAGACTGTTTCCTGTAATATTCAGCAGTGAAATCTAAATGGTTAATAACTGACATATCTACACCAATATTAAGCACTTTATCTGTTTCCCATGTGGTTTTAGGGTTACCGATAGTACTTTGAGCATAACCAGTTGTCAATGTACTTAAAGCACCTGTAATAGCGTAGTCAGTAGCACCAAAACTTGATCCGTAGGTATTAACAGCGTTTGCACCGCCGATGTTTCCATTGTATCCGCTTTCACCGTAGCTACCGCGCAGTTTAAGTTCTTGTAACCAGCTTACACCTTTCAAGAAATCTTCTTGCGAAGCACGCCATCCTAATGAAACTGATGGGAAAGTACCCCATTGACGACCAGGGTAAAATTCTGAATATCCGTCACGACGTATAGTTGCACCAAATAAGTACTTATCAGCATAGCTATAATCAACACGGCCAAAATAAGATTCAGTACCTGTAGGCTGAACAAGGTAGGTGCCATTACCACCTTGCAAACTGATAGAGGTTGGTAAAGTTGTTTGATTTAAACTAAGATATGCAGGGTCTAAAGAGATAAAATTTGTTGCATATCCACCAACTTGCTGACCACCGGTTTTCTTTATTTCGTAACCTGCAAAAGCACTAATGGTGTGTTTACCAAAAGATTGTTTGTAAGTAAGGGTGTTGGTAAAGTTGTAGTTGAAAAAATAATTTGAAGCCTCATCATAGTTGTTAGGAGAGGTATGAGATTCATAGTTTTCGTAAGTGTTGTAACCAACAATCTGGTAGAAGTTATTGCTTGCGTTACCGCTAAAAGCAGTACGGGCAGTAAAATACTTCAGGAAGTCGGCTTCAGCAAATACAGTTCCCTGCATATTCCAGGTTCTGTTCAGGTTGTTTGCATTTCTTTGTTGCATAGCAACTGGATTGCTTGCATTACCAAGTGGCTCACCGCTAGGGCCAGCATAACCGCCACCATAATTGCCAGCTAAATCATAAACCGGGATAATTGGCATTTCGCGGTATGTTTCTGATATACTACCACCTTCTTGTTGCTGGTTGTATGGACTACCACCAACATTGTTCCTGTAAAATACATAACCGTTTTCGCCGAAACGAACTTTGTTATTCAATACGCTATAAGTATTGTTAACCCGTAACTGATAACGTTTTTCGTAAGTATCAATCAATGTACCATCCTGATCTAAGTATTGCAATGAATACAAGAAAGTACTATGGTCTGTACCGCCGCTAGCTGTAACAGTATGGCTTTGTTGTAAAGCATTTTTAAAAATTTCGTGGAACCAATCTGTACCTGCCTGATTAAATTTCTGTACCAGGAAGTCGTTATTTGGATTGGCCGCGTCGAAATGATAACCACCAGCTATTGTAGGGTCATTAGTAACACCTGCTGCCCCAAAAGCTCCATAAGCTGTAGTACCATGGTAACCATATGTAGGTAACGTACCCGCACCACCAGGATAAAGCGTTTCGCCACCGGCATCACCAGCTTCAAAAGTTAATATTGACTGCTGAGTAGGATTCATTAAGTGCCATACATTTCCAGATAAAGCTCTCTGTTGACCAACGTAGCCATCATAGCTAATAACAGTTTTACCTGGTTTACCTTTTTTAGTAGTAACAACAATTACACCATTACCACCGGCAACCCCGTAGATAGCAGCAGAACCGGCATCTTTCAATACGGTGATACTTTCTATATCGGTTGGGTTTACCTGCGACATACTGCTACTTTGAACTCCGTCAATAACGTACAATGGAGTAGTGTTACCGAAGTTACCTACACCACGAACGAATACTGTACTTGGAGCGCCAGGAGCACCCTGGTTAATAACAGTAACACCAGAAACCTGGCCTTGCAACAATTGTTCAGAAGAAGTAACAGGCACTTTCTTGGCATCAGTGATATCCACTATACCTACAGCACCTGTAATATCCTTCTTAACTTGTGTCTGATAACCTGTTACCACTACCTCATTCAGAGTACTGGTAGATGGTTCAAGTGAGATAGTTAGGGGGCCGCCTTTAAATACGACCTCTTTTGTTTGGAAACCAATGTAACTTATTTCGAGTACATTGCCTTGAGATAATGAGAGGGTAAAATTACCGTCAACATCTGTTACTGCACCTGTGTTAGTACCTTTGATCCTTACGGAGGCCCCAACAATAGGTAATTTGTCATCGCTGCCGATAACTTTACCTGTTTGTTTTGTTTGTGCTGTAACTACCAATGAAGAAACTAAGCAGCATAGCAGCAAGCATAGCGTTCTTCCCTTTAGGAGTAAACTTTTAAACATGAGATTGAGATTTAGTTGATTAATTTATTTGATTTTAAGCTTGTTATTCTGTGAGATTAGAATTAATGCTGTAACTTAATATCAGGAGGTTTAAGAGAAACCATGATATTAACCCTGTAAAAAAGGTTGGGCAACAAAAAATATTTATGTAGGAAAAAATGTAAAAGTTTTATCATGTAATTTACTTTAATAAATTAAAAACTTATCGTTACCTCATTTTCCGCCCGCTAAAAAAGGTGACGGCTACTTCAATAAATGTTATAATACTATCAGGTTTCTTTAATCCTTTGCTGATGCAAAAAACTACATTGGCATTGATACTAATGTAAATAGTGTGTACTGTTTACACAAGTAATTTTATAAGAATTACAAAATAATTATTTTATTGGTTAAGTGAATAACAAAACCCGCCATTGATTGCCTTAACATTATCAAACTGTTAACAAAATCAACATCGAATTAAAAAAATAGAAATGTAACATTGTCGTTATACAATACAATATCGTGGCAAAAAGCAGTTTCAAAGTTCCACAAATGATAAAAATGTCATTTGTGTCCCTATTTTTTAATTATTACATACCCTTTTGAAAGTAGGCAATCCGTTTTTTTGAAGTGTTAAAATTTCATCACTTTATGTTAAACACTTAAAACAATTGAAAATAGCCCCAGATAAACTCAACCAAATCAATATTTAAACAACATTTCTTTATAATCGCAGTGTACTTTATTGCATTATGATTAACAGAAAAAAGGGCTTTCCGCTTATAAGCAGAAAGCCCTTTTTTCAATTAAAAGCCTATTTTTATTTATTTAGACCATTGTACCGAAGCTGAATGAGTTTCGTTTGAATTGGTACCTATCTGAACAATAAATTGCCCCGGCTCCCAATCATATACTAAATCATTATTGTAAAACTTCAGATCGTTTGTGGTAACGTTAAACGACACTTCTTTGCTCTCACCTGGCTGGAGGTTTATTTTCTGATAGTTTTTTAACTCTTTTACGGCACGGCTAACACTTGCAACCGGATCGCTGATATATAATTGCACAACTTCTTCACCTGCAAATTTCCCTGTATTGGTTATTGTTACTGTGGCTTTGAGTGTTTCATTTCCCTTAAGATCAGTTTTGCTCAATTTCACATCGCTATAATTAAAGGTGGTGTAACTTAATCCATAACCAAATGGGTAAAGCGGGTTATTGGAAATATCCAGGTAATCTGATTTGAATTTAGCCGGTCCTTTACCACTAAATGGCCTGCCTGTATTTTTATGATTATAATAAATCGGTATCTGCCCAACACTTAATGGGAATGTAGCTGTTATTTTACCGGCCGGATTATAATTACCAAAAAGCACATCGGCTATAGCATTACCTGCTTCAGTACCCGGAGCCCAAGCATCCAGTATTGCATCTGCATGTTCATTCTCCCATGGTAAGGCTAGTGGCCTGCCATTAAATAATACAATCACTAAAGGTTTTCCTGTTTTTGCAAGAGCTTTTAGCAAATCGCGTTGATTTTCAGGTATAGTGATATCAGAGCGGCTTGAAGACTCTCCCGACATGTTTGCAGACTCTCCTACTACTGCAACAACAACATCAGCTTTTTTAGCTGTTTCTACAGCTTCGTCAATCAATTCCTGTGGTGAACGTTTATCTTTCATCTGGTTTAACCCAAATGGGAATGCACGTGCACCTAATAAAGAATCATCCGTAATATTTGAGCCCTTGGCGTATAAAATATTAACGCTGCTACCTACTACGTTTTTTACACCCTCCATCACACTTACTGATTTTTCAGGATCGCCGGCTATTACCCAGGTACCCAGCATTTCTGAATGATTATTGGCCAGCGGACCTATCAGCGCAATAGTTCCTGATTTTTTAAGTGGCAGGGTTTGCGCTTTATTTTTTAATAATACAAAAGAATGTTCAGCAATTTTACGAGCAAACTGGCGGTTCTCATCTGTTAATACATCCTGCTTTTCCCTATCCGCATTTATTGACTTATTTGCGTTATCAAATAAACCCAGTTTATATTTAGCTTCAAGTACCCGACGGCAGGCAATATCTATTTCCTGCTGGGTTACTTTTCCTTCTTTTAATGATTTTTTAAGCGTAGTTAAAAACCCTTCGCCAACCATATCCATATCAAGGCCTGCTTTTAATGCCAATGCCGATACCGTTTGCAGATCGCCCAACCCATGATTGGTTACTTCATTTACTGCAGTATAATCAGATACTACAAAACCTTTAAAACCCCATTGTTTGCGAAGCAAATCGGTCAGTAACCATTTATTAACGGTTGCGGGCATGCCGTTTATCGTATTAAATGAGCTCATAAAACTACCTGCTCCTGCGTCAAGTGCTGCTTTATAAGGTGGCAGGTAGTCCTGGTACATTTTATTAAGGCTCATATCAACGGTATTATATTCACGGCCGGCTTCTGCACCACCATATAATGCAAAGTGCTTTACGCAAGCCATTACTGCATCGCCATCTTTCATATTATTACCCTGGTAACCTTTAACCATTGCCTTAGCTACCTGCGAACCATACCATGGGTCTTCGCCCGATCCTTCTGAGATACGTCCCCAGCGCGGATCCCGTGCAATATCAACCATTGGCGAGAAAACCCAGTTTAAACCTTCGGCAGTAGCTTCCTTAGCTGCAATATGCGCCGATTCCTGAATTAAAGCCATATCCCAGGTTGCAGAAATGCCTAATGGGATAGGAAATATGGTACGATGACCATGGATAACATCCAACCCGAATATTAATGGAATATGCAAACGCGATTCTTTAACAGCCAGATCTTGTATTTTAGAAACATATTCGGTTCCGTAAACACCAAACACGCCACCAATTTCCCCTTTTTTAATTCGTTCTTCAACGCCATTATTTACCACAGAGCCTGTAATGGGCCGCCCCATGGTTACCAAATTTAACTGACCAATTTTTTCATCAAGCGTCATTTTGCTCATTAAATTGGTAACAAATGCATTCATCTTTGCATCATCGTTCTTTGTTTGTGCCGAAGCATTTAAAAGTGACAATACTAGAATAGAGAGTAATGCGGTTTTAAAAGTTGACAAATAGTTAGTCATATTCTGATAAATTATGATTTTTTAATCTCTGATAAAATAAAGGCAGCGAATAAATTAACAAGCAGTTTCAATGCCTGTTATAATAGAAACTTTAAACTGTTAATAGATAATTGGTTTGGACTATATAAATCAAAGTGTATTATAGACACAATTGTAATATTATAATTTAAATAATCAAAGTATTTTTGTACAATAGCAAAAATGTTAACTGAAAAAGAACTTAAAGAGTATTGTGCAGGTGCCCGCGAAAACTATCTGGCGCATATTTCCATTGATTGCGTGGTGTTTGGTTTTCATGAAGGCCTGATGAAAGTATTGCTTTTGGAAGTAAAAGACGAAGGCGAATGGTACCTGCCCGGAGGTTTTTTGTTAAAAAAAGAACCCATTGAAATGGCGGCAAACCGGATTCTGAAAGAACGCACAGGTTTGGATGAAATATTTTTACAGCAATTTCATGTTTTTGGCGATCCCGACAGGTCAAAGCAACATTTTGATATGTATAAGGACATGATAGCCCCTGAAGAAAACTGGTTCACTAATCGATTTTTAACCATTGGCTACTATGCCCTGGTTGATTTTTGCGAAACGAATCCTGCACCTGATCAATTTGCAGCCAAATGTTCCTGGCGCGATTTAAATGATCTGCCTGAATTAAAGCTAGACCATGCACTGATATTAAAAACTGCGCTGGATACTTTACGGCTTCAGTTAAATTATCAGCCTATTGGCTATAACCTGATGCCTAAGGAGTTTACCATGCCCGAACTGCAGAAATTGTATGAAACTATATTGGATAAAAAATTGGACCGGCGTAATTTCCAGCGCCGGATGCTTGGTTTTAGCATTTTGACCAGATCGGATCAACCACGTAAAGGCGGGGCACATAAAGCACCATATCTTTATTCGTTTGATCTTGAAAATTATAAAGCTGCTTTAACCGAAGGGTTTAAAGGAGGCTGGTAAATAATAAGGTTTAGTTTGTATTATTTGAATTACTTAAAAACAAGTTTTCAATCTTCACTAAGCACATAATAGTTAACAGATAAAAATAAATACCCCTTAATGAAGATTGTACATAAGTTCATTTTATTAATAGGCGCACTCATCTGCAGCTCCGTCAGCTTCGCTCAAAACTCATTACCACTGCCTTCAAATATAAAGGCAACATATACTAACGGAAACAGGACAAGCAGCGGAGAACCAGGAAAAAACTATTGGCAAAACAGTGCAGATTATACTATAAAGGTAAAATTTGATCCTAAAAGCCGCGATCTTAACGGAACAGTATCTATCGATTACATAAATAACAGTCCTGATTCATTAAAAGAGATTCATTTCAATTTATATCCCAATCTGTATAAAAAAGGATCTATCCGTAATATGCCGATAAATGGCGATGACATCACTGATGGTGTTAAAATACAACAGATTAGTATAAACAATCAGCAACAAAGCACAGATCAATGGGCAATTGACGGAACTAACATGATTGTTAAAACACCACTACTACCAAAGCAATCTATACATTTTGATATTACTTATTCGTATACGTTAAATAAAACCTCCCATATCCGTACCGGGCAGGTAGATAGCGGTGCATTTTTTATTGCTTACTTTTTTCCGCGGATAGCTGTATATGATGATATTGACGGATGGAACCGCAATCATTACCAGGGTACACAGGAGTTTTATAATGATTTCAGTCATTTTAATGCAGAAATTACTGTTCCAGGCAATTATGAAGTTTGGGCAACCGGGAATTTAAAAAATGCGAACCAGGTTTACACTCCAAAATATGCCAAACGTTTAAACTCGGCTGCTTTCAGCGATAAGGTAACCAGTATAATTAATGCTGAAGACCTTGCTGAGGGGAATATCACCCAAAATAAAACCAGCAACACCTGGAAGTTTGAAGCGGATAGCGTTACGGATCTTGCTTTCGCCATCAGCAATCATTACTTGTGGAAATCATCAAGTTTAGTGGTTGATCCTAAAACGGGAAGACGTATTAGGGTAGACGCCGTGTTTAACCCCGAACATAAAAGCTATTTTAATGTAATCAATTATGCGCGGAAAACAGTTGAAACCATGAGCTATAGTTTCCCCAAATGGCCCTACCCTTTTCCGCATGAAACCGTTTTTGACGGGCTCGACCAGATGGAATATCCTATGATGGTTAACGATGCTCCTTATGAAAAATCGGACGACGATATAGAACTGACAGATCACGAAATATTTCATTCCATGTTTCCATTTTATATGGGCATTAATGAAACTAAATACGCCTGGATGGATGAAGGCTGGGCCACTATTGGCGAATGGGTGATCAGTCCTATTATCGATCCTAAAATAACAGATCTGTATGCCGTTAATGATTACGAAAATAATGCCGGCAAAGAAGAAGATGCGCCGATTGCAACATTAAGCACCCAGTTAGACGGAATTGCCTATATGACTAATTCATATCCTAAACCTGCTTTGGGCTATCTTTATGTAAGGGATATGCTGGGCGATGAATTATTTACAAAGGCTTTGCATTATTATATTGCTAACTGGCACGGCAAGCATCCTATGCCTTATGACTTTTTCAATTGTATGAACACAGGCGCGGGCGTAAATCTTAACTGGTTTTGGAAAAGCTGGTTCTTCGACTCGGGTGTTCCAGATCAGGCAATCAGCAAGGTAGATATTGATCAAAACAAGTACACCATAACAGTAAGTAATATCGGCACCAAACCGGTACCCGTTGATTTAACTGTTTATTACGATGATAACAGCAGCCAAATTATCCATCAAAGCATTTCCTGTTGGAAAGACGGCAATAAAACGGTAATAATTCCTTTTATTGCTGAAAAGAAAGTTCAAAAATTAGTTTTAGGCAACGGCTATGATCCCGATGTTGATAAGACCAATAATGTTTGGCTTGCACAATAATTAGTAACCATTAATTATTTGAGTGTAGGGCTACGCCATTACCTTCTGTATCAACAAAAAAGGCCATAAAGCCAACCTCGTCGCTTATTTTTGTTTTGGGCATAGTGATCTGGCCGCCTACGGTCTCAATTTTCTCTAATGCAATCTGCAGATCTGGGTTCGCGTTCAGATAAATTTTAGCACCATCTGCGCTGGGCTTATGATAAGGCCCTTGCACCAGGCCTCCGGAAACTTTTCCATTCATATCAAATGGAAAAAAAGCCATTTTCATACCCATCATTTCTGAATCTTCCATTTTGATGTCGAATACTGCTTCATAAAATTTCTTTGCTCTGGCTATATCATTAACAGATATTTCAAACCAGTTTAAAATATTCACTGATGCATCCATATTTTTGTTTTTAGGTTGATTTTATATACCAAAGCTACCATCAATAATTTATAACCATAACGTATAAATACGACAACCTAAGGGGTTGATTGCGACAAACCAATAGTGTAAGTTTGAATAAGCAATAAATCCTTTATTATGAAACATGTATCTATACTGGTTCCAAATAGCCCCTGTATATTAAGCAGTGTAATTGGCGCTTTTAAAGTGTTTAATACAGTAAACAGCACACTCAAAAGACAGAATAAAGAACCTTTTTTTAAAATACAATTGGTTGGACTGAGTAATGAAACATCGTTATATGAAGGTTTGTTTATTGTGCGCCCTGAAGCACTGATTAGTGAAGTGCACCAAACGGACTTAATTGTGATACCGGCCTTTTCAGGAGATATTGAATCATGCCTTCAGTTAAACCAGGCCTACATCCCTTGGATAAAGGAAATGTTTAACCGTGGAGCCGAAATAGCAAGCCTTTGCACGGGCGCCTTTTTGCTGGCATCAACAGGCCTATTAAATGGCCGCAGTTGTTCAACGCACTGGATGGCCGCCGACGCTTTCAGGCAAGCTTTTCCGGATGTAAAACTACAACACGAAAAAATAATTATAGACGAAATGGGTATTTACTCCAGTGGCGGCGCATACTCTTTTCTGAACCTGATGATTTACCTGGTAGAAAAATTTTGCGGACGTGAAATGGCTGTTTATTGTTCAAAAATGCTGGAGATTGAAATAGAAAGAAAAAGCCAGTCGCCGTTTGCCATATTTATTGGCCAAAAAGATCATGAAGATGAGTCTATTAAAAAGGCACAATTATTTATGGAGAACAACGTCAACAACAAAATATCCGTTGATCAGCTGTCTGAAATGTTTGCTATAAGCCGCCGCAATTTCGAACGCAGATTTAAAAAAGCCACCTCCAATACCCCTGTTGAATACCTGCAGCGTGTAAAAATTGAAGCAGCAAAAAAAAGCCTCGAATCAAGTAGAGAAAACATTAATGAGGTGATGTATTCGGTTGGCTATTCAGATAGTAAAGCTTTCAGAACTATATTTAAGAAAATAACAGGGTTATCGCCAGTGAATTATCGGAATAAGTATAATAGGGAAATGACGGGCATTATGTAAGTGTTTAAAAATGAATACATGAACGCCGTGAACACTTAATACTTCCACTTATAATTTTTACCCTCCAATTACCTTTCCTTTTATAAATTGCAGCTTTTAATATCAAAAATATGCACGGAGGCGGTATCATCAGGGTGTTTTTAATTATTGCAGCCATAAGCTTGCTGCTGGACTGGTACGTTTTTAACGGCCTCAGAACCTTTACACTCGATTGGCAATCAACCCGTTGGCGACAAGTAGTAACATTAGGTTATCTCCTAATCTCCATTGGCGTTACTGCGCTCTTTATTTTAGGTTTCGGCAGCTTTAGTACCGCGAAGGGAATGACACCGTTTCATGAATGGGTATTAAGTTTCTTTATTACCTTTTTCGTCACCAAGCTTATATTCGTGCTTATTTTGTTATTGGGCGATATTGGTCGTTTCTTTTATGGTATAGTGAACAACATCATTAAGCCTAAAGACAAAATAATTGAGCCCTTTTTCCCTGCAAGACGTAAATTTATCAGCGAGATAGCCATACTAACCGCTGCTATTCCTTTTACCGGCTTTCTGTATGCCATGTTTAAGGGCAAGTATGATTACAAAGTACACCGTACCACACTATATTTTAATGATTTGCCTGAGGCATTTGACGGTTTTACCATTACCCAGCTTTCTGATATTCATTCCGGTAGTTTTGACAATACCGAAGCCATGCAAAGAGGCATTGATTTGGCGAAAGCTCAAAAAAGCGACCTCTTTGTTTTTACCGGTGATTTGGTGAACAATGCTGCCTGGGAAATTGAACCCTACATCAAAAATTTCGGTCAGCTGAAAGCGCCTTATGGGCAATTTTCTATTTTGGGAAATCATGATTATGGTGATTATATTGAATGGGTCAGTGAAGCCGAAAAAGCAGCCAATCTCGATAAATTAAAACAACACCATAAAGAACTGGGCTACCGTTTATTGCTTGATGAAAATGTAGAAATTGAGAAAAATGGGCAGAAAATATCCCTTATCGGTGTGCAAAATTGGGGCAAGGGCTTTATACAGATTGGCGATTTAGATAAAGCCTTACGCGGTGTAGATAAAGACGCCTTTAAGATCCTCCTGTCGCACGACCCCTCCCACTGGGAAGAAAAAGTACGTTATAACCCGACAACCATCCACTTAACACTTGCAGGTCATACCCATGGAGCGCAATTTGGAGTAGAAGTTGCAGGTTTCAGATGGAGTCCGGTACAATACCGCTATGTGGACTGGGCCGGTCTGGTAAACGAAAAGAACCGATACCTTTACGTAAACCGCGGCTTCGGCTTTTTAGCTTTTTCAGGCCGGTTAGGCATCTGGCCAGAAATTACGGTGATTACTTTAAAGAAGGGAAATGCGAAGGATGATAAATCTGAAATTTAGGTTTGAGGTCTCCAATGCGATTGCCAATGCATTCACGTTAATATCGCTCGCAGAATAGAATCACCCTGTCATTGCTTCGCTCGACATCCCTCTCTACGACAAGTCGTAAAGAGGGAATTAAAAAGAGAAATAAACCCTTTCCCAACCCTCTTTGCCGTTTGCGGGAGAGAGGGCAGATCCAGCGCAGCGTGGATTGGGTCAGTTATTCCCTTTCAACACAAAAACCGCCGAAGGAAAATTCTTATCATCATAAATCTCTTTTAAACCAATAGCTTTGCTGGTACTATCGTACGACATAATTTGCCTGGCATCATTACTATAATTGGGCCACTGCGGCAATGTACCACCATTGGGATTACCGGTTTTTATAAACGCCACCCAAGCTTTATGCATATTGGTTGCCAATTGTTTTTTCACCATATCCGGTGATGAGGCTAAGCCCGGGTTGTTCCAAACAAATTGTAGCTCAGCAGCATGGGCAGCACCCAAATTACTGGCCTTATCATAATTTAAACGGTACATCCAAACGGGTATCCTGTTTTGCACCAATACTTTGGCAAATCTGTAGCTATGCATCTGGTACATATACTGGGTAAGTACTTTCGCCGCGGCATCATACGGGGCATTGGTTTTTAATTCCAGTTGATAGGCTTTATAAACCATTGGGTAATCCTCCCCAAAAAGCGATCTTAAAATTCCGGTATCCGGGTGCTGCAAAGGATCATCACCGGCCATAAACAGTGCCGCTTCAATTTTATTAGTACCAATCAGTGCTTTTATCCGCGGCATATTTTTACCGGCAGCATATTGGTACGGATCGCCTTTTATAATTACCCCATCCGCTACCGGACCGAAAAACGAGTTACCACCAATACCACTGCAGGCAATTCCCTGCGCTTTCATTAATGAATCAGCAGGTAATTTTAATAAGGTTTGTATATCATAACGCCCTTTGCCCATAGCATGCAATACTCTCAATCGCTCGTGCCTGGCTGTAACCGTATCCCTGATGCATTGTACCGAGCCGCTTTCGGCAATATATTGTTGAAACAATCCTTTTGATTTTGGTGAAACCAGTACCGCACTGATCAGTTTTGCCCCTGCCGATTCCCCCATTAGGGTAATCCTGTTTGGGTCGCCGCCAAAGGCTACGATATTATGTTTTATCCAGCTAAGCGCCATTATACAATCAAGCGTGCCATTATTGCCTGATGTGGCATAATCTTTATTTAAATCGCCCAGGTACATAAAACCAAAAACACCCAGGCGGTAATTAATGGTTACAGTAACAATATCATCCTTATCCGCAAAGGCATGGCCGTTTTCGCCTTTTCCCGCCCCTGCTGTCATGCTGCCGCCATGTACCCAAACCAGCACCGCACGTTTTTGATGATCAATTTTGGGTGCATAAATATTGAGCGACAAACAATCTTCAGAGCCAATCACTTTTTTGCCCGCATTTTGAGTAGCTACAGATCCAAATTTCTGTGCAGACAAAGTATCCTTCCAAACCCCGTGTTCAACTGGAGGATTAAAACGTAACGGACCAACAGGTGGCGCAGCATATGGGATACCTTTAAATACAGCAATCCCATCCTCATTTAATCCCTTAATGTACCCCCTATCGGTTTTAACAATAGGGTCAATATTTTGTGCCGATGCCCGGCAAATGAAAACGATTGGAATAAGTAAAAAGGCGGCGGCTATTTTAAAGGATTTGTTCATCATAAAATTTTCAGGCAGCTAAAATTAAGCAATATACATTATAGGTCATGTGATTTTTTAATTACAATGGACATTCATCTTTTTGTAATTTTCGATCATTACAAAAGAACATAATTCATAATTTTTAATTTTATTTTGAATTTAATTCATTTAAATATTAAATTTACAGTATGAATAACGAAACAGAGATTATACTGGATAAAACAGACCTGCATATTTTACGCCTGATGCAGGAAAATGCCCGTATCTCTAATGCTGAGCTGGCCCGCGAACTGGATATGGCACCTTCGGGTATGCTGGAGCGGGTAAAAAAACTCGAACAAAAGAATGTCATTTTGCAATATACCACCCGCATAAACCCCAATGCACTACAGCAAAAAATGCTGGCCTTTATATTTATGAAAGCTGCGGATGGCCCTGGCTGCAATGATACCGCCAAACAGCTGGCAAAAATTCCCGAAGTGCAGGAAGTACATCATATTGCAGGTGATGATTGTTACCTGGTAAAAGTGCGCACCTATGATTCGGCTTCGCTAATGCACCTGATGCGTAATAACTTCACCAAAATACCCAACCTGTTAAGCACACGCACCACTATTGTGCTTGAAACAGTAAAAGAACAACAACAATTGGTTATACCCGAAAAACAATAAAGCCATGACAACATCATCAAAAAGTCCGTCTATTTTATTAGTAGTAATTGCATTTGCTATTGTTTACCTGGTTTGGGGTTCAACCTACTTTTTTATCAGGATAGCCGTACAAGGCGGTTTACCCCCGTTTATATTGGGAGCCATACGGTTCACAACCGCCGGACTTTTATTGATGAGTTGGTGTATAATAAAGGGTGAAAAGATATTTGTAGCTAAAGACATTATTAATGCTGCTGTAACCGGTGCGCTTTTATTATTTGTGGCCAATGGCATTGTGATTTGGACAGAGCAAACACTGCCCAGCGCTATGGTGGCTATTTTGGTATCATCGGCCCCTATCTGGTTCATCCTGCTCGATAAACCTAACTGGGCATTCAATTTCAAACTTAAAAGTACCATTTTCGGTTTGGCAATTGGTTTTGCCGGGGTGATATTGCTTTTTAGCGAACAAATTGGCGATCTGTTTAAGAGCAGTGATACGCACTCAAAATTACCATGGATGTTATTATTGGTACTGGGCACTATTTCATGGTCTGCCGGTTCTTTATATTCCAAACATAAACATCCCTCAGTATCCGCTTCGGTTAGCACAGCATGGCAAATGATTATGGCTGGTTTAATTTATATCCCGGTTAGTTTTTTACATCATGAGTATGATCATTTAAACTGGAACCAGATCCCTGCAAGCAGTTGGGGAGCTTTAATTTACCTGATTATCTTTGGTTCAATAACGGCCTATAGTGCCTATGTATGGTTGTTACAGGTTCGTCCGGCTACGCAGGTAAGTACTTATGCCTATGTTAACCCGGTTATTGCGGTACTATTAGGTGTGGTGTTTGCTGGTGAAAATATTTCCTTTATTCAGTTTACCGGCCTGGCTATCATTTTGGCAAGCGTGTTATTAATTAATCTCGCCAAGTATCGCAAACCAAAGGTAGATGTGGCTGTACTGGCTGAGGTAGAATGAAAAAAATCACCACGCGTCCTTGCTAAGAATGAAGCAATCTCTATACTACGCAGATCAGGGAGCAGAAGCTATTGTTCAATGAAGATATTCCGTTCTGTTGATTGTCCTGTGCAGAGATCGTTTCGTTCCTCACGATGACGGATGGATATAAAACCGCTCTCTCTACACCTCCTTCGGCAAAGACCTTACCGGGCTTTCCCATTTTCCGAATTCGAAATAATCCTCAATATTAATATTGATCTTGCTTCCTTCGGGATATTTTCTTTTGGCGTAATTGGTAGCTCTTAAAATTATACCATCGCGCTCAATAATCAACTCTTCATAAAAACCTTTAAACAAAACCTGTTTAACGGTCCATTTACTGCTAAAGCCTTTAACAATTTTAACATGATCGGCATAAATAACGATGGTTCCCCTTTTTGAATTGATACCACATTTTTTAGCTTCTTCTGATGTTAACTGACTATTGCTGGCTAAAATCTGAGCCGTGTATAGCAACTTAGGCGAATTATAAAGCTCTTCCGGACTTCCATTCTCCACTATTTCGCCTTCCTTTAACACAATCAGTTCATCTGCCATAGATAATATTTCAGCCGGGTCATGCGAAACCAATACAACAGTTACACCCCACTCCTTTACAATATACCTGATATCGTGTTGCAACCCTTCGCGGTAAGTGGCATCAACCTGGTTAAAAGGTTCATCAAGCAATAAAACTTCGGGCTTACTTATTAATGCTTTGGCTATGGTAACACGCTGTTTTTCGCCACCGCTTAATTTGCCAAAGGGCATATCTTTAAGTGGAAAAATATCCAGCATATTTAAGGAATCGGTTATTTTTTTGAGCTCTGTGTCCTTACCCAGTTCGCTGGCTGATAATCCTGACCGTACACTGTCCCAAACAGTAGCATAAAAATCCATGTCCTGGTTGTTTTGAGTAACCAGTCGCATAGCCTCGTGTGCTGGCTGCAATTGCTCCTCACGTTTCAGTATGCGTTCTTCCTTAAAAAAGACCTCTCCCGCATCAGGCTGCAATAAACCATATAATAAATTTAACAAGGTAGTTTTGCCGCTGCCGCTTTCGCCAACAATAGCGGTTATTTTACCTTTTGGTATAAAGATGGTTACATTGTTTACTCCCGAAGATTTATCGCCAAAATAGTTCTTGGTAACCGATATGGTCTCCAGGATCATTTCATTATGCATAGCCCGCTCTTTTTACTTTTTTTGTTAAAAAAATTATCGCCTGCGCTTTTGCAGATGGTAACTAATACGAATCGAAACTATAAAAGTTTATCAATAAAAAGAAATATCCAATTGACACAATTATTATATATTTAGCCACATAAACAAAAAACAACATATGAAACTTGACAAAACGTGGCATCAGCACCATGAAGATACTTTAGGGTTCGGACAACGACTGGCAGATTCAGTAGCCTGTGGAATGGGATCGTGGAGATTTATTATTATCCAAACAGCAATAGTTGTTTTATGGATGATTGCCAATGTTGTTGGCTTTATTTACCATTGGGATGTGTATCCTTATATTTTACTTAACCTGCTCTTTTCAACACAGGCTGCTTATGCTGCACCTATCATTATGATGGCCCAAAATCGCCAAAACGAACGTGACCGCACACAAGCCAATGCCGACTATCAAACCAACCTGGAAGCCAAAAAAGAAATTGAAGAGCTGCTGGAAAAACTGAACTCCATTGAGATTGATAAACTAGATAAAATACTGGCCATTTTGCAAAAAACAGAAGCCAAAGCATAAAGCTAAACAAGTGTTGTAAAACATTTTAACGGTATTTAACTTTTCACTAAACAACAAATCTTTGCTTTTTAGTAGTTTTGCCCACAATGACACATATTGAAGACGCCATAGCCAACGAAGCTGAAGCCGAAATAACCCCGAAAACGCGTAAGCAAAAACTTTGGAATGTAGTTAAAACCATTTTAAAGATTGCCGTAACTTCTGCATTGCTTTATTGGGTTTTTAGTAAAGTACCTTTTAGTGAAGTGAAAAACAGGCTGGTAAATGCCAATTATTATTGGATGTTTGGCGGTGTTGTATTCTATTTCTTCTCTATGGTGGCTTCTTCGTGGCGTCTGCTAAGCTTTTTTAAGTCGATAGATTTGCGCTTAAACCCACGCTTCAATTTCCGCTTATATCTTTTAGGCATATTTTATAATCTCCTGCTTCCGGGTGGCATAGGTGGCGACGGATATAAAATTTACCTGTTGCATAAAAGCTATAATTTCCCAACAAAAAAGGTTTTCATGGCTATTTTGTTCGACAGACTGAGCGGCCTATGGGCTATCGGCTTAATTGTAGTAGCTTTAAGGATATTCATTCCGCTTATTCCAGTAAGCATTCCGTTATTATTAGCGGCATTTGTGGTAGCGTCAGCCATCTACTACATAGTAGTTAAAATGTTCTTTAAAGATTTTACTAAACATTTCTTTAAGGGCCATTTAAAAGCCATTTTAGTGCAATCGTGCCAGGTAATTACGATTATCTGCGTGTTGATGGGGCAGGATTTTCATGGCAAATTTGCACCTTACCTGTTATCATTCCTGCTTTCGGCTCTTGCTGCAGTATTGCCCATATCAGTAGGCGGTGCCGGTATCCGCGAATATATATTTAAAGTATTAGCTGGCTGGTTAAATATGAATGTTGGCCTCGCTGTATTCTTAAGCATTTCATTTTACCTCATCTCGCTTGTAGTAGCCTTATCAGGACTTTATTATGTAATACGTCCAAGCCGTTTGCAGGATGGCTTGCCGGCAGAAAAAATTGATAATTAATCATCATTAAAAACGGAGACACATTAATTGCGTCTCCGTTTTGTCAATTTACTTCTATCCATTTATCAATAATACTGATACACAAAGCATTGCACCATAGTGTATTTATCCTGCCATTCTTTATAAACTTATTTCGTTAATTTTACGTTCTCTTATAAACCAGTTAGTGATTGATTAATGAGCCATTTTAATGATTTCGGTAACCCACAGGTTACTGCATTGCCCGCGCATTTAAAACAATTTATAGTTGAACAACATTACGAGCATTATACCCCGGTTGACCATGCCGTTTGGCGCTACGTAATGCGCCAGAACTATAGTTACCTTAAAGATGTTGCCTATTACCCCTACATCCCCGGTCTGCAAAAAGCTGGATTAACCATCGAAAAAATACCCAGCTTGCAGGAAATGAATGACGCCCTTGCCAAAATAGGTTGGGGGGCAGTTACTGTTGATGGCTTTATTCCTCCTGCTGCTTTTATGGAATACCAGGCTTATCGCGTATTGGTAATTGCTGCAGACATTCGTCAGCTAAAGCATATTGAATACACCCCTGCTCCAGATATTATTCACGAATCGGCTGGGCATGCCCCAATTATTGCAGATAAGGACTATCATGAATACCTGAGTTATTTTGGATCGATAGGTGCCAAAGCCATGTTTTCGGCTCAGGATTTTGAATTATATGAAGCCATAAGGGCACTGTCAATATTAAAAGAAATGCCTGATGCAGATGAAGCCGAAATAAAAAAAGCAGAAGAACTGGTGGCATTCAGACAGGAAAACATAGGCAAACCATCAGAAATGGCCCTGTTAAGCCGTTTACACTGGTGGACAGTGGAGTACGGATTGATAGGAACATTGCAAAACCCTAAAATTTACGGGGCAGGACTGCTCTCTTCTATTGGCGAAAGTGTTAGCTGTATGATGGATAGTGTAAAAAAACTACCCTATACAATTGACGCCATTAACTATACCTACGACATAACGAAAGCGCAGCCTCAACTGTTTGTAACATCAACTTTCCAAAACCTGATTGATGTACTGGAGGAGTTTGCCAATACCATGTCTTTCCGTAAAGGAGGTGTTTATGGCCTGCAAAAGGCTATCGAAAGCAAAAATACGTGTACAGCTGTTTTCAGTTCGGGTTTGCAAGTATCGGGCACGTTTACCGAATTTATAAATGGCAAGCATGATCAGCCGGCTTTTATTAAAACCAGCGGGCCTACTTCCCTTTCGGTGGATAACAAACAATTAAGTAGTCATGGAAAAGATTACCATCAGGATGGATTCAGTTCGCCGGTTGGTAAACTGAAAGATCATGCCCTACCGCTGGAAGATTTGCCTGTTGAAGATTTAGCCTATTTCGGCATAGCTGAAGGTAAAGAAACTAATTTATCCTTCGAAAGCGGTATCACCATTAACGGTACCATAACAAAAATACACACAGCCAATGGCAAAACTCAGCTAATTACCTTTGAGCATTGTACTGTAAAAAATAAAAATGGTGAAGTATTGTTTGATCCTGCCTGGGGTGTTTACGATATGGCCGTAGGCGAAAAGATCGTATCTGTTTTTTGCGGAGCAGCCGATAAAGATGCCTTTGTAGAGATAGCCTATAAATCAAATACAGAAACACATCACCAGGTTTATGATAAAAATACAATTGAACTGCATCAGCTTTATCAGCAGGTACGTAACCGCCGGCATGCAGGTGGTGATTTTGGCTTTTTAGGCAATGTATGGCTCCGCCTTCAAAAAAACCATTACAACGACTGGCTTTGCGCGCTGGAAATATTGGAAATACTGGAGCATGAAGAAGTTGAAGCCAGCGTGGCCGCAGAAATAAAAACCTTTCTTGAACTAAAAGCATCAAACGAACCTGAACTAAAAAAACTGATAACTGATGGATTTTATCTAATAAAGTATCCTGTTGAGCAAAAATTGGTAGTTTAGTAGCATGAACATCATTATTACAGGAGCCAGCAGCGGTGTCGGGTTTGAAGCTGCACTCGAATTAATATTAAGCGGAAAACACAAGGTAATTGCCCTATCGCGCTCACAAGAAAAACTGCAAAGGCTATTGGAAATTGCACATGGCCTAAACCCACAAGCTGAAATCTATGCCCTTGCCTTCGATATTGTACATGATGACTATGCAGGCTTACAACAATTTATAGGCAGCAATTTTGATAACCGCGTTGATGTACTGATCAATAATGCCGGTGTACTCATTAACAAACCGTTTGCACAACTACAGGAGCTGGATTTTGTGGAGATGCTGCAAAGCAATTTTATTGGCCATGTTCGGATTATACAATCTGTACTGCACTTGATGTCAAAAGGCTCTCATATTGTAAATATTGGCAGCATGGGTGGCTTTCAGGGAAGCGCTAAATTTCTGGGTTTAGCTGCTTATTCAGCAAGTAAATCAGCATTGCATACCTTAACAGAGTGTTTGGCAATGGAACTTGCGGAACAGGAAATAAAAGTTAATTGTTTAGCTTTGGGTTCTGCACAAACAGAGATGCTCGAAAAAGCATTCCCCGGTTATGAATCGCCGGTAATGGCTTTCGAAATGGGGAAATACATTGCTGACTTTTCTATAACAGGGCATCGCTTTTTTAATGGCAAGGTTTTGCCTGTGGCTGTAAGTACTCCTTAGAGGAATTATATTTGCTTTAATAAATACTTTTTCTTTAATTTTATATATCGTCACATACACTGCCAATTATTCTGTTTATTAAAAAAAATGGATGCTAAGCTTTCTTTTCTTCTTGACAAATCGAACGATTTTTTTTGTGTCATGGACAGAAAAGGAATAATAAAACGAACTAATGCTTCTTTCAGAAAAGCTATTGGATATTCGGAAGCAGAAATCACCGGCAAACCTATAAGCGTTATTTCTCACTCGGCTGATATTAGAAGGCACGATGAACTACTGAAGACATTATTGCACAAAAAAGAAGTTTCGGATTATGAAAGTCGCCTAAAAGCTATTGATGGTATTTATTATAATATCAAATGGTCACTGGTGTACGACTCAAATATCGATCTGGTGTATGCCAGCGGCATCAATTTAACCAATAAATTAAACGGCACTGATAAAAGCTTATCCGACAGTATCCAGCACATTATTCAAAGTTTTAACGAGGGCTTTTTTATTATTGATGCCAATTGGCAGATAACCGCATTTAATCCGGCTTTTCAGGCTATTACCGGCTTAAAAACCAAACAGCTTAAAAAAATCAATTTCAAAGAATTACATAGTTTAGGTATAACCGACAAAATTATGAAAGAATTTGAAAATGCTTTTAACGGTAATATTTCAAGTCAGTTTCAATACCTAAACAATTATACTAAAAGGTGGCTACGTGTTAATGTATACCCATATAAAAATGAAGTAATGATTTTTGTGAGGGATATTACCTCTATGAAAATACAGCAACTTATACTCGCCCTCGAAAAAAACATTCTGGAGTTAAATGCATCAGCCTTATATTCCTTTCCCCAAACTATAAATGAATTATTAAAAGGCATTGAAGAAATATATCCGGAAATGATTTGCTCGGTGCTGGAAGCAGACGATGCCAACGAACGACTATATCACCTGGCCGCTCCACGCCTGCACAAAGAATATTGCGATGCCATAAACGGAACCGACATTGGCCCTAAAGCCGGTTCATGCGGAACTTCAGCATATCATCGCTCACAGGTAATTGTAAGTAATGTAGAAACGGATCCATTATGGGATGATTTCCGGGACATTATTAGACCTTTTGGGCTTAAAGCTTGTTGGTCTACCCCTATAATCAGTGCAAATAACTACAAAGTACTGGCTACTTTTGCTGTTTATTATACCACTACCCGCGAACCAAAGCCTGACGAACTACAAATGATTGAACGGACATCCAATATTTTAAGGGTGTTAATGGAGAATAAAAAAAACCAGGATCATATCATCGATCAAAATAAAAGACTTCAGGAAATTGCTACCATCAGCTCGCATGAAATCAGAAGGCCGGTAGCTACCATTTTAGGACTGGTTAACTTATTTGATCATGATTACATCAATAATTCCATGAATAAAGAAATCCTGGCTCACTTAGATAGTACCGCAAAAGAGCTTGATAGTGTAATTCATACCATCGTTGAAAAAACAATCTTCCTAAACTCCGGATCTTAATTACTGGTGTATATAAATAGAAGAGCGATCTTAAAAAACAGACCGCTCCTTTTCAAGAATATCACTTCGCTATTAATTCAAGTTGCTTTTTAACTATTTCCGATTTCCCGTCACTGATATCATAATCAAAATTCCCCATTGAGGTATTTATTCTGATAACAGCTATTTTATTATTCTTCAATTGATCGATATCCCCGCCGTTTAATGAGTAATAAAAATAAGCCGCTGTAAAAATTGGTGTAGCATCATAATGTATGGATGAATGATCCTCAAATGCGGCATCCAGTTCAATCAGTTTACCGTCGGCAAACTTTATAATAGCCTTATCACCTGCACTTACATAAAAATCCCATTCCACAAACCCTTCTCTCAGATGAAAACACAGATAAATACCTTTGCCTTTCATAATGCTACATCCTATAAGATGGGTTGATAGGCTTAATTTACTTTGCATAGGCTCTTCTTTCGTCTCCAGAGTGGTATCGCCGGTAATTTTATCAATTACCGGCTTTTGAAGCTTTTGCGCACCGGCATTAAAGGCCAGCAGCATTGCAGCCACCATAAAAATGTACTTTTTCATAAACTGAATAAGGTTTAGGTTATTTCAATTTCATAAACTCATTAACCACCACTTCGCTTACATAGCGCTTGTTGCCATCTTTATCAGTGTAGCTTCTGTTTGATAGTTTACCTTCAATAGCTACTTCATCGCCTTTTTTAAGATAATCGCCAGCAAGTTTTGCCTGTGTGCCCCAAAGCACCAGGTTATGCCATTGTGTTTCGGTTACTTTTTCGCCCTTATCATTTTTATAGCTTTCATTAGTGGCAATTGAAAAGCGCGCTAATTTTCTGTTATTGTCAAAGCTTTTTACTTCCGGGTCCATACCTAAATTGCCTACCAGGCGTACGCTGTTTTTTAATGAGTTCATGTGCTAAATTTAAAATTTCGTATTGTTAAATGATTGATACAAAGTTGCAGGCTCCCCAAAGATTTATCCGGTTAATACCCATTTACAGTCGACAATATCTATTTGCAATCGTTTGCAAGCGGATAATATTTTATGTACCTTTAGAGCATGAGCGAAGAAAGAGGTTGTCTTGATTGCGGAACTATACTACATGGCCGGGCCGATAAAAAGTTTTGTAATGACCTGTGCCGCAACAATTACAACAATCAGCTAAACAGTAACAGCTATAACCTGATAAGGAATATCAATAATATACTGAAACGTAACAGGCGTATTCTAGAAGAATTAAACCCTACTGGCAAGACAAAAACAACCCGTAAAAAATTAACAGCTAAGGGATTTGACTTTGAATACCACACCCGCAGCTATCAAACCCAAAATGGCAAAACCTACCACTTTTGCTATGAGTACGGCTACCTGCCCCTTGATGGCGATGAGTTTTTGCTGGTTAAAAGAGAGGAATAAGCAGGCTATTATCCAGTATCATTTCAAAATAAAAATCCGAAATCGAACATTCGAAATCCGAAATCCCCACGAAAAGTCATCCTAAAACAACAAATCTGAAATCCAAATTCTGAAATCCGAAATAACATTATCTTTGCGCCCATAATGATTATCCAACAATTTTACGATAAGGGTTTGGCCCATGGTTCATATGCTGTTATCAGAACAGGCAAAATGATAGTGATTGACCCGGCACGCGATCCGCAACCCTACTATGACTTTGCTAAACAGCATAATGCTGATATTGTTGGGGTAATTGAGACCCATCCGCATGCAGATTTTGTAAGCTCACACCTGGAGATACATCAAACAACTGATGCGGTTATTTATGTAAGCAAACTTACCGGTGCCGAATACCCGCACGAAAGTTTTGATGATGGTGATATCATTAAACTAAACGACATAAAATTAAAAGCCATTAACACCCCAGGGCACTCTCCTGATTCTATCTGTATTTTGGCAGAAGATGAAAATGGCAAAGAGCAGGCCCTGTTTAGTGGTGATACTTTATTTGTTGGCGATGTTGGTAGGCCCGATCTGCGCGAAAATGTAGGCAATACCACTGCAAAAAAAGAAGAACTTGCCCGCCAGATGTACCATTCTACCCGCGATAAGCTGATGAAGTTACCTCATAATGTGGTGGTTTACCCAGCGCACGGACCAGGCTCATTATGCGGAAAAAACATGAGTCCTGACCTGCAAAGCACTATAGGCCGCGAACTACGCGAAAATTATGCCCTGCAATTAATGGATGAATTGCAGTTTATTAAAACACTAACTTCCGATCAGCCATTTGTGCCTAAATATTTCACTGCCGATGTGGAACTCAATAAAAAAGGGGCTCCTTCATTTAAAGAAAGCGTTGCCGCTGTTTTAAAGATAGACCGTAACAGTGTTTTGGATGAAAACATTCTGGTAATTGACACCAGGCCAATGGAGCAGTTTAGAAGCGGACATGTAAAAGGCGCCATTAACTTACAGGATGGTGGTAAATTCGAAACCTGGCTGGGATCAATTGTTAGCCCTACAGAATTGTTTTATTTAATTGGAAACACAGATACCGATCTGGATACAGCCATTTATAAAGCTGCCAAAATTGGCTATGAGCAAAACATTAAAGGTGCCTTGTTAGTTCCGGATAACGCTACAGAAAAAGCACCCGAATTGGATATAAATACCTTTACAACACAATCAGAAAATTATACGGTAGTTGATGTACGTAATACAAACGAAACGGAAAGTAACTTAATATTCAACCACGCCGATACCATACCATTACCCGAATTACGCGAACGTATAGGCGAGATTCCAACCGATAAACCCATAGTGGTGCATTGTGCTGCCGGGTATCGCTCAGCCGCTGCGGCAAGTATTATAGCAGCCGCGATAAATAATGTTCCGGTTTTTGATTTGAGCGAAACAATTGTTGATATTCAAAATAAAACGTTGCAGGTTATAGGTTAAGTTAATAAAGCACGTTTCACAATGAACCATGAACCAACGAATGACCTGAGAATTGTGGAAACTGCAGATGGGTCAAACACCATTTATAACCCGCAGGTAGGCGAAAACTATCATTCAAAGCATGGGGCATTGCAAGAAAGCAAACATGTGTTTGTAAGCGCTGGCCTTGACTATTATTTACATAGTGAAACAGGATCAAAAGAAACAAATGCTTCCATTTTAGAAGTAGGTTTTGGCACAGGTTTAAATTTTTTGTTAAGCGCTGATTTTTGTATCGATCAAAAAGTCAAACTCGATTATACCGGTATTGAAGCCTATCCCCTAAGCGCTGAAATGATTGGCCAAACCGGCTATGATCAATACATTTCTTCAGAAACATGGCAATCTTTTCTTCATCAATATTCAAAAAGCTTAACAGGCCCGGTTGCCATCACCCCTACATGCCAGCTGCAAGTAGCTCATTGCAAACTATTGGATTTTCAATCAGATAAACTATATGATGTAATTTATTTTGATGCTTTTGCAGCCATTCATCAACCCGAAATGTGGGATGAAACAGCTATAGCACATACTGTACAGTTTTTAAAACCGGGCGGCGTATTTGTAACTTATGCCATTACCGGGAACCTTAAACGGTCTTTAAAAGCTTTAGGCTGTAAGGTAGAAAAAACGCCTGGTGCACCAGGAAAGCGGGAAATGTTACGCGCAACTGCCAATTTCATTTGATTTGCGTGATTGTATTTATTTTTCAACCACAAAATTTCCATGTGCAAGCTCCCGATCATTATTAATGCTTTAAATACTGGTTAGGCACATTTGGTGGGGTGTAATCAATACCGTAAGCATGCTTGATAAGTTTGGCTACCACCTTGGTTACTGCATCTTCATCACGATGCATCTGGGGAAGAGATCCCATCATTGCATAGGAAATTGGATTTACAGCCGGAATAAATGTTTCCCACTCATATCCTTTTCCCCATATCAGCCCCTTAACGGTAATTTTTAGATCAGCTGAATTTTCAAGTAAAAAATCAAGCATATCTGCCGAGTTATTATTATTTTGGTTAACGGTATGGAAAATTGGGGTATGGCCGCCAAATCCATAATCATCAAAGGCTGCCCTAGCATTAATGTCGGCTCCATGCTTTAGTAAAACCCTTGCACAGGCAACAGAATTATATTCCGCGCAAAAATGCATTAAAGTTCCGCCCGTTAACGGTGTATAGGTATTATTATATAACTGATAGATTTTATGTTTAATATCAGGCGTTTGTTTAATTATTGATTCAAACTTAACAGCATCATCAATTAATACATACAAAAGAGCTTTATCTTCAAACTGTAAACCGGCATCAATAAAAGCTTTCACACAGTCCTTAAAACGGGATGTGCGGGTGTACATTTCAACTATTGTGGTGAAAAGCGGTGTTCCATCGGGTAAAATATCATCAGGTGTTCCACCATCAGCAAAATATTTCTGTATCCCTTCAACCGAATGTACCTCAACCGCATAAATAACATCATTATAGGCTCGCATTGTTTTAATAAATTGATGATAAATAAAGTTAAATAAAGATATTGACATACTTTATTTCTGGTTTCAGGATACTTTCCGACTCTCATACTTAAATCCTATTTTTACATCAAATATTTTTTATGGCATTAATACCACCATCAACTGCGGTAACACCCGAAAGTGCTTTTACCAGGCTGCTTACCATTATGGACGACCTGCGTTTAAATTGCCCATGGGACAAAAAACAAACACTCGAAAGTCTGCGCCATTTAACCATTGAGGAGACTTATGAGCTATCGGATGCCATTTTAAGTGCAGACATGCCCGAAATAAAAAAGGAATTGGGCGATATCATGCTTCATCTGGTATTTTATGCCCGTATTGCGTCAGAAACAAATGATTTTAATATTACCGATGTTTTAAACAGCATTTGCGATAAACTGGTAAACCGACATCCGCATATTTATGGTGATGTTGATGTACAGAATGAAGATGATGTAAAACGCAACTGGGAACAGATAAAACTTAAAGAAGGCAATAAATCAGTATTAGGCGGGGTTCCATTATCATTACCAGCTTTGGTAAAAGCATCCCGGATACAAGAAAAGGCGCGTGGTGTAGGATTTGACTGGGAAGAGAAAAAACAAGTTTGGGCAAAGGTAGAAGAAGAACTGCAAGAGTTTAAAAATGAATTTAATGCTGAAGATGAAAGCACTATTGATCATGAAAAAGCAGAAGGCGAATTTGGCGATCTGTTGTTCTCATTAATAAATTATGCCCGCTTTATCAATATAAACCCCGAGGATGCTTTGGAAAAAACTAACCGTAAGTTTATTAAGCGTTTTCAGTATCTGGAAACCAAGGCAAAAGAAAACGGAAAGCAGTTACATGATATGAGTTTGGCCGAAATGGATATTTTTTGGGAAGAAGCTAAAAAAATATAAAATATGCTGATATATTGTAGCGTTATTAAGAAAACCTACGTAAACCCTAAAAATTAGCATATGAAATCTAAATTACTTTACTCTCTTTTTACGGTTACCATATTGGCATTGGCAAGTGGCTGCATAAGCAACAAAAACACACCAACGCCAACCAATTATCCAACCGGAACTTTCACCGGGCAATTTAGGCTGATACGCAATAATTTAACCACAGGTGTACATGATACATCATCAGCCAACATACAACTTGTGTTAAATGCAACTACCGGCTACTCGGTCACTGGCGATACTTCAACCTTACAGGCAGGAAGCCATGGTGCTTATGCCATTAATTCTAATTACATTGATTTTCAGGATGCTACTTATCCTAAAACAGGTACCCCAACAAAAACTCACTTAAACGGTATTTATCAATATTATTATGATGGTTCTTCCGTATTTCAAATGCTTACAGCAAGCCCACTGGATACGTTGGTATTGGAATATGATTTAAAGAAAACAAACTAAGTTTTACGGTTAACCGGGTTAATTAAGTTGACCAGTTGGTGAAGTTAAAATGGCAAAATAGTAATTATTCAACTATTTCCATTAATAAAACTTAATCAGCCTGATCAACTTTCTTATTTTAATCAACTTATTTTCAATCATCTGTAGCGATATTGTCCTTTATCCCGTAAAGGATATAAAAAACAAAAATTCAGGCAGAACTAAACACACTTAATGCATCAGTCCCGGGGCATAGCTGAAGAAGAAATTATCAGCAAATGCAAAACAGGTAGCCTAAAATATCAGGAAATGCTGTATAAGCATTTCTATGGCTACGCCATGGGCATTAGTTTGCGTTACAGCCTGAATCGTGATGATGCGTTAGAGGTTGTAAATGATGGTTTTATAAAAATATTCAATGCCATAAACCAATTCGACAGCAGCAAATCATTTAAGGCCTGGCTGCGAACCATTATGGTAAATACGGCAATTGACAGGAGACGTAAAGACCTCAAATTTCAGTTGAATATTGAACTGGATGAGGCAATGCCCCTAAGCCATGCAGCAAAGGCTATTGACGACCTTAATGTACAGGACATATTAAAATTAATGAAAGAACTGCCGGCCATACAATTAACCATTTTTAACTTATATGAGATTGATGGATATAATCACGACGAAATAGCCGGGCTATTATCCATCCCTCCCAGCTCATCAAGGGTTTATTTGAGCAGGGCCAAAGAACGATTAAGAAATATGCTAAAGGCAGAAGCACAAAATAATGGACGAACAACTGGATAACGAATTAAAAAAGCGCATACAGGAGGTGTTTGAAAACCTTGAAGACATCACTGCCGATGAAGGCTGGTTGCTGCTGCGTGAAAAATTTCCGGAGGATGAGTCAAAACGCCGTGGCCTTATCTGGTTTTGGCGGGGCTCGGCTGCTGCTGTTTTGTTGATTTTTCTAGGTATTGGCTTGTGGTATTTCGAGAAGAATGGTAATAACGCCACCACAAAAAATTATGCCCATCAACATGTAAAATTGAATAATACGCCAGCAAGCATTAATCCAAAAACAAAAAACGATTCTGTAAAATATTTAAAGCAAACAATAAAAGACAATCGGCAGCAAATTGCTGAAGTACAAAAAACAAAGGGCAACACCTCACAGCAAAACACTCAACCGGATAATACACAGTTTTCGGATACGCAAAGAGTAAAAAGCAATACGGTAAAACAATCACAGTCATCAGCAAAACAAGATGAATTGCAGGTTGCTGGTATCCAAAAAACAAAGAATAAAAAGGAAAATAGACATGGGCATTTAATTCCGGGGAGCCAGGTTAATGTAGCAGAAAACAGTTTAGCAGCTAATACATTAGTTGCATCCAAACCTGATAAGATTAGGGGAGGTAAAAATGCTCAGCATCGGGCTAACCAGCAACCAGGCTTAATAGACAAACCCATACAAGAAAGTTTGGCTGCTAATGAAGATGCTGATAGTATTGGAAAGCCTGCAAATAAAAGCTCGGCCCAACAATTTGCCGCTATTACAAAGGTAGATACTGCAACAGTGATTAAAACAACATCAAAGCCCCAACCAGCCAAAAAAACAATAGATGATATGTTTGCTGCCGATAAGCAAACAACAACAAAGAAAAACGATAAGAAAAACAGCGATAAACGGGTTCATTTTGGCGTATATGCTGCCACCTATTTCAGCTATGCAAAAGGCAGTGATCAGGAAGTAAATGTTGGTGCAGGTTTTTCGTCAGATATTAAGATCAGTAACAATCTTAAACTGGTTACCGGGGTAGCCATTGGTCAAAATACATTGAGTTATTCGGGAGCTTCCTCTATTAATACAGCTGCGCCACTTATGGCTGCGGCAGCTGAGGGTAGTAAATACTTCCTGGCAGCAACGCCATCAATAAAAAATTATAATGCCAGTCTGGTTGGATTAGATGTACCTATGAATTTGAAATACGAACTTAACCCGCAAAAAAGCGATACTTATATACTTGCAGGCCTAAGCTCGGGCACCTTTATCAATCAATCATATACTTATTATTATAATTATCCTACGGTAAATTCTGCCACTTTGCAACAAACCCAGGGTGCTACTACAACAAAAAACTTTGATGGCTTTTATTTTGCCAAAACACTCAACCTGGCCTTTGGGGTTGGCTATCCTTTAGGCAAAAACCGCATGGTTATTGAGCCATTTTTAAAATACCCGCTTGAAGGATTGGGGGCACAGCAAATTCGTTTTGGAGCAGGGGGCATAAACCTGAAATTTAATTTTTCAACCAAAAAATAAAATCTCAAACCCAATCAATTCATCATGAAAAAACTTTACCTAAGCCTACTCGCATTGTTTCTGGCATCGCAATTACATGCGCAAAAATTTGAATTATCTTTTCAGGCTAACTCCGGCTTATTTCATTATTCGGGTAACTCTGCATCGTCTACTTCTGTTATTATACAAAATGGCACAACACCTAAGCAAAATTACACCAATAATCCGTATGGAAATAAAAATGCATTCAGTTATGGAGCTGATGTACAGGCGCAATATGTAAGCAAAGGCGGCTTTATTACCGGAATACAAGCAGGCTATAATATTTTAAGAAGCAAAACAAATATAACCAGTGTTTTTCCTCTTGAATTTGAATTAGAAGAGTCTGTACTCAATCCCCTTTATTATGCCCCTTTCAATCCGTCACTGCCAGCTAAAGGCAGTACCATATTGCAGGATCAGTTTATAAACTTGAACCCTTACATAGGTTATCGCATAAAAACCAAAAAAATCAATATTGATTTAATGCCTGGAATAGATATTGGTTTCGGCATAAACTCATACGACAAAGGAAAAGCCACCACAACTGATGGTACAGTTTACGAAACCGATTATAAGGAAGTAAAACCGCTAACAGATGTACGCCTTAAATTTGGTGCAGCCGTTCTTTATAAAAAATGGGGTGTAACAGCAAGTTTTGCCCATGGACTAACCAATTATACCAAAAATCTGCTTAACGATTCGCCCATTGTTTATAAAGCCCAAAGCGAACTGTTACGTTTCGGTATAAGTTACAGGATATTTTAATTGAGGCTTTATTTAAACCTTATCGCCTTAACCGGGGTAATTTTGGTTACCAGCATTGATGGAAGTATCATCACCAGCAAACAAATAACAAGCGTGCCTGCATTAAGTAAGAGTAAGTCGCTCCAGTTAAATTGTATGGGTACAAAGTTCATATAATAAGATGCCTGGTCGAGCTTAAAAAAGCGGGTGCTGTATTGAAAATATCCAGCACCAAGGCCAAATAAATTACCCAGTATCATTCCAATACTAATAAGGTAAAAAGCATTATATAAGAATACCTGGCGTATGCTCCAATTAGTGGCGCCAAGTGCTTTTAACATACCAATCATGGTAGTGCGTTCCAATATCATAATTAACAAGGCAGATATCATATTGATAACGGCTACCATTATCATCAACACCAGTACTACTTTGGTATTACCATCCAGCAAACCCAGCCATGCAAATATGGTTGGGTAATTATCCACTACTGTATATGATTTTAGTTTTACGGGCAGTATATTGTTTATGGCATCACTGGCTTCATCCAGGCGATTAAAGTCGGCAATTTTAATTTCATACCCCCCTATTTCATCATCGTTCCAGCTGTTAAGCCGGGTTATTAATGATAAATCGCCAACAACATAGCTTTTATCTACATCCTCAATCCCAAAACTATAAATGCCCTTAATAGTAAATGGCCTTACCCTAAGTGGTTCCTGCACAAAATACATTAAAATTTTATCTCCCACTTTCAGGCGTAGGCGGTCGGCAATAATTTGTGAAATCAGTAACTGTTTTTTTGATTCGGTGGTATCCTTAAAATCAATAACATCACCGGCAACCATATTATTTTTAAAAAACGACCAATCGTAAGTTTTATCAACGCATTTCAGCACTATACCTTCAATTTCATTTTTTGATTTGATGATACCCGGCTTAGTGGCAAAAGGCATTACATTAGTGATCAAAGGATTACTTAAAGCCTTTTTTTCAAAAGTAGCATTTTGCTGAAAAGGTGAATTTTCGAATGAGTTATTAAGATCGAATTTCACCACCTGTAAATCGCCGGCAAAACCCCTTACTTTTTCTTTTATCTCGTGCTTAAATCCGCGCACTATGGCCAGCGATAATATCATTACCCCCAAACCCAGCATAATACCAATAATGGCTATACGCACAATTAATTTTGAAAATGTACGCTTAGTTTTAAATGTGATGCGGTTTGCTATGTAATAGGCGAAATTCAATGCACGTGTTTTTTTGTACCTTCGCAAATATGCGGTTTTGCCATCTAAAACTGATAGTTTTAAAATTGTTTAGCAGAAATTTTTATGATTAAACTGAAAATACTTTTCCAAACTGTTGTATTCGGTATATTGCTGGGAGCTACGGCAGCTGCCCAAACGCCATATAAAACACATCGTATTACTAAACAGATAAGGATTGTTCCGGGTGCCGATCAAACGGAGCTTTACCTTAGCTACCTGAAAGGCAAAAACATTGGGATGGTGATTAACCAAACTTCGGTTATTGGTAAAAACCTTACCCCTAGTGTTGATAGCCTGTTAAAGCTACATGTTTCGGTAAAAAAAATATTCGGCCCCGAACATGGTTTCAGGGGCGATGCCAGTAATGGTGCTGGAGTAAGTGATGATATAGATAAAAAAACAGGCCTGCCAGTAATCTCACTATACGGCAAGCACCTTAAGCCCACACCCGAAGATTTACAGGGAATTAACTTAATGATATTTGATATTCAGGATGTTGGCGCACGGTTTTACACTTATATGTCAACCCTGCAATATGTGATGGAAGCCTGCGCAGAAAACAACATTGAGCTGATGATACTGGACAGACCCAACCCCAACGGTTTTTATGTTGACGGGCCTGTATTAGATACTGCCTACCGTTCATTTGTTGGCCTCAACCCTATTCCAATTGTGCACGGTTTAACCATTGCCGAATACGCACAAATGCTTAACGGTGAAGGCTGGCTTAAAAACCATGTTCAGTGCAAATTAAAAATCATTAAGGTGGGTAATTATCTTCATGATATGAGTTATACACTGCCGGTAAATCCTTCGCCTAATTTAAATACAGATCAGTCAATTTTACTGTATCCTTCGGTTTGTTTGTTTGAAGGCACCACACTTAGTGTTGGTCGTGGTACCTTTTCCCCATTTGTACAGATAGGCCATCCTTCTCTGGCGGGCAAGTATACTTATTCATTTAAACCGGTAAGTATTCCCGGCATGAGTGAAGATCCACCGCAAAAAAATAAAGTTTGCTATGGCATTAATTTGAAGGATTACGATACAAAGAAAATTCATATTTCCGGCAAACTCAACTTATCCTGGTTAATAGAATTGTACAAAGCCTTCCCGGATAAAGAGCACTTTTTTACGCCATATTTCACCAAACTTACCGGTACCGAAGCGCTACGAAAACAAATAGAGGCTGGCAAAAGCGAGCAGGAAATACGGGCAAGCTGGGAACCCGCTTTAAGCAATTATAAAGCCATCCGCAAAAAATACCTATTGTACCTGTAGTTTAAAAACGGGGCAAATTGCCACACGATGGTAAATAATTATTGTTAATACACGTCAACCAGCATCAAGCCTTAAACAAACAGCAATAATTTAAGGTTTATTGCTAACTTTAGGAATTTAGAGTATTTCCGCTTATGAGAATTGTATTTATGGGCACCCCCCAGTTTGCAGTAACTTCGTTAGATGCCCTGATCACTGCCGGCTGCGATATTGTAGCAGTGGTAACCGCTCCGGACAAACCGGCGGGCAGGGGTCAAAAGTTAAACGAATCAGCAGTAAAACAATATGCATTATTAAACAACATTAAAGTACTTCAGCCCGAAAAATTAAAAAGCCCTGAGTTTTTAGATGAATTAAAATCACTACATGCCGATTTACAGGTTGTGGTAGCCTTCCGTATGCTGCCCGAAGTAGTATGGAACATGCCTCCAAAAGGAACCATCAATCTGCATGCATCTTTATTGCCACAATATCGCGGAGCTGCCCCAATAAATTGGGCGCTTATTAATGGCGAAAAAGAGAGCGGTGTAACAACCTTTTTTTTAAAACAGGAAATTGATACCGGCGATATATTATTTACCGAAAAAGTAACCCTTACAGGCCACGAAACAGCCGGCGAACTGCATGACCGCCTGATGAATAAAGGCGCAGGCTTATTAGTTAAAACCGTAAAAGGTGTGGAAAGCGGCAGGTTTAATGAGCACCCGCAATCGCAATTGTTGGAGGGCGTGGAATTAAAGCACGCCCCCAAAATATTTAAAGAAGATTGTTTGATAGACTGGAATAAATCTGCAGAAAGCATTTATAACAAAATACGTGGTTTAAGCCCTGTACCAACTGCCTATACCTATCTTAACGAAAAGATATTAAAAATATATCTGGCAGAATACGATGTAACCGAAACCGGCCAACAACCCGGAAGCTTTTTAACAGACGGCAAAACCTATTTAAAGTTTGCTGCTACAGATGGATTTGTAAGATTAACAGATGTGCAACTGGAAGGCAAAAAACAAATGGACATACAACAGTTTTTAAGAGGCGTAAAACTATAATCAGATTTCTTTTTACAATCCATTTACTGTTTTTAACATAGCTTTGTACCCATAAGTGCATCAGCATATTAAAATGTTTTAATAAGAATACTTTTTATTAACCCACAACTATCTTTGAAACAATTACTATAACACAAAAGGCTAAATGAAGATACTGCTAATTGAAGATGAGCCTAAGGTTGCTGCATTTATAAAAAAGGGATTAGAAGAGCAATTTCATAATGTT
This sequence comes from Mucilaginibacter frigoritolerans, assembly GCF_007830615.1. Taxonomy (GTDB): domain Bacteria; phylum Bacteroidota; class Bacteroidia; order Sphingobacteriales; family Sphingobacteriaceae; genus Mucilaginibacter; species Mucilaginibacter frigoritolerans. Next base: position 113,275 of record NZ_VLLI01000014.1, read on the forward strand.
ACAGCTGTTTATGATGGTAGTTTGGGTAGCAGGCTGGCATTAGAACAGGATTTTGAACTCATTATTCTGGATGTAATTCTTCCCCAGGTAAATGGATTTGAAGTTTGCAGGCAGATAAGGGAATTTAAAAAGGAAGTACCCATTTTAATGCTAAGTGCATTGGGCACCGTAAATGATAAAGTACAGGGACTTGAAAACGGTGCCGACGATTACTTAACCAAACCCTTTCATTTTGAAGAATTACTGGCCCGCATCAAAGCGCTTGATCGGCGCAGGTCAATGGTGCTGCCGGGTACTGTTTACCAGGTTGCCGACCTACAGATGGATTGTTTCAGAAAAACAGTTACACGCGGCGGTAACATGATAACACTAACCGTAAAGGAATTTACCCTGCTTGAGGTATTAATGTATAACAAAAACCGGGTATTATCAAGGGTATACATTGCCGAAGCCGTTTGGGGAATTAACTTTAACCGTGGAACCAATTTAATTGATGTTTATATCAATTACTTACGCACAAAAGTCGATAAGGGCTATTCCAAACAACTTATCCACACGGTTATAGGCATGGGATACATGATCAGGGACTAATATAAATTAAAAACAAATTAGTTGAAAGTTAAGGATAGGTTATCGCTTCAGTTCACCTTTATGTTTGCGGTGTTGCTGCTGGTAGTTTTAACGGGCATTTATTTATTTGTTGAGCACAACCGGGTTAAAACCTTTTTCGACAAACTGGATGACCGCGCGGTTACCGTTGGCCAGTTTTACCTGGCAGAAGACAACTTATCAAAAGAAAACTTCAAAAGTGTAATAAAGAAGTTCCCACAATCATTATCTGACGAAACCATCCGCATTTATGACGATCAATTCCACGCCAAGTTTATTCATGAGGGAACGCTTCGCTGGGATACCACTATTTTAAAAGGAGTTGTTTCGCAAAAGCTGGTTCATATAACTGAAGGCAATAGGCAAATAACAGGTATTTATTATGTAGATAACTCTGGCAATTATATCATCATGGTTTCGGCTATTGACCATAATGGCTATCACTACATCTATGATCTGGGACTGATTATGTTTTTCTTTTTCCTGGCATCATTATTTATAACCTATTTTATGGGCAGCGTTTTCTCACGCATTGCGTTAATACCTATTGTTAAAATAACCAGTAACCTTAAAAGGATCCGCTCAACGAGCCTCGATCTCCGCTTACCTATCGCCACCAAAAAGAAAGACGAAATTGACGTTCTTTCATTAACCATTAATAATCTGCTGGAACATTTGGAGCAATCATTTGAAAGCCAGAAATCGTTTATTGCCAATGCATCACACGAATTGCGCACACCCATAACCACCATACTGGGTGAGGCTGAAATTACCTTAATGCACGAGCGTACCAACGAAGATTATAAATCAACGCTCAGCAACATTATTAAAGAAACCGAACGGCTTAATTATATTATTAACAGTTTGATGGATTTAATGCAAACCAACGCTGCCAATTATGAATTTCAACCAATAAGGATGGATGAATTGATTTGGGAGATAAAAGATGAGTTGTCTGTTAAGGGTAATGAAAACAATATTAATATAAAATATAACCTGCCTTATGATCCGGCAAAATATAGTTTAATGGGTAACCGGCAACTGCTTTTCATCGGCATCAGTAATATCATCAAAAACGCACTCAAGTTTTCTGATAATAAGGAGATTTATTGTGAAATACACTGCGATATAAAAGGCATTCATGTAACTATAACTGATAATGGCATTGGAATAGAACCAAAAGACATCAGTAAAATATTCCAACCGTTTTTCCGTTCTACCAACGCTTTGTATTATCCGGGTTATGGAATCGGGCTCTCTTTAACCAATAATATTATACGCCTGCACAATGGCACAGTTGAAGTGGAATCTGAATTGAATAAGGGAACAACCTTTCATTTAATCTTCCCTAATTTGTGATTTATTGAAAATAATTGTATAATTGATTTCTTTCAGTGCAATTATCGCACCCCACATTAAAAAATTTTAATATATTTCTAATAACACTCTAACGACAGTTTTAGTTTGGCACGATTGTTTTTACCTATTTTTGGGACGATTTTAGAATGAGCTTATCCATGCATATTTCTATTATTTAATTTATAAAACATGCTTAACAAATTTTTCCGTAAAACATCTTCCGTACTATTAGTTTGTTGCATCACTGCATTATCAACCAAAGCCCAGGCTCCTGCCGATACATTAAAAATAACTATTAAACAAGCCGAAGACCGTTTCTTAAAAAACAACCTTCAGCTTATTGCACAACGGTACAATATTGATAACGCGAGTGCACAGATTATTACTGCCCGTTTATTTCAAAATCCTGATTTCAATTTCAATAATGGTATCTATGCCAGTGATGTTAGTCAGGGTCCGGCTTATAAAGAGCAATCATTTAGCGTTTCGCAGTTATTTTACACTGCAGGTAAGCGTAACAAAAATATTCAATTGGCAAAAATTGGTGTCGAACAGGCTAAGTTCCAGTTTTTTGATCTAATCAGGACATTAAAATATACGCTGCGTACTGATTTCTATTCCATTTATTACCAACAGCAATCGGCAAAGGTTTATGATGAAGAAATTAATTCTTTGGCAAAAACCCTGACTGTTTATAAAGAAGAATATGCAAAAGGTTATATCGCCCAAAAAGAAGTACTGCGTATACAAGCTCAGCTTTATTCTCTGCAAGCAGAGTACACCGGCCTTATTACCGGCATTGATACTATAGAGAGTGAATTTAAAATCCTGATCAAAGCACCAGTAGGCACTACTGTTGAACCCGTTGTTACAGACGATATTATTACCAAAAATACGGTAAACAGTGTACTCTATAAGCAATTGGTTGATTCGGCTTACTCAAACCGGTATGATTTGAGAAACGCCAAAATGGCTATCGACTATAATAACATGAATTTACAGCTTCAAAAAGCTACTGCAGTACCTGATGTTTCATTTTCCATTAATTATGATAGACTTGGTGGCTACGGTAATAACTTTTTAGGTGCAGGGGTTGAATTTAATTTACCCTTTTGGAACCACAACCAAGGTGGCATTAAACAAGCCCGCATAGCTATAGACCAAAGTAAGGTACAGTTTCAAAACCAGCAAAACCAGGTAGAAAGCGATGTTGCAACAGGTTATAAAAATGCGGTTCGTGTTGAAAAACTATATAACGGCTTTGATCCACAGTTTAAAACAGATTTCACCAAACTAATTCATGAGGTACTTATAAACTATCAGAAAAGAAACTTGGGCTTACTGGAGTTTCTGGACTACTATGATTCATATAAAACAAATGTTGTGCAGCTAAACAGCATATTACTTAACCGTATTACGGCGCTTGAGCAGCTTAACTATGTTACAGGTACACCATTTTTCAATCAGCAATAAAATATTACACATACTATTTCTATGAATATAAGGACAATAAAATACAGCTTATATACATTAACTGCTTGCTTTTTAATAGCTAATGTTATTTCCTGTAAATCGAACGAGACAAATGACGATGTAAGACAGCCCTACGTAATTCCTGATTCATTGATGCGTACGCTGATAGTGGATACGGTTAAAACGTCGGCCATTACAGATGAAATAAAATTCAATGGTGCGGTTGATTTTAATACCGACAAAGTAATTAACGTTTTCCCATTGGTGAGTGGTAATGTGAGTGGTATTACTGTAATGCCAGGTGATTATGTTAAAGCCGGACAGGTATTGGGCGTAGTAAAGAGCTCTGAAATTGCTAATTACAATGCCAGTTTGGTAAATGCAGAAGCAAACTTGAGGCTAACAGCCAAACAGCTCGATCAGCAAAAAGACTTGTACAAAAGTGGTTTGGCTTCGCAGGTTGATATTACTAATGCCGAAGCCAATTATGAGCAGGCTGTTGCTGCTAAAACAGCAGCTCAGAAAATATTGAGCATTAATGGTGATAACAAAAATGGTGAATACCTTATTAAAGCACCTATAGAAGGCTTCATTGTTCAAAAAAATGCAAATAATGGTATGTCTATCCGTACGGATAATAATACCGGCTTATTTACCATATCCGATCTGAAAGATGTTTGGGTACAGGCAAATGTGTATGAAGAAAACATATCAAAGGTACGTGAAGGCGAAGAAGCGGATGTAACTACCATTGCTTATCCTGACTTAGTTTTTAAAGGAACAGTTGATAAACTGATGAGCGTACTTGACCCCACCAGCAAAGTAATGAAAATGAGGGTTGTGTTAAAAAACCCCGGCTATCAATTAAAACCGCAGATGTTTACAACCGTAACGGTTTACAATAAGGAAAATACGCAGGCAATTTCCATATCAAACAAGGATCTGGTATTTGATAACAGCCAGTACTATGTAATTATTTTAACCGGCAAAAAAGATGTACAAATAAGGCCGGTAAGCATCATCAGCATAAATGGAAAAACAGCTTATATAAAAAGCGGCTTAAAACCAGGTGAAAGAGTTATAGGCTCAAATGCCCTGCTTATTTACGGTTCATTAAACAGTTAAGGTTAATTAAAAAATCAGCGAATAATAGCTTATGCAGGTTTATGGCATAATCCGAATGTTCGATAAATAAATAGATAATGATTAAGTTTTTAAGGGGTATTATTGGATTTTCATTAAAAAACAAATACCTTATTATATTTTTGGCTGCCTTACTGGTTGTTTCAGGGATAATAACCTTTATGCAAATGCCAATTGAGGCCTTTCCTGATGTTACTAATACAGAAATAGATATTATTACACAATGGCCTGGTCAAAGTGCCGAAGAGGTTGAAAAACTGGTAACTATCCCCATTGAAATAGCTTTAAACCCGGTTCAAAAAAAGGTAAGCCTGCGTTCAACCACCATATTCGGGTTGAGCTATGTTAAAGTAATATTTGACGATAATGTACAGGATCAGGAGGCACGCCAGCAGGTAATGTTCCTGCTGAATAATGCAACACTGCCAAACGGCATTGTACCGGCAGTACAACCTCCTACCGGCCCTACCGGCGAAATTTTCAGATACACCTTAAAAAGCACCTTTAGGGATGTAAGGGAATTAAAAACCATACAAGACTGGATAATTGACCGCCGCTTAAGAGCTATTCAGGGTATAGGCGATATCAACAGCTTTGGTGGTAAAACTAAAACTTACGAAATAACTGCCGATCCGGGCAAACTGGCAACACTGGGCATTACGCCGCTGGATGTATTTGCTGCTGTACAAAAAACCAACATCAACGTAGGCGGTGATATGATTGAGCAAAACAACCAGTCATTTGCTGTGCGGGGTTTGGGGCTAATTAAAAACATCAATCAAATAAAAAACATCGTTATCAGTACTAACAACGGCACACCTGTATTGGTAAAAGATGTTGCCACGGTATCTATTTCTAACGTTCCGCGCCTAGGCTGGGTAGGCCGCAGCGATGCCATATTTGATAAAGACGGCAAAAGAGAAGTAAAAGACGATGAAGATGCGGTTGAGGCGATAATTGTAATGCGTAAAGGTGAAAACCCCACCGAAGTAATTAATGCCCTTAAACAGGAGGTAAACAAATTAAATAATGACATCCTGCCTGCTGATACCAAAATAGTTCCATTTTACGATCGGTCAAACCTCATAGGTTTCGCTACACATACCGTTTTACATAACCTTATTGAGGGGATATTGCTGGTTACCTTCCTGGTATCGCTGTTTATGTTTAACTGGCGAACCACCCTTATCGTTTCCATTATTATTCCAATGGCGCTGCTGTTTGCCTTTATTTGTCTGCACTTAATGGGCATGTCGGCAAACCTACTCTCTTTGGGCGCGGTTGATTTCGGGATCATCATTGATGGCGCCGTAGTAATGGTTGAAGGCATGTTCGTTATCCTTGATCACAAGGCCCTACAGATGGGGATGGACCGGTTCAATAACCGGATCAAACTCGGCTGGATTAAAAATAATGGTGCAGTATTGGGTAAAGCTATATTTTTTGCCAAACTAATTATTATAACAGGCCTGTTACCTGTATTTGCCTTTCAAAAAGTTGAGGGCAAGTTATTCTCTCCATTAGCTTATACATTGGGTTTTGCATTATTGGGTGCGCTTATCACTACGTTAACGCTTGTACCAGTACTGATCAGCATGCTGCTGAGAAAGAATGTACACGAAAAACACAATCCTTTTGTGCACAGACTTACCGCTTTTATGCTATTTGGTTTTACCTCTGCATTTAAATATAAAAAAGTAGTAGTAACCACATCCCTTATTGTAATGGTTTTAGGGCTATTTGCCTTTAAATTTTTAGGAAGTGAGTTTTTGCCCGAGCTTGACGAAGGCTCCATATGGCTTCGCGTGCAGTTGCCTTATAGTGTATCATTAGATAAATCTGTAGAAACGTCCAAACAAGTTCGCAAAATATTAATGACTTTTCCTCAGGTACAATACGTAGTTTCTCAAACCGGGCGACCGGATGATGGTACAGACGTGGCCGGATTTTATAATAATGAGTTTAACGTACTGATGTATCCGGAAGATGATTGGAAGCCTAAGATCTCAAAGGAAGAGCTGATCAGCCAAATGAATGCTAAACTTTCTGTATTGCCAGGGGCCGATCTTAACTTTTCGCAGCCTATTAGTGATAATGTTGAGGAAGCGGTTTCGGGTGTAAAAGGCTCTATAGTAGTAAAAGTTTATGGTGATTCGCTTAACTATATGGAAGACAAAACCAATGAGGTGTATAACATATTGAAAGGAGTAAGAGGCATCACAGATTTAGGTGTGCTAAAAAGTATTGGTTTACCTGAGCTTGATATTAACCTCGATCAGCAGAAAATGGCTCAATACGGAGTAACTACTGCCGATGCCAACTCTGTAATTGCTATGGCTATTGGAGGCCAATCTGCTTCTACCCTGTACGAAGGTGTAAGAACCTTTGATATCAGGGTCCGCTTCCCTGAGGCTTTCAGAAAAACACCTGACGATATCGGCAACCTGTTGGTGCCAACTCAAAGCGGGGCAAAAGTTCCGGTTAAGGAAATAGCCTCCATTACTCAAAAAACAGGGCCCTGCTTAATTTTCAGGGATGAAAACGAGCGCTTTGCCACGCTTAAATTCTCTGTTCGCGGCAGGGATATGGGTAGTACCATTGCCGAAGCACAGCAAAAAGTAAATGCCAAAGTTAAACTGAAACGTGGTTACCATATGGCCTGGCAAGGTGATTTTGAAAACCAGAAACGTGCCGAAAAACGCTTGATGCAGGTGGTACCGGTAAGTTTAGCATTAATATTTGCATTGCTGTTCATTATGTTTGGCAATTTCAAAGATGCAGCCCTGGTATTCCTTAACGTACCTTTCGCCATAGTGGGTGGTATTGCGGCTTTACTTATTACCGGAACCAATTTCAGTATATCGGCAGGTATAGGCTTTATTGCACTGTTTGGTATTTGTATACAGGATGGTGTACTGCTTATCACTGTATTTAAACACAACCTGGATACGATTAAGGGCGAACGCCTTACGCTATATACAGCAATTAAACTTGGTGTAAATTCAAGAATAAGACCGGTAATGATGACGGCCCTGATGGCTGCTATTGGCTTATGCCCGGCAGCATTATCGCACGGAATAGGCTCAGAAAGTTCAAGACCATTGGCACGTGTAGTAATTGGAGGTATCCTTTGCGCTATGCTCTTTAGTCTTTGGGTATTCCCGCTCATTTTTGGATGGGCCTACCGTAAAAGCGACGAAACCACCAGGTAAAAAATACTTAATACCCCTAAGTGCTTATTAAGGTTGTTGAAGGCGGTGCAGCATTGCTGTACCTGCCTGATACAACTGTTTAAACTATTGCAAACAAATCATTTCCCAATCCGTCATATAAATATTCCTAATTTTACAGGGATTATAAACTTATGAGCGAGAAAATAAAAGTTGCTGTATTAGACGACTATCAAGGTGTGGCATTTACTATGGCCGATTGGTCGGCATTAAAAACACAGGTTGAAATAACTGTTTTCAATAACCATTTGACTGATGATGCAGCAGTTATTGAACGCTTACTCCCCTACCAGGTGATTTGCGCCATGAGGGAACGCACACCACTAAACAGGCAACGTTTGGAAAGATTACCCAACCTGAAACTTATTGTATCAACTGGCAAACGCAATGCCTCCATTGATATGAAAGCAGCCGAAGAATTAGGTATTGAAATAAAACCAACCGGCTATATTGGCACAGGCGCCCCCGAAATAACCTGGGCATTGCTGATGGCAATAGCACGTAACATTCCGGCTGAAAACAACAATTTAATTTCAGGCAACTGGCAAACTACTATAGGCACCGATCTGGTTGGTAAAATAATAGGCATAATAGGTTTGGGTAATATTGGAAGCAAGATAGCCTCCTATGCAAAAGCTTTTGACATGAATGTGATTGCCTGGAGCCAAAATCTTACCGAAGAAAAAGCGGCAGAAGCAGGTGCAAAGTTGGTGAGTAAAGAAACGTTATTAAAAGAAGCTGATTTTGTAACTATTCATCTGGTTTTAAGCGACAGATCAAGAGGTATCCTTCAAAAAAAAGATCTGGAACTCATGAAACCTACAGCCTATTTCATCAATACCTCCAGGGGACCACTAGTTAATGAAAAAGCATTAATAGAAGTACTCCAGGAAAAAAAGATTGCAGGCGCAGCATTAGATGTATTTGATACAGAACCACTACCCAAGGAACATATTTTCAGAAAACTAAAAAATGTGCTGGCAACGCCTCACATTGGCTATGTTACTGAAAATACGTACAGGCTGTTTTATGAAGATACCGTAAAGGCTATTGAAGAATGGCTGAACCAGCGGAATTAAACTTCAGTTAAAGTATGTTGATTAGAAAATACTTGTGAGTAAGTATTTCTCGAGCAGGTAAATAAACTCATCAACTGATGAGATACCACTGGAATTGGTACGGCCTTTATTCCGGAAAGTGTATAATATTTTTCCATTACTCAGGCATTCAATGTGAATTTCCATATTATCTATCTGCCACAATAAATAAAGGCTATCTGCAGGTGTGAACTCAAATCTGCCGGTTCTTTGCAGATTAATATCTTCGATATAGTTCAGCAGTTTTTCTGCATTGGCAATAGTAATATAGTTAAGGATAATATCCTCATTATCTGCATTCTTTAACACAGCTTCAATCTCGGGGTGCATACTACCAACAATTTATATTCCATTATACGAATGCTATTCTTTGTTGGTTTCAATAATTATTATTTGATTAAGCATCAAAATAACCTTTCCTGCCAGGGAAATTGCTTTTAAACTCAATGGCAATTAGGGGGCACCTACGGAGCCACTAGTTATATTCATTTATGCTATAAACAGGTGACTCCGCCGGAGTCTTTGATTGAAACCCCAACAGTTCCAGCGGAACTACCTGTTTATAGGATATAAGATGATGTTTTAACGGCTCCATCGGAGCCTCCTGTTTTTAAAAGCGATTGCTGCCTTTGCTGCACGTTTCTTATCGACATATAAATTTTATAGATTTTGTGCTTTTTGATGAATTAAAAATTTCAAAATTTTATACCTTTACGCCCGGCTGTTAAACAGTCTGTTTAGCTTAAAACGTTATGAAGAAAATTAGTGTAGCTCTTTTTATTGCCGGAATAATCATCACCATCGGTTTAGTTATCTATTACAGAGGCCAGGTTAATCCTGTTGATTCTGATTCAATGACCATTGACCGCAGCGGTAACCAGGTTTCTGAATGGCCTGTGTTCATCGGTATTATCTTTACTTTTGTTGGCGCCGTATTTTACTATGTGAGCCACACTGAAAAGAAATCTTAATATAAATCTTATATTGATTTTTTAAGTATATGTACGATAGCTTAGCTATACGTACTATTATAGATATTGGTATGCTTCGTTATGTGGCATACCTTTTTTATTTTAATACACCGGGTTGGCTTTAATCTCCAGCTTCTCAAACCTTAATACTTCAATACTGGGAAAATCAAAATCCTGCACTACTTTACCTTCTATCAGGTAACAGCCTTTACCCCTAAAGGGATAATTGGGCGTAGTATTAGGGAAGTGAGTAGTATCAAAAAAATCGCCTTCGGCATCCAGAAAAGTGCCAAACCACATTAGGGTATCTTTTTTGGTATGCACCGTTTTTTCACATATATAATTCCCTATCATTCGCACTGTTTTTCCGATATTGTTTATCATATCCTTAGCCATAAAATCACCCCTGTAGTCCGTTTTAAGCATATCAAACATGGTAAGCGACAATGGGAACCCTAAAAGCTCCAATTCGTGATAAGCATTTTCCAAATTAGTATTAACCAATTCGGGCAGGCTATACTTTTTGGCAGGGATGTTAAACAATTCATTTCCTGGCTTGGATGGAGGTTTGTTGCCCAGATAATTATGTACCTCCCAAAGCAATTCTTTTTTACTGTTGCCGGTAAAACGCAATGCCCCTACCCTTATCAGTATGATGCATTGCTCAAGAGTGATGCCTGTCCGCTTTATAAAATCTTCCAGGTTAATAAACGTACCATTCAACTTACGTTCTTCGGGGATGCTTTCATGATACCTGTTTTCGAACCCGGATATGCCTATCAAACCCAAGAAAGCATCGGTTCCTTTTATGTTCACTTTTGATTCACTGTGGTTTACACAGGGTAAATGCACTGTGGCACCTGCTTTTTGCAGCTCGTGTACATATAGCCAGCGTGAGTAGAAGCCCCCATAATTATTCAATACAGCTACCATAAACTCCCTGGGATAATACGTTTTCAGGAAAAGGCTCTGGTAGCTCTCTACCGCAAAACTGGCCGAATGTGCTTTTGAAAAACTATATCCCGCAAAGCTGGATACCTGCCGCCATACCTCGGCAGTAATATCATCAGGTCTGCCCAGTGCTTTGGCTCCGGCAAAAAACTTATCCACCAATTTATCAAACTCCACCCGCGAACGATATTTACCACTCATGCCCCGGCGTAAAATATCTGCATCCGAGCCATCCATACCGGCATAGTGGATACATATTTTTATTACATCTTCCTGGTACACCATTACGCCGTAGGTTTCTCTCAGCTGCTCTTCCATCACCGGGTGCAGGTAAACCACTTTAGCCGGTGCATGAAAATTACGGATATAAGCCTGCATCATGCCTGATTGTGCCACACCCGGCCTAATGATAGAGCTGGCAGCAACAAGAGTGAGATAATTGCCACAACGCAGCTTGCTGAGCAACTGCCGCATAGCCGGCGATTCGATATAAAAACAACCTATACTATTGCTCGTTTTTAGGCGGGTATTAATCACTGCATCTTCTTTAAATTGCTTTACTGCATGTATATCTACCTTTTTATCCTGGTTATCGGCAATTAATTGCGCAGCTTCCTTAATATGCCCTATCCCCCGCTGACTCAGGATATCAAATTTCTCAAAACCAATAGCTTCGGCCTCGTACATATCCCATTGTACGGTGGGCATACCCTTGGGCGGCATATCAAGGGCCGTAAAATAGGTTATCGGCTCTTCTGATATCAACACCCCACCGGCGTGGATGGAGCGCTGATTGGGCATATTCTGCATGTACCCATAAATGGCCTGTATTTTTTTATAAGCCGGGTTATTATCGTGACTATAGCTATTCGTTTTGTCTGTAAAACTATCAATCTCTGCCTGCGGCAGTCCCATTACCTTACCTATTTCACGAATTACAGATCTATCTTTAAATGTGCTCATAGTACCCAGTAAAGCAGTATGCTGCGGGGTATATTTATCAAAAATATATTGCTGTACCGCTTCCCGCTGATCCCAGCTATAGTCTATATCAAAATCGGGCGGCGAGGTTCTGGATTTGTTTAAAAACCGTTCAAAATACAAATCGAGTTCCAGGGGGTCTACATCCGTAATGCGCAGGCAATAAGCCACTGTGCTATTAGCACCCGAACCGCGGCCCACATGATAATATCCCTTATCCATAAAATGCATAATGATATCATGCGTAATCAGAAAATAAGGAGCAAAACCCTGATCGCGGATAACCTGCAGTTCATTATCAATTTTCTTTTTTGCTTTGGCATTATTATTCCCAAAGCGGTACAACATTCCCTGCATAGTGAGCTCATAAAGTCGTTCATAATCACCTTGTATGCTTCCGGTAAATGTTTTTTTGTTTCTTGATTTTTCTTCCGGTACTTTGATAGAACAATCGGTCATCAACTTTTCTGTATTGCTGATGATAAAGGGATACATGGAAAAAAATTCGCGCAGTTCATCAACCGGTAAAAACATTTCACCGGGTTTGCATTTATTATGCTCTCCTACTTTAGTTAATAGTGTATTCAGATCAATAGCACACAGGTATTCATGCAGGCGATATTCTATTTTATTAGCAACAGTTACCGGGTTCAGGGCAATCAGTTTATCTTTTATACCGGCAAGGGGTTTGCCGAAAATGTTATTCAACTGTTCGTGCCTGATGCCGATGTATTCATTTTCCTTTAAATGAACATTCGTATCGCCACAAAAAGGATAAACAACATAAACGTTTTGAAAATCCCATGGCTTATTAGGCAGGGGCTTGTTATTAATATTATGAAACGTTAAAAAATCATTCAACTCTTTAAAACCTTCCCGGTTACGAGCAATACCGATGTATAAGAGTTGTTTATCCCGGTGAAATGCCATCCCGGCAATGGGTTTAATACCGCATTGATTGGCCTGGCGCACAAACTCCATCATTCCTGATGAATTATTAATATCTGTAAGCGCCAATTGCTCCACACCATTAGCTTTGGCATGTTTCAACAGGGTTTTAATATCCATGGTTCCATACCGCAAACTAAACTGCGAGTGCGTGTTAAGATACATCGGGCCTGCTTTTAGGATTAGGTTTTAACGATGAGGCAATTACAATAGCCTTTTTGCCAAACCGGTTACGTATTTTATCCATTGACTGGTATAAGCTGTATTGTTCGTTACTGGTACTATAAAGATCTATCTGCTCAAAACCACCTACCAAATGCGACAAGCGGATACCCACCAAACGCAACAACATACGGCGGTCATAAGCTTTATCAAACAATTCCTTGGCTTTCTCTATCAGTGTAAAATCTAACGAAGTATAGGCAATACGGGCCTGCCTAGTAACAGTTTCAAAATTAGCGTAGCGGATGGTAACAGTTATGCATGCCGTAAGCTTATGCTGTTTACGCAGTTCATAGGCCAGTTCGGTTATCATGGTTGCAATCAGCTGTCGTATCCGTTCTACATCCATACTTTCGGTTGTAAAATCGCGCTGATCGCTTATTGATTTATTTTCGCGGTAGGGAATTACCGGTGTGTTATCAATACCGTTTGCCTTTTGCCATAAGGTAATACCATTTTGCCCCATTATTCTGAACATCATTTCGGCAGGTATTTGTATCAGCGTATAAATCTGCCTCACGCCCATCTCGCTAAGTTTAATGTAGGTAGTATCACCCACGCCAGGTATTTTTTTGATGGATAAAGGATTAAGAAATTGCTGTACTCCAGGCAATTCAATATACCCCTCACCATTGGGCTTATGTTCATTGGCCACAATTTTACTCACCGTTTTATTTACCGATAAGCCAAAAGTTAAAGGTAATCCTGTTTCATCAATTACCTTGGTACGCAATTCGTGGGCAAATTTGAGCGTACCAATATATTTGTCCATTCCGGTCATGTCCACATAATGCTCATCAATGGCCGCCTTTTCCATTACCGGCACTCTTTCCCTTATTACTTCAGTAACCATGTGCGAGTATTTGCTATACTCATCGGCATTACCTTTTACAATATGCAGCTGCGGGCAAAGCTGTTTGGCCATTCGGGTTGGCATACCGCCATAAACACCTAACCTACGGGCCTCGTAGCTTACAGAAGTAAGAATGCCCCGGTCGGCATTGCCGCCAATAGCCACGGGCCTGTTTTTTAATCGGTTGTCTTTCAAAACCTCAACAGCCACAAAAAAACAATCCATATCAAGGTTTATGATCTGCCTTTGCATATCATTAATTAAAACAAGGTATAAAAAAACGTTTCAGCATAAATTCACAGCAAATATAATACTAAAAATATTAGCAATTGCAAAATATTGAATTTGCATTTACTACATTATCATATACCAATAATCGTCCACAGGGGCTTGTTTTTCCATTATATGTCATTTTTTTGTTGCAATGAAACCAAGTGCTGCGGTTAGGGTTTAGTTGGTGATGATTAGCAAAAACGACATTTTCGGCTACAAGCCGGATAAAAAATATAGTACCCCGGTGGCTTACTTCTCTATGGAGTTTGCGATAGACCAATCCCTTAAAATTTATAGCGGCGGCTTAGGCTTTCTGGCAGGCTCACACCTGCGCAGTGCTTATGAACTCAAGCAAAATCTGGTGGGCATAGGTATGCTGTGGAAGTATGGTTATTATGATCAGCTTCGCGATGGCAATGCCTTAATGAAGCCTGAATTTATTGAAAAAAATTATTTTTTTTTAGTAGATACGGGTATTGTTTTTACCGTACCGGTACATGATGCCCCGGTACACGTAAAAGCCTTTTTGCTAAAACCGGAAACATTTGGTTCGGCACCTTTATTTTTATTAAGTACAGATATTGAGGAGAATGACGAACTCTCGCGCAGCATTACCCATAAGTTGTATGATTTGAATGAAGCAACCCGTATTGCACAAAGCCTGGTATTAGGCGTTGGCGGTGCCATGCTGCTGGAAATACTACAGATGGAGCCGAAGGTTTATCATATGAATGAAGGGCATTCGCTGCCATTGAATTTTTACCTGTACGCCAAATACAAAAATCTTGATGAAGTAAAAAAACGCGTGGTGTTTACCACCCATACCCCTGAAATGGCAGGAAATGAATCGCATGGTTATGGTTTGTTAAAGGAGATGTCGTTTTTTTATCATTTGCAGGAGCATGAGGTAAAAAGCCTGCTGGGTATGGATGGCGATAGTTTTAATTATACGCTTGCTGCACTTAAGTTTGCTGGCAAGGCCAATGGCGTATCCAAAATTCATGGGGAGGTGGCCCGCAAAATGTGGGGAAGCAACCCGGGCATCTGTGAGATCACCTCTGTCACCAATGCCCAGAATAAAACTTACTGGAAGGACGATTTACTGGAGGACGCTTTCAGCAAAAACAATGACGAGGCCATTATCCGCAGAAAAAAAGAAATGAAAAGGCAGCTGTTTAAAGTGGTGGCCGATCAATGCGGAAAACTATTTGATGAAAACATATTGACCATAGTATGGGCCCGCCGGTTTGCCGGTTATAAACGTGCCGACCTGGTAATGCAGAATTGGGATCGGTTTATTAAGCTCATCAATAATACACAGTTGCCCGTACAGATTATTTGGGCCGGGAAACCTTACCCG
This sequence comes from Mucilaginibacter frigoritolerans, assembly GCF_007830615.1. Classification (GTDB taxonomy): domain Bacteria; phylum Bacteroidota; class Bacteroidia; order Sphingobacteriales; family Sphingobacteriaceae; genus Mucilaginibacter; species Mucilaginibacter frigoritolerans. Next base: position 128,745 of record NZ_VLLI01000014.1, read on the forward strand.
GAGGATTATGGCGCCATTGAACTTTTTAACCAGATTATGAACCGGGTAAAACCATTAGCTAATTGCGCAGTGCTTACCGGTTATGAACTGGCACTATCGGCCCTGCTAAAAAAGGGAAGTGATGTTTGGCTCAACAACCCCAGGATGTATCGTGAAGCATCAGGTACCAGCGGTATGACAGCAGCTATGAATGGTTCTGTAAATGTATCCCTGCCCGATGGTTGGGTTCCTGAGTTTGCGAAAGACAAGGAAAACAGTTTTATCATTACCCCTGCACCTGATGAATTACCTGTAGAAGAAAAAGACAAACAGGAGGCCAGCACTTTGATGGATATTTTAGAAAATACGGTTATCCCTATGTACTACAACAATCAAAACAATTGGTTAAAAATCATGAAACAGGCATCGAAAGAAATTGTGCCTCAATTTGACGCGGGCAGGCTTGCGGATGAATATTACAAAATAATGTATAATGTATTATAAATTGTAAAAATAGTACCAAATACCAATCAAGTTCGTTAAATTTATACAACAAAACACTGCCTCCCCCCTAATTGATAAAATTCAAATAATTATGTGATCACCGTCATGTATTATTTGCCCCAAAATTCTCAATTTTACTTTAATACCTAATTTACGCTATCCCTGAAACCTATGAAAACGATATTAATCATCAACGACAACTCTCCTGAAGCCAAACATGCAGCAGAGTTTGCTTTAACTGTAGCCCAAAAGATGCAGGCTAATATTATGCTGGCTAACACTTTTGTTAAAACGCAAAAAACGGTTGAACTGGTCACAGTGGGTAGTGCGGATAAAATCATGATAGAAAGCTATCAGACTTCAAAATTATCTGAGCTTTTAAAAGCGTTGAATAATAAGGAGATTGCTGATTTTAAACCAGAGATTGAGGAATTGGATATTTCTAACATGGATGAGAGCAAACTGTCTGAAATGATTAACCTGAACCATACCTGGATGATTATAAAAGGCATGTCAGATACCTTACCGGCAACTGTTTCAGATCATAATCTCAATATTCATACAGTGCTGAATAAGGTACTTTGTCCATTGTTTTTGATTCCGGCAAGCTGGCAGATAAAAGATATTGAACGTATGGTTTACATTGCCGATTTAAGGTATTGCCGCATTGAAATTGTACGCTATTTGGCAGAACTGGCCAGACCATTGAACGCTGATTTGTCAATTGCCCATACATCAGCCAAAGGATTGCCTGATATGGCTGAAAAATACGCACTGGCCGTGTTTAGTGATGAAATATGTAATAATGTTAAATATGAACGGCTTCTCTTTAATAATATCAAAGAAAAAGACCTTTCAAAAACAGTGGATGTATTGATTAATGGAATGCATAATGATGTACTGGTGATGGTAAACCACCGCTTTCATTTTGAGGAAATACTGGGCCGGTATATTACCGATACTCTTCCGGTACACCTTTCAGTACCTTTACTTATTTTCCCTTATTAATATCCTATTCGAAATAAAAAACCACCGGCAGATTGACCCGCCGGTGGTTTTTTATTGCTGATTAAAATTTATCATCATTAACCTCTATCCAGAAGTTATCAGGATCCTGCAAATAAACCTGCTTTACACCATCGGGCCTTAATTGTGGTGATTTTGAGTCGCCTTTCCAGTTACCGTATTTCACGTTCAGTTTATCCAGGTGATCAGTAAAAGTCTTTAAATCATTAACGTGATAGGCAATATGGGTATTGATATCATGATCATATACTGCCGCTGCTCCTTGTATAATGTGCAACTGACTATGTTCGCCTGTACGGAACCATACATGTTTACCGTCATGAAAAGGCTCGGGAATAACTTCCAGTTGCATTACATCTTTGTAAAATGCCGCGCTTTTATTTAAGTCTTTTACATAAAGTGCAATATGATCGGTTGTGGGTGCATTTTGCGCAAATACTGTTGCTGATGTTAAAATACCAAGCAATAGAAATAGTACTTTTTTAAATCTCATAGGTTATTTAATTAAAGTTGTAAATTGTTGAAACTGCATCTGTGTCTCAGCAAAATTGCACAAACCATCCAGCAAATCGCTTAGTTCAGCGCCCTTTGCTGATAATTCATATTCTGTACGCGGCGGGTTAACAGGTAAATGAGTTTTATGAATCAGTCCCTGCTGTTCCAGCAACTTCAGCCTATCGGCCAAAATATGGTCGCTTATATGTTCCAGATCATCCTTTAAACTGGTAAAACGATTGTTACCCGCTTCAATACTAAAAAGCACCTCCGTCATCCATCTTTTGCTGAGCAGATAAATCAATTCATTCAGCGCACATTTTTCTTCTAAAAAAGCTTGATTGTAATAATTGGTTGAACTCAGTTTTCTTTCTGCCATCACTAATTTTTTTAATAGTTCTTTATGCTATGGTAAAGTTATTCAAATTGTTATGCAACAAAAAAAGCATGTTGCAAAAATTGCCGTTTATGACAAACATGTTACCTGCGGCGGCCGAATACGCCCGGTGGATTAACAGCAATCCCAATTCCCGGTTTATAAATCGCAGATAATTAGTACTTTTAGACTTTTCAAGTAAGCTGAGCATGTTAAAAAAGGCCATTCGCAATCCGTATTTTATATTTCTGCCCTTTCTTTTCTTTTACGCTTATATCATTTTTATTAATAAATGGCCAAAACTGTATGGTGATGAAGTGCGCTATGCTGATTTTGCATGGAACCTGCTGCATGGCTATTATTCACCAAAGCCGCCTCATATTAATTTATGGAACGGTCCCGGCTATCCGCTGTTGCTGGTGCCCTTTATGGCATTAAGAGTGCATGCGCTTTACATTACCCTGGTGAATGCGGTATTGCAGTATTTAGCTGTTGTGTTTTTATACAAGGCTTTAAAGCTGGTTACCAATAATAAAATAGCCCTTATATTTAGTTTGCTGCTGGCCGTTTATCCAAACGTATTAGCCATTTTACCCATACTGTATACCGAAGCCCTTACAGGTTTTTTAGTTTCCTCCCTTATTTACAGCATTACACTTTGTTATACCCGTGGAAAAACAAAATACACTATTATAACCGGGCTGGTATTAGGTTATTTAACCTTAACCAAGGTAATTTTTGGCTACGTTTTAATTATTTGTTTAGCGGCTTGTTTAGTTGTTCTGCTTTTTAAAAGAAACAGGCCATATAACCTGCGGATGGTGAAAATTTTGCTGTTAGCCTTCGCGGTAACCATCCCCTATCTGGCCTATACCTACCGCTTAACTGGTAAATTATTTTACTGGGGAAATTCAGGCGGAATGAGCTTGTATTGGATGAGTACCCCTTACGAAAATGAATACGGCGATTGGAAAGTACCCGATTTAACCAATAACCAATACCCCGTGCTCTTTAAGTCGGCAGAGGCCGATGCTATTTTAAAGAAAAATCATTTAAAGGAAATCAATTTCATTTTAAAACATAATGAAGTGGAGCAGGATATACTTTTTAAACAGGCGGCCATAAAAAACATCAAAAACAATCCTTCTAAATTTGTGGCTAATTATTATGATAATATTTCAAGGATGCTGTTTAACTTCCCCTACTCCTATTCCTACCAGAACTCGGCCATTATAGGTAATATCATCAGGGGATCATTAATTTTATGGGCCTCAGTTGCCGGTATAGTATGTACCATGCTTAACTGGCGCAGAATAATATACCCCATAAAGTTTATATTGCTCATTACCGGTGTTTATTTATTGCTTAGCGGGGCATTAAGTGCCTACCCACGGCAATTGGATGTTATAGTACCGGTACTGCTTTTCTGGACAGGCTTTTTGGCCGCCAATTTACCAAAGCTTAAATTGAAGTTTACCGAGCAGGAACATCTGGAAGAAATTGAATTAACTGATCTGGAAGAAATGAACATTTATACAGAAGAGTAAATTCAGTATAAATGCTAGTTTGTAACGAATCCAGGGTAATTACTTTCTGTACTTTAACTTTGGCATTATTTAACCTCATACCGCAATACCTGTCGACCCAGGTTACCTTCACCATCAATACCTTCAATTACTACACGATAGGTTCCTTTACTGCCTGCATTAAAGTATCCAAATGAGGCTTTTCCATTGGCATCAGTTATAATGTTAGGGTTCCAATAAATGGCTTTACGGATATCTGCGACTGTAGAAGTATTTTTTGACTCGTACCGGGGCGAATAAAACTCACGCTCTTTATAATAGCCTTTAAATTTATAGGTAACCAATCCGTCAACCGGATAATGCACATTATCAGCGGCCCCTGCACCATGTTTAAGGGTGATAAGCAATGCACCGTTAGGCGCGCTTGAACCATAGATGGACAGATAGGAAATACTGGTCAGCACTTCTATTGCGTAAACATCATCAGGGTTGATGTCATCTAAATCATTGGGACTTGCTTGTGCGCCATCTATCATTATAGCCATAGGGCCGCCGCCACGTAATCGGGTAGTATGCAAACTATACGGCAATCCGTTACGCCATATAACGCTAAACAACCTGCCTTGCAAACATTCTGATAACTTAGCACAACCTATTAACTTCGAGCCCAAAAAAACCTGGTCGGCATTTCCCGGGCCATTCAGGTTTCCTGAAAATTTCATATTATCGGATAAAGTCGGATCGAAAAACTCATTTTTTTTCGATTTTACCTCAACTTGCTTTAACTGGATAACATTTTTTAAACCCCGCTGCTGTTCTTCGGTATAAGTTTTTTTCATAGCCGCCAATACGGATTCGGGTGTTGTAGCACTTACGGCATTGGCCGTTTGTTTATTCCTTTTGTTTACAGACGGATATTGGGTTTCCCTGATAATTATTTTAACATTCCTGCCCCCGTTTATTTTTCTGGCATTGATAATTGCCTTAGTAGAATCGGGCAGGTTTACATTTTTAAAAGTAAAATTGCCGCTTGCATCGGTTAAGGTATCTGCAGAAAAAAAATCTTTTATAGAAGTTAGGCGCACCATTCCGTTTGGTACTGGTTTGTTTGACTGAGTTTTAACGATACCCAATAAGCTTAACGATGTTTCAGGCTTAAAAATGGGTTCCTCAATTTTGCCGGCCAATATTTTCTTCCACTCAAACCTGTGATAACCTTGCGTCAGCATCAGTAAGTCAAGGTCGGTACGTGCCTGGTCATTATTATTGATAAAGTAATAATTAGGATTTTCAATATGTCCTTTCAACTCCTGGGTTAATAGTAAATCGGTAAAAATGGTATACTCGGCCTGCTCATCAACCGGTATATCTGTTTCGTCGGTAACTGAAACCGAGAAAGAGCCAACAACGCCTTTAATATCCGCTTTCTTTGCTTCAAGGCTTATTGATACGCTGTCCCGTGGTTCATAGCTTTGCATATGGGTTGATAACGCCAGCGATAATTCTGCTGCTTTTTTTATAAAAACAACCCGCTCATTTAAAGGTTCGCCAGTTTGCGAAAACAAAGTAAACTGAACTATGCCTGATGGGAAACGTGCTTTATCCAACACCGTGGTAAAAACCGGGTTAAGCAGTTTACCACTGCCCGAATAATAACATTTACCACCCGCCTGTGCCAGCAGGTAAAATGGTGCATTCTGGTTACTATTAAAATACGTCTGGTTAGCCGCTACTTTTACATAAATACTATCGGCAGCGTTGTTTATGGTTAATGTAAAGCCGCTATCCTGTGCTTGAGGCAGGTTTACAGTAAATGTACTACCATTAGTGGTAGTAATTTTAGCTTTGTATTGCTTACCCGGCTCTGGCAATAATGCGAATTGCCCCATGCCCGCATGTTGTGAAGTAAAAGAGGCTATTTCATTTCCATCCTGATCAGTTACGCTGCCCTGTATATTTTCGGAAATACCTGCACTGTTTATTGCCTTGAAAGCCACTTTTGAACGTAAACCATTTACCAGATAGCCACCCTCCGGAAAAAACTGCACATCAATATCAGTAATATTAGAGGATGCTGAATTATTTAGCGGTAATATCGTTTGTGCTTTCACAGCAGTTGGAAACGCAGCTAAACCGCCAATATTAATGAGTTCATCGTAATAATAAGCACTGTCATTTCGCATCCAGTTGGTATAGGCCCGCAGTCGGTAGGTACCACTTTTATAAGTATAAGGCACTACAAAATCTCCATTGGCCATACCTAAATGCAGCGGTAATATTAGGCGCTGTACTACCGTATCCCCGCCGTTAATCAATTCTGCATATAATATACCACTTAATGTAGATGGTTGATGATGATTGCCAATTACCGTGTAAGCCTTAAACCAGATGGTATCACCCAAACCGTACCATGGACTATTCAGGTGCAGATGCACCTTTTCAGCCGGATTATTTTCAGCATATTGCTCTAAAGCATCTATATGATGTTTGAGGATCAGGCTATCCGTTTGTGCATAGGTTAAGGTTGTTATTAAAATTGAAAATATGAACAGGGGTATTCTTTTTTTCATGAGGATAGATAAAGTTACCGGGTTAAGGCTAAATAAGTAATTCCTTAAAGTTAATTTTTATTAAAGAATTCCGAAAAGAAATTTAGCATCAATAAACTTTGTATCAAAGTTTTGACTAAAGGAATCCCCCCAATATTCAAGCTATTATCTCCTGAAATCCGCAATCAATGGGGTTTTACAGGTAACCCTATCCGTGTAAAAGTCAAGCTCTTTACCTGCCAATACGTGCAAATGCCTTAGTTTATAGCCTAACACATCCTGTACCTGTTTCAGCTTGGCAACTTCAAACTGTTTTATTTCGGGTTCAGGAAGGTCTTTTAATAGCATAAATTTCACTTCAACGTGTAAATCGCTGTTAGTAAGCAGTTGGATCTGAAAATTGTCGGCATCCTCCAAAACATCCTTAAAATCATCCAGCGAATAATTACTTTCATACAAGGTGAATGAGCCTTTTTCCCTTGTTTTTAACTCCAGGTAATTAATACCATTAATGGTTATCAAGCGTCCAACATCGCCTAAACTATACCGGAACACGGGAAAACGTTTCCTGAACAAATTGGTAACTAAAATGTTGCCATAACCATCTGCATCGGGATTAATTATTTCGGTAAGCAGCCCATCAATCACCTTAAATAGAGATGGATTATTTGAATAATCGCTCCAGGCCCAGATACCTGTTTCGGCAGACCCATAAATAGAGTAAATGTTTGTGGTACCCAAATATTCCTTAAAAACCTGTATGTACGATGGCAGTAAAAACTCGCCTGCAAAAAGCAGATTTTTAATAAGAAGTTTTTGGCCGTTCTTTTTTAAATGCTGCGCAAAAAGGAACAGCTTTGAGGGTGTACCGAATATAAAATTTGGTTTAAAATGCAGCGCCGTATCGTAGGCATCTTCATATTTAACGTTTGCACTAACGGCCAGTGTGGTAGCCTGGCATTTCTCCAGTATATCATCCAGAATGGCGGCTGTACGGTACATATCCATATAACCAAACATATTGAGCGCTATGGTATTGGGCGAAAATATATGATCGTTTGTTAATGCCCGGGCCAATACCTTTCTTTGCTCCAGGTTTTCCTCAATATCTACCGGAAAAACCAATGGCTTTTGGGTTGACCCACCCGAACGTACCAGGTAAACACCCCGAGCTTCGTTTTGCAGATCAAAATGGGCATCCAACAATTTAATCAGCACTTTTTTATCCAGTATTGGGGCATCATAATAATCCGGATAATCTGCATAAAATGAATTAAACAGGGATGATGCCCGCGCTATTGCATAATAATCGCTTAAGTGTTGATCATTCATATTAAAGCATTATCCTGATGATGGAATAAACTATAAGCTGGGGCAGCAGATAACTATAGTGAAGGGCAAAAAAGAGCTTTTGCTTCACAGAGCACAAACTGGCAAACGAATGTGCATACCAGCGGCGGCCTATCATCCCTACCAACAATCTGTCGTTAATATCTTTACTATTCTTGTACCTCGAGAACACCGGAGGCAGTTCAATTTCTTTATAGTTGGGATATATTTTGCGCGACAAACTACCTTTCACCTCTCGTACCCGAAGATAGTTGCCAGTGAGCAGCCCAATATTAGCCTGGGTTTGGGCGAGAATATGTTTAAGTACCCGATACCAAAAATCAATACCCTCGTGCAGGGTTGAATTAACCACATAGCGTATTGACTGCAACCACTTACGCTTTACAACAACGTTGCTGCCTACACCCATTACAAAGTGAGGAGATGTAACGGCTCTTAAAGGATCTTTAACCTCATATAAATCTTCAGAAATGGGGGTAAGGTATTTCTTAAGGGCGTCTATATCGGGATAAACCTCTCTGCCAGGCATAAATTCAATATTCAGAATCATGAAATCGAGTTTCTCGGCGCCAAATTTCCAATTGGCTATAGAAAGCAGGTAAGGGTGATAAAGATCATCGGCATCTAAAAAACTGATCAGCTCGCCTTTGGCTCTTTCTAAACCAATGTTACGTGCATTGCCGGGGCCTCCATTTTCAGCAAGTTCAATAAATTCAACGCGGCAGTGTTCGCAAAACAAAGGCTGCTTCTGTAAATATTCTTTCGCAATAGTAAGACTATCATCAGTGCTGGCATCATCCACAATTATCAATTCGTCCGGGCGCTTGGTTTGCATCACCAGTGATTCCAACGTTTCAATAATATAATCTGCCTTGTTAAACAGCGGAATTACAATAGAATGTGTCATATAACTTACGATCTTAAAACCATTGGTGGAAATATCACTGCCCTGCCCTGATGCACATTTACCACGCAGGCGGCCGAGGCCCTGAAAAGCCCCGGCCCAAAAGAGTGATCATTATAGCACAGCAACATACCAACTAAACTAACCGGGCCATCATCAGGACTATCCGGGTAAGTAAATTGCTGCTGATCAACATATTGCTGCACCATATATTCGTGCCATTGTTCGTTAATTACCTTTGCCCAGGTTTCGGCGATACATTCATCTTTCACATAAATGCCAATACCCCTGCCCCCGCTATTTTGCTTAATAAGCCAATTTTGGTGGGAGTTGATAATTTCATCCCGTTTTTCAGATTTATTAAGCGTATAGGTAGGAATCAGGAAGGGTTTTAAAAACTGATACTCCTCAACAGACAGGTAATCAGCCATAATAGCATCATCATATAATACCGCAAGTACACGCTTATCGTGTACCAGTATCAAAGTGCGTACATCGTTAAAATAAATACCATTGCGAATAATATGACACAAAACATCCGGAGAGAATTTCCGCAGCTCCTCCCTGTCCATCTCCAAAATAAACTGAGAAACAGTTTTTCCTCTTAACGTTACTAGTCCATTGTCCATCTCTAAATCAGCCGGCGAAGCAAACAAAGCGTTTAATCCTTTTTTACCAAACTCGTTTAACAGGTTGAAGATTTCTGTACCCTTCTCGTTATCGTGTACCATTACTAATGGTTCTTTAGCATCGAAAATATGGTAGAATGTATCCACAAAATCCTGCTGGCCGGGTACAGCCTGCAATTCCAGTTGTTCAATAACTTCCGGGTTACTAACTGCCAGGTTGAGATAATAACTTAACATCCATCCGTTTATGGCATAGCGGGCACCAATTTCACATATTTTTGCCTGTCCGTTAACATCCTGCAAAAGATCGGGTCGGTATAAACCAACCCGGTATTCTTTTTCGGCAGCAACTTTTAATATACTTTCCAGTTCGGCATCCAGGTTATAAATGGCTCTGATGCGCTCATCTGTAAAATAAGCAGATACCACTTTTACCAAAGCTTTATTAAGCGTACGGCATAAGCGTTCCATTTGTGGCAAATAATGCGGCTTTACCACCACCGGTATATGCGAAAAAGAATCTTCGCCAAAAGGCAAGGCACCGCAGTACGCTGCCAATAATTTCTTTAGCAAAGCGCCGCTGTGCGTTGATTCCTTCAGGTCAAAAATTTCTGCAGTCATATCGATTATATAGCTTCAGTTTCCAACTGAGCAACGGCTGTTAACTGCGCGCTGATGGTTTTCATTACCAAGGCCTTCTTGTTTAAATAATCGCTGATTATGCCACTCAGGTCATATTCTTCCAGTTTTATATTCATGGCTTTTGCATAGTAAAAAATGGAGCTTACTGCATAAAAGAAATGGTTCTTCTCCGTTGGACCGCAATGAACGGTGATCCAGGCAAGGGTATTTTTCAAGTCAGTTTTCGAAAAATCAAACTCGGCCTCCAGCCAGTTAGTGAACTTTGGTAATATTACTTCCACTTCGCCATGGGTATAAATTTCATGTACCAGGGTGGTGAGCAAACCAATCATGATATCCTTGTTTCTTAATGAGTTTTGATCTTTCCAGGCTTTAAAGGCACGGGCATTAGGATCAAGGTGCTTTTTCAGCAGCCATTCGTCATCGCCACAAATGTTGGTTGCCATGGCATAAAAAAGGTCGGAGTGCAATACTTTACCTACAACTGCCAAATCTTCATCCACAATACGATTAAGGCTGGCAACCGATCTGAATAACTGTGACTCATCGGCAACCGGACTATTTTTATGCACAAGCATAGTCATGCGGTTACTTAAGCCTGCCACTGTAACCGCGCTGTTATTAGTTTGGCTCCAGCTCTGAAAAAATGGACGCAGGCGTGCCGGATCGGGCCTAAGGGAAGTTAACAAAGTAAAGCTATCTTCAATGGTAGTAAAGTTTTGTGCCTGTGATGGAAAATGCTTTAGTAATTGCCTTTTCAGATGCGAGTCATCCATTCCTTCCAGTACCGGGATGATGATTGATAATAAATTTGCCATTGTTTTTAAGGTTTAGTTTTAAAAAAATGATAAGGTTTAGTTTTTTTGATCGGCAACCAGCCGGTTTAGGCAAGCCGGTTTATACAATAATTTTAACTTTTGAAATACATAAAGTTCCATCAAGCAAATTATTATACATCGATCTGCGTAAAATTATCTAAAAGTTAATACCAAATACCCCGTAAAAACACCCTTTTTGAGCGTGAAAAGCACCTTATTTTGAGATTTATGCGATATATTTATATTGATTTTAGCACGGAATAAAACAAGAACCTCATTAATAATAGTTTATGATTTATATCACCCAGCTTATTTATATAAAGGAAGGCCAGCAGCATATTTTCCATCAGTTTGAAGACATTGCTATTCCCATTATTTCAAAATATAACGGACAACTGTTGTTACGGATCCGGCCCGACGAAACTGCTGTTATTGAAGCCAACATTGATAACCCTTACGAAGTGCATTTGGTAGAATTTGCATCAGAAGAAGATTTTAAAAACTTTATGTACGACGAAGAGCGTAAACAGTTTTTACATTTAAAAGAACAATCCATTAAGGCTGTAACCCTGATAAAAGGAACAAAAATTTAACGCAACGGCATTGCAACTGGCTTGATCTTATTTTCGAGAAACAATTGTTAAGGAAAGTTAAAATTTTCGCTTTACAACAATACAAACCCCATTTAAACGTCTTTAAGAGACATTTAAGCTACCAACAAAATATGAAATATAAAATCAAGTTACCCGACGGGAATGCACAATTTATCCAGATAACCAGTGCCTATTTTAAATCATGGCATGTGTGGATGGTTAAGTTTGAAGATGGAAGAGCGGCAATGCTTTTTAAAATGGGCAGTGAATGGATGCAGAGAAATGAAGATTTTCTTGAATTCCCGGTACTGAGGGAAGTCGGGGCATTTATTGACAAAATAATTATTAAAAGAAGAGTAGCGTTGTAAGTTTGCGGTAGGCAGTTAGCACATCCAGATATTTTAATCTAATTCTGTAAAGCCAGGGAATCTTTCAAGACTTCCTGGCTTTATTGTTATCATCATTAAATTTTCAATTCATTTTTCGGAGTAGTAAAAAAGCATATTGTTATGCTGATAAGGGTACGATAAATGTTTATTTATTTGGGGGGGCCATAAAATGTAGTACCTCCGGCCTTTGTCTTTATTTCCAATTACTGTGTGATAACCGTTTTGTTTTTATCAACTAATGAAAGGTATTTACGCAGTATTTTCTTTTGAAGCGGGGTTCCGATTTTAAGTGTAGTATCAATGTGCCTGCGGAAAGCTTTAACGAACAGGCTATCGTTACCGAAATCGGCAAAGCAGGCGATTTTTTCGGCAGTCAAATCATCGGCTTTATTTTCATATTTTGGTATATCCAGCTTATACTTATGCTCTTTATTGTTATAAACATAATCCATATTTTCTTCCCCATTTATTAGTGGAAGATCTTCATGCGCACACCAGGGGCAATCGCTTTTATAAATACTCCCAGGAAAAAAGTTGTATGTATAATCTACAGACAGATCATCATCCGAATCCCCATCAAATTCAAAAGTTGATTTCACCGACTGGTTTAGATAAAGGCCCCAGCCATATATATGAGCATCGTTTATAATGTCCAGGCATTTGTAAACGTGGTTGTTTGTCAATTTATAAAAGCTATATCCATCAATATAGATCCCTGAACCGTGATCATAAACACGACGTAAATAAAATGTTTTATTTCTGGAATAATTGTTAGCTATATAAAGCGTTGGAGAATTATAAAATGTATCAATCTCTTCCATATAAATAAGATACCAATTGTTGTTTACCTGCTTAAATACACAGAGGGATGGAGAGGAAACATCCCAGCCTTGCAAACAAAGAAGCTCGTCATTACCATCGCCATCCAAATCTGCACGAACAATATTGAAAACAAATCCATAATCAGGATCAACATGCATAGCATGCGGGTTATTTAAAGTATCAGGCTTAATGAATTTAGCAAATTCACTTAGCAGTGTGGTATCGGGCTTTTTGTAGGTAAACTGCGTCGCTTTTTTGATCCAGCTATCGGGTATTTTTTTCCAACTGGCATTAACGGTTTCTTTGCCCCTAAATTGGTTGCCAATATTGTTGCAAGACATAATAAGTAAAACGGAAACAAGAATGATAAAGCGAGACTGGCGGTGCATAATTCCGAATAATTGATGTTAAATTTAAGCTATTTAATACACCAAATTCATGCTATAATTAATTTTTATCAATAATTCGCCCTGTTGTCAGAAGATTGCAAATAGAACCACTATGCAGGTAGATTGCATCAACAGCAAAAGGCAAAACCCTTACTCAAGGTTTCTGCCTTTTGCCTGTTAGCCAATCAAAAAGCCATAGATATTTTTATATCTTTACCACAGTAAAAACCTAAACATATAATCACCATGGGAAACAAGGTTCCGGTAAAATTCATGAATAATTCAAACAGATATATTCCGATAGCAATATTTCAAATTGTAAAAAACACGAAGAACGAGGATGAGCGTCGTATTGTATTTTCTGGTGCGATCCCTTCTTTTGGATTCGGCCGATGTGAAATAGATGATTCCATAAGGCCACTCGCATGCCTTTCGGACAAGAGGTATGAAGTAGGAGCTCTTTTTGAAGAATCAAGGGGCGACCGGGCCATCGAATTAGTCTTTCAAAGTCCTACGGGCGGTGAAGTGCGTTATGACATTGACTATTGGGAATAAATGTAGTTTTGGGAATTATTTATACTGATCATCTGTTACATGTTCCATCCAGTCAACCGGCGAACCGTTTAGTTTTTCCTGTATGGCAATATGGCTCATGGCTGTGGTGGTAGTAGCGCCATGCCAGTGTTTTTCGTTCGGCATAAAGTAAACTACATCACCGGGGTGAATATTTTGCTTTGCTTCACCCTCGCGCTGTACCCAGCCTGCACCTCCGGTAACAATTAAGGTTTGTCCAAAAGGGTGGGTATGCCATGCGGTACGTGCACCGGGTTCAAAGGTAACCAGCGCCATTGCCACGCGCGATGGTTCCGGCGGATTTATCAAGGGATCGATGCGTACTGTTCCTGTAAAATATTCTGCGGGACCTTTCCCTGAAGGCTGCGAACCGCTGCGTATTATTTCCATATTTTTCTGTTTTGTATTATTCTTTTGATTTATAAAAGTAAGTATTAACGTACGGTATATCCTCCATCAACAGCAATAGCCTGGCCAACAATAAGACTTGCGGCAGGACTGCAAAGAAAGAGCACTACAGCAGCTATTTCTTCCGGACGGCCCCAGCGCTTATTAGGTAATTGATTAAGCAATTCTTTTATCTGTTCCGGTTCACGTTCTTCCATTGCTGCAGCCATTGGCGTATAAATAATACCCGGGCATACTGCATTAACATTAATCCCCATTGCGGCATATTCCAAACCGGCACATTTGGTAAACCCTATTACACCGTGTTTGGAAGCATGATATATTCCCCGCTCGGCGGTACCGATCAGCCCACCTATAGATGAACAGTTTACCACTGCACCGCTGCCTTGTGCACGCATCTGATGTAACTCATATTTCATACAATTCCATATGCCTCGCAGATTGATAGCCATAACTTTGTCGTAGGCTTCGCCGGAAGCATCGGCTGTATTGGCAACCGGATCATTTATGCCCGCATTGTTATAGGCATAGTCCAACTTACCGTACACCGATACAATATGATTGATCATTTCCTCAACGCTTTTTTTATCCGCCACATCGCATGCAATGCCTAAAGCACTATAACCAGCAACAGTTAACTCCTTTACTTGTTCTGCCGGTTCCTTAAGGTCACACAATACAACAGTTGCACCTGCTTCAGCAAAAGCTTTTGCCGTTGCCCAGCCAATGCCTTGTGCTGCGCCTGTAACCAGGGCCACCTTACCTTTCATTATTTCCATTGCTCATTAAAATTATAAGGCAAAGGTATGGCAGGCAACAGATCCGCTGTTAAAAGCTATCAAACAAAAAAGTAATGATTTCAAACAATATAGCCAGATCATTCCGGCTGTGCATCCGCGACTATGTGATCTGCGTCACTAACCTATAAACAGATAAGAGCAGCTTTCATAATTTTGTTTTAAACAGCCTCCATCCTGAAAGAGCGCGGCGTATTGCCGGTCAATCTTTTAAAGTAATTATTAAAATGCGTGGGATATTCAAAACCCAGGGCATAAGCAACTTCTGCAATACTCCAGTCAGTATGATGTAACAGCGCTTTGGCTTCGCTGATAATTCTTTCAGCAATATGGGTGCTGGTTGTTTTTGCGGTAATTTCCATTACTGCCCTGTTTAGGTGGTTTACATGCACGGAGAGCACATTGGCATAATCCTGTGCCGTTTTGAGTTTTAGCGGCTGCTCAATGCCATCAATAGGGAACTGTTTTTCCAAATGATTCAAGAACAGCGTGGCAATACGGGAAGATGCATTGTGGTGCTTATGGAAATTATCGGGCGGCTGAAATTTCAGCGCCTCGTGGATCATTAAAATAATGTAGTTCCTTATCAGATCGCTTTTAAAGGCATAATCGGCCTCTTGTTCGGCTAGCATCCTTTCAAATATATCGCCGATATATTTCTTTTGGGTTTCTGTTAATATAAATACAGGATTACCGCCGATCTTAAAAAATGGCGACTCCTGTAAGCTTTCGGACCTGTCATTGCTTTTCAAAAATTCTTCCGTAAATAAACAGGCATATCCGGTTAATCCAGCCGACAACAATTCAGACGAATAAGGGATATGTGGATTACCAAAAAACAAATACGTGCCCTCAACAATAATCCCACGATCGGCATAGTTAATATCGCTTTTTCCGGTTACCATACATATTTTGTAAAAGTCGCGGCGGGTATATGATGGCAGCGGATGAACCGACGTTTCTATCGGGTAAACCTTAAAGCCCTTTAGCTTAAGATCAAACGTATGCGATTCGTTAATTTGAGAAACAGCCTCATTCTTCATCTTGCAAAGTTAAAGAAAACAAACAATTGCTTTTATCTATTTCGTGGGTATGGATGGCGCCCTGTAATTCAGTCCGGCGGTAGTGCCGCAGGTTACATCAACGGTTACACCGGTTATTTTTGCGGCCAGGTCAGACGATAGAAATACAGCCGCGTTCGCAATATCCGCCATTAGGGGAAGTTTCTTTAGCATGGTATCTTCTTCCATCTGTCGGAGCACAGTTTCCATAGCTTGCGGATCGTGTTCAACAGCTTCTTTAAATACCATGGAGTCTGGCGAACCAGCGGAGCGGATATTCACTAAGCGAACACCATAAGGACCAACCTCAGCCGCCAGGTTTTTGGCAAAACACTCAAGAGCACTGCATGCAGGCGCAAAACCAGCAGTATAAGGGTATCCTATGCCGCCCGGCGTTGCCGTTAGCGATAAAATAACGCCAGACTTTTGCCTCATCATCACTTTGGCAGCGTTGGTTGCCGTTAAAAAATGAGTTTGCATGGCAATATTTACCGGTCGTACAAAATCCTCTACGGCCATATCAACCAGGGGCATGCCTTGTATCACTTTAAAATCAATGGCATTGTATACAATATCAATTGTACCGGCGGCATCGACCACCTTTAGCAAATGGTTGCTGATCATCTTCGCATCCAGCGCATCTACCTCATCAACTTTTGCAATACCGCCCGAGGCAATAATATCATCCGCTATTTTTTGCAATGACCCGGTATTACGACCGGTTAAAAATACCCTTGCCCCCGCCTCGGCAAGCGCCCGGGCAATGGTGCTGCCCAACGAACCGCCCGCACCATAAATAATGGCATTTTTGCCCTGAAGTATTTTCATCGATTTACGCTATTGGTTAATTAAATATCGGCAGTAAAAGAAACAAAAGCAAATGGCTGGCATATCCCCTCCTGTCCCGCAGAAATAGGGGACATATAATACACGTGGGGACAAGCAAAACAGCCCCCGCTATAGATCAACAAATTAACAGGCAATGTGGGACAGTATGGGACAAAAAATGGCGATGTAATAAAAAATGGCAACACATTGGAAGGCATTAAAAGTGGCAGCCGGTGGAAATGCGAACGAACCATATCGCCTATACAACCTGAGCGCGTAATTATTAATGTGCAGCCAGAATAATTAAGCCTTGGTTGAATGAGGCTATAAACTTCAGAACGCGGTGTCACATTTTAGGACTATCTATGCTACCGCTAAACTTTAGCCAGTGGAATTTTCAGGCGCGATCATCCATTTAAATCTAAGGATCAGCAGGTTGTCATTTTTTTTGTAACTATATTTTATTTACAAACTCTAAGTATAAAAGCCATCATGAAGAAATTTTACTTTATAGTATTGTTACTATTAATTGGCACTTCCACTACCTTTTCGCAAACAACAGCCCCAGCCGATTCAATGGTTTATGTTTGCCCTCCCTGTAACGGCAGCTGTGATCAATTGCAATTTGATAAGCCGGGCGTTTGTCCGCATTGCGGCATGGCGCTGGTAAAAATGTCACTCAGTGATTTTAAGAAGCTGTTAGCTGCAAAACCTATTACCATTGCTTTTTACCTGCAGGATGGTGTGGAAGTGTTGGATTTTGCGGGCCCGATGGAAGTTTTTATCACAGCCGGCTTTAATGTGATCACCGTATCAAAAACATATAAACCCATCCGCTCAAAAACCGTTTTATTTATAACGCCCGACTATACCATAGCTGATGCACCCAAAAGCGATATACTGGTTGTTTTTGGTGGCCCTACCCAACCAACTATTGATGACCCTGAAGTAATGGCTTGGCTAAAAGCACAAATAAGTTCAGATAAGTATGTAATGTCGGTATGTACAGGCGCGTTTATTTTAGGCAAAACAGGCATTTTGGATAACCTTACAGCAACAACCTTTCATACAGCCATAGGCGATCTGGCCAAAGCATATCCCAAAACCAAAGTATTGGCCAATACCCGTTTTGTTGATAACGGCACTGTGATTACCACAGCCGGGATTTCGGCAGGCATTGATGGTGCGCTGCACCTGGTTGAAAAACTGCGCGGCAGGCCCTATGCAAAAAGTGTTGCCGAAACCATTGAATATGATAAATGGGTTCCGGATAATGGGCTGATTGTGAAAACGAATTGAAGTTAAAAAAATCATTTAGCATGATTTTTTTCCTGCTGTCCGAAGTCTTTAAAATCGGACAGCGGGGCCATTTCTATATCTTAGACTTGTATTTGCAAAAAGATATTGTTTAATTTATACAACTAAACTAACTATCAAGCTACATCAATCTTTACACTTTTATAAAATGATATGCTGATCTTAATCTGGGGATTGCTAAACATAGCACTTTTCATATACTTTATTTCAATATGCTTTAAAGCAACTAAGTTTATTCGGGAGAGAATGGGCACTCTGGCTGCTATTATTTTTGTTCTCGGGTTATTGTCCTTTTCCAGCCATTCCTTTAATAACGATGAAAATAAGGAACCTAATACCAACCAGTATAAGACATGGAAATTTACACCAAAAGACAGTTTAACTGGAGTCTGTTCCAAAGAGTTACGCTTAGAAAAAACGATGGTTTTAAATTATAATTTAAGTATAGTTTATGGCACAGATAAAAAAAGTAATTCAAGTATTCCAATCAGTGCATGTTCATTCAATACGGGCCTTATAAGCGGAACCAACTGGAAACCATTAATAATTACTGTTGACACCACATCTGTTATTAACAAACTGCGATATACTGTGGATGGCACAGTTGACTGGACGTTGCTTGGTATAACTTTGTATTCTCAAACTAAGGATTATAACGGAATGGTGTTTGTAACGCCATCCGGGAATTAGGACTAAGCATAACTGCTGTGCGATTTCTATGATTTTGATAGCTAGGGACTATTTATGCTATCGCTAAACTTAGACCAGTGAGGTATTTAACAACCAATGTTGAATTTTAATTAAAATCATGCCCCGATTATTTATATACATAATTTTGTTATGTATATAAATTGTTTACATTTGTCGTTATGAATACTAATCCATTATTAAAAGGCACACTGCAAACTATTATTTTAAAGTTGCTGGAAAGTAAAGACCGGATGTATGGTTATGAGATTACACAGAAGGTTAAAGAAGTATCTGAAGGCGGGATTATGCTTACAGAGGGGGCGTTATATCCTGCCTTGCATAAATTAGAAGCCGATGGCTTTTTGGAAACAACAGTTGAAATAGTAGATGGTAGAGCCCGAAAATATTACCGGCTCACCGAGCATGGGGGGAAAGAAGTAACCAGCAAATTAAAAGAAGCGCAGGCTTTTATTGATCAGCTGCAGAATTTATTGAACCTTAAACCGGCTATAAAATGAAACTAACAGAGCAGGAAGGTGAGCTTTTGAAGCAATACTTAAGTAAAATATTAAAGTACCGCGAAACCTATGATGAGCTTTACGATCACGTTGTTACCGCTTTAAGCCATAAAACCACGATCACATCCTTTGAGCAATCTGTTTATGATATTATCACAGATGATTTTGGAGGCTATGATAATTTAATGAAACTGGAAAAGGCTTCTAAAAAGATGGCCATTAAGGATACTATAAAGGGATTTTTAATTTATTTTACAGGCTATTTCAAATTCCCTAAACTGCTATATACCGTTGCGGGTATTGTAATGGTATATTATTTTACCCTGCATTTTCAATTAACACTATGGACTGTGCAGGCAATTTGTCCGGCCATGATCTGTTTTCCGCAGCTATACTATTTTGTTACTCTTATAAAAGAGTTTGCTTTTTTACAAAAAAGAGATAAAAAAGGATACGTTTTTAAACCCGCATTTAAGTTGAATGTTATTGCTGCAATAGGAACATTGCCTGTCTGGATATTTCTGCCCTTCACCTACTGGCTACCGCCGATTTACTTAAGTTTCTGGCACAGTCCACATCCCGTATTTGTAACATCATTTTTAATGACCTCCGTGTTGTATGCTTTATCACTAATGAAGTTATACAGAGATATAGCAATAAGCAGGACACACATCATATTAGCTGTTGATAAATTTTAACATAATATAAAATGACACTAAACGCTACTGACTTAGACTATATTAATGATCGCTTAAAAAACGATATTAAAAGCATATACCAGGAACCTTATGATGAAATCAAAGATCACATTATTACGGTTATTGAAGTTGCCCGCGAAAACGGCGATAACCGTAATATTGCTTTTGTTTTTGATGAGCTACTGGAAACACATTTTAAAGGTTACCGGACTTTTGAGAAAATAATAAAGGAGTATCCATTGACCTATTACAAAAAAATAACCAGGCTCCATTGGGCCAATATCAAATATTATTTAAACTGGAAGACCATCTTGCTAATCACGCTGTTTGTTATAACCGGATTTTATCTACCTCAAAATAAAATAACATTTCTTGCACTAATAATTGGATTAATAGCCACAGCGTTTATGCCCGCTATTTATTTTTTTTATCAATCTAAAATACTAATAATTAAAACTGACAAGGGAAAGAGTTCAATTGTAAAGCTCTCAATGCAAAGCATGTCTACGCTTTTAATATTCATAGGCATTATACTTAATGGCATTTGCCAGATAGCAAGGATTTTCCATTTTTTTAACCCCGTTTTTCATCCTGTGGTTTATATCCTGCTGTTATCCTGCTTCGTAATTTATGGGTTAAGCAGTATGCGTTTATGTCGGCAGGAGTTTAAAATTGCAAGTTAAGTCCCGCTATTACATTAAAGGTTGTTTAGTCCTAAAGAAAGTTTACAGGTTTTAGATTAACGCCGCTGCCCCACTGTCCGATTCCGCCTTCGGACTAATATGCCTGTAGTTTGCAAAAAACTTTGGGACTAGCACGGTGCCTCCACGCGCCTCCCACCTACCCAACTGTATCATAACCGAACAACATATTGTTACAAAAACGTACAACCCTATACTCCGCCAAACAATTAAACAACTAATTATCAGTAATTTATTTATTTGGTATTACTTTTCGAAGCATTAAACAAATTAGCATTGCCATGTTCAAAAATTACTTCAAAACTGCCTGCCGTAACCTGATGCGTAATAAGAGTTATGCCGCCATTAATATTACCGGTCTGGCCATAGGAATTGCAGCCTGTTTGCTCATATTTCTGGTTGTTCAGTACGAAACGGGCTTTGATAATTTTCATTCCAATAAAGATAATATCTACCGCATCATAACGGTCTCACACGGCGCAGATGGCTTAACACATGGCAGCGGCGTTCCGTTGCCACTCGCTGACGGATTAAGGCTCGATTTTCCGCAGTTAAAGCAGGTAGCCAATATTATGCAGAACGACGGTTCGCACTATTCGGTAAATGATGCAACCAACGGCAGCACGGTAAAGAAATTTAAGGAAGACCTGGCTTATTATGCCGACCCCCAATTTTTTCAAATTTTTGATTTTAAATGGCTTGCCGGAGATAAAAACACCGCACTTGCAGGGCCTAATGCCATCGTATTAACGCGTGACGAAGCCAATAAATTCTTCGGCGACTGGCACTCAGCAATGGGGAAGATGGTAAGGTATGAAAACAAACACGACTTTAAAGTTACCGGCATCCTGGAAAACACACCCATAAATACCGATTTCCCGCTGAAACTGGTTGTATCGTGGGTTACTATGATCAGTAAAGACGGCGATCTTAGCGGCAACGCGCACGATTGGATAAGCACCTTTAGCGATCATAATTGCTATATCCTGTTGCCGCCCAACAGCAGCATAAAACAATTTAACACGAATTTGGAGGCATTTGCCAAAAAACATATCCCACCCCCATATAATAAAAGCGCTTACCAGTTGGAGCCCTTGAATGATATGCATTATAATACCGAATTAAATGTTTTTAGCGGCCATACATTCAGTAAGCAACTGATCAGTGTCATCAGCCTCATTGGTTTGTTCCTGCTGTTGATAGCATGTGTTAATTTTATCAACCTGGCTACGGCCCAGGCAGTAAACCGGTCGAAAGAAGTAGGTGTACGCAAGGTTTTGGGCGGCAACCGCAGTCAACTGGTGCTGCAATTTATAAGCGAAACGTTAATTATTACGCTATTTGCCGTGCTACTGGCGGTTGTAATTGCTATGGCAACTCTGCCTATGCTAAATAACCTGCTAGAGATTCAATTGAGCGGCAATTTCCTTGCTAATGCTATAGTGGTATTCTTTCTGGTAGCGGTTGTTTGTGGTGTTACCTTATTGGCGGGCTTATACCCCGCACTGGTACTTTCAGGCTTTAACCCTATCGAGGCGTTAAAAAACAAGGTAAAAGCAGGCCATTCAAGTGGCATTTCCCTGCGCAGGGTGCTGGTGGTTACGCAGTTTTGTATCGCGCAGTTCCTGGTAATTGGTACACTGGTGCTCATCTCCCAAATGAATTACTTTAAAAACAAACCCCTTGGCTTTACTAAGGATGCTGTGATCTCTGTGCCATTCCCAGGAGATAGCATCAGCCGCACAAAGATAAAGGCATTTAAAGACCAGCTTTTGCAACAGCCCGGCATTAAAGATGTAAGCTTTAGTTTTGCCAGCCCATCAGATAATAATGCATGGCACAGCGATTTTAAATTCAATAATTCGCCTAAGCAAACCGATTTTAGCGCCAGTTTAAAATGGGCCGATGCAGGGTATTTTAAACTTTACGACATTCCGTTTGTGGCGGGCGGCCCATATAAGCAATCGGATACTATTTCAGGATATGTTGTTAATGAAACCCTGGTAAAGAAACTGGGTATTAGTGATCCTAAACAAGCTATAGGCAAATACATTATGCTATGGGACGATAAGAAAAAATATGCGCAGATAACGGGCGTAGTGAAAGATTTTCATGTCGGCTCATTAAAAGATCCTATCCCCCCAGTGCTGATGAGTCCGTGGGTTGCTGTTTATCAGAAAATGAATGTAAAGATCCAGCCCGCTAACGTAGGTCACACGTTAGCAGCAATAGAAAACTCCTGGAACAAAACATTTCCGGATGGTATATATGAATATCAATTCCTTGACACTACCATTGCCAAATTTTATAAGAGTGAAGACGAACTATCCACCCTTTACAAAGTATTTGCAGGGATTGCCATATTTATATCCTGCCTGGGCCTATATGGCTTGGTTTCCTTTATGGCCGTACAACGTACCAAGGAAGTAGGCATACGCAAAACACTAGGTGCCTCAGTAGGGCATATCGTTTATCTTTTCTCTAAAGAATTTACGCTGCTGGTTATTATAGCTTTTGCCATAGCAGCACCAACAGGCTACTATTTTATGCAGAAATGGCTCCAGGGTTTCACTTACAGAATCACCCTCGGTCCCGGTATATTCATCCTGGCTATTCTGGCATCGGTGCTTATTGCATGGCTGGCAGTGGGCTATAAGGCTGTTAAAGCGGCTTTAGCTAACCCGGTGAACAGTCTGCGCTCAGAATGAGCTAATGCTGTAAAAGAAATGCCATATATGTCCGATTTATATGATTTCGGACGGCGGTGGCCTGTATTCACAGAATACAGGCCGTTGTGTTAAAGCTCGATTAATCTGATATATTGTTTTTTATTTTATCTTTACCTTAATCACTTTATTATGAAAAAATTAACCATTATACTTTCATTATGCTTGATGATAACAAGCACGGTTATACATGCGCAAACCCATGAAGATTCGGTCAAGATTGAATTGAACACTTCAAGGGATGATTATGTTAATAAAATAAAAGAATATGGTTTTAAACCCGGGCTAAAAATCCCACCAATTGTTCTTGACAATCCACGCTCCTTTGGAAATTACGATGATAGTTTAAATGTTATTCATACCTGCAACTGGAATACCTTACCACAGCAAGGGAAGGATTTCTTCAACGGCTTTGCCCAACATTTGGGACAAGGCCTTACCGGAGAAAAATTTTTCAGGCTGGCTGTTTATAAATGGATATTTATACACGAACTGAGCCATTGGTGGCGCGCTTGCCAGCATCAAACCGCCGATCCTTATGAAAATGAAAAGGCAGCAAACCGGATAGACGCTGCTTACTGGCACGAAAAAGAGCCTGATTTTTACCAATTTATGTTATTGGTCTTTAACGATGTGTTGCATAATACACCAAATCCAGTACCAGCTGGTCAGCAAAAAGAAAAATACCTGAATGATAATTATCAAAAATTACCTGGCGGATCGGCTTACACCTGGTACCAATCAGTTATGATTGTAGAAGTTAGTAAAGAAGTACCGTTCGAAACATTTAAGCAAGCTATTGAGCTTGCAGGAAAGCCAGTGCATTAAAATCTTCTTTATGCCATCTGTCTTGTCCTAAAATAGTTAGCGTGTATTTACCATCATCAATCCAAAAACCAACAAATATTTATTGGCGATTTACTTCACCCTTTATGATCCTGGCAAAATGTTCGCGATAGGTGATCCCAATAGGTAAGGGTGTTTTATTAATAATAACCTTCGCTTTATCTATTACCTCAATATGTTTTAGCGAAACAATGTACGATTTATGAATCCGTATAAACATATCGGCAGGAAGCATTTTTACAATATCATTTAAAGGAAGCAGTGGCATTATTTTTCCGTTTTTGGTATAAATAGTGATGTAATTTCCGCAGCCTTCAATATAAAAAATATCGTTATGCGCTATCCTGAATAATTGCGAACCACTTTTAATAAGCACCGATTTATTATCCTGCAGTGAGGGATTATGTATAGTTTCACCATCTTTCTTTAGCAGCTGGTAATTTTTTGCCTTATTAACTGCCTTCAAAAATCTGTCGTATTTTACAGGTTTTAAAAGATAATCTACCGCATTAAATTCATAGCTTTCTGCACCATACTCAGCATGGGCGGTGGTAAATATGATCTTCGGAACAACTGTTAGTGAGTTTAAAAATTCAATTCCCGACAATTCAGGCATATTAATATCCAGAAACACCAGGTCTACCGGTACTTCAGCCAAAAATGCCATGGCCTTAAATGGATTGGTAAATCCTTCAACAAATTCTAAAAATGGCGTTTTTTTAATATATCCTGTAATAAGATCTAGCGCAAACGGTTCATCATCAATAGCAATACACTTCATAAAATACCGGTTAAAGCTGTATAGCCAATTTTACGTAAAAAATATCGTTATCATTACTTATGGATAGAGTGTGCCGGTTGGAATATAGCAACTGCAAGCGTTCGCCTGCGTTTTTTAAGCCAATTCCCGGGCTGGGTTTATCTGCCACTGTGGTAATTTTGTTTTTAGTTTCAAGTATCAATACGTTAGCATCTAAATTGATAATAATAGATACATCCGATTTTTTACTCAATATAATTCCATGTTTAAATACGTTTTCAATAAATGGAATTAGGATTATTGGCGCTATTTTATAGTTCGCCCATTCGCCATTTAGCTGATATTTTACCTGGCTTACCAATTCGGGCGAAAGACGCTGTATCTGAAGGTTTATAAAACTGTTAACGTAATTAATCTCGCTTTCAAGCAGCACTTCTTCGCTGTTGCTTTCATATAAAACATAACGCATCAGGCCCGAAAGTTTTTCAACAATATCGGCAGTTACGTTGTCGCCACTTTTAATTGCACTCGAATAGGCCATGTTTAAAGTATTGAACAAAAAGTGCGGATTTATTTGGCCCCTCAGGTATTTTAGCTCGGCGGTAAGCTTTTCTTTAATAAGCCGTTGTCTTATGATCTCTTCTTTAAGCCATTGTTTGGTTAACCCATAGCCCAATGATAGTGACAATACAAACAACTTGCTCTCCACGTTGATTATTACCTCCGACAGCAATGGTTCTTTCTCTGTAGATAAAAGTGAGATAGCATAAAAATGATCAAGAACAGCGTTTAACCCTACAACCATAACGTACAAAGAAATCACCCACAAAAAATATGTGCCATAGCGCTGTATGGAGATAAACCTGGGAATAAGGTATAAGGCATTAAAATAAAACAGTGCGAGGTTTAGCGTTTCGCTCCAAATTAATATAGGATAAATGCTTCCGTCGCTTTTACGGAACGGCCCTAATGTTTGTGCTGTTCTCCAAAGCGTAAAAAACAAACATCCCCAAATAAAAACGTGTATTATCGGCTCTAAATACTTTTTGATTTTGATTCCCTGGCCCATTTATTTTTTAAATATAGTGCCGATATATTTATTAACAACCTAATCTGCCAATAATTATTCCAATGGGCTTTCTGTCTATTCGTATTGCATTGGTCAATTAAATCGCCAGTTCAAATGGCATTTAAGTCCGTTCAGATAATTGATTTTCCACTGGCACCAAATCATCTTTCTTTGCTTCAAATAATTTAAAATCATTTTATGAAAGCAAAAATATTTCTCGTCCTCATCCTGGTTTTCT
Source organism: Mucilaginibacter frigoritolerans (assembly GCF_007830615.1). GTDB lineage: Bacteria > Bacteroidota > Bacteroidia > Sphingobacteriales > Sphingobacteriaceae > Mucilaginibacter > Mucilaginibacter frigoritolerans. Next base: position 154,966 of record NZ_VLLI01000014.1, read on the forward strand.
CCGGGTTGTTGGCACATAGTCAGGAAAGTAACCCAAGCAGGTTACGGGGGTCATGGTTAGGTACGCTACCACTGCCAAACGGTGCAGGCCTGAGGTTTGTAATGCATTTTAAAACGCACGATAAAAATCTCACAGGCACATTTGATGTGCCGGAACAAGTGATTAAAGATGGTTTTATAGATTCTGTGTGGATTGCAAAAGACAGTGTGTTTGCTGATTTCACAACCAGGATAGGTAAAGGAGCCATGTACAAAGGCGTTTTTTTGCCTGGTGATTCGGTCATCCAGGGAAACTGGATACAGGGAGGTTCGCACCCATTAAATTTAAAACCCACTACCTATATATATACCCAAAAGAGTAACTTAAATCCAAAGTTTGATGGCTACAAAATTGTAAAGCTGATAGAAAGCACACCCACCAAAGATCAACAGAATACAGGTACATGCTGGAGCCATGCAACAACTTCTTTTATAGAAACGGAGGCCATGCGCCTAGGAAAGAGCCCCGTTGTGCTTTCCCCAATGTACTTTGTTATCCCAACGCTTATCGATAAAGCCGAAAAATATATAAGGATGCAGGGTAACCTTTACTTCATTGAAGGTGATTTAACCTTTAGCGCGCTAAAAGCATATAAAGAATTTGGCGCGATACCAGAGGATATTTATTCGGGTAAAATTGATAACTCATCAATACACGAACATTTAAAAATGGAAAACACCATACGCGAAAAACTAAAGTCGTATGTTGATGCAGGCCGTGGCAATATGACACCCGAAGAATACAGGGCATCGATAGCCGCTATTATATACAAAACAATGACTAAAGCTCCTCAAACTTTTAATTATGATGGGAAAGTTTACACACCAAAATCATTTGCAGAAGAAAAAATAGGAATTAACACCGATAATTATATCGAGATCACATCGTACACGCACCACCCTTTTTACTCAAAATTTGCTTTAGAGATACCATCAAACTGGAATAACAACGCTTACCTTAATGTGCCGATAACTGATTTTATATCCATAATAGATCATGCTTTATTAAATAATTATTCAGTTTGCTGGGATGGTGATATTGATGAAGGGTATAATAATGGCTTTTGTAAATTAGAAAAAAATGAGGATGTGACTCAACTGTCGCGCCAGGCAGCTTTTGATAATTATACCACGCAAGATGACCACAACATGCATATTATTGGCATAGCAGAAGATAACCAGGGTAAAAGGTTTTATATTGTTAAAAACTCTTCCACCGGTGCCGATTGTGGCGGCTATGTTTATATGTCAAAAGAATACTTGCTGTTAAAAACCATATCAGTGATGGTTCATAAAGATGCAATACCTGTGGATATAACGAAAAAATTAAAAGCCGGGCTTTTGTAATTCATACTGAATCAACACCATACTCAGACTTCCCGTTATCAGCATAATTGGAAAGTCTGATTCTTTCACTTCCTCCTAGCTGATCGAAGTTAGCACAGCACGCTCCTTTTACCATTAAGCCATTTGAATTATAGCAAGTTAAATGTATTTTTAAGCTTTCTTCTGTACAAAGAACGAACAGTTAAGTATGTCTATTATTTTCCTAAACTCTAATTCGCAAAGTTTTGGGGTCATTGGAGAACCTTACTTCTCTGAAACACCGGCAACGCCAACAAGCTATAGAACATCCTCAACAACTTTTTCCTGGTGGTACAAAAATTCTTATGACGATAACTCGGGTAAGGCTAGAGCTATCATTACTAAAATTTATAATGACAATCAGATCTTATTTACATGCCATGTTTATCTTGAAAACGGAAATGTACTAGCCTTTTCAGGATATAAACAAAGATAAAAGCTATCCGTCTTATATCTCTTCACTAAACCATGTTACAAACGATGAAACTTATCATAACATTGTTAATCTGCCTTTCGATGGCCTGTATTAACAGCCAAGCACAACAACGTCTATTTACATTCACAGTTAATACAAAAAACTATCAGGTCAATGAAACCAAACTCAATGAGTTCTTTGGCGAGGTGTTTATTGATCTCACACAAAGAGGCATCACTAAACTGAAATATTTTGAGCTATGGCAAGATTCCTTTGAACGATGGAAGAACACTTGTTTGTTTGGTCACTTTACATTTACTACTTATAGTAGTTTGATGGGAAGTGTATCGTATAGCGGACAAATCAGTCGTGAGGATCTAGGACTAAATGATGATGGCTCAACTCCTAAAGGCAATCCAAACAACAAGAATAACAACAGATTAAGAACATCTTATCTTACGGGCTACATGGAGTTTTATATCATAAATAATGTAACAGAGTTCAGGGTCACCACCCACTAGTTTGATCATAGAGGTTATTTATAAACGGAATGGCACTTATCTATGATATCATATCAATAAAGCTCCACAAGCCTTCACTATCCTTCCCCGCTTTCGGTTGCTTACAAAGTGGAATTGAAACTTCGCAAACTCGCTACGCTCGTTGCTTTTCATAATGGCTTACTAATTGAAGAACATTTATCACCTATCCCTCAGAGTATTAGAATTACATCTATTTTCCGATTACTGCAATCACGTGTACTATTATTATCTTTGAGTATCACTTAAACATATCACATGAAGAAATTTCTATTTTTCATCTCACTAGTACTAATACTTGCTGGCTGTAGCAAATCATCATCTGTGAAACCATTAATTGTCTTAACTGGTAGCTATGTCTCTTATAGAGAGGTAGATACTCTATACAAAGGTCTTATTGTCGCTGACGGGATTGAAACCATAACAATTCATTCAGCCACTGGAGACACAATTTACAACTATCCGGGTACAGTAAACGCTAATAGCTATTACAATGTCCCAGATAATAATCCTGCGGCCGAGGGGCAACAAGATATAACATTCAGTTCTAACAGCATTGCAACTGAAACTGAAACCTCTTTTGTGCCTACAACAATTACCTATAATTTGAAGACTGGTACCTTTAATGATGGTCGTAGTGATATGCGTGAACGAATTGTAGCAATCAACGCTAACACAGTAGAAATGATTACTAATCAATATTTGGTTGATAACCAACCAAATACAACAGGAGTTGTGGTCGCTGTTTATTATAGAAAGCAATAAGTCGTTTGTATACTTAAATCCAAACTATAATTCATAAGCCTTCACTTGCCTTAGCCTCATTTGTTGCTTAGATGAGGAAAGGCAAGCTCTGCTTATGGCTGGGCGCAGAGGCCATTCACACACTAGGCAGAAAGGCGTTACGTTTTCCTTACGCTTGCAAACAGATGCGCCAAGTTACGCGATTGTCAATTAGCTTTCAGCACATTGCCAATTACCGGCTATGGCCGACTTGTCACACCGTTTGTCAGCAGCGAGCGGAAAACTCCACATTCGCTTTCTCTGTCTTTTTATAAGTTTCATTTATGCTGCGCTTACACTTGGTCTATTCGACCAGGTGACACTTGCAACATTCAACACATAAAAACTCAGACGCTCATATTGTTTGGCTCGCCTACGCCTACGAAAAAGGCTGCACAACTGTCACAGCGTTTGATATTACAATGCTTTGGCATTGTTCAAACCCTCCGCCAGTTGTTTGTGCAGCATACTATGCAGCCGCACGTTGTGCTCTTTCTGCATAGACCTTTTTCGTTACTCGCAGACAACTTCGTTTCTCTGCGTTGTCTTTGGAAGGCTCGAAGGAAATACAATGCATATCGCATCCGACAGAAAGACAGAATGTGTGCTCAGCCTGACAGAGTCTTTTAAACATAATTTCGTTGTCTCGGTTAGCGTGAACGCTTAGCCGTACGGGTTTATATACTACTTGATATTTCTTTAAAAGCCAAATGTACTTTTTTAAAAAAAGAGGCTACTTCAACATCATAACTCCATTCATTAATATCATTACAAAACGAAATTGTGATTTTACTATCTAGCAATCCTATAAAGATATTATCAACGTTTTTTGCCCCCCGCAAAGCAAACCAAATTTCGTGTCGCGTCCTATAATCATACACTTGATTAATTAAAGCTTCGTCAATGGTGTCAGGATCTAATTTTTCATAAAAATCATAAACTCCTTTCGCAATCGATGTACCGTTTATATTTGTTGGGATGTCCTCATATAGTAAAGTTTTTTCGTTTTCCAAAAACCATTCTAAAAAAACGGTTAAATCCCATTGGATATCAAAAGCTGTTTTTAGCAATTTTTCATCATCTAAAATTTCCAGCTTTATTCTAGACCAGTGTTCACCAATAGATGAGGAAGAGTCTTTATAAGGGTGTTCTAATAATTCGTAATAAAGATTTAATAACATCATTTTCCCTTGATTAAACGATTATATTGTGATTTGGTAATTTGTCCTAGATTTAAAAAGTCTTTAAGGACTTTTGCAGGTGGTTTCGTGCCACTCACGGGATAGCCATGCCAACCTCCAGTATTATCTGACTGAAATTCGTATACCTTTCCATCATGAAAACCATATCTTTGTTTACCTGCTAAAATAGAGCTATTTAAAACTTTGCCTGCGAGATCATCGTTAAGATCCATTTCTGTACCCCATCCTCCTTTTTGATGTTTAGCTGTTGGTGAATATTTTAGTTCACCGTCTGTATGACCATTTTGCTTTAACCATCCTTGATATAGTAAATCTTGTGGTGAGCCTTTACCAGTATTTAATCTATGTAAAATTTCACTCACTTCCTCGCGAGTCAGTTGTTCAGGTTTTTTAAAGGGCTGAATTGGGTGAGGGATATCATTTTTCCCTCCCTCTGAATCCATGACAATTAAAGTAGCGGTTAAAAGTGCAGCACTTACCCCTTTTCCAAGGAAACTTAGCCCCCCTTCTCCAGCCTCCTCTAATTCATCCCATATTAACCTACCATTTTCATCAACGACCGTATTACTTTTAGGAGTAGGGATTTTAACATCACAACAAGTGCTTTCATTTGGTGCCATCCCATCAGGATCCTCAAATCTAATGGCATTGTCTAGTCCATAAACATATGGACCCCAACGCCTACCTTTTTCCGCCAACGGATTTGCAAGTTGTTATGTTAACCACAACTTTGGAATACGACAAACCTGATACACTACCCTTTTCGGCGTATGTAGTAAAGCTTGTTTGTCGCCGATGAATAAAGAAAAAAATATTGCTCTGTGTTGTTAATTGATATATAACTGTAGAAATTTCGGGGATTTAGTATCTCGTTTTTAAATGAAATGGCGCAATCAGAGGTGTTAAGATTATTAGCACCTATCGTAAATCTATATAGTTTTATAACATCTTTATTGATAGGACAGTTCCGCCATTTGCCAATAGTCGTTTCCTTGGTGACAATACTATTCTCCCAATTACTAAACTGAGGGTAGTTATTGTTAACTTTGACGTCACCAAGAGAATACACATAAAGCTCAAAAAAATCTCCACTTGTAGTGATGCCGATAAAGTCCTTTTTACAGACAAGTTTTGTTTTACCATTGTATCCAACGAATATTTTCGCAAAATCGGCTACATTTAATGGATCGAAGGCGAAATCATCATATATTAAATATAAGATTCCTAAAATTAATACAATAGATAATAGTTTTAACGCTTTTTTCATATCGTTATTTTTCAATTAGTACAGTTGCATGTCCATAGCCCTTAATAACGAAATCTTTTCCGTCATTTGACCCGCCGGGTCTACCCGCCCAGGTAGCAAAATTTCTTAGTGGTCTGTTTTTTTGCATGTCGAATTTATAAGTATCTACCTTGTTTGGATCTCCAATCATCACAGCACCTGTTTTTGAATCCAATAGGGTCATATTTAACGATCCGTATACCTTACCAGTAGTGGTCAAGCCGTCATCGTATCCAATATTCCAAATAAAATTCTTAGAAAACGTGCCACCATCTTTATTGCCGAATGATGCGGTAGTTACGCCTGGAAGATTTATTTTACTCTCATCTACAAATAATGGCTCTCCAGATTTCCCGTTCCACCAAGCATCAGCCTCGGATTTGGTTAAAAAACCATCATAGTCAGGTCGATCTTTTAAGGTAACGTAGTTAGTAGCGTATTTATTTGCAGCCTCTTTACTATCAAATCCGTAATTGGGATCTCCCTCTTTATAGGTACTTTTTTTTACTGCCTCGTCGTGATTCATTCCCTGTTTAAAGTCTTCTTTCTTCATAACTATAGCTTGTCCCTTTAGTCCCTTATCATCGGTACCTAATAACGAGCCATCCGTGCTATAAATGGGATTTGCTGCCATCCCGTCCGGATCAACAAACTTAATCGGATTATTGAATCCATAGTTATACGGCGAATATCTCCGCATCTTCTCTGCCAACGGGTCTACACTCGTCCATCTCCCAATTACAGGATCATAGAACCTTGCGCCATAGTCATACTGGTTACCACACTTTTTTCACCGTTTTCCAGGTTTTCGGTTTGCACTTTTTGGGTGCTATAAAGAACGTTTGTAAGGGTAAAGATAAACGTTAGTTTATCTTTTGCAAGGCCGTGGGTGTGTTGTTTTTTTCGGCGGGTTGGTGGCTATTAACCTGGTTAAGCTGACCATCTGTTACCGCAAAGGTAGCCTCCGAAGCGGAAGCAGTAAAGGGACTTTCGCGGCATAAACCCACAAGCCTTTCACGCACCAGGCCATTTATTCCACGTTCCCTTGACAGCTCCCGCTTCTCCCGCTTTTGGTTGCTTAACAGAAGATCACCTGAACCCCTATGCCCTTTATTTTTTGATACCCGGATTTACAGGTAAGCAGCAAGTTTGTGTTTTTGTACCACAAAAACTACCACGGCTTTGCCGTGGCAAACTTGCCTTTGCGCCTGATGGTTGCAGTGTGCCTTGAAGCAAAGTCAAAGACTTTGCGTGCTGATAAAATGATGGTGGCAGACCCACCGAAGGGTATGACAGGCAAACCCTTCAAACCACCTTGTGGTGCTGCCTTCCGAAAGGGGGTGGTATTGAACGACAAGGAAAAGGCGAAGATTATTCGTCAGGTAAGGATCAGAGAGTTGAACATGTGAACTGCTGGTATAAAGCGTCGATAACGGTGATACTCTGTCAAAACCGGGACAGTGCAACAGTTCCGGGACAAAGTTTAGCGGCAATAACCTGAAGCTGGCTAAACGGCAGGCGGCGCATAGGCGGCAAGACTCTGATTCAGGCGTTTTATCGGAACAAGGGAACTTGTACAGAAGGGATAAAGGGAAAGCACAAGCGGAGAACCTGCAAGGCGAATACCTAATTCTGTACAGGGGCGGACTAAGCCGTAGTAGTGATGAAGTTCCATGAAAGTGGAAAAGAGCGAAGGGCTTAGCCAGTTAAGTTTCAATTTATTTAACAACCGTAATTGGGATGATTGATTATTATGAAACAAAGACCCAACCTATCACAAGGAAGATGGTATGGGAAGCTTACAAGTTAGTAAGGGAAAACAAAGGCAGTGCAGGCATTGACCAGCAAAGCCTGGAAAGCTATGCGCTGGATTTGAAAGGAAACCTGTACAAGTTATGGAACCGGCTAACATCAGGGAGTTATTTCCCTTCCGAAGTACGGGAGGTGAAAATACCCAAGAAGTCAGGAGGCTACAGAAGCTTAGGTATTCCGACAGTAGATGACCGCATTGCCCAACAGGTAGTCAAAAGTTATTTAGAACCTAAGATTGATGGTTCTTTTCATCCGGACAGCTATGGTTACCGCAAGGGCAAGAACGCCCATCAAGCCATTGAAATGGCATACAAGCGATGCTATAAGTATAGTTGGGTGATAGACCTTGACATTAAAGGGTTCTTCGACAACATTGACCATGAGCTGATGATGAAAGCACTATCACGGTACACACAAGAAAAGTGGATACTGATGTATGTCGGTAGGTGGCTAAAAGCGAATGTGGCAGGCGAGCATGGAAATGTGCAACGTACAAAGGGCACACCGCAAGGCGGAGTGATCAGCCCACTATTAGCGAACATCTACCTGCACTTTACTTTCGACAAATGGATGGAGAGGTATCACCCCGAAATTCTGTTTGAACGGTACTGCGATGATATTATTCTTCATTGCGCCACCCAGAACCAAGCAGAGCTAATTAAAAGGGTGGTTGCCGAACGGTTCAGGGAATGTAAACTGGAACTCAATGCGGACAAAACCCATTTGGTGTATTGTAAAAGTATGGGGCACCGAAGAAACTATTCACAGGTAAGCTTCGACTTTTTGGGCTACACCTTTCGCCCAAGACTATGGCGTACCGGGGCAGGGGTCAAATTATCCTTTACACCATGCATGAGCCAGCAGGCGAAGAAAGCGGTAAGGGATAAAATCAGAAGCCTTGCATTATACAGGTTTCAGATTCCTGTTCAGGAACTTGCAAAGATGCACTATACCAGCTATAACAAGGTAGAGAATAACACCCGTGATATTGCTATTGATGAACTGGAACGCTTTGCCGGGTATTTCGGGATGACCATTGACCAGGTAGTACATTTTGATATTCAGCCGGTTGATGTGACTATTCAGGACAAGCCCAACTTCGAGCAGATCAATATGATTAACCAATTGGACGAGGAAGATCGCACAGTGGTTTTTAAGATTATTGATACCATGCTTACCAAAAAGAAGTTTAAGGACTTCTTTCAGAATAATGTGGCTGCCCTGTAAAACAACAAAAGCCCCGGTTAAGGGGCTTGTTGTTATTATTATTTCAATTTTCTAATTAACTTTTTAATAGCAATTACTAAAAGATAAAAAAAAGTCGCCCAACATATGTAATTGAAAAGTATGAACCAAGGCGAATAGTTTAAGTTAAATGGCTTTGTTAAGAACCAAACATATAAACTCTCAAAGATACCTCTTTTCTGTCCCCAAGTCATTAGAAATGGACTTGTAAATACAATCAGCAATATATAACCTAAGAGAAATAGCAAGTAATAAACAATGATCTTTTTCATGGATTAGTTTTTTACGCCCTGTTGCTGAAGCCATTTTACTATAGTATCCATTAACTGATTTGCCTGGGCTCCAGGCCTTGCAGCATCAAAGTGATGTGCTTTATCGCCTTGACCACCACCCTGAATAAGACCGCCTTTAATAAGGAAATCATAAACACCTTGTGGATTACTTATTGCATCGCCCTTAATATCGTACCTGATTACATTTTTTATATTTTTATTTGAAGTTAAATCATTGTACAGGTCTGATTTATCTGAGATTGGACTGCCAATCAGCACTAAATTATCAATTACTTGTCCTGAATTAGCCAATTTAATTGCCGCTTGTGCTTGCAAGACACTTCCATAGGAGTAGCCAACCATATTAAACTGCTCGCCTTCCTTCAAAGGATGGTCTTGTAAGTCTTTTTTATAATCAGCAACGGTTTTGTCGATCGTCTCATTTTGAACAGGGCGAGTTTCCCCTGTGGATGCTGCAAATCTTCCGGCGCTTACAATTACTGGTTCGGTAGCAGAGTTTCTATAATTATTGGTGAACATAATATCATGATATTTTCCGTTTGACTCATTCATCCGATGAAAATCATTTATTCCATTTTTTGCGAATGTTTGTTGCCATCGTTGAATGTAGTTCCAACCATCCTGATCGTTGTTTGCTCCGCCAATAAAATAAATCCGCTTACCATCAGGGTCAACAGCAACAGTTGGCCTGTTTAACACATAAGCATATGGAGTGTAGCTTTCGTATTTTTCAGATTCTTTATCGACGGCTGTCCATCTCGCAATCACGGGATCATAGAACCTTGCGCCGTAATCGTATAGTTGGGTATTTAGCTGAAGCTCCTTTTTATTATAAAGATACAAGTTTTGTGGAGACACAACGGGGCTGGCAGAAATATCCATTCCAAAAGGCATGTAGTTATCTTGCTGCACTGTTCTTGCCACTCCGGTACTACTGTCAAAGGTTAAACGCACATTACCCAAATGATCCGTTAAGTTATACTCGTAATTATACGCCGTGGTTCCATTGGGAATGGCCCGTCCTTCTTCCGTCTGGATAAAAGTAATCGTTTCACTATTTATGGCACCGTCATATTCTATCCCATTAATATAATCAGTGGCTGTGGTCCCTATTACTCTTCTTACCTTTTGTCCGTCAGCAGTATAAATATAGGTAGTGTTTAAAGCAGGTATACTTTGCGGCAAATCCAGCAGGTTGTAGCTTGTCGTAATCCCCTTACTGTTATCGGTGGTCATATTCCCGTTTACATCATATGCATAGGTCCAGTTGCCGCTTTTATAACCTGTTCCGCTTGCATCAGCCGAGAGGTCATTCACACTTCCCAACTGGTTTCCATTATAGGTATAACTCAAGTTATCAATTAAGGTGCCGCCGTATACCCGTGATAAGGTATTAATGTTTCCCTCCATATCATAGCTGATGCCGCTCTCACTATAATTATTGTCTGTTGAGGTACCGCTCATCAGCCTGTTCAAATTATCATAGGTGTAGTTAAACCTGTTATTCAGGTTAAGCAGCGTTCCGTATAACTGGGCAGCTATATTTCCGTTATATTGAGGATTGGCACCTGTGTTATAATTTAACTGCATGGCAAACAGCGAGGCATCGCTTGTAACAAGCCACCCACGTTCATTATAAGTATTAAATACATACTGCAAAAAGTTCACACCGTCTGTACTGTGGATACTTTTGGTAAGTAATTGTCCTATTTCATTATACTCGATATTGGATAAAAGGGTCAATGCATCGGCAGGTCGGGTGCCATTGGTTATTTGCTCCCAGGTGTTTAACCGTCTGTCCATATGATCATAATCATATTTGTTAAAAACAGTCACCACAGGCGTTGTATTTAATGTACGGTGAATAAAGTGTTGCCGAGTAACTGTTGTTGGCACATTGGTAAAACTGTACGTAGTGGTAATAAGATCATGATTGTCTGGATTAAATACTGCATTAAAATAGTGCTGGCTATATACCGATGTACTTCTACCCAGGTCATCGTAATAAATCACTTTGGCCAAAGTTTGCGTTGTTCCCAATACATTGGTAAAGCTGGCAGTGAGCAGCCCGGTCGTCATTGTACTCGCATTTGCCGGGGCGCTATAAGCTACCGGGATCCAATTGGTGGCTAAATAGTCATCATAAAAATTCAGCGTTAAAAAATTTTTTGTTTGTCCGGCCGGGTCGCTCAGCCCGTCATAGCCAGAAAGTGTGCCACTGGCCCTGGCTTCCCATTTGGGGTCAGTCGTTGTTTTATAAAAATTGGTGAGCCATAGCACCTCTGTTTGTGAGGGTGTCGAGATACTGGCATCAGCAACACTGCCCGAATACGTCCAAATGCCGGTATTGATTACCCTGCCCACGCCGTCATATTTGGTATTGATCCAAGACTGGGGGGCCTGGTTACGCTGATTGGCATCCTGGGTCATCACTACCTGATCTATCGTATTATATACGGTGAACTCCCATCCTTTGCCTGGCAGTTTTTTTTGCGTCAGCCTTTTCCGACCATCGTAACGGTATTGGTAGCATATATTATCCAGGGTAGCCTGGCTAATCGCTGTGGCAGCATCAGGGTTGGATCCCGGAGGCAATACAAATGCCAGTAAACCAAAATCATCATAAACATAATAGGTACTCAGCATCTGTAATGCCCCACCTGCCTGGTTATAAGTACGTTTAAGTACTATACGGCCCAGCATATCCTTGTATTCCTCGGTGGTATTCAGGCAGCCGTCTGTTGCAGCATTCCAGTTTTCATTCCGGGTAATGGTAAGGTAAAGCATTCCGTTATTATAAGTAGCAGTATTGTTGGTGCGGGTAAGCGTCCTACTCTGGTCGCTGTTTATAGTAACCGTATAAAGCGCCACCATACGGCTGCCGGGATTATCAACGAGTGTGGCCGGATTAAATACACTTTGGTCATTGCTTTCATAATCGGCGGTAACCGTATGACCGCCGCCGGAAACATTATCAGTTGATAATTGCCACGATGCACCCGGAGCCGCTGATTCAACAACTCTGTCTAATGGCGAGGGTTCATAGTTGGTCCCCGAGTAAGGGAAATTAGTATTCACATGATCCTGACCGCCTGTATTATAAAACTGGTACTGGGCACCTCCGGTATAACCACCGGTCCCCGTCAGTGCATTTGGCTGATAGGCACCGGGAGTTGGCGTATCACTGGTATAAGGCAGATATTTAACCGAGCCCCGACCAAATTGATCATAGGCAAAAGGCTGAATAAAGTCATTTTGGTTGGGCGATCCGGCCACCTGAATGGTCTGCAAAGGTCTGCCCAAACCATCAAAATATTCTATTGTTTGTTCCAGGTCACAGGCTGTACGATTAACCAATCCTTCAGCATTTGTTATACCGGCGGTACGAGGCGTTGAAATTTCTATAAAATTCACATTACTACTCAACATAGTATTCAACGGTGTACAATCCGTTACATTAATTGATGCCACGTTGGATACTGTTACCCCATTACTCGTTACAATCAATTGGTAGTAGGTGTTAACTGCAAGCGGAGATCCGGTAGGCGTTGGGTCATAAACCTGTCCGGTTGCTCCCGTAATATTTACCCAGTTGGCGCCTGGCCCGCTTCCGGTCGTGTTACTTTGCCATAGATAGGTGTAAGTGCCGTTGCCACCGGTTACTATTGCATTTAGTTTTTGCGCCGGGTTACCGGGATAGATGCTTTGAGATGCCGGGCTGATATTTACTGTGAGTTGAGGATAAACGGTTATTACTATCGGAATGCTTGATACCGTAACGTCCCCGCTGATTGCTTCCAGTTGATAATAAGTGGTGGATGTTAAAACGGGAGGCGAGTAATTGGTTCCCGTTGCGTTACTGATATCGGTATAACTACCCGGCGCACCTGTTGAGGAAATTTGCCATTGATAGCTTATGCTACCCGAACCACCGGTGGCATTACCTACCGACAATGCAGCGGGCTGGGTATTGTAATTAATGGACTGACTACCATTTATTACCAGGCCTGATACCAGTTGCGGATAAACATTTATAAGAACTGTATTGCTGGCGGCAGAAGAACTGCCGCTGGTGATAAACAATCGAAAGTAGGTATTGGAAGTTATATCGTCTGTTGGCAGCGTTAAGCCTGTTGCACCGCTTATTGATGTCCAATCATCGCTGGCACCATCAATGGAGCTTTGCCATTGATAGCTAAACGTCCCGTTGCCCCCACTTGCCGAAGTTGCTGTTATAGTGGGCGATGAATTATAATCTATAGTGGTACTGGCGGCAGTGATTATGCCGGGAATTACCGGTACAGCAACGGTAACCGATAGAGTTTGGGGAGGACTCGACCCGCTGCTGTTTACAGCTGATACTTGAAGAGTTGCTGTACCTCCGTACGAAGTGTTCCAGGTTACCGTGCCAAGAATGCTGGTACCGCTGACGGTTCCGGCAGAGGAGGGAACTATGGCCCAGTTGTAACTAGTAGCGTTAGCGACTGGGGAAATAGAATAATTCAAGGTCGTTCCTGCTGAAACATTAGTTGACCCAGTGATTGGTCCGGGCATTCCCGGTGAGCCAGATATAACCAGCGTACGAATCTGGGCCTGCACACTGGTTGAAAAAAATATAATGCCAAACAGAAAAACAAGCATTGTTATTGTTTTTTTAAAGCTTTTTCTTTGTTCTGACAGCCCGATAAAGGCATATTTCTTCTCTGCCCGGTATAAGATATTGCTAAACATATTTGCTAATTAATGATAAGGTGGATTAAAATTTGCTTTTCTGAGTCGCAACTATTGTATATGAATTTCATCATTTAAAGTGTCATAATTGTTGTTACAGGGGTAGTATTACATAAAGGGCCATTTGCCGTAAGCACAAACTTGTAAGTTGTTCCTGTAGTCAGCATCATTGGGGCTGTATTTAATTGTACTGTAGTTGCCAATGAACTAAGGATCAATTGACCCACCTGGTTTCCGGTACTATTATTATAAACCTCAAGAACCAATGTCGTTGATTGAAAAGAGACTTCATTAGTGGTAATGGTAATCGAGCCATTGCCCGAAGCTTCTGTTATATTAAGCGTTGGCTGGATACAAGGTGCGATGGTGCATCCTCCGTTGGCGTTGGCATAGTCCGGCCCATTTCTATTAAGATCATCCTGTGCTTTTGCATTTGCATCCGCCTGACTTATATAAGATTGGTAAGTCCCCTGATTTACCGTATAAAGAACTTGTGACCCAACGTAGCCTGTGCCACAATTATTCCGGGCAAAGGCCTGACTTATGGTACTATTGTTTGTAAAAACCCCATTATTAGAACCCGCAGCGTTCCAACCGGCATAACCGTAATTATAGGCTTTTACAATATTCTGATGCAGATCTTTAATATCAATTAGTCTTTCGTCCTGGTCATAATCATAGTAATTAATACTTCCTTTGGTATCAGTGGATGCCGTCATTCCGATTAACGGATCATAGATATAGGTAGACATTTGCCCATTAACCGGATATAAATGCAGGTCATCAACAGAACCTGTTCCATTAATGGACACTGAACTTACACCGGTAATTCTATGCATATAATTGGTCCAGCCGTTTAGGGTACGTAATACCACCGGGTAACCATTTATGGTACCTAAAATAGTATAAGGGCTGCTATTGTTAGTCCAATAAGACAGGTTATAAGTTTTTGTGGATATTAAGTTTGATGCACTTATACCACCAGATGCCAGGTAACTATAGCTTCCGGAGGGAGTTGTACCATCCTGTACCGGGGTGCCGCTATAGCTCCAGTTGCCTGCCGAGCCAGATTCAAAACTGGTATAGGCATAATCATTTGCTGTAGCATTGACAATGGCAGCTGTTGGTAAATCATTATTATAGTCCCAAAGGTAATTATATAAAGGGCCGCCCACTTTTTGCTGCTGAACCAAATTGCCCGTACTATTGTATACATAGCTTAACCTTTGCTCGTAGTGGCTATCCATTGTATTTGCAGGGACAGATGGCACCAGTGCAACCGGGGTTACTGAATTTAATGCATAGGTACTCAGCGGAGTGAACATATTATCATGAAGAGAATATTGCGTATAGCTTGCCCCTACTGTCTGCCCGTTTACTGTCGAAATATTTTCTATCGGATAGTCAAGCATATTCAGCCCATACATCATGCTTGTAAAATCAGTACTGCTGCTGCTCGTATAATCTGCTGTGTAATAAGTCTTGTTTACATACGTTTTTCCGTCACTTTGTACCGTAGTTGCAGAACTTTGCTGGTTAAGCGCATTATAAGTGTATGTGGTAGTGGTAACAATTGGGTTTGCTGAATCATAAGTGGTTTCTATTTTATCTAATAAGTTAACATGCCCGGTATGGATAGGGTAAAAATGTAAAAATTGATTACCATCAACCAGATTATAAACAGAACTTTCAGCACTTGGCGCCGAATTATTTTGAGGGCCATAACTCCCACCTCCTTCCGCAGGGGTATCTACAAATATAAAAGTAAAATTACCGATAGTGGAAGATGATATAATAGGATCGCCAGCATAAGTATTATCACATTGCACAGTATTAGCCCTGTATTCACACTTGAATCCCCAATAAGTTGCAGGGTTACCTATTGTATAATCATAATGAGTAGTATGTAGGGTTTGATATTGACCAGAAACATCCTTTTGTTCCTGTTGTTCAATAAGTTTACCGTTATCCAAATAGGCAGCTGAGCGGGTACCGGGTAAATTCCATCCGGAAAACATATAATTATCGGGTTCACATTTAAAAGAATACATAGTACGGCCCTGGTCATTTCCCAAGCCGTCAACCCTTTGCTCGTAAACTGTGGAATAGCCAAATAAGCTGCCATTAGCAGAAAAGGAATAGGGTATCACTGGATCTGAATAGACAATTTCTACCGTTCTTGGCACAACCACATTGGTGAAACAATTACAGGTTGCCCCGGTTGGATCAAGACAAGCTACAGTCGCCCCCCAAAGTGTCCCAGATGCCTGGCAAATTGGGCTTCCAAATACCGGGTGGTTATCATTATATAAATAGCGATAAAATATAGGTTGAGTCATCAATTGACCACCAGAATAGGTAATGTTTTTTTTCATGGTAACCTGACCCCCAGCAGAATAATCAGTAATGGTTTTTATTCTTAATCCAGGCCCTGTATTATAAGGCACTGTTGTCGACCATGTTTTATAGCTTACGGAAATAGTCGCAAAGGGTCCTCCTAAAGCGCCGTTTGTTAATGTATTGGGATAATTAGCAATAATACGGTAATGTCCTGGGGGCAAATTTTTAGTCATATTGCTTAATGTGCAACTTCCTGTTGTGGCGTTAGGATTAGGTAAAATATCAGTGTTATGCCAGTCAAAAATATTTTCAAGGTAAGAGCTCGTAGACGTAAAATTGGCTGGGGTATTCCAATTGCCCGATGCATCTTCCACTTGAATAAGCGCCCATAACCCACCTGCATTCGCAGCATCTAATGGCTGCACACCGGGACTATAATCATAACCTGTACAACCACCCGGCTGCCCCAGAGTTGAATAATCGCATACCCCAGTTCCTCCTGCACTTCCGCAGAATAGCCTAACTGTAATCTCAGTGGGATTGACATCATTAAAATTAGAATCCATGAAACCGAGGTCAGGAATATCAAATTCCTGTACCTGAGCGCCATTTCCTATTGCATTTACGGTCTGTATTGCATCGGTGATATTGGATCCTCCCTGGTTATTAGTAAATGTATTGGGTTCATATTCAAAGGCAGTGTATCCTCCCGTTGGGTAGGTAATGGTATTTAAGATACCTGCTTTCATAAAATTAAAATGTGCTGACCTGTCGGCAAATGTCACCAGTCCCTGTTCTGCATCTGTAATGATAGAAAGAGGGACTTGCGTACCGGTAAATGGCAGGTAATTATAATCCGGTAATAATGACTTGGTCGTGTTTCCATTAAAATATCCCCATATATCTTGTGCCCAGGAAGTTTTAAATGGCATTGGAGTACTATCATAGGTAAAGCTATAAGGAGGATCCGAATTAACCTGAACAGACAATAGTCTCAGCCTTTGCTGACGATATGATTGGGTAGCAAGTGAAGAAGCTACGGCAGGAGCAGCATTCCAACCAGTCAGTACCGTTTGGTTATCGGTTGTAAAATCCCCATAATTCCCTTCCGGATATGAAAAATAATCGTAATTAAAATTGATCGTTTTAAATGGTGAAGTATCCGTCGTATGCCAAACTGTAATGGAGCTCAATTCCTGACTGGCAAAATCAGTCCTGCCCGTGTAGTTAAACTCTACTTTGCCATTGTCGAAATCAATTTCCGACAAAAACTTTTCTGTAAGCTGTGTATAAGTAAATGCATCTGACAAGCCAGGCTGTGCTGCTACATTGTCTCTTGTCCATGATTGCAATCTTGTCATAATAACTGGTTGCAAAGAAGATGGAGAGTTCGCATATTTGAAGACAATTTTTTTGCCCGTCGTACTTATAATGGTATCCAAATAGGTTGTACTGGTATAATTTTGACCACCTTGTATAGATGATGCTTGAATATAATCGTCAAAAATGTACTTTGTTCCATCAGGCGTGATAGCGATATAGGTTCCACCGTTTTCAATTAACTTTATATTCTGTCCGTCAACACATACCCAATTATTGTACGCAGAGCCATTGGGGTTTACAAACTTCGCCGTTATGCCATCTACACTTAAAATGCGTGTATTGGGATCATAATTTGCGGTGGTTCCTTGAAAGTTAAATTGTGGGAAAGCTGTACATACCCCCTGTGAATTTTTAAAAACTTCTCCTTCGGAAATAATATTCGTTAAACTGGGCAATGTCTGGCTTGGCGGCCCGGTAACTGAAGGCGGCGCAATATCCGGTCCTCCAAAATTAGCTCCGTTCCCAATCGGATCAATAATTGCCGCATTAGTGGAAATGTTCCAACCCAAGCCTACTATACCAGCTTCCTCCGCCACTTTAATACCGCTGGTATTATAATTTAGCGTTATAGGGTAACTGAGATTGCCGGATTTAATTTCGTATATCGGTACACTGACATTAGCGGTACCGTTAAAATAAGATACTGGCGTTTCCGTAAATTTCATCAATGAAGCTACTTGGGGAACTTGAGGCACAATATTATTATTGATAGCTGTTGACTGCCCGCTTACATTTAAACACAGGCATATAGTAAAGCATAAAATGAGGTAACTCAATTTCATATTTGTGGGATTTGTGATATTCTTGATTATTTTAGAGACTAATTAATCCTACAACTAACAGTGGAGCTGTTAAGCTGACATTAATTAGTTTAAAGGGTGCAAACTCAAATAGGTTTGATCTTTTTAACCAAATGAATTCCCCTTTAATTAATAAGCTAATGAAACTTTATACTATTAAATACATTCTGCTGTATTTGATGCTTTCTAATTGCATTATAGAAGGCAAAACAATAGTTTTTGAGATCGGAATTGATAGGAGGATATAAAAATCAGGGAACAATTTCTAAATAAATTAGTCATATGGTTGCGATAAGGGCTTTTAACAAATAATAATGTACAATATTAAAATATAAACATTGTTCAAGAATTAAGCCTTTGAATTTGTAACATTTATATTACAATAAACAATTATCGTTATAGTTTAAAATCATAAGCTATATTAATTAAGACTTATTCGGATCCAGGTTATACTTAGCTCTGCATTTTACATTATGTTACGTTTCTTTGTTAACCGGTATATAAGTATACCTGTATATTATGGAGATAGTGACCACCCTGTTTCGGGCCAAATTGACCCAGGGGTTAGCTGACTTTTGGGTTGCAGCAAATGCTATAAAAGCATGTACAAAAATAGTTATTTAAAAGGTAATTTCATTAATGGCTGTTTTCCGGTTCAACATTACGTTTTCTTCTCATAGATTCTCCCTTTAATTCGATGCGGTGTGCGTCATGAACGATCCGGTCAAGGATCGCATCAGCAACCGTTTTTTCACCGATCACTTCAAACCATTTACTGACCGGCAACTGCGAAGTGATGATCAGCGAGGTCTTACCGTGCCTGTCCTCAATGATCTCCATTAGTGCAGCCCTGCTTTGTGCATCAAAAGGCTGGATACCAAAGTCGTCGAGTATGAGCAGTTGTTGTCGTTCGATCTTAGCCAGCTCTTTCATATAGGAGCCGTCCGCCTTGGCCATCTTGAGCTTGGCAAATAGTTTGGGCGTACTGGTGTACAATACCCTGTAGCCCAATACACAGGCCTGGTAGCCCACTGCAGAAGCAATATAGCTTTTACCGATACCGGTACTCCCGGTGATCAGCAGGTTCTCGAAGCGGTCAACAAACGTACAATCCGCCAGGCGCATGATCTGGTTGCGGTCAATACTTCGGTCAGCATGATAGTGAACATCTTCAATTGAAGCTTTATAGCGGAACCGGGCATATAGGATCGTGCGTTCGATACGCCTGTTCTGCCGGTCGTCCCATTCTGCATCTACCAGGTGGGCCAGCAGTTCATCTGCCGTATAATCGTTTGTTTTACCGGTTTCCATGCTGCTTTTAAAGGCATGAAACATGCCGAAGAACTTCATCTTCCGCAATTTGTCTAAGGTACTTGTGTTCATGTTATTGTTGTTTTAATGGTTATTTGTAATAGTCTTTTCCCCGGATATTACCATGATCAGGCATAGGTAGCTCATCGGCAAATATGCTTTCCTCATAGTTGTCCATCTTGTTTTCCAATATGGTTTGTATAGTTTTATAGCTATAAAGGCCGTAACTGAGCCCCCGCTGACAGGCTATTATTAACCGGTCATCCCCTGCTTTTTTTGCAAAGCCAAGTATCCCAAGGCAGGATTTGTAAGCCTGTTCGGGGTGTTGTTTACGTTCCAGTATCTGATGGATATATAGCCTGACATCCTCATGGATGGAGGTCGCCCAATTGAGGAACATGTCTGGCGTCCAGTCACTTTTAAAGCGGTGAGCGCTGGCCATGTGGTCTTTGTCGGTAGTATAACCGTAGGGGTTCTTTTCGCGCGGGTGTAAAGCGATACGCTCATAATTGTAGTAGATCTCTACAATGGTGCGGGAGTATAACAGCTTGACCTTTTTGCCAATAAAGCGGTAAGGCACGCTGTAGTAGTGTTTATCCGGGCCGAGATTGACATGGCCATTCTTGATCACTCTGGCATAAAAGTGTTTTTTGAACTGGTAACGCAGGACAGGCAGCGGTGACAAGGTCCCACGCTCTATCTCTTCAAACTGTAGTATCCTGCTGTAATTGCGGCCTTTAAGCAACTGGCTGTTATGGGCTTCCAGGGCCTGCCAGATCGCTGTATTGAGTTCTGTTAAAGAATGGTAGATATGCTTGTTTAAAGGGGCGTATACCTTGGTATAAATGATCTTAACCGCACCTTCTACCAATGCCTTGTCGCGTGAGCGGTACGCCCGCGCCGGTAATATGGTAGTGCCATAATGATCGGCAAAGTCTTCAAATGTTTCGTTCAGGGTAGGTTCATAGCGACTGCTTTTGGTTACCGCCGCCTTCAGGTTATCCGGCACAATGGCGGCAGGAACGCCCCCGATGAAGTGCAGGGTATTCTCACAGGCCGCGATAAAGTCTTCCTTTTGCTGGCTCATAACAGCCTCTACATAGGTGAGCTGGCTGGCACCAAGGATTGCTACAA
>NZ_VLLI01000015.1 GCF_007830615.1 Mucilaginibacter frigoritolerans
GGATGAATGAAGCATATGGCAAACAGATGATGATTATAAGAAAAAGCACCGTGGAACCCATCATTGGAAACCTTATTGAATACCTGGGCATGCGGAAAGTCAACACCATTGGGATAAAACTGGCCAATAAATGTATGATAATGGCTGGGATCGCATATAATCTCAAGAAACTAATAAAATACGGCGGAAAATGCTTTTGGGATGCGTTATTAAGTCTGTTATCGCCACGATTTGTTTTCTCACTTTAATGAATCTAAGGTTAACATAAATCGTCAGACTGGAATTGTAATTCCTAAACGCTTCGTTGTGCAACAGCCACGTTTCGTCTGGACGGGCGGATTATTATTTGGCAAATGTTGTCATCATTATCCATGTGTTTGCATCAAGCCAAATTTTACAAATAGCTCAGCCACCATTTGTCCTTGTTAGCCTGCTTGTAGGCATCGTAACGCTTACATAAAGGGTATAAGGCAATCACTATTGCTATCCAAACCAGGTAAGCCACCGGTAACGAAAATCCATAACCCTTCAAATCTTTAGTGAACCAGATAGGCTTTTGCAGTATCCATATTGTCCAGTCCTGCCCGGGTGTTAAGGCCGATGCGGTTAAGGCGATAAGGTGAATAATGTAGATATGGATAAGATAATAAAACATAGGCACCCTGCCATATACGGAAATAACGTTTACAACTGCCCCCTTTAGCTTTTCGGTAAATGCAAGGAATAAACATGCAGCACCCAATGTAATTAAAACGTATAATAACGATGGCGGATACTTGTTTACGTTAAGAAACGACAGGAAGGTAAAGAATGCATTTTTTTGAACGGTCCATTTAACCGGATCGCCGTACAGGTTGCTGTAACGTAGCACAACAAATAAAACAATAGCAAAAGCGCCTACGCTTAATAAATTTCGCTGCCTTTTTTTAACATCGTAGCTTGATGTATACCAGGTGCCCATGCAATAGCCCAAGGGCATAATGGCCATCAGCGGTACAATAGGATACCCCACTAAAAAAATCTCCTTATGCCAGGTAAAAAACCGTTGACTGTGCACCAGCGCCCAATCAAACGCTAACAGTGAGTTCCCTGCCACATGAACACCATCTAACAAATTATGGGCCGCCACTATTACAAGACAGATAACAAGAATTGATTTTACAGGCAGATGGATAAATGCGGCAAGCAGAATCATACTAACACCCAGCGCCCATATAGTAATAAAGAAAAACATGGGGAAAGTGATATTGAAATTCCAACCGAAATTCACCACTATCATTTCCAGAAAGATGAGCCACAGTCCTCTTTTTATCAGGAACACGGAGAGTTCTTTTTTAGTTTTCCGCTGCCCTATAAAGTACGCCGAAGTGCCGGCCAGAAACATAAATATGGGTGCGCAAAAATGTGTTATCCACCGGGTAAAAAATAAAATGCCGCTTGTTTTGGTCAAATCCAGCGGATCGTAATAAAATGAGCCCGCGAATAAATAATCTCTCACATGATCAAGCGCCATAATGATCATAATGGTGCCGCGCAGAAAATCGATAGAGGTTACCCTGTTTTTAATAATTGTGTTCATGCTGGTTTTCAGTTGCCCATAAAAGTAGCACTTTTGATAATTTATTTATGATAAGGTTAAATAATTGACGTCAATCTGGCACAACGCTTAAACTGCTGTGCATCCGGGCGGCACCCTGGACGGGCGCGATTATATTTTAGCTGAAAGCAAGCCGAGAAAGAGACTATTCATTAGTCTCATATTAATTGAATTAACACTTTTGTAAACCTATACTTCCAATTGCTTTTTAACACTGCTAAGCAATCGATCAATATCAAGGGGCTTAGAAATATAATCATTTGGCGCTCCCTGTAAATGCATTGATTCGGCCAGATCATGTGTTATTGAAATCAGGATGACGGGTAAATAATTGAGTAGCGGATTTTCCTTAATACTCCGGCAGATTACGCGGCCATCCATTCCGGCAAGCATCACATCCATTAAAATAAGATCGGGCTTAAAGTCCGCTATCTCTTCAAAGATGGTTTCGCCATGGAGTAATGTCCGTACCTCATAACCAAAATCAGTTAAAATAAAAGAAACTATTCGGAGATGATCTTTATCATCGTCAAGCACAAGTATTTTTTTCATCGTTTTAATTAAAAATGGGTGTAATGCTTGACTCCTGGGCTACCATTTTTAAATTTATTATAAAAGTTGTGCCAATACCGAGTTCACTTTCTACGGTGATACTGCCACCAGCTGCGTTTACTATCTTTTTTGCCAAATATAAACCAATACCCTGTCCTTCAACATCATGGCTCAACCGGCCATACATTTCAAATATTTTTTCAATTCCGCCTTTTCTAATACCCTTACCATTATCCTCTACGGTTAAAACAAGATAATCCCCATTTTTAACTGTGGTGATATGAATAACAGGGCTTTCGTCCCGCTTAAACTTAATGGCGTTCGAAATCAAATTATAAACGATGCTTCGTAAGTTTTTCTTTGAAAACATGATCTCCGTGATTTCAAGATTCCGTTTAATGATGGCTCCGGATTCTTTTATCTTATCTTCCAGGCTCCATTCAATGTTATTAATAATTTCGTCAAGGTCAACCGTATCTTGCGTCGACATCTCGCCTTCTACCTTGGCTATGGTGGCAATATCGGTAATCAGCTCACGAAACTTTTTAACAGACTCATTGATAATCAATAAAAAATCGTGCAGTTTGGCATCACTTAATGCTATTTTATTCATGATATTGATACTGGTCTCAATATTACTTAACGGTGCCAGAAGATCATGTGATGCAGCATGAATAAAATTATCCAGATCTGCATTGATGCGCAACAGACTAATATTTTTCTGATCAAGTTCAAGCTGGGCTCTTTTCAAAGCAGTTACATCGTTAAAAGTAATAACCGCCCCGTTATTTTTATTATCCGACTGTTGCACGTAAGGCATAGTCATAACCTGGTACCATTTACCGTTATTGGTCTCAATCTCCTTGGTAATGATACTTCCGTCAGTCAGCACTTGCTTTACATCCTCAATTATTGTTTCCAGTTTAATATTAGTAGAAATATTACTCAGCGGCCGCCCTATATCACTTTCCAGTAAATTGATCTGATTAACTGTTCCAGGTGAAAATTTCATTAGCAAGAGGCTATTGTTGATGAACTGCCCGTTTATATTGCTTCTGAAATAATTATTGAGGTCATCATTCAGTTCCAGCAATTCTTTATTTTTTGATTGATAGTCTGAATTGATGGTGTCCAGCTCCTCATTTACTGATTGCATTTCTTCATTAGTACTCTGCATTTCCTCGTTTGCAGAAAGCAATTCTTCATTAAACGACTGCATGTTTTCGTTAGAGGCATTCAATTGCTCACGTGAAGAGTGCAGGCTTACTTTGAGGTCCTTTACTTCTTCTTCAAGGTTCAGGGTGTACTGATCCAGGTTAATTTTTTCGTCGAAAATAAGGTCACCAGCCTCGGCGGTGCCTATAAAATTATCTTTTTTAAAGGTAACTATTAACCACCTTGGGCCCCCTGGTTTAAGTGAAAGGGGATTGACGGACAGTTTTACCTTAATTACTTTCCCATCATATTTAATTTTGATGCCGCTGGTACTTACCCTTTCATTTGTCTTTAAAGCTTTTTTACTTAAAGTATTAAAAGCCATATCAAGTGGTTTAGGTAATAGTGCAGTTAAGTTAGAATTGAAATGCTTGGGGAGTAAATATTTAGCTGTGTCGCCATATGATTTAATCACCTGGTTGTTTTCGTCAATGCAAATAGTCAAATAGTCCATTTCCTGTGCAAGGCTTTCGTGCATAGCTTCAGCCAGTGTCGGATTAACAGGCAAAACAATATTGTTATCTGACGTAAAACCAGATGGATTCCGCTTGACCTCCAATTGATCAGGGAATGAAAATGCATCAAAACTGACTACACGTTTAGCTTCGAGGTTACGATAAATCTTCCATTTTTTATTAACTACTTCAAGATTCTGAATGATAGGCATCGGATTTTCGCTCGAACCTAAAAACAAATAACCATCCATTTTAAGCCCAAAAAGTAACATGGCAAATATTTTCTTTTGCAAAACGGGCGTCATATAAATAAGCAGGTTACGGCAACTGATAAACTGCATATTACAATAGGGCGGATTCTTCACCAGATCATGATGTGCAAAAATCACCATCTTTCTTATCAAAGGTTTTACCCGGTAACTTTCGCCCTCTTTTAAAAAAAAACTTTCCAACCTGTGGGCTGATATATTTTTGGTAATACCAGCCGGATATAATCCTTTACCGGCATGTGCCAATGCTGCGGTATCAATATCAGTGGCAAATATTTTTACTACGGTATCTTTATAATCACCGGTTAACAATTCGGCTATTATAATAGCTATGGAATATACTTCCTCACCTGTAGCACAACCGGCCACCCATATTTTCAACTCTTCGCCAGGTGCCAGTCTTTTTAATATTTTCGGGAACACATTAGTTTCAATAAAATCGAAGGCTGGTGCATCCCTAAAAAAAGCGGTAACACTGATCAGAAAATCTTTGGCTAAGGCCTCAATTTCAGATGGGGTTTCTTTTAAAAAAAGTAAATATTTACCTAAAGAAGAGAAGTTATTCTGAGCAGCACGTCTTAAGGTCCTTCTCAAAATGGTAGTTTGTTTATATTCTGAAAAATCCAGCGGCAGCTTATCCTTTATGAGGTTAAGGATTGCTCCCAGGTTTTTCTCGTCATCCTTATTATCCGACACTAAGCTGATACCATATTGAACATAATCTTCAATAGCATTAGGCATAAGCTCAGGTTCCAGTACAAAATCTACCAATCCTGTTGCAATAGCATGAGAAGGCATACTACTAAAGTCAGAGTTTTCCGGGTTACGGGCTATAACCATGCCCCCGACTTTTTTAATTGCCTTAATCCCTTCAGTGCCATCAGATCCTAAACCCGATAAGATAATTGCAATTGTTTTTTCTCCAAAATCTGCCGCCAATGATAGTAAGAAATGATTGATGGTTAAGTGAGGCGTTTTCTCCTGATCTTTAGCAGTTAAAAAAAGCCGGCCGCCCAATACAGTCATATACTTATTATGTGGTATCAGGTACACCACATTGGAGGCGATGGTCAAACCTTCTGTTGCTTCCACCACGGCCAGTTTGCTATGCCGTGCAAGCAGCTCCACCATACGGCTTTTAAAATCGGATGATAAATGTTGAATAATGATATAGGAAACTCCATCCAGTGGTGTATGATCAAAGAAAGAATTGATCTCTTCCATCCCCCCAGCAGAAGCGCCAATAGCAATGATATAATGGGGAGGTTTAGGATGCATAGCAAGGTATTAAAGAATCGTTTAAATATTCGGAAAAAAAATCCGACAGGAAAGGAAAATAGAATGCAATCAATAATACGATTAAATTTTTGAAAATCAGCATATTTTAATAGCAATCGAACCGGAACATTGTTCTTGCTATTTATATGACTGGTAATTATCGGCTCTCATTTAAATATTATTGGCGCAAATTGCTTGCTTCTTTATACTTAAACTGGAAATATTCCAAAAAATAGAACATTTCAACATTCAACTTATTTATTATCAACTAATTAACAAGTGGCACTTACATTGAATTGTTCAATAAACTTAAAGAGGCATGAAACAAAAAGTTACTATTTTAATTATGGGGTTATGTGTAGTAATGTTGTCATGTAAAAAGACTGATAATATGCCAGGCAAAGCCCAAACAGCTACTGCACCAATTGATAGTGTTATAGCGCCTATGGGTTTTGATTTCAGCACCACAAAAACGGTAAGTCTTAATATCAGCTTTGCGGCAAACAATAATGATCCCATTGCCGGAATACCTGTAAATATTTACCAGGGCGATCCTACCGTTAGCTCTCCTATTTTTACTGCCATAACCAATTCTCAAGGGGTATTACAGGCCCAGGTGAATGTTCCGGCTTATATTGATACACTGATAATCGATGCTAAATACATTGGCCTAATGCGCAATGCAAAGGCGGTGATTAGTAACAATGCCATAACAGCCCAAATTGGAGGAGCTGCCGGCTACACCGGCAATATTACTGCAACCAACTATGCTGAGCATACGGCAATGGCTATGCGATCATTAAGTTTAACTAAAAATATGGCATATATAATTAACAATACAGTATATAATTATATGGGGCAATATGATAACTCCGGTGTTCCGGAATATCTTATATCTCCACCCGATGTGGTTACTGCCCAGTTGCTATCATTTTTAAATACATCATTGCCCGAAACACTGGACGTAAGAAAGCTTCATCCACAATATTTACAACCGTCGGCCACTTCCGATATTATCATTACTCAAACTGCCGATGTTTGGATAACTTTTGTAAGTGAGGGTGCCAGCTATTTAAACTCGCTTGGTTATTATACCTACCCAACCAATAATCCGCCACAAAGTCCGGCAGATATTAGCACGGTAAATTACATTTTCCCCAATGCTTCTTTACCAGGCTCAGGCGGAAACCTTAAATCGGGTAGTAAAGTTAAACTGGGTAGTTTTAATGCAGGTACATCAATTGGGTTCGTATTGCTTTCAAATGGATGGAATGGCAACACACAAACGGTAAATAGCAATACAACTAAATTTTATTCAACAACAGCCTGCAACCCTGAAACCAATCCCGATCTGAAAAAACACACCGTACTATTATATTCAACATCTCCGGACTTATTTCTTGTTGGTTTTGAGGATCAAAACAGGGAATCACCAAGCTGCGACAACGATTTTAATGATGTGGTATTTTACGCTACTTCCAACCCGGTAACAGCAATATCCACCATTAATATTGAACCTATTGACAAGCCTGTAGATTCTGACGGAGATGGCGTAAGCGATACATTTGACCAATTTCCGAATGACCCAACAAGGGCCTATATAAGTTATTATCCATCACCAAGCACTTTTGGCACCGTATTGTTTGAAGACCTGTGGCCTGCAACCGGCGATTATGATATGAATGACCTGGTTGTTGGCTATCGTTATAAAACCATTACCAATGCACAGAACCTGGCTGTTGAAATATATGCAGACTATATGGTCGAAGCATCAGGCGCTTCGTATGTAAGTGGTTTTGGGGTACAATTCCCATTCAGCCCAGATATGGTAAAAACAGTAAGCGGTCAAAAATTAGTAGGTGGCTACATAACACAAAACGCTAATGGTACCGAAGCTTCACAAAGCAACGCAGTTATTATACCATTTGATAGCTACAAGGCTATTATTAAACGTCCTGGTGGCTATTATATAAACACTCAAAATGGTGCACCTTATATTACCGGTGATACCGTACATGTTTATATGAGCTTTACAACCCCAATATCAGCATCAACTTTAGGTAATGCACCATTTAACCCTTTCCTTATCAGCAATCAGCGCCGGGGATACGAGGTGCATCTGGCCAACACACTACCTACTGATCTGGCCGATAAAAAACTATTTGGAACACTACAGGATAATACTAACCCAGTTATGGGTACTTACTATTTGAGTAAAAAATCATGGCCCTGGGCGTTAAACTTCGCAGGACCTTTTGATTATTCAGCCGAAGGTATTTCAATAGGTAAATCATACAATTACTTTTTGCAATGGGCACAATCCGGCGGTACTTTGCACAAGGATTGGTACTTAAATAACCCAGGCAACCGTAACGAATCAATGATCTATAAAAAATAATAAGTGCAGGGGTTATATTCAATGTGGAGGTCGGGCCTAGCCCGGCCTTTTTTATTGCCCTGAAAAACACAGGGGGGGGGTAGTGTTATGGTCTGGTTAAAAGATGATTAAATTACAAAGCTATCAGCACCCAGGTAAGTATTAATGCTGAGATAAGAGTAAATCACGTCCCACCAAAAACATCATAAAAACAAAGTCTTATTTAGCTTCGCCATGTGGCGTGTGGATAAAAGTGCGGTTAGCGTTTTTAAGTTTGAATAATAGCTTAAACATTGTAAAAAAAGCAGCTGGCAAACTAACTATAGCTTTAAATAACCTTCTGTCAAAATATTGAGGCGGAACGGCAAGAATTATAGCCGTATAAGTAACTATCCACAGTAAAAGCCAATAAACAGGGGGCAATGAATGCCCGGGAAGTAACGATAACATAAACATTACCGGCGTTATGCCCAGCAATATCAAACGTGGCAATAACAGTGTTTGTATTACCTTATCAAAAAAATCAAAGTTGCCCTTAAATAGTTGTACAAAGCCCTCTCCTACATATTTTTTCATGTAATTAAGTTGTGCTGACAACCAACGCCTACGTTGATTCTGTAAGGTTGATAACTGGTTGATTTTCTCATCGTAAACAATGGCGTTTTCGGCATAACCAAAACGAATGCGTTGTTTTAACAGGCGCAGTTCCATCTCTTTATCAAAGCCACCTACCGCAGTAATTTCGGGCATTATGGCTTTAAACAAATCAAATTCCAGTGCCATACCAGAGCCTATAATAGCACATGATAATCCTAAAGCACGATGTCCTTTTCGAAATATATGATTATTAATCCCTTCGCTTATGGCATCCAGTAGTGCATAATTAGTATCGGTGTTTTTTGCTACCCTTTGCCCCTGCACTACCCGGTAGCCGCTTTGCAGTGCCTCATTCATTCGTAATAAAAAGTCTTTTGCGCAAACATTATCGGCATCAAGCACCAGGGCATAATCATAGCTGAGTATGGTTTGCTTAAGGGCCACATTTAAAGCTTTTGCCTTAGTGCTTTTATCGAAAGTAACTTCCACCACCTGGACAGGAAGCGAGCGTAATGTCACCAATGTTTCCGGCTTTAATGAATCGGCAATAACCACCACGTGTTTTTTGTTTTCGGGATAATTTATTGCCAGTGCTGCGAGTGCTGTGTCTATAATCACGGCATCCTCTTTATAGGATGGGATGTATATTACAAAGGAACCTATGTGGTTACTTTGGGGTGCCGCAGATAAAGAAATAATACGACCAGCCAACGAAAACACAAAAAGGTAAATAGCCTGGAACGCAAGAAAAACGTACACCAATAAAGCAGGGAAAAAGATCAGGGCATTTAAGTAATTCATAATTTTGAAGATTTAAGTACGTTTATAATTTGCGTTCCACACCAGGCCCTGCCATATTTTACCAGCAAAATCCCATTTACCCTGCATGGCATATTTTAATAATGCAACAGGTGTTGAAATAGCAATAAAGAAAAGCCTGCTGATTATTCCTTTTATTCCGAAGGTATTTCGCCTTATAAACAATAATCGGTTACGACTTTGATAGTATATTTTAAGCGGGTTCATTTTCCCTACACTCATTGATTCTTTATGGTATACTACCGATGCCGGCTGATACCATATTTTGAAGCCGGCGCGCTGTGCATGCTCACTAAAATCCAGTTCTTCATAATAAAGAAAGTAGTCTTCGGGGAGCATCCCTATCTTTTCAAATACGTCTTTCTTTATAGCCATGGCCGCGCCATGTGCCAGGTGTGTTTGGTGGGCAACGTCATATTGACCTTTGTCCGCTTCACCGGTTCCGATAAATTTGCCACGGGCCGTAAATGAATTTATAGGTGTTCCACCAGCATATTGAATGGTATTTTTGGATTGATAGTAAAGTATCTTAGGACTAATAATACCTATATCTTCGCAGGTATTAAAAAGTCTAACTATTGGTTCAAGAAATGAAGGTTGAACCTCGGTATCATTATTTAATAAAAGAATAATTTCTCCCTTTGCTATGACAATCCCCCGGTTATTTCCACCGGCAAAGCCTTCATTTTTTTCATTCTGTATAAATGTAATAGCCGGAAAATCAGTAGCCAAATAACGGGCATCAATGGCCGAAGCATTATCAATTACAATTACCTCAACATTTGGATAAGTAATGCGCTGCAATGACCGCAACATTTCAA
The DNA here is from genome assembly GCF_007830615.1 of Mucilaginibacter frigoritolerans. Classification (GTDB taxonomy): domain Bacteria; phylum Bacteroidota; class Bacteroidia; order Sphingobacteriales; family Sphingobacteriaceae; genus Mucilaginibacter; species Mucilaginibacter frigoritolerans. The sequence goes on from NZ_VLLI01000015.1 coordinate 9,981, forward strand.
CGGTAATGGCATCGGTATTATAATTTACCGAAATGATGGATACCAATGGATTAATGTAATTGTTCATAGTACAGCAGAATTTTCGGTTAAAATTGGCATCGGTCTTAAAATTCGTTTGTCCCAGCGGTAAGCAAGCCAAACAAAAGTAATGCTCATAAAAACAACCACGCCGGTGGGTGCCTGCCCCAAAACCTGGTTGCCGTAACTGGCAAAAGCTATACCAACAAAACCCGCAAATAGCGCCATGGCCATTTGCCGCAGCATTTTATCGTTCTTCATTTTAAAAATCATAACAGTACCCGAAATAATGAAGGTGAATATTACTCCCAGGTGCACCCAAAGGCCAACAATCCCAGTTTCTGCCCAAATACGTACATACCAGCTGTCCGTAGGGGTATCAGCTAACAGGGTGCCGGGGCTAAACCGTTGTCCCCATGAACCGGCAGAGCCGATGCCACCACCAATTGGCCTTGAAGCAAGGTAGGCCTTTAGTGTTTTTTGATTATTTAACCTTACCTGTAACGATGGATCGTTAGGGTCCATCGCACTCCGCATCCGCTGTATCTGGTAATTGGCGGCTCCTATTTTGGTAAACTTTAGCCCACAGAAGAGCAGCGCAACAATGATTACACCTACTGACAGAATTTTAAAGTTGCGCGTTAAAAACAGATATACCATTATCCCAGAAAGCGGCACAAACAGGGCGCCCCGTGTACCGGATATGGACATTCCCCAAAAGAAAAATCCGGCTAAGGCCCAGTATATTAACTTTTGCTTTAGCTTAACAGGCCCAAAGGAGAGTATTAAACAAACCAGCGCAATGTGCCCCATGGCTGCCCCAAATTGCCCGGCATCTGAATAAAAAGAAAATACCCTAAGCCTGCCAAACAGTATGTGCGTTTTGTAAGCACCGGCATCCAGCCACATTTGTTCGGCATGGTTAACACCCAAAAGCTGTTGTTTCATTCCCCATAAACACGCAAACAGCGACCATGCTATCCATATCCTGATAAAAATTTTAATCTCTTTAGGATCATTTAACAATAAAATGGTTAAGATAATCAGCTGGATCATGTATAAAGAGGTACCCCTAACCGAGTAAAACCAGGCGGCGAAACTTCGTGATTGAGGGTTTATAATTTCAAATATGGTAAAGGCTGTCCAAATGGCTATTCCATACACAAAAGGATTTTTCAAGTATTTATAATCCCTGCGGGTAGCTTTACTTAACGCTGCGATTAAGGATAGCAGTAAAAAAACATCCAGCGACAAACCAAACGGCGCTGTTGAATAACGGATCATCCCGTTCACAAAAAAGCCGAGGTTCAATACCGTGTATAGACCAATTCGCGGATTTCTGAAGAGCAAAACAATGTATATTAATACAAAAGGGATAGCTATGAATCCGGCGGCTCCGGCAAGGTCTGTTTCAGTTATAATATAGCCTAAAGCAATTGCAACTACAGATATAAATATTGCCTGTACAAACCATAAACTATATATTTTTTGTAAACTCATCATTATGCAGCAGGGATTTTTCTTAATAAGTTAACTGATGCTAAAACACCATGTTTCCAGAACAACTTTATGGCAAAAGTGTCAAGAACATCTTTTAGTTGCACCCAGCCTACAATTACACCCAGTAAAAACGTTATGGTTGAGCCTGCAGCCACGCCATATATGCCTGCCCCCATCCACAACGCAAAAACATCAAGCGATACATTTGTAGCCAGCATGATTAAAACCTTCATAGTGTTTTTTTGTGGGCGATTGCCTGCATCCAATAAAACGCCGCAAAATCTGTCAATAGGTATCAGGGCTGCATAAAAACAGAAGATCTGTAATAGCAATGCCGACTCATGGTACTTACCACCACCTAACAGGTTTACAATGTGTGAGGGGAAAATTAAAAATACAACCAGCATAGGGAAAATTAACGCAGTTAAAAACCCGCATTGCTTGTAAAATAACAGCTTTAACTCTTCTGACTTTTGTTGCTGAAACAGTGAAGCAGCTTTGGGCATGGTTACCGATGCAAAGGACCGTACAGGAATCTCTATAGCTTCAATTAACTTTTGCGGAACAGAATAAACGGCTACCGCTGCTGGCCCAAGCCAGAGCGCTATGATAAACTGGTCGCTGCTACGCAAAAGGCTTGATGTTACCATGGTAAACATGCTATACCTGCCAAAGGCCGATAATCTTCTTCGCTCAATCTGCAGATTCGTTTTCCATGTCCCAAATCGGAGCCATCCGAATATGGATCCAACCATACCAATACCAAATTGCAAGCAGCCATAAAGTAATACTACCGTTTCAATTGAAAATCTCAGTTTTACCTGAAAAAGCAGCAGGATAGTAAAGCCGGCAGCAAAAAATATTTTCACCACCGCTAATTTTTTAAAAAGCTGACTGGCCTGTAATTGCCATTGTAATAGTTGGTAAGGTAAGGCGCTAAAGAGCCAAAAAATGGTGAACCTTTTTGCCAGTAAAAAGGCACCGTTATCTAACTTAAAAAAGTACATAAATGGTAAAGCCAATAGGGCTATTATAATGGTAAAACCCAGTAAGAGCTGCCATGATGCCCCTATTAACCTGTTCTTTTCTTCGTGGTTGATGGAAACTGCAAAATATCTAACAAAGGGGGTTTGTACCCATCCGCTTCGCAGCATTTCTAATAATGTGTAAACAGTAAGCAGCATAAACCATTTACCTGCATCATCACGCGAATACTGATGGGCAATAAAGCCCAGATTAACAAAGCCAAGCAGCGCCGTGGTTCCGTTTGAAAATAACGACCAGGAGGTATTACTGTATAAAATTTTCTTTATCATGATGATAAGCTGCTTTTAATTAAAATGGAATCAGGAATTAATGTATTAGTATGGTATTGCTCTATAATCGCCATCAATTGTGTTGATCTCTCTTTCCAATCGGCTTTTCTCGCAACGCCTAACCGCTGTTGTTTTACACAATCATCTGTTTCTGCCAGTGCCATTTCAATATCGGCTATAAATAACTGAGAGGTTTTAGCTACATAGACAACCTCATCTGCCTCGCCTAATGATGCAAAAGGGGTAACTACAACGGGCAGGCCCATTGCCAAATATTCATTTACTTTTAAGGGGTATATGGCAGCGGTTAATTCATTGCAAACGTATGGGATAATACCTACGTCAATTTGCCTTTGCAGCAATGGAATCTGATCGGCCAGCACTGGTGGCTCAAAGCATACATTCATATATTTTAAAAGCCGGTCAGAAATGCTTTTTTCGCGCACCTTTCCGATAAAAAGGAAGCGTATCCTGGGCAATTGCTTAACAACCGTTTCTAATAAATCCAAGTCAATCCTATTATCCATTGTTCCGGTGTAGCCAACTGTTTTTATATAGCCCTCGTTGAGTTTGCGGCTTTTCATGTTGCTGAAGAACGCATTAAAATGAACGCCGTTATTAACTACTTCTACCGGTTTATTGATCTTTTGCTTTCTCTTTTTAAGCTCGTCCGAGCTTACAATTACCAGGTTGGTTTTTGAGATAAATTTTTCTTCTTCAATTGTAGCAAATCCCTTAAACCAGGGAACATTAGAAAAATCATCATAAATGTAGTAAACGGTAAATTGCAGGTTATTTATAGTCCAGTAATTACCTAAAAAGGGCTGAAAGGAATTAAAGCCTATAATATTGTGCATCTGTAGCTTTTTAATGGCTTTGTTAATATAATAGCCTGTTATTGCAGCATTAATCCTGTTTACTATTTTAAATAATGGGTATGATTTGATAATAAAAGCAGGCAACACCGGCGGTAGTGATAATACACAAAGCCCGGTTCCATCATCACCGCTTATCCTTCTCAAACGCTTTGTTATGCCAAGCAGCCGCTTCCATTCAAAATTCTTTTTACCAAGTATTCCTTTTATTAAATCGGATATGGTATAGGCATAATCAACATAAAGCACCAGGTTGTCATCCGACAGGCCTTTCATTAATTCAACTGTCGACCGTAAATAATCTGCTTCCCAGGCTGGCAGGGCAAAGCACACAATATGTTTTGGTTTTAATTGCTCCATTTTATTTAAGGTTCAGGGTTAATAGTTTTTTTATTTTTTTGCGTAGCCAGCTCCTTTTTTTGGGGACCTCCCCTATTAAACCGTCAAGGTTAGCCTCGTCAGTATTTATAAGCCAGGTAAAAAATGGAATATCATTAATGGCGGCCTTTACTTTTATTAATATCTCCTTATCAAGCGGCAACCATGTATCATTGGCTTTAAATGCCAGCAGCATTAAATCGGATGATTTTGCAAACGAAACAGGCAAACTGCTTTGTGATAAATCGGGGGAGATATAAATAGTCAGTTGGTGTTTCTGTGGAGTTTCATTTACCAGCTCATATACATTTTTGTAGTTGAGATGCACCAGGTTAGGTGTGTAAACTGCGAAAGCATTTTGAGGTAATGCTGCTGTGAAAACCTCTGAATAATTTATAGGAACAATCCAATAGGTATCATTATATAGTGATGATAAAAACTTATGCAGCCGTTTTAAATCTGTTTTCGGGAAAACACCAGCCTTGGTTGTAATGATTGATATTTGCGCGTTACCGTTATCTTCAATTGGTTTGGAGATGTAAGGAAGAATAGTGCTTACAAATTTTTCTGCAAGCAAATTCCGGAGGGCGTGCTGGTAAGGCATTATAGTCACCCCACCCGTAATGGATACCCCGGCCAAGGGAAGCCCTATAGTTTTTTTTGCCCTTTCGGGACTACGGATAGAAGAATCCATAAACTCTTTTCCAATGGCAAACGTCACCACCAATATAAAACCCACAAAAAATGAAAGTCCTATCAGTAATCCCCGGGTTGATGCTTGTGGCTGCAATGGAAAAAACGGCTTATCCTGTACCACAATATTTGAATTGAGGGATAGATTGCTTTGGCGCAGCCGGGCCAGGTGTAAACCATTTAAAATGGCCAGGTATTCTTTTTCATTAATATCTATCTGGCGCTCAAGCTGTTTTAATGTAGAACCAAGAGGCGCAAGTTCATCTATCTCATTAAGGTAATTTTGTTTTTGATTATTAAGTACACCCAGCCCAGCTGTAGCTTTATCACTACTTACAGAATTGTCTATATATTGCTGTATAAGACTAGGGCGCGGAATGGTCTCTGGCGTATAATTTAAATTAAGATATTTGTTGGACTCTGATTTTAAAGAGTCATCCAGCATTTTAACTCTTTTCGAAAACTCGTTAATCTTCGCTGTGTTATTATAAACTTTTGCCCGTTCCAAACCTGAGTTAGCCTCACTTAAATGCTGCCGCAGATTTATCAGACTCAGTCCATTCGAAACCTGGTTTTCCCGTGAACTTAGCTTCTTATCAACTTGCAACAACGCGTGTTTGCTGCCGCTTTGGTTCACTTTTTCGGCATAAATTTCTTTATCAAGCTCTTCTTTTGCCTGGGCAACGTACCTGGTTTGTTCGTAATAATTTATTACTCTGTTCTTCTGTCCAAATACTTTTAAATCATTCTCTGATGCCGCCAGCCTGGTTTTGGCATCAGCAAGCTTTGTTTCAAAATATTGAACGGCACTATAGGTTTGGTCAGATTTAAGACGTTTATAATTTGCAGTAAAAATACTGCTGTGTAATTGAAGTACGCGTAAACAAACCGCAGGGTCATTACCTGAATAAACCACCTGGATAATATCACTGGTATTGATTCGGGTTACTACCAGGTTTGATTTCAGATCATCAATACTATAAAATGAGCCTGGTTTATTTAAAATATCAGTTATTACATTATCATCTTGAGATGTATAAAGCTGGTTGATATAGTTGTAAACACTTTGAGGATCTTTTAGCTGTTTTGCACGCGCTAACAGCCTATTGTCAACCAGTTTTCTGAGGCTTTCAAAACCTGCACTGCCTAAAACATGAGGATCGGGTTTTGTTAATAAAAGGTGCTCCGCAAGTAAATGCAGTGAAACCTGTTCAATGGTTTCGCGCGATTTAGCCGAGGCTAAAAGGTTATCAAATGCATTGTTGACTGCAAAGTAGTCCAGTCTTTCATCTTCAGTACTGGTTATTGAATAGCCGCTGGCTACACCTGTATATAAAGTAGTTGAGCTGGAGTATTCTTTTTTAGCTTTTTTAGTAAGAAAGAAAACAGTAATGGCACATATAATGGGTAATAAAATAAGCCATTTGGTGTACTGCAACAATAATTTTATATAATGTACCATGCTTATCTTTTTAAAATTAATTGTTGAAATGGCACACCAACCAATACTTCAAATTGGTTGTAATAGGTTGAAAACTGGCGTTTTGCTTCCTCGTAATCTGCACGGGCATTTACCTCTATTGTTTTTAAGCGGGAGAGCTCTCCTAAATCAATTATTCCATCCCTGAACTGTTTTTCGGCTATCGCATATTCACTTGTGGTAGACTGTTTTGCATCACTGCGGATAGCCAGCAAATTGCTTGAATATAAAAGGTTATAATATTGAAGTATTACTTCCTTTTTAAGCTCCTGTATAGACTCATCCTTTTTGTTAATGGTTGAGTTGAGATCGTGCTTATAGATTTTTGTTTGAGACTTGCGACCCAACAACTCAAACAGCGGCAAGTTTACCTGAACACCTACCCTTAAACCGTTAGTTACATTAGAGGAGGTTTGTGTGCCCGGTGACTGACTATCGGCCGAAACAATACTTTGATTGCCGGCTGAGTAGTTTACAAAGCCCACTACGTTATTTGACCATTGCTTTTTACTAAATTCCAATTGTGATTTTGCCGCTTCAATCAAATCGTTTTGAAATTTAACAGACGGCGAATTATTTACAGCAAGCTCCAAAATACTATCGAGCGGTACTATTTGTTGTTGCAATTCCTTTTGCTCATCAAGCAATACAGGTGCTGATTTTCTTTCCGCACCTGTTGTTTGTGCGTAACAGGCATAGTGAAGTATTAAAAGAAACAGGGTTGAAAAAACTTTTATTCTCATTTCTATTTGATAATGTTTTCCGGTAATTAATTAGCAATTGATTTACTGTTTTATTATCGGTTAACCTACTAAGTGCAAAACTATACCAAAGCCTATATTTAAATTAAATATCTGATTATTAGTTATTTATAATTTAGTTTATATGGGTTTTATTTCCAGATAATGGAAAATAATCTTAAATATGGAGGAGATACTCAGAGTGGTTCAGTATTCCATTTCACCTCTTTAAAAGGCTGCAATTTTTAAATAAGTGTATCTAAAGCCTTAAAAAAATCAACTTATAGTTTTTTCAGTTATTGGACTTTCTTCCATATTCTGGAAAATGTTAATTTATTAATTAACTAATAGTCAATACATTAAGTAATGGCATGTTTATAGGGTATCTACTTTAAATTACTATAAATGTTAAATAAAACTTAAAAAACATATTTTATGAATTTTTCAAATCCTAATAATATTAAAGTGTTTGTAGTTGAAGATGACTTGTTTATGCAAGCCGTACTTCAGGAGTTTTTGCAGGCCACTTATGAAGTAGCTATTTATCCAAATGGGTTCGATGCCTTGGCCAGTATGCAAAGAGGTAATCTTCCTGATTTAATTATAGCCGACTTAAATACGCCGCAGTTAGGTGGCCTTGAGCTTATTGAACAAATAAAAATCAGTGATTTCTTTTACTCCATTCCAATTATCATTCTTTCTGGTGAGGAAAGCACAGCCAAAAGGATTGAATGCCTAAATGCAGGTGCCGACGATTTTATTGTAAAACCGTTTAATCCTGCTGAACTGGATGCAAGGATAAAAGTTATTTTAAGAAGGATGGGTAAATTGACCTTAAACTTATAAATATGGAGCAAACCTTAACCGCCACAACACCAATTATAGCTATAGTTGGATTTGAAGATGATCAGTTATCTGTATTTATAAATTGCGACTTTAAGGACAGATACATAATGCAATTTGCCAATGGTATTAAAATGGTTTCAGCATGGCAAACAGACAATCTTCATATTGTTGCTATTATTTCATTCAGCGAAATTATGGCACCCGGGGGTATTCCTTTAATTGAGGCACTCAAAAAAAAGGGCTTGCCTGAAGTTCCGTTTTTTTTAGTAGTAAACCATTTAAATACAAACCTATCCAAACTGGCCCTGGCTGCAGGTATTACTGATGCATTTAAATTGCCCCTAAACCCGGTAAAGATTGAGAAGAAGGTTAATTTTTTAATCGATAACCAATCAAAACTGAATAATATTTCGCAACCAAAAAGAGCCAATATTAAAGGTATTGGCATTGCAAAAAGAGCTTTTGATTTGTTTTTTGCCGGCACGGCACTTTTGGTATTATCTCCATTGTTTCTGATTATTTATTTAATGATAAAACTGGAATCAAAGGGGCCTGCTTTTTATTATGCCCTGCGTGTGGGCTCTGGATACCAGATATTTAAATTCTATAAATTCCGGTCAATGTATGTTAATGCAGATGCCAGGCTAAAAGATTTAAAGCACCTGAACCAGTATAATATTGATGCCGCAAATGAAAAAGAACCTGCTGTTTTAAACCACGGCTTATGCAATGATTGCAGAGCCTATAATAAATGCCAATACCCTTTGTTTGCTGATGGCATTGAATGGTGTGAAAAGGATTTCAGGACCGAAAAGAAATCAACTTCAAATTCCGCATTTTTTAAGATAAAGAATGATCCTCGGATTACCAGGATAGGTAATTTTATCAGGAATACAAGTATTGATGAGCTACCTCAATTATGGAATGTGATAATTGGCGACATGAGCATTGTTGGCAACAGGCCATTGCCACTGTATGAAGCTGAAAAATTAACAACTGACAAATATGTATTAAGGTTCTCGGCTCCGGCAGGGATTACTGGCTTGTGGCAGGTGGAAAAGCGTGGTAAAGGCGAAATGAGTGAAGAGGAAAGGCTGATGCTTGATAACAAGTATGCACAGAGCCATAGCTTAAAATACGATTTGAAATTAATATTGAGAACAATACCTGCGTTGCTTCAAAAAGAGAGCGTATAAAATGATTTTTACTATTGGTTAGAGGGCTGATGATTTCAAGGAATCGTTGGCCTTTTTTAATGCCCTATACTTTTCGCGCTCCAAAAGACCCGTATAATTTATGGAAACATTCCATTTTATGGAACAAATTTTTAATTTAAATAATTGATATATAGACACTTAAATATATGGCATATTTATAGATTATATTGTTTTAATTAATAAGTAATCAATACTAAACTTTAATAATATGCTATTAGCCGAAAATATTTTACTCCCGAATCAGGAAATTTTTGAAAAAGCTAAATTACAGATTGCTATTGAAGTGCAACGGATATTCAGGCCACGTAAGCATGGAATGGATGTTGTTGCTCAGGAACTCTTAAAACGTCTTCCTTTAGGTACCGACACCATTGATTATCATGTAATGGTTAAGGACGATAGCGACCGCTGTATTACCTCAATCCCTCACAGAATAGTTCATACTATAAGAAAGGCCCCTTATTTTATCTGGGAGCAATATTTTTTACCTAAAGCATGCCGCAAATTAAAAGCAGATATTTTGCATTGCACCGCCAACACAGCACCATTATCAGGCGCAATGCCACTGATATTGACCCTGCATGACATCATATTTCTCGAAAAATCAAATATCCTGGCCAAAGCAAGCTGGTATCAGCGATTGGGTAATTTATACCGAAGTCTTACAGTTTCAATTATAGCAAAAAAAGCATTGCGTATTATAACAGTTTCGGAGTTTCAAAAAAAGCTGATTGTAGAAAAACTCCAGATCCCTGCTGAAAAGGTTAAGGTAATTTATAATGGTGCTGATGAACGTTTTTTTGATCACTACAGCCAGGCACAAATTGATGACGTACTTCAAAAATTTGGCTTAAAAAAAGGCTATATCTTTTTTATGGGAAATACTGATGCCCGGAAAAACAATATTGGGGTGGTACACGCTTATGCACAATTATTATTGCATAACCCGGCAGCACCCAGATTGGTTATGAAGGGCTTAAAAAAAGAGCAGCTACAGCATTTACTTAAACACGAAAAACTAGAATGGTTGGAAAAAGAAATCGACCTTATTGGTTATGTGGGTTATATTGATTTACCTGCTATTTACCAGGCAGCATGTATGTTGTGGTTCCCCTCATTTAGCGAAGGCTTTGGTTTGCCAATAGTTGAGGCCATGGCCAGCGGAATACCGGTAGTTACTTCATCTGTTTCATGCATGCCAGAAATAGCAGGTGATGCTGCGCTGTTTATCGATCCTAAAAATCCAACATCGTTGGCTTTTGCGGCTCAGCTTATACTAACAGACAATGAACTTGCAGAAAAATTATCAGCAAACGGAAAAAAACGTGCTGCTTTATTTACCTGGGATATTGCCATTAAAAAAACTGTTGAGATTTATCACGAAGTTGAAGCGATGATTTAACAATGAATATTAAAGAAAGAGTATTAGAGCGGTTAAGAGTGCTGTCTATTGACTATTATGACAGGCAACCTGAATCAACCAAAGAAAATATATACATACGGTGGGTGCTGATAAAGACTATGTTAAAAGGTTCTTTAAACCTGATAAACGCATCGATAAGGCTCAGAAATTGCACAAAAGGGAGAATGGTAACCGTTAAGGGAAGGTTGAATATAATAGCAAAAGGCAAAATAATAATAGGTAATAACTGTAAAATCTGGTCACATATAGGCACTACGCAAATATCTGCCGGGCCGCGTGCTACTATTGAAATTGGCAACAATACTTTTATTAATACAGGTACTATTATAACATCCCGCAGGCACATAAAAATTGGCAAAAACTGCCATATAGCCAACCAGGTAATTATGATGGATGATGATTTTCATGATGTGGGTAAAAGGGAAGCAACATCAGGCAAGGAGGCCATTATCATTGGTGATAATGTGTGGATAGCCACACGAGCTACCATTTTAAAGGGCGTATCAATAGGTGAAGGTGCAGTTATAGCAGCCGGTGCCGTTGTAACTAAGGATGTGCCTGCATTTACATTAGTTGGCGGTGTACCTGCAAAATTTATAAAAGCGATAACATCGCATTAATAATTAAACTTTTAAATGATGAGTTTGTCGGCTAAAATAAAGTCAAGTCCGCGCATAAAAAATATGGTGTATAAAATGATCGTAAGAAATGCACGGCCGCGTTTTTGGATCAGATTCTTTATTACCCCTTTTATGCATCATTTTGGTAAAAAATCGGTTATTCGCCGGTATACCAGGATGGATTTGTTTCCTTTCCAAAAATTCAGCATTGGGGCCAATTCTACCGTAGAAGATTTTTGTACGGTAAATAATGGAGTTGGCGATGTGTTTATTGGAGATGATTGCCGTATTGGTTTGGGAAGCGTATTAATAGGCCCCGTTACTATTGGCAACCAGGTTATTTTAGCACAAAACATTGTAGCCAGCGGGTTAAATCATACCTATACTGATGTTAATTTACCTATCAGACTGCAAAAGGTAACAACAGCACCCATAATTATTGAAGACGAGGTTTGGATTGGGGCAAACGCAGTTATAACAGCCGGTGTAACTATTGGCAAACATAGCGTGGTTGCCGGTGGAGCTGTAGTTACCAAAAATATTCCGCCTTATAGCGTTGCAGTTGGCAACCCGGCTAAAGTTATTAAACGGTATGATTTTGAAAAAAAGGAATGGGTAAAAGTAATTGTTTAAAGCCACGTGGTTTTACCCATTAAAGGCTGAAAATCCTCTACTTTAGATTTATCCGTAATACTTTTTATAATCTCGTCCAATTCATTAGCTGAACTTGAAATGTATTCCAATATTTTTTCTTTTTCTTCCAAAGAATCATAATTGTCGCTCGCCAGAGGGACGAGTCCCATTATCCGGGAAAGAGGACCTCTCACTACGTGTGACTGGATCCATGAAATTTCCTTTAATTTTTCATTCTGATCTTCAATAGTTTCAATATACTTTAACCTTTCGGTTATATCAGTCGCTATTACAATTGAAGCGTTTTTGCCTTTGTATTGAACAGGGGCAATTTGAACTTCAACATTTATTATATTGCCATTTTTCTTTTTGTGGATCATTAATCTACTGGAGTTTTCATTTGGATTCCGTTTATCCTCTTCCAACCCGCGATAGAGATACTGAATTTCTTCAACTGGCCTTATATCTTTCAACGTCATATTTAAAAACTCCGGCTTGCTGAATCCGTAATGAATTACAGTAGCATTATTAACATCAAGAAACTTTAACGTTTCCAGATCAACAACGTACATTGGCAATGGACTTAAATTAAACAGATCGCTGTACCTTTTTTCAGATTGTTTCAGGTCTAAGATATTTTTCTTGCGCTCGATGCTGTAAATAATGCTTTTATACAAGGACATTGCCGTTAACTCGTCCTTTAAAATATAATCTGAAACACCCAGCGAGATTGATTTTACACCAAACGAAAAATCAACATAGCCGGTTAAAACAATCACAGGGGTATTTTTACATAATTCAATAATACCTTCTATAAGTAATTCTCCGGTTCTGTCAGGCAGGGAGAGATCCAAAAGAATAACATCAAACTTATTGTCTGTTAAAATTTCAAGGGCTTGATTACAAGTTGTAGCATGCGATATTTTCGGGGTTACAATTTGTTCAAATAAGAAATCTTCAACCAAGGCAAAATCTCCCGGGTTATCTTCAATCACAAAAATTTTGTAGGCATGTTTATCTGAAGTCATTTTTTTAATTTCTGGGGATGGAAACGATATTGATCCAAAAATCTTCAATTTTGGAAATAGCTTTTATAAAGTCAATGGCATCAACAGGCTTGGTTATATAACAATTAACATGATTTTTATAGGATATCATAATATCTTTTTCTGATGATGAAGTAGTCAACATTATAACTGGGATCTGTTTATAGTTGTCATGATTCTTTATATACATTAATACTTCATGGCCACTCATTTTTGGCAGGTTTACATCCAATAAAACAATGTCGGGTATATCATTCTTATTCAAATACTCAAAAAAGTTAACTGCAGCTTTGCCATCTTTTATAATGGTTATTTTATTAACTATTTTACACTCTTCAAGCGCCTCTGTAGTAAGTAAAATGTCACCTTCATTATCTTCAACCAGTAAAATATTTATCGGTTTCATAAACGCTTATTTTTTAAAATGGTAAAATAAAAAGTACTTCCTATGTTCTCGGCAGATTCTATCCAAATTTTCCCACCCCGGCTTTCAACTATTTTTTTTACTAAAGCAAGACCCATTCCGGTACCCGCATATTCATCTCTGTTATGCAGTCGTTGAAAAATTATAAATATTTTATCAAAGTAAACCGATTCAATACCTATCCCGTTATCACTTACCGAAAATTGCCAGTGGCTTTGTTTTTCTTTACACTCAATCTTAATTTGGGGCGGAATACCTGTCTTGCTATATTTTAAGCCATTGCTGATAAGATTTGTTAATATTTGCCTTAACGGAGTTTTATATGCACTGATTACGGGCAAATTGTTAAATAAAACTTTTGCTTTTTTTTCTTCAATTTGTTTGCGATAAAGGGCCATAATATCACTAATAAGCTCCTCCACGTTTATCTCCTCCAAACTATCCTCCAAAACACCTACTTTCGAAAACTCGAGCAGATCAAGTATTATCTGGCGCATTCTTTTAGCGCCATCAACAGCAAAGTTTATATACTGCCTACCTTTCTCATCCAATGTGTCGCCATATTTTCGCTCTATCTGGGTCAGAAAACCCGTAATCATTCTGAGCGGCTCCTGCAAATCGTGCGATGCAACGTAGGCAAATTGCTCTAACTCGGCATTTGAGGTTGCCAGCTCTTTTGTATGTATTTGCAAACTTTCATTCAATTCTTTAAGCTTGCTCTCCGAGACCTTTCTTTCGGTTGTATCTTTAAAATAAACAGACAGGCCCGACGCTGAAGGATAAGCACTTATTTCATACCATTTATCAAGAGGTTGATAATAATCTTCAAAATGCATGGCACTGTTGTTTTCAATAGCCAAATGATAGTTCCTATAAGATTCTGAATCTATTGAATCAACAAATACATCCCATAAATTATGGTTAAGCATTTCTTGTTTTGACTTGCCAAGTACTTTTTCAGCCATGTTATTCCAATAGGTAACTATCCAGTTTTTATCTACAGCAAAAAAAGCATCACCTATGCTTTCTAATATGATATTCCTTTCTTCCAGAATTTCAGTTACAAAAATCTCGGCCTTTTTCCGTGCGTCAATATCCTGAAAACTACCATACACCCTTATACACTTGGTACCCCGCATTTCGGCTTCGCCAATAACCCTTATCCATTTCTCGTTACCACGCGCCGTAATGATCTGTAGTTCAACATCCCATGATGTTCCTTTCTCCATCGCATCTTTCACCTTTTGAGTAATGTAATTTTTGCTCTCACCCTTATAAAAACTTACCCCACTCTCCAAATCAGGCTTAAAATCAGCATCAACCTCGTGTATTTCCCTGGTTATATCAGACCAATGTACCGTACCTTTTACCAGATCAATATCCCAGCCGCCAATACGGGCAAGGGTGGTTGCTTTTTTCAGCAAATCCTCCAGTTCTCTTTTGTCTGTGATATCTTTGGCAACGCAATAAACCAGTCCATCTGGCGAGGCTGCCGATGTGGTCCAGGCAAACCTTTTTATTTTACCGGTTCTTGTTATATACCGGTTTTCAAAATAAGTCACGGCTTCTCCATCAGTAATTTCCCTGAATTGCGCTATTGACCCGGGCCTGTCATCCGGATGAATAAATTCCATCAAAGGCCGGTTTAGTAATTCAAGCTCAGTGTAATCAAGTAATTTCATCATTGCCGGGTTAACTTTTTTCCAGTACCCATCAACTCCTGCAGTACATATCACATCAGGTGCTGAATTGAATAATTGATTTAGTTCATCCTCCAGCTTCTTTCTCTGAATCTCTATCCCGAAATTTTTATTGAACTTTTCAAACAAGGCGGTAAATACACCTTGCTGCTTTTCTTCCCGGTTTAACCCTAAAATAATGATGCCGATAATTTCATTTTTAAAACGGAGCGGAATTCCGTAGGCACTTTTTAAACCAGCTTTTTGGGCTGCCTTTTTACGAGTAAAAATTTCATTTTCAATAAGATCCGGTATAAACTGAACCTTTCCGGTTTCCCAAACAACTCCGGGTAATCCTTCTCCCTTTACAAGGTTCTTTAGCTCATTACTTTCTTTATAGAACGTACTAATAGCCTGTGTGCCGGCGTATTTAACAGCCAGGTGCGCCTTTTTCATATCCGATGAAGTTAGCCAGACCTCGGCCATGCTAAAATCTCCATAATCAGCCAATCTCTTTAATACTTTGTATAAAATATCATTTAATTGCCATGGCTCATTAAAAATGGCACTTATTTCAGCAAGTAATTCTGTTTGCTGTTCTTCAATTTTACGTTGGGTTATATCTCTTACAAATATGGAAATGCCATTATCTGTAGGATAAACCCTGTTTTCCTGCCATGAATTTAAAGGGGCATAAAAATCCTCATTGCTTAAGTTAATTTTTTCGGCATTGGCCCGTTCAATAATTCTATAAAACTCTGAACCTACCAAATCAGGAAAAACATCCCAAATATATCTCCCTATTAAAGATTCATGCGGAATGCCTAAAAGTTTTCCAATTTGCTTATTAGTATACGTGTAGCGTAAATTTCCATCAAGCGCTATAAAACCATCTAAAATATTTTCAAGCAAATTTTCAATCTGGGCCGTTTTTTTATTTATCTCCTGCTCGGCCAACTTTACTTCCGTTATATCATATATCAGCGAATAAAAACCTTTTACTTCACCTTCAACCTTATCCGGAATATATTGGGTATGCGTAAAAATCCGCCTACCACCCGGATTATAAAATGTACGTTCATAGCTTTGAGGTATTCCACTTAAAACTCCAGATATATAAATTTCATCTTTTTTGTATTCCTCCTCCCCTAACAGTTCTTTTTTACTAATATTTATCATTTCTTCCGGTTGTTTTTCAAACCAATCGGAGTAAGGTTTATTGGCAAACAGGCAATGCCGGTCTGCGGTCCAGTAAGCAATAAGGGCCGGTAAATTGTCAGTAATAGTTTTAATAAACTTTTCGCCTTCAATTGCTTTTTGTTCGATAACACGTTTTTCTGTTACATCAATAAAATTGCAGACGATAGCATTAACATTAGGCTCGTTTAAAAAATTAGTAAATACGCAATCAAGCCACATATAATCGCCATTAAAATGTTTTGATTGATAGACACAAGCTTTTGGTACACCAGGAGATTTTAATACCTCATTAAGCAGCAGGCGCACCCTCTCCCTGTCATCGGGATGAATTAATTCACTCATTCCGGCTTTTATTACATCAGTTGTGCTCCAGCCACTGATCCTTTGTGCCGAGAGGCTCCTGTAAATAACTTTAAAATCCTTATCAAGCAGAAATATGCCGCTATAACTGTTTTCAATAAGTTTTCTGAAACTGATATTATTTTCAGCGTGGTTATGCTTTATTTTATTATCATTTCCGGCTATCCCATTTTCTTTTATCTCGTATATTATTTTGGTGTAGCCTAATAAATGATGGTTTTCATCATACAAGGCGGTATAATGGATATTGGCCATGAATTTAGTGCCATCCTTTTTTACCCGCCATCCTTTTACCTGGTAATTGTTATTGATAAGGGCTTCCTGTAAGTTCATATCAGGGCCATCAGTTGATAAGGTTTCGTCAGGATAAAAAATAGTTACCGGTTTGCCTGTTACTTCACGTTCATTATATTGCAGTATAAGTTCAGCTCCTTTGTTTAAGCTAATAATTAAACCCTGTGGGTCTGTTAAAATCACGGCATAATCAACAATACTGTTAACCATTGCCCGGCATAGCTTTTCATCAATCTGCCGCTTGTCTTGCACTTTTTGGCGTGGAAGCGTTTTATTATTACGGTTAGGTTTTATTGACATATTGGTTAATTCAGCATCAAAAAATGCCAGCATTGTTAATCAATAGCGCAATATTTAACTAATAAGGCTATTTTCACAACTACAGGTTTAACAACCATGGCGATTTTCATAAAAGTTACAAAAATAAACAGCACTCGCAACCCGTGTTTTAACGGTATTTTAAGTTCAGGTTCTTTTTAATTTTATAAATAAGGGGCACATTTTTAATCATTAGGCAATTTACATATTAATATATAGTTTATAAATATTTAATTTTAGGCAATTGCATGTGAGTGAATTTTTTGTGCTCCTTTGCGTATTGAATTTTAGAAATCCATCCTTAACTCTTTCAGAATATGAGTGCTTATAATATTTTTATTGTTGAAGACAATCGCTGGTATGGGGAAATTCTCCAATATCATATTAGTTTAAACCCCGATTATAAAGTAACACGTTTTGAAACTGGAAAAGAGCTATTGGATAAATTGTACCTACAGCCCGATTTAATAACACTTGATTTTTCACTGCCTGATATGCTTGGCGACAAGCTTTACCTAAAAATAAGAGAAGTAAATTCGCAGATTCCGGTTATCGTGATCAGTGCACAAGAGAATATTGCGGTGGCGGTTAGCTTGTTAAAGATGGGGGTAAGTGATTACCTGGTAAAAGATGAATCGACCAAAGATTTGTTATGGAACAGTATTATTAAGATACGGGAAACACAGTCGTTAAAAAAGGAAGTGGAAATACTGCGGGAAGAGCTTGGCCAAAAATTTTCTTTTGAGAAAACTATTATAGGCCAGAGTGATGTATTAAAGAAGATTTTTGGGATGATGGAAAAGGCATCCAAAACAAATATAAACGTATCCATTACGGGTGAAACCGGTACCGGGAAAGAAGTAGTTGCAAAGGGCATACATTATAATAGCGAACGCAAAAAGAAAGCTTTTGTGCCTGTAAACATGGCTGCTATACCACGCGAATTAATTGAGAGTGAATTATTTGGATACGAAAAAGGGGCATTTACTGGCGCAGTAGCGCGCAAAACAGGCAAGTTTGAAGAAGCAAACGGTGGTACCATTTTTTTGGATGAGATTGCCGAACTTGATTTAGCTGTTCAAAGCAAAATATTACGCGTTTTACAAGAGCGTGAAGTGGTAAGGGTTGGGGGCAATGAAAAAATCAAATTGGACATCCGCGTAATTGTAGCCACGCATAAAAATTTGGCAGAAGAAGTAAAAAAAGGAAATTTCAGAGAAGATCTGTATTACAGGATAATTGGTTTGCCAATAGAACTTCCCCCATTAAGGCAACGTGGAAATGACATATTGATTCTTGCAAAATACTTTGTTGATGACTTTGCCAGGCAAAATAAAATGGGTGCTATTACCATGTTGCAGGAAGCAAAAAACAAATTATTACACTACCATTTTCCGGGAAATGTACGGGAACTAAAAGCCATAATTGATTTAGCCGCCGTAATGTGCGACAATAATGAGATTAAGGCCGATGATATTACTTTTAACTCAACCAAAAAAGATAATGTGTTTGTAATGGAAGGTAGAACCCTGCGTGAACAAACCTGCGAGATTATTAAAATATACCTTCACAAATACAATGATGATGTAATTGCCACAGCCCAGGCACTTGATATTGGCAAGAGCACTATTTATAAAATGATTCAAAGCGGTGAATTAAACTAAAGGA
Organism: Mucilaginibacter frigoritolerans; assembly: GCF_007830615.1. Classification (GTDB taxonomy): domain Bacteria; phylum Bacteroidota; class Bacteroidia; order Sphingobacteriales; family Sphingobacteriaceae; genus Mucilaginibacter; species Mucilaginibacter frigoritolerans. Next base: position 28,709 of record NZ_VLLI01000015.1, read on the forward strand.
TTTCCGTAATTGAGATTTTTTTCCAAAATATAGAATAACACATCAGGTCAATTAGCGTATATACCCTGTTATTAGTCAAATTAACCCCAATATATTACTTGGTACAGTTTTTAGCTGCATAAGGAAATTACGGTTGCTAAAACATGGACACAAAAAATTTGGGAAATGATGATTTTACGCGTAAGGGGGCGATGCAACATTTATTGCAGCTTTCGCTGGTGGCTAGCTCAAATGATAACGGGGTGGTATTTAACACTGCTGACGGTAAAATATTTTGGGTAAATGACAGTTTTTGTAGGTTAACAGGCTATCCTTACGACGAAATTATAGGCAAGATGACACTTGATTTTTGCCGGGGGCCATTAACTGATGACTCGGTGTTAACTGGCATTGCAAAATCTATTGGGAAAAAAAGTTCATTTACAGAAGAATTAATACATTACAGAAAAGATGGTACCTGGTTTTGGGGAAGAGTAAACGGAAAACTATTTAAAAGCGGCAAAAACCAGGAAGCAAGATGCTTTGCCATAGTGGAAGACATTACCCTTGAAAAGCAGAAAGAAGAGAAACTTGAAGTTTTATCAAAAATTGCAGAAGATAACCTTAACCCCGTAATATTAACCGATGAAAAAGGGTTGATTACCTGGGTTAATAAAAGCTTTACCAAAGTAACAGGTTACACGTTTAAAGAAGCATTAAATAAAAAGCCCGGTCACTTATTACAAGGCCCTGATACCGACCCAAATACCATTGCCTATTTAAAAAAACAAATAGCCAACGGCCTACACTTTAATACCGAAATTTTAAATTATTCAAAATCGGGTAAGGCTTATTGGCTACGAATACAAGGACAACCCATACGTAATTCAAACGGAGGTTTAATGGGCTTTTTTGCTGTTGAAGAAAATATCACCAGTGAAAAAAATGCATCAGAATTGATTAAAGAATCAGAAGCAAGATTCAGGCTTGTACTTGAAAAAATTGGTGATAATGTTTGGGAGCACAATTTACAAACCGGAAAAACTATATTTTCAAAAACGAGCAGCGACCCAGGATTTGTACTTCATAAAATTAGCGGCAGCGAGATGTTTTGGTGGGATGTACATACCAGTGATGAATTAAAACTGCTTAAAACAACCTATTTAAATTACCAGACCGGATTAATTGATTCACATAGCATGGAATATCGTGTTGTTAATAGTGACGGCACTACTAAATGGATACTGGACAGGGGCGCGGTAATTGAATATGATTTAAAGGGCAAACCATTAAGAATAAGCGGCACCCATACAGATATCTCCAAAATAAAACAAACGGAAACAGAGCTTGAGCAACGCGCCAAACAATTTAAATCGCTTTCTGAAAATATACCGGGTGTAATTTATGAATATGAATTCCGACCCGACGGTACAGAGGGTTTAAGATACATAAGCCCGGCTATTGAAAGGATATTTGGGATTAAAGCTGAAGACTTTAAAGATTATTTAAAATACGTACAACCTGAAGACAGAGAAAGAATTATTAAAAAAAACAAGCATAGCAGGGATACGCTTGAGCCATTTTATGATGAATCACTGTTAACCATTCCTGGCGGTGGTAGTAAATGGCAGGGTGTGCATTCGTCATTTTCATATATAGCTCAAAATGGCGCAAAAGTATTTACCGGGTTTATACAGGATATTACGGAAAGAAAGAATATTGAAGAAACCCTACGAATTAACGAGGCTAAGTACCGCAATATAATAGCGAATATGAACTTAGGCCTGGTTGAAGTTGATATTGATGAATTGATAACCTTTGCCAATAATACCTTTTGTGAAATGAGCGGTTATACCCTTAATGAGTTACTGGGTAAAAACGCATCTTTATTGCTAACCGAGGGAGATAATGAAGATATATTTAAAGAAAAGAAAAAATTACGTAAAACCGGAATTGCCGATGCTTACGAGACAAAACTCGTAAATAAAAAAGGGGAAGAAAAATGGTGGCTAATAAGCGGGGCGCCCCGATATAACGATAAAGGCAAACTAGCTGGTTCAATTGGCATCTATCTGGACATATCTGATCAAAAGAAACAGGAAACTGAATTAATAGAAGCAAGGAAAGGTGCTGAAAATTTGGCACATACGCAGGAGATTTTCCTCGCTAATATGAGTCATGAGATACGGACACCAATGAATGCCATAATGGGCATGAGTAACCAACTGTCAAAAACAAACCTGGCCGCTGAACAACGGTTTTTTCTTGATGTTATTCATTCAGCCTCTGAGAACTTATTGGTAATAATTAATGATATACTTGACCTTTCAAAAATTGAGGCAGGTAAACTGAATATTGAGAATATCGGCTTTGAGCCAAAAGAATCTGCTAAGCGGGTTATCCAGGTACTGGCACACAAAGCCGAAGAAAAAGGCCTCACACTGCGTAACTCATACTTTGATACAAACATTTCGCCTGTTTTAATTGGCGACCCTTACCGTTTAAACCAGGTACTGCTTAACCTTATTAGCAATGCTATAAAATTTACTGAGATGGGGGTAATTGATTTAACATTTAAATTGCTGAATGATAGTCACACATCCCAGTTAATTCAAATAGAAGTTGTTGATACCGGAGTTGGCATGGATGAATCTTATTTAACCCATCTTTTTGATAAATTCAGTCAGGAGTCTGGCTCGGTGAGCCGGCGGTACGGGGGTTCAGGCCTGGGTATGAGTATTTGTAAAGATTTGGTTGAGCTGATGAACGGGGAAATTTATGCCGAAAGCAAAAAAAACGAAGGCACCAGGGTTACCAGCATTCTGAAGTTAAAAAAAGGTCGCTACGAAGATCTGGTAGAAAAGGTTAAGGTTCAATTCAGGCCTGATTTTTTAAAGGACAAACAGATATTGGTAACCGATGATAATGAATTGAACCGCCTTGTGGCCTCTATTATATTGCAGAATTATGGAGCAAACGTAACTGAATCTGCAAACGGAAGTAATAGCATAGAATTGATAAAAAAACGAAGTTTTGATGTAGTTTTAATGGATATACAAATGCCCGGCATTAATGGATTTGACGCAACACGGATAATTCGTAAAACTGGTTATAACTATCCCATTGTAGCACTTACTGCACAAGCTATTAAAGGAGAGCGGGAAAAGTGCTTAGCGGCAGGCATGGACGATTATATTACAAAACCAATTAACGAGGAAGAATTTTTAAGTATGCTGGATAAATGGACTAAACATCCTAATCCTTCAACACAATTAATAGATGAAATTATGGGCGAACAACAATTATATGATTTATCATCCCTAAAAGCAATAAGCAGAGGGAATGAAACATTTATGCAAAAAATGGTAAACATATTTTGCGAACAAACGCCAATAATGTTAAAAGAAATGGAAGCCGCCAGCCTTGTAAATGACTTGGATAAAATAAGTAAAACGGCACATCAAATGAAGCCCAGCATTGATAATTTAAATATTGTATCACTAAAACAACTGGTAAGGGATATTGAAAATGCAGTAAGTGAAGACGCAGACAATACAACATTGCAACAAAAGCTTGATACTTTAAAAAGCACCCTCTTAAATGTAATTGATAAATTAAAAATAGAATATCCAGCATAAAATCAACATGAAAGTAGCTCAAAAATTATACTGTGGAGGGATAACTACCTACCAGGCCGGAGATGAAATTAATAGTAATGGCAATTTGCTTATTTTAGGGTTTGGCGCTAAAGATGTATTACTTGAACAGGATATTTACGCCACCTTGAACAATAGCTATCCTTCAGCTAATATTGTATTGTGTTCAACCTCTGGCGAAATTTATGATGATGCCGTTTTGGACAACACGGTTACCATTATTATAATGGAGTTTGAAAACACTTTGGTTAAAACGGTAAGTTTGAATATAAAAGACCAACCAAATAGCTTTGAAGCCGGCAAAATGCTTTTCGATAAATTAAATGATGCAGAGCTAAGCTATGTGATGATAATATCAGACGGGGGCCTGGTAAATGGCAGCGAACTGGTTAGGGGTATTGAACAGGCAAACACTCATAATATACCGGTTACCGGGGGCCTGGCTGGAGATGGCGATAAATTTAATTACACAGTTGTAGGCTGTAATGAAAAACCCAAGAAAGGGAATATTGTTGCCGTGGGCTTTTATGGCAAAAGCTTAAAAATTGGTCATGCTTCTATGGGCGGTTGGGAAATATTCGGCCCTGAAAAAAAGGTTACACGTTCGGCTTCAAACCGACTTTATGAAATAGATAATAAGAGTGCGCTGGAATTGTATAAGCAATACCTTGGTAAATATGCTGATGAGCTACCCGGATCGGCCCTGCTATTCCCCCTTTATGTACGGCCAGAGGGCACCAATAACGCGGTTGTACGTACCATCCTATCAATAGATAATGATGAACAAAGCATGATATTTGCAGGTGATATTCCAGAGGGTTCATATGTAAGGTTTATGAAAGCCAATTTTGATAAATTAATTGATGCGGCAACACATGCTGCATCAAAAGCGCTTAGCCAGTTTCCGGCTAAACCCAAACTGGCATTACTTATAAGCTGTGTGGGCCGTAAACTGATACTTGGAAAACGAATTGATGAGGAAATTGAAGCAGTAAAAGATATATTTGGTGAAGGCACAATGCTATCCGGTTTTTATTCATACGGAGAAATATCCCCTTTAAATACAAATGCCAAGTGTGAGCTGCATAATCAAACCATGACAATTACTACCTTTGACGAAGAAATTAATTAGCATGCCTGACCATAAGCTATTAAACAAACAACTTAAAAAGTACTCGAGCCCGGATTTAATTGCTAATAAACATTTTATCCGCTTTATTGAAGCGGTAAATGACTCTTATGCAGCGTATGATCGGGATAAAGAGTTGTCTGACCATGCTTTTATGGTAAGCCAGCAAGAGTTTGGTGAAATTAATCAGCGGCTGATAGAAGAAGTTGAACTGAGAAAGCTATCTATAAAAAAGCTTAAAGAAACATTTAATAATATAAAAACAGATACCGGGGAAAGATTTGGTGGTAATGATGATGATTTACTGGAAATTGTTGACCTTTTAAATGAGGAAATAACCAGGCGCAAAGAAGTTGAATTACAACTGCTGATAGCAAAAGAAGCAGCAGAAAAAGCAAGTTTAGCCAAATCTGAATTTCTTTCAATAATAAGCCACGAAATACGTACGCCATTAAATGCTGTTATTGGTATGGGGCATCTGCTGCTTAAAAGCAATCCGCGGCCCGATCAGCTTGATAACCTTGAAGCCTTAAAAACCTCATCGGATAATTTACTGGTGCTGATAAATGACATCCTTGACTTTAATAAAATAGAGGCTGGAAAACTCAATTTAGAGGAAGCTCCGTTTAATATTAAAAAGCTGTTAAAAGACATTGTTTCTGCGAATACCAATGGCGCAAATGAGCGGGAAAACAGGGTGTCGTTAGTAATTGACGAAAGGGTGCCTGAATATTTTATGGGCGATGCTTTAAGATTGGGCCAGGTATTAAATAACCTGATATCGAACGCTATTAAGTTTACTCACCGGGGCTTTATTTCAGTACGTGTTGACTTACAAAAGTTAAAGCAGGATTCGGCTCTACTCTACTTTTCTGTTCATGATACAGGGGTTGGAATAGCTAAAGAAAACCTGACCAATATTTTTACACCGTTTATGCAGGCCTCTACCTCCATTACTAGGCAATATGGAGGCACGGGCCTGGGTCTTGCTATAACCCGCAGGATACTTGGATTATTTAACAGCGATATAAAAGTTGAATCGGAATTAGGAAAGGGGTCAAAATTTCATTTCACACTGGAATTAAACATTGTTGACGCTGACCAGATAAACCAACTGGAAAATGATATAGCCGGGTTTGACTTAAAAAACAAACGCTTATTGCTGGTGGAGGATACCCTATTTAATGTTTTATATGCAACCCAATTACTTGAAGGCTGGAATGCAACGGTTGAGGTGGCCGACAATGGCGAAATTGCAGTACAAATGATGCAGCAGACAAGCTACGATATTGTATTGATGGACCTGCAAATGCCTGTAATGGATGGCTACACAGCAACGGCCAAAATAAGAGAGTTTAATAAGGATACCCCAATTGTGGCAATAACTGCCTCTGCCGCCAGCGATGTACGCGATAAAATTCTGGAATCTGGAATGCAGGATTATATTGTAAAGCCCTTTAACCCCGACGATTTGATTTTAAAACTAAAAAAACATTTATATTAATACCCTTTATGTACCCACCCTGTGTATGTAGTGGAGCGCAATAACAAAGCCCCCCAGCAATGCTGAGAGGCTTTGGGTGAGTTACAAAATAGCGCGATGCTTTAGTTGATTTTTTATAGAAGTTAAAACTTTGAAATTTCTGTAAAGAATTTATCATACAAAACTATGGTTCTTGAGTGGGTGTCTTATTCAATTCGCGTCTTACCCGGCTAATTCTTTCATATACAATTTTGCGAACCCTGTTTAAACAGCCTAGTGGTCTATGTTCGGCTAAAGTATGCCAGGGGTTAAATGATAAATTCTCTCCTAAATCATCTAATTCCTGTGTTTGAAAATTTTGCTTTGGTATTCGTATAGTTGCTACCTCATAGAGTGGCGCCTGTTGTTCATTCCATTCTACAGTATAGTCTTCTACACTCATATCATTGAACGTTTTGGGCTGCAAATAAAATTTAAAGATTACATCTTCTTTGTTCAATGTATTTTGCATAGCTGCCCGCAAAAAATTATCATCTGCTTTTTGTGGCGAGAAGTCTGTGTGGGCATATGCAGGTTTTACACAAAACTTTACAGCTATCTTATTAACTCCTGTACCTAATTGATAAGGAGAAATAGAGTTATACCTGATTTGTAACGGATTAGTTATTTTACCGCCATTAAATTTGCTTGCAAGCATCAGTCCCCGAAGGCCTAACACAAAAGGCAATGATAATTTGTCAAAAATATTACCATTAATTCTTTTCATCACAGCCAAATATGTGTCGGGGTTACTTGTAAAAAACGCAGTATGGTTTTGCATTACAAAGTCTTGCGTAGATGCCTCTTTGGCGTTATCCAATACTTTTACTCCGGGCACATTCAGTAATTTTATTGCCATGCCTCTGCCATCAGGTTTTTTATCCGAACGGTTTGGTAAGGCTGAACCGTTGGAATATCGGATATAAGCCTGGTAAATTTTTCCTGGTACAAATATTCCATGTGAAAAAGGAGCAGGGATATCTTGGTTTACGATAAATTCAGCTTTTACTAAACCAGTCAGTTTCGCATGAACATCCCTTTTTACAGTACCTGTTTGGTATTGTTTGCGAAGGTCTTTTTCAATTGTATCGGCTGTTTCAAATGCAATTTTTTCTTCATTTGGAAAGAGTTTTTCGCCTAAGCTTTCATCGGCAACTTGATAAGATATTTTCATGTTATTTAATTATTCACAATAATAACTTACTAAAAATCAATACTCATTAACCCAGGTTAATATCGTATTATCAAGTTTTATTTTTTTAACGCCAATAATGAAAGCACTTGAATTGGCCACAAGGATAAAATCAGACGCTACAGAATGTAGTTGATTGAAAATATCATAATAACCTGTATCAGTCTGTTATTCCTGGATTTGAAGAATTATATTCAACTTTTAACAGTTATAGTTTTGCAAATTACCGACCCCATCAGTCAAACAAACGAGGCATCAAAGAAGTGCGGTGCCCTAATCAATTTTTCCCGGAAAGTCTTTTTCTGATCCGGCTTAATGATGGCGCCTGAATGCCCAAATAAGAAGAGATATGATATTGTTGGATGCTATTAAAAATATGAGGATGATGTTTTAGTAAATCAAGATAACGTTCTTCGGGCGTTTTAAAAAGAAAACCCTCTGTTCTTTCTATAGCAACATTAAATGCTTCCTGTGCTAATAGCCTGCCAAAGCATTCCCATTTATGTGATTTTTTATATAAATCAAGCAAATCGGTTATACAAATGTAAATAACCGAAGAATCAGTCAGCGCTTGTGTGTGATAATCGCATGGGATTTGATTAATAAAGCTTTTAAAGGTCACAACAAAACCATGGGTTGTGTATAGGAAAATGTTTTTTTCTTCGCCAGTTTTTTCATCGATAATATATGATCTGAATACACCATCGGTAATAAAACCTAAATATTGACATACAGATTTATATTTATTATAATATTCACCTTTTTTATAGGATTTAGTGTACCAAAAGGAGGATGAAAGTTTAAAATCATCCTGGTCCAAATTGGCAAATGTTTTCAGCGCAAATTTAAGAGTCTCAATTTCTACCATTATTTTCAGCTGCTTAAATTAATCTGGTTAAGCGATTGATTTTTAGTGAGTATTTTCCTCCGTACTATTATCCAGATTGTAATTCTAAGAAAAATTTATTCCATTATTAATACCCCTTTAAAATTAAAAGTTATAGCGGATCATTTATTGGTTGCTTTTTTAACTCCTTCACGACCCAATCCCGAGTCGCCGCCAGTGATCAATGTTTTCCGGCCCATCAAACGTCCTGAACCTTTGTAGCTCTATGGGCGCCCTGCTAGGTGCCAGCATGGCCATAACGATGGATATTGGCGCGCTTTTAAGAAGCGCATCCCATCCGGCGCGGGTCCGAATACCCGCGCCGGTTCGTGCGGATCAAAATCTATTTTATAAAAGTTAAGGTTTCTGAAACACTCCCTATACCGCCAAAATATTGATAGTTTAAAGTGAAAGTTTTCGTAGCCGGATCATATTTATTAACACCCGTTTGGCTATATGGCCCTAATGAACTAAAGGAAACCATTCCACCATTTTCACCATCAGCATAGAATGGTCCCGTAATGCCCTGGAGGAAATTAATACTAACAGTATTGTCAGCGTTTATTGTCAAGTAAATAGGATCACCAACATCCGCCATATTTGTTTGTACAGTAACAGGTGTAACAACCGAAAGTGGCTTCTGTGTATTGTAGTTATAATTTGCATATTGATCGTTAGGGTTATCTGTCCGCACGGCTTTACCTACTGCCTGGTAAAGACCTGCGTAAACGCTTTTCGCTTTAATTGCAAGTACGATTCTGCTTAAGGAAGAATCTATTTTTGCGCCTTGTGCATTTATAATTTTTAGGCTTAAAGCATTTTTGAAGACATTATTATTGAAAAAGTCAATTTTATTCCCGGCAAAAGTAATACCCACTGTTACGCTTTTCTGGCCAGGATTAATAGTTACTTTTCCACCATTCTGGATAGTATAAAGCGATGCAGGTAACTGCCGATAAGGTTGTTCACCAGAAAAATGAGTAGCGCGTGCTGCGTTATAAATATTTAAAGCACCTGTGTCAGGAACAATAGTGGCAGAAACCGGAGAAAGAAGATTACTGGGAGACACTGATAAGTTTATCTGCAAATTCACTACATCGGTAGCCGTTCCCGGCAATGCCACGGTATCAATTGGCAATGGAATACTAAGTTGGGCTGATAGTCCGGTATTTGGAAACCCCAAAGATCCTGAAAATTGTGAACCCTGGTTGTTTTTTTTACAGGATGTAAATAAATACGCTGCCAGTATTATAAGTGATAAATATAAACTAGCCTTTTTTGTAATTGAAAGTTTGGTTTTCATTTGATGTGATTTATAATGGTTAAACATAGGGTAGTTGAAATGGTGCTTTAAAACTATTCAAAACGTTGATTATATACTTTAATTGACTTTTTAAAATGCTTTGCACCGTATATCCAATTAATAATTGCAGAGCCCAAAAATGCGGTTGCTATTCCGGTAAAAATATATGCCCCCGAATTGTTGTGTACTGTACCCATCGTTGTCACTGCATTTTTACTACTGTTGTGAAAAGCAATTACTGATGCCAGGGATGAAATTCCAAAAGCTCCGCCAGAAATACTACCCCAGGTCATATTGTTTTTAAACTGGTGATACTCTTCTGCAGATGGAGCATAAGTCATTAGTCTGAAGGCTATTTCTTGACGGGTTGCCAGCTTCCCGCCAATTGTGTAAGCATATACCACCGTATCAAGTGTTTGAATGGGGATAAATTTAATAATGCTATCAGGTTGCGCATGTGATTTGATGGTTTGCTGGGCTTTGAGCATAAACACCGGTAAAATGAATATGATTGTTAAAATAATTTTTGTTTTCATTTTTAATTTATTAGAAATAAAGAACTTAAATAAAACATTTTCCGTTTTGATAAATTACATCATGCATTAAAGGTGTTGCCTTTGTGGTATTAAAGTTGATTTAAGGCATACACAATTCACTTATGAATTCCCAAAAATCATATAGCAAAAGTGATGTAATGGAGTACAAGAGGAGGGTTTATCAAATTCTGATGGAGCAGAATTTCAGATAGCAAGGCTGGTAGAAACCAATAAAACGATATAAATAATCGCCTCGTTTCTTGAGGAAATTAAGTAAAACGGAGCTAATAAAATGAAGGAAAGTAAAAATAGTGCTAATCAACAATAAGGTGGCAATTACTTTACGTTTATTCTCTGGAATAGATTTATAAAGATGCTGGATTCGCGCGTTTGTATTATTTGCATTAATAGCGCCGGTATTATTAGGGCAATGATTAATAACCAAAGGTGAAGTAAATGAAGATTGACTTATTGCCCCTGAAAAATGATAAATCGGAAGAAATAAAATATAAGTTGAGCTGATGAATAAATATATCATCATCATTAATATAATAAAGTATTTCTTTATGTGATAAGTATCGTTTTCCATGTGCTGAATACTTAGTATTAAAGTTATAAATTTATTATTGATTGATTGGGTAACATGTTTGCTACAGGGTTTGGGAGTACGATCCCTTAAACGAAATCCAGTTTTGGCAGAACACTTAAATTGGCTTTGTATGGTAACGCCTTTACCCAAAAGTTCTTCCCATATTTTCTTGGCTTGATCAGGCGCCATGCCATGGCTTATTAAAGCTTGTTGATAAGCTACAGGCTTAAGTGGGCTTAACTGTACCAGCAAACGATTATAATAATTCTGCTACCCTTAAAGCTAAAGTCATATCAGGGATTGTAACAATAATTGCGCATTTATAAATAATATTATAATGCAAAATCATCAGCCCTTACTAATACAATTTATTGAGTTAGCTGGTAATGCAATGCATCAATTTTACTAAATTTCCAACCTGTATTGAGGCTAATTTTCCACCCTTCCCCCTCTATTGTATTGCCATTAATATCAGGCGCTTTACTCATCGGTAAATAAACTATTTGCCAGTCTTTCATCAACATTCCGGTGGCTGAAACGGTTAGTTCTCCCCAGGTGTCTTTAATTTCTGCTGTTGGGTAAACCGTTCCATATTCGCCCAGGTCAAACAAATTATTAGGGTTAAAGCTAATACCCATCTTTATGAGTTTGATGGTTAATACAGGCTCTTTTGTAAAAAGATCAACATATTGATTTACCAGTTGCAGACGTTTTTGCTCCTTTAACGTCTCCGACTTTATAATAACATCTCCATTATATTTCTTTTCCAGTCGGGCTATAGTTTGTTCATCAGGAGTTTTTGCTGGCTTAAGATGATAATATTGCGAAATCAGCTCCGGAAAATCCGAATTAGAGTCAACTTTCAGTGTCCAGTACGGCGATTTTTCAAAAATAAGGTAACCATATACCGGCCCTGTTATATAAGCACAGGAGCGGATAAAAGATTTACGGTTACCGGCGGTATCAATCTGATCATACAAATGCTGCCGAATATGATCCTTCGGTCTGCCCAATATTACCCCTGTATATTCGGCAAGGCCCTCGCTCATTTCTAAAATCTGTTCATTTTTAAATGTAGACGGAAAAAGTTCGCGTCTTTTCTGCCTAAAAAGCAGCGCATTAGTTAAATCGGCATTACGCTGGTCAACTGGTTTTAATAGAGCCGCCTTTAAAGCCTGCAACTCCAGCAAAAAGTATATCCGCCCATAAAACGTACTCAAATGATCAACGGTAGGACTGCGTTCAGGCAAGCCGAGTTCTGCCTGTATCCGATGGAAAGACTCATGGATCATCAGGTTAACACGCTCATCACGATCTGCAAGCAAAGGCCATAACATAACCGACCACATTTTTCCTTCCCAATTAATAGAAGTGTTAGCAATCATAACCGTTTCGGGCAACACACCCCGGTAAATCTCCCCATCAGGCTTTAGTATCCCGGCGCTGTCGGGAATATTGGCATAAGTTATTCTTGTTCGGGGCTCAACAAACATCATAGGGCCATAGACTTTTTTATTCCAGACATGCTGCCCCTGGCTTGCAGTTTCGGCCTCTTTAAAATAAGAAGCAGCTAACTTTACGGCAGTCTCTGCAGTTTGTGCACGGCAGGTAAAAGCAACGCAGCAAAAAACTAAAGGGAGTAATTTTTTCATACTTTTTTTATCAATGATCAGGATTATTGCCAATGTGTGGGGCCACAATTATATCAACTGTGCAAAATTTTATAGCAATGGCATATTAAAAATTTGACGATGCCGTTCGTCCCGGAAAAACAACCGTTGCTATAAAATTTTGATAAGTGCCGGTCTATTTGCCTAAATTGGTCTATGCGTAATTTTTTTCTGCATTTACTTTTCTGGGTTATTTTCTTTTTGATGTGGAACCAGGTTGTATATTTCTACATCAGTAATCAAATCAACAGACTCTATTTTTCTGCATTGGATGTAAGCCTGATTATTGCTGCTTTTTATATGATCTATCTGTATGTTGTGCCCAATTATTTCAGGCGCAAAAGCGTAATGCGGTTAATGTTGTTAGCTTTTATGGTCGTTATCTTGTTGGCGGGGCTTTATTCATGGATCATGACGATATTTTTACACCACCGCCTGGTACCCATTCGTTTTGATTTTTCATGGAATTATACCGACCTCCAATTCAACCGTTTCTTTATTGCTTTATTAGGTGTTTTGGCTGGTTGCTTTGTAAAGCTGGGTATGGACAGGATACAGGTAGGCCGTAAAATGGAAATTATGGAGAAAGAAAAATCACAGGCTGAGCTCACTTATCTCAAGGCTCAGATCAACCCTCATTTTTTATTTAACTCACTGAATAGTTTATATACACAATTAGAGTTAAACCCACAGGCGGCAAAAGGGACGCTGGTATCGCTGGCAGAGTTATTACGCTATCAACTATATGATTGCACGGCTGATTCTATTCCGCTAACTAAGGAACTCGCCTATCTTGAGAACTATTTCAATTTACAGAAGATCAGGAAAGACAATTGCAGCGCCAGTTTATTAATAAAAGGATATCATGAAAACCTACAGATTGCACCACTGTTGCTGATACTCTTTGTGGAGAATGCTTTTAAGTATGTTTCCGATTACGACGAAAAAGAAAATTCAATCCATATCGAAATTAATGTAACCAATACCGGGATCAATTTTTATTGCGTTAATACCTTTGATGTGAACTATCCCCAACAGGCAGATGATATGAATAAAGGAATTGGCCTAAACAATGTAAAGAAGCGGTTGGAATTAATTTATACCCATAAATTTAACCTGAATGTGGAAAGTAAAAATGAGCTATACCGTGTTGAGCTAACGCTAAATTTAAAATGATGCTGAATTGTTTAATTGTGGATGACGAACCCCTTGCCCGGCAGCAAATTGAAACCTATGTAAACAGGGTTCCGTTTCTGAAACTGGTTGGAAGTGTTCGTAACCCGGCTATTGCAAAAGAGGTTTTAAAAGATGAGTTGGTGGATCTCATCTTTCTGGATATTAAAATGCCTCAAATGAGCGGCATCGATTTTTTAAAAAGTCAGCAAATTTTTCAACAGGTTATTTTTGTAACCGCATATCCTGAATATGCCATTGAAGGTTTTGAACTGGAAGTAACCGATTACCTAATGAAACCGGTTACTTTTGAACGTTTTTTGAGAGCCAGTGAAAAGGCGCTTGCCAAAGTAAGCGGCTCGTCAACCATCAAATCCATCCAATCACAGCCCGATTCCCTTTATGTAAAGTGTAACCAACGCCTCGAAAAAATCAGTATCGACGATATTCTATTTATAGAATCCATGCTGAATTACATCAATATCATTACAAAAACAGGTAAGTATGTAGTTTATTCGAGCCTTAAAGCCATTGAGATTAAGCTGCCGCCGGAAAAATTTACAAGAATCCATAAGTCATACCTTGCAGCCATACACCATATTACTGCAATCGGGCATCATCAACTAGCTATAGGGGAACATATACTGCCGGTAAGTAGGTCAAATAAGCAACATTTACTACAGGCTACCTTACAACTAGGGCTAAATGTAACTATATGAGACACAGTGAGTGTTTATTCAAATTGCTTACCAGGTACAGCGTATCGTCTATCCAAAATAACGAAGTATCGATATTGAGGATCAAAAGCAATCAGAGCGACTGATGAATCTTTACATGCAGCTTATAACTCAACAATATAATCACCAGCAATAAAGCTCCGGCAAGCCACCAAAGTAATTTAAGATATTCCTGTTGTTTAAGTTTCAAGTTCAGTGATTTAATCTCCTCATCCCGTTCTCTAAGGGTTTGCCTGTATTGCTTGTTTTCTTTTTGTAAAACAGCGTTTAACTGTTGCAGATCATCGGGTTTTGCATCAGGCACACTCCTATAATCTTCTATTGCAAATTGCGGGGTCTCATGTTGCTGTAATCCGTTAAATGTTATTTCTTCCTGGGGTTCCTCTTCTTTGGGCTGAAATAGTATGGGGGCTTGCTGAGGTTGTTTATCCGGTACTGAAACCAGTTGTGCATTTTCCTGGGCCAGCTCAAATTGCCGGGTGTAACCACCATTTTGCAAAAACGCTGCCACAGTTGGCTTTTTTACAAGTAATACAGGTAAATAATTTTGTTCTGATAACCCTACCTCTGCTACCAGTCCATCGGATGATAAAACACCAACAATTGCCGCTGCCATAGGCTCGTCATAGTCAAACAGCTCCAGTAAATGCTCGCGTGTAAGGCTATCCTGCTTACCAAAAGCCTCCAGCAGAATGTCCCGTATCTCAAATTCAAATTTGTCCAGCTCCATTACATAAAATAGCGGCAAAGGCAAAAATGCCGCCTTATACACTCGGTGCAAAGTAATGAAATATCTTTCAGAGCCGGAACCTGCTTTTATCAACGATTATTACCAACACACAATCATCCTGATCGAAAGGGGCAATTAACATTGTTCAAAAAATAAATCATAACAACAATTGTAAGATTATTATTAATTGAAACTATTTTTTAAACAATATCGTAATTTTGCAATATATTTGAATTGAATGGTTAAGGTTTTCATCAGCGGCTACCCGCTGGATATGCAGGAGTTAGAGTTGGTACAATTGGTTAGCCCATTTGGCGAAGTCAGTACCATTAAAATTGTACGGGATAAAAAAACCGGCAAAGCAAAAGGTTATTCTTTTCTGGAAATGAAAGATGAAGAAGCAGCTGTTAATGTTATTGCCGAGTTAGATGGCAGCTTTTTAGGTGACCGTCAGCTTTCAGTACGCACGGCTACAGTAAAGCCGGCAGGTCCGGTACGTCCGGGCAATAAGCCATATCAGAGCGGCGCAAGGCCTGCTCCCCGTCAAAGCGCAGAAGATGCTTTCAAAAAGAAACGACCACGTAGAACTATTTAATAAAATTGAAATTTAATATCCATATAATTAAAACAGCAATAGCCTTTTGTTAAGGCTATTGCTGTTTATACATACGCTGTTTTTTCTTCTTGTCTACTCTAAAAGCAATAACTCGTTTTCTACCGGGAATTTCTGGTAAAATACAGGAAACGGAACATCCGGATATTTATCCTTAGCTGCCAGAACAATTTGCTGAAAATTTTCATATTCAAATTTGCCGATCTCCGGATAGGTCCATTTTTTCTGTTGCAAGGCAAATGGCATCAGCCAGGCAATGGCGCCTTTTATGCCTTTGCCATCCAACGTTTGGTTATGCCACAAATCAATATTTAATTTATCAGCAATAACAGCCAGCTTAGTCCACGCAGCCAGGTTCATGGTAGAATAATCCCATGACCGGGTACGCACCAGTTCTAACGGCTGCATTCCATCAGTAGTAAATTGCTGGTCTATCCGGGGTATAGTAAATTCATTAATTACCATGGTGGCTAAAGTACCGTTACCTGTAAAAATGGCAAAATCGGCCAGTTGCATATCGTAATTGGTACCATGATTATTAGTTTGAATCCTTTCCGATTTCCCGTTTTTACTATTCAGTATCCAGTCTGCATATTGCGCATACCATTTTTTGATACCCGAAATCAATGTGGACTCCAGGTATTTGCTATTCTGCATTAATTCAATAGCATCAGGTATTTTGGTTAAACTACGCGTTTCAATAATGCCTATCCCCCTGCCATCGTTTATCCCCGGAATATACTGGGCATAATTCAAATTAGGGTTCATCCGCGTAGCGGTATCAATAAACCAAACCTTTAAAAGTGAGGCTGCCTTTTGAACATAACTTTCTTTGCCTGATAAATAATAAGCCAGTGCGAGCCTGTTTACATCGGCACACATTTTGGTCAGCTGACTATCATCATGCAACAGGTAAATTTCCGGGTTGCGCCTGCCGTCCTTACGGATATAAGGCTTCCCATCTGCTTTGGTCGAATCAGCCCACCAGTAAGGCGCCTGGCTCACATAATCGTGCTTGTTTCCACTCGGGGCCAGTTTTGTTTTATGAAAAGTAACAGAATAGGGTTCAACTTTCAGCAAGCTATCTGCTTCATTCAATAATACCGTTACCTGTTTTACCGTTACGGCATCACCATCATGATACTTTTTACTTACATTTTGTAATACCTGCTGATTAAGCAATATAAAATCAGGCTTACCGGCTTTGCTTTGTGCAAAACCGG
Organism: Mucilaginibacter frigoritolerans; assembly: GCF_007830615.1. Lineage (GTDB taxonomy): Bacteria > Bacteroidota > Bacteroidia > Sphingobacteriales > Sphingobacteriaceae > Mucilaginibacter > Mucilaginibacter frigoritolerans. The sequence goes on from NZ_VLLI01000015.1 coordinate 45,647, forward strand.
TAAAACCCAACATCAAATTAATAATCAATAAATTAACACCTCTCATTATCTGTAAATTCTTAATATCCCGGATTTTGTTTCAATTTCGGATTAGCATCAATCTCTGTTTGCGGCAGCGGTAATAAATACTGATCAGAAGTAACCGTAAAACCATTTACAGCTTGCTCTACTGATGCAAAACGCCCCAAACGGATTAAGTCCCACCGGCGGTGTCCCTCAACGCAAAGCTCTCTTAAACGGTCACGTACCAATGTATCAACAAAAGCTTCTGATGTTGGGGTATTAGTTGCATTCAGCATCTGCGCGGCACTTAAACCAGCCCTTGCTCTAACAGTATTTAATCCGTTAAATTTGGTTGGATCATTGGCATTAATATTATTTAATGCTTCTGATTGCATCATCAGTACATCCGCATAACGTAATACTATCCAATTCATTTGTGAGTTATTGCTTCCTTTAACCCATTGCGGATCGCGGTATTTGTAAATGAACGGCGTGGCTGGCACACCATTTATAGTATTTGCAACGTTCCATACTTTACGTACATCGCCATGGTCATAAACACTATTCATCAGATACGGGTTAGCAACAAATGAGCCTGAACCACCCAATGCAGCTGGCGAAAACATGCGTACTGTAATATTTTGTGTAGTATTACTATTGTTGGCACCAAACTGTACAGCAAAAATAACTTCGGTTTGTGCCGGATAATATTTCAAACTCCAGTTAAATACATCGCTGTAATTAGGCATCAATTTATACACGCCTGAGTTAATTACCTTATTACACTCTGTCAAAGCATTGGTATTATCGTCTGACGCAGCAAATGAAGTACTTGCGCGTTGCAGATAAACCCTTGCCAGCATGGCCGAAGCAGCTCCTGATGATACTTCGCCTTTATTAGCTGTAGTGATATTGGGTTCGGTATAGCAATTGGCCTCGGCGTATTTAAGGTCGCTTATAATCTGGTTATAAATCTGACTTGTTGATGTACGCGTAGGATACAAATTAGGATCATCAGGGCTTGTAATGGGTTTCAGTATTAATGGCACATCACCAAAACTCCTCACCATATCAAAGTAGGCCATCGCCCTCAAAAACATAGCATTTCCCAATATATTATTCTTGGTTGGGCCATCCATATTAATGGCCGGAACGTTGGCAATCACATCGTTTGCCCTGCTTATCAGCTTATAGCTATTGGTATACCAGTTATTAATTTCAATGTTTGATGATGTATATTGTATTTTATACATATCAATACGCTCCTGGTTTTGGGTTAGCAGGGGCACCAGTGCATCGCCCGAAAGCTCCGTCATTATGTAAATGGTACGCTGATAATACCCCTGCGGCTGCAACTGGCTAAATACTCCATCCAAAGCCGACTGGGCATCGTTTGCATTCTGGTAAAAGTTGGCACTCGTTAAAATGCTGTAAGGCTTTTCCTGTAATTCTTTTTTACACGATGTAATGGCAAGAAAAGCACATGCAGCTAATAGTATATATTTCTTTTTCATATCTCTTTTTATCAAAAAATTAAAAACCAAACTTAGCCCCTAACAAAAAGGTACGCACATTAGGATACGGGTTATAATCAGTACCCAATGAAGTATAATTACCGCTTGAATCCGGATAAGAATTCACCTCCGGGTCATAGCCCTTATATTTGGTTATGGTGATTAAGTTTTGGCCGGTAATGTATACACTGGCACTTTTAAATACGGGAGTTAACTTAGGCAAAGGCAAATCGTACGATAAGGTGATGGTTTTAAAACGCAGGTAACTGCCTGATTCCAGCACATCACTGGTTGGCCCTAAACTGCGGCGCAACGTACTGCCTACACTGGGTAAGGTATTGCTTGTACCCGGACCGTTCCAGCTTTGGGTAAGCACATAGGCTTGCTTATTATCGGTAGTGGTGCCGTTTTCACTTTCTATTAAGTTTTCGTTTAATATCTGGTTACCATAAACACCTTGTATCAATACAAATAGGTTAAAGCGTTGTACCGTTAAATTACTGGTAAAGCCATAATTAAATTTCGGAACAGCATAGCCAATAATTGTTCTATCAGCAGCGGTAATGTTGTTATCACCATTTAAGTCGGCGTAACGCGGGTCGCCCGGTTTAACGGCTTCTTTTGTGCCGCTGGCAGTGATCTGCGCCTGACTTTGCCAGATACCTTCAAACTTATACCCATAAAAAGCACCAATAGGTTGCCCAACTTGTAATATGGACGAGTTTTGCCCACCCGGATATAAGCTTGAACTTACGTTACCTGTAATTTGATAAGGTATGCCACCCAAACTCAATATTTTGTTGACATTGCGCGAAAAATTAAAGTTTGTTGTCCACCGGATATCCTTGCTTGCCACATCAATAGTAGTTAATGAAAGCTCAATACCTTTGTTTGATACCGCACCCAGATTATCTAAAAGCGTTGTAAAACCGCTTGATGCCGGGATGCTTCGATTAAACAGCAGTTTAGTAGTTTTTTTATCATACACATCAGCATTAAAGGTGATGCGGTTTTGCAATAAACCTAAATCAACACCTATATTGGTTGATGCAGTTTGCTCCCACTGCAAATTATCATTACCAATATTATTGGCTGATGTACCTACTACACGTGTGTTGTTCAGCACATAGCTATTAAAGCCATATTGTGACAAGGATGAGTAAGGATCGATGTTAGAGTTACCGGTAACTCCATAACCTACGCGCAGCTTCAAATCACTGATGGTGCTTACGTTCTTCATGAAATCCTCATTAGAAACACGCCATGCCAGCGCTCCGGATGGGAAAGTACCGAAATTATGGGCCGAACCCAGAACCGATGCACCGTCGCGGCGGATAGACAAGGTTAATAAATAACGATCCATCAAACTATAATTAACCCTGCCCAGAAATGATTCCAATGCGTGGCTGTTTGTTGATGATGAGGATGACAAACTACCGCCAACACCCAAATTGTCCGTACCTAAATTATTGGTAGTAAGGTTTTGAGCCGATGCAGAACTGGTAGTATATTTAAACTGCTGAAAGGTATAACCCGCCAAAGCAGTTATCGTCTGGTTTTTATCAATCTGCTTGGTATAGGTAAGCGTATTTTCATTCAACCAGTTAAAATTTATCGGGTTGGAGATCTGGGCAAATCCATTGGTGGTTAAACCCAAAAAGGTAGTACTCGGTCTGAAGATATCCTCCCGGTTAAAAATATCAGAAGTACCCAGACTCACTTTTAATTTAAGATCAGGAATAATTTCATAAGTTAAATAGCTGTTTGCAAATACCCTTAAATTTTTGCTCACATCTGTATTTAGCTCTGCAGCTGCTACAGGATTACCCACCAGGTCAACATATCCGTTTGGCTCGTTTTGAAAAGTATAAGCACCTGTATTATCGCGGATAGGCACAATAGGGCTGATCCGCAGTGCATCAAGCAAGGTACCGCCTGTGCTTCCGCCATTGGTATTCACATTCGCTATTTCCTGCTGATCATATGACAGCTGCGAGTTTAAACCGAAGGTTAGTTTCTTACTGATGTTATGAGTTAAATTGAACCGCAGGTTACCACGTTCATACCCTGAATTTAATATAATACCATCCTGGTTAAAAAAACCCATGCTTACAAAATACTTGGTACCAGGCGATCCACCACTTATAGCAGCATTGGCATTAACAATAGGCGCCCGTTGAAATAAAGCTTCCTGCCAGTTAGTGCCTTTACCCATGCCATCAATCTGGGCCTGAGTATAAGGCAAAGCCGTTTGGGTAGTATTATTTTGATTGTTATAAGTAGTAACCCGGTTAAGGTAAGTTGCAAACTGCTGGGCATCCATCATGGGCAGCATGCGGCTTACGTTTTGTACACCATCATAAACATCGGCAGTAACCGTGCTTTTACCGGATGTTCCGGATTTGGTGGTGATTATAATTACACCATTTGCCCCCCTATTGCCATAAATGGCAGTTGATGATGCATCCTTCAATACATCTATAGAAGCTATATCATCCGGGTTTAACCCTGTAATATCCGCTCCGGCAAAACCATCAACCACATATAAAGGATCGCTGCTATAATTAATGGAGTTGGTACCACGCACCCTAACGGTAAATGCAGCACCCGGTTGTGAGTTGGTTTGGGTAACCTGCACACCGCTAACCTGTCCTTCTAATAACTGAGCGGTACCGAATACCGGCGTTTTTGCCACATCTGTAAGCGATACAGAACCTACTGCGCCGGTAACGTCCCGTTTCTTTTGTGTGCCATACCCAATAACTACTACCTCGTTAAGGTTTTTTTGGTCAGATGCCAGCTGTACATCAATTTTAGTGTGTTTATCAACGTTTACTTCTTTTGAAATATAGCCTAATAGCTTAAATACCAGCACGGCATTTTCGTCGGCATTTATGGTGTATTTACCATTGCCATCTGTTGCTGCGCCAATATTGGTTCCTTTTATAGTTACTACCACACCCGGCAAAGGCAGGTTCTTGTCGTCAGTAACTACACCTGTTATTTTTATGGTTTCTATTTTGGGTGATGATACGGTTATTGAGCCCTCAATGCCCGGCGATTTGGCATTTATCACACCACCTGATTCTTTTGCCTGTACCGTATTTGCCACCAGGCAAACACATAGTATAGGCAGCACCGCATCTTTAATAAATTTAATGTGTAGAAGTCTTTTCTTCATATTGTTGTTACATTATTTGTTAAATATTTTTCTTTAATTTTGACAAAAAAAGCCCCATACAACTACTGTTGTTTCATTTTTTCGCGAATCTGAAGGGGGACTTTAAAACCGGCCGTGGTTCCAGCACTACCGGTTTTTTTTATGAGCCTTGTTTAGTTTTCCATCCGTTTAAGTTTTAATCATTATTAGGTTTTAATTAGTTCTTCATATCCGATAAGACGTTATCAGATAACAATCATCTTTTATCAAATATTCCCGGTCAAATTAAATAAGCAAAAAACATATTGAAATAAAATCAATATGGATGGGCGTACTAGTAAGTAATCCAGGTATTCATTGTGCCGTAAATAGTTTAGTAAGCGCTGTTTATAATTGGTTAAAAATGGCTAAGCCGCTAGCTTCACTCATCCAAAATTACCTTATTAAGCCTTATATCGTAATACTTTGACTTTTTTATTTACGAATACGTTTTCGGAAAAATAATATCAATTCACTGAACGTGAATGATAAACCAGTCTGCAGAAGCAGCTGAGTGGATGAATGCTTTAATACTATTATGCTGAAATAACAGGTATTAAATATATGCTGCGAAGATGGCAATACAACTTTGGGCATCTCCTAAAACAATCAATCCCGCCAAAAACTATTCTTTTGGCAGGATTGATTCAGCTATCCTTTGATGGGTAAATTATATTAAAATTAGGCTTTGACTGCCTGCCTTGCCAGAAGCTTCCACTCTCCTGCCTTGTTCTTAATCCATACCAGCAGGATATTTATTTTAACCGTGCCCGAGCCTTTTCCCTTGTCATTGGTATCGGCAGTAAGCAGATGTCTAACAATAGCAGTATTATCCACAATCTCTACGGTTTGATTGCTAAGCTCAATATTTACAAAAACAGATGCACCACTGGTAAAGGAATGTATAAATTCCTGTTTATTTTGCAGTAATCCGCCTGAGTGTCCATAGCTTAGTTCAGGCGCAGCTAGCTTATCCAGTTCTAAGCTATCAGCATTGATCATGGCCTTACGCAGTTGTTCTACAGCAATGGTTACTTCTTTTACAGAATTTGATTGCTGAGCAAAAAGTTGTTGTGATTCCATTAGGATGATTATAAAAAGGAAAGATAATTTAATTGTTGAAAATCTGTTTTTCATGGCCAAAACTCGTTATTAATATCTGTTTACACAATATTACAAGCTATAAACCATTTAATCGTCCATTTTAATTTGTATTTATGCGAAAACGTTTTAGTAAAACAAATAACTTTATTCCTCGATAGTCAGCTATAACGTTTGCGTAGAAATACCTGTACAATTGTTTCAGAATAATAAATCAAGGTTGTAGACTTGCTTTTCAATTATACGAACCATCAACTTACAAAAATTTCAGTCTTGAAAGTACTACATAGCGTGCATCCGGAGGATTTTAAAGATTACCGGACCAATACCATCAGGGAAAGATTCCTGATAAATGATCTAGTAAAAGCAGGCGAATTGAACTGCGTTTACACCCACTATGACCGTATGATCGTCGGAGCGGTTAATCCTGCAGATACCCAGTTAATATTACCCAGCTACCCAAACCTTCGAGCCGAATATTTTTTAGAACGACGGGAACTCGGCATTATTAACGTAGCCGGAGATGGCGAAGTAATAGTTGACGGAAAAAGCTACGAGGTAAACAAGCTGGATTGCCTGTACATTGGCAAAGGCACAAAACAAGTTGCTTTTAAGAGCAAAAACAGCAATATCCCGGCTGTATTTTACTTACTTTCAGCACCAGCGCATAAAACTTATCCCGTTGCATTAATGACTCATGCCCAGGCGGCCAAAGTAAATGCAGGTCATCAGTCAACAGCCAATGAGCGCGTCATTAATAAATATGTTCACCTGGAGGGTATTCAAAGCTGTCAGCTGGTAATGGGTTTAACTATTTTAGGCAAGGGCAGCGTATGGAATACCATGCCGCCACACGTGCATGACCGCCGAATGGAGGCTTATTTTTATTTTGACCTGGCAGCAGATCAGCAGGTATTTCATTACATGGGCGAAGGGCATGAAACCCGTCATATTCTAATGAAAAATTATGAGGCTGTAGTATCACCACCATGGAGCATCCATGCAGGAAGCGGCACGGCCAGCTACAGTTTTATTTGGGGGATGGGTGGCGAAAACCTGGATTATACCGATATGGATGCCCTGGCAATAACAGATTTAAGATAACATTTAGCACTAAATAAATTGGAAAACAATTATTCATTAGCCGGCAAGGTGATTATAGTAACCGGCGGCACAGGTATATTAGGGAATGCTTTTGTTAATGGCATTGTTGCAGCAGGAGGCGCAGTGGGCATATTGGGCCGTAATGAAACTGTTGCCAACGAACGGGCAAAAGCCATTAATGATAATGGCGGCAAAGCGATAGCTCTGGTTGCGGATGTATTAAACGAAGAAGAATTAAAACTGGCTAATCAAAAAGTGCTGGATACTTTTGGCAGACTGGATGGATTGGTAAACGGCGCAGGTGGCAACATGCCTGGAGGAGTTTTACTGCCGGATGAAAACATTTTTAAAATGAATTTGGAGGGCATGAAAAAAGTGCTCGAAGTAAATCTTTGGGGAACCATATTACCTACACAGGTATTTGGCGAAAGCATTGCCAAAACCGGGAAAGGCAGTATCGTCAACATATCATCTATGAACTCCAAAAGTGCCGTAACACGGGTGCTTGGTTACAACATGGGTAAAGCAGCAGTTGATTGCTACAATCAATGGTTTGCGGTGGAGCTGGCTAATCGTTATGGTGATGCCATAAGGATGAATGCGTTGGCACCGGGATTCTTTTTAACCGAACAGAATCGCAACTTATTAACCAAACCAGAGGGTGGCTATACTCAACGTGGAGAATCCGTGATCCGCAAAACGCCATTTAAACGTTTCGGGCATCCTGATGAACTGATCGGGGCATTGGTGTGGTTACTGAGCGATGCGTCCGCATTTGTTACCGGGTCAATGGTTTGTGTTGATGGTGGATTTTCCATTTTTAGTGGGGTATAATTGTTATGCAGGGTCCATCCAAAAATACAATAGGTAAATACCGCTGGGTAATTACCGTGTTATTACTTTTCTCAACCACCATTAATTATATGGACAGGCAGGTAATCAGTTACCTAAAAGAGTTTTTCTCAACCCCTGTATCAAAAGGTGGCTTTGGGTGGACAAACACCGATTTTTCAATCGTAACTTCATGTTTTACCGGATTTTACGCCACAGTTACCGTATTTGCTGGCTGGATAATTGACAAAATAGGTACCAAATTAGGCCTGGCTTTATCACTCATTATATGGTCTTTTTTTGGGATGCTTAATGCACTTGCAGGCAGTACAGTCGCCTTGCATGTTATTATACGCAGCTTGTTTGGCATTGGAGAAGCAGGCAACTTTCCGGCATCTATCAAAACCGTCGCAGAATGGTTTCCTAAAAAAGAACGGGCACTGGCTACCGGAATTTTTAACAGTGGAGCCAATATTGGTGCAATGATAGCCTCATTGTTTGTACCCTGGTGTATGGCTTACTGGGGCAATAGCATGGGTTATAAAATGGCCTACCTATTAACGGGAGCTTCGGGGCTTTTATGGCTGATTTTCTGGTTTGCTTTTTATACAACCCCATCTGAATCAAAAAAACTATCGGTAGAGGAATACAATCATATCCATAGCGATGATGCCGTAATTCCAACTGAATCTGTTGAAATTGTAGCCGCGGCTCCAAAAACATCCTGGTTTAAACTTTTACAGTACCCGCAAACCTGGGCATTTTTTACCGGTAAGTTTCTTACAGATGGAATCTGGTGGTTCCTGCTATTCTGGCTCCCCGATTACCTGAAAAAGCAATTCGGCTTAACCGGCGAAGAAGTGATGCTGCCAACCTTTATTGTTTACGGCGTAGCCATATTGGGCAGTACATTTGGCGGCAGTTTACCGCTATTCCTTATTAATAAAGGCATGCCGGTTTATAAAGCCAGGATGACAGCCATGTTTATTATAGCTCTATTTCCATTGGTGCTGTTATTCACACAATACTTTGGCAACAAGGCTCACTTTGGTGACCATGCAATTATACTGGCGGTAGCATTGATTTGCATTGGCGCAGCGGCTCATCAGGCATGGTCATGCAATATATTTACAACCGTATCTGATATGTTCCCCAAAAAGGCTGTAGGCTCTGTTACCGGTATAGGCGGCATGGCAGGCGGCTTAGGTGGAGTGTTGGTTCAACTGCTGGCTGGCAGGTTAACAGATCATTATAAAGACACTCCTCAAATAGCATACGGCATTATGTTTACCATTTGTGCGCTTGCTTATATAATTGCATGGGCAGTTATCCGCATCTTAACCGCACGATCAAAACAAATTGTATTGTAATCAACTTTAGTTTTTGGATAATGTGATCATTTTGCATCCTGTTTATTTTTTTATAATTTTCACAAATTCATTGTTGTCATCATATTCCATTAACTTGCCAAATGAATTTCGAAGCCATAACTATAAAAGATATTGCAACCGCATTGGGACTTTCGGTTTCAACCGTTTCCAAAGCGCTGAGTGATAGTTATGAAATCAGCGAAAAAACAAAAAAGATAGTTATTGAATATGCCGAAGAACATAACTATCGCCCAAACCCTATCGCAAAAAGCCTTAAACAAGGCAACAGCAAATCCATAGGCATTGTTGTTTCTACTATTGATAACCAGTTTTTTTCGCAGGTTATCAACGGCATCGAATCCATTGCTTACAGTAAAGGGTATAATGTGATCATCACCCAAACACATGAATCTTTCGAACTGGAGGCACTCAACGTAAAACACCTTACCTACCGTTCTGTTGATGGCATATTGATTTCACTTTCAACAGAAACAAGCGACGTTGAACATTTAAAATCATTACACAAAAAAGGACTGCCGATTGTGTTTTTTGACCGCATAAGCGAAGAAATTAATACCCATAAAGTTATTGCCGACAACTTTAACGGCGCTTTTGAAGGCACCCAGCATTTGCTGGATTCTGGTTATAAAAGGATAGCCCATATTACCAGCTCGCCTGATATTTCCATTACCCGCGAACGCTTAAAGGGATACACTAAAGCACTTGAAGACCGCGGCATTGCATTTAATGAAGACTACGTTAAATATTGCATGCACGGCGGCAGGGATCTGGACGAAATAAAGAGCGCTTTAAACGATCTGCTCACCATTGAAAACCGCCCCGATGCCATATTCACCGCATCAGACAGAATCACTACCACTACCCTTCTGCTGCTGCAGCAAATGAAAGTGAAAATCCCCGATGAAATTGCATTACTTGGTTTTACCAATACACAACTTGCTGATGCACTCAATCCATCACTCAGCACCATTTATCAGCCGGGATTTGAGATAGGCAAAAATGCAATTGAGATGCTGATCAGCATTATTGAAAGCAAAAGACCGGTTACAGAATTCGAAACCAGGGTTTTGCCTACTCAATTATATATCAGAAACTCCTCTTCCCCTGCTAAACGGGATTAATCCTGAAAACGATTTCGTGAATAATTAATGCACTAAGCTTGTTGAAACAGTTCAGGTATGATACTTTTGAAATCAGACCAATTATTTCATCCATAGTACAAGAATTATGAAAGCTTTATCATTGATAGGCCTTATCATTATAACCTATTTTAACACTGCACATGCCCAGGTAGTAACTTTAGATTACTATTTTAATCACGAAGTGCATAAAACCTCCTCCGGTAAAATTGAACGTTACCATTATATGTGGAATGATTCTGCCAATACTGGTTTCTCCAAACTGGGTAAGATCTTCAGGAAAAACGGGGCTCAACTAGATACATTGGCAACAGCACCTACAGTCAATAAGTTAAAAAAATCAGACATCTATATTATTGTTGATCCTGATACCAAAAAAGAAAGTCCCAATCCAAATTATATCGAACAAAAAGACATTACTGAAATTGCCAAATGGGTGCACTCAGGCGGTGTATTGTTAATGCTGGCAAATGATAGCGCCAATGTTGAATTGCCTCATTTTAATAACCTCGCTGCGGTATTCGGTATGCATTTTAATGATGATCTGCAAAATCATGTAATTGATGATAAGCATTTTGAAGATGGCGCGGTTTATCCGGTAAATAATCCGATCCTGAAAACGGCTCATAAAATTTTCCTGAAGGACGTTTGTTCTATAAGCACCCTAAACAATGCAATGCCTGCATTAAAAAATAAAAACGGCGCAACTATTATTGCTATTGCTAAATACGGCAAAGGCATGGTAATGGCCGTTGGCGATCCATGGGTGTATAACGAATATGTGAACGGACGCTTACCGGCCGATTATGAAAATGACAAAGCTGCTGATGATGTTGTTAAATGGCTGATTAGTAATACCCAGCTAAAACATAAATACAATTAGCAAGTAGCCTCATGTCATCATCATCCAACCAGCTATTTAGCCTACAAACCGGAACCGTGCTTTCCTTCGGCGAGCTGTTGCTCCGTATTAGTTTGGATAATGAGGCAAAATGGCTAAAAACTAATCAACTGCCTTTTTACGTTGGCGGTGCTGAGTTAAATGTAGCAACAGCGCTGGCCATGTGGGATATTCCATCCAAATATTTAACGGCAATGCCCGATAATGAGCTTTCACACCATATTGCTGCTGATCTCACACAAAAGCACATCAATGTTGCCGATACTATTTATTGGGGAGAAAGGCTTGGCCTGTACTTTTTAACCCAGGGAACAGATTTAAAGAGCAACGGGGTAATTTATGACAGGGCACACTCCTCTTTTGCCGCCCTCAAACCCGGCATGATCAATTGGGATAAACAATTTGATGATGTAAGCTGGTTCCATTTTAGCGCAATATGCCCGGCAATAAATGAAAATGTAGCAGCGGTTTGCCAGGAAGCACTGATAGCTGCCAAAAAGAAAGGCATCAGGGTTTCTATTGATCTGAATTATCGCTCCAAACTCTGGAAATATGGCAGACTACCCAATGAAGTAGTACCCCAACTGGCTGATTATTGCGATTTAATAATGGGCAACATTTGGGCCGCAGAAACTATGCTGAATGTACCTATTACACCTGGCTTTAACGGAATAACTGATAAAGATGTATACATCAACCAGGCCTTAAAAACATCACAATTTATTTTGCGGGATTTTCCAAATTGCAGCGCCGTAGCCAATACCTTTCGCTTTACCGGGCAAAACAAGCTAACTTATTATACAACGCTATATGCAGCTAATCAATTCTATCTCTCTACAGAACATGAGGCTGATGAGATAGTTGACCCGATAGGCAGTGGCGATTGTTTTATGGCAGGATTGATATACGGATTTTATAGAGGCTTACCACCAGCTGAATTGCTTGCATTTGCTACTACGGCCGCCTTTAGTCATTTGTTTACACAGGGCGATGCCAACGGCAAAACAGTGGAGCAGATTATTGGAATAATGGTTTAAGCTATAAGAATAAATTAATGAAGAAAAAGAAAATTATATTAAACGCTATTATTGACCAGGGTACGCTGCCGCTTTTTTTCCATAGCGATGCAGAAGTAACTTTAGAAACTACCCGCGCCTTATATAAAGGGGGTGTACGGGTTTTGGAATACACCAACCGCGGCCCGGAAGCTTTGGAAAATTTCAAACTTTTAAACCAGGTGCGGTTGCGGGAAATGCCCGATCTTTATTTAGGCATTGGCACTATTAAAACCGAAGAAGAAGCCATAGCTTTTATTGAAGCCGGAACGGACTTTATTGTTGCCCCTATTATTAACCCAGAAGTTTCAAAACTGGCCCGCGAGCATCACCTGCTCTGGATACCGGGCTGCATGACGCCCACAGAAATATTTATGGCTCAAAAACATAAAGCCGCATTGATTAAAATTTTCCCGGCAAATATTTTAGGTCATGAATTTATTTCGTCAATTTCATCCTTATTTCCCGGTCAGCTTTTTATGCCGACAGGTGGGGTTGAGATAAATGAACATAATTTAAGATCATGGTTTAAAGCAGGGGTTTGTGCGGTGGGCATGGGCAGTAAACTCATCGGCCAAAAAATAATGGACGAAAAATCATACGGTCAACTGACCGATGACACCGTTAAAGCATTACAATTAATTAAAGTTTCAAGATAAGCCTGTTTATGAAAAATATTAAAATACAAGCTATAGCACTTACCCTGATGCTATATGGTGTTACCACAACAGCATTCGCCCAAAAAATAAATGTGGCGCAGCAATTTAATTATGCTGCGCAGCAAACCAATTACATGCTGGATGAGCTTAAAACCACAGACACCACCGGCGGCCTGGTTTCTCCACGAACCTTCGAGAACGGAAAGTTTAAACTGGTAAATGGTAATGACTGGACAAGCGGTTTCTTTTCCGGCATCTTATGGTTTTTATATGATTACACAAAGGATGATAAATGGTTAAAGCAGGCTCAAATTTATACCGCCAGGCTTACCAAACAACAATATAACAAGGGCACCCACGACCTCGGTTTTATGATTTATTGCAGCTTTGGCAATGGCTATCGTATAACCGGCGATACCGGCTACAGAAAGGTAATTATCCAGGCGGCAAAATCATTAAGTACCCGTTTTAATGTCAAAGCCGGTGTAATACGCTCATGGGATCATAACAAAGATAAATGGACCTACCCAGTTATTATTGATAATATGATGAACCTGGAGTTGCTTTTTGAAGCTACCAGGCTTACCGGCGATTCATCGTTCTATAAAATTGCGGTATCACATGCCAATCATACCATGATTAACCATTATCATCCTGACTTTAGTTCCTATCATGTGGTTGATTATGATCCGGTAACTGGCAATGTCATCCAAAAAAATACTGCACAAGGATACAGCGATGAATCGGCCTGGGCCCGCGGACAGGCATGGGGATTGTATGGCTATACCATGTGCTATAGAGAAACACATGATAAAAGGTATTTAATTTTAGCTCAAAATATAGCCAAATTCATTTTCAATAATCCTACATTACCAAAAGACCTGATACCTTACTGGGATTATGACGATCCGGCTATACCAAATGCGCCGCGCGATGCGTCAGCTGCATCCATTACAGCTTCTGCTCTTTATGAGCTTTCTATTTATAGTAACAATAAAGATTACAGGGAGAAAGCAAATACCATATTAGCTAATCTGGATAAATCATACAAAGCGCCGTTAAACAGCAATGGCAATTTCATATTATTGCACAGCACAGGCCACAAGCCCGCTAAAAGTGAAATAGATGTTCCGATTATTTATGCCGATTATTATTACATTGAAGCCTTATTAAGAAGTAAAATGACTGCTAAAGATTACGCAGGCAGATAATATTAAAATATAAACTAAACAATATGATACAAAGCAATCTGTTTCAGGCTGAAGCAACAACCGAATGGGAATCAGTTGGAAAGGGTGTTCAGCGGCAGGTGTTTGGTTATGATGATACCCTGATGTTGGTAAAGGTAAAGTTTGAAAAAGGCGGATGCGGGGAGTTACATAGCCATACCCACTCGCAGGTGAGTTATGTAGAAAGCGGCGTATTCGAGATGACCATAGGCGAAACAAAAAAGATAATCAGCAAGGGCGATGGTTATTACGCTCCGCCATCTACCATTCACGGCTGTGTATGCCTGGAAGCAGGGATGTTGGTTGATGCCTTTAGTCCGGCAAGGTGGGAGTTTATCAAACATGAGCCCGATACTTTATAGATTTGTGATTAATAATATTGATACTAAAAATGAGTTTACAACAAACATGGAGATGGTACGGCCCTAACGACCCGGTTTCGTTAGCAGATGCCAGGCAAGCCGGGGCAACGGGTATAGTAACGGCTTTGCATCATATCCCAAATGGAGAAGTCTGGACTGTAGCTGAAATTAATAAAAGGAAAGCCATTGTGGAGGCTGCCGGTTTGGAATGGGCGGTTGTGGAAAGCGTACCCGTACATGAAGATATTAAACGGCAAACAGGCAATTACAAACAATACATAGCCAATTACAGGCAATCGCTACTCAATTTAGGTAGCTGCGGAATCCGTATTGTTTGCTACAACTTTATGCCAGTACTGGATTGGACCCGTACCGATCTGGATTACCGTATGCCCGACGGATCAACCGCGTTAAGGTTTGATTTAACGGCTTTTGCCGCATTTGATATTTTTGTTTTGAAAAGACCTGATGCTGAAAAAAGCTATACCGATACCATTATTCAAAAAGCAAAAATATATCATGAGCAGTTAACACCGGATGCCGAACGGCTCCTTGTTAAAAATATCATTGCCGGTTTACCTGGATCGGAAGAGGGTTATACGCTGGAGCAATTTGCCGCTATACTCAACTCCTATAAAAACATTGGCCCACAGGAGTTAAAGGCTAACCTGAATTGGTTTTTGCAACAGGTAATTCCTGCTGCGGAAGAGGCAGGCGTACTGATGTGTATCCACCCAGACGATCCTCCCAATCCTATTCTAGGATTGCCAAGGGTAGTGAGCAACGAAAAGGATATTGAAGATATTTACAAGGCTGTGGACAGCCGTCATAACGGACTTACCTTTTGTACTGGTTCATTCGGTGTAAATGCTGATAATGATTTGCCGGGTATGATTCAACGCCTGGGTGATCGTATCCACTTTATCCATTTGAGAAGCACCAAACGGGATGTAGACGGTAATTTCCATGAAGCTGATCACTTAGATGGCGATGTGGATATGTATGCTGTAATGAAGGCCCTACTTGAAGAACAGCAAAAAAGAATAGCAAGTGGGCAAAAAGACATAACCATGCCATTCAGGCCAGATCATGGTCATAAAATGCTGGATGATCTGCATAAAAAAACAAATCCGGGTTACTCAGCCATTGGGCGTTTGCGGGGTTTAGCCGAATTGAGGGGATTGGAATTAGGAATTAAAAAAGCATTCAATTATTAAAATGAAAAAAATCATTTTACTTGTTTCCCTGGCAGGGTTCTGCCTGCATTCTAATGCCCAAATCGTTAGCATGACGAAGAATGAAATTAAGACGCTCCGCAAGGATATCGACACCAATAATACCAGTCCATCAACCTACAAAAGAGTATACCAGCCGTTTTTAAACACTGCACAGAAAGCACTAACCGAAGATCCTAACCCGATAGAAAAAATACAATCGCAAGGGTTATTAGAAGGCAATCCGGCAAAAACGGCAAGTCTTAAAGCTGTTGAGGATGCCACTAAAGTCTATGCGCTGGCATTGGTTTACCGCTTGTACGGTGATAAAACTTATCTTGATAAAGCCACAACCTTCCTTTTAGCCTGGAGCACAACCAACAAGGCAACCGGCGATCCGATAAATGAAACCAAGCTGGAAGACATGATTACCGGGTATGATTTAGTGCGAAGCGAGCTATCAGCCGAAAATAAAAAAACAATTGATGACTGGATGGGCAGTATTGCCGAAGCTCAGTTAAACAGCGCGTCTGCAAAACCCGGCAAAGGCACAGCTATTAACAACTGGAACTCCCACCGTATAAAAATCATCACCTTAATTGCTTTTACATTGCATACCAAAAAGTATGACGATGTTATTAATACTGAGCTGGAGAAACAATTAGCCATAAATTTAAATGCCGATGGCACCACACACGATTTTGTTGAGCGTGATGCTTTTCATTACCACACCTATGATCTCGAACCACTTTTAACCGCTTGTATTACTATTTACAGGGCAAACGGCAAAAACTATTTCGACTATGAAACCCCAAAAGGCGCTTCCATTAAAAAATGCGTTGATTTTATGGTTCCATACATGACCGGAGAAAAAACGCATGGCGAATTTGTGAACAGCACCGTTCCTTTTGATCAGCAGCGCGCCAAGAACCATGAAAAAGGTTATGAAGCAGGCACATTGTTTAAACCTGAAAGTGGCTTGTATACGTTATCGTTAGCCTTTTATTTCAATCCTTCATACCTGGCTGCAATTAAACAAACTATGAAGAATGATCCCTCCTATTTTAACTGGCAGCTGGCGCTGAATAGTGTTAAAAAGAAATAATCGTTGATCAAAAGGCATCAACCAAAACATTGCTTATGAAAACACTGGCTCGCATATTTTTCATTATCGTTCTTTTTGCTTTTCAAAATGCATTCTCAAATGCTAAGCATCAGCAAGTAAAATCTGAGGCCGAAAAGGTTGCGGAGACTACCTTAAAAAAACAAATTTTAAAGGAAGCCTCCTGGGCGATGCAGCAAAAACCTGTTACGGTTACGGCATCCTTCAGTCCGCGAAGTGCGGGTGGTAAACATGATTTCTTTTCGGAAGCTGATTACTTCTGGCCCGACCCGCAGGATCCCGATGCACCTTATATCAACAGGGATGGCTTAACTAATCCCGATAATTTTGTGGAACACAGAAAGGCTATGATCAGGTTCAGCAAAATAATCGGCGCCCTGGCATCTGCATACAAAATAACCGGCGATAAAAAATACGTTGCACAGGCCGTTATTCATCTTAAAGCATGGTTTATTGATCCGAAAACCCTGATGAACCCCAGCTTGTGGTATGCACAGGCAGTACATGGTAAATTTACTGGACGTAATTATGGCATTATTGACACTATACATTTAATGGAAGTTGCCCAGGGAGTTTTAGTGGTGGAAGCTTCAGGTGCTATGGACCCTCAAACTACCGAAGGTATAAAAAACTGGTTTGCAGCATATACCAACTGGCTCATGACCAGCAAACCGGGGATACAGGAAAAACTAACCAAAAACAATCATTCAACCTGCTGGGCTATGCAGGTAGCATCTTTTGCTAAACTTTGCAATAACGTAGCTGTGCTTGATTCTATCAGGGTTTTGTACAAAACTGTTTTACTGCCTAATCAAATGGGTACCGATGGTAGTTTTCCTTTAGAAATAGCGCGTACTAAACCATATGGTTATTCTATATTTAACTTAGACGCAATGGCTACGCTTTGCCAGATCTTATCAACCCCACAGGATAATTTATGGAATTTCGAAACCATGGATGGCAAATCCATCAAAAAAGGCATCACTTATTTATATCCATTTGTTGCCAATAAAAGTAAATGGACCTTAAAACCCGATGTAATGTATTGGGATAACTGGCCTGTTGCCCAACCTTTTTTATTGTTTGGCGCCAACGCCTATAATGAAAATAACTGGCTGGTAACCTGGCAAAAGCTTGATCATCAACCAGCAGTGGAAGAAGTGATAAGGAACCTGCCTATCCGGCATCCTTTAATATGGCTCTAAAAATAGATGGCATAAAAATACAAAGAGCGGGAGGGCTCCCGCTGCTTTGCAACCAATTGTATGTGAGAAGAGAAATTCTTAATTCTTTTTCAAAACGATATATCCATAAGGCCCTATGCTTAACTGTGTTGAAAATATTAGGCTGGTACCTTTAAAACCATCTATCCAGGTAGTATTCTGCAAAGCTGCAGGCACCACATAGTTAACCGTATTGTTGGTAGCATTCACCAAAATCAATACATCATCAGTGCCCGAAGTTTTTTCAAAAGCAATAATATTAGTGTCATTATAAACCTTCAACGTTCCTGTTTTAATAGCTTCATGTGCGGTTCTGAAAGCTATAATTTGTTTATAAGCAGCTACCATATCCGGATTGGCCGTATAATCAACAGGCACATTGGTGAAAAAGTTAATAGCACTCGGATAGCCCACTTCCTGGCTATCATATATTAAAGGCACACCATCCATATAGGCGACCATAACAAAAGCGGCTAATGCGCCCTGTTTGCCATTATACTCGGTTATTGTACTGCCGTCTGATGAAGCATCATCATGATTGGTAATATACCTTAACTTAAAGCCTTGTGTCGGTAAAGAAGCAATTTCACTGCTGTTAGTAGTAAACAACGAACTTGGGCTTTGTGTACCTGCAAATACTGCTTTTAGGTTACTATAAAAGCTAAAGGCATATCCCAGTTGAAAACCATCGGTAATTTCATACCCATTGGTGCCTTCGGCAAGGAAGATAAGCTTATGGGTTTTGATATTGTTTAATGTATCAATGGCCTGTGTCCAAAAATCAGACGGAACGGCATCGGCATAATCACAACGAAAACCATCGATATTGACTGTAAAAACCCAGTATTTCATGGCCCTTATCATAGCAGTACGCATATCGGTACTATTATAGTTCAAAGCAGCAACATCAGTAAAATTGGTATTTGGCGGGCTAATAATATTTCCAGCTCCATCCTGTTTATACCATGATTTATTGGCTGTCCAGGCATTATCCCATGAAGTATGATCAGCTACCCAATCAAATATTACAGCCATATTACGGCTGTGTGCCTGGGCAACTAAGTTGCGCAGGTCATCAATTGTACCAAAGTTGGCATTCACCCCAGTATAATCTTTAACAGCATAAGGTGATCCTACTGCTTTAAGCACCCCGATAGGGTAAGTTGGCATCAGCCAGATCACATTAATACCCAAAGCTTTTATAGAATCGAGCCTGGCGGTAACACCCTGAAAATTGGCAGGTGTATAAGTTTGCATATTTACCTCGTACATAATAATATCCTTGCTGGCCGGGACACTTGCATAAGGCGTTCCATATTGTGCCGGGTCTTTATAGGTACTGGTTGTAGTAGTATCTTTTGGTGTTGGGGTTGGATTATTATTGTGGCTTTTGCTGCATCCGGTTCCCAAAAATGCAGCCACCATTGCTATAAGTAAACTATTCATTTGTATTTTTAAATTGATGTTTTTCATACTCACTTTCCTTGATATTAATATTCTAATTGAATTTTGCCCTGCTCGTTATCGATGGTAACAAACCTTACCGGTGAGCTTTCTGTCTGATAAGCACTTCCCTGCGGATCGGTATTGGCTGCTGCTCCTAAAAATGCGTATGTACCCTGCTCAAGCTTTAACTGGCTTCCGTTTAACTTTAATGCCAATATCTGTTCAAATCCGTGCAGCATTACTTTAATATATTTAAAGTGCGATTTATAGCTTCCTTCTGCATCATCAAATACTATGATTTGTTTTTGAGGATTAAGGCTGATGCTACGTTTGTAAAAATCACCCTTTTGATAATTAAAACTTTTACCATCATCTTCATAATAAACAAAACTATTAGCCTTGCTTCCATTGTAAACATGTACTGTAAGCGTATCAGTTGGTTGTTCTGCTGTCGACTGGATAAGTGATTGCATCGGAATAATGCTTCCGCCTTTTACATATACTGGTAACTTATTAATGTTTAAATCAATGGTTTTAGTAGTTCCGCCCTCTTCTTTTGCACCTGAATATAATTCGTACCACTCGCCTTTGGGGAAATACACTTTCCCATAATCCTTGTTACTTTCAAACGGGGCAACCATAAAGGCATCACCAAATTCAAATTGATTCTGGTAGGCAGCATCCAATATTTTTGAGTCGAAGGTGTAATCAATAGCCAGTGAACGCATTACCGGCATACCGTTTTGGGTTGCATTATAAAAAGTTGAGTAGATGTAAGGCAGCATTTCATATCGCAGACTAACATAGTTACGCACAATATCCAGTGCATCTTCACCAAATGTCCATGGTTCAGCAGCTTTGGTATTTAAAGCAGTATGATTGCGGTAGTAAGGTATAAAAGCACCCAGTTCCATCCAGCGGATATACAAAGGGGTTGAAGGGTTACCCGTAAAGCCACCAATATCCATACCTGTAAAGGCAACGCCACTTATGCCCAGGCTGTTTAACAACCGCACGCCTTGTAGCATATGATCATCTTCTGCCCTGTTATCCCCGGTCCATAAAGCCGAATAACGTTGCAATCCCGCATATCCTGATCTCGAAAGCACAAAGGGACGTTCCTTAAACTGTTCCAGCGCGCCTTCATAACTTGAACGAGCCATTTGTAAACCGTAAACGTTGTGTGCCTGTAAATTAGTGGTCAGGGTACCATCATAGTTAAACAATACATTGTCAGGTATCTTTTGTCCCCATGTAGAAAACTCGTTCATATCATTCCAGATTCCGCTTACGCCAGACTCTGCAAAGAACTTAACCTGTTTGCGCCACCATTCACGCCCTTTTGGATTGGTAAAATCGGTAAAATTACACCAGCCCGGCCATACCTGTGCGGTGTAATATTGACCGTCAGTATACTTGATGTATACATCATCTTTTAAACCACTTTCGTAAGCCTTTGCTCCTTTTTCTACCTTAATTCCGGGGTCAACAATAACTGTTGTTTTAAAACCAAGCTTATTCAGTTCCACATTCATCCCAGCAGGATCAGGAAAACGACTTTTGTTCCAGGTAAATAGCTGGTATTTATCCATATAATGAATATCCAGCGTTATCCCATCGGCAGGAATCCGTTTTTCGCGTAGCGTGTGTGCAATACGCAATACTTCGTCAGCCGGATAATAGCTGTACCTGTTTTGCTGGTAGCCCAGTGCCCATTCAGGCGGTAACGGCATATGCCCGGTTAACCAGGTGTAAGAAGCAATAATATCGGCCAGCTTTTTATGATAGATAAAGTAATAATTCATCTCACCACCACGTGCCCCGAATGAAGAAAAGCGGTTATTGCTGGCACCAAAATTAAAATCAGTTTGATAGGTATTATCTAAAAATATCCCATAGTTTAAATTATGGTGTATCCCTACATAAAACGGAATAGTTGAATACAAGGGGTCCTGACTGATACTATAACCATAAACATCCGAATTCCAGTTGGTGTATCCGTTTCCTTTACGATCAAGGTTGCCTGTTTTTTCGCCTAAACCAATAAAATGCTCATCCTCCTGCATTTTTTTATAGGTAGTAACCGATTGCTCCACCCATGTGGTAGTTAAACCTTTTTCATCCTCATTAATCAATATACCTTCAGGGGTATAAAACGCTATGGAAAAAGGTTTTTTTTGGATAACAGCCTTAACAGAATCTGTGGCAATAACAATTTCACTTTCGGTTTGGCTGATGTTGGTTTTGGTTGATAAAACTTTACCTACAACGGCATATGAAAAATCAGCCTTAAACTGCCTGTCCATCCTCACCCTGATAACGGATGGAGTATAAACGGTTATCTCTGCAGTAGCATTAGTGGTTTTTACCGTCACCTTTTGCTGATCTATTTTAACATCGGTAATATTACCCACATTAACAACAGTGCTCTGTTGGCAATAACCTGTTTTGAAAAGAAACAAAGAAACAAACAGCGCGAGACCGAGATATTTTTTATTCATGAGATAATAATGAAAAACAACCGGTCACTAAATATACCGGCTGTTCTTATGTAGATTAATTTTTGACTATAGTATAAGCGTACGCTTTTTGAGTAGACTTGGTCATATCCAATGTTACCGTATAAGTACCTGCATCCGTAATGGTTACTGCACCTGGATCATTAAAAATAAGTGTTCCGGCAAGTGCATTAGCATTAGATGGACCGTAATTGATATCCCAGGCATCATTTGCCCTAAATTTTAAAGCTCCCGGTACCAATGCTACTGAAACGGTCCATAAACCTGTTGCCGGATTATAAGTCATCGGTGTTGAAGCGTTCCATGCTTGCGGTGTGGCTGTACCAATTATACCAAATGTGCTTATGTATGTTGCCGAATAAGTTAAAGCAGTTATATCAGCATCAATCAGGTATACCCCTGCATTATTATATACAATGGCATTAGGGTTGCTTGACTTAGCTAACGCACCATTTCCACCATCGCCATAAATAACAGGTCCATAAGCAGGTGTCGGTGTAAATTTGAAGTTTCCAGCTGCACTGAAATAAACATAGCCTTCATAGCTTGTTGGATTGGTAAGCAGGGCAGGTATGATTTGTGCTGTAGCGGGAGTATAATTTTCATACGAACCCGGCAGCCAAAGCTGATTAGGTTGTAGCGTAGTTACCGCTACCTTTACCACTTTTGAGTAAACCGTATCAGCACCATAAATTGCTGATCCTACTCTAAACTCAACTGTTGTAGCAACATTTGGGTTCAGATTCAATCCACCTAAGAGCAAACCATTTAAAGTACCATAGCTTAAAGACAACGAGGTAGTGGTGGTAAGGTTACCCAGGGTTACATATTTCTTAAAGCTGTTACCCAATGAATCCACCTGCACAAAATAACTCACAACAGCCGATACACCATAGTCAGGCTTTGACCATTTGATGTTTAATGTTTGTGAAGAATCTGCCGCAGTAACAGCAATTGCGGTACCGTCTGTCGGCGATGAAATAACCGGAGCAGTAATATTGGCTGCAACGGTTATCTTCTGCTCTTTTTTGCAGGAAGATAACATGGCAAATGCCATCAGTATAAAAAATATTTTTTTCATGATTGTGATGTTTAATAGCCAGGATTTTGAACTAGGTTTGGATTATTTTGCCTGTCGGATGCAGGTATTGGGAATAGGTTTAAGTGTGCATCTGTTGCTGTTCCACTTTGAACGTTACCTTTAAAATCCCATAAATAGACTCCGCCGGTAAACAGGCCGAACCTGATAAGGTCAGTTCTTCTGAAACCTTCCCAGTATAACTCGCGTCCGCGCTCATCAATCATAAAGTTTAGGTCTAACTGTCCTGAAGTGATATCACCTGCGCCGGCACGTTCCCTTATTTTATTTACCAACGATAGTGCAGTAGCAGCATCGCCACCATTACCACCACGTAGTACAGCTTCGGCATAATTCAGATAAATTTCCGAAAGCCTGAATAAGGGATAATCAGTATCTACAAAGGTTGTGTTTGATCCCGGTATACCTGTTGAAGTAACATTTTTGAATTTAGCACAAAGGTATCCTTGCGTAAATACGGTTGGTTGGGTAATTGGGCCAAGGGTTTGTCCTGATGTATAAAAAATGGCCCTTTTATCTGTATTCCCTGATGCATCAGGGAATACCCGGGTCACAAAAGTATTGGTCATCCTGTTACCGGCCCAACCGCCTGATGCAATACCAAATGTATTGGTAGCATCTTCAGAACCACCAACAGCTGCATGAATAATAAAGGTCATATCGCCATAGCTTTCGGTATTTGTTCCGTCTTCAGCCAATGGTAAAATGATTTCATCACGATAGCCATTGTTATCAGCTAAAAATAAATTCTGGTAGCTTGGGTGCAAAGCGTATTTACCTGAGTTAATGATATTATTACAGTAAGTAATACAATCAGTATATCTGGCTGTTCCGGTAAATACCTGTGCATTCAAATATAACCTGCTTAATAAAGCCCAGTCAGCAGCCCGGTCAATACGGGCATACTCATTAGTTGTTGGATCAGCAAGCGTAGGTTGTATGGCAATTAATTCTGATTCTATGTATTTAAATAAATCAGCTCTTGCAATTTGTTTAGGTATAAATGTACCCGGCAAATCGGCTTCTGTTGCAAAAGGAACATTTCCGTACATGTCCATAGCACATTCGTAAAAATATGCCCTTAAAAACCTGGCTTCTGCCACGTACTGTGTTACATCGTTTTTTAATGAACCGCTTAATGATCCTAGTTTTGCATTTACATCCCTGATGTATTCATTACAGTAAGCAATATTTACAAATATCCTTTGGTACATTAATCCTACATAAAGATTTTGGTCAGACCAAATACCTCCGTGATATTCTACCAAACCGCCATCGCCCCAGGCGTTGATACATTCATCTGTAGTTACTTCTTCGGCAGCCCAGTATTCACGTAAAAAACACGCTGTTCCCTGGTCTGCTGCTTGTAAATCAGGCTCAGAAAAACTTATATTTTGACCTGACACCGCCATTGACGCGTATAACTTGGCCAAGCCTTCTTTATAAGATATGGGAGTGTTGTACACATTGGCCGAAGTTGTTACCAATGGGTCAATAGGTACGGTATTCAGTTTTTTTGTGCAGGAGCAAGCAAGCATGGTTATCATGACTGCCTGAATTGAAAATATTTTATATGATTTCATGATCGTTTCAATTAAAAATTAGCGTTTAAACCAAGTTGATAAATACGTGGTCTCGGGAAGAAATTATTGTCCAGACCACCTGCTATCTCAGGATCTAAACCTTTATAAGGTGTAATCACAAATACATTTTGTACACCTGCGCTAACACGTAATTTCAGCTTGTCTTTCAAATATGGAGGGAAGGTATACCCCACATTCATATTATCCATTCTGAAAAACGAAGCATTTTGTATGTAATAATCAGACTGATTAGTCATCAATGGTACATTTTTAAATTGTGTTAAGCTTGCAGCTGTTGTTTGGTTTTGTAAATAACCTAGTGATGAGTAAACCCCATAGTAAGTACTACCTGCGGCAACATTGTTATAATTATAGTTACCTAAACTTACCCTGCCTGAAAAGCTGAAATCAAATCTTTTATAAGTAACATCAGAGTTGATGCCCATTGTTACTGTAGGGTTAGGGCTTTTATCAAAATACATGTCGGCACTATTGATCACTCCATCATGATTGCGGTCTACATAACCATCCTCTATTGGTTTTCCGTTTTTATCATAAATCTGCTGGAAAACATAATAAGAATTGACAGGTTGGCCAACAGTATTGTATTGTATTGTATATCTCCTGATGTTGTTCCGGAAATACCCGAATTAGGATTTACCTGTACATAACCAGGCTGGTTTGAACCTACCAGGTTCAGGATTTTGTTTTTATTGAAGCTAACGTTATAACCTAACCTCCAATGCCAGTCGGTTTGACTAATAATAATGGCATTTAAAGCAAGTTCAGCTCCTTTATTCTCCATGCTTCCAACGTTTTCAAGTACTGTTGAACCAAAATTGGTTAAAGCAGGCACTGTAACTACGTTAAGCAGGTTAGAGGTTTTTTTGTAATATCCGTCAATACTACCGGTTAAGCGGTTGTTAAAGAAACCAAAGTCAATACCCACGTTACTGGTAGTGGTCGACTCCCATTTTATGCCGGCATCATACGGGTTGGGGCGTAAAGTATAATAAAAAGTATTTCCAAATTGATACCTTGACGATGGATCGCTCTGTACAAAAACTGCCTGATATGGGTAGTTATTATTACCTGTTAAATCCTGCTGCCCTGTGGTACCATAACCTAAACGTAGTTTAAGGTTGGAGAACACAGTACTACCTTTCATGAAATCTTCATCCATTATCTTCCATGAAAATGCACCTGCAGGGAAAACACCAAAACGGTATTGCGGTCCAAATCTTGAAGTACCATCGTCCCTTATTGTAAAGGTCAGTTCATACTTATCATCGAAAGTGTAATTGGCTCTCCCAAAAAATGAGATCAGTTTATAATCTGTTTTGTATGGGAAAGTTTTAACCTGTGTTTCATTATAATCTGCATTAACAGAATTACCATATGTATAAAAATCAGAGAAAGAATAACCACCGGTTACATCAATCACACTCTTAATTGATTTCAAATCCTTTTTGTAATTCAGGTAAAACTCAGCTAAAGCATTGTGGTTACCTGTATTGTACGTGTTTTTTTGACCACCAAGGGCAACCGGCAGAGAAATCCATGGTGTATTATCCAATACGTTATTCAAACCAAACGTATACTGATAATCATAACCCAGATTCAAATTAGCCCTTAAGCCATCAATACCAGGTATTTTATAATCAAACTGCACATTACCAATGCTTCTTCTGCTGGTTGATTTATTGTCCGTTTCATCTAAACGGGCAACCGGATTTGCGGTAGCCAGGGTAACGGGATCACCATTGATGTTGGTATTTCCAGCTGTTGCCCATGTGGTATAGCCTCTGTAGCGTGTATTACCATTATAAATTGATTGCGTAGGGTCATAGTTTACGGCACTACCTATAGCGGCCTGATCTGCAAAATTATTGGGATTGTATAAACCTTTTAAGTTTACGTGAACAGTTAAAGTATTATGAAAAAAGCTAGGATCTAAGTTAACACCGAGCGTAGTACGCTGAAAATTATAGGTTTTCAAAATACCATCGGCATTATCATATCCAACCGAAACACGGTAAGGCATTGTTTTGGTGCTTCCTGAAATACTAAGGTTCTGATCATTACCAAATGCATTTTGGTAGATCTGTTTCTGCCAATCGGTATTGGCATTGCCTAATAATGACGAAACTGCGGTTTGACCAGGATAAGTTTCATTCACAATATCACGAAACTGCTGCGCATTATACACCGGTACCTCTTTAGGGATTACGGATAATGAAGCTGTAGTATTGTAATTGATAGTCAGTTTTTTAGTACCGCGTTTGGTGGTGATCATAATTACACCGCTTGATCCGCGCGAACCAAAAATTGCTGTTGCAGAGGCATCCTTCAATACCGTAATATTTTCAATATCATCAGGATTAATAGTTGTTAAAATATTGGCACTACCTCCAGGAACCTCGTTACTTAACGGAACACCATCTACCACTATTAATGGATCAGTACTTGCATTAAGTGAAGTGATACCCCTTATACGGATAGTTGAAGTATTACCCGGAGCGCCAGAATTAGAAGTAACGGTTACACCAGCAAGCTTACCAGAAATAGCATCCTGAACTGAGTTCACTGCCCCCTTGTTCAAATCTTTAGCGGTAACTACGTCAATGGCGCCGGTTGCATCACTCTTTTTAACCGTACCATAACCAATAACGGCTACTTGGTTAAGTATAACTGATGATGATTTTAATTGCAGGCTTACATTTATGGTACCATTAACCGTTACCGGCTGCTCTATTGGTTCATATCCTATAAAACTTACAACTAATACATGTGCGCCTGATGGGGCATTGCTTAATTTAAAATATCCGTTTACATCAGCTGCGGCACTTAAAGTAGTGCCCTTAATTGTAACGGTTGCGCCGGGAAGGGGAAGGCTGCTTTCATCAATTACCCGGCCGGTAATTGTACCTGTTTGGGCCATAACTGTGGCCGACAGGCAAATAAAAAGCAACAGAAAAATGTACCTGAAAAAGTAAATCTGTTTCATTAATTTATTGGTTTAATATTGGGTTTATAAATGGATCCGTTGGTTACCAAATCCACATCAAAGAAAAGAGGATGATAAATCATTCCCAATAGCCGGAAACACCAATATAGAAAATTATAAGACAATACAATTTATAAATAATTAACAATCAATTACTTACAAATACTTAAAAGAAGCTCAATATAGATTTTGGAATAACCGGTAAACCGTTTTAAACAGCCTCAATGGCCATTATATGGTTATCAAACTCATCATTAGCAACAAATGATTTGTTTTTAATGCGGTTTTTGTAGGAGTAAATAGTGTTAACCGAATAGCCCAGGAGTTTTGCTATCCTGTCGTTATCGTGGATGCCCATCCTGATCAATGCAAAGATGCGGTGCTCAGTACTGAGCAATTGTCCGTCAGGAATAATGATTTCATTATCGCCATTAAACAGGGCATCAAACTTCTGAATAAAGTCAGGAAACAAACGAAGAAATACCTTATCAAAAGTGTGGAAAAGCTGATGTCTTTCATCTTCCAGGTTCAGCTTCTTAACTGCAGTCAATGCATCTTCATACCGCTTGCTGCTTAATTTTTTATCTATCGACATTTTAAAGCTTTCCAACTTCTCAATATAAATGGTATTGATGTTAAAGTAATACCCTATGTATTCGTTTTTGATTTTATTGGCAGTGCTTAAGTTTTTATTGAGTTCTTCCAGCGCCTTATTATTATCCTGTAGTGAAATATTGGCTGCTTTTATCAGGTTATCGGCAATACGCAGTTTTTTTAATTGCATAAATATGATTACTGCAAATAAAATCACAAAAATTACCAGCACAGTAATTATTGACGAATAAATAATCAACGATCTCCTTTGCTGCTCCACTGCGCTCATGCGCTGGGCCTCTATAATGGGTAAAATGCTGCTTATGGTTACCTGCCTGTGCCGCGCGCCATAAAAGTTGGCTTCATCTATGGCCTGGTTAATATAGGTATAGGCATTTTTCAAATCGCCTTTTTTATACAAGTAATCGGCCACTTTGTATATAGCTACAGTTTCTTTAGTGGCCGATTGAATATCGGATATTGCTGCCTCTATCAACAGGTCAATAGATTGCTCTTTGTATCCCAGCTCCTCGTAAATAAAGCTTAAGCAGCAAGCATTTATAGCAAACTGATGTGGTGTAAGGTTCTTTATACTAAGCAATGCTTTATAATCCTTCACCCCTTCAGGGTAATTACCCAAACGCAGATCTTTTAAACCCTTAGATGCAAGGTAAGCATAAGTTCCAGGCCGACTCAGTGCCAGTGCCGAATCCACGCATTTAATACCTTCCGGATTATAAATTGCCGAATAATCGCCATTTCTGTCAAAATCCGACCAGTCAAAATAACTTCGTGCCTTTAAAAAGTAATAATCAACTTTGGCAGTATCGGTTAGCAAGCCTGTGTTAATGCTATTTAAAGTTTCCAGTGTTTCTTTAAACAAACCTGACGAGATCAGCGTAAATCCCACCTGCATTTTAGCCGATGCCAAAAGAACCGGATCTTTAAGCTGATTGGCGGTTAGCTCCAGCTTTTTAGCATAGCTATAGGCTGAATCATAACTAAAATTTTTATATTCATTAAAAAGCAGTTCGTATAAACCATACTTTGCCCGGGCATCACCGGCCTTTTTTAATTTTTTATTTAAATCTTCAATACGGGCCTG
Organism: Mucilaginibacter frigoritolerans; assembly: GCF_007830615.1. Classification (GTDB taxonomy): domain Bacteria; phylum Bacteroidota; class Bacteroidia; order Sphingobacteriales; family Sphingobacteriaceae; genus Mucilaginibacter; species Mucilaginibacter frigoritolerans. The sequence goes on from NZ_VLLI01000015.1 coordinate 75,048, forward strand.
CTTTTGCCCTACGTAAACATCCTTATCTGCTAAAACCTTATTTAATTTATTTCGAAGACTATCAGTAGATGACTGGGCATCAACAGTATAGCACGAAAAGAAAAAGCAACAAAAAAGAAAATATAACAGGGGTTTCATTTATAATCGGATACACTAAAGGTATAAAAAAACTCACAAATTTATATTTCTTAATTTTACTCATGGTAAATTTTAGCGATAGACTTCATTATTGAGGGAAACTATCAGTTATTGATTAAAAACAAACTTTTAGGTGATCTAACTCATTTTTTGCCTTACTGTATTTGCTCAACTTTATAACATCATATTAAAGTTGCCCCATCATGAAAACCATAGCCGTATTAATCAATTTCTCTCCACGTTCAGAGCACGCAGCCAGGTATGCCCTGCAGCTGGCAAAAAAAATCAAAGCAAATGTTTTATTATTCAATGCATTTCTGGTGCCTGCGGATATCGCTATGTCTGCCACACAGCTGGCATGGCCCGTTGATGAATACAAAGAGATTAAATCGGATGCAGAAAAAGGCTTACACAGCCTGCGCAACAAGTTAAAGCACAGCTTCAATGAAGGGGCCGTAACAGGACCATTTGTACCAGCTATTACTTGCAGATGTGAGGAAGGTCCCGTTGAAAATTCACTGCCAATATTGCAACAAAACGAAGATATTGTTCTGTTAGTAGCGGGTACACATGGGTCTGATGCGATTTCAACCTTTGCATTAGGAAATAATTGCCGTGAATTAATTGACGATACAAGGCTTCCGCTATTATTGATTCCGGAAAATGCCCCAATAGAAAATATAGAAAAGATTGTTTTTGCCACAGACCTAAACCCGAACGATATTAAATATATAAATGCAGTTGCTGGCCTAGCCGATGAATTTTCAGCCCACATCATTATTGGGAATGTGAATATGGAATTATCTGTAGATGTTGACCACAATAAAGCGGAAAACGCATTTATGCAGCAAATGGTTCTTAACGTTAGCTACAGACGTATTAGTTATCGTAATTTCCCTAATCAAAATGTAAAAAAGGGATTGGTTTGGGTATTGGAAAATGAAAAACCGGACATGATGGTGATGGTTCACCGGAAAAACAGTTTGTTTGATTTCCTTTTTAAATCGAGCGTTACTAAAAAAATAGCAGCTAACACAACCGTGCCTTTACTGGTTTATCCATATCCTATGGATTCGGTTCCGGCATTTTAGATAAAAAAATAGTGCAGAAGTAATCCGCACCTATATGGAAATAAATAAGTAATGGCATCGTAATCATCCGATGCCTAAATATCCAACTTTTGGGCAAAAAGTTGAGTGGCACCTGGAACATCAAAAAAACTGTGCCTGTAGGCCAATCTCAAAAAAGCTAGCAGATGAAATGACTATAAAAGGCATTAAATTTTGAACTTAATCTACCTTGCTAAGCACTGTTATGCAAAAAAAGCCTTTATTCTAAATGTCTGGCTGATAAAAACAGTCCCTAACCTATTTTATTGATGATCAAAATTTATTCGCCGAAAGGTGGTAGTCTTTCCAATAAATTTGAAATGCCAATACCCTTTTACAAATAAGCTACCATCAGCTGTTAAATTAACACAGGAATTCCATTCCTTTCCGCTCCGTGAGTCATAGATAAGCCCATTTTCCCAGCTATGGGAGTTTTCTTCATAAATTAATGACTTCAATACCACCAATCCTATCAATTTCCTTTTTCTAAGCGAAACATCCGGATTATTGAAATCTATCCTATCATTCATCGGGTATTGAGGGTTATCTTTGTCATTAAACCAGATTACTTTACCCCGGTATTCATTGCCATATTTATCAATTTCTACAATTAGGTTTCTTTTTTCAGAGATCCATTGCCCTAAAATCCTATCACCGGCATTGGCATGCCTTTGTGCATTGACAGCAGCTGAAGCAAATAAGAGTATGCCCAATAGCATAAAACTCTTATTTACTTTCACATACCGCATATAATACTTCTATATTAAATTGAAGAGCTATTTAAAGCCAAGACTTAAAGAAACAACGTCTGATACCAGATCGGTATTTTGGGCATAATGTCCGTACCTGATCTCCAGTTCATGCAGGTTATGCCAGCCAAAAACTCCTTTAGGCGGGGCTACCCTAAAACCTACACCAAAAAACTGGCTGTTAAATTTGGCATATTCATAGTTGCTGGTATAGTATTCATCTGAAACACTATGCTCCCCATAAGGTGCAAAATACCGGGCGGCAGTTTGGGTATAATACCGGTAAAATGGCGATATGGAAAAAAATGGTGAAACTTTGTAAGCAATTTCCAAACTTGCTGTATTGGCACGTGTACCCCAATTATCCAGGTAATAGCGGTAATAAGACCTGAGAATGATATTATCTCCAAGGAAATAATTAGCCCTGAATCCTAATGGGAGCTTAAAGCGCGATGATGGCAGTTTTTCAACAGAGTCTCCTTTCGCATTATAGAAATAAACACGGTGAAAAGGCAGGCTCAGATAACCATGTTGTGCTACAACATCTGCAAGGAACATAATCTGAAGCCTTGAATTAATAATTTGGGAATACCCAAAAGAGGCAGTATAGGTATCTCGAGGTTTGGTAGGAATTGTACTTGCTCCGTTACTCAAAACAACATTACCGCTGGCTGTAGTAATGTATGTTGCGCTCGTTGCTGCCGGATTAATGATTTTTACGAGTTCTGATGGATAAATCAACGTTACATGATCCAGATAGGCTTGCAGTTTAAAACTGAATTCTCCATTCTTGTCAGCTGTCTTTTTTGAAAAATGAACATCAGCGCCTAAAGACTTGTAATTATATTCACCTGAATAATACGTTCCGATGCCGAAGGTATTTCCGGTTTTACTATTTTCAACCGTCCAGTCAAAAGATGGATAGATACGTGTTCCACCTTGTTTCCCCAGGCCTGTTGTAGTAACAAAAGCCGATGATGCAGAGGTATGATGGTCGAGCCCTAAACCCAATGAGATCGTATTTTTGTTCTGATTGTCGCCGTTCCAGGCAAGCTTAAGGTCTAATCCATTGGAGATATCCGAAACTTTTTCTGTACCGATACCACCAGTAATAGCTGAATGATCTCCCCGTTGCCAGTAATAGCTGGAAACCAGGTTGATTTCATCTATCCTCAGGGCTCGCGGATTGTAATCATCCGGCGCCGGGTCTGAATTAATTTTGACCGGCTGGTATAAAGTAAACGGACTTTTGTTGTGACTTGTATCTTCTTTAGTTTGGGCAAAGGCACTAAAACGGCATATCATCGAAAATCCAACAATGGATAAAAATATCTTTTTCATGTATTGTGTCGGCTTAAAAAATGATGATCAATTAGTTGCAACCGCAGCCACCGCCAGTTTTACCGGCATTGGCACCAGATGCGGCTTCGCGGTACGATTGGAAATTCAATTCATTTTTTTCTACTTTCCGGTTACTAAGCGCCATTTCAGAATCATTGATCCTATTTTTTTGGTATTCCTTAAGTCGTACACATGATGTTACGGATACTGCCAGCAGCAGGGCAGTAGTAACTTTAATTGTTTGGGTTATCATAATCAGGGGTTTTAAGTAATATTTATATTTTTAGAAGTATATAAATTATCATCATCGTCGATAATGATCGCCTCAATATCTTTCATCTGGTTAATCATATCCAAACCGGCGTAAACACCCATAATGGTAACCGGGGTAGCCATAGCATCGGCAATTTCTGCGTTGGTGGAGATGATGGTTACACTTTTTATTCCCGTTACCGGTAAACCTGTACGCGGGTTAATGGTATGGGAATATTTCTTACCATCAATCATCACATATTTTTCGTAATTGCCAGATGTGGCAACGGCCAAACCTGAAATATGGAGATAAGAAAAAACCTGGTGCGAAGAATCAGGATTGGCAATGCCAATGGTCCATTTTTTTCCGTCAGGCTGCAATCCCCACGCGTTTAAATCGCCCGAAGCGTTTACTACACCACTTTCTACACCCAATTGCACCATTACATGTTTGGCCCGTTCGGCAGCATATCCTTTTCCAATTCCGCCAAAACCGATACGCATGCCCCGCTCCCGCAAAAAAACAGTGCAGTCTTCTTCATTCAGTGTAATATTCTGGTAATTGATCAGCCTAACCATTTTTTTTGCGGTAGCCTCATCTGGCAGTGCAGTCATATGCTGATCAAAGTTCCATAACTTTTTATCAATGGAGCCATAAGTAATATCAAAGGCTCCTTGCGTAACCTTCGATATTTTAATGGAGCGTTTTATAAGTTCAAATGTTTCACGACTAACCTTAACAGGTTGTATACCGGCATTATTGTTTACCTGGTTAGTTTCGCTATCATCACTAAAAGTGGTAAGGAGTTTTTCAATCCTTTGTATCTCCTGTATTCCAGCATCAATCCTTTCGTTGGCCCATTTCTCATCGGTAGCAACCACGCTCAATTCAAAACGGTTCCCCATTAGTTTGCAGCTTCTTTTAAAAACTTGAAGAGTAGTCATGGTACACAATTTATATGAATTGGATAGTAATCATATTGGCCTGTATTGTATCAGCAATATTACAGTAAGAATCTGAAGATAGATTGAAGTAGATGCCTCTTTTATGAGATTTAACATTTATTAACATCTTTAAAATCAATATCTTAATTTAAAATAAAAATCTTTCCAGTTTAGTAACCATTAACATCTGAAAGATCAAAAAAAGGCAATATTCGATATTGTTTAATACCCATTATTACCACATTGCCTAATTATCAATAAACAAATAAATGGGCATAGCTATGCTACCACAGCTGGTCTTTCCTGTGTATAGGTTGTACATTTTTCAATAAGGATCAAACAGAATACGCTTGTTTGATCCTTATAATATCAGGTGTATATAACTTATTTAAAACCGAGGCTCACCGAAACAACATTTGATACCAGATCGGTATTTTGTGCATAATGCCCGTACCTTACTTCCAGTTCATGCAAGCCCTGAATTCCAAAAACTCCGGTAGGCGGTGCTATTCTGAAACCTACCCCAAAAAACTGGCTGTGGAATTGGGCATATTCATAGTTGCTGGTAAAATATTGTTGTGTTGGGCTGGCTTCTTCGTAAGGAGAAAAATACCTGGCCGCAGTTTGCGTATAATATCTGTAAAATGGCGAGATGGAAAAGAATGGCGAGACCTTATAGGCGACTTCCAAATTAGCTGTACTTGACCGCACTCCCCAGCTATCCGCATAATAGCGGTAGTAAGAACGTAAGATAATATTATCACCCAGGAAATAATTGGCGCGGAATCCCAGTGGTAATTTAAAGCGCGAGGAAGGCAGCTTTTCAATTGCTTCCGTTCCGTCATTGAAGTAAACCCGGTGAAATGGCAGGCTCAGGAGTCCATTTTGACCGACAACATCCGCCAAAAATGCAATTTGCAACCTGGAATTAATAATCTGCGAGTAGGCAAAAGATGCATTATAAGTTTTACGCGGGCTGGTACCGAAGTTATCCCGGTGGCCATCATGTCCATTGTCGCCATAATTATTGGTTATGACTGTAGTTGCCGGCATTAACTCTGATGGATAGATCAACGTAACATTGTCAAAATAACCTTGAAGCTTGGCGCTGAATTCACCGTTTTTATTATCGGTTTTTACGGAAAAATGCAGATCAGCACCTAATGACTTATAATTGTATTCATTAGAGTAATAAGCTCCAACGCCAAAAGTATTACCGGTTTTAGCACTTTCTATGGTATAATCTATAGATGGATAAATCCTGGTTCCAGACGGGCTTGAAGCACCTGTTTTAGACACAAAAGCCTGTGATGCAGCCGTGTGGTAATCAAAGCCAAGCCCTACTTGCAGGGTATTCTTGTTTAAATTACGGTCGGTTTTAACGAAATTTAAGGTAAGCCCAGTGGCAAGATCGGTCACCTTCTCTGTGCCTATGCCACCGGTAACTGCAGAATGGTTACCATTCTGTGAATAATAGCTGGAAACAAAGTCAATTTCATCAATATGAAACTTTCTCGGATTATAATGGGAGGAATCTGCCTTTGGTGTACCATTTATGGTATAAGCAGGTTTGTTTGCCACACTATCCTGTTTCGCTTGCGAATAGGCGTTAATACGGCATAAGAATGAGAATCCAAGAATGGATATATATATTTTTTTCATTAATAATCAGTATATTAAATAGCAATCAATTGCAGCCGCAGCCACCTCCGGTTTTCCCGGCATTAGCACCGGAAGCGGCTTCGCGGTACGATTGAAAATTCAATTCATTTTTCTCCACCTTTCGGTTGCTTAAAGCCATTTCCGAATCATTGATCCGGTTTTTCTGGTATTCCTTTACGTTCGCACATGAGGCAAAAGATATCACTACTAGTATACAAGCTGCAACTTTCACGATCTGATTTATCATTTTATACAAGGGTTATTAAGTAAAATAAAAATATTAAGGCTTACAAGCATGGCGCCTTTAGTTAGCAGTGCCTGAAAATGAAGCAATTTGGCTTACAAAATTTTCTGGCGATTCATTAGGGAAACCATCCCAGTCCTTTACAACTTTGCCGTGTTCATCTACCAAAATGGTATAAGGAAATTTGCCATCCGGATTATATTTATCTGCCAGCTCTTCGTTCCTTTTAGTCTGTTCTTTGCTCAGTTGGTTCTTTTTCTGTCTTGGAAAATCGGCCCTTACTAATATCAAATGCTCTGAGGCGTATTTTTCAAAAACTTCATTTTCTAAAATCTCTTTTCTTTCGCGAATACACGGACCGCACCAGTCTGACCCGGAAAAGTTGATCAGTATGTATTTATGAGATTTGGTCGCTTCCGTAGTTGCTTCGTTAAAGTCACCTAGCCAGGTAACATTGATAGACAAGCCTAAAATGAGGGAGATCAGTAATAATTTCATGTTGTTATTTTTATTAGTAAATTCTTGAACCGGGTATTAAGTATCGCTTGCAATTATTCTATGAAAACAAAAGCTCGTATTTTAATTCCATTCGCCGGATTGAAACGCGATTATATCTTCTTTATTTTCAATGCCTTTCATTTTACGATAATCCTGTTTTTAACAGCTATATTACTGTTGCAATCTGAAGTTTGCATGAAAATCACCTTATATAATATTTTTTAACATTTATTTGACACTAATTGGCAGTTCTAAGCTGCTCCATCAATTAGCTTTTAAAATTAACCGAAAATAAAGCCCTATGTTGGAGCAAGTCTGAAGTTTGCTTGTTAAAAAGTGTTAAATTCACACTATGATGCATAACCGATTGTTAAAGGGCAAAACAAAAAGGAAAAATTGCCACCCTTAAACGTCTAAAAAACTATCTTAAAGCTGTGCAAGTTTTCTTTGAAATTATAGCTTATCTCCCATCCACAAAATTTACAGATATTTTCTACCAGTGTCAAACCTAAACCGGTTCCCTCAGATTTATTACCTTTTTTGAACCGTTCAAAAACATGTTCCCTATTTAGTGCAACAGGACTTCCTGTATTTTGGAAAAGCAGTTCCTCATCATCCAGGGTGATGATCAAATCGCCATAATCGTTATTATGCCAGATAGCATTACTGATGAGGTTATTCAACAAAATATCGACCAGGTATTTACTTACAAGAACTTCTTTTTTTCTTAAATTTTCCGTTACTGATATTTGTTTGGCTAAGATCAATTCTTGAAACTGTTTGATCTTGTCGGTTAGTAATATATCTAAATCAATTGGCTCATTTCCAATAATCAGGTTGTTCTCAATCTTTGTGAGCAGCAGCAGTGTCTGGTTCATTCTTGAGAGTTTGCTGGTAGCCGAGTAAATATCTTCTATCTGCTCATATATTTCAGCTGGTAGCCTTTCATGTTGAATCAATATATCCAATTTAGCAGTAATAACAGCCAGTGGCGTCAGCATTTCATGCGATGCATTGTCCGTCAGATGCTTCAAATTCTGATAGTCATTGCTAACCCGCTTTGACATATCATCGATGGCAGCACTTAATTCTACAAATTCATCAACACGCTCGCCAGTTAATTTGAAGTTATTTTTTTCTGAGATGTTAAACTCTTTTATTTGATGTAATAAAGCATAGAATGGTTTCCAAAGCCCGCTTAAAAAATACCGGTTTGCCAGAAACAGGGTGAGCAATAAGCCAACCATTAAACCAAGTGTGATAATGCCGACAAACTGTAAAAGATATTCAGTGCTTTCTCTCGAAACAGTGATAATTACCTTATAATATGATCCGTTCAATTGAATTATACTTTCAATCGCTCTTCCTGGTTTTTTCTCCTTTTCTTTAGGGTTTACATATACTGTATCGAAAAACCTGGGTTGTATCTGTTTTTGATTTGTTTCAATAAAAACCGTCTGATCTTCATCAAAATCCACTTGTTTAGGTAGTTTGTGATTAGCCGAAACATAATCTATAACTTCCGCAACTTCTTCTGAGAGATCGTTGTCCAGCTGACTTCTGGCAATATAATTTATTGCTAAAAAATAAATCACGGCGCCGATAATTAACAGCGTTACCGTAATGAGAATATTTGTCCGGTTATAGTGTGCCGCTAATTTCACGCAGCTAAAAATTTATAGCCGATACCGTAAACAGATTGCAGGTAATCTTTACCGTCAGCTTCCATTATTTTTTTACGAAGATTTTTAATATGGGTATAAATAAAATCAAAATGGCTGTGCATATCCATTTCATCGCCCCAAAGGTGTTCAGCAAGGGCTGCTTTTGAAATTACCTTCCCCTTGTTGGCAATAAAGTAAAGCAACATTTCATATTCTTTTCTGGTTAAGATGATGGGTATATCATTGACAGCTGCAGTTCGGCCCTGCAGGTCGATAGCGATTTCATTAAAAACCAGTATCCCTTTATTGCTCCCCGTTTTTCTTCTAAAAACCGCCACAACCCTCGCTTTTAGTTCAGCCAGGTGAAATGGTTTCGTTAAATAATCATCTGCCCCAATATTCAGCCCTTTTAACTTATCATCCAAAGAATTACGGGCAGAGATAATGATCACGGATTCAGACTTCATTTTGGCTTTCAGATAATTAAGAATGGTAAAATCTTCACCATCCGGCAAACCAATATCTAACAGAATACAATCGTAATCGTACAGGGCAAGCTTATCCATTGCAGAACAAAGATCACCGCAATTTTCGTATACGTTACCATCCTCATTAAAATAAGTAGTGATATTTTCCCGCAGACTTTGTTCGTCTTCTATAATTAATAGTTTCACTGGCTTGTTTTAAATCAAATGTAACCTGCCAAATTGAAGAGATTCTGTAGACAGAATATTCATTTAAAATGAATTAGTGTTACCGGTTGGCCGCTACAAAACTCATACATTTTGCAGTTTAATTTTAAACCATATATCCTTAAATGCAGAAATATGATTTTTAATAATGCAGAAACCATTGGTACAAAAAAAGATCACTTATTTCTTGTCAGAAAAGGAATCTTCAATATGCTGAGGAAGCTGGCATTTGCCTTTGGGTCCATGTGTGTATCTATCCCGTAGGTAATTTCACTAACCGGTAAATCCTGGTGAAAAGTATTAAATAGCCTGTCCCAGATACTCAGTACATCGCCGTAGTTGCGGTCGGTATAGGGTAACTGGTAATGATGATGAACATGGTGAAGATTAGGGGTAATAAATATCAAACTGATAATCTGATTGGCTTTGGCAGGAAGCCTGAATTTAGTATGGGAGGTAATATTAGCGACTGTTTGCAAGGTTTGCCGTAACAGTAAAACGCCAAATGATGCCCCCAGTAAAAACACCCACAGCATTAAAAAGCACATTCTCAAAAAAGTTTCCGCCGGATGCTCCCGCACTGTTGTAGAAACATCCAATTGCAGATCACTGTGATGTACCAGGTGCAAATTCCAAAAAGGCTTAACCTTGTGCATAATTACGTGGTATAGGTATTCACAAAAATCCAATAAGATGAAGCCAATAAAATACTTTGTAAAATAACTTTTGGCATACGGTAGTACAAATAGCAGGCCCCAGCTATGCGCTGCACCCCATGATGCGATGATCAGGACAAAAATAGTCATGAAAAGCTGAACCGGAAGTGCAGTACCTATAAATAACGTATTTGTCAACGTATGTTTCCATTTATCTTTCCATGATGTGCCCAGGACGATTGCTTCAATAAGCCAGAGGCTCAAAATTATTCCTGCATAAAGCAGCACCTGCGAAGTAGAAGGGTTTGACAAAAAATAATTTTTCAGGGATTCCATAATTAAACTGATGTAACGGCAATGTTACTTTATAATACTGAAGTTAGTCTGAAGTTAATAAGACGTTAATTCATTTGATAAAGGTAGATCGATTCTCCCCAAAGTGCCGCCAAATGCGCGCTTATCACCCTTTGCCCAAGCTAAAAATTACCTTCTATTACGTTACAATACATGATGACTTTGAGAAAATGCTTGACTTGCACTAGAAGCACCAGTACCTTATAAGAAAATTCATTTAAAAGATGAACTATATCTATTTTTTCAAAATAAATAAGCTAACATTTTTAACACTAAATTCGCCTAAACAATTTATGCGTATAAAAATATTTTTCATAGGGCTATTGCTTCATTTGTGCGTTTCGGCGGTTGCCCAGAAAGCGTCTCAGTTTAAAGGGAGTTTAATTTATACCCTCGGGCCGGATACCTCTTCAGTGGGCAACTTTGAATTAAACGGAAATAAATTTATGCTCACAGTGGTTTCCATGAGCCCCTATGTTAATGTAAGTAAATTAAAAGGTGCCTTTTTCCCTGATGGCCAACTAATGTACGTGGAGGGGAATAATTATAATCCGGCAAGGGGTAAAGATTCATTGCTTTACGCTTATAAATTAAATTACGATAAGGATACTACCATTATTGAAACAAGAAGCAAAAACCGCATCAGTACGCATAAATACCCTGTAAAAATTATGGTAGCAAATAATCTCGGGGGCGATGCCCTGGTTTTTATGCCTGCCCTGTTGGCCAATTTCGCTCCAAAACGAGTGGGCGATAGTGTAATTAGCAGCCACATTGTGTTTAATAGTGCCAGAAAGTTTATCATCAAAAAAACAGGCGACAGGAAACTGCTCTTAGGAAGTTCCGTAATGGGTATGTTTACTATATTTCTTGATAAAAATGGCAGGATGCAATCGGTTGATGGTATCGGCACATCATTTAATATAAAAGGTACAGCAGGCAAGTATTTAAATATCGATTCTGTAATTGCCTCAAACGTTAAGCAGCAGCAATTGCACCCGCGGTTGGCTATCATTAACAAGCTTGATTCTGTAAAAACAACCATTAATGCAGCCGCGGTTAAAATCATTTATTCCCGTCCATCGGTTAGAGACAGGGTCATATTTGGTGAAGTTGTTCCATGGAATCGCATTTGGCGCACCGGGGCTGATGCAGCTACAAAAATTTCGTTAAGCAAGCCGCTTTATTTTAACGGAAAAGAGCTTCCGGCCGGTGCATACTCCATTTTTACCATACCAACCCAAAATGGCTGGACCCTAATATTTAATAAGCAAGCTAACATATGGGGAACCGAGCACAATGCAGATTACGATTTCTTAAAGGTTCCGATGCTCATACAAGCCTTAAATGAGCCTGTAGAGCTGTTGACATTTACCATAGATGCAGCAGATAATAACGGCGGTGTGATAAGTGTTAGCTGGGACAAGTTAAAAGCCTCTGTTAGTTTTACTACAGTACCTTAGTGTTAAACAGGGAGTATCATCAATATGACACTCCCCCTTTTATATTACGAACTCAGAATTTACTTTATTCATAATCAAAAATTAGGATCAAAATTAAAGTAAATCGGGTTCGAAAGCCCTACCATATTACCGCTTAAAGCCATCGAGTTCGGTACTTCCGGATATGCATTTTGCGGCCCTTCAACGGTTACCCTGTAATAAGTTCGGCCCGAGATGGCAGGTGTATCTGTAAATTCGACTACCGGTGTTTTGCCACTCATTTGCAAGGTGCTAAAATCATCGCCATTCTTTACCACTTTTATAGTATAGGTGGCATCAGGAGCAACTTTTCCGCTGAGTTGAACACGAAATTTAACCGGCTTTCCTGTTGACTTAACGTTATCGCCCATCATCATATCCATTTTACCGTCCTGATCGAGGTCGGCATAAAATTCAACACGGGGGTCATAAGGATTCGCGCTAACAGAAACGCGGCCATTGGTAAGTGCATCAACTACAGCTTGTGTTGTGCGTGTTTTTGCAAAAACCCAAGTGGTTGGCGTACCAACATAATTTGCCTTAGCCTGATAAGTATTTTTGGTTGCTTTATCTGGAGAATCAGGCGTACCATGGTGCGAGTCGCTTCCACCCCTACCGGTTAACTTGCGGCCCGATGAGAGCATGTCGTCCCAAATCATAATTGCGTTAGCATTTTTTGACCATATTGCCGAGTTCCATACTTCAATTGATTCAACCATATCATAAGAAAATCCGAAATGATCTTTACCACTTGGGTGATTGGCTGATAGATGAATTCCCAATTCTTTTTTTACGGCTTGAATAACGATGTCGCGCTGATCACGAACATCATATAAACGCTGATGATCATAGGGCCGTGCCGAAAAAGCATTTCCATGGCCACGGGTTGTTGTCCACTCTCCACCATAAAGCAATAATACCGAATCTGATTTAAACCCCGGATCAGTCCAGGTATGATGCGCTACATCACCATTAACGTGGTTATCATGATCGGTAATACAAATGTATCCCATGCCTACCGACTTGGCGAAGGCTATAATTTTTGCTACTGAGTTGTTAGATGCATCCTTGCTATTGTCTGAGTGTAAATGCAGATCGCCTTTCAGCCAAACTCCTTCTGTAAGGCTTGCTACAGGTGGCAAAGGGCCAAGTTCTGTTGGCGCCCATGGATTAACATGCGCTGACTGAGCCAACGCGGCATTACTTATACACGCTAATAGGATTGTAAGCAGCGTAACATTGAAGGCACGCACCAAAGCAAGCACCATTTTATTTTGATTAAGGTTTAATATCATTTTGTGATTTTATTAATAGTTTTCTTATTGCTAACCTGCTTTAATTTTTAAAAACCGGATTTAAACGGAAATATTTGCTTTCACCATCAAAGCTGACCACATAATCAGATTTAAAATGGGTGCTTTTTTGGTAGTAATCTGTGGTAATTATCTGGGCTCCGGACGCCTTAGCTGCTTCAAAGCCACTTTTATCATTTTCACGGGCCTCTTTGGTATCACCATCGGCACGGGTACGTATAATGTATCCTTTTTTCACCAAATCTTTTATTGCATTATCTTTAGGATTATTGAGAATCATCATCGCTGCTTCAGGTGTACCTGCATCCGCATTGGCAAATAAAACTCTGCCTTTTAATGATGGATGGCCCGCTATGTATAAGTCCTTTTTACGCTCTTTCGCATCAAGGATAAATAAGAATTTGCCTTTGGCTTGTTTTAAAGTTGGCCAGTTATCATGTAATACGGCATCTTCCAGTGTGGCATATTTGCCTCTTACCTGGTCGGGGGTAATAATATTTTCTTTTCCCAGATACTTTAAAAATTCATTATCTAAATCTTCGAACGTTTTTTCAGTAAATATTTCCGGAGTAGTAAATACCGGGTTTTTAGGTTTTTCGTCTTTAGGTTCGATAGTAATAAAAATAGGATTATGATCAGGATGTGCGTCCGACCATGCTTTTAACTGGCGCAGACCGTCTTTTAAGGTTAAACAATTGCTCCTAAAATCTAAATCAGTAATGTGAAACACTTTAAAGCCAGGTTCAAGCATTTCACCATTAGGATCAAACGGGGGCTGGTCTTTAACCCATTGTAAACCTTTCGGATGTGCATATTTACCTCCTTTTTCATCCGAATAAACATCTATCTCCAGGTTCAATAAACCGAGATTTAATTGATCGGCAAAACCGATGTGGTCATAATCGATTTTACTCATGCCTACAGAATCTCTGAGCTGCATCATTCTGAATAGCTTTGGATCAATTGCCTGTTTATAACTATTATGCGATCCGATTACCTGTATTTTATTAATGGGCAAATCGTCATTGTTCGGTTGGGATAACATCGACAATCCCATTATTAATACCGCGCTTAAAATAATTTTCATAAAGTTGAGTGTAAAAGCAACGGGCTAAAAAAGATTAACCCGTTGCTGAAATGAACAATAATTTTATTTTAACCTACCACTCCCAATTAATAACCAGGGTTTTGAACAAGGTTAGGATTAGTTTTTAATTCGGTAGACGGAACCGGGAATAAACGGCGTGTTGGGTCTGTATCCATGGTTAACACATCATTTGGTAAAGGATAGCTTGTTTCAAATAAACCATAACGGATAAGATCATTTCTGCGCCAGCCTTCCCACGATAGTTCACGTGCTCTTTCGTCAAGCAAACCAGGAAGATCAATTGAAGTTGCCAGTTGTGCTCCGGATCTTGCCCTTATTTTATTTACAAGCTCCAGTGGGGTTTGTAAATCACCTGCAACAGTTGTCATAGTAGCTCCGCGTAGTATGGCTTCGGCTTTCATTAAATACACATCTGCAAGGCGAAGAACAGGTACATCGTTGCCATTTAACCTTGTGGCCTGTATTATTGCCGGATCAGGATAATATTTAATAGAACGTATTCCTTCACACTGGCTAGCTATAGTATTACCAACATCCATTGGCTTACCAGGAACCAATACCAGTTGCGGTGTGATAACAATTTGAGTGGTGGTGCCTTGAAAATAAGCAGGCTGATTGGTGAACCCACCATTGCCATCAGGATAATACTGCGGGCCTGTTAACCATGTATTAGTTCTGAAATCGTTTGGTAAATTAAATCTGTTATAAAACTCGGGCGTTGTGCTCATAGCTATACTTAAGCTGGCATTTAACCCATAAGCCGGTGCCAGGTAGGCTAAAAAGCCGAAACGTGTAAACTGATTTCCGGGTATTTGCTGATCATAAGGGATAGCAAAAATGGTTTCATTTATTTGCGGACCATTATTAGGTAAAAAGATGGAGCGGTAACTCGCATCAAGTGAATAATTGGTATTATTCTGCACACTATCGGCCATGGTAACCACATCCTGAAAACGATTGGTACCGGTATAAACACCTGCATTTAGATACATTTTAGCCAGTAAAGCAAATGCCATTGCGCGGGTAGGCCGACCATATTGAAGCGTATTTGTGGCAGAATTATTGGTTTTGTTTGGCAACTGTGGTAAAATAGCCAGCAATTCGCTTTCAATAAAACTAAAAACTTTTGCCCTTGGTTGTGTTGGCGGCGGCGTATTTACCGGAAATGAGGTAATGATAGGAACATTGCCATACAAATCCATCATAAAATAATAGTATAAAGCGCGCATTCCTCTTATTTCGGCGGTATAGGCAGCCTTTACACTTGGTGAAGAATTTGCATTGTTAACCACTCCTAACAAACGGTTACAGGTATTTATACCACTGAAGCCCCATTGCCATATAGTAATTACGTTAGGATGGTCAAACGTCCAGGTATGATAATGCAACTGCCTGTATTGCCCACCATCATCAAAGTTACCGTCGCGGGCAGGTATAATAGCCTCATCAGTTGACAGCTCCTGCATCCGCCAGTAACTTACTCCGAAGTTTGAAGACAGGTTGGAATACATGGTACCCAATAAGGCTGTATAATCAGCCGTAGTAGTTGGAAAGTTAGATTTTACATACTGCGACTGAACAGGTACATCTAACTTATTACAAGAACTTACTAAAACAAATGCAGCAAGGCCTGTTAAAAACAAATATATTTTTTTCATCGTGATTGTATAATTATGGCTTATTAAAATGATGCGTTTAATCCAAAAAGGTAGGTGCGTGTTTTAGGATAAAAGTTATTATTATCAATACCAGGAGTTAATCCACCCATACTCACTTCCGGATCGAGACCTTTATATGCGGTGATCAGGAATAAGTTATTTCCTGATAAATAAAGTCTTATACTTTTGATGGCCTTTATTTGAGTTTTGATGGTATAGCCAAGCGTTGCATTATCTAAACGCAGGTAAGCACCATTTTCCAGATACCTGTCTGAGATAAGGTAAGCATTGATATCATTAAATGATTCGCCTTTAGTAAATTGTGGGATATTCTGCAATTTTGCATCGGCAGGGTCATTTAAATCGGCAAGGGTGGCATTTAATATTTTGTTACCTGTTACGCCACGTATTAAGAAGTTAAAATCGAAGTTTTTATAGAAAAAGGTGTTCGTCCACCCATAAATAATACTAGGCTGTGCATTACCCGCAATACGCTGATCAGTAGTAAGCGGCTGCGTATCAATTATTTTTCCGGCTGCATTTTCAAACGTACTTATACCCTGCGCGTTTTTGCCGGTATAATGCCACAGATAAAATGTCCCTATTGGATCCCCGGGTTGCACTATCTGGCTGTAATCTCCGGATTGGCCTTTACCGCCAAGCTGTGCTGTATAAAATGATGGTAAATTAAATTGACTATTAGAAAGACTTACCACTTCGTTTTTATTATGCGAAACGTTGAAAGATGTTTTCCAGGTAAAGCTTCCTGATTTTACAGGAGTAGCATTTAATACAACTTCAATACCTGAGTTTCTGATTTTACCTGCGTTGGCAGTAATAGTAGGATAAGCATATTGTGTTAATGACACCGGATACTGGTCATAAATCAAATCAGAAGTATTTTTAATGTAATAATCAACCGAGCCTGTAATTACATTTTTCAGCAAGCCAAAATCTACCCCGATATTTGTAGTAGCAGTACTTTCCCATTTAAGATTAGGATTATCATTTGCTACTGCACCTATTGAGTTTACTACGTTGCCATTGTATAAAAATTTACTGCCACTTGCTTGTGTACCATAAATAAGCAATGAAGAAAATGCATTAAACCCTACACTGTTACCTGATACACCGTAACCAGCTCTTAATTTCAAATCGCTGAAAACAGGATATTTTTCCATAAACTTTTCGTTGATTATTCTCCAGCCTGCTGATACTGCCGGGAATAAGCCATAGCGGTTATTTGCACCAAAGGCCGATGAACCATCGTCTCTTAATGATCCCTGTAATAAATATTTGTCAGAAAACTCATATTGTACACGGCCATAGTAAGAAATTAACCTAAGGGTGGATATTGGGTTATTATCAAACGCAATTTGTGAAACCGATGCAGGGTTAGAAAGGAAAATATTATTAGCCCCCAGATTGTCATTCGAAAAGTTTTGCGTTTGTACGCCAAATCCGTTATTGGTAGTGGTTTGCTGATACGAATAGCCTGCCAAAAATTTAAGGCTATGCTGTCCGAAAACCCTGTCATAGTTAAAATACGATTCAATGATCTCGTCCGTATTTAAATATGATGCCCGGTGTGCTACACCGTTTAAGCCCACCGCCAGGCCAGATTGACTATTCAAATAACTCGAAGAGTTAATTTGATCGCGCTGGGAAGAACCACTTGCAGTAAATTTAAGGCCCTTTAATATATCTACCTGTATCACACCGTTAACAAGCGTTTTGTTATCGTTAGTTTGTAGTGTATTATTATTTAATAATGATAAAGGATTTAATGTACCACTGCCTGTACGCTGATAGTTTTCCTTATAGCTTCCATCGGGATTAAAAGGGCTAACAGTTGGCAGGTAAAACAACATAGCAGGCAAAAGATATTGCTGAGGAACATCATCGCTGTTTGAATTGCTGTTTGTTAAATTAAGGCTTAGTTTAAGATGGTTGTCAAAAAAACGATCATTAATGTAGCCACGGTAAATGGTACGTTCTAATGATGTACGTTTTATTACACCGTCGTTTTTTAGATAATTGACACTTGCTCCGTAATCGGCATTGTTCGAAGCTCCTCCGTAAGAAAGATTTTGATTTTGTGAGTAACCGGTTCTTTCAACCAGATTTTGCCAATTGGTATTTGAACCGTCGTCATTAAGCGGATTAGAAAGTGGCGCTTGTCCGTTATCTTTTAAATATTGCCTTAACTGGTCACCTGTAAGCATATCTATCTTTTTCGATACTTGCTGCATAGAAAAATAGGTACTATATGACAAACGGTTTTGCCCTGCTTTAGCCTTTTTAGTGGTAATTACAATAACCCCGTTAGCCGCCCTTGAACCGTAAATAGCGGTTGATGCTGCGTCTTTCAATACATCAATAGTTTCTATATCCGAAGGTGCCAGAATGTCAATAGATGCACCCGGAACACCATCAATTACATAAAATGGTTCCTGCGCGCCGCCTGTTGTACGTATGGTTGAAGGACCTCTTAATATTACTGATGGCGCTGCATTAGGGTCGCCGCTTTTCGTGATGTTTAACCCGGGCACTTTACCTTGTAGCAGGTCTGCTGGTGTGGTATTAACTCCTACGTTAAAGTCTTCGGCTTTAAGCGATGTGATTGATCCTGTAACATCCTGCTTGCTTGATGTACCATAACCAATTACTACTACATCTTTTAACTGTTTAGTATCGGTAAGCAGTGTAACGTTTATTACATTGTCTGCACCTACAGTAATTTCCTTTGGCAAAGAGCCCAAAAAGGTGTAAACAAGTACATCGCCTTTTCCCTTTACATTAATTGAATAGTTACCATTAGCATCTGTACTGGTAGCTTTTGAAGTGCCTTTTAAAGTTACTATAGCACCAGGTATCGGGTTATTGGTTTCGTCAATAACCCGGCCTTTTATGGCATACGTGTCCTTTTGGCCATAGGCTGTAGCTGTAACCTGCATTATGAGTGCAATTGCAAAAATTGCCTTTAATGCAGTACTACTAAATAACCTTAAAAATAAGGTGTAAATTTTTTTCATGGATTGTTAAATGTTGTGAGTTTGATAATCTGTTGTTTAATTGAATAGAACTTTTACCGGTATTTTGATCATTAATACCAATACGTCTTTCAAAACAACAGCCCCCAATACTTAACAATTATTTAATATCCAATACTGAAACTATTTCCTGTAAAACCGTTAATTCAATGAAGGTTAATACCCGGAATTTTGGGTTAAACCCGGATTTAACTGTACCTGAGATGCCGGGATGGGATAAATGCGGTGTAAAGGGTTAGCATCCGTTTTGTATCCCCATTTATATTCCCATTGGCCAAAGCGGATCAAATCATTTCTGCGCCATCCTTCAAAAGCAAGTTCCCTCCCCCGCTCATCAAGCACCGTTTGCAGATTTATTGATGACAATGGACTTGCGCCCGCACGTGCTCTTACTTCATTAATCAACGTTAGAGGCGTTTCTCCGTAAGTGGCGTTTGCACCTCTTAATATCGCTTCGGCTTTGGTAAGGATTACATCAGCCAGCCTGAACACAGGCATATCATTACTCTGGTTACGATCCAACGAGGTCTTATCCGGATAAAACTTATTATTACGATAACCCTTTGCCTTTCCCAATTCATCGTTTCCAACATCAAGATTCAAGGGGTCAACAGTCGGATCAAGCGTCAAAGCTGGTGTAAACTCCATCTGATAATTTACAACAGTTGCGGCATCTGCGCCTTTATAAGTTTGGTCAAGACCAACTTTTGTAGTTTGGATGATAATAGGATTTCCTAAATTATCATATTGTTTACCAGTAAGCCATTGCTTGTTCCGCGCGTCATTAGGGTCGTTATACAAATTATAAAAATCTGGCAGGGTAGCCATTGGATCGCTTGGGATAAAAGGCAAACTGTATTTGTTTTTTAAAGCCGGATGCAAACTGTAGCGTGCAAAATATTGACCCTGGGCCAGCATATTGTCATAAGGAATTGCAAAAATAAAATCTCTTATTTGCGGGCCGTTATCAATGTTAAACATTTCCAGATAATCGGCATCAAGTAAAAAGTTTTTGCTTTGAATAATGCTGTCACACACAGTAACCGCATCTGTGTATCGCGGCCTACCTGTGTAATATTCAGCATTAACATACATTTTTGCCAATAAGGCAAAAGCCATCCAACGGGTAGGGCGACCATAGGTAATAGCCCCTACTGAGGTATTTAAATCGGGCATAGCTGCCTTCACTTCACTTTCAATATATTGAAAAACCTGATTTCTGTTGGTTGTTACCAGTCCAGTTGTGTCTCCAAAGCTTTTAATTATAGGAATGTTTCCATATAAATCCATCATTAAAAAATTGACAAATGCACGAGTGGTACGTATTTCGGCTATAGTGGTACGCCTGGTGACATCATCTGGCAATGTATTAAATAAGGCAAGCAGGCGGTTACACGTACTTATTTCGCTAAAGCCCCATTGCCAGGTGGTATTTACATGCTCATGGTCTATTGTCCAGCTATGATAATGCAAATCGCGCCATTTACCACCATCATACCAATTTCCGGCACGCGCCACAATAATTGCTTCGTCTGTACTCAGCTCCTGCATAAACCAGTATGATTGTGCATATTGAGTACGTAATTGTGTATAAACCGGACCCGATGCTGCTATATATTCAGCAGGCGTTTTAGGGAAATTACTGCTGGTGAGCTGCGATTGTACGCTTACATCAAGTTTTGTGCAGGCCGTTATTGCCGCGACTATAAAAATTATAGCCGCATAATACCTGAATTTAATTAATCGCTTCATTAAATAAATATTTAAAGTTCCATGTTTATCCCTACGATAAATGATCTTGTTTTTGGATAATAGTTGTGATTATCGATGCCCGGGGTAACTGTGCCAATGTTTATTTCCGGATCAATACCGTTATAGCCAGTAAGCGTAAATAAATTGGTACCGGATGCATATACCCTTAGAGCGCGAATACTTTTTCCTAAATCTTTAAACCTATATCCTAATGATGCATTATCCAGTCTCAAATATGATCCGTTTTCCAGATACCGGTCAGAATATAAGCTTGCATTATAATCGTTATAAGACTCAGAAAGAGTAAGCTTCGGGATATTATGATTACTGGCATCTACAGGCGAGTTAAGTGTTGCCAGCGTTGCATTTAAAATTTTATTCCCGGTAACCCCTCTCATAAAAATATTGAGGTCAAAGTTTTTATAGTTTAACGTATTATTCCATCCAAAAACAAACTGTGGCTGTGCATTACCCAGATACCTTTGGTCGGCTGATGTTGGGGTGATGGTTGGCTTGCCGCTTCTATCTTCAAATTCAGATACACCATTAGCATTTTTACCTAAATAATGCAGCGTATAAAACTCACCAACCGGATAACCGCCCTTTATTATTTGAGTGTTGATATTACTTTGCCCTGTTCCGTCCGGGTAGCCGGTATATATATAATTTAACTTATAAATATTATTTGATAAGGAAACCACCTCGTTTTTATTATGGGCGATATTAAAATTACTGCTCCATTTTAAATTACCCGCAATTACTGGTATCGCGGTAATGCTAAGTTCAATCCCTTTATTATTCATTTCGCCTGCATTTGCATAAATTAAACTTCCGGGTGTGTAAGAAAGAGAGGCCGGTTGCTGATAGTTATAAATAATACCTGTTGTTGTTTTATTATAAATATCGATTGTGCCTGTTAGCCTATCCCTTAAAAAGGCAAAATCAACACCGGCATCCAACTGGGTGGTTTTTTCCCATTCCAGGTTTGGATTTGGATTTTGTACAGGTCCAATAGATTTAACAAATGATCCATTGTAATAAAATGACCCGGTAGAACTATTGAGCAATAAAGGAGTAAGCGGGTCAAAACCTATAGTATTGCCGGCAATACCATAACCTATCCTCAATTTCAGATCGTTAAACACGTGTTGATCTTTCATAAATTCCGCTTTAATTATTCTCCATGCTGCAGAAGCTGATGGAAAATACCCCCAGCGATGGTTGACACCAAATGCAGACGAACCATCGCGGCGCAAGGTTCCCTGGAATAGGTACTCATCGTTATAATTATAATTAAAGCGGGAATAAAAGGAGATTAACCTTAAGGTTGTAATAAAGGTATTACCATATAAAGGCACATAGCCGGGAGGAGCCTGCCCTAATCCTAAATTATTATAGGAGGTTGCATCAGAAGCAAAATTCACATTTGATGTTTGAAAACCATCCCCATTAGTTTCTTGCTGCCATGAGTAGCCCAGTAAAAACTTTAAATGCTGATTATGAACAAATGAATAATCATAGGAGAAATAATTTTCAAGTACTTTTTTAGTATCCTGATAACTTGATCTTATGGCCTCCCCATTAGTATTATAAGCCAGTAAAGAGTAATGGTTAAAGTAAATATTACTATCAACTGTATGAGTTTGATAGCCTACATTTAAATTATAGGTAATGTTATGCGGAAGCGTTACCTCTACCCCTGCATTAGCCAAAGTTGTACTCATTTTGGTGTCAAACTCATTGTTTTCAATTAAGGCTAAAGGGTTATAGGTTTGTGTTCGGGTAAGGTCTTCTTTAAAGGTACCGTCGGTATTATATATGTTTAGTGTAGGTAAAAAACGTAGTACATTATAAAATACCAGTGTATCTACATCGCTTTGGCTGCTTATGGTATTGTATAAAGAAAACCGAAGTTTAACGTGGTTATTTAATGTTTTTTGTTCGATATTAAAACGGCCGGTAAATATTTCGAGCGATGACTTTTTGATAATGGCATTATCTTTTAAATAATTAAGACTGCCACTATAAATAAATTTATCCCCACCACCACTAAAACCAAGGTTATGGCTTTGTGCGCTTCCCGTTCGGCTAACTTCTTTTTGCCAGTCAGTATTCCCGCCGTTGTCATCTGTGGGAGCCAATGCTTTGTTATTTGCTTTTAAATAAGCCCGTAATTGCGCAGCGGTTGCTACATTAATAAAGCTTGAAATTTTTTGGATGGCAGCATAGGCGTTATAAGTTATTTTTACTTCGCCAGGTTTGCCCTTTCGTGTAGTAATTAGTATAACACCGTTTGCTGCCCTGTTACCGTAAATTGCTGCCGCAGACGCATCTTTTAAAACCTCTACAGAGGCAATGTCAGATGGGCTAACCAAATCAAGCGAGGCATCAGGAACCCCATCAACTACATAAAAAGGCTGCTGCCCTAAATTTAAAGTAGATGGTCCGCGAAGAATAATAGTGGGAATGCCGTTAGGGTTACCATCTTCACTTATATTTAAACCGGCAACCCTGCCTTGTAGTTGTTGCAAAGGAGATGTTATCACCCCTACATTTAAATCGGAAGGTAAAAGCGAAGTGACAGCACTACTTAAGTCTCTTTTAGGGGCAATACCATAACCCACCACCACCGTTTGAGTCAGCTCAATTACTGCTAATTTCATTTTAACATCAATAGCTACCAAACCACCAGGAATAATGGTATAATTACCCAAAACCTGGTCCTGGTAACCTATGCAACTAAAAACGATGGAGTATGGGCCGCCATAAGGTATTTTACTAAACTCGAAAATGCCCTTACTATTGGTTCTGGCATAAAAAAACACGCCATTGTTCTGCAGTTTTACGCTTACATCTGGTAAAATAATTCCCTGCTCATCTTTTACAATGCCGGTAATTAATGGAGCAGTGGATTGAGCATGTAAAGCATACCAGCATGGCATCAATACTATAAAAAGCCACTTTTTAGTAAACATACCCACTCAATTAATGTCCTTTATTGTATGCCTCCACAAAAAATTCATGTCATTTCACAAGTAAACTACCGTGTTTAATTTTATTGATTTAAAGTATACGTTGCACCGTGTTTGCTTAGAGTGAGTTTATTAAGTGTTGCAATAGTAAGCAATACATTATCCGGTTTATCTGTCCGGATATCTACATCCCCGGTAAAAGTCCTGTTTGATAATTTGACCTTGTCGGCTTGAATCTGGATGTGATAAGTTTTTTGCAATATTTTAAAAACTTCAGCCAATGATTGGTTCTGAAATTTTATGATGCTTCCATGTACATAAGTAGCGCCACTTGTTATGCTTTGCAATGGTTTTGAAATGGATTCGTTTTCATCAAAACTAATTACACTCACCACGTAGCTGGTTTTATCCAGAATTAACGTATGCCCGGGAGTAAGATATGTATCTGCATTGGCGGCTCTGTTTTGCTGCTGCTTAACCACAACTTTGCCCGAAAAAAGCTGCACAGTAACTTTATTGCCGTAAGCGAATGCCGTAATTTTAAAGCTGGTTCCCAGTGCTGTTGTTGAAAGACCTTCTGCATAAACAGTAAAGGGCCGGTTTTTATCCTTTGCCACTTTAAACAAGCCTTCTCCTTTTAAATAAATATCCCTGTTTTTTTGTGTGAAGGGAAGCTGATAAACTATTTCACTTTTACCTGATAACAAAACTGTTGAACCATCTTTTAACGTCACAAGAATAGCTTTATCTGTTTTATTATAAACCGTATCATTATGATTTTTCAGTAACGAACTGGTATTGGTTACTAATGATAGTGTTTCAGTATGCTTGTTTCTATTGATACCAAAAAACAAAGTAATACCCAGTAATACAATTATTGATGCGGCTATGCCGATAACTTTAAAACGAACCGTTTTCCTGGATTTGTCTTTATCAAGATGCTCATCTATAGCGTCGAGCATAATTTTCGAAATAACAGGATGCAGTTTTGCAGGTGTATTAAATGTTTTCCAATCTTCCTCGCCAAAATACTTATCCAGCTCTTCCGGATGCTCATCAAAATAATCGCTTACAGCAGAGCGTTCTTCCGCTGTACATTCCTGGCGAAAAAATTTATCTATTAACTCTTCAGTAATGTTCATATTTAATTAATACGTTCAGAAAACATTTTACCCCCATCAGCTTTTTTTATTTATTTAATTTTTTATTTACAATTAATTTAAAAACAACATAAATGCATCACCATAAAAAGAAAAACATTTTGATGGAATTGCGCAACTGCTTAATAGCCTTAGAAATATGATGTTCAACAGTTTTAGGTGAAATAGATAAGATACCCGCAATTTGTTTATAGGTAAACCCATGTACCCGGCTTAATTTAAAAACCTTTTTCCGCATAGCCGGGAGGTTTTCCATAGCAGCGTAAACATGAGTTAAGGTATCTTTATCCGTTAGCTGGTTGTCTTCGTATAACAGTTCGGCAGAATTACTTACCAGGTTATTGTATTTGAGTTTAACCGATTCTTTTCGCAACTCATCAATTAAAGTAGTTTTTGCAATTCTAAAGAGCTGAATATCTATTGGTAGATCATCGGCTAGTCTGCTTCTTGTTTCCCATAATTTTATATAGGTAAGCTGAACAACTTCTTGTGCCAGATATGATGACTGCGTTCGGCTATAAATATACTGGTATAACTTTGTATGATGAGACTCATATACTTCGTTAAAACATTCCCTGCTGTCGTTTTTTAAAGCGGCTACTTGCTCTGTCATGATGCACTACAAAGATGTCACTGCCTTATAATTATAAAGGGTGCTGTGCATTAAATGATTGTTAAATAATTCACACTAAAAACCCCAAACATTTACTTTGCGGAATGAAACCAGGGAGCATTAAACCGGGCACCAACATGGCTTAAACTAATCTGGGGCTTGTGTTTCAAATATGCTTTAGTTTTCTCAGTTGGGAGCCATTCTGTCCCGCAAGTACATGAAACAGCAGAAACACACCGGGCCAGGCGAAACAAGCTATCACTATAAATCAATAAGTTAACAACATCCCACGGGCCAAGCTGGGCCAAATGGGCCAAAAAATATGCTGTATCGTCCTAAAAAGTGTCCCACGGGTGGCTTATAAATCCATAATGAAAGGTGCTTGCACTTTATTAAATAGCAGCCCATGCTCTTCCTACTACATTTTTAAATGCACATTGCATTACCCAGTAAGCATGAGCGCAAAAGCACTTAAATAACAAAAGCCCGGCGCTGGGCCTGGCTCTGTCTTTCAAACATACATTTCGTTATCTCGGCTAGCGTGGCACGCTTAGCCGGGCGGGGTGTGGTCAACTTCGGTACTTAAAAGGCATTTCGTTATTTCCACCAAATGATGTGCTTCAGCCCAGAAGGAGATGCTTAATTTGTGTTCATACTAAAATCAGCATTTATCTTTAGCATCTTTTTTTTCTCATTAAACTCCTTGGGATTTAAAGGACCTACTATTCCCTTTTCTGGGGAGTAGTTCATTTCTTTATATATGGGTACAATAAAAAACTGGTCTTTATTGCGTTCAACGATTATATAATTGCTATCGAAGCCGATTAAGCTAAATGCTCCATCAATTAATTCGACATAATCATCATTATCATCAACCTTATAACAAATGCATTTACCAAATTTAGTGTGGTTGAAGTAGTAGCGGCCAATCAAATGTTTATGTGAATCAAATGTATCACATGAATTAAGAATACACATTAAAATTATTATAAAAAGTTTCAGTGCATTTATTTTAAAATTGTTCATTTCCTGGTCTATTAATAGGTTCGCTCCAAATGTACCATTGCTCTGTATTTCCCATTATTTGGTGATCTGATCTTTCCCAGTTCGGCCCCAGATCGTATGTTAAAGATTGAAATGAAGTAATGTTATGTACAGCAAAAAATAAGTTCGTTCCATCTACCCACATATTCACCTTAAAATTTCCTACAAATTGTTCAATTGGATTTAATCCGGCATTTATGTATCCACGAATACCAAAACCTGCATCAAAATGTGTAGCAGTGGCATCTGTCAAATCAGAGATATTTTTATATTTATTGTAAAAAAACGCCCTAGCCGCGTTAGCGCCACGTGAGTGTTATAATGCTCTTGCCACCTGGTCATTATAGAATAGTCTGTTTCTTGGACCTGAGCCTGTAAAGAATTCTTGAGTCATTTGCGCTGCCACGTTTGCCAAGTAGTGATCGCCAGGTCCCCCCGCATTGGCATCTTTTTAATTATCAACTATTAATAATTATTTATGATTTCCTGCTTTTCTGTGAATCTTATTGACTGTTTAAGGATCAAATTTCCAGCTTTATTAGGATAGAATATATTTTTAACGGAGTCTGTTGAATTAGTTCCTTTATTATAGTAATAATGTTCTATAAATTCAATTCTGTTCTTGTAAACAATATAATCTCCGCTGACAAATATTGAATCATTTCTTGTTGCTTTTAAGAGCGAACTGCATATATGTCGTTTAGCTCCTGCTTGGTATACGACAAAATATTCAGCATTCCAGCCCTCATCATGCACATATTTGCTTTCTTTATATATAGAATAAGAGTACTTGCCTATATTAACATTGATTAGGAAGCCCTTTTGAACGTACTCAAAAGAGCAAAGAATAATGATGAATAAAATTCCAAATGTGGTTCTCATAATCATAGATTTATATTAAATTATTTAAATATCCATAGGTGTACTCCCGTGAGTGTAACTCCAGGCTCTTCTTGACTTACATTAAAATAATTGCCGTATACCGGGCTACTACCATTCCAAAGAGTAAAATGTCCTGTCGCATCACTCCACCCGGAAACATTAAATTGTATTATTCCTGTATAACCTGAAAAATCACTTGGACTCATTCCATTTATGTTAGGTTGTCCATAGGTAGCATCCATATAGCTTGCCATATCTTTCACCCTAATAAAGTAATTTAGGTTGTCCGCACCTTTAAATGTTTTTCCACGTTCGTATGGTATAGGCGCACCAGATTTATTTAATGCATACGATAATCTCATTGCACAAGTATTAGCGTAACTAACTGGGTCTTGATTGTAACTTCTAAGTAAGCCTCCACCGACAAGCGCATAAGTAGATGGTACATCACCTGTCGAATAGTTTTTTAACAAGTCACTAAAACTCGGTCTTCCCTGATTGGTATCTTTAGTGTCGACCAATTAAACGGCAAAAATCAGCCCGGCTGATGCGGCCGGCCTAATGCATTTTATGTGCACTTAGTTAGCGAACAAGTCATAAATCTCCAATTGCGTTTGGTTATTATTCAGACAGTATAAAATGTAACCATAAGGCCCTTGACCTTTATCATTAAAATAATACCAGCAATTAGGCTTATTTTTAATATAGGTATTTCGATACTTACCCGCTAAATAGATTGGATTATTGCCGTATTTAAAGGGGTACAATTTCGCTAATTTTGCACCATCTGACTTACTAATCAGTATATTAGCATACCACTGTTGATCGTCGTGCACTTTCGATATAAGCTTATAGTTTTCAATATGGGTAGTTGATTTTACCATATCATCCACAAAAGTGTGGTATTTATATTGAAAGTATAAAAAAGTACCTGCAAAAAGTGTTATTATGCCTATTATAATTATTTTGATTGGTTTCATATACTAATTTTTAGGAATTGTATTTTCAGGTGGTGTTACGCCATAAATTACCATGAAAGGCTGCCCAAATAAACTTGAACCATATCTAGTTGCAACTTCTCCCCAAAAAGTTCTTGTCCCCCAAGCTTTATGATCGAAGTTCCACCAATCCGCATAACCCACAAAACCCGTGCTGTTATAATATAAAGTAGTTAAACCTACCGCATAGTAATAATCTGTTCCTCGAGTATCGACAACGACTTGATAAAGCCCTTTAACATTGGGTACAGGAACACCTTTATTATTTTGGAGTTTTCCAGCTCGACGCATGTCGTTTACAAAAGCATTAAATGTACTTTTAGTTAATCTATAATCTCGCCAATATCCATTCTCATATTGATCGAGTAAATCATTCACAACTAGAGTTCCAGCTCCATGCGCAAATGTGGGTTCCTGCTGTTGCCCCCCCGGATTAGCATTATCCGGATTAGCATTATCTTAACAACAAGTTTTATATGCCACCCTGACTATGACCACATCATTTTTTATCTACGTAAATCGTATCGGCCGGTTCTTTGACTTTATTTAATTGGATCTTTACGCTTTTTATTAATGAATGAGCAAAAATGCCCTTAAAATGGCTGGCTTTTTCATATTTAATTAACGAATCCACATTAAAAATGTGCAGGTAAATTTTTGAGGAGTCGGGTTCCCTATTCAAAACCCTGTCGAAAGTTAAAATTGTTTTAAAAGTATCCGGATTAACAATATATTCTTTTAAATATTTATAACTACCTATCACGCTACTATCGGACACAAAACTATGTAACGAATAAACAATATATATGGGTTTATTGGAACGATTTTTAACAATGGCTACCTTACTAGCCCAATCGCACCCAGTTATAAAAAAAATTGCAATTAAAATAAGGGTAACACTAACATAAAATTTGCTTTTCATATAAATATTTCTGTTATTCTTTATTGAGAAGGATTAGTCGGAAAACGCCCTGGGTCATTCGCAATTGCGGAGTCTGGCCCAAAAAATTGAACAGCATTTATATTGGCTCGTATTTCTGTCCAGTAATTCGCGTGCGTATCGGGGTAAAATTGCATATTGAACCCGCTCGACGGCATTACTTCAAATATATAGTACAAACTTCCATTCTTTAACTCATCTAAATAATGGCCGTATTCATGTTCTAAAAATGCTAACGTAAGCGTTGGATCTGCAATAATACTTCCTCCAGGCCAAGTAATAGCCGAATTCGCTTTCACTGGGCTTGAGCCAATAGTAACACCTGGGAAAACCACTTTACCATTCGCGCCTGTAAAAACAGCTTGATACGTATATGGAATGGCTGGCCAACCATTTTTATAACCAATATAGTTTTGAACCGTTCCATCACCATATTTAATTGGGTCCCCAATTGGCTGATATCCCCCCTGATTGGCATTCTTCTACATCAATGAAGCGACAAATTTAGCGTGGCTTCTCGTAATTGGTAAACGCTCCTTACTGGTCAGGGATTGCACCTACAAAAATCATTAAAAAACTTATCCTTGTCAAAGTCGTTAATCGTTTCTGTCATTTGTTTAGCATCTTTAGCAGGAATTTCTTTTTTGATTCTGTCAAAAGCTGCTACAGCGTCGTCTTTACTCTTTAAGAATAGTTGTAAATAGGATTTGTCAATTTTATTTTGGACTATATTGATTTTAGATTCAATTTGGCTATCATATATACTGTCCGCCGTTTTATATTTTTGAATTGCCTCAAATGTATCACCAGTTTTTTCAAGTATATGACCTTCCAGGGTAATGGCGACTGGGTCTGCTTTTCTTAATCTAACTAGTTTTTCGATTGTTTCTAAAGCACCCCGACAATCGCCCAAGCCACATAAAATCGATACCCTATTTGAATATGATATTGTATAAGTTGAATCCTTTTTTATCGCATTATCCAAAAATTGAACAGCCTTTTTTAAAGAGTCTTTTTGGTAGCCATATTTCTGAAATAGTGATACGGCTGTATCATTCAGTGCTTGAGCTAGCTTGCGGTTTTTTAAGCCCTGATTCTCTTGTGCATGACAAGACGTTGCTGCTTTCAACTGGCAAAGGGGACCTTTTTGAGTTGGCCGGAAGGGGGCATTTTCATGTGTTTTATCCAAGTCAACCGCCTACGCTTATAATTTCCAATGTACCTTTAACCCCCTTGATAAAGTGGTAGAACTTTACGAACGCTTGCTCCGGGTGGAGCGGGAAAAGGTAGAGCTGCTTAAAAAGCGTTTAGCCGATAGCCAGGCCGGGGGTTAAGAAAGACCAAGTTGCGCAGGTCTTTCAGTCCCTTACCGCCCACCGGCGGTAGGGCAAGTAGGTTTTTGGGTGCCACAAAAACACAACTTGCAGTATAAAAAACAAACACCTTAACAGATATACACATAGTTGTATATATAGCTATATCTGTTAAGGCAACAAAGCCCGGCTCTTATTCAAACGAGGCTCTGTTTTAGTTTCCAAATGGATCTATGTCCTTCATTTTATCGATGTCCTTCAGCCAATCTTTTTTATAAGTTGTGATATTAATAGAATTGCTAAAATCAGACTTTATAACAGTTACATCAACCGGCATATCTAATCCAATATCAAACTCTCCTAAACTTTTTTGGGTGCTGCTGATTTTTACGTTATCAATAGAATATGTATTTGGACTGTCCGAAAACCCATTTCTATCGAAATAATGTTTAGTGTTTTGTAAATACTTATCGCTTGTTGTAAAGAAATCAATTAAAGTAAAAGAATCGGTAATAGTTATTTTTACGCTGCTGAATTTCTCATCCGGGCTTAAGGAAAAGTCTCTTATTTCCAAACATTGCTTCGTCCAGAAACCATGAACTGTATTTTTTAAATCAACGTTTGCAAAGCTGTTGGTGGTAATGATTGTCCATAGAATTGCATTCTGTTTTACAAGCATCAAAAAATAGGGTAAGTCTTTCATATTATTAATTATAATGTACTATATGGCCTAACAATAGTTAGTGGATAATTGGGTTGTGTTGAAACTCTTCCCCCAACACTCTGAATTATAGTTCTTAAACTTTGCAAAAATATATTGCCAAGCTGATATTGATTTAACTCACCATTACTATTATCCCAAGCTTTATCAGCGGCTCTAATTGCTGCGTTAACAGCACCTGCACTTACACCAGCGGCCCAAACAGACGACATTATCTCATCTGTTTTCCCAAACATACTGGTTACCCTTGGCAGCTCAAAATACAGAGGTCTCATAATAACAATTGCCGCTTTAACCCCCATTTCTTTTGGATTCCATTCAAGCTTCAATTCATGAAAAAGTATTCCACTTACTCCTGCGGTTTGATAATTAGCGTCTGGCCCAGCAGGAGTAAACACCCATGACGCAGGATTTGATTGTCCACCGAGTAATCCTGGAGGCGCCATACCCCCCGCATTGGCATCATTAATTATAAATCCATAATGATCTGTAATGTCTACATCACCGTTTGCATTTACGCCATTGGCAGTTTGACTTTGATATTCATAATATTGAATACCAGTCTTATTGGTACCATAATAAACCCCTGCATTACTTCCAACTTGCTGTCCTGTCCAATTATTAATTGAAGAAATGGCTGAAGCAATGTCCCCTACACCAGCATTAGTATTTACACTCCCCTCATTAGTGTCATAAGTGCCAGATCTATAAATAGTAGTACCTAAATAACTGGATCCTGGACCTGCGCCTGTAGCAGCATAAGCAGCTGCATCGCTCCACGTAACAAAATCACTAAGACTATTACCGTCTCCTCCTCCAAAGTTTCCATAACTTGGGCCACTAACAGGCTGAGCACCTAAAGGAGGCAACTTATCTGCATTTAACAAATTACCCAGCGGGTCATTATTCATAATCGGATTGTTCCCGGCATACTGGTAAGTGGTCATACTTTCAGCACTTTCTGCTTCCGGGTCAACACCAATAAAACGGCCCAGAGCAGCATCATAGTTTCGGTTAAAGGTTTGGTAATAATCGGGCAGGTTAGCGTAATCGTTTTGCCATTCGCTGCCGCCGTTATACAAATCTTTATTAGGCACGGTAGGCGTAGCCACAGGCGAGCTTGGCATAATCATACCAAAACCATAATAGCTATTTTCCTGCACCACCTTTGCAGCACCACCAGCGCCTGTATTGTTAAAGCTGATCCGTGCGTTGCCCTGCCCATCGGTAATAATAAATTCCTGGGTAAGGGTACCTGCATTGTTCACTACTCTTCCTTCAGGCATAGGGAAATAACTTAATACGCCGTCCAAATATACAAAACCATCAACATAATCGGTAGTGTGTTGTATGGTAGCTACACCGCTCACATTGTCATACTGTTGTTTTCTGAGTACTGTTCCATTGGCATCTGTCACATAGGTAATGTACCTGTTAACTGATGAGGTAAAGGCTATTTTACTGGTGCGGTTCAAAAAGCTGTAGGATATTTGAGAAATCCCCTTATAAGGATCGACCGCCAAATTACCATTGGCATCATAAGTATAGTTACCTGTCCCTCCTATAAAACCAAGTGCATTATTGCTGGCATCGCCTACTGTTTTTAACCTGTCTGGAGTCTGGGGATCAGGAGTGTAGGTCAGGTTATCAATATTAGTATAGGTTGATGAACCTTGTGTCCCGGTATTCCTGCTTAAGGAAAGTAAATTCCCATTAAGGTCATAACTTATACCTGTCTCGTCCCATCCATGCGTGGTAGTAAAGGCGGTTGAAGTTGTACTGTTCGATGGTCTTTCGTTATAGATTTCTCCTGTATAACGGTCCTGTGCATCGTAACTATATACAAAAGCTCGTTCATAGCTACTGTTGTTGTTCCCATCCTTACTCATCCATTTTACAGCCGATAGTTTACCATTATATTTTGGTGTATTACCCAGGTTGCTATCTGTCTGATCGTACAGCATCTGCATGCCAAACAAATCATTACTGTCCGCATTCGTTAGGCCGTTATCATTGCTCAGGGTGCTGTTATTAATACTGGTCACCTGCCCGCGGATGTTGTACCGGTAATCTACCGATTGCAGGTAACCCGGGCTGATATAAGCACTAAAAGTGGAACCAGAGGGTACACTAAATCCCGTAGCCATATTGATGCTGTTGCTGGCAATAATCGTATTGGTGCCGCTGAAGGTTGAATTTAAGGTTTGTGTGGCCGGAACACTGCCAGCCGATACCTGGCCCAGCTTCTTATTGATCACCTGCCCCAATTCGTTATAGGTATAATTTGCTACCGGCATAAAGTTTCCGGTATTGTACTTTTGGCTGATAGCCGTTACCCGGTATACCTGGTCGTAGGTAAATTGGGTATACACCGTAACGGAAGTTGTTGAAGTAGTTTGTTTCACCACCTTACTCACCTGCGGTGCCCCGGTAAAATCATTCACAACGGTTTTGGTATCGGTTAATGCTGCGCTGGTGGTATAGCCGTTATAATAAACATGGTTGTTGCTCCGTACTTGTATTGGATTTAGCCGTCTATCGTAAAAAGTCACGGTTGTAAGCCAGGTATTGGTTAGGCCCGCTACGGTACTTTTACAAACCATGGTGGGCATGCCCTTCAGTTGGGCTGTTGTCGCTGTTTCCTCGTTGGGCAGGGAGGCATCATTTTGCGTTACATAACTAAAATCAGCAGTACCATCATGATTCAAGTCATAATCATCGTAATATGCATAGGCCAGCGGTGTGATGGAAGTATTGGTTACTGTTCCGGTAGGGAACACGCTATTGGTATAGTACCCGTTATTTGTTAGGGTGGCTGTGCGGCTTTCATACCACAGCGTGGTGTATGACGTAGCAAACGTATTCACGTAGGCTTGCATAGTTGCAGGGGTAGTACTATTAACAGCGTTTACCGCATCAATATAAATACCCTGGCTTATCGCGCGTCCTTCCGCATCATACTTAATATAATTCCATTGATTGTTGGTGCGCATCAATGCATCCTGCATCAATACCGGCCGGTTCAAGGGATCATAAATAATAAACATGGCCCCTTTTGCCGGTACGGTTTTTTGTATAAGCTGCCCCTGGTTATTATATACAAAATTAAATACCAGGTTACTCAAGGGGGCTATAGTAAGGTTATAATTATTGGCAGCTAAAATATTGGTGGCCGCCGGCGGCACAATATAGCTGATCATCCCGGCTAAATTATAAATGTAATACGTATCCATATTTACACCGCTGAGCTTTTGCCTTTTCAGGATGGTACGGCCCGCTAAATCGTTAAACACCAGGCTTTCCACACCATCTTCATCGGTGCCATCGGTAACAGAAAGATTACCGGCTGCATAATAATTATTAGCCGTAAAAGTA
This sequence comes from Mucilaginibacter frigoritolerans, assembly GCF_007830615.1. Lineage (GTDB taxonomy): Bacteria > Bacteroidota > Bacteroidia > Sphingobacteriales > Sphingobacteriaceae > Mucilaginibacter > Mucilaginibacter frigoritolerans. Next base: position 109,735 of record NZ_VLLI01000015.1, read on the forward strand.
CCATCTGGATTCCAGATAATAATATTGCCGTCGCTACTCGTATTCGGCCTGTAAATTACAGTTTTGTAATGATTGCCGCTTACCCCAGGCTGATAGCTGCTACCTACCATACCAGCCTGTAGCATTCTTTGTAAGGGGCTGTTTTCAAAAACCGCCTGGCTGTAAGGGGCATTGTCACTGGCCACTATATTTTGCCCGGTATAAAAAGCCGGCTGATCGGTGCTGATGGCATTAGGGCGATAGCTGCCCATTGGGTCAGTGCTCTTCCCTGCGTAAGGCAGGTAACTCTTGGTTTGTCTCCCTAAGTTATCGTATGCCACCGGTTGTATCTGGTCGTTTTGTAGCGGGCTGGCTTGTACAGCCACACTTTGCAGGTTACGGCCCAATCCATCGTAATAAATCCTGGTAGTTTGCTTGCTGCTTACCCCAAGGCTGTATGTCTGGGCATCAGTGGTAATATTAGCTACTTTTATAATATCCTGTTGCACAAATCCAGGGGATTGTGCATAGAGTTCCTGGCCCATCCACTGAAGGATACAGGCAAGCAAGAGGGTGAAATATGGTTTAAGGTTCATGATTTCTCTTTTTGTGATCTGTTCTTCAATAGTGATTAGCTTCCGATTGTTCCGCAACCGGCAGTGGTTAATACAATATTCAGTGTTCCGTTAACTGCTACGGTAGCGGTAATGGTATACGTTGATTGCACCCCCAAACACTGGCTATCTCCCATGTCATTATTATCATACACCTCTAAATGGTTAAATCCTGTTCCCGTAACCGTAATGGTAATAGTGTAAGTCCCATTTGCAATAGCCGCTCCGTTTAAAGTAGAACCGGTGAAATTATAGGTGTGGCTGCTATTGGTAAAAGTTATGGCGCTGATGGATGTATTATTTATAGTAGAGTTGTTGCTATAGTTGATTGTACCTGTTGCCTGGATAACTGTTACATTTATTGGAACAGCTATTTTTGTAGGAAAATAGGGAGATGTTACTGTTAACTTAACAGTATATGTGCCCGGTAAAGCATACGTATGTGTAGCGGTTTGCCCGGTTGTTCCGTCTCCAAAATCCCAATTATAAACCAATCCTACCGCACTACAGCCATCAATACCAGCAATAGTAACTAAAAAGTTAACTGGGGTTGCGGTAGTGATTTGTTGTTGATTCGTACTAATTACGGGTGTTCCATAATCTGCTACATTTTGAGGGGTCATGTAAGCCTTCTTTAAAACAATATTTTTATCCTGGTCAAACTGCAAAAGCAAACGCCCCCACTGGTCATTTGTATAATAAGCAGATATTCCGTTAGTATTAGTTTGGGCTATTTTATAATGGGTGGTAGGATCATAAGCAAAAGACGTTGCTGTTGCTATATCCGGATATAGAATCACATCATCAATAACCACAGCTGCGCTTGTTGTTACCGTTGCGGTAAACGTGCCAGCCAGCCCCGTCAACGGGATTTTCACTTCACCATATTGCCAGGCTCCCGCAGTACTAAATACAATAGTTTTGACAATGCTGGTGCTACCACTGGTAAGTGTTATGGTTATAGTAGTTGGCACACTGGTGGGACTAGCCCATATCGAAAATATGTAGTTTTGTGCCTTGGTATTTTTAGTAATGGCCTGGGTAAGAGTCTGTGTACTTCCTAAGTTGTATCCTTTACCTGTATGTCCCGTGATGTTGGTGCTACCTGATCCTGTAACCGAAAAAACGGGCGTTGGAGGCGGAAAACTACTATCAAAATCATTAAATGCTACTTCGTTGTAGTTAGCATTATTAAAAGCTATTATTGGATTACCATAATTATCCTCGGTAAAGGTGGTAGTAATATGATTATGCCCGTCATCAGCGGTTTGCAACATGCCATCGCCATCATATTGATCGTAATTGGCAGATGGTAATACCGGGTAGTTACCATCTTTAGTCAATGTTTGCCCGCTGATAGACATCGGAGTAAAACTACCTCCTTGCGGAAGTACAAACTTAAATTGCTGTGAAGGCAGATAATTGGTGGTTGAACCTGCCGTAAATGCATTATATAAACTTAAGGAGCCACCGGTGGTAAGTGTAGTGCTGTTACGGGTTACCTGCTGGTAACTTTCAACCGGAGCATTAATGTTCTGTAGTTGCAGATTGTATAAAGCGTTAATATTTGCATTGCTGTTGGTAGCGCTTTGCAAGTAATCTTTAACATATGTGTAGTGAGTAGTTAAAATGCTACCATCACTATTGGTTGCTTGCCGCTGGGTTAACAGTTTGTGGTTACTGCTGCCGTAAGTATAGTTGGTCGTTGTAGTTTGTTGTAAACTTAAATTCTGTGAATCATATACCGTTTTGCTTTCCGAAGCGGTTAGCTCACTAGTGTTGTAATAAATTAAATATTTATCATATCCTTCTACCAGTAGGGAGCCATCTATTTCGTCGTCTGTTTTAAAGGCGGTCATCACCGAGGGACTGAAAGAGCGGGAATAGGTGTAATCGGATTCGCTGACCTTGGTACCGGCATCATTAGTCGTAATTACTTTCTGTGGCAGTCCCCGTTCAAAATCATAGTTTGGATTAGGAATAAACGGATATGAATTAGTGCTATTAGTAACCAGCCATGGAGCAGTGGTAGTACACCCAGTGCGTGCAATATAATCTATCGTTGGGGACCATTCGGTACTGCACCCGGCACATGCCGGTGCCGCGCTGGCATCCCAATAGGTTCCGGGAACCAGATATTGGTACTGCACACTACCTGCACCTGTTTGACTCACCTTTACATTGGTATACATAATGGTATGGTCTTCTGCTGAAAGGTCATTATCAGAGGTTACCGTTGCCAAATTCCATTCACTTTGCCCGGTAGCTCCACCTGTATAAGGCAGCGTGAATGCATAAGCCGGTAGTGTTATGGGTTTTCCGCTAGAAAGTCCGGTTGATCCCAGATAAGTATAATTCCTGGTGATGCTTTGACCAGTGACATTATCATTATCAATCAATTGTTTTACGCGTATACCACCTCCCTGAATAGTTGTATTGGAGGGCACATCCAGGTAATCATTAGATTCATATACAATGCTGGTGCTGCCTCCTGTAGCGTAGGTAATCTTACTCAAACTACCATCAATTACATTCACCGGATCAGCAGCCCTACTGTTACCGCTATTAATATAAGTATAGTTGCCTGCTAAAGTAGGCTGATAGTTTGCGTAACGATAACCACCTGCTGTAGGCAGCATCATAATTTTAGGCATCAATGAGGTATTGGAACTGGCAGCATAATATCCCCAGTAATCCTGCTGAAAAGTCGTAGAGTCAGGAAGTGCCGTAGTATAATTTCCCGTTGTTGGTTGTGTTTCGCCGTAATACGAAAAGTTATAATTAACCGGAGTGCAACTTATTGCATAATTATCATCATTGAAATTTCTTAAAAAATAACGGACATATCCGGTATTATACGGGACACCACTATAATTAAAGGTGAAAGTTCTCCCAGGAGCGTTTATACTGCTGATTACCGTCTGGTTTGTCCCAGAGGTTCCTCCACTGGCGGCTTGCCAGCTTGCAGCAATCCAGGTAAAGCTTATATTAATGGGTTGTGACGCTCCCCACACGTTGGTGGTAGTAATAGCAGTTAATGTTAATGGTGTTGTTGTTTGTACAATATTATATTGAAGGCTCGCTGTACTAGCACCACTTACGTAAAGCGAGACTTTGTCGGTTCCAGTACGAGGAGAGGCAGTTGTATAACTTAACAGTACACCGTTACCTGTAGCATCCGTTATGCTGCTTAAATCCCAACTGTCGGCAAAGGTTATTCCATGCTGGTATTGTTTATACTTTGTGGTGAAATAGGTTTGGCTGCCGCCGCTGGTTGTTTGGGTGGTGTATTCCGGATTCCCGAACACGTAAGTAATGCCTCTGTCATTGGTAATACTAAAAGAAAATATATTACCGTTGGCAAGTAATACTGTGCTTATTTTTAAGTCCTGGTAGCTCACTGGCCTGAATTGAGCGGGAGAAGTACTTCTATCATATACCAGTTGACAGGACAGACCCGGGGCATTTACATAAAACATATCCGGCTCACTGTCATTATTGTATGGGAAAAAGTTATTGATATAGGTAATATCATTGGTTTCATCAGTGCAGGTATTAAATAAGCCATCATTTTGAATGGTGAAACCGCTGATGTATTGGGGATAGGTATCGTTGGTACTCATCCATCCGTAAAGGATGTTATTGGCGTTATCTTTTGTACAATCATCGGGCAAACCGCGTACTACCCTGCTGATCTGTCCTCCTGCATTAAGCTGCCAATTCATCCCGGCTGTACCTTCTACGTCTTTGGGCTTTACACCTGTGCTGCTATAAGAAAGTGATATGGGTACAACCACCTGCCCGCTTTTTAGCGTGTATATGGGAATATTAATACTTGCTGTTCCGGTTAATGGATCTACCGAAACCGGGCCTTGTGAAAAAGACTTTTGCCACAAAAGGAAAAAACAAACCGTTATATAGAAAACAAATTTTATGTTCATGAAAGTGCTGATTTAAAAGCTCGGGTAATGAGTACGCCCAAACCACATAATATATCTAAGTAAATTTTCAATGGTGAACAATATGCTCAGACAACCGCTCTTATTGCTTTTGATTTAATTGCTTAAGAATGGCAGCCATCTGTTGCTTCAATAAGTCAATCTGCTCCTGCTCCGATTGCAGCTTAATGTCTTGTACCGCAATTGTAGTTTGTAGTTTTTTGTTAATTACTTCCTGCACCTGTTCTTTTTTATCCTTTTCAATCAAATACAGCGTCAGTTCTTCTACTTTTTTCATCAATACCTTATTCATTTCCCCCAAATTAAGGCCTTCTTTATCAATGTCCAGTGCCGATGGTACATCCGGCAAATGATGATTTTGATCGATATAAGTCTTTATACTTGCAAGAGAAGGAAGAGAATAATCTTTTTTGAAAACATAATCTGGCCAGTTAGCAACGGCTTTAACAGTAAAAGATGTAGCCACCGCCGAACCAGCTACAGCCAGCAGATAGCTACCTTGTTTGCCTTGTGTATTACCAATAAGAACCTGTCCATTACCCATTATCCACATCAATTGCGTTTCATTATTATTATTGTCATGGTTATAAAATGAAAAACCTCCAGTTGTGCCTGGCCCCTGGTTGGATATCAAATCGGTCTCACCGGCGCCAGAAGTCCGGTTCCAGCCAACTAAAAGGTCTCCTGTATTCGCAAGAAAGTTTGTATTTACATAAGTATGATCTAAATTGCCGTTACCAATTATTGCTGTACCAGAAACATGAAGGTTCGCTAAGGGGCTTGCGGTACCAATTCCAATATTACCACTGGGATTTATACTAAAATAATAATATTGAACACCGCTTATCAGGGAAGAAATTGTTAAATTATTACTGGTTTGCGATTTTTGTTGTACAAGCCATTCTGTAACGGATCCTCCATTATAAATATGAATTCCAGCCTGTCCGGTAACACTTGAGGAAAAAAGTCCGTTGACTTCGAGCTTGTAAGAAGGAGTCGTTGTTCCAATACCAACGTTCCCGGTATTGCTGTTAAAGATATTAGTGCCACTAACTGTCCATTGGGCATAAGAGAAATGGAATATTGTTAGAACAAAAATTAAGGTTAAGAAGATTTTTTTCATAAAAATAAAGGCTAAGTATTTAATTTAAATGTGATGATTAAAGATCAGGCGCGGCAATTCAAACAAATAATAACTATAATATACTTCCTTCAATCCTTTAAAAGGAAACATGAAGCAATGTTATTACATCAGCATTTGATATGTGCGATAAAATTTGATTTATGCTTCGATTTCAGAGTTATCTGACAAAGAAAAAACAGACAATAACTTGTCGTAATCGTAAATATTGTTGAATAAAGTTGTAATATGCATGTTTAAGTATTCGACTATGTGATTAGTTTTAGAGTATCCCAAAGTAAGCTGCTTATACTAAACATAAAACAGGTAAGAATGTAACTTTTACGTTACTATTCAAAGTTTCAACTCTAACTCAATTTAAACTTCTCAACTATTATTACCCTATATTGAATTACAATTCTATATTATAAATATGCCTTTTGTTAATCTGTTATAAACAGATATCAGTTCATTTTAAATCAATCGCCCTCTACATCTGGCTGACAGCTTGGCATTGTTATATGGTACATTTCTTCGTCAATGGGTGTATAAGTATACTTTATTAAATGGAAAATGAGCTATTCAGGAGATGTATAAGCTATTGACCGGAGTTGATGGCGACTAGCCAACATTTTCAAACGAGCCCGTTCGAGCCCAATTAGGGGCTATCAATAGGTAGTAGTTTATTAAAGCTTGCCAATACTTAATGCCAAATTCAACTTTAACCTTAAAATTACCCGATTTTAAGGCGATCAATATCTTCGACGATTTAGCCAGGGTTTTCAAACGAGTTTCGTTCGAGCTCAATTAAACACGAACAACTTTTCGAGTCGTTAAAAATGAGCGGCCAAAGCCGCAGATGAGGCAGGTAGTTCATCGGAAATCATCAGCAAGAAAACCGGATGCCAAGTCCTCTAATACTTTCTATTTGTATCTTACTGTCTTCTGATAACAACTTCCTTAAGCGGGTAACAAACACATCCATGCTTCTTCCACTGAAAAAATCAGGTTCTTTCCAAAGATGGACTAAGATATCATTTCGCTTGATTAATTGATTTTGTCGTTCAAAAAGATAAAGGAGCAAGTCAGCTTCTTTTTCGGTCAACGTTTTTTCGAACGTTGGAGAGATCAGGCGTTGATTCTTTATTTCAAAGCGGTATAGGCCAATCTCGATAATCTCGAAGTCCGATTTTCTTTGGAGATTTGTTCGTCTTAAAATATTTTCAATGCGTAATATCAGTTCGTCCGGATCGAAGGGTTTGTGAATATAGTCATCTGCACCGAGCCTTAAACCCTGTATAATATCTCCCTTAAGTGTTCGGGCAGTTAAAAATAAAAAGGGGATTTGAGGATAGGATGGTTTTAATTTTTCGATGAGGGTAAAGCCATCCTCTTTTGGCATCATGATATCCACCACTAATACGTCGTAAAGATCGCGCTTAATGGCAGCCCTCGCTTCTTCACCATTAAATACCTGGTGCACTATAAAGCCATTCATCTCCAAATATTCTTTCAAATGAAAACCCAGGTCATAATCATCTTCCACCAGCAACAATTTAGTTTTCATTTATTGGTAATTTAATGGTAAAAGTGCATCCCCCTCCTTCTTTACTAAATAACGTCAGACTTCCGCCGAGCTGTTGAACAGCCTGTTTACTAATGTATAAACCTAAGCCTAGCCCTTTAACAGTATGCTTATTACGTTCTGGTACGCGGTAGAATTTATCAAACACACTATGTTGTTCGGTAATAGGAATACCCGGACCAAGATCAATTATTTTAATTATATAGAAATCATGTTGTGCGTAGGCCTTAAATGTAATCTTTAAACTTTCAGGGCTATATTTTATTGCATTGTCAATCAGGTTGTTTAAAGCCTTGTCCAATACTGCCAAATTCGTTCTTAGCTCTTGTGAGATTGGCTCAATAATAGCTTCCAACAGGTGCTTTTCAAGCCGGAGGTCACTGGCATATTCCCTTAAATGTTGGCTAATATCACAGCGGCAAAGCTCTGGCTGAAATTCAGTTACCATTGCACTTTCCAAAACGCTATCAGTAATTGCTTGTATTTTTTCGTATTGCCGCTTCAGTGATTGCAAAAGCTGCCCTAAGTGAACTTGATTTTCCAATACTTCCTTTCTTTCGAGACTTTTAAACATCACCTTTACGGAACTTAAAGGGGTTTTCAACTCGTGCGTAATATTATTGGCGAAGTCCTTCTGTATGTCCGTTAATCTTTTTTGCTTGAGGATTGCGCTGAACATAGCATAAAATAAAACAATCTCTGCAAGCAGTAATCCGGCCGCCAGTAAGAACGTGCTCGTCATACGTTTCATGATTTCGCCCTGACCTTTCGCGATATTAATAAACTGTTTACCCTGAAACTTGACTTTTAAGTTATGAAAATCTTTTAGATTAGGATTAAGTTGTAGGTTTTTCTCATCTATTATTCCCTGAAAATTCCGCACTTGCAACAAGCAGTCACCATCCGTCAATCTGTTTTGGGAACGATCTGCCTGATTGACCAGTTGAACCAGTGAAAAGCTGTTGCCATTTATTTCTATAGTGAATAAATCATAGCTGGACGAGTAGGATACGTCTTTAAGTGCGTTCATCCTACGAAAAGAATCATTGTATTGCCTTTCAAGCCCAAAAACTGTCGAATTGCTTTGATCTATGATGATATTAAAAAGCTGTTGCCGGATAGTTACTGGGACAGCTTTTTTTGAAAAAACAGCTGTAATACGACTCAATAACTGTTTTTCGATCCCGGGTTCTTTACTGATAATCGTATTTGCTACCGCTTTAACTTCCTTTTCGTACTCCACTTTTGTTAGCCTATAGGTATTGCTAATCAACTGATACTGGATATAAATAAGTAACCCTACAATTGACAGGCAGGCCACTAACAATAGCTTTATCTTACCGGAAGTATTCATTATAGCAAAGATAACGATTGCTATGGGGCAAACCGTTTGCATCGCATGTCATTAACATTTCGTTAACCGTCTTTAATCTTCCCAAAGGGTAACTTTGAATGAAAATTATTTTATCATATGGATAGCGCAAAAACCTATACTCTCATCAACATAGCCTTTATATCGGCATTAAAAGAAAATTGCATAGGTGCTATATTGAGTTTAGTGTTGCTGTTAAATACAATTAACGTCACTGCACAATCAGTTTCTTCACCAGCAGAGCTAATGCAGCAAGGCGAAGCATATTATCATCGAAAGGACTTTCTAACCTCTGCCCTCTTATATGGCAAGGCAGTTAAATTACTTCCCGACACTGCTATCGGTAGTTCGAGATATATGGCTGCTTATAATGGTGCTTGCTCCTGGGTATTATCAGGGCAGCCTGATAGCGCTTTTGTGTTGTTGAACATAATTGCAAAGGAAACTAACTTTGCATCATTTTATTCCCAAATGATTAAAGACAGTGATTTGAACACGTTGCATCCCGATGCTCGCTGGCAGCGACTCTGCATCATAATGAAATACTATAGTGATCAACTGGCGCATGAGAGAATGCAACAAGAATTTAATCTTAATGATACAACCAAACGCATAAACAACTGTATTTTTAATAACAACAAATATTGGTCGGAAAGGGCCGCTAAGTTATCTATAAAGTCTTTGTATAAAACCATTGCTAACTTTAACGATTTTCCTGATGCGCCACGAAAAGGCTGCTGGACATTGTATCATATCAAAGTAAATGACACCTTATCTGTTCCTTACCTTATTCATATACCTGCCCAATACAATCCCAAAAAGAAATCTCCGCTATATATCTTTCTACATGGAGGTGTTGGCAGGTCGGAATTTTCAGACCCATTGGATGAAATTCAGTTGGAAACACCCTTGCTTAAAAGGGTTTTACAGCAACAAGCGTTCGTGATTTTACCGTTTGCCGATAAGAATTTTAACTGGCTTTATCATCAACAGGCGTTTAATGCTGTCTTAAAGGAAATTAAAGAAGCCAAAGGCTTATATAATATTAATAATAACAAGATTTACATTGGCGGTCATTCAGACGGCGGACGAGGCTCATTCTGGTTTGCTCTACACCAGCGAACGCCTTTTGCGGCCTTTTTTGCATTAAATTACTTCCCGACATTATTGAACGGCAATACACCGTTACGAAACTTAAAGAACATTGTTCCGTTCTTAGGCATAAGTGGAATACAAGATCAGGGGTTTAACTTCAAACAGATAACGCAATTTGTTGAATATGGGCGGTCAACTGGTGCAAATTGGAATAATCTAGGATTAGAAGGGGCCCATACACTTCCGTATGATAAGCCGGACTCTGTTTATTTCCTGTTTGACCAGATAATTAAATATAATAGAAATCCGATACCGTCTAAGTTAGAATGGGAAACGGAAAATCTAAATAATTCGGAATGTTATTGGCTAAAAGTAACGGAATTGGACACTGGTAAAGTTAGTGAAACTTGGCACAAGCCGCTGAATCCTAATATTACTTCCATTAAATCAGGCAAAGACGAGATTAGAGATTTAAATAAGAAAAAATCAGGCGCAGTAATTGCAGAAATAAAGGGTAATCATATCTATATTAAAGCATCCCGCATCAGATCATTAGAAATTTTAGTACCTGAACCATGGAGTGAAAAATATCGCCATCTGGTTATTTATGTTAATAATAAACCGGGACACAAAGTCTCTATAAATCCTACTAAATCAATTTTGCTTGGCGACTTTCTTCAAAGGCTGGACAGGGAATTTTTAATTGTCGATCAAATAAAAATCTCTATTTAAAGGAACATGGCTTTTAGTAATTGCGGCGTGACCTCTTTTCTCGCGATCTGTAATTGCTGGTAATAGGTGGTGATGGTAAATTTCACCTGCTCCCGGTATGCATTCGTCTCTTTTGCTTCGGGAACTTTGATTTTCAGTCCAACGCAGCCTTTGTCCCAGTTCTCGACTTTAACGTAATGTTTCAGCGCAAAATGGATACGCTCTCTGTTGATCGTTACGGACACGTACACGTTGGTCACGCCATCCTTTGCCTTTTCTTTTTTGATGGTGAAATGCACACCAAATGACTGCGATGTTTTCATTTTTTAACAGTTTTTAAATGAATAAATGATTAATTACCGCCAGAAACCGTCATTTTCAGGGGCCAGAAAAGGCGCAGGAAAGATTTGAATTACAGTCTTTTTAAGTCTTTTTTGATCTATATATAAAGACTTAATTATCTGTTTAACAGCCAATTAACCCATAAATGCGCCTAAAATTAAAAACTAATTTCAGGGTGCCGGATTGGTGTTCCAAAGCATGTATTCGTAAGGACTGAAAAGGATTAGAATAAAATAAAAAACCCTCTAAATCAACGACTTAGAGGGTTTTTAGATGTGATAAAATCACATTTTGTGCGCCCACCTGGGCTCGAACCAGGGACCAAAAGATTATGAGTCTTCTACTCTAACCGACTGAGCTATAGGCGCGGTTTCTATTTCCAGATGCCCAGTATCTATAATTTAACATAAATACACACCAGACTTTTTCTGAGCTGCAAATGTAAAAAAAAGTTGGCTAGTTAAAAATGAAAAATGAAATAACTGGTAAAAAACGTGTAACTTATTATATCTATTTGGATATCAGATTGAAAATTATTTCCCCTTACGTTGGATCATCACCTTTACGGTTTTATAAATAATATTCATGTCTGAGTTCAGGTTTATGTTTTGAAGATAAATCAAATCATATCTCACCCGAGTACACATTTGATCGATATTTTCTGCATACCCGTAATGAACCTGTCCTATAGAAGTTAATCCCGGTTTTAAACGAAGTAGTTTCTTATAATGTGGTGTTTGCTCAACAATCTTTTCGATAAAATGTTGTCGTTCTGGGCGCGGCCCTACTACTGACATTTCACCTTTTAACACATTCCAAAATTGGGGTAACTCGTCTAACCGCGTTTCTCTCATTATCCTTCCCCATTTAGTAATACGTGGATCATTGTCTCTGGATAACTGTGGGCCAAATTTTTCCGAGTCAATATACATACTTCTAAATTTGTATATATGAAATGGTTTTTCGTGCCTACCAATTCTTTCTTGTTTATAAAAAGCTGGACCTTTAGAAGTTATTTTTGTTACTACGTATAAAATCAAAAACGCTGGAGCCCCAATTATCATTACACCTGTAGAAAACAAAACATCAAAACACCTTTTTAAAATTCTTATTTTAAAACTTATTTCTGGGTGAGATGTAATATGCAAAACAGGTACACTATCATAGTTAACCAATTGTGCATAATTATTACTGAGTATTAAATCTGAAACAACTTTAATCTTTATAAAATTCTCATCTCCTATACGAATTAACTTCTTCAACAACTCACCATTCATTTCTTTATAACAGATAAATATTTCATCAGGCTTTTTTATGAGAATGTTATTTATCAGAATATCTTCAGACATAGTAGATATTTGATCTTCAGTAATAAAATCTGTTAAATCATATCCGTATTCCGGATGATGAGCGAAAGAATTAACTAAACGATCTGCGATATTTTTATCTCCAATTATTAAAATCTGACGGTGATTATATCCTTTTTTTCTATAGAAATCCAAAAAGAAAAATAACAATGACCTGTGTATAATTATTAACAAAAAGAACAAAGAATAACTTATCATTACCTCTGATCTGGAGATATCATACACTTTAAAGAAATATATAATACTGAAAACAAGTAAGAGATTGTAAATAAGAGTAAGCAAAAATTTGTTTATAGTGTCTTTTAGTACTAAAGGGCGTTTTATACTGAAATTTTTTGAAGCTAATGAAACAACTATCCATGCAATGTTTACAACGGCTATGAAAATTGCTGAGGTATTTTGAATATGATAGGTGTCAAACGTTATTAGATGCGAATTATACAAAGCTATGTTTAACAATAACAAATCAGAACCAAACACGGCTGCTGGTAAATGTTTTGAGTAGCGTATAGACATAAGGTTAGTTTTTTTGTAAAGTTATAACAAATTAATCAATTAAGTAAAATAGTATTAAAAAAAAGCCATTTCAATGAAAATATTTCATTAAAATCCCCTTAACAATAATAAGGCCAAACCACACTGGCTATTTCCTATTATCAACTATTGTTGCTATAAATTCACTTAGTTCCTTACTAAAGCGTTGAGACGAAAACAAAGACGCATGTTTCGCTATTTCGGAAGGGATAAAAATATTTAAATTATTTTCAAAATAATCAACGGCTTCGGTTATAGAAGAGACAGTTTGTTCATAATAGTATACACCTGTTTTGTTGTCAACAACAGTCTCCTTTACTCCGCCTTTACCATAGGCAATAACTGGTGTTCCGCAAGCCTGTGCCTCAACAGGTAAAATACCAAAATCTTCTTCGGCTGCAAAAACAAAAGCTTTAGCCCGCGATAAATAACTTTTCAACACATCTAACGGCTGATATCCCAATAAAACAGTGTTACTAGCAGCTATTTTTTGAATTCGCTTAAAGTCCGGGCCATCACCCATTACAAAAAGTTTTTTATCCGGCATCTGGGCAAATGCCTTTACAATAAGATCGATTTTTTTGTACGGAACAAACCTTGAACAGGTAAAGTAAAAATCTTCTTTAATTTCACAGAGCTCAAAACTCTCCAAATCGACATTTGGATAAATGGTTTTACTTTCTCTCCTGTATATTTTTTTTATTCTTCTTCCAATGTAATCCGAATTCGAAATAAAATAATCCACCCTGTTTGATGAAATAACGTCCCACTGGCGCATACGGTGCAGTACCATTTTAACAAAGAAACCCTTCAATCCTTTGCTAAGGCCTAAATCTCTAATATATTGATGGTAGAGATCCCATGCATATCGCATGGGCGAATGGCAGTAACAAATGTGTATTTGCCCCGAATGTGTTAATACTCCCTTAGCAACGGCATGCGATGAAGAAATAATTAAATCGTACGAAGAAAGATCAAATTGTTCTATTGCCAACGGGTACAGTGGCAAGTAATTTCTATACTTTGTTTTAGCAAAAGGCAGCCTTTGTATAAATGATGTAAATACTTTATTGTTTTCTAACCCCAATGTCTTAATAGTTTCTTTCTGTGCTACTAAAGTGTATATATCTGCCTGCGGATATAAAACAGCAATTTCTTTAAGAACATTTTCAGAGCCACCAATTACAGTAAACCAGTCGTGTACAAGTGCTACTTTCAAAATTTATTTATTATTTATAACAAAATTATCATGGGGTAATTTACAAACACTATTGGCAGGTATATTATTTATTATTAAACAATTGGCTCCGATAGTAGTATAATTACCTATATTAATATTACCCAAAAGTATAGCTCCCGTACAAATTATACAACCCTCTTCAATCACCGGATACCCGTCGCTGGGGGATATTATGGGTCCTACTCCTCTTCTTCCTAAAGTTACACCATGAAAAAGAATAACATTCGACTTAATTTCAACTCCCGATCCAATAACCAAGCCCACTCCGTGAACAATTACAATGCCACCATTTATTTTTGCCTTATAATCAATATCGATCCCGTACAGTATTTGCACTATCCGGGTTAAAATCGCCGGTAATACTGGTATCTTGTACTTGTAAAACAAATTGGATAAACGGTAAAATAACAAAGCATGGAATCCCCTGTTAAAAAAAAAAATTACAGCCTTATTTACCAATGAAAATCTTTTGCCGGCTTTCAGATCTTCATTTATCTCTCTAAACAAGTTCATTTATATTTTTTAATACTTTTTGACCTGATTCAAGCCAATTAAACCTTTTTAAATTTTCTTTCCCCGCCAAGGTTAATTCTGTTTTAAGTTTATTGTTTGTTAACAAATTAATAATTTTTTCTTTTATATCTTCAATATTATATGGGTCTGCATACAAGGCAGCATCCAAACAAACTTCTCTGTGAGCCGAAATATCTGATACAATTACCGGACATCCCATACTCATCGCCTCCAGAGGTGGTAAACCAAACCCTTCATAGAAACTTAAATATATAAAAGCTTCCGCGTATCGCATTAGTGAGGCCAGTTCATCATCTGAAACATAATTTTTTATTATAATGCGCTCGGAAAGAAGCGTTTCATCTAATTCAAAATTATCCTTCTTTAATCCAACAATAAGCAAATTAACCTTTTCGTCGACATCTTTATAGGCCTTTAAAAGATTATTTAAATTCTTTCGGGGATCTAACGACGAAACACTAAGCAAATACCTGCCAGTCTCAATTTGCTCAAAGTTATTATTTGTATTTAAATTAGAAGAATTATATACAACCGTTATCTTATCTTGTTTAATATTAAGGTATTTAAGAATATCTTTTTTTGATGAATTACTAACAGTAAATAGTCTCAAGCATCTTTTTGCAATATGCGGGATTAAAAAGTTATACCATAAATAAAATGACCACGAAAACCATCTTGGGTTCACTCTATAAGACATGTCATGTATGGTAACTGCCTGATTTTTATAAAAGATCATTCCGGTATTGCAGAAATTAACCAGTAATGGTTTACCTTTTGATCTCAAATAAAATCTCAAATCAATCTGTTCCCAAACAACGCCTTTGTTTTTGCCTACCACTATCGCCCCCAGTTCTCTGGCTAAATCGCTATCAATTACATCAAAGGGGGTAACGAAAACGATTTCACTGTTCAGCTTATGCAATACTTTTGATATTTCTATTGCGAAACGTTGAACACCGGTTACCTTTTGTGTAAGAAATCGTGCGTTTACAATTATCATTATAAATTGATACGTTATTGTAAATAATTAAGGCTAACTAACTTTAACTCTGAATGCATAAAAAATGAGCACAATAACAGGTGGAAGGGCATAGATTGATAGCGTAAAAAACTCAGAAAGCGAGGCAAATATGGATATATTTATTACAATAATTACAGTTGCTACTAAAATTGATTGAGACTTGTATATCCAATATTTTGTAAACTTCAGAAACAAACCTTTTAAAAATCCCGACAGAAAACAAAATGCTACCACTCCTATCCACTGAAAAGAAACATATCCCCAAAGTGGGGCAGCAAGACGTTTTCCACCCGAAATTAATGTTGTAATATCTTCACCTGGATTTGTAACCCTCAATGTATAAACTGCGGGATTCCACTCATAATGACTTGGTATAAGCCCACCCAGCACTGTTCGACCATATGTCCATAATGGATTTTTATTAAAAAAGTCCATGAACGTTAACTGGTCTTGAATATCTATCGAGCCGGCTGATGCGATGCGCCAAAACAGGTGATCATCCTTAAAATTTGAACTCACCTTATCAAAATCCCGTACGCCAATAACAAAATAAAAAACAGAGCTAAGCAGATAAATTGAGATCAGAAAGACTATCAAAAATGTAAATGTCCATCTGTTTTTGAACGACATGATTATTGCTACAGCTAAAACCACTCCGCTAAATGCCGGTCCGCGCGATAGCGATACTGACATTAATGCAACAGCTATAATTGCCCCCAATAAAAAGGGCTTCTTCTTTTTGTCATTATACCACACTATAATAGCAATAGGAGTAACGGTAGTAAGGATAAAGAACGATGATAAATAAACTATAGAAACATAAAAAGGCACCTGATAAACTCCTCTGAAAAATTTTGCCGCTACAGGATCGGCAGCAAAGGCAGGTACAAATCCCATCATCAAATAGCCCAGTATTTGCCCAATAATACCACCTATCAAAAACACTTTGGTTACCTTAATAATCTTCTTCTTATAAACCTCAGTATCAAGCAGAGCAAACGAAAAATTAGAAAACCTGACAGGTTTAATTAGGAATCCTAAATAAAGACCTATTATATAAAAAAGCGCTCCTACAAATAAAATTAAGGTATAAAGAGAAACAACATCGCTGGAAAAATCTTCCTGGTCTTTTAAAATAACTGCCGGTATAAAATACGCAATAAAGATGAACCCGACATTTAAATGAGCCATTACATTATATCTGCTTGGCCAAACTAAATAGGTGCCAATCATAAATACTGAACAGCATAAAAAAATTAGAATTCCCTGCATTATGGTATAAGCTTATTTGGGGTTGATATATTGTGAACAATCATTTTTTTATTAACAATAGCACTACTTCGTAATTAATATTTTAAAAATAGATGCCGATGTTTTATAAACAAGTTTAAGCTTTCCTTTTAGTAATCTTTTTAATATTGCAAATGCTACTCCCGGCAATACCGTGAATAAACGAAATGGATACCATTTTTTTATAAACTTAACTCTATTTGTTATTGAATAATATTCGGCATTAAAGGTATCTCTTTGTTTTCCGTTATTGACGGTGATAGAAGAACCTTCTTTGTGATAAACAATTGCATTTGGAGCCACCGTTATTTTGAATCCATATTTATGGGCCATTTGCATCCAATCCAGCTCCTCAAAATACAAAAAGTAATCTTCACACATTAATCCCGCTGTTTTGATAAATAATTTAGGTAGAAAAATAGCGGCGCCTATTATATAATCATATCGGCCCAATTTATAATTATCAAATTGACCAAGGTCTTTTTGACCATCGCCGATATGATAATGTTTACCTATCCAGGTATTATATTTTCCTGCAATTGCTTGGAGGATATCCGGGTTATAATAATATTTTAGTTTTGAACCTATTAAACTACGTATATCACTTCCAGCTTTATAAAAAGCCATTAAATTAGTTAACGTTTCTTTCTCAACAACCGTGTCATTGTTTAAAATCCATATAAATGAATCATCTGTGCCATTTTTTAAAATATATCTTAAAGCAATATTGTTTGCCGCAGCAAATCCATTGTTTGTTGCCCTTATAATTATTATTTTCTCTTCAAATAACTCCTTACTTTGGTTAAAATCGCTTTCATTAATAATGATATGATCTATTGGCTTTTGTGTTGCAGGAAAAACCAAATACTCAAAATTTGTATGTATCCCCCTGTAATTTCCATCAGTTACCCATGTTGAAAAATTATTAATGGATTCGTCATTGGCTGAATTATCAATAAGAAATATCTGAAAATTTAAATAAGTTGATTTTAACAAACTTTCAAGACACTCAATTGTGTCTGAATAATTGTTATGATTAACTAAAACAATATAAACCTTATCCATGGATACCTGCCTCTTTTTCAGCACTGCCATATTGATTATATCTTGATAATCCGAAGTCTTTTACACCCTCAAAAAATCGGCTCAAATAAGTCTTTTTATCAGGATAAAATAAAAGTATCTTAATAAGTACTTTTAATAAATAATAGCCCCTTGCAAGTACAAATTTAAAATCAACAAAAAAATACTTTGAGCATAAAAAAAGCACATTTCTCGACATGTAATAGTATCTAATGGGATTATGCAACGTAAACCTGCCTTTTCTCTTCAACTTGTTATCACCCTGTTCATAAACCTCGCCGATCATATGTTCCATTAATATTTCTTTTGAGATTAATATTTTATATCCATTTTTTCTCAATTTCAGGCAATAATCATGATCAACCTCATCAATAAATAATTTGTCTTCATATCCGCCAACTTTTTTCCACGCTTTCAGGTTAATAATATTACCGGATGTTACTGCAAAATGAATCTCGTTAAACTGCGTAGAAAAGTTTTTTTGCCACCGGTCATATTCAGTAGTATAAGAAGCGGCCACTAAGCCAGTCTCTTTATTTTGATCAATGTATTTGCTCCATAAGTCAAAAAACAATTCACCCGAAAGGCGTGAATCCTGATCCATTGTTAAAAGCCAGCGATAGTTACACTCAAACGCCAACCTGGCACCCAAATTTAGTGCAGATGCAACGCCTATATTCTTGTAATTAGCAATGTATTTAATCCTGGATCCTAATAATTCTATTTTTTTTTCTAAATCAGTATCAGGGCTTTCACTATTATCAATAACATATAATATATCCAGAAACGGCAGGTAACTTTCTATATTTTTCGCTACTGCAATAGTTGGATTATATAAAATTATACAACCTGCCAATAATTTACTTTTGTCCTCTTCCAAAATATTTTGAATAAGTTAGTCGCCTGTTAATTCGCTGAAAAAGGTAGTTTTTATCTTCCTGCTTAATAAATCTTTCTATAATTTCTATTTGTTCATTGCTTAGTTTAAACCGGCACTTTGCCAAAAATAGTTTTGCCAGGATAAATTGGTGGGGCAAAAACTTCTGTTTTTTTCCTAATAGCTTAACATCGTTTACTATTCTGATAAAAAAAGTTGGCTTTGCAACGTAGCTATCAGAAAATGTAATATTATTTTCGTGTTGCCGGTATAATACAAGTTTATCATTCAAAAACTTAACATTGCCAATTGAATAGGCAATTAGCGCCAGCCATTCGTCATGCAGGCACGCCGAACTATCCATCAAAAAAAACTCCGCGGCCATTGCATGATTAATAATCATTGTACAACCCGTTACCACGTTCCCATATAAAAGGGTCGAAAGGTTAATCTTACAAGGGTTGATCTTTTGTTCCATCCAAAAAGATTCCGAGATTACATTTTCATTTTTATCAATAACTTTAAGATTTGAATATACCAATGCCGGTGTAAAATTATTGTCCAAAAGCGTCATTTCAGCGGCCAGTAGTTGCAATTTATTGGGCTCCCAAATATCGTCCTGATCTGCAAACGCGATCCAATTAACTGGAGAAGCTAATTTAGCTGCCTTTTTAAAATTCTCAACAACTCCTAATTGGTATTCATTAGTATGTAACTTAATGATATTGTTATCAAGTGCATTTATGATGGCGACGGTTCCATCGCTTGATTTGTCGTCGCAAATGATAATTTCATCAGGTATCAAGGACTGGTTTAAGATAGATTCTAATTGTTTTAGAATGTATTTTTCACCATTAAATGTTGCTATAATTACTGAGATACCCCGCACTGACATTTTATTTGCTTTTTATATAATAAGCACTCAATAGTTCATTTAATACACTGCTTTTTATCAGTTTTAACTGAATAACAAAATATGAGGCAACAAATAAAATTGCGCTAACACCTAAAAAACAATAGGCATTTAAATTCAAAGTTCTGAAAAACAAAACAATAATTATAAAAGGAACACATGCAAGCAGATTAAGAAGTATGGGCTTATGTGATATCTTAAAATTTATCACCCTAAAACAAAAAAACATGTAAGCAGAGGTAACTATCAGCTCTGAAATTACATTGGCAACCGCTGCGCCATTTTGTTTATAAACCGGTATCATGATACAATTTAATGATAAATTAAAAATCATACCTAAAACAACCGAAATTAACACTTCACGTTCTTTCCCGGCAGGTATAAGTATCTGAAAGCCCCAAAAATTACCTAAAGCTATAATTAGGGCCAATGGCGATAATATCTGCATGGTTAATATTGCTTCGTTAAATTGAATACCCGAAAAAACGTAAATTAACTGGGGAGCCAAAAACAACAAACCGATACAAACGGGCACGGCCAGTATCACTACATAATTAAAGGCCTTATTAAGTATTAATTTTAAAGCTTCCGCATCCTGGCCTGCGAAAAACTTGGATATACGTGGCATTAATACTGCGCCTGCCGACAGAATTAACGGAATTGATATTTTGGTAAGTTTAATAGATGCTGAATATAGCCCAACCGCTTTATCATCCGCAAAAAAACCAATAAGTATGGTATCCAACATCGTATACATACTGGTTGCCACAGTAGTACCAAAAGTGTAAGCTAATGGTTTGATGTGTTTTCTAATACCCTTATAAGAAATTGATACATACCTGGCAATGGAAATTATATTGATGATATTGTTTCCTAATATTGATACCAGGCTAATGATGAGGTATATGTTATAATCGGATTTTACTTTTACAAAGAAAAACAAGCAGATTAATGATAAAATTTTTACTGATACAGATCTTATAGCAATCAATTTAAAATCTTCGATACCCGAAAAATACCAGTCAACAGATGAAAAACTCATTAAAATAATCAATCCCGAAAGGATATAAAGCGTTCTTTCATCGTGAAAGAAGGGAAATGACAGAACAACAATGATATATAGCACCGTTATTAACAGGCTGCAAAAGATATGGATAGATAACAGCTCTCCTAAATTTTTGTATACTAACTTGCTGTCGTGTGCAGATTGTGATATTAACCTTACACCATAAATTGGAATGCCAAGTGCCGCTATTAACGCAAAATACTGCGTAAATGATAAAATAAATTGAACCTTACCTATACCAACAGGGCCCAAAATTTTTGCCGCATATGGAAAACTGATAACCGGAAAAAGAATATTAAAACCGGTTAACAGTAAATTAAAAATATAATTCTTTTTAACAGTACTCAATTGTTATAAAAGATTATGCATTTTTTACGAAAATATAGAGCCTGGCAGCTATTATGTAAATAATACCCAAAAAAAATCCTGCTACAATTCCCACAAATGCTCCTAGTAATTTCCCTATTTTATCTACTTCAAGTGGTATTATTGGTTCGTCTATTAATTGTATTAAAGGTGTTTCCTGTCTCAAAGAGATCTTAGTTACTTCCAGGTTTTTTATTATTTCGCTATAAATTGCAGCATTTGCCTGCACATCAATTTGCTTCTTCTGACTTGGAAGCGTAAGCGACTTTAAAGTTGGATTAGGGTTAGGATTAGCATCTGTTGACTGAGCCACTTTGCCAAGAGAATTGTTTAGAATACTTCTTACACTATCGGCCTGGCGCTGTAAAACCTGAACGCTTTGAGAGGTCTTTCTGGTTTGCGTTTGGACGTAAAAATTATTTACATTTTGAACCAATGTTTGATTAAAAAGCTGTGCAAATAGCTCGTCTTTAAACTTTATTTCAACATTTATAATGCTCAACTTCTTATCAGGTTTGGTTACCGTTAAAATATTCTTGTTAAAATATTTAACAAGATCTCTAAGTATACTATCTTTTTTGCGCGAAAAAAGCTTAGGATTTCCGGTAAAATCCATATTCGTTAAATCATCTTTTTTGCCCCAGGGCAGCCAACTTCTACTTGATTCTGTATACCTATTAATAAGCATTTGTTTTTTGTCATCGATAGTTACAGTAGTTAGTAATGTTTTTTCGATCATAAGCCGGGATTTATACAACTCAAGTATATTATCTCCCTGAAACAATCCCTTTTCTGACCCGCTTCCTAAGTCTATTCCGGCAAGTGAGGCAAGGCTTGAATATTGGCTAAGCCCTAAACCTCCGGAATGACCATTTTCTTCTAAAACAAATGTGGAAGTTGCCTTGTAAACCGGACTTGCGATAAATGAATATAATAATCCTATTATAAAACCACTTATGGTAAACCAAATTAAAATTTTACGCTTACTTTTTACGTAGCGTATGGACGATTTAATTTTAGATACTAATTCTTTAACAGAGATTTCATCAGTTTCAATTTTATCGATTTTATCCATATATCGTTGTGTCGCTCTTAGTATCTATTTATTTAAACTAATAATTCCGAAAATGATGGCACCCAGTGATGCAAGGGCTGTAGCATAACCTACTATCTGTGATCCCAGGTCTGTGCGCGGAGGAAGTTTCTTAGGTACATAAATCTCACTCCCTGGTTTTACCCCAGGATGATTGTTCCAGAACAGAATTTTACGCGTTGCATGTACCGTACCATTCGGGTATACGATATATGCACCCCGCTTTAATGCACTCGGTGAATAGCCTCCTGCATTGTACACGTAATCTGTAAATGATCTGCCACTGCTGTATACTACCGCACTTGGATATAATACCTCACCGTTTACTCGTACTATCTGCTGCTGTTTCGGTACCCTGATCTCATCTCCGTCTTCTACCAATAAGTCTATATTGCTGCCCGGTTTCTCCAGTATCTTTTTCAAGTCTATCCCTACAAAGTTGTTACGCTGAATTGTGTCTGATGAACTCGTTTTCGTACTGTCCTTATAATTCTTCTTTAACCGGTCCAGTCTCGCCTGGCGTTCGCGTTCCAGTTCTGCTGTGTCCGCCTTGTTTTTGTCTACGCCCAGTATCGCT
>NZ_VLLI01000016.1 GCF_007830615.1 Mucilaginibacter frigoritolerans
GCATGCCCATCCATATCCTATAAATATTTGATCATTATACAATGCTGTACTGTGATTTTATGCGGGCTTAATCTCTCTTTCGAGAGGCTATCCCCCTGATATGGGTAGGTTACATACGTGTTACGCACCCGTGCGCCACTCTCATGAAAAGCAAGCTCTTCAATCCCGTCCGACTTGCATGTATTAGGCCTGCCGCTAGCGTTCATCCTGAGCCAGGATCAAACTCTCCATTGTAAAATGTTTTTGTTTGTTCACTGACCCTATTATTAATAATAGAATCTGTATTTTATATCTTTTTACAGTATCCCCGGGTTTCATCAATTCGTTTGACTCGATAATAATTAAATTATCTTCCCGCTACGTTATATGTTATACCTTAAAACAAAGAACTTTTCGCCTTCTCTCACGATTTGGCTTTTTATTATCTCTACCATCATTGCGATGGTCAACTAATCATTGTTATTTAGCAATTGTGCTACCCTGATTGCGGGGTGCAAATATAGGAATGTTTTGAATAAAAAAAAATAAAAAATATTTTTATTCAAAAAGCACAAAAACACCTTTTAAATGTCCAAAAAACACACTTTAACTTCATCGAAATAAAATAAACATTTAATAAACAACTAATTAAAATATACAGACGATAACAAGACAATGCTTAAAGCGGTGCGCGTACTGGGTTGAGCACATTACAAATGTGCGCTTGACGGAAAATCAGTAATGTAAAAAAAGCGCGTATTGGACCATTTTTCTCAAAATATCAGAAAAATTATCCCGAATTATTGGCTACAATATTTCATAGCAGTGCTAACCTGCCACTAGTAAAAAATCATATTATTATTCTTTACTGAATTTATACAAGACCGCGTCATTCGCAGGCAGTTTGCTCTTTGACGATAATTGCGTTAACGAACTTGGGGCATCATCCGGCAGCAGATTTTTAATAGTATACTTTTTATTTAGTGCCAAGCCAAGGCGTTGCTTGTTTATTTCATATTCCTTAGCATCATTACTGTAGTTAAATACAGCAAGGTAAAAATCATTGCCAATCCATTGGGTAAACATTTCAGTTGTTTTATCGCCTGTATTACCCTCAACCGGCCTGAATGCTTTACCATTTTTAATTACCTTAAGCAATTCCTTATTTTGATACAGCTTTTTAGCCACCGTAGCCCATTGCCCGGCGGTTGAAAAATCATCCCCCGTAAAAAAAGTACCGGTAACTATACCTGACAACACCCGCGCCCTGTTTGCACCCGGCGTTTCTGTACCTAATACCAATTGGTCGGCATCAATAAAATTGTACATATAAGTTAGCCACCAGCCATAATTAACACTGTTTAATGTGTATTGAGTATCATGCATACTTTTAAAGCCATCGCAAGCAATACGGCGGGTATGTACGTAACGCGCGGTAGCCAAATTAGGCGATATTGCAGCATAAACCAGCATTTGCCCATCAAGTTGTTTAATTAAATATTCCATTCCCTTATGGTAGGCCTGCATGCCGGTGGTAACTGTGGTATCATAAAAATGTGTTGATTCAGCTGCACCATGCCCCAAAAAATCAATCTTTATCATTTTAAAACCGCATGCTTTTAGTTTGCCAATTATAAATGCAATACGCTGCTGCGTACCGGGGTGAGTTGGATCAATAGCACGTGCACCATCAATTTCATGATAGCCGTTGCCTACTTTAGTCCATATATCGCCCCAATTATATTGGCTGCCTTCCACCTTTCTGTTAGAGCCACTTTTCCAGCCCCAGTCAGTAAATGGCGCCCAGTAAACACCCGGCTGTAATCCTTTCGATTTACAATAATCTGCAAACTCCTTCAATTTGCTGTAATCACCTTCATTCCCGCCTTTCAGCATGTTATCCCAAAACGCATCGAGATCAACATAAGCGGTATTACCTGTTCTGAAACCGGCCAGGCTATCGGCAATAAAGTCTGCAACTTTTACCACTTTATCAAACGTTATCTTATCCTGCAATACTCCCCAGCTATTCCAACCCACGGGTGTTGGTTTTGTCCAGTTAAAAATAAATGGTGGTTCGGCCATACGGTTTGCCTTGCCATATTCTTCCAGCCCGGCACGCCAGTCATCAAAATAACCTACAAATACTTTTGGCGATTTAATTATAGTACCACCAATTTCACCATGCGGAATATTGTCACGGGTAACCGTCGAATCACTATATCCCCCAAAAACATTAACCATGTTACCACTATCCTTTGTAGCGGTTGTACTTACACCTGTTTTCCAAACCTCATGCTCTAATGACCCGAATACAAAACCCCTGCGAGATGTATTATCAAATACTGCTCCTGTTTCAGAACTGATGTTAGCAGCCGGTGCAATAAACGGTTTTGAATTATAGCTAATGAAAGTATCGTTATCGAAAGGAAAGAATACAGTACGCGCATCACCATTAATACCGGCAAAACTTCCTTTAAAGGGCGACATATAATTGCTTTTTAAATAGCTTCCGCTTAGTTCAACCTGGGTAATAAAATATGGCCGGTTATTGTATATGTAAAACACCTGCTTCATCTCAACGCCGCTATTGCCCCTAAGTGTGACCGTGTGCCTTGATCCGTTTCCGAATTTATCGCTGATGCTAATTTGATTATATTTCCGTTCCGGGAAGTCTGCCGAGCTCAAAATTTTTCCTTTTACCTTACAGGTAGCAACAATGTTTGAAAATATCAGTTCATGGTGGCTGTAAACGTTATACATCCCGGTTTTTAAATTGTATACCACCACACCATTGAGATATAGCATATTAATTTTTGAATCTGCAGCACTAACGTGTTTAACATGTATTGAACCTAAAACAGCGAGTGGCAGCAAAGCGATCAGCAATAGCAATAACAGTTGGGTAGTTTTTATAAGATGATTCATATTTTTTGTGATTGATCAGACTTTTAATGCCATTATATTTTTAATAACACCGTTTATTTTCACTTTAACCATTCGTGGTTGTGCTGATGTGATGTGGTAATCAGTTACTTTACCATCTTTCCATTTAAAATCAATGGTCAAATTACCGCGTGCCCTTAAGCCCGTTACTTCTCCCGTTCCCTTCCACTCATTTGGTATGGCTGGTATCAGTTCGATGTAACCGGCGTGGCTTTGTATCAGCATTTCGGCAATACCTGCTGCAGCACCAAAGTTGCCATCGATCTGAAATGGCGGCCCTGCTGAAAGCAGGTTGGGATAAATGCCACCGCCTGAACCATAATTAATATCGTTACGCAAAGTTGGTCTCATTAATTGGCAGTATAGTTTAAAAGCGCGGTCGCCATCATGCAGCCTTGCCCACCACAATATTTTGTAGGCTATAGACCAGCTTGGGCCATCATCACCACGAACGTCAAGTGTTTTTTTAGCGGCTTCGGCAAGTTCAGGCGTAGCGTCAGGCGTTATTAATGATGCCGGGAACAAGCCATACAGATGCGATACATGGCGATGTTTCGGCTCAGTTTCCTTATAATCTTCCAGCCATTCCTGTATACGACCATCTTTAGATATAACACCCGGAGGCGGCAGTTCCTTTAATTTAGCGCTTAGCTGTGCCCTGAAAGCTTTATCCTTACCCAATATTTTTGAGGCGGCAATCACATTATTAAATAATTCCCTTATAATTTGATTATCAATGGTTGCGCCCATGCAAATACTGGCGATTTTACCGTTTGGTAAATAAAATGAGTTTTCGGGAGATGATGACGGCGAGGTTACCTGCCAGCCTGTTTTAGGATCCTTAACTAATATGCTGTTATAAAACAGCGCAGAACCTCTTAATATCGGGTAAATACTGGCCAGATATTTTTTATCGTTGGTAAATGTATAATGCTCCCATATGTTATTGCATAACCACCCTGAACCTGCCTTAGTTACGCCCCACGATGCACTTTCTCCCGGCTCGGTAAAATGCCACGGATTGGTTATTACGTGTGCCACCCAACCATCAGCATTATAATATGCTTTTGCTGTTTTTTCACCATGCGGTATCATTTCGCGAATCAGCTCAACTAATGGCAAGTTAAGTTCAGACAGGTTTGATACTTCCAGCGGCCAATGATTCATTTGCACGTTAATATCCAGGTGATAATCGCCATTCCAGGGCGTTTGTATTTGATTTGCCCATAAACCCTGCAAGTTTGGCGGCAGTAAGCCTACTCTTGTACTGCAAATACTCAGGTACCGGCCATACTGGTAAAATAATACCGGCAGGCCATTGTCTGATGCCGGGTTTTTATGGAACGAGATTAGCCTTTCATCAGTTGTTTCCTTGATATCACCAGCATTGCCCAAATTAACAATTACCCTATTAAATAGCTTTTGATAATTGCTGACATGCTTTTGCTTTTCGACAGCATAAGGCGTATTTACAGCGGCGTTGAGTATAGCCTCCGTATTCTTTTTGAAGGCTGCACCCTTGAAATCGGTTCCGGCTGATATATAAATTATAGCTTCGGTAGCATTTTTGATGATCAGCATATTGTTTGCAAGGCTCATGGTACCGCCCTGCAGTTTGGTCTTTACATGCGCCAGGTATTGCATGCCCTTGCCATCAATGCCATTATCCAACTGACCGCTTAATTGCAGTTCATCATCACTTAGGGTCACGTTACCCTGCTCCGGGCGACTAATGCCTATGCTACAGCTTAGTTGCCCTGGTTTATCGGCAGTAAGCCTTATAATGCTGATATCATTATTAAAGCTGGTAAAATATTCTCTGGTATAAGTAACACCATTTACCTTAAATGTGCTTTTGGCAATGGCTTTGTTTAATGATAGTTCGCGCTCATAATTGGTGAATTGGCTGCCGGTGCTATCAGCACCATTGTATTTATATTTTATGCTAAGATTGCCAAGCACCTGGTAGCAACCGAAGGGCACACTACCACCGCCTTTGCCGGTACATACAAAATCCTTATTGATCAAATCCTGTGCTTCATCATTTTTACCTTCATCAAGCAGCTTTCTTATTTGCGGTAAAACTTTATAAGCATTGTAATTATTAGCGTCTTGTGGTGCGCCAGACCATAGGGTAATGTCATTCAGTACAATATTTTCGCTGGCTACACCACCATCGGGCATCATACCTAAACGGCCATTGCCTAAAGGCAGGGTTTCTTCCCAAACCTGTGCAGGCTTGTCATACCATAATTTCAAAGGCTGCTGCCCGAAACAAGTATTAATGAGTACAATGCTAAGTATTGTGAATAAAGAAATCTTACGAATCATACTTAATGTTATATGAGTTATGCTCTTATTGTTTATTTACCAAAAAGTTAACTATGCGGCATGCATTGCCTTTACTATTTTTATTTTTCAGCTGATTTATGGTGATAGTTAACACGTGATTTCCGGGTTTTAAATTACTGCCCAACAACAGATACCACGGTAAGTGCAGCATGCTGCTCCATTCGGTATACAAATCGACCATGTTTTCGGGACCATCATCTACCCGGTACGAAATAATTCCTGCATCCGAGCCGGAAATAATGGCAATGCCTACCGCAGTTCCGTTAAAAGGTAATGACAATGCTGAGCCCGGTGTTACAGAACTTAATACCGGCACGTTTACAAAACCTGCTCTAGTACCAAGGCCATCAGTTGGTTTCCAATTGTTATCAATTGACCAGCCGAAATTATAGCGGGCATTACTGATATTATAGTAACTTCCATGCTCAAAATTTGCTTTATCCAATGGTTTAGGCAATGATGGTTTAATTGTTTTTTTTGTCTTACCATCCAAACAGGCATTAAGCAGGCTTTTTATGTTTTCAAAATACAGTTGCTGTCCAAAAGGCGCCGGATGTATATCCTTAAAATCACCTTCCCAGCTAAATTCTTTGTTATTGATTTTATCACGAACCTCTTTACCCAGGTTTATAAATAGCAGGTTATAATGTTCAGCAACCATTTGATGATTCGCTATTTCGGGCGGAATAAGGCCCTGGTTATAGTCACTCGTTTTGTAAGGGTCAGCAAAGGCCATCATGATGAGATCCATATATGGATTACTTCTTTTAGCATGCCTAACTATTCCTTCTAAAGCTCGTACCTGCGTTATACTATCAGTATGGTTTACCCTGTCATTTACGGCGGCTTCAATAAACATCAGGTCGATTTTGCCTGAATCAAGTATATCGCGCTGTAACCTGAATGCGTGGGGCAGGCTTCCTAAAGATGGTATACCTGCAGCAATAAAATGAAAATCAGTATTCGGGAATCTATCTGTAAGGTATTTACAAACCATTTGTCGCCAGCCCGGATTGTATGTGATGGAGCCACCAAGGAATGTTACTGTAACGTTTTTTCTTGTGGCAATTACATGCTTAAAATTGTTCAATTTATTGACCAACGTATAATAGTTCCTATAAGGCAAGCCTGTATTAGTTATAACAGATTTGTCTTGCCCTTTTGCAAATAGACATGCACAAGCAAAAAGCATGACGAAAGTGAATTTCTGTATTAAAGTTGTTTTTATTCCCGTTTTCATCATCTTATAACACAAATTATTTCATTTCATTCAATTCCATTACTACGCTTGTCCTGTTAACATTTACTTCAGGATTCAGACCAATCTTCATTAAAAAATCACCTGTGTAAACCCTTTCATGGTCGGTTACCGGCAATGTGCCCGGGTATAAATTTATCTCTTTGATACGGTATTTCTTTTCAGGGTCTAGTCCATTCAGCAGAATTGGTCTTTTACTTCCTTCTCCGTAACGGTAATTAACCAGATACGTAAACATCACCGCAGTCGACTTATCAGCATCTACATAGATTAGCGAAGCGGTATTTTCCTTTCGAGGGTCTGACAGCCTATACTGATCTCCCTGCCATACCACCGGCTTGATTTCGTTATAGATTGCCACCGCGTTCTGGCAAAACTTAAGATCATCACCACTGAGTTTGCTGACCACTATATCAAATCCGAGTTTACCCATCATCGCAACATCAACCCTAAACTTCAGGGGTTCTTTACCCCAGTCGGTTACATGGTTAGCGCTTGTAATGGCAGGGTAGAAGTAGGAATTTTCCCACTGGATAAATATCCGCTCAATAGGGTCAGTATTATCACTCGGCCAAAACTCTGTAAAATATTGTAAAGCACCGTAGTCAACACGTCCGCCGCCACCTGAACATAACATCATCGGTACTTCCGGGTATTTGGCCCGGATCCGCTGTAGTACTTTATATAAACCCCTTACATAATCAACATAAAACTGCGACTGGTTTTGATGCAGATGGACGGCGTAAGCGTTATAAATAACGGCATTACAATCCCATTTTATAAAGGCCAATGCCGGATCCTTAATAAATAAGGAGTCGATAACATGGTATACAAAGTCTTGTACCTGTGGATTACTCAGGTCAAGTACCAACTGGTTTCTAAAGTAATATTCTTGCCTGTCGGGTTGTTTAATTACCCAGTCGGGATGCTGATGGTATAAGTTGCTCTTAGGACTAACCATTTCTGGTTCGATCCATATCCCAAACTTAACTCCCTCGCTTTGTGCCTCCTTCGCAATAGCTGCAATGCCATTCGGTAGTTTTTTACGGTTCTCCTGCCAGTCACCCAAGCCGGCGTGATCATTATTCCGCGGAAACTGGTTACCAAACCAGCCGTCGTCCAGCAGGAAAAGATCGACACCTAGTTTTTTGGTGCTTTTTAACAATTCATTGAGCTTGGCCTCATTAAAGTCAAAATAGGTAGATTCCCAGTTATTAAGCAGGGTCAGCCTTGAACCTTTACCGTCAATCAGTTTATAGTTACGGGCCCAGGATTGCAGGTCACGACTTGCTTTGCCTTTACCCTGTGTTGAAAACGTGTATAAAAATGGTGGCGTTTCAAACACTTCACCCGATTTTAGCTGATAAGGTGATGCATAATTATTGATTCCTGATATAATCCGGAGGTTATCTTGTGGATCAATTTCAAAATCCGTTTTGAAGTTTCCGCTCCATTCCAATCCGCCAAACAGAACACTGCCATGGTCTTCGGTAGCTGGCTCGTCGAGTGAAACCATAAATACGGAAGGCATAAAAAGGTTAGCCCTCGTCCCCAGTTTCGAATCCAGCGTTTTGATGCCATGTGTCAGCAAGGTCTCCTCGGGCTGCATCTCCCTGACCCAGTCGCCATGATATTGCCGAAGCCAATAGCTGCCCGCAGACAAATTGAGGTTAGCGGATGCAAACTTTTGCAGCACTATATTTCCTTTTTCATGGTGTTGTATAGCGCTCCATTGTTCAAGTACATTTTCTTTGTAATAAGATTTGTAATACAAGGTAACCTGGAAGTTATAGACCGGGTCTTTCAACAGCACGGTTAAAAGTGAGATATCATTACTAATTTTAGTTTGAGTATGGCTTACATACTGCAGATCGAGTGAATTATTGCCATCAGCGTGTGTGACCGCAATGGCAGGTTCCAGCAGGTTTCGTGAACCGGCCGGTGTGTAAGCAGAATTATACATTCCGCTATAATCAATCGCCTGTTTATATTCGCCGGTAACCAATTCATATTCACCTGTTTTATCCAGTTTCTTCCCTATATAAATTGTATTTAAATGCCCAGCGGCATCCGTTTGTAAAACGACAGCTGTCTGCTCCGTTTCCACCGGTATAGTTACCTGCTGCGCTTTAGCATGCCCGCAGCAGGCAATTGTTACTAAACACAGTATAATATACCTGCTCTTTAAATATATATCTGTTATTTTCAATTGTATAGTACTTTTTTAAAATCTTTAAATAAACCTTACCCGGCTGCACTTTCTTTCGCTATAACATCGCATGATTGATGATTAGTTCATTGACACTGCTTAACCAATCATTGTTGTGCTTATGGTAACTGTAATAAACCGCCGGTTTATGTTGATCATTAACACACCGGCGGTTCAGCAAACCTTAGTATAGACAAACAGGGCTATCCAGATCCTAAATAGCCCCGTCTTTGTCCGGACAAGAACACCATCGTCTCTCCGTTATACTTAATAACTCAATTTTATTTGTAATCAGGATTTTGCACCAACACACCACCGCTTTTATCAATCTCTGTTTGTGGTAATGGCCATTTGTAAAATTTATCCTGCCAGTTAAAGGTGATTATACCGGTATTCAGTCCGTTTAGGGTTGGGCCTGCTATATGCCACCTCACAAGGTCAAACTGACGTAATCCTTCAAAGGCCAGTTCCACCCTACGTTCATGGCGTATACGCTGGCGCATTTGGTCTTGGGACAGGCCGGCTGGATAAGCTGGCATACCTACCCTCGCCCGAATGGCCGTGGTCAGCTGGTAAACGATTGCATCCGGACCCGATAGCTCGTTTTCAGCTTCAGCATACATCAGCATTACCTCTGCTGCGCGAATGATAACAGCATCCTGCTGGCTCAATGTAGAAAAGCCATAAGGTATATTCTTGGGTTCCAGGAATTTTTTTGTACCATATCCAGTTGGAACAGGATTCGATGGATGATCTACCTCGCCGTTCCCAAAATCGATATAGCCTTTATAAACCGTCATTCCCAGCCTGGGATCACGATTATTAAAATTATTTACTTTGTCAGTCAATGGTGATGTGCCCCAGGGCAAGCCATCAGTACATTCATAATCGTCTACCAAATTTTCGTAGGGAGCACAGGCGTCCCAGTCACCATAATACAGATCCCATGGTGCAGTGTTATTGGGCGCTAGGAAATTAATTGTAAAAATAACTTCATTACTGGTCATCTGGGTTGCATCCCTGAACGGACTGATAAAATCCGGATCTAAAGAATACTGTGTCAACACAGACTTGCTCAAATCACGAACCTGACCCATTATGGTCGGATCAACAGTACCTGTCCCCTGGTACGCAGCAAAAATCAATACCCTGGCCAGTAAAGCCTGCGCCGATGATGCGCAGGCGTGGCCATAATTGCTGATATAGGGTTGGGTGCTTAAGTTAGTGATCGAGTAATTCAGGTCGCTTTGAATTTGTGCCAGTATTTGCGCTGCGGGAACTTTTGGTTGTTTCTGTGTGGCTAGCGTGAGTGGTTGAGTTACCAACGGCACATCGCCATAAATGGTGTACAGCTGATAATACATAAACGCTCTTACAAACATTACCTCACCTGTATATTGCTTCCTTATAGCGTCGGTTACATCAGCACCCTTGTAAGCTGTTAGCTGTGTTAAAAAATTATTGACACGCGCGATGCTGGTATATGCGTCATCATATATTGCCTGTTGATAACCTCCGATTGTTGCACTCAGATTACCCTGGTCGATACTGGTTACCGAACCTGAATTAAACTGATTGTAGCCGTTATCAGAAAGACAATCCCGGAAACCCATTCCGTAGGAAAACTCCTCGGTCTGCATGGAGCCATACACAGAAGCCAGCGCTTCATCAAAGTCACTTTTTTGTTTGAAAAAAGTACTGGTAGCCAGTTGATCTGTAGGATTCAGATCGAGCGTTTTTTTGCAGGCTCCCAGCGTTGTGACTATAGCCATGCATATGATATATATTCGTTTTTTCATTTTATCAATTCTTAAAAAGTTACGTTTACACCGAAGGAATATATTTTATTTTGCGGGTAAGTGAGAAAATCACCACTTGCCGCGCGTTCCGGATCAAGCCCAGGGTACTTAGTAAAAGTGAAAAGATTGTCGCCTGAGAAGTAGACCCTAAGACGATCTATACCTATATGTTTGGTAACACTTACTGGAATTGTATATCCAAATACCAGGTTTTTCACCCTAAGGTATGAACCATCCTGCAGAAAAAAGGTGGACGGGCGGGTCAGACTTTGCGGAGCATTGAATCCCCAGTAAAGACGGGGCATAGTAGTAGATGGGTTTGTTGGGGACCAGGCATTCAACCAGTTGGTGGTTGGTGGCGCACCTTGCACAAATGGGATTGTTCCCCAATCATTAACAAAGTACTTAACACCATATACGCCTTGCATCAATACCGAAAGATCGAAACCCTTCCAGCTGCCACTTGCACTAAAGGAGTAATTCAATTTGGGAACAACACCCGGAATGATTACCCTATCATTATCATCAATTTTTCCATCGCCGTTAACATCCTTGTATTTCAGATCGCCAGGCTGTGTAGCATCTCCATATTGTTTAGGTGAATTAGCAACTTCCTGTGCATTCTGGAAAATTCCTACCACTTGCAGCATATAAAAAGAATTGATTGGATAGCCCTGCTCATTGATACTATTACTATAAATATCAGGCGCGCCATACTTCACCAGTTTATTGGTGTTATGATCCAGGTTAAGGCCAAAGTTATAGGTCAGCCCGCTAAAAGTACCGCCATTTACGGAATTACCATAAGTAAGGCCAAGTTCAACGCCTTTATTATCTACCGTACCATCATTGATGGTAGGCGCCTGTAGCCCAACAACGGCAGTGATTTGGGATTGCCTCAAAATATTTGAAGTGACCCTATTGTACCAATCAAAAGTGACATTAAAATGCTTTACAAGAGTAATATCCGCACCAATGTCCGTCATGGTGGTCGTTTCCCATTGTAATTGCAAATTATTTAATTGTGTTTGCGCAACTCCGGTGGTCAGGTTTTGGTTATTAAATGAATAAGCACCTGTAAAATTCAACAATGCCTGATATGGATAAAGTACACCATAGCCACCTTCCACTATATTTTGATTACCGACTTGCCCCCATGATCCTCTGAATTTAAGGTTGCTGAGCCAGTTTAAATTGAGGTCTTTAACAAATGGTTCCTCTGTAACTCTCCAACCGGCAGAAGCGGATGGAAAAGTCCCCCATTTATTACCGGGAGCAAATTTCGAACTACCATCAAAGCGGATGTTGCTTTCCAGAAGGTAACGTTCTTTGTAATTGTAATCCACGCGGCCGAACCATGACTCCAGCGCCCATGCATTACTCGTACCTGCATTAGTAATATGATCAGTACTACCCGCGTTTATCTCCTGCAAAGCAGGGTCGACAAAATTTTGCCTGTAGGCTTGCAGATATTCATAATCGCTTTGCTCAATACTCCAACCTGCTTGTGCCGAAACTGTATGACTACCAAAAGAGTGGTTATATTTCAGGTAACTGAATAAATTGGAATAAATCGTATGCTCGTCCTGTACGGTTAGCCCCTGCCCCAGGTCAAGAGTTGTACCCAATTGTCCGGTTTGATAATAATATTCCGGAATGTTCTGAACAAAGTTTTTGTAATTATCAAATTCTCCGTTAAAAGCGGCCTTGGTGTACCATGAAAAATCTTTGTTGAAGGTCACATTTGCCCAACCCTGGATGTTCGCTACGTAATCCTTGGTATCATGGTATAAGCCATCATCCAACACTGCAACAGGGTTTTTATTATTATACTCAAACGGATATGCTTTGTATGTAAAATTACCGCTGCCATCTGCCGTATAAGGTCCGTAAGTGGGTGCCTGTGATAATGTTGACAAGAACATATCTTCTGACCCATTTGAAGTAGCATCTGTTACTCCTGATTTTAACAGGATATTGGTACCGAAGGTGATATGATCATTAACTTTGGATTGTAGATTTGAACGAATATTGTATTTTTGGTAATCAAACCCACGCATGATACCATTTTCATCAACATACCCAAAATTTATATTGTAGGTCGTTTTATCGTTACCTCCGCTAAATGTCAGGTTATGCGTTTGTGTTGGCGCTGTCCTGAAAAGGTATGGTAACCAATTCGTGTTTGGATACAAAGGATCATTCGGATGCGTCGCGTAAGCGTTAATTTCTGCCGGTGTGTATAGTTGCGTTGGATCGGTAAGACCGGAATTGATACGGGCTGTATTGTACATATTCATATACTGAACAGAATTAGTAACCAAACTAAACATTTTAGTGTAGGTGTAGATACCAACATTGCCGTCGTACTCAACTTTAAGTTTGCCGGCTTTACCTTTCTTTGTGGTTACCAGAATTACGCCGTTGGCCGCCCGCGAGCCGTAAATGGCTGTGGACGAAGCATCTTTCAATACAGAAACGCTTTCAATATCGGTAGGATTGACATCGTTCAGGTTGCCCGGAACGTCATCAATTAGCACCAGAGGGTCGGAACCGGCCCCGCTGAAGGTGCCTACCCCCCGAATTTTTATTGAAGCATTTTCATTTCCAGGTTCACCGCTGCCCTGGGTTATCGCCACACCGGGAGCAAGGCCTTCCAGCATAGTGGTTGTATTTACAACTGGTCGCTTAATCATATCTACTCCCGAAATAGTTGAAACAGATCCAGTAAGGTTAACCTTTTTCTGGGCACCATAGCCCACTACCACCACTTCATTCAGCTCTTTATTTTCTTCCTGAAGGGTAACGTTGATGTTTGTTTGATTATTAATGTGGATCAACAGGGTTTTATATCCGATAAGGCTAAAGGAAAGATCGGCTGTTGGGCCTGCTTTAATACTATAGGCACCTTTAACATCAGTAACAACGCCATTGCCTGTGCCCGGAATACTTACTGTTACACCAGGCAGGACACCGTTAGCATCTGATACCTGACCGCTCACCGTGATGGTTTGCGCGTAGGCGTTTAAGGTTAACAAGGGTAAAAGGATCAGGAGAAATAAAACAAGCTTGTGTTTACCGGACATAAGCTGCCTTTTTGGGCAAATGCCGGAAAAGGCTTGTCTCATGTCGCCATCCTTCAAAATGGAATGAGTAAATCTTTTCATAATTTAAATTGAATTGGTTTGATTAATATGGAATGAATGGTAGAAAATACTATAGGATGTATTAAAGTTGAGCTACAAGCATCGTGGCCTTAGATTTTCTTTTCGGCAGGTGTTTTTTTAGGTTCATGTGAGATGGGTTATATTGTTTAAAATTTGTTTGTTTACTTACCTATAGTTTACTGTACCAGCCGCATAGTACAATTATTCACTTCGCAGTAAACAATTAGCTATGGCTACACATCAAACATCCATTTGTACAATGCACTACTAGTACAACATTACAATGGAAAACACTATTCTTTAAGCAACTGGTTTATAATTGGCACAATAGCATAGAGGGCTTAACTATTCTATACTATACTATAATTCAAAAATGAAAATATAAAATGACTTTTGCAAGTTTTCATTACATTTTTCATAATGCTAGCTATTTAAGTATTGAATTCTTTATATTTAGGCAGCACCCATTTCCCATTGAAGACGCTGTAATAAATTATTTTATATTGGTTAAATTCTTATTATCCAACAATTGCAATTGTAAAGTTATTTGTGATATACTTTAATCGATATCTATTTTATTTTTAAAACTCCCCGGATAAGCCTACTACCAAATGTGTTTTAGAAAAACTCAACAAGACTTAAAAATGAATTTTTAAATAAAGTATAGAATAGTACAGATAAAAATCTATCGACAGGATCGTTCGCCTATGATTGCGAAATATTGAAAAGGGGAATGTTTTCGGAGAAAAAGCCAGCCTTCTAAAATTTCAACTTCGAATACTGGTCAAGAGCCTTACATCAGTGGGGCCCAATACTATTAGTAAACCGCACACGCTATTTACCGGCAATGCCTATTGATGAGAACAGGACAAAGGCGAGCACCATAAGGATAATGAGCAACACACTTACCCAATGCCGGTAACGCCAGGGCTGAACATTTACAACAGGATGTTTTTCTGGCTGATAAGGCACCTTGAGCGGGAACAG
This sequence comes from Mucilaginibacter frigoritolerans, assembly GCF_007830615.1. Taxonomy (GTDB): domain Bacteria; phylum Bacteroidota; class Bacteroidia; order Sphingobacteriales; family Sphingobacteriaceae; genus Mucilaginibacter; species Mucilaginibacter frigoritolerans. The sequence goes on from NZ_VLLI01000016.1 coordinate 14,698, forward strand.
TCGCCCAATAAGTAGCATTATGCCAACGGTAACTACAAACAGGATAGCCAGCACATGCAAGTAATGCATTGGCGGATGAAATATCAAGATAACGATGGCATAAGTCGTTATAAAAAAGGCCAATCCAATTTTTACGGCCACGGGCGGCACTCTGCGTGTCAGAAAGCCTACAAGCAAAACAGAGAAAATGGGCACGGTAAAAAAGCCAGACAGCATCTGGATATAAGTATAAAAACCGCCTTTAAACAAAATAATGAACGGCGCTATACAGCATCCCAGCAGCGTGAGCAGCACCTGGAAGATTTTACTGCTCCGCACCAATTGCTCATCGTTTTTCTGCTTTCCGGTTTTATCAAACCAGGGCTTATAAATGTTCATGATAAATAACGTTCCTGAACTGTTGAGGCCGGCGTTAAAAGTGCTGAAAACTGCACCTAAAACGATGGATGCCATAAAACCCTGGAAAACACCGGGCAGAATATCTGATATCAGCCTAGGGAACACCTCCCTGGTATTATCAAGATGAGGATACAGGTGCACGGCAATCAATCCCGGCAAATTCAAAATTAACGGAGAAAGCAATTTGCCCACGCAGGCCAGTGCTATGCCTTTCTGGCATTCTTTTAGATTTTTGGAAGCGAGTGCCTGCTGTACTATAAATTGCTCCATGCCCCAGTAGTACAAGTTCATGAGCAGCATGCCGGTAAAAATTGTACCAAAGGGCACCGCGTCTCCAGCTGAGCCGATGGCGTTGAGGTGCTCTTTTTTTTGATGCAATATCACCCCCACCCCATTTAATAAATTGCCATGACCGAGATACTTAAAACCGTAATAAGATATGAGCAGGCAGCCAGTCATCATTCCCAGGCCCAAAAGCGTATCAGAAATGCTCATGGCCCGCAGACCGCCCAGAATAGAGTATAAACTACCCGAAATACCGATGACCACAATAAGCACGCAGCAAGTGGCAGTTGAATTCCACCCCATGTGCTGACTAACGTGAAAAATGCCGTTCATAGCCAGGGCGCCGCCGTATAAAATGGTGGGAATAAGATTGATTGCATAACTAGCCAGAAAAACAACAGATACTATTCTCTTGGTAACTGCGTCAAAACGGTGCTCTAAAAAATCGGGGGTAGTAATGGCACCTATACGTAGATAAACCGGTAGCAGAAATTCCGAAACGACGAGCATGGCCAGGATAGACGTCATCCCCCAGGCCATAACAGACATATTATTGATATACACAGACTCGTTTTCACCGATGAGCAGGTTGCCGCTCAGGTTGGTCAAAAAGATAGAAGAGCCAACCAGCACAAAACCAAGGCTGCGATTGCTTAAAAAATAATCATTCACCGTTTTCAAGCGTGTTCGTCTTGTTTTAAGCCAGGAAATCAAGGCTACCAATCCGGTACAAATGATAAAACTAAGCAGCATAACAAACTAAAACGCGTATGATAAAATTGATCGGAATACAGATATACACTCTACTTATAAACGCTACAATGATTTACGTCTAATGAGCGTTGTGGGAATGATTTTTTTGATCGCTTTGCCTGACGTTACAAACACAGCCGCTTCTTCTGCCATTAACCCGAAATCGGTAGAATAAGTAGTAATACCACCGCAGATGATCTCTTTTACCATATCATCATTGTGTGATAGAATGCCTACGTCAGCACCCGGATCGAGGTTTTTATCTATGCAATCTTTCAGCATAGCCCATAACTCTGTATTATTAATTGTGAAATATACCTTTCCCTTAGTGATTGCCCCTGGGGTGTATTCCGTATGTATGGTTCCTTTTATGCCGTATTCTTTAATGAATCTTTTAAAAGACCGTAAAATTTCAATTGGCGTATCTGTAGATGGGCGGTAGTAGAAAACAAATTCATCATAACGTGTTATTACGTCTTTTAATTCGCAAAAAGCTTTGTAAGTCGCTTGTTCAAACTCCTGTGTAACGTAAGAGAAGTCTCCGTCCATCTGCTCAAAACGATCAATCATCAGAAATTTATTCAGTGGAATATTTTTCAGAATATCTTTGGTGCGCGGGTTAGGGATGGGAGCCACCACGTATATACCATACTTGCCACGTATGTTGTTGATAATAGTGTCCAGGATGTCGATATTGTTATGATGGAAAAATACATCGAGATGCACATCCTGATCGAGGTGCTTCTTAAATGTTTTGTAGAATGTTTCCTGGAAAGTATCAAACGCGTAAAGCACCAGCGCTACCCGCAGACTCTGACCAGTATCTTCACTGGCAATGAAAAAGCCCATACGGTTACGGGATTCTACAATACCACGCTTGATGAGCTCCTTGTAGCCCTTCATGATGGTTTCCCGGGCAAAGCCCAGCTCATTCATCAACTTATTGACTGACGGGAGCAGATCGCCCAAGGCAACTACTTTATTATCAACAGCATTGATAATGCCCTGCACAAACTGTTCATGCTTGGTTAGCCGTGGTATACCCTCAAGCTCATGTATCTGGTCATAGATATCTCTCATCTAATGTATTTTTATCATACTTCGACTTCTTTCTTGCATTATGATTTAGTCAATAATGGAATAGAATAGTATAAGACCAAAGGTAAATTTATTTGCGCAAAATCCGCATTGCGATGATATTTTTTTTAGGAACGTAACTTCAGGTAAACCCTTTTTAAATTGGGTTCAATCAATTTATCTGCCATCAGTTCCTGCTTATCCTAATTAGATAGGTATATGCTATTGGAGCCGTGATATTAATTAATCGTACAAAAGAAATTGCAGGATTGATTTTAATCCAACACGTCTGTTCATATAACGCTTAATATTCCAGCGAATTTACCAGGCCGCACCCCGAATTTCTTTTCGTTCGGTTAGATTTTTATCAGCAATAATTACCGCAACCCATGGCTCGTCAGACACCGTAATATGTCCCCGCCATTCAAAATTAGCAGCGACGCCTGGGGTAAATTTGATTTCTTTTGAATAATCGCTCAATGAAAGGTTATCCGTACGGATTGTGAATTGATGGTTTCCTGTGCCTTGCGCTATAACTTCGATCACTATATCTCCGTTTTGCGCGGACTGTTTAGTTATTTTATAACTAAACATGAATTTGGAACGGAACTCCAGTTGATAAGAAGAACCAGGTAAAAAAGTTTGGCTTTGTTTCAGCCCTTTACTGCTGATTTCATATTGACCCTCTGGTAAAGTTATTTTAAAATGCTTCGAAGATCTATCTGGAAGAATGGTCGTTGTTTGCCCGGAGATTTTGTCCTTAAAAGTTACGGCTGCATCTGCAAGGCCCCCAACGATAGCTGAACCCTCCACATCTTTTAAAAGCCAGACCCAGTTAGTAACCGGATGACCCCATATTTCTTTATAGGTCCACATTGCTTGCACAGGCCAGTAAGGCGCATCATTTGCTTCGCGCGTTTGTATACCAACAGGTAGCCCGCCAACCATATCACCTGAAGATGGTGAATATAGCGGGATGTAATCATGTCCTTCGCCGTACATTGTACTTTCAGCAAACGGGTTTCTACCAATAATCCATTCCAATTGCTTCGTAGCCAATTCTTCACTGGCCAGATCACCACGTAAGCGGCCAGCACTGGCTAAAGCCTGCGCTTGAGGTAATATTGTACCAAAGTTCCCACGGTAGTCCATCCAAACCGGAAAAATCCGCAGATAATGCCCCGAGCCTAAAGATATGCCTTGTAATACCTGCGTACGAAATGATTCCTGGCGGCTTTCGGGTACATGCCTGTATTCGGTGTCCACATAAATTGACGCCGGCATCATTTGGTATGGAGCTGAGTATTTAGCCATAGTTTTTAAATATTCAGCATAAAGCGTTACCGAAGCGTACCATTTCATCCAGTTGGCATCATCCGGAAAAGCGTCGCAAAGTGCGGTTAATGCCATGGTCGGTGCCTGCTCACGTCCCCGGTGACAATAATGTAAAATCCGCTCGTGTGTAGTGCTCGTGTAGTAAAATCCTGTAAACGGTACTTTCCAATCAGGGCGCTTCCGTTGTTGGGCATTGGTGATAAGCGGGGCAAGCCGGGTCGCCAAATTTTTATATTGCAATGCGTGAGTCGCTTTCCATAAAGCCACTGAACTAATGATTGCCTGCGCCGGCAGCTCATCCTCTACATTGTTCGAATCAAAAGTTCCCCGCCAAATATCGGCAGATGGTTTTACTGATGGCATGCCTGCCATCGCGAATTGCCAATCGGCCTCTGCCGTTTTTAGTGCATAGGCTGCCAGCCGCGGATCACTTTCTTTGAACACTGAATAAGCAAGCGCTTCAACACCCGCTGCCTCAAAATTAGCCATCGGGTTGTTTTGTGCATAAGTAACCGGATCATCATCATCGCCGATAATATCATTTGTTCTGCGGCTATTTAATGATCCTGTATTACGGTAGCCATCGCCAAAATTATTTTTCAGGATCCAGTCAAGCCCCCACTGAGCTTCCTCCGTAACCCGGTCATAAAGCTTTGGGTTATCATCCCGTTCTTTAAGCTTTTCAGCCATACTTAGTAATGCACTGGTAATCTCTGCAGTACCTTCAAAGCTTTGTGACAGGTCGCCAGCGTCATGCCAGCCACCATTGGTCACTATCTTACGATTCCCATGGATACAGATCCAGTCGTTGTGTTCATTGCCATGTATGCCCGGTATTGCCATACCGCAGCGTTCTGCATAAAAAAAATTGAGCGCTTTCCAAACCGTACGTTCATAAACATCTGCTTCGATGCGAAACGGCTGCGTAACAGTTTCCCCGGCTTTCAAAACGTAAGTTCCCGGTGTTCGGACCTCCGAAAAATCCATTTCCTGAAAGTTTCCTATAGCTGAATTTACTTGTTTAACGGGCTTGTCTAATACCACTTTACCATTTAGCTGATTAATTAGTTTAAAATCTTTAGCAGTGATATAACTACCTATCGCGCTTTTTTGAGCTCCGGTCTGGTAACCGGTATGCGCGTAAGCGATCCGTCCCTTCCAAACATCCCAACCTTCAATTTTGTCCGGGTCAACTTTCTCCAGCTCCATCTGGTCAAAATAAAAATGAATTTTATCGCTTTCCCCGGGATAGCTCCCGGACAAACCATAGGAAACTTCAAAGCTGGTTATTTTATCCCTGGCCACATTGCCGATTTCCCAAACAATATGGTTCCATTGGTGATTTTTAAGCACCCAGGAGGTTTGGCCTTCCTGCCCGAAAATTGCGGGAAGTTTCTCTTTGCCGTCATTATACAGCTGGGCATCCAATGCAATTGTATAAAATCCAGGCAAATCCGGATAAATCCAGATAGAAATACGGTTGTATTTTGTCCAGTCTTCACCATTGAACAGCCTTCGGATGCCAGAACGCCCCCACCCGCGGCCATTTTTAGGTGCCGGGCCTTCAAGCCTTGTTGGCGTGGTCATGAGTAAGGAATGATCCCCCTGATGAACAAATTGTTTCGAAAGCGATATGTCAGCAACTGTACCGCTCGAATCAGGTGTGGTCATTACCTTTCTGGCATCAACAACCTGTACTCCTGATGAGGTAAATGATTTCCAGTGATCGAGGCTTTCCATATCATCTAACGTACGTTTGTCGTAGATTTTTTTATTCAGCCAGCGGTAAGCTGCAGAATCTTTAAACTCCGCTTCCATCGGTTTCCTGACCAGATAAAAGGCAGACAAAAAAATAAACGCAGCAAGCAATAATAAGTATCTCATAATTCTAAATCTCAGGGTAAAACAAGGAGCCTAAATGCAATGAATTGTAATTATAAAACTCTCAATTCAAAATAGTGGCCAAAGGAGACCCTACATTTACGCTACACCTTATCATTAAAATTTACAACAACAGCAATCCGGCTCCATAACACTTTAATTATTCATCCTTTTATACATGGTTGCTTCTGTTAAATGGAGATTATATGAATGCATTTTTTTGCCATATAAACGAACTTGCCATTTTGAAACTTAGAGTACTTTGATAAAATCGAACTCAAATCTATTGTACAGAAAACACTATTCTACCTGTTGACTGTTTGGGTTGCATATAAAACTTCATATTAAGAACAAGTTATTTGCTCTTGTTTAAGGAAATGTACCTTGTGGGCGAAATTTTAAAATATTGGCTAAAAGAGGATGAAAAGTAGGCTACGGAACTAAACCCTACCTGATAGGCAATTTCCGAAATGTTATGACTGGTAGTGGTGAGTAACTCTGCTGCTTTTTCAAGGCGGAAAATGCGAATAAACTCCTTAACCGACAGGCCCGTAATAATTTTTATTTTACGGTAAGTCTGGGCCCTGCTCATTCCAATGGCTCTGGCAAAATCATTTGCCTCAAAGGCCGAATTACTTATGTTCTGTTCAATGGTTGCGTAAGCTTTCCGCAAAAGTAATTCGTCAGTATTGGTAAGCCCGGTTTTATTGTGCGAGAGCCGGCGTCCATTTAAAAAATTATTCAGCAATAGCTTTCTTGATTTTATCAGGTTACCCACCCGGGCTCTTAGAATGTCAAAACTGAAGGGCTTTGTTACATAATGATCGGCACCATTCTTTAATCCCCTAAGTAAACTATTTTCGTCATCATAACCCGTAATTAGTACTATAGGTATATGGCTGGTGCGTAGGTCTTCCTTTAATAGCTTACATAATTTTATGCCGTTTATACCCGGCAATTGTATATCGCTTATAATTACATCGGGTATAGCTGTAATAGTTTTTTCAAAGCCTGTTAAACCATCTTCTGAATCCATAATGCGATAATAATCTTTAAATTCATCTTTTATTACCATTCGCATCTCATAGTCATCTTCAATAATATGCACCAAAGGCTTCCCGTCATCGGCAGGTATTTTCCAGTGAACGTAATCAGGTAGCAATGCCCGGATATTATTTTGATCAAACATAAGTAGGTTTTACAGAGCAGAACGCCCTTTGTATTTATAAAGGTAATGATATTTTTACATGTAATTAAGACAGTTTTATTGAAAAAAGCTATTTTGCTTTCCTGATATAACTTTTAATGGTTAAAATTGACTAACCAATTCGTATCCGTGAAAAAATTTATTAACCTTGGAGTGTTGCTATGCTTTATTATTTATGGGTGCAAAAAAGAGAGCAACCCTACTGAGGATGTGCATAAAGATATGCTTGCAGCCGTTAACGCATTAAGAAGTACGGGCTGCACTTGCGGTACAACCTATATGCCACCAGTACCGGCAGTTAAATGGAACAGCGATCTTGAAGCTGCTGCTGCTGCTCATGCAAAAGATATGTTTGTTAATAATTACTTTAATCATATAGCGCCTGATGGCTCTTCACCAATACAGAGGGCCCTGCAAGCAGGCTACACAGGAATGTATATAGGCGAAAATATTGGAACCGGTTACAACGATGTTCAACAGGTAATGGCTGCCTGGACAAAAAGTGAAGATCATTGCAGAGCGATGATGGATAGCACCTATGTAGACTTGGGTGCCGCAAGGTATAATACCATTTGGGTGCAGGAATTTGGGAGGTAAACCCAGCGCTGCCGTAATAAATTATTTGTAAAACAACCACAACTGTAACAGACTATTCATCAGGCAAATTACCTATTAGTTTATATTTATTATATCTATGAGAAACTAGTGCAAACAATTGAGCAATTAGTGAAAGGCTTTTGGATAATTATAGTTTTAATTTGGGTAACCAATAATAAAACTTAAAATTATGAAAAAAGTATTTTTATTTTCAATTGCAGCCATAGCTATGGCCTCATGTCAAAAAGAAGCTAAGGCACCTGCTCCTGTTTCTGCTAATGCCAAAGTAGAGGCAAACTGGTCGTCATCTGCACAATATGCCACTTGGAATGCAGGCAGTGGCTACTATATCGAAAACAATATATGGGGAAGTGGCGCTGGCTTTCAATCTATTTGGGCAAACTCCTACAGCAACTGGGGGGTATGGTCCGACCAGCCAAATACCAGTGGGGTAAAGTCATACCCAAATTCAGATTATGGCGTTCATCAAACATTTAGCGGCTTACACACTGTTCAAAGCAGCTTTAATGTAACAGTTCCCAGCAGCGGTGCTGCTGCCGAAAGCACCTATGATATATGGTGCAATAACTATGCTTATGAAATTATGATATGGGAGAACTGGACCGGTGCGGTAAATCCAATTGCCGTTGGCTATAACGGCAATGGCACTCCAATAGCGACTTACACAAATGTAACGCCTACTTCCGGAGGCCCTACTTATACCGTTTATGTGGGCTCTAACGGAACAAATGCTGTATATTCTTTTTTAAATAATAGCCAAACATCATCTGGAACCGTTAATATAAAGGACATTCTTAATTTTATTCAGAGTAAAGGGGTAACCTTTACCACGCTGGATAAGGTTCAATTCGGGTTTGAGATCACGTCATCAAATGGTGGTCTTAATTTCGACTGCAACAGCTATTCAGCTACTGTCAATTGATTTTGTAATTAATCCTATACAATTACCTAACAATTAGTTTCAGTCAGTCAAAAAAAGCCTCAGTGTTTTCGACCTGAGGCTTTTGACTTTTTAAAGAGTAAAAAGAAATAATCAAATGTAAAATCTGACCAACAATTTTGAGCCAATTTCAACCTATATTGATGGGGAAAATGAGTTCCTAATAACTGATTTTTGCAAATAAGTTTACCAAGTGATTTTTAATAAAGTAACGCCTTGTCTTTCCAAGTCAAAATCAATTTTCGTTTCACCATTTACAGGTGTAATATATTTTGGAGAATAAGCTTCTTTTAACTGACCTGCAGCTTCCAATATCTTATACTCTTCCAGTGTTGGAGTCTTTGGTGAACCCATTTTTTTCCACACCGTATAGGCATTACTATGCGTCTGATCAATAATATATTGAGTGAGTAATACATTTCGCAGCGGAAGTCCTTTTACCAATATAGAAACAGGTGTCGACGGAACATCGGTATCATTTTTATCATGATAGTTCCAAACCAATATGGCGGTAGCATTTGTGCTTTTTGTAGCTAATGCATTTACGTCCGGCTCCTGCCCTCTTACACTCGAGTCGCGAATGGTTATATAGTTTTGCTTTGAGGTTGACGTAGTGGTTACTCTGTTGCCTTGCATCATTCCAAACATTCTGAATACATTCAAAACAGGTTTATCAATACCATTGGTAGCAAGGTCCCTGAAACCTCTGAAATAAGGCTGATCTTCAAATTCAAATGCCCAAGTTACAGCACCTGATAGGTTAACCCCTCTTTTTGTGGCCAGGTCATAGGTACGGGTCATCACCGCTGCCGTATAGCTGGCATACATGGTGCTGTTGCGGTAGGCATATTCAGGATGAAGGTCTCCCGGGCAGGCTGCGCAACCCTCAGGATCTGATTCTCCGATAACTATGGGCAGTTTTTTTAAAGAAGGTATAGATGAAACGATCTCAAATCCTTTGTCAATACTCCTAAGTTGGTTCCCCATATTCATCCATACAACTCCATCAATAAGTTTAGGAGCACCTTTAGCGTGAAAGGTAATAAAATCAAGCGGGGTACCCGGTTTACCGGTAACATAATTCTTCCCGCTTACAATATGCGTTAAAAACTTTTGCAGGAGTTCGCCACCCGATTTTCCATCAGGACTGGTGGTTTCTGGCCCACCTATTTTTGCAGTCGGCAATGCCCGCTTTACCGCATCTGCAGTATAGTCATATAATTTAATGTATTCGTCCGTGTTTCCTTTCCAGTAAAAGGTTAAATCAGGCTCATTCCATACCTCCCAGTACCAGCTCTCTACTTCTGTTTTGCCATAACGTTGCACAGAATGCTTCACCCATTGAAAAACCAGTTCAGCCCATTTTTCATAGCTCTTTGGAGGATATGGCCATCCCGAATAATGTTTCGGTTTTGTTTTATCCAATTGAGTTTCTTCACTTACGGACCCTGGATTAACGGACAGCGCCTCTGGCATGAAGCCTATTTCGGCAATTGGTTTCATACCACGCTGAATATAGGTATCAAAAATACTGTCAATAATTTTCCAGTTATAAACCGGTTTTCCATTGGAGTCCTCGGTATAAGCATTGGTTGAACTCCATTTTAAACCTGGGATAGCATCGCCGCTGGTCAGCATATTATGAGCTCTCACATTTACCCTTACCGGGCTTAAAGCAGCAATTTCTGTCAGTAATTTTTTCCCATCTTTCATATAGGTATAGTTTGCTTCATCATATCCGAAATACTCCCAGATCGGGGGCAGACGTCCCTCTGTTTGTAATAAATTTACATCAATAGAAACTGTAGGAGTTTTAGATTGTCCATAGCCACCTAATGATATTGATAACAGAATAAGGAAGAAAAAACACCTTGAAATAATTTTGGAGCTCATAATATTTTGTTTCATTGAAATTCGATTGGTGATGGCCTTTCTTATATTTTAAACAATTATACTCAAAGTCTATATTCAATTACCGTTACATTTTCATATCGCAAAGCTTTAAAATTTGGAATGAGCCGCCATCCTGATTTTCTAAAGTTGCTGATAGGTGATTAGGTTACTATTTTGTCTTCATTTAATTTTTCATACTTGCAGCTGCCCGTTATTTTTTAAAAAATGTTATAACTACAATTGAAGCTAAAACAGACATGTTTTTCATTTTATGACAGCGAATTTATTTACAAACAGATATTACGTGTTTATATTACAATTATACTAACTTAGTGTAAACCAATCATAAATATAGGCACCAATTTTGAACTATTTCAACCGTACCCCAATGCGCATAAAGTGTTATGTTCTGCTTGCATTCATGTTTTTTACATGCGTCTGGTCTTTTGCGCAAAGCAGCCAATACCAATTTTCACACCTGGGTATAAGTGATGGCCTGTCACACAACCAGGTTAACTGTATTTATAAAGATTCTGAGGGCTTCATGTGGTTTGGTACAGCATCGGGCCTTAACCGTTACGATGGTTATAACTTTAAAGTATTTAAGCATGATGCTGATAATAAAAACTCTCTCCTCGACGATTTTATAACTAATATTTTCGAAGGACCTGATAAAAAATTGTATATATCAACACGCACAGGGTATTGTTTTTATGATCCGGAAACAGAGCAGTTTAATAGCGATATGTCATTATTACTCGGACCTTTAAAACTTCCAAATTATCCCGTTATCTCAAAAATAGTGCGGAATAATCACGGAGATTTTTGGTTTTTGTGTCCCGATTCAGGCATTTACAGGTATAATACCTTAAGCAGGCAGACAAAACGTTACTATCATAATATAAAATCTAAACCTTCTCTGTACTCGAGTACTGTTGCAGATCTTAGTGAAGATGCAAAAGGCAATATATGGCTGGTTTATTATGACGGCACAGTTGAGATGTTTAATATTAAACTTAATAAAATTACCTATCGTACTAATGTTTTTACTAGGGTAAGTAGAAATACAAACAACTATTATTCCATAACCGTAGATCGGGACAATGATTTGTGGCTTTATGCATCCAACGTAAATATGGGTGTATACTATTACAGCCCCTCAACGGGCATATTCAGACATATCAATAAGGAAACTAGAGAAACAAAGTTAAAGTCGAATATCATTAATAATATTGTTCAGGCCGATAACGGACTTATATGGATAGCTACTGATCACGGGGGCATAAACGTACTGGATAAAAAGAACTTCAAAATTACTTATTTATTAAATCGGGAAGACGATGCTAAATCGTTAAGGCAAAACAGCGTAATGCTTTATAAGGATAATACCGGTATTATGTGGGCCGGCACTTTTAAAGAAGGGATAAGTTATTACCATAACAATATTATCAGGTTTCCGCTCTATAGGCATTTTGCCTCAGACCCAGGTAGTTTGAGTTTTGAAGACGTTGACAAATTTGTTGAAGACAAGCTAGGGAATTTGTGGATTGGCACTAATGGTGGCGGTTTAATTTATTATAACCGTAAAACGGGAAAGTTTAAGCAGTATAAATACGATCCGGGAAATCCGAATAGCTTAAGCAATGATATTATTGTTAGCTTATGCATTGATCATAACCAAAAATTATGGATAGGTACCTATTTTGGGGGACTTGATTGTTTTGACGGAAACAGCTTTACACATTATAAGCACGATGATAAGGTGCCAACCAGTATTGCTGATGACAGAGTATGGAATATCCTTGAAGATTCAAGGCACCGGTTATGGATAGGAACGTTTGCAGGTGGCCTGGAAATTTTTGACAATTCAAAAAAGATATTCTATCACCCCTTTAAGCAAACTGAGATCAGATGCCCTTATATATCCTCGATTTTTGAAGATAAGGATGGGAATATTTGGGTAGGTGGGTATTTTGGTATTGATGTTATAATGAAAGAAGGCAACCGTGTGATTCATTATAAACGAAATGCGAACAATGAAAATAGCTTAATAGATGATAATATAAATTGTATTAATCAGGATAGCCGCGGGCTAATATGGATAGGAACACGGGCTGGATTGAATATATTAAATCCTAAAACAAAGAGGTTTACTCCGCTTACCAAAAAAAACGGCCTTCCTGATAACTCAATATTAGATATACTGGAGGACAATAAAGGAGCGATGTGGTTAAGCTCATCAAACGGTTTGTGCCGAATAACAATGTCCCCCAGCAATGGTACCTATAGTTTTCAGTTTGAAAACTTTGATGAAACAGATGGCCTGCAAGGACGGGAGTTTAATGTAAACGCAGCCCTAAAAACCAGTAAGGGCGAACTGATATTTGGTGGCGGCCATGGATTCAATATTTTTGATCCATTAAGTATACAGCCTAATACTAATAAACCTGAATTAATTTTCACCGATTTTCTGCTATTTAATAAAAGCATAGCAGCTAATGAGGCGGTTAATGGGCATGTTATACTGTCAAAAGCCATTTCGGCGACCCGGTCAATAACGCTTAACCATAGCGAGAATGTTTTTACTATTGAGTTTGCTGCATTGAATTTTTTTAATCCTCACAAGGTGAAGCATCAGTATATGATGGAAGGATTTGACAAAGGATGGCTTAATGCTGATAATGCAACGCGCAAGGCAACCTACACCAATCTTGACGGTGGCGATTATACATTTAAGGTGCGGGCCTCAAATTCAGAGGGTGCATGGAATCCCAATTATATAGCTTTAAGGATAAAGGTACAGCCCCCATTCTGGAAATCGCCAGTAGCATATATTAGTTATGTAATGCTGATTTTTGGAATACTTTTTCTGATCCGTCAGCGGGGGATACAAAAGATAAAGAGAAAGTTCATTGCCGAACAGGAAAAGCAGGAAACAAAACTTATTATTGAACAGGAAAGGAAAGAGGTTAAGCGTATGCATGAGCTTGACATGATGAAGATTAAGTTTTTTACCAATGTAAGTCACGAATTCAGAACGCCTTTATCCCTGATAATGGCGCCGGTTGATAAAATGCTTAATCATACAACTGATGTTGACCAGAAGCAACAGCTAACCATGATCAGAAAAAACGCCAAACGATTATTAAACCTTGTAAATCAATTGCTTGATTTACGTAAAATGGAAATACAGGAATTAAAATTGCATAATAAGCCCGGCGATATTGTTAAATTCATTAAAGAAATCTCTTTGTCGTTTACAAATATAGCAGATGAAAAAGGTATTGGTTTTGTATTTGATACAGAGTTGGAAACCTTAATAACAAGTTTCGATCATGATAAGATAGAAAGAATATTATTTAACCTGCTTTCTAACGCTTTTAAGTTCACTCCAATGGGTGGCCATGTAAGTGTTTTACTTAATATGGTATACAACAGATCGATGGTTGAATCTCAGCTACTTGAAATTAAGGTTATTGATACCGGTATTGGCATCCCTTTTGAAAAGCACGATAAGATATTTGAAAGATTTTATCAGCATGATATACCTGAGTCATTACTTAACCAGGGCAGTGGTATTGGCCTTGCAATAGCCCGGGAATTTGTTAAGATGCATAAGGGAGAAATAATAGTTGAAAGTGAGCCTGGGCACGGGAGCTGTTTTATAATTCAGTTACCGCTACCTATACAAGAAAACTTAGTGTCTACCTTAACAGATATTGATACAATTGAAAGTGAAGAACTGAATATCCCACTAATTGAAGAAGACAAAGCAGGACTTAAACATCAATATGCAAACAAAAAACCTGTAGTATTACTGGTGGAGGACAATGAGGATTTTCGTTTTTATTTAAAAGGCAACCTAAAAAACATATTTTCAGTTATTGAAGCCTCAAATGGTAAGGAAGGATGGCAAAAGGCCTTATCACATCATCCTGATATTATGGTTAGCGATATCAGCATGCCCGAAATGAATGGCATAGATCTTTGCAAAAAAATAAAAGATGATAAACGCACTTCGCACATCCCGATCATTTTATTAACGGCTTTAACCGGTGAAGAGGAACAGTTAAAAGGATTGGAAATTGGTGCCAATGATTATATGACCAAACCCTTCAACTTTGAAATACTGCTTTCAAAAATTAAAAACCTGCTAATCTTGCAGGATACCTTTAAACGTACTTATAAAAAACAAATGGATATACAACTACAAGAAGTTGCCATTCAATCCAATGATGAGAAACTTTTAAGAAATATAGTTGAATATATCGAACAAAATATTTTAAACTATAACCTTTCTGTTGAAGAATTAAGCCGCCAGATGAACATGAGCCGGGGATCACTTTATAAAAAGGTTTTAATGCTTACAGGAAAATCGCCCCTTGAATTTATTCGATCAATAAGATTAAAAAAAGCAGTTTATTTACTGGAGAACAGCCAGATGAGCATAAGCCAGATAACTTACGAAGTTGGCTTTAATACGCCCAAATATTTCACAAAATTATTTAAGGAAGAATATAATATCCTCCCGTCTGCATACGTTAGCTCCATTCGTCAAAAAAGAATCCTGGCAGAAACGGGAAGCAAAGAATAACAAATAGATTTTTTTTCTGATTCATTTTAAGAATCTTCTTCAAAATGCCGTGATAGACCTGTGTCGTTAAGTAACATTTTTGTTATTATTTCACTTCAAATTTCATGAAAACACATCCAAAAATGGATAGTTAATTAAATAAAAACAATTTAACTATCTTATTTTCAATACATTAAATAGATTTGAACATTTGGTCTATATTCATGTTCAAATCTGCCATCCCATTTTTTAAAACTGTCATAGTTTCATTCCCAAGAATATCTGTTCAACACAGTGAATTAAGATTACTGCTTTGAACTTATCTGTCCAATTATAAGCTAACAACCCTAACCAGGTTAATTTATTTTTTTACTATGCTGAAAATTTTACTTACCAAACGGTATAAGTTTTTTCTATACCCTATTCCCGCAATCGATTGCGGGAATAAAAATGAGGCATAAGAGCATCTTTAAAAATCGCTTTTAAACTCCTTCCATTACTATTCCAATTATAGTATTAAAACCAATAATAAATTATGAATGAAAATTAAAACACAATCAAACCAAAGAATTATGAACCAATTATTTACCAATTTTTAAAATTCCTGTATAAAATGGAAAAAATTTTACTAAGAAAAATGAGATGCGGCATTATGCTATTTATAGCAACCATGTTGCTGGGGCTGCCCGCCTACGCGCAAATTCATCGAATTACCGGAACGATCATTAGCGCCGAAGATTCTAAACCAATGCCGGGAGTAAGCATTAAAGTAAGCGGTGCAACAACAGGCACTGTATCGTTAACCGATGGTACTTACTCCATAATGGCAAAATCAACTGATGTGCTGATTTTTAGCTTTATAAGTTATACATCACAACAAATTTACGTTGGTTCAAGTAATTCAATTGACGTAAAAATGAGCCAGTCAACAAGTAACTTAAATGAAGTAGTAGTTATTGGTTATGGCAATTCGAAGAGAAAAGACCTTACCGGCTCAATTTCTTCGGTATCGGCGACAAACATTGTTGAAGCGCATCCAACCACTATTGACCAGGCTTTACAGGGCAGAGTTGCCGGTGTAGTAGTACAACAGGTGTCGGGGCAGCCGGGTGGTGATGTAAATATACAGATACGAGGTATCGGTGGGTTTACAAATGCACCTCCACTGTATGTTATTGACGGGGTACAAATACCACCAAACGTTCAGTCGCCTATTCCGGGCGAGGGCAGTAATCCATTATCCACTATCAATCCTTCCGACATTGCATCAATTGATATATTAAAAGATGCTTCTGCCACAGCAATATATGGTTCCCAGGCTTCAAATGGGGTGGTGATCATTACAACCAAAAAAGGGGTTATGGGGCCACCGTTAATAAGTTACGATGGCTACGCCGGCGAGCAATCTTTGTCAAAGTATTACGATGTAATGAACCTACAGCAATATGCCACTTTTATGAATGAAAAAGCTGCCATTATCGGTTATGATTTGAGGCCCCAGTTTGCAAACCCGCAATACTTGGGCACCGGTACCGATTGGCAAAAAGCTTTGTATAGGACTGCTCCTGAAGAAAACCATAACATATCCATAAGTGGTGGCGATGCCAGAACCAAATATTTTTTGTCGGGTACTTACTTTTCCCAGGAAGGCATCGCTTTAGGTTCTGATTTTAAACGAACTACATTGAAAGTGAATATTGACAACAAAACAACCAACTGGTTAAAAATTGGCACTAATTTAGCTTTTGCCCACGTAGCTGAAAACGTGGCAACAACCAATACCGGTGTTATTTTACAGGCACTGAACCAGACCCCGGATGTAGAAGTGAAAAACCCAGATGGTACCTGGGGTGGTAACGATCCTAATATTTATGGCGCATATGGCGCCAATCCGTTTGCATTGGCATCAATTGTTACTGACTTTAAAAGCAGGTATCAGTTGATTGGAAATGCATACGCCGAAATACAATTTACAAAAGACCTGACATTGCGTAATGAAGTTTCGGGAAATTTTGATTTTGCTACCGAGGATTATTTTGATCCCACTTATACTATGGGAGCCTATACAAATACTACCAATACCGGAACTTCAACAAGTGCGCAAAACTTTTATAATTCAATTACAAATTATTTAACCTACTCGCATTTCTTTAATAAAAGCAAACTGTGGTTTAGTGCAACAGCAGGGCACGAAGCGCAAAAAGTAAATGGCAGTACAGTTTCGGCAACGCGAACTAACTTTGTCAGCAATAACGTAACAACGATTAGTAGTGGCGACCCTACTACCGCACTAAATTCGGGTATTAAATCCGATGGTGCACTGGAAGCTTATTTTGGCAGGGCGAATTTAACCTTTGACGATAAATACACATTAACCGGAACTATACGCAGAGACGGTACTTCAAAAATAGATGTCACCAACAGGTGGAATACTTCTTATTCAGGCGCATTTGCGTGGAAGTTGAACAATGAAGCATTTTTGAAAGATGTAAAAGCCATTGATGATTTGAAACTGAGGCTAAGTTACGGGTTAGTGAATAACCAAAACATTGCCGAATATGCATATGGTTCTACATTAACCACTGTGGCAACAGGGCTGTCGGGCAATTCACAGTTGACCTCTACCTTGGGTAATCCAGACATAAAATGGGAAACAACAAAAGAGTACAATCTGGGTTTAGATGCCAGTGTACTTAATAACCGGATTACTTTTACTGGTGATGTTTATTATCGTAAAACAGATAACTTATTATTAAGCCTAACCGAACCCTATTATTCGGGAACCTATGCTGCCGGAGGCTATTCGCCCGGTGCTATCCTTGCCCCTTATGTTAATATTGGTTCAGTTAGCAACAAGGGTATTGAGTTTTCAATCGCAACTACCAACATTAAATCAAAAGATTTTAACTGGAGAACTAACCTGATCTATTCGCAAAACAAAAATACCGTACTTGCCTTATCTCCTGGTACCCCGGCAATATATGGCACTTATACCAAAACAATCGTCGGTAGATCCATCGGAGAATTCTACGGCTATCAGACTCTTGGTTTATATAAAGATGCTGCTGATTTTGCCAAATACCCTGCAGTTTGGCAAAACGGAAGCGGACCAATACCAATCACACCAGGCTCAGGAGGCGTTTGGGTAGGCGATGTTATCTATAAAGACAACAATAAGGATGGTAAAATAGATGCCAATGACGAGACCTTTTTAGGTTCTCCTTTGCCTAAATTCCAATACGGTATAAACAATACTTTTAATTATAAGAATTTCGACCTTACTGTTTTTATGACAGGCGAATATGGCAACAAAGTTTTTAACCAGATAGGTGTTAACGGAAGTGATCCGAATCAAAACTTTGGTTATTTCGCAAGTGTAGCTAACTATGCCCGTATAGGACTGATAAACCCTAGCGGGTCTGCGTCAGACATAAACAACGTTTATATTACTAACCCCAGCACAAAAATTACCAGGATAAGCCAGAGCAGCGGCGATCAAAACACCATTTTCTCTGATAGGTATATTGAAGATGGCTCATTTTTAAAATGCAAAAGCATTGCTTTGGGGTATAATTTTTCACAAAGTGTTTTATCAAAATTACACCTGAGATCATTGCGCATATATGCCAATGTTACCAATGTATTTACTATTACAAAATATACAGGTTACGACCCTGAAATAGGTTCATGGAATCCTTTGGCTGCTGGTATTGACAACGGATATTACGCTCAGCCGAGGGTTATTTCAATTGGTGCCAACATTTCTCTGAATAATTAAAATTTATTATTATGAAAAAGATTAAAATATATATTTTCTCATTGTTTGTCATTATCATGATAAACAGTTGTAAAAAGGACTTCCTTAACAGACCCCCTTTAACCGGAATTACAACAAGTAATTTTTACAAAAGCACATCCGATCTTAGGCTCGCCACGGCGGCCATTTATGCACAGCCCTGGTTTGACTGGAATAATTTTCCGCTTTTAGGTATCGGGGATATCATGGCCGGTAATATGCTGCAACCTTACAATTCCGGCCTTGTTCAGTTCACTACATTTTCAATAACCAGCGACAATACTTACCTTACGCAGGCTTGGCAGGGTTTTTATATTATAGTGGCCCATTGTAATGTAAATATCAAGGCCATAAACACCCAGTTGCCTGATAGCGTATCTGCAGCGGGTAAAAATGGCGCCCTTGGCGAATTGAGATTTTTACGGGCTACCGCGTATTATCATCTTGCAATGTTGTGGGGAGCTGTTCCCATTATTGAAGACAATGACAAGCTGATTGCCAACCCTTTAGTTCCGCGCAATAAACTGACTGATGTTTACAGATTTATTATAAACGATTTAAGGTTTGCGGCAGCAAATCTGCCCAAATCTGATCAGGCAGGGCGTGTAACCACATGGTCGGCGCAGGGTATGCTGGCCAAAGTATATTTAACCAGGGCCGGTTTAGGCCAGAGCGGTACCCGCAACCAAACTGATCTGGACAGCGCAGCGTATTTCGCTGGCAACGTTTGCAATACAAGCGGTTTGGCGCTTTTACCAAGCTATTACAACCTTTTCAGGACCCAGTACAATGATAATTCCGAATCACTTTTTGCTTTTCAGTGGGCTCCGGGTGTGGG
Organism: Mucilaginibacter frigoritolerans; assembly: GCF_007830615.1. GTDB lineage: Bacteria > Bacteroidota > Bacteroidia > Sphingobacteriales > Sphingobacteriaceae > Mucilaginibacter > Mucilaginibacter frigoritolerans. The sequence continues at coordinate 34,293 of NZ_VLLI01000016.1, forward strand.
CTACGGACAAGGTAATGATATACAGGCGCAGTTTGCGCCAAGCTCAAGCATAGTACCTGGTGCTGGCTGGGGAGGTGCAATCGGCCCAACTATTGACCTCGCTAACCTGTATACTAAACAGGATTCTATTCGCCGCAAAGCCACTTTTATGCTTACAGGCGACTACTATCCCGAACTAAATGCCGCTGGAGGAGGTTATACCGCTACCGGCTGCAATGTTAAAAAACACATAGTAGGAACCCCTGCAGATAACAATTCGCCAACCATGGATCGTTGGTCCTCTATTGAACATAATACCGTGTTGCGATTAGCTGATGTGTATTTAATTTACGCTGAAGCTTTGATGGGGAACAATAGTTCTACTGTTAATGGCCAGGCATTGCAATATTTTAATGCTGTACGCACAAGAGCCGGCGTTGACCCTGTTACAATACTTACGCCTGATATCCTGATGAAGGAACGCCGGATTGAGTTGGCTTTTGAAGGCCAGTATTGGTTCGATCTTGTCCGTCTTTCTTATTATAACCCGCAAGCAGCGATTGCCTCTATTAATGGTCAAACAAGGGAGCAATTTACTTACAATCCGGGCACAGGTGTGTCAACCATAGTGCCAAGTAACCTGATTATTACACCGGCAACTGCTGCAACATTTACATTGCCCATTCCGGCAAACGATCAGACGGCTGATCCTAAATTATTGCAGGCACCGGTGGCTTATTATTAACATCAATAGAATTATTTTATTCTTTAAAAATATACATATATGAAAAAGCTACTTTACAATGTCAATAATTATTTATTGCTTGTTATAATCGCTGCTATATTCTTTTCGCTACCAGCCTGTAAAAAGGAGAGTTCTTCTACCGGTACACCTGTAATTACGGCTATCCGTAATTACGTTCCACATCCCGGCGACTCCCTTTTAAGCAAAGTTGGTACAGGACAATGGGTGGTAATTTCTGGCCGAAATTTAAAAGGGGCCCTTAATATTTATTTTGACGGTGTTTCCGCTTCTTTTAATGATGCATGGTTCTCCGATACCAGCGCTGTTGTACTGATCCCATCAGTTATTGCATTTCCTTCGGTACCATCGAAAACGCTTAATACTATAACCTATGTCACAACACACGGGCAAACTACTTTTTCGTTCCCCATTGTTGCCCCGGCGCCTTCAATTTCAGGCATTTCTGATGAAGACGCCAATCCGGGCGATTCAGTTAAGATATACGGGTTTAATTTCTTTTTTGTGCAGAGTTTAACCTATGCAGGTTTGCCGGTAACTAGTTATAAGTCTTCAAATGATGGTACATACATTAGCCTGGCAGTGCCTGCAGGAGTTACGCAGACCGGCGGTATTGTTTCTGTTACAACAAAATCGGGTAAAGCAACAACTGTTTACACAGTCCATGATTTTGTAACAGGCGTATTCCAAAACTGGGATAGTATAAATACTTATCCCTGGGGATCAAATACGTCAAGCAGTTCCACGGATTTTCCGGGTAATACCGGCAGTTATAATGTGTTGACTGCTACTAATCTTGCGGCTGACGACTTTGCCTGGTATAATGGTGGTCGTGGAGTAAACATGGGAGCCAGTCAATGGGTACCTATTGCAGATATTGACAGCAGTTTATCCAGTTATGCCGTAAAGTTCGAAATATCGGTTCCAACAACTACACCATGGGTTAATGGTGCTATTTATGTTGCTGTAAATTATAGTTTTAATTATATAGCACGTTATACCCCATGGATAAGCAGCACTGGTAAAACAACTGCATTTACTACAAATGGCTGGCAAACTGTAACTATACCGCTATCAAACTTCTTGACAAATAATGGTACAGGAACACAAGTTGCATCTATAACGGATTTAGTAGGTGCTAGCGGTAATAATGGTATGAATATCTGGTACATCAATGACAGTTCAGGCGCGGTTACAGCTTTTACTGCGGCTATTGATAATATCAGAGTTGTAAAAATCAACTAACCAGATAATGCTTATACCCACTTACTGTTCAATACAGAAGCGGGTATAAGCATTTTTATAACCTCTTAGAACAAAATAACACCATGAAATTAATTATATTTTGCCTGGCTTTATTTTGCCTTTCAGCTTTTGCTGCTTGTAAAAAAGGCAATAAACCTGATACAACCGTTACAAGTATAGCCCCGCAAAAAGATCCGGTGATTGCTAAGTCTGTGGGTTTCTTCCTGGACGATTGGGTATCTAAAACTTTTGTAACACCTTTTTATACCGATATAGCCCAGCCATCAGGTAGTGCTACTGTAACTGTAAATATTGACTATAGTACCGTAATTACAAAGGTGCCTAAATACCTTTATGGCAATAATACCAATCCATATATGGGGCAATTAGTTACGGAACCGACTTTAATAAATAATATTAAAAATTTATCGCCCAATATTCTTCGCTTCCCTGGTGGAAATATTTCGAGCGTTTATTTCTGGAATGGGGTATTGCCGGCTGATGTACCTGCTAATTTGTATGATTCAAACGGCAATACCGTTGCTGCCAGTTATTGGTTAGGCAATAATACAGCCGCCTGGACCTTATCATTAGACAACTATTATGCAGCCCTAAAGCAAACCAACAGTACGGGCATTATAACAGTTAATTATAGTTATGCCCGTTACGGTACAAGCGCACATCCCGACCAGGTGGCGGCTCACCTGGCTGCTGATTGGGTACGCTATGACAAAGGGCGCACCAAATACTGGGAAATTGGCAACGAAAGCGGTGGTCCGTGGCAAGCTGGCTGGAGAATTGATCTCTCACAAAATAAGGACGGCCAGCCTCAGATCATCACCGGCGCCCTATATGGCATCCATTTTAAAGTATTTGCTGATTCCATGCGTAAAGCAGCTGCCGATGTTGGCGCTCAAATTAAAATTGGTGCCCAGCTTGTGGGTACTAACCCCGTAAACTCGTGGAATTCGGTTGATAAAACATGGAATTCGGGACTGTTCGCCTCGGCCGGTGATTATGCCGATTTTTATATTGTACACGATTATTTTACCGGATCAGATAATGAAACAGCAGCCACTATTCTTAATACACCAACAACCGAATCACAAACAGTTATGGACTGGATGAATACCACCACTACACAGGGTGGAGTTTCATTAAAACCTATTGCCCTTACTGAATGGAATTTATTCACTATCGGCTCAAAACAAATGACATCATTTATAGCAGGCATTCATGCTACTATGGTTTTAGGCGAATTACTTAAAAATCAGTTTGGCATGGCCAGCCGCTGGGACCTCGCCAATGGATGGAACAACGGCGACGATATGGGTATGTTTAATGCCGGTGACGAGCCCGATGGCGTTAGCAAATGGAATCCCCGGCCTGCATTTTATTATATGTACTATTTCCAGAAATATTTTGGCGATAGGATGGTGAGTTCATCGGTGCTAGGGGGAAGCGGCGATGTATTAAGTTATGCATCATCTTTCACATCTGGAGAAGCTGGTGTAGTAATTGTGAACAAAGGCACCTCATCCCAAATAGTAAGTGTCAGCTTAAAAAATTTCGCACCGGGTACCAGGTATTATTATTATACTTTTACCGGCGGAACTGATAACGGCGAATTCTCAGGCAAGGTATATATAAATGGTAATGGGCCCGATGGCGCCAATGGTGGGCCTGCAGATTATTTAACATTAACAGCTTCCTCGTCCACTATGAATAGCGGTATTAAAGTTTCGGTGCCCCCGCGATCTGTGATTTTCCTGGTAGCTGATAGTAAGAAATAAATTATTTATCGTAAAAATACACTCGATTTATGTTTCACCTGATATAAAAGCAACAATAAACAAGTTTACAACAACTAAAAAGATAAATTTTCATGAGTAATTTTATTTCTAACAATAAAAATTAAACATATGCCCTTAAAGTATTTTATCTCGATTATTTTATTAACTACCTTTTTTATTACTGCAACAGCACAAAAAAAATCAAATGATAGAGTCATTTCCGTTGATTTGGGCGAAGTAAAAGGGCCACTATCTAAAAGTTTTAAAATGTGTGTAGGTGCAGGTCGTGCCAATGAGGGTTTAAGGGCCGATTGGCAAAGGCAATTGAAGATGGCGCATGAGGAATGCGGGTTTCAATACATCCGCTTTCATGGTCTGCTATCTGATGATATGGGTGTTTATTTTGAAGATAAAGCTGGTCATCCAATCTATAACTGGCAATACATCGATGATCTATTCGACTTTTTACTCCAGATACACATGAAGCCATTTGTTGAAGTAGGATTTATGCCGGGTGCCCTGGCAAGCGGTACCCAAACTATTTTCTGGTGGAAAGGAAATGTTACACCACCAAAAGACTATCAGAAATGGGACGATTTGATTAAGGCCCTCGTTGAGCACTGGACACAGCGATATGGTCAAAAGGAAATAGCAAGCTGGTATTTTGAGGTATGGAACGAACCTAATCTGAAAGGCGGCTTCTTTACCGGCACGCAACAGGATTATTTTAAAATGTACAAAGAAACGGCTATAGCTATTAAAAGCGTGTCGGCCAATTATCGCGTAGGTGGCCCTGCCACTGCGGGGAATGCCTGGATACCGGAAATGATTGATTTTTGTTCGCAGCAAAAAGCACCAATCGATTTCATCAGTACCCACGATTATGGTGTAAATCAGGGATTCCTGGATGCGACTGGTAATGCCGGAACTGTCCTCAGCCAAAACAGATACGCTGTTGCGGATAACATGCGCAATTCAAAAAGAAAAATTGCACAATCCGCGATGCCTAACCTGGAGTTACATTATACCGAGTGGAGTGCTTCCTATACTCCATCAGATCCGGTTCATGACAGTTACCATGAAGCAGCCTATATTTTAAATACGGTGAAACATGCCGGATCCTATGTTAATTCCATGTCATACTGGACCTTTACCGATATTTTTGAAGAAGCGGGTCCGCGGACAACGCCTTTTCACGGAGGTTTTGGCCTGGTCAATTATGAAGACATTAAAAAACCGGCATATTATGCTTTTAAATATTTAAACCAGCTTGGCAATACTGAACTTCGGTGCGCGGATTCCAGCGCCATCGTTTGTAAGGACACCAGGGGTAATATACAAGCATTATTATGGGACTTTACAATTGATCATCCAGGAGATAGCGTCAATAACCAGGTATTTTATAAAAGGAATCTGCCGGCCAAACCTTTACCACCTGCACAATTGAAACTTCACGGATTAAAACCGGGGAAATATGTTTTAAGCGTATACAAGACCGGCTATCAGGAAAACGACCCTTATACAGCATATTTCAAGCTCGGGTCGCCCCCACAACTGACGATAGAACAGGTCAAAATACTAAAGCAACACGATAAGGATACTCCTATTGAGCACCGGGTGGTTAACGTTAATTCATCAGGCAATTTTGACAAAGAATTTATCATCCGGCAGAATGAGGTGTTGTTGATCAATATAACCCGGATTAATTAGAGTTTAGCCGATTGCGGCAATAATGTTAAAACACACGATCAGGACGTCCAAAAACTAGATGGGTAAACCGGTTATCATAAGTAAATCATGAAAAAAATTATTACGACTGTCGTACTCATCTTATTGGCTTATTTTGCAAATGCTCAATACCAGATAAATACCAAAGCAAAAGGAGAAGATTACTATTTAAACCCAATCTTTGCAGGAGACTATCCTGACCCCAGCCTATTGCGCGACGGCAGCGATTACTATATCGTTCATTCTTCATTTGAGTACTACCCTGGGTTATTGATCTGGCATTCAAAAGATTTGATAAATTGGACACCGGTAACACATGCCTTACACAAATATGTTGGCTCAGTGTGGGCACCCGACCTGGTTAAATACAAGAATAAATATTACATCTACTTCCCTGCAGGTAATACCACCTATGTAGTGACTGCTGATGCTATTAACGGGGCATGGAGCGAGCCGGTAGATCTGAAGATCAACTATATCGATCCCGGTCATTTTACAGACTCCCTGGGCAAGCGCTATTTGTATTTCAATAATGGAGGTTATGTCCCTTTGTCTGACGATGGTCTTTCTATTACCGGTGAGTTTAAACATTCGTACGATGGCTGGAAAATACCCCACGATTGGTCAATTGAATGTTTCTGTATGGAAGGTCCTAAGATGGCTAAGCGCGGCAATTATTACTATCTTACGGTGGCCGAGGGTGGAACAGCTGGGCCGGCAACAAGTCATATGGTAATATCAGCACGTTCTAGGTCCCCTTTTGGGCCGTGGGAGAACTCTCCTTACAACCCCATCATCAGAACAAAGCAAAATTCGGAAAAATGGTGGTCCAAAGGGCATGGTACTTTGTTTGAAGACGCAAAGGGGAAATGGTGGATGGTTTTTCACGGCTATGAAAATGGTTATTACAATATGGGCCGTCAGACCTTGCTTCAACCTATAGAATGGACCAAGGACGGTTGGTATAAATCACCTGTCGGTATTAAAACAGACGAACCTATTAAAAGGCCCACTAAAAGTATTTCAAAGAGTACGTTTTCACTTAATGATGACTTTAGTGGAAATGATTTAAAAACCCAATGGCAATTTTTCAGAGAGTATGATACCACTAGATTTCATTTGGTTAATAAATGCTTAACGATAAAAGCAAAAGGCAACTCTATTGGTGATTGTGCGCCCTTACTTTGCATCCCATCGAATCATTCCTACATTGCCCAGATAGAATTAATTATTGAAGGAGAGGCAACTGGAGGACTGGTCCTCTTTTATGACAATAAATATTATTCCGGAATTTTAGCAGATAAGGAAAATATTCTGGCTAATCTTCGGGGCTGGCAATTTCCAACAGCAAAAGCAGTAATAAAAAGACATGTGTTTATACGCTTGAAAAATATTAAAAATACCATTGATATGTATTACAGCTTAGACAGTCAAAAATGGACCAAAATAGAAAACTCTGTCGAAGTATCCGGTTATAATCATAATGTCCTAAGCGGATTTTTAAGTTTACGATTAGGGCTTTGTTCTATAGGGAATGGAAATGTTAAGTTCAAGAATTTTATTTACAAACCATTGGATTGAAAATAAAACTCTTAAAATCATTGTTGTGATAGACACTTGTTTACGATTTAATAAATCGTTTTATTAAAATTGGAACGCCCACATGCAACTCAAACTACCAGTATGAAGAAATTCAACCCGATTATTTTGATCTCCCTTATCAGTGCTTTTATTTGCCTTAGTATGAACACCTTCGCTCAGAGACATTTTGTTCATCCGGGGCTACTACAGTCACAGGCCTCACTCGATAAAATTTACTATGCCGTACAAAACAAAACGGAGCCGCAATACGGTTCGTACGAATTATTGGAAGAAAATCCATTGGCCCAGGCTGATTATAAAATGCGTGGCCCATTTAAGATTATCGCCCGTGATGGTGACTATAAATACACTAAACCTAAAATGGAAGCCGATTTTTCGGCAGCCTATCTTAACGCATTAATGTGGGCCGCTACTAAAAAGGAGACCCATGCTAAAAAGTCACTTGAGATTCTGGAAGCGTATGCCGATAGCCTGCAATTGATACCTCCAACTAACGATGCGCCCTTGCTTGCCGGGTTAGAAGGCAACAAGATAGTTAATGCCGCCGAGATATTGCGTTATACGTACAAAGGGATAACTGCCAGCCAGATAGAAAAAATTAAAAAGATGATTGTAAAGGTATTTTTACCCGTTTGCGATAATTTTTATAACCAGCCTCCTTATACCAATGGTAACTGGGGCGCCTGCGTTACCAACATGTATTTAGGCAGTGCAGTTTTTTTAGATAACCTGAAGATGTACAACAAAGCAGTTGATTTTTATTTGAATGGGTATGACAACGGGAATGTTAAGCACTATATAGATAGCCTTACCGGACAGGTACAGGAAAGTGGCCGTGACCAGGTGCATACCATGCTCGGAATAGGATGTTTGGCGTCGACCTGCGAAATTGCTTATAACCAAGGCGATGATTTGTACAGCGCATACAATAACCGTCTGCTGCTGGGCTTTGAGTATGTAGCCAAATACAATTTAGGCTACAATGTACCTTTCCAAACATATAAGGAAGTAACGGGCAAATATTCAAACCTTAGCAAAATATCTGATAAAGATCGCGGAATGCTGATTCCGATATATGAAATGGTTTATAATCACTACGTTCGCATAAAGGATTTTCAAATGCCTTATACTGCGAAAATGATTGCCAAAATGCAGCCTGAGGGCTTTGATAGTGCTCATATGGGTTTTGGTACTTTACTTTTCTATAGTAGGGATAATCATTAAAAATTAAAAGATCTTTTTAACCCGATCACTTGTGCTTGTTCAATCAAACTAAATGCATACCGTTCGGTAGCAGTGATAATTAGGTTAGCTTTTTCGATACAAAAATTGATTTTTCATTGAGCATCAATAAGTTAAAAATAGACAACAAAATTTTTCGAGCCTTTTTTGCTAATAACATGTGGAAAACTTTGAAATCACCTCTTATTTCTTTGCCTATCTCCAATAACAGTACAGTATCGTTAGGAGCATACAAATCAGTGCCCATATTTTTATTTAACTTTCAGATCGCACTGAATTTTCAATCTCTCCTCGATTAAACCCAGAAATGCGCGGTATAAAGTGCGGACAACTATCCCTCGCGGAAAGATAAAGTTGATTATAATTACATAACCCATCCTGATCTCTAACGGAGGCAAACCCCGAACTCATGATTGTGAGTCCGGGATAAACCGCTTCTATAACAGCAGGATCGTTTTGGAAGTGTATACATTTTTGGCAAATCTGCTCAGAATTACCTGGTTTAATTAAATCTAAAATTTTCATGTGTTAATGTGTCACAATTGAAGACCAATAATGACCGAAAACAATTACTGATAGGAAGTATCCCAAAGCTACATTTACAACAACCCCGAAAGTAAATGCGGCGAAAGGCTTGATACCTGCCGCAGCCAATTCACGGAACCGAGTAGTAAGACCAATACTTAAGAAACTAAAGGTGAACACCCAGGTGCGCAATGCCGTTATAGGGAGAATGAGCGATGGTTTCACCAATTTATTGTAATCAGTAAGCGTATTTCCGTGTACAATAAGTGTAGTAACCACTGAAGCAATGAGGAACCCAATTACGAATTTGGGGAAGCGCCACCATATCTGTCCAACCTGAACCTTTGAGTTGGTTTCAGTACGCTCCCAAACAGTAACTGAAATAAGCGCCAATACCAATGACCAGATACCGATCCAGATGTCCCGTCCTATTACTTTGATCAGTGTGTAAGATGCAAGGGCCTGTTCAGCTGTTCCGGAAATACCCAAATGCGTGCCAGCCAGACCACCATACGATTGAGCAGCAGCCAAACCGGCAGCGTCAGCAAATTCTGACGTCCCTATCCAGGCGCCTGCCACCCCTGTTGGCAGGTGAATTGCACGTGAAACCAGTGGCAAAGCAAAAATGAGAATAATGGCGTAAAACACCACCAGGCTTATCGCAATTGGCGGATGCTCCTTCTTGGCCCGTACGGCTCCCGCAACAGCAATTGAAGCAGAAACACCGCATACAGCACCACCTGCCCCCAATACCGCCGCTAACCGATGGTCAAGACCAAGCTTTCGGGCAGTGAAGAAAATAACAAAAAAGGTAACTAAGGAAACAATTGATGCCTGTAAAATAGCTACGGGTCCAGCCCAGATAATTAATGTAAAAGGCAAGGTAGCTCCCAGCAATACAATACCCAGTTTAATATAAAACTCTACCCTGAATCCGGCATCCAGCCAACGGGGTAATCCAATTACGTTTGAAATAAATAATCCAAGCGCAAGAGCCAGCAATGGTGGTTCCAGGTTATAGCGGTTGGCCTGATCCCAGCTGCCTATGGCGTAGATGACTGTTGAAAGTACAAAAATAAAAATGAACGATGGAATAAATGCCTTTGGTTTTTGCCCGATGAAGGAAATTACTATGGTAAAGAGCCCGAGGAATGCCGCAAGCAAAGCCAGATACTTAATGCCGTTCTTTGAAAATTGTGTGGAAAGCTGTGATAAGGTTGACCATTTGGCCGGAGCCACCGCAATCCATGAAATGCTGGAGCCCGTAAGATAAAGGACATAGGCCAAGGCCACAATACCCAGGCCAAGCCAAACCGCCCACCAGTCTTCTTTCGACCAGAATTCCTGCCAGATGGAGGGTTTATTTATACCGGTTACTTCGGTATGAGTTGTTTCTGTCATAATGTTTAATTTAAATTATTTTTGAATGATATTTATTGTGTTTTTTAGTCTCCTTATTTCCAATTTTCCGGTTTAAATAATACACTGCCATCAGTTCTTATCTGCCAGGAAGTAACCGGATTTAAATGATATCCGCCCAGATCTGTACCCCGGGCATCCACCAGTTGCCTTAAGGTAGGTTGTATGTACCCCGTCTCATCAATTGCTCTGCTTAATATTTCTGTATTTTCCCCGTTCCACTGCCATAGGTATCTGAACAAGGTATGTGCCTTATCCAGTACAGGCTCCTGTAGTTTGGCGGAGCTCCAGGTTTTACCGGCATCTGTGCTTACTTCCACTTTTACAATTTTCCCCCTTCCGGTCCATGCAATACCTCTTATTTCTATCCACCCACGGTCTACTTTTTGAGGAAAAGAAGGATAGGTAATTATCGATCGTGCATCCATTTCGAAGCTGAACATTCTGATCTTATCCTTAACCGGATAAGTGTAACGGGATGTTTCTTCCCTCGTCATAAAAGGCTGATCAGATATTTCAATTCGTCTTATCCATTTTACGTTGGTATTGCCTTCCCAACCAGGTAGCAGTAAACGGGCTGGATATCCCTGTTCGGGACGCAAAGCCTCCCCATTTTGACCATACGCTATAATTGCCTCATCCCACCCTTTCCTGGGAATGCTCCTTGTCATTAGAGATGCGTCTGAACCTTCGGCGAGCAGCCATGATGCCTTTTCACTTACGCCAACCTCCCTCAGCAAGGTAGAGAGCATAACCCCGGTCCATTCGCTTTGGCTGGTTAAGCCAAGTACATCCTGCGGTGTCATTTCTTCTTTACCGGTTCTAAAATTGCCTGCACACTCCAAAAAACAGATTCTTGTAAATGAGGGAAACTTCTTCAGATCAGCTAGAGTAAACTTCATGGGCCTGCTAACCATCCCATGAATAAGCAATTCATATTTACCAGGGTCAATGGTTGCTACTCCCGCATGATGCCTTTCAAAATGCAGGTCTGATGGCGTTATGGTACTATATAAATCCTGTAAAGGGGTGCGAGATGATAGATCTGACGGCTTACGAACAGGGTGCTCAAAAGGAGAACGTTTACCAAGTACGCTCGGACCCGGGCCTACTGTTTTTGTTGGATCGCTGATCGGGCCAACAGGGACTCCGGCTTGTATGTATTTCGCAAAAGAAGAACTAACCGGGATAATAGCAGCAGCCAGTGCCCCGCCTAGTAAGGTACGGCGGCTTATCCTTCCCGGTGTTTTATTCATTTCGGTATTCTTATTTTCCTCCATCAGCTCATTGTTATTTAACTTCTGCCCCACCCCTTCGGTCATCAACCACAAAAAGCTTTTTTGCGGGCATAATTACACGCGGTAAGGTTTGTGCATTTAATATAAAATCGGGTTTTATAATCTGGTTGGAACCCAGCAAAAAAGCTGTTAAGCTATAAACCTCGTTATTTGTTAATGAGCCGGGAAGATTATAAGGCATGGTGCGTCTCATATAATCAAATAACGTTGTTGCGTAGGGCCAGTAATTACCAATGGTTTTAGGCTTACTTTTAAATAAGGTGTCACTTACCAGGGCCGGGGCGGGCAGTTTAAATCCCGGCGTTTCCCTACCATTCTCACCATGACAAGCAGCACACTTTAACGCATATAATACCTTTCCCCTAGCTGCATCGCCTTCGCCTGATGGTAAGCCCTTACCATCGGGCCTTATTGCTATATCCCAAAGAGAGATTTCCTGGGCTGTTGCAGTGCGTCCAAAACCAAAAGTTGCCGGCCATTTTGTTGTATCCTGTCCTTTCCATTGCTGATGTTTAACAGCTCCGTTGCCATGCGAAGCCATCAGCATCACGGCAATCAGCCCGTAAGCAATCACCATAATAAAACGAATAGACCTGCCCCGTATCTTTTTTTTCATTTCAACTCAATATTTATCATTTGACATTGATGTTAAATACATCCTTCAAGGCACATTTAGCAGCATGGTACCCGCACATACCATGTACACCGCCGCCAGGCGGTGTAGAAGACGAACAGATATAGATACCTTTTGCCGATGTACGGTAAGGCGACCAGCGCAAGGCTGGCCTTGTAAATAGCTGTGCCAGATCAATAATTCCGCCGTTAATATCACCGCCAATATAATTGGGGTTATAGCTCTCAAGTTGACCGGTGTTCATGGTGCTTCTCGCAATAATTCTTTCACGGAAGCCAGGTGCAAAACGCTCCACCTGTTTTTCTATCGCGTCTGTCATGTCCTTGAATGAACCATTAGGAACATGGCAATAAGCCCAGGCTGTATGTTTTCCATTTGGTGCACGTGAAGGATCAAACAAGCTTTGTTGAGCCAGCAGCACAAAGGGTTTTTCAGGATGATGTCCCTTAGAAGTTAGCTGTTCGCTTTCTACAATCTCCTGTAAGCTGCCTCCTATGTGAACGGTTCCGGTATCCCGAACATTTTCAGCAGTAAATGGTATGGGAGCATCTAATGCCCAATCAACTTTGAACACGCCCATTCCATAACGGTATCGCTCCAATTGCCACTTATAAATTGATGAGAATTTATGCCCTGCTATTGTAAGAAGTTGTTTTGGGGTAATGTCAAAAAGTATGGCGCGTGCGGATGGCAACTGATCTAATAACGTAATATATCTGTTGGTTTCAATTTTACCACCCAGGGATAAAAAATATAAAGCAAGGGCTTCAGAAATTTTCTTTGAGCCGCCCTTGGGCACCGGCCATCCTTTCAAGTGACCGTTGGCCATTAAAACAAGTGCAATTGCTGAAGTTGCCATATTGCTTAATGGCTGGATACTATGGGCAGCCATTCCTGCAAAAAGCCCTTTTGCTTTTTCTGTATCAAACCGTTTGGAAAGTTGTGTTGCGGGCGCTAAAGCATTTAATCCGAAACGCGCCATTTCATATGGATGTTTAGGGAAATGTAATGGGGCCAACACATCTGCTGCAATATCCGGCAAGCTTTTTACCAGCGGCTGTATCAGTTTTAAATAAGCATTTTTATCAGCTCCCAATAAGTCAGCCGTTTCCAAAACAGACGTTTTAAGCACAGCAGCGCTTCCGTCATCAAATGGATGTGCTGCCGCCACTGCGGGATAGATATACTCCAGACCGTATTCACCAAGAGGAAGCGTTTCAAAAAATGGAGAGGCCACTGCCATAGGATGAATGGCTGAACATACATCATGCAAAAAACCTGGCAGGGTTAGTTCCTCTGTGCGTAAACCGCCGCCAATTTTATCTTTTCCTTCTATCAGTAAAACAGAAAGCCCGTTTTGTTGCAATAATATGGCTGCAGCAAGACCATTTGGTCCTGAGCCTACTACTACTGCATCGTAATCAACACTTCCTGTTTTCATTAATTCCATTAATATTTCCCAGCACTGAGCGTGCTTGCCGGTAATGTATATTTCCTTTTATATCTATCCAACACTACGTAAATCAAATCCTTTTTTTCATTTATACCCGAAAGGATCACTCTCGCCCCATCGGTAGTGCTGTATTTCAGGATCATGCGGTTCCGCTTTGGTTCGGGTCCCTTAGCAGCAAACTCCCTGTCTCTCCTGGTTGACCAGGCATGCTCGTCTATCATTTTCTTTTCATCACCTATATGCTGCAGGGCTGTTTTGCTGATCCAGTTATCTGTCGGCTTTTTCTCGGTATTAGAACGATTACGGCCTCTTGTTCCTCTGTTACCTCTTAAGGTTATAGCATTTTTATCCTGTAGGTAAAGTACCTTATCAATCGTATCTGCATAATAGTGGAATGCGCGTTGTCCACCAGCTACCCCGGTGATTTCGAATGTCCGCTGAATATCTTTCATAGGGCTCCCACCTCCGTTAGAAGGGTCAATCAATACCGGATGGTTTACTTTAAATGTTAAAGTGGTCCAGTTTTCAAAGGTTGCTTCCTGCCACCTTACCGTATCCAGTGGATTGTAAGGAATCTCCTGCCCATTTATTTTAAATTCAGTTACGTGATAGTTGCCTCTTAACTGTTTTAGCCCGGCGGTTGCAGGTTGCTTATAAGGATCGTATTTAAAGTTAATAACCTCTGTATAAGTTAAAATGACAAAAAATATGATGAACGTAAGCAGCTTTAATCCGATGCGAGCATATTTAAGCCATGGCTTTCTAAAATCAGGATAAACGCGAACCGGTACGGTATAGCGTTCCAGAATAAGCAGGTTATATAGTTTGGGAATATCATCGGCAAAAAGAATGAGTGCCAAAAACACAAAATAAAATGCATAAACGTGTACACCACCATCGTAGGCATAGTTTACATAAGTAATATCTCCCAGGGCACCAGCAAGTAAAATTGCACCGAAAGTTGTTGTACGCCTGAAAAAAAGCATAGTTCCTGCGGCAATCTCAACAACGCCGCCAAAAACCTGATACCAAGGCACAATACCTACAGACATCCAGTAGATTTTCTGAGCGGTAAAATCGCCAAAATTACTGTTTAACAAGCCCAGTGAGGGATAAGGCATTTGCGTAGGAAACAGCTTGGTAAAACCAAAACCAATAATCCCGATCCCAGCCCTGTATCTTACAACTACTCGAATCCAATAATATAAGATATTGTAATTTTTGCTTTTCCAATCAACCAGGGTCCAAATTAATCCACCGGCCACCCCTATCAGAAAGGCAATACCCCAATCGGCATAGTCGGCCAAAAAATTCCTATCCGGAGGCGGTGCGCTATCATTACCATTTCTACCGTGCTTTTTACCTGTAAAAGCAGCAGCCGTTGAATCATGATCGGCATCGCCGTTCGGACCAATTTTATTGCGGCCGCTACCATGATGCGCGGCAAAACGCTGTGTTCTTCCGGTGTCCGTTTTTGTGGAGTCTCCCCTGTGATGGTGAGGTCTAATACCTGTGCCAGCCAGGCTATCGCCGCTCCTCCCGGCTTGGGTAGAATCGCCATGGTGGTGATGTCTGCCAAATCCGTTATGATTCCCACCGGCAAAGCCGCCGCCATTGCCTGATTGTGTTGAGTCGCCCCCCCTGTTATGATGCCGATGCTCTTCTCCCTTGTTGCCATTTTTATCACCCGGGTTGCCTTCATTACCCACCGGGAAAGCGCTATCTTCATTATCGCCTTTGCCACTGAAAAATTGTTTGAAGCTCGGCTGAAAACGTGCGATATCGTATATATCCCGGTAATGCGGATGCAGCCAGTCAAGCGTAAACAGGTTTTTATACCAGTTGCTTGTGAAAGGAATACACATTGCCAACAGAAATACAAAAAGTATGCGAAACGCAAGTTTTTTGTACCATGACCATACCTTGTTGTTTGCTACAGGTTGGTTACTTGTCGAATCTCCTGGGTCATTTTGTGATTCGGGTGTTATTTCAGGATTATCTGAATTAGTTTTTTTATCAGACATAATGTTTTAAGTTTAAATCGATGATCTATGATTCCGTTTTCTCAAAGGATTACTTCTTTTCTGTTAAAGTTTAAGCACCCTTCTGCGACCCATTGAGAGCGGATATTTTTTATCCAGCTTATTGAGCACGACATAGACAGAATCCTTTTGCTGATTAATACCAGTTAAAATAATTGTAGCGGTATCCGGCCGTGAATATTTGAGTACAAGCTTTTCGCCTTTATAATGTGGATTCTTATCGGCTAAAAACAATACGTGGTTTAAAGTATCGGTATTATAGCTATAGTAATGCCTGCCAGCGGAACCTATTAACTCATAATCCCTGTCTTCATCCTTTTTAAATACCTGCTCATAATTAACTGCATCAACAATTACCGGCCGGTTAGATCTGATACTAATGGTTGCCCATTTTTCAAATACCACATCTTTCCACCGCACCGAATCTGTTGCCGAATAAGGGAGTTCTTTATTATTGATTTTAAATTCGCTTACATTATATATACCACTTGCTTTAGCTAAACCCGGTGTATTTGGAAACTGGTAAGGATCATGCTTATAACCTGAATAGGTTTTAAAACCATAAAGAAAAACAAAAAAGAAAACTACCAGTGTTTTAACAACCAACCGGATTGTTCGCTGTCTGCCTGTTAGTTCGGGTTTAAACTTATTGGGTTCGGTAGGCTGTTCCAGCGAAACCAGATTGTATATCCGCAGGGCGTCAAATGACAATACAAATAAAGCGAAGCTCAACAGATATATACTGTAAACGTATTCGCCACCTTCATAGGCAAGGTTAGATATAAAAACGTTTCCTGTAAATACCAAGATGATCAGCGCACCAATGGTTGCTGTTTTCCTGAAAAACAATAATAAACCGGCAACAATTTCGATAGATCCGAGAAACGACTCATAGTTTGGTACGATGCCAAGGCTCATCGAGAATATCTTCCAATCGTTGAAATCTCCATAACTGGTATTCAGATTACTTATGGAAGGAAATGGTGCCTGCAGAGGAAAAAATTTAATAAAGCCGTATCCTAAAATACCTATGGCCAGCCGGTAACGTACAATTACTCTTAACCAATAATATAAGATACTATAGTCCTGATCTTTAAATTTGAATCTACTCCAAATCACTGAACCAATTACAGCTAATACAGCGGCAATTATCCAGTTGATGAAGCTATCGGCCCCGGGAATAAATTTGGCAGACAAGCGTGTTATATTGAAAATATCACCATAACTGATGCGAAGCCAGTTAATGCCAAAAACTACTTTAAATAGGTCCACGCTTAGTGGCAACGCCTGGATTATGAAAAAGAGGAAAAAGAACCGAAATACATTCTTCTCTCGCTCACTCCATTTACCGGTAGGTTCAATTGTTAAGAATTTTGTCATGGGGTTTAATTTAATATTGTCAAAAAATGACGCCGGAGGCAGAATCGAACTGCCGTATAAGGTTTTGCAGACCCAACCTGGCTACTCGGTCCTCCGGCTCCATTTATTTAAGGTTACCCTTTTATTGGTACCCTTAAATTTGTCTTTCGTTATTTGGCTTTCACTGCTGAATTTCCGGGTTTGATTTTACGGGGCTCTCTGATCACCTCTCTTTTGGCCAGGTCATATTTTTGACCTGCGCTTAAAAAGAAAAACGGGCCGCTTGATACCGTATAATCTTCCGTACCCTTAGGCAAAGATTTTTCTTCACTTTTGAGGATCGTGTTATAATCGTATATGGCCACAAAAGATTTTCCTATAACCTGTAAAGTGTCTCTTTGCACCACTACTGCGGTTGCCTCATCAAGCCCTATACCAATAAGTTGCGGCGATTTTCTGATCAGGCTAACCAGGTCAAACTCCCTGTTCCGGACTAAAAGGTGCTGGTCTATCGCTGAACTTTTAAGAAAACCCAGGCCTTGTGTATGGTCACCGATCAATATCTGAGCCCCTTTAGTATCACCTCTCCAAAGAAATGAACCTTGGATGCTGGCCCCTGCAGAACTTCCTGCAATTACACCACCGCGATTTAGTACATCCCAAAAAGCCTTGTGAGTAAGCGTATTGAGGTACGCATCGGCTATGCGCCATTGGCGGCCTCCCACAAAATAAACTCCGGTTGCTTTTTTTAGGGGAGCAATAAAAGCTTCGCTATTGGCTTCCTTCAAATCATTTGTGTGCAGAAGCGTTACATCCTTAATACCAGTTTCTTTTTTTAAAATTTCTACATCTTTCTGGTCGTAGGCTGCAGAGTCGCCAGTTGCAGTGGTTACCACTACAATTACCGCTTTTTCTTTGCCTCCGGCTAACTCTGTGAATTTATCCCAGATGTCTCTTTGAGATCCTACGTTTCCTCCTATAATAAGCAGGGAGCCTTTTTCTGGCCCGTGTTTGGTGGTAGGATTTATAATTTTTATTGCCGGTTGTAAAGTTATCGGTGTCAATGTTTTTTTGACAGCAGCTGACTGCGCTTGCACAAATGCAGATACTGTCAGCAATAAACCTATCAGGAAATATTTTTTCATGTTACGTCGTTTTTGATGTTTAATAATTAAGATAACCTACTTATCATCGTCATCTCCACTTTTTCCAACCCCGGTATTTGAACCTTTGCCTCGTGGTTGTTCAATCACCACGCGTTTAGCCAAGTCATATTTTTGACCTTCGTGCAAAAAGAAAAAAGGCCCATCAGAAGCAGTGTAATTCTCCTTTCCATTGGTAACATGCTTTACACCATTTCCTATAATAGTGTTGTAATCATAAATGGCTACGTAAGCTTTTCCTATTACCTCTAAAGTATCTCTCTGCACCAAGATAGCGGTGGCCTGCTCCAAGCCTATACCTATTAATTCTGGCGTATTTTTCACAAAATCGACAAGATCAAACTGCCTGTTCCGGGTAAGTAAGTGTTGGTCAATCACGGCGTTTTTTAAGAAGCCCAGCCCTTGGGTATGGTCGCCGATCAATATTTCTGAGCTTTTTGTGTCGCCTCGCCAAAGGAATGACCCTTGTATCGTAGCTCCTGCAGACGTACCTGCAATTACCCCTCCACGGTCAAGAAGATCTTTAAAAGCCTGGTGCGTTAGTGTGTTCAGATAGGAATCTGCAATGTGCCACTGCCTGCCACCATCAAAAAAAATGGCAGTAGCTTTTTTTATCGGCTCAATAAACTTCTCAGAATTGGCTACTGAAAGGTCGCCGGTGTGCAATGCGTGCACATTTTGCACACCGGTTTCCTTTTTGATTAATTCTACGGTTTCAGTAACGAATTCAGCCGAGTCACCGGCAGCTGTTGTAACTACCAGAATATTAGCTTTATCTTTTCCACCAGCCAGTTCAACAAACTTGCTCCAGATTGTCGGAGTTGCTCCACCTCCGCCAATGATAATCAGTGATCCCTTTTCCGGACCGTGCCTGGTAGTCGATTTCTTTATCGTAATAGGCGATGGCTGAGCAAATACAGCCGAACAGCTGACAACAGCTATTATAAACGAAAGGATGATTAATTTTTTCATTTGATTTTTAATAGTGATTAATATCCAGGGTTAGCATTTGCTCCCGCCAATTCGGGATCAACTAATGTCTGACTATAAGGAATCGGGAATAAATACAGATGCGTATCTGGAAGTGATAATACCGTTTGCGCCCTGCCGGTTCTCACCAGATTGAAAAAGCGATCTGTCTCAAAAGGAAACTCAACCTCTCTTTCTTTTTCAAGTGCTAATAACAAATCACTAAGCGTTGCAGCAGTACTGGCTGGAACACCCGCGCGTGCTCTTACTGCGTTTAAATCGGCCAGCGAACCACTTAGATTTCCCTGCTCAGCTCTTGCCTCTGAACGGATAAAGTATAACTCGGCTATACGAATTACATAGGCAGGATCGGTTCCCAGCGGCTGACGATAGTATAACTGACCATACCAAAGGTTTCCTGGAGGAGCAGTTTGTGCAATCAACGCGCTTCTGTTACCTCCTATTGCGGGGTTATTTAACAAAGCAACCAAACCTGTATTAGGAGCCCATTCGCGACGGCCGCCTAACGCGGGTGGCAGCCACCATGTGCTGTGACCATTAGTATTTGAAACCGTATATGCCAGCTCAAAAACTGATTCTTTTGTAGCCACAGCATTATTGGCAAAAAAAGCACTGTAAGGTGTCACCAAAGTATAGTCCGTAGCATCACTTATAACCTGGGTGGCATATTGCTCTGCCAATGCCCACTGTTGTGTATAAAGGTATAGCCGCGCTTTTAGTGCCCATACGGTTTTTTGAGTTACCCTATTACGGTTTACTGCTGATGGGACTAAAGTTTCGGCGGTATTTAAATCCTTTAACACCTGGGCATAAGTATCAGCCAGGCTGCTTCGGGGAATACCTGTGTTGTCTGCAGGGGTAGTTGTTGGTTTAAGGATCAATTGCACCCCGCCCCAGCCACGCGCCAGATCAAAGTACGCCAATGCCCTGATAAAGTAGGCCTCACCGAGATATTGGTTTCGTGTTGCAGTAGTAAATAAGGGGTCAGTTACCTTTGGAACATCGGCAATAATATAATTTGCCTGCGAAATGGTTTCATAAATGGTTGTCCACGCTGTTAAGATATAACCATTGGTTGATGACGTTAAGTGCTTATTAATATCACTTGCATCTGATTGAGAGCCGGTCCACTGGATATCGCCACCTGCCAAATAGGAAATAGCCGGAAAATTTTCCCCGTAATATCCACTGCTGGCAAGCGTATTAAATAAGCCGTTAGTTGCTGTTCCTGCCGAGCCTGCATCAACAATTGCCTGTGATTGGTCCACATTTAATTTTGGCTCAACAGTCAGGAATTTCTTGCACGCGCCCAGCAATAATATAACAGGTATTATGTATATATATTTTTTCATCTGTCTTTCTTTTGTGATTATGAATGAAACGGGTTAAAATGTTACGTTTGCTCCTATTTGTACTGTGCGTGGTATTGGCGGTGTTCCAAGGTCATAACCAAGTACTGTAGGAGATGATGACACATTTACTTCAGGATCTGGTCCGCGGTATTTAGTAAGCAACCAAAGATTTGTGCCGCTTACGTAAACCCTTATGGAAGAAACCCCTATTTTATTTGTCAGACTGTGTGGTAGCTTATAACCCAGATTCGCATTACTTAATCTTAAAAAGGAGCCATCCTCAATATTGCGACTGGTTGGGCTGATCGTGTAGTTATCTCCCAGCGCAGTCAATCTTGGCATGTCGGTTATCTGTCCGGGTGTTGTCCATGCGGTTAACTGCCTGGTATCAATTGCCCTATTGGCATCGCGTGTTCCGCCGCCCTCAAGGAAGTAAGCATTGTTATTGTATACTTTGTTGCCTATTTCATAGTTGAATGATACATTCAAATCAAAATTTTTGTAAGTAAAACTATTGTTTACCCCCCCGGTGTATTTCGGCAATGCGCTGCCATCGGCTTCAATATCGTTGGCTGTTGGTTTTAATGTGCCACCGTCGTGTCTGGCGTCATCATAAACTGCATTGCCTGTTTTGGGATCAACATATAACTGCTTATACACAAAGAAGGTGTACATTGATAAACCCTGCACCATTCTTTCAGCAGCATAGGCTGCTACAATAGGGCTTGGAATTTTTACGATTTTATTTACGTTGGTTGCAATATTGAAGTTTGTGGTCCATTTAAAATGCTCCGCGCTAATGTTTGTGCTGGTAATATTTAATTCTATACCTTTATTACTCATTTCTCCGGCATTTTCCAGTATTGATGAAAATCCGGAACTTACTGCCAAAGGCAGATTAAGTAATAAATTTGAAGTGAACTTATCATACACATCGGCTGTAACATTCAGGCGGCTGTTAAATAAACTGGCATCCACGCCGATATCAGCCTGGCGGGTACTTTCCCACTTCAGATTAGGATTTGCTAACTGCGTAGGAAGTGTTCCAGGGTTATTTTGATAATTTGCGCCAGCTCCCCATAATCCCCTCGAAGCATAATCGTTGATGTTGTTCTGATTTCCTGTCAAGCCATAGCTTCCACGTAATTTTAAATCATTTACAACAGCAACATCCTTTAAAAAGTCCTCTTGTTTTAGGCGCCAGGCTACACCTGCAGATGGAAAATATCCAAACTGATTATTTGCCCCAAAGCGGGATGAACCATCGGCACGTAAATTAAACTCCGCGTAATATTTTTCATCATAGTTATAATTAACTCTTCCGAAAAATGATGAAAGCCTATATTCAGCTTCAGTAGCCGAGGCCGTTGTACTGGCAGCAGAGGATATCAATGTGTAGGAGTCATTCGGGAAATTTGTACCGTTGGCAGTGGTATTAGCAGTAGTAGTGCCTTCTAAAGAATTACCTACCAGGACGCCAAATGTATGTTTGCCCCAGTTTTTACTATAAGTAAGTGTTTGCTCATCAGACCAAACCGTATTGGTAGAAATGCTGGAAGTTCCTAAATTATGATTGGCTATGCCAATAATGGTTAAACTATCCCAATACTGATATTCGTTATAGGTATTGTAATCAATACTCCAGCTACTGCGAAATTTCAGATCTGGTGCTATTTTTGCTTCTAAATAGAAGTTACTGATCAAACGATCGCTGGTAGAATGCATATTGGTATTATTCAGCAAAACATCCAGGTTATCAAAGCCTGCCCATCTTGCAGGTGAGCCATCGGCATTTACTTCAGGCAGGTATGTTGGTGTGTGTAAGGCTGATTGCAGTACACCACCCTGCGGCCCGTCACCCACACGTGCATTTGTACGATAGGTTTGGCTAAGTGAGTTGCTGGTACCTATAGTAAATATATCGTTGATTTTTTGATCAATATTAACCTTAAAGCTTGCCCTTCTAAAGTCATTAGTCTTTAGGTCAGCTTGCTGTGTATTAATTCCAGCACCGATATAATAAGTGGTTTTATCATTTCCACCCGATATTGAGCCATCATAATTCTGCAGAAAGCCTGTTCTGAATGCGTCATGTAAACGATCATATGTTTGCTGGTCCTGTGGTAAACCTCGTGGCGCAGGTGAAGCAGTAGGATTGTCAGTTAAAGCTCTGAAAGGCTGTACTGCATATTGAGCAATTGCTGTTGCATTACCTGCTGCAATAGCATCAGCCTCAGAGTTCTTATACATCGTATTGATTATTTCCGCTTGTTGCGGGCCTGTTACAAGATCCCAAAGTTTTGGGGCCCAGGCAGCGCCGAAGTAGGTATTTAAACTTACTTTGGGGGCTGTATTGCGCTTACCTCTCTTGGTAGTAACTAATATAACGCCATTTGCCGCCCTGGCACCGTAAATAGCCGTTGCATCAGCATCTTTTAAGACACTGATACTTTCAATATCTGCAGGATTGATATCAGAAAGAGGATTGTCGGCCTGGCCCTCAGTAGTTATCGTTTGTAAAGAACTACTATTAACGTATACACCGTCAATTACATATAGCGGGTCATTGCCTGCATTTATAGATGTGGTACCACGAATACGGATAAACATGGAATCACCAGGCACACCTGTAGAAGCGCTAATTTGCAGACCTGCTGCCTGGCCTTGCAACTGTTGTTCAAAAGTTGCCTGAGGTTTGTCCCGAATGTCATCAACCTTAACAGTAGAAACAGAACCGGTTAACGACTTGCGTGTTTGTGTGCCATAAGCAACCACCACTACGTCATTGAGTTGATTAAGTGTTTCAGCTAATTTAATAGTGATGGGGCTTCCATCGGCTATAATTTCTTTCGTTTTATAGCCGAGATAGGTAATAATCAGGGTATAAGGGAATTTCTGGCCGGTTACAAAATTAAACCGACCACGGACATCAGTAGCAACAGCGTGTGTAGTACCTTTAATATGTGCAATAGCACCTGCTACGGGTTCTTTAGTAAGTGAATCTAATACTAACCCATCCAATGTAGAGTTAATAAGGGGGGTAGTTGTTTGTGCCTTAACAAGGTATGGGATAATGAAAAGGGTTAGAATTGCAAAAGGACGTATGTATTTTTTTAATTTTTTCTTACGGGTAAATATTTCCATATTTAACGAGGTTTTATGTTAATGAACTATTCGTTGCTTAAACCAGTGGTGAAGTTCAGTGAGTGATTTGCCGTTACTGAGCTGATACTTCATTTACTACAGACCGGTAAGGCTTCCTTGCCGGTTTCTTTTTTTTATTATTTTATTTAATCATATATTTCTGTGTGCTATCTTCTTTAAAAGCATACGCGCTATTATTGAGGTATATCAAATACCCATTAGCATATTATATTAAAAATGATGTGGATTATTAACAACAACAACATAGAATGTCGCCATTGGGAGAGACGGTCATCATGTTGCTTTCTGATTCTATTCCTTTCGAAAACAGAAATATGTTACTTACAGTTGTTTTCATTATTGAAAGGCAAATATAATAATTATATACTACTTACTCTATAGACTTTGTATTTTGATTGTTACATTATGATATTTTTTACTATTTGAAGTTTCTATAGCTTGCATTAGCATTACGTATTAGAAAATATTTTATTGATAATCATATCCTGCATCAATTAGAGTTCAACATCGTGATGTTGTGTACGATATTTAATTTTATTGCTACTCCGTTAAATATAGATTACTCCCTCCTGGGATGGGAGCTTTAAATAAACCCTAAAAGATTTTTAAATAACTGGTAGTTGCCATTCAATCACATCGAAACATTAATTAAACGGGGCTGCGTTTACCACTAACCTATCACCTAAGGCAGTTTTTTTGAGGGAATAAAAGTAAAGCCCCTGATAACAGGGGCCCTTACTAACCCAATATAAACCCAATATGAGAGAAGAATTATGCGCAATGCATAGAGGTCAGAAGCGGATTTGAACCGCTGTAGAAGGTTTTGCAGACCTTAGCCTAACCGCTCGGCCACCTGACCATTGCCCGGATAAACCGGGCACTAAACTAATTGATCACTAATAAACAAGCGCTAACTTGCTATTTTCTTTAAATTCTTAAGACAGTTTTCATATTCACGCTTCAATTAATTACAGATTAGTTAATAGTTGATTAATTAGAAAATATTTTCGGTAAAAAATGAGTTTTGTAAAGAACGCGTATGGTTGGTATAGCTGTCATTAAAAATCGGCATACCTTCGCCAAGTTTTAACTCAGATAGATTAACTGCATATTTCTCATTTACTTCAGGCTGTTCGCAAGGATTTCCGTAAAAAAAAGTGTTCAGGCTTTTCCTGGCAATATTTATTAATCTAGGCTTCGCCATGTGACATCATGTGTAAAAAATGATATTGAATAACTAATGGTTCTGATTAAAATCGAAATGCTTAGCAGCAACAACAGCTACAACACCCCTGTTTGGTCAGGAGTTCAAAATATTGGTTTTTGATAGCTGTTTTGTTCATATCCATGACAAATGTAGGTAAAGAAATGAACTTTGCAAGTTAATTCTATAAAAACTATAGATTTTATAGAATTAATTTAGAAATTTGATAAAATGAAACATATTAGATTTGCCATCTGCGCTGCATTGCAGCTATTGATATTAATGGGCGCCAAAGCGCAGCAAATTCAGACCACAACGGCAAGCAACTATGACCGGGGCTACGCGGTGAAAGTTGGCGACCAGGCTCCGGACGATTTTGAACTGGTTTTAACCGACGGAACAAAAACATCCCTGAAACAGCTACGGGGAAAGATAGTAGTTTTACAGTTTACAGCCAGTTGGTGCAGTGTTTGCCGTGAGGAGATACC
This sequence comes from Mucilaginibacter frigoritolerans, assembly GCF_007830615.1. Classification (GTDB taxonomy): domain Bacteria; phylum Bacteroidota; class Bacteroidia; order Sphingobacteriales; family Sphingobacteriaceae; genus Mucilaginibacter; species Mucilaginibacter frigoritolerans. Next base: position 59,737 of record NZ_VLLI01000016.1, read on the forward strand.
CCACCTGGAGAGTGAAGTATGGAAAGCTTTTAAGGATAAAAATGTGGTTTTGATTGGTATTGACCGGGATGAGCCATTAGCTAAAGTGCAAAAATACCATCAGGAAATGCAGGTTAGTTATCCGTTTGCGCTTGATCCAGGCGCCGATATATTTGGACGTTTTGCCAATAAGAAAAGCGGCGTAACACGTAACGTTGTAATTGATGCTGGCGGCAAAATTATTTACCTTACCCGGTTGTATAATACCGACGAATTTAACGCAATGGTCAAGGTGATTGATCAACAAGTTAACCAGCCCGTCGCAAAAACAACAGACCTTTAAAAGTAGTTTAAGTAAATTTCCTTTAGTTTAGCCGGATATACAGTGCTATTTTGAAACATCCACAGCTTAAGGGCCCAGGTATTAATTTAATCAGGGGAATTAGTAAATGGGATTTTGTCTCATTGATAGTTAATATCACGGTCGGTGCTGGCATATTGGGCCTGCCTTCAAAAATATTTGCCCTTGTGGGGGTTTATAGTTTGCCGGCCATTGCAGGTTGCGCTGTACTGATCCTATTACTTATTCTTTGTTTTGCCGAAGTCGGCAGTCGCTTCAACGGTACAGGAGGACCATACTTATATACGTTAACCACTTTAGGTCCTTTTATAGGTTTTGTAGCAGGATGGCTTTTGTGGTTATCACGCTTATTCAGCTTTGCTTCGGTTTGTAACCTGTTTATAGATTATACTGCTTATTTATGGCCGGGCGCAGCCTTTGGTTTGCCGAGAGTGTTTTTAATCGGCTTGATTACCCTCAGCCTGGGAGCAATCAATTATGCCGGTATACGCCCAGCCACCCGGGTCAATAACATTATTACTGTTATCAAGCTTTCAGTACTTATCCTCTTTGTTATGGTTGGTTTATTTTTTATCCATCCCACCAATTTCCGGGCGATCAGCTCTTTTAAGCCATCCGCTTTTTTGTCATCCGTTTTGCTGCTGGTATTTGCATTTTCCGGTTTTGATGTGGCAACGGTGCCTGCCGGAGAAGTTGTTGAACCGCAAAAAACGGTCCCACAAAGTTTATTAATCGCCATCGGCGTTGTCTCCATTTTATACATTTGTATTCAATACGTATGTATAGGTACCCTGCCCAATTTGGTACATTCAGAAAAACCCATAGCGGATGCCTCCCGATTATTTATGGGTAATGCGGGGGGATATTTTATTACTGCCGGTGCTTTGATTACCATGCTGGGTACATTAAATGCGCTAATGCTAACCAGCTCGCGGCTGCTATTTGCCATGTCCGAACAAAAGCAGTTGCCGGCAATACTTAGTCATATTAATAAACGCTACTACACACCATCGGTTGCAATACTGATAACCTGTGCGGTTTTACTGTTGCTAACCATCGGCGGAAATTTTGTAAATACTTTAACTATCAGTGCAATTATACGCCTGTTTACTTTTATTACCACCTGTTTGGCATTGCCTATACTGCGAAAAAAGCAAATAAAAAGAGCTCCTTTTACAGTTCCAGGAGGCGTGTTTATCGCGATAATTTCTATTGCTCTTTGCTTATTTTTGTTTTTGAATATTAATAGCGGTGAAGCGGTCAATGCGGGATTGTTGGCTCTTACAGGACTGGCAATTTACTTGATTTGTAAATATACCGGTGTTAACAAAATAACTATTGCTAAATGATAGATAAAGAATTTAAGCCGGTAACGATCAGAACGGATGCGCGTATAGCTGAGATATCCTGGTTTGATGACTTATGTGGCGGCGATACGCAGTTTCTGAGTGTTTTGGATAATGAGCGCAGAAGTAATTTTAAACACTGCGCCGATATTACGTTACTTGCGGAACAGTTAGGCTATAGTAATATCCTGCTTCCAACATCCTATACCGTTGGGCAAGACGTAATGACCTTTGCAGCGGGAATAGCCCCGCAAACCAGCAAAATTAATTTATTAATCGCTATTCGTTGCGGGGAGATACACCCACCTATGCTGGCCAGGGCATTAGCTTCCCTTGATCACATGCTGCAGGGCAGGCTAACCATCAATATCATTAATTCAGATTTGCCTGGTTACCGGGAAGATGCTGATTACCGGTACCGGCGCTGCGCAGAAACGATAGAAATATTAAAACAGGCATGGATGCAGGATCGTATCCTGCATAAAGGAAAACTTTATGAATTTGATATGCCCGCTGACCCGGCTAAACCCTACCAGCAGAATGGCGGCCCTTTACTTTATTTCGGCGGCACATCAGATGGTGCAAGAGACGTATGCGCCCGGTATTGCGATATGTTTTTAATGTGGCCCGAAACCGAAGAAATGCTATACCAAAGCATGCAGGACGTAAGCCTGCGGGCGGCAACTTACGGCAGAAAGGTCGATTTCGGGCTCCGTGTCCATGTTATTGTCAGAGAAACGGAGGTGGAAGCCAGGACGTATGCCAAAAAGCTAATGTCAAAATTTGATCCGATTAAAGGCATGGAAATCAAAAGCCGCGCACAAGACTCCTGGTCACTTGGAGTAAAAAGACAAAATATGGTACGCGAAATGGCCGATGAGGAAGGCTATGCTGAACCTAATCTATGGACCGATATCGGCAAGGCCAGGTCGGGAGCCGGGGGATGCCTGGTAGGTAACCCGCAACAGATACTGCAAAAATTAAACCGGTATATGGATATGGGTATACGCTCATTTATTTTATCCGGGTACCCGCTGTTGGACGAGGCCAAATACTTTGCCGAATTGGTGCTGCCTCACCTGCCTAATGTATCTATGCCCAAAGTACAAAACCGTATTCCAGATAAGGAACCGGTCACACCCTTAACAACTGCGCCTTTACATTAAGCACTCCTGCTAGTAAGGTTAATCTGTTAATTTAAAAATCACCATGAGTTCATTCCCTATATAACTCTTTCGCGGTGCTACTTTCCCCAGTAAGCCATTTTATTACTAATAAGTCCGAGCGTCCAGCCTAATTTTCAAATTGTTTATTCCTGCCGTTCTAACATTAATTATGAAAACAGATTTCCTATAAAGAATTGAAGTCTGTCTTTTATAAATATTTTAAAAATACATAATTTATCGATATTTAATAAAAACTATAAAATCCATAGACATAGTATATTTTCTGTAAAAGTTTACTATATTTGAATCGTAAATAAAATAGAATGAACTTTTTTTTACATTCTGAACTAAGAAAATCAACTACGGCTACCTTCGTTTTATGCAAACGAATTTGCTGTTGTTATTGTTGTTGCTGATCACCCATCTCAAAAAGGATGTCCTTTTAATTATCTTTTAAAAGACGAATCATCTAATCTACAATTTATTATATCCGTAATGAAGCCTCAAGGCAACACCTTTTGTAAGGCGGCCTTCCTGATCTTAAGCAAAAATTACAGCCCCGTTCTGATGGCAAAACTACCAAGTAAATCAAATTAATAATTTATATCTAAAACTCAAATTTTAACAACATGTCAGCATTTAAAAAACTAAAAGAATTGGTGGCAGCAGCAGAGTCTGATGCTACCGCATTTTACAGCAAAGGAAATAAAGCAGCGGGTACACGACTTCGAAAAGCATTACAAGAGATAAAAAATGCCGCTCAACATGGCAGAGCGGAAATACTCGAATTAAAGACTAAAGAAAAATCAAAGGGTTTGTAAACCTTTATTGAAATCTTGATTGTTTGCGAGCAATGGTTTGTATAGGAATTTCATTAACTATTACCTTAAAGATCTAAAACATGAGTACAGATTTACAATGTCCTGTAGACTTCGTAACTATTAACGAAAATCAGGCCAGATTAACTGCTTTGCAGGTATTATTACTGGTCGCCATTGGGCTGTTTTTTGGATATACAGTTATAATAGCATTTCTTGTTATCGATTTTTTTTTAAGAAGCTTTAACTGGGGAAAATACAGCATTCTCAATATTGCTAGTGGTTTCTTGATCAGGAAATTCGCAATTAACAACAAGCAGGTTGACAGGGGCCCTAAACGTTTTGCGGCGCTGGTTGGATTCTTTTTCACACTATCAATTTTAATATTATCTCTTGCGGATATTACTCTGCCGGCCCAGATAATTGCTGGCGTCTTATTGATTTTTGCCTCTCTGGAGGCTTTTGTTGGTTTTTGTGCCGGATGTTATGTCTATACATTTTTTATCCGATTAAAGGAAAGGCGAAATCCCGATCCTCAGAGCAATTAAAATAATTGTAAATATTCTTGGCAAGGCCTTAATGACGTATAGCACAGCTTAAACTACAATGGTAAATTTTATAAACCGTTTTTTATCACAATAATATAATCTAATAAACTATGAAAATTGAACTTACTTTACTTTTTGCAGCCCCTATCCTATTCTTGGCCATACCATCATTTGCGCAAGATGGAACCAAACTTATAGGTTACGATGCCAAGACCATTGGAAGAGGCGGAACAGTTACCGGATTTTTTGACAATACAACGCTATTGCAAACCAATCCAGCAGGCATTTCGTTTCTAACATCATCTGAATTAGATTTTGGGGCCGGAATTTTAGCACCTCAATTGCATTTCAAAAATAGCATTAATGATGCTAATGGAAAAAGCAATAAGTATCCTTTAGTAACCATAAGTTATGTTCACAAACCTTCAAATAAATTCACATACGGCTTTGGTGTTTTTACTGAAGGAGGATTAGGCGCCGATTTTTCATTGAACGATGAACTATATAAGGACCAATCAGGTCAATATGTTAAACAGCCATATCATTCAAAATTTGATGTTTTGGAAGGCGGCGGATCATTGGCCTATAAGATAACAGACAAATTTTCTGTTGGCGGAACGGCTCAGTTGGTATATTCCCAATTGCAATTCGGGGCGCCGTTGAGTTTATCCCCATCGCTATTAAAGGGCGTTATCAATCCGCAAACCGGTTATACTTTCGGAAACCTATTTTCTGGTGCGCCTTCATCAGGTGGTTTGGGGTATTCAGAATTAACGGGAACGGCAAACATAAGTGGACTAACAGCCTGGGGATTTTCGGGGAAAATAGGATTTGCATATAAACCTACTGATCGGCTGTCTTTTGGACTGAATTATACTTTACCAACAAGCCTTTCATTTAAAGGTGGCACATCAAACCTTGATTTGACTTATCAATTTAACGATGCTTTCGGAAGAGTTGTGGCGGGCATTATACAACAAAACCCTGGCACCACCCAGGCACAGGCACAGCAACAGGCCACGCAACAGTTTACTCAACTCGGTATCGACCTTACAAAAGGAGTAAAGGATACTTACGCTGCAGATGCCGGGCTTAAACTCCCACAGTCTATATCTGGCGGCTTTTCTTATGCCGCAAGCAAAAAAATAAGGTTTGGTGCAGACGTTGAATGGATAAACTGGGCAAATGCTTTTTCAAACCTTAATATCAATTTGACGCAAGGAACAAACCCCAACATTAACAGGTTATTGGGGACAAATGGAACCATAGCCATTCCTTTTCCGCTACAGTGGAAAAACACTATCGAGATCCGTACCGGCGGCGAGGTTGATGTCACCCAGGGTATAACACTAAGAGCCGGATATATTTATGGCGGCAACCCGGTGCCTGCAAACACGGTGTTTCCAATATTCCCTGCAATAGTTAAACACCACCTAACATTAGGCGGTTCTGTAAAACTATCAAGTGTAGTTGCGTTAAACCTCGCTTATGAACATGCTTTCAATAATGATGAAACTGCAAGTTCGGCAAGTTTAATCGGCAGTCAATATAACAATAGTACGTCAAGCCTAGCCACCAACGTTTATCACGTTTCAATTTCATGGTTGCTACGATAACAACTTTTTGGCAGTTCCCGGCAAATCTCAAAATTGTTGATGAAGAATATAAAACCATCTATTGCCTGTTGCCGGTATTATAAATCGCAGTTTAATCGTGCTGATGACAGCAGGCTTTATGTGGGACCCGGGCAGGATAGCTTTTGCGGTGGCGGGAAATAAAAACAACTTTATCAAAAAATGGACCGGCTAATCAAATTTAGCTGTCCTATTGGTATCGTTTTAGTGCTTTTGTTAAAGTTAAGCAATTGGATTGCTGTATTGAAGCAATATTGTTCAATTTTATACGGTCGAGCGCAAGCATCTATAGGCGTGCACAAATGGACGCTTCTCGAACCATTTTACAAATTTAAAGATATTTAACTCATTGTCAATCTGTTAAAAATCAAGGTCTCATCAAAAGTTTAAGACATAACTAATATTACAGTTCACGACTTTTTAAATTCACCATCTTATAATTAAAGTTCAGATACTTTCAAGACGGATGGCAGGACAATTGTCGAATCACTTTTTGCAGGATTTGAAGAAGCTAGCCGGGTAAGTATGTGTAGCCTTTGCTCCCAAATTGAGCTCGAACCAATGCCCCTCTTGGTTAACGGAAAGATAAATTAGTAGTGATCCGATATTGTATTAATGAATTTTGTACAGTTTATCGGGTGACCAAGCTATTTTTTATTAGTTGCTATAACTGTAACGTTAATGCCCTTATCCTCCAGTAATTTAATGGTTGAATCTGCTATACCATCATCTGTTATAATGTATTGAATTTGATCAAGCGCGCATATTTTCCCTAAGCCCCGTCTTCCCATTTTTGAACTATCTGCCAGTACTACAGTAACCTGCGCAGCATCAATCATTTTTTGATTTAAACGGGCCTCCATAAGGCTGGTAGTGGTTAAGCCCACCTCTAAATCTATTCCATCTACGCCTAAAAAAAGCATGCTGCACGATACGTCAGCAAGTATTTGTTCGGCATAAGGCCCCATAACCGAAGATGAATTTTGCCTTAGCTGGCCCCCAAGCTGTAAAACATCAACATACTGATGATGAGACAATTCTAACGCCACATTTAATGCCGAGGTAATTACTGTCAAATGCTTTTCGGGTTGAATGGACCTGGCCAGCGCCAACATAGTTGTGCCTGATGCAATGATGATTGAATCGTTATGTCCTATCATTTTTGCGGCAGCTCTGGCTATAAGGCTTTTTTCCTCGGCATTAAGTTGCTCTTTTTCAGCAACCGGCTTGTCGTTTGTATAGGGATTAATTTTTGTGCCCCCACCATGTGTGCGAAAGAGCAAATTTTTATCCTCAAGCAATTTCAGGTCCTTCCTGATGGTAACATGAGAAACATCCATCTCCGTACTCAATTCCTGAACATTAACATAACCGGCGTCATTCAGTTTCTTTAAAATATATTGATGTCTTTCGGTAATACTTTTCATATCCTGGTACAAAAAAATACAATTATCATCTCAAAAATAACAATAAGCGTAACATTATAGACTACATTCTTTAAATATTCCATACAAATAAACACAACAAACATTTCGATTTGTTTCTTTATTTACATAAAAGCTATTATATTGCCCCACAAATGAAACAAACAAAAATTAACAGCAACTAATATCTTATAAAAACTTTCATTATATCACAATATAGTTTCGTTATATTTCGTTTATAATTAAAATTACAAACGAAGCAAACAGCTCCATAATAAAAAACATCTGAAGATTATGATCAGCACAGAAAGAAATAAAATAGCAACAGTATTAAGTGATCCGGAAAAAATATGGGATGTAATTGTAATTGGGGGTGGCGCTACAGGACTGGGTACCGCACTTGATGCTGCATCCCGCGGGTATCAAACGCTATTGTTAGAGCAAGTTGATTTTGCAAAGGGCACATCCAGCCGTAGCACCAAATTAGTACATGGCGGGGTGCGTTATCTTGCCCAGGGCGATATTGGCCTGGTCAGAGAGGCGCTATACGAAAGAGGATTGCTCCTTAAAAATGCAGCCCATTTGGTTAAAAATGAATCATTTATTATACCTAATTATGAATGGTGGGGAGGTGCTTTTTACACAATAGGCCTAACATTATATGATCTGTTAGCCGGAAAATTAGGTTTTGGCAGGGCTAAACATATTTCAAAAAAACAAGTGATTAGTAAATTGGGCACTATACAGCAAAAAAGTTTATATGGAGGAGTGGTTTATCACGATGGTCAGTTTGATGATGCGCGACTTGCTGTAAATCTTGCTCAAACCTGCATAGAGCAGGGCGCTACCGTGCTCAATTATTTTAAGGTGGTTAATTTAATCAAAAATAAAGAAGACAAAATTACAGGGGTTGTTTGTACCGATATAGAAACCGGCACAAGCTATACCATAAAAGGCAAAACTGTAATTAATGCAACAGGCGTATTTGTTGATAACATTTTAAATATAGATAAACCCGGAAGAAAACCAATGGTAAGGCCAAGTCAGGGTGTTCATATTGTGCTCAACAGATCATTTATGCCGGGTGAGGACGCGCTGATGATCCCTAAAACGGATGATGGCCGGGTACTTTTTGCTGTTCCATGGCATGATAAGCTGGTTATAGGCACTACCGATACCCCCATTGATGAACACAGCCTGGAACCAGTGGCCTTACAAGAAGAAATTGACTTTATTATGCGTACAGCCGCTAAGTATTTAGTAAAAGCGCCAACCCGTAAAGATGTATTAAGTGTATTTGCCGGTTTGCGCCCTTTAGCTGCGCCAGAAAGCGGATCATCAAAAACCAAAGAAATATCACGCAGTCATAAGCTGATCGTATCAGAATCAGGATTGATAACTATAACCGGCGGTAAATGGACAACCTACCGCCGTATGGGCGAAGACACTATTGATAAAGCAATAGAGATTGGGGGATTAACCCCTTATCCAAATAAGACTAAAACATTACCTATACATGGCAATAAAGCAGATGTAGATCGCAAAGACCACTTATATGTGTACGGAAGCGATGAAGCTGCACTGCTCGCACTTGGCAATGAAAACCCCAAATGGAAAGAAAAATTGCATCCCCGCATGCCTTATATTAAAGCCGAGGTGATATGGGGTGTTAGACATGAAATGGCCCGTACAGTAGAAGATATTTTAGCCAGACGGGTAAGAGCCTTGTTTTTAGATGCACGAGCGGCAATTGATATGGCACCGGCTGTAGCTGATCTTATAGCTGGCGAACTCAACAAAGATACCACATGGAAAAAGGAGCAAGTTGATTTGTTCAGAAAGGTTGCTAAAACCTATTTGCTCGAACCATATTCACCGGCAACCTAAACCACTAAATCTGCTTTTTTTAATATATACCAAAAATAAATAATAAAGTTATGGAAGATTACATTTTAGCGTTAGACCAGGGAACAACCAGTTCCAGGGCTATTATTTTTGATCATGATGGAAAAATCAGATCTGTAGCACAAAAAGAATTTACTCAGATTTTTCCACAATCGGGATGGGTAGAACATGATCCTAATGAAATATGGTTTACTCAGGCAGGAGTAGCAGCCGAAGCAACCGTTAAGATGGGTATTAACGGCACTAACATCAAAGCAATAGGCATTACTAACCAGCGGGAAACAACCATAGTTTGGGACCGAATTACCGGTGAGCCGGTTTATAACGCCATTGTTTGGCAGGACAGGCGAACTGCAGAGTTTTGCGATCAATTAAAAAAACAGGGCAAAACAGAACTGATACGCTCAAAAACAGGGCTTGTAATTGATTCTTATTTTTCAGGAACCAAAATAAAGTGGATCCTGGATAATGTAGAAGGCGCCCGCGAAAAAGCAAATGCCGGTGAACTGGCTTTCGGTACTGTTGATAGCTGGCTTGTATGGAAATTTACCAGGGGCAAAGTGCATGTTACCGATATAACTAATGCCAGCCGAACCATGCTGTTCAATATCCGTACCCAGCAATGGGATGATGAATTGTTAGCACTGTTGGATGTTCCTAAAAACATGCTGCCCGAAGTAAAACAATCCAGCGAAATATATGGCGAAACAGCCACTACTATATTTGCCTCAAAAATACCAATTGCAGGCATGGCCGGCGATCAGCATGCCGCACTTTTTGGCCAGATGTGTATTGAAAAGGGCATGGTTAAAAATACGTACGGTACCGGTTGTTTTATGCTAATGAACATTGGCGATAAGTTTATCGAATCAAAAAACAACTTATTAACTACCATTGCATGGAAAATTAACGGGCAAATACAATATGCATTTGAAGGAAGCATATTTATAGCCGGAGCTGTTGTTCAATGGTTGCGTGATGGCCTGGGAATTATTAAAACATCAGCCGATGTGGAGCAACTGGCCCTAAGTGTGCCAGACACGCAGGGGGTGTATTTTGTACCTGCTTTTGCCGGCCTTGGCGCTCCTTACTGGAAGCCCGATGTTAGAGGTACAATTGTTGGCCTTAGCAGAGGTACTACATCAGGTCATATTGCACGGGCGGCAACAGAATCTATCGCTTACCAAACTATGGATGTATTAAAAGCAATGGAAGCTGATGCCGGTATCGAGATAAAAGAGTTAAGGGTTGATGGTGGTGCAACAGCTAATAATATGCTGATGCAGTTTCAGTCCGATTTACTTAACTGTAAGGTTATAAGGCCTACTATAGTTGAAACAACAGCATTAGGCGCGGCTTATCTGGCCGGATTGGCCGTAGGTTATTGGAAAAACGTGGAAGAGATACAGCAGCTTTGGAAATCAGAGAAAGAGTTTACTGCTAATGCAGATCCATCAATCATAAAGAAAGGTATCCATGGTTGGGAAAGAGCAATCCATACAGCTCAATGCTCTATTGATGAAGTTTCACAAGGTGAATTGGTTTAGTTATCAACTTAAAATTTAATTAAGATGTCTCCATTTATAGCGGAGTTAATTGGCACTATGCTGATGATACTTCTGGGCGATGGCGTAGTAGCCAACGTTCTTCTGAAAGATACCAAAGGAAACAACAGCGGCTGGATGGTAATTACCACCGCCTGGGGTTTAGCTGTTTTTGTAGCCGTTACTGTTGCAGGTCCATACAGCGGCGCTCATTTAAATCCTGCTGTTACCATCAGCCTTGCAGTTGCAGGTAAATTCGCATGGGCAAACGTTGTTCCTTATATTATAGCCCAGTTTATGGGTGCTTTTATTGGTGCTTTCCTGGTTTGGGTAATGTATTATGATCATTTTAAACGTACTAATGATCCGGCTTCAGTGTTAGCCATATTTTGTACCGGCCCTGCAGTACGCAATTACGTATCAAACATAGCAAGCGAAATTATTGGCGCGTTTGTGCTGATATTAGTGATCTTTTACATTACAGGTGCCGAAATAACGCCAAGTAAAACACCTATCGGGCTCGGCTCGGTTGGCGCGCTGCCGGTAGCGTTTTTGGTGTGGGTAATAGGCTTATCATTAGGCGGGACAACCGGCTATGCCATTAACCCGGCACGTGACCTGGGGCCACGAATCATACACGCCTTATTACCAATTAAAGGTAAAGGCGGCAGCGACTGGGCTTACTCATGGATCCCGATTGCAGGCCCTCTTATAGGAGCGGTAATAGCAGCGCTTTTATACGATCAACTACATGGATAAATAAACCTGTTAATTTTTTAACACCATTTTTATGAAAACCATTTATAAAGTTAGCCTAATGGCTATACTTGGGCTATGCCTTTGTCTTCATGGTATGGCACAGGATACAACAGCAAGAAAAAAAGACACTACCGTATTAAAAAAATACCAACCCTTTGATGTTAATTTACAGGTGCGCAGCCTTTATATATGGCGCGGTTTCATAGTTTCAAACAGCCCCATCAGTGATGTAGATATTCATTATACAACCCGCGACAGAAGTTTTGCCGTTGGTGTATGGGGAGGAACGGGCTTTACCGGTGATTACAAGGAATTTGATTATTATGTAAGCTATACTAAATCAGGCTTTAATTTTTCGGTCTGGGACATCAATAATTTCACCAATTATCCAAATGCCAATTTGTTTAATTATAACCCTGCCAGTACTTCGCATTTTATAGATGTAACAGCTGGTTATCAATTTGGCAACTCTTTTCCGTTAAGTATTAATTGGAGTACAATTGTACAGGGACGGGATACCTATGTAAAAAGCAATGGTGATTTGGCCAATGCCTACTCCAACTATGTAGTACTTGATTACAGGTTGTGGAAACAAGACAGCTCTGATCTGCATATTTTTGCAGGAGGTGGATTTGCGTTTGGCAGGGATCAGAATTTTTATGGGTCCAAACCTAATATTGTAAATACCGGGTTAACGCTTAATAAGGAATTAGTTCTTTTTAATTATCATATGCCCGTTGCCGCTACCGCGATGTTCAGCCCCGAACATAAGGATGGGGCGCTGCAATTGATTATCAATGTTTTTTAAATTGTGTTATATAAAAGCTGAAGGCACAATAAAATATAATTAATTGATTAACAAGCTTCAAAGAGACTGTATCATAAATCATGATCAGTCTCTTTTTTTATTATACCCCCCTTATTGCTATTGAATTGAACATTCTGACAGGCATGACTACCTCATTCCGGAAATCCCTGTTTGTACCTTTGGAATGAAGTAGTCAATGGCTTCGGAATATCCACTTAATTACCTATACCTAAATAGACTTTTCCCGCTTTCATTACAAATACCACGTTTTTGATTGCCTTAATATCCGTGAGCGGGTCGCCGTCAACTGCAATTACATCGGCAAACCTACCTTTGCTAATGCTACCCAATTCCTGTTGCTTTCCTAAAAGTATAGCTGCATTAGATGTAGCCGATTTGATGGCGTCCATCGCAGGCATTCCGGCATCAACCATATACCCGAACTCAAGGTAATTCAAGCCATGGTCAAATGCCCCCGCATCAGTTCCGAAAGCAATTTTAACACCGGCTTTATACGCTTTTGCAAAAGTCCTTTGAATCTGATCACCAAAAGCTATCGCTTTACCGGCAATAATTGGCGGATAATACCCTTTCCTTGCAGAGTCGGCAACGGCCTTGCCGGCAATAATGGTGGGTACATACCATGTACCATATTGCTTCATCAGCCTGATATCTTCATCATCCATGTAAGTGCCATGTTCAATTGAGGCTACACCGCCTAATATGGCCCTCCGTATTCCTTCGGCCCCGTGGGCGTGACAGGCCACCTTCAAGCCATAATCGTTAGCTGTTTCAACTACTGCCTTAATTTCATCAATGCTGAACTTTGCTTTTTTATTATTGTCTCCCAATTCAAAAACACCACCGGTTGAAGCGATCTTTATTACATCAGCACCTGCTTTTATTTGAAGCCTTACTGCTTTTATCAGCTCATCCCTCCCATCGGCAACCCCATCTTCGGGTCCGGGACGATGATTGAAAACATCATCCCGGAAACCGTTTGTTGGGTCGCTTGCGCCACCGCTTGATGAGATGATCTTCCCGGCGGTAAATATCCGCGGGCCATCAACCCAACCCTTTTCAACCGCATTTCGCAGGCTGATATTTACACCAGTACCGCCCAGATCACGCACGGTAGTAAAACCGGCTAAAAGTGTTTTTTTTGCAAAACTTACTGAACGATACGCAATATCCGCATCTGATAAAGTAAAGGTCTCCAGCAAGGTGTTGGTGCTCAGGATGTCTTCCAGGTGCACATGGCAATCTATAAGGCCTGGTAAAACGGTCTTCGATTTCAGATCGATTACTTTATCTGCACTGCCGGCATCGGGATAACCGCTGACTACACTTTGTATCCGGCCGCTATCCACAATAATGGTTACCTTAGTTTGAACGGTATTGGAAATACCATCAATAAGTTTACCACAGTACAGATAGGTTTTTTGAGCATGTGCAATTTGAGCACACAGCAATAAACACAGCACTATTATCTTTTTCATTTGCATATATTTTCCGGTTGAAAATGTATTAATGTGTGCTATTTTAATTTAATGGAAGATTTTCAACAGTTACATCCCAGTGGGCAATCACAATTTCCCATCGCCGCTGCTCTTCCTTTTTATAGGTTTCCTGATCGGGAAACAATTGCAATTTATATGGGTCAACAATACTGTAATCAAAGGCAAGCGCAGCCGTTTTAAAAACTACGCTTACTTTTAAATCCCAGCGGCTCTCCTCGCTGCTGTGCAATCGTGGGGTTTCTGCTTCAATACTTATTACATCGCCTTTCTCCTGTAATTTTTTTAATAAAGGGTAGTGATTCTTCTTCCACAGTGCAATAAACTCATCTGTGTAACCCCACTTTATTTTGTAATAATCTTCTATTTTAAAATACTCAGCCGGGTTTGCTTTTTGGGCCGAAGCCTGGTTGCCTGAAATCAACAGAACCATTGCTATCAGCGTTACTGTTAATGATTTGAAGTAGCGTATGTTTACTTTTTTCATGTTGTTTAATTTAAAACGTGGTTAGTTTTTGTCCCAGAATAACTTTGTCGCAATATTATCTCCTCCTATTGCTGCGGCAGCCTGGCTGTAATTAGCCTGATTAACATTTTGCTCAGTTATTGGGTAAGTAAAACGGTTAAGATAGGATGTTTGGTTTGGCGGCAATGGCAGCACCAGGCCTAACCTCCTTATCTCTGTCCAGGCCTCATAACCTCTGTTGTAAAGGGCAATATACTTCTGGGTTCCGATTTTCAGTTTATACGAACCTGTGGCTGTTGCGTAAGCAACTTTGGGATTGGCAAGGTAAGTACTAATGTCATTGGCGCTGCCTCCCCAATAATTTATGGAAGCTGTTATCGCATTAATGTAATGTTGCTCTGCGGTTCCGCCTACATTAAATCCCCTTTCTACTGCTTCCGCCAGATCAAATTCAACTTCCGAGTAATCAGCCAGCAACGATGGCAGGTTCGGCTGGGCAATAGTATTGCTGAATGTGGAGAATTTATTATAGGTATTCACCTTGCCTATAGCACCGCCCTTATACACCAGCAGATCACCTGCTTGTGGTGTAGCATTCGTATCAATGGCGGTATAATAAGCCGGTCTCCTTGGATCGTTTAAACTATTCAGCAGATCAACAAGTGTTGCCCCTGCAACATAATCTATTAAATGGCCTTGTACCTGATCAACCCACAGCGGATTGGTATTTGGTGTAGTTGTTAAATAGTTAAAGCTTACATTATCAGCATTTGATTGTAAGGCATTTGGAGCCGCAGCTTCCACAGCCAGTTGAGCTTTTGCCGGCTCTACATCAGCCAGGGTTATACCTACTTTTAACTTTACGGTATTGCCAAACTTTTTCCATGAACTGATCTCGTTAGTACCATTGAACAACAGATCGGCGGTATTGAATCCAGGCGCGCTGGTATTAAGCTTTGAAAGTGCATCATCCAGGCGGCTTAATAAACTATCATAAATCTGGCTTGCATCATCATATTTAGGTGTAGTATTGGTATAATCAACCGCTTGGGTATAAGGAATATTGCCAAAAGTGTTGACCAATACCGCATAAGCATATACCTCAAGGATATTGATCTGTGCCAGCTGGTTACTTTTTTGTGCCGCTGACAAAGTTACGTCAGCTTCCGTAAGCTTGTTTGCCTCGTATAAATTACGCAATACATTTACATAAATAGCATTCCAGAAACCATCAGGAACATTACGCAATTTCAAGTCATAATCGCTTTCGGATATTGCAGTGGTCTCGGTCCATTGCTGGGCAGTCAGCCTGAATATATTAACATTATAAGCGCTGGTTGCCAATACATCCGACAGTTGTTTTTCTGCATAGGAAAACAAGGTGGATGCCGGTACAGCAGTCGCGCTTTTGGTATCATTATTCAGGGATTCATCTTTTTTAACACAGCCGCTTAATGCCATGGCGGTCAGCAGCGTTAATATTATCTTTTTCATCTGTTTAGAAAGTAAATTTTAAGTTAAAACCATATCTGCGCACGTTGGGGTATGAGCCAAGCTGAACTCCCTGGTAGGCGCTGCCTGCACCAAGGCCATCTTCCGGATCAGCATAAGGAATGTTCTTATGGATTATCCAAAGGTTACGGCCATTAAGAGAAACGTCGATTGCTTTTACAGCTCCGATTTTCTGTACAAATGATGCAGGTACACTATAGGTAAGTGCAGCTTCTCTTAGCTTAATGTAGGAAGCATCATATACAAAGGCTTTGTTCGGGGCTGTTTGATAGCCATAAGCCGACTGATTTTGAGAAGCGTCAATCCGGGTGGTGTTCGGCGCTCCGTTTGCATAAACACCAGGCAGAATAACACCCCCGCCTTGTGATAAAGGATTTCTTTTAGGATTGCCCAAATCATTTAAGCCTGCTGTTTCGGGGTATAATCCTGTCCATAAACCAAATACCATATCTACATCATAGATATTTCCACCATGGCTAAAGTCAACTAAAAAGCTTAAAGTGAAATTCTTATAACGGAAAGCATTATAGACACCGCCGGTCCAATCCGGGTTGGAGTTTCCTAAATTATTATTAGAGTTAGATGTAAACAAGTAATGGCCGCTCGCATCAACCTCTTTTTGCCCGTTTTTGTAAATAAAATCAGTTCCCCTTAAAGTTCCGTACGGTTCGCCCACAGTGGCATTTGTTGTTACGCCACCTTTATAAGCTGCCAACTGGTAATTACTTACCCCGTTGTAAAGCGATAAAACCTTATTGGTGTTTTTAGCGAAATTCACATTGATGTTCCATGAAAAATCATTGTTTTTTATCGGCGTGCCATTTACGGTAACCTCTACACCCTTATTTTGAACATTTCCGGAGTTTACATATAAACCATCATACCCTGTTGCTGTAGATACTGATACTGGCAGGATCTGATTAATAGTATTATTTTTATAATAAGTAAAGTCGAACCCGATACGGTTTTTAAGGAATGATGCTTCCAAACCGGTTTCAAAACTCTTTGTCCGCTCTGGTTTCAGGTCGGCGTTATTGCGCACCGTTGACACATAGTAAAGCGGTTCGGATCCAAAGTTGGCAGCCTTATCATAAACCTCGCTAATACTGTGCGATGGTGCATCATTACCAACTTCAGCATAATTCAGTTTTACCTTACCGTTGGAAAGCCATGTATAATCTTTAAGCAAGCCGGAGAAAACAAAACTACCGGCAACAGAAGGGTAATAATAAGTATTGTTTTTATCGGGCAGCGTTGTAGATTGGTCGCGCCTTAAAGTTCCGTCAAGAAAAAGCAGGTCTTTATAACCGAAAGTAACACCGCTAAAAATGCCGGTTACTACTTTCTGATCAACTTCCTCTATAGGGTAATCTATAGGATTTACCGAATTGCTTAGAGCAAATAATCCGGGAATTACCAGCCCGCCATTCGTGGAGGCGCTGATAGAGTTAATATTTTGCCGCCTGGCGTTTAAACCTAAAACTCCTTTAAAGCTGATATCATTTGTGATGGCCTTATTGAAATTCAACAATAAATCGTAATTATTTTCTTTATAAGTGCGGTTTAAACGATAATATGATGATGGCGTAACCACGCTGCCAACGTTTATACGCTGTTCCTGAAACTCATTATAATAGTCTTCAGAAGCACGTCCCAAAATATCCAACCAGTTGAACAGTTTGTAATCAAGACTTACGTTACCAAAATAACGATCTCTTTCATCTGTTTCATAATTCTGGTATTGAACAAAATAAGGATTGTCCCAATAAGCAGAGCTGAGGTCTGTAGGGCTTTTAACATTCCAGTTATCATTGCTTTGCGTCCTGAAATAAGCGTCTTTCAGGTCCTGAACATCTACGTTCACCTGCCAGAACTCCCGGAAATTTTGCAGGATATTTATGGGTTCGCCGTTTTGTCCGCCAAAACCAGTTCCTCCTCTGCCCTTTCCTGCGGTTTGCGTATAATTAACACTCGCCTGTGCGGTTAATTTATCCGTAAGTCTGTAAGAACCTCCGAAATTAAACAAGTTTTTACCTATGCTGCTGTTCGGCAATATGCCATAATCGTCTGACCGGGTATAGCCTAGCTTATAGTTACCCTTGTCGGTACCGCCGTCAATAAATAAGCTATTATTGAATGTATAGGGATGAGTGAAAAAAGTGGAGGGATCGTTTTTAGCTGCCACCCATGGTGTTTGTTTATGATAATAGGGTGATGTAGGATCAAGGGACCGCCAGTCATATACCAGCAAATTCGGATCAAACTTTTGACCGTAAGAAGCATCATCGTAGGTAGGCACCACCAGTTGTTTAGTGCCATTGCCCAATATATCGGTGTAATCAAAATGACTGCCGGGTGTGTTCGGGTCATAGTAAGGCCCATAACCTGCGCCATACTCCTTTTGGTATTGAGCAAATGTGCTCTTATCAACCGACCCAAATTGAACGCCTGTATTTAAAACTACATTAAGGCTTTTACTACCTTTCTTTGTGGTAATAATAATGGCGCCATTTGCCGCTCTTGATCCATAAAGCGCAGTAGAAGCAGCTCCCTTCAGCACAGTAACGCTGGCAATATCATCCGGGTTGATATCAGCCCCAGGACTGCCATAGTCATAACCGCCCTTGCCATTGCGTTGGTTTTGGGTTACATTACTAATGCCGCCCAGTTCAAGTTCGCTCGAGTTGTCAATAGGTACGCCGTCAACCACAAATAATGGCTGGTTACTGCCTGATAGTGATTTAGGCCCTCGTAGCACAATATTTGTTGAGCCACCAATATCATTAGCCTGCCTGATTTGAGCGCCAGCTATCTTTCCGGATAATTCACCAAGTAAATTGGTATTGCGGTTACTGTTAACTTCTGCCCCGGTTAGTGTTTGCGCAGAGTAAGGCAGCTCACTTTTGTTTCTGGAGAGGCCCAATGCTACAACCACCACTTCATCCAATTTATTGGCATTATGGGTTAGCGTTACATTTATGGTTGGCTGGTTAACGCTAATTTCTTGGTTATTATAACCTACGAAAGAAAAAACAAGCGTTTCGCCATTGACTGCTTTTATCGCATAATCTCCCTTACCATCTGTTATAGTCCCTTTTGATGTGTTTTTAATCTTGACGCTTACACCAGGCAAACCGCCTTGCTGGTCGCTAACATTGCCGTGAACAACTTGCTGCTGCGCAAAAGTTACCAGCGGGCATAAAAAAATAAATAGCAATAGCCATTTAATACGTATTGGTTTCATCATGAAATACTTTTGAGTTTTGAAAATTTTGACAAAAAAGTTCTTTAACTGATTCCGGGAATCAATTTGAACTGGAAAAGAAAAAATGAAAAGAGTTGTGATGAAGAATTCAGCTTATGATTCCATCAACAATTAAGGAATTTTAACAACAATAGCGGGCGCTACACCAAGTGTTAATTTGGAATTGGCAAAAACTAGGTTGAATTCGGTAATGAAAAGACGGATTTGACCCTTTGAATAGGAAAAGTAGAGTTGTATTCATTGCATTATTATTTTATATCAAAAATGTTACGCGAAGATAATATTTATTCTATTAAATCTATAGATTTAATAGAATAAATATTGAACAGAGGTATAAGTGCTTTGATCTTTAGTCGTTACAGATATGGTAATTGTAATATCAGCTTAGCATCCTGTAGTCATTGGGCGTTTGTCCTATCTTTTATTTAAACAGTCTTTATATGGAGTAAAGTTAACATTGGTTTTCTAAATGAAAGTTTACAGAAAATCTTCAAAAAGCTTTAACTTAAACATAGTACAAAAAAGATCCTTTTTTAACTTCTCCGCACTGAAATCATAAAATATGAAAAACAAAAACGATTTCTCCAGGCGGTAAACTGTATTATATTCGTATTTAAACATGATACATTAAAAATTCTATTAATATTGCGCGGGCTTGGCGAGCAACAAAGAAAATGGAGTTTGATGGGTAGATTTGTTCAGGCGAAAGAGGGTCTGATAATGTGTAAATTGAACAATTCCATAGCTTTGCCAATCCAAAGCAAGCCACCTACTTTAATTCATTGGTTAATTAGTACTTGTAAATGGACTTAAAAGGCCTTCAAAAGTATTTTACTGGATTTAACTAACCCTCCTGAGCCTACCTCAACCTTCCTCAATCTTCTTGATTACGGTTTCAGATCCTGTTTTTCCGCACTCAGCAAGCGTTATAAAAAAACGCTACTTTTATTCCATATAAAATATGTCATATTAGAAATTTAGTATGAAGAATTATTTGAAAATTATTAAAATAGATGAGTTTTCAATAACACCTAAGTACCTGCAGATTTACAATTCTGTCCTTAGAGGGATTGACGATCAGCTTATCGAAAAAGGTGATATTTTCCCATCGATCTTTGATTTGAGCGTAGCCCTTGAAGTGTCGCGGAATACAATCGAAAGAGCTTATAACGAATTAAAAAAAATTGGGTTACTCAGTTCCATTAACGGCAAAGGATATTTTATCTCCAATATTCTATTTCAAAAACCGGTAAAAATATTATTACTATTTAATAAGTTAAGCAGTCATAAAAAAATCATTTACGACTCCTTTGCGGAAACTCTGGGATCAAACGCCGCAATTGATTTTTATATTTATAATAATGACTTTAATTTCTTCAAGAAGATTTTGCTTGAAAAAGTCGATCAATATTCTAAACTGGTGATCATTCCGCACTTTAAAGAGAGCGAAGCGGACGCACTGAAAATTATCAATGAACTGCCAAAAGATAAGTTAATATTGATGGATAAATTAATTCCGGGCATGTGTGGAAGCTTTGGGGCCGTTTTTGAAAACTTCGAACTGGATATCTATTCAGCTTTGAGTCAGTTATCAGGAAAACTATCAAAATACAAAACAATTAAAATAATTTTTCCCGAGAATAGCTATTATTCAAAGCAAATTCTGACAGGCTTTGAAAACTTCTGCGTGGACTATGCGTTCAATCATGAAACCATTAGCGGCCTGGCGGAAGAACAACTGCAACCGGGTACCGTGTACATTAATTTAATGGAAGATGACTTGGTGGACCTTATTGAAAAATCCATCGCAGCAAACTTAATAGTAGGAAATGATATCGGTGTCATCTCTTATAATGAGACCCCTTTAAAGAAAATAATTCTGAAGGGCATTACTACTATTTCTACCGACTTTAAAATGATGGGAGAAAAAACGGCCCGTATGGTACTGGATAACTCGAAAGACCATTTGGCTATTCCTTTTCACGTAACATTTAGAAACTCAATATAACCCCAATATAAACCACACTATTACAGTGCCCGTGAAGGATAAGGAAGGTTAAGTAGTTTTTGTCATTTATTATTGCGTTTATAAACCAATTTATAAATTTCTAATATGCAGGTGCTATTTGGCGTAATATTCCATTTTATAGGAGGTTTTGCTTCCGGTAGCTTTTATATACCTTATAAAAAAGTGAAGCACTGGGCATGGGAAAGTTACTGGATAGTGGGCGGTATTTTCTCCTGGCTACTTGTTCCGCCATTGGCGGCTTGGTTAACTATTCCGAATTTCACCGAAATTATACGCGACACTAATGGTAGCATCCTGCTCCTCACCTACTTTTTCGGCCTGCTTTGGGGAATTGGCGGGTTAACCTATGGCCTGGGCGTTCGTTATTTAGGGGTGTCATTAGGCAGCACCATTATATTAGGCCTATGTGCCGTGTTCGGTTCGCTTATCCCCTCTGTTTATTATGGTTTCTTTCCTCAAGCGGGGAAAGACAGCATAGTAACATTGGCAACTACCCATTGGGGCCAATGGGTATTATCGGGTATCGGGCTTACCGTAGTCGGCATCATCATCTGCGGCTGGGCAGGCACTATGAAAGAAAAAGAACTGGCTGCAGGCAGGGCCAATGTAGCTGACAATAAAGATTACCGCTTCGGGCTGGGCATTGTAGTGGCGATTGTCTCCGGCGTACTTAGCGCCTGCTTTAATTTCGGAATAGAGGCCGGTAAAACAATGGCTGATTCTGCCAATACTATATGGATAGCCAATCATCACGGGCAGGGAAATTTCCTTTTTCAAAACAATGTGGTTTATATTGTAATTTTATGGGGTGGCTTAACGACCAACTTTATTTGGTGTATGGTATTAAATGCCCGCAATAAAAGTTTTGGGAATTATACCGATAAAAAAACGCCCCTGTTAAAAAACTACATCTTTTGCGCATTGGCAGGCACCACCTGGTTTCTGCAATTCTTTTTTTATGGTATGGGCGAAAGTAAAATGGGCAATGGTGCCAGTTCATGGATATTGCACATGGCTTTTATAATACTCATTGCAAACGCTTGGGGCCTGGTTCTAAAAGAATGGAAAGGCGTAAGCAAAAGGGCTCTTGCAATAATAATTACCGGTATAACAGTGATGATTTTATCGGTTTTAATAGTAGGCAAAGGAAATGCTGTCAAAGACGAAGAGATCAAATTAATCCATACAAATAATATCAAATAAATAATAATTCAATATTAAGCATATGTCTGCCAGTACAACACAATTTAAACATGTAAGTTATTTATGGGATGACGCCAAAGCAGCCGAACTAGCAGGCGACGAGGTAGCATTACTGATATATAGATCAAACCTTTTGGGCGCCGATTTGCACCTAACCAACTATGGTGGCGGCAATACATCATGTAAGGTAATGGACAAAGATCCCTTAACTGGAAACAAAGTTGAAGTAATGTGGATCAAAGGTTCGGGCGGTGATATCGGCACATTGAAAAAAAGTGGTCTCGCCGCTTTATATGTCGACCGTCTGCGCAGCCTGAAGAATGTTTATCGCGGTATTGAGTTTGAAGATGAAATGGTTGAACTATTTAACCACAGCATTTTTGACCTTAACTCAAAAGCCCCGTCAATTGATACGCCCTTACATGGCTTTTTACCCTTCAAACACATTGATCATTTACACCCCGATGCGGCCATTGCTATAGCGGCGGCAAAAGACGGTAAAAAAATAACCAATGAGCTTTTCGGAGGAGCAATAGGTTGGGTAGACTGGCAACGCCCCGGCTTCGACTTAGGCTTGCAGCTTAAAGCCTGTTTAGATGCCAGCCCAGACATCCGGGGTATCATGCTGGGCTCACACGGATTGTTTACCTGGGGGGATACCGCATATGAAAGCTATATCAATACCCTTGAAGTAATTGAAAAATGCGCTGAGTATTTAGAAGAAAACTACAAGAAAAAAGGTGCTGCTTTTGGTGGTAAAAAGATTGATAGTTTGCCCGAAGCTGAACGCAAAAAGCAAGCAGTAGCATTAGCGCCAATATTACGGGGATTTTGTTCATCAAAAACACAGATGATCGGCCACTTTACAGATGATGCAAGGGTGCTGGAATATATTAATGCTAACGATCTGGAGCGTTTAGCTCCAATGGGCACCAGCTGCCCCGACCATTTTCTGCGTACCAAAATCAGCCCACTGGTATTGGAATTAAAAGCCGGCGATGACCTGTCAGATGTCGTTGCTGTCAAAGATAAACTTACCCCTGCATTTGAAGCCTATCGCAAAATGTATGAGGATTACTATAATACTTGCAAACACCTGAACAGCCCTGCTATTCGCGATGCTAACCCGGTAGTAATACTTTACCCGGGTGTAGGCATGTTTACTTTTGCCAAGGATAAACAAACCGCCCGCGTGGCAGCTGAATTCTATATCAACGCTGTAAACGTCATGAAAGGGGCTGAGGCAATCTCAGCATATACTTCATTGCCACGCCAGGAAGCCTTTGATATTGAATACTGGTTACTGGAAGAGGCCAAACTGCAACGCATGCCTAAACCAAAAGCCTTATCAGGACGGGTTGCCTTTATAACCGGAAGTGCAGGCGGCATCGGTAAAGCGATTGCCAAAAGGTTTGTAGAAGAAGGCGCAGTTGTTATATTGAATGACATGAACGCCGAACGCTTAGAAGGTGCCGGCGAAGAATTCAAAAAAGCATACGGTAAAGATGCATATACCACCGTAACTTTGGATGTAACTAGCGCGGAACAGATTAATGAAGCAATAGCAACCGCTATTTTAGCTTTTGGTGGAGTAGATTTGATAGTGAATAATGCCGGCTTATCGATCTCTAAAACAATAGCCGACCACACCGAAAAAGATTGGGATTTATTATATGATGTATTGGTAAAAGGCCAGTTTTTGGTTACTCAGGCAGCTGTGGCAGTGATGAAGAAACAAGCCATTGGTGGCGACATCATCAACATAGTAAGTAAAAACGCCTTAGTTAGCGGGCCAAACAACGCCGGTTACGGCAGTGCGAAAGCGGCACAACTGCACCTCAGCAGATTGAATGCCGCAGAACTTGGTCCTAATCATATCCGGGTAAATGTCATCAACCCTGACGCTGTGATAAGCGACAGTAACATTTGGGCAGGCGGTTGGGCCGAAGGCCGGGCTAAAGCTTATGGTATAACTGTTGCAGAACTACCTACCTACTACGCTAAAAGGACATTACTGAATGAGATTATTTTACCTGTTGATATCGCTAATGCCTGTTTTGCTTTAACCGGAGGCTTATTAAACAAATCAACAGGGAATGTAATCAATGTTGACGGCGGCGTATCGGCAGGATTTGTAAGGTAGTTAATATTCCATAATCAGTAGCTAAAGAGATGCAATTAGAGAAATATACTATTGACGAGTTAAATCATCAGCAAGCTAAAAAGCACCAGTGGCGGTTTAATGGTGTAGCCGCAGATATCAGCAATATTGATGATGTGCTTAAAAAATTAGGTGTATTCAATATCGCTATACCGAGTTGGGCCCTGGGTACAGGTGGTACCCGTTTCGGCCGTTTTTCCGGCGGTGGCGAACCGCGGAGCCTAGAGGAAAAAATTGAAGACGTAGGTCTTATTCATGCTTTGAATAAATCCAGCAATGCCATATCCCTGCATATCCCCTGGGATATTCCTAAAAATGCAGTAGCCATTAAAGCATTGGCTGCTCAACATGGGTTACACTTCGACGCGGTAAACTCCAATACCTTTCAGGATCAAAAGGATCAAAAACTGAGCTACAAATTTGGCTCACTGCACCATATTGATAAAGCCGTCCGCAAACAAGCCATAGAGCACAATATTGAAGTAATAAAATACGGAAGGCAACTGGAATCCAAAGCGATATCGGTTTGGCTTTCTGACGGATCGAATTTTCCCGGTCAGCTTAATTTCCGCAAGGCATTTCAGAACACTTTGGAAAGCTTAGAGGAGATTTACGCGGCTTTGCCAGATGATTGGAAAATTTGGGTAGAGTATAAACCCTACGAACCTAATTTTTATTCAACTACCATTGGCGATTGGGGTCAGTCTTACCTATTAGCTAATAAATTAGGCGCCAAGGCAAGCACCCTGGTTGACTTGGGTCACCACCTGCAAGGCACCAATATTGAGCAGATAGTTTCACTGTTACTCATGGAAGGCAAACTTGCCGGTTTCCACTTTAATGATTCCAAATATGGGGATGACGATTTAACGGTTGGGAGTATCAACCCCTACCAATTGTTCTTGATATTTAATGAATTGGTGGAGGGAATGGATGCAAAAGGTATGGATCATGCTACGTCAATTGGCTGGATGATAGATGCTTCACACAATGTAAAAGATCCGATTGAAGATCTATTACAATCTGTTCAGGCTATCAAAATAGCTTATGCACAAGCCTTATTAGTTGATAAAACCGCATTAGTAACAGCTCAAAATAACAACGACGTAACATTAGCTCAGGAGATCTTGCAGCAGGCATATCGCACTGATGTTCGTCCATTAGTGGCAGAGGCATCATTGCGTAATGGGGGTACTTTGGATCCTATCGGCGCCTTTCGTAAGTTGAACATCAGAGGAAACTTGATAAAAGAACGCGGACTAAAAACGGTAGCCACAGGGCTATAATTAAAAAATGAGTGCAATACCTGTAATAGCTATATTTGATGTGGGTAAAACCAACAAAAAGCTTTTCCTTTTTGATGAGCACTATCATATTGTTTATGAAAAATCGGCACGCTTTGTTGAAATCGTTGATGATGAAGGTTATCCTTGTGAAAATATTGACAGCCTGACGCGATTTGTCTTTGATTCTTTGATAGAAGTAAACAAAATGAATGAATTTACGTTGGTTGCTGTAAATTTCTCCACATACGGGGCAAGCCTCGTGCACATTGATGAAAACGGAAAGGTTATCGCACCATTATATAATTATCTTCAGAAATATCCTGAAAGCATAAAAAATCAGTTCTACGAGGCTTATGGTGGTGAAGAGAAGATGGCAAAGGAAACGTCATCCCCTGTATTGGGTAACTTAAATTCAGGCATGCAGCTTTACCAGATCAAGTATCGGAAACCCTACCTCTTTAACAAAATAAAGTACAGTCTGCATTTGCCGCAGTACCTCAGCTATTTGTTAACAAAACAGCCCGTTACGGATATTACCAGCATCGGCTGCCACACAGGTCTTTGGGATTTTGAGCGAAACGACTATCATGAATGGGTTTATCGGGAACATATTTTTGAAAAGTTCGCACCGCTCACCCCCTCAGATACCGTCCTCCAAAATGCCGAAGGGCCATCAAGCTTTTTAGTAGGTACTGGTTTGCATGACAGTTCTGCAGCGCTCATTCCCTACCTGGTTAATTTTACGGAGCCTTTCGTTTTAATAAGCACTGGAACATGGTGCATTAGCCTGAATCCGTTTAACAACACACCGCTTACCGCCATTGAATTGAAAAACGATTGCCTCTGTTACATCCAATATAAAGGCGCTCCGGTAAAGGCTTCTCGCTTATTTGCGGGAAATGAGCATGAGTTTCAGATGAAAAGAATTGCTACCCATTTTAACGTCGATACTTTTATATTTGAAGATATTGCGTACGATGCTGATATCATTAAAAGACTCAAAAGTGATATCGACATACAATCGCAGCCGGTTTCAGGACAGCAGCCAAGATTTACCGGAAGAGATTTATTTACATTTATGAATTATACTGAGGCTTACCACCAGCTCATGCTGGATATTGTTGAACAGCAACACCATTCTACAGCACTCGTATTGAATGGGCTGAAAATTCGCAAGCTATTCGTAGATGGTGGGTTCAGCAAAAATCCCATCTTCATGAATTTACTCGCAAAAGCATTCCCAGACATGGAAGTATTTGCTGCATCAATGGCGCAGGCAACTGCCCTGGGTACGGCAATAGCCATTCATGATAGCTGGAACAAAAAGCTGCTGCCAGCCGATATCGTCAAATTAAAATATTATTCAGCTCCTCACTCTATTCCGCTATGAAAGTAGGTTTATTTGTTCCTTGTTATGTAGATCAGTTTTATCCCGGCGCAGCTATAGCTACGTTGAAGCTGCTGGAGAAGTTGGGTGTTGAAGTGGTTTATCCGCCAAAGCAAACGTGCTGCGGTCAGCCAATGGCTAATTCTGGTTTTGAGCACCTTACAATTGGCTGTAATGAATTATTTATAAAGAATTTTGAAGAATTTGAGTACATAGTAGCTCCATCAGGGAGTTGCGTATTGCATATACGCGATCATTTGCATGATGATAAACAGCCTGAAGCAGCTAAAAGCATCAGTAACAAGATATATGAGCTTACTGCTTTTTTAACTGATGTACTCAAAGTAAAAAAACTTTCTGCTAAATTTCCGCACCGCGTAGGTATTCACCAAAGCTGTCATGGACAACGGGGCTTACACATCAGTTCAATGACAGAACTGGTTGCACCGGAATTTTCAAAACCGCTAAGTCTCTTGCAAATGGTAGACGGTATTGACCTGTTACAGCTTAGCCGTAAAGATGAATGCTGCGGCTTTGGCGGAACATTTTGTGTAACAGAAGAAGCCGTGTCGGTAAAAATGGGTAAAGACAGGGTTGCCGATCATCTGGAGCACGGCGCCGAGTATATTACCGGAGTCGACATGTCTTGTCTGATGCATATGGAGGGTATATTAAAAAGACAGGGAAGCAAAGTAAAAGTGATACATATAGCAGAGATTTTAAACGCGGGATAAGAGTCAATGGAGCAAACAACTAAAGATCATTCAGCACTTGCACAACAATTTAATCGTGATGAAGACCGGGTGGACTGGCACGATGAAACCCTTTGGTGGATACGCGAAAAACGCGACAAGGCCGCTCACCAGCTCCCCGAGTGGGAAAGCCTCAGGGAAGCAGCATCGCAGATAAAAAATAACACGCTTTCCAATCTGCATGATTATTTATTGCAGTTTGAACAAAATGCTATAGCCAATGGATTACAGGTACATTGGGCGGCTGATGCCGCCGAGCATAATCAGATAGTTCATCGAATAATTAATGAGGCAAATGTTGTACGTATCGTTAAAAGTAAGTCAATGCTGACTGAAGAATGCGGCCTGAATGAATATCTGGCTAAGCGGGGTATCGAAGTAATTGATTCCGACTTGGGCGAACGCATCGTTCAATTAGCCGCCGAACCACCCAGTCATATCGTTTTGCCCTGTATTCACAAAAAGAAGGAAGAGATCGGTGAATTATTCCATCAGCATTTAGGCATTGAGGCCAATATATCCGATCCGCAATTCCTGACAGAAACAGCGCGACAACATTTACGCGAGATTTTTCTTACCCGTAAATTAGCCCTCACGGGCGTTAACTTTGCGATTGCAGAAACCGGGGAATTTGTGGTTTGTACCAACGAGGGGAACGCCGATATGGGCGCTCACCTGGCAGAAGTTCATATAGCCAGTATGGGCATTGAGAAAATAATACCCGAAAGAGCGCATCTTGGCGTCTTCCTTCGTCTGCTCACGCGAAGCGCAACCGGTCAACCCATTACAACGTACAGCAGCCACTTCAAAAGACCACGGGAAGGTAAAAAAATACATATCATCATTGTCGACAATGGCCGCACCGTGCAGTTAGGCCGTAAGGATTTCAGGAATTCTTTAAAATGTATCCGGTGTGCTGCATGCATGAACACCTGCCCGGTATACCGCCGTAGTGGCGGACACAGCTATCATACAGCGGTAGCAGGCCCAATCGGCTCCATTCTGGCGCCAAACCTGGATATGAAAAAATACGCAGACCTCCCCTTTGCATCAACGCTATGCGGTTCATGTTCAAATGTATGTCCGGTAAAAATTGATATACATGAACAGCTTTATAAATGGCGGCAGGTACTGGTAAAAAATGGCTATACTCCTACCGCAAAAAAAGCTGGCATGCAGCTTATGACCTGGACGCTTTCTTCGCCTGGTCGCTATCACATGGCAGGTAAAGCGGGTCGATGGGTACTAAAAAATGCACCATTTGCAGTAAATAATAAACTGAATCCGTGGTATCGGCAACGCGATATGCCGGAGGCGCCCGAATTGTCATTCAGCGAATGGTATAAACAAAACAAGAAAAACTAAACTACCAGCAGATAAATGATGAGCAGCAGGGATTCCATTTTAAAAGCAGTCAAAGAAAATCAGCCCGAAAAAGCGGGACTGCCGGATATATCCGTTTTTAAAACCAGTACGCAGGGTTCTTTGTCAAAATTTGCAGCAGCTTTAAATGCTGTCGGTGGGAAAATAGCCTATGTTTCGGATTATGGCGAAATCCTCCACATGATAAAAGCACAATATGGAGATCATGCCAAAGTCATCAGCCCAATGAAAGAATTGGCAATGCTTTGTACAGAAAATTTCGACCTATCAACCCCGGTTCACAGCTTGCATGATGTTGATGTGGCGATATTAAAGGGACAATTCGGTGTAGCCGAAAACGGTGCGGTCTGGATAACGGATAAAGAAATGGTAAACAGGGCATTACCTTTTATTACGCAGCATTTAGTAGCGATCATAGACTGGGAGATGATCGTGCCAACCATGCACGACTCCTATGAGTTGATTAGTCGTACCAGGTACGGATTTGGAACCTTTATTGCCGGTCCTTCCAAAACTGCGGATATTGAACAGTCTTTAGTCATCGGCGCCCACGGCCCAAGAAGTATGACCGTCTATGTAATGGGTTAGCAGGACGAATGGCCAACTAAGAAAACTTCTCCCGCTATGAGTCTCAAAATTCCACTGCGATCAATATAATTGTTTGCAACAGGAAGAGAAACCGCAAAGGATGCTAAACACGGCCTCTGGTTGACGACAATTTTAATTGCGTTATTGCTATTATTCTTAACAACCAATAGTCATAATAATTAACCGGTTGACCTTTGGTTAACAACCTGTATAGGCTGCAGCCTAGTGACAATAGCCGTTATATAATTTCTTGCTTCTATCAATAAATATCCCCCTGTTGCCTCAGTAATACAAAGCAGATCGGCTATTTGTAGAGCTGTAAAGAGTTCAACAACGTAAAAATTATATATAATACGATAACAGGCAGGTATACTTTGCAAGATTGATATAAGGTCGTTATACTCCAATGATATATTGTCGAAATCTATTTCGTTTGAAGGAATATGGAAAGTATGTTGTATTACAATATGTTTAAATTTTTCAATATGTCCATCTATAATACACTCTATCAAAACATCTTTTATCCATTGTTCAAAAGGCATATATTTATTAAAATTCCTGATATTCTTGAATATCCTCATAAAACCCATATTAAGTAAGATGACAGCGTCTGCCCGGCAATCAACATATCGCAAACACATAGCCATTGAAGAGGCGTAATAATGCTGGTACAAGGCCTTTTGACATGCTCTATCTTTCCTTATACATCCATTAATCAACTTAATAAAGTTTTCTTCTGTCATTCTTTGAGGCAACTAAATTCAATTTTGTATCTTTACTGTTACAAAGCTATTTATATAAAAAAATCTATTTGCTAACCTTTTTATCACTTAATCGCTATTATGGGAAAAGCACCAAATGTTAAAGTTGAATTCACTGAGATAGCGTGTATTAAGCACCTTAAACCTGTAAGAGATGCATTGTTTGTCTTTGGTGGAAAATGGAAACTGCAAATCATTATCGTTTTAAGATCGGGCAATAAAAGATTTAACGAATTGCAACGTACAATAGAGGGAATTTCGTCAAGGGTGCTTTCGAATGAGTTAAAAGACCTGGAACTAAACAAGTTTGTAAAGCGCAGTTTAATTTCTCAGAACCCTGATATTTATGAATACGAAATAACCGAATATAGCGATACATTAAAGGAGGTTTTAATGGCTCTCGGTGCCTGGGGAAGGATGCACAGGGGTACACTTATAAATGACAAATAGAAAACCGCGAAACACAGCAACAGATAGATTATCCCGTCAAAAATTTATACTCCAAAAGATTTCCTTTTTTATTGATTTTAAAGCTCCCCAGACCGCACATAATCAAGCCATTTAGTAGAACAATTAAAGCTTCCGCTGGTATGGTTTAAAAATCAAAGCGCATTCAATTTAATTCAAGGCATCTTTAAAATTTAAGGATGAGGCAGAACCTTCGATTGACCTTCAGATAACGATATATAAAATCCAGATGAGTAGAAAAGGGCAATGAGAATGGACCGTTAATTTCAACCTAGTTTTTAGGTAAGATAGTGATTTAGAGTTTACGCTTATTACCCAACTTTCATTTTCAAATTAAATTTCTGTAAATTGCAATCTTAAACTCACGATGGCTGCATACGGTAAATTCACGGATAATGAATTAGCGTCTTTGATTAAGGAAGACGACCAATTGGCCTATACCGAAGTTTTTTTACGTTATTCAAAATTACTGGTCGCACACGCTTACCGTTTGTTAGGGAATCAGGACGAAGCCAATGATGTGGTTCAGGATGTTTTGCTCACGCTTTGGCAAAACAGGAAAAGTATAGCATTAAATACATCACTTTCATCATATCTCTATACGGCCATACGTAACCGTATTTTCAACCGTATGTCGCATCAAAAGATCGTTGCAAAATATGCCGATTCCATAGTTAACTTTATGGAGGTTGGTCATGCAGTTACTGATGAATTGATTAGGGCCAAAGAACTTGCTGTTATCATTGAACAGGAAATAGCTGCCTTGCCCCCTAAAATGCGGGAAGTATTTTTGCTGAACAAAAGAGAAGAACTATCCTACAAAGAGATTGCTCTAAAACTTGACATTACGGATAAGACCGCCAAGCAGCAGGTTTATAATGCTGTTAAGAATTTAAGGTTAAAATTAACTTCAATTATGAGCATTTTGCCTTTCCTATAGACCTGTTTAACGCCAATTTCATCTTTTCTTTACATTTTTTTAACTTTTTTTCATGATCGTCTATGACGATAGGCTTACTTAACTGTCATTGCATAAAGGGACAGGTTTTCCTTATTGGTTATGAATGAAGAAAAAGCTATAGAACTGTTAAAGAAATACGAGAGCGGAGTCATCAATGCGGGTGAAAAAGCATTGTTGGAAACCTGGTATTTACAACATGCCAAAAACAGTACAGATCAACTTAGTCCGGAACAATTGGATGAAAGTGTTGAATTTTTAAAAGGACAGCTTCCATTAAAATTGGGTAAAGAAAGGTCATTATGGCCACGTATAGCCGCTGCCGCTTCCATATTAGTTATTTTATCAGCAGGGAGCTACTTTCTAATACGGCAGCCGTTGCCTCAGCATATTGCCCAAAACGAGCAACATGAAATATTGCCAGGGACAAACCAAGCTACGCTTACCCTTGCTAGCGGTCAGAAAATAGCATTGACAAAATCATTAAGCGGCAAGCTGGCCCAGCAGGGAAATACAACTATTAGCATGGTTTCTGGCGGTGAGGTAACCTACACGCAAAAGGACGCGGCACAACCCCAGGTTGCTGAAGTTGCCTACAATACCCTTACTACTAAACGGAAGGAACAATTTCCGCTGGTATTGGCAGATGGTACTAAGGTATGGTTAAACTCATCTTCTTCTATTACCTATCCAGTTACTTTTAATGGTAAAGAAAGGCGCGTTTCCATTACGGGCGAAGCCTATTTCGAAGTCGTTCACAATGCGGCTCAGCCGTTCCGTGTAGCAGTAAGCGGGCAAACAGTTGAAGATATTGGAACTGAATTTAATATCAATGCCTACGATGATGAGCCGGTAATTAAAACCACTTTAATCAACGGTAGTATCCGGGTTACGAAAGGAAACCACAAAGCGATATTAAAACCAGGCCAAGCGACCATCACTAAATTACAGCAAGACGATATTCAGGTAAAGGATGCTGATGTAGAGGAAGCGGCGGCTTGGAAAAATGGTCAGACTTTATTTAATGATGAAGACATCCAAACTATTATGCGGCAGGTGTCGCGCTGGTATGATGTGGATGTGGTATACGAGGGTAAAATACCTAACCGCCGTTTTGAGGGTGGTATTTCAAGGAAATCAAATTTATCAAGCTTGTTAAAGGTATTGGAAGCGAATAATATCCATTGTACGGTAGAAAACAATAAAATCATCATAAAACCTTAATTGAGAAACCATTGATTAACCCTAAAAAAGCGGAGGCTTATGAAAAAATAAGGACTTAAAAAATCAGGGAGCCATAAAAAAAACCGGAAGTGCTGGAAACACTGCCGGTTCAATATCAGGGTCAACCCTTTTCTAACCGGAATCCGGGAAGAATAAAATCTTGCGAGATCATCAAGTATTTAACCCTAACAAACAAATGTATGAATTTTTATACGCTCTTTAACTCCGTGCGGTTTAAACGGAGCGCACTTCTCAAAACCATTTTGGTTATGAAACTGATTATATTGTTAACCACCGTCGTTTGTCTTCATGTAGCTGCGGCAGGTTATGCGCAAAAAATCACCCTGAATGAAAAAAATGCTTCTATGGAAACGGTATTTAAAGATATCAGGAAGCAAAGCGGGTACATTATCTTTTTTGATAAAAGCCTGTTAAATAATTTGGCCCCGGTAAACATCAAGTTAACTAACGCCAGCTTACAAGAAACTTTAAATAAATGCCTGGAAGGTCAACCGTTAACATTTACTATTGTTGATAATACGATTATAATAAAAGAAAAGGAACCCAGCTTTCTCGATAATGTCAAAGACAAAGTAGCCACACTCCTTGCCCTTCCCGCAGATGTAAACGGAAAAGTAGTTGATAGCCTGGGGCAACCTGTGATAGGCGCAAACGTAAGCCTTAGTATAAATGGAATGTCTTATGGTATAGCCACTGATAATAAGGGTGATTTTCATTTTAATAAGGTGCCACCAGGGCGTTACACATTGCTTGTGACTTATATAGGTTATAGCAAACTGGAAAAGATTGTGAAAGTGGATGGCAAGGATTTGACGCTCAATTTAGTACTGCGTAATTCAACTTCGGCACTTGATCAAATCCAAGTCATCGCTTATGGCACCGAATCCAAGCGTTTTAGCGTCGGCTCCGTTTCTACCGTTACTGCCGAAGATATCGAAAAGCAACCGGTAACCAACCCTTTACTTGCATTGCAAGGCCAGGCTCCCGGCTTGGTTATCACCTCCACCGGCGGCATACCCGGGTCGCAGGTAACAGCTCAGATCAGGGGCCAAAATAGTTTGAATAACAGTTCACTTACTAATACAACCAATCTAAAACCCTACGATCAACCCTTATTTATAATAGATGGTGTTCCGTTCGCGGCACAAAATAATAATATCAGTCAAATATCCTCACTGGTCAATACAAGTAATTTCACAGGGGGTAATATCCAACCTGGCGGAGGTTTCAGCCCTTTTAACAACATTAATCCAGCTGACATTGAAAGCATCACCATACTAAAAGATGCCGACGCAACTTCTATTTATGGTACTCAAGGTTCTAACGGTGTTATCATTATTACCACTAAAAAAGGAAAAGTCGGTGCTACTACGTTTGATCTGAATGTAAACACAGGCTTCAATTCGGCTGCCGATCCTGTTCAAATGTTGAATACACAGCAATACCTGCAATTAAGAAAAGATGCCTTTGCAGCAGATGGGGTAATACCAACAAGCAATCCGTATGCTTATCCGCAGCCTTATGCTCCTGACGCTATAATTTTTGATCAGAGCAAATACACCAACTGGGAAAAGGTTATTTATGGTAAAACCACCAGTAATACCGATGTGCATGGTAGCCTGTCTGGCGGCACGGCTAATAATACTTTTATCATGTCGGCCGGTTATAACAAATCAACCTATAATTATCCTGGTGATTTTGCTGACCAGCGATTTACATTTCACAGCAACATTCACCATCTCTCCACAGATAAACGCCTTACCATAGATATGACCAGTGATTTTGGTTATGACCAAAATAATTCCGCAGCTTTTGGGGGCGGGCAGGATATAGTTTTGCCGCCGAACTTACCCAATTTGTTAAGTCCGTCCGGTGGTTTAATTTGGAACTATAAGGGAGTGGATCTAACCAGTGATCAATTTTATAGTGGATTGCAGCAGCCTACCACTTTGCAGAATTATAACTTTAATGACGCATTTCATATTTCCTATAAAATAGTGGACGGGTTAACCATAGGTGCTGATATCGGTTATAACCGTAATACGACAAGCGAGCATAATATTAATCCGTTTTCGGCACAAAATCCGGCAGGATATGATGTCATCGCCACCTCAACCTTTGCTAATACCACTTACCAAACCATTAACATAGAGCCACAAATTAAATACAACAAAACTTTTGGCAAAGGCGTTTTTAGCGCGTTGGTGGGTTCAACCTATAAAAAGAATACGAGCTATTCAACCCAGATAGAGGGAAGCGGGTATGCAAACGATAACCTTCTCGGATCGATTGACGGTGCTACAACATTATCCGCTTTTGATGCCTCCAATATTTATAAATACAGTGCAGGTTTCGCCCGTTTAAATTACATTTATAACAGTGAGTTCATCCTTGATTTGACAGGCAGGCGGGATGGCTCCAGCTATTTTGGCCCCGGGAGACAATTTGGTAATTTTGGCGCTGTTGGTGCCGGTTGGATATTTACGGAGGAGAAAATTTTTAAAAACGCTCCGTCTATATTGAGTTATGGTAAACTATCAGGTAGCTATGGAACTTCCGGGTCCGACGGTGTACAGGCATACCAATACAATACTTTATACCAAACTATTCAATATGTCCCTGGTTTCCAGGGCACCACACCAACTTCTCCTTATAACCTTTACAATCCTGATTATAGCTGGGCGCTAAAAAAATCTTTGAACATAGCGTTAGATCTTGGCTTTTTTAATAACCGCCTTTTATTTAATGCTACTTTCTACAGGGACCGTGAAAGTAACGAGTTAGTAAATTATCCTTTGCCCATACAATCAGGCCTACCATCGGTACTTGGCAATTTAGATGCTACGGTTCAGAACCAGGGCTTTGAATTTTCAATCATCTCAACTAACATTAAAACCAAAGATTTTTCCTGGAAAACTAACTTTAATTTGTCTTTTAACCGAAATAAATTGATTTCGTTTCCAAATCTGGAAAATTCTTCTTATAACGAGATGTACGTTATAGGGCAGCCAACCTCTATCGTCTACGGTTATAAATACAAGGATGTAAATCCTACTACCGGATTGTTTGAGTTTTACAAGGCTGACGGGAAAACGGTTACCTCTCACCCTACTGGTGGCGTGGCCGCAGTTGGTGGTGACGAGGTTCCTATTGCCAATCAGGAAGTTAAATATCAGGGAGGCTTTGGGAATAATTTCAGCTATAAACATTTCAGTCTTTATATTTTTTGTCAATTTTCCAGCCAGAACGCGCCAAGTTACTTAGCGCAAGCATATACCTCTTATCCAATTGGATTTGAATTTAATCAACCTACGGCAGTGCTTAATAATTATTGGAAAGCATCCGGCGATGTTACCCAGTTGCAGCGATTAGCAAGCGGTTACGGTTCTGCCGCGTTTAACACTGCGCTGGATTTTTCAAAGTCAAGTGGAGTTTACACCGATGATACGTACCTGCGTGTAAAAACTGTTTCATTGGCTTACCAACTTCCTGATGCCTTTCTTAAAAAGATACATGTAAAAGGGGGAAGCGTGTTTATGAATGGCCAAAATTTGCTGACGTTCACCGACTATAAAGTGGGGGATCCGGAACTACCCGGTTCATATACCTCTTTTCCGATACAGCGTATTCTGGCATTTGGTTTAAATCTCAAATTTTAAGTAAAAATGGTTATGAAAAAGATTTTTTTTAATATAAATAAAATAATAATCGGCCTTTTGTTGGTTGCCGGGTTACTTGCATCCTGCAAAAAACTCATCGAGATACCCACAAATCCACCTTCATTTGTTTCCCAGCAGGAAGAATTTGCTGATAGTGCATCAACTATTTCCGCTGTTGCCGGCGTTTATACTTATAATCCAGGGAACGGTTTTGCTTATAGTGATGGAAATTTGACTATTTGCACCGCACTTTCTGCTGACGAATTGACAACCAGCATCTCAAGCGACGCGCAGCAATTCTATACCTATACCTTAACCCCATTAAATGGCCGCGTTACTAGCAACTTGTGGCCACTTCCTTACCAAAGCATTTTCCAGGTAAATTCGGTATTGAGCGGTGTTGCCAATAACAGTGCTTTATCTGCTGCACTCCAAAAGCAGATAACGGGAGAAATGGAGGTTGTACGTGCCCTGTATTATTTCAACCTGGTGAATATGTTTGGTGGCGTACCGCTGGTAACCACAACAAATTATGCTGTGACAGCCCGTCTGCCGAGGGCTACTACTGCTGCAATATATGCCCAGATAAAGGCCGACCTTACCGATGCCGAAAAAAAATTAACAGCAGCTTATCCTTCTTCAGGGCATATTCGTCCCAATCTGTATACAGCAGTAGCGCTGCTTGCAAAAGTTGATTTATACCTGGGCAATTGGCAAAGTGCTTATAATGAAGCCAATTCGGTTATCAATTCCGGTTTATATAGTGTGGCCAATGTTCCTTTAAATGGTGTATTTCTTGATGGCAGTAATGAAGCTATATGGCAATTGCCGGCAAATGGTCTATATTCAGTATATAGTGATGCAGCAAATTTTCTACCTCAATATTCCGGAGCAACCCCTAATTACCTGGTAACACCGTTTTTGTTAAATGCATTTGAGGCCGGAGACCAACGCCTGCAAAATTGGATAGGCTCAACATCAGTAAATAACCAGACGCTTTATTATGCGAATAAATATAAAAATTTAGATCCAACCGTAACAACCGAAGATCAAATGGTATTGAGATTAGGCGAAGTGTACCTGATCCGCGCCGAAGCTGCCGCACAATTGAACAACCTCACACAGGCTTTAGCAGATGTAAATACCATACGTGCCCGGGCTGGATTAGCACCCAGTACAGCAACATCACAGGCTGCTGTATTAAGCGCGGTTATGCACGAGCGCCAGGTAGAGCTTTTTTGTGAATGGGGCAATCGCTGGTTTGATTTGAAAAGGACCGGAACAGCGGCAGCAGTGCTTGGCGCAGAAAAGACAGGTTTTACCGCTAATGCTGAGTTATATCCGGTACCGCAGGCACAGATACAATTAGATAATTTATTGACACAAAATCCGGGTTATTAATTAAGAAATTAATTCTTGATAATAAACAGATTTTAAGATTCACTTCCGGGGCATGCGATGATACCCCGGAAAGTGAATCTATTATTCACTTACAATTATTCACTTACAATATGAAATGC
This sequence comes from Mucilaginibacter frigoritolerans, assembly GCF_007830615.1. Lineage (GTDB taxonomy): Bacteria > Bacteroidota > Bacteroidia > Sphingobacteriales > Sphingobacteriaceae > Mucilaginibacter > Mucilaginibacter frigoritolerans. The sequence goes on from NZ_VLLI01000016.1 coordinate 98,189, forward strand.
CTTATGAAAAAAAAGAATTTGTACAACGTTATTTTGCTTAGTGTGCTGTGTTCGTTAAGCATAATTGCCCATGCCCAAAATATAGAACTTTCGGGCCAGATGAAGGGTTTGGGTAGTGCGACTGTTAAAATTGGCTATAGCAAGGATGGGGTATTCAAAACGGATAGCGTGAAAGCATCCAACGATATATTTACCTGGAAAGCAGATTCATTTGATCCTCAGATAATGTCAATAACTGTGAACCGCAGCAGTTATTCTTTTTTTGCACAGCCGGGTCATATCAAGCTTACGGGTGTTAAAGACTCCATGCAAACCTATAAAATAACGGGTTCTCAAATACAGGAAGATGCTGTAGCATTTAGTGAGTATATTAAAGATATAACTGATCAGGAAGCTCCGCTTCGTTCCGGATACAAGCAAGCATCTGCAGAAGAAAAAGTGACAATAGACAAAAAACTGAATGATCTTGAAACACAAAAGGAGATCAAGGTAAAACAGTTTATATCAGATCATTCTAAAAGTTATTACTGCATATACATGATCACAAGGCGTACCATGGGCGGTAGTGGCTACGATGAGGTCAAAGCCCTGTATAATTTGCTGGATGAGTCGGCAAAACAAACTGACGCAGGTAAAAAACTTACCGAAAAGCTGCAAGTACTCAAAAAAAGCCGAATAGGAACTCCAATGACAAATTTTACACAGCCGGATACCAGTGGCAACCCCGTGGAATTCAGCAGTTTTAAAGGAAAATATGTATTGGTTGATTTTTGGGCCAGCTGGTGCGGGCCATGCCGCGCAGAGAACCCTAACGTGCTGAAAGCTTACAATGCATATAAAGACAAAGGATTTACTGTTGTTGGAATTTCATTAGATAATAAAGCAGCTAACTGGAAAAAAGCCATAAAGGATGATAAAATGCCCTGGACGCAATTATCAGATCTGAAAGGCTGGAAAAATGAGGTATCTGCCGATTTTGGAATACTATCTATCCCAAGTAACCTGCTGATTGATCCATCCGGAAAAATTGTTGCGAGAAATATCAGAGGTGCGATGTTAGAAAACACGCTGAAACGATTATTGAATTGACCCTTGCTGAACAAATAAAAACGATGAATATAAATTTTCGATTAAAATCACTGGTAATACTGGTGTTTACATCTTGTGCATTGTTTGCGCAAACCCCTGAAAAACAGGTTGGCGATTTGCCGCTTGACCCTGCCGTACGTACCGGTAAATTACCTAATGGGTTTACTTACTATATCCGCCATAACGAAGAGCCCAAAAATCGTGTAATATTTTACTTGGCCAACAAAGTAGGTTCGGTATTGGAGAATGAGGATCAGCGCGGCCTGGCCCATTTTATGGAGCATATGAATTTTAACGGGACCAAACATTTTCCTCACAATGAGTTGGTGAATTATTTGCAAAAAGAAGGTGTGCGTTTCGGCGCTGATATTAATGCCTATACCAGTTTTGATGAAACAGTTTACCAGCTGCCATTACCATCCGATGATCCTGAAGTATTGAAGAACGGTATCGAGATCATGCGCGATTGGGCACAGGAAGCCACCCTTGACCCGGTAGAAATTGATAAGGAACGCGGTGTTGTTCTGGAAGAAAAACGTTTAGGAAAAGGATCCGCAGAACGTATGCGCCGCCAGTTTTGGCCCCAGCTTTTAAATAACTCACGTTACTCCGTACGTATCCCTATTGGTTTAGACACGGTATTAGACAATTTTAAACGACCAACTATCGCCAGCTTCTATCATGACTGGTACCGCCCGGATCTTCAGGCACTTATCATTGTTGGTGATGTTAATGTTGACCAAATTGAACAAATAGTTAAAGCCAAATTCAGCGATCTGAAAAACCCTCAACAAGAAAGGGTACGTACCAAATACAGTATTGAACTTACCGGCCGTAACCAATTTATGGAGGTAACCGATAAGGAAATGGCCAGCACTACGGCTGAGATCATTATCAAACACAAAACAGGCCCGGTAACTACCGAAGCAGAATACCGTGAAGCTATAGTAAAGGAATTATTTAATAGTATGATGAGGGCTCGTTACGGCGAACTTTCAAGACAGGCCGATCCGCCTTTTATACAAGGCGGTACAGGCATAGAAGATTTTTTAGGTGGACTGGATATGTTTGATGCAAGTGTTGTTGCTAAACCAAACGAATTAGAGGTAGGCTTGAAATCGGTATGGCGCGAAGTGGAACGCGTTAAACGTTTCGGTTTTACCGCTACAGAACTGGAGCGCGTTAAAGAGAGCTACTTTAATAATTTAGAATATATGTTAAGGGCGAAAGGCAAAACAAACTCTCAAGCTTATGTGAGTGAATATCTTAATAACTTTTTGAAAAATGAAGCAGCGCCGGGTATTGATGTCGAATATAAAATGGTCAAGGCTATGTTGCCAACGATTACACTTGCAGACATGAACAAGCTTGTTGAAACTTATGTTCGTAATGATAATAAAGATATTTTGATACTGGGTCAAGACAAGGACAAAGCTACTTTACCTTCGGAAACCACCGTTAACGAGTGGTTAAAAGCAGTTGATGCAGAGGATCTTAAACCTTATAGCGATGATGTTAGCAGTAAACCATTATTGATTAACAATCCTGTTCCCGGCAAAATAACTAAAGAAGAAAAAAATAGCGAACTTAATATCACTACAATTACTTTAAGTAATGGTATTAAGGTGTTATTAAAACCTACCGATTTTAAAAATGATGAGATCATGTTCAGCGCGTTCTCTGCTGGTGGAACCTCTTTATATTCTGATGCAGATTTCCGAAGCGCGGCTAATGCCGGTGGTATGATCCACTCATTTGGCGCGGGTAACTATAATACAACAGAATTAGACAAATATCTTTCGGGAAAACAATTGGGTGTTCAGCCTTTTATTTCCGAGCGAACACAGGGTATTACCGGGGTCAGTATACCTAAAAACCTGGAAATTGCTTTCCAATTGTTATATGCTTACTTAACCGAACCTCGTAAAGACGAAATTCAATTCAATAATATCATTAAACGTACAAAGGCTGGCCTGGCAAACAGGGGTAATAACCCGAATATTGTATTCAGAGATTCGATAGCGGCTATTATGAGTGGCTACGATATACGGCATATGCCACCAACCGTGGCAATGGTGGATCAGATAGACCTCAATAAAATTTGCAGCATTTACAAAGAGCGCTTTGCAGATGCATCCGGAATGACCTTCATTTTTGTAGGTAACATAGATACGGTAACCATCAAGCCATTGTTGGAAAAATATATTGCATCATTACCATCAACAAACTCCCACCAGCAGGCTAAAGACCTGGCTATCCATACGCCAAAAGGCCGTATCGAAAAAACCATCTACAAAGGCAGCGAGCCAAGAGCTACCGTAGAACTTTATTTTACCGGCGATCTTGATTCCTCAGCCCAGGTAAAGTACCAATTAGATGCGCTTAAAGAAGTATTGGAAATTAGGCTATTAGAGCGCTTGCGCGAAGACGAAAGTGGAGTATACAGCCCAAGTGCCTATGCAAGTACCGATAAATACCCTACCCCTCATTACACTTTTGGTGTTGGTTTTGGTTGTGCGCCGCAAAATGTTGATAAACTGATTGCTTCAGCATTAGATGAGATAGCCAAGCTTAAAACAGAGGGCCCGCCAGTGGTTAATATCGATAAATACAAAGCTGAGAAACAGCGTACCCACGAGATCAATATAAAGACCAATGATTGGTGGTTCGGCTATTTGAATGATCAATTACAGGATAATAACCCGTTAAACCAGGTGAATGATTATAAGGCTAACATGGCGAATATAACACAAGAGAGTTTGAAAGAAACAGCTCAGAAATATTTGAGCGGAAAAAATTATATCAAATTGGTTTTGATGCCGGAGAATAAAAATTAGAAATATTGCACCATAGCCATTTTAATAATGGTCTGAAATCATACTCTGTTCTTTATACGCCTTTATCTAGTTAATGAAGGACCAGTTAATAGTTAAAAGCCTACCCCTTGAGTAAGGGTATGGTTTTAACTGTGCTAAAAAGAAAGTCAAAAGCCTCAAGTCTAAAAACTTGAGGCTTGCTTATTTTATAACCACTTTGCACATCGCACTACTATATTATTTTATCTGGGCACGGAAAATCAAGATAATTTTACGGATTTACCTATATTCACACCGTAAACCAACGTGGTGCCCCCCTACCCGTGCAGTAAACATGCACTTTTTAATATCTATCGAAATTATTCCGGCAATCATCAGTATTGTGCTGATCCTGGTTCTCAAAACCCCTTTAAAGACCAGTGATAAGTTGCTATTAGCCATCCTTGCTTGTTTCGCGATCAAGTTTTCGCGCGACGAGGTGTCATCACCACCGGCAATCCACTTTTCGGCAGCTTTGCCGGAGCACTCGACATCAGCTCCATTGTAACCTGCCACTGGTATATCAAGTACCTCATTGATATGAACGGGCGCTTTGGCTGGAAGCAACTGAATTATATACCACTCGCGGTGGCAGTAATTGGCTTCATGCTACTATTTTAAGCTTTTTATAAACGGCAGAAATGATATAGAAAAACTGATATAAGGAGAAGAACCATTACTTGTCCTGAAAAAATATTGATCTGGCTTATCGTCGTGATCAAACATGCGTGATGAGGCTGCAGTATATAATCCTCCGCTAACGCCAAGTACCAATTTTTTTGTCACCAGATATTCAAAGGTAGCACCTGACCTGATGTCTATAGTACTATAGATGTTATTTTGCGGTAGTGAAGGTTGATTAAGATTAAAGAAGTAAATATTGCCTCCAAGCTCACTGCCGAAGGTTGCCCAGGCTTTTTTAGAAATCTGTTTTCGTAAAGCGATTCTTGACGGGAAGTCTACATAAAGGTCCAGGTCGGACGCCTGGAATTTATGCCAGTAGCTGATTATTGGAATCACGGGTTCTACAGTAGACGGGTCAATGGTCACAACTACACCTACTGTAAATGAAGAGTACTTACTTCTGCTTATAGGAACAGTAATCAATCCCATATAATTTACCCTTTTAATAGACGAAGCTTCATCCGTTAGCCCTGATACACTTCCCGAATAGTTTATCGGATGATTAAAAATTGAATCTGCCCTGCTGAACGTTGCTGTTAAACCTACCGTTGATTTGTTTACGCTTTGGTCAGTACTTGGAAAAGAGGGACTGAAACTGGTTACATCATCGGTTTCCAAATGGATCTGCTGATAACTGACCGTTCCGGTTATGATGTTTTTGCCCCATTGCGCCAGGGGAATATTAAAATTAGACCGGATACGTTCGATGCCCATCTTTCCCTGATAAAGGTCTTTTCCGTTGAGTTCACCGGTAACTGTTCTGCCGGCTATAAAGTCTGTCGCCAAAAATCCTTGTCTTAGTACAGGATAGCTCTCCGCATATTGCGACAACATCGCCATTTTTATAGAATCAATCATTTTTGCGGTAACTTTCTGTTTGTCAGTTTGAGCGGATGCGGAGAGCGTAAGGAAAAGTGGTAGCAATACCAGGAGATATTTAGTTTTCATATTTGAGTTTTTCATGCCAATTCAGAAATCGGGTCACCGGTTCATCCGGAGATTAAGATTAAACAACCGTTGCGCCTGTTTTTTTGAACAAAGCCGGCAGACCCTATTCTAATTGGCTATATATAATTATTGTTGCAGTTTTAATTACAGGTTTTTCTTACCTGCTTTTTTCTTCGAAAACTTATCTAATAAATGGTCTATAATGAGGTACATGGATGGCACTACAAAAAGTGTCAGCAACATCGAACTGGTTAACCCGCCAATGATTACCCAGGCCATACCGTTTTTTATTTCAGCACCGGCACCTGCAGCTATCGCGATAGGCAGCATACCAAAAATCATCGCCAGCGTAGTCATCAGGATCGGCCTGAGCCTTTCTTTACCCGCTTCAACCAATGCTACTTTAACCGGATGTCCTTCACTTTTTAGGTGATTGGTGAAATCGACTATCAGAATCGCGTTTTTCGATACCAGTCCCAACAGCATGATCAACCCGATCATCGAGAATATATTTAGGGTTTGCATCGTCAGCGCCAGCGCGAGCAAGGCGCCGATCAGTGCTACAGGAATAGAAAAGAGTACTACAAACGGATAAACAGCATTTTCGTATAGCCCTACCATAACCAGGTAAACAAGTACAATAGCGACTACTAAAGCAAAACCTAAACTACCAAAGGCATCCCCCTGGTTTTTTACATCGCCCAGGTATTCAATCGATACACCCTCAGGTAATGTAATCTTGGCTGCTTTGGCTTTAATATCATCTGCCACAGACCCGCTAGGTCGGCCGGCAACATTAGTATTTACGGTTATTGATCCCAATCGGTCAATCCGCTGCAACACCGTTTCTCCTAAGCCTTCGGCCACGTCGGCGAACTGGCTGAGTAAAAATGTCTGCCCGTTATTATTGGTAAACGACAGTTTTTTGACATCATCGATGTTGGAGCGGTCAAAACTATCAAGGCTGATCAGGATCTTATATTCATTGCCTGATTGTTTGAACTTGCTTTTATCGTTGCCGATAAAGGCGTTTTGCAGCGCTGCGCCTACCTGGCTGGCATCAAGCCCTAGCATAGTCATTTTTTGACGGTTAAGGTTGATCTCCACTTGTGGCTTTTGATCCTTTACAGAAAGTTCCACGAAGCGGGTGCCTGGAACAGATGCTACCATTTTTTTATACTCTTCTGCTACCTTACGCACGGCTTTAAGGTCAATACCCTTTATTGCGATTTGTATAGGTGCAGTATTTGCGCCACCAGTGATTGATGTTGGACTTGCTGTGACTTTTGCACCGGGAATTACCTTACTGAGTTGCTCCTGCATCCTGATGCCAAAATCTTCCGCACTTATTTTTCGTTTGCTCTTATCCACCATACTGATGGTGATTTCAGACAGGTTACTGTTATTAGTAGTTCCGGCAACGCTTCCAGTCACAAACCCAATACTGGAAAATTCATGGATGACCTCAGGTTGAGCCATGATTAGCTTTTCTGCCTGTTGTGTAAGTATATTAGTTTGATAAAGCGAAGCAGAAGGAGCCAGTTCCAAACTAATCAACACTTCGCCCTGATCCGTACTGGGCACAAAGGCCCCGCCAATAAATCCGAGTGGGATCAAGGCTATAGCACCAATGATCAGTACAATGACTCCTGACAAGAGATAACGTTTTTTGGCCAGTACGATAGTTAGCAATTTCCCGTAATCTTCTTTAAGTAGATCCAAGAAATGTTCAAAGCCGAGGTTAAGCTTTCCCCAAAGGCTTTTTTCATTCAGTTTTTCTATCTTACCAAATTTGCTGGCCAGTAAAGGAGTAACCGTAAAGGAAACAAACAAGCTCATCAAGGTTGAAAATACAACCACAAGCGAAAACTCCTGAAGCAGGGAACCGATAATTCCACCTGCAAAGGCTATAGGAAGGAACACCACCACGTCGACTAACGTTATCGCAATGGCTGTAAAGCCGATTTCACTACGACCATCCAGCGCAGCTTTCTGTTTATCGGAACCCATTTCCAGGTGCCGATAAATATTTTCCAGTACCACAATGGAATCATCGACGAGGATACCTACGACAAGTGACATCGCCATCAGCGTCATCAGATTTAATGAAAAACCTAATGCGTACATCGCGATAAAGGTTGGAATGATCGATGATGGCAACGCAACCAGCACAAACATGGAGCTTCGGAAACTGTGTAAAAAGGCCAACATTACTACGCCTACGATCAATACTGCAAGACCGAGATCTTCCATTACTGCATCGGCGGACTGGAGTGTATAAATACTTTGATCAGACGCTACCGCAAATTTTAGGTTTTCCGATTTATATTGCCCCTCTATTTCGGTAAACTTTTCCTTCACTTTTTCGCTCACATCAACCGCATTGGCGTCACTTTGCTTCACTATCTGCACGCCGATAGACGGTATGCCATTGATGTGGTTTATAGCGGTAGTTTTCGCAGTCCCATCCACTACTTCGGCAATATCTTTCAGGTAAACGCTTCCTGCATTGGGTTTTTGGAGTACAATCAGGTTACTGATCTGCGCAATAGATACCACATTGGCATCAAATTGAATGGACATCTGCTGATTGCGGGTTTCGATGCTACCGGCAGGAAAAGACTGATTGGCTTTGCTAATCGCGTCGGTTACTTGTGCAATACCAAGCCCATAAGCGTTCAACTTATTCTGGTCAATATTGACCTGTATTTCCCGTTCGTCACCACCGGTAACATTGACCTGTCCAACACCTGGTACGTTCTGTAAAAGTGGTAGTAGTTGTTTGTCTACAAACTCATAAAGGTCGCGGGGGGATTTAGTGGAGGTAATACCCGCTTTTAGAATGGGCGCATCGTCCAGGTTGATCTTATTAACGATGGGCTTGTCAATATTATCGGGCAAATCATTTTGAGCCTGATCAGCTTTACGTTGAATATCACGCTCCGCCTGATCCACGTCTGTACCGCTTTTGAGCTGTACCACTATCTGCGATACGCCTTGTTGCGAAGTTGATGTGATTTGGTCAAGCCCCTCTACAGAAGAAAAAGCGTCTTCCAGTTTTTTGGTAACTGAAGTTTCTACTTCAGCTGCCGCCGCTCCGGGGTAGGTGGTACTTACCGATACGGTAGGCACATCAATTTTGGGAAGCAGGTTGTAATTCAAACTGAAATAAGACTGTATGCCGAATATAAACAGTACGGTAAATATTACAACTATTAATAAGGGCCGTTTAACGGCAATTTCTGTTAGTGACATCGCTGTTGGTTTTATTTGGAAATAATGACCTTTGATCCATCTTTCAGGTTAATCTGCCCGGAGGTTACCACCATATCGCCTGCTTTAATGCCGCTTATAATTTGGATCATACCATTCACCTCAATTCCGGTTTTAACAGGCTTTTGATACACCACATTGTTTTCAACTACAAATACCGAAGCGTCTTTAATGCTTTGAGTTAAAGCATCGCGTGGAATAAGCAAAATATTTTGCGACGTTTTGCGGGAGAAATCGGCATAAACAAAAGTCCCCGAACGTAGCAATGAACTTTCTTTATTATCTGCAATGATCTCAACACTATAGTTATGGGTATCATCGGCTTGTGGACTGATAAAGGTGATCTTGCCGTTAAATACCTGACCGGGATACACATCACTGGTTATCTTTACTTCCTGTCCCGTTTTTACCTGATACACCTCAGTTTCTGTCAAATTTAGCTGTACTTTCGCTTGTGAAAGATTGACGATGGTTGCGATCTGGGTACCTGTATTAGCAAATACGCCATCCTCAACCGGCTTTTCAGCTATTACCCCACTTGTCGGGGCTTTAACTGCCGCGTCCGATATCTGCTTTTTGTTCTGAGCGACCTGGTTTACGGCATCCAAATAATTTTGACGGACCTCATTCACTTTCTCTTGTGTAGCGGCTTGGCCCTGTAATAATTCGGTATAAGTTTGAAGATCACGGCGAAGTTTATCTGCGTTAGTCTCCGACTTTTGAAGGTCCAACTGCATTAAGCGCGTGTCCATCACCGCTAAAATTTGTCCTTGGCTCACATGATCGCCTAGGTTAAAGCGGAGCTGCCGGATGGTTCCTGAAGCTGTAGAAAGCACCTTAGCCTCCTTAAAGGGCGCAACGGCCCCGGTTTTAACCAGGCTAATCACCTCCTGTTGCTCTTTAGCCGCGACAGCCTTAACCGGTATTTGTACCACGGTGTCTTTTGACGGTTGTTCTTTTTTATTTAGCGTGCTTTTATTCGAAGCAAGCCTGAAGACTATTAGTACAATGATGACTAGGATGATCAGGCCGAAAATATATTTACGTTTCATAACTTATAGTGAGGTATAGAAAGATTTAAGGTTACCGGAGGCTTTTTCCAGATCAAGTTTGGCCTGATAAAAGCTGTATAATGAATTGAGATAATTATTTTGAGAGTCTTTGATCGAGTTCCTTGCATCGAGCCAGTCAGTAAGATCGGTCACTCCCTTTTTATATTGGAAATCGGTGGTTCTGAAAACGGACTCAGCCAATTCAATATTGCGCTTGTCGCTCTCCAGGTTACTTTGCGCTTTAACCATTTTTGTTTTCGCACTTTGGTACTCCAAAGCATATTTACCGGAATCCAGTTTGAGGTTCTCGGCAGCATTCAAACTTTTATATTTAGCCTGGCTGTATTGCGCGTTTCTTTTGTAGAAATTGAACAAGGGAATAGAGAGTTTTAATCCAATTGCAGAATAAGGGTTTAGATCATTAAATGAAGGTCCTAAAGTATTTCCAAAACCGACTGCACCATATTTGGCATACCCTGTCAAGGTAGGAAGTCCACCGGCCTTGATTCTTTTTTGGTCAATAACTAAAAGTTTGAAGTTGACCTGGGAAAGTTGGTAATCGGTCCGGTTTTCAGCAGAAAATTCGTCAAAAGCTAAATCGGCAGCTGACGGATTTGAGAGGTTTTGCTGCGCAATGGTATCAACAGGTAATTCAGAGTTGATGGGATAGCCCATATCATATTTTAGCTGGTTCTGTGCCAGTGTCAGACTGCTTTCTGCAACCCTGATCTGAGAAACAGCGTTATTATAATTTACTGTAACCTTGTCCAAGTCTTTTTGCAGGGCAACACCTTTTTTAACCTGCAAAGTTGAAATCTCCATCTGCTTGCGGTAGATCTCCAGATTTCCTTTTAATAGCCGGAGCTGTTCCCGATAAACATAGGTTTGGTAATAGTCATTACCAATGTTGTAGATGATAGTTTCCTGACTCTGTTTGATATTCAGATCCGCCTGTTGCCTACTGTACTTATTAGCCTTAAGCCCTATTAGCAATGATTGGTCATAAATGGTTTGATCAAGTTCAACTAAACCATTGGTATTATATCTTTGCGTAAAAGCTAATTTAAGTGGTGTCGGGCCAAATAAACCCGCTGGGATTACCGATTCCTGCACCCTGATATTATCGTCAAAAGTGCCGGTCACATTCAACGATGGCAGATAAGCAGAAAGCGTTTCTTTCGCTTTCTCATCGGCGGCCTTTTTATCATTATCGTAGACTACACCATTGCGGTTATTTTTGAGGCCGTATTCGATGCAATCCCTTAAATTCCATTGCTGCGGCTGCTGGGCAAGCAAATGAAAGGGAATAAAGCAAACAAGGGCCAGTAACATTTTTTTTTTCATAATCTGTGTCCAGATCCTTCGCATCAATTTTTAAATTGTGCTTTTAAGATCTTGAGCGCAAAATTATCCAACCGTTTTACCGCTATTTAAAATACAGTAATGAAACGGACAAAACTGGCAATGAAATGGACAACAAGCCTTAAATATTTGCCTTCGCAATAAATAGACTTAAAACAAGATTTAATGCGTTACATGTCAACAGGCAAATCGGTCCGTTTCATAAGGCGATTTGTCCACTTCATTTCGTTAATACATTACAATATCCCACAAGTGGATAGTTTTGGGTAATAGGATCATTAAGATTCATGAATATTTACTTTAAAATTCAACACTATGAAAACCAGAAGATTTGGAATGCTGATCGCACTATTATCTACAATTGCAGTTTTATCAGGTTGTTTTCCAATGCATCACCACGGCTCCCAGGGGAATGGCGGTCAGGGTCATGAAAACAATGGACACCATTAAGTAATCATATAAGAAATAGTTCTTAATAAGGCTGTCGCTAATTATTAAAATAAATAACCGTTCCTGTTAAGCCCTGCTACTTGCAGGAATGGTTATTTATTTTTTATTTAATCCCTCAATTAAACTTCAGCATCCACATTCATTGCTCCATCCAATTTAGAAAAAGCCGTGCTTTGATCTTACTAACGATGATCTTTTCGGGTGGTTCGTACTTAGTCTTTACGTACAATTTACGGTTAAAATAATGTTCCACATTTTGAATCGTGTCACGGTTAATAATGAATGCTCTATTTGCTCTGTAAAATTGATGAGGATTTAATAGCTGTTCTAATTGTTCGATGGTGTATTGAACCGAATAACTTTTATCGTCTCTGGTATTGACGTGAACTAATCCGTTCGCCGCATAAACGAATGCGATATCAATGACCTTGATCGGAATGATCTTTTCACGGTAATGGACGAGCAAAGTTTGCTTATAAGTGGTATCCATTTGGACGATCACCTTATTCAGATTGACGGAGTACTGCGAACCAACATTTGATAAGTGATCCTTCAAGTTCATGTATTTTTCTACACTTCTTTGCAATATATCTTCTTCAATAGGTTTCAATAAATAATCAATGCTGTTTGCTTCGAAAGCCCTGATGGCATATTGATCAAACGCCGTACAAAATATTACAGGTGCTTTTGTCTGAACTTCTTGAAAAATCTCAAAGCTTAAACCGTCACCCAGCTGGATGTCCGAGAATATTAATTCCGGCGATGCATTTTCTTTAAGCCATTTTACAGCGGAGGAAACCGAGGTGAGGGTCGCGGCAACATTGATGTCGCTATCAATATTGAGCAACATCCCTTCCAACTCTTTGGCTGTTTTCTTTTCGTCCTCAATGATGATTACTCTCATTTTTCAATAATGGCAAAGTGACAGAAAACATTGATGATGTATTTACAATCTCTACCGGTAATTGTATCAGTAACCTGTAGCGTTCGCGGATGTTTTTTAATCCTGTGCCTGTACCTTCCTCAGGTATATTTTTAGGCTGAGTATTATTCTTTATAACCAATGCTGGAAAATCATTGGTCATAATAGTAATATGTAAGGGCTGCTCGTTAGATATCACGTTATGTTTAATGGCATTTTCAATCAGGAGCTGAAGTGAAAGCGGAGGAATCAATAACTGGAGATATTCATCCGGAATGTTTATGGTCACCTGAAGCGCTTCCTCAAATCGTTCACTCATGATATAAAGATACGACTTGATAAATGCCAACTCGTCTTTTAAAGGAGAAAGATAACTCTCGTTAAAATTAAGTACGTAACGATATACCGCTGCAAGTTGAACAACATAATTTTTTGTCGCTTGATCACCCGCGATCGTTTTTAGCGTGCTGAGGGAGTTAAATAAGAAATGAGGACTGATCTGCTGCTGCAACGACAATAATTGAGCGCGAAGGTGAGCCTGTTCTAATATTTCATTGTCAAGTTTAGCGTTTTGAAGTGCTGAATTCGTATGTACACTATAAAAAACGACATAGCAAATCAAACCAAGGAAAAATGCGCCGGTTAGATGATTAATAATATTTGAGACAGTATCAAATCCGGCACTATGTGAAATGAGATCTGTCTGTGGTAAAATCTGATACAGGAAATAATCCAGGGCAAACCCAGTAATTGTTGCCAAAAAGATGCTTAAAAAATGCTTTGTATAGTTATTATGCAGAGATGTAGTTCGCGTAAGAAAATATCCGTTTATCAACCAACCAATAAAAAGCAGTGCTGTAATATGAATTGCGTAATCGGGAAATTCCCACCATTTCAATGATGAGATTTTTCCCTGGTAAAGAAATAAACTACTTATGGTTAGAATCCCTGTAAGAATAAAAAACCATTTGATATGATAAGTCCTCAACATATACAAATGTATTTCAAAAAAATCGTCAATATGTTATTTGATCTTTCAGGTAGGACAAATCCGCCAATGAAGCGGACAAATTAATTAAACCAGTGCTATTATTTGGATAAACCACACCTAATTGCCTCCAGTTGGCCAATTTTAAAATAACCAACTTTAGTGCTTCGGTGCAGGTCTTTAGGAGATGGCTGTAAATTGGCGAAGTGTGGGTTACAGATTTTGAATTGCTTGCAATGTGTCATTCGATGAATTTTAAGCTGGCAATTCTAAACAGCAGCAAAAAAGTAAAACTATTCCTAAAACAATATTATTTGTAATTAATCTAAATAAGAATAAATTTGCAGAAAATAAAAAAGCCCGGTATGCTGCGTCGAAACTTTACACCGGGCCAATAACAACGATGTGTGAACCATTATCATTTGTACAAATTTATGTATTTTAAACTTACTTATCCACCATCCCAAACACGGATACACACTTTCCTCTTTTTTCTGACGCTGCTTTTTACGACTGGCATCGCATTCGCACAAACCACAGGCACATTAAAAGGTACCGTCAAAACATCAGACGGTAAGCCCGCTGAATTCGTTTCGATCCTGGTCAAAGAAACCAATCAGGGCACATCGGTTAACCAGACTGGGCATTACACCATTAAAAATATCAAACCCGGAACTTATACCGTAATTGCCAGCTTTATCGGTCTCAATACCGAATCAAAACAGGTAACGATTGTATCCGGAAAAACAGAAGTGCTCGATCTGACCTTAACCGAAAACGAAAAGCAACTTGATGAGGTTTATGTAAAATTGTACAAAGCCAATAAATTCCTTAAAAAAGAAACCAACGATATTGCTAAACTGCCTTTAAAAAATTTGGAGAATCCGCAGGTTTACAGCGTGGTAACCAGCGGCCTGATGCAAGAGCAATCGATCACCAATTTTAACGATGCCTATAAGAATATCCCCGGCGCAGGCGTCCCGCTGGTGTATAACAATGGCCGCAGCTCTCTCCTATCGCGTGGTTTTACCACCGAAAATCTGGTGAGGAACGGCATTTCGGGTTTTGATTATAACAGTGTCGATCCGGCCAATATCGAAAAGATTGAAGCAATCAAAGGCCCATCAGGTACATTATTCAGCAGTACGCTGACTTCTTTTGGCGGTTTGTTTAACAGGGTAACTAAAAAACCTTTTGATACATTTAAAGGCGAGGTGAGTTATTCGGCCGGAGGTTTTGATCTGAACCGTTTAACTGCAGATATCAATACCCCGCTCAATGCGGATAAAACGGCCTTATTCCGCGTTAATACCGCCATACACAGCGAACATAGTTTTCAGGATCAGGGATTTACCCGCAGTATCTTTTTTGCGCCAAGTTTCTCTTACAAGATGAATGATCGTTTGGATATTCAGCTAGATGCCGAAATTAGTGATTATGATGCCACATCAGCTTATCGTTTTGCACCATTTGTGGGCGCAACCAGTAAGGTGCATAGTATTACAGACCTGGGTATACCTTATAAACTATCCTTTATCAATAACAGCCTGGATTATAACAGCCAGCAGTTCGATCTTTTTGGCGTGATAAATTATAAATTATCGGATCATTGGAAATCACAAACTGCTTTTGCCAGAACGTTTTCAACCACCAAAGGCTATGTAACACAATTGACCGGCGTAACCGACACCACCCTAAAACAGAGCTTGCAAAAAGAGGATTTCCCTTATTACGGTACCGATGTGCAGGAAAACGTTATAGGCGATATTAAAGTGGTCGGTTTACGCAATCGTGTGGTGATCGGTATTGATGTTTACAACCAGAAAAGTAACCGCGATTATGCTACGGCTACCATGCCAGCCATCAATTTCCAGCACCCGGGCGTCGCTTACAATACCTATAACGTAGATAAAGTAAACGCAATGCTGGCAACTGCAACTTATACGTATTATCAAACCAACCAAACCATCTATGCCGCTTACGCATCGGATGTGATCAATTTTACCGACCAGTTAAGCGCGATGGCCAGCTTGCGCCTGGATAGGATAGATAACAAGGGTACTTATACCCCAAGCGCGAATACCACGATTGGCAATTTCGGGCAAACCGCCTTATCGCCCAAATTCGGGCTGGTATACCAGGTAATTAAAGACCAGATTTCCTTGTTCGGTAATTATATGAACGGTTTTAGTAATGTGGCAGGTACCGATATTAATGGTACAACCTTTAAACCGCAATATGCCAACCAATGGGAAAGCGGTGTGAAACTTGACATCTGGGATCATAAGATCAGTTCGACGATCAGCTACTACGATATTTCCGTTACCAATACCATACGGCCAAATCCGGCTAATGCCGCTTTCAACATCCAGGATGGTACGCAATTAAGTAAAGGTGTAGAAGCTGAGCTGATTGCCAACCCCATAACAGGCCTCAACATTATTGCAGGCTATGCTTATAATAACAGTGTTTACACAGCCGGCGACCCAACTATTGTTGGCCTTCGTCCCGCAGTTTCCGGGCCGGATAAAATGGCTAATTTATGGATGAGCTATCAGTTTATGGACGGAAAGGCCAAAGGCTTAGGTTTCGGAATTGGCGGCAACCATGGCAGCCGGTCGTACCAGACCAATACCACCACAGCTGTATTCACTATACCTGCTTATACCCTGATCGATGCTGCAGCATTTTATGATCAACCGAAATATCGGTTTAGTTTGAAAGCAGATAACCTGACGAACCAGCAATACTGGTCGTTCCGCTTGGCACCACAGAATCCGGCGCGTGTTACGGCCAGCATGAGCATTAAATTTTAACCCCAAAATAGTATATCAATACAATGGCAACCAAACACATTACCCTTAAATACCTGATCAGGCAACTTCACTTAATTTTAGGCCTGGCAAGCGGCCTGGTCGTTGTTATTGTTGCCCTAACAGGTTCTTTATATGTATTTGAGCAAGAAGGCCGCGAACTCTTCCAGCACGATTTTTACCATGTACAGCAGGTAGGGCATGTCCGGTTACCTTTAACGCAAATGACAGATACGCTTAAAAGCTATTATCCAAAGGATAAGATCAAAAGTATCCGGTTTAAAGAAGATAAAGATGCCGCCATTATTTTTTATATTAAGAAGGACAGAGCCATCAGTGTTGACCCTTATACTTCAAAAATTATCGGGGTAAAGGATCTTAATCACGATTTTTTTGAAATTGATGAGGATATCCATAAGCACCTGTTATTGGGTGATGTGGGTTCGGTGATCATCAAATGCAATGTGCTCATCTTTCTGGTGATGTGTATCAGCGGGCTCATCTTATGGTGGCCCAAACAGCGTCGTTTCTTCAAAAAGGCCATCACCATCAACTTCAAAACAAAAAACTGGAAGTTGTTGAATTGGGAACTACACAGCGTATTGGGTTTTTACACACTGATCGTTCTGTTGACGATCTCGATGACGGGGATATTCTTTGTTTATGATTCGGCTAAAAGCACCGTCGCTTTTTTGACCGGCCAGCCCATACCCAAAAAAGAAAAGAAACTCAAATCGAAACCAAAGAAAGATAAAATTTATAGCATCGACGAAGCTTATGCCGTCATGGCTTCCGCCAATCCTGGTGCGAGTGAAACTTTTATTACCCCTCCGGCAGACAGCATCGGGACTATTCGCATACTGATGCGCTACCCATCCACGATCGTACGGAACCAAAGCAGCCTGTATTTTAACCAATATACCGGTAAAGTGCTAAAAACGGATCGTTACCAGGATTATACGGCTTATGACAAAGTGGCCCAAAGCAACCGAAATATCCATATCGGCAATTTCGGATTGGGTATCGGCGGTAAAATCATCTGGTTTCTATCGGGATTAACGGCGGCATCTTTACCCATTACCGGGTTTATGGTCTGGCTGGGCCGAAACCGTAAAAAGAAACGTACCCTTACTAATTCATCCATCAAATAAAAAAGCACTTTTACTTTTTTCTCGTTTTGCTGGCCATAGCCGTTAGCATGTATGCCCAATCTAAACCGGATAAGTACCGATTGGTTTAATCGCCGACATATTTTTTAGCTTGCCAATGAAACCTGAGCCTTTCGTATCTCTCTTCTCAGACTTAACTTGTGTCCATTTTCGCCATAAGCAGGGGTGAATCTCTTGTTGATGGTACCACTTTTGCACCGGGAACGAAATTTGCTGCCGTTACATCATTAGTTATTCCTTTAAATAATACATCTGTTTCTCAGGTTGTACTTCGGCAGGCACATTGGGTCTGGTAGGTCAGGCCGTAATCTTTGACATGCTTCTTTTCATTCTTTCCCAATTCCATATAAATATCTTCTTCGATTTTTACAATGCACACATTTTCTTTGAATTGTAAAGTTTGAACACATATATGTTAAATTTTCAAAATCTAATCAGAATTGAACATTTAACATATGAAAATTATGTATTGGGCATCCATTGTTATTTCCCCTACTTTTAGTGGTGTTTTGTGCTATTTAGTGTTGTTTAGTATTAAATAGTTACAATGGATTCTTCCGGATTTAAAAACGAGAAGCAATTGGCGTTTTGAGTAACAAATAAGCACCCAAAAAAATAGCTTTCAGTTACAAACACGTTAATATACCAATCGGTTTTATTTATAACTATCTGAAAATCTGATATTTATAAATAAAAATTAGTGATTTAACTTTCTTTATATTTTTTATAAATATTTGATAATCAATCATTTATAATAGATATTTACCTGTAAATAATAGAAAAAGCCGGGCTAGCCCGGCTTTTTCTATTTCATAACCACAACTGGTTAAAGTTTACAAACTTCGACCTAAAATATTGTATACAATTTGTTTGAACAAAAAACATTCAGACTTCCATCTAAAGCCTTTTAACTTAAAAGAAGTGATTCTTAGGCTACCAAACTCAAACCCTTTTATAGCTGATTTTGTATTGCGCTGCGGAGTCGTAGAAACAAACATGGTTCGACAATAACATACTGAAAAACACGTAATTATACTTTTAAAAAAAACGTTAAAATACGGTCAAAATAGCGTAGGAATACTCGCAACTATTGTTCTACCGGGCTGTAGATTTATCTTATAAAATTTAACTTAAAATCTACATCATCATGGGAAAAAAAATCGTAACATCCGCAGAGAACCTGGCATTGTTAGATCTTATCATTGCCAAAAAAAGAGAGGGACGAATTGACGAAGACTACATCGTTAACGTTGGCCGTACTTTCATTATTATTATTGAAGGATTTACCGAAGGTGGTTTCCACCACGTTCAGGATATTCCTGTAGAAAGTGTACTGGACAAAGTTTCAAATGCCGTTACAAAGGTACTGAAAGACGCGAGCGTAGAACAGCTTGTTGAATTGCGCGAAAGCATTGGAACAAGGTAAAAAAAGCCATGCGGGCAGTTCAAAGAAAGCGTAGTCCGATTCTTTGAACTGTTTTATAGCGAAACAAAAAACATAATTGTTTAATCCTTAAAACAGGGCAAAATGATACTATATTTTATAAGCGTATTTTACATAGGTTGGCTTATACTTACCTGTGCCAATCAACCCGTTTTTAAATCCAACAAATGGATAAGCCATCACGATCTGTTTCGCCTGGTACCAGTTTGGACATTTTTTGCACCTAATCCTGGTGTCTCAGATTTCAACTTGCTGTCGCGGGTAAAACTGGAGGACGGTACTATAACAACTTTCCAGGAAATCCCATTGCGAAGCAAAAAGGAACTCAGCACAGCCTTATTTAATCCGGAGCGCCGCCTGCAAAAAGCGCTGAATGATCATGCCCGTACTATCCTGATGCAAATTGATAATGAGATAACCGAACAGAATAAAGAAAATATTAAGCTTACTTTCAGTTATATCAGCGTGTTAAATTATTGTGCCAAATTGCCCCTTGCCCCCCGGGCATATGCTATTCAGTTCATTATATTAGAATCTTTCGGCTATCAGGAGTTAATGGAGCCACGTTTAATTTTAAACTCTGATTTTCATAGATTATGAGTACCCTGTTAAAATTCTCCGAAGCCCCTTTTGTTTGTGCTTGCGTGATCAGGCTTTTATGTATAGCCATATTTTTAACTGCGCTTGAATATATAATGATCATACGCCAGTTTGCCGATGACGGCATTTACTCCTGGAAAATGATAAAACTCCGCACAGCCCACAGCATACGTAAGCTCAGCCCCGAAATACTTTTTAACAAACCAGGCGTATTGACAATTATGGCCCTCAGGATAGGTAGTAGTATCTACCTTCTTATCGACCCCATATCGCCTGTAACTGTATATATTTTAGCCATTGTTGTGACAACTTCATTGCTTCTGGCTGTCCGCAACCCTATCGGTGGCGACGGCGCAGACCAAATGTCGGCTATCACCAGTATTGCGTTGCTTATAACTTTTATTTTTCGTGACCCTAAAATAACTGCTGTAAGTTTATATTTTATTGCCGCGCAATCTATTATTTCGTACGTAATCGCCGGAACTGCAAAGATGCTTTCGAAAAAATGGCGAAGCGGAGCAGCAGTTTTTCAAATAATGAACACCGAATCATATGGCTCAGAACGTATCGCCTTGTACCTGCATCGTTCGTCGCCAGTGGTTAGCGCGGTGTTATCGTGGAATGTAATGCTGGTTGAGGGTTTGTTTTTTACTGTGGTTATCCTGCCCTATCCCTATTGTCTTGTCTTTCTTGCCTGGGGGCTTTTTTTTCATGCTTATAATGCTGTTGTTATGGGCCTCAACAATTTTTTCTGGGTATTTCTATCCACTTATCCTGCCATAATATATGCAAATATCGCATTGCACCATTATTGGGGATTTTAGTAACGATACTCATTAGAAATTCCGAGTTTTAAGATGATCTTCCTGAATTAACGGGGATAGTTATGTTAGTTGAGGAAAAACCCTCACTCTATTACATTAAATATTGCATATAGGTGTGGTGTACCATAAAGCTCCATCTTTAGCTTTGGGAAATAATATCCCATTCCTCTATTCCAAATGTATTTTGGATAGACTTCAACAATATCTTTTTCATAGTTCACTTTTCGCTCTGCAGTTTCAAGTTCCTTATATCTACCTCCGGTAAAAACCTTTTCAATACTATACTTTTTATGAACCATAAAAATGGTATTAAGGCACATCATAATATTAATATGGTCGCTATCTGAAATTGCCTGCAATTCTTTTGTCCTGAGAAGTTCAGTGGCCCTATCAACCCGATGATTAAATTCGATTAAACTAATTGTTTTGGATGAATCTATATTAAAACTCTTATCTATATTTTGCCCAAAGCATTGGTTAGATAGCAAAAAGCCAATTCCCATCAAATACAATACAACATATTTTCTAATTGAATGCATTACCAGCTTTATTTTAGACACTATAACTAACTAATTGGCTTAGTAGTATTTTTCAATTTTAACTATAGCAAAGCATTCTTTAACATTGCTTTATAGTTTTGCTATAAATATATAACTATTTGATTACTAAATAGTTATAACCATTGAGTAACAAATCAGCAACAAAAAATTTGATCTATTTTTAGTACAATTTTAGCCTTTTTAGGTATAAAAAAAACAAATGGCATTGATCACTCTTCACCGGTTTACTTTCATCTCCTAAGAAACTGAATTTAAATACTAAAAGTGGTCATTTTAAAATTGGCCATCTGGGGGGGATCAGGTGTATTTTATTCACATGAAATTGAACAAAGATTTAATCAAATAACATACAAATTTTAATATTTTAGTAGATTTTAAATAATCAATAATAAGCAATAATAAACAAATAAAAACAACAATAATTAACAATGAAAAATAATAAATAAAAAATATATTTACAATATATTTTTTATTATACGAACCTGTTATAAAACACATTTTAAAAGGTATTGGATAAATTATATTGTTCCATCTTCGTCAATTTTGATTTGACCATTGTTGTTACTGATTGGATATTCAAGGCTTAATCATGGGCCATTATTGGCTAATAAGCGGATTTTAAAAGAGTAATCTTAATATGATGGTATGGTAAAATAGAAAGAGCTTCCTATACCTATCTTACTTTCAAACCATAAAGTACCATTGTTTTTTTCTACAAGTTCCTTACACAATAGAAGACCGAGCCCGCTTCCTTTTTCGCTGGCTGTGCCAAAAGTTGTGTAGGACGAAAGCTTGTCAAATATCTTTGCCTGCGCTTCTTCCGGAATGCCTTTCCCGTTATCTTTTACCGTTATCACTGTTGATAATTCTTTTTTTTCAGCGCCAATGGTAACAAGATCACCCTCTTTTGAAAACTTCACGGCATTCTCCACCAAATTCCTGATCACGATATCAATCATTGTTTCGTCTCCGTAAACAGTTTCAGATCCAATTATTTCTGCACCAGTTACGATCACTTTCTTCTCAGCAGCCCGTGCGTTGAGCAGCCTAATATTTTGCTCAATTACCTTTTGCACATCAAAGTTGGCTGGATTGGTGTGGATGCCATCCATCTGACTTTTTGCCCAATACAGTAGGTTTTCAACCAAATGTGAGGTTATTGTAAGATGTTCGCTTATTTTCTCAATCCAAAAATCTCTTTCCTCTTCTGATAAATCTTTTTCTTTTATCATACCCATCATTTGACTGATTGTATGAATCGGCCCTCTCAGATCATGTCCTATAATAGAAAACAGCCGATCCTTAACCTGGACCAGTTCTTCCAGGCGGAGTTTTTGTGCTGATATATTTTTATTTTGCAGGACCAATTGCTCACTAAGCCTCCTTTTTTGTGTATAGTTTCTGAAAAGAACAAAAGATATTATCAATAAAAGAATAGCACCAGCTGTTAGTATATCTCTTTTAAATTTTATTTTTTCCAGTTCTTTTTGACTTATAATTTTATCCTTATTCAACAAGTCTATTTGCTCTTGCTTTTTATCCAGCTCATAGGTTGACTGTATATTCCTGATAGCTTTTTGTTTTTCTGCAGTATTCAAGCTATCGTTTAATTCAACTTCAAGGTTCCTGTAATAGAGTGCCTGTTTATAATTGCCTGTCTTTTTATGCGTTAAGTATAATACATGATAGGCTTTGGTGATGAGTTCAACAATAGCTAATTTTTTGCTTTCCTCCAGACCTTTTTGCGCATACCGCATACCCGAATCATATTTACCGGTATAGTATGAAGTAAGTGCAAGGCTGGTATGACAGTAAGCAACATCTTCATCATCGCCTGCTCTTTGCGCAATATCAATGGCCTCATAAAGGTAAATCTGCGCTTGTGCGTAGTTTTTTTTGGCAATGTAGCTTTCACCAATATTATATAATGCCGTAGCAATACTGCTTGGGTCTTTTACTCTTTTTGCTATAATTAAAGCCCGGGAATTATAAGCGATGGCAGAATCCGGCTGACCTTTGTATTTAAATATTTCTCCAATGTTTACCAGTAAGCAATAGCTAGCAAAGCCTGTAGGATCGTGCTGTTTTAAGGCTATTTTATAAGCTTGCTGATAATAATAAAGCGCCTTGGCATAATCATCCATCTTGGCATATACAATACCAATATTATTATATTCATTCCCCGATAGACTTTCCATTCCTGATTTCTCACTGATCCGGAGGCTCTGAAAATGACATTCCAGTGCTTCAGGAAACTTACCCTTGGACACCAGGACTACGCCTTTAGAAAGATATGCCAGCGCAATACCTTTTTCGAAATGAATTTTCTGTGCAAGGTCAAGTGATTTTTGTGCCATTAACAGCGCACTGTCGGCATTTTTATTCCAATATAACTTGGATATAGCGTAATAGACATTTACGCTGTCAGTATCATGCTTAGCCGTATTAAGTTTCTCAAAAAAAACCTTGATATGGTTGGTTTGTGCCTGGCAGGAGAATACGCATGTAAAAGTCAGTACACCATATATAATAATCCACTGCACATAAAGATACAGCTTGTGCATAAATAAAAGTTTCCTCATACAGGTATTGTGTTAATTAGGTCAGCTTAAATAAGCAATAATTAATAAACTGTTTATTTTAATATTAAAATATCTGTAAAAAATCGCTTAAGTTACCCGAGGGTAATCGACTATGCTCACTACTTCAAGGATTTTTTCATCCAGCCTTTTTACAGCTACCTGTAACATTGTCAGATATTCTTTTGTAACCAGGTAATTCTCTTCCTCAATCAGGTTCAATAAGCCAAGAATAGTAGTCACCGGACCGCGATAATCATGTGATTGGATTTTAGCAATTTTTTGAAGTCGCTGACGCTGTTCCTGTATTTTTTCCTCATTTAACTTCCGCTCATCAATGTTCCGGGCTACAAAAGAAACCCCTATTATCTCTCCGCCATTATTACTGACCGGTTCAAAAGTACAATCCCACCATACCTTACCCTTAACTCCATAATCCGCCAGCCATTCCTGTTGAATCTTTTCGCCTTTTAAGGCACAGTGATAGTTTGAAATAAAAATATCTTTATAAGCAGAATATAAATAATCGGGTAAAAAGTACCCGTATGTTAATTTTTCACCATATTTATCTTCTACAAGATTATATGCGGCCCTGTTAAAGTCGATAATCTCTCCCGCCTTACCTAACAAAAAATAAGCATCAGTTAAACTTTCAAACATGGAGCGAAGCCTGATTTCATTGTTGAGGTTGTTTTCCTGCTCTTGGTTTTTTAATTTGTCAAAGCTTTTATTCAGCTTTTCAAGGCTTAGCTTTATCCCAATAATACCGATTGCATGTTTGGCTAATATTTTTAATGTTAATTTTTGCTGCGTTGTTAGTAAATGGGGCTTATTGTCAATAACTCCTATTGTTCCCACGCAGCGTCCGTCATGGGTAATAAGCGGGGCATCCGCGTAAAATCTTATACCCGGCTTATCCACTACAAGAGGATGAGTATTAAAGCGCGCATCTTCAAGTGCATCCTTAACAACAAACAGACTCTTGTGTTTAATGGTCTGCATAGAAAAGAAAAAGAACAACTCGAGGGGGTTATTCGGCGCGATATCTATTCCTTTTTTTACTTCGATCCAATATGTATTCTTATCCATTAAGGTTATACATGCAACAGGAGTATTGCAAAGTTTTGCCGCAAATTCTACTGTTTGCTGCAACTCCTTGTTGTATTCCAACTCTAAGTTCTCAAATTGCTCTACAATCTGAAGGTGCAGGTCTTTATTCATTAATATAAATTATTAAACGGGCTTGCTTTAAAACAACAAACTTCCGATATGGTAAAAAAAGATTAATTATTTAAAACTATGATAGGCAATCATTCATTTTTAATGTAAAAAACACAATTATTAAGATTTATTTGAAGAAAAATTCGAAATAATTTCAGCATTTAAAGCAACTGATCAGGAGATGGTGAGAGATCCCCATTTCAAGGCAAAGCTCCCGGATTTTCATCCAGAGGCTTTGCCTTTTCTGAATATTTAAAAACTATAGCTTTATAAATGTACCCTGACCTATAATACTGTTATTACTGTTATTGAACACTTTCACAATATAAGTACCCGGAATAAGACTGCTTTCATCAGTTTGCCAGGTTGTGTCTGCTGAAGTCACATCCTGAATCACTACCCCTGCCATATTATAAATTTTGATGGCATAGCTTTTTGGTGTAGTTCCAGACGCTGTTGACGAACTAATCGGATCAACAATAGACACATTTAAAATACTCTTACATGGATTTGGATAAATACCGATGCGTGTAGCTTGCAAGTTATTGCCGGTATTGCCATACATTATAGTAACCACATTTGAGTAGGTTATACCT
>NZ_VLLI01000017.1 GCF_007830615.1 Mucilaginibacter frigoritolerans
CGCATAGAAGCCATATGAACAATCCGCCTGTCGCTCGGCTGGTTTTCTAAATAGCCAACCAGTAATAACTTGAAAAATACAATCGGGTCGATGCTCTTTTGCCCATCCTTACCATAATACTTAGCTGTAGCTGTGTATAAAAACTGAAGGTCTAATACCTCTTTTAACTTTCTGTAAATATTGTCCGATGGGACACGGTCAGACAACTGGAAATTGGTAAAGAGCTTTTCTTGATATTGTTTCTTGCCTTGCATGTTATTAAGATACTAAAAATCAATATCTTAACATAATATTGTCAAAAAATATTCGCTTCGTTGTGCAACAGCCACGGTACGCCTGGACGGGCGGGAAACGTCCTTGTTTCATCAATTCAGCCGTTTCGTTGATCGCTTCTCTGATCCGGGTAAAGTCTGCTTTGTCTTTTCTGATCAATGAAAATCCGAATTCCTCTTCGATATCGCTTAGCCGTGCGTCCACGTCTTCGTCAAATTTTTCAGCTTCGTTAGTAGCCATAAGGTTCTGTATTAGGTATTAAAACATGAGGTATTGGCTTACACGTCAATGGTCATGTAGCAGGTTTTAAGTAAAATTAATATAAAACCAATAAAGTGGAAAACTTAATTCGTCAAGCCGGATAAAATACTATTATCTTTAGTATTATGAATTTGAACACCATCGAAGAAGCGTATTTGACCGACCTTGCGATCCGGACAATAAACGGCCTGGCCAGAAAAGGGTACAATTGGTTAACAGGCGATCTGAAACCTTATCAGGCTGAATTGAATAAAGTCATTAATACCTCGATAGATCTGTATAAGCAACAGTATAGCGTAAGCGAAACGGATAAAATTTTGTTTGTGGACGCGCAAATTTTTATAGGGGAACTGGTCAACTATCAGGTTGGCTTGTCCCTCGATGAAGCGAAATTGAGAAACGCGATTGCCGGGGATTCCCGGATACAACTCCCGTCAGATATTGACATTACAAATTTTTTAAACATTTTCAATGACCAGCTTGCTGCTTCTGGAAAATTAAAGCGCTTGTATATTGAAGATAACTATAAAGAGATAACTTTTCAGGTAGCAAGCGGCATGGAATCGCTTCATCAAAAACTTGATGAATTGATCTCCCAAACACAGCAAAATGTTAGCGGCCTTGAAATAGAACATGCGCTTGCAGCAGAGTGGGCTCAGGAATTAGACGCCATTAAAAAGCTTTTGTATCAATTCAAACCATTTACAGCCGCTGAACTTATCAGCAGGCTCCAAAACCGGATAGCCGCACGCAATATCAAAAACGACCTGCTGGAAAGTCAGTTGACTTTCCTATTGGCCAGTGCCGCCAGCGACAAAGAAAACTTCGCGGTGACGCGCAATGCGGCGCCTTTGTTCATCAAGGCTTACCGGCTTTCGCCCAATAATATCGAATATAAACGACTTGCTGCTTTAGGCTACATGGCCATGCAGGAACCGGATCGGGCTTTAGCGCTGGCTGAAGAAATTTTAGCAGTTGATGAGTTTGACATTGCCGGCTGGTCAGTGAGATTGCATTATGCCGAAGACCCTTTCACATTTCTGGATAAGGTCCCGATTTCTTTGCTGGCTAAGAAGGAATTTAAGCTGAACGCGTTTTTCACGTTGGCCAAAGACGTCGAAAACATGCGCTGTGTATTTTTGCCAGGCTCGCCTGTCAGGATTGATATCATGGACGGTGAATTGCCTCAACTTACCTATTCTAACTTCAAATTCTGGCTGCGGTATAGTGATTACCTTTTCGCGCGCATCTATTTTGAATTTCCAATGGTAACGAATTATGCAGCGTCGGAGGAGTTGAAAGGGGCGCGGATCTACCACCATTACTTCAAGTTAATGGGTATGCTTACTGCGATTCTTGACAACAGCGAACTGGGCAATGAACAGGCATATGTACGCTTCAGATACCACTACGCCCGGCTGATCCTAACCGGCGATCAAAGCGAAATACACCAGCTCGCTAGGATATACGATCAAATCGATGAGAAAGACCACATACAGGTTATCCAGTTGGTTCAGGCCTATCAACTCATTGAGACGGACGAATACCGCGACAGGGCGCTGGAAATCATCGACAGCTTTGGCGCTGACAAACATGAAATGACCGCTTTGTTTAAGACGGTGATCTTATTTAATTCGGGCAGACGGGAAGAAGCAGTTGAGCATTATGAACATTATATACTGGGCCTTAGCGCGATTTCAACTATCCTGTTGAACAACCTGCTCCAGTTCTTTAGCATGGGGTACCGTAATAATGCCAAAGGCGCATTAAGCTTTTTGCAAACGATCCTGGAAACCGGTATTTTTCCGAATAATGAAATGAAGGCCTTACTGGAGCTCTATGTCTCTTCGATTTATGCGGCTGATCAGGGCGACCGCCCGGCGGCAGAGGTTAAACTCGATCTTATTGAAGCCGGTCTTGATCCGCGATACCCTGAGATCAAAGAGTTTTACCTGAGGACCCTGCGTTCATTGAAGGCCTATGGCCGCATTATTCAGTTTCTTCGGCCCGAACCCGGCAAAAGTGTCGATTCAAACGATTTATTTACCTATTGCGAAGCATTGTATTTTAGTGAAGGCAATAAGCTCGAATTGCTGCAGGTATTGAAAAAGGCGCGGTTGACCCTGCCGCCAAATCCAATGCTGCTGCGCCTGGAGATCGAATTGCGGCAAAAACAGCATGACTGGAAAAAAGTCCTTGAACTCGCAGAATATGCGATTAAGCAACTGAAACCCCACGAAGACTTTATTACCGCATTTTTTCATGCCTGCCTGAACGAACTGGCAGTGGAGAAGATTCTGGCGTATAAACACATCATAGATGGAATCAGGTTTAATGAACGGGGCAACCTGGTTATCTTCTCAGCATTTTCACAGGCCGGCCTGCACACCGAAGCAATTGAGATATTATTTACATCCGCCCAGGGAAAATCGAATATTGCCAGCCGGCAGGCTTTTATCGGGTCCACGCTTCGGTTGAGCGATAAGGTCTTCCGTGTTTATGAAGAGGTATTGCTCGGCAGTTTTGTTACTTTTAAGATTTCCGGGGAAATTTACAAAGTGTTTATTGATCCGGCAAAACTGGACGATCCGCTTATAAAACCTTTTCTCGGAAAAAAGACAGGCGAACATTTTCAGATTTACGGTGATTTTATGCAGGAAACGACGTTTATACATGTTGTCAGGATCACTGATAAATACCTTGACCTCTATGATGAAATTTTAAAGCAGGCATCAAACCCCGTTTCCGGATTAAAGCTCAAACAATTTCAGTTCGAGGGAACTACTGCTGAAGAAATGAAGGCTACGCTGCAAAAACAAATGGGTGCGGTGGGTACAATAGATAAACAGTTTAGGGATCAAAACCTGGAACGGTATAATGAGGGGCAAATCACTTTCACTGAAGTGATTAAAAGCAATTTTGAAACAAATTCGCCGGACGCTTACTATTTCTTAACCGGCGAACATCAAACTTTTTTCCAGACCGTTCCCCAAACCATCCCCCATGAGCCGATAACTCAAAGTACTGCGTTTGTTATCGATTTTACGGGAGTTACACTGTTCTATTAATTAACCAAAGAACATGGGCTTAAGTATCCCGCTAAGTTTGTCGTCTCCAATTATGTCCTGCACAAGTTGAGGCATTTATTAAATGAGGCACTCACTGAGCCCGAGGAAAGAATGTCGATGAGTATTACGCTGGAGGCGGTTGTCCCGCATTTTTTTCCGCCTGATTATAAAGAAAAGCGTTCAGCGCACCTCCGCGGGATGATCAGTTGGGTTGAGGAAAACTGTATTGCCGACAATGTCGACGAAAAACTCGACCTGGTCGTTAACAACAAGGAGTTAAAAAACGACGACGATGATTATTTGCATTATCTGGTTGACAACCGCTTGCTTTCTACGCGCCAGGATCATTTGCTGGTCACCAGCGATCTATTCTATTTGAAAGTTTTCGGCGGTCAAAAACGGGTAATAGGGCCGGAGCCGTATTTGTTAAAATTTTTCCCTGGTTTTGATGCCACCACCTACCTGATATCTAAAAACTACGTTGGACTAAAGATAACAAAAGAACATTTGATCACCGAATTTTCGGCTTTCATTGCCGGTCGCCCCAATAAATATATCTGTGCGGTTGAAAATCTCAAAGTAAACCGCAGCGGCGCCGACCTGCGTAATCTATCGGAAGGGATCATGTTCTTGAAGTGGCTTTATCTTCAGCCGTTAATCATTACTGACAGCAGGTACCGAAGTGCGCACTATCTCTTAAATAACTTGCTCCAGGGCCTGAGCGGCCGCGGTTTTGGCTTGGTTATCAACATCATTAGCAAGCAATTTGCTTTACTCCCCGCCGCAGAAGCGGAGATATTAACGATCATCAACGAAATTGCCAGCGCTGAGTAGGTGGAATCACGAACACCGCTGTGAGAATCTTCCTGATCGGGTTGACATCCCTGGTCGGGCCTTCGCTCCGTTTTGTTTTTACACCCGGTCTGTCAATGCACCGCCAGTATAAGGAAACAAAGGTTTCCCCGTTTTCAAAACCTTCATCTGTATGGCGCTGCTTGCCGGCATTACCATAACTCTCCTCCGGCTCGCTTACGTACATCGCCTTTTGCTGCTCCAACCCTAAAGCAATTTGTTGCCGGTAGGTCGGCGTCCACGCCAGCGAAAAAACCTCAAACCGCGTCCGTGGGAATACCTTCAGAATCGCGCTGATGATACTGCCCGCCGTTGTTCCCGTCGTTACCACATCATCGATCAGCAGCACCTTCCTTTCATTCAGGTCCACGATATTCCGGTCCACCCATAAACCTCCCGTAATTCCGCCTTCTGCTCTGCAATCCCAAAACTCTTAACAGGTTCCGTTTCCCTCGTTTTATAAATCATACTTGGAAAATGGTCACAGTCGAACACTGAGCTTAAACTCGTTCCTAAACGGTCCAGCCCCGGGGCAAACCGGTACTCCGCTGGATATTCCAGGACGTTTGACCAGGCGATTCCGTGCGCTTTAGAGCACCCAGTTGTGTAGGGATTAACGAAAGTCGCAATTAACAATCAATAAATTAACGTGGTCAAAGTGTTGCGGAATTACCTTAATTACAGTTCCGGAAGGAGGTGGTCAAAGACTTCGGAATTTCCACCCTTGGTTAAGCCGGTAGCATCCGTTAAGTCGGATAAACTGGTACCTGCATAGCCCTTTTTGTTAAATAGGGGAGCTACTTTTTGTAATATAAAATCCCTGGTATTTAAATTATCTGCGGCCACCTGGTTTTAAATTTCATACGAATATAATTAAAATACCGATCGGTATGTTGTTTTTATAAAAAAATCAAAACAAGATAAAGGCAGCCCTGCGGTAACGATAAATGCTATTGTATATCCTTAAAATCATCATTGAAGATTGGCGGTATTGTCCTCAGTATGAAACAGAAAAAGGTCAAATTGACGCCGAATTTGGCCCGGTTTGTCCCAACTTGTCCCGGCTGTTGATGTAGCTATTTGATTTATAATAGGGGTATGTTTCATGCGGCCCGTGCTGTTTTCTTTGTGTCATCTATCCGCGGGACAGCATGGGCCGAAGCCGGTGATAAATGCAATGGATGTTGCCGGTTACCTGGTGATTAGTATAGGCAGCAACGATAAAACTGCCGTTTCTCAAAAATTTGGAAAAAGCATTTTGGTTGACCATTCTAATTAATTTAAATACATCGCTTTAAAATATAAACTCCAGCCACATGTGTAGCTATTTTATTGCCTTTAACAATATTTTTTCGCCTAATAAACATATCTTTAGCTGCCGTGTTAGTATTAAAGAAAAGCTAAAAAAGGTCGGCAATTTTTTATTTTATATTGTCTGCAGGGAATTACAATGAGTAAAGTATTTACGATTGCAAAAGGTTTGGAGAACATGGGCGCATTACGCACCGGCGGGCAGGGCTCAGTTTATAAGGGACGCCGGATGGGGCCTATCATCAGCGCCGTTAAATTGCTTCCTACGCCGATACATACCGAAGATGATGATGATAAAAATTTCCGAAATTTTCAAAATGAAGTAAACAAGCTTAAAAAGGTTAACGAGAGGCCAAATCCAAACGTTGTAAAGATCCTTGCTTCCGGGTTAACCGAAAGCGGGTCCTTCCCTTATATAGAAATGGAGTTTATTGAGGGGCCTGACCTGGAGGAATTACTGAAACCACCTCACGATCCGGTTTTCACTATAAAAGAAGTATTAAAACTTGCAGATCATTTGGCCAATGCGCTTTCACATTGCCATATGGTGGGCGTAAAACATGGCGATATTAAAAGCAATAATATAAAATACAATATCCACTCGGGCAACTATGTGCTGCTGGATTTTGGTCTCGCCATCATGTCCGACGAACAACGCCGCACGAGTATACGCCATGCCGGGGCCATTGAATTTATGGCGCCTGAACAAAATACGGGTGCCATGTACATGGCTACAGATATTTACAGCTACGGCATTATTTTATATGAACTCCTGGCCGGCCAGGTACCCTTCCCGCTGCACGATAGCGGCGAAACGGCACGCAACGCAGTAATGATTGCCCATATGGAGTCTCCTGTGCCTGATGTACTGGCGCTACGCAAAAAAAACTTGCCGGCCGGCTGGACCGAACAAAAACGGGATATAGAAATGCGTGTTCCCAAATGGCTTTTAACACTGATAAGCACCTGCCTTGAAAAAGACCCTGAAAAACGTTATCTCAGCGGGATGTCGCTGCAGGAGGCGCTGTTTGACGGCAGCCTTTCAACTGGGCAGCCAGCCGTTTCTTTAGATCAACTGCCCGATAAGGCTGCATTTAGAAATACTAAGCCAGCGTTAGGTGCTACAGGAGTCACTTACCACCAAGGCGATAAAATGCATATATCGAAACCGCTGTTTTTTGCTTTGATGGGTATGTTTGCTATATCGCTGATTACCTGCGGTTACCTGTTGATCAACCAAAACCTTCCGCCGGTGCCAATAAAAACCACCGCTGCCGACACAACAAAAAAAGATACCGATACGCCAAAGCAGGCAACCGTCCATGATTATCATTCGAAAGAAAGAGCAAATGATTCGGCTGCGCAACAGGCTATCAAAGATGTGATAGACGGCGAACGGCAAAAAGCTGAAAGCCAAAAGAAAGCGGACAGCACTGGTACTCCGCAGGACACCAGTACGGTAAAACAACCGGACAATAATCCGTAAAATATATTAATTTTATCAAACATCTTGTTTTGATATACTGTTCAATTGTAAATTTTCAACCTGCTCAATATTAAATGGATCAAAAAACTTCGTTTTGGCAGCGCATCGGTATCCAAGGCTGGTTTTTAACCGATGAACAATCATCGGCCAAAAAAAAACAGCAAAGTCTCACGCCTGATGACGTTTATAATTATATGATATCCAAGTTCAACGATTCAATCCGCGAACTGTCCTTTGCTGACAGGGTAGTTTTTTACCACGAATATATCATCAGTTTTAACACTGCAGACTACACATCGTTTTTAAATAACCGGCAGGGCATCTTTGGGCTTATCATTAATGAAACCGTTAAAAAGTTTTATGAAATCCTGAAGCAACACCGGGTGGCTGGAAAAACTGTAAAACCATCAAGCTCCAAATGGGTTTTCCGCCTCGTTTCGCACCCGGATTATGAGCCCGGTGATATTGGTTTTATTGGGAAGCTAATGCCCGGTAATAACCAAAAAGAAGAAAACCTTAAAGTAACATTTATTCCCCGCCAAACCGGCATTGCGCAAACATTTGACATCAGCCAGGATATTTTAAAAGGCTTTAATTATTACAGCGAAGGCTACTACGAGGTGCCATATGAAGAAAGCCTGGAAACGGAAGAAGAAAAGAGCGCCAGCCCCAATCAAAAATATTATGCACGTTTTGAGACCATCTTGCCTGAAAAACAATTTGCCGGCAAAAAAGTGGAATTTTTGATGCTTGACAACGAGATCATAGTATCGGGCAATGATGAAACCCGCGAAGAACGGAACATCTTTCGGATACCGACAGATTGGGTGAATACACCCCACTTGCAAATAAGGCATAACCGGTCGGACGGGAAGTTTTACCTGGCTTCATTTGGCGAAAAAACCATTTTGAATGAAAATGACGTGTACAAAAGCGATGTAAACGCGCCGCAATGGGTTGAGCTGCCAGTTAACTCGAAGATATTGCTGAACGGTATCGTAGGTGTGAACATTTTTAAATCGTAAACGGATGTATCAGTTGTTATCATTTGGGTTATTAGGTTTGGCGGTATTGCTGCTGGTAACTCATTTTGTTGAAATAAAGACCCCACGTAAACCAGATGAGTGATAATATTTTTGGCATAACCGATACTGGCAGGCAACGGAAGAACAACGAGGATGCCTTTATAGCGGAGCAAAGTCCGGACGGGCGTTATATTATTGCCTGTGTTATTGATGGCGTAGGCGGATATACAGGCGGTGAAATTGCTGCTTCAATTGCGCGGGAAATGATTTTACAGCGACTGGTTAATCTTTCGGGCGAGGTAATCCCAGTGCTTACCGGTGCTTTCGCCGAAGCAAACGAAAAGATATGGGAGGAACGGCATGTCGTTAAAGAACATAGCAAAATGGCCTGTGTGGTTACGCTTGCTGTAGTCGACCTATCCTCGAACCAATGCTACTATGCCCATCTAGGCGATACCAGACTTTACCTTTTCAGAGACGGTTCGCTGGTTAAAATATCCCATGATCAATCTTTCGTAGGTTTTTTGGAAGATTCGGGCCGGTTGTCAGAAAGCGAGGCCATGAACCACCCCAAACGCAATGAAATAGACAAGGCGCTGGGTTTCCAGGTGAATATCATCAATGGTGATGAGATTGAAACCGGGCAGTCGCCGTTTTTACCGGGCGATATGCTGTTGTTATGCAGCGATGGGCTTACGGATGTGGTAAACAAAGCGACAATAACTGCCACCATGACCGGCGGCAGTTCGTTAAAAACTATAGGTAACAAGTTGATAGACGCGGCGAACAATGAGGGAGGTAAGGATAATATTACCGTGGTTCTGGTTAAAAACGATAAAGAAAAACAACAGCATGCTGCTACCAAACCGTTGGAAAATGCCCAGCCTGAAAAGCCCAAAATCATTACTGGACAACGCCGCCATACCCCAACCACAAGCGCCATTGCTGAAAGGGCGCCGCGCAAAAGTTATAAGGGATGGGCCATCCTGCTTTTAGTGCTGGTTATTGGCCTTGCAGCGGTGTGTTTATGGCAGTATGTTAATTACGGCAATAAACAGGAGAACGATGTTTCGCCCAAAAAAGATTCAGTTGCAAATGTGCCAAGGCAACGTAATCCGCAGGAGATCAAACTTCAAAAAGTTATCGATCAAAATAAGGGAAAAATATTGGTGCTGAGCGATACGGCATTTAAAAGCCCGGTGATTATCAGCCAGTCCATACTGATAGGCCGCGACAGCCTGTACATCAAAGCCAAAGGAAACATCACCTTTCAAAGTGATACTGGTTTTAAACACCCGGCATTTGTCCTTGCTTCGCATACGAAGATCGTACAATTTGATAGCGTGTCGTTTCAAAGTTTTAATGTCGCTATTTCGGGTCACGACCAAGCCCTGCAGTTGAAAAATGTCCGCTTCAGGGACTGTAAGATCCCTGTGTTAAACACTTATGCCTTTCCCGGAAAAAAATATATCAGCGGCGGCTTCAATACCCCTGCATTCCGGGCCGATTCTATTCCAAAGACCAAATAAGCTATGGGAAAAAAACAGCAAATATCCACGTCGCGAAAAAAGGAACGTCTGTTTCTTTTATTGATTGCCGCTGTGTTGCTGGTTCTTTTTGTGCGCCTGTTCCTGGTGCTGGAAGGTGGTTTTACGGATGTAGACAAACGGCTGAAAGACGGCACAATGGTTAACCTGAATGCGAAAGATCCCGCCGGGCGCCTGGCGCGGATGCTGCAAAAGGGCTATTATTTCGATGATCAGCGCGATATTAACCTTATAGAGAAAACGATAGTGTCCGGCATCAGCACCGAAACAAAATTTGACAATATCGGCGAACTGAATAAAAAACGTTTTAACGTTAATGCTGACGATGCTTTTGCCGAAGGCGGACAATCGTTTAAGCAACGTGTAGCCGTTTCAAGGGCGACGCTCGGCTACACCGGTAATGATTCAACGCGATTTGAGCAGGAACGGACATCGCCACCGCAATTTTCGGCTATAGCCGACATCGGTATGGAGGGGCCGACTATCAGCGGGACTGTTGTTGACAAACAGGAGCCGGTGAGCGGCGTATTGGTCCGGCTACAGCTAATACTGCCGCAGGATAGCCTGTTCAGCGATGAAGAGGTTGATCTGACCAAAAATAGCGTTCAGAAAAGTAGATCGTTCACCAAAATTTTTACGCCTGATTCCGCCAAAAAGATGCACCTTCAATCGCTGGTAGCGTTTGCGAGGACGGATGAACACGGGCAATATTCTTTTAAAAATCTGCCTGAAGGACATGCGTTTGAGCTGCTGCCCCTGCAGCCCGGATACCAGTTTGGGAAAACACAGGGCACCGAAAACCTGGATAACGATGCGACTTTTGATTTTCATCGTGCACCGCATACCATCCGGCTGTTATCAACCAAAGATTTTAACATTATCCGTAAGGAAAAATCCATTATTATCCGTACACCCCACGAATTTGAATATTGGTTTTGGGTAGTTATTGCCGGATTTTTTGTGGGCTTCTTCATCATCCATCTTGTGTTAAGTTTTCGTTTTTCAGAGGCCGATCAACTCATCCTGCCCATGGTAATGCTGCTTACCGGTATTTCTTTTTTGACCCTACTCAGCTTACAAGACCCGTTACGTGACCGCTTTTTTGCCAAAGACTCGCTCGTTTACCTGACGATAGGTTTTGTTGGTATGATCGCAGTCCTGTTTTTCAACCTGCGCCGCTTTAACGCCGATTCAGGCTTTTATAGGCTATTCGTCTTTAAAAATAATGATAAAGCGGCAAATGGCTGGCCCTGGATCGCCGCTGCATTGGTGCTACTGTTTTTAACCATCAGGTTTGGCACAGGACCTGAAGGGAGCGGCGTTAAAGTAAACCTTTTCATCTTTCAGCCCAGCGAAATTGTGAAGTACCTGGTGATCCTCTTCCTGGCAGGCTTTTTTGCTATGAATGAGCGGTTCATCAGCGAATATACAAGCTGGCGCAAACGCTGGTCATTTTTTTATTTCGCCATATTTGCCATTGGTGCAACGCTGTTGCTCTTTTTAATTTTGGGCGATTTGGGCCCAGCGATGATCATCTGTTTTACCTTTATCATCCTGTTTTCTTTTTCGCGCGGCGACTTTATGCCGATGTTCATGGCGGTGGTGTTTTATGTGCTGGTAACCTGGATATTTAAAAATGTATGGCTTTCGGCGGCTTTGTCGATAGCTTTTTTGTTCATCCTATGGGCTTCCTCCCGGAAGCGCCTGAGCGAATCGGCCATTATGGCGGTGATCGTTATTGCAGCGTTTATGACGCTGGATAAGGTACCCCATCTGGCAAAGCTATTCCCGGGGCCAGTAGAAAGATTGATCGAGCGAAAAGCTATCTGGCAGGACCCATGGAATAACGAAGTTTATGGCGGCGACCAGGTAGCGAACGGCTTGTGGGCGATGTCTGGCGGAGGCGTTGCCGGGCAAGGGGTGGGAGAGTCCTTTGCCAAAACCATACCTGAAGCACATACTGATATGATATTACCCTCCATCGGCGAAAATTTTGGATGGGCAGGCATTGTTTGTGTCTTTTTGATGTTCCTGTTGTATTTGCACCGGTCCATCATCATTGGCAGGCAAACGGGGGCACCTTTTTTATTTTATCTATGCGCGGGCATCGGGATATGTACGTTTGTGCAATTCCTGCTTATTGCCGGTGGGTCCACCGGGGCCTTACCCTTATCGGGTGTAGCGTTGCCTTTTGAGAGTTACGGGGGATCATCATTAGTTGCGAATTTTATTGCTGCCGGTTTCCTGATATCTGTATCAAGGGTTAAAGGAACGCATGTGCAGATGGCCTATATTACCAAACAGCAGGATAAAAACCTGGTACCTGCCTTGCTGGCCGCATCCATCGGTTTGATATTGCTGACTGTTAATGTATCCAGCTATCTTTTTGATAATGAAAAATGGGTGGTTAAGCCTGCCCTGGTAGCCGACAAAAGTGGCGCCCGCATGTTTAGCTACAACCCCCGCATCGCTATCCTGATGAACAAGCTTGAAGCCGGGACTATTTATGACAGGAAAGGACTGGCTTTAGCCACCAGTGATCCGCAACTGATCGATAAACAAAAAGATAAACTAAATGCGGCTGGCACGACGAATTACGACCTTGATTCAGCTGTACATAAACGTTTAACGCGGTATTATCCATTCCAGGACCAACTGTTCTTTTGGTTGGGCGATGTCAATACCATGGTGTTCGACGGTGGTACCAATGGGTATTTCGCCGAATATGAACACGCTGCGGAGCTTCGGGGTTTCAAAATGCCCATATCAAATTACACGGTAAAAGCATCGCACTTCCAGGAAGATCATTTTTTGCCGCGGGGCGTAAAGGAAATGACTGTGGGTAAAAAAGATTACAGCGCTATTGCGCCATTACTGCTGGCGGGGATAAACAGCAGCGCCGTAACCGCCTTTAAAAATAAAAACCGCGATGTGCAGCTAACGGTGGATGCAAGCCTCCAAACCAGTATTGAAAAGGCCATAGCTGCAGACACGGCGGTGAATTATAAACGGGTTTCGGTAGTGATTATGGATTCCTCAACAGGCGATGTCCTGGCATCCACCCAATACCCGCTGCCACCAGTACATAACTGGGACCTGCTGACGATGAGCGTGCCCGATCAAAATAAGCTGTCGCAATGGGTAACAACCAGCGATCTTGGATTTACTTACGCTACCCAGCCTGGTTCGACCGCCAAAGTACTCACAGCTATGGCGGCCTTCAATAAGTTAGGTGCAGATGCCAATAAAGTGACCTATCATGTGAGCACCGAAGAACGGATAAGGACCAAAGGTATTGAGCCGGATGAAACCGGGACGATCACATTGGAACGTGCCATTGTGCATTCAAACAACGTATATTTTATCAAGCTAGCTAACCAGCAGCACCTGCAGGAAGATATGGCTACCTTATACCTAAAGGTTGGTATGTTTTTACATGGGGTGGGTGGGTATTTTTATGAAAAGAAACCTAATAATACCGATGCCGCTCAGCAGGAAAAATGGCGCGAACTTTGGCGCAAAACAGAATTCAATACCAAACCGCCATACGATCCGAACAATATTCACCGTACGCGGGCAAAAGGTATTTCGGGCATGGCCTGGGGGCAGGGTGAGTTGATCGCTACGCCGGCTGCTGTGGCCCGGCTGGCATCGGGTGTAGCCAATAACGGCACATTAATGCAGAGCCGGTTTGCCCTGAAGATAAACGATACGGTTATCAGCACAAAAACATCTGAAAAACTAACTGATCCGGCGTATGCCGCCTTGCTTAAGCAGTTTATGATAGAGCAAAGCGCGCCAAAGGCTACTATTTTGAATCTGGCGGTGGCAGGAAAAACCGGTACACCGGAACGCATCTGGAAAGGACAAAGCATAAACGATGGCTGGTATGTATTTTTTGCACCCAACCTGCAAAATACAGGATACACGGTAACATGTATCCGCATTGAAAAAACCAAAGGTTCATCGGACGCTGTGCACATGGCCGGTAGAGATGTTATACCTTATTTACTGAAGATGGGTTATATTAAAAGTATAACACCTGTAACTAATGAGGGAACTGGCGGCACTGATCAAACCGACGACCAGAAGCCGACTGAGCAACCTGATACAACACAAAACTAGTTGATAAAAACATGTTCAACATATTTAAAAACGACAAAAAGAACCAACCTGCTGATGTAAAAGCTGCGCGTGCTGCCATTTTAAAGGGCATTAAACTGGAGCTACAAAAAGCAGAAGGCGGCGAAGGGAAAAATATAAAGGGCATAGACTTGTTTATAGCTACACCTGATAGCGAAAAGCATGTTTATGAAGCTGCCGTTTATGCCGATGAACCCGGGCGGCTGAAAAATGAGGTACAAAAAATTGCCGATGATTATGCCCTTGATCTGCCGGCCAACTGGACTCTGGATATCAGCCACCTGGCTGAATTGCCGACTGAAGCGATTAGTGTGACGGGTGCCGATGCGGGATTGTTTATCCGGACAAAGGACAATATGATCAAGAAGTCTGCAACGGCTTTTATCCGGATTTTAAGCGGCGAAGCGGAAAAGAAAATTTACCGGTTGGAGTCTACCGATGGGAAGACCAACATTGGGCGCGATAAAAGTGTGCAAACTACTGATGGCTTTTTCAGGTTTAACCAAATTGCTTTCCCGGGTGAGGTTGATAACGAGATCAATAAATATATCAGTCGCCAGCACGCACATATAGAGTGGAACAATGAGGCCGGCAGCTTCATGTTATATGCCGATATGGGTGGCGTACCTCCCGGTAATAAAGTGAAGGTTAGGGCAGGGGCCACGGAGGCGTTGAACAAGCTGATTTCAACCCAGATAGGTCATAGATTAGAAGAAGGCGACCAGGTGATTTTGGGCGATGGTGCCGTAATTGATTTTACTTACAAAGAACCAAAATATAAAATTGAGTAAAGTTTTTTCGATAACGAAAGATTTGGAGAATATGGGCGTGCTACGTACCGGTGGGCAGGGCCATCCTAACAATTGCTATTTTTAGTAGTAATAAATCTTCATTTTAGTGACGGAGTAACTTAATATCCTGGCGTATTCTTTATTCTTTCCCTGGCTTTTCCTGGTTTGCAGCTGCCAGTTACCCGAATTATCCATATTTTCATAAGTGAAAAGGTTTTCAATTTGCAGTTCCCCCCGCGGACTGTACCTGTCTTCTTTCACGCGAAGGCCTGCATTATTATAATCAAATGTCCACTTCACCCTAATAGTATCTTCTTTTGCATGCCAGTAATCCATTTCAATTTTATTGCCCTTACTGTCATATTTATAGGTGTTTTTGTATTTCAAACTGTCGCCATTTGAATATACATCCTCTTCAATATTATTATCTCTGTCATCATACTTGTACAATGTTTTATTTGAATTTGTTTTATCAGGACTGAACTCATGATCTGATTCTACCAGTTTTCCACTTGCATCATATCTAAAAAAAGTAGTTGCTTCCTGCATCCCTGTTTCAGCAAAATAGTCTTCCTCTATTTTTTCGCTTTTTTCATTATATTTCTTAATCCATTTAGATACCTTCTTGTCATCCTTGTCAGTATAGCTTTCCTCCACATCATTGCCATTTTCATCATATAGTTCAATGATCTTACTTGTGGGGGCCAGTGTGTCTATTGTACCTTTAGTAGCGTCTCCATTATATAACACTGATTCAATCCTTTTTACCTTGCCTTTTAAATGCTGTAAATAAAGACTGTTTTTTACTGTTTGGGCAAGGCACAATTGTGCGAATAATAGGCCCACTATAAAAAGATGAAAATTTTTCATGCTAATGAATTTATTAAAGGTAATCAATTATAAAATGTGAAGATGATAAACCGATATCTATTTGATAAGGCAGATAAGGTAATTGTACTTCCCTCATTTGCCAGCAAGGGGTCATTAAGCCCAAAGAAGCTACTTGAATCTGTGGACGTTGTGCTGCTTGTGGTTTTGTTAGATAAGGTGTATATAAGAGGATTGCCTTTATACTGAGCTACAGTTGCATACCTATTTGTTTTTGGCGGCAAAATAGTAGGACGGTTTTCATTGATATAAAGTTTGCGACTGCCTAAGCTAAAAGCTGAGTTTTCATCAGCCTAAACTCTGAAAGCTTTTGAACAATCAAGCGATACTTTCAATTTGGTGAGATAATAAAAATACAGTGTTTTTAATATGCGATATTTCACGTTTTTTTCAAAAAAAGCACAGGAATTTTAAAATAATGTTAACAAATAGGTCTAAATATGTAAAATATATGATTTTAGCAGTTGTAGTATTTTCTTGTAAAGAATGGAATATATTATTAAAGTAATAATAAAAATACAATTTATATAAAAATATACTAATTATTGGGGCTTATTGAAAACAAAAAATATTATAATACTAAAAATTCAACCAATATTGTAACACATGTGTTACATGCCTATATTGAGAACGAAACAACTATTAACTTTTCAATTAATCAAAGTATGAAGAAACACTTACTTAACAGTATTTTTTTCCTTTTGCTGGTGCTTATAGGTAATTACGCCTATTCACAAACAAGTACCGTTACCGGTACAGTTACCGCAAAAGAAGACGGAGAGCCAATTCCCGGAGCAACCGTAAAAATTAAAGGTACCACCACTGGCACCCAAACAAACATCAAAGGAAAGTATACGCTGACCGTTCCTGCCAATGCAATTTTGGTGGTCAGCTTTATTGGTTATGACAATCAACAGGTTACCGTAAACAAACCTGTAGTTGATGTTGTACTTGTCCTTTCTAGCAAGCAGCTTAATGAAGTGGTTGTTACGGGTTCTGGTGTTGCTACAAGTAAAGCAAAGCTGGGTATCTCAGTAGAATCAGTTTCAGGAAAGAGCTTAACCTCTTCCCCACAGGCCTCTATCGACCAGGGTTTGATAGGTCAAATTCCTGGAGCTGAAATTTCCTCAGTTGACGGCACACCTGGCGCAAAGGCTAACATTATTTTGCGTGGTATCAACACTGTACAGGGTGGTACTACACCAATGTACCTGGTGGATGGTATTCAATCAGCTATTACAGACATCAGCCAGCTTGACCCTGCATCTGTAGATCACATCGAAGTTGTACAGGGAGCTGCCGCCTCCACCATTTATGGTGCACAGGGTGCAAATGGTGTTATCCAGATCTTTACCAAAAAAGGCGCGGTTGGTAAAACACGCATTGATGTATCATCCAGTGTATCCGGTGCTGATATGATTAACAACGGGAATGTACACCAGGCAACATTGAGTAGCTTTGCTGTTAATGCCGCCGGCCAGTTCATTAATGCCAGCGGACAACCAATAACATTGAATGCATATGGCCAATATCCGGGCATCCAATGGGCTTACGGTTCCAATTCGGCAGCCGGCTTCCCTACTGCTATGTCAAATCCTTTAAATATTTACCACCAGCAATATGGTACAAATCTAAAGTACTATGACCACCTGGCGCAATTGTTTACAACAGCTTATACTAACAATACCAACTTAACCCTTTCAGGTGGATCTGAAAAGTCAGACTATTTATTTTCCCTTTCTAATAATTACCAGGAAAGTGATATCAGAAACAATGGTTTCAACAACAGAACCAATATGACCGTTAACTTAGGAACAGAGCTTTTTAAGGGCTTTACGTTCCGGTCAATCACTCAATTGATCTATACCAAAAATACCTTGAACCCAGCATTCGGTATCGGTAATAGCGGCGGTATTTTTGACGCGTTGAACGCGTCTCCTTTTTATGATTTTAATCAGAAAAACGCTGACGGATCTTATCCTTTATCTTTAAGTTCAGGTACAGTGAGTGTGAACGGTTCAAACCCAAATTACTTTCATCAATGGGGATCTCAAACCACCAACCGCGAAGACCTTCTTCAAAACTTTATTGCCGATTACAAAATCAACCGTTTTGTTGATTTGAATGCCAAATACGGTATCAACTATTCGCACAATGAAGAGAATGCAACTTATTTGAATCAGACAGGTACCATTCAAAATCAAGATACAGGCAATTATTTCGGCGGCGTTGCTGCTCCTGACGGCAGTGGCGAGCTTGATAATTATACCAATAATAATTTTTTCCAAAACTTTATTGGGTCTGCTATCATCAAAACAGATTTCAAAAAAGATTTCCATTTAAATGTACCTATTACAACCAATACCTTATTGCAGTATGATTACCGTAGCGGCAATAGTCATGACTTAGATTCCTATGGTTTAGGTTTGCCAACATACGCCATATATAAATACAACCAAACAAACAGCCAGGCGATTTGGAACGATTACACGGCTAAATTTGTTACTTTCGGTTATGTAGTTAACCAAAAAATAGACTTTGGTGATATTGCTGGTGTTGCCGGTGGTTTCAGAAGTGATTATTCATCTAATTTTGGAGCTGGTTCAAAACCATTTACTTTCCCTGACGTGAATGGTTATGTAAGACTATCATCACTGGATTTTTGGAAAAATTCAGCCCTTGGATCAGCAATTCCTGAATTCAAAATCCGCAGTGGTTACGGTGAAGCAGGTATTCAGCCAAATATTTATCAAAGATACGCAACCATAAATCCACAAAATATTGGTTCTGAATTAACATTTAACCTGCCAAGTAGCGGCTTAGCGAACCCC
Organism: Mucilaginibacter frigoritolerans; assembly: GCF_007830615.1. GTDB lineage: Bacteria > Bacteroidota > Bacteroidia > Sphingobacteriales > Sphingobacteriaceae > Mucilaginibacter > Mucilaginibacter frigoritolerans. The sequence goes on from NZ_VLLI01000017.1 coordinate 18,477, forward strand.
AATTTAAACGTAGAAGTTTCTAAGGAATTTGAAATTGGTACAGACTTTGAAATCAGAGGCTTTCAAGGTAGCTGGGGAAGCGATTTTACCGTGAGTGGTACTTACTGGAACAGAAAAACAACAGATGCCATCTATAGTGTATCAACAGCTTTATCAACCGGTGGTTCTTCTATTTCAACAAATGCAATTGGTTTAGCTTCACATGGTATTCAGGCATCATTGAATATCGCGGTTTACAAATCCAAGGATTTTAACTGGAACATGACCACGAACTTCAGCAATCAAACATCTACCATCACCAGCATTGTAGGCCCGCCAATCATTCTGACTTCTGCTGCAGGTAGCACCAGTTTAGCGTTGGTTGCCGGTCAAAAAATCGGTGAGATCTATGGTGATAAGGCCCTTACAAGTTTGAGCGAAAAAAATCAGGAGGGCGTACCCTATATTTTACCTGCAGATTATAGCCAATATACTATTGTTAATGGCCGTGTAGTAAATATAGCATCAAAAAGTATCATGTTTACAAATGAAGCAAGTTCCTTTGGTGATCCGAATCCAAAATTCAACATGTCATTCATCGAAAACTTTAGCTATAAATCTCTAACCTTCGGTTTTCAACTTGATTGGGTTTACGGTAGCCACTTATATAACCAAACCAAAGAGTGGATGTATAGGGACGGTATCAGCAGCGATTATGACAACGCAGTTGACATAGCTGGTACTACAGCGGCATACACAGCTTATTACCGTAGCGCTTATGCCAATGCATTTGGCCAGGTTAACGGTGACCGTGACGGAACGAAAGATTATTTCTATGAAAGCTCTTCTTTTGCCAGATTAAGAAATGCTTACATCGGTTATGACTTTGGAAAGCTATTGGGCTCGAAGGTATTCAGAAAAGCGGTGTTGACTGTTAGCGGACGTAACTTGTTTACCATCACTAAATACACTGGCTTTGATCCGGAAGTTAGTTCCGGTACATCAAACTCGGCTTATGACAGAGGTGTAGATAATAGTTCTAATCCGAACACGAAATCAATTACTGTGGGCTTAAACCTTGGATTTTAATTGACAATTCAATCTTAAAAAAACATGAAAAAATATAAATTTCAAATAATTATAGTGATGTTGGCAGGGATTGTTTTGTCTTCATCATGCAAAAAGGAGCTGAACATACAGAATCCGAACTCCCCTACGCTTGCACAGGCGTCAACAGAAACGGGTTTAGTTTCACTTGCTGCCGGCAGTATCTACGTTAACGGTTTTATGAATGGTAACTACTGGCTGGGGAATTCATTCTTTTCTCTGGAATACGGTTTTGACGAATTGTTGGCAGACGACGTGGCTTCCCCGGATGCCAACCAAAACGTTAACGTTGTAAACTTACCGGCATCAGTTATCTTTACCGATGGAACACCTACCGTAAACGTAAACCCTACAAGCCAGTCGGCTAACCTGCGTGTAAACAATACCCGGGCCACCCAATCACAAAATATGTTCTATTATGAATGGAACAGCATGTATCAATTAAATAACGCCGCTAACCAGATCCTGGCTCTTGCCGGCACTGTTCCCTTGTCGGGAGACGCCGCCAATAAACAGGCTACATTAAGAGCCTGGGCTTACTGGTGGAAGGGTTATGCTTATGCACGTATAGGCTCTATATACTATTCAGGTATTATAAACAATGAAATAAGTGCAACTAATTCTAATTATGTTTTAAGCTCTGCTATAATTGCCGAATCAAACAAAAACCTGGCTGCCGCAAGCGCTCAGTTGAGTTCAATAAGCAATACGACTACTTATACAACGTTGATGGCGCAGTTGTTGCCTTCATTTGTTCAAACCGGTCATGGTGGCGTGCCAACCCCGGCAGCGTTTATAGACAATATTAATACTCTTGAGGCTCGTAACCTGCTGGCCAATACGCGTACAAGCGCTATGACAGCTGCTGACTGGCAGACCATAATAACGCTGACCACAGCAGGTATCCAGTCATCAGATAATGTATTTACCTTACGTACAACTAGCCTCAACGGTTTGGCTAGTGCAACCAGCGGTTGTGTTGCGCTTAATACATCAGGGCCGCCTCAAAATTCTATATTCCAGATTCAGGAACGTTTGATACAGGATTTTAAATCGGGCGATCAAAGATTTGCTAAAAACTTTACGGCCGATACAACGATCAACCAAGTAGGTGGTTACACCTTCAGCAGCCGTTGGGAATTGTTGAATGCAGCGCTTACTCCCCGTCCGGCAATCAACTCCATCCAGTATGCAGACAATACTCCGGGTAACCAGGAAATTTATATCGCTGGCAGCTATGAGGAAAATGCGCTAATGTTAGCGGAAGCATATATAAACACAGGTCAGGTTGAACAGGGATTAGCATTAGTTGACGCGGTTAGAGTTTATCAGCAAGCTGGATTAGCCTCAGTAGCTGGTACCGGCTTAACAACTGCCCAGGCTTTGGAGGAACTGCGAAAAGAAAGAAGAATTGCTTTATTGTTCAGAGGAACTGCCTTCTATGATGCAAGAAGATGGGGCGTTATTTATGATGTTTCTAAAGGTGGTGGCCGCACCGGTTGTGTAGTGCTTACTCCGGACGGCGTGTTACATACAAACGTTACTATCAATTATAACTTTATGGATTACTGGGATGTTCCCGCTGATGAGTTCGTTCTCAACCCACCAGCATCGGGCAGTGCTCCTATAAAGAACCCTAATTACTAAAAATAGATCAGTCTAATAGTTAATTTTCAGTTTTATCAGTTAATTAAAAACCGTCTCAGTAAAATGAGGCGGTTTTATTTTTTAATTTAAAAATAGTTTCTTGTGGCTGCTTAAACGGCGTCAGACAAAGAAGTAAAGGTAAATTCCTTTATCCGCATTGGCGGAATAAGCGCGCTGGAGAATGATTCGCCACTGACTGTTCTTTCCGGTTTACCCAAGGCATCCAGGTTATTCAGCATAATCACCGGGCTTTCGTTAAAACGCATATTCTTTATTGGAAACTTGATCTGTCCGTTTTCTATATAAAAAGTACCATCGCGGGTTAAACCGGTATATAATAACGTTTGCGGATCTACCGGGCGGATATACCATAAACGGGTTACAAGTATCCCTTTTTCTGTACCTTTTATTAAGTCCTCTAAAGTGGCGTCGGTTCCGTCCATAATAATGCTATCTGGAGATGGAATGCCTTTCACACCCTGTTTTTGCGCCCAATAGCGGGAGTAAGTAAGGTTTTTAAGTACGCCTTTTTCAATCCAGCTTATTTTCTCCTGCGGCCTGCCATCACCGGCCCAACTGCCAGTTGGCAATTCAGGATTTGATGGATCTGAATAAATATTAATCCGTTCATCAACCAGTTTATCACCCAGCTTAGTTTTGCCTCCGGTTTTGCTTAAAAAACTGCGTCCTTCGTCGGCTGTCCTTGCATCCAGCCCTCCGTACAATTGCTCAAGCAATACAATGCCTGCGGCTGGTTCTAATATAACCGTGTACTTACCGGGTTCTATTGCTTTTGCACCGGCAGACCGGGTTGCTTTCTGTGCGGCTGTTTTAGTGAAATTAAGCGTATCAAGTTTGCTTACTGCGTTATAGTCTTTCGTTGAATAGCCTGAGCCTTGACCATCTTCCGTGCGCAGCGTAATAGAAAAACTGGCATCAGTACCGGTAAAATAGGCAAATAAGCCATGCGAATTCATCATTGAAGAAAATGATGCGCTATTTTGCAAGTAGCCTGCAGCAATAAGCTTATTGTCTTTTGCAATCTGAAGGCTTTCGCTAACCTTGTCAGTCCGCATTGCGGGAGTTATGGCGGCGGTGTCGGCATCAAAAGTTTTTGAAGGCGGGCTATAAGTTTGCGGGCCCAAGAAAGACACAAACTCCGGATTTTCCGGGGCAAATTGCGCAAGGGTTTCCGAAAGACGCACCGCTTTTTCTATAGACGCATCATCATACTCGTTAGTGGTTACAATGCCCAGCTTTTTACCATAGGCAGATGAAATAACCATGTTTGTTTGGCTGATAAAGCCACTGGTAGAAACCGAATTGCGGGCATAGCGGATATTTCCTGAATCAGAACCGCTAAAAGATATTTCACATTCGTTAGCCTTTGAATAGCTGAGCGCTTTTTTCATTATTGTACGGCAATCGTCTTCGCTTATTATAGCCATTGTACGTTATATTTTTCTTTTTGTATTAATTACGTTAACACCCTTAAAATGCGCGGTGGATGAGCCGTGGGAAACTGCGCTAACCTGTTCTGGCTGGCCTTTTCCGTCAAAGAAAGATCCGCCCAAACGATAATCATTTTTATCACATACAGCGGTGCAGGAGTTCCAGAATTCCTGCGTGTTTGATTGATAGGCTACATCATTAAGCATCCCAACAATTTTACCGTTCTTAATTTCGTAATAAAGCTGGCCGCTGAACTGGAAATTATATCGCTGCTGATCAATTGAGAAAGAACTGTCGCCAATAATGTAAATTCCCTTTTCCACATTTTTAATCATCTCATCAGGCGCTAACGGTGTGGGGCCCGGTTGTAATGATATATTTGGCATCCGCTGGAATTGTACATCACTCCAGTTATCTGCGTAACAGCATCCTTGTGATTCTTTTAAACCCAGTATATGGGCCTGGTCGCGTATGGCCTGGTAATTAACCAATATACCATCTTTAATTATATCCCATTTTTTAGTTTCCACACCTTCATCGTCATACCCAACAGCCCCTAATGAACCTGGTTGAAGTTTATCTGCAACAATATTTACCTGCGGACTGCCAAAATTAAATTTGCCTGATTTCCATTTATCGAGTGTTAAAAAGCTGGTACCAGCGAAGTTGGCTTCGTAGCCGAGAACGCGGTCCAGTTCGGAAGGATGCCCTACAGACTCGTGTATGGTTAGCCACAAATGGCTGGGATCAAGTACCAGATCATATTTTCCCGCCTCAACTGATTTTGCTTTTATTTTTTCAGCTACCTGCGGCGCAGCGGCCCGGGCATCTTCAAGCATGTCATAGCTATCACGGTATAAAGTTGTTAAACCTTTTATTTTGTCGCTTTCTTTTGGGATCAGGTATTCATAACCCATTCCCCTCGGGGCGCTCAACGATTGTCTTGTTTCAAATTGTCCGGTTTTTTCGTCAATTTTTGTAACTGAAAAAACGGGCCATATACGGTGAATATCCTGATCTATATACGATCCGTCTGTTGAGGCAAAATACTTTTGCTCATTTACCAGGAAAATGATGGAGTTTACGTAGTTAGCGCCACCTTTTAGTGCCGCATCATTTACGGCAAGCAAAAGATCTGTTTTGTCTTTAACCGGCACATCAAAACCGTTTTTAACTATCGGTGTTTTCCAGCTAACCTCTCCATATCCCTTTTGGGGTATTAATTGTACGGGCTCGGTTTGTATCCTGGCATTCTCTTTTGCTATTGCGACAGCCATCTGCGCGGCCTTGGCAATACTATCGGTATCTAATTTATCAGTCGCCGCGAAACCCCAGCAGCCGTTGGCTATTACCCTGATGCCCATTCCGTATGATTCGGTGTCAACAATGTTTTCAACCTTGTTTTCACGGGTAACCACATATTGGTTTAAATAACGGCCTATGCGTACATCGGTATAGGTGGCCCCTTTAGAGCGTGCCGCATTCAGCGCTACATCTGCCATTTGTTTTTTCATGGCGATGTCAACATTGCGCATGGCAGTTCCTTGAATTAAAGGGGAACCAAAAACAGGTATACGATTAAGCATCGTGGCTCCAAAGCCCATACCTGTAAGATAAAGAAAGTTTTTTCTATTCAATTGATCGGTATTAGTTTTCTAAAGATAATTACTCTATTCAAATAAATATAATTTGTTCTTATTAATTAAAGACATAATCCAATAAAAATAAATTTCTCTTCGTAAGATTATAAAGGCGCAATAAACGTTACAATATTTTAAATATATTTTTTTGCTAACAGCAATCATTCGCCCAAGGTGGTCCAAGTCACCATTGAATTAAAGCAATCATTAATAAAAGGGGATTGTATCACGAGTTCAGTGCATACAAAATAATATTTACGCCAAATTTGGTATTATCCTCAGCTAAAAACCGTTTATTTCTGAAGTCATAGTCCCATTCGCAGCCGTAGTCCTTATTGCTGTATAGTACTGCTATCCGGTTATCTATTTCAATTGCTTTAAGGTAATCATGCACCAGATCATCCCCCCACCCGTTAAGTTCAAAAGTGGTGGTTGGTGGTCCTTTTTCAAAACTAAAAAAGGAACTATAAATTTTATGGTTGTTCGGGATTTTTTTTAGCGCCCCGGCACCAAATATTGCTGTCATTTCGGCCTCGAATGATTTCGCGAAAAGCCCGTCGATATCATGATTACAGTCATCGGCAAAAACAAATCCGCCATTTTCTACGTACTTTTTAAAGTTTGCCCTTTCCTGAGCGTCGAACTGAACCAGCTTGTGGCCGCTTATATAAAAAAAAGGGAAAGAAAATATATCGGCGCTATCAAGCGGTATCACTTTTTCGTGTACATCGATTGGGATGGTGGTATATTCCAGCAAAGAGTTAAGTAAATTAGAGGGCATTCTTTGATCAGTATCCCAATCGCCGGAATGATAGCTAAATCTCGCAAATGTGAATTTTGAGCCGGTATTCATAGTTTTACTAAACTATATAAAATAAATAGGTAATAACGTGTTTTTCTTATCTGAATTGTAATTTTTACGCTACTATATTTATTATTTGGTAAAAAAAACCAATAATAAGATAAAACTATGATATATTGTGTGCTTATAAGACAATTGGCGGTACTGGTTAAAGTTCCTCCGGGGCAGCGTGATTTATAACAATAATAAATATCAAAACCATTTGGAAACAACTGAAAAAGACGTAAAAGCTTTGCTGGCAAAATTGCCACAACTTAAACAGGAGATTCAAAAAGTAATTGTTGGTCAGGATGTCATATTAGACGAGTTACTGGTGGCCTTTTTAGCGGGGGGGCATTGCCTTTTAGAGGGCGTACCCGGCTTAGCAAAAACCCTTATTGTAAAAACCATCTCTCAGGCTTTACATCTTTCGTTCAGAAGAATCCAGTTTACCCCGGATTTAATGCCTACTGATATTGTGGGCACGGAAATACTGGAAGAGGATCATATAACCGGAAAGCGTTTTTTTAAATTTAATAAAGGGCCGCTCTTTGCTAATATTATACTGGCAGACGAAATAAACCGCACGCCTCCGAAGACCCAATCGGCGTTACTGGAGGCTATGCAGGAGTTTGAAGTAACTTATGGCGGGCAAACTTACCCGCTTGATAAGCCATTTTTTATTCTTGCCACGCAAAATCCTATTGAGCAGGCGGGCACCTATCCATTGCCCGAAGCTCAACTGGACCGGTTTTTATTATTAATAAAAATAGGGTATCCCACCGAACAGGAAGAAGTTGAAGTTTTAAGCCGCACTACCGGAACAAAAATGGCTAAGGTAACACCTGTGGTTACGGCGGAAGAAATTTTACAGGTACAGGCGCTGGTAAGGCAGGTAAACATAAGTGATGACCTGATAAAGTATGTAAGTAAGTTCATCCGGGCTACAAGACCTGATACTACAACTGTAAGTTACGTTAAAGATTGGGTACGCTGGGGCGCAGGGCCAAGGGCTGGCCAGGCATTGATTTTGACGGCTAAAGCACGGGCAATTTTAAAAGGCCGCTATACCGTTTTAATGGAAGATTTACAAGCCATGGCCCCGGCGGTATTAAGGCACCGCATATTATTGAATTTTAAAGCTGAGGCCGAAAACATAACCTCGGATATGGTTACCTCTGTTTTGATAAAGGAAATTACAAGGGAAAATACGCTTTAAATTTATTTAGGTTTTTTAATATGCAATTAGACCCGAAAGTATTAATGACCATTAAAAATTTGCCCTTACTGGCAAAAACGGTTGTTGATGGCTTTATGACGGGGCTTAACAAAAGCAATATAAAAGGTCCAGGCTTAGAGTTTAGCCAATACCGGAGTTATCAACCCGGAGATGATCTCAGGTGGCTGGACTGGAGGATGTATGCCCGTTCTGACCGGTATTATATACGTGAGTCTGAAACAGAAACAAGCATATCTGTCCGGTTTTTAATTGATGCGAGTTCGTCAATGAATCATGATGACAATGGAATAAAAAAAATTGAATATGCCCGTTTCCTTGCCGCATCATTGGCGTACCTGGCCAATTTGCATGGCGATGCGGTAGGGCTTTATGTTTTCCAAAATGATCATTTGTTTTCACTGGCCTCAAAACCCGATCCGCAACATCTACAGCGCTTGTTTTATCAGCTTTCGGTTATTAAACCTGGTGGGAAGTTTACACAGCCTATTCATTATAAAGAGTTATTTGCTGGACAAGGAAAGAAAGAACTTTTGATATTGATAACGGATATGTACCAGCAGGAGAGTGAAATTTATAAGTTATTGGATTCTTTAACAGCCGTTAAACATGAAGTGCTTGTGTTTCAGTTAATGGGACAAAATGAGCTTGAACTGGACTTTAAAGGTTATGCTGCCCTGGAAGACCTGGAAAGCGGCGACACTGTACAAATTGATCCGGATACAATTAAAAGTGCCTATCTTGAAAAGCTTGGTAATTACCTGGCTGATATCCGGCTGGAACTTTTAAGTAAACATATTTTTCACAAGATGATAAGCACCGCGGAACCGCTTGACGAAGCGCTAAGAGCGTTTTTGACGCAAAGAAATAAACGGTATTGATAATGGGCTTTTTATCATCAATATGGTTATTCGCTGTTGCCGCTATTAGTATTCCGGTAATAATACACTTATGGAATGTAAGGCCGGGCAAAACCCTTAAAGTTGGCAGTATCGCATTAATTGAAGTATCGTCCCGTAAAAGTAGCCGCAGTTTTAAATTGATTGATATTTTATTGCTTTTGCTGCGCTGCCTGTTCCTGATTTTGATTGCGATAGTTTTGGCAATGCCTTATATTCAAAAAGAGCAAGACAAAAGTGGTATAAAAGGATGGCTTCTTATCCCCAAAGAAAACTTTAAAGAAGTATATAAAACCTTTAAGCCAAAAGCCGATTCTTTATTAAATGCCGGATACGAACTTCATTACTTTAACTCCAATTTTAAAAAAGTAGTGGTTAAAGAAGCACTGGCAGATGCAACAGCATCGCAACAAAAAAAAATGGTGCCTTACTGGAGCTTATTGCAGCAACTGGACAGGCAGGCACCAGCTAAACTGCCAATCTATTTACTTACCCCCAATTTGCTGAATAATTTTACTGGCAACAGGCCGAAAATTGCTTTAAGTTTAAAATGGGACACCTATACACCAAGTGATTCTACAGTTACCTGGATAGAAAAAGCATGGTTTACCGCAGATAAAAATGTGCATGTCATTATTGGCACAGGCAAGCCATCAGGTACCTATTTTAATGCCGTAAATATCAGTTCGGATGGAGGGGAGGGCCATCCTTACCATATCAGCGTAAACAATGGCAAGGCTATAATCAGTGCAAGCGATAATAAGCAAAGTCCTGTTGCAATTGATACCGCCACGCTAACCGTTGATGTTTTTGCCGATAATAATGCCCCTGATGCCAAATATGTTAAAGCTGCTTTACAAACAGTTAGCCAGTTTACAAAACACCCTGTAAATATTAAATCATTCAGCGATAAAGATAATTTATCGGGCCGAAAAAACTGGCTTTTTTGGTTATCTGATAAAACTATCAACCCAAAAACAATAAGTCATTACCAGCGTGTATTAGTTTATGAAAGTGGTAAAACTGCTGCTGTTAATTCTTGGATAACCCCGGGTGCCTGTAATTCGGCAACACCTGTACAACAGCCAATTTCTTTATATAAATCGGTTATTGGAACTACTTATCCTGCTGAAGTTGTTTGGCACGATGGCTTTGGAAAACTGGTGCTGGGCCGCGATTACAAGGGCAACACAGCCATATATCATTTTTACAACCGCTTTAACCCATCGTGGAACGATTTGGTTTGGAACGCCGATTTTCCGAAGATAATGTTACAACTTATTATGGAGGATGATTTTCTTTTTGATAAAGCTAAGTACGACCGCAGAATTATTGACAAGCAGCAACTAAAGCCTGTTGTTATTAATGCGGTTAAGTCTTCTCATAACAATTATAAATTAAACACGTACGTTACCCGTTATTTCTGGTTGCTTTTGGTGTTGATGTTTTTAGCTGAAAGATGGCTGGCAAATAAAAAACAGTTAACATAAGGATTAGATGGAGTATAATGCATTGAATAAAATAAGACAGGTAAGGCAAAAGTATATTTTATATTATTTGCTTGCCGATGGCCTGCTCGCGGCGGCTATCGCCGTGGCCGGCTGTGTTATTTTATCCTTGTTTTTTACCAGGCCTCTTCTGTTTTTTATTATATTATTTGTTTTAATTTTCGGCCTTTTGATGGCAAGACATCGTCAATGGCTTATTGGAGACAAGATTGTGACAGCTTTTCTTGATTCTGTATATCCGGAACTTGAAGAAAGCAGCAGCATTGTTTTGATGCAAAAAGCCGATCTTAACCTATTGCAACGGCTTCAATTAGAAAAGGTTGCGACAGCGCTGGTACATATTCCGTCAAATCATGAGCATTTTATAAAGCCTGTGCGCCAAAGTGCCATAGTATTAATTTGCGCTCTTATCTTATCATTTCTTGCCAGTGAGGTTAAACATCATTGGGATACTGGTAATGCCACTAACAGCGTTAACAATATTCATAAAAAAAGCAATGTAAAAGAAGTAATACTGCCCCAGGTAGAATCGGTTGATGTGCTTATCAGGCCGCCTGCTTATACCCATTTGCAGGAATACAGCCAGTCAAAGTTTACACTGGAAACAGAAGAAGGTGCAGTTATTGATTGGAAATTGACAACAAATGTTGCTGTTAAAAAAGTATCTCTGCTGTTTAATGAAAGGGACAACCTGCCTTTAAAAAGTCAAAATGATGATGGTACAGAATGGGAAGCAAAAAAAATACTTACAAAGCCAGGTTTTTACCAGGTTATGATAGATGGTAAAAGTTCAGATTTGTACCAGGTGCAGGTTATTAATGACTTACCACCGGTTATACAAATTAAAACGCCAAAACAATATACCTATATTGATGCCGGTGAAAAGCCACAAGTGATTTTAAACGCAACTGTAACAGATGACTACGGGGTAAGCGGAGCAGAAATTTATGCCACAATTGCCAAAGGCAGCGGAGAGGCTGTAAAGTTTAAGGAGCAAAAAATTGAGTTCCCTACATCATTTAGTCAAAATGAACGGAAATATAATTCCCAAAAAATAATTGACCTCCAGGCTTTGAATGTGGAACCTGGCGATGAGCTTTATTTTTATGTGCAGGCCCGTGATAACAACGCCCAGTTGAGCCGCACCGATGTTTATATAGTTTCTGTACAGGATACAGCGCAGTTGTTAAGTATGGATGGTATACTCTCAGGTACGGATATAAAACCTGAGTATTTTAGAAGTGAGCGCCAGATTATTTTAGATGCGGAAACATTATTAAAAGAAAAAGACACGCTGCGCCAGGATAAGTTTAAAGAAAGGAGCAATGAACTGGGGACCGACCAAAAACTATTGCGCTTACGTTACGGCAAGTTTTTAGGAGAAGAAGCTGAAGGGAATATTGAAGACCCAAGAGTGGCGGGGAATGATAAAGCCGTTGACCCGAAAGATTTTGGCAACGGCGCGAAAATATTGGATGAATACACCGATAAACATGATAACGCCGAAGATGCCCAGTTTTTTGACCCGAAAGTAAAAGAACAACTCAAAGCAACCCTTACAGAAATGTGGAAAGCTGAATTGCAGCTTCGTTTATATCAACCTGCAGAAGCGTTGCCTTTTGCTTACAAAGCTTTACGCCTTTTGAAAGATCTGCAGCAAAAATCACGATCTTTTGTAGCAAAAACGGCCTATAATCCATCTCCATTAAAAATGGAAAAAAGATTGAGCGGTGACTTAGATAAAATTATACAACCAATAGAACATCGTGAACTGAAATCAGTTGAAGACCGTTTTTCTTCATTAAAAAAGGCTGTCGGTATATTGGAACAATTATCTTACATAAATAATATAAGCGACGCTGACCGACGGATATTGCAGGAAGCCAATCAGCAACTCGGTGAAAAGGCAGCATTGCAATCTGGCGCTTATTTAGGCGCCGCAAGCGCGATGCGACGCATAATAGCAGGCAATAAAAAAGGACTGTCTGCAAACATTGCAATAGTTGAAACAGCGATCCGAAAAATATTACCTGCCAGCGAGGTGTTGCCTCAAAGCAACTCTACGACTGCTGACATGGGCCTTTCCCAAAGTTATTTTTTAAACTTTAATCACTGATTTGCAAATGAATTGGACTTACCTGGTAATAGTCATTTGCGGAATTCTTGCTGTTTTTACAGTAATAATGGAATATCGCCGTGTTAACAGGCAACGGTTGGGGCTTCGGATAACCGCATTGTTGATCGCGATAGCTTCCATTGGCGCTTTAACGTTGCCCGTTAGTTATTGGGGCGAAACAAAATTGGGCACCAATGAAGCAGTTTTAATAACGACGGGTTATAACAGAGATAGCTTGAATGAGTTTAAAACAGACACCTTGTTCACTACGGATTCTGTTATTAATGCACAAAATCCCAAAACGAGACTTATAACTATAGATCAATTGCAAAACGTTGTGCCAGCTATTTCTCGGTTGCATATTTTAGGTTTTGGCTTAACGCAGGATGAATTGAAACAACTGGACAGTATTCCCATAGTTTTCCACCAAGCCGCTTATCCTTTCGGGATTACATCGATAAGCTGGACTGAAAAAATAAAGCAGGGGCAGCATTGCGTAATTCAGGGTACCTTCAATAATTCAACACATAATCAGGTAAAACTGGTTTTATCCGGATTAAATACAAACATTGATTCTCTGCTTGTTGGCCCCACAGTAAGCACCAGTTTTGAGTTGACCGATTTGCCCAAAATTGAAGGAAAAACAGTTGATCGTTTGCTGGTTATATCCGGTAAGGACACGCTTGAAAATGAGAAAATCCCAATAGTGGTATCACCAGTGCGGCCCTTAAAAGTGCTGGTTTTATCCGGATCCCCCAATTTTGAAAATAAATTTTTAAAAAATTGGCTTGCTGATAACGGGTTTGCAGTCGCTGTTCGGTCGGCTATTAGCAAAAATAAGTTCAGTACGGAGTATATAAATATTGAACAGTTACCAATTAATCAACTAACACCCCAGGTACTGGACAACTTTGACGTTTTAATCAGTGATCTTTCTGTATTAAAGGCGCTAAACAACGATGCAAATACTTTGATTAAAAACCAGGTAGTTAAAAATTCAATGGGCCTAATAGTCAGTGTTGATACTGTATTCAAAACAACATCGTGGTTTCAGAATGGGATTGCAATTTATAAGCGTACTTCCGCAGATCAACAAGGCAGTCCGTTGAATTTTCTGGGTGAAAAGAATGCTTCCAAAATATTGAGTAATGAACAACTATTTATCGGCAATAGCGATAATATGCAGACCCTGGTTACTGACGGAAAGCACCGTGAACTTGCATGTACTGGTATTATGGGGGCCGGTAAAATAGTATTGACCACAATAGGCGATAGCTATAGTTGGATGTTGGCTGGCAATAAAAATGATTATTCGGCTTTTTGGTCTTTGCTTGTCAGAAAAGCTGCTAAGCCTAATCCACAGTTGGAAAATTGGAAAACGGTTAATAATTTACCAGTTCTTAATGCGCCTGCCACTTTATCAATTGAAACAGCTTCACCACCTGCAGCAATACTTATTGATGACGTTAGCACGGCCCCCTTGCAAAATATGGAGTTGCCATTTCAATGGCAAAATACTTGGTGGCCCGTAAAAACCGGATGGCAGCCAGTTAAACGCACGCATGGAGCCATTGACTGGATATATGTTTATGAAACAACTGATTGGGCCACAATTAAGGCTATCAAACAAACAACCGATACAAAAAAATACGAAAGTGCCATAACATTGCATGGTGTAACAAAACAGATACATCAAAAAGCTAAAATTGCGGCGCCAAAAATTTATTTTTATACACTATTGCTTTTTTGCTGTACTTTTTTGTGGTTTGAAGCGAAATTTCAGGCAAAGCAGACTACTAAAGGTTAATATTTTAAAAGTTTTAACATAAAAACAACACCAGGGAGGAAAAACACTTGAAACGAAGAGATTTCATTTACTTATCAGGCCTTGGGGCAGGGGCATTAATGTTTCCCGGCTTAACAGCTTCAGGCAATCCTATTGATCCATCGCAGGCATTAGCGCCTATGGACGCGAAAATTAATAAACAATTGGCAGATGTTGCGTTAAATGCTGCAAAATCAAAGGGCGCCAGTTATGCCGATGTACGTATTGGCCGGTACTTTAACCAATTCATTATTACCCGCGAAAACAAGGTTTTAAACGTAGCCAATACCGAATCTTTTGGTGTTGGAATCAGGGTAATTGCTAATGGATGCTGGGGGTTTGCAGCAACGAACGATGTTACTCAGGCCGGCATGGTTAAAACCGCTGAAAAGGCGGTTGCAGTTGCAAAGGCAAATGCTAAAATTGGTGGCGCACCTGTAGAATTGGCGCCGCAACAAGGCTATGGCGAAGTAAGCTGGAAGACGCCGCTGGAAAAAAACGGGTTTGAGGTGCCGGTAAAGGAAAAAGTAGACCTTTTACTCTCTACAAATGGTATTGCCATGCAAGGTGGGGCCAACTTTGTAAATTCTAATTTGTTTTTGGTTAATGAGCAAAAGTACTTCGCATCTACAGATGGGTCATATATTGATCAGGACGTACACCGCATTTATCCCAGTTTTGTAGTTACTAAAATTGATCCAGGTGCTGGTGCATTTGAAACCCGCCGTTCGTTAAGCTCGCCGGTAGGCATGGGGTACGAGTATTTAACCCCTCTTGATAGTGAAAAGGTTACTGGGGTAACAACACGCTATAAGAAAAGGTACGATATACTGGAAGATATTAAGGCCGCAACACAACAGGCTGGGCAAAAATTGGCAGCTAAATCTGTTGAACCTGGCAAATATGATATGGTGCTTGACCCAAGCCACCTGTGGCTTACCATTCACGAATCAGTTGGGCACCCAACTGAGCTGGACCGCGTATTGGGATATGAAGCCAACTTTGCCGGAACAAGCTTTTTAACACTTGATAAATGGAAGTCAGGCAATTTTAATTTTGGCAGTCCGCAGGTAAATATTGTAGCAGATAAAACACAAATAGGATCGCTTGGAGCCGTTGGTTATGACGACGAAGGGGTGAAATGTAAAAAATGGGACCTTATAAAGGATGGCATATTGGTTAATTACCAGGCCATACGTGACCAGGCCCATATTATTGGTTTAAAAGAATCGCAGGGTTGCTGTTATTCACAAAGCTGGCAGGATGTTCAATTCCAACGGATGCCGAACGTTTCGCTTCAGCCTGGAAAAACCCCTCTAAGTGTTGATGATATGATAAAGAATGTTGAAAAGGGCATATATATTATTGGTGACGGATCATTCTCCATTGACCAGCAACGCTATAATTTTCAGTTTGGTGGGCAGCTTTTTTATGAAATTAAAGATGGCAAAATAGTTGGAATGCTGAACGATGTAGCTTACCAGGCCAATACACGTGAGTTTTGGAACTCATGCGCACAGGTTTGTGACGAACGCGATTATCGTTTAGGTGGCGCGTTTAATGATGGTAAAGGGCAGCCTAGCCAGTCGAGCGCGGTATCGCATGGCGCGTCAACAGCGTTGTTTAAAGGAGTGAATGTTATTAATACAAAAAGAAAGATCGGATAATATGGCCATATTAAATAAAGAAGAAGCACAATCGTTATTGAAAAAAGTGCTTAGTTATTCGAAAGCAGAAGAATGTGAAGCGAGCATAAATGGAAGCGAAGGAGGAAATATTCGTTACGCGTTAAACGCGGTGTCAACCGCTGGCGATATCAGTACTATGGGCTTAAGGGTAACTTCCGTTTTTGGTCAAAAAGCGGGAACAGCGACCATTAATGAGTTTGATGACGCTGCGCTTGAAAGGGTTGTACGAAGGGCTGAAGAGCTTGCACAGCTGGCGCCCCCAAACCCAGAATACATGCCCATGCTTGGTCCGCGCACGTTTGCCGAATCTATTACGTTTAATGCAGCCACTGCGGCAATGACCCCTGATAGCCGTGCGGAAATGGTAGCCAAAAGTTTGGAGGTTACTAAACAAGCCAACCTTACCGCTGCAGGTTTTCTTGAAAACGCAACAACATTTAATGCCATCATGAATTCGAAAGGGTTATTTGCCTATGAGAAGGGCACTGATGTCACTTTTTCGGTAACTACACGTAACGAGGCCGGTACTGCGTCGGGTTATGCGGCAAGGGGCTTTACCGATATAACTAAGTTGGATACCCATTCGGCAACCAAAATAGCGGCTAATAAGGTGCTAACCTCTGTTGGCGCAAAAGCTATGGAACCGGGTAAATACACCGTAATATTAGAGCCGGTTGCAGCCACTTACATGCTTGAAAGCATGTTTCGTTTTGACGCACGTCAGGCTGATGAAGGGCGTAGTTTCTTAAGTAAAAAAGGCGGCGGCACAAGGCTGGGCGAACAATTGCTTGACCCTAAAGTAACCATATACTCCGACCCCTTTAACCAGGATTTACCTGGATCTACATGGAGTGGTGATGGTTTACCATTAGAAAAAACAATGTGGATTGACAAGGGCGTTGTAAAAAACCTTTCATATTCCCGTTATTGGGCACAGAAGAAGGGCGTTAATCCTATGCCTGGCCCATCAAACATAATTATGGAAGGCGGTGATGCTACCATAGAAGATATGATAAAAAGCACCGAACGAGGCATACTGGTTTCACGCCTTTGGTACATCAGGATGGTTGATCCTCAATCGTTATTGCTGACCGGTTTAACCCGTGATGGCTTGTTTTACATTGAAAACGGAAAAATTAAGTTCCCAATCAAAAATTTCCGTTTCAACGAAAGCCCGGTGATTATGCTGAACAACGTAGATGCCCTAGGTAAGCCTGAGCGGAGTATCAGCGTAGAAAGTTACCGGAGTTATCTGGTGCCCCCTATGAAACTGAGAGATTTTACGTTTAGTTCATTATCTGATGCGGTGTAATTTTCAAAGCTTTACCTATAAAATTGAGTAAACTATCACTAAACTGGTTTAAAATAGTACCGATGGTCACTCCCCTTAAGCCTTTCATGGAAATGAGAGGCTTTTTTTGTTAAGATAGGTAAAGAGCAAGGTTAAACTTGTGTTTATCAGATGAAGTCGGGCTTTGGCTCTTACTGGTTTATTATATCGGCAATGATATAATGCTGGCTTAATATTACATAACATTTACATTATAGGATGTATTTTTGCGCCTCATTATTAAGCATTGATAAAAGAAAAAAATGAGCGGATTGCAACATGGCTTGCTTTCTCCTTAATACCGCTATCCGGTTTTGCAACGGATATTTATATTCCTTCGTTACCAAGTATGGGCACTGAACTGCGGGCGAGCAGTATACAGGTACAAATGACGTTGAGTGTATTTTTGATCAGCTACGGTATTTCGCAGTTATTTATCGGGGGAATATTGGACAGTTTTGGCCGGTATCGCTTGAGTTTAATGGCCATTGTTGTTTTTACACTTTCCTGCCTGGTTATTGCAATAACCCACAATATTTATGTGATATACCTGATGCGGGTAGTTCACGGCATTACCGTGGCTGTTATTGTAGTAAGTAAACGGGCTTATTTTGTGGATATGTTTGAAGGTGATCGGCTAAAACGTTATTTAAGCATGTTTACCATTATTTGGTCTTCGGGGCCAATTGTAGCGCCGTTTATAGGCGGTTATTTACAAAGCATTTTCGGTTGGCAGGCTAATTTTTACTTTTTAGCCATATTGGCCGCAGTATTAGGCGTTCTTGAATTAATATACAGTGGCGAAACGATTAGGCACCGAGCGGAGTTTCACCTAAAAAAAATAGCCGGAGTATATGTGTCGATGATCTCTACACTGAGCTTTACACTTGGTTTGCTGATGTTAGGGTTTGCCTATTGTATGGTGATGGTTTATAATATGACGGGTCCGTTTATTGTGGAGCATCAACTGCATTTAACACCAGTGATAGCTGGCTATTGCTCTCTTATTTTAGGTATTGCCTGGATGATTGGTGGCTTTATTGGTAAGGCTACCATTAATCGTCCTTTTCATGCTAAAATGGTCATCAATGTTACTTTGCAAATCCTGTTTGTAATGGCAATGATTATAAGCATAAACTTCTTATCTAATTTATACACTTTACTGTTTTTTGCATTTATTATTCATGCTTGCGCAGGCTTTACCTATAATAATTATTTTACCTATAGCTTAAGCCAGTTCCCTAAAAATGCGGGCATAGCAGGTGGACTTACCGGTGGGATAGTTTATGTTATTGTATCTTTTTTGAGCTATGGTATAGTATGCTTTATTCCGGCGAAAGATGAACGTAACCTGAGTTTTAGTTATTTTATATTGATTCTGCTTTCAGGTATTATAATGTTCCTGATTTTTGATCGGTATAAAAAAAGCAGGCGTGTATCCGTATAAAAATTGGAGACCGGTATTTAGTCGTCGTTTTAGGTCTTCATTTTAAATTAAAGGCAACTCCACGCAATGCCAATAAATTAAAAGGCAAAAGCAAAGCTGAGCTTCATTAAATTTAAAAGCAAAAGCAGAAGTGATTTTCCACGCGCCCTTAGTTTATTGCTTTCATTTTGTTAATTCTATTATAAGTTAAGAATAAATTGTTTTACACATTTTAGTAAAATAGAAATTTATTGGAT
Source organism: Mucilaginibacter frigoritolerans (assembly GCF_007830615.1). Lineage (GTDB taxonomy): Bacteria > Bacteroidota > Bacteroidia > Sphingobacteriales > Sphingobacteriaceae > Mucilaginibacter > Mucilaginibacter frigoritolerans. Next base: position 37,429 of record NZ_VLLI01000017.1, read on the forward strand.
CAGCCAAAAGGAACTCAAATGGCGATGACTTAACTGCTTGGTATACATATGTATTTTGTTGTTTTGGGCAGAAAGATTGACGTGTTTTTTATTCTCATAATGGCCCTTTTTTTAAGATGATAAGAAATAAGTTTTCCACACAGTTATAGGATATTCCCCTGGTATTTCTCTTTATTTTGTTGCTAAGTGTTTGATAATTAATTATTTGAATAAATTGATGATAATCTAAAGCAACAATTCACCTCCCCGGTGAAATCTGAAACTAAATTTATCGGTGTCCGTAAAAGGGATGTATTTTATTTACAGTTAAAAAAATGATTTAAAAAATCAGCTCTGCGACGGTAAATAAACGCACTACCTATATTAATTTAAACAGGATATTGATGAACCAAACATCTACAAAACGTTTATTTTTCTTATCCATATTCACCTTGTTCCTTCTTAAGGGTGTATTTGCTCAAACTATAACCGTTGGAACCGTTGATGCGGGTCCTTATAGTCAGGGTTCAACTATTGCCGTTCCGATAAACATTAATGATGCAGGAGGCTGCATTAATCAGAACAATACATTTAATGTTTATTTGTCTGATGCATCAGGTAATTTTTCTCCAGGAACTTTGATAGGAACCTATACCGGCTTTTATGCCGGCTTTATTAATGCAACAATTCCTAATGGTACACCTGCAGGTGCGGGATACAAGGTAGAGGTACAATCTACCAGCCCGGCTGTAACCAGTAGTGTTTCATCGGCTTTTTCCATTAATACTAATAGCGGCGTTACCTCTACCGTAACATCAACGCCAATAGGTTCAGATCCAAATATTTTCGGCCGATGTATTGGTATAAGTGGTGCTACATTTAGTATTAAAAATACGTCATCCACAGGTACAACTACAGCCACATTCTTTAATGAACAAACCCAGGGTTATGAAGCTCCAGGAGTTAGTATTCCTACAGGGGGTAGCTATACCTTTACAGCTAACACCTCAAATTATACTATAGTTGTTAAAAATCAGGATGCCAGCGGCGATGTTTCCACCAAAGGTTATCAGTTAATCAATAACGTGATCCAAAACAATTTTGGATCTGCCGGTAATGGTTTTGTTTGTTTAGCCAGTGGACAGGGTGTATTGTCTTATACTATTGCAACTACCGGCCCTTCAGGTATATCGGCAAATTATCCGGGAAATACCTATGTGGTAAGCTGGGGCGATGGTACAAGTACTACTTATACCGAATGTCAGATAGCAGCACTTGGTGGCGTGGTGTCGCATACCTTTACACTACCATCATGCGGTCAGGCCGGAAATGGTGTGGCCAACTCATTTTATGTACAAAACCAGGCATATAGCCCTTTTTGCGGTGAGGTTTCAGCGCCCCCGGGAATTTCGGCAAAAGTATTGATAACCCCGATTACTAGTTTTACAGCTCCGGCTATTGCTTGTACCAACAGTTCATTAACTATCCCCAATACATCGCAACCCGGACCCGATCCAAATGCCACTACAGCAAGCTGTACGGCTAACCCTGGTGCATTATATGATTGGACTTTAGATGGTGTTGCGGTAACAGGTTATCAGGGAGTACCATTGAGTACTTCATTTATTTTCCCAGCGGGTATGACCTCGGGTACACATACCCTAACACTTCATTCGGAACTACCAGCAACTGGCATTGGCTGTCAATCTGCTGATTATACTCAAACTATTTGTTTTGAACAACCGCCAGTACCGGCATTTACTATAGCACCAGAGGCTTGTGCCGGAACGGCTGTAACCCCTGTAAATACATCAGTCTCTTTCAATATTTGCAGTACTGCTACTTATAGCTGGTCAGCAACTGGCCCGGGAACGGTTTCTTATACAGGTGGTACTTCATCAACAAGCAAAACACCACAAATGGTGTTTTCTGCAGCAGGAACTTATACTGTACAACTAGGAATGTTATCTGGTTGCGGAACCATTACTACTACGCAAACCATTAACATTGATGGCCCTCCAACAGCATCACTTTCGGCAGCCTTAACGCTTTGCGGCAATCCGCAAACATTAACTTTCGATCCTACTCAAACTACTACCAAAACTACTTTTGGTGGCACAACGGTTGCGCAGCCCACAAGTTATAGTTGGACAGTTACCGGGGGTACCTATAGTTTTGTTGGCGGTACAACGGCAAATAGTGAATATCCGCAAATACAATTTAATGATATAGCCGCGTACACAGTAACGGTTACTAACCAAAATACTTGTGGGAGTACTTTTGCAGTGCAGCATATTACCTTAGGCGTAGCTCCTATAGTAAATGCAGGCCCGGATCAAACGGTATGTGCGAGTGCTCCGGCAACTACGCTGGCCGGCTCAGTTACAGGTACATATTCTTCTTACCAGTGGGTAGGAGGGGCTGGAACATTTAATCCAAGCAGAACAGTTTTAAATGCTGTTTATACGCCTACAACTGGTGAAATAGCTGCAGGTTCAGTTACATTAACTTTGCAGGGTAATGCATCTATACCTGCACCATGTAATATTGCAACAGACAATATTACCATAAATATTACCCCAACACCTGCTGTAACCAGCGCAACAACGGCAGCGACTTGTTCTAAACAGGCCTTAAGTTATACTATAACAGCCAACCAGCCAGGTACTACCTTTACATGGACAGCGTCGGCTACTACAGGAACCCCAACAGGTTTTACAGCTTCGGGCAGTGGCAGCAGCATAACAGATGTAATTACCAATACAGGTAACGTTGATGCCGTGGTTACTTACTTAATAACCCCAACGCTTAACGGATGCCCTGGTAATGTTTTTACCTTAAAGGTTACCATTCATCCTTTGCCGGTTATAACTGCCGCGCCGGTTACTACACCAATATGTAGTAATTTGCCCGCAAATATTACCTTAACATCAAACGTTGCTAATACAACTTATACCTGGACCAGTACCGCATCAGCGGGTATTACTGGTAATACCAACCAATCGACAGCTAAAAGTACCACCAGTATTCAGGATGTTTTGGTTAACAGCAATACGATTCCCGGAACGGTTACCTATAGCGTTACCCCTTATAATGGTACATGCGCAGGTCCGCCAGTAAGTACCTCAATTACTGTTGAACCTTCGCCTGTAATTGCAAACGCAGGCCCGAATACAGAAATTTGTAACGCTACTTCTTATACATTACAAGGAAACAGTGCTTTACCTGGATCAGGTAAGTGGACAGTAGTTAGTTCAAGTATCCCGGGAATAATAACTTTTTCTGATGTTACTAGCCCTACTGCCGTTGTAAGCGGATTGGTACCGGGAGGTGTTTATCAGTTTCAATGGACCACATCTTATTATGCAACCTGCCCGTCAAGTAGCAGTATTGTTAAAATTACGGATGATACTCCTCCAGTAGGAGGTACAACCTCAAGCCCTGCTGAAGTTTGTTCAGGTAGTAACAGCGGTACCATTACACTAACCGGGCAGTCTGGTACAGTTTTGCAATGGGAATCATCTGTTGATGGCGGAGCTACCTGGCAGCCTATTGCCAATACCACTACGGTTCAGTCATATTTAAATTTAACAGTAACTACTCAATTCAGAGCTGTTATTCATAATGGTGTATGTACAGATGTGCCGTCTACCGCTACACAAATAAAAGTTGATGCACCTCCTGTAGCCGCTAATGCTGGCCCTAATGATGAAGTTTGTAATGCTACTACTTACACTCTTCAAGGTAATAGCCCATCACCAGGCACCGGCGCATGGACAGTGGTAAGTGGCCCCTCAGGAGCAACTTTTTCTGATCCAACCAATCCAAATGCGGTTGTAAGTAATTTAATGCCCGGAAGCACCTACCAGTTTCAATGGACCATTACCGCTACCGGAAGCTGTCCTATAAATAGTAAAACAGTAACTATAATTATTGATAAACCTCCCGTAGGTGGTACCACAGCTGGAACTGCTGAAGTCTGCATGGGAAGTAATAATGGACAGATTACTCTTTCTGGTCAGTTTGGTACAGTATTACGCTGGGAATCATCAATAGATAACGGCACTACCTGGCAGGCTATCACCAATACAGGTGTTACCCAATCTTATTCAAATTTAACCCAAACTACCGAGTTTAGAGCTATTTTACAAAATGGTACAATATGTGCCAATGTGCCGTCAACGGCAACTACGGTAACTGTTGATTCGCCACCTGTAACCGCAAACGCCGGGCCTGCTGACGAAGTTTGTAACGTTACTGCCTATACGCTTCAGGGAAATAATCCATCACCGGGAACAGGTATGTGGACAGTGGTGAGCGGCCCTGCCGGAGCAACATTCTCTGATCCTACTAATCCTTTTGCGGTTGTAAGTAATTTAATTCCCGGAAGTGTTTATCAGTTTCAATGGACTATTAAAAATTCAGGAGTATGTGCCCCAAGCACAAATTCTGTAAATATTGTTATTGATAAATCACCGGTAGGTGGAACCACCTCCAGCAACGCCATTGTTTGTACCGGAAGTAATGGTGCCCAGATCACACTTGCCGGCCAGTTTGGTGCCGTAGTTCGTTGGGAATCATCAGTTGACGGAGAAACCACCTGGCAGCCGATTGCCAATACCGGCACCACTCAATCTTATTTAAACTTAACTCAAACTACCGAATACAGAGCTATTTTACATAATGGCGTATGCGCTGATGTACCATCAGCTCCAACTACCATTACTGTTTCGCCATTACCTGTAGCATCAGCACCAGGTGCTAATGATGAGGTTTGCAGTACCACTACTTATACGCTTCAGGGTAATAACCCATCACCGGGAACAGGCCTATGGACCGTTCTTAGTGGTCCGGCTGGAGCAACGTTCTCCGATCCAACCAATCCTGCTGCGGTAGTAAGCAACCTGATTCCGGGAAGTGTTTATCAATTTAAATGGACCATTACAAGCCCGGGAACTTGTCCGCCAAGCAGCAATTCAGTTACTATCACTATTGATAAATCACCGGTTGGCGGAACCACATCAGGTACTAAAACCGTGTGTATTGGTACAAATGGTGGTCAGGTTACACTTGCAGGTCAGTCGGGTACAATTGTTCGTTGGGAGTCATCTGTTGACGGAGGTACTACATGGCAGGCAATTGCCAATACCAGCGCCACACAATCGTATTTAAATTTAACTCAAACCACTGAGTACAGGGCTGTATTGCATAATGGTGCATGTCCGGATGTAAATTCAACACCAACTACTATTACTGTAATGCCGTTACCGGTTACATCTGTACCGGGTGCTAATGATGAAGTTTGTGGGGCTACTACTTATACGCTGCAAGGTAATAATCCTTCACCGGGAACAGGCCTATGGACCGTTCTTAGTGGTCCGACAGGGGCTGTATTTTCTGATCCAACCAATCCTCATGCCGTAGTTAGCGGTCTTACTCCTGGCATTTATCAATTTCAATGGACCATCACCGGTTCATCAAGCTGTCCTTCGAGCAGTAATTCGGTAACTATCACTATTGATGCGCCACCGGTAGGAGGAACTACATCAAGCAACACTACTGTTTGTATTGGAAGTAATGGCGGACAAATTACCCTTGCAGGTCAATTCGGAACCATTGTACGTTGGGAAATGTCTGTTGATAACGGAACTACCTGGCAAACCATTGCTAATACGGGAACAACACAATCTTATTCAAATTTAACGCAAACAACCGAGTACCGTGCTATATTACATAATAGCAGTACTTGCGCTGATGTTGCTTCATCAATAACAACTATTACTGTTGCACCATTGCCTATTGCTTCATCGGCAGGCCCTGATGATGAAGTTTGCGGTGTTACTTCTTATGCTCTTCATGGTAATAATCCTTCTCCGGGTACCGGTTTATGGACTGTTGTTAGCGGACCGGCAGGCGTAACTTTTTCAGATGCTACTAATCCAAATGCTATTGCAAACGGATTAATTCCAGGAAACGTGTACCAATTTGAATGGACAATTACCACATCGGCTACTTGTCCTTCAAACAGCAGTACCGCCACTATAACCATTGATAAACCACCGGTAGGCGGAACGGCAACTGCAAATCCTGCCGAAGTCTGTTATGGCAGTAACGGCGGGCAAGTTACCCTTACAGGTCAGTTTGGTACCATATTTGGCTGGCAAATGTCAACAGATAATGGTGCTACCTGGCAGCCCATTGGTAACTCAACTAACACTCAAAGCTTTACCAATTTAACTCAAAATACAGAATACAGGGCCATATTGCATAATAGCAACACCTGTGCCGATGTATTTTCAACTCCGGCTATTATAACTGTTGATCCAATGCCGGTTGTATCTAATCCAGGGGCTAATGCTGAGGTTTGTAATGTAACAAGTTACACATTACAGGGAAATAACCCGTCGCCTGGAACAGGTAAATGGACGGTCAGCGGTGGTCCGGCAGGGGTTACCTTCTCTGATGCTACCAATCCAAATGCTATAGCGAGCGGATTAATACCTGGAAATCTTTATCAATTTAAATGGACCATTACCAGTTCACCTACATCTAGCTGTCCGCCAAGCAGCAATACCGTAAATATCACTATTGATGCTGCACCAGTAGGAGGAACCACATCAGGTACTGCCGAAGTTTGCTCGGGCAGTAACGGTGGAACGATTACACTAAGTGGACAACTCGGTTCAGTATTACAATGGGAATCATCAGTTGATAATGGTGTTACCTGGCAGCCGGTAGCTAATGCTACAGCTTCGCTTTCTTATTTAAATTTAACTCAAACAACTGAGTATAGGGCTGACGTACATAATGGCAATGCTTGTGCCGATGTTAAATCAACCCCAACAACAATAACGGTGGATGCACCGCCAACTACTGCCAATGCAGGTGCTGACGCAGAAGTTTGTAGTGTAACTACTTATACGCTTAGCGCGAACAGTCCGGGAACCGGAACAGGAAAATGGACGGTTAATAATGGTCCTGCCGGAGCAGTTTTCTCTGATGTTACGAATCCAAATGCTACAGTAACCGGATTAATACCGGGGAATATTTATCAATTTAAATGGACCATAACAGGTGCTTCCACCTCGTGTCCGCCTAGTGTTGCTACGGTAAATATTACCATAGACAAGGCTCCAATAGGCGGAACAACTTCGAGCAATGCCACTGTGTGTTCGGGTAGCAATGTTGGACAGATCACCCTCACAGGCCAATTCGGAACCGTTCTTCGTTGGGAATCATCAACTGATGGTGGAACAACCTGGCAGTCTATCGTTAATACAGGTACAACCCAGGCATATAATAATCTGACTCAAACAACCGAATATCGTGCCGTTTTACATAACAGTAATACTTGTGCCGATGTGACTTCAACAGTAACTACTATAACTGTCGACTTGCCTCCGGTTGTAGCTAACGCTGGTGCTGATGCAGAAGTTTGTAGTGTAACAACTTATACGCTTAGTGGTAATAGTCCAGGCACCGGAACAGGAAAATGGACTGTTAATAGTGGTCCTGCCGGTGCAACATTTGTAGATGCCACCAATCCAAATACAGTAGTAAATGGATTAATACCAGGGAGCACCTATCAGTTTAAGTGGACCATCACCGCTACGGCCTCTTGTCCTCCAAGTTCTTCAATAGTAAATATTACAATAGATAAAGCACCAATAGGCGGTACCACTTCCAGCCCTGCTGAAGTTTGTTCGGGAAGCAATACCGGTCAAATAGCTCTTACCGGTCAATTTGGTACTGTTGTTCGTTGGGAATCATCAACCGATGGCGGAACAACCTGGCAACCAATTACTAATACCGGCCTTACACTGGTTTATACTAATTTAACCCAAACAACAACATACAGAGCTGTTTTACATAATAGTTCTACTTGTGCCGATGTAACTTCAAGCACTACTACCATAACAGTTGATTTGCCACCGGTGGTGGCCAACGCCGGTGCTGATGCAGAGGTTTGTAGTGTAACAACTTATACGCTTAGTGGTAATAGTCCAGGCACCGGAACAGGAAAATGGACTGTAAATAGTGGCCCTGCCGGTGCCGTATTTGCGGATGCCACCAATCCGAATACAGTAGTAAACGGATTAATACCAGGAAGTACCTATCAGTTCAAATGGACAATCACTGCTACGGCCTCTTGTCCTCCAAGTTCTTCAATAGTAAATATTACAATAGATAAAGCACCTATAGGCGGTACTACTTCCAGCCCTGCTGAAGTTTGTTCTGGAAGCAATAACGGCCAAATAGCCCTTGCCGGCCAATTTGGTACAGTTGTTCGTTGGGAATCGTCAACCGATGGCGGAACAACCTGGCAACCAATTGCTAATACCGGCCTTACACAGGTTTATACTAATTTAACCCAAACAACAACATACAGGGCTGTTTTACACAATAGCGCTACTTGTGCCGATGTTACTTCAACCACAACTACCATAACTGTTGATCTGCCTCCTGTGGTAGCAAATGCTGGTGCTGATGCAGAGGTTTGTAGTGTAACAACTTATACGCTTAGTGGTAATAGTCCAGGCACCGGAACCGGAAAATGGACTGTTAATATTGGCCCTGCCGGTGCAACATTTGTAGATGCCACCAATCCAAATACAGTAGTAAATGGATTAATACCAGGGAGCACCTATCAGTTTAAGTGGACTATCACGGCTACAGCTTCATGTCCGCCAAGTTCTTCAATAGTAAACATTACTATAGATAAAGCACCTATAGGTGGTACTACTTCCAGCCCTGCTGAAGTTTGTTCTGGAAGCAATAACGGCCAAATAGCCCTTGCCGGTCAATTTGGCACTATATTACGTTGGGAATCATCAACAGATGGCGGAACAACCTGGCAACCAATTGCTAATACGGGCCCTACACAGTCTTATACCAATTTAACCCAAACCACTATATATAGGGCAGTTATACATAATAGTTCTACTTGTGCCGATGTTACTTCAAGCACTACTACCATAACAGTTGATGCACCTCCACCTGTTGCTAATGCAGGTTCTGATGCAGAAGTTTGTAGTGTAACTTCTTATACGCTACATGGTGATAGCCCTGCTCCCGGAACTGGTTTATGGACTGTGAATAGCGGACCTTCAGGTGCTATTTTCTCTGATGCTACCAATCCAAATGCTACCGTAAGCGGATTGATACCAGGAAGCGTTTATCAATTTAAATGGACTATTACCGGCTCGGCTTCATGTCCACCTAGTTCTGCTATAGTAAATATAACTATTGATAAGGCACCAGTAGGAGGATCTACAGCAACTGACGCTACAGTGTGTTCAGGCAGTAATACCGGACAAATTACGCTTAGTGGTCAGTTTGGTACGGTTGTTCGCTGGGAATTTTCAACTGATGGTGGAACAACCTGGCAGCCTATTGCTAATACAAGTGCTGCACAATCCTATACAAACTTAACACAAACAACCCAATACCGTGCGGTTATACATAATAGCAGTACTTGTGCTGATGTTGCTTCAACGGCAACTACTATAACTGTTGTTGCACCTCCGGTTGTTGCCAATGCGGGAACAGATGATGAAGTTTGTAACGTTACCACATATACACTGCACGGAAATGCTCCGGCACCGGGAAGCGGACTTTGGACTATTAACAGTGGTCCGGCAGGTGCAATTTTCTCTAATGCTGCTGATCCTAATGCAACAGTAAGCGGATTGATACCAGGAAGTGTGTACCAGTTTCAATGGACCATTACCGGGTCTGTGTCATGTCCGCCAAGTTCTGCTGTAGTTAATATTACCATTGATTTGCCACCTATAGGTGGAACAACTTCTGCACCTGCCGAAGTTTGCTCGGGCAGTAACGGTGGTACGATTACACTTGCCGGACAATTTGGTACTATTGCTCGTTGGGAATCATCAACTGATAATGGTGTTACCTGGTTGCCAATAGCCAATACCGGTGCATCACAATCTTATTTAAACTTAACACAAACTACTGAATACCGCGCCGTTTTACATAATAGTGCTACTTGTGCCGATGTAACTTCAACCGCAACAACTATAACTGTTGATACCCCTCCGCCTGTAGCTAATGCAGGTGCCGGTGCCGAAGTTTGTAATGTAACCACTTATACCCTTCAGGGTAACAATCCGGCACCAGCCACCGGTAAATGGACTATATTCAGTGGCCCTGCAGGCGCTACTTTCTCGGATGATACTGCACCAAATGCTGTAGTAAACGGACTTATTCCGGGCAATGCCTATCAATTTAAATGGACCATAACCGGTTCAGCTTCCTGTCCTCCAAGCAGTAGCATTGTTACTGTTATTATTGACCAGCCGCCGGTAGGTGGAACAACATCTGCCCCTGCCACTGTATGTTCGGGCAGTAATGGTAGTAGTATTGCACTTGCAGGTCAGTTTGGTGCTATAGTTCGTTGGGAGTCATCAACAGATAATGGTACTACCTGGCAACCAATTGCAAATACAAATACCGCACAGTCATACTTTAACTTAACTCAAACAACCGAATATAGAGCAGTTTTACATAATAGCGCTACTTGTGCTGATGTAACTTCAACTGCTACCACTATTACTGTTGACCAACCGCCGGTTGTAGCCAATGCAGGCCCGGCAGATGAGGTTTGTAGTGTAACAACTTATACACTGCGCGGTAATAATCCGGGAACGGGAACAGGAGCATGGTCTATCGTAAGTGGACCTGCCGGTGCAACTTTCTCTAATGTTGCAAGTCCGAATGCTGTAGTAAGCGGACTGATTCCAGGTAATGTTTACCAGTTCCAATGGACCATAACAGGCACTGCTTCTTGTCCTCCAAGTACCGATGTTGTAAATATTACGATTGATAAGGCACCTATTGGAGGAACGACATCAAGCCCGGCTGAAGTTTGTTCTGGCAGCAATACAGGCCAAATTAATTTATTAGGGCAGTTTGGTACCATCGTACGCTGGGAATCATCAACAGATGGAGGAGCCACCTGGCAACCGATTGCTAATGCCACTAACGCACAAGCATATTTCAATCTGACACAAACAACTCAATTCAGAGCAGTATTGCATAATAGTGCTACTTGTGCCGATGTTACTTCAACCGCAACTACCATAACGGTTGACTTACCACCGGTTACGTCAGATGCAGGAACAGATGATGAGGTTTGTAGTACAGCAACTTATACCCTTAATGGTAATAGTCCGGGTACAGGAACCGGAATGTGGACTGTATTTAATGGCCCGGCGGGAGCTACTTTCTCTGATCCGACTAACCCAAATGCTATAGTAAGCGGATTAATACCAGGCAATGTTTACCAGTTTGAATGGACGATAACAGGAACAGCTTCCTGCCCGCCATCAACAGATATTGTTAATATTACTATAGATCAGGCACCAATAGGCGGAACAACCTCCGGAACTGCTGAAGTATGTTCGGGAAGTAACTCGGGTGTTATTAGCCTGGCAGGCCAGTTCGGTACCATTGTGCGTTGGGAATTTTCAACTGATAATGGAGCAACCTGGCAGCCTATAGCCAATACAAATAATACACAGCACTACTCCAACTTAACACAAACAACTCAATACCGGGCGGTTTTACATAATAGTAATACCTGTGCTGATGTTACCTCAACCGTAACAGTTATAACTGTTGATATGCCACCTGTTGCAGCAAATGCAGGAGCAGATGCGGAGGTTTGTAGTGTAACCTCATACAATCTTAATGGTAACAACCCAGCACCGGGAACAGGATTGTGGACAGTTGAAAGTGGTCCGGCTGGTACAACTTTTTCTGATGCTACCAATCCAAATGCCATAGTTAGCGGATTGATTCCAGGAAATACTTACCAGTTTAAATGGACCATAACCGGTACTGCATCTTGCCCGCCAACCTCTGATCTGGTAAATATTATCATAGATAAAGCCCCAATAGGCGGAACAACTTCCGGCATTGCCGAAGTATGTTCAGGTAGTAACTCCGGACAGATTACACTTACCGGCCAATTTGGTACCGTAGTTCGTTGGGAATCATCTACAAATAATGGCTCAACCTGGCAGCCAATTGCCAACATAAGTGTTACCCAGTTATATGTTAACCTTACTCAAACAACTCAGTATCGTGCCATTTTGCACAACAGCAGTACCTGCGCTGATGTACCTTCAACTGCCACTACAATAACGGTTGATCAACCACCTGTGCAAGCTGATGCCGGTTCAGACGAAACAGTTTGTAATGCAACTGCTTACAATCTGAATGGTAATAATGCCGGAACAGGAACAGGGAAATGGACCGTATTTAATGGGCCAGCCGGAGCAACGTTCTCTGATCCTACTTCTCCAACAGCGGTGGTAAGCGGGTTAATACCAGGAAATACTTATCAGTTTGAATGGACAATAACCGGCACAGCTTCCTGCCCGCCAACAACAGATATTGTAACCATAAATATAGATAAAGCTCCAATTGGAGGAACAACTACCGCTCCAACTACTGAAGTTTGTTATGGTAACAATGCAGGACAAATTGATCTTACAGGGCAGTTTGGAAGTATAATACGTTGGGAATTCTCCACTGATAACGGGGCTACCTGGCAACCAATTTCTAATACAAACAATACTGAGCGCTACTCAGATTTAACGCAAACTACCCAATTTAGAGGTGTTGTACATAATGGTACTACTTGCGGTGATGTAGTATCAACATCAACCACTATTATAGTTGATCCGCTACCGGTAGTATCTGTACCGGGTCCTAACGATGTGGTTTGTAGTGTAACTACTTACACGCTTCATGGTAATAATCCGGCACCGGGAACCGGTTTGTGGACAGTAGTGCAAGGTCCTGCCGGTGTTACTTTCTCAGATCCTACCAACCCTAATGCGGTAGTAAACGGTCTTATCCCTGGGAATATTTATGTATTTAACTGGGCCATTACTGGTTCAAAATATTGCCCGCCAAGTAACGCAGTAGTAACAATAACTATTGATAAGGCACCAATTGGGGGAACAACATCCAGCCCGGCTACCGTTTGTTGGGGAAGTAATGAGGGACAAGTTACCCTTACCGGTCAATTTGGTACTATTGTTCGCTGGGAGTCATCTATTGATAATGGAGCTTCATGGCAGCCTATTGCTAATTCCACTACAACCCAAACTTATTTAAACTTAACACGCACAACACAGTATCACGCTATTTTACATAATGGCACCTCATGTGCTGATGTGGCATCGACGCCAACAACTATTACTGTAAACGACCCAACCACGGTTTCACAGGCAGGTCAGGACTTTAATGTTTGTAATCAAACGACCATCACTTTAAACGGAAATTATCCCGGAGCTGGTGGTGGTGTATGGACACAAACGGCGGGCCCGGCAGTAAATATTGTAACTCCGTCAAATTATTCAACACAAGTTACAGGGTTATCCGGCGACAATACTTATACCTTTAAATGGACGATTTTTGGTTTGCCACCATGTGCTAATACAGAATCAGTTGTTAATGTTGGGGTACATACGGATATAGTTCCAAGCTTTACCATGGATAAGAGCAATGGTTGTGGCCCAACAATTGTAGCCTTTACCAATACTTCAACACCATCTCCTGTCGGAACATTTGTATGGAACTTTGGTGATGGTTCACCTTCTGTTACTGCCATAAATCCGCCGCCACATACTTTCCCACCTTCGAGTGATGGTACGGAAAAAACGTATGATATCAGTTTAACGCCTTTGAGTAATTGCGGGTCGCAAACACCTTTTGTTGCCCAGGTGACGGTTAGTTCGCTGGTGCCAATTGCTCAGCTTTTACCTAGTCAGGTAAGTTCATGCGGTACGTTTACTTTAACGGCTAAAAATCTATCGCCTGGTGATAATGTGAAATATGATTTTTACCTGGTTGATCAGAATGGCGCTATAGTACAACACTTAAGTTATCCTGATAAAGAAGATGTTGTTTTTCAGCCAGTTTCTCCAACTGAGCCTACCACTTATGAGCTTTATATGATTGTAACAGATAAGTGCGGTGACCAGGCTAAATCAACCCCGATAAATATATTTGGTGCGCCTTCAACATTAACCTCACAAATACAAATTAAGGGTGATATAAGTTCGGTTTGTTTAGGCAGCCCGATAACATTCCAGAATATCTCAACAGGTGGTGATAAGTTTACCATTACTATTTATGATTCAAATAAGAATCCTATAGTTACTATTCCGGCTAGTACGAGCGATTTAAGTTACACACCTACGGCTATTGGAACTTATTATGTTTCCATTACTGCTGGTTATGTAGCTTGCGGTGATGCGCCGGTATCAGCATTCAAAGAGTTTACCGTGTATCCTGATCCTGTACCTAGTTTCACTTATACAATTGATGGGAATTACGACGTGACATTCCTTAATACAACGCCTAGTCCAGGAGGTATACCAGCTTCTGCTCTGATATATAATTGGGATTTTGGAGATGGCTCTTTAAACGGAACCACTTATGAACCGAATGTGCATCATTATGATATTGCTAATTCACCATTCAGAGTTACGCTTACGGCAACAACGCCGGGGAGCAGCTGTATGGGAGTTACATCACAAATCCTTAATATCCAATTCCATGGTAATGCTTTCATACCGAATGCCTTTATGCCAGCCAGTTCTAAACCCGAGCTTAAAACGTTCTATGTTAAGGGAACAGGTTTGAAGACATGGCACATGCAGGTGTTCAATAATTTCGGTCAGTTGCTTTGGGAATCAACTGCGCTTGACAGTAATGGATCACCAACCGAAGGATGGGATGGAACGTATAAAGGAAAGGTTGTAGAACAAGGGGTTTATATATGGCAATGTTCAGGAACGCTTCTTAACGGCGAAGAATGGAAAGGTATGTCATATGGTAACGGACCGCCAAGCAGAACTGGGCCAATACATTTAATAAGATAAACATAAGTAATGAATAAATTAATTATGAGGTGGTTAATACTATCGGTGCTGTTGATGAAAGGGGTAACCTGCTTTGCTCAGGATCACCTGTATTCGCAATTTTTCAATGCACCTTTGTATCTTAATCCGGCGCTTACCGGGCAGTTTCCGGCTGATTTACGGGTGAACCTGATTTATCGTAACCAGTGGACAGCAGTACCGGGTACGCTTTCGTACGCGACGGCTTCAATTGATTATAATATACCCCAGTTTGGCGGTGGGATAGGTTTTATGGTTACCCGCAGCAGTGAGGGTACAGCTTATCAGGATAAAACAAACATAGCCGGACTTTACTCTTATAGTGTTGGTTCGGATGATTTTGTTCTTTCTTTCGGTTTGCAGGTAGGGGTTACTAACCGTTCAATTAACTATAATAAACTGGTTTTTGATGATCAGCTTGACCCAACACTTGGAATTATAAGTAATACTTCCATTGCTTCACAATTACCCTTCAATAATAAATTTTATTTTGACTCAGGTGCAGGTACAAACTTAGTTATCAGTGATTTTAATATTGGGGTAGCTATGCAGCATATTAACCAACCCAATGAGTCATTTACTGGTTTACCTGCAAAATTGCCGATACGTATAAACGCGAATGTGAGCTACCGCCTGGACCTTGATGAATTTGAAAACCTTGATGATCAAGATAAATCATACATAATACCTTCTGTTGTTTATTATAAACAAGCTGACTTTGACTCGTACAGCGTTGGCGTTCAATATAAACATCATGGTGTTAATGTTGGGGTATCATACCGCAGCGGTGAGCAAACAGGGCCAAGTGCTTTGGTACTATCCTTAATATTCGATTTGTATATTAACCCGGAGGGCGGCGAGAAACTTCGTTTTGGGGTAAGTCATGATGCAGCTGCACAGGGACTTACTTATGGTAATACGGCCGGCAGTACAGAAGGCAGCATTGGATACGAAACTACGCTACCTAACTCAGGCGGGGATTCGGCTCCGAGGTTTGAAGGCGCCAAACGTTGTTATCAGTTTTATTAAAGAAGACAGACAACACAGATCTATTAAACACAATCATTTTACTACCTATATCTTTCCATTTTTAATTTAATGATAGCCTGTAATATTCAGGCTTCATCCTGCAAAGCAGCCATTGAAGGCTGTTTTGCTTAAAATGGATGAATGATTTAGAGATACGGTTTTAAAAGGAATGTTTTGGAGTATATTATCTTTTATCAAGAAGCTTATTGGTGACTACCTTGCTGATAACAAGCTCTCTGTAATTGCGGCTGATGGGAACACGGCTGTTTTGAATGAATATTTCATTACCTTCAATCCCATCTATTTTATTAATGGCTACGATGTAGGATTTATGCACCCGTATAAATAGCTTCTGGTTTAAGTTTTCTTCCAGGCTTTTCAATGAAAGCATGGTAACATATTTACCTTTTAGAGTGTAGATGTTTACATAGTTTTGCATTCCTTCTACATAAAGAATATCGGGGAAAAGGATTTTTTCATATTTACTCCCGCATCTGATAAAGCAATAATCATCATCGGGTTCCAAATTTGTAGTTTCACCAGCTATTGGTTTAGTAAGCAAGCGCTGGTAATCTCTGGCCTTGGCAGCGGCTTTAAAAAATCGTTCGAAAGTAATGGGCTTAAGTAAGTAATCAAGCACATTTAACTGAAAGCCTTCCAATGCATAAGATGGATATGCTGTGGTAATGATGATCATAGGAGGTTTTTGCAGGATCTTCAGAAAATCAATGCCATTCATTTTGGGCATTTGGATATCCAGAAAAACCAGGTCAACAGCTTGCCTGTCAAGCATGGGCAGTAATTCCAAAGGGTTTTCGCCAGTGCCACTGAGGTTTAAAAAATCAACCTCCCGTACATAACTGGCAAGCCCCTCACGGGCCAATGGTTCATCATCAATAATTACACAGTTGATCATTTATTTTCTGTATTATGAAAAAATCAGGCCATCAATTGCATAGAGTGGTTTACTTCCAATTCAGACAATTTTAATAAAAAGTTAATCAAAAAGCTTTCCGTGTTGTTTTGTATGGCCAATTCATATTGCTCCGGATAAATCAGGTCAAGCCTCCTTTTTACATTTTTTAAACCGATTCCGCCATAGTTAACCACTTCAGATCGTTCATCCTGGGTGGTGCTGTTACTGATATTAACATCCAGTTGCTTATCCTTAATTAAGATGCGGATATTGATCCAGTTAAGTTTCCCCTTGTGTTTGGAAACATGTTTAAATGCATTTTCAACAAAAGTCATTAATATAAACGGAGCTATACCCAGGTTATCCGGATAATCACCTTCGGTAGTAAAACTTACTTCCAGGTCGGGGTTTTGACGGAGTTTCTCCAGTTCAATAAAGTTCTCCAAATAAGCTATTTCTTTGGTTAAGGGTATCTGCTGATCATTGCATTCATACAATTGATGCCGCAATAATTCGGAAAATTTAGCCAGCGAGGCAGATGCCATATCCGGGTTTTTATGGATAAGGAAAAAAATAGAGTTAATGCTGTTAAACAAAAAATGCGGATTAAACTGGTATTTGAGAAATTTAAGCTCTGTTTCAAGCTTTTCTTTTTCCAATGCCTGTTGCCTTCTTTGGGATTGGACCCAGGTTTTGGTAAGTTTAATACTCATAGCCAAAGTGGTACTGGCAATGGTTGATTGAATAGGATTTTCTTTAAATAATTGAAGGTAGGGGTATGGCCCCGAAACTCCATAAACACTTTTTACGGTACCGCCATAAAAGAAAGCACTAATGTAATAACCCGGAACAATTAACAAGGCGGTTATTAATATGGTTAAAGCAAGGTAACTTATATAGGCGGTATATCTGCCTTTTTGAAGTATGCGGGGTATAAGGAAATAGAGATTGAAATAAACAGCTCCTGTTTCCATAAATACATAAAAGAAAAATTTAACCGAAAATGCGGTAAGAAACATTTCGTGAAGGGCATGCAACGGTTCTCCGAGCGATATGGCCCACCATATATAATTGTACACTGTCCAAAATGGAAGGTGGTATAATTTGTAACGGATGAACCAGTTTTGTTGGGAGGGAATAAACACCATAGCTAAAGATAAGGCTATTGTATGAGATTTATAAATCAACTATTTGAACGGCACGAAATAATTGACCAAATACATTGAATAGATGATAACCAGTTATAACAGCTATTTTTAGCGTTGATAAATGAAATTTAAGCTCTTTTAGGTATTTGAGCATTTAGCTTCAACCATTGGTCAATCGGTTTTTTATTGAGCAGCAATCCTGTATTCTTTTGCTGAATCAAAATCAAACCGCATGAAATATTTCCTGATCACCTTATTATTTACAGCTTTTCTGATTCCTGCATTCGGCCAGGTATCGGGGATATTAATTGATACAGCCAATCGTCCTGTTGCATTTGCTACAGTTAGTTTAATGAAAAGTAATATCCAGGTCAGTACCTTGTTAAGCGATGAAAAAGGAGCATTTCAATTGGATGGTGTTATATCCGGGAATTATCAATTAAAGGTATCTATGGTTGGCTATCAAACATGGCTCTCATCCATTATTGAAGTGAGCGCAATGCAGCGGAAAATTGACTTGGGACGTATCGTTTTAAAAGAAAATAAACAGCAATTGGGAGAAGTGGTGATCCGTGCAAACAAACCTGCAGTTGAACAACAGGCTGGCGGCCTTACGGTAAATGTTCAAAATAGCATTTTAACTAAAGGCAGCTCTGCTTTGCAAGTGTTGCAGCAATCGCCGGGAGTAGTGTTAAATCCTTCTAATAACACGATAGCTTTAAATGGAAAGCCGGGCGTAAATGTGATGATTGATGGCAAATTACTTCGTTTATCTCCTGATCAGTTAGTGAGCATGCTCAGTGGGATGAGTGCAGATAATATTGAAAAAATTGAACTGCTGAATACGCCACCCGCTAATTATGATGCTGAAGGCAATGCAGGTTTGATTAACATAGTTACCAAAAAAAATAAAAGAAAGGGAACAAACGGCTCTTTAACAGCTACGGCGGGATATGGTGTGGGCGAAAAAGCTTCGGCTGCTGTAAGTGTTAATCATAATAGCGGAAATATTAACTGGTATAGTAATTATTCGTATCAGCACGACCGGAGTTATGATAAGATATTTGCCGATGGTACTGAAAATGTAGGCGTTGTAGGAGGCCCTGTAACTTTTAATTATACGGGTTTAGGTAAACCACTCACCAATGATGAAAGTGCAAGCGGAGGTGTAGATATACATCTTAACCCGAAAACTACTGTTGGTGGTAACTTTTATTATTCATTTGGGCAATATGATCAAATAGATAATAATTACGGTTTTTATGCATTGAAGCCCGATTCGGTATTAGTGTTTAATTCTCATATTACAGGCATCAATCACGCAAATAACCTGATGAGTAGTTTGTACTGGGAAAGAACTATCAGTAAAACAGAAAAGATCAGGGCTGATGCAGATTACCTCGCATATCATACCAACATAACAAATAATGTACAAAGCAGCTTTCTCAATAATCAGGGAAAAACAGCAGGAGCGGGCGATAGTTTATATTCACCCTTACAAAGAAGCCTTGCAAATACTTTAATACAAGTTGGTGTTGCTAAAGTAGATTACTCCGGGCAGCTTAATGCCAAATGGAAAATAGAAAGCGGTATAAAAGGAACGTATACGCATACTTCAAGCAGTTCGGGCATTGAAAACCTGGTGGATGGGCAATGGATAGCCAACAGCGTTGGACTTGACGGGGATTTGGCTTATAACGAAACGATAGGTGCGGTTTATGCCATGTTAACAGCCCAGTTAGATACGGCAACCAACCTGGTAATTGGTGGCCGGTACGAGTATTCGCGAAATGTTACGGAGCCAGGTACAAGTGCCCTTTATGCTATTGACCGAAAGTTGGGCATGCTTTTTCCTGATATTGTTTTTTCAAAAAAGCTGAGTGCTGATGCCGGGTGGCAGCTATCCTATACCAGCCGCATCAGCAGGCCTTCTTATAATGATCTGGCTGCTTTTGTAACTTATAATGACCCGGTATCTGTTTTTACAGGTAACCCCATGTTATTACCAACGGTAAGTCATAATTTGAAGTTCGGTTTTAATAAATCGGGGTACTTATTCTCATTATTGGTAAGCAGGGATGATCATCCCATTCTGGAAACACAGATTACTACCGGCAGTACTCCGGGTTTGGTTTACCTGCGGCCTGAGAATGCCGACTGGCAAAACAGTATAACCTTACAAGCCACCATTCCGGTAAAAATAAGCGATTGGTGGAACATGAGTTATACCATTACCGGCGGCCCTAAACAATATAGGGTAAGTTATACACCGCAAGCATTTGAAAAAGCATATTTGAGCGGCACATTTAATTTTACGGAGACATTCAGTTTACCAAAACATTTCTCGGCAGAGCTTTCCGGATATTATAATTCACCATCGTATTATGGTAATTTCAGCTCAAATTCAAATAGTATGATTAATTTGGGTTTTAAAAAGGAGCTTGAAAATAATGGAGGAACCTTTCAATTATCTGTTTCAGACCTCCTTAATGATGCTAACTACCGTAGTAAACTAGGCGAGCTTACCAGGGATGCTTTTTCTTCCAGTGCAAGTGTAGGATATTTGGCTGAAACCAGTCGCGTTCCTGTATTTAAACTTACCTATTACCGGTCATTTGGATCTTCGGCCAGTAAGAAATCCAATAAAACAGGTGAGGGAACAGAAGAGGAACAACGGCGACTTGGGAATTAATATTCCAGAGTGCTAAATAAAATCACGAAAACTTTTTAGGTGATGCTTTGTTGAGTGCTATACTGATTATAGATAGCTATAATCAATTCATTTACAAATTTCACTACAATGAAGATTAAAGTAATTTTGCCCGTACTACTGCTTTTGGCAGTTGCATTTCAAAGCTGTGTAAGTAATAAAAAATATGCTGCACTGCAATCAGATTATAACAAATCAATTGATACTAACCGTAACCTGAAACAAAGCTGGCAGGTTACCCAGCAGGAGCTGGCGGTATCAAATAACCAGGTAAAAAGCCTTCAGGATCAAATTGCCCAGGCGCAAAACAATTCACTTGCTTTACAGGATGCGCTAAACAAATGTTTGGCCGGTAATAACCAGGGAAATGTAAATATCTCTAAACTGGTTGATGAGATCAATGCATCAAATAAATACATACAGCACCTGGTGAACCTGAAAAATACCAGCGATTCACTGAATATGGTATTAACCACCAACCTAACCCGTTCTTTAACTCCTGATGAGGTACAGGGTGTTGATGTTAAAGTATTGAAAGGGGTGGTTTACATATCACTTGCCGATAATATGCTATATAAATCAGGCAGCTATGCTATTTCTGACAAGGCAGGCGCCACGCTGGCTAAAATTGCCAAGATCATTAATGATTACTCAAGCTATGATGTGCTGATTGAAGGTAATACAGATAATGTACCTATCTCTCAAACCAATATCCGTAATAATTGGGATTTAAGTACTTTGAGAGCATCCTCAGTAGTACAGGCATTGCAAAATAATTATGGCGTTGATCCTAAGCGATTAACTGCCGGTGGCCGCGGAGAATATAACCCGATAGCTGATAACAGTACTGATGCCGGAAAATCTCAAAACAGGCGTACACAAATTATTATTACACCAAAATTGGATCAGTTTATGGCCCTTATTGGCAAAACACCGGAAACAACGACACCACCTGCCGCGGATCAGAAATAAAAAATAAAAAAGTGAATGGACGCTCTTCGGGAAACTGAGGGGCGTTTTTTATTAATAGATACTGGCAATATATTGGCTATTTAATATATTTACCACGATAATAAATCAAATAAACCAATTTGTAATAGCTTATAAATCTTTATTTAATATTAACAATAATTGAAATTATCCGTATGAAATATATCATACTGTTAATGATAGATCATTTTAGTTAATATATTGTCATTATTGGCCAATGGTTTGTTATATTTGGGTAAATGGCAAACAAAGCCAAATTTAGTATTTACTAAAAAACTGTTTTATGAAACATGGACTTTTGATTGATATGGACGGTGTAATTTATAGCGGTGAAAATTTGATACAAGGCGCCGATAAATTTATAGCCAGTCTGCTTAAAAATAATATACCTTTTACATTTATGACCAATAACAGCCAGCGTACGCGTTTGGAAGCGGTGAGGAAATTAAAAAGGCTTGGTATTAATGTTACCGAAGATCACGTATATACCAGTGCAATGGCAACCGGAAAGTTTTTGGGCGACCAGGGCCCCGGTAGTACTGCTTATGTTTTAGGCGAAGGTGGTTTATTGACCAGCTTGCACGAAAATGGTATTACCCTGGTTGATACAGATCCTGAATTTGTTGTTTTGGGTGAAGGTAGAAACTTTACGCTGGAAATGGTTCAACGGGCGGTTGATATGATTTTAGGCGGTGCCAAATTTATTACTACTAACAGGGACCCTTCGCCGAAGAAACCCGGATGGAATAACCTGGGGATTGCGGCAACTACTGCCATGATTGAAGAGGCCACCGGACGCAAAGCCTTTGTAACAGGGAAACCAAGCCCGGTAATGATGCGCTCGGCACGCAAATACCTTGGTCTGGAAACCGCAGAGACTACCGTTGTTGGAGATACAATGGAAACCGATATACAAGGTGGTGTGCAAATGGGCTATAAAACCATTTTAGTACTGTCGGGTATTGCCCGTAAGGAGGATTTAAGCCATTATGCTTTTAAACCTGATCTGGTGGTTAGTTCGGTGGAAGAGATTGCATTTCCGTTAAAGTGGTGGGAAAAGGTTAAGGCTGAGCCTGAGGTTATAGATTCAAAGGCTTAAGTTGAAATTATATTATTATGCTTAAAAAAGGTGAACATATTGAAGGCACACCAGCCGAATTGCAGATGTTGCTTGATAAAGATGCAGAAGCGAATAAATTTTTTGAAAGCTTATCAAAATCATACAAGCAAGGTTATTGCGATTGGGTAGGATCTGCCAAACAAGAAGAAACCCGTAAGGTTAGGGCCGATAAAGCGCTGATAATGCTGCAGAATAAGCAAAAGACGCTAAAAACGTAATTAGTTTTTTATTATAGGGTAAAGCGTTCCATTTCTTATAATGGAATGCTTTACCCTATTTAGTTAAACCTCAGATCTCACGATTGCGGAACTAAATTCTTTCCGCAAATCATATAAATCATTCACTTCTCAAACTCTTCACCGGGTTAGTCAATGCAGCTTTTATGGCCTGGAAACTGATGGTTAACAGGGTGATGATGATAGCTACAATGCCCGAAGCAATGAACACCCATATGCCGATGCTGACGCGGTATGTGTACTTTTGGAGCCAATTATGCAGGTAATAGAATGCCACCGGTGAGGCAATAACGCAGCTGATGATAACCAGCACTATAAAATCGCCCGAGAGCAGCAGCCAAACCTGCGCTATTGAAGCGCCAAGCACCTTGCGGATACCAATCTCCTTGGTTCGCTGCTCGGCAACGTAAGCGGCCAGCCCGAACAGCCCAAGGCAGGATATAAATATGGCCAGACCCGCGAATACGCCCGCAAGCTTGCCCACCAGCACCTCCAGGTTAAACTTATGCTCGTACTCATCGTTCACGAACTTGTATTGATAGGGGTAAGCAGGGTTATACTTTTCAAACACCTTGCCGATCTTATCTATCGCAGTATGCATATTAACGTTTTTCGCCAGCCGGTACGTCACTACAAACCCAAAGGGGTTATGCCCGAATACAGCAGGCTCCACCGGGCTATAAGGAGAATCCATCAACGCGTCTTTTACAACGCCGATAATCCTTACCGGTTTTGTGTTTAAATTGATGGTTATCAGCTGATTAACCGGGTTTCTCAACCCTATACGCTTAACCATCGCTTCATTTACTATCACATTCAGCGTGTCGCTTTTCCAGTCGCCCGTGAAATTGTGCCCAGCGGTAAAGGTCATCCCCAAAGTCTTAAAATAGTCCTCAGATATCCATATCGCGCCGATGTTCACATTTTCGTCACCTGCAATTTTGCCCGGCCATTTCTCCAGAGAAAAATGACTGTACACCTGCGTAGCCGGGGAGGTTGATGAGGCCACGCTCTCCACTAGTCCTGAAGATAGTAGGTCGTTTTTCAAGGCTTCATATTGTTGGGAAAGATCGCTATTCATGTCGGTCATCACCAGTCTGTCTGCGCTGTAACCAGTCGGCCGGTTTTTTACGTATTGAATCTGCTGGTAAACGATAACGGTACTGATGATCAATGCAATGGAACAGGTAAACTGCACCACTACCAGTACCTTTCTTGGTATTGATGCCCAGCGCCCCATCTGAATGCTTCCCTTCAGCACCTTAACCGCATTGAAAGATGACAGGTAAAATGCAGGCCGACTGCCTGCTATTAAACCGGTAAACAGCACAAACACGATCATGATACCCCAGAAGCCGATATTGTTATATGGAATTTGGACATAGGCACCCGTCAGTGTATTGAATGCAGGCAAAGCTAGCATCACCAGCAGCAAGCTCAGCAGAAACGATATAAAAGTTATCAGTATGGATTCCATCAAAAACTGGAAAACCAAATCCATCCGCGCCGAGCCGATGGCCTTGCGCACGCCAACTTCCCTCGCCCGCTTCTCAGACCTGGCCGTTGAAAGATTCATGAAATTGATACAGGCGATGGCCAGTACCAGCATACCAATGATGCTAAACAGACGTACATACTCCACAAAGCCACCAGCCGGTTTACCGTTCTTGAAATCAGTGATCAGATGCCAGTCTTTTAAAGGATGCAGGATCACCTCTGGTTTTGAAGGTCGCATCTCGGGGCTTCTTTTGTTGACGATATCCCTGATCTTCGGTTCGAGCTGCTTGTAGGTTACCCCCGGCTCCAGTGCTACGTACGCTGAAAATGAATTGTAGGTCCACTTGGTGCGGCCTTCTTTGATCCAGCCCTGGGTGGCTTCGGTGTAAGCAAAAGGTACAAGGTAGTTGAATTGCAGCGTGGCATTTGTCGGAATATCCCTGATAACGCCTGTTACTGTCATGTTCTGCGCATTATCAAAGCGGATGGATTTCCCCATCGGATCAGCATCTCCAAACAATGCTTTGGCAGTCGATTCGGTTATGACTATCGAATAAATATCCTTTAGGGCTGAATTACCGTTGCCTTTAACAAACGGATATTGA
The DNA here is from genome assembly GCF_007830615.1 of Mucilaginibacter frigoritolerans. GTDB lineage: Bacteria > Bacteroidota > Bacteroidia > Sphingobacteriales > Sphingobacteriaceae > Mucilaginibacter > Mucilaginibacter frigoritolerans. Next base: position 62,595 of record NZ_VLLI01000017.1, read on the forward strand.
AATATCTTAAAGAAATCCGCACCGACTGATCCTCCGCCCAGGTATAGCTTTTTATCGCCTACCAACAAGCCGTGGTTCGCTTTACCTACGGCATCAGCTTCAGCCACATATTTTATCCCCGGTATTTCTTTGCGCAGAACATCGGTCAGTGGTAGGGCAATGGATGTCTGGGTACTTGTGCCGTTGTGCTGGCTGGTAAGGTTCATCTCCACCTGGTACAATTGCTGGTAACCGGGCAGGAAGCGGTCATAAGAATATTGGTTAACTACCCACAGCCCTATGAGCAGCGCCACCGCCATACCGGCGGCCAGGCCTGCAATATTCAGGGCGCTGTAAACTTTGTTGTGCAGCGTGTTGCGCCACGCCATCTTCAAATAATTACGAAACATATAATTGCGATTTAATTGTTCATAAGACCATACGGGTATGGCTTTGTGACTCGAAATTATCGCTTCGGAACGGAAATCAGGTTCCAAATCATGATTTGGTCGCTCTTTTTTAAGTCCGCCCTTATATTGAGCAGGGCTTTTCCCTGTAACTTGTTTAAAGGCGCGGTTAAAAGTAGTTTTTGAGTTAAATCCGCAATCGTACGCAATACCCAAAAGTGTTATCCGGTCATATACAGGGTCCTTCATTTTCCGGGTAATGTCCTGTATCCGGAATTCATTAACAAAGTCGTTGAAGTTTTTTCGCAGGCCGGTATTGATGATCCTCGACAATTCATGGATAGAGATACCAAGCTCTTTGGCCAACGAATTAAGGCTCAGATCCTCATTGAGGTAAAACCTGTTCGCCTTCATTTGGTGCCGCAGCCAGTATCCTCTTTGTATCAATTTATCTTTTGACGATGGGCTTAGGCGCAAAAAACTTTTCCCGGCTGTTTTATAAAGATTTTGCCGGGCAGGGTTTTTAACCAGCTGTGCACAGCGATATAAATAAGCGGCAACAGAGATAAAGGCCAGCAATTGCAATACCGGCTGCCATTGTTTATAGGCCAAGGTATTGTACGTAGCAGTGCTGGTATGTACGCTCTGTACGACAGTTAGCACATGCAGACCCAGTTCCAGCAAAACCGGGCTGAAATGTAGCAAATCCTTGCGGGTGAATTTTTGCTCCGGCCGTACTATGCTATGCACATAAAAAAATAACAGCGGACCGAGTGAAAGCAGGAACTGTAATGGCATCCAACTCCATAGCGGAAAATAGTTTCCTAACCGGATACTTATACAAACAGTCTTGGTCAACCACAATGTCATAACGGCCAGGGTAAGGCTAAGCAAGCGGTTTGAATCCCCGGAGGCCTTTTTGAGCCACAGCTGTATGCTGAATGTCAGCCCAACGAGTATCGATGCGAATAACGCAATGTCATATAGGCCGATATGGAATGAATATTGTTTCAAGTAAGTTAATTAGCTCAATCGCTGTTCCAGGATTTTAATGTATTGATATATAGTAATATAGGTGTATTGTTGTTTATGTATGTTGTAACAAATCCGGACGTTGATATGTCCGGTTTTGGAGCATTTAGTAGTGGAACTTGAAACAAAAAGCGCCATGCAAACTGTTTTACATGGCGCTTTTTGTTATTTAATGATCTTGTTTATTTAACAGCATTTAAAGTTGCAGTCGTTTTTCCGCAGGTTGCCATTTCTTTGTCATTATAGTATGGGTTTTTAATGGTTGGTGATTCACTTAACCAATATGCTTTTTTCATTGGGCAATATTGTTCATAAAGGGGTGAGGTGTTCACCTTAAGTCCTTTTAAAACTTCGTACAGGTTTTTTGAAAGGCTTTCAAAATGCTCACGCTGATGATCAACCTTAGCAACTTCACTGATGTGGCGGCTGTCGAATTTTAATTTATCTAGATAGCTGTTTAGTAGTTTTTGCTGATCGGCATTTAGGCCCTTGCCCGGATCTGTTGATAGTGCGTCCAAGAGTTCTTTACCTTTTGCCTGTGCCAATGTGCCATTGCCGGCAGCTAATGCATTTTTAATGCCCAAATAGGCGCTGGTTATTTTATCGATATTATTTGCCGGAGGTGCTGCTTTTACCAATGAGATGGAAAATGCTAATACCAGCATTAAGGAGATCAATTTAAGCGTTTTCATGATTTTAGATTTTTAATTATTTATAAAATTATTACATTTTTTATTAATGGTAGATACAAATGGATGTTTATTCTTCATCTGCCTGTGATTTACAGGTTAGTATAGAATAGTTAAACCGGCGCCCAGACCCATATCACTGTCGTAATGACCGGATATGGAAAAGTATTTGGTTATAATATACCTTAAGCCGGCATTGTATTCTTTATCGGTGTTTCCCATCAGACTAAACCTTAACCGGCTGGTTACAGGGATATCGTCTCGGCCCAGTTGTAAACGAAGCTTGCCATTACCATCAATGCGGGCATCTGCAACAAATAGCAGTGGCAGGGCATAAGCCAGGCCAGCAACAACTGTATGCCGGTTGTTTTGATTGCTGATTTGTCCAAAAAGATTCTTTTCTGGTCCGTTTACTTTTCGGTATTGATAATCAAACCCGGCATAAGCGTAAAGCCATTGCATTTGCCCCAGGTAGCGGCCAACTATGGTTTCGCTTTCGTATCCTTTTTCGTCAGTTGTGCCCAGTTTCCATAGGGTTTGTATCTTCCAGCGGGTATTCACTAAGCTGATATTACCATCGCTGCCATTACTTTCCAGGCCGATTTTTGCCGTCGGAAAAAAGCGCTGGTCATCAGCATAAACTTTTTTAATCGCTTTGGTAGAATCTGGAATCTCTGGATTTTTCGGTGAATTTTCATAACTGAAAATCCTACCCATGCCACTCATCATATGATAAAGGATATGGCAATGGAAAAACCAATCGCCACTGGCTGTTGCTGCAAACTCAATGGTGTCGGTTTCCATCGGCATAATATCCAGTGTATTTTTTAAGGGAGCATATTCACCTTGCCCATTCAATACCCTAAAATAATGGCCATGCAGGTGCATAGGATGCCGCATCATGGTGTTGTTGTAGAGGATGATCCTTACGTTTTCGCCCTTTTTAATCAAAATCTTGTCCGATTCTGAAACCGTTTTGTTGTTGATGGTCCATACATAGCGGTTCATGTTACCAGTTAAATTAAACGTGAACACTTTAACCGGCCCAGGAGGCAAGGTGGTAGGATGGGGCGCTTTCAACATTCCATAATTAAGGGTAACCAGATCACCGGAAGTAGTCATATCCGTTGCTCCCATGTCCATTCCACTCATGTACGTGGCCGCCATGCTATCCATTTTTTTTCCGACTGTGTCCATTGTCTTTTTCATTGAGGACGCGGTATCTTCTGTTATTTCGGGATACATCACACGGTTCATGTCCATTTTTTGGTTACTCATCTGCATGCCATCCATCTTTTGCCTGTTACCGCTCATCGTCATCATACCGTTCATCATCTTCATCCCCTCAAAATATTGGAGTTTAGGCAAGGGTTTAGCTTTTACTTTTGCGCCATCGCCCAACCAGAGGGAGGTGGAACCTGAACGATCCTCAGCGGTAGCTAAAAATTCAAAACTGCCATCCTTTGGAACGGTAACTTCAACATCATAGGTTTCGGCAACTGCTATAATCATACGGTCAACTTTTACAGGTTCTACTGCCTGACCATCACTAGCCACTACGGTGATTTTACCGCCTGCATAATTGAGCCAGAAATAGGCTGATGAACTGCCATTGATAACATGCAACGTTACTTTATCGCCGGCTTTAAACTGTGATGCCTGTTGCTGCGGACTACCATTACTCAAAAAACGATCGTAATAAACATCACTCACATCCATAGCTATCATGCGCTTCCATTCATTGGTCAACTTGGTGCCCAAATAACCTTTACTTATGGCTTCGGCATAGTTTTGCGTGCTGCCTTTTTTTATGGCATACCAATCTGTTTGGTTATGTAGCGAACGTTCTACCTGTTCGGGATTTTCATCTGTCCAGTCACTGAGTAGCAGGGTATATTCTTTTTGGGCGATTTGCTGTTTGGGGTGAATAATAAAGGCCCCGTATATACCACTTTGCTGCTGAGTCATGGTGTGTGAATGGTACCATAAAGTACCATGTTGCACCAGCGGAAACTTGTAAAAATGTGTTTCGCCCGGCTTTATGGGCGCTGTGGTTAGATATGAGACCCCATCATAACGGTTGGGCAGGATAACCCCGTGCCAGTGGATGGAAGTTTCCATCATCATTTCGTTATGAATATAGATTTCGGCGGTATCGCCTTCTGTAAACTCCAATGCTGGCGCCGGAATAGAACCGTTGATGGCCATTGCCGGTCTTTTTTTGCCGGTATAGTTTACAATAGTATCGCCAATGTATAAATGATAAATTTCCCGGTTGCCAATTTTGGTATAAAAAGGCAAATGCTGTTCCTTCTGGCTTTTTTCCATGTTCATAGGCATGTGTTGTGGAAAAGCAGCCCCCGCAATAAGCAAGCCCCAAAGTATTAATACTGTAGTTTTCATTACTGAAATACATTTTGGCCTATAGCCATTAAGTAATTATTTTTTGATTATTTGAGCTGAATTTATTAGAAGGATTAAAAATAATCCATAATTCAGCTATTGATCGGTTACTTAAGGAGAGATCAGATCAGAAGGGAGCGAAACAGAATAGATATGGAGCGGCCAGATTTCCATGGCGGTGCTTTACCGCTTATTTGGGTATCTACGTTAGCAATTATGGCAACTGCCTGGTAATTAATTAAGTGCTGTGTTGGAGCAATTGAAGCCGGATGCTGCCCGAACTGAATGGTAAAATCAGGCTTTATGTTTTCCTTGATGACAAAGCTGCCATGTTTTTTGCAGCAGTCGCAAGGTTTATCGCTTTTGCAATGGTCGGTTTTATTGCCACTCATTTGCATGCTTGCTTTAGCCATTAGGCCTTCGGCAGAACAATGCATGGTACAAACAAACATACCCGTAGTAAGTAACAGGTAAAATGCTGTAAGACCAATAACTGCAATTCTTTTCATCCTTAACAAAAGTAACAATAAATTATCCTGATTACATATTGCCTTTTAAAACTGACATGCTAAAGACGAATGAAATGCTCTTTAATTATATTGTTAATAAAATGATAGCCTAAACTTTATAAATTCTGTTTAATTTTCGGCCGTTAAAACCAGTTAAACCCTTCCTGAAATGAAAGCTATTTGTGTGTTCTGCGGCGCCAATTTTAACGGCGACCCTGTATTGAAAAGTGCCATTGAAGAATTAGCCGAAATAATGGTTAATCGTGATATTATGTTGGTTTATGGCGGCGGCAAAGTAGGGGTGATGGGCTTAATAGCAGATGCCATTTTAAGCAGGGGCGGAAAGGCAATAGGTGTTATTCCGCAGTTTTTGATGGATAAGGAGGTTGGCCACACCGGTTTAACAGAATTACGAATAGTGGAAAATATGCACCAGCGCAAGCAACTAATGAATGATTTGAGCGATGGTATTATTATGTTGCCTGGCGGTTTCGGTACTTTGGAAGAGTTTTTTGAAGTGTTAACCTGGCTGCAGCTAGGCCTGCATAATCACCCGGTAGGGGTTTTAAATGTAAATGGGTTTTATGATTTATTGTTGCAGCAGATGGACCTGATGGTGGAGCAGAAATTTCTAAAACCCGCCAATCGTGAGTTGGTAATTACTTCTGCTGATGCCATTGAGCTGGTAAACCTAATGGAAAATTGCAATGTGGCACCCGATGAAGTCTGGTTCAGAGATAGGGATTTAACTTAGTTCTTTTTGGCTGGTATATCGATATAAAAAATAAAATCCTGTTGCTGATGCAGTACATAAACAAGCCAGCCCCCACCATAGCATCCGAAAACCACCATAGTTTATAACAAAGCCGCCAATAAGCGGCGCCAGTATTTGAGCAGCCGACCACGACATACTGTACAAAGCGGCATATTGCCCCCTGTTATTTTCGGACGTGCGGCTTATCCAAAATGCGTTCATAAAGGGCATGGAAAGCATTTCGGCAATGGTAATTACAATAACAATAGCTATGCCGGCAATTAGGCCGGGTGGCAGCCAATTGAGCATTACAAAATCAACGGCAGCAAGGGCTACACCCAGATAGATGTAAATAATGCCGTTTCTTTTGCCTTCCAGGTTATGGATGAGCACCATTTCTACTGCTACTATCATCAAGCCGTTTAACGCCATTAAAGAGCCTATGAGGCGTTCGTTAAAATGCCATTCTATTTTATAAAACACGGGCTCCATAATAAAAAACTGAAAAAAGCATATGGAAAACAGTGTGGTGAAAAGGATGAATAACAAATAAGTGCCATCACGGTAGGCTGATGCACTTTTAATGGCTTTGTTTACTTTTTTAATGCCGGTTAAAATATTGGCTCTCGGCATTAGCCTGAGCAACATTAATGCGGCGAATATATTAGTGGTGCCATCAACCCAAAATAGTAAATGATAATTAATAGCTGCTATAAAGCCACCCAAACCGGCACCAAATGCCCAGCCTAAATTAACAGCCAAACGGTTAAGGGAGTATGACCGGGTTTTGTTTTCGGGAGTGCTGTAATGTGCTATTGCCGTTGAATTGGCCGGTCGCACGGATTCGTTGCAAAAGCTTAATACAAATACACCTCCACAAAGTATATAAAAGCTATGCAAATAACCTACTATAATAAAAAACATACCACCGCTTAACAGTGCACCAACCTGCAGATCATAAAAGCCTATTTTGTCAGTAAGCTTACCGCCTATAAACGAGCCGCTTATAGCCCCTGCTCCAAAAAACGCCATTATAATACCTGCCTGTATTACCGTGAAATGTAGCTGTTGTATACAATAAATACTCATGTAGGGAACCACCATAGTTCCGCTGCGATTGATGAGCATTACGATGCTGAGGTACCAGCTGTTACGGGAAAGTCCGGTATATGCGTTTTTGTATAATTGGAAAAAGGAGGTGAGCATTAGGGGTAAAATTAGCTAAAATCATTTATTCCAGGCCTATTAAAGTACGCTTTAGAAGGCGCACTCATCGTTTTTTTACAACACTAGTCATATAGCTACAACTGATGGGTGGTTTATGACGTCTGAAAAATAATATTATATTTGAATCATAAAATACTAATAATCATGAGTATACCAACCTGCAATTTGCCCTGGACCGAATCTCCTTTTTTTGAACGGGAGCTTGCAGCAGCAAACCTATCACCTGAAGACAAAACGTTTGTTAAGTTTTATGCTGATAATGGCTATGTTATTTTTGATCCAAAAATCGATGACGAATCGATTGAGGCTATAAAGTCTGAATTGGCAGCAGCTCATGAAAAATACGCAGCAAAAAATAAGAAAATACACTTTTCACCACATCGTATTCAAGATGCCTGGTTATTTAATGAAAATGTAAAGAAGATAGTACTAGCCCCAACGGTGCTCGATAAATTAAAGTTGCTTTACAGGCGACGCCCAATCCCGTTTCAAACACTCAATTTTGACCGGGGAACTCAGCAATGCACACATTCTGACATGATTCATTTTAGCTCTATACCGGAGCGTTTTATGTGCGGAGTATGGGTGGCGTTGGAAGATGTTACTGATGAAAACGGGCCTTTACACTATTACCCTGGCAGCCATAAGCTTCCTTTTTACGAAATGTCTGACATGGGCGTAAAGGCTTCTGATAGTTTGAAGATGAAAAATGGTTACATGGATTATACGGACTATTACGAGAAATTTATACAGGATGTAGTTGATAGCCTTGGTCTCGAAAAAAAGAAATTACTGATAAAAAAAGGTCAGGCACTTATTTGGTCGGCTAATTTATTACATGGCGGCGATACCATCACCAGGGAAAACTCAACCCGGCACAGCCAGGTATCGCACTATTATTTTGAAGATTGTACCTACTACACGCCTTTGTTTACCGACATGTTGTTGAAAAAGATATTTCTGCGTAAAATAATTGATATATCAACAGGCGAACTGGTACCCAATAAATATTTTGGAGAAGAAGTAACGGGTTCAACTTTAAGCACCATAAAAGGCAAAGTGGCTAAGTTGATGCCCAAAAAGATGCTTAGCTTATATAAAGCATTCCGGGAAAGGTAACCGTAGAATAAATCCGAAGAATGTTAAAGACTTCGGATTTATTTTTCTTTTTAGCTCAAAATAGAATTTCTGTTTCTCAGCCAATGATCAGCTAATACGAGCGCAGCCATTGCTTCCACAATTGGTACTGCACGGGGTACCACACAAGGATCATGGCGGCCCTTGCCTGATATTTCAGCAGCGTTACCCTCACTATCTATAGTTTGCTGGTTGTGCATAATGGTGGCTACCGGTTTAAAGGCTACCTTAAACTCAATAGGCATACCATTACTGATACCACCCTGCACACCGCCCGAAAAATTGGAGCGGGTTTCAATGTGACCCAAATGGTTTTTTACAAATATGTCGTTATGCTCCGAGCCGCGCATTTCACTGCCCGCAAAGCCCGATCCGTATTCAAAGCCGTGTACTGCATTAATACTTAGCATGGCCTTGCCTAAATCGGCATGCAGTTTATCAAATACCGGTTCGCCAAGACCAACCGGGCAATTTTTGATATAGCAGCTTATTTTACCGCCAACAGTATCACCTTCTTTACGGATGCCATCAATGTATTCGATCATTTCTTCGGCTGTTGCCGGGTCGGCACAGCGGACAATGTTCTTTTCGCGTTCTTCAATAAATTGTGCAGGGTTGCTGAAGTCAACATTGGGCGAATTTATTTTACCTACACTGCTTACATGGGCAACAATTTCAATCCCTTGCGTTTTTAGCAATAGTTTCGCCAAGGCACCTGCTGCTACCCGCGCGGCAGTTTCGCGGGCCGATGAACGGCCACCTCCACGGTGATCGCGGATACCATATTTGGTTTGGTAAGTATAATCGGCATGCGACGGGCGGAATACATCCACATTATGGCTGTAATCTTTTGAGCGCTGATCTTCATTAGGAATGATCATGGCGATAGGCGTTCCGGTTGTTTTGCCCTCGAACACACCAGATAGAATTTTCACCGTATCACTTTCTTTGCGCTGGGTAGTGATTTTGGATTGACCGGGTTTACGTTTATCCAGTTCACCCTGAATATAGTCCAGATCAACTTCCAATTGCGCCGGACAGCCGTCGATAATTACGCCAATGGCTTCGCCATGTGATTCTCCAAAAGTGGTTATCCTGAATATTTGTCCGAATGAGTTGCCTGCCATGATTTTTAGATGTGCAGATTTGCTGGTGTGCAAATGTGCGGATTATTTTAATTCTTACTCTTTTAATTCCGAAATCGAAATTCCGCAATTCGAAATTATTGCACCTTCGCCTCAAATCCTGCCTTTTCCAGATCGGTCCAGAATGCGGGGTATGATTTTTCTACTACTTTTTCGTCCTCAATTTCCAGCTCAGGTATTACCAGAGCCAGTGGTGCAAAGGCCATTGCCATGCGGTGATCCTCATAAGTGTGGATAAACATCTTTTCCGGAATGAACTTTTCGCTGCAATCCAGTTTGTACACCAGGCCTTTTTCAGTCAGCTTAACACCCATTTTAGCCAGTTCGTTTTGTAGTGCCTTTATACGGTCGGTTTCTTTAATTTTTAAGGTTTCCAGCCCGGTAAACGTAGCCTCATGGCCCAATGCTGCACAAACCACAATAACGGTTTGGGCCAAATCAGGGCATTCTTTTAAATCAAATATTTTACGGCCCAATGGCTTTGGTTCCTTTAACAGGTATACGCCGCCATCTTTAAATTGTGATGTAATGCCAAAATTGGCCATTATCTCAGTAATAACACTATCGCCCTGTAAGCTGTATTGCGTTAATCCGGGTAAAAATAGTTCGGCTTCATCAGATAAAGCAGCAATAGCGTACCAGTAAGAAGCGGCGCTCCAATCCGGTTCTACATGTAGTGATGTTTCTTTGAAGTCTTGTTGGGTAATGCTGATCACATTACCATTCCAGGTATGCTGAATACCTGCCGATTGCAGCATGGCCAAAGTCATCTCAACATACGGACGTGAGGTTAAATCGCCTTCAATATGCAGTTCCAACCCGAAAGGCAGCCGTGCAGCAATAAGCAACAGCGCAGTAATATACTGACTGCTTATACTTCCTTTTATACTGACCTTATTAGAAAGCTGCACCAGGCTGCCTTTCAGTTTTATCGGAGGAAATCCATCATTCTCCACGTATTCAATCTGCGCACCCAGTTGGCGCAAGGCATCAACCAAAACACCAATGGGGCGTTGTTTCATGCGTTCGCTGCCTGTTAGTATTACTTCTTCATCCTGCAAAGTAAAATAAGCAGTTAAAAAGCGCATTGCTGTTCCGGCGGGACCGATATTGATTTCGGATTTCGGAATTTCGATTTCGGAATTAGTATCATACGCCGCCGCTCCTGCTAATCTCTGACCTCTAGCCTCTGATCTCAAAATAGAAGCCAACGTCACCGTATCGGCAGCATCCGAAATGTTTTCAACCTTTACCTTACCATGACTCAGTGCTTCAATAATAAGGGCGCGGTTACACTCACTTTTTGAACCGGTGAGGTGTACTGTGCCTTTTAATGATTTGCCTGTTTTGGTAAGGATGATGTTGTGGTGTTTCATTTGTGTATTTCTATACAGAGACGCAAAATATTGCGTCTCTGTAGTATTTGTCAGAAGCGCAAGCTATTGCGCCCCTATAAAATTTATGCGTGTGTTAATTTCTCTGCAGCCTGGCCAGCCTGATCTTTGTTCATGATCTCAGTTTGTTTACGGATAGATTCGCTGTGGATCAATTCCAACAGTTTCTCTGTAAACTCAGGGCTTAATTTTAATGCTTTACCGTAGTTAACGCCTTTCTGCAAAATTTCGTCCCAACGGTTAACCTGTAAAATGGTGATGTTATTGTCTTTTTTGTAATTGCCAATCTGCTCAACAATTTTCATGCGCTCAGCCATTTTCTGAATCACCAGGTCATCAATTTTGTCAATCTGGTTACGTAATTCAGCCAGTTTATCTTTCAGCTCGGTACCTTTTACCTCTGGTTTACGTAATGCCAGGTGATTAATAATATCAACCAATGCATTAGGTGTAACCTGTTGTTTAGCGTCAGTCCAGGCAACACTTGGATCGATGTGTGATTCGATCATCAGGCCCTGCATATCCAGATCAAGCGCTTTTTGTGAAATGTAACCGATTAAATCGCGATTACCGGTAATGTGGCTCGGATCGTTGATTAATGGTAAATGAGGTGCATGTGTTTTTAAGCTGATGGCCAGATCCCACATTGGCTCGTTACGGAAAGCGCTTTTTTCGTGTGATGAAAAGCCGCGGTGTATAGCTGCCAGTTTGGTGATACCTGCGTTATTGATACGCTCTAAAGCACCGATCCATAAAGAAAGATCAGGGTTTACCGGGTTTTTAACCATTACCGGAACGTCAACACCTTTAAGGGCGTCAGCAATTTCCTGTACGGTAAAAGGGTTTGCAGTTGAGCGGGCACCTACCCATAAAATATCAACACCTGCATTTAAAGCTTCTTCAACGTGTTTGGCGGTTGCCACTTCAACAGCTGTAGGTAATCCGGTTTCGTCTTTTGCGCGTTTTAACCATTCCAAACCGATGCTGCCAATACCTTCAAACTCTCCCGGACGGGTACGTGGTTTCCAGATACCGGCACGTAATGCTGATACTTTACCGGTTTTTGCTAATAAATGAGCTGTGGCCACTAATTGTTCTTCAGTTTCGGCACTGCAAGGTCCCGCTATTACCAGGGGTTCGCTGGTAACTTTCATCCATGAGCTTAGCGGTTGTATGTTTAAATCAAGTTTCATTGTTTTGGTTTTTTATAGTCCGAAATTCGGAAAAGTCCGCAAGTCCGGATTGTGTTATGTTTAATTTTATATTGTTTTTTCTCTTTAATGTGTTCCTTTGTTTTCGGATATCCGGCTTCCGGAGCTTCCCCGATTTAAATCCCTACGTTCCTAATTTTTTAATATTGATATAAGTACGTGGGCTGCGTTCTGCTTTTACTGATTTTGGAACCGCACTTTCTTCATCGTGCCTTTCGTATTCGCCCAAAATGTTAAAGTTGTGCGTATATTTCAGGATCTGCCTGATGGAGCTGTCATATTGTTTGGGGTCTTCCCACTCAATATCTACATAAAAGTTATACTCATTGCGCTTTCCTAAAATAGGCATGGATTGTATTTTGCTCATGTTAATGCCTTCTTCAGCAAAAATATTAAGCACTTTGGCCAATGAACCCACTTTGTTGCTTACCTGAAAACAAAGCGATGCTTTATTGGGCTGCCTTTTTACCACATTTTCGTGATGGGTAAGGATCAGGAAACGGGTAAAGTTCTTTTTGTTTGATTCTATGCGGCGTTCCAAAACGTCGAGTCCGTAAAGCCTTGCTGCTAGTGTATTGGCGATAGCCACGGTATCAGTAAGCTGCTCATCGCGGATGCGTTTGGCGCAGGCCGCGGTATCACTGCTTTCAACAATTTGCAGGTGCGGATATTCATCAAAAAAATCAACACACTGGCGAATGGCAATAGGGTGGGAGGTTACATATTTAATATCCTCAAATTTTACGCCCGGCAGAGCCATTAAATGCAACTGTATAGGCAGGTAAATTTCGCCAATTACCGGGAAAGCATAACTTAACAGTAGCGAGTAATTGGGTAAAATACTGCCGGCAATGCTGTTTTCAATCGCCATTACCACGTAATCGGCATTTTTGTTTTGCAGTGCCTCAAACGTTTGTTTAAAAGAGTTGCACTCAATAGTCTGGATGTTTTCTCCAAAATATTTGAATGCTGCTTCTTCGTGAAAAGAGGCGCGGATTCCTTGTATGGCAACTCTGGGTTGTTCGTGTTTCATAAAAGTCCTGATAAAGCAAAAAGTCCCGGTTTTTGGCCGGGACTTTTCAGTTTCTTTATATGTTGTTCAAGCATATTAGTCCCGGCTCTTACTGGTAAAGTAAAAGTAGTAACCGTAAAAATATGCGTTGTTAAATTTCATTTGTTTTTGTTTACGTTGTAAATGTAAGGTTAAAAAGAGAATTGTCAATAGAAAATTTTATTTTTTTTAAAAATGTTACATTAAACAGAATTTTATTTGGTAATAGGTGTGTTTAATGTATATCAATTAAGTATAGTTAGGCGATGTTTATGTGTTATGGAATTTTATTTGGCGGATTAGTTACAGGGGGGAATAAACCTGCATTATTTTATACTACTTCTTCATTAAGCGCTTTTAGTTCATCTTCATACTTACTCAAATCAATGTCATTGTCTAATTCTTTGGCTTTATTAAAATTGATAGTAGCCTGATTAATGTCTTTTATCTTTAAATAATAAATGCCTAATACTTTGTATGCATCGGATGCATTTTCATTAACAGACAAACATTGATTAACTAACTTTTTACCGGTTTCCAAATTGCCCTCCAAAATTTCCAGGTGACCAAGATTTCCGATGGGTGCATAAAAATCAGGATCGAGTTTTATTGCTTTTTCAAAGGCATGCCTGGCTACAAAATATTCTTCTTTTTCCAGTAATGCAGCTCCAATATTATTGAGTGCAAGAATGTTATTCTTGTCCTTCTTTAATACTTCATTGTAGGTTGTTATCGCCTCATTATTTCTTTGGGTTAAAGACAATAAAGTGGCTTTCATCAACAGGTCGTTTGTTGATAATTTAAACTTGTTTTCTAATTCTGTTAAATAAAAATGTGCATCATCGTACTGCTTAGTCTCGATAGAAGTAAAAATTATCAGTCTTAAAATATCATCGGATGTTTTATGTGCTTTTTCAAGCACTAATTTTAAGCTAATGGCCGCTTTCTCAAATTTTTTGTTTTTATAATGTTCTGCAGCTTCCAAATAAATAGGAAAGGCTTGCCTGAGATTTAACGCAAAAAGTATTTGTTTGCCATCATTAGCCAGATACACTTTGTACTTTTTGTTTATATCTTTTGGAATCAGGTTGTTTATTAAACTCAAAACAGAGAATCCCAGGAAAATATAGCAACTGGTGAGTACTAATAAATTAGCCCCTGTATTAAGTATAATAATGAAAGGTATACAAGCCGCAACAACAGTAAATAATGGGCCCGCCAACAGAATTATTATTTCATTTATATAAGATGGTTCTTGTTTTGAACTGTGGCAAAGACCTATGCCCTTAATAAAAGGGAAAGACTTCTTTATGTAGAAATGTAGTTTACCTAATTTGAATGCTATATTATTTTTCTTGTTGCCGTATGAGCCTATATAGATATCTATTTTATTGGGTTTGGTTAATATCAAATAAGCAAAAGCGTGCCCTAACTCGTGAAGTACTGCAATTAATGGGCTTGAAATAAAAAGAGCAGTGTATATTACTATGAGTACTAACCAATCGTTCATTTCTCTAACATACCTATTTTTATTTATTGGGCAAAACCATGTGATAAATAATAAAAACTTAATAAAATATTCAATATCCGACACCTTATAGAGACGATGCTTCATAAAATAAAAGGGTTTCAAACCTTGTTGGCATGAAACCCTTTTGTGTAAGGTTTAAATGGGATAAAGGCTTATTTTTTTGCCTTTACCACTAATGATTGCAAAAACTGAACCTTTTTTGCAGGCAATCGTCCTGCTTTCGGATAAGTGGCCGTTATCTCGAAAAGGTATATATCGCCGACTTTTGCATTGGCCGGTACTACAGCCGAAACGGTAAAATTTGTTTGTTTTTTATCCGCAAAGTGCAGCACATAATCATTTGCCTCCGGTTGTTTGGATATTTCGCCCTTTGAAGTAAGTTTAAGCTCCGGTTTAATATTAACCACAGGTAACGTTTTCCTTAATACCGGGATAAGGTAGGGGGGGGCTTTGCTGTAAATACGTTTGTGTATCCTTACTTCTTCCAAAACTTTATCATTTTGTGCCCAGTTAGCAGCAACGTGCTGTGTAGTAAATTGAATGCCAATTGATAAATTTTCATATTCAAGCGGAATTTCTCCCAAGCCTAATATTAAATGCCATGGTTCGCCTGGAATTACAAAAATACTGTTTGTATTTCTCCATGCAGAACAACTATGGCTAACGTTTGCATTAGGCGATGGAATATTCACCGCATCAGCTGAGCTTGTAGGGTTGAAGCCGCAAGGCGAATCAGCGGTATACAGGCTAACCGCAGCACAAGTGTGGCTGTCGACACCGCCGGTATTTACAAATGGTACGGAAGATATCACTATTTGAGAACTGCTTGCAGGTATAAGAACTGTTTGTGTATCCAGCAGGATACCTATCGTAGCCAGGCCCTCCGGAATGGCCCAGAAAGTAACCTTTGTACTTACTTCAAATGCTGAATCATTGTGTATTACCGCAGCAAAGCCATACTGAACCCCAGCTATTACCGTTGTACTGCCACCTACAATGGGAACGGTAGTGCCCAGCGAGGTGCTGCTGAATGGAGTGAAAAGGATAATATCAGGACTTTCGTAGCTTCCGGTAATATAAGTAGACGCAGGTTCTTTATAAAATGCAAAGGCTGTTATATTGGAAGGTGTTGAAGCGCTTACAGTTAAGTTAGTACCGGCTATTGTTTGTGCCGGACCTTCCAATTGCCCCCATTTATCAAAAAGGGCAGTACTGTTTGCTACTCCTGGCGTATTAATTGGATTGGTGGCTGCCTGTACGGTTTCTGCACGTGGTTCAACAGCTAACGAGCCGTATACATTAACATTTGGGGTTAACGAATTGTCAGGAGTAATGCTATTAACAAAAAAGTTATCCAGAAAAGTGCCGGTTGTTTCGTCCATAGCATCTAGATAGATGCCCGGACCCCCACCGGAACCTGTACCATGGGCAATGTATAAAACTAAAATATTAATTACCTGTGTGCCTACAATTAACGGGGCAAATGGAGATGAGCCAGGTAAGTTATTAATATCGGTTGAGGTTTCGCCTGCACCTGCACAACCGGAAACATTCATGAACCCGAAATTATAAGTGTTGCCAACACTGTCGGTATAAGAAGCGGGTGGTGTATCGGGAGTAAAAGAACTGCCGGTAGCCAGATCATTGGTTGCCGGTACCGTAATGCCGGGAATAGGTATATATTTTGATGATGTGGCAGGATTTCTGTTTTGTCGTGTTTCAGGTCCACCAACTGTTAGTGGTTCGTAATAAACATACTGGTAAATTGCGTTAGGCATGATTTTTTTTGCTTAATGTTTTGCCTACTCTATAACCCGTTTTCGGCTAATCGGGAGCTTACTCTTTTTTTGTTTTCGCTGCAGTCTATTCCAAAAGGATTTTCGGCTATTGCTCCGTTATTAATTTTTTGATTTTAGTTTAAATGATCAGGTTTTTATTGCTGGTTTTTTTTCACTGAAAATATAAGGGTTTGTTTTTCAGGTTAATTGGTTGAAATTAATATCCAAATGTACAGGCTGTTATTCCCAAAGGGTGTAGTAAAACCACTGGATTTTAGCGAGGTTTTTACGCGATGTTTAATGCGTAATAATAGACGGGAGAGGTGCGTAGTTTAAACAAATTAATTATGGGTTTAGGCTCATTTTTTAATTAAGTGTACCGTTGAGAAAAATAATTTTTTGTCCCATTTATCCCAATCTGCCCCGGTGTTGGCCTTAGCTTATTGATTTACAGTGTGGATTTGTTTCTACCGCCCTATGCGTTTCTTTTTGTTCCATTTTTTCTGCGGGACAACAAACGCCGGGCGGCTACTGAAAATATAGCGTTCAGGGTGTTTACGCATTAAATGTTATTCCAATAAAAATGCCGCCTCATAATTGCTTATAAGGCGGCATTCTCCATTATTGAATTGATAAAATCTATAATCTTATTCTTTTATCATGCGACTTCCAAATACAGGCCCGGCACTGTTATCAGTTTTGGGTAACAGCTTAACGGTTACTTTTGATTTTCCTTTGGTTAGTTCAATTGGTATTACATAGGATATATTATAAAAGCGACTTTCTTTGTACTTATTCAAATCTTCGGTACTTAGTTTAACGCCATCAATTAAAATATCAAATATTCTTCCCCGGTTATCAGTACCCCAGTAAGTATTGATCAGGGTATTGACTTTATCCGGATCGGTTTTCATTTCATAACTTAAAAAACCACCAACATCAGTAGCCCGCCATTTTTTCTGGTGATCTTCGCCGGTAATTTCATGCTCTCCTTTAAAGTTATGATCCCTTTCTGGCTGCATTTCACCCAAGCGGATCATGTCGGTAGTATGAGCTTCCAACTCTTGCTGTTTTTTCTTTTCTTCATCATAGGCTTTTTGTTGTATGGCCCAGGTTGCAGGAGTAAAAACATCCCAGTACACAGAATAGTATTCGTCTTTTGTCTGATTAAAAGGAATCAGGGCTACTTCTTCAGGCTGAGCTATATTGACTGTTGTAAACCGCAGGCTTTTTTGGTCAACCATTTTAAGCCATTGATTAGGATTTGTTTCGCTGGTTACAAACACCGGTACACCTTTAAGCGGATCGGGTTCTTTGTTACCCAATACACCGGCCAGTAATACCGGGCCGTAAAATAAAGCCTTGCGGTTTGCATTATCGGGGATTGCTTCGGTGTATATAGATTCGGGGGCTGTAAATTCAATTTTGTCATTGTTTTTCCATTTGCGGTTTAAAACAAGATATCCTTGAGCATCTATAACTGCCTGCTGAGTTTCTCCGTTAACTTTTAAAGTACAATTGCTGCTCCATTGCGGTTTACGGATACGCAGGGAGAACGTAACAGGTTTCTCGGTAGCTATGGTGAAATTAACTTCATCATTTGCCGGTAAGGTGGTTTGTTGGGTAACTGTTACTCCTTTGCTTTTCCATTTAAGTACTGAAGGAATAAACAGGTTCACATATAAGCTACCGTCGCCTCCGCGGAAATAAATGCTTTCGTTATATTTTACGTGATTTTCCATACCAGAGCCTACGCAGCAGGTAAACGTAGTAAAGGGTGTGCTGTATTCTTTTTTGCCACCCATGCGCAGTGGTACAAAATAACACATCATGCCGCTTTCATGGTTTTGAGAGGCTAAGATGTGATTGTACAAAGCGCGCTCATAAAAATCCATTAAGGTAGCTGAAGGGTTAACCGCAAACAAATGTCGGGTTAGTTTTAGCATATTATAGGTATTACAGGTTTCTGTAGTGTTTTCGGTAAGCTTATCGTTTAATTTATCGGGCTCACTTAAATATTCGTAGTTGCTGTTTCCACCGGTAGCATAAGTATGATCTTTAGTGATAATTTGCCAGAAATTGGCCGAAATAGCTTCGTCCTTTTTATCTCCGGTAAGTTCATACCTGCGTGCACTGGCAATAATTTTAGGGATTTGAGTATTGGAATGCTTGCCTGGCAATATATCTTTATTTTCGGCAAGCGGATCCAGTATCCGTTTATCGTAAAACTTGTAAGAGGTAGTTAAGTAATCTTTATTACCGGTGATGGCATATAGATTGGCCATTACCTCGGCCATGCCACCGTATTCGCAAAGCAGCATTTTCTGGATCTGATCGTCATTAAGGTCTTTCAAAGTTCCAACTGTCCAGTCCCCCATACCTTTGCATACAGTTAACGCTTCGGTATTATTTGCATATAAATAGGCATCTAAAAGCCCGGCCATAACCTTGTGTACAGTATACCATGGCGACCAGCCGCCATTCAGGTCAAATCCATGAGAGCGGATATCTCCCTTTTTAACTTCCGCCCAAATCGTATCTTCTTTGGGGATGGCGCCAACATAACCTGTTTTACGAGCAAGCTGGCATTCCCTTAATTCTTTAACTATATAATTAATGCGTTTCAAAAATTCAGGGTCGCCGGTTGAAGCATATTGCATGGATATGGCAGAAAGATAATGCCCTAGCGTATGTCCTGCCAGTCCTGATGACTCCCAACCCTCGTACAGTGCACCTTTTGGTTTTAAGCCGGAATGTGAACGGAAACCAGATAACAACCTATCAGGCTCAATGGATAATAAGTAAGCTGCATCTTTTTCCATTGCTTCCTTAAAAGGGCTATTGAGCAATTGCACATCCCGCAAATCGAATGAATAAGCCTTTATTTCTACCGATGGCCCAACTTTCATTCGGCTATCATTTAGTTCTGGCACATATGATTGCGCTTTTACCATTAATCCATCGGCAATCAGAAAAATAGCCAGTAGTGCTTTTATTAAACCAGGTTTTCTGATCAGGGTGTGTTTCATATTTTATCAAATTAATACAAGGATAAAATTAAGATACTTTAATTGCTGTTTGTGTATGCTTTTTTGCTATTAATGCACATATTTTATCCGTTTTTTCTCTTTGTAGTATTTAAAACTGTTATTATATAGTGATTTTTAGTATCAAATTTATCTCTATTCGCTCTTTTTATTAAAAAATATCTACATAATAATTATGAATTTTAATGAATTTATAAAAATGGCTTTAAAAATGTAACATTTGTGATAATATATTGTAAGTATGAGACAAATTATGTAAAAAATTAAGGGTTTTGTGCGAATAACTTTACGGTGTACTGATTTAGTACTGATTTATTGAAAATTTTTACTCACACCTTAAATGTATTTCTATGAACCCAAAACGTTTACTTAAAAAGCTCTTCATGACCTGTTTGAGCATCACCCTGCTCTGTTGCGGTGCTTATGCACAAAGCATTAGCCTAAAAGGAAAGGTTACCGATAATAAGGGCCTTCCCATGCCGGGAGTTACCGTTAAAATTAAAAACACTAACAAAGTTACCGTAACTGATGTGAACGGATCATTTGTTATCAGTCATGAAAACCCTGCCAAATTAGTGGTTTCTTTTATTGGTTTTATAACCAAGGAGGTGCCGGTTACTAACGAAGCAACTGTTACCATTAGTATTGCTGAAGACGCACAATCGCTAAACGAAGTAGTGGTTACTGCATTGGGCGTAAAACGCGAAAAAAAGAACTTAACCTACAGTACTCAGCAAATTGGGGGAGAAGACCTGGTACAGGGAAAGGACCCAAGTTTAATTAATGACATTGACGGAAAAGTGTCAGGTGTGCAGATTGTAAGCTCATCTGGTACGCCGGGAAGCTCATCGAGTATTGTGGTGCGTGGCGCATCATCATTTTATGGCAATAACCAGGCGTTAATGGTTGTTGATGGTGTTCCGGTTAATAACGATGAAACAGGTAACCTTAATTCGGGCCCGGGAACAAGTCGTATTGCTGATATTGATCCATCAATTATTGAAAGCATTAACGTTTTAAAAGGTGCAGCAGCAACGGCCCTTTACGGTTCTGCGGGCGCAGCCGGGGTAATTATTATTACCACAAAAACTGGTAAAGTAAACGCAAAGCCAACCATTAATTTCTCTTCCGATTTTTCGTTTGAAAATGCGCTGCTTCCGCAGATCCAGGATAAATATGCCCAGGGAACAAATGGTGTATATTATGATGGAACTACCGAAAAAACAAGTACTTCTTGGGGCCCACTGATGGATACGCTTACCATTAATGGCCAACCTGCGAAAAAATATAACCAGGCTGCTCTTTTCTTTAAAACTGGACACACCTATAATAATGTAGTAAGTGTAGCAGGTGGTGGTACAGCATCAAACTATTATTTGTCATATTCTAATTTCGATCAAACCGGAACGGTGCCTACTACTGAGTTTCTCCGCAACGCTCTATTTGCAAAATATGGCGCAAAGATTAACGATAAAATAAATACTACATTCCAGTTAAATTATACCAATTCCCAAAACCACCGTTTACCTGAAGGTTATGCGCTGGAAAGCCCGGTATGGACTATTTATACCGCACCTATTTCTTACAACCTGTTGCCTTATGAAAATGCAGACGGCACACAACGTTTATACCGTTATTCCAGAAATAACCCATATTGGGTGTTGAACAATATTTCAAATACATCATCTGTTAACCGGTTCTTACCAACCTTTACTACTGATTATAAACCGTTAAAATGGTTAACCGTTACAGAAAGGTTTGGAGCCGACGTTTATAACGAAACGGATAATTACCATGAATCGGCACAATCAGTATCGAATCCGACAGGAAGAATTGTGCTGAATAGTTTAAATTTCAGGCAGTTTAATAATGATTTGGTTGCAAGTGCTAATCATCAATTTGGCGATTTTAATATTGACGGATTAATTGGTAACAACGTTTACTCTCAGTATTCGCAGGATTTATATGCAAATGGTGTAGGCCTTACCGTTCCTGATCTTACTAATATCAGCTCGGCTTCCACTATCAACTTTTCTGAATCACACTATTTACAACATAAAATCGGCGTTTATGCTCAGGCCAATGTCGATTATAAACGTTTTCTGATTTTGGCGCTTACCGGTCGTTATGATGGCAGCTCAAAACTGGCAACAGATCATAGCTATTATCCTTATGGATCAGCTGCAACGAGCTTTATAGCTTCAGAATTTTTCTCAAAGGAATTACAGGATGTAATGAATCTGGCTAAAATAAGAGTGTCATACGCCAGTGTTGGTAATGATAATATAAGCCCTTATTCGCTTACTACACCTTACTATAGCCAAACCATCCGTAACATTACGTTTCCATACGAAGGACAAGCCGGATTTTTACTAAGCCAAACTTTAAATAATCCTTACCTGCAAAATGAGCGTATCAACGAGTTTGAAACTGGTATAGAAACGGGCTTCTTTAACAACCGCATTACCATGGAAGCTTCATACTACATCAAAAACTTAAAAGATGGTATTATCCCGGGTGTAGCTATTGCACCATCTACCGGTTATACAGGTACAACTGTAAATACCGGCGTTATGCGTAACAAAGGTTTTGAGTTATTACTTACCGTTGTTCCCGTTAAAACCAAAGATCTTAAATGGGATGTAACCATAAATTATTCTCAGATTCGTAGCAAAGTATTAACTATTGATGGCGATTTACAACAAATTGGTAATGGCTTTTCATCAATTATAGTTGGTCAGCCATATGGGGTGCTTTATGGTACGCGTTATGCCCGTAACGCTAAAGGTCAGTTGCTGATTGACGATAGCGGTTTACCTTATGCTGATGCAACGCCGGGTGTTATCGGTAATATCAATCCTGATTGGACCGGTGGTTTTAGCAGTACTTTAAGGTATAAACAATTTAACTTTAGCGTGTTTTTCGATGTTAAAAAAGGTGGAGATATCCAAAACAATGTTGATGGCTATGGTTATTTTTATGGTACTCCTAAAGTTACCGAAAACCGTGCACCAAGAGTTGTTTCTGGTATATCAGAGTCAACAGGTTTGCCAAATACTGTTGTAGTTACCGGACAGGCATATTATCAGCGCTTAAATGGTATAGAAGAATCTGTAATACAGGATGGTACTTACATAAAACTACGTAATGCAAGTATTGGATACACCCTTAAGCCAACCTGGTTAACCGGTAGTCCATTTAAATCTATTAATGTTAGTGTAACCGGCCGTAACCTTTGGATATATGCTCCGCACTTTACCGGCGGTGATCCGGAAGTTAGCTCATTTGGTGCATCAAACGGCGATCAGGGCATCTACTCGTTCTCCACTCCAACATCCAGATCAATTGATTTTAGTGTGAAAGCAACGTTGTAATCATCTGTTAATCCTATTAAATATAATCAGATCATGAAAAAAATATATTCTATCATAACTATATCAGCCTTGCTTGTAAGTTTTACGGGCTGTAAAAAATTTATTGATGTAAATCAAAATCCCAATCAACCGATCAGCGTAAGCGAAGGGCTAATTCTTTCTCCGGTTGAACTGGCTATATCTTCCAACCTTTATGCTGGCAGTGGTGCTGCTGTTATTGTTCAGGAGTATATGCAGGTGGCCGCCCTTAATCAGGTTGCACCCAATGCCGGCACTTACCTTATGTATAATACCGATATGGATGGTGATTGGAGTAATTTATATACCACCTGCTTAAATAACCTGGTTACTTTAACCACTAAAGCTACAGCCGATGGTAATACCAATTACTCAGGTATATCAAAAATATTAACTGCCTATTGTTTAGGTAATGGCACCGATTTGTGGGGCGATATTCCATACTCTAAAGCATTTAACGGGGCGGGTAACTTTACACCAACTTATGATTCACAAAAAGCTATTTATGCCGATATCCAATCATTACTTGATGCTGGTATAGCTGATATAGCCAAAAATTATGCAACCACACCTGGTGGTGATGATTTGTTTTATGGTGGCGACATGAGCAAGTGGACAAGGTTGGCTTATACCTTAAAAGCCCGTTATTATATGCACTTAACAAAAGCACCGGGTACAACAGCTACTGAACAGGCTCAATTGGCATTAACTGCCCTTCAAAATGCAATGGCATCAAACGATGATGATTTTAAAATGATCTACTCTGGTGCAGCAGGCGGTGAAAACCCATGGCAGCAAAATTTCATATCGGCAAGCACTGTAGTTTTGGGCAGTACTTTTGTAAATGCTTTGGAAACCCGTAACGATCCGCGTTTAACCATAATGGTAGCTCCTGCAACTGCAACAGGCCTTTATACAGGTTTGGGCGAAGGTTTAGAGCAGATTGGACAATTGGAAGATTACTCGCGCCCCGGTGATTTTTATGGAGCAACCGGTGCATATGATTATCTGGTAAATTATTCGGAGGTTTTATTTCTGAAAGCAGAAGCAACCTTAATTATTTCGGGATATACTGCTGCTGAACCAATTTATGAAAGCGCTATACAATCGCACATGACCAAATTGGGTGTAGGCACAACAGACGCTGCTAATTACATTGCAAGCCGTAAATTAACCAGTACCAATGCTGAGCAATTTATCATTGAGGAGAAAAATGTTGCTGACTTCCTTTCATTAGAAAATTATGTTGATTTCAGACGCACCGGCTTCCCTGCACTAACAAAGGCCCCTAATGCTTTGTCTGATATTCCAAGAAGAGTATTGTACCCTGAAGCTGAGATCATTTCAAATCCTCAGCCGCAGCAAACAGCAAAACTTACAGACCGTTTATGGTGGGATGTTCAATAAAATATTGATAAAATAAAATAAGTATCTGGTAATTTGTTACTTTTTAACCCATAGTTTCGATTTATCTTTGCATACAATAAAAAAAACGTAATACATGAAATTTGACTGGAAGGGGGTTTTCCCTGCGGTAACTACAAAGTTTACTGATAATGAGGAACTTGACTTTGTTGCCTTTGATATAAATATTGACGCGCAGCTTGAAGCTGGCGTTGATGGAATAATATTAGGCGGATCATTAGGAGAAGCAAGTGTTTTAACTAGCGACGAAAAATTTGCACTGTTAAAACATACACTTGAATATGTTGACGGAAAAGTGCCTGTGATATTAAATATTGCAGAGCAATCAACCCGTAGCGCCATTGATATTGCAAAAAAAGCATTTGAGTATGGTGCCTCAGGTTTAATGCTGCTTCCGCCGATGCGTTACAGTTCTGATGAAGATGAAACAATAGCTTATTTAACAGCGATTGCTGAAAGTACGCCTTTGCCTATAATGATCTATAACAATCCGGTTGATTATAAAACGGAAATAACCCTGGATATGTTTGAGCGTTTGAAAGCGTATCCTACAATTCAGGCCATTAAAGAATCAACCAGGAATATCATCAATACAACAAGGCTCATCAACCGTTTTGGCGACAGGTATAAAATATTTACTGGCGTTGACCCTATTGCTACCGAAAGCTTGATAATGGGCGCACATGGTTGGGTTGCAGGTTTGGTTGATGCATTTCCGAAAGAAACAGTTGCTATATACAGACTGGTAAAGGCCGGAAGAATTGCAGAAGCCATTGCCATACACCGTTGGTTTTTACCTGTACTAGAGTTGGATATTCATGCAAAATTGGTACAGTATATTAAACTTGCCGAGGTAGCAACAGGCATCGGTACCGAAAATGTAAGGGCTCCGCGCTTGCCGCTTAAAGGTGCTGAACGCGAAAAGGTATTGAACATTATCAATGCTGCATTAGCTGTTCGCCCTCAATTGCCTGAAGGAAGCTGGGGAAGATTAGAAGAAAAGGTAAAGCAAATAAATTAACTGATGATAAATGGTAATAATGTAATTGCCGGTAATTATGTTGAAGTTGATGGAGGAGTGTTTAACGCTACAGATCCATCAACCGGGAAACAGTTAACTGGCGATTTTCATGCAGCCGATACTTTATTAATCGAAAAAACCTTAAATGCTGCAACCGCAGCATTTAAGGTTTATAGAATAATTTCTCCGGCAGCTAAAGCGACTTTTTTACGTACAATAGCTGATAAATTAACGGCTATTGGCGACGATTTAATCAATAGGGCAGTAGCCGAAAGTGGTTTACCTGTGGGTAGAATTACAGGCGAATTAGGCCGCACCACAGGCCAATTACGTCTATTTGCTGATTTGGTTGAGGAAGGTTCATGGGTAGATGCCGTTATTGATACTGCACAGCCAGAGCGTACACCAATACCAAGATCTGATATCCGCAGAATGTTTAGCCCGATTGGCCCGGTGGTAGTATTTGGTGCCAGCAATTTCCCGCTAGCATTTTCAGTAGCAGGTGGCGATACCGCTTCCGCACTGGCAGCCGGTTGCCCGGTTGTGGTAAAGGCACATCCGGCACATCCCGGCACCAGCGCAATGGTTGCCGCGGCAATAAGCGCAGCAGCAATAGAAACAGGCATGCCTGCAGGTGTTTTTTCCATGTTGTATGACAACGGTTATAATGTTGGTGCTCAATTAGTAAAACACGAACAAACCAAAGCCGTAGCTTTTACCGGTTCATATAATGGTGGTATGGCCTTGATAAAACTGGCACAGGAGCGTAAATCACTCATCCCGGTATTTACGGAGATGGGGAGTATTAACCCGGTTATATTATTGCCTGCAATACTTAATGCAGAACCCGAAACATTGGCCGCAAAATATGCAGGTTCTATAACTTTAGGAGCAGGGCAATTTTGCACTAATCCCGGTTTAATCCTAGCGATAAAATCTGAAGGGTTAGATCGTTTCGTAACTTCATTGGGCGGGGCTATTGAAATAACACCATCTGCCACTATGCTCACGGCAGGTATCTGGAAAAACTACGAGAAATTATCAGGCGAAATATTGGCAGAGCCAGGGATTGAGCTGGTAACTAAATCAACTGCAATTGATAAGGAGAAAGTAAATCAGTCGGTTGCAACCATTGCAAAAGTATCAGCAGAAGCTTTCATCGCCAATAAAAAGTTTGGAGAAGAGGTTTTCGGCCCCTGGTCACTACTGGTAGTTGCTGATGATGCAGCCCAGTTACAGCAGGTAATAGAATCTTTGGATGGTCAGCTTACAGCCACTGTTATGGCCGAAAAAGAAGAATTACCATTATATGGCGATTTGTTGAATGCCCTAACAGAAAAAACGGGTCGCATTATATTAAACGGCGTGCCTACAGGTGTTGAGGTTTGTGCAGCAATGCAGCATGGCGGGCCTTTCCCGGCAACCAGCGATAGCAGATTTACTTCTGTTGGAACAGGAGCTGTTTACCGGTTTGTAAGGCCCATTGCCTGGCAGGATTGGGAAGACAGCCTTTTACCACCTGAATTACAACAAGCCAACCCGCTGAACATATGGAGGCAGGTAAATAATAAATGGACTAAAGAATAATATGGCGAGTAAAACATTTTTTTGTATCGACGCACATACCTGTGGCAATCCGGTTAGATTGGTTGCCGGTGGAGGCCCAACGCTTAAAGGCGAAAATATGAGCGAAAAGCGCCAGCATTTTTTAAAAGAATATGACTGGATCCGTACCGGCTTAATGTTTGAGCCGCGTGGCCATGATATGATGTCGGGAAGTATTTTATATCCGCCTCATAATCCCGAAAATGACGTGGCAGTTTTGTTTATTGAAACAAGCGGCTGTTTACCAATGTGTGGCCATGGCACCATCGGAACAATAACCATTGCCGTTGAAGAAGGCCTTATCCAACCAAAAGTGCCTGGTATAATCCGTATGGAAGCACCAGCAGGTTTGGTAATTATTGAGTACAAACAGGAAGGTGCAAAAGTTACCTCTGTTAAGCTTACCAATGTGCCTGCATATCTTGCCGGCGAAAATTTACAGGTGGAATGCCCTGATTTAGGAACATTAACATTTGATGTGGCCTACGGTGGTAATTATTATGCGATAGTTGATCCCCAGCCAAATTTTAAAGGACTGGAAGATTATACAGCAGGCCAGCTTATTAGCTGGAGCCGCACTATCCGTCAACGCATTAATGAGAAATATACCTTTGTTCATCCGCAAAATCCTACTATAAATACCTGTACGCATATACTTTGGGCAGGTGCTACATTATCTGCCGATGCAACTGCGCGTAATGCTGTTTTTTATGGAGATAAGGCCATTGACCGCTCACCTTGTGGTACCGGCACCTCGGCCAGAATGGCCCAATGGCATGCAAAAGGCAAGTTGAAAAAAGGCGATATGTTTATTCACGAAAGCATAATTGGCAGCAAGTTTACCGGTAGGGTAGAAGACGTAGTGAAGATTGGTGATATTGATGCCATTGTACCGAGTATAGAAGGATGGGCCAAGGTTTATGGTTACAACACCATAAAGATTGATGATGACGATCCTTACGCACATGGCTTCCAGGTAATTTAATAAAGAGTTTAATTTAAAACTTAGGCTGCGGTTTAAGTTGAGTTACGATGTTTCTATGTCTAAAATATTA
The DNA here is from genome assembly GCF_007830615.1 of Mucilaginibacter frigoritolerans. Taxonomy (GTDB): domain Bacteria; phylum Bacteroidota; class Bacteroidia; order Sphingobacteriales; family Sphingobacteriaceae; genus Mucilaginibacter; species Mucilaginibacter frigoritolerans. Next base: position 90,387 of record NZ_VLLI01000017.1, read on the forward strand.
ATTGTTGGTGGTGGTATAATGGGGCTTAGCTCTGCTTATTATTTAAACAAAGCAGGGCACGAGGTTACCATTTTAGATAAAGGCGATTTAAGTGATAACTGTTCATACGGCAATGCCGGGATGATAGTTCCGAGTCACTTTATACCACTTGCAACGCCGGGCATGATAAGTCAGGGCATCAGGTGGATGTTTAGCAGTAAGAGTCCCTTCTATGTTAGGCCATCGCTTAACCCTGACTTGATTTCGTGGGGCATTAAGTTTATAAAGCATGCCAATGCCAAACATGTTGAAGCCTCGGCTAAACCGTTGATGGAGATCTCCATGCTTAGTAAAAATCTTTATAAAGAACTTGCTGCTGAACCTGGATTTGATTTCGGTCTTACTGAAAAAGGCATTTTGATGTTTTTTAAAACAGAGAAAGCAGGTGAAGAAGAAGCGCACATGGCCGAAAAAGGACGTGAGCTGGGCCTTGATATGGAAGTACTCACCGTAGCCCAATGCAAAGCTTTGCAACCCAAGCTGGAACTGGATGTTTTAGGTGCGGTACACTATCGTTGCGATGCGCATTTATATCCTACCCATCTGATGGCTGCTTTGTTAAAGCATTTGGAAGCTAAAGGGGTGAATATTGTAAGGAACCACGAAGTAACAAAAATTGAAACTGCAGGCAATAAAATAAGCAAAGTATTTACAGGTACTAAAGAATGGACTGCCGATAACTACATTATAGCGGGTGGTTCATTGTCGCCAGCTATAGCTAAGCTGGTTAATATTAAAACGCCTTTAATGCCAGGCAAGGGCTATTCGTTTATGGTTAACGAGCCGGAACAACGAATGCAAATTCCTGCTTTATTAGCGGAAGCCAGGGTAGCTATTACCCCAATGAATGGCAGCTTGCGTTATGGCGGCACCATGGAGCTTGATAAAATAAATAAGCGGATAAATATGAACCGGGTAAAAGGAATTGTAGAAGCTATCCCTAATTATTTCCCCAATCTGCATCCTGAAATACCGGCCGAAAAAGATATCTGGTTTGGTTTCCGTCCATCATCTCCGGATGGCTTACCTTATATAGGCAGAAACAATAAATACGATAATTTAATTGTAGCAACAGGACATGGAATGATGGGTCTGAGTCTTGGCCCTGCAACAGGTTTATTGGTAAGTGAGGTAATTGATGGTAAGAAGCCAAGTATTGCTATTGATCCATTCTCTCCAAATCGCTTCTAAATTGTGATGATTAAGTACCGATTTTAGCCGAAACTTCTTATATTTTATCCTATATAGAATAATTGTTGGAAATTAAAGTTAATTAATTGTAAATTATACACGAATTAATTAATTGGCCGCTATGAAGATACTTCAATTTACAATTCCAGTTGCGCACGATAAGAGTGTCATAATTGATCAGGTTGAATTGCCTTACCATTATCCTTATTTGCACCGTCACAAGGAGGCGCAAATAACCTGGATACAGCAAGGTGAAGGTACTTTGATAGCCGGAAACAACATGCATGACTATGCAGCCGGCGAGATTTATTTGTTGGGAGCTAATTTACCTCACCTGTTTAAAAGCAGCCCTGAATATTTTAATCCTGATAGTGGAAGGTCAGTAAAAGCGTTCACTTTGTTTTTTAATCCAGACGGAGTTTTATCGGGACTGTTTGATTTGCCCGAGATGAAAGCTTTTAAGATTTTCCTGCAACAACATCAGCAGGGTTTTAAAGTTCCGGAGGAATATTTTAACGAGGTTTCCCAATCGATGAATGCCATTAAAAGCAGCCATGGCGCCGATAATTTAATGCAGTTTTTTGGCTTACTCAAAAGCCTGTTTTCTATAAATACTAAGCTTGAGCCGTTATCTACTTATGGAAGTATTCCGGCAATTACTGAAAATGAAGGTATCCGCATTGGCAATATTTATAACTTCATTATGCAAAATTACAGCGAGGCCATAACCCTTGAGGATGTTGCCAAAGCTGCCTGTATGACTCCCGAATCATTTTGCAGATATTTCAAAAAGCATACTGGTCATACCTTTATCTCCTTTTTAAATGAAATAAGGATAAATGAAGCTTGTAAGAAACTCATAGCCCATAAATTTGAAAGTATATCAACAGTGGCCTATAAATGTGGTTTTAAAAGCATAACAAACTTTAACCGCGTGTTTAAATGTGTAATAGGCACATCGCCCCGCGAATACCTTGATAATTATCACAACAACGTGAACAGTCTAACTAAAATAGCAAGCTAATTTCTGGGTTATCTACCTGTAAAAGCTAAAAAATAAGTAATAGAGGATAAGTTAGGCCATTATGCCGAAGCTTATCCTTTTATTTTTGCTAGGGCTTTAACATTCAATTCATCATGCACATTTCTAAAAAAGATTACTTATCCGTTACCAGAAAAATATTTCTTTCATCCGCTTTAATTCTTGGTCAGCTTTTATTTATTAATGCCAGTTTAAAGGCGCAAAAAATAGCACCCGAATCAGAAATATATGAACAGGCAACAGAGGTGAGTGGTAAGTTGATTCAGTATGGACAGGATATAAATGCTATCAGAGAATTTTACACCCCATATCGCTTAAATCCAACAGGCGAAGAACAGTATAAACAATGGGTATTAAACTCACCGGAACAACGAAAAAGATTAATAGAGGTAAATAATGACTATCTGCAAAAATTGGCAGCCATTGATTTTAACTCCATAAGTGTTTATGGAAAGGTTGATTATATCCTGTTAAAGAAAAAAATAAACCTTGAGCTGGAAAATCTGCAGAAAGAGGAAGTTCAATATAACAGTATTAAAAAATATATCCCCTTTGCTGGTGAAATTTACTTTTTAGAAAAGCAGCGCCGCAGAGGTGTTTCATTGGATGGTCAACAGGTTGCAGCTAAACTGGATTCTATTTTAAAAGAAGTGAAAACCGACGAAGCTTCGTTTAGTAAAGTAGCTTCGTTGGATATGACGCTTGCCGTAAAAGCGCAACAGGCTGTAATTGGTTTAAAAGGCAGGCTTAAAAATGTATACGATTTTTATTATGGTTACGATCCTATGTTTACCTGGTGGGTACCTGCACCATACAAGTTATTGGATAGCGCTTTAACTGTTTATAGCAAACAGCTAATTCAAAAAGGGAAATTACTTACTACTCAAAAGCCTGATAGCAGCGGCATAAAAGGGGTGCCTATTGGCCGTGATGCTTTAATAAGCCAGCTAAATGCTGAGATGATACCTTATACTCCCGAAGAGCTGATTGCTTTAGCCAATAAGGAATTTGCCTGGTGCGATAAAGAAATGTTGAAAGCCAGCCAGGAAATGGGCTATGGCAATGACTGGAAAAAAGCTTTAGAAAAAGTTAAAAACAGTTATGTTCCTGCCGGAAAACAACCGGAGCTGATAGTAAAGTTATATAACGATGCCTTAACTTTTATAAAGGACCGCGACCTGATAACTATACCTCCATTGGCTGAAGAAACCTGGGGAATGATTATGATGACCCCGCAAAGGCAGTTGGTAAATCCATTTTTTACCGGTGGCGAAGAGATCAGTATCTCGTATCCAACCAATACCATGAATGAGGGTGATAAGCTGATGAGCATGCGCGGTAATAACCCATATTTTTCAAGAGGTACGGTACAGCATGAATTAATACCGGGACACAACCTGCAATATTTTATCAATAGCAGGTATAAACCATATCGCCAGGATTTTCAAACGCCTTTTGCTATTGAAGGATGGTCGTTATATTGGGAGCTATTACTGTACGATCAGGGGTTTGCAAAAACACCCGAAGAACGTATCGGTATGTTGTTTTGGCGCATGCACCGTTGTGCAAGAATCATTTTCTCACTCAATTATCATTTAGGCAACTGGACACCACAAGAGTGCATTAACTTTTTGGTTGACAGGGTAGGCCACGAAAAGGCCAACGCTGAGGGTGAAGTAAGGCGTTCATTTGAAGGCGGCTACAGTCCGCTATATCAGGTGGCTTATTTAACAGGAGGGCTGCAATTAATGAGTTTAAAACACGAACTGGTTGATGGCGGTAAAATGACCTATAAACAATTCCATGATGCAGTGATAAAAGAGAATCTGATCCCGGTTGAGTTAACAAGGGCCACTCTTGAAGGTACCCCTTTAGATAAAGATTTTAAGACTAACTGGAAGTTTTACAACTTTATTAAGTAATCATTAAACATATTAATACCCTGATATTTAAACTCCCTGATTTTATAAATGGATAACAACTCCTCTTTTAAACCATCGCTACGACTGATTGATGCTACCATGTTAGTGGCTGGTAGTATGATAGGTTCGGGTATATTTATAGTAAGTGCTGATATCACCCGCAATGTAGGCAGTGCTGGCTGGTTAATATTTGTTTGGTTGATAACCGGCTTTATGACGCTTACTGCTGCGTTAAGCTATGGCGAGTTGAGCGCAATGTATCCGAAAGCAGGTGGCCAGTATGTATATCTGAAAGAGGCATATAATCCGCTTGTGGGTTTTTTATATGGATGGAGTTTTTTTACAGTAATACAAACCGCTACAATAGCCGCCGTAGGTGTGGCATTCTCTAAATTTTTGGCTTACCTGGTTCCAGTGGTAAGTGAAGATAATATATTGTTTAAGCTTAAAACAGGTATGGGTAATGCCGGGCAGCCTCAGTTTTTTACGCTTAATGCGGCCCAACTGGTATCAATAGGTTTAATTGTGCTGCTTACTTTTATTAATACCCGTGGTATACGAAGCGGAAAGCTTATCCAAACTACTTTTACCCTAACCAAGCTGCTCAGTTTATTCGGGCTGATTGTTTTTGGTTTTATTGCTTTGGACAGTGATATATGGAAAGCCAACTGGCACAATGCCTGGAACCTGCATAGCTTAAATAAAGATGGCAGCTTTTCAACCTATACAACGGTTGCTGCATTGGGGGCAATAGCCTCATCAATGGTAGGTTCCATTTTTAGCAGCGACTCATGGAATAATGTAACCTTTATAGCCGGTGAAATTAAAAATCCTAAAAGAAACATCGGCTTAAGCCTGGCTTTAGGTACGCTTATAGTAACAGTAATATATATTGTTACCAATATTATGTATACAGGTGTATTGTCCCTGCATGATATTGCTACTGCTGATAAGGATAGGGTAGCAGTTACCGCATCGCAGCAAATATTCGGGCATGCAGGTACTTTGATTATTGCATTGCTTATTATGGTATCAACCTTTGGCTGTAATAATGGATTAATAATGGCCGGTGCCAGGGTATACTATTCCATGGCGAAGGATAAACTGTTTTTTAATAAAGCGGCTACGCTTAACAAAAATTCAGTACCGGGATACGGTTTATGGATCCAGTGCATCTTTGCCTGTTTATGGAGTTTAAGCGGTAAGTATGGTGATCTGCTGGATATGATTTCATTTGTGGTGGTAGTATTTTACATGTTAACCATTATAGGTATTTTTATTCTTCGTAAAAAACATCCAAATGCTGAGCGTCCTTACAAAGCTTTCGGTTATCCTGTTTTGCCTGTATTGTACGTTGTTATGGGATTGGCATTTTGTATCTTACTCATAAAGTTTAAACCCAATTATACCTGGCCGGGATTAATTATTACGCTGGCAGGTATCCCGGCTTATTACTTAATTATGCGTAAGCAAACTTCTTTGAAATAGTTTTTGAGTTTTCTTTAAATAATAAAATCTTACATGTTTATTTATAATACTTTAAATAGTATCAAAATGTTAATCCATAGGAATTTCTTTATAGCCGTATTGCTGGTATTTTGTTTGATTTCAATAGGCCAGTCAACTATGGCACAGGACCCATGGAAAGCTTTGGAAGCAAGACCATCCACACTGGGGCTTGAAAATGGGGTATTAACATTTCACACACCGGCATTACAATTGCAGCTGGTAAAGTCATCACAAACGGTAGCTGCGTTAAATCCTGATAGTGATAATAAGTTTGATTTTACTCCCGGTAACAGGCTGAAAATACGAAGTAGTGATGGCATGTATCAATTAGGCGATCTGGATCTTCGTTTGCGGGCCGAAGGTGAAAGTGCCTGGCAGAAATATTCAACAGCGGCAAAAAGAGCCCCGGTGAGCGCTTTAACTATTAACGATGATAAAGTACTTGCCGCAGCTGATTTGTCGGCCACACTGCCTGCCGGTATCCCCTTAAATGTACAACGCTATTGGGAAATAATAGATGGTCACCTGGTTTTATTATTCAAACTGAAAAATACAAGTGACAAAAATGTTGAAATAGGATCAATAGGTATCCCCATGATCTTTAATAACATTATGCAAGGTAAATCACTGGAAGAGGCCCATGCTGAAAATGTTTTTTATGACCCCTATATTGGTAAGGATGCAGGCTATTTACAGGTTACCCGTTTAAATGGGCATGGCCCGGCTTTGCTGGTGGTACCATATGGTAAAACACCATTTGAGGCTTACAATCCTTTACTCGATGACCCGACCCCGCGAAGTATTGATTTTGAAGGATTTTATGAATGGATGACGCATAGTAAAGCCTATGCTGAAAATGAATGGAAAAAAGCCGAACCATGGAACACTCCAACCTCTTTTACCCTTAAACCTGGTGAAACAACAGAGTACGGACTGCAATTTTTACTGACTGATTCCATTAAAGGTATTGAGCGTAAATTGATTGAAAGTAAACGACCAGTTGCAGTTGGCACCCCTGGATATGTATTGCCGATTGGTACGCAGGGCAAGTTATTCTTAAACTATCCTGAAAAAATAAAATCATTGCAGGTAGAGCCAGAAGGTGCTTTGATACTCAACGAAACGCCATCTATTAATGATAAATGGAAAGCCTATCAAATAGAAGGAAAAATATGGGGCAGGGCACGTTTAACCATTACTTATGACGATGGGCTTTCCCAAACCATTAATTATAAAGTTATAAAGGCTGAAACGGATATGCTAAAGGATTATGGTCATTTTCTTACGCATCAGCAGTGGTATGAAAACAAATTAGATCCTTTTCACCGCGACCAATCGGTAATTACTTATGATTACGAAACCAAGAAACAGGTAACGCAGGATAGCCGGGCATGGATAGCAGGTTTAAGTGACGAAGGTGGTGCAGGCAGTTGGCTTGGCGCTATGATGAAAGAACTTATCCAGCCTGATAAATTGGAAATTGATAAGTTGCAACGTTTTGTGAACCATACGCTTTGGGGTGTAATTCAGCATGATGCAGGCAAACAAAAATATGGTGTAAAGAAAAGTGTGTTTTACTATGAGCCAAAGGAGATGCCAGCAGGCACTTATAGTGACAGTATAAATTATAAAACCTGGGCCGCCTGGAGCCATGAATCTGCTAATGATGTTGGCCGCTCTTATAATTATCCACACGTTGCTGCGGCATGGTGGGTTTTGTATCGCTTATCACGTAATCATACAGGGTTGGTTACCGAACAAAACTGGCAATGGTATTTGGATCATGCCTATCAAACTACTATAGCCATGGTTAACCAGGCGCCATATTATGTACAGTTTGGACAAATGGAAGGCACTGTTTTTTACATGATATTGATGGACCTTAAGGCTGAAGGATGGAACGATAAAGCAGCCATATTTGAAAAGGCCATGAAGGTACGTGCCGACCATTGGAATACCCTGATGTATCCTTTCGGGAGCGAAATGCCATGGGATTCAACAGGGCAGGAAGAAGTTTATTTATGGTCATCATATTTTGGTTATACCAGCAAAGCCGAAATTACTATAGATGCCATACTGGGTTATATGCCTACTGTGCCTAATTGGGGTTATAACGGTTCTGCACGCCGTTATTGGGATTTCTTGTATGGTGGAAAGCTTTCCCGTATTGAGCGTCAGTTGCATCATTATGGTTCAGGAATAAATGCCATACCTGTTTTGGCAGAGTATAGGAAAAACCCTAATGATCTTTATTTGTTGCGCGTAGGTTATGGCGGTTTAATGGGTTCTGTTTCCAACATCACCCAGGATGGATTTGGCCCGGCAGCTTTTCATTCATTCCCTTCAACCCTTAAAATTGATGGATTATCCGGCGATTACGGATCAAACTTTTTTGGCTATGCTATTAATACTGCAACTTATATAACACACGATGCTAATTTTGGCTGGTTAGCATTTGGAGGTAATTTAGCAGAAAAAGATAATTGGATAAATGTTAAGATAACCAATGGTGCAAAATCACGCGTATTTATTGCACCAGCCGGACTTTGGCTAACGCTGGATGCCGGAACTTTTAACACAGTATCTTACAATACCCAAACCGGAGAGGTATCCGTTTTGCTGAATGCTGCTGATAAATATACTCCTAAAGCCTATTTAAGAATAAAACACACCGCTGATACAGCTATATCAGGTAAATATGTTCCCGATTCAAAAGTCATTACGCAACGGGGCGCCTATGTTATTTTATTAAAGAATAAGGTATCTAAAATAAACCTTGTTCATCATAAATAATTGGCAAGCGTATCACACAAAAAAGCTGCCCCAAAAGAGCAGCTTTTTTATATATCAATTAAGTCTTTGAAATGTCTCCGGATATTAAAAGCGTCGCCCTATAATTATTTTGAAAATTAGTTTTTCGGTACTATCGGTAAAGCCATAGCCTACACCGCCATTAAATTCCCAATCGGGGTTGGTATTTAAATCTGTGGCAACAAATAATTGCTGCATTTGCTTTTGAAAGGGATCATAATTAAAGAATGGTCCGGTACTGCCATAATATTCAAGCCCTAAAGCAACAACTTTAGTTACATCATAACTTCCTTTTACATTTGGAGAAAATATGAATCCGCGATTCTGATCAGGGCCTGCAAAGCTTTTATCGAGCGTTGGGTTTACCGAAACATAAATTTTGTTCCATTTCTTATCTACTATTGGTCTGATCTCCAGGGTGCTGGTATTAGAAGAAAAAGCCTTTTTCTGAAACCCGAATTCGGTAGAAAGGCTTACCCCAACAGGCCAATTCCAGCTTAGCGGTGCAGAAACACGCGGTCTGATGTGTGAACCAACATAAGCGGTACGGCCATCACTTCCTAGGGAGTTAAAAATGTAAAAGCCGGTTTCAAACCAGGACGTCCAGCCATGTGTAATTTCTATCGTTTCGTGAACTTCGTGGTTGTCTGGCAACTGTCCGTCAACAGTAGTAGTAAGTCCGTTTGCAGTATAGTTGCTGTGCAGCTCAATCATTGTGCGGCCCGGATCTACCGTTTCTGATCCATAAACTTGTATTTCATAATTATCCTGGGCCTTAACCAAGGTTGATAATAGTACAGCGCAAATAAAGGTGAAGAGAAATCTTGTCATATTCAATTAGTATAAATCTTTTTCTTTTGATACATGTTGTTCATTTTCAATTCATTCAAAGATGTGTTTTACGAATGGTTGATCCTGAAATAATACCTGTTTTAAGCTAATTCAATAGGTGTATATTATTGCCGGTGACTTAACTTAAATTATTTATTCAAAATTATAACCGCAAATTGAAGCAATTCTGTAGTAACAGCTTTGTTATACTAAATGGGCTTAGCCAAAAATAACGATGACTTTAAACTGACTTAAATGATTTTTTATTGGCCTAAATTGTATAATTTATGTCCTTTGAGACAATTGATTTAAACTATAAATTTGTTATAAGAGTTATGAATAATGTATGATCGCTAATAATCAGCAAAGGAAACAGGTGGTAATTGTGGCCATGTCTGGTAATACGCTGCTCAATTTTGCAGGCCCGGCTGATGTTTTTACCAGTGCTAATAATTGTTTAGGTGCATCAGGCTCTGAAGCAGGTTACGATGTTTTGATTGCATCGCCAACTATGGATAAGAGAGTGAGCAGCTCAACCGGAATGGAGATAGTTTGTCAATACTGCGCAATGGAAATTAAAACGCCTATTGATACGCTCATCATCGCCGGTAATGACTTTCAAATGCTGAGAAAGCCTGAATACAAGGATTTTTATCAATGGTTATCATTCCTAAGTGAAAATCAAACACGGCGCATTGGGTCGGTTTGCGGAGGAGCATTTTCATTAGCAGAGGCCGGACTATTAAACGGAAAAAAAGCAACAACACACTGGCAATTGAGCGAAAGGTTGAAGAAAGAATATCCGCTTGTAGACGTGGACGCTACCGCGTTTTATACCAGTGATGGCCATATTTATACATCAGGTGGCGTATCGTCAGGAATTGACCTTGCACTTGCATTGGTAGAGGAAGATCATGGGAAAGATATTGCCATACAGGTTGCGCGAAAATTGGTTTTTTATTTGAGCAGGCCCGGTTTCCAGGTGCAGTTTGGTAATTTGCTGCCCGTTTATGAAAGTTCCAATATTGCCGAAAAACTGCATAATTGGTTTAATGAAAACCTGCACGAACCTTTGGATGTAGCCAGTATTGCAGATCATTTAAATATGAGTCCGCGGAATTTTACACGTGTTTTTCATAAGCAAACAGGTTTGCCTCCTGCTAAGTTTATAGAAAAGTTAAGGGTTGAAACCGCCCGCAAATATCTGGAAGATACCGATATGCCCCTGGATTGTATAGCTGAAAAGTGCGGACTGGGTGGATTGGTATCTATGAGGCGAACGTTTCTGCGGCATTTAATGACTACGCCCTCCGATTATCGCCGGGCATTCCGCACATCACTGAAGGTAGCCGGCGTTGGCGATATTCTTCAATCCAATTTACATTATCCTAATTAATTAGAAAAAATATCAGCCTTAATTTAAAATGTGCAGCTACTGGTTACACGTTATCAGGTTTACTACGTCTTTTTATTATTTAACTTAATATATACAAAATGAAAATTGCAATTAATGGATTTGGCCGTATTGGCAGAATGACCCTCAGGGCATTACAAAACAAACCAGAAATAGAAATTGTTGCTGTAAATGATTTAACAGATATTAAAACGCTGACCCATCTGCTTAAATATGATACTGCCCACGGCCGTTTTCCGGGAGAGGTAGTTGCTGATGGCGATGCGATTATTGTAAATGGAAAATGCATACAAATGCTAAGCGAACGCGATCCTGAAAAGCTACCATGGAAAGATTTGGGTATTGATGTAGTGATAGAATCAACCGGGCGTTTTACCGATAAAGCTGCGGCACAATCGCATATCAATGCAGGCGCGAAAAAAGTATTGATTACTGCCCCCGCTTCAGGTGGTGTAAAAACCATTGTACATGGAATAAATAACGAATTGATAGGGGAGGATTTAATTTATTCAACCGCATCATGCACCACCGGCAGTATTGCCCCGGTATTGTACATTCTGGATAAAGAATTTGGTATAGAATCGGGCTATATGATCACCGTGCACGCATTTACTGCCGATCAAAACTTACAGGATGCGCCTCATAAAGATCTGCGAAGGGCGCGGGCAGCATCTTATTCCATTATTCCTACTACCACTGGCGCAGCTAAAGCTATAGGCGACGTATTGCCAAACTTAAAAGGGAAAATGGATGGCTACTCATACCGGGTACCTGTAATTGACGCCTCTATAGTGGATTTATCCATCAATTTAAAAAAAGAAGTATCCGTTGCAGAGCTAAATACCTTGTTTAAACACTATGCAGAAAACTCGCTCAAAGGCATCCTTGAATATACCGAAGAGCCTTTAGTATCTTCAGATATTTTGGGAAACACGCACTCATCCATAGTAGATGGCAGCCTCACTAAAACGATTAATAAATTGGTAAAAGTTGTTTCCTGGTATGATAATGAAGTTGGCATTTCTAACAGGATAGCAGAGTTGGTTGCGCTGTTATAATTTAGGAATTAATTTAATAAGAATAGTCGGGTCTATAATAATCAGTTTATTATGGGGCTGGCTATTTTGTTTAAAGATATAAGCTTGTTACTTAATCAAACACCGCTATAGTAAGTGCAATAATATCCTTAAAAACAGATGGATCTGTTGTTGATTTTGCGGTTACGCGCATACCTTTTACTGCATTAATAATAAACCTTGCCAGTGAGCGCGCGTCCTGCTGGTTCTTTATTTGACCACTTTCTTTACCTTTTTGTATTACCTGGTAAAAAGCTTCTTCCATTTGCTGATCATTTTTGCAAACCATATTATTCACTTCCTGGTCATGGGGAGCTACTTCAACTTCAGCATTTACCATAAAGCAGCCTTTATGTTGTTTATCAGTCATCAAATCGCCGGTTGATAGTTCCAGTAATTGTTTAATGGTTTCTTTTGCAGATGACGTATTAGTGATAATATCCTGAATTTTTGCTGCTCCTGAAGTTTGATAGCTTTCCAGGGCCTTTATAAATAAAGTGTGTTTATCGGTATAAGTATCATATAAACTAGAACGGCTGATGCCCAGGCTATCCACCAGATCCTGCATAGAGGTGCCATTGTACCCCTTGTGCCAAAAAATCTGTATGGCCTTAGCCAGCACTTCATTCTCATCAAAATCTTTAGTTCTTGCCATAACGTTAAATAGCCTTGCCTAAGGGCAAAGCTATTCATTTTTAATTGTTTTCGCTTAAAAGGATTCGATATTACCTAATGCCACCGCCGGCCAATAATGTTTCGCCGGTTAACCAGCGTGAATCTTCAGAAGCCAGGAACACAGCCACATCAGCAATATCATCAGGCTGACCGATACGGCCCAGCGGAGTTGTACGGGCCATTTCAGCTTCAAAATCACTACCGATAAATCCGGCAGCGTGCGTGCCTTCAGTTTCAATCATGCCTGGATTAATGGAGTTAACACGTATTTTTTTGCCACCTAACTCTTTTGCCAATACATGAGTTATAGCATCAACAGCGCCCTTTGTTGCGGTATAAATAGAGCTGGCAACCGGTGCGATGGAACTAACAACCGAACCTATATTAATAATGCTGCCACCGTTTGCGTTAAAGTTTTTAACCGCACCTTGTGTGGTTAATAATAAACCCAATACGTTGGTGTCAAATTGTGTATGGAAGTCTGCCGCATTGATTTCTTCAATAGCGCCAAATTTGTAAACTCCCGCATTGTTTACTAAAATATCAACAGCGCCAAAAGTTTTTTTGGTTTCTTCAAATAAACGGGTAACATCAGCCTCGTTTGATACATTACCCTGTACGGCTATTGCTTTACCACCTTTGGCGGTTATTTCGGCAACTACCTTTTCGGCCCCGGCTTTTGCCGATGCATAATTTACTACTACGCTGGCACCTGCTGCTGCAAGGTGTTTAGCGATACCTGCACCTATACCTTTTGATGCTCCTGTTATTACAGCTACTTTGTTTTCTAACTTTTTCATTGTCGTGACTGAATTAATTTTTATATTTGGAATAATCGTTCCGCAAATATAAATCTAAAATGGAATGATCGTTCCGCAAATAAATATTATTGTTTTGGGATGACAATAGGGGAGCTAGGCAAGCGTGTTTGCCTGATAAATCATTTGTTTGAGATAGGAGAGAGCAAAAGAAAGGAGTTAAGGTACAATACCTTATTATAAGGTGCCGATTAGACGGAGGATACCCTAAGCTTTCTCAACGCTTTAAATTTGTCTTTCTGCACTATATCCATTTTTTCTATGGCTATAGTGAATGCAATACTGCTCACCTGTTTAATATGCTGATTAAGATAAGACATGGTTGGTAAGGGATATACCGTGTGAAGCTCGCGTAGTGTCCAGCCCAGCCCTTTTTGTACATAATATTCCTTGTCCTGCAATAAGGGGGTAATTAAACTGGAAATCTGATCAAAAGATAGATAATTCTTTTTGGTACGGCTGTAATATAACAGCGAAACCAGTGATTGTCTTCTTTTCCAAAGGTTGGTATCTGTATTCCATTGTTGCAATTGCGCATAAACTTCCTCAGGTATTACCTCCAGTATTTTGGTATAAACCTTGGCCAGTGCATCACAAAGTCCCCAATCATCTATCTGATTCTGCCATTCAACAATTACCGGCCACATTTCCCTGAGTTCAGTTTCCTTTTTAAGGTGCCGTTCCAGAAAGAAATAAGCATGTAACCGAAGCCAGAAGTTATTTTCTGTATGCCAAAGCCGATCCCAAATAACCAATTGTTCGCTGAAGTCCAGGCCCGAAAAAGTATATTGTTTTTTTGATTCCTTACGGTGCATTGGCACATTGCCGCTCAAGGAGCGGAGGTGAGTAATAATTTCAGTAAGGTGGTGGTTGGCAGATGCTTTCATGGTGATACGAAAATACCATTTTTAATAGGTTATATAATCAGTATATACTAAAAAAAGCACCCCACCGAATTGATGGCACGAAGGAAGAAGATCTGTTAGTTGAAAGATTTCCTGAATTCTAATGGCGAAAGATTTGTTTTGGTTTTAAATAACTTACTGAACGATTGCGGGTGTTCAAACCCTAAATTGTAGGCAACTTCACTTACAGATAAGCTGGTGGTTGATAATTTTTCCTTTGCTTTTTCTATAAGTTTATGGTGGATGTGCTGTTGTGCATTTTGCCCGGTAAGGGAACGCAACATATCACTTAAATAGCTTGGGGATATATTCAGTTTATCCGAAAGGTATTGAACTGTAGGTATTCCCTGGCTTAAGGATTTTTCGTTATTAAAATATTCGTCTAAAACTTCTTCCAGCTTTAGCAACAGATCATTGCTTACCGCTTTACGGGTAATAAATTGACGCTTGTAAAACCGATTAGCATAATTCAGTAATAACTCAATTTGAGAGATGATGACATCCTGGCTAAAATCATCTATCCTGCTGTTTAACTCGTCCTCAATTATTTTAAAAATGGAAAAGATGGTTGTCTTCTCTTTTTCTGACAAGTGCAAGGCTTCATTGGCCGAATAGGAAAAGAAGCCATACTGCCTGATTTTTTTTGCCAAAGGGTAGGTTAACAAAAAATCGGGGTGTATCAATAAAGTATATTGAGAGCATGTTTCTGCATCAATGCTCCCATGGTTGCCAAGAACCTGGTTAGGGGCAGCGAATAACAAGCCTCCTTCATCAAAATCATAATAGTCCTGACCATATTTTAACTTGCCACCCAGACGGGGTTTATAAGAAATTTTATAAAAATGCAGTACATGAGATTGGGGCATCCTGCCTATAATTACCCGGTTCGTTGCGCCGTCTACCAGGCTAATTAGCGGGTGTGCCGGTGCAGGCAAACCGAAGGCCCGGTGCATGTCAGATAACGATTCCATTTTAACATGGGCTAGTTCTTCCTTTTTCATTTTTAAATTTAAGGTAATTATAACCGGCATTGCTTTTCAATACCGGTTATAATTAATTGTTTACCTAAAGATTACTTTGAAGCGCCCTGGGCCGCGGAGGAAACAGCATCCCATTCTTCCCAGGTTGCCAGTCTTTCGGCATATGCATTGCGTACCCATGGCAAATTGTGGCTGCCCAAATTAATTCGCAAAGGCGGGTTTTCCGAATCAACTACTTTAAATATCGCTTCGGGGGTTGCATCGGGATCGCCTCTTTCCATTCCTCTTAATCTTTCGAAAAAGTGCGTTTTAAAATCTCCGTAAATATCAAGTCCTGCTGCAAATTTTAAGGATTCCTGGCTGCCGAACTCGGTAGCATAGGCACCCGGCTCTATGATAGTTACTTTAATACCGAAATCTTTAACTTCTAAAGCTAAACTTTCGTGAATTGCTTCGAACGCCCATTTTGAAGAACAATAATAGCCGATAACCGGTAATGTTACATGGCCGAGACCGCTTGATGTACCAAGGATATGCCCACCACCTTGCTTGCGTAACAAGGGTAAAGCCGCCTGGATAACAGCTACAGGACCCAAAATGTTGGTTTCATAAAGCGCACGGATTTCGTCTGCATTTGCTTCCTCAATTGTACCAACCAATGAGTAGCCAGCATTATTGAGTACGATATCCAGCCTTCCAAAGTGATCGAAAGCTTGATTAACAGCTGTTTTCACTTGCTCGGGATTGGTTACGTCAAGCTCTAAAGTCAGCACGTTTTCGCCGTATTTTTCTTTCAGATCGGCAATGCTTGCCAACTTGCGGGCGGTAGCTGCCACCTTATCGCCACGCTTAAGCGCTGCATCGGCCCAAACGCGCCCGAATCCACGGGAAGCACCTGTTATGAACCAAACTTTACCAGCATTTGAGATATCATTTTGATGTGTCATGATTTTATATTTTAAATTTATAACACAACAAAGGTCGACAGATGCATTTGGCTGCTTGTAGCCTAATTGAGAGTTTTAGTAGCCAAAATGAGAAAATGGTATTCAAACCGGATGACCATTTTCTCATACCGGTACATGACGGTTAATCCGTTATTCAAATCGTTGGTTGTACAGATGTAATGCTTTATCAGCATGCCTTGAAGCTCTTACCATGTGAAAAAATGTAGAGAACAAAAATGCTGTTGCTACTCCGGTAAAAATGTACGCTCCTGTCAGGCTGCTGCTGTGTGGTTGAGCCGGAGTAATAGAGCTGGGATAACCATTTACATAAGTTACGGTAGGGATGCTGTTGTTGTAATTCTCCCTGGCATGATGTACATACTCAGCAATTGAAATGCCGGATGATATGGCAGCTCCTCCCATTGAAATGTAAGTCCATGTAATTTCGCTTTTAGCTTTTTGATACTCCCCGGCGGATGGCGCATAGGCAAGTAACCTTATTTTAACATCTTCGGGAGTTTGCAATTTACCGCCAATGGTATAAAGGTATCCTCCGTATCGACCCTCACCATAAGGGATGACTTTAATAATACTGTCGGGTTGAGCCGTAGATTTAATTGGGGCCTGGGCTTTGATCAAAAAAGATGAAAGCAATAATAAAATTGTGATAATGATTGGCTTTTTCATAGTGTTTATTTTTATAGGTATGATGCCAAATATCAAAATAAGTTTAACGCTGAAATGGTCGTCAACGGTAACAAATGTATTACGCTAATTTATTGTCAAATAGACATATACGGGTGATGTATTGCAATACAATAACCTTCTCAACGCGTCTTGGCGAGGAACGAAGCCATCTCTACTTAGGATGATCGCTGGAACGGCATTTTGTCATCTAACTAAATTTATCTTCACTGATCTGCAAAGCGTATAGATTGCTTCATTCTTCGCAATGACGTAGTGGTGAGCGTTGGTGGCTAATTGTTATGCGCAGACTTATTTGTTGAAGAAGATCCTTCTTTCATCGGGATGACAAAAAAATACTAACGATTAATTAAGGATGACTTGTTTATTAGCGACCAATCAATTTACATAAACAAACTACTTTGTTCCGCTTCTGGTCCTTTAAGTTCTTGTTGATAGGCGCGGATCAGTAGCATTAATTCGGGGCCGTATAGGTTTGTTTTTTGTGGACCGACTCCTTTTACCGCACTTAATGCTTTGAGTGTTGCCGGAAGTTTCTCGGCAATGGCTGCCGCTGTTTTTTCGGAGAGAACCATTCCGGGCATTACATTTTCTTTTTGGGCCTGGCCCTGGCACCAGGTGATAATCTGATCAAAAAGCTTTTCATTAGGCTTGGCATTTAGCGCCTTAACATAGGAGTGGGTTTGATCTGCTTTTATATCTTTTTTGGCGAGGATATAGGCGGCTGCAGAAAAGGATTGTTCTGAAAAATGAGTCATGAGGCTGAGCCTGGTCATCACCCAATGCAATAGTTGGTCGGCTTTGGCGGCGCCTTCTTTCGACTTACCAATGAGCGCCGGAATTTGGGCATGCAAGCTTTCCGCAAGTTCCTTTAGTGCTGTTTGGAAGTAAGCCGCCGCTTTCTTAATCCGGTCGGGATCAGTTGCACTTAATTGGCGTGCTGATTTTTCGGCAACAGACAGTATTTTAGTTTGAAGCCCGGGCACCAGTTCCTCAAAACCGGTGACGCGGCTTTTTAAGCCGTTGAAGTTAAATAGCTCGGCTAACAGAAATTGCGTGTATAGATTGCGGTCGAGTTCAAGTTTAGCTGCGTCGGGATGCAGAGCCTGCGCCTGTACATTGAAGCGGGCCACGGCAGGATCGCCAATGATATTTTGAGCCGTAATAGGGTTGCGTAAAACCATGCCCGATAGGGTACGGCAGCGGCTCAGCGCCACATAAGTTTGCCCGTGGGCAAAAGCTTCGCTTACATCAATAATGGCTTTATCAAAACTTAACCCCTGGCTTTTATGAATGGTAATGGCCCAGGCTAACTTCAGCGGAATCTGCGCAAAGCTGCCTGCATTGGTTTCGCTGATCTGTTGCCCCTCCAGTTGGTATTTGATGTTCGACCATTCCAGTGCCTGAACGGCAATTTCTCCACCTTCGGGGCCGCATTGTACAAATACGGTATCTGTTTCTATGCGGGTTACAGTGCCTATCTTTCCATTATAAAAAAGTTTGCCGGCAGAAGTATCGTTCTTAACAAACATTACCTGGGCGCCAACCTTAAGCTTTAAAAGGGTTTCTGTTGGATAAGCATCCTTCGGAAATTCACCGCGGATGGTCGCCTTAAACTCAAATTCATGGCCGGAGAGTGCTTCCAGAAATTCGCTGTTTAGCTGGTTAGCCAGGCCGTTATGGGTGGTTAGGGTAATGTAAGGATCATTTGCAGTGGGAAGGAAGCCCGGCTGGTGACGTGTGTTCAGCATCGTGAGGTTTTCTGCACTGATCATCTGGTTGCGCACCTCGTTTAGTATATCAACAAAGGCCTGTTCCTTTTGCCGGTACACATGGTCCAATTCAATGCGTACGTAAGGTGCTTTTTGCAGCACCTGGCTGCTGAAGAAATAGGGGCTGCTATAATAACGGCTCAGCATTGTCCATTCCTCCTCCCGGATGATTGGGCTCAGTTGCGAAAGATCACCGATGAGCAGGAGCTGCACACCACCGAAAGGGCGATTGATTTCCTTTACATTGCGCAATATCAGGTCAATCTGATCCAGCACATCGGGACGTACCATACTCACCTCATCAATAATGAGCAGTTCCAAATGAGTTAGCAGATCCTTCTTCTCCGGACTATAATGCACCTCCGGTTTGGCGTTTCCACCCGGAATAATGGGTCCGAAAGAAAGCTGGAAAAAGGAATGAATGGTCATGCCGCCGGCGTTAATGGCCGCAACACCAGTGGGGGCGACTACCGCTAACTTTTTTTTACTTTCCTGCCTTATTTTTTGCAGAAAAGTGGTTTTACCGGTACCCGCCTTGCCTGTTAAAAAAACAACTGTATTGGTGGATTCGACATAATCGAATGCCAGTTGCATTATGGGGTTCACTTTACGCGCTCTACGTATTCGCCGGTGCGGGTATCTACTTTTATTTTGTCGCCCTGGTTAATAAATATGGGTACTTTTATTTCTACACCGTTTTCTGTGGTGGCAGCTTTTAGCGCACCCGATGAAGTATCGCCTTTAACGGCAGGTTCTGAATAGGTAATTTCCAGTTCAACAAAGTTAGGAGCCTGCGCCATAATAGGTTCTTCACTTTCTATAGAAACAATAACGTTCATGCCTTCTTTTAAAAAGCGTGCGGCCGGGCCAAACAGAGATTTCGGAATTGAAAACTGATCATAAGTTTCATTATTCATAATCACCAGGTGATCGCCTTCTTCGTATAGGTATTGGTAATCGTTGGTTTCTACCCTACAGATTTCCACCTGTTCGTCGGTTGCCAAACGGGCCTCTACTATGCGCCCTGTTTTAATATTACGGAATTTGTCGAGATAGAAGGCTCCACCTTTACCAGGTGTGCGGTGTAATACTTCAATCACCGTTACCAATTCTCCGTTAAATCGTAAAATGTTTCCTACTTTAATTTCAGATGCCTTCGCCATGTATCAATAAATCTAAATTTTGGGAACAAAGATAAAGCTTTAGGCCGTGTTTTCAGAGATTGGTGAAATGATTGTTTGGGTGAAGGATATTATTGTTCACCTTATCACTGTAACAGTAGTATTTTAATGATGAACAGAATATAATTATTCACTATGTTCGTTTTTAACGCCTTTTAATAAGGCAAATATGGCCATGGCATGCCCGTGGCCAAGTTCAAAATCAGCCTTGAGCCAGGCAATAATTTCTCCGGCTTTGACCTTAAGCGCTCCGTTCTCTGTAAATCCTTTCTCTTCGGCAAGTTGCCTGAAATCCTGGGGACCTTTCCCTGTTTTTTCCCGGATGGTTTTAAGATACCCTTGAAATGACATGTTTTTTTCGTTTCTTGAATTAACAATTATTTCAACAATACAGCAAATTCTCCGTCAGTATTTTTTGGGATGGAATGTAATTACAATTACAGGCACAACAGGGATACCCATAATCCTTAAATACAAAAGCCGCATCGTTGTATAACGACACGGCTTTTATGAAAAAATGGATCGGCTAATTATAAAGAATCGTGTTCATAAGCAAGCTGCCGTCAGCTGCATCCGTTAGGTAAAAGGTATAAATTTTACCGGCCACCAGGTCAGATACAGTGAAGTTTCCAACATTATCCCCCGAGGCAATATCTGTAAATTGGATCGAAAGGCTGCCGGGATTTATATATTGATAGCCGCTTGCTACATCTCTCACTAAAGTGTTAACGAGGTTACCCCCTGAGGAATTTTTAACGGTAAGAACAGATGGTACATTATTACTTAAATCGATAAATCTGATTTTTACCTGCCCATTATTTGGAGCGCCAGAATCATCCTGAAATGCTTTGACCCTGGCATTTGATCCTTGCCCGGCCAGGAAAACCGTGAAATCTACACCATTGGTAGTATAAAGTGAACCTGAAGCATATACATTATTGGTTCCGGCATTTTTAAACTGCATAGTCATGTTTTTTCCCGAAGGGGCATTGATATAATCAGATACATCGGTGAAATTAAGGCCGCCGCTTATTAAAACGTTGTTGGCCAAGGTAAAACTCTGTGCACCCGAAGTGGCTGCAGCATTTACAACTTTAATATTAAACTGTCCCGAAGGGTCGATCGTGTTTTTCTTGCACGAAGAAATAGCTACTGCTGCCATAAAGAAGGCCAGGCCCGTAAATAGCTTTTTATAAATGAGTGTCGTTTTCATATCGATAATGATTTTAATTGTTATGCTGT
Organism: Mucilaginibacter frigoritolerans; assembly: GCF_007830615.1. Lineage (GTDB taxonomy): Bacteria > Bacteroidota > Bacteroidia > Sphingobacteriales > Sphingobacteriaceae > Mucilaginibacter > Mucilaginibacter frigoritolerans. The sequence continues at coordinate 111,447 of NZ_VLLI01000017.1, forward strand.
TTTAATTAATGGCGTCAATGCCTGGTTTACATGTATTTTACCTTAATGACAATTTTAGACTGGGATTTCAGATCAACTTTGAAATCGTCAAAAGTTGGCTTCTTCATCTTTTCCATAAAGAAGTTGGAGAACCCGAATCCTTCTTTGGGTATCCCGATGATGTTTTTGTCGATTTTGCCGTTACCATTCTCATCGTCTACCATGGTAAAACCATAAATTCCAGGGTCCAGATCGCAGCGTAAAACGAGCGTACCATTGGTTATTTCTTTTTTGTCGAAAATGAGTTTTTTGTAAGGTTTTTCATCATCATAGCTCGCGTTGTCTTTAAATACATTGAGCAAGATTTTTCCTTTTGCAGATCTGATATCGGTCACCTTAATCTCCGCTACGTGCTGTGTCTGTATGTACGAAGCGAGGCAGATAAACAGTAGGCCCATCAAAAGATTGATGCCTAGTACGATTGTCTTTTTCATAGTTATAAAATTAAATTTGACTTTATTTTGAACCGAAGGTATAGGCATTCCGCACGGCCTAATAGTGAAAACTGAGTGAAGCGGGCATAATCGCGCCTGAATATTATCATTGGCTGACTGAAAAAGAAAAGGGAAAAATGATCCTTTTAATTTTTGCAAGTGGCTGATAGCATTTCAATTCCGTGTAAAAACGGTTTAACCTTGCTTTTGCCCGTTTCGGTTAACAATCTTAAGCTACAAGGTAGCTATTGATTACATTTGTGTTAATGGAAGAGAAGCTACCCGTACAACGTTTAAGCCGCCTAACCTGGTTACAGGCCATAATTATCGGTTTTATATTCTATCTGGTTGCCTCCAATAGCGACAAGCCTGATCAGCATACTGTTGTTTACACCGTGCTAACAATGTCGGGAGTTTTGCTTGTTGGGTATTCGGACATTACGTTAATGATTATTTTGGCAAGAAGAAACGCGATTAGTTCAAAGAGGTTTTCCCTTTTGCGGCGTCTGTTAACCTATCCCGTCAGTGTCCTGATTTATCTTCTTTTAAGGCCATGTTTTTCTTATATTTCAGGTAAAGCATGGTCGTTTTGGGATGCAGGTTCATTCTTCGCTTTCGTTGGATCGGGTATCGTCATCAATACGCTGATTACCTGGTTGCACGATTCTGTGTTGTTATACGAACACAAGCTGCACAGTGAACTGGAGCTTTCAAAATTAAAAGCGGCAAACGCGGAAGCAATGAATCTTGTTTTGAAACAGCAGATCCAGCCGCATTTCCTGTTCAATGCCCTCAATACACTAAAGGCGCTTTACCACAAGGATCACTCAGCTGCTGACACTTATATTGTTCATATGGCCGATTTTTTAAGAGCCTCCATTTCTCATCATGCTGCCAATATATCGATACTGGAAGATGAGATTAAATTGTTACAGGACTACCTGGCTATGCAGCAGATTAGATTTGGCGCCGCATTGGACTGTTTGGTAAACTTAACTGAGGATGCCCTGAAAAGTTATTATGTCCCATCATTTTCATTGCAGCCTTTGCTGGAAAATGCTATCAAGCACAATAATTTCACGCCGGAAGATCCCTTGCATTTCAGCATTTATCAATTGAATGATAGGCTCGTGATCAGTAATAATATTCAAAAGAAAAAAATAAGGGTTGAATCTACCAACTCGGGCCTGGCCAACCTGGCAGAAAGATACCGCCTCTGTTCCGGAGACAATATCATTGTTGCAGAAGATCAAAACTCATTTTCGGTAAGTATCAAATTATTAAATAATGAACATAGTAATCATTGAGGATGAAATGGTTGTGGCCGACGACCTGGAAATGAATATCAGGAAACTGATAGACGAACCGATAGATATTGTGCAATTAAGATCGGTGAAGGAGGGTATTGCGTATTTTAAAAAAAATGATGCTCCGGATCTCATCTTTAGTGACATCCAGCTGGGCGATGGGCTTAGTTTTGAGATATTTGTAGCTGAACCTATTTCTGCCCCGGTGATTTTTTGTACGGCATATGATGAGTATGCCCTTGACGCGTTTAAAGCTAACGGGATAGATTATATCTTAAAGCCATTTACCCGGCAAACGCTTGATCTTGCTCTTCAAAAATACAAACAATTGAAAAAGGTGTTCTCCATTGATAAAGCACCTCAATTTGATGAATTGATGCAAATGCTGACCGCCAGAAACACACCGGCAACGGCTTCGGTGCTGGTATATCACCAGGATAAGATCATCCCTGTAAACCTGGATGACATTGCCGTGTGTTACCTAAGTAACGAAATCACCCATTTGTTAACCTTTTCCGGCAAAACCTTTTATCCTAATAAAAACCTGGATGAACTGGAACGGCTATGCGGAAACTCTTTCTTCCGGGCCAACAGGCAATATTTGGTATGCAGAAAAACCATCATAGACGTTTCCAGTTTCTTTTCCCGGAAGCTTTCTTTAAACCTGAATGTGCAATTGCCTGAAAAAGTAATTGTGAGTAAAGGGAAAGCACCGCAATTTCTCAACTGGCTGGCCAAAGGATCCGGATAACACAGCAGGTTGATATGAACAATTAAGTGTTTGTTATCAATATTTGCACCACTCTTCCAATGTCAATACCGATGCATGGCGTATAAAAACTTTCCTGGTAAGCATATTGTGTGCTTCGGCATCCCCATCTGTACAACAGTCTGACAATACGGTAATGCCATAATCTTTATCAGCAGCTTCACATAAAGTGGACAACACAACCCCGCTGGTTGCAACGCCCGAAAGTATAATATGCTGAATATCATTGGCCCTGAGAATAACTTCAAGGTCACTCCCGGTAAATGCGCTAATGCGACGTTTGGTAATGATGATTTCGCCAAGTACCGGAGCAACAGCGTTATCGATTTTCATCAATTCGTCCATGTTTATATGACTTGCCCTTTCTTTAGTTGCCGAAAAAACTTTATTGTTCATACTAATTTCGGGCATCCCAGGCCGGAAACTGACCACAACAAAAAGAACAAGTATATTTTTGGAACGGGCAAATGCAATAGCTTCCGCTACTTTACCTGTAATTTCAAGGTAATTGGGAAGATTGCGGATAACTGCCAATTGCATATCCATTACCAGGAGAGCTGTGTTTGGTTTGATTGATTTTATTTTATGCATTGATTTTTGAATCATTAATTTTTACTTCCCGGCTAAGCCGTATTAATTACAAAGCGTTTATTGTACCAATACACTGCATTCAAAACCATAATCTGCTAAAGTTTGAATAATATTTGAAGGACAAAAATAATTTCCTTTAACCCGTAATATATTGTCACAATCTTCGAGGTCAAAATTGATTTCAGCCGATGGTAACTGATCTTGCAAAAGATAAAGCAATGCTGCTGCTTGTTTTGAATTTTCGACATTGGTTTTAAATACTTCAATCATCGTTAATAGGGGGTATGTTTCAACAAAAAATCCTGGCCCAAATGAAGCCAGGATAAAAAATATAGTGTTATTAGGGACTAAAAGACGTAGAAAATATTAGCCTGTATTGTTTCGTTCTTAAAGTTGTTATTAACAGCGGCACTTGTTGGGAAATTTCCGACCTGAGTAAGGCCATAAGCATATCTTGCGCCTATACCCAGACCCATTTTTGATTGGTAGCCGATTCCACCAACTGCGGATGCGTTTATCTTCTTAAAAACTTTCTGATCGCTGGTATATCCTGCTACGTCATATTTGAGCAGGATGCCTGTTTGCGCACCTGCTTCAACATAAAAGCCTGAGGTGGTACGGTATTTCAACAGGATAGGAACTTGTACATAAGAAAGTTTAATATCCTGATCGCCGAGGATGCCGCCCTTAACCTTTGCGCCTTCTTGTGAGTAAAGAAAATCCTCCTGAACCATGAAGTGATCGGTAAATTTAAAAGCTACAGTAGCACCGGCATTAAAGCCAATTAAAGGATCAGTTGGTAAATTGAATTTATCAAAATTACTCACGTTGCTACCTGCTTTAATTCCAAATTCAAGGCGGCTTAATATTCCCTGATCTCCGGTTGAAGGAGTTGTTGTTTGACTAAAGCTTTTTATCGACACTAAAAGCAGTGCTGCTAAGATTAATTTTTTCATAAAGTTCTTTTTTTTGTTGTGCATTTTTTGTTTGCAGCCCGGGGCTGATTATGTTATTTGAATCAAAGATGCAGCGTGAGCATTCCTGTTAAAAGAAAAAGCTAACCCAAGCGGGCAAAGTTGGGGTGGAAACGGCAAAAGAGCGTCTGAATAAAAAGGGAAAATTGAGCATACGGAATTATTGAGGTGCTGTACCTATAAGCCCGCTATCCGAAGTCGGAGAAATTGGGATAGCAAATTGTGGACAACCGAATGGGATTGCGCAGATAAGCTGAAAGCTTAACCTATTTTAGGTCGATTTGCAAACTTCGACCAGTGGGAGTATCTCTTCTATTCAATGTTGGATTGATTTCTTATTTAAAGAATATCCAAATCGCGAGCCACATAATAACTGGGTACCAATGGCCTGAAGCCAGTCTTGTTCCTGAGTTTTGAAATGTCCATTATGCCTTCAAATGGATCTTTTAGTGGTCCTTCTGCCGGGTCAAAAGCATCAGATGCCTGTCCAACAGAATCGGCAAGCTCATACAAGGTAATAGGCGCATCATCTGCCACGTTAAAGATCTCTCCATTTAGTCCGTCGGTATGAAGCAGTAAAGTTAAAGCCTGGGCAACATCCAAATGATGTACCATGTGCATTCTTGACCCGGAGTGGCGTTTCATTTTTTTCAGCAGCGGCATAATCTCTTCTATATGAGGGTCCCTATCGCCATACACAAAACCTAAACGCAGCACCCGCACATCAAAGCCTGTGTTTTTGTGAAGCGAAATAAGTTCCTGCTCCGCTGCAATTTTACTGGACGAGTATGCCCTGGGGGCGTTAATGTTAACTAAATCATCTTCTTTGGCAGGATGTTGGTAGCCTGAGCTATACACATTGCCTGTACTCACAAAAACAAATCTTTTTACACCTGCAGCCATGGATGCATTTGCCAGCGCTACAGTTCCGGCATGATTTGTTTTTATAATGCCTTCATTATCAGTAAGTGTTCTGAAAAATGCGGCCAGGTGTATCACTGCATCTACACCTTCTACTGCGGGCGGTAAAGTATCCGGATCATATAAATCCCCTACAATAACTCTTGCGCCGAGCGCAGCTAATGCCGATGCTTTCGCAACATCGCGCACAAGAATACTAACGTCATAACCCTTTGCTAAGAGGCGTGGAACAAATCGGCTACCTACCTTTCCGGTAGCACCTGTAACTAAAATTTTCATCGTATTTATTTTTAAATTTTATAATACAAAGCTCCGGGTAAACAGCGCAGGCTGCTAACGATAATCAAACCAATAAGTATGATTATCAAACCTTTTATTTTCTGATGGATTTTGGGGTAGTACCGGTTACCCGCTTAAAATAGTTGTTGAAGTAGGTGGGGTATTCGAAGCCGAGGGCGTAGGCAATGTCGGCCACGCTCCAGTCAGTGTGCTGCAAAAGGGCTTTTGCTTCGGCGGTTATACGCTCTGCAATATGCACGGATGTAGGCTTGCCGGTAACTTCTTTTACGGAGCGGTTAAGGTAGTTTGTGTGTACAGAGAGGCTCAGGGCAAAGTCCTGCGCGGTTCTTAGCCTGAGGGGTTCGGCGCTGCGCTCTATGGGAAATTGCCTTTCCAGTAGGTCCATAAATAAATGGGTGATGCGGGTAGCTGCATTTTTAAATTGCGATATGTTTTGCGATGGCTGGATCCTCAATGCCTCATGAATGATCAGTTCTATACAGCTCCTGATCAGTTCGCCCTTATAATGATAATCGCCACTGTGTACAGCCAGCATCTTTTGAAAAATGCCGGTCATAAACAGGGCCTGTTCGCTATTGAGCGGAATTACAGGTGCATCACCAATGTGGAATAAGGGCGAGTTTTTCAAGATCCCTGTCCGTTCGCTGCTGGTAATAAAGGTTTCTGTAAAAAGACAGGAATAACCGGTTGTATGTTTGGAACGACGGACAACAGAATGGGGCACATTGGGATTGACAAAAAAGAGAACGGTATCCTTAATTTCTAAAATCCTATCGCCATAATAAACGGTCATATCGCCGGTTACCAGGCCCATTTTATAAAAATCGCGCCTGCCACGCGAAACCGGGAGATCTGCGGATGCTGGCAGTTCGTGGACTTTAAAACCTTTCAGTTTCAGGTCTTCCATATTTATTCCCGGAATTTCAGATACCACATTGACAGCCATGTCACAAAGTTAATAAAATCAAACTTTTAAAAGAAAGGGGATTTAGTGCATGGTCGTTGTTATGTTATCAAGCCAGTGGCAATTGCCAATTACTAATTTTGTCCCGCCAGTGCGGGTATTTTAAAGCAAAATCTGCAAATTTTTAATCCGGACTGTCCGCTCATCCTGGCGTGCCGTGGCTGTTGCACAACGAAGCGTTTAGGAATTACAATTCCAGTCTGACGATTTATGTTAACCTTAGATTCATTAAAGTGAGAAAACAAATCGTGGCGATAACAGACTTAATAACGCATCCCAAAAGCATTTTCCGCCGTATTTTATTAGTTTCTTGAGATTATATGCGATCCCAGCCATTATCATACATTTATTGGCCAGTTTTATCCCAATGGTGTTGACTTTCCGCATGCCCAGGTATTCAATAAGGTTTCCAATGATGGGTTCCACGGTGCTTTTTCTTATAATCATCATCTGTTTGCCATATGCTTCATTCATCCGCTTGTGCATTTCATCGAACAATGGCTTC
>NZ_VLLI01000018.1 GCF_007830615.1 Mucilaginibacter frigoritolerans
CCCGCATACTTTTGATAAAGCTTATAATAAATGGCACCAAAAACATCAGCTTGTCTCCTGTTATTAGCGTCTGATATGGTGCTGCGCCTGGGATGGTAACGTACCCCCAGATGATTAAGTCTTTGCTCCGCTGCAAGCATACCTGTTGTTACTTCCCGTAACGAATTACAATGATTGAAAGTAGCATAAAGCATCGTTACTAAATGCTCGTAAGTGGTGAACCGCTTACAATATCTATCTGCATTATGCTCGGCGGTCATACGGCGAATCATATCCCGGGGAATAAATTGCAGTAATTGAGCGAATATCGGCTGTCCGGTAAAAAAGGTACTTTTGTTCATTGGTGTTTTTTGTGTGGTAACTTAAAACTACCAATAAAGGGAGGTCTTTAAAAACTTCCCTTTCTTTTTATTATTACTTTACCGGACAGTAATAGTCGGAGACTTAGGACAGCAGGGATGTAGCGTAGCCCGGTAGCAAATTTCCGATTTTTTGGAAAGTTAATTTCTTAGAGTGAAGTGATTGCGCCTGTAAGGAAGTTAATTAAATAAACTTTATAAGAGCCATCATTATTTTCAAAGTACACCTTTGCTGTATTATCGGGTAAAAACAGGATATACCCGCTATAATTGCTAACGTCGCCGCCAACGCTTGTAGTTGCATCTTTATCTGTTTTCGTGATACTAAAGTCTGCTCTCCCTAACACAAACACAGGATTTACCCCGGTGCGTTCAGCAGCAATATTATTCAATTGATAGCTGGTTGCCAGGTCGTGATATTCTGTAGTAACACCTCCGCTAAGTTTCGAGATATGTGATGAGTTACTGGTTGTACCGCCAATGGTAAGATAAGTATATTGAGCATCCGTTGTTTTTACCACATAATTTAGGGTAAGGTAATAGTTATTGGCGAAGCCGGTGCCGGTTTCAGTAGTGTTCAAAGTATCAGACAAGGTATAAGCATCTATATTCCAGTTGTTGTTAAAATATCCATTGCACATATAAGTAAATATAGAATTGCCCACGTACTTACGTGTGGTGTCGCCGCTTACCACGGTGTTGTTAGTTGGTGTAGTAACCACCTCGCCGCATCCATGGTTATTGTCCATTGTTGTAAGGCCGCCATGGGCTTGGTTTGTTTTTAAATTATTGGATGCGCCTAACCCGCCAGATAATGATTGGTAAAGACTTAACGCAACCTGTTTGCTCACATCGGCAGTATTAATCACCGCTTTATTTTGAGCAGTTACAGTCTCACTTTTTTTGCACGATACGTACAGGCACATCGCACTAACTAATGCGGCAAGGATAATTTTAGGTGAAGTTTTCATGCAGATGTTTAGGTAATTGTTTTTCTTATTTATAAGAGTGTTTCAGGCAATTACTTGTCAAAAAGAATACCAGTTGTTTAATCGTGCATAAGCGGTGTTAATACTTTACCATTGGGATTTAATGGGCGATTTAATGGGGAAACTTATGCACAAAGAGAGAAAAACATCTTAAATCAACATAGGGAAGAAAATTCGCCTGGAACATTATCCATCAAAACTTGATATTTAACCACTTGTCGCAAAACTATTTTTAAAGAAGTTTATGCATTTACAAACTCACCTTTTTGCTCGGTGATCTGATTCCCCCATGCTGTGATAGCATCTAAAGTGGGAATAAAGGTTTTGCCAAAATCTGTTAAGCTGTAAATTACCTTAACAGGTGGCTTTTTGCCAAATACCTTCCTTAAAATTAAGCCATCTTTTTCTAATTGCTTTAACTGCAAGCTCAAGGTCATCTCTGTTACGGTCTGCATTTCTTTTAAAAGCTCGCTATACCTTTTAGGATTTGCTTTTAAATGATACAAAATTACAGTTTTCCATTTTCCACCAATAAGATCCATCGCTAAACTCACCGTACATGGATAAATTTCACCATTCAGTTTTACATGTTCACCAATACATTCTATTTTCATCGATTTCATGTTTTTGGACTATCAAAAAGGATAGTTATTGTAAATGTATAAAGCTATAAATAGTTTTGCAACTATAATTTTTATAGTTATAAAGTTTCACTTAAATAACAAAAAATGGTATCTGATTTAAAAGGACATGAGGCAATGACACAAAAAGATAAGCCACTCATCACTATCGTTGGCGTTTTGGGCAAGCAGGGACGCAGTGCCGCGTATACACTGTTACAGAGCGGGCGTTATCGTGTACGCGGTATTACTCGCCGTGTTGATTCACCAGAGGCGCTTAGTTTGCTCAAACAAGGAGCGGAACTTGTGAAGTTACCACTTGATTTGGGATTTAAAAAAGATTTCGTGGAAGCATTCCGCGGCTCAGATGGTATTTTCATGATGACGCCAAGTATTTCCCCTCCGCTAACTCACGAAATGGAGTTGGGTAAACAGTTGGCAAACGCAGCGGTTGAAGCTGGAGTAAAACAAATTATCTTCAGCAGTTTGGAAAATGTAGATAAAATTACTGGAGGGAAAAAGTTTGCTCCGCATTTTACGGACAAGGCCAAAATTGAACAATATATCCGCACTCTTCCAATTACAAGCACGTTTATCTACATGGCTTTTTTTTACACTAATCTTATGGAGTTTTACACTCCTTATCTAAAGAGCGATACGCTTGTATTTCCGATTTATTTACCAAAGGACTTCCGTGCGCCATTTGTTGACCCCCTTACTGCCACAGGGCCAGCTGTACTTGAGATTTTTTCGAATCCAGATTTATATGCAGGAAAGTCCTTGCCAGTAATTGGCGATATTATCTCACCCCAGGAAATGGTCGATACTTTCGCCAGGGTCACAGACAAGAAAGCTGCGTATAGTTCAGCATTTACACGGGAAGATTTCCTTCATCATTTCCCAGACTTTGGCTCAAACGAACTTTTGTTAAATGAGATTTTGGGGATGGCAGAGTACGCAGTTGAATATGGTTATTTCAGCAAAGATCGCGACTTACTATGGAGCCGCCAAACCAACCCGAATAGCCTCAATTGGGAACAATTTCTGCGCACTACTGGTTGGCAAGGCCAAAAGCTTTCATATTAATAACGGATGGCTTTTACTTTTAACCTAAATCTATGTATACCATCCATCTGCTTTAGCATTATTAACGCCTATTCAAAAAAGCCTGAATTATATACAGCTAAATAAAACTTTAATGCATCCCACTAATTAACCAGGTTGAGGGAATATAAAATAATTTGAACTTAAAGATAGCTTAACGGTTAAACGTTAATTACACCCTTAATCAATTTATTATCAAACCCGCATCGGCAATGTAACCTGGATAATTTAATATGGCAATCACCACACAAATTTTATGGCTCTTTTTACTGGCTATCCCTATAGCTTGTATCGCCTGGACAGTAACACACGAAGAAGTATTTCGCGAACCCAGAGAATATTGCATTAAACGCTGTAAGGAGGGGCGAACACTGCTAGAAAGGAAATTCTTTTACCTCTTTACCTGCGAGTATTGTTTCAGCCACTATGTAACCATCTTATTCCTGTTTTTAACCGGGTATAAATTACTGATGAATAATTGGACAGGCTACCTCATAGCCGGATTTGCGCTGGTTTATGTTGCCAATGCCTATATGAGTTTGTTCGGACTTTTACGGCAGGATATTGTAAAAGAAAAGGCTGCAATAAAAGCAATGGAGACAAGCAACGAAAAGCCCAAAGCACCTCTTCTTTAATTTCGCCCTGCATCTTTTTATTTAACAGATTGATTAAAACCATTACAAGTTCTGTTGCTTATAATACAAGCAGGATCCGGTTCTCATTAATATTTACCGCTAATAATGATCTTCATCATTGTACTACTTACCGGCAAATGCTAAATTGGTATTTATAGTTCCGATTCACCTTTACAGCATGAAACTTTATATTAAAAATCTTTCCAACTAATTAAAAAAATAAATCATGTTAAGAGACTTAACCGACATTCAAATAGAAGCCTTATTAAAAGACCAGTTAATTGGCAGGCTTGGATGTCATTCAAACGGCGTTACCTATATCGTTCCTATTAATTACGTATACGATGGGGTTAACATTTATGGTCACTCTGCCAAAGGAATGAAGATTGATATAATGCGCCAAAACCCTGCGGTGTGCTTTGAAGTAGATAACATAAAAGATGTTACCAACTGGCAAAGCGTAATAGCCTGGGGGAAGTTTGAAGAGATTACAGAAATGGCCGAACAGGTAACCATTTTGCAAAAGCTAACAGACAGGATCGCCCCACATATTATTGATGATTCGGTTAGTCCGGAGCATGGTTTTGTCGACAATGAGGGTGATGTAGGCACATCTGTTGAATTGATTATTTATAAAATCATCATTGATAAAAAAACAGGGCGGTTTGAAAGCAGATAACCACTGTACATCCCCAATATGATATTTTGTCCGTCCGGTATAGGGTAGGACGAACGGACAAAGTGAAAGACTATGAGAACCTTTGCACGATTCCCTGCACTACGATTAATCCCAAATACCGTTCTGCGATGTAAATATCACCGGCTGCCCATCGGTTACCATAATGGTATGCTCGTGCTGGGCAACAAAACCACCTTTATTACCGGTTAGCGTCCAGCCGTCTGCCTGGGTATCGGCAATGGTTGACCGTGTTGAAATGAATGTCTCTATCGCTACCACCGAATTCTTTTTGAAACGCGTAGTGTTAAACCTGTCGCAGTAGTTAGCTATCTCGTGGGGAGCTTCGTGCAAGCTGCGGCCAACACCATGCCCGGTAAGGTTTTTTATTACCGTGTAACCTGCTTTTTTGGCTTCAGTCTCAATCAACCTGCCTATTTCCGATATTCTTACACCACCCTTAATATTGCTTATCGCCTTCTTCAATATCTCTTTCGATGCTTCTACCAGTTGGCCATGGCCGTGGATATCCTCGCCCAATACAAACGAGCCGCCATTGTCGGCCCAATAGCCATTTAATTCTGCCGATACATCAATATTTACCAGATCACCTTCTTTTAGAATTTTATCTGCCGATGGTATGCCGTGCGCAGCTTCCTCGTTAATACTGATACAGGTATACCCGGGGAAACCATAGGTTAACAGCGGTGCAGAACTTGCGCCCATCTGTTTCAGCAATTTGCCGCCATACAGGTCAAGCTCCTTGGTTGAAATGCCCGGTTTGGCATACTCACGCATCTTTTTAAGGGTGATGGCAACCGCATCACTTGCCTGCTGCATTCCAATTCTTTCGGCTTCGGTACTTATAGACATTGTTAAATTTTTATCTTTTGCAAAATTAACAATTAATACACTCAACATCGTTTACCAAACGTCAGTTTATGAAAACAACCTTACGGCAAACTTGCAGGTGGCTTCCCACTCAAACAAAAAAGCCGTTCTGTAAAAACAAAACGGCCCTTCTTTTTGATTGATGACTGCAGATGCAATTTTAATCAATCGCTATACTGTCAACCGCTTTTTCCATGGCGTGTTCCATTAACCCTGCCATCTTTAAGCCTTCGGCACGGATTACGGTCAGATCCGTCATACCTAAAGCGGCAAGGAAGCTTTTTAAATAAGGCGCCACAAAGTCATTAGCCTTACCCGGTCCTTCTGAATAAACAGCGCCCGATGACATGGCCACATAAACCTTTTTGCCTGTAACCAATCCTACCGGGCCATTTGCGCCGTATCCAAACGTTATGCCTGCCCTGCTAACATGATCTATCCAGGCCTTTAGCGCCGTATGGATGGTATAGTTGTAAAGCGGTGCACCGATAACAATAATATCCGCAGCAAATAACTGCTTAACCAGCTTGTCTGAAAGTTGGATGGATTCTTTTTCTGCTTCGGTCAGCTGATCGCCGGGAATAAAGAAGGTGCGGAGCACTTCGGGGTTGAGATGCGGAATATCAATATCTACCAGATCTACTTCTTCCAGGGTGCTGCCCGGATATTTGGCCTGAATTTTTTCGACAATAGCATGTCCTAGTTTAATGCTGGCAGATGCTGCACCTTGTATGCTCGATTTTAAATGAAGGATGTGTTTCATAATAAATTTTACTTTTTGTGTTAACTACCAGAGGCTCTTTTAGCCCCTGATTACCGAAGCAAAACTATGGTTACCAGCTGGTAAAAAGTTAGTACTTACCTAAAGGAAAGCGCTTACGTTGAGGTAAGTGCTTACCTTTGCGCCTATGAAAGTAATTACAGATGAGCCGCTTCCAAGCAAGGCAAAATGTGCAGGTTCGCTCAAAAACGTGCTGGATGCCCTGTATGTGTTGAACGGAAAATGGAAGCTGGCACTGATCTTTTCGCTGATGGGATCGTCAAAGCGGTTTAATGAAATTCAGCAGGAAGTTACCGGCATATCGGCCAAGGTATTGGCCAAAGAGCTGAAAGATTTAGAACTGAATGGCTTTATCACCCGCAACGTATACCCCACCACGCCGGTAAGCATTATTTACGAAACCACCGGCTATGCCCGCACCCTAAGAACCGTAATAGGCGAACTAAGCGCCTGGGGCCAACAGCACCGTGAAAAAATTAAGCAAAGCATGCGCAAACAAGTTGATATAGCAAAAGCCTGATTGTTATTCTTCCATACCCCATCGTCATGGCGAGGAACGAAGCCATCTTTACGCAGGATGATCAACCCAACGCAATACCTTTGCTGAACGTTAGTTAAAAAGCTTTTTACTCCTTTATCTGAACAGTTTAGAGATTGCTTCGTACCTCGCAAAGACGCTTTTTGATGGTTTGATGTTTTGTCCGTTTGCCTGGAGTGCCGGACAAGTTAGGACGAACGGACAAAGTAGAAGTCACGAGAAGCATTTGCGCTTAGCCCTGCATGTTATTTTGCGCGAGGTTAGGGGAAGCTTAATTAGTTTTAAAGCAGTGGAATGCAGTTAAAATGTGGAAAACTTGCATGTTATTTTGCGATTTTATGAATTAAATACGCCTTATTTCGCTTGCTAAGGCTTAACTTTGTCTTAAACAACAAAGGAGCTATAAAAGCCCCTTATTGTTTGAATCGAAGTCCGATAGAGATGATACAGTAATAGAACCTAATCTATTATCAGACGGTAAAATTCCGTCCGGATGTTTAAGAGCCTCGAGACTGATCCTCTCGGGGCTTTTTTTATATCATCTACACAAAGAACGTTATTTCATCGTTTAGTTTCAAATTCTATAGAATAAAAAGTTATGAACCGTTTGCTGGATCTGGAGGCTTATTAGTTTGCTTTTTGTCCGTCCGGATTGGAGTGCAGTATAGATTCGGACGAACGGACAAAGTAAAAGTCACGGGAAGCATTTGCGCTTAGCTCTGCTCTTCATTCTTGCATCAGGTTGAGTATCCTAAAATTAACTTATCAATTAGCGAAATTCCAAAGTTTATGATATTCAGTATCGTTTAAACGTTGACGTAGTTCCTCTAAATCTTTATCTATTGCGCTTTGATCAATTACACATTTTGAGTCTTCATAGTTGTTTCTAGGGTAATCTGCAAGGTTTACCCGAACTCCCAAATCATCAATATCTGAATATACTAACGAATGAGATTTGTTATTTGGGCTTCCCACATTAGAGGGATTTCCTTTAAACTCAGGACTATGCATAATATTTTTAACTCCTTCTATGGAATTAAGAACTTCATAGGGAAATTGAAAATATGAGTAATCTTTATAATTGAAATAATCTCCTGTCCGAGTGAAGGTTAATCCTAGCAGGATAAATCCCCTTTCTGGATTTGCATATTTATTCCTTCGCTGGCGCACGCGTGCCGCGTGTGTCTATATCATACCCCCCTCTCCCCAACCCATCTATCCCCCATATCCGCCCCATTTTCACGCTCTTCATCTGTTGCGGTGCGTTCCATTTCATCGTGTACGGTAAAGGTGGCGCTTGGTATTTTAAGGTTCAGGAAACGGGCGCATTGGGTCCAGTAGCTGTGGGCCCCAACATCGGGGAAGAGCATTACCCTGCGATTTTTTAATACGCGGCATTTATCTTCATCCAGGCCATGCAAGCTGCCTGCTGCCAGCCATATAAAACCAGGCATCATTATGCTGGCCATTACGGCCGTTTTCTCGCTTTCGGTAATGCCTACCATGGCACTGGTATCTCCCCCCAGCAGGTGTTCGCCGAAGAAGCATTGTTTTAGGTGGAATTCGGATTTCGGATGTTCCATTTCGAGATTTTTATTCACATTCCGCATTAAACTATGCACCCAGGCAATATGGTTAAAGGGTTGTTTTACCCGTTTGCCGGTGTTGGGGTTATACAGCATTACTTTGCCGGTACGTACCAGGCCGTTAACATCTACCTGCCAAAAAACGGTTGCGCCGTGCCAGTGTTTGGAGCTGCCAATGTTGTAGCGTTCGGCAGCTTGCAGGGCGGCTTCCCAGCCAAACAGCTGAGCCAAAAAGCAGATAAAATGATTGTGCGCATAGGCACTTTGCCGCATGCTTTCATTCACCAGCGAAACAGGCAAATGGCTAAACATTTTCTTCACTGGCATGGGCCGATAAGCCTTTGCAGACTGTATGCTGCCATTAAAATTATTTTGGGCAAAGTACTGCCGCGGCGTAAAATGGTAGCCGCATTTCTCTTCCCTGTCGCAACGGCCCACGTTATCGGCCAGGTGGGTATCGGTTTCCAGGTTAATGTAGCGGGTAAAGGTTTTACTGCGGTGCTGGCATTGCGGACATTGGTACCTGCTGGCTGGTCCCTTATAGGGTTGCAGGATAAAGCGGTGAGGGTTCATGGTGGGGTGGTGGTTGATGGTTATCGGTGGAGAGAGAAAGGTCAGTTTCTGGGCGACTAAATAAACCGGTCGTCATTGCGAGGAACGAAGCAATCTTTACTGAAGCAAGTCAGGAAGCATTGGTTTTGGAGTTAGTCGAAGCACCTTCTGCCTTCGCAAATACATTTGTACTCGCTGATCTGTAAAGTTTAGAGATTGCTTCGTACCTCGCAATGACGCTTTGTTAGTAGATTTTTGTCCGTTCGTCCGGGAGTAGCAGGCCCCGGACAAGCGGACAAGAATCAGGCTTTGGCGGTATGGGCCTTAATCAATCTGTCAACCTTTTGGTAGCTGATGCCCATTTCTTTGGCTATGTCGCGCAGGGTTTTGCCTTGCAGTTTCAGTTGTACGGCCTGTTCCATGTGTGCTTCACTGAGCCTGTCGCTGGCTTTGCGCAGGTGGTCAACCTCGCTGCCATAGTTCACAAACTCAAACTGTAAAAAGTTAAAGGGCTTGTTTACGCGGCACAAGCAAATATTGGTATAACCATATACCTGCTCGGTATTGCGCTGTTTTATCTGCTTAAGGTAGCGCAGGTCCTTATCGGCACAACTCTGACCAATGGTAAAGGCACTATCGCAAAAGTTCATCAGCATTTTGCTGCCCTGCAAATCGTTGGCAGTTATCTGCTGACTTAAATCGCGCTTGGGCGTATGTGCCAGTGCCAGTATGCTTAAGCCATGCCTGTTCTTTAAAGCCTTGAGGTGTTTCATCAGGCTTAAGGCATTTTTTGATTGTTCGGTTTCGTTACGCAGGTAGGTAAGGTTATCAACAATAATCACCTTTACGCCGGTTTGCACAATAGAACGTTCCAGTGATGCAATGATGAATTCATCAAAATCATTAAAGCCCTGTGGAGGTTCGCTATCAGGGTTAAGCTCAGCCCGGTAAAAGTCGGTGCCGAAAGCATAATGATCCTGATAATCGTTAGAGTATCGACTTTCAAATTGCTTGTCGGTCAGCTCAAAATCGCAATACAAAATAGGCTGAGCCTGCGATTGAATTTTAAATGGCGATATAGGGATACCGGTATTAATGCTGTTGCCAATTTGTACGGCAAGGATTGATTTGCCCAGGTTGCTATCAGCAAATAAAATACACAGTTCACCTTCGAACCAAAACTTATCAAACAGCATTTTGGGTACCGGCCGTGTACTGGCTTCTTCCATCCAGTGGTTGGCAGTTTTTACATTTAATAAATCTTCGGGTTGATTTAATTCGGTATCAAGGGCTGATACCTGTTGTTGTGGCTGCTGAGATTGCATGTGTGCGCCAAGAGGTGGGTTAAACGTCATGTTGTATAGGTGTTTTAAATTGAAAATTTGAAATAATACTCCCCCTTAACCCCTTCCTTAAGGGATTTTGCTTTCCTGGGTAAGCAGGAAACTATTTATAAGATGGTTTTTGAGTTTGCAGTTATGAGTTTGCAGTTTGCTAACTGACAACTGCTTACTGATAACTGGCAATCGTTTTGTCCGCTTGTTCGGGGCCGATGCTATGCGGACGAACGGACAAGATTTGGCGGGTTCAATAACCCTGGAGATGAATGTTCATTACAAAAATAAAGCATGTAATTGATATAGATGGTGACACTAGTTTGTCAGTAGTGTGTTTTGGGGAGGGGATAGTGGTGAGCTTATTGGCAACTGCTTGCAGAGTAGACTCACCCGGTCTACTCCGCCTAAAGTCGGATCAACCACCCTCTCTACCGCGAGCGGTAAAGAGGGTGGGGGAAGAAAATATTTTTTCTATTTTTCTTCTTCTTAACCCCTCTTTCCACCGAAGGTGAAGAGAGGGACGACGAGCCGACTTAGTCGGCAACGTCGGGGTGAGTCAAGACGCCAATGTGGTTTTGTCCGGTCGTTCGGAGAGGTGGCTATCTGGAGCGGACGGACAAAAGATTATAGAATTTTGTTGTATTTTTTTACCAATTAAGCGGTTTATTAATCAATAACGGTATCAACAGAAACACTTTCCCAGGTATTCAACTCGCCGAGCAGGGTTTCTGCATGCGCTTTAATGGCCTGCAAAGCATCTGCTCCCAATACGAGCCTCAATGGTGTGTGTGCTGATTTTAGTGCAGTGTCAATTGCCCGGGCAGCTTTCAACGGATCGCCCTCCTGATTGTGGTGGACGGTTTCGGCAAATGCACGGGTACCGCCAACCGTATCTTTATAGGCTTCTATAACAGGCATTTTCTTCATTGCCGATCCCATCAGATCGGTACGGAACGCTCCCGGCTCAACAATCAGCACCTTAATATTAAAAGGCTTTAGCTCGCTTGCCAAGGCTTCAGACAGCCCTTCAAGTGCAAATTTCGAAGCCGAGTAAGCCCCGAATCCGGCAAAAGACATTTGCCCGCCCATACTGCTGATGTTCACAATAGCACCATGCTGCTGTTGCCTAAACAAAGGCAGCAGGGCCCGGGTTACTTTTACAGCTCCAAAAAAATTAGTTTCCAGTTGTGCACGCAGCTCCTCTTCGGGTGTTTCTTCTACCGCCCCAAGTATTCCATAACCTGCATTATTAATCAGTACATCAATACCGCCGAAACGTGCAATGGCCTGCTGAACTGCTGCATTTACTTCATCGTTATTATTTACGTCCATTTTTATCGCCTCAACCTGTGATGGTGCTAAAGCCTTAATTTCATCCAGTTTGTCTGTTCTTCTTGCGGTAACTACTACCTGGTAGCCCTTGCCAATTGCATACTCAGCAAATGCTTTTCCAAAACCTGATGATGCTCCGGTGATGAACCAAACCGTGTTTTTTGTGCTTTTCATAGTTTGTTATTATAGAGTTTGATGATTAATGATATTGATTTTACTATATAGATGCTGTTATCTGTAAGATAATTACATGTCAATAAAAAAATTGCCCCAAAACCGATTATAGCAGAAGATGAAAAAAGTTAAAAAGCTGTTTTATCCTTTGTAAGACAGTAGCTTCAGCAACTTTTTATTAAAAGCCCCGGCATCGCTGCCCAATGAAGAAAAAAAGCGTTTGTCAAAATCTTCTACCGCTATAACAGCCTGCTTTATTACCTGTTTGCCGGCATCAGTAAGCATAACTGTTTTTGCCCTCGTATCTGTTGAATGTTCCTGCCGTTTCAGCAAACCTTTGGCTTGCAGGGTACGCAACACTGTTGAAGTGGTCATGGGGTCAATTTTGGTGTGTACCGATAATAAAACCTGCGTTACGTTCTTATTTTGTAGCGTGAGCCAGTGGGTGCTGGCCAACAGCACATATTGCGAATGGGTAAGATCATGTTCTTCTAAGGCTTTCTTAATCTCCCGCTGCCACAAATTGGTAACCTGCCATAGTAAAAAACCGCTACTGTCTTCAGCATTATCAAAGCTAAATGTATTATCGTCCTGTTTCATTATTTAGTTTGTTGATGCAGGCAGCCAGAATGCCACCTGCCAATATTATATCTCTGCTTATTAAATAAATACACACACCCTCATTTATAGTTTTTTTGCTGCTGCAATTTGTTTCTGCATATCTGTTGGGGTATCATTAACAATTTTTTGCGCTACCAGCTTTATCCATATAAAGCTTAATAAACCCGTAACCCAAATAGTATTGGTTATTTTTACTCCTTCGGAGGTATCCTCAAACAAATGTTCATCATACATTTTGGCAAGCGGAAAGCTGGTTACATCAATGTATTTATTATTCTCAATAGTTTCCGTTAACTGTATTTTAACGTTTGGACCTCCCTTTGGTCTTAATATAAAATGATTACCGGCTTCAAACTTTCCTTCTATTTTGGCAAATTCAATATTGGTATCCCAATTGTGCCAGTTATTTACGTCGGCAAACAGTTTCCATAATTGTTCTTTAGTAACTTCTTTTGTTACGGTAGAGTAGGTTCTTTTCCACATAATTTTATAAGTTAAGTTTCTTTATTGTATGTTCAAATATAATATGTTAACTTATTATATGCAAATTTATTTTTATTTCTTCTTATCCCCTCTTTACACCGAAGGTGAAGAGAGGGACGACGAGCTGACTTAGTCGGCAACGTCGGGGTGAGTCTATACGCCAATGTAGTGTAGTTTTGTCCGGTCGTCCGGAGAGGTGGCTATTGGGAGCGGACGGACAAAAGAGGGTTGGAGGTTTAATAAACGTTTGGTGCAGATAGCTTGTATCCAATCCCCAAAACCCCCTATCTTTGAACATGCAGCACCAAGAATTTGAACCTCCTGAAGCGCTACGCGATACCATAAAGTGCTTTTGGCACAACACCAGGCATTCGGGCCAGCAGCCATCTGCGTTTGAGGTACAGCCTGATGGGTATGCCGAAATTATATTTTATTTCGGGGATCTGTTCAGCATGGCCCATAACGGTGATCTGCAACCATTACCATCGCCATTTATGATGGGTTTGCTTAATCAGCCTGTTCATTTTTATTCTAAAAACCGTTTGCAAATTATTGGCATCCGCTGCTTCCCCTGGACGGTGTTCGACCTGCTTGGCTTGCCTCCCGGTAAAGATGGTGTACGCACGTTTGAGCACCCTGTTGCCCGGCTCCAACCCACCCTGAATAAATTTATAACCGCCGGCAAGGTAGCTGAAGCACTCGCAGTGGTAGAGCAGTATTTTCTGGATGCACGGTTACACGTGGCTACCAACAGCATGTTGTTTAAGGCCGGCTCTGCCATGCGGGATGCTAAAGGCACCATGCCCGTGAGCGGCGTAGCAGCAGCGGCCCATGCTACGGTACGTACGCTGGAACGCAACTTTAAGCAATCATCCGGCTATTCTGTTAAGGATGTTTCGGGCCTTATCCGCTTTGAACAGGTGCGCAATCACCTATGGCATCATCCCCATACCAGCCTTGCAGGTCTTGCGCATGAGCTGGGTTATACCGATCAATCACACCTCAGCAGGGAATTTAAACGTTACAGCGGCACCACACCAGCGGCATTTGCCCGAAAGGCTAAGCAAGGGCAGCAAGCCTTAAGCAGTGATTTTGTCGCGTTTGTACAATCCTAAGGCTGGGGCATTGCCCACTTTTGTGCTTCAATATTTTATAAATGAACACAATACTTCAAGGCAATAAACCTGCACATAACCATATTAATTACGATGTAATAATTGCAGGAGCAGGTCCCGTGGGTCTATTCCTTGCCTGTGAACTGGCACTGGCCAAATGTTCGGTGCTGGTACTGGAAAAGGCGGACAATCCGCACTCTCCCCTAAAACAACTCCCCTTCGGCATACGGGGACTCTCGGCACCAACTATCGAAACCCTTTACCGCCGTGATCTGTTAAAAGATCTGGAGATCCATAAACGTATTAAAAACCCTCACCAAAATGCCAAACAAGGTGCCAATCGCCAGGCGGGGCATTTCGCCGGCATTCCATTTGTTGATGGCAACGTTGATACCTCACAATGGACGTATCGCCTGCCCGGCTCTACTGCTCCCAGTTTAATTTCTGAAATAGAGGAACTGGAAACGGTATTTACCCGTCGGGCAGAGGCTCTGGGTGTAGCAATCAAACGTGGACTCGCCATTACCGACTTCCAGCAAACAGCGGATGGGGTAACTGTTCAGGCTGATGATCAATCTTTTCAGGGCCGATGGCTGGTGGGTTGCGATGGAGCACGCAGCGTTGTGCGCAAGATGGGCGGCTTTGAATTTGCCGGTACCGAGCCTGAATTTACAGGCTATACTGTTAAGGCTGACCTAAGCGATCCGGAGAAGCTCAATCCGGGCCGTACCGTGACAGCAAGGGGCATGTACCTGCAATCGCAGCCGGGTTACCTGGTGATACAGGATTTTGACGGCGGGGCATTCCACGGTTCAGATGAGTCTATCACACTGCAACACGTGCAGCAGGTGCTTCGCCATGTATCAGGCACCGATGTTAGCATCAGCACCCTGCATACCGCAACCACCTGGACAGACCGGGCAAGGCAAGCCACCACCTACCGCAACGGACGTGTACTTTTAGCAGGCGATGCGGCACATATTCATGCACCATTAGGTGGGCAGGGGCTTAACCTTGGCCTGGGCGATGCCATGAATCTGGGCTGGAAGCTGGCCGCAACCATCCACAACAAAGCTCCCGAAGGCCTACTGGACAGTTATTATACCGAACGATACCCAATTGGCGTACAGGTGCTGGATTGGTCACGTGCACAGGTTGCCATCATGAAGCCGGAGCCACAAGCCCGGGCACTCCATGCTATTATCAGCGACCTGATGAATACCCGTGATGGTGCCACCTATTTTGCAGCAAGGGTATGGGGTATTTTCACGCATTATCATCTGGGCAGCAACCACCCATTAGCGGGCCACAGCGTTCCCAACTTTGAGCTGGAAGATGGTACAACTATTGGCGAACTAATGCACAGCGGTAAAAGCATCCTGCTTGATTTTAACAGCAATGCTTCACTCAAAACTTTGGCAGATGAATATGGCAATCAAATACAATATGTTTCAGCAAGTGCAAAAGATCAGTTAGGTTTGAGTGCCGTACTCATTCGTCCAGACGGGATCATAGTCTGGGCAACGGATAGCGAACCGAATTACAGCGAGCTGCAAAAAGCTGCTGACCGTTGGTTTGTTATTGGGTAGGCATTAAAAAGCAGAAGGTTATTACCAGGCAAATTGTATGTCTCCCAAAAAGTCAATTACCGGGAGCGGATGATATAACCTGGATAATACAAATTCAGTTCGGATTGCAGGGCCGAAGCAACATCATCTACCAGCCATTGCTTTGCAAAGAAAGCGCTTTCGATATGGTGGAACACTAATAATTTGTTTCCGTGAAATACCTCAATATAACCTGCGCCGCCCTGTAATTTATCGGCAGGAATATCCGCCTCCAGACTTTCCGCAATAGCTTTTGAATTCATTGCTGTGATATCGGCAACAACACCACCATTTGCTAATACAATAAACGGGATTCTTTTGTCGGGCGTGCTGATCTTTACAAATGGATTAGCATCAGCTTTTTCAAGCTGCACCAGTACTTTTTCATTTAAAAAGTTAATAGGAGCATCATTTTCTGATGATTGATCTCCTGTTGATTTCTGTTCCATCTTCTAAGTCATTATAATAAGTTTTTAATGCAGAATAAAATGTTCAGCTATTGGGCCAGCCATAAGAATCACAAATAATGAAAGCGCACTCAGGATTAGAATCATCACCAACAGAAAAACACCAAATGTTGCCGAGTCGGTTTGCAAAGTACCCAGTGATGCAGGGATAAATTTTTTCTGTTTCATTAACCCAACTATCATAAAAGCACCAGCAATGGGGACAAAACGACCTGACAGCATGGCTATTGATGTGGTAAGGTTCCAGAACAATGTATTGTTACCCAAACCTGCAAAGTTAGATCCGTTACCGGCAGCTGATGATATAAACTCATATAACATGGTGGTAAAGCCATGCGGACCTTTATTGCTAAGCCAGCCTAAAGTATCACCACCACCTGTTTTATTTACATAAACAAAGCAAGCTATAGCGGCAAGTACTACCGGCACAAATATCTGAAGCACGCTGACACTTACTGCAACCTGCATTTCTTTGGTGCTGATCTTTTTCCCAAACAACTCAGGCGAACGGCCTATCATCAAAGTACCAATAAACACTGCTATGATTAAATACATAAACATATTGATCCAGCCGGTGCCTAAACCACCAAAAAAGGCATCAATCTGCATGCCTATGAGCATAGCTGTAGAAGATAAGGGCATATAACTATCATGTACCGATGCCACTGTACCGGCTGGTATAGCTATGTTTTCGGCACAATAAAAGGCAGAATAATTGGCACCGAAACGCACTTCCTTGCCTTCCATATTTCCTGCCGACTGGTTAATTCCCATAGCAGTTATCCGGGGATTGCCCTTAGCTTCCTCTTTAACAATGGGTATAATAAGCAATAATAAACCTGCCGTCATCACCCCAAAAAGCATCCACGCAAATTTTTTCCGGTTAAGGTAATAGCCAATGAAAAACACAAACGCCAATGGCAATAGCAGTACAATGATAAAATGCACTACAAAGGTGGCAAAACTGGGGTTTTCAAAAGGATGTGCGTCATTGGCACCAAAAAAACCACCACCGTTGGAGCCAAGCTCCTTTATGGGTATCATGGAGGCAACCGGACCTTTAGCTACGGTAACTGTATCGCCCTGAAGGGTAATAACTTTATCGGGGCCTTTGAAAGTCATGGGCATACCATCGGCCATAAATATAATGGCCACAATAACCGATAAGGGTAATAATATACGGGTACATGATCGCAAAAAGTCATTGAAGAAATTGCCGACCGATGTTTCAGGGTCAGCAGTTAAACCTCTTACAACGGCAACACCTGCTGCAAGGCTGGTAGCTGCACTTACAAATTGTAAAAATGTAAATACCGCTATTTGTGAAAGGTAACTTGCACCGCTTTCGCCCGAATAATGCTGAAGATTGGTACTGGTTAAAAAACTCACCACTGAATTTAATGCAAGGGACCATTCCATACCATTTACATGAGCAGGGTTAAGGAAAAGCTTTCCTTGCAACATCAAAACCGCAAATGCGGGTAATATCCAAATAAGCTGTATGGTTAATAATGCAAGCAGGTATTGCTTCCAGTACATGGATTTTTCGGGGTCGATACCGCAAAATTTGAATATCAGCTTTTCAACAGGTTTTAAAAAATCAAGGAAGCTTTTATCATTATTGTAAACGCGCTTCATGTAAGCGCCAAGCGGTACGGCCAGTAATAGCGTTACCAGGAAGATCAAAACAAAGCCAAAACTATCAGCAAGCATTATTGATTATATTTATTGTAAATCAGCTATTTTACAAAATATCCCAAGTTATTTATTAAAGTGATATTCTGCAATATAAAAAAAGGGGACTGTGATGTCCCCTTCTATAAACAGGCTTTATTATTTAATCGTTTCGGTGTACAATTCCTTTATTTTATATTGATTTAAAGAATTATCATATTCAGTTAAATCATTATCATTTTTAAATTCGGCCTGTACCATGTTTTTGAATTTATAATTTGAGGCGAAGGCATTATCAACATTTTCCTGTGTAAGCAAAAGGATGCCTTTATCTGCTTTAGTGCTGAAATACACCATGCTAACCGGTTTAGGCCCTTTACCTTGCTGGGTTAATTTATCATGACTATAAAGATAAAATCCACCAGTAGTATCAACTATACGGTAGGCTTTATTGTCCTGAAACCTATAGTCGTGGTTGTTTTCACGGTAACCAAATACTTCATTTTTAGCAATTGTTTGTTTGGCGCCATTACTTACAACGGTAACGGTATTCCCTTCCAGGAAATCATGAATAGTTATTTTATCACCTTTAACAACACTGCCGTAGCTCAGTTTATGATTTACGTAATCGCTATAAGTTAAATACAAGCCATTTGATTGTTTTTGTGCATTTGATTTAGTTGTAAATCCAAATACCATGATGATAACTGTGATCATCGGAAATATAAATTTTTTCATTTTAGTAATTATTTATTAATGTTATGTGCCAGGTTATAATGTTTAGCAACCGTAGCGTCAATGCACTTATGCCAAAAGGATGCCTGATACATTCCAGATATAAAAAGCACCTCCTAATGCATTTAAAGAGGCTTTTAAAGGATTTTAGGCGAATAAGCACCCTATCGTTTTGATAAACATTTATCAATATAATAGGCTCATTTTTAAACAATAAAGAATTTTGTCCGGTCGTCCGGAGATGAGGCCATCTGTAAGCGGACGGACAAAAGCAGATTATACACATTCGCAGTCAATTTAAACTGAGGTGAAACATCCACATTTTGTTCAGCAGCTCTTAAAATAATTAACAATGCCCTTAGTGTTTTACAATTCTTATACACCTATTTCCATACAGGTTAGCGGTCGTAACCAAGCAATTTTTCAATTAATTAAAAAACTATTTTAATAGTTTGCAAACTATTAAAATAGTTATAAATTTGTTTAACTATAAAAATAGTTTGTTATGCATATTAAAGAACTCACTAAAGCAGAAGAACAAGTAATGCAGATATTATGGCAATTAAAAGAAGCCATGGTAAAAGAGATCATTGAGCGAATGCCTGAACCTAAACCAGCTTATAACACCGTATCCACTGTGGTACGCGTTTTGGAAACTAAAGGCTTTATTGACCATAAAGCATACGGTAACACGCATGTATATTTTCCTTTGATCAGCGAAGCACAGTATAAGAAGTTCACCTTCGACAAGATGATGAGCAACTACTTCAGCAACTCTTATCAAAGTTTAGTATCATTTATTGCCAACGAGAAAAAGCTGGATTTACAACAACTGGATGAGTTAACCCAACTAATTGAGGACCTTAAACGCAAAAAGAAATGAACTGGCTATATTACCTTGCAGAAGCAAATGCATACCTCGCTGTATTTTATTTAGCCTACTGCCTGCTTTTAAAACGTAATACCCATTATCAGCTAAGCCGGGCCTATTTAATATTTAGCTGTATAGCTGCGTTTATACTGCCAGTATTACAATTAGGTGCATTACGACCCGTTAAATCAGCAAAATCTGAAGGTGCTATCAATTATCAACTAAGTTCTATCAATTATACCATAGCCCCTGAAGTAAAAATTGTTAAGTATCCGGCATCTGTTATAAACACACCCGATCCCGTAATTGAATCGCATTTTACCTTACAGCATGGTTTATGGTACGCTTACCTTATTGGTGCAACCATTTTGCTTTTTATATTTCTTATTAAACTTTACACTTTATTCAGGCTGACACGTAATTGGGAAAGCGTTGTTGAAGGCAAATACCGGGTAATTTATTTAACCGAAACAGATGTCGCTTTTTCATTTTTCAATTATGTTTTTGTGAGTCTCAACGTTCCTTTATCTAACACAATAATCAGGCATGAACTGGTACATGTTCGCCAGAAACACTCTGCAGATATTATATTTCTTGAATTACTAAAGGTCATAAACTGGTTTAATCCTTTCGTGTACCTACTGCAAAACAGCTTAAAGACCGTACATGAATATATTGCCGATGAGCATACCGCAGCTTACGAAACCGATACACTAACCTACTCTTCTTTTTTACTAAACAATGCTTACGGCTCCCGCGGTTCGTCAATTACCCATTCATTTTTCAATTACAACCAATTAAAAAAGAGAATAATCATGTTAAATCAACAACGTTCGGGTAATTTGGCAAGGCTGAAGTACCTGGTAGCAATTCCAATTTGCATTGTACTATTAGGTACATCAACACTTGTATTCAGTAAAACTTACGGACTGGTAGACCTTGCCCCTGCAATTGTAAAATCGACAGGCAGATATCCCATGGTGAACACAAATTATACAGAAAAACGTAAACATTTAAAAATAACGCAAAACGGGATAATCACCATAGCTGACAAGTTTTCTGTCGATCAAAAAAATCAAAAAATAGTTTATACAGCCGGTACCATTACAAAAAACGACAGAACCTTACTATTAAAAAAACATCATATTAAAGTAGAAGTAGTTGAGGATAGTACAAGATTTACAACTAAAGACGGGCAATTAATTTTACCAATTGTAAATATTGACGGTTATTACCTGCTGGATCATTTTTTACACAACAACATACACTATACCTCAACCAAAGGTGAAAAAGGTGGGCTGGTAGAAGTGGGCTTCTCGCTGGATAAAGAACGCCATATAACTAATGCTAAAATTACTAAAAGCGGGGGCACTAAACTGGATGCACTTGCACTAAATGGTTTTAATTCCTATAAAGGCGTTGTTAACGATGCCCCTGGTAAAGATTACAAAATAGGCGTTTATTTTTTCACAGATAATTATTCAATATTTAAAACTGATTCGCTCGGGAAAGACCCTGAATTTGCCGGAGAATTGATAATAACTAATTATAAATATCCTGTGAGCCGTACCAGTAAAGGATACGAGTATGATGAGAGCGGTATTGGTTTTCCGGGCGACGATAATAACATGGCACAAGCCAAAGTTGTAATTTATGATAAAAACGGTGAGGCTACCTGGTATTACCGGAACAAATGTACAACAGCTGATCTCAAACTCCTTAAGGACAAATACGGCTATACCTTCCCGTCAGCAGCTTCCTCTATCATACAATTCATGCACCCAAAAAATGTTGACAACAGTAGGTTGGCCTACATTTTTAACGTCACATCCTATTTGGAGGCACCATATGTCAATCAATTTTATAACTATATGCTCAACAATACAACATATCCCGCAGAGGCTAAAAAAGCGCTTACAGGCGGCCTTGTTGTTTTAAACTTCAATCTTGATGTTAACGGAACAATAAGCGATGTAAATGTAGCACAAAGCGCAGGAAACAGCTTTGACGAAGCAGCAGTGAACGCTTTACAATCGTGCAAGTTATCCATTAAAGATAATACGGGGAAGCATAGCATAGCCATATTATTTTGTGTGGCTGAAAACAAGTACCGCCCAGTTGTTAGTGAAAGCATCAGAAAGGAAGGCTATGTGGGCGAGTTGGCTATTTGTGATGTTAAGTCGCCATTTGTAAACGGCACTGCTAAATATACGCCCCCTGTATCAACTCCAGGCAGTGTCAAAAACTGACATGCATTAAAATATACTTTTTAGAAATAAAGGCCTCAGATTGAAAAGATTTGGGGCTTTTATGTGTTTAAGCGGAAGATGCTTAGTTGTTTTGTCCGTTCGTCCGGAGATGAGGCCATCAAGTAAGCGGACGGACAAAAGTGGAGGGATTAAGCTGTTATCGCCGGATATATTGGAACCCATGAGCTATAGAGACAAGTAAATTGAGCCATGAAAGAAATCGCCCATTGGATATAAAGCTGATCTTTGCATCATTAACATATAAAATATCAGCTATGAATAACATAACAAAAATAACTCTTGGCAAAAATGGCCCGCTAGTGTCTAAACTAGGACTAGGCTGCATGCGCATGTCGTCTGTTTGGGGAGGCCCGGTGAATGACAAGAATGAAAGTATTGCTACCATTCAAATGGCATTAGACAGCGGTATCAATTTCCTGAACACCGGGGATTTTTATGGTGCTGGCCACAACGAATTATTGGTAGGCAAAGCCATCAAAGGCAGAAGAGATGATGCCTTCATCAGTGTAAAATTTGGCGCCATTTTCCACAACGGTCAATGGTTGGGATTGGACTTGCGCCCTATAGCCATCAAGAATTTCATCAACTATTCTTTGGTGCGTTTGGGTATAGATACTATAGATCTTTATCAGCCGTGCAGATTGGATAACAGCGTTCCGGTGGAAGATGTGATCGGAACTGTAGCCGACCTGATTAAAGAAGGAAAAGTGCGACACCTTGGCGTTTCTGAAATAACTGCTGAGCAACTGCGCAAAGCCAATAGTATACACCCTGTAACAGCATTGGAAATTGGCTATTCGCTGGCTGACCGCCAGATAGAAAGCGATCTGCTGCCTACGGCTAAAGAGTTGGGTATAGGGGTTGTAGCCTTTGCCAATACCGCGGAAGGTTTGCTTACGGGTGAGATGAAAGCTCCTCTTCCGGCGAATGATTACCATAATCACTTTTCGCGTTTTCAGGGAGAAAACCTGATAAAGAACCTGGAAAAGGTAGAAGTATTTAAAACAATGGCAAAGGAAAAAGGATACAGCCCTACACAACTGGCGATTGCCTGGGTGAATGCACAGGGCGATCATATCATGCCATTGGTTAGCATGAGCCGCAGATCACGGCTGCCGGAAAACATACAAGCCATGGAGATCGAATTCACTCCGCAAGACATGAATACCCTTAACACGCAATTTTCTCAGGGTGCAATACTTGGCGGTACCTACCTGCAACGATAGTGGACGGGGCTGCAAAAGCCCCGCCTATTTTATATCTTTACCTAATGATTAATCCAACTGAAATAGTCCCGGGAGTAATCTTTTACTCCTATTTCTCGGCCATGAGAAAAGAGAAAGTGGGTTTTTTTGAGCATAGCACCTTAGTATTACAAGTTTCCGGTCATTTTACGTTGGAAACCGCCGCCCAAAAAATTTCGATGAAAAAAGGCGAGATGTTGCTGATACGAAAAAATCAACTGGGAGAAATTACCAAAATGCCACTGGACGGTAAGGATTACCAAACCATTATCATTATTCTGAAAGAAGACATGCTCAGGAAGTTCGCCCTGGAGGAACAAATAGAGAGCAGGCAAAAATACACGGGGCCACTCAATATTCTTATTCCCGGAAACGATTTTCTGCGTGGCTTTTTCCAATCAGTGATACCCTATGTCCATAATCCGGAAGAAAATACAACAAAGGACCTGGGCATGCTAAAAGTGAAAGAAGGGGTGCAATTACTGCTCCATGCCATGCCTGAGCTTAAGGATTTCCTGTTTGACTTTTCCGAGCCTTATAAAATGGATCTGGAAAAATTTATGGTCAATAATTTTCATTTCAATGTCCCTGTTGAAAAATTCGCACAGCTCACAGGACGAAGCCTTGCAGGGTTCAAGCGCGACTTTCAAAAGACATTCGATATGTCGCCCCGGCATTGGCTGCAGGAAAAACGGCTGACCGAGGCCCGACATCTTATAGAAAAAAAGAATAAAAAACCATCTGCAATCTATCTTGACCTTGGATTTGAAACACTCTCTCATTTCTCACATTCTTTTAAGAAAAAGTTTGGCAAGGCACCCACCGGGTAGTTATAATAGGGCGATCCATGTGTAAAAGTCAATTACAGTTAAAGACAACTCACTGGCCTATCTCGACATTATGTTTGGTAGAAAATGAGTAATGCGGTTTAACGTAAATGACAACCGGTAGGGCTTTTATAGCATTTATTGCAAGTTCAGATCTACCGCCATTTGAATATTACTACGTTCATATGGAGAAGGATAACCCGCAATTTTTTTGAAACCTAATTTATGATATAAGTTGATAGCCGGTTTTAATATTGTGTTACTTTCGAGGTAAACTTTGCTTGCCCCCAGTGACCTGGCTTTATCCAATGCTGCAAGTCCCAGCAGCCAGCCGATATTCTTTCCCTGTGCTTTTGGTGAAACGGCCATTTTAGCCAGTTCATAATCAAAATCACCATTCTGTATCTTTAAGATAGCGCAAACACCTAAAGGCTCATCTTCATATAGCGCTACCAATATATGACCTCCGTTTTTCAGGATATAACCTTCGGGATCATCGAGCGCTTTATAATCGGCTTCTTCCATCTTAAAATAGCTCGAAATCCATTCCTCATTAAGCGCTTTAAAAGCTTTGGCATATTGAGGTTTATAATCAACTATTTTCACGCTTCTACTTTCACGTTGCTTTTGTTGTTCCTTAACCCGGCGAAGTAATGTTTTTTGTTCGAGTAAAAACTCCCATTCTTCAATAGCCTTCCAAAGGTCGTTTGTAGCCTGTGCTGAAATTTCTTCTATGGCATTTTCCACATCTTTGTATTGATCCTGAATTTTCAAGTTAAACTCCACTCCTTTTTCAGAAAGACGAACCATATTTCGCCGACCATCAGCATTACCCTTTTTTTCTATGACCAATCCTTTTTTGCTCATTTCACTAATAATCTTACTAACCGAAGGATGCGAATGGCCTATTTCATTGGCAATACCGGTAATTGTTTTTTCCTCGCCTTGCGATAATGCATAAAACACAGGGAACCATTTTGGTTGCATATCAATTTTATAGAGTTTATAAATCTCAGCAGCATCTTCTGTAATTCTATCTGTCAGCATTCTTAAACGGCTGCCGATTGCCATTTTCCCTACCGTGTTAAAGAAATTCATATTATTTAATTAAATACGTAATTAGTTACACAATATTAAATTTTAATTTTCTCTTTTCCAAATGTTATTAAATGATGAGGTATACCCCCCTTTTACTTCTCTTTTTACCGATGATAACCTGAAAGCAGCCGACAACGACCCTTTTTTAATCGACGATAAACTAAATCATTGTTATTATGCCCATTATCCACTAAAAAAAGCTAATAGTCGATTTGTATGTAGTCGTAGTCTATTGCATTTTAATACTTAAAGTCTGTGAAGTTTATTCGTATTGTAAAATAAACACACAGACTATGGAACATCAGGAAACCGCGGCCATTACATCCGCAGATATAACCCGCACTAAAAAATATTCCCCTTCAATTCGCTTATGGCATTGGTCAAATGCAGTTATTATTACAGGCTCTTTGTTAACCGTATTGGTTAATTCAACCGTACTTAAACCCTGGGCGAATGCCCGCCTGATTTCAGACAAACTAAAAGAAAAAGGCATTAATGTTTCGGATGATCAAACGAGGTCAGCCGCTTTTGTTTTAAGCGATAAAGTATGGGCAATACATACCTATTTAGGCTATGTTTTGGTAGCGCTATTGGTATTCCGCATAGTAATAGAACTTTTTGGGTTAGCAGACAAAACACTGATCGGCAAAATTAAAGCAGCCAAACGTTCCTTTTTATCGACCAAAGAAAACCGCATTGCCAACCGAAATGAAATGCTTATCAAAATGTTATATATCTTGTTTTATATTTTGTTGATACTGATGGCAATAACCGGGCTGGCACTGGCATTTAGTGACAATATACCTGCATTAAAACAGATGCATTTTATAAGGGAAGTACATGAGTTTACCATGTACCTTGTCCTGGGCTTTATTATTATCCACATTGTAG
Source organism: Mucilaginibacter frigoritolerans (assembly GCF_007830615.1). Classification (GTDB taxonomy): domain Bacteria; phylum Bacteroidota; class Bacteroidia; order Sphingobacteriales; family Sphingobacteriaceae; genus Mucilaginibacter; species Mucilaginibacter frigoritolerans. Next base: position 25,478 of record NZ_VLLI01000018.1, read on the forward strand.
GGATTTGCATAGGCGAACGAAAACGGCACAAAGGAATTGTTTCTGACATGATAAACGGCGGCTGGGTTTAGTGGATTTTCGGCCGAATTACATTACTGTTGACCACTAACCCCAATTTTTACTTTATAACGGAATCCTCTTGGGCTGGAATCTTCTTCTTTTAAAACTTCGTTTGTTTTTTTGGCAATCCAAAAGCGTTCATAGATATTACCGGGGTCATTATGGTTTAATACCCAGCATTCTATCTTTTGGCCGCGTATATCGGTTAAAAAATCACTCCCGGTTACGGTATAGGCCACCTTTTCGGCCTTCCCAAAACCGGGGTCGTAATAGTTAATTACAAAAGTCCTGTTTGCTTTATAAGGCAATAGCTGGTAAACAATGAGGTCGGCATGCCAGTTAAGGTTATAGCTTTGAAACGACTGGTTAAAATCATTAATGGCAACTGTTTTAATGGAATCGGGGATGCCTCCTTTTACCCCTCTATCGGTGAACGCAGCGGTTTTGGTTTCAAAATCAAACTTCATGGAATAGCCCAGCCGTTTCCAGTAAGATTCATGCAATATGGTCGAAAAGTCTTCGGCATTAAAAATAGACGATGCGGCGTGGATGACGGTATCCCGGTCCCATTCCTGTGTAATCGTAATAACAGATTTACCATGGTATTGACCAGCTTCTGCATCTATTTTCACCAATGTAATGTTCTGCGCAGGGCTTGTACTGGTTTTTTGAGTGTAAAGGATATAACTATACTTACCCAATTGCAAGGCATGCATGTTTAAATCGCCGCGTTTAATTTCAAGCGTATCGGTCGGTTTGGCCACAGCAAATGTTGTAATTACCAAGCTCGTTAATAGTATAAGTATTGATTTCATAATTTACAGATATCTGTAAATATTCAGCTATCGTTATGAAACCTCAAATAAATTCAATCAGCAGGGTGTTTTTTTTAACCGATGGGTGTTTTTAGTTATGATTAAAGTTTTAAAAAAAATCCGGGATATAAATCTACTCCTCTGCTTCTATCTAAGAAGAGTTGAGAAATTACCAGTTGAAAAAACGTTTAGTCTTTTTCAGAGGAATTTCATCGTTGCAGTGCTTATCTATTCTCTCCTGAGCATAGGCAGCCCCTAACTCTTTTGCTTTATTCCAATCTTCGCAAGCACCTTTTTTATCGTTGATATTGAATTTTGAATTGCCTCTGTTAAAATAAGCCATCTCATTTTCAGCATCTAATTCAATCGCCTTTGAATAATCACCAATAGCTTCTTGGTATTCCCCTGCTTCATCTTTGTTTGCCGCTCTGTTAACAATTGCACTTACAAAATCGGGTGCTAATTCTATCGCCCTATCATAGTCGCGCCTGGCTGCTTTCCAAGTATGTAATTGATCTTTTACCGCCGCCCTGGAATACCATGAATTAGGATCATCAGGATTTATTTTGATGGCCGTTGAAAAATGAATTATTGACATTCCCAGATTGCTATTATTATATGATTCCATAGCAAGTTCGAAGTAATAATCAGCATTTTTTGTTTCCACATCTGCAAAGGTTTGATTTTTGGGATCGCCCATTGCTCCATAACCATCAAGCTTGCAATCATATTTATAGCCCTTACAGTATAAATCCAAAGCCCAATACATCAGGTTACTTTCATCAACCGGAAATTCTGTTGAATCACCGCTTATTTCCCAGTATTCTTCGCCTTTTCTAACCTCTCCAATTTTATAGCTGTAATTTTCCCGCAGGAGATTTCCTAAAGACTCAAGTTTCTCCCTCGCATCTGAAATAAATACAAAGTCGTAGCTTGCCATAGAATAATCCAGCATTCCGCTTTTACTCCTTTGCTCATATACACTAATTGCCGAATCCATCTCCTTGCCGAATCTGGCATTAAATTCGGCTTTAGTAAAAAATGTGTTTTCCATTAATAAATTAGGGTTTTAATGGTACCATATTAACAATATTCACCAATATGCGCAAAAAATATTCAGGTTCTATCTAACAAAAAAATAATCCCAAAGAGCTATTAGCCTGCTTAAGAAAGAAAAATTCGCATAATCAAAACAGTATTGGCGTCTATCAATATCCTTTCCCGCTACTATTTTCATTTATTAAACTACTTTAATTTTATTGTGCTGAGGGTGCTGTTCTTTTGCAGTACACTAAAAATTAATAAAGATGATACCCTCAGTTGAAGAAATGATTGAACGATATGTTGCCGCCTGGAATGGGAAAGGGCTTGACCAATTTAAAGCAGATTTTGCCGAATGCTGGGCCGCCGATGCCACCTATACCGACCCAAATTTTGAACTGGTAAAGGGGGTTAACGGCATTGCCGAACTGGCCCAGACCTCACTGGAACGGGCCCCTATTCGCACCTTCTCAATACTTACCCAACCAGAATACCATCACCATGTAGGGCGCTATAACTGGCAGGTACAACTACCGGAAGAAACCAAGCAAGGGTTTGACTATTTTGAGTTTAACGATCAACATCAAATCACCCGCATTGTAAGTTTCTTTTGATTTGAATAAGCAGCACACGCTTTATTGTTCCCATTAATGAGCCGTACATTTTATCTTTATGCAAAAACTAAAATGTACGAGCTCATCCTTGCCAATTTTTCCATGCATGTTGCACTTGATGCTGCAGAAACGGAGCCCATCAAAACTAAGCTGCAACATAAAACTATTAAAAAGAGTACTATTTTACTTGATATTTGCAGGCATATATGCTTTGTTAACAAAGGCTGTCTGCGTATTTTTAATACAGACAAGGATGGCGAAGAACACAACATTCTATTTTGCCCCGAAAATTGGTGGGCTGTTGACATAGCCAGCTTTTCCGGACAAACACCTGCTTTTTATACCATTGCTGCATTAGAAGATACGGAGGTGTTTTACCTGAGCTATAATGTATTGGAGCAATTGTATATAGAAATACCGAAGCTGGAGCGTTTTTTCCGGATAATGATCCAAAACGGGTTTAATTTATATCAAAATCGTATTACCTCCAATCTTTCAAAATCAGCAGAAGAACGATACATGCTGTTCCAAAAGCAATACCCTAAACTAGAACAAAGGATTGCGCAGAAACAGATTGCCTCCTACCTGGGCATTACTCCTGTATTTTTAAGTATGATCCGCAAAAGAAACAGTTAAAAAAACCTGCCCTCAAATTAATAAGAACAGGTTTCTATAAATGTTTAGGTAAAACTTCTTTTAAAAAGTTGTCGGTACGTTATGATGTGTATAGTTTGTCCAGCAAAGGAAGCTGATGTCGCCATTTGGCAACCCATCATTATCCGGCACGTATAAGCTGGCTATATAATTGGTTTCGGCAGTATTGTAATGCCTGTCGGCAACATTAATACCAGGCCAAATTGGGTTTGATACATTTCCTTTTGGCGAGCATGGAGGCGTAACGGTACCATTTATTAGTTTATACTGATAATTAAAACCACTAAGCAAACGACTATTGCTATCCGAATAAATAGATAAATCTCCCTGAATACCACAAGTATTTGCTGCATAACTTAATCCGGTTAAAGAATATTGATAATGTACATAATCATCATGCGAACCGCATACTTCGCCATTCAATGATCCGTCTGACGCGATATCAAGGGGAAGTACATTTTCAATTACGGTTATGCCATTCTGATAAACCGTTTGACTATCCTCAAAAACACCGATAGCAATTTTAGCCCATCCTTCTGAGATGTTCCAGTTATTATTATATCCTGGATCTGAAGCGTGGTTAATATAATTGTCTTTCATAGTGTTCAGAAAGTTACAGAACTGCGTATTTTCAGCAGTTGTCCAGCCGCCGCCCACGCCATTTGCCGGGATATAGTATTTTATAATTTCGGCAGCGGCAGCAAATGTCGGCGCCGCCCATGAAGCCTCCAGGTAAGCCTGATTAGGGTTATCGCCGGTAACGTTGAAGTTTTGGAATGCGCTTGCCCATCCGTCCAGCATTTGCTTAACCGTAGTGGCATAAGATGCTGTACCTGTTTTGGCCCAGCGTAATGCCAAGGTATAGCATAATAAAGCATCCCCTTTGAAGCTTATTTCATCGGGCGTAGTTACACCACCGGCTACTGTTACGGTAGCCTTGTACTGCCCGCTTGGGCTATGATCATTACAGTAATTAAGTACATACTGATAGGCTGCCAGTCGGCTGGCATTGTTGGAGTTAGCCTGTTGGGCAATATAATCTAACGTTTGCTGGGTATTTAATATGCCGGGGTGTACAAAACCAGTAGCTGTTGCCAGCGATTTACTTTTTAAAGAAGGAGCCTGCGGTGTATTAGCCACGCTGTTTTCTACCTTTTTACATTGGTAAATAAATAAGGAAAGCGCTAAACAGCAGGCAACAGCAATCCCTGTACGAATTTTTTTCATTTTCATAATGTTGATATTATTGGTTTATAATGAATTCACTTAATGCAAATGATGCATGCGGCCGCTAGCAACAATTTGCAAAACTGCAGCTCACTGCAGTTGATAATTGGTTTATGTACTAAGATACAGCTTGTTAAAACCGAAACATACTTCTATCCCAACAATATTTACGCTAACGTTTTCGTAACATAACACGAAATATAGACCCGTAAACACCCTTGTTTATAGCATCCACAAGGTTATATAATTATTTCTTTGTCAGCATTAAGTAATTTAAGCAACAAATACAATACAAACATATGATGTTTTAATAATACATCATATGTTTGTATTGTATTTAAGAAACAATGGAAAAAGAAAGACTTTCTGACCTGGTGGCAACAAGAATTAGGCAGGATATACAGGAAGGAAAATATAAGGCAGGCGAAAAAATACCTGCCGAACCCGAACTGATGAAAATATATACCGTTGGCCGATCATCAATAAGAGAAGCGGTAAAAAGCTTAGCCATTACAGGCACACTGGAAGTAAAACAAGGCGATGGGACTTACATAAGGCAAGTTGGTCAAGATGTGGCGATGGATCAGCGGTTGCGCAATGCTGATTTTGATGAGATAAATGCAGTACGAATCCTGCTGGAAGAAGAAATTATCCGTCTTGCTGCTGAACACCGCACTGCGGATGATCTGAAGGTAATAGCCAATCACCTTGCAGACCGCAAACAAGCCATTATGGATGAAAACCGGGAAGCTTGCACAAATGCTGATATCGCCTTTCATTCAGCCATTGCCGATGCATCGGGCAATGCTGTACTGGCCGGTCTTTACCAAAGTTTCACACAAACCATACGAACTTTCTTTGCCAAACGCGAGATTCAGGGAATTGGTCATTTTGCTATGAGCCATCATCTTCATGAAAACCTCTATAATGCCATCCTTGGTAAAAGAAAGAAACAGGCGCTGGATATTATCCGGTATATTTTAAACAATAACTATTAAGATCATGACTATCCTCACATTCACTTTATTACTGCTAGCCGGTGCTTACCTTGCGGGTTTGGTAGGTTCACTTACCGGCCTGGGCGGCGGTGTTGTTATTATCCCCTTGCTCACGCTCGTTTTTCACGTTGATATCCGCTATGCAATAGGTGCGGCCCTGCTGGCTTCAATAGCCAATTCATCTGGTGCGGCCAGCGCCTATGTTAAAGAGGGTATTACCAATATCAGGCTGGGCATGTTCCTGGAGATTGCTACAACAGTAGGCGCAGTAATTGGTGCACTCATAGCGGTATACACCCCAACCAATACCATTGCTATCCTTTTTGGAAGTATCTTATTATTCTCGGCAGCTATGACGCTCAGAAAAAAGAACAAGGAAGCATTGCTTGAAGGAAGTGCACTCGCCAATACACTTAAACTGAATAATAGCTATCCGACCAAAGAGGGTGAAGTAAGCTACAAGCTAAAGAATGTAGGAGCAGGCTTTTCTATCATGACCCTTGCGGGAATTTTTTCCGGCTTGCTTGGCATCGGATCGGGTGCACTTAAAGTACTTGCCATGGATTCAACCATGCATATCCCCTTTAAAGTGAGCACAACTACCAGTAATTTCATGATCGGCGTTACCGCAGCTGCCAGCGCAGTAGTCTATCTACAACGCGGATATATGGACGCAGGCATTGCATTCCCTGTAGTATTGGGTGTGCTGGCAGGCGCGTTTACCGGGTCAAAACTCCTTGTAAGGCTTGATCCTAAAGTTTTGAAATACATTTTCTGTACCGCAATTGCCTTTGTTGCGGTTGAAATGATCTTTAACGGCTATAACCACAAATTTTAAAAACCATGAAAAACATAATCTCAAAAAAACGCTTTGCAGATCAGGATATCGAGCAGCTTATTGGCCTGCAATTAAGATATGGAGTAGTCATTGCCAGCCTCATTGTACTTGTTGGCGGAATCCTTTATTTATACATATCAGGCAGTGCACTACTACCCCACTACGAACAATTTGCCGGCGAAAAAGCCAGGTTTATTACAGGTGCAGAGATCTGGCAAGGGGCACTAAATCTCAACCCAAAAGGCATTATTGAATTGGGTGTAGTTATCCTGATTGCAACCCCAGTTCTGCGTATCCTTTTCTCGTTAATCGGCTTCATTATTGAAAAGGACAGGCTCTATATTATAATAACCCTGATAGTGCTTTTGGTAATGATGTTCAGCACCTTCGGCGGTTTAAAAGTTTAAATCTAAAATTCAACACACTATGAAAAATGTAAATAAAACCATCATCGGCTTAATCATGACAGCCATGCTATTGTTCAATATTCTACTTCCTTCAACTACAGTTCATGCGCAGGAGGTAAGTCCGGTTAAAAATATTGTGCTGGTACACGGGGCATTTGTAGACGGTTCGGGTTGGAAACCTGTTTATGAAATCCTTACAAAAAAAGGATATCACGTAACCATCGTTCAACAGCCATTAACCTCTTTTGAAAATGATTTGGCAGCCATACAACGCATCCTCGATCAGCAAAACGGACCATGTATTTTAGTGGGACATAGCTATGGGGGCGGATTGATTACCGAAGCCGGTAATGATGCCCATGTAGTTGGGCTGGTTTATATTGCTGCGCATGCACCTGACAAAGGAGAATCGGAAGCAGATAATGGCAAACGCTTTCCACCGGCTTACAAGTCATTGCAAAAGCCTGCAAATGGATTCGACTATATTGACCCGAATCAATTTTATGCTGATTTCGCTGCTGATCTGCCCAAAGAAAAAGCTGAATTTATGGCCAATGCACAAATGCCTACTGCCGACGGCGTATTCCATACTGCAATCAAAAACCCGGCATGGCGTGTAAAACCCAGCTGGTATATGGTAGCCCGCGCAGACAGGATCATCAACCCAGACTTAGAACGCATGTACGCCAAAAGAGCTAACAGCACTACCGTTGAGGTTGATGGTGCCAGCCACTCCGTTTTCGAGTCACACCCTAAAGAAGTTGCACAATTAATTATTGATGCAACAAATAAAGCAAGCAGTAAATAATTTTCCGAATACCAGTTGATATTCAAAGCGCGATTCCAATAGCAAGGCTGCTATTGGAGTCGCGCTTACTATTTTTTAAGATTTGAAATAAGTACCCTTTTCCAGATCAGCAAGGAGGCTGGGATGTGTTGGTCGCCATTTTAACCATTCCTGAGTTAGCTTGCTGGAAGTTGGCCCATCAATAGCAAAAAAGCGCCCCATCCAGCTAAAATGTTCAGTAGCCACTTCAGGAGATATAGAAACAACCGGTAGATTTAATTGTGAACCTATTACTTCAGCAATTTCACGACACGGTACACCCTCATCGGCTACGCCATGATAGAAAGCTCCGACTGCGCCTTTTTCAAGCGCCAGTCTGTAAAGATGAGCAGCATCCAGACGATGAATTGCGGGCCAGCGGTTAAGCCCCTCCCCAATATAAGCAGAAACACCTTTTTCACGGGCAATGCTGATGAGCTGCGGAACAAAGCCATGGTCGCCGTTATCATGCACAGATGGGGCCAAACGCACTACCGATATTTTTATACCCTTTTCTGCCAATGATCGCGCCAATATTTCTGAAGCTATACGCGGCACTATGGAAACATCGAGCGTAGGGAAATCTTCTTCTGTGGCCAATCTTCCGGGAGTCAGCAAAAGGGCACCTGAAGTAATAATAATGGGTTTGTCCGATGTGCCAATTTCGGCAACCATAGTTTCTATGGCAAGCTTGTCAGTAGCGCAGGCAGCTGCATAGTTAAAAAAATCATGGATAAAGGCGGTGTGGATTACACCGTCTGTGGCAGCCACTCCGCTCCGCAGACTGTCCAGATCATCCAGCGTACCACGGTGAACTTCGGCACCGGTAGCAGCCAGTGCTTTAGCTGATTCATCTGAACGCACAAGGCCCAACACCTTGTGGCCTGCTTCAATTAATTCCTTTACAATGGCAGAGCCGATAAAGCCTGTGGCTCCGGTTACAAATACACGCATATTTGAGTTGTTTTAATTAATAATCATTTTTAAACAACACAAAATTGATCAAAGTCGTTTTGCAAAACGAGGACATTTGACGTCATTTTTTATTTATCGAATCAGTTGAGCCTGCCTGATACGACTAAGGGTTTTGAGCGAAACACCCAAATAAGAAGCCACCATATGTAAAGAAACACGTGAAAATACATCAGGATAATTTTTTATAAACTCATCGTACTTTTCCTCAGCTGTTGCGCTTATATTACTGAGGACACGTTTCCTAACCAAATACAAATTACGGGCAACTAATTTTTCTGAATAAGCTTTTAAGCCCGGGATGTTGGCGAATAAGTAATCAAAATCGCTTTTCGTCCATAAGATCAGCTCGCTTCTTTCAAGTGCATCAATGTTACAGTGTGATGGGGTTAAATTATCAAAACTTTCCGGATCTGTTGTCCAACTGTTTTGGGGCGAAAACTGGAGGATATGCTCACTGCCATCATCCCTGGTGCAGAAGGTGCGTACCAATCCTTTTGAAACAAACATTTTGTACCGGCAAATCTCACCCTCCTGCAATAACAGCTCCTTTCTGCGTACAACTTTTTCAATAGCCCGCGAGCGGATCAATTTAATGTCATCATCACAAAGAGCAGTATGCGTCTTTATAAAAGTTTCAAATTCTGCGAACATATGTATTTCAAAAATACAGAAAATGCGATTGCCTCTTGCTCTCATCCCTAAATTTGAAGATTAACTGACCATACCTGCAGGTTCTTCTAAATAAATATCCCCTAAAATCAAACAGGTGTGCCTGTGCCACCAGGTACACGTGGTACACCTGGTACACCCTAATTATTTATCCTCATTACCTGGCCAAATAAACTCCATCAACATTATAATATGATCTGGTAACAAAAGAAAGCCTTATCTGAGCTTAACCAAAGTACCAATTCGGCAACCTCTGATGATTCGCCCAAACGGCCTATTGGATGCAGGGCAATCAAAGCATTTCCCAATATTGTATCATCAAAAATCCCACACAATGATTTTATAGTTATTTAAACAATAAAAAACTATTTTGCCTGTTAAAAAGAGAACATGCTACGAATCTATCTTTTATCAATATTATTGTCCTTCCAACTGGCAAGTTTTGCCCAGGAAGCCTATCCTTCCGCTATTGCGGTTCCAGCAAATTGTAAAGTATTAATACACACCTATGCAAAAGGAGTGCAAGTGTATGTTTATACACAAGATTTAAATGACACTTCAAAATATACATGGGTTTTAAAAGAACCTATTGCCAATTTATATGCAGATAGTGCACATACTTCATTAATTGGAAAACATTACTTCTCTGCCGGAAATACACCCACCTGGGAAAGCACAGACGGATCCAAAGTAACCGGAGCTAAGCTGGCACAGGTAAACTCACCCGATGGGGCTGGGATTCCCTGGTTGCTTCTAAAGGCAAAAACAATTACAGGCCCCGGGGTTTTACAACACACAGCTTTCATCCAAAGAGTGCATACTATTGGTGGAAAACCACCTGTTGTTGCCGGCAAGAATCAGAAGGGAGAAATCCAAAAGGTATCGTATACCGCTGAGTATATTTTCTACAGTGAAAAATAGCAGGAAATTTTGTTAAAACACAGGATACTAATTAAGCATCCGTTTCGCCATTCCCAATAAATATAAGCTCTTGCATTATTTACCGGATGATGATTTTGTTAATTTCCTGTGGTTTTATATAACCCTGGTGCCAATAGATCATATACCGGGCATCGTGTAATTTATAAAAAGGAATTAACTCCAAATCTTTAAACTTAGCCGGACTGATTAATCCCGGAGCAATGAAGGTTTGAGGCTTTCCGTACACTGGTTTAAGATATTTCCCAAGATCGGTACCGTTGCTTGCCAGTACAGGTGCAGTATATAATGGATACATTTTCCCTCTGGCAAGATACCCACCAAACTGATCTGCATCGCCAATTAAATTATCCAGATCGGCTGTATCTGTTTTTGCTGCTAAAACTATTGGGCCATGCAAAAATGCTACATAATGCGAACTGTCAGGCAAAGCTTCTGTTGAAATTTCCATGGGTAAACGAACTTCAATTTCATCCCCCTTTTCCCATACCCGGTTAAGTTTTACATAGGTGCCCGGCAACGCATCAACAGCTACATCAGCACCGTTTATTTTTATTTGCAGCTTGCCCGGCTTTACCCAACGCGGATAACGGATATTAATATCAAAAGCACCCGCTTTTACTGCCTCAACCAAAAGTTTTGTGGTTTCCTCATCCGGAAACTTTGTTTGTTGAGAAAGAACGAGGCCCTTTGCTGCCCAATTTAAACGGGAAGCAATAAACAGGTTTACGTAAAGGTCATTTTGTTGATAGCTGTAAATGAGTTCGCCATATTTACTATGATTTTCCATTCCCGATCCAACACAGCACCACATGTCTTCCTGTGGCTGTGAGTAAACACGGTAATGCCGGGGTCGCATTGGGGTATAATAAACAAAACCACCATGCGTTGGATGCTGGCTTGAAAGAATATGGTTATACAAAACCCGCTCATAAAAATCCATATACTTAACTTCGCCCGCTTTTTCAAAAAGGTGGCGGGTTAGTTTAAGCATATTATAAGAGTTACAAGTTTCAGGGCCTGCAATATCGGTAATCATTTTACTGAAATCGTGCATCGGGTTAAAGTGCTCGTTTACGCTGTTGCCCCCTATTACAACCGTACGGTTATTCACCACGGTTTCCCAAAAAAACTGTGCGGCTTTTCCATAATCCTCATCACCACCAACCTCAGATATCCGCTGAAAGCCTATAGCCTTAGGGATTTGCATATTGGCATGTAACCCATCCAATGGGTCGCGACCCTGTATTAATGGATCTAAAACTGCCCTGTGCGAGAACCTTCGCGCCAGGGTGAGGTATTTATCCTGACCGGTTATAACCGATACATCAGCAAATACTTCATTTAACCCGCCCTGTTCTGAAATCAACATCGTTTGAATCTGTTCATCAGATAGTTTAAGCGAAACACTGTAGATATAGTCAGTAAGTTTTATCAATATATCTTTTGCCTGCGGCTTACCTGCAATCAGCCAGGCATCCCTTAAACCAGCCAAAAGTTTGTGAAGGTTATAAAGCGGCACCCATTTTTTATTCAGAGAAAACGAGTCTGCTTCAATTTTACCTGCGGCAATGTCCTTCCACATGGCTGTCCCTCCAGGTATTCCGCCAAGGTAACCGCTTCCTATTTTATCCTGGCAAAGTTTTAGCTCCGCCAGCATATAATCCAGGCGCCTGTTCATTTCGGCATTGTGGGTAGAGGCATACATATTTGATAATGCAGACAAATAATGGCCGCCGATGTGCCCGTCCAGACCTGTATTTTCCCAATTACCGTAGCTTTTCTTTTTAGGTGTTAGTCCGGCTTCGGTAAGGTAAGGAGCCAGTAAACGGTCTGGATCCAAAGCCAGCATATAGGTCATATCCGTTTGTTGCGCATCTTTAAACACTCCGGGTAATAATTCAACCTGCTGCAGCGAAAATGAATGCAGCGTAGGTGCAGTCTGCGCCCGAGCATTAAGTACAATGAAACAACAAGCTGCCATTGAAAACAGCAAATGAGGAATTATTTTCTGGCCCATTATATTAAAGTATGATTACGAATTGGTTTGCAGCACTAAAGTAAACAAAGTTTTTAATAATTGTTATTTGTACACGTATTATTCACTTTCTCAAATACATCATAAGTTTACAGCCAGGAAATAATATTGCGGTAAAGAACCGAAAAAGTTGCTCCTTTTAAATGGAGTGGCTTTTTGTTTGAATTTACGCCTGTAAAATGAAAACCTTCTTATTTCATTTCGCCAGTACTTCTTCATTGTAAATAAAACATTAGCCAACTGGAAGGTGTTAAAAACAGTGTGAACAGGCATCAAACCAAAGCAAAAACAGACCGGACAATAATCCGTCCGCTTCAGTCTCTGAATTTTTTCATGGCGGATATGCAGGCTGGGATTGGCCCTTTCCTGGGAATATTTCTTTTGGCGCATGGTTGGAAAAGCGGCCCAATCGGAACGGTGATGACTATCGGAGGCGTCGCTGGAATGCTGATGACTGCACCGGCAGGTGCGCTTATTGATGAAACAAAACGTAAACGTTTGTATGTAGTTATCCCCGGAATATTTACCATCCTGGCATCTGCGATAATTCTCTTATCTCAAAATTTCTGGCTGGTTAGCGTCTCCCAAATCGCAACAGCCATAGCCGGATCGGCTATAGGGCCTGCGGTAATCGGCATTACACTCGGCATAGTTAAACAAGCAGGGTTTAACCATCAAAATGGTTATAATCAAGCCTATAATCACGCAGGTAACGTTGTGGGTGCCGCATTATCAGGTTTTCTGGGCATGAAGTTCGGGATGCCTGCAGTATTCTGCTTAGCTGCACTTTTTGGCATACTTTCCATTGTATCCGTTTTAATGATCCCCGCGAAAGCTATAGATGATAAGGCCGCAAGGGGTTTAAAAGATAATGACGAAAGTAATAAAGCAAGTGGTTTTAAAGTATTACTTCAATGTAAGCCTTTGCTCATACTGGCAGCAGCTCTGGCTTGTTTTCATTTAGGTAATGGAGCAATGCTGCCTTTGTACGGCTTGGCGGCGGCTACAAAAAACCAGGGAAACCCAACTATGTTTGTTGCCATGACCATCATCATTGCGCAGGTGGTAATGATGGGGGTATCTCTCATCGCCATGCGGGTGGCCGAAAAAAGAGGTTACTGGTTGGTAATCCTCATTTCATTCATAGCCCTTCCTGTTCGTGGGCTGATTGCCGCCCATATGATCAATCAAACAGGTCTATACCCTGTTCAGATTTTAGATGGTATAGGCGCCGGATTACAAAGCGTGGCTGTTCCTGGATTAGTTGCCCATATTTTAAATGGCACAGGCCGTGTGAACATTGGCCAGGGGGCAGTTATGACTGTACAAGGATTGGGGGCATCGTTGAGCCCCGCTATAGGTGGCTGGATTGCCCAGGCATTTGGATACAGTTCAACATTCCTTATTTTGGGCAGTTTCGCTACTGTTTCTATTTTACTTTGGCTGCTATTTTTCAGATCACTTAAGGCGGCTTGTGATATCACATTAAAAAAAACAGATAGCTCTAAAAATATTTTCTCTTTATGAGTTTGATTAATTTCAGGACAGTTGGAACTAAAATTGCCTGCTCTATTGTGTAAATCAGCTAAAAGTAAAATTGCAGTAATGCCAATAAAATAGGCACATAAGCAGAAAATGGTATTTTTGGCATGCAACTTGGCTACAACGAGAATGGTAAACTATCCTGATCTATTTATATCTTAATTAATTATGCCACATATTTCCATTTGGATTATCTCCTTTTTAGCAATAGCCGGTGTTATTATAAAACCTTTTAAAATACCCGAAGTTATCTGGGCGGTTCTGGGCGCAGCAGTTTTACTGCTATCAGGGTTGATTTCATTTACTGAAGGCTGGTTAGGTGTGACAAAAGGAACAGACGTTTACCTGTTTTTAACTGGCATGATGCTGCTTGCTGAAACTGCCCGTGAAGAAAAGTTGTTTGACTGGTTGGCGGCGCATGCCACCAGAATGGCTAAAGGATCCGCCGATCGTCTTTTTCTGCTTATTTACCTGGTGGGGGTGGTTGTAACCACATTCTTATCTAACGATGCCACCGCTGTAGTTTTAACGCCAGCTGTTGCCGCAGCGATTAAGGCTGCTAAGGTAGAAAAGCCTCTTCCTTATTTACTGATCTGTGCTTTTATCGCCAACGCTGCTTCCTTTGTTTTACCAATATCCAACCCGGCTAACCTCTTAATATATGGCAGTCATATGCCGCCTTTATTCCACTGGTTGCAGCAATATATTTTACCCTCATTTTTCGCCATAGCTATAACCTATTTTGCGCTGCGGTTTACACAACGTACCGCATTAAAAGAAAAAATAGCGTCAAACATTCCTATTCCAATGCTTTCGCAAGGCGGCAAAACAGCTATGATTGGTATTGCTGTAACTGCAGTTATTTTACTGATTGCTTCGGCATTTAATATTCAGCTTGGCTTACCCACAGCCATCACTGGTATCTTAACTTCCGCAATTGTAATTATCCGGGCGAAAAAAAATCCATTGATTGTTATCAAAGGTGTTTCGTGGGCAGTTTTACCCTTAGTTGCAGGTTTGTTTGTTATAGTGGAGGCGCTTAACACCACCGGGCTTATTCAAACCTTAACAAACCTGCTTCACCAAAATGCAGCTCATTCTGTTAATGCCACAGCCTGGGGAAGTGGTATAATCATCGCTTTTACCTGTAATCTCATGAACAACTTACCAGTAGGCCTTATAGCTGGGAATGTAGTGCAGGGTCATGTTCCTGAACTTATTAAAAGTGCCGTATTAATAGGCGTAGACCTTGGACCAAACTTGTCTATCACGGGTTCTCTTGCCACTATTTTATGGCTGGTTGCCTTACGGCGAGAAGGTCAAACAGTTAGCGCCTGGGCTTTTCTGAAACTGGGCGCTCTGATCATGACGATAGCACTTTTATTCGCTTTGGGATCATTGTGGATTTAACGAGCGGATCTTTGCATCCGACGGGGCATAATCCGAACCATTTTTGAAAAGCATAAAGCTTGCTTATCCGCAAAACGTGTTGCTAACACCAATTCATACTATTTGGAAACAACTAAGCCCGATTTGGCAACACGGAACATTTTTACTTACCGGACTTTTGCATTGGAGATTTTAAAAAACCAAAAATGCAAAAAACAATTTTTATTACAGGAGCATCGGCAGGCCTTGGAAAGGCAACCGCTAAATTATTTCAACAAAAAGGCTGGAATGTAATTGCTACAATGCGTAACCCGGAAAAGGAAACAGAACTCACTCAATTGAAAAACGTTAGTCTTTTGCCTCTTGATGTGACCAATTTGGAACAAATTAAAACCGCCGTAGCTAAAGCTATTTCCTTACACTCCATTGATGTGGTGTTTAACAATGCAGGCTATGGATTGATGGGAGCAATGGAAGCGCTTAGTGACGAACAAATTTTAAAACAGATCAATACCAATCTTTTAGGGGTATTGCGCGTTGCGCAGGCATTCATCCCACATTTCAGAGAAAAGAAAAGTGGTTTATTTATCAGCACAACTTCCATAGGCGGACTTTTCACATTTCCCTTACACTCTATTTATCACGCAGCAAAATTCGCAATAGAAGGCTGGTCAGAAGGCATGTCATTTGAATTAGGCTTACACAATATCGGGATCAAAACCATTGCGCCGGGCGGAATTGCCACAGATTTTATAGGCAGATCGCTTGACAAGAGCTCTCATACCTCATATCAGGAAATAGAGAATAAACTATTCGCTGCTATAGATGGAATGATGCAGTCTGCCTCAACTGCCGAACAAATTGCTGAAGTAGTTTACGAGGCTGCAACAGATGGTAAAGACCAGATACGCTATGTTGCCGGCGAAGATGCAAAAGCATTGTATGCACGCCGTTTGGAAATAGGTAACGAAGAATTCAGAAAAGAGATCAGAAAGCAGATTTTAGTATAATTTAAAAGAACAGCTAACCGAAAAGACTTTGTCTTTTTTAAATTTGAAAAAAGAAAATCAAATGCATATCATTAATTCAATATCCGAAAAACACCGTTTGGTATCTTTACCGGAACCATTACACCCATTGGTGAGTGTAATTCGTATTTCGGATATGCGTTTTACAGATAATACGATATGGGAACATTTTTCTTTGAATTTTTACTGCATATCATTGAAAAAGAATATTGCAGGAAAAACGAAATATGGTCAGCAATATTACGATTACGATAAAGGTGTAATGACTTTTGTTGCACCAAAGCAAATCATGTCCCTCGATGCTTCTCCGACTGATATACTAGCTCCGGCATCCGGGTATGCATTATTGTTCCATCCAGATTTTCTATACAAACATCCGCTTGCTGCAACTATCAAAAATTATGGTTTTTTTCTTACGCAGTTAACGAAGCGCTGCACCTTTCAGAAAAAGAAGAGAAAAACATTACAGAGATATTTCAAAAAATTGATGAAGAATATCAGCATATAGACCGGCACACGCAGGATATTATTCTTTCCCAGATTGATCTGCTACTAAATTACAGTAACCGGTTTTATGAAAGGCAGTTTATTACCCGAAAGGCAGTCAACCATGATGTATTAACCAGGATGGAGCAATTATTAAATGAATATTTTGACCATGAAGAAACCTTGAAAAACGGGCTTCCCACTGTTGAATACCTGGCAAATCAACTCAACCTGTCTCCGCATTATTTAAGCGATCTGTTACGTTCTCTTACCGGACAAAGTGCCCAGCAACACATTCAGGAAAAATTGATCGAAAAAGCGAAAGAATACCTCTCTGTAACCAATCTGTCGGTTGCTGAAATTGCCTATCAATTAGGTTTCGAGTATCCGCAATCATTCAACAAACTGTTTAAAAAGAAAACTAATATTTCTCCGTTGGAGTTCCGGCAAACATTTAACTAATAGCCAAATCAACATCCAACCCTAAAATAAATATGAAAAGCAAAAGCTCCGCAAATCTGCGGGGCTTTTGCTTTTAGAGTGAAAACCTATTGTCAAAAAAAGTGCTGTTCACTTAAACATCCCCCTCAAAATTAAATATCCATTTCGTTACTAAGCTATTTTTTAATATTTTCGCCGCCCTTCAAATTTCTACTGTTTTATCCCCATTGATATGAAGAAGTTTTTATACGGAATTGATTTTGGAACTACCAACTCGGCCCTTGCTATTTACGATGAAGAGTCGAAAGAAATACATAGCACCATTATTATTCCTTCGCTCATTTATTTTTATTATCAATATAATGCAGCAAATGATAAAAATTATGTGGTAGGCGAAGAAGCAATCAAAGCCTACCTTCAGGATGGCATGAAAGGCCGTTTTATCAAGTCTGTTAAACAAATTTTATCAAAAACCAGCTTCACAGAAACCCGTATCCACAACAGGAAATATAATGCTGCCGATTTGGTAGCGCTCATTTTAAAGGAATTGAAAGAACGCGCGGATGAGTTAACAGGGCTGGATTGCCGGAAGGCGGTAATTGGCCGGCCTGTTTTTTTTGACGATGATGATGTTAAAAAAGATACGCTGGCACAAACACGACTAAGCAAGGCAGCAGAAATAGCAGGCTTTGAAGAAGTCCGTTTTCAATTTGAACCTATCGGAGCAGCATTTGCCTATGAAAAAAGTCTCGAAAAAAAGGAAAATGTATTGGTAGCCGACCTCGGCGGAGGTACCACAGATTTTACCTATTTGGTGCTCGATCCAGAAAAAGTTGGCAGCAAAGACCGAAAGAATGATATGATGGCCAGTGGTGGTATCTACATAGGTGGCGATAGTTTCGACTCTGCTTTTATGTGGGAGAAAGGCACACCATATTTCGGTAAGCACACGCAATACGAAGCTACCCCGGGCAAGGTATTAACTGTACCCAAATCGCTTTTTGCAAACATTTGCTCCTGGGAACAAATGAATTTCTTTAATGGTCTGCGTATTAAAAAAGATATAGAAGATTACTACTACTTCTCTGGCAACGACCGTCTGTTTAAAAATCTGATTACCCTCATTGAAAACAATCTGGGCTATTCGGTATTTCAATCTATCGAAAAAACAAAAATCACACTTTCCAATACTGATACTACCCAGTTTAGCTATCACAATATGGATATCGAAATTGAGGAGGAAATACCCTTGCCAGTGTATGAACAGATCATCGCAAAAGATGTGAACCGTATTGCAAACTACCTGGATCAGTTTATGCTGCAAAATGGCATCGACCCTAAAAATATCGATAGCCTTTTCTTAACCGGCGGTACTTCTATGGTGGGCAGTATTCAAAAACTCTTTAAAAACAAGTTCCCTCATGTTAACCTTAATTCGGGCGATAACTTTCAGAGCGTGGCTAAAGGTTTAGCTTACAGTGGGTACCTCTTTGGCGATTAATCAATAATTGAGTATTAACATCCTTTGTTTATTCATTAGCAAGTAATATCTCTGGCTCACCCTTGTCATTTACTCATTTGTGTCCTACCTTTAATCAATAATAAAAAACTATATATGGATACTGAAAAAGCTATTCTGGCAGGTGGCTGCTTTTGGGGAGTTGAAGAATTGATCAGACATTACCCGGGTGTTATTTCGACGGTTGTTGGATACACAGGCGGCGATGTCAAAAACGCAACTTACCGCAACCACGGAACACATGCTGAAGGCATAGAAATTGTATTTGACCCCGCGGTTCTGTCTTACCGTAAATTGCTTGAATATTTCTTCCAGATTCATGATCCAACAACAAGGAACAGGCAGGGGAATGACATTGGAGCCTCTTATCGTTCTGCCATTTTCTTTGAGAATGAAGAACAACGCGAAACTGCAAAAGCTTTAATTGCAGAGTTGGATGCCTCTGGCAAATGGCCTGGCAAAATAGTAACTGAGGTTGTGCCTGTAGGTGATTTTTGGAACGCAGAAGAAGAACACCAGGACTATTTGCAAAAGAACCCATACGGATATACCTGCCACTTTGAAAGACCTGATTGGAAGCTGGCGTAATTCAAAAAATCCTGGGATAGAAACAAGAATAAACTATAAAAGAAAACCACAGTAGAAGACATTAGCAGGATGTTTGTTTATCAAGCCCAGCCTCAGGAGTAAGGTTTCGTACTTCTGAAGCTGGGCTTTACTTTTTGTAACTTATAATAAAAGTCGTACCTTAATATTTGCATCTCAAAATCAATATCTATGTCAGATAAGAAACCATGCAAATCGCCTGATAACGAAGTACTTTCAGGTGAATCCCGCCGTGAATTCCTAAAAAAATCCACTTTACTAACTGCAATTGCACTCACACCGGGAGTGGCTGTAAAAGCGGCAGAAGGCCAATGGGACGAAAAACTTGCCGGAGTTTTTGAAAAAATGTTGTTACACGTTGAGGTAAACGGCGTTAAACATAGCCTGATGGTTGAGCCCCGTGTTACACTGCTGGATCTGTTACGTGAGCAACTGGATTTAACCGGAACCAAAAAAGGATGTGACCATGGTCAGTGTGGCGCATGTACCGTTCACGTGGATGGGCATCGTGTTAATTCTTGCCTTACACTCGGTGTTATGGTGAATGATAAGAAGATCACCACTATTGAAGGATTGGCAAAAGGCGATCAATTACACCCAATGCAGGAAGCTTTTTTAAAACATGACGGATTTCAGTGTGGCTATTGCACACCAGGGCAAATCATGTCTGCCGTAGCTTGTATACGCGAAGGACACGCAAACTCAGAAGGAGAGATAAGGGAATATATGAGCGGTAACATCTGCCGCTGCGGGGCCTATCCTAATATTGTAAATGCTATTCAGGAAGTAAAAGATGGAGGGCAAACCGTATGAAACAGTTTCAATACACCCGCCCTTCCACCCAACAGATGGCTTTGGATGCCATTAGCAAACCCGGTGCAAAGATCATAGCAGGAGGCACCAATCTGGTTGACCTGATGAAACGTGGTGTTACAGCACCTGATAAGCTGGTGGATATTAATCATCTCCCATTAAAAAACATAACTCCTACCCACACAGGATTACATATTGGTTCATTGGCATTAAATAGTGTCGTGTCTGAAAATGAACTGGTGCTTCAAAAATTCCCATTGCTCAGCATGGCGCTCAAAGCCGGGGCATCGCCGCAATTACGCAATATGGCAACAGTTGGGGGCAATATGATGCAGCGCACCCGTTGTACATATTTTTACGACACTACTATGCCTTGCAACAAACGTGAACCTGGCACAGGTTGCGGTGCAATGGAAGGCTTCAACCGGATGCACGCCATATTTGGTACCAGCAATCAATGCATTGCTGTAAACCCAAGCGATATGTGTGTTGGTCTGGCTGCACTTGATGCCGTAGTGATAATTGCGGGCCGAAAAGGTGAAAGACGGATTCCATTTACAGAGTTTCATCGCCTGCCAGAAGATCATCCCGAAATAGATAACCATTTGGCAAAAGATGAGTTAATTATTGGAGTGGAGATTCCTGATAATAATTTCGCTAAAAACAGCTATTACTTAAAAGTGCGCGACAGGCAATCTTATGCTTTTGCATTGGTTTCAGTAGCCGCTGCTCTGGATATCGACAATGGTGTGATAAAAAAAGCCCGACTGGCAATGGGTGGTGTAGCACACAAACCATGGCGGTTATTTGATGCCGAAAAATGGCTTATAGGTAAACCCATAAGCGAAGAAAACTTTAAACAGGCAGCACAAATGGCAATGGCTGGTGCAAAGGGCTATGAATACAATTCCTTCAAATTAAATCTGGCTCCGGCAACTATTAACGAGGCGCTGAAACATGCTGCCGGTTTAGTTTAATTTTGTATGAAAGACAGCGCAATAAACAAGGAGGGGCTTAGTCGGATAGACGGCCGCTTAAAAGTTACCGGTGCCGCAAGGTATTCAGCAGAATATACTCCTGCAGGGATGGTTTATGGCGTTTTAGTAGGCAGCACCATCACCAAAGGCAGCATCCGGTCAATAGATACCAAGGCAGCAGAAAAAGCGCCGGGAGTTTTGGCTGTCATATCACATTTCAATTGTCCCAAAATACCGGGTTACCAAATAGCCAGCACTGAAGCAGGCAAGCCTGAACCGAAAGGCACTTACAAATTATTTTACAACAACAAAATACTATTTAATGGTCAGCCCATTGCTGTGGTAGTGGCCGATACTTTTGAACGTGCATTATTTGCGGCTACGCTGGTTAAAGCGCAGTACACTTCCCAAGCCTATCAAACAAGTTTAAAAAACAATACAGCAAGCGCTTTTGCCGCTGGCGAAAACGGAGAAAGCAAACGTGGGACTGTTGCTGCCTGGAAGACAGCACCGGTTAAACTTGAACAGGAATATGTTATTCCATCAGAGGTGCATAATCCGATGGAACTGCATTCAATAATTGCACATTGGGACGCCGAAGACAAACTGACCGTTTGGGATAAAACACAGGGTGTTAAGGATACACAGGATGGCATTGCCAATATATTTAAGATTCCGAAAGAAAACATACAGGTAAATTCAAAATTTGTGGGCGGGGCCTTTGGTAGTGCGCTGCAGGTTTGGCCGCACGAGGTAGCAGCAATAATTGCTGCCAGGGTGGTTAAAAGACCTGTTAAGTTAATGCTGGGCCGCGCAGATATGTTTACCTCTGTAGGATATCGCCCGCATACCTGGCAAAAAATCGGCATCGGCGCTACTGAAGACGGTAAGCTGGTAGGTATTAGTCACGAAGCCATTGGACAAACATCAACCTATGAAGATTTTAACGAGGAGCCGGTAAGCGTAAGCAGGTCTACCTATGCCTGCCCCAATGTAAATACCAACTATAAGTTAACAGCACTTGATATAGGCTCACCTACCTGGATGCGGGGCCCCGGTGAGGCAACTGGCGCCTTTGCACTCGAATCGGCATTAGATGAATTGAGCTATGCGCTGAATATTGACCCGATAGAACTTCGGCTTAAAAACTATGCCGAAACCGACCCGGAAAGCGGCAAACCTTTTTCAAGCAAATACCTGAATGAAGCTTATAAAATGGGGGCCGATCATATTGGGTGGACTGACCGTAGCCCAAAGCCCGCATCAGTTACAAAAGACGGATGGCTAATAGGCTATGGCATGGGTGGTGGCATGTTTGGCGCTTACAGAGACCAGGCAACCTGCCGCGCTGTTATGATAGCCGATGGAACATTGCTATTACAAACTGCCGTAAGTGATATTGGCCCGGGAACGGGTACTGCCATGGTAAGCATTGCAGCCGAAATAATGGATATACCGGCTGGAAAGATCCGGTTTGAAATGGGCGATTCTTCGCTGCCTTACGCTCCATCCCAGGGTGGTTCATCAATAACGGCCACAGTGGGTTCAGCGGTGAATGATGCCTGTAAAGAATTGAAAGAAAAATTCAGTCAATTAGCCGGCAATACTGAAACACCAGACTATACCAAAATATTAAAAGACCATAACCTGTCCAAACTTGAGGTAACCACAGCATCTAAAGGCGGCGATAACATGAATAAATATGCCATGTATTCGTGGTCTGTTCATTTTGTAAAAGTATGTGTACATCCGACTACTGGCGTAGTTAAAGTAGACAAGGTGGTATGTGTTGCAGACTCCGGCCATATTGTAAGCCCTAAAACAGCAAGAAGCCAGATAGTTGGCGGCGCTATTGGAGGCATAGGCATGGCACTGATGGAAGAAGTAATTATTGATCATCGTTATGGCAAATTGGTGAACAACAACTTTGCAGATTACCATATACCCGTTAATGCCGACATACCACAAATTGAAGCCTTGTTTATTAACAAGCCCGATCCTTATATAAACCCAATGGGCGCCAAAGGCATGGGCGAAATTGCATTAATAGGAATGGCCGGAGCCGTTGCTAATGCAGTTTACAATGCAACAGGCAAACGGATAAGGCAGTTGCCAATTACACCCGATAAACTGATAGGCATTAACCAATCGGCTATGGTAAATGGTTCATAACATCCTGGTGCTCGAGTTTAAATTATAGTTTAGAATTTTTAGATCAATATGGAAAGCAAAATTTTGAACAAGCCAATTCCGGAAGAAGGATTGAGCAGAGTTGATGGCCGGTTAAAAGTAACAGGCAAGGCAAAATATTCAGCTGAATATGATGTAAAGGGCGTTTGCTACGGGGTAATGGTTGGCAGTACAATTACCAAAGGAAATATCAAATCCATTGAGACAAAAACAGCTGAACGCGCGCCGGGTGTACTTGCGGTAATTACTTATTTAAATTGCCCTAATATACCGGGGTATCATACCGATAATCAGCCGGATAAGGGCCCTCTTAAAATATTTATTGATGATAAGATCTATTTTAACGGTCAGCCCATAGCATTGGTAATTGCTGATACCTATGAGCGTGCTTTATTTGCCGCTTCGCTTGTAAAAGCCGACTATACTAAAGATCAGCATCAAACTGATCTTAAAGCTAACTTAAGTAGCGGCTTTTCTCCTTCCAAAGCAAAGGATTATTTACGTGGGCAGGAAGACGCTTATAAATTAGCACCTGTAAAAATTGAGCATGAATATACACTCCCTACTGAGGTACATAACCCAATGGAATTGCATGCCATTATCGCCTGCTGGGATGCTGATGATAAAATAACTGTTTGGGATAAAACACAGGGGGTAAAATCAACCCAACGCGTCATAGCTCAGGCATTTAAACTACCACCCGAAAATGTACAGGTAACCGCTCCATTTGTTGGCGGAGCTTTTGGTGCAGCTTTACGCACCTGGCCACATGAAATAGCTGCTGTGGCGGCTGCTAAATTGGTAAAGCGGCCCGTTAAACTAGTTTTGAGCCGGGCCGATATGTTTACCTCTGTAGGTTACCGTCCGCATACCTGGCAAAAGGTAGGTTTGGGCGCAACTGCTGATGGCAAACTGGTTGGCATTACACACGAAGCAAGCGGGCAAACATCTGTTTACGAAAATTTCACTGAAGGCGTGGTTAACATCAGTCAACTGATGTATGCTTCACCAAATGTAAATACACGTTACAGGATAGTTCCGTTAAATGTAAATACGCCAACACCCATGCGTGGCCCTGGTGAAGCAACCGGTGCTTATGCCCTGGAATCGGCCATGGACGAACTATCTTATGCACTAAATATTGATCCGATAGAATTGCGCATCCGCAACCATGCAGACAGCGACCCCTTAAGTGGCAAACCGTATTCAAGCAAATTTTTAAAAGAAGCTTACCAATTAGGCGCCGATAAAATTGGCTGGAGCGAAAGAAGTCAAAAACCCGGATCCCTTACAAAAGATGGCTGGCTGGTAGGTTATGGCATGGGGGCAGGTATGTTTGGGGCCTATCGCAGCAATGCTACCGTTACTGCCAGGCTAATGGCCGATGGAACTTTATTTCTGCAAACCTCTGTTACTGATATTGGCCCTGGAACAGGAACAGCGATGGCCTCTATTGCGGCCGAATCAATGGGAATCTCACCTGAAAAAATCCGGGTTGAATTGGGTGATTCTGCGCTGCCGCCTTCACCAACACAAGGAGGATCACAGGTAACATCAACAGTTGGGGCAGCCGTTTTTGATGCCTGTAAAGAATTGAAAGATAAATTCAGGCAATTGGACGGAGGAGCAGACAGCACAGATTATACAGCCCTGCTGCAAAAAAACAAGCTGCAAAAACTGGAAGTAACTACCGCATCTAAGGGTAGTGCTGCTATGAATAATTATGCGGCTTTCTCTTGGTCGGTTCACTTTATCCAGGTATATGTAAACCCTAATACAGGTGTAGTTAAAGTTAACAAAGCCATATCGGTTGCAGATGCAGGGCATATTGTAAGCCCTAAAACTGCTGCCAGTCAGATAAAAGGCGGCTCCATTATGGGTATAGGCATGGCGTTGATGGAAGAAGCAGTGATCGACCACCGTTACGGCCGTCTGGTAAACAATAATTTTGCCGATTATCACATGCCCGTTCAGGCAGACATACCACAGGTAGAGGCTTTATTTGTGAATAAACCAGACCCTTATCTCAACCCTATGGGAGCCAAAGGAATGGGTGAAATTGCTACTATAGGCGTTGCCGCGGCGGTAGCCAATGCCGTTTATAATGCTACCGGAAAAAGGATCAGGGAACTGCCTATTACTCCCGACAAACTTATATAATGCAACCTTGTTAATATTTGTGGATGAAGGAATTGATTGATATCGTAGCTTCTTATAATGAAGCAAATAAGCAATGCAAAAAAACTGCTTTGGCAACGGTGGTATTGGTTGAAGGATCTGCTTACCGAAGGGCCGGTGCCCGAATGCTGATTACCGAAGATGGCCAGCTTACAGGAGCAATAAGCGGCGGCTGCCTGGAAGGCGATGCCTTGCGCAAAGCGCGCATGGTGATTTTGCAACAGGAACCCTTATTAGTAACCTACGATACGATGGATGACGATGATGCCAAACTCGGCGTAGGTTTGGGTTGCAATGGAATCATTCATATTTTGATAGAACCTATCAATGATCAGCCCAATAACCCGATCGATTTATTGAACAGAATAATTAATAACCGGGGTAACGCGGCTTTAGTTACCCTATTTTCTATTGCTAACCGCAAGGCCCCGCAGCCCGGAACCTGTTTATGTTTAACGAAAGATAACCCGATTGCAAAAAAATCAGAGCACTTTAAATTTCAGGAGGCCATAGTTGATGATGCTGAAAGAGTACTAAAAAATCAGCGTTCTGAAACGATAATTTATACCGATCGGGAGGAGTATACTGCCTTTGTTGAACACGTAAAACCCCTGATCTCCTTAGTAGTAATTGGAGCCGGAAACGATGCTATTCCACTAACCAAAATTGCCGCTGTTTTAGGCTGGAACATTACGGTTATTGACGGACGCAATAACTATGCACTGCCGGAACGCTTCCCATCAGCCCCAAAAGTGATTGTAGCTAAAGCTGAAAACGTGCTTTCGCATATTGAAATTAATGAATGGACCGCCTTTGTGCTAATGGCACATAACTATAATTATGAATTTGCTTTACTAAAACAGTTATTGGCTCGTAATCTCCCATACATCGGCATTTTAGGCCCGAAAAAGAAATTGGAACGTATGCTTTGCGAATTGGAAGACAACGGGACTGAGATTACCGAAGAACAAGCAGACCATATTTATGGCCCTGTGGGTTTGGATATTGGTTCCGAAAGCTCAGAAGAAATTGCATTATCAATAGTTGCCGAAATTAAAGCAGTGCTATCTTCCAGAAAAGGTTATTCGCTAAAATACAAACCTGTGTCCATCCATTCGGAACAATTAAAAACCATAGCTTATAAATAAAATTCCTTGCCATTTTGGCCCAGACAATTTTATCTACCATAGCCATTACATTTTTTTCTTCCTGATTTAATGGTAAAAGCAAAATTTTCAATCCCTAATAAAATAACACAAGATAAGGCTCCATCAAAATAAAAATCATTCAACCTAAATAGTATTTTTTGATACATACCGAAAGGTATGTATATTTGTCACATGGGACGTAATGCACATATTCCTGCGCCGGATACTCAAAAGTTTATCATTGAGAAAACATCGGTTCTTTTTAATAAAAAAGGATATGCCGGAACATCCCTTTCTGATCTGGAAAAAGTTACCGGGCTAACCAAAGGCAGCATCTATGCGAATTTCAAAGACAAGGAAGAAGTTTCATTAAAGGTTTTCGATTATAATTTTAGCCAGCTTAGTAAAGCAATGTCTAAAAGAGTTTTTGAAAAAACTACAGCTAAAGAAAAACTATTGGCTTGCATGGACTTTTATCTCGACTTCTACCCCAACCTGCTTATTAATGGAGGGTGTGCCATTCAAAATGCGCTTACCGAAACTGATGATACTAACTCCGTACTATTTGAAAGAGCAAAAAGTGCGTTAATATCCTGGAAAGAAACAACAATAGCCATTATAAAAGAAGGCATTGCTAATAAAGAAATTTCGGATAAAATAACTCCTGCTGATTTTGCCATTTATATGATAGCCGTTGTAGAAGGTGCGATACTGGTATCGAGATCATTAAATGATCAGTCAGCTTTCCAATATATCCTTACCAAACTTAAAGGGGAAATAGCATCCCTATAATTTTTTTTAAAGAATAAATACCGATTAGTATGAAAAAAAGAAGAGTAGTAGTAACAGGGTTGGGTACCATCAATCCTTTAGGCAATAATGTTAATGAGTTTTGGAACAATTGTATTGAAGGTAAGTCGGGGGCCGGACCGATAACTAAATTTGATTCCTCAAAATTCAAAACCCACTTTGCATGTGAGGTGAAGGGATTTAATGCTGAAGATTATTTTAGTCGAAAAGATATACGGAAGTATGATCTGTTTACGCAATATGCCGTTGCTGCAACAGATGAAGCAGTAAAAGATGCCGGACTAAATTTTGAAGGATTGAACGATAAGGAAAGAGCTAAAATTGGCGTTATATGGGCGTCGGGCTATGGCGGAATTTCAACTTTTGAAGAGCAATTACAAGAGTTTTACAGTGGTGATGGCACCCCCAGATTTAATCCTTTTTTTATCCCTAAAATTATTACGGACATAGCTGCCGGCGTAATTTCTATGCGATATGATTTATACGGCCCTAATTATTGTACCGTTTCGGCCTGCGCTTCATCAAATACCGCCATTATAAACGCCTTTGACCTAATCAGGTTAGGACGGGCAAATCTGATAATTGCGGGCGGGTCAGAAGCATCCATTACCCCCGCCTCTATTAGGGGCTTTAATGCTTCGCAGGCACTATCAAAAAGAAACGATAGCCCTGAAACTGCTTCCCGGCCATTTGATATGGAAAGAGACGGATTTGTAGCGGGCGAGGGTGCAGGGGCGTTAATCATTGAAGAGTATGAACATGCCATAAACAGGGGTGCCATTATTTATGCCGAATTTATGGGAGGAGGTATGGCTACAGATGCCTATCACCTTACTTCCACTCATCCTGAAGGGCGTGGCGCCGCATTAGGTATGCAGGCAGCCCTGGAAGACTCAGAACTCAGCGCTTCTGATATAGCCTATATTAATGCACATGCAACTTCTACTTCAGCAGGCGATTTAAGTGAGTTAAAAGCGATAGCTTCTATTTTTGAGGGCAATAGAAATGTACTGATTAGTGCTACAAAATCAATGACAGGACATCTGTTGGGAGCCGCCGGAGCAGTAGAAGCCATATTAACAATATTGGCTATTCGTCATCAAACTATTCCGGCTACAATCAACACTACCTCAATTGATCCGGCCGTGCCGAAATGCCTTAATATACTTATTGGTCATGCTATTAAAAAAGAGATAAATTATACCATGAATAATACTTTTGGTTTTGGCGGCCATACCGCAACTTCGATTTTTGGAAAAATGGAATGATGTATATCAATTAATTGCAAATGGCAACCTATTGTTCAAAAGTAAATTTCAGAAAACAGGGATTGAAGGGCGTTAGTCTGACAGAATAAAAGCTAATCCGATTAATCTGCCGATTTATCTTAACTTAGTTCAATTGGAAATCACATTTGATGAACTGATCGACAGTTACCTTGCCACTAATGTGGGTACAGTTAAAAACTTTCTTAGTAAAGCGCTGTCAGCTCATTTAGCCGATAATATAACTGCGCTTTATGCTGATGGCCTGCTGCTTTCCGCTGGTACTGGGAATGATTTGCTGGTAAAGCATGATAAGCGTATACGAAGTGATAAAATTTATTGGTTAGACCGGATTCATAATAATGTTTATGAAAACGATTTTTTTGATCTGATGGACCGCTTTGTTAAACACCTCAACAGTACCTGTTATACGGGCATTACTGGTTATGAATTTCATTATACACTTTATGAAAAAGGAAGCTTTTACAAGCGGCATCTGGATAATTTTAAGCAAAACGGGACCAGGGCCTTCTCTATGATCATGTATTTAAACAATGAAGTTGATGGTGGCGCATTACGCATTTACCAGGGAAATGCCTCACAGGATATTACACCCAATGCCGGTAAAAGCGTATTCTTTAAAAGTAACGAACTGGAACATGAAGTTTTGGTAACCCATTTACCACGAATGAGCATTACCGGTTGGTTAAAGATTGCCGGATAAGTCGGGTTGTTGCACTTGAAGAAATGCCAATAACAAACAACTGATAACACAATTCAATTTCAGCCTAGAAAGATGTTATTAATCTCAGTCTATAATCACGGTTCCCGCTAAACCCGCTTTAGAATCTGGTGAAGACTTGATCAGGATGTTCAATTGATGTTCGGTATTACCCGGAACAAATTTAACCTCTATATCTGCTTTTGTTTTGCTTGTTTTTACTTTTACTAATTTTTCATCCAGATAAACTTCCGCTGAACCTGTTACATCTTTTAATATAACTGTCCCCCCATTTATGCTCTGTGCTTTAAATGGTCTGAATGTTGTTCTATAGATAGCGAAGCTTCCGCCGACAAATTGCTGTAAAGTTCCGGGTTTTACTGGTGCCCAACTATTTTGGTCAAAATCGGTGACCTTTTGATTAGGGTCCGGGCGAGAAGAAAAGAATGGCGACAAACGCCAGTTATTAAGCGTCTGTAGCTGTTTTTGAATCGGGACAAATGGAATTTGCGGTGCACGTAAAACAGTTATGCTCACAGTATCGTTTACCAGGCCTTCAGATTTTGCGATCAACATTAGCTTGCCTTCACCACCTTCGGCACTTTGAAGTATCACCTGTGCCAGTCCATTATACAGACTGCGTTGATTGCCCTTATCCGGTTCATGCGAATTCGCATTGCCATTACCCAGGCCTATAATGACCCCAGGTCCCTGTACTTCAAATGTTACCGGTAGGTTCGCATTTTCAACAGGCAGGCCTTTTGCATCTAATACACGGACGGTTACCGGAACTGCATCCCAACCCTCACCCTTAATAGTTTGCCTATCGGGTATCAACTGCAACTTTACCGGCTTGCCTGCCGTCTCTGTTACAAAATGAGCAACCTCTTTGCCGTTTTTATAACTTATAGCTTCTAGCCTGCCAGGTGTGTAGGGTATTTCCCAGGTGTTCATTTCATATTTATCAACTACCTGTTCACCAATCTCTTTACCATTAAGAATTAGTTTTACTTTATCGGCGTTGGTCATGGCCATTATCTTGATTTTTTTTCCAATGCTATCTACAGGCCAGGTCCAGTGGGGTACCAGATGTAAAATAGGGCGGTCATCAACCCATTGGGCCTGGTGAATGTAAAATGCTGTTTTAGGAAAGCCGCACATATCCATTATACCAAAACTTGAACTGGCGGTAGGCCAGTTAAAAGGCTGCGGTTCGCCCCGGTAATCAAAACCGGTCCAAACAAAACAACCAGCTATAAACGGGCGCTCGGCTATGGCCTTCCAGCCTACCCGGTGTGTGGTACCCCAATCCGATGTCTGGCTGTCATAGTCGGCTAAAAAATGTTTTTTAAGATCACTGGTATACTCGCCTCTGGTATCAAGCGCCGATTCATCTTCAGAACTGATCATCTTCATAGTTGGGTTTTCTTTATGAAATCGGTCATAATTCTCAACCTGGTAATTAAATCCAACAATATCAACCGCCTGTGAAACATTAACAGGAGCAAATAAGCCGCCACTTGCAGCAGCTGTTACGTATCGGGTAGTATCTAGTTTTTTAACAACGGCATTCATCCGCCTAACCATTTCGTAGCCATTTTCGCTACCAGCCATTGGTTCCTCATTAAATACCGACCATAAAATGATACTTGGGTGGTTCCTGTCGCGGCGTACCATCCACTCCATCTGACGCATATACTCCGGCGAGGTGTTAAAATTTCTGTTCTCGTCCATTACCAATATGCCTATTCGATCACAGGCTTCCAGAAATTCGGCAGCCGGTGGATTATGAGAACAGCGGTATGCATTTACGCCCATTTCCTTTAACTTCTTCAGCCTGAAATCCCAAATGGAATTAGGCACTGCTACTCCTATGCCAGCATGATCTTGGTGGTTACAGGTACCTTTTAATTTAACCCGTTTATCATTGAGATAAAAACCAGAATCCGCTGTAAAACGAATAGTACGAAACCCGCAGGAAGTGATAAGGGTATCTATTCCGGCGCCACTTTGCTTTAAAATTGTCCTTACCTTATAAAGAGTGGGTTTATCAAGCGTCCATAATTGCGGGTTGGCTATTGGGAGAGATAAAGACGCTACGGTTTTATCCAGGGAAGCAGCTTGCGCATTTACGCGTGATTGTACAATTTCTTTCCCCTTTGGATCAATCAGGGTTGATTCCACCTCAATACTACTCTCTTTTTTTCCTGAATTTTCAATAGTAACCTCTACCGGAACACCCCATAAACCATTACTCTTTACTGGTTGCGCGTACACCCCATCAGTCACTATATGCACAGGCGAACGTTTTACAAGCCAGGCATGTCGGTACATTCCTGCGCCTTCATACCACCAGCCTTCCTGCGCAATAGCATCAACCCGTACGGCAATGGTATTTATTTCTTCCCCATATTTTGCAAAAGGCGTTATATCAATATATGAAGAGGTATAACCACACCAGTTACGGTGTACCAAAGTGCCATTTACCCAAATGGTACAAAATGTAGAAATACCATCAAACTGTAATTCAAGGTACTTACCATGATCGGCATTGTCAATCTTAAAACTTCGGCGGTACCATCCTATTCCTCTTTGTTTATATCCTTGCGATAAATTGGCTGTTGAATCAAAAGGCTGATCTACAGCCCAGTCATGTGGCAGATTAAGCACCCGCCAGTCTGAATCGTCAAATTCCGGAGCGGCCGCTCCCCAGGCCCTGCCTGCCTTAGCATTGGCATAGCTCATGCCATGGCCTGTAATTACAGGAAAAGGGACGTCACCCAAATGGAAACTCCAGCCTTTGTCAAATGATAAACGCTGTGCGTCGCTGTCCTGAGCAAAAAAAATGGCTACAATAATTAAAAACGCAAAACGTAACCTTAAAAGTTTAAAAACTTTTTTTTTGTTATAAGCAGGATAGCTTTCGCTTGATATAACTGAAGAAGAGCGCATTTTCATTAAGTTTTAGTTGAATCCTGTAAAGCTTATAAACTTTACAAAGAAAGGTATTGGTTAGTTGTTATTAATTTAGCTGGCATAACCTGGAGTGATCCTAAGATTATATTTTTTTATTCTTTATTAGAATTACTTTTTTTGCAATTCGTTAAATTTAAATTTTACATTCGATTTTGAGGGTTTTGCTATTTTCTTTTAAAGGATTGTTTATAATATTTTAAGTGTAATATACACAATTATTAAGATGTAAAAAATCTGATTTTTGAATCCTATAATTTGCTCTGTATAAAATAATAAAATCAAAAAGCATGAAACGTACTCTGCTCTTCATTTTTTCAGTTATCCCTTTCTCCCTCTTGGCCCAGCACCATTTAAAATTATGGTATAAACAGCCTGCCAAGATATGGACAGAAGCATTGCCTGTAGGCAATGGCCGTTTGGGCGCAATGGTTTTTGGTGATGTAAATGAAGAAACTATTTCACTAAATGAAGGGACATTATGGTCTGGCGGCCCGGTGAAAACTAACATCAATCCAGATGCACCTAAATATTTGGCCAAAGTACGCGAAGCATTATTGGTAAAGCATGACTATGCCGAAGCCGATAGGTTAGAAAAAAAGATGCAGGGGTTATACACAGAATCATACCTGCCACTTGCCGACCTGATTATCAATCAACAACTGAAAGACACTACAACATCTGCGTACTACCGTGATCTGGATTTAAGTAATGCAATAGCTACTACAAGGTTTACTTCTGCGGGCATCAGCTACACGCGTGAGGTTTTTTCATCTGCACCAAACCAGGTAATAGTTGTTAGGCTTACAGCCGATAAAACAGGGATGCTGAATTTTAAAATAGCTTCAAAAAGCCAGCTGCATTACCAGGTTACGACTAATAGTAATAACGAATTTGTGTTGAAGGGAAAAGCTCCATCACACGCTGATCCAAGTTATTACACTCATAACAACCACCCAGTTGAATACAATGATGCCGATAAATGTGCAGGGATGCGTTTTGAACTGATTATTAAGGCGATTAACGAAGGAGGAACAGTGGAAAGCGATAGTAGTGGTATTTCGGTAAAAAATGCAGCCTCGGTTACCTTATTAATTTCGGCAGCGACAAGCTTTAACGGTTTTAACCATTGTCCGGACAAAGACGAACACCTGCTTGCTGAAAACTATCTAAACAAAGCCTCCAAATTAACTTACGCAACATTACGCAACCAGCATATAGCCGACTATCAAAAATATTTCAACAGGGTATCATTTGAGATTAAAAGCAATACCCGTGATAAAAACGACGACCTACCAACCGACCAAAGAATAAATGCTTATACTAAAGGAGCTATTGACCCGGATTATGAAACGCTTTACTTTCAGTACGGGCGTTACCTGCTAATTTCGAGCTCAAGGCCCGGTGGTGCACCTGCCAATCTGCAAGGTATCTGGAATAATGAATTGCGCCCGCCATGGAGTTCAAATTATACTATTAATATCAACACAGAAATGAATTATTGGCCGGCAGAAGTTACTAATCTTTCAGAAATGCACCAGCCATTATTCGGATTAATAAAAGGACTTTCTGTTACGGGCAAAACTACGGCTAAACAGTTTTATAATATGAATGGATGGGTTGCCCATCACAATACAGATATATGGGCACAATCAAACCCAGTTGGCGACTTAGGGCATGGAGACCCTAAATGGGCCAACTGGACCATGGGCGGCAATTGGCTTTGCAGGCATTTATGGGAGCATTATTTATATACCAACGATAAGGCATTCTTAAAAAATGAAGCATATCCTTTAATGAAAGGCGCGGCAACTTTTTGTTTGGATTGGCTAGTTGAAGATAAAAATGGCTACCTGGTTACTGCTCCGGGCTTATCTCCCGAAAACGACTTTATTGACGAAAATGGAAAACAAGGTGACGTTTCTGTTGCCACAACCATGGATATGTCAATCATTTACGACCTTTTTACTAACCTGATCAACGCGTCGAAAACGCTGAATATTGACCCCAATTTCAGGGCATTACTTATAGAAAAAAGAAATAAATTATATCCGCTTCACATCGGCCAAATGGGCAATCTGCAGGAATGGTTTAAAGATTTTAAAGATGTAGACCCACATCACCGGCATGTATCGCATTTATTTGGTCTATATCCGGGCAATCAAATCTCTCCGGTAACTACACCTAAATTTGCAGCGGCGGCACGTAAAACACTTGAAATCAGAGGTGATGATGGCACCGGCTGGAGCCTTGCCTGGAAAATTAGTTTTTGGGCAAGACTATTAGATGGTAACCATGCTCACTTGTTGATAAGGGAGCTGCTTAAAACCTGCCTTCAATCGCAAACGGACGATCATCATGGAGGTGGTGTATACCCCAATATGTTTGATTCATGCCCGCCTTTTCAAATTGACGGTAATTTTGGCGGCACAGCAGGCATGGCCGAAATGCTTATCCAAAGCCATTTAAATGATATTTATTTGTTACCAGCACTGCCAGAAGCATGGAGCAACGGCGAGGCAAAGGGGCTTAAGGCACGTGGTAATTTCGTGGTTGATATGAACTGGAGCAACAGTAAATTAACTACGGCTAAGGTTCTTGCTGTTAATGGTGGCATTTGTAAAATACGTACTGCCGGTAAAATTAAGGTAAAAGAAGCTTCAGCAAAAAGCATTCACACCAATTATGGGTATGTAACGGCTTTTACTACTCAAAAGGGAAAAGAATATCACATAGTGGCATTGTAAATTAATTATTGAAAATAAGCATGAATAACAGAAGGGATTTCCTTAAAAAAGCATCCATAGCTGGTGTTGCTGCCTTAACGGGGTCTCAAATGTTGAGAGCCGGCGCGTATAACGAAGTATCATTATCAGATGATACTGTTTCAAAAACATTTCTTTTTCAGGGCGATTCAATTACCGATGGCGGCCGCAGCAATAACCTTGATTGGAACCACGTTTTCGGCCAGGATTATGCTTATTTGATTGTCAGTCGCCTAAATTTTGATTATCCGAACAGGGATTACAAGTTTTTTAACCGCGGCATTAGCGGCAACACCGTTGGCGACCTTGCTGCACGCTGGCAAAAAGATACACTTCAAATTAAACCAGACTTGTTAAGCATATTGGTTGGCATCAATGATGTATTTGCAGTGGTAGTGAAAGGTGAGAAAATTACTGCTGATGATTTTGGGCATACTTATGATACACTTTTGACCCAAACAATTCAGGCCTTGCCAAATATTGAACTTGTACTTTGCGAGCCCTTTATCTTGCCGGTAGGCATGGTTAAAAATAACCCAACTCTATGGACAACTGAAGTGCAAAAGCGCCAGCCTATAGTAAAGGAATTAGCTGCTAAATATAAAGCCGTTTATGTACCGCTTCAGGATGCGTTTAATAAAGCTGCACTTAAAGCACCAGCCGATCATTGGATTTGGGATGGCATTCATCCTATGCCAGCCGGCCATGAATTGATTGCCAGAGAATGGCTAAAAACCGTAAACAAGCATTATAAAATTTATTAATTGAAACCCCTTGATGATTGCTGAGTTTTGATACAACATAGGAAATTTTAACATAAACACATTTCTATTATTTAGAATAATTCTAAAAAATTCAACAATTGTAATTATCAATTGTTATATCCATTACCTTTGCGCAAATGCTCAAAAAAACCATTGCTATATGTTTGCTTGTTACGCTGATCAGTTCCAACTTTTCGCGTTTCTTCATATATGCAGGTTTTGAGCTGAACCATAAATATATAGCCGAGAACTTTTGCATTAACAAGAGCCGCCCATGGATGCATTGCAATGGTCATTGTTATTTCATGAGAAAGATTAAAGAAGCTCAGGAAAACGAAAAAAAACAAGATCGGGCTAATCAGCAAAACCATAATCAGGAAGCACTTCCGGCAATATTGCCTGTTTCATTACTGGCGTTTAAAGACATGGCACCGAAAGTAACTTATCCAAAATCAACTACTCCGGAGATAATTCACCGTTCTTACACTATTTTACTTCCACCAAAAGTCGTTTAATCCCCCTCAGAAATATTGGAGATACTGTTTGCTATCTCAAATTTCTCAATTTTTAATTCAAAGCATTTAGCCTCATTTATACCAGGCTATAATTGCGCTAATTAATCATTACCAAACGAAAATATAATTACTATTTCAAAAGGCATTTATTGATGGCCTTAACAACTATATGCAATCTGATTTTTATCAGTTTGTGTAAGAATAAAATGAATTTCCAGGCCACAATGAAAAGGGTCAAAAATATTCTGAGATAAATTAATATATGCTCAAACGACTTACCATATGGTTTCTGATCTTTGCAATTTTCATTGCGAATTTCGCCATGGTGTTTGTATATATGGGGTTCAAACTCAATCAACAATATATCGCTCAAAACCTTTGCATTAACCGGTTTAAACCAAGTATACACTGCAACGGACATTGCTATTTTATGCGAAAGATAAGGCAAGCGGAAGAAAATGAAAAAAAGCAGTCAACGAAAGGAAACTCAGGCCGGGTTGAAATATCTTTTTTCCAGGAGCCGTTTAGCATTTCATTCATAGAACCCATAATATCAGATAAGGCTGCAACAAGCTTTCGGTTTTTTGTTTATAGGTATATCAGCCAATATTTAAATTCCATTTTCCGACCACCCAAGTCGCTGGTGTAACCTGTATTGACGTTAAGCAGAATCTGCTGTACTCCCAATACCTGGCCATATACCGTTTTAAAATCAACCAGTTAAATGGTTGAAATCCCACTATTGCTTAGAATTAAAATAAGAGTAAGCATCCCTTATAACTTTAGGAAACTGCTGTTCTTATATGACAAATATATATGAAAACTCAATTACGATTTTTTAGTGCACTTTTTATTATATTGATTATATCCGCAGGCCAAACGGCTTTCGGAAAAACGACTATTAGAGACGGAAAAATCACAGGTAAGGTTACCGATAAAGTTACCGGACAACCAATACCTGGTGTAACGATTACTATACCCGATCTAAAAATAGCAACCAGCACGGATACAAACGGCATATATGTGCTGAAGCGACTGCCAAAAGGCGAATACCTCATCCAGGTTAGCGCGATGGGTTACGCGAGTGAGACTAAAATAGTTGACCTGGGCAATACTTATTCAGTAGATTTTAAGCTATCTGCCTCCAATTATGAACTTTCGGATGTAGTGGTAACGGCTTTGGGTAACACAACAACCAGAAAAAGGGCAACCATACCTATCACTATAGTTACCAATAAAATGATCAGGGAAGGTGTTGCCAATACAGCGATTGATTTAGTGTCCTCTCTGCCTGGTGTTAATGCAACAACAGAAGGATCAGGCACCAGTAAACCACAGATAAATGGCCTAGGGTTTGATCGGGTGTTGACCCTGATGGATGGTGTGCCACAGGAAGATTTTCAATGGGGAGATGATCATGGTATATTGATTGATCCTTATGCGGTACATGATGCTGAAATTATCAGAGGGCCCGCTTCACTGCAATATGGAGCCAGTGCCGAAGCTGGTGTGATCAGTTTCAAATCAGCACCTTTACCTGATAATGGAACTGTTTTGGGAAGTATACTTACCGAATACCATACCAATAATGGTTACCTGGGTACCTCATTAAATTTGGCAGGCAACAACAATGGATTTGTATGGGGACTGCAGGCAAGTGGTGAAGAAGCGCACAGTTATTCAAACCCTAAAGACGGTTACGTATGGGGAACAGCATGGAACCAGGTAAACGCCAGG
Organism: Mucilaginibacter frigoritolerans; assembly: GCF_007830615.1. Lineage (GTDB taxonomy): Bacteria > Bacteroidota > Bacteroidia > Sphingobacteriales > Sphingobacteriaceae > Mucilaginibacter > Mucilaginibacter frigoritolerans. The sequence continues at coordinate 63,446 of NZ_VLLI01000018.1, forward strand.
TTAGTACTCGGCATAAACCGCACCTGGGGCTATTCGCGCCTAACCTTGAGCGCCTTGCACCGCAGGATAGAATTGCCCGATGGCAACCGCGACAGCACCGGACGTTTTATGTTCGACTCACCTCAAAACGGAAAGATTTACCCTACGCGGTCTGATTTCTTATCATATAACGCCAATATAGCCAGTGATAAAAGCTTAGGGGAATATCAGGCCTGGTGGCAAAACAGCATCAATGTAGGCAAAGGCCGCCTCGGGCTTGACCTTGGCTTTACCCGGAGTGTTCACCATGACATCGATACCGGAAGTGTTGGCTCTGGTAATTTACTGGTAAACGATATACCTTTCTCTTTCAAATACCAATTAGCGGGAGATAGTTCGCAATTGAAACTAACCACAGGCATCAACGGTCTTTATGAATTTCAGCATAATGGCGCTGCACCGCCTGCGCCATATGTACCGGATTATGAAATACCCAACTACACCAACTTTGAAATAGGCAGTTATGTCATCGTTGAAAAGAATTATAAAAATTTGACGCTGAGCGGCGGTTTACGTTTTGACCGCACAAACTTTATAGGCGACCCAATGTCATTAAACGATGCTGGTAATATTGTTCCAACCGGGGCACCGGGATCTACAGTACAATTTATCGGGTTTAATAACACGTACAGTGGCTTATCAGGAAGTATTGGCGCATCGTATCAGTTGCTTGATAATAATTATGTAAAGCTCAATATTTCAAAAAGCTACCGGGCTCCTGCAATTAATGAATTAACCAGCAACGGGCTGAATATTGGCTCAAACCTGGTGGAAGTTGGTAATATACACCTGAAAGCTGAACAAGGCTACCAGTTAGATTTAGCTTACGGCTATGATGGTAAAGATGTAAGTGTAGAAGCAGACGGTTTTTATAACCATATCAACAACTTCATTTTTGCAGATCGGACAGACGCACTATCAGACGGATTTCCTATCTATCAATATCTTTCCACCAATACCGCGATAATTGAAGGTATTTCCGGATTTTTGAATATACACCCCGCAACTGCTAAATGGCTGGAGTTAGATAATGGCTTCACCTACATCTATTCTCACATTCCAAATGCATCCGATTCAACACAGCATTTGCCTTATATACCAGCCCCTCACTTAAATTCTGAAATAAAGTTAAGGTTGAATGACAGGCACAATTCAATTTTAAAGGGAACTTATTTAAAATTCGGCTTACAACATGACTGGGCGCAAAACAATGTTTACAGCGCATTTTATACAGAACTCCCTTCTGCTCAATATACCCTATTCAATGCAGGCCTGGGTACCAATTTTGTTAACCCTAAAACAGGGCGAACCCTATGCTCCTTATATGTGAATTGTACTAACCTAACCAATGTGGCCTATGCTGACCACCTTAACCTGGCACAATACTTTCTGGCCTATAACGGCACACCCGCTACGGTAACCCGACAAAGCCAGGGGATTTACAACATGGGCAGAAATATCAGCTTTAAATTAATTTTCCCCTTTGGCGGTAACACTAACAAAACTGTATCAGCAGAGTAAATGGATATTAACAGCAATTAAAGATAAATTGCCTTAATAAGGGCCTTTTCCGGTCAATGAACGGAGAAGGCCCATAAGAGCTGAACAAGGGAAATGCAAAATCAGCGCATCTCCATAAGGGTAAAGTTTAACGCAGACAGGATACGCCTCTTTTTGTACGCTACAGTATTAATTTATGGAAAACCTTTTCATTGAATTATCTTTTCTCATTGTATACCTCAAATTCAGCAATTGATGGCTGATGATCTGCACCATCAATAGTGATCCGTGCTTTGGTGCCTTTTACCCCGTCAAAACGGTGTATCTTGATCCTGCTGGCATTATCTCCTTTAAAAACCATCTTCCATTGCCCATTCTGGTAATACTCAAGTGTATAGCTTTTGATGTTTGACTTTTCTTCAGCAATCACTATCGCGTTAAATGATTCTTCCTTTTTGAAGTCTATCTCATACCATGCTCCTTTATTAATAGTTGGATTAGATACCCACGATGAACCAAAATCATCATCATTGGCAAAATCCATAATTGCAGAGTCATCACTCCAGCTTGAATTTGCCTGTTGTTTTTTAGCAAGATTGTGTGATATAATAGGTGCTTCCATCTGTGGTAATTGCATTTTGCTACCATCATTATGCCATAACTCACCTATTTTCTTTAACGCCGCTAAAGCATTATCATCCATTAAACCATCACGGTTTGGTGCCACGTTTAATATAAAGTTGCAATTTTCCTTATTTAACGGGATCAGCGTTTCATTCACCAGCTTTACCGGGTCTTTTACAGGAGTTGTTGGATGGCTGGTTTCCCAGAACCAGTTTTGCTGCAATGGTAAACAGGCAATAGATGGCAAACGGTTTTCTTTATTGGCTATACGCTGTCCTGCTCCCATTTCATAGGTTTTAATATCAGAATAGTATAATGCCTCCTGCGGATATTTAGCACCATTCAAATCCATCAGCAGGCAATTTGGCTGTAAAGATTTCACCAGGTGATAGATTTCCTCGAATGGTATATCATCGTAGGAGATCCTTGACCATGGTGCATCCCAACCGTCAATAATCAAGGCCTCTATTGGACCATAATGGGTAAGCAGTTCTGTTAACTGCGCCTTTACCATTTTAATATGTTCAGGAGTGATACAGTTTGGCCTTAAATGGTGATGGGTATCCAATATAGAATAATACAAAAATACTTTTAAGCCGTTTTTGCGAAAAGCATCAGTATACTCTTTAACCACATCTCTTTTTAATGGGCTATTCATTACATTATAATCCGTTGTTTTGGTATCCCAAATACAAAAACCACTGTGATGCTTGGTGGTGATACAGCCATAGCTCATATTAGCTGATTTAGCTGCTTTTGCCCATTGATCGCAATTTAACTTTGTAGGGTTAAAGGCAGAAGCAGGCATTTCCGGATCGGGCCAGTCCTGATTAGCATACGTTGGGATATTAAAATGGATAAACATTCCAAAACGCAGGTCAACAAATTCCTGCTGTAATTCTGATAATGGCTTTACCGGGGTATTGTCTTTCTGCGCCTTCAGCATTGAAGGAAAAATGCTCAAAAGTAACAGACTTAGCGTTGCAATTTTTTTTATTGTACTCATTGTTATTGTATGTTTCTATCTAATTTTTATAGCCCCATAAAGGTGGTTGATCTTCGGCTTTTGTCCCCCATGATTTGTTGGGCTTAGCTCCCATAGTAAATTCCAGGTTGCTGCCATTCATAATATCATCCTGAGTAATATAGGTTTTATTATAAAGCTTACCATTCAGTTTTACCGATTGGATGTAAATATTTTGTTTGCCAATATTTTTAACACTCATGCTGAATATTTTATCATTTGATAAAGTCATTGATGCACTCTTTAATATCGGTGAACCAATGGCGTATATTCCATTGGCCGGGTTTACCGGGTAAAAGCCCATCGAACTAAAAATGTACCATGCCGACATTTGCCCGCAATCTTCATTACCTGCATAGCCAGATGAGGAGTTGTTATACAGTTCATTCAACACTTTTGATACATAATACTGGGTTTTCCAGGGTTGGCCTGCATAATCATACAGGTAGGCAATATGATGGCTTGGCTCATTACCATGTGCGTACTGCCCTATAAAGCCCGAGGCATTGCCATTAATATCTCCGGGTTTGTTAGCCAGTGTGAAAAAAGTATCCAGTTTGGCTGTGAATGACCTATCACCACCCATAAGCTTAATCAGATCAGGTATATTTTGCGGCACATACCATGAATATTGCCAGGCGTTTGCTTCGGTATAAGGACTGCCACCGTTGCCACCATAGCTAAGCGGATCAAATGGGGTTAACCAGTTACCATCCTTGTTCCTGGCCTGGAAAAATCCAGTTTTAGCATTATACAGGTTTTTGTAAAACGCTGATCGTTTTATAAAACGTTCGTAATCGGCGGTTTTACCCAGCTTTTTGGCTAGTTGAGCAACGCACCAATCGTCATAAGCCATTTCAACAGTAATGGATACGGATTGTGATTCAATATCTTCAGGTATATACCCGTATTTTTCCCAGGCTGTAAATGGCGAACCCGGATGGTCTGTAGTAGATGATGCCTTTACCGCTTGGTATGCTTTTTCGACGTCAATACCCGGGATGCCTTTTAATATAGCATCGGTTATAACGGGAATGGCGTGATTACCGATCATACAGTAATTTTCATCGCCCCAAAGCTGCCATATGGGCAAATAGCCATAGGTTTCATATTGCCTGATCATGGTATTGATAAAACCTGCCGTTTTTTCGGGCTGGATTAAGGTATACAAGGGGTGCGCCGCACGGTAAGTATCCCATAACGAAAAGGTTGAATACTGAACCTTATCCGGTGCGTTACGGATGGTCATATCCGTGGCCTGATAATCACCGTTTATGTCGGCTATATTGTTGGGCTGGGTAAACGCATGGTACAGGCCAGTGTAGAATATTTCTTTTTGTTCTTGTGTCCCCTCTATAATGATCTTGCTAAGTTCTTTCTCCCATTCATCAGCGTTTTGACTGCTTATTTTGTCAAAATCCCAACCAGGAATTTCTGCCATCATATTCTGTTTTGCATTTTCAATGCTTACTGATGATAAGGCTACCTTTACCGTTACCTGTTCATGATCTGTGGTGCTAAAATTCAAAGCTGCTTTTAAAGCAGTGCCGTTCAGCAGGGTAGTTGCATATGGTTTTTGTTTACCATTGGCCATTACAACGCTGTCAAATGGCTTGGAGAACTCTGCATGAAAGTAAACCTTACGCAGCCTTGCCCAACCCGTAATAATGCGATAACCTTCAATAGTATGATTATTGATAACCTTTATTTCACCTGCAATGATTCTGCACTCCCAGTAACCACGCTTTTTGTCCAGTGAATGATCCATGTCTATCACAATATGTGATTGCGTACTTGCCGGGAAGGTATAACGGTGCATGCCTGTATGTGATGCTGAGGTCAGCTCTGCGTTGATGCCATAATCTTGCAGCATTACCTGGTAATACCCCGGCCGTGCAGTTTCCTGCCCGTGCGAGAATGCAGAACGGTACCCGCTGCGGCTAATTTTAGCATTTCCTGGGTTAAGTTTTACCTCACCTGTGGTTGGCATTAATAATACATCAAACAAATCGGCAACCCCTGTACCACTTAAATGGGTATGGCTAAACCCTACAATAGTTTTATCATTATAATCATAGCCTGATGCCGGATCATCAGGAGCATCGCGTGTATCCGGACTTAACTGTACAAAGGCAAATGGCGTGGTTGGCCCGGGGAAATTACTGCCCGACAGACTGGTTGTATCTACCGCGCTTGTTCCTATAAAGGGTTTGACATAATTAACCAGTTTAACAGGCGGTATACTTTGCGCAGATACTCCCTGCCACAATAGAAAAAAAGGAATTACCAGTATTCTGTTCATTGATATATAATAAACTTATTGATTTTTTAATAATTCCGCTAATTTCTTATTAAGAGATTCACCAACCAAATCATTGTTGCTATTATTTGCAATAATCTTCCCGTCCAGGTCAATAAAAAAAGGGGGACGCCCTTAATGTTTTTCAGCGGTAAATAAATCTAACTGGTCGCCAAGATCGCTAATGCATTTACAATAGTCATCCAGCATCCGGTTTAGTGTGGCAATAATAAATTGATCTTTAATCTTAAGGTTTTTGTGAGCTGATTATAGACAACATAGTGTACAGTGAAATACCCTCTCTTCGTGGTGGTTAATGCAGATTTTAACATTGTAGTACCATCAACTTTCTTATAATGTATGAAAATATTTGCGCTCAAGGAATCCTTAATCAATGAAAGATCTGTTACATATTTATTACAGTTTTTCGTAAAGTTTGACAAAAAATCTTACGAAACTAAAATTTTGATGATATAGCCTCTGCATTTTGTAAGGGTGAAAATTATCGCCAGGGCAGCAAAGAATAGCATTTAATGCTCAAAATGGACCATTTTTATTAAAAAAAAGCCCCGCAGACATGCGGGGCTTTTGCTCCTGAGGCTGGGCTCGAACCAGCGACCCTCTGATTAACAGTCAGATGCTCTAACCGGCTGAGCTACTCAGGAATCATTTTCCGGTTTGGAGTTTGCAAAAGTATAATTTCTACGTTAATTTCACAACCCAAATTGAAAAAAAATGTATTTTTTTTCAATAGCATAAACAGACAAGTACCGAATGAAAAAACTAAGCATTGATTAACAGGCAGATAACCGTTATCCAGCCACCATAATTAATTAAATAATTTTGATGTTTTTTTTCAAAAAGCATGTTTTACGGGGTAATTTCACAATATTTGCGACAAAAAAACACAAGATAACCCGGAATGAGTTTATTAGTTATTGGCACCGTTGCGTTCGACGCTATTGAAACACCCTTTGGTAAAACAGATAAAATTGTTGGCGGCGCTGCCACTTATGCAAGTTTAGCTGCAGCTTACTTTTATGATAAAGTGAAAATTGTAGCCGTAGTAGGCGACGATTTTCCGCAAAGCGAGATTAAAGATTTAAATAATCATCATATCAATACTGAAGGGCTTCAAATAAAAGCAGGCGAAAAATCATTCTTCTGGTCGGGCAAATATCATAACGATATGAACAGCCGGGATACATTGATAACTGAGTTGAATGTATTGGCCGATTTTGATCCTATTATCCCATCATCATACCAAGATTGCGAATATTTGATGCTGGGAAACTTAACCCCGCAGGTTCAGCAAACGGTTATTAAACGTCTAACTAATCGCCCGAAACTAATTGTAATGGACACCATGAATTTCTGGATGGATATTGCACTTAATGATCTTTTGGAAACCATTAAAATGGTGGATGTATTAACTATTAACGATGCTGAGGCCCGCCAGTTATCAGGCGAATATTCATTGGTAAAAGCTGCCCGTAAAATTTTAACCATGGGTCCTAAATACCTTATTATTAAAAAGGGCGAGCATGGTGCGTTGTTATTTCATGAAGATAAAATATTTTCGGCACCAGCACTTCCGCTGGCTGAGGTGTTTGACCCAACCGGAGCCGGCGATACTTTTGCAGGTGGCTTTATAGGCTATATGGCCAAAGTAGGCACCGTTAACTTCAATAACATGAAGAATGCTATCATCTTAGGGTCGGCCCTGGCTTCATTCTGCGTTGAGAAATTCGGAACAGAAAAAATCAAAAACCTAACTAAAGAAGAGATTGCTGCCAGGGTTGATGAATTTGTACACCTATCAAAATTTGAGATATAATTTTTGATTTCGGAAGTCGGAATTTCAATTTCGGAATTTTATTCTGCATGTGAGATTCCGGTTTTAATATTTTATAGTAACATCCCGACTTAAGACTTTAGACTAGGCAAGCTTCCCTATCGGATCGAAATGCTGGAACACCCATTCATCATGAGGGGCATCTGATAGTTCGGCGGTAAGATCCTGGCCTGCCCAATGTTCATAATGCTTGCCATTGCGCCATAGCCTGCTGCGTGATACATCATAGATCAATCCCTTATAGGCTATCCATACCTCTGGCTTATCTTGTCCGTTGCGAAGGGCGAGTTGTGATCTGGTATAAACCGGCAATTCATTCATCCGGCTAAAATAATAAAATGAGCCTGCAATAACCTGCCAAAATATTTAAAATGCAAAGCGGCCCGAATGGTAACATCCGGGCCGCTTCTATATATATGGATTTGGATTTTTCAATTTGAAATCTTTCCCCTGCAGTATATAGCAAAGGGAAAGATTTCTGGATTATATATGCTGATTAATTTTCTGCATAAACAGGTTTTGCAATGCCATTGTCATACGCTTTCAAGCTCTTTTTTAACAGCTTACGGGCAACATGGATGCGGGTTTTTACTGTGCCGATAGGTATTTCCAGATGATCGGCAATTTCATGGTATTTATGGCCCTCAAAATACATGGTAAAGGGCACATAATAATCTGCGGGGAGCCTGTCTAAAGCTTTTTTCAAATCATCCATCACAAACTTAGCTTCGCCCTGATTTTTGGTTGAACTGAATACCAGGTTTGGAGAAGATATCTCGTCAGACTTGGTAACAAAGGTGTTCATCTTTATAAACCGGCGATAGTTGTTGATGAAAGTATTTTTCATGATAGTGTATAACCACCCCTTTAAATTTGTTCCTTCTTTAAACTTATTGTAGTAAGTTATGGCCTTCAACATTGTATCCTGGACAAGGTCGTTAGCATCATCTGCGTCGTGGGTAAAGTGTAAGGCGTAAGACCTTAGGGAGGTTGCCTGACGTAGTACTAGGGTGTTAAACTCAATCTTTGTCATACTGTTAAAGTTTTGTATTAGCAGTAAGGCAAACATAGTACCACTAAAAACACTATAGCCCATTTATATCCTATAGTTTAATCACAGGTTTAATCAATCGCCAACATAGTGTAAACCATACACAACAAAACATACAAATAACTGATAATAAGAAAGATAATAGCTATTTAAAATAACAAAAAGGAAATAAACAAGATAATCTTACAGATAAGATGCGATAAATTATTCTAGTTAAAATATAATAAATTAACTAATAATATTCACTTCGCGTTGTAGGATAACGCCAAATTTAGTGTACACACTGTCTATGATTTGCGACGAAAAACTGTACACTTCTCCGCCCGTTGCACCACCATGGTTAACTAATACCAATGCCTGATTTTTCCAGGTACCTGTATTTCCAACCACTTTTCCCTTCCATCCGCACTGTTCAATTAACCAGCCTGCAGCCAGTTTCACCTGGCCGTTAGCCGCGGGATAGTGCACTACTTCAGGGTGCTTGCTTATCAATGTATCAAATTCCAGAGCGCTGATAATAGGATTTTTAAAGAAACTACCTGCATTCCCAATGGTTGATGGATCTGGCAGTTTGGATACCCGGATATGTGACACCACCTGCGATACATCCTTCAGTGTAGGCGCATTGATGCCTCTTGCGGCAAGTTCCTGCTCAATGACTCCGTACTTTAAATTAAAGCTGGGCACAAGAGACAACAGAAATTTTACCGATACAATAATATATTGTTCTTTAAGCTCACTTTTAAAAACACTTTCGCGGTAATCAAACTTACAATCGGCTTTGGTAAAGATTTTAAATTGGCCCGTAGCAATCTCAAAAGCTTCACAGCTCTTAAAAACATCTTTCAGTTCCACACCATAGGCACCAATATTCTGTATTGGTGATGCCCCAACTGAACCCGGAATAAGGCTAAGGTTTTCCAACCCTGCATAACCACGCATAACATTATAATTCACCAAATCGTTCCAAACCTCGCCGGCACCAGCCTCAACATGTACATCAGTATGGCTAATGCGATGCTCAATACCGCGGATATTCATCCGGATAACCAGCCCGCCGAAATCATTTAACAACAACATATTGCTGCCACCACCAAGTACCAGCCTATCGGTTTGTTTCCATTTCGGATCCATGAAAAGTTCGGTCAGTTCCTCTTTTTTACTGATCTCAACAAAATAGCGGGCATTGGCCTCAACACCAAAAGTGTTGAAATTTTTAAGCGAAACGTTTTCCTGTATCTGCAACATGCAATCAATTTTCAGTTGCCGCGAATTTCGTAATTTAATCGGGAATAATGGAACCTCATTAAAATTGCATCATTAAATTACTGCAAAAACCAGCGTTCATTTTTGAACGCAGTGAACCCCATACTAATCTTCCACAAATTCCAAAATATCGCCCGGCTGGCAGTTTAAAATCTTGCATACTGCTTCTAAGGTCTCCAGGCGTACGGCTTTCGCCTTGCCTGTTTTTAAGATGGAAAGATTAGCCATGGTTATACCTACTTTTTCGCTCAACTCGGTCAATGACATTTTTCGTTTAGCCATCATCACATCTAAATTTATTATTATGGCCATGGTTAAACGGTTAAGTCCTGTTCGTCTTTTAATAATTTGCCCTGGTTAAAAGCGCGGTATAACAATAGAAATACGAGGCCAAAACCAATCGGTTTTAATGAATATTTCAATAAAGCGTCATTAATAATTACATCCGGCGTAAAGTATCTGTGAAATATTAGCCTCATCAGCAGCGTCAGTAAAAACAATATGCAGGGATATATCAGCAAGCTTACCGCAATTAATCTTAAGCGGTTTACATTTTTATCAGTAAATGAAAGTCCTTTTGAAAGGTCGGCAATAAACTTTAAAAACGCGGCTAAAAGGTAAAGCATATAAAAAACAAACATAAATATACAAACACCTAATATTATATTGATAACATTACGGGTAGATTCACTTACCGGCACCAGCAAACATTGGAGGCGTTGATTGTAACCAAATGGTACAGGTACATCCACATAATGTAGCTGATTATAAACCGAGTCTTTTTTGTTTTTAGTCGATTTATAGATCACCTTTTTACGGATATAGGACTGATTATTTTCGCGGAAAAATTTAACAGAATCATCATTGTAAAAATCATTGGCAGTAGCTTTTAATTTCCAGCCGGGTAATTGAATAAAGTATTGCGTATGCTCTTTCCTGTCATCGATATGTGCTTTGGCAAACATATAGCCATTTACTGTACAGGTATCACATAAAATATAACTCCCTGTAGTACCTGCAACATAGCCTAACTCAAATCCGCTGACATTAGTCTCATTCTGATTTTTAAAATTGCGCAGATTCTTAATACTATCCCTAACCGAAATATATTTATAATAAGGCAGATCTATTGACACTACTGGATCAATTGGTTTCAAATTGTACGTGATACCATTGGTTATATCGCCTTTTCCGGGGATGCCCCGATTGACCCCACGCATCATCAGGGGAACAAACGGGATCATATATAAAACTACAACTACGCCAATAACCACATTGACTACGATGTTGGTGTTGAACTTAATTTTCATTTTTAATTATTTATAAGGTTTTTAGTAAATCAAAAGTAGTATATAATTATCGATAAAAAGAAATTATTTATTGATTTACGATAAATAATTAAAAGCAGGATGAGTTTTTAAGATACACTACACATCTTATATTTTTAATATTTGGGGGTTAAACCATTAGGAATGTTATCTATTTATAAGACACAAAAACGCTTTCAGGCGCCATAGGAACTACCTGAACCAATCAATCCCAATAAAATTCCAATGCTTTTACCCGCTATTTTTTATATCCCGTAACGTTTAACAATATAATGCTGTAATGTGGAATGCCCAAGGTTCGGCCGGGCGTTACCGTTAAATAAGCCTTCAGGTAACCATCCGTTATGGCTTTCATGGTAGCAATGGTCGACTCTTTAAATTCGGGATACGAGAATTGGTTCGATTTGCGAAACACCAAGTTACCCTTATCATCCACATAAGCTGAAAACAAATAGCTAAAATCCTGGTAAGCCTTATGGATCACAATATCATAGGTAGGTAATAAATACTCATCATACGATTTCGATTCCATATCATAATCCTGAATGGTTTCTTTTTTTACAGTGATCAATTTGCTTTTAGCTATCAGGGTTGCGGGTTCAGTACCAGCAAATGAGCTATCAGGTATACGATTGGCCAGTTCTGATTTAGCTTTTATATAGAGGGTGTCCTTACGGCTTGGTCGCCATAGATTAGTGGTATCCGTATGCAGTACATTCTTAATATAATCGTTGGAGTAAAAAGTCATAAAAACATGCACCTTTTCATCCTGTATCACATTATTTTTCACATGCAGTACCATAAATTGCAAGCTGTCTTTTCTCAGATATTTGAGTTTTAACCAGGCCCAGGCCACGTTAAAAATAGAATCGTGGTCAAATACTACCGGGGCATTTAAAAACCTCCCTTTCTTCGGACTATAAATATTAACTGAATCCATTGATGGGAAGGAAATCTTCCATTCGGGCACCAACTGAAACCCTACCGGACTAAAAGACAATCCATTATCAAACCTACGCCTAACCTCGGTGTATTTGATACCCTGTATGGTTTTTATTAAGCTCTTGGTATGATTAGCTTCCAATGCTTTTTGGGCTTTCTCTGCCTCTATTGCCCTTAATCCGCGATTGCATCTGCCTGCAAAAACTAAAATAAATACAAACAGAACTAATATATTTCTTTGGATAAACCGGAAAATGTGTTTATTCATAGCTAATCAAAAGCACCTTAATTTTTAAGCAGCTAAAATAATAAATTAAATGGATGGGCTACAGGCTAAAACAGCGATAATTCAACTTATCAAATGTTTGTTACAAACTGCTGGATCAGCCTATATGGCATGATTATCACCTTTCCGTTTATATGTACCAACATAATAAATAAGCAGCCCAATTGCATAAACGGCTAAGCATACCAGTATAGCATACGGATTATCTTTAAAAGTGATGAAAATACTGACAGTTACAAACCAGTAAGTAAGTATATAAAGTACGGGCACTAAGGGAAACCATTTAATGCTATAAATACCTGAGCCATCAAGATGTTTTGTTTTTTTCCGCAGTACAAAGATCGATGCTGCAGCCAATGACATGCCGATGGTATCAAAAAACATTACATATTTCAGCATATCGCCAAAGCTGGCAACAAAAAACAGAATAATAATAATTGCGCCAACAAAAAAGCTCATCCCAAATTCCTGCACCTGCGTTTTTTCGTTTACCTTTTTAAATATGGGTGGCAAAATACCATCCTCGGCCATAGCATAATATACCCTAGGGTTTGATAATACATTAACATTTACATAAGCCAGCACCGACAGGAATATCATAACCGATGTTATTTTATATCCCGTACTGCCAAATATCACCCCAACCATTTTGGCAGCCAGGGCCGGTGTTTGCTGTAAACCTCCAATACCCAATACGCGGAAATAGGCATAGTTAATGGCTAAATAAAGCAGAATGACTACCGTGATACCAAAAAAAATAGCCTTGGGGATATTGGTTTTAGGATTAATAATATCACCACCAAAATTAATGGTTTGCTGGTAGCCTGTATAGGTAAAAAAAACAGCTACCAAGCTTAATCCAAAAGCCGCAACCACATTACCTGTGGCCGGTACGGCGGCCGTAATGACAGCTGCTGTTGCATTACTTTTAAAAACAGCCGAACATATCAACAGGATCATGATTATTTTAAAGGCCGTTAAAAATGTTTGCGCTCGCGCACTCATTTTAATTCCTAAGAAATTAATAGCATACAAAATCAATATAGATGTTATGGTAATTATCCGGGTACCGGTGTCGTTCTGCAAATGGGCGGGCAATAAAAAGGGCCTGATATAATTAGCCCCGATAAGTGCTACCGCAGCCACCGATCCTGCATTACTAATCACCACTACCCAGTTAATCATAAAAGCAAATGCAGGGTTATAACAATACGAAAAAACCTTGTAAAAACCTCCGGTAGCGGGAAAACGGGCTCCAATCTCTGCAAAAGTAAGGGCACCACATAAGCTAATTATCCCCCCAAATACCCAGGCTCCGAAAAATATCCAGGCATTACCTCCCCTAATAGCTACTTCACTTGGTGTTGCAAAAATGCCCATCCCTATTACAAGGCTTATAACAATTACAGTTAAATCGAAGCGGTTAAGTATGGGTTTAATACTCATTTATAATTTAATCTATTTGTTTATATTTTAAATTTATATTTTAAATTTGTTGCTAATACCCTCTTTAATTGTTAATTAATACTATTGTTTACATACCTAATGGATGGCGTATTGAAGCAAATTAAGCAAATATTAATCACTGCGGCGCTGATGCTTATTATTAATTCAATAATGGCACAGGTACAGCACACAGCTGTTTCCCATCAAAAGCACCCTTCAAGCAAGCAATTAAAGGATTTTTTAAATTTAATGGCTCAGGCCAATATTACTTTTAACTATCCCAAAGGCTTTAAAGAAATAAATGCCCCAAATAACGAATATTTTTCGTTTGATTACGCACTCGATTTACCGGGCCGTGATTTTGAAATATGGTTCAGGGTAAAATCAGAAAAACAAGACTGGGCGAGTTATCAAAATTCACTCAACAGTACAGATTCACAATTGGCAAACCCCGATTCTTCTTATATGGCCACGGCAAAGGCAGAGGCCATTGCTTTAACCGGCGATACAAGTTATTTCATAAGAACCATCCCTCCCAACATACTGGCACGCTACCGAGCTGATGCCGGTAAATCATACTTGCTAACCTTACTTGATCTTCCTGAAACCAAGCATTATAAATATGCCTTGCTTATTACGCTCCAAAAGTATCACACGGGCACCATTATGGTAGTTTGCTTTACCAACGAAAAAGGACCTGAGTTTTTCAAAGAAATGAACGAGGCAAGTAACTGCCTCAAGTTTAAACCCTAAGCGCTTAATGTTGATATGTTAGCACATTTAAATAAAACTTGAGTGTGTATGTGTTATTTTTGCTGATTGAGGGCATGGTCTGCTTTTTATAGCCTGTCTGTAATTTAAAAACATCAAACTTCAATGGCTGAACCTATAGAATATAGTGATGATAGTATCCGCTCGCTGGATTGGAAAGAACACATTCGCCTGCGCCCCGGAATGTATATTGGTAAACTGGGCGATGGATCTGCCTATGATGACGGCGTTTATGTTTTGCTGAAAGAGATCATTGACAACTCCATTGATGAGTTTGTGATGGGTGCTGGTAAAACAATTGAAGTAAACATGAGCGATCATAAAGTATCAGTAAGGGATTATGGTCGTGGTATTCCACTGGGCAAGGTGATTGATTGCGTATCAAAAATAAACACCGGAGGTAAATACGATAGCAAGGCATTCCAGAAATCAGTAGGGTTAAACGGTGTGGGTACCAAAGCCGTTAATGCGCTTTCCAACTCATTTATTGTACAATCATATAGGGATGGCCGCACCAAATCGGCTGAATTTGCTAAGGGTGAATTAATAAAGGATGAACCTGAAAAAGAAACCACCCAACGCAATGGTACCGCTATAAATTTCCTTCCAGATGATACCATCTTCAGGCATTATCGTTTTATTCCTGAGTTTGTGGAGAGCATGATCTGGAATTATGTATTCCTTAACTCGGGTCTTACCTTAAACTTTAACGGACAAAAATACTTTTCAGAACGCGGTTTATATGACCTGCTTACCCGTAATACCGATGCCGAAACTATCCGTTACCCTATTATCCATTTAAAGGGCGAGGACATTGAAATAGCCATGACCCACGGGCAGCAATATGGCGAAGAATATTACTCTTTTGTAAACGGGCAAAACACCACGCAGGGTGGTACTCACCAGGCAGCATTTCGTGAAGCGGTAGTAAAAACCATCCGTGAGTTTTATAAAAAAGAGTTTGATGCTTCTGATGTTCGCGCATCTATAGTGGCGGCCATTGCTATAAAAGTACAGGAACCGGTATTCGAGTCGCAAACCAAAACCAAGCTAGGCTCACAAAATATTGGACCAGACGGTCCTTCTGTTCGTGGCTTTATTAATGATTTTGTTAAAAAAGAATTAGACAACTACCTGCATAAAAATACCGCTGTTGCTGATGCGCTGTTAAAACGTATTTTGCAGTCGGAACGCGAGCGTAAGGATATAGCTGGCATTAAAAAACTGGCCAACGAGCGTGCTAAAAAAGCATCTTTACATAACCGTAAACTGCGCGATTGTAAATTGCATTTTGGCGAAGGACATGAGCGCCAGCAGGAAACCACCTTATTCATCACCGAAGGTGACTCTGCCAGCGGATCTATCACCAAATCGCGCGATGTAATGACACAGGCCGTTTTCAGCTTAAAGGGTAAACCGTTGAATTGCTTTGGCCTTACTAAAAAAGTGGTTTATGAAAACGAGGAATTTAACCTGCTGCAACACGCGCTGAATATTGAAGACGGGCTGGACGATTTAAGATATAACAACATTGTGATTGCTACTGATGCCGATGTGGATGGTATGCATATTCGTTTACTGCTGATGACTTTCTTCCTGCAGTTTTTCCCGGATCTGGTTAAAGCCGGGCATGTGTTTATTTTGCAAACTCCATTATTTAGGGTGCGTAATAAAAAAGAAACCGTTTATTGTTATAGCGATGAAGAACGCCGCAATGCTATTGCCCGCTTAGGTACCAAGCCCGAGATTACCCGGTTTAAAGGTTTGGGTGAAATTTCTCCCGATGAATTCGGCTTATTCATTGGGAAAGACATTCGTCTTGATCCAGTGATATTAAAAGATGCCAACATTAAAGGTTTACTCGAATATTTTATGGGTAAAAACACTCCGGCACGTCAACAACATATAGTAAACAATCTCCGTGTTGAAAAGGACGACGAAAGCATAAATCCTTTAGTAGCCGAAGATATAGAAACCGTAAGCTTACCTGTAGCAGTATAACAAAAACAGACATTGCATTTGGTAACACAAATAAACTGTTATCAAATGCAATGTTTAATATTCCTGAATCCTATCCTTATTCTAATTTAATCCATCAGCATTGATGGTGTCGCTAATCATTCTTATCATACTAAAGCATCTCACCTCCATCGTTTCGATAAAAATATATTTTGAAAATCAAATGATAAATCTCATATTTATAAAACCAATTATCCTGTTTTGAAAAAATTCATTGCTGCATCGTTGCTTGCTATCTACCTGTTTAACATAGGTGGTCAGCTTATCATGCATCAATATTTCGCCTATCTTACCGACAGGTACTTTAATCAGCAGGTAAGTAAAGGGTTTTATAACATCAACGATCTTACAGAAGTTGCCTTGCCGGTAAATATGCCCAATATTGCCGATTGGAAAAACTATGAAAACGTAACGGGCCAGATTCAGTTTGGTGATGCCAGTTACAACTATGTAAAAATGAAAATCACCAGGCACACTTTATATTTAATGTGTGTGCCTAATTACAGCGCCACTCGCCTGTTAAACCAAAACATCATCAACGCCAAACAAACCAAAAATATCCCTGTACCCAAAAAGGATCATGTTCCTTATGGTAAACTAACGGTGCTGGGTAATTTTAACTTCACCTTTTCTCAATTCGCATTTTATTCCTTTTTTAAAACTATACCCTTGCAGAATGCTCAACCTGCACAACAGTTGGCTTTCCGCTTTCTCACTATCCCTGATCAGCCACCACGGCTTTCTTGCTAATTTTTATTCCATTTTTTAATTAACATTCAATTTTCAATGGCCGGTTATCAGCCATCTGATCAATGCCGAAGTTTATTTTAAAGCAATTATCATGGGCTGGTTTTTATCGGCCTAAAAAAACCATTAAGGCTTAGTAATTAATAATTAAACCTGTAAATATGCCACACATTAATTTACCAAAGGAATTTCCTGGTATCCGGAGCCTTTTTATGTTTCGGCCAGAAACTGCCGCACCTTTAAACCATTTGGTACAAACCTTATTGCATAATCCGCATCCAAGCTTAAGCGCAGGAGAGCGGGAGTTAATTGCTACTTACGTATCCGGTTTAAATACCTGTAAATATTGTTGCAGCATTCACGGCGCAATAGCGCAACATCAGCTAGGCAACAATGCCCAAATTGTAAAGCAAGTACTGGACAATCCGGATACCGCACCTATAAGCAGCAAACTAAAGGCTCTTTTAAAAATTGCTGCTAAAGTACAAAGCGGGGGTAAAAATGTGATTGCTTCAGATATTGATCTGGCCCGAAACGAAGGAGCAACAGATATTGAAATTCATGATACCGTGTTAATAGCAGCAGCCTTTTGCATGTACAACCGCTACGTTGATGGCCTGGCCACCTGGCAGCCCGATGATGCTGCACTTTACGACAAAATGGGTGAACAACGTGCCCGCGAAGGGTATTTAACAGCCCCTTTTAAAGTAACAGAGGTGACTGATACTATAAACAGTTGATTATTTAAAAGAAGCTAAACCTAACTAACTTAATAAACTAACCAACCATGGCACATATAAAATTATTAAATGAGGAATTACCGGGCATAGTAGGCTTACTAAACTACCGCCCTGAAACCGGCAAACCATTAACAGATCTGGCAGAAGTTTTACTCCGTGGGCCATCAAGCCTGAGTAGCGGAGAGAGAGAAATCATTGCTGCATCAGTTTCTTATTGGAATGGATGCCATTTTTGTCATACCTCGCATGCTGCGGCAGCGGCGGCTCATTTAAAATCGGGCTTAAGCCTCATAGATGATATTAAGGCAGGCTTACCTCAAACACCTGTTTCGGATAAATTAAGGGCGCTGCTACATATTGCCCATCAGGTACAACGCAATGGCAAAAATGTTACTGAAGAAGACATTACCGAAACGCGTGAATTTGGTGCAACAGATATTGAGATTCATGATACAGTATTAATTGCAGCCGCTTTTTGCATGTATAACCGCTATGTAGACGGATTGGGTACATGGGCACCCGGCCCCAATGAAGCTTATGCCGAAATGGGCGAACGAATGGCCCATGTAGGATACGGAAAATTTTAATTTGAAGTGATCAGGATAGGATATTTACCGATTTTCTATCCTGATAGCCTCACAAAACCAACAAATTGAAAAAACTAATTGCCATAACATTATTATTTATCCACCTGTATAACATAGGTGGGCAATTGGCATTTTATCAATATTTGGTTTATAAATCTGATAGGTTTTTTAATGAGCAGATTAACAAAAACCTTTATAACATTGATGATCTTACAGAAGTAAAAATCCCTATGAACATGCCCAATGTGGCCGATTGGAAAAACTACATTAATTTAAATGGGGAGGTCAGGTTTAAAAATTCAAGTTATAACTATGTAAAGATCAAAATTACCCATGATGCCGTTTACCTGATGTGCATCCCTAATTATGAAACCACCCATCTGTCTGGTCAAAATATAATTAACGCCAGGCAGATAAAAGACATTCCTGTTCCCCACAAAGAGCATGTACCTTTTGGCAAAATTATTTTAATGACCTATAACCACCCGGTTATACACTATACGTTCATAATGCCCTTAATCATTTTACAAAAGGAAATCCAAACAGATCATTCTGTAATTCTCCATTCCTTTATCAGTGGCCCCGGCCAGCCTCCGGATAGCATACCTTCAATTTCATAAACTATAAACATCTTCAGTATCAAAATATAGACCAGCATAAAGTAATATGTCCTTTTGCTGAAGGTTGATTTAGTTTAGATCCTATTTATAAGAAACCTCAAAAATCTATTTAAGAAAAAAACAATGCCTATCCCCTTTAAATTTCAGGATGCAGGCATGAAAGAATTTAATAAAATGAAAAGCAAAAAAATTGCAGGAACAGCTCTTCTGGTATTCGGAATGGCTATAACATTATTTTCCTGCCACGATTCATCTCATCAGCAAATGGTTAACATTCTTGCGGAGTTGAATAAAAGAAATAGCAGTTTCTCCAATCCATTTAGCCCTGAAAGCAAAATGGCGCATTGCGATTCAATGCTTAAACTGCCCGGCAACCAGCACAACATGTGGCTATTGAATTTAAAAGCCTCACTTGCCCTAAAAGTAGGCAAGGAAGAACAATCTGTTAACACGTACCAGGAGCTGATAAGAAAAACAGATTATATGGGTTTAGATGCCATGATGCCCGACGTAGGTATTGCCTATATGCGCCTTGGTGAACGCAGCAATTGCATGCTTAATCATAATGGAGCATCATGTGTATTTCCTATAAAGGATGGTGGTGTACATGTCCTCAAAACAGGATCAACCAAAGCCATTGAAACATACGAAACAATATTAACCAATCACCCGGACGATCTGGAATCAAAATGGTTGCTCAACATCGCATTTATGACCCTTGGCGGCTATCCAAAGGATGTGCCCAAACAGTTTTTAATACCCGGCTTAAATGCCGACACTGCATTTAAAGTAAAGCCATTTACCGATATGGCAGCCGATCTTGGTCTTAATATAAATGGAAAAGCCGGTGGCGTAATTATTGATGATTTTAATAACGATGGCTACCTGGATATCGTTACTTCCGGCTGGGGTTTGGGCGACCCGATGCATTACTTCCAAAATAATAAAGACGGAACTTTCAGCGATTTAACAGAGCAAAGCGGACTTAAAGGCATTACCGGCGGCTTAAACATTCAGCAAACTGATTATAATAACGATGGCAATACCGATATTTTTGTTTTACGCGGCGCCTGGAACACAATGGGCTTCGGTAATCAGCCAAGTTCATTGCTGCGCAACAACGGCGATGGCACATTTACTGATGTTACTATCTCAAGCGGACTGCTCTACTATCAGCCTACGCAAGCTGCTGTTTGGGCCGACTTTAACAACGACGGATGGCTGGACGTTTTTATCGGTACAGAAAACTCCGGACGAATGGATGCGGATGGCACCCACACCTGTATGCTTTACTTAAATAATCACGACGGCACTTTTACCGAAGTTGCACAAAAGGCACATTGTGATATCAAGTCGTATGTAAAAGGTGTAACCGCTGCCGATTATAATAACGATGGATGGCCAGATATTTTTATCTCAACCTTTAATGGTAAAAAGTATCTGCTAAAAAACAAAGGCAAATCAGGAATGGGTGTCGATTTTGAGGATGTTACCGCCAAATCGGGAATTGACAAAAATACAAGAGGCACTTTTACTACCTGGTTTTTTGATTATAACAACGATGGATGGCCAGATATTTTGGTAAGTGATTACCATTTCAACAAAAGCCTGGCTTATTATGCCGGAGCGGAAGGAATGGGCAAACCCGAACCCAATGCCGGCAATGTTTATCTGTACCGCAACAATCACGATGGCACTTTTACCGATGTAACCAAAGAAACCGGCCTAAATAAAGTGGTGTACAGCATGGGGGGCAACTTTGGCGATATTGATAATGACGGCTATCCTGACATGTATTTTGGAACCGGCAATCCTGACTTTAAATCGCTGGTACCCAATAAACTATTTAAAAACATTGACGGTAAAAGGTTTGCCGATGTTACCACTTCATCACGTACAGGCAATTTGCAAAAAGGGCATGGCGTAGCTCTTGCTGACTTAAGAAACACCGGCACACAGGATATTTTTATTGAAATGGGAGGTGCCTACGTTGGCGATTCATACACCAGTTCGTTATATGTTAACCCCGGGCAGAGTAATAACAACTTTATCAGCCTAAAGCTTGAAGGGGTAAAAGCGAACAGGCCCGCAATAGGTAGCCATATCAAAGTAACTTTTACAGAGAATGGAGTTAAGCGCAGTGTTTATAAGGATGTAAACTCCGGCGGCAGTTTTGGATCATCACCCTTGCGGCAAGAACTGGGAATAGGCCAGGCAAAATTGATTGATGATATTGAAATCAGGTGGGCCGGTAGCAATACCATTCAGCATTTTAAAAATGTTAAACCAAACCAGTTTCTGCATATAACCGAAGGAGATAACAATCCAGAGGTTATCAACCTCAAAAAACTAACATTTAAACACAAACCACAGGCACCTATGTGTATGCCGATGGTTACTGCTTTAAAATAAAATTAATCGAAAGTATCATCTGGCTTGCTCCGAGCAGGTAATAATGTGAGGCATCCGGATCATAAGAAATTGATGTATGATAAACATAAAAAAGATTTCAGGCTGCGTTGTTTTGTTTGTATGGATGATAACAATCATCTCCTGCCACGACTCGTCGCACCAGCAAATGATCAATATCCTTGCTCAATTAAATAAAAGGAACAACAGTCCATTAAATCCATTTAGTCCTGAAGCAAAAGTTGTTCAATGCGATTCGTTTCTTACAAAAATCCCCGGCAATAGTAACAACCCCAGCGTACTTACTGCAAAGGCGGGGCTTTTACTCAAAGTAGGCCGGGAAGAAGAAGCCGTTAAGATTTACGAAAGGCTCATTAAACGAACCGATTTTATGTCGATAGATGCTATGATGCCTGATATTGGCCTGGCTTACATGCGTCTTGGTGAGCGCAGCAATTGCATGCTGAATCATAACGGTGAATCTTGCATCTTCCCTATAAAAGACGGCGGTGTACACCTCATCAAAACAGGATCCTCCAAGGCCATTGAAACTTATGAATCGGTTTTAAAAAGCCATCCTGAAGACCTCAGTTCTCGCTGGTTGCTTAATATCGCGTTTATGACTTTAGGAGGTTACCCAAAAAATGTACCCAAAGAATACTTAATTCCAGGTCTGGATGCCGACACTGCATTTAAAGTAAAACCTTTTAACGATATGGCTGCCGATTTAGGCCTGAATATTAATGGCCGGGCTGGTGGTGTAATTGTGGATGATTTTAATAATGATGGATATCTGGATATTGTAACCTCCGGCTGGGGGCTTGATGATGCCATGCACTATTTTCAGAATAATAAAGACGGCACATTTAGTGACATGACGGAGCATAGCGGTTTAAAGGGCATTACGGGTGGTTTAAACATTCAGCAAACTGATTACAACAATGATGGCAACACAGACATTTTTGTATTAAGGGGCGCCTGGAATCAGCAAGGATTTGGCAACCAGCCCAGCTCTTTACTCAGGAATAATGGTGATGGCACTTTTACCGACGTAACCATACCCAGCGGCTTATTATTTTTTCATCCCACACAAACAGCAGTATGGGCCGATTTTAATAATGATGGCTGGCTGGATGTGTTTATAGGTGCCGAAAACATTGGTGGAGCAGATACCAGCGGCGTTCATACCTGCATGCTGTACATTAATAATCACGATGGCACATTTACCAATGTGGCAGAAAGTGCCCATTGCAATATCACATCGTTTGTGAAAGGTGTAGCCTCGGCTGATTTTAATAACGATGGATGGGCGGATATATTTATATCAACGTTAGACGGTAAAAAGCATCTATTAAAAAACCTGGGCAAACCAGGAATGAATGTAGATTTTGAAGATGTTACCGAACAATCCGGAATCAGCAAAAATAAGCGCGGTACTTTTACCACCTGGTTTTATGATTATAATAACGACGGCTGGCCCGACATTATGGTAAGCGATTACGATTACAGGATTAATAGCTTGGGCTACTATGCTGCAGAAAAAGCTTTAGGAAAACCAACTGAAGGGGCGGGAAATGTTTACCTGTACCGAAATAATCACGATGGTACATTTACAGATGTTACGAAGGAAACAGGGCTCGATAAGGTGGTATACAGCATGGGTGCCAATTTTGGTGATATTGATAATGACGGCTACCTGGATATGTATTTCGGCACCGGCAATCCTGATTTCAGGTCGCTTATACCTAACAAGATGTTTAAAAACATAGGCGGCAAAACATTTGCAGATGTTACCATATCATCTCGCACAGGCAATTTACAAAAGGGGCATGGCGTAGCATTTGCCGATTTCAGGAACAATGGCACACAGGATATTTTTATTGAAATGGGTGGCGCATTCAGAGGCGATTCATACACCAGTTCGCTATATGTAAACCCAGGACAGAGTAATAACAACTTTATCAGCCTAAAACTGGAAGGAGTAAAAGCCAACAGGGCCGCAATAGGCAGCCGCATCAAAGTAACCTTTACAGAGAACGGTGTTAAACGTAGTGTTTATAAAGATGTAAACTCCGGTGGCAGTTTTGGCTCATCACCCCTTCGGCAGGAACTTGGAATAGGTCAGGCAAAATTGATTGATGATATAGAGATCAGGTGGGCCGGCAGCAACACTATCCAACATTTTAAAAATGTTAGCCCCAATCAGTTCCTGCATATTACAGAAGGCGATAATCATGCAGAGGTTATTCACCTAAAAAAACTAACTTTCAAACACAAGCTTCAGGCACCTATGTGCATGCCCATGGTTACGGCCTTAAAATAAATCTGTTTACAATATATTTTGTCATCGCCAATAATAAAGCAACTGCATCACTAAAAATAAGTTAAAGAAACAGTTATGAGTTTATATTGTTAAATATATATGTTACATTTATAATATTATAACCATTAAAACCATACTGAAAATGAAAAGAGTTTTGTTAATATGCTGTTTGTTTATTGGAGTAACAATAGCATGCCACGCGCAAACCAGCTCCGCAAATAATCCTGTTGAAAAAGCAAAAGGATTACAAAAACAATTAAAACTGAGTGATGGACAAACCTCTAAAGTTGCAGCTATTTACAAGGAGTCGGCAGAAAAGTTTGATAAAATCAAAACTCAGGATCATGGAAATACCGATAAAATGTTAGCTGATGTTGGCCCGTTAAGAACCGCAACCATTAAAAAAATAAAAGCAATATTAACCCCGACACAAGCCATCAAATATGATAAGCTGGTAACTGATTCTAAAAACTCCACTTTAAACGGTGGTTGGAGTGATGGATGGAGTTCGGCTGAGGCAAAGTAATTGAATAATAAGATATTTAAATAAAAAAGCGGTTCATTAACCGCTTTTTTATTTAGTAACATTTTTCAAAACTACTTCACCCGCACATATTTCTCAATAATCACCCTGTTTATATTTTCCTTCTCCACTTTTTCCAATCCTTTTTGTATAAGCGTATCGCCTTTAAAAGTAATGGTAAAATCGAACGATTTGCCTTCCCAGTTTTTGTCTTTATAATAGTCAAGATGTTCTGTGTATTTATCTCCCTCAATAGTATAAGAACCACCTCCGGCATCAAAATTATTGGATGAATCTTTTGGCGTTTTAAGGTTATGGATTAAAAAGGCAAAATGAGAATCATTAATAATTTTTATCATATGCAGGTTTTGAGTATAGTCGGTAACTACACTTGATCCTTTGGTAATTTCGGTATGGCTTAACAGTTGCCAGGTACCTGCCACCGGGCTGTCAGGCTTGGCCTTGTATTCGCAGGCTGAAAGTAAACAAGCAATTACTAATGTTGTGGTGAGAACAATTGATTTCATGTAATAATTTGGTTTATAATTGAATAACAATAATAATAAAAAATCTTCAGGAAGATATTGTATCGTTTTATTTCCTCAAAAAACAGCATTCCGAAAAACTTAAACCATGCACAGCATGTTTCCAAAACCCAAACACCTTAATTATTGTTAATAATGATATCAAATTAAAAGCCATAAAAAACAAACTCATCATATTAACCCTATCAGCAGGCATATGTATTTTTACAGCCTGCTCCGGCGATCAAACGGCACGAACCGGTAAAGACACCGTGAACAATCGTTTTGGGGTAACAAAAGATACTTCTAAGATGGATACCAGCAAAATAACCAGTGGAGACAACAGTGCCGCAGGTGGTTCAAATCTGGTTAAGGATACTTCAAAAAAACAAACCCCTAAGCAGTAGGCAAGCGGTATTTATCCCGATAATTTTTCACCAATTTTTGCACGGTTATTTTATAAAGCCCAGTAAACAATTGGGTGAAACGATAAATTACTTTTACCTGTAAAGGGAAGATAATGACTCTGTATTTGCAGCTACGCCCTTTAAAATATGGTGAACAGCTTTTTGAATAGTGATACCTTTAGCAACTTCATTAATAGCATGTTCATTCCATTTGGTATTGGCATGAGGGTTAATGGCATTTTCGCCAATAGAAGTACTGATAAAACCCGGACATACTACGTTGGCTTTCACACCCAGCTTTTTGGCTTCAATTCGTAAAATTTTGGTGTAATTTACAATAGCATGTTTGGTAACGCTATAAGGTGCCATTAAAGCCAGGTAATCAATTAGCCCAGCCGCCGAGGCTATATTTACAATTTGCCCCGAACCCTGTTTTAACATTTGCCGATATGCCGTTAGCGAACCGTTGAGCACACCGTAGAAGTTAATGTCAACAATCTTTTTCCATTGTTCAATATCAATATCGCGTATTTCACCACTTACGGCAATACCAGCGTTATTAAATATCAAATCGAGCCGACCATGCCGATTTACAATTTCTGTAACAATGTTTTCAAATTCAGTTATTATCGCAACATCAAGCTTTTGGGCAATTATATTACCATTTATTGCCATAGATTCGGTCTCTATGGCTTTTGCAATATCGATATCAGTACAAAAAACAATTGCACCTTCAGTTGCCAATTGCAGGCACAAACCTCTCCCAATACCCGAGCCAGCACCTGTTATCAAAACAACTTTATTATGAAAATAGTTATTGTACATTTCTAAATCTGATTAAAACAGGTTTACCAAAAACACCATGAAAAGTGTAAAGTGGACCGAATATAAAAAAAATTGCAGCAAGCCACTTTATCAATTCCGTGTCATCTCTCTTACATAAATTGACATATCGGAAAAAACCGATATATATTTGTGCCATGGATCAGGTAGAGATTTTTAAGGCATTGTCCAACAAAACCAGGCTGCAAATATTAGGCTGGCTCAAAAACCCGGAAGAAAGCTTTCCGGAACAGGGGACATATGGCTATGCCGATGGTGTTTGCGTTGGGCAAATACAGGTTAAAACCGGGCTCACCCAATCAACCGTATCCGAATATTTAAGCAGTTTACAACGTGCAGGCCTGGTTACATCAACTCGTAAAGGGCAGTGGACCTATTACAAACGCAATGAAGAAGCGTTTACCGCATTGAGTCAAATTATTCAATCAGAAATATAAAATCAATAAATAAACATGAATACGGATAGTTTATTCAGGCCATTCAGCCTCAAATCATTAAATATAAAAAACCGCATTGTAATGGCGCCAATGACCCGGTCATTTTCGCCTAATGGAACCCCCACACCGGATGTTGCTGCTTATTACCGCAAACGCGCCGAAGGCGAAGTTGGTCTGATCCTTTCTGAAGGAACTGTGATAGATCGTGTATCCTCGTCTAACGATGCTAATATCCCCCATTTTTATGGCGAACAGGCATTAGCAGGCTGGCAAAATGTAATTAATGGCGTGCATACTGCCGGAGGCGCTATGGCACCGCAAATATGGCACATGGGGGTTATGAACAACCATCATTCGGGCTGGTTACCAGCTGAACCCTTTGAAGGGCCATCGGGCCTAAACAAGCCGGGCTTTAACAATGGCAAAACTATGACTGATGCTGACATTGCCGATACCATTGCTGCATTTGGCCGTGCTGCCGCCGATGCAAAAAGATTAGGTTTTGATTGCGTTGAAATACACGGTGCACATGGTTATTTAATTGATCAGTTTTTTTGGGAAGGAACTAACGAACGCACAGATATTTATGGCGGTAAAACCCTTGCAGAACGTACCCGGTTTGCCACCGAAGTAATTAAAGAAGTACGCAAACAGGTAGGCGAAGATTTTGCAGTCATTATCCGTTTATCACAATGGAAACCTGCCGACTATAACTATAAACTGACCCAAACACCACAGGAAATGGAAGCGTGGCTCAATCCGCTTGCTGATGCAGGTGCCGATATTTTCCATTGCTCGCAACGCCGTTTCTGGGAGCCTGAGTTTGAAGGATCTGAACTTAATTTTGCTGGCTGGGCCAAAAAACTAACCGGTAAAGCAACCATCTCTGTTGGCTCGGTGGGACTAAGCGGCGAATTTCTGGCAGCTTTTGCCGGTGAAAGTTCTGAACCAAGTTCATTAGATGAATTACTACGCCGTATGGACAATAACGAATTTGACCTGGTGGCTGTTGGCCGCCCGTTATTGGCAGATCCTAACTGGGTGAAAAAGATTCACGAAGGCCGTACCAGCGAATTAAAAGGATTCAGCAAAGCAGCCTTAACTGAACTTGTTGTAGATTAATATTCATATATATATCTTATTAATAACAATGGTCAAAGAATAACATCTTTGACCATTGTTATTTTATATTGGTGGTGCTGAGGATGTAACTTACCGATCATCGCACGTTCAATTAGTCATTATATAAAGACTTGGAATATAAAAACCAACCCGCAGCTTCACCCTTTGTAATGCCCAATAAGTATCGTATCTATAACACACACCAATAATTTGGCATTAAACCATTCTTTATACCTGAACATCAGCAGGCTATATTAAGTTTGCAATTATTATGTGGCTATTTGTACAGGTATTAGGTATTTTGCAATCAACTTAAACATTAGTCATGATTAAAAAAATCCTAATTTATTTAACACTGCTAACCCCGCTTGCGGCATTTTCACAAAACGATGCACCGGTTTTAAAAAAGTTTTACAAAGATGCCGGCTCTACTCCCGATGTCTTGATTTTAAATGCCCAGGTAAACATTATAGCTGTACAGGCTGGAAAAAAGAATTCAGACGTGATGGCAGTAAACGATCACATGGAAACTTTATGGACAACCCCATTAACCGGCTCTGGCGTTATAACAGAAAAATTTAAAGATAAAATAGTTGCCATTACAACTGATGATGAAGCAAAGGATATAGCTATTACTAAAGCATTTATTCTGGATCCTAAAACCGGGAAAATATTGCTTGAAAAAAAGATAGTTGAAACAAAAAAAGATTATTTGATTGAAAAACAAATATTCACTGGTGAGGGTAAGTACCTGAAAATAGCATTAAGAGAAACTGGTTTTAAGAATACGCTCCACGTAGCTAGTGTGTTTTCAAACCCGTTGAAAACGTTAAATGAAACCAGAGATATATCTGTTATAGAATATGATGACCTGTTGAACCCTAAGCAATATAAGCTTGATCTGCACGACGGCACCCTGGAAAACATAACAACCGATATAAATGGCAATTTGATAGTATCGTGGCTTAATCAAAATCATCTGGAAATCGTTAAATACGGAACGGGCAGTAATACTGCTATTACTAGCATAAAAACTGATTTACCCTATGAAGCCGACAAAAACTATGATCCTTCCCATTCCCTCCACTTAATTTCATCCACTGCTAACCCCAACACCATATATTGTGCAGCAATGTTCAGCAATCAGGATAACAAAACAGAGCTTTCTATAGGTAAATTTGACTTTGCTACCGGCAAAACCAACTTTACCGAAGAGGTATTTACCAACGACCATTTAAAAAGCTTGCGGAAAGCGTTTGTACCTATAAACAAAAAAATGGATGCCCCAACATTTGAGAGCAAAAAATCATTAGCCATCAGGTATTTTAAAGAAGCAGGCGAAAAATTAGTCGTTTCGGTGTCTGCGCGGACAACTGAACCTAGCAGCATCGGTGGCGGTTCATGGATGACCGAAAGCTCATTCCTGCTTAATATTTATGACACTGATATCAACCTAAAAGCACAACAGTTTTTACCAGTGTCGTACTCTGTTCCTTTTGCAACATTACCAACCGCATACCATTATAATGATGGAAAGTTATAGGTAATGATAAAACCGGAGCTACAAAAGTAAAAGCTGTTTATGGTATCCTTAACCTTCAAAGTGGCCAATGGGAACAGTTAGACTGGTTGTCGAAAAAAGACCTCGATGGTTCTGATGTTGGGCTAAGCTCTTCTACCATGTGGTTTAAAAACGGCTTTATTTTACCTTATAGCGATCTTAAAATTTTATTGAATTCGAAAGAAGATATTAAACTTCAGCAAAACACGCTTTAATAATCAAATTCATATAAAAAGGAAGTCTCCGGCATAAAAACCGGAGACTTTCTTTTTTAGCCGGAGAAACAGTTGTTCAATTTACTGCTCTTCCATATCTACAACTTCGTACGCATCTTGTCCATTGGCATTAACGGGCTGGTAATAAGTACCATTGTAAACAAGATATTTATTCCCGTCGATAGTTGCTTCCTGAGCACCATCGGGTAGCTTGGTTACTACAGCTCCAATAGGGGGAGCCACCACTTGGTAAGCACCATTAGTTTGCGTGTAATAGGCGCCCCCATAATAATAGTAATTAACACCACTAACCGGAATAGTGCTATATCCTGATGGCAAAACGGTTATGGTTGCACCAATAGGCGCCGGAACAACATTATAACCACCGGAAGCCGGTACATAATATACGCCATTGTCGTAGTGATATTCCTGATTATTAATGGCGATAATAACGGCTGTTGTAGCAAGTGCAGCAATAAAAAAGCCTAATGGATGCCATGTTGGGCCCCAGTAATATGGCCTATATGGATGATAGCGATAAGAGTAAAATGGTCTTCGCCTGATAAAAACGGGGCGTGATGGCCGGTAAATTGGCGGACGTACTGGTGGGCGATGGCCAAAGCCTGGTTTTCCGGGCCGGTAGCCATGAGTTGGCTTGTGGTGGCTTGGT
Source organism: Mucilaginibacter frigoritolerans (assembly GCF_007830615.1). GTDB lineage: Bacteria > Bacteroidota > Bacteroidia > Sphingobacteriales > Sphingobacteriaceae > Mucilaginibacter > Mucilaginibacter frigoritolerans. The sequence continues at coordinate 93,624 of NZ_VLLI01000018.1, forward strand.
GGCCGATGATTAGCTGGCGGACGGGGATTATTAACAGGCGGCCTGTGTCCCTGGCTTGGTGGGCGCTGACCGGGTGAAGGGCGTTGACCCTGTGGCGGACGTTGACCTTGCGCCGGGCGTTGATTAGTACCCGATGGCACTGACGGCATTTCTGCTGCTATAACGGATGAGCGGTAAAAACCGGCGTAAACCGGATCGAACACCATAATAAACGTGGCCAATAAAAAAAACACAGCCAATAATTTGGAATACAGCTTCCTCATAAAATTTTTGATTAAGGGTGATAGATATCTTTTAAAACAAAACTTAAAGTCTTAAAAAATAGATAAATCAATCAGGAGGGGCCTATACAATGTACTATATAAGGCTTAGATAACATAAATATCGTTAACATTATTAACAATTGTCACTTTTATGCAAATAATTATTGATAGCCCTTTACTAAAATAAACTATCAAACTTGGTTAGCAATTAAATAGTTTACTGATACTAAATTTTATAAATGCAGGCAGATTTATATTAGATTTAAATAATCAATTACAACCTTTATGAAAAAACGGCTATATCTCATTATCTGCTATTGCCTGGCATTGTACACTGTAATGGCTGGGCCCGGCAAGCACCTACATTACCCGCCAAAACCATTGCCCCGCATTGCTATAGCTGGCCTGGGAATTGAGTCCAGTACTTTCTCGCCTGCATTAACAAGCGAAGCTGCTTTTCATGCACAGTACGGTGCTGATGTATTTGCTGTTTATCCATTTTTTGCAACGGACTCCGGGCTGCGCGACAGAGCCGTGTGGATACCAACCCTGGTGGGCCACGCCTTGCCAGGTGGTACTGTTACCCGCGAAGCTTATGAATCACTGGTAAACAAAACACTCGATTCGCTTAAAAAGAATAGCCCATACGACGGTTTATATTTCGATATCCATGGCGCTATGAGCGTTGTAGGGCTCGATGACCCGGAGGGTGACTTTATTGAACGAATAAGGAAAGTTGTTGGTCCGAAAACCATAATCTCAACCTCTATGGATCTGCACGGCAATGTTTCCTGGCGCCTGGCAGTAAACACCGACCTCATTACCTGTTACCGCAAGGCTCCGCATGAAGATGCCATGGACACAAAAAAAAGAGCGGTTGAAAACCTATTGGAACGGATAGAAAGTGGAAAAGGCAAACCAGCATACAAGGCGTATATAGCCATACCAATACTGCTCCCCGGCGAAAAAACCAGCACACGGATTGAACCGGCCAAAAGCGTATACGCCGCGGTTACACCTGCTGCCACACAAAAGGGAATTATTGATGCAGCCATATGGGTTGGCTACGCATGGGCCGACGAGCCACGTAACCATGCAGTGGTAATGGTTACTGGGGATGACAAAGAAAAAGTAACCTCAACTGCAGAAGCGCTGGCACAACGTTTTTGGGATGCACGAGCCGGCTACGCCTTTGTGGCACCCACAGGCAATTTGGAACAATGCCTCAATAAAGCATTATCCAGCACTAAGCATCCCTTTTTCATCAGCGACTCGGGAGATAACCCTACTGCAGGCGGAGCAGGGGATGTAACCTGGACATTGACCCAAATACTTCAACGCTCTGAATTTAAAAATGACAATGGTCCTTCCTTGATTTACGCCTCTATCCCCGGCCCTGAGTTGATAAAAAAGGCCATAGCAGTGGGCGTAGGCAAACAGGTAGATGGTTTTGCAGGCGCCGCAGTTGATGCACGCAATGCGCGCCCTGTACATATCACCGGAATTGTTGAATCTATTGTTTATGGCGATAAAGATGCCGAGGTTGAAGCTGCTATAAAAGTGGGCAGCGTTCATATTATAGTTACTCAAAAACGGAAACCTTATCATAAAGAAGCCGATTTTACCCGTCTTGGCCTTAACCCACGCAAAACAGATATTGTGGTAGTAAAAATTGGCTACCTGGAACCTGAACTTTATAACATGCGAGCCGACTGGATGCTTGCGCTAACCCCTGGAGGCGTAGATCAGGACATTGAGCACCTCCCTTATCATCGTATTCAACGCCCTATGTTTCCAATGGATAAAAACATGCCCACTCCGGATCTGACAGCTAAGCTGGTACCTTCGGTTCAATAGCCACTACTATTACAGCGTATATTTACGAACTATTGCCCATGAAAAACACGGCCCCAACAACAGCCGTGTTTTTTGTAACTTTGCAATCCCGTTATTCTTATTTTATGTCGATACCAGTCAAACCAATAGTTGCCGAAAAAGAAAACCTGCACCCCCGCAATGCACATCGGCAGGAGTATAATTTTGACCAGCTTATTAAAACCAATCCGCAGCTTCGCCCCTTTGTAAAGCCTAATCAGCACGGTATCGTATCTATCAATTTCAGCGATCCTGAAGCGGTAAAAATACTGAACAAAAGCTTGCTGAAACAATTTTATGGAGTTAACGATTGGGATATACCCGAAGGATACCTTTGCCCGCCTATACCCGGCCGTGCAGATTACATACATTATATAGCTGATCTTTTAGGCGAAATGGATAATGGCAATATCCCCACCGGCAAAAAAATAAAAATTCTGGATATAGGAACCGGCGCAAATTGTATTTATCCGGCAATTGGTAGCACAGTTTACAACTGGCATTTTGTGGGTACTGATATTGATCCGATTGCTATCCGGTCGGCAAAAGACATTTTAGCCGCTAACAAACATTTAAAAGATCATATATTACTGCGTCAGCAAACCAACAAGCATAACATATTTAAAGGCATTGTTTTAAACGCTGAAGGCTTTGATGCAACCATTTGTAATCCGCCATTCCACGCATCGGCATTAGAGGCACAGCTGGCAACCGTTAACAAATGGAACAAGTTAAAGGGAGTCCCACAGCCACAAACCACACAAAACTTTGGTGGCCAAAAAAAGGAATTATGGTATCCAGGCGGCGAGGCGGCATTTATTAAACTCATTATTGAACAGAGCGCATTGGTAGCTAAGCAATGTTTATGGTTCACTACACTGGTATCTAAAAAAGACACCCTTCCCGGAGTTTATAAAGCATTAAAAAAAGTAGCTGCTGCCGATGTCAGAACCATAGGCATGTCGCAGGGGCAAAAGGTAAGCCGCATGGTAGCATGGACGTTTTTAAATGAAGCTGAACGCACCGAATGGGTTAACACTTGGTGGCACAAAGCATAATTACCACCAATTTTTAAAATACCATTTGCAGGGTGGTTCTTAAATATTTAGTTTTGAATCTATGGCTAAAACCAACCGGCAGCACACTACAAAAGCATCGGATAAAGCTTTGAAAGCTGCAGATGAAACTAAACCCAAAGACGGAAAAGCGGCACCAAAAGCCAAAAGCTCCCGTCCCAAAGTTAGCAACACAAAAGAACCCGAAAATAGTGGCACCGCTCATGAAAAAATAGAGGAGCCATTACCAATATCCTCACCCAAAATTGAAATGGAAGTACATCATCATCCACAACTTGACCACAAGCCTAAGCCATGGAAAGAATACCTGTTGGAAGGTTTAATGATATTTATTGCCGTAATGATGGGCTTTATTGCCGAAAATGTAAGAGAAGCCATTACCAATCATCAGCACGTAAAGGAGCTTACCTCACAGCTTGTTCAGGACCTTAAAACCGATACCGCTCAATTAAATGAGATCTATCAATTTGAAACAAACATTTTAAAAACCGATGATTCTTTGGTAAGCGTTTTACAGTTGCCCTTAAAAGATGAAGATATAGGTCACATACAAAAGCTTGTTGCTAATTCACATAGTATTTCACTCTTTCATCCATCAGCAGGTGCCATTTTTGCTATTAAAAACGAGCTCCACCTAAAGCAATTTTCAAGTTCAAAAATAATTAGCTACATCGCAGCATACGAAAGGCATACCGAATTATTGCACACCGCTCAGGATATTGCATTGCAATATCAAAGAAGCTTTGTCGATCCGTTTTTACTGAAGCATTTTACCGCGGCTAACCTGAGTGCAGCTTTTGGCGGCCACAAACTCGAAAAACCCGAAATGAGGAACTTATCGCAGGAAGATATTACGCAATTAGGTGTGGATATGGTACTCATAAGAATTGTTACCGACGAACTGTTACGCGATAACAGGAAGATAAAATACGATGTGATAACACTATTACAATATGTAAAAGAAAGATATCAGCCAGATGAAGAATAATAGATGTAATAACTTATCCAATAACAACAAATACCAGGTGCCCAGGCTTTAATGTATATTAAAAAAGAGCCTTTGATTTCGTCTGTATAAAAAAGACGAGATGAATTATTCTTTTGGTAACAGTTTGACACCTATTAAAGTAACCAAAAAACTAACAGCTAAAAAAATTAGAGACACCCAGATCATAATGCAATTAAACGTTAATAATACAATTATTATTATATTATTTCAATACCGCTAATAAAAAAATTACGCTGATTTATAAAATATAAAAGGGGTTGTCTGAATATCAATTCAGACAACCCCTTTTATTAAGAAATGCCAAGTTCGTGATTTAAAACAACCCTAATTGTCCATCATCATCTATTTCAATATCATCCGGATTAGTAATTTCAAAATCAACCGGCTTGGAAGCCGCCCCGGGCTCATTTTGGGAGCTTGACTCATTTTCGGCATCCGGGCTCAAATCTTCGTTGTCTCCAGCATCCTCATCAGCAACACTTTCTTCAACCTCCGGATTAATCTCCTGTAATAATTCAACTGTCTTAACCGGATGCAGTGAAAGGCGATTACCCATTGCCTTCATGCCTTTAACATCAATTAAGGTACTTAAATCAACTTCAAGCATTTCGGGTGTTTGCTCTTTCCCCTTTAATTGCTGTACATTCACAATGGCTTGTGCCGCTCCTGATATTAACACCAGTTTTGAACCCGCTTCATCACTAATAATACTGGTTTGTTTTCCTATTGCTGCGTTTTCAAAAGTGAATCTTTTAACCAGGTAATTTTTTGATTTCCCTTCCAGATGAACTACCGAGTATACTTTTTCTGGGTTGTATTTTTCAATAACAATCATTTTATCATCAAAATGATTATTTAAATCAAAACTGGTTAGTTCATAAATACCATTGCTTAAAACGGTTAATATCCTATCGTCGCCGTCAAACTCACCAAGGTACTTACCTCTGCCATCCGCATTTAAGCGTTTCAAAGTATCATCATACCATATTTTGCGGCCCGATAATGTTGACTTCCCTTTATTTTTAAGGCTGATTTTTTTAACCGGGTACTTAGTAATAATATTCCCAATTGAGTTACGGCCTTTTATGGTCAGGGCTGCAAAATCTTCATCAAACTGTAGCTTTTTCAATTTGCTTTGGGGCTTCAACTGAATATTAACTACTTCGGCTTCGCCATTCGGATTGGCCGAAAAATACAATACACGGGTGCCTTTAGTACCTTTGGTTAAATCATATTCCTTATCGCGCGTAACGCCCACTACCGAAAAACGTTTTATAAAGCTTACCCCGCTTTGCCCGTCTTTGTAAATCATGTTGTAAACCGTACGCTCATCATTCTTTTTAAATACGGCTACGTGAATAATTTCTTTACCCACAAAAACCTTATCCTGCACTTTGGTAATCATGCAGCGGCCATCTTCTCTAAAAACAATAATCTCATCAATATCTGAGCAGTCTCCAACAAATTCATCCTTCTTTAAACCGGTACCAATAAAGCCATCGGCACGGTTAACATATAATTTAACGTTTGCCAATGCCACCTGTGCCGCTTCTACTCTGTCAAATGTTCTTAACTCAGTTTTACGTTCACGGCCCTTGCCATATTTTTCCTTTAGTTTAAGAAACCAGGCAATGGTATAATCTGTTAAATGTTTAAGGTGATGTTTTACTTCTTTTATTTCTTCTTCTAAACCTTTAATCTGCTCATCCGTTTTCTTCACATCAAAACGGGTAATGCTGCTCATCGGTTTATCAATCAGTTTCTTATAATCTTCAGGCAAAATTTCGCGATAAAACTGCGGAAAGAAAGGTGTAAATAAACGGTTCAGGACTTCCTGTACCATTTCAAAATTACTCGAGCTTTCGTAGTCTGGATGCTTATACATGCCTTCCTGAATAAATATTTTAAGCAGGGAGCTGAAAAATATTTTTTCCATCAGTTCCTTTAGCTTAATATCCAGCTCCATCTTTAATAAACGACGGGTGTTATGCGTGCTTTCTGAGAGCATATCATTTACACTCATAAAGCGGGGCCGGTCACTTTGTATTACGCAGGTATTGGGCGATATAGAAACCTCACAATCAGTAAAAGCATAAAGTGCATCAATGGTTACATCAGGTGATATGCCGGGCGCCAGGTGCACAATAATCTCCACCGTACTAGCCGTATTATCTTCAATCTTTTTGATTTTGATCTTCCCTTTTTCGTTGGCTGATACTATGCTTTCCATTAATCCGCCGGTAGTAGTGGTAAAAGGAATTTCGGTAATGGCTAAAGTCTTTTTATCGCGCTCTACAATTTTGGCGCGTACCCTCACTTTACCACCCCGCTGACCTTCATTATAGGCCGAAGTATCGGCCATTCCTCCTGTAGAAAAATCAGGAACTAGATTAGGGCGGACACCCTTTAATACTTCAATAGAAGCATCAATCAGTTCGATAAAATTATGGGGCAATATTTTGGTAGCCAAACCTACGGCAATACCATCAGCACCTTGGGCAAGCAACAACGGGAATTTAACCGGAAGCGTTATTGGTTCGCGGTTACGGCCATCGTAACTGGCTTGCCAATCGGTAGTATCGGGGTTAAAAACAACATCGAGCGCAAATTTGGATAAACGGGCCTCAATATAACGTGGCGCAGCAGCTGAGTCACCTGTTACCGGATCGCCCCAGTTACCTTGACAGTCAATCAGTAAATTCTTCTGCCCTATTTGCACCATAGCATCACCAATAGAAGCATCCCCGTGCGGGTGATACTTCATGGTATTACCAATAACGTTGGCGGCTTTGTTAAAGCGCCCGTCGTCCATCTCCTTAAGCGAATGCAGGATACGGCGTTGAACGGGTTTTAAACCATCATTAATATGCGGAACGGCGCGGTCAAGGATTACATAAGAAGCATAATCCAAAAACCAGTTTTCGTACAGGCCGTCGAGTGAGGTAATGTTGTGTAATTTATCTTCGTTATTCGCAGTTATCTCGTCGTTGTTTAAATCTTCACTCATTGATTCGCTTAAAAGTTTGGATTTGTAAAGATAAGGATAATGTGCCGATGTGCTGATTTAAGAAATACAGATTTTTTGAACACATTATATCATTTCAACATTAGTTCACTTGTTCATCGCATATGTAAACTCAAATCAATCTTTCCTAATCTCCCTTATCATTTTTCCATAGTCCCATTTCCTTAACATGGCATTTACCGTATTTACAATTCGCTTGGCACGTGTTTCCTGGGTTTTGGCACCGTCAATCCACTTTATAAAATAATCGCGGTGTGATTTGGCCAGACTATTAAAAAAGGTCCAGGTCTCCGGTTCAAAATCAAAACACTCTTTCAAGTCATCCGGCATCTCTACCTTATATTCGGTATCTTCTTCAATACTTACCAGTAGCATTGCCCCAGCATTTTTCCGGATGCCTTTTCTTACCTCAGCTTTCAAAGCCATAATGAAATCACCGTTTCCCATTGGCATTAACGCCATGCCCTTTACTTCAAATCCATCCAGCATTCCCCGCACTCTGAAAGATTTTTTAAATCCGGGCTTAATTTGCTGTGCAATATCCACCGGAACTTCAATATAGGTCCATCCGGTCTTTTCTCCCTGTTCAGCAAATTGCAAAATAATGGTGCTAAACTCAATCATAATGATGCTTTAATTCAATTTTATTGAAAAATTACCAAGGAAATAATCCTAAGGTTAAATGTTTGTTAAATCTAATTTTCAAGTAAATATTCTTGTAACACTTTCGAACTTTGTAGTGTCTTATCAATATAAAATCTAAAAGTAAAACTTAATACAAACATCATGAAAACCTTAAAATCAGTACTGGCAGGCATCGCGTTGCTTTTTATTTCTGTAGCAGCTAATGCAACCGTTCATCCGACTGCTGACAAACCTACAAAAACAGACATAATAAACATTTATATCGATGCTATTACTCACGGAAAAGCAAATACACTTGCAAATGTTTTGGACGATGCTATGGAATACGACGTTCAAAGAGGCGAGAATGTAAATGCCCTTAACAAAGATCAATTGATCCAGTCATTAAAAGATGCCGGAACAAATGATGCAAGTGTTACTACCGAAACCACAATTTTAGCTGATGATGATGATGCTTCAACAGTGAAAGTGACATTTAAATATGCCGATTACACACGCACAGATGTAGTTACCCTATCAAAAACTAACAGCTGGGCAATTACTAAAGTGGTTACTTCAACCAAGTAATTTAACTTAACATTTTAAAAGCCGGAAATAAAGGTTTGATTGATCTTTGTTCCCGGCTTTTTGCTTTTAGCTTAATTAACATAAGGCTCTAAAACCTGCTGCCAGCGGTCGTATCCTTTACTATTTAAATGTAACATATCTGGCTGAAATAGGGAGGGGTCCGGGTCAGTTGAATTGGGTTTTAATATCGCTGTCCCTACATCAATAAAAGTACTGTTGGGTTTGTTAACCAGGTAGCTTTTTATCTGGCTGTTTGCCTTTTCTACTTCACCAAAGTATTGAGCTCTGCTCGGGCTTAGCTTTATCGACATAAAATAAATACTGGCTCCGGGTAATTGTTTATTAATCATTACCCACAATTTCTTAAACTCTTCAAAAACAAACTGTCCGCTTTTACCTGCCGCAATATCATTCTCTCCTGCATAAATAAAAACCTTTTGCGGATGATATGGAAATAATATGTAAGGGGTGTAATAATCTACCAACTGCTCAAGTGTACAACCGCCAACCCCGCGTTTTATTACAGGCTTACCGGCAAAACGCTGTTCCAGATCAGTCCATTTACGGATAGATGAACTACCGATAAACAGGATACCGTTTTTAAGCGAAAAACCAATGCTATCCTGGTGTTTAAATGCCTTAATCTCGTTATCAAAAGGAAAGCCCTGCTGAGCGTGTAAGCTGGTGGTAAAAGAGATACCTAAAAAAAGTATCAATAACTTTATTTTCATTATTAAAATTTAGCTGTTTTAAATATTGGCCTTATACCTTCGCCTCGTTTACCAATCTGTTTTCAAAAAACATAAAAGGCAAAAAACTGTCAACACCATTCATTACCCAAGCGGGCCCATTAATACAAAATAGTATTACTTCAAAAGGCTTGTTCTGTTTCTTTTCATACTCAGCCATTACTTGTAGGCACGAACCACAACAGGTAACCGGTTGCGAAATTTCGAATTCATCTGTGCTCGCCGTTACCGCCATGGCTTCTATCGGATCATCCGGACAATTAGCCCCCCAATGAAACAAAGCCACCCGTTCTGCACAAAGGCCAGAGGGATAAGCTACATTTTCCTGGTTACTGCCATAAATAATTTTGCCGCTTTGCAGCTTTAATGCAACGCCCACCCTAAATTTAGAATAAGGCGAATGGGAGTTTTCCATTGCCTTTATGGCCTCATGGCAGAGGCTGTAATCAGGAGTGCTTAATTCTTGTAAAGTATTATATTCTTTAAAAGCTATTTTTATTTCGTGTTCTGTCATTTTTATTAGCCCTGCTGAAACAGGGGGATACAATGTACAAAATTTTCAATCACAAAGTACCTGTCAAGTTATTTTAAACGCTTCAACTCAATAAAAGTTTTATCCGCCATATTTCATTAAAGGGCATTCAAACAAGCTATTGTCATAACTTTTGGTTATCGGTCATTGTATATTATGATGAAAACGAGCATTCAATAGTGCCGAAATTTGTCCTAATAAAAAATTAATAACAATGCAAGTTCAACAACATCAATTAACCAATACAAACGGAGCATTCCTTAATATAAATGAAACCATTCGCAAAGTCATATTCATTATTTGTGTTATCTTTTGTCTTACTCCTTTTTCCAGTCCGGTAATAGCTTTATTAATGGGTTTGGTAATGGCACAGGTAATGGGGCATCCGTATTTACACCTTAATCATAAAGCCACACACCTATTACTACAGGTATCAGTAGTAGGTTTAGGCTTCGGAATGAATATCCACAGTGCGTTGCAAGCTGGTAAAGAAGGAGTATTATTTACCATAGCCTCTATCAGCGGTACTTTAATTTTCGGATATTTTATGGGCAAATGGTTAACTATTGAAAAGAAAACCTCCTTCCTTATTTCAGCAGGTACAGCTATTTGCGGTGGAAGTGCCATTGCAGCTATCTCACCAGTTATCAAAGCCGAAGAAAAACAGATTTCAGTTGCCCTGGGTTGTGTATTCGTTTTAAACTCGATAGCTTTATTTGTTTTTCCTGTAATTGGTCATCACCTTAATTTATCACAAACCCAGTTTGGCCTGTGGTGTGCCATTGCCATACACGATACCAGTTCTGTTGTAGGCGCTGCAAGTAAATATGGCACTCATGCCCTGGAAGTTGCCACAACCGTAAAACTGGCAAGAGCATTATGGATTGTTCCGGTAACCTTCCTTTCATCATTTGTATTTAAAAACAAATCAAAAAAAGTGAGCATCCCTTATTTCATCGGTCTGTTTATTCTGGCAGTTATAGCAAATACCTATATCTCTGCGGTAACAATTGCGGCACCTTATTTAATTGAAATTGCCAAAGCCGGGCTAACACTTACTCTGTTTTTAATAGGTGCAGGTTTATCACGTACTGTTTTAGCATCAGTTGGTTTTAGGCCCCTTTTACAGGGCGTTATATTGTGGATTGCCATATCAACCACGGCTTTATATGCAGTAATGCATCTGGCGTAAATTAAAGCGGAATAATGTCCGGCTCTTAGTATCTAAAGCGGTCCCAACAAAAAAGGCATGAAGTTATAAACTTCATGCCTTTTTTGAAAATTAGCGGATAGTGAATGATTATAAAGTAGCCATATCAATTACAAAACGATAACGAACATCACCTTTTTGCATTCTATCATATGCAGCGTGAATGTTTTTTATGTCGATCATTTCAATATCAGAAACAATATTGTTTGCCGCACAGAAATCAAGCATTTCCTGAGTTTCAGCCAAACCGCCAATACCTGACCCCGCTAAACTTTTTCTGCCCCCCAATAAACTGAAAGCTGCAATTTCTGCGGGTTTTGGTGGTACACCAACGCAAATATGAACGCCATTGGTTCTTAGTAAAGACAAGTACATATTAAAATCGTGCTCAGCAGATACAGTGTCTAAAATAAAATCAAAAGTACCTTTGGCTGCTTTAATTTGCTCAGGATCGGTAGTTACCACAAAATGATGCGCTCCCAGCTTTTTAGCGTCTTCTTCTTTTTTAGGTGAGGTACTTAATACGGTAACTTCTGCACCAAAAGCAACGCCAAATTTAACCGCCATGTGGCCAAGTCCACCTAAACCTAATACGGCTAATTTATGTCCTTTACCAACTTTCCAGTATCTTAAAGGTGAGTAAGTGGTAATACCGGCACATAATAATGGTGCTGTAGCAGCCAAATCCACCTCTTCAGAAATGTGTAATACAAAATCTTCATTTACTACAATTGAGTTGGAGTAACCACCATAGGTAGGGGTTTTGTGATCCTGTTCTAAACCGTTATAGGTTTGTGAGCTGCCATTTAAGCAATATTGCTCCAAATCTTGTTTGCAGTTTTCACACACACGGCACGAGTCAACCAAACAGCCCGTTCCGGCAAGTTGACCTACCTTAAAGTTTTTAACATGATCACCCACCTTAACAATACGGCCAACTATTTCATGCCCCGGTACCATTGGGAATATCCCTGGGAACCAATCGTTTTTAATTTGATGAAGATCGGAGTGGCAAACGCCACAAAATAAAATGTCAAATTGCACATCATGAGGGCCAACTTCACGACGTTCAAAGTCCCAGGGAGCCAGGTCAGTTTCCGGGCTTTGCGCTGCATATCCTTTTACAGGTATCATATTTTTTATAGTTTAATGTTTCTACAAAGATGGGGTTCTGCGTTTAAATAAGTTTACCCGTAAAGTCCAAATTGATTGACTAATCAGTTCAATCTACCAAAACAAATTCTCTATTTTTAGTTTCTGATGGGGTATGGCCAAAGTACTCTTTATACAACCTTGAAAAATGTGCTACACTCTCAAAGCCCAACGAATAACAAACATCCTTTACCGGTAAGTTTGTCCTCAATAACTCGTTAGCCTTGGTCAATCTCTTTTGCCTGATCCACTGGGCAGGAGGAATCTGATAAATAGATTGAAAATCGCGCTTAAAACTGGAAAGGCTCCTGCCAGATAAATAGGCCAGGTCAGTTAAAGTGACCGGGTTGGCATAATTTTCTTCAACAATAGACGGGATATCCGTAAAAACCTGTTTTTTCAATTGCAGTATCTGCTGAAACAGATTCTTGTCAGTGCTGGCAATATCAAAAAGCAATTCGAGCATTTTAATTTTCATCAAACCTGCATCTATATTATCAGGCTCACTGAAATACGGTTTTAATGATTCAAAGAATTTGAGTAGTCTTTCACCTACTGGTTTCACTTCTACCTTCACCGGTTCGGCACAATTAATTGATTCAATTTTGGCTATCTTCATAAAATCAACCAAAAACTCCTCTTTTAAAAAAAATAACATACTATCATATAACATGTTATTTTCAGGGTTTCCGCTTTTATTAAAAGTAACCATCGTTGCCTTTTTAAGTAACACCATTTCATTTTTATGCAACATAAAGGCGCTATTGCCCTGCGTAATGCGGTTAGTACCTTCTAACACCACCATCAGCATATGCTCCTCCAAATACATACACCCCTCAACATGGCTTGAGTGGGTACACGATTCAACCAAACTAACACCATTCATTTTTAGTTCCCGCAAATAATAGGGAGCCGTGGTTAAAACATCAGGAACTTTTACCGCCTTCATCAATATATTTATTTATGGCTCAAAGTTCAGCATTATTTAAATGATATGCTATTCTTTTTAGTCCAAAGCTATTGCCTATTTGGTTCAATTGATCTATTATTTTATTATCGATTATGTCTATTCTGTTCTTTAAATAATATTTACAACCAAATACAGCCATGCATTTTGTATTTTTACCACGTGGCAACTCCAATCAAGAAAAAAGCTCCCGAGAGAAAAACTCCTGAAAAAAAATCACCGGTAAAGAAAAGAACTCCCCCTAAAAAAAGAAAAACCTCCAATGGAACGCCTTTACAGGTAAAGTTTGTAATAGCTATAATTATACTGGTATTGCTTTCGCCTTTTTATTATGGATATGTTTTAAAAAGCTTCTCATCTGGCTGGCGGTGGATAAAGGATTTTGGCAGTAACCCACATTATCATACTTACACCGACTTCAATATACCCATTCCTAATCAATACAGCATTCACGGCATTGATGTATCATCCTATCAGGGTAAAATAGACTGGCAAAAGGTAAAAAATATGGATGAGGATGATGTGCATATCAGCTTTGCTTATATTAAAGCTACTGAAGGCATATTACAGGTTGATCCTTATTTTCAGCGTAACTGGCGCGAAGCTGCTAAAATGGGCATTGTTTGTGGAGCTTATCATTATTTCAGACCTAAACTTAACAGTAAACTACAGGCTTACTTCTTTTTACAAACGGTAAATATAGAAAAAGGTGATTTACCCATGGTGGTTGACATTGAACGTTTAGATGGCCTTCCTCCTGCTAAAATGCGCGAAGAACTGCAGGTATTTTTGAGCGAGATAGAAGCCAGAACAGGGTCAAAGCCCGTTATTTATTCGGGCTTAAAATTTTATCAGGATAACCTGCAGGGTTATTTTGATAGCTATAACCTTTGGATAGCGCATTACTATCATCCTGAGCTTGATGTAAGTAAAAGTACCAATTGGAAGTTTTGGCAACACTCAGACAAGGCTAAAGTAAACGGCATTAACCATGTGGTTGATTTTAACGTTTTTAACGGCGATGGCGTAGCTTTTAAAAAAATGCTGATTCAATAATTGTATAAATTAACGCATCATTTCAATAAGACACACAGAAGCATTCATTAACCTAAATTGTTAATATTTTTAACTACTAAAAATTTAGTTATATATTAGGTCATCCAAGCCTAATATATGAAGATCACAATTATAGTACTACCTTTTCTTTTACTTTTCACCCTTAATTTGCGCGCGCAGAGCATATACAATGTTAAAGGCATTATAGTTGATACATCCTCAAATGCTAAACTTGTAAACGCTTCAATAAGCATTTTAAATGAAAAAGACTCAATCCTATATACCTTTGTAAGGGCCGGTGTTAGTGGCATATTTGCAATTAATAACTTAAGCAAAGGGAAATTTATTTTGCTGGCTACCTATCCTGGCTATGCCGATTATATTGAATATTTCAGCCTTGATTCTGCTAAAAGAACGCATGACTTTGGTAACATAAATATGCTGCTCAAAACTAAGCTGCTGGCCGATGTAATTGTTAAAGGAAACAGGGCATCCATAAAAATAAAAGGCGACACCACCGAATTTGATGCACGTACCTATAAAGTACAGCCGAATGCTACGGTAGAGGACCTGCTAAAGCAATTACAGGGAATACAGGTTGATAAGGACGGCAAAATTACCGCACAAGGAGAAACCGTAAACAAAGTTTTAGTTGACGGTGAAGAGTTTTTTGGCGACGACCCCACCCTTGTAACTAAAAATTTAAGAGCCGACATGGTAGATAAGGTACAGCTTTATGATAAAAAAAGCGACCAGGCAACATTTACCGGTATTGATGATGGACAAAAAACAAAAACCATTAACATCAAATTAAAAGCCGACAAAAAGAATGGCTATTTCGGTAAGGTAGATGCGGGCTATGGCACTGATAATTATTACCAATCGCAAATATTATTTAATATGTTTAAGGCAAAGCAGAAGTTTTCCTTTTTTAGCACAATAAGTAACGATGGCAAAACAGGGCTGGGCTGGGAAGACAATCAAAAATACGGAGGCGGAAACAATGTTTCAGCTATGGATGATGGCAGTATAATGATAATGGTCGGTGGCGGTGACGATCTGGATTCGTGGGACGGGAATTATAGTGGTAAGGGTACGCCTATAGCAATAAATGATGGTGTTCATTACGATAGTAAGTGGAACGGCGATAAACAATCACTAAACACAAACTATAAATTAGGAGTATTAACAGTTGATGGAGTGGATAATACTTTATCGCAAAATAACTTACCTACGGGCGGAATTATCAATACAACATCCAATCAGAATTTCCATAATTATATGTTCAGGAACAAACTGGATGCTACTTACCAGGTAAAGCTGGATACTACATCAAACTTAAAACTGGCATTTGACGCCACCACTAAACACAGTCAAACCAAAAGCGATTATATGTCAACGAGCCGCAACAGTGGCGACACCTTGCTAAACAGTAGTGAAAGAAACATTACCAACCAGGTTGATGCACGAATATTTAATGCAAATGCATTTTATACCAAAAAATTTAAGAAAAAGGGCCGCACTTTTTCGTGGAACGTTAGCGAAGCATATAACGAAAGTCAGGCTAATGGAACTTTAAAAACTGATGTTGATTATTTTAATAACCTCGGCGTGCAAGACAGCAGCCAGACCACAGATCAGTATAAAACCAATCATCTTATAAGTTCACAGCTGAACAGTAATATGACCTATACCGAACCATTGTCAAAAACGCTGTCAATTATTTTTAACTATGGGCTAGCTATTGACAATAGCACGGCCGACCGCAAATCATTCAATAAAGATGCCAATGGCTTTTATACCATACTGGATAGTTTATATAGTAATGATTATAAGTTAAATCAATTAGCTAACCAGGGAGGGGCAATACTTAATTTAAAGAAGGGAAAAACAACTATAAATATTGGAACCAAGGTAAGTGATGTGAACTTTAAACAAGTAAATGAGTATACAGGTGATATATTTAAACGCAATTTTGTTGACTGGTCTCCGCAGGCAAGCTATCAATACAGGTTCTCGCAGCAATCCAACTTTAACGTAAACTACAATGGTAAAACCACGCAACCAACCGTTGACCAGATACAGCCGCTACTGGTAAATACCGATCCGCTAAATTTGATTATAGGAAACCCTGCACTTAAACCATCTTTTACAAACAACATAAGGTTAGCATATAATTCATATAAAGTATTGAGCGATGAATATTTAGGGGTATATGGTAATTATTCGTTCACATCTTCTCCTATAGTAAACAGTACCGTTACGGATTCGGTTGGCAAAAGCACAACGCAATACATCAACTTAAATAAAATTCCATTTAATTATTACCTAAACATTTACTACGCACGTAAATTGTCTTCAACAGGTATCAACATAGGTTTTACTCTGAATGATCAGGGAAGTAGAACCTATAACCTTTCAAACGGTGAGATCAACGCGATTACATCAACTACCTATTCAGGAAGTTTACGAGTTCAAAAATATGTACAAAAGAAATATGATTTCAATATTTCCTTCGGGCCAAGCTTAACTTATGGAGGGTCATCCTTACAGCGTAATCTAAACAATAATGGACATGGGCTAAATGGCGATGGTGGATTCACCTTTTTTCTACCCTGGCAGTTTTCAATCACCTCAAACGGCAGCTATCAATACAACTCTAAAACAGAGACTTTTGACCAAGATTACTCCAGGTTTTTGTTGAATGCCTGGCTGGTAAAGGCATTTGATAAAAACGAGGATTTTAAAATCACGTTGGCATGCAATGATATTCTCAACCAAAACTCGGGTTTTAACAGGAGCTCAAGCGGGAATTTAATTACTCAGGAAAATTACACTACCATTAAAAGATTTTTTATGCTTACCCTGGTTTGGACATTTAACAAAATGGGCGGTGCCAGCGCAAAAAATTAAGATTATGAAGACAATTATTATAGCGGCTATCAGTTCATTATTACTAATCAACAGTCCATCTTTTAGTCAAAACGCTCATTTTACAACATCGGGCGTAATTGAGTACGAAAAGACCGTTAATATGTTTGCATTACTAAAAAAGCAGATCAATAAAGATAACGAGGCTTTTTATCAGCCCATTTATGATCAATATATAAAAAACCAGCCTCAGTTTAAAAAGCTGAAAAGTACACTAACCTTTTCTGATAATAAAACGCTGTTTACGCCGGTGCCTGATGAAAATCCGTCAGGAAATTTCTTTGGAAACAATGTAATGGTTAGTCAGACCAATACCATCTACACTGACTTACAAACAAAAACATTTATTGAACAGAAAAATGTTTTCGAAGAAGTTTTCCTGGTTAAAGATAGCACTCGCAAGATCCGATGGAAAATAACCGGCGAAACACGGGAAGTTGCCGGATTTATCTGCAGAAGGGCAAATGCAATAGTGTTAGATTCAGTTTACGTTGTAGCTTTTTATAGCGATCAGATCCCTGTTTCAGGGGGACCTGAATCTTTTACCGGTTTACCTGGAATGATATTAGGCCTGGCGCTCCCTCACGAAAATGTAACCTGGTTTACCACTAAAATAACGAATCTAATAGTTGACGGCAAGGCTATATTACCGCCTAAAAAAGGGAAGCTAACTAATAATCAGGATCTATTTAAAACCTTACTGAATGCAACAAAAGAATGGGGGACTTATAAAGATGCTTATTTAAAGGCCTTTTCACTTTGAGCTTGAGATGTAAAAATTAGCTTGAAACAACAGCTCCTGATGAATATTCTTATAAATTTGCAGTATAGGCATATGAGTCACACCTCAAGTTCAGTTGACTTCAATATTATTAATAGGCAGCATAACTGTTGAATTGCCATAACTGCTCTTATAGGTAATTAAAAAGTTTTTAAGATCTACGAGTTTATCGGTATTAATCAAGTCAACACCGCATTTAAGCAACTCTTGCCAAACGCTGTTTTTCTCGGGTGATGCCCATAGTCTTACTTTTTTACCAAATTTATGTGCCATTGATACATAGGCACATAGCTTATTCTTTTCGCTCACCGGAAAATCGCCATTACCATTCCAACTCAACATTTTTGAATATTTACAGCTCGCCAGTTTATATACATTGGCGGCAGTTGTATCCATAGCCGTTTTTCTCAAATCTTCATCAATAAATGCCAGACGATTTGTTTCACTCTTAATCATCTGGTAGGGCTTATGCCCCGACAAAACAATAGTTATAGCCCGCTGGGTAACCTTACCGTTATCATAACTTGATAATATGGATCTGTATTTTTCGAGCAATAGCTTCAAAGCGCTATAAGTATTATTGGCGCCCGTTTTTATATCGATCAGTAAAACAATCGGAGTGGTATATCCTTTGTAAACCTGTCCGTTATTTTTTGCTATGCGGTCTGCCAATGGTTGCAGATAAAGTGTTTCCAGCGTTTTTTCGGCTCTAAAAAATGGATAAATATGTGCTACAATCAAATCTCCCTCTTCTAAAAATATATCAGCCTCAATATTGGTATAACCATTATCAAGCGCATCAAATAAAGGATGCGGATGACAATAGTCATTATGAGCAAAGGCATTAGGAAGTGGTATAGATTGTGAGCGGGCGGATTGGAGGTCAAGAAGCAGTAAAACAAATATTCCTGTTTTTAGTAATTTTTTGCTTAAAATTGCTACCGGCGCTTTCAAGTGTTATTGCTAAATTTATAAAACAAATTTAAGCCTTGTGCATTGCGAAAGCTTTAAGTATCTATTAATAAATAGTTAAATTACAGCTACTTAATATTAAATTATTTAGCAGGGTAATTTTAATCAGACAGAGAGCAACCAATACCAATATATGCCTTTTAATCTGCTGCTGAATAACGTTTCCAGATATATCCATTTAACGGACGCAGAAAAGGAAATCTTCATTTCATTGCTGCAGGAAAAGCAACTCAAACGGAAACAGTTTTTTTTGAATGATGGTGAAATCTGCAAATACTCAGCATTTGTAACATCAGGTTGCTTGCGGGGGTTTACAGTTGACAAGAATGGCATTGAGCATGTATTAAGTTTTGCCCCGCCAGATTGGTGGATGGCAGATATGTACAGCCTGATATCCAAAAAACCAGGCACACTTAATATTGAAGCGTTGGAGGATACAGACATTATTCTGCTATCAAAAACCAATCAGGAAAAGCTATATCTGGAGATCCCCAAATTTGAACGTTTTTTCCGTATCCTTATTGAAAACTCTTTAGTAGCGAATCAACAGCGCATTGTTGACAACCTGAGTCTTACTGCCGAAGAACGCTATAACATCTTCTGCAAACGTTATCCGACGCTGATCAATCATCTACCCCAAAAACAAATAGCCTCCTACATTGGTGTAACACCCGAGTTTTTTAGCAGAATGAGAAACAAGCATTGATTAGTGCCCCCCTTATCATTTCTTAACCTACATCATCTTTCCCGCTTCAATTACACCTTACCTTTGATGTATAAAATAAAACAAAGGAGAACAAACATCATGGCACAAACAGTATTACATAAAGCCGAAACCCGTGGACATGCCAACCATGGCTGGCTTAACAGTTATCATACTTTTAGTTTTGCTAATTATTATAATCCCGAAAGAATGCATTTCGGCGCTTTAAGGGTATTAAATGATGATACCGTTGATGCAGGAATGGGCTTTGGAAAACACCCGCACGATAATATGGAAATAATTTCTATACCATTAGAGGGCGATCTGGAACACAAAGACAGCATGAACAACGTTGCCGTTATAAAAAATGGTGATATACAGGTGATGAGTGCCGGTACTGGTATTTTTCATAGCGAGTACAATAAAGACAGGGAGCAAAGGGTTAAATTCTTACAGATATGGGTATTTCCGGATAAAAAGAATGTAGACCCCCGTTATGACCAGATTACTTTAAATGCTGATGATAGGCATAACAAATTACAGCAGATACTTTCCCCTAATCCGGAAGATGAAGGCGTTTGGATCCATCAGAATGCATGGTTCCATTTGGGTAAATTTGATAAAGGTATAAGTACCGAATATAATTTGAAAGCCAAAGGTAACGGCGTGTATATTTTTAATTTAAGCGGCGACATTAAGGTTAATGATCAGATATTAAACACCCGTGACGGTTATGGGATATGGGATACTGACAAATTCACTATTACAGCCGAAACCGATGCTGAGTTTTTACTGATGGAAGTACCCATGTTAGGATAATAAGAAGTTAAGGGCAAAAGGTTTTGTATTGATGCAGAAAAACTCTTTTGCCCTTTCCTTTTTATTATTTTCACACCAAATAATTAAGCTATCATACTATGAATAAGATAGAAATATTAGTGATAGGTCGGCACCCGGAGATTTTACAAACTGTTGTTCGCCTAGTTAACAATAACCCAGAGTGGAATGCAACCGGCTGCTCGATCGATGAAGAAGCTTTGGTAGCTTTTGCAAATAACACCTTTCGCCTGGTATTACTTGGCGGTGGAATTGAAAAGGAAAGTGAAGATAAATTGTGTAATGCTTTCCGCTCGCTCAATCCTCAAATAACTATTATTCAGCATTATGGGGGTGGGAGTGGACTACTTTCAGCCGAGATATATGAAGCGTTAAAGGGTTAAAATCATTGTAAATCCAGATAACCTGACTTTCGTAAAGGTGCCCTTCCGCATTCAAACAATTGAAGCAGAAGGACATTTTCCTTTATATTAATTACCCCTAATTAATTTCGTTTGCAAATATACTTATTGTACAGCTGCTTGCAGTACCGGTTGTTCTGTTTGATGATCTGTAACAGTCGCCAGAGGTGTATTAACCACTACAGGCGGTATAATCGTTTGCTGCTTATTTTCAGTAGTCTTCAAAGCGGTATATAAACCAGAGCTTACACCCAGCAAGATAAGATTATTAGTACTGATTACAGGTATAATAGCATCAGTACCAATGGCACTGTCATTTAAATGAGCTACCACATAAAAGATAAACCATATTCCGAATACAATATTAAATATTACCGTTTGAAAACGGTGCACATTCACTCCATTTTTATCTGATAAAATATCAAGGAACAGGTTATCCCCTTTAATATTCTGCCCTAATCCGGTAAGGTTAGGGTTAGTTTGATCACCAATATCTATTAATGTCGCCCCAACAGTGGTGGCCGAACTAATGCCCAACAAATAAAGCGTTGAAGTGTCAAAGGTAGGGATTGCGCCTCTTAAAATAATAATACTTATAAAAGAAGCTAATATAATAACTGACCACCAAGCCAGTTGTAACCGCGAAAAGCTGTATGGACGGGGTAGAGCAGTGCTATTATCTCTTAGCATAAAATAATACCTGTCAAAAAAATAAACTAATACAAGGAGAACAATAAATATTGCCCAAAAAACAAGAGTGTTCATAATCTGTGATGTTAAGTTAAGGTTTTGGATAAAGGTTGATAACTATAGCACTGGCTTCAAATTAAACAAGCGCTTAGCTAAATTATAAACAAAAAACAGGAAAAGCAAGTAGTGGTTTTTGAGAAAAAAATTTCATATAAATGCCCCCCTAGTTCTTTTAACAAAGGGCAATGCAGCAGCATTGAAGGTGGTAATAAAAAGGGTACAAAACAAGAAAACCCCTCATCAATTAGATGAAGGGTTACTTTAAGTCCCGATTTTAAATCGGGATTAAAAATTTGGCACCGACCTACTCTCCCACATTTTACTGCAGTACCATCGGCTCTGGCGGGCTTAACTTCTCTGTTCGGAATGGGAAGAGGTGGACACCGCCGATATAGGCACCTGAATATTTTAATTAGATTTGAGTATCAAGATCTGAGTATTGAGATTTTATCTCATGTCTCACATCTATTATCTCCTATCTAAGACAATGATTGAAAGAAGTAAGTAATTGAAAAGACAACAGTATCATTTTGATTATCTGTTTGTTTGGTGTTTGCGAGTAGCAAGGTATTGCTACCTGCTACTCACCATTTCCATTCACGAAGAAAGCTTCGGGCGATTAGTATTACTCGGCT
>NZ_VLLI01000019.1 GCF_007830615.1 Mucilaginibacter frigoritolerans
CTCTATTATGTTAAAACTGGCCGCTGCACCCACTCCGTCTGTTAAGCCTGCTGTTCTGGGTGTCCCGGCAAGGAGACTCACCGTTCCGTCCGTGCCGATCTTCCGGATATCCCGGTTACCATACTCGGCTACATAAAAGTTTCCTGCTCCATCAAGAGCAACATCCGCCGGAAAGAAAAAATCCGCATTAGCTGATGTTCCGTTCAGATAACCTTCATTACCGCTTCCAGATAGGGTACTCACGACCCCGGCTGGCGTGATCTTGCGGATTACCTGGTTATATTCATCTGCCACATATAGATTACCCGCCGAATCAAAGATCAGTCCCGATGGATGATCAAACTCCGCTGTGGTACTTGCGCCATTTACATAGCCTGCTGTACCATTTCCTGCAAACGTACTTACTGTTCCTGATGGCGTAATTTTTCGGATCACATGGTTACCCCAATCGCTCACATATACATTTCCTGAAGCATCTACTGCTGTACCAATGGGGAAATTAAATTCTGCATTAGCAGCAGGGCCATCAACGTATCCTTTAGTGCCATTACCAGCTAGTCGGCTTACTACTCCTGAAGCGGTAACCATGGATATGCTGTTGCCGTAATTCTCAGCCACATACAGATTCCCGCTGACATCCTTTGACAAGCCTGTAGGATAATTCAGTTCCGTGCTAGTACCAACATTAGTAGCTAGCGTGGTCACCACGCCCCCAGCACTGATGAATCGGATCCTGTTATTGCCACCATCTGACAAATAAAAATTTCCTAACTGATCCGGAAGCAGGCTGAAGGGCCGGAAAAACTCAGCACCCGATCCGGTACCGTTGGCATATCCCTGAGTTCCCGTTGTGCTGCCTACAAAGGTAAGCGTCTGGCCATAGGCATAGGGTGCACCACCCGTATTGGTTGGAAAGATTGGGCCAACGGGCAAGCCCGTTGTAAAGGAGAAGGTATTGTTGCCGTATGATATAGCAGGTACCTGGCTGAGGCCCTGAAGTGACAGCAATACTGACACCGTTATAATTAATAACTTGATCTTATTCATTTATTTGTGATAAGCCGGTTAGCAGATGTTGTTGTATTTTGATTCTCTTAATAATAGCGATTTATTTTAACTTAAATATAAAGTGGCAATGCAGAACACCTATACCAACCACTTTATATTTGCTTTGCTTTTAATCATTACTATTACTTAGTAATAGATATGCCATTCCGGTTGATAAAACTACTGTTGAGGTAGAACAACTACCTTTTGCCGATGTTCCGGTACAGCCGTTCACCATTATGGAATTGGTACTTGACTGATTGGCACCTGCTGGTATCGTAATAGTCATTGGAGTACTGGTGGGAATAACCTCTCCACTGGCATCATAGGTAGTTGTCGTATTGATCTGGTAATTAACCGTTATTGCTGTTGACAAGGTATAAGGAATCGTACCCGCTGCATCTGAAAAAGATTTAAAAGTGTAGATATTATTCGCTTGCGTGTTACCATCAATATCCGTTGTAGTACCTGCTGAGGTTACCGTCATTTGTACATAAGGTGGTGCGGAATTTATCCCTCCAATATTGCACCCGTAAGCCTGCCCGGCATAGTTGTAACAGTAGCTTTTGATGATGTTGCCATATTGATCCTTTATATTACGCAAACGTAACAATCCGTCATACTCGTAATAGGTAGTCTCATTCTTTGCATCTGTCATACTTGTCGCCCCAACTAATGGATCATACGTATAAGTTGTCATCTGGGCGTTTACAGGATATAAACGCAACTCATCAATATTACCAGAACCGCTAAGTGTAACGGACGTTATCCCGGTAACCCGATGCTCATAGTAGGTCCAGCCATTAATGGTCGCCCCCTGTATAGGGTAACCGGAAATGGTGCCGGTAATGGAATAAGGCGATGTATTTAGGGTCCAGTAAGAGATGATATAAGTAGTGGCCGCCGTTAAACCCGGGCGGCTTATTGCCCCGTTTGATAAATTATACGATTTATATCCCGTTAAGGCAGCGGTAATACTGTCCCTCACTGTCGAAGGGATGGTCCAGTTCCCTGTGCCGTTAGATTCAAAGCTGGTATAGGCAATGTCGGCCTGGCCACCATTCACCACCGAAGCTATGGGATAGCTGGATACATAATCCCAAATATAATCATTCACTGGCCCTGTGGTTTTCTGCTGGTCAAGCAGGTTGCCATAGGTATCGTAATTATTCAGCAGCAACCGGCTTTGTATCGGGTTGCTTGCTGCCTGGCTCTTAATTTCCTGCGGCAGCACAAAATTGTTAATCAGTTGATAATTGATCAGCATTTTATCGGTAAGCAAGCCCCTTACATATTTTTCAGATTCGACCGGTACGCCTACCATATTGCGCGCCAGCATGGTATCAATGGCCGTAACGGCGTTTGCCGATAGCGGGATGCTGCTGTTAATGGCGGCTTCTTCCAGGGCGGTGCGGTTATAGTTGATTACCGTGTCGCCTTTGCTGTTAATGCTTACCGTCCTTACCGGCTGCATATTGGCAGCATCGTCATAATAGAAATTGGTAGTGGTTGAAACAGAATCGGTGCCAAGCGTATTGTAAGTCGTTTCGGTTGAGCTATTATGGAGAACCTGTTCAGAAGAAATATTGAATGGTATTGCAGTGATACCGCACCATCCATATTGGTTTTGACAGGCGGAAGTGCCATCAGAACCACTTCCATTTGTATAAATGGTGGCAAATCCGGCAGCAAAGTTAGTAACGTTTGTTACAGGGTTAAACGAGTAAGTATTGCTGCTCATCTTAACCTTTTGGATTGCATTAAAATCGGTCTGGTATAACAACAGGCCACGCCGCCATTCCCGCGGATCTGTTGGCGGATAGGGAAAGAGCTTGGCAGTTGATGTTCCGATATCCGGTGCGTTACTAAACTGAGATATAGTTTTGCCATTTTCACCGTTAGGCCCATACAGGGTAGTAACCGCCCCATAACCAATAACGCCCCCCTGTATTGATCCTAATGAATATTTTGTAGAACTGTTTCTGGTAACTTTTGTAAACTGGCAAAACTGAGTGTAAGTAACTTCTAATTCTGGATCAGTCCAAATATTCTTAATGATACTTTGTTGAGTTGTCATATAGTCGTTTAGGGAATCAACGGGATTAATTACAAATCCTTCACTATAATTAAAATAACGGTCATTTATTGGCTGGGGATTCACGCCATCGTAATTGAGAATGCTCTTAACCCGCAAACCACCCACCATTTGGTTAAAGCTTTGCTGGCCCAATGACTGGCTGTAGGTTAGGTAAGCGTTCATGTCTACATAGTCCGGGGTGTTGGAAAAGTCTGTAGCCGAAGCATTGGTCCATACCTTAAGCGTATAGGTTCCGGCGGCCAGCAGGTTAAAATAGCTGCTTGCGTTGCCATTGTAACCGCCGGAGCTGCCATTTTCGGCCACAGGCCCCAAAGTAAATTGGGCAACGGTATTCCCGCTTGAATCCAATATCACTGCATAGGTCAGCACACTCGACTGGTCGGCCACTACTGTTGCACTAATAATGCTGGAAAAGTTTAACATTACATATTGCGGCTTGGTAATGGTAAAGGTGGAACTTTGCGTGCTGATAGGCTGGCTGGGAGTTACGTTCAGTACGATATTTGCCACGCCGGTTGTAAACTGCTCGGCACTAACCGGAATGCTATTAGGCTCATAGTTAAATTGCGTATAACCACCTGTTGGGTAAGTGATTTGGGTTAGCATTTCGGCCTGCATATATTTACCGTTGAATCCCTTTACTGCTCCGGGGTCATGATTGTTAGATGGCGTGAATCCGCTATTATACTGAAAAGAGGCAGGCCAATAATTTGACTGAGGCAGCGCAAAGTATAGGGGCGGCAAAAAACTAGTATTTGAAATGGCGCCATTATAAAAACCCATATGATCCTGAGCGTAAGATCGTCTGGAAGGTAAATGCAACGGGTTATATTGAAATGACCATAACATATAAGCTGAATTATTGAGCGCCTGGCGCTTAAGGCTCATGAGTTTTAACCGCTGGTGCACGTAGGAAGTATCCGACGTGGGGCCTGGCAATTCATTGCCTGGCATTGCGGCGGCCTGCGTATAAGTGTAATTGAACAAATAATCATCAATCTGTTTGTTTAATAGTTTAGAAAAAACCTGAATCTCCGAAAGTGCAAATGCACCGTTGAGATCAAGTCTCCCGGTTGTACTCGGAATGAATGTAACTTTTGTTAAATCAGATTCTATAGTGGCAACAGAAAGCATGAACAACTGCTGATTTTGAAGATGGGTAGCCATTCCGCCGTTAGACAAAAGCCCGCATGATTCTGTGGTATTCCCATAATTATCACCTGTTTTATATTGTGTCCAATCGCTTTGAGTAATATGCGTATCCTGGGTAATAAGATTACTATACGAATAGGTAAAATTTACTTTTTCACCAACCGGAGAAGTAATAGTGTTAAGATACCAGGCTGTTGGAAATTGTAATCCACCGACAGTATTACCGTAAGTTATTGTGTTGGTCTCAGTAAAATTATTACCATTGCCGAATAACAACCTGGTGCCGTCTTCCAGTATTACAGTCCAATAGTTAGGGCTCGAATAGTAAACCTGTATGTTACTTGCCGGCATGGTACTTACAGACCCATCGGCTTTCAATAGCAACCGGTAAGATCTACCCATCGCGTTAATTGTATAAATATCCTGTTCACTGTCTCCGTTCAGATTGGCAACGTCTGCCTGATGTTTTTGGTAATAGTCTGAAGGCGTCGTTGCCGAGGTAAAGTCATTTTGATTGGTGTAAAAGCTCGCGTAAGCGAAGTAAGAAAATTCATCAGGAAGCCCCCTAACCGTTCGGGTTATTACACCTCCTGCGTTTAAAGACCAGCCAAGTCCGACATTAGAAGCCACGTCGCCTACTCTGTTACCTGCTGCATGGTAAGAGATATCTATGGGAACTGTTAAACTTCTTCCTTTTAACTGGTAAATTGGTATGCTGATGTTGGGCAGGCCGGTATAGAGGCTCACCGGCCACTCGGCATAGCGGCCAAGGCTTGATGCATTCGGTGAGGGTGGTACATAGTTTCTGAGGCTTTCCAGGGATGGGTCCACCTGAGCAAATGCGGAAAACGGAAATTGAACTATTATTAATAAAGAAACTAATGTTAAAAGTGCTTTTTTCATGAAAATATAAGGCAACCTTTTTAATTTAAATGTGATGATTAAAGATCAGGTGTGATATCAATTCAAACCAATAATGACATAATTCACCACTTCAAACCTTTGAAAGGAAACATGAAGCAATGTTATTATATCAGCACTTGATATGTGCGATAAAAATTGATATTAAGATTTGATTAATACTTTGATTTCTGAGCTATCTGACAAGAACTTGCCGTAATCGTAAATATTATTGGATAAGATTGCGATATTCATATTTTTTTATTCTAATTGTGATTAGTTTTAAAGTTTTCTAATATATGTTTTTTATCTTATACAATAAAAAACATATATTTGTATTTTTTTAATTATTCAATAGATATTCTTTTAGGAGGGTTCCGCTTTGCTTTTCCAAGAATTATCAAATCAATACCCAGGCTGACTTCATATATTTTACAGCCGATGAAGTATAGTTTATTTTTATTAATTCCATCTCCATGTTTAAAATATCAAAGATTTTGTACTTTAGCCCGCAATGAAACTAAGGCCTTTACTTTATCTGCTTCCAATTCTATTTGCTGGCATTAACTTGCTATCTTCTTGCGATGATATCATTGAACCATCCATCAGCAAAAGCATTGTTAACCCTGAAGCACCTGCAAATCAATATGTCAGTACCAACTACAATATTAATTTCTGGTGGGACCCCGTGAACCATGCATTAACTTATCATTTACAGGTGGTAACCCCCACTTTTGCAGCTCCCGGAAACCTGATCCTTGATACCGTTATCGCTGCAAATAAATTTTCATTTACCATGAGTCCCGGTAATTACCAATGGCGCGTAATGGCCGAGAATGGCAGTTCGCAAACAGCTTATTCTACTCCCAAGAGTTTTACCATTGCTTTGTCATCTATTACGCAGCAAACAGTACTATTAAATGCTCCTGCAAACAATTCCCTCACCAATCAAAGCAGTACAACGTTTCAATGGGGAAGCCTTTACGGAGCCACACAATACCGTTTGGAAATTGACACCAATAATTTTGCGAATGCCAATTCCCTGGTGCTAAACCAGGCATATTCAGGCCAGCAGGTTAATTTCACATTTCCCAAAAACCAGGCGTATCAATGGCGTGTAAGGGCAGAAAATGATACGGCGCAATCACAGTGGTCGGCCATTAATATTGTAACGTTTGATAATATACCACCTGCTGCGCCAACTCTGATCTCTCCAGCCAACGCCGCAACGGTAAGTCTGCCGGTTTCTCTGCAATGGAATGCTTCAGCAACTGCGGTAAAATATAAAGTATACATTTTTCAGAGTGATTCTGTCACTTTGTATAACAGCAGCTTCCCTGTTCAGGTAACTACTACCTCCTATAGTTTTAATCTTGGGACTTCCGGCAGCAAAGTTTACTGGAAGGTAACCGCCTTTGATGCCGCCGGTAACGAAAGTGCTGCAAGCACCCTGAATAATTTTGTTTTGCAATAATCCCAAGGGGCATGAAAAACAAAAAACTCACTTACGTTTTAGGGCTTGCTGTGTTAGTGGTATGGGGGATGATTATTTACCGTGTGTTTAATGCTGCCGCGGATAATAACGATGATGCTACTACAGTAAGTAATGCGCCACAAAAAAAAGAACCCTATAATGATGAGACTATAGTAAAAGATACTACACATCTGTTGTTGAACTATAGAGACCCTTTTAGCTTAATTAAACTAAAAGACACCGCTGAATTGCCTGTAAAAAAGATCCTATCTAGAAATATGATCCCGGTCCCAGCAAAACCGGCATTTAATTGGGGGTTTATCCGCTATGCAGGCTATATTCGTAACCCAGCAACCAAAAAACTGGTGGCTATGGTTAGCATTAATGGTAAAAATGAAATGTTTGTGGAAGGACAGACCAAAGACCAGGTAAAGTTGCTCAAAAACCTGCGGGATTCAATCAAGATCAGCTATAGCGGCAAAGTGAAATTTATACCAATGAGCACAAGTACTTTATGAAGAAACGATTACTAGCCATATTATTATTAATTTCGGGCTATGCCTGTGCACAAACCATGCCCGAGATGAGCACTAAGGTTCGCATCACTGCAACCGACAAAACCATCGTTGCTGAAGTGAACGAAGTGACCGAGGTTACCTCGCCCAAAGCAGACCTGTTTTATTTTTGGTATTATGCCGGTGGCATTCACTCAACCCAGGGAGGATATAGTGGCAAGCTGCTGGATGGCTACTATAACGAATATTATCTAAGCAAAAGCCTCAAACAACAGGGCACTTTTAAAAAGGGATTAAAAAACGGTAACTGGAAAAGCTGGAACGAAGACGGCACCTTAAAAGAAGATATACTGTGGAAAAACGGGAAAGTCGTAATAGAAAAAGAGGTTCCTATCTGGAAAAAATTACCATTTTTCAAGCACAAAAAAGTACATACCGATAGCACAGTGGCCATTGTTAATAAAGCAAGCAAATAACCGGATTAAACCATGCTGAAGGCGTCAGCCCTTTATATTGTTATCATCATTGCGCTGGTCATAGGGCTGATCTGTTCTTCTCTCATCGTAGCGGCTTATTATTATAAGTTCGAATACCAAAAGAAATTCCGCTATAGCAGGCTGGAAAGCAACCTCCAATCTGGCGTTAACATTTTACTTGCGGGAGAAGATACTTCCTTCACTACGGAAAAAACATTTAGTCTTTTTGGCGGCGACGCGGATTCCGTATCCCTCAAAAAGTTAAACTGGGGGATATACAATATCGGTGTGGCAAAAGCTATCATACAAAAAGATACCCTGTACCAAACTTTCTCCATCGCCAACACCATCGATTCTACAAAATGGGCAGCCATCTACTTAGTGGATGAAGACCGGCCTTTTTCTTTAAGCGGAAAAACCACTATAAGGGGCGATGCCTATATTCCTAAAGCAGGAGTGCAGGAAGCCTATATCGATAATAAAGCTTACAGCGGCGATAAGCGCCTGATTATTGGCACAAAGCATACTAGCGCAAAAACATTACCGGTACTTAATAGTAACCGATTAACACTATTACAAAGTTTCTTTAATAAAGATTCAACAATTGTACGAACCCTGCCTAAGGCAGACTCCCTCCAGCAATCCTTTCTTTTAGCCACACAAGTTTTCAATTTTAAAAAGCAAGCGCAGACAATCAGCAACATCAAACTAAAAGACAATATCATTTTACGATCGGATACTTCCATCGTTATTGACAGTACAGCAGAACTGCATAACATTTTAATCTTTGCTAAATCCATCACCATAAAAAGCGGCTTTCATGGCAATTGCCAGCTCTTTGCTACCGATTCTATTTTTGTGGGGGCGCGTTGCCATTTTGATTATCCTTCCTGCCTGGGCGTATTACGCTATCAATCGGCAGTATCCACTACTCAGGAAAAGATTACTTTAGGTCCGGGAGATTATTTTAGTGGTATTATTTTTAACTACGAAAAAGCGCAGAATCAATTGAAGCCATCCATTTCCATTGGGAAACATACGCAGATAATTGGTCAGGTATACTCACAGGGCATATTGGAATTAAAGGATAGTACCGAAGTGGACGGCAGTGTTTTTACAAGCCTGTTTTACTACCGTAACGCATTTACGTTATTTGAAAATTACCTGATCAATACCACTATCAATTCGAAAGCACTCTCGCCTTATTACCTTAGCGGAGATTTACTGCCGGTTGCCAGTAAAAAGAAGAAAGTTTTACAATGGCTGGAAGCAAATTAAATAACAAGGTAAAGGCCTCCACCCTAATGGAAGTCATCGTTTCCATGGTGGTTATCGTCATTGTGTTCGGTATTGCTATGATGATCTATACCAATGTTTTGCGGCTGTCATTATCTGCCAAAAAAATCCGTGCACAGGCTTTATTACAGGAAGCCATGATCAATGCGGAACGTGACAGTATTAAAACCACACAAACTTTTCAAGTAGATGATTTCAGGATTGAACAAGAAATAAAACCTTATTTGGGCAACAATGCATTAACGGATATCCACTTAACGGCATATGATCAAAATCAGCAAAAAATAGCCGAAATGGAAAAAGCAATTTACTGATGAATAAGCATAACGTTAAAGCCTTTACCCTACTGGAAGTAGCCATTACTATGCTTATTACAGCAATATTAATTGGCCTTGCTTATACTTCCTATGGGATTCTTGTTAAATCTTACCGCTCCTTCGTTGTAAAAAATGATAGTATGCAGGAATTAGTTAGCCTGGATCACGTATTAGCAAGAGATTTTGATAGAGCAGAGATTGTTACTAAAGACAATGAAGGTATTATTTTAAAAAACACTCAGTACTCCATAAAATACAGCATTAGCCCCACTTTCATTGTTCGCGAAGCGCTGAAAACCGATACCTTTAATGTTCAAATTCAGGATATGCAAACGTCGTTTGAGCACGTTCCGATAATCGAAGTGCAGGAAACAGAAGAACAAAACCGCATTGACGAACTGAGCTTTACCTTATTGTTTCAGAACGAAAAAATTCCTTATCATTACGGCAAACGATATAGTGCTGCAAACCTTATTCAACGAAATCCAAATGCCATCCATTGACCTGAGCAGATACGAACAAAAAAAGAAAAAAACCACAAAGGCCTCTCAAACAAACAATGAGGGTGGTTTAATGGCTTTATTGAACAAAGATATCAGCTTTGGCAGCAAGGAACTGAATGACAAAAAGAAAGAATCGCTCTATCTGGAACTCAGTTCGCTATTACAGGCCGGCATTAATTTAAAAAGTAGTTTTGAACTGATTATAGCAGCATTAGAAAAGGAAAAAGACAGACAGCTTTATAAAACCATTGAGGAAGCTGTTTTAAGCGGCACTACTTTTTCACAAGCTTTACGGCAAACAGGCAAGTTTTCTTTATACGAAGTTTACAGTTTGCAAATTGGTGAAGAAACCGGCAAGCTGATTGAAGTTTTGCAGGATCTGGCTACCTTTTACCAAAATAAAATCAAACAGCGACGCAAAATTGTATCGGCACTTACCTACCCTTGTGTAGTACTCTGCTCTTCATTAGGAGCTGTATTTTTTATGCTCAAATTTGTGGTGCCTATGTTTGGCGATGTCTTCAGGCGCTTTGGAGGTCAACTACCCTGGATAACTGAAAAAATCATCGGCGTATCCAACGCAATGGAACATAATTTCTGGAGGTTTGTAATCTTGCTAATACTTATCATTGGCTTCATATTGTTTACCCGGAAAACAGAACAATTCAGGCGGATATTCTCACAGTTTTTATTAAGCACACCACTTATCGGCAACCTGGTACAAAAGATCTACCTGGCCCGTTTTTGTAATTCCATGCGGCTGTTGATCAACGCCAAACTACCTTTGTTGCGCGCCATAGCCCTAATCAGGCAAATGATCAGCTATTACCCTATTGAATCTTCTCTCCAAAAAGTGGAAGATGATATTATGAAAGGCAAATCCCTGCATGAAAGTTTACAACAATTTAAGATTTACCCCTCCAAAATGATCCAGCTGGTTAAAGTAGGTGAAGAAACCAATCAATTGGATTACTTCTTTGGCATCATCTCCGATCAATATATTGAAGAGGTGGAATTCAAAACTTCTACCTTAAGCAGTATGATGGAGCCACTCATTATCATTTTTTTGGGATTGATTGTGGGTATTATTTTGATAGCCATGTATCTGCCGCTGTTCCAAATGAGCAATAGTTTTCAGTAAAAAGAAAAGAGGTTAAGGTTGGTTATTATCATATCGTAGCAAAAGATATGGATGAAGCGGTAGCTATTGCAAAAAGTAATCCTGAATTTGAATACGTAGTATCAGCAACGATTGAAGTAAGGCCAATAAAAGTAAAAGAAGAGCAAACTAACTTTGTTTACCCCAAATAGGCAACCAGCTATTAATGAGAGTGGTTTAAATTGCAATTTAATACGCAACTTAAGAACACCGCCTTCGGTGTGTACTGCAAATTTAATTGCCTTTTCATTTAACAATTTCCAGAATTATGAAATTTCACATATTGTCGCTTTGCCATAAAAAAAGAGGATATTAGCATAAGAAATATCGTTTTGACAATCAAAAACGACGATATATTTGTATTGTTCAAGTTATTCTGAATTATTGAATTTCCTTAATTGAAATTTATGACAAACCATGTTTTTAAAACACCTGTTGAAAAAAACGTTCAAAAATTTTTGCTTGGAAATTTCATTCATGAGAATGATGCATTTCATATTGCCAGGGTCACCATACATACCAGAGAGGACCTATCGCTGCACAGTCATGATTATGCAGAAATTTTTTGGGTGGAAAAGGGTAAAGGCTATCACCTCATTAATGACCAGAAAGTGCTTTTACAACCAGGGCATCTGGTGATGATCCGTCCGGATGATAAGCACACTTTTACATCTGACAAACATGGGATCACCATTATGAATCTGGCTTTCTCATTAGAGACGCTGGCACACTTAAGAGCAAGATATTTTCCAGATTCCAAATTGTATTTTTGGACAAACGACAAACTACCTTTCCAAAAACTACTGGACTTAACTACAATCAATCAAATTTCAAAAAGGGCTGAAGGTTATTGGAAGTGTCAGAAATCCAATCTTTATGTCGATAGCCTGTTATTAAGCATATTTCGTTTTATTAGCTTATATGATAATGTGAAAGTTGACAACCAGCAAATCCCTTCCTGGCTGAACAAAGCTTTGCAGGAGTTTACTTCTCCTGAACTGTTTAAGGCAGGTCAAAATGGTTTTGCCAATTTATGTGAAAAGAATATTGATCATGTAAACAGGACAGTAAAAAGGGTGTTCAACAAAACACTTACTGAATTGATTACCGAATTAAGAATGAATTATGCTGCCCAGCAGCTTTCCATTACTAATGTGCCCATAAAACTTATTTGTATTGATTGCGGACTTACAAACCTGGCACATTTTTATAAAATTTTCAAAGAAACCTATCATCAGCCCCCTTCAGTTTACAGAAAAGCGACTCAAACAATTGTTTAAGTCTGTACTGCGTAGCATTCAAGATGATGATAAAGTATGTGATGAACATTATGTTTATCGACCATCAATCCTTAAAAAAGTCGTTATACCACAATTAACCGTTGTTCTACAACAATAATAGAACACCTAATGGCCAATATTTTAGCGCTACTTTTATATTATAACAAACATCTATTTTTTTGACTTGTAATGAAGCTGAAATTTTTTTGTCCTTACTGGGGGATGAGCCAGTTACCGCTTGAAGAAGCATTGCAGCAAATAAAAGCAGCCGGATATGATGGTATTGAATTGGCCATTGATCCGGATGTTGAGGGCTATGAGCAAGCCGTTCCATTATGTAATAAGTATAACCTGCTATTAATCGCGCAGCATCCTTATGCCAAAGGTAACACACCTGACGAGCATTTGCATGATTACACCCGCAAGCTTGAAATGATTATGGCTTTAAAGCCCATAATGGTAAACTGCCATACCGGGAAGGATTATTATAGTATAGCACAAAATGTTCCATTTTTAAATGCCGCCGCCATACTGGCCAAAAAATACCAGGTACCGGTTGCGCATGAAATTCATAGGGGCAGGTTTACATTTTGCACTACAACCACCACCCAATACCTTGAATTATTTCCACAATTGGAATTAACAGCAGATTTCTCTCACTGGTGTGTTGTATCAGAATCGTTATTAGAAGCACAACAAGATATATTGGATAAGGTGATCCCGAATTGTATCCATCTGCATGCAAGAGTAGGATATGCCCAAGGGCCGCAGGTTGCCAACCCGGCTGCACCTGAATATGAGAACGAACTTAATGCCCATATGAATTGGTGGAAACAAATAGCACAAGAGCATATTAAAGCAGGTAAACAGCAAATAACCATTACCTGTGAATTTGGACCGCCCCCGTATCTGCCTGTATTACCATTTACAAAGCAACCCGTTGCATCACAATGGGAATTGAATTTATTTATGAAGGACTACTTAGTCAAAAACCTTATAGCATGAAGTTACAACAGCAAGAAATACTAACCCCACAGGAAGTATCTTTTTTTAGGGAGAACGGTTATTTATTACCCGGGAAACCCTTGTTTAGCGAAGAAAAATTTAATAGGCTCTTCAATATTTTTGAGGAGCATTTAAAAAACAGAGGAGAACTGCAGCCTGATGAACTGGATGTACCCCATCACAAAGACAGCAGACTGTTTGAGTTTTTAATGGCTGATGAAGTGCTGGATGTAGTAGAGAAAATTATAGGTCCCAATATTGGCTTATGGAGCAGTCATTTTATTTGTAAGGAACCTAAAACCGGTAAAAATACACCCTGGCATGAAGATAGTGCCTACTGGCAGGGGCGCTTTAACAAGTTTGATAGTATTGTAACTATATGGTTAGCCATAGATGATGCCAATATAGCAAATGGCTGTATGGGCGTATTACCCGGGTCGCATGATAAGGGATTTTCTGAGTACCAGGAAATTGAGAACAACAATCACAAAATATTCAACATTGAAATAAAGAATAAAGTTGATGAGGAAAAGATAGTATGGTTTGAATTGAAAAAAGGAAATTACTCTTTACATGACTCACGTATTATACACGGTGCGCATGCCAATACCAGCAATACGCGCAGAACCGGTTATACTATGCGATATTTTAGTACCGACCTGGTATTGAACCGTACCCATCCCAATAACCTTCAACATCGCATTTATCATTGCAGAGGCGAAAACAACGGCAATAATCCACTAATCTATTTATAGTATTTACAAAGCAAGATAAAAATAAATGAAGAAATATTAATTCAGCACGATTATCGTGTGTTTAATAGGTTTATCCCTAAAGGCCCAGGATAAAAAAATATATACTGCACAGGATGTAAAAGACGAATTTGTACGTACATGGCTGGCATATAAACAATATGCTTGGGGGCATGATGTATTGCTGCCAATTACCAAAACCAATGCCGACTGGTATAAGGAATCATTACACATATCCCCAATTGATGCTTACAGTACCATGCAGGTGATGAAATTGGATAAATATGCAAAAGAAGTGGAGCAGTACATTAAAGATAGTGTAAGTTTTGACAAGGATATTTATGTAAAAACCTTCGAGGTAAATATACGTGTACTCGGTGGCTTGCTGTGTATGTACCAATATACAAACGATCCGCGTATACTGGCGCAAACAAAAGATTTTGGCGACAGAATGCTGAAAGCTTTTAACTCACCTACCGGCATTCCTTATTATTGGGTAAACCTTAAAACAGGTGCAGTAAAAGGGTCACAGGTAAATACAGCCGAAGCGGCCTCTTATATGTTTGAAATGGGTATTCTTAGTTATTATACCAAAAATCCTGCTTATTACCAGGCCGCTAAAAAAGCAAATCTTTGCATCTGGAATAAGCGCTCAAAGATAAACCTTGTGGGTAATGTGATAAACAATGAAACAGGTGAATGGATAGACCGTAACAGTTATATAGGAGCAGGAGATGATTCTTATTTTGAATATTTGCTAAAGACCTGGGTACTATTTAAAGATCCACAGTTAAAAAACATGTGGGATATAAGCATTGCCGCCATTAACAAATATATCCCTGAACAAACAAATACCGGTGTTTGGTATGGCTATGTAAATATGGATACGGGTGAGAAAACAAAATCTACCGTTACCTTATACGATGCTTTTTGGCCTGCTTTGTATTCGCTGGGAGGGGATATTAAAAGGGCCGAAGCATTTGATGACACATGGGATGGTTTATGGAATAAATACGGGCTGGAACCTTCCGGATATGATTATAAAAAAGAGGAGCCAACCTATCCGGTATATGATCTTAACCCCGAGATCATAGAATCGGCTTACTACCTGCATTACTACACCAAAAATCCAAAATACGAGGCAAGGGGCCAGCAATATTACAGAGACATTCTTAAATATTGTAAAACAGATATAGCGTTTTCATCAATTGCCGACGTAAGAACCATGAAGCAGAACAATGAATTGCCTACATTCTTCTTTGCAGAGACAATGAAATATTTTTACCTGCTTTTTGGCGGCAACCCTGATATTAACCTGAAAGAGTATGTGTTTAATACAGAAGCTCATCCATTTAAAAAATCGGGGTTTGTTCCAAAGGAGGTTAATAAACGTTTGGGGATCAATAATTAAATGTTATCTATGGCAAAAATTAGAATTGTAATCTGTGTATTGTATCTTCCTTTTATAAGTAACGCGTTAAAAGCGCAAAATCACCCATCCAGAGGTCAGCGTCCGCTTTCAGAACTGCAACAGTCATTTGTCGGTTTGCGGTTTGGCATGTTTATCCATCTTAATATCCTCACTTATGAGAATGCTGACTGGCCCGATCCTGAAACACCTGAATCCGTATTTAATCCAACAAAATTAAACTGCGACCAGTGAACCTAACATCATCGGTTCGATTTTTGGATTGTTTCAACCAAAAGCTTTTTTCTACACATAACATATCATTTAAAAAGTTAACAAATTTACTTCTCATTAAAGGGGAGGAACTAAATAAAAGCTGCAAGAGTTATTCCCTAACTAAGAATAAAGTGGTGTCAGAAACAAAATGTGTTAAAGGGGATAAGCCGTTTCACTTTTTGTTTCTGATAGTACAAAGAAACTCTGTACGGTGGTGATATTGGGTAGCGTTGCCAGTTTGTTGCGGTAAAAAAGTCGGTAGGCTTCCATATCGCTGGTTGCAATGCGCAAAATAAAGTCAAAAGTTCCTGTCATCTGAAAGCATTCCATCACTTCGGTAAACTTAACAACTTCCTGTTCAAATGCATCCAGTGTGGCGGCGGTATGATCATTCAGAAGTACATGACTGAAAGCGATCAGGCTTCTGTCTATCTTCTTTCTATCCAGGATAGCAACTATACGTTTAATATATCCCTGTTCTTTTAATCGCTTTACTCTTTCATGAATGGTCGCAATAGATTTATGCAGTTTATAGGAGATCTCTTTATTTGATAGCTCTGCATTATGCTGTAAGAGCTGTAGAATAGCCGTATCGGTTGGGTCCAAGTTGTTGATCGACATAAATGTTGTATTAAGAAACTGAAAAAAGAGGCGGTAAAAATATCTGACTTGCCAGTAAACTGAATAAAATTATAGAAAATATCCAATTTTCAATAAAATAAATGGATTTATTGAAAATGATTGATAAATAGTTATAATATAATGAGATTTATCCGAAATATTTTTTTAAAATGAAAGATGTAATTGTGGCTGAGTTTACCGAAAATATAGCAGAGAAGTTCAGGAATTTGTGGCACTTGGTTGGTAATACACCCATGCTGGAGCTGCATTATACTTACAATGGAAAACCAGGTAAAGTATACGTAAAATGCGAGAACTATAACCTGACCGGAAGCATAAAGGATAGGATGGCCCTGTATGTTATGTATCAGGCGTACAAGAACTGTAAAATAAAACCGGGCGACACAATAATTGAGGCAACCAGCGGAAATACAGGCATCTCCTTTTCGGCGATAGGAAAGGCTCTTGGGCATCCCGTAAAGATCATTATGCCAAACTGGTTGAGCAAAGAGCGGATAGCCATCATTGAAAGTATGGGTGCCGAAATTATTCTGGTTAGTAAAGAACAAGGAGGTTTTTTGGGCAGTATTCAACTATCTGAAAAGATGGAAAAAGAAGCAAAGCATATCTTTTTACCCCGGCAGTTTGAGAACCAGTATAATGCTGAAGCCCATGAAAAGACAACCGGGAAAGAAATATGGCGCCAATTGGCATCAAACGGCATGATTGCCAATGCCTTTGTTGCCGGCGTAGGCACCGGTGGAACAGTAATGGGTGTAGGTAACTACCTAAGGATGATGAACCCCAAAATTAAGGTTCACCCGCTTGAACCTGCTGAATCACCTACGCTAACTACCGGTTACAAAGTAGGTAGCCACCGAATACAAGGCATATCAGATGAATTTATACCTGAAATTGTTAAGCTGGGCCAACTGGATGAAGTTATACAAGCACATGATGGGGACGCGATCATCATGGCACAAAAGCTGGCTAAACAACTTGGCCTTGGAGTAGGCATATCATCGGGAGCTAACGTGATAGGTGCAGTTAAACTTAAAGAGAAAATGGGGGCTGATGCCGTAGTTGTAACGGTATTTAGCGATGATAATAAAAAATACCTGAGTACCGATTTGATGAAAGATGAACCTGTTAAAGAGGGGTACATATCATCAGGAATAACATTTACCGGATATCATCCAATCGGCAGGCTTGTGTACTAGCATCATTAAATTTTATAAATGTTATTTCCTGTTGCTTAAAGTGTGTAATAGTTATGTTTTCCCTTGCAATAGCATCGTGCAGTGTTCGAAATAAAATTGCTGTGAACAATAATATTGCCGGAGATGAACAATCTTTCTATTGGCATATAGAAATTAAGGTTCAGCAATATAACATTGATGCTTACAATATTTTGTCTGTATTGGGGAAACTCCCTTATTGTGAATTATTTAACCCATTAACTAGCCAAAGATGAGCAAACCGTAACCGCTCAAGGCAAGAACATTAGAACGATAGGCAGTAAGTGGAGTAACCTTCAGGCTGAAAAGTTCAAGGCCAATTCACAGCCTTTTTATGTATTACTCAACAATAACGGAAATTTGCTGGTACCGCCAAGCGGGGCAAATTATGACCCCAAAAGTTATTTAAAATTCCTTACCAGCGGCTTAAACGCATTTAATGCTGTGGCCAGATAAATAAGATCTTCATATCGTTCTTTAATAAATTCAGTTAATAGTTAAAAGCACCCGTGGGAAGACGGGTGCTTAATTGTTTATTTAAGACGGTCTCTTTGTTTCAATATTCCGGATGCTATTATCTCGAAAAACCCAAAGTGACCATGCCCGGCATATCCTGACGATTAATTACTACCTAAAAAGCTCACCTGTTCCGATTGATAAGGCTTGTTATTTATTACTTTTTATTCCCGTCTGAATTACTTTCTGAATGGATCCGTCGGCATTAAAGTATAGCTTATCCACACAGATAGAACGGAGGTTTCCCTGACCTGAAAGTACATTATTGTGATAAAAGGCATACCATTGCCCCTTATATTCTACTACTGAACCATGGCTTGTATCGCAACCCGTTGGGTCCAAATAAACACCTCCGTAGGTCCAGGGGCCCAAAGGGCTCTTACTGGTTGCATAGTTCAACCTGTTAGCGCCTTTTCCATTTACTTGATTATTATCGGCATAGGTGATATAATATAAACCATCTCTTTTAAATACCCACGTAGCTTCATGAAAATCTTTTAATCCTTCCATAGTTACTAAGGGTTGAGCCAATTCAATCATATTGTCTTTTAATTTTGCACCAACGCATCTGTTACCTCCTCCATAATAAAAATAAGCTGTTCCGTCATCATCAATAAAAATACATGGGTCAATCATTGCAAAATTGTTGTCGCCTAATTCAAGGTATCCTTGCGCAACAAAATCACTTGCCGGCTTTTTACTGGTAGCAACTCCAATTTTCCATGTTTTATTCCAATCTGTTCCACTTGGATGAGGGAAATAAAAGTAATACGTACCATTTTTATAAACGCAATCCGGAGCCCACATAAAGCCACCTTCCTTGCGACCCCATGGTACCTGGCTGGCGCGTAATATTTCGCCGTGGTCTTTCCAGTGTACCATGTCATCAGTTGAAAAAACATGATATTGGTCCATTAAATCACATCCACGTGGTGGATCCACATCATGTGAAGCATAAACATATAACCTGCCATCGTCAAATACTCTTGCAGAAGGATCTGCTGTATACATGTGCCTGATAAATGGGTTTGGGGCCAGTTCCTGCGCTAAACAGTTGTTGGATGATAAGATTGAAGCTATTGACAGTAGCGCCAGAATAATTAATTTTCTCATTTTTTATCAATTAAGGGTTTATAAATCTTGGTTGTTGTTTT
Organism: Mucilaginibacter frigoritolerans; assembly: GCF_007830615.1. Lineage (GTDB taxonomy): Bacteria > Bacteroidota > Bacteroidia > Sphingobacteriales > Sphingobacteriaceae > Mucilaginibacter > Mucilaginibacter frigoritolerans. Next base: position 19,188 of record NZ_VLLI01000019.1, read on the forward strand.
GTGTTACAACGATGGTGTTTGTAATTGGTCAATTACTTCATTGGCTACGAATAAAGGAAAAAAAATTAAAAAGGCATTAATAATAAATTAATGGGAGTATCTTTTTGAAATTTATAAAATCTCAAAGACGATAAATTATAGAACATATTGCAACTTATGCAATAAAGCCAGTTCAATTTGCCTAGAACAATTGCTATATTTTACGGAACGATAGCGGATTTGCAATTAATCTATACAAAATAGCGGCAAGCAATTCGATGCGTAACCCATTCAAATTCATATAAATAAACTTATATTCGAATACATAAACAGCATTCTTACTATTAAACCTGCTGTAACTACAACTGAAGGAAAATATTTTTATGTTAGCGCAATGGAATAACTTTTTTGTTATGGTAGGTGGCGGCGCGGCGGCGCTCGCAGGTTTGATTTTCGTAGCTATGTCAATCAATCATGAGGTCATTATCCGAAACACAACACATAGAAACCGGGCAATTAACATGCTAACGGGCTTCACTGCAATTTTCATGGCAAGCGGTCTTGCGCTTATTGGGAATCAATATCTTGAAATGCTCGGCTTTGAGTGGCTTATTCTCTGGCTCATCGCAACAATCGTCTTCATTAGAGGCTATGTTATAGCTCTCAGATCGGGTATGAGTTCTATTGGATTGAACATGCCTCGTCTTGCAGGTGGTACAATATGCTATCTCGCTGAAGTTATAGGCGCAATTTTCCTTATTCTTGGATATACCTCAGGGCTTTACATCGCGGCTGTTGCAATCATTGTTTTATTCGCGTTCCTCATTTCAGGAGCATGGCTCCTTATGATCGGCATCTACCAAGACCTAACTAAATGAGGAACAATCCACCTTTTTGGAGTCCTGTCTCCTTGCGCAGTCATTATTATTTATAATCCGGATGCAAACCGACTCAAAGAAGTTTAAAAAATCAGGGGGCGCCGACCAGGGTCTTTTCATAATTCCCCCATACATATAATTATTTGCGAGGAGCCCGACCAAAATACATCAGTTCCCAAACAGCAGATTTTTCCTTAACGGTCTCTATTTTTTTATCCCCGTCAAAACGCTCTACAGTCACCTCCCCAGTAAACCGCATATAAGCCCCGTCAAATCCGGCCAGCTTTGCAAGAGCACCTTTGAATCCCTTTAAATTATCGATAAATCGCTGACTCACTAAATCCTTTGACCGCTCAAAAGTAACCCTGTAATGGTTGTTACCATCATTAAAATCATATACCAAAGTATTGGCCACAGGCTTTTTCGTATGCGCATCTATATAAACATTACTGGTTGAAAATTTCACTTTAGTAAAATCATCCGCCACAATCTTACCATCGCGGGCAAGCATAAATATTGGCATCACCGCATTGTTATACTTATCGGCAGCCGTAATATAAGAGGCAATAACAGAATAATTACCCACCTGTGCCCTTCCCCAATACCAATCATGAATCAGTTTCAGCATCGATACGTCACCCCAATTATGGTCGTGGTACCCAACCCCTTTTATCGCCATGCTGCGACCCGAAACAGTAACCGTACCCTCCACATTCCCTTGGGGCACAGACGGCAGCCATGCAAAATAATGACTGTCTTTCCCATTTTGGAAATTTATAAAACCGGTGTTTGGCCGCCATGATGACACGGTTCTATGTAACGTGATATCCGCTTTTAAACTGTCAATTTCTACATGGATAATATAATCGTGCAGATTGCCACTAAATGAATTTGCACCGATCCGCACATTGCAACTATCTTTTGAAGCCGAAAAATAACTGGAATCCATTTGTACTTCCTTATGCACCTTGGTGCCATCCGGCCTGTCCAGTTCAAACGATACCTTCGGTTTCAAAGGCTTGTTCGGCATGATCTGGTCTTTGGTATAAAATACAATTACCAAAGAGGAGCCGTCACTTAACGAGCCATCAAAATACCACCATTCATAGGTGCCGGGCGCTCCGGTAGTGCGCATCCCGTCTTCCCACGGTTGTACAGTAGATCCTGACAACCCCAGTTTCTTATAATCGTCCCCGGATGTTTCCATTGCGGCAGTCGCTTTGCCCGATTGGCCGTAGCAAATATTTAAGGATGCAAAAAATATTAAGATTAGTTGTGCAAGTATCCTTGCCCTTTGTCCGGTCATCATGCTTTTTCTGAATTAGTTGGAAATAATTTCTGCAAAGATACCTTCGGATAAGGTTGCCATATCTTGAATTAATTCAATAAATCAAGTCTTGTGCTTTAACTTACTTAACCATTCAGGGGAGATACCCATAAACTCTGCAATGTATTTGGAGGGTATTTTTTGAATAATTTGGGGATAATTACAAATTATGTATCTGTATAAACTTTCGGAAGAATATTGGATCAATTTTGTTTTGAAACCATGTTCGCTGACCAGTGCATTTATAATATGGGCATTATAAAACGCAGAGAGTATCTGATGGGCGCCGGCGAGTTCCTCCAGATCATTCTTTCTAAACGCCAATACCTCCGCTTCACTGATGGCCAACAAATCACACGCTGTAGGGAGATTTGTAAAATAGCTGTCAATGCACGTTATAAATGGCTGAAAATCAACCATATGAAATGATATGGTTCTTTTATCGCCAGTTTCCTGGTTCAGGTGGCGACAAACAAACGCTCCCTTTAAAATAAAATATATCGTCCGGCAGTCCTTTCCGGCCTCGATAAGTGTGGTTTGGCTTTTTACACTTTTCAACTGTCCCACACCTATAACCGTGTCTATCAAATGCTCAGGTAGCCCCGCAGCCCTCAGTTCATTAATGAAGCTATTATTATTCATTTTGCTGATTGGAAGACAGCTGTTTTAAACATCAATTATTTATGTCTTATTCGATTAATACCTTAGCTTTTGGTACCATATCAGACAACGTAATATACATGAAGTTTTCCTGTTTTTGATGTTTTCTGCCAGTTTATTTAATTAGCCGCCTAGTCGAATATCAGCCCTTTAGAAATCAGAATACTCAGTTGGATGAAGAAATATGATATCAGCATGCGAAACATTGTTTTTATACTCTTCTTTAGCTGTAAGCATTTTCCACTGCGAGTCACTTCCAAATGTGTCCCAATGTTTATCCCTGTCTGCTTTGCTGTTAAAGGTAGTCATGTACATCAGGTTTGGCATATGGCTGCCCGATATAACTTCCGAATAAAAAACAGCATTAAAGCCCAATCTTTTAAAAAGTCCTATTTCGTCGCCAGTATTAAACATCCGGACTTTGTTGGAATTATATTTTTCCGTAGCGCTTTCATAACTGCGCAATTCATAAACTCTGTCTTCCTTTGCAGCAGTAAGGTTGGGAACCGCAGTTGATGGCATCCCCGGAAAAGCCTGAAGTATAATTGTCTCTATTCGGGTATAAGGAGCATTTTTGTATTCCGCATCTACATAATCTTTACCATCGGCCAAATAATTTGCATCTGCCTGTAATTGTTGCTCAATTCCTGCTAATTTGTTCAGTGTAGAAAAAGGGGTAAAAACATATATTTTCCGGTCACTATCCTGTTGTGTAACCGGCTTAAATACGCCAACATATTTAATTCTGGCACGGTGGATAGCCGGTACATAGGCGTGCCGTAAATATTGTTCAAGTCTGGTTTCCTGATCCTGGGTTTTATAATGGTAGATTTTAAGCTGGTAATAATCCCTGGCAGGTGCATTGGCGTCGGCGTTTAAAGTTGCGAATAAAATAATGGCCAGACAAAGGCAAATAAATCCGGATAGATGGTATAACTTCATAACGCTATTTTGTTAATGTTCATCACAAAATTAGACTTATACTACTTCAAAAATAAAAATAAGGCTACTAATAAACCAATTAGTTGTACGTATTGATTTGAGCCTGTGTCTTATAGTCACACCGCTATTGTGTGATCAAACTGTATTTTATTTTCTGCAAAATCGCATAATCCGCCCAATATTTCACTCAATTCCTCGCCTTTACTTGTTAAAGTATATTCCGTTCTGGGTGGGTTACCCGGTATACAACTTTTATGGATCAGTTCAAGTTGCTCAAGATTCCTCAACCGGTCGGCAAGAATATGATCACTGATATGTTCCAAATCTTCTCTCAGACTGTTAAAGCGTGAGTTACCTTCCTCTATACTGAAAAGAACTTCGGTCATCCATCGCTTGCTCAATAAATACAAGAGCTCGTTAAGCGCGCACTTTTCTTCCAGGAATGATTGATTATAAAAATTCGTGGAACTTAGTTTTCTTTCTGACATACTAACTTGTTAATGAGTTACTAATTACGGGTTAAGCTATTGGCCGCCCCGATCATTGTTTGTTCCTTTGTGGTAGTTAATGCCTGATTCTATTGGCAAAACTTAACAAAGTTGATGATTGATGTGCAATAAACAAAGAATGTAACTAAAATTAAACAAATCATGAAATACCGAAAATTAGCAAATACAGACCTATTACTTTCTGAAGTCACTTTTGGGGCATGGGCCGCCGGAGGCTGGATGTGGGGAGGTACCGAACGCAAAGATGCCATTGACGCAATCAGGGTTTCCTACTCTCTCGGTGTAACATCCATTGATACGGCTCCGATCTATGGCCAGGGTACCAGCGAAGAAATTGTTGGCGAAGCGATAAAAGGACTACAACGTGACCGGGTTCAAATCCTGACCAAATATGGTATGCGATGGGACTTGAAAAAAGGTGATTTTGCCTTTAATAGTAAAAAAAACAGCGGCGAAAATATCGACATCTATAAGTATGCCGGAAAAGAAAGCATCATTAAAGAATGTGAAGATAGCTTAAAACGCCTGGGAACTGACTACATTGATCTGTACCAGATACACTGGCCAGACTCCACCACACCGATAGAAGAAAGTATGGAGGCGGTTTCGCGCCTGATTGAACAAGGCAAGGTGCGATATGCCGGCGTCTGTAATTATGATGCAGCTCAAATGGCCGAAGCTGAAAAATATATCACTCTTGTTTCCGACCAGGTGCCCTACAGTATGGTTAACCGCGGTATAGAAGCAGAACTAATTCCTCACTGCCTAGAAAACAATAAATCTATTCTGGCTTACAGTCCGCTGGAAAGAGGGCTTTTAACCGGCAAAATACGCCCCGGCCATTTATTTGCTCCTGGTGATCATCGTAAGGATGTGAAGTTTTTTAAAGAAGAAAATTTGCGAAGAACAGATGAGTTCCTTGATCTGCTAAAACCGCTTGCTGCTGAGAAGCATTTAACGCTGGGACAACTGGTTATTCTGTGGACTTTACAGCAACCAGGAATTACCATAACCCTTGTTGGCGCCCGCAACAGCGAACAAGCAATTGAAAATGCTAAAGCCATTGACAGCAGTTTAAGCAAAGAGGAAATCGCGACAATTACCGATTATCTTGAACAACTGGAACTGACCGTGTAATTCCAATTATTATTTAACCACATAAATTCAATGATGAACAAGAAAATATTTTTCGCCTTATGCCTGTCAGTTTTTGCGACAGGGGGGCTTTTGTCATTCAAATTAATAAAGAGTGATAATTCATTTAGTGGTCCCCAAACAGTTAAATCGGGACTTACACTTCCCGATGGCTTTCAAGCCGCCATTATTGCTGACAATTTGGGAAGTGCAAGGCACCTCGTTGCAACCCCCCAGGGTGATATTTATGTACATCTTGCCGGGACCAAAAATGGCAAGGGCATATTGATGCTTCATGTTGATGGAGATAAGGCGACTTTAAAATCGAGCTTTGCTAATTTTGGCGGAACGGGTATTGCTATTAAAAATGGTTATTTGTATGCATCCAACAACAGGGAGGTTTATCGCTATAAGCTGGATGATAAAAATGAAGTCATCAACCCGGACAAGCCGGAAAGAATTGTTACTGGTTTAATAGACAGAAGAACACACGCGCCAAAAGCTATCGAGCTGGACAACGATGGGAATCTGTATGTAAACATTGGAGCCTATTCAAATATTTGCAGCGAATTTGATCCCAATAAAACAGGATGCCCCATTTTGGATTCCGCAGCCGGTATCTGGCAGTTTAAAGCTGATAAACCCAACCAGACTTATGGTGATGGCGTGCGATATGCAGCCGGTTTAAGGAATGTGGTTGGACTGGCCTGGAACCAGCAAGACAATCAGCTTTTTGTAATGCAGCATGGCCGCGATGAATTGCATAATCTTTTTCCGAATTTATATACCGTGCATCAATCAACCGAATTACCTGCAGAATGCATGTTTGCTCTGAAAAAAGGCGATAACGCCGGCTGGCCCTATGTTTATTACGACTGGATGCAGCAAAAAAATATGCTCGGTCCTGAGTACGGTGGCGATGGCAAAAAACCGGCTGACAGTAAGTATATCAATCCGGTGGCAGCCTACCCGGGCCATTACGCCCCGGATGGTTTATTGTTTTATACCGGAAACCAATTCCCGGAAAAATACAAAAATGGCGCATTCATCGCTTTCCACGGCTCATGGAACAGGGCACCTGAACCACAGGCCGGTTACTGCGTAGTATTTCAACCCTTTAAAGATGGAAAGCCGGACGGAAAATGGGAGGTTTTTGCTGACGGTTTTGCCGGAACAGAAGAACAAAAAGCATCCGGACATGCCGTTCATCGCCCATGTGGGCTCGCACAAGGACCTGATGGCTCTTTATACGTAACCGATGATAACCAGGGAACGATTTATAAGATCACCTATAAAAAACAATAATGAACATTAAAATAACCGGTCTATTTCTGGCATCATTTATATTGTTATTTGGCGCTTTACATGCACAGACCAAAAAACAACCAACAGGCCAAACGACAGTGAGGGCTTCTATGGCACGTGGGAAAATTGTATATGCCAATGTTTGCCTGCCCTGTCATATGGCAGATGGCGGGGGTGTACAGAATATGAACCCACCTTTAATTAATACAACCTACATATTGGGGGATAAAGCAGCTTTAATTAAAATCGTATTACATGGCTTTAATGAAGATGTGGAAATAAATGGAAAAACTTATTCTAACTCCATGAGCGCTCATGATGATTTGAAGGATCAGCAAATTGCTGATGTGCTAACCTATGTTCGGCATAGTTTCGGTAATAAGGCGAGCACTGTTAAAGCAGCAGAGGTAGCAAAAGTAAGAACAGTTTCTAAAAAATAGTTGCCGGGCTCTCCAGCCCGCAACTTGGAACTGTTATGCCGACAGGGGCTTTCGTAAGAATTGAGGTTTAAATAGGGGAATAATGACATTACCTTAAATTAGGTTAAGGAAGAGTATTTGCAATAATGCATCTATTTAAATTTTTGACAGAATTAACATTTTAGGTTTAGGTTATGCTGCCGCTAAAACTTAGACCAGTTTGGGCACCGAAGCAGACGGTGAATACCGGCAGAATTTCCTGTTGTTCACCTGGTGGCCCAAATTTCCCGGATTGTATCTTCATCTCCCTCCCCATCCGGCACCGCAGCACTCGGCTTATTGGCATAATACCAGTGTTTATGGTCTAGCGGTGATGTTGTTTGCCGATCCCCCGGCATTTCCAGATGTCCGTTAATGTCTGTTTTCTTAACCCAATTGAATGCATAAATTAGCCATTGGGTGCGGTACTGCTTATTTTGATGTGCAAACCAGCTAATCTCATCATAGCCCCAAACCCAAAACGGAATGTCGCCGGCCTTTTCCTCTCCCGGGCGTTTACTAACCCCATAATTATCAAACTCCACTAAGTATGGAAGATGCTCGCATCGCCATCCGCTGGGGCTAATACCTCCTTTACTTCGTCCATAAAGCGCATCAGTATGCCCAACTTTTAAGATTGCTTCTTCTGGGTGGTCAGGTATTTCCATTATTCTTAACGGAAAAGCGTGGAAATCCATTAGCAGTTTTCCATTTCGTACGAAGCCGCCGCTGGGAACATGTGAATCGCACAAAATGATATGTCTGCGGGCATGCTTAGCAGCATAGCTTCTTATTAAGGTTAATACCTGGTCATAATTGTCCAGATTAGGGTCATTTTTGTTCATGAGTTCTACCTGGCCGAAGTGGATACCTTCAATGCCAATATCAATATAAGATACCGCGAGATAATAGAAATAAAGTTTAGTTTCTAATCGGCTTACATCTGGTACCGAGCCGCTTCCCCATTGATTTTTAAATTTTCCGTCGGGATATAACATGTCTTCATACCTGAAATTCCGTTTTTCAACAGGTAGTTTTAAAGCAGTAAATGCCCATTCGGGTACAGCAAGCTGATCAACCTGGTTGGTCACTATCTCAAAAATGCAGGCTTGCAAAATTATATCCGGGTCGGTTTCATGTACTTCTGCAGCGAGTTCTTTTTCCTGTTGCAGGTTTTTCGGGATTTCAGATTCGCCGCCCCACTGGCATACACTTCTTCCAATAAATTTAGCCCCGATATTTTTAATCATCCGAAGATTATCATCAAAATTACCTTTTCCAACAAGCAGGCTTTGCATTGTAATTGACCTTTCAAGGTAATTTTCCAATACATTGCGGGAAATAGTTGAGTCGAATTGATAGTCTCTGTTTTTTGAACGGATAATAGTAATTGGTTCCGATTTGAAAGGCATCGCACTTGCTTTGGCGGATCCGGCAGGGCAGATGCCTGTTAAAACCAGAATTAAAAAAAAGGTTCGTACCGCAGATGGCGGCCAAACCCAGCTTAAGTGAACTTTGAAAGAATTCATTATGTTACCAATTGGGGTTTACGATGGTTATTTAATTGAATATTGTTTTTTCCTGTTTCATTTCAATAAAGAAAAATGCGTTCGGGATCTCACCCCGAAACGCACTTGCAACCAATAAATTAATAACATCAACTAAATTTGGCTATAAAACCAGTTAAGACAATCAGTTATTTATCTGCAAAAAAATGTTTGTTTATTAATCAATGATTAATAAACAATTAATAGCAACGGATATCCTGATATAATAAATGAATATTTATATTAAGCCCACTGTCAACTTTGAAATTGTTACCTGGTTAAGTACTTAAATCGTTATGATTGAACTTTTCTTTTATCTAATAAGAAGTTCCCCATTACTAAATAGTCCATTTCGGTATTCATAAAATCCTGGTAAGCATCATTGGGGGTGCAAACAACAGGTTCATCCCGAACATTAAATGAAGTATTGATTAGCATAGAGCAGCCGGTTATTTTTTTGAAATCGCTGATAAGCTGATAAAATTTCGGATTAGATTCTTTGCTAACGGTTTGTACCCTGGCCGAATAATCAACATGGGTAACTGATTGGATATTTGAACGGATATGATATAAGCGGTCATGAAGTCCAAGTTCGTAGTAGTTCCCGGGTTCATCATTTCGTAATTCATCTTTTAGTGATTCAACAAAAAGCATATAGGGAGAACAGAAATCCGTTTTAAAATACAGCCCCGCATCTTCCAGCAAAATACTGGGAGCAAAAGGTCTGAATTCTTCCCGCGCCTTTATTTTTACGTTGATGATCTTTTGCATTTCCGGGTTTCGGGGGTCACCAAGAATACTTCTGTTGCCCAGGGCCCGCGGGCCAAACTCCATTCTATCCTGGAACCAGCCGACTACATTTCCATCAGCAATTTTTTTACTTACTATGGCAGTTAATTCAGCAAAGTTTTCAAAATGCGAAAATCCAACTTCATATTTGCGGATCGCTCTCAAAATATATTTATCGTCGTATTGTGGCCCTAAGAAAGCGCCCTTCATGGCATCAGCAAAACCATGTTTTTTTCTTTCTCCTTTACCCCAAATGTGGTAGGCAGCGTAAGCGGCGCCTAATGCCCCACCCGCATCTCCTGCCGCAGGTTGGATCCATATATTTTCAAATATGCCCGACTTTGCTACTTTACTGTTGGCTACGCAGTTTAAAGCAACCCCACCGGCCATAACCAGGTTTTTGCTGCCGGTAATTTTTTGTGCAGTACCAGCCAATGCAATTATAATTGATTCGGTGACTTCCTGAATTGCCAGGGCAAGGTCCATATGTATTTGACTGATAACAGACTCAGGCTCCCGCCTGGGCATCCCAAATAAAGCTTCCCATTTTTTATCATCTGCCATTCTTTGTTTAGTGGCGAAATCAAAATAATGCATGTTAAGTATTATGGATCCATCTTCCCTTATATCAACCAATTCTGTTAATATTTTTTTTTTGAATTCTTCGGTTTGAATTGAATTGGGGTTACCATAAGGAGCCAATCCCATTAATTTATACTCTCCACTATTTACTTTGAACCCTAAATAATAGGTAAAAGCAGCATATAAAAGACCTGCAGAGTGCGGAAAATGAAGTTCTTTTAATATGGTTATTTTATTAGCCTTTCCATGGCAAATGGTGGTAGTTGCCCATTCGCCAACGCCATCAATAGTCAAAATCGCCGCATCATCGAAAGGAGAAGGATAATAAGCGCTGGCAGCGTGCGATAAATGATGTTCCGGAAATAAGATGGGTATTTTGCTGCTTCCAAATCGACTGATTTTTTTCCGGATCAATTTTTTTATAAAAAGTTTTTCTTTGATCCATACCGGCATTGCCATAACAAAACTTAATAGTCCTTTTGGGGAAAAAGCATGATATGTTTCCAGTAGGCGCTCAAATTTGAGCAGTGGTTTATCGTAGAACGCAATAGCCGAAAGATCATTATAATTTATACCGCCCTCTTCTAAAACATACTTTATTGCATTGTCTGGGAAACCCGGATCATTCTTTATTCGCGTAAACCGCTCTTCCTGAGCGGCGGCAATTATCTCGCCATCAATGATAAGGGCTGCCGCGCTATCATGATAAAATGCCGAAATTCCAAGTATTACAATGGCCACTTTTTATTAAAATAAAGAATAAATAAAGGGACCCAAGGCCGGTACACTTGCTAGTATGATCAGAATAGAAAATAACGATAAAATCACCACCAGCGGAATTAACCAGAATTTTTTCCGTGTCTTTAAAAAAAGTAATAGCTCTTTTAAAAATTCCATCGTATTAAAATATATGTAAAAGGTCAGATTCTGTATATAAGTGATTCCTGTTAATCATTACAGATTGCTTGTTTTTTTTGAATTGCGTTAATTGCATGCTATCTTTTCCTAAAAACCGCCTGATTAAACCTACAGGAGTTACTATTAAAAAAAATATTATTGTCAATATAATTGCAGGACCTACCCTACTTAATAATTCAGACAGGCCAAACCAAACAACAGTAAAAGGATAGAAAATAATTGGTAAAACAATAGTAATGAGTATCAGCATAAATGCAGCAATAATCAAGTGCTCATTTTTATACCGTAGTGCAAAAAATAATACAGCAAGGGTGGCAACCTGGCCAAACTCCGTGCATTGCTTTTTTGTAACTTTTATAGATATTTTTTTAGCTATTTTCATTTGTTTAATGTGCCTTTACTTTGCCCAAGAAGTAACAATGCAGCCTTGTTTTCATGATCAGATTTCAATGCTTTTTCGGCATATTTTGTTGCCCCTTCCCTACTTCCCATTTCAGAATATGAATTTGCTATATTCATTAAAACAGAAACACTAGTTGTATCAATTAAATATTGTTTTTGCAATTGTATAATTTGTTCAGTGTTGTTTTTAACCGCAGCCAGGTTAAAGCCGGAAGGATTATTGTTGATGGCATAATTGATATAGGTGATGGCTTCGGCTGGTTGATCCATTTTTAAATAGGTCACAAACAAATAGCGGGCTTTGTTGAACGTTGGCGCCAGGTTAAATGATTTTCTGAAATTAAATATAATATTTTCGGTATCGTTCATTTCTCCGCTTAACATGGCAATGCGTTCATAAATACCAGGATCTGCCGGATATTCCAGTGATAAGTTTTCAAGCACATTTCTTGCCTTTAACAATTCGTGGTTGTTTAAATAGTCTCCAAATAAATTGCCCATTACGTCGTTCCACTTTATATTTTTAAAAACAAGCTCATAAGCCAGCGTCTCTTCTTTAGTTTCAATTTTAACCATATCCCCGGCATGCGGGTCATTATATGGCCATCGTTTTTTTAGGTTAAGTACCCTGTAAACACCTGATAATGAATCGATCGAATTTTTCGGCATTTTTTTTAACAGCTGTTCAAAGGTAATATCGGCTTCATTTGCCGGTGGAAGTACTATATATTTTTTTATAGCCTCATAAAACGCATCCGACATTATAGCATAGCCCTTTAAATCTGGATGAACATGGTCCACTGTTAATTCATCACCTATAATTTGATGATCTGAATTTTTTTCAAATGCAGCTTTTGTATCAACAAGATGTGTGTTTGGATATTTATTACACAAAGTCGCTAATATTTCATTAAACTGTTCAGGCGCCCTAAACCTTAAACCATCTAGGTCTTTAGCTTTTATAAAATATTTTTTTGCCTTTGCAAAATCGTTTTGTTTGTATGCCAGTTGTCCTAAATAGTAATTACAAAGCGCGCTGGAAACGTAAATCTCATCTGCCTTTTTGAACCAGGTATCAGCTGAGTTTAAATCATTATTTTCAAAAGCTTTCAGTCCATTATCGAAAACAGTTTTAAATCCAGCGAGTTTTATGCCGTCTGGCTTAAAACTAATAAAGGGTTTCAAATCCTTTTCATTACTTACCAGGTTACTTATAAAAAGAGGGATCTGCCGTTTGCCGAACAAATCCATTATCTCATCCATATTTTCCCTGAACTGGGTCACTCCTTTTTCATACAAATCAGAATGGTAAGGAATTTCCTGTTTGGCAACCATTAACTGCATCCGGTCGCCGCCAGGCTGTAAACCTGTAGATCCGAAACTTTTTTTTGCACCTTCATAAATATTAATTATCAGCTGAGCAAGCCTTAAATCGCGCAGGCCAAGTATAAAATTAATAACATGAGGGTTACTACCTATGTTTTGGGTTGATGCAGCTCCCATAGCACCATAAAATTCGTTATGGCCAGTGTAAATCAATACAGCATCTGGCTTATAATTTACAATCTCTTTCGCAAAACCCAATACGGTGTAAGAGTTTACAGCTGTTAAAGAAAGGTTAATTATTTCAAAATTTTTATCGGGATAGGTGTGTGTTAAACGATACTGCAGCCACCTATGAAAAGAGCCGTTGTGAAAATAAGGATACCCAATGGTTGTTGATTCTCCCAGTACAAATATTCTTAGTGTGTTGCTATCTTTGTTCTTCTTAAATATTTCGCTGTTACCCCTTGTAGCCATCTGCTGTTCGGTGAAAAACTTTTTTGACGCATCCGGATTAAATACAAGGTAATTTTTGTCGCCTTTGTATTCAATAAACAAGCTTAAATTATTCCCGTAATTGCATATTCTTAAAAGCAGCTCAAGTAATAATAAAATAACTAAAGGGACCAGTATTATACTGATCCCTTTAAACAAAATAATTCTTTTTTTAGATGGCCCTTTTGATGAGGGTATAATTGGTCTTTTTGGCATGAATTAATCCTTCACTTGTTCAAATATAGGTACATCTGGTTAAAACTAGTATCCCGGGTTTTGTGCCCATTGCGGATTTAGGGACATTTCACTAAAAGGAATAGGTGCCAGGTACTTCTGAGAAACATTCGCGCCTGCCGGAATTGAATTTTCTGAAGGGTCTCTTGCAGCAATTACAGATGGAAGCAATTGCAAACGAACAATATCAAACCAGCGCATACCAAATTCGCCGGCAAATTCGTAAGCTCTTTCGTAAACTACAGAATCGCGAAAAGCGGTTTGAGAAAGTCCGGGAGTTAGCGGCGCTTCGCCTGCCCGTGCCCGAACCATATTAATAGCCGCATAACCCGCCGATGTTGGACCGCCGCCTGCCATATCCGATGCTTCTGCATAATCTAACAGAACCTGTGGATAACGAATAATAATTGTTGATTTATTCGTACTTGGTTGAATGGAAAGAATCTGTGTGGCATTTTCGTTGACACCATCCCCATTAAGCCCAGCCCTGAATTTTTTATAATAAGGATGTCTGGCGTGCGTAACAGGAGAATTCCATGGGGTAAGTACAAAACTTTTATCAGGCTGTATTAACTTAAGCGTGGTATAGAAAGTAAGGTCCGTTCTGGTACACACCGGCGCATTTTTAAAGAAGTTTATTTCCGGATATACATCGTCCCAGCCACTTGATCCATCAAGAGCTACCTCGTCTAATGGAACATTGGTAGATCCAAAACTACGATTAGGTAAGTTGCCAACGACGCTATATTCCAATTCAAAAAGAGCTTCGGGTGAACCATTAGTTGTAAAAACCTTGTCGTAAGGGGTACTTAAATTATACACACCATCTTGCATAACTGAATTGGCTTCAGTGGCAGCTAAGGCATAATTACTTGTTTGATTCAGTGGCCAGCCATAGTAAGGTATACATCTGCTAAGCAAGCACTTGCTGAATATGAAGTTGGCCTGCCCGATGAAGGGGTATTACTCAGAAGGCTTTTTGCTGTTTTCAAATCGCTTATTATTGAAGCATAAACCGAGGCCACATCGGCTCTTGGTGGCCTTGCATCCAAACTTATAGGCGTTAATACCAGAGGCAATGCACCAAATGTTCTTACCATGTAGTAATAACATAATCCTCTTACAAAATAGCATTGACCGGCAGACTCATTTTTTAAGGCATCTGTTGAGTTAACCTTAGCATAGTTTGCAATAACGTTATTTGCCTGGTAAATTGCCGCCCAGGGGCCTTGCCATTCAGCAAGCATACTTTGATTTGCGCTATTGCCTGATAATCTGTCAAAATCACGCATATCTGCCTTATTTAAGCCCGGATCCGTTGTAAGGTCATCCGAACCAAAATAAGAAGTTTCTTTACTTGTAAATCCCCATGCGCCATCTCTTGCAAGTTGTATATACATGGCATTTACAGAAGCATCCAGATCACTCTGCGTTTTGAAATATGTACCCGGCGTTAAGGTAGCCTTCGGATCTTCAGAAAGTTTCACACACCCTGAAATCACAATTAAAGCAAATAATGCTAATAGTAGTGAATATTTAGTTTTCATCTTTAATATTTTATATAATTATCTATATCAATTTATTTACAAACCCAGTCTTATACCTATTGTAAAAGTTTTTGGATTTGGAATAACACCAAACTCCTGCCCCTGTGTAATGGCATTTGTTGCATTACTAACTTCAGGATCAAAGCCTTTGTATGGTGTTATTGTAAGCAGGTTTTGCCCGCTCACATAAACTTCAAGGCTGTTGACACTTATTTTTTGTAAATAAGGAGCTGGTACCCTGTAAGAAAGTGACAGATTTTTTAATTTAGCATAGCTGTCATTGTATACATAACGGCTGCTATTGTTATAATTCACGCTTGTACTGCTCCAGGCAGGGTTGTTTGTTTGATGAGAAGGAGTCCATAAATTCTCCGGTACAGCTTCAATAGTTGTAGCGTTTTTCATATCACCCAATCCACCCCATAAGTAGGCAAGTGTTTGGGAAAATATCTGGCCTCCTTGCTGACCCTGGAACATAAAGCTTAAAGTAAAGTTTTTGTAGGTGAAATCATTAATAAACCCATAGGTAAACTGTGGGTTGGCATTACCCAGCAACTGATAATCATCAGAGTTATATGTATGGTCCCCATTTACATCAAGGTATTTAGCATCGCCTGGTTTCATGCCATATAATGCTGCTTGAGCAGCTTCACTGGTTTTCCAGGTACCTAAAAATTTATATCCATAAAACTCTCCCAATGGCTGACCAACTTTTAGTATGGCGTTAACTGTATTATTGCCACTCTGTACTACCTGATTATCTAATCCGCCAAGGCTGGTAACTTTATTCCTGTTAATTGATAAGGTAATGTTAGTGTGCCATTTAAAGTCTGTTGACTCAACAGGTGTACCTCCAAGAGCAAATTCAACGCCATCGTTGGTAAGGCTGCCTATATTACGTTGATAAGTTCCACCGCCATCATAATAAGTGGCCGGGTAGGCATATAATAAATTATTGACATTGTCTTTGTAAGCATCAACAGTAAAAGTTAAACGCCCTTTAAGAAAAGCCATATCAACACCTAAATCATAGGCAGTTTTAGTTTCCCAATTAAGTGCAGTTGATACCCCGGTTCCTAACGGGGTAGCTACACTTGGAGTTCCGGCAGCACCCGGCGTACCACCATTATAGTAGTAAGCAGGCTGAGCACCGGGACTTTGACCAGGAGCAGTACCTATTTGAGCTATAGTTGAATATGCTCCTACATTCTGATTACCAGTTTGTCCGTAAGTTGCACGAATTTTTAAATCTGAAAATATTTTCGAGTCTTTTAAAAAGTCTTCGTTTGATGCATTCCAGCTAACTCCCAAAGAAGGGAATGTACTGTATTTTTGTATTAAGTGTGAAGATCCATCTGTACGAACACTGGCTGTAAGAAAATATTTCTCTTTGTAATTGTATTGAACGCGGGCTAAGTAAGATACCAGCGCATCTGACGAATAAGTGGAGGATGTTTGTTGAGACCCCCCAAGGCCCAGGTTGTAATAGCCAAGTGAATAAGTCGATAAACCTTTAGCAGTAGCTATAAAGTCTGTGGCTGTGCCTGATTGTACTTCATATAAGCCGGTAGCAGTTATTGAGTTATCGCCAAATTTGTGGTGATAGGTAAGGAAATTACTGCTCAAATAACCGGTGGTTTTACTTGTTTCGTTATTAATATAGCCTGCACCGGAATCATATTGGCTTGTTCCTGGGCCAAAAAGCCTTTGCAGGTAATTTTGACCTACGGAGTAAACATCGGTTGAGGTGAATGTCAGATCATTTATGATATGATAATTAAATGTGGCCGTACCGTTAAGATCTGTAGCGGATCCATCATCTGCCTGGCTTAAAGCTTGTTCTACCGGGTTGAATTGGATAGATGCATACTTTGAGTGGCTTATGTATGCACCTGTAGCATCTTTTATTGGAGAGGTCGGGTCCCACTCAACGGCCTGGTTAAATGGATCGGTCAAACCTCCACCGTAGCTATTATTATGGTTTTGCGGAAGTGATGCTGACAGGATAATTTTTACATCCATCTTTTTATTCAGCTTAAAATCCGTATTTGACTTAAATGTTGTTCTTTTATAAAAGGTATTAAGTATGGTACCCGGCTGATCGAGGTAGCCTAAAGACACACGATAGGTTACTGCATCGGAACCGCCTGAGACAGCGACGTTATAATACTTTACCCATGGTTTGGTGAAAAGGGCATTCTGCCAATTGGTACCACCTCCGTTTGTTCTGAAGCTATTAAGTTGCGCTTGGGTAAAAGCATCAGTTTGCCCCGTAGATTCAAACTGATTATTAACTGACCTTGCAAAATCATAAGCGCCCATCAGATCAAGCGTCTTCGGCATTTGATCATTTTGTACCCAGGTGTTAAACTCAATACGGGCTTTACCTGTATGGCCAGATTTAGTGGTAATCAAAACAACTCCGTTAGAACCGCGCGACCCATAAATGGCTGTCGAAGCGGCATCCTTTAGAATTTCAATTGATTCAACATCATTTGGGTCATCCGGTGCCGCGCCAATATTACCATCGGTAACATATAACGGCTCTGTGTTTCCGGTAATAGAATTAGCACCTCTAATTTGTACCTGAGGCCCCTGACCCGGCTGACCATTAGCGCTGGAAACCGATACACCCGCAGCTGTACCCTGTAACGCCTGTGATATTTGCGTAATTGGGCGTTTAGCAATTTCCTTAGCACTTACAGAGCTGCTGGAACCGGTAATTTCGCTCCTTTTTTGTGTACCATAACCTACAGCTACAACTTCCTGCAAACCGATTGTGCTTTCCAGTAAAGTAATATTTAATACGGTTTGCCCATTTAATTTTACACTTTGATCGGCGAAACCGATAAAGCTGAAAACTAAAGTGGCATCATTAGGTGCCTGTATTTGGAACTTTCCGTTTGCATCAGTTTGTGTACCAATGGTTGTGCCTTGCACTTTTACCGTTACACCGGGAATAGGCCCACCTTGCGCATCTTTTACCTGTCCGGTAACTGTAACTGGCGGGGGGCTTTTAAAATATGCTGCATAACTCTTTACGGTTACAACAAACATAAATAAGAAAAAGATAAATAAAATTCTTTTCATTTTCATTTAGATTTGGTTAAAAATTGGTTTATAGATTAAGGAATCTTGCGGTAAAATAAGCGGAGTTCGATTAAAAAAAGTATAATAAAAGATTAATTTCATACATTAACAGGTATGTATTAATCTTTTTTATTAATTATAAGTGTTAACTGTATTATAATATGCGTTACACATTCAAGTGAATGGAAAAAAAAGAAAATATCCATTAATTTTTGCTGCTATAAACCATTCGATCAAACAGTGCCTACAACAAACTAATCTACATGAAATATTACCTGGATATGCTAAAAAATAAACTTTCACGATAAGGAGGACAACTCCTGAATGACGGACCTGCCTTCTCCCAACTATTAAAGTTTTTTATTTTTTAATATTTATAATTGATTTGATGAGGTATATGATTTTGCTTTGGATATTACAAAATCATATAAATAAGGTGGGTTTTATTTACTGCATATGCGATGTAGCTTTTGAAAAGACAGACTATTTTTTAGTTTTCGCCAATGCGAAAACTAAATTAGGATTTATGTCTGCTTAATTTTATTGTTTTGATATATCGATCACATCAGCCTTGCGTGAGGCAGGTGTAACTATCAAATCCGTAAGCTTGCCATCCACTACTCTGCCCTGAACCGTTGTATTATAAGGTGCGTTCAATTTAAACTCAGTATTGCCCCACTCTTTAGGCCAGGCCGGCAGCAGCAAGATTTTTTTACCGTCTACCTGCATCAACATTTCCTGCAAACCGTTTTCGCCATTACCGCCATTGTCTTCATCTGGCGCATAATCATGTCCTGTTGCCCAAAATGCCGGAAACTTAAGGAGAGGATCCTTACGGGTAAAATTGAAAGTTACATAAGTTTTAGCTACATCTGCCAAACCAAGCATAGCTGCCTGTATCGGGTCCTGCACCCAGCAACCCATATCTTTAAAATGGCGCTCATCAAAAGTATTGTTCGCTAATTGCAGTCCGGGTTTGCCCAGTCCGTATAATCTGAACGGATAAACTGCATATAATTCCGGATTTTCCAGGTTGTGCCCCTTAATGTTTTGAGGACCAGTATAAGGCAATAATACCTTTTTACCGTCTTTGTCACCTATCGGGAGCTCGGGTAATTCACCGTAAAACCTTTTCCAGTTTTCCCGCAATTTCTCATCGGCTAAATCAGGCGGCAGGGCCACTAACCGGCTCAAAACGGCATGTAAACCAGCGATATCAGGTGCCGGATCGTGTGCCTTCCAGAACATCTCAATAGAATTATCAGGATCAAGCAATAATTTCCCCTGAGCATCGCGGCCAAAATGCTTATCAAAAAATTCCACGCCGGCTGTTGCTATGGGCAAAAGCATTTCTCTGGCAAATTTTTTGTCGCCGGTATACTCATAATAATCCAGCATCATCATGCTTAACTCCAATATTGGGGTAAAGTAATGGCCCGTCCAGTTTTCCTTTACCTCTGCCCCCATATAAGGCAGGCCGCCCCAAAAGGGCGATGTTTCCTGAAAATAAGCGCCATCGTGATGGTAATAATTCTTTACAGCCTCCTTATTGCCTGGTAATATATCCAGGTACATTTTAAACAAGGGCAACATTTCGTCAAAATCGCCTGCCATCAGGCGCGGCCAGTACATAGCTCGGGTATTTTGCATCCAGTATTGCCCACCCCATTCACGATAATCAGCATCTATAGCTATTGCTTGAGCTTTTTCGTTTATTTTATATTGTGGATTATCCACCACGAAAATGGACCCGTTAAATTTAATAGGATAACCACCCCTGCCGGCGCAGGCTGTAATGTAGCGTTGCAGGATATATCCTTGTGTTGTTGCTTTTGCAACATCGCCGCCATTTATAAATATCCAGCTCCGCTGCCAGAATTTATTCCACCATTGCTGATGGGCCAGCCGTGTCTGTTCAAGTGGCAAAGCATCTATCCGGGTAATTTCTCCATTCAGTTTTGCCAGCCATTTATCAAGGGCCAGTTCCTTTGTAGTTAAAGCATAGACGGAGACTAACTGATAATTAACAGCTTTAATTGTTTGCAGGGAAGTATCGCCTTTGCTTACCAACCCTTTACCCTTAATAATTCCGCCGAAAACAAAGCCACGCAGATGCGCTTCAGCATCATCCGGATTTTGATGGTACCAGGTAATTCTATTGGCTTGTCTCGGCAAAATGGTATCACCTTTCCCAACCCGCCAGTTATCCAGCGCAACTTTTACAGAAACCGGCTTTACGCTTTTTGACTCGACCCTTATAACCGGCTGGTTCGCGTCTACCCAAACTCTCAGATGGAGAGCATCGGCACCGGAACCCTCTGTAACCAATATCTCGCTGTTATGCAATTTTAGTATTTGCCGGAAGAAACATCCCTGCTGTGCCATCGGATTTGGGCTTACAGATACCCGTACCTTTCCCATTTTCATTAACACACCACCATCTTTTATCCAGTTGTTCTTTTCTGTAGCTGGAGCAGCCCCCCAGGCATCGGTTTTCCCTATAAAAAAGCAAAGGTCACCGTTGGATTCAACCCATACATTGAGGCCAATATCGCCATTACCGGTTGGCATGGATTGCATGGACGTTGGCCCAGGCGTGTCCCAGTTTACATTATACGCATTCAATAATGGCACGATATTAAATTCCTTCTTTTTTACCTGTGCACTGGTTGCAGCATAAAAAAATATGCCCGCTAATAAGGTAAATGCGATATTTAAAAACTTGTTATTCATTTGTATTGCAAATTATAGGGCCATGTGTTTAGTTCGCAATTCTTTAATTATTTTCAGGAATCTGCAAATATTGCCCAGTCGCTTTCAGTATAAAATCTGTAATTGGCTTTGGGTTAGGGAAACTATGCGGGTGATGCTTAAAACCAGGTTTATGAATAACAGTGATATCACCGTTCAATGCTTTTACACTTTTTTCAAAAAGCAAGGTATTATCTGCAGGCGATACTGCTTCATCTTCATCAGCACATAAAATTAAGATAGGGTATTTACCTCTTACAATTTGCTTTACCTTATCAATCGGGCTGTTCTTAAATTCACGTACCTGCTCATCTGTGGTTATATTATAATCTTTCTTAAAGGCCTCAAACATATCATTCTTTATTTCAGGTGTTTTCATAAAACCTTCTGCCCATGAAGGGATATTTAAAAGCGGATTATCCACATAAACGCAAGACACTTTATTGATATTAACAGCAGCCCAGTTAAATACATACACACCACCGCGGCTCATCCCCTCCATTACAGCTTTCTTTCCTAAACCAGCCTTATATACCAGGTTATAGAAGTCATTCCAGTATTTAATAGATTCGTCATTACCTAATAACTCTGCAACATCACAATAAACTAAATGAAATCCGCGCTGCAATAAGGATACATCCGTTTGAGGTTCGTGTCCCCAAAACCGTGCACGCCAGATCCATGGATGGCCAGGCGCACTCCATTTAGGTTTTACAATTTTACAAGCACGGTTATCAAACGTAAAATCTGCGCATTCATAACCCAAAAAGGAACTTACTTTATATTCGGTTTTTAGGTTTTTAAAAATGTTAAAACTTGTGTCTTTTTTTTGAGCTATGTTCTCATATATGGTTTGGGCCATAATTGCTGCACCTTCTTTATTTGGATGGATCTTATCAGGCGTTATCGCTTCTTTATCAACAAATGCCGAATGCATATCAATTACCTCAACCTTATTCTCAAAAGCAACCTGCTGAATGCGGGGATTGACCTGTTGCACTATAACAGGATCCCAAATATCCGTTGTGTCCTTTACAAACGACGGCATGGCGAGCAGTAATACGATACGTGGATGGGAAGGTAATTTAACAAATGGTTGAATAAATTCGTGGTAATCAGGCACAAAATCGTTCAGGTAAACGCGGTTTATTAATTTGCTGTCGTTACCACCAAGATCAATGATCACAACATCCGGATTAGCAGCTAAAGCAGACTTATATTCGTTTGAATTCCAGTATGGCGAATTTCCCTTCTTCAACATCGTAGTTCCGCTTACACCATAGTTGGTTACCTCGTAATTATTCCCCAGCATGTGTTGAAGTTGCGCCGGATAGGAATTTTGGTCGCGATTTTCTATTCTGGCGCCATAAGTAATGCTGGCGCCTATACAGGCTACTTTTAATTTATTTTGCGCATTTACGCTAATCTGTAAAACAAATAAACCAATTACTAAGAAATAAGATTTTGCCATAATGCTTTATAATTATTGATGCCGGTATTTACACCTTACAATTTACTTACAACTTTTAAACTATCAGTCAGTCTGATATCATCAGATGCGCTTCCAACCATAATTTTGAACATTCCGGGCTCAACAACCCGTTTCATCTGACGGTTCCATAGTGATAAATGTTCGGGCCCAATCTTAAATTTAACTATACCGCTTTCACCCGGTTTGAGATTGATTCGCTGGAAGCCTTTTAAAGCCAGAATTGGTGTTGTTACGCTTGCTACTTCATCCCTTAAATATAATTGAACAACTTCAGTACCTTCAACTTTACCGCTATTCTTTACTTTTACACTTACTTCGGCTGTTCCATTAACAGGGACAACAGCAGGACTAATATGGAGATTCGAATAATCGAATGTAGTGTAGCTTAACCCGTGGCCAAAGGCAAATAATGGTGTATTCTGCTCATCAACATATTTATGATACGATGTTGGTTTATGATCGTAATAAAAAGGAATTTGTCCAACAGATCGTGGAAAAGTAATAGGAAGCTTGCCTGATGGATTTACGTTCCCCAGCAAAACATCGGCCACCGCCAGGCCGCTCTTTTCGCCGCCAAACCAGGTTTCCAAAACGGACGGAATATTTTTAGCAACCCAATTTATGGTGATTGGCCTTCCATTTGACAATACTGCAACAACAGGCTTACCGGTTGCTTGAATAGCTTTTATCAAATTCATCTGCTGCTCGCTCAAATCAAGTTCGGCACGATCTTTACCCTCGCCTACAATATTGGTTTCTTCGCCTAGCACAACTACTGCCACATCTGATTTTTTTACAAGATCTACAGCTTTATTCTGTAAGTCGGTTTGTTTACCATCAAGCTGATAACCGGGCTCGTAATTAACATGTATGTTATTACCAGCCCGTTGTTTTAAACCATCCAATATGGATATGGCCTTATCCTCATCATTTGAATATCCGCCCAGGTAAGTACTTTCAGCCAACGGGCCAATAACCGCAATTGATTTCGCATTGGTTATAGGCAATACCGACTCGTCATTTTTCAAAAGGCAGATACCTTCCCTTGCAGCTTTTAAAGACAGATCCTGGTTAGCTTCAGTATGAAATACTTCAGAAATAAGTGCCGGATTGGTGTAAGGATGGTCAAACATGCCGAGCAGAAATTTTACCCGCAAAATATCCGCTACAGTTTTGTTTAATTGTGTTAACGACAAAGTCTTATTATTTACCGCAGTGGTAACAGCCTTTACAAAGTCGTCATGCCCGAAATCATAAAATTGCATGTTAAGCCCTGCATTAAACGTTTGCGATAAAGCATCACTTGCATCGACTGCCACTGCATGGTTTTGAAGAGACATCTTAATAGCCCCCAAATCTGACAGAACGAAGCCTTTAAAACCCCACTCCTTACGCAAAACATCAGTAAGCAACCATTTATTATCTACACAGGGAACGCCGTCAATTTCACTGTATGCAGCCATTATACCCATTGCGCCGCCCTCCTTTATCGCTTTCTCAAAAACGTACAGATATCTGGAACGCGCTTCACGTTCGCCTATATTTACCGGTGCTGTATTGCTACCGGCTTCTGGTATACCATGCACAGCAAAATGTTTTGGCTCGGCAATTACCGCATCGTTATTGCTTAACCTTTTGCCTTGTAATCCTTTTATCATTGCCACTCCGTTAAGTGCATCTAAGTAGGGGTCTTCACCATAGGTTTCTTCTACACGTCCCCAGCGCGGATCATTGGGCAGGCAAAGTACCGGCCCTAATATCATCTCTACTCCATGTGCTCTTGTCTCTGTTGCAATAACGTGGCCCACCTGTCTTACCAGGGAAGTATCCCAGGCAGATGATAATTCAATCGGTATTGGGAACGATGTACTTCCTTTTCCGCTATAGCCATGTAAGCCTTCTTCAATAAATAATACAGGGATTCCCAGCCGTGTTTTTTCCATTGCATATTTCTGGATTTTATTGGCTATATCAACATTAATAGGGTAAAGATCGTGTATGGATCCAATGCCTGTATTGCCAATGATCCTGGCTGTTATCTCTTCAGAATATTCAGTGGCCTCGTGGCCTTTAAAGCCATATTCATTTTTGCCCGAAAACATATCAAGTTGTAATATCTTTTCCTTCAATGTCATTCTGCCAATCAAATCGGCAAGCCGCTGTTCAACCGGCAGTTTCGGATTTTTATAAGGATAGATGGAAGGTTTTCTTTCTACTGTGAAAGACAGTAAACAAAAAAGCAGCAATAAAAAAACGCCATATTTAACTAAATGGGTCATTGTTATGATTTTATAATTAAGAAAAAAAAATTATTGAAGCCCCCAGCTTTTATTAGGTTTTGGGCCCATTTCCAATTCAAGTTTGCCGCCATCCACCAATTGCTGATGGGTAAACCATGGGGTATTCAAAGGTTCCCCGTTAAATTTTGCGCTCTGAATATATTTATTAACAACAGAGCAGTTATTTGCTATTAAAGTAAATTGTTTACCCCCTGGCAAATCAATAGTTACATTTGTAAAAAGCGGACTACCAATTGTGTAAACCGGTATGCCAGGTGTTATTGGATAAAATCCCATTGATGAAAATACTACAAATGCAGACATACCGCCGCCGTCTTCGTCTCCTGGTATGCCAAAAATATTGTCCTTAAACCAAACGTCTAGCAGAAACCTGATTCGTTTCTGTGTTTTCCAGGGTGCTGTGTAATTGTATAGGTAGGGGATATGAAAACTAGGCTCATTACCCATTGAGTACTCGCCAACCAGGCCGGTAGCATCGGGGAATTTGCTCCAGAATTCATATTTGCTCCGGCCAAGACCTTCACGAAACAATTGGTCCAGTTTTTCTTCAAAGGCATTTTTGCCTCCCATTAACGTAATTAAACCTTTGGTATCATACTGTACCTGCCATAAATAGGTCCACCCGTTATTTTCGTCGTAATAGTTACGTCCTCCCAAACCTCCATCAAATTTGGGGTCAATGTTTATCCAGTTTCCATTTTCATCTTTGGGCATAAACATTTTATTGTTGTTATCCCACAAATTTTTATAGTTTTTTGATCGTACATTAAATTTCTCCTCGTCGGCAGTATGACCAAGTTCTTTGGCCATTTCGCCTACGGCCCAATCATCATAACTACCACCAAGCGTTACTGCAACAGGTTGTCTTTTTTCAAAAGGATGCACTTCGGCCACAGTTTCTTTTTCGCCTGGTTTCAAAGCCGGGAAATAACCGTTTTTATAATAAAAATCATCTAAAATAGTTTTAGGGCCATTTTTCCAGGGCAGCATAGTAGCCATGGTTGCGTTTTTTATCATACCCTGATATGCTGTTTCAGTATCAAATGCTTTAATTCCTTTACGATAGTCATCCAGTATCATTATTGATGAGTGAAAACCATTCATGCAGGGGTTATCGCCAAACAGCACTGGAAAAGTGGGCATCCAGCCACTTTGTTGATACATCGTTACATATGAATTAAGCATATCCTGCTCCAAAGCCGGGTTTAATATTGTCCTCAAAGGATGAAGGGCGAGATAAGTATCCCAGATCCAGTCATCAACATAAAACGGCTTGTTGCTGGTATGTATTTTTTTGTCAAAGCCACTGTAATACTTGTTATCTTCGGTTATATCAACCATACGCTCATTACACCTGTATAATGCAGTGTAAAAAGATCTTTTTTGAGCCTCTGTTCCCCCGGTAACTTTTATTTGATCAACTATTTTTTGCCACGCTTTTTCGGCATCATTCTTTACTGATGCAAAAGTGCGTTCCTTTATCTCTTCGTTAAAATTAGCCTTAGCCTGTTCAGGGCTTATGTAAGATATCGCATACCTGAACTCCACCGTATCCGACAAGTTTTTAGGAAAGCTAATCCATGCCTGCACACTCTTACCTATTGCTGTGCTGTTGCTGCTCAATTGTCCGTTGGTTACTGTGCCTGTTTTACCTGCCAGACTAAAAACACCATACAGATACACTTTAATATCATCGTGATAGGTTTCCATGCCTGTTATTACATTATCCTTATCGAAGCTCCAGGCGCCGCCGCCATCGTTATAAAGATCAAACAGTAAATTTTTATTGGCTGCATCAGTTGCAAAGACAAACTGGAATATACCGGTTTTTTTACCTGGAGCAAACTCTACTGTTGTACCATCGTCAACAAGGTATGTTGAATAATACCAGGGCCGGGTAACTTCAAGATCATGATCATAAGTGAGTTTTTGCTTCCAGGCTTCTTTTGATAGCTGTTTTACTGAAGGCTTCAAAGCAAATACTTCACCAAGCCTGTGGGATACTATTGTTAAGGGAAAACTCGATATCTGATCATCCATGTAATCCTCCCTTTCTGGATACATCCTGATAAGCTGGTTTGGGAGTTGAGCAGTAGGCCGGGTTGGCTGCAGTAACTGGCCCACGTTGCCGATACGCGGATCAATATATTTAAGGTTTCCGCTACCCGCATTAACTTCGTGTGCATCTTGTGCTGCAAGTTTGCCCACACAATAAAAAATAAATATTGCAATAAAAAAGAAACGTGAAAATTTACTCATGGCTGAAATATGGCTTAATGGGTTGTTTAAAAGTTTTACGGTTGATAAAACATCTAAAATATTTAGCCACGAATAAAGACTATATGATTAATAAAAGATTAATACATGCTTAATTGACAGTAATTGTTATAATTTCAGTTGAATTAGTTAAAATAATACCATTATACAGGTTCAGCCTAACCGAAGATTATCATTTTTGAGATGTTTTTTTTTCGAGTATATCATGAAAATCCATCTTAAAATCTTCACCATAAATAACTTTATACTCTTTTATGAAGTTTTCAAATGTATGTTTAGCTAATGAATGCTTACCCAATGAAGATAGCGCCTTACACTTTAATATAGTAGCTTCCTCATTAACCGGATCGAAATGAAAAATATAGGCTGATATTTCAATTAATAATTCTGCATCGTGAGTTGGATCAAGTGAATGTGCATAATGCAGATACGTATCTATCACATCATTTGATATTTCGGATTTAAAACTATCAAGCCATTCGTATTCGTTATTTAACAAAAAGTTTCCCCTTTGGGTAATAGCAGAAAGAAATTTTATTCGCTCGATATCCAGCAGGGCCTTATCCCTTACTATGCTTAAATAATCGCCATAGTCAACATGCACATGGTCAAAATCAATATCTATTTTCCAATAGCCAGTATCCTTTGATAAACTGCAATGATCCAGTCTGTCAAGCAGGCTTTTTAGTTTGGCTATATTAACAGACCTGTTATTACGCGCACTTTTAGCATCTTTATCAAACCACAATATTTCATTCAGTTTCTCCGAGCTTAAACCCCGCCCGTGTTTAATGGAGTATAAAAGAATAACCAAAAAAAGTTCCTTTATAAGAGGGGTGAAATGTTTGGTTATATCAGCCCCTTCTGCATCAAATACCTGCAGGTCGCCAAAAAGAAAAATTGAATTTTTACATAGGGTCCCACTACTATAGGCTTTTATTTTATTTGGTATTTCAGATGCTTCCGCATCATTTATTACCGGTGAGGAGATTAAAATGGGACTATTTGTTTTGCGCCGTTTTAAATATATAAATGCTGTCGCCGCGGCAATCAACAGAAAACAAGCAATATAATACAAGTAATAGCTCCTTTTTGCCAATGATACGGTAGACCCGGATCCAAATGGAGGAGAAAGCAAGGTGTAAATATTTACTTTGGTTTGGTTAGTTTCAGATCGCAGCAATGTTACTGCAATAAACTTTTTACTTGTTTTACAATAATAAAGATCGGCAAATGAATGTGTATCGTGAAAGTTGTAAGGTATTGAATTACCAACAAAAGTATACGAAGGTTTTAATAGCGATCCGTATATGAGCTGAAGTGTTGAGTTATATTTATGCTGCGGGAAGATAAGGCCGTAGTATGAATTTGAATGACTATCAATAATGAGTGAATTCGCCATTGCAAAATCGTTATCACCCTCCTTTAATGTAAACATTTTTTTAAACGTCTTATCTTTTACGGTAAAACGCATCATATCATACATATTGTTCGGATTAAGTATCTGCTGTCCGCTCGAGTTACCATATCCTCCCAGGATGTAAACCGTATCACCCTTTTCAGTTGCGCCCAATGCGGCGAGGTATCGCGGCATAAAAAAATCGCGATTAGGCACAATATTTTCCCAGGTATGAGTATTAAAATGATATTGCTGTACAGTGTTTTTATAAACTAAATGTCCATAACCACCAAATAAGTACAAGGAAGAGTCGCTTATTGATATTGATTTATTGAGATGCCAAAAGTCAGAAACATCTCCAGCTTCAAACTTCTTGTCCCAGGCATGTGTAGTTGTGTTGTATTTGGCGATGAATTTTTTATTTACAAAAAGATAAAAATTGTATAAGTTTTTATCATATGGATTAAAAACAGATTGATTACCCTGGTTAAGGATCAATTTGCCTGAAGAATAAGCGGTGCTGCTCCAATGTGAGCTGTCTGCCTGGTAACTATAAATAGAATCGGAGCCAATAACATAAACTATTTCTTTTTTCGGATCAAAAGCAACACTAGCAACCCCATTAATTTTTAATCCCTGGGCAGGTTGCCAGTCATGATGCAAGGCCGTGATCCATAATGGATTAATCACTGCTCCATCACTTTGTGAGTATATTTCATGTGCTGTCTGGCCAAGTTCTTCGTTTAAAGGCCAGTTGTATGTTAATGATCCATTACTAATGATCTTTATATCCCGCAGCTTCATTGGCGGTATATCGGTGGTTTTAAATTGCTTATAATTGTTTACACCAAAAAGTATTTTATAGCATGCACTTCTTTTTAAATGCATGTTTTTTTCAATAAATGTACGATCACCTGATCTGAAAATTATCCTATCGTTATCATAATCAAACTTGATCGATAACTTATTCCACCGGTTAAAGAGGCTATTTGGATCAATATCAAAGGCTGTCTTTGTCAGCTTATCACCTATTATTAAATTAAAATGGTTTTTTAATGCTTCTGCATTATAAACCAGATCAATATTCCGGTGATCATCCTCAATTATTCTTATTATATAACCAAAATAGACAGCCCGGTTGAGGTAAAATGACAAATCGAAGGAAATTTCAAAATTGTTATTGAAACATAATGTCTTTTCCGGGCTAAGGTCAAGTGAGGTTCTTTTATCCTGCACAACTTCGTGGCTGTGAAAACCCATCCCATAAGATTGGCCATAACTATCCTGATTAAAGATGACAGCTAAAAAAATTATAAAAAATATAGCCTTAAAAAAACAACAAATTAATCTCATTCATTTGGGGTTAATAATTATCCCGGGATAAGAGCGCCTAAGTTAGTTTATAATCTGAAAAATATGGTCAATAGCTACAAAACCCAGCGTAGTATCTGTAACTTTTATTTCAACTCAAAATTATAACGATAATTAACATCTGCAACGTGTTTAATGTGAATTGTCATTTTTCACTATTTAAAGGCATTGAAATTAATACATAATTAATTTTTTTTTAACTCCGGCCCGTTTATTTGCTGCAACAATGCTAAAGTCTTTGGCCAACCTAAATGATTCAGAGTAAAACAACAAAACAGGCCGGTAACTTATCTCTATTTCATCCGAAACATGGGCCATACTATATCGCTAACCAATTTACTAATTTATAAAATGAAAATAATTAATTATCCAGTTCTCGTACTTTTACTGCTGTGCTTTACCATTACCAGCAGAGCGCAAACAAAGCATAGCAAAAGCACACTTTACCCTACTTACAAGGGCTTGGTTATGGCCGGCTATCAGGGCTGGTTCAGTGCCGCCGGAGATGGAAGCAATTCTTCGCATTATGTTTATGGGAATGAGGAGCGTTCAGGAATTGATTTATGGCCAGACGTAAGCGAATATGAAAAAACATATCCAACTCCCTTTAAACTTTCAAACGGACAGCCTGCGCTTTTTTTTAGCTCGGCAGATAAAAGTACTATAGACCTTCATTTTAAATGGATGCAGCAATATGGAGTTGACGGCGTATTTATGCAACGTTTTTTTAATGTCGCAAAAAGTAAAGACAAAAATAACAGCAGGTCCTCTTTTATATTGCAAAATGCTATGGAAGCAGCTTCAAAGTATAAAAGGGCTATAGCGGTTATGTATGATTTGTCAGGACTGGCAGCATCCGGGGAAGATTGTTCTGCTATAATAGATGATTGGAAATATTTGGTAGACCAGTTAAAAGTTACCAACCAGGAAGGTACACAAACCTACCTGCATTTTAACGGAAAGCCGGTTGTTGCCATTTGGGGAGTAGGCTTTCCTGACCGGCCTTATAACATCAGGAATATTGGTCTGGAAAGACTGATAGACTTTTTAAAAAATGATCCTGTTTATGGTGGCTGCGCAGTTATGATCGGTGTTCCTAACTCATGGCGTACTTTGAATGGCGATTGTAATCCCGACCCTTACCTGCACGAATTGATTAAACAATGCGATATTGTTTTGCCCTGGAGCGTACAACGTTATTCCCCATTGCTCCATAATGATATGAACAGGTACAGGGATGATTTAATAGAGGATATGAAATGGTGCCGGGAAAATAATTTAAGCTATGTGCCATGTGTATATCCGGGATTTAGCTGGCATAACCTGAGCCGCTATGAATTTCCGGATGATGTTAAGCCGTTAGCATCAATACCACGAATGGGAGGGCGATTCTACTGGCAAATGTTATCTACCGCAATATCAACCGGTGCAAGCATGTTATATGTGGCCATGTTTGATGAAATAAACGAAGGTACAGCTATCTTCAAGGTGACCAATAATCCGCCGGTATGCGCTAATTCAAATACAGCTTTTGCTAACCTTGATGGTAAGCCATCTGATTATTACTTATGGTTAACCGGCGAGGCCGGTAAAATATTAAAACACCAAGAATCGCTTAATTTTAAATTGCCGGAGCGAAAGCCTGAAAAACAATAAACATCGATAACGATCGTATCCTTTAACATCCTGAATTATGCACCTTTTTGTAGCGATCTGGTGAATAATGTGGTCATTTAAAACAAAAGTCTGCAATTATTTGACTTGCAGACTTTTGTCTATTTTAATATTAAATTCAGCGGAGAGGGAGCGATTTATACTTTTTATTAAAGGAGCCCCGGATTTGCTCCTATAGCAGTTTTCATTGAACAGGCCTCTTTTAAGACCCTGTCAAATTCGATTAAAAATTAAATTGTAAATAAACATGGCTGAACAAAACCAAAAGACTCATACCTTTCCCATAGGCGGTTCGAGTCCGATTGGCTCCGATTAATTTGAGCTGGAGCATGACTAAACTTGAACCGCATTTTTGAAGATTTGCGGCACCTTGCAGATAGTTTATTATTCAACTAATTTTAACTGATTGCTAATAAAAAAAGGTTTCGGATATTATCTTATCGTCCTTTACGCCAAAAACTGCAATTTCTGCCAATTGTAATCGCTGTCCATTTTTTAAAGTCATGTCTCTGCCCATGGCCATGCTAAAAAAGTTTCCTCCAACCACCGGCTCGCTACAGAAGAAGCTGTGTACTTCTGCAATAATTTCCTGTCTGGCTTTTGACTTGGCTAAAACCGCTTCAATCCCCTTGGTTATGGTAGGTACTCCCATTGTCAAAGCATGTTCAGGTTCGGTACAAACAATGTCGGCGCTATAAAACTGTTGATAAATTTCTGTCACTTTTCTTTGTTGAAAAAGATCAAAGTAACGATTGGCTAATTCTTGAGTTGTCATTTGTTTGATTATTTATAATACAAAGGTATTCTGTTATTTAACACTTATGGTGTTAAAAAGTATCATATATTTGTTTAATCGTATTAATTTATAAAAATGGACGCTTTAAGTACCGTGTTAGATGCAACCAGGCTGAGAAGTGTAGTTTACAGCAAATTTCCTCTTGCGGCGCCTTGGGGACTGGATATTGTTCAGGACGGAAATTCACAATTCTGGCGGCTGGTGAGCGGCAGTTGTACTGTTGGTTCGCCTGATGGCCGCGTGATAGAATTAGCAGAAGGCGATCTGGTTTTTGTGCCTCACGGAAGCGCGCACTGGATAGGAGATAAATCTACAAGTTTACGCATGCCCTCGCCCGAATTTGTTAAGGCCCGCAGGGCGGGGACTCCTGTCTTTAACACTGGCGGCGATATAACTGTTCTTATAGCTGGTCATTTTGAGTTTGATTACCAGCCCTTGCATCCTTTTTTAAAGGATTTGCCTTCAATTATACATATCAGGCAATATGTGACGGAAAACCAGCTATTACTAAAGCAGGTTACTCAATTAATGCTGGAAGAACTCAACAACGAACGACCAGGAAGCAGTATAATGCTGAAATGTTTGTCGGAAATAATGTTTATCAATATCATCAGGGCATATTTAGAACAGGTTGTACCCGACAGTGGTTTTCTTTCCGCGTTAAATGACCCGAGGATTAGCAAGGCACTAAAACTGATGCAGGACATCCCCCAAAACAACTGGACGCTGGAATCGCTTGCATCTGAGATAGGCATGTCACGTTCTGTTTTCTTTAATCAATTTAAAAAATTAGTGCATGAAACACCGTTGACCTACCTTACTAACTGGCGTATTAGACAAGCTCAAAAGCTGTTAATTATGGATAACCGCAATATATCCCAAATTGCAGTGAACGTTGGATATCAGTCGGAAGCAGCTTTTAATCGGATATTTAAGTCAAAAACAGGACAGACTCCCGCAGCTTATAGAAGAAGTAAGTTTTTCCAGTAATTTTTAGCATATGATCATTATTCACCACTAATTTTATAACATAACTTAAACGCAAAAATGCCTTAAGACTTTCGACTTGAGGCTTCTGACTTTTAAAAAGGTAGCCCAAATCAGACTAAAACTCGAACTGCTCAGTTTAAAACTTACACACTTTAGCTGTTATAAATATTACATTTTAATTAGTTGAGTCATCTTTTGCTTAGGCCGTAAAAGGAACGTACTCAGATGAAATTTGTTTACATTTTTTACCAGTAACGCATAATACCTGCAACATAAGGCAGCCACTGATTTTTTGGAATCGACTTATCAAGATAAAAGTCGGGCGATATACCTTTATTATCAATGCTATTCTCAGGAATCCGTAAGCTTTTGGATGTACAGTACCAAAGCGTATATTTTCCATCCGGAGATGTTATGTAGTACATGTTGGATATATCTAATTCTCCCATAGTGGTTGTTCCAAACAATTTTACCTTTTTACTTTGCCGAGCCGCTAGCAGGAATTGCTCCGCTGTACTTCCATTATTTCCGTTAATCATTATGGCAACATTTTGAGGGAATTGAGTTACCTTTTGGTATCGAAAAGTCCTCACACTATCATGGAGCATGACGAATCTTCCGAGATTGGCATTAAGCTTTTTAAGATACCCAGCGTAAACAGCTTTGTCAGATGCGGAAACACTATTTTGCGACATGTAATCTTCCCAGATCTTATTATTGTGAGGCGTTGATAAACGCGCTACCGAAACATCCCTTATGGGGTTGGTATATACTATGGGAAGAATTTCATCAAAACTCGCGTCGTCGCCACCACCATTATCTCGGATGTCAATAATTAGGTTTTTCCTGGTATATATTAGTTCACTGTTAGCATGAATTACGCTGTCAATTGTTTTTTTATACTGTGACTCAAATGTAGCAATACGGAGATAAACAGTTGTCGAATCATACTCCTGCACGTATGGCTCACTATCTAAATGAATATTATTGATTTTATTTTTTGACGGTCCAACACTTTTATTTTCCGAATCCTTATTTTTTTTAATATGAACTTGATTTACAATGAACCCAAAGTGTCCCACCCTGAAAAACTTGGCCCATTGCCGTATCGCAGAAACACAGGAATCTGGTTCGGTTATCTCGCCAACTTTATTTTCAAAAAGCTTATTATGTGTTTCGTAAGCCGCGTATCCTTTTTGATCAAGGATATATCTGAAACCTGCATCGTTTTCCTCAAACGCGGTTTTCATCCATTTAAAAGCAGTGCTGCAATCACATTTTTGGGCGAACGCAATATTGTCGGTTAAAAGTATCACTGCAAAAAAAATAATGTATTTAATTTTTTTCATTGAATTATAAGGGTAAATGCATTTCAAAAGTCGTATAAAAAAAAGAAATGTTGCATCCTTATAAATAACAGTGGATAGTATTGCATAATTGAAAGCTAAAGAAAACGGGCTATTCATCTATCTTTTGAGTAACCTAATTATAATCAGCTGAGCATCTAATTGGATAAAAGCAAAAGTGCTTCAGTTTGTTAGCGAGGCCGCTAATATTGCTGGAGGTTAACTTATTTACTCCATAAATAAATGTATCATCTTGAAAACGATTATATGGTACTTGCTTAAGCAATTCTGTCTTCTTGAAACGTTACCGCAATCATGTTTTTGACTTTAAAGTAAAAAAAGGGAGTTTTGTCATGCACCTCTCAGGTTTATGATTGATGGGTTGAAGGATGATTTCATTTCGTGGTAAGTTATAACCATCCGTTAACAAGCCACCTTTTAATCAGATATTATTGACCAGTATGTGCAGTGCGGATTAGAAAGTTGTGCGTTGAGCGCATCAATTGCCTAACTCTAACTGATTTTTAACGAGATCGAAATATTCATTCCTAGATTCAACTAACTCGCGATGATTACCAGTCTCAACAATAGTTCCTTGCTTCATGACCAAGATTTGGTCAGCTTTTTTTACAGTTGACAGTCTATGCGCAATGATTATTACAGTTTTGCTTTTGAAAAAAGCTTGTAATTTGTCATGAATAATTTTTTCATTTTCTGCGTCCAAAGAAGATGTTGCTTCATCAAGGAAAATATAGTGCGGGTCTTTGTAAACTGCTCGAGCAATAAGAATTCTTTGCTTTTGACCTCCCGAAATGCCATTACCTTTTGAACCTACTCTCGTTTTTAGACCAAGTGGCAATTCTTTGATAAACTCGTTTAGATTGGCTATATCAATCGCTTTTTCAAGCTTTTCATAGTTGATGATTTCATCTCCCGTGGCTATGTTCCTTTCTATACTGTCGGAAAAAATATAACCATCCTGCATAACTACTCCACAATTCTTTCTTAGGCTGGTTGGCGAAATATCTTTTAAATTAATATCACCAAATATAATGTCCCCGAGGATTGGCTCGTAAAATTTCAAAAGAATTTTCAACAATGTTGTTTTTCCGCTTCCACTGGCGCCTACTATCGCTGTAACCTTTCCCTCCGGTATCAAAATATCTATATCCTTTAATACAAATGGCGATTGAGGTCCCTCATATTGAAAAGAAATATTCTTAATGTCAATCCCTTTTTTTATGGAGCCGTTATTCCCGAATTTGTTTTCAAACAATAAAATTAATTGCTCCTGCTCTTCTACGGGATGATTTTGAACCTCGCTAAGACGCAGAAGGCTCAGTTTCGCATCCTGCGCTGACCGAAAAAAACTGATCAGCTGAAAAACCGGTGAATTCATTTGCCCGATAATATATGAAACACTTAATAGTGCTCCTAAAGACATATGCCCCTGAACGACAAACGTGGCAGCCAAGAAAGTTACCAAAATATTTTTCAGCTGATTTATAAACTCAAAACCCGATGTTTGCACCTGTTCAAACTTCAAAATACGAACGTTTATATCGAACAGCCTTTGTTGGATTTCCTCCCATTCTTTTCTTTTATAGTCTTCAAACTGATTGAGTTTCATTTCTGAAACCCCATCAACTATTTCATAAATTGATTGCTGATTCTCAATTCTTTGCTGGAATCGAAAATAATCTAAAATTCTCCTCTTTCGCATCCAGAACAGCGACCAAAATACAGAAATGGCGGTCAACGAAACATATACCACCAGTATTCGAAAATCATAAAACCATAGAAAAGCAAAAAAAACGGAAAAAGTTACAATGGAAAATAATGTTAAAAGACTTTGAGATGTGAGGAAATTCTCTATCCGCTCGTGGTCCTGAATACGTTGATTGAAGTCTCCCATTAATTTTGTGTCAAAAAAACGAATTGGGAGTGCCAAAAGTCTTTTTAGAAAATCAGATATAATCTTAATGTTAATTTTAGTTCCAACAATCAGGGCAATCCAATTTCGCAGAACGCCAAAAATGATATTACCTAAAAAGAACACTAACTGAGCAAGCAGTATATAGGAAATAATGGTTAAATTTTTCTTACTCACTCCATCGTCAATGAGACGCTGCGTTAAAACTGGAAACACAAAAGTCGTAAGTGTGCCCAATAATAATAACAGCATCATCCAAAACATTTGTTTTTTGAATGGAGTAAGATAATTGATCAAATGCTTAATTGATAGGGTCTCTTCTTTTGGAAGGGTTTTCTCATAGAAGGCAGTGGTAGGTCTCAAAAACAATGCGACACCTTTGTCGTCTCCGACGATCCACGATTTTTTAAATTTCTCCTCGGATAGCGAAATTATTCCATGTGCCGGATCCGCTATTTTAAAATAAATTTTTCGGCTTGTAAAACGACGGTAAACCTGGTACAGTACAACAAAATGATTTTGATTCCAATGCAGGATGCAAGGTAAAAACTCATCTGAAATGGCGGAAGTATCTACTTCAGCAGCGAAACTTTTAAATCCGATTTCCTCAGCGGCTTCTGTTATTCCCATCAATGAAACACCATCACGGGTTAGATAGCTTTTGTCGCGGATGTATTGAACGCCGATATCCTTTCCATATGACGCCGCAACCATGGCCAGGCAGGCTGGGCCGCAGTCCATATAATCCTTTTGAGGAATGAATTTTTGTTTAACTGATCGCATAGAAAAACTTCTCCCTAATTAAACTTGTTTTTTTCTCTTCATCAAAGCCATTGACACAATAGTCAATATTCTCATGTTCAATAGCCTGCTGAGAACAGCCGCCGTTGCATATTGGCATAATTCTGCATTCTAGGCATGGTTTGTTTTTAAATTTCGAGTTCATTCGGCGCTCGTATTTTTCATTCCAGATGAGATTGCCCTCGCTATCAATATGACCTTCCCTATTTGCAGTCTCGAAATCGCGTGCCGTGCATTTGAATAGGTCCCCGTTATAATTTATAGTGGCATGGTTCCTTTTATCGGCATAGCATGATTCCCTAACAAAATCCCAAGTTGCTTTAAAGCTAGTGTTAAAACCCCATTCCCTAAAATATTTAACTACATCTTGGATGTCCCTGGATAAGTCCTTTTCATTTTGCCAAACTTCATGGAATGAAAAGAATAGTTTTTCGCGAGTTTCCATGTTTAAATCCAGGAAATCCGCAGCTATCCTCATAATGCCTTCGTTTAAAGTTTCTTTTGAAATATTGAGTCGTACAGTTACCCTGAAACCATTACTTGCAGCCAGTTTGATATTACTTATAATTTCGTCATAAGAGCCCCTGTTTTCCGAGACGAATCTCACCTGATTGTGCCGTTCCCTATGACCATCTAAAGTAATTTGAAAACTTTGAACATTAAGCTTTTTACACTTATCAAGCTTCTCCTGATTTAATAAAAAACCATTCGTTGTAAAACCGGTACCAAACGCTATTCCCTTTCCATTCATTATTTCACAGGCCTTTTCAAGAATTGGCACCACAGTTGTATCGAAGTACAATAAAGGTTCACCGCCAAACCAATTTATTGAGAACGCCCTGAGATCTTTTTTTTCATCGACAATTTTTTGCATCAGTTTCCCAACTGATGAAATCACATCAACATTCATTTTGGATTGTCTGATGTGTGTTTCGTAACAATACCAGCATTTGAAGTTAC
The DNA here is from genome assembly GCF_007830615.1 of Mucilaginibacter frigoritolerans. Taxonomy (GTDB): domain Bacteria; phylum Bacteroidota; class Bacteroidia; order Sphingobacteriales; family Sphingobacteriaceae; genus Mucilaginibacter; species Mucilaginibacter frigoritolerans. The sequence goes on from NZ_VLLI01000019.1 coordinate 57,397, forward strand.
AATTCATAGTTGGATTTATGGTTAATTGAAATACGTGTTCATTTTCATGATCGACCTCTTGAACCATCCTTTTCACTTCGTTGAGTTCATCAAAATCTATATCAACAATAAAACCCTTATCGACAAGATGATTGTAAAAATCTTCATGAATGTCTTTTAACTCATCTAAGTTTTTAAAGTGGATTGCTGATTTAAGCATTTCATATAACTCTGGCATCAAAATAATAAAGTCATTTTTTAATGCATTGAAACCTATGATTTTATCCTCATAAGGAAAGAACGTATTATATCTACTAATTTTCATGGAATATAATTTTTAATGGTGAATAAGAGTTGTCATTTTAAAAGCTCTAATTAATATTTCGTTAAATGGATAAATCACAAATACCGCCGCAGTTCCCACAGTTTAAGCAGTTGGCAATATTGTCATCGGGCGGCCAACGGCAATTCCTGTGTTTGCTTTTTTTACCTGAGATCTTTCTTTATTTAGCAATTGCTTGGAACTGGGGTAGCAAAGCTTTCCTTTAAAGTTTTGCTTTTAGCTACAGCAAGCTGTACATGTGAGAAGATTGCGTCAAAAATCTCGATCATTTGTTTTCTTTCCATTTCTTTAAAATTTAAGACAATCAATTAAAAGCTTAAAAAAGGGGCTTCTTCTTTGTACAATAGAGTCAGCCCCTTTACATAAATTAACTAGCCGGGTTGCAAGTACCGCAATTGCCACAGTTACCGTTGTTGTCCGGTGGTGGACAACCGCAATTGCCACAGTTGCCGCAGTTACCATTGTTGGTAGCGTCGACACCACCCTTTAACTTTAACATTTGGCTTGACGATAGCGTCGCGAAACCGCCCTTTAATCTTCCATTTTCGTTATCCTCTACTATATTGGTATCGGAAAACATGGTATGGAAAACCTTACTGAGTTCTTTTTTTTCCATTTCTTTAAATTTTTAAAATTATTGAACTAATATTTGCTTTGAATCAAAGCGTTATTTAAGCACTACCCTGACTATGTACACTTATCAGAATCGCGAATAAATCGAATTAATTTGCCCGACCCTTGTCGTCGAATTTTACGTTCCTATTATTCGTCTTTACCTTTTTATTTCCGAAAGAATAGGTTACAGATAATGTTAGTTTTCGAGCGTCTGCATAGTTTTTATACTCCTGATAAAAGGTTGTATAAAAAGCTTCGCCGTGGCTGTATTGTTGTTTTAGTAAATCGTTTATAGCTAGGTTCATTTGTAATGTCCTGTCCAGTAAGGAAATTTTCAACCCAGTACTCAAATTGCCCCTCGAGTAATTCCTGATATTGCCACTGTAGTTGCCGAAAAATTCATTATAGCTAAGAAGTGCAGTGACAGTTTTAGATTTGTTTATATTTACGGAATTGAATATGTTGGCGTATGCTGACACCCCATTTTTTGCGACAGTATTTGAAATACTGGTTTGCGATGTCATATAACTCAAGTTCATGCTTGGCGTGAATCCCCAAACATTAAAAAAGAAGTCATTATAAAATAAAGATGTACCTACAGATTTTTGAGTAATGTAGTTTGCTTGAGTATTTATTTGAACTCCATTTTCTAATTGCGTTATATAAGCGTTTCCATTAGTCCAAACACTGCCATAGACGGTGAGATTTATTTTACTTCTTGTATAACCGAATTCTAAGTTGTGAGTGTAGGATGGCTGTAATTCAGGATTGCCTGCATAATAAATATAAGGATTCGAGTAATTCCTAAAAGGGTTTAACAGGCTAAAATTAGGCCGGTTAATCCTTTCTGAATAATTCAAATAGAAGGTATTATTTTGATTGGGAGTAAATGTTAGATAAAAAGTAGGGAATAATTTACCGTATTGGTCGCTGTTTGGTTGTGCAAGTGTCTGCGAATAGTCGTTAATGAACGTATATTCATATCTTAAGCCAGCCTTGATCGTCCATAGCTTGCTTAGTTTTTTGCTCGCGCTGATATACCCGGCAATGTTGTTTTCACGGTAAGAAAAATCATCGCTGTTATTATAATCAAATGATGATTCACCATTTATGATGTTGTAATAGTCTTGGCTTGATTTATTAATAAAGCGGGTAAATTTTCCGCCGGTTTCAATCAGTATCCAATTATAAGGCAGGGTAAAATCAACCTGACCTGAATATATCCGATAATTCAACTGATTTTGTGTCAATACTTGATTTATATTGCCATCCGATAAATTACCAGTAATGAAGTTGACGGTATTATAAGGGTTCGTAGTTAATAAGTTAGCGTTAAATTCTACTTTTTTGCCATTCTCGCCTATTTTTCTGGATGCATATAAGTTGGATTGAAAAATATCGCTTGTACCATTCTGAAGCGAGCGTGTATTGAGGGTCGAGTCAAGTGAGCTATTTGTAAGATATTTCAAATTGTAAAGCATGCTTCTATCCGTACTCGTTTTGTTGTAATCCGCATAAAGCCCAATTGTTGTCTTATTATCTATCTTATAGTCAAGAGTATATGTTGCTCCATATAATGAGCTTTTGTTGCTACTGTTATAATTTGTTAATACGCTGGTGGTACCTATGATGTCGTTGTATCCGCTAACAGTGACCGGATTATCCGATTGCTTCAATATTAATGTCGAACTAATCTTAGAACTTTGATAGTTCAAGTTGAAGTTATTACCGAACCCGCTTTTGGTTGCCTGGCTAAACGATGCGGTATAACTACCATTCCACCCCAGATAAGGGTTTTTCTTTAATAAGATATTTATAATTCCACCATTACCTTGTGCATCGTATTTCGCTGGAGGAGTAGTAATAACTTCTACTTTAGCGATATTTTCCGATTTAATTGACTTTAAATAATTTATTAGCTCGATACCAGATAGATAAATCATACGGTCATTAACCATTATTGAAACTGCCCCCTTTCCAACGATAGAGATTCCTGAATTTTCGTCGGCGTTAACCAGTGGTGTATTTTGCAAAACGCCGATCGCATCGGTACCCTGAGAACTCGGAAGATTTTCTACATTCACCACTAGTCTGTCAACCTTACGTTCTATTAAGTTTTTACGGGCTGTTATATCTACGGATTTTAACATCACAACCTCGTCGATTATGATGTTTCCCAGATTTTGATCACTTTCAATTGTTATCTGTTTGGTTAGGAGCGGGTGACCGAATTGCTCGAATAACAAAGTATAGTTACCCTTCGTAACCTTTAACGTAAAAATTCCGGCAGTGTCAGTTATCGTCTTGCCGCCCTTTAGGCTATCATTTCTCAAAACAACGTTTATAAAGCTTACCGGCTTGTTTGCATTGTCTAAAACTTTTCCGCTAATGGAATACTCTTGCGCATAAGAATAATGTACTTTGATAATCAATAAAAAAATTAAAAAGAATATGATAGATATTTTCACAGGATGTTTTTGATATGCTGATAAATTTTTAGCGACATAAAAAATCATTGTTTCTAGGCACCACCATTCTCATAGTTTAATACTTAAAAAGACATATATTTCTTAATATCACCGCAGGCCGGACTCACCACTTTTCTTACTTTGAAAGTTGTTTATATTTTCATAGTAAGCTAAAAAATTATACCAACTGCATGTTTTATTATATTATATTAGCTTTAATTACATTTATGACCTATAAAACCTAATCAGCTTATATGGAATTAAAGTGCATCATTATCGACGATGAACCGCATGCCATCTCCGAGCTTAAAGAGCTGACGCATTGTTTATCCAGTTTACATGTGATTAAAACATTCATGGATACATCTGAAGCCATTGATTTTTTACAAAATCACGGTCCGGTTGATTTTGTATTCTCAGACATTAACATGCCCGGATTGAACGGCATAGATGCTGCACTAGTCTTAAGAAAATATTGCCATTTTTTGATCTTTGTTTCAGCACATAGTGAATTTGCCCTAGACGCATATGGAGTTAGCGCAAGTGCTTACTTGCTTAAACCGGTCAGCCAAGGGAATTTTGTACAAAAAGTGGATGAACTTATTGCAAAGTTGCCTTCTGTCGGACAGGCACAACAAAAAGAAGACGATGTTCTTTTTATCAAAGGAAATTCCAAAAACAATTTTATCAAAGTTAATTACAATGATATCATCTACATTGAAGGACTGCTGAACTATGTTATTATTTATACAGAAAGAGATAAACTCATTACGTACATGGGGCTAACAGAAATTTTACAAAAACTTGGACGAACTGACCTATTTTTTCGAATAAATAAATCAATGATAATTTCCACTAATCACATTCGGCAGGTTAATGGTAATATGGTATATTTATCGAACAATGCTCCATTGGGGATAGGTAGAAGCTATAGAAGTGCGTTTCAAGAATACATCTTGAAACGCACATTAAATAATCTGTAGCTGGCCTTACCAAAAGTGCGTTGTTGTCACCGTCGTTGCCGTCGCTGTAGTTGGGTCGGTTGTTTCTGGAAGGATGCAACCAGAAACATTTTTTCGGATAAATGTAAAATGTTTTTTTCTTTTGAGATTTGGGATTTTTTTTGACGCTTTCATAATAACTATTGTTTTTTTTCAATAGTATCTCTGAGCGTCTTCACAGACATTTTTTTTATAGTAGATGCAGAAAATATTATATCAAAATATCCGTGCTTTTGTTAGACAAAAACGTTTACATCTTATTTGCTGGACTATCTTCATTTTTTATGAAGTTGTCATAACTGGTGTATTGCTGGGTCACTTTAGCCCCATATTGAGCTACTTATTCTTTTATGCTATAAATATTTCCCTCTTTTATATTCATTCTTTATCTGTATTGCCGTTCGCATTGGACAAAGCTATTAGATCAGTATGGCTAACACCGCTGCTGATTACCCTGGAATTGATTTTATATTTTGCACTCATAATTTGCTCGGAAAAAATATTTTTTTTTATTATTGGTGGACAGGAGACGCCAATTTCAAAAACATTTGTGGCAGCTACCATTTGGCGTGGCATATATTTTATGCTTTATGGGACTGGTTATTATTTTTTACTGCATTATATCGCGAACAGGAATAAGGCTTACCAATCAGCCTTAAGAGCTGAAAAACTGAAGACCAAGCTTTTACGTGCGGAAAAGGATTTTCTCAGAGCTCAGATCAATCCGCACCTTTTGTTTAACACTTTGAATTTTATTAAGTATGCGGCGAAGAAAAAACCTGAAAATGTTGAAGAAGCCGTGCTAGCCCTAGCTGATATTATGGCTTTTTCATTGCACGATAATCATACAGAGTATGTTGCCGTAGGGACTGAAGTGAAACAAATCCACAGCGTTATTCGACTGAATCAACTCAGATTCGAGGAAAGTTTACAGATAGACTTCTCTTCTGAAATTGCAGACGATAGCCGGCTGATTATTCCAGTTGTATTACTAACACTTACCGAAAATTTATTTAAACACGGTGACCTCCGTAAGCCAGCTTCGCCTGCTGTGTTAAAGATTATATCGACAGAGGAATGTTTAACTTTCACTAGTAGCAACCTTTGCTCGTTTTCCTGGCCAAACGAAAAAGCACAGCATCAGGGTTTGAAAAATATTGCAGCAAGACTGGATACTTACTATCCTGATAATTATCAATTCGTATATGGTATGAGTGGAGAAATGTTTACCGTCAATTTGACGATTAGTTTTCCTAAAGAAATATAATTGATGAAATCCCCAATTAAGTTACTAAACTGTGCCGTCTGCCGCGTTCCAGCTTTCCCTTCGACCATAGCGTTGGACGAGGCATGGGATAGTTTAAAGGAAATGATACGTGATTCTTCACCAAATTTTTACGACGAAATTAAATTTCTTAATGCTAAAGACTTAGGACAAATCGACGAAAAAATCAGCTTTACCATTTTTAAGTATTTTAATCGCGCGAAAAACAGGCCGACACCATTTGGACAACTCGCTTCAATATCTTCAGTATCGATTGCAGATAGTCGAAAGGAGGAGTCCTTAATGTTGGGCCCACAAATAAACCACAGGTATTTAGATTGGTCTAACGTTAAATGGTTTGAAAAAAAAAAGGAAAATCAGCGCGGCGACGGCGGTATTTTTCAAACAAACAGCACAATATATGTGCATAGCGATAGGATAAAATATATATATTTTAACGAAAATAGGTTCGAATTAAGCTCTATTGAATATTCTGAGTTGATCTTTGCAATATTGGAATATGCACGTAAAAGCAGGAATATCGGAGAATTGACTAATTTTCTGAAGTCTCGAGGTTCGTTTAATATGCCTGAAGCAAACAGCCTTGTAAAAATGCTAGCAGATTTGCAATTGTTGATTTCAGATATCCGTCCTAACATTATTGGAAATGATTATTTCGAGCGCCAAAAATTCAGAAGTCATGATAACTACCCAAGTTACATCATTGCAGAACGCAAGTTGTTATATGGAAATCTTGAAAAAGCTGACTTTCACGAGCTACAACAATCGTTTGAATGGCTAATCAAAGCTTTACCTGTCAAAATCCACAAGAATCTTGACAATTTTAAAAAACAGTTTATTCAAAAGTTTGGAATGCAAGAAGTGTCTTTAGCCTTAGCCCTTGATCCGGAAATCGGTATAGGTTATGCTAATTTAGAAACTGATCAAACGGAGAATGAACTTGTCGCAGCGATAAAAGAACTGTGTGTTAATGACCTACCGGAAAGTAGCATTTGCTGGATAGAACTTAACCAATTTTTGCTGAAGGCAATTGTCAAAGGAGGCGTTATACAACTAGATTCGTTTGAGCCAGCTAAATCTTCCGAACAACTGATGCCTAATACATTCAGCGTGATTGTGCGGGTGGGGAATGATGGTTTAGTTGTTGAACGCTTAGGTGGCTGCACAGCAAATGCCCTGCTTGGGCGTTTTTCACTGATAGGTGGTGAGTTTAACGAAATGGGCCAAATGATTGCCGGTATTGAAGCTGAAGCCAACCCGGAAGTAATATTTTTTGACATAGGATATATGGCCGAGAGAAGGGTGGACAATGTAAATCGTAGAAAATCGCTTTATCAAGCAGAATTGCCAATTTTAACCTATTGTCTTGCTAACATTCATTTGCAGATGGATGATATTATGATTCGCGTTATCGATGAGGAAATTATCATTCGATCCAAAATTCATAATCGTCGCCTTATACCCAGGATTGCCTCTGCATATAATTATGTACGTTCTGACCTATCGTTGTTTCGTTTTTTAGCGGATTTGCAACATCAAGGAATTAGGTCATCCTTTACTTTTGATTTTATGGCTCTTATTCCAGGCCTTGACCACTACCCTCGCGTGCATTACAAAAGCGTAGTTATGTCACCTGCGAAATGGCTCATTCCAAGTGAATTTATACATAAAAAGCTTGCCATATCAGAATCCACAATCATTGCCTTAAAAAAATGGCTATCGGAAAATTCGATTGAAGTATTTAGTTGTGGAGTGGCTGATCAGAAATTGGTTTTCAAAGCTGATAGCAATGATGACTTGAATTCTTTCCTCCGTTTCGTTTCTGGACGAACGGTAATTTATATTGATGAGTACATCAAGCCAAAAGATTCCCATGTTATCGACCAAAACTACGACACCTTTTCAGCAGAGTTTAATTTGGTCTATTATCATGAAAACCCGGTTTACCAATCGGTTTTCAAGCCATCGGCCCACTCTGTTAGTCAACCTGAAAAATTTTATTTACAGGGACAGGAGTGGGTCTATTTTGAAATTTATACTCATAATGCGTCATCGGAGTCTGTGTTAAGTGAATATCTTAAGCCATTTTTGGTAAGAAATCGTCAAAAAATTTCATTGTGGTTTTTTATACGATACAACTCTCCTTCTTCTCATATTCGTTTACGCTTTAAACTTAAATCTGTTTCTGATGGATATAGTTTGATTGCAGAACTTTCCGGTTGCTTAAAGCCACTCTTACTTAATCGAATAATATCAGATCTTCAGTTAAGAATATACTGGCCTGAGGCGGAAAGATACGAGGCAGACCTGATGCCTCTTGTAGAAAATTTCTTTTGGCAGGATAGCAAGCTTTCGCTTGCCGCAATCGATTCTCAATATACTAATAATCAGCGCTATTTCTTATCAATGCGTTTGATGGAGGCAATATTAGATAAACTTACTTACGATCACCAACGTCGGATTAGGTTTTTAGCGAAAGTTGCGGACTCATTTGCTGTTGAATTTAATATGTCGGCTCCGGCGTTTCGAAGAGTCAATGAGGGATTTAAACAATTCGTGAAAATAAACTCTGACCAATCTATTGAGATAATCCCAAGAAGGGTTTTTGACCGATGTATCAATGCTATGACGAAAGCCTTAAATGCAGCAGAGATTGAAAAACGGGAAAAGTTAGTGATTGATTTGTTCCACATGCATGTAAACCGTCTTTATAGCAATGACCAGCGAATACATGAGCTAATCATTTACAACTATCTTTGCTCGACGTCGAAGCGTAATTATTTTATCAGCAAAAATGCATTATTATGAATCCTCCGAATAATTCTAATAACATAATGAGTGATGGCAATAGGTCTCGATCAGATTGAGAAATTATGGTCGAATTTGGAGGGCCCTAAACGCAAAAACGCCTAAAATCAGTGATTTTAAGCGTTTTTAACCTTTTTTGACTACTACTTTGCGGAGAGGGAGGGATTCGAACCCTCGATACCCTTTTGAAGTATACACACTTTCCAGGCGTGCTCTTTCGACCACTCAGACACCTCTCCTGTTTTATTTAGGATTGCAAAGGTAAAATAATATTGCTATCCGCTGCAATAAAAAAGCGTCCCGGCTTATCAGCACAGAACGCTCCATTAAACATTAAACCTATACTAAAACTTATGATCTTACCCGGTCGTTGTGCTTATCGCGGTAAATTGCACGACTGGTACGATTTTCTTCATGACGCAACTGTCTGCGTTCGGCATAAGTTACATGGCCACTGGCCTTATCGCGCATTTTCTGATTCTGGATGTGTCGTTCATCATTGCGCAGGTGATGGGTTTCGTTACGCGTAAGCTCACCGCTTCGTACACCCCGATTAATCCTGCGGTTTTGATTATGCTCTCTGTGATTAATAACAGGGGTATGAGTTTGTGCCTGAGCCATTGAGGTAACAGCTAATGCAGCTATTAATAACCCTCCAAATATTTTGATTTTCATTTTTTACTTTTTTAGTGTTGTTATAATAATAGAGTAAAAACAAGGCCATTGGTTTAATTAAACTAAAAATATAGCTGATGCTGATTGCCATATGAGCGCATTGTTAAAAGCAGGTTCCGGTCATGGCATCAACATAAATTCGCCGGGCGTTAATGCAGATAAATAATTTTAACTTATGTTTGCTGCTGAATGCCGGTGATACGGCCATATAACTAAAAGAGCGTTTTGTTTCAATGCTGAGCATCAACGAGATTAAAAAACCCATAGCCGCCGATATTGATGTTTTTGAAGGGAAGTTTAAATCTTCCATGCAAAGCTCAGTGCCGTTGCTTGATCGTATTACCCACTATATTGTTAAGCGTAAAGGGAAGCAGATAAGGCCCATGTTCGTGTTTTTTTCTGCAAGTATTTGCGGAGGCATAAACGAGTCAACCCACCGTGGTGCCGCTTTGGTTGAGCTTTTACATACCGCCACCCTGATACATGATGATGTGGTAGACAACTCCTATCAACGCCGCAGCTTTTTCTCTATCAATGCCCTCTGGAAAAACAAAATAGCCGTTTTAGTAGGCGACTTCCTGCTATCAAAGGGTTTGTTGTTATCTATCAAGCATGATGATTTCAGGTTCCTGAAAATTGTATCGGAAGCAATGCGCCAGATGATTGAGGGCGAATTACTGCAGGTTGAAAAGGTGCGTAAAATGGATATTGAAGAGCCCATTTATTACGAGGTTATCCGCCAAAAAACAGCATCGCTTATTGCATCCTGTTGTGAGTGCGGGGCCGCTTCTGCCGGTGCCGATGATGCTACCATTGAAAAAATGCGCCTTTTTGGTGAAAAGATCGGTATCGCCTTCCAAATTAAGGATGATATGTTTGATTTTGGTACCGACGATGTGGGCAAACCTTTAGGCATCGATATTAAAGAGAAAAAAGTGACCCTGCCTTTAATATATTCGCTTAACAACAGCAATTCAAAGGTTAAAAAGGAAATGATCAACCTGGTGAAGAACCATAATGATGATCCTGCCAAAATAGCCCGTATCATTAACTTTGTTAAGGAAAGCGGCGGACTGGAATATGCCGAAACGCAGATGAAAAAATACCAGGACGAGGCTTTTGAGATATTAAACACTTTCCCCGAAGGTGAGGCCCGCCTGGGATTAGAGCAACTGGTACGTTTTACTACCGAACGTAATAAATAAACCATGCAAAGCGAGCTGATTTTTGTATCCGGCTTTATTGTTTTTATCCTGGTTATGCTCGCGCTTGACCTTGGTTTGTTCTCCAGCCCCGAAAAGCCTGTAAGCACAAAAAAGGCAGCCCTGATGAGTGTAGTGTGGATAGCTTTTGCACTTAGCTTTTATACCCTTATTTACAACTATGGCCATCTGCTACACCATGTAAACAGCTTTGCTGCCCTGAAGCAGATTAATATTGACAACTTCCACAACCTGCCCTTAAACCCCCATGATTTTACCGGAGGCTTAAAAGCCTACAACAAAAACCTGGCTATGGAATTTATAACCGGCTATGTGGTGGAGTATGCTTTATCGGTTGATAATATTTTTGTAATTGTACTGATCTTTACTGCATTTGCTGTAGAGCCCAAGCATTACCATAAAGTTCTTTTTTGGGGGATAATCGGCGCCATTATTATGCGGTTCGCTTTTATCTTTGTGGGTGCCACATTAATCAGCCAATTCCATTGGGTACTTTACCTGTTCGGAGCATTCTTGGTTTATACCGGGGTAATGATGTACTTAAACAAGGATAAGGAAGAAAAAGTTGATCCGCAAAATCATACCATCGTAAAGTTTGCGTCCAAATACTTTGCCGTTCATCCTCATTTTTCAGGCAACAGGTTTTTTGTGCGGATAGATCATAAAAAATATATTACCCCACTCTTTTTAGTCCTGCTGATTATTGAGGTTACCGACCTGGTTTTCGCGGTAGATTCAATTCCGGCTATATTTTCGGTTACTAAAGATCCTTATATTGTTTTCTTCTCTAACATATTTGCTATACTGGGCCTACGTTCCATGTTCTTTTTGCTGGTTAATATTATTGATAAGTTTCACTATCTAAAAATTGGCCTGGCAGCCCTGCTAACCTTTATCGGCCTTAAAATGCTGGCCGCAAATTATGTAGATAAAATTGGTCTCGATACCACCAACTCATTGCTGGTTATCCTTGCCATATTGGTAATAAGTGTTATTGCGTCCCTGTTATTTCCCAAAAAAGAATTAAAAAGCAACTGATACTTTTTACGTGCCCCACGTGCTATAAATAATTGGCTAAGCTGTATGTTTTGTCATTTCTAAATTAAAATAAGCTAATCTCTCCGCTCAAATCGCCTATCTCATACAATCTTCTTAACTTAGTAGATGCAATTTTTCAATCTCAGCCTGTTTAAATTTACATTTTTTGATATTCTGGATGTGGTTCTGGTAGCCATTCTGATTTACCAGTTGTACAATTTAATAAGGGGCACCATTGCTGCCAATATTTTTATAGGTTTAGCCATTATATTTTGCCTGTACTACGTGGTAAGGGGATTGCAAATGCGGCTGCTTACCGGCATATTACAGCAATTTGTAAATGTGGGTATTATTGCCATCATCATTGTGTTTCAGCAGGAGGTGCGGCGATTTCTGCTCCTGGTAGGGAAAAATGCATCACTACAACGCAATAAGGCCTGGTGGCAGTATTTTTTTGGCAAAGCCGAGGCTGAGAAAGATAACTACGCCCGTATCAAACCTATTATTGATGCCTGCAAAAGCATGAAGCAAACCCGTACAGGCGCCCTCATTGTGTTTGCTAAATATTACGATGAGCAATTTTATCAAAACAGTTGCGAAGTAATAGAAGGCAAAATATCCAAACGCCTGCTGGAAAGCATCTTCCAAAAAAACAGTCCGCTGCATGATGGTGCGGTAGTAATTGCCGAAAACAAAATTAAATCGGCCAGCTGTATCTTACCGCTTACCGAAAAAACAGATCTTCCGGCGCAGTTTGGCCTTCGCCATCGGGCCGGTATCGGTGTTACCGAAACCAATGATGCTACGGCTATTATTGTATCAGAAGAAACAGGTGAGATCTCTTACGCCAGGCAGGGCCGTGTTAAAATGAATATCAGCTTTGCTGAACTGGAAAAACTGCTGAATAAGGATTTTTAATATTAAACGTTATAGTAAATATGCTTTCGTCATTGGCCAATTCTTTTGATTCATTGATAGTGCTTTTTAGTATCAGCATGCGGTATCTGTTGTTTACCGGGTCGTTTTACCTGTTCTTTTATATTTGGCGCAATAAAAGATACTGGGGTGCAAAAATCCAGCAGCGTTATCCTGAAAATAAGCATATCATTAACGAAATAAAAAATTCATTTGTTACTATATTGATCTTCGGAGTCGTTATTCTTACAGTGATCTGGGCAGGCAAACACGGCTTAACGCAGGTGTATCAACCCATTAATAAATATGGTTACGCTTATTACTTTTTAAGCATTGGAGCGATGATTGTTTTGCACGATACCTATTTTTATTGGACACACCGCCTAATGCACTGGAAACCGTTATTCAAACTGGCGCATAAAACACATCATCTATCAACCAACCCTACTCCTTTTGCGGCCTATGCCTTTCATCCTATCGAGGCGTTGGTTGAGGTGGGCATTATCCCTTTAATTGCTTTTACCATTCCGCATCATGCATCGGCAATAACTATTTTTTCTATTTACTCCCTGCTGCTCAATGTTGCAGGGCACCTGGGTTATGAGCTTTTCCCAAAAGGATTTGCCAGCCATAAACTGTTTAAATGGCACAACACATCCACCCACCATAACATGCACCACCGCCTTGTTAAGTGCAATTACGGCCTATACTTTAACTTTTGGGACAGACTGATGAAAACCAATCACCCGCATTACGAAAAAACTTTTGATACCGTAATTGAAAACCGGGAACAAGGCAAAATAAACCGGCTTGCTGAAGAGGTGGCATTAAAGTAAAAGAGGTACTACACCAAGTGCAGCACCTCTTCATAATGAATATTATATTAATCTATTATTTTGCAGCTTCAATTGCTTTAACCGCATCGTCAGCAGCTTGTGCTGATGCAGTATCATTCAGTTTAGTACGCGCCGTTTTAATATCGTTTAATAAACCTTCAATGGTTGGGGCAATGCCAAACTGTTTAAATTTCACACCAAAGTCTTTTATTGCGCCAATTCCCTGCTGGGCATAATCGGGCTTATCAACGCGGCCAGCCATTGCAGCAAAGCCTCTTATCATATTAAATTGCGCCTGTGGTTGTGCGTTTTTAAAAGCATTGAATACATAGTTCCATTGGTCGCTACCACCGCTGGTGGCATAAACGTTAACAATTGCTATGGTTAAAGCACCTTTATTATCGCTTTCAAAACCTTTGGCTAAAGTTAAAGCCTGTGTTGGTTCCAGTAAGTTAATGGCAGTTAAAGCAGCACCCTGTATAGCGTACGACTGACTGGTAACCGCTTGTTTAAAGATATCCAAATTGCCTGATGCCTTTAATTTACCCAAAACACTAATAGCCGCAGCACGTACCAATGTATTATCATCAGTTTGTGCCAATGAGGCTAATACCGGTAAAGCCGCATTGTGAATATCATCATTAGTCATGTTTAAAGCTCTGATAGCTTTTATACGTAAACCATAATAAGGATCTTTTAATGCCGCAATCATTACTTTTTGAGCTACTTTTTCTGACTGATGACCTGCTGCCGCATTAATGGCCTCAAAACGATCAAGGTATAACGGCGCATTAAAATACTGGAATGCAAATTCATCCAAATTTTTATCATCAGTTTTTGCGGTCAGTAGCACTTTGTCACCATCAACGTTCACCAAATCAGGTTTTGAAGCCACAGTAAAGGTTAAAGTATCGGCCTTATCATTCATCCAAACTTTATGGCGCTCTTTTTTACCACCTGCATAAATGTCAATTGCCATTGGTAATTTAAAGGTTTGGCCATCTTGTTTTTGTTGCAGATAAACGGTTTCAGTTTTCGAAGCATCATCCCATTTGTAGCTAATGCCTAAAACAGGATGTCCTGCGCCATAATACCATTGGTTAAAGTACCAATTCAAGTCTAATCCGCTGGCTTCTTCCAATGCAAGGCGTAATTGTTGTGCTTCGCCATTTTTATATGCATTTGTTTTTAAGTAGATGTTTAATCCCTTAAAGAAAGCAGCATCACCTAAATAATTACGCAGCATATTTAAAATACGGCCACCTTTTTGGTAAGTAACCACATCAAAAACATCTTCTTTATCATCATAATGGAAACGCACCAGGTCCTTTTTAGCAGCATCCGGAGAGTTTAAGTAATTAAACATAGCATTATAGCTATGTGCATCGGCTTCGTCTTTACCATATTTATGTTCGGCCCAAAGCATCTCGCTAAAATCAGCGAATGATTCATTTACGGTAAGGTTACTCCAGCTTTCGCAAGTTACCAAATCACCAAACCATTGGTGAAACAGCTCGTGTGCAATGGTGCTTCTGCCGTTATCATAATTAGCATCCAGCAACTCGCGTGGTGTTTCCTGTACATATTCGCCATGCAGGGTAGCGCTGGTGTTTTCCATTGCCCCACTCACATAATCACGCACTACAATCTGCGAATATTTATACCATGGAAAATCAACACCTAAAGTTTTAGAATAAAACTCTATCAGCTCTGGTGTCATCCCGAATATCTGTTTGGCATATGGAGCATACGCTGGCTCCAGGTAATAGTTTACTTCTTTATCGCGCCATTTATCGTGGTAAATTTTAAAATCACCTACAGCCATCATAAACAAGTAAGGAGAGTGTGGTAATTCCTGTTTCCAGGTATCGGTACGGGTGCCATCACCATTAATTTTTTGCGAAGCCAAACGGCCGTTTGATAAGGTTACATACTTTGCAGGAACAGTCATGCTGATCTCGTCGGTAGTTTTTTGTTCAGGCTTATCAATAGTAGGGAACCAGGCAGATGAACTTTCCGTTTCGCCCTGTGTCCAGATCTGTACAGGCTTGCCTTTTTCAGTGCTATCCGGATTAATAAAATATAAACCTTTTGCATCGTTAATAGCTGCGCTACCTTTTACATGCAGCTCATTCGGTTTAGCGGTATAGTCAATATAAAGCGTGTAACTTTCATCATTATGGTAAACCTTATCCAGCTTAATAGCCACAGTTAAACTATCATAAGTAAATTTAAGTGGGGTGTTTTTGCCGTTCTTCACCACCGAAATATTTTTAAGATCCATACCTTTTGCATCAAGGCGCAGGGTATCGGTAGGATAAAAATGCGGTTTTAAAGTAACCCATTCCTTACCATACAGATAGCGTTTCTTGTAATCAAAGCGTACATCCAGTTTGGTGTGTACCAGGTCATTGATTTTAGGCGGAGTTTCACGGTAGATCTTCAGCAAAGGATCATCCGCTTTTGCAGGAGCCTGTGCATGGACAGCAGATATGCTTAGTCCGGCAATAAGGCCCGTAAAAACGAATGACGAGAGTGTTTTAATGTTTGTCATATGCTTTTTATTGAGTGTATATTTTCCCCTCTTTCATAACGAAGGAAATGTTTTTCATTGTTTTAATATCTTCCAGCGGGTTCCCGTCAACGGCAACAATATCGGCAGACTTACCTGTTGTTATACTCCCGGTTATATCCGAAATACCTAACAAATCAGCTGCGCTGGTTGTGGCGGATTTAATGGCTTCCATTGGTGGCATACCTGCTTCAACCATATATTGAAATTCCATATAATTTTTCCCATGGTCATAAACCCCGGCATCGGTTCCAAAAGCAATTTTTACCCCTGCTTTGTAGGCCCTGGCAAAAGTTTGTTGTATTTGTGTACCTACTTCTAAAGCTTTACGGGCAATAACCGGTGGAAAATAACCTTTTATTTTAGCCGAGTCGGCAACAGATTTACCTGCAATGATAGTGGGTACATAATAGGTACCGTATTTAATGGCTAACTGCATATCCTCATCATTCATAAAGGTGCCATGCTCTATTGAAGTCACACCACCCAAAATAGCCCTGCGGATGCCTTCGGCCCCGTGGGCATGGCAGGCTACCCTTAGCCCATAGTCTTTTGCGGTTTCAACAACTGCTTTAATCTCATCAATACTAAACTCGGCTCCCGATCCATTTTCACTCAAATCAAGCACGCCACCTGTTGAGGCAATTTTAATAACATCCGATCCTCTTTTTATCTGCAAACGCACCGCCTTTATCAGTTCGTCCCTCCCATCGGCAACACCATCGTCCGGTCCCATTTTGTGGTTAAACGCATCATCACGGTAGCCGTCAGAATTATCCATATGGCCACCGCTGGCAGATATGGCTCTACCCGCAGTGATAATTCGCGGCCCATCAACCAGGCCCTTTTTTACCGCTTTACGTAAGCTGATATTCACACCCGAACCACCCAGATCCCTAACTGTAGTAAAGCCAGCCATTAATGTTCTTTTTGCATAAACAGCCGCGTTATAAGCAATATCGGCATCAGTTAAAGTAAAAGTTTCCAGCAAATTAGTACCCTGCGATTCAAGGTGCACATGGCAATCAATAAGGCCTGGCATTACCGTTTTATTTTGCAGGTTGATGACCCTGTCAGCGGATGAACCAGTTAAATAACCCTTCTCGATACCGGTAATGGTTTTTCCTTCAACAATTATGGTAACTTGTGTTTGTGGAGCGTTGGCTTTGCCATCAATCAGTTTACCGCATTGAATGTATGTTTTTTGGGCAAACGCCACAGAAGAGAATAGCAGGAAGGCAATAAAGTAAAGGTTCTTTATCATAAAAAATTGTCAGTAAAGGTCAGCTAATAATCAGTTAAAATTAACAAGTTCCCGCTTATTGCAGATATGACTGAACAAAGAGCCGGTTTGTTACACTAAGGTACTTTTATTTTTAATAAAAACAGCTAATTAAGCAGTTCAAAACCGAACGTATATTGTCCGGATACGAACAGCATAATAAGCAATCCACTTTATCAATACACTAATAATGAATATATTATATAAATGGCATAATAATTTATAGACTTAAAAAGCAGTATCCATTTTAAGTAAACTTTTTATGATTAAAAACTATTTAAAAGTTGCATGGCGCAACCTCATCAAAAATAAGGCACATACATTTATCAATATTGCAGGCCTTTCAGTTGGCCTTGCCTGTAGCTTACTCATATTATTATGGGTACAAAATGAAATGGATGTTGATGCATTTCATAAAAACGGCAAAAACTTATATTCGGTTTATGAACGCCAGTTTTTTGACCATAAGGTTACCGCACAATACTTTACACCAGGTTTATTGGCAAGCGAATTAAAAAAAGCAATCCCCGAAATAAAATATGCTACCAGTTCAACCACCGGTTTTGAAGAGCGCCATACTTTTAAAGTAGGCGATAAAATATTAAAAATAGAGGGTGCTGCTGCCGATTCTGATTTCTTTAAAATGTTTAGTTACCCTTTATTACAGGGAAATGCGCAGAATGCCCTCAATAATATTTCGGGTATAGCTATCTCGAAAAAAATGGCGGAGAACTTCTTCGGTTCTCCGCAAACAGCCATGGGTAAAACCATCCGCTATGATAATCAAAAAGACTTAATTGTTACCGCTGTTTTCGACAACATAGGAGCAAATTCTTCCGAAAAGTTTGATTACATCACCAACTGGCAGGCATATTTGAAAGACAATCCATGGGCATTAAATTGGGATAACAACAGCCCGCTAACTTATATACAACTGCGCGATGATGCTAACCCCGTTTTGGTAGATAAGAAGATTACCCATCTTTTAACCAGCTATAATAAATTTGAGAAAAAAGGAATTTTCACTCAGGATTTGAGTCTACAGCGTTTTGATCAGAAATATTTACACAGCAATTTTAAGAATGGTGTAATAGATGGAGGCCGAATTGAATATGTACAACTATTCAGCATAGTTGCTGTTTTTATTTTACTTATCGCATGCATCAACTTTATGAATTTGGCTACAGCACGGTCTGTAAAAAGAGCCAAAGAAATTGGGGTACGCAAAGCTATTGGCGCAGTAAAAAGCATTTTGGTTTGGCAATTCATAGGCGAATCATTACTGCTTACCAGCATTGCAGTAATAATATCATTGGTTTTCTTAACCGTTCTGTTGCCGGTGTTTAATCAGATTACTCAAAAACAAATTGAGCTTCCTTTTAACCAGCCGTTGTTTTGGATAAAATTACTTGGCATTACAATTATTACCGGTTTAGTTTCGGGTAGCTACCCTGCCTTGTTCCTGTCATCGTTCAACCCGGTTAAAGTACTCAAGGGCACACTAAAGCTCGACTCCGGAACAGTAATCTTTCGTAAAGGCCTCGTTGTTTTCCAGTTTGTGCTATCCATTATATTAATAATCGGAACCATTATTGTATCCAAACAAATAAACTATACACAGTCTATTAATCTGGGTTTTGACAGGGAAAATATGATTTACGTCCCACTTGAAGGAAACCTTGTTACCAATTACGAAGTTTTAAAAAATGAGGCCCTTAAAATGCCAGGCATACAATCTATTACCCGGACCGATTGTACACCAACCAATATAACTCCTTCCACTATCGGCGTCCACTGGATAGGTAAAGACCCTAACTTAAATATATCTTTCAATGATGCATCTGTAGGATATGATTATATCAACACTATGAAACTAAAGATGGTTGCCGGCAGGGATTTTTCAAAAGATAATGCCACGGATTCTGCAGGATATATCATTAATGAAACAGCCTTAAAAAGAATAGGCTATACCGATCCTATCGGAAAACCCTTTGACCAATGGGGTAATAAAGGTATCATTATTGGGGTAGTTAAGGATTTTCATTTCAATTCACTGCATGAACAAATTAAACCATTGATACTTCGCTATGGCGAAAAAGATATTAGCGGCTACCTAATGCTCAGAACACAGCCGGGCAAAACCAAAACGGCGCTAGCCAGTATGGAAACCATCTGCAAACAACTGAACCCCAATTTTCAGTTTACCTATGCTTTTTCAGATGAGGAATATAATAAGCTTTACAACAATGAGCAGATAGTGGGAAACCTATCAAATGCCTTCGCATTTCTTGCCATTTTCATTTCATGCCTGGGCCTGCTGGGGCTGGCCATGTTTACTGCTGAACAGCGGGTAAAAGAAATTGGTATCCGAAAAGTATTGGGAGCAAGCGTGAGTTCTTTATTTGCTTTATTATCGTCTGAGTTTTTATGGCTCATTGTTATCGCCTTAATAATTGCTTCACCCATAGCATGGTATACTATGAATATATGGCTGCACAATTTTGCATACTACATTCCCCTTCAATTTTCGGTGTTTGCTTTAGCCGGTGGATTGATCATATTTATTGCATTGGCTACTGTAAGCGTACAGGCAATTAAAGCGGCATTGATTAACCCGATAAAAAGTTTAAGAAGCGAGTAAATTATAGATTGGTTTTACCCACAAAAAATAAAACCCCGGTCTGCAAATGCGTACCGGGGTTTATTATAGGTATAAAAATCTTTTAGCAATATTGCTCAAACGCACCAATCAGGTTATCGGCAATCATTTGTGCCGGGCGACCTTCAATTTGATGGCGCTCAATAATATGCACCAATTTGCCATCTTTAAATAAAGCCATTGCCGGTGATGATGGTGGATACGGCAGCATATAAGCACGCGCTTTATTAACCGCTTCTGTTTCCATACCTGCAAAAACAGTTACCAATTTATCAGGGTGCTTTTCTGACTGTGCAGCTATACGTGCAGCAGGGCGCGCATTTGCTGCAGCGCAACCGCAAACTGAATTTACCATCACAAACACCGTACCTTCGCTTTCAATAGCTTTAGTTACGGCATCAGCATCTTTTAACTCTTCAAAGCCAACCCTGGTAAGGTCTTCCCGCATTGGGGCTACTAAATATTCTGGATACATGGTTTTCTTTTTAATAAATTTAATGTACAAAAATAACAAATGATGTTGAGTTAAAATTTATAAATAACAATATATAACAATTTGCTGACTTAACCCGTATAAGTACGAACCGATAATATTTAGACTATTAAGCAAATCAAGGAAAACTGTTTCCTGACGTTAGGTTAAACTAAAATTAATGTTGCTTTTCAAAGTGTATTTGTTATCTTGCAAATCCTAATTACATTAAAAATTGAAATGAAATCAAAACTATCTGAAATCAGTACAGTAATTATTGTAAATAAAAGCAGGGAGCCAAAAACAATACAAATAAAGTCAAAGCACCTTAGCCGTTTGCGCCATTATGCTGCAATTGTTGTGGGTGTTATAGTAATACTTTCGGTAACAGTAGTTTACTTAAGATCACAAAATGCACAGCAGGAAGAAGAAAAAGACCGGCTGATGGCACAGATTACCAAACTTAAAATTGCCATCCCTCCTCCTGCAATTCCACAAACGAAAACAAATACTGCTCAAAACTATATCCAGAGCATAGAAGCCAAGCTTCAAAAAATTAACGATTATTTAAAAAAACGCGGGTTAAAAGGTTTTTCAAACAAAGCGGTAGGTGGCAACGGTAATACCGAAGGAGCTAAACTTACTGATGAAGAAACTTACTCGCTATATGATGAATATTTAAGCCGCCTGGTTCATTCAGTAGCATTTACCCCAATGGGCTATCCGCGCATAAGTTCATTAACCTCCATGTTTGGTTACCGAAGCGATCCTTTTAACTCAGCAAGTGCTGAATTCCATCCGGGCATTGATTTCAGAGGTGCTGTTGGAGACGAGGCTCATTGCACTGCCAACGGAAAGGTTGTTTTTGCAGGCTGGTACGGTGGTTATGGCAATTGCGTTCGCATTGCTCATGCTAATAGCTATGAAACATTATACGGACACCTGTCACGCATTACCGTAAAGGTAGGACAGGAAGTTACCGTAGGCCAAAAAATAGGCGAAGTAGGTTCAACAGGTCACTCAACAGGTGCCCACCTGCATTACGAAGTAAGGTTAAATGGTAAACCTATTAATCCTATAAAATTTCTTACCCTAAATAACTAAAACTACTTATTCATGGCTTTTTTTTCAAAAAAAGATAACGTTGCACTCGACATGCAATCTATATCGACCCTTATTAGTGAAGGCTGTATTTTGGATGGTAATCTTAAAGCACCTGCATTTGCCCGTATTGACGGCCAGATAACTGGTGATGTAATGATTGATGAAGGATTAATAATCGGTGAAAAAGGGTCAATATTAGGGAATGTGATAACCAAAGAAATGGTTATTTATGGTACTGTAAATGGCAACCTTAACGTAAATTCGCTCGAAATTAAATCGACAGGTAAAGTTTCCGGTGAAATAAGAACACAAACACTGGCAGTTGAAAATGGGGCAATTTACAATGGAAGCCTGTCCATGACCCAAAACAACAAGCTGGCCGAATCACATAAAATAAGCAAAGCATCTGCTCAAAAAGTTATTGAGGTTTAAAATCAGCAACTTATCTCAAAGCAACATTAACTGCATAATAATAGGTTATTATATTATCTACGGGTAAATCTAATACGTGGCACATTTCGTAATTAGCGTTAGTAATTTTGTATTGATATTATTATACACTAATTTTGTAAAAAAATCAAAGAGCTATGTCATCAGTAGAGACCTCGTACGTTAAATTCAAAGTAAAAGATTTTTCATTGGCTCAGTGGGGTCGTAAGGAAATAGAATTGGCTGAAGCAGAAATGCCTGGCCTTATGGCTTTACGTAAAGAGTACGGCCCGGTAAAAATATTAAAAGGCGCGCGCATTGCAGGCTGCCTGCACATGACCATCCAAACTGCCGTTTTAATCGAAACACTAATTGAATTGGGTGCCGAAGTTACCTGGTCATCATGTAACATATTTTCAACCCAGGACCATGCTGCTGCTGCTATTGCTGCTGCTGGTACTTCTGTTTATGCCTGGAAAGGCATGAATGCTGAAGAATTTGACTGGTGCATTGAGCAAACCTTGTTTTTTGGAGAAGATCGTAAACCATTAAACATGATTTTGGATGATGGCGGTGATTTAACCAATATGGTATTGGATAAATATCCTGAACTAATTGCAGGTATAAAAGGTTTATCAGAAGAAACCACCACAGGTGTACACCGTTTATATGAGCGTATGAAAGCCGGTACGTTACCAATGCCAGCTATCAACGTAAATGATTCGGTAACCAAATCAAAATTCGATAACAAATACGGCTGCCGTGAGTCACTTGTTGACGCTATCCGTCGTGCAACCGACGTAATGATGGCTGGTAAAGTGGCTGTTGTTTGCGGTTATGGTGATGTGGGTAAAGGATCAGCTGATTCATTACGCAATTCAGGTGTACGCGTTATTGTAACTGAAATTGACCCTATATGTGCTTTACAAGCTGCTATGGAAGGCTTTGAAGTTAAAAAACTAGGTACAGCTATTACCGAGGCTGATATCGTTGTTACTGCTACCGGCAACAAAAACATTGTAAGGGAAGAGCATTTCCGTGCATTAAAAGACAAAGCTATTGTTTGTAACATTGGTCACTTTGATAATGAAATTGACATGGCCTGGTTAAACGGCGCTTATGGCAATACCAAAATTGAAATTAAACCACAGGTTGATAAATATACTATTAACGGTAAAGATGTTATTGTTTTAGCCGAAGGCCGTTTGGTAAACTTAGGTTGCGCAACCGGACACCCAAGTTTTGTAATGAGTAACTCATTCACTAACCAAACTTTAGCTCAAATTGAACTTTGGACAAACAGTGAACAATACGAAAATCAGGTTTATACCCTACCAAAACATCTTGACGAAAAAGTTGCCCGTTTACACCTTGCTAAAATTGGCGTTGAACTGGAAGTTTTAGACCAGGATCAGGCCGATTACATTGGTGTAACTGTTGACGGTCCGTTTAAACCGGAGTACTACCGTTACTAATTTAAGGTTGAACGTGAAAGCTTAATGCCTTTACAATTGAATATAGAAAAGGCATGATTTAAGGATCGTGCCTTTTTTGTTTGCCTTAATTTTATTTTTCTAACTCTTTTATTGCTTCATCATAACTACTAATTAGCGTCGGTGCACGGTCAACAGCCCAGGCACTGTAATTATCTCTTATCAGCATTAGGGTTATATGAGCATTTTCCGGCTTCCGCGCCTCGTAACTAAGTACTACTTTACCTATTTCATCTTCAACTTTCATTATGCGGGTCTGGTCAGCATAAATATTGCTAAGTAGCGAAATAGTTTTAAAATTCAGTTTTGAGGAGATATTAAGGCTTTTGGCCTGTTCCCAGGCTACATCATCAAAAAAACGATATAACACTCCTTGCGGAGCAATATATTTCAGATGAAATTCATCATTATTAATAATCTTCCTTTGTATGGTAGGATCGGTCAGTGCCGAGTCAATTGACCGTATTACTTTTTTGTTGTAGGCATATTGTTCCTGCGCATACTTTTTATTAGTGATCAGCTCATTGCGGATATTATTCAGTAGCTCATTGAATTGCTTTTTTTCGTGCAGGTTATTGATAAACTCCGTAAGAATAAGTGCCAACAAAACACTGAAAATAATTAGCAGTGATTCGCCTGCGTATTCCTTCCATCCACGAAGCGTGTAAACTTCCGGAATACTCGTTTCAGCAGATTTAACTTCTTCGTTACTGTTTTCTGTAGTAGTTTCTTCGTTCATAAAATAGCTTAGGCTAATATAAAGAACTATTAAATAAGAAACTACATGATAATCAACAAACTAAAACGTAATGGTAAAAGTAGTCCCAACATTGGGTTCGCTACCTATCTTTATATTGCCGCCAAAAGTTTCAATTTGTGTTTTCGTCATAAAAAGACCTATCCCTTTGCTATCATGGCCGTTGTGAAATACATTATTGAGCTTAAACACATTTTCGCCGTGCTTTTTAAGGTCAATGCCTAAACCATTATCATTAAAAGTTAATATAAGCTTACCATCTTCAAATTCAGATTTTATAGTAATTACCGGGGGAACAGCAGCCCGACTATATTTTAAGGAGTTACTGATCATGTTGTAAAATATGCTTTCCAGATACATCTTAGGAAATGCCATAGAGGGAATCTTAAAGTAAGTATGAATGATAGCCTTTTTTTTGATGATTTGCCCCTTTAACATCACTTCAACACTGTTTACAATACTTTTAAAGTTACAGGTGTCATATGGAAGATTCTGGTTATTACGAATTTCTAACACCTTCATCAGTTCATTAAGGGTATCAATAAGTGTAGAACTCGCCTGCTTCAGCATCGCCAAATAATCTGATCGGTCTGGCTCCGATGCCGAATCAGCGTACATCTCCAATATCATCTGTATAGTGGCGGCAGGTCCGCGCAAATTATGAGCTACTATCCGGTTAAAATCTTCAAATTGGCTAATCCTGTTTTCAAGATCAAGCGCACGTTTGTATTCATCAATATCGGTAAATGAGCCAAACCATTTAATAATATTCCCTTTGCTGTCTTTCATTGGCACTGCAATTCCTAAGTGCCACCGGTATGTACCATCTGATATCCTTTTAAACCTTACCTCTTCCTCGTAGTGCTTACCTTCTACATACATTTCGGTCCAGGGCTTAAAGTCCTTGCTTATATCATCCGGATGCAGCACAGGTGTCCAGCCATAATCCATTGTATCCTTCAAGCTCATCCCACTATAATCAAACCAATACTGATTGTAATAGTCCAGGCTGCCATCCGGGTTTGAGATCCATACAATTTGAGGAATAGAATCAGCCAGGAACTTAAATTCCTGTATTTTTTCGATGGTTTTATCCTGTTCTCTTATTAAATCAATATACTTGGAAAGTGCTTTATTAAGCCTGGCCTGCGCTTCAACTGCTCCCTGTAGCGCTATCTCATTATATTTATAAACATCAATATCCTGAAAAGTACCATATAGTTTAACGCAATTACCATTCTCAAATTCAGCATTTCCTAAAGTTCTTATCCAAATTTCTTCGCCCTTGTTGTTTATAATTTGCAGCTCTTCATTCCAGGGAGTACCATCGGCCATGGCGCGTTTAATTACTTCAGCTATCCTGTCCCGGCTTTTACCTTCCTTATAAAAGTTAATACTTGTTTCAATATCAGGCTCATAATCTGGTGGCATACCATGAATTTCTTTAGTTACCGATGTCCAGAAAACTTTCTTCTTCACCAAATTATATTCCCAGCCACCAACACGTGCCACCTGGTTGGTTTGCTCCAGCATTTGGCTGGTGCGTTTTAATTTCTCTTCCAGGTAATGTCTTTCTGTAATATCAGTGCCATTACCAATAACATAGGGCGGGCTCCCAGGGTCAGTTTGCAGCGTATTGTTATACATCCAGATACGTATGGAACCATCTTTATGCAAGGTTACCATTTGCCCCTTAACCTTACCGTTTTGTTTTATTTCATCGAGATATTTATTTACCAAAGGATGTTTATCCTTTGGCATAACATCAAACAGGCTTAGCTTAATAATCTCATCAACGGTATATCCTAAAGTTTCAGCTCCGGCAGTATTTAATGAAATAAAATTACCTTTCAAATCATGGGTGCACATCAACCCCTGTGAATTATTAAAAAATGCCCTCAGTTTTCCTTCACTTGCTGCAAGTTGCTGATCCTTTAATGTAAGTTCCGATACATCGCGGCCTATGCCAAATATATTACCGGTTTCTAGTTCAGGGATTGATGCCCATTCAATGGTTTTATATTCGCCGCTTGCGGTTTTAAAACGCTGCAAAAAATTAACCGTTTTTCCTCCGCCTGATAATTTTTGTAACTCTTTTACAGTGCTCTCCACATCGTCCGGATGGTAAAACTCAAAAGACGATGTGTTTAAAAGATGTTCTTCGCTCCATCCCAATACCCGCTCAAATGCCGGGTTAACTTTTTTAAAGTAGCCGTCAATTCCACCTATAAAAACCAAGTCGTTTGATTGTTCGAACAATTTTTGAAAGTCCTTCAACTCCTCCTTTATCTTGCGTTCAGCAATAAGTGAGCTTATTTCCTGCGAAAGCACCTCCAATGCCCGTTTTTGCTTTGCACTTAGCTTTCGCGGCTTGCGGTCAATTACACATAGCGAACCTAAAGCATAGCCCTGCTCATCAAATACCGGATAACCAGCATAAAACCGGATATGCGGGTCGCCCGTTACTAGTGCATTATCTTTAAAGCGTTCATCTTTAGTGGCATCTTCCACTTCAAAAATAGAAGTATCCATAATGGTATAGCCACAAAAAGCAAGTTCCCTGTCCGTTTCTTTTGTATCCAAACCGACCGATGATTTAAACCATTGGCGGTGCTCATCAACCAATGAAACCAGAGAAATGGGCACCTCACAAATTATGGAAGCAAGTTCAGTGATCCGGTCAAATTCATATTCATTTAATGAATCTAAAATCTGATGATCATGAAGGGCCTTTAAACGGCTTTTCTCATTTTTAGGAACCGGAATTACATTCACGTTTTAAATATTACTTGATTTAATAATATAATAAACAACCTTTTGCTTAAAAGGATTGCCAGTACCAAAGCAAGTTTAATTAATTAGAAAATAATGGTGTTGTATAAAGTTAACAAAGTATTTAAACTAATACAATTTGAACGCTGTTTTTGCCTCAAATTGATTTAAATAAGTAAAAAAGATGTGTTGTTATTTTATATCTTTCAACCGAATTTCAAATAAAGATGGACAACGCCTATTACATTGAAGAAAACGGTGAACAAAAGGGCCCGTACATGTTTGATGAGCTTATCAAAATGGATATTGACCTCCATGACAGTATACTATCGCCATCAAATAGCGACTGGGAAGATGCCTGCGATTTGCCTGAACTTTTTACGTATTTTGAGGCCAGAGGCTTTGTATTCCCTACCGAAGATAACCTTGCCTCATTTTGGTGGCGTCTGCTGGCTTACATAATTGATCATTTTATCTTATCCTTATTAACTGGATTTATTTTTTCACTGTTGGCTACCTATGGTTTAAAATTCAACATACCTACCAACGAGCAAATGTTAAAGATGACACCCGATCAGCTTTATTCAAGCCTACTGGCCATTTTACCTTTACAGGGCATTGCATTTATTGTTTTAATTCTTTACAATTCAAGCTGTGAAGCTTCAACCATGAAGGGTAGTTTTGGTAAAAGGCTATGTGGATTAGTGGTTGTTGATATTGACGGTGCCCGCCTCACTTATTTAAATGCACTGGGCCGCAGTATAGGGAAAGCTTTATCGTTAATGCTCTGTGGACTGGGCTTTTTAAGCATATTTTTTTCGGAACGACGCCAGGCCCTGCATGATTATATGGCAAAAACCTATGTGGTGAAGCTGTAGAACAAAATCTGGGATTTCCTCCATTAAATCAACCTGTCTTTTATTACCAAAGTACCAGCCAGCATATCATGCATACACTGTTGCTGTTTATTAAAAAAGCTGAAGATATAACCGATAAAAAAGGGTAACACAGAAACGATCTTTAAAGCATTCCGACTAACAGAACGTGCAAAACTGATACGGTTACCTTGCATATCACTCACCTTTATTTTAAGTAATTGCTTGCCATAAGTTCCCTGCTTAACCGTGCATTCCATTACTATATGATAGATAATTTTCACTACCGGGATAACGAGCAGTAAACCCAGGGCTATATAAAGGCGTGTTTCTTTATCACCAACAAATAAACTGGCTATAAATGCAATAGTGATACAAACACCGGCAACAAAGAACCAATCAAGTGCTGAGGCCAGCAAACGCTGGTCAAAACCTGCAAAATACTGGGGCATAATTACGGGTTTACTAAAACCAAAAAGTGCACGAAGCGCTGCAATTTCATGGGCCTCTTTATAATCATCCATCCCATCGGTCCTTACAAAATCTCCAGGCTTTATTTTACGGTCCTTTAACTCTTGCATAGTAAACGGGCCTTCGGGCCTGCCATTTATTACCAGCAGGTAAGTATTGCTACCGTGTTTTAAAATTGAAAGATCAACAGGCTCCATAATGAATCAAATTTAAACTAAAAAGGCCGGAATATTAGCGAACTAATACCCCGGTCTTCCAACATTTCAACTTAAAACTTTTACCCCAATTAATATCTGTGTACTTTAAAATCAGACAAGCCACCTGTTATATGGATGTACATTTTATTTTTTGCCGCAGCAAAGCCCGGTGTTTCATAATCATTATCACCTGTTTTGGTAAACCCATCAAAATGATTTCCAGAAAGACCAGAGTCTGTTTCAATACTGCAAGCAGCATTTTGCGGTATATTGATATCCACACCCGAAACGCCTGTAGAAATATCCACATTTGTTTTAGTTAAGGGAGCTCCCAGTTTTATATCAAAAGATGCTGCCCCTCCATCCAGTTTCAAATTACGGATCTTAAATTTTGAAAGATCAAAATCAAGTTTGCTTGCACCTGTTTTTACATGTACATCCCAAATTGGATTTAGATTCAAACGAAAATCAGCCTTGTTTTTATCCGAATCAAAGTTGATGCCGTTATGATCTTTCATTTTAAAGCTCACCACATAAACAGAATCATCTGTGCTATGTGAAAAATCATATCGTCCATTTTTGTTATAAGCATTAGCGCTAAATAACTGGTTGGTAGTATCTGATAGATTATAGGTGGTAGCTCCTCCGCTTATTTCTACACGGGCATACTTAATCCCTGCTTTATAGGGCTCGTTAAAGGTGCCATTGCCGCTTACTTTAGTAGTAGTGCTGGTGCTGTCGTTATCATCGTCGTCGTCATCATCAAAATTAAAGTCACTTTTGCTATCATTATCGTTGTCATTGTCATCATTATCATAATGCCCGTAGTGATATGCCATACCCGGCCAAAAATTATACCTGTCGCCAAAGTTGCCAAACAGCACCAAACCCAGGCCCAATACTACAACTGCAACTTTTATAATGGTTGCCCAAATGGCTTTGCTATGTGCAAATACCAGGTTTACACCTGCTATTACCAAAAATATTGGCCACAAATGAAATATGTTATACCAATGAAAATGCAAGTAGCCGAAATTAGCAAGCAATATGGCTGCGCCTATGAGTACCAGCACCAAACCGGGGATTAATTTATCGTTTCTCATTTTTTTATGTTTTAATGGCTTGCGCCCGTTAATCAATATATTAAACTAATGGTTCCTGCTGATCTGAAGACTCAGTTTTTATTCCACTATCTGCAGCGGGAGCATCATTCCAGTTTCCATGGTGCCATGGCTTTTTTTGCTGCCCGGATACAATCAGGGATGCGCCAACCAATACCAATACTATAGGCCATAACCGGCCAAAATCAAAATCAGGGATCAGGTCATACTCATCTATTAAAACTGCCGCGCCAATAACAATAAGCACTACGCCTACAATGATGCCCGCATTTGATTTTTGTTTTTGAGGATATTTAAGCGGAGGGACTTCGTCAAATGGGTTAGCTCCGTAAGGATTGCTGCCAAATGGATTTCCTTCAGCTGTAAATTGTCCTCCAGCAGGCTGCTGTGGCGGAACAGTGTAATCAACCGATGGGTTATTATATTGATTGTACAGATAGCCCTTTTTAGGCAATACAATCCATAAAACAATGTATGGAATAATGCCTACACCCATTACAATAACGGTAAAGGCAAAAAGCAGGCGTATAACAGTTACATCCATTTCAAAGTATTCTGCCAGGCCCGAACAAACACCACCTAACACTTTGTGGTATTCATCGCGATATAGTTTCTTGTTCATCTTTATTTTGTTTTAGTTTGATTTTTATATTTGACCGTATGCCGGTTTTATTATTATTTCGTCAACATTTGCGCCAACGCTCATTTTATAAATATTGATCACTGCCGATGCTATATCTTCCGGCAATACCATCTTATCCTTATCAACCACCATACCCTTCCATGAATCGGTAAGGGTTGAACCTGGAATAATAGCGGTTACTTTTACCCCATGATCCTGCATTTCCAAACGCATTACTTTAGTAAGACCTAACAGCGCAAATTTTGTTACACTGTAAGTACCTGCCTCAGCAATCGGGCTTATGGCCGCAATAGAACAGATATTAAAAATGTGCCCGTCTTTAGCGGCTATCATCTTTTTACCAAAATAACGGTACAGTTCATAAGCAGGCATCAGGTTGGTATTTACCTGTTTTTGAAAAGCATCTTCGGTATCATCCAATATGCTGGAGTAGGTATACATGCCCGCATTATTTACAATAATGCTGATATCACCCAGTGCTTCCTCGGCAGCCGCCGCAAATGCTAAAACTTGTTGCTTAACACTGCAATCAGTAACTGAGGTAAATACTTTAATATTGGGATTGATGGTTAAAAGTTCAGTTTTAAAAGCAGCAAGTTCATCATCGTGCCTTGAGCAGATAGCCAGGTTTACCCCTTCTTTAGCAAAGATTATTGATATAGCCCGGCCCATTCCTTTGGTTGATGCGGTGATGATTGCATTTTTCATGTACTGTTCTTGTTTTTATTTTTAAAGCTTTAAATTATTTACTGTTTGGGTAGCGATCCCGAACTATTTACAATACAAATCTAATTTTTATTTAAACAGACGCTATCTATGCATTGGTAAAGCGGGGCATATTTTCGGTAAAGAGGGCCAAAGTGGCGGTAAAAGTGATCTGCTTTACCTGGTGCAGATAAAAAAGGGTCTTAAAGAATTGAAAATGGATGTTTCCTTCACTCAAAAAAGCTGATTTTTGAACCCATTTGTTCAAATAATGTAAAACATCGGTGGCTTTATTCTTATTGGTTTTATATGATGGTGCACTTTATCCTCTAAAAACTGTATTTTTAGCCGAATTTTATTCAATAAATGTTTTATAGTTTAGGAAGATATATACTCTTACTGCGTTTAAGTTTCCGCAAGCCCGAAAAGTACAGTGTTTACTGGGCCGAAATTATGCGTGAAATGGTTTCACAGGGCATTGGCTCACTGGGCATTGTAGCTATTATTTCCGTATTTATCGGAGCGGTGGCAACTATTCAGACAGCTTTCCAGTTGGTGAGTGATTTCATTCCCAAAACAGTAGTAGGCGGCATCACCCGCGATTCAACTATCCTTGAGTTTAGTCCAACCATTACGGCACTGGTACTTGCCGGTCGTATCGGATCAAGCATCGCCTCACAAATTGGCACTATGAGGGTAACCGAGCAAATTGACGCACTTGAAATTATGGGCGTTAATGCACCAGGCTACCTGATCTCTCCAAAAGTGATCACCGGAGTAACCATGATCCCCCTATTGGTAATCGTTTCTGTAGCGTTGGGCTTGGGCGGTGGCTACCTGGCCTGCGCGGCATCAAAAGATGTATCTACAGCTGATTATGTGGCCGGTTTATCTGATGGCTTTAATCCTGTTATCGTTACTGTTTGTGCTGTTAAGGCCATTGTTTTTGGTTTCATCATTACTTCTATTTGTGCGTACCAGGGCTTTTATACCAAGGGCGGCGCGCTCGAAGTGGGCCAATCAGCTACAAAAGGCGTGGTGTTTAGCTGTATAATGATATTATTTGCCGATTTAGTTATTTCAGAATTATTGCTATGATCCAGGTTGAAGAAATTTATAAATCATTCGGGAGCAATGATGTGCTTAAAGGCATAACAGCTGATTTTAAGCCCGGCAAAAACAATCTGATTATTGGCAGTTCAGGTTCAGGGAAAACCACTTTACTAAAATGTATTGTAGGCCTGCACGAACCAACAAGCGGCGAGGTACTTTACGACAAAGAAAACTTTACCTCTATGCATTTTGAGGGACGTGTACCAATCCGTAAGCAAATTGGAATGCTGTTCCAAAACTCCGCTCTTTTTGATTCCATGACGGTGGAGGAAAACATCATATTCCCATTGAATTTATTCACCGAGATGTCGAGAGGTGAAAAGCTAGACAGGGCTAATTTTTGTTTGGAAAGGGTGAACCTTGCAGGAAAAAATCATTTATATCCTTCAGAATTATCGGGAGGCATGAAAAAACGGGTGGGCATTGCCCGGGCCATATCCATGCAGCCAAAATATTTGTTTGTGGATGAACCCAACTCAGGTTTGGACCCAATGACATCCATTTTGATTGATGACCTGATCAGTGAAATCACCCAAGACTTTCAAACCACAACGGTTATTGTAACCCATGATATGAACTCGGTAATGGGTATTGGCGATCATATCCTGTTTTTGCATAACGGCGAAAAATGGTGGGAAGGCTCTAATCACCAAATAGCCCATACTGATAATAAAGAACTGAATGCCTTTGTATTTGCCAGCAAGTTTATGCAAGCGGCAAGAGAGAAGTTATAATTAAGAGTCGTTAGAGGTTGGTAATTGGAGATAAGACTCCGCTGAACCTGATTTAGCATATTCAACTTTACTACAATTCATTAAATTGAAACAGGGATTGTTATATTTGCATTTTTTATTCTAATCTCTAATCTCCGGTTTCTAATCACTAACACAAAAATGATCCAACTTCTCACACCAACGCACTGGAAAGATTATGAGCTGATTGATTGCGGCGATTTTGAAAAGCTGGAACGTTTTGGCAATGTCATACTAATTCGTCCCGAGCCACAGGCGGTTTGGAGCAAGGCCTTAAGCCCTGCCGAATGGCAAAAACTACATCACATTAAATTTAAAGGCCGTTCCGCCACATCCGGCGAATGGATAAAGAAAAATCCGGCTACGCCTGATCGCTGGCACATCGAATATAAAAATCCCGAAGCGGCAATTAAATTCCGCCTGGCGCTAACATCATTTAAACACCTGGGCATTTTTCCGGAGCAGGCTGTAAACTGGGATTACATCACCCAAAACATTAAAAGATTTAAAACGCCAGAGCCCAAAGTACTTAACCTGTTTGCCTATACCGGTGGTGCTTCCTTAATTGCCAGGGCTGCCGGAGCAGATACCACACACGTAGATTCAATTAAACAAGTAGTTACCTGGGCCAACGAAAACCAGGAACTATCTGGCCTAACCGATATCCGCTGGGTGGTTGAAGATGCGTTGAAGTTTGTAAAGCGTGAACTTAAACGCGGCAAAAAATACAACGGCATTATCCTCGATCCACCAGCATATGGTCATGGCCCTAACGGCGAAAAGTGGAAACTGGAAGACAACATTAACGAAATGATGGGCGATGTAATGCAGCTTCTTGACCCCGAAGAACATTTCCTGATATTAAATACCTACTCGCTGGGTTTCTCATCTGTAATTATTGAAAATCTTATCAAAAGCGCTTACCCACAGGTACAAAACCTGGAAACCGGCGAACTTTATCTGCAAGCTACTGCCGGCTCAAAGCTACCATTGGGTGTATTTGGAAAGTTTTATAAGGCGAAGTAGTACTTTATTATTCAGTTATCCATTTCTTAAAAAATCATTATTAATCATACCATTTAAAGCGCCATTTATATATCGATATTGCTATCTTTGACGCCAGTTAATTTATCCCCCTATCCATTTTGAACATTTTACCGGCAAATACATCGCTATAGGTATGTTCAACAATAAGGGAACTAACTATTGATAAATTTAAACGTACTAAGGCGCAGAAAAATATTATTTTGTATAGCCCTGTTACAAAACATTTAAGTAAAAAATGAAATTAAAGAACATTATCCTGCCTGCGGTATTATTATCAGCCGTACTGCTTTTATCTGACTGCGGTCAAAAAAACAGCAGCGCTGCAAGTACCAGCACCACAAAAGACACAGCTAAAAAGGACACTGCAAAAAAAGATACCGCAAAAAAAGCGGATACTGTTGCTGCAGCACCTGTAACCTACCCGCCGCTGGATAAAAAACTTTATGATTCATTAATGAAACGCCTTGCCCATGGCGATACCACCGGCAAATGGCCTGTTAAAAATGCACCATATCCATTGCCGGGCGCTATTTTACCTTTCAAAAGGGTAGTTGCTTTTTATGGTAACTTGTCTGCTAAAAAGATGGGCATTCTGGGCGAGCTGCCGCCAGACGAAATGCTGACCAAACTACACGGAGAAGTAAAGCATTGGGAGAAAGCTGACCCACAAACACCTGTGCAACCTGCGCTGCATTATATAGCAGTAGTGGCAGCCGGTTTTCCTGGTAAGGACAATATGTATATTAACCGCATGCCGGAAAAAAAAATAGATAGTGCAGTAAGACTGGCTAAAAGGGCTCATGCCATACTTTTCCTGGATATACAGGTAGCATTGAGCAATATCCGCGCGGAATTGCCCAAGTTGGAAAAATATTGGCAAATGCCTAATGTTCATTGCGGTATAGATCCCGAATTTGCCATGCATGATGGCATTCATCCCGGCAAAAAAATTGGCAGTTATGACGCAGCTGACGTTAACTATGTGTCGGCTTACTTAGCCAACGAGGTAAGGAAGTATCACCTGCCGCCCAAAATTTTTATTGTGCACCGTTTTACGCGTAAAATGCTAACCAATTATCAAAACATTAAGCTTCACCCCGAAATCCAGTTTGTGATGGATATGGACGGTTTCGGCCCGCCCGATTTAAAGACCGGTACCTATCGCGATTATGTTTATCACGACCCGGTACAGTTTACCGGCTTCAAATTGTTCTATAAAAATGACTCATGGTTGCCGCCGCATCACATGCTTACCCCCGAGGAGGTATTAAAGATGTACAAACCGCAACCCATTTATATACAGTATCAGTAAACTCAAGTCTTGAGTCAGTAGTCTTAAGTCCAAAGTGTGAGATTATTGACTCAAGACTCAGAACTTAAGACTACAGACTCAGATGATTAAATGGGGTATTATCGGTTGCGGACGTATTGCCCATCGGTTTATGCAGGGGCTGCATAATGTTCCGGATACCATGCTTGCGGCTTCATGGTCGCGCAGGGCCGAAACGGTAAATACCTTTATTGAGCAATATGGCGGTAAGGCCTGCACCTCGGTTGAAGAATTATTGGCGAGCGATATTGACGCAGTTTACATTGCTACCCTGCCCGACAGCCATTCACAATATTGTATTGCGGCACTAAAAGCCGGCAAACATGTGCTTTGCGAAAAACCTGCAGGCATTAATCTTAACGATCTTGATCAAATACTGGAAGTAGCCAAAACCACCGGTTTACTTTTTATGGAGGGAATGAAGCCTCCGTTTTTCCCTTTATATCGTCGCTTAAAAGAATATTTACTGACAGACCCTATTGGCGAAATTGGTTACGTTCGTGCCGGATCTGCTGTTGCTGATTGTCCTCCGGGGCATCCCAATTATAGCCTTGACCTGGTTGGTGGTAGCATTATGGGTATAGGTATTTATGAGGCTTATTTAGCCATTGAATGGCTGGGTACTACCAAACAGGTGCAAACACTTGGCCGCTTCGGCGAAACGGGAATAGATATGTTTGCCATTTTCCAGTCAGAACACGAAAAAGGTTATGCACAGCTTTACTGTGGTTTTGACTTGCATGGCAAAGGCGATGCCTTAATCTGCGGTACGCTGGGGCATATCACCATTCATAAAAATTGGTGGAATCCCGCCAAAGCAACCATCAGTTATCTTGATGGCCGCACCATTGAACTGGATGAACCATTTACATCTGGTGGACTGAACTACGAAACCCGTCATTTTTGTGAGCTGATTAACAGTAGCAAAACCGAAAGTCCAATCATCAGTCATGAAATGTCCCGACAAATGATCGCTATGCTGGATAGTGCAAGGGCGGGGATTGGACTGAAATTTAAAGGAGAATAACCTGGTAATTTTCTTTCGTCTTATTAAATCACTCTCCATGGCAATTCACAAAGAGTGATCTAAAGCTGTATTTATTAAAATTTCTTTATCGCCTCCGTTACATGCGCCAAATGATGCTTGCTGTGCCAATGGTATAACGCCAGTGCCTTTTTCAGTTGTATCGTTTCACCTGATTCAGGATGCACAAAGGCACGGTTCCACTGTTCTTCTGTTAAAGCCTCCAGCAAAGCTACCCAACGCAGGTGGATACCTTCCAGCATTTTCAGGGAAGGTTCAACAGGTAATTTATAATCCGGCAATAATGCCCAATCGGCTTCTTCGTAGGGCTTTATAGTTGGATTTTCTTCAGTAAGCGCCAGCTTAAAACGGGTTAAACTATTCATGTGGCTGTCTGCAACATGGTGAACCACCTGGCGCAATGTCCATCCACCGATACGGTAAGGGGTATCTAATTGTTTTTCATTTAAGGTGATGATGGCCTGGCGCAATCGGCCTGGTAATTCGCGGATAGTAGTAGTCCATTTACGGATATCTTCAGTAGTGTACGAAACCGGGGCTTTAAACTTCCCGATAGGATATTGCATCTGCTCGTCTGTCATAGTTATAAAAAAAATTAAATTAGGGATTATTTTTATGCGCAACAAGGTTTTAGGTTATTTTAGCGTTTTGTACCCGTTATATACACCTTAATGATAAAAAAGCTTCTTGTACTTTTACTCGTTTCCAACTGCACTGTTTTATATGCGCAAACCGTTAAAACCGATGTATTGGTAATTGGCAATGGTGCAAGCGCCGCTGCTGCATCGGTACAATGCGCCCGTAGTAAGGTTAAAACCATATGGGCTTTTGGGGCCATTAAGATTATAGCCAACAGCAATGCAGCAGAAACGTATACCATAAATAATAACGTCAACATACCATCGGGTGCATGGGGCGAATTCAGGAAAAAAATTCAGGAAGTTTACCGTAAAAAGCCAGGTTATGATACCTCCCAATATGCAGCATTAAATTTTGAGACCGATACAGCAGAGGTCGTCTTAAAAAGGCTAACCGACACACTGAAAAATTTAAGCCTGTATGAGCAGTCCACCTTCATCAGCATAAAAAAAGATGATGACCGCTGGGCCGTTTCTATCAAACAAAACGACAAAACCATCACCATAAAAGCAAGGGTAATTATTGATGCTACCGATAGCGGAACCGTAGCCACAAAAGCAGGTGCCAAGTTTGAGGCTGCATTTAAAAGCAGTTCGTTCAACGCTTATCGTACGACCATAGCAACCGGCAATACGGTTTTTAATAAGGACTATAACACGGATAGCTATCCCTCATATCCATTCTGGAGTATCCCGATAAATGCCGTTTTGCTAAAAGATTTTAGCAATTTATTGGTTACGGCAAAAGCACTGCCAACAGGTAATAATATTCAATATTTACCTATACAGCTAGAACTGGGCCAGGGTGTTGGAACGATAGCCGCGTATTGCGCCTTTTTTAAAACTACCACGCAACATCTTAGGGTGCGCATTATACAGGGTGAATTACTTGATTTTAAAGGATATATTTTACCCTTTACAGATATTGATCCAAAAGATGCCAATTGGAGAGCTGTGCAACAGGTAAGCGCTACAGGCTTATTAAAAGGTAAGCTAAACCACGCTGAATTTATTTTTATGCCTGATTCATTGGTTAATACCGCCCAGATTCAACCTGTATTAACCGAGATATACACACGTGCTTTTTTATGGTTTAGCAAAGAAAAACCAGGTAAAATATTCACCATCGGTAATACCCTATCACTTATTAGTGATTATACACTCACCGACCCTGAATTATTAAACAAAACCATACAAAAAGCATGGAAAACCCAGTATAAGTTTAATACTGATTTTAACTTAAACGGCCCAATTACACGCCGAGAATTTGCCGTTTTAGCCAACAGTTATTTAAATCCCTTTGCCCGTACAGTAGACTTAAGCGGCAGACTGGTGAATTAATGGAAGTAATTTACGCAGTAACTTTTTTGCGCTGTTTCAATTCCGTTACCTCATCAGCAGCATATTCATTGGCCCAAAGTTCAAGTGCCGATAGTGCCGGGCCAAGCGCCTTGCCCCTTTCAGATAGCCGGTAATAAACCTCCGGAGGAAAAGTGTGTTTCTCTTCACGGATAATGAGTTCATGGGCCTCCATTTGTTTCAAATGCTCAAGCAATACCTTTTTAGCTACTTTAGGGATGATGCGCCAAAGCTCAGTAAACCGCATTTCCTGCTGATGAAACAAATGATATAGGATAATAGGCTTCCACTTGCCCGAGAGCATATTGAGCGCCACATTAAGTCCGCAATGTTTAAACTGTTGATATTGCATGGTTACTGGATTGTGAACAGGTTACCAAAAGGTAAACTTCTTTAATTTAAACAAAGATAGTATCACTTTTGGCTAATAAATAATAGTAAAAAAATGAAACTTCAACTGCTGCGCAATGCCACCCAAATACTTTCTGTAAATGGAAAAAATATTTTAATCGATCCGATGTTTGCCGCTAAAGATACTTTTGATCCGCTGCCTGCGGCACCTGGTACACCGAGGGCTCCATTAGTTGATTTGCCTGTTAATGATGACGAGCTATTAAAGCTGATTACCAAAATTGACGCCGTTCTGTTAACCCATATTCATTTCGACCATTGGGATAAAAAAGCGCAGGAGCTATTGCCAAAAAACATCCCCCTGTTTTGCCAACCTGCCAACACCGAAACAATACTCGGGCAAGGCTTTATCAATGTAATACCTGTAAACGATCAAATCACCTGGAATGAGATCAGTATCAATCGAACCGGCGGCAGGCATGGCACAGGTGAAGTTGGCGAACGGATGGGCATAGTATCCGGTTATTACATTAAACACCAGAACGATGCTGTTTATATTGCAGGTGATACCATTTGGTGCGATGAAGTAAAACGAGCTATTGACCAGTTTAATCCCAGCAGAATTGTGGTTAACGGTGGTGCGGCCCGTTTTGCCACCGGCGATCCGATAGTGATGAATATTGAAGATGTTATTAAAGTGTGCCAATATGCTCTGCTTGCCAAAATCTACGTAGTACACCTGGAAGCAGTAAGCCATGGCACGGAAAGCAGGCAGCAAATAAAAGCAGCTTTACAAACTAACGGACTAACCACACAATGCTTTGTGCCAAATGATGGTGAGTTTTTATTTTAAACAGCAAAGCTGAATTTACCCATCAATACTTCCGGGTTAGTTCCTATTTTTAAAGGTTCGCCGCACAGGGACTCATTTCCCAATAGAGCAAAAAGGATAGCTTCTTTAGCATCCGGATCAATGCCCAATGCACCGGTATCTTTTATGTCGGCATTGGGCAAGGCTTTTTTCAAATAGTTTATAATATAAATATTCCTGGCCCCGCCACCGCTGGTGAATATCCTGATATCATCAGCCTTAAAATGCTGTAAAATAAAATCGCTTATTGATTTAGCAGTGAATGCACTTAGTGTGCAAATAATATCTTCGGCACTTAAACCTTCAGTGCCTGATTGCCTTTGAGCTTCATCCAAATAACTTAAATTGAACAATTCGGGACCAGTGGTTTTCGGAGCTTGCTCCTTAAAAAAAAGACCGGCAAGTAACGTATTTAATAAGGCATCATTTACCTTACCAGAGAAAGCAATTTTTGAGTCCTCATCATAAGGCAAATTAAAATACCTGCGGCAGGCTGCATCAATCATGGTATTGCCCGGGCCTATGTCTGTACACAAAATTTTATCCGCATCGCCATCGGCAGACAAAAAGGTAAGGTTGGCAATGCCACCAATATTCAGCAAGATTCTATTTTCACCTACTTTACTGCCTAATAAAACATCGCCATATAAAGCTAAAGGCGCGCCCTCTCCTCCTGCGGCAATATGTTTTTGCCTGAAATCGCTGATGGTTAAGATCCCAGTTTTTATGGCCAGATGATCACCATCTCCTATTTGTAAGGTAGCATTGGGGTAGCCAGGCTTTTGATGTAATCTCTTAGGCGCATGGTAAATAGTTTGTCCGTGGCTTGCTATAAAATCAACTTCCGCTGGCTGAATGTCCCATTCTTTTAATGCTTGTAAAACCAGTTCGCCATGAAAACTGCCAATTAAGGCATTTAGCAAACAAACTTTTTCTAAGTCAGCATCCCTTCGGGCAAATATGGATTGTACATCTTTTTTAAAATCTTCCCGATAGGGTATGGTGATAAATTTAACCAGGCTAAATTGTGTTTTTAGTCCGTTGCCTGTAAACCTGCACAAGGCAATATCCAATCCATCCAGCGAAGTGCCCGACATTAAGCCAATACCCAGTTTTTCATTTTTTTGGGCGACGCTGAAGAGTTTTTGCAGATTTTGATTCATAGCTAATAGTTGCTCAAATTAACCATTTGCCAATGGAAGTACAAAAGTTAAATTAATAGTCACACTATCTAACATATCTGATATATTTGCTTACACCAACAATTATTAAGTCTGAAGTTTGGTAATAAGTCTTAATTATTAATGACTTAAACTTCAATAAAACCTAAAACATGGCGCGATTAAATTTACTGGAAGAGACAAGGTATGAGAAATTACCTGTAACGGTATATCCCAATCAGCAACAGGCATCGGTAGCGGTAGCGGAGCGGATAGCCAAACTGATAAAAAGCAAGGAAAGCAAAGGTGAAAAAACAATATTAGGGCTGGCCACCGGGGTAACGCCGATAGCGGTTTATGCCGAACTGGTACGCAAACATAAGGAAGAGGGCCTGAGCTTTAAAAACGTGATCACCTTTAACCTGGATGAGTACTATCCGATGCAGCCTACAGCAGCCCAAAGCTATGTAACCTTCATGAACGAGAACCTGTTCAGCCATGTAGATATCGATAAAGCCAATGTACATATCCCCGATGGAACCCTGACAACCACCGAAGAGGTGGCCGCTTTTTGTTTAGATTATGAGCAAAAGATCACCAAACTGGGGGGACTTGACCTACAGATCCTGGGAATTGGCCGTACGGGCCACATCGGGTTTAACGAACCGGGCTCGGCACCCAATTCAGGAACCCGCCTGGTAACCCTGGATGATTTAACCAGGAATGATGCCTCCCGTGATTTTGGTGGTAAACAAAACGTACCTACCAAAGCCATCACCATGGGTATCGGCACTATTTTCAAAGCAAGGGAAATCATCCTGATGGCCTGGAGCTTAAAGAAAGCACCGATTATTAAAAAAGCAGTAGAAGGAGAGATCTCTGGTGAAGTACCGGCTACCTATCTGCAATTATCTGACCATGTAGAATTTGTACTGGATGAAGCCGCAGCCAGCTACCTGACCAGATTTGATACCCCATGGCTGGTAAAAGATTGTATCTGGGAAAATACCCTGAAAAAGAAAGCGGTATTGTGGTTAGCCGAAACAGTAAACAAACCGATACTGAAACTTACCGAAGAAGATTATAACAACCATGGCATGGCCCAGCTGGCCGTAGAACAGGGTCCGGTATACAATATCAATATTGACATCTTTAACCAGCTGCAACATACCATTACCGGCTGGCCGGGAGGCAAGCCCAATGCAGATGATACCCAAAGACCGGAAAGGGCACAACCGGCACAAAAACGTGCTATCATCTTTTCACCACACCCGGATGATGATGTGATCTCCATGGGCGGCACCTTTATCCGTCTGGTTGACCAGGGACATGATGTGCATGT
>NZ_VLLI01000020.1 GCF_007830615.1 Mucilaginibacter frigoritolerans
GGATGAATGAAGCATATGGCAAACAGATGATGATTATAAGAAAAAGCACCGTGGAACCCATCATTGGAAACCTTATTGAATACCTGGGCATGCGGAAAGTCAACACCATTGGGATAAAACTGGCCAATAAATGTATGATAATGGCTGGGATCGCATATAATCTCAAGAAACTAATAAAATACGGCGGAAAATGCTTTTGGGATGCGTTATTAAGTCTGTTATCGCCACGATTTGTTTTCTCACTTTAATGAATCTAAGGTTAACATAAATCGTCAGACTGGAATTGTAATTCCTAAACGCTTCGTTGTGCAACAGCCACGTTTCGCCTGGCCATATACTATTTAAGCGTTCCGCTTAAATACCTGGACCGGGTTGTGGTCAGGTGAAACATGGCAGAGTGAATTAGGAAGGTCTTTTAAAAATTAGTTTGAGCGGAACGCTTAAATTGTTATGCATCCAGGCGGCACGCCTGGATGGGCGGGGTGTCAAATATTATTAAAAAGAAAAAGCCCTCAGAAATTAATCTGAAGGCTTTTTAATGTGGGAGCTACTGGGTTCGAACCAGTGACCCTCTGCTTGTAAGGCAGATGCTCTGAACCAGCTGAGCTAAGCTCCCTTCGTTTTGGGATTGCAAATATAGAATCTCCGGGCAAATCTTCAAAAAAGAATTTTATTTATGTTGATTGAAATTTGTG
This sequence comes from Mucilaginibacter frigoritolerans, assembly GCF_007830615.1. GTDB lineage: Bacteria > Bacteroidota > Bacteroidia > Sphingobacteriales > Sphingobacteriaceae > Mucilaginibacter > Mucilaginibacter frigoritolerans. The sequence continues at coordinate 696 of NZ_VLLI01000020.1, forward strand.
GATGAATAAACATAAATAAAAAAGGGTTGGTAATCTGAATGTTAAGCTAAACACTCATTAAGCGGCGATAGTGAAATAAACCTACATTTGTATTAATTCATCAATTAGCCGTAACAATGGAACCATTGATTGCTTTATTCACCAAAAAGTTAGGATTGAATGTACATCATTTTGAAATGTTTTATGCTCAGCTAAAAGCCAAAAAGGTAGAAAAAAAGGAGCATTTGATTAACGAAGGTTCTGTTTGTGATTTTATTGGATTTTTATCATCGGGAACCTTAAGATCATACGTTAGGAATAATGATGAAGAGTTTAATAATGATTTTTATTTCGACAATGATTTTGTAAGCGCCTATACCAGTTTTTTAACGCGGATGCCAACCAATTGTAATATAGAGGCATTGACGGACAGTACTATCCATTATATCAGTCACGAAAAACTTAATAGATTAATTGAGCAGGACAGCGCTTTTCTTAAGCTTAGTAAATATATTTCTGATACTTACTTTATCAGGAAATGTAAACGGGAAACGTCTTTTTTAAAATACTCGGCATCAGAAAGATTGGAAAGGTTGTATACCCTTTATCCGGGAATAGAGCAGCGTGTTTCCCAATATCATATTGCTTCTTATTTAGGTATCAAGCCTGAGTCACTCAGCCGGATTAAACTCTTAACATACATCAATAAATAAAAAGATCATTAAGCTGAACTTCGTACTTCATTCATTACAAAATATTGAAGTATGCCAATAATCAATTTAAAAGTAAGCGGAAAGGAAAATTCCGCTTTAGCAAAAGAGCTTGCAAAAGAAATCAGTAGTATTACCAAAGATGTGTTAAATAAAAAGCCTGAAGTAACTGTGGTAACGGTATCCTTTGTGCCGGATGAACTGTGGTTTGTTAATTCCGCATCATTAGCCGAACTAAAAACAAACAGTTTCCATCTTGACATAAAGATTTCGGATTCCACTAACCTTAAAAGTGATAAAGCAAGCTACATTGCAGCTATTCATAACTCACTAAGCTCTCATCTTGGAATCATCCACCCTGTAAGTTATACCGCTATTAATGAAATGAAAGCAGATGCTTACGGGTACGAAGGGTTAACCATAGAGTATAAATACATTAATAACCAAAAGAAGTAAAAGGAGTATTGCTGGCTATTTATAGTCTGCATACCCAAATTGGTTTATGTCAATACCTTATCATCACTAATCACAAAATGAAAACGATAAAACTATTACCAATTGCGCTTCTGATAACCGTAAAGCAGTTATACGCGCAAACAACAAACAATAAAAAAGAAATAAGCATCCTGATAAATAAATACGCAAAAAGCGTAATTGAAAAGGATTCAACCACATTTTACGACTTGTTCAATGACGGCCCTGTTACGTGGTGTGCTGCGCTAAAGGATAGATCCCAAGCCCGGGAAGTAGCAAGAAAGGGTGCGGGGAGTAACTATTTTTCAGGAAGCTACAAGGGCTTTTTCAGGTCGCTGTTCCGTTATAAATCAACCGAAGATAAGTTTGATAATATTCAAATTGTTGAAGATGGAACCGTTGCATCAGTAACTATGGATTATAGTTTTTGGGCCGATAACAAAATGACTAATTGGGGCGGCAAATATTTGTTGTTAATTAAAAGAGATGGAAAGTGGAAGATTACCAGTGTTATTTTTTCGTTAGATCTCACTGGGTACTTTGAACAGCCACCCCTTAAAGAAAGGCAAAAAAGTTCTTTGCCCGGGGCCGTGCAATAGTTTATCCTGACTTGCAATTGTAGCGTTTTCTGCGAAAAGTTTTGGCCCGTTTGTCCCAGCTTGGCCCACACGGTGGTGTTAACTTTTTGATTTACAATGATTGCTTGTTTTTGTTGTATCGGGATGTCCCTTTGTGTTTCATGTTTTCGCGGGACAAAGTGGAGTTAAAAAGAAAAGCCTTACATCTCTGTAAGGCTTTTCTTTTTAAGTGGGAGTTACTGGGTTCGAACCAGTGACCCTCTGCTTGTAAGGCAGATGCTCTGAACCAGCTGAGCTAAACTCCCTTCGTTTTGGGACTGCAAATATAGAATCTCCTGGCAAATCTTCAAAATGAATTTTACTTTTTTTTAATTTATTTTTAACACTTCTTTAACTATCTTATAGTCAGTTAATTATAATGGTTGTGTTAAGGCTTATGAAGCTTTGTAGTGAAATAGTATTATTTATTTGTGTTTTTGGGAGGCTTATATCGCAATATTTTTATCGCCGCGGGGGTCATCTGGGAGTATTTCCATCTCTGGGTAGTCAACATACTCGGCATACCATTGTATTGCGCCCACCACATCCAGTGCATCATCGGGAGCTATGTTAATGGTTTCGAAGGCAAATAGTTTTCCGTTTGCATAGCCATAAAGCTGAATCTCATTACCATCAGGATCAAATGGCTCCTTATCGAGGCAAAAAACCCTTATTTTTAAGCCGGTGTCTCTTGAATGAATAACGTCTCTGCAAGGATTTTTTGGATCGGTTGCTAATAAATATACATTGTAATCCATAAAAGTATAACAATATTAAAGGATGATGGTTTCGTACAATGTTGTTTTACGGAATTATTGGCTTGTGGTTTTAGTTAAAGCAAAGTATATTTTCGGTAGATGAAATTTTTTCCGATATTTTTCATCGCAGTGTGTAAACTTTGCCCAATAATTGGAAAATAATTCCACAAATGAGACTAACTTGTGGTTAAATTTAAGAAATATTGTGCTTAATTAGCCTTTGCTAGGCTTGGCATTGCTTTTGAGTTAATATTAATGCCCTTCTCAAAGGGTTGTTTTTCATAGGTAGATGTAGGGCCGATTATACTGCGAGAGTATTTCGGCCTTTTTTCATTTATGAGCTTTTTTTATATTAAAATACGCAAGTTTATCCTAAACGGTTTTTGGTTATTGCTTAGTTAAGCCCTGTTTGCCAAAGCGGATCAAATCGTCAGCATTTACATAGCCAACTGTGCCTAAAACTGGTTTCCCCTGTGGGTTAAATATAATAAGTGTTGGGTAAGCCTGTAACTGCCATTGTTGTGCAAGGGCAGGGCCTTGTCCTTTTTCCATATCAATAGATACATTAATAAAATTGGCATTGAAAAAGGCAGCAGCTTTATCATCAGTAAAAGTTCTTTTCTTTAACATTTTGCAGGGGCCGCACCAGCTGGCATAGGCATCAACAAAAATATATTTTTTTTGCAGGCGGCCTTGCTTAAGTGCTTCATCAAATTGATCTTCAATAAAAATAATATGAGAAGCGTTTTTTGCCGGCATTGTTGGAACAACGCCAGACTTGTTGCCTGCGAAAAGCAGTGTGCCAACAAATGCAAACTGTATAAAGTATCTGTAAAATCCTGAATTAAATTTTGTTGTCATGTTAAATTAATAAAGCATAAAAATAGCATCCGTAAACTGTATTACAGTATACGGATGCTATTTAATTTGGTTATCGGCATATACCTAAACCTCTTTATTATCTGGGTTGATTTTGTGGCTGAGGTTTTTGCCGCTCCTGCTGTTGTTTTTGTTGCGCTGCGCGTTGTTGCGCAGCTTGCTGTTGCTGACGTTGTTGAGCCTGTTGCTGGGCGGCTTTCTGCTGAGCCTGCTGTTGCTGCTGACGCTGTTGTGCCTGTTGCTGTGCAGCTCTCTGCTGAGCTTGTTGTTGTGCGGCCTGTTGTTGGCGTTGTTGAGCCTGTTGTTGTGCAGCTCTCTGCTGAGCTTGTTGCTGAGCGGCTTGCTGCTGTTGGCGTTGTTGGGCCTGTTGTTGCGCCGCTTTTTGCTGAACCTGTTGTTGGGTAGCTTGCTGTTGTTGGCGCTGTTGAGTCTGTTGTTGCGCCGCTTTTTGCTGAACCTGTTGTTGGGTAGCTTGCTGTTGTTGGCGCTGTTGAGTCTGTTGTTGCGCCGCTTTTTGCTGAACCTGTTGTTGGGTAGCTTGCTGCTGTTGACGTTGTTGGGCCTGTTGTTGCGCCGCTTTTTGCTGAACCTGTTGTTGGGTAGCTTGCTGTTGTTGGCGCTGTTGAGTCTGTTGTTGCGCCGCTTTTTGCTGAACCTGTTGTTGGGTAGCTTGCTGTTGCTGGCGCTGTTGAGTAGCCTTTTGCTGCACCTGTTGTTCTTGCTGCTGTACCGCTTTTTGTTGCTGCTGAGGCTGTGGCGTTTTTAGCTGCTGCATACGTTGCTGCTGTTGTTGTGCGCGGGCATCTTTTTGTTGTTGCGCCGGGTTGCCTGGTTGTGGTTGTCGTACAGCAGTATTCGGTTGTCCGGGTCTTGCAGCCGGTTGTGCAGGCTGATTATTGGGTTTGGTATTATTTGGCCTGTTGTTTACCGGGTTTACACGTACAATTTTATTATCGGGTGTGGGCGCTTTTGCTGCACTGGCCAGCCTTGTAGCATTTGTACGGTTAAAAGTTGGTGCACCGCCTTTTGCTTGATATGCTATTGGCTGATTAGGGTGTTGTTGCTTATAAGCATTAGCATCAACAACCCTTGCAGGGCGCGCATTGGGGGCCTTATTAACCGCTGGTCTGTAAATATTTACGGTTTTGTTGTTTATAGTAACATTACCCGGCCTGTTAGAGTTGGTTATATTATAAACCGTAACATTTTGGCGGGTATACTGCCTTATTTCCTGCGGACGCGGGCCGGTAACGTAAGTAACATTATTTTGTACGTAGGTATTATTAATTATAGTGGTGTTGCGAATTATAGTTACCGATCTTGATGGCGGTACATAATAATTATAAATATTGGGGCGGTTTATGTAAGCCTGTGGTGCGCAAACCCAATAATTATCGGGTACCCGGTAACCACCGCCAATTGAAATGGCTATAGTTATGCCTGGTAATAAGGGTGCCCAGCCATAATATCCACCTCCATGTCTCCAGCTAACCCATGCCGGTGCCCATTCATGTCCAGGTATCCATTCCCAACCGTAATAATCATCATAGCGCCAGCGGCCGTAGTGAAAGGTGGCCCAACCCCATGGATAATCAGATACCCAAGTGTTTCCATAGTCGGTTACCACCCAGTGTCCGCGTGTGGCATATGGCCTGAAATCACCGTCAACATCCGGGATCCATACATTTCCATATTGCGGATCACTTACCCAGGTGCCATAGGGTTGTAAATTGTCATAAAAATCCTGATCGGATATATAATCGCCCTGTGCTTTAGTTTGTGGTGAAAGGGCCAATATCAATAGGAGAGCTAAAAAGCCTGATCCTATTATTCTCTTTATCGTTTTCATTTGAGATATACTGTGTTTACAGCCTGTAACAATTATTCTTTATTTTTAGATGTTAAATAACAACCATTTACATGTATGGATTGTTTCAATTTAATATGGTTTAATATTATTGATAATAAATACATTTAACATCCGATTATATTTTTTTACTCAATTGTTACACTACTATTTTTAAATTAAATAGTTTTACAAAAATTCTTAAGAACAATTATGAGCACTGTTAATATCCCAAGGCTTGACCTGAATTTTTATGTAAATGGAGATGAGGAGCAGCGAAAGCAATTTTCGGATGATATTGGAAAAGCATTTAATGAAACCGGTTTTGTAACGATAACCAATCATGGTTTGGATAAAAAGTTAATTGACAAACTTTATGAAGATGTTAAAGCGCTTTTTGCATTGCCTGATGAACTTAAACTAAAATATGAAAAGCCTGAACTTGCCGGACAGCGGGGCTATACCAGCAAAGGAAAAGAGACTGCCAAAGGATTTAAAGCTCCTGATTTAAAGGAGTTTTGGCAGATAGGTCAAACAGTAACTGACGGCGATCTGGTTAAAGATCAATATCCGGATAATTTGCTGGTTGATGAACTGCCTTCATTTAATTCAACCACTTTAGAAGTTTATAAAAAGCTGGAGTGGGCCGGTCAGCATTTGCTGCGCGCCATAGCGGTTTATTTAAACCTGCCTGAGAACTACTTCGATGATAAGGTTCATAACGGCAACTCTATTTTACGCACGCTGCATTATTTCCCGATAGAAAATCCTGAATTGCTGCCTGAAGATGCTGTACGTGCTGGTGCACATGAAGATATAAATCTCATTACCCTTTTAATTGGGGCCAGCGCCGACGGACTGGAGCTTTTAACCCGTGAAAATGAATGGTTTCCTGTAAAAGCTTATGGTGAGGACCTGGTGGTTAACGTTGGTGATATGCTGCAACGCTTAACCAACAATAAACTTAAATCAACAACTCACAGGGTGGTTAATCCCCCGCGCGAACTGATGAAATATTCACGTTATTCTGTGCCATTCTTTTTGCATCCTAAATCAGATATGGACCTAACCTGTTTACCATCGTGTATTGATGAAAATCATCCCAAACAATACACCGATGTTACTGCCGGAGAATACCTTGACGAAAGGTTAAGAGAAATAGGATTAAAGAAATAATTGATTATGTAGGGTGAAAGCTTTATAAAGAAAGTAAAAGACTACCCAGATTAAGCAAAAGAGCAAAGGTAAAAAGCTTCCTGAAACCAAAACTTTTACTTTTCACTGTTTACCTCTGCTTTCACCTTTCGCCTTAAAAATGTAAGTTTGCGCACATGGAACAAAATTTATTTGTTTACAATACTTTAACACGCAAAAAAGAAAAATTTGAACCGCTAAACCCGCCACATGTGGGTATGTACGTTTGCGGACCTACGGTTTACAGTGATGTTCACCTGGGTAATTGCCGTACTTATATATCTTTTGATTTAATATTCAGATACCTTACCCATTTGGGTTATAAGGTGCGTTATGTGCGCAATATTACCGATGCAGGCCACCTGGAAGGTGATGCCGGCGACGAGGGAGAAGACAAAATATCAAAAAAGGCAAGGGTAGCACAACTTGAGCCAATGGAAATTGTACAGAAGTACACTGTAGGTTTTCATGATGTGATGCAGATATTTAATATCCTGCCGCCAAGTATTGAACCAACCGCCACAGGGCATATTATTGAGCAAATTGAACTGGTAAAAGCCATTTTAGCGAAGGGCTATGCTTATGAGGTTGATGGCTCTGTATATTTTGATGTAGAGAAATATAACAAAACACAGGATTATGGTATTTTAAATGGCCGTAACCTGGAAGATTTGCTCAACAATACGCGCACACTGGGTGGGCAGGAAGAAAAACACGGCAAGCTTGATTTTGCCTTATGGATAAAAGCCAAGCCCGAACATATAATGAAGTGGCCTTCACCCTGGGGTGTTGGTTTTCCGGGATGGCATTTGGAATGTTCGGCCATGAGTAATAAATACCTGGGCGAACAATTTGATATCCATGGGGGAGGTATTGACCTTGTGCCAACACATCATACTAACGAGATAGCGCAAAACGTAGCTTCATGCGGAAAAAATCCGGCAACGTACTGGGTACACACCAATATGTTAACGGTTAATGGTCAAAAAATGTCGAAATCGTTAGGAAATAGTTTTTTGCCACATGAACTTTTTACTGGTGATCATTCCATTCTGAATAAAGGCTATAGCCCAATGACAGTGCGCTTTTTTATGCTACAGGCTAATTACCGCAGCACACTGGATTTTGGGAACGATGCGATGGAAGCTTCCGAAAAAGGTTTTAAACGCCTGATGAATTCGTTCGCTTTGATTGATAATTTAAAACCATCTGCAGAAAACGGTGTTGACATACAGCCATTGCTTGACCGCGCCTACGCTGCAATGAACGATGACTTTAATAGTCCGGTTTTAATAGCCGAACTTTTTGAAGCTTCTCGCATTGTGAATTCGGTTTATGATGGTAAGCTGAAAATTAACGCGGAGAACCTGGAGTTGTTGAAATTTATGATGAATACCTTTATTACTGATGTTTTAGGTTTAAAAAATGAACAATCAGGAAATGAGGATTTACCTAAAATATTAAACCTGATTGTTACGTTAAGGAATGAAGCAAAAATAAATCACGATTACGCTACTTCAGACAAAATAAGAAATGGCTTACAACAAATTGGCTTCCAGCTTAATGATAGCAAGGAAGGTACTAACTGGAGCAAAATTTAATAGCCTTATAGGCATTTAAATAACTGAATATTAATAAATTGATATGCATCTTCATAAAATAATGAAAAAATTACTTTTGTTAGCAATTGTATTAACAGGTATAAATAAAATAGCTCAGGCTCAAGCCCCAACTGGTGATGTAAACACAGTTGTTGATGCTGAAAAGAATTTTAATAAGCTTGTAGAACGTAAAGGTATAAAAGGCGGCTTTCTGACCGTTGCCGATCCGGGAGGCATTATATTTAAACCCAATGTGGTTAATATAACCGAATTTTATAACAGTATTGATAAACAGGCAGGTACACTATCAACCAAACCCAATTTTGCACGTATTTCTGTTAATGGCGATTTAGGTTTTACCGCCGGGCCTTATATTTATCAGAATGGCAATGACGATTCTGATAAAGTTTTTGGTGATTATGTTTCTGTATGGCGTGCAGATAATGATGGTAAGTTTAAATTATTGATAAACTTAGGCATACAACATCCTGAAGCTGAACAGGAAGCCCCGATTGATTTTAAAAACTCAGATCTTAAGCAAAGAGTTGCTTTAAGCAAAGATCCGTTTGGTGGTAAAAAAATAATTATGGCTACTGATAATTTATTTAATCACTCCCTAACGCTATCAACACTGGCTGCTTATAAAGAATTTTTAAGTGGCGAAGGACGGTATTACTTCCCTGGTTTTGAGCCTGTTGTTGGTCAGGATAAAATAATGAAGTTTATTGATAACGAAGCAATAAGCATTACTGCCACTACTACTGATGCAGGCCGTTCAACAAGTAATGATCTGGCTTATACTTACGGTAAGGCCCGTATCAAGAAAGGTGACATTGTGAGTGACTACAATTATGTACGTATTTGGGAAATAGATGCAACCCATAAATGGAATATTTTACTGGAAGTATTCTCCTCTGTTGAAAACGAGTAATCCATATAGAAATAAAAAAAAATCCGTGCAGGTCTGTTGATCGGCACGGATTTTTTGTTTTGAGAGGTTTATCCGGAGGTGATAATCTTTCAACAGTCTATAAATGTAGTAGTTGGAAAAATGCCTGTTTAAAGGGCGCGTTGGCGGATAGTAAAAGGTGAGGCAACGGATTTAGTTTCTTAAATTAATAGAATGTTGATAAGTTAATAACTATCCACATTTTCCGGGAAACCCTGATAACTGTTGCCCGTAAAAGAACATCAAGAAAAACAATAAATAGTTATGGCCGATCTGAATAAGTTTATGAGAACCAAAGACAAGCTTACAGAAACACTTAAAAATTTAATGCGCATTAAGACACACGATGAAAGAACTGATATGTATATCAGTCATCTTCAACAGTCAATTAATATTATTGACGAGAAAATAGCAGAGTTCGTAAAAAAAGAACTGGTTTAGTTAAAACCTGGTGATTAGGGATTAAAATATAGCTGATCCCTAATCACCATTACCACCTTCCTCCCAACACCACCATCTTATACCTTCGCCGCCTAACCACTTATCTCTAATCACAAACCTACTTCCCTCCCCCCAATTGTTAAATTCTTCCCTTTTTTAGTTAAAATTTGTTAACAGGTGTTAAATGCTGATGTGATGTAAAAAATTACATGGAAATTGGTTGTACAGATATTAATATCAATCAACCTTCACACATGAATAAACTTTACAAAACACCATGAATTACAAAAAAATAAACAATGCAGCAGGCTGGTTTTGCTTTGCTATTGCAACTATAACATACATTTTAACTTTAGAGCCTTCGGTAAGTTTTTGGGATTGCGGCGAATTCATCTCCTGTGCTTATCGCTTGCAGGTATCGCATCAGCCAGGTTATCCGCTCTTTGCCATGTTGGGTAAGGTATTTTCCCTGTTATCACTAGGCGATCATACCAAAGTGGCTTATTTTACCAATATGATGTCGGCCATTGCCAGTGGGGCAACTATTATGTTCCTGTATTGGACAATTACCGCGCTGGCCAAAAAACTGGTATTAAAAGGTGCAAACGAGTTTGCTGATAAAAATCAGCTGATGTTGGTTATTGGTGCAGGGCTGGTAGGTGCGCTGGCCTTCACCTTTACCGATACATTTTGGTTTTCAGCTGTGGAGACCATCGTATTTGCCTTATCGTCATTGTGTACCGCCATTGTTTTCTGGGCAATACTGAAATGGGAAGCACAGGCCGATGATGCCGGTGCCGATAAATGGATTGTTTTAATAGCTTATATCATTGGCCTTTCCATAGGTATCCACTTGCTTAATTTACTTACTATTCCTGCTGTTGCCATGGTTTATTATTTCCGCAGAAATAATAAAGCGGGCCTTAAAGGCGGTATAGTAGCTTTTTTAATCAGTATAGTAATATTGGGCCTGGTACAGTTTGGCATAAGGGGTTATACCGTTTACTTTGCTGCCTGGTTTGATTTCTTCTTTGTAAACTCACTGGGTATGGGTTTTGGTAGCGGTGCAATAGCCTTTTTACTTTTACTGGTGGCGTTGCTGGCAGGTGGAATATGGTACAGTATCCGCCATAAAAAGCCGATTTTAAACCTGGCGCTGGTATGCGTTACCTTTATTTACTTTGGCTACAGTTCCTTTGTTTATATCCCAATTAGGGCCTCCGCTAATACTGATCTGAATAACTCACATCCCGATAATGCTTTTACGTTATATGGATATCTTAACCGTATACAGTATGGGGAAACGCCACTTTTAAGCGGGCCGTATTTTGATGCTAAAATTACGGATGAAAAGGAGGGAGGCATTATTTACCGTAAAGGCGAAACCCGTTATGAAAACGCCGGTAAAAAGGTTGATTATGTTTATGATCACAATACTTTTTTGCCACGGATGTGGAGCACAGAATCAGACCCTTACTATGCACAAAATGTTCAGTTTTATAAAGGATGGTTGCAAATGGCCGATGGGCAGGCACCCACCTTTTCGGATAACCTAAAATGGTTGTTTAGCTGGCAGATGTACCAAATGTATGTGCGTTACTTTTTATGGAATTTTGTGGGCCGCTATAATGAAATAGACGGTCAGCAAAGTACCACAGATATTAATGGCAACTGGACGAGTGGTATTTTTGATGGTGGTAAACATCTGCCTAAATCGGTAGTGAACGGAACCAATTATGCGCCATTGTATACCTTGCCATTTGCTCTGGGTTTGCTTGGTGCTTTTTATCATTTTAAACGCAGAAAAAAAGATGCACTGATTATTGCCTTGCTTTTCTTTTTTACCGGGATAGCCATTGTTTTATATGTTAACCAAAACGCTGTTCAGCCGCGGGAGCGCGATTACTCTTATGTGGGCTCCTTTTATGCTTTTGCCATTTGGATGGGCCTTGGTGTATTGGCGCTTGCAGAGCTTGCCCGTATAAAACTGAATGCCCGCGTTGCTGCTATCGGCTCGTTCGCCTTATGTATGATAGCCGTTCCGGTTTTGCTGGCCTGCAAAGAATGGCGGGGACACGACAGGTCGACGAAGCTTATACCTCATGATATGGCTTACAATTACCTCATATCCTGCCCTGAAAATGCCATTTTATTTACCTATGGCGATAATGATACCTACTCGTTATGGTATGACCAGGAAGTGGAAGGGGTAAGACCAGATGTGCGTATAGTTTGTTTGAGTTTGTTTAGCGGTGACTGGTATATTCATCAGATGCAGGGGAAAATGAATGCTTCGGCACCATTGCCAATTACCATGCCTTATGATAAATATAAAGAAGGTGTACGTGATGTGTTGTATTTTAATGATGAGAAAATCCCCGGATCAGTAGAGGTAAAGGATGTGTTTGATTTCCTGACTTCGGATGATGCACGTACCAAGGTGGAGTATCAGAATGGCGATAAGCTGAACTTTTTGCCGACTAAAAACTTAAAATTAACCGTTAACGCAAGTGATGTGCTGAAAAACGGGGTAATTACCCCCGATCAGAAAAACAGGCTTGCTGATACTATGGAATGGAAATATCCATCAAACTATGTAACCAAGGATAATTTGGCTATGCTGGATATTGTAGCGCATAACGATTGGAAGAGGCCGATTTGCTTTACTTCGAGTATGAGCCCTTCAAGCATGATGGGATTGCAGCCGTATTTGTATAAAGAAGGTTTTGTTTATCACCTGATACCATTTAAACAGGATACCGCTGCCGATAATAACCGGATAACCAAAACCAATGCATTGGTTATGTATAATAACGTAGTGAACAAGTTTAAGTTCGGTAATTATAAAACTGCCCGTTTTTTAGATAATATAGCAACCACACAGTTTTACCTGAACATGGAAATCACCTTTAGTGATCTTACACAGGGCCTGATGCAGGAAGGTCACCGTGATTTGGCTTTGAAAGCTATCCATAAGTTTGATGAGCAAATGCCTGATATTAATCCGGATATTGATACCGCTGCTCAGAAATTCTTTTTGGCACAATCGGCCTATAAGCTAAATGACAAAGAGTTGGGCACTAAGTATTTTAAAAGCGTTGATAATTTTATAACCGATCAACTGGATTATAATTATAACCAACTACAGAGCAATAAAGAGGCTGTTGATACCCGCACAGTACAACTGGGCATGCAGCTATTAAACAGTATGGCCGATACTGCCAAAAATAACCAGCAGCCGGACCTAAGCAAACAATTGCTGGCTCAATTAAATAATTATGAGGGTAAGTTTGCAGGCCTGATGAGATAATGATTAAAGATTAGAAGATACTTTTCCTTTATTTTGTTACGGTGGGTAATGGTAAAGCATTGCCCACTTTTGTTTGTATAGTTTTTTAGCTGCGCCACGTGAACCTGGCACAGCTAAAGGTTAATTAAAAACAAGTTTAAATTCTTTATGTTATATTTAACAGATCCACTTTGGTGTCCGGCTCATTATTTTTTGATAGTAGGCAACTGGCGCATGAATGGCTACGTAAGTACTACAAATAAACACATATGCCATTTATAGCAGCAGTATCAAAAATAGACCTCCCTCATAAAACTAGTCAGCAAGAAGTAAAGAAACAAGCCCAGGATATGTTTTCGGTGAATTTTCCCGAGGCTAAACGTTTAATTTTTGCTTTCGATAATACAGAGATCATTACCCGTAACTTTTGCAAACCACTTAGTTACTATACCCAACCCAATACTTTTGAAGAACGGAATAACGAATACATCGCCAATACGCTGCAATATTCTGTTGAGGCTATTGAGGCTTGTGTGAAAAAAGCAGGCGTTAACAAAGAAGATATAACCGATATTTTGTTTGTATCAACCACCGGCCTGGCTACACCCAGTATGGATGCGCTGATCATAAATAAAATGCGACTAAATCCGCACATTAACCGGATACCAATATGGGGCCTGGGTTGTGGGGGAGGAGTATCAGGTATGGCCAAAGCCAATACGGTGGCTAAAGCTAATCCGGATGCAGTAGTATTGCTGGTAGCTGTTGAGCTTTGCTCATTAACCCTGATAAAAAGTGATTACAGCAAAAGTAATTTTATAGGATCGAGTTTATTTTCAGATGGTATTGCGGCTACTATAGTAAAGGGCGACAATCATCAAAATAATACGGGAGTGGGTTATGTTGCCTCAAGCAGTAAGCTGTATTATGATTCACTGGATGTTATGGGCTGGGATTTTCAGGATACCGGTTTTAAGGTGCTTTTTTCAAAAGATATCCCCACATTTATCAATGAACATATCGGTAATGATATTGATGTGTTTCTGCAAAAACATAATCTTCAGCTTAACGACATCAAAAACTTCATTTTCCATCCCGGAGGTAAAAAAGTACTGGACGCCTATAGCAGCGCACTGGCCGTTGATGGCGACTTTATGAAAAACACCCGCGAGGTAATGAATGGTTACGGCAATATGTCAAGCGCAACTGTACTGTACGTCTTAGAAAAATTTATGACCGAAGGCTTCGAACCCGGATATGGACTGATGCTGGCAATGGGGCCCGGATTTTCGAGCGAAATGGTTTTATTAGAAATTAAAGGTTAAAAGACGAAATCTAACTAAAAGCATGTACTTCATCATCTTTATTATATTCTTTATCCTGCAGCGCCTTTCAGAATTATTCATTGCACGCCGGAACGAAAAATGGCTGCTTTCACAAGGCGCTGTTCAATACGGGCAAGAGCATTATCCGTTTATGATAACACTGCACACTTTGTTTATTATCTCTATTATAGTTGAATACATTTTACGGCAGCAGCCACCTATTAGCTGGGTGTTTTTGGTGCTGTTTCTGTTGGTATTGTCGTTTAAATTCTGGGCCTTATCCTCACTGGGTAAATATTGGAATACCAAAATTTACCGGATACCAGGTGTGTATCCAGTAAAAAAGGGTCCATACAAGTTTTTAAAACACCCCAATTATATGGAGGTGGTTTGCGAAATCGCTATTATCCCCCTGGTTTTTCATTTGTATTATACGGCTATCCTTTTTACTGTTCTTAATGCTGCTATGCTTACAGTAAGGATTAAGGTAGAAAATAAGGTATGGAAAATGTAGTTCATAGTTGATGGTTCATAGTTCATGGGGTTGACTGTTATAAATGCTTAAGGTCGTAGTTAACAAGTAAAACTTCTGCCATGAACCATCAACCATGAACCATCAACTATTTACCTAATATCTCATCCACAATACCGAAGTCTTTGGCCTCATGTGCAATCATCCAAAAGTCGCGGTCGCATACGTCATGTACCCGTTGGTATTCCTGGTGGCAGTGTTTTACGTAAATTTCGTAAAGCTCTTTTTTTATTTTGAGGATCTCCCTGGCGGTAATTTCAATGTCTGAAGCTTGTCCCTGAACGCCGCCCAACGGCTGATGTAGCATCACTCTTGAATGATTCAAGGCGGCCCGTTTGCCTGGCGCTCCGGCACATAGGATAATAGAAGCAAAGGAAGCTGCCATGCCGGTGCAAATGGTCGCCACATCAGGCGAGATCAGTTGCATGGTATCGTAAATACCAAAACCTGCATAAACCGAGCCGCCCGGTGAGTTGATATAGATTTGGATATCCTTTTTAGGATCGGTGGATTGCAGGAATAGCAATTGCGCCTGGATAATATTAGCCACGTGATCGTCAATAGCCGTACCGAGGAAAATGATACGGTCCATCATCAACCTTGAAAAAACATCCATTTGCGAAATGTTCATCTGGCGCTCTTCCATAATATACGGGGTAATCCCCATGCTGATGTTGTTATTTGTTTGAGAAACAAACTGGTCAACAAAAGTTCCGGGCATACGGAGGTGGTTCACAGCATAGCTGCGAAATTCATTTGCATTAATATTCATAATGTTTAAGGGTTTATCTGTTCAGAAACAGGTTGCGTATTTTTTGTGCGAAATGCCGGTGCGGTGGCTCATTAAATAACTTTTGGTGCACTTCATCAATCTCGGCCTTCAGCTTTTTACGGCCATATTGTTGAATCAAGGTATGGGTGTTTTTTTGCCATTCTACCTTTTCAGATAAAGTATTGTCCAATATTAGCATGGCATCAAACAATAGTGCATCGCCAGTATTTGATGTGCCAAAAAGATGCTCATCGATCAGTTTGATCTCATTCAATGAAGTCCTCATAAGCCAATGATTTTTCTTTAATGGTTTCTCTTACTTTTTCCATGCATTTGTATTTCTGCACCGTTGCAGAGCGGATGCCCGAGTAGCCAAACAGTTCTGCAATGATATTCACTGGCAGATTATCATAATAAAAGGCTTTCAGTATTTCCATGCATCGGTGACCGGCCGTTTCCAGGTAATACATCAGTTTTGCAGAAGATGGTTGATGGTCGATAATTTCAACGGCATCGAAGCCAGCATCTAAATCTGTATGCAAAATATTTTCATTGAATTTTCTTACCCAAAGATGTTTGGCTATACCCAACAGATAAGCCTGCTCATTACTTTGAATGGTAATGGTGCCAATAGCTAGTTTTTCGTAGTAAATGACTAATGCATCCTGAAAAATGTCTTTTGCTTCATCAAAGGAGCCTCCCATTTTACTTACATATTTTGCCACTTTAGGGAAAGCTTTTTTATACATGCTTATAAAAAGCTGTTCCCTTTGTGCGGGTGTGCTGCCAAAATTGTTTTGCTGTGCCATAAAATCCGCTTTTTAATAACAAGTGCAAATAATTAACAAACTATCACCCGGAAAATTGTTTTTAATTTTTTAAACTGATGATGATCCATCAGCAAAAAAAATTAAACGGGTTTATTCAATATCATATTGAGCTTTAATATTCTTAATGAGATGTGATGTATATTCAAGCTGATCTTCAAGCATTTCACCATAGTTTTTTACTGCTATTGACATCAACCAGCTTTGATTATAAAAAGCATTAATCTTTTCCTTATCGGTAGTTATCAATACAGGAGTTGTTAGCGGATTTGATTTGAATTTGCTATACTCATTTAAATCAAAAACAGCACTTGCTGCATCGATTGATTTGGTTAGCGATGCATATAAATAATTCAATTGAATACCAGAGATGTTAATTCGTGATTCGTAGCCGGCAATACTATCGAGTACATTTTGATTGCGTATTAACCTGTAACCACCGGCGTTACGTAGTTGGATCAACGTTGCATCGTCGTTTTTAAAAGGATGAAATTCAAATAGATACTTGTGCGTATACAGATACAATGAATCCTGAACTTTTATATCTGTCAATTTTTCTTTAGGAATAGTACGAAGACTGTCAATTCCTCTCTTCTGTTTCTTATTGTAATTAATAATGGTCTTTAAATTTGTGGTATCAATGGCAAGGTCTTTAATCATACCGGTTATATATTCTTTTTCTTTTGAATGGTCAGATATATGTTCGCGGATATTTTCGGCAATAAAACCCATGGTGACTGCCAGAAATATCATTAAAAACTCTAATACATATTCTTTGAAATGTTTCTTTTTGCCGTGTGGCAATTCTGGGTGATGGTGCACTTCCATATTATTTTTATGTTGAAGTTATAAAGTTAATATTTGAATTTAATTTGCCTTTAAATATTTAAAGATCAATATGCCGCAGCATATGATAGCTAATGGGGAGATAATAGCGCTCATGGTTATAGCATGTATAATTGCTGTTGCACCGCCATTGGCCATCGCTCCAAAAATGGCAACGCCCATGGCGCCCGAAGCTTGTCTGCTGGTATTTAATACTGCCGATGCCGTACCCGAAAGCGTTTTATCTACGCTTGATAGTACACCTGTGGTCATGGCTGGTACGGCAAGCCCAATACCCATTGGGATAGCTAGAAACGGAATAAATAATAGCCAGTAAGGCGTATTGGCCCCGGCTATGAATAAACCTGTAAAACCAATAGTCACAATAGTTAAACCTGTGAGAATTGGAAAACGGATTCCGTATTTGCCGATCAGTTTGCCGCTTAATAAGTTTGATATAATAAAGCCTGCGGTGAGTGGTAAAAAGGCAAGCCCGGCATTTATAACCGAGTAATGCAGCACATTTTGCAGGTATAAGCTCAATATAAACACCGTACCATAATAGGTATTGTTCAAAATGGTACCCATTAAAACCAGCACATTGAAGTTTGACGACTTGAAAAGACTCAAGGGCAAAATAGGAGACTTTGCCTTTTTTTCAACATGGATAAACCATAGCAGCATGATTACGCTGAATATCAAACTGCCATATATTAAGGGATGTTTTATGCCATAGTCGTGCCACTCAATAATAGCACCGATAAGGGCTACAAGCGCCAGCATCCATATCAATTGCCCGGGAATATCAAAGCCACGGCCGAGCTGACGTTTGCTCCCTTTTAATTTGGTACTTAATATTATGCCTAACAGGCAAAGCGGCACGTTTACAAAAAAGATCATCCGCCAGGTACTCAAGTGTATGAGCAGGCCACCCAAAATTGGTCCGGCAGCTATAGAAACCCCTCCGGCGGCGGTCCAGAAGCCCACCGCACGTGCCCGTAATCCGTTATTATGGGCGTAGTTCTGATTCAGGATGGATAAAGAGCTGGGGATCATAACAGCTGAACCAATTCCCTGCAAAACTCTGAATAATATTAAACTGATCGGGTTCCATGATATGCCGCAGCACATGGATGCAATACCGAATATAATTAAGCCAATTTGGAAGATGCGTTTTGATCCCAGCAAGTCGCTCATTCCACCGGCAGAAAGCATCAGAGCTGCAAATGCAATGGTGTAGGCATCCACTATCCATTGCAAGGAGCTGATGCCGGTAGAAAATGATTTGGAGATTTGCGGTAAGGCGATATTAACGATAGATACATCCAGCTGCGATACTACAAAGCCAAGGCTGGTAACACCCACCACAAAACCAAAGGACAGTGGTTTGCCGGATGATAATTCATTAACTGAGTTTTTCATCTGATCATCTGCGTTTGTTGTACCCCAAACCCGGTAGTGGAAGCTCGAAAAAACAGGTAACGCATTATTTGTTTATTCATCTTCAAAGCTATTAAAATTGGGGAAATGGTTTGTCCTTCTCCTTCTTTTTTAATGTAAAATTTCCTTATGAAAGTTCGGTGTTTGTGGTTATTCCAAATAGTTTACCGTCAAAATACAGCTGTTTACCGACGTATTTTGATAGGTCGCCATATTCTGTTATTCATTAACACTAGCGATTACTAATTTTATATAAAAATTAAAAACCCGGTTTATGAATAACGCTTTCCAACAAACTGTCAATCCTGATGATTATGTTAGCTCAACTATGGTTTTCGGGGAAATGAAGAAATTTATCTATTCAAAAAACTTTAGGGGTGGGTTTGTTACCAACGTTTTTGGCCGCACAGAGCTTGATTTTAGCCAGGCAGATATACATGGATCGGTAACGATTGATATTTCACAAACTTTTGGCGAAACAATTATTAAAGTGCCTGCAGATTGGTTTATTATTACGCATCATGCCGCAATTTTTGCCGAAGTAACTGATAAAAGAACTGATACCCTTATGGCTGATAACAAAGAGAAAGTTTTAATACTTAAAGGTTATTCGGCATTTGGGGCGGTTAGTATTTTAAACTGCGCCTGATAAACGGCTGCTTATATTTACTTTACCCAATTTTATTTGCTCATATATTGGCTATAAGCCGTTTAAAATCCTATTTTTAGCCCCTCAAAAATGGCGTTAAGTGTGCCGGTTTTTGATGTTAAAAAATAAGGGGATGAAAGTTTTAAAATTTGGTGGTACATCGGTGGGCAGCCCTGAGCGGATGAAGAAACTGCTGGATATTATTGACGCTGCTGAAAGGCAGATTGTGGTATTATCAGCAGTATCAGGTACAACAAATAGTTTGGTAGAGATAGGGCAGGCTTATCTATCGGGCGATAAAAAAAAGGCGGCTGTTTTAATAGCAGCTTTAAAAGACAAGTACCAACTTTTTATAAAGGAACTTTTTGCCAAACCAGCATATTTGGAACAGGGTAAAGAAGTTATCGACTATCACTTCAACTTATTAAGTGGCTTTGCCAATGATCTTTTTACTTCAATTGAGGAAAAGGTGATTTTAGCACAGGGCGAGCTCTTATCTACCACTTTATACCATGTTTATCTTAAAGAAATAGGTATACCCTCGGTTTTATTAGCCGCGCTTGATTTTATGAAGATTGATGAGGATAATGAGCCGATAGTAGATTATATTACCAATCACATTACACCACTGCTTGATAAAGATCCGCACAATAACTTATTTATTACCCAGGGATACATTTGCCGCAATAGCTTTGGTGAAATTGACAACCTGCGCCGGGGAGGTAGTGACTATACTGCTTCGTTGATTGGGGCCGGTATCCGCAGTGAAGAAGTACAGATCTGGACCGATATTGACGGAATGCACAATAACGATCCGAGGATTGTGAAAGGTACACAGCCAATTGCCCGTCTTTCATTTGATGAAGCTGCCGAGCTGGCTTATTTTGGGGCCAAGATACTGCATCCCCAAAGTGTGTTCCCTGCCCGGAAATATAAGATTCCTGTTCGTTTGCTGAATACGATGGATCCAAAAGCTAAGGGTACATTGATTACTAATACAAGTGAGAAAGACCAGATAAAATCTATCGCGGCTAAAGATGGTATTACAGCTATCAAAATACAATCAAGCAGGATGCTGCTGGCTCATGGCTTTTTGCGCCGGGTGTTTGAGGTTTTTGAACGATACAAAACATCTATCGATATGATCACTACTTCAGAAGTGGCCGTGTCTTTAACTATTGATGATACTACTTACCTGAAGGAAATAGTCGAAGAACTAAATCGCCTGGGTTCGGTAGAGATTGATCAAAATCAAACCATTATTTGTGTGGTAGGTGATTTTGGTGCCGAAAAACACGGATACGCAGCCCGGGTGCTCGAAGCAGTAAAGCATATTCCGATCAGGATGATTTCCTATGGAGGCAGCGATCATAATATGTCCTTACTGGTTCAAACAACTGATAAAACAGAAATTTTAAGAAGCTTACATAATAGACTGTTTTAGATTTCAGAATTAATAAATAGAAAAATTAAAAAGAAGCCCCACCTAAATCCTCACCGGTAGGGAGGACTTAAAAAATGAACGCGGGCGAAGTCAAAAGTCTCCCCTACCGGGGGAGATTTAGAGGGGGCTCTCAGGACACTAAATAAAAAATAAATTAGACAAATGTTCAACACAAACACCATAAACCGTTTTCAGCAATTAGACACGCCTTTTTATTATTATGACCTTGATGCTTTGCGTAAAACTTTAGAGGCTTGCCGCACCGCGGCATCCAAATATGGTTTTCACGTGCATTATGCCATGAAGGCTAATTTTAATCCAAAGGTGTTGGATATTATTCAGTCTTACGGCTTTGGCGCCGATTGTGTAAGTGGTAATGAGGTTAAAGCTGCTATTGAACATGGTTTTGGAAAAGATAAAGTGGTATTTGCCGGTGTAGGAAAATCTGACAGGGAAATAAACCTGGCTTTAGATGCCGACATTTTTTGCTTTAATGTTGAATCGGTACAGGAATTATATATTATCAATGATCTGGCGAAAGCCAAATATAAAACAGCCAGTGTTGCTATCCGCATTAATCCCAATGTTGACGCACATACACACCATTTTATAACTACCGGCCTGGATGAAAATAAATTCGGCATTAACACCTGGCAGTTGCCTGATGTAATTAAGGCTTTAAAAGAATGCCCGAACCTTAAATTTTTAGGCATCCATTTTCATATCGGTTCGCAAATTACAGATATGGAGGTTTACAAAAACCTTTGTACCCGTATTAATGAAATGCAGGATTGGTTTAATGACCATGGTTTTGAAATAAAAGTTTTAAATACAGGTGGTGGCCTGGGTGTTGATTATTATAACCCTGATACCAATGGCATCAGCGATTTTGAAAGTTACTTTAAAGTATTCAGCCAGTTTTTAAATGTAAAGCCGGGTCAGGAGGTACACTTTGAGCTGGGCCGTGCACTGGTTGCGCAAAGTGCTTCTTTAATATCAAGGGTGTTATATGTTAAAAATGGGTTGAAGAAAAACTTCCTGGTGCTGGATGCCGGTATGACCGAACTGATTCGCCCTATGTTGTACCAGGCATATCATTTAATAGAGAATTTAAGCCAGACAGAAAGTGAAGAAACTGTTCACTACGATGTTGTTGGCCCGATATGCGAAAGCACAGATTGCTTCCAAAAAGATGTGGAGCTTCCGCAATCACACCGCGGCGATTTGTTCGCCATCCGCACCGCAGGTGCCTATGGCGAGGTAATGGCTTCTGGATATAACTTAAGAGACATAGTAGGAAGCGTTTATTCGGAATAGGTTAAAACTTATAACCAAACCGGATAAAAAAGTTTTCGCCAGCTTCAACCGTGCCGAAAAAATCTTTTACCTTAATAAAGTAACTCACTTTAGGGAAAATGCTGTTGAACATTTTTTCTGTAGATGTTTGGTTCGTAAAGTAAGTGGTGTTTAATTCATTGTATCCCACTGTTGTACCCAGAAACAGGCGTATGCCATGCTGAAAACCAACATCATTTATGTTGTGAAAATATACTTCTGAGGTTAAACCGATGGTGAACAGGTTAGTTCTTGGATCAACAAAATAACCTGGTTTGGTATTTAAGTATTGCCGGTAATCAGCGTACGAGCCAAATTCATGGCTATAAGCCATTTCCACACCTATGAATCTGAAATCGGTCCGGCCTGATGTAACAAAGGCATTGGCTGAAAATCGGCCGCCTACTGCTCCGAAAAATTTGTCGCTAAAATAATTTGGCGCATTATGATTTGACTGATCGCTTTGATAGTCGCCAAAAACCCCGAAAGCACCATAAGCCAGGTTGAAATTATTAAAAACATAACCCCGGCTCAGGTTAAATTGCCCGCTTACTAAAAAATCATTGTAATGTGTATTACTATTGGCGTATAAACCACCTGAAACATAATTGGCTGCTTTTGTAGTATCAAAAGAAGCAGGTTTGGGTTGATAGGCTATATCCTGGTGGTATAATGCCGGCTCGTATAAATGGGAGCAAGACGCAAATAATACAGCTATAAATAAAGTTAAACAGGTAAATTTTATATTCATAAGTTGATTTATATTGGCAATACAATATAGATAAATATTTGAGTAACAATTGATACTAATAACGGTCTTACTTTAGCCTTAATTATTAATACCATGAAAAAAGCGATAATAGTTGGTGCTACATCCGGTATTGGCAGGCAATTGGCCATTATTTTGGAAGAAAACAATTACCAGGTTGGCATTACCGGCAGGAGAGCAGAATTATTAGAAGAACTAAAAGCTTTGAAACCCGGTTGTTTTATTGCTTCAGCATTTGATGTAACTAATATTCAACAAGTACCTTTTAAATTGAAAGAGCTCGCCGATCAATTAGGTGGACTTGATTTGCTGTTTATGAGTTCAGGTACCGGAAAAATTAACCCCACGTTGAAGCCTGATATAGAAAGATATACGAATGAAGTTAACGTTGCCGGCTTTACGGCTGTTGCCGATTGGGGCTTTAATTTTTTTCAGCGTCAGGCATTCGGCCATTTTGCGGCCATAACATCTATAGCCGGTACTCGCGGCAGCAGGCAGGCACCAGCTTATTTTGCATCGAAGGCTTATCAGATTAATTACCTTGAAGGTTTATCCCAAAAAGCGAAAAAGTTGAAATACCCCATTTACATTACCGATATAAGACCCGGATTTGTAGATACCGCCATGGCTGCAGGCGAAAATATGTTTTGGATGGCAACGGTTGAAAAAGCATCAAAACAGATTTTTGATGCCATCCAAAATAAAAAAGGGGTAGTTTATATTACCAAACGCTGGCGGCTGGTGGCTTTTATCCTCCGCTTTTTGCCAAGGTTTTTATATAAACGGATGTAGGTTTAGCCAAGCAATCCCTTTATAAAATCATCGCCATAATTGTTGGTGAAATGGATCACATTTTGCAGGTAAGCAAATTCTGCGGGTTCATGAGTAGTAGTTATCACCACCGCTTTCATCCCTGCGTTTGAAGCCGCTTCGGCACCTTTGGGTACATCTTCAAAAACAATACAATTTGCCGGATCAGCATTTAATAACTGTGCCGCTTTTAAAAATGTTTCGGGATGGGGCTTGCTTAAAACAACATCATCTGCACTTACAATAGCAGTAAAATAATGCCTGATGTTAAGATTATCCAGCACAAAATCAATATTAAAAGGGATAGCTGCTGAACCAATTGCCATCGGGATACCTTGTTGATACGCATTTTCCAGAAAGTCATGCAGACCAGGTAAAAGCTCCAGATGGGGTAAAAACTCCTGCTGGTATTTCTTTTCTTTCTCTAAGGATAATTGATTCATTTCCTCCAGCGTGAAACGGTCAGGACCGAACATCCTTACCAACACTTCCGGATTTTTACCATACATCTGCGGTTTTACTTCATCCCAGCTAAAGCTACCGCCTAACTCATTATTTAAAAGGTTTTGCCATGCTTTGGTATGATAGGTCATATCATTAATCATGGTACCGTTAAGATCAAAAATAAAGGCTTTCATTCAATTATTAAAAAGTGCGTCCTGTTATAATAAAAGGCAATTTGCGGCAAAAGTAAAGTTTAAAAAATTCTTTTTGGTAATAAAACTGTAATGTGTTGTTTGCCGTAAATTAATCATATCCGGCTTGTAACAGTAATCGTTTTTTTTACCCTGCATCTACCTGCAAAATATTGAAAATGTGGCTAAAGGATTAACGGGCTTGTGATGGGGATGGATTGGTGAGATTTAATGCTGTTTAGCAAAGCCCGTTTAGCCACTGCTAAAGGGCTTTTTTATGCTTTATACATTGATGTTATGAAGTCCGGGAGCAGGTTGAAAATACTGGTCAATCTCCCGAAATTCAAAAAAATAATCTTTATTGCTGTTCCTTTATCTGTTCCGGATCGGTTATTATAATTTCCGGTTTACCTTTATAGTCTACAATTTGTCCGGTAATGCATACTTTTTTTCCTTTAAATGCATCTTCCGGCGCGACTGTGAATTTTTTACGGTCATCACCTTTAATTACCAGGGTAAGTAATTCGTCGGGATGGCTGCCTCCAACATCAATAAGGGTAATGTCGGCACCACTTAAAAATTTACCGCCATATATTACATCACAAACCATCACTTTTTCATTTAAGTGTTTTGCTGCATCCTTTGCAGGTATACCGGTTTGGCAGAAAGCCGTGGTTGCAAAAAGGCTGACAAACAGGCAGATAATTATACTGAAATGTTTCATTTATATAATAAATTAAGTTATCAAACTTAGGTAATGATAGTTATTTACTTGTAATTAAATTATTAAATGTTCGCTCTATACAAATTATTATGCCTACCTTGCCGCCTTTAATAAATAAAATAATGCAAAAAGAAGGAACAGTTAAATTTTTCAATGAAACAAAAGGTTTTGGTTTTATTACACCAAACAGTGGTGGCCAGGACGTATTTGTTCATTCAACAGGCCTAATCGATGAAATCCGTGAGAATGATAAAGTGGAGTTTGAAGTTGAAAACGGAAGAAAAGGCTTAAACGCGGTAAATGTAAAAGTTATTTAATTATAATATAAATCATTAAACGTATGCGGCATCCACTAAAAAAGTGGATGCTTTTTTTTTGCACCTTGCTTGGCATTGTTATTGTGTCACTCATGTTATTAAACAAGTAAACATCTATTAAAAGTATAATAAAAATGAAAGATCAGACAAGAGTTATTGCAGCACTTTTGATAGGTGCGGCAGCAGGCGCGGCAATTGGATTATTGCTGGCTCCCGAAAAAGGCGAAACTTTAAGAGAAGGCATTGCAGACTATATTGGTGATTTGGTTGATTCGGCTAAAAATAAAGCACAATCAACAACCAGCGGTATAAAAGAATATGGCAATACCGTTTATGACAAGGCCAAATCAAAACTGAGCAGTGTGTTGAGCGATGTGTCTGATTATAAAGACGAAGCTATTGATGCAGCGCAATCAAAAGTAAATGATTTAAAGGGTCAGGCACAAAGTAAAATTGATGAAGCCAAAGCAAAAGTTAAATCCGGATCGAATGATTTAAATCACTCGATACAAAATTCATAATATCACTTTATAGAAACAATAAAACCCGGCTTTTAGCTGGGTTTTATTGTTTTAAAGATGTTTTATCTTTTAATTATTTTGCCGTCCAGTTATTGTTGCTTACATCGGCATCCATAAATATACCGCCATCAATCAAGGCTGATTGTATGGTTTTATCAGTTTTAACTGTTACGCTGATTTGTTTTTGATTTTGTTCCCAAACAATTGGTGTTTGGTGAAAAGTTGCCGTAGTGCCGTCACTATAGGTAACAATAATATCAAACGGTACTGCATAGCCTCCTATATTTTTTATTGAAAAAGTATAGCCATTATCAGCTTTATCTACTTTTTGCAGATCAAGATCAATATAGTCATTAGTAAAGAACCAGTTTTGGAAGAACCAGTTAAGGTTTTTGCCCGATCCGGTGTTCATAGCATTAAAATAATCCCATGGGATAGGGTGCTTGCCGTTCCACTGTTCCATATAAAAATGCAATGCTTTTTTAAAAAGGTCATCGCCCAACATATCCTTTAATGCAAAATAACTTAATGATGGTTTGCCATAAGAGTTATTGCCATAGCCGCCTCTTAACTCGCTTGACGGAGTGATGATCGGCAGATCTTCTGCTGTAGCGCGGTTATTGATCCAGCCGTTAACACGGAAGCCTTTATACAGTTTCTCGGCTTTCTCTTTGCCTACTTCCGATTCTCCTATCAGTAATTCAAAGGTGGTTGCCCAGCCCTCATCCATAAAGGCATAACGGCTTTCATTAATGCCCATATAAAAAGGGAAATAGGTATGCGCAATTTCATGTTCCTGTACAAATTGTGAAAAAGCAATATCGTCAGTATGGCTGTCATTAACCATCATTGGGTATTCCATATCAGCAAATCCCTGGAATGAAGTCATTTTAGGGAATGGATAAGGTACACCGGGCCAATTGTGCGACAGCCAGCTTAATGAATGGCGGCCCGCCTGAACGGCATGGTGAAAATCGGCAGAGTTATCCAAAAATGCCGACTGCATGCTTGCCCTGCGGTGGGTAGCATCATCAACAATGGCACTGGCCGCATCCCAATCGTAATGATCGCTTATACCAACGGCCATGTCACTTATATTACTGGCGGTCCATGTCCAGGTGTTTTGATCGTTTTGGGCTGTGATGTTTTTCTTTGCCAAATCTTCGGCGGTAGCAACGTGTATGGTAGAGTCGCTGGTAAATGATTTTTCCAATCGTTTAGCATACTCAGGTTGTAAAACCTGTTTTGGGTTTTGCAGGGTGCCGGTGGCCCAAACAAGATAGTTTTTGGGTACCGTTACATTTAAGGTATAATCATTAAAGTCGTTATAAAACTCCTGCGCATCTAAAAAGGGCAAAGTATCCCATCCGTTGTAATCATCATAAACAGATACCCGCGGATAAAAATAAGCCAGGTAATAAGTGGTTGAATCAATCATTCCTTCGCGGCCGCTTTGTTTTGATACTTCAAAATGCCAGGTAATGTCCATTTTTACAGAATCGTGAGGAAGCAGCGGCTGGGCCAGGCTCACAGATTGATTGGTTGAAGATGCATGGCTATTGCTCCAATCTTTTTTTGCTCCATTTATAGTGAAATTGTCTATCTGTACACCATGGGTTAAATAGTCATCACCAGCCGGACTAAACCTTGCTGCACCAGGACGATGAATATTTAATATCAATTTCATGTTCAGCCTTTTTAAAGTATCCGGGCTGTTGTTGTAATAAGTGATCTGCTCAACACCTTTTACGGTACGATCTGGCGGCAGGGTGGTGATGGAAATGTTGTAGTGCCCATGGTTTTCCCAATAGTTTTTACCGGGACGGCCATCCAGAGAACGGGTTTCTTTAAGATAAGCGTGTTTAATGTCGCGCGGCATATAAAGCTCCTGAGCCTGTACCTGCCATAACACCAGACTGGAAAACGCAGTCAGAATAATTGATTTATACATTAGAGAGAAAATTTTATATAAATTAAGATGCAATTTATATAAATTAAGTGTGCTGGCTAAAAAAAGTAGCGGAATATTCTAATTGCAACAATTTTGCAAAAAAAAATGATTTACTATTTGTAGTGCGGTAAATATTTTTTTACTTTGCAGCAGTTATTTTAATAGGGGTATTAAATAACTAATTTGAGCCATCAGCCTTTGGGCGGATGGCTTTTTTGTTTTTGGAGTGATACACCGATTTGTTTTGATTACATCGATTTTGATAAATTAGACGTTAATCAATATAATTAGGCTCAGTGAAATCATAGCCTAATTGGTGAAATCCCTTCTTAATCAGTGTAATCATAAATAATCAGTGTAATCCATATTATGAAATATAAATTAGGTGATTTTGTGCGTTTTGTTGACGAGAAAATGGAAGGTTTTGTAACCCGTATTATTGACGATAATATGATTGGTGTTACCGGCGAAGATGATTTCGAGATCCCGGTTTTGGCCAGTAAGGTTACCACGGTACATGGTTATGAACCGGCTGGTGCCTCCAAATCAAAAGTGGAAGAAGCCATAATAGCTACTGGCGAATTTAAAACCAAAGGTGTTTATATTGGTGTGGCAAATGATGCAAAAGCTAATTCAGTAGTGCATTTTTATATCATAAATGAAACTTCATTTCAATTGTTGGCTTCATTAACTACTGATAAGCAAAATAGCTTTAAAGGAGAATTTGGTGGTGTAGTTAAACCTCAATCAACCGAAAAGATTTATTCTGCACAATTGGCTGATTTACAGTTATGGCCTAAATTTAT
Source organism: Mucilaginibacter frigoritolerans (assembly GCF_007830615.1). Lineage (GTDB taxonomy): Bacteria > Bacteroidota > Bacteroidia > Sphingobacteriales > Sphingobacteriaceae > Mucilaginibacter > Mucilaginibacter frigoritolerans. Next base: position 29,115 of record NZ_VLLI01000020.1, read on the forward strand.
ATTCCAGGTAATATACCACACCACTCATAATACCCAGCCACCTGCTCCGCTGGTAGTAAATGAGAAATTTAAGGCGAAGGATTTTTCGGGTACCAAAAAGCAAATACCATTGCTTAATCAACAAGGCTGGTTAATTCAGTTGGATGAACCTGAAGTGATAATTGACGCACAAAAGTTAAAAGAAAGCTTCTTTAAAAGTCCCGAAGAAAAAATAGTTGTTGAAAAGCCGACCAGCGAGGTTGATCTGCACATTGAAAAACTGCGCGATGATTACCAGTTTTTGGATAGCTCAGAAATGCTTAATATTCAACTGGCACATTTTCATAAAGCTTTAGATGCTGCTATAGTGCATCAATTGCCCGAAATTATATTTATACATGGTGCCGGGAATGGTACATTGAGGCATGAGATTCATAAACTTTTGGGTAAACATCAAAAAGTAGAAACCTTTATGGATGCCCGGAAAGAGAAGTTTGGTTATGGTGCTACCAGGGTGGTTTTAAAGTGATAAACTTTTTGTTATAGGTTTAGTTTATTCCTGTAGACATGTTAAAAAGGATTTATAAATTAGCCTTTTTAATATCTGCTGGTCTGTGCTCTTTGAGCATCATTTTAAATCGTAAAAATGAAACAAATCCTATTTTGGTTATTACTTATCGTATGCTGCAATGTTGCTGTTGCACAAGAAATTAAATACATTTCAAAAAACAATAACTGGGATCCCGATTCATTAGGTAATCATCGGGTGGTTATCAGCATTAACCATTCGGATATTAAAATAGCAAGGGCACTTATTGAATGGAGAAGAAATGACCAGCATCCAGAAAATAAGGACCTGTTTGTGGTGGACTCTGCAACCAATAAAAGGATCAGCAATGTATCGGTAACTTCCATCAGCCGTGAAAGCTGCACGCTTTATTTTGAACCTGTTTCTGGCGATCAAAAATACTTTGTTTACTATTTGCCTTATAAAGTAGATAGAAAATCAAATTACCCCAATGCGAAATATTTAAAACCAGAGCAAACTGCCAGTGATGACTGGCTCCAATCTATTAACAACACAATTAATGTTGAAAATGCGAAGGTTGATTGTATAGAATCAATCAACGCCATTAATAGCTTTTACCCGATGGAGGTAATTGCCACCAAAGCAGAAATAGACAATTTAATACACCAGAATGCAGGTAGAAGTTATTTAGTTTTTCCAGAAGACCGTCTGCACTCTATTCGCATGAAGCACGATTTACCGCAACGTTGGATCATCAGAGGCATGAGAAATGTTTTTGCGGATAAAACAGTCAAAGGCGAAAACTTTGCCTACCAATTAGGAATATTTCCGGTCACAAAAGATCTTAAGGATGTTAAAATCACTTTTTCGGCTTTAAAAAATAAAAGTGGTAAGGTGATAGCAGCAAAAGTAATGTCGTGCCTAAATACCAATGGTGTTGATTTTAGGGGCGATGATTTTAATCATTCAGTTGATGTTGCGAAGGGAGATGTACAGGCCATGTGGTGCCTGGTGAATATACCATCAACCACCATAGCCGGAACTTATGAAGGATCTGTAACGATATCAGCGAAAAATGCTGAAAACACAAAGATCGGTGTAAGATTAACTGTAAGTAATGCCATTGCAGTAAAAGGTGGTGTAAATGAACCCCGGGAACAAACCCGCTTAACCTGGTTAAACTCTACCATCGCCCAAAAAAATGAGGTAATTAAGCCTTATATCCCATTGTTAGTGAAGGATAACAGTATTGCTTTGCTGGGCCGTAAGGTTATTCTGGATAAAACAGGGTTCCCTAAAAATATTGAAACCTATTTTACACCCGAGATGACTTCATTTGCTACCGAGGCCAAACAGGTGATCAGTAGTCCTATCGAACTAAAGGTAGAAAATGGGAGCGGTGTTGAGCAGTGGCAGTCCAAAGGGATAACGTTTACCGAAACACAACCGGGCACTGTTAAATGGACAGCTATAAATACTACTGCCGATTTACAAATGGATGTGTCCGGATCGCTGGAGTTTGATGGGTTTTCATCATACACCGTGAAGGTAACAGCTTTGCAGGATGTAAATCTAAATGATATCCGCATGGAAATCCCATTCAATAAAGATGCTGCCAAATATATGATGGGCCTTAACCTTAAAGGTGAAAAACGGCCCGATCATTACGAATGGAAATGGGACGTTGCCCACAAGAGCCAGGATGGTGCCTGGTTAGGCGATGTAAATGCCGGCCTGCAATATTCCTTGCGTGATGAAAACTATGTACGTCCGCTGAATACTAATTTCTATCTGCAAAAACCTTTATTGCTGCCAAGCTCCTGGGGTAATGATAATAAAGGCGGTATCAACATAACAGAAAATGGTAGCACTGTATTGGTTAATAATTATAGCGGTAGCCGGAGCATGAAAAAAGGCGATGTGCTGTATTATAATTTTACCATGCTGATTACTCCGTTTCACCCCATAAATACTGATTTTCAATGGGCAACACGCTTTTATCATAAGTATGATAATATTGATACTATAAAAGCCACTGGCGCTACGGTGATTAATATTCACCACGGAACACCGATTAACCCCTATATCAATTATCCTTTTATTGCTCATGATGCCATGAAGGCTTATATTGATGAGGCGCATAAAAAAGGTCTTAAAGTAAAAATATATAATACCGTTAGGGAACTTTCTAATAGTGCCTATGAAACTTTTGCCATGCGTAGTCTTGGTCACGAGATTTATTCGACCGGGAAAGGTGGTGGCTATTCGTGGTTGCAGGAACATGTTGGCGACGACTATATTGCGGCTTGGTATGTGCCCGAAGTAAGGGATGCAGCCTTAATAAACAGTGGGATGAGCAGGTGGCACAATTACTATGTGGAAGGGATGAACTGGTTGGTACAAAATGTTTGCATTGATGGCATTTACCTGGATGATGTGGCCTTTGATCGTACCACCATGAAACGGATTAAACGGGTGTTAACACAAGATGGTCATCCTGGTATTATCGATCTGCATTCGGCTAATCAATACAATAAAAGCGATGGCTTTAATAATAGCGGCAACTTATACATGGAGCATTTTCCTTATTTAAACAGGCTATGGTTTGGCGAATATTTCGATTATGAGAAAAATTCGCCTGACTTTTTCCTTACCGAAGTTTCAGGGATTCCATTTGGTTTGATGGGGGAGATGTTGCAGGGCGGCGGCAATCCATACCGTGGGATGATTTACGGTATGACAAACCGGATGCCATGGAGCGATAATGCCGACCCGCGCCCAATATGGAAAGTTTGGGATGACTTCGGTATGAAAGGCACTAAAATGATTGGTTATTGGGTGGAGAATAATCCGGTAAAAACGAATACCCCCGAGGTATTGGCAACTATCTATAAAAAAGATAAAGCCGCCCTGGTATCTGTTGCCAGTTGGGCAAACGATGACGTAAATATAAAACTGCTGATTGATTGGAAAGCCCTTGGTATTGCCCCGTCAAAAGCTATAATCACTGCTCCGGCAATAAAGAATTTTCAACCTGCCGCAAGTTTTAACAATGGGCAGGACATCCCGGTGCAAAAAGGGAAGGGCTGGTTAATTATTATCAGAGAGAAATAAAAAAGCAAAGGCGCCAAACTCGGCGTCTTTGCTTTTTTACGGTAGCTCATCAAAATCTATATCAGGCATTTTACCGGATACGGGCCGTTCAAATAAGGTATTACGAATAGTATATTGATTAAAAAAACCACAGTTTTTAAGGTAAAAGGCCGGGCCATCAGTTCCGCCGCTATAATCCATTCTGTAGCCCTTCGCCCCGGTATTGTCAATGGTAAAACGGGCTTTATTTAATTCGATCCATTTTCTGCTTTCATCCGCCACCCACTGGTTGGTAAATAATACTTTGCGGGTTATTGTTCCCTGCTCGGGTTCAAAGTTCTCTAAAAACGAATGCAGGTGCTTTAACCAAGTATTAGTTTGCGGGCGACTAAAACTCGCTATCAACTGCCATTTATTTAATTCGGGTGCAAAAAACCAGGCGGTATAAACAGTATGATTGTTACCATTAGGCTGAGCCCTCATCAGGAATTTATAGGTATTGCCCGCTTTCCAGTTATACAATAAATAGCTTTGCCCACCGGAGCCTTCGTTGCCAAACTCACCCGTGTGTACATTGGTGCCTTTTTTCAACATAACAATCTTCTGGCTATCCGGAATTGCAGCGGGGTTATCCGTTTTAAATGAACTCCATACAGAAAACAAGATGTGCCGTTCAGTTGGCGAGTTTACCTGTATTCCGAAATAACCTTCGCCGAAACCATCGGCCATAAAATAAGAGTGAAGCACATCATTACCTGTTGGTACGGTTACCTCATTATAAAACCATTCCACGTTCATTTTTTCAGGAACCAGATAGCTTAAATGCACCGAAGGGCCACGGCGTCCCCAGTAAAAGAAATCGCCATCGTTGTTTTTTACATATGCTGTTTTGGCATCAACTGCTGTTCCCGATATTTTTAAACTATTTATATCAGCATAATAACTACCTGTTTTGCTAAGTCCTTTTATTTTTATGGCGATGTATCCAGTATCGGTAATGGTCCATTCACCCACATAATGATCAACAAAAGCGTCACCGGTAACAGCAACCTTTTTGGTTAAATTAAGCGCAGAGATACTGAATATGCTTTTACCATTGGCAACTTTGCTGTTGAGCCATATTTTTAATGTTCCCTTTTTTGCAAGACGTACGTAGGTAGTAAATTCTGCTGTAGAATTTGTCCAGTTAACAATCCCATCTTTGGTGATGTTACCGCCTGTGGTGTCATGGTCAGTCCGCCATGAGTTACCACCGATGGGGATGTTTACCAAGCTGTCTGTATTTGCAATCACAGCATGTGCGCTGACAAAACTGTTCATCGCAAAGCTTAAGCAGCAAAATAGAAATGAACGGGTTAATACTTTATGGATTTTCATAAAGCAAATTAATTGAAAAAATAGGTTTAAAACCCGCAAACTATCTCCTTTTGTAATAATAAATTCAAATTCAACATAATTCAATTTGTTGATGAAAGGTTAAAGTGTGCTTAATTTAAAATATACTATTTTAGTTTTCGAATTCCCGTTATGAAAACTATGCTTAAGCCCATCCTGTTATTGTTACTACTTACCTTGATCTTTAATACTGTAAATGCGCAACGCCAGATTAAAGAAGGTATTGTAACTTACTCCGCATCGTATGATTTACCCGCTGATAAAAAAGACCTGGCAGCTGGACTTCCATCAGAAATTATGTGCTTCTTCAGGGGTGACTCCACCGCAGCAATCGTTATTCAGAATGGTACAACTATAAAAGGCGTGTCTGTTTTTAAAGATAATTACCACAGTATGATCATTGATTTTCCATCTATCGAAAAAAAGATCTTTGTGTTATTAACGGCAGCCGAAGTGGCCGAAGAAAGAGCATCCAACCCGGAGTTAACGGCAGTTAAGGGGACAGAGAAACAAGTTGTTAACGGATATAATTGTTTTAAAACAACGGTCACCGATAAAAAGAGCGGCGCTGTTTATGAAATATGGCTCACCAATGATATCGATATTACGCCTAATTCTGTGAGCAAGCCTGTGAGTGGTTTTGGCGGCGTCCCTGTTAAGTTTGTAACTTTTAATCATGGCCTGAAGATAAATGCCGAGTTAAAAGAATTAACAGAGACATCGGTTCCTCCGGGTTTTTTTACTGCCACTAAAGATTATGAACCGATGTCTTATGCTGATTTAAAGGCCGTTTTATAGTGAAAATTATCACTGATTTTCAGTGATATGCATGAATATTTTTTCATGAGTGTAATTAAACCATTTATTATCAACACCGTCATATGTAACAAAATTGGAACAATTATAAAAACTACATTATGAAAAAAGTAGTACTAATGGCCTCCGCAATATTTTTTGCCGCTGCAACATTTGCTCAAACAACCCCGACAGTAAATCTTGCTCAAACAGAGCCGTCTGTTGCACAAAGCAATAAAGCAAAAATCACTCCCGGTGAAAATGCACAAATGAAAGAACTGGATAATTGCATACGCAATTATAATAGTGAAAAAGCGATTGCTAAACAGGCAATGATAAAGGGTGAATTTAAAATTTCAAAAGCCGATTATGCCATAGCCGATGCAGATAAAAAGTATATAAAAGCAATTGCAGTGCAGTTAAAAAGCGAAGGTGTACGCCATCCGCTTATGCTGGCACATAAGGAAATAAAAAAGGCTGATAAAAAAATGATTATAGCCGATGTTAAAATAATAAAAGCTGATAAGCTGGCAAAACAAAAAGCATTGAAAGCCGGTGATAGTACTGCTGTAAAGGTTACCGAAAACAATTTAATTGCTGATAAAAACAACTTGAAGAAAGACATCAGTGACGCAAGTCATGATGATACGAAACACTTTACGTTTATCCGTTCAAAATCTTAAAACACTGATTTGCTTTTCGCTTGCCAGCTTACACACTGGAACATATACAACGTTAAATATTAGCCTACTTGTTTAATTTATCTACACGATCATAAAACTCATTTTGGAGTGGTATGGTTTTGTTATCCGCTTTTACTTCTTTAAGTGCTTTGATAAACGAAGCAATTTCATGATCAGTAATAAACTTACCAAACTCAGATGTCGCTTTATCTCCTTCACCTGCATAATGATTTGGGAATGATGAATACCACCAGATGGGAGTATATAATCCCGGCAAATCCGATCGCTTTTGGTCAGCTCCGCTTTCATTGGTAGCACGATCCATCCGCATTAAGTCGGGACGATAATATAGCAAGGTGGCAGTTTCTGACTCTCCGGCATGCAGATCGCCATTAATAGGAGATTTATGAAGCTTTTTATATTCTGCTGCATAATCCGGATCATTTTCAGGACGATACAGGTAAACTGCATAATTATGCCGTTTGTTTAACAGGGATTGCATAAAGAATTCCAGAAATTCAGGATTGCCTCCATGACCATTCAATATTACAATTTTATCAAAGCCATTGCGGGCAATTTCATCACAGGTAGCTTCAAGCAGTTCATAAATAACTTTGCTTGGCAGGGCAAAGGTTCCGGGTTGCTGGCGGGCCTCATTAATTTGCCCGTAAAAATAATCTGGAAAAACAACAGCATATTCTGATTTTACAGCCCTTGAGGCCCATTCCCGTACGTGGATCAAATCGGTGCCGATAGGTGAATGCGGGCCATGTTTCTCCAGGATGCCAATTGGCAGGATACATGTTTTTGATGATTTTTCTAATGCCTTTGGAAAATCGCTGGCTACCAGTTCGTCCCAGCGGGCAGGTATTTCCTGTGCAAAAGAAAAGCCCGACAAAAGAAGAGCCACCAATAGTAATAAATATGGTTTCATAATTCAGATTTAATAAAGGTTTATTAAGGATGGTTTATTAAATTGAAGATACAAAATTATGCGGAACTCATATTTACAGGATTGGTTTGATTATACGATTGTTACAATCTCATCAGTCCAATAAATAAGAAGTATTCCGGGTTTTAAAAGGGGCACTATTTCTCCAGCACAAAAGTGATATTGGTCCAGTTTGCAGCAGCGGTAGGGCTGTGGATGATGTCCTTGATAACCCAGCCTTCATCAAGGTATTTATTTACATACGTTACTTCATAAGCCGAGTGACGGTTGGTTACGGATTGCTCGTAAACATTAATGTTTACAGTAATTACTTTTTGTGCCATAATTTATAATTGGTTACTTATCAAAGTTATATATTTAATATTTACCGGGGCGATTAAAATAGCTGTTGACATGCGGTTGTCAATACAAGTTGTTAATTTGTTACTGAAATTAAAATGATATTCCACTAATGACGTATCAGGATATTGCACAACAGCGCATCTATAACCAATATATTGTAAATGCTGTATTTAAACAGCCTGCAGATATTGTAAAATATATGGGTGCTATACAAGCGCAGGATTATGCTGGGGCCAAATGGGCGGTAGGTCTTCGCCTGAAAAATGGGAAAGATGCAGCTGTTGACAAAGCGCTGGCCGATGGCAGTATAATCCGTACACATGTATTGCGCCCTACCTGGCATTTTGTGTCGCCTTATGATTTGCGATGGATGCTTGACCTTACTGCAGCACGCATTAAGGCCGCCGCTGCGCCATGGTATAAAAAGCTTGAACTTGATGCAGCTGTATTGAAAAAGTGTAATGATGTGCTTGCCCGGGCTCTTGAAGGTAATAAGCAACTTAACAGAGCCGAAATAATGACAGTCTTGCAACAGGCGGGTATTGCTACTGACGACTTAAGATTTGTTCACCTACTGATGTGGGCGGAGCTTGAAAAGGTAATTTGCAGCGGTGGCAGGCAAGGTAAACAATTTACCTATGCATTATTTGATGACAGGGTTCCTCTTGCGTCACCCAAAGCAAAGGAGGAGGCTTTAGCTGAATTAGCTGGGCGCTATTTTACCAGCAGATCTCCCGCCACTTTGCAGGATTTTACATGGTGGAGCGGCTTAACTACAGCGGATGCCAAAACAGGGCTTGAGCTTGTTAAAGCTGATTTGCTAAACCTGAAAATGGAAGGCGTGGACTATTGGATGGGATCTGAATTGCCGGATAATAATATTAAAGTGCAGGCAGCCCACCTGCTGCCAGCATTTGATGAGTTTGCCGTTTCTTATAAAGATCGTACCGCTGCGGTGAAGCACGAATATTTGACCCAGGCCCGGTATGTTATTTTTGATCCCTCAATTGTTGTAAATAACCAGATAGTGGGTACCTGGAAACGAACCATTAATAAAACAGGGGTTGATATCACCGTAAATCTTTTTGGGAAACTTAATAAGACTCAAACGGCTGCCGTTGATGCTGCGGCGATCAGGTATCTGAAATTTATGAAGGGTTGAGCTAAATACTTAAGGGAAAATTGTCCATCAACAGGAGTAGTTATTCCATTTCAGGCGTTTTAAGAGTAATGCACATTTGTATTGTCAATGCAGACGTACAAAAACTTAATAAAATGACACGATTAAAAGCATTAAACCCTGAAGAAACTACAGGTAAAACCAAAGAACTATTTAACGCTATACAAGGTAAATTAGGCATGGTGCCCAACATGATGCGTACCATGGGCAATTCGCCGGCTTTATTAGAAGGTTATATGAATTTTAGCGGGGCATTGGCTCACGGAACCCTTGGTGCAAAAACAGGCGAATTATTGGCCCTTGCTGTTTCAGAAACTAACGTGTGCGATTACTGTTTATCAGCTCACTCATTCATAGGAGAAAAATTGGTACACATTGATGCCAATACTTTGCAAAATGCCCGCAATGCTAATGCTGCCGATGCAAAAACTGATGCAGCGCTTAAATTTGCAAACATTGTGGTAAACAAAAAAGGATTAGTGAATGATGCTGACGTTAACGCTGTTAAAGTTGCGGGGCTATCAGATGGTGAAATAGGCGAAATTATTGGTCACGTTGCGCTGAATATTTTAACCAATTATTTCAATAATATATCCAAAACGGTTGTTGACTTTCCTGAAGTTCATGCTGGGGCAGCAGTTTAATTGTTTTCAAAATCAATAGGTACAAAATCTCATTAAACAGTAAAAGTTAAAGAAGATGCTTTGGCTTTTACTGTAATGACTAATTTTAACATCAATATAAACCATTGCGTTATGGAAAATAAAAGATACCCGCTGCCTCCTTTTAACATAGAAACAGCCCAGCAAAAAGTACAGGCTGCTGAAGATGCCTGGAATACCCGCGACCCCGAAAAGGTTTGTTTAGCCTATACCATTGACACCGAATGGCGCAACCGGACCGATTTTATTAACGGCCGTGAAGAAGTTAAACAGTTTTTGACCCGCAAATGGGAAAAAGAGCTGGATTATAAATTGAAAAAAGAACTCTGGGGTTTTCGCGAAAACAGGATGGCCGTAAGGTTTGAATATGAATGGCATGACCATACAGGGCAATGGTTCCGTAGTTACGGCAATGAGTTGTGGGAGTTTGATGAAAATGGCTATATGCAAAAAAGATTTGCCAGCATAAATGATATGCCCATTGCAGAAAGCGACCGTAAATTGTTTTAATGGAGACCTCGCCCAACCCTCTAAGGGAGGAGTGGGCTTTAAAAAGTTAACTTTAAGTCCTGTAGATAACCACCAATTGCAATAATGCTAAATACGCAAACAGCATTCACTTTAATAAATCCTCAAAATGGGAACCTGGCTTTTAAGCTGTTTTTGTTTGATGATGATAGTTGTTTTGATCATATACGACGGCATAATTATTATACTTTAATTTGGGTGACAGAGGGTAATGGAAAATTAAAAACAGAGTTTTCGGAACATGAATTTGGTGCTAATACCATGTTTACCTTTTCTCTATACCAACCATTTATGTTTAGTGCTGATGACGGGATGCGGGGCATGGCGCTGAATTTTCACCCTGACTTTTTTTGTATTTATAAGCATCATAAAGAAGTTGCCTGCAACGGTATTTTGTTCAATAATATTTACGAACCACCCATCATCAACGTGGATGGAAATTCGGCTGTAACCTTTACTATGCTGATGGAACAGTTAAAGACCGAAATGCAAAATCCGGCCCTGGCGCAGTATGAATTATTGGTATCGTACCTGAAGATATTTTTAATAAATGCGGCGCGTTTAAAAGCAGATCAGCACCCTGAATGCCCCAGGGTAAATGAAAAAGAACCTTTCATTTTACAAAATTTAAAAGATGCCATTGAAGAGCATTTTAAACAAAAACATTCAGCAAGCGAATATGCAGATATGCTCAATATTTCGGCAAAGGCACTGGGTAAGCTAACCAAAAGCTATTTTAATAAAACCCTTACTGATTTAATTGCCGAGCGGATTGTGATTGAAGCCAAGCGCGAGTTGTATTTAACCAATAAACCAGTAAAAGAAATAGCCTTTGAGCTAGGTTATGATGATGAATACTATTTTAGCCGTTTCTTTAAAACCAATGCGTCGATATCACCACAATTGTACCGGGATACTATTGGCTTTGGAAAAGCAGAAGAAGCGGTTTAATTAGGCCTTAAGTTTTACCGATTCAAGTTGTAATATCATAATTTAATAATTAGCTTCATCAATTAGTATTGTAACATCTTTTTTTATTATTCTTGCTTTTTAATGCTACACCCGGTATTTGATGAGAAGGCTAACCTTGCTTTTTTTATTATTGAATTTTGCAGCAAATGCGCAGCAAAAAATAAAGTGGCCAGACCATAAAAAAGCAACCATTGTTTTAACTTATGACGATGGGCTTAACTCGCAGCTAAACATAGCCATTCCGCAACTGGACTCGGCCCATTTAACAGCTACCTTTTTTCTTATTGGCGATATTAACAGTCAAACTATTCCTAAATGGCGTGCAGTTGGCAAAAAAGGATACGAGCTAGCAAATCACACCCTTTATCATCCTTGTTCAAGCGTAAATGATAACCCGGTAGCATCAGAAACTTATACTGTTTTTTCTATTGTACGTGAAATAGGATCCATGAATAGCTTATTGTATGCTATTGATGGCAAAACGAGTCGTACTTATGCTTATCCCTGTACCGAAACCAGTGTAGGTGGAAAAGACTATGTTGATTCGCTCCGAAAATCAGGATATATTAAATATGCGCGTATAGGTGGCGATACGGAAGCAGTGGTAACTAATTTCAAAAAGTTGGATCCCTTGCGCGTACCATCCTACGGTTTAAATGGCAATAATACAGGTGCCGAATTAATAGCCTTTGTACAAAAAGTGGAAGCCCGGGGTGGCATGGGGGTTATTATGTTTCACGGTGTAGGCGGTGATTACATTACAACATCTGCCGCAGCACACAGGGAATTACTGGCCTATCTGAAAAAAAATAAAAAAGATATCTGGATAACTACTTTTATGAAGGCGATGGATTATATTACGGAGGCAAATAAATCAGATTAAAATCTCTTTCTTTGATCTAATTCTGCCGTTTATTGTAATATGTTTAGAAAAATAAAGAGCACAATTATAGGAGCCGGTTTGGTTTTAGATTATATCTACGATAACATTCACCGTGTAATTACAGGTTTACCCCGCTTAAAGCGAAGCCAGATCTCCGCCCACTTGTTTCTGGGTAGTCAATACAATTTAGTCGGTTTAAAAAAACTCAAAGTATTAGGTGTAACGGCTATAGTGAATATGCGTATGCATAATACTTATTCTGCAGCTGTTCATGAAGGCATAAAATACCTGCATCTGCCTACTGTTGATAATACCCCACCTCCAATTGAGATACTTACGCAAGGTGCAGATTTTATTGATGCCGAAATAAAAAAGGGAGGCATTGTGTATGTGCATTGCAGGCAAGGACTGGGACGTGGCCCAACCATGGCTATGGCATATTTAATAAAATTAGGAATGACCTATGAAGGAGCTTATAATATGATAAGGCAGGTTAGGATATTTATTAATCCGCGGCCAGGACAGATTAAAAGACTAAAAGAGCTGGAAGTTTACTATGCTAATTTGAAGCAATAGCAAAACAATAAATCCTATTTTTGAAAATCTTTATCATTATTTATGCCTGCTGCCAAATCTCAAACCAATATTGACTGGATCAGTAACCTAAGGATCATTGCTTTATATGCGGTTATTATTTTGCATAGTACATCACCCTTATTGATGGACTATGGCAAAGTGCCCGCAGCAGATTGGTGGGCCGCAGATTTTTTAAATGCGCTGGTACGTTTTGCAGTACCTGTTTTTGTGATGATTACTGGCGCATTATTACTGCATCGGGAATATGAAATTGGCGATTTTCTGAAAAAACGATTAACCAGGGTAGTGATCCCATTTCTGTTCTGGAGTTTGGTTTACATTTGGTATTCCTGGTATATTGAAGAAATTACTTTTGGCCCTAATATCTGGCTGGATGTTAAACAGGTATTGCATCTGCTTAAAAATGGCAGCTCTTACCATTTGTGGTATGTGTATATGCTTATTGGCCTGTATTTCTTTATCCCTGTTATTGGCAAGTTTGTGCGCAATGCTTCCGAAAAAGAGATCCTGTATTTTTTAATTGTATGGTTTGGGGTGATGGCCATTACCCAGCCCTATCTCAACCGTTTTAATCCTGCTGTTGATATGCATTATTTTGCGGGTTATGCAGGTTACCTGGTTCTGGGGCACTATTTAGCTTTTAAGGATTTTAATGTAAAGCATCTGCGTTTATGGATGACGCTGCTTTTTATTTTTAGCGTAGTACTTATTACTGTTGGCTCGTTTCTGATTATTCAGTATCCCAAATATCCGGGCACCATGTTTTACGAACCGGTAAACCCCGCAGTATTAATGCTTTCGGCCAGTATATTTATAGTTGTTAAGTTATCTGTTCCAAAAGTATCGCCACTAATTATTCGTATGCGTGATTTTGCCGGAAAATATAATTATGGCATTTATTTGGGACATGCACTGGTTTTATACTTTCTGGATGATCCTTTTGGGATAAGTTTTAAGCTTTGTACGCCTCTGGTCAGCATTCCTTTAACTGCATTAATTTGTTTCCTGCTATCCTTGCTGCTTATCTGGCTAATTAACAAGTTGCCATTTTTAGGGAAATGGATTTCGGGATAGATTAGCCCCCTCTAAATCTCCCCCGGTTGGGGAGACTTCAGCTTCACCCGCGATTATTTTTTCAAGTCCTCCCAACCGGGGAGGATTATTCATATTGTGTTTTATTTTTTATGGCATTCATGAGGGCTTCGCCGTTTAGGAGGGGCTTAACCATAAAAAAAGCTGATATTCCGTATTTTTTTTAGAGATTTGCTCCCTTGCAAACTGTGCTTATTTTACCCCGATGAAGAAACTGACCGAAAAGAATGCAGCCTCGTACTTAGCTGTAATTATTTTTATAACTTTTATAATTCGCTGTTTTATTGCTGCCTATACTGGTTTGGGTAATGGCGAATCTTATTATTTCAGGGGCGCACTTCACCTTGATCTGAGTTATTTTGATCAGCCGCCTTTGTTTTTCTGGCTTGGGGCTATCAGCATTAAAATTTTCGGTCTTACCAATTTTGGTATCCGTTTCCCTTCGGTATTATTGTTTTCGGGCACCAGTTGGCTGTTATTTATTGTTACCAGGCAATTATTTAACGCCAAAGCCGGTTTCTGGGCCGCAGTGATTATGAACCTGAGCGCAGTATTTACTGTTGCCGTCGCTTGCTGGTATCAACCAGATGCCCCGCTGATGTTTTTCTGGTTGGTAGCTACTTATTTTATTGTTGAACTGATGGTTGGCCCCGGTGCCGAACATTCCGAAAAAACGCGTAACAGTCGCCGCACATGGTTACTTTGGCTGGCAGTTGGTGTAAGTATGGGTTTGGCTACCTTAAGTAAATATCATGTGCTGTTTTTATTTGCCGGTGTGTTTATGTTTATCGCTACCAATAAAAATCAGCGCCATTGGTTGCGCCATCCGGGCCCGTACATTGCTGTTTTGATCACCATTATTATGGCATTGCCTATTTTATGGTGGAATTATAATAATAACTGGGTGTCATTTGTTTTCCAGGGATCAAGGGCTGGAGTAGGAGAAAAATTTCATTTACATTTTGACTGGTTTTTGCGCAGTATTGGCGGCCAGGCAGCTTATTTATTACCTTGGATATGGGTGCCAACTATTAGGCAGCTTTTTATTTCGTACAGAATGCGTAAGCAATTACTGGCTTACAGCTTTATATTCTGGATGTCTATATTACCTATTGTTTTCTTTACGGTGGTTACCTTATGGGCCGATCTGCAATATCATTTTCACTGGCAGGCTCCTGGCTACATGATGTTATTTATAGCCTTAGGTTTTGCAGTTGACAGAAGTTTGAACGGTGGTGAAAAAACGAAAAGACTTACTCGCCGCTGGCTTAATTTTTCAATCATATTTACGCTTTTAACTATAAGCGTGTTAACCTTGCACATGGTTACCGGTTTCTGGACAGTTTACGGACCTAAATGGGTTGTGCATTATTTCCATGGCGATAATTTAGACCCTACCATTCAGGGCGTTGATTATACAGATATCCAAACCCGTTTTGAAAAAGAAGGCTGGCTGAATGATCCGCATATTTTTACAGGCAGTACCCGCTGGTGGCTTACCGGTAAGCTGGACTGGGCATTAAAAGGTAAAAAAGATATTGTAGTATTTAACGCTGATCCGCGTAACCTGGCGTTTTTGGTTGATCCTAAAAAGCTGATCGGTAAAGATGCTATCATTATTGGCGATAAGCACCAGGCTTATGTTGATGCTGATGTTAAGCCATTTTTTGATAGTGTAAAACAGGTATCTGATATTCCTATCATCCGTAATGGCGTGGAGTACACTTTACAGGTTTACTATTGTACCAATTTCCATGTGCCTGCACAGCCACGTATGGATTTACCAGTGTACAAGCAATTGATTGGCTTACCTCCATTTGGGAAGTGATATTGATGTACTGAAATTTTCAATTTAAAAGAATTATACCTATGGAATTAGCACTGATTTTTGTGAATTAGTGCTAATTCCATAATTTTTTGCTATTTTTCGGAGATTGAAGTTTAAACGAATTCCCTAATTAATTGGATACTAAGTACACAAGTTTAGCAGAACGCTTTCTCTGGTTCAGTTTTATTAGAAACGGAATTATTAAACAGCTTTTCGCCAGGAATTCTCGTAGTTCGATGAAATTCGTACTGCTGCTGTCGCTTTGTCTCCCCCGCATACTTTCGGCGCAATCCATCGATATTATACCACTTCCTAATTCATTTAAGCTTGTTGAAGGTGCTTTTCATCTTAACGGTAATACCATTATCGGTATGAACAGCGACCAGTTACTGCCACAAGCCCATTACCTGCAAACAGAATTGCAGAAAGCAGACGGCCTTTTGGTTGCCGTTGATCCCAACGAGGTAAAAGCTTTAATTGATTTGCAGATGGTTAAGGGCGATAGTATTGCTGGCGCTTATAGCTTAAAAATAGAACCACAACACATCACCATTAAAGCGACTGATAATGAGGGCATATTTTATGGTATTGTTTCCCTGCTGCAACTAATAAGACAGCAGCCGCCTGGTAATGACCTGATACTACAAGGCTGCGAAATAGCTGATGCGCCAAGATACCAGTGGCGTGGATTTATGCTGGATGAAGCACGCCATTTTTTTGGAAAAGAGAAAGTTAAACAATTGCTTGATTGGATGGCTTTTTACAAGCTGAACAAATTGCATTGGCATTTAACGGATGCAAGCGGTTGGCGTATTGAAATAAAAAAATACCCTAAACTAACTTCAGTAGGAGCGGTAGGCAACCATACAGATTCGCTTGCTGAAGCTAAGTATTATACGCAGGAAGATATTAAAGAGATTGTGGCTTATGCCCGTGAAAGATTTATAACGGTGATCCCTGAAGTGGATATGCCCGGGCATGCTACTGCGGCTAACAAGGCTTATCCGGAGTTTAGCGGTGGCGTTACACCAAAATATCCCAACTTTACCTTCGATCCGGCGAATGAAAATGTATATCCTTTTTTGGCAGACGTATTGAAAGAAATAAATACCCTGTTCCCAGGAAATATGATCCATTTGGGTGGTGATGAGGTAGCTTACGGTATGCAGGCGTGGGCAGGCAGACCAGCTATTACCGAAATGCTAACCAAAAATAACTTTACCTCACTAGCCGACCTGGAGCATTATTTTTTTAAAAGGCTGGCCGACACGGTTATGAAATTAGACGATAAAGTATTATGCTGGGATGAAGCGACCGAAACTGATTTACCTCCTGGTAAAACTATTGTTTTTTGGTGGCGGCAAAATATACCAGCAAGCCTGCAACTGGCTCTTCAGAAAAAATATCAAGTGGTGCTTTGCCCCCGTTTGCCTTTGTATTTTGATTTTGTGCAGGATAAGGATCACTTGTCTGGCCGTAAATGGAATGGAAGCTTTAATAGTGAAAGCGAAGTTTATAATTTCCCTGATAAGCAAATGCCTGCTGAAGTACTAAAATCAAACCAAATATTAGGCATGCAAGCCAATTTATGGACAGAAACCTTAGGCTCCGATAAACGGTTGGACTTTATGATATATCCCCGGATAGCAGCATTAGCAGAAGCAGCCTGGACAGATTCAGTATCAAAAAACGAAGCATCTTTTAATGAAAGATTAAAAACACATTTCCTGTTGTACGATAAAGCCGGAATCTATTATTATAATCCTTTCAACCCATCATTTCATCCCGAAGCTATTGACTTTGCTCTGCGAATTATTGTGCCGCGTATAAGGGAGAGGCACCATCATGAGCATGGTGGGCATCATCATTCTTCTGAAGGTAGTAGGAAAGAACATCATCATTCAAAGGGTAAGAGGAGGCATAGGGGGGAAGGTCAATAATAAAAAAGCTGTCATGCTGAATTTATTTCAGCACCCCAATTGCTAGGTATTCACCAGGCAGGTCTACACTAAGCAAGTTGTTTGTCCTGTGAGGTGCCGAAACAAGTTCGGATGACCTAATGTTTGTTATATTGTAAATTTACCGCTATGGAAAAGGCGGCGCTTTTCCATCTTTTGCTCTATAAAAACTATCTTTGCAGCATGAGTACTATCCTGATCAAATCTGCTACAGTTGTAAATGAACATAAGCAATTTATTGCTGATGTTTTAGTGAAAAATGGCATTATTGAGCTGATTGACCAGCATATTAATGTGCAGGCGGATCAAGAGATCAATGCCGAAGGTTTATACCTTTTCCCGGGCTGTATTGATGATCAGGTACACTTTCGCGAACCTGGATTAACGCACAAAGCTAATATTTATACAGAATCAAGGGCGGCTGTGGCCGGTGGTATTACTTCTTTTATGGAGATGCCGAACACTGTACCCAACACGCTTACCCAACAATTGCTGGAAGATAAATACCAGATTGCCGCGCAAACATCATTGGCGAATTATTCATTTTTTATGGGTGCCTCTAATGATAATCTGGATGAGGTATTGAAAACTGATATTAAAAATGTTTGTGGCATAAAGGTTTTTATGGGATCATCAACCGGAAATATGCTAGTAGACAATCCTAATACCCTTGAAAATATTTTTGCACATTCACCTATGCTGGTAGCTACGCATTGTGAGGATGAGGCTACAATTAAAAACAACCTGGAGCATTACAAACAATTGTACGGAGAAGATATCCCCGTAACTATGCATCCAATAATCAGGAGCGAAGAAGCTTGCTACCTGTCATCATCTATGGCGGTTGAGCTGGCCAAAAAGCATGGTACGCGCTTACATATTTTGCATATCTCTACTGAAAAAGAAACCCATTTATTTGATAATACCATCGCCCTGAAAGATAAAAAAATCACTGCCGAAGCCTGCGTGCATCACCTTTGGTTTACAGATAAGGATTACGAAACCAAGGGGAACCTGATTAAGTGGAACCCTGCTGTAAAAACAGAACACGATAGGGATGGCATACTCAAAGCAGTATTGGATGGCCGTATTGATGTTATTGCTACCGATCATGCGCCACATACGCTGGAAGAAAAGTCACAATCCTATTTAAAAGCGCCTTCGGGTGGCCCGTTGGTGCAGCATGCTTTGCCTGCTATGCTGGAACTGCATCATCAGAGTAAAATTAGCCTGGAACAGATTGCAGAAAAAATGGCGCATAATGTGGCAACCTGTTTCCAGATTGAAAAACGGGGTTTTATTCGCGAAGGCTACTGGGCCGATTTGGTTTTAGTTGATCTAAAATCGCCATGGAAAGTGAGTACGGAAAATATTTTATATAAATGCAAGTGGAGTCCGTTTGAAGGAACTACTTTCCAGTCAAAAATTGCTTATACCATTGTATCCGGTCGCATTGCCTGGAACAATGGAAACTTAATTGAAGGTAATACCGGAAGAAGGTTGTCCTTTAATAGGTAAATTGCAATCTTTCAAAAATGAAAACCTGCAATTAATGTATTGCATTCCATTTTAAAAAGCTCTTTCTTTGTTGCTATGAGTCAATCGCTTAACCAGGTCAGAGCTGCTTTTACTTTATCCAGGTATAGCTTGCTGGCAATGTTCAGGAGCCCGACTTCGATAGTGTTTTCACTGTTGTTTCCCATTATTTTCATCACAGTTTTTGGATCCATTAATCCTGGCAAGCCGTTGGTGATGAAGCTTGCCTTAGTTGAGGGTAGCGATACTTCCAACGTTGTACTGAAGGCTATAAAGGCAATTTCCAATATAAGTGTTGTTACGGGGCTTTCAACCGCTCAGTTGAAAGAAGATTTAGATAAAGGAAGGATCACTGCACTGCTGAATATCACCGCTGATGAAAAACCAGAGTTAATACGGCATTATACCGTTCACTTGCAGGCAGCAGGAGCTTCTGGCGAAAGCGTGGGCATGCTGGAAACTGAAATTAATGCTGCTATAGGCGATCTCAATCAAAAAGCTTTTCCGTCCAATCTTTCGGTAGCATCTGTTGAGGTAATTAAAACAAAAGGAAGGGTTTATAAATCAATTGATTTTATTTTACCGGGTCAGTTAGGTTTTTCACTGCTTATGGCTGGTGTGTATGGATCTTCGTTTCTGTTGTTTAGCCTGCGTAAAAATTTGGTACTTAAACGCCTAAGGGTTGCTCCCGTAAAACGACGTACCATTATAGCCGGCGAAATGCTTAGCCATTTATTTTTTCACGTCGTCAGTTTTATTATTATGGTGATGCTAGGCTTTTTCGTTTTTGACTTTACCCTGGTAAACGGCTTTGCAACATTGGTAGAAATGCTTTTCTTTTCTCTTTTCGGCCTATTTATATTTATGGGGATAGGATTCATCATCAGTGGTGTGGTACAGAATGAAAATTCTATAGCCCCAATAGCCAATACCATTGTTTTACCACAGATTTTGCTGTGTGGTTTGTTTTTCCCGATAGAAAACTATCCGCACTGGCTGCAGCAGTTCTGTGATATATTACCGCTTACGTTATTTGTGGATGGGCTTCGCAAAATTGCTTTTGAAGGCACCCATTTGGTTCAATTACCCTTAACTATTGGCGGTTTAATTGTTTGGACGTTTGTTATTGGTTCAATATCTGTAAAGTCATTCAAGTGGGAATAATACTGCTCTTATTCTTTTATATCGTACATCTTTTTCATGCCATCCCCCATCATTTTAATGGCTTGTTTTTTAGTGAAAATATGCTGCATTAAAAAGCAAACGAACTTATTGCCGGTACCGCTTATGAAGGATGGCGTAGAGCCAATTCTCTTTAAGCATTCTTCAATTACTTGCTCTGGTAATTGGGGTTTTGGTTCTAATGGGCTAGCCTTACGGGGTTTGGTGTTGATGTAATTTGGCGTAGCCGTTGCCCCGGCACAGCAGGCAATAACATCCACTCCATGTTGCCGCCATTCATACCACAGGCCTTCTGCCAATACCCTGTTAAATGCTTTGGTAGCAGCGTAGGTTGATAAAAATCCCGATCCCTGGAAACCTGCTATAGATGACATGATTACTACCCCGCCTTTTCGCCTTTCTACCATTTTGCCACCGAAGTAGTGTACCAGTGAAAGCTGTGTCAGCATATTTATTGATGCAATATTTCTATGGGTTGATATATCGGTTGCGATATAAGGGCCTATGTAGGACAAGGCTGCATTATATACTAAAAAGTCTATCTCTGTTTCGCCTATATTTTGTATAATTTTTTGCGTTGCATTAGGCTCGGCCAGATCACAAATTATAGTCAATACTTTTACCTGATATTGTTCTATGATTTGTTGGGCGGTTGCTTCCAGTTGTTCTTTACGGCGGGCAATGAGTAGCAGATCAAGGCCACGCGCTGCAAGTGCATAGGCATAGGCCGCACCCATTCCTTCAGATGCTCCTGCTATCAGTGCTGTATTACCGTATTTTTCTTTGAACGTCATTTTTATTTTGGCTGATTTGCTGAAAACGGATAAACAGAGCGCCACATCCTGTACATTACTATAAGCGGAAAAATAACCCAGGCTGCGTTTGATAAAAATACCCTTGGCAATTGTGGTGAAACATGTTCGCCAATTACTTCTTCAAACAGAATAATGGTTACATTGGTAAGCATTACAGATGCCCAAACAATACTGACAAAACGGATCCAGTTTTTGCCTTTTGCGTATGCATAAATAGCAATGGCATAAAAAGGGCCAAAGAAAATAGAATCTATCCATATAGTTGCCCGCCACCAGGCCGGCCTTGCCATTAAAACCGGGTCGAAATTGCGGCCATACCAATGTACCAGGTCAACCATTTTTGCCGGGGGCCAAATGGGGTATTGAAAATGATCGGGATTGGCAATTACCAATTGTTCCACATCAACTATGTAGGTAATGAAAAACAGGTTGATACAAAAAAATACAATCAGAGCAATATCTATCGGTCGTTTGGATAATGGAAGAGGCTGCATAATTAATATTTAATAAAATTGAAGATAGCAAAAAATTAAATTCATACCCGTTACAAGATTTATGTAATTCGTTATAAATCTTTATATTGTGTTTGCAATGGTTATTCAATATTGGGGACTTGAATCATGAAAAAGATCCTTTTTTTTGTGGCGATATTAGCAGTAACAAGTGCTGTAGCTCAAACAGCTAAAGACGGGAAAGCTGATTCCATAATGCATATCTGGCAAACGCAGGAGAAAGATGGGAAGATGCAGATATTGAAAAATGAGAGCGGCTATTATGGCAAAATGTTATATGGTAAGGATCTGTTGGAGGCTGACGGCAAAACCTATAAAAAAGATGTAAATAATCCTGACCCGGCATTACGCACACGACTACTCAAGGATTATACCCTTGTTTCGGGATTAGTTTTTAAAGATGGTAAATGGATAGACGGGAAAATTTATGATTATGCCAATGGTAATAGCTATGATGTTAATCTGGAGATAAAAGATGGCATATTATACATGCGCGCATTTAAAGGTGTCCTCATGTTTGGAAAAACCATTAAATGGACATTGGTTGAATAAACGCTTTTAACTTAACTTTATCAGGCAGCTTTATTTTCTTTGTATTCCTTTTGTAGCACCCGGGCAGTTTGTGTACTGCCATCATGACTCCATCCTGGAGGATTCAAGAAATATTGAATCTTATTTTTAAAGGTTGGGGCTTTCTTTACATCGTGCAATAAAGCTTTCCACTCATGGAAAAGAATATTTACTGGTCCCACATTATCTGGCTGTTTGGTTAAACCAAATTTCACTGGTTCGGGTAAGTCCTCATCCCTGAAAGTACCGAATATTCTGTCCCAAATGATCAAAACCATCCCCATGTTTTTATCCAGATAAGGGATATTTGATGCATGATGTACGCGGTGATGTGCAGGTGTCACAAAAATCCATCCGTACCATTTTGGTAATGGTATTTTATATTGGGTATGTACCATGTTACCGTACAGCTGCGTAATTAAGTAAGCGTATAAAATATCAACTGCATTAAAGCCCATTAAGGCGAGGGGTAAATAAAAGAATACCCTGTACAAAGGTTCAAACACGGTTGAACGAAAGCCGGTAGTGAAATTAAAATGTTCTGATGAATGGTGGGTTACGTGTATGGCCCAGAATAAACGGCAGTAATGACCTGTATAATGTAGTGCCCAGTATAAAAAGTCCTGTGTCACAACCAAAATAAACCAATAAGCTATCGCATTATTTATGGTGAACAACCTGTATTGGTAGGTGAAACTAAGTATAAAGAATGTACTGCTATTAACCACTAAGTTGAGTATAAAAGCAAGCGAGGTTAGGTAAATATTGGTCAGTGTATCGCGCTTTTCATAATATTTACGATTTTCGCGATAGCTAAACCACATTTCACAAACAGTGAGCACTATAAGTAAAGTGATTAATATTACTGCTGTTTGTTGTCTGTGATCTAAATGGGGCATATTATAAAGAGGCGTAATAGTCTAAACTTTCACAAAGTTCGTTGTTTGTAAAAAAATTATCAAGCTTGTATTGTCCTATTGAAGTCAATAATGTACAGTTGATTTTGCCATTGATATTCTTTTTATCCTTCAGCATAATAGCTAAAAGTTCCGGATAGTCTTCCTTTTTTAAAGTGTACTTTGGATATAAATTGCCAAATACTTTTACAATTTCATCCAGCTCGTTATTGCTAAGACCTGCTGATTTGTTAGATAGATAAGATTCACAGATCATACCGATGGCAATGGCTTCTCCATGTGTTAGTGGTTTCTTATCCTTCATCAGCGAGTTGGTTTCCACCGCATGGCCAATGGTGTGACCAAAATTCAATGATTTGCGGACACCTTTCTCAGTAGGATCTTCAATTACAACTTCATTTTTAATCTCAACAGACCGGTAAATCAATTGAGCGTCTGGAATACTAAGGTCGCTGTTTTTGAGCGCATTCCAATAAGCGGCATCTATAATTAAGCCATGTTTCAGCATTTCGGCAGTGCCCGAAAGGATTTCCCTTTTCGAAAGTGTCTTTAAAAAATCAACAGCAATAAAAACAGCTTTTGGTTGTGTAAAGGTACCTACAATGTTTTTTACACTATCCAGATCAATGCCTGTTTTTCCACCTACTGATGCATCAACTTGTGAAAGCAAGGTGGTAGGCACATGTACAAAATCAATTCCTCGTTTATAGGTCGATGCTGCAAAGCCCCCCATATCGGTAATAACACCTCCACCCAGGTTAATGAGTAAGCTTTTACGGTCGGCTTCAAAATCTATCAGGAGTTTCCATACGCCAATGCAAAAATCAATATTCTTATTTTCCTCACCAGCGGGTATTTCAAGAAGATCGAAGTTGTCCATCCCCTCAAAATGGGGTTTTACTAAGTGAAGGCAATGTTCAGCAGTATTCTCATCTGTTAAAATAAAAATCCTGGAATAGTTCCCATCTTTTACAAATTTCAGCAGTTCCTGAATACTGTTTTCAAAAAATATCGGGTAATTGTCGCTTTGAATAGTTTCCATAATCAGATAATCCTGATAGTTTCACCCCTGAATTCCACAACGTCGCCTTTTTGAACTTTAAGTCGTTTGCGGTAATCAACTTGGCCATTATATTTCACTTCTCCCTCTGTTACAACAATTTGCGCTTCGCCACCGGTTTGCACCAGGTTAGCTGCCTTTAACAATTGTATCATCGGAATATAATCACTGGTAACTTTAAATTCTATCATTGGAATGCAAAAATAAACTATTCACGGAATAATGAGATATGTTGCTTTGCATTTTATAATTTTGCACCCTCATTATACGTTTATGCTCCGCGCTTTTGATAAATCAGTTGCGAGAGCGATGGGCGATGAACGATGAAATATGAACCAGAATAATAACTTATCTTTTGAAAATACAGAGATCGCCTTCAGGCACTCTTCCAATCTTGATCTTAAACGTGCTTATTGGCTATTCAGGGTAATTAATGTGAATTTCCTTGTTAAGATAGGTCCTCCTATAACCAATTTCGCTATAAAAATAGGTCTGCCAATTAAAGGGCTTATTAAAGCAACTATATTCAAACATTTTTGCGGAGGCGAAACCATCCGCGAATGCGAGAAAACTATAAAAAGCCTACATGAAGGCAATGTGGGTACTATATTGGATTATTCGATAGAAGGGGAGGATGATGAGCAGGTTTTTGATAATACCTGCGAAGAAATTATACGCACTATAAGGCGTGCAGCAAAAGATAAAGCCATACCTATCACCGTATTTAAGGTAACTGGTGTGGGCAGGTTTTCATTGTTGGAGAAGTTGGATGCAGGCACTGCTTTAACTGATGCCGAACAGTTGGAATGGGGAAAAGTACAGAAAAGGGTATTTGAAATTTGCAACAAGGCATTTTCAACAGGAGTACCGGTAATGATTGACGCCGAAGAAACCTGGATACAGGATACTATTGATCTGTTGGCCTTAGATATGATGCGCCGCTTTAATAAAGAAAAGGCAATAGTTTATAATACCTATCAATTATACCGTCATGATAAACTGCAATCTCTAAAAGCAGATCATAAGGTTGCTGCCGATGAGGGATTTATTTTAGGCGCAAAATTAGTTCGCGGTGCTTATATGGAGAAAGAGCGTAAAAGGGCAGAAGAAATGGGATATCCATCTCCAATTCAGCCGGATAAGCAATCGGCAGATAAGGATTATGATGCTGCACTTAATTATTGTACTGATTATATTGCTCAAATAGCATTTGTGGCCGGTACACATAATGAAGAAAGCTGCCGCCTGCTTGCCGATTTATTGAATAAAAAAGAAATTGATCATAAAAACCCTCATGTATATTTTTCTCAATTATTGGGCATGAGTGATAATTTGAGCTTTAACCTGGCCAATGCCCAATATAATGTTGCCAAATACGTGCCTTATGGCCCTATAAAAGCAGTATTACCTTATTTATTCCGTAGAGCACAGGAAAATACTGCTATAGCCGGTCAAATGAGTCGAGAATTAAGCCTGATAGTTAAAGAAGTAAAAAGAAGAAGGTTGATTAAATAATAAGTACGTTCTGTATTTAACTATTGAAGTTGAATAATTTTTGGATGCTATCCGGAGCGGTCATTAAGTAGGTTTGTATGCCAAGTTTTTGAGCTCCTGCAATATGTTGCGGGCTATCATCAATAAATAAGGTTTCAGCCGGATTAAGCTGGTTTTCATTTAAAACCTGCTCGAAGATTTTAGTTTCGGGTTTCCGCTTACCCATTAAGTGGGAGTAATATACCTTTTCAAAAAGATGGTTATTCCCCTCAAAGCCAAAATCTGTTTTAAGGTAATTGATAATGTAATCGTAATGGATTTCATTAATATTACTTAGTAAAAAGGTGCGGTATTGGGTTTTTAGACTAATTAATAAATCATGGTTGCCGGCAGGTATGCCAAGTAGGAGACTGTTCCATGCATGATCGATTTGTTGATTGGTCAAATCTTTTTTATTGGTTATTGTTCTAATGCCTTTCCTAAATTCTTCAGCCGTTATATCCCCTCTTTCGAATGCTGTAAATATAGGATCTTGTATTTTATGTGAATAAAACTCACTGGCATTGTCAATGCCCAATTCTTTCCAGGCTTGCTGGCTTTTTACAAAATCGAGTTGGAAAATAACGTTTCCGTAGTCAAATATGATGTTTTTAATGTTTTCCATAAGGTAAAGCTATTTTAATTAAGGTGTATCTGAATAAATACGTCAGAATGTTTTAACTCAAATGCGCCAATTTATTTAGTTGAATATATGATTAGTGCGAAAATGCAAATAAGAAATCTTAATTAAAATTATAATTGGCGCAAACATCTACGCCTGTAAATTGTCTCATATCCTTAGTAAATTAATTTTAGCTATAATTTAGATAGCAGTTATTATTGTTGTGAAAGATCTTAAGGAAAGAATAAAAAAATAATTGTATTTAAAATTGCGCTCAGTATTTCAAATAAAGGGTCAATAAGAAAGCTTAAATTATATTTATACTCGTTAACACATAGTAGTTTTGACGGTGCTGAAACTAAAAGCCTAGCGTTTTATAACTAAAAAGGATTAATTTAGCGGCATTTGAGAGTTACATTAATTACCGAATTTGTAACTATCTAATAAGTGAGCAAACAAAATATGTTGATAGATAAAATTCGATCCCAACAGTTAGCAAAAAAGAAACCTTTTATTCTCGTAATTGGAGATTTGATGATTGATCATTATATATGGGGAAGTGCAAGCAGGTTATCTCCTGAAGCTCCTGTTCCTATTGTAAATGTTAAAAACGAATCAACTACACTGGGAGGTGCTGGTAATGTTGTTCAGAACCTTGTTAGCCTTGGTGCCAAAGTTGCGGTTGCCGGAGTAATTGGGAATGATGCATCAGGAAATCAATTAATTGAAATATTGGAAAGTGAAGGTGTTGAAACCAGCGTTATTATTAAAGATAGCAGCAGGCCCACCACTGTTAAAAGCAGGGTTTTAGTGGGAAGCCATCAATTAGTAAGGATAGACCGAGAAATATCAGAACCAATTTCAATTGAGTTGGAGAATGAATTGGCTGATAAACTGGTAGCTCATATTGAAAGTGCTGATATCATTATTTTGTCGGATTATAATAAAGGGCTATTTACCCCCGGCTTTACCCAACGTGTTATAAGTTTAGCTGTTCGCTGCCATAAAAAGGTGATCATCGATCCAAAGGGCTTAGACTATGGAAAATACAAGGGTGCTTATCTCATCAAACCCAATCGTAAGGAACTGGCAGAAGCAGCTAAAACAGAAAGGATAAAAAACTTTGCAGATATACAAAGTGCCGCCCAGATAATATTTTCACAAACAAACACCGATTATCTTGTTGTTACCTTATCAGAAGAAGGTCTGGCCATTATCAGTCAGCAGGCAAATAAATTACTTCCTGTAAAAGCTACCGAGGTTTTTGACGTAACAGGTGCAGGTGATACCGTAATAGCAACTATTACCTATTTCATTGCATCAGGTTTTTCAGTTGAAGAATCTTGCGAGTTGGCCAACCATGCAGCCGCTATTGTAATAAGACATGTTGGAAGTGCAACCACAACAATTGAACAAATTATAGAAGATATAGAGAACAATAATTCAAATAAGCTATTACATAACTCACTGTGAAAAAAATATTACCTTTTTTGGTTTTAAGTATATTAATAATTGGATCATTTAGATGGCATACAATAATCTAAAGCAGTTTGGATATCTTCTATATCAATGCATTAGTGATTTGCAAATACAAAGAACCTTATTGAACCGTTAGCATTCGTTGAATTTATTAACTTTGAACACTAATATTAGTGTCATTTTTTCCATAACATAGCTTTCTGCGTTATGGGGTTATTAAAAACTACTTTTTAAGTTTGAAAAATTTGATTGATAAATGGGGATGCAATATTAATAGAACTAAAATGAAATGAATGTTAACTTAACTCTGTATATAGTATAGGAGTTAATAATATTCAATGATGAATTAAAAATATCTATGAAGCAAATAAAACAATTACTCTACCTAACGTTATTAACAATTCTTACCTTAGGGAGTATTACGGTACATGCTCAAACGGGTAGTGCCGGTTTACAGAGTATCCCACAGAATTTATCGAATGTAAATGTGAATGATTTGACGGATGCTCAGATCCGTCAGATGCTACAGCAGGCATCGAGTTCAGGCATCAGCGATAACCAGTTATTGCAACAGGCAGCCAACCGGGGATTGCCGGATGACCAGATACAGTTATTGCAGAAGCGGATTGCAGATGTGAGAAGCAAAGATGGTACGACGAGCGGCTCAACGGGAGTAGATACCAGTTTCCGAACGTCACGCCGCTTAAACTATGTAGCAGACAGTGATTCGGTAAGTAAAGAGAACCCAGAGCGTTATAAATCAAATAAGCCAAAGATCTTTGGAGCGGATCTGTTCAGCAACAAGAACCTGAAGTTTGAACCGAACCTGAAAATAGCCACGCCGATCAACTATATTTTGGGTCCGGATGACCAGGTTTATATCAATGTATACGGTAAATCGGTAGCGAACTGGAAACTGGAGGTATCACCTGATGGGAATATTAATATACCCGGAGTAGGGATAGTCCACGTAGCGGGTAAAACGATAGAACAGGCGGGTTTAACGATCAAGAGCAAACTTTCAACTAATAATTATGCGATAGGCCGAGGAACCTCAGTAGAGATCAGCCTGGGTAATATCCGAAGCATCAAGGTAATCATAGCCGGTCAGGTTACGCGTCCTGGGAGTTATACCTTGCCATCGCTGGCAACGGTATTCAATGC
>NZ_VLLI01000021.1 GCF_007830615.1 Mucilaginibacter frigoritolerans
GACTACATAAAGCTTAACAGCTTTTCAGCGTCAGGGGTAACATGGGTGACACGCAGGCGAAGCAGGTCCGCTTATGATGTCCTGGAAGAATTGAATAATCCGCATAAAGAAAAAGGGGTTATTGCAGACAAACGTATCCGCTTGGGTTACAGGGGCAGCAATCGCGTTTTAGGCAGAATCGTGCAATTCAAAAGCCCTGAGAGCGGAGAGGTGTACGAGTTCCTAACCAATAATATGAAAATGAGTGCGATAACTATAACTGAGTTATATCGAAAACGCTGGCAAATAGAGCTGTTATTTAAAAGAATGAAGCAAAACTATCCGATTAAATACTTTCTTGGTGACTCGGAGAATGCTATAAAGCTACAAATATGGTGCGCTCTGATAGCAGACTTAATATTAAAGATCATTAAGAAAGGAATAGCCGCTAAATGGTCTTTCGCTAATCTGGCTGCAATGATGCGCCTGCATCTTATGACGTATATAGATATACGTGGCTTTCTAAAATCACCCGAAAAAGCATTGCAGAGCAAATTTTCAAACACCCAATCCGCCAAATCCCAACAACTGCTTTTTATTACATAGGGCCTGCTATCAGCATATTCCTATAAAACCGCCAAATTGTGATTTATTCATACATTTAAATTGTAGTCCTGTTTTTACCGGACAGTAATAGTCGGAGACTTCGGACAGCGGGGTTTGGAAGGTTTTTATAGCTTTTTTGCAATAAAATTTAAAACCTTTTTTGGTAGTGTCTCAATTTGAATTTATATCGAAAATTAAAGTGTTTTTTCAAAAAATGCTTTTATGCTGGGGTCAACCTCGCAAAGAAACTTTATTATCTCAATTAAAGCGAGAAAACCAGTTCCTATTGCAAGCCATAAAGTCCACTGATTTAGACGAGAAGATAAATTTTTCAAGCCTTCGTCCTGTTGTAAACGACGATTTATTTCCATTTGAACCAGCAAAGCGTCGTTTGCATCTTTTAAAGCCTTAGCCTTATAGCCGCCTAATTCTATAAATAATGACCCCTCCCACGTTATCATAATGGCATTGCCGCCATCATATTCAACATACCCATCTTTATGTAGTTTTTTTAATGCTATTATAAACTGGTCATTACCAAATATTATTCCGTCTTGTTCCAATTCTGCATTTGTTTCAATGATACTATGAATTAAATCATCGTTTAATACTAACAAAACTTCATCTAAATTTTTAACCCTAGAAATATATTGCATAAAAAACCACTTTTAGATGGCTTAAATCTATGAATAAGATATTTTAAATTACTCTGCTAATCTGACTATTTCTTCTATTGTCATAACATCTTTAGTTAACCCTGCTTCCATTGCCGGGGTAATAACTCTTAATGTTTTGTGAATTTTAGCGAAGTTATAATAAACAAATTGCAAGGCGATTGCATGGCAATGATTTTCCATTTTCTTGCTGAAAGCATTGGTTAACCTTGTAAACCTACCCAATCTGGCGCGAGTATGCTGCGTAGGCCTAAAGCCTGGCGTACTCGTGACTTTATACGCCATTGCCATCTTTACTTTTCTTTTCTTTTACTTGTCCTGAAGTGAAAAAGTCATGAGTACACCGCGCACTTGTCATCGATGCATATTCGCGTCAGGTGAGGAGGACTATATACCTATTAGCCCACGCCATTTACTTTTTCTTCAAAAGCCTGATTATCCATTTAATAACAAATCGAAAAACCGTTATGAGCCCTATAACAGCAAATAGTATAATTAATAGCGACAGTAAATTAATGCCCATTATAAAAAGATTTAGTTCTCCCGCTGTCCGATTCTCTGACCTCAAACTACAGCATCGAAAAATAAACAATCCACATCAATAATTTGATCTATACCTGCATAATTTATTATCGCTCGTATAGTCAACTCACCCCGACGAGGCTTCGCCCGTCGACCCTCTCTACTTTGTAAAGAGGGTGGGGAGAGATTTTTCAGTTTTTCCATTCCCTCTTTACCGCTTGCGGTAGAGAGGGTGATCCAGCGTAGCGTAGATCGGGTGAGTCACCTCTGCGGGCGATATTAACGCCAAATTTCCCCACATCTTACTCCAAAAAAATAATTACAAATAAATTTGCGCAACTCAAAAGTTGCACGTAACTTGCAACCTGAAAGTTGCGCATTTGTGATTAAAAGATGAAACAAGATATATTTCAAGCCATAGCCGACCCAACACGCCGAGCTATTTTAACTTTACTTACCATACAGGCATTAACACCAAATGTTATGGCCGAAAAATTTGATATGAGCCGCCAGGCAGTATCAAAACATATTAAAGTATTGCACGAATGTGAATTGATTAAGCCTGAGCAAAGTGGCAGGGAAATTTATTATCACTTTAATGCAAAAAAAATGCAGGAATTTGACCATTGGTTGGCCAAATTGAAGCAAAACTGGGAAACTCAATTTAATCAACTCGACGAAATATTAGCAACCATTAAAGAACAAAAAAATGAATAACAATTTGCTATTTGATTTTACCGTAGATAAAACGGCTAAAACGATATTTATAACAAGAGAATTTAATGCCGGCCTTGCTTTGGTTTGGGATGCTTTTACTAAACAAGAAATACTGGACAGGTGGTCAGCACCGGCACCTATGCGCTGCAAAACCAAATACATGGATTTTAAAGTGGGGGGACGAAGATTTTATTCCATGATAGCCCCCGACGGGCAAGAGGGTTGGGTGCTGCAGGAATATACTTCCATTACGCCGAAAACTAATTTTAAAATGTATAACGCTTTTGCCGACAAAGACGAAAATCCCGAATTGCCGGGTTCGGAATGGGATCACAACTTCGGCGAAGAAAATGGTATAACAACAGTGAACATCAGCATTTTTAATGAATCGCTTGAACGAATGGAACGGATATCGGATGGCTTTACAAAAGCCTATACCATTATGTTAAAAAATCTGGACGAGCTGTTTGCAAGCTTACAGCAGGAATTATAAGTAGAAATTGAATAAGAAAAAATTAACCATTTAAAAATAAAGATTATGAGAACAATTAACCCATGGATTAACTTCAATGGAAATGCTGAAGAAGCATTCACTTTTTACAAATCAGTTTTTGGCGGAGAATTTACCAAGATTATTCGTTTCAAGGATATTTCAAGCGCCGAATTTCCGGTAGCAGAAAATGATGAAAACAAAATAATGCAAATTGCTTTGCCGATAGGCAAACACAATGTGTTAATTGCCAATGATATTCCCGAATTTTTGGGACGGGTAAACGAAGCCGAAAACAGATCTAAAATAGCAGTCAATGCAGAAAGCCGTGAAGAAGCAGACAAAATATTTAACGGACTATCAGCAGGCGGAGATACTGAAGGGGACATTGGCGACAGTCCCTGGGGTACATACGGCGCAATGTTTAGGGATAAATACGGTATTGAATGGATAGTGGAATTTGACCCCAATTATAAGGGATAAATTTAATGGGGAAACAAGGAACGCGTAATAACAGCTCCCGCTGTCCGTAGTCAGAGAATCGGACAGCGGAGGAGATGAGTTTATCGGTTTTGTTCTCATTTCTTCGTCAGTTGGTATCTCAGGTGTGTTGTTAAGTCTGATGGTATTACTTCTACAATTTGAATATCATATTTGTCTTTGTCAATGCCGTCAAACAGCCGGATGCCAGTTCCTAAAAAAACAGGGGCAATGTGAATGAAAAATTCGTCTACAAGCCCGGCATTCAAAAATTGTTGAATAGTATTGGCACCACCTTGTATTCTTATGTCTTTTCCTTTGGCTGATTGTTTTGCTTTTTCTAATGCGCTTTCTATTCCGTCATTAATAAAATAAAAAGTTGTTGTCCCCTTTTGCACCCAGGGTTCCCGTTTTTCGTGCGTCAGTACGTAAACATCTGCTTTGTATAAATCTTCTGCCCAATGCACTTCGCCTTCTTCAAACATGCGTTTACCCATGATGTAGGCGCCTGTTCTTGCAAACACATCATCAATTAATTTGCTGTCGGCACCGTATTCTTCACCGCCTTCCATATTGATGTGTTTCCAAAATGCTTTTTGTTTAAACATCCACGTGTGGATTTTTGGTGAAACGCCGCCCATCGGGTTGTCTGGACTTCTGTTATCGCCCGCGAAAAAACCATCAAGTGATATTCCGCTATCAAAGATAATTTTGCTCATAATTTTTATTTATGGTTGGTTAAATTTAATCCGCTGCTGGTTACTGTGATTTCAGATTAAGGGACCGAAAAATAAACAATCTATATCAATATTTTGATTGATGCCTGCATAATTTATTATCGCTCGTATAGTCTACTCGCCCCGACGGGCGCTGCGCTGGTCGACCCCCTCTACCGCAAGCGGTAAAGAGGGTGGGGAAGAATTTTTTCTCCCTCTTTACGACTTGTCGTAGAGAGGAATGTCGAGCGTAGCGACGACAGGGTGAGTAAATTCTGCTGGCGATATGCACGTCAGTGCAAACCACCGTCAACAAAAAACATCATTCCCAAACAAAAAATACACTCGCCTGTAGCGTTTTACAGTTAGCATCGTAATGGTAATAAAACCAATTATGAAAATTAAATACATTTTGTTGGCAATTGCAGCAGTGGCGTTTTGTTTACCGGCCTGCAAAAAGGATAAGAAGACCCCGGTTATTAGTAACGCCACCCTGCTCGGCAAGTGGGATGAAGTTAAGTTTCATTTAACCGAAAATAACATTAACGGTACGGTTACCGATACCACTATTACGGCCGCTTCGCTTAGCGCAAATGATTACGCCCAATTCAACAGTGATTATACGGTTAATATATTCCAAAGCGCTAACAACGCCACACAGGGTAGTGCCTCACCAGATTATATTTCCGAAAGCATCTATAGCTATACTATTTCGGGTTCAACGGCAATCCTTGCTCCCGAGGCCATATTATTAAATATCAATACACCGGCAGGTTCAATTACCTGGGTGGTTACCATGATAGATGCCAATAATATTGATTTGCGCTACACCGATAGTGCTGGTGCCATTAAGGTAGTGTCAGATACCTATTATACCAGGGCGCAATAGGCTGGGGGGGATACTCCTTGTAATAAAATGTTTTGTGGTGTATGTCGCTCGCAGAGGGGACTCACCCCGACGATCCGCCTAAAGGCGGACGTCGACCCTCTCTACCGCGAGCGGAAAAGAGGGTTGTTGAAGAGTTTTTTTCTCCCTCTTTACGACTTGTCGTAGAGAGGGAGGTCGAGCGTAGCGACGACAGGGTGAGTCCTCTCCGTGCGATAGACCCAACCCCTTATTTCACCGGCAGCTGCAAAATAAACTCGGTGCCTTCGCCTGGTTGGCTGTTTATTTTTATTGATCCGCCAAGGGCCTCAATTTGTGTTTTTACCATAAATAGTCCCATGCCTTTGCCTTCAACTGTGGTGTCAAAGCGCTTGTAGAGGCCAAATAGCTGGGTGCCGTTTTT
Source organism: Mucilaginibacter frigoritolerans (assembly GCF_007830615.1). Taxonomy (GTDB): domain Bacteria; phylum Bacteroidota; class Bacteroidia; order Sphingobacteriales; family Sphingobacteriaceae; genus Mucilaginibacter; species Mucilaginibacter frigoritolerans. The sequence goes on from NZ_VLLI01000021.1 coordinate 5,474, forward strand.
ATTAAGGTCAATTCCTTTACCATTATCTTTAAACCGGAGCTCAAGCATGTTGTTCTGTATGGTGCTTTTAATGGTAATAACAGGACAAACACTCTTTTGACGGTATTTGATACTGTTGGATAACAGGTTGTAAAAAATGCTGTAGAAATAGCTTTTGATAGAGAATATGGAGGCGGCTCCATCAAAATTACATTCAATGCGGACACATTCTTTGGCAACTACGTGGCTGATGCTTGATTTAAATACCTCTACCAGGTTGTTGAATATAATGGTTTCTTTCCGTTCGTTAACAAACTCCCTGGCTTGTATAATCTGGTTAAGGTCATTAATAACCGTATCAATATTATTTGCCGATATTTGCAGATTTCTGTTGGCTTCTTTTATCTCGTTTGGTTTTAAAATGTTACCGTTAATCATGTTGGAGAGTCCGATAACATTGGCAACCGGTGCACGCAGGTTGTGCGAAATAATGTAGGTAAACTGCTCCAAATCTTTATTGCGCTGTAATATATCCGAAAGCATTTGTTCTTTTTCTAATAAATTCAGCTTGGTTTCGGTAATATCAGCAGCGGCAAAAATGAAACCGCAGTGCTTGTTGTGCTCGTTTTTTACACCTATCCACCTTATTATGAACCAGCTAACGCTACCATCGGGGTTGTCAACGTTTAGCTCATACCTAACCACTTCGCCAAGTTTAACTTTTACCAGGGTTTCCATAATAAAGGGCCAGCGTTCATCTGTAAAATACTCTTTAATATGTGTGCCTGGTGCCAGTTTTGCCAGCAGCCTCAGGTAGGCAAAACCTTCGGCAATTTTGTTAAACGAAACGGTTTTAAAAGCGGTATCAATCAACACATAAGCCGATTCTGTATTGTTAACCAGCGTTTTTAAATTGGCCTCTGATTTTTTTTGGGCCTCTTCGTCCTTTTTGCGTTGGGTAATATCCATCACCATAGCCAGGGCACCGGTATAGTGGCCATTGTTATCAAAAATAGGATTGGCTGTAACGTTTACCCAAATGTAGCAGCCGTTTTTGGTGCGATGTTTTATATCGAGGTTTGTGGGTATGCCGCGTCGCATATTTTCAATGTCATTAATAGCGCGTTTGTGGTACTTGTTTACAACAAAGTGCAAAAAATTCTTTCCCACTATTTCTTCGGCCGGGTATCCCAAAATATCCACTATCCGTTTATTTACAAAAGTGGTGCGGTTGTGCTCGTCAATGGTCCAGATGCCTTCGTGTGCGGTTTCAACTATTTGCCGGTAGCGTTCTTCGCTGAGTTTAAGTTTCGTTTCATCACTTTTTTGTTGGGAGATATCCCTTACAATACCATCAAACCGTATCAGCCTGCCATTATCGTCTATGGTGGGTACTATTTTGTTTTCAACCCAGCAAACGGACCCATCCTTGCGTACAATCCGGTATTGATCGCACACGGCGATGCCTTTTTTTAGTTGATACCATTCGCTATTAACTATATGTGCTTCGTCAGGATGAACTAGTTGAAAATATAAAGAATAATCTGCCATAAACTCTTCGGTACTATAGCCGAGAAGCTTTTCGCACGATTGTGATACTTGAATAACTTTACCATTTTCAGCATCAATAGAAAAGAAAACATCATCCATTACCCTGAAAAATGCATTGAGATCCTTGTTTACTTTTTCCAGATTTTGCGCTGCCAGGGTAGTTTCCGTTACATCCCAATTGGTGCCTATCATTTTTAGCGGATTGCCATTATGATCGGGCTGTACCAGGCCTATTGCCCTGATATAGCGGGTTGAGCCATCTTTATAAATAATGCGGAACTGCGTATCAAATTCATTTAACCCCTTAAATGCCCTTACCGATTCCTTTTTCATTCGTACCCTATCGGCTGGATGTACTTTATCCATCCAGCAATTCGGACTAAAATTATCATAATCAGCACCATATAATTTGTACATGGTTTCGTCCCATTCAAATTTGCAGGTTGCTGCATCCCAAATCCAAATGCCGATGCCGCCAATGCTGGTTGAAAGTTGTAAGCGTTCCAAAACCTCCTGGTGTTGCTTTTTGCTTAGCCTGAAAGCTTGCTCAGAAATTTGTGCCCTTTTTTCAAATGTGTGGTAAACATTTGAAATGCTGTAAAAAACATTTTGCAATGACCCATTTCTGAACAGATTTGGTGAAAGCTGTGCTTGTATTTGTTCTTTTAAAAGGGGGTGGTAATTCATAATCAATACTTTTTATCAAGTTCTGTTAACACTATGCCATCTTTGTATTGAAGTGCAATTTGCCAGGGGAGCAAACGTCACATCATGATATTGAATTTTAATACGCCGGAAGGTTAGGGAAACCGAAAAGAATATAATTATGCTGAAATCTGTAAAGCACATAGGTAGGGTAGCACTTGTATAGGGCACAAAGTGAGATAGATTTTTGTTAAAAAGGGGATTTTGATTTAACAGCATTAATTTATCAATTTGTATTATTAAGGTATAATACGGATAAAAAAATATTTAGTTATTGAATTTTACATAAATAATATTCCTTTTGGGAATGTGTAATAGTATCTTTTTAAGCACATTGCTTATTGTTTTACTAAATAATATTATTTTTTTAATCGCAGTGGCGTTATTATTTAGTAAAGATTTATATACAATTGCTTTTTAATAAATATATAAGTTTGCCGACAAGCTTTATTGCTCGTTGATTCATTAATAAATGTTGTTTTAACGCTTAAATTGATAAAAATTATTGCTGAATAATGCTGATGAAGGTGGTTTAAGATTTTTAACTTTATAAAAAGTAACCCATTAACGGCCAGTTGTAACACACAAAGTACCTATCACTAGTTTAGTGTAATTAAAAAATAGCCGATACACCGCCTGCTATTAACCAGGAATACAGCGCTAAGTAATTGGATTAATAGGGTATTTTTTGATTTAATTTCATTTGCCTGTAGCGTTTGTTAGGGCAGGGGCGTAATGGCTATTAGTAACCAAAACCACTTTTAAAATGAAAAATATATATACCCCTATTTTTATTATCGGTATTTTACTGAGCCTGTACTCATGCCACAAAACCGATTCTGCAGACTTTATTTCTACAACCTCTACAACTTCTAATTCTGCTGTTTATAATACTGCTATGGTTGGCAAATGGAATATTGTAAGTGATTCTACCTATGTTGGTGCGGGATCTGGCAACCATGCGGTTGATTATGCCGGTACAGCTGGTGATTACTTCATTATTTTGGCAAACGGCACTATTTATACCAAAGAGGGTTCGCAGTTAGATACCCTTAGCTATCACATGTCTTCCGATACCGGCATTGTAATATCATCATTTGGTGTAATTTTAAATGGGGTTCCCCAGGTTAGTAAAATTATAACGTATACCTCAACCAGTTTGGTTATTGCATCACCAGAGTCTTTAACTCCCGGAGGTATTTTTTGGCGCAAAGTAACTTTAAGCAAGTAATATTTATGATGATAAAAAAGTTGTTACCCATTATAATATTGGGGATGTTATGCCTGTTTCAATGTGAAAATTATTGCTGCCATATTACCGGTATAACCTATATCAGCAAACCGCTTAATTAAGCAGTTTGCTGGATTGGGTTAATGATATGGCTTTCAACAAATGCTTTTGAGTAAATTTTTATCATCTCCCTTACTTTCCTAAACTCGTTCATCACTTCATCTGCATTTCCGGTAGCCTTTGCCGGGTCGGGAAAATTGTGGTGAAACTTCTGCGCCAGGGTAGGGAAGTAAGGGCAGTTTTCTTTAGCATTATCGCAAACGGTTATTACATAATCAAAGTTTATGTGTTGGTATTCGTCTACATTATTGCTGGTATGTTTACTAATGTCAATACCGTCTTCGGCCATTACCTGTATGGCTTTGGGGTTTACGCCGTGGGTTTCAATACCGGCGCTGTAAATGTGGGCATTATCGCCTGCAAAAAATCTTAAATAGCCCTCGGCTATCTGGCTGCGGCAACTGTTGCCGGTGCAAAGTACCAATACGTTTTTCATGATATAGAATGGTGTGTTTTTGTATTAAAATATTTTTTACGGAGCCAAAAGGCCAGGTTAACCAGGGCAATTAATGCAGGCACTTCCACCAGCGGACCTATCACCCCGGCAAAGGCTTCGCCGCTGTTAATGCCGAATACGCCAATAGCTACGGCAATAGCCAGTTCAAAATTATTGCCCGTAGCCGTAAAGGCAATGGAGGTGCTGCGCGAATAATCGGCCCCGAAGTATTTACCTGTAAAAAAGCTCACAGTGAACATAATGGTAAAATAGATAACCAACGGTATAGCTATGCGCACAACATCCATAGGGATTTGTACAATCAGACTTCCCTTAAGGCTAAACATTACCACAATGGTAAACAGCAGGGCCACCAGCGTTATGGGCGAAATAAAGGGCGCATATTTTAGCCTGAACCACTCTTCTCCTTTTATAGCAATAAGCGTATAGCGACTAATGATGCCCGCGGCAAAGGGTATCCCTAAATAAATACCTACGCTTTTTGCAATTTGCAGTATGGTAATGTTAACCGCCAATCCTTTTAAACCGAAAAGTGGCGGCAAAATGGTGATAAATACATAGGCGTAAACACTGTATAGCAGCACCTGGAAAATACTATTTAGGGCGATGAGCCCGGCGGCATATTCGCGGTTGCCCTCGGCCAGTTCGTTCCACACTACTACCATGGCAATGCAGCGTGCCAGGCCAATGAGAATTAAACCCACCATATATGCAGGATGATCGCGCAGCAAAGTAATTGCCAGCACAAACATCAATATGGGCCCTATTATCCAGTTAAGCACCAGCGATGCACTTAGTACTTTGGTGTCTTTAAACACTTCGCCCATGTTTTCGTATTTTACTTTGGCCAGCGGCGGGTACATCATTAAGATAAGGCCGATAGCCAGGGGGATATTGGTGGTGCCGCTTGAAAAGGAATTGATAAACCCGGCTGATGAAGGGATAAAGTAACCAATGCCCACGCCGACAGCCATTGCCAAAAAGATCCACAGGGTTAAAAACCTGTCGAGGAAGCTTAGTTTTTTTCTTTCGGCCGCAGGGGCACAAACGGTAGCACTCATATGTTATTTTGGTTTTAATATATCCCACATGCTGTTGATGCATGGGACGTTAAAAAGCTGGATGTTTTTTTCTTTTAGCAGGGTGAAATTAATGTTGCCCATCTTTGTAAAACTGGTTTATTTAACCCAATATTCCATTTGTTTAGCTTCTTCAATAAAGGCCAGTACCGCTTCTTTAATCTGGTCCCTTACCTTACGGGTTTGTTCCAATATTTCTTCTTCAGTACCTTTAAAAGTTGATGGGTCGGCAAATGACCATCCTAATCTTCTAACCACGCCCGGAAATATCGGACAACCCTCAGCGCTGGCTTCATCACAAACGGTAATAACAGCCTGAAATAATCTGCCCTGTTTAAACAAATCAAAAACTTCCTGTGTTCCTTTTTTGCTGATGTCAATGCCTGCTTCCTGTAATACCTTAATAGCATAAGGGTTCAGTTTGCCGGCTTGCAATCCTGCACTTTCGGCTGTTAGTGCTCCACCGCCATATTCGTTTAAAAAGGCTTCTGCCATTTGGCTGCGAGCCGAATTATGGATACAGACAAAAAGGATATTATGCTTTATTTTACTGGTTGTAGTTGTCATGATGTTGCTCCATTTAAGGTTTATATAATCTTTTTCATTACGATGGCCGATTGCGGACAAACATGACTAAACTCCGACGATTGCTGAACACCCGCAGGCACTTCGGCCCTGGTTATGTTTACAAAACCTTTCTTTTCGAAATAGGCAGGTGCAGTTTCCGTTAATAAATAAAGCTCGTTTATGCCCTTTAAGCTACCCAATGCCGAGATGTTTTGCAGCAACTGATCAGCAATGCCCTGCCCGCGATGAGCAGCGTGTACGGCCAGCGAGCGCAATAGCGCGCCGGTGCCATAAACTTCCAAACCGGCTACGCCAATAACTTCATTGTTTTGCAGGGCAACCAAAAAGTTGTTCAGATTTAAAGGAAGATCAGCCACCGGCAGGTTTTCTGTAGCCAGTAAGCCAATTACTTCATCACGGTAATTTGCAGCGTTTTCTATTTTCATAGTGTTTAAAAATCAGCAACAGCCAGAACCAGGTGTGCAGCAGCTTTCGGCCGCTACGGCCAGGTTTTTCAATTGTACTTTTGGTTTTTCGGCAACAGCAGGGGCACAGCATTCTTCGCCCTTATCATTGGTGCCACAGCTACCTCCGCGGCTAATGGCTTTACACTGTACTGCGTCGGGACGCAGATCAATCAGCAGGTTTTCGCCGTTTACGCTTATCCCGTTAGGAAACATTTGCCGGGTATCAAACTCTGAGTTGCCAAACTCTATCTTAACCGTTCCGTTAGGATTAAGCGGCAGCATTTTTTCAACCACATCAATAATGGATAATGCCTTTTTTACTTTCATTGATCGCTGCTGATCCTGCCCTTCGGATACCCAAAGCTGTACAATGATTTCGGTCCATGCATTCATCACCCCGCCGCAATCAACCGAGGTAATGGGCGCTTGTTTAATTTCGGTGATATGATAAGCTGCATTAACCAGCTTGCCTTCGGCATACTGAAACTGCAGATCCAGGTCGGGATGCTGTAATAAAGTTTCTTTAAAAGTACCCCAGTTAATTGATTCTGTGTTTTTCATGACTTTACTATTTATTGCAATATTACGATGGTTTGATTCAAATTTTTTTAACAGCAATTATTGCTTAATGAGGTACTGTTTAAAAAGATACCTAATTGATTTTTAAGCTGATTCCATACCGCAGGGTTAATGCAATAGCATACGCTAACCCCCTCAATGGTGCCTTGTATTAGTCCGGCGGTTTTTAGTTCTTTTAAATGTTGCGATATGGTAGCCTGCGCCAAGCCCAGCTCGATGGATAAATCGCCACAGATACAGGCATTGGCGCTCATTATTTGCTGCAAAATGGCAATACGCGCCGGGTGAGCCAATGCTTTAAGCATGGTAGCCAGGTGGTTTTGCTCCTCAGTAAATATTTCTGTTTTTGTTAAGCCCATAATTACATTGCAATATTACGATGAATGGGTGAGATTTGCAAGTGTTTGTTTATTTTTTTTGTTGGGTGCTTATTTTCTATCCTTCGCTACCGCAGGCGAGATGGCATTAAGCCAAAGGAAATGAATTTCTCAACCCTCTTTGCCGCTTGCGGCAGAGAGGGTGATCCAGCGTAGCGTAGATCGGGTGAGTCGACTCTACGGGCGGCACTAACGTAAATGCATTGGCGGTATCGACTCATCCCGACGACGCTACGCTGGTCGACCTTCTCTCCGCTTCGCGCAAAGAAGGTAAGCGAAGGGATTTTCATTAAAAAATATTGAGGTGGTCGCAATTTGCGACCGGCTGATTAAATTGGGTAGTTGGGCTTTGCTAAACTTCGATCAGGGAGAAACTATTCTAATTATTATATTAGTGTCATGATCCTTCGGCATGAAATGGATTATAAGAAACGGCCTATTATGACCAATTACGACATAGAATCGAAAGATTTCTCTTTATCACCGCTGGGTTTGCACTTACTTCGTAATAAGTTCAATTATAAAACTATTAATTTGGCTGATGTTGATAAAGCCTATTTCACAAGAGCGCCCGAAACTAAGAACGTTGCGCTTGCCTTATTGATTGGGGTTGTATTTGTTGTATTCGCAATCTACAGTGCTATCTGCGTTTATGATGATTTTCATGATCCTTTAGCATACCATATTTATATAGAATCGATAATGCTTCCGGTTTTCCCGTTGCTGGCTGGTAGCTATTGTATTTACATAGCTGTAAAAAAAATCCCGTTGTTAATTATCGAGCTTAAAAATAAAAAGTACAAGCTTAGTGTGGTAGATGTTATTAATACCGGCCAGTTGTACGAGCTTGAAAGCTATTTAAAGGAGAAACTTAATGCAAGGTTTTATACAGGCTCAATGTAATAAAGAAATGCTTTTTCGCAAGCAGTTGTTGCCTGTGTTTTAGGCAAAATCCCCTAACCCCACACCGCAGGTGCTTCATTAACATATGAACCCTCCTGCAATACTTTTATCATAAAGTGGGCAACGTTTTGCCGGCTGATGGTTAGGCCGGGTTTGGGCGAGTTATTGATGCTTACCTGCACTGCTTTGTGTTTTACTGAATTGGTTAAGCCTACGGGGCGCACTATGGTCCAGCTTAGGGTTGATTGTTTTAGCAGATCTTCCTGCCGTTCATGATCGCGGTAGGGGTAGCCGATGTTACTGTGATCTATGAGCCACCTGAACCAGCCTGGTAAATCTTTTTTGGTTTCGTTTACACCCCAGGCGGTAGTTATAATGACGCGTTTAATATTGAGTTGATTGGCCAGTTCAATAATATTTTTCATGCTGGCTGATAAAAGGTTCTCCGGCGATCGTAAAGGTGCCCAGGGGAAATCAGACGTGCGCGAAATATTTAGGGTGCTTAAAATGGCATTGCATCCCTGCATGGCAGGCAACAGCGCTTCTTTATCCGCAGGTGTGCCTTCAAAAACGGTAAGTAAGGGCGAGTTAATTTGGAGCTTATTTTTATCGCACACCAAAACATTAATAACATAGCCCTGCTTAATAGCTTCTTTGAGTAAAAGGCTGCCGGTTCGGCCGGTGGCACCTAAAATAAGAATCTTCATAGCGTTGCTTTTATGATGACAGGTTTATACTATCAAATATAAGCAACCGCAATTGTATAAAATAGGTTAAGGTATTGGCAATTTGCGGCAATCATGCGTTAATTAATGATTGCTGCAAATGTAGTTCGGGGTTCACTATTTTAGCACAACCGCCACCATGTTATTACCTGAAAAGTTAAATAGGGATATTAGCCAATAAATGGTTTTTGAAGCTTTTAGTTGTAATGATTTGGGAAGCTTAGTAACTGTTTTAAAAATAATTTTATTATGATCCCATAATCTCAAAACCCTTATAAGCTTGTAATTACTAAGTAGCAGACTTTTTACCACCTGGGTAACCAAATCTTTATCCCATCTGAAAACGTAATTTACAGCATCGCCATGTTTTTCCCATTCTGTGCCAATTAAGTTACCAACTAAGCCATTATAGGGTTCAATCACAACGATTCCCTTTTTTGCTACTCGTAGCATTTCTGTAAAACCAGAAACCGGTCTGGGTAAGTGGTGTAATCCATCCTGAACAACCACCAGATCGTATGAATTATCAGGAAGATCTAAACTCTCACCATTAAGCATTATCGTATCAATGGCAGGTTCAAAAAAATTGCAAATTTTTAAAGAGTTTTCGGAAATGTCTGATACGGTTATGTTGCTTAACCCTTTTCTATAAAAAAAGATACCCTCGCCACCAACACCCCCGCAAACAACTAAAACACTCCAGCTTGAAACATCATCGTTGTTGTTGTTCTTTAAAATATCTAAACTTTTATTAAGTCTTCTATCCCGCAAAAATCTGATAAGTGGATCATGGGTTATATGGAAGCCATATTTAGTTTTGGTTTCTAATGCATATTTTTCTTCAAAAATATTTTTTTGATCTTGAACCAGTTCATGCATGCTATTTTGTTTCAATGTGTTTAATGAAATTAGATTTAGGGATATTAAAAATAACAGTCAATCAATTTGTTAAATAAACTAGGTAGAATTGTGGTGAAGCTGATTATCAAAGCTACATAAATATATTTTTATACTTAGTTTTTTGTGAAAAAGGAATTGTGAATGAAGTCACGAATTGGATTGCTGATGCACCAATCGGGGTAAAAAAAGACCTTAAGGAGCGGTTGCTCTATTACCCTGTAAATTATCGAATTCAATACCCAGGATATAAGAAAGCGAATAATCAAAAAACTGGAAAAGCACCCGCCGGAAGTGATTGTCATTTAATGATATAGACGTATTTGTTAACACGCATTGTGTTATATCATAGTTCGCCCAAAAAATAAAACATAGCCATCAACATCTGCAATTTCAAATCCGCGCAGCCCATCGCCATCGTTTTGAACGAGTTGGCGGAATGCTACACCGCCCGAATTATATTCCTCAAATAAAGCATCCGGGTCGGCAACGCCAACAAATGCATCCCAGCGGCCCCATTCATGCCGGGTATTATTGGGCAAGGGTTTTATGTCATTAGCAATTGCCTTCAACATTAGGTAAGCATTATCGCGGCCCACAATAGCAAAAAATGGGTCGCCTGTGGGGCCAGTATATTCTGCTTTGAATCCAAGTTTATTTACGTAGAAATCCACTGAATCTTTTACGTTAGAAACGATAAAAAAAGGCCAGATGTAATTAAGTTTCGACATAGGTAGCGTTATTTTAGGGTGCCTGTTAAAAGTCAGGCCAAGTTAACCTGTGCAATTGACACGGGTTGACTGTTTATGTAAAGTAGGAAAAAATATTAAGCAATGCAAGTATCCTGCGTTAGCCATGGAGAATTTATTGCCTTTACAATATTACGCTTTATTTAATATAGCAAATATGTACCTTGGGGTAAACCTTACTCAAATGAAGAAACCTTACTGGCTAATTGTTTTATTGTTATTTGGTGCATGTACCATGCAGATGCCTCCAGACACAAAGGCAAGGCATGTTGTTGAACACTATTTAGATAGCATCAATAAACCGGAGAAAGTTGAATTAATGAAATTTATTAAGCTCGAAAATAAGGATATTGACAATAGCGATATCGATAAGCATATTGAAAGCAGCGCTGCTATGAATGATTCAGATGGGCGGTCATATAGAAAGTGGTTAAACTATGAAAAAGGTTCATCTGGTCCCAATGGTTATTACTGTAATTATCAAATTAATGATGGTAAATATGTAGCAATAATCAGACTTGATACCTCGCTTTCAAGGGTTGTGCGTGTTACCTATGTGATAAAATGAGTTTTAACCTGCTAATGGATATATTAGCCTTGTAGCAGCAGTTAGCTCTTAAACAAAAAAGCGGCTCCATTTTCATGAAGCCGCTTTTCTTATTATGTGTTAAGGCTGGTTACTGTTGTTGTCTTTGTAAAACAGCAGAGAACTTGCTTTCGTAATCTTTTAGTTGTGCTTTAATTTTGGCACTTAATGCAGCCTGATGGTTTTCTTCGGTAAGGCTGGCCAGTCCATTTAAGAACGATACACCGTACTGTACATCGCGCACGCTTAAATCGCCTGAGTTGTTTTGCAGCAGGTAATAGTTATAATCCAGCTGATCAACCAGGTAATTATCAACGCCGGTTACAAATTTATTGCCCAGTACCACATCATGCAGGGTGTAAGCGGTTTGTGCCAGTATTATTTTACGGTCGGCAACATCCAGGCCGGTATAAATATCAGGCAGCTCCTGGTCATATTTATGCAGGGCCTTTAATGCTAAATCGGGGTGACCATCTTTCATCAAACCGGCGGTTAAATCAAGGAAGGTGGTAACCATAACCGGGTAAAACATAGTGGTTGATTCATGATCCAAATATTTGGCTGTTTTAAATTTGCCGAATTGGAATTTGTTCATCACGTTGTTATACATCACCAGGCTGTTTATTTTTCCTAACTGATCGCCACGGCTGGTAATACTGGTATCTGGTTTAAACGGTAACAGGCGGTAGGTAAAGCCTTCTTTATACAAGTATGGCTGTAAACCTATCAGGTTTTCCTGCCCAATAGTGGTGGTAAAGCAAATAGGCCTTTTCCAGTTATTGTGCGACAGGATATCCAGCATCGCCAGGTTTTCTTTGGTGATGTAGTTTGAAGTGTATTTCCAGTCAATTTCGGTAGCAAGCCTGTCTTTTTGCTCAGGTGTAATTACATGGTTAGCCATTACATCATCAGCATTAACGGTAAGCTTAAAGCTTTTGGTTGGCAGGTAGTTACCATAATCGCCGCTTTGGTATTGTACCTGGGTAGCTTTATCGTCAGAGGTGATAAAGTCAAACACCTCTTTTACTTCGGTATAGCCGGGAAGTTTTTTATCATCAAAATAAATCACATCGCGCACACCTTCTTTGTATTTATCATAAGGCATGGTGATAGGCAGCGCGGCCGATTGGTTCATCGGTTTCTGCATCTGGCGGATGTACCAGTCGCCGGTAAACAAGCTCAGGTTAACGATGCGCACATCGGGCCTGATGTTTTCCACTTCCTGGTCATACCATAATGAGTAAGTGTCATTATCGCCATAAGTAAACAAAATAGCATTTGGCGGGCATGATATCAGGTAGTTATAAGCCATATCATGCGGCGTCATTTTGGTTGAACGATCATGATCGCCCCACTCTTGCTTCGCTAAAAGCACCGGAGCAATCAAAATACCAATTGCGGTAGCCAAAATGGCAGCACCTTTAGGACTTAATTTCAGGCGGATCAATTCGGCAAGGGCTATTACACCTAACCCTATCCAGATGGCAAAAGCGTAGAATGAGCCCACGTATGAGTAATCCCTTTCGCGCGGCTGAATGCTGGGCTGGTTAACATAAACCACAATGGCCAAACCGGTAAAGAAGAATAATAACAATACCACCAAAGCATCGCGTTTTTTACGTTGAAAGTGGTAGATAGCGCCTATCAACCCAATTAAAAACGGAAGGGCATATAGTGGGGTATAAGTAACATTGTTTACCACTGATTTTGGCAGATGTTTGCCGCCATCAAAAATACCGCTGGTCCAGTTTCCGTCAATGGCAGTCATGCTTTGCTGACCATCGGCATCGCTGTAACGACCCACAAAGTTCCAAAGGAAGTAACGTACATACATTTGATATACCTGCCAGCTAAACATCCATTTAATGTTATCGGCAAATGTTGGTGCGGCACCATCGCTCATTTGCAGCCATTGGCGGTAAAACTGCGGATCCTGACCATCGCCGCTATACATACGCGGCAAAAAGGTAGTATGATCATAAACGTAGTTGGTTTTTTTACCGGCGTTTTCATATTTGGTTTCGCCTTTGCGGTAAATGGTATTGCCTTCGGTTTGGTCAATAACCTTGGCATCAAAATACTGACCGAAAAGCAATGGTGATTCGCCATACTGAATACGGTTTAAGTAACCGTACAGGGTAAAGGCATTATCAGGGTGCGAGTTATCTAAATTTGTACCTGCAGTAGCACGAATTGGGATATAAGCAAATGAACTGTAGCCTAAATAAACAAAGGCAACACAAACAAAAGCCAGGTTAAGCAACGTCTTTTTGGTTTTTATGCTGTAGTAAATACCACCTACCAGTATGGCTATAATAATAAGGAACCATACCAATGCACCCGAACCAAAGCCCAAACCCAGGGTATTTACAAAGAAAAGATCGAAATAGGCAGCAATTTGAACCGTATAACCGCGAATACCGTATTGTACAAATACCAATATCACCACACCTATTAAAAAGGCCCCAATTGCGGTGCCTATATTAATGTTTTTAGCACGGCGGAAGTAGTATACAAATGCAATAGCCGGAATAGTTAACAGGTTTAACAGGTGGATACCTATTGATAAACCAATTACATAAGCAATAAAAACTATCCAACGGTCGGCACCCGGCTCATCGGCATGGGCATCCCATTTTAGTATTGCCCAAAAAACAATGGCGGTACATAATGATGATAATGCAAACACAATGGTTTCAACAGCCGAAAACCAGAAGGTATCGGTATAGGTAAAGGCCAGTGCGCCAACCAAACCTGCACCCATTATAAGGTATATACGTGATTGTTCAACTTTTTCGTCTTGCTTGCCGGATAAAAGTTTTTTAGCCAGTGCGGTGATGGTCCAGAAAAGGAACATAATAGTTGCACCACTTGCTATGGCCGAACCCATATTGGTAAAGTAAGGCACCTTAGCATTGTTGCCGAATGATAAAAGCGAAAATGCTTTACCCAGCATAGCAAAAAGTGGATAACCTGGCTGGTGAGCTACCTGTAAACGATAGGCGCAGGAAATAAACTCGCCGCAATCCCAAAAGCTTACGGAGGGTTCCAGTGTTAAAATATAGGTAATGGAGGCTATAACAAAACAAAGCCAGCCTAACAGATTGTTAATTTTATTGTATTGCATGGATTACAAAATAATAGATTATTGCAGGGTAAATATCAGATTTTTTATAAGTTATTTTAAATAAACAGCTTTTGGTTAACAACTTTTAACAATTTTAATTGATGATACATTGTTTAAGTAGCTGCAAATATGGTAAATTATACTTATTTGGCGTGTATCTTTTTAGTGTGTAAGATAGATGATTGAACAAATTTCCCAAACCCTCTTTTTTGCTTGCAAAAGAGAGGGTGGTCTAGCGTAGCGATGACCGGGTGAGTTTACTCTGCAAGCGGCATTAACGTAAATGCATTGGCGGTGTCTACTCATCCCGACGTTCTCCGCCTTTAGGCGGATGGTCGACCTTCTCTCCGCTTCGCGTAAAGAAGGTGAGTTTCGCAATCGGAAAATATTTTTTAACTGAATAACATTGAAGGAAACAACCATTGTTTTGCCGTAGCCTATTGTCTATTTTAATTTTTTTTGGTATATTTAGTTAATAAAATAACAATTCCTAACCTTATTAAAATCAATCTCTTATGTCGCACATTGATGCTTTAGTGCAGGACGCACAATCTTATACCGGCCAGCAGGAAATACAGCCCAACCAGGGTTTTCAGGACCCGGCTTTTTCAGCCAAAATGTTTGGTGTGGGTTTTTACAAAGGAGCGCCATGGTGTGCATTTTTTGTAATGATGGTACTGTTTGAAACTTATGCCGATGAACCCGATGTGCTGGCTTATCTGAAAAGGTACTGTTCACCATCTACCGCTACCATGTGGCAAAATTTCAGGGCATCGCCACAAATTATTACCGGCCAAACACCTAAGCTGGGTGCCATAGCCGTTTGGGAAGAAGGAAACGGTACCGACGGCCATACCGGTATTGTGGTGGATGTTGATGCCGATGGTATACATTTCTCTACAGTTGAAGGCAACTCCAACACCGATGGATCGCGCGATGGGTACGAAGTGGCCCAAAATACGCACGCCTTGGGCCAGCCGCACTCGCAGTTTAATTTGAACCTGCTGGGTTTTGGTTATATGCCGGATTAGTGTTTATGCCTCGCCTGTAGAATTGACTCACCCGAACATCGCTACGCTCGTTCACCCTCTCTACCGCGAGCGGTAAAGAGGGTTGGGAAAATTTTTATTTTTACTTTTTCTTCTTTTTTACCCTCTTTACAAATGTTGTAGAGAGGGTGGTCCAGCGTAGCGTCGACCGGGTGAGTCAACTCTACACGCGATAATTCATCATCTCCTCGCAATCAGCCCCAATATAACCGTGAGTAGAGATTAGTCGATACAATTGCCCTCTTCGTCGATAGTTAGAGATCCCGAAATAATTTAGGTTTTACTATTACGTTCACAACGTGAACAAACAGCAGGGTACTTATAAAACGAATAATATTAAAATATGATCATACAGC
Source organism: Mucilaginibacter frigoritolerans (assembly GCF_007830615.1). Taxonomy (GTDB): domain Bacteria; phylum Bacteroidota; class Bacteroidia; order Sphingobacteriales; family Sphingobacteriaceae; genus Mucilaginibacter; species Mucilaginibacter frigoritolerans. The sequence goes on from NZ_VLLI01000021.1 coordinate 20,978, forward strand.
TATGCGGAATGTCAGGTGTTGGAAAATCCACTATTACCGATTTGGTTAAAAAACGGTTAATAAAAAATGGATACCAAATAGAGGTTATTGACGGCGACGAATACAGAAAGGCGCTTTGCAAGGACCTCGGCTTTTCTAAAGAAGACCGGAACGAGAATATCAACAGGCTTTCGTTTGTTGCATCAAAGTTATCGGCCTATGGCATTATTGTAATTATCAGCGCTATTAATCCGTATGACGAGGTTAGGCGAAAAGTTGCCCGTTCATACCAAAACGTAAAAACGGTGTTTATTGACTGCCCTGTTAATGAACTGATAAAAAGGGACACCAAAGGACTGTATAACAAGGCCCTGCTGCCGGATGGGCATCCCGATAAAATTTACAACTTAACCGGTATTAATGATGCCTTTGACCGGCCGGAAAACCCCGATTTGTATATTAATACAGCAGGGCAAGCGGTTAAAGATTGTACCGATAAGCTGTATGATTTTATAGCAGATTGTTGGAGTAAAATATGTTCGAAGTATGATTGAACATTCACCTAAAATATTAATTATAGCCGGTATGCACCGGTCAGGTACATCGGTTATTACGCAGTGGTTGCATCGGTGCAATTTAAATATTGGCGAAAATTTGCTGGGTGCCGATATTGGAAATGAAGAGGGCCATTTTGAGGATATTGACTTTTACCGTTACCATGAGGATGTATTGATGGATAACCATCTGTCGCGGTATGGGTATGTAAAAAGCCCGGTGAGCAGCCTCTCGCCTTACCAGGAAGAGCAGCTTAAGTTTCTTACCGCTTTTAAAAGCAAAATGAATGCACAATGGGGCTGGAAAGAACCCCGCACCTGCCTGTTTTTAAATCATTACCGCAAACTTTTGCCAAATGCTTATTATCTTATTGTGATACGGGATTTTCAATCAACCGTTAACTCATTAATTGTGAGGGATTTTAAGTATGTTGAGGCTAAGTATTTGGCCCGAAAGCTATTTGGACGACTCATTTGGAAATGGTTCAGGCGTGATAAAAGGAAAAAGAATTTATATGAAAACCTTGCGGCCTATTATTTAAATGTTTGGATAACCTATAATAATGAGCTGTTAAAGCACATGGAGCTTTTGCAAAATCAACAATTTATAGCTGTTGATTACAAATTGCTGAACCAAAATGATAAAAGAACATTTTCTGTTTTAAAAGACAACTGGGAGTTTGAAATTGAATACGTTGACTTCGGTAAGGTATTCAAAGAGAAATTCATCAGCAAAACGGTTGATATCAGCCGGTTTGTAGTGGATAAAAATTTGCTGGAAACCGCCTGCGTACTGGAAGGCAAATTAAGAGAATATGTTTAAAGAAAAAGTAACAGCCGACCAGGTAGTGATTGTTATACCTATGTATAGGAATCACTTATCGGGCTATGAGCAGATCTCTTTAACCCAATGTTTTAAGGTTTTGGGCAGTTATAAGGTGATTGTTATTAAACCCCGATCGTTAAAGCTTACTGTTTTAAATTACTACACTCAAATTGAATATAAAAGCTTTAATGATAACTGCTTTTCGGGGGTTGATGCTTATAGCCAGTTGTTAATGTCGGAAAAGTTTTACCAGGAATTTTTGAATTATACCTATATGCTCATCTATCAGCTTGATGCATTTGTTTTTAGGGACGATTTGCTAAACTGGTGCAATAAGCAGTATGATTATATTGGCGCCCCATGGCTTAAATACAATAACTATAAGGATGTTTTCCATTGGTTAAAATCACGATTGATGGTTGCCTTACATATCCGGCTTAACAAAAAAGAGCCGGGTACTGATATGCCTGCTCCAAAACAATTTGAAAACATGGTGGGCAACGGCGGTCTGTCTTTACGAAGGATTAATACGTTTTACCGGCTATCAAAAAAATACGCAGATCATTTTCATTACAATTTTTTAGGGGCCGATAACTGGCTGCCCGAAGATGTTTTTTGGAGCATCAGCATAAACCGGGAACAGAAAATCCTGCTGATACCAGAATATAAGGAAGCTATCCATTTTTCTTTTGAAAACTACCCGGAGCGTGCCCTTAACTTAACAAAAAACCAACTCCCTTTTGGCTGCCATGCCTGGCATCAGCATAAATCTTTTTGGAAAGATATTTTTGCCGGTATGGGATACTTTATATAGTCTTGCCTTCATATCACAAAAAAATATCTGTCTTAATTAGTTATCGGCCTGGCTCTAAATAAAAAAAATCTCTTGCTTAAAACCGGGCGGCTTTAACATCCGTATGTAAAAATTGTATATACCGACAACTTTATTTCAAATAAAATTAAACCTTTGGCGTTTTAAATGAGTCGAAACATCGTTAAAATTAACAGATCAATTCATTAAAAATCCGGTTGGCGTATAGACACAATTTTTACTAAACCTTCTTAAACAATTAAACTATGCTAAAACGGATTTTAGTGCTCGATGACAGCCAGGTTATACTAGATACGATAAAGGAAGTTCTGTTATATGAGAAATTTGAGGTTAAAATAACCAAAGAAAGTAAGGATATAATTGAAACCATAAAAGAATATAAACCTCACCTGGTAATACTTGATTATAAGAACACTGGTCCGAAAGGCGATGCCATTTGCAGGCAGATAAAAAATAATCCAACCATTAATGATACACCGGTAATTATATGCTCGGCCTATTTAAATGAAGATGACATGGCACTTTGCGGCTGCGATGCCACTATATCCAAACCTTTCGGTATTGAGGAACTAACCGATAAGGTTAATAATTTGGTTTATTTGTAAGGGGAGGTAAATCAGAAGCTAAGAATATCGTTTCTGATTTACAGCGACCAATAATTACCTATTAGCAACTGCAGCTTCAATATCTTCCTTAATAAATATCCATTCCTTATTTTTTAAGCAGATAGGATCTAAATCGTCATCAGCTTCTGAAAAATAAGTGAAATTATTTTGGATTAGCAGTTCATCATGCGTCCATTGAAATCGCTGTTTATGCAGAGCGATCATAGTAGTAATAGTATATTGGTTAAGCAATTCGTGTAGGTCCCAAAAATCCTTCTTCCTGCCTAGTCTTTGTACTACATCTACCTTCATAGCAATTATCTCTTCTACGGTTGCCATACGTATACCATCTTTATAGAGTGCTTCTTGAAAAAAAGGATCCATAGAGTAGTATAAATCCAATTTAATAACATTATCCGGATCTGTTCCAATAAGGTAAGATTTTCCCATGCCGGGATTAACGCCAAATTCGCCCTCCACGTATCCGAAACTTTTTTTAAGTAGCCCTTCAATGGTATTAAAATCAATAGAGCCATATTCTGCATCAGTAAAAAGGTCAATGTCTACAGACATCCGATGCCCTAAATGCAGACTCAATGCTGTGCCACCCACAAGCCGGAAGTCTATAAGTTCTTCAGCGTCCATTAAAGTCAACAAGCAATCTTTTAAAAGACTATTAACAGTGTTCCAATAGAGCATACTATTTTACTTTTAAGTGCCCCATTACTGGTAATTTGACATTTGTAATCGGTGTGCTTCCCGTTACTTCTTTAATTTTGTCTTCACCGTAAAACCCTAAAATTTCTTTTTTTTCATCGTCATTTCCACGCTCAAACACACGTTGAATAACAGCTTTAGACTGTTTTTCCCAATCAATTTTGGTGATATCTGTATCCCAAAAAAGCGTTTTTCGAATGATAGAAAGATCAGGCCGATCCTTTGAATTATTTTTTTGCTGTTCTTTTTTTATTTCATAATAAGCCTGAAGCAGCAACATTGTTCCTTCTCCCAGCCCTAACGCTTTATCAATTTTTAGAGAAAGCGCCGGTGTTAATCCACGTTGACCTTTAGTTATACCGTTTAGCGTTTGCGGATACTCATTTAAAGAAAGCGCAAAAGGTCCTTTTTTAAGATTCCTTTTCTTAAGCTCACGTTCCAGAATAAGTCCCGGATGAATGCCTTTGTATTTTTCAAATGCGGTTTCCATCTAACAAAAATAAACAAATTTGTTTATATATAAATGTTTAATTAAAAAAGTTTATTTTTATTTAGGATGTTTGTAAAATGATGTGATAAGAAATTTAATTGCTATTACTAGTTCTTAATCTATTAGGTTAAAAATAGTGGTTTATGTAATTTGTCAACTTTTTCTATAATACATAATGAAAAAACCTTATATAATTTATTCACTTTCAAAGGGCCGCACAACTCAGAAATTTAATAAGAGCAAAGTCTCAGAAATATTGGATGAGGTAGAAGTTTTTCTGAATACTTGTACAACAGCTAATATTCAGAATCCAGATTCGCTGAAGTTGATTATCTACGAAAACAATCAAGATACAGGTAGTTATCTTAGCAAGGTTTTGGACATCGCAAAATTAAATTTTGGTGAGAGCGTGAAATCACCAATTGCTTATGATTATCCTAGTGGTGAACCTGATTCGAGAAATAGATACGTTTGGACATTACCCGGCAACAAGCTTCCGGAAGTTTTGCAATTTATAAACTCAAATGGCCCTATGCCCAAAACAGATTTCGGGCCTATTCAAGCATTTTTTACTTATAGTTTTAAATTACTTGATTTAAATACAAATAGTGGCTTCCCAAGTCAAGAACCCAGTTCAAATTTTTGCATTTGGTTTTCAAGAGGTAAGTCGATTTCACCAGATCTGTTTTTTCCATTTGAACATCCGGATAAATTTTTTTGGAATTATTTAGATCAAATTGCAGCTATTCTTCCATTTAAACTTGAGGAAAAATATCTAAGGCTTGCAAACGTAAATGGTAAGGGCGAGGTGAAATCTTTTAAAAAGATTATCCGATAGCACCATCCATTCCTCAATCAATCCCCATCTTTCAAAAACTACCCCAAATGTCACCCAATAATCAAATCATTAAATAAATGTTACAGGTATTAATTTAATTGTCATAATGTCAGGTGTATCATTGCGGCAAGCTATTTGAATAGTATATATTTGTAACACGAAAAAAACAAAAAATTTAAAAACATAAAATCATGGCTTTAGAAATAACTGATGCAAACTTTGAAGAACTTGTTCTTAAATCTGACAAACCCGTTTTGGTTGATTTTTGGGCAGAATGGTGCGGACCTTGTAGAATGGTTGGCCCGGTAGTTGAAGAAATTGCAAAAGAGTACGATGGCAAGGCGGTTGTAGGTAAAGTAAATGTTGACAACAATCCAGGCATATCAATGAAATTTGGTATCCGCAATATACCGGCATTATTATTCTTCAAAAACGGAGAAATTGTAGATAAACAAATTGGTGCAGTGCCAAAATCAGTTTTAGCTGATAAATTGAGCAAACAATTAGCATAACTCTAATTTCACTGATTATAGTGAGATTACACCGATAGTACAGATTAAATTATTTATTTTGTGCTATCGGTGTATTTGTTTTACACCATGCCGTTTTGCACCCAGTGTAATCATACAACATCGGTGCAATCATTTAATAATCGGTGAAATCATACAATAATCAGTGTAATCATATAACAATCGGTGAAATCATTAAATGAAGATCAGGAAATAAGGCATTTGGCCAACCTTGAGCTGCTGGCCCGCCAGGTGGTTGAGGGGTTTATTACCGGTCTGCATCAAAGTCCGTTTCATGGTTTTTCGGTTGAGTTTGCCGAGCACCGTTTGTATAACAGCGGCGAATCGGTAAAAAATATCGACTGGAAATTACTGGCCCGTACCGATAAGCTTTTTGTTAAGCAGTTTGAAGAGGAAACCAATTTGCGCAGCTACCTGCTGCTGGATACCTCATCGTCCATGAATTTCCCCGAAAAGGGTATCAATAAACTTCAGTTTTCTATTTATGCCATTGCATCGCTTATGTACCTGTTTAAAAAACAGCGCGATGCCTTTGGACTGTGCCTTTTTTCGGACAAAATAGATTGGATGAGCCAGGCAAAATCAACCTCAACGCATCTGTTTTACTTATACGCCGAGCTCGAAAAAGCGTACAATCAGCCTAAAAAAAATACCCAAACAGATATTACTCAGGTATTGCACCACATTGCCGGCCAGATACACCAGCGATCAATGGTGATATTGTTTAGCGATATGCTGGAGAATAGCTTAAACCCCGATAAGTTACAGGCCCTTTTTGCCGCAGTGCAGCATTTAAAATACAATAAGCACGAGGTGATTATTTTTAATATAAGCGACAAACAAAAGGAGCTTGATTTTAATTTTGATAACCGCCCGCATCATTTTATTGATATAGAGAGCGGCGAGCAGGTAAGGGTACATCCCAATAAAATACGCGATTCCTACCGCGTTGCCCTTAATCAATACCGCCATGAGCTGCAACTGAAATGCGCCCAATACAACATTGACCTGATTGATGCTGATATTGCGGATGGCTACCATACCGTTTTAAGAGAATACCTTATTAAACGGAATAAGATGGTATAAAAAAAGCTGCTTTTCGTTTAAGAAAAACAGCTCCTAATTAAAAGGGGTAAGAAAACTAAAACTTTACCACACAAAACAAGCTGATTATGATGAAGATTTAGTGAAGTTATGCTTCTTTACTAAAAAACAATTGTTTGCAAATCGCTGAGTCGACTCACCCCGGTCGACGCTACGCTGGACCTGCCCTCTCTCCGACAAGTCGCAAAGAGGGCGAAAGAAATAAAAATATAAAACTTACCTACCCTCTTTCCCGCTTGCGGGATAGAGGGTGGACGAGCGAAGCAACGTCCGGGTGAGTTAACTCTACGCGGGCTTATTGCACTTCCACAATTATATCAAACAGCTTCTTTACTAAAAATAAGCTTCACCGTTGTTCCCTTATTTTTTGCTGACTGGATAGTGATGCGGATATTGTGAAAAGCGGTTATACTTTTTACAATGGCCAGTCCTAACCCGTAACTTTCTTTTTCCTGGCGGTCAAATTTTTCAAAACGGTTAAAGGCAAGCTCAATTTCTTCATCATCCATTCCCATTCCGGTATCGTTTATTTGAAGTATGTACTGTTCTGTATACATCTCATCGGTAATGGTAATGCTGCCGTCAACATGGTTATACTTTATAGCATTGTTAACCAGGTTAAAAAAAAGCGTATGCAGCAGACTTTGATTTCCCTGAAGGATATAAGCATGGTTTATATTATTGGTGAAAATGATTTTTTTATCTTCCAACCGGTCTTCCAGCTCATTGTACACTTCGGTAATAATTTGTTTAAGGTCAACAGTATCTGTTTTGTTGAATTGCAGGTTTTCCACCCTCGAAATAAGCAGCAAGCTGTTAATGATTGATTTTAAACGGTTTAAGGTTTTAAGGGAGGCAAATATTTTATTTTCGCTGTCTTCTGTAAGCTGTTCCTGTACCAGCACGTTTTCCAGCCGGGTACTGATAATGGATATTGGGGTTAACAACTCGTGCGATACATTGGCAATAAACTGCTTTTCGAGGATAAACAAGTCGGCAATTTTGTTCATCAGGGCGCTGATGCTGTTGTCCAGCAGTTCAAAATCCTGAGTGGTGGTTTTAATTTTTTTATAATCAAAGTTCATAGGGTCATTAACCCTTATCAGTTTGCGGTCAATTATCTGGTAAAAGGGGGTTAGCAGGTATTTGGTAAAAACCAAATCAATAACCAGGGTAAGCGACAGGGCAACAAAAAGCATCAGCAGGGTAAATTCCTTAATGGTTTGCTTCAGCTGAAGCATGGCATCCATGGTATCGCCAATTTCCAGCAGGTAGCTGTGGTTGTTAAAGTTAAATTTATAGGTAAGTATCAGGTAGGTATCGGTAGTTTGTTCAATAGTACGGCGTGCTGTGCTAATGCTTTCGTCTGTTTGGCGGCTGCTGCGGTAGGGTATGGGCTTCAAAAAAATATACTCTTCCTTTAAAATATTATAGTCGGTAAAGGTTTGCTGCTGATTAAGGATCTGACTGATCTCTTTTGAGGACAGGTGCTTCATCAACTCATTTTTTTTATCCTTTAAACGGGCCGAAATATGGTTGTAGGTGATGTTTTCGAGCGAAAACAGGATAAGCAGGCCAGTGAATACAATAATAGCCAGCTTGGTTAAAGTGTTATACAAAGCCAGCTTAAATTGTAGTTTCATATGAGCCCCACCTAAATCCTCCCCGGTAGGGAGGCCTTTAATTAATTATATATGAAAATAAAAAGTCTCCCCTACCGGGGGAGATTAGAGGGGGCCTAAATATTCACCCTGTATCCAATACTCCTAACGGTTTCAAACCAGTCAACCGGCACAAATTGGGATAGTTTTTTGCGCAGGTTTTTTACGTGCACATCCACAAAGTTCGAGTCGGAGTTAATTTCCAGTACATCGCCCCAAACATGCTCGGTTAAATTGGTACGTGATATTACCTTGTTTTTGTTTAAAACAAGATAGTTAAATATTTCAAATTCTTTTTTTGTTAGGTTGATGCGTTCATTTAAATAATGTACAGTGCGGTTTTGAATATTTATTCTGAAATCGTGTACTAAAATATCGTTGCTATCCAGCTTGTGTTTGCGCCGGGTTATAGCATGGATGCGGGCCAAAAGCTCATTTAATGAAAATGGCTTAGCCAGGTAATCATCAGCGCCCTGTTCAAGCCCCAGTACCCTGTCGTTAACTGCGCCGCGGGCGGTAAGAATAATTACAGCATCGTTACGGTCCTTGAGGCCCTTAAGCAATTGCAACAGGTCGAAGCCATCGCCATCAGGCAAACCCAAATCGAGCAAAATAAAATCGTAATTGTTTACAAAGATCTTTTCGCCGGCCGTTTTTTTGGTCCGCGCATGTTCAATTGTAAAACCTTCATGGCTTAAAAATTCATCTATTTCAAGCGCAAGGCCCTTTTCATCTTCAACAATAAGCACATTCATAATGCGGCAATTTACAATTTACTTGTTTGGTAAAAATGACTTGCGAGATTAGATTTTTTTAATGTTGGGGTGGGGAGGGGTGTCGCGCGCAGAGGACTCACCCGGTCGACGCTACGCTGGACCTGCCCTCTCTACAACAAGTTGTAAAGAGGGCGGAAGAAATCTTATTTATTTTTTTTCAACCCCCTCTTTATGACTTGTCATAGAGAGGGGTGGCCGAGCGAAGCAATGGCCGGGTGAGTCTTCTGCGCCCAACCATCATACCAAAAACAAATTATAAATAAGCGAAATCAATTTATTAGTATTGGTGTTAACTATTATTAAAACGTATATTGTTTTATATGAGACTTTCCATTATCCGCAAACCCATCAGAATTAATCCCGATCCGAAACGTGTTATTGCCAGATTCTTTTTTAACGGAAATGATAGAGCAAAAGAGGTAATACAAAGGGTAATGAGCATCAGTGAGGAAGTTGCCTTTGGCATAGTTTCACCTTTGCTGCAAGAATATTCTAAGCGCCATAGAAATATAACCCGGGCCCTAAACCGCAACTGTACACGGCTAATGCCGCTTTTTGCAGAGCTTAATATTGATTTTGATACCATTACGGTATATCGTAAATTATTGATAGGATCATACTTTACGCACGAATATTCTATTGAATCGGCGGCGTTTTTTAATCCGTCAATTGTGGAGGACCCGGATCAGAGCGAACTGCACGAAGGGCAAAAGCGGGTAATTATCAGTTTCAGGGCAGTGGGCGAGGGGCATATCTCATCCATAACCTTCCGCAGGGCATTAATTGATCAGAACAATAAAATAACCGTATTACCGGCAGGCAGCTATATTGATGAGGCCGAAATTGTGCGGAATGCCGTTTATAATAAAAAGTTGTTTTTTGAAAAAGCAACCGTTACCCAAATAAATATTGATGTTTTAAAGGAGCTGGAAGGCAAGCTGGATCATCATTTTGAATATTCTAACCTGCGCCGTATCATCATGGACTCGCAAAAGCTGCATGAAAGTGATATAAACAAACTGGAGTATGATAAAGTACTTTGGCTGGCCGACTCCTACTACGAAATTGTTTTTTCATTGGATACCGATATTTCAGACAGGGTAATATTCCCTATTTCGGAGTATGAGCGTAAGGGTATTGAGGATGCCCGCTTTGTGCATTATCATGATGAGGACGGCAGCTCCATGTATTACGCTACCTATACTGCTTATGATGGCGCGCTGATTATGCCCAAACTATTGCAAACCAGCGATTTTATTAATTTTAAAATAATGCCTTTATACGGTGCAGGCGCCCAAAACAAAAACCTGGCGCTTTTTCCGCGTAAAATAAATGGCAAATTTGCCATGATATCGCGTATTGACGGCTGCAATAACTATATCATGTACTCTGATAAGATAAACATATGGGAAAAGCCCATTTTGCTGCAGCAGCCCAAGTTTGCATGGGAGTTTATACAGATAGGGAATTGTGGTTCGCCTATTGAAACGGAGCATGGGTGGGTAGTTATTACCCATGGTGTGGGGCCAATGCGCCGCTATGTGCTTGGCGCCAGCTTAATGAAGCTTAGCGACCCGGCGGTTGAAATTGGCCGTTTAAAAGAACCCTTACTTATACCCAATAGTGATGAGCGTGAGGGCTATGTGCCTAATGTTTTATACTCATGCGGCTCATTGGTACATAACGGGAAACTGATTATTCCGTATGGTGTATCTGATTCATCAACCGCATTTGCCGAGGTTGATTTAACCGAATTATTGGAGAAATTGATTGCCGACGGGAGCGATTGATACCAAATAACTACAAACACCGGCTTTACCACAGTACAATTATCCTAAAATAATTAGCAGTATTAAACTTTTAGTTGAAATAATTTTGCAGTAGATGTGTTTTTATTATCATTATGTCAAATTGTTAATTAAATTTTCGTGAAACGTTATTTCTTGAATTTTTGGCATGTCCATTGCATGTAACTATGTACAGCTTTATTATATTAATAATGTGTTTGTTACAGATTATTTATGAAGATAAATTTTTACTACTATGGATCATTTTAGAGAAATAAAAAACAACCTGGCCTGGCATAATGAAGGTAAATTTGAAGTTGAGCTAATCAACGGAGTAATTACGAAGCTTAATTTTTGCGAACCAGGAAAAGGCCCTGATGAGTCAGGAAAGTGCCTTACTTCAACAAATTTCAAGTTTTTACAATCGGTTTATTATAGCCTTGGAGATCTTTTTAATTTTATTGAAGAAGAGAATAAAAGACTTGGTTATAGCTTCTCACGAGTAGAAGAATCCAGGCCAACTTATCAACAAGAAAGATCAGAGGAAACTTATCCTGCACTTTCTGACATTAAGATAAGGCCATTAATTAACTATTCAAATCAGATCGATCAATCAGGTCCATCTATTGATGAAGGTAATTTAATGAGGGATATTGGGTAATTAAGGTAACAGAGGAAATGTTACACCTTAAAAGAAGCGTTCGGCCTGAACGCTTTACCCTCCATTCATTTTTCTACCAACACAACGTTCAGATGGAACGCATGGTTGGTAGAAAATTTTAATCGTTTATTCCCGCACTCAGCGGGATTTTGTGTTTTATAGCACCTGAAAATACAAAACGTTTTCCCCAACGTCTTTGCGAGGAATGAAGCAATCTTTAAACAATGCAGATAAAGGAGAAAAAGGTTATCGTTAAGTAAAAAGCATCGCGTTTAATTGATTGTCCAGCGTAAAGATCGCTTCGTTCCTCGCGATGACGAATGGAGATGGTGAGTAGATTAGCTTACCCCAATATCTGTTGATACAACCCCAAATAATCGGCTACCATTTTATCGCTGGAGAACTGCGAAGATGCCCACTCGTGGCAGTCAATCCGCTTTATTTCGCTGATTTGGGTTACGGCTTCTACTGCTTCATTAATATTATTTACTAAAAAGCCGGTTTTTTGATGCTTTATTAGTTCGGGCATAGAGCCGCGGTTAAAGGCAATTACGGGTGTGCCGCAAAGCATGGCTTCGGCAACGCTCATACCAAAAGGTTCGTTAAAGTTTATTGGGTGCAGCAGCGCGTAAGCATTCCCCAAAAGCTCCTTTCGTTTACACGATTCGGCATTGCCCAGATATTGTATCTGATCGTTAAGCTGTGGTTTAATTTGGGTATTAAAGTAATCAGCATCCTGTATCAGCCCGGCTATCAGCAATTGACGGTTGCTTTTTTTGGCTATTTCAATGGCCCCGGCAGTGCCTTTATCATGATGGATGCGCCCAAAATAAAGCAGGTAATCGCCCGGCGAATTATTGAACTCAAAATGGGCAGTATTTAACCCGTTATAAACCGTGGCCAGGTATTTTAACTGATCGCTGCGATCACTGTTGCTGATGGAAACGTAGTGCCCGCCAGCATTATATTTTTTATAAACCGGGATTATTTTAGGTGATGAAAACCCATGTATAGTAGTAATAACCGGCGTTTTTATCAAGCCCGAATAGGTAAGTGGCAAAAAATCAAAATTATTGTGGATGATGTCAAAATCATCTGCTCTTTCCATCAGGTTGCTGATGTGCAGACACTCCAAAACTTTGGCATCCTGGGTACGGTCTTCCTCATATCCTTTGTCGCAGATAGAAAAAAGCTTGCCTGCGGTTACAGAATCGCCGGTGGCAAACAGGCTAACATCAACGCCCAGCTTCACTAATCCTTCGGCAATGTTTGATGCCACCTGTTCCCAGGGGCCATAATGCCGGGGTGGGGTGCGCCAGGCTACTGGCGCTAATATGGCAACTTTCATTTAGCAGGAGGTTTCCAAAAACTGGCCTATTTTGTTGTATTCGTACTCCAGTTCAAACGCTTTTAAAACGGTTAAGTGGGATATTAAATAAGCCAACGTGCTTTCGGCGCCCTGGTTACGGTTTATGCCCGTTGGTAGCAAGCCATCGCAGCATCCCTTTGTTTCGTGATCATAAAGCGGTGCTCGTAAGGTATTTTCGCCCAAAAACCATTTGTAGCTCAAAAACATTTTTTCGATATACTGCGGCTTACGGAATATTTTGTATGCCTGGAAATGCATCAGCACCATAGCCATAGTTTCAATAGCCTGCTGATCAAACGTTGGGAAAGTGCCGCCACGATAATACCAGCCATCATTACCCACCGGACTCAAATACCCGTTTGAAAGGGTTAGTTTATCCAGAAAAGCCATAGTTTTTAAGGCAACCTGTTTTACTTCATCATTCCCGGTAATTTCGCACGAATGCAGCAGGGCCAGGGGAAGTATGGCATTATCATAGGTCATTTTTTCCTCAAACCATTGCCAGTCATCCGATTCATTGGCTTTATAAGCATCAATTAATGGCTGGGTAAGTCTTATCATTTCGTTAACCATGCCCTCATCTCCCGGCACCGCCTGCAGGTATAGGCTAATACCTATTATGGTATTGGCCATTCCCCTTAAATGTTTCAGTGCTTTAAAGTGCGGGAACGATTTGTGGAAAATCTCCAAAGCAAATTCACGATACGAATTACTTGCGGCACAGTTTATAAGGTAACCAAGCGCCCATATGGTGCGCCCAAAAGAGTCTTCAGAACCCACTTCATCCAGGTATTGCCTGTTAAAGCTTAAAAAGTTGCGGAAATTGCCATTGTCTGTCTGCATGTAGTGAATGTAGCTCAGATAAACCGGCAGCAAACCAAACGCTTCCTGACTTTTGTTGCGCTGATGAGCCATCAGTGCCATAATCAGTGCCCGGGCGTTATCATCCAAACAATAGCCTTCTTTTAAATTGGGGATGCCATACTTGGCATGCTGAACAATACCGGTATCATCCGTTAAGCGCAAAACATGGGTAAGATTAAATTTGGGCATTATTTCGGGATCAACAATGCTGTTTTTTAATATTTTGTCGCTAAAGTCGTGAGTAGCACAAGCTTCGCGGGCCACTTTAATAAACTCGCTGCCAATTACGGGCCAGCGCAGGTGCAGGCCATACTCATAAGCATTTTCTTTCAGCTCACTTAATAAACATTCCTGATCCAGCAGTTCGTTTACATTATCGGCAAGCGCATCGGCATTTTTAAAGTCGAATAACCTACCGCGGTTATTGGCCAGTAATTCGGTAGCATGCCAGTAGGGGGTTGATACTACCGCGGCACCGGCACCTACTGCGTATGATAAAGTACCGCTGGTAATTTGTGCCTCATTTAAATAGGGCGTAACGTATATTTCGGCCGCTGCCAGGTAATCAACCAGTTCCTCTTCCGAAACAAATTTGTTTATAAAGCTGAGGTGTTTGGATACATTAAGCTGTGCAGCAAGCGTTTTAAGGTGATCGCGATATTCCTCGCCCGAGCTTTTGATAACCCCGGGGTGTGTGTTTCCTAAAACCACGTACATTACGTCGGGGTGTTTGGCCACAATCTTTGGCAATGCTTTTACTACGGTTTCCAATCCTTTATTTCGGCTTATCAACCCAAAGGTTAACAATACCCTGCGGTTTTTAAATGGGATAAGATTTTTAACCGGGTTATTTTCGCTGGCCTCAACATCGGGCACGCCATGTTCTATAATCTGTATTTTTTCAACCGGTACATCATAAATGGTGGTCAGAAACTTTACTGCCCTGTTGCTCATCACAATGATTTTAGACGATTGCTCGGCTATTTCGCGGATGATGATGCGCTGTACATAGCTGGGATCTTTTAATATAGTATGTAAAATAGATATCAACGGTTTCTCCAGGCGGTTAATGAGCGGTAAAATATAAATACCGCTTTCGCCGCCGTAAATGCCAAACTCATGCTCCATTATGCAAACATCCGCATCGCTGGTATTGATATAGTTGGCTGCACGGATATAATCTTTCTGGTGATTTTGTCGTACCACATATTTAACCTCCTCGGGGTACTCATATTCCTGTAAGCTTTCAGAATCATTTAAAGCCACCACAAAGCCACCTTTCAATAATGAACCCCTTTCCGGAAAGTTTGCGTTTATGGCTTGCATTAAATTGTGGTTAAATGTTGCAATGCCGCATTCGCGGGGAGGATAGGTTGATATATATGCTATTTTCATAAATTTACAGAAGATGTTTATTATTAACGTCCATAACACTTAATTGTTTAACCTACTGACTTAAAAAAAGGGCATTTCTGACTATTTGAACGCTATTTTTTATTAAGTCAGCAGGTTTTATGGTTCTACCTATCATTGTTCATAAACTATACCAATTTAATTAGAAGTAAAATTGCAGTGGTAATATTGTTGCTACAGATAAAGTAATGCTTGTTGCTTTTGCCTTACCTGGTATACACAATGCCTAACCTGTCCCTCTGCTTGGCGAGCCATAAAGAGGGTGAAATTTTTATAAGATATTTTTAAAGATGGCATTATTGCCAAGGATATAGATGCTTGCAACATTGAGATATCAGGTCAACACTGCGCTGGAATTGTTCTTTCTGCAACAAGCCGCAAAACGAACAGGGTAAAGAATTTTTATTGGATTTTTTTAAAGATAGTCATTATTTGGCAAGGAATGGTGATGCCGGGAGGTTTAACTCACGGCGTTAACACTTACCCTACAAACACCCATTCAAAAAATCAGCATAAAAACATGCCGGTTTTTATTTTTTTTACTATATTAGTTGTGGCACTATTAATTTTCTCATCACTCACTAATAGTCAATAAATTAATTACTTAACGCTACCTAATACCCTATTCGTGACTTTTAAAACACACCTTATTCGTGCCTTTCTGGTATGTTCCTTTATTTTATGCCTTGTGTTTAATGGTTTTTCGCAACAAATGCAGGGTTATAGCCTGTTATGGAAAATTACCGGTAACGGACTGGCAAAACCCAGCTACCTTTTCGGCACCATGCATGTTAAAGACAGGCGCGTATTTAATTTTAGTGATTCGGTAATGCTCAGTTTGCAAAGCTGTCGCCGTTTTGCGTTGGAGGTTCATCCGGATACCTTGCTCAGCGTAATGTTTGCAGCCATGCAAAATACCGATACCCTGCGCAATCTGGATAAACTGCTCAGCAAACAACAGTATGATGCAATGGCTAAAAAGTTCCAGAAAAAGAACGGCTATCCGATGGGGAAAATTGACCCGATGGTGCTTGAATCATTAATGGAACCGGATGATAACAAGCCCGATGATGCGGTGTCTTTTATTGATGCCTATCTGTACGGTATTGCCCGCACGCTTAATAAAAATATTTATGGCCTGGAGAATGCCGAATCGCAATATGATGAATATTACGGATCAAAAACTGCTGTAAAAGAGCGCCTGCTCGATTTGCTGGATGATAATAACGAAGCATCGGTAGCGGAGGGTAAGGATGAGATGGTTAAGATATACAGCAGCGGCAATCTGGATAAAATTTATAAATACATCCAGCAAACCAGCATGATTGATTCATCAATCATTGCCCGTAATAAGGTAATGGCAGCCAGCATGATCAAATACATGGATAACGAGGGTTTGTTTACAGCGGTAGGCGTGGCCCACTTACCCGGTCCGGACGGTGTAATAGCACTTTTAAAAAAGGCTGGATATACTGTAACCTGTGTAAAAGCCAGCTTTACCGGTGTAGCAGCTAAGTACCATATTGATTATATGAAGATGGACTGGCCCCTTTACCGTAATGAGGACGAGGGCTATGCCATTAATTTCCCTGGAAACCCGGTAAGGAACCAGCTTTACGGCATGAACAATGTGTTGTATCCTGATTTGGCAAACAATATTTACTACGGGGTTTATGCCATAAAAAAAGGCACTCCCGATCAGCCGCTTACTACCAAAGAGGCGGTGAGCAGCGTACTGGTTAATATGGCAAAAACAAATACCATCATCAGCAAAAAAGAACTGGAGGCCAATAACTATCCTTGTACCGAAGTACTGGTTAAAAACAAAACCGGTTATGTACGCACAAGGTTAATTTTTGCCAATAATTTACTGTACTCGGTTTATGCCAGTTCAAAGGTAAATCACCTTAATCAGTCTTTTGTTGATCGTTACTTTAACTCATTTACCAGTTTTGCATTACCCGAAAAACCGCTTACTCCCTGGATATCCTTTACCAGCGATACAGGTGCATTTACGGTAAACCTTCCAAGCCAACCCCAGCTAATGGTTAAGGAAATACCTTCAACTATACAAGAACGCCCCGTATCATTTAAAATGAAGATGTACGTATCTTCTGATACGGTGAACTCCAGGCAATACTTACTGCGGTATAACGATTTTCCACCCGGCACCTTTTTGGGGGGGAAGGATGTTTTATTCAACAGCATTGAAAAAGAGTTTGACGGCAAGGCGAAAATTGTAGGCCAGCCGGTTAAAATATATCAGAATGGGGTTGAAGGGAGAGAAGTAAAACTGATAATTACAGGTGGCTACAATGCTGTTGCCAGGTTATTTGTTAAAGGAAACAGAATTTATTTACTAATGAGGGCGATATTACAGCCTGACTTAAAGGATGACCAGAAAGATGCATTTTTCGATTCGTTTAAAATTAACGACCCGGTAGTGCCCCAATGGTACACCTATCAGCCCGATAGCGCTAATTTTAAGATACAGCTGGTATACAAGCCCGAAGTTGTAAAAGATTCTTTGGCCGATTACAAAGGATTTATCAATCATTCATCAACCGCTTACGCTACCGATCCTTGTTCGGGGGCGGCTTATGTTTTAGAATATGGTAAGCTGAGTCCCTATTTCAGAATTGAGAATACCGATTCGCTCTATACCAAATTAATCAGGCAGGATGTGGATTACCAGGATACCCTTTTAAAAACCGATACGATTATATGTAATGGTATAATCGGTCGCGAGGTGATTTCGCAAAATAAAACTACAAAAGTTAAAAAACGCATGCGCTTACTGGTTAATGATGATGATGTTTTTTGCCTGTTGGGCCATATGGACGAAACACAGTTTTATGATACAACAAGCAATTACTTTTTCAATTCGCTCCATATTATCCACGCTGATACTAAAAAAATAAATTTGCGGGTATCCAAAGCTGCTTTAATTTGCAGGGACCTGGCATCAACCGATACAACAGTAAGAAAAGGGGCAGTTGGGGCGCTTAACTATTATAAATTTAAGGCTGATGAACTGCCCTATGTTTATAGCGCGCTACAAAAAAATTACCCGGATGATACCACAGAAGATGGCACCCGCGTAACGCTGCTTGATGTTTTGAAAAAAGTTAATAATGATACAACGATTACCTTTTTAACCAAGCTGTACCCTAAAGCTGCAGGGCTGGATGAAATAAAATCCAACATCCTTACCAACATTACGCAGATAGACAGGAAAACCGGTTTTGATATTTATTTAAAGCTGCTTACTAGCAATCCGCCGTTAAAGGTGAAATACGCTTACCGGCTTTTCAGGCCGATGAACGATTCTGCTGCGTTTGCTGCCGAACATTTTGACCAATTACTGCCTTTCATCAAAAATGATAACTATCGGAGTTCCATTTTAACGGTGGCCGGAAATATAAAAGACCTTAAAAATGCTGCTTATGATAAAATGCTGGCAGATCGTTATTTATCCATCATGGCCTATGCACAGGCTGATATAGATAATTATATTAAGCTGAAAGACAGTACCGATAACAGATGGAGCGGCTGCGTGTATGGTTATATGAACCTGATGAGCAAAATTAAAAATACTGCCATTAATGATAAACTCACTAAAAGATATATCAGCAAAGATCCAAAGGGCCTTTACCTGGTTGATGCGGTGGTGGCACGAATCAGCAATAATTTACCTGTTAATCCATTATTAACTAACAAGCTGCTGGATAGTCTTGACTCCCGTTATGATGTTATGAAGGCTTATAACAGCCAGAAACAGCTGGCTAAAGTACCGCAACAGTACCGTACCCAGGTTGCTTTTGCCAAACTCTGCCTTTATAAAAGTATTTCTGTAGATGATGAGGGCGTTCCTTCAAAATTCACCTTGCTGGGTACTGTTACTAAAAATGGCTCGCTTTATTATGCGTTTAAATTTTTGATGCCTGATGAAAACAATGACAAAGGACCATCTTACCTGATTGGTATTAGCGGCCCTTACAAGCCAGGATCTATCAAATTGAATTTCGAAAAGTATTGCGCAGTTACCCAATACGAAAAGGTAACCACCAACTGGCGCACTCAGGCATTGAGTTTGATTGATTCGCTGTTAGCGCAAGACGGAGATTAAACATAGTTTCCATCAATAAAAAAGAGGCTTTATCATAAAGCCTCTTTTTTGTTTTAACTACTTGAGCTACGTGAACCACGTGGCACACCTGCTTATTATAACTTATCCATTTCGCTTTTTACAAATTCGGCCAGCTCTTTTACATAAGCTGCGCTGAAATCAAATTTTATACCGGCGGTTTCGTAAATTTCTTTAATGGTTTTGGTATAACCCAGTTTTAGGGCATCAAGATATTGCTGCAAGCCTTTTTCGGGGTTCTCTTTGTAGTTTTTCCATACAGCAATTGCACCTAATTGGGCCATGCCATATTCAATGTAATAAAACGGTACCTCAAAAATGTGCAATTGCTTTTGCCACAGGTTAGCTTCTGCTTCAGGGTGCTCGCTCCAGTCGGCAAAACCTTCGCCAAATGGCTCATAAATTTCTATCCATGCCCGGGTACGGTCGGCATCGGTATGGTCTGGGTTGGTATAAATCCAGTGTTGAAACTGATCAACCACGGCAACCCATGGCAGGGTTTTCAGCACATCAACCAATTGATCGCGTTTGGCGCGTTTTAAGTCTTCGGCATTATCAAAGTAAACATCCCAGTTATCCATTGATATCAGCTCCATACTCATAGAAGCCAGTTCGGCAACTTCGCTTGGGCAGTGTTTAAAATCGTTCAGCTCCAAATCGGCTGTTAAAAAGGTATGCACGGCATGGCCGCCCTCGTGAACCATGGTAGTTAAATCGCGGAAGGTATTGGCCGAGTTCATGAAAATGAAAGGCGCACCGGTTTCAGACAGCGGATAGTTATAACCACCCGGAGCTTTTCCCTTACGGCTCTCCACATCAAACAGGTTATTCTCTTTCATAATCTCCAGTCGCTCGCCCAAATAGCTGTTGATATTAGTGAAGCATTGGATAGATTTGTCAATCAGTTCAGCACCGCTGTTAAACGGTTTTAGCGCAGGCTTGCCCGAAATATCGACATCCATATCCCATGGCTTTAAAGCATCCAGTTGCAATGCTTCGCGGCGTTTTTCGGCCTGCTGGCGCAAAATAGGAACTACCTCTTTTTGTATGGCTTCGTGAAAAGCATAACAATCCTGTGGCGTATAGTCAAACCTGCCCAGTGCCTGGAACATGTAATCGCGGAAGTTCTCAAAACCGGCATTCAGGGCCACTTTATGGCGCAGGCTGCGCAGGTGATCAAATAATTCGTTTAACTGCTCCTTATCCTGCAGGCGGCGTGCAGTTATCTTTTCCCAAACTTCCTGCCTTTTGCTGCGGTCGGTATCTTTTAAAAATACGGATGCCTGCTCCAGGGTAAACTCCTTTTCGCCTATGTGTACAGACATGGAGCCGGTGATAGATTGATATTTTTGCTGTTCAACCTGAATCTCTGTTTGGATGGGGATATTCTCCTCGCGGAAAAGCTCCAGCGATTTTTTTACACCGCGCAGGTAAATGAAATATTTTTTATGGTCAAGTTTGTCAACCCACTCGCTGGCAACCAGCTTTTTGTTCAGCTCATTGCTGAAAGGGGCAATTTTAGGCTCAATTTCGGTAGCAAAATATTGAAAGTTTTGCAGCAGCTCTTCGCTGGTAGTATCGCAGGTCATGCGGATATAGCGCCAGGCAAAATCTTCCTCAACGGCAGCTTCCAGTTCGCTGCGGTCGTGCAGCCATTTTTCCAGTTCTTCAACCGAGTTAATAGGGCGGTCGCACAGTTCTTTAAAAAATGGCTCCAATGTTTCCCATTTAATTTCGATACTGGCGGGGATATATGTTCTTGTTTTTTTATAGATCATGATATGCTAATTGTATGGATACAAATATGCGTATAAGTCCTCATGTGCGGAAGCGGCGGAAGTCTGAATTTGTCATTTTGGTGACGCGCCGCAATAAACGTTTTCCCTATTTCGTACCAGGTTTAGATATTGTAGTCGAGTCTGCTATAAATTTTAATTCACTCATTGCAATTGGTTTGGTAGTTCGTAATTGTTGCAATGCCAAATAAGTATGATGCCAGTCAATTTTATCTGATTTATGCAGATTTGACTTCGTAGTTGTGTCTGGAGAGCTGTAATAACTCATCAAATTGTCCTTCAGTGGCGGCGTTAAATAAGCAAATTTATTAGTCTGCAACTTGATCACCAAATCACTATAAGTTTTATCAGCTAAGCCGTATTCACCCGGTTCGGTGGCCTTACCTGTATCAAAATCAATATCGGCCAACTCTACTCGCCCACCCTGTTGTAATTCATGCAGCATTACGTCATAATGTGCCGTTGTTGTATCAAATCCCTTGATAAATAATTTTTCACCCTCTGGTCCCGGGGCCTTAAACCTGAAAGACTTTAAGGGCCCTATTTTAGGTGCTATCTCTATTAATGCGGCAAAGAGCCATTCATCGAATTTGGGTTTTTCTCTTTTCATCCCGTATTCTTTATAATATGCTTTCCGGCTGAATTTAAACCGGAAGTCTTTACGGGTGGCTTTCGGGTTAAGCTTACGGATATCATTTTTCTTTATGATCCAGGCCGTGCGCGTAAGGGCCGGCAGAAGGGTTTTTACCGACCAGCGAAACGAAGCGATAGTTAGTGAGAGATCAGAAAATACTGTGTTTATATCTTCCCCATAGGTAATTAAAAAAGCCCTTTCCAATACCGGACGGGCTACGCTGAAACCTATAAAATTATGGTAAGACTGGGGCAGATAGTTGCCCCTGGCTACCTGTAAAACATCGAACGCAAACTCCATTCTTTTATGGGAGGTATTATCCTCATCGTAAGTTACTACGTTACCAAATTTATTCCGGTCCTGGGTATAAATCAGGGGCACCGCTATATTGGTAGCAATCGAATGGCCGTACTTATCTGTTAAATAATGGGCCAGGGCCCCAATCGCAAATGCATACTCATCCAAATTTGATGCCTGATTAATAAGATTTTCGACAAAATCTCCACTGCGCACATAATGCAACAAGTTGGTGAAATAGGGATTCCCAAAAGGGAAATAACCCATATCGGCAATAAGCGACCCGCCATAGGCATATGCGCGGGCAGAATCCAGATCCTTATCAGTAGCTGTTGGATACTTTTGTTTAAGCAAAGGCAGAATTGAGTGCTGCCAGGACGCATCGATAATCGCCTCGTGCGCAAAAACAGAATACGCTCTTGAATAATTGGGCACGACTAATAAAACAATCAGCAACATGAGCACTAAAGCAAAGTGCGATAAATTTTTCATTTAAAGTTTAACAGGTCTATCGATAATCAACTGTATTGAGGATCAAATTGTTTGCCTGCAAGCCAGATATTTTTCAGCAAAATAAAGAATTATTATCCTACTTACTTCGCATACAATGTTTCCGACATCAGCTTAATCCCTTCTTCATAGCTGGTGGGTTTAAAATTAAACGCCTTTTCAAATTTTGATGAGTCGAAGATGTAATCGTGGTTGTATTGGTAGTACATTTCAACTGTGCCCATTACGTTTTTGTTAAATAAGCCATAGGCCCACAGTAAAAACTTATTTATGGCAAAATATGCCGGTTTAACGCCGTAAATGCGGGCGGCTATGTCTATAAACTGTTTGCCGGGGATGGCTGGTGCGGTGGGCATATGCCATATCTGGTTGTCACTATCAGGGTTTTGGCCCAGCAGGTACATGGCTTTGCCCATATCAGGGATATAACTAAAGTTGTGCAGCTTTTTAGCGTTGCCAAGCCATTGTACGGTTTTCTTTTTGGCATAGGCGTCAAGTACCATCATATCAAAAAAGCTATTCAGGTTTTCGGTACCATAAAAATCGGCAGCGCGGGCTATGCTGGCGCGGATGGTACCGGCTTTCACTTCGGCCATTAACTGATCGGCAATGGCGGCACGCACCTTTCCTTTTTCGCTAATTGGGTTGTATGGGGTATCTTCAGTCATGTGGCCGTTTACCAGGCCATACATATAAACGTTATCGAAAAATATGAGCCTTGCTCCGGTGGCTTTGGCCAGGTTAATTACATTGTTCATAATTACCGGCCATTGCTGCTGCCATATGTTTTTATCATAAACCAGGCCCGCAGTTAAATAAATTACTGTTGAACCTTTTACAGCTTCCAGCAATTCGTTGTAGTTTAATAAATCGGCTTTTTTCCAGCTGATGTTTTCGCCGGTAATGGCAACAGGTTTACGGCTAACCAGGCGGATGATTTCGTTATTGTTTGCTAATTCGCGGGTAAGTGCATTGGCTACTGCGCCGCCGGCTCCTAATATAGTGTGCATATCTTTTTGTTTTTGATTTACTCAAAGGTATGGTAGACTTGAAAATCAAAACGTTAACAAAAGATAAGAAAATCAGACAGGATAATTATCCTAATCCCTTCTTTATCAAAAACTAATAAAACTCTAATGCCATAAATGCCTGTTTACACAATAGGGCAAGTACCTTTAAAAAAAACTTAAACCTTGAAAAAAACGATACTATTATTAGTTATACTGATTATACTTTTAGTGGGATTTGCATCTGCCCAAAATAAAATTGATAAATACTGCCAGGTAGTGGTTTTCGCAAAAGCACGTATTTCTATTGGAGACATTAAGCAACTATTTGCGCTAAAAGATACCTCCGAATATGAAAAGCTTAAATTGGTGAATAGATTAAAAAACACTATTGATGTTTTAAATTACATGAGCAAATTAGGATGGACCGTTGTAAATATTCATGCTAACGGGGTGGCTAATTCTGTAGAGGTGCTGTATTTTAAAAAGCAATATGATACAACTGAGCTTCAGGAAGATTGATCTCGGATAAAGTAATTTAATTGCCAATTACCGGGCTACTTCCAGTATCCTCCGCCTTATCCGCGAAAGCGAAACCGGGGTAATACCCAAAAAGTTGGCTATATAATGCTGCGGCATGCGCTGCAATACTTCTTTACCGTTCTCTAAAAGCTCTATATAACGTTCTTCGGGTGTTTTGTTAATGAATGATGACATTCTATCTTCATAACAAATAAGGTAATGTTCGGCTACCAGGCGGCCAAAGCGTTCCATTTTGTAGGCCAGCATGGGGTTGTTGAGCATCAACTGCATGTTTTTATGGCTGATGATGATCAGCAGTGTATCTTCCAGCGCCTGGATGTAGTTAACGGCTGGCTCTTGTGTTAAATAGCTTTTGTATGAGCTTGTATACTCGTTTTCGAAACTAAAATATCCTGTAATTTCTTCCCCATCCTTCACCACGTAATACCTTACCGATCCGGATACAATAAAACCGATGTCACTGCAAACCTTGCCATACTCGGCAAAATGCTTTTTCTTTTTAAGCGATTGAAAACTAAGATGCTGGATGAAAATAATCCACTCAGCTTCGTTAAAAGTAACATACTTTTCCAGCTGTTGCCTGAAAATTTCTAAAGCTTTTGAGGTATCCATAGTTTTGAATTACTATACTGCTTATACACAAATGTGCAGATAATTTATGTGAATCTTTTAGCCTCCAAATAAAATTTGCCGGAGTGCTTTGCAAACAAGTTACCCCCTTTCTAAATCCCAGCCAATACCATTAAGTGAGGAATTAAATTTTTCCGACCCTCTTTTTTGCTTGCAAAAGAGAGAGGGTGGTCGAGCGAAGCAATGACCGGGTGAGTCTACTCTGCGAGCATCATTAACGTAAATGCATTGGCGGTGTCGACTCATCCCGACGACGCTACGCTGGTCGACCTTCTCTTCGCCTTCGGCGGAAAGAAGGTAATCACGGCAAAGTAGCTTTCTACCTGATAAAAATTCTATCCAGCAAAAACAAAACGGCAAACACTACACTGGCAATGCCATTGGTGGTCATAAAGGCAAAGTTTACACGACTCAGGTCATTTGGTTTTACCAGCAGGTGCTGATAAATAAGCATGGCGCAGAAAAACGCTATCCCCACAAAATAAAGAATACCTACATGGGTAAAGAATACCGGCATCACCACAAAGGCAGCCGATAGTACGTGTAAAAAGGTTGACAATCTTAACGCGTTTACCTTACCCAGCCATGCAGGTATGGAATGCAGGTTTTCGCTGCGGTCAAAGTCCTCATCCTGCAGGGCATAAATAATATCGAATCCACTTACCCAGCACAATACCGCGAAAGAGAAAAACAAGGGTGTTAAAGCAAAATGCCCGGTTACTACCAGGTAAGCCCCGATGGGTGCCAATGAAAGGCCCAAACCCAATACCAAATGGCAAAGAGCCGTAAACCTTTTAGTAGCGCTATAACCCAATACCACCAGCAAAGCCACCGGCGAAAGATAAAAACACAGCGGATTAATGAACCAGGTGGTGCCAATAAACAACAGGCCGTTAGTAATAGTAAATGTTAATGCCGCCGCCGGACTAATCCTGCCGGCAGGTATGTCGCGCTGTTTGGTGCGGGGATTTTTGATGTCGATGTCCCTGTCCAGGTAACGGTTAAAGGCCATTGCCGAGTTACGGGCAAATACCATGCATAGCACCATCATTACCAGTTTTAACCATTCAAAATGGTAATTGGTTGTAGTTACCGCCAAAAAGAAACCAATGAAGGCAAAAGGCATGGCAAATATGGTATGCGCAAACGTAACTAAGGACAAGTATTTTTTCATATTACTTAAAGATCAACTAAGGTGCTAAGGATAAATTTCCCACCCTCTTTATCGCCTGCCATAGAGAGGGTCGACCAGCGTAGCGTAGTCGGGGTGAGTTGACTCTGCGCAATGCATTGGCATTTATTGCCGCTTGCACATTTACTCACCCGGTCATTGCTTCGCTCGACCACCCTCTCTGCGGCAAGCCGCAAAGAGGGTAAAAGAATTGTTTAAATCCTTAACTGAAAATATTACTCCGGGTACATCCCGGAATTTTCGATTCAAAATTAATAATTTTTATTACCATTTAGCTCTTTCATACTGAACGGGCCATTTGGTTTCCTGTCCTAATACATGTGCAGCTCTTAATGGGAAGTGTGGATCGCGTAAAAACTCGCGGGCCATTATAATTAAATCGGCTTCGCCTTCCTGTATAATTTCGTCGGCTTGCTTGGGTTCGGTTATCATGCCCACAGCTCCTGTTAGTATGCCGCTTTCCTTTTTTACCTTTTCGGCAAACTCCACCTGATAACCCGGTTTCACCGGAATTTTAGCCGTAGCCACGTTTCCGCCGGTAGAGCAGTCAATCAAGTCAACACCTTTGTTGATCAATACTTTTGCTAGTGCTACAGAGTCGTCTGCGGTCCAGCCGCCTTCGGTCCAGTCGGTGGCAGAGATGCGCACAAACAGTGGATTTTCTTTCGGCCAAACTTCCTGCACGCTTTCAATTACCTCCAGTAAAAAGCGGATACGGTTTTCAAACGGGCCGCCATACTCATCTGTACGATGATTGCTTAGTGGCGATAAAAACTCATGAATTAAATAGCCGTGTGCGCCATGCAATTCAATTACATCAAAACCGGCAGCCAGGGCACGTTTGGCGGCAGCTTTAAAATCAGCCTTTATTTTTTCAATTCCGGCTTTGTCTAATGCGGTTGGGGCAATTTCGGCATCGATAAACGCCAGTGCACTTGGTGCAACACTCTGCCAGCCATTAGGCTGACCGGCCGGGATTTGTTTACCGCCATTCCATGGAAGATCATGACTAGCCTTACGACCGGCGTGCGCCAGTTGCGTACCAATATACGCGCCATGCTGATGCACAAAATCGGTTATCCTTTTCAGGTTTTCAATATGTTCATCTTTATAAATCCCCAAATCGCCATAACTGATGCGGCCCTCTGTTGATACTGCCGTAGCCTCGGTAATAATTAACGCGGCCCCACCAACAGCACGGCTACCCAGGTGTACCAGGTGCCAATCATTAGCGAAACCGTCAACACTGCTATACTCGCACATAGGTGATACTACCATGCGGTTTTTTAATTCGATATTTTTAATTTTTATAGGAGAGAAGAGATTTGGCATAGTTGCATTTTTTTATGTGTAAAGATGAGAAGTATTGGGATAAGGTATTGTCATAAGAAGATTATTTTTTTGAGAGTTATATAGCCCGCCCGCTCACCCGTGGTCGCCTGAACGGGTGTACAGCATCCGCTATGACATTAGCAATTAAAGTGCCCCAATTTGTATAACCTAATGAATTAAAATGAACATTGTCGCTATAAGGGATTATGCCTGGTGCCAAACCTTTTACGCTAAGTTCAACATCAAACGTATCTAAATTAAATTTCGTAGCTACCGAATCAGCAACTGATCGATAAGAACTAATCTTCTGATCGCCATTTTCAAGGTATGGCGACAAGCAGAGTATTACCCAGGCACCTTGATTTATTCTTCTTTGAACCAGTTGCGTAAGCTGACTTTTATAAGTTGCCGTATCTACCGTTCCGGATGCATAACCGGCAAAATTATAGGCATCATTGCTACCATATTCAATAATGCATATATCTGTTTGCGTACTGTCTTTCCATCTAACCAAGCCTTCTGTTGTACGGTCACCCGGATAACCCCTTAAGGACAAAGTTATAAACGAGGCACTTAGGGTCTTTAGCATGATGGCCGGATATTGGTCTATTGCACGTGTAGGGCCGTTAGGAAGGCTTGAAGGGACAGTATCAGTACCATTAATATCCTGCCCGTAAGTAAGGCTGGTACCCTCACAGGCAATTTTTATATTTTTACTGGATTTGATTTTTTGAATTACGATATTTTTGTTGTTTTCTTCTGAGGGAGGAAGAGGAGGTGCTGGTGGTGGTGATGAAATATTAGCAAAGTTAACTTTGCGGCAAGAAGGAAAAACGGAACAAACAAAACAAATGAATACCAAGTAAATTAACAAGCTTTTAGGCATTCGGCAAATATATAAATGCGAAATTATCTTTCTGCAAAGGATAAAAATTTAAACTCATAATATGTTCCCCCGCCTGTTCAAGCGTCCACGTGGCTGTTGCACAACGAAGCGTTTAGGAATTACAATTCCAGTCTGACGATTTATGTTAACCTTAGATTCATTAAAGTGAGAAAACAAATCGTGGCGATAACAGACTTAATAACGCATCCCAAAAGCATTTTCCGCCGTATTTTATTAGTTTCTTGAGATTATATGCGATCCCAGCCATTATCATACATTTATTGGCCAGTTTTATCCCAATGGTGTTGACTTTCCGCATGCCCAGGTATTCAATAAGGTTTCCAATGATGGGTTCCACGGTGCTTTTTCTTATAATCATCATCTGTTTGCCATATGCTTC
>NZ_VLLI01000022.1 GCF_007830615.1 Mucilaginibacter frigoritolerans
TTGTAGCAATCCTTGGTGCCAGCCAGCTCACCTATGTAGAGGCTGTTATGAGCCAGCAAAAGGAAGACTTTATCGCGGCCTGTGAGAATACCCTGCACTTCATCGGGGGCGTTCCTGCCGCCATTGTGCCGGATAACCTGAAGGCGGCGGTAACCAAAAGCAGTCGCTATGAACCTACCCTGAACGAAACATTTGAAGACTTTGCCGATCATTATGGCACTACCATATTACCGGCGCGGGCGTACCGCCCACGCGACAAGGCATTGGTAGAAGGTGCGGTTAAGATCATTTATACCAAGGTATACGCCCCTTTAAACAAGCATATCTACCATTCTTTAACAGAACTCAATACAGCGATCTGGCAGGCCCTGGAAGCCCATAACAGCCAGTTGCTTAAAGGCCGCAATTACAGCAGGATACTACAGTTTGAAGAGATAGAGCGTGGGACCTTGTCACCGCTGCCTGTCCTGCGTTACCAGTTCAAAAAACACTTTTATGCCAGAGTGATCAAGAATGGCCATGTCAATCTCGGCCCGGATAAACACTACTACAGCGTGCCTTACCGCTTTATTGGCAAAAAGGTCAAGCTGTTATACTCCCGCACCATTGTAGAGATCTACTACAATTATGAGCGTATCGCTTTACACCCGCGCGAAAAGAACCCCTACGGTTATACTACCGACAAAGACCACATGGCCAGCGCTCACCGCTTTAAAAGTGACTGGACGCCAGACATGTTCCTCAATTGGGCGACCTCCATCCATGAGGATGTCAGGCTATATATCCATCAGATACTGGAACGTAAACAACACCCCGAACAGGCTTACAAATCCTGCCTTGGGATACTTGGCTTTGCAAAAAAAGCAGGGGATGACCGGTTAATAATAGCCTGTCAGCGGGGGCTCAGTTACGGCCTTTATAGCTATAAAACTATACAAACCATATTGGAAAACAAGATGGACAACTATGAGGAAAGCATATTTGCCGATGAGCTACCTATGCCTGATCATGGTAATATCCGGGGAAAAGACTATTACAAATAACCATTAAAACAACAATAACATGAACACAAGTACCTTAGACAAATTGCGGAAGATGAAGTTCTTCGGCATGTTTCATGCCTTTAAAAGCAGCATGGAAACCGGTAAAACAAACGATTATACGGCAGATGAACTGCTGGCCCACCTGGTAGATGCAGAATGGGACGACCGGCAGAACAGGCGTATCGAACGCACGATCCTATATGCCCGGTTCCGCTATAAAGCTTCAATTGAAGATGTTCACTATCATGCTGACCGAAGTATTGACCGCAACCAGATCATGCGCCTGGCGGATTGTACGTTTGTTGACCGCTTCGAGAACCTGCTGATCACCGGGAGTACCGGTATCGGTAAAAGCTATATTGCTTCTGCAGTGGGCTACCAGGCCTGTGTATTGGGCTACAGGGTATTGTACACCAGTACGCCCAAACTATTTGCCAAGCTCAAGATGGCCAAGGCGGACGGCTCCTATATGAAAGAGCTGGCTAAGATCGAACGACAACAACTGCTCATACTCGACGACTTTGGTATCCAGCCTTTTGATGCACAAAGCAGGGCTGCACTAATGGAGATCATTGAGGACAGGCACGGTAAGACCTCGCTGATCATCACTTCGCAGTTGCCGGTCAGTAAATGGTTTGAAGTGATCGGTGAAAAAACGGTTGCTGATGCGATCCTTGACCGGATCGTTCATGACGCACACCGCATCGAATTAAAGGGAGAATCTATGAGAAGAAAACGTAATGTTGAACCGGAAAACAGCCATTAATGAAATTACCTTTTAAATAACTATTTTTGTACATGCTTTTATAGCATTTGCTGCAACCCAAAAGTCAGCTAACCCCTGGGTCAATTTGGCCCGAAACAGGGTGGTCACTATCTCCATAATATACACTTGCAACATTTGTTAACATCAATAGTATAAAAAGAGAAGACATTCTTACTGTAACAACTCTGTCTCCTCCAGCTAACAGATCTGTTATATATTTTTATGCTGATTCAGAAATACATGAAAAAGACAAGGGCGTTTTTGGCTGGTGATAAAGGTTTAGCTTAAAAAGGAACTGTGATTTTAGATTGTGTTTACAAATATACTAAATATGTTTAATATGCCAAATAGAATAATTGAAAATTTATTTTATGATGATTTTCTGTCGGTTGAAAAATATATTGCTAATATTTTTGGTATTTTAAAAACTAATTCACACTTTTAAAATATTAAATCTTAACACATATAAACTTTATGAAACAAACCATCTATTTCTTATCAATCATTATTTTAATGGGTTGCAGTCAGCCCAAATCAACTTCAGATTCATCAATATCAAAGGATGCCGTTAGTAAGGCGATGACATCGGATGACTCCCTTAAAGCTATTATTGGCGCAAACATTAATAAGCAACCTGTTATTGATACCGTTTTTCTTGGGTTTACTTTCAGCATGACCAAAAAACAGGCTATAGCGCATTATGCCGAACTTATCAAACAAAAAAAACTGGTAATGAATGATCAGGATCAGCACTATGAGTATCCTATGATTTTTGAATTAGCAAAGGCAAAAGCCATTATTGCACCCGAATTTCAAGGTGATAAGTTGTACAAGTTAAGCCTGCTGATTACGTCTGCCGAAGAAGTTGCTACTGAAGAAACTGTTTATTTGCAAGTGGCTACTACTTACATGAAAAAATATAGCGGGTTTACTTTATTTAAGACGTCGGATGCTTTAGATCCCAGCGAAAAGGAATTCCATTGGGTAAAAAATAACCTGCACATTTTTTTGCACAAAACGGTTGATGGTTCGGTAGTAAGCTATATCAATTTGCCTGCGGATAAATTAATTGATGATAATAAGGCCAAAGAAGCTGATAGCGCCCAAACTCAAACCAAGAAAGATATTTAATGGTTTTTAAGTCATAAAGGGTAAAGTAGGATTAGCCTAGCTTCACCAACTCCACCTTGGTGGGCTGGCCCTTCTGCCACGAATCAACTTTGTTTACGTAGTAGTAGGCATTATCCTGCTCAATATAAACGGGGATAAGCAAATCAAGCTCCAAAATATCGCGTGGGGTAAGCATAATGTAGCGTACTACTTTTTTGGTTTGGGTGAGTATTTGTTCAAGTTCAGTATAGTATTCTTTTCGCAAATCATCAAACATCAGGCTGTATTGGCCGTCGGGTTTCCAGAAATACGGGGTGCTGATTACATCGTTTATAACAACGTTATTACCGTTTCCATCGGTAAAAGTTACGGTTTTGCCCAGGTTGCTGAGATTTAACTTCTGATCAATCAATATCCTTGGCGCTACGCTGATGCTAAAGTCGCTGGTGCCGCTGGTAGGGTCCATAGCTGCTATTTGGGCAATGGTACCTCCATAATACGGCCGGTTTAAACTGGGGCCGAAAGGACTTTCAAAAAGTGTGGCATTAGCCGGCAGCGTTTGATCAGGAACCAATATTTGCGACCAGCCATACTGTAGCGGTAAAATGTTTTGATCGGTTTGATACTGCATATAGTTGAGCTGTGCATAATTGCCCAGCTGAAAGGATACCTGTTTGCCCTGGTTTAGGCATTTGCTGCTCCAGTTTTTGGCTATGGGGATATTGCTTACAATATCTTTTAACGAGTTGAATGATACTGTTTTAGTAGTATTATCAGTTTGGCAAATAATACCGAAACGTTGCAGGGTATCTTTTAAAAGATCTTTTTGCGAGATATCAGGGAAGATGCGTTCACACTGTACAGTTTGGTTGAACAATACAATTTGGTTGTTTGATTTGATAACCAGCTCTGCACCCTGCGCCATGCTGAAAATAGATTGCGAAAGGCCATAAAAACGCCAGGTGATTCTTATTGCTCCATTGGCGGGCAAATCTGTTTGAAAAGAAATAACCGTTTTTGGGGTAATGGTATACCCATGCCGGTAAGCTCCCTGGCGCACCAGCGTTGGGTTGCCGTTGAGGTAATAATTGGTTGATGTTAGCGGTACATCACCGTTAACCGGGTCGGTGTACATAATAATGATATCCACATTGGCGGCATCGCTGCTGTCATAACTGCCAAAAAAGTAAAACGATGGGATGGTTAAAGTTATGGTTACGTTGTTTGGTTTATTGGTGGTATAAATACCGGTAGCCGGATTATATAAGCCACTTACGTTTGATATTACATTTGGAAAAACGATAGTGCCAAGAGGAGTAGGGTCGCTACTGTAAGTAACGGTTAGTGCCTGCGCCAGGGAAACATCGCAACCCTGGTTGTCAATTTGGTTTTGATAATCGAGCCCGTGTTCAAAACTGCCATTGCTGAACTGGGCTATCATTAAAGGATAAAGCGGATTGCCCAGCAAGCTCCCGGCGGCGGTATAGCCTGATGCCTGCAACAACAGATCAATAGCTGTTTTGATAAAGAAGCCCGGCCGAAGGTTGTGTACGTCAATAGGCTGGGTAAAATCTTCGGTAAACAGACCGTAGTCAATAACCGGGTAGATCCAGCCATCGGTTTTTTGTTGAGAGCCAGCTGCGTTGGCAAGGTTCCATACATGATCATAGGGTTGCCAAACCAAATCCTGACCATAATTGCTCCATATGCTGGTGCTGTCGCCCATGTCGGAGAGTTTGCCGCCAATGGCATCAAAAAAATCAACATTGCCCGATAAGATGGTAACGCTGGCGGTATCCTGGTTGATGCCGCTGAGCTCGCATATACCATAGGGCACAATCTCCAAACCATCCTGCACAATTTTGGCTTCGTATTTTTGATAGGGCAGGTTGGTACAAAAGGCCACATCATCCGGAAAGCCCAATATGATGCGGTTGCGCTGGGTTAGGGGCAAGTTAAACTGATTGCTGGTATTACCCTGCTGATTTTGCACCTCGGCCAGGTTATTAATCTGAAAGGTGAGTGCAACAGGACTGTCGTCGCTTAAATCAACCAGCTGATCGTTAATAAAAAGTTGAATTTGGTTCATGTTAGTAGCATTGGTAAAGCCGGAATAATCCGGATTGAGTTAATTGTTTTGTTTGCAATTCCTGAATTTGTAAATGGGAAAAAGGAAGCAATATTTAGTATATTGCTGATCCTAATTATAGATAAATGTTGATGAGAACTATTTTGCTCTTGTGCTTATTGGTACTTGCTGCCTGTAATGATCCAAAACCCAAAAGTGACATAACCGATATAGAGCTGGTAGTTAATAATAGTTTGGGGCCAACTGAAATTACGGAAATTAAGATTGATAGTGCGCTGAATTATAATTTTTATGGGGGCTGGGCAACAGACAAAACCAGCAGAGTAGTTAATGGCGGAGGCAGCGGAAAAATCAGCCGGGTTTTATGGGATACATTAACAACCCGCCTGGATCAAATTGATTATGAAAAATTAAAGCGAAGCAACGGAACAACTGCGGATGCTCAGGAACTGGAAATTATAGTTCATTATAAAAACAGAATTGAGCATTTAAAAGCTGAAGACTTGCCCGGTAATGCAAGCAATATTTTTTATGACGTTGCCAATAGTTATATCACAGGCAAAATGCAAAATGTTAAATAAATGTTTTTATGTTAGCATGCGGGTAAGCTTCGGCGTTAATGCATTGGCGTGTAGACTCACCCTGTCATCGCTACGCTCGACATCCCTCTCTATGACAAGTCATAAAGAGGGAGTTGAAAAAAGAAAATAAATAAGATTTTCCAACCCTCTTTCCGCCGTAGGCGAAGAGAGGGTGATCCAGCGCAGTGTAGATCGGGTGAGTCTACTCTGTAAGCGACGTTACCGCTAATGCATTAGCGCACATGCTTCGAAGTGCCTCCGTCTGATGTCTGCCTTTTGCTTTCGGCTTTCGGCATAAAAAATATTATCTTGCTCCAATAATTTAAGCTTAAACCTTGATGAAACCCCTCATTTTATTTTTGTGTTTGTTGGTGTTAGCAGGATGTAATAATTCAAAAAGTGATATCACCAGTATTGAATTTGCGAAAAGTTGGGATTTCGGTCCCTCCCAGCATCTTGCTATCAAAATTGACAGCTCGCTCAATTACCAGTTTTATGGCGGTGAGGCGCTGCATATGGATACCAATCATGTTTTAAAAGGTTATTATAGCGGAAAAATTAGTAAGTCTTTGTGGGATACATTAACTGATGACCTTAATCAAATAGACTATAAGCACCTTAAAAAGAAATTAATGAGCCTCGATCGCAATCCCAAATCTTCAGAACTTAGTTTACTATGGAACAGAGATTAAGCATGTAGAAGCTATGGGTGCCACAAAAAAGATCCAGCATGTTTTTGATGAAATAGCTTACAGCTATCAAAAAGTTAAGCTTACAGCCACACAACAACCCGTTATGTTCGAAACAACCAATCAGCAATTTGATCGGGA
The DNA here is from genome assembly GCF_007830615.1 of Mucilaginibacter frigoritolerans. GTDB lineage: Bacteria > Bacteroidota > Bacteroidia > Sphingobacteriales > Sphingobacteriaceae > Mucilaginibacter > Mucilaginibacter frigoritolerans. The sequence continues at coordinate 6,420 of NZ_VLLI01000022.1, forward strand.
TAAAATTAGTAATTCGGTTAGCGATGCAAAAAAGATCAAAACATTTTTGTGGGAGTATAATACTAATAATCAAAAAATTAACGGTATGGATATAGTATCCATATTTGCTGAAAAAAAACATGCCATAAATGACTTTGGATTATGCGATACCAGTTTAGGTAGCAAGCAAATCGTAATTGTTTTGAAACCAACAGCAACAGCCGACAGTATATTAAAATCATATGATAACCTCAGATGGGTGTTGAGTGCCCAATCGGGTGGTTTACATTACATTTTTTATAAAAAAAGCGATTATGAATTTTCATGTTCCGTGCCGTTTATCGATGACCCGGATGTGCTTCAATTAACCTATGTTACAGGAATCACCCATCTACATGATTTTGACTGGTACACTCTTAAAACCAGAAACCAAAAGATGTCACCGCTAATTAAAGCTAAACTCGTTTTTTACAGGCCAAATACAAATAAGCTTAAAACGGTGTTGATAAATAAAGACTCTTTGTAAAGTATATGGCCTGCGATGCTCCGGGAGCCTCAGTATAATACCGGCTTTTTGCTCTCCCCTACTGGCTCTGAATATTAATACTCGGCATGTTAAACGTTACGCTGAAGGGTGCTACGCCGTTTAGGGTTTCGTACTCTGTAAAGGTGGCGGTGTTAAGTACTACGGTTTGCCATTTTACCGGATTTTTGCTTACCAGCATCTGCACCTTGGGCGAGTATTTGATGGATTGTAAGCCCTTAATATCGGCTACCGACAGATCCTCGGCCATTACCTTCATTTTTTGACCGGCACTTTTGCCTATCACTTCTTCAATGCCATCCTGATTGGCCCAGTCGCTCACATAGTTCTTAATGATTACAGCGTTTTGTACATCCAGCGAAATTTCCTGGTTATAAACAAAGCGGTAATAGTTCCAGCAACCCGATAAGCCTATCCAGCGCAGGTAAACAGATTGTTCATCTACTGCGTTATCCACCCGTATGGTTTGTGTTTGGGTAACAGTATGTGCAAGATTATTAGCATCGTTATACATGAGCGCTATGTTGATGTAATACACATTGCTGGCAAAACTGGTAGTATCAATTAATAACCGGTTTAACCCCAATTGTGCCGGGATAGCTGTACTGGCCGAAGGTGCCGAAGCGATGATGAGCTTGCTATCATCCTGATTAAGCAACCACGAACCATCCTCATTGAGCAGGTAGCTGTTTAATGCTCCGCCTGGCAGTGGGTTGCGGTTAATATCCAGTGGGGTTATCTGGCAATACAATTGTAAGCCTAGCAAAGCATCGCCATAAATAAAACCAATATCAAAAGGGTAGCTGTTTGAGCAGGCCGGTTCAGCAAAGTCGGTAACCCATTTTGCCAATTGTGTGCCAGCAGTAACCGACGGGAAAGGTACATAGGCTGCCAGGTTACCACCATAAGCATCGCCCAGTTGTTTGGCGGCGTACAATACGTAATAGGGTGTGGCAATGGGGATATAGGTTAAAGTTTGTGTGGCACTGAGCTTGCCGCCCCAGTATTCGGCATAGGCTACCTGGTAGCTGGCGCTGAGGTTGCTATCGCGATAGTTGGTTTGGGTAAAGTTGCTGCCCTCTTTAGTGTTGAGCAGGCTCTGCAAAAAGTTGCTGATATCGGCCTTAACTAATCCCGTACCATCGGGCCTGTGATTGGCAGTAATGGTGTTTTGCTGTCCGCTCAAGGGATCCTGATAGGTGATTTGCGTACGTACCTGGTAATAGGGCCGCAGCAGGTTAATGTTGATAAAGCCCGTTCCATTTGCCGTGTATGGGGTATTGATGATGAGCTGCCCCGCTGCCGGTACGCTCATAACCTGGTAAGTACCCACGTAGCTGCCTGCATTAATGTAAACATAAACCGGGCTGTTGTTGGTTAACACTACATTTAGGGCCGCGGCGTTTGCATTGGCGGTATTATAGGCTGTTATGGCGGTTGCAATGGCGGTGGTATCGCAGTTAACGGCTACGTTGGCGTTGCCGGTGGCAGTATCCAGACTAACGGCAGTAACATCAAAATCTTTACGTTGATAGGTAAACACTACAGGGTTAAAGGCGGCATTCCAGCGGGAAACGTTGCCCCCGGTAAGGGAAACAGATGGGTCGCTTATTAATAAGCTGCTTTGGGTAAGGATGGTTACGGTTGCCGTGCTGATACAGCCATTGGCATCAGTTGCGTAAACGGTTTTGGGGCCGCCGGTCAGGCCTGTAAAAATGGGCGATGTTTGAAACGTTACATCATCCAAACTGTACTGAATTGGGCCATAGTTGGAGGTAGCGTTTACGGTGATCTGCGCATCCGCAGCACCAGGTGCTGACTCAGGGTGATCTACATTGATAAAATTAATCAGCAGGTCGCACTGGTTTACGGGCGGGGCAGGGTTAGGTTCGGCGCTGACATTGGTAACCGTAAAGGTGGTAAAATAGCCGGTGCTGGTATCTGTTAGTAAACCGGTATAAATGGCCGCCGTTTGGCCCGCTATAGTAATAGTGCCGTTTAAAATGGAGCCATTTATGTTTTGCTGATAACTGATAATAACGTTATTGCCATTGGTGGGCTGTCCGGTGCTGGCATCAAACAGGGAGATAAATACCTGCCCAACGGTTTGTGTACCATCTACGTAGGTATGCGAGTAGTCTATTTTTGCTATGATCATTGTTTTGTTTTAGAAGTCCATAGACCATGGTCCATAGTCCATAGCCATGGTGGTGGTTTTTGGGGTTGATAATTTTACTGTGGTTTGTGAACTAAACTTTTACTATGGTCCATCGTCCATGGTCTATGGACTAATCAGCGCCATCAGTTCATCCGCCATTTGTTCCAATACCGGGTCGAGCCTTCGGTTGATGTTGTCATCACTCAGGGGTTCGCTTAGTAAGCCGGGTACACCTTTGAATCCTTTTTTGTCTATCGATTTTTTGATGGCCCAGGCAGCCTTATCAGGAATGCCTTTTTCCTGGCACCATTGCTGTATGCGCTGTATCATGGGCGGGTTAGCGGCTACCGCATCGGGACTGGTGGGGCCGCGCCCGGTTTCCAGCAGTTGCATGTAACCCGGCAGTTTTAGTTGTGCCGAAGTATTATCGGCAGTTATGGTTAACTGCTTAGCCGTTTGCCCGGAGGCATCTTTGCCATTAGCTTGCAGGGAGTTGATAATGTCGGCCCGGATAGTTTCGAGGAAGCTGGTGAGTTGTTGAGGGTTCATTTGGAGAAAGTCCATGGTCGATGGTCCATAGTCCATGGTTTGTTTTGTGGATTAATTAATGAATTGGGGTTTAACTTCTATGGTCCATGGACTAAAAGGACTAAGCGAATCTATCAAAATACATTGTGGCTAACGTTATCGTCAGGTTTACGCCGGTGCTGTTTACGTCAAACTTGTTGTACACGGGGAGGCTTTTGGCTTTGTCGCCCGCTTTGATGCGGAAGTAGCGACCCTCGGCCTCGCGGTATTTGGATGCTTTGACGATGAACTCATTGGCCAGCGCCAGGGCCTGAGTTACGTAGGTTTCATTGTCGGCCGTGTATTGGTCGAACTCGGTTTTAAACAGGAATTCGAGGTAGATAGAGAATGAATTATCTACCGATCCGTTTATCTGCGGCGATACATCGATGGGCTGCAGCGGATACATAAAAAGGCAGGGAAAAGCGGCATCATCCGCCAGGGTGTTTAGCTCATTGGCCGTGCCGTAAACAAAGGTTACGGACGTGCTCAGGGTTTGTGCAATTGCTTCAATTTGATTTCGTATGGGCATTTTGTTGGTTCATTAGTTTATTGGTTCATTAATTAAGCCCCTCTAAATCTCCCCCGGTTGGGGAGACTTTGGCCTCGCCCGTGCTTATTTTTTTCAAGTCCTCCCTACCGGGGAGGATTTAGGTGGGGCTGATTACCTATTTCTCTATCAGTTCGGCGTAGCGTTTTTGGTATTCGGCTTCGGTTTTGTTGAGGAGCAGTTTGGTGAGGATGCGCTCGTAGGGCATGTTCAGTATTTGCGCCCATTTGGTGATGTCGCCCCCGGCCAGGGAGTTTATGGTGTTGATATATTTAAACTTTTCGAAGTTTTGTATGCCTGCCCGTTTCTCCAACGCTGTAGTAGCCGATGCCAGTAACCGGTTTTCGGTTTCGATAAGGCCGGATAGCAGGTAAAAAAATGTTTGGAAATGGGCAGCACCTCCGTTACCCGTAGCTTTTTTATTTCGGTGGTAAATTCTTCGGCTTCGTACTCATTATAGGGTTTGCCGGTTGCACGGCAGTAAAAGTAATGGGCCAGCACCTGGCAGCAGGCTTTTAAGCTGGGGTTATAATATCGCTGCCAGTCATCGCCATAAAGCTTAACCTGTTCGCTTATTTCATCAGCAATAATTTCCCGCGTGGCCATAAATGCCCCGGCGGGCTCTACCGATAAATTGCTCATCACATTTATCTTTTTACTTCCGCCCGCCAGGTTAAAGGTAATGGTTTGGGGGATGGCATCGCTGTTGAAAAGGTATTTAATCTGATCGGCAAAGGCTAAAACAGGTTCGGCAAGCTGGTAAAGCTCGTGTATGTCGCTCACATTTTGCAAATCTTGCAGAGGGATGTTGGCGAGGATGCTGATGGCTTCCAGATCGTTAATGTTTGGGTTTTCCTGCAAGTCTATCAGCTGACCGAGGGTGATATCATCCAGCTTTTCGGGGATGCTGACCTTTAGTTTGGCCGTGGTGGTTTTTAGTGTTTTTTGAAGCATTTTTTTGGTTGATGGTGTTCAGTCGATGGTTCATAGTCCATAGATCATGGTTGTTTTTGTCAGTTTAGATGGGCGGTGCAGTGGCGTAAATGCTGCTCGCAGAGGACTCACCCCGACAGGCGCTGCGCTAGTCGATCCTCTCTACCGCAAGCGGTAAAGAGGGTTGGGGCAGGATACTTTATTTTGTTCTTTTTTACCCTCTTTGCGCCAAAGGCGGAGAGAGGGTGGTCCAGCGCAGCGTAGACCGGGTGAGTCTTCTCCGCGCGGTACTACGCTTACCTCAATAAATTCATCTCCGCAAAATCAAAAGCGGGGCGGTTTACCTGTGGCAGCCAGCTTTGTGGTTTTTTAACCGTATTTATCCGCAGCTTATTGAGTGCTACATAGCGCAGCGGATCAATGAGGTGGTTGCAGGCATCTACCGGTTCGTTTAGGGTTTTTCCGCTACGGTCGGTTCGCCATTTGTAGCGGGAGAGTTCATTGCGCAGGTTTACGCTGCTGCGGGTAATGTTAATGGGATATCGTTTCAAAATATCAATAGACGCCTTGATGCTGTCGGCTCCTTTTTTTGCCCCGGTTACGCGCCATCCCAGGCGGCGCAGCTCTTCGATGGATTTTGGCTCGGCACTGTCGGCAATAATTTCCATGCTTTTGCTGATGCCTGCTTCGGTTAACCTGGCGGCAATATCCGGATTGGTGAGGCCCGTTTCGTACAGCACTTCATCAACCCAAAGCTCGCCGTTTTGGCGATATACCAGCAGGCAGCCGGTTTCATCGTTGGTGAACCCAAAATCGAGCCCGGCGGCCAACAGGGTGGCACCGGCAGGGATGGCCTCGCACAGGTGCCAGTTGTTAAACACCAAACCCGTTATTTTCCCTGTTAAGCCGCGGGCGTATACCCTCCAAAGTTCTGTATCTACCTCTTTTAAGGCTTCTATTTTTTGGCGCGTTTTATCTTCCAGAAAAGGGTTGTGCCGGTGATCGGATATAATGAGTTGTACACCGGGCTTGCCTATCACATTATCATGTACCCAAAAGGCGCTGTTGGGGTTATAATCAATATAAATTCTTTTTTTGGTGCGAAGGGCCAGCTCGGTGTATACCTCCCAATCAACCCCGTTGGCTTCGTTTACAAACAGGTAATCCCTTTTCCCCGATTTGGCATCCTGGGCATTGTCATAACTTTTGAATTCGATAATACTGCCGTTGTTAAACTCGAAGATCCTGTCGGTTTTGTTGAAGCTTTTTACCATTGCTTGTAAAGCTTCGGATTTATAGAAAATGCTTTGCGCATCGCGCAGGGCACCGGCCTTAAGGTTGGGGATATCCTGCCCTACAACGGTGATTACCAGTTTTTCGGTTTCGCAGGCCAGACAAAACAGCACCTGTTCAATAGCATACGTTTTGCCCGAACTGGTGCCGCCCTGATTAACCACAATGTGTCCCGAAGCATGATAGTTTTGGCTAAACAAGATAGAAGCCTGCTGATCAATGGTCATTTGTAGTGAATTAAGTTTTTTGGTTTATATGCATGGTGCAGAGTTGACCCACCCGAACGTATCCGCCTTTAGGCGGATCGTTCACCCTCTCAACCGCGAGTGGTAAAGAGGGTTGTGGTAAACGTCAATTTTTTTATTTCTTTCTTTTTCGCCCTCTTTATGACTTGTCATAGAGAGGGCAGGTCGAGCGAAGCAATGACCGGGTGAGTCCACTCTACGAGCGATTATACCTCTCCCTACATCACCACCTCTTTCTCACTCTCCGCAGGCTTGGGCCCGGTTATTACAATTTCAATTTTGAGGCTTTTAATGGTATTGCTGGCGGTAGTCTTATCATCTGTTTTTTCTTTCCAGCCCAGGGCTTTAAGGGCGAATATAGCACCCGATGGTGATTGCTGGTGCAGCTTACGCTCGTACAGGGCCTCAACCCGCAGGCGGCTGCGTTTAATCAGATAGCCGAACTCGCCGTTTTGCTCATAATCTTCAAAATCCTGGCGACTGTTAAAGCCTAAAAACAGGGCCAGCCCGGCAATGGTGGCCGGTTCGGCTTCGCGGTCGGTTACTTTTTTGTCTTTTCCGGCTACGGTTTCCAGGTAGTACTCGCCCTCGATGTAGCTGAAATAGTCATCGGCTTTTTCGGCCAGTTTTCGGGCTGTTTTAAATGTGGGCTGTAACATGGATCAAGATTATGATAAATATGCCGATTGGCATTCTGTTGATGTAAAGATACGGCGATAAAAATTAAAATGCAAATATTTTTAGCAAAATGTATCCCGGCTGGAAAACATCCGCTTAAAAAAAATGTTGCACACATTAAAAGCCAACATATCCGAGTATTAATAAATCAAATTTCTTCAGATAAAACTCAGATTTATTGTGCAATATTGCCAATTGCAAACACCTGCCGCCTGATATGAACCTGCTTTTAAAAGTATTTTTTACACTTTTTGGTATTTTACTTATCCCGGTTTTGCTGCATGCGCAGGACGACAGCAAGTTTATCCCCCTGGTTAAGCATCCAAAAGGCGATACCATTGTCCCCAAAAAAATTACCCGCAGGGCCGATACCGTTGCCCAACTGGATATGTACGATGTTATTGGCGGATGGTTCGGCAAAAAAAATCTATCCTCAAAAACCGATTCTGTAGGGGCAAAGCCTGTACTTTCGGTAGTGCCTGCGTTGGGCTACACACTGCAATCAAAACTGGCGCTTACGCTGGCGGGTAACATTGAGTTCAGGCTGTCGCCCGATGCAAAAATATCTACCATTATCATCAATACGGCTTATACCCAAACCAAGCAGATCATCATCCCCATACAATCCAGCATATGGTCAAAAAATAACGATTATAATTTTGTGGGCGATATCCGCTTTTTGAAATACCCCGAAAGTACCTGGGGGCTGGGCAGCAACTCTAACATCAACAATGAGGACCCGATGGACTACTCGTTTTTCCGCTTCTCAGAACAGGTGCTGCACCGCATTTACCCCAACGTTTTTGTGGGAGTAGGCTATATTTTTGATGACCATTTTAACATCAGCGAAAAAGGAGCCATCAACGGCACTTTATCGCGCTATGGGCTTTATGGTGCACAGGGGCATACCATATCCTCAGGCCCTACAATTAACGTATTGCTAGATAGCCGCGATAATTCTATCAATGCCTCGAGAGGCTGGTATGCCGGGGCCACTTTTAGAGACAATACCGACGAGTTTGGCAGCACGCGCGACTGGCAATCACTGGTGCTGGATGTGCGCACCTACGTGAAGTTGTCTGATCAGTCGGACAACGTTTTGGCCCTATGGAGTTACGACTGGCTGGTGCTTGGCGGCTACCCGCCATACCTGGATCTACCCTCAACCACCTGGGATACTTTTAGCGGAACGGGGCGCGGTTATATACAGGGTCGGTTCCGTGGTTCGCAAATGCTGTATGCTGAGGCCGAATACCGTTTTGGCATTACCCGCAACGGCCTGCTGGGCGGCGTGGTGTTTGCCAACGCCGAATCATTTTCTGCTGCACCCGGCACCTTGCTGCAAAGTATACAACCGGCCTTTGGCCCGGGTATACGCCTTAAACTGAACAAGGTATCAAAAACCAATATCGCTATTGACTATGGTATAGGCAGGCAGGGATCGCGTGGTGTTTTTATTAATGTGGGCGAAATATTTTAATAAAAAAATGTTTTTTTTCAATGGCTTGCTTGCCGCTCGCAGAGTTGACTCACCCGGTCGACGCTACGCTGGACCTGCCCTCTCTCCCGCAAGCGGCAAAGAGGGCGGAAGAAAAAAGAGGAGGAGAAAAGAATAAATAAAACCCCTTTCCCAACCCTCTTTACCGCTTGCGGTAGAGAGGGTGAACGAGCGAAGCAACGTTCGGGTGAGTCTTCTGTTCGCGGCGTTTAGCAGCTATTATTTTAATAAAATCAGCCTCTTCGCCTAAATTTTAAGGCAATTTCCAGCGTTTTTTTACCCTTGATTTACAAAGCATAACCATGAAAGTTAAATTTTGTTAAAATATTGGTTAAATAAAAAATAAAGGCAACTATTGAGGACGCAAATTCGTTTATAGTTTAGTAGATTTATAGTAATAAAACTTACAATGGGCAATAAGAGATTTACCTATCTGTTATTTTCTGCAGCAATCCTCATAATGGCGGTGGTTTCATCGTGCCAGAAGGATGATACTGCGACCCCGCCCGATTCAAAAACAACTGTTAATGCCGATAGTTCGCTCATGGCATCGCCCGGCAATTTTCTGGCAGCATCAGGCACTTTAGAGGTAAAGTTTAACGATAGTACCTATACCTTTGATGCCGCCCATGATTCTATTGCCTTTATAAATGTACACGTTGATAGCAAAACCAATTACTTTGGCATTACTGCTATTAACAAAAACCACAGCATGAGTTTTGGTATCAGCTCATTGGGCTATGCCAACAGCAATATTAACAGCAATGTTGCCGGTGGTCAGTTTTTGTTAAGCACCGATGCACAAAAGCCTGCCATGCAGTTATCGCTCAGTAAATACGCTCAAAATAGTGATATTGGCAGCATCAGCCTGGATTCCTACAACCAGGGCAGCCAACTAGCCAAAGGCACCTTCATAACCTTTTTAGCAAAAGACGATAAAGCCAACTCGCCCTACTTTAGGGTTGAAGGCAGCTTTGACTTGAAGCTGAAGTAAGTTTCTTTTTTAATTATTAAAAGCAAGTTTTTTGTCGCGCGCAGAGTGAACTCACCCCAACGATCCGCCTAAAGGCGAACGTTGACCCTCTCTATGGCAAGCCATAAAGAGGGTGGGAAGTTTTTATTTTTTCTTTTCTTCCGCCCTCTTTACCGCCTGCGGTAGAGAGGGCAGGTCCAGCGAAGCGTCGACCGGGTGAGTTAACTACCCAGCATTTCTTTTCTTAAATGCTGACGGGTTTTCGCCGGTTAGTTTTTTAAATATTTTGTTGAAATAGCTTAACTGCTCAAAGCCGGTGGCGTAGCAGGCCTCGGTAATGGTTTTGTGTTGCAGCAGCAGGTTTTTGGCTTCGCCGATGCGGTATTGATTGATAAAATCGGTAAAGGTGAGTCGGGTTTGCTTTTTAAAGTAGCGGCAAAAGGCGGCCGTGCTGAGGTTTACCTGTTGGGCAATGTGATTTACGTCGGGCTTTTCGTGGTAGTGCTGCTCTACATATTTATAGATAAAATCCATCCGCTTTTGCTGCTTTTCGAAGGCTTTGTTGGCGGCGGGAGCGGGGTTCAGTATTTCGGCCTCGGTGCTGGTTGCCAGTAGCTGAAAGATGCTGAGCAGGCTCAACAGCTGATCGAACCGGTTTAAGCTTTGCAGTTGTTTAAGTGCTGCTGCGGCTTTAGCACGGGTATCGCCATAAAAAGCAATACCGTGACTGGCGCGCTTAAAAAGCTGTTTAATGGCAGCAATTTCTGGATTGTTGAAGAAAGCTTCGCCTAAAAAGTTTTCCTTCATCTGTATCACCACCTGCTGGCAACCGGCATGTACACCATAATCAAAATTAAGGTGGGGAATGTTTGGGCCGATGAATACCAGATCAGACCCCTCATAGCGTGATATGTGGTTACCCACATGCCGCGGTCCACCGGGACTTTCTACATAAACAATTTCATATTCGGGATGCAGGTGCCATAAAAACGTAGTGCTTAAATGCGGGTTCAGTATAGTGAATGAACTGCCCATGTCCGGTTGCACTTGTTCCAACTGAAGCTTTTTCATGGCTGTGTAATCATATTATCACCCTAAAAAACAGAGGCTATTTTAAAATTGTCTTTTTGCTTTACCACCGTTAATTTAATGGTGGTTTTATTATGTCTGTAAATATCGGTATAAGAAACAATAAATAAATTGACCGCCCTGGCGTCTTTTTTAAATGATAAAGATTTAATATTCTCCACGTTGCTGTCCTGTGCCTTTAAAAACGGATCGCAGTCGGTACGTTCAATCAGGGCAGGTATTTGTTCAACAAGGGCCGGGGTGCAATACTTTTTTTGGATAGTGGTTAGTTTTTTTACAAAGTTGTGTGAGTTGCCCACGGCTACTTCTGTCATGTAGGCGGTATAAAAGTTCTTTAGCATGGCCATGGCCTGCTGATCGGCAGCGGTAGTGTTTTGGGCCCTACAAACGGCAGTACTGGCTACCAATAGTATAATCAGGGTTAGTTTTTTCATTTGTATTAAGGTTTATACAAATGATTTATACGGAGGCGACAGCGTATGAGTTCAGCCTGCTGATTTAGGGGATGGCCGCAAGAAGTTAAACAAGTAAAGGTGGATATAATAATAGCTTAGTCGCCTGTTTTAAGCGGATTTTCGGTTTGTAACTTATTGATAGTTTTAATGCTATCAGCAGCGGGCCGGCTGTTATTCCGACTGTTATTATTGTGCTCACTTATGTTATAAAACTCATTAAGTATAGCAAGGTAGTTTTTATCATTAGCGGAGTAGATGCTGCAAACCAGAAAGTTAGCCTTTCTATTGGTGTTTGTTATGTTTTGTTGGCCTAAAAATTTTTGAAATGAACCATGATTGGGGTTGGTCATTACCAGTAAAAATAAAATTGCAGTTAGCACGTATAAGGCTTTTTTCATTTGTAATAAGGTGTGGACTAAAATACAAATTTATTTTAATTAATAAGAATATATGTTTAAACTTATTAATTAATAAAATAGCCTGCTAAAATAACCGGTTAAGAATGATGAATTTAAACAGCTTCAGATTTTGTGAGTGTAGTTAACAAGGCATGCATAGCATCATGCTCCTCACTTAAAGATGTGGCGCGGCTTTCACTTTTGCAGTAACCGCACTTATAGGTAGCTTCTTTTTGTAATATACCTTTTGTTATATAATATACACACCCCACTATGGATAAAGCAGATACAAGCAGACTTCCCCAGATACAGGTGAGCATTAAAGGACCAAAACTGGCATCCCATATTTTGATATCCTCAAATCCCCATTCATCAAATAAAAAATAAAAGAGTAGAAGAATAACGAAACATACACCTGCCTTTGTGAAGTATTTTTTTCTGCTCTTGATAGTTAAATAGCCGTGATCGCAGGTAGGGCAGTATATTTTCATGTATTTTGGGTTTAATCAAAGGTAAATAATTAACTATTGCTATCTTAATATAGAGTAATAAATATTGAGATAAATTTATTTTACTTTTCTCAATGGGTATAAACAACTCAATAGCCCCACTTTTACTAGTAATTACGTCGTTTTGATAATTAAAATATCAATACAGTGCAAATACTGGTCATTTAGTGAGTGATTTTATTGTTACATGCTGCTTAACTTTGGTTAACCAATAATATAATTGATTTTATGAAGACCGAAGCAAATGCAACCATGATCAGCATGGCGCCCACTATGGCGCATAAGGATATTCCGGGCAATCCATCAACCACTAAAAGCAGTGCCGTTAAATTAAATGACCGCAGTAACGGCCAGCCCCTGCGTGTTTTGAGCGAGGCAGATTGGCAATTCTGGATTAAAAATGGCTACATCGTAATAAAAAATGCTGTGTCCAAAGAACAGATTGAGCGGTTGGCAGCTTTCCTTTGGGAATTTGAAGAAAAGGACCCCAACAGGCCCGAAACATGGTACGCCCCGCCACGTGCCGAAATGCAGATGAAAGAGCTTACCAATACCGGCATGGTAGAAGTGTATAACCACCAATACCTGTGGGATAACCGCCAGGTGCAGCGCGTGTATGATGCCTTTGTGGATATTTGGGGTACCGAAAAGCTTTGGGTTACTATTGACCGCGCCAATTTGAACCTGCCCATAAAGCCCGGATTTGAGTATAAGGGATTTATCCATTGGGACTATGACCCTGAAACCAAACCCCAAAATGTACAGGGTGTGCTGGCCCTGGCAGATCAGACGGATGAAAACATGGGGGGCTTTCAATGCATACCCGAACTGTTTAGGACTTATGATACCTGGAAGCTTACCCAGCCCGATGACCGTGATCATTTTAAGCCGGATGTTACCGGGTTCAATATTGAAAAGATAAAAATGGAAGCCGGCGATCTGCTGATATTTAACAGCCTGCAGCCACACGGTATACGCCCCAATACCAGCGGCAACAAGGTGCGCCTGGCACAGTACATTGCCATGATGCCCGCCCAGGAAGATAATGAGGAGCTTAAACAATGGCGCATCAGCTCGTGGAAAGAGCGGAAGGCACCAGAGGGTTATGCCTTCCCCGGCGATCCGCGCAGGTGGGAGCAAACCAAATACGGCACCGCCAAACTGAACGAACTGGGCGAAAAGTTGCTGGGGTTGAAGAAATGGTAGGGGATGGCGGGTTTGCTGCGCGCAGAAGGGACTCACCCGAACGTATTCCGCCTTTAGGCGGATCGTTCACCCTCTCTACCGCAAGCGGTAAAGAGGGTTGGGGAAGTTTTTATTTTCTCTTCTTTTTCTACCGTCCTCTTTACGACCTGTCGTAGAGAGGGCAGGTCCAGCGAAGCGTCGACCGGGTGAGTCCTCTGCGCGCGATAACGAAATACTTTTTTATGCATATTTTGATAATGTAAAATTAATACACTTTGTTGGCTCATTTAACATTGCATTAATACAGCAATCCTATTTTTAAGCCAAGTCAACAATGCGTTTATAGATGGGCAGCTATTTCAATAATTTTTTATCAAACCGAACCTTATTCTTCGATCTTTTTGACAGGGCGGCAAAAAATGTGGTAGATATGGCCACCCTGCTGGTATGCGTAGTAAATAGTAACGGAGGTGATGATTGTGCCGAAATGGTAAAAAGCGTTGATAAGCTGGAAAATAACGGCGATAATATTACCCATAAAATACGCCTCAACCTGGATAAAATAATCTTTACCCCCTTAAACCGTAACGATATACATACCCTGGCATCAGCCATTGATGATGTGGCCGATACCATTAAAGAAGCCAGCGACAGGATATACCTTTATAATATAGTTGATTTTGGCCCGGCCCTTAAAGAGATTGCCTCTTTTACTTTGAAGGCCAGTTTGGAGGTTGAAAAAGCCATAAACCTGCTGCGCACCGTTAAAAAACCGGCACAGGTGCTTGAAATTTGCCGCCACGTAAAAAATTACGAGCAGCAAAGCGATAAAATATATTATAATGCTGTAGCGGGTTTGTTTGCTAATGAAAAAGACGCTATTACCTTTATTAAATACCGCGAAATACTATTATCGCTGGAAACATCGGTAAATAAATGCAAACGCGTATCAGATGCGCTGAATGTGGTACTGATAAATAATATGTGAGGATATATTAGTAAAACAAAACGCTCACAGCGCGTCATTGCTGTAAGGAACGAAGCAATCTTTATGCCTTGCAGATAAATGGAGATAAGATTTTGTTCAATGATGTAGTATCCGTGCTGTTGATTATCCTCGGTAAAGATGGCTTCGTTCCTCGCCATGACGTCGGGTTTCTTTACCCAGCCTTTTGTTCGCCACCCAGGCTTTGTTCTCTCAGCTCTTTCAATTCAATTTCGTAGGTGCGCATACGGGCGTGCAGAATATCCAGCTCAGTACGCATCATTTGAATTTCGGTAATCAGTTTGGCCGATTCTGGTTTATTGATCTTTTTTTCGCCGGTGCCGAGTATGAGCCACTCGGGCGAGTATTTTAACTGGAAACAAAGCTTGCGGATAAGGTAATAACTTACATCCTGCTTCTTGTTGATCACCTTGCTGATAAAGCCTTGATCAACACCAATGGCATGGGCCAGCGCCAACTGTCCGCCATGTTCCTTAACAATTACCTTTAACCGCTTTACTATTGCTTCGTCCGACATTTGATTGCAATATTAATCAAACTAGTGGAATAGTCAATAGAGATAGTGAATTGCTTTAAATTATTTGATTTAATTGTTGGGATGATGATGAGCAGATCATATCCGGGGTTTCCAACTAACAGGCCACCTCAAATGCTCCGCCGGCAGCGTGCACCTGCGCAATCAGTTCATCAAGCTTGCGGTTGTAAACTTCAATGCTTATTTGTCCGTCGTTGTATTTTGATGATAATAACTTGAGCTCCTGTACTTTGCTTTGGCGACGGCTCTCGTTCTGGTTATAAATATCGGCCATTGTGCCTGCCGTAGCCATGTTTTGAGGCGCATCATCATAACGCAGGGCTGCCTTTAAAAGGGTTATTTTCTGTTCTGTAGATTTTAGCTGGAATAAAGGCGGCACATTGTATGCCTCTTTTAACAAAGTATTAACCTTTGTACTTTGTTTTTTATCAAACTTTAGTATCAATATAACAATAGCTGCCCCAACAACCGCACACAAAAAGAAAATATCCATAGCTGTATAAATAAATATCAAATATCAAATAAAATCAAACCAGCGTTTGACGAATTGGTATGTTTACGATAACGCATTGCAAGGGGTTACATAATTTTTCAATTTATTTATCAACATAAACTAAAGCACTTTTTCATAACAATAAAACCGCAAATTGGGCCTGAAGCCAAGTCCTATTTCGCCTGCATAGGTGTAACCCAGTTTTGGAAAAAGCTTTTGTGTGGCCTGGTTTTGGGTATTGGTATCAATACGGAGTTTGCTTATACCGCGGTTACGGGCAACCTCATCGGCCTGTTGCAACAAGGCGGCAGCAATTCCTTTACCCTGGTGGTTAACGCTTACGGCCAGCCGATGGGTAACTATGGCCATTTCATTAATATCCCAGCCCATGGCGGCGTATTCTGGTTCCTGATCAGTAGTAATAGCGGCTATGCCGGCAACATCGCCATCAATATCAGCTACCCAGAGCTGGTTTAAGGCGATATCTTCTTCAAAAACGGCGGCATTTGGGTAGGTGTTGTCCCATTGAAAATTACCTGCAGCATTCATAACCGGCACTACTCCGGCAATTAATTGCATTATAGCAGGTATATCTGATAAATTGGCAAGGCGGATAATCATATAGCATCAAAAGTAAAAACCATTTGGGGTATTTAAAGAGCTATACAGTGATTTTTTTAAATATATCAAACCCTTACAACAATGATGTTGTGCTGCATTTTCCTGAACAGTGCATAACAATAATTTTACTAAAGTACATTCAAAAAACACGTACTATTGCATAAACCTTTTGCCTTATAGAAGTATGTAAATCATAAACGGATTTTCATTATCAAAAACATAAACAACACAATGCTGTTTAATGAGTTAGTAATATTAAAGTATGATTGAATTAAAACGCCAAAGGTAACTTTGTTGTTTATTTAGTTGTGCTATATGAAGAATACCCCCAATTTAAAAAGTACTATGCCACAGTGTAAATATTGCAACAGAACATTCGATAATAGAATTAAGCGCCCCACGTGGATTAAGCTGCTTTTATTCTGGCTTCCGGTAAAACGTTACATTTGCTATAAGTGTAATAAAAAGACGTATGTTTTTGGATAGTATTGAATTATAAAATATCCCGAAAATAAAAACAAAAGGCAATTAACTATTGCACCTGCCCAGCAAGCCCCTGCTTGCTTACCACTATCTTCTTCTTCACTTGTCCGTGCATTACTTTGATAATGCGGCTTACGTTTTTCCACTCAAACAGGTGTATAAACCATATGGTAAAACGTACAAAACCGGTGGTATTTGCCAAATCGAGCGCCAGTTTTTTTATAGTTTCATCGCGCTGATTAATACAGTCGGTATAGGCCGCTCCCTGTTTGGTAACCAGATCTTCGGCAAAGCACCAGGCCCCATCGCGCGCATTATCAATGCTGAATTGTATTAATATAGATGCCTGGTTACCGGCATGCAGGCCCAGTAATGATAACAGGGGCGATACCTGGTCAATATCATTTAAAACCTGGTACGTTAAGGCCGATATAATGGTGTTAATATCATCAAAATCATTACGCACGGTATCCAGGTTTCCACCCGAAACCTGGGCAGCGGCAATGCCTAAATCGAGGTTAATATGGGCGTTCATACCCAGCAGCAGGTGTTGTAAAACCAGTAATGATGAATTTTGAGCAGCCTCAAAAGCAACTTGCCAGGAGGCACTTAAGGGTTGTTTATTTTGCCAGGCAGATAAGGCATCCAGATAGCGGCTTGCAAAAATTACATCAAACTGCTCCATGCGCGCACCGTTTTCAAAACGGCCATTGGCTACGCCTTCTTTTACACTGGCTGTTACCTTGTAGTACAGGGCGGCAAAATAGCCGTTGCGGTTGTTATGAGCTATACCATCGGCAATGATGGCTTGTAAACGGGCAAGTACATCATCAATGGTTTGGGCAGGCATAGTTATCTTTTATAGGATAAGGGTACAAATTTGTAATAAGCGTTATCGCAGGTGCCACAATAAAATTGGCGCAGAGGCACCCAGGGAAGCATAACTTTTAGTACGAAATTGCGGTGAAGCTGCTTGCTGAACTTTGTTTTACAAGCCGGGCAGTAAGGAAATTTCATTAGGTTGAAAAAATTAAACATTAACACATAACAACCTCAATCACTTCACATTACAACACCCTCAGAGGCAATTTATCAAATTATACGAAAAAGGCCAAAAATGGTTTCTGTTTTTTTAATTTATATGGTAATCTGCTTCCTTTTGTTTAAGCTGTTGAACCCATACCCAGGCTAGTAATACCAATAAAGTATAAAAGCCAATATTTTGCGTATAGTTGCCTGCGCTTAACTGGTTTATTATCAAACTCATAACTTCACTTAGGTTCATAATTAAAAGCAAAAACGATTCAACGTATAATTTTACTAGTTGTTGCGCAAAAGTAACCAATAGTTACAATTGTCCTATAGCAACAATAAATTAATTCAAATTACAGTTATCGGGTTATTTTTTTAATCCTAAAACAAAATTAGGCCTCGTTAACTGCTTCCGGGTAATTTTCATAATAAGCCGCAATGGCATCATAAATATCATCATCATTACCCTTTACCCACCGGAGTGTAATGGTAACCACATCCCCATAATCTGACTCAAATTTTAGGCCAATCCGTACCATTGCGGCGCTACGGCCCCGAACCAGACTTAACTCTTTAATATCGCCCCAATTTATACTCACATTGCGGATATAATCACTTATACCTTCATCATCAAGCTGAAGCGCAATATTACCCTTTATGGCGGGTATAAGCCTGCTGCTTATTAATATTACCAGCATAAAGGTTGAAAAACCCATAAAAACCCCGAAAACTACCCAGCTAACCAAACTGTGCGCAGCCAATACATTACTGAGCAACAGTAAAATTAATATTACCATTAGCCCAAGTGATGCAATGCTAAACTTAAGACTATAAGGGTATTGTGTAACTTCCATTATTATATAAATGTAATATTTTTTTTGTAAAAGCAAATAGTTTTCAGTGTCTCTGTTGATAAGAAAATTACCGGCAGGCTTCAAATAAAAAGGCAGTATAAGCAAATATTAACCAGCAATAAAGCAGTTAATTAATGCAAATGCCCCAAACAGTAAGTTTGATGCGTTTATTAAATTAAAATATTAACCAACAGTGCAACTTTCTGTTTTGAAGTAACGTATAATCAGTCCCTTACGGTTTAAAACCTAATTAAAACCGAAAGAATTATTACTTAATTAATTTAATGCTATGTTGATTTTAAGTTCATTTTTAATCTTTGTTACGTTTATAGTAGCTTGCTGGGCAGTATACTGGGTTGTACTGCTGTTAACCAAGCAATAGTAAGTTTAGCCATTTTATTTAAAGGGCTAAACCTGCTATTTTATCACACTAAAACGTTTATTTAAGTGGTACCCTGTGTGCTTACAGAAGCTTCGGGATTTTTTCGGGATACCTGTTTCAAATCAATTCCATTTGGCCGTTTCCAAACATTCATCTTACCCGCGGGTAATGAATTGCTGGGTACAGGCCATTTTTGTTTGATGGGCGGGGAGATGATTTTGAGTTTGTTATCCTGAGCGTAGCGAAGGATCTTCTTCGATAAACAGGCCTTCGACATGCAAATCGTCTATCTATAAGGTGAAGAAGATGCTTCACTATCGTTCAGCATGACAAAGGAGAGCAACTCAACCTTCCTTAATGATTATGCTTTTTATGGATATCCTTTACCAGGCAAAGTTTTTTAATGTCGGCTATTTTTATCACAAAGGGGGCATATTTGGGCCGGTTGCCGCTGGTTTCGGTAATGTTATCAGAGTGGGCAATCACTTCATCGTCATTGTCGCCGGCCAGCAGGCGTTTATACATGCGGTAGTCGCCCCATTCAATATAATACACCTCGCCGGGGAGTATCTTTTTATCGTGGATGATTTTTAGCGCCACCCAGCAGCCATTTTCCAGGTAGGGATACATAGAGTGGCCCCAAACGGGCAGGGCAAAGTCACAATCCTCAATACCCGGAAAATTCATGTGCCCAACCGGGTGAGTATCATTAATATCATTATACACCTCAACGCCCGATGCTGTGGCAATTATTTCGTACATAGGGATCCCGTCGGATAGCTTCCTGACGATGGTATTTTCAGAATTTGCTGTATTTTTTTTGTCGATTAAATAACTTCCGTATTTTTCTTTAAATATCTTTAATTTATCTGGATCTATATTTTGCCTGCTCTTTATAATTTCTGTAATTGAACTGGCATTATTAAAGCCCAGCGCTTCGGCAAGCTGCGCATTGCCATTAAAAGCTTTACCACGAAGCTGATTGTACAGAATGATAAACTCCAGCGTTTCGGGCCGTATGTGTTTTATCTTGTTGGGTTTTGGCGCATCTTCCATAAATGTTGATAATTATTAAAGTTTTTGTTTGTAAAAATACAGAATAATCTTTACATTTGTTTTGTTATTTCGCACTAAAGTAACACAAATTCTACAAATCAACAACATGCAGCTTAAAGAAGTTACAGAAAAAATATTGATTGGATGCGGACCGCCTCCGCAGAAGACTCACCCGAACGTAGCATCAGCGTGAACGTCGCTTGCAGAAGACTCCCCCGAACATCGCTACGCTCGTTCACCCTCTCTATGGCTTGCCATAGAGAGGGTTGGGAAAAGTAAAAAAGAAAATTAACGGTTTTCCTGGCCCTCTTTACCGCTAGCGGTAGAGAAGGCAGATCCAGCGAAGCAATGACCGGGTGAGTTGACTATACAAGCGATATTAACGCCAATGCCAACAGCCGGGTCAAATCATCGCCATACAAAACACTAAAAACAAACGCATAATACTAAACCAATGTACATAGCCTATTCCGCATTAAACCAACACAACCCTCCGCAAAATTCAAACAACCAGCCACAAACCGAACTGCAGCAACGTTATGAAGCCTACCAAACCGTGTGCGACAAATACCGCCACGAAATAGCCGCCATTCAAAAATACCTGCCCGGCTGGACGCCCAAATTTAGGTAAAATAGGCATTGATTACATTGGATGATCAAGTAATCTCCACACTAACTTGCCCGCCAATGCCCCAATAAACTAATGAACCAATACTCCACTGAACTAATAAACTAACAACATGATAAAACTCACCAAAACACTAAAAGATGAGCTGTGGTGGCTCATCATCTCGGCCGATTATGATTACAGCCGCATTGCCATTGCTGATTATGAGCTGAACGACCAGCATCTTATTTTATGGCTGGAGGACAAGAACAATTTTAAAAACACGCTGGATGAATGCCTGCAGCTCAATATCCCCGCAAAGCAATTTGCCAAGCTGATAAAAGATGAAGGCTTTAACAGCTATGAGGGTAGCAAAATGCATCCCGACAAAAACTACCTGTATAAAGATAGTATTGAAATTAATAAGCTCCTGGCCTGGTATCAGCACGACGCCACCACAACCGAACAAACCTGGGCCCGCGAAGCAGTAGTAAAAAAACTGCTTACCTACCTGGTAGAAAACGAAGCCCGCGGAGTAGATGTTGCGGTTTCTTCTTAATTATATTATGCCAATTGGAATTATTAACATAATAAGCTCCCTCTAAATCTCCCCCGGTAGGGGAGACTTTGGCTTCACTAACATTTATTTTTTAAAAGTCCTCCCTACCGGGGAGGATTAGGAGGGGCTTAAACCACCAAACCAACAATGAATTACATAGCACAAATAAAAGGCTTCTGGATGCTGCACGAGAAGCATGCCTTTAGCGCCACCGATATATCACTTTATTTTTACCTGCTGGAGGTTTGTAATGCCGCCAATTGGGTTAACCCGTTTAGGCGGAATAATGCCAAAATACTGGCTGATTTGAATTTAGCGCGTAACACCTTTATCAGGTCGCGCCGTAAACTGAAGGAGCTGGGGATATTAAATTATTCCTCCGCAAAAGGGGTAGCAAATGTTACCTATAAATTAGCCGACTTAGAGACTCTCTATCGTGGTAGAAATAAGGCAGTTACCACTGCTGCTGATACAGGTAATGATACAGGCTGTGGGCTACCTTCTGGGTTACCTTTTGATCCACTAAATAAAAACAGTAAACCAAAACCAAAACAAGTAATAGTAGTACCATACGCTAACGCTTTTAATTTTTTTGTTGATACGGCTAATTGTATTTTACTTAAACAGCGTTATGATATAGAAAATGAGGGTGTTGCCGCGTTTTTTAAAACTTTTTACGACTCAAAAATTGACCTTGGCGACCTAAACAACAAAACCATTGAAGAGATTGCCCGCAACTTTTATTACTGGCTGCCCAAACATTTGGGGGCCACGGGTAAAGAAAAAAGTTGCGTTAAAAAAGAAAGTATTCGCCGGCCGGAAGCGGGTAAGCATCAGCCGTTGAGGGGTGTTGCTGCCGCGATGAAGTTTGCCACCGTTAAAATGAGGGGAGAAATATGAGTAAGCGATTAACCATAGCTGCCCACCAGGTAAATCAAATTGGCCCTGCGGCAGATAAAACTCAACTAAAAGCTGTAGATGGCGGCTGGAAGATATTGAAACAGGCCATGGCGAAGGATGTACCCAAAAAACAAGTGTTTGACATCACCCTGATCAGTGTTGCCCGCGCTTTTGCCGATATGAATGTTAAAGACATCAGCGAAGAGGATCGTGACTACCTGGTAAATGAACTTACGGATAACATTGTTAAATACTATCCTTCTATCCGCATCAGCGAAATTCCGGATGCTATTGCGCTGGGCATCCGCGGTAAGTACGGTCCGTTTTATGGCTTAAGTGTGGTAAGTTTTGAGGGTTTTATCAGCGCCTATCTGTACTCAGAAAAGCGTACCTGCATGGTACGCGAGATGCCGGTTGATGATGAACCCCGCCAGCCGCCAAGCATGGAAATTCAGTTTGAAACTGCCAAAAACAATACGCTGGAGACCCTGCAACGCAAACTGAACAAAAAGGATATTGAAGTAACTGCATCATCCGTTTATAACTTTCTGGACAGGCTAAAGCTCATTAACTTTACTACCGATGAAAAATACGATATGCTGGCCGATGCCGTGCGCTCATTAATTAAAGAACTGGAGTTTAAGCTCACCATAAGCCGAATGACTGAGCGAGCCGAAATAAAAAAAGACATTACCGATCTTAAACAATCCATCATTAAACGGGTGCCGCTGAACGACCACCTTATTTGCCTGGCCAAGCTCCGCGCCAAAACCCTGGCCCTCGATGCTTTTTTAAGCAATGTTATTATTGAAGAAACTGATTTAGCTGCGCTGATAGAAAGTAGAAGGGAATTGTTTTTGGAGGGATGAAGTGTGTATTAATATCCCTTATGTCATTTCGAACGAGGGCACCGAGGAGAAACCCTTTGCGCGGGACTTTAACGTTCTGCAACGTTCGCCTTGAATATCGTAAAAGTTTTCTCCGCGTACCTCGTTCGAAATGACATTAGTGTTTTGCTTACGCGCTTTCAACCTCATCAATAAACAGCAACAAATCCTGGTGAAAGGTTTCGCGTTTAAAGCTGTCGCCGGTATAAAAAACAACGCTTACATAATCATCACTTTCGGTATTATCTTCGTTAAGGGCGTAGCCTTCAACAGCCATTTTAGGTCCGTCGGCTATCATTACTACTACATCGCCCAATTGAAATTTCTTTTCCATGGTATATTTATTTACGTTCTATTTTAACCAGCTCTTCCTGCTGCACCAGCTCTTCTATTTCGCTAATGGCTTCGGCTGGTGTATCGGCATATTTTAGTTTGCGGAAACGCCATTGTGCAAAGGCAGGCTCCTGAAAACGGTTTATCAGCTTAAAAAACTTAGGGAAGTTATGCACCTCGTCCAGCAGTACACCGGTAACAATGCCGTTATTGTCCAGTATTTCGCGGATGGTGTACTCCTTATCGCGGGTTATCCAGATCTCAAAATCCCGGCGTATTTCGGCGCTTTTATCAGGATCTATCTTATCGTTAATACAAATTACCTTATCTCCGGCTTTCATAATGCAAATTTAAGCAGTAAAGCGGGTAAATTGTTTTTAAAAAATGGTTTTTTATGGATGGGGGGTGTAAAGTATCGCTCGCAGAGGACTCACCCCGACGGGCGCTACGCTGGTCGACCCTCTCTACCGCGAGCGGTAAAGAGGGTTGTGGGAGTTTTTTCTTTTATTCTTTTTCTTTTCTTTTTTCTAGCCCTCTTTACAACTTGTTGTAGAGAGGGCAGGTCCAGCGTAGCGTCGACCGGGTGAGTCCCCTCTGCGAGCGACATCCTCCATCATCCCACCTTTAAACAAATTTCCCTATCTTAGGAACTATAAATTTTATGAAAAAGCTATCCTTATTATTGCTTACTGCCTTAATTGCTTTATTATGCACAGGCCAGGCATCGGCACAAAAAATAAATGCCTTGCCTGCCAAACAGCTTATGGTGGTTGTTACCGATAACTGGGATACGCTGCAGGGTAAACTGTACTGTTACCAAAAGCAGCACGGCAAATGGGTGTTGAAATTCAGCAATGCGGTTGTAATTGGCAGCAAAGGCTTGGGCGTAGGCGATGGCGTGTTGCCGATAAATATTCCGGATGCACCGGTAAAAAAAGAGGGTGATAAAAAATCACCGGCGGGGATATTCAGTATTGGTACCGCTTTTGGTTATGCCGATGCTAAAAATGCCACCTGGATAAAAAACAGATATGTGAAGGCAAGCGACACCTTAATTTGTGTAGATGATATGCACTCGCCTTATTATAATACGCTACTGCAAAGGGATACAGCAAAGAGTGCATACAACAGTCACGAAGAGATGCTGCTGAAACAGAATTATTATAAATGGGGATTGTTTATTAACCACAATACCGGCAACGTAGTGCCCGGCGATGGCTCATGCATCTTTATGCACGTTTGGGGCAGCAATACCGAGGGTACCGACGGCTGTACTGCCATGGCCGAACCCAGTATACTGCGCGTATTGCACTGGATAAACGCCAGTTACCATCCGCTGCTGGTGCAACTAACCCGGGTCGATTATTTAAGATTGCGAAAACAATTGGGCCTGCCGGGATTGGGGGCGTAGTAATTAACAGACCTTTATTGCTACTTAAAGCTTTTAAAATTTAGAACTATTTTATCATTTATCCGTATATTTGTATAACATATCAATAATTAAACTCATGGAAAGAGTTAGTAAAAAAGAAGCCACTTCCATAGCAAAATCAGCCCGAAACCCTATCGTTAAAATGATAGAGGATAAAAAGGCTATTGAAAAAGGTGAAAGTTTATCCACGCTAAAGGGTATTAAAATTGTCTCTCCCTTATAATTTCCAGCTAACTAACGATGGCTCTTATCATTTCATTTCCAAACAGGGTTATAACTATTTAGTTTATTTCTTTGAATCTGTATTGCCCGATGCGGAGGGTAACATCCATATTGTTTACAATTTAGGATTTAATCAACGTGCTTAAATTAAACTCCCTATAAACGCATGGCAACAATTGCATTCTTTAATCTCCCAGCCCGTGGCCACCTGAACCCAACACTGCCTGTTGTAAAGGAACTTGTTAAACTCGGTATCGATGTTCACTATTTCGTTGGCGAAGAGTACCGGAAGTTGGTAGAGGACGCCGGGAGTACATTTCATCCTCTTCCATCGTTGAATCGTCTCGGAGATAATCCGCTTCAAAGTGCATCTGCACCAAACGATAAGCAAATCGCGCTTATGCCCTTTGCGATGGGTTATCAGGCACCGTTGGTCGTTCCTGAATTGGTAGCAGTGCTGCGCACGCTCCGGCCAGACTGCCTTGTTTACAACACGTTGAGTTTGTGGCCGCGTTTGGCTGCACGCATCCTCGATATTACAAGCATCGGCTTTCGGCCATATCATGGACTTCGTGAACAGAAATCTGTGGGTGCTCCTTTCAGCTCCGGGAAGCTTGCGAACCTGGCCGAAGAGACGGATCGGAGATTATCTGCCCTGATGTCATCGTTTAACAAACCACCACTTACACTTATCGATCTTGTCTCACAGGTGGACGATCTCACATTGATGTTCATTGTAAAAGCGCTTCAACATAACGCTGAGGCATTCGATGAACGCTTCCTCTTTGTTGGGCCCTCCTTCATCGAAGGTGAGTCAGAGCCGTGGCCCTTCTCAGATCGTCCGGACCGCAGGATGCGACGCGCCTATGTGTCCCTGGGGACGATGCGAAATAACGATCCGGCGTTTTATCGCGCATGTTTTTCTGCATTCTCAGCTGATGAGTGGCAGGTTATAATGTCCGTGGGCGAACAGGTCACTTTGGAT
Organism: Mucilaginibacter frigoritolerans; assembly: GCF_007830615.1. GTDB lineage: Bacteria > Bacteroidota > Bacteroidia > Sphingobacteriales > Sphingobacteriaceae > Mucilaginibacter > Mucilaginibacter frigoritolerans. Next base: position 31,861 of record NZ_VLLI01000022.1, read on the forward strand.
TCGCTTTCTCCCATACCCGACAATTTTTTGGTTGCAAGCAGCGTTAGGCAAACAGCAGTATTGCCGCATACAGATGTATTTGTGACACATGGCGGACTTAATAGTGTGATGGAGAGTCTGACGTTTGGCGTACCAATGGTGATTGTCCCTTCCATCAGGGAGCAACAACTAACGGCTCATCGCGTTCAGGCGCTCGGATGTGGCGTAGTACTCGACCGCGATTCGGTGACAGCCGCTTTTCTTTTGCAACAAGCCTCCGCCATTATTGACGACGAAACGATCAGATACAGGCTCAGGACCATACAAGAAAAGATTGTTGCTGCCGGTGGATATAAACGAGCGGCAACTGCCATTGCAAATATGTTGAAAGAAGCTTAACCGCCTCTTTATAAAACAAAAAAGGCCAGATTTCAATATCCAGCTTTATTAAATGTAATTACCAAATAATTTCTGTGCCCCTGTTATGCCCCTGTTGGTGACAACACCAACAAAGACAAGCTGCGACTTGTATGTTGGTTTACTATTTAATCAGCTTTTCCAGATGGTAGTGTTGTAGTACCATGAAGCTTAAAAATGAAATAAGATCGACCAGTGCATGCGTAAGTATGAGCACTTTAATATTTCGGTACCATTGGTAATGTATGGCAAAAGCAACGCCGAAGCAAAATGTAAATATGGTTTGTGCAAGGCTGCCATAACGATAGTGCATCAGCGCAAAAAATAAAGCCGAAATAATTACCGGCATGTATTTGTTTTTAAACAATAGCTCCAGCCTGGGCACCAGGTAGCCACGGAATACAAGCTCTTCGGTAACGCCTGCCGTTATTGCACCGAAAAGAACCAATGGCAGGCTTTGGGTTATTACTGTGAGCATTTGTATCGTCACACTGGGGTCGTCGTGATGGCCAAATAATTTCGGAATTGAACCTATTATGCCTGAGCCTATTTTAAGTAGAAATAGGGCACCAAGGGAAGCCGGATAAAACCAAAAGCCGTATGCTTTATCTTTCCATAGTAAAAAATCAGTCCCCTCTGCCTTGCGGGCATAAACATAAAGGATGGCTACCCAAAACCAAAAAAATAACCGGGAATAAAGGAGATATGGAATGGTGATTTTATATCCCCAAAAAAACAGATAGCCTATTAAAGGGTAAAACAACAGGGCTATTAATACCCCGCCAATTAAAATATTTTTATAGTGTTTGGCAGCTTCAACTTGCATTAAGTGATAGGTTTTATTGGTGGCTAATGTAAATTAAATAATTAATACCCCACAAAAAAAGCTCCCCGGTCTTCCGGAGAGCTTTTCCAACTTAAAAGAAAATTTATAGGATATTAATTACGCTTAAAACCACCGCCTCTATTGCCACCGCCGTTAAAACCCGGACCTTTGTCCTCGGCAACGTTAACGGTAATACGACGTCCGTAATAGCTTGCGCCATTCATGCACCGTATGGCTTCTTTAGCTTCGTTGTCATTTACCATTTCAACAAAACCAAAACCCTTACTCTCTTTTGTTTCGCGGTCTTTTATAATCCTGAGCGATTTTACAGGCCCAAAATCACCAAAGACAGCAGTTAATTCAGCCTCATCCACCTCTAGTGGCAGGCCGGCAATAAATACTTTCATCAATGTTTTTTTATTTGTGCAAAGGTACGCAAAATAAGCCATATTCCGGCAGCTTAAAGGCAAATCGTTAAGGATGAAGGGCTTTTATTACGTTAAAATTACTTTATAGGCAAGGGCAATGGTTAAAGGCTTTTGCATTGTATTTAAAACGTATTTGCCTCGTGCTGAGGGGACTCAGCCCGACAGGCGCTGTGCTGGTCGACCCTCTCTTTTGCAAGCAAAAAAGAGGGTGAAGAAATTTTTTTTTCTTTCCCTTTCTTTTCCCTCTTTACAACTTGTTGTAGAGAGGGATGCCGAGCGCAGCAATGGCAGGGTGAGTCAACTCTGCGAGCGACAAACACTCTTTTATTATTTACGCAAAAACAGCGGTACGGTTGCGGCATTGGTATCAATGGCAACGGTAAACCTATCGCCACAGTTTGGACAGTAAACGGTATTGCCTAAAATGGAATTAGCTACAGGCCTGGGTACGCTTTCTTCATAAAAAGCTGCAATGGCATTATCTATTGCTTTGGCTTGTTGCTCAATTTGATGATAGCACTCTGGGCATTTAAAAAACACCGAATAAAGGGGTTCCATAATATTAATTTAAGAATTTGAATATCATCATTTAATTATAATGCCTGTGGGTATTACTTGTAAATGGTAAGCAAATATCAATTTTTAACCAATAAGTTGGTGTTAAAATAGGGTAACAAATTTATCAGCAGCGTTTTTTTTACCTGTAAATGCCATTTCTGTACGGCGTATTTCTTTTTACCGTAGGGATACTTAAGCTTGTTTTTTGTCATTTTTATCAGCATAAATTGTAAATACTAAGCCTTTATTAAGTAAAAAAGCTCCAATGTTAACTTAATATTACTACTGAAAATAAATTAACTTGAAATTTAATGTATTGTATAATAGGTATTTATATGGTTATTTATAGATAGTGTTTACCTGTTTTGTTGATTATTGGCTAAATGAACATGAACTTAACATTGTGGTAATATTACCAAATGTTAATATACTCTTAACATTGGGATAATGATGGGTGCGCACCTTTGAAGCAAAATTTATTTAATCCTTAATGATTATGAAAAAAACTTTTACAAAACTTTTTAGTGCAGGTCTACTATTAGGTTTAACGGTAATTGGTTTTGCTGCAAACGCGCAAACCACCTCATTAGCAGGTGACGCACAAACTGCTGCTCCGGTTGCCACTACAACAACTGCTACTGCAATGCCGGTAGTGAAAAAAGAAACTAAATCAGCCGACGTAGATACTAAAGAAGTAAAAAAAGCTGACGATCCTGCTGATACTAGCTGGAAACCACAAAGAAGATTATGGGGTTATGCATTTGGTGATGCTTATTATGATGCACATTCACCAGCTGTAACTTCAACTTTCGGTAAAGAAAACAACTACTATCAAACTCCAACTTACCGTAACGCTTTCCAGTTCCGTCGTATTTATTTAGGTTATGATTATGATATAACCAAAAAATTCAAAGCTGAAGTATTATTAGCTACTGAGCCAAACGAAAACACTATTCCTACATCATCAACTTCATCAGTTGTTAATGGTGATAACCTTGGTGACGGCAGAATGTCATTCTACATCAAAAACTTCAATTTAAGAACACGTGACGTTTGGAATGGTACAGATTTCGTGATTGGTGAAATGAGCACTCCGGGTTTCGCTTTAAATGAGTCAGGAACTAACGCTCCAACTTCACTTTCGGAAGCAACCTGGTCATACCGCTCAGTTGAAAGAACTATTACCGACTTCCACAAAAACAACTCATATGATGTTGGTGCTGCTTTACAAGGTACTTTTGATCCAAAAACTAAAAACTTTGGTTACGTAGCTATGGTTGGTGATAACACACAAGCTACCTTAACTACTGTTTACAATCCTAACAGCGGTTTAAGTGCAACTAACCCTAACCCAAATACAGGTTTCTTTAAAATATTTTATGGTGACCTTTGGGGTAAATTCTTCGACAAGCATTTATACTTAGATTTATATGCAGATTATGCAAAAACTTCATCTACTTTAACCGCTCAGGCAACAACAACTACTTTAGTTGGCCCGCAAGAGCATAACATGTTTAAAGGTTTTGCAGCATATACTACTAAATTATTTACAGTAGGTGTTGAAGCTTATACTCAAAAAATTGAGAATGCAGCCCTTAACACTACCACTAAAGCTGCTGAAGGTGCAACGGTAAACGCTATTTCACTTTGGGTACGTGGTGCAATTGTTGAAAACAAATGGAGCTACTTCGCTCGTTTCGATTCTTACAATCCTGATACTAAATTTGTTAGTGGTGATAAATATTCAACTGTTTATACTAACTACAGCTCTTATGATCCAACAGTTAAAGAACAGTTTTATACATTCGGTTTAGATTATACTCCGGCTAAAAACATTCACTTTATGCCAAACGTATGGTTTACAAGATACACCGATCAGTATGCTACTACTAACACCTCATACACTCCTGATAACCATACTTTAGTTTACAGGTTAACTTTCTTCTTCACTTTTGGTAAATAATAAAAAGTAAATAATTAAGGGGCTAATCATTTAAAAACAAAAAACAAACCATGAAAGTAATTAAAAGTTTACAGTTAGCAATTGTTGCCATAGCCGCAAGTTGCATAACTTTATCAGCTTCGGCTCAGGATAATACTTTGTTAGGCGCGGGCAGTACATTTGTGTACCCGTTATTTTCAAAGATATTTGCTGAGTATGGCAAAACACACGATGTAAAAGTTAATTACCAGTCAATAGGCTCTGGTGGTGGTATATTACAGTTAACGAACAAAACAGTTGATTTCGGCGGTTCTGATGCCCCCTTAAATGCAGAACAAGCTAAAAAAATTGGTGTTCCTGTACTACACATCCCAATGGCTTCAGGCGCTGTTGTTGTTACTTATAATGTACCAGGTGTAAAAGGTACCTTAAAATTAACCGGTAAAGATTTGGCTGATATTTATTTAGGCAAAATCACTAACTGGAACAGCGGCGAAATTAAAGCTACTAACCCTGGTGCTAACCTGCCTGATCTTCCAATTGTTGTTATCCACCGTTCAGACGGTAGCGGTACCTCATTCATCTTTACTGATTATTTAACAAAAGTAAATCCTGAGTGGGCCTCAAAAATTGGAAAAGCTTCTGCCGTTAACTGGCCAGCCGGTTTAGGCGGTAAAGGTAACGAAGGTGTTGCCGGTTTAGTAAAACAAACTCCTGGTGCAATTGGCTACAATGAGTTGGCTTATGCTATCCAAAACAAAATGGCTTATGCTGATGTACAGAACAAGAGCGGTAAGTTTATCACTCCAACGCTGGAAACTACTACATTATCAAGCAATGTTGAATTGCCTGCAAATGCTGAAGTATCATTAACCAATACTGATAACCCTAAAGGTTACCCTATTACCAGCTTTACCTGGGCTTTAATTTACAAAGAACAAAAATACAGCGATCGTTCTGCTGCCCGTGCTAAAACGGTGTTAACATTATTATGGTATAACATTCACGAAGGTCAGAAAAACTGCGCTCCGTTAAATTATGCTCCGCTTTCAAAATCAGCAGTAAAAGTTGCTGAGAAAATTTTGAAATCAGCTACTTACGACGGTAAAGCAATATTATAATTATTGAGTTATTGATTTATTTAATCAGTACATTTAATAACAAACACACACAATTACCAGTATCTGCCAAAGCGGGACTGGTAATTGTGTTGTATAACCTGGCTTAAATTTTTGCGGACAAGGCCTTCGCAAAGCGATAAATAAGAAACTTATTTTTATGACAAAAAATAAAAGATTAGACCTCTCGTACACCCAAATGAAATGGGAAACCGTTTTCAGGCGGATACTGGTAATAATGAGTGTTTTGTTGCTGTTACTGGTTGTGGGTATTCTGATAACACTTATTGTGCAGTCAATGCCATCTATAAAATCATTGGGCATTGGCTTTTTATGGGGTAAAATATGGGATCCGGTTAGTAATATTTACGGGGCCTATCCATTTTTAATAGGTACGCTGCTTACTTCATTTACAGCGTTACTAATCTCTGTCCCATTCTCATATGCTATATCAATTTATTTGGGTGAGTATAATCCAAAAGGATGGCTGTCAAACCTGTTAAAAAACAGTATTGAGTTAATTGCCGCTGTACCATCCATTATTTATGGTTTTTGGGGATTATTTGTACTGGTACCGGTTATCCGCACGTTTGAGGCTAAAATTCACATTGCCCCTTACGGTGTAGGTATCTTTACCTCATCATTAGTACTGGCGGTTATGATTATCCCTTATGCAGCATCATTAGGCATTACGCTTATCCGTATGGTGCCATCGCCCTTAAAAGAAGGCGCTTATGCACTGGGAGCAACCCGTTTTGAGGTTATCCGCAGTGTGATAATGCCGTATACACGTTCAGGTTTATTTGCGGGTGTGCTTTTGTCATTGGGCCGTGCCCTTGGCGAAACCATGGCAGTAACCATGCTGATTGGGAATACAAGTACTATTGCCAATAGCTTTAAAGAGATTTTTTTCGGTCCGGGAAATACTATGGCTTCTGTTATTGCCAATGAGTTTACCGAGGCCGATCACACGGTGTATCTTTCGGCCCTTATTGAGCTGGGCCTGGTGCTGTTTTTTGTAACAGTGATCATTAACCTTATAGGCAAACGTATCATCACTAAATTTACTAATCACTAAGCCGATGGACGCACGTATAGGAATAAGAAATACCAAGAGTATTTTATTTAAAGGGCTGATAGTGTTTTTGGCCTTTGTAATTACCCTGCCCTTAATTGTGGTATTGCTGTATATTATTAAACAAGGTATTTTCCAGGTAAACTGGCACTTTTTAACCCATGTACCGGCACCGGTTGGTGAAACCGGCGGTGGTATCAGCAATGCTTTGGTTGGTAGTTTAATTATTGTATTAATGTCATCAGTAGTAGCTATACCGGTTGGTATACTATCGGGCATTTATCTGAGCGAAAATCCGCATACCAAACTGGCCTACTACTCGGGCCTGTGTGTTGATATTTTGCAGGGTGTACCATCCATTGTAGTAGGTATAGTAGTTTACTTCTGGATAGTGAAGCCGCTGGGAACCTTCAGCGCCATATCGGGTAGTATAGCTTTAGCCATTATGATGTTGCCGATAGTGATCCGATCAACCGAGCAAACGCTGCGCCTGTTGCCGCCATCGCTTAAAGAGGCTGCCTTATCGTTAGGTGTGCCTTATCACCGTGTAATATTAAAGGTAATTGTGCCTTGCGGCTTTGCAGGTATATTATCGGGCATAATGCTGTCCATAGCGCGTATTATTGGCGAAACGGCACCGTTGCTGTTTACTGCTTTTGGTAACCCGTACTTAACTACCGCCATCACCAAACCGATGGAAACCCTGCCCCACCTCATATACACTTATGCAACCAGCCCGTATGATGACTGGCATAACCTGGCCTGGGGAGCATCATTTATACTATTAATGTTTGTGTTAATTTTAAACATATTTACAAAACTGATTACAAGAAAATGGAACATACAGTTGTAAGCGCTAATAAATTTAATGCCTGGTTTGGCGATAACCACGTGGTAAAAGATGTATCTATCGGCATCGAAAAAAACCAGGTGATTGCTGTTATGGGCCCTTCAGGCTGCGGTAAAACTACTTTTTTACGCTGCATTAACCGCATGCACGAACTAATACCCGGCGCTACTGCTAAAGGTAGTTTAAAGTTATATGATGATGAGGTTTATACCATGAACCCCATTTACGTACGCTATAAAATTGGTATGGTTTTTCAACGCCCAAACCCGTTTCCAAACCTTAGCATTTATGATAACGTAATAGCAGGTTATAAGCTTAACGGCCTTAAAGTTGCCAAAGCCGAGCAGGATCGTATTGTAGAGAAATCATTAACATCAGCCGCTTTGTGGAACGAGGTTAAAGATTCACTGCATAAAAAAGGTACTTTTTTGTCAGGCGGTCAGCAGCAGCGTTTGTGTATTGCACGCGCCATTGCTATGGAGCCCGAAGTAATTTTGTTTGATGAACCAACATCCGCACTCGACCCTATATCTACCTCGAGCGTTGAACAGTTGTTTCACGAACTGAAAGAGAACTATACCCTGATTATTGTTACCCACAACATGCAGCAGGCTGCACGTGTGAGCGACAAAACAGCGTTCTTTTACATGGGCGAACTGGTGGAGTTTGACGTTACCAAGAAAATGTTTACCGCACCAAGCGACGTACGTACACAAAACTATATTACCGGAAGGTTTAGTTAATTTTTGGTTGATTGGGTTGATTAGTTTATTAAGTTGAGAGGTTGAAAAGCTAATCACTTAAAAATAAAAACTACTCACCTAATAAACCTAGTAAACCACTCACTTTAATTTTTAAAATAAAAATTATGACACCATTAGAAAACGAAATTACCGCGCTCAAAAAAGAGATTATCAATATGTGGATCCTTGTTCAGTCGCAATTGAATAAGGCTAAGGAGGCTATGGTAAGCTTTGATAAGGACCTTGCCCGCGAGGTTTTGGTTAAAGAAAAGCGCGTAAACTCATACGAGCTTAAAATTGATTTGGATTGCGAAAATATTTTTGCCCTTTACTGCCCTGTAGCGGTTGATTTGCGCTTTTTATTGGCAGCACTTAAAATAAATACCAATTTGGAGCGTATAGGTGATATAGCTGCCGGGATTGCTATTTACGTGGTAGAATCTACCGTAAACTTTGATGTGAAGGCTTTGGAAAGCACATCACTTTTACGCATGTATGATGAGGCCGTGAATATTTTAACAGATACACGCACCGCATTTGAAAAAGAAGATACCATGCTTGCCCGCAGCATATTTAAACGTGATGACGTGCTGGATGATATTAACGAAGCAGCCCCGGTTGCAGTTGCTGAAGTGATTAAGGGCGATTTAAACAGCATCCCCGAGGCACTTTACATTTTATCTATCATCCGTAAGCTGGAGCGTGTTGGCGATCAGTCAAAAAATATAGCCGAAGAGATTATATTTTATGTAGAGGCCAAAATATTAAAGCACCAGGAAAGCAGTCAGCGCGATCTGGAAGGCGAATAGTATTTACGATTTTTGATTTACGATTTACGATTTTTTTTAAAACGATATTAAAGGTAATCAATAGGTTTACTTTGATTAATAAATGAGGAACAAAGCGGGTAGAGATATCCGCTTTTGTTGTTTGGGGGGATGTGTAGTCAGAGACTACAGGCATAGTGGTCCGAAGTCGGAGACTATTACTGTCCGGTAAAGTAATAATAAAAAGAAAGGGAAGTTTTTAAAGACCTCCCTTTATTGGTAGTTTTAAGTTACCACACAAAAAACACCAATGAACAAAAGTACCTTTTTTACCGGACAGCCGATATTCGCTCAATTACTGCAATTTATTCCCCGGGATATGATTCGCCGTATAACCGCCGAGCATAATGCAGATAGATATTGTAAGCGGTTCACCACTTACGAGCATTTAGTAACGATGCTTTATGCTACTTTCAATCATTGTAATTCGTTACGGGAAGTAACAACAGGTATGCTTGCAGCGGAGCAAAGACTTAATCATCTGGGGGTACGTTACCATCCCAGGCGCAGCACCATATCAGACGCTAATAACAGGAGACAAGCTGATGTTTTTGGTGCCATTTATTATAAGCTTTATCAAAAGTATGCGGG
>NZ_VLLI01000023.1 GCF_007830615.1 Mucilaginibacter frigoritolerans
AATAACTTGAAAAATACAATCGGGTCGATGCTCTTTTGCCCATCCTTACCATAATACTTAGCTGTAGCTGTGTATAAAAACTGAAGGTCTAATACCTCTTTTAACTTTCTGTAAATATTGTCCGATGGGACACGGTCAGACAACTGGAAATTGGTAAAGAGCTTTTCTTGATATTGTTTCTTGCCTTGCATGTTATTAAGATACTAAAAATCAATATCTTAACATAATATTGTCAAAAAATATTCGCTTCGTTGTGCAACAGCCACATCCTGCTTGGATACCTAATAATTTAAGCGTCTCGCTTAAAATGAAAAAGGCAGGCCGTTTAAGCGGGATGCTTAAATTGTCGATGTTAAATTATTTTACTTGAACAGGCGACTTGTTAGTTCCCTGTAAAATATTAATCAACGGGAAAGAGTCCGCGCATTCCTCAAGATTTTCTGGTTAAAGATTCCGTTCTGGAAATGCAAAGTAATCATTTACAAACTCCAACTGTTTTAATATGTAGAAAATAAGTTATGGTTGCATAAATGTTTATGGCTGGCAGGTCCGAGGGAACAATTATAAACCATTTGCTCCCTAGAGGCGAAGACGAAATTTTTCTTTCGAAAGGTGACGAAATATTATTCCGGCCAGACTCGACGATTTCAGATGGGATTTCGTTGGCGTTTAGTTTGAATCGCCATATTACCGTAGTCACGGGTTGATTATTATTATCGCCGGAGCGTATCAGTAATGGGGCAGGATTAAACCGCTGTCCTGCAGGAACCTCATTATAAAGAATAAACGCCCTGCTATTAGCAATTCCTGGAAACACACCAGCGGTTGTTATGGCGATTTCTACATAATCGTCATTGTTTGTGATCGACCAAGGAATTGTAACAGCTTTTGTATTTATACTACAGTCATTGTTTTGGGTAGGAGTCTGAAATGTCTTTGAATCAGGGACGTCAACTTCTAAGTGTCCGTTGACAGCACTAAAAAGATAAGAAGTTTCGTCGTCTATTTCATACGTAGCTGGCGGTGTTACTTTACAACTAGTAAACCATAGTGCTGCGAGTATAATAAGTATTAGTTTTTTCATCCTATCTATATATTATCATTGGCAATATTATTCCCATGAATGGTCTTTTTTCAATTTGTGGAATGTAAGTTATTCCATTTTGATTTATCGTAATGCATTGAATTTTAATCTTGGTGATGACTTTAGATGTAATTACATCAGTAACAGTAAAATTCACATTTGGGTCTGTGAAATAAAACTTTATATATGCTGATGAAAAGGTCGCAATTCCCCTAATAGTAGTAGGCGACTCGAAATCAAAATCATTATTGTATTGATTCGAAGATATCGAATAATTAGTGGATACATTATTGAAATGAATTGTAAAATTCGCTTGATTCGTCATTCCAATTCGTTTCAAAACGATTGTTCCACAAGAGGCTCCGGGGCAACAATCGCAACAAGAATGAAGGATTTTATTTCCGAACAGTGTGTACAATCCCGTTACCTTCATCAAAGAATCAAAAGATAAAGAGTATTCGCCAAAAGAACGTTGGTTAATTAAAGACAACGCGAAGAGGGAAGGTAACACATCAGTTTTAAAGTGGCTTGAAATTATAGGATTTTTTAATTTCAATGTAAAATCCCGATTAAAATCGATCTCGCAACAGTCTTTGCAGTTAGCTGATTGCGAAAAGCAAACAGTGCCTTGCAAAGTAAATAATACGGTTAATATTAAAAAGGTACACTTCATCTGGTTAAAATAGTAAGCAATAAGGTTGAAAATAATTATCAAAATAATTAATGAAAATTTTTAAAATAGGTGAACTATTTAATATTCAACATATTCAACGATGATTATCTATTTATAGCATTCGACATTTCTCCCATCCATCTAAGTATCTTAGTTATGACCCATAACTAACTGCATCCCTTATGTTCATTTCTTTAATTTTTTAGCAATTAAAAAATAAATCAATTTATATTACCTAGATACCAGGAACCGTAACATTCTCTTAATTTAGCTTTTATCCAAAAGATAATGAGTCTGCGGAGCATGTTAAGTAGTTATTTGTTGAAGTTAAATACTTGATTTACAATAAACAATAGTGAAAACACTGTATCTGTATAGTGAAAACACCCGTCCATCCAGACATCTTGCCTGGACACATCATAATTTAAGCGTCTCGCTTTAATAAAAAGAAGTGGGCAATTTAAGCGGGACGCTTAAATTTTCGGTATTCTTTGCCTTTGTTGGAGTTGTCTCCAACAAACCGAATTTATGTCGGTACTTTAACCATTATAATGTATAAGTGCGCCAAATTTAGTCTTTGATAAGGTTCAATGTGAGGTTCAGGTTAATATCGTAATAATATAAATTTTCATAATTCCTACCCACAGAAATTTGTAGATTGTTGGAGACAACTCCAACAATGGCGGTGAGGTTCCTAACTATGGACAAACTATACCTGTAGACTGTGTCTACACTAACTTCCGGCATAGTAATCCTTCGCTAACCTTTTCAACACCCTATCCACTGTAGAGGATGACAACCTTGTTTCGGAAGCTATTTGGCGCATGCTGAGGCCTTGCTGGCGCAGTTGCAGTATGCAGTTTTCGGTATTGTGGCGGTATTGTTCGGTATAGTGCATTAAATGGTGGGCCTCGGTGCCGTAGCCGTTAAATTCAAACTGCAAAAAGTTATAGGGTTTTATAATGTTGCACAGGCATACGTTGGCGGCGCCGTACACCTGGCTGCTGCTGCGCTGCTTAATTTGTTTAAGGTATCGGCGGCCGTTTATGGTTTGGCTCTCGCCGATGGCAAAGGCACTGTCGGCAAAGTTGAGCAGCATTTTGCTGCCCTGCAAATCGTTACGGCTAACAGGTTTTACGGGGTTGCGCTTGGGGGTATGCGCCAATACCAATACCGAGAGGTGGTACTTGTTTTTAAGGGCCTGCAGGTTGCGCATTAAACTAATAGCGCTTGCTGCCGAGTCGGTACCGCTGCGCAGGCAGGTAATGTTATCAATAATGATGATGCGTGCACGGCTGCTGATGATGGCGTTTTCGAGCGCGTTGTTTATATAATCGGCATAGCTGGCAAATTTGTGTATGCCGTTAGCGGCGGGGTTAAATACCACGCGGAAAAAGTTGGGGGCAAAACGGTAGTTGCCATGCAGGGTGCTGGTGTACCGTTTTTCGAACTGTTTGGTGCTGAGCTCAAAATCAAAATACAAAATATTTTCGGGCTGCTGTTTTGTGGGGAAACCGGGCATGGGTTCGCCGCGGCTTATGCTGTTGCCAATTTGCACGGCCAGGATAGATTTGCCCACATTGGTATCGGCAAAGAGGATACAGAGCTCGCCCTCGTGCCAAAATTCGCCAAAAAGCATTTCGTCATGCTGCTGATCGTTGCCTAGTTGCAGCCAGTCGGCCGCGGGTTTAATGATAAAGGCCTCGCCGGGGTCGGGTGGGGGATCGGGCAGTGTTTCGGGCGTTTTACCTGGTTTAGCAGGCAACGGCGCTTGCGACATGGATCGGATGAGCTCAATTTCCATTGGCCGCTCCGCATAATGGCCGGGTTTGTTATATTGATTCATAAATTTTGGGATTTTATGCAAGGTACCCACGCCGCTGCAAATAAATGGTGACACTGTTTTGTCAGTAGGGAGCCCCACCTAAATCCTCTCCGCCTATAGGCGGAAGGACTTAAAAAAATAAACGAGGGGCGAAGCTGAAGTCTCCCCAACCGGGGGAGATTTAGAGGGGGCTAAGCCTCATCCTGCCCTCTCCGGGGGGAGAGGGTTCTGAACTTCGCTCTTTTAGAATCTTCTGTTTTGTCCCACAGGTGTGGCTAATTTGCGCGGAAATTGAGTTTTTTTGGCCCGCGTTGGCCCTGGCGGTAGTGTTAATTTGTTGATTTATAGGGATGTGGTGTTTCTTGCGTCTCTACGTGTTTTTCTTGTCCCCTGTATCTGCGGGACGGTGACCGGGCCATTAGGATAGATTGATAGAGGAGCACAAAATACCGGGTTATTTAGTTTTTGGGCTTAGATGAATGATGAGTAGTTTAGTCTCCACAAAATGGAAATGGCAACAAAATACTCTTTACAATTATTTAATGTAATAAAAAAATTACTTATTATTGGGTTTAGATTAATCAATGACAGGGTTGTACCATGCAAAATTACAGTTCATATACTGATGATGAATTAATTTGCCTGGTTAAAGAAGGTAACTTAAAAGCATTTGCTGAAATCCATAAACGGTATTATGGTTTACTGTACAGGCATGCTTTTAAAAGACTGCCGGATAGTGAAGAAGTAAAGGACCTGTTGCAGGAACTATTTACTTACATGTGGCATAACCGCGAATCACTTTCTTTAACTACAAGCCTTTCGGCCTATCTTTTTACTTCGGCCAGAAACCGGATTTTGAATGTTTTTAAACACGATAAGGTTAAAAATAATTATCTAAACTCGCTACAAAAATTTGTGGAACACGGCGAACCCCAAGCCGACGACCAATTAAGAATTAAGGAACTAATAGCTATTGTGGAGGCCGGAGTGGCACAAATGCCGCTGCAAATGCGCATTATCTTCGAAATGAGCAGAAATGGACATCTTTCCCATCAGGAAATAGCCGAAAAATTGAATATTAGCCCCCTAACTGTAAGGAAACAGGTACAAAATTCACTGAGAATTCTCCGGGTGAAACTAGGTCCTCATTTTTTTCTGCTTTTTTTATAAAAATATCTCATTTTCTTATACTCTATTACCTTTTGATAGTTGTCTATAGTATAAAAAGGCAAATACCAGGACGGCAATGCACAAAAAAGAATTAGAAGATTTACTGGAACGATATAATGCAGGTAATGCTACAAAGGCCGAACGCGATTTGGTTGAAACCTGGTATGTAGAATACGAATTGGAGCTACCTGCTGTTGATGTGCCTCAAAAAGAAATTGATCGGGCTCAAAATGAAAGTATAAAAGATTTATTAAGTAATCTGCGCAATAGTAGCCCTGCGTTAAAATTATGGCCCCGTTACGCCGCTGCAGCCTGTATATTGGCAATCTTGTCTTTAGGTGTTATTTATTTAAAGAAAAGTAAAACCAAAAATGTTGAGATAGCTGCCATTAAAAAGGTGTCTCACGATATTTTACCTGGCGGAAATAAGGCTATACTTACACTGGCTGATGGTAGTTCTATCGTAATCAGCGGCGACAAAAAGGGCACCCTTGCCAGTCAGAATGGTACCGTGATCACTAAAACAAAAGACGGGCAGATCCGCTACCAAAATACTAAAGGTAAAAGCACCGTTCCAGGGCTTGCTTATAACACAGCTGCTACGCCACGCGGAGGTAAATACCAGTTAATATTATCTGATGGTACTAAGGTTTGGTTAAACTCAGCATCATCTATAAAATACCCTGTGGAGTTTGCAGCCAATGAGCGCAGGGTGGAACTGACAGGTGAAGCTTATTTTGAAGTTGCCCATGATAAACATAAACCTTTTAGTGTTGTATCTAACGGCCAAACGGTAGAAGTTTTAGGAACACATTTTAACATAAACGCTTATGCTGATGAAAGTGAAGTGAAAACTACACTGTTAGCAGGTAGTGTAAAGGTAAGTTCGGCCGGTGTTACCAGCGTGCTTAAGCCGGGCGATCAATCGCAATTTGCTAAAGGCAAAATAAGCATAACCCAGGTTGATGTTGACGAGGCCGTTGCCTGGAAAGCGGGCTATTTTAATTTTAAAGATGACAATATCGAAACTGTAATGAGGCAATTGGCCAGGTGGTATGATGTAAATGTAAAATATGAAGGTACAATACCACCAAAAGAATACTCAGGCCAAATTTCAATGAATTTAACAGCTTCGCAGATATTGGATATACTGAGCTTTAATAAAACCCACTACCGGATAGATGGTAAAACAATAGTGATAACACCTTGATAATTGATTAAAATACTAATAAACAAACTAACTAATTTTTTAATTTATACCCAAAACGAAGAAGCTATGAAAGAATAACTACGATCTACCGGCTAATCAGCCCCAAATTGGTAATTCAAAAAAAACGTACCCCGACTGGCATCAGGATACGAATTTATTTGAGTTAACCCTCCCGCAAAACGGGAAAACAAGTTTAGTTCCTCTAATCAAGTCTTAACCCAAACTCAACAAAAGTATGAAATATAATGCTTTTTCTCAAGTCGTGCATAAAACGCGGCTTCCAAAAAAAATCCTATTGGTTATGAAATTGACTACGCTTTTGATGGTAATAGTCTTTTTGCAATGCAGCGCATCCGGATTCAGTCAGAAAATCAATCTGAATGAAACAAACTCTCCTTTAAAAAAGGTTTTACAACAAATAAATAAACAATCAGGATACGTATTTTTTTATGAATCGAGATATGTCCGCAACAAAAACGTATCGGTAAAAGTTCAAAATGTTTCGGTCGATGAGGCATTAACAGAATGTTTAAAACATGCATCGCTTACTTATAAAATCATTAATAATACCATAGTGCTACAGGAGGCTGATCCCGCAGTTGAGGCCCGCGCCAGGGAAATTGCCGCCATCACCGTTGAAGGTGTGGTTTATGATGATAAAAAACTTCCACTTCCCGGGGTTACTGTTAAAGTTAAAGACGGTACAGCAGGCACTGTTACTGATCTTTCGGGAAAATTTAAAATTAAGGTTGACGATAATAATGCTGTTTTAATATTTTCTTTTATCGGTTTCGCAAAAAAGGAGCTGCACGTTACACCTGGCGTTAGCATGGAAGTTTACATGGAACCCGATCATAGCAGTTTAAACGAAGTTGTGATTGTTGGGTACGGCTCAACCACCAAGAAAGAGTTAACAAGTGCTATTTCAACCGTTAAATCTGATGACTTTAATGCTGGTGTAGTTGCCACCCCGGCCGACTTGCTGGAAGGCAAAGTTGCCGGTTTAAATATCACTAATGATGGTAACCCTAACGGAACAGCATCGGTAACATTGAGGGGGCCATCTTCCTTACGCGGCGGAGATGCTTCAACCCCATTTTATATTATTGATGGTGTACCGGGTGCCGACTTTAATTTAATAGCACCATCTGATATTGCATCTATTGATGTGTTAAAAGATGCTTCGGCTGCGGCAATTTACGGTACGCGCGCAACAAATGGTGTAATTATAGTAACAACAAAGAAAGCCAAGGCAGGCCAGTTTCGGTTAAACTATGATGCCTATGCCTCGCTTGAAAAAATTTCAAATCAATTTGCTGTAGCTACTGCCGATCAGTTAAGGGCCTATGCAAAGGCCAATAATGAAAGTTTTACGCCTGCAAATGACAATGGCGGAAATACCAACTGGGAAAAAGCTGTAGAACGCAGCAGTGGTTTTTCACAAAACCATAATCTTTCTTTTGGCGGCGGTACCGACAAAGGTTCCTATGGTGGGAGTTTAAACTTTCTTCAGAATGAAGGTATTATTAAGACTAATAGCCTTGACCGTTTTATAGGCCGTATGTATGTTTCACAAAAAGCATTAAATGACAAATTAAAATTAGATTTTTCGGTAAGTAATTCTATTAGTAATTCAAACTTGCTGGTTAATGATTTTCCGGCAACCAGCATAAATGGGGCAAATCCCAATTTATTTAAATCGGTGGTTCAATATTTGCCTACCCGTACCATATACAATGCTGACGGAACGCTGTATACCGACCCTACTTTGCTCTTAGGTTATAACCCTGTAGGTCTGATCACCAACGATACATATAAGCAAAAAATCAATATTTTACTGGCAAATGCCAAAGCTGAGCTACAATTGCCATTTGGCTTGGTTTACAACCTTAATTTAGCTTATCAGGATAGAACTACTGCAGACAATACTTATCATGATGCAGCATCTGAGCTTGCCCAGAACCTTGGCGGTGTAGCTATTCGTTCGGAATATGAAGATACTAAAAAACTGCTTGAAAACTACCTAAGCTGGGGCCATAACTGGAATCATAAGCATGATTTTAAGGCCCTTTTTGGTTATTCTTATGATGAAACTACCACGGGAAACGGATTTCAGTCGACTAACGAAAATTTCGTTTCTGATGCCACCAGCTATAATAACCTGTCGTTGGGTACCGCGCCTGATGGCTACCGGGTAGACTATGGAACTACCGAAGTAGAAACCCTGCGACTGATCTCTTTTTATTCGAGGATTAATTACAGCTTTATGGATAAGTACCTGTTCCAGGCCTCTGTCAGAAAAGATGGATCAAATGCGTTTGGGGCTAATCACAGGTGGGGCTATTTTCCTGCTGTTTCGGCAGCATGGAGGATAACGGAAGAGTCTTTTATGAAAGATCAAACTTTGTTTGACGATCTGAAAGTAAGGGTAGGCTATGGTAAAACAGGCAACTCTTTAGGTTTTTCCCCTTACACCCCATTAACCCAATACGGAACAACCGGTACTTTTTATTATAACGGATCGTACATAGGTGCTATAGGCCCAACACAAAATCCCAATCCAAATCTACAATGGGAAACAACAGCCACCATTAACGCAGGTGTTGATTTCTCAATTCTTAAGGGCAGGCTTTCAGGCTCGGTAGACGTATACAATAAAAAAACCACCGATATGATTTCGGTAATACCGGTTTCTACGGTTACCTACCTGGTAGACTATCTTACTGCAAATGTGGGCAGTATGAGTAATAAAGGGGTTGAGATTTCTTTAACCGGTATCCCTGTAAAAACAAGCCACTTTAGCTGGGAAAGTTATGGTAACATAGCATTTAACAAAAACTTAGTTACCTCACTTGGGGTCAATCTTTCAAAAATTTACGAAGGTGATCCAGAAGGCCCGGGTCAAAGCGGTATTTACACCTCCATTATACAGGCGGGTTATCCTTTGGGAGAGTTTTATACTCTTAAATATATAGGCCGAACTAACGGCGTTTCTACCTATTTAGGTGCCGATGGCAAACCAACCACTACGCCGACAAGTGCCGATCAGACTTATGCAGGTAATGCGCAGCCAACCTATACATTCGGCTGGGGCAATAATTTCACGTACAAAAAATTTAGTCTGAACTTCTTCTTCCGTGGACAAGGAGGAAATAAAATTATGGATGCTTCATTGGCTAACTTTAACCAGCCAACGCAAGTTACTGATCACAATGTGCCAACACTTACCCTTAGCGAACCTGCAAACGATGTAAATGCTAATTTATATTCAACCAGGTACATCGAAAGCGGAGCATTTATCAGATTGAGTAATGCTACACTGGCTTATACAATTAAAGTGCCTGGTAATTATATTCACGGACTCCGTTTTTACCTAACCGGTACTAATTTATTTATTATTACCAAGTACAAAGGCGTTGATCCTGAATTGAACCTTAATCTTAATAATCAGCAAAGTGGGCAGTTTATTGGTGTGGATAACAATAATTATTATCCAAAAACCAGAGATTTCCTTGCCGGTGTTCAAGTTAATTTATAATCTATTATTAAAATCAATCAATATGAATCGTTTTAAACTATATACATATACAGTTTTAATTTACGGTGTGGCTTTGATTTGTTTTTCAAGCTGTACAAAATTAGATGTGCAACCGGTATCAACCCTCACACCGCAGAATTTCCCCACAACTCCAGCCCAATATATTGCTGCTACAGGTCCTATTTATACCTCATTTCGTGTTGGCCCGGGCAGACCATTTTGGTTATTAGAGAATTTGAGTACTGATGAAAATGTTTTGGTTGCCAGAGGTGGTAATTGGTACGATGGCGCACAGTATGCTCAAATGAACCTGCATACAGTTAATGCTGATAACCCCACACTTGATGCGGTTTGGCAATGGGGTTTTTCTACTATCAGTACCTGTAATCAGGTTTTATCATTATTTAATTCCGTTGCTGCAAGTACTGCAAAAAGTCAGACCGTGGCTGAAATAAAAACCATGCGGGCATTGTCTTATTTCTATATGATGGATAACTTTGGTAATATTCCCATCTCAAAAACCTTTGGCGATACCACCAACTTAGGTACACAAAGCAGGGCTACCGTTTTTGCCTTTATTGAAAGTGAGTTGCTGGCGCAGATCCCGAATTTGAGTGCTACCGTTGGCGTATCAACCTATGGAAGACCTACGAAGTATCTTGCTTATGCCATCCTTGCCAAAATGTATCTGAACGCGGAATATTACACTGGTACACAACGTTATAATGATGCTGTTGCCATGTGTGATAAAATTATCACCGGCGGCCAATATGGTTTGGATGCTGATTACCTTGCCATGTTTAAGCCGAATAATGGACCGCAAATAAAGGACTTTATTTTTGCAGTTCCCTACGATGGGGTAGAAGCGCAAGGGCAGTATTACGCACGCTGGACATTACATCCGGCACTGCAGGCAAAATATAGTATGCCATATGCTCCTGATGGTCCGATGTACACTTATTCAGCTTTTTATGCGCTTTATACAGATGCTAATGATGTACGTAAAAAACAATATTTAACCGGTAAACAGTATTACAATGATGGTACGCCTATATTGATCACCACTACTAACCAGGGATTAGATGCCAATTACAGCGGGTCTGATCCTGGTGGAACAGTTATTCATCAATTAGAATTTACTCCGAATATTGTGTGGACAAATGCTTCAATATTTGATATTGGGAACGATGAGTTAGCTAATGAAGAAGGTTACCGGAACAATAAATTTTATCCAGACAGTACATCAACCACCCGTAACCAGGGTAATGATGTTCCAATGTTCAGGTATGCGGATATTTTATTGGTGAAAGCAGAAGCTATACTGCGCGGTGCAACGGCTACCAATGGCGATTCGCCTTTAACCTTGATTAATCAGGTTAGAAACCGCGCAGGTGCCGCATCTTTAACATCTGTAACTTTATCAGATATCCTTGATGAGCGGGGCCGGGAATTTACAGTAGAAAGCTGGAGAAGAAATGATTTGATCCGTTTTGGACAATACGAAAAGGCATGGGGAATAAAAACAGATGTGAATGCACAACATCGCATCTTTCCGATACCTAATCCGGAAATACAGTTAAATCCAAAACTGGTGCAAAATCCCGGTTATTAATTACTGAGCAGCCTGTATGATATGAATACAGGCTGCTTTTATTTTTTAAAAGCTAATTTGTTAATGATGAAGTATGCAGGTATAATCTTACTGTTTTCACTAATGCTATCATCAGATTTGTTTGCTCAAAAAAACTATTTGATTACAACTTTTGGTGCAAAGCCGGATGGTATAACAAACAATGCTGTAGCTATACAGAAAGCCATAGATGCTGCCAGTTTAAACGGTGGTGGTAAAGTAATTGTACCTGCCGGCGATTTTGTAACCGGAGTAATTCGCTTTAAATCTGGAGTTGAGATTAGCCTGGAACAAAACGCAAGATTAATAGCAACTCCCAGGCGTTTGGATTACGGCCTTCAAAAGGCTTCTGCACTGATTATTGCCGACCATGTAAGTCACATCGCCATTACAGGTAAAGGCACCATTGATGGCAATGCTGCAAATTTGCTGGTGGATATTTACAGAATGCTCAATAATGGCACTCTTGAAGATAAGGAGTGGAAAACCTATAACGAATGGCACCAGTTAAGGCCTGCAGAAAAGAACAGGCCGCATATTATTGATTTTACAGCTTGTGATCATATTACTATAAAAAATATTACCATAAAAAACGGCTTATGCTGGATTCAGGATTATTCAGGCTGTAGCCATATGGTTATTGATAGTATTACCGTAGAGAGTAATACTTTTTTAAATAATGACGGAATTGATCTGGACGATTGCAAAGATGTAAAGCTAACCAACAGTTCGTTTAATGTTGCTGACGATGGTATATGCCTCAAGTCCTATAACGCGAACAGTTGCTGTGATAATATTTATATTGCTAATTGCAGAATCAGATCAAGTGCCAGCGCTTTTAAGCTGGGAACAGCTTCCCATGGCGGCTTTAAACACATCACCGTAAAAAACATACAGGTTTACGATACTTTTCGCTCGGCTATTGCCCTGGAAACAGTGGATGGTGGTTTTCTGCAGGATATAAACATCAGTAACATAGTTGCTAAAAATACAGGTAACGCAATTTTTATCCGTCGTGGCCAGCGTAATCCAAAAGCGGCTCCCGGTGTATTGAAAGGGATAACTATAAACAATGTAAAAGCCGAAATACCAGCGGGCAAGCCAGATACTGATTATGAAATGGCTGGCCCTGCAGAACCTTATCCTCATCATGTTTTTCCCGCTTCCATAACCGGCATTCCGGGCTATCCGGTTGTGGGTATTACTCTAAATCATATTGAAATAAGCTATGAAGGATCATCGGTGCCGGAGTTGAAGGAATATAACCCGGATGAAATGGACAAGATCCCGGAAAAAATAAGTGGCTATCCTGAGTTTTCGATGTTTGGCGAATTGCCAGCCTGGGGGCTCTATATGCGGCATGCCGAAAGTGTAGTATTAAAAGATATTAAACTCAGTTACCTTAAAAGCGATAAAAGGATAGCTTGTGTATTTGATGACATAAACATGCTATCATTAAATAATTTCAAAATTGCTAAAACCGAGAATTATCCGGTCATTCTGTTCAGAAATGTGAAAGGTAAAGTACTTAAAGATTTACAGCTGCCTGATGGCAGCAAAGCTGCAATACAGGTGAAATAGCTATTTAAAATACCCTTTATAATAGAATAAAAAATGAATAATAAATGGTTCTTGTTCCTGCTGAGCTTTATTCCAGTGATAACCTTTGCACAAGGCGAGCTAACAACATCGTACGCGCTTATTAAACGTGTAATCCCAAAATACAGTAATAATTTTATAGTTGAAAAGCTTTCTGACAACACTGCAAAAGATGTATTTGAAGTTGAAAGCCGGAACGGTAAAATAATATTAAGAGGGAACAATGGTGTTGCTATTGCTTCAGCATTATATGATTACCTCACCGAATATTGCCACTGCCAGGTAACCTGGAACGGCACCAACTTAAATATGCCGGTTAAGCTGCCGGTAATAGTCCATAAAATACACAAAACTACGCCCTATACTTACCGCTATTACCTTAATTACTGTACCTACAACTACAGCATGAGCTGGTGGGACTGGAAACGCTGGGAAAAGGAAATTGACTGGATGGCTATGCATGGCATTAACATGCCCCTGGCCTTAACCGGACAGGAGTATACGTGGTATAAGGTTTATAAAGAAATGGGGTTTACGGATAAAGAGCTGAGTAGCTTTTTTTGCGGACCTGCTTATTTTTCGTGGTTCTGGATGGGGAATTTAGATGGTTGGGGGGGCCCACTGCCTTTAAGCTGGATGACCAGCCATCGGGACCTGCAGCAAAAAATTCTGCAGCGCGAACGGGCAATGGGAATGACACCTGTTCTACAATCCTTCACCGGGCATGTACCTGCTACCTTCAGCAACCATTTTCCCGGATCAAAACTCAAAAAAACAAATTGGAACAACGGCTTTAGTGATACCTATATTTTGGATACAAAGGATCCAATGTTTAATGAAATAGGGGCAAAGTTTTTAGCAGCACAAACTAAATTATATGGCACCGATCATTTATATTCTGCAGATACCTTTAACGAAAATGAACCGCCCACTGATGACCCTGCTTACTTATCTGAATTAAGTTTACGCGTTTACCAGGCAATGAGCAAGTACGACCCTAGGGCAACCTGGGTAATGCAGGGCTGGTTGTTCTTTAGCGACCGCAAATTCTGGAAAACGCCACAAATCAAGGCGTTGCTGCAGCCTGTGCCTGATAATCACATGATCATCCTGGATCTTGCAACTGAAATTGAACCTGTTTGGAAGCGCACTGAAGCTTACTATGGTAAACCGTGGATCTGGAATATGCTGCACAACTTCGGCGGAAACATATCGATGTTCGGGAGAATTGAAGAGGTGGCGAAAGGTCCGGCAGCTGCACTCCATTATCCAACCTCCGGCAAAATGGAGGGGATCGGTTTAACAATGGAAGGTATTGAGCAAAATCCGGTATTGTATGAGCTCATGACAAAAAATGTATGGCGTGATCAACAGGTTGATTTAGATGAATGGCTGAAGGAGTATATATTAAATCGATATGGCAGCATCAATCCGCATGCGGTAAAGGCATGGGATATTTTAAGGAGAACAGTATACAACGGTAAAGAAATCCGTGACGCGGCAGAATCAATCATTACCGGGAGACCAACGTTTGATTCGACAACCGTTTGGACAAAAACACATTTAAATTATGCCCGTAAGGACCTGATCCCCGCCTGGGATGAAATGATGGCTGCTATCCCCGCCTGCGGTAACTATGATGGTTTTAATTACGATCTGGTGGATGTTTCACGGCAAGTGGTCACCAATTATGCTGGGATATTGCAACAGAAATGGGTTAAAGCATATCAGGAAAAAAACATCGCAGATTTCAAAAAATACAGTAACCAATACATCACTCTTATTGCTGATGTAGACACTTTACTGGCAACACGAAAAGATTTTTTGTTAGGCCCCTGGCTTGCAGATGCACGTAACTGCGGCGCCACGCCGCAGGAAAAATCACTATACGAACGTAACGCAAGGGATCTGATTACTTTGTGGGGGGATGAAAACAGCCCGCTGCATGAATACTCTTGCAGGCAATGGAGCGGCTTGTTAAACGACTTTTACAAAGTACGATGGCAAAAGTTCTTTAATACTGCGACTGACGCATTAGTTGCAGATAAAAACATGGATCTGGATGGGTTTACTAAATCGATAAAAGCATGGGAGTGGCAATGGGTAATCACAGAAAAAGCGTATCCTGTTAATGCAAAAGGCAGCAGTATAGTAGTTGCTGAGCGATTGTATAAAAAATACCGACCCCTTGTTGATGCTGATTGATGTCATTTAAATAAAGATAAACATGCCTGAAAATACTTTAGCTACCGAAGCTACTGCTCAAAAATTGGCGCCGGTAAAATTACCTCGCCTGCTCTCGTTGGATGCTTTGCGTGGATTTGATATGTTTTGGATCATGAGTGGGGAGGGTATCATCCATGCACTGGCTAAAGCAACCCAATGGCCAGTTCTATTATGGATGTCCGGTCAGTTGCATCACACTGTTTGGAACGGAATCACCTTTTATGATATGATTTTTCCATTGTTTTTATTCATAGTCGGCGTATCGATGCCTTATTCCATGCACAACAAAATGGTTAAAGCAAATGTAAGTGATGCATCGGCCTTACCAGCTAAAGAAAAACAGAGAATGTACCTGTCCATGCTCCGGCGTACCATTATCTTATTGTTTTTGGGGATGGTGGTGAACGGGCTCTTGAAATTTAATGGTTACGAAAATACGCGGTTTGCCAGCGTACTCGGCCGTATAGGGCTGGCCTGGTTTTTTGCCGGTTTAATTTACCTGAACTTTAATTTAAAGGGTCAATTATTATGGTTCGCAGGTATTCTGGTAGGTTATTGGGCCGCTATGTTTTTTATTCCGGTTCCTGGATTTGGAGCAGGGGTACTAACGATGGAAGGCAGCCTTGAATCATATATAGACAGGTTGCTATTGCCCGGAAGGCTCCATGATAAGATTCACGACCCTGAAGGTGTACTCTCAACCATACCTGCAATAGGCACTGCGCTTTTAGGAGTGTTCACCGGTCAGTTTTTAAAGTTCGATTCTTTGAGATGGCCCATGTATAAAAAGGGCATTGCCTTATTTGTAGCAGGGTTGGTTTTAATAGCTTTAGGCAGCCTATGGAATCTGAACTTCCCGATTAACAAACGCTTATGGTCAAGTTCTTTTGTCCTGTTCGTTGGCGGTTGGAGCCTGGTCTTTTTGTCTCTATTTTATCTTATTATCGACGTTGCCGGCTACCGCAAATGGGCTTTCCCATTTATGCTCATTGGTGTAAATTCCATATTGATATACCTTGCTGCCGAAGGTGGGATACTGGATTTTCAGCAAACAGCGCAATTTATATTTGGTGGCTTAATTCAATATACCCCAAAAAACTGGCAACTGGTATGGTCGGCCATAGCCATTACAGTTACTCAATTGGCTTTGCTATATTTTTTATACCGAAACAAGATTTTTTTTAAAATTTAAAAAAGGCTTATTTCGATAACGACTGGACATTTAACTTTGGCTATAATCCCATCATAGATCCATGTAAAAATTCATTAGATAATCTTGTACTATGATCTTTAAAAGATTGATTCAGAAAAATTGGATGTCACTTTCCCTGATATTGCTTTGTTTACAATGCATACTTGCAATAAAAACTAAAGCACAGGTTCGTATTGGCAACCCAATACTTCCAGGATATTTCGCTGACCCAACTATTATTAAGGAAAAAGGAGTTTTCTATATTTGCGCCACGATAGACCCCTGGGGTGACAAAGAACTTGGCGTATTTACCACAAAAGACTTTGTTAAATTTGATCGGCAACATATCAACTGGCCCACTAAGCAGGTATGTACAAGTCCAAGTTCAAATACCTCAATGGTATGGGCACCATGTGTGTTAAAAGGGAAAGACAATAAGTTTTACATGTATGTTGCCGTTGGTAGTGAGCTATGGGCCGGTGTGAGCAATACACCGCTCGGACCATGGAGAAATCTTAAAGCAGATAATACGCCCCTGGTTAAATATACTGATTTTCCCCTTGTTCATAATATTGACCCCGAGTGTTTTATAGATGACGATGGACAAGCCTATCTGTATTGGGGGTCGGGGTATAACTGGGTAAACGGCCATTGCATGGCGGTAAAGCTAAAGGGAGATATGGTGACCTTTGATGGCATTCCGGTGGACGTAACTACAACTCATTATTTTGAAGCTCCGCTCATGCGTAAGTGGCATAACAAATATTACCTGATGTTTTCGAATGGGAAGGCTACCGATGCAACTTATTGTGTGGGTTATGCCGTCGGCACCTCACCGTTAGGGCCATTTATTGAAGAAAAAAACTGGAAAATATTAGAAACAAATGCCGATAGTACCACGATTGGTCCCGGACACCATACTGTTTTTCGCGAAAATGGCCAGGATTACATTTTATATCATAGAATTTTTCCTCAAAACAAAGCTTACGTATTGAGGCAACTTTGTTTGGATAGCCTCGATTTTGATAACAATGGTCATATTTTAAAAGTCAATACTAATAGGGGCGTAAAATTCAGTAAGTAGAATTGTCGCGCATGCCTTAAACACAGGAAGTATTAAATGTATCAGACATACTTCTGTGTTTTTTGGCCCAATTAAATACCTTTTAAACGGAGCACCACCTATTGGCAGAAAGCCTTTACCTGTTTTTAAAGCTGTTCACTGCCTCTTATTCAGCTACTTTAAGTGACGGAATCATTATTTAAACTTTTCTTCAAATAAATCGTAATAATTGTCTATTTTACACTAATTGTCATTGGTTTCCTATCATAATTTCAGGTAATTGATGTTTTTTTTACCATATCGGCAATTGGTTGTTTTGAAATAAGTCGTTTAAATAATTTATATTAATGAATGAAGACCTCCGCCTTCAGGTTGTAAAGCAACTGGAAAACTTAGAGTTAGAATCCAATCAGGAGTTGCAGCAAACAGTAGAATTTGCGGCAAAACTCTGCAATACTCCTGCTGCATGTATTACCTTAATGGGTAAGGATACGCATTGGATAAAAGTAAAAAAAGGAATAGATATAGCACCGCATACATCCCTTGAATTGTCCTTTTCTATACACACCATTAAACGCAATGGTTTGTTTGTTGTTAAGGATGCTCTTAAAGATGTACGCTTTAACACGCACCCTTATGTTGCAGGTAAGCCCGGTTTAAGGTTTTATGCAGGTGTACCGCTTGTTACCCATAACGGACACTGCGTAGGAACAATTGGGGTTGTTGACTATAAGCCCCATTTACTTACAAAGCAGCAGAAATTAATATTAAAAATATTAGCCAAACATGCAATCGGTGTTATGGAGCTAAAGTTAAGTCTTGAACAGTTGAATAAAAGCTTTGCTGGATTAAAACAGGAGCAGGAAAACAACCTCAAAAATGAAATCAGGCTTCGCTCCATGTTTGAAAGCTTAACTGATGCTTATTTTTTGCTGGGTAAGGAGGGGGAGATCATCGACTTTAACAGGGCAGCATATAATTTTGTAGAAGATAAATATGGTAAAAAATTAACATACGGGTACTTTTTGACCGATTATTTGAATTCTGCTTATAAAAATGTCTTTATTGAAAATTATCAAGGTGCCTTAAAAGGGAAAAGGATTCAACAGGAATTGCTGGCGGATTATGGTATTAAGGGTAAGGTATGGTGGGATTGTACTTTTGAACCAGTCAGTAATAATTGCGGAGAGATAATAGGGGTTTCTTATGTAGCACGGAACATTGATGAGCGGAAATTAAATGAGGAAAAAATCCAGGAACAGCGTCTGCGACTTCTAAAAATTGCTAAAATCCAATCGCATGATTACCGCGGACCGGTGACTACTATTCTTGGCTTATTGAACCTGATTGAGGAAGAGGATTACTTGGTTACAAAAGAATATCTGACAATGTT
The DNA here is from genome assembly GCF_007830615.1 of Mucilaginibacter frigoritolerans. Lineage (GTDB taxonomy): Bacteria > Bacteroidota > Bacteroidia > Sphingobacteriales > Sphingobacteriaceae > Mucilaginibacter > Mucilaginibacter frigoritolerans. Next base: position 18,604 of record NZ_VLLI01000023.1, read on the forward strand.
ACAGGTAGCTGTAAAAAGGCTGGATGAAAAAATCCTTGAAGTAGTGAGCATAGTCGATTACCCTCGGGTAACTTAGGCGATTTTTTACAGATATTTTAATATTAAAATAAATACATTATTAATATTGCTTATTTAATATTAATTTAACCAGACCTAATTAACACAATACCTGTATGGGGAAACTATTACTTATGCATAAACTGTATCTTTATTTACAGTTGATTATTATATGTTGTATACTGACTTTTGCGTGCACATTCTCCTGCCAGGCACAAACTAATTATATCAAGGTGTATTTTGAGAAACTTAATGCAGCTAAGCAGGATACTGATCGGGTAAATATCTATTACTCAATTTCCAGATTCTATTGGAATAAAAATGCCGACAGCGCGCTGTTAATGGCAAATAAGTCTCTTGACCTTGCAAAAAAAAATCATTTTGAAAAAGGTATTGCACTGGCATATCTTGTAAAAGGAGTAGCCCTTGGATACAAGGGAAATTGGCCTGGGGCCCTCGACTGCCACTTACAGTGTCTGCGTATCAGTGAAAAACTGGGCATGGAAGGGTTAACCGGAAACGAGTATAATAATATAGCTGGCATGTATACCTCTTTGGAAGATTATACAAAAGCACTTTATTATAACCGGCAAGCTTATAAGATAGCTTTGAAGCAAAATGACCCTACAAACGCAGGCATATTCAGCTTGTTGGTAAACAGGGGGGAAATATTTAAATACAAAGGCCAGCCGGATTCTGCCATCGCTTATAATTCCAAGGCGCTGATTCTGGCAAAAAGAGCAAAAGAACCCAGCAGCATTGCTACTGCATTATATAATATAGGCGAAAACTACATCACCAAAAAAAACTACGCACAAGCGCAGATTTGCTTTTATGAAGCCCTTAATATTGCGCAAAAAGGAGGCGATGATGAAGACGTTGCTTACTGCCATACCGGCCTGGCACTTACCTCTTATTATACCGGCAAATATGATTCCAGTATGTTGTATGCGCAAAAAGGCCTGGAGGAAAGCAGGAAATCCGGTATTGTTGAGCTCATTCAAACGGCCTATCATGTGTTATACTTAACCCATCAAAAAACAGGTAATTATAAACAGGCACTTTATTACCGGAATCTTGAAGTTGAATTAAACGATAGTTTAAATACTGCAGAAAAACAAAAGGCCATCAGGAATATACAGTCAACCTATGATCTGGATAAAAAGCAAAGACAAATTGACTTGTTGAATAAGGATAAAATTATAAGTCAAAAAGAACTGGAAGAAATAAAATTAAAGTGGGATATTTTAACGGCCGGAGCCGTGCTTTTGCTGTTACTCGCTTTTATTCTTTTCAGAAACTACACACAAAAAAGGAGGCTTAGTGATCAATTGGCCCTGCAAAATAAAAATATATCAGAACAGAACAAACGACTGGAAGAACTGGTGCAGGTTAAGGATCGGCTGTTTTCTATTATAGGTCATGATTTGAGGGGGCCAATTCATACAATCAGCCAAATGATGGATGTGGTAAAAGAAAAAGATTTATCAGAAGAGGAAAGAGAATTTTGGATTGAGAAAATAAGCGAACATCTTACAATAACCTCACATTTGGTTGAAAACCTGTTGTATTGGGCCAAAAGTCAGATGGATGGCATCTACACCAACCCAGCCAGCTTTGATGTGCAAAAGGTAATTGAACAAAATATAATGTTGCTGAAAGCACGGGCTGCTGCAAAGAAAGTTATGGTAACGGGTACGGGGATAACCAGCTCTGGAACTGTTTACGGAGACGAAACAATGATTGATATCGTGATCAGGAATTTGGTGGAGAATGCCGTAAAGTTTTCAAAAGAAGGTGATATTGTTACCATCGGCGCTGAAAAAAAAGAATCATCAACAGTAATTATGGTAAAAGATAATGGGAAGGGTATTCCGGAAGAAGCACAGGCAAAGATATTTGACAAACTTTCGTCTTATACAACTTTTGGTACAGCCAGCGAAAAAGGAAGCGGGCTTGGCCTTTTATTGTGTAAGGAACTTGTAGAAAAAAACAATGGTACTTTATGGTTTGAAAGTAAGAAAGATATCGGAAGTTCTTTCTATTTTACAATACCATCATAAAAGGTCTGGAGGAAAGTAAAAAATAGTTGATTTTTTGTGACCCCAAAGTATATATGTCGAACTCTTTTATTGATGATGTGGAGAAAATAGTTGCGTTGAAAAATGACGGCAATAAATAAGATTTGAGTGCTGGAAAGAGCAAGAAAACTATAGTTATTAATTTGATATGCTTTCTCTGGTAAAAAAACTTGATGGCAATCTCCAATCAGATTTAACGATCAATTAATTCTATTTGAAACAAACTTACTGTTGCATTGTGATAATGGGCGGGAAGCCCCTCTGTGTTTTCAAGCTTGTACAGTCCCAAAAAGTCAAAGCCATTTTTTATATAATAGGCAATTAGTCCCGGATTATTGCCTACAGTGTCCATACGAATAAACTTTTTCTTATTAGTCAAGGCGTATTGTTTTGCCCATTCTGTAATTTGTTGTACAAGATTTTGCCCTCTAAATTCCGGATTTGTTGCAATTCGATGAATGTAAACGGCAGGATCGTCATTTCGTTGTTCCCAAATCTGGGGATCGTTAAACGTTATTGCCCAAATGCAAGCTATTCTATTGTCGATAACTATCTTCCATTGCCTTTTTTCATTGATTTCGGTTTCGATCATGCTTCTTTCAAATTCAGGCCAATGAACGATAAATTTTGCCTTCTGAAAATCGGTTGCGATTCTGTAGAGCCTAAAAATTTCATCAATATCTTCTTTTGTCGAATAATGTATTTCCATATTTTCAATACTTGATTATAGTTGTAATTTCAATCACTAACAATATATGTGATCGAAATAGCTGTTTTTCTTTGATGGAGGTCTTGGTCTGAAGGTCGGGTAAAGTGTAAAAAATGCATAAGCCAGTATAAATCTAAATTATCGCTAAGTTTGATTCTATGCCCACTTTTCTTAATGGATCTATTATTTCGTACCCTTGCCCGCTACCACACTGTCAATCTCTGTTTGTGTAATTCCGTATTTTGCCATTCGTGCACGATGATCTGCCGAGCCCAGGTACTCGTGAAGTTGTGCATTCACAGCCTGCAGGAGACCTTGATTGCTCTTGCTAAATGAGAAGGCGCCGACAGGTGCTTTTCCATCTTTGCTATTCTTAAAAGAGACTGCTTCTAGTTTTGGGTTGACATTTGCAGTGACATGGTTTCCAACCGCTGTGGCTGCGAACGCGTCAATCTTTCCCGCCAGTAATGCGGCAGCAGCCTCGGGCTGGCTATTAAACAGCACGATTTGGCTATCGCTCACACCCGCCGACTTTGCAGCATCGAACTGCACCTGACCGGGAATAAGCCCAAGCAGTGCATCGCCACGCATCACCACCGATTCATAGCTCGTCAGCGCCTTCGGATTGCCATAATGCACTACGAATCCATCGCCAAGCGACCATACTGGCACGCTGAAAGCTACATTCCTTGCACGTTCAGGCGTAACGAAAATGGGCACGTTCATATCCCAACGTGCAGCTTGCAAACCTGGTAAAAGCTCCTCGAACCTAGTGAGCTGATATTCGATGGACGTTACGCCAATTGCCCGCAGCACTACTTCGGCCAGTTCGATGTCAGCACCTTTTACAAGATGGTTTTCATCGGTCCAATAGAAAGGTGGTTCCTCGATATATGCGATTCGCACTTTCAGGTCTTTATTCCACGACGTTAAAGATAAATGTTCTGAGATTGATGAAGAACCAAGTTCTGAAATTTCTGTTTCCATTTTGCTTGCCGTTATCTTGTATACTTGTTGTATTTATAAGATATCTTTCACAATGACCGCGAACTGCTTAACCGCATTCTATGTGAATTGATTCTACAAAGTTATGAGTATTAACAAGGCAATAACAGATACAGATTATGAAAATTTAAGCATAACAGATGGGAAAGAAATAGGTAATAGCCTTTTAGGGCATTATTCCGAGTTGCCCAGCGCGGTTCGAACTCAAAAAGTGACTCTATCATGCAGAAACGGAATGTTTGAAAGATGTATAAAAACAAAAGTATATATGTCAAACTCTTTTATTTATGATGTGAAGAAAATTATAACACAGATAAATAATTGAAAGCTAAAGTGAACTTTACTATCTCAATATGCTGGCACTTATAATAACTTGCTTTTCATGTTTTTAGAATGTAAGCGAAATTTTGCCAAAATGAGCACCCTTTTGTAATGAGGATAACGCATGGCGGGCGTCATCAAAAGAATAAACTTTTTCGATAACAGGTTGGATTTTATTTACCTCAATCGCTTTATTCATCCTGGCAAACATTTCCTTTGACCCAACCTCTATACCTTGAAGCCTTATTTCTTTGGACATTATTTTTGCAGTGTTGATGTTACCATAAAATCCATCGATCAAACCAATCACGGATATAGTACCGTCTAATGAAACAACTTCGATTGAACGGTTAATATTGTCACTGCCTACAACCTCAACCACGTGATCAACACCTACGCCATTAGTGATTTCCATAACTTTATCTTCCCATTTTGGAATTGACTTATAATTAATCAGGTGCTTAACTCCCATTTTTTTCGCAAGCTCCAGCTTTTGGTCGCTGCTTGATATTAAAATTACTTCGGCGCCTATCATTAGCGCAAATTGCAAGGAAAATAAAGATATACCGCCGGTTCCTTGAATTAGAACAGTGCTTACCGGGCCTGCATTTCCTTTTTCTATTAAACCATGCCACGCGGTAAGACCGGCGCATGGCAATGTTGCAGCGGCGGCATCACTTAAGAACGAGGGTACCTTTATTACGGCGCTTTCTTCAAATACTACATACTCTTGCAATACTCCATCATGTGCTTTCCCTCCCAATGAGTTGACCGTCTTTTCAGGAGTTAGTTTTCCTTCTATCCAATTTGGCAAAAATAACCCTGCTACCCGGTCACCAACAACGAGTGTTGTTACTTCATTACCAACTTCTGCAATAATGCCAACTCCGTCTGAAACAGGTACTCTACCTACTGGAGGTTTCCAGTTATCAATCCCGTTTACCACGAGCAGGTCCCTGTAATTCAAAGATACGGCTCGCATTTTTACCAATATCTGGCGGGGCGATAGTTTGGGATGATCTCTTTCAATAAGCGCTAAGCTATCTATACTATAATTATCAGTTACTTCAAATGCTTTCATTTTCTTACACTTTAAAAAATCCTATTTTTACAAGGGTAAAAGTAAAGGTTAATCGTAGTTCAACTGTGGCTTATTGCCCGTTGTTAGCTACTCATAAATAAAGGAGTATGAGCATAAGAAAAAGTAATTCCACGAATACATTAAATGAATTTTATCTTGATGATCGTTGTACCTTAAATAAAGTATTACGGATAATTGGCAAAAGATGGGTGTCAGAAGTTTTGGTGTTGATTAAGCAGGACGTTTCCCGGTTTTCCCAGCTTAAAGAATGTCTGAACGGCATTTCCGACAACGTTTTATCCAATGTCTTAAATCAACTCGTAAAAACTCAATTAATTACAAAAGAAATTTTTAACGAAGTTCCTCTAAGGGTAGAATACTCTGTTTCATCCAGCGGATTGGAACTAGTCAATGTAATGCATGACCTTTGCAGCTGGGGCAAAAATCATATTCCCTACGAAGTCCGGATATTGCCAACATACGGGAAGAATACCCAATCTTTGATGTTGGATAAAGATTCGAACTCATAAATACTTTAAATTAGAAATTTATAAGGTTAATTAAACTTGTTAAAAAACAAAAAACCGCCTAAAATATCGTTTTAGGCGGTTTTTAAATTCTGTGACCCCAAAGGTACAGATGTCGAACTCTTTTATTGAGGATTGCAAAAGGATTGTGGCATTAAAAGAGAAAAAATAAATATACTTCGATGTTTTTTGTAGCCCACAAGGGAGATTTTTGCAACAATTGATGTTTTTTTAGAGATTATAGTGCCAATTCTTGTTGACTCTTATTAACCTAGAATTTGAGACGACATCGAAAGCAATTCGCATATCAAATTATTAGGTTTGATTCCTGCTTTCGCTACCAAGTAAGTTAGAAGCCTCAAGTCGAAAGTCTTGAGGCTTTTTTTATTCTGCATCGCCGTTTTTTACTATTTAACAAGTTCAGAAAGTCACTACCTTTAATACTATTTCAAAACCGGACATTCCTACGTTCGGTTTTGGTACACTATATGTTCAACCTTACCGTTAACTTTTTATCTGTCAATATTTTATAGATTTGGAACAGCGATTGATCTAATTAATTCAATTGAATACATACACTTTCCATATCAATCCTTACGACCTGGCTTTCCTTGGCGTGATATTTACCGGGCTGAATTTTGCCTTGTTGTTAGCATTCACCAAAAGGATCGGCCGCTCCGCAAACAGGCTTCTTGCTTTGGCCCTGGTTGTGATGGTTTTGTGGGTTGTCCGTATTTCAGCTATTGATATCCGGTTGCCACTGCAATTTTCATTGGCGCTTGGTCCACTGATCTATTTTTATGTACTAAAATTAACGAGGCCGCAATATAAATTCAGCCGAAAGGATTTACTGCACTTCATCCCGGTGCTATTGGAGCAAATCACACTGCTGAACCCGGTATTGCCGTTCCTGGCTTTTATTTCGGTAATTGCCTACCTGTATTGTTCTCACAGGCTGATAGAACGTTTTTACAGGCGGCTAAAATTTAACGGTGGCGACCGTTACCGGTATGAATTGCGTTGGCTGCATAAATTACTGGCAGGTTTTGGCCTGCTATGGCTGCTGTGGATACCTTATACCGCTATAGATTATTTTTATTACCCTCATCAATTAAATGTACAGGCTTATTATCCTTTTTATCTCTGCGCGGCAGTGATGTTGATATGGATAGCTGTCGCAGCCTATTTAAGGCCGGGAGTTAGTATGCAGCCAGGCACGGCACTCGTCTTAAAACCATTGCTGTCAACTGAGCTGAAACAAAAAGGTATTTGGCTGAAGAAAGTTGTTAAAGAGAACCACCATTATGAGGACCCCGAACTCAGTTTAAACTCATTGGCTGAAAAGCTTGAATTGACTACCCACGAGTTGTCCCGGATACTCAATACCGTCCTGAAAAAAAGCTTCAATGATTTCATTAATGAATACCGCGTTGCAGATGTAGCCATGAGAATGCAGGATCCTGCTTATGATCATTTAACGCTGATGGGCATCGCCTATGATTCGGGCTTCAACTCAAAAAGCGCCTTTCACCGTATCTTTAAAGAAAGAACAGGTAAAAGCCCCGCGGAATATAAAGCCGATGTGAAAAAAGAACTCCCATCTTATAACTTAGGACAACAGCTCCGGTTTGCGACGGTAATTTCGTACCATGAAACCACACTGAAGTGGTCTCCTGAGAAATTAAACCGCAATATAATGTTTAGAAATTATTTCAAGATTGCCTGGCGTAATTTGGTACGCCAAAGGCTTTTCAGTCTGATCAACATATCTGGCCTGGCCGTCGGATTAGCTGTTTGTATGCTGATTATGATCTATGTAGCGCATGAACATAGCTATGACCGTTTCCACAAAAATGCCGACAGGATAGTCAAACCCTACGGCCAGGTAAAGATGGGCGGTAACACATTTGGTATCGACCAGATGAGTTACGTATCCGGGCCAATCATCAAACAATCATTGCCGGTAGTGGAGGATTATATGCGCACTACACGTTACTTCACATCAGTGGTGCTGGTGAGTAATCCATCGCGGCCTGTCCAGAAATTTCCCGAAGATAAATTGCTGTTTGCCGATGCAGGCTTTTTCAATTTCTTTTCTTTCAAATTGTTAGCAGGGCAGCCTGCACAGGTACTGGCTAAGCCATTTTCCGTGGTCATATCGCAGGATATGGCCAAAAAATACTTTGGTGATGAGAACGCGGTAGGAAAAACATTGACCATCAAAACCGATAGCGCCTATACTTACCAGATAACCGGCATTGCCGAAAATTGCCCATCCAATTCGTCCATTGCATATAATTTTGTTGCATCCAATTCAGGTTTTGTAACAACCAAAGGGGCCAAAGATTACCTTGGCAATCAACAATTGGGTGGTGGTACTTTTGATGTTTTCTTATTATTAAGGCATCGTTCTGATACTACCGCCTTGACAACAGGCCTGCGGTCACTTTATACCTATACCAATAAAAACCCTAAAGCTCAAATTGATTTTTCTCTTTTACCCCTGGCAGACCAGCATCTGAAAAGATCAAGGAATGATGCTAACCTAAAATATCTCACTATATTCCCATTAGTTGCCTTACTGATCTTACTGCTTGCCCTGGTCAATTATATGAGCCTGTCAACCGCAAGGGCTACGCTGCGGGCAAAAGAGATAGGCGTACGTAAAATATCCGGCGCCAGCCGCAAAAGTGTTGCACTGCAATTCTATATCGAATCTGCTGTTTATGCGACCATATCTTTCCTGTTAGGGTACGCGCTTTGTTATTTATTTAAACCGGTATTTTTTAATGTCCTTCAGTTGAAAATAGATAATTCATTCCTTTATAACCCCCTGATCCTGTCCCTGCTATTCGGATTGTTACTGGTTACTATCGTAGTCTCGGGCAGCTATCCATCACTGGTGTTGTCAGCCTTTAAACCTGTTGTCACGCTTAAAGGAAAAATGGGCAAACAATCAGGCGGCGTTTTGATCCGGAAAATATTTACGACGCTGCAATTCTCAATATCTGTTGCGCTGATCATTTGCGGAATAGTAATAGACCGGCAGCTTTATTTTTTCAGGCATGCGGATACAGGTGTCGATCGGGACAACGTGGTTATGATCCCGGTCAGCGGTTCTTTTAAAAATTACCCCAGCTTTAACCATGACGTCAGGACATTGGCAGGCATAGGCGCAGTGTCAACATCGCGATATGGTATGTTCAGTTATTATGATATGATCGGAATGCCGGGTAAAACCAAAGATGAAACAGTAATGCTCCCTTCTCTTGATGTTGACCAGGGTTTCTTTCAGCTGGCAGGGCTTAAATGGAAGTATCCGCCGCTGCCTCATGACAACCTGGGCACCGGAAATAAGATCGTACTTAACGAATTGGCGGTTGAGAAATTGCATTTAGCCGCGAACCCTGTGGGCAGCTACGTTAATCCTGGTTCAAAGACCATTGTGGTTGGTGTGGTTAAAAATTTCAATTTCGGATCTCTCGAAGATCCCATTCAGCCGCTCGGCCTTTGGGTGCTTTCCGACACCGCAAAACTTTGGAAAACCCAGGGAGGATGTTTCCTTTTTGCGAAAATAAAACCGCATACAAATCTCCCAACATTGCTCGGTGCAATACAAAAAATATATAAAAGGTATGATGCTGAAACGCCATTCGATTACACTTTTATGGATGACGCTTTTAATGCGCAATATAAAGCCGAAGACCGGCTGGCCTCCATATTCAGCATCTTTACGGTCATCACCATCGTACTGGCAGGGATGGGGCTATTCGGGCTGGCAGCGTTTACTATAGAGCAGCGCACTAAGGAGATTGGCATAAGAAAAGTACTCGGGGCAAGTATATCGTCGATTAACGGTATGCTTTCAAAGGATTTCTTAAAGCTGGTATTACTTTCCATTCTCATCGCTTCGCCCATTGCCTGGTACGTGATGCATGACTGGCTGCAGGGATTTGCTTACCGCATCAACATACAATGGTGGATGTTTGCCGGGGCAGGATTGCTTGCTGTCATCGTGGCGGTTATTACAATCAGCTATCATGCGATAAAAGCGGCGGTAGTAAACCCGGTGAATAGTTTACGGTCAGAGTGATTTACAATCGCATGGCGCAAATTGCTGTGCAACGAAAACTATGCTCTAACCAAATGCCCCCAGGCAATCAAAGCGGCGCGGACACAGCATGTCGACAGTAGACAAGTAACTGGCTTGGGCAGCCTGCCAAAAAGAACCTGGATCTGTAAGCGCGTGATCTGAGATTTAGTTGAAACACGAATGTGGTGTGTTCCGGGGTGAGATACGGAACGCATTTTTATGCCATGTTCAGGTTAGTAAATGTATTTACATCCAAAGAGGGTATGGAATGGAACAAAATAAAAAATCAGTAACACCTGATAGAGCCGTTAAAATATTAGCAAAGTACAATGTCAAGGTAACTTCGGAGCAAGCAGAGAAAATCTTAGAGTTCATGAATAAGTTAGCACAGATAGCCGTAGATGTATATGTTGATAATCCATGTAAAAGCGACATCAACGATATCGAACACCCAATAAAATGAATAATTCCAATATTTTGCATTGACAGTCAGTCAATTACATTAAATGAAAATTGTAATTATATTCGATCTTATGAACGTGTCCTACATAGTCACCCTAACGAGGATCGAACTCAAAAAGTGCTTTAATTGCACCGAAACGCAATATTGAAAATTGCCTAAAAAACAAAAACCGCATCTATTTACAACAGATGCGGTTTTTATAATAATTGTGACCCTTAGACCACAATTTTCGAACTCTTTTATCGACCATTTAAAGTTATTGGCTTCAATATAATTGACAATATCAAAAAAAAATTATACACAGTCGGATGCTATTTATATATAATTGAACTCATTACTGGTCGAAGGTACTATCATCCAAATCATAATATAGCAATTATCCAGATTGTGCCTAAAAATCAAAAAGCATAAATCTTTCGACTTGAGGCTTTTTGATTTGATACCGACATGGAAAATCCATAAACATTAAAAGTTACCCCGGCAATTGAAGCAGGGTTAACTAAGCGTGTTATGACAATCGAAGAAATTGTAAGACTTGCAGATTGATTTAACCCAACTTATTTATACATTTAAGGCTACCTAACCAGTCGTCCTTTTTATGTTAACCCTCGAAATAGTTTTAACCTTAATATTAGCAATATATATTGCTTTTTCTACTAAAAAATGGAAACATGCTACACCAGTTCAAAAGTTTTTTACAGTATTGGCGAGTCTTTTAGCAATAGTGATTGCCATCAATGCCATCCAAAAAGAACGAAAGGCTGATTTTATTGACAAGGTTTATGCAACTATTGGTGATTTAAATGACCTTGATGGCGCTGAAATACCTAAAATAAGATTGGGGAATTCACTATCGTTTTTCACTACAAATACCTACGAATCATTAACCCTTCCAATAAGCAACGGTTCATTTCAAATATACCTAAAGAACAAAAGAATAGTTGTTAATGCTATTTTAAGGGATATTGATGGGAAGATAATCGGAGCGGTTTTAAATAATGAATGGAGAATGTTTGATACTGAAAATTTTGATTACAATAATGATGATACCGGGTTTGAAGTTATATCAAAATTTGACCGAAAGGTTTATTATCAAGCCGACTATAAAAATGGCGCAGTTAACTTATTTGGGCTATTTGTTAATGAAAACGGGTTTGGTGGATATGTTTTCGGAGATGAGGGCAAAAACGGAGAAACAATATTCATGAAAGGTGTTAAATTTAAAAATATAAATATTCCTTATGTTCCGCATTTGTTCTTATATCCAAGAGACGTACATCCTGGGGAGAGAATTAAAAGTTAGCTTTTTTATTTTGCTTGTTATTGAAAAGCAAAACAACAATTGTAAGTAAGGCTAATTTTATCATAATTTATTTTTAAACCGAGACAATACCCAAAAAAGTGTCAAAAACATTGGGGTTAAACTTAATAAAATCGATTTATGTAAAAAATAACACCGCTTAAATGAGCGGTGTTTTTAGCTGCCTATTTAATAAAAAAGTGCTTAATCAATCGCACAATTGCATTGTAGGCAACCTGTAAAAGAACAAGGGTAATGATGGCTCCAAAGATAAATTGCAGTATGTTTTCATACTTTCGATTTCGGACAGGCATGGCAATAAGGATTAATGAATGGAACTATTGTTTTCATTCATTGTATCCAAATTGAAGAGGGTAGGGTAGTGAAGTATTTTTTAGAATATTTATTATTTTATATCGAAATAGCTCGCGACAATATAAGGCACCGAGAAAGCAAGGAATTGTATTTAAATATTTGTTTTTATCAATGTTGTTTTTTATTCTTGTAATGTTGTCACGATATTATTTTATATAACTAATAACCTTACCATAAATGCCCCAATCTAAAACAGCAAATCGCAATTATCGAATCAGAAAGGTTACTCAATGGTAATTTTTGACCTCATGTCCACATTGACTTTATTTATTTTAACCTAACCGTTTCTCTTTTTTAGCTAAAATTTATGTGCGGTAATTGCTGCCTCAAAATATAATGGACATACGGTTTATTATGTTTATCGATATGACCTTAAAGCCTATCCTTGCAAATCAAATTAACCCCTTATTTTTCAGCGAACATTTATACTTTTTAATTCCCTAATAACTTTATCTGATTAAACCCCATTTACACAATGAAAAAAAGTCATTCAAGGCTGTTATTTTTCCTGAGTTTTATATGCTTTTGTCAAATAGCTAGTGCACAAAACGCAACCGCTCCTAATGCATACCTTACTAACTTTGTAACTCCGGCACCGAACGCAGCATCATTAGGGAAATATGCAGATTACCCGGTAAGTTATTATACCGGCGTGCCGCAAATATCGGTGCCTATTTATAACTTAAAAGATGGTGGCATCAGTTTACCTATATCATTGAGCTACCACGCCAGTGGTATTCATGTGTCAGAACTGGCATCTTGGATCGGCCTTGGATGGGCTTTAAATGCAGGGGGAGTGATTATTCGTACAGTACGCGGCAATCCTGATGAAGGGGTGGGAAATCCTTCCGGTACTGGAGTCAACGGGTATTATTCTTCAAATGGATTAAGCAATCTGCCTCTTCTGCCTTATTCTGTAAACGGCCAATCATCTGATCCTAGCAATTTTTTTTATGGCCAGATTACCCCGGCAATCATGGGGGGGCATACTGATTGTGAACCGGATTTATATACGTTTAATTTTAACGGACATGTAGGAAAGTTTGTATTTGATGAGAACCGCACAGTAAGAATGCTTGAAGATAATGACCTGGTTGTTAAAGTAAGCTATAGCTCGACTGGTGTCGCCCGCTCTCCTGCCTCGGCAAACTTTAGTGCCTGGGAGATTATTACACCCGATGGCATTGAGTATTACTTCGGCGAGAACAATACTTACGAGCAAACTTTTCCATCTTCAACCGTTTCCGGATCCGATATTTACAATGGATATGCACCATCTAGCTGGTATTTAACCCGGATTGTGAACCCTAATACAAAAGATACGGCGACTTTTAATTATGTACCGGAAACCTATGCTTATAAGGATTTGGGACCTGAAAGTACTTACTATACAAATGGCAATCCATGCGATAATAGTACAATAAATGGAGGAACGGAAAATCCGGGCATCCATAACTTAATAACAACTACTATATATGGACAAAGATTATCAAGTATAGTTACAAAGAACTATACCATTAATTTTATCGCAAAAAACGCAAGAGCAGATTTATTGAATATGAGTGGGAGCAGTACGGTCGCTCCAAATTCATTTAGCTTAGATTCTATAAAGATTAATAGCAATACTAATAATGTCTGTCTAAAACAGTTTACATTAAATCATACTTATTTCCAGTCAACAACTGCCACATCTGTTGGAATAACTAATAATTTAAATTATTATGGCACTTCAAATGCGGATGCAACAGACACCAAACGGCTAAAATTGGCCTCCGTTCAGGAATTTTCAGGCGATGGCACATTAAATAAGCCTCCGTATGTATTCACTTACCAGGAAAGCTACTTGAATTATCCAGGATTTCAGCTACCTCGCCGGTTAAGCTACGATCAGGATCATTGGGGATTTTCCAATAACGCAGCAGGTAGCAATAATAACTATTTTACTCCTGCTGTTTTTAATACGACTGCTTGTGGCAGCTTTAGTAGTGCTGGCGCTTACCGGCATCCGGTATGGCCGGATATGTTGGCCTTTACATTAACGAATATACAAGATCCCTTGGGAGTTACGACAACCTTTACCTATGGGCCTCATAGTGCAAGTAACGGCATGGACCCGGAGGTAAACCCAATGGTGTCAGATACCTTGGTAGGAGGCCTGAGGATCTTACAAATCAAGACCCAGGACAATGTAACCAGCAATGTGCAGGTAAGATCATTTAGTTATAGTGGCGGTAGTATTTTTAATATACCGCAGTATTTGTATCAGCTTGCTAATGAGTATTACTCTTATCAATTAGCCACCGGAGGTTTGGAAACTCAGCAAGGCGGGTATGTTGGTCAGTTTGGATTTATTAATGTGCCGGTATTTGTGAAGCAATCGCAAGGAATTGTACCTATGCAAGATGAACAGGGAAATTATGTTACCTATCAGTATGTTAAGGAATCATTCGGAGCGGAAGGAGAGAACGGTTATAAAAAATACCAGTTTTCAGCTTATTTGTCTCCATATGATATAACCTCCCGTTTAGGGGTTGGTCTATATCAGGAACAGAATTATATTGATGGAGTTTACGGAATTTATGGAAGCGGACATTTCAACGATATTGCACCAGAAACTTTACCCTACGCTGGTTATACCGCGTCTGCAAATTGTTATCCATTTACGCCACAACAGGTAGATTTAACAGGAGGGAGACTTTTAGAAGAAGATACATATGACGCATCGAATAATCATTTGGAAAGCACTACTTATGCTTACTCAACCACGTATCACGAAAATTACCAGATCAGGGGATTAAAGGTATATAACTATCTCCCTGGAGCCGCGTCTTATCCTGCCTCCAGCGGTTTAAATGCATTGTCATTTTATAAGTTACGTACCGGCATTTCGCATTTAACATCTACTACAAGGAAAACGTTTACGGGTACTAGCTTTGTAAGTGAGACAACGAATTATGGCTATGAAAGTCCCAACCATACCTTACAAACCAGCGATACAACTGTAAACAGTAATGGTGACGTACTGATCAATAAAAACTATTACTCTTTTGACTATACGGATGGTTCAGGAGCTAACATCATGGCTAAAATGAAGGCCAGAAATTTATTGGAACCCGTTAGTACCTATTCATGGAAAAATAACACGCTAATTGCCGGGAAATATATCCAATATCAGGATTTTGCAAACAGCAGTCAAGATACTTTAATTAATCCGGTAAACATTAACGCGTTGGAAACCGCTATTCCGTTAACACCTACGCAGGCTAGCTTAAGTCAAGTATGGACGCCAACTCAGGTAAATATATTACCTAACGCATATTTAAAGCCTAGGGTTAATTTTAATTACGACGGTGTCACTGCTAAACCTGTAAACGAACAATTAACAGGTGGAAGTAATATTTCTTACCAGTGGGGTTATAAGAACACCTACCCGGTGGCTAAAGTATTAAACGCAGCCAGTACCGGCGTGAAAGAATATTATTATGAAGGTTTTGAAGACAACGCAACGGCTGTAACCGGCACAGGACATACAGGCACGAAGTATTATAGTGGAGCAACTTACCTGGTTAACTGGACGCTGCCTAATGCTAGATCGTACAGGATTTGCTACTGGTATCTAAGTAACAATGTTTGGACATACCAGTCCGAACAGCCTTATACCGGACCATCAATGACCTTAAGTGCAACTGGCGCTGTAGCCTATGATGACATTAGGATTCATCCGTCAGACGCACAAATGACCACCTACACTTATGACTTAGTAGGTAATATGACCAGTTCGACTGATGCCAAAAATGAAACTACTTATTATGACTATGATGCGCTCCAGCGATTATCGGATATAAAAGATCAATACGGCAATATCATCAAAAGTTATTGTTACAACTATGCAGGACAGACATATGGATGCAATGTAGGAGGAGTCAACTCTTTCGCTCAGCCCTATGTGCAAATGACTATTGGAGGGAGTTATATTACCGCCGATCCGAATGGTGACCCGATAACGAATAATACCTATACGTTTAAAACCTTTTCGGATGTAGCATGTACGATTCCCTATACTTTGCAAACGGCGATTACGATTAACTTTCAGGTTAATTCGACGACTTACTACAATGCTTCCGGGGAGACGATTGTAACGAACACTCCTTTGATTATTAATATAGGTGCGGGAGCCAATCAGGCAACTACAGGGTCAATATTGGTGAATGGTTGTACCGGGACATCGGAAAAGGGCAACTGTACAACTGCAACAGTAGTTTTACAATCGGGAACGGGCTATTTATTAGGAACGAGTGCTAACTAATGTTCAGCCGGATATCAAACCAGTTTTCAACAACAGAATTTGCAAACCAGCTTATCACATATATAAATGAATAAGACCAAGTTATTAATTATAACGGTGTCAGTATTGCTGTCACTTCAGGGCTTCAGCCAGTTACCTGCTATATCATACGGCAACAATACCTTCTCCTTTACAACGGGCTTGCCCGTTGGCCCAATCTTTCCAACCAATACTGGTGGTGCACCCTATGCCTATGGCCAGACGCTCACCTTTGTAGGTAGCATGACGGGAACCCAGGGAAGTTCCAACGGGACTGGAACAAATGCTACGTTTTTTCGGCCCTTCAGCCTGCTTCCGGATCAGTTAGGAAATTTTTATTTGTCAGATGGTGGCAATAACAGGATCCGATTCATCAGTGCTGCCGGGGTAGTGACCACGCTAGCCACTAATGTTGGTACTAGCACGGAATTGAATTATCCTACAGGCTTGTCAAAGGATGTCAGCGGGAATCTGTATGTGGCTGAGAATTACGGCAACAGCATATCCATGGTTACCGCTTCAGGAGTAGTAAGCCGACTAGCTGGTAATGGCACTAAAGGATACGTTGATGGCCCTGCTGCTAATGCAGAATTTAATTTCCCAATAGGCACAGCAGTAGACGCTTCAGGAAACATATATGTGAGCGACTGGGGTAACCATGTGATCCGAAAAATTACGCCATCAGGAACAGTAAGTACGTTTGCAGGAAATGGTACAGCAGGCTATGTAAATGGCGCAAGTACCACAGCGGAGTTTGATCATCCATCGGGACTGATCTTTGATTCGGCGGGTAATCTATATGTGGCAGATGAATATAACCAGGTAATCCGCAAGATCACGCCAGCCGGGGTAGTGAGTACCCTATCTGGAAGCGGTAATGAAGGTTATCTGAACGGAACATCAGCTAATGCGGATTTTTTCTTTCCGGCGGATGTTGCTCTTGATGGAGCAGGAAACTTTTATGTAGCCGAGTATGGTAACCGGGATATCCGGAAGATCGGCACGGACGGAACGGTGAGTCTCCTTGCCGGGACACCCAGAACAGCAGGCTTAACAGACGGAGTGGGTGCAGCGGCCAGTTTTAACATAATAGAG
>NZ_VLLI01000024.1 GCF_007830615.1 Mucilaginibacter frigoritolerans
TGCCATTTTATGAAACCGGTAAGATCAAAAAGAACACAGCAGGCGAAGACGATATCCGTTTAACGATGGAGCTGCTGCAAAAAGTAAAACCACAACAGGTATTTGCTGCCGGTGACTTTGCCGACCCGAACGGCACCCACCTGGTATGTTTCAATATCATTATAGCCGCCTTAAAACGACTGAAAGAAACGGAAGACTGGGTAAAAGACTGCTGGGTATGGATGTATCGCGGTGCATGGCAGGAATTTAACATCTACGAGATAGAAATGGCAGTACCATTATCACCACAGGAAGTGATCCGTAAGCGGAATGCCATCTTTAAGCACCAGAGCCAAAAAGACAGGCCGGTATTCCCGGGTGATGATGCAAGGGAATTCTGGGTAAGGGCTGAAGACCGTACAAGGGAGACAGCAAAAAGTTACGACAAACTCGGCATGGCGGAATATGAAGCTATGGAAGCTTTTGTAAGGTTTCATTATTAATAAGACATAGATTTCACAGATTTTCAGGAATGATTACACCGATTTCTTTAAAACGGTGTAATCATAGTAAATCGGTGAAATCATAGTAAATTCTAAATCAATAATATAATTTGTAACTGAAGTATCCGTTTTGCATCTTAGCAAAGAGATATTCCCTAATAAAAAAATGAAATTAAACTATAAAGTTTGTATAGCAGCTTTAGCTTTTGTTGCACTAACGGAAGGAGCATTCGCACAAGTTAAAAAGAAACCTGCCGCAGCAGCACCTAAACCGGCAACGGCAGTACCAGCGTCAAAAGCCGACCTATTGCCTGTTGACCCCAATGTAATTACCGGAAAATTGCCGAACGGCTTAACCGTTTATATCCGCAGAAACACGGAGCCTAAAAACAGGGCCGAATTATACCTGGTATGTAAAGCAGGTTCTGTTTTAGAAACGGACGAGCAACAGGGTCTTGCCCACTTCACCGAGCACATGGCGTTTAACGGAACACGTGATTTCCCTAAAAACCAATTGGTTGATTTCCTGCAAAAATCAGGTGTTAAATTTGGTGCCGACCTGAATGCTTATACTTCTTTTGATGAAACAGTATATCAGTTACCGCTACCTACTGATAGCGTCGCTGTATTTGAAAAAGGCTTCAGCATATTGGCTAACTGGGCAGGTTACCAGTCATTCGATCCAAAAGAAATTGATGATGAGCGTGGTGTAGTGTTAGAAGAAGCACGCCTTCGCGGTAAAAATGCACAGGAAAGATTAAGCTTACAGACCTTACCTGTGTTGTTAAACAACTCTAGATACGCACAACGTTTACCTATTGGTAAAGAAGATATCATAAAAACCTTTAAGCCCGAAACTATTAAAAGCTTTTACCATGACTGGTACCGTCCGGATCTGGAAGCTGTAATAGTTGTAGGTGATTTTGACCCGAGATATGTTGCAAAGCTGATAAGAGAATATTTCTCGCTATTAAGCAATCCTGCAAACGAAAAACCAAGAACGGTTTATAACGTACCACCAACACCAGGCACAGCCGTTAAAATTGCAACCGATAAGGAATTCCCTTATACAGTGGCCCAGATTATTGTTAAACATCCCGGTACTGTTGTAAAAACAATTACAGATTACATGCAGGATATGCGTGTTGAGTTATTTAACCAGATGCTTAATGCACGCCTTGGCGAATTACTTCAAAAACCCAATCCACCATTCCTGTACGGACAGTCGAGCTATGGTGGTTTTATTGGCAGGCAAAATGCGTTTAGTACCATTGTGGTGGCTAAACCTGGTGAGTTACAAACAGCCATTAAAGCCGCTGTTGCCGAAACAGAGCGTGCACGCATTTTTGGATTTACCACTACGGAGCTTGAAAGAGCAAAACAAAATGCTTTGTTAGCTATTGACAATGCTTATAAAGAACGGGATAAAACCAAATCAGTAAATTTTGTAAATGAATATCAGAAAAACTTTTTAACCGGTGAGGCAATCCCTGGTTTAGAGTACGAATACAACTTTTACGTAAACAACATCGGAAAAATTACCCTTGCCGAAATGAATGCAATGGCAGGCAAATTTATTAGCGATCAAAACAGGGTGGTTTTAGTAGAAGCACCTGACAAAGAAAAGGACAAACTTCCAAACGAAAAAACGGTACTAGACTGGATTGCCGAAAGTGGCAAAAACTTAACTGCCTATGTTGATACCAGGATTGATAAGCCTTTGATGGATAAGTTACCAGCTCCGGGTAAAATTACCAGCATACAAACAGACAGTGCTATTTTAACAACCACGGTAACTTTATCAAATGGCATAAAAGTAATATTAAAGCCAACCGAATTTAAAAACGACCAGATCCTGATTAACGGATATAGCTTCGGCGGAACTTCACTGGCAAATGATCAAGACTTCCCATCGGCAGATATGGCGGGTAATATTACGGCAAGCAGCGGGGTAGGCAATTTCCCGCAGATTCAGCTTGATAAAGTGCTGGCAGGTAAAAATGCAAGCATCACGCCTTACATAAGTGATGTCGCCCAGGGAATATCAGGCAATTGCTCACCAAGAGATTTCGAAACGGCCATGCAGTTGGTATACCTGTACTTTACCCAACCGCGTAAAGATGCTGATATCTGGCAATCAAACATAACCCAAACAAAATCGGTACTGGCTAACCGCAGCCTTGATCCGACAAGCGTTTTCCAGGATACTGTTTCGGCAACAATGAGCAATCATAACTTCCGCGAAATGGTGGTTACCAAAGAACAATTGGACGGCGCAAGCTTAGACAAGGCTTATGATTTTTACAAAAGCCGTTTTGCAGATGCCAGCGGATTTACCTTTGTAATAGTTGGTAATTTTACGGTTAATGTTATAAAACCATACCTGGAGGCTTATTTAGGAAGCCTGCCAACAACCAATAGCAAAGAGACTTATAAGAACCTGGACATTCATCCACCTGCAGGGCAAATTACCAAAACTGTTTACAAAGGCATTGGCGACAAGAGCACTGTAGAATTAGTATTTGATGGTAGCTATGAATATAATGATGCTAATAATATGCAGATGGACGCCCTGGAATCTATTTTACAAATTAAACTGGATGAGCGCCTGCGTGAAAAAGAAGGCGAAGTTTACTCACCGGGCGTGAGGGCGAGCTATAAAAAAATTCCGGAAGGCAGATATACTTTCACCATTTCCTTCCAATGTGCGCCAGCCAATGTTGATAAGCTGGTAAGCGCCACCATGGAAGAAATCAATAACATTAAGCAAAATGGTGCATTGCCGGTTGATATTACCAAATTTGCAGCACAGGATGCCCGCTCCACACAAGTTCAGCTTAAAGAAAACATTTTTTGGGCCGGTTATTTAGGTGCAGCAGCCCAAAATCAGCAAGACCCGGATGCTATTTTGATGCACGTTAGTAACCTAGCTAATGTAACCGTACAAAGCACAAAAGATGCCGCCAACAAATACCTGAGTGGTGCTAATTTTATTAAGCTGATCTTATTACCGGAGAAAAAATAAACTCCACATCATAACTAAACAAAAAAGGGCTGTAAGTTTGAAACTTACAGCCCTTTTTTAATTTCCTAGCGGCTTATAATCTCTGTATTCAGAATACTGCCGCGTTGCTGACAGGTGATTTACTCATATATTAATCTATAGTTCCGGCATCATCAGCCACAACCTCTCTACAATTATTTAATTGCCTTAAATATCATTGAAATAGTTTGTAAAAAAGATGCTTTATTCAATTCATATAAATTATAACTAATTTGAAGTTCTGTTGTATATTATTGGCATGGTTACAAAAGGGCAGCAAGTTATGCGGGAATGGTATAAGCGAAAAAACTGGCAACAGTTTGCTTTCCAGCAGGAAATGGAAGACGCTTACCTCGGCGGTTACTCCGGTTTGCTAAATGCACCTACTGGCAGCGGTAAAACATTTGCTTTGTTTCTGCCTTTTCTGGCTGATTTTATTAATAAACATCCCAACAACTATCTCAGTAAAAGCAACAATGGTTTGCTGATGCTTTGGATTACGCCTTTACGTGCGCTTACCAATGATATCAAAAAAGCCATGCAGGAAGCTTGCGACGAGATAGGTCTGCCATGGAAAATAGCTACCCGTACCGGTGACACCCCCGCTGCCGAAAAACAGGCACTCAAAAAAAGGCTTCCCGAAGTATTACTGACCACTCCCGAAAGTCTGCACCTGATGCTGGCCCAAAAAGAATATTACAAACTGTTCCAAAACCTGCAGGTAGTAGTAATTGATGAGTGGCATGAACTACTGGGTACCAAACGGGGCGTGCAGGTGGAGTTGGGGCTTTCTAAATTGAAAGTCTTAAGCCAGGAGCCCTTAGTCCTAAGTGAAGATCGTCAATCCGGCAGAACCGACTCAGGACTAAAAATCTGGGGTATCAGCGCCACCATCGGTAATCTGGAGGAAGCGGCTGAGGTATTGCTGGGAAATAATTTTCCGGCCGAAAAAATTAAAATGGTGAGGGCCAACCTGGAAAAGAAATTGCAGATCAAATCCATCATTCCTGATAACATTGAAAATTATTCGTGGGCGGGGCATATCGGTTTAAAACTACTGCCAGAGGTAATGGCAATTGTTGCCAAAAGCGTAACCACGCTCATATTTACCAATACCCGTTCGCAGGCTGAAATATGGTATCATGCCATTTTAAATAATTACCCCGAGTATGCCGGCATTATGGCCATGCACCATGGCTCGCTGGATAATGAGCTACGAAATTGGGTAGAACAGGCACTGCATGCAGAAGCTTTAAAAGTAGTAGTGTGTACATCAAGTTTAGATCTGGGGGTTGATTTCAGGCCGGTTGATACTGTTGTACAAGTAGGCAGCCCTAAAGGTGTAGCCCGTTTTATGCAGCGTGCGGGGCGAAGCGGTCATCATCCGGGGGCAGTTTCACGTGCTTATTTTGTGCCTACCCATTCAATGGAACTATTGGAAGGCGCGGCACTTAAACAAGCCATTAAAGAAGGTGTTTTTGAAAGCCGCGATCCTTTACTGCTTACCATGGATGTATTAATTCAGTATATGGTAACACTGGCAGTGTCTGACGGGTTTACCGCCAATGAACTTTATAACGAGGTTACAAGCAGCTTTGCCTTTGCCGATTTAAAACGAAGCGAGTTTAATCAGCTCCTTGAATTTATCACTACCGGCGGCAAAACCCTGGCTCAATACGACGAGTTTTTAAAGGTTGAGGTCGAAAATGGAGTATTCAAAGTAAACAACCGCCGTGTGGCTATGCGGCACAGGTTAAGTATTGGCACCATAACCAGCGAATTAAGTATCAGGGTTAGTTGGCTAAGCGGAGGTAGTTTAGGCACCATTGAAGAATCTTTTATCTCTAAACTAAAACCCGGAAATACGTTTTGGTTTGCCGGGCGTAGTTTGGAGTTTGTGCGCATAAAGGAGATGACAGCCTATGTTAAAAAATCAAATGCAAAAAAAGGGATGATCCCCAGCTGGGCGGGTGGGCGGATGCCCTTGTCATCACAACTATCGGCCATGTTCAGGATCAAACTTGACGAAGTGGCGCATGGCATAGCCAGCGATGAAGAGGTTATTGCCCTGCAACCTTTGTTCGATTTGCAAAAAAAACTTTCCTATTTACCGCAGAGTAATGAGTTTTTGATTGAATCGTTTAAATCTCAGCAGGGGCATCATTTATTATTTTATCCTTTTGAAGGCAGGCTGGTACACGAGGGTATGGCTTCGCTGCTGGCTTATCGCATCAGCAAAATAAAACCGGCAAGTTTTTCCATAGCCATGAATGATTATGGCTTTGAATTGCTCACAGATGAAGACATTCCTATTGAAGAAGCATTGGAAGATGCATCCTTTTTCTCTATCGATAATTTGTTGGAGGATATTCAGCATAGTTTAAATGCCAATGAAATGGCCCGTCGCAGGTTCAGGGATATTGCCCATATCGGTGGATTGGTATTTACAGGCTACCCGGGTCAGCAGGTAAAGAACAAACATTTACAAGCATCAACTTCCCTGCTTTTTGAAGTATTCAGCGAATATGAGCCGGATAACTTACTGGTGCGGCAGGCATATAATGAAGCGCTGGCTTTTCAGCTGGAAGAGTTCCGCTTAAGAATGGCTCTGCAACGGATCATCAAACAAAGCATCATCTTAAAAACTATTGAACGGCCCACCCCATTCGCTTTCCCCATAATGGTTGACAGTTTGGGCCGCGAACGATTAACTACCGAAACACTGGAAGACCGTATAGCCAAAATGGCCCGCCAATATGCCGTTGATGAAGTATTGCCAACCGAAAGACCAAAAACCGCAAAAGCCCGTAAGCCTGGAATTGTAAGAAAAAAGGGATTTTAAGGGACATATTGTGTCCGGCTGATATAAAACTAAAAATATAGTTTTTATTTGTCCTCAATAAATATTTTATTAGATTTGGGAAAACAGTACTGCTTTATGCAACCTATTACCTTAATCTCTCGTCTCTAAAAAAATCAACTTTATGAAAAAAACATTATTGATATGCTTTATTTCTTTATTCGCACTAATGACCAATGCACAGCAAAAGCAGGAGACTGAAGCGTTTAATAACTATGTAATGGTCACCGGCAAGAACATTGAAGATTCATACCAGGCCAAAAATTACACCAAAGCAATTGACTTGTCAAATGATTGGTTAAATACCTATCATAAACAGTCAACCGTCATACAAAAAAACTATCAGGGCAATACTATTAACATTTATTATAACCTGGGCTGCTATACTGCACTCAGCGGTCAAAAAGCAGATGCCATAAACTGGCTGAAAAAAGCATTCGATGCTGGATTTATTGATTACAACTCCATTATTGTTGATGGCGACCTGGTAAGCTTGCACAACGAGCCGGAGTTTAAAACAATAGTGCAGCAAATTAGAGAAAAGGGCGATTACCTCTATATTCTGAAAAATTCCGGGCCGTACAATATTGAACAAAACGCGGCTTTGCCGGTCTTTAGTTATCAATCAGCCTCTACACCTGAGTTGGTTAATTTCAAGCAAAAGTTCAATCTTGATTCTGTTGCAGGCAGCGGCGATGAAATCAGCAAATTTAAAAACCTACTTTTCTGGGCACATAATATTGTACGGCATGACGGTAGTTCTGGCAACCCGCCAAATAAAAATGCAATTGACCTGATAGCAGTTTGCAAAAAGGATGACCGCGGAGTTAACTGCCGGATGATGGCAACCATATTAAAAGATGCTTATCAAGCCGAAGGATTTAAGGCCCGGCTTGTAACATGTATGCCTAAAGACACTGCCGATTTTGATTGCCATGTAATTACAGTAGTATGGTCAAAAACATTGAATAAATGGATTTGGATGGACCCTACCTTTAATGCTTACGTTAGTGATGAAAAGGGCAATTTGCTAAATATTGAAGAAGTTAGAGAACGGATGATTAACGATCAACCATGGAGTTTAAATGCAGATGCCAATTGGAACAACAAATCAAAAGAAACTAAACAGGATTACTTCCACTATATGTCAAAAAATCTGTATTGGTTAAAGTGTGCCATTAAGAGCGATTGGGATCTTGAAACCAGAAGCGACAATAAACCTCCTATTGAATATATAAATCTATACCCGGGAAGTTTCACTACTATACATCAGTCCAAGAAAACTCAAAAAGGAATGATTGAATACGCAAGTAATAATCCAAGCTATTTTTGGCAGAAGCCTGCAGAGAAGTAGAACAGTCTTTTATAAAACTAAGAGGATTACTTTCAACTAAGGCAAACCTCTTAGTTCTCCCCTTTCCCACCACTTTTTATAATGATTATAATAAGCCAGATGATAGAAATGGCCTGCACCATAATCATGCTGCCTATTACCAATTGCCCGCCCGGCCAGTGCAATATTTTTAACATTAAGCCAAGCATCATCCCCACAAAACTCAGTAAAAACAATGTTATCGGGTACCGGAAATTATAAAACATAGCTTTATTTGGTGTTTATTTTGTTTTTAAACCACCTGAAAATAGATGGAGATTTTATAATAACGATAGCAATACAAGCTCCCAAAATCGTAAATCCCCAGCTCTCATCCTTTGGATCAATATTTACCAGCTCAACTACAACCATTACAATGGCTATTATCCCAATAAAAACAAACAAATAAACTTTCTTCATAGCCGATTATTCCGGGGTGAAATTAAAGTAAAAACAATTAAAAATGAACTTACTAAGTCCTTTTGTTATTAACCTCTTTTAAAGCCAACAATATTAGCAACAGCAAGGCAACCACCATTGCATATTCCTGTTAATAACCCCGTATTTGCAATTCCATTGTCAAAAGCCTTCACCATTAATTAAAAAAAACAAACAGATTGCACATAATGTTATTCATTAATTGTTTATTTGATTATGAATAATTACAGCGTACAATTAACAATTAATTATCATTAATTTGTGATATTTACAAAGCTGATTCATCCGTCAATTATTCATAAATTTATATCGGGTAAACACTGGCCCTGTGTGAGTTGATGAGTATTTTAAAATAATTACCCAAGAATAAATCAATTTAATGAAAACTACTCCTGATCAACTTAAAATTCTCTCCATTGATATTGGAGGTTCACACATTAAAGCAACCATTTTAAATTCAAAAGGCGAACTGCTTAAAAACTACGAAAAAGTGGTTACCCCTATTCCGGCTAGTCCAGAAAATGTAATAAAATCCATCAAAACACTGGTAAAAGATTTTCCGGAATTCGATAAAATCTCGGTTGGTTTTCCAGGTTACGTTAAAAATGGTGTAATTAAAACAGCCCCCAATCTGGGTACCGATTTGTGGAAAGATTATGATTTTGCCAAAAATTTGGGCGCAGCCTTAGGCAAAGAAGCTCGCGTAGTAAATGATGCGGACATGCAGGGATTGGGTGTAGTAAACGGTAAGGGACTTGAATTGGTAATTACATTGGGTACAGGTTTTGGAACTGCTGTATTATTAGATGGCAACTTATTACCTCACCTGGAGTTTTCACACCAGCCATTTGGAAAGTCAGCATCATATGACAAATACATAGGTGAAGCGGCACTTGAAAAAGAAGGTGTTAAAAAATGGAATAAGCGGATGCAAAAGGTTTTTGAAGTATTAAAAACCGTATTCAATTATGATTATTTATATATTGGCGGCGGAAACTCAGATAAGCTAAGCTTTAAGCTGGATAAAAACATGAAAATTGTTTCGAATGCCGATGGCATTAAAGGTGGCTCAAGGTTATGGAAGCTGGAAGAGGCCCCAAAAGAACAACCACTACTAACACAATAAAATACAATTTAACCACTAGTACTAAAATGGAAACAACCACACAGGACATAGAGCAGTTAGGTATCAATACAGTAAGGATACTTTCGGCAGATGCTGTACAGAAGGCAAATTCAGGTCACCCGGGCACACCAATGGCATTAGCTCCGATTGGGCATATTCTTTGGTCTGAATATTTAAAATACAATCCAAAGAACCCGAATTGGGCAAACCGCGACCGTTTTATCCTGTCAAACGGGCATGCTTGTATGTTGCAGTACAGCTTCCTTTACCTAACCGGTTATGATATTTCATTAGATGATATAAAAAACTTCCGTCAAATGAACAGCAAAACCGCAGGTCACCCCGAGTACGGTTTGGCACCGGGCATTGATGTAACTACAGGTCCGTTAGGCCAGGGTTTTGCCAATGGCGTTGGTTTCGCTATTGCACAAAAACACTTAGCTGCACGTTACAACAAGCCTGGTTTTGACTTATTCGACTATAAAATATACGCTATCTGCAGCGATGGTGACTTAATGGAAGGTGTAGCATCTGAAGCTGCCTCTATTGCGGGCCATCTGGAGTTGGGTAACCTGATTTATTTATATGATGATAACCATATCTCTATTGAAGGTGATACTGATATTACTTTTAATGAAGATGTAGCTAAACGTTTTGAAGCTTACGGCTGGCATGTACAAACAGTTGATGATGGTAACGATTTAAAAGCCATCACCAATGCTATCCGCAATGCTAAAATTGAAATATCAAAACCATCAATCATTAAAGTTCGCACACAAATTGGTTATGGCAGCCCTAACAAAGTAAATACTGCCGGTGCACACGGATCACCACTTGGGGCCGATGAAGTGAAGCTGGTTAAAGAATTCTTTGGCTTTGATCCTGAAAAATCATTTGTAGTTCCTGACGATGTATTAAAATACTACCACGAAAAAGGTGCAAGAGGTGCTGATCTGGAAGCTAAATGGAATGATCTGTTTAAAGCTTACAAAGAAAAATTCCCAGAACTGGCTGCTGAATTTGAATTAGCTTTCAAAGGTGAGTTACCTAAAAACTGGGATGCTAAATTACCTGTATTTAAAGGTTCTGATCCTAAAATGGCTACCCGCCAAGCATCAGGTAAAGTATTAAATGCCATTGCCGCCAGCCTTCCAAATCTTATTGGTGGTTCAGCCGATTTAGCCCCATCAACAGATACTAACCTGAAAGAATTTACATCTTTCACCCCTGAGCAACGTGATGGCCGTAACTTCCACTTTGGTATCCGCGAACATTCAATGGGTTCTATCCTTAATGGTATGGCATTAACTAATGGCCTTATCCCTTTTGGTGCAACCTTCCTGATGTTCTCAGAATATATGCGTCCTCCAATCCGTCTGGCAGCTATCATGAAGATCCGCCCGATATTTATCTACACGCATGATAGTATTGGTTTAGGCGAAGATGGAACTACTCACCAGCCTATTGAGCAACTGGCAGCGTTACGCGTTATCCCTAATATCACTTTGATCCGTCCGGCTGATGCAAACGAAACTGCACAGGCTTGGCGCGTGGCTATTGAGCATAAAGGTGGCCCGGTTATTTTGATATTTACACGTCAGGGCTTACCAATACTTGATCAGGATAAATACACCAAAGCTACTGAACTTGAAAAAGGTGCTTACATCCTTTCAGAAGCAAGTAAAACTCCTGATTTAATTTTGATAGCAACCGGATCTGAAGTTTCATTGATCCTGGAAGCACAGGCTAAACTGGAAGCTGACGGCGTTTCAACCCGCGTGGTAAGTATGCCAAGCTGGGAGCTATTTGAAAAACAAGATGCTGCTTACAAAGAGAAAGTATTCCCTAAAGCACATAAAAAACGTTTGGCAGTTGAAATGGCATCGCCAATGGGCTGGCACAAATATGTTACCGACGAAGGTGACATATTAGGCATGACCACCTTTGGTGAATCGGCACCGGCAGAAGAGCTGTACAAACACTTTGGCTTTACTGTAGATAACGTAGTTAAAAAAGCGAAAGCATTATTATAAGATTTGAGATACGGGATGTGAAATTTGAGATATAGCTTAAGTAAAGAGCCCAATGTCTTAAACTCACATCCCAAATCTTCTGTCTCCAATCGCAAAAAGAATGAATTGGCAAAGCGATATCATTAAAACGCTCGAATGGTCAGGCACCGTAATTAACCGTGAAGGAAAAGAAAAGGTAGCTGATGAAATAGCCGCAAAAGTTAAAGATGGGGATGTATTGGGAGTAGGTTCAGGTTCTACTGTTTATATGGCACTGCTTGCCATTGCAAAAAAAATCAAAGAGCAAAAGTTACATATCAAAGCCATACCAACATCTATTGAAATCTCTATGTTTTGTGCTAAGCTGGGCATTCCCTTAACTACTTTATACGAAGATAAACCCGATTGGCTGTTTGACGGCGCCGATGAAGTTGATCCCAACCGCAACCTTATTAAAGGCCGCGGCGGTGCAATGTTTAAAGAGAAGCTATTGATTAGTTCAAGCCCTGTAAATTATATTATAGTTGATGACAGCAAGCTAGTAGATAAACTAGGCACTAATTTTCCAATACCCATTGAAGTTTTTCCGGCGGCGCTGCTCCACGTTGAAAATGAACTAAGAAAACTTGGGCCCGAAAGTATTGCACTAAGACCTGCTAAAGGCAAAGATGGTTCTGTAATAACTGAAAACGGAAATTTAATACTGGATGCAAGGTTTCATGATATTGGAAACGACCTTGAACTAAAAATAAAATCAATTACCGGCGTAATTGACAGCGGCCTGTTTATAAATTACGATGTAAAGATTTTGGTTGCTTAACCAAAGTTGATCATTTTGATTATATCACAGCATCGCATTAATAAATAACACATAACCCAATAAGTAATTTAATTTAAAAACATATTACCATGGCAACAAATAAAGTAAAACAAATTCACAGTTTTGGTCAAAGCATCTGGCTTGACTTTATTGACCGTGCGATCATCGCATCAGGCAATTTAAAAAAACTGATTGACGAGGATGGTGTAAGAGGTGTTACCTCAAACCCGGCTATTTTTGAAAAAGCAATAACCAGCAGTTCTGATTATGATGCCGATATCCGCAAACTGGCTGATAGCGATAAAACCAACGAAGAAATATTTTTCGGTTTGGCAATAAGTGATATTAAACAAGCTACTGATATTTTCAAAGGCTTATACGAAGAATCAAAAGGTGGCGATGGCTACGTAAGCTTGGAAGTTTCTCCATTTTTAGCATTAGATGACGAAGGCACTACCAAACAAGCTGAAGAGCTTTGGAAAGCAGTTGACCGCAAAAACGTAATGATCAAAATCCCTGGAACAAAACCAGGTTTATCGGCTATCAGAAAATCAATTGCAAAAGGTATCAATATCAACGTAACCTTATTATTTGGTTTACCTCGCTATAAAGAAGTTACTGAAGCTTACATTTCAGGTCTGGAAGATCATTTGGCTGCAGGTCACTCAATCGGTCATATTTCATCAGTAGCCAGCTTCTTTTTAAGCCGTATTGATGTTTTGGTTGACCCGATTCTTGATGAAAAAGGTTTGGGCGATTTGAAAGGTGAAGTTGCTATCGCGTCAGCTAAAAAAGCATACGAAATTTACAAACAAGCTTTTAGCGGACCACGCTGGGAAAAATTAGCAGCTCATGGCGCACAGCCACAACGCTTATTATGGGCTAGTACCAGCAGTAAAAATCCTGCATTTAAAGACACTAAATATGTTGAGGCTCTTATCGGTCCAAACACAGTAGATACTGCTCCATTGGAAACTATTGAAGCATTCCGCGATCATGGAGTTGCTGCCAATACTTTGGAACAAGATCTGGATAAATCTACCGAGATTTTAAACAAGCTTAAAACAGCCGGTATTGATATCGACAAGCTTACCCAGCAATTAGAAGACGAAGGCATAGAAAAGTTCAACAAGCCATTCGAAAAACTATTACAGGCAATTGAGGATCAAAAAAGTAAAGTTTAATTATAGTGGAAGCAGCAGACATTAAAATCTTGTTCTTCGATATCGGTGGCGTGCTCCTTACCAATGGATGGGGACATCAATCGCGACAAGAAGCCGCTAAGCTGTTTGGCCTTGACTACAAGGAAATGAGCGAGCTGCATACATTCATTTTTAACGTTTACGAAACCGGTAGTATTACGCTTGATGAATACCTGGATACGGTAGTATTTAATCGCCCGCGTGATTTTACTCGGGAAGATTTTAAAGATTTCATGTTCCGTCAGAGTATCGAGTTGCCCGATACCTTGAAATGGCTTAAAGAATGGAAAAAAGATTGCGGTTTCCGCATTATCGCCATTAATAATGAAGGCAAGGAACTGAATGACTACCGGGTAAAGAAATTTAAGCTTCACGAAGTATTTGATGCTTTTGTAGCATCGTGCGAAGTTGGATTACGCAAACCCGATCCGGCAATTTTTAAACTCGCAATGGGCATTGCTATGGCTCAACCTGCCCAATGTGTTTACTTTGACGACCGGATTATGTTTGCAAAAGCAGCTGGAAAATTGGGAATACGTGCCTATCAGCACACCGATTTTGAAACTACTAAACAAATATTAGAAAAAATAAAACTAGAAAACCCCAACTAAAATGAGCAGTCCAGATAAATATGATTTCGGTATGATTGGCCTTGGTACTATGGGCCGCAACCTGTTACTTAACATGGGCGACCATGGTGTAAAAGGAGCCGGATTTGATAAAGATGCCTCAAAAGGCGAGTTATTGGAAAAAGAAAGCACACACCATAATCTTAAAGGTTTTAGTGATGTAAAGCTTTTTGTTGAAAGCTTAAATACCCCGCGTGCCATCATGATGTTGGTTCCTGCAGGTAAAATTGTTGATGATGTTATTGCTGAATTATTACCATTGCTTTCAAAAGGCGATATTTTGATTGATGGTGGTAACTCCCATTTTACGGATACTAACCGCCGTGTGGATGAGCTGGAAACAAAAGGATTCCATTTCTTCGGTATGGGTATTTCGGGTGGTGAAGAAGGTGCACGTCGTGGCCCAAGTATGATGCCGGGTGGCGACAAGGATGCTTATAATGTAATGAAACCTATCCTGGAGTCAATTGCCGCTAAGGTTGATGGCGCTCCGTGCGTTACTTACATTGGCCCTGGTGCATCAGGTCACTTTGTAAAAATGGTGCATAACGGTATTGAGTATGGTTTGATGCAGTTAATTGCTGAAACTTACGAGATTCTGAAAAAAGGTTTAAAGCTGGATAACGCAGAAATTGGTAAAATATTTACCAAATGGAACGAAGGCCGTTTAAAATCATTCCTGATAGAAATCACAAAAGATATTTTTGCTTACAAAGCTCCGGGAACAGATCATTTATTATTAGATGATATAAAAGACGAAGCTAAAGCAAAAGGTACCGGTAAATGGACCTCACAGGTGGCAATGGATCTTCAGGCTCCTATCCCAACTATTGATACCGCAGTATCCATGCGCGATTTATCAAAATACAAACAACTTAGGGAGCAAGCTGCTGCAATTTACAGCAAAGATGAGCCTTCACTCAGCGTTAATAAAGAAGAGTTTTTAGTTGCTTTAGAGCAGGCTTTCTATTTCAACATGATCATTAGCTATGCACAGGGCATGCAGCTACTGGCCAGAGCATCAGAAGAATACAAATATGATCTTAAACTTGATCAAATAGCTAAGATTTGGCGCGGTGGCTGTATTATTCGTTCAGAGTTTTTGAACGATATATATAACGCTTATCAGAAAAATGCATCACTGGCACATTTATTACTGGATGGCCACGTTCATGATTTAGTAGCCGCCGCTGTACCAGGTGCCAGAAAAGTTTTAACGGCAACCATTGCAGCCGGTATTGCTACCCCTGCCTATGCATCATCATTAAGTTATTTTGATGCTTTCCGCAGCAAACGTATGCCTTCTAATTTAACACAGGCACAGCGCGATTACTTTGGTGCACATACTTATGAGCTTATTGGCAAAGAAGGCGTGTTCCATACACAATGGGTTCCAAAAAGTAACGATTAATTATTCATTAGCCGACAGAAAACATTTATCATGAGTACAAGCACAAAATCAGACCCAACCATATTCATCATTTTTGGTGGTACTGGCGATTTAACTTCACGTAAAATTGCCCCAGCTCTTTATAATTTATTTTTGGATGGGTGGCTGCCTAACCAATTTTCTATAATTGGCACCGGCCGTACACAGCTTTCTGATGAACAATTCAGAGAAAATTTATTCAAAGATATCAGCCAGTTTTCGCGCAGCGGTAAAGTAGCCAAAGAAAAATGGGATGTGTTTTCAAAAAGCATCTTCTACCAGGTATCAGATATCAAAGATTTTGAAACCTATAAAGAGTTTGGTAAACGCGTAGAAAAACACAACACTGAATGGAAAACCAAGGCAAACGTAATTTATTACCTTGCGGTATCTCCTAATTTCTTCCCTATTATTGCTTCTAACATTTCAAAAGCTAAACTTGCTGATGATCCTAAAAAAGTAAGGATAGTTATTGAGAAACCATTTGGCCATGATCTGGAAACAGCAAAAGAGCTGAACAAATTATTGTCGAGCATTTTTGATGAGTGCCAGATTTATCGTATCGACCACTATTTAGGCAAAGAAACCGTTCAAAACATCATGGCATTCCGCTTTGCGAACTCCATTATGGAGCCACTTTGGAATAGGAACTACATTGAGCACGTACAGATATCCGTTACCGAGCAATTAGGCGTTGAAGAACGCGGCGATTACTATGACGGTGCCGGTGCAATGCGCGATATGATCCAGAATCACTTGCTACAACTGCTTTGCCACGTAGCTATGGAACCACCTGTTAGCTTCAGCGCTGATGAGGTACGCGACCGCAAGGTTGATGTGTTAAAGGCTATGCGCAAATTTGGCCCTGAAGATGTTCGCCTGTCGGCCGTACGCGGCCAGTATGGCAGCGGATGGATGAAAGGCAAGGAAGTTCCAGGGTACCGCGATGAACCAAAAGTTGATCCCGATTCAAATACAGAGACTTTTGCTGCCATTAAATTCTTTATTGATAACTGGCGTTGGCAAGGCGTTCCATTCTATTTACGTACAGGTAAAAGAATGCACCAATCGTCATCAGTTATTACCATTCAGTTTAAGGATGTGCCACACTTAATATTCCCAACAGAAGCAAGTGAAAGCTGGCAACAAAACAGGTTGATCATCAGCATACAACCTGAAATGAGTATCCGTTTACAGGTACAGGCAAAACGTCCGGGATTGGATATGGTTTTAAATGCTGTTGATATGGTGTTTGACTATAAAGGAACTTATGCTAGTCAGGCTCCTGAAGCATATGAAACTTTAATTCTGGATACCATGCTTGGCGATCAAACCTTATTTATGCGTGGTGACCAGGTAGAAGCTGCCTGGGAATTGGTTATGCCAATTTTAAGTACATGGCAAAATAAAAAGAGTTTAAATTTCCCTAATTATTCAGCCGACTCATGGGGACCAGAATCAGCCGAGGCTTTGATAGCCCGCGACGGATTCAACTGGTTTACCCTACCGGTGCAGGGAAATAAAAAATAGTTTGTTAGTGATTGGAGGTTAGCGGTTAGAGATTAGTTTTTCATTGCGAAACAAATCTTTAAATTCCTAACCTCTGATTAACTAACCTCTAATCACTAAATATGAAACTAAATATTTTTAATAATGATAATGAAGTGCTTACTGCTTTGGCAGAGCATTTTGTTAACGTAGGTAATGAAGCTATTGCTTCAAAAGGAAAGTTTTCTGTTGCCCTTTCGGGTGGAAGTTCTCCCAAAAAACTGTATGAATTGCTAGCCTCATCATATGCTGATAAGCTGGATTGGGGAAAAGTTTATTTCTTTTTTGGTGATGAAAGGAACGTACCGCAAACGCATCCCGACAGTAATTACTTGATGGCTAAAAAAGCGCTGTTTGAGCCTTTGGAGATTAGTACACTGAACATTTTCCCTGTTGATACCTCACTTGAGCCGAAAGAAGCTGCACAGAAGTATGAGGAAGAAATTGAAGAGTTTTTTGACGAAGTTGAATTAAGCTTTGATCTGGTGTTGCTGGGTTTGGGTGATAACTCACATACTGCTTCTTTATTCCCTTTTACCCCTGTTCTGCACGATAGAACTCCCGGTGTAAAAGAAGTTTTTTTACAGGATCAGCAGGTTTTCCGCATCACCATGAATGCACCTTTAATTAACGAAGCGCAACATATTGCATTTTTGGTTTATGGTGCCGGCAAAGCTATAGCCGTTCACCATGTACTGGAAGATGATGAGGATATTGAAGAGTATCCGGCACAATTGATTGAGCCTATTGTAGGCGAAATTGAATGGTTTTTGGATACTGCAGCAGCTGCGAACCTAAAAGAGGAATAAAACACATTTATGGCTCTTAAATGAGTTACTATAAATAAGAAAGGCCATTACATATATAATGGCCTTTCTTATTATAATCCGATTTCTATTTAACCTCAAAAGTAAAATACTGACTGGCAGCATCGCCATTAGCAGTTATACCTTGTATAACACCTACATATTTGCCCTGTTGGTCTGATGTATAAAAAGAAACACCCTGACCGGTTATAGTTGGTGTCCAGTAGAGCAAATTCCGGTAGTCAGGTATCCTGCTCGAAACTTGGTCCTGAGTATTATAAACAGGAGAGTAAAACTCCCTTTGTAACTGCAATCCTTCGTAATCAACCACTATAGCACGCGGATCGAGCTCTACACCGCCCAAATCTCCTTTGTAGGTTGTAAAACTGAATATGCCATTTTGCTCCGTTGGACCATAAAAATAACGCTGCGCCATAACTTCCAGTTTTTTAACTTTTAGCGGATCAATAGCAAAAACTTTATTCAGGTTAAAAACGGGGATACCATCAACCATCACCATTGGATCTTCCCCTTCCAAAAAACCATTGACCGTAATTACTTTTATATGAAAATTGCCTCTTGAGTTAATAATGTTGTCTTCTTTCACGTATTCACGTAAATCTTCTTCCATAGTAGTGAAGCGGGTAAAGTCATCAAGCTTATAAACATTAGTTGGCCTGCCATAATAAGCGCTGCTATCAACTATTGCATCATAATAGCGCTTTAAAAAGCTCCCTGAATAAATATTAGCCACTTGCACACCCAGGCTATGCTCCTTTAATGAAGATACCGTGCCTTCGGTAAAACTAAACTTTGGATAAGTGGTTTTTGAATACTGATCAGAAAATGGTGTTAAAATATCGATACGGTAAGTGCTGTCAATCAGCTGATTTGTTTGGGCGATGATTTCGTTAGGTCCGTAAAAATCTTTTGTAAAATAATTAATTCGCCCTAAAGAATCGCTTAGTGCTGTGTATAATTGAACACGTTTACCAGGCACACCCAGGTAGGTAACAATACCTTTGGCAGGTGTACCTTTTTCGCTGTTAACAATTTTAGCTGAGATAATATGACCATAGTATTCAGGTAAAAAACTAAATTCAGCTGGTTTGCTATCAAGCACTTTATTCCATTGAAAACGCCTCCACCCTTGTGTAAGCATCAGGTTATCCAGTGCTTCATCTGTTTCGGCATTAACATTTTTTAAATAATAACCTACCGATTCGATATTACCTTTTAATTCTGACCCAAGCCATAAATAACTGAATATTTCACTTTGATCAACACCTTGCAGCGAGTCGGTTCTGTAAACAGCTATTGACATTTCTGCTTTAAGCGGCTTATCAGCCTTATCCTTTGCAGTTATATTAATGTTTACTTTTTTACGAATATCATATTGCTGCTGGTCAGCACCGGCTGAAATAAATAATTGCTGTGCAGGTCTTTTAAAGTAAAGTCTTTCACAAACAGGCTGTTTAGCACTGTTAAAAACGGTAAAATGTGAAATACCCTCACCAAGTATATTTTTATCAATTTTAAAATTGACGGTTCCATTTGCAATCATGGCAGATTCTGCTGCTTTTACAACCTGCCGGGTATGCACAAACAAATAAATATTTTCATTACCCGAACCGGTGTTACTCACTGATATGTTGATTTGACCTGATCCATTATCAGTCAGTTTCATCACATATCCCTGGGTATTAATTACCGGCAGATCTTTCGTAACAGGAGCGGTGTTACCAATTCTTATTACGGCCTTATAAGTATTACCAGAAGCCGGTGTAAATGAAAAGCTACCCATTCCAAATTTTAAAGACTTAAACTTTGCTACCGTATCGTTATGCTGATCGATAACTACACCTTTTAAATCAATTCCTTTTCCGTTTTGATTTACAGCTTTAAATGCTACTTTACTTTCAATACCACTAACCAGGTTACCTCCTTCCGGAAAAAACCGAATATCATAAGCCAACTCAGAAGCTTTGATAGAACCCTCGGGAGATTTTAAAGGATTAACAAACGTCACCATCTTTTCAAAGTAGAAATCGGAGCTAAAGTTTTTCATCCAATTGGTGTAGGCCCTGAATTTATAGTTCCCGTTTGATATTGTTACCGGTATGTACAATGACCCATCCCCTATTCCGTTTTTTATAGCAACCTTTGTTTGTATTACTGCATTTTGATTATTATCCAAAACATCAACATAAACCACCTTACTTAAATTAAGTGGTTTATGATCATTTCCGTCAACACAATAAACTTTAAACCATAGTATCTCGCCTGGCAAATAAGTTGTTTTGTCGGTATGCACAAATATCTTTTCCTGCAAGGCGCTTTGCTTATACTGGTTAAAACTGTTTTGCACATCCTGAATAACCTGCGCTTTAACGCTTAGCCAAAACATTGATAATGCCGAAATTAACAGCATTACAGTAATTTTATTAAAGTTATTTTTCATAATCAAACTTTTGGTTTAAGGTATTCTTACAACTAACCGCGTTCTTTAAATCTATTTTATTGGTTTGATATATCTGGTATTTCATCCTTATTCTATTTCCAAAAAGCAGGCTTTTTATTTGATCCCTTTAATGTACAATCAACGCACGCTGCAGTAGCATATTGAATTGTAAATAATGAATCTTTGCTACCTAATATCGGGGCAGCTACTAATGAATCAGTAGGAATATCGGTGCCGATTGTTATAATATCAGGATAGGGCGTTCTTTGAGTTGCTTTATATGTTATAACCGCCCCTCCGCAATAGCTATAATCAACACCTACACTTGCTGCATAGAAATCAGACCTGTCAATAAAAATCCTTTCCTGACTTACAGAACCCGCTGCAATGTAACCCAGCACCGGCACACCGGGGTTGCTGATACAATGAATGTTAGTAGCTGCAGCAGAAGGCTGGGCATCAAATATACTCCCTAAATTTTCTGTATCCTTTTTTAAATTCTGATAGTAGTTATAAGCATCAGCAGTAAGTGCATATTGCTTAACCAGAATACTGTACCGTACTTTAAGCTTATCCAACGTTATCGGAACAACGGTTATGGGATTCTTATAAATCACATCTTGAACAAGCTTTGCAGTTGAATTTAACAATATGGTACTGGAGGTATCGGAAATATAACATACCTGTGTCTCATCATCAGCGTTTGTGGGCACAATACTGTTATTTTTAAAGATATAATAACTTGGAACAGGCGAATAATATAAATATGTTTCCTGATATTCCCAGCGATAATAGCGTGTGTTATTTTTAGGATCATGCGTATAAGAATAAATATTCTCGGCATTACCTGTATATTCATATTGAACACTATCAATAGTTGGGCTATCTTTTGCCTGAACAAAATCTGAAAGATATTCCTTTCCGTCTGTTGTTTTTACTCTTAAGCGGTACTTATGGGTGGTATCCAAATTTAAACCAGCAGCATATATTCCCTTTCTGATTTCCTTTAGTGCATAAACATTACTTTTATCATTTTCAATGGTAACAGTTGCACCCGACTCCGGGCTATTAGCAATTGCAGACCCAATCGGTACTGTACGACTTAATTTATAAATGGTAGAGTCTTGCCCAGTATTAATTAAACCTTCAATAACCAAATAATTATAATTAGTGGTAGTTACAGGTGGATTATAAGGCTTTTTACAACTCATCATTATACAAACTAAAGTGAACAGATATATATAGTGCTTCATTATTTATTTTATCTCCAAAAACTCGGCTGTGTTTTAGTTCCTCTTAATGTACAGTCAACACAATCAACATCCACACCTAAATATCCATCAATGCCGTGACTACCAGGTGCTGAGTAAGTAGTAATAGGTATAGTATTACTGCCAAGCGGAATCAAGTTTTGAGCAACGGCACCAGAAGCAAAAGATTCAGTATCCACATCACATTCATATGGATAAACCGGGCTCCAGGTATCAGGTAACTGATCAACAGAAATAAAGATTCTTTTTGACTGTACCGTACAGGCAATTACATAACCTATAACAGGCTCAACTGCATTATTTAGGTTGTGAATATTTCCGGTAATTTCTGATGGTTGTGCATCAAAAATACTCCCTAATTGCTCTGTATTCTTCTTTAAGTTGGTATAAAACGCATAGGCATCTGGAGTTAATGCATACTGATTAACCAAAATGCTATATTTTGTTTCAATCTTTTCAGAAGTAGAAACAACAGATGTTAACGGGCTTTGATAAATAACGTCCTGCGATAGTTTTGCAGATGAACCTAAAAGTATCGTGCTGGAAGCATCATTCCCAAAACAATAATAAATAATCTGATCTGGTCTTCTTGCCACTATTGCTGTACCATTGGTTATAAACTGAGAAAGGTATTTGGCATGAAATTGCCATGTCTCTTTATAATCCCAAAGATAATAACGGGTATTATTATTGGGATCATGTGTGTTAACGTACAATTGTATTCCGTT
>NZ_VLLI01000025.1 GCF_007830615.1 Mucilaginibacter frigoritolerans
AGCGATACTGGGCGTAGACAAAAACAAGGCGGACACAGCAGAACTGGAACGCGAACGCCAGGCGAGACTGGACCGGTTAAAGAAGAATTATAAGGACAGTACGAAAACGAGTTCATCAGACACAATTCAGCGTAACAACTTTGTAGGGATAGACTTGAAAAAGATACTGGAGAAACCGGGCAGCAATATAGACTTATTGGTAGAAGACGGAGATGAGATCAGGGTACCGAAACAGCAGCAGATAGTACGAGTAAACGGGGAGGTATTATATCCAAGTGCGGTAGTATACAGCAGTGGCAGATCATTTACAGATTACGTGTACAATGCAGGAGGCTATTCACCGAGTGCATTAAAGCGGGGTGCATATATCGTATACCCGAATGGTACGGTACGTGCAACGCGTAAAGTTCTGTTCTGGAACAGCCATCCGGAGGTAAAACCAGGGAGTGAGATTTATATACCTAAGAAACTTCCTCCGCGCACAGACCTGGGCTCAAAGATAATAGGTTATGCTACAGCCCTTGCATCAATGGGTGCCATCATTTTCGGAATTATTAGTTTAAATAAATAGGCTTGAGAAAAAGGTATTCGGATAATCAGATAACAATTATGAGTAAGAGCGATCAGCATAATATAAATAATGCAGGAGAAATATCAGTATTAGATTTGATTGATAAAATCAAATCTGTAACCAGATATATCAAAACAAAGTGGGTATCTATTTTTATTATTTCTATACTTGGAGCGTTATTAGGATTAGGGTACGCTACATTTAAAAAACCAACATACACTGCTGTCTGTACTTTTGTGTTAGAAGATGCAAAAAGTGGAGGCTTGGGGCAGTACGCAGGTATAGCTTCACTTGCAGGTATAAACTTAGGAGATGGTGGAAGTGGAGGCATCTTTCAGGGTGATAATATATTGGAACTGTATAAATCACGTATAATGATCGAGAAAGCATTACTTAATAGTTGCAGTTTTGACGGAGGAAAGCAACTTTTAATTGATAGGTTCATCGATAGTTATCATCTTAAAAAAAAATGGAGCGATGATCCTGAACTAAAGAACATAAATTTTAATGGAAATCCAGATAGTTTCAATAGAAAACAAGATAGTATTATTACAGATTTAGTTGAATTATTTAATAAGAACTTACTTGATGTAAGCAAACCAGATAAAAAACTAAACATAATACAAGTAGATGTAACCTCTAAAGATGAGTTGTTTTCTAAGTTTTTTACTGAAAAATTGGTTCAAACTGTAAATGATTTTTATATACAAACAAAAACTAAAAAGGCATATCAAAATGTTCAATTGTTACAACATCAAGCAGATAGTGTCAAAACTATCTTAAATTTTTCTATCAATGGCGTTGCCTCTGCAATTGATGCTGATCCTAACGCAAATCCGCAAATGTTAACCCTTAGAACAACTTCTCAAAAAAGGCAA
This sequence comes from Mucilaginibacter frigoritolerans, assembly GCF_007830615.1. GTDB lineage: Bacteria > Bacteroidota > Bacteroidia > Sphingobacteriales > Sphingobacteriaceae > Mucilaginibacter > Mucilaginibacter frigoritolerans. The sequence continues at coordinate 1,450 of NZ_VLLI01000025.1, forward strand.
GTAGATGTTCAGGCGAACACTGCTATTTACAGCGAAATGGTAAAAAATCTTGAATTAGAAAAAATTTCATTAAGGCAGGAGATGCCTTTGATACAAGTAATTGATAAGCCTGTTTTGCCACTAAAAAAGGAAAAACTCACCAAAGTTAAAGGCATATTAATTGGAGTGATATTAGGTGCGTTTTTTGCGATTGGAATATTAATCGTAAAAAGAATATTTGAAAAGTTATAGATCAAATTCCATGAAACTTTACACACTTAAAGTAACAGATATTCGTCAGGAAACACAAGATAGTGTAACTATTCTATTTAAACAACCTGGATTAAAGCGTATAAAATACATTGCAGGCCAATATCTGAGTTTAATATTTCGTATTAATGGTCGCCGTTATGTTAGGCCATATTCATTTTCATCTGCTCCCGGAGTAGATGAAACTTTAAATATAACAGTAAAAAGAGTGCCTGCGGGAATTGTTTCTAATCACATTTTTGATAAACTTAAGATTGAAGATGTGCTTGAAGTAATAGAACCAATGGGTGATTTTGTTTTGCCGGCAAATACTCAAACTTCTGATAAACATATATATCTGTGGGGTGCAGGTAGCGGTATAACGCCGCTTATATCAATTGCTAAAGATGCACTTTATGGAAATAAAGCTACGTCAATTACATTAGCATATGGTAATCGGGATTATGAAAATATTATATTTAGTACAGTAATAGAAGATCTGAATAAAAGATTTGCCGGCATTTTTTTTCCTTATCACTTTATTACTAAACCTTTTGTTGATATAGATAATCCGAATGTTGTACAGGGGCGAATAACCGAAAAAGAAATAAGAGATCTGCTTAACGGGTCTCAAGGTAATTTAAAAAATACTATTCATTTTATATGTGGCCCTGTTGGATTAAAGGAGTCGATAAAATCGACATTGAATGAGCTAGGGGTGGAAAATAGCAACATATTTTCAGAAGATTTTGAGGTTATTCGAAATCCTAAAGACTTTGAAGATATTATAACTCAAAATGTTTTAATAAAAAGGGGGGGAGAATCAAAAACGGTCGAAGTTACCTTCGGAAAAAGCATACTGGAGGCTGGACTCGATGCGCTGATGGAACTTTCATATTCATGTCAAACAGGTAATTGTTTGGTTTGCAAAGCAAGAATTATTAAAGGAGATGTTAGGATGATTGGTGTTGAAAAATTACCTGAACTGTTAGAATCAGATGAATGTTTACTATGTAGTAGCTTTCCTGTATCAGACAATGTAGAAATAAGTATAGAATATTAATAATAAAAATAAGATGAAAGTTGTAATTCTTGCTGGTGGATTAGGTACCAGGCTTTCTGAAGAAACGGTATTAAAACCAAAACCAATGGTTGAAATTGGTGGTATGCCAATCTTATGGCATATCATGAAAATATATTCATCATATGGTTTTAATGATTTTGTTGTATGTCTGGGCTATAAGGGATATGTGGTAAAAGAATATTTTGCTAATTATTTCCTGCATAAATCAGATGTAACAATTGATATGAATAACAACTCAATCAAGGTACACGATTCACAGGCTGAACCATGGAAGGTTACTTTGGTTGATACAGGAAATGATTCAATGACTGGAGGAAGGATCAAACGGATACAACCTCACATTGGTAATGAAACATTTATGTTAACTTATGGTGACGGTGTTGGTGATATAAGGATAGATAAACTTTTAGAACATCATAAACAGAAAGGAAAGTATTGTACTGTAACGTCAGTACAACCTTCAGGTAGATTTGGCGCTTTAAATATTAATGAGAATAATGATGTTGAATCGTTTATGGAAAAGCCTAAAGGAGATGGATCATGGATAAATGGAGGTTTTTTTGTTTGTGAACCTGATGTTTTTGAATATATTGAAAGTGATAATACAATTTGGGAAAGAGAGCCAATGGAACGGATTGCTGCAGAAAAACAAATGACGGCCTTTAAACATGATGGATTTTGGAAACCTATGGATACTTTAAGAGATAAACATGAATTGGAAAACGATTGGGTATTAAATAAAGCAAAATGGAAAAACTGGTAAATAATGAACTTCTGTAATTGTTATAAAGGAAAAAAAGTTTTAATAACTGGTCATACTGGTTTTAAGGGCTCATGGTTGGCAATATGGTTAAAATATCTTGGCGCTGATGTTTATGGGTATGCACTACCTCCTAATTCAGAACAAGATAATTTTGTTTCATGTAATCTAAAGGACGAGATAAATCATTTTGAAGGCGACGTTCGGGACGGAGAAAAACTAAAAGAATATTTTAAACAGATACAACCTGAATTTGCATTTCATTTAGCAGCACAACCATTAGTGTTATATTCGTATCAAAATCCGGTTTCAACTTTTGAAACCAATTTGATGGGTACAGTCAATTTTTTCGAAGCGGTGCGTCAAACATCTTCGGTAAAGGTTGCAATTAATGTTACAAGTGATAAATGTTACGATAATAAAGAATGGGTTTGGGGATATCGGGAAAATGATCCAATGGGTGGAAAAGATCCATATAGTGCATCTAAAGGTTGTTCAGAATTAATCACCGCGTCATATATAAATTCTTTTTTCAAAAATGATGATTCCTGCCTTGTTGCATCAGCAAGAGCAGGGAATGTAATTGGAGGCGGTGATTGGGCAATGGATCGTATTTTACCTGATTATTTCAGATCTGTAAAGGATAATAAAAAGTTATTGTTACGAAATCCGTATTCAACCCGGCCATGGCAACATGTTTTAGAGCCATTAAGTGGCTACTTGCATTTAGGCTCAACATTATTGTTAAAAGGTAGATCATTTATTGGCGGATGGAATTTCGGCCCTATAGATACAAATAACTATTCAGTAAAGGATCTCATTGATAAGATTTTGCTAAAGGATAATAAAGGAGGGTATATTATTCCTGATCAAATTGAAAAGCTGCATGAAGCTGTCTTATTAAAGTTGGATGTTTCAAAAGCAGTTAATCTACTTAATTGGGAACCCGTATTAAATTTTGATGAAACAGTAAGTTTTACTGTTAGTGGATACCAAGACGATTTATATCATACTGACAATATTTTGGATCAAAGAATAAAACAGATTAAGTTATATACATTTAAAGCTAAAGAAAAAAGTATTATTTGGGCAACATAACATGAAAATATCTAACACTTATTTATCAGATATATTTATCATTGATTTATTTTCATTTAAAGACAATAGGGGTGAGTTTGTAAAAACAATTCATGATAAAACTTTTGAGGAAAATGGGTTGGTTTATCAATTTGCAGAAAGTTTCTATTCTATCTCCAACAAAGATGTCATTAGAGGTATGCATTTTCAAAAACCACCTTATGATCATGTGAAATTTGTATATGTAGTTTCAGGTAAAATCTTGGATGTTGTAATTGATTTAAGAATGAACTCAATCACATATGGAAAATCATTTCAAATTGAATTGAGTGAAGAAAATAGAAAAGGGATATATATTGGTAAAGGTTTTGCTCATGGCTTTTTGGCTTTAGAAGACAAATCTATAGTAGAATACCACACAAGTATTTCTCAAAATAAAGAAGCAGAAGCTGGCATATTATACAATTCATTCAATTTTGATTGGCCTGTCGAATTTCCTGTTGTGTCAGTTAGAGATAAAGAGTTTCTGTCTCTAACTGAATTTAAAACACCATTTTAGTAAGGATGAAAATAATTATTATAGGTGCATCCGGCTTGGTCGGTTCACATTGTATGGACTTATTTGAAAGTGTTGGTGAGGAGGTGGTAGGTACACATCTGAATTTTGCAACTGAAAGAACAATATACTTTAATCCACTATCCAATTCAAACGGCAATTTAGATTTGGATCAGTTTAAGCCAGAAGTTATAATACATTGTGCGGCGCTAACGAATGTTGATTATTGTGAAAATAATGTTTTAGAAAGTGAACGTGCGACGGTGTTATCGACTAAAAAACTGGTCAACTACTGCAAAAAAAACGGAGTGAAATTAGTATATATTTCTACAGATTATGTGTTTGATGGTAACATGGGCCCCTATACAGAAGATGCAGCTACTAATCCAATAAATATTTATGGGCAGCATAAACTAAAAGCTGAACTTTTAGTTAAAACGTTAAATAACTATTTAATTGCCCGTATTACAAATGTTTACGGTGAGGAAGTCAGATCAAAGAATTTTGTTTTAAGATTAATTAAATTGTTTCAAAATAATGAAGAAACGGAATTGAATTTGCCTGCTGATCAATTTGCTACTCCGGTTTATGCTGGCGATGTTGCTCGAATGTTATACAAATTGATTTTAGATAATAAAAATGGCATATACAATTTATCTTCTTCGGATTATTATACACGATACAGCCTGGCAAAAAGGGTTAAATCCTATTTTCCTGATAATGAAAAGATTGTGTTGAAATCTGTATTGACAAATAAATTGAATCAGCCTGCTAGAAGGCCTTTAAATGGTGGATTGCTTAATATAAAATTTTTAAACGAATACAACGATTTTAAGCTTTCAAATGTTGATGACTTTATAAGTAAAATGATTAAATATGAACTATAAAAATATTGATGCTATATTAGAGAAACAACTTTTTGAAATAGCTAAAAAGAATACAACTCAAAATATAATAGCCGGAGTAAATTATATACCTGTATCCGGTAAAGTAATAACCGAAGATGATTTGTTACTTGGTGTAGATGCTGTTTTAGATGGTTGGCTAACCGCTGGTCGTTTTTCGAAGCAGTTTGAAGCGGATTTGGCCGCATATTTTGGAAGTTTTCATGCAATAGCTGTGAACTCTGGCTCATCTGCAAATCTGGTAGCGTTTTATACACTGACATCACCAAAATTGGGTGACCGTCAAATAAAACCAGGAGATGAAATTATTACGGTTGCTGCTGGTTTTCCAACTACAGTTAATCCCTTAATCCAATATGGTTGTATTCCGGTGATTTTGGATGAACATATACCTACCTATAATATCGATACTGAAAAATTAGAAGAGGCCGTTTCACCGAAAACTAAAGCAATAATGATTGCACATACATTGGGAAACCCTTTTAATTTGGCAGAAGTAACTCGTATTGCAAAAAAATATAATTTATGGTTAATAGAAGATAATTGTGATGCTTTAGGAGCAGAGTACAATGGCCAAAAAACAGGAACATTTGGTGATTTAGCTACCCTGTCATTTTATCCGGCTCATCATATTACCATGGGCGAAGGAGGTGCCGTTTTGATAAATAATCCTTTACTAAAAACAATAGCTGAAAGCTTTAGAGATTGGGGGAGGGATTGTTATTGCGAGCCAGGTAAAGATAATACCTGTGGTTGTCGTTTTTCACAGCAATTAGGAACCTTACCTTTTGGTTATGATCATAAATATATTTATTCCCATATCGGTTTTAATCTGAAAATTACTGATATGCAAGCCTCAATCGGATTGTCGCAATTACGTAAAGCTGATCATTTTATTCAACGTCGCCGAGATAATTATAACGCTTTATATGAAAGAATGAAACAGTTCGAAGATGTTTTCATCCTTCCTGAACCCACATCAAATAGTAATCCTTCGTGGTTTGGGTTTTTATTAACCTTGCGTGAAGGTGATTCAAACGACAGACAATCGCTTGTTAGGCATTTGGAAGAAAATAAGATTGGTACCCGTTTACTATTTGCAGGTAATTTGTTACGACAACCTGCTTATGAACATACTAATTACCGAATAGTGGGCGACTTAAAAAACACAGATATAATTATGAATCAGTCATTTTGGCTAGGCGTTTGGCCAGGTCTTAATGAATCGCATTATGATTATATGGTAAAAGTGATAAAAGACTATTTGAATTAAGATTGGTTGTTTTATTAAATGATGGTGAAAGATTTAACAATTGCTATACCTACTTATAACAGGAATGATTTTTTAATTAAAATATTAGATACCATTCCCAATAATGAATTGGTTGTAATAAGCGATAATGGAGGGAGTGTAACAGAAGACATAATCAATAAACATCCAGGTTTTTTATTTGTAAAGCCACCTGAAAAATTGGAGATGTTTGAAAACTGGAATTTTTGCATAAATAAGGTTCAAACAAAATGGTTTATTATTCCGTCTGATGATGATTTATTTTATGTCAATGCTTTTAGTAAAATAAACGCAGCAATTGAGAAATATGATGATGCTGATATTATTATTTTTGGACATAACACTATAGATGAGTTTGATAATGTTCTTTCCGTATGGTCTCCCCATGAAATTAAAATATTGGAGAAACCTAATGGTTATAATTATTTCAAATATGGTGTAGAAGCGAGGCTGCCAAGTATTATTTTCAAAACAGATTTTGCGAAATCATATGGATTTTTTGATGAAAGTTATGTTTTTACAGCCGCTGATAGTTTGTTAATTCAAAAATGCATGCTAAATGGTAAAGCTGTCCTATTGCCAGATATTATATCGGCATATAGGATTTGGCAGAACAACTTTACTAGCAAGTATATTTCTTCCAAAGAGTGGCTTTTAAAGATTGATAAATGGCAGGATGAAATAGCGCAGGATGTTAAAATAGTATATGGTAATCTTAATTTAACAATAAACTCTTCTCATATCAAGGATGAAGTTTATGCAAATAACCTACTGGCGGGTATAGTTAATAAAAAATCAAAGTATGGATTTAAAGAAGCCTTTATCTTTGTAAAAAGTGTTAGGTTCCCTTGGCGAGCAAAATTCATAACCAAATTGAAAATTATTAAAGCTTTATTAATTAAGTGAAAGTTGATTATAAAGTAATTAGATCCATATTTGGTTCCACAATATTTAAATTGTCTGGTGCTGCGTTGTCATTTATTACGGTTCCTTTGTTATTAAAAACACTGGGTACAAGTGATTATGCAGTTTGGGTAACTGTAACAGCTTTATTGGCATGGCTTAATTTATTTGATTTTGGATCTGGTTATAGTCTGAAAAATAAAGTAACAGAATCGTATGCTAACAATGACAAAGCCAATCTCGAAGTATTAATTTCTGGAACTTTGCAGTTTTATATTTTGATGACATTGATTTTGTTTGTAACTTTTATTATTTCAACACTATTTGTTAACGTATTTAAAACTCATTTGCTTCTGGCATATATTATTTATATACCAATTATTTTATCCTTCCCGTTTACACTAGGTCATTTTATAATTCAGGGGTTAAAAAAATTCAACTTATTCAATTCAATTCTATTTGTTCAAAACTTTTTTTGGTTACTTATTTTAATTGCTAATAAATATAAGCTCATAGAGTTTGATATTTACAAATTGGCTTTGTATTATAGTTGTTTATATGTTATCGCCAACCTTACAATTATCATTTGTTCCCTTAAAACAATAAAGTTTAGATGGGCGCAAATTTTTAATTTTCAAAATTTTAAATCTTCAAAAACATCATTAATAGTTGGAACACGATTTTTTATATTGCAGGTTTCATCGCTTTTTATTTATTCTATAGGGAATATTTTAACTTATAACAATCTTACTTTAAATAATGTAGCTCAATTTGATACTGTTAATAAGATTTTTTTAATGGGGATGACTGTATTTAATGTAGTTATTTCAGTTTTTTGGACAGAGATTTCACATGCAAAAGCCTTGAAAGACAAAAAAAAGCTTATTAAATTGTATAACCAGCTTTTACTGATCGCATTTGTTTTTAGTATAGGTGCTTGTATAATAACTTTTTTTGTACCGTTCTTAATAAGAATATGGACCAATAAAGCTATTTTAATAAGTAACGCGAAATTCGTATATCCATTTGCTTTTTTAATTATTGTTCAATCATTTGCATATTGCGGAGCAGTTTTTTTAAATGCTTTTGAAAAACTAAAGGGACAGATTGTTTTATCAATTATTGCTGCAGTATTAATGATACCATTAAGTAAATTGTTATTTAGTTTATCAGTAGGTATTGGGTCAGTGCCATTGTCGTCGGCTATACTTACTTTGCCAACACTTATTTATGTGCTGTTTAAATCAAAAAGTTGTATTAACGAAGTTTAACTATGATCGGATTTATATTGAAAAAAGTGAGGCGACTGATATTTTTTAGACATTATAAAAATGTCGAAAAATATATTACAGTGGGCAAATCTCATTTTTTTGAAAGCTTTAGATTAACAATTATAAAACCTATAAAAAATAAGATATATCTTAACGTAGGTGATGACTCTATATTGGATTGTAAAGTTTTATTTGAATCAGATACTGGTGAGGTTATTGTTGGAAATCGGGTATATATAGGTTCAAGCAATATAATTTGCAAATCGCGCATCGAATTTGGTGACAACGTTTTTGTAGCCTGGGGGTCTTATTTTTATGACCACGATTCACATTCTATTGATTATCGTGAAAGAGAAAATGATATTTCTCAACAATTGGAAGATTATAGAGCTGGGAGATTTTTTATTGAGAACAAAAATTGGTCGGTTGTAAATACAAAGCCTATAGTAATAGGAGCCAATGCATGGATTGGTATGAACTGTCACATTTTAAAGGGTGTTACAGTTGGTGAGGGGGCAATAATAGGAGCAGGCAGTGTTGTGACTCGTGATATCCCTGCATGGACGATAGCAGGGGGCAACCCGGCCAAAGTAATTAAAGAGATTCCTGATGAATATAGAAGAAAAAATCAATAAAAAAACTGTTTTAGTAACCGGTGCTTTTGGCTTTTTAGGCCGTTATACATCAAAAGTATTTAGCGACGGAGGGTATCGTGTAATAGGAATAGGGCACGGCAAATGGCATCAGCATGAATATAACCAATGGGGAATTCAGGAATGGTATGAATCAACTATAACATTTGAGGCGTTAGTTAATCTAAATAAACAATTTGATATTATAGTGCATTGTGGGGGGAGTGGCTCTGTTTCATTTTCTTATCAAAATCCATACGAAGATTTTCAAAAAAGTGTTCAAAGTACCTTGTCGTTATTAGAATATATTCGATTAAAAGGGAAATCATGCCACTTTATTTATCCCTCAAGCCCTGCGGTTCAAGGTGATTTGGGAGATAAAAAAATAAAAGAAGAAGATCCGTCAAGCCCCGTTTCTCCTTATGGTTTCCATAAAAAAGCTGCTGAAGAGTTATGCTTTTCTTACACCAAGAATTTTGGACTTAAAATTTCAATAATTAGGTATTTTTCAATTTATGGAGTAGGTTTACAAAAACAACTATTATGGGATGCCTGTTTGAAAATTAAAAATGCAGTTGATGAAATTTCTTTTTTTGGAACCGGGGATGAAACAAGAGATTGGATATATGTTGATGATGCTGCCTCATTAATATTAGCTGTTGCAGAAAATGAAAAACAACAGATCAGTATTATTAATGGAGGTACGGGTATCAAAACAACCGTAAGAGATACGATTAAGCTGCTGGTAGATTTATATGATAAAAAAGTAAATATTAAGTTTACTCAGGATGTGAAGCTTGGAGATCCACGGTTTTACCATGCTGATATATCCAAGGCCTTACAATTAAAATGGCAACCAAAAGTAAAGCTTGACAGAGGGCTTGAACAATATTTATTTTTTTTTAAAAATTTAATCAATGACTAACGTTGCATTTCTTCTGAATTTTACCAAAGAGTACAAAGGTGGTATAAATTATATAAAAAATTTACTATACGCATGCTCTTTAGAGAATAGGGCAGATATTAAATATTTTATTTTTGTACCCAGTGATATAGAGCAGGAATATATAGACATTTTTTCACCTTACGCGGAAATTGTTAAAACAGATATTTTAAAACGAAAAACCTTATCGTGGTTTTTTGAAAAGGTGCTGGAAAATAAATTTAGCACCAATTTTTTTATGTTAAAATTATTGAAAAAACATGAAATAGATTTTGTTTCCCACTCTAATTTCTTTAGCAGATATAATAACTTAAAAATAGTTAATTGGATACCAGATTTTCAAATACTTCATTATCCTGATTTATGGACAGCGGATGAAAAAAAAAGAACCTTTAAGCTATACCATAATATTATTAAATATAGTGATAGGATAGTTTTAAGTAGTAATGATGCTTTTAAAGATTACCTGAGTTTTTCAAATGATGGGCGTGATAAGGTTAGAGTATTGCAATTTGTATCACAACCCGGGGCGGTATCAAAGGTGGAATTTGAAACTACTTTGAATTTAATTAAAAGCAAGTATAATATTCAAGATAATTTCTTTTATTTACCCAATCAGTTTTGGAGTCATAAAAATCATATTACCGCTTTTAAGGCAATTAATATATTAAAAGATAAGGGACTTAATCCACTATTGGTAACCACGGGCCATATGCAAGATTATCGTAATAATAAAAAACTGAACGATACTTTAAACTACATTGACGAAAATGGACTTTCAGCGAATATTTTATTACTGGGCTTAATTCCTTATCAGGAAGTATTAGTATTGATCAAAGCTTGTGTGGCGTTAATCAATCCTTCCTTATTTGAAGGTTGGAGCTCGACAGTTGAAGAAGCAAAAAGCAGCGGCAAGAAAATAATTCTTTCAGATATAGCAATTCATAGGGAGCAAAATCCTCCTAATAGTATTTATTTTGATGCTTTGGACGAAAAAGAGTTAGCTATGGCTATGGAAAGCACCCTGCAGAATGGTTTTTATAACTCTTCTGATAGTTTTTTAACTACTCAGGAAGTAAAGAACGATCTGATTTCTCGTACAAAATCATTTGGCCAAAATTATCTTAAAATTATTGACGACCTATTAACGCAGTGATTTTATTTTGATGGAAGATTTTATCGCTATTATTGTTTTATACAAAATAAAATTAATAGAATCTAAGACGTTTTTATCGTTAAGCGCTGCTTTAAATAATAGTCAAACATCTATAGACTTAGTGGTGTATGATAATAGCCCGGTATTTAACCAGGGGGATGAATTTAATAGCTATAAGAATTTTAACATTATTTATATACCCGATTTGTTAAATAGTGGGGTTAGCAAAGCATATAATAAAGGAGTTGAATTTGCATCGCAAATGAATAAAAAATGGGTATTGCTCCTTGATCAGGATACAGAGTTTCCCGATAATACCTTACAGTCATATTTGTCGGCAATAAAAGAATATCCAGAAAAAAAAATATTTGCTCCTATTATGTTTGTTAATGAAAGCAAAATTATTTCACCCTTTCGATATATGTTTATGCGAGGATTTTCCTTGAAATTCATTGAGCCAGGCATTAACAGCTTCAATAAATACTCTCTTATTAACTGTGGGTTATGTGTAAATGTCGAAGCCTTTTTAATAAACGGCGGATATAATGAATTAATTAAATTAGATTTCAGTGATCACGATTTTATTAAACGATTTAAGAAATCAGTAAGTGATAAATTTGTTGTTATAGATTTAAGGGTTAAGCATGAGCTCTCAAGTGAAACTAACAATAGTTTAACCAGCGATTTAGTTAGGTTTGATTATTATCTGGAAGGAGCAGGATATATTTCATCATCACTTAAAGAAAAGTTTTTTCTCAAATTGAATGCTACTCTACGATGTGTTAAATTGACTTTATTACATCGTAATTTGGGTTTTTTAATTAAACTATTTAAATGGCTTTGATTAATGGACAATAAAATAACCGGCGTAGCGGATGTAAACCCTTTTTTTATGTATTTATTGGGCTTTTCAATCGCATTAATAGTATATCAATTGGATTGGTCATATCTGTTTCCGCCCCTTTCTTTATCTTTACTTGCTTTCTTAATTATAACGTTTATTATTAGTGGTGCAATAGGCCTATATGTACACAGAAAAGGAGTAATAAGATTTTACGAATACGCCAATAAATTAAGTATTAATTCCTGGGTTTTGGCAATAACCGTGGGTTATATAATGAACTTTGTATACGCCAGGCACATTCCATTTTTCTCAATTATTAACAATGAAGATATCGATTATTTTGAATTTGGAATACCAACATTCTACGTCATATTAGCAACTTTTACAAGTTTTTTTACCGTATACCTGTTTAAGTGCTACATCGTCGAGAAGAATAAGAAATTTTTATTTTTATGTATCTATCTATTTATTTTCCCAATACTTGTATTTAATCGCGGCGCAGTGCTTTTAAATTTATCCAGTATTTTTTTTATTTATCTCTTTTCCTATAAAAAGAATAAAATCAGAATTTATTTAAGTGTTCTTGTGATTGTTTTTGTAATATTAATGGCATTTGGACTGCTTGGCAATTTAAGAACGAGCAATCAAATAGACAAAAATAAAACCCAGGAGTTAAGTGAAATAATGTTAAACCTAGGGGAAGCTAAGCCCGATTTTGTTAAATCTTCCATTCCGAAAGAATATTTTTGGTCATATTTATATATATCGTCGCCATTAGCAAATTTGCAAATGAACGTCGATCACCAAGTTGTTAACTATAGCTTTTCGAATGTGTTGGAGTACATAAACGGGGAACTGAATTTTGACTTCATTTCCAAAAGATTTTTTTCAATTTATAATATACAAAAGCCCGAAAATAAACTTATTGCCCCCTTTTTAACTGTAGGTACGGTATATTCAACCTCATATTCATATTTGGGATGGTGGGGTATGTCTATAACCTTCTTGTTTTTAATGTTGGTTACATTATTATATCTTGTTATTTTGAAGCCTGAGAATCCATACTTTTCTACTGGTATAGCCATTCTTAATACCTTTCTACTATTTTGTATTTTTGACAATATGTTTTTTTTTAGTGGATTGAGTTTTCAATTAGTATATCCGATTCTATTGTCTTTGAAATTTAAAAGGACTCAGATATCATGATAAATAATAAAATATCGATTTGTATGGCAACATACAATGGCGAAAAATACATATATCAGCAGATTAAAAGTATATTGAATCAACTTTCTGCACTTGATGAGTTAATTATAAGTGATGATGGATCAAAAGATCAAACGATTTTAATTTTGGAATCATTTAATGATACTAGAATCAAGATATTTAAAAATGAAAAATCAAATGGCCCGGTTGGCAATTTTGAAAATGCACTTTCGAAAGCTAAAGGGGATATAATCTTTCTTGCTGATCAGGATGACGTATGGCTCCCTGGAAAAATTAACACACATACTTTATTGCACGAAAAATACGATTTAGTTATTTCTGATGCTAAGGTTGTAAATGAAGCTGGAGATATGATATATGAATCCTTTTTTAAAGAGCGGGATTCAAGACCCGGGCTATTTAACAATTTAATTAAAAACTCATACATTGGTTGTTGTATGTCTTTTAATCGCCGAATTCTGAATTATGCGCTCCCATTTCCTGCTTACATACATATGCACGACTGGTGGATTGGATTAATCGGTGAATTAAAAGGGCATACTATTTTTTGCAATGATCAACTGATGAACTATGTGAGGCACCAAAACAACGCTTCGCCAACGCTAAGTAGAAGTGGATATTCGGGATTGAAGAGATTAAAGAACAGAGTTCAGTTAATATATGGCTTGTTTTTTATAGTGTTTAAGTAAATTATGGCAGTTTTATTTATATCTTCAAACTTTTGTCATCAAATTTTACTTGTATTTTGAATTTACTTCATTTTCATATTTTAAATAAATTATTGAATCCACATTCACTTAAAATTGCTAATTTTCCCGGTATAATGCATACTATAATATTTTCAAAAAATCATGATTAATGATTTAAAAGTATCTATTTTAATACCAACCCTTAATGCAGGAAAAGAATGGTCAAAAGTTCTTGAAAGTATTGATAAACAAGTCTGTGATTTTCATAATAAGATCATTATAGATTCGGGGTCAAATGATGATACCGTTGATTTAGCGAAACAATATGGTTTCAAAGTTACGGTAATTGATAAGAAGGATTTCAATCATGGCAAAACCCGCCAGCAGCTTGTTGATTTGTCAAATGATTCGGATATCTGTGTTTTTTTAACTCAAGACGCTATTTTGGCATCGCCCGATAGTGTAAAAAATATAGTTAAGATCTTTGATGATCCGAAAGTGGGGATGGCTTATGGTAGGCAATTGCCGCATTTGAATGCTAAACCCCTCGAAATGCACGCCAGATTATTTAATTATCCCGCCGTATCAGACGTATTATCACTAGATGACTTGAAGCGTTTTGGTTTCAAGATTTTTTTTAGCTCAGACTCATTTGCAGCCTATCGGAAAAGTGTATTGGATGATGTTGGTGGATTCCCATTAGATTCTATCATGGGCGAAGACGCAATTGTTGCGGCAAAAATGTTGATCGCGGGTTTTAAAAAGGCTTACGTGGCTGATGCCACCGTGTACCATTCGCACAGTTATACACTTAGTGAAGAGTTTAAGCGCTATTTTGATACAAGAGTATTCCACGAACAAAATAAGTGGCTTATAGAGAAATTTGGTAAACCAACAGGAGAAGGGATCAAATTTTTAAAATCCGAGTTGAAATATGTGTTCAAAAATGACTTTGCCAGTATTTTAAAATCGGTCACCTCTTTAGGTGCAAAATGGTTGGGATATAAGTTTGGTAGATATTATAAAAATATGCCACCCGATGTATTGAAAAAGGTTTCAATGCATAAATCTTATTGGAAATAACCTGGATTAATATTGAGTTTCAATAAGTCGATTATCAAATTAATTCAAAATCGAGTGTATATTAAATTAACAACAAATAGTATCAATATCCAATTGATTTTACTATATAACAAATAAAATATAACTGTGAAAGTAGCATTGGTACATGAATGGTTAACAGTTATTGGCGGCTCTGAAAAGGTTTTCAAAGAAATAACATCTTTATTTCCTGAAGCTGATATTTATACATTAGTTGCTAAAGAAGAAACTATCTCCAATCTTTCGCTTGGCAAGCATCGGATAACAACTTCCTTTATTCAAAAATTAATATTTTCAAAAACAAAATACCGGTCATATTTGCCACTTTTTACTTTGGCTATAGAGCAATTTGATCTTTCTAAATATGATTTAATAATATCATCTTCGCATGCTGTAGCGAAAGGGGTACTTGTAAATTCTAACCAAACGCATATTTGTTATTGCCATTCACCAATTCGCTATGCCTGGGATTTGCATTATGAGTATTTGAAAGGGACTGGTTTGAATAAAGGCATTAAAGGCATATTGGTTAAATATTTTTTACACAGAATCAGGCAATGGGATATAATAAGCTCAAACAGGGTCGATTATTTTATAGCCAATTCTGAATATATCAGTAAGAGAATAAAAAAGATATACAACAGGGAAAGCACTGTTATATATCCAAATGTAGCAGTAGAACAATTTGAGCCCATTCAACAAAAAGAAGATTTTTATGTTACCTGTTCAAGGTTTGTACCATATAAAAAGATCGACATTATTGTTGAAGCATTTAATTCTATGCCAGATAAAAAGCTAATAGTTATAGGAGATGGCCCCGACTTTAAACGAATAAAAAAGGTGGCTTCGGCTAACGTGGTATTGATGGGCTATCAACCCTTTGAGGTATTAAAGCATTATTTATCGAAAGCAAAAGCTTTTGTTTTTGCAGCTGAAGAAGATTTTGGTATTATTTCGGTCGAAGCGCAGGCTTGTGGAACTCCTGTAATAGCGTTTGGGAAGGGTGGAAGTACAGAAACCGTTATTGATGGCAAAACAGGTGTGTTTTTTTATGAACAAACTGCAGAAGAAATACACAAGGCAGTTTGTCTGTTTGAAAAAAATATCAATAACTTCAACTATATCGAAATTGCTGATCATGCTTCCTCATTTTCGACAGAACGCTTTAGGGCGGAATTTAGCTCATATGTGCAAAATATTACAAATGGCAATAGATAAGGCATGATTAATATCCGCCTTGTTTAAAATCTTTGGTATGGTAGAATTGATGGTGACCTAATTTAATAATCATAAATTAGATAGTTGATAATTTTATTGATACAAAGCTGCAGTTACTTGAAAACTTTTATTTAAAACACAGTTTTAAGATCATTGTATACTTATTGTTCATTTTTGTCAAATCAGGATATAAAAAAAATAAGTATAATTGTTGATTTAAAGCTGAATGTTTTATTTGCCCCTTTTTAAAATTTGTATTTTATACTAACACCTATGAAAAATATTTATACATTAATCTGCTTATTCGCTTTGTTTTCGGTCAAATGCTTTTCTCAGACCGTTCCGGTAGGGGATTATGCGGAGACCCTGGCAAGAAGAAATCAACTATTGGGAATAAGTGACGATTTATCATCCTTTTGTTTGCGTCCCGTAAATAGCCCTCTCAATAGTAATGGAGATTCGGTTCTTCGTAACATGATTGGCAGTTCCAATCTGGTTCCTAAATTAAAACTTTTTGGATCTCAGGTAGTAGTTCGGGCGCTTCCTTTTAGTTGGTTAAGTGATTATAATTCAAAATTACCCTATGGATATAACAATGGTCCGTTATATCCTAATGTTGGTTATCAGACAATGGTAACCGGTGGTTTTTATCTCAAGGCCGGTATTCTGCGTGTTCAATTTAAGCCCGAATTGGTGCATGCAGAAAATAGCCCCTTTTTAACGTTTGCTAATGTACAGGCAAATTATAAATCAAACCTTATTCCTGCTTTTTTTGACATTATAAACGGTATTGATGCCCCTGAGAGGTTTGGTCCCTATGGCCTAAGTCACGCAGATTTTGGACAATCAAAAATTACCCTTGTTTTTAAAGATGTAGAAGTAGGAGTTTCTTCTGAGAACATGTGGTGGGGGCCAGGCATACAAAATTCAATAATGATGAGTAATTCTGCACCTGGCTTTTTACATTGGACATTTAATTCAGCTAATCCAATTAAATCTGGAATAGGGTCGTTTGAATGGCAAGTAATAGGTGGCGTTTTAAAGCAGTCAGGCTATCTTCCTTATGACCCAGGCAAATTAGTTTATGACCCTGGATATTATATACCCAAACCTGAAATTAGTCGTTATATTTCTGGCTTTACAGCTAACTGGCAGCCTAAATGGATTCAGGGCTTATATTTAGGAGCCTCTGGATACGACTACAGGGATATGAGTGCTTCTTTTTATGAAACAAGCTTCTTGAAACGTATTCTTCCTGTATTTTCTCCATCAAGCGCATCTACAAATGATCTTTCAGGAGGTGACGGACAGGATTTTGCATATTCTACTTATATACGTCAGGTTTTACCTAAATATAATGCTGAAATATATTTTGAATTTGCACGGAATGATCAGGCGGCAAATGTTACCGACTTTTTTTTGGAGCCTGAACATTCTTCGGCATATACATTTGGCGGATCGAGACTGTTTAACATAGGAAATCAACAATACATACAAGTAAAACTGGAGTTAACGCACTTACAATTGCCAGATACCTTTTTGCTAAGGCCTGAGCCTTCATGGTACGTCCACAACGCGCAAGCTCCTGCTGACGGTTACACTAATGAAGGAAGATATTTAGGGGCCGGTATTGGCCCTGGTAGTAATAGTTTAATGTTAGATATCAGTTATACCAAAAATTTGAATTCTTTTGGAATAGCACTCGAGAGATATGTACATGATAATGATTTATATTATAATGCATATGCAGACTATACAAACGCTGTGAAAGATCGTTTCGGCGCTCAATGGGTAGATCTTTCAAATACATTTTATGCGAATTTTAAATTCAAAAAATATTTAATCTCTGCCCGGGTTGTTCCTGTTTTTACTTTTAATTATGAATACCTTCCTAGTAACATATTTAGCTTAAATGCAAGATTAAACCTAACTTATTACTTTGATTAATAGTTGTTATCGCATAGTTAACCTGAGATTATAAAAATTATAATATTAATATAATCTTGAATTTAAGATGGTTATTTTGAGCAATTTGCTTCTTACTGTAAAAGATAAAAAGTCGGGGCATTTGGAATAGTTTTTTTCTCAGTTATAATTTTTTAAGTGTATCAATAAAATAAGGACGACATTGTTTTATTACAACTTTGAACATCAATATATATAGTATAGGAGTTAATAATATTCAATGATGAATTAAAAATATCTATGAAGCAAATAAAACAATTACTCTACCTAACGTTATTAACAATTCT
>NZ_VLLI01000026.1 GCF_007830615.1 Mucilaginibacter frigoritolerans
AAAATTTGGCACCGACCTACTCTCCCACATTTTACTGCAGTACCATCGGCTCTGGCGGGCTTAACTTCTCTGTTCGGAATGGGAAGAGGTGGACACCGCCGATATAGGCACCTGAATATTTTAATTAGATTTGAGTATCAAGATCTGAGTATTGAGATTTTATCTCATGTCTCACATCTATTATCTCCTATCTAAGACAATGATTGAAAGAAGTAAGTAATTGAAAAGACAACAGTATCATTTTGATTATCTGTTTGTTTGGTGTTTGCGAGTAGCAAGGTATTGCTACCTGCTACTCACCATTTCCATTCACGAAGAAAGCTTCGGGCGATTAGTATTACTCGGCTATGATGTCACCACCTTTATACCTGTAACCTATCAACGTAGTAGTCTGCTACGACCCTCAATGGAAGTCTCATCTCGTGGCTAGTTTCGCACTTAGATGCTTTCAGCGCTTATCTATTCCGAACGTAGCTACTCTGCAATACAGCTGGCGCCATAACAGATTCACCAGTGGTTCGTCCAACCCGGTCCTCTCGTACTAAGGTCAGCCCCACTCAAACTTCCTGCGCCCACAACAGATAGGGACCGAACTGTCTCGCGACGTTCTGAACCCAGCTCGCGTGCCACTTTAATGAGCGAACAGCTCAACCCTTGGGACCTTCTCCAGCCCCAGGATGTGACGAGCCGACATCGAGGTGCCAAACCTCCCCGTCGATATGAGCTCTTGGGGGAGATCAGCCTGTTATCCCCAGCGTACCTTTTATCCTTTGAGCGATGGCCCTTCCATGCAGAACCACCGGATCACTATATCCGTCTTTCGACCCTGCTCGGCTTGTCTGCCTCACAGTCAAGCAAGCTTATGCTATTGCACTCCGCGTACGGTTACCAAGCGTACTGAGCTTACCTTTGAAAGCCTCCGTTACCTTTTTGGAGGCGACCACCCCAGTCAAACTACCCGCCAAACAATGTCCTCGTCTGTGACGAGTTAGACACCAGATACAGAAAGGGTGGTATTTCAACGTTGACTAACTGACTCCTAGCGAAGCCAGATCACAGTCTCCCACCTATCCTACACATCCTGTAGCCGATTTCAATGTTAAGTTGTAGTGAAGGTGCATGGGGTCTTTCCGTCCCGTTGCGGGTAACCGGCGTCTTCACCGATACCACAATTTCACCGAGCTCATGGCTGAGACAGCGCCCAGATCGTTACACCATTCGTGCAGGTCGGAACTTACCCGACAAGGAATTTCGCTACCTTAGGACCGTTATAGTTACGGCCGCCGTTTACTGGGGCTTCGATTCAATGCTTCGAATTGCTCCTAACATCCCCTCTTAACCTTCCAGCACCGGGCAGGTGTCAGGCCATATACGTCATCTTTCGATTTTGCATAGCCATGTGTTTTTGTTAAACAGTCGCCTGGGCCTTTTCACTGCGGCTTCATTGCTGAAGCGCCCCTTCTCCCGAAGTTACAGGGCCATTTTGCCGAGTTCCTTAGCCATGATTCACTCGAGCACCTTAGGATTCTCTCCTCGACTACCTGTGTCGGTTTACGGTACGGGTATTCATAACCTGAAGCTTAGCGGGTTTTCTTGGAAGTCTGATTACCTGAACTATCACATCCCCCGAAGGTTCTGCGTACTATCTGCTTTCAGCAGGGTCTGCGTACTTTACTACAGTCCCTATACCTACGGCATTTAACGAACTATTCCGTCAGTTCGCGTCAGTTTCACTACTCCGTCACCGCATCGCAGTTATAAATAGTACTGGAATATTAACCAGTTGTCCATCGGCTACGCCCTTCGGCTTCACCTTAGGCCCCGACTAACCCTGATCCGATTAGCGTTGATCAGGAAACCTTAGTCTTTCGGTGGGCAGGTTTCTCTCCCGCCTTATCGTTACTTATGCCTACATTTGCTTTTCTACAATCTCCACAGTAACTTACGTATCTGCTTCGCCGACAGTAGAATGCTCCCCTACCAGTTGCATTGCTGCAAATCCATAGCTTCGGTATACCACTTGATGCCCGTTTATTATCCATGCCCGATCGCTCGACTAGTGAGCTGTTACGCACTCTTTAAATGAATGGCTGCTTCCAAGCCAACATCCTAGCTGTCTGTGCAATCGGACCTCGTTAGTTCAACTTAGCGGTAATTTGGGGACCTTAGCTGATGGTCTGGGTTCTTTCCCTCTCGGCCCTGGACCTTAGCACCCAGAGCCTCACTCCAGCGTATATTAAAAAGCATTCGGAGTTTATCTGGATTTGGTAGGATTTGACTCCCCCGCACCCAATTAGTAGCTCTACCTCTTTTTAACTCAACCGCCAGGCTGTTCCTAAAAACATTTCGGGGAGTACGAGCTATTTCCCAGTTTGATTAGCCTTTCACCCCTACCCACAGATCATCCGGAAACTTTTCAACGTTTATCGGTTCGGTCCTCCAGTACCTGTTACGGCACCTTCAACCTGTCCATGGGTAGATCACAAGGTTTCGCGTCTACCTCCCCTGACTATACGCCCTATTCAGACTCGCTTTCGCTTCGGATCCGTGTCTTAAACACTTAACCTTGCCAGGGAAGAGTAACTCGTAGGCTCATTATGCAAAAGGCACGCCGTCACGGTGTTAACCGCTCCGACCGCTTGTAAGTACACGGTTTCAGGTTCTATTTCACTCCCCTGTTCGGGGTTCTTTTCACCTTTCCCTCACGGTACTGGTTCACTATCGGTCTCTCAGGAGTATTTAGCCTTACCGGATGGTGCCGGCAAATTCCCACAAGGCGTCTCCGACCTCGCGGTACTCAGGATACCACTATCCCATTATCCATTACGCGTACGCAGCTATCATGCTCTATGGCCGGCTTTCCCATACCGTTCCGCTTCTGTTTAATGTTCATGTTGTGGTCCTATAACCCCGCTTATGCCGTAACATAAACGGTTTGGGCTTCTTCCCTTTCGCTCGCCACTACTCAGGAAATCACTGTTGTTTTCTCTTCCTCTGCTTACTTAGATGTTTCAGTTCAGCAGGTTTGCGCATTTATGCAACTATTCTTCAAATAGTTAGGTTTCCCCATTCGGAAATCTACGGATCAATTTATATTTGCTAATCCCCGTAGCTTATCGCAGCTTATCACGTCCTTCATCGCCTCTGAGAGCCAAGGCATCCCCCGTGTACCCTTTCTTACTTTCTTCTACGCATGCCGCCTTTTGCTCGGCATGGTATGCTTTTTGATTCTTGTTATGTTCATCAGTTCATTCTATCATTCATTCATCAGTATTCCTACCGCTTTAATCCTGATTTCGTAAACCTTTGAAGCCGTAACAGTCCTCTATACTGTTGTCTTCTCTTTTTATTTACTTCTTCCAATATGTCAAAGAACTTTACCCCATATGCATTTCTGCATCATTTACTCTATATCCTATCCCTTTCAGGAAACGGAGGGTGCGTGGAGAATAACGGATTCGAACCGTTGAC
>NZ_VLLI01000027.1 GCF_007830615.1 Mucilaginibacter frigoritolerans
TGTAATGGATTCCCACGTTTGCGTTTTACGTTCTACCTGATCATATTTGTAATTATTAACAATAGTTGCATTAAGTGTGGAGGCTGTATTGTTGGGTGAACTCGCTTTGAGAATTGGTTTGCATGCTAATGCGTTGGGGAGATATGAACGAGGTGAAGCTATACCCTCTATTGAAGTGGCGGCACGTATTGCTAAAGCCTTAGATATATCGTTAGATTACCTAGTTGAACTAACTGATACAGAGTTAGACACTGTTATATTGACCCGTATAAATGAAATCAGCTCTTTATCTGAAGAAGAGCAGAAGCAGGTTTATATGGTTATAGATGCCTTGTTAAGGGATTACAAGGCTAAGAAAGCCAATTTCAATAATTAAACAGAATCTAGCACCAGGCTGAGCTTTGTTCTCATATTAAGCTATAAGCTTAGGATTAGATTATAAACCTCGACCAGTTAAAGATGTCAATAGCTTTAATAAAGCTACAAAAGTCGCGACCAGTGTGAATGATTTAATCTATTCCGCCATTCTTGATTTATAAATTCGGATATAAGCAAAACAAGGTTTATTTTTGCGTAAGTTTTCTAAGATAACTTATTTTATGGCCAAACTACTAAATACTACTCAATCATTATAAGCCCTTCAAAATGCAATACTATATTTTTAAAGAATCTTGTGCCACAGAAGAAACTGGACCAGTATACCCGCAAATCCAAAGGTGGAGGTCTGGATATGACGATGACAAACCGGATTCCTTTTATTCATATTACCTTATTGCAAAAGGGGGTGCATTTCCTGATTTCATCCCTAATATGGATAGCTTACTCCTCCATGGGAAGGCAAAGACTACTGACCTCTTGAGCTTTGCTACTTCTGTAACCGGCTTTATGATAAACAAAAAATTAAAAATGCTATTTGAGCAGTTTGTATTTCCGCCGCACCGCTTTTATCAGGCTAAAGTAATACACAAGCAAGTTCAGATTAATGATTACTGGTTTATGCATATCATTTCGGATTATACCGATTTTGTTGATTATCCTAAATCTGCTTTTATTACCTCTGGGTTTTCTAATTCTGAGCCTAAGCCTATCACCTTAATGTCTAAACAAGATTACATCAATAAGGCCAAACAACTACAAGATAACTCTTTTATAAAAAAACTCCCTTATCGTTCGATAAATGCAAAAAAAATTCACCTCAATGAAAAGTTCAATAAAGATTTAGATTTTTTTCAAATAAATCGATTTGATATTAATTTTTATATGAGTCAGGAATTAAAGGATGCAATAATTAGGAATGGAATCACAGGATGTGATATCCTACCGGCAGATAATTTAATAATAAAATAATGGGAAAGAGCATTTGCTGCTTTTCCCATTATTTTATTATGTAAGACCCGGCGATGCTTAAGCGTCTCAATGACCTAAACGAGTTGTCAGCTACTGACAGAGAAGGTATTCTATATGCCCTTGATGGACTGCTTAGGGATGCTAAAGCCCGTAAAGCTTACGCTCATTAACAACAAAGCTCCTTATCGGGGCTTCGTCATTTACAGTATCTTGTTTTTTTCTTGGGTTTCCCTACTGGTTTTTTAGCCTTTCCACTGTCAGCAAATGCGTAAGGATTATTCTGCTTAGGGTCTTTTTTACGCATCAAATGATACGCGCGGTGGGCACTGTCTTGTTTCGATGTTTGCGCTCCGGCTGTTAAAGACAGGCTTAATAATATTAGTAAGATTAGGTTTTTCATAGTTCGTTGTTACTACAATAACCAAGCTCAGCGTTACCAAGCTTGGTTATATAAAAATCCTGTTAAGTAAGTATCGGTGGCAACTCCTCGTAATAATCCTTCTTATATTTCTGCACTTCAACACTACTCAATCCAACACTATATTCAAATAGGTTGAAATCAAACTTAAAAGGAATCTCACTGTCCAAGTATTCCTTATGTTTATTATACAACTCATCTTCAATAAAATAGGACATAGTATCGTCAAACAAAGCTTTTTCGTATGTTACTTGATCTCTAAATAATTCTTCTAATTTACTATAAGGAATATGAGAGATATTAATGTATCCGAAAACATATTCTGATGTTTTCAAAGCCACCTCTAAATAAACTTTGTAATAATAGTTCTTATTTGCTTTCATTATGCATTCTTCCTAATATATAAACACCTATATAACAGACCTCTAAGGTATAGGAACGAGGTTTCTTGGCGGATACAACCTTGATCCTTCAGAAAAAATAATGTAAAGCCATAATGCAGCACCAGTAAGCCCCGTAGCTGTTTGTATTTTTTGTACAAGTCCAGGACTTACCCCACCTGCTGGTGGCCCTGCAACTGGCATTGTTTGCGCATCTGGTTCTTCTGAGCTAAACTTATTATAGGTTGGTTTTCTATCGTCCCTTTGCTTACCTTCATTTTCTTCTCCTGATTCGGGATCCCAAGCACCTTGATGGTTACCTTGTTTATCGTAAACCTCCACCTCTCCGTGCTGCCGATCCCATTCACCCGTCCAACCTTTAGGTATTTTTTTTCTGTCTTTTTCGGGTTTTTTAAGTTCCGGTAGTGGAATTGTACCACCTAAATCCCAAGTTTCTCTCGCGCCTTTCTTCTTTTTCAGTCTTTGAGAACCGGGAAATCCAGGTAATCCCTTTTGCTTAAATTCATCTGGGACTGGATGGTCGCCTTGATGGTCTTTCTTTTTATCATCTTCTTTCTTACCTCCATCATTCTGACCAAAAAATGCGGCTATTTCAGCGGGATCACTTGTCGTAACACCACCAGCTATCGCTGTCCACATACCATCAGGATCAATATTCCTGATCGGATTATTCATGACGTAACTGTAGGGTGACCATCTTCTACCCAATTCCGCAAGTGGATCTGGTGTAGTCCACCTGGCTATTACCGGATCGTAAAAGCGCGCGCCATAATCGTATTGATTAGCAAGATCCGTCTGTACCTCCTTTCCATTGTAAAGATAACGGTTATTGTTCGACAAACTATATACCGGATTTCGCAATCCAAATGCATAATACTCATCCTCCTG
>NZ_VLLI01000028.1 GCF_007830615.1 Mucilaginibacter frigoritolerans
TGTAATGGATTCCCACGTTTGCGTTTTACGTTCTACCTGATCATATTTGTAATTATTAACAATAGTTGCATTAAGTGTGGAGGCTGTATTGTTGGTATTTTTACCATAATTCTGCCTGGTGGTACTGCTTAATTCATGAACAAAATCAGGATAATCGTAAGCGTTGGTAATAACGTCATAGTTATTTGGGCTTAGTACTCCACCCAAATAATGTTGTGCATAAGTTTGCGTTGCCCTGCCCAGGTCGTCATAATATTGCACATCCCATAGCATATCAAGGGTGGTATTATTTATCGTATTCAGTACCGCCATTTTTGATGCTGTGAGCAAACCCTTTGTCATGTTACTATACACAGTTGGTGCAACTGCTGTTGCTGGTTGCCCCTGAAAGGTATAATTATCATAATAATTTACCTTCAGCAATATTTGATTGTTACCCCAGGGGAATGCTGTATCCGTATAGCCCTGTATTCCATTTACGGTAGTGGGCACTTCCCATTGGCCAACAGTATCAGTCAAGGTTATCATATTGGTTACATAACTTTGCAGCGGAGCCCTTGAACTCGTGTCTTTTGTTATCCCCGTAATAATCACCCTCCCCAGTGCATCGTGCTTGGTAAATTCCCACTGCCCGGCATTGCGTTCATTCGCATCACGTTGATAGAGCAGCTGATCCAACTGGTTATAAACCATTTCTTCCACTCCTTTGCCTGGCAGCTTTTTGGTCATCTGCCTGTTACGGCCATCATAGCCGTACTGGTAGCATAGGTTGTTCAGGGTTGCCTGTGAAGGCAGTCCAGCGTCTGCTCCCGATAAGGGAGGCAGCACGAAAGCCAGATTACCGAGGTCATCATAAACGTAATAGGTAGACAATACCTGAAATATAGGTGATGTACCTGCTATATAATTATAAGTGCGTTTCAGTACTATACGCCCTTCTTTGTCTTTATATTCTTCTGTGGAGCCGCCTCTCCCGCTTGTCCAATTTTCATCATAACTCACGGTTACATACAGTTGCCCTGCGGCATAATAAGCCGCTGCACCGCTGCCCTGCGTTAGCGTTCGGCTACCATCACTGTTAACGGTAACCCTATAAAGGGCTACATAATAGCTATTTGTGGTATCTGTAAGTGGGGTGGTATTATTGTTTGTATAAACTATTTTTACGGTGCGCCCGGTTGTACTACCTGCTACAGGTTGCCAATCGGCACCTGGCGCTCCCTGTTCAACTACCCGGTTTAACGGCGAGGGCTCATAAACCGTTGTTGCCTGTGCATCCTGACCCGGCATCTGTACCACACCCGGTGCACTCCAACTTGCAGATGTGGGGTTAGTATAAAAAGCAGGCTGATCAGTTAAAGCTGTCGCTTTATAACTTCCATCTCCAACCGTGGCTGCACTGTAGTGCAGGTATTTGTTTACCTCTCTGCTAAACTCGTCATAGGCAATTGGTTGTACGATATCTCTGGCCGTTGGAGAGCCTTTTACTTGTACATTTTGCATGGGCCTACCCAGCCCGTCAAAATACTGAATACCGATCTCTACCTGGTTCATGTCACCGCTTGCCGTGTTTAAAGCGGCATTGTTAGTGATAGCCGGTACCCTTGGCGTAAAGGTTATAATATAGTTCAGGTTTTGGCTGGGATTAAAACCGGCAGGAGGGTTTACTGCCAAATATAAAGGTGTTGTAGGTGCTCCGGAAAGATTTCTTGCAATAACCGAATAGTTTGTCGAGGCTGAAACCACAGTGGGTGTTCCGCTGATACTGCCGGAAATCCGGTCAAATACCAACCCGGTGGGGAGTGCCGGGCTAATGCTATAGCCACCCAATATAATCTCCCGGATATTATCATTCCCCCAATCTGG
>NZ_VLLI01000029.1 GCF_007830615.1 Mucilaginibacter frigoritolerans
GGATACTGTAAAAAGATATAAAATACAGATTCTATTATTAATAATAGGGTCAGTGAACAAACAAAAACATTTTACAATGGAGAGTTTGATCCTGGCTCAGGATGAACGCTAGCGGCAGGCCTAATACATGCAAGTCGGACGGGATTGAAGAGCTTGCTTTTCATGAGAGTGGCGCACGGGTGCGTAACACGTATGTAACCTACCCATATCAGGGGGATAGCCTCTCGAAAGAGAGATTAAGCCCGCATAAAATCACAGTACAGCATTGTATAATGATCAAATATTTATAGGATATGGATGGGCATGCGGAACATTAGCTAGTTGGTAAGGTAACGGCTTACCAAGGCTACGATGTTTAGGGGATCTGAGAGGATGACCCCCCACACTGGTACTGAGACACGGACCAGACTCCTACGGGAGGCAGCAGTAAGGAATATTGGTCAATGGGCGGAAGCCTGAACCAGCCATGCCGCGTGCAGGAAGACGGCCCTATGGGTTGTAAACTGCTTTTGCAGGGGAATAAACCTACCAATGAATTGGTAGCTGAATGTACTCTGAGAATAAGGATCGGCTAACTCCGTGCCAGCAGCCGCGGTAATACGGAGGATCCAAGCGTTATCCGGATTTATTGGGTTTAAAGGGTGCGTAGGCGGCCTATTAAGTCAGGGGTGAAAGACGGTAGCTTAACTATCGCAGTGCCTTTGATACTGATGGGCTTGAATGTACTTGAGGTAGGCGGAATGTGACAAGTAGCGGTGAAATGCATAGATATGTCACAGAACACCAATTGCGAAGGCAGCTTACTAAAGTATGATTGACGCTGAGGCACGAAAGCGTGGGGATCAAACAGGATTAGATACCCTGGTAGTCCACGCCCTAAACGATGAATACTCGATGTTGGCGATATACAGTCAGCGTCAAAGCGAAAGCGTTAAGTATTCCACCTGGGGAGTACGCCCGCAAGGGTGAAACTCAAAGGAATTGACGGGGGCCCGCACAAGCGGAGGAGCATGTGGTTTAATTCGATGATACGCGAGGAACCTTACCCGGGCTTGAAAGTTAGTGAATGATACAGAGACGTATCAGTCCTTCGGGACACGAAACTAGGTGCTGCATGGCTGTCGTCAGCTCGTGCCGTGAGGTGTTGGGTTAAGTCCCGCAACGAGCGCAACCCCTATGTTTAGTTGCCAGCACGTTAAGGTGGGGACTCTAAACAGACTGCCTATGCAAATAGAGAGGAAGGAGGGGACGACGTCAAGTCATCATGGCCCTTACGTCCGGGGCTACACACGTGCTACAATGGGCAGTACAGAGGGCAGCTACCTGGTAACAGGATGCCAATCTCAAAAAGCTGTTCACAGTTCGGATCGGGGTCTGCAACTCGACCCCGTGAAGTTGGATTCGCTAGTAATCGCAGATCAGCAATGCTGCGGTGAATACGTTCCCGGGCCTTGTACACACCGCCCGTCAAGCCATGGAAGCTGGAAGTGCCTGAAGTGCGTAACCGCAAGGAGCGTCCTAGGGTAAAGTCGGTAACTGGGGCTAAGTCGTAACAAGGTAGCCGTACCGGAAGGTGTGGCTGGAATACCTCCTTTCTGGAGCAGTATCCAACAAA
>NZ_VLLI01000030.1 GCF_007830615.1 Mucilaginibacter frigoritolerans
GTGGCTGTTGCACAACGAAGCGAATATTTTTTGACAATATTATGTTAAGATATTGATTTTTAGTATCTTAATAACATGCAAGGCAAGAAACAATATCAAGAAAAGCTCTTTACCAATTTCCAGTTGTCTGACCGTGTCCCATCGGACAATATTTACAGAAAGTTAAAAGAGGTATTAGACCTTCAGTTTTTATACACAGCTACAGCTAAGTATTATGGTAAGGATGGGCAAAAGAGCATCGACCCGATTGTATTTTTCAAGTTATTACTGGTTGGCTATTTAGAAAACCAGCCGAGCGACAGGCGGATTGTTCATATGGCTTCTATGCGCCTTGATATCCTTTACTTTATTGGCTATAATATTGATGAAGAATTGCCATGGCACTCTACACTTAGCCGTACGCGTCAGCTTTATGATGAGGATGTTTTTAACCTGCTATTTAAGCAGGTATTGAAGCAATGTATCGACAAGGGAATGTTAACCGGTAAAAGGCAGGCGATAGACAGCGTTTACGTAAAGGCCAATGCAGCAATGGACAGTGTTAAGGATATTTTAGATGATGCCGAGGTTTTCACCAGCCAATTAAAGGAAGATGAACCTAAAGATGATGCCAATAAGCCAGAGGGTACTAAACCTCAAAAACGGAGCAATACCAACCGCGCCAGTACTACTGACCCAGATTCAAGGATGTCGGTAAAACCCGGTAAGATAACCAAGCTGAATTACCTCAGCCAGCTTAGCGTTGATACCTCAAGTTATATTATTACCAGTATAGGTGCTTTCCACGCAGATAAGAAAGATTGCCAGTACCTTGATGCTGTACTTGAAAAGATTGATAACAACCTAAAAGAACATGGCTTAGTGGTTGAAGAAGTCATCGCCGATGCCAATTACAGCAGTTCATCAGCATTGGAAAGCCTTATTTCAAGAGGAATTACTGGCTATATCCCCAATACGGGTACCTATAAACCCGAACGCGAGGGCTTTACTTATGAAAGAGAGAACGACCGTTACTTATGCCCCCAAGGTAATGCTTTAAAGTTTGCCGGTTATCGGGAACATCACGGTACTCAAAAGAACTATATGAGCAAACGGTCTGATTGCAAAAACTGTCCTATCCGCACAAAATGCCTTGGCAAATCGGACTATAAAAATCTAGTGGATTCTGTAAAGAAGCCATTGTTCGATGAAATGCACAAGCGGATGAATGAAGCATATGGCAAACAGATGATGATTATAAGAAAAAGCACCGTGGAACCCATCATTGGAAACCTTATTGAATACCTGGGCATGCGGAAAGTCAACACCATTGGGATAAAACTGGCCAATAAATGTATGATAATGGCTGGGATCGCATATAATCTCAAGAAACTAATAAAATACGGCGGAAAATGCTTTTGGGATGCGTTATTAAGTCTGTTATCGCCACGATTTGTTTTCTCACTTTAATGAATCTAAGGTTAACATAAATCGTCAGACTGGAATTGTAATTCCTAAACGCTTCGTTGTGCAACAGCCACG
>NZ_VLLI01000031.1 GCF_007830615.1 Mucilaginibacter frigoritolerans
TGAGCCATTCCAGGTTAAACCTGAAGCGGTATTGCTGCCATAAAGAATTTGGCCGCCAGAGCTATTGTAAATATTACAGCCTACACTTAATGTATGTCCGTTTAAATTAATGGATGCACCGCTTGCCAGGGTTAATCCGTAAATACTTGCATCTGCTGTTAAAACCGGATATTGGCTTAACCCGGAAGGTATTTTTAAAGTTGCGGTTCCGGTAAAGGCCGGCAATTGATTCGAGGTTCCTAAAGTAGTATTGTTCCAATTGGTTGCAACAGTTGGATCTGTACTGGTTGCACCTGTCCATGTATAAGTTAGCCCACCATTTATACCGGCCTCATTGGTAGTATTAACTGTAGTTGATCCAACGTAGGTAAATGATACAGCGTTATTTTGGTTAACGTATTCCGCCTTTATCCAATCACTTGTTTTTGCGACACTGGATACACGGGCCTCATCAATAATACCATCAAAATAATATTTATTTCCACCTTCACCTACACCTATATAAAAAGGAGTGAGTTGAGTTGGATTCTGGGTAGTGTTTATAATTGAATATTGTACCCCATCAACATATGTACTCAAAGATGAACCATTATAAACGCCCTGAAGATAATGCCAGGACGACGCAGTTATTGCAGGCGCCGTTGGGGTTGCTCGCCTGGTAGTCGCATTTCCACCTTCAGTTTCAGGGATATTATTAACAAATACGCACAATTTAACACCACCGGAAGCCTGATCATTGATATCTTCATTATTCAGTACTTTTTGGTCACGTGAGGCAACAGTTAAATTAACCCATGCCGAAATGGTAAAATTCCCGGTAATACTTATTCCGTTTGATGTGATATTTGTAGAAGATCCGTTAAAAGAATAAGCGTTGGTAACTTTTCCGGAAACGAGATTACTTGCCGTCATTCCGTGAGTAGTACCTGTATTTCCATTGGCAGTAGCATCCTGTGTAGTACCCGTATAGGTTGTTTCGCCAAAATGATAAACAGCCTGGTAGTCGCTGGCCCATGTTTTTTGGTAAAACGCTGTATTGTGTGTTACCGTAGGCGCCAT
>NZ_VLLI01000032.1 GCF_007830615.1 Mucilaginibacter frigoritolerans
GACTACCAGGCTGTTTATCATTTTGGCGAAACAACCTATACAGGTACTACGCAGGATGGCACTGCCAATGGAAATACAGGTACCATTAACGGAATGACAGCAAGTAATCTTGTTGCCGGAAAAGTTACCAACGCTTATTCTTTTAACGGATCTTCTACAAGCATCCAATCAAATGGGATAAGCATTACCGGGAACTTTACCATTTCGGCATGGGTTAATTTAACTGTTGCCTCACGAGATCAAAAAGTAATGACTAACGAAAATAGTAACGGTCTTGCTTCCGGTGCTTTTAAGTTGGGTGTATATAATAATAATCTTCCTGAAAGTGAAGGTGGAACAGCGCTTACCAGGGGAGCAACCCCAACAGCGCCTGCAATTGCTGCTTCGTCCTGGCATCATCTTCAGGGCGTTTATAATGGTTCATCTTTGAGTACATATGTTGATGGGGTACAATATTCAATTGTAAACACTACCCAGAATCCAACTCAACTCACTCCTTATTATATAGGTGTAGGAGAAGGTGGAAATCAATATTATTTTGATGGTATTATTGATGAGGCCCGTGTATCTAACGTTGCAAAAACAAGCGATTGGATAAAGGCAGAATATGTTGATCAGAACAACCCGGTATCTTTTACATTTGTTGGATCAACTGCAGTTAACACTTCCAATGCGGGTGGTGTAAATGGTGCATTAACTTATACCTGGACGGGTGCGACCAGTACAGATCCAACTGTTGCAGGAAATTGGAATAATACAACTGCTGGAACGACTAACCAGTTGCCAGTTTTTACAGGTACGGCAACTTTAAAAATACCTTCGGGTTTAAGTAAATATCCAGTTTTAACAGCAAATGCAAGTATTTACGGATTAACCCTGGCAAGCGGCGCATCCATCAACTTAAACGGATATACATTAAGTGTAGGCTGTAATATTTACAATAGCTCTGGCGGCCAAATTCTTTATGGCAGCAATACCGCTTCAGGTTTAACCTGGAATGGCTCA